>CAVTJT010000016.1:0-68939 GCA_963735095.1 uncultured beta proteobacterium | reverse complement strand
AAACGTTAGGCGACATGGAAGTCCGAAGCATTCAGCCGTCCGAGGCGCGAGTCGTCCATGAGTTTCTCGCGGCCAATGGCTGGTCGCACCGTATCGGATCGCTTCCGCAGTTCACAGCGCTGCTGACTGCCAGTCAGCGAGCCATCGTTGCGGTTGCGCCCGATGGTCACGTTGTCGGTTTCGCGCGCGCTATCACGGATGGTCTGTCCAACGGGTACCTTTCCATGGTCATCGTTGCTCCAGCGTTTCGCCGCCAAGGCGTCGGTCGTGCCTTGGTCGCGCAAGCAACGGCCGGTGCTCCATCTGTCACGTGGCTGCTCCGTGCTGGCCGTAGCGGTTCGTCGGAGTTCTTTGCTCGGCTCGGCTTCCGCAGTTCCACGGTTGCCATGGAGCGTGGCCGTGAGTAGCCTGCCGCTTCTCTCCGCTTCTTCGCTTCGGAGACATTCATGCATGAAGGCTCATGCCACTGTGGCGCAGTACGCCTGACACTCCCGTCGACACCCACCGTCGCCACCAAGTGCAACTGTTCGCTGTGCCGGCGCAGTGGAGGGCCGTGGGTGTACTTCGAGTTCGGCACCGTCAAGATCACCGGACATCCAGAGTCAACGTCTGAGTACATCTGGGGTGACCGGACGCTGCGCAACATTCGGTGCAAGACTTGTGGGTGTGTCACTCATTGGGAGCCGATGCAACCTCAGCCTGGCGCCAAGCATGGCGTGAACCTCGGCAACTTCGATCCGGAGCTCATCGCCTCCGTGCGTGTCCGTCGCTTCGACGGGGCCGATACCTGGGAGTTCCTCGACGAGTAGCGCCGCAGCCGGTTGCGCGAGCAAGAAGCAGCGCCTATCACCCGCAATTCGAGCGAACAGCATGAACCCTACCCTCACTGCTCTCACGGGTTTTGTTTCGTGGTCCTTGCTTCTTCTGGTCCTCATGGAGCTAATACGCGCCAAGCTTGTCCTTTCGAAGGAAGTGCCGGCCAACGGCTTCACTCCAAACAATTCCAACCTCTCGCCCTTCATGCAGCGCCTGGCGCGGGCGCATGCCAACTGTATCGAGGGCCTTCCAATCTTCGGGGGGCTCATGCTCATCGCAGTAGTGACCGGTAGGTCTGCGATCACCGACCCCCTGGCGCATGCATTTCTAATCGCGCGTATCGTGCAGTCGATCGTTCATCTCAGCTCAGTGTCGGCGTCGGCCGTCACAATGCGGTTTGCAGCCTTTGCCGTGCAAATGAGCATTGGTGTCTACTGGGCCGCATGTTTGGTTGCACGGTAGGGCATCGCTCACCCGACCTGGTACACGCGCGGCTTCGCCGCCGCTGGCGCATCGGGCGTAGCTCAAACGCGCCGCACATCACCGCATGCTCTACCTTCGGGCCGCCGCCGTCTGGCTGTTGATTCTCTTGCTCGCCGTGCTGAACGGTGGCTTTCGGGAAGCGGTTCTCTTCCCGTGGCTTGGCAATCCCGCCGCTCAGTTCATCAGCGGGCTGCTGCTCATTGGCTGCATCGTGGTCGTGTCGTATCTTCTGGTTCCGCGCCTCCGAGCCCAGTCTCGGCGCCAACTCGCAGGCATTGGTGTCCTTTGGCTCACGCTCACGCTCGTGTTCGAATTCGGCTTCGGCCTCTTTGTTCAAGACAAGTCCTGGCACGAGCTTGTTGCCGCCTACGCATTTCAAGACGGCAATATCTGGCCCATCGTCTTGTTGGTCACGGCTGTTGCGCCACTCCTGGTCGGGCGCCGCAGTCTCACTCGCTCCTGAGTGCCGAAGTGCCGCCCACTCTTCGTTGCAACCAACCGGCCACAGCGGGCTTGGCCCGCGGGTGAGCTCACGCTAGGCGTCTCCAGAGCCGCGATCGTCGATGGCTACCCAGTCGCTCGTTCTGTACCTGTTGATCCTCGGCTGCGAGGTCGCGTTCTGGCTGATTTTGCTGCTCAGCTTGGTCGCGCGTTACCTGCTGCATCGGGGCGCGCTGAGTCGATCGCTTCTGCTGTCACTGCCCTTTGTCGATGTGCTGCTCTTGGCGTTCACCGCCCTGGACTTGCGTGCGGGAACGACAGCCACAGTCGCTCACGGCCTTGCCGCGGTCTACGTTGGATTCACAATCGCGTTCGGTTCTGTGGCGGTTCGATGGGCCGACGCGCACTTCGCCTATCGCTTTGCCTCCGGCGCTGTACCGACCGCAGCGCCGGCCACCGGCTGGAAAGCAGTCCGCTTCGACTTCGAACTCTGGCTGCGCTGCATCGCAGGATGGATCGTCGCTTTCGCCTTGCTCGAGGCCTTGGTTGCGTTGGTTGGCAACGATGCCGTCACGCAGCCTCTGCGCGTCTGGTACAAGTTTGGGTTCGGATCCGTCTTCTTCTGGTTCGTCTTTGGACCGGCTTGGAGCCTGGTGTTCTTTCGCCGCAAAGCGCGATGACGCGCCATGCATAACCGGCGTCGCGCCACCCACTGAGCCATGGCCTGCGTCCTCATCACCGGTGGCCCGGGCGTCGGCAAGACAACGCTGCTGGCCGAGCTGGGTGCGAGAGGCCACGCAACCGTGGTGGAGTCCGCCCGGGCAATCATTGCTGAGCGTCGGGCTCGCGGCCAGAGCCCTCGGCCTGACCCCATCGCCTTCGCGCAGGAGATTCTTCGTCGCGACACCGAGAAGTACCACGCGCAACAGGGTGAGTCCGGCTGGGTCTTCTTCGACAGAGGGCTTGTCGAGGCGCTGGGCATGCTGCACGACGTTGCGCCGTTGTCTGCGCCGGAGCTCGCCGCCGCACTTCGGGCCCACCCATTTCACTCGTCGGTGTTCGTGCTGCCCCCATGGAAAGACATCTACACAAACGATGCCGAGCGAGACCAATCCTTTTCGTGGGTCGAGCATGTTCACCGCCAGGTTGTGCAGTGGTACCGTTCGTGCGGCTATGTCCTGCATGAAGTACCTCGCCTACCAGTCGCCGCGCGCGCGGACTTTGTGCTTCGAACGCTAGACGCCTCGGCCATCTAGCTCCTTGCGTGGCGATCGGGCCAACTTCCGTCGTATGTCGCAACTCGTGCTGGTGATCCACGGAGCCGGTGAACCCCGGCGCCGCGGGCGCAGAATCTTCTGGGAGCCGTTGCTCGGAGACGCTCTCGGGCCCACCTATCGGGTCCGCGCCCCGCGGATGCCCGATCCCGAGAACCCGGATGACCGCGCCTGGCGCGAGCGCATTGCTGAGCTGGTGCTCGAGGCAGACCACCCGGTGCTGGTCGGCCACTCGTTCGGCGCTTCAACCCTCCTCAGGTTCGTCGCCCAAGGGGAACCTCGGCCTGCTTTTCGTGGGCTCTTCTTGGTTGCCACGCCCTTCTGGGGAAAAGACTTCCCGGATTTCGCCCTCACGGCGGAGCATTTTCGTCGCCTCCAATCCATGTCCCCGCTGTTCTTCTACCAAAGCGCGGATGACCCGGTTGTCGGGCTCACTCACTTCCAGAAGTACCAGAAGGCGCTGCCTCACGCCGTCTTCCGCCGGCTCGATGGTCGGGGGCACGAGTTCGATCAAGACACCTTCCCCGAGTTGGTGGCCGACATCCGAAGCATCTCTGGATCCGAGGCCGCCTAAGCCTGGGGCTCAAGCAAGCCTCGTGTCGAAATCGTTGGGCCTCAGTCGTCGTAGCAGTGCGCACCATCGCGCATCGCTCAAAGGGGAGCACTCCGCATGACCACTTACACCGGAAGCTGCCACTGCGGGAGCATCGCGTTCGATGTTCAGGGAGAAGTCGACACCGCACTGTCATGCAACTGTTCGATCTGCTCGCGCAGGGGTTCCCTCCTTTGGTTCGTTCCGCGGGAGAACCTTCACCTGAAGTCCCCTGAGTCGGGCGCGGCCACGTACACGTTCAACAAGCACGTCATCAAGCACCGCTTCTGTCCCAAGTGCGGCATCCATCCCTATGGCGAAGGCATTGATCCAAAGGGGAACCCCATGGCGGCGATCAACCTGCGATGCATCCAGAACCTCGACCTGGCTACCATTCCGGTCCATCACTTTGACGGCAAGTCACTGTGACGCCACCCCTTCATTGCACCCCAAGTGCTACAGCGGGATCCGCCCGCCCGTGCTCTCGGGTGAACGCATGCGTTAGCGCGGGAGACTCGCCATGCCGAGTGTTTGCATCCATGTCCGCAAGGCGTACTCCGAATCGGAGGAGACCGCGATCATGAATGCGGTGCAGGCTGCACTCGTGACTGCCTTCGGCGTCAAGCCCGAAGACAAGAACATCACACTCATGGCCCACCGCCCGCATCGATTCATGTGCCCGGCCGACCGTGACGATCCGGAACGCTACACGAACGTGACGGTGGTCGGCCACGCGAGTCGATCGACCGAAGCGAAGCGCCGCTTCTACGCGGCAATCGTCGACAACCTCGAAGCGCTTGGCATACCGCGAAACTGCAGTCTCATTCAGCTGCACGAGCTGCCGCCCGGAGACATTGCCATTCGCGGTGGACACCCAATGACCGACTACCCGGCGATGATCGATGCGACCGATCACTAGCCTGGTCGTTAGGCCTCTGCGCAGGCCCACACATTCAGGAGAACTGATGTTTGACCACGTCAAATTCGGCGTCAGCGACTATGCAGCGAGCAAGGCGTTCTTCCTCAAGGCGCTCGAACCGCTCGGCGTGGCTGTTGGCTCGGAGGGGCCGCCGACATACGGGGTCGAGCTTTGCACACAGGCCAAGGCTTCACTGTGCCTGTTCCAGACCGACGAGAAGCCAGCGCATCTTCACTTGGCGTTCACGGCCGAGAATCGCCAGCAGGTCGCCGCTTTCTATCGCGCGGCTCTGGAGGCGGGTGGCAAAGACAATGGTGCGCCGGGTCTGCGCCCGCACTACCACGCGAATTACTATGCGGCTTTCGTCATCGGTCCGGACGGGCACAACATCGAAGTGGTTTGCCACGAGCCTGGACAAGCTGATCGATGAACTGGCCAAGGGCAAGTCCATGGAGAAGATCCTGCGCCGCTAAGTCCTAGCCAGCACGCGCCCAATCCGCGGTCGTTGCCCCTGCCGGCGACAGCAAGTCATCCATCGTCGCAACGGCAACCACCTTGCGCACGGCCCGCGCCAGCGAGGTGTCTCTCGTCACCAAAGCGTCGGCTTGCAGCCGGGTCAAGGCGACGTACTCCGCCACGAAGGTGTCATTCCAGCCCAGTTCGTCGGCAATTTGCCAGGCCACCTGCTGCAGCACGCGGTCGCCCAGCAGGCGAATCTGCAGCGCTCGCAGGTAGTCGAGGCGGCGGTTCGCCTCCTTCCGGGTCAGGTCGCCGCGTCGCACTTCGATATAGAGTTGCGCCAGAACCTGTGACCTGAGCAGGGTTGGCGCCAACAAGCGATGCTGAGGCGGAATCACGGCGTCGCGCTCGGCCAATGCCAACGCGACGTCCGGACCGATCACGTACTTCGTCATGCGTCCTCCGTGCAGTTCGACGAGCCCGATCCGGATGATCGCAGTCGTTGGGGCATCCGTGCTCCGACCCAGCGAGTCCCCTCAACTGTCGGCTCGCATCCCCTGGGCCTCGACGTATGCTTGCTGCAATGACCGACTGCCCGCCCGGCTTTGTGGAGTTCCTCCGTGCCGCCAAGGCGGCAACATACGCCGCGCAAGGCGACGACGCGTCGGTCGCCCCGGCTTTGCCCGACTCCAGGCAACTCGAGTTCCGGGAGGGTGCGTTTCTTTACCGGGACATCTATGTCGGCATGTTGCGCTTCGTCGGCCAGGAGGTGGTGTACCTGGGCGAGCGTGCACTCTGGTCCATGAGTTACGCCGGAGGTCTTGCGCCGAATGTTGCTGCCACCGCGGCCCGCCCTGTCTATGCCTTCTTGCGCCGCGCGCTCGTCGCGCCGTCAGCGGAGTTGCCGGTGCGCGGTCCACGCGAGCTCACCGTGGAGACGATGCATTACGCCTGCACCTGGCAAGGTTCGCTGCAGTGGTTTGAAGGAAGCGAGAGCATTCTTCAAGAGGGTCGCGCGGTATTCGCGTTGCGCTTTTCCGGCGGCATGCTGGCATGAGCGCACCCCTCTCCACAAGGCCGGGTGCAACAAGATGGTCGTGCGCCGCCGGGTGTGAACGCAACATGACGCCTGACCCTCGCTCTCGTGGCGGATTGTTCAAGACGGCGCTGCAGGTGCTCGCGATCCTCTGCCTGATCGGGCTGTTCTCCGTGATCGCGCACAAGGCCTTCGCCGACATCATCGTGCTGGCGCATCAGCATTCCGGCAGCGACTTCTGGGCTGCGCTGGCGCGCCATGTGTTCCGGAATCTGTCCGGTGGTTGAATCGGAGGCAGTCCATGATTTCGCGTCAGTGGCGAGGCTTGTGAAACACGGCTGCGCGGAGGCTTATGTCGAGCATCTGCGCTCGGAGACGTTTCCTGCCATCGGAGCGCTTCCCGGCTTCGTCGGCGCCTCGATTCTTCGGCGAACGGTCCCTCGCGGCGTCGAGTTCCTCATCGTCACGCAATGGGCATCGATCGAGGCCATCGGCAGCTTCGCCGGGCCGGACACCGAGACCGCCGTGGTTCCCGAGAAGGTGCGCGAGATGATGATTGAATACGATCACACGGTGCGCCACTACGAGGTGGTGCAGTGACACGCGTCATGGCACGCGATTCGCGCCGTGCGTCTTCCGCCCGCACGGGATAGCGCCATGTCCGCCGGCTACTCCGGAACGCCGCTGTCGAAGAAGCTCGGCATCACCGCGTCCACACAGGTCGTGCTGATCGGTGCGCCGCCGGCGTACGAGTCGCTGCTCGGCGCACTTCCCGCGGGCGCCAAGATCGGAGCCGCGCTGTCGCGGCAGACCGATCTGGTGCAAGTGTTCGTCACGCGGCGCGAGGAGCTGGCCGGTCACCTCGCCCAGCTTCGCCGGCAGCTGCGCGACGACGCGGCCGTCTGGGTCTCGTGGCCAAAGAAGGCATCCAAGGTGGCCACGACCGTCACCGAGGATGTCATTCGCGAGCTGGCCCTGCCGCTGGGCTTCGTCGACATCAAGGTCTGCGCAGTGAGCGACGTGTGGTCGGGCTTGAAGCTGGTTGTGCGCAAGGAGCTGCGGGGCAAGGGTGAACGTTGAGCCGGTCTTGCACACGCCGCGCCGATCGCGCCGTCGGCGGTTGTGCCCGCGCGTGATTCAATCGTGGGATCGTTTTGTTCGAGGTCGATCGCCGTGGCAGTCAAGCTCGAAGACGTCCGCAAGGTGGCCCTCGCGCTGCCCGACACCAGCGAAGAACCGCATCACAACTTCGGCTCGTTCCGGGTGCGCGGCAAGATCTTCGTCACCATCCCGCCGGGCGGCGAGTTGCTGCACATCTTCTTGCCCGACGATCAGCGCGACCTCGCGCTGGCGATGGATCCCGAGTTCCTGGAGCCGGTGCGCTGGGGCAACAAGATCCTGGGCGTTCGCGCCAAGCTGCCGTTGGCCCGCAAGGCCACGGTGCTGAGCCTGGTGCGGCAGGCCCATGCGTTCAAGTCGGGCAAGTCGCCGGCCGGTGGTCGATGACCGACGATCCCGCGAACCAAGACCCCGAGTTGCTGCGCCGGCTGCTGCGCGCGAAGGACCGCATGGATGCCGCCTCGCACGAGAGCTGGCCGGTGCAGCGGCTGGCGCGCGTGAGCGGCGTGTCCGAGGCCCACTTCGCGCGGTCGTTCAAGCAGGCCTTCGGCGTGCCGCCGCACCGCTACCTGCTCACGCGCCGCATCGAGCGCGCCACGGCGCTGCTGCGCGACACCGACCTCGCCATCACCGAGATCGCCTTTCAGACAGGCTGGGAGAGCCTGGGCACCTTCGGACGCACCTTTCGCGACATCACCGGCGAGAGCCCGAGCGGGGTCCGCGACCGCGCAAAAGGCGCAACGCAGGGCCTTGCCCGCGTGCCGGCCTGCATCGTCAGCGCGGCGCAGCGGCCGCACCTGACGACCGCAGTTTCGGAGAAGCGGCGCCGAAAGGCGGGCGCTATAACGGCCGCCATCGACAAGGAGGTCCGATGAGCCAGGATGCCGTTCAAGTGGTGGGTCTGTACGTGCGCGATCAGGATGAAGCGCTGGCGTTCTATGTGGGCAAGCTCGGGTTCCGGGTGCACACCGACGTGCGCAACGGCGACTACCGTTGGCTCACGGTGCAGCATCCGGAGCAGCCGTCGTTCCAGCTGGGTCTGTTCGCGCCGGGGCCGCCGGTGCACGATGCAGCCACCGCGCAGACCTTGCGCGCCGTCGTGGCCAAGGGCGCCATGCCGCCGCTGGTGCTGAGCGTGGGCGACTGCCGCGCGGCCTACGACCGTTTGCTCGCCAAGGGCGTGGAGTTCACGCAGGAGCCGGTGGAGCGCTACGGCAACGTGGACGCGGGCTTTCGCGACCCGTCGGGCAACGGGTGGAAGATGATCCAGGCTGGGCGCTGACCATGGTGAAGAAGACGCCACCGAAGGCCGCCGAATCGGCATCGGCGCTGATCGACGCGAAGATCGCGGAGCTGGGTGACTGGCGCGGCCCGATGCTCGCGCGGCTGCGCGCGCTGATCCAGCAGGCGGTGCCCGGAGTGACCGAGGAGTGGAAGTGGAGCACGCCGGTGTGGTCGCACCACGGGATCGTCTGCACGGGCGAGACGTACAAGAAGGCCGTGAAGATGACCTTTGCCAAGGGCGCGTCGGTGCCGGACCCGTCGGGCCTGTTCAATTCCAGCCTCGACGGCAACGTGCGGCGCGCGATCGACTTTCACGAGGGCGACAAGCCCGACGAGAAGGCGCTCAAGGCGCTGATTCGCGCCGCTGCGGCCTTGAACCAGTCTGCGGCCCGCGGCTAGCCGCGCACCGATTGCAGCGCACCCGATCGTGACCCGCTACGTGGCCCTCCTGCGCGGCGTGAGCCCGATGAACGCCAAGATGCCGGAGCTCAAGCGTGCGTTCGAGGTGGCCGGCTTCACCGACGTGAAGACCCTGCTGTCGAGCGGCAACGTGGCGTTCAGCGCGCGCAGCTCGGCGCCTGCCGTGCTCGAGCGCAAGGCCGAGAAGGCGATGCAGGCCGAGCTCGGCCGCAGTTTTGCCACCGTGGTGCGCTCGTCGGAGTTCCTGCAGGACCTGGTGAAATCCGATCCGTTCGCCGCCTTCAAGCTCGCGCCTGCCGCCAAGTGCGTGATCACCTTTTTGCGCCGGCCCGCGGTGCAGCGCCTCGCGCTGCCGATCGAGCGCGACGGCGCGCGCATCCTGGCGATGACCGATTGCGAGGTCTTTTCCGCCTATGTGGCGAGCGACAAGGGCCCGGTGTTCATGACCCTGCTGGAGCGTAGCTTCGGCACCGACATCACCACGCGCACGCTCGACACGGTCAAGAAGTGCGCCGCCGCCTGAGCCGCCCGGACCGCAGCCGAAGCCACTGATCCCCTTGTGGGTGGGCGGGCCGGAGGGGCTCGTTATAGTCGGCGGCATGGAGCAGAGCGGCGGGGGCAGTTCGGCTTGGGCCGAGCTGGTGGAGCAGGCGACGCAGCGAGCGTTGCGCCTGATGGGTCAGGGCGCCAGCCAGCGCGAGGTGCTCACCTGCCTGGTCACCTGTGCCGAGCGAGCCAGTCCGGGCTCGGTGTCGTCGATCCTGGTGCTCGACAAGCAGGGCCTGCTGCGCAACGGTGCCTCACCCAACCTGCCGTCGGACTACCTCGACGCGATCGATCGCTTGCGGCCCGACCCCGCGGTGGGCACGTGCGCCGCCGCAGCGGCCACCGGTTCGGTGGTGGTGACACCGGACTTCCGCGCCGACGAAAAATGGGCCGAGTTGCGCCACCTGCCGTTGGCGCTCGGCTTCGTGGGGGCCTGGAGCATGCCGATCAAGTCGGCCACGCAGGCGGTGCTGGGCACGTTCGGCACCTACTTCCGCGACCGCCGGCTGCCCACGACCGAAGAGCAGCAGGTGGTCGAGCGCCTCGCGGCCGTGGCAGCGGTCGCGCTCTCGCGGCCCAACGCCGTGTGACGCGCCGCGGCGCGCTGTCCCGAAGCGGACGAAAGCGCTGCTGTTCACCGACCTGGTCGACAGCACGCTATTGACCGAGCAGTTGGGCGATGCGCGCGCGCAGGTGTGGAGCGAGCACGATCGGCACGCTCGCGACCTGATGCGGGCACATCGTGCGCGCGAGATCGCGACGCCGCGCGGGCCATCTGGGCGCAGGCGGAGCAGGCCTGCGCAAGGGTCGCCATCGACGTCGCGTCGGAACTGGGGCAGCGGATGGTTGCGCTGCGTCAGATGCTCGCTGCCGCTGCGCCGCCGTCGGCCGCGAATCCGTGAGTTTTCGACACTCGCCGACGCGTGCGCTGGCCTAGACTCATTTCATGGATCGCCGCCTCAACGCGAAAGACGCCGAGTTCATGCGCTCGCTGAAGCAGGTGCAGACCACGTTCGCGGTGATGCGCCTGGAGCTCAGCGAGTTCGCCGAGGCGGTGGCCGAGGCGCGCGGGCAAAGCCTGGTGCCGGTCGAGGTCAGCCGCATCGCCGAGCGGGCGATCGCCAAGGCGAAGCGCCGCCGCCGCTGACGCCGCCGCGCCACAGGCGCGTTGATTGCCGGGGCTCCTGCATCACGTTCGAAGGGAGCGACCATGCAATTCCATCGCGGTCGGCTGATCGACCATGTGCATCTGCGCGTGAAGGACGTCGAGGCCAGCAAGCGCTTCTATCGCGCGGTGTTCGAGTCGCTCGGCCTGCGCGGCATCGCACAGGACGGCGAGGGTTGGTTCCAGGCCGACGAGCTGTATGTCGACAAGGCCGATGGACTGGTGTCGCGTGTGCACCTCGCCTTCCAGGCCGCCGACCGCGACACGGTGCACGCATTTCACAAAGCCGCGCTGGCGGCCGGTGGGCGCGACAACGGCGGACCGGGTGAGCGCGCGTACCATCCGGGCTACTTCGGCGCATTCGCTTTCGACCCCGACGGCAACAACATCGAGGCCGTGTTCCACGGCCCGGCGCAACGCTCGGCGGCCTCGGTGGTGGTGACGCCCGAGGGCTGAACTCCGCGCGCCGCGGCCCGCGCGGCACGAGTGCATGTGGGAGGGGTCGCGCGACGGGGTGCGCCATGCAGGTGAACGGGGTTGCCATTGTGCGGTGAGCGGCGATCTCGTCGGCGGGCCCACGCAGGAGCGGCAGTGAGCCCAAGCCGATTGCGTGGCCATTGAAGGCGCGCAGCGCTTCGCCGATGGCGCGTCGTGATCCGCGCCGCCTCGTCTGCGCGCTGATGATCGCTGGCGCGGCGGCCGGCGCAATGGCCGCCGACAAGCCGGCGGCCGCCAAGCCGCCTGCCGACAAGCTGGTGGCCGAACTCGAGCAGCGGCTGGCGCGCAGCAACGTCGACGCGGTCAACACGCACCTGCTCGCCCACTGGTCGAGCGCGATGGTGCCGTTGCACCAGCAGACCGCCGCCTGCCAACGGCCGGCGTTGAACCTCACGGTGCGCCTGAGCCGCGGCCGCCACGCCGGCGCCGCCGGCGCGCACGGCGATGCGTTGCGCGCGGCCGCTGGCCGCTGCCTGGAGGACGTGATGGCCTTGCTGACGATGGTGGAGGTGCCGCGCCTGTGCACGTCGATGGCGAGTTGGGGGCCAGCCACCGCCGCGCGGGAACTGCGCCGGCGCATCGCGGCGATCGATGCCGACGCGCTGCTGCGCGACAGCCCGCGCGGCCAGGCCTGCCGCGCCGCCTACCACCACGAACTGCACCACACGCGCGTGGTCGTGAAACGCGTCGTTCCGGCCGCGAAGCCGGCCGCGTCGGCACCCATGGCAGCGCGCCCGGCCGAGCTCCTAAATCCCCATCGCCCCGGCGGGCCGCCGCCTGTGGGCACAATGCGGCGCCTCGTCGCCGCCGCAATATCCTGTGCCTCCCGTTGCCTTGCCAGCCTCGCCGGTGCCCGCGCTGCGTTTGATTCACCTCGGTGATGCCGAGGTGCCGCTGCTGCAGCGCTTCTTCGACGACAACCCGGCGTACTTCTGGGCGGTGCACGGCGAGCCCGCGTTGCCGAACGAAGCGCACGAAGAGGTGCACGGCGCGGTGCCGGCCGGCTTCAGCCACGGCGAGAAGCTGGTCATCGGCTACCAGCAGCCCGACGGCGCGCTGGCCGCGATGGCCACCGTGATCACCGACCTGTTCGCGCCGCGCGTGTGGCACATCGGCCTGTTCATCGTCGCGACGCCGCGTCATGGCAACGGCGAGGCGCGGCGGCTGCACGATGGCATTCAACAGTGGGCCGAGGACCACGGCGCGTTGTGGTTGCGCCTGGGCGTCGTGCAGGGCAACCAACGCGCCGAGCGCTTCTGGACGTCGTGCGGCTACACGCAGGTGCGCGTGCGCGAGGGGATGACGATGGGCCAGCGCACGAACGCCGTGCGTGTCTTGGTCAAGCCGCTGGCCGGCGGCACGCACGAGGCCTATCTGTCGCTGGTGCCGCGCGACCAGCCCGACAACGACTGAGCGCGCTCAGGCTGTGGCGCGCGTGCCGCCGTAACGCTGCTCGAGCGCATCACCCAGGCGATCCCACACGAAGCGCATGCGCGCCGAGCGGCGCAGCTCGTCGTGCGCGCACAGCCACACCTCCTGCTTCAGGTGCACACGATCGGCCAGCACACGCTTCAGGCCGGGGCGCTCGGCGGCCACGTCGGTGAAGTAGATGCCGACGCCGGCACCGCATTCGATCGCCGCGTGGCGCGCCAGCACCGCGTCGCTGCGGAAGCGAAAGGCGATCGGCGCCGTCGGCGGTGCGCCGTGCAGCAGCGGCGCGATCGGCGTGGGATCGCGATCGAAGCCGGTGTAGAACGCGCCGGCCGGCGGCTCGTAGCCGGTGGGCTCGCCGTACCGCTGCAGGTACGACTCGTGTGCGTAAAGACCCAGCGCGGTGTCGCCGACCTTGCGCGCGATCACGTCGTCTTGCTCGGGCCGGAAGAAGCGCACCGCGATGTCGGCATCGCGGCGCAGCAGGTTGTCGGCCTGGTTCGACACCGACAGCTCGATCTCGAGCTCGGGCTGCTCGTTGAGCAGCGGTGCCAGCATCGGCGTGACCACGTAGTAGGCGTGCACCTCCGATACCGCGACGCGCACCGCGCCGACGATGCGCTCCTCGCCGTCGACGAACAGGCGCTCGGCCTCGCGCACGGCGCCGCCCATGCCGGCGGTGGCGGCGTGCAGGGTGCGCGCCCGTTCGGTGGGCGTGAGCCGGCCGGGCGTGCGCGTGAACAGCGTCTCGCCGAGCAGGCCCTCGAGCTCGCGCAGGTGGCGGCCCACGCTCGGCTGCGTGGTGCCCAGGCGCCTGGCGGCCTCGGTGAGCGTGCCGGTGTCGAACACCGCGATGAACGAACGCAGCAGGTTCCAGTCATTGAGCCGCGGTCCGGCAGGCGCGGCGGCGACATCGACGGAGTTTTCGTTCACGCGGCGTTTGCCCATGCATGGCAGTGTCGCACGCCATGCTTCACGTGCGCACCAGGCCGCCAAGCTCGCGGCGCGGGCTCGGGCCGGTGGGCGTCACGCCATAGCCCACGCGCGCCAGCATCTGCAGCGTGTGCTGCGCCGGGTCCAGACCCAACAGTCGGTGCACCGCGAGGTGCGGCTCGCGCACTTCGTCGAACTCCTGCAGCGCCTGCGACAGCGGGTGCATGTCGACGCCGGCCGCGGTGGCCATCAGATGGGCGCGCACGTAGGCGCGGCCGCTGGCCAGTTGCGCGCGGCGACCGTTGCCTGCGCTGGCGAGCCAGAGGTAGCCGCTGCCGGTCTGGTGTGCGTCGAAGCGGTCCATCACGGCGCGGTAGCCGGTGCTGCCGTGCACCGGCACCTGCAACGGATCGAACAGGCCCACCGCGTGCAGCAAGCGCGGCATCGCGGCCGCAATCGAGATGCCGTCGCGGTGGCGCGCGATCGCATCGGGCCCGATGCGCATCAGGTGGGCCGACTCCAGCCACGTGCGCGGCGTGGTGCATTCGATCTCGTAGGCCTTGCGCGTGAGCGTGCGCAGCGATTGCATCTGCTGCGCGTCGTCGGCCAGGCCGGCGCGCAGGCCGGCGGCTTGCGCGCTCGCCAGCCACGATGCGGTCAGCGCCGACGGCACGGCGCGCGCGTTGTCGTACACGCCCTTGTGCGTGTGGCGACGGCGGACCTGCGCGAACAACGGATCGGGCGTGGCGCTGCCGGGTTGCGCGAGCACGAGGCGCGCGATCGTGTGGCCGCCCGGCAGCCGGTCGGCGGCGGGCTCGCCGGTGGGGAATGCCTGCACCTGCACCGCCACGCCGCGCTCGGCCGCGGCCATCACCGCCAGCTCGATGAAGGCACCGCAGCCGATCACGATCTGCCGACCGAACGGATCGGTCTCGGGCAGCAGGCGGTCGCCGTCGCACACCAGCGTGATCTCGCCGTCGCGCCGCAGGTCGGCCAGCCACGGCTGCCGGTTGTGCGGGTTGGGTGCCAGCAGCGCATGCGCCAGCATCCAGCGGCGCAGGTCGGTGGGATCGCCGCGCTCGAACCACGGCCGCACGGCCACGTCGGGCATGCCGTCGCCGCAGCCGGCGAGCGGCACCGTGCTGGCGAGCACCGCGCCGCCACCGATCAGCTGGATGAAGCGCCGCCGCGCCGGTTGCGCGGGCAGGGTGGGGATTGGGGTCATTCTCGGCTCCGATAGCATGGTTGCGACGTGGAGCGGATCGTGCCGACAGCGGCCGTTGTGCACCACGCCCAGCGCCGCATGCCAGCCAAACACGGATGCATGGCCGCGGTCGATCCACGAACCCGCAACCCAGGAGCCACCGATGTCCGATGCCTCGCCCCAGCCGCGCGTCGGTGTTGGCGTGATCGTGTGGCGCGGCGGGCGCGTGCTGCTCGGGCAACGCAAGGGCGCGCACGGCGCCGGCAGCTGGGCACTGCCGGGCGGGCACCTGGAGTTCGGCGAGACGGTGGAGCACTGCGCGCAACGCGAAGTGCGCGAAGAGACCGGCCTGGAGATCACCGTGGTCGCGCGCGGCCCGTACACCAACGACGTGTTCGCCGACGTCGGCAAGCACTACGTCACCGTGTTCGTGATCGCGCACGCGCCGCACGGCGAACCGCGCCTGTGCGAGCCCGCCAAGTGCGCCGAATGGCGCTGGTGTCGCTGGAGCGACATGCCCGAGCCGGTGTTTGCGCCGCTCGCGCAGCTGCGCGCCAGCGGCTACGTGCCCGAGGGCGCCGCATGAGCCGGCCCGTTCAGCAAGCGCTCGGCCTGGTGTCGCTGCTGGTGCGCGACTACGACGAGGCGCTCGAGTTCTACGTCGGCATGCTCGGCTTCACGTCGATCGAGGACCGCTTTATCCCCGAACAGGACAAGCGTTGGGTCGTGATGGCGCCGCCAGGGTCCGGCGGCTGCCAGCTGCTGCTGGCACGGGCATCCAACGACGAGCAGCTCTCGCGCGTGGGCAACCAGACCGGCGGGCGCGTGTTCCTGTTCCTGCACACCGACGATCTGGCGCGCGACCACGCCGCGTACCGCGCCAAGGGCGTGGTGTTCGTGCGTGAACCCAAACGAGAGCCCTACGGCACGGTGGCGGTCTTTCGTGACCTGTATGGCAACCTGTGGGATCTGTTGCAACCGGCGCGCCCACCCAGTGGCGCATGAGGAGCGAGTGATGAATCACGTGCGCAACGGCTTCGGTGTGGTCAGGCCGTATCTGCAAGGACCGCTGCAGCTGCCCGACTTCGTGCAGCAGGTGTTCGGCGCTCAAGTGATCGAACGCCACGACAGCGGACCCACGCTGCTGAAGATCGGCGATGGTGCGGTGTGGATCGAGGCGGGCGAGCTGCCGCCCGGCATCAAGCCGTGGACCGGCTCGGTGTACGTCTACGTCGCCGATGTCGACGCTGTGTTCGCTCGCGCGGTGGCACTCGGCGCCGGCGTGATCGCAGAGCCCGTGGACAAGCCGTATGCCGAGCGCCAATGTGGCTTCACCGATGCAGGCGGCAACACCTGGTGGGTGTCGACCTATCTCGGTGACAACGGCTGATCCGGCGTGCCGCATGAGCGCATGGCTTCGCTGACGGTGTTGATGCGCGAGGCGCGTGCCTGCGTGCGCTGTGCGCCGGCGTTGCCGCTCGGGCCGCGGCCGGTGTTCCAGCTGCACGCCTCGGCGCGGCTGCTGATCGTCGCGCAGGCGCCCGGTCGCAAGGTGCACGACACCGGCATTCCGTTCAACGATGCCAGCGGCGACCGCCTGCGCGACTGGCTTGGCCTGCCGCGCGAGGTGTTCTACGACGCCAGACGCGTCGCGATCCTGCCGATGGGGTTTTGTTTTCCCGGCACCGGCGTTTCGGGCGACCTGCCGCCACGGCGCGAGTGCGCCGGCACGTGGCGCGCGCCGCTGCTGGCGCAACTGCGGCAGGTGCACCTCACGCTGGTGATCGGGCGCTACGCGATCGCCTACCACCTGCCGCACGCGCGCGGGTCGCTCACCGACACCGTGCGCGACTGGCGCACGCAGGCGCCCGACTGCATCGCGCTGCCGCACCCGAGCCCGCGCAACAACGGCTGGTTCAAACACAACCCCTGGTTTCGGTCCGATCTGCTGCCTGCACTGCGCGAGCGCGTGGCGCGCATGCTGGCCGCGCCTTGACCGCCACCGCCCGAGCCTTCAGCATCCGCAACCCATGGACTGGCACACCTGGATCATTTACCTGCTTGCGGCGACCGGGCTGTCGCTGTCGCCCGGCCCCAACGGCTTGCTGGCGCTGACGCACGGCGCACTGCATGGCGGGCGCAAGGCGCTGTACACCATCTTCGGCGGCGCGCTCGGCTTCGTGGCGGTGATCGCGCTGTCGATGTTCGGCATCGGCGCGCTGCTGCAGGCCTCGTTGGTATGGCTCACGGTGATGAAGTGGGTCGGTGGGGCTTACCTCGTGTGGCTCGGCATCCAGGTCTGGCGTGCGCCGCCGATCGGGCTCGAGCTGAAGGGTGCGGCACCGCCGCGCGGCGGCGCGTCGCTGTTTCGCCAGGGTGCGCTGTCGGCGCTGACCAACCCCAAGGGGATTCTGTTTTTCGCCGCGTTCTTGCCGCAGTTCATCGACCCGGCGCGCAGCCTGTGGCTGCAGTTCGTGATCATGGCCGGCACTTTCGCGCTGATCGAGATCGTGACCGAGGTGTCGATCGCCACCATGGCGCACCGCCTGCAGCCTTGGCTCAAGCGCGTGGGCAAGCGCTTCAACCAGGCGTGCGGCGGCGTGTTCATCGCCATCGGCGCCGCGCTGCCGTTGCGCGCCTGAAACACATCACAACGAAGAGGGGCCGTCGATGGTCACGAGCGCGCTGTTCTCGTTCCTGCACTTCGCCGCCGCGCTGGCGGTCGCCGCCACGCTGTTCTTCGAATGGCTCACGCTGAGCCGCACGCCGACGCTGGACGATGCGCGGCGCCTGCAGGTGGCCGACCGCTGGTACGGCATCGCCGCCGGCGTGCTGCTGATCGTGGGCTTCGTGCGCGTGTTCCAGTTCGAAAAGGGCAGCAGCTACTACTTCCACAACACCTTCTTCCTGCTGAAGTTCGCGCTGTTCGTCGCCGTCGGGCTGATCTCGATCTACCCGACGATGCGCTTCATCGCCTGGAGCAAGCTCACCCGCCAGGGCCAGGCGCCGCAGCTGGCCGAACCCGAGTTCAAGCGGCTTCGCCAGGCGCTCGGCGTCGAGTTGCTGCTGCTGCTCGGCATCGTGCTGTGCGCGTCGCTGATGGCCAAGGGCCTGGGCGCCTGAGCGCTCGGCGGTCGCAGGTGGCCCAACCATGTCCCGCCGGGCGGAGCAGCCAAACGCCCGCTCGAAGCGGGTGTATTGTTGGGGCCGCGCGGCGGGTGCGCACGTCCGCCGGTGCATCCCGCAAGAGTGAAACCGCCGTCGAACGCCAGCATCCGCGCCCACGGCGCGTGCGTAAGGGGCTGATCCGATGTTTCGCATCCGTGAGGTCGACCACCTGGTGCTGCGCGTGACCGATCTGGACGCGATGTTGCGTTTCTACTGCCAGGTGCTGGGCTGCACCGTCGAGCGCCGGCAGGACGCGATCGGCCTGGTGCAGTTGCGCGCCGGCCACTCGATGCTCGATCTGGTGCCGGTGGACGGCAAGCTCGGGCGCATGGGCGGCGCGGCACCGGGCCGCGAAGGACGCAACCTGGATCACTTTTGTTTTCGTGTCGAACCGTTCGATGCCGAGGCCATCCGCTCGCACCTGCAGGCCCACGGCGCCGATCCCGGCCCGGTGGAGCAGCGGTACGGCGCCGAGGGCGAGGGCCCGTCGATCTATCTGGCCGATCCCGAGGGCAACGTGGTCGAGCTCAAAGGCCCGCCCGGTGGCTGATGCAAGGAACATGATTTGCCGCGTTTCGATCCCCGCAGTCTCGTGCTGCGATGCCGTTCCGCGGCATTGCAGTCCTCTGATGAAAACCAACAAGGAGTTTCCATGAAGCGCCTGTCGCTGTTGTGCGGCCTCGCGATCGCGAGCGCCGGTGTCGTGGCCGCCGAGGCCACCGTCAACGTGTCTGCGCTCGATGCGCAAGGCGTGCAGACGCCGATCGGCAATGTGCGCCTGGTGGAGACGCGCTTCGGCCTCGCGCTGTATCCCAACCTGCGCAACCTGCAGCCCGGTCTGCACGGCTTTCACGTGCACGAGAACCCGTCGTGCGCGCCCACCGAGGCCGACGGCAAGAAGGTGCCCGGCGGCGGTGCCGGCGGCCACTACGACCCCGAGGCGACCAAGAAACACGGCGAGCCGTGGGGCGGCGGCCACCTCGGCGATCTGCCGCCGCTGTTCGTGCTGCCCGACGGCACGGCCACCTCGCCGGTGCTGGCGCCGCGCTTGAAACTGTCGGACGTGCGCAACCGGTCGCTGATGGTGCACGCCGGCGGCGACAACCATGCCGACCACCCGGCGCCGCTCGGTGGCGGGGGCGCGCGCGTGGCCTGCGGCGTGATCGGCGCGTGAGATCGCGGCGCGGCGCGCATGCCGCGCCGCGAAAGCGAGGCCTCCGATGATCCGCGGCATGCATGCGATGTTCTATTCGTCGGAGGCCGAGGCGCTGCGCGCCTTTTTGCGCGACAAGCTGAAGTTGCGGCACACCGACATCGGCGACGGCTGGCTGATCTTCGATCCGCCGGGCGCCGACCTCGGCGTGCATCCCACCGAGGCCGGCGGGCCGCCGTCGGGTACGGCCGAGGTCTCGTTCTTCTGCGACGACATCGAGAGCACGGTGGCCGAGCTGAAGACGCAGGGCGTGGAGTTCACGCAAGGCATCGAGGACCACGGCTATGGCCTGATCACCTATTTCAAGGTGCCGGGCGCGTTCACCGTGCAGCTGTACCAACCGGCCTACGGCAGGCCCTGACGCGGCGCCGATTCGGCGCATTCCGCCACGCTCTCGGCGCGGCGGCGCGTGCACGGACCGCCGGCTCCACACAATCGGTGGCGTCATCAGGGGGAGCCGCGATGCGCCACACGAAATCCATTGTTTGCACCGCCGTCACGGCGTGGCTGTCGGCTTGCGCCGACGCCCCACACCGCGCCCACCGACGGTGCCGCGACGTCGCCGCCGGCGGCCCGCCCGGTGCCCGGTTACCTCACGGCCGACAAAGGCTGCGCGGTGGTGGCCGGTGGCGCGATCGGCAGCCAGTTCGCCGACCCGAAGATCACGTCGTTTTGGCACACGGTCAACGGCGAAATCACGGCGCAGCTGCACGATCGGCTGGCGGCCGACCACTACCGGGTGGTCAAGCTGGTGGTGCCGACCGAAGAGGCGCTCAACAACGAGAAGGTCGTGGTGCGCAGCCTCGCCGCCAACCGCTGCAGCCGGCTGATCCAGGTGTGGCACACGATCGACGAAGACAAGAGCGGCAAGTTCTTTCGCTTCGACGTGGTGGCGATGCGCATGCAGCCGAAGGCCCAGGACGCGGTGGCCGCGGGCGGAACGCAGGTCACCACGGTGGGCGAGTTCAAGCGCGAATACCGATTTGCCCGCAACGCCGAGGTGTTCAAGACCTTCCACACCGGCCAGTTCGCAGGCACGGTGGCCCAGGACCTGCAACGCAGCGGCGTGCTCGAGCCGCTGCGCTGAAGCAGCGCGACTTTCTGTCAACATCGCGGCGCTTGTTCAACCGGAGGCCGCGATGGTCATCGTGCTTGCCAGCGTCATGCTGAATCCGGGCCGCGTCGACGAAGCGCTGGCGCTCAGCCAGCAGCATGTGGCCCGTTCGCGCGCCGAGCCGGGCTGCCTGTCGCACGCCGTGCACCGCGACAGCGAGGACGCGCAGCGCATCGTGTTCGTCGAACGGTGGGCCGATCGCGCGGCGCTGGCGGCGCACTTCCAGGTGCCGGCGTCGCGCACGTTCGTCAAGGCGCTGTCGGGCCTGGCCAGCGCACCGCCGCAGATGACGCTGTACGAAGCCGCCGAGATCACGCTGTAGCGCACGGGATTGCGCGACTGCCTTGCGCAGTCGCTCTCGGTCAGCTGGGTGCGGGGCGCGTGAAGGCCCGAATCCGCGCGTCTCAGAACTTGGTGTAGCCGCCGTCGATCACGAACTGCTCGCCGGTGGTGTAGGCCGACGCGTCGCTTGCCAGGTAGACGGCGATGCCACCGAAATCGTCGATCTCACCCCAGCGCCGCGCCGGGATGCGCGGCATCACGGCATCGGCGAACTTTGCGTTGCCGACCGCCTTCTCGGTCATCTCGGTGACGATCCAACCCGGCAGGATCGAATTGACGCGGATCTTGTGGCGCGCCAGCTCGACCGCCAGCGCACGCACGTAGGACGTGACCGCGCCCTTGCTGGCGCCGTAGTGGCTGTTGCGCGCCGCGCCTTCGAGCGCCGCGGTGCTGGCGGTGGCGATCAGCGAGCCGCCGCGACCGCGCGCGGCCATGTGGCGCGCGGCGGCGCGAAAGGTGAGGAACACGCCCTCGACGTTGACGCGCTGCACGCGCCGAAACTCCTCGATCGTCATCTCGAGCATCGGCGTGCCCTTGCTGCTGACGCCTGCGTTGGCGAAACACGCGTCCACGCGCCCGTCGAGCGCCGCCACCGACTGCGCGAACGTGGCCTCCACCTGCGCCTCGTCGCCGACGTCGCACACGAAGGCGTGGACGCGCGACGGATCGCCGCATTCGCGCTGGAGCGTGCTCCGCGCGGCCTCGGTTTTTTCGGCGCGCGAGCCCCAGATGGCCACGCGGGCGCCGGCGGCCAGCAGCGCACGCGCCATGCCCAGGCCGATGCCGCCGTTGCCGCCGGTGACCACCGCGCTGCGGCCGCTCAGATCGAAAGCGTTGTACATCGCATCAGCTCCTTGCCGCATCACTCGCGGTAGTCGACCGGGTCGCGGTAGGCCGGCTCTTCGCGCATCGCCCAGTAGGCGTCGCGCAGCCGCGTGGTGAGCGGGCCGGGGAACTGCTTGACCGGCCGGCCGTCGATCTTGGCGATCGGCAGGATGCCGCCGCCGGTGGAGGTGAGGAACACCTCGTCGGCGTTGCGCACCGCATCGGCGCGGCAACGGCGCGATGCGCAGCGGGATGTCCAGCCGCTGGCACAGCTCGATCGCGGTGCGGCGCGAGACGCCTTCGAGCACGCCGCGGTCGGCGGTGTGCACCACGCCGCCTTGCACCATGAACACGTTGAAGCCCGGGCCCTCGGTGACGTGGCCTTGCGCGTCGACCACGCAGCTGGTGTCGTGGCCGCGCTCGTAGGCGTCGAACATCGACTGCACCAGGTCGATCCAGTGGTAGTTCTTGACGCGCGGGTCGACCGATTCGGGCCCGATGCGCTGGCGCTCGCTGATGTGCAGATCGATCCCCGACTGCTGCTTGTCCGGCGGCGCGATCCACACATAGGGCAGCGGCGTAGGCATAGAAGCGATTCTGTCGCCAGCCGCGGGTCGCGCGCGCCGCGCGGCGGCACGCCGCGTGTGCACACCATCGCCACGTAGGCCTCCTTCAGGCCTGCCGTGCGCACGCAGCCGTGCAGGATCTGGCGCAACTCGTCGCGCGTGTACGGGATCTGCAGGCGCAGCGTCTGCAGGCTGGCGAAAAAGCGATCCATGTGCGCGTCGAGGCGGAAGAACGCGCCGTTCCACGTGCTGGCCACGTCGTAGGTGGCGTCCGAACGTGTGAAACCCCAATCGAACAGCGAAACCTTGCCCTCCGACAGCGGCGCATAGGCGCCGTCGGTGAAGACGGCGCCGCCTTCGAACTGGCCCACGGGGGGCCGGGGTGGAATGGCCATGGCAAGAATCTCCTGGTGCACGCGGCCTTGCCACTGTAGCGGCAGTGCACAAATCCCTTTCGCCGGGCGCGAGCGCCGTGCGGTTTGTGGCGCGTGGCCGCTCCACCGATGCACGCCCGCAGGGCCGGTGCCGCTGCGTCGTGGCGTGAGGCGTCAGCGGCCCGCGCCCTGCAGGCCGGCGCGGCCGCCCTTGCGATCGCTGCTCAATCGTTGGATCGTCAGGTCAGTGCCGATCATCAGCGCGACGCCGAGGGCGATGGTGAGCACCAGCGCCGGCAGGTCGCTCGGGCGCAGCAGGTCAGGCAGGTAGGCCTTGCGGTTGGCGGTGGTGCAGATCACCGAAGCGGCGGCCATGCCGGTGTAGTGCATCGTGCAGACCGCGGTGGCCATCACCTGCGCCGCCACGGCGCGATGCCAGCGCTTGTGCAGGTTGCATGCCAGCCACAGCGCGACCGTGGCTGCGACCATCGCGATCACCGCCGACAGGCCCACGGTCGGCCAATCCCATTCGAAGAAGCCGTAGAAGCGCATCGAATACATGCCGAGGTAGTGCATGACCGTGACGCCGATGCCGGCGATCGGTCCGGCGACGAGCAGCCGCTTCAGCGACGCATCGCGTGCCACGTAGCCGAGCGCCAGCGCCGACACGACGATCGCGGCCACCAGCGACAGCATGGTCTCGAACAGGCGGTAGCCGACGCCGAGATCGACCTTCCACGCAATCATGCCGATGAAGTGCATCGACCAGATCCCCACGCCACCCAGCGCCACGCCGGCGAGGATCACGTTGAAGCGATCGACCTCGCCATTGGGCTTGCGTGCGCGCCCGATCGCCGACAGCGCGGTGAACGCGCCAACTGCCGACACCACCCACGACAGGATCACCATCGCGAGGTCGTACGACACGGGTAACAGCTCTGGCTTCATTGCATTCCCCCTGAACGCTGCGGCCCGCGCTCCGTGCGCCGGCCGATGTGTGCGTTGTTGCAGGGCGCGACTCTACGAACATGGCGTCGTGCCAGTCCCCCGCGTGCACGGGGTTTGTTGCGGTGCCACAGAGAGCCGCCGTGCAGACTTCACGGCCGTTTACATCAACAGGTTTCTGCTTGCAGCTTGGCATCGGCTGTTCCTGTCACCGAGCGTGTCGTGCGTTCGATCAGCACCGAGTCGCCAAACTCGTGGGTCAGGTAGCCTTGCTCGGCCAGCGCACGGTCGGCGCGCCGCAGCACCGCGCCATCGGCGAACGCACGCAGCAACTCGTGATGGCTCGACCCGGGCTCGTGTGCGCCGCTGACGATCGCATCGACCACGCGCAGGCGTGTGTCGCGGCCGATGCGCTGGTCGGCCACGCCGTCGCCGACGCGCAGCGTGCCGTGGCGCGCCGCATGTTCGAGCGCGCGCGCGACCGTGGTGCCGATGGCGACCACACGGCCACCGTGCGCCCGCGCACGCTCGATCGCCGCGACCGTCGACGCGGGAACGTGATATGGCTCGTCGAACGGCAGCTGGCCGTCGAGCACCGCATCGCCGGTCGATGAGATGCCGGCAGCGTGCGTGAGCGTGGCGAAGCCGATGCCGCGTTGGCGCAGCCGGTGCAGCAGCGACCAGTCGAGCACGAAGCCGGCCGACGGCGGCTCGAACGCCACCGGCAGCGCGGCGATGCGCGTCCACACGTCCCACAGCGCCAGCGGCTGCGCGATGTGCGCGTACTGGATCGGGCGGCCGTGGCGTGCGAGTCCGGCCCACACCGAGTTCGGATCACCATCGAAGCGCAGCTCGATCAGCCGCGGATGGCCGAGCACGCGTTGCACCGTGGCGCGCAGCGGGCCGAGCTGCAACACGTCGCCGGCGTGCAGCGGTGGCGGAAGTGCGCGATCTTCGGTGCGCGTGCGGTGGTCGCCCGCACCGAACACGATGGCCTGGAACCCGCGCACGTCGCTCGCTTGCAGCGAAGGCCGTCCGGCAAGCCGCACCTCGATCGGCGCCGCGCTCGGCTCGTGCGTGCCGTGCAGGCTGGCCGGCAGCGTGGCCGCATCGTTGGCCACCACCAGGTCGCCCGCACACAGCAGGTCGGCCAGATGTTCGCGTTCGCGGTGCACGACCGCGCCATCGGCGCGCACCCACAGCAGCCGCGCCTGCGGCGGGCGCTGCACGGCGTGGTTGGCGGCGCGCAGCGCAGCCGTCATGTCGCCTCCAGCGCCATGCGGCAACGCGGCCGCGATGCGGTGCAGAACGTCGCGCGCGGCATCGTCGGGTCGCTTCAGCGCGGCCGGGTCGGCGTCGGGCACGGCGAGCGCGTGCAGCGGCGTGTCCATGTCGCCCGGATCGAGCGCGATCGCGCGCACGCCGTGCTCGCGCAACTCTTCGTCCCAGATGCGGCTCAGGTGCAGCAGTGCGGCCTTGCTCGCGCCATAGGCGCCCCAGCGCGGATACGGCGTGACCGCAGCGTCGCTGCCGATGTGCACGATGGCGGCGGGGCGGCCGTCGCGTGCCGCTGCACCGAGCGCGCCGAGCAAGGCCTTGGTCAAGCGGAACGGACCGACCAGGTTGGTGGCGAGCGCGGTCTCGAGGTCTTCGCATTCGGTGTCGGCCAGCAGCTGCAACGGTGCCGGGCCGAGCGACGATGCGTTGTGGATCAGCACGTCGAGCCCGCCCAGCGCGGCCAGCACCTGCAGCGCCACGCGGTGCGTGTCCTCCTTGCGTGACACGTCGCCCACCACGCCGTGCGTGCCGGGCAGCGAGGCCGCGGTGCGGACCACGGCGTCGGCGTGGCGCGCGACGAATGCCACCCGTGTGCCGCGCACGTGCAGCGCCCGCACCAGCGCCAGCCCGAGCCCCGATGTGCCGCCGGTCACGGCCACGCGCAGGCCGTTGAAGAAATCATCGTGTGTCATGTCGTGCTCCTTCGATTCGACGATGAAGCAACGATAGGGACGCAGGGCACGCGTTGCGAGGGCCGTGTCCAGCGCATTGGCGCAAGGTCATTGCATTGGACGTGCACGGTCGCCCGCACAATGGGCGCCATGGCGACCCGCAGATCCACCGACCGTGTGCCCAGTCGCGCGGCCGGGCACCTGGCGCGCAACCTGGCCAACCTGCGTCATGCACGCTCGCTGACGCAGGACACATTGGCCAAGGCCGCCGCGGTGCCGCGTTCGACCATCGCCAACCTGGAGTCGGGCACCGGCAACCCGTCGCTCACCGTGCTGGTCAAGGTGGCGCATGCACTCGGCGCGCCGATCGACGAGTTGCTCGCGTCGCCGCGCGCGCAGGTGCGACATTGGCCGGCGGCCGAAGTCGCCACGCGCGGCAAGGGCCGCGGCGTGCGCATCCGCGTGCTGGTGCCCGAGCCGGTGCCCGACGGCATGATCGAAGTGATGGACTTCGAGCCCGGCGCGGTGATGGGTGGCACGCCGCATCTGCCCGGCACGCGCGAGTACTTCACCTGCCTGTCGGGACGCGTGAACCTCACCGTGGCGGGCGACCGCCACGCGCTGAACGAAGGCGACGTGCTGGCGTTTCCCGGCAACCAGCCGCACTCGTATGCCAACGCCGACGCGATGATGCCGGCGCGCGGCGTGTCGGTGGTGGTGCTGGCCAAGGCCGGCGCGTAGCGCCGAACCATTGAACGACCGGCGCCCTGGCGCCGGGGCGATCAGCCGACGCTGTAGCCGGCGCCTTCGACACCGGCGGCGCAGATCAGCTCGTCTTCGTCGCCGGTGCCGCCGCTGGCGCCGACAGCGCCGAGGATCTGGCCATCGGCATCCTTGATCAGCACAGCGCCGGTCTGCGGGATGAACTTGCCCTGCGCGGTGGCGGCGATCGCGTTGAAGAACGCCGGCAGATCCTTCGCGCGCTGCGTCAGCACGCGCGAGGCCACGCCCATGCCCACGGCGGCCCAGGCCTTGCCGGCGGCGATGTCGATGCGCAGCATGCTGGCGCCGTCCTGGCGCTGCGCCGACTTGATGTGACCGGCTTCGTCGATCACCACCACCGCCATCGGCTTGAAGCCCGCTTCGGTGGAGCGCGCGAGTGCGCCGGCGATGACGCGATTGGCTTGCTCGAGGGTGAGGGGCATGGTGGGTCTCGCGCTGCGATGGATCCGCGCATCGTACCCGCACCGTCCGAGCCGGCACGGTGCCGCGCTCCGATGCCGCATGCACGCGTTGCGTCCGTTTGATTCATCGCCCCGTAAGTCGCCGCGACGCGAGGTACTGGTGCGCAATCCGTGCGCTCCGATGCCCGCGTGGCCTTTCTTTGCGCGGTTCAAGTTAGGGAGTGAGTCATGCGGCATCGTGGATATGGCAGTTGGTTCAGCGTGCTCGGCGTCGCTTGCGCGGCGCTGGCGGGTTGTGGCGGTGGCGGCGGCAATGGCGACGGTGGTAGCGGTGGTGGTGGCGGCGGTGCCGCAGCGCGCCTGACGCAAAGCCACTCGACGGTGTTGGCACTGACCAGCGACAACGCGTTCGTGTGGTCGGTCAATCCCGACAACGACTCGGTCACGCTGCTCGAAGTCGCAAACGACCGCAATCACAAGATCACCGAAGTCCCGGTGGGTGACGAGCCGCGCTGCGTGGCGATCACACCCGACGACAAGAAGCTCTATGTCACCAATGCAGTCAGCGGCACGGTGTCGGTGATCGATGCGCGCTCGTACAACGTGACCAAGACCATCTCCGTGGGCACCGAGCCCACGGGCTGCGCGCTCACGTTCGACGGCGCCAAGCTGTACGTGGCCAACCTGGGTTCCGGCAGCGTCAGCGTGATCGACACCCACAGCGACACGCTGGCCAAGACGATCACCAACGCCGGCGAGAAGCCGCGCGCGATCGCGGTGGCCGAGATCGGCGGCCAGACCAAGGTCTACGTCACGCAGTTCCTGGCCCAATTGGTCGACGACGCGCGCACCATCGACCAGAAGGAAGGCCGCGATGACGGGCGCGAAGGGCGTGTCACCGTGATCGACGGCGCCACCGACACCGTGGCCAAGACCATCAAGCTGGCCGCCAAGGCCACCGGCTTTCAATCCGACGGCTCGACGCTCGGCAAGGTGGTGTTCGATGCCAACAACGCGGCCACCAAGATCAACACGCTGGCCTTTCCGAACCAGCTCGAGACCATCGTCGTGCGCGGCAATCGCGCCTATCTGCCCAACACGGCGTCGTCGCCGGACGGCCCGGTGAAGTTCAACGTCAACGTGCAGTCCTTCGTGTCGGTGATCGACATCGCGGCCGATCAGGAGGTGGTCGACGAAACCTTCAACATGAACAAGGGTGTTCAGCTCGAGGCGCTCGGCAAGAAGCTGTTCCCGACCAATCCGTCGGCGCTGGCGTTCAAGCGCAGCGGCGCCTTCGAGGGCTTCGTGCTGTCGCGCGCCACCGATCGCCTGGTGCGACTGGTGCTCGACGCCAACAACAAGCCCACCATCAATGCGCCGCTGGCGGCCGGCGACCCGGGCAACGTGGTGCGCATCGAGGTCGGCGTGGACACCGGTGCGGCGCGCAACTCGAGCCCCGAGGGCGTGGTGATCAACGCCGCCGACACCCGCGCCTACGTGATGAACCTGGTGTCGCGCGACGTGTCGGTGATCGACATCTCGGGCAGCGACCCGTCCAAGTACAAGGAGATCGCTCGCATCGCGTCGGCGGCGCTGCCCACCGACGCCTTCGCGCTGCGGGTGCAACGCGGCAAGGAGCTGTTCAACACCTCGATCGGCCCCGAAGGCACGAACGACAACGCGCGCAAGCCGGCCGGCCGCATGTCCGACTTCGGCTGGGGCAGCTGCTATGGCTGCCACCCGCGCGGGCTGACCGACGGCGTGACCTGGATGTTCGGCGACGGGCCGCGCCAGACCATCTCGATGGAAAGCACCGCGGCGCATCCGCAGCTGCCGGTGATGCAGCGTCAACGTCAATGCGAACTTCGCGCCGCTGTTGCCCGCGTTCCATCAACGCGCGCTCAACTGGTCTTCGGTGCGCGACGAGATCCAGGACTTCGAGCTGAACATCCGCAACGTGTCGGGCGGGCAGGGCCTGATCGCATTGAAGGATCCGTTCGGCGACCGGGCTGCGGTCGATCCCTGCGTGTTCAACCTGCGTTTCACGCTGAACGCGGCCTGCACCGATGCGACCCGCGAGGCCGAAACCGCCATCACGACCGGCCGTGATGCCGATCTCGATGCGATCGCTGCCTACATCGCGTTCGGCATCCGTGCGCCGGTCACGCCCAACAAGGCGACCGACCCCGACGTGGTGGCCGGGCGTGCGCTGTTCGGCGCGGCCAACTGCCAGAGCTGCCATGGCGGCGCCAACTGGACGGCCAGCACGCTGGACTTCGCACCGCCGCCGGCAGCAGCGGAGATCACCGCGGCGCAGTTGACTCGCTTCTTGTGCAAGGCGGGCACGTTCGACGCGGCGCTGGCCAACGAGCTCAAGGGTGGCGGCGTCGCCGGCCAGGCCAACACCGATGGCGCCAACGGCGTGCTGGGCATCAACATCCCGTCGCTGCTGAGCGTGTTCGCCGGTGCGCCGTACTTCCACAGCGGCGCCGCGCGCACGCTCGACGAAGCACTGGCCAACGTGCCGCACCGCAGCCTGGGCACGGCGGGCGTCGACACGCTGACCAATGCCGCCGACCGGGCCAAGCTTGCCAAGTTCGTCGCCAGCATCGATGCCAGCACACCGATCTTCCCCGAGAAGACGATGAACGAAGCGAAGCCGCTGTGCCTGCCTTGATGGGGCCCTGGTGATGATCGCCCGTGCGGACCCTGCGGGGTCCGCACGCGCTTCACCAGCGGGCGGCGAACGAGTTCGGATCGAAGCGTGGGTCGCGCGTGATACTGCCGAGATCGACGAACTCGAAGTCGCCCATGCGCAGCGACTGGATCTGCGACACCGTGGTGCCGCTCCACGACACGCTCGGGTCGCCCTGCACGTAGAGGTCGCTGCCGATGTCGGCCACGTACAGCCCGTGGCGCTGCATCGCGGTGGCGATCGCGCGCGCCTGCGTCGACCAGCTGGCGGGGATCACGAAGCTGCTCTTCAAGCGCAACAGCGAGCCGAACGGGATGCTGCCGCTGCTGTTGCCGGCACGGTGCCGCGCCGGCCACACATGCGTGCTGGCGAGCACCGCGTCGCGGAAGGTCACGCGCAGCGCATGCGGGATCTCGCCCGACGCGGCTTCGCTGGCGCGCACCAGCAGCGGTGCGATCGGCAGGCCGGCGGCGTCGCCCGAGGTCCAGCCGTCGGGCCGCATGACGTTGGAGCGTCAGCTCCCACGCGGCGGTGGAGTACGCGCTCCACTGGCCGCCAGTGGACTTGTAGGTGAAGTAGCTCTCCCATAGACGGCACGCACCCTGTTCGACCACCAGCACGTGGCGGTCGCCGCAGCTCGCGGGGTCGTTGCAGCTGCCGCCTTCGAGCTGGATCACCGCATCGCGCGGCATCGGGAAACGCAGCGACGCCGCGGGCCGCGACTGGCAGTTGCGCACCAGGTCGTGACCGCCGCCGCTGGCGAGCGCGCAATCGCTCTCGTCGGGTGCGCCGTCGGCGGTGAACGACAGGCCGGGCCAATCGGTCTCGGGGCTGCTGGCCGACAGCAGGTTCATCGGGATGCCGTAGTAGTCGCCGGCCGCCGGGTTCTCGGTGCTGCCCCAGTCGGCGTGCAGCGCCCGCGTGGCGCCGATCGCTGCGATCCAGGCGTTGCTGCTGCCGTGTGTCGGGAAGCGCACGCTGTCGTCGATGCGCGTGTTGAACACCGCGTTGGCGGGAAAGGAGGGGCAACTGCCCAACATCGCCGCGCCGGATGGCGCAGGCGGCGGCGGTGCAGGAGAAGGGGGCGGTGGTGGAGCGGGTGCGGTGGAGGCGGTGGCGAAGGCTGGGGGCCGGGCGGAGGCGGCGGCGAGGGCGGCGAAGGTGACGGTGTCGGTGCGGGGCGGCGTGGGCGCCGGTGCAGACACGCCGCCGCTCGTGCCATCGCCCGCATCCGATCCGCCGCCGCAGGCGGTGGCCAGCAGCGCGGCGGTGAACATCAACGCGGTGAGTCGGCGGGCTTGGGGCTCGGTCGGCATGCCCGCACACGATGCCGGCGGCGCGCCGGCGCGGCGAATCAGGTTGTGTCAGACGGTTGCAGGTAGCGCGTCGCCAGCGCGCGCAGCGCCGCGGGGCTCAGTCGCAGCCGTTGCGTCAGGTAACGCTGAATGCCGCCGTGATCGTCGTCGACGATCGTCAGCGCGGTGTCGAGAAAGCCTTGCTGCACGCGCCACAACACCGCGCGTGCCTCCAGCGGCGTGGCGCTGTCGATCGACGCCGGGTCGCGCACCAACTCGTTGGTGAGCAGGTAGTCGGCCTGCACCACATCGCGCGACACGCCCAGTGCGAGCAGCACCAGCGCCGCCGCGATGCCGGTGCGGTCCTTGCCGGCGGTGCAATGGAACACCGACGGCGCATCGCTTTCGATCAGGTGCTCGAACAGTTCTGCAAAACGATCGGCACGGTCGTTGATCAGGCCGCGGTACAGGTCCTTCATCAGGTCGGTGACCACCGGCGCGGTCAGCGCGGTGCCGGCAGCGGCGATGTCGTGCATGCGCTGCACCACCGTCGGCTCGATCGCCAGCGAATGCTGCGTCACGCCGGGCAGGTCGTACGGTGTGGCCGCGCGCTCGTCGATGCCGCGAAAGTCGAACGCGCGCGCCAACGGCAGCTGCTGCAGGCGCGCCAGGTCGTCGGGCGTGAGGTCGGCGAGATGGTCGGAGCGAAACAGGCGGCGCCAGCGCAATGGGCGGCCCTCGTGGCCGATGTAGCCGCCGAGGTCGCGGAAGTTGGGGGCTCCCTGCAGGCGCCAGACGCGATCGGGGTGTCTTGGCATGGCCGTATTGTCGCGCGACACCGCGCAGCGGCGTCTGACCGCGGTCAGCGGAACTGCGACAGCATGCGCTCCAGCGCCATCGAGAAGGGCGACTGCATCAGCGGCAGCGTGAGCAGCATGCCGATCAGGCCGACCGACAGCGTGATCGGGAAGCCGACCGCGAACACGTTGATCTGCGGCGCCACGCGCGAGATGACGCCGAGCACGATGTTGACGAACAGCAGCATGCCCACCAGCGGCAGCGCGATCCACAACCCGAGGTGGAACACCTCGGCGCCCCAGACCTGCGGCTGCAGCGTGCGCAGCCAGCCGAGCACGTCGGTGCCGACCGGAAAAGCGTGGAAGCTCTGCACCAGCGCGGCGATCACCGCCAGATGGCCATCGGTGACGATGAACAGCAGCGCCACCATCGAGCCGAACAGGCGGCCGGCGGCGTTGGTCTGCGACGCCGTGGCGGGGTCGAAGAAGCTGGCGAAATTGAGGCCCATCTGCAGGCCGATCACCTCACCGGCCATCTCGACCGCGGCGAACACGATGCGCACCGCAAAGCCCAGCGCCAGCGCCGATCAACACCTGCTGCGCGGCCAGCAGCAGCGCGGCCGGCGAATCGAGCGGCACGCTGGGCATCGTCGGGCAACGTGGCCTGCGCGGCGACCGTGATGAAGAAGGCGAGCGCGACGCGCACGCGCATCGGCACGATGCGCTGGCCCAGCACCGGCAGCGAGGTGAACAACGCCAGCGCGCGCAGGAACGGCCACAGCAGCGGCGTGATCCACGCCTGCAGTTCGGCTTCGGTGAAGGTCAGCACGAGCCGAGGTGGTCGGCATCGCCGCGGGACCGAGCGACTGAGCGTGGCGTCTCAGCCGACTGCGGTGGGAATGCTCTGCAGCGTGCGTTGGATGTACTCGACCAGCGTGTTCAGCATCCACGGTCCGGCGACCGCGAGCACCACCACGGCGGCGACGACCTTGGGCACGAACGACAGCGTGGCTTCGTTGATCTGCGTGGCGGCCTGCAGCACGCTGACCACCAGGCCGACCACCAGCACGGTGATCAGCATCGGCGCGGCCACCGTCAACATCAACATCAGGCCCTGCTGGCCGAGCGTGAAAACCTGTTGGCGCATCCATGGGTCGCGAACGACTTCATGTGGCGAACGAGCGCGGCCGAGCGAACCGAGCAACAGGTTCCAGCCATCGGCCAGCACGAACAGCATCAGCTTGAACGGCAGGGCCACCAGCACCGGGCTCAACATCATCATGCCCAGGCTCATCAGCACGCTGGCCACGATCATGTCGATGACCAGGAACGGGATGAAGATCAAGAAGCCGATCTGGAACGCGCTTTTCAGCTCGCTGGTGACGAACGCCGGCACCAGCACCTTGAACGGCACGTTTTCGCTCTTCACGTCGGCCGGCAGTTTGGCCAGCTTGGCGAACAGCTGCACGTCGGCCTGGCGCGTCTGCTTGAGCATGAACTCGCGCAGCGGCACCTCGCCGCGGCTCAAGGCCTCGTTGAACGAGATCTTGTTGGCCTGCAGCGGCTCGTAGGCCTGCGTGTAGACGCGGTCGATCGTCGGGCCCATCACGAACATCGTGAGGAACAGGCTCAGGCCGATGATCACCTGGTTGGGCGGTGCGGCCTGCGTGCCGAGCGCCTGGCGCAGCAGCGACAGCACGATCACGATGCGCGTGAAGCCGGTCATCAGCAGCAGCACCGCCGGCAGGAAGCTCAGTGCGGTGAACGCCAGCAGCGTCTGGATCGGCACCGAGTAGGTGGTGCCGCCGGCGCCCTGGCCGATCAGCAGCGGCAGATTCGACGCGTTGCTGTTTTGTGCGAAAGCCTCGCCGCCGAATGCCGATAAAGCCGTCAAGGCCAGGGCTGGCAGCGCGCGACGCGCACTGCGCCAGAAAAACGAACGACGGTCAGCGCGCATCGGCGCCCCCGTTCTTGGCACCGAACGCAGGCAGGTGCTTGGCCAGCAACTGCGCGAACGGCGGCAACGCGTGCGGCGGTGGATTCCACCGCTTGCGGCGCCATCGTGTGCAGCGTGGTGATGCCCGCAGGCGTCACGCCCAGCACCAGCCACTTCTTGTCGTCGCCGCTGCCGACTTCCACGGTGAGCAAACGCTGGTTGGTCGAGATCGGCAGCATCGCCACCGTGCGCATCACGCCGTGTGCCGCGCCGCCGCCGATCGGCGTGCGCTTGAGCAGCCACAGCGCGACCGGGATCAACGCGATGATCGCGACGAAGCCGAGCAACGAAGAGAGAGAAGGAGTCATCGGGCAGCAAACCGGAAGGTCATTTGCTCAGGCGGCGCACACGCTCGCTCGGCGTCACGATGTCGGTGAGGCGGATGCCGAACTTGTCGTTCACCACCACGACCTCGCCTTGCGCGATCAGGTAGCCGTTGACCAGCACGTCCATCGGCTCGCCGGCCAGGGTCTCGAGCTCGACCACCGAGCCTTGCGCGAGTTGCAGGATGTGCTTGATCGGAATCTTGGTGCGACCCAGCTCCACGGTGAGCTGCACCGGGATGTCGAGGATCATGCTGATGTCGTTGCCGGCGACCGCGGCCGTGCCGCCGCCACCCGCACCGAAGCTGGCGAACTGCGCCGGCGATTCGCTCGGCGCGAGCACGCCACCGGGATCGGCAGGCTTGGCCTCGGCCATCGCTGCCGCCCACTCGTCGGCCATCTTGTCCTGGTCGGCGCCGGGTTGCGCTGCCGCGTTGTCATTTGACATTGCTCTCTCCCAACCAACCGCGCTGCGAGTTGGTCAACATTCGATCGATCTTGATCGCGTACTTGCCGCTCGAGGTGCCGTAGTGGCAGTCGAACACCGGCACGCCGTCGACCTTGGCCTGGATCATCGGCAGCAGGTCGAGCTCGACGAAGTCGCCGGCCTTCATCGCGAGCAGCTGCTCGACGGTGGCGTCTGCGGTGGCCAGCTCGGCCACCAGCGCCACCTCGGCGGCCTGGATCTCGGCCGTGAGCAGGTTGATCCAGCGGCGGTCCGGCTCGGCGGCGTCGCCCTGCACGGTGGAGTACAGCACGTCGCGGATCGGCTCCAGCGTGGAGTAGGGGATGCACAGGTGCATGGTGCCGCTGGCATCGCCGAACTCGAAGGTGAACGAGCTCGACACCACGATCTCGCTCGGCGTGGCGATGTTGGCGAACTGCGGCTGCATCTCCGAGCGCTGGTGTTCCAGCTCGAGCGGGTAGATGCCGGTCCACGCCTTCTTGTATTCGGTGCAGATCACTTCGAGCATGCGCGTGATCACGCGCTGCTCGGTGGGTGAGAACTCGCGACCTTCGATGCGGGTGTGGAACTTGCCGATGCCACCGAACATCGCGTCGATCACCGCGAACACGAAGCCGGGCTCGAGCACGATCAGGCCGGAGCCGCGCAGCGGCCGCACCGACATGATGTTGAAATTGGTCGGCACCACGATCTCGCGCAGGAACGCCGAGTACTTGTGCAGCTTGATGCCGCCGATCGAGACCTCGGGGCTCTTGCGGATCAGGTTGAACAGGCCGATGCGCGCGTTGCGGGCAAAGCGCTCGTTGACGATCTCCATCGTCGGCATGCGGCCGCGCACGATGCGCTCCTGGCTCGCCAGGTTGTAGTTGCGCACGCCATCCGACGGCTCGTCGTCGGCGTCGGGCTTCTGGCTCTCGCCGGTGATGCCCTCGAGCAGCGCGTCGACTTCGTCTTGCGACAGGATCTGCTGGTTCATGTGATCCCGGGGGGGGGTGTTCTACTGGATGATGAACGACGAGAAGTGCACGGCGCGCACCGGCGCGTCGTCGTCGGACTCATGGTCGCTGTCGTCGAGCGGCTTCATCGCCGCGCGGCGAATCTCGCGCGCCAGCTCCAGCTTGCCGCTGCGATCCTGCAGCTCGGCCGCCTTCTTGTGCGCCAGCAGCATCAGGATGTCGTTGCGGACCGCGGGCATGTACGCCTTCAGCACCTCGCTGGTCTTGGCGTCGGACAGCTCCAGCGTGATTCCCACCTGCGCGTAGCGCTCGGCCTCGCGATCGCCGAGGTTCACGGTGAACATTTCCAGCGGCAGAAACACCGGCGCGTGCTTCTTGTCGTTCTTCTTCTTGGCCTTGGTCTCGTCGGCGTGTCCGTCGCCTTCGGCCTCGGCCAGCTCGGTGTCCTCGTCGGCCTTCGGGCTCTTCTTCAGCATCCACCAGGCGGCGCCGCCTCCGCCGCCGAGCAGCAGCACCAAGGCCACGCCGGCGACGATCAGGATCAGTCGCTTCTTGCTCCGGCCGGCAGGCTGGGCATCTTCGGGCGGGGCTTCGGCAGAAACGGCGGTGGTGGCCATGGATTCTTTCGGCATCGATGCGGCGCACACGCGCCGCACGTCACTCCAAAACGCGATCTCGACAGGTCGATTATTCGGAGTGCGGCCGCCGCGAGGCGCCCGGAATAAGCGGCGTTTTCAGGCCTGCTTCGGCTTTGGCCGGCGGCCATGCGGCCTGCACATCGCTGCGCGATACGTGCCTTCGCCGCAGCGCTCGCGCGCCGCCGCGGGTCGGCGTGCAATACCTCACACCTGGCTCAGGCTTGCAGCCCGCGCCGGCGCTTGCATGCGCCGGCCCCTTCGCAGGCGCGAGCCGGCACGCAGGTGCCGTCTCACGTCCGGCTCAGGCGTACACGTCGACCAGCGAACGGCCCCAGCGGCGCGGGGTCGCGGCAACCGCCTCGCCGTTGCCCTCGGCACCGATGGCGGCCGCGCCACGGGGGCCGCGCCCCGCGTGCGCGCGGTCGCGGCCTGAATCGTTGGCGCCGCGAGCGGCCGCCGAACACGCCGCCGCCGGCGAGCGTGAAGCCCGACTCGCGCAGCGCCGCGGCCAGTGCCGGCAACGACTGCTCGATCGAGTCGCGCGTTGCCGCCACCGCGGCCGTGAAATCGATGTGGGCGGCCTGGCCGTCGAGTGCAATTTGCACGCTCACCGGCCCCAACTCCGCGGGATGCAGGTGCAAGCGCGCTTCCTGCACACCGTCTTTCACCCACAGCGCCACTTGGGCGCCGAGTGCCGGCGCGAAGGCGGCCTCGTCGGGCGCGGCGTGCAGCGCGGCTTCGGCGCTGGCCTCGGTGCGGGCGGCCAGCGGCGGCTGCAGCTCGCGCGCGAACGCCAGCGCCTGCGTGGCGGCGGCGCTGTTTTCGCTCGGCATGCGGTCGAACAGCGGTGCGCCGGCGCTCCGCCCGGTGGCGCGCAACGCGAGCTCGAACGGCGAAGCTTCCTTCGCCTGCGGCAGCGTGATGTCCGGGGCAGGCAAGGCGCGCGCGGCGTTCGTGTCGGCCGCTGCGGCGCCATGGCCATCGGCCCGTGTCGGCAGCCGCATCTCGCGCACACCGCCGCGTGCGCCGAGGCGCGTGCCGGTGCTGCGCTCATCGAGCGTCGCCGCGGAGGCCTCCGGCGTGACGCGGGCGTGGACCTCGGGCAGCGGCTCGCTGTGGCGCATCGGCCAGGGCAGTGCGGCGGCATCGGGTGCGACGGCGGGCGTGTCGTCTTGCTTCGGTGTCGGTGTCGGCGGCGCGGCCGCGGCGTCGATGGCGATCGCCGCCGCGTCGGTGGCCGGCGCGTGCGCGAGGCATGCGGCCGCTGCGTCGATGTCGTGGCCGTCGGCGTCGATCGGCTCGGCTTCGGCGCGCGCGCGCCGCGCGTCGTGGGCCTTGTGGTCCTGCGCCGGGCGCGTCGTGCCCGGCCGCACGCGCGTGTCGGTGCGCGCATCCTTGGCCGACCGCACGGTCGGTTCGTCGGCTGCGCCTTCTGCGTCGACCGCCTTGGCTTGTTGCAGCAGCTGCGCGAACTCGGCCCGCTCGCCGGCATCACCGGGCGCGACCGGTTGTGCACTCGGCACCTCGGGCAGCGGCGTGCTGGGGATGTTCAGGGTCGGCAACATGGCAAGGATCTCCTGCGGCTCAAAGGTGGGATTCGCCGTGGTCGGGCTGGGCGGCGATGCGCCGTGCATGCGCACGTTGCGCGGTTTCGTCGGTGCGCACCTGCTCGCGGCGTGCGACCAGCCGCTGCTCTTGCTGCTGGCGGCGTTCGATCAGTTTTTCCACCGACGCCACGCGGCGCTGGTTGTCCACCAGCGCACCGCGGGCCTGATCGACGCGCAGCTTCGCCTGCGCCTGCGCATGGCGCTGCTGCACGATCGCTTGTTCCAGGCGCTGCATGAATCCTTGGTAGCACTGCATCAGCGCCACGCTGCCGGGCTCGCGGAAGCGCGCGCTCCAGCGTTCGACGTAGTCGCTGCGGTAGGTGTTCAGCGCTTGGGCCTGCGCCTCGGCCTGGCCGGCTGTGCCTTCGGCGTGGCTCAGCGCCTGCAGCGCCTCGTCGCGGGCGCGGCGCTCGTGGTCGAGCAACTGGAGCAGGGCTTGCAAGGTGGGCATCGCTTCGTGTCAACAACCGATCAACGTGCGCAAATCGAGCCAGCTGTCGTCGATCGATGCGCGTTCGTGCATGTCTTGTTGCAGCAAGGCGGCCAGCGGCAGGTGCAGCCGCACCGCAGCGTCGAGTTCGGCATCGCGCCCTTCGGCGTAGGCGCCGAGCTGGATCAGGTCGCGTGCCTTGTTGTACTTGGCCAGCAGCTGGCGGGCGCGGCGTGCCGCGTCGATCTGCTCGCGGGGTGCCACCGAGGTCATGACCCGCGAGATCGAACGCTCGATGTCGATCGCCGGGTAGTGGCCCGCTTCGGCCAGCTCGCGCGACAGCACGATGTGGCCGTCGAGAATGCCGCGCGCCGCGTCGGCGATCGGATCCTGCGGATCGTCGCCTTCGCTGAGCACGGTGTAAAAGGCGGTGATCGAGCCGGCGCCGTGCAGGCCGTTGCCGCTGCGCTCCACCAGCTGGGGCAGCTTGGCGAAGCAGCTCGGCGGATAACCTTTCGTCGCCGGCGGCTCGCCGATCGCCAGCGCGATCTCGCGCTGCGCCATTGCATAGCGCGTGAGACTGTCCATCAGCAGCAGCACGTGCTTGCCCTGGTCGCGAAAGTGCTCGGCGATGGCCGTGGCGTAGGTCGCGCCTTGCATGCGCACCAGCGGCGGCGCATCGGCGGGCGCTGCCACCACGACCGAACGCTCCAGACCCTCGCGCTCGAGGATGTCCTCGACGAATTCCTTCACTTCGCGGCCGCGCTCGCCGACCAGCGCAACGACGATCACGTCGGCGGCGGTGTAGCGCGCCATCATGCCGAGCAGCACCGATTTGCCGACACCGGTGCCGGCGAACAAGCCCACGCGCTGGCCGCGGCCGATGGTGACCAGCGAATTGATCGCACGCACGCCAGTGTCCAGCGGTGCGCGGATCGGCTCGCGATCCATCGCGTTGATCGGGCGGCGCATCATCGGATGCGCGCGCACGTGTTGCAGCGTGCCCATACGGTCCATCGGCTCGCCGTGCGCGTCGATCACGCGTCCGAGCAGGCCCGGGCCCATCGGCAGGTGCAGGCCGCGATCCTCGCTGCGCCGCCACAACGGGTTGTCACGGCCGAGCTGCGGTGCGGTCTGCGGCGCCGGGCGCGGCACGACCCGTGCGCCGCTGGACAGGCCGTGCACGTCGCCGGTGGGCATCAGATAGGCGCGGTCGCCGTGGAAGCCGACGACTTCGGCGGCGACCGGCACGCCGCTGGACGCACTCACTTCGCACACCGAACCCACCGGTGCACGCACGCCGGCGGCCTCGAGCACCAGGCCGGTCACGCGCACCAGCATGCCTTCGCTGGTGAGCGACTGCGGCACGGCCGCATGCGCCTCCAGGTCGGCCAGGTAGCGGCGCCAGCGCTCGGCGCGATGGGTCGCGGGCGTGGTCATGCCAGGCCGCGCAGGGCCGCCTCGAGCGGCCTGCGCCCCCGCGAGGGGCAACCAACAAAGTGAGTGTGGGAGCGCATCTCAGTCTTGCGGTGGATCGAGGGGGGCGTCGTCCGCGGCCCACGGCATCTCGACACCGACGGTCGAGCTGGCATGGGCCCAGCGCGCACCGATGCGCGCGTCGATGGTGCCCACGTCGGACAGCACGCGGCAGCCGCCGCGTTCGATGCTGGCATCGCTGACCAGGCGCGCGCCGCGTGCGGCAATCGCCTCGGCGGCGCCGGTTTCGACCAGCGCCTGATCCTGTGGATTGACCTGCACGACGATGTGGCGTGCACTCATCAGCACCGCTTCCACCGCCTCGCGTGCGACGCGCGCGATGCGATCGGGTTGCGTGCGCAATTCGTCGCGCACCACCTGCTGCGCGATCGACACCGCCACGCGCGTCAGCGCGCTCGCCATGTCGAACTCCAGCGTGTCGAGCTGCTCGTCGAACTGCTGCAGCAGCGCGCCGAACTGCGCGGCGTTCTGCTGCAGCAGGCTGCGCTTGAAGTTCTCCAGCGCCGCCAGGCCGTCGCGGTAGCCTTCCTGGTAGCCGACCTGGCGCGCTGCGTGCAGCAGGGCCTGCTGTTCCGGCGCTTCTGCCGCAGCGGCACCGGCGGGAGCGGTGCCGCCAAAGGCGCCGGGCTTCCAGCTGGCAAACCCTTGCAGCTCCTCGCGCGGAATGAAGCGGCCGTACGGGTTGGCACCCGCCTTGGGATTAGACGAACTCATCGGCCGCACCGCTCGCCATCGCGATCTGGCCTTCGTCGACCAGACGGCGCACGGTCTTGAGCAGTTCCTTCTGTTCGGACTCGACCTCCGACAGGCGCACCGGTCCGCGCGACTCGAGGTCTTCTTTCAGCGTCTCGGCGGCGCGGGTCGACATGTTCTTGAAGATGCGCTCGCGCAGCTCGGGTGATGCGCCCTTCAGCGCGATCACCAGCGACTCGGACTGGATTTCCTTCAGCAGCGCCTGGATGCCCTTGTCGTCGAGCTTGATCAGGTCGTCGAAGGTGAACATGTTGTCCATGATCTTCTGCGCCAGATCGTTGTCGGCCTCGCGGATGTAGTCGAGCACCGAGGTCTCGACCGCGCTGCCGAGCAAGTTGATGATCTCGGCCGCCGTCTTGGCGCCGCCGAGCGAGGCCTTGCGCAGCTTGTCGCTGCCGGCCAGCACCTTGCTCATCACATCGTTCAGGTCCTTCAGCGCCACCGGCTGGATGCCGTCGAGCGTGGCGATGCGCACCATCACTTCGTTGCGCTGGCGTTCGCCGAAGGCCTTGATCACCGCCGAGGCCTGCTCGTAGTCCAGGTGCACCAGGATGGCCGCCACGATCTGCGGATGCTCGTTGCGCATCAGCTCGGCCACCGCGCTGGCGTCCATCCACTTGAGGCTTTCCAGCCCGGACACGTCGCTGCCCTGCATGATGCGATCGATCAGCAGGTTGGCCTTGTCGTCGCCGAGCGCCTTGCGCAGCACGCTCTTGACGTACTCGTCGGTGTCGGGCACCAGCATGTGCTGGTCGGCCGCTTTGGTGGTGAACTCGGTCATCACCTCGTCGAGCCGGTCGCGCGAGATGCCCTTCATCTTGGCGATGGTCTCGCCCAGGCGCTGCACTTCCTTGGGGGCGAGGTGCTTGAACACCTCGGCCGCCTGCTCCTCGCCGAGCGACATCAGCAGGATGGCGGCGTTCTCGATGCCTTTGTCGTCCATCAACGATCCCCCCGAAGCGGCCTAGCGGCCGCCTCCCCCCAGGGGGCGCCGCCTGCAGACCGGCAGAGCCGGATCCGCGGCGTCCGCTTGGCAAGACGCCCTGTCGCGCAGTAGGTCATGACGCCTCCCTGCTCACCCAGTCGCGCACGATGTGCGCTACTGCGGCCGGGTTCTGTTTGGCCAGCGCGCGCGCGTCGGCCAGCGTCTTCTCCGACTGCGGCGACGCCAGCGCGAGCGGCGCGCTCGGCAACGGTGGCGCCAGCGGATCGGCGACCACGGCATCGAGCTGGCGACCCACCGGGGAGCTGCCCGCCGCCTTCAACGCCGGCTTGATCAATCCCGTCATCACCAGCAGCGCCACGACCACCAGTGCGGTCGGCACGGCGGCGGCGCGCACCAGGTCGAGCAACCACGGCTGCTGCCACACCGGCTGCGCGTCGACCTTGGGCACCATGGTCTCGGTGCGGAACGGCGCGTTGATCAGCTTGATCGAGTCGCCGCGCTCCTTGCTGAAGCCGATGGCTTCCTGCACCAGCGCGGTCAGCTTCTCGATCTCGTCGTTGGTCAGCGGCGTGCTGGTGGTCTTGCCCTTGGCATCGGTGACCACGCGGTGGTTCACCACCACGGCGGCATTGAGCCGCTTGACGTTGCCGGTGGCGTTGCGCGTCACGCGCACGGTCTTGTCGACCTCGTAGTTCACCACGTTGTCGCGGCGCGTCGAGCCGCCGCTCACGGCCGCGGCCGCCACCGCGGGGGTCGACGCGCCGCTGATCGGCGCGGTGGCCGGCACCGGCGGCTGGTTGCTCAGCGCGCCCGGCACGCCGGACGGCGTGCTGCTCGGGCCGTTGTTCGCCTCCGACATCTGCTGGCTGCGCACCGCGGCCGGCGCGCCGCCCTGGTTGGGCTTGAACAACTCGTCGGTGGCCTCGCTCTGTGCAAAGTCGACTTCGGCGGTGATGGTGGCGCGCACGTTGTCGCGGCCGACGATCGGCTCGATGATGCCGACCACGCGCTTCACGTAGTTCTGTTCGACCTGCTGCAGGTATTGCAGCTGGCTGGCGTCGAGGCCGTGGCTGGGGCCTTCGCTCGCGCTGCCCGACAGCAGCGTGCCGCTGGAGTCCAGCACGCTCACCGCCTTGGGGTTGAGCTCGGGCACCGATGAGGACACCAGGTGCACGATGCCCGCGATCTGGCCGCGCTCCAGCGTGCGGCCGGCATGGAGCTGCACCAGCACCGACGCGCTGGGCTTCTGCTGTTCGCGGAAGAATCCGTTCTGCTGCGGCAGTGCGAGGTGCACGCGGGCGCTGTGCACGGCGGCCAGCGCGCTGATCGATCGCACCAGCTCCCCTTCGAGCGCGCGCTGCCACGTCATGCGCTCCTGGAACTGCGTCTGGCCGAAGCGCGCGTTGTCGAGCAACTCGAAGCCGGTGGTCGAACCCTTGGGCAGGCCCGACCTGCGCCAGCTTCAGGCGCACGTCGTGCACCTTGTCGGATGGCACCAGGATCGCGTTGCCGCCATCGGCATGCTTGTACGGTACGTTCAGCTGCGACAGCTGCGACAGGATCGCGCCGCCGTCCTTGTCGCTGAGGTTGGCGTACAGCACGCGGTAGTCGCCGCTCTTGCTCCACATCGCCAGCGCCGCGATCACGGCCGCCAGTGCGGCCACGCCCAGCGTCAACATCACCATCGCCTTCACCGGCACCGCGGTCAAGCGCGCCATGAAACCGTCGGCACTCTGCCGGCGCGCGTCGCGCCGCCCGGCAGTGGTGGTGGTCAGTGCGTTGTCCATGGTTGGTTCTGTAGCTTGAGGCTGCGGAGGGCGCTGCGCACGGGACACGGTGCAACACCCGAAACAGCGGGATGGACGCATTGTTCGGCCCACCGATGAACAGGTATGGGATGAACAGCCCTGAGTTCGGGCTTCAGTTCGCGCCATCGCGGCCGATTGCGCGCGCCTACAGTGAAGTCATCACGCTGGCGCTGTTACATGCGCGGAGGCGAGCCATGAGACTTGAACTGAAACCCTTCGATTTCGCCCAGGCGGTCGCACGCGCAGGCCTGAAGACCGATGGCACGCCCGTCGCGCGTCCCGCCACGGCACCTGCCGCGCCGGAACGAGCTTTCAAAGCGCGATGACGCAGGCGCTCGGCGCGGTCAGCCAGCAGCAACACACAGGCGCAATCGTTGCAGCGCGAGCTGCAGATGGACAACCCGGCAGTGAGCCTGGAACAGACGATGGTGGCGATGCAAAAGGCCCAGATCGGTTTCCAGGGCGTGCTCGCGGTGCGCAATCGCCTGGTCTCCGCGTACAGCGAAATCATGAACATGCAGGTTTGAGCAAGCGCGAACGAATCGCTGCGCGATTCCTCCGCGAGCTTGATTTGTGTGAGAAGGCCCGGCGAAGCCGGGCCTTCTCACATGAGGGATCCCGCTGCGTGTTACTCCGCGGGATCCACAAGGCGGGCGGCGTGGCCGCTCGCCTCAAGACCGCGCGGAGTAGCACGCAGCGCGGTCTCCAATGGGGTCAGGACCGGCTTCGCCGGGCCTGGCCCCACTGATCAGACTCACTGAAGAATTGCGCAGCAATTCTTCAGTGCCTAGCTGCAGCGCGGGAAGTCGAGTGAGCGGCCTTCGGGGGCGCAGATGCTCGCGCGGCCGAGCGGTGTGACGTGCACGCGCAGCGCGCCGCCATGCGACGACACGAACTCGGCGGCGAAGCTGGCCGCGGCCAGCATGTCGCGGCCGTCGAAGCTGGCGCTCATGCCATGGGTCATCGTGACACCGGGGTAGGCGTCGGCGCGCACCGTGTGCAGCGTGCTGCCGGCGGGCGGGTTGGCGCAATCGACGTCGGCCACCGGGCCGACCGACCAGCACCAGCTCGTGCCCGGCGTCACCGTCACGTGCACCTTGCCGGCGCCGGCGCGCACGCTCTCGAGCCGTGCGTTGCCGAGGCCGAGGGCCAGATCCTCGGCCGCGCCGCGCAGGCGCGCACGCGCCATCGCGTCGGCGAACGAGGGCAGGGCGATGCTCATCAGCGCGGCCAGGATGCCGAGCGCGATCACGCATTCGATCAGGGTGATGCCGCGCGCACGGCGCGCCGCAGCGGCCGAAGAACCCATCAAGGGTTCCAGCAACGAGCCGACGGCTCGTAGGAAACCAGGCCGTTGGTCACGCGCAGCGTCAGCTGCGTGCAGCTGGGGTCCTTCGCTTGATCGCGGTCGGGCAGCGCGGTGGCGCGTGCCTCGAAGCTGTCGGGACCATCGCTGAACATCGTGATGCGGTACAGGCCGCGATCGCTTTGCGCGGTGCCGGCGCTGCCGAGCTGCGCAAGCCGGATCGCGAAGGTGCCATGGTCGGCGTGGTGTTGAAGCTGTGCCTGTTGCACACGCTGCAGCGCACTCACCGCGTCGACGCGCTGCGTGCGTTCGAGGTGGTTCTGGTAGGAGGGCAGCGCCAGCGCCATCGTCACGCTGCCCATCAGGCAGGCCGCACAGATGTCGACCAGTGTGGATCCACGTTGCTTCGAGGGCCGGTTCATCGCTGCACGCCGCTGTCACATGTTCGGCAGATCGCTGCCGTGTCGGTCAATCCAGAGAGAGAAGCCGCCTGCGCTTCTGCGTTTGATCAATGTAGCGTTGCAAGGCGCGTTGAGCCTGTGGCTGCACGTGCATGAATTCACAGCCCAATCGCAACGCCCGTGACTGGTTTTGGATCGCCGTGACATGGTGCAACCGCAGGTTCGCATCGAAGCGCGTGTCGGCATCGAGCTCGATGCGCACGTTACGAATTTCGAGTCCAGCCGACAGCGGCGGCACATCGCCCGGTAACAACAATGCGCAGCCGCCCATCGACACGTCGAGCACGCGCAACCCGAGTTGCATGTCGGGCATCGACGGGTGGCGCATCAGCGCGGTATGCGTGCCGCGGCCCAGCGTGCGCACGCGAAACGAGCCGCGGCGCTGGAACCGATACATCTCGCGCGGCAGGTTGCACTGCAGAGCGCAGGCTTTCGCGCCGCGCACCAGCACCAGGTGATCGGCGTCGAACTGCACTTTCACCGCATCGAGGTAGGCCACGCACGTGCCCTCCTCGTGCTCGAGCAGGGCCTGCAGTTGCGGGCTGTCGGCATCGGCGCTGAAGTTGATGCGGCTCTGCGCGCTGTCGATGGTCCAGATCACCGTCGTCAGGTTGGCGCCGTGCGGGCCGCTCAAGTGCACCGCTGTGGCGTCGGTGACGAGCTGCTTGAGCAGTGCGACGATCTCGCGCTGCGACGACATGCGGAACTCCGCATACGGATCGATGCCGCCGATGGCATCGAGCACCGCGGGTTGGGTGTGCAGCGAAGACATCTCGCGACCCCGGCTCAGTGCAGCGTGCGTCCCTTGCCCGAGAGCACGAGGTCGATCTGGTCGAGCCACGGTTCGGCGAGGTGGCGAATCTCGGCGTCACGCAGCAGGATGCGCTGCATGATGCGCGTGCGCGCTTGCGCGTCGGCCGGCTGCAGCGTCTCGCCGCGTGCCGCCTGCTTGAGTTGGCTGATGAGCAGCCCGCAGGCGCCCTCCAGGCGCACCACCAGGTCCCAGTCGCCGGCGCGGGCGGCGCTCAGCATGTCGGCGCTGGCGCGCTCGATCGCCTCGTAGTAGCTCAGCAGCGGTGAGTTCATCGCGTCGCCTCGTGTGGCTTCTGGTTCTTCAGTGCGCATGTGCTTCGGCGACTTGAGGTCCGATGGCGCGCCAGGCGTCGTGCAACGGCTGGATCAGCGCGATGCATTCGGCGATGGCGGCTTCGTCGGATTGCAGGTTGGCGTGTGTCATGCGCAGCGTCACGTAGCGATAGAGCTCGTGCAGGTCCTGCGCCAGCTGGCCGCCGGCCTCCATGTTCAAGCCGGCGCGCAGGCCTTCTTCGATGATGCGCACGGCACGGCCGATTGCGCGGCCCTTCTCCTGCACGTCGCCGCTGCGGATCGCGCCGCGGGCGCGCGCGCTGCTGGCCAGGAACTCCTCGAACAGCATCTCCACCAGACGGTGCGGGCTGGCCGAGCTCACGCCGGTGTCGACCTTGACGGCCTGGTACAGGCTGGCGATGGAGCGCATGTCGGAGCGTTGTTGAGCGAACATCGCAATCCCTTTCAAGGATTCGTGCGGTTGCTCTAGTTATCGGCCGCGCGCGGCTTCGACTTGAGTGCCCTTGCAGCCGTGTCGATGGCACACAGCGCCGGAACTGGGCCCTCTACTTGGTGTTGTTGGACAGCATCGTCATCTGCTGCGTCACGTAGGTCGACAGGCTCTGCAGCTGGCCCATCTGGGCGTCGAGCGCCGAGTACTGCTTGCGCAGGCGCGCTTCGGTCTGTGCCACGCGCACCTCGAGCTCGGCCTGGCGCTTCTCGTTGCGGTTGATGCGCTCGCGCAGCCCCTCGCTGCGGCTGGCGATCGACCCTTCGATGCCGATCGCCTGATCGGCCTGCTGCCGGAACAGCGTGGCGAATCCGTTGTTGGCCGGCACCAGCGTGTCGCTGTTGGCGAACAGCTTCTTCAGCTCGCCGAGGTTGGCCACGCCATTGTCGAGTTTGCTGTTGTCCAGCGTGATCGAGCCGTCTTGCTTGACATCGAAACCGATGTCGGCCAGGCGGGTGAACATGCTCGATGCGCTGCTGTTGCCGCGCACCGTGGCGCGCAGCGCTGCGCGCAGGCTCACCGCGGCGCTGTCGCCCTGCAGCGTGCCGCCGGACTTGCTGGTGGCGTCGTACCTGGTGTGCGCCAGCAGTTCCTTGTTGAGATCGTTGTAGGCGGTGACGAAGGCTTCGACCTTCTTCTTGATCGCCTCCTTGTCGGGGGCCGTGCTGACCTCCACCGCGGCGGTGGTTTCCTTCTTCAGCGTCAGCGTCATGCCGTCGACGATGTTCGACAGCGTGTTGCTGGTCGAGCTGACCGGCACGCTGTTGATCAGCGCCGACGCGTTGGCTGCGGCCAGGGCCTGTCCCATCGTGACGACACCCACCGATGAGTCGTAGGCCAGCGCCGACAGGCCGCTGGTGTCGACGTTGTTGCCGTCGGTGTCGGTGACCAACACCTTGAAGCCGTTTTCGGCGCCGGTCGCCGTCGAGCGGAACACCAAGCGCGCACCGGTGGCGTCGGTGAGCACGGTCGCGGTGATGCCGGCGTTGGCGGAGTTGATCATGTCGCGTACTTCGGCCAGCGACTTGGCCGGCGGCCCGACCGCGACGTCGATCGCGGTGGCGCCGGTCTTGGGGGTGAACGTGCCGCCGTTGTTGGTCCAGGTGCCGAGTTCGATGCGGATCGTGCCTTCGCCCACCAGGTCGGTGGCCGCGGTGTAGGTCTTGGAGGTGTTCGACTGCGCGCGCGCCAGGCTCAGCACCTCGATGCTGTAGCTGCCGGGCAGGTTGTTGGCATCGGTGGTCACCGAGACCGCGGCCGTGTCGCTCGACGTGCCGGTGGTCTGCGTCCAGGTGCTCGGGCGCGTGAGCGCCGACGCGGCATCGCGCAATGCCGACAGGTTCGACTGCAGCTTGCCGAATGCGGACAACTTGGTCTGCAGCGACGACGCTTGCGACTGCAGCTGCACGATCGGCTGGCGCTCGATCGCGACCAGCTGGGTCACGATGCTGTTGACGTCCAAACCGCTACCGACGCCGGGTGAGGAGATGGTGGCCATGGGTTTACCCTCTTTCGCCTTCGTCGTATCGGCTGGAATTCAGCCGGACTTGAGTGAAAAGATCACGCCCCGACGCACGAATGCGTCGGGGCGTGTGGGTTGAAAGCGGGTTGTATCAACCGCGGAGCAAGGTCAGCACCTGGCTGGGCAGTTGGTTGGCCTGCGCCACCATCGCCGTGCCAGCCTGCTGCAGGATCTGCGCGCGCGCCAGCGCCGCGGTCTCGGCGGCGAAGTCGGCATCCATGATGCGGCCGCGGGCAGCGCTCTGGTTTTCGCCGGTGATCTGCAGGTTGGTGATCGCGAACTGGAAGCGGCTCATCGCGGCGCCGTAGGTGGCACGGTTGGTCGAGATCGAGTCCAGCGCGACGTCGATCTCGGCCAGCGCGGTCGACGCGTTGCCGGCGGTGGTGATGTCGCCAGCCACCGTGCCGACCGTCGCAGTGGTGATGGTCAGCGAGTCGCCGTTGTTCGGGCCGATCTGGAAGGTCTTGCTGCCGGCGCCGGCGCCGACGATGGCGGTGCCGTTGAACTTGGTCTGCGCCGCGATGCGCGCCACTTCGCCCGACAGTTGCTGGTACTCGGTGTCGAGGTTGATGCGGTCGCCGGTGCCGTTGGAACCGTTCTGCGCCTGGATCGCCAGCTCGCGCATGCGCTGGAACACGTCGGTCATCGTGGCCAGTGCGCCTTCAGCGGTCTGCGCCAGCGAGATGCCGTCGTTGGCATTGCGGACCGCAACGTTGATGCCGCGGATCTGCGCGTTCATGCGGTCGGCGATCGCCAGGCCGGCGGCGTCGTCCTTCGACGAGTTCACGCGCAGGCCGGAAGACAGTCGCTGCAGCGACACAGCCAGCGACTCTTTCGACATCGCCAGGTTGCGCTGTGCATTCAGCGACGAAACGTTGGTGTTGATGGTCTGGGACATGCGCACTCCTTCGAGTAGTCAGCAGGCGGCAAAGCCGCTTGTCAACGGCCCGTCGTCATGGTTCAAGCCGAACACTCGGCCATGCAGCAGTTTTCGGCAGCTGGAGCCGTGACCATCGATGGATATGCGGCGGGTTGACCGGCCAGTTCGGTGCAAAAAGAAAAGGCCGCCCCGAAGGGCGGCCTCAATGACACGTCACGCGAAGCGCGCGTGTGGTTCCTCTTGTTATTAACGCAGGAGCGCAAGCACTTGGTTCGGCAGCTGGTTGGCTTGCGCCACCATCGCCGTACCGGCTTGCTGCAGGATCTGCGAGCGCGACAGGTTGGCGGTTTCCGACGCGAAGTCAGCGTCCATGATGCGGCCACGCGCGGCTTGCTGGTTCTCGCCCGTGATCTGCAGGTTGCTGATCGCGAACTGGAAGCGGCTCATCGCGGCACCGTAGGTGGCACGGCTGGTGCTGATGGTGTCCAGCGCCGTGTCGAGCGCGGCCACGGCCGTGGAGGCGTTGGCGGCGGTCGTCAGGTCACCGGCCACCGTCGCCACGGTCGACGTCGTGACCGTCAGCGTGTCGCCGTTGTTGGGGCCGATCTGGAAGCTCTGCGCGCCGGCGCCGCCGCCGACGATGGCGGTGCCGTTGAACTTGGTCTGCGCCGCGATACGCGTCACTTCAGCCGACAGTTGCGCGTATTCCGTGTTCAGGTTGGCGCGGTCGGTGGTGCCGTTGGAACCGTTTTGCGCCTGGATCGCCAGCTCGCGCATGCGCTGGAACACATCGCTCATGGTGGCCAGCGCGCCTTCAGCGGTCTGCGCCAGCGAGATGCCGTCGTTGGCGTTGCGGATCGCGACGTTGATGCCGCGGATCTGCGCGTTCATGCGGTCGGCGATCGCCAGGCCGGCAGCGTCGTCCTTCGACGAGTTCACGCGCAGGCCAGACGACAGGCGCTGCAGAGACACCGACAGCGATTCCCGCGAGGTCATCAGGTTGCGCTGGGCGTTCAACGAAGAGACGTTGGTGTTGATGGTGGACATGATTGGACTCCTTGAGTTGAAACGAATCCGGCTGTTTGGCCGCCGGGTTGCCCGACGCCAGAGTCGCTGTGGGCCTCTTTCAGCCTGCCAGTCCCTCCAACCGGACCACGTTCCCCTTTCGGGGAGCCGTTGCATGCCTTATCGGAGGTGTGCAAAGCGAACTTGAGGGGCTTTCGGGTTCAGTTCGGCCGATCGGAACGTGAACGATTGCGCTTGGCGGGACGAACTGGGCTCCGAATGCGGCGCTTTTCGCTTTTCCGGCCCATGCGATTTCGACACACCATCGGGCATGCCCGGACTGTCCCTCGTGATGATTGCGCGCAATGAAGCGCACTGCATCGAGCGCTGCCTGTTCAGCGTGCGTCCGCACGTCGACTCGATGTTCGTGCTCGACACTGGGTCGAGCGACGGCACGCCCGACATCGCACGCCGTGCCGGCGCCCGCGTGGACACGTTTGACTGGTGCGACGACTTCAGCGCCGCACGCAACGCCGCGCTGCAGCGCGCCGACGCCGACTGGGCGCTGGTACTCGATGCCGACGAATGGCTGGTTGATGGCGCCGGCGCGCTGCTGGCGATGCGCGGCGAACCACCCATCTATATAGGCGTGCTGCGGGTCGACAACCTGTACGGCGCCGACGCGGCGCGTGCGGCCCGCTCGGCCAGCTGGTTGTCGCGCGTGCTGCCGCGCGGGGCGCGCTACCAAGGGCGCATCCACGAGCAGCCGCCAGCGCACTGGCCGCGCAAGCGGCTCGACGTGACCGTGCTGCACGATGGGTATCTCGATGGCGCGATGCGCGGCAAACAGGGCCGCAACGAGGCGCTGCTGCACCAGGCCCTGGCTGAGCAGCCACACGATGCCTATCTGCACTACCAGCTCGGCAAGGACCTCGAGCTGCGTGGCGGCTTCCACGAGGCGCTGTCGCAGTACCAGCGCGCACAGGCCGCCGTGCAACCCGCCGACCCGTGGCGGCATGACCTGGTGCTGCGCTTGTTGTTCACGTTGAAGAAGCTGGGCCGGCATGGCCAGGCGATCGACCTGGCCGAGGCCGAGATGGCGCGGTTCGGCGATTCGCCGGACTTCTGCTTCACGCTCGGCGATCTGCTGCTCGATTGGGCCGCGCACGAGCCGACGCGTGGCGCCGACCTGGTGCCGATGATCGAGTCGGCCTGGCAGCGCGCGGTGGCCATCGGCGAGCGGCCCGAGTTGTCCGACAGCGTGCATGGCCGTGGCAGCTTTCTTGCCGCACACAACCTCGCGGTGCTGTACGACGGACTGCGCGACGCCGATCGGGCGCGCCACTGGCGGGCTCGCGAACAGGCGATGCGCGCGGGCGCACGCTGATCGCGCGAAACAGGGCGGCGCGCACCGGTCAGTTCCGGCGCTTGCCGCGGCCTTGCCACCGCTAGCCTCTGGCCAGGCTTATTTCACTCGCCATGTCGACGCTCGCCCTGCCCGAACCCGCGCTGGCCCAAGGTGCCACGGCGCGCCGTGCGCACCAGTTGTTCCTCAGCGGCCGCACGCATGCGGCGCAGGAACAATGGCCGCATGCCGCCAAGGCGTTCGCGCAGGCGGCCGATCTGTCGCGCGACACTGCCTACGCGTTGAACGCAGCCCATGCGTCGATCAAGGCGGCGCGCGCCGACGATGCGGTGTCGCGGCTGCGCGCGTTGCGCCGCGTGCACCCGCAGCTCACGCTCGCCTACACGCTCGAGTCTCACGCCTGGCTCGATGTCGGCCGCGCCGACGAGGCCGCGTGCGTGCTGCAGGCGCTGCCGGCGCAGGCGGCACGCGATCACCACTACCACGTGTCGCTGGCGGTGTCGCTGCAGCGGCTCAAGCGCCACGACGGCGCGGTGCAGGCGTTTCTCGCCGCGCTGGCGCTGAAGATGGACGACGCGCTGTCGCACTTTCGCATGGGCATGTCGTTCAAGGAGCTCGGCCTCAAGGCCGAGGCCGCCGAGTGCGTGCGCACCGCGCTGGCGCTGGGGCTCGGCTCGAGCGAGCTGTCGGCGCGCGCGCTGTTGCTGTTCCTCGAGCGCGAGGCCTGTCGGTGGGATCAGGCCGACGGCGAACTCGCCACCTTGCGCGCCGCGGTGCAGGCTGCGCCGGACCACGCCGCGATCGAGACCGGTGCCTTCGTGCATGCGGTGGTGGTGGACGACGCGCTGGAGCAGCGCAAGGCGGCCGCGCTGTACGCCGCCCACGTCGGCGCACGCGCTGTGCCGTTGCCGCGCCGGCCGGCGACGGCGCATGACGGACGCTTGCGCATCGGCTACCTGTCGGCCGACTTCCACCAGCACGCCACCAGCCAGCTCGCGGTGGAGATGTTCGAGGCCCATGACCGCAGCCGCTTCGAGGTCACGCTGTTTTCCGCCGGGCCCGACGACGGCACGCCGTTGCGCCAGCGCATGCGTGCCGCGAGCGAGCACTGGGTCGAGCTGCATGGGCAGGGCATGCCGCAGATGGCGGCCGAGATCCGCACGCGCCAGATCGACATCCTGATCGACGCCAAGGGCGCCACGCATGGCAGCGTGATGCAGGTGATGGCGCACCGTCCGGCGCCGGTCCAGGTGAGCTGGCTCGGTTTCCCCGGCACCAGCGGCGCCGCGTACATCGACTACCTGATCGGCGACCCGGTGGTCACGCCGATGTCCCACGCGGCCCACTTCAGCGAGCGCATCGCGCAGCTGCCGCTGTGCTACCAACCCAACGACAGCCGGCGCGTGTTGCCGCAGGCCCAGCCGCGTGCGGCCTGGGGGTTGCCCGACGGCGCGCTGGTGCTGTGCGGCTTTCACCAGTCGTACAAGATCTCGCGCGAGGTGTTCGCCAGCTGGTGCCGGCTGCTGAAGGCGCGGCCCGATGCGGTGCTGTGGCTGTTGCGCTGGAATGCCAACGTGCAGACCGCATTGACCGCAGCCGCCGCGGCCCACGGCATCGATGCGGCGCGCCTGGTGTTCGTGCCGCTGCTGCCCGCCGACGCGCACCTGTCGCGCCTGGCCGCGGCCGATCTCTTTCTCGACACCTGGCCCTGCAACGCACACACCACCGCCAGTGAGGCGCTGTGGGTCGGCGTGCCGCCGGTCACGCTGATCGGCGAGACCTTTGCCCAACGGGTCGCAGCCAGCCTGCTGCACGCCAGCGGCCTGCCGGAGCTGGTGTGCCACGACGTGGCGCACTACGAGCGCACCGTGCTCGATCTGGCCACGGCGCCGCAGCGCCGTGCCGCGCTGCGCGACCGATTGGTGGCCCAGCGCGCGGCGCCGCTGTTCGACGGCGCGCGTTTTGCACGCGACATCGAGGCGCTGTACGAACGCATGTGGGCGCGCGCCGTGGCCGGCCTGCCGCCCGAGCACCTGACGGCGCACGGCCTGACGCGCGCCGGCACGCCGCGAATTGGCGTGCCATCACCCTGCATCTCGGCGCCTCGCCGTACGCGCCCGCGCGCCTACGCTTGGCCGATGGTGCGCCCATGCCGGGTGCGCCGCATCGTTGTCAACCCGCCCAGCGCCATGAGCCAACTGCCGCCCGTCCACCTCTGCCTTGTGCAGCCGCTCGGCTACGTGCACTCGCTCGGTCTGCTCGATCCGGCGCGCTACTTCCGCTGGCAGTTCCGCCGCTTCGGCGCCACGGTGACGATGGCCAAGAACCGGCTGCGCCACGACGCGGTGAACTTCGTGTTCGGCGCGCACCTGGGCTTCGACGCCGCGCTTGCGCGAGCGCCATGCCTGCGTGTTCGTCAACCTCGAACAGCTCGGCGCCGGTGGCGCCGCAGGTGTCGCCGGCCTACATGGACCTGTTGCGCAGCTCGGCCGTGGTCGACTACGACGCCGACAACGTGCCGGCCTACGCGAGCGATCCCGACGCGGTGCCGGTGGTGCCGATGGGCTATGCGCCGTATCTGGCGTCGTCCGAGGCCGCCTTGCCGCTGGCCGATCGGCCGATCGACCTGCTGTTCATCGGCAGCATGAACGAGCGCCGCCGCGCGCTGATCCAGCGCATCGAGGCGCTGGGCGTGGAGGTGGCGCATGTTCGACGGACCGCTGTACGGCGACGAGCGGGACCACTTCATCGGCCAGGCCAAGGCCGTGCTGAACCTGCATTTCTATGACTCCGAGCCGCTTCGAGCAGGTGCGCGTGTCGCACTGCCTGTCGCTCGGCACGCCGGTGATCTCCGAGCGCGGCGCGGCGAGCCGGCCGCAGCCGGCGTTCGAAGACTGTGTGCAGTGGCTGCAGCCCGATGCGATCGATGCGTTCTTCCGCGACGAGTTCAGGAGCGCGCCGTGGCACAACGCGCGCAGCAGTGCGGTCGACAGCGTTCCGCGGCGCCGACCCGGTCGAGGCGTATGGCGACCTGCTGGCGTTCGCGGTCGGCTTCGGCCGCGCGCACCACGAGCGGCGGCCGCAGACGCCGTGGCGGCCCGACACGCATCCACATCGGTTCGGGCAAGGACTACAAGCCCGGCTGGCTCAACGTCGACGTGCTGTCGCGCGCCGAACCCGACCTGGTGCTCGACCTGTCGCAGCCGCAGGCCTGGCCGTTGCTGCGCGATGGCGCCGACCGCGGGCCCGGTGGAACTCGACGCAGGCCAGGTCGAAGTGATCGTCGCCAACAACGTGCTCGAGCACGTGGGCGACCTGCCGCGCCTGATGACACAAGCGCTGCAGCTGCTGCGCGAGGGCGGCAAGCTGGTGATCGAGGTGCCGTACGAACACTCCGCCCACCGCGTGGCAGGACCCGACGCACGTGCGTGCGATGAACGAGAACTCGTGGATCTACTACTGCGACTGGTTCTGGTACCTCGGCTGGTTCGAGCACCGCTTCCAGGTCGAGCAATCGGGCTACCTCGACCTCGAGCTGCGCGAAGCGCCGCGCGAACGGGCCGCCTTCATGAGGATCACGCTGGCCAAGGTGGCAACCACGCTGCGCGAGCGCATGACCGCGCGCACGATGAGCCCGGCGATCGAGGTGCCGCAAGACGCGGTCGATCCGGCGTGGCTGTATCGCACGCGCCCGGCCGTCCCCGCGGCGGTTCCCACCGCGGCTGCCGCAACCGCCTGAGGCGGAACTGGCTGATCCGGCGTGAAGCGCGTGCCCGAAGCAGGAGCAGCCACACGGCCGCCTGCGCCGGTGTTCCTGCTGTTCTCGGGCCACAACGACCGAGCCGTGGTGGCGTTGTGCCGCTACTTCACGCGCGCCGGTCTGCCGTTTGTGATCGTCGCGGCGGGGCCCGACGACCCCATCCTGCGCACCGACCACCGGGCCCAGGTCCGGCTGGTGCGCACCGATCGTGTGGTCGACCTGACGCTGCTGCGCACCGTGGGCGCGCTGGCCGCATCGGCGAACGGCCCACTGGTCTATTGCCCGACCGCGGAGTACATCAACGACTTCGTGCTGCGCGGCGCAGCGAGCTGGCTGTTGCGGCCTGCAGATCGGCCTGCCCGATGCCGACATCTACGCGCGCCTCACCGGCAAACAGAGCAGTCAGGACCTGATGCGCCGGGTGCCCGGCGTGCGATTGCCGCGCACACTGTCGATGGACGCCTTGCGTGCGCCGTGCGTGCTGAAGCCGCGGCGCAACGTCGACGGCAGCACGGTGTTGTACCCGCTGCTGTGCGACAGCGCGCCGGCGCTGGCAGGCCCTGGCCAGCCTCGATACGCGCTTGTACTTTGCCAGGAGTTCGTGCGCGGCCAGAGTCACTACCTGTGCGGCTACCTGGCGCGCGACGGAAGCCACGTCACCTTCTGGCAGGAAAACCTGATGCAGCAGCCTCGCGGCAAGTCGATCGTGCTGGCGCGCGCCTGCCGCAACCCCGGTGTCGACGCCGATGCGCTGATGTCACACCTGCACCGCCTCGGATACCACGGCCCGCTGATGGTCGAGTTCATCGTCAGCGCTGAGGGTCCATGCTACATCGAGTGCAATCCGCGCCTCTGGGGGCCGCTGCAGCTCGCGCTCGACGCCTGTCCCGCCTTGCTCGACCTGTATGCGCGCGACCACGGCGCACACCCGCTGGCGCTGACGCCAGCGGGTGCGCCGTACTACTACGCCTGGGCGTTCGGCGCGCGCACGCCGCAGGCCGTGGTCCATCCGGCGGGCGCGGGGCTGCTCGAGCGCGACCGGCTGCTGCGGCAGCATGACGTGTACGCCCGCCCCGACACCGCGCCGCTGCACGATTGCCACTGAGTCCACTGCCATGCACGACACCGCCTCGCCCCTGCGCGCGCTCTACCAGCGCAACAGCAAACACTCGTCGTACCAGCAACTGCATCCAATGGTGGCAGCGCTGCTCGGATCGACGCTCGATCTGCCGGCCGGAAAGCTGAAGGACAACGCCAGCAGTTCTTCGCGCGCCACGTCGACTACGCCGATGCGCGCGTGCTCGACATCGGCACCAACACCGGCTACTTCAGCTTTGCAGCCGTCCAGGCCGGCGCCGCCGACGTCCAGTGCTACGAGGGCAACGGCGCTCATGCCGAGTTCATTCGTTGCGCGGCGGCGCAGCTCGACCATTCCGATCGGGTGCATGTGCATGCGCGCTACTTCCCCTTTGCAGACACCGGTGTGCGACACGACATCGGCTTGTGCCTGAACGTGCTGCACCACCTCGGCGACGACTTCGGCGACCGCACGCTGACCATCGAGCAGGCCCGGCAATGCATGCTGGATGCTCTGCGCACCGATGGCCAACAGCGTGACGACATTGATCCTGCAGATCGGCTTCAACTGGAAGGGCGAAGTGCGCTTTCCGCTATTCGCCGGCGGCGAGAAGGCCGCGATGGTCGACTTCGTGCAGCAGGGTGCAGACTAACGCCTGGTCGGTGCTGGCGATCGCGATGCCCGACAGCCGCGAGCGGCATCTACGAATCGCTGTCGTCGCGCAACCTCGTGCGCAACGACGCCATCGGCGAATTCCGAAACCAGGCCGCTCTTCGTGCTGCGCTCGCGCGGCTGATCGGCAGAGCGCGCTGCAGCCTCAGGCCAGTGCAGCCGGCGTCGAGACGCGGCACTCCCGGATCAGTGCCGCGATGCGGTGCACGTCGGCATCGGTCGACGCCGGATAGATCGGCAGGCAGATCACCTGCGATGCCGCGGCGTCGCCACCGGCAGATTGGTCGGCCGCGCGAGACGGCAGGCCGCGGTACATCGGGAAAGCCGAGATCAGCGGGTAGAAGTAGCGCCGGCCATGCATGCCCTGGGTCCCGCAGGTGCTCGTACAGTGCATCGCGCTGACAGCGGAAAGCCGGGCTCCACCAGCAGCGGAAAGTAGGCGTGGTTGGACAGCGTGCGCCGGCAGGCCGCTGCCAGGCATGCGCAAGCCCTGCGCATGCCGGCCGAGCGCACTCGCGGTACAGCGCATCGATCTCGCCGCGGCGCTGCGATTGCCTGCGTCGACGTGCTTCAGCTGCAGCAGACCGAGAGCGGCGTTGAACTCGCTCATCTTGCCGTTGATGCCCGGCGCCACCACCGTCACCTCGTCGGTGAAGCCGAAGTTCTTCAGCTGGTCGATGCGCTTCTTGGTCTTCGCGTCCGGGCAGACGATGGCGCCGCCCTCGAAGGTGTTGAACACCTTGGTGGCGTGGAAGCTCAACACCGACAGGTCGCCGTGACGCAGCACGCTACCGTCGCCGGTTGCGCTACGCCGAAGGCGTGCGCGGCGTCGTAGATGACCTTCAGGTTGTAGTGGTCGGCGATGCCCTGGATTGCCTTGACGTCGCACGGATGGCCGTAGCAATGGACCGCCAGGATGGCCGTGGTGCTGGGCGTGATCGCTGCCTCGATCCTCGCCGGGTCGATGTTCAGCGTGGCGGGTCGATGTCCACGAATACCGGCGTGATGCCGTTCCACAGCAGCGAGTGAGCCGTCGCGACGAATGAGTAAGGCGTGGTGATCACCTCGCCGGTTATTCGCAGCGCCTGCAGCGCGGTTACCAGGCCGATGCGTGCCGTTGGTCACCAGCGCGAGGTGCGGCACGCCAAGATGCTCGCACAGCGCCTGCTCGAGATGCGCGTGGAAGGGCCCACCGTTGGTCAGCATCTTGCTGTCCCAGATCTGCTCCAGGTAGGGCAAGAACTCCTCCAGCGGCGGCAGGTCCGGCTGGGTGACGTAGATCGGCTTGGCGGCGGGAGCCACTTGGCGGGTCCTCAGGCGACGGCCTGTTGCGGTGCCGGCCGCGTGGCCGGGTGGCTGGCCAGCAGGCGCTGCCAGAATCCGATGAAGGCGTCGCACAGCGCATCGAGACTGGCGTTGTGCTGCTCCAGCAATGTCAGGTAGTCGAGCACCACCGGGTCGTCGCCCATCTGTTGCAGCGTGCGCTGGCTCGCCACGGCCACCGCCTGCACCGCCTGCGCGGCCGACAACCGGCCCTCGCGCCATGCCGCCAGTGCGTAGGCCACCCAGCACAGGAAGGCGATGCGGGCGCCGTGCGTGTGCCGGTTGTGCGTGGTCTGCTGCGCATGCTGGCGGAACACGCCGAGGTGTTCGCGCAGGCACGCGAGGCGCATGTGGCGCGACGCTTCGAGCAGGAAGCCGATGTCGAGCAGGCCGTAGTAGTTCAGGCCTCGGGCCGACGGGTGCGGATAGTGGCGTGCGCCGTCGGCTGCGAACACCATGTGGGTCAGCTCGCCGAGCCAGTTGTCGCAGCGCGCAACCGTGGTGGCGAACAGCTCCTCGGCGCCGAACTCGACCACGCGCCGCTCGTCTGCGGCAACAAATGCCAGGCAACGGCACGCTCGCCGCGGGTCGCCCATCGCTGCCGCTCAGCCAACGGCGGCTGATGGTGGCGGCGACTCGATGGCGGGCGTGCGCGTCGACATGTGCCTGGTAGAAGTCGGGAAAGATCAGGTCGTCGTCGAGGTGAAAGTGCACCAGCGGCGTCTTGCCGCCCCAGGCTTCGAGCAGCGCCTGGTGGTTCAGGCGCGCGTTCTGCGGACCGCGCAGCACCAGCAGGTCGAGCCGCGCTGTCAGCGCATCGAAGTGCCCGCCGCGGATCATCGTCGTGATCTCGGCATCCGGGCTGTCGTCGGACAGGATGACGCGAAAGTTTTGGAACCGCTGGCTACACCAGCCCGGTAAACAGCTCGCCGAGGTAGGCCTTGTTGTAGGCAGGAATCAGCGTCGTGATCTGCGTCATGCGACGCCCCCGGCGGCGCCGTGCACGGCAGGTGCACCCGGCTTCCAGAACGCGAACAGCGGCTCCTGCGCGTTGCAACCCCAGTGGGCCGCGTTCACGTTCGGCAGCACGGCGTCGTGCTGCAGCAACTGGCCTTCGAACCCGGCAGCGCGGAAGTGGCTGGCAATGTCGGCGCCGAACAGCCGCACGTGGTCCTCCTGGCCGTAGAACTCGCGCGCGAACTCGGGCGTAAACGTGCCCTCGACTTCGAACGTGCCCTTCAGGCGCGACGAGTAGGGCGTCTGTGCGATCAGCAATCCGGCGGGGGTCAGGCAACGGTGCAACTCGGCGAGCGCACGCCGCGGCACGGCAACGTGCTCGAGCACGTGATTGCAGATGACCAGATCGAATTCGCCTTCGGCGAACGGCAGCTGTTCGACGTCGAGTCTCAAGTGCCCGGCCTGGGTGGGGTGCAGGTCGCCACGCACGTAGCTCGCCGGACCGAGCGTGGCGATCAGGCGCTCCAGCACCAGCTCGGGCGCCAGGTGCAGCACGCGCGCGCCCGCAACCGCTTGCAGCACACCGGCCGCGCGCAGATAGAGCCACAGGTGGCGATCGCGGTCGGTGCAATGACAGGCAGGGCATTGGTAGACCGCGAGGTCCGAGCCCACGGTGTGCATCGACTGCATGAACGAGCTGCGACGCTCGCGGTGCGGATGTAGCAGCCAGCGGTCGACATCCTGTTCACATATGACGCAATGGGGCATGGCAGGGTCTGGTCGGGCGTGGCGCTGTGGCCAGCGATGCCCGCCAGCTTGGCAGTGCGGCATTGCTTCGATCGGCGGACTAGCGCCGGTTTGCCTGCTTACTCGTGAGCAGCTCGCGCACTGCGGCGGCCGGGTCGATCGCGCCGCACAGCGTGTGGATCGGCCCGAAATCGGGATCACCCGGCGGCCAGCGTGGCCGCCGACGCATGGAATGCCGCCGGCAGCGTGTGGTCGGTGTGCGAGTTGTGGAACAGCGGCAGACGCACGATGTGCGCAAAGAACCGGTGCGCGCAGATGGCCTGCAGGCACAGGTCAGTGGCCCACAGATGCCAGCCGAGCGAAGGATCGATCCGCAGCGGCGATTGACGCGGCAGCACCAGCGCCAGCTCGTCGATCGACACCACCGCCTCGCTGGCCGGCTGGTCGAAGCGACTGCCGCGGTCGATCACGAACCCCGCGTGTTCGTAGCTCTTCGTGGCCGCGTTGACGCCCATGCCGGCGAAGCCGATCAGCGTGTGCGATCGTTGTTCGCGGCAATCGCGTCCAGTAGCGCGGCCAGCCGGCTGCCGAACGAGGGCGCGAAGTAGACATCCTGGTGACACAGCAACACCCAGTCCTCGTGCACGTGTTCGAGCGCGCGTTCGAGCGCATCGGCGGCGCTGGCTGCGCGTCGAACCGAGATCACGCGCGCATCCACTTCCTTTGAGACCGGGTGAACTTTCCACGTTCGACGCGCAGCTGCGCGTCGCGTGTGGTCGGCACCACGACTGCAAAGTTGGCACGCCGCGGCACGACCGCCACTGGCTCCAACGGCGCTCCTGCGTGCACGATGGCTCGCCGCATGCGCCACTGGCGTTGCGCGGTGGCAGCCGGCACACCGACCGTCGCGGCGAACATGGTGGCGCTGCTCGCAATCGCATCGTTTCGAGCCTCGATCCCAGCAGGCATCGGCCAGCGTCGGCATCCAGCCGGCGTCCATCAGCAGCTTGGTTGCCGAGGCGAGGCTGCGATGGCGCAGCGGCCGGCCGGCGAAAGTCCGTCGTCGCTGTCGGTCAAGTCGGCCTCGACGAAGCGCTGCAGCATCGCAAACGAGGTGTCGAGCGCCAGGTTGAGCGCGAGCCTGGTCTTCGCATGGGCGTGCGCGCGCAGCTCCTGCAGCAGCGCGGCAGGATCGTCGAACGGATCCACACCTTGTTCGAGCACGATCAGGTCGAACGCGCCGTGGATTCGGCCAATCGCATCGACACCGTCGAACGCGCAGCTTCGTCCGCACGGCGCCCGCGATGGTGCGGCATCGCCGTGGCGCCGTCGATCACGATCAGTGCACACGGCGCGCGGCCCCGCTGGTGATTGGGGTCGTCATGCCCGCGATGATCGGGTCTGCGCTGCGTGTTCGATCGTTCGAGCAGGCCCGCGCCAACAGGCCATTTTCAGCGCGAGACGCACGTGAAGACCTCACGCTGCGCTGTCAGCCGGGTTCCTACACCGGCCTTGGAAGATCCGGGACTGAAGATCGCGAATCATGCCGATGTTCTGCGGATCGGTGAGTCCCTACAGTCTCATCCATCGAACGAGGCCATGAGCCAGGAGCAAACCGCGATGAACAGTGACCAAGTGCTTGCCGAGATCCGCGAAGCCAACCTGTCCTATCTGATGCTGGCGCAGACGCTGATCCGCAGCGACCGCGAACAGGCGCTGTTCCGCCTCGGCATCGGCGAAGACAACGCGGCCCTCATCAACGCGCTGACCCCGGCGCAGATGATGAAGATCGCCGCCAGCAACACGCTGCTGTGCCGCATGCGCTGCGACGACGAGTTGGTGTGGTCGCTGCTCACCAACCACGGCAAGCCGGCCGCCAACGATGGTGTGTCGCGCCTGCATGCGTCGATCCTGATGGCCGGCCGCCACCAGGAAGCCGCCTAAGACTCACACATCCAGGACGTTGGAGGGACACGAACCATGCGAGTCAAGAGCATCCTCACCGAAGCCAAGCAGATCGATCGTGCGGTGGAGCTGATCCGCCTCGGTGCGCGGCTGCAGGTGCTGGAGTCGGAGACCGACCTGAGCTACGAGCGCCTGCTGCGCCTGTACAAAGAGGTGGCCGGCAAGAGCCCGAGCAAGGGCCAGCTGCCGTTCTCGACCGACTGGTTCATGACCTGGCAGCCGAACATCCACGCCAGCCTGTTCCTCAACATCCACGAGTACCTCAACAAGGCCGCCGAGCTCGACGAGATCGACACCGTCATCAAGGCCTACAAGCTGTACCTCGAGCAGATCACCGCGCAGGGGCTCGAGCCGCAGCTGTCGGTCACGCGCGCCTGGCGCCTGGTGAAGTTCGTCGACAACGGCATGCTCACGATGACGCCGTGCTCCAAGTGCGGCGGCCACTTCGTCACCCATCCGCACGAGATCGCGCGCCACTACGTGTGCGGCCTGTGCAACCCGCCGGCGCGCGCCGGCAAGGGCCGCCAGGCCGGTTCGCTGCGCGCATCGGTCGAAATGCATTGATCGGTTTCATCTGGTTTCTTGAGTTGGGCCTGGTCCGGCCGACAGCAGTTCCGTAGGACCTGTTTTCTTGCTTGTCTCCTCCTAGCGGCACTTTTTTTGTGCCTTTCACGGCGCGATGCCTTCGGCAACGCGCCGTATTTCTTTGGCTCCGGCATCACGTCGCTGCGCGACATGAGCCTTTGCCGCAACGGCCTCATGGCCGTTGTGTGCAAGTGGTGTGCGGAACCGGTCAAGCCGCTGCGGCTATCAGCCGATATGCCGGATGCCCCCGAAGCGGGTGCGAGTGTTGTGCTTGCCGTGAACCTGATCACCTTCTCCAAACAGTACCTGCGCCTGGACGAGGCGTTGCCGTTCGGCGTGCGCGATCGCGCCGGCCGGCTGCTGCTGGCCGCCGGCCAGCGCATCGACAGCAGCCATCGCCTGGCCGAGCTGCGCGACCTCGAGCTGTACGCCGACGAGGCCGAGTCCAGCGATTGGCGCCGCCGCCTGGCGCTCACCGTCGACTCGATGGTGCGACAGAACGCCACGCTCAAGGAGATTGCCGAGGCGCGGCCCACCGATGCCGCGCGCGACCACGTCGCCGCCGAGGCGCCGATGGCCGAGCAGTGGTCGCAGATGGCGCATGTGCTCGACGCCGCGCTGCGCGAGCCCGACGCCGGCGGCGCGTGGGTCGCGCGCGTGGGCCTGGTGCACGAGCGCGTGCACGCGCTGGCGCAGCGCCGCTTCGACAGCTCGGTGTACCACTTGATCTACACGGCGGGCCATTCGACCGCCAGATACAGCAGCCACCACGCACTGCTGTGCACGCTGATGGCCGGCGAGTGCGCCCGCATCGCGAGCTGGAGCGCGCTGGAGGTGGCAAGCCTGGAGCGCGCCGCGCTGACGATGAACGTGGCGATGAAGCGCCTGCAAGACGAACTCGCCGCGCGCGACGTGTCGATGACGCCGGCCCTGCGTGAGCAGATCCGCCTGCATCCCGAGGCAGGTGCGGCTTTGCTGCAAGCCGCCGGTGTGAACGATGTGTTGTGGCTCGACGCGGTGCGGCTGCACCACGACGACGGCCCCAAGGCCAAGCCGCTCGAGGCCTTGACGCCGTCCGAGCGGCTGGCACGCCTGCTGCGACGTGTGGACATCTTCACGGCCAAGATGAGCTGCCGCGCCACGCGCACGCCGATGTCGCCGGTGCAGGCCGCGCGCGAGGCCTGCCTCGGCGCCAACGGCCAGCCCGACGAGATCGGTGCGGTGCTGCTGAAGGCCGTGGGGCTGTACCCGCCGGGCAGCTTCGTCGAGCTGGCCAGCGGCGAGCGCGGCATCGTGATCGCGCGCGGCCGCCGGGCCAACCTGCCGATCGTGGCGTCGCTGGTCGGCGCCAGCGGGGCACCGCTGGGCGAGCCGGCGCTGCGCGACACGGTGGAAAAGCGTCACGCCGTGAAGGGCGCGGTGGCCAGCCAGGCCGTGCGAGTGATTCCGCCGCACGAAAAGCTGCTCGCGCTGCGTTGACGGATGTCACGCCGCGTTCGCATGCAACGGAACGTGTCCCGCGGTGTAACGCGCTCAAGGCAAAGCCCGCCACGGCCGATAAACCTGCTGGCGCCGTTGGTAGTCGAAGCGCGCGCGTGTCCAGGAACAAACATGAGACCCCCACGCTCACCTCGTTCGCCGCCCCTTGAGGGGACGCGTCAGCGCCTTCGGGCGGCCGGGCGGCGCTGACCATGTTCGTCATCATCGGCTGGGTCGTCGCGCTGGGTTGCGTGTTCGGGGTGTACATCGCGCACGGCGGCAACATCGGCGTGGTGCTCAAGGCCTTGCCGTTCGAGATGGTCGCGATCATGGGGGCGGCGATCGGCGCCTTCATCGCCAACAACCAGATGAAGGTGCTCAAGGCCTCGGTGGCCGGCCTGGCCACCTGCTTCAAGGGCAGCAAGTACACCAAGGCGCGCTACATGGAGCTGATGGCGCTGCTGTACGACATCCTGCAGAAGGCGCGCAAGGAAGGCCTGATGTCGATCGAAAAGGACGTCGAGGAGCCGCACAGCTCGCCGCTGTTCCAGAAGTACGCCACGGTGGGCAACGACCACCATGTGAGTCGAGTTCATCACCGACTACCTGCGCATGATGGTGTCGGGCAACCTGAACGCGCACGAGATCGAGTCGCTGATGGACAGCGAGATCGAGACGCATCACCACGAGGCGCATGCGCCAGTGGCTGCATTGCAACGGCTGGCCGGCGGACTGCCGGCGTTCGGCATCGTGGCCGCGGTGATGGGCGTGGTGAACACCATGGGCTCGGTCGGCCAGCCGCCGGCGGAGCTGGGCGGCATGATCGGCTCGGCGCTGGTCGGCACCTTCCTCGGCATCCTGCTCGCCTACGGCATCTTCGAGCCGCTCGCCGGCCTGCTGGAGCAGAAGGTCGACGAGAGCGGCAAGGAACTGCAGTGCATCAAGACCACGCTGCTGGCCTCGATGCAGGGCTACGCGCCGCAGGTCGCGGTCGAGTTCGGCCGCAAGGTGCTGTACTCGACCGAGCGCCCGAGCTTCGCCGAGCTCGAAGGCCACGTGAAGGGCAAGAAGTGAGCGGCAGGGATGCACGGTTCGGCGCCGCGGTCGCCCCATGGCCGAACGCTCCCCCTCGGGCGGACGCGCTGTACCCGCTGCACGAGGGGGTCAGTGATGGCCGGTGACGCGAAGAAGCTCCAGCCGATCATCGTCAAGCGGATCAAGAAGGGCGGCCATGGCCACCATGGCGGCGCCTGGAAGATCGCCTATGCCGACTTCGTGACGGCGATGATGGCGTTCTTCCTGCTGATGTGGCTGCTCGGCTCGACCACCGAGGGCGACAAGAAGGGCATCGCCGACTATTTCAACACGCCGCTGAAGGTGGCGCTGGTCGGCGGCTCGGGCGCGGGCGATGCTCGCACGTGGTCAAGGGCGGCGGCCAGGACCTGACGCGCACGACCGGCCAGGTCAAGAACGGCGAGGTCGATGCCGAGCCGCAAGACCGATCAACCTGCAGGCGCTCAAGGCCGAGCAGGTGCGCGCCGAGATCGCGCGCCTGAAGGAGCTGAAGGAGAAGATCGAGGCGAGCTCGCTGCACAACCCCGAGCCTGGCCGGCTGCAGCTCGCAGATCCGGCTCGACATGACGCGCGACGGCCTGCGCATCCAGATCGTCGACGAGCAGAACCGGCCGATGTTCGCCAGCGGCATCGTCGGTGGTGCAGCCCTACATGCGCGAGCTGCTGCGCGACGATCGGCGGCGTGCTGAACGAAGTGCCGAACCGCCTCAGCTCGAGGCCACACCGACGCGACGCCGTTCTCCGGCGGCGAGCGCGGCTACAGCAACTGGGAGCTGTCGGCCGACCGCGCCAACGCCTCGCGCCGCGAACTGTTCGCCGGCGGCCTGGCCGACGACCGCGTGCTGCGCGTGCTGGGCCTGGCTTCGAGCCAGCTGTTGGTGCGCGACAACCCGCGATCCGATCAACCGCCGCATCAGCATCATCGTGATGAACCGCGAGGCCGAGGACCGATGTTCCGGCCGCAATTAACGCCGCAGGCCGACGCCGAGCCGTGATCAAGCCCGAGAAGCCGACGCTGGTCTCAAGTCAACCGGCGTTGGGCCGAAGATCCAGCAGCGCCAGACAGTCAACAGGCCCCAGACGGATACCGCCGCCGCCCCCCGAGGCGAGTAGCCCGGCAAGGGGAGGATGCATGAGCAACCCGGCCGACCTAAAGTACCTGATCGTCGACGACTTCTCGACGATGCGCCGCATCGTGCGCGGCCTGCTCAAGGAGATGGGCTGCAACAACGCCGAAGAGGCCGAAGACGGCGCCGTCGCGCTGGCCGCGCTGAAGGCGCAGAAGTTCGACTTCGTGGTGTGCGACATCAACATGCCCAACATGAACGGCTTCGAGTTCCTCAAGGCCGTGCCAGCGCCGACGACTCGCTCAAGCACATCCCGGTGCTGATGGTCACCGCCGAGGCGCGCAAGGAAGACATCGTGCTCGCCGCGCAGACCGGCGCGTCGGGCTACATCGTCAAGCCGTTCACCAAGGCCACCCTCGAAGAGAAGGTGCAGAAGATCGTTCAGAAGATCGCCGCATGACTGCGCCCCCACACTCGCAAAAAACGCTCGCTGCCGCCGATGGTCTCCTTGGGGCGGCCCGGCGCCGGACCGGCCGCGCTAGCGGACCCCTTCGATGAAGCTCGACGACATCGCGGCACTGATGCCGCAGGAGCCGGTGACGGCCTCGCCGGAAGTGTTCCAGCAGCTCGGTGCGATCACGCGCATGCTGCACGACACCTTGCAGCAGCTCGGTGTGATGCCCAAGCTGCAGGCCGCGCGCCGATGGGCTGCCCGATGCGCGCAGCCGGCTCGAACTACATCGCCCACAAGACCGGCGCAGGCGGCCGAGAAGGTGCTCGATTCGGTCGATCACGCCAAGTCGGAGCACCAGCAGATCAACGCCGAGACGCAGCGCCTGGCCGCGGCGCTCACGGCCGACCCGGTGCGTGCCGTGGCCTCGGGCGCGGTGATGAACTTCGTCGGCGATGTCGAGGCCGCGCACACGGCGCATCGACCAGCACCTCACCGACATCATGCTGGCGCAGGACTTTCACGACCTCACCGGCCAGGTGGTGGCCAAGGTGGTGACGCTGGCCACCGACCTCGAAGACAGCTTGCTCAAGCTGCTGATGCAGGTGGTGCCGCCCGAGCAGCGTGCGAAAGTTGACAACGGCGGGCTGCAAGGCCCGGTGGTCGATGCCAAGGGGCGCTCCGACGTGGTGAGCAACCAGGGCGAGGTCGACGACCTGCTCGCCAGCCTCGGCTTCTGAGCCGGCACTGGTTGTAAAAAGGGCTGCCCGAAGCCCGGCTTTTCGGGCTTAAGAAATCCGGACCATCGGCACGATGGCGGGACCGATTCGTCGTTCCGCCATCCATGGCCGACCAGCAAGACAAGAACTTACCCGCGTCACACCGGCGCATCCTCAAGGCGCGCGAGGACGGCCAGGTTGCGCGCTCGCGCGATCTGGCGCATCTGCTGCCGATGGCCGCTGGCGTGGCCCGATGGTGGCGCTGGCGCCATGGGCCATCCAGGGCGCGAGCCATTGCTCGTCGACGGCCTGCGCTTCGATGCGGCGGCCGTGCGCTCGCCGCAGGCGATGCTCGAGGCGCTGCAGTCGCCGGCGCCGGCGCCTGATGATGGTGGTGGTGCCGCTGGGTGCCGCGATGGCGGTGCTGGCCGTCACGGCGGCGGTGGTGTCGGGCGGCTGGAACTGGACCTTCAAGCCGCTGATGCCGACGTTCGGCAAGCTCAATCCGCTGCCGGGCTGGGCCGGCTGTTGTCCAAGCAGCACCTGGGCGACACGCTCAAGGCCGCGCTGCTGGCCATCGTGCTCGGCGTGATCGGCGGCGTTCTTCTCGCGCAGTCGCATGGCGCGATTTCACGATGCGCTGGCGATGCCGCTGCCCGCCGCGCTGTCGCACACGGCCGCAGGCGTTGCTCGGCGGCGTGCTGCTGCTGCTGCTGGCGCTGGCGGTGTTCGCGGCTGGTCGACGTGCCGCTGCAGCGCCACCTGTGGATCAAGCGCCTGAAGATGAGCCGCGAGGAGGCCAAGCAGGAGATGAAGGAGCTCGAGGGCAACCTCGAGGTCAAGGCCAAGGTCAAGGCGCGCATGCGCGAGATGGCCAAGCGCCGCATGCTGGCCAACGTGCCGCAGGCCGACCTGGTGGTGATGAACCCGACCCACTACGCGGTCGCGCTCAAGTACGACGACGCCACGATGGCCGCGCCGCGCGTGATCGCCAAGGGCGCCGACCTGCTGGCGATGCGCATCCGCGACCTGGCGCGCGACGCCAAGGTGCCGGTGCTGCGCGCGCCGCCGCTGGCGCGCGCGCTGTACGCGCACTGCGAGATCGACCGCGAGGTGCCGGCCGCGCTGTTCGCCGCTGTGGCGCAGGTGCTGGCCTACGTGTACCAGTTGCGCGCCGCGCTGGCCGGCAAGGCGCCGATGCCGCAGGCCGTGCCCGAGCCGCAGATTCCGCTCGGGCTCGATCCACACGAATCCCAAGCCGAGCAGCGGAGGCCGCTGAATGAACGCGCCCGTCCGAGTGGTTCGGCGCACGCGCCGACACGGTCAAGGGCGTGATCGCGCCGCTGTTCATCGTGATGGTGCTGGCGATGATGGTGCTGCCGCTGCCGCCGTTGGCGCTCGACGTGCTGTTCACCTTCAACATCGCGATCGCGCTCACCGTGATGATGGTGGCGGCGCGCATGGTGCGGCCGCTCGACTTCGCCGCCTTCCCGTCGGTGCTGCTGATCACCACGCTGCTGCGCCTGTCGCTCAACGTGGCCTCGACCCGCGTGGTGCTGATGGAGGGCCACACCGGCGCCGCAGCGGCCGGCCAGGTGATCGAGTCGTTCGGCCACTTCCTGATCGGCGGCAACTTCGCGGTCGGCATCATCGTGTTCGCGATCCTGGTGGTGATCAACTTCATCGTGGTCACCAAGGGCGCCGAGCGCATCGCCGAGGTCGGCGCGCGCTTCACGCTCGACGCCATGCCCGGCAAGCAGATGGCGATCGACGCCGACCTCAACGCCGGCCTGATCGACGAGACCGAGGCCAAGCGCCGCCGCCTCGAAGTCGGCGAAGAAGCCGAGTTCTTCGGCTCGATGGACGGCGCCTCGAAGTTCGTGCGCGGCGACGCGGTGGCCGGCATCCTGATCCTGGTCATCAACATCGTCGGCGGCTTCATCATCGGCGTGGCGCAGCACGGCCTGAGCGCCGGCCAGGCGGCCGAGAGCTACATCCTGCTGGCGGTGGGCGACGCGCTGGTGGCGCAGATCCCCGCGCTGCTGATCTCGGTGGCGGCCGCGATGGTGGTGTCACGCGTCGGCAAGCAGCACGACATCGGCACGCAGATCAGCACGCAGGTGTTCGGTTCGCCGCGCTCGCTCGGCGTGGCGGCTGGCATCGTCGGCACGCTCGGCCTGGTGCCCGGCATGCCGCACATGGTGTTCATCGTGATCGCGTCGGCGATCGGCTGGCTGGCGTGGTGGCTGCACCAGCGCGAGAAGACCCGCGCCGCGCAGGCGGCCACGGCGCCGGCGCCGATCGCCGCACCCAACGGCGAGGCCAGCTGGGACGACCTGCAACCGGTCGACACGCTCGGCCTCGAAGTCGGCTACCGCCTGATCGCGCTGGTCGACAAGGAGCGCCAGGGCGACCTGC
>CAVTJT010000015.1:0-410643 GCA_963735095.1 uncultured beta proteobacterium | reverse complement strand
TCGACGCCGAATCCGGCCTTCAGCGCGAGCACGATCGTTTGCGCCCGGCTTTCGACTTGGAGTTTCGCGAAGATGCTGGTGATGTGATTGCGCACCGTCTTTTCGCTCAACCCCAGCTGCGCTGCGATTTGCGCGTTGTCGCGGCCGCGCGCAATCAGTTCGACCAATTCACGTTCACGTGCGGTCAGCGTTGCAAAGACCGGATCGATCGGCGTTCGGGTCGGCAGGAAGGCGCGCACTTCGGTGCACCATCGTTGCCACGCTGGCTCGGTTTCGAGCAGGAGGTGATTGCAGCTTTCGAGCGGCGCGAAGCGCGCTCCCGGAATGCTGCCCGCAAGCAGCCGGCCCTCGTCGAAGGGAACGCTGCGGTCATGAGTCGGATGCAGTACCAGGCTCGGGCAACTGACCATCGGCAGCAGCGACGTGACGTCGATACCGTAGAAGACGCGCAGAAACTGTGCCGCGTTCGCCGGCGAGGTCGTGATGCGCGCGAGGTCGTTCAACCAACGATGTTGTTCGGCTGTCCCCTCTGGGAGAAGCTCCGTCGCGAAGAACTGGCGGAATGCTGCGTTCTCCTGCCCCCAGCCGATCTCCGCCAATCGGATCGTCAAGTCGACCTCTTCGATCGCGCGCCCCTGCAGACCGCGGTGATATCGGCCGCGCGCGTATCCGCCGTGCAGCACCAGGTGGGTGACGCGCTCGGGATGGCGCACCGCGTAGGCAACGGCGATCGGCGCCCCTTGCGAGATGCCGAGCAACGCGAAACGCTCGATGCCGGCAGTGTCGACCACGGTCTCCAGATCGCGCAGCCAGGCGTCGAAAGAGAACTCCGGAACACTCCAGTCCGACAGGCCGCAGCCGCGTTCGTCGTAGCGGATCAACAGGTGATCACGCGTCAGCTCGGCGAGCAAGTGCCGCCACACCGGGCTGTCCCAATCGAACTCAAGGTGATTCAGCCAGTTCGCAGCCTTGACGATGGGCGTGCCGCGGCCAGCCGTCGCATAGGCCAGGCGCACGCCGTCGTGGCTCTGGCAAAAGCGGATCTGTTGTGTTGCGGCGCGCATCGTAGCGGGATAGCGCTGAAGAATCATGCTACACCCGCCACGATCGTGCACCGCCGTCACTCAGTGCGTCAGCGCTCCCATGATCGGGGCCAGCGCCGTGCCAATGCGCTCGAACTGCGCCGGCGTGATCATCGAGCCGAGGATTTGCTGGAATCGCTCGACCTGCACGCCGGACACGATGTACTGCCAGCGATAGGCGCGCAGCAGGCATGCCTCGACCGCGCTCACTTGCGCAGCGTCGAAAGCGCGCGGCGCGATGTGTGCGAAGTAGGTTGCGTCGGCTGCTGCCAGCGCGACCAGCATGCCGTCGATGGCGGCGACCAGCGCGATCAGATCGTCGACCGCGTGGTCGCGCTCGGTCGCCGTGATCCTTGCGTCTTCGCGCGCCCATTCCAGCTCGTCGAGGATGGCGTGCTGCGATTCCTCCTTGTAGTGGAACAGGAACACGTCCTTCCAGAGGTCCGACAACTGTGGGTCAGGCTCGATGCTCTGGCGGTAGTGCGCCTGCGTGAAGAGCTCGATGTGGCAGGTCAGCGCGAGCACAGCCCAGGTCGACTTGCCGAGCACGACCGCGGCGACATCGTTCGGCTGCAACATGAACCGGTAGCCCGCCGGCATGCCGGGCGTCATCATCTGCTCGAGGCGTCGAAACAACTCTTGATGCTTCAGCTCCTCATCGGTGAATCGCACCAGCGCTTCGAGCGCGACCTGGTCGCTCAGCCAGTAGTCCTTGCTAATCTCCAGGATCTTGGCGCCGATGAAGCGCTCAACCATGCCGAACATGTTGACGTAGGTCCGGCCCTGAACCTGGCTTAGCAGGCACCGCTCTTCGTCACTGAGGAGCGACAGTTCGGTGACCTTCGAGAGTCCGTCGGGCAGAAACTTCTTGGTGAAGTCGAAGCTGCGCCCGCGAATCACGTCGCGGTCGATGTCCCAGCGGACGCGCTTGGAGACATTGACGCACTTGGCGTAGCGGTTCGTCTCGCTCGGTGGACGCTGGGTCGTCGGTGAAAGGGTCGCTGTTTGCATGGTGTTCTCCGGTGGGTTCCGACGCGCGCCGCCCGGCGCGCTGACGGTGCGACCATTGGGGCGTGGGCCCCGTCGGGGCGCCGAGGGGGCCGAGGTCCCGGCGAGGCGGTGATTGGTGAGAAATCGCCGCGCGCTCTAGGGCCACGGTCCCGCGACGTCACGCCCTAGGCGGCGCCTTGTCCGAGCGGGTCGGTGGCACCACTAGATCGACGAGCGTGCCATAACCTGCGCTGCAAGTCCGGGCTGCAGATCGGAGAGACCAAGCGCGGAAAGGCTGAATGACGGCTTACGAACATCGAACCGACGGACCGCAGCTGGCCGAGAACGGTCATCGCTACACGCAGCGCCGGTGCCGCTCGATGCAAGTGTCGAGCACCTCGCCACCGTCGCGTTGCCACCAGTTGGCGGCCGAGAAGATCTCGACCTCGCTGTAGCCGGCGAAGCCCTGCGCTTCGACCGACGCGCGCAAGGCCTTCAGGTCGATCACGCCGTCGCCCATCATGCCGCGGTCGTTCAGCAGGTCGGTGGTCGGCACCAGCCAGTCGCACACGTGCAGCGCCAGCAGGCGTTCTTTGCCGGCGCGCGCGATCTGCGCGTGCAGCTTGGGGTCCCACCACACGTGGTAGGCGTCGACGGCGACGCCGAGCAGCGCCGCTGCGCTGCGGATCGAGCTGATCGCAGACGTCGAGCGCCTGCTCCAGCGTGTTGATGCAGGCGCGGTCGGCGGCGTACATCGGATGCAGCGGTTCGATCGCCAGCGGCATGCGGCGCTCGCGCGCATCGTCGAGCAACTGCGGCGATGCCTTCGGTGACCTGCGCGCGGGCGCCCGCGATGTCGCGGTGCGCCGGCTTGCCGGCGAGCGCACCGGGCAGGCCGCCGACCACCAGCACCAGGCAGGCCGCGTTCAGCGTGCAGGCTTCGTCGAGCGCGCGGCGGTTGTCGTCGCGCGCGGCCTGGCGCGACGCGGCATCGGTGTGCGTGAACAGGCCGCCGCGGCAATAGCCCGAAAGCTCGAGGCCGAGGGCCTTGACCTGGCGCGCGATCGTGTCGAGGCCGGCGGCATGCACCTGGTCGCGCCACGGCGAGATGGCACGGATGCCGCGCGCGGCACAGGCATCGAGGATCTGCGGCAGCGGCCAATCCTGGCCGCGCTGCTTGCGCACGGTGGCGGTGTTGACCGACAGCCAGCGGTGGTCTTGCGAGAAGTCGCGCATGGGCATCGGGTCGGCTGCGTTTCGGCGTGGTCTCGCGTCAGCCCACCCCGTGCAAGGCCATCAAGGTCTGCATGCGGCGCACCGCGAGATCGGGCTGTTCGATCAAGCCGGCGGCGTCGGCCAGGCGGAACAGCTCGGCCAGGTGCGGCAGCGAGCGCGTGCTCTGCTGTCCACCGACCATGATGAAATGGTTCTGATGGCCGTTGAGCCAGGCCATGAACACCACCCCGGTCTTGTAGAAGCGCGTCGGCGCCTTGAAGATGTGGCGGCTGAGCGGCACGGTGGGTTCGAGGATCTGGTGGAAGCGCACCGCGTCGCCGGCGGCCAGCGCGGCCAATGCGGCACTCGCCGCCGGTGCGATCGCGTCGAAGATGCCGAGCAGCGCGTCGCTGCGCTGCTGGTTCGGCGAGCCGCCGACGCCGTCGCCGGCGATCAGCTCGGCGTAGTTGAAGTCGTCGCCGGTGTACATGCGCACGCCTTTGCCGTCGGCCCCTCCGCTGGCGGGCAGCCGGCGGCGCATCGCGATCTCCTTGTCCTTGTCGAGCAGCGAGATCTTGATGCCGTCGACCTTGGCCGCGTGCGCGTCGATGATGCCGAGCGCGGTCGCCATCGCGGCGTCGACGTCGTCGGATCCCCAATAGCCTTTGAGCGCCGGGTCGAACATGTCGCCCAGCCAGTGCAGGATCACCGGCTGCCTGGCCTGCGACAGCACGCGGTCGTACACGCGCTCGTAGTCGGCCGGACCCTTGGCCACGCGCGCCAGCGCGCGGCTCGCCATCACGATCAGGCGGCCGCCGAGCTTTTCGATCGCCGCCATCTGCTCTTCATAGGCGCGGATCACGTCGTCCACGCTTTTCGCGGCTTCGGGCGCGAGCTGGTCGGTGCCGCAGCCGCTGGCCACCAGCGCGCCCGGTGTGTCGCCTGCGGCGTCGAGGCGAACGCCGGATCAGCTCGAGCGACGTCGGCCAGTCCAGGCCCATGCCGCGCTGCGCGGTGTCCATCGCCTCGGCCACGCCGAGGCCCATGCCCCACAGCCGCTGCCGGTAGGCGATGGTGCTGTCCCAATCGATCGCGCAGTCGAGCCACGGGTCGCCGGCGGCGCGCGCATCGGCCACCACGTGGGCCGCCGAGTACGCGATGCGATTGAACGGCGTGCCCGCCTTCGCGGGGCGAAACGCGCCCGGGCGCGCGCAGCGTGTAGGGCGCGAGCGTGCCGTCGGCTCGTGGCAGGGTGATCTTCATCGCCTGAGTCCTCACACATTCAGCGCCGGCACGTCGACCCAGCGCCGCTCCTTCCAGCTCTGCAGCGCCGCCTCGACCAGCTGCACGCCCTTGGCGCCTTCGGGCAAGGTCCAGCGGTACGGCGCGTCTTCGGCCACGTGTCGGATGAACGCTTCCCACTGGATCTTGAAGCCGTTGTCGTAGCTCTGCGCGTCGGGCACGTCCTGCCACTGGTCGAAGAAGTTCATCGTCTGCTTCACGTCCGGGTTCCACACCGGGCGCGGCGTCGTCACGCGGCTCTGCGCACGGCACTCCTGCAGACCGGCCACCGCCGAGCCGTGCGTGCCGTCGACGTGGAAGGTCACCAGGTCGTCGCGCCGCACGCGCGTGGCCCAGCTCATCGTCAGCTGCGCGATCACCGGCTCGCCGTTGTGGCCCTTGAGCTGCGCGGTGGCGTAGGCGGCGTCGTCGGCCGTTGCGGTGTAGGGCTTGCCGGCTTCGTCCCAGCGCTTGTCGATGTGCGTGGCGCCGAGGCAGGTGATCGACTGCACCTCGCCGAACAGGTTGTCGAGCACATAACGCCAGTGGCACATCATGTCGAGGATCATGCCGCCGCCGTCTTCCTTGCGGTAGTTCCAGCTCGGGCGCTGGATCGGCTGCAGGTCGCCCTCGAACACCCAGTAGCCGAAGTCGATGCGCACCGCCAGCATGCGGCCGAAGAAGCCGGCGCGGCGCAGCATGTCGAGCTTGCGCAGGCCGGGCAGGAACAGCTTGTCCTGCACGGCGCCGTGCTTCAGGCCCGAGGCCTGCGCGAGCTTGCAGATCTCCACCGCCTCGTTCAGGTTGGTGGCGATCGGCTTCTCGCAGTACACGTGCTTGCCGGCGCGCAGCGCCTGCGCCAGCAGCGCCGGGCGCATCTGCGTGGTGGCGGCGTCGAAGAACACGGTGTCGCTCTTGTTGGCGAGCGCGGCGTCGAGGTTGGTGCCGAAGCGCGCGATGCCGTGTGCCTTGGCCAGCGCCTCGATCTTCTCGGCGTTGCGGCCGATCAGGATCGGGTCGGGCATCACGCGTGTCGCCATTGGCCAGCGTGACACCGCCTTGCGCACGGATCGCGCAGATCGAGCGGATCAGGTGCTGGTTCAGGCCCATGCGGCCGGTGACGCCGTGCATGATGAGACCGAGGGTCTTGGTTGCCATGACAGGCCCTTTTGAGGAAAACCGTTTCAGTGAATCGGAGTCAGCGTGTCCCAGCGCGGGGTCGCGCCGCTGGCGAAGCCGGTTGTGCCGAACAGGCTGCGCAACTGGAGCTGGCCGTCGTGCACCGCGAGGCGCACGCGGCCGTTCGACATCGCATACAGCGATGGGTGCGCTCGCAGAAACCCTTGCGCCTCGCCGTCTGGCGCGATGCCGAAGCCGTCGACGTAGTGGTGGCCGTTGCGCTCGATGTGCGTGACGCCCAGGCTGGCGGCGAGTGCGGTGTCCTGCTGCACCGCGAGTCCGGCTTGGGCCGTGAGGTCCTCGCCCGACAGCAGCAGGCGTCCGCGCCCTTCGGCCACGCGCGCGGCATTGCGCAACGAACGGTAGATGCCCTTGCACGCCTTGCTCGAAATGCCGCGGTAGCCGAGCGACAGGCCGGTGTCGAACGCCTCGGCATGGTCGTCGGACTCGTCGAGGATCACCGGCACCGGGATGCCCAAACCCTCGATCGGCTCGCGCAGCGCGCGTGCGCGGCCGATCGGCTGCTCGAGCAGCAGCGTGCGCGCGAGCAGCGGCTGCAGCGCTGCGGTCGCGGCGAGCGCGCGCCAGAAAGCGCCGAGCGCGGCGGCGTCGGTGAAGGTCTCGTTGCCGTCGAGCGTGACGCGGTAGTCGCCGGCATGCGCGTCGAGCACCGCGGCGATGGCGCGCAAGCGGGCGATGTCTCGTTCGGCATCGCCGCACAGCTTGAGCTTGAAGAAACGCAGGCCGTGGGCGGCGATCGCGTCGCGCAGCGTGGCCGGCAGTCCGTCTTGCGGATCGGCGCCGGGGTCGCTCGCATCGAGGCGGTCGGCCAGACCCACCGTGTGGCGCAACGCGACCGTGTCGGGCGTGTGCAGCGGCAACTTGGCCGACCACGGGTCGCCGAGCACACCGGCGCGCAGGCCGTCGACCCACGGCAAGCCGGCCGCTTGCAACGCGGCGTCGGCCACCGCCTTGTCGAGCAGCGCGGCGCCGAACTGCGCCGCCAGGCGCGGCAGCCCGAACGCCACGCCGCGATGCGATGCCGTCGTCGCCCTGCAGCGACAGCGCCCACGGCGTGAGCGCGGCGTCGGCGCTGCCGTACGCATCGCGCGCCAGGCGCAAGGCTTCGCGCAGTTGTTCAAAGTTCTGCTCGTGCGTGAGCGCGGGCGACTTGTCGAACCACTTGGGCACCATCAGCTCCGCGCCGGCGCCCTCGACGGAGTGCCCGTTGACATCGGCCAGCACGCGCACGAAGGCCTGCGGGCAGCGCGTGACGGTGGCAGCACCGAAGCGAAACGGCAAGCGCAAGGTCACCGGCCGTTCGTACAGCTCGACGCTGCGCACGCGCACCGACGCCGCATCAGCGTTCACAGAAGGCTCTCCAGGATGCCGCGCACGTAGGCGGCGCTGGCCGCGGCACAGGCCAGCGGCTCGGGGTGGTAGTCGAACGGTTCGAGCGCGATCCAGCCGGCGTAGCCCAGGGTCTTCAGCACCCGCAGCACCGGCGCCACCAGCGTGTCGCCCTGGCCCGGGCCGCGCCGGTTGCGGTCGTTGAGCTGCACGTGCGCGACATGGCCGCTCTCGAGATACTGCGCCAGCACGGCCGACGGCGCGCGGGTTTCGCTTTGCGAAGCCGCACTCAAATCGAACATCGTGCGCAACGCCGGCGAGCCGATGCGGTCGACCACCGCGGCGGCGTCGGCCAGCGTGTTGATCACCGGCGTCTCGGCCGGCGACAACGGCTCGATGCAGTAGGTGACGCCGCGCCTGCTGCGCGCGCTCGGCCAGCCGCGACCACGCGGCTTCGCAACGCGCGAGCGCGTCGGCGACGCTTTGCGCGCCCACCGGTGCGCGCTGCGCCGGCGAGCCGTGCACCAGCACCTGCGCGCCGCAGGCGGCGGCAAAGTCGATCAGCCGCTCGAGCAGCGCCACGGTGCGCGCGTGCAGCGCGTCGTCGGGCGTGGCGATCGACAGGCCCGTCGGTTGCACCAGCAACCAGTGCAGGCTCGAGATCGCCAGGCCGTGGTCCTGCGCGATGCGCCGGCACTCGCTGTGCCTCGCGTTCGCCGAGCGTGGACGGGTCGTTCGCCAGCGTGAACGGCGCGAGCTCGATGCCCTTGCAACCGATGGCCGCCGCGAGCCGGCACTGCTCGGCGAACGGCCGCTCGCGCAGCACCTCGTTGCACAGCGCGAGCTTCATGCCGGTGCCGCCGCCCGCTGGCGGCGTCTGACGCAGCTTCCACAGCTTCCATGCGATCGTGCCGATGATCAGCGCGGCGAACACGCGCCGAGATCGGGCGCGTGAAGAACGGCGTCAGGTCGCCGTCGGACAGCACCAGCGCGCGGCGCAGGTTCTTCTCCAGCAGGTCGCCCAGCACGATGCCCAGCACCAGCGGCGCCATCGGATAGCCGCAGTGGCGCAGCACGAAGCCGATGAGGCCGAACGCCAGCATCACGTAGACGTCGAACAGCCGGCCGGCGATGGCGAAGCTGCCGACGGCGCACAGCACGAAGATGATCGGCACGATGATGTGCTGCGGCACGCGCAGCACCTGCACCAGCAGCTTGGTCAGCGTGAGGCCGTAGATCAGGATGCCGATGGTGGCGAACAGCATCATCGCCACCACGTCGTACACGAACTGCGGCGTTCTCCACCATGATCATCGGGCCGGGCTTGATGCCGTGGATGATCATCGCGGCCATCAGCACGGCCGCCGGCGCCGAGCCGGGGATCGCCAGCGTCAGCACCGGGATCACGGCGCCCGGCACGCAGGCGTTGTCGCCGGTCTCGGCGGCCATCAGGCCATCGATCGAGCCCTTGCCGAACTCCTCGGGCGTCTTGCTGGCGCGCTTGGCGGCGGCATACGACGACCAGGCCGCCACGTCTTCGCCGACGCCCGGGATGATGCCGACGCCGGTGCCGATGAGCCCCGATCGGAGGATGGTGCGCCAATGCTTCACCACGTCGGCGATGCGTGGAATCACCGTGTCGAACGGGTTGATCTTCACCGGTGCCTGGCGCTCCTTCATCGCCGTGAGCAACTCGGCGAAGCCGAACGCGCCGACCAGCGCCGGCACCAGCTGGATGCCGCCGGCGAGATCGCGCACGCCGAACGCGAAGCGCTCGTAGGCGTACTGCGGCTCCTGCCCGATGGTGGCGACGAACAGGCCGGCGATGCCGGCGATCCAGCCCTTGAGTGGGTCGTTGCCGGTCAGCGTGCCGGCGATGATCACGCCGAACAGCGCGAGCCAGAAGAACTCGTAGGCGCCGAACTTCAACGCCAGGTTGCCGAGGATCGGCGTGAAGCCGGCGAGGAAGAACATGCCGATCAACGTGCCGAGCACCGAGCCGGTGGTGGCGATGCCCATCGCGCGGCCGGCCAGCCCCTGGCGTGCCAGCGCGTAGCCGTCGAGGCACGACGCGGCCGACGCCGGCGTGCCGGGGATGTTGAGCAGGATCGCCGAGCGCGAGCCGCCGTAGATGGCGCCGACGTAGGTGCAGATCAGGATCAGCAGCGCCTGGTCGGGCGGCAGCTTGATCGTGAGCGTGGTCATCAGCGCCAGCCCCATCGTGGCCGTGAGGCCGGGCAGCGCGCCGATGATCACGCCGACCAGCGACGCCAGCAGCGCGTAGAAGATGACACCCGGCGTGCTGAAGTGCGCGATCGAATGGCCGAAGGCCAGCAGTCCGTCGAACATGGCGCGCTCGGTGGGTGGCTTCTCAGGGCAGACGCACGAGGAACACGCGCTCGAACACCAGCACCACCACCACGGCCGTGAGCACGCCGGCGGCCAGCGCCATGGCGATGCGCCGTGGCGGCGGCGAGTGCATCGGCGAACAGCCAGCAGAACGACGCCACGAACACCGCGGTGGCGATCGAGAACGGCACGCGCCCGATCGCGGCGATCGCATAGGCCAGCGTCAGCGCCAGCGTCCAGCACGATGCGCCGGTTGAGCAGCGGCGCGGCGACTTCGCTGGCGTGCTGCCGCGCGCGCCAGCCGCGCAGCGCGAGCAGCGGCGCCGAGCAGCAGCAGGGTCAGCCCGAAGATGCCCGGCACCAGGCCGGGCGCGGTGTAGAGGGTGGCGCCCATCTGGCTCGAAGCGATCCATGCGCCACGCCGCCGCCAGGATCACCAGCGCCGAACACCATCCAGCCGGCGCCGCCAGGTCGGATCGGGCGGTGCGCTGCTCGTCATGGGCGTGCCGCGCATCAGGGCTTCGGGATGCCCACCGTGTCGGGCGACACCTTGGCCTTGCCCGCCGCCTGCTGCGTCCAGGCATAGGCCTGGATCGCCGGGAACACGGCCTTCTGCGCCTCTTCGCCGGCCATCGGCGCAAACATCGCGCCGCGCCCTTGCGCGTACTTCGCAGCGCCTCGCTCTTGCTCATCTCGGTGGCCCAGATGCGTGTCGAGCGTCTGCGGTCACCTCGGCCGGCACGCCCTTGCGGCACGAAGATGCCGAAGTAGTTGATCGGGTCCTTGAAGCCCGGCAATGAACTGCGACAGCGGCGGCACGGTGCCGAAGCCCTCGATTTCCAGCGGCTTGTCGCCCACCACCGCCAGCGGGCGGATCCTCTTGGCGCGGATCATGTCGGTCTGCTCGGCCGCGAGCTGCGTCGTCACCTGCGTCTCGCCGGCCACCGTGGCCACCACCGCCGGGTTGCCGCCGTCGTAGGTCACGTGCTTGTAGGTGGTGCCGGTGGCGCGCGCGATCGCCTCGATCGCGGCGTGGCCGCTGGAGTTGACGCCGGCCGTGGCCACCGCCACCGAGCCCGGCTTGGCCTTCATCGCCTCGAGCAGCTCGTTCATCGTCTTGTACGGTGCGTCGGCGTTGACGCCCACCACCGCGATGTGCGCCACGTTGAGGTACAGGCCCCAGTCCTTGGCGCTGGTGTCGACCATGCCGAGCACCTTGTAGGTGCCCAGATCCTTGGCGCGCGCCGGCGGTCCAGGTGTAGCCGTCCTTCGGCGCGTCGAGCGCGTTCTTGGTGCCCACCGAGCCCGATGCGCCCGGGCTGGTTCAGCACCACGATCTTCTGGTTCAGGGCTTCTCGAGTTCGGCCGCGGTCACGCGCGTGACCTGGTCGGTGGAGCCGCCGGCTGCCCACGGCACGATGATGGTGATGGGCTTGTTCGGGGTCCATTGGGCTTGGGCGGCCAGCGTGGTGGCCAGCAGGGCGGCCGCCAGGCCGTGGCGAACGGGTGCATGCATCGGGGTGTCTCCGTTTTAATTCACTGGATGGTGAATCATTTTGCCGCCGGCCCGGGGCCGGATCAACCGGGCCGCGCGCTCAATCCCTCAGGACATACCCGAGGATCACGTCGCACATGTGCGAGAGGCGCTCGGTCTGCGCCTTGGGCGTCATCAGGTTGCGCCCGAAGATCGCCGACAGCGTGTGGTTGTTGCCGAGGTAGAAGTACGACAGCGCGGCGATCGAGATGTACAGCTGCATCGGGTCGATGCCGCCGCGGAACACGCCCAGCGCGCGGCCGCGCTCGAGCACCTCGCCGAGCGTCTCGATCAGCGGCGAATTCAGCGCGCGCGCGCGTTTGCTGCCCTGCAGGTGGCGCGCGCGGTGCAGGTTGGCGCTGTTGAGCAGCGTGAGGAACTCCGGGTGCTCGAGGTAGTAGTTCCAGGTGAACACGGTGAGCTGGCGCACCGCCTCGGCCGGCGGCAGGTCGGTCAGGTGCAGTTGCCTCTCGGCCTCGCGGATGCCGCGGTAGGTGTCCTCGAGCACCGCGAGGAACAGGCGCGTCCTTGTTGTCGAAGTAGTAGTACAGCAGCCGCTTGTCGAGCCCGGCGCGCTCGGCGATGCGGTCGACCCGCGCGCCGCCCAGGCCGTGCTCGGCGAACTCGTCGCGCGCCGCCGCGAGGATCGCCTGCTGCGAGCGGTCGGCGTCGCGCTGGCGCGGTTCGATGGCGCTGGCAGATGGTGTGGCGGCGGCGCTGCGGGCCATGCCGCAGATAATTCACCAGATAGTGAATTGAGACATCCGGATCAACCCGGGCGATGGCGGCCCCGGGGGCGGCCTCACACGTCTTCGGCCAGCTCCCCGGCCTGCGTGCCGGATTCGTCGAAGCCATAGTGCTCGGCCAGCCGCGCCCACGCCTCTTCGGCCGTCTCGACGAAGTGGAACAACCCGAGGTCGGCCGAACCGATCATGCCCTGCTCGACCAGGTGCTCGAAGTTGATCAGCTTCTCCCAGAACGCGCGGCCGAACAGCAGGATCGGGCGCGGGCGGCTCTTGCCGGTCTGCACCAAGGTCATGGTCTCGAACAGCTCGTCGAGCGTGCCGAACCCGCCGGGGAAGCACACCAGCGCGATGCTGCGCATCACGAAGTGCATCTTGCGCAGCGCGAAGTAGTGGAACTGGAAGCACAGCTCCGGCGTGATGTAGGGGTTGGGCGCCTGCTCGTGCGGCAGCACGATGTTCAGCCCGATGCTGCGCCCGCCGACGTCGTGCGCGCCGCGGTTGCCCGCTTCCATGATGCCGGGTCCACCGCCGGTCACCACGTAGATCGGCGTGTCGAGCGTGCGCGAGCGTTGCGTCACGATCGACGAGAAGCGCCGCGCCTCGTCGTAGAAGTGGCTCATCTCGAGCGCCTTCTCGGCACGGCGCGCGGCCTCGGTGTCGCCGGCACGATCGGCCACTTCGAGCTGCACGCGCGCCACGTCGGGCGGCACGATGCGTGCGCTGCCGAAGATGACGATCGTCGACTCGATGCGTTGTTCCTGCTGAACCATCTCGGGCTTGAGCAGCTCGAGCTGCATGCGCACCGGCCGCAACTCCTCGCGCAACAGGAATTGCTCGTCCGTGAACGCCAGCCGATAGCTGCTCTCCGGGCCGCCGTAACGCGACACCGGCTTGGCGGCCAGCGCGTCTTCTTCGGCAGTGGGGAAGTTGCGTTCCTGGAGTTTGTGGCGCTGGGTCATGGGGTGCCCGCCTGTGGGAGGCAACGAGCCGCGAGCTTACCCGTTTGCCTGCCGCGTGGCCGGGCGCGATGATCGTGCTCGTTGCCATCCACTGAACCCATCGATGCCTCAAGAAACTCTGCCGCCCGTCGACATGCGCCATCGCGCGTTCCGCGACGACCCACATCCGTTGCTGCACGGCCTGCGCGCCCGCGGCACGATCGAGCGTGACGTGGTCGGCGTGTGGCTCGCCTGCCACCATGCCGACTGCAGCGCCGGCCTGCGCAGCCCGCGCCTGAGCCGCGAGCCCTGGCGCTCGCCGCTGTACGCCAAGCTGCGGCCCTTTCTGGCCGACTCGATGCTCGAGCGAATCGCCGAGCAGTGGATGCTGTTCAACGACCCACCCAAGCACACGCGGCTGCGCCGGCTGATCAACGGCGCGTTCAAGCCACCGGTGATCGACGCGCTGCGCGAGCGCATCGCCGCCGTCACCGACGAATTGCTCGACGCGTTGCCGCCCGGTGCGCCGTTCGACCTGATGGCCGCGCTCGCGCAGCCGCTGCCGGTGCGCGTGATCTGCGACGTGCTGGGCCTGCCGGCAGGCGACTTTGCCCGCACCAAGAGCTGGTCGGACGCGCTGGCGATGGTGGTCGAGCCGATCACGCGGCGCGAGACGCGCGAGGCCGCCGGCCGTGCCGCCGACGAGATGGTGGCCTATCTGCGCGCGCACATTCGCAGCCACCGTGAAGCGCTGCGGCGCGACACACTGCTGGGCCTGCTGATCGACGCGCACGACGGCGAAGGTGCAGCACTCAGCGAAGACGAACTGCTCGGCAACCTGGTGCTGCTGTTCCTGGCCGGGCACGAAACCACCACCAACCTGATCGGCAATGGCACCTGGGCGCTGCTGGCCCATCCGGACGAGCTCAAGCGTTTGCGCGCGCAGCCCGAGCTGATGGGCGGCGCGATCGAGGAGATGCTGCGTTTCGAAGGCTCGGTCAACATGGTGAGCCGCATCCCGATCGAGCCCTATGCGTTGCGCGACGTGGTGGTGCCGCCGGGCGAGACCATCTTTTTCATGACCGGCGCCGGCAACCGCGACCCGGCCGTGTTCGCCGAGCCCGACCGCTTCGACATCACGCGCAGCCCGAACCCGCATCTGGCGTTCGGCGCGGGCATCCACTACTGCGTGGGTGCGCCGCTGGCGCGCCTCGAGGCCCAGGTGGCATTCGAGCGGCTGCTGCGCCGCTACGAGCACCTCGAGGTCGTCGATACCACGCCGCGCTGGCGCAGCCTGATCAACCTGCGCGGGCTCGAGACGCTGGCGCTGCGCGGCGTTGCAGCAGGTGCCTGACAGGCGCGCGCGGTATTCAGGCCAACCCGCTGGCGCACACTGCCGCTTGCCGCCACCATCGCTGACCGGCATTTCTGCGAGGACCGTTCCATGCACATCGAACCCGGCATCCTGGCTGCGGCCAAGCTCACGGCGGCGCACGCGGGCGCGCTCGTGCTGGTGCTCGCGGCGAGCCGGCCGCTGCTGAGCACCCCACGCTCGCGCTGCGCACGCTGATCGCGGCCGCGTTCTTCACGCTGTGCATGCAGTCGTTCCACCTCAAGGTCGGGCCGTCGGAGCTGCATTTCATCGGCGCGATGCCGATGTACCTGGCGCTCGGGCTGGTGCCCACGTTGCTCGGCTTCGCGTTCGGCCTGCTGCTGCAGGGCTTGCTGTTCGAGCCGGCCGATCTGCTGCACCTGTCGGTGAACACGCTGTCGCTCGCGCTGCCGCTGCTGGCCGTGCACGCCACGCTGGGCCGGCGCCTGCAGCGCGTGAACCTGCGCGCCGTGCTGCAGCTCGACGCCGCGTACTACGCCGGCGTCACGCTGATGGTGGGCTTCTGGCTCGCGATCGGCGAGGTGGCCACGCCGCTGGCCGACTGGCTGCGCTTCGCCGCGTCGTACCTCGCGGTGGTGGCGGTCGAGCCGCTGCTCACGGTGGTGGTGTTGCTCGGCGTGGCACGGCTGCGCCGGCAGCGCTGGGCGGCGTTGTGCTTCGAGATGCGGCATGCCATGGCGTTGCGATGAGCGGCCACCACCACGATCACCACCACGACGACGGCCACAGCGAGCTGTCGCCGATGGAGCTGCGCGTGCGCGCACTCGAGACCGTGCTGGGCGAAAAGGGCTACATCGATCCGGCGGCGCTCGACGTGCTGATCGACACCTACCAGACGCAGGTCGGGCCGCGCAACGGCGCGCGTGTGGTGGCGCGTGCGTGGTCCGATCCGGCGTTCAAGCGCTGGCTGCTGCGCGACGCCAGCGCAGCGATCGGATCGCTCGGCTTTCAAGGCCGTCAGGGCGAGCACATGGTGGTGCTGGAGAACACGCGCGATCAGCATCACATGGTGGTGTGCACGCTGTGCAGCTGCTACCCGTGGCCGGTGCTGGGCCTGCCGCCCACCTGGTACAAGAGCGCGCCGTATCGTTCGCGCGCGGTGCGCGACCCGCATGGCGTACTGGCCGAGTTCGGCGTCACGCTGCCCGAGGGCACGTCGGTCCGCGTGTGGGATTCGACCGCGGAGGTGCGCTACCTCGTGCTGCCGATGCGCCCTGAGGGCACCGAGCGCTTGAGCGAAGACGAGCTCGCCGCACTGGTGACGCGCGACTCGATGATCGGCACCGGGTTGCCGCTGTCGCCGCCCGCGCGTGCCCGGTGAGCCTGCGGTGACGCACGTCAGCCTTGCCGATCTCGGCGGCACCACCGGCCACGGTCCGATCGTCAACGAGCCCGAAGACGAACGCTTCCATGCCGATTGGGAGCCGCGCGTGCTGGCCGTCACGCTGGCGATGGGCGCGACTGGTTTGTGGAACATCGACATGAGCCGCGCGGCGCGCGAGTCGCTGCCGACCTATGCGCGCCTCACGTACTACGAGATCTGGTTCGAAGGCCTGCTGAAACTGATGGCGGCGCACGCGCTGGTGGCCAACGACGAACTGCAGGCCGGGCACTCGCTGCACGCGGCACGCGAGCTGCCGCGCAAGCTGCACGCGGCCGACGTGCCCACCGTGCTGGCCAAGGGCGCCAGCACCGAGCGGCCGGCGACGACGAAGGCGCGCTTCAAGGTCGGCGATGCGGTGCGCATGTTTGCCGGCGAAGTGCCGCACCACACACGGCTGCCGCGTTACGTGCGCGGCCGGCGCGGCGTGGTCGAGCGCGTGCACGGCGCGCACGTGTTCGCCGATGCGCACGCCACCGGCCGCGGCGAGCAGCCGCACTGGCTGTACACCGTGGCCTTCGACGCGCGCGACCTGTGGCCCGATGCTTCGCCCGGCGTGCGCGTGTCGGTCGACGCGTGGGAACCGTACATGGGCAAGGCATGAGCCGCACGGCCGCTCGCAAGGCGACAGGGCGCAGAATTCCGCAGCGCGCAGCGCGGAGGATGCCCAGTGAGCGCCGACAGCCTGCTGCTGCAGGACGGGCCAGCGTTCCGCGAGCCATGGGAAGCGCACGCGTTCGCGCTCGCCGTCAAGCTGCACGAGCGCGGGCTGTTCACCTGGCGCGAGTGGGCCGATGCATTGTCCGAGCAGATCGCCGCGGCCAAGCAGCGCGGCGAGCCCGACCGCGGCGACACCTACTACCAGCACTGGCTGGCCGCGCTCGAGTCGCTGGTGGCGAGCAAGGGCGCCGCGTCGCCCGGCGAGCTGCAACGCACCGCGCACGCCTGGGACCATGCGGCCGACCGCACGCCGCACGGCCAGCCGATCGAGCTCAGGCCGGAGGACTTCCACTCTTGAGCCGCCGCGCCGCTTGCAAGGCGAAAAGACGAAGTGCGAAGCACGGAGGCCACCGTTTGAGCGCCAGCCCCGCGGGGAGCGGCGCTGTGTTGTCCGCCGACGAGCCGCGCTACGGCTGGGTGGTGGTGTGGGCCACTTTCGTCGCGCTCGGCGTGATCTTCGGCGTGGCGTATTCGTTTGCCGCGTTCTTCGAGCCGTTCACGCGCGAGTTCCAGGCGCAACGCGCCGACGTGTCGCTGGTGTTCGGCCTGTGCGGGCTGATCTACTTTGCGCTGGGCGCGTTCGGCGGCATGTTGTCCGATCGGCTCGGGCCGCGCCTGGTCGCCGGCGCCGGCATGTTGTGCATCGCGCTCGGGCTGGTCGGCGCCAGCCTCGCGCGCTCGATGGTCGAAGTGACCCTGGCCTATGGCGTCGGCGTGGGCCTGGGCATTGCGCTCGTCTACACCCCGGCCATCGGCACCGTGCAGCCGTGGTTCACGCGCCGTCGCGGCCTGGCCGCCGGCATCGCGAGCGCGGGCATCGGCGCCGGCACGCTGGTGGTGCCGCTGCTCGCGGCGGCGGCGATCGGGCTGTGGCAGTGGCGCGGCGCGATGACCGCGATCGCGCTCGGCACCGTGCTGATCGGATTCACCGCCGCGCTGATGCTCAAGCGCGCGCCGGCCGCCGCCAAACGCGCCGACGGCACGGTGCCCGGCACCTCGTTGAAGCAGGCGCTGACCAGCCGCGCATTCGTCTGGATGTACGTGATGTGCGGCTTCGGCGCGTTCAGCATGTTCATTCCGTTCGCGCACCTGTCGGCCGCGGCGCGCGACCTCGGCGTGCCCGACGCGCGCGCGGTCGGCCTGGTGGGCCTGATCGGCATCGGCAGCCTGACCGGGCGCTTCGCGATCGGCGCGCTCGCCGATCGGGTGGGGCGGCCGGTCACCTTGGTGCTGGCCCAGGCGTCGCTCGGCGCGTCGTTCATTCTGTGGGGCTTCGCCGACGGCTATCTCGCGCTCGCGGTGTTCGCGCTGTGGATGGGCACCAGCTACGGCGGCATCGTGTCGCTGATGCCTGCGCTGTGCATGGACCTGTTCGGCGCGCGCGCCGTGTCGTCGATCATCGGCACGCTCTACAGCGGCGCGGCGATCGGCAACCTCGCCGGTCCGTGGCTGGCCGGCCGCATCTTCGACGCGTCGGCGAGCTACGACCTCGTGGTGTGGGGCTGCATGGCGTGTTCGGCGCTGGCCACCGCTGCCACGTGGTTGGCGGTGAAACGCTGATCGGGCAAACCCGAACGACCGCGGTCGCCAGCGCGTCAGCGGCACCAGCGTAGCGCGGAGCGCATCGCTTCGGGGCATGCGGCGCGCTGCGCGCCTGCCGCGGCGCCGCGTGCTGGTGCCAAAACACGGGCAAGAGCCAGCCCTCCGCTTGGTCTGTGCCTTGCTTGTATACCAGTCCGTACATCAGTTGCGGCGGCCGCTTGGCCGCGCTTCATCCAGCCGTTGTTGCCGCCATCGCTTCGAGGAGAGCCCACATGATTTCCCATCTGCACAACCGCCGTCACGTGATCCAACTGCTCGGCGCCGGTGGTGTCGCCACCGTGGCCGGCACGTTCGGCCTGCACGCCCAGGCGCAGAAGGCCGATCACGGTCGGATTCATCTATGTCGGTCCACGCGACGACTACGGCTACAACCAGGCGCAGGCCGAAGCGGCGGCCCAGATCAAGAAGCTCTCCGGCGTGAAGGTGGTCGAAGAAGAGAACGTGCCCGAGACCGCGGCGGTGCAAAAGACGATGCAGGGCATGATCGCGCAGGACGGCGCGGCGCTGTTGTTCCCCACCTCGTTCGGCTACTTCGACCCGCACATCCTCGCGCTGGCGCCGAAGAACCCGGCGGTGCGTTTCGCGCACTGCGGCGGCCTGTGGAACGAGGCCAAGCATCCCAAGAGCGTGGGCAGCTACTTCGGCTACATCGACGAAGCGCAGTACTTGAACGGCGTGGTCGCCGGCCACATGACCAAGAGCAAGAAGATCGGCTTCGTGGCGGCCAAGCCGATCCCGCAGGTGCTGCGCAACATCAACGCCTTCACGCTGGGTGCCAAGTCGGTCAAGCCGGACATCACCACCACCGTGATCTTCACCGGCGACTGGAGCATGCCGGTGAAGGAAGCCGAGGCCACCAACAGCCTGGCCGACCAGGGCATCGACGTGTTCACGATGCACGTCGACGGGCCCAAGGTGGTGGTGGAGACGGCGGCCAAGCGCGGCAAGATGGTGTGCGGCTACCACGCGAGCCAGGCCAAGCTGGCACCCAACGCCTACCTCACGGGTGCCGAGTGGAACTGGGTCACCGCCTACAAGACCATCATCGAGGCGGCGCAAAGCGGCAAGCCGCATCCCAACTTCGTGCGCGGCGGCTTGAAAGACGGCTTCGTCAAGAGCTCGCCCTACGGCTCGATGGTGACCGACGCCGCGAAGAAGAACGCCGAAGACGTGCGCGCCGCGATGCTGAAGGGCAGCTTCGACATCTTCAAGGGTCCGCTGAAGGACAACACCGGCAAGGAAGTGATCGCGGCCGGCAAGGTGTTCAAGCAGACCGACATCGAACTCGAGTCGATGAACTACCTGATCGAGGGCGTGGTCGGCAAGGTCTGAGTTCGAGCGGCGCCGATCGGCATGCGCTCCGCGATCGAAGCCATCGTGCTGCCGCTGCTGGCGCTGGCCGGTGCGCTGCTGCTGTTCGGCGTGTGGGTCGCGATTGGCGGCGTCAGCCCGCTGGAGACTTGGGCGCTGTTGTTCCGCGGCGCGTTCGGCGACACGTTTTCGTGGCAGAACACGCTGCAGCGCGCCGCGCCGCTGATGCTCACCGCGCTGGCGGTGGCGTTGCCGGCGCGCGCCGGGCTGGTGGTGATCGGTGGCGAGGGCGCGCTGGTGCTCGGCGCGCTGGGCTGCGCGGCATTGCCGTATGTGCTGCCGTCGCTCGGCGGGGCGGCCGGCAGTGCCCTGGTGCTGCTGGCGGGTGCGCTGTTCGGCGCTGCGTGGCTGGCGCTGGCCGGCGTGCTGCGCCAGTGGCGCGGCGTCAACGAAACCATCTCCAGCCTGCTGCTCGGCTACATCGCGATCGCGCTGTTCAAGCATTTCGTCGAAGGCCCGCTGCGCGATCCGGCGAGCCTGAACAAGCCGTCGACGCATGCGCTGAACGAAACGCTGCGCATCGGCGCGATCACTGCCGACGGATTGTTGGCCGAGGTCCACTGGGGCCTGGTGTTCGGCCTCGTGGCCTGCATCGCCGCCGGCGTGTGGTTGAGCTTCACCGCGCCGGGCTTCGCGCTGCGGGTGGTCGGCGGCAATGCGCGCACCGCGCGCCTGGTGGGCTTGCCCACCGATCGGCTGATCGTGCTCGCTTGCGCGCTCGGTGGCGCCTGCGCCGGCCTGGCCGGTGCGATCGAGGTGGCTGCGGTGCACACCTCGGCCAACGCGTCGGTGATCGCCGGCCTGGGCTACACCGGCATCCTGGTGTCGTTCGTCGCGCGCCACAACCCGTGGGCGATCCCGCCGGTGGCGCTGCTGTTCGGCGGCTTCGCGGCCGCGGGCAGCCTGCTGCAGCGGCGCCTGGGCTTGCCCGATGCGTCGGTGCTGGTGCTGCAAGGTTTTGCTTTCGTGCTGATCCTCGCCGCCGAAGCGCTGCGTGGCCGCTTGTTCGACCTGCTGTGGCCGCGCGTGCCGCGTCTGCTGCGGCCGGTCGTGGCGGGAGCGCCCACATGAGCGGCGGTGCGTGGTTCGATGTGATGCTCGCGATCGTCGGCGGCGCGGTGCGCGTCGGTACGCCGTTCCTGTTCGTGAGCCTCGGCGAGTGCCTCACCGAGAAGTCCGGTCGCATCAACCTCGGGCTCGAAGGCGTGCTGGTGTTCTCGGCCATGTGCGGCTTCGGCGCGTCGTACCTCACGGGTTCGCCGTGGATCGGCGTGACGGCTGCCGGTGCGAGCGGCGCGCTGCTGGCGATGTTGCATGGCTTGTTGTGCTCGCTGCCGCGCGTGAGCGACATCGCCACCGGCATCGCATTGATGCTGCTCGGCTCGGGGCTGGCGTTCTACCTCGGCAAGCCGCTGATCCAGCCGCAGGCGCCGCAGATCCCATCGATCCCGCTCGGCGGCTGGAGCGACTCGTCGGCGGTGCAGGCAGCGCTGTCGATCAACGCGTTGTTCCCGCTCGGCGTGGCGCTGGCGGTGCTGATCGCATGGGGCTTGAAGAACACGCGCTGGGGTCTGGTGGTGCGCATGGCCGGCGACTCGAGCGACGCGGCCAAGGCGCTCGGCTATTCGGCCAACGGCGTGCGCATCGCGGCCACCACCGCGGGCGGATTCATCGCGGGCTTGGGCGGCGCGTCGTTGTCGCTGTACTACCCGGGCAGCTGGAACGAAGGGCTCTCATCGGGCCAGGGCCTGATCGCGGTGGCGCTGGTGATCTTCGCGCGCTGGAGTCCGGTGCGCTGCCTGTGGGCTGCGTTGCTGTTCGGCGGCGCGGGCGCGCTCGGGCCGGCGCTGCAATCGGTGGGCGTCAGCGGCGGCTACTACCTGTTCAACGCGATGCCGTACGTGCTGACGCTGGCGATCCTGGTGATCACGTGTTCGCCGCGGCGGGCGCTGAAGGGCGCGCCGTTGGAGTTGGGGGTGTCGCGGTGATGGCTGCAATGTCAGCGCGGCGCGGCGGGCGGTACCCGGGGTGGGCTCCTACTGGGTCGGTCGGCCCTGCGGGCCGACTGCGCTGCGGTGCTCGCGCCACAAGGGCGGCTGCGATGCCGCTCGCAGCGGCGCTGGACGCGCCACTGCCTCATGGCTTCTCGCCGGTCCGGTCCCTTCGGGCCCGGACTGCCCCTTGCGCCGCTGCGCTTCTCGCCGCCCCACAAGTCGCCCACCCCGGATACCGCCCACCGCGCGGCACCGTTGAGGTGTTCATCGATGAATCCCACGGCTGTAACCGGCAAAGCCGCGGGTGGGTGTGCGTCGGCAGCGACATTGTGCGGCGCTGAGGAGCGGAGGGCTCGTGGCCGCGCGCGCGCAGCGCGCGCTTCAACATCTGACTCGCCGCGATTGTTCGAGCGCAGCGAACGAAGTGAGCGTAGCGAGTTTCGCGGCGGGCCACGAGACCGAGCACCGGAAGGGATCGGCGCGAAGCGACGACCGCCGCACACGAGCGCCGGCGCATACCCGCCCGCGGCTTTGCTCGCTCAATCGCATGCGTAGAGGAGTGCGACTGCATGAGCGGACTCGGTGGCCTCAACAAGTCGACGCAACGGTGTTGTCGTTGGCCTAGTGCAGCTTCAGCTACCAGTGGTCGAAACACCGGAACAGCTCAAAGCGCAAACCAAGCGCATCTGCGACCTCGTCGGCAAGGCGCGGCGCAACCTCAACACGATGGATCTCGTCGTGTTCCCCGAGTACGCACTGCACGGTCTGTCGATGAGCACGGCGCCGGAGCTGATGGTGTCGCTCGACGGGCCCGAGGTCGCCGCATTCAAGGCGGCTTGCGTCGAACACAAGATCTGGGGCTGCTTCTCGATCATGGAGAAGAACCCGGGCGGCAATCCGTACAACAGCGGGCTGATCATCGATGACCGCGGGCAGATCCAGCTCTACTACCGCAAGCTGCATCCGTGGGTGCCGGTGGAGCCGTGGGAGCCGGGCAACCTCGGCGTTCCGGTGTGCGACGGCCCGAAGGGCGTGAAGCTCGGGTTGATCATCTGCCACGACGGCATGTTTCCCGAGATGGCGCGCGAGGCGGCGTACAAGGGCGCCGAGTTGATCGTGCGCACCGCGGGCTACACCGCGCCGATCCGCCATGCGTGGAAGATCACCAACCAGGCCAACGCGTTCCAGAACCTGGCCTACACCGCCAGCGTGTGCCTGTGCGGATCGGACGGCACGTTCGATTCGATGGGCGAGGGCATGTTCTGCTCGTTCGACGGCAGCGTGATGGTCGAAGGCGGCGGCCGCCCCGACGAGATCATCACCGCCGAGATCCGGCCCGACCTCGTGCGCGAGGCGCGTGGCGGCTGGGGTGTGGAGAACAACATCTACCAGCTCTACCACCGCGGATATGTCGCGGTGAAGGGCGGCGCGATGGACTGCCCCTACACCTTCATGCACGACATGGTGGCCGGCCGCTACCGCCTGCCGTGGGAGGCGAGCGTGCAGGTGACCGACGGCACGTCGTGTGGCTTCGCGCCGCCGACGCGCGGCTATACCGGCGCCGAGATGCCGGCGTCGGCGATCAAGAAGGTGGCGTGACATGAGACCCCCACGCTCACTGCGTTCGCTGCCCCTCGAGAGGGCTTCAGCCTCCTTGAGGCGGCTCTACGGAGGCTGACCATGGCAACGATCGCATCGACCCCCTATGCGTGGCCGTACGACGGCGACTTCAAGCCGTCGAACACCGCGCTGGTGATCATCGACATGCAGACCGACTTCTGCGGCGTCGGCGGCTACGTCGACAAGATGGGCTACGACCTGTCGATGACACGCGCGCCGATCGGGCCGATCAAGTCGCTGCTGGCCGAAGCGCGGCGCGTCGGCATGCACGTGATCCATACGCGCGAAGGGCATCGGCCCGATCTGTCGGACCTGCCGGCCAACAAGCGCTGGCGTTCGCGGCAGATCGGCGCGGGCATCGGTGACCCCGGGCCGTGCGGCCGCATCCTGGTGCGCGGCGAAGCGGGCTGGGACATCATCCCCGAGCTCTATCCGATCGCCGGCGAACCGATCATCGACAAGCCGGGCAAGGGCTCGTTCTGCGCCACCGATCTCGAGCTGATCCTGCACACACGCGGGATCCGCAACCTGATCCTCACCGGCATCACCACCGACGTGTGCGTGCACACCACCATGCGCGAGGCCAACGACCGTGGCTTCGAGTGCGTGATGCTGACCGATTGCACCGGTGCCACCGACGCGGGCAACCATGCGGCGGCTTTCAAGATGATCCAGATGCAAGGCGGCGTGTTCGGCGCCGTCTCCGATTCCAAGCAAGTGATCGAGGCCATGAAGGGCTTCACAACCACGAGAGGGGTGGCCTGATGAAAGTACTGCACAAGAAACATCCGCTGGCGCTGCAACGGCGTCGCGTGCTGCACGCCGGCATTGCCAGCGTGGCGCTGATCGGTCTGTCGCGCAAGTCGTTCGGTGCCGACGACAAGATCCTGATCGGCTACTGGCCGATCGCGTCGGGCCTGCCGCTGTATGCCGCACTGGAGCGCGGCTTCTTCAAGGAGGCCGGCCTGCAGGTCGAAGGCGCCAAGTTCGCCAGTGCGCAGCAGGTGGCCGAAGCGATGATCTCGGGCCGCATCCACGGCTCGGCCAACGGCACGGCTTCGGCGGCGCTCGCGTTGGCCGAGATCACCAGCCCCAACCTGTTCAAGATCATCTGCAGCAACCCGAGCAACCGCAAGCTGGTGCTCGACGAGTTCGTGGTGCCGAAGGACTCGCCGGTCAAGAGCATCGCCGAGCTCGCCGGCAAGAAGGTCTGCTCCGGCCCCGGCATCCAGAACGTGACGCTGGCCAAGATCATTCTCGAGAAGAACGGCATCACGAACCCTCAGGTCACCGAGTTGCCGATCGGCCAGCACGTGCCGGCGCTGGCGGCGGGCCAAGTGGATGCCGCCTACACGCTCGAGCCCACGGGCACGGCCGGGCGTCTGAAGGGCCTCACGCGCGTGCTCGAGCCGGGCGTGATCGCCAAGTACGTGCTCGGCGACCCCGATGCCCCGTGGTTCGGCGGCTCGGCCACCATCACCACCGCGCTGATCAAAGACAAGCCCGAGCTGGCCAAGAAGTACGTGGCAACCTACGCCAAGGCGGTGGAGTGGGTGCGCAAGAACCCCGACGAGGCGCGCAAGCACATGGACGGCTTCACCGCGATCGAGGAGGCGCTGGTCAAGGAGGTGCCGCTGTCGGGCTTCACGCTGTACAACGAGTTCACGCCGAGCGACGTGGCGTACTTCCAGAAGTTCTTCGACGTGTTCACCGAGCGCAAGATCTTCAACAAGCGGCTCGACGTGAAATCGCTGCTGTACACCGGGTGAGCGCGATGCAGGCCGCGATGAACCAGGTGTGGAATCGGCGCTGGCTGCCGTTGTTGGGGCCGCTGCTGCTGTTCGCGTTGTGGCAGCTGCTGATCAGCGCGCAGTTCGTCAAGCCGGTGCTGCTGCCGCCGCCGGGCGAGACACTGGTGCACATGGCCGGCGTGTTCGCCAGTGGGGCCATCTTCGGCGACCTGTGGGCCACGATCTTTCGCACGCTGTGCTCGTTCGGCATCGCGGTGGTGATCGGTGTGCCGCTGGGCGTGCTGCTCGGCAGCTCGGAGGCCGCGTATCGCAGCGTGGAGTTCCTGATCGACTTCTTCCGCTCGACACCGAGCTCGGCGCTGATCCCGCTGTTCCTGCTGATCTTCGGCATCACCGACATCAACAAGATCGCCATCGCCAGCTTCGGCGCCATGCTGATCGTGTTGTTCAACAGCGCCTATGGCGTGATGAACGCGAAGAAGACGCGCGTGATGGCGGCGCAGATCATGGGCGTGTCGAAGTGGCACGTGTTCAAGGACGTGATGCTGATGGAAAGCCTGGCGCAGACCTTCGTCGGCCTGCGCAGCGCAGTGTCGATGGCGTTGGTGATCGTGATCGTCGCCGAGATGTTCATCGGCTCGGAGAACGGCCTGGGCCACCGCATCATCGATGCGCAGCAGGTGTTCAACGTGAAGGAGATGTACTGCTCGATCCTGGTCACAGGTGCCCTGGGCTACCTGCTCAATCTGCTGTTCCTGCTGATGGAGAAGAAACTGATCCACTGGAGCGGCAAGGCATGAGCGGCGCACTTCCCATCGCGGCGGTTCCGCCGCAGGCCATGCCCGACGAACCCGACTCGCTGCTCACGCTGCGCGCCGCGCCGAAGACGCACGTGACAGTGCGTGGCCTGAGCAAGAGCTTTGCCGGCAAGCCGCTGTACACCAACTTCAACCTCGACCTGCCGCGCGGCAAGATCGTGTCGATCTTCGGCCCCAACGGCTGCGGCAAGTCGACGTTGATGAACATGATCGCGGGCCTGGTGCCGCTGGACGCCGGCGAGATCCTGTTCGACGGCAAGTCGCTGAAGGACACCAAGATCGGCTACGTGTTCCAGAACTACCGTGATGCGCTGTTCCCCTGGATCACCGCCTGGGACAACATCGCCTATCCGTTGCGCCGCGGCGGCATGAAAGAGGCCAACGTGCGCGCCAAGGTCGAGGCGCTGATCCAGCTGTTCGAGATCCGCTTCGATCTCGCACGCTACCCGTACGAGTTGTCGGGCGGCCAGATGCAGACGGTGTGCATCATGCGCTCGCTGGCCACCGAGCCCGAGGTGCTGTTTCTCGACGAGCCGTTCTCGGCGCTCGATTTCGAGATGACGTTGTTCATCCGCGCCAAGCTGCAGGAGGCCCACATGGCCACCGGCACGACGATGGTGATCGTGTCGCACGACCTCGAGGACGCCGTGTTCCTGGCCGATCGCATCCTGCTGCTCACGCGACGGCCCACGCGCATCGCCGAGCTGGTGAGCTTCGAGATGCCGCGCCCGCGCCTGCCCGAGGCCGTGGCCGACCCTGACTTCGTGCGCGTCAAGGCGCATACGCTGGAAGTGTTCCGGCGCGAGATGAATGCATGACCGCACTCGCGCTCGACACCTTCAACCTCACCAAGCGCTTCGGCGCCTTCACTGCGCTCGACGGCGTGTCGCTCGCGGTGCGGCCGGGCACGGTGCACGCGCTGCTCGGCGAAAACGGCGCCGGCAAGAGCACGCTGGTGAAATGCGTGGTCGGCTACCAGCGAGCCGAAGCGGGCTCGGTGCTGCTCGATGGGCGCGAGCACGACATCGCGTCGCCCACGGTGGCGCGTGCGCTCGGCATCGGCATGGTGTACCAGCACTTCACCGTCGTGCCCGGGCTCACGGTGGCCGAGAACCTGCTGCTGGCGCGCGGCGGCGTGCCGCTGGTGGTCGACTGGAAGGCGGCGCGCAGCGAACTCGAGGCGTTCCTGCGCACCACGCCGTTCCGGCTGCCGCTGGATGCCACGCCGCTCGATCTGTCGGCCGGCGAGAAGCAGAAGCTCGAGATCCTGAAGCAGCTGTTCCTCAAGCCGCGCCTGCTGATCCTCGACGAGCCGACGTCGGTGCTCACGCCGCAGGAGGCCGACGAGGTGCTCGGCGCGCTGCGCGAGCGTGCGCACGCGGGCGCCACCAGCATCGTGCTGATCACGCACAAGTTTCGCGAGGTCACTGCCTATGCCGACGACGTGAGCGTGCTGCGCCGGGGCAAGCTGGTGGCCAGCACGCGCGTGGCCGACACCAGCGCCGAGAAGCTCGCCGAGGCGATGGTCGGCGAGCGCGCTGCCGCGCGCGATCCGGTCGCGTGGCAGCGCCAACCCAACGCACTCGGGACACCGGTGCTGCAGATTGGTGAGCTCACCGTGCGGGGCGATCGCGGCGAGCAGGCGGTGCGGGCGCTGACCCTCGACGTGCGCGCGGGCGAGATCGTCGGCGTGGCCGGCGTGTCGGGCAACGGCCAGCGCGAGCTGATGCAGGCGCTCACCGGACAGCGCGCCCGCGAGAGCGGCCAGGTGTCGGTCGACGGCCAGGCTTACACGGCCACGCGGGCGCAGAACCACCACCATGCGGTGCGCAGCCTGCCCGAGGAGCCGCTGGCCAACGCCTGTGTCGGCGAACTCAGCGTCGCGCGCAACATGGCGCTGCGCGGCTTCGACCGTGCACCGCTGTCGCGCTCGGGCTGGATGCGCTGGAGCCGCGTGGCGCAGCGCGCGCGCGAGTTGATCGGCGAGTACGGCGTCAAGACGCAAGGCGAGGGCGCCGCGATCCGCACGCTGTCGGGCGGCAACGTGCAGCGCGCGGTGCTGGCCCGCGAGCTGTCGGGCCAGGCGCGCCTGCTGCTGGTGGCCAACCCGGTGTTCGGGCTGGACTTCGCCGCGGTGGCGGAGATCCATGCGCGCCTGATGGCGGCACGCAACGCCGGCGCGGCGGTGCTGTTGATCAGCGAGGATCTCGACGAGTTGCTCGAGCTGTCGGACCGCATCGTGGTCATCAGCGAAGGCCGCATCGTGCACGAGACGCCGGCTGCCAAGGCCGATCGGCGCACGCTCGGCGCGCACATGGGCGGCAAGGCGCACACGGCCCACGATGGCACGCCCACTGCGCCCGGCGTGATGTCGATGCACGAGAAGGTGGCGGCGTGATCGAGCTCGTCGACGCGCGCCCGTTCGCGTTTCGCTTCGAGCTGGCGCGCACGGCGCTGGTGATCATCGACATGCAGCGCGACTTCGTCGAACCCGGCGGCTTCGGCGAGACGCTGGGCAACGACGTGACGCGGCTGCAGGCCATCGTGCCGGCGACGCAGCGCGTGCTGGCGGCGTGGCGCGCCGCGAAGGGGTTCGTCGTGCACACGCGCGAATCGCATGCACCGGACCTGTCGGACTGTCCGCGCGCCAAGCGCGAACGGGGTACGCCCTCGGCTGCGCATCGGCGACGTCGGACCGATGGGGCGCATCCTCGTGCGCGGTGAACCGGGCAACCAGATCATCCCCGAGCTGAAGCCGGTGACTGGCGAGCTGGTGATCGACAAGCCGGGCAAGGGCGCGTTCCACGCCACGCCGCTGCACCACGAGCTGCTGCGGCGGGGACTTACGCACCTGCTGGTCATGGGCGTGACCACCGAGGTGTGCGTGCAGACCTCGATGCGCGAAGCCAACGATCGCGGCTATGACTCTTTGCTGCTGGAAGATTGCACCGAAAGTTACTTCCCGGAGTTCAAGGCCGCGGCGATCGAGATGATCGTCGCGCAAGGCGGCATCGTCGGCTGGTGCGCCACCAGTACGCAGCTGCTGCACGCGATGGCGCCGCTGGGTGCGGCGGCATGAGCGACACGGCGCACACGATCGCCGCCTTGCGCATGTCAGGATGATCGATCCGCCTGTCGCTGGTCGCTAGCCCACAATCGCCGCCATGCCCAGAGTCGAGCCTGCCACGGTCTCCCGCAAGAGCGCACGCGTAGTCGCCTTGCCGTCGGCCACGTTGGCCGAACAGGCCTATGGCCTGGTGAAGCAGGCGATCTTCGATTTCGAGCTGATGCCCGGCGATCGCTTTTCCGAGGCCGAACTGTCGCAGGCCACCGGCGTCAGCCGCACGCCGCTGCGGCAGGCGCTGCAGCAGCTGCAGCGAGAGGGTTTCGTGCAGGTGTTTCCGAAGTCGGGATGGCAGGTGGCGCCGCTCGACTTCGACGCCTTCGATCAGCTGTACGACCTGCGCGTGCTGCTCGAGTGCCATGCCGCGCAGCAACTGTGTCAGATCGAAGACCGGCCGCAGTTGCGTGAGCTGGCCGACATCTGGCTGGTGCCGCCGACCGAGCGCAACATGGATCCCGACGAGGTGCGGCAACTCGACGAGTCGTTCCACAACGAGCTGGTTCGTGCCAGCGGCAACGCCGAGATGGCGCGCGTGCACCAGGAGATCACCGAGCGCATCCGCATCGTGCGCCGGCTCGACTTCACCAAGCGGCCGCGCGTGGCGGCCACCTATGACGAACATGCGCGCATCCTGCGTGCGGTGACACGGCGGCGCGCCGAAGAGGCCACGCGGCTGCTGGCCGCGCACATCGAGCAGAGCAAGCTCGAGGTGCGCCACATCACGCTGGACATGATGTACCGGGCGCGGTCACGCTGAAGGATTCGCGCAGCGAATCGTTCTGTGCATCCGCGATACTGTCGGGATGTCCCGGATCCGCATCGCCTGCGTGGGCCACGCGGCGCTCGACCATGTGTTCGAGGTCGAGGCGTTCCCGTCGCGCCCGACCAAGACGCCGGCGCGCAGCTACCGCCCCGGCACCGGCGGCATGGCGTTCAACGCCGCGATCGCGGCGGCGCGCCTCGGCGCCACGGTGCGCATGATCGGCCGCGTGGGCTGTGAGCCGGGCGTGCAGATGCTGCGCGACCGGCTGCGCGCCGAGGGCATCGAAGACCGCGGTCTCGAGGTGGTGCCCGGCGCGATGACCTCGGTGTCGGCCATCGTCGTCGACGGCCACGGCGAGCGCCAGATCTTCAACCACCGCGGCGACGCGATCGCGCGCGCGCACGGCCTGGACTCGCGTGTGCTGGAGGGCGCCGACGTCGTGCTCACCGATCCGCGTTGGCCGGCCGGTGCCGCCGCCGCGTTGCGCTGGGCGCGCGCGCAGCGCGTGACCGCGATGCTCGATGTCGACGTCGCGCCGGAGTCCGACCTGCAGCGATTGGTGCCGCTGGCGCAGTGGGCGGTGTTCTCGGAGCCGGGTTTGGCCGCCTATGCGCCCGGCTTGTCGACGCAGGCGGCGCTGCAACGCGCACTCGACAGCGGCTGCGAGGTGGCGATGGTCACGCGCGGCGAGCAGCCGGTGTGGTGGCGCCGCCGCGGCGGCGCGCTGCAACGCCAGCCGGTGCCGCGGGTGAAGGCCGTCGACACCACCGGCGCGGGCGATGTGTTCCATGCCGCGCTGGCGCTGGCGCTCGGCGAGGGCCGGGCCGAACGCGACGCGGTGGCGTTCGCCGCCACCGCGGCCGCGCTCAAGTGCCTGGGCGGCCCGGGCGTGCTCGGCGCGCCCAGGCGGTCGGCGGTCGAACGCGGGCTGCCGCGCCGCGTGCGGGATGTCGACGCGCCCGGCGCGACAATCGCCGCATGAAGATCGTGATCCTCGGCGCAGGCCGGGTCGGTGAGAGCGCAGCCGAGAGCCTGGTGCTCGGAGCGCAACGACATCACCGTGATCGACACCGATCCGGCGCGGCTGCGGGCGCTGCAGGAGCGGCTCGATCTGCGCACCGTGGTCGGCAACGGCATCCAGCCGTCGGTGCTGCGCGAAGCCGGCGCCGACGACGCCGACATGCTGATCGCCTGCGCGGCGCAGGACGAGACCAACCTGGTGGTCTGCAAGGTGGCGCACGACGTGTTCAACGTGCCGACCACGGTGGCGCGCATCCGCTCGCCCGAGTTCGAGGCCGGCACGCCGCTGCTCGACAAGGGCGGCTTCGCGGTCGACCAGGTGATCTGCCCCGAGGCAGTCGGTCACGCGCCTACGTCCGCAAGCTGATCGAGTACCCCGAGGCGCTGCAGGTGATGCAGTTCGCCAAGGGGCGGGTCAGCCTGGTCGTCGTGCGCGCGTTCGCCGGCGGCCCGCTGGTGCGCCACAGCCTGGCCGAGATCCCGAGCCTGATGCCCGACGTGCAGATGCGCATCGTCGCGATCTACCGCGGCGACACGTCGCTGCCGAGCCTGCGACGGCAACACGCGCATCGAGCCGGGCGACGAGGTGTTCCTGCTGGCCGCCACCACGCAGATCCGCCGCGCGCTCGCGGCGCTCGGCAAGATGGACCAGCCGGTCAAGCGCGTGATGATCGCCGGCGGCGGCCGGGTCGGGCTTGCGCCTGGCGCGCGAGATCTCGCACCTGTACCAGGTGAAGCTGGTCGAGGCCAACCAGCACGCGCTGCGAATACCTGGCGACCCAGCTGCCGGCCAACGTGCTGGTGCTCAAGGGCGACAGCACCGACGAGGACCTGCTTGGCGACGAGAACGTCGGCGAGATGGACCTGTTCCTCGCGCTCACCAGCGACGACGAGGACAACATCATGGCCTGCCTGCTGGCCAAGCGCCTGGGCGCGCGCCGCGTGTTCGCGCTGATCAACCGCAAGGCCTACGCCGACCTGGTGCAGGGCACGCAGATCGACATCGCGCATCTCGCCGGCGCAGGCGGTGATCGGCGAGCTGCTCACCCACGTGCGGCGTGGCGACGTCGAGGCCGTGCACAGCCTGCGCCGCGGCGCGGCCGAGGCGCTGGAGGCGGTGGTGCGCGGCGACCGCAAGACCTGCAAGGTGGCGGGCCGGCGCATCGAGGAGCTCGACGCTGCCGGAGGGCGCGCAGATCGGCGCCATCGTGCGCGCGCGCAACGACGCCGACGAGCCGCAGCAGGTCATCATCCCGCACCACGACACGATGATCCAGACGCGGCGACCACGTGGTCGTGTTCGTGCCGCACAAGCGCATGGTGCGCGACAGTCGAGAAGCTGTTCCAGGTCAGCGCCGTGTTCGTTTCTGAGCGCGCCACGATGGGTTCGCTCGCCGTCGTCGCGCTGGTGGGACGCCTGGTCGGCGCTGTTCGCGCTGCTGATGGTGGTGCCGCTGGCGTTTGCCGTCGTGGGCGGCGACAGCGGCCAGCGCGCGTTCGTCGTCTCGACGGTCGTCACCGCCGCGATCGGCCTGGCGCTGAGCCTGTCGGTGCGGCGCTTTCGGCGCGAGCTGCAGCCGCGCGACGGCTTCCTGCTGGTGGCGATGACGTGGGTGCTGCTGCCGGCGTTCGGTGCCCTGCCGCTGCTGCTGGCGGTGCCGGGCCTCAGCGTGACCGATGCCTATTTCGAGGCGATGTCCGGCTTCACCGCGACCGGCGCCACGGTGCTGAGCGGGCTCGACGCGCTGCCGCTGTCGGTCAACGTGTGGCGCTGCTTGCTGATGCTGGTGGGCGGACTGGGCATCATCGTGCTGGCGGTCGCCATCCTGCCGCTGCTGGGCGTCGGCGGCAGCCAGCTGTTCCACGCCGAGATCACCGGGCCGATGAAGGACCAGAAGCTGACGCCGCGCATCGCCGAGACGGCGCGCGGCCTGTGGACGGTGTATTTCGTGTTCTCCGTCGCCTGCTTCTTTGCGTACCGTTGGGCCGGCATGAGCTGGAGCCGATGCCTTCATGCACATGTGCACCACGGTCAGCCTCGGCGGCTTCTCGTCGCACGACGCTCAGCTTCGGCTACTGGAACTCGCCGCGCATCGAGGTCGTGGCCATCGTGTTCATGCTGCTGGCCGGCGTGAACTTCGCGCTGTACTTCGTCGCGTGGCGGCAGCGCTCGTTCGGCATGCTGTGGCGCGACATCGAGTGCGCGCGCCTTTGCCGTGGTGCTGCTCGTTGCCGTGGGACTCATCGTGCTCGTCTTGATGGCGAGCGATCGCCACGCCGACCCCTTGCAGACGCTGCGCCGCACGGTCTTCCACGTGGTGTCGGTGGCGACGACCACGCGGCTATCGCTTCGTACGACTACGCGCAATGGCCGGTGTTCGCACCGCTGCTGATGATCCTGCTGGGCTGCTTCGCCACCTGCGCCGGATCGACCGGCGGCGGCATCAAGATGATCCGCATGCTGCTGCTGCTGAAGCAGGCGCGGCGCGAGCTGGTGCGCATCGTGCATCCCAATGTGGTCAACCCGGTGGTGATGGGCGGCGGCACCGTGAGCGCGCGCGTGATGCAGAGCGTGATCGCCTACATGATGCTGTACGGCGCCACGCTGGTCGGCCTGACGATGCTGCTGCTTGTTCAGCGGGCTCGACGTGCTGACCGCATTCACCGCCGTGGTGGCTTGCGTGAACAACATCGGCCCCGGCCTCGGCGAAGTCGGGCCGGCGGTCAACTACAGCGGGCTCAGCGACTTCCAGACCTGGATATGCACCCTGGCGATGATGCTCGGCCGGCTGGAGCTGCTTGCGCTGTTCGTGCTGCTGACGCCGGAGTTCTGGCGGCGCTGACGCGGCCGCTCGCACCACTGCGTTGGCCACTCTTTCGGACGCCCGGTCATCCCGGTTGCGGCCGAGCGCTGACTGACGGGCGCATTGCACACACCGGGCAATTCGGCTGCTTGACCAGCCGCATCTCGCTCCACTGCATCGTGCGCGCATCGAGCATCTGCAGGCGGCCGGCGAGCGAGGTGCCCACGCCGGCCAGCAGCTTCAACGCTTCGGCCGCCTGCAGCGTGCCGATGATGCCCACCAGCGGCGCGAACACGCCCATCGTCGAACACGACACGTCCTCGAACGCGGCGTCGGGCGGGAACACGCACGCATAACACGGGCACGACGCGTCACGCGTGTCGTACACAGAGATCTGGCCATCGAAACGAATCGCCGCACCGGCCACCAGCGGCACGCGCGCTTGCACGCAAGCGGCGTTGATCGCGTGGCGGGTCTTGAAGTTGTCGGTGCAATCGAGCACCACGTCGGCCTCGCGCACCAGCGCATCGAGCGACTGCGCGTCGGCGCGCTGCACGCGCGTTTGCACTTGCACGTCGGGGTTGATGGCCGCGACGGCGTCGCGTGCCGATTCGGCTTTCGCACGACCCACCCGGGCCAGGATGTGCGCGATTTGGCGCTGCAGGTTGGTCAGGTCGACATGATCGGGATCGACCAGCGTGAGGTGGCCGACGCCGGCGCTGCCCAGGTACAACGCCACCGGCGAGCCGAGGCCGCCGGCGCCGATGACGAGCGCACGCGAACGCAGCAAACGCTGCTGGCCTTCGATGCCGATCTCGTCAAGCAGGATGTGGCGCGAATAACGCAACAGTTGCGTGTCGTCCATCGGCCGAGCATACCGTGGTGGCCTGCCTATCATTGGCGAGCCATGAGCACACCACCCGACGCGCGCTTCGAGCGCTGGCGCGACCTCGTGCTGGCCAGCGTGCCGGTCCTGGCTGCCGAGTCGGCGCAGCGGGCGCTGGAGCAGCCGCAAGGCAGTGCGCTGAGCAACGCCGTGGCCGGCGACCGGCAACACAGCGGCGTGCTGCTGCCGCTGTTGCGGCCGGGACCGCAGGGGCTCGCCGCGGCGTTGTTGGCGGCGCTGCGCCAGCAATTGCGCGAGGAGTTCGCACGCGTGCCTTCCGCGGATCCCGCAAGCACACACGCGGCCGCGGTGCCGATCGACCAGTTGACTCTGGTGGACGGAGTTGCCTGGCAGCGTCGACGATCCGCACAAGGACTGGATCGACGTGATGCGCGAGGGCGACTGGATCCGCCTGTTCCTGCACGCGCGTTGGCTCACTGCGCGTGTCGCCGGGCGCGGCAGCGCGCACGTGATGCTGGCCACGCGCACAGGCGAACCTGCGCAAACCATCGGCCGTGCGGCGCTGTACCGCCTGCACGAGTCGGGGCTGGCGACGACCATCGAGAGCGCCGCGCCGGTGCGCGATGCGGTACAGACGCTGACGTTGTCGCTGGAATGAGGAAGGGTCGGGGACCTGACAACGAAAAAGGGTCCGCGCCGCGGACCCTTTCATTGTGAACGCCCTTGGGCGCCAGCCTACTGGGCCTTGGCTTCGGCCTTGCGCTCGATCGCGGCCTTGCTGACGGCGACCGGCTTGCCCTTCAGCTGGTTCAGCGCCTGGATCAACTGGAAGTCTTCGGGCGAGCCGAACTCGGGCAGCGGCTTGATCGTCGCGTGACTTGGCCTGCTGCTCTTCGAGGCGCTTGCGCGCTTCTTCGCGCGCCTTCTCGCGCGCCTCGTCTTTCTTTTCTTCCGGGCTGCCGAGGTGCTTCTCGAGATCGGCCTCGCGCAGGCGCAGCGCGGCGAACACGTTGCCGTCGGCGGTCTCGTCGAGCCACACGTCGGGCACGATGCCCTTGGCCTGGATCGAGCGGCCGCTCGGGGTGTAGTAGCGCGCGGTGGTGATCTTCAGCGCGGTCTCGCCGGCCAGCGGGCGCACGGTCTGCACCGAGCCCTTGCCGAAGGTCTGCGCGCCCATCACGATGGCCCGCTTGTGGTCCTGCAGCGCGCCGGCCACGATCTCGCTGGCCGAGGCCGAGCCTTCGTTGACCAGCACCACCAACGGCATGCTCTTCAGCGCGCCTGGCAGGCGCTTCAGCGGATCGGTGCCGCCGCGGCGGATGTAGTACTCGGGGGCGGCCTTGAAGCTGGACTTCGACTCGGCGATCTGGCCGTTGGTCGACACCACGGTCACGTCGGACGGCAGGAACGCCGCCGACAGCGCCACCGCGCCTTCGAGCAGACCGCCCGGATCGTTGCGCAGGTCGAGCACCAGGCCCTTCAGGTTCGTGTCCTGCTTGTACAGCTCATCGACCTTCTTCACGAAGTCGTCGATCGTGCGGTCCTGGAACTGGCTCACGCGCACCCAGCCGTAACCGGGTTCGACCATCTTGGCGCGCACGCTCTGCACGCGGATCTCTTCGCGCGTGATGCGTCACCGGGAAGGTGCGGCTCTCGGCCTTGCGGAACACGGTGAGCACGACCTTGGTCTGCGGCTCGCCGCGCATGCGCTTGACCGCCTGGTCCATGGTCAGGCCCTTGACCGCGGTGTCGTCGATGCGGGTGATCAGGTCGCCGGCCTTGATGCCGGCGCGGAAGGCGGGCGAGCCTTCGATCGGCGAGACCACCTTCACCAGGCCGTCTTCCATGCCGATCTCGATGCCCACGCCGACAAAGCGGCCGGTGGTGCCTTCGCGAAATTCCTTGAAGCTCTTCTTGTCGAAGTACTGCGAGTGCGGATCGAGACCGGCCACCATGCCGGAGATGGCGTCGGTGATCAGCTTCTTCTCGTCGACCGCCTCGACGTAGTCGCTCTTGACCATGCCGAACACGGCGGCCAGTTGCTGAAGCTCGTCGAGCGGCAGCGGAGCGAGCGTGTTGCGCGCAAATGCCGTCAGTTGCATCGTGGTCAGAGCACCTGCAACCGCGCCCAGCGCGATGAACCCAGCGACTTTTAGTTTGCCACCCATCGTGTCCTGCCTGGCCTTACGGGCCTGATTTGATGTGGAAGTCAACCCCAGTATAGAGCCAGGGTCGCCCTTTGAGGGTTGGCTTACGCGGAAGTTGCACCCCGGGAACACGGGCCGCGACTTCCCTGACGCAATACCCCGCCGTAGCGGCCTTTACGAGGCTCGCTCGAAGGTCACTACGTGATCCAGTGCCGGGCGGATGCCGATCCACTCGCCCACCTGGTGGTCGTGGTGCGAGGGCACGTGCGAGCGCACCTGCTCGCCGCTGGCCAGCCGCAGCGTGTAGAGGAACTCCGAGCCGCGGAAGGACTTGTGTTCGATGCGCGCCTTCACCGGCGATGCGTCGTCGTGCACGATGTCGTCGGCGCGCAGCAGCAGGTCGCACTCGCCGCCGGGGTAGGCCTCGGGCAGCGGGCATTCGGCCACGTCGCTCATCTTGCCGAATGGCGTGGTCACCACCGGACCCGAGGCGGACGACTCGATGCGGGCCGGCGTGAACACGCCGTGGCCGATGAAACCGGCGACGAAGCGCGTGGCCGGGCGGTGGTACAGCGTGTAGGCGTCGTCCCATTGCTCCAGGCGGCCTGCGTGCATCACGCCGATGCGATCGCCGAGTGCAAACGCTTCCTGCTGGTCGTGCGTGACGAACAGCGCGGTGATGCCGGTGGCCTTGAGGATCGCGCGCACGTCCTGCGCCAGCCGCTCGCGCAGATCGATGTCGAGGCTGGAGAACGGCTCGTCGAGCAACAGCAGTTGCGGCCGCGGCGCCAGCGCTCGTGCCAGCGCGATGCGCTGCTGCTGGCCGCCCGACAACTGGTGCGGGGCACGGTGCGCCGTGTGCGCAAGCCCCACCAGATCGAGCAGCTCGTGCACGCGCGCGTCGGCCTCGGCGCGTTTGATGCCGCGCAAACCGAAGGCGACGTTGGCCGCCACGGAGAGGTGCGGGAACAGGGCGTAGTCCTGGAACACCATGCCGACGCGGCGCGCCTCGGGCGCCACGTGGACGCCCGCTGGCGGCATCGGACATCACCTGCGCCGCCGACCGCGATGCGGCCCGCGGCCAGCGGCTCCAGGCCGGCAACGGCGCGCAGCACCGTGGTCTTGCCGCAGCCCGATGGGCCGATCAGCACGCCGATCTGGCCCGCGCCGCAGCGCGAGCGACAGCGTGTCGACCGCGGCACGCGCGGCGGCTGCTGCCGGGTAGCGCACCACCACCTGCTCAAGTTGCACGCCGGTGGGGCCGCTCATCGCCGCATGATACTGTGGCGAAATGAGGCTCGTTCGCATTCTGCCGATTCCGCGACGCGCCCCGCTGCCATGCGTGCCGCGCTGACGGCGCTCGGCCTGTTGCTGGCGCTGCCGGTGCTGGGTGTGCTGGCGGCCTGGGCCCGGTTCGACGCCGCCGCCTTTGCCACGCTGGCTCACCTGTGGCAGACCGTGCTGCCCGACCAGGCGTTGCAGTCGTTCCTGCTCGCCGCCGGGGTCGGCATCGGGGTGGCGCTGCTGGGCGGCGCCACCGCGGCGGCCGTGAGCCTGTTCGATTTCCCGGGTCGCCGGATCTTCGAGTGGGCGCTGTTGCTGCCGCTGGCGATGCCGGCCTACGTGCTGGCCTATGCCACCACCGACGCTTCTGCAACCCCAGCGGCCCGCGTGCAGCTCGCGCTGCGCGCGGCCTTCGGCGGGCAGGGCGCGCTGTGGCCGGACGTGCGCAGCCTGCCGTTCGCGGTGCTGCTGTTCGTGCTGGCGCTGTACCCCTACGTCTACGTGCTGGTGCGCGCCAGCCTGGCCGAGCGTGCGGCACCCCTGATGGAAGCGGCACGCCTGCTCGGTGCCGGCCTGCGCCGACGCCTGTTCGAGGTGGCGATGCCGCTGGCGCGCCCGGCGCTGGCTGCCGGCGTGCTGCTGGCGCTGATGGAGACGTTGGCCGATTTCGGCGTGGGCGCATACTTCGGTCTGACCACGTTCACCACCGGCATCTACAAGGCCTGGCTGGTGATGAACGACGGCGTGGCGGCGGCCCAGCTTGCGTCGTCGCTGCTGGCGGTGGTGGCCTGCCTGCTGTGGCTGGAGCGACGCGCCCAGCAGCGCCTGCGCTTTGCCACCAGCCGCAGCGGCGTGGCGCATGGCAGCGATGCCCGACTGCTGCAACTCGGCCCGCGCGGCTCGGCCGCGCTGCTGACCTTGTGCATCCTGCCGATCGTGCTGGGCTTCGTGCTGCCCTGCGTGTGGCTCGTCTACCGCGTGGCCCAGGAAGCACAACTGGCCGAGTTCGGTTTGCCGCTGCAACGCTTCCTGTCGTGGGCCACGCACACCTTCGTGCTGGCCGCCGGCGCGGCGTTGGTGGCGGCCGCGATCGCGCTGGCGTTCGGCGCGGTGCTGCGCGCCGAGCGCGGTCGTTTGCTGTCGCCGTTGCGGCTGGCGGCGCGCACGGTGTCGCTGGGCTATGCGGTGCCGGGGGCGGTGATCGCGGTCGGCATGCTGGCCCCGCTCGGTCTCGTGCAGGCGCGGTGGCCCGACAGCGGCGCCGGTGTGTGGTTGACCGCCACCGTGCTGGGCCTGCTCTACGCCTACGTCGTGCGCTTCAGCGCGGTGGCGATGCAGTCGGTCGAAGCGGGCTATGCGCGCATCCCGCCCGCGGTCGACGACAGCGCCCGCCTGCTCGGCGCCGGCCTGTGGCGCACCTGGTTCGAGGTGCACAGGCCGCTGCTGCGCCGCGCCACGGTGGCGGCGATGTTGCTGGTGTTCGTCGACGTGATGAAGGAGCTGCCCGCCACGCTGCTGCTGCGTCCGTTCGGCGTCGACACCCTGGCCACGGTGGCCTACAACTTCGCCCGCGACGAACGGCTGGCCGAAGCCGCGCTGCCATCGCTGGCGATCGTGGCTGTCGGGCTGATCCCGGTGGCCTTGCTGTCGCGGGCCATGCGGCGCTGAAGGCAGCGCCGCCGGCGAGCTCAGGGCCGCTTGAAGGCGTACAGGTTCGACGGTTTCGGCTTCACCCACGTCGCTGCTGTCCGACTGTCCGGGCGCCGACCATGACTCGATCAGCGTGCGCAGTTCGGCCGGATCGGCTGGCTTCAACAGGTGGTGGTCGAATCCGGCATCACGGCCGCGCTTGCGATCGGCCGGCATGCCGTAGCCGGTGAGGCCGATGATCAACGCGTGACGCGTCTGTGGCAATTGGCGCAGGCGCCGCGCCACCTGGTAGCCGTCGAGCTGCGGCAGGCCAACGTCGAGCAGCACGACCTCCGGCGCAAAGCTCTGCGCCTCGGTGATGGCCTGCGCGCCGTCGCGCGCGCAGCGCACCGTGTGGCCGGCGATCGCCAGCATCGTTGCGGTGGTGTCGGCGATGTCGGGGTTGTCTTCCACGATCAACAGGCGCCGGCACACCGCTGCCGCACCTGGACTCTGCCGACCCCCGGCATCGTCGTTGGCCATCGGCGCCTGCAGGCAAGGCAGGTAGACGCGGAACTCGGCACCCTGGCCGACACCGGCACTGTCCGCCTCGACATGGCCGTCGTGCAGCTTGACCAGGCGCTGCACCAGCGTCAGGCCGACGCCGAGGCCGCCCTGGTTGCGATCGAGCGCGCGTTTGCCTTGCTCGAACAAGTCGAACACACGCGGCAGCAGATCGGGCTCGATGCCCATCCCGTTGTCGCGCACGGTGAGCACCGCCGTGCGCTGCTCGACCGCGATCGCGACGTGAACGCTGCCGCCCTCGGGGGTGTACTTGTTGGCGTTGCTGAGCAGGTTGTTGATCACCTGCTGCATGCGCGCGCCGTCGCCGTGGATCCACACCGGGCCGACGGGCATGGCCTGCGTCAGCGTGTGGCGGCGTGCGGTCAGTGCCGGGCGGTGCATGTCGATGCACTGCGCGACCATCGCGGTCAGCTCGAGCGGCGCGCTCTGCAGCACGATCTTGCCCTGGCCGATGCGTGCCACGTCGAGCAATTCGTCGACCAGGCGCGTGAGCTGCCGCAGCTGTCGATCGGTGATGTCGGTGGCCCACATCAACTTGGCGTCATGGCCGCCGAGGCGGCGGATGATCTCGACCGCGTTGCCGATCGGCGCCAGCGGGTTGCGCAGTTCGTGCGAGAGCATCGCCAGGAACTCGTCCTTGCGTTTGCTCGCTTCTTCGAGGCGGGCTTCGGCGCGCCGGCGCTCCTGAATCTCGTCTTGCAGGCTCTGGTACAGCTGCGCCGCGGCAAACGCGATGGCCGCGCGCGTGGCCACTTCGTCGAGCACGGCCATGCCGAGCGCGCTGGGCTCGCCAGCGAGCAGCAGCACGCCGAGCACCCGCTCGCCGTCGCGCAGCACGTGCGCTTGCAGGTGCGCAGCGCCACCGGGCACGAGCGCCTGCTGGATGCGCTGCAGATCGGTTCGCCGGCAGGCCGTCGCCGCTGACGTCGCTGACCACACCGTCGCCGTCGCGCCAACTCGCCGCGCGCACGACCCGCGCGCGGTCGTCGAGCAGCGCCACGGTTGCGCCGTGCGCCAGGCGCGGCACCACCATGGTCAGCAGACGATGCATGCCGGTGCGCATGTCGAGCAGGCCGCTCAGCTCATGGCTGAGCTCCGACAGGAACGTCGAGCGGCGCGTCGACTCCTCGGCCACCGACAGCGCCGCTTCAGCAGCCGCGTGCGCCACGCGCGCATCGGCCTGGCGCGCGATGCGCCGCTGCAGCACCTGCAGCTCGACGAACACGCGCACCTTGGAGCGCAGCACCTCGGGCACCACCGGCGACAGGATGTAGTCGACCGCGCCGAGCGAGTAGCCGCGCGTGGTCTGGATCTCGTCGGCGTAGGCGGTGATGAAGATGATCGGCGTGTGGGCGCTGCGCTTGTAGCGCCGGATCAGCGTGGCGGTCTCGAAGCCGTCGATGTCGGGCATGTTGACATCGAGCAGGATCACCGCGAACTCGCGGGTCAGCACCTCGCGCAGCGCCTCGGTGCCCGAACGCACGAACACGAGGTTCTGGTTCAGCTCCTCCAGCACCGTCTTGAAGACCAGCAGCTTCTCCTGCAGGTCATCGACGACCAGGATGTCGACCTTGTCGGCCGGTTCGGTCATCGCACTGCCTGCGCCTGCGCTCAGCACAGCCAGCCCCGCAGCACGGCCAGCAGGTGCATCGGATCGACCGGCTTGGACAGGTAGTCCCACGCACCGGCTTCGATGCATTTCTGGCGGTCGCCCTTCATCGCCTTGGCTGTCACCGCCACCAGCGGCAGCTCACGCCCGCGCGGCAGGCCACGGATCAGGCGCATCGTGGTCAGGCCGTCCATCTCCGGCATCATGATGTCCATCAGCACGATGTCGATGGCCGGATCGCTCTCGATCAGCCGGATCGCATCGCGCCCATTATCGGCCGAGACGATCACCATGCCGACCTCGTCGAGCACGGTGGCCAGCGCGAAGATGTTGCGCATGTCGTCGTCGACGATCAGCGCCTTCTTGCCGCGCAGGTCGAGCGAGCTGTCGAGCGCGGTCTCGATCTCGCTGCGATCGCGGTCCGACATCACGCCCGGGCTGCGATGCAGCCAGAACGCCAGATGCGCGCGCAGCGTCGCCAGCGAATCCGCCTCGCGCTGGCCGAACGCGCCGTGCCGGCGATCCCACGCCTGGCAGCGCGCCGCGTCCGGCGCGGTAGACCACCAGCGGCAGCTGGCACACGCCCGAGCGCTTGGCCAGCGCATCGAGCATGTCTTCGGGGCCGAAGCCGGGCATCGTGTCGTCGACCACCACGCAGTCGGCGTCGGCGAGCGCGGCCTGCGCTTCGGTCGGCATTGCTGGCGACCACCGCGTCGACATCGCTGTCCAAGCCCTCGAGCAACTGAGTGCGCAACGGCGACGGCGGCATCACGACGGCCAGCCGCTTGACCGGCCGATCGACATAACTCGCCAGCTGGCCGAGCGCGGCATGCACCTCGTCGGCCGATTGCAGCGGCTTGGCCACGAAGCCGATCGCGCCGGCCTGCAGCGCGCGATCGCGTGCATCGTCGGTGGACACCACGCAGATCGGGATGTGGCGCGTGACGAGATCGGTCTTCAGGCGGTCGAGGATGCGCCAGCCCTCCATGTCGGGCAGGTGGATGTCCAGCGTGATCACGCTGGGCAGGAACTCGCGCGTCATCGTGAGCGCCGACGCACCGGTGCCGGTGACCAGGCCCTTGAAGCCGCACGCGCGCGCCGCGTCGAGCATCACCTTGGCGAAGCCGATTTCGTTTTCGACGATCAGCATCACGCGGTCGCCGGTGGCGATGTCGTCGCGGTCGTCGTCGGCGGCATTGGCGAACACCACCGGCGGCTCCGTTGCGGTGACGGTCTCGAAGTAGGGCGCCACCGGCGCCACCGGCGCGCCGGCGGCATCGCTTGCTCGTCGGTGCGCGCCGACAGCTCGGTGGGTTCGGACGGCACGCTGCGGCCGTGGCGCGGGCTGCGCAGCGGGTTGTAGTTCTGCGGCAGGTACAGCGTGAACACGCTGCCTTGGCCGGGCGCGCTGACCAGCCTGATCTCGCCGCCGAGCAGGCGCGAGAGTTCGCGGCTGATCGCCAGGCCGAGGCCGGTGCCGCCGTACTTGCGCGAGGTCGAGCCGTCGGCCTGCTGGAACGCCTCGAAGATGATCTGCTGCTTGTCGGCGGAGATGCCGATGCCGGTGTCGGCCACCGAGAACGCCAGCACCTGGCTGGCGCGGTTCAGCTCGTCGTTGTCGCTCGACCAGCCGCTGGCCACGTGCGAGATGGTGAACGTGACCTGACCCACGTGGGTGAACTTGAACGCGTTGGACAGCAGGTTCTTGATGATCTGCTGCAGGCGTTTCACGTCGGTGACCATCACGCGCGGCAGCGGCTGCTCCAGTTGCACCACGAAGCCCACGTGCTTGGACTCGGCGAAGTGGCGGAAACCGCGTTCGATCGAGCGGTGCAGATCGTCCAGGCGCAGCTCGCTGACATCGACCGCCACCGTGCCCGACTCGATCTTCGACAGGTCGAGGATGTCGTTGATCAGCATCAGCAGGTCGTTGCCGGACGAGTGGATCGTCTTGGCGAACTCGACCTGCTTGCCCGACAGGTTGCCATCGGGGTTCTTGCACAACTGGTCCGACAGGATCAGCAGCGAGTTCAGCGGCGTGCGCAGCTCGTGCGACATGTTGGCCAGGAACTCGCTCTTGTACTTGGACGTCAAGCGCGAGCTGCTCGGCTTTCTCCTCGAGTGCCTGGCGCGCCTGCTCGACCTCGGTGTTCTTGCGTTCGACCTCCTGGTTCTGGTGCGCCAGCAGCCGCGCCTTGTTCTGCAGCTCCTGGTTGGTGGTCTGCAGTTCCTCCTGCCGGCTGCCGAGCTCTTCGGCCAGCGACTGCGACTGCTTCAACAGGTCTTCGGTGCGGGTGTTGGCCTCGATGGTGTTGATCACGATGCCGATCGATTCGGTCAGCTGATCGAGGAAGCCTTCGTGCACCGGATTGAAGTGCTCCAGCGATGCCAGCTCGAGCACGCCGCGCACGTGGCCTTCGAACACGATCGGCAGCACCAGCACGTCGAGCGCCGCGTGTTCGCTCAGGCCCGACGCGATGCGAAACGCCTGCGACGGCGTGTTGGTCAGCAGGATCTTGCGCTTGTCGAGCGCGCACTGGCCGACCAGGCCCTGTCCGAGGTCGACCTCCTTGCCGTGCACCGTCTGCCCGCCCGAGGCGTAGCTGGCCAGCAGTTTCAGGCGCGACGCTTCGCCGACGCTGCTCACCACGTAGAACTCGGCCTGCTGGGCGCCCACCACCGGCGCCAGCTCCGACAGGATCAGCTGGCCCACGGTCACCAGGTCGCGCTGCCCCTGCAGCATGCGGCTGAACTTCGCCAGGTTGGTCTTCAGCCAATCCTGCTCGGTGTTCTTCTGCGTGGTGTCCTTCAGGTTGCGGATCATCTCGTTGATGGTGTCCTTCAGCGTCGCGACCTCGCCCTGCGTCTCCACCGTGATCGAACGCGTCAGGTCGCCCTGCGTCACCGCGGTCGCCACCTCGGCGATCGCGCGCACCTGCGTCGTCAGGTTGGCGGCCAGCTCGTTGACGTTTTCGGTCAGGCCCTTCCAGGTGCCGGCGGCACCCGGCACCTTGGCCTGGCCGCCGAGCTTGCCTTCGACGCCGACCTCGCGCGCCACCGTGGTCACCTGCTCGGCGAACGTGGCCAGCGTGTCGGTCATCGAGTTGATGGTCTCGGCCAGCGCTGCGATCTCGCCCTTGGCCTCCACCGTGAGCTTTTGCTTCAGGTCGCCGTTGGCCACCGCGGTCACCACCTTGGCGATGCCGCGCACCTGGCCGGTCAGGTTGCCGGCCATGAAGTTCACGTTGTCGGTGAGGTCCTTCCAGGTGCCCGACACGCCACGCACCTGCGCCTGACCGCCGAGCCGGCCTTCGGTGCCGACCTCGCGCGCCACGCGCGTGACCTCGGCAGCGAACGACGACAGCTGGTCCACCATCGTGTTGATGGTGGCCTTGAGCTCCAGGATCTCGCCCTTGACGTCGACGGTGATCTTCTCCGACAGGTTGCCCGCCGCCACCGCCTTGGTCACGTCGGCGATGTTGCGCACCTGCGAGGTCAGGTTGCTGGCCATCAGGTTCACGCTGTCGGTCAGGTCCTTCCAGGTGCCGGCCACGCCCTGCACGTCGGCCTGGCCGCCGAGCTTGCCTTCGGTGCCCACCTCGCGCGCCACGCGCGTGACCTCGGCGGCGAACGATCGCAACTGGTCGACCATCGTGTTGATGGTGTTCTTCAGCTCCGAGATCTCGCCCTTGACGTCGACCGTGATCTTCTTGCGACAGGTCGCCGGCCGCCACCGCGGTGGTCACCTCGGCGATGTTGCGCACCTGCGAGGTCAGGTTGCCGGCCATGAAGTTCACCGACTCGGTCAGGTCCTTCCAGGTGCCGGCCACGCCCTGCACGTCGGCCTGGCCGCCGAGCTTGCCTTCGGTGCCCACCTCGCGCGCCACCCGCGTGACCTCGGCGGCGAACGAGCGCAGCTGGTCGACCATCGTGTTGACGGTGTTCTTGAGCTCCAGGATCTCGCCCTTGACGTCCACCGTGATCTTCTTGGACAGGTCGCCAGCCTGCACGGCCTTGGTCACGTCGGCGATGTTGCGCACTTGGGCCGTGAGGTTCGACGCCATCGAGTTCACCGATTCGGTGAGGTCGCGCCAGGTGCCGGCCACGCCCTTGACCTCGGCCTGACCGCCCAGGCGCCCTTCGGTGCCGACCTCGCGTGCCACGCGCGTCACCTCGGCGGCGAACGACGACAGCTGGTCCACCATCGTGTTGATGGTGGCCTTGAGCTCCAGGATCTCGCCCTTGACGTCGACGGTGATCTTCTCCGACAGGTTGCCCGCGGCCACCGCCTTGGTCACGTCGGCGATGTTGCGCACCTGGCTGGTCAGGTTCGACGCCATCGAGTTGACCGAGTCGGTCAGGTCCTTCCAGGTGCCGGCCACGCCCTGCACGTCGGCCTGGCCGCCGAGCTTGCCTTCGGTGCCCACCTCGCGCGCCACGCGCGTGACCTCGGCGGCGAACGAGCGCAGCTGGTCCACCATCGTGTTGATGGTGTTCTTCAGCTCCAGGATCTCGCCCTTGACGTCGACCGTGATCTTCTTCGACAGGTCGCCGGCCGCCACCGCGGTGGTCACCTCGGCGATGTTGCGCACCTGCGAGGTCAGGTTGCCGGCCATGAAGTTCACCGACTCGGTCAGGTCCTTCCAGGTGCCGGCCACGCCCTGCACATCGGCCTGGCCGCCGAGCTTGCCTTCGGTGCCCACCTCGCGCGCCACCCGCGTGACCTCGGCGGCGAACGAGCGCAGCTGGTCGACCATCGTGTTGACGGTGTTCTTCAGCTCCAGGATCTCGCCCTTGACGTCCACCGTGATCTTCTTGGACAGGTCGCCCAGCGCGACCGCCTTCGTCACGTCGGCGATGTTGCGCACCTGCGAGGTCAGGTTGCCGGCCATCGAGTTGACCGAGTCGGTCAAGTCCTTCCAGGTGCCCGACACGCCTTCCACCCGCGCCTGGCCGCCGAGCGACCCTTCGGTGCCGACCTCGCGCGCCACGCGCGTGACTTCCGACGCGAACGAACGCAGCTGGTCGACCATCGTGTTGATGGTGTTCTTCAGCGTCAGGAACTCGCCCTTGACGTCGACGTCGATCTTCTTGGACAGGTCACCCTTGGCCACCGCGGTGGTCACGTCGGCGATGTTGCGCACCTGGTCCGTCAGGTTGCCGGCCATCGAGTTGACCGAGTCGGTCAGGTCCTTCCAGGTGCCGGCCACGCCTTTCACGGTGGCCTGGCCGCCCAGCTTGCCCTCGGTGCCGACCTCGCGCGCCACGCGCGTGACCTCGGCAGAAAAGTTGCTGAGCTGGTCGACCATCTTGTTGATGGTCTCGGCGGTGCGCAGGAACTCGCCTTCGAGCGGGCGGCCGTCGACCTCGAGCGCCATGCTCTTGGACAGGTCGCCTTGCGCCACCGCGCCGATCACACGGGCCACCTCGCTGGTCGGGTGCACCAGGTCGTCGATCAGCGAATTGATCGATTCGATCGAGTCGCCCCAGAAGCCGCGCGCCTCGCGCAGCGACGCGCGTTGCTTCAGCTTGCCTTGCCGGCCCACCACCTGGCGCAGGCGGCTCAACTCGTCGGCCATGGCGACGTTTTGCTCCACCACTTCGTTGAAGGCATCGGCCACGCGCCCCGCCATGCCGGGCCAGTGCAGCGGCAGGCGCACGCTGGCGTCGCCCTTGCGCAAGGCCATCAGCGCGGTGAGCAGGGTGTGCAGCTCGTCCGCCTCGAGCGAGCTGGGTTTTTCCATGACCGTCATGTGATGTCCCTCGATCGTGTCGGCCGATGTCTCAGCGGCCGCTGGTCGCGACAAACTGCACCTTCCGTGCCGGCCATCGCGGCACGTCATTTGCCTGCGGAGCGTGGCACAAGACGCGCATCGCCCGCACCGGGTCCTGTAGCAATTGCAGGGCCGGGTAATCCTTTCTGCAAGTTTTCGACCGGACGTGGCAACTTCGCCTGCGCGATGCCTGCGTCAGACCGGCTGGATCAGCGCCAGGATGTTGCCCTCGGTGTCCTTGAACCATGCCGATTTCGCGCCGCCGGCGGTGATCGCGCCGCTCGGGCTGCGGGTGCCCTCCATCGGGTAGTCCTCGAACACCACGCCGCGCGACTTCAGCTCGGCGATCTCGCGATCCACGTCGGTCACGCGCCAGAACGCCTGGCTTGCCTTCGAGGTGCCGGCGTTGGGGGTTGCATAGAGAAAGCACGCCGTCTGGCCGGCGAACTCGTACGTCACGCCGTTGGCCTCGGGCCGGATCGGCCGGAAGCCGAGCTGCTCCTCGTAGAAGCGCCGCGCGCGCGCCAGGTCCTGGGCGGGCAGGTAGGCGAACATCGGCGAGTGCTGCAGCATGGCGGCTCCTGGGTCGGAGGGCCCTCGCATGCAATGTGTGTGCCGCGGGTCGGGCCCATCACCGGGCGAGCGGACTTGCGCCCGGTGGAATCCGTGGCGGTGTGCGGTCAGTGCGGATCGCTTGTCAGGCCCTCTTGATGGTCCCTCCGACAGGAATCGAACCTGTATCTAGCGCTTAGGAGGCGCTCGTTCTATCCATTGAACTACGGCGGGCGGGGGTCTGATCGGACTGCAGCAGGCAAGAGATGGCCAGCGTGCTCGAGATCGGCGACAAGTGGCGGCCCCAAGTCAGACGCCGCCATCATAAGACGCCACAAGCGAGCTCATGGTGGCTGCCGGCTGCCAATCGCAGCAAGTGCATCGCAGCGGTCGCGTTGCCGCACCCATTGCCGCGCGAGACATTGGCCGCAACCCATCTCCCAGAGGCACAGAGCTTGCCGCCCTGGCGCTGCCCAGCCGTTGTTGACCGTCGTGGAGGTCCGCCATGGCCACCTACTGTGCCCCTGGTGATCTGCTCACTTGGTTCGTCGTGAGGGCTCGACGGGTCCTGTTGAGCGCCTGTACCGTGGCGCTCGTGTCATGCGGCGGTGGCCAAAGCGGGCCCGCCGCGTCCGTGGACAGTGTCGGCCCGAGGCCGGCGCCCACGCCGGCACCGGGCGCGCCCCCGGCAGCGGCGCAACTGGTCGTTGGCACGGCGCAGTCGATCGACGTTGGCGCAATCGGCAATCCCATCAACCTGCGCATGGCGCGCAGCGCCAACGGCGATGGCTTCGCGGTCTGGCGGGCCGACGACGGCACGCGACACAACCTCTGGGCCAACCGCTACAGCGCCGCCACGGCCGCGTGGGGCAGCCCGATCAACATCGAGGCGAGCAGCGCCGACATCGACGCCTTCGATCTCGCGGTCGACGCCAGCGGCAACGCGGTGGTCGCATGGCACGAGGTGCCCGCGGGCGGGGGCACCGACCGTGAACGCGGCGTGGTGATGAGCGCGCGCTTCGACGCCGGCGCCGGCGCGTGGGCCACGCCGGTGCCGCTGAACACCAACGCTGACCAGCCGCGCGTCGCCAGCGATGCCACCGGCTCCGTGCTCGCCGTGTACATGGCTCGACGACCGGATGCTGTCACGCGGGCATACTGTTCGCGGGCGCTTCTTCGACCCTGTCAGTGGCACCTGGCAGCCGGAAGCTGCGATCGAGCAGAACACCACCGGCACCGGCTTCAGCGGGGGCCCGGTGGCATTGCTGGACGGCAGCGGCAATGCGCTCGTCGCCTACCACAACTCGCGCTCCGGCCCGAGCATCTTGGCGAGCAACTACTACTCACGCAATGCCGGGGGCTGGGGCCAGTTGCCCGACCAAGTCAGCGACATTCTTGGCGCTGTGCCCGGCAGCCTCACCTTCGGCTTCAATGGAAACATTCACCTGACCGCCTCCACCGACGGCAACTTCCTGCTGGCCTGGGACACCGCTGCGTCGTTCGACAATCCGGAGAACCGCGAGATCCGCATCGCGCATTTCACGAGCCGCACGCGAACGTGGAGTGAGGCGAAGACCGTCGTGCCGGGCAGCACCCAGAAGAACCTCCTGCTTCAGCACATGGGCAGCGATGCCGGCAGCAACACGCTTTTGCTGTGGACCGAAAGCGACGGGATGCGCACGGCGCTCAAGACGGTCCGCCTGGACCATGCCGGCGACACCTGCAGCCCGGTGCAGGAGATCGACCGCGCCGTCGGCGGGGGCGCCGCGCGCGCCGATCTCGCCGTCGATCCGCTGGGCAACGCCATCGCGATCTGGCAGCAGTTCGAAGGAGGCCGTCCCGACGATGGCTCGCGCAGCAACATCGCGATCAACCGCTTCGATAGCGCCACCGGCGCCTGGGCCAGCGCGGTGCTCGCCGAGGCGCTACCCGGCAACGCGACCAGTCCGCGCGCGAGCGCCGGCGGCGGCGGTCAGGCGCTGCTCGGGTGGATCCAGGAAGAGGACGGCGCCAACCGCGTCAAGGCGCTGCTGCAACCACTGACCAACACGCCCGGTCAATAGCCGGCGCGACCCGTAGGGTGACGTTCGTGTCGCCGGTGGCTGTCAGGCTGCAACCTCCATCGCCGAGTCGTACCGTCCCTCGCGCGCCGCGCTGTTGAGTCGCGCTCGTTCGAGCAACGCGTCCTGGGCGCTGCGCGCATTCGCGGCGCGCCCTTTCCATGCCTGCAACACCGGGTCTTGCAGCGCACGCCCGTAGGAAAAGCTCAGCGCCCAGGGCTGCGGCGCGAGCCGGTTGATCGCGTCGAGATGGGCGCTGGCCTCGGCAGGCGTCTGTCCGCCGGACAGGAAGAAGATGCCCGGCACGGCGGCCGGCACGCATCGCCGCAGCACGCGCACCGTCTGAGCGGCGACCTCGACCACCGGTGCCGGTGTTGCCTGCTCCTTGCCGGCAACGACCATGCTCGGCTTGAGCAGGATGTGCTCGAGAGTCACCCGGTTTCGATGCAGGGCAGCGAAGACTTCGTGCAGCACGGCTTGGGTCACTTCGGCGCAACGCTCGATCGTATGACCGCCGTCCATCAGCACCTCGGGCTCGACGATCGGCACGACACCTTCGTCCTGACAGATCGCGGCGTAGCGGGCCAGCGCGTCTGCGTTGGCCTCGATCGCGAGCCGGCTCGGCAGCGTGTCGGAGATGTTGTAGACCGCGCGCCATTTCGCGAAGCGCGCGCCTTGCTCCTTGTAGGCGCCGAGGCGCTTGGCGAGCCCGTCGAGCCCTTGAGTGATCTCGTCACCTGGCGCACCCGCAAGCGCGATCTTGCCGGCGTCGACCTTGATGCCGGGCATGAGGCCCTGGCGCACGGCCAGTTCCGGCAACGGCACGCCGTCGTCGGCCCGCTGCAGCAGCGTCTCCTCGTACAGGATGACGCCGCTGATGAAGGCGCTGAGCCCGGGCGTCGCCAGCAGCAGATTGCGGTATGCGCGCCGGTTCTCCTCGGTGGACTCCACGCCAATCGCCTTGAAACGCTTGGCGATCGTCGGGCCGCTCTCATCGGCAGCCAGGATGCCCTTTCCGGCCTGGACCAGCAAATCAACCGTCACCTGCAATCGATCTCGAGCGTCCATCGTGTTCCTCCACGTGAGCGGATTGGCCCCACATGCGAGTCTGCGCTTGATGCAGTGCCCATGCCGCTGCCAGGACCGATCGGCGCACGGCGGTAACTGCAGCAATTGCATGGCGGCGGCCGGTATCTCTCAGCAAGTCCACGCAGCAGAGCGAGGGGAACGGGGCACAGTCGGCCTGTAGACCGCACAGGACAATGATCCGTCGCTGTGAACTACGGCGGCCTGACTGGATTCTCACGCGGTCCGCATGCGTTGGTCCCGGTTCACCAGCGCCACGACCAGATGAAATCGATGGCGTTCTCTTCGCCCGATTGCGCGCGCACCGTGAAGCGCTGGGCGATGCGATACACCAGCTGCCAGCTGCCGGTGGTGGCGTTGACGCCGCGTTCGTAGCCCACGTACCAGCGCTGCGACAGCTGCCTGCCGATCGAGACCACGGTCTCGCCGGTGGCGCCGTCGCCCTGACGGAACGACAGCTCGGCGAGGCCGAACTGGCCGAGCAGCTTGTCGGTCGTCGCCTCGCCTTCTCCCGACAGCAACGCCAACGCCGCGCGCTGCACCAAGGCGCTGTCGTTGCCGTCCAAGGCCCTCGTGGGGCCGGCCGAGCAGCCACGACAGCTTTTCCATGTCCCCATGTCGGGGTCGCTGAAGATCCAACCGTCGCACGCCCTGGGACTATCGGAACGCAATTTGCCGCAACCGCGCTTCTTGGCGGGGGTTGGAATGAGCAGTACCACGAACTCCTTGCGTCGCAAACTGGTGTCCATTGCGACGTTGTCGGCCTTGTCGTCTTCTCTGCCGGGCTCGGCATGGAGCGCAAAGCCCGCTCCAGCCCCACCGCCTCCACCGCCGGGGCCGCCTGGAGGAGGCTGGTCAGAGGTCTACCCGTGGCCGGACGTGGCCATCCACCTGCATCTGTTGCCGAGCGGCAAGCTCCTCAGCTTCTCCGACGACGACCATGTCGGGTCGCGAGATGCGGACTTCTCGAAGGCCTTCGTCATCGCGATTACGCTCGGCGGCGCGCCTTCCACCACGTATGTTGACGTGCACAACACGACGACGAACATGTTCTGCAGCGGGCATGCGTTCCTGCCCGATGGGCGCCTGTTCGTCATGGGCGGCCACGAAGGACGAGACGGGGACGGATCGGTAGACACCAACATCCTGGACGGTCCCGCCAACGGCAAGAGCTATGTCTGGCGCTTGCAGGCAAGGAACCCGATGAACGCCGGCCGGTGGTATCCGTCAGCACTCGCGATGGGTGATGGATCGATCCTCACCTTCGGTGGAAGCATCTCGCACGACGGCACCGACAACGATTTGCCAGAGGTCTGGCAGTGGCCGCGCGGTGGGTGGCGCAAGTTGACCAGCGCACTCCGCGTGCTCGACAAGTACGCGAGAGTTCACCTCGCTCCCGACGGTCGGGCGTTCATCTGCAGCCCCGGCCAGACGTCGCTCTATCTCGATGTCAATGCGAACGCCGGGACTGGCGCCTGGGCCAGCGGGCCGGTTCAAAGCGGCCCGTTCCGCGACTACAGCTGTTCCGTGATGTACCAGCCCGGCAAGGTCCTCGTTGTTGGCGGAGGCGACCCGCCCACGAATACCGCGCTGGTCATCGACCTCACCGCCAGTTCACCGACTTGGACGGCGACCGGATCGATGACTTACCCGCGCCGGCAGCACAACGCCACGATCCTGCCCGACGGCAAGGTCCTTGTCACGGGCGGCACCAGTTCGCCGGGATTCAATGACGCCACGAACGCGGTGCTGGACGCTGAAGTCTGGGACCCGGCCAATGGCAATTGGACGGTGCTTCCGTCGGCGACCGTCGCCAGGGTCTACCACTCCACCGCCTTGTTGCTCCCGGACGGACGGGTGATCAGTGCAGGCGGAGGCCGGCCGGCGCCGATCAACGGCGTCGACAACAGGAACGCCGAGATCTTTTGGCCACCTTACCTGGCCGGGACCCGGCCTCGGGTCACCGACGTTTCGCCGACAGCGGCGCCTTACGGACAGACCCTCGTCGTGACCACACCGGACGTCGCGATGGTCAGCCGGGTGACGATGGTTGGGATCTCGTCGGTGACCCACGGCGACAACATGAGTCAGCGCTTCAACGAGCTTGTCTGGAGTCCGACAACCGGAGGCCTGTTCGTCAACATGCCTACGAACAGAAACCTGGCTCCGCCGGGACACTACATGCTGTTCCTGCTCAGCAGCGACGGCACTCCTTCGTTGGCGCGCATGATCCGGCTTGGTTGAGGCAGACCGCCACGGGACGCGAGCGCGTCTCGTGCGCGTCTGCGTCTGGACGTGGAGGCGCGTAGCGGTTGATTGTCTTGACCCCTTCGAGGTCGGCGGCGCAAGCCCGGGCCGCTGCTCACGGCGAACCCGGCGTTCGGCCGCATGGAACCTGGCCGCGCGCCCCGTTGAATCCGAGTGGCTCGGATGTGTGGCGTGGCCTGCCGCCGACCGGTGATGCGGCGGCGCTCGGCCGGCTCTTGAAAAGCCTGCCACCGCTCCTGCCTCGACGCGCAAAGGAGGAGCGCCATGAGCCCGCTGCCGAGCGATCGCGCCGCCTTCGACGCCGCCTATCGGCAGTGGAAGGACGCGCACGATGTCTTCACCGCTAAGAAGAACCGCGCCCATCAGGGCGGGCCGTTCGACGGCGACTGCGAGCGACTGCAGCGGCTGTACGACGAGTACATCGAACACTCCAAGCGATGGGTGCGCTGGAGATAGGCGCAGGCCGCGTGTTGGCTCACCAGCGCCACGACCAGATCAGATCGATGGCGTTCTCTTCGCCCGATTGCGCGCGCACCGTGAAGCGCTGGGCGATGCGATACACCAGCTGCCAGCTGCCGGTGGTGGCGTTGACGCCGCGTTCGTAGCCCACGTACCAGCGCTGCGACAGCTGCCTGCCGATCGAGACCACGGTCTCTTTCACCGTGCCTTCGCTCTGCCGAAACGACAGTTCGGTGATGCCGAGCTGGCCGAGCAGCTTGTCGGTCGGCGCTTCGCCTTCGCCCGCCAGCAAGGCCAGCGCCGCGCGCTGAACCAACGCACTGTCGTTGCTGTCGAGGCCCTCGTTGGGCCGGCCGAGCAGCAGCCACGACAGCTTGTCCATGTCGGCCATGTCGGGGTCGCTGAACAGGCGCACGCTCGGGTTCAGCAGCGTGCCGGTCACGGACACGCCGACGCGCACGTCGAGATTGGGCCGCAGCGCCAGGATGTCCAGCCGCGGGTTGTCTGCCGCGCCGGTGAAGACCAGGACGCCGCGGTCGATCACCATCTTCTGCGCATAGGCGGCATAGGTGCCCGCTGCCGTGCGCACCTCGCCGTGAACGGCCAGCCGCCCGCCCGGTGTGCTCAAGCGCAAGTCGCCACGCAGCTTGGCGTCGAGCCCACGGCCGCGCACCTGCAGGTTCTCGCCCAACCCGATGTTGAGGTTGACTTGCGCCTGGCGCAGCGTGGCGGACAAAGGGCCACTGGCCGCGCGTGGGTTGCGCGGCGCGGCCTCGCCAGGCGCCGACGCTGCGCGCGCCACCACCACGTCTTCGTCGAGGCTCGGGGCGTCAGGCTTGCTGAAGTCGAACAGCGCTTCGTCGACGGTGAAACGGCCGTCGAGTTTGAGCGACTCCCGCGCCAGCTGCAGATCGGCGCTGCCGGTGGTGACGATGCGGCGGTCGACGCGCCCGAGCAGGCGGAAGCGCTCGGCCTCCAGGTGCAGGCGTGCGCTCGGCGTGTCGCCGAGCATCGCATCGCCGTTCAACTGCAGGCGGCCGTCACCACTCTTGAAGTGCAGGCGCTGCAAGCGGGCCACCGATCCTTCGAGCGACGCCTGCAGTTCACCCTCGGCAAGGTTCACACCCTGCAGGATGTTGCGCACCGACAGCTCGGCGCCACGCAGGTCGCCGCGCAGTTCGGGCGCACCGAAGCGGCCGCCGAGCGCGGCATTGACCTGCAGGTTGCCGCCCAGCCGCCAGCCCGGCGGCACCCAGGTACCCCAGGCACCCAGATTGGCCACGCGCATCTGCACCACACCTTCCAGCGGCGCGCTGTCCGGCGGCCAGCGTGCCTGGGCGTTGGTGCGAACCGTTTGCGCGCCGACGATCTCGCCGAGTTGGCGCCCGGCGGCGCCCTGCGCGAAGCGCCACACGCCATCGTGCGCCGAGAACGCGAGCTGCAACTCGCCGATGCCCAGAGACTGCGGCGCGCCGGTCTCGTCGGCGATGCGCAGGTCGCCCGCCGAGCGCGCCAACACCACGTCGACGTCGAACCGCTCGGCCGCATGCACCTCGATGCGCCCGAGCAGGGTCAGATCGCCACCCCAGCCGATCTCCGGTTGCAGCCGTGCCAGCAGCGGCGCCACGGCGAGCGGCTCGAGCTCGGTGATCAAGTCGAACCGCTGGCCCTCGGCGCGCCACGCGGCCTCGGTCCAGCGCAGCGCCGCGCCGCCGGCGAAGACCAGGCGGCCGGGTGCCAACGAGGCCTGACGCGGCGCGAGCTCCGCATCGAGCTGCAGCTCCGCCTGCAGGCCGCTGGCCGCGATCCAGTCGGTGTTGCTGCTGCGTGCTCCCGCGCGCAGCGCGGTGTCGTGAGCCTGCCAGGTGCCGCCGCCTCCGGAGGCCGCGCGCCAGCCGGCGCGTCCGGACAGTTCGGCGCGCGAGCCGCCCTCAGTGGTGCCGAGCAGGTTCTCGCTCCATGCGGGCGGGCGCACCGGGCTGTCCGCGCGCAGGCTGATCCGATGCTCGCGCAGGCTGCCTTCGACCCGCGCCTGCAACTCGTCGAGGCGCTGTTCGCCTCGGCTCAGCGCCTTCAACGTGAGATCGACATCGAACGTCGGGTCGTCGCCTGCAGCGAAACGCCAACCGAGCCGGCCGTCCTGCAACGAGAAGTCGGGGGATCGCACACCGGTGGTCTGCAGCGTGCCGTTGCCGCCCAAGGCCGGCCAGCGACCCTCGAGTTGCCCCTGCAATTGCGCGGCGCCGGCCTGCGGCCAGCGTTGCGCCGGCAGCGCGCCGGACAGCGTGGCCAACGGCCGCAACGCGGCCAACGCTGGCAGCCCGGCCTTGACCTGCCAACGATCCTGCGCCGCTTCGCTGGCCCAGCGGCCATCGACGTCGAGTTCGTTGCCAGCCGCGGTCGCGCGGGCCTGCAGCGCCATCGTGCGGCCATCGCCGCGCAAGTCCAGCCGCGCGCCGAATGGCACGCCCGCCAGCAGGCTGTCGTCGAGATTCACCTGCGCCTGGCCGCGCAGCCCGGCCAGGGCCTGGCTGAAGTCGCGCTGAAACTGCTCGGCGAACGAGGCAGGCAGCTGCGCCTCGATCTGCCAGCGGCCGTTGGCGCGATGCGGCCCGCGCGACCACGCGGAGCCCGGCGTTCCGGGCCACCAGGGCAGCGGATCGAAGCGCGCCAACTCACCCGCGCTCTGCAACTGCCAGCCGCGCTCGCTGCCGACGCGCGCGCGGCTGGCCTTGAACGTGGCCGAGGCCCGTGCATCGCCCGAGGTGGCGATCAAGCGCACCAGCTCCACCGCGTCAGCGGCCAGCGTGAGGTCGAACTCGGCGCGCAGCGGTTGCGTGGGACCCTGCAACAACGCGCCTTGCAACGTGCCGTCGATGCGCGCCGACCACGGCACTGGTGTGGTGGGTGCGCTGGCCGCCGCGGTCGGCAGCGGCACGCCGCGCAGCTGGATCGCCGCCGTGCCGCCGACGCGCATCGCGCCGGCCTGGCGGTGCAGGCGCGCCGGTTCGACGCCGCTCAGTTGCAGCTGCAGCCGCAAATCGGCCGCGCTCCATTGTCCGCTGCCGGTGACGCGGCCGGCGTTGGCGCGGTCGTCGGCGAGCTGCGCTTCGAGGCGCTGGATGTCGATGCGATCGAGCTGCTTCGGCGTGGCACCCAGCTCGACCCGCAGTTCGCGCACCGGCACGCGGTTGTCGTCGAGCCGGCCGGGCTCGTGGTTGCGCAGGTTCACCAGCGCGCGCGCCGGTTTGTCGAGGCCCGCCGTCTGCACGTCGGCCTGCGCATCGATCCTGGTGCGCGGTGCCGCACTGCTCAGCGCGCCGAGGTCGAGCGAGCGGGTCGACAGCTCGAGCTGCGCCAGCGGCCAGGCTTCGAACGGCCGGATGCGCGCGGTGGCATCGAGCGACGGCGCGCGCGCGTCGCTCACGTCGCCGCGCAGCGTGGCGCGCAACGTGAAGTCGGCCAGCGGGCCTTCGGCGTTGACCTCGGCCTGCCACGGCGTGCCGCTGACCGCGCTGGCCTGCAGCTGCAGTGCCAACGGCATCGGCGCGTCGCCGCCGATGCGCCCGTCGGCACGGATCTGCACACGGTCGTTGCGCAACGACAGGCTGCCGATGCGGTGTTGCGCGCCGTCGGCCTGGCCCAAGGCCACATCGGCACGCACGTCGCGCCATGGAGCCTGGTCGTCGAGCTGCAGCTCATCCACCTCCAGCGCCGCGACGCTCAACGCGAACGGCAGGCGCAGCTGGCTCAACGGACCGCTCTCAGGCCCGCTCGTGCGCGGCGAGCGCCACACCACGCGCCGCGCCTTCAACGAGGGCGACGACAACGACAACCAGGCGCCGTCGTGCGGCAGCAGCCGCCAGCTCGGCTGCTGCAGCGCCAGCCCGTCGACCTGCACCGATGGTTGTGTGGCCAGACCCTGCCAGCGCAACGAATCGATTGCCAGCGCGTCGCCCCACAACGAGCCGCGCACGCCCTGCACGCTGAGCCCCGGCACGTGATCGAGCAGCCAGCGCGTGCCCGCTTCGCTGCGCGCGGCCCAGATCACCGACGTGACGAGGGCCAACACCAACACGGCCCCCGCGAGCAGCCCCATGGCCGACCGGATGCGCCGGGGTGTCGGGGGTGCGGGGGTCGACGACGGGCTCATGGTGCTGCAGGGCCGATGTCAGAAGGCGATGCCCACCGACAGGTGCAGTTGTACGTCGCGCACCTCTTCGCCGTAAGCCAAATCGGCACGCAGCAGGCCCAGCGGGCTGCGCCAGCGCACGCCCACGCCGTAACCCCAGGCCGGCTTGAATCCGGTCCAGCTGTCGGCGGCGCGGCCGGCATCGACGAACACCGCGCCCCACAGGCTCGGGTAACGCGGGATCGGACGCGCGATCTCGAGGCTGGCGGTGCCGAGCACGTTGCCGCCGATGATGGTGCCGGTGGCCGGATCGATCGGGGCCAGCGTGCGGTAGTCGTAGCCGCGCACCGAGTCGTCGCCGCCGGCACGAAACGCCAGCGCATCGGGAATCACCACCGAATCGCGCTTGAAGATCTGCCCCAGCTCGATGCGGCCGGTGGTGTACCAGGACTGGCCGAGCGGCAGGTAACCGGTGAAGCGGGCATACAGCCTCGTGAAGGGCCCGTGGTCGCCGACGTTGCTGGTGGCCCAGCCGACACCGCCCTCGCCGGAGATGCTCATGCCGCGTGTGGGCAGCAAGATGCTGTCGAGGTCGCGCCAAACGCCGTGATACTGCAGACTGATGGCGCGTGCGTCCCGGCGGCTCGCGGTGGTGGTCTGCACCGAGCGGTCGAAGCCGATGAAGTACAGCCGATCGATTCGCGGCGTGTCTTGCGTGCGACCGACGCGCAGGCGCTGCGACAGCACCTCGTCGACATCGGTGCGCAGGTTTTCGATCTGTGCGCCCAGCAGGTTGCGGTAAGCCTTTTGTTCCGGGTGGGTGCTCAGTTCTCCTTCCCAGGCCTGGCGGTCGCGCCCCCACTCGATCGAATTGTTCAGCGTGGCCGCAAAGTCGAGGATGCGTCGGTGGGTGTGCTCCAACGTCACGCGCGGGCCGGTGTTGGCGCTGACGCCGACACCCAGCGTCAGGGATTGCAGCGGGAACTCGTGCACCTGCACGGTGACCGGTGTCGCGCCTGCGTTGGCGGGGTCTTCGTCGAACGTGATGGTGGTGGCGTCGAACAGGCCGCTCTTGCGCAGGCTCTCCTGGTAGTCGAGGCGCACTTGTTCAGTCAGCGGCGTGCCGGGTCCGAGCGTGGCGAGATGGCGCACGATCGCCTCCTGGTGATGCACCAGCCCTTCGACGCGAATCTCACCGGCGCGGTACAGCGGCCCACTGTCGAGCGTGAGCTTCAGCGTTGCCCATTGGGTGTCGACATCGATCTCCGCCGAGCTCTCGGCCACGCTGGCGCTGGCGTAACCGGCGGCGCGCAGACGAGCCACCGCGGCGCGCTTGGCCGAACTCCACTCCGAGTTGCGAAACGCCTCGCCGGGCGGCAACGGCCACCACTTGTGCAGCTCCTGGATCTGCTCGCGCGCATCGGCATCGCTGGCATCGGTCTGTTCGCGCAGCGCGCCGCGCACCGTCAATGCCAGCTCGATCACCCGGATGCGCGGGCCGGGTTGCACCTGCACGCGCACCACCGGCGGCGGCCCCGGCTCGCGGCGCGCCGTGACCTCGGCGTCGAAGTAGCCTTCGGTCTGCAGCAGCTCCTTCGCCTGCTGGGGTGCAGCGGCCACCAGGCGTTGCCACTCCACCTCGTCGAACGCTTCTTGCTGGCTCAGCGTGGCGACGCGCGCCAGGTCGAGGTTGCGCTCGAGCAGCTCCTTGGCCGGAGAAGGCGCCTCGACCACCAACGTGGTGGCATCGTCGCGCGGTGGCGGTGGGGCAGGGGCGTCGGCTTCCTTGTTGCCGAACAGACTGCCGCAGCCTGCCAGCACCAGCGACAGGCCCAGCAGCGCGAGCGCGCGCAGCGGGCCGCGCCGCGTCACTTGCTCAGCAAGCGCATCGCCGATTCCAGCCCCAGCAGCGTGAGCGGGAACATGCGCTGGTGCATCAGCTGCTGAACGATCGCGATGCTCTGGCGGTATTGCCATACGCCTTGAGGCTCAGGGTTGATCCAGGCGTACTTCGGAAAGGTGCGCGTCAGTCGTTGCAGCCACTCGGCGCCGGGCTCTTCGTTGTTGTATTCGACGCTGCCGCCGGGCTGCAGGATCTCATAGGGGCTCATCGTCGCATCGCCGACGAAGATCAGTTTGTAATCCTTGTTGTATTTGTGGATCAGGTCCCACGTCGGGGTCTTCTCGGAGAAGCGGCGCCGGTTGTTCTTCCACACGAAGTCGTACAGGCAGTTGTGGAAGTAGAAGAACTCCAGGTGCTTGAACTCGGTCTTGGCGGCCGAGAAGAGCTCTTCGACGCGGTGGATGTGCTCGTCCATCGTGCCGCCCACGTCCATCAGCAGCAGCACCTTCACCTTGTTGTGCCGCTCGGGGATCATCTTGATGTCGAGCAGGCCGGCGTTGGCCGCGGTGCAGTGGATCGTGTCGTCGAGATCGAGCTCGAGGTCGGAGCCCTCGCGCGCGAAGCGGCGCAGCCGGCGCAGCGCGACCTTGATGTTGCGCGTGCCGAGTTCCAACTGGTCGTCGTAGTCCTTGTAGGCGCGCTGGTCCCACACCTTCACGGCCGAGCGGTTGCGACCCTTGTCCTGACCGATGCGGATGCCCTGCGGGTTGTAGCCATAGGCGCCGAACGGGCTGGTGCCGCCGGTGCCGATCATCTTGTTGCCGCCCTCGTGCCGGTCTTTCTGCTCTTCGAAGCGCTTCTTCAGCGTCTCCATCAGCTCGTCCCAGCCCATCTTGTCGATCGCCGCCTTCTGCTCGGGCGAGAGTTCGAGCTCGAGCGTCTTGCGCAGCCACTCCAGCGGAATGTCCTGGCTGAAGTCGGTGAGCAGCTCCACACCCTTGAAGTAGGCCGAGAACGCGCGATCGAACTTGTCGAACTGCGATTCGTCCTTCACCAGCGAGGTGCGTGCCAGGTAGTAGAACTCGTCGACCGACGGCCCGATCACGCCGGCCTTGATGGCCTCGAGCAGCGTCAGGTACTCCTTGACCGAGACCTTCAGCTTGGCCGCGCGCAGGGTGTAGAAGAAGTTGATCAGCATCGCGGCCCCAAGCATAGCCGGGCCGGGCGGCGGGCGCTGTCGCGGGCGGCGCGTCCGGCCGGCGGGCTACCGCGTCGGCATGCGGCCGTTGCGGTTGTTGAGCGCGGCCGGCTTGGCGACGTGGCCCGCGACCGCGCGGCTGGCCGACAACGGGCCCTCGCGGCTGGGCGAAGCGGCGGGCGGACAGGTGCCGTTGGCGCGATGAAACAACGCGGCGGCGAGCTGGCCTTCGGCGGGGTCGCCGAGCGCACGGGTCAAGTCGTCGGCGACCGCGCAGCCGCGCACGTGGTCGGTGCTGTTGCCGGTGGCATCGGGCACGAAGCCGTCGGCGTAGTCGCCGTAGCCCTTGTGGTTGACGCCCTTGAACTCGAGCGGAAAGTAGGTGATGCCGCAGTTGCTCGCGCCGAAGAAGCCGTAGGGCTTGCCGCAGGTGGTGCTGCCGATGATGCGCACATCGACATCGATGCCGCGCAGGCTGTTGATGATGCCTTCGCTGGCCGAACAGGTGTTCGGCCCGGTCAGCACGAACACGCGTCCGAGATTCAACGTGGGCAGCGGCGCATCGGTGCTGCATTCGAACGTGACCGGGTCGGGCACGCACGCCAGGTCGAAGAACGGCGTGGCTTCGTTGCGTGCCGACTGCTTGTTGTTGAACACCGTGGTCTCGAAGCTCCGGCCCGCGCTGCGCGACGGCCCGGCGATCATGTAGGCCAGCTCGCTCGCCAGGTACAGGTAGCCGCCGCCGTTGTAGCGCAGATCGAGCACGAGGTCGCTCACGCCTTGCTGCTGCATGGCCGCGATGGCATTGATCATCGGGCGCTCGGACGTGAGCACGTGGTCGTTGAACAGCAGGTAGCCGACCTTCGACGCGCCGACGGTCAGGATGCTGTGGTCGATCGGCGTCAGCGTGACGGGGCCCGCCGTGATCGTGCCGTCGACCGCGCCGCCGCCGCGGCTGAAGACGAACGCATAGCGGTCGCCCACGGCCGGGAACAGGCGCGCCAGCAGCGCATCGACGGCATTGGCGGTGTTGGCCGAGGCCGGCAGCCCGCCGATGGACGTCAGGACATCACCGCGCTGGAACCCGGCGCCCGCGGCGGGCGAACTGGCGTGCACGTAGGCGACCTTCACGCCGCTGATGCTGGTGGTGGTGAAGGTGTCGAAGTGCCACTCGATGCCCCAGCCGGCACTCGAACCGCTGTTGAGCAGCTCGTCCCACTGCCGCGTGGGGAAGGTGAAGCTGAACTGGTCCTTGAACTTGCCCGACGGCGTGAGCGCCGGCGTGAGCAGCGCGTTGAAGTAGTTGTTGATCGACGTGTAGAAGCCGGCGGTGGTATCGGCGCTGAACAGCGGATCCGCCGGGTTGACGTTGGGCACCTCGTCGTACCACAGGTACACGTCATTCACGTAGCCGCGCACCCACTGCTTTTCGACCGTGAGGCTCGCGTCCCTCACCGGGCCGGTGGCGTCCACCCGGTAGGGGTTGTTCGGCGAGCACGACTGCGCCACTTCGTTCGAACCGCCGCCACCACCACCGCATGCCGCCAGCAGCGACAGCGGCACCACGAGTGCCGCCGCCTTGCGCGCCACCTGAAAGGCCTTTTGCATCGGTGTCTCCAGAACCAGCGTATTCGACGCTGCTTCCAGTAACCCTGCATGCGGCGCTGCGGTTGACGCGGGTGCGCGCCCGCCGCGGCCCGCGGCCCTTCAGCGCAGCGGCTTGCGCGCGTTGCGGTTGGTCAGCGCAACCGGCTTCTTGACCGACGCGGGTGCCTTCGAGCCGCGCAACGACAGCGCCGACTGGCGGCTGCTGTTCTGCGAGACGGCCAGACACGCCGAGCCGCTGGAGCGGTGGAACAGCGCCTGCGCGAGCTGGCCCTCGGCCGGATCGCCCAGCGCATGGTCGAGGTCGTCGTTGGCGTCGCAGCCGAGCACGTTGCTGCCGTTGTTGTTGTCCGCGGGCACGAAACCGTCGGCATAGTCGCCGAAGCCCTTGGCGTTGACGCCCTGGAACTCGATCGGGAAGTAAGTGACGCCGCAGTTGTCCCGGCCGAAGAAGCCATAGGGCTTGCCGCAGGTCGTGTCGCCGATCAGCCGCACGTCGACGTCGACGCCGCGCAGGCCGTTGACGATCGCTTCGCTGGCCGAGCAGGTGCTGCCGCTCACCAGCACGTACACGCGCGCCAGGTTCAGCGTGGGCAGGTTGCCGCTCTGCGAGCACAGGAACGTGTTCGGATCCGGCACGCAGGCGATGTCGATGAACTCGGTGTCGGCGTTCTCGGCGGTGCGCTTGCTGTTGAACTGGGTGCGCTCGAACACCTGGCCGTTGGTGCGCGAGCTGCCGGCGATCATGTAGGCCACCTGGCTGGCGATGTAGAGGTAGCCGCCGCCGTTGTAGCGCACGTCGAGCACGAGGTCGGTCACACCGGCACCCTGGAAATCGGTGAAGGCGTCGATCAGCGGCTCTTCGGCCGTCAGCACGTGGTCGTTGAACAGCAGGTAGCCCACGTTCTGGCCGCTCACGTTGAGCACCTGGTGCTGCACCGGCGTCAGTGCGACGTTGCCGGCGGCGAGGCTCAGGTCGGACTGCGTGATGCCGCCGCGCGAGAACTGGAACGTGTGGTTGCCGGCTGTGGCAGGGAAGAGGGCATTGTTCAGCGTGTCGATGCCGGACGGCGTGATCGCATCGGCGGACACGCCATCGGCTTGCACCAGCGTGTCGCCACGCAGCACGCCGGCCGCCGATGCCGGCGAATTGGCATGCACGAAGGCCACACGAATGTTGCGCGGCGGGTTGTCCGAGCCGATGTGCCACTCGATGCCGTAGCCGACCGATGAACCACTGTTGATCAGCGCGTCCCAGGCCGCGGTCGGATAGGTGAAGCTGAATCGGTCCCGCGGCAACTCGGTGAGGGCGTTGAAGTAGTTGTCGAGCGATGTGTAGACATCTCCCTCGTTGCTGTAGTTCAGCACTGACGGATTGACGTTCGGCACCTCGGTGAACCACAGATAGCTGTCGTCGACGTAATTGCGCAGCCAGCTCTTCTCGATGGTCAGGCTGCCGACCGTGGTGGGCGCCGTGGCGTCGCCGCGGAACGGATTGTTGGGCGAGCACGCCTGCGCGGCGGCCTGAGGCGGGCTGTCGGGTCCGTTGGAGTTCGTGGCCCCGCCGCACGACGCCAGCAACGCAGCGGTCGCCAGCGCCACCGCCATGCACGCGACACGCAATCCCACCGCCTGTTTGACCTCGCCGCGCATGGCTGCTCCCTTGTTGACAGTGGCGCGCATTCTAGGGACCGCCGCACACGATGGGTAACCCCGCAACTAGCTGGACCGCTTGCGCGAGTTCTTTGTGCGACTTTTTTCGGCCGCGCCGTCGTGCCGCCGCAGCCAGTCGAAGAACTCGCCGTACCACTGCCTGCTGTTGCGCGGCTTCAGCACCCAATGGTTCTCGTCGGCGAACCACAGCAGGCGTGCGTCGACGCCGCGCGCCTTCAGCGTGTTGTAGTAGGCCAGGCCTTGTGCATCGGGCACGCGGTAGTCGAGCGCCCCGTGCACCACCAGCGTGGGGGTTTGCATGCTGGGCCGCGAAGGCGTGCGGGCTTTGCGAGTGCACCTTGGCCATGTCGTCCCAATACGCCGCGCCGAGTTCCTGCGGGAACCAGGTGTAGGCATCCTCGGCGAACATGCCGACCCAGTCGAAGCAGCCGGCATGGCACACGTAGGCGGCATAGCGGCCCGGCTTCACATGGCCGTTCATCCACGCCACCATGAAGCCGCCGTAGCTGCCGCCGGCGGCGTAGACGCGGCGCTTGTCGGCCCACGGCTTCTTCAACAACCAGTCGGTGCCGGCTTCGACGTCCTTCAGTTCGAGTTCGCCCCAGCGGTGCGTGATCGAATCGGCGAACGCATAGCCGAAGCTCGACGAGCCGTGGTAGTTGACCGCGGCCACCACGTAACCCTGCGCCGCGAACACCTTGTGGTTCCACCGGTAGTGCCAGCTGTCGCCGAAGGCCGTGTGCGGGCCGCCGTGGATGGTGTGCAGCACCGGGTAGGTCTTCTTGGGGTCGAAGCCCGGCGGGTAGCTCAGCCACATCTGCACGCGGTCGCCGAGCGCGCCGGTGAGCCACACCTCTTCATGGCGGCCGAGGTCGATGCCGGCCAGCACCTTGTCGTTGAAGTGTTCGATGCGGCGCGGCGCGCTGCCCGGCACGCAGGCGGTCGCGCGCCCGGGATGATCGGCGGCGTCGGCCACCGTGACCAGCGTGCCGGCGCACTTGTCGAACGCACTCACCCAGCCGCCGGGCACCAGCACCTCGGCGCGCCGGTCGGGTCGGTCGAAGCGCCACAGATGCAGGCGGCCCTGCTGCTCGGCGGTGAACAGCAGCGCCTGGCCGTCGTCTTCCCACAGCAGCGGCGCGTGGACCTCGTGGTCCCACTCGGCGCTTTCGACGGTCCAGCGCCGGCTGGCGCGCTCCCAGACCGCGAGCTGGAACGGCATCGTGTGCTTCAGACCCTCGTGCTTGGCACGAAACGCGATCTCCGAGCCATCGGGGCTGTAGCGTGGTGCGGCGCAGCTCCAGTTGGCGTCGCGCACGATCACGTCGAAGCGGCCGCTCTTCAAGTCGAGCTCGGCCAGCGCAAAGCGATTCTCGAAGCGCTTCTCGTCGGCGGGGTCGAACGCGAACACGATGCGCTTGCCGTCGGGCGAGATGTCGAAGGCGTTGGTGTCGGGCTCGGCGCGCTCCAGTTCGTAGCCGCTGCCTTCGAACACGTTGCGCGCGCGGCCGCTGAGCACGTCCATCACGTGCAACTGCGGCACGCGGCCCACCGGCAGCGAATGGTCCCAGTAGCGGTACATCGTTTCGCTGGTGGCGTAGCCGGTCTCCTTGCGGTCGCGAAATGCCTTCAGCTGCCTGGCCTGCGCGGCGTCGCCCTTGGCATCGGGCCACACCCACGACACGAACGCGATGCGCTGGCCATCGGGAAACCAGCGGAACGCATCGATGCCGGTGGCCACGCTGCCCACGCGGCGCGCTTCGCCGCCATCGGGGGCGATCACGTAGAACTGCGGCTCTTCGTCTTTGCGGCCCTGCTGTTCGCGCTTGGCGATGAAGCCCACCCAATCGCCGCGCGGACTGAACGCCGGTTGGCCGTCCTTGTCGCCGCATTGGGTGAGCGCACGCGGCTCGCCGCCCAGGGTCGACAACAGCCAGATCGACGCGTGGCTCTTGTTGTCGTCCATCGAATAGCGCGTGACTGCAGCGGCCACCTGCGCGCCGTCGGGCGACAGCGACAGCGGTCCCAGGCGTTCCAGGTTCCACAAGGTGTCGATGTCGATCTTCTTCTTCGCCATGGCAACGGCCTCCACCAGCGGGTGGTGTGCAGCAAACGGGAAGGTCAGCGCGGCTTTTCGAGCTGCCAGTTGAGGTGCGAGCGCACGGTGGGCCACTCGGCCGCGGTGATGCTGTAGACCGCGGTGTCGCGCAGCGTGCCGTCGGGGCTCACCTGGTGCGAGCGCAGGATGCCGTCGAGCTGCGCGCCGAGGCGCTCGATCGCGCGCCGGCTCTGCGCGTTGAAGCGGTGCGTGCGGAACTCCACCGCGATGCACTTGAGCGTGTCGAACGCGTGCGCCAGCAGCAGCCGCTTGCACTCGGTGTTGAGCGGGCCGCGCTGCACGCGGGCGGCATACCAGGTGGAGCCGATCTCGACGCGCTTGTTGGCGGCATCGACGTTCATGTAGGTGGTCATGCCCGCGATGCGCCCGTCGGCATCGAGCACGGTGAACGGCGTCATCGAGCCCTTGGCCTGCAGGTCGAGCCGGCGCGCGATCTCGGCCGCCATGCGTTCGGGCTTGGGCACGAACGTGTACCAGAGCCGCCACAGCTCGCCGTCTTTCACGGCGTCGATCAGGCCAGGTTCGTGCGCAGGGGAGAGCGGTTCGACGCGGACGTGTTCGCCGCGCAGCGTGACGGGTTCGGGCCAGGTCATGTTGGATGCTTCTGTTCGTTGTGCCCGGTTGCCAGCGATGAGCGAGCAAAGCCGCGGCCGGGTATGCGCCGGCGCTCGCCCGAGGGGGACGAGCGCCATCGGAGCGGCCGCACGGCGCTCAGCGATTGTGCCGCTGCATGAACACGAGCTTCTCGAACAGCGTCACGTCCTGTTCGTTCTTCAGCAGCGCGCCCACCAGCGGCGGCACCGAGACCTTCTCGTCCTTGCTGTGCAGCGCCTCCAGGGGGATGTCTTCGGCCACCAGCAGCTTCAGCCAGTCGAGCAGCTCGGAGGTCGAGGGCTTCTTCTTCAGCCCCGGCAGGCTGCGCACGTCATAGAAGGTCTTCAGCGCGGCGCCGAGCAGCTCCTTCTTCAGCGACGGGAAGTGCACGTCGACGATGCGCTTCATCGTGTCGGCGTCGGGGAACTTGATGTAGTGGAAGAAGCAGCGGCGCAGGAACGCGTCGGGCAGCTCCTTCTCGTTGTTCGACGTGATGAACACCACCGGCCGGTGTCGGGCCTTGATCAGCTCGCGCGTCTCGTAAACATAGAACTCCATGCGATCGAGTTCGCGCAGCAGGTCGTTGGGGAACTCGATGTCGGCCTTGTCGATCTCGTCGATCAGCAGCGCCACCGGCTGCTCGGCGGTGAAGGCCTGCCACAGCGTGCCGCGCACGATGTAGTTGCGGATGTCCTTGACCTTCTCCGAACCCGACACGTCGGCCAACTGGCTGTCGCGCAGCCGGCTCACCGCGTCGTATTCGTACAGGCCCTGCTGCGCCTTGGTGGTGCTTTTGATGTGCCACTGCAGCAGCGGCATGCCGATCGCATTGGCCACTTCTTCAGCCAGCATCGTCTTGCCGGTGCCCGGTTCGCCCTTCACCAGCAGAGGGCGCTTCAAGGTGATTGCCGCGTTCACCGCCAGCATCAGGTCTTGCGTGGCGACGTAGTTGTCGGAGCCGTTGAATTTCATGGGCGCGCGGCGAAGGGGGGTCGGGTCAGTATAAGGGCGACCCTATAATCGCCCGCCGTGTGCGCCGGCAATCCGACTCCACTGCGCGGCGCGTCTTTTCAGTCCTGTCTTCTTCTCCACGTCGCCTCGTCGTCCATGAAAAATACGTTGCTGCTGTGCATGGCCTTGATCGTTGCGCCGCTCTCGTCGATGGCCCAAGAGGTCAAGGGCGATGTCGGGGCCGGTACCAAGAAGATCGCCATGTGCATCGGGTGCCACGGCTTGCCGGGTTACCAGTCGAGCTTCCCGGTGGTCTACAAGGTGCCGAAGATCGCAGGGCAGAACGCCAAGTACATCGTCGCTGCGCTCAACGGCTACCGGTCCGGCGACCGCAAGCATCCGTCGATGCGCGGCATCGCGGCCTCGATGTCGGACCAAGACATGGCCGATGTCGCGGCGTATTACGAAAACCTCGGCAAGGAGGCCGGCGCATCCGCCGTGCCCGAGTCGCCCGAGGCCGCGCCGGCGCCGCTGAAGGACAAGGTCGCCGCGTGCGTCGCCTGCCATGGCAAGAACTTCAACAACACCGTCGATCCCGCCAACCCTCGACTGGCCGGCCAGTACGCCGACTACCTGCTGGTGTCGCTCAAGGCCTACATGACCGACAACAATCCGCGCATGGGCCGCACCAGTGCGGTGATGCGCGGCATGGTGATGCAGGAAGCCGACGGCAAGAAAAAGCCCACCTTCAGCAACGCCGAGCTGAAGCAGCTGGCGGAGTACCTCTCTGGCCTGCCGGGCGAACTGAGGACCGTGCCGCAGTCGCGGTTCCACAGCGCGACGCACTGACCTGTACTGCACAGCGAGAAAAGTGGCCGCTTCGAGCGGCCATTTTGTTTGGGCGCAGCCTCGGCATCTAGCCCACCGGTTCGCTGGTGCGGCTGCAATCTCAGCGGCTGGCGGTGGTGGTCGAGCAGAACGCCGGCGCGTTGGTGTCGCCCGTGGTGAAGGCCTTCTACCGTTGCGCAACCAGATGCCGATCGCGCCGTTCGCAATCGACCTGTCGGCCACCGGCTGCAGCGATCGCATCATCGACCGCGAGCCGCCGGGGCAGTGGAACTTCCCGCAACTCGACGAGCTGTGGGCCGGCGCACAGGCCACGCCGCGCTGAACCGCCACGTTCAGCCGCGCGCGAGATCGTCCAGGATCGGGCACTGCGGGCGTTCGTCGCCATGGCAGCAATGCGCCAGATGCTGCAGCGTGCGCTGCATCGCCTGCATCTCGTCGATGCGGCGCTGCAGGTCGTCGGCGTGTGCCATCGCGATGCGCTTGACGTCGGCACTCGCGCGGCGCCGGTTGCGCCACAGCCCAAGCAGCGCGGATATCTCCTTGATCGCGAATCCCAGGTCGCGCGCGCGCCGGATGAAGCGCAGCGTGTGCACCGAGGCCTCGTCGTACTGCCGGTAGCCCGACTCGGTGCGGGGCACCTTCGGCAGCAGGCCGAGCGCTTCGTAGTGGCGGATCATCTTGGCCGACACCGTCGACGCGGCCGCAGCTTGTCCGATGTTCATCGTGCGATCTCCGTGTGCGCGCGCTCGGCCTGCGGCCGCCAGCGTTTGAGCAGCAGCGCATTGCTCGCCACGCTCACGCTGGACAGCGCCATCGCCGCGCCGGCCAGCATCGGGCTCAGCAGCCCGAATGCGGCCAGCGGGATGCCGACCGCGTTGTAGGCAAAAGCCCAGAACAGGTTCTGTCGGATCTTGCGCGCAGTTCGGCGCGACAGCTCGATGGTCTGCGGCACCAGCAGCGGATCGCCACGCAGCAGCGTCACGCCGGCGGCGTGCATCGCCGCATCGGTGCCGAGCGTGCGGCCGGCGTCGTCGACGCCGCCCATCGCGATGCCGACGTCGGCGGCAGCCAGCGCCGGCGCGTCGTTGATGCCGTCGCCGACCATTGCCACGGCGCCGGCTCGGCCGTTGCCGCGCAGTGCGGCGACCACCTGCGCCTTGTCGGCCGGCAGCACCTCGGCGCGCACGTCGTCGATGCCAAGCATGGCGCCCACCGCGCGCGCGGCGCCTGCGTTGTCGCCGCTGATCAGCAACGTCTTCACGCCCATGCGCTGCAGTTGCGCGATCGCCGCCTTGGCATGCGGCTTGAGCGCATCGCCGAACACCAGCATGGCACGCACGTGTGCGCCGCCATGCGTGTCGATCTCGGCCAGCCACGACACCGTGCGACCCTGCTGCTGCATGGCCTGCGCCCGAGCCTGCCACGGCCCCGTATCCGCACCGAGTTCCCGCATCCAACGTGCGCTGCCCAAACGCAGCGATCGTCCGTCGACCACGCCGGCGACGCCGCGCCCAGCCACGGCCTGCACGTCGAGCCCAGCGGGCGGTGACGCGCCGGTCGGCAACGCCCGCAGCACGGCCCGCGCCAGCGGATGCTCGCTGCCGGATTGCAGCGCCGCCGCTTGCGCGAGCACCGCATCGCGCGACACGCCGTCGGCCGGCGCCAATTCGACGAGAAGCGGTCGCCCTTCGGTCAACGTGCCCGTCTTGTCGAATGCGACCGTGCGCACGGCGTGCGCGAGCTCCAGAGCCTGGGCGTCCTTGATCAGGATGCCGTGGCGCGCCGCCGCACCGGTGCCCACCAGCATCGCGGCTGGGGTCGCCAGCCCGAGCGCGCACGGGCAGGCGATCACCAGCACCGACACCGCATGGATCAGCCCATCGCTCCACGCACCGGTGAACACGCCCCAACCGAGCCACGTGAGCGCGGCGATGGCGAGCACGACCGGCACGAACACGGCGCTCACGCGATCGACCAGGTGCTGGATCGGCGCCTTCTGCGCCTGCGCCGACTCCACCAAGCGCACGATGCGCGCCAGCGTCGATTCGGCGCCGAGTGCGGTGGCGCGCACGCGCAGCAGGCCTTCGGCATTGACCGCACCGCCGGTCACGCGATCGCCGATTTGTTTGGCCACCGGCAGGCTTTCGCCGGTGAGCAGCGATTCGTCGACGTGGCTCGCGCCGGCCACGATCTCACCGTCGGCCGCGACCCGTTCACCCGGGCGCACGATCAAGATGTCCCCAACGCGCAGCTGCGCGGTCTGCACGTCCACTTCGGTGCCATCGCGCAGCACACGCGCGCGGTCCGGCCGCAGCGCCTGCAGCGCGCGGATCGCCGCGGTGGTCTGGCGCTTGGCGCGCGCCTCGAGCCACTTGCCGAACAGCACCAGCGTGATCACCACCGCGGCCGATTCGAAGTACAGCGGCGTCATCGCGCCCGGCGTCGCGCCGAGCAGCAGCGCCAGGCTCAGGCCGTAGGCGGCGCTGGTGCCGAGCGCGACCAGCAGATCCATGTTGCCGCTGCGCGCGCGCAACGCCTTGAAGCCGGCCACGTAGAAACGCGCGCCGAGCCAGAACTGCACCGGCGTGGCGAGCGCGAGTTGCCACCAGCCGCCCAGCATCCAATGGCGGCCGAACATCTCGCCCAGCATCGGCAGCACCAGCGGCACCGACAACAGCGCGGCCACGAGCACGCGCGCGCCGTCGCCGATCGCCGGCGCGCGGTGCGCTCGGCGCCGCATCGCCGGCCGACAGGTCGCGCCCGCTGTAGCCGGCGCTTGTTCGAGCGCCGGCAGCAGTTCGGCGGCGGCGCCTCGCCCGGCCGGCGCACGACGTCGGCGCGCTCGGTCGCGAGATTGACGCTGGCCGACACCACGCCGGGCACGCGCGCCAGCGCGCGTTCGACCCGGTTCACGCACGACGCGCAGGTCATGCCCTGCACGCGCCGAGGACCGCTAGCGGCGCGCGCACAGCGGGGCCAGCGCGGCACGTCGGCGGCGATGGTGGCGGTTGCGCAGCCATGGGCCGGAGGCTTCAACGTTGCCACGATGGCGAAGGTCATGCGCGGCAGCGACGTGCGTGAGAATGCCATGGTGACTTGACCTTGCCACGCGTGGCAAGGTCTAGCAGTGGCGGCTGATGCCACGGCGAATCAGAGGCACCACACGACCATGATCGAACTCAAGCTTCCCACCATGACCTGCGGCCACTGCGTGCGCACCGTGACCAAGACCGTGCAGGCGGTCGACGCCAACGCCAAGGTCGAGATCGACCTGCCGGCGCAGCGCGTGCGCATCGACTCGTTGCAGCCGAGCGAGGCGTTCGAGCGCGCGCTGGCCGAAGAGGGCTACGTGCCGGCGCCTTGACCGCGCCCGCCTCACGGGCGCGGCCGCGTCGAGCGCGCGCACCACCAGCTCGGGGCGCAGCACCACGGTGGCCGGCGACAGCTGCTGGCCGTCGAGCCGCTCGAACAGCATTTGCGCGGCGCGCCAGCCGAGCTCGCGGTGCGGCGGCCGGATCGTCGTCAGCGGCGGGTTGACCAGGTCGACCAGCTGCATGTCGTTGTGGCCGGTCACCGCCACGTCGTGCGGGATGCGCAGGCCGGCGGCAGCCAGCGCGTCGTAGGCGCCGAGCGCCACCAGGTCGTTGCAGCAGGCCACCGCGTCGGGCAGCGGCTGTTTCGCCGCCAACAGGCGCGCCATCGCCGCGCGGCCGGCCTCGCGGCTGTAGGCCTCGCAGACGACGATCGATGCGATGCGGGCGTCGTGGTCGCGCATCGCCTGCTCGAAGCCGGCGCGCCGCCCGGCGCCGGTGGGCAGGTTCTGCGGGCCGGCCAGGTGGGCGATGCGCCGGCAGCCGGTGTGCAGCAGATGATCGACCACCAGTTTCATCGCCAGCCGGTCGTCGCTGACCACCGATGGCACGCGGCCCGAATCGTCGGCGCGGTTGACCATCACCGCATTGAGGCCGGAACCGACGATGAAGTCGATGAGCGGGTCGTCGCGCGACGCGATGGCCAGCACCACGCCGTCGACCTGCTGCGCCAGCATGCGCTCGACGCACCGGCCGCGCCAGCGCGCTGCCCGCCACGTTGGCCACCAGCACGAAGCTGCCGCGCGCGGCGGCATGGGCTTCGATGCCTTGCAGGATTGGCGGGAACACCGCGTTGGTGATGTCGGGCACCAGCACGCCGATGGTGTGCGTGCGCCCGGTGCGCAACGCCGACGCGGCGCGATTCGGCCGGTAGCCGAGCTTGCGCGCGGTGGCTTCGATGGCCGCCACCACCTCGGCGCTCACGCCACCCGGACGGCGCCGGTCGAGCGCGCGCGACACGGTGGACACGTGCACGCCGGCGGCACGCGCCACGTCGCGGATCGTGACGGCGGCCGCGTTCGGTGCGGTGCCCGAGGGTTCGCGAGTGAGTGGCTTCTTCTGCAAACGGTTGCTGCGCGGTGGGCGCGCGTCGGACGTGAATGTGCTAAGGGTATATCCGAACCGCCATCGTTGCACGCCTCCTTCGACAATGGTCCTCAAACGCGCAAACGTTTGCGCTCGCAACATCGAACCATGGCCAGCAGGAAAAAGCGCGAACCGATCATCGTCCGCCCCGACGACATCGACCCGCACCACGGCTGGGACCGGCCGCTGCAGTCGCCGGGCCACATGCAGGTGGACTTCGAGGAGCGCGTCAACTTCCGCCGCCTGCACGACTACCGGCTGGCGCGCACGCGCGATGCGCTGTCGCGCTCGGGACTGGGCGCGCTGCTGTGCTTCGACCAGCACAACATCCGCTACACCACCAGCACGGTGATCGGCGAATGGGCGCGCGACAAGCTCACGCGCTATTCGCTGCTCACCGGCAACGGCGACCCGTACATCTGGGACTTCGGTTCGGCGGCCAAGCACCACAAGCTCTACACGCCGTGGCTGTGCAAGGACCACTGCCGCGCCGGCCTGCTCGGCATGCGCGGCGCCGTCGGCGGCGACGGCAAGCTGTTCAGACAAGCAGCGCGCGAGATCAAGGCGCTGCTGGAGGAGGAGGGCGTTGGGGATATGCCGCTGGGCGTCGACATCGTCGAGGTGCCGATGATGCTGGAGCTGCAAAAGCTCGGCATCGAGGTGCGCGATGCGCAGCAGACCATGCTGTTGGCACGCGAGATCAAGAGCATCGACGAGCTGACGCTGCTCAACATGGCCGCCGCCATGGTCGACGGCGTGTACCAGGACATCGCCGAAGCGCTGAAGCCGGGCGTGAAAGAGAGCGACATCGTCGCGCTCGCCACCATGCGGCTGTACCAGATGGGCTCCGATTGCGTCGAGGCGATCAACGCGATCTCGGGCGAGCGCTGCAGCCCGCACCCGCACAACTTCACCGACCGGCTGATCCGCCCGGGCGACCAGGCGTTCTTCGACATCATCCATTCGTACATCGGCTACCGCACCTGCTACTACCGCACCTTCAGCGTCGGCCGCGCCACGCAGCCGCAGCTCGATGCGTACAAGCGCGCGCGCGACTGGATGGACGGCGCGATCGCGCTGCTGAAGCCGGGCGTGTCGTCGGAAACGGTGGCGGCGTCGTTCCCGACTGCGCAGGACATCGGCTTCGGCTCGGAGATGGATGCCTTCGGCCTCAACTTCTGCCACGGGCTCGGCCTGGGCCTGCACGAGCGGCCGCTGATCTCGCGGCTGAATTCGCTGGAGGAGCCGATCGAACTCAAGACCGGCATGGTGTTCGCGGTCGAAACCTACTGCCCGGCCAGCGACGGCGTGTCGGCCGCGCGCATCGAAGAAGAAGTGATCCTCACGCCGAGCGGACCCAAGGTGATCTCGTTGTACCCGGCGCAGGAGTTGCCGATCGCCAACCCGTATCCGGTGGCACGATGAACGCCAGACCGCACAAGCTCGGCTGGATCGGCATCGGGCGCATGGGCTATGCGATGGCCGAGCGCCTGGCCAAGTCCGGCGCCGACCTCACGGTGTGGAACCGCACGCGGGCCAAGGCGGAGCCGCTGGCGCTCGTCGGTGCCAAGCTCGCGCTCGACCTGAACGAGCTCGCCGCCTGCGACATCGTGTTCGTGATGGTGTCCACCTGGGACGACGTGCGCGAGGTGATCGACGGGCCGCGCGGCCTGCTGTCGGGGGATCGCGCGCCGAAGATGGTGATCGAGTGCTCGTCGATCTCGCTCGAGGGCTCGGCCGAGTTGCGCGCGTCGTTGAGTCGGCGCGGCGTGCAGATGCTGGCCGCGCCGGTGTCGGGCAACGCCAAGGTCATCAAGGCGGGGCGGCTGTCGTTCGTCTGCTCGGGGCCCAAGGCGGCGTTCGATGCCGCGCTGCCGGCGCTCAAGCTGATGGGCCGGTCGGCCAGTTATGTCGGCGACGGTGAGCTGGCGCGCATCGTCAAGATCTGCCACAACGTGTTCCTCGGCGTGGTGATCCAGTCGCTGGCCGAGATCACGGTGCTGGCGCAGAAGGCCGGCGTGCCGCGCGCACGCGTTCCTCGACTTCATCAACCAGAGCGTGATGGGCTCGACCTTCTCGCGCTACAAGACGCCGGCGCTGGTCAACCTGGACTTCCACGGTCACCTTCACGCCGCAGCTGCTGCGCAAGGACCTGGACCTCGGCCTCGATGCCGCGCGCACGTTCGAGGTGCCGATGCCGCTGGCCTCGATCACGCGCGACCTGGTGCAGAGCCTGATCGGCAACGGCCTCGACGACGAGGACTTCGCCAAGCTGATCGTGCAGCAGGCGCGGGCTTCGGGGCTGGAGCTGGCGAGCGAGAACGCGCGGGTTGACGATGGGTTGTCTGGCGGTGCATGAATGACGGTGCGTGAATGACGCTGCATGCGATGACCGAGCCAGGCCCGGGGGCGGTACCCCGCCGGGGCTCAGACTGTGCCGCCCCGCGCTGCGCGCGGGGTTCGCTGCGGTGCTCGCTCCGAGAGGGCGGCTGCGATGCCGCTCGCAGCGGCGCTGGACGCGCCATTGCTTCATGGCTTCTCGCCGGTCCGTCGCCTGCGGCGACGGACTTCCCCTCTCTCCACTGCGCTCCTCGCCGGCCCAGATTCGCCCCAACGGGGTACCGCCCCCGGGCCCGCGAGACGCTCCTGGTGCGCCTCGACAAGCACCTCGGTGCCGCTGGCAAAGCCGTGGTCGGGTGTGCGTCGGCAGCGACATTGTGCGGCGCTGAGGACCGCAGAGCGCATGGCTGCGCGCGCGCAGCGCGCGCCTCAACATCTGACTCGCGTCGATTGTCCGAGCACAGCGAACGCAGTGAGCGGAGCGAGTTTCGACGCGGGCCATGCGATCGAGGACCGGAAGGGATCCGGAGCGAAGCGGAGGACGCCGTACACGAGCGCCGGCGTATACCCGGCTGCGGCTTTGCCTCGCTCAATTCGACGCAGGAGACATCAACATGAAAGCACGACGCTGGCTGTCAAGCACAGCATTCGCACTGCTGCTGCCACTCGCGCAGGCGCAGGACTTCCCCACCAAGCCGGTGAAGATCGTCGTGCCCTTCACCGCCGGCAGCGCCACCGACATCCTGGCGCGCACCGTGGGGCAGAAGCTCAACGAGATGTGGAACCAGTCGGTGCTGATCGAGAACCGGCCCGGTGCCGGCGGCACGATCGCGGCCGGCGCGGTCGCCAAGTCGGCGCCCGACGGCACGACGCTGATGGTGCATTCGTCGGGGCACGCGGCCAATGCGTTCATCTATCCCACGCTGCCGTACGACACGCTGAAGGATTTCGTGCAGGTGGTGCCGCTCGCCGGCCAGCCCAACGTGTTGGTGACCGTCGCCCGCCAGCGGCTACAAGACCGTGGCCGACTTGATCGCCGATGCGAAGAAGCGCCCCGGTGCGGTGAACTTCGGCTCGGCCGGCATCGGCAGCGGCACCCACTTCAACGCCGAGAAGTTCAAGCTCGCGGCCGGCATCGACGTGATCCACGTGCCGTACAAGGGCACGCCCGAAGCGATGACCGACACCATCGCCGGTCGCGTGGCGTACTTCTTCTCGCCGATCTCGGCCGCGCTGCCGCAGGTGCGCGACGGCAAGCTGGTGGCGCTCGCGGTCAGCTCGGCCAAACGTTCGAGCCTGCTGCCCAACGTGCCGACGGTGGCCGAGTCGGGCCTGCCCGGCTTCGACTACAACCTCTGGGTCGGTGTGTTCGCGCCGGCCGGCACGCCGACCGACGTGATCGACAAGATCAACCGCAGCGTGAACCGGGTGCTCGGCGAGGCCGACGTGCAGGCGCGCATGGCGGCGCTCGGCGCCGAGCCGATGTCGATGAACCCGGCCGAGTTCGATCGCTTCATGCGCGCCGAGATGGACGACGCCGCCAAGGTCGTGAAGGCGGCAGGCATCAAGGCCCAGTGAGCGTGGCCGCCGCGCGGCGGCCGGATTAGGGTTGAACCGGGCGCACCGGGGCGGCGCCGGTGGGCCACACTGTGGCCCATCGCCTCGAGGAATGATGCCCATGAAACCGCTGATCTTGGCCGTGGCGCTGCTGGGCGCCGGCACCACCGCAACCCTGCAGGCCCAGACCATGCGCTGGGCCAGCCAGGGCGACGCGCAGACGATGGACCCGGTGTCGCAGAACGAGGGTCTCACCAACTCGATCAACCAGATGGTCTACGAGCGGCTGATCCGCCGCGACAAGAACCTGAACATCGTGCCCAGCCTGGCCACCGAGTGGCAGCAGACCTCGCCGACCAACTGGCGCTTCAAGCTGCGGCCCAACGTGAAGTTCCACGACGGCTCGCCCTTCACCGCCGACGACGTGGTGTTCTCGGTGATGCGCGCGCGCGAACCGACCTCGCAGATCGCCAACTACGCCAGCGCGCTCGGCACGCCGAAGAAGGTGGACGACATGACGGTGGAGTTCCAGCTCGCCGCGCCGAACCCGATCTTTCTGCAGCATCTCGACGCCGTGTTCATCATGAGCAAGTCGTGGAGCGAGAAGCACAAGGTGCTGAAGCCGCTCGACTTCAAGAACAAGGAGGAGAGCTACGCCTCGTTCAACGCCAACGGCACCGGGCCCTACATGCTGGCCACGCGACAGCCGGGCATCAAGACCACGCACAAGCGCTACACCGGCTGGTGGACCAAGCACGACGGCAACGTGCAGGAGGAAGTGTTCACGCCGATCTCCAACGACGCCACCCGCCTTGCGGCATTGGTGTCGGGCGAGCTCGACTTCGTGCTCGATCCGGCGCCGCGCGACGTGCCTCGGCTGCGCAACACCGCCGGCGTGAAGGTGATCGACGGGCCCGGAGAACCGCGTGGTGTTCATCGGCATGGACCAGCACCGCGACGAGCTGCTGTACAGCAGCGTCAAGGGCAAGAACCCGTTCAAGGACCAGCGCGTGCGCAAGGCGCTGTACCAGGCGATCGACATCGAAACGATGAAGACCAAGTTGATGAACAACCAGAGCGTGCCCACCGGCGGCATGACGCCCTCGCCGCTGGCGTCGTTCAACGACCCGGCGCTCGAGGGCCGATTCCCGTTCGACCTCAACGCGTCGCGCAAGCTGATGGCCGATGCCGGGTACGCCGACGGCTTCGAGGTCACGCTCGATTGCCCGAACAACCGCTACGTCAACGACGAGGAGATCTGCATCGCGCTGGCCGCGATGTGGTCGCAGATCAAGGTGAAGGTGCGCGTCAACGCGATGCCGCGCACCACCTACTTCCCCAAGCTGGAGAAGTACGACACCTCGATGTACATGCTCGGTTGGGGCGGCGCGGTGACCGATGCCGAGACCACGCTGACGCCGGTGATGCGCAACTCCGGCGAAAAAGGCGTGGGCTTCTACAACTACGGCCGCTCGCGCAACGACAAGTTCGACGCCATCGCCGCGCAGTCGAGCACCGAGGCCGATCCGAAGAAACGCGAGGCGCTGATCAAGGCCGCGCTCGCCGAGTGGAAGGAGCAGGTGCACACGATCCCGCTGCACCGCCAGGTGATCCCGTGGTCGGCACGGCAGCCGGTCACAGCGGTGCACCGCGCCGACAACTACGTCACCGTGGAGTGGTTCGGCATCGGGAGCCAGTAGGGCTCTCTAGGACGCGCGCTTGCGCACGCACTCCAGGTAGGCCTCGCCGTCGGGTGGCTTGCCGCTGCGCTGCGAGGTCCAGATCATCTCGCCGAGGCACTCCATCGCCTGGTGGTGCGCCTCGTGCAGCGAGTCGAGCTTGGCGGCCAGCGCCTCCACGGCGGCGCGGATGCCGCGCGGCTGGTCGATCGAACACTGTTCGCTGATCGTCAGGTGCATCGACAGGTGCAGGAACGGGTTGGCGCGCCCGCCCTCGACCTGGTAGTCGGCAGCCAGCGCGACCTGCTCGTCGGCCAACTCGGTGTCGTATTCGGGATGCTCGGCGATCCACAACGAGGCGAGGGTTTCGATCGGCGTCATCTGCGCGGCGTCGCGGCGCTTGCGCCACGCGTCGCAAAGGAATCGCCGCACGTCGTGCTGGGAAGGCTGGAACACGGGACAATTGTCGCCTCACCACTCGCACGCGCATGCGCGTCGGGGCTTTGTGCCACCGACATCGCGCGACCGGTCTTGCCGCTGATCACCGATCCCGCGTTTTATGCCGTTGCGATTCCCGCGGCCGTGCTCACCGGCATCGGCAAGAGCGGCGTGGCCGGCGGCTTCGGCATCCTGGCGGTGCCGCTGATCGCGCTGGTGATGCCGGTGCCGCAGGCGGCGGCGATCGTGCTGCCGCTGCTCACGGTGGGCGACCTGTTCGGCCTGGCCGCGCTGATCAAGGAACGCGATCGCGGATTGCTGCGCGTTCTGCTGCCGGCGGGCCTGGCGGGCATCGTGGTGGGCTACCTGCTGTTCGGCGTGCTGTCGCCGAAGACGGTGTCCGCGGTGCTCGGCGTGATGACGCTGCTGTTCCTCGCGCAACGCACATGGTCCAAGGCCAGTGCCGAGCCGCGTGCGGTGCCGAAGTGGTTCACCGCGCTGGCCGGCGCTGGTGTCGGGCATCACCAGCTTCGTGTCGCATGCCGGCGGGCCGCCGATCGCGATCGCGCTGGTGCCGATGCGGCTCGCGCCGGCGGTGTTCGCGGCCACGACGACCGTGTTCTTCACCGTGCTCAACGCGTCGAAGTGGCTGCCCTACGCGTGGCTCGGCCTGATCGACGCCACCAACATGCTGAGCGCGCTGGTGCTGGCGCCGTTCGCCGTGCTCGGCGTGTGGCTCGGCCTGAAGCTGCTGCGCCGGCTGCCGCCCGTGTGGTTCTATCGGCTGGTGTCCGCCGGCTTGCTCGTCACCGGCATCAAGCTCACGTGGGATGGCCTGAGCTGACGCGCGCGTCAGCGCAGACGCGTTCGTCGTCGGGCGGCGCGTCGTGCACGCGCGCACGCGTGCGCTGCGCCAGTTCGCGCTCCTGCGCCAGCAGCTGTTCGAACTGCTGGCGGCCGTCCTTGCTGATCGCGATCAGCCGCGTCTCGTCGCCGGCGTGCGGCGCCATCTCCACCAACTGCTCGACACTGTGGCGGCGGAAGCGCTGCGCCAGCGTGCGCGCGCGGTGCGGCTCCATGCCCAGCTGCTCGAGCACGCTGCGCCCGCTCATCAGCGCGGCGTCGAGCGTCTCGCGTTCGATCAGGCGCACGCCGCGTTGGTACAGCTGAGTCCAGTGGCGCGCGTTGCGCGAGCGCGCCACGATCGTCAGATTGGGGAAGTGCTCGCGCGCCAGGTCCACGAGCTTGAGGTTCTGCTCCATGTCGTCGATCGCCACCACCAAGCATCTTGGCCGCGCCGGCGCCGGCCACGCGCAGCAGGTCGAGCCGTGTCGCATCACCGTAGTACACCTGCCAGCCGAAGCGCCGTGCGCCTTCGACCTGTTCGGCGTCGTGGTCGAGCACGGTGGCTCGGATGCCGTTGGCGAAACAGCAGGCGTGACACGATCTGACCGTAGCGGCCGAATCCCGCGATGATGACCGGTGCGTCCTGCGGTTCGTCGATCTCCGGCATCGAGCTCCGACCCGGTGCGCGCCAGGCGCGGCAGCACCAGCGGTCAACCGCGGCCAGCAGCAGCGGCGACACCAGCATCGACACCGTGACCGCGGCCACCAGCAGCGAGCCATGGGCCGCCTCCATCGTGCCGGCGCCGGTGGCTGTCTGCACGACCACGAAGCCGAACTCGCCCCCTTGCGCCAGCAGCATGATGAACACCGGGCGCTCGGCGCGCGGGATCGGCATCAGCCGCGCCATCGCCCACAGCACGGCGGCTTCAGCAGCAGAAAGCCGATCACGATGCCGGCAATCAGCAGGGGCTGCGCGCATCACGACGGCGAAGTCGACGCTCATGCCGACGGCGATGAAGAACAGCCCGAGCAGCAAGCCCTTGAACGGCTCGATGTCGGTCTCGAGTTCGCGCCGGTATTCGCTCTCGGCGAGCAGCACGCCGGCGAGGAAGGCACCGAGCGCCATCGACAGGCCCACGCTGTGCATCAACGCTGCGGTCGCCACCACCAGCAGCAGCGCGGCGGCGGTGAAGATCTCCGGCGTGTCGCTGCGCGCGATCCAACGCAGCGCGGGCCGCAGCAACAGGCGACCCCCGAGCACGATGGCCACGATCACGCCGAGCGCCTTGGCCGCGCCGAGCCAGCGTGTTGCCGCCGCGCATGCAGGCCACCCGCGGCCAACAGTGGCATGAAGGCCAGGATCGGGATCACCGCCATGTCTTGCAGCAGCATCACGCTGAGCATGCTCTGCCCGGCGGTGGTGGTGCAGCAGGTTGCGCTCGGCCAGCACACGCCCAGGCCGATGGCGGTGGACGAATCGGCCAGCGCCAGCGCGGCCACCAACGCGACACGCCACGTCGCGCCGAGCACCACGGCCACGCGGTCATCAGCGCGGCCGAGCCGAACAACTGCACGCTGCCCCAGCCGAAGATCGGCCGGCGCATCGCCCACAAGCGTCGCGGATGCAACTCCAGGCCGACCAGGAACAGCATCAGCACGACGCCGAACTCGGCGAAGTGCAGGATGTGCTGCGCATCGGTGACCAACTTCAGGCCCCACGGGCCGATCACGATGCCGGCGGCCGAGATAGCCGATGATCGAGCCCAGGCCGAGCAAGCGCGCCAGCGGCACCGCGATCACCGCGGCGGCGAGGTACACCAGGCTCGACAGCAGCCAGTTCGACATCGGCGTGTCGCTCCGGTCAGCCTGCGGCGTGCGTGGACGGTCGCGCCACGCTGTCGGCCGCATCGCCGCGCCCGGTGGCGTCGGCACTTCGGTCTCATCCACCGGGAGCGGGCGTTCGCCCGCGGGTGCCTCGCCTTGGATGCAAGGCATCAGGTCGGCGATCTCCGGCCAGTCGGGCCAACGGTGCAGGTAGTCCACCAGTCGCTCCACGTGCTCGGCGATCTCGGCGTCGCTCGACCCGGTGAGCGCCATGCAGCACCATCGGCGGCAGGAAGCGCATGCCGGCCAGTTGCGCGGTCTGTTCGTAAGGCGGCCAGAACGCGTCGACGAAGAAGCGGTTGTGGCCGTCGAGCCGATACGACTGCTCGGTGCCGCCGGTGGAGACCACCAGCCACAGGTCCTTGCCGGTCGAGCTGCGTGCCGCCGGGACCATAGGCCCAGCCGTAAGTGAACACCTCGTCGAGCCACAGCTTGAGCAGCGGCGGCATGCCGTACCAATGCATCGGATGCAGCCACACCACCAGCCGGGCCTGCAACAGCGCCGCCTGTTCGGCGGCGACGTCGATCTCGAAATCGGGATACAGCGCATACAGGTCGCGCAGCTGCCAGCGCGTGCCGGGGTCGGTGCCCTGGCTGCGCAGCCGCTTGCGCAGCGCGGCATGCACGCGCGAATGCTGCAGGTCCGGGTGGGCGAGCAGCAGCAGGATGTCGTGCATTGCCCGCAGTGTGCACGATGGCCCGTGGTTTGTCCGGTGCCGGCCGGATGTGCATCGGCCCAGTACCATTGGCGCTGCGATGCGCCCGCAGCCACGGCAAGCAAGGCCCATCGAAGAGGAGGACGCATGCCCGTGATCGTCGTGGCCAACCCCAAGGGCGGGGTCGGCAAGAGCACGCTGGCCACCAACATCGCTGGCCTGTACGCGCGCCAAGGCCATGGCGTGATGCTGGGCGATGTCGATCGCCAGCAGTCGTCGCGACATTGGCTGGCGCTGCGTCCCGAGGCCGCGCCCAAGATCCAGAGCTGGGACCTGATCGGTGAATCGACCTTCAAGGCGCCCAAGGGCGTGACGCACATGGTGCTCGACACGCCGGCTGGACTGCACGGCAAGCTGCTCGATGCCGTGCTGCGCGTGGCCGAGCGCATCGTGATCCCGCTGCAGCCCAGCCTGTTCGACATCCAGGCCACGCATGCGTTCGTCAACCAGCTGCGTGACCACAAGCGCGGCGACGACGTGAAGATCGGCATGGTCGGCATGCGGGTCAAGGAGAACACCATCTCCAACGACCAGTTGCACCAGTTCCTGCCCAAGCTGAAGGCGCCGGTGCTGGGCTACCTGCGCGACACGCAGAACTACGTGCACATCGCCGCGCGCGGCCTCACGCTGTGGGACGTGACGCCCAGCCGCGTGGAACGCGACCTCGAGCAATGGAAACCGCTGGTGGAATGGCTCTGATGATCCACATCCCCACATTGGCGAGTTTGACAGCAGCGCGTGGGCGAGCAGCTCGCCGTCGGCGAGTGGCTCACGGTCGACCAGGCCATGATCGACAAGTTCGCCGATGCCACCGGCGACCATCAGTGGATCCACATCGATCGCGAGCGCGCCGCCAAGGGGCCGTTCGGCACCACGGTCGCGCACGGTTTCCTCACGCTGTCGCTGCTGCCCAAGCTTGCCGAGTCGGCGCTGAAGGTCGACGACGTGCGCATGGGCGTGAACTACGGGCTCAACCGCGTGCGCTTTCCGGCGCCGGTGCCCGTCGGGCAGCCGCATCCGCGCACGTTTGAAGCTGCTGAGCTACGAGCCGCTCGACGGCGGTGCGCAGCTGGTGATGGAGGTGACGATGGAGCGCGATGGCAGCGACAAGCCGGTGTGCGTGGCCGAGACGGTATCGCGCCGATACCTCTGACCGCGCACCGTGTGCACAATGGCAGCACGAGGTTGTATATGAAGCCCCCAAGCTCACTTGCGTTCGCGGCCCCCCGAGGGGGTGCGCCAGCGGCTTCGCGCGGCCGGGCGCCGCTGGCATGAAGGTGCTGCTGGTCGATGACCATCCGCTGATCCTGAGCGCGTTGCAGGCCGTGATCCAGGGCCTGGGCGACGACGTGACCGTGTTCGGCGTGGCCAGCGCCGACGAGGCGCGCACCGCGCTCAAGCGCGACGCCGGCTTCGACCTCGCGCTGCTCGACCTCGGCCTCGGCGAAGAAGACGGCTTCGACCTGCTGGCCGAACTGCGCACGTTGTACCCGGCGCTGCCGGTGGTGGTGGTGTCGGCCACCGAGCGCCAGGTCGACGTGATCCGCGCCATCGACATGGGCGCGATGGGCTTCGTGCCCAAGCGCGCGTCGAACCGCGATCTGTTCGAGGCGCTGCGCATGGTGATGTCGGGCGGCGTCTACATCCCGCCGATGATGCTCGGCCTGCCGGCGCCGCCACCGGGCGGCGACACCGTGCCGGCGGTGATGCGCCGCGTGCCCGAAGAGCCGCTGGCCGCGCCCGAGCCGGCGCAGAAGGTGCGCAGCTTCGAGTCGCTCGGCCTCACGCCGCGCCAGGCCGAGGTGCTGGCGCTGCTGCTCAAGGGCATGCCCAACAAGCTGATCGCGCGCGAGCTGTCGCTGTCGGTCGAGACCGTGAAAGACCACGTGGCCGCGGTGCTGCGCGCGCTCGGCGTCAGCTCGCGCACGCAGGCCGTGCTGGCGGTGAGCCAGATGTCGCAGGCCAATCCCGGCCTGGCGGCGTGGCGCACCACGTCGCAACGCTGAGCCTTCGGCGCGCCGCGACCGCGGCGCCGCATGCACGATGAACCACACCGCCGCTGCACCCGCCGCGCCCGAAGCCGCGCCGAGCCCGGGCATCGCCGCCGCGCTCACCGCGCCCGGCGCGCTGGCCGACCGCGTGCATGCGCTGTTTTCCTACGCGGCCACCACCAACCTCAGCTATGTGCTGGCCGCGGTGACCTTCATCGCGCTGTTCCGCGGCGCGGTGTCGCCCTGGATCCTCGGCGGCTGGGCGTTCGTGTTCGCGCTCGTGATGGCCGCGCGCGGCTGGACCGTGTGGTCGTACCGCCGCGCGTCGCCGGCCGACGATGTGGCCAGCGTGCACTGGCTGCGCGCCTGGAACCTCGGCACGCTGGCCTCGGGCGCGCTGTGGGGCTCCGCGGGCTGGCTGTTCTACGGCCACGGCGAGCCGCTGCACCAGCTGGCGATGGTGCTGGTGATCTACGCGTTCTGTGTCGGCTCGACCCCGCTGTTGGGTTGGCAGCGCTCGATCTTCTTCGCCTACATCGGCTTGAGCCTGGTGCCGACCATCGCGCGCGTGATCCTGGTCGGCGGGCCCGGCATGGTCGGCCTGGCCGCGGTCGCGGTGCTGATCCTGGCGATGACGGTGCGCCTGGGCCGCAACTACCGCGACAGCTTCGGCGAGCTGGTGGAGCTGAAGGCGCGCGCGCAGCGGCTGGCCGAACAGCTGCGCGCCGAGACCGCGCTGGCCGAGGCGGCGCGCCACGAAGCCGAGCTGGCCAACCGCGCGAAAACGCAGTTCTTCGCCGCCGCCAGCCACGACCTGCGCCAGCCGCTGCACGCGCTCGGCCTGTTCGCCGAGGCGCTGCGGCAAAAGAGCAGTCGCGACGACGAGACCATGCAGCTCATCAACAGCATCAACCAGTCGGTCGATGCGCTCGACGGCCTGTTCTCCGAGTTGATGGACATCACCAAGATCGACACCGGCGGTGTCGAGCCGCGGCCCACCGACTTCCAGCTCGACGAGGTGTTCCGCAAGATCCGGCTGCACTTCGAGCCGATCGCGTTCGAGAAGGGCCTGGTGCTCACGGTGCGCGGCGGCCACCGCCATGCCTACGCCGACCCGGTGCTGGTGGAGCGCATCGTGCGCAACCTCACCTCCAACGCGTTGCGCTACACCACCGACGGCGGCGTGCTGGTGTGCGCGCGCACGCGCGGCAATCGGCTGCTGCTGCAGGTGTGGGACACCGGCATCGGCATCCGGGAAGCCGACCGCGAGCGCGTGTTCGACGAGTTCGTGCAGGTGCACGACAGCGCCAGCACGCCCGACCCGCACCAGCGCAAGGGCCTCGGCCTCGGCCTGGCGATCGTGCGCCGCTTGTCGTCGCTGATGAACGCGCCGCTCGGCCTGCGTTCGGTCGCCGGCAAGGGCACCGTGTTCACGCTCGAGGTGCCGGTCGGCCGTCCGCGGCCGGTGCCCGCGCTGCCCGCCCGATCGAGTGCACCGCTGGGCCTCACGCTCGACCGCCGCCTGGTGGTGATGATCGAAGACGACCCGGCGGTGCAAAGCGGGCTCGAGGTGCTGCTCAAGAGCTGGGGCGCCAGCGTGATCTCGTTCGACAGCTTGCAGGCCTGCCAGCAATGGGCACAGGCTGCCGAGCCGACGATGCTGCAGCCCGACTTGATCATCGCCGACTACCGGCTCGAATCGGGCCGCACCGGCGTGGAAGCGATCCGCGCGTTGCGCGGCATGCTCGACCGCCCGATCCCGGCCATCGTGGTCACCGGCAGCGTGCTGTCGAACCACGAGCGCGAGGCGGCCGAACACGACTTCCACCTGCTGCTCAAGCCGGTGGTGCCGGGCAAGCTGCGCGCGATGATCGCGTTCAAGCTGGGGTTGCGGTAGCGCAGACCTGGCATTCGCTCTGACACCAGAGTGTTGGCCGTTAGGTCGGGTCTCGGCCAGTTGCGGACATTGGCGCGACTCGCTGCAAGCAACGCACCGGCGGAGTTTGGCACCGCCATTGAAGAGATTGTTCGGCAGCGCTCGCAGGCCGTCGTTGTGGTCGCGGACGCCGCCTACCAAAACGCGCGGCTTGAGGCTGCAAGAACTGATGCAGGCCACACTGCTGCCGGTAGCGTACGGATGGCGCGAGCACGTTATCGCCGGTGGGCTGCTCAGCTACGGAATTGACCTCGCCGCGACTATCGCCACGCGGCGAAGTATGTGGACCAAATTTTGAGAGGCGCAAAGCCTTGGGATCTTCCGGTCGAACAGCCAACCAGTTGAACCGATCATCAACCTGAAGACTGCGAAAGCACTCGGGCTCACGATCCCACAGGCGATGCTGTTGCGCGCGGACGAGGTGATCCAGTAGCCCCAGGCTCTGTCCGAGTGGGCGTAGAGGTGCCGCCGCCGTGCGTGCGAGTAACAACGAGGTTTTGTACGCGTGCTCGATGCCGGTGGCCTGGGGACCCCGTTCTTCACGTGGAGCGTCCTTGACAACAACGGTATAGGGCTGGCGCCGCCAGCCCAGCGGATTGATCCGTCGATGGCGAATCATCCAATCCGGGGCGATTGCCCAACCGGCGTGGGCAGCGCCCGTAAAGGCGCAAGACGACCAGAAGCAGCCCGACAACCTGGTCGACCCCATGCGAAGCCCGTGCAGTCCGCCGCCAGATGACAAAGCTCGCGCGTCGATGCTGGGATGGGTGCTGTGTTGAAGCCTAGTGATGTCGAAGCGTTCTGCGTCGACGCAGCAAACTATCAGTTGACTCGCGAAGCGAAAAGTAGGGCAATGGAAGGCAGTGACGAGGGGCTCAAAAGTCTTTTCGGCTCGCGCTTCGCGCAGCAAACTGGAGGTAGGCATGTCAACAAGATTTGTCCTCAATGGCAAGAGCGTCACGTCCGGCTCGGCTCCGGACACCCCACTGATGTGGGTTGTGCGAGATGAGTTCGGATTGATCGGAACCAAATTTGGCTGCGGCATCGCTGTGTGCGGGACATGCACGGTGCACGTCGGAGGCCAGGCGGTGAGGTCGTGCACGACCCCCGTCTCCGTGGTCGCCGGCAAGAACGTCGTCACCATCGAAGGCCTGGCTGCCGACCGGATCGGCCGTCTGGTTCAGAACGCGTGGGTCGACAACAACGTCCCGCAATGCGGCTACTGCCAAGCTGGCCAATGCATGTCGGCCGCCGCTCTGCTGAAGTCGAAGAAGAATCCGACCGACACCGAGATCGATCAGGCGATGAGCGGCAACATCTGCCGCTGTGGTTGCTACACGCGGATTCGAGCCTCCATCAAGGAAGTTGCCGCGAAGCGAGGTGCAGCATGAACGCACGTCCCGATTTCTTCCGGATCGAAACGCTCGACAGCGCCGGCCGGCGCACCTTCTTGCAGAAGGCTTCCGCAGCGGGCGGACTCATCCTGATGGCCGGCTATGCCGGTGGACAAGCCGCCGAGCCGAAGAAGTACGGCGCGGACGGCATGCCCAACGGTTGGGTCGACAACGCGCTCGTCTTCGTTTCATTGGCCGCGGACGGCACCGTGAGCATCGTCTGCCACCGTTCTGAGATGGGCCAGGGTGTGCGCACCAGCATGCCGATGATTGTCGCGGACGAACTCGAGGCCAACTGGGCGCGCGTCAAGGTCGTTCAGGCGACGGGCGACGAAAAGAAGTACGGCAACCAGGACACCGACGGTTCGCGCAGCACGCGGCACTTCTTCATGCCCATGCGCACTTGCGGTGCGACCGCGCGCATGATGCTCGAGAGCGCTGCCGCTGAGCAGTGGAAAGTGCCGGTCAGTGAAGTCCAGGCGAAGAATCACGAGGTTGTGCACACGAAGAGCGGTCGCAAGCTCGGCTACGGCCAACTCGCCGCTGCCGCGGGCAAGCAGCCCGTGCCATCGCGCGACCAGGTCAAGCTGAAAGACCCCTCGCAGTTCCGCTACATCGGCAAGAGCAATATCAAGCTGGTCGACGGCCGCGACATCGTCACCGGAAAAGCGGTCTACGGCCAGGACGTCCGACTGCCCGGCATGCTGTATGCGGTCGTCGCGCGCCCCGACGTGTACCTCGGCAAGGTCGTCAGCGTTCGACTCGTCGGCCGCAATGAAGGTGCCGGGCGTGCTGAAGGTCGTGCAGATCGAACCCAGCGCGCCACCGGCAAACTTCAATCCGCTTGGAGGAGTGGCGGTCGTCGCGAAGAGCACGTGGGCGGCGCTCAAGGGGCGCGAGGCGCTGAAGATCGTCTGGGACGATGGCCCGAACGCGTCGTACGAGTCCAAGGCCTATCGCGCCACGATGGAAACCGCCGCGCGCAGCCCGGAAAGGTGGCGCGCAAGGAAGGCGATTTTGACGCCGCGTATGGCCAAGGCGGCCAAGAAGGTGCAGGCCGAGTACTACCTGCCTCACCTTGCGCACGCCACCATGGAGCCGCCGGCGGCGGCCGCACGCATCGTCGGCGGCAAGTGCGAAGTGTGGTCCTCTGTGCAATCGCCTCAGGCGGCACGCGATCTGGTGGCCAAGCGCTTGGGTCTCGATCCGTCCAACGTCACGGTGAATGTCGCGCTGCTCGGCGGCGGTTTTGGGCGCAAGTCCAAACCTGACTTCTGCGTCGAGGCCGCGGTCGTGTCGAAAGCGATGGATGGCCAGCCGGTCAAAGTGGTCTGGACGCGCGAAGACGACTTGCGCCACGACTACCTGCACACCGTGTCTGTTGAGCGCCTCGAAGGGGGCCTGGACGAAAACGGCAAGTGCGTGGCATGGCTGCATCGCTCGGTCGCACCGACGATCCTGTCAACGTTTGTCGAGGGCGCCAAGAATCAATTCAACATCGAACTGGGCATGACACTGCTGCAGGCTGCGTCGCTCATACCGAACGTCCGCATCGAGAACCCGGAAGCGGCAGCGCATACGCGCATCGGCTGGTTCCGTTCGGTGTCGAACGTGCCGCACGCGTTTGCGACGCAGTCATTCATCGCCGAGATGGCCGCCGCAGCCGGCAAGGACCACCGCGACTACCTGCTCGACCTGATCGGGCCGCCGCGCAAGATCGACACCCGCACGCAAGGCGACGATTGGAACCACGGCGAGGATCCTGAGCGCTATCCGATGGACACGGGCCGCCTGCGACAGGTGATCGAAGTGGCCGCGCGCGAGGCGGGCTGGGGCCGTTCGATGCCGAAGGGCAGTGGGCTCGGCTTGGCCGCGACCTACACGTTCGTCACGTATGTCGCTGCGGTTGCACACGTTGAGGTTGACGCCGCCGGCAACGTGAGGGTGCCGCGCATCGACGTGGCGGTCGACTGCGGCGCGGTCGTCAATCCCGAACGCATCGAGTCGCAGGTCGAGGGTGCCGCCGTGATGGGCATGGGCGTGGCGATGTTCAACGAAATTTCCTTCAAGAATGGCCGTGTTGAACAGGGCAACCTGAACGAGTTTGATCTTGCGCGCATCAGCACGTCGCCTGTGGAAATTCGCGTGCACATCATGCCGTCGGACTACTCGCGCCCGCTCGGCGGCGTGGGCGAACCGGCGGTACCGCCGATTGCTCCGGCGATCTGCAACGCGATCTTCGCGGCCACCGGCAAGCGGATTCGCCAACTCCCGATTCGAGACCAACTGAAGACGTAGCGAGTACGACTGGCGGCCCTCCATTCGCGGAGGACCGTCACTCGTGGGCGAATGTGTCCGCCAAGGCCCAACGGCAGCTTCGCCATAACCGATGTCCGGCTCAGGTCGATAGCGACTGACCGCTTTCGGTTGCGGATTCAACCCTCAGTTCGGCTGATACGCCAGCCGCACGTAGATCGGCGCAAACGCCTCGGCCTGCGTCACCTCGAGCAGGCTTTCGCGCGCCAGCTCGAGCAGCGCGATGAAGGTGACCACCATCACCGGCGACGCCGCGCGCGGGTCGAACAGGTCGTGGAACTCGACGAAGCGGCGGCCCTGCAGGCGGCGCAGCACGATGCTCATGTGCTCGCGCACCGACAGCTGCTCGCGCGTGATGTGGTGGTGCGCCTTCAGCGTGGCGCGGCGGCAGATGTCGCGCCAGGCCTCGCGCAGGTCGTCGGCGCGACCACCGCGCGGGAAGCGCGGCTGAGGGCCTGCTCGATCAGCACCTGCGCGCGCAGGAAGTCGCGGCCGAGCAGCGGCAGCGCGTCGAGCTTGGCGGCGGCCAGCTTGATCTGCTCGTACTCGAGCAGGCGGCGCACGAGTTCGGCGCGCGGATCTTCGGCTTCCTTGCCATCCTGGCGTCTTGCGCGCCGGCAGCAGCATGCGCGACTTGATCTCGATCAGCATCGCCGCCATCAGCAGGTACTCGGCGGCCAGCTCGAGGTTGCGCGAGCGGATCTGGTCGACGTACTCCAGGTACTGCCGCGTCACCTCGGCCAGCGGGATGTCGAGGATGTTGAAGTTCTGCGCGCCGGATCAGGTACAGCAGCAGGTCGAGCGGGCCTTCGAAGGCTTCGAGGAACACCTCCAGCGCGTCGGGCGGGATGTACAGGTCCTGCGGCAGCTTGAACAGCGGCTCGCCGTACAGGCGCGCCACCGCCACGCGAGTCGACCGGCAGCGCCGGCGCGTCGCTGCGGGTCGCGGGTTCGGCCAGCGCGATGGTGTCGTTCACGCGCGCGCTGCCTACTTGCCGCCGTTGTTGCCGACTTCGGTCTGGTAGACGTAGCCCTGCTGCGCCACGCGTGCATCGCCGTAGTCGGCCTGGGCGTCACGGTCGATGTCGCGGTCCCACAGCAGGGCACGGCCGGCGCGCTGCTCGGCCTCGAGGCTGGGCTTCTTGGCCTTCAGTTCCTCGATGAACTCGGTGATCTCGGACCTGTAGGGTTTCCAGAACAGCGGCATGGTGCGGGCCCGGGGCGACAAGAGGCAAGGCGGCATTTTAAGCGGGCCGCTCACGGCGCCGCATTGCCGCGGCCCTCGCGCTCGACGTGTGCATCGTCGAACGCCGCCGCCACCGTCGGCACGATCGCTCGTCGCCCAGCACGTGCTCGAAGCCCGAGCGGCGGATCAGCGACAGCGGCTGCTCGTTGACGTTGGCCAGCACCAGCGCCGATGCCGCGGCCTCTCAGCGCGCGGTGCAGCTGCTGCAGCGCGTCGAGCCCGGAGGTGTCCATCGAGATCAGGCGGTGCATCTCCAGCACCACGGCACGCGTGCCGGCGGGATCTGCGCCGGCAGCGCCTCGATCTTGCCCACCGCGCCGAAGAACAGCGAGCCGAACAGCTCGAACACCTGCACGCCGGGCGGCAGGCGTCGCTTCGTCGCGGCGGCTGCACGCGTGAACAGCGTGCCCATGCGGTAGATGAAGAACACGCAGGCCAGCACCAGGCCGACCTGCACCGCCACCGTGAGGTCGAACACCACCGTCAGCACGAAGGTGCCGACGAGGATGGTGCGGTACTGACGCTGAAGCGGCGCAGGCGCGCGAACTCGTGCCACTCGCCCATGTTCCAGGCCACGAACAGCAGGATGCCGGCCAGCGCGGCCAGCGGCACGTGCATCGCCAGCGGCGCGGCGACCAGCACGATCGCCAGCAGCGTGAGCAGCGTGCACGATGCCGGCCACCGGCGACGTGCGCGCCGGCGCGCACGTTGGTCACGGTGCGCGCGATCGTGCCGGTGGCCGGAATGCCGCCGAAGAACGGCACCACGAAGTTGGCCACGCCTTGCGCCATCAGCTCCTGGTTGGGGTCGTGGCGCGGCAGCGTCGCGTCAGGTTGTCGGCCACGCGCGCGCACAGCAGCGACTCGATCGCGCCGAGCAGCGCGATGGTCACGGTCGGGATCAGCAGCTGCTTGGCCGTCTCCCAGCTGAACGGCGGCAGCGCCAGATCGGGCAGCGTGCGCGGGATGCCGCCGAAGCGCGTGCCGATGGTCTCCACCGGCAACGTCGAGCGCACCACGCCAGCAGCGTCATCGTCACCAGCGCGACCACCGGGCCGGGCACGCGCGCAGACGGCGCGCACCGTGCGGCCCTCGATCAGGCCGCTCGGCGGCAGACGTGCCGGCGAACAGGCGCGGCCACACGAACAGCCCGCCGAAGGCTGGCCAGCCCGATGCCCAGCGCATACGGGTTGACGCTGCCGCATGTGCGGCCAGCAGCTGCCGATCTGCGCGAAGAAGTCGGCCGGCATCTTGTCGATCGGCAGGCCGAACAGGTCGCGCAGCTGCGACAGCGCGATCAGCACCGCGATGCCGTTGGTGAAGCCGATGACGATCGCCACCGGCATGTAGCGCACCAGCGCGCCGAGCTTGAGCAGCCCCATCAGCGAACAGCAGCACGCCGGCCAGCGCAGTGGCGATCAGCAGGTTGGTCAGCCCGTAGCGCTCGACGATGCCGTAGACGATGACGATGAACGCACCGGCCGGCCCGCCGATCTGCACGCTGGAGCCGCCGAGCGCGCTGATCAGGAAGCCGGCGACGATGGCGGTGATCAGAGCCTTGCTCGGGCTTGACGCCCGAGGCGATGGCGAAGGCCATCGCCAGCGGCAGCGCCACGACGCCCACCGTGAGGCCGGCGCCGATGTCGTGCACCAGACGCGATCGGTCATAGTGCCCGAGGCTGTCGAGCAGCCGCGGGCGAAAGGGGTGCAGATCCATCATGCGGGGCGACGGGCCCGGGGCCGGCTGTGTTGCCGCCGCCGCGCGGCGATGACCCGGACCGCGGCGAGTATGCCGCGCAGGATCTCCAGCGGCGGCGGCGGACAGCCGGGCACGGTCACGATCGACCGGGATCACGTTGGAGACGCGGCCGCAGCTGGCATATCCCTCGCCGAAGATGCCGCCGGTGCAGCCGCAGTCGCCGACCGCGACCACCAGCTTGGGCGCGGGCGTGGCGTCGTAGGTGCGGCGCAGCGCCAGCTCCATGTTGCGCGTACACCGGGCCGGTGACCAGCAGCATGTCGGCATGGCGCGGGCTGGCGACGAACTCGGATGCCCAGGCCCTCGAGGTTGTAGTAGGGGTTGTTGAGCGCGTGGATCTCCAGCTCGCAGCCGTTGCACGAGCCGGCGTCGACCTGCCGGATCGCCAGCGCCTGGCCGAGGATGGCGAGGATCTCGTCGTGGATCGTCGAGGCGTGCGGCTCGAGCCCCGCGATGTCGGGCGGCGCTTCGGTGCACATGCCGATGCGCGCGATCTGCTGCATCAGCTTGCAACATCTAGAGGTCCGTGCCCCGAATAGCTCAGGTTGAACGACTTGTTGATCAGCGGGAAGTCCGGAACGATGTTGCCGATCACCGCGTGCTCCAGCAGCGGCCAGTTCTGCCACGACGGGTCGTGGCAATGGCAGCGTGCGATCGCGCCGCGCATGCAGCTCGAGCGCGACGAACACTTCGCCGCGCCAGCCTTCGACCCAGCCGGCGCCGCGGGCGCTGCCCGCCGGCAGCGCCAGATCGGCGCGCACCGCACCAGCCGGCAGCTCGGTGGCCAGCGCGCGGATCAGGCGCAGCGACTCGAGCACCTCGTCGAAGCGCACCGCCACGCGCGCGGCCACGTCGCCCTGGTTCGAGGTGGCCTTGGCCATCGCGCAGGCCATCGTAGGGCGGCCACGTTGTGGTCGCAGCGCAGGTCTGCACGCCTGTCCGCTGGACGCGTCCCGCCAGACCCGTGAGGCCCAGCGCGTCGCGCCAGCTCGGGCGTCACGCGGCCGGTGCCGATCAAGCGGTCCTGCAGCCCGGCGTGCTCGTCGTAGATCGTTCGCAGCGTGCGCACCTCGGCTTCCACGCGCTCGCACTGCGCGTGCAGGCGCACGGCATCGCCGCGGCGTCGAGGTCGACGCGCGACGCCGCCCGGCACGACGGCGTCCATCATCAGCCGGTGCCCGAAGCTCAGCATCGACTCGCGCTGCCAGTCTTCGCGCAGGCGCGAGAACTGCGCCAGCCCGAACGCCAGCGCGGCGTCGTTGCCGATGGCGCCGAGGTCGCCCAGGTGGTTGGCGACGCGCTCGCGCTCGAGCATCAGCGCGCGCAGCCATGACGCGCGCGGCGGGTATCGCGACGCCGAGCGCCGACTCCAGCGCCATGCAATAGGCCCAGGCAAAGGCCACCGTCGAGTCGCCCGACACGCGGCCCGCCAGGCGGTGCGCCTCCAGCGGAGGCAGCTCGGTGAAACGTCGCTCGATGCCCTTGTGCACGTAGCCGAGCCGCTCTTCGAGCCGCAGCACCTTTTCGCCGACGATCGAGAAGCGGAAGTGGCCCGGTTCGATGATGCCGGCGTGCACCGGGCCCACCGGGATCTCGTGCACGCCATCGCCCTCGACCTGAACGAATGGATACTCGCCGTGCGTCCGCGGGCCCGCCGGCTGCAAGTCCCTCGCGCGAGTGGCGCAGCGGCTGCTGCTCTGGCCAGACGCCGTGGTCCAGCCAGGGCCTGAAGTCGCACGCACCTTCGGCACGCAGGCCGAGCAGGTCGGCCGTTGCGCGCTGCATGCGCGCCGCGCAGGGAAAGTGGCCGGCGATGTCGGGGTAGGCGACCGCCGCGCCCAACGCGAGTTCCACCCACAACAATCCCTCGGGCAGCGCGTAGGCAGCGCTGACCTGCGCGCCGCCAGTCGAAGCCACGCCGTCGCTGCCCCACAGCGAGACGAGGCGGCAATCGGCGGCCGCCAGCTCCGCGGCCAGCGAGCGCCACCGCTCGGCGTCGACTTCGGCGCGCCAGATCGGCAACGGCCCGCGCTTGGGCCTCGACGATCGAGGTTCAGCTGCTCGACACGCATGGCTCAGCCTCCCATCATGCGGGCGGCCTGGCGAAACCAGCCGTCGAGGTACGGCGGGATGTACAAGCCCAGCATCAGGCACAGCGCCAGGTGCACGAACACCGGCACCAGGGCCGGCGCATGCGCCAGCGGCTTGAGCGTGGTGTCGCCGAACACCATTGGCTGCACGCGGCCGAACACCGAGGCGAACGCCACGCCCAGCGCGACCAGCAGGAACGGCGTGGCCCATGGCTGCTCGCGCATCGCGGTGGTGATGATCAGGAACTCGCTGGCGAACACGCCGAACGGCGGCATGCCGAGGATGGCCAACGAACCGATCATCAGGCCCCAGCCGACCGGCGGGCTGACCTTGACCAGGCCGCGGATCTCGTCCATCACCTGGGTGCCGGCCTTCTGCGCCGCGTGGCCCACGGTGAAGAAGATGGCCGACTTGGTCAGCGAGTGCACGGTCATGTGCAGCAGGCCGGCGAAGTTGGCGATGGCGCCGCCCATGCCGAACGCAAAGGTCATCAGACCCATGTGCTCGATCGACGAGTAGGCGAACATGCGTTTGATGTCGCGCTGGCGCATCAGAAAGAACGCCGCCGCCACCACCGACAGCAGGCCGAAGCCCATCATCATGCGGCCCGCCAGATGGCTGCCCAGCGCACCATCGGTCAGCACCTTGCAGCGCAGCACCGCGTACAGCGCGACGTTGAGCAGCAGCCCTGACAGCACCGCCGACACCGGCGTCGGGCCCTCGGCGTGCGCGTCGGGCAGCCAGTTGTGCAGCGGCACCAGGCCCACCTTGGTGCCGTAGCCGATGAACAGGAACGCGAACGCCAGCGTGATGATGTTGGGGTCGAGCTGGCTCTTCACCGCGTCGAGGTTGGTCCACAACAGCGCGCCGCCTTCGGCGCCCACCACCTTCTCGGCCGCCATGTACAGCATCACGGTGCCGAACAACGCCTGCGCGATGCCCACGCCGCACAGGATGAAGTACTTCCACGCGGCCTCCAGACTGGCCGCCGTGCGGTAGACGCTGACCAGCAGCACGGTGGTCAGCGTCGCGGCCTCCATCGCCACCCACAGGATGCCCATGTTGTTGGTCATCAGCGCCAGCAGCATCGTGAAGCTGAACAGCTGGTACATGCTGTGGTACAGCCTTAAGCGAGGCGGCGTCATCTTGCCGTGGTCGCGCTCCACGCGCATGTAGGGGCGCGAGAACAACGCAGTCGTCATGCCGACGAACGAGGTCAGCGCCACCAGGAACACGTTCAACGGGTCGATGAAGAACTCGCGGTCCCAGGCGAACATCGGGCCGTCGGCCACCACCTGCGCAGTGAGCGCGCAGGCGGCGACGAACGTGCCGGTGCTGAACGCGACGTTCACTTCCATCGCGCGATCGCGATGCCCGAACAGCGCGAGCACCACGCCGCCGGCAAGCGGAATCGCGAGGACGAAGAACAGGGCGTTCATTCTTGGTCTGGCGTCGCGCGGCGGGAGTTCTGGCTTGGGAGCGAGGCAAAGCCGCGGGCGGGCATGCGCCGGCGCTCGTGTGCGGCGGTCGACCCTCGGGCCGACTCCCTTGCGGTGCTCGGACTCGTGGCCCGCCGCGAAACTCGCTTCGCTCACTGCGTTCGCTGCGCTCGGACAATCGCGGCGAGTCAGATGTTGAAGCGCGCGCTGCGCGCGCGCGGCCACGAGCCCTGTGCTCCTCAGCGCCGCACAATGTCGCTGCCGACGCACACCCACCCACGGCTTTGCCGGCACCACCGTGGCACGCCTCGTCGAACACCACGAGCGATGTCTGCGCGGTGGGCGGTGCCCGGGGTGGGCGACTTGTGGGGCGGCGAGCATCGCAGCAGCGCGCTCGGCACGCGCGCAGCGCGTGCTTCGTGATCTGACTCGCGGCGATTGTCCGAGCGCAACGAACGCAGGGAGTGGAGCGAGTTTCGCCGCGCGAGCGCGCTGCGAGAAGCGCAGCGGAGTCGGCCTGCAAGGCCGACCGCCACAGTAGGAGCCCACCCCAGGCACCGCCCGCCGCGCCGCGCAACGCCGTCGCATGCACTGGTCTCGCCGGCCGATGAACCCGGTTTCATCGCTAGTCTTCCTTCAGCCGCTCTAAGTGCCGGATGTCCAGGCTGTCGAACTGCTCGCGGATCTGGAACATGAACACGCCCAGGATCAGCACGCCGATCAGCACGTCGAGCGCGATGCCGAGCTCCACCACCATCGGCATGCCGTAGGTGGCCGAGGTGGCGGCGAAGAACAGGCCGTTTTCCATCGACAGGAAGCCCACCACCTGCGGGATCGCCTTGGCGCGCGTGATCATCATCATGAACGACAGCAGCACGCAGGCCAGCGCGATGCCCAGCGTGCCGCGCGCGATGGTCGACGAGAAGCGCGCGATCGGCAGGCCCAGGTTGAAGGCGAAGATCACCAGCAGGATGCCGATCAGCATCGTGGTCGGGATGTTGATCAGCGGCTCGGTGTCCCAGCGCACCTCGAGCCGATCGATCACCCGGTGCAGCATGATCGGGATCAGCACCACCTTGAGCACCAGCGTCAGACCCGCCGAGACGAACAGATGCGGCTGGTTCGTGGCGTAGCCCACCACCGCGGTGGCGACCACCAGGATGGCGCCTTGCATCGTGAACAGGTGCACCAGCGACAGCACGCGCCGCTGCGAGATCATCGCGAACGCCAGCATCAGCAGGATCGCGCCGAGCAGGTTGATGAGTTGTCCGAGAACGGGGCTCATTCAACTCCCCAGCAGGATGTGCACCAGCAACCCGATCACCGCCAGCAGGAACGCGGTGGCCAGGAACTCGGGCACGCGGAAGATCCGCATCTTGGCGCTCAGCGTTTCCAGCACCGCCAATGCCGCGCCGCCGACCGCGAGCTTGAGCAACAGCGTGGGCAGCGCCAGCAGCATCTCCAGCGGCGCCTGCACCTCGGCCACGCCCCAGGGCACGAACAACGCGAGGCCGGCGCATGAGTAGGCGAACAGCTTCAGGCTGGCCGCCCATTCGATCAGCGCCAGGTGCCGGCCCGAGTACTCCAGGATCAGCGCCTCGTGGATCATCGTCAGCTCCAGGTGCGTCGCCGGGTTGTCCACCGGCACGCGTGCGTTCTCGGCCAGCGAGATGATCGTGAAGGCCACGCCGGCGAACGCCAGGCTCGGGTAGATCGCCAGTTCGCGGTGCGCCAGCGTCTCGACGATGGTGGCGAGCGACGTCGATTGCGAGATCAGCGAGGCGCAGAAGAACACCATCAGCAGCGCCGGCTCGGCCAGAAAGCCGATCAGCATCTCGCGCCGCGCGCCCAGCGTGCCGAACGCCGTGCCGATGTCCATCGCCGCCAGCGAGATGAACACCCGCGCCAGTGCGAACAGGCCCACCAGCGCGATGGCATCGGCCGCCAGCGTGAGCGGCAGATCGGTCGACAGCGTCGGGATGATCGAGCAGGCCAGCGTCATGCAACCGAACACGATGTAGGGCGTGGCGCGAAACAGCGGCGACGCGTGCTCGGCCACCACCGACTCCTTGTTGAACAGCTTGTGCAGCAGGTAGTACGGCTGCAGCAGCGGTGGCGCCGACTTGTTCTGCAGCCAGGCGCGGCATTGGTTGACCCAGCCGGTCAGCAGCGGCGCCAGCGCCAGCGCGAGCACGATCTCGAGCAGCTGCGAGACGGCACCGGTCCAGCCGATCATCGAGGCGATCCATCGCGACGGCCCTGCGTGCATCATTGCTGCACCACCACCAGCAACGCGATCAGCGTGACGAAGCTGAACAGCAGGTACACCGCGATGCGGCCCTGCTGCAGCAGGCCGACCCAGCCGCGCCACGCGGAACACGCGCATCGACGATCGGCCAGTACAGCGCAGCCCAGAAATGGTCCTCGACGACGACCTTGTAGCGCGGCCGCGCGTCGAAAGGCGACGGCAGCTCGCGCTGCATGTGGAAGAACGGCTCGAAGATCTGGCGGATCGGCTGGCCGAAGCCCTCGGCGGTGTCCTGCATGCGCGCGGTCTGCCACGGGAACCCGCAGTCCCACGGCGCGGCCGCGGCGAATGCGCCCGTGGTAGAGCTTGCGCACCAGCGCAAAGGCCAATCCGAAACTGGCTGCCACACCGACCAGAAAGATCACCGGGCCGTAGCTGGCGCGCTCGAGGGTGGTGGGCGCCAGCAACCAGCCATTCGCCGCCACCGTGGGCCCGAGGCCATCGCCCACCAGTTGGCGCGTCACCGGATCGACGAGCTGGATGAACTGGATCGGCAGCAGGCCGAGCAGCACGTTGCCCAACAACAGCCAGGCCATGCCGCCGCGCTGCCACGCGTTGGCGTCGTGGGCTTGCGCCAGGCGCGGCTCGCGCGGCCGGCCGAGAAAGATGACGCCGAAGAACTTGACCATCGTGTAGCCGGCCAGCGCAGCCACCAGCGCGATCAGCGCCGCCGCCACCGGGATCAGCATGTTCAGGAACGGGTTCGGCAGCCCCGGCGTGAACAGGAAGCTCTGCAGCAACAGCCATTCGGCGACGAAGCCGCTCGATGGCGGCAGGCCGGCGCTGGCGATGACCCCCACCAGTGCGGCCCACGCCACCCAGGGCATGGTGCGCATCAGGCCGCCGAGCTTGCCGAGGTTGCGTTCGCCGGTGGCGTGCAGCACCGAGCCGGTGGCGAGGAACAGCAGGCTCTTGAACAGCGCATGGCTGGCCACGTGCACCAGGGTCGCGGTCAGCGCGAGCGCGGCCAGCGCCTTCATCGAATAGGCGGCAAACACCACCGTCAGGCCGATGCCGGCGGCCAGCAGGCCGATGTTCTCGATCGACGAATACGCCAGCAGGCGCTTCATGTCGCTTTGCACGGCGGCGAACACCACGCCGAAGAGGGCCGTGGCCAGGCCGAAGGCCAGCAGCACCACGCCCCACCACCACAGTTGCGCGCTTTGCAGATCGAGCAGCACGCGCAGCAGGCCGTAGATCGCGGTCTTGAGCATCACCGCGCTCATCAGCGCCGACACCGGCGAGGGCGCCGCCGGGTGCGCCTCGGGCAGCCAGATGTGCAGCGGCAGCAGGCCCGCCTTGGCGCCGAAGCCGAAGAGGGCGAGCGCAAAGGCGACCGAGGCCCAGAACGGTGACAGCGCCTGGGCGCGCATGTTGGCGAAGCTGTAGTCGCCGGTGTTGGCCTGCAGCACGCCGAAGCACATCAGGATGCCGATCGCGCCGACATGCGCCATCAGCAGGTACAGGTAGCCGGCGCGGCGGATCTCGGCGACGCGGTGGTTGGAGGTGACGAGAAAGTACGACGACAGCGCCATCGTCTCCCACATCACCATGAAGGCGTAGGCGTCGTCGGCCAGCACCACGCCCGCCATGCTGGCCAGGAACACGTGGTACTGCAGGCACATCAGGCCCGGCGGCGTGCCCTCGCCGTGCCGGAAGTAGCCGGCCGCGAACGCCGACACGCCGGCCGCGGTGGCGCCGATCACCATCAGGAAGAAGGCCGACAAGGCATCCAGCCGCAGGTGGAACGGCAGCGTCGGCAATCCGATGGCCAGCACCGCCACCTGCGGCGGTGCGAACAACGCGCCCAGGGCCACGCCCGACAGCACCACCCCGACGGCGCCGCCGAGCGGAAACAGCACATGCGACACCAGTTCGAAGCGGCGCAGCGCCCAGCACGCCGGCCACGCCGATCAGCAGCCAGGCCATGACCAGCACCATCGCCCAGTCGAGCAGCAGCCATCGAGTGAGGTCGGTCTCAATGCCCATGTGTCGTCGACCCGTGCAGTCAATCGGGTGGGCTGGCTCAGGCCTTGGAGCGGCGCTTGGGCTTGGGGCGTGCCGCGCACGCGCGGCCTTGGGCGAGGCGCAGGCGCGGCGGTCGCCGCGCTGCCGCTGGGCACGTAGGTCACACCGTGCTGCGCCAGGTAGTCGCGGATCAGCTGGCGCACCACCTGCGAAGGCGTCAGGTCCTGCTGGGCGCACAGGCGCTCGAAGGCGGCCTTCTTGGCCGGGTCGACCAGCAGGGTCAGGCGGGCGGTCTTCAGCTCCATGGTGCATTGCATGTTAATGCAATGCACATTCCAAGAGAACGAGATCGCATGACATTGCGCAAGGCGGGCGCACGCCGGCATGCGGCGGCGACCCGACGTGCGCGTGCGCGGTGGTTGCGGCACCAGTGCGGGCGCGCTGCGCCGCTTCAGCGCAAGTGCGGCCTGGTGTTGGGTAAACGCGCCGGGCAGCGCGTCGCCTGCTACAGCAGCGGCCGGCCGAGCAGCCGCTGCAGCACGGCCAGCGGGGCGCTGGCCGGGGTCTGCAGGTCGGCGGGATCCAGATAGAAGGTCTGCTCCATCATGAACTGGCCCCCCATCGCCGCGTGCAGCACCTGGTCGCTGTAGACGACCCAGGTCGTGCCCGGCGCGAAATCGATCGCCTGCTGCGGTGCGTCGCGCTGATAGGCCGCGTCGGCCTTGACCCGGTCGTGCAGCTGCAGCATGTAGTGGTCGTAGGCGCTGCGCCGCGACTTGGTGATGTGCAGTGCGTGCAGCAGCGCGGCCGAGCCCGGCAGCGGCCGCGGGATCGCCGGCAGGAAGCGGCGCGCGAAGTCCTCGAACGGTTCACCGACGCGCCAGCTGCGCGGCTGTCCGCGCGGGTTGAGGTTGTGGAACACGCGCAGCAGGCGCTGGCCGTGCATCGGGTTCGACGGGAAAGGCGTCGACGTGCAGGCGCGTGTCGTCCTTGCGCCAGCTGGTCTCGCGGCCCTCGATGCCGACCGGCCGATACGACGGGTTGCCGGGCTTCAAGCGGCCGCGGTAGTGCGGGAATAGGCGCTCGGCCAATGCCGTCGCCTGTGCGCGGTAGCGCTGGATCATCCTGCCTGCAGCGCATCGGCGTGGGCCGGCGTCGGCGCCGCGCACCTCGTCGTTCGGCGCCGCGCAGGCTGATGTTCTTGGCGCTGCCGTCGGCGACGCCGGCGTCGAGCAGTCGCCGTTCGTCGGCGGCCAGCTCGAAACGCAGGTGCGGGAAGCACAGGATGCCACCGTGCTCGACGACCGACTCGACGCCGTGCGTCGGCGTCCGTCGGCTCCCTGTCAGGCCCCAGTCGCTGTCGGCGCAGACCTGCACGATGTCGCGCATCAGCGCACCCGCAAGCCCGGCGTGGCGCCGGGCCAGGGCTCGAGCACGTAGAGGCCCGGGTTGCGCCTTTTCGTCGGCATGGCTGGCGGCCAGCACCATGCCTTCGGAGACGCCGAACTTCATCTTGCGCGGCGCCAGGTTGGCGACCACCACGGTGAACTTGCCGGTCAGCTGCTCGGGCGTGTAGGCGCTCTTGATGCCGGAGAACACGGTGCGCATGCCGGCCTTCGCCGACATCGAGCGTGAGCCTGAGCAGCTTGTCGCTGCCCGTCACGCGCCTCGGCCAGCACGATCCTGGCGATGCGCAGGTCGACCTTCGCGAAGTCGTCGATGCCGATCTCGGCGGCGAGCGCCTCGCCGCCGGGCGCCGTGCAGCGCCGCGGCACGGCGCGCGCCTCGAACAGCGCGTCGAGCCGCTCGGGGTCGACGCGCTGCATCAGGTGCTGGTAGGCGCCGATGCGGTGGCGCGCCGAGCGCGCGCTGTGCGTCGGCGAAGCTCAACGGCTCGCACGTGCAGGAACGCCTCCACCTGCGCGGCCAGCGCTGGCAGGATCGGCTTCAGGTAGATCGTCAGCACGCGGAAGGCCTCGATGCACACGGTGCACACGTCGTGCAGCGCGGCTGCGCTTGCCGCCTCGTGCTTGGCCAGCTCCCACGGCTTGTGCTGGTCGACGTACTCGTTCACGCGGTCGGCCAGCAGCATGATCTCGCGCACCGCCTTGCCGAACTCGCGCTCGTCGTACAGCTGCTGCACGGTCGGCGCTGTGCGCGCGCAGGCCGTCGAGCAGCGCGCGGCCCTCGACGCCGACGTCGGCCGACAGCTCGGCCGTCGAAGCGCTTGGTCAGGAAGCCGGCGGCGCGGCTGGCGATGTTGATGTACTTGCCGACCAGGTCGGCATTGACGCGGGCGACGAAGTCCTCGGGGTTGAAGTCGATGTCCTCGACGCGCGCGTTGAGCTTGGCGGCGATGTAGTAGCGCAGCCACTGCGCGTCGAGGCCGAGCTCGAGGTAGCGCAGCGGGCTGATGCCGGTGCCGCGGCTCTTGCTCATCTTGTCGCCGCCCACCGTGATGAAGCCGTGCACGTAGACGTGGTCGGGCATCTTGCGGCCCGAGAAATGCAGCATCGCCGGCCAGAACAGCGTGTGGAAGGTGACGATGTCCTTGCCGATGAAGTGAACCTGCTCGCAGCGCGGGGTCGGCCAGGTAGGCGTCGAAGTCCTCGCCGCGCTTGCTGAACAGGTTCTTCAGCGACGCCAGGTAGCCCACCGGCGCGTCGAGCCAGACGTAGAAGTACTTGCCCGGCGCATCGGGGATCTCGATGCCGAAGTAGGGCGCGTCGCGGCTGATGTCCCAGTCGCCGAGGCGTGTCACGCCGTGCTCGTCGAGCGCGAACCACTCGCGCACCTTGTTGGCCACCTCGGGCTGCAGCTTGCCGTCCTGCGTCCAGTCCTGCAGGAACTCGACGCAGCGCGGGTCCGACAGCCGAAAGAAGTAGTGCTCGCTCGAGCGCAGCACGGGCTTGGCGCCGCACAGCGCCGAGTAGGGGTTCTTCAGGTCGGTGGGCGCGTACACGGCGCCGCAGTTCTCGCAGTTGTCGCCGTACTGGTCCTTGGTGCCGCAGTTCGGGCACTCGCCCTTGATGTAGCGGTCGGGCAGGAACATGCCCTTCACCGGATCGAAGAACTGCTCGATCGTGCGCACGTCGATCAGCTCGTTCTTGCGCAGCGCGAGGTAGATCTCGCTGCGCCAGCTGCGTGGTTCTCGGGCCCGTCGGTCGAGTGCCAGTTGTCGAAGCGCGATGTGAAAGCCGTCGAGGTACTGCTTGCGCCCGGCCGCGATCTCGGCCACGAAGGCCTGCGGCGTCTTGCCGGCCTTTTCGGCGGCGATCATGATCGGCGCGCCGTGCGCGTCGTCGGCGCAGACGAAGTTGCACCTCGCGCCCCGCGCATGCGCTGGAACCGCACCCAGATGTCGGCCTGGATGTACTCCATCATGTGGCCGATGTGGAACGCCGCGTTGGCGTAGGGCAAGGCGGTGGTGACGAACAGCTTCTGGGTCATTGAGAACCTGCGGGCTGCGCCCTGCGGTATTTGCCCTGCGGGCGCGGGCTCATGGTGGCACCGGCGAAGCGCGCATTCTAGGCGCCGCGCTTTGCGCACAGGTTCGGCCGCCTAGAATCGACGCCCCGGTCGCCACCTCCGGTTCCACGGTGGCCATGTCGAGGACAACCATGCTCAAAAACCTCATCGCCGCGGCGTCGGCCGCTGCGGCGCTGCTGGCCGCCACGGCCAGCCCCGCCCAAACCGCTGCACCGCTGCTGAAGGTGGCCTTCGTCTACGTCACGCCGGTGGGCCAGGCCGGCTGGACCTATCAGCACGATCTCGGCCGCCAGGAGATGGAGCGCGCACTCGGTGCGGCGGTGAAGAGCACGGTGGTCGAAGGCGTGGCCGAAGGCCCCGACGCCGAACGCGTGATGCGAGACCTCGCGTCGCAAGGCCATCAGCTGATCTTCGCCACCAGCTTCGGCTACCTCGAGCCGGCGTTGCGCGTGGCGGCCGACTTTCCGGCGCTGCGCATCGAACACGCCGGCGGCTACAAGACCGCGACCAACCTCAACACCTACAACGTGCGCGCCTACGAAGCGCGCTGGCTGGCCGGTCGCCTGGCGGCCATGAACAGCAAGCGCGGCGTTGCCGGCTACGTGGCGGGGTTCCCGGTGCCCGAGGTGGCGCAAGGCATCAACGCGTTTGCGCTCGGCATGCGCTCGGTCAATCCGAAGGCGACGGTGCGGGTGGTGTGGCTCAACAGCTGGTTCGACCCGGCACGCGAGCGCGACGCCGCGCTCACGCTGGTGAACCAGGGTGCCGACGTGCTGGCCAACCACACCGCATCGCCTGCGGTGGCCACGGTGGCCGAAGAGAAGCGGGTGCGGCTGATCGCCAACCAGAGCGACATGACGGCGTTCGCGCCCAAGGCGCAGCTGGCCGCCGTGACGCCGCTCTGGGGCGGCTACTACACGCAGGTGGCGCGCGACGTGATCGCCGGGCGCTGGAAGGTGGCGCCGGTGTGGGGCGGCCTGCGCTCGGGCATGGTGAGCCTGTCGGCGATCGATCCCAAGCTGCCGCCGCGCCAGACCAAGGCGCTCGAAGCCGCGCGCCATTCGATCACCGACGAGCGCGGTGCCGTGTTCGCCGCACCGCTCATCGATCAGGCGGGGCGCACGCGACTGGACCAAGGCGCGCTCGACGACGAAGCGATCGCGAAGATGGATTGGCTGGTGCAAGGCGTGGTCGGCAGCATGCCGTCGCAATGACTGTTGCGCGGCGCTGCGTGGCACAGTGGCGAACCGTGACCACTGGAGGCTCACACCGTGGCCCTGGACCTCAGACCCAACTGCGAATACTGCGACACCGACCTGCCGCCGCACGACACGCGCGCGCGCATCTGCACCTACGAGTGCACCTTCTGTGCCGATTGCGTCGACAAGCACCTGCGCAACGTGTGTCCCAATTGCGGCGGTGGATTCGTGCCACGCCCGATCCGCCCGCGCACCGCGTGGCGGCCCGGCCTGTCGACCACCGAACGTCCTCCGTCGACGAAGCGCGTGCACCTGTCGTACACGGCGGAGGAGATCGCGGCGTTCAGCGCGCGCCTGGCCGCCACGCCGCCCGAGCAGCGCTGAGCGCGCCGGGGTTCGCTAGTGCGCCGGCTCGGCGCTGGCGGCCTCGTGGGCCAGCGCCGGCGCAGCGAACAACGTATGGAACTCACGCTCGCCCGGCGGCGTGAACTGCACGATGCGCGTGCCTTTCACGCGCCGCGCCCAGCCCAGGTCGAACAGGCGTTGCAGCAGCGCCGTGCCCCAGGCGCCGGCGAGGTGGTGGCGGCGCTCGCTCCAGTCGAGGCAGGCCTTGCACATCATGCGGCGCTGCGACGTGACCGCGTCGGCATCGACACCCAGGCGCGTGAACCACGCCGTGCCGGCCGGCGTGATGTGCAGGCCGGTGGCATCGGCCTTGAAGCAGCGCTGCGCCATCAGGGCTTCGAAGGCCAACACGCCGAGCTCGCCGGCGAGATGGTCGTAGCACACGCGCGCGCGGCGCAACGCCGGCTCGCGCGGGCTCGACTTCAGGCGCAGCGCGCCGGTGCGAAACGCCACGCCCATCAGCGACTCCAGCAGCTGCGCCACGTCGCGGTCGGCGAGGCGGAAGTAGCGATGCCGACCTTGGGTCTGCACCACCAGCAGCCGCGCATCGACCAGCTTCGACAGATGCGCGCTCGCGGTGGCCTTGCCGACGCCGGCCACGGTGGCCAGCTCGGTGGCCGTGAGCGCACGGTCGGCCATCAGCGCGGTCAGCATTTCGGCACGCGCCGGCTCGCCGATCAGCGCGGCGATGCCGGAGATGTGGGGACCGTCTTTCATCTGTCAGCGCCGGACTTCATAACCTGCATCGTAGCGACCGATGGCGCTCGATGGTTCGATGGCGGGCGAACCATTCCGAACGCGATCCGCCTAGCATGACGCCCTGATCCCACCGACGGAGCACCGCATGACCCTCACCTGCTTCATCCGCTACCAGATCGACCCGTTCCAGCGCGACGCGTTCAAGCGCTACGCCGAACGCTGGGGCCGCATCATCCCGCGCTGCGGCGGCCAGCTGATCGGCTACTTCCTGCCGCACGAAGGCACCAACGACGTGGCCTGGGGGCTGATCTGCTTCGACTCGCTGGCCGCCTACGAGGCCTACCGCACAGCGCATCAAGGCCGATGCCGAAGGGCGCGGCCAACTTCGAATTCGCGCAGGACAAGCGCTTCATCCTGCGCGAGTGGCGCACCTTCTGCGAAGGGGTGGAAGGCACGCTGAATCAGCCGGCGCTGCCGCGGATGAGCGCGCATGATCGCCGTCATCTTCGAGGTCGTGCCGCGCGATGGCCATGCCGATGCCTACTTCAAGCTCGCGGCGGGCCTGCGCGACGGCTGGAACAGATCGACGGCTTCGTCTCGGTCGAGCGCTTCCAGAGCCTGACGCAGCCGGGCAAGTTCCTGTCGCTGTCGTTCTGGCGCGATGAGGATGCGGTGCGGCGCTGGCGCGAGCTCGAGTCGCACCGCGGCGCGCAGCGCGCCGGGCGCGAGCAGCACTTTGCCGACTACCGGCTGCGCGTGGCGCAGGTGCTGCGCGACTACGGCTTGAACGAACGCGAGCAGGCGCCGGCCGACTCGCGCTCGCTGCACGGCTAGCCCGCGCGCGTCATTGTCAAACCTTCGCGCTGACGCGCTGCGGTAATCGCCTTCGGAGCGGCCGGGCGGCTCAAGCCGGCGCAGCCTCGGTGCGCGCGAGTCGCGGCGCCAGCTTCGGCGCGTTGGCGCCGAACGCATAGGCGTCCATGCCGAGGCAGCCGAACGTCACGCTGTCGTGCATGCGCACGGCCGGGCCTTCGTGCCGCCGGCACCGGCGGCCACGTACCAGGGCAGCAGGTGCTCGTCGGTGGGGTGCATCAACGCGGCGTGCGGCGCCTGTCGGCGGTAGTCGAACAGCGCGTCGCAGATCGCGCGCTGCGCTGCGCTCGACGAACCAGTCGCCGGAACGCGGCGCTCTCGGCGATCTCGGGCTCGTCGTCGGCCGCCGTGCGGTCGTGCGCGCGCCGCGAGAACACCATGCGCAGGTTGTGCGTGATGCTGCCGCTGCCGATCACCAGCACGCCTTCGTCGCGCCAGCGGCGCCAGCGCACGGCCGAGCGCGAACAGCTGCTGCGGTGACCAGTCGGGCGCGGAACGCCAGCGGCAGCACCGGCACGTCGGCGCCCGGGTAGATGTAGCGCAGCGGCACCCAGATGCCGTGGTCGAGACCGCCGTCGGGCACCACGTGGACGGCGAGGCCGGCGTCGCGCACCGCTTGCGCCACGCGCGGCGCGAGGCCGGCGCGCCCGGCGCGTCGTAGCGCAGCTGGTACAGCGCGTCGGGTCGAAGCCGCCGAAGTCGTGCACCGTCTCGTGGCGCGGCGCGGCCAGCAGCACCGGCTCGCGCGTCAGCGAGTGCGCCGAGGCCACCACCATCGCGCGCGGGCGGCCGAACGCAGCGTCGATCGCCGGGCCCAGGCGCTGCATGAAGGCGCCGGCCGCGCCGGGCTCGAGCGCGAGCATCGGCGAGCCGTGCGAGACGAACAACGAGGGCAGGGTGCGGGTGCTCATTCGGGAACTTCGGCTGCGCCCTCGGTATTCGCCCTTGGGGCAGCCCGGCGGGCTCATGCGGTCATTACAGCACCGCGACCTCGCGCCTGCGTTGCACGGGGCTGCATGCAGGCTTCAAGCCGATTGCAGGTCGGCGGCGCGTTCGTTCGTGCTGGTGTACCGTTGCCTCCATGGCCGAGCCCACCGCCGCACAGCCCCTGCACATCAACGTGGCCGCGATGGCCTGGCGCCAGACGCGGCGCGACTTCCGCGCCGGCGAGCTGCGCCTGCTGCTGGTGGCGGTGATGCTGGCGGTGGCCGCGCTCACCGCGGTCGGCTTCTTCGCCGACCGCCTCAACGCGGCGCTGGCGCGCGACGCGCGCGCGCTGCTCGGCGGCGACGCCATCGTCGCCAGCGACCAGCCCGCGCCGCCGGCGTTCGCCGCGCAAGCCGCCGAGCTGAAGCTGCGCGTGGCCAGCCACACCAGCTTTCCGAGCATGGCGCGCGCGCCGGACGAGCGCGGCGGCGCCTCGCGGCTGGTGGCGGTCAAGGCGGTGAGCCGGCGGCTACCCGCTGCGCGGCCGCCTGCACCGTGCGCGGCGCCGACGGCGCCGAGCAACAGGTGCGCGGCGGCACCGACGCGCGGGCACGGCCTGGGTCGATGCCGCGCTGCTCGAAGCGCTGCAGCTGAAGATCGGCGACGCGCTGCTGCTCGGCGACGCGCGCCTCACGATCGCGCGCGCGATCGTGCTCGAGCCCGACCGCGGCGCCGGCTTCATCAACTTTGCGCCGCGCGTGATGCTCGCGCAGGCCGACCTCGACGGCCACCGGGCTGATCCAGCCGGCCAGCCGCGTCACCTACCGGCTCGCGGTGGCCGCCGACGGCGCGCGCGGCGATGCGCTGGTGGCGCAGTTCGTGCGCTGGGCCGAAGAGCGGATCAAAAGGCCGATGGCGTGCGCGGCATGCGAGTCGAGTCGCTCGCATCGGGCCGGCCCGAGATGCGCCAGACGCTGGACCGCGCCGAGAAGTTCCTCAACCTGGTGGCGCTGCTGTCGGCACTGCTGGCCGCGGTGGCGGTGGCGATCGCGGCGCGCGACTTCGCGCAGCGCCACCTCGACGACTGCGCCGATGCTGCGCGTGCTGGGCGCAGCCGCAGCGCGCGATCGCGCTGGTCGTACGCGCTGGAGTTCGGCGGCGTCGGGCTGGTGGCCAGCGGGCTCGGCGTGCTGCTCGGCCTGGCGGTGCACCACGTGTTCGTCTGGCATGCTCGGCAGGCCTGGTCAACGCCGGCCAGCTGCCGCCGCCGGGCGTGTGGCCGGCGCTGTTCGGCGCTGGGCGTGGGCATGACGCTGCTGGTGGGCTTCGGCCTGCCGCCGGTGCTGCAGCTCGCGCGCGTGCCGCCGCTGCGCGTGATCCGGCGCGACGTCGGCGCGCTGCAGGCCGGCGTCGCTGGCTGGTGCTGGCGGCCGGCGTGGCCGGCTTCGTCGCGCTGCTGCTGGCGGTGTCGTCGGATCTGAAGCTCGGGCTGATCGCGGTCGGCGGCTTCGCCGGCGCGGTGGCGGTGTTCGCGCTGCTGTCGTGGCGTGGCGGTGCGTGCGTGCTGAAGCGCGCGGTGCCCGAGGCGCGCGCGCCGCGCTGGCTGGTGCTGGCGACGCGCCAGATCGCGGCGCGGCCGGCGTTCGCGGTGCTGCAGGTGTCGGCGCTGGCGTCGGCCTGCTGGCGCTGGTGCTGCTGGTGCTGCTGCGCACCGACCTGATCGCGAGCTGGCGCGCGGCCACGCCGCCCGATGCGCCGAACCGCTTCGTCATCAACCTGCAGCCCGAGCAGGGCGCAGGCGTTCCGCGACCGCGCTGCGCGACGCCGGCGTGTCGCAGCTACGACTGGTTCCCGATGATCCGCGGCCGCCTGGTCGCCATCAACGGCAAGCCGGTGGAGCCCGAGCGCATTCGACGAAGACCGCGCGCAGCGCCTGGTCGAGCGCGAGTTCAACCTCAGCCACCAGGCGCAGACGCCGCCGCACAACACGCGTCGTCGCCGGCCGCTGGACGCGCCGACGAGGCCGATGCGCTGAGCGTCGAGGAAGGCCTGGCGCAGACGCTCGAGCTCAAGCTCGGCGACCGGCTGCGCTTCGACATCGCCGGGCAGGTGCGCGAGGGCCGCATCACCAGCGCTGCGCAAGGTCGATTGGGGCTCGATGCGCGTCAACTTCTTCGTCATGTTCCCGCAGCGCGAGGATGGACGACGTGCCGGTCAGCTACATCAGCGCGTTTCGCGCGCCCGGACGCGCCGGGCTTCGACAACGCGCTGGCGCGCGATTTCCCGAACATCACCAACATCGACGTGTCGGCGTCGATCGCGCAGGTGCAGCGCGTGCTCGACCAGGTGGTGCGCGCGGTGGAGTTCCTGTTCGGCTTCACGCTCGCCGCCGGGCTGGTGGTGCTGTTCGCCGCGGTGAGCGCCACGCGCGAGGCGCGAGCGCGCGAGTTCGCGGTGATGCGCGCGATGGGCGCGGGTTCGCGGCTGCTGGCGCAGGTGCAGCGCGCCGAGCTGCTCGGCGTCGGTGCGCTCGCCGGCCTGCTCGCCGCGGTGGCGGCGGTGGTGGTGGGCTGCGCGCTGGCGCGCTACGTGTTCGAGTTCACCTGGAGCGCGTCGCCCTGGGTGCCGCTGGTCGGCGCCGCGTGCGGCGCACTGCTCGCGCTGGCTGCCGGCTGGATGGGGCTTGCGCGGCGTGCTGCGCCGGCCGGTGATCGAGACGCTGCGCCGCGCCGCCGAGTGATCGGGTGCTGGTGGTCAGCATGTACCCGGAAGACCAGTACGCGATGCGTGCCTTGCGTGCCGGTGCATTCGGCTACGTGAACAAGGGCGGCGACCCGCAGACGCTGGTCAGCGCGGTGCGCACCGTGGCACAGGGGCGCAAGTACGTGACGCCGGAGATCGCGCAGATGCTGGTCGAGAGCCTGACCGCGCCGGTGAACGAAAGCCCGCACGAACGGCTGTCCGACCGCGAGTTGCAGACGCTGGTGATGATCGCGTCCGGCAAGCGGCTGTCCGACATCGCCGAGGAGCTGAAGCTGTCGCCGAAGACGGTGTCGGTGTACCGCGCGCGTGTGCTGGAGAAGCTGAGCCTGCACAACAACTCCGAGCTCACGGTGTACGCCATTCGCAACGGCCTGGTCGGCAACTGAGGCGCCGTGCGCAAGGCGTTGTGCGCGGCCATGCTGGCCTGGCTGTTGCCCGTTGGGGCCGCGGCGCAGGTGATCGGCCTCACCTTCGACGACGGGCTCGATCCGGCGAGCCACCCGCGCGCCGCGGCGTGGAACACGCGCCTGCTGAACGCGCTCGACAAGCAGGTGCTGCACGCGATCGTGTTCCCGTCGCTGCGCCAAATCGGCGGCGAGCGCGGCCTGCCGCTGATCGAACAATGGTCCGCCGCCGGCCATGGCGTGGGCAACCACACCGCCGAGCACCTGAACCTGGGCTCGCCGCAGGTCACGCTGCCGCGTTTCATCGACGGCGTGGAGCGCGCCGATGCCGCACTGCGCGCGCTGCCCGGCTTCATGCCGCTGTTGCGCTTTCCGTACCTGAAGGAAGGCGACACGCTCGACAAGCGCGACGGCATGCGCCAGTGGATGCGCGAGCACGGCTACCGGGCCGCGCCGGTGTCGATCGACACCAGCGACTGGTACTACAACCAGCGTTACCTGGCGCTGCAGGCAGCCGGCCGCAGCGACCCCGTGCGGCGCCTGAAGCGCGCCTACGTGCGCCACCTGGTCGAACGCGCCATCTACTACGACGCACTGGCGCGCGAGGTGATCGGGCGCAGCCCGGCGCATGTGATGCTGCTGCACGTCAATGCGCTCAACGCGGCCGCGCTGCCCGAGGTGATCGAGGGCTTGCGCAACAAGGGCTGGCACTTCGTGTCGGCGCGCACGGCGCTGGAGGACCCGCTGTACGCCATGCAGCCCGACACCGTGCCGGCCGGTGAAAGCATCGTCTGGGCGCTGGCCAAGCAGCGTGGCGTGGAGAACCTGCGCTATCCGGCCGAAGACGCGAGCTACGAACGGCCGATCCTGCGCAAGCAGGGCCTGGCGCCTTGAGGGCGCTTGCTGGCGTGGGGGCTGAGGTCGGGCCGGGTTAATCTTCGCGCCATGGACCACCACGTCACCACCGCCATGGCGCTGCGTGCGCTGTACCCCGAGCCGCGCGAGCGCGCCGTGAAGAAGCAGATCGGCGAGCTCGATCGCCACGCACGGCGCTTCATCGAGCTGTCGCCGTTTTTGGTGCTCGCCAGTTGCGGCAGCGGCGGCACGATGGACGCATCGCCGCGCGGCGGCGCACCCGGCTTCGTGAAAACGCCCGATGCGCACACACTGCTGCTGCCCGATGCGCCGGGCAACAACCGGCTCGACTCGTTCTCCAACATCGTCGAGTCCGGGCGGGTCGGCCTGTTGTTCCTGATCCCCGGCTTCGACGAGACGCTGCGCGTCAACGGCGCCGCAGTGCTGTCGAGCGATCCGGCCGACATCGCCTGCTGCACCGACGACAAACGCGCGCCTAAGCTGGTGATCCGAGTCGGCGTGCAGGAGGTGTACTTGCATTGCGCCAAGGCCTTCATGCGATCCAGGCTGTGGAGCGCCGACAGCCACGTGCCGCGCAGCGCGATGCCGACCATGGGCGAGATGCTCAATGACCAGACCGGCATTCAGACGCCGCCCGAGACGCAGGAAGACATGGTGCGGCGCTACGCGCCGGACCTGTGAGCGGCATGGCGATGAAGACAGTAGGCGTGATGCGTGCGTCTGTTGCACTCGGGCTGCCGGCGCTGCTGGCGCTGTTGGCGGCCTGCGGCTCCAGCGGACCCAAACCCGCCGACGTGCCGCAGCCGTTGAAGCCGCCGGCCGGCCAGGAGCCGTTTCTCGAATACCTGGCCTCCGGCGTGCAGATCTATGAATGCCTGCCCAAACAAGGGCAGGCCGGCGTCTACGAATGGACGTTCCGCGCGCCGGATGCCACCCTCACCGACTGGAGCGGGCGCGCGCTTGGCAAGCACTACGCCGGGCCGACGTGGGAAGCGGCGGACGGCAGCCGCGTGCTGGGCGAGGTGAAAGCGCGCGACCCAGGCCCCGACCCGAAGGCGATTCCCTGGCTGCTGCTCGGCGCCAAGAGCACGTTCGGCCGCGGCGTGTTGACGCAGACGGCGAGCATCCAACGGGTCGCTACCGCCGGCGGCCTGGCGCCCATCGACGCGTGCAGCGCGGCCAACGCCAACCAGTTCGCGCGCGTGCCGTACACGGCCACTTACTACTTCTACCGAGCGCGTTGAACGCGCCGGCGTCGATGGGCACCCTGGCGAAGCTGTTCGGCCCGTGGGTGCGCGAGGTCGACGGCCGCACGCTGCGCATCGACGTGCTCGCCGGGCTGCTCGGCGCGGTGCTGGCGCTGCCGCAGGCGATCGCATTCGCCGCGCTCGTCGGCCTGCCGCCCTCGTATGCGCTGGCCACCGCGGTGCTGCCGTGCATCGTGGCGGCGTTGTTCGGCTCGAGCCGCCATGTGATGTCGGGGCCGACCAACGCCAATTCGCTGGCGATCGCCGCGATGCTGGCGCCGCTGGCGGTGGTGGGCAGCCCCGATTACATCCAGCTGGTGCTGGTGGTCACCGTGCTGGTCGGCCTGATGCAGCTGGCAATCGGCGCGCTCAAGGTCGGCACGCTGGCGCATTTCATCTCGCCGGCCGCGCTGCGCGGTTTCACCGGCGGCGCCGCACTGTTGATCGCGGTGCATGCGCTGAAGGATCTGCTCGGCATCGTGCTGCCACCCGGGCGCCCGGCGCCCGAGGTGCTCGCGCTGCTGGTGCAGCGCCTGCCGCAGTTCAATCCGGCGGCGCTGACCGTCGGGCTCAGCACGATCGCGCGCGGCGCTGCTGCTCAAGCGCCTGTGGCCGCGCTCGCCGCACATGCTGGCCGGCATGGTGGTCGGCGGCTTGATCGCGGCGGCAATGACGCGATGGTCGCCCGGCTGGCATCCGGTCGAGGTGGTGGGCATCGTGCCCGAGGCGTGGCCGCGGTGGCAGCTGCCGGAGATCGACCTGCGCCGCGCTGCCCGAGCTGGTGGGCCTGGCCATGGCGTTGACCATCGTGTCGCTCGGCCAGTCGTTCTCGATCGCCAAGGTGCTGGCCGCCCGCTCCGGCCAGCACGTGGACGCCAACCGCGAGTTCGTCGGCCAGGGGCTGTCCAACGTGGTCGGCGGCTTCTTCTCGTGTTTTCTGTCTTGCGGCTCGTTGAACCGCTCGATCCCCAACCTGGAGATCGGTGCACGAACGCCGCTGGCCGCGGTGTTCTCTGGGCTGTGGCTGCTGGCACTGGTGGCGGTGAGCGCCACGCTGCTGGCGGCGATTCCGATGGCGGCGGTGTCGGGCTTGCTGCTGCTGGTGGCGTGGTCGCTGCTCGACGTGACGAACTGGCGCCGCTTGTGGCCGCTGTCGCGGCTGGAGTTCGGCATCGCGCTGGCCACGCTGGTGGCCACGCTGGCGATCCCGCTGGAGTTCGCGATCCTGTTCGGCACCATGCTGTCGCTGGCGGCCTACCTGTGGCGCACCGCGCGCCCGGCGATGCGCACGATGGGCTTCGACACGCCTGCGCCGCTCGGCCGCTCCGAAGGCGCAGACCGGAGCGCGCAAGCGCGCAGGTCCCAATGACCCGGTGCGGCCGTTCGTGATCGCCGACGACAACCCCAATGCGTTGCCCGAGTGCCCGCAGCTGAAGCTGCTGCGCATGGAGGGCTCGGTGTACTTCGGCGCCACGCAGCACGTGGGCGACCGGCTGCACGCGCTGCGCGAGCAGCCCGCGCCGCAGAAGCATCTGCTGGTGATGGCCAAGAGCATGAACTTCATCGACCTGGCCGGCGACGACTTGTGGCGCGACGAGCTGCGTCTGCGCCGCAAGATGGGTGGCGATCTGTACTTCCACCGCCCGCGACCGCCGGTGACGGATCTGTGGCAGCGCAGCGGATTTCTGGCCGAGATGGGTCGCGACCACGTGTTTCCCGACAAGCGCATCGCGATTGCCACCATCGTGCCGAAGCTCGACGCCGGCATTTGTGCGCGCTGCACGGTGAAGCTGTTCGAGGAGTGCCCGCGTTGAAGGCGAGCGCCGCGACGCTGCCCAAAGCGGTGTGGCTGCTGACGGCGGCCTACTTCGCTGCCAGCCTCGCGCACTTCGTGCACAACGCCGAGTACATCGCGTTCTACCCCGGCATGCCGGGGTGGCTCACGCGCGAGCAGGTCTACCTGGCCTGGCTCGGCATCACCGCGATCGGCGTGCTGGCGCTGGTGTCGCTGCGCCTGGGCCGGCATGCACTGGGCGTGGCGCTGGTCGGCGCGTATGGTGCCTTTGGCCTCGACGGGCTCGCGCACTACACGCTCGCGCTGTGCTCGGAGCACACGCTGGCGACCAACCTCACGATCTGGTCGGAGGCCGTGACCGGCTTGCTGCTGTTGCTGGTGTGCGCCGTGCTGTTCGTGCGCCGCGTGCAACGCGCCTGAGCGCGGTGGGTTTCAGGGCACCAGCAGCGCTGCGCCGGTGGTCTGGCGCGATTCCAGCTCGGCGTGCGCGCGCTGCACGTCGCGCAGCGCGTAGCGGCGGCTGACTTCGGCGCGCACCGCACCGCGGCGCACGGCCTCGGCATAACGCGCGGCCGATGCCACCAGCTCGTCGCGCGTGGCGATGAAGCTGCGCAGCGTGGGGCGGCACACGGTGAGCGACTTGGCGTGCAGGCGTTGCAGGTCGAACGCCTCGACGTCGCCCGACGCCGTGCCGTAGTTGATCGCCATGCCGCGCACCTGCAGGCAATCGAGCGAGCGCACGAAGACGTCGCGGCCCACCGCGTCGTACACCACCGCCACGCCGAGCCCGCCGGTGAACTCGCGCACGCGTGCCACGAAGTCCTCTTGCCGATAATCGACCACGTGGTGGCAGCCGTGCGCCAGCGCGATGTCTCGCTTGGCCGGCGAACCCACGGTGCCGATCACTTCGGCGCCGAGCGAGCGTGCCCAGGACGACAGGATCTGTCCCATGCCGCCGGCGGCCGCGTGCACCAGCACACGATCGCCGGGCTTCACCACGAACAGGCGGTGCAGCAGGTATTCCGCCGTCATGCCACGCAGCATCGTGGCGGCCGCGGTGTCCACCGTGAGGCCGTCGGCCAGCGCCAATACGCGCTCGGCCGGGACGCAGCGCACCACGGCGTAGGCACCCGGGTGGATGTAGGTCACCGCCTGGCCGACCTCGAAGCCCGTCACGCCGCTGCCCAGGCTCTCGATCACGCCGGCGCCCAACGAGCCGAGCACCACCGGAAAGTGCGTGCTGCCGTGTGGACCCGGTGCCCCCTTGCGCTGGTAGATGTCGGCGTAGTTCAGACCGATCGCCTGCTGCACGATGCGCACCTCGCCGGCGGCGGGCGGTGGCACTTCGACATCGGGCGCCCACTCGAGCACCTCGGGGCCGCCGTGGCGGCGCGCGATCACGGCGGCGCAGCGCATCAAAGACATCATGGTTCTCCGACCCGAGGTCTCGATGCCGTTCGAGTGCGCCGAGGCTTCAGCCAGGAAGTGAAGGCTGCCCGATCGTAGCGCGGCTGGCATCGCAAGGCGATGATTCGCCCGCCACCGAATCGTTGGCGGCAAGCGATGCGGCATGCTGCGCGCATGTCGGATGCCGCATCGCCGGTCGCGCGTGGCTCGCGGCCGTTCTTCGGCCCTTGGGTCGTGCGTGGCGCGTTCGTGCTGGCGCTGTTCGGTTGGGGCCTGGGCTTCTACGGCCCGCCGGTCTACCTGCATGCGGTGATCGAGCGCACCGGCTGGTCGCTGGCCTGGGTGTCGGCCGCGGTGACGTTGCATTTCCTGTTCGGTGCGCTGGTGGTGGCCCGCTTGCCGCGCTGGCATGCACGCTGGGGCGTGGGCCGGGTCGCCGTGGTCGGTGCCTGCGTCGCCACGCTGGGCGTGCTCGGCTGGGCCACCTGCAGCGCGCCGTGGCAACTGATGGTGGCTGCCCTGTTGAGCGGCGGTGGCTGGGTCACGATGGGCGCGGTGGCGATCAACGCGGCGATCGCGCCGTGGTTCGAGCGCACGCGGCCGGCGGCGTTGGCCAAGGCCTACAACGGCGCCAGCATCGGCGGCGTGGTGTTCTCGCCGCTGTGGGTCGCCTTGATCGGCACGTTGGGTTTCGGCGGCGCCGCGCTGACGGTGGGTGCGGTCACGATCCTCGTCATGGTGCTGCTCGCCGCCACCGTGTTCGCGGCCACGCCGGCGCGTTTGCAGCAGCGCGCCGACGGCGATGCCGCCGACGCCGCGCTGCCGCACGGCAGTGCCGATGCAGGCCGCGGCCGCCCCCGGTGCGTCGCTGTGGCGCGATCGCCGGTTTCGTCAGCCTGGCGCTCGGCATGGCCCTGGGGCTGTTCGCGCAGGTGGGGCTGCTCGCGCACCTGTTCGCGCTGCTGGTGCCGGTGGTGGGTGCCCAACAGGCCGGCTGGTTGATGGGCTTCGCCACCGCGTGCGCGATCGGCGGGCGCTACGTGGTGGCCTGGACGATGCCGCCGCATGCCAACCGCCGCAGCGTGGCCGCCGTCGCATACGGCGTGCAGGGGGTGGGGATGGGGCTGCTGCTGGCGGCCGACGGCGCGCACACCGCGCTGATCGTGCTGGCGGTGGCTCTGTTCGGCTCCGGCATCGGCAACGCCACGTCGCTGCCGCCGCTGATCGCGCAGGCCGAGTTCCCGCGCGCCGACGTGCAGCGGGTGGTGGCGCTGGTCGTGGCCATCGCACAGGCCACCTATGCGTTCGCGCCGGCGTTGTTTGGCGCGCTGCTGGTCGCCACCGGCGGCACGGCGCCACGCATCGGCCAAGGCGATGCCGCGCTGCTGTTGGTGGTGGCGGCGGTGCAGGGGCTGGCGATCGTGTGCCTGCTCGCCGGCCAGCGGCGCGCATCCGGCGCGAACTAGGACCAGATCACCTTGGCGCCGCGCCGCATCAGCGCCTCGGCGTCGGGCGAGAAGCGGAACGCGGTGAGGTAGTCGGCCTCGCTGTAGCCGGGCACCTGGCGCTGGATCTGCGCGGCAATGGCACGCGCCGCATCGGGCCGTTCGGCGAGCGCCAGGCAATGGGCGGCGATCGCCATCACGTGCACGTGCGCGTTGGGGCGTGCCGCCGCCTTGGCCGCGTAGTCGGCGGCCTCGTCGAAGCGGCCGAGGCGCACCAGCGCCAGCGCGCGCGTGGCCAGCATCGCGAACAGCAGCGGATCGAACGGGCTCAGGTCGCGCGAGTGGTCCGATTCGCGGATCGCCGCCTGCGCGTCGCCGGATTGCGCGTGGATGAAGGCCAGCGTGTAGTGGCCGAGCGCGAAGTTCGGGCTGAGCTCCACCGAGGTGTCGAGCTCGGTCAGCGACGGGTCGAGCTCGCCGCGCAGCCACAGCGCGCGGCCCATCGCCCAATGCGCCGCCGGATCGTGGTCGTCGGCCATCAGCGCGCGCGACGCGGCGCCGTAGGCCAGCTCGATCGCGCCGTTGCGCTCCTCCCAGCCGAGGAACGCGCTCTGGAAGTGCGTGAACGACAGCCCGGCGTACGGCCGCGCGAAGGTCGGGTCGAGCTGCAGCGCCCGCTCGAAGAAGTGGCGCGCGTGCGCGTTGTCGTCGCGGTTGAAGCGGTACATGTGCCACAGGCCGCGGTGGTGCGCCTCCCACGCATCGAGCGAGTTCGGCGCCTTCAGCACCGCGCGGTTGCGTTCGGCGATCTCGATCTGGTGCGCGATCGACGCCACGATGCGGTCGCCGATCGCCTCCAGCACGCCGAGCGCATCGGCGGACTGGGCCTTGAAGTCGTCGGCCCACACGATGCGCGCGCTGCGCGTTTCGGTGAGTTGCACCGTCACGTTCACTGCGCCGCGCTCGCGGCGCAGCGTGCCGCTGGCCACGTAGTCCACGTTCAGGCGCCGGCCGGCATCCTCGGCGCCGACGCGTCGTTCGTCGAGGGCGAACACCGTGCCTTGCGCAATCACGAACACGCTGCGCAGTTTGGCCAGCCGGGTGATCACGTCGTAGGCCAGGCCGTCGGCAAGCCCGCCGCGCACCGCGCCTTCGCGGGTGGCATCGGCAAACGGCATCACCGCGATCGAGGCCCGCCGTGCCACCGCGGGCGCCGGCTCGCGGTCCGCGGCGCCTGGCACCAGCAGGGTCGGCTCGATCGTGGCCGGCAGCACGAAGGCCTCGCCGGCCGACAGCGCGACCGGCATGCCGGTGTGGCGCGACTTGGCCGCGCGCCACGCCAGGCCGAGCGGCGCCCAGTCCTGGCCCTCGCTCTCGAACAGCCGCGTGGTGGCCGCGAGGTGCTCGTCGCCCTCGCGCAGTTGGCCGCGCCGCGCCAATGCATCGAACAGCATCTCGTGCGCGCGGCGGTCGAACGGCGCCAGTTGCAGCCACTGCTCCAGGAACGCCACCGTGTCGTCGCTGGCCGGCGGCAGCACGCGCACGCGTTGCTCGAGCACCGCCACCTGGGTGGCCCGAAAGCGCCGGCGCTGGCCGATGACCCAGGCGCTGAACGGTGCGCTGCGCTCGATGTCGAGCCCTTGCACGAAGTCGCCTTCGAACAGCGCCGACAGCGAGCCCAGCGCGGCGGCGTCGAGCGACCCCAGGCCGGCCTGCGTGGCGGCGAGCACGCGTTGCGCGTCGAGCGTGGCGCCGGTCAGGTCCAGGCGCACGGTGTCGCCATCGGTCAGCACACGGCTCGGCGCGCCGGCCGTGTCGAGCACGCCGCGCAACTTGCTCAGGCACCAGCGCAGTTCGCCGCGCGGGTCGTTGGGCACGTCCCACAGCAACTCGCAGAGGTGGCCGCGCGCCACCGCGTGCGACGACAGCGCCAGATAGGCGCAGCAGGCCGCGCACCTTGCGCGACGTGGGCAGCGCCGTGGCGTGCCCGCCGCGCTGCACCCGCATCGGGCCGAGCAGTTGGATGTTCAGCGGCGCGTTTGCGGCGGTGCGGGTCGGCATGGCTTCAGCAGCGCCCCGGCGCGAAGGGGCCTTGAACGATTCCACGCGAGATTCCACGACGGCTTCCACGCCGGGTACCACGCAAAAGCCGAACAGTGCCGGACAACGGCCGCGGCGCCACCAACGTCCCGTGCCGCCGATCGCCCCGCACCACGGGGCGAACCCCAAACCGAATCCCCGGAGTCACCCTCATGAACACATTGTCTGCTACCGCTACCGCCACCACGCAGCCCGATTTCGCCGCCATCAAGACGCGCCAGCGCGCCGCCTGGTCGTCGGGCGACTATGCCGTCGTCGGCACCACGCTGCAGATCGTCGGCGAGGCGCTGTGCGAGGCGATGGACCTGCGCTCGACGCAGCGCGTGCTCGACGTGGCCGCCGGCAACGGCAACGTGTCGCTGGCCGCCGCACGCCGCTGGTGCGAAGTGGTCTCCACCGACTATGTCGAAGCATTGCTCGACGCGCGGCCGCGAGCGCGCCGCCGCCGAGCGGCTCGACATCGAGTTCCGCGAGGCCGACGTGGAAGACCTGCCGTTCGCCGACGGCAGCTTCGACGCCGTGGTCTCGACCTTCGGCTGCATGTTCGCGCCCAACCCGAAGCGCACCGCCAGCGAGATGCTGCGCGTGTGCAAGAGCGGCGGCAAGGTCGGCATGGCCAACTGGACACCCGAAGGCTTCATCGGCCAGCTGTTCAAGACCATCGGCAAGCACGTGCCGCCGCCGGCGGGTGTCGAGTCGCCGGCGCATGTGGGGCTCGCGCCAGCGCATCCAGGATCTGTTCGGCGCGCAGGCCGCCAAGGTCGAGGTCGAGGCGCGGCACTTCACGTTCCGTTACCGCTCGCCCGAGCACATGGTCGAGATCTTCAAGACCTACTACGGCCCGGTGCTGAAGGCGTTCGCCGCGCTCGACGCGGCCAAGCAGCCGGCGCTGGCCGATGACCTGCTGGGCCTCATCAGCAAGTTCAACCGCGCCAAGGACGGGACCATGGTCACGCCCAGCGAGTACCTGGAAGTGGTGATCACCAAGAAGTGATGCCACCACGGGCCGCGCGCGGCGCATCCCCTGTTTGAAGTGTCCGCACTGGCCAGTGCTCTTCGTGGCACAGGTGCAAGCGGCATCAGTCCGCTGAAAGGAAACACCATGACCCCGCAGACTTTTCGCATCGCGTTGACCGCGATCGCACTGGCCACCGCTGCGCTGCACGTGCGCGCCGATGTCGTGACCGACTGGAACATCAAGACGAACGAGATCATCGGCGAGGCCCGCATCGGCACGCCGCCCGCCGTCCGCATCGTGGCGATGGTGCAGACCGCCGTGTTCGACGCCGCCAGCGCGGCGGCCAAGCGCACCACCGGCGCGGCGCAGCCCGATGCGATCGCCGCCGCGATCGCTTCCGCCAACCGCGTGACGATGACCAAGCTGATGCCGACGCAGGAGGCCGCGATCCAGACCGCCTACACCGGCGCGCTGGCCGCCATCTCCGACGGCCCGGCGAAGTCGGCCGGCATCGCGGCCGGCGAAGAGGCAGCCCAGGCCGTGCTCGCGGCACGCCTGGACGACGGCGCCGGCGCGCAGGAGAAATACAAGCCGCACGCCGCACCGGGCACGTATGTCCCGACCTCGTTGCCGGCCGCGCCGACCTGGCCGCAACGCAAGCCCTGGGTGATGCAAAGCGCATCGCAGTTCCGCCCGGCCGCGCCGCCGGCGTTGAACAGCGCCACCTGGGCGCGCGACTTCAACGAAGTCAAGGCGATGGGCGGCAAGACCAGCACGCGACGCACGGCGGAGCAGACCGAGATCGCGCGCTTCTGGGATTACTCGCTGCCGGCCGTCTACCACGGCGTGTTGCGCTCGGTGGCCCTGCAGCCCGGGCGCGACGTGCTGCGCAACGCTCGCCTCTATGCCGCCGCGTCGCAAGCGATGGACGAATCGCTGATCGCCGTGTTCGATGCCAAGTACGCCTACAACTTCTGGCGCCCGAGCACCGCGATCCGCAACGCCGAGCTCGATGGCAACGACGCCACCGAACCGGATGCGACCTGGTCGTCGTTCATCGACACGCCGATGCACCCGGAGTACCCGAGCGCGCACAGCATCCTGGCCAGCGCCGTCGGCACCGTGCTGAAGGCCGAGCTGGGCGGCAGCCCGATGCCCGAGCTCAGCACCACCAGCGCCACCGCCAAGGGCGTGACGCGCCGCTGGACCCGCATCGACGACTTCGTCAACGAGGTGTCGGTTGCGCGTGTGTACGAAGGCGTGCACTTCCGCTTCTCGACCGACGTGGGCATGGCGATGGGCAAGCAGATCGGCGAGGCCGTGGCCACCAAGCTCTTGCCGCAGCCGTGACGGCACGCTGCCGATGTGAACCCGGGGCGCCTCGCGGTGCCCCTTTTTCAGGAAATCCAATGGACCGATTGACTCCTGTTTGTCTCGCCGCCGCGATGTGGGTGCTGGTGGCCTGCACCGGCCCGCTGGGCAGCACCGCCGTGCCGGACACGCTCAAGCCCGAAGGCCAGCGGATGTCCGACCGTGTGGGTGCGCGCGGTGTGCAGATCTACGAGTGCCGTGCACTGCCCAACGCGGCCGGCGCGACCTGGGCCTTTGTCGCTCCTGAAGCCGAGTTGCTCGATGCGCGTGGCGCGGTCACTGGCAAGCACTACGCCGGCCCGCACTGGGAAGCGGCCGACGGCAGCAAGATCGTCGGCGCCGTGAAGGCACGCGCCGACGCGCCGCAGGCGAGCGCGATTCCGTGGTTGCTGTTGAGCGCCAAGTCGGTCGGCGGTCCGGGCCGCTTTGCCAACGTGACCAGCGTGCAGCGCATCCACACCGTCGGCGGCCTGGCGCCGGCCAAGACCTGCGACCCGTCGACGCTGGGTGCGATCGAGCGCGTGCCTTACACCGCCGACTACCTGTTGTTCTCTTCATAAGTCCTGTCAGGAGCACGCCATGCCGACCCTGTTGCACAACCACCTGTGCATCGACTACACCGATGCGGGCGAGGGCCCGACGGTGCTGCTGCTGCACAGCTCGGTCAGTGGCAACCGCCAGTGGCGCAAGCTGGTCGCCTCGCTGAGCGAGCACTTCCGGGTCATCGCGCCCAATCTGCTCGGCTACGGCGAGACCACGCCTTGGCACGCGCAGCGCGCGCAGACGCTGCCCGACGCGGCGCAGGTGGTGACGGCGCTGTGCGACGCACTCGGCCTCGACGGGCCGTTGCGCATCGTCGGCCACTCGTTCGGCGGCGCCGTCGCGCTGTGGTCGGCGCACGTGCTGGGCCACCGCGTGTCGCATCTGGCGTTGTACGAGCCGATGCTGCCCGGCTTGCTGCCGGCCGGCGGCCGCCTCGAGGCCGCGCAGGAGACGAACCTGCTGTATGCCGACGTGAAGCACCTGAGCGCGCGCGGCGAATGGATGGCGCTCGCCGAACGTTTCACCGACTACTTCAACGGCGACGGCGCATGGGACGCCAGCCCGGCGGAACGGCGCCAGGCGATCGCCGATCTGCTGCCGCCCAATTCGCACGAATGGGATGCGGTGATCGAGCCGCTGCTGGCCGGCACGTTCAGCGGCATCCGTGCACAGGGCCTGCTGATGCGCGGCCGCAGGACGCGGCCCGCACTCACCGAGATCACGGCGCTGGTGCACCAGCGCTTTCGCCACTGGCGGCTGGTCGACGTGGCCGGCTGCGGCCACATGGGGCCGCTGACGCATGCCGACGTGATCAACGGCTGGATCGTCGACTTTCTCGGTCACGGCACGCGCGACGAACACGCGGCGCAGTTCGCCGCGGCCTGGGCCTGACGCCATGATGCCTTGCCCGCATTGCGGCCAACCCGCGGTCTCGCTGCTGCCGGCGCCGTCCAATCCGCTGCGCATCGCCTGCCGCGCCTGCGGCCGCCACGCCGCCATCGGCTGGCTGTGCCTGGCGTTTGCGTCGCTGCCGATGTGGGTGGCCGCCAGCGCATCGCTGCTCGCACCCAACGTCATGAGCGCTGCACTGTGCTGGGTCGTCGGCATCGCGTCGAGCTCGGCGCTGATCTACGGATTCGCACCGCTGGTGAAGCGCTGAACGCATCAGGCCGCTGAACTCAGTCGCCCGCGCACCTCAGCGCTGCTGCCGGATCAACGTCTGCAGCGCGTCGAGCGTGTCGGCCTCGTGCAGCGGCTTGTCGTCGCGGATGCGCAGCATGCGCGGAAAGCGCACCGCGATGCCGCTCTTGTGGCGCTTGCTGAGCTGGATGCCCTCGAAGCCGAGTTCGAACACCAGCGTGGGCTTCACCGTGCGCACCGGGCCGAACTTCTCCAGCGTGGTGGCGCGGATCACGCGGTCGATGCGGCGGAACTCCTCGTCGGTCAGGCCGGAGTACGCCTTGGCGAACGGCACCAGCGCCAGCGCTTGATCGTCATTCGGCGCCGGCTCGCGGCGGGCGATCGCGTCGACCGCCGCCTGCGCCTCCTCGGCGCTCGCCGGGGTGCGGTTCCACACCGCGAAGGTGTAGTCGGTGTACACGCTGGCGCGGCGGCCGTGTCCGGCCTGCGCATAGACCAGCACGCCGTCGGCCGTCATCGGATCGATCTTCCACTTCCACCACAGCCCTTCCGCTTTGGTGCGGCCGCTGCCGTAGCCCGAGGTGCGGTGCTTCAGCATGAAGCCTTCCACGCCACGCTCACGCGCCTGTTCGCGCAGCGCGGCGTACGCCGGCCAGTCGGCAGCATCGACCAATGGCGACAGCTGGATCGTCGTGCCGGACACACGCGCTTGCAGCCGTGCGCGGCGATCGAGCTGCGGCAGCGCGCGCACATCGATGCCGACGTCCTCGAGGAGGTCGTAGGCGACGAAGCGCACCGGCGCCTCGGCCAGCAGCTTGGCGCCGATCACCTTGCGGTTGAGGCGTTTTTGCAGCACCGCGAACGGCGCCGGCTGCGTCGCGCCCTCGGGCCACACCAGCAGCTCGCCGTCGAGCACCGTGCCGTCGGGCAGCGCTGCGAGCGGCCGAACTGCATCGGGAAAGGATTCGCTCACCAGCTCTTCGCCGCGCGACCACAGCCACACGCGGCCGGCGCGTTTCACCGCCTGCGCGCGGATGCCGTCGTACTTCCACTCCACCAGCCAGTCGGTCGACGGGCCGAGCTGGTCTTCGAACGCGTCGTGCGTGGCGTCGAGCTGGTGCGCGAGGAAGAACGGATACGGCTGCCCGCCTTCGAGCGCGTGCGTCGCATCGGCCGGCGCGAGCAATGCGGCATAACGCGACGGCGTCGGCAGCGTGCGCGCGTCGGTGTAGCCCATCATGCGCTGCGCGACCAGCTTGGCGTCGAGCCCGGCCGCTTGCGCCAGCGCGCGTTGCACCAGCAGCTTGCTCACGCCGACGCGGAACGCGCCGCCGATCAGCTTGATCAGCAGGAAGGCTTCGTCCGGATCGAGTGTCCGCCACCAGCGCTGTAGCGCTTCGGCCTGCACAGGCGGCGGCTGGCCGCGCAACGGCATCAAGCGCTGCTCGATCCATTCGGCCAGGCCGGCGTCGTCGCCCGGCGCGTCGTCCGCGCGCAGCGGCAGCACGTGCGCGATGGTTTCCGCCAGGTCGCCCACCGCCTGGTAGCAGGCGTCGAGCAGCCACGGCTCGATGCCGGCCGCATCGCACGCGGTGCCGGCCATCACCGCGGTCGGCACGGTCTGGCGCGGTTTGCCGCCAGCCAGAAAGTAGGCCGCCCACGCCGCATCCGCTGCGGGTGCCGATGCAAAGTAGCGCTGCATCGCGTCCACCTTGCGCGCCGTCGATGTGCTTGCGTCGAGCTCGGCGAACAGCGCGGCAAACGCCTTCATGCCGCCGGCTCTTCGGTGGTCACCGTGGCGATGGCATCGGCCTCGATCGCATCGTCGCCGTATTCGGTGACGAAGGCCTCGGCCTGCAAGCCTTGCTGCAGCAGCCAGCGCACCATCACCGCTTCGTAGCCGTGCGTGACGATCACGCGCTCGGCACCGGTGGCGCGGATCGCCCGCTGCAGTCCCGGCCAATCGGCGTGGTCGCTGAGCACGAAGCCACGGTCCACGCCGCGCCGGCGCCGCGCGCCGCGCAGGCGCATCCAGCCGCTGGCGAACGCATCGCTCGCGTCGGCGCCGAGGCGTCGCGCCCAGACGCTGTTCTGCACTGCGGGCGGCGCCAGCACGATCGCGCGCCTGAGTTCGGCGCGCGGCATCGCGTCGATGCGCTGTGTCGGCGGCAGCGGCACGCCGGCGGCGCGATAGGCCACGTTGACGTTCTCGACCGCACCGTGCGCGGCGATCGGGCCGATCGATGCATCGAGGCCGGCCAGCAGGCGTTGCGACTTGCCGAAGCTGTAGCCCATCAGCAGGCTGGCGCGCCCCGCCTCGGCATTGGCCTGCCACCACGCGTTGATCTCGCGCTGCACCACGGCCTGCGCGCGCCAGCGGTAGATCGGCAGGCCGAAGGTCGACTCGGTGATGAAGCAGTGGCAGCGCAACGGCTCGAACGGCGCGCAGGTGGTGTTGGTGTCGCTGTCGACGCCGCTGACGAAGTAGTCGCCCGAGGCCACCCACACGCGGCCGCGATGTTCCACGCGCACCTGCGCCGAGCCGAGCACGTGCCCGGCCGGATGCAGGCTGACGCGCACGCCGTTCAGGTGCACTGCCTCGCCATAGGCCAGGCCTTGCAGCGCGATGTCGGCGCCGAGCCGTGCGCGCAGCACGCCTTCGCTGATCGCCGTGGCGAGGTAGGCGCCATGGCCCGACCGCGCATGGTCGGCATGCGCATGCGTGAGCACCGCCCGCGCCACCGGCCGCCACGGGTCGATGTAGAAGTCGCCCGCGGGGCAATACAGTCCCTGCGGGCGCAGCACGATGAGGTCGTTGTCGTCGCCCGGGTCTTGCAGCGCGTCGGCGGCCATGCCGGCCAGTGTGTCGCATGATTGCGGTTTTCACGCCTGCAAGGAGACTGCATGAAGCCCCCACGCTCACTGCGTTTCGCTGCCCCCCGAGGGGGTGCCTAGCCTCCTAGAGGCGGCTCGTCGGAGGCTGGCATGACCGGCATGACCCGCACCGCCAGCGGACTGCAATACGAAGACAAAGTGGTCGGCAGCGGTGACACCGCCAAGGCCGGCCGCGAGGTGACGGTGCATTACACCGGCTGGCTGCACGATCCCGCGGCGCCGAACCAGCGCGGTCGCAAGTTCGACTCCAGCAAGGACCGCAACGACCCGTTCCGCTTCGATCTCGGCGGCCGCATGGTGATCGCCGGCTGGGACGAAGGCGTGCAGGGCATGCAGGTCGGCGGCACACGCGTGTTGGTGATCCCGCCGGAGCTCGGCTACGGCGCGCGCGGCGCCGGCGGCGTGATCCCGCCGAATGCCACGCTGGTGTTCGAGGTCGAGCTGCTCGGCGCATAGGGCTTGCGCATGCGCTGGACCGCAATGCGCGCCGGGGTCATCCTGGCGATGCTGTGGGCCACGCTCGCCAGTGCGCGTGCGGCCGAGCCCTTCACCAAGCACAACCTGGTATTGCTGCAGCCGAGCAGCGTGCTCGAAGCACGCGTGGTCAGCCTCGATGCGATGGCACAGTACATCCGCAGCGTCGAGGCGGCTGCGAAAGAAGGCGTGCTCGCCGCGCGCTCGACGCGTCCGGCGGCAGGCTTCATCGTGTTGGCGGTGCAGCCCGGCGAACGCTCGCGCGTGTGGCTCGATTTCGATTCGCCGCCGAGCTTCGAGACCGGCCAGCAGCTGGTGGGCAAGATCGGCGCGGTGAAACCGTTCGAGGTGCGCAGCGGGCCGGTCGTGGTCGCGCTCAAGGTCGGCTTGTGGGATGCCTTCGAATCCAAGCGCATCGCGCCGTCGCCGGCAGAGTGGAAAGCAGTCACGCACAAAGCCGGCAAGCAGCTCGAGATCGATGAGCTGATGGACCAGCTCTGGCGCGAGGGTGCAGCCGCGCCGCGTTAGGGCGTGCGGCACTCCGATTGGCGTCTTGCGCCATGGCGAATCATGGGCAACGACGCACTCGATTGCTGCGGACGTGCATGCGTTCTACGATGCGCGATCGGCCCTGGTGGCGCGCATGGCGCCGGGCCCATGCGGGAGCGACAGACATGGCACAGTGGCGCAACAAGGCGGTGGATGAGGTTTACACGGCGCAGGAGATCGAGGCGCGCCTGAAGGACGAACTGCCGGCCTGGTACCTCGAAGACGGCTGGATCCGCCGCAAGTTCAAGACCAGCGGCTGGAAGTCCACGCTGATGGTGGTCAACACCGTGGGCCATCTCGCCGAAGCGGCGTGGCATCACCCTGACCTCACCGTGTCGTATGCCTTCGTCACCGTGAAGCTGATGAACCACGCGGCCAAGGGCGTGACCGAGAAGGACTTCGCGCTCGCGCGCAAGATCGAGGAGGTGGTGATGTGGCGGCCAGCGCAGGAGCCGGGCTCGCCGCTCGAAGGCACGCCCGACGATCCGCGCTTCAAGTACCTCAAGTACGACTGAGGCAGTGCGGGGTCGGACGCCTTGCGCTGACACAGTGTCCCCTGGCTGGGACAGTTCCCACTCCGACACGCGTGCCAGCCGCCGCGGAACGCGCCTTGCTTGCAGGGCCGGCATGACCTCGCGCACGCTCAAGACGGCTCCATGTCGGCCCTGATGCCTTCCGTTCCACGCGTCGATGCGGGTGCCGCCGTCAGCGTCAGCGCGGCAGGCCGCATCCACCTCGGATTTCTCGACCCATCGGGCACGCTCGGGCGCCGCTTCGGCAGCTTGGGTTTGATGGTCGACCACTTCCAGACCGAGGTGGCGATTGCCTCGGCAGCGCGCGACGAGTGGCATGCCGACTCGGCTGCCGCCGCGGCGCAACTGGATCGGGCGATCGCCCATGTGCAGCGCCTGCGCGAGCAGTGCGGCCGCGGCGCGCCGTTGGCGCTGCGCCTGCGCAGTGTGCTGCCGGCGCACGCGGGCCTGGGCTCGGGCACGCAGCTCGCGCTGGCTGTCGGTCGGGCGTTCGCGCGCTGGCAGGGCCTCGACGTGCCGACGCCCACGCTGGCCGCATGGCTCGGTCGCGGCCGGCGCTCGGGCATCGGCATCGCCGGCTTCGACCAGGGCGGCCTGCTGGTCGACGGCGGCCCGAGCGCCGACGGCACGCCGGCACCGCTGCTCGCCCGCGTGGCACTGCCGGAGGCCTGGCGCATCGTGGTCGTGCTCGACCGCGCGCTGCAAGGCCTGTCGGGCGCGCAAGAGGCCGGTGCCATCGCCGCGCTGCCGCCGTTGCCGCAGACCGAGGCGGCCGAGATCTGCCACCAGGTGCTGATGCGCGTGCTGCCCGGCGCGGCCGACGGCGAGTTCGCGCCGTTCGCCGCTGGCATCAATCGCGTGCAGGAACTGCTCGGGGCCCACTTCGCGCCGGCGCAAGGCGGCAGCCCGTTGACCAGCGCCAGCGTGGGCCGGCTGCTGCAATGGGTGCGCGCGCAGGCCGGCGCAGGCGGCAATCGGCCAGAGCTCCTGGGGCCCGACCGGCTTCGCGATCGTGCCGTCGGCCGCGGCCGCGCAGCGCCTGCTCGACGGCGCGCGCGCCGCTGGCGTGGTCGACCCGGCGCTGGTTCTGCGCGTCGTGGCCGCGCGCAACCGCGGCGCCATCGTGCGCAGCGCCGACGCCGCGCTGACCGACGCCTGCGCACGAGCATTCGACGAAAGCAGCACGCCATGGAACGCCCATACATCCTGCACATGTTCACGCCGGGCAAGCAGATGAGCCCGTTCGACATCAACATGGCAGCCGACGCCGGCTACCAGATCATCGTGCCCTACTGCCGACGTCGGCGCTCGATGCGGTCACCGGTCTGACGCAAGACACCATCTTCTCGCGCGGGCCCAAGGGCGCGGCGCGCACCGGCATCTTCATCGGCGGGCGCGATGCGCTGCTGGCCGCCGACATGCTCGAGCGCGCGAAGGTCGGCATGGTCAAGCCCTTCGTCGTCTCGCTGATGGCCGACCCGAGCGGCGCCTACACGACCGCCGCAGCGATGGTGGCCTGCGTCGAAGCCGCGTTGCGCAAGCGGCACGTCGGCCGGGCTGGCCGGCAAGCGCGTGGTGATCCTCGGCGGCACCGGGCCGGTGGGCCGCATTGCCGCCGTGCTGGCGGCCCAGGCGGGCGCGCGAGGTGCAGTCTGTCCAGCCGCGGCGGCACCGAGGCCGCGCAGCAGGCGGCCAGCGAAACCGGCAAGCGCTTCGGCGTCACGCTGCACGGCGTGTCGGGCGCGCGATCGCGGCGGCGGTGCATGCCTCGCTCGCCGCTGCCGACGTGGTGCTCGGCTGCGCCGCGGCCGGCGTGCAGGTGTCTCGGCAGCGACGATCTCGGCGTCGGCGCCAAGCGCCTGCTGGTCGCGGCCGACCTCAACGCGGTGCCGCCCGAGGGCATCGCCGGCGTCGGCGTGATGGACGACGCCAAGCCGCTGGCCGGCACCGCGGCTCTCGGCATCGGCGCGCTGGCGGTCGGCAACGTCAAGTACCAGACCCAGCATCGGCTGCTGGTGCAGATGCGCGAGGCCGAGAAGGCCGTGGTGCTGGCTTCGCCGAGGCGCTTGGCCACGGCGCGCGCCGTCGTCGGCCGAGAGCCTGAGGCCGGCCTGAGCGCGCGCCGTGCTGGCCACGCTCGCCGTCGCTGTCTGTCTCCGCGCGCATGCTGGCCGAGAGCGCGCGCGCGACGACGGCATCGAGGTGCGTCGCGCTCGACGTGTTCGGCGATGCCGACACGCGGCGCGCCGCGACGCGCTGGCTGCCGATCGGCGAGCCGGCGACGCTGCGCATCGATGGCGCACGCCTGCTCGCCGCGCTGCACACGCTGGCGCAGCAGGCGCGTCGACCGGCTGGGTCGCCGGCAGCGGCTTCGAAGGCCAGCCCGAGCTGCTGGAGGCGGCGCGCGCATCCTGCCGCTGATGGGACCGCGGGCCGCCGACGTGCGGCGCGTGCGCGACCCGCTGGCGTTCTTCGACGGCTTGCGCGCGCACGCGATCGCGCACCCGCCGGTGCGCTTCGACGCCGCCGCGAGCCGACGGCCGGCTGGCTGCACAAGGACAGCGCGCGGCTGCGGCGGCTGGCACGTCCGCGGCGCGGCTGCGCAGGGCCGGCCGGCGCTGCGGCAGCTACTTCCAGCGTCGAGCGCGCCGGGCCGGCGCTGTCGGCCACCTTCGTCGCCAACGGCAGCGATGCCGTCGTGCTCGGCTTCAACCAGCTGCTCGTGCGCTCGATCGGCGAGCGGCCCTATCGTGTTCTGCCGGCGTGATCGGCCCGGTGCCGCCGAGCGAGGCCATGCAGCGCGCGATCGGCGACGCGGTGCGCGCGCTGGCGCGCGCGCTTTCGCGCTGCGCGGCCTGGCCAGCCTCGACTTCGTGCTGCGACGGCGAACGCCGTCGACGTGCTCGAAGCTCAACCCGCGGCCGCCGGCCAGCTTGGCGCTGTACGCCCCGTGTCGGTGGACACGGCGCGCTGCATGCTCACCTGCGCGCCTGCCATGCAGCGGCGTGCTGCCGCCGGCGCCGGCGCCGGCCGACCGCCGTGCGCGGCATCGAGATCGTGTTTGCGCGGCGCGCGTTGCAGCTCGACGCCGCCAGCGCGGCCAGCGATCGCCGACTGGCCCGGCGTGCACGACCTGCCGATGCCGGCTCGCGCGTTCGGCGCCGGCGATCCGCTGTGCAGCCTGTCGGCGAGCGGCGCCGATGCCGAGCAGGTGCAGGCCATGCTGGCGCGGCGCCGCGACGCGTTGCTGCAATCGTTGGAGACTCCCGCGATGACCGACACATGCTGCGCCGCTGGCCGACTCGCCGCTTGAGCGTGAACCGCCACGTCGCACCGCTGGGTCGAGCGGCTGCTGCGCGCAGGCCGACGCGCTGCGCGTGCGTGTGTGCGCGCGACGACACCGGCGTGCGCATCGTCGATGCCGGCATCGAGGTGCCCGGCAGCGTCGCGGCCGGCCTGCTGATCGGCGAGATCTGCATGGGCGGCCTCGGGCATGTGGCGCTGCGCAGCCGGCGCGGCATGACGGCTGGCCCAGCTGGCTCGAGGTGCGCAGCTCGCAGCCGGTGCTGGCCTGCCTGGCCAGCCAGTACGCCGGCTGGAGCCTGGCGGCCAGCAAGGAAGAGACCGGCGGCAAGAAGTTCTTCTCGCTCGGCTCGGGCCCGGCGCGCGCGCTGGCCGGCAAGGAGACGCTGTTCGCCGAGCTCGGCTACCGCGACCGCGCCGACGCAGGGCGTGCTGGTGCTCGAGGTCGACCGGGCGCCGCCCCAGGTGATGCATCGACAAGCTGCTGCGCGACTGCGACCTCGAGCGCCGAGGCGCTGACGCTGATCCTGACGCCGACGACCAGCCCGGCCGGCACCACGCAGGTGGTGGCGCGCGTGCTCGAGGTGGCGCTGCACAAGGCGCACGAGCTCGGCTTCGCGCTGCGCGACATCGTCGACGGCGCGGCCAGCGCGCCGCTGCCGGCGCCCAGCCCCGACGGCGTGCAGGCGATGGGCCGCACCAACGACGCCATCCTGTACGGCGGCCGCGTGCACCTGACGCGTGCGCGGCGACGACGACGCCGCGCGCCAGCTGGCGCAGCAGCTGCCGTCGCGCAACTCGCGCGACTACGGGCGCTCGTTCGCCGACATCTTCAAGGACGGTCGGGCTACGACTTCTACAAGATCGATCCGGCGCCTGTTCGCGCCGGCCGAGGTGTGGGTCAGCAACCTCGACAGCGGCAACACCTGGCACGCCGGCGCGCTGGACATGGCGCTGCTGCTGGGCCTGTGGCGCAGGAGGCGTGATGCTGCTCAGAGGCGCCGGGCCGCCAAGCCTCGCGCCCTGGGGCAGCCGGCGCGCCGGGGCCTGACTCGCATTGCGATCATGACCGACGAGACCGGCTGGCACACGCGCCAGCTGCAGGCGGCGCTGCGCGCGCGCGGCGCCGCCGGCCGCTGCGTCGACCTGGCCGATTGCCGCATCGACACCACTGCGGCCTGGCATGGCCTGGTGATCCCCGGCTTCGGCCGCGAGCTGCCCGATGCGGTGCTGGTGCGCGGCATCGCCGGCGGCAGCTTCGAGCAGGTCACGCAAGCGGCTCGGCGTGCTGCATGCGCTGCGCGAGTTCGGCGTGCCGGTCTACAACGACGCGCGCGCCATCGAGCGCAGCGTCGACAAGTCGATGACCAGCCTGCTGCTGCATGCGGCCGCGCATCCCGACGCCGCCGACCTGGGCCACCGAATCGGCGGCGCAGGCGCAGCGCGTCGCGATGCGCGAGGGCGCGGCCGGCCATGCGCTGGTGCTCAAGCCGCTGTTCGGCTCGCAGGGCAAGGGCCTGCAGCTGGTCGGCGCGGTCGGCGGCGTGCACCACCGCGCTGCCGGCGCTCGAGGCGGCCTACGGCTGGCTCGCCTACCTGCAGCGCTTCGTGCCGGCGCGCGAGCGACCCGGGCTTCGACTGGCGCGTGCTGGTGGTCGGCGGGCGCGCCGTCACCGCGATGCGGCGCGTCAGCGAGCACTGGGTCCACAACGTGGCGCAAGGCGCGCGCTGCGAGCCGGCGCCGCTGGAGCCGCCACTCGCGCGCCTGGCCGAGGACGCCGCGCGCGGCGCTCGAGCTCGACTACGCCGGCGTCGACATCATGCCCAGCGCCGATGCCGCGCAACCGCTGCAGGTGATCGAGGTCAACGGCGTCGCGGCCTGGCAGGGCCTGCAGCGCGTGACCGGTTTCAACATCGCGCGCGCGCATCGTCGACGACCTGCTCGACCGCAAGCTCGCCGCCGCGCAGGCGGCCGGCACGCGCGGCAGGCATGAACCGCGCCGGCGTCGCTGGGCGCGCCAGGCGTGCTTCCTGCGCGCCTGCGAGCTCGACGTGGCGGTGCGCAAGCCCGGCAACGTGAGCGTGGCTTCGCCCGGGCACGGCATGCGGCCGAGCATGTTCATCGCCAGCGCGCGAGGCCGCGGCCGCGCCGCTGTTCAAGCCCGGGGCACGCGGTGGGCGAGCGCATCGAGGCGCGCGGTGGCGGCGACACTGGGCGGCCGCCGGCTGCAACACCAACCTCGGCATCGTGCTGCTGTGCGCGCCGCTGGCGCGCGGCCGTCGAGCGGCCCGATGCCACTCGAGCGGGCCGATGCCGCTGCGGGACGCGCTCGATGCGGTGCTGGCCGCGCTCGACCTGCGCCGACGCGCAGGCGGCCTATCGCGCGATCGCGCATGGCGCACCCCGCCGGCCTGGGCGCGGCGCCGCGGCCAGGACGTGCACACGGCGCCGCAGCATCGGCCTGCGCGAGGCGATGGCGCTGGCCGCGCGCGCGCGACACGCATCGCGCGCCAGTACCGCGACGGCTTCGCCGATGCTGTTCGAGCTGCGATGCGGCGCGACGCTGGATCCGGGTTTTTACGTGGCCGGCAAGCGGGCGCCGAGCCGCACGTGCAGCGTGCAGTGTTTACTGGGCTGCTGAGCCGCCTTCCCGATTCACACATTGTTCGGAAACACGGCGAGGCCGTGGCACACAGTGTCATGAGCGCGGCGCAGCGTGGCTGCGCCGCATGCCGGCCCGGCGGGTCGATGCCGACCCGGCATTCGCCGCTGGGACGCATCGCTGAAGGCCGCGGGCATCAACCCGGGGACCAGCGCCGATCTGACCGTGCGCCACGCTGATCGGGTGGCCGGCGTGCTGTCAGCGTGGCACGGATCGTGATTGCGTATCGGATTGCGCCGGCGCGCGACGCGCCGGTGTGTCCGCGATGCCCGACACAAGCACATCACAAGGAGATGACGAAACCATGGCAAAGATCGATCGCATGATGGTCGGCGAATCGCTCGTCGGTGAAGGCAACGAAGTTGCGCACATCGATCTGATCATCGGGCCGCGCGGCTGCCCGCCGAAACTGCGTTCGCCAACGCGCTCACCAACAACAAGGACGGCTTCACGTCGCTGATGGCGGTGGTCGCGCCGAACCTGCTGACCAAGCCGGCCACCGTGATGTTCAACAAGGTCACGATCAAGGGCGCGAAGCAGGCCGTGCAGATGTTCGGCCCGGCGCAGCGCGCGGTCGCGATGGCGGTGGCCGACAGCGTCGAGGACGGCACGATCCCGGCGGCCGAAGCCGACAACCTCTTCATCTGCGTCGGCGTGTTCATCCACTGGCTGGCCGAAGACGACAAGAAGATCCAGGACTACAACTACCAGGCCGCGCAGCGAGTCGATCCAGCGTGCCGTGAAGGGCTCGCCGACCGCAGCCGAAGTGGTGGCCAAGAAGGGCACGGTCGCGCACCCGTTCCAGGCCGCGTAGTCCGACGTGTTCAGGGAGCGCACGCCGGAAAGCCGGCGCGCGCAGGAAGTGGTCTCCTCGTTTTGCCGACCGGCTCGTCCGGTCGGCTTTCTTGCGTCTGCGTGCGTCAGCGAGCTTGAGCTGCGCTGCGCGCATCCACGCGCTTCGGTGGCTGCGCGCGTCAGCGTTTGCCCGGCACCATGCCGCTGCCGATCAGGTGCAGCACCGCGGCACCACGCTGTGCCGGGCCCGGCCCGGAGCGCGCCCGGCGCTCGATCTGCACGCCCGACGGCGGCGCACGTCGTCGAACTTGCGCGGCTTGACCACGCGCACGCGCACCCAACGTCGCGCGCGAATTCGTCGAACAGGATGTCTGGCGATCGCTTCGGCGAACGCCTCGAGCAGCTGCAGCCGGTGCTCGGCCAGCAGGCGGTGCAGCCGCGCGTGCACCGTGCGCGTAGTCGATGGTGTCGGCGATGCGGTCGGTGTCGCAGGCGCGCGCGCGCGGCAAGCCCGCGCGCAGGTCGATCACCAGCGGCTGCGGCGCGATGCAGTTCGCCATGGTCGATGCCGATCACCGTCTCGCCGGTGAAACCTTCGATGAAGATCAGGTCCAGCGGCGTGTCGCCTGCTGGCGTCGTGGGCAGGCAGATCGTGGGCCAGCGAGTGGGCAGGATTCAAGTCGTGACTCCTCGGGTGTAAGCCGTTGTCCTCGGTTGCAAATTGCAGGCCTGCGCCGCGGCGGGATTTGCGTTTCACCCCTTGTCCACTCGCATTCCGTGATCACACAATCGGCGTGTTTGCCGCGTTTGCCTGTCGGAGACCTGCGATGACCCTGTCTGTGCGCGAAGCCAACAACCATGTCGATCGCATCCTCGACCTGGTTCGGCGCGGCTTGAGCGAAGACCGCGGCGACGTCGTCGCGCAGTCGTGGAGCCGCTGCCTCAACAAGTACAGCCTGCACCCGGGCAAGCCGCACGACCCGATCGTTCGTGGCGCGCGTCGAGCTCGAGGAGCGGCAGCGAGCGCCTGGCCGACGTGATCGACTGCGCGCGCTACGAGATGACCACGCTGTACCAGCAGCTCGCCGACGTCGAAACCGCGGTCGTGCTGACCGACACCGATGGCGTGATCGTGCACATGGTGTCGTCGCCCGAGTTCGCCGCCGAGGTCGGCCCGCTGGGCTTGCGCGTGGGCGGCATGTGGAGCGAGACCGAGGCCGGCACCAACGGCATGGGCACCTGCCTGGCCGCCGGCGGGCCGGTGTCGGTGCGGCGCGAGGACCACTTCTTCACGCAGTTCACGCAGCTCACCTGCTCGGCGGTGCCGGTGTACGACCCGTCGGGCGAGATCATCGCGGTGCTCGACGTCACCAGCCGCTCCAGCCTGATGCAGCAGCACCTGCTGGTGCTGCTGGGCATGACGGCGCGCATGATCGAGAACCGCCTGATCGACCTGCGCTTCCGCAACGCGCACCCGCTGCACTTCCACAGCCGCCCCGAGTTCGTCTACACGCTGCACGAGGGCAAGCTGGCCGTCGGCGACGACGGCCGCATCCTGGCGGCCAATCGCAGCGCGCTGTTCCAGCTCGGCCTGCAGTCGATGGCCGAGATCCGCTCGCGCCGCATCGAAGACCTGTTCGAGACCTCGCTCGAGGACATGCTCCAGCGCAGCACGTCGTCGTCGTTCCATCCGGTGGTGACCTATCGCGCCAACGCGGCGCTGCGCTTCTTCGCGGTGGCGCGCGCCGGCCTCGGCGGCGAGTGCGCCGGCGCCGGCCGCCGTCGGCGTCGGTCGCCACCAATGCCACGCCGCGCCCGACGCTGCGCCTGCGTGTCGCCGCGCGCCGGCACCGACGACTCGATCTTCAAGGATGCGCGGCTCGCCGCGCGGCTCGAGACGGCGCGCCGCGTCATCGCGCGCCAGACCCCGGTGCTGCTGTGCGGCGAGACCGGTTCGGGCAAGGAGGTGTTCGCGCGCGCGGTGCACGACGCCAGCCCGCATGCCAGCGGCGCTTTCGTGGCCATCAACTGCGCCAGCCTGCCCGAGACGCTGATCGAGTCCGAGCTGTTCGGCTATCGCGCGGGCGCCTTCACCGGCGCGCAGCGCACCGGGCGGCGCGGCAAGATCCTGCAGGCCGACGGCGGCACGCTGTTCCTCGACGAGATCGCCGACATGCCGCTCGAGCTGCAGGCGCGCCTGCTGCGCGTGCTCGACGAGCGCCAGGTCACGCCGCTGGGCACCGAGGAGACGCACGCCGGTCGACTTCCAGCTCATCAGCGCCAGCCACCAGCACCTGCCGGCGCTGGTGCGCGAAGGGCGCTTCCGCGAAGACCTGTACTACCGCCTGGCCGGCATCGAGCTGCAGCTGCCGCCGCTGCGCGAGCGCAGCGACTGGCGCGAGCTGATCCGACAGCGTGCTGGCGGCCGAAGGCGGCGCCGATGCCAAGCTGACGCCCGAGGCCGAGCGCCTGCTGATGGAGCATCCGTGGCCCGGCAACATCCGGCAGCTGCGCCATGTGTTGCGCACCGCGGCGGCGCTGGCCGACGGCAAGCCGATCACGCGCGAACACCTGCCTTCGCTGCTGGCCGTGGTGGCGCCGACGCCGCCCGCGCGCCGTGGCGGCGGCACCGCGCGTGGCCGCGCGAGTCGGCGAGCGCGACGGAGCCGGAGCCGCCGGTCAAGCTCAACCCGATCCAGGCCAACGAGCGGCAGGTGCTGCTGCAGCTGCTCGAGCAGCACCGCTGGAACGTGAGCAACGTCGCCAAGGCGCTCGACGTCAGCCGCAACACCCTCTACCGCAAGCTCCACAAGCTCCACATCGAAGTCTCCCACCCCGAGTGACGACAGACCAGTGGCACAAGCCGACGATCGACTCAGCAGCGCTCGCGTTTCGCCTGGTGCGTCACCGGCTCGGGCCACTTCCTCGAAGAATCGATCGCGCTGGCAGCCCGGCTGCCGGCGCTCGACCTGTTCCTGTCCGACGCGGCCGAAGAGGTGCTGCCGCTCTACCAGCTGCGCCTCGATGAACTGAAGCCGCGCTTCGGCCCCGGCTTTCGCCTGCTGCGCGACAAGACGGCCAGCGCGCGTGCCGGTGGGCATGCTCTACGACGACGTGTACCACACGGTCGTCATCGCACCGGCCACCAGCAACACGGTGGCCAAGTGCGCCTACGGCATCAGCGACACGCTGCCGACCAACATGTTCGCGCAGGCCGGCAAGCTCGGCATCCCGGGCATCGTGTTTGCGTGCGACACCGAACCGACGGTGGTGACCAAGTCGCCGCACGACTGGGTCACGCTGCGGCCGCGGCGCATCGAGCTCGACAACGTCGAGCGCCTGCGCGGCATCGATTTCTGCCGTGTCGTGTCGTCACCGGCACGAACTCGAGGCATGCGCTGCAGGCGTCCGCCTGAACGACCTGTCACTGGCATGGAACACATCGTCTTCCTGACCGGCCGCCTGGCGCAGCCGCAGCTCGAGCGCGTGCTGGCCGGCATCGACGCCGCCGCCGTTCAGCTGGGAGGTGCGCGAGATCGGCCTGCAGGTGGCCGCGCTGATGACGGCCGACCTGATCCGCCGCCGCGTGGCGCCGCCGGTGCAGGCGCAGCGCATCATCGTGCCGGGCCGCTGCCGCGGCGACCTCGACGCGCTGCAGCGCGCACTACGGCATGCCGGTGCAGCGCGGCCCCGAGGAGCTGAAGGACCTGCCGCGCTTCTTCGACCGCGCCGCGCAGCCGATCGACCTGAGCCAGCACGAGGTCGCGATCTTTGCCGAGATCGTCGATGCGCCGCAGCTGACGGTCGAGGCCATCGTCGAGCGCGCGCCGCGCGCTGCGCGCCGACGGCGCCGACGTGATCGACCTCGGCTGCCTGCCCGAGACGCGCGTTCGATCATCTCGAAGACAGCGTGCGCGCGCTGAAGGCTGCGGCTTCGCGGTCAGCGTCGATTCGATCGATCCGCAGGAGCTGCTGCGCGGCGGCCGCGCCGGCGCCGACTACCTGCTCAGCCTGACGCTGGACACGCTGTGGATCGCCGACGAGGTGGCGGCCACGCCGGTGCTGATCGCCGCAGCGCCGGCGGCGACGAGGCCTCGCTGTACGAGCGCGATCGAGCGCATGCAGGCGCGCGGCCGTGCCGTTCTTGGCCGACTCGATCCTCGACCCGATCCCGTTCGGCCTCACCGCGTCGATCGTGCGCTACCACCGCCTGCGCGAGCGCTTTCCCGACGCGCCGATCATGATGGGCGTGGGCAACCTCACCGAGCTGACCGAGGCCGACACCAGCGGCATCAACGCGCTGCTGTTCGGCATCGCCGCCGAGCTGCGACGTCGGCCGCGGTGCTGACCACGCAGGTCAGCGCGCATGCGCGGCGCGCGGTGCGCGAGGCCGACTGGGCGCGCCGCATCATGCACGCCGCCGCGCCAGCAGCGCACGCTGCCCAAGGGCTTGAGCGACGCGCTGATGACGGTGCATGCCAAGCACCCGTTTCCCGACACGCCGCGACGAGATCGCCGCCACCGCCGCGCAGGTGCGCGACCCGAACTTCCGCGTGCAGGTGTCGGCCGAGGGCCTGCACGTCTACAACCGCGACGGCCTGCGGCTGGGCCAGGGCGCGTTCGAGCTGTGGCCGCAGCTCGGGCTCGGAGGACGACGCGGCGCACGCGTTCTACATGGGCGTGGAACTTGCGCACGCCGAGATCGCCTGGCGCCTCGGCAAGCGCTACGTGCAGGACCAGCCGCTGGACTGGGGCTGCGCGGTCGAGCGCGCGCGCCGAAGACCTCGACGCCTGGTGCGCGCCGGGCACGACGATGCACGAAGACACGAAGAGCACACGATGAACGACCAGATCTTCGAGACCGTGGTCACCACGCGTCGCTCCCGACGGCGCGGCTGCATGTCGCGCCGATGGGCGTGCGCTACCACGGCGAGCTGGTCGTGCTGATGCCGTTCAAGCCTTCGACCACGCTGGACAACGTCGCTGGCCAGCGGCCATGCGGTGCTCAACCTCGTGACCGACACGCGCGTGTTCGCCGGCTGCGTGACCGGCCGGCGCGCCTGGCCGACGGTGGCCGGCCGAGTGCATCGCCGGCCTGCGCCTGGCCTGCGCGCTCGGCCATGTGGAACTCGAGCTGGCCGAGCAGCACGACGACGCGCAGCGCCCGGTGCTGCGCATGGCGCGCGTGCACGAGGTGACGCACGCGCCGTTCACCGGCTTCAACCGCGCGCAGGCCGCGGTGATCGAAGGCGCGGTGCTGGTGAGCCGGCTGCACATGCTGCCGCCGGAGAAGATCGAAGCCGAGATGGGCTACCTGCAGATCGCGATCGACAAGACGGCCGGCCCCGAGGAGCACGAAGCCTGGGGCTGGCTGCGCGAGGCGGTGGCAGCGCACCGGCCGCGCGACAGGCGCGAGGCACGCGTGATGCGGCTGCTCGGTCAGTGTGCGCAGCGCCGACGAGGCGCTGGTCGCGGCGCGCGGCGGCGCCGACTTCATCGACCTGAAGGAGCCCGCGCGCGGTGCGCTCGGCGGTCTGCCGATCGCCGACGTGCGCGCCATCGTCGAGCACTTGCGCGATGCCGGCCTGCAGCAGCCGGTGAGCGCCACCATCGGCGACTTGCCGATGCACGCGTTGGACGAGATGGTCGATCGCGTGCGACGCGGTCGGCCGCGTGCGGCGTCGACTACGTCAAGGTCGGCATCGAGTCGCGGCCCGGCAGGCGTTCGGCGTGCTCGATGCGCTGGCGCGCTGCGGCAGCGCCCGTGGTGCCGGTGTTCATCGCCGACCGCGGCCTCGAGCCCGAGCTGATCGCGCATGCGCTGACGCTCGAGTTTGCCGGCGTGATGGCCGACACCGCCGACAAGCGCGCCGGCAGCCTGTTCGATGCGGTGACGCGCGTGGACGCTGCGCGCGCTTCGTCGCGCACGGCGCGCGCAGCCGGGCGATGGTCGGGCTGGCGGGCGCGCTGCGCGCTGGCGCATGCGCATGCGCTGGCCGCGCTGGCGCCGGACTTCGCCGGCTTTCGCAGCGCGGTGTGCGCCGGCGATCGCAGCGGCGCGCTCGATCCGGCGCGCGCTGCGCGACGCTGGCCGCAGCGATGCGCGGCTGGCTGCAGGCTGCTCAGCCGTTGAGCGCGCGTCTCGCCGAGCAGCAGCGCGCGCATGCGCGCCAGCTCGGCGCGCTGAATCACGTCGATCGGAAACGCCACGCCCTCGGCCAGGCCGCGAAGCGGCGATCGAGGATGCCGGCATCGGCCAGCGCGGGCAGGCCGATCGTCGGGTCGATGGCGCACGACTTGACCACCACCAGCCGCTCGGCGTTGAGCGAGCGCGCCAGGTCCAGCGCGATGCTGTCGGAGGTGTTGTCCCAGTTGGTGTCGACGGTCGGGTTCGCTGCGCAGCCACTCGTTGGGCAGCCACAGCGCGGTGTGGCCGCTGTGCAGCACCTTGCGGATCTCGGCCTCGTTGGTGGCGAGCTGCAGCTTCGGGTTCAGGCCCCAGGCCATGTAGGCCGATCTGCGCCATCGCCAGCACCGCCATGTTGTGCGCGGCCAGGTCGTCGAAGCGCCAGTGCGCCTGCGCGCGCCGCACTTCGTCGGCGAAGCCGCCGCCGCCGCACACCAGCGTGACGCGGCCGCCGCCGAGCTGCACCAGCAGCTCGAGCCACTCGGGCAGCAGCGGGTCGGTGTTGAGGCTGCCGCCGATCTTGACGACCCACATCAGTGCTGCTCCCGTCTGGAACAGCGACGCCACCGCCACCGCCGGCGCGCCGACCCGTGCCCACGCCGCCACGGCGGCCGGCGCACCGGCGTCGACCGCGGCGACGTCGCGGCCGTAGTCGCAGCACGCGCCAGCCCGCGCGCACCAGCTCGGGCACGAGAAAGGCGCCGCAGCCGGCGCCGACCACGATCGCCGACGGGCCCAGCGCGTGCGCCGCGGCCACGCGCGCCACCTGCGCGCGCAGCTCGTCGCATTGCGTGGCGGCGCCAGTCGCGTGCGAACGCCAGCCATTCGTCGGCGCTGCCGTCGCGCCCGTCGAGGCCGATCATGCGGGCGAGCCGGGCCTGCGTGTGCGGCCACGTCCTTCGGCGCGTTGTCGGCGCTCGGGTGCTGGTCGTGCGCCGGCGTCGAGCTCGCCGGTCAGGCGGTAGACATCGGCGGTGGTCGCGAAGAACTCGTTCATCACGTTCAAGGGGACACCGCGCCAGGCGATGCGCCTGCGCCAGCGCGCACAGCGGCGTGCGCACCACGCCCTGGTACACCAGCTCGCCGGTCTGCAGCCGTTCGAAGTCGCTGCGGCTGGTGGCCAGGACGCGGCCGTGGCGGAACGCGATCAGGTCGGTGGTGGTGCTGCCGATGTCGATCAGCAGGCCCTCGTGGGCGTCGCACACCAGCGCCGTGTGGCGCGCGGTGGCGAGCCAGTTGGCCGATGCGATCTGCTGCCAGTGCGCGCCGGCTGTGGATGCGTCGAGCCAGGCACCGTCGCTGCCGAAGAAGCAGCGGCTCCGGCAGCCGCCGTGCGAGCAGCGCCGCCAGGCGCGTGACGCCGTCTTCGCGGTGCGCGAACAGGTCGACCATCTCGCCGGTCATCGTGACGGCGTGTGCATGGCGCAGCAGATCGGGCCAGCGCAGGTGCGCGGCGTCGAGTGCGGCGTCGAGCCGATCGAGGCCCTGCCACAGCGGGCAGGGCCATTGCGCCGCATCGGCGACGCGGCCGTGCCGCAGCAGCGCCGCCTTGACGTGGGCGCCGCCGATGTCCCAGCCGACCACTGCACGCTCAGGCATCATCCACCATCATGTTGCTGATTCCGGTGATCGATCTGATGCGAGGGCAGGTGGTGCGCGCGGTGCGCGGCGACCGCCAGTCGTACCGGCCGATCGTCTCCAAGCTGTGCGACGGCAGCGATCCGCTGGAGATGGCGCGCGCGCTGTGCCGCCACTGCGCATCGAGCCGCTTGTACGTGGCCGATCTCGACGCGCTGACCGGCGGCGTCGCGCAGGTTGACATCGTGCGCGCGCTGCTGCGAGCCATGCCTGCGCTGGAGCTGTGGCTCGATGCCGGCTTTGCCGACGCGGCGGGCGCGGCCGCGTTGTGCGAGCGCATCGGGGCGCCGGCCGGGCGCGTGGTGCCGGTGTTCGGCAGCGAATCGCTGCGCTCACTGGGTGCGCTGCGCGAGGCATTCGCGCGGCCGGGCACGGGCGTGTTGTCGCTCGACCGACGTGGCGACCAACGGCTCGATCCTGCCGGATGCTGGGACCACCCCGAACTGTGGCCGGGCCGCGTGATCGTGATGACGCTCGAGCGCGTCGGAGCCGACTCGGGCCCGGACCTCGACACGCTGCGCGAGGTGCGTGCACGCGTGCCGGCGGCCCAGGTGGTGGGCGCCGGCGGCATCCGCCATGCCGAAGACCTGGAGCGCGCCCGCGCTGCCGGTGCGCACGCCTGGCTGGTCGCCAGCGCACTGCATGACGGCCGGCTGCCGGCGGCGGCTGCCTGATTGATCGTTTGCCCACATGGCTTGCGACGCATCACGATTCATGCCATGCCTTGAGTGGCCTTGCCGCACGGCCGACACGGCCGGTTTTGCGACAGTGTGTGGCAGTTTTGGCGGCGCGGCCGTTGTGACGGTCCTGGCGTCGTGCCCGGTGGCTTCGCCGTGCGCGCGGCGCGCACGCCATCGCACAGTGCTGGAGCGGCAGCACCCATTCAGGCACATCGCTTGCGTCATCAAGCCTCCATGAGCGAGGCATTGGCGCCGGCCGCCGGCTGGGTCTGTCCTTTTTGCGCGCTGGCCTGCGACCACCTCGAGTTGCAGGTCGGCCGCGACGACGAGCCGTTGGCGTTGCGCCGCGGCGACTGTCCGCGTGCGCGTGTCGGCCTGCAAGGCTTTGCCAGCCGCAGCACGCCGGTGCCCCCCACGGTCGACGGCCAGGCCACGACGCTCGACGCGGCGCTTGCCGCGGCGGCGCAACGGCTGGCCGCCAGCCGCCAGCCGCTGTTCGCGCGGCCTCGGCACCGACGTGGCCGGCGCGCGCGCGCTGTACCCGCTGGCCAGCGCCTGCGGCGCGATCTGCGACGGCGCCGACGGCGCCGCGCTGATGCACACGCTGCGGGCGCTGCAGGACCGCGGCCAGTTCACCACCACGCTTGGCCGAGGTGCGCACGCGCGCCGACGTGATCGTGTTCGTCGGCAGCGTGCCGACCGACCTGGCCCCGCTGCTTGGCGAGCGCTGCGGCCTCGGCGGCAGCGAAGTCGCCACGCGCCACATCGCTGCGTTGCATCCGCGCACGGCCGATGCCGCGGTGTTGGCCGCATGGTCCGGTGCCGGCACGACGGTGGAATCGATTGCGCCGCCGGGTGACCTGTTCGACACGCTGGCCACGCTCAATGCGGCATTGGCGCGGCCCGGCGCAACCGCCTGGCCAGCCGCGCTGCGTGCGCTCGCCGAGCGCTTGCGCGCCGCCCGCTATGCGGTGCTGATCGGCGCGCCGCTGCACCTGCCGGCGCATGGCGCGCTGATCGTCGAGGCGGTGAACCGGTTGATCGGCCGGCTCAATGCCGACACGCCGCGCCGCGGCGTTGTGGATCGACAGCGCCAACGGCGCCGCCACGGCCAACCAGGTGTTCGCCTGGCTGTCGGGCCTGCCGCTGCGTTCGCGCGCCGGTCCGCACGGGCTGGAGCACGAGCCGCTGCAGTTCGACAGCACGCCGGCTGCTCGACGGCGCGGCGGTCGACCTGCTGTTGTGGGTGTCGAGCTTCGATGCCGCGGCGCGGCCGCCGCCGTGCACGCTGCCGCTGATCGTGCTCGGCCATCCGGCCCAGGCTGCAGCGGCGGCGCGGCCCGGCGCCGTATTCATCCCGGTGGCGACGCCGGGCATCGGCGCCGACGGCCATGTGTTCCGCACCGACGGCTCGGTGCTGATGCCGTTGCGCGCGGTGCGGCCCGACGCGCTGCCGAGCGTGGCCGAGGTGGCGCAGCGCTTGCTGACGGCACTGCGCAGCGGGGCTGCATGAGCGCGCCGGGCCGCTCCCAAGCGCGAATCCCGGAGCGCGTAGCGCGGCAGGGTCGGCGATGAGCGCGCCGAGGTCGCAGTGAGCAGCACGCTGTTGCGCGGCGCGCGCATCGTCGATCCGGCCCATGCGGCGCGCAGACGCTGCGCGACCTGGCGTGCGCGACGGCCGCATCGTCGATGCGGTACCGGGCGAGTCGTGGGACGAGGTCATCGACGCGAGCGGCTGCATCGTGATGGCCGGCGGCATCGACCTGCACACGCACATCGGCGGCGGCAAGGTCAACCTGGCGCGCCTGCTGATGGCGGAGGACCATCGCGACGCCGCCAACCCGTACGCGCTGCCGACGAACCCGCTGGAGCTGCCGTCGTGCGGCCGCTGCGCGCCCGGCACGCTGGCCACCGGCTACCGCTACGTCGAGATGGGCTACACCGCGGCGTTCGAGCCGGCGATGGTGGCGAGCAACGCGCGCCAGGCCCACATGGAGATGGGCGACGTGCCGATGCTCGACCACGGCGCCTACGTGATGCTCGGCAACGACGAGCTGTTCCTGCAGCTGCTGGCCGAAGGCGGCGCCGACGCGCGCAACTTCGCGCAGCTGCGCGACTACACCGGCTGGACGATGCACGCCAGCAAGGCGATGGGCGTGAAGGTGGTCAACCCGGGCGGCATCTCGGCCTTCAAGTTCAACCAGCGCAAGCTCGACGTCGACGAGCGCGCACGTGCGCTGGCAGGTGACGCCGCGCCAGGTGGTGCACACGCTGGCGCGCGCGCTGCACGAGCTTGGCGTGCCGCATCCGCTGCACATCCACGGCAGCAACCTGGGCGTGGCGGGCAACATCGAGTCGACGCTGCAGACCATCGATGCGCTGGAGGGCTTGCCGGCGCACCTGACGCACGTGCAGTTCCACTGCTACGGCACCGAGGGGCCGAAGAAGTTCTCGTCGGCCGCGCTGCAGCTCGCCGAGGCGGTGAACGCCAACCCGAACGATCAGCATCGACGTCGGCCAGATCATGTTCGGCCAGACCGTCACCGCCTCGGGCGACACGATGCGCCAGCATGCGCAAGCTCGGTCTCGCGAACCCGCGCAAGTGGGTCGGCGCCGACATCGAGTGCGACGCCGGCTGCGGCGTGGTGCCGTTCCGCTACCGCGAGCAGAGCTACGTCAATGCGCTGCAGTGGGCCATCGGCCTGGAGATCTTCCTGCTGGTCAAGAACCCGTGGCGCGTGGTGCTGACCACCGACCATCCCAACGGCGGGCCGTTCACCAGCTACCCGCACCTGATCCGCCTGCTGATGGACCGCACGTTCCGCGACGAGCAACTGGCGCAGCTGCATCCCGACGTGGCGGCGAACTGCGCGCTGCGCTCGATCGCGCGCGAGCTCACGCTCGACGAGATCGCGATCATGACGCGCGCCGCGCCCGCCACGGCTGCTCGGCCTGCGCGACCGCGGCCACCTCGGCGTGGGCGCGGCGGCCGACATCGCGGTCTACCGCGAGGAAGCCGAACCGCGAAGCGATGTTCGCGACGCCGGACGTACGTGTTCAAGGACGGCGCGCTGGTCGCGCGCGCCGGGCGCATCACCGCCACGCCGGTGGGCGGCACGCATTTCGTCGAACCCGGCTACGACCGCGGCGATCGAGAAGACGCTGCGCCGCCATCTGGAGCGCGCACGGCTCGATCGGCTTCGATCGCGTGCGCGATCGGCCACGACGAGCTGTGCCGCTGCTGCAACGGCGGCCGGCTGCTGCCGGCGGCCTGCTTCGAGGCCGGCGCATGACACGCGATGGCGCTGCGGTCCACAACGGCGTGCACGATCGACGACACCTTCGCCGAAGCCTTTCCGATGAAGGCCACGCGGCTGTTCATCACCGCGCACACGCTCGACTGGGCGCGCCACGCGGCGGCAGGCGGCCACCGGCTTCGCGACCTCGGTGATCGGCTGCGGCTGCGAGGCCGGCATCGAGCGCGAGCTCGCGCCCGAGCGAGACGCCCGACGGCCGGCCCGGGCATCGCGCTGCTGCTGTTCGCGATGTCGGGCAAGGAGCTGGCCAAGCAGATCGAGCGCCGCGTCGGCCAGTGCGTGCTGACCTGCCCGACCACGGCGGTCTATCGCCGGCATCGCCGAAGGCGAGGCGGTCGCGCTCGGCAAGAACCTGCGCTTCTTCGGCGACGGCTGGCAGATCTCCAAGGTGATCGCCGGCGTGCGCTACTGGCGCGTGCCGGTGATGGACGGCGAGTTCGTCGCGCAGGAAACCACGGCGGTGGTCAAGGGCGTGGGCGGCGGCAACCTGCTGCTGCTGGCACGCGACACCGACAGCGCGCTGGCCGCGGCCGAGGCGCGCGGTGCGCGGCGATGCGGCGGCTGCCCAACGTGATCATGCCGTTTCCCGGCGGCGTGGTGCGCTCGGGCTCGAAGGTCGGCAGCAAGTACGCGGCGCTCGGCGCGTCGACCAACGACGCGTTCTGCCCCGGCCTCGTACGGCCTGGTGCGCACAGCGAGCTCGACGCCGACACGCGCTGCGTGCTGGAGATCGTGATCGACGGCCTGAGCGAAGCCGACGTCGCCGCCGCGATGCGCGCGGGCATGCAGGCCGGCATCGCGCTCGGCGCGGCGCGGCGGGCTGCTGCGCATCTCGGCCGGCAACTACGGCGGCAAGCTCGGGCCGTTCCACTTCCACCTGCACAAGCTGCTCGGAGGGAGTCGGCCATGAGCGGCTGGACGCTGCGGCTGCGCCAGCCGCCCGCGCTGCGGCTCGACCTGCGCGGCTTGACGCCGATCGCGCTCGGCGGCACTGTCTGCGGCCGCTGTCGAGCGCACGCCGGTCGGCCATGGCAACGCGGCTGTTGCCGCTGGCGGAGTTCTTCAGTGCGTCGCGCCGCGCGACGACGACACCGCTGGTGTTCGAAGGCGACCTGCGCGCGTTGCGACCGCGTCGGCTGGCAGATGGACGGCGGCCGCCTGGTGGTCGATGGCGCGGCCGGCGACTACGCCGGCGCCTGCATGAGCGGCCGGCGAGATCACCGTGCGGGGCGACGCTGGCGCTGCTGGCCGCCTGCGAGATGGCCGGCGGCACGCTCACCGTCGAGGGCGACGTCGGCGACTTCGCCGCCAGCACCCTGCCCGGCAGCATGGACGGCATGCGCGGCGGCAGCTCGTCGTGCGCGGCCATGCCGGCGCGCGCTTCGGGCGACCGCATGCGCCGCGGCACGGTGCTGGTGTATGGCGACGCGGGCGACTTCGTGGCCTCGCGCCTGGTGGCCGGCACCATCGCGTTGGCGGGCGCGCCGGCGCGCACGCGGGCTACGGCATGCGGCGCGGCAGCGTGGTGTTTGCCAGCGGCGCGCCCGAGCCGTCGCCCACCTTCGTGCCGGCGATCGCCGACGTGTCGGTGTTCTGGCAACTGCTGGCGCGCGACCTGGCGCGCCATCGGCGGGCCGTTCGACAACCTTCACACGCGCCGCATCGAGCGCCACCTCGGCGACCTGGGCGCCGATGGCAAGGGCGAGTGGATCGTCGCCCGCTGAAGCGCAGTCGCTGCGGTCCGCCGCCGACGCGCGGGAGTCGCCGAAGGGCCAATCTGGCCGCCTCGGCCGGGCGATGGAGTCAGTCGGTGTCGCTGGCTGCGTGAAGGGCCACGCCAGACTCGGCGGCGCGCAGCGACGCCAGACGCTTGCGCGTGCCCGGATGGGTCGCGCTGTCGTGCTGCATGCCCTGGTGGCGCAAGGCGGCTTGGGCTTCGTCCGACGGGCGGCCCAGCGTGCGCAGCGCCTGCAGCGCGAACGCGTCGGCCTCGAACTCGTGACGGTGGGCCTGCGCCGACGCGGCGCGGCTCAACGGCCCGGCCACCGGCTCGGTGGTCTGCGGCACCACCTCGCCGGGCACGAAACGCTTGTACAAATCACCGACCTGGCGCCAGTGGCCTTGCTGCACATGGCCCAGCTCGTGAGCGAGCACAAACAGGCGGACCCCTTCTGGCGCATCGGCGAGGGACTCGTTGGCGACGATCACGCGGCCGTCCAGCGTCTCGGCCACTGTCGAGCCGGTCACCACGCGCAGTTCGACCACGACCTGCGGGGCGACGGCGCGCCGCAGCGTCTCGAAGCTCTCGCGCACGGCCTGCGCGCGCGGGCCGTCGGCTGCCCGCGGCATCGCTTCGAGCCGGCGCTGCGCCGACTGGTGCAGGACGTCGATGATGTCGTTGGCCTGCGCTGCCGATGCGGCACAGGTTGTGACCATCACTGCCAGCCGAAGCCATCGCATCGCACACCCCGCTGTGAACTATTGCTCCAGCGGGGGCCTTGGCCACCGCCTTCGCTGTACGTCAGCACTATCGGCAGGGCGGTTCAAACGGTGGCGTGCAAAAGCTAGGGATTTGGCTGCTAAATGCTGATCAACCCCCATCGCAGCGCCACCAGCGTGAGTTCCGACTGGTTGCTGGCGCCCAGCTTCTGCTTCACGTGGTACAGGTGGGTGCCCACGGTGCTGGGCGACAGCTTCAGGTTGTCGGCGATCTGGGCCACGCTGTGGCCGCGCGCGAGCTGGATGAAGACCGAGAACTCGCGCTCGCTCAGGCTGTCGGCCGGGTTGGCGTCGCCCTTGATCTGCGCCATCGCCAGCCCCTGTGCGGTCTGGCTGTCGACGTAGCGCCTGGTGCGCGCGCCACCGCGGTCACCGCGGCGATCAGCGCATCGGGCGCGCTGCGCTTGGTGAGGTAGCCCAGCGCGCCGGCGCGCAGCACGCGCCGCGGGTGCGCGGTGTCTTCGTGCGCCGACAGCGCCAGGATGCGCGCCTTCGGGTCCTGCGCGAGCAGGCGGCGCACCGCCTCGAGGCCGCCCATGCCCGGCATCGACAGGTCCATCACCACCACGTCGGGCTTGACGCGCGGGTAGTCGGCGCAGGCCTGCTCGCCGTCGTCGGCCTCGGCCACCACCTCGACACTGGCGTCGGCCAGCAGCATGCGAAAGCCCATGCGCACCAGCGCATGGTCGTCGACCAGCATCACGCGGATCATGGGTGCAACGCCGCACGCGGCGCCGTCGAGGCCAGGGGCACGCTGCACACGCAAGCTGGCGCCGCGTGGCTGCGCGGCCTCGAGTTGCACGCTGCCGCCCAGGCTCTGCACGCGCTCGGCGAGCCAGCGCAGGCCATAGTGGCCGCTGCGCCGCACGCCGTCGGGCGGCAGGCCGCGGCCGTCGTCGACGCAACTCCAGCGTCCACGCGGCCGCCGCGCGCGCGCGACGCTGAGCGCAGATGCGCTGCGCTTGCCCGTGGCGCAGCGCATTGGTGATGCCTTCCTGCGCCGCGCGGTACAGCGCCAGCGCGCGTCTCGCCGGGCAACGCGGCGTCGGCCAGCTCGATCTGCAGGTCGATCTGCGACGCCGGCGTGGCTGCGCCGCGTGCGCTCGGCCAGATCGCTCGAGCGCCTCGGCCAGGCCGAAGCTGTCGAGCACCAGCGGTGTCAGGCGCGGGATGATGCCGTGCATCGCGTCGTACAGGCGCGACGACTCGTCGGCGATCACGCGCGCCGCCTGCTCGGCCTGCGGGTCGCTGGTGCCAGCGCGCTGCGCGATCGACAGCGCCATGCTGCGCATCGCGGTCACCGACTGGCCGAGCTCGTCGTGCAGTTCGCGCGCGATCAGGTGGCGCTCCTGCTCCGACGTGCTGGTCGATCCAGCGCGACAGCTCGCGGCTGTCGGACAGCTGCGTCTCGGCGCGCACCGCGCGGCGCTCGGTCTCGATGTGCGTCCTGCAGCTCGCCGACCATGCGGTTGAATGCCGCGCCGATCGCCGCCGCCTCGCGTGCCGGGCAGCGCCGGCAGCGCAGCGTCGAAGCGCCCGCCTTGCATGCGGTTGAGCGCATCGACGATCTGGCCGAACGGCCGCACCGCGCGGCCCACCAGCCAGAACACCAGCGCATTGACCAGCAACAGCAGCAGTGCCGAGACGCACCGACCAGCTGCAGCACGCTGTCCCAGGCGTCGAGCACGGCGCGCGAGGCGTTGGCGCGCACCACCAGCTTGCCGCCGGGGAACTCGATCGCCTGCACCGAAGGCGGCGGCGCGATCAGCGCGCTCGAACCAGTCGGGCGCGTCGCGGCCCGGCCTTGTACGGCGACGGCGGCGAGCGGTAGAGCTCGTTGCCGCCGGCATCGAGCAGCGTGATCTCGTTGGAGCGCACCCGGCCCACGCCCTGCAGGAAGGCCAGCATCGCCGGCGTGCCCTGCGCGGCGTAGCGCAGGCGGTGCGGTTGCAGCAGCTGCGCCGCCACGCGATTGGCCGCCACCACCTCCTCGCTGCACCGACTCGCGCATGCTGCGTCAACTGCAGCGCCAGCACGGCCGCCGCGAACAGCAGCGTCAGCGCGGCGACGATCAGGTTGATCTTCAGCCGCAGGCGTCATGCCGCGCGGTTCAAGGGGGTATGCGTCGTCACGCGGCGATGGTATCGGCACGCCTGCGCGCAGCGAATCATGAAAATCATGAGGCTCGAATCATGCTGCAAGGGCTGTGCCGCAGCCCTCGCCTCGGCCAACCTGGAGCCCGGGATCTCAATCCCCGCGCTCGCCGTCCGGTGGGTGCGCCACCGGCAGAAGGAGACTGTTCATGGTTTGGCAAACACCGGCCGCGACCGACATTCGCTTCGGCTTCGAAATCACGCTGTACGTCGCAGCCCGCTGACCGGCTCGCGCATCGGCCCCGGGTGCACGGCCTCGGCGCCGGCACCGCTTCGCGTCGACCGCCCCGACCCATGCGCATCACCGTTCTCGGTTCCGCCGCCGGCGGCGGCTTTCCGCAATGGAACTGCAACTGCCGCAACTGCGCCGGCGTGCGCAGCGGCAGCGTGCGCGCCAAGCCGCGCACCCAATCGTCGATCTTCGTCCGCGCCGACGATGACACCGACGGCGTGCTGTTCAACGCCTCGCCCGACATCCTGCAGCAGATCCGCGCGACACCTGCGCTTGCAGCCCGGCGCGCGCGCTGCGCGACACGGCGATCGCGCGGCGTCGTGCTGATGGACGGGCAGGTCGACCACGCCACCGGCCTGTTCATGCTGCGCGAGCGCGGCAGCCCGCTGCCGCTGTGGTGCACCGACCCGGTGGCCGAAGACCTGACGCAGGGCAACCCGGTGCTGCGCGTGCTGGAGCACTACTGCGGCGTGGCGCGCCAGCGCATCGCGCTCGACGGCACGCTCGTTCAACGTGCCCGGCGTGCGCCGGGCCTGAGCTTGCGCGCGCTGCGCGCTGGCCAGCAAGGCGGCGCCGTACTCGCCGCACCGCGACGCGCCGGCGCCGGGCGACAACATCGGCGTGCTGATCATCGATCGCGCGCAGCGGCACGCAGCGCGTTCTATGCGCCCGGGCCTGGGCGCGATCACGCCGGCGCTGTTCGACGCGATGTGCGGCGCCGACGCGTGCTGGTCGACGGCACGTTCTGGACCGATGACGAGATGCCCGCGCTCGGCCTGTCGCGCAAGACCGCGCGCGACATCGGCCACCTGCCGCAGACCGGGCCGGGCGGCATGATCGAGTGGCTCGACCGGCTGCCCGCGCGCACGCGGCGCCTGCTGATCCACATCAACAACACCAACCCGATCCTCGACGAAGACTCGCGCGAGCGCGCCACGCTGGCGCTGCACGCGCATCGAAGTCTGCGAGGACGGCATGGACGATCGAGCTGTGACATCGATGACGACGACGCCGGCGTGGAGCCGCGACGAGTTCGAAGCGCAGCTGCGCGAACGCGGCCGCTCGTACCACATCCACCACCCGTTCAACGTGATGCTCAACACCGGCCGGGCCACGCCGGAGCAGATCCGCGGCTGGGTGGCCAACCGCTTCTACTACCAGATCGCGATCCCGATCAAGGACGCGGCGGTGCTGTCCAACTGCCCCGACCGCGAGGTGCGCCGCGGCTGGGTGCAGCGCATCCTCGACCACGACGGCTTCGAGCTCGGCGGCGTGCGCGACGAGGGCGGCATCGAGGCCTGGCTGCGCCTGGCCGCAGGCCGTGGGCCTGACGCGCGACGAGGTGCTGGACCTGCGCCACGTGATGCCCGGCGTGCGCTTCGCGGTCGATGCCTACGTCAACTTCGCGCGCCGCGCGCCGTGGCAGGAGGCGGTGTGCTCGTCGCTCACCGAGCTGTTCGCGCCCGAGATCCACAAGCAGCGCCTCGCCAACTGGCCCGAGCACTACCCGTGGATCGAGCCCGACGGGCCTGGCACTACTTCCGCAGCCGCGTCAGCCAGGCGCGGCGCGACGTCGAGCAGGGCCTGGCGATCACGCTGGACCACTTCACCACGCGGCGCGCAGCAGGAGCGCGCGCTCGAGGTGCTGCAGTTCAAGCTCGACATCCTGTGGGCGATGAACGATGCGATGGCGCTGCGCTACGGGGTGACTGCGCATGACGGCGCCGTCAGTCTGCCGAGCCAGCCGCGCGTCGGCCCGGGCTTCCGCCTGCAGTGGGAGCCGGCGCAGGACTGCCATGTGCTGCTGTACCCCGAGGGCATGGTCAAGCTCAACGGCAGCGCCGGCGAGATCATGAAGCGCTGCGACGGCGAGCGCAGCGTCGCGGCGATCGTCGCCGAGCTCGAGCAGGCCTTCGACCGCACGCGGGCTCGAGGGCGAGGTGCTCGCGTTCGTCGACGATGGCGGCACAGCAGCGGTGGCTGGCGTGGGAATGAGCGCGCCGGCAGCAACCGCCCATCGGCCCGCCGCTGTGGCTGCTGGCGGAGCTGACCTACCGCTGCCCGCTGCACTGCGTGTTCTGCTACAACCCGGTCGACTTCGCGGCGCAGCGCAGACGAGCTCGGCACCGACGACTGGCTGCGCGTGCTGCGCGAGGGGCGCGAGCTCGGCGCCGTGCAGTGCGGCTTCTCGGGCGGCGAGCCGCTGCTGCGCGACGACCTCGAGGTCATCGTGGCCGAGGCGCAGCGCCTGGGCTACTACACCAACCTGCTGACCTCGGGCGTCGGCCTCACGCGCCGCGCGCGCCGCGGCGCTGAAGGCCGCCGGGCTCGACCACGTGCAGCTGTCGTTCCAGGACTCGACGCGCGAGATGAACGACTTCCTGTCGCACACCAAGACCTTCGAGCTGAAGAACCGGGTCGCCGAGATCGATCAAGGACCAGGGCTGGCCGATGGTGATGAACGTGGTGCATCCACCGCCTCAACATCGACCACATCGACCGCATCATCGGCATGGCGGTCGAGCTGGGCGCCGAGTACCTCGAGCTGGCCAACACGCAGTACTACTCCTGGGCCTTCCTCAACCGCGACCAGCTGCTGCCCACGCGCGAGCAGTTGCGGCGCGCCGAGGAGATCACCGACGCCTGGCGCGCCAAGCTCGGCGACCGCATGCGCATCTTCTTCGTCGCGCCCGACTACCACGAAGGCACGCCCAAGAGCTGCGTCAACGGCTGGGGCAGCATGTTCATGACCGTCACGCCCGATGGCACGGCGCTGCCCTGCCACACCGCCAAGATGCTGCCGGGCCTCGCGTTCCCCAACGTGCGCGAGCAAGGGCTGCGCGAGATCTGGTTCGACTCCGAGGGCTTCAACCGCTACCGCGGCACCGGCTGGATGAAGGAGCCGTGCGCGAGCTGCGAGCACAAGGAGCAGGACCTCGGCGGCTGCCGCTGCCAGGCCTACCTGATCGCGCACGACCCGGCGGCGGCCGACCCGGTGTGCAGCAAGAGCCCGCACCACGCGAGCGTGCTCGAGGCGGTGCAGCGTGCCGAAGCCGCCGACCGGCCGCGCGTGGTGGAGCAGCCGCTGGTGTTTCGCGAGCGCGCCGAATCGTTGCGGCTTAGCCGCTGAAGAATTGCTGGCGCAATTCTTCAGCGAGTTTGGTCAGTGGGGTCAGGCCCGGCGAAGCCGGATCCTGACCCCAGTAGAGACTGCGCTGCGTGTTACTGCGCGCAGTCTTTGAGGCGCGGCGCGCTGTGCCATGGACCCTCGCGAAATAGACATGCAGCGAAGTCCCTCATGTGGGAAGGATCCGGCTCTGCCGGGCCTTCTCACACCGTTCAGATCACTGAGAGAAAGTCGCGAAGCGACTTTCTCTCAGTGCAAGGCTCACTGCTGCAGCCGCAGGATCTCGAGCTGCTCGGGCACGGTCTCGAACGTGCCGGTGCCGGCGGGCATCTGCATCAACGGCTTGGCGTTGCCGTCGAACAGCCACACGCTCGGATACACCAGCATGCGCACGCGCTCGTCGCCGAGCGTGCGCATGAAGTCGGTGTACGACAGGCTCTGGTCGCCGATGCGAAAGTAGAGCTTGTTGGCGGTCACCGACAGGTTGCTGCGCAGGTCGACGACGAGGTAGTCCTTGGCGAAGTGCGGCGCCAGCTCGTCGGCATGGCGCTGCAAGAACGCCTCGTAGCGGCGGCAATAGGGGCAGTCGCTCGCGCCGAGGTAGACATACAGGCGCTTGTGCTCGCGCTTCGCGCGCTGCAGCGCCGCGCGTGAGGTCGAACTCGTGGCGTTGCGGCGTTCCTGCTGGCTGCACCGCCATCGGCTGGTACGGCGCCGGGAACACCGCCACGGCGAGGGTGGGCACGGCGGCCAGGCCGCAAGCCAGCGCGATCAGCGCGGCCGCGCGTGCGGTGAGGTTCATCCCAATGCCAGCGTGCCGACGAACTGGCCCTCTTTGGAATCGGTGACCTCGGCGCGCAGTTCGCCGCCGCCATGCGGCACGAAATTGAAACGCAGCATCGGGTTCTCGCTGACCGAGAAATCCAGCTCGGCGTCGAACACCTTGCGCTGCGCATAGCTGACGCGGATCGAGCGCACGAAGTGCGGCGGGATGTACATCACCGTCACCTGGTTCAGCTCGAACCCGGAGTCGTTGGGGTGCACCACGGTCACGTCGGCGGGTGTGGGCTGCCCGATGCGCAGCTCGCCGGGCACGCGCAGCACGGTCTTGCCGATCAGGTGCAGCGCGTCGCGGTTGGGCGGCGCCGAGCAGCCGCCGCTGGTCTTCACGTAGCGCGAATCGGTGTGCAGCTCGCCGTTGGACAGCTCGCTCACCACGCGCACGTGGCTGTACTCGTCGACGCGCAGGCGGGTCTCGAAGTCGGCCTGCCCGACCTCGGTGGTCAGGTCGAGCACCGCCGCCAGCGGCGACGGGTTCTTGTCGACCACCAGGTACAGCTTGCGCACGTGCAGATCGCGGCCGTTGCGGCAGCTTGGACGTCACCTTCACCGGCACCGAGGCGCCATAGGCGGCGCGCAAGCGGCGCGGCCACCTGCACCATCGCTTGCCCCGGCACCAGCCGGCGGCCCGGAAACAGCTGCGCGCTCAAGCGCTCCCACTCGGGTGACGACGCATCGTGCTCGGCCGAGGGCAGGCCACCCGGCGCGGCCCACACCGCAGCGGGTGCGCCGGCGCATAGCGGCGAGGCGCTCGAGAAAACGGCGGCGATCGGATGGCAGCATGGTCATGGACCTCCCTCTACTTGAACAGCAGATCGCGCTCGAAGCGGACGAACGCGATCGAAACGTTGCGGCGGTGGATTGTGTCGTACTGATCCCAGGCATCGAACTCGGGCAGCTCGGCGGCGTCGGCGGCGCCGAGCAGCGAGTCGCCGGCCGCCACCATGCGCGCGCACGCGCGTCTCCAGCTGCGCCAGATAGCGCTCGACGGTGTCGATCACCTGCGGCGACGAACTGGCGCCGTGGCCCGGCACCACGGTGCGCGGCCTGAGGGCGCGCAGCGCCTGCAGGGCGCTCTTCCATCCCGCCAGGTCGCTGTCCTGGATGTCGGGGATGCGGCGCGCGTCGAGCAGGCCGCCGGCGAACAGCACGCCGCTGGTGACATCGAGCACCGCGATGTCGCCCGGACCGCTGGAATGGCCGAAGTGCAATACGCGCACCGGACGGCCGACGCCTTCGAGCTCGTGCGTGGCGTCGAACACCTGGTCGGCGCTGTACATCGTGGTGCCGCGCATCGGCTCGTCACCGAGCGTCTGGCGCAGCACGTCGAGGCAGGTCTTGCAGCGCGAGGCCATCAGGCCCGCGGTGCGCCGGTGCATGCGCACCGGGATGCCGCGCGCGCGAAACGCCGCGCCGCCGAACAGGAACTCGGGTCGCGTGTGGCTGACCAGCGCCACGCGCACCGGCAACTCGGTGACACGGGCGATGGCGGCGAGCAAGGCCTCGCCATGCGCGTACGACGTGCCGGTGTCGATGGCCACCACGCCGCTCGAGCCCACGATGAACCCCGCATTGCCGATGCGGCCGAGGTTGTTTTCATCGGCCACGCCGGGGCTGCCGTGCACGACATAAACCCCCGGTGCCAGCGCCACGGCGCTGGCGGCGCGCACCGGTTGCGCGGTGGCGCAGCCGCCGAAGAGTCCGAACACCGCCGCGCACAACACGGCCCGCCGCAACGGGCGGTGCGGCGCCGGCCTCATCGGGCGGGCGCGGGCAGGGCCTGCGCCGCTGCAAAGCGCCGGTCGTGCGAGTCGATCACGCTGGCGCGCAACTCGCCTCTGCCGCGCGGCACGAAGTAGAAGCGGAAGTTCGGGTTCTCGCTGATCGAGAAGTCGACGTCGGCCGCGAACACCGGCTCGCCCTGGTAGGTGACTTCGACCTTGCGCACGTAGTGCGCCGGCGTGAACTGGCGCGTGGCCTGGTCCATCGCCAGGCCGGAGTGGTTGGGGTGGCTGATCGCGAGCTGAGCCAGCACCGGCTGCGGGCCACCCAGCTCGCCATCGCCGACCGCATCGACGCGCATGTGCATCTGGCCGAGTGCGGCGGCGGCCGCGCTCGCATCGGTGCCAGCGGGCGCCGAGCAGCCGCCCGATGCCTTGACGAAGCGCACCACGCCGTAGAGCTGGCCGTCGCTGGTTTCGGCGATCGCGCGCACGAACGAGTAGTCGTCGATGCGCACGCGGGTCTCGATCTCGGCGCGTCCGCTGCGCGGCGAAAACTGGAAGATCGCCGAGATCGGCGACGGGTTGGCGTCGATGACCAGATACAGGCGCGCCACGTGGTGCGGGTTGCCGGTGGGCAGCTGGGTGCGGATCGCCAGCGGCACCACGGCCGCATCGGTGGCGCGCGCCGGCACCTCGAGGGTCAGCAAGCCCGCCGGCGCGGGCCGCACCGTGCGGCCTCCGAACAGGCTGGCCTGCACCTTCTTCCAGATCGGGCTGGCCTGCGGATCGTCGGTGGGCTGTTGCGAGGGGGCGCCGACCGACGCACTGGCCCAGAGGGCCGCAGCGGCAATCAGGAGTTGGCGGCGCGAACGCATCACGAGCGACTGTTCACTTCTTGGTGATGAAGCACGTCTTTTGCGCCTGCGCATGCAGGTCGCGGTAACGCTTGACCTGCGGCTTGAGGGTTTCGTTGTCGCGCAGATCGTTGCCGCGTTCGCCGCCGATGCTCATCGCATTGACGATCGTGGTCATCGTCACGTAGTCGTCGTACTTGATCTCGCGCGCCAGCGCATCGACCGCGCAGGAGCACTTGTTGATCATCTCGAAATGCGGTCCCGGATTGTTCTTGCATGCACTCCTGCACGTAGAGCACGCGGTCGGCGGTGGGAAAGTCGTTGGCGCGAGCCGACTTCGAGCTGGCCGTCACGCTGCACAGCAACAGCGCACAGGCAGTGGCGATGGATGCGATCTTCTTCATTGGCACCGCATCATTTCCTCGATCCACAGCGGCGGCGCGCCGCTCTCGGCGTCGACTTGTGTGGTCACGGCGTAAACCCCGCCGGGCACCGCGTCGGACAAGGTGAAGGTGTAGCGCTTGCCGACCAGCTTGGCAAACCGTTCGCGCAACGGGTCGTCGACATAGGGTGTCACGGTGAACTGGCGCGCGGCCACGTTCTTGCCGCCGTACGGTAGCGTCAGCTCGCGCATCTCTGCGGCCTGGTAGATCGCCATGCGGATGCGCTTGCGAAAGTAGTTCGGCTGGCCCTTCGTGAGCCGGCTCATCTCGCGGATGTCGCGCTCCAGAAAATACAGAAGCACCGGATTGCCTTCGGCGGACTCCACCTCGGGCAGCGCCAGGCGCCGCGTGCCGCTGAGGAAGTCGGCGTTGGCGGTGCAGCACGTGCGGTCGGCGCGCGCCGTCAACTTGAGCGTGACGCGGTCCTCGAACCCCGGCTCCATCGAGCCGCCCTTGACGTAGCGGTAGTGCAGCGTCGCCGGCGGACGCACGTTGGCGAGATGCTTGCTCATGAAGATTGCGCGCTCGGCGCGCGAATACTCCTCGGCCGCACTCAGGGCGCACGGCCAGGCGACGGCACAGGCCAGTGCGGCACGGCGCAGGCGATCGGGCACTGCGCCGTCAGCGCTTGGAGCTTGCGGCCACATTCTCGAGCAGCGGCACGCCGTACTCCTGCAGGATGGCCGGGATCGCGGCCTGCTGCGATTCGATCAGCGCCTTCGACCTGCTGCTTCCATTCGCGCTCGCCGTAGCGCACGCCCATCGCCATCTGGTAGTCGAACTGACCCCCGGCTCGGACTTCAGCGGCACGACCGACAGCTCGGGCGTCTTGCACGCGCTTGGCGAAGTAGCCGGCGATCGGGCCCCAGACGATGGCGGCATCGAGCTTGCCGCCGGCGAGGTCCTTCTCGATGATCTCGCCCGGATACTGGTCCGGGTCGGCGTTCATGATCTGGTACGGCACGCCGCTGTCGACCAGGCCGTGCTTGCCGAGCCACTCCGACGCCGGGCGAGCGGTCGTAGACGCCGATGCGCAGCTTGGCCAGCTTGGCCGCGGTCGAGCGCCAGAAAGTCGTCGCGCCGTGCGCACCTGGTCCAGGCCCTTGCCCTTGCGGGAACACCAGCGCGTAGGTCGAGCGGTAGTAGGGCTTGGTCGACCGACACCTGGTCGAAGCCGGCCGGCACGCCCATCACGATGTCGCAGGGATAGTCCTCGCCCGGGCAGCTTGTAGCGCAGCGTGTTGCGGATGAACGCCAGGCGCTGCGGAAACGAGTAGTAGGTCGACCGGCAGGCCGAGCGCCTTGCCGAACAGCTCGGCGATCCTGTTCTCGATGCCTTCGCCCTTGGTGTTGGAGAACGGCAGGTTGTTCGGATCCTGGCAGACGCGCAACGCCTTGCGCTGGCCGGCGCGTCTCCTGCGGCTGCGCGGCGGCCGCGCCAGCGGCAGCCGCGCGAGCCAGCGCGCAGCGCGCCAGCGATGCACGCGCGTTGCAGTTCACTGGCATCGGCTTCGACCTTGGCGCGCGTGATCGCGCCGTCGGAGCGGCCCTTGAGGTAGGCGTACAGGTGGTCCATGTTGTCCATCACCATCTGGCTGTTGCCGAAGCTCTGCATGCCCTTGTCGAGCCGGCCGTCGCGCACGATCTTGACGAACTCTTCCTTGGTCAGCGTCTTCATGCTGCTCGAGCAGCGACGGGCCGACCAGGCCTTCCTGGTTGGCGCCGTGGCAGCGGTCGCAGGCCGCGGCGCGCCAGGCGCGAAAGCCGTTCATCGTCTTGGCGTCGACCTTGTAGCCGTCGACCACCTTGTACAGCGGCTTGTCCTGCGGCTGTGGCACGATGCCGCCAGCGCGACCAGCAGCGCCAGCCAGCATGGGCAGCCATCTGCGAAGACATCATCGTTGCAGTCGATCCTCGTCGATAGAAAAGGGGGACGGCAGCCCGGCGGCTGCCATCGCCCGCCGTTCGGACCGCTCGTCAGTCTGCATTCAGTTCGGCAAGGCGAACACGGTCAGCGAGCCACCGAGTTCGGTGTACTGGCTCAGCTCCTTGTAGCCGCCCACGGCGCCCAGGCCGTCCTGTGTCCTTCTCGAGGCCCGCCGCCATGCCGATGCCGGCCCAGCCGCCGATGCCCGAGAACACGCCGATGTACTGCTTGCCCTTGTGCTCGTAGGTGAACACGTTGCCGATGATCCCGGACGGCGTCTTGAACTTGAACAGTTCCTTGGTGATGTCCTTCTTGTCGACGCACTTCATGTAGCCCTCGAGCGTGCCGTAGCACGACAGGCCGCCGGCGGTGTTGAGCGAGCCGCTCCACACCGAGAACTTCTCGGGCTTGCTCTGCACGATCTTGCCGGTGCCGGCGTCCCAGGTGATGAAGTTGCCCATGCCGCCGTGGCTGCCCGGCGCCGGGAACATCGACAGCGTGGCGCCGACGTACGGCTGGCCGGCGGTGTACTCGACCTTGAACGGCTCGTAGTCCATGCAGACGTGGTTGGTCGGCACGTAGAACAGCTTGGTCTCCGGGTCGAACGACGGCCGGCTGCTGGTCCTTGCGTGCCCAGCGCCGCCGGGCAGACGCCCTTGGTGTTGACGTCCGGCCCGTTCTTGCGCCGTGCGAGTACTTGGCCACCACCTGCGGCCGGCCGGTCTTCATGTCGACGTGCGTCGCCCAGTTCACCTTCGGGTCGTACTTCTCGGCCACCAGCAGCGCGCCGGTCACGCGGTCCAGCGTGTAGCCGAAGCCGTTGCGGTCGAAGTGCACCAGCGCCTTGGTCGGCTTGCCCTTGACGTCGATGTCGGCCAGGATCATCTCGTTGACGCCGTCGAAGTCCCACTCGTCGTACGGCGTCATCTGGTAGACCCACTTGGCCATGCCGGTGTCGACGTCGCGCGCGAAGATGGTCATCGACCACTTGTTGTCGCCGGGGCGCTGCGCCGGGTTCCAGGTCGACGGGTTGCCGGTGCCGTAGTACACCAGGTTCAGCGCCTTGTCGTAGCTGAACCAGCCCCAGGTGGTGCCGCCGCCGATCTTCCACTGGTCGCCCTTCCAGGTCTTGAGCGACGAGTCCTTGCCGACCGGCGCCATCTTGCCGTCGGTCCAGGTCATCGTCTTGTCCGGGTCGATCAGCATCTCGGCGTCCGGGTCCGACGCTGTAGCCCTTCCAGACCTGCTTGCCGGTCGTTCATGTCGTAGGCCGCGAGGAAGCCGCGCACGCCCCACTCGCCGCCGCTGATGCCGGTGATGACCTTGTCCTTGAAGACGTGCGGCGCGTTGGTGTTGACGGCGCCGAGCTTCGGATCGCCGTTCTTCACGTCCCAGACCTTCTTGCCGGTCTTGGCGTCGAGCGCCACCAGCATGCTGTCGGCCTGCTGCAGGAAGACCTTGCCCTCGGCATAGGCCAGGCCGCGGTTGACCGTGTCGCAGCACATCTGCGGGATCACCGCCGGATCCTGCTTCGGCTCGTACTTCCACATGATCTTCTGCGTGTCGAGGTCGATCGCGAAGACCTTGTTGGGGAACGGCGAGTGCAGGTACATCGTGCCGTCGATCACCAGCGGCGAGCCTTCGTGGCCGCGCAGCACGCCGGTGGAGAACGTCCACGCGACCTGCATCTTGCCGACGTTGCCGGTGTTGATCTGGTTGAGCTTGCTGTAGCGCTGGTTGTACATGTCACCAGCCTGCATCGCCCAGTTCTTGGAGTTGGCGATGTTCTTCTCGACGTCGGCGTTGGCGAACGCCAAGCTCGGTAGAACGAGAAGGGCCAGCCCCAGGCGCAACCATGCGGGCCGGTGGAAGTGCCTTGAAAATCGCATCGATGTCTCCTTGTTGAAATAACCGGAGTCCGATCGCGCGGTGACAACCGCATCCATCCGTTCCCTCGCGATACGCGGAACTCGGTGACGGCCGAACCGCAAGTTCTGCGCCTGCCCCGTCGCATGACCGCACCAAAACCCGATCTGCCGTTTTGCCGAGAGCCCGCTCGCACAGAGGGATGCGTGGCCTGTCCCCTGCGTGTCTAGGGATGATCCGGTTAGGGAAAGTACCTGTCTTGGGATGAATTCCGACACGCTGCCCGGGGCAGTTCGGCGTTAGTTTGGAGATCGCTTTTGACAAGGTGCGCCGATTCCGTGTCATTCACGACGCCACACAGTGTTTCACTGCGGCGTGGGAGCGGTTCCGTGGGCCGGTGTCGCAGGGCAGACAGGCGCGATCGGCTCGTCTCTTGCATGGCCTGCCGCCGCAACCGAGGATGGCCGCATGGATCGCAACGATGCACTGCTTGCCGACTGGCGCATGCGCGCGCTGGCGCTCGAGACCGAGGTCGGCAAGGCGGTCGTCGGCCAGCACCGCAGCCTGCGCCTGATCAACACCGCGGTGTTCGCGCGCGGCCACGTGCTGCTGCAAGGCGACGTCGGCGTCGGCAAGACCACCTTGCTGCGCGCCTTCGCGCATGTGCTCGGCGGCGCTTTCGCGCGCGTCGAAGGCACGGTCGACCTGATGCCCAACGACCTGATCTACCACACCTACATCAGCGAGGAGGGCCGGCCGGCGGTCGAGCCCGGGCCGCTGATCGGCCACGGCGACGACCTGGCGATCTTCTTCTTCAACGAGATCAACCGCGCCCGGCCGCAGGTGCATTCGCTGCTGCTGCGCGCGATGGCCGAGCGCAGCGTGTCGGCGTTCAACCGCGAGTTCCGCTTCCCGCACCTGCTGGTGTTCGCCGACCGCAACCGCGTCGAGCGCGAAGAGACCTTCGAGATCTCGGCGGCGGCGCGCGACCGCTTCATGATGGAGATCACCATCGACACGCCGGCGGACGACGACGACGCGGCGCGCGCTGATGTTCGACCCGCGCTTCCACGACACCGAGCGCCTGATCGGCGCGCTCGCGCCGGCGCTGGTCGCCGCACCGCGAGCTCAACGCGGTGGCCGAGCTGATCCAGCGCAGCGTGCAGGCGTCCGACGCGCTGCAGGCCTACGCGCTGGAGCTGTGGCGCGCCACGCGCGGCGCCGCACGAGTTCGGCATCGAGCTGCCTGATCTCGACAGCGCGCAGCTGATGCTCGCCGGCGCCAGCCCGCGCGGCATGAGCCTGCTGCTGCGCGCCGCCCGCGTGGCGGCCTGGCTGGAGCGGCGCGCTGCTACGTGACGCCGGAGGACGTGCAGTCGGTGTTCGCCGAAGCGATCGGCGCACCGGCTGTGTTTCCAGCCGGTGTACGAGCTGCGACGCCACCAGATCGCGCCGCGCCTGCTGGCCGCCATCGCGGCCAGGGTGGCGGCGCCTTGAGTCCGGCGATGGCGCCGATCCGCGAGCTGCACTACCGCATCGGCGGCGCCGGCGCACCGGCTTGTTCCCTGGCGCACACCGCAGCCGCAGCGGCGACGCGGCTTCGAGTTTCGCGGCCATGCGGCGCTGCACGATGCGCCGGACGCGCGCCGGCTCGATCTGCATGCCAGTCTGCGCGACCCGTTCGGCGGCTGGATCGTGCGGCGTCTCAGCCAACGCCGCTCCATTCCGGTGGTGCTCGTGGCCGACCTGTCGGCGTCGATGGACTTCGAGGGTCCGGTGCGCAAGCTCGACGTGCTGGCCGATCTTCACCGCCAGCCTGGCATGGTCGGCCTGGCGCAACGGCGACAGCTTCGGCTTCGTCGGCTGCGACGAGCGCATTCGCAGCGAGCTGTCTGATGCCGCAAACGCGCCGCCGCGGCGCCGGGCTGGCGCCTCGCACGCGACGTTGCGCGCGCTGGCGCCCGCTCGGGCGCTCGGCCCGTGCGCTGCGCGATGCGCACCGCCACCTGCCGCGGCAGCGGGCGTTGGTGTTCCTGGTGTCGGACTTCCACCTGCCGCTGGCCGACGTGGCTCAGGTGCTGGCCAGCCTTGCCGCGCACGACGTGGTGCCGGTCGTGCTGTGGCAGCCGGCCGAGTTCGCGCTCAGTGCGAACCACGGGCTGGCCCGGGTGCAGGAGCCCGAGAGCGGAGAACAACGCTGGCTGTGGTGGCGCCCGGCCCTGCGCGAGCGCTGGCTGGCGCAGCATGAAGAGCGCCGCGACGCGTTGATGCGCATCTTTCGCGCCCGCCGGCTGGCGCCGCTGTGGATCGCCGGTGCGTTCGACGCCGACGCGGTGACGCGTCACTTTCTCGCATGAGCTCGGGCGCGGCCATCCAACGCGCGGCTCGCACCGCAGTGCGCAGCAGGGAAGCTGCTCGATGAAGCGCGTCGCGGCCGGTGTGGCGCTCGCTGCCTTGCTGGCGGCGGCACACGGCCAGGGCGTGCGCGTGCAGGCCGATGAACCGCGTGCCTTCGGCTACCAGATCGGCGACACCGTGCAACGCCACGTCACCGTGACCGCTGGCGCCGGTTGGGTGCTCGACGACAGCTCGCTGCCGCGCCCGGGAGCGCGCGGCGGCGCACTCGAGCTGCGGCACCTGACTGCCCGTGCACAGGACGCAGACGGCGGACGGCGCCACGAGTTCGATCTGCAGTACCAGGTGTTCATCTCGCCACCGGCGGTGCGCACGTTCGAGATCCCATCGTTTCGCTTGCGCTTCAACGGGCCGCAACGCAGCGAAGAGGTGCTGGTCGAGGCCTGGCCGGTCACGGTGGCGCCGCTGGTGCCGACCGAGGCGTCGCCGCGCCGCGGGCTGGGGGAGTTGCGGCCCGACGTGCCGCCCGCGCCGATCGACGACCGCGCGCTGCGACTGCGCCTGACGGGTTGGGCCGTGGCGGCGCTGTTGTTGTCCGGCGCGCTCGCGCTGATCCAGTTCGGGCCGCCGTGGCGGGCGGCGCGCTCCCGGCCATTCGGCCAAGCCTGGCGGCAGCTGCGCCGCCTGCCGTCCGATGCAGCCGGCGTGCCTTGGCGTGAAGCGTGCAAGGCGTTTCACCACGCGCTGAACCGCTGCGCTGGCGAGGTGGTGTTCGAACACGGGCTGGCACGCTTCGTCGCCGCGCAGCCCGCATTCGCGCCGCTGCGCGACGACCTGGCGCGCTTTCTTCAACGGTCGCGCGACGAGTTCTTTGGCGATGCCGCGCTGGCACGCGGCGACGCCGCGTGGCTGGTCGCGTTGTGCCGGCGTTGCTGCGACGCCGAACGGGGTTTCGCCGTGACCGGCGCGAGAGCCGACGATGCGGTTTGACGACCCGTGGCTGCTGTGGCTGCTGCCGCTGGCCGCGTTGCCGTGGCTCGCGCGGTCGAATGTGGCGTTGTCCAACGGCTGGCTGGCCTTCGCGCCGCGCGACGGCGCGTCGCGTGCCATCGGCTGGGCGCTGCGTGCCGCCGTGTCGCTGGCGCTGGTCGCGCTGGTGGCGGCGCTGGCCGGCCCCTATCGGCCCGAGACCACGGTCGAGCGCATCGGGCAGGGCGCCGAGATCGTGCTGGTGCTCGACCGCAGCCGCAGCATGGACCAGGGCTTCGCGCCGCATCGCGGCGCTCCGCCGGGTGTGCGCGGCACCGGGCCCGAGGCGCTGACTTACTACATCACGCAGGGGCGTGGTCGCGAATCGAAGGGCCAGGTGGCGCGCCGGCTGCTGGCCGAGTTCACGCGCCAGCGGCCGGACGATCGCTTCGCGATGGTGGTGTTCAGCACGCTGCCGATCCGGGTGCTCGACTTCACGCGCCAGCCCGAGGCCGTTCAGGCGGCCATCGCCGCAGGCAACGTCGGTCGCGGCCTGTCGGAGACCAACATCGGGCGCGCGCTCGATGCCGCGCTCGACCCGTTCGAAGGCCGGCCCTACACCGGCTCGCGCATCGTGATGCTGGTGTCCGACGGCGGCGACCGGCTCGATTCCGACACGCGAGAGCTGCTGTCGCACCGGCTGCGCAAGCTGCGCGTGAGCGTGTACTGGCTGTACCTTCGTTCGGCCAACGGGCCGGGCCTCACGCCCGAGCCCGGCGACGATGCAGCGGCGTTGGACTCGGTGCCGGAGATGTTGTTGCACCGCTTCTTCGACTCGTTGCCCACGCCGTACCGCGCCTACGAGGCCGCCGATGCGCAGGCGCTGCAGCGCGCGATCGATGACGTGAACCGGCTCGAGAAGCTGCCGATCGCCTACGAAGAGCTGATTCCGCGGCGCGAGCTGGCGCCGTGGGGCCATGGTGCGGCGTTGCTGGCGGTGTTGCTGCTGCTGGTGGCGCGTGCATTGGAGATCCGGCGATGGGCCTGAGCCGCAGGGCCGCTCCCGCGGCGAATGCCGCAGCGCGCTGCGCGGGGGCGTGTCGATGACGCGCCGCCGTGCGTTGCGTTGGACCGTGGGCGCGTTGCTGCTGCTGGCCGCGCTGGCGCTGCACGACCTTTGGCAGCTGCATCGCGTCGCGCGCTGGAACGAAATGATTGCCGGCACGCCGCCGCTCGCCGATGAGGCCGCTGCGCCGCGCGAGTTGCGCTTCGCACAGGCCCACGCGCACGCGGCCAGCGGTGCCGGCGAGACGGCGCTCAACCGCTACGCGGCGCTCTATGCCGACGACGCGCTCGGCCGCGCGGCGCGCTACAACAGCGCCAACCTGCTGCTGCGCCAGGCCATCGAGCTGCAGGCCGTCGCCGCAACCGGGTCAGGCGCTCGCGCTGATCGAGCTGGCCAAGGAGAACTACCGCCAGGTGTTGCGCCGGGACCCCGATGCCTGGGATGCGCGCTACAACCTCGAACGCGCGCAGCGCCTGGTGCCCGAGCCCGAGCAGATCGACGACGCGCCACCCGAGCTGAATCGCAACGCCGAGCGCGCGGCCACGACGATGCGCGCCTATTCGCCGGGGCTGCCGTGATGCACTGGCGGGCGCGGCTGTCGGACTGGCGCAGCGACCGCCGGCGCTGGGCGCTGCTGTTGGCCGCGCTCGCGCTCGCGGCCACGTTTGCGCAGCCCGGCGTGAACCTGCCGCGCCCGCTGTTCGAGCACGTGGTGGCGATCGACATCACGCAGAGCATGAACGTGACCGATCAGCGGCTGGGCGGGGCAGCGATCTCGCGGCTGGCGTTCGTCAAGCAAGCGCTGCGAAGCGCGCTCGACGAGCTGCCGTGCGGCTCCAAGCTCGGCTGGGCCATCTTCACCGAGCACCGCAGCTACCTGCTGCTGACACCGCTGGAAGTGTGCGCCAATCGAGCCGAGCTGCGCGCCACACTGGCGGGCATCGACGGCCGCATGGCGTGGTCGGGCGGCAGCGAAGTGGCCAAGGGTTTGCACAGCGGCTTGGCGATCGCGCGCGAGCTGGCCGGGCGGCCGTCGCTGGTGTTCGTCACCGACGGGCAGGAGGCGCCGCCGCTGCAGGCGCGGCCCACGTTCGACGACAAGCCCGGCGAAGTGCCCGGTGTGATCGTTGGTGTGGGGGAGCTGGCGCCGTCACCGATCCCGAAGCTCGACCCGTCGCGGCCGGCCGCTGGGTTTCTGGTCGGCCGACGAGGTGACGCAAACCGATGCGCAGAGCCAAGGCCGCGGCGGCAGCGTGGCCGGCGAGCGCCTGGTCGACGATGGCGCGGCGGTGGCCGCGGCACCCGGTGTCGGCGCGACGCCCGGGCGCGAGCACCTGTCGGGCCTGCGCGAGGATTACCTGCGCCGGCTTGCCTCGGACAGCGGCCTGGCCTACCTGCGCTTGCGCGACGCCACCGGCCTGGCCGATGCGCTTCGCGATCGTGCGCTGGCGCGTCCAGTGGTGGCCCGCGTCGATGGCCGCGTCGCGCTTGCCGCGTTGGCCCTGGTGCTGCTGTTGGTGCTCGAACTGGCGCCGTGGTGGGCCTTGCATCGCGCGCGGATCGGCTAGCCTGTCGGGCCTGCCATGGCCTCGACCTCCCGCATCGTCTTGCGAGCGCCGCGCACACGCGACCAGCGGGAGTTCGTCAGCGCGGCGCGCGCCAGCCGGGCGCTGCACGGCAGCGTGGGTGCGCGCGCCCGACACGCCACCGGCTTTTCGCGCCTACGTGCGGCACATGGCGGCACCCGGCAGCCACGCGTTCCTGGTGTGCCGGCGCGACAGCGGCGCGATCGTCGGTGTCGTCAATGTCACCAACGTGGTGATGGGGCTGTTTCGCAGCGCCTACCTCGGCTACTACGCATTCGCCGCACACCAAGGCCAGGGCTTGATGCGCGAGGGGCTGCAGGCGGTGGTGCGGCATGCGTTCGGGCCGCTCAAGCTGCACCGGCTCGAAGCCAACATCCAGCCCGGCAACGCGCGTATCGATCGCGCTGGTCAAGGCCTGCGGCTTCCGCAAGGAAGGCTACTCGCCGCGCTACCTGAAGATCGCCGGCCGCTGGCGCGACCACGAGCGCTGGGCGATCGTGGCATCGTAGCGGCTGCATCGCATCGAGGGAGTTCCATGCCGATCGAGTACGTGAGCGTCGACGACGCCATCGCGCGCAGCGGGCTGCGCATGGTGGTGGTGGGTGGCGTGCCGAGCCCGTGGGGCGAGGCCGCCAAGGGCATCCTGCACATCAAGCGCATCCCCTGGTGTGCGGTGCGCCTGAGCTACGACAGCGAGCCGTTGAAGCAGTGGGCCGGACAGCGCAGCGGGCCGGTGGCCATCCACGACGGGGAGCGCCCGCGCAGCGGCTGGGCCGAGATCCTGCTGCTGGCCGAGCGCCTTGCACCCGAGCCTGCGCTGTTGCCCGCCGATGCGGCCGAGCGCGCGCTGGCGTTCGGGCTGGCGCACGAGATCTGCGGCGAAGGCGGGCTCGGTTGGTCGCGTCGGCTGCAGATGGTGCACGCCGGGCTGCAGGGCCAGGGCGGCTTCGTGCCGCGTGCGGCGTTGTACCTCGGCAAGAAGTACGGCCACAGCCCGGCGGCCGGCGCGGCGGCCGCCGATCGCGTGGCCGCGCTGCTGCGCATGCTCGCCGCGCGACTGCACGCGCAACGTGCGCAGGGTCGCGACGGCTACGTCGGCGAGCGCTTGAGCGCGGTCGACGTGTACAGCGCCACCTTCATGGCGATGTTCCGCCCGCTGCCGGCCGAACAGTGCGCGATGGACGCGGCCACGCGGCAGGCGTTCGAGTTTCGCGAGCCGGTGACCGAGGCGGCGCTCGATCCGATCCTGCTGGCGCACCGCGACCGTATGTATGCCGAGCACCTCGAGCTGCCGCTGTCGCTCTGAGGCTCGGTAGACTCCAGCTCGCATGCTCACCGCCGAACACTTCAACCAGCGTGGCACCGGCCACCTGCCCGGACACTTGGGCATCGTGATCACCCACGTGAGCGCGCGCGAGGTGCGCTCCGAACTGGCGGTGCGCAAGGCCCTGATGGCGCCGAACGGCTACCTGCACGCCGGCAGCGTGGTGACCTTGGCCGACACGTCGGCCGGCTACGGCTGCGTGGTCAATCTGCCCGAGGGTGCGACCGGTTTCACCACGGTGGAGCTGAAGTCCAACCACGTTGGCACCGCGCTCGACGGCACGATCGAGTGCGTGGCGACCGCGGTGCACCTCGGCAAGACCACGCAGGTGTGGGACGCGACCGTCACGCACCGCGAGAGCGGCAAGACCGTGGCGCTGTTCCGCTGCACGCAGATGGTGCTGTACGCCAAACCGAAGAGCTGATCCTCCCACCTGTCCGAACTGCACATGACCCGAGTCCTGATCGCCGGCTACCAACACGAGACCAACACCTTCGCACCGAGCCTGGCCGACTGGACGGCGTTCACGCGCGGCGATTCGTTCCCTGCCTTCATGCGCGGGCAGGCGATGGTCGATCAGCTGCGCGGCGTCAACATCCCGGTGGCCGGTGTGATCGACGCGGCGCGCACGCACGGCTGGCAGCTGGTGCCGAGCTGCTGGGCCGGCGCGATTCCGTCGTCGTACGTCACGCGCGACGCCTTCGAGCGCATCGCCGGCGCGATCTGCGACGACATCCGCGCCGCGCAGGGCAGCAGCGCGGGTCTCGACGCGGTCTACCTCGACCTGCACGGCGCGGCGGTGGCCGAACACGCCGACGACAGCGAGGGCGAACTGCTGGCGCGCGTGCGCGCGCTGATCGGTCCGCAGATGCCGCTGGTGGCGAGCCTCGACCTGCACGCCAACGTCACGCAGCGCATGCTGCGCGAGGCCGATGCGCTGGTGAGCTACCGCACCTACCCGCACGTCGACATGGCCGACACCGGCGCGCTCGCGGCGCAGTTGCTCGTGCGGCGGCTGAAACTCGGACGCAAGGAGGCGCAGCATGCGCGGCGCTTTCCGTTCCTGATCCCGATCAATGCGCAGAGCACCTGGCTGGAGCCGGCCCGCAGCCTGTACGACGAGCTGGTTGCACTCGATCGCGAGCACGGCACCGTGAGCAGCTTCTGCATGGGCTTTCCGGCGTCGGACTTCGATGAGTGCGCGCCGATGATCTGGAGCCATGGCGAGCGCGCCGCGCGCGTGGCCGATGCGCTGTTCGCGCGCGCCAGCGAGCCCACGCAATGGCGCGAGTCGTTGCTGGCGCCGCGCGATGCGGCGGCGCAGGCGATCGCGCTGGCGGCCAACGCGTCGCGTCCGGTGGTGATCGCCGACACGCAGGACAACCCCGGCGCCGGCGGCGACAGCAACACCACCGGCATGCTGCACGCGCTGGTGGCGCAAGGCGCCGGCAAGCGTTATCCCGGCCAGGTGGCGCTGGGCATGATGTACGACGCCGCCGCGGCCAAGGCCGCACACGAGGCCGGCGAGGGCGCCGAGATCGACATCACGCTCGGCACGTCGGTGCCCACGTTTGCCGGCATGAGCGATGCGCCGCTGCGCGGGCGCTTCAAGGTGGTGAAGTTGAGCGACGGCGTGTGCACGCTCGAGGGCCCGATGATGACCGGCCTCACCGTCCGACTGGGACCGAGCGCCTGCCTGGAGATCGACGGCGTGCGCATCGCGGTGGTCAGCGGCAAGAAGCAGCTGCTCGACCGCGCGCTGCTGCGCATGGTGGGTGTGACCCACGAGCAGATGCGCATCGTGGTGGTGAAGAGCTCCAACCACTTTCGCGCCGACTTCCAGCCGCATGCCAGCCACGTGCTGGTGGCCAAGGCGATCGGCCCGATGGCAGCCGACCCTTCCGACCTGCCATGGAAGAAGCTGCCGGCGTCGACCCGCAGGCACCCGTGATGCACCATGCCCGCCCCGACGAGGCGGAATTGGTGCCCGCCGACAATGGCGGCATCGAACAACCCAGTGAAGAGAAGCTGGCATGACACTGCGCACGTTGCCGATCGATGAACGCTTGATGCAATACGTGCTGGAGCACGGTGCGCGCGAGCATCCGGCCCAGGCTGGATTGCGTGAGGCCACGCGCGCACACCCGCACGCCGGCATGCAGATCGGCGCCGACCAGGGGCAGTTCATGGCGCTGCTGGTCAAGCTGATCGGCGCCCAGCGCACGATCGAGGTCGGCGTGTTCACCGGCTACAGCGCGCTGTCGGTTGCACTGGCGCTGCCGCCCGATGGGCGTGTGCTGGCCTGCGACATCAGCGACGAGTTCACGCGCATCGGCAAGCCGTTCTGGCAGCAGGCCGGCGTGGCGCACAAGATCGATCTGGTGCTCGGCCCGGCGCTGGCCACGCTCGACGCCCGCCTGGCCAAGGGCGAAGCCGCAAGCTACGACTTCGCGTTCATCGACGCCGACAAGGCCAACTACGATGGCTACTACGAGCGTTGCCTGCAGCTGCTGCGCACCGGCGGGCTGATCGCATTCGACAACATGCTGTGGGGCGGCGCGGTCGCCAAGCCCGCCGGCGATGGCGACACGCGTGCGCTGCAAGCGCTCAACGACAAGCTGCGCGGCGACGAGCGCGTCGACATGGCGCTGCTCACGGTGGGCGACGGGCTGGCGCTGGCGCGCAAGCGCTGATCGGGCGCACCCCCGCGCTTCCCCTGCGCATTGCGGCAGCCACTTCTGGCATTCTTGTCGATCAACCGTCGGCCCGGCCGGCAGCGGGCAGGTGAGGGAGTGAACATCCCCGATCAGCGCTTCGCCAACCGTTGGGTCGGCTTCGCCTGGGCGATGGCCGCGATCGCGGCCGCGCTGCTGCTGCGCTGGCTGCTCGACCCGTTGATGGGCAACACGCTGCCGCTGGTCACGCTGTTCGCCGCCGTGGCGGCGGCGGTGTGGGTGAGTGGCGTGGGCGCCGCGGTGGTCGCGCTGGCGGTCGGCTATCTGGTCAGCAACGTCCTGTTCATCGAGCCGCGCGGTCAGTTGAGCCTGGACAAGACCGACAACGTCGTCGGGCTGCTGGCCTATCTGTTCACCTGCACGCTGATCATCGCCTTCGGCGAGGCGGCGCGCCGCGCGCAAGCGCGGGCCAGCGAGGGCCGCGAAGTGATGCGCGTGACCTTGCGCAGCATCGGCGATGCGGTGATCACCACCGACAACGACGCCCGCATCACCTACATGAACGAAGTGGCCGAGTCGGTCACCGGGTGGGTGCTGGCCGACGCGCGCACCCGCCCGCTGGACGAGGTCTTTCGCATCGTCAACGAGTCGACGCGCCAGCCGGTCGAAAGCCCCGCGCTGCGCGCCTTGCGCGAAGGCGTGATCGTCGGCCTGGCCAACCACACCGTGCTGTTGCGCAAGGACGGCACCGAATGCCCGATCGACGACAGCGCCGCGCCGATCCGCGACGAGCGCGGCCGCGTGTCCGGTTGCGTGCTGATCTTTCGCGACGTGACCTCGCAGCGCCATCTCGAACATCAAAAGTCCGACCAACTGATGACGGCGCGCCTGCTCGCGGCCATCGTCGAATCGTCGGACGACGCCATCGTCAGCAAGTCGCTCGACGGCACGATCCGCAGCTGGAATGCCGGCGCGCAGCGGCTGTTCGGCCACAGTGCCGAGCAGGCGATCGGACGCCACATCTCACTGATCATCCCGCCCGAACGCCTGGCCGAGGAAGACCGCATCGTCGAACGTCTCAAGGCCGGCGAGCGCATCGAGCACTTCGAAACCGAGCGCCTGGGCGCGGGCGACCGGCGGATCCAGGTGTCGCTGACGATCTCGCCGATCAAGAACGACGTCCGGCGAGGTGGTCGGCGCGTCGAAGGTGGCGCGCGACGTCACGCGGCAGCGCCAGGCCGAGTCCGAGTTGCGCCGCTTGGCCGACAGCCTCGCCGAGGCGGATCGGCGCAAGAACGAGTTCCTGGCCACGCTGGCGCACGAGCTGCGCAACCCGCTGGCGCCGTTGAGCAACGCGCTCGCGGTGATGAAACGCGCCGGCGACGATGGCGCCCTGGTGCAGCGTGCGCGCGACACGATGGAGCGCCAGCTGGCGCAACTGGTGCGACTGGTCGACGACCTGCTCGACCTGAACCGCATCACGCACAACCGGCTCGAACTGCGCACGCAGCCGGTCGAGCTGGCCTCGGTGCTGCAGCAGGCGCTGGAAGCATCGCGGCCGCTGGCCGAGGCCGCTCAGCACACCCTGCGCGTGACGTTGCCCGACGAACCGATCTATGTCAAAGCCGATCCGGCGCGCCTGGCGCAGGTGTTCGGCAACCTGCTGAACAACAGCAGCAAGTACACGCGGCCGGGCGGCACGATCGAGCTCGCGGTGCAGCGCGAGGGTGCGCAGGTGCGCGTGTCGATCAAGGACAGCGGCATCGGCATTCCGCCGGACCAGCTGGAGCGCATCTTCGAGATGTTCACGCAGGTGGAGCGCACCGACCGTGCGGGCGCCGGCGGCCTGGGCATCGGGCTCACGCTGGTGAGGCGCCTGCTGCAGATGCATGGCGGCTCGATCGAGGCGCGCAGCGCCGGCGAAGAACTGGGCAGCGAGTTCATCGTGCGGTTGCCGACCGTCGAGGCGCCGGCCGCACTCGTCGCGCAGCCGGCGGCGGTGCCATGCGACACGCCGGCACGGCGCATCCTGGTGGTGGACGACAACGCCGATTCGGCCGAGACGCTGGCCGATGCTGCTGCAGATGTCGGGCCACGAGGTGTACACGGCGTACGACGGCGAAGCCGCGATCCAGGCGGCCGATGCGCACCGGCCCGACGTGGTGCTGCTGGACATCGGGCTGCCCAATGTCAATGGCCACGACGTCTGCCGCCACATCCGCGCGCAGCCCTGGGGCCGCGACATCACGCTGGTGGCACTCACCGGTTGGGGTCAGGAGAACGACCGCCGCCGTTCGCACGAGGCCGGCTTCGACGGCCACCTGGTCAAGCCGGTCGGGCCCGATGCATTGCTGGCGCTGCTGACCGCGCGCGCCAACGCGCGCGACGCACGCTGAGGCGCGCGCACCGACACTCAGATCGACAGTTCGGGGCGCAGGTACTTGCGCTTGAGCTCGGCGATGCCGGTGAAACGCGCGGCGGCGAAGGTGGCGGTGAAGCACGACGCAGCGGGCTTGTTCGGATGCTCCAGCAGCGTGATGAACAACGCCTCGCCGCCGGGCTTTTGCCACAGCACGATGCGCGACACCGGAAAGCCGTGTTGCATCAGCACCGGATAGCGCCGTTCCATCTCGGCCTGCACGCGCACCTGGTCATCGGCGTCGAGCGCCACGCGCTGATCGACGGCGCCGAACTCCACGCTGCTGCCGGACACGCAGCTCTCGATGCGCGCGGCAATGTCGGCCGCCGTCGCGCTGCCAACCGCCACGGCCACGACCGCACCCACAAGCGAGCATGCGACCGTGTGCTTCATGGCGTGCTCCTTCGCTAGACGATGCGGCTCTTGCCGCGCCCCTGCCAGTAGGCGTCGCGCAGCGCGCGCTTGTACAGCTTGCCGGTGGGCAGGCGCGGCAGCTGATCGGTGAAGTCGATCGACTTCGGGCACTTCATGTGCGCCAGATGATCGCGGCAGTGGGCGATCAGCGAGCGCGCAAACTCGTCGTCGGCCTTCACGCCGGACATCGGCTGCACCACCGCCTTCACCTCTTCGCCGAGGTCGTCGTTCGGCACGCCGAACACCGCGGCGTCGGCCACCTGCGGGTGCGTGATCAGCAGGTTCTCGCACTCCTGCGGGTAGATGTTGACGCCGCCCGAGATGATCATGAAGGTGGAGCGATCGGTGAGATGCAGGAAGCCTTCGTCGTCGAGATAACCGACGTCACCCACCGTGCTCATCGTGCCGTCGGCCGAGCGCGAGGCCTGCGTGCGCTCGGGATCGTTGAAGTACACGAACGGCGACGCGGTCTTGAACCACAGCTCGCCGGGTTCGCCCTTGGCGGCGGGCTGGCGGTTCTCGTCGAGCACGTGCAGCTCGCCGAGCAGCACCTTGCCCACCGTGCCGCGGTGCGCCAGCCATTCGGCGGTGTTGCAGGCGGTGAAGCCCAGGCCTTCGGTGGCGCCGTAGTACTCGTGGATGATGGGCCCCCACCATTCGATCATCTGCTCCTTCACCTGCACCGGGCACGGCGCGGCGGCGTGCACCGCGATCTGCAGCGAACTCGTGTCGTAGCGCTTGCGCACGCTTTCGGGCAGCTTGAGCATGCGGCTGAACATGGTGGGCACGAGCTGGATGTGGGTGATGCGGTGGTGTTCGATCAGCGCCAGGCACGCTTCAGGATCGAAGTGCTCCATGATCACCACGGTGCCGCCGTTGCGCACCGTCAAGGCCACATTGGCCTGCGGCGCCGAGTGGTACAGCGGCGCTGGCGAGAGGTAACGCATGCCGTCTTTGCATTGCCACAGGTTGTTCAAGAAGTGGAACAGCGGCAGCGGTTGCGATGGCGGGTTCTCGGGCAGCGGCCGCAGGATGCCCTTTGGGCGGCCGGTGGTGCCCGACGAATACAGCATCGGCGTGCCGAGCCACTCGTCGGCAATCGGCGTGCCGGCATGGCCCGTGGTCGCGTCCGCGAAGTCGACGTAGCGTGGGTCGTTCATTGCACGGACCGCGTCGCCGCCATCGACCACCAAGCAGCGCTTGACGCGTGGGCACTTGGCGAGTGCGGCCTGCGCCACGGGCAGCTTCGCCAACGACGTGATCAACAGTTGCGACTCGCTGTTGTCGACGATGTAGGCCACCTCGTCGGGCGTCAGATAGGAATTGATGCAGGTGTAGTACAGCCCCGACCGCTCGCCCGCGCCGTTGCACTCGAGGTAGCGGTTGTTGTTCTCCATGAAGATGGCGTAGTGGTCGAGCCGCTTCAGGCCTTCGGCGCGCAGCAAGTGCGCCAGCCGGTTGGTTCGCTGCTCGTGCTCGGCGTAGCTCACCGTCTCGCCGGTGCCGGCCATGATGAAAGCCGCGCGGTCGGGGTGTTGTGCATAGCGGTTGCCGGCGTACATGCGAGCGGTCTCCACGCCCCGGTCGACGCGCCGGGCTGCAGCCATGCTAGCGCGCTGCCGCCGCGGCGGCACCTGCCATTTGCGCAGGGGGTGCGCGGCTACACGCGGCGCGAACGCCCGGCCCAGTACGGCTCGCGCAGCTTGCGCTTGAAGATCTTGCCGGTGTCTTCGCGCGGCAGCGCGTCGTGAAAGGTGACGATCGCCGGCACCTTGTATCCCGCCAACCGCTCGCGCACGTATTGCTGCACTGCATCGGCGTGCAGGGTCACGCCGGCGCGCGGCTGCACCGCGGCGGCCAGCGCCTCGCCGAACTCGTCGTGCGGGATGCCGAACACGGCGCAGTCCTGCACGCCGGGCATGTCGATCAGCATCTGCTCGATCTCGGCGGGGTAGATGTTCACGCCGCCCGAGATCACCATGTCGGCCGAACGGTCGACGATGAACAGGTAGCCGTCGCGATCGAGGTAGCCGACATCGGCCATCGTCAGGTAGCCGGCGCGTTCCATCGCGCGCCGCGCGCCGTCGTTGCCCTGGTAGCTGAAGTCCACCATGCCGGGCTGGCGCGCATAGATCAGCCCCGGCTCGCCGGGCGGCAGCTCGCGCCCCTCATCGTCGAGGATCTTCAGTTCCACGCCATCGAGCGCACGCCCCGCCGTGCCGGGCTTGGCCATCGCCTCGGCGCTCGTCACGTAGGTCATGTAGCCGAGTTCGCTCGAACCGTAGGCCTCGTTGAACACCGGGCCCCACCAGTCGATCATCGCGCGCTTCACGTCCGGCGGACAGGCCGAGCCGGTGGCGCTCACGTGGCGCATCGAGCTCACGTCGTACCTGCGCTTCACCGCATCGGGCAGGCGCAGCAGGCGCACGTACAGCGTGGGCACGAGGTAGGCATGGGTCAGGCGGTGCTGCTCGATCAGCTGCAGCGTGCGTTCGGCATCGAAGCGCTGCTCCAGCAGCAGCGTGGCGTTGTCGATCTGCGTCACGCCGATCGCGTACGCATTCGGCGCGCTGTGGTACATCGGCGCGTTGAGCAGCGCGCGCATGCCCGGCACGATGCCGTAGCACAGGCGCGACTTTCTCCACCGTGCGCGCGGCCTGCTCGGGCGTGGCGGCATCGCGGCGGATGCCCTTGGGCCGCCCGGTGGTGCCCGACGTGTACAGCATCGGCCCGCGCGGCGTGCGCGCCGCATCGGCGCAAGGTGGCGCCGCGTCGCGCAGCCGCTCCCAATGCGGCCAAGGGCCGCTGTCCTCGGCGGCCCACGCGTTGATTCTGCCGCTGTCGTCGCCGGCCAGCGCCTGGATCGCAGGCAGGTCCGGCGGCACCGCCGCATGCAGATCGCGCAGCAGCGGCGCGTCGGCGACGAACAGCTTGGCACCGCAGTCGCCGAGGATGTGGCGCAGCTCGTCGTGCTTGAAGTGCCAGTTGATCGGGCACCAAGTCGCGCCGAGCCAGCGGCACGCCAGCATCAGCTCGAGCACGGTGGGCGAGTTGCGCATCATCAGCGCGACCGTGTCGCCATCGCCGATGCCCTGGCGCTGCAAAGCGCCAGCGGCCCGCATCACGCGCTCGAAGTACGGCTCGGCGGCCAGCGCCTGGCCTTCGAACAGGATCGTCGGCTTCATGGCTCGTTGGGCGTGGCTGCGTTGTCGCGCGTGCTCTGCCACTCGCCGAAGTCGAGCTGGCGCATGCTGAACGCGTCGCGCGTGCGGGTGTAGCCGCCGGGACTTTGCATGCGCCCGATCAGCATCAGCCGGCCGGTGTCGATATAGCATTTGGCGGCATCGATCACCGCGGCGTCGGCCACGTGCACCGCCACCACCTCGGCGACCACGATGTTGGCGTTGCGGTCGATCGCGATCACCTGCTTGAGCCGGCACTCCAGCGCCACCGGGCTGTCGGCGATGCGCGGCACGCTCACCTGGCGCGATGGCGCCGTGTCCAGGCCGGCGATCTGCAGCTCGTCGACGCCGGCGGGGAAGTCGGTGGCGGTGTCGTTCATCGCCGCGGCCAGCGCCTCGGGCACGAGGTTGACCACGAACTCGCGCCGCGCCTGGATGTTGGCCAGCGTGTCCTTCGGGCCGCCGCCGCGGTTGCCCACACCGACGCAGATCACCGGTGGATGGCCACCGAAGCAGTTGAAGAACGAGAACGGCGCGGCGTTGACGCGCCCATCGGGGTCAGCCGACACCACCCAGGCGATCGGCCGTGGCACCACGGTGGCGGTGAGCAGCTTGTAGCTGCGGCGGCCATCGAGCGCGGAGATGTCGAAGTACATGCGAGGGTTTTCAGTCGGCGGCGATGCGGGTGACTCCCAGTGTGCGGTAGCGGCTGTGCCGGCAGACCCCGGGCGTACGATAGGCAGCATGAAAACAAAGGCGCACGCCACGCGCGTCAGCATCCGTGACGTGGCCGAGCGCGCCGGCGTGTCGATCGGCAGCGCATCGCGCGTGGTCAACGGCGTGGCCAACGTGGCGCCGCAACTGCGCGACCGCGTGCGCACGGCGATCGCCGACCTGGGCTACCGACCGAACCATGCCGCGCGCTCGCTGCGCATGCAGGCCACGCGCACGATCGGCTGCATGCTGACCGATGTGACCAACCCGCTGTACGGCAAGCTGTTCCATGCACTGGAGGATCGCCTGCGCGCAGCCGGCTACGTGGTGCTGCTGGCCAACAGCCTGAACAGCGCCGAGCGCGAGGTCGAGATCCTCACCACGTTCGCCTCGCGCGGCATGGACGGGGTGATCATCGCGCCGGGCAACGAGCGCGACGAGGCGGTGCTGCAGGCGGTGCATCACCTCGACATGCCGGCGGTGATCCTCGATCGCGACATGGCACCCGAGCGCGACCATGTGTTGTACGACCATGTGCCGGGCATGCGCTCGGTGACCGCGCACCTCGCGCGCCTGGGTCACGAACACGTGGCGCTGGTGGTGTCGCGTGCACTCGGGCGGCCGATGAAGCGGCGCATCGAAGGCTTTCGCGCCGGCATGGCGGCGGCGGGGCTGTCGGCCGACGACACGCTGATCGTCGAGCTGCCGAGCGCGATGAGCAGCTCGTACAGCGCGGTGTCGTTGCTGCTGCAACGCACGCCGCGGCCGAGCGCGATCGTGGTGCTGGGCACCAACTTGCTGACCGATGCGCTGAACGCGATCGCGGTGCAGGGCCTGCGCATCCCCGACGATGTGTCGCTGGTGTCGCTCGGCGACCCGGACTTCGCGCGCAGCTACACCCCGCCGATCACCACGCTGCGCATCGACGTGGAGCAGGTCGCCGAGCGAGTGGTCACGCTGCTGCTCGAACGCGTGGAGCGCGGCGAGCAAGGCGAGGGGCGCAGCGTGAAGGTGGTGCCCGAGCTGATCGTGCGCGGCTCGTGTGCCGCGCCGCCGGCCGCGCTGCGCGGTGCGCGCAAGCCGGCTAGGCGAGGCTGACGACGATCTTGCCAAAGTGGGTCTTGGCGCGCAGCAGCGCCAGCGCGGCGGCCGTCTGCGCGAACGGATAGTTCGCCGCGATCGGCAGCGTGAGCTGGCCAGCCTGCAGCGCGGGCCACAGCTCGGTGCGCATGCGCTCGACCACGTCGCGCACCTCCTGCGTGCTGCGGGTGCGGAACGTAACGCCGATGTACTGGATGCGGCGCAACGCGTGCAGGTCGAAATCGATCTCGGCGCGCTGGCCGGCGAGCCGGCCGACGTTGACGATGCGCCCGCCGATCGCGGTGGCGGCGAGACTGCCGTTGACCGTGGCGCCCGACAGCATGTCGACGACGAGGTCGACGCCGCGGCCGTCGGTCGCGGCCTTCACCTGTTCGGGCCAGCTCGGATCGTGGTGTCGAGTGCGAGGTCGGCACCGAACTCGGCGAGCTGGGCGCGGCGCGCCGCGTCGCGCGACGTGCCGATGACCCGCCCCGCGCCAAGCACCTTGGCCATGCGCAGGCCCATCAGGCCGACGCCCGACGCCGCGCCCTGGATCAACACGCTTTGGCCGGCGCACAGCCGACCGTTGGTGACCAGCGCGTCGTGCAAGGTCTGCAGGGCCACCGGCAAGCTGGCGGCTTGTTCGAATGTGAGGCCCGCGTCGGGCAGCGGCAGCACGCGGCCGCGATCGGTCACGGCCTGCTCGGCCAGCGCGCCGCGGCCGGAGCCCATCACGCGATCGCCCACGCGCACGTGGGTCACCTGGGCGCCGACGGCGAGCACTTCGCCGGCCCATTCCAGGCCGAGCACGGTGCCCTCGCCGCCGATCGCACCGTGCATGTGGCCGGCCAGGATGCCGAGATCGGCGTGGTTCAGGCCCGCCGCCCGCACACGCACCAGCACATCGTCGGGGCCGGGCTTCGGCGCCTCGATGTCGCGGATCTCCAGGCCCTGCGGGCCGAGCACGGCAGCTTTCATCGCGCGATCATGCCGCGGGGTTGCGCCACACGCCGATGCCGAGGCCGCCGTCGACGAGCAGCGCATGCGCGTTGACGTAGCTCGCTTCGTGCGACAGCAGGAACAGCACCGCGTACGCCACCTCCCAGCCCGTGCCCTGGCGGCCGAACGGCACGGCCGATGCGCGATTGGGCCGCCGCCGTGTCGCATCGCGTCCCATCGGCGTGTCCATCAACCCGGGCAGCACCGCATTGCAGCGGATCGCCTTGCTCTCGCCCGCCACGGCGATCGAACGGGCGAGCGACACCTGCGCCGCCTTCGACGCTTCGTACGCCGGATTGCGCGACTGGTTGCGCAGCGCGGCGAGCGACGAGATCAGCACGATCGCGCCGCCTTCGGCCATCAACGGCAACGCCGCCTGGGCGAACAGCATGTGGCTGCGCAGGTTGACCGAGAACTCGTCGTCCCAGGTGTCGGCACCGAGCTTGTCGAGCGGCAGGCCGCGCGAGATGCCGACGTTGAGCACCAGGCCGTCGAGTCCTCCCAGGCGCTCGGCGCAGCGCGACAGCAGCGGCGCGATCGATGCGGCGTCGCGCACGTCGGCCACCTCGGCGAACGCACGGCCGCTCTCGGAGTTGATCATCTGCACCGTGGCGTCGGCCGCCGCCGCAACGGCGTCGATGCAAGCCACCGCAGCACCCTCGCGCGCCGACAGCAGCGAGATGGCGCGGCCGTTGCCGACCGGCACGCTCTCGCCGGGCGGAGTCGGCCGCTGGCCGGCGCCGACCACCACCACCTTGCGTCCCGACAAGCGGCCGCGGCCCGGCGCGCGGCCGAGTGTCTCGTCGAACATCGATTGGTGCGGATCGATCTCAGTGGGTGCGAGATGCATGGATGCTCCAAGAGATGCGGCCGGCGCCGGGCCGCCCCAAGCCGGACGAGCCCCCTCGGGGGGCAGTGAACGAAGTGAGCGTGGGGGTCAAAGGGTCGGCTCGATGTCGACTTCGAAGTTCTCGAGAAAGCGGCTGACCATCATGTAGAAGCCCACGGTCAACACCAGCTCGCTCAGCTGGCGCGCATCGAACAGCGATTGCGCCTTGGCGAACATCGCGTCGTCGGCCTTCACGTGATGGAACAGCTGGTCGGTGAAGGCGAGCACGAAGCGCTCGCGATCGTCGAACACGCCGAGGTCGCCGTCGGCTTCGGTGAGCGCTGCGATCTTGTCGGCCGACAAGCCCACCTGGCGCGCCACGCGCTTGTGCTGGTGCACCTCGTAGCTGGCGTGGCTCAACATGCCCACGCGCAGGATCGCGATCTCGCGCAATTGCGAGTCGAGTTCGTTGCGGCGCAACAAGGCGCCACCCAGGCGCAGAAAGCCGATCGCCGCCGGTCCGGCGTGCGGCAACATGCGGTACAGATTGAGCGGCGGGCGCTCGCCCAGCAGCTCTCTGTAGCTGTCGGGTGCCTGTGCGAGGTCGTAGTACGGGATGCGGGCCATCGACGCCTTTCGATGCGGCAGCAGCGATGCTAGGCTGCAGGTGTGAAACGTTTCATGCTGGTTTACGCGACGGCATGTCCGCGGACGTGGCGGCGTCGCGTGGGTGTCAGGGAAGTGCCGTCGCAACCGACCACCGGTGTGGTCCTTCGTGAATACCCTAGCCGGCGCGATGTTTGCCGTGCACGGTCACCGGATGCGCGGGACAACCGGTGTTCTATCGACTGCAGGATCGCGTTAACCTGCCGACAACAAGACGGCCAACGACAAGGGCAACCATGGCGGCAAAGCGGCAACTCGGGATCGGCGTCAGTCTTGTGTGGGCCTGCGCAGCCCTGGCCGGCGAGATGTCGGCGGCCACGCAGAAGGAGATCGGTCAGTTGCTCGATCGCATCGAAGCCTCGAATTGCAGTTTCAATCGCAATGGCAGCTGGCATGGGCCGGCCGATGCCCGCAAGCACCTGCAGATGAAGGTCGACTACATGGCCAAGCGCAACATGCTGGGCTCGGCCGAAGACTTCATCCACAAGGCCGCGACCGCCAGCAGCGTGAGCGGCGAGGCCTACCAGATCCGCTGCGGCAGCGGCGCGCCGATGGCCAGCGCGGTGTGGCTGACCGCCGAGCTCAAGCGCATCCGCGCCAACTGAAACCCCGCCTTCTGGCGCGTGCCCGCGCCAGTTCGAACCAGCCGCGACAATGGCGGCAATGGATTCGTCCGCCAGCGGGCGTCGGCCCGCCCACGTGATGAACGGCCGCCAGCTCGCCTATGCGCTGTTGTTCATCACGCCGGCGCTGTGGAGCGTCAACTACCTCGTGGCGCGCTGGGCGCCCGGTGTCATCGCGCCGCACGCGCTGGCGCTCGGGCGCTGGATCGTCGCCGCGCTGGTGCTCGGCGCCTTCTGCGCCGCCGAGCTGCGCGACAAGCGCGGTGCGATCCGCGCCGAATGGAAACAGCTGCTGGTGCTGGGCACGCTCGGCATGTGGATCTGCGGCGCCTTCGTCTACATCGGCGGGCGTTCCACCAGCGCCGTCAACATCGGTCTGCTGTATGCCGCCTCGCCGGTGCTGATCGCGCTCGCCTCGGCGCTGTGGCTGCGCGAGCGGCTCGGGCCGCGCCAGGTGCTGGGTGTGGCGCTCGCACTGGCCGGCGTGCTGCACATCCTGCTGCGCGGCGACTGGCCAGCGCTGCTGCGCCTGCAGATCAACCCGGGCGATGCATGGGTCGCGGTGGCGGTGCTGTGCTGGACGATCTACTCGCTGCTGCTGCGCGCATGGCCGTCGGCCTTCGGACCGCTTGGCGCGGCTCACGCTGACGGCGGTCGCCGGCATCGTCGTGCTGGTGCCGTTCACGCTGTGGGAGGCGCTGGCCTGGCTGCCCACCGAGCTGTCGTGGCGTTCGTTCGCGCTGATCGTCGCGGCCGCGCTGTTGCCGGGCGCCGGTGCCTATGGCGCGTATTCGATCATGCAGCGTGAACTCGGCGCGGCGCGCGTCGGCGTGGTGATGTACCTGGGCCCGTTGTACAGCGCGGTGCTGGCGTGGCTGGTGCTGGGCGAGCAGATCGAGGGCTTTCATCTGATCGGCGGGGCGCTGATCCTGCCCGGCATCTACCTCAGCACGCGGCCATAGGAGGACAATGACGGCGCGGCGGGAATCCGCCTGCGCGCGCAGGCGTATACACGCACTGGTGCCGAAACCAAGGTTGCGGAGGTGTTGCGATGAACGTGCGTCTCTGGGCGATTTCGATGGTCGTGGGGCTCGTGTCCTGCGCGGGCTACGGACCGGGCGGCCTGCAACCCGGCAGCAGTGAGGCCGACGTGGTGCAGGTGATGGGCCAACCGACCGGGCGCTACACGATGCCCAGCGGCATGCAACGCCTTGAGTTTGCGCGCGGGCCGTACGGGCGCCACACCTACATGATCGATCTCGACGGGCAGGGCCGCGTGGCCAATGTCGAGCAGGTGCTCGATTCGTGGCACTTCGCCACCGTGCTGCCGGGACAGACGCGCGACGTCGTGCTGCGCACGCTCGGCCGTCCGTCCGAGCGCGCCGGCATGATGCGCGACGGCCAGATCTGGTCGTGGCGCTACGCGAACAACGATTGCCTGTGGTGGCAGGCCCAGTTCGACGCGCAGGGCGTGTTGATCCAGGCCGGGTATGGCCCCGAACGGGGCTGCGACGCGCCCAACCGCGCCGCGCGCCCGATGATGAGCCGCTCGGGCTGAAGCCGCATCAGGCCAACCGCAGGTCGAAGTCTGCGCGTGACGCCACGCGGCCGTTGATCAGCACCTCGATGCGGTGCAGGCCGGGGTAGCTGCGCCGCGTCGTCACCTCGCGCAATGAATGCCGCTTGGTGAGTCGCTGGGTTTCACCGGCCGCGAGTTCGATCACCCAGCCCTTGAACACTTTCGGCGCCAGGCTGCCGTTGGCCAGCACGCGGTGCAGCGCGTAGTCGATCAGCAGCGCTTGTTTGCGCGCGGCGTTCGAGGTGACGGTGAGCTTGAGTTCGAGCGTGTCGCCCACGCGCGCACGTTTGGGCGACAGCTTGAGCGTTGCCGTGCCGCGCAGCGGCTGGCCCTGGCCCCACGCCTTCAGCGTCTGCGCATGGCCCTGCTTGATCAGCGTGCGACTGGCGTGTCGCAACAACGCGCGGCGTTCGGCGCTCGCTTGGCCCAGGTGCTCGCGCAGCCAGCCCACCACCACGTCGGGGTGGTCCTTCGCGATGTCGTTCAGGTGGTTGGCCACGCTGCGCCGCACGTAGTCGCTGGCGTCGTCCTGCAGCATGCGCAGCAGCGGCAGCGTCGGTGACGGGTCGGCGATCAGGCCCTTGAGCTGCATGCCCCAGGGCAGGCGCGGCCGCGTGCCTTCGCTGACCAGCCGCCGCACGTGCACGCTGTCGTCGCGCGCCCAGCGCTGAAGCGTCACGAAGGTGAGCTCGGGATGCTGCTGCACGAACGGCCGGATCGCCCACTCGGCGGTGAAGCGCTGCGTGATCGCGTGCAGCGCGGCCAGCGCGCGTTCGGGGTGGCCCAGGCCGCGCCGTGCGACGAACTCGCCGGCCGCCCACAGGCCCCAGCCGCGCAAACCGTCGTCGCGCGCCGCCGCGTGCGGCGGCTGCAGCGGATCGCTCGGTGTGCCGAGTGCCGCCTCGAGGTGATCGGCGGCCGCGTTGAAGTCGGGCGACAGCGTGTCCTCCAGCGCCGCACACAACTGCATGGCGCGCGCCTTCAGCTCCAGTGCCGTGAGCCCGCGCAGCGCCTGCTGCTGAAAGCGTGCTGCTGGAAAGCGCGCATCCACGCGCGACAGGTGGGACGCCATCGAGCGCACGGTGCCCTCGTGGATCAGGTTCTTGAACGGCTCGGCCATCGCGGGCGGCAGCATAGCGCTGGACCGCGATACGCACGAATCAGGTGCCGAATGAGCCTACAAGGTGCGCATCGTGGTGCGAACGATGCCGATATGGTGCGTAATCAGGCACCAAAGCAGGCACAAGCCTTGCAATCATGGTGCGTTCGACGCCCGCCGCAGGTGCGCGGCGCGAACCGGAGGAGGACCTCGAATGGAGCAACTGAAGCAGGGCAGCGATGCGCTGTTCATCCTGCTGGGCGCGATCATGGTGCTGGCGATGCACGCCGGCTTCGCGTTCCTGGAGTTGGGCACCGTGCGCAAGAAGAACCAGGTCAATGCACTGGTCAAGATCCTGGTCGACTTCTCGGTGTCGACGGTCGCGTACTTCTTCGTCGGCTATCTCGTAGCCTATGGCGTCAGCTTCTTCACCGGCGCCGAGACGCTGGCCGCGAAGAACGGCTACGACCTCGTCAAGTTCTTCTTCCTGCTCACCTTCGCCGCAGCGATCCCCGCCATCGTCTCGGGCGGTATCGCCGAACGGGCACGCTTCGGTCCGCAGCTGATCGCCACGGGCGCGCTGGTGGCGCTGGTCTATCCGGTGTTCGAAGGCATCGCCTGGAACGGCAAGTTCGGCGTGCAGGCCTGGATCAAGAGCGTGGCGGGCGCCGAGTTCCACGATTTCGCCGGCAGCGTGGTCGTGCACGCCGTCGGCGGCTGGATCGGGCTGGTGGCGGTGCTGCTGCTCGGGGCGCGCGCCAATCGCTACCGCAAGGATGGCGCGATCAGCGCGCATCCGCCGTCATCGATCCCGTTTCTCGCGCTCGGCGCGTGGGTGCTGTCGGTGGGCTGGTTCGGCTTCAACGTGATGAGCGCGCAGACGATCGACAAGATCTCGGGGCTGGTCGCGGTGAACTCGCTGATGGCGATGGTCGGCGGCACCCTGGTGGCCACGCTGCTCGGCCGCAACGACCCCGGCTTCGTGCACAACGGGCCGTTGGCCGGGCTGGTGGCGGTGTGCGCCGGCTCCGACGTGATGCATCCGGCCGGCGCGCTGGTGGTCGGCGGCGCGGCCGGCGCGATCTTCGTCGCGCTGTTCACGCTGACGCAGAACCGCTGGAAGATCGACGACGTGCTCGGCGTGTGGCCGCTGCACGGCCTGTGCGGCGCGTGGGGCGGCATCGCCTGCGGCATCTTCGGTTCAACCGCGCTCGGCGGGCTGGGCGGGGTGACCTTCGGCGCGCAGCTGATCGGCACGCTGATCGGCGTGGCCTGGGCGTTGATCGGCGGCTTGGTGGTCTACGGCGTGTTGCGCGCGGCCATGGGCCTGCGGCTCTCGCCCGAAGAGGAGCACAACGGTGCCGACCTGTCGATCCACAAGATCGGCGCCACGCCGGAGCGCGAAGTGAGTTGGTGAATGCTTCGCTCGCGCTTCACGGCGCGGGCGAAGCGCGTCCGCTCAGGGTGCCTTGGCGGTGCTGCCCGGCTTGGCACGGTGCGCCGTGATGGCGGCGCGCAGGTCGTTGAGCTCCTCGCAGCCTTGCGGGCACAGTCCGGCCAGGATCTTGGCGTGCGATTCGGCTTTGTCGGGCTGGTTGGCCATCAGGTAGGCCTCGCCGATGTACTCGTGCGCCCCCTTGTGCTGGGGATCGATGCCGAGCGCGCGCCGGTAGTGTCGAAACGCCAGGTCGAGCTTGCCGGTCTTGCGATAGGCATAGGCCAACCAGTTGTGGCCGTCGGCGTCGCCGCTGTTGCCGGCCACCCACGGCTCGAGCAGCGTGACCGCCTTGGCGTACTGGTTGGCCTGGATGGCCGCGACGGCCTCCTTGTACGGTCCTGACTCCTTGCGCGCGTCGCTGTCGCCGCCGCCCCCACCGCCGCCACCGGCGGCGAACGCGGGCCCACAGAGTCCAGCAGACAACACGACCGCTGCGAGGCGGCAAACGATGCGAGACATGGCAATCCTTTCGATACGGCGCGATGGATGTGTCGGCGTACGCCGCGGGCGGGCGGAACATTCCGACACGGCACCATCACCCGCATGCCGCTGTGGACAAGCCAGTGGACAGCCGGTCGACAAGCAGTGGACTTCGACTGCACTGTCGGTGGACAAGCGGTGCACTGCCGTGCAGTGACACCCAGGCGACTCTTGAGTCGGCTCAGCCGCGCGTGGCGCCGATCCGCGCGGCGACCTGGGCGTAGTGCTCGAGCATGCCGTTCCATCCGCTCGGCGAACTGAAGGATTCGCGCATCGCCAGCGCGTCGGCGCCGTAGGCCTCGAGGCCGCGGTGTTCGAGATCGACGCGGGTGCTGTTCGCATCGATGGCGGTGAAGCAGACATCGACCTCGGTCTCGATCGACGGATCGAACTCGAAGCGTGCGTTGAGCTGCCACATCAGCGTGACGCGATTCGGCGCGTCCCACGCCAGCACATGGCCCCAGTCGCACTCGCTGCCGTCGACGCCGCGCTCGAACCAGCGGCCGCCGACGCGCGGCTCGATCACCACTGCCGCGCAATCGGCCTGCCCGATGTGGTGCGACGTCATCGGCCACCAGGCCTCGATCTGCGCCGTGAACATCTCGAAGGCCACGGCCAGCGGCGCGGCCACGGTGACCGACTTGCGCACCCTGTGATCGGTGACGGTCGTGCTCATCGCTTCTCCTTGCGTTGTGTGGCGGCGCGTTCGCGCGCCACCTTCTCGGCCTGCAGCTTGAAGCGCGCGAGGCCCACGTCCCACAGGCTGTCGATGAAGTCGCGCAGGCCGGCCACGGCATCGGTGTCGGGGCGATAGAGGTTGCGCGTGCCCGCGGTCTCGAGCGACACCAGTCCCGCATCGGCCAGCACCTTCAGGTGCTGCGACACCGCCGGCCGGCTCACCGGCAGCTGCGCCGCCACCTCCGCCACCGACAGCGGCGCCCGCGAGATCAGCGCGAACACCTGCAGGCGCGTCGGGTCGCCCAGCGCGGCAAAGCGGCGGGCGTTGGCTTGAGCGAGAGCGGCTCTCATGCGTCATCGATTGCTTACGGTAAGCATACTCTTACCAAATAGGCGACGTCAAGCCCGCAGCATTGAATCGCCGCGGGCTCGATCGCTGCGGGTGACCCGTCCCCCACACCGACCATCAGGCGGCCGTGCAGCTTCCCGGGCCGGCGGAAGCGTCTGCCGACAGCGTGCCCTGCCAGCGCGCCAGGCGCGACGGGCTGGCCTCGAAGGCCACGCCGTACAGCTCGGGGCCGAAGCGGCGCATCTGCAGCGCGATGCGTGCCGCTTCGCGATGGCCGCAGTCGGCCAGCTGGGCGAACAACGCATAGGCCTGCGCGTAGCGGCCCGCCTCGTAGTGGGCCTGCGCGGTTTCGAACGGCATGCGCAGCGGCTCGCTGCGATCGCGCGTCGAGCGCCACCACTGCAGCAAACGATCGAAGTCGCCGCCGAAGCGGTGCTGCAGCAGCTGTTCGCCGGTCCACGCACACTCGGCTGCGTCGCCGGGCGCGAGGAGCTGCACCGATGCAATGCGATCACACGCCAGGTAACGGCGCTCGAGCGCCGCCAGGTCGGCCGCGGACGGAGGCGCCGTGGCGGCGAAGGCCTGCACCGCACACAGTGCGATCGCGGACGGGAAGAGGCGCTTCATGCGGCACCTCCTTCCCGCATTGGCGTGGCGGCGTCGAGCTTCCAGCGCGCGCCGAACGTGCCGGCGCTGACCGGCAGCGCCGGGTTGTCGACCGCCGATGCCGGCGCAGCAGGCCTGCGGGTTTGATCGTTCTGGCGCTCCTCCGAGGCGCTGACCGCGGCCAGCGTGAACCACATGAGCACCATCCACGCAGCAACGGCGGCCGCGAAGATCGTCAGGAAACGGAATGCGTACATCTTCGACTTCCATCGCATCCCCGCCTTTGACGCGATGCCAGCGGTGGGGGATGTTGCCGCCGCGGCCCGATGCGATCGGGTTCAATCGCATGGGCACACTCTCGGTGCGAAGCCGCTCGCGCTCAATTGCACGCTGGGGGTAGTTGAAGGCGTAGGCAAATCAGGGGACCACTAGGCCAAAGGTTTAGCGCGCGACGCTTCAATTCGCCGGGCGTTTGCACTAGGCTCGCGCGCAGTCGCCGGTGGTTGACCGGCAAGGCGAATCGCCGATGAACGTGCTGCTGATCGACGACCACGAGATCGTCTGGGACGGCACCCACCGCTTGCTCGAGCGCCTGGTGGCCGAGTTGCGGCCGCACCATGCGTTCAGCTTCCAGGCCGTGCGCGACGTGGCGGCCGCTTGCGCACTGCCGAGCCAGGGCTTCGATCTGGTGCTGCTCGACTACCACCTGCCCGGCGTGGCCGGCCTCGCTGCGTTGCAGGCGGTGAAGGGGCACTTCGAAGCCACGCCGGTGTGCATGCAATCGGCCGAGGCCGCGCCGCAGCGTGTGCGCGAGGTGATCGAAGCGGGTGCGGCAGGCTTCATCCCGAAGTCGTATCGCCTGGACGAGATCGAAGCCGCGCTGCGTGTCGTGCTCAGACACCGCGTGTACCTGCCGGCGGAGTTCCTGATGGCCGACGCGGCCACGCGCGCCAGCGATGCCGAGTTGTTGCCGCGCGAGGAGATGGCGCGTTTTCTCGAAACCGAGCTGTCGCCACGTCAGCGCCAGGTGCTCGCGTTGGCGGTGCGCGGCGTGCCGATCAAGTTGATCTCGCGCGAGCTCGGCATCGCCGAAGGCACGGTCAAGGTGCACCTGTCGATGGTGTACCGCGCACTCGGGGCGCGCAATCGCACCGACGCGTTGTGCCGCCTGTTCGATGCCCAGGCCGCGGGCGCGCTGGCGGCACCGTAGCCGGCGTCGCGCGGCGCGATCACGCGCGCTGCAGCAGCCAATCGCGCAAGTCGCTCGAGCGCAAAGGCTTGCGCATCACCGACACTGCCAGGTGCGCGGGCACTTCGATCGCGGTGGGGTCGATCTCGCCGGTGATGATCGCCGCATGCACCGCACCGAATTGCGTGTGCAGCCGCTGGATGGACTGCAAGCCGTTCTCGCTTCCGCCCAGGCGCCAATCCGCCACGATCGCATCGGGCACGCGGCCGCGTGCGCGAAGCTGTGCGATCGCGCCGTCTGCGCCGACATCGACGATGAGTTCGCAGCCCCAGTCGTCGAGCACCGTGCGCATCGCCGCGATCACGTCGGGCGCGTCCTCGAGTAGCACCACCAGGTGGCCGCGCAGCGCCTCGTGCGCATGCGCGGCGTCGAAGCCGTCGTCATCGGTCGGCGCCGGCGGCGGCTCGCCGCGCGGCAGCACCACGGTGAAGGCACTGCCATGGCCCGGCTCGGACTGCACGTGGATGCGATGGCCGAGCAGGTCGCACAGCCGCTTGACGATCGCCAGTCCGAGGCCCATGCCGCGTGCACGATCGCGCGCGGGATTGCGCGCCTGGTAGTACTCCTCGAAGACGCGTTCGCGATCGGCCGCGTCGATGCCGACGCCGCTGTCGCGCACGGTGACGTGGATCTCGGGCCCGCGCTCGTCGACCTGCACAGCGATGTGTCCAGCCTCCGTGTACTTCACGGCGTTGTCGAGCAGGTTGCGCAGGATGCGGTCGAGCATCACGGGGTCGCTCGACGCCCAGGCGGTGCTGTGGCCGCATTCGAACGCCAGCCCCTTGCCTTGTGCGAGTGGACGGTAGTCGTTGTCGATGCGCTCGAGCACCTTGCGCAGCGACAGCGGCTTGATCTCGGGTGCGAGGCTGCCGGCATCGAGTCGCGACAGGTCGAGCAAGCCGGTGAACAGCTCGTGCAGCGATTCGGCCGAGCGCGCCGCCTGGCGCAGCGTCTGCGCGATCCTGGGCTCTTCGCTGGTGCGCACCGCGTGGTCGAGCAACAGCGTCAGCGAGTGCAGCGGCTGGCGCAAGTCGTGGCTGGCCGCGGCGAGAAAGCGCGACTTGGCGCGGTTGGCTTCCTCGGCGCGCTCGCGAGCCGCGCGGGCCTCGGCTTCGCTGAGCCGCAGCTGGCGCGCCAGCTCCTCGTTCTCGAAACCCACGCGCAGCGCTCGCTCGACGAGCTGCGAGCCGTCGCGAGCGAAGATCACCAGGTAGAAGAGAAAGAACAGGATCAGCCCCGCCACCGGTAGCCGCAGTGGCATCGCGGAGACGAACCACCCGACCGCAAGCGGGACCAGAAAGAACGTGACCAGGCCGTAGAACGCCGCAGGCAGGGCAACCGAGACCGCGATGCCGGCGGCGCTCCACGCGCACAACACCATCGTCAAGATGGCCCATTCGAGCGGCGGCGCGCTGAAGAAGACGATCGCCGCCGAGCCTGCCACCACGCCGCTCACAGTGGCACCGACGGTCAGCCAACGGATCCAGGCAGCGATGCGCGCCCCTGCGGGCGGCCGAGCCAGCAGCACCGCACTGGCCAGCGCGCGAACACAGAAGACTCCCAAAGCGGCGCCGGCCCAGCCCCAGGCAAGGCCGGGACCGACATGCGGCACCATCATGTAGCCGATGAACCCGGTTGCGAACAGCACGCCCACTGGCACACGGACCACTTGCCGGTTGAAGAGCCGCAGGCGTTCGGCATCGATCACGAGCCGCGCCGCCGCGGCGTCCGGTGCAATCGGGCTGGCCTGCAACGGCGATGTCACGACGATGAATCCGCCGACCATTGCAGGATCTGCTGCTGCATCTCGGCCTGGTCCTTGAAGCGGGTCACGTCGTAGCAACCGAGCGGCAGCACTGCGGTGCGCGTGCAGCACTGGCTGCACCAGGTGCAGGGATTGGGCGGCTCGTTGTGGACAGCCAAATGCTGGAGCAGGTCGGGGTTGGCCAGCAGCGGCCGACCGATGGCCACCAGGTCGCACGCGCCGGACTGCAGCGCGTCTTCGATCACGTCGCGGTTCTGGAAGCCGCCGTTGGCGATGATCGGTATGTTGAGGCGGCGCTTGAACGCGCGCGCGAACTCCGCGTTGGCCGCCGGCACGAAGCGCCATCCAGTGCCGAGTAGCACGTGTGCAAAGCGCTTGGGCACGCCGTTGAGCAAAAACGCCCGCCACCAAGCCTTGCGGCTCAGATGACGGGCCGAGTTGGAGAACAAGCGCAGCCCTTCGAAGGGATAGGGCCCCGGGCTTCCCTTCGGATTGACGAAGCCGAAGCCTGCGTCGATGTGCAGGTAGTCGACGCCGAGGTCGGCCAGCCACTCGCCGTAGCGTAGCGTGGTGGCCAGCGTGTTGCCGCGGAAGTAATCGCGCGGCGGCCACACCGGCGGCCAGCGCAGGTTGGGGAGCGGCAGCCAGTTGAAGTCCTCGGCCGAGAGGCGCACGCCGAACAGAAAATCGTTGCCGACCGCGGCACGCACCGCCGTGACCACCTCCTTGCAGCAGGCGGAAGCGCTTCTCGACCGAGCCGCCATAGGCATCGCGCCGGCGATTGGTGGCCGGGTTGAGGAATTGGTGAAGGATGTAGCCCTTGGAGGCGGTGACCTCGACCCCATCGGCGCCCGCCTGCTTGACGCGCGCAGCGGCGGTACGAAACGCATTGACCTCGGCCGCGATCTCGGCAAGCGTCATCGGCGTCGTGCGGTTGCGGTAGCCGTAGTAGACATCGGTCCATGCCGATGCCGATTTGCCGTCGGCCTCTTCAGGAAACAGGCTGGTGTGCGTGTGGCCGCCGGGATCGCCGAGTTGCACGATGTAGCGGCAGCCTTCGGCCTGAACCGCACGCACGCCGGAGGCCAACGGCTCGAGCGAGTACGAGTCGCCGATCTTGGGGTACTCCAGCGGCGACAAGCGGCGGTCGTCGACGCCGATGGTGGCGGAGATGATCGCGCCGAGCCGGTTTTCCGGGCGCGCGAAGCGGCGCTCGAAGTTGCGCCACGCCGGCGTGGGCGTGCCGTCGTAGTAGGCCAGGCGTCCACCCAGCGACGAGCGCAGCACGCGGCTGCGCAACGTGACCCCGTTGATCGCAAACGCGTCGAAGATGCCGGGTGTTGCCACCACGTTCCGCCCCCCTGCGTCGCCGCCCCGGCGCGAGGGTATCCCTGTGGCGGCCGTTCTACAAGCGCACCGGCAAGTGCACGAAGCCGCGAAAGCGCACGCGGCGGTCGCGCTGCGGCGGGCCTGCGGCGTCCAGGCGTGGAAAGCGCGCCACCAGCGCGCCGATGGCAATGCGTGCCTCCAGGCGTGCCACGTTCATGCCGGCACACGCGTGCGCCCCGTGGCCGAACGCCACGTGCAGGTTGGGCTTGCGCGCGATGTCGAGCGTGTCGGGGTCGGCAAACTGCGCCGGGTCGCGGTTCGCCGCGCCGACACCGAGCGTGACGAAATCGCCCGCCGGCAGTTCGCGCGAGCCCAAGGCGATCGGCGCGGTGAGTTGGCGGTTGTTCAGCTGCAGCGGGCTCTCGAAGCGCAGCAGTTCCTCGACCGCGGTGTTGATCAACCCGGGTTCGCGCTGCAGGCGCTCGAGCTGGCTGCGCTGCGCCAGCAACGCATGCATGCCGTTGCCGATCAGGTTGGTGGTGGTCTCGTGGCCGGCATTGAGCAAGAAGATGCAGTTGTGCAGCAACTCGCTCTCGCTGAGGCGCTCGCCGTCGTACTCGCCCTGGATCAGCCGCGTCAGCACATCGGCCTCCGGGTCGCCGGGGTGGGCGCGGCGCTGCGCCACCAGCCCGCGCAAGTAGCCGAGAAAGTCCTGCACGGCGGCGTGGCCGTGCGCCAGCACCTCGGCGCTGGGCACGGGCTCGAGCGCCGACAGGATCGCCAGCGACCACGCGCGCAACGGGCCGCGCTCGTCGCGCGGCACGTCGAGCAGGTTGCCGATCACCTCGACCGGAATCTGGGCGGCGAAGTCCTCGATCAGGTCGGCGCCCGTCTTGCCCTCGAGTCGATCGAGCAGGCCGGCGACGAGCGCGACGACGCCCGACTCCATGCGCGTGATCGCGCGCTGGTTCATCGCGCCCATCATCAACCGCCGCACGCGCGTGTGCAGCGGCGGATCGCTGAACACGAGGCTGGTGGTGTGGTGCTCGTGCAGCGGCGTGCCGACGCCGAACTTCGGGCCGAACTCGCGCTGCTTGTCGGAGCTGGCCGCCGCGCTGCGGTAGACCGCCGACACGTCGTCGTAGCGCGTCAGCAGCCATTGGTGCGGCCCGATGGCATGCACCGGATCGTGCACCCGCAACTGCGCATAAAACGGATACGGATCGTCGACGAATCCGGCCGGCGGCTTGGCCAGCGTGAAGGCGGCGATGTCGGCAGCGAGCATGCCTGCAGTCTATCGACCCGACACGTATGCAGCCCAGGGCGCAAACGCGCATGAAACAAGGGCCGTGGCATGGCCACGGCCTTGCGGTCGAAGGCCGCCTTGCTACCAGCCGATGTCGATCAGCAACTGCAGTGTCAGGTCCTGCGGCGGCGACACCGCGATGGCCTGGTTCGGCGTGGCGAACGGCTCCATCAGCAGGTTGGGCCGTGCCAGCGTGTCGTAGTGCGACACCGACGAGCCGCCGATGGCCGGGTTCGGCGTGAACATGAACACCCGCTGCAGGTAGTCCGCGCCCTGCAGCTTGAGCTGGTTCTCGAACAACACGCCGATCGGCCCGATCTTCTTCGGCGGCGTGGTGTCGATGGCCTTCTTGATCTCCTGGCCGTCTGCCTGCGACACGCGCAGCGACGGGATCGTGATCGACGGGTCGATGCCGGCCAGCGGCTGCGGCGGCAGGCTCGGGCTGTTGTCGGCGATGACCACGGCCCTCGCACCGGCCAGCTGCGCGTTCTTCACCTTCACGATGAAGGGACAGGTGCCGCGATCGATGACCGCGATCTTGCCTTGCACGGCGGCGGCGTTGGTTGCATCGAGCGGCGTGCAAGCCAGGCCCAGGCGGTTCGGCTGATCGATCACGCGCGCCAGTTCGGTGGAGATCAGCACCCGCTCGTCGATCGGCGGGCCGAACTCGGCAGGGCCGTTCTCGTACAGCTTGTTCAGGCCTTTGCCCGCGACGAAGATCTCCGGTGTGCCATGGTTGAGCACCTTGCGCGCGTTCTTCGTCACCTCGTTGCCGCTCCACACCAGATTGCGCGGCGTGATGGCCGAGGCCACGCGCTCCTCCGGCGTCATCTGCGCCCAGTTCTTGTGCTGCTTGGGGTCGTGCAGGAAGTAGTCCCAGATCGATGGCAGCTGCAGTTCCGGAGCGAACTCGTAGGGGAAGAACAGGCCGCTGAACTCATCGGTGAAGGTCTGGAAGCCCAGGCCGTGGCCGACCTCGTGCAGCACGGTGGTCAACAGGTCGATCTGCGTCGCCGGGTCGGCCTTGCCATCGAGTCCGAGGTAGAAGCTCAAGCCGTCGAGGCAGCCCGGCTTGCCGAGGTCGCCGTTGAAGCTGGCGCGCAGGTCGGCGCTCTGCGTGAAGTCGGGGTCGTCGAACAGTCGCACGCCGGCCAGCTTGTTGGCCAGCGCTGCCGGGTACCAGGTACCCGGCCGCCCGTTGGGAAAGTCGGAGAACACGTTCCACGCGCCGGCCGAGCCGAGCACGCCCGAGGTGGAGTCGCATTCCAGCGGTGAGAAGCGGGCCCAGACCGTGATCGGCACGTCGGAGCGCAGCTTGGATCCCCACAGACTGGCCGCGCGCTCGAACACGATGCGACGCTGCTCGCCGAGCGTCGTGCCCGCGTTGCCGCCCACCGGCGCGGCCGCCGTCGGCTCGTTGAAACCGACGCCCGGTGCATCATCGGTGAAGATCTGCAGCGTGGCCGCCTGCGCGGCCGTACCCACCGCGAGCAGGGCGGCGGCCCAGCCCGCGCGCCGCAGCCACTCGCGCCATGAGTGAAGGCGTTCAGTGCTCATGGCCACCTCCGATCGCGACGCTTTGCAGGGCCCTGGCCGCTGCTGATTCGCCCGTCACGCACTGTGTCGAGATGGAGCCATCGGCGCCGCGGCGCACGACGGTGTACGACATCCGGCTCGGGTCGACGCGGAATCCCGTGGCACCGAATTGCACACCGTTCAAGCGCTTGGCCCCCGACGACGCGGCGGCCGAACGCGCCGCGCCCGGTGCGGTCGCGGCACGGGCGGCGCCCTGTGACATCTCGTCCAGTTCGGGTGCGCGCACTTGACCGGTTCGCGGATCGACGGCGATGCGTTGCCCTTGGGCCTGTGCCGACACGGTGGGTGCGGCCAGTGCGCTGATGGCCGCGACTGCGCATGCAGCCCACGGCAGGACCGCATGTTTGGCGGTCGGGTGATGGGTGGAAGCCATGGAATCCAACTCCTGTGTAACAGCGACGAAGGTGCAGTTGGGGAGCGAGCGAGTCGCGCCCCTCGAACCTCAAGCCGAAGACGCGGCATGCGTGGGCAGCGCGCCGCCACCGGCACCGCGGTGGCGCGCAAAAGGGCAAACAGCGTGCCCAGGAGCACGCTGTTTCCAGGCGTTAGGTGAAAACGATCAGGCGCCTAGCAGCTGCCGCAGCACGAACGGCAGGATGCCGCCGTGCTTGTAGTAGTCGACCTCGATCGCGGTGTCGATGCGCAGCGTCAGCGGCACTTCGCGGCGCGCACCGTCGCGGTTGGTGATCACCATCTTGGCGTCGCTTTGCGGCTTGAGCACCGGGCCGATCTCGATGTCGATGCGCTCGTCGCCGACGATTCCGAGGCCTTCCCATGACTGGCCGGCCTTGAATTGCAGCGGCAGCACGCCCATGCCGACCAGATTGCTGCGGTGGATGCGCTCGAAGCTCTTGGCCACCACGGCCTTGATGCCGAGCAGCTGCGTGCCCTTGGCCGCCCAGTCACGCGACGAGCCGGTGCCGTACTCCTCGCCGGCGAAGATCACCGTCGGCGTGCCCTGCGCGATGTAGCGCATCGCCGCGTCGTAGATCGGCAGCTTCTCGCCCGCGACGCCGCCTGCTGACGCGGGCTGCATCAGCGTGTAGCCGCCTTCTTCGCGCGAGCCGTCCGCCTTGGGTGGGATCATCAGGTTCTTGATGCGCACGTTGGCAAACGTGCCGCGCATCATCACCTCGTGATGGCCGCGGCGCGAGCCGTAGCTGTTGAAGTCGGCCTTCGGCACGCCGTGCTGGATCAGGTATTGGCCGGCGGGGGAGCTGTCCTTGATCGAGCCGGCCGGCGAGATGTGGTCGGTGGTGATCGAATCGCCGAACATCGCCATGATGCGTGCGCCGCGCACGCCGAAGCCGAAGCTGCCCGGGTCTTCGTTGGCCTGCATCCGGAAGCCGTCGAAGAACGGCGGCTTGGCGATGTAGGTGCTGCTCGGCCAGTCGTACACCTGGCCCGCCACGCCCTTGATGTCGCTCCACAACGCGCCGGGTTCGGTCTTGACCTTGGCGTAGTTGGCCTGGAACGCCTTCGGGTTCATCGCGTGCTTGAGCAGCGCATACACCTCGTCGCTGCTCGGCCAGATGTCGCCGAGGAAGACCTGCCGGCCGTTGGTGCCCGTGCCCACCGGCTCGGTCATCAGGTCGCGCATCACGTTGCCGGCGATCGCATAGGCCACCACCAGCGGCGGACTGGCCAGGAAGTTGGCTTTCAGGTTCGGGTGGATGCGCGCTTCGAAGTTGCGGTTGCCCGACAACACGGCGGCGCAGATCAGATCGTTGTCGACGATCAGCTTGTTGAACTCCGGCGCGAGGTCGCCGGCGTTGCCGATGCAGGTGGTGCAGCCGTAGGCGGCCACCGCGAAGCCCAGTTGCTCCAGGTACGGCAGCAGCCCAGCCTGGGTGAGGTATTCGGTGACGATGCGCGAGCCCGGCGCGAGCGAGGTCTTCACGTACGGCGGCACCTTGAGCCCGGCTTGCACCGCCTTCTTGGCCAGCAGGCCGGCCGCCAGCAGCACGCCGGGGTTGCTGGTGTTGGTGCAGCTCGTGATCGCCGCGATCAGCACGTCGCCGTTGCGCAGCGAGCGGCCGTTGGCGGCGGTGTAGCTGCGCTCGAGCTTGGCCGGATCCTGGTTGAAACCGTTCTCGGCCACCGGCTTGCTGAACAGCGACCTGAACTGGCTCGACAGGTGCGTGATCTCGATGCGGTCCTGCGGGCGCTTGGGGCCCGCCAGGCTCGGTGCCACCGTGTTGAGGTCGAGCGTGACGATGGCGCTGTAGTCGATCTGGCCCGCACGCGGCACGCCGAACAGGCCCTGCGCCTTGAAGTAGGCCTCGAACGCGGCGATCTCGTCGGCCGTGCGGCCGGTGCCCTTGAAGTATTCGACGGTGCGCGCGTCGACCGGGAAGAAGCCCATCGTCGCGCCGTACTCGGGCGCCATGTTGGCGATGGTGGCGCGGTCGGGCACCGCGAGGCTTTCGGTGCCGGCGCCGAAGAACTCGACGAACTTGCCCACCACCTTGTGCTTGCGCAGCAGCTCGGTCACGGTGAGCACCAGGTCGGTGGCGGTCACGCCTTCGCGCAGCCGCCCGGTGAACTCGAAGCCCACCACGTCGGGCGTCAGGAAGTACACCGGCTGGCCGAGCATGCCGGCCTCGGCCTCGATGCCGCCGACGCCCCAGGCGACCACGCCGATGCCGTTGATCATCGTGGTGTGGCTGTCGGTGCCCACCAGCGTGTCGGGGTAGTGCACGCCGCCCGCGCCCTTGTGCACGCCGCGCGCCAGGTACTCCAGGTTGACCTGGTGCACGATGCCGAAGCCCGGCGGCACGACGCGGAAGGTGTCGAACGCCTGCATGCCCCACTTCATGAACTCGTAGCGCTCGCGGTTGCGCTGGAACTCCAGCTTCATGTTGAGGTCGAGCGCTTGTTTGGTGCCGTAGTGGTCGACCATCACCGAGTGGTCGACCACCAGGTCCACCGGCACCAGCGGCTCGATGGTCTTGGGGTTCTGGCCCATCTGCGCCGCCACGTTGCGCATGGCCGCCAGGTCGGCGAGCAGCGGCACGCCGGTGAAATCCTGCAGCACCACGCGCGCCACGACGAAGGGGATCTCGTCGACGCGCGGCGCGTTCGGCTGCCAGTTGGCGAGCTGGTGCACGTGGGCCTCGGTCACCTTCTTGCCGTCGCAGTTGCGCAGCACCGACTCCAGGACGATGCGCAGCGACACCGGCAGGCGGTTCACATTGGGATAGGTCTTGGCCAGCTCCGGCAGCGAGAAGTATTGCCCGGTGGCTTGCGCGCCGATGCGAAAACTGCGCTGCGTGGCGGCGAAGGTGTTGGTCGTTGTCATCGCGGCTCCGGCTGTTCGTGATGTCGATTCTGTCAGGGCGCGACGCGCTGCGCACGCTCGGCGCGCAAGTCCAAGTGCGCGATGCGGATCGGTGCTTGCCGCCGGCGCCGTCGCGACGCCGGGGCGGCCCGCAAGGGCGCTCAGGCCACCGGCAGGTAGCGTACCGCCAGCACGCCGTGGATGCGCGCGATGTCGATCAGCACCTCCGTGCTGACCGCGCTGTCGATGTCGACCAGCGTATAAGCCATTTCGCCGCGCGATTTGTTGACCATGTTGTGAATGTTCAGGCCGGCGTTGGCCATCGCGGTGGAGATCTGGCCCACCATGTTGGGCACGTTGGCGTTGGCGATCGCCAGCCGGTAGGCCGACTCGCGCGCCATCGTCACATGCGGGAAATTGACCGCGTTGACCACGTTGCCATGTTCGAGGTAATCGCGCAGCTGATCGACCACCATCACGGCGCAGTTGTCCTCGGCTTCGCGCGTGCTCGCACCCAGATGGGGCAGTGCGACCACGCGCGGGTGGCGCAGCGCCTCGGCGCTCGGAAAGTCGCACACGTAGGTGGCGAGCTTGCGCGCATCGAGCGCGGCGCGCACGGCGGCATCGTCGACCACACCGTCGCGCGAGAAGTTGAGCAGCACGGCGTCGGCGCGCATCAGCGCGAGGTTGGTCTCGCGCACCAGGTGGCGCGTGCCGGCCACCAGCGGCACGTGCAGCGTCACGAAGTGCGCCGACTTCAGCACCTCGTTCACGCTGCCGGCGCGCTTGACCTGCGACGGCAGGCTCCACGCCGCATCGACCGTGATCTCCGGGTCGTGCCCGAGCACGTTCATGCCGAGCTTGATCGCTGCATCGGCCACCAGGCAACCGATCTTGCCCAGGCCGATCACGCCGAGCGTGCGGCCGGCCAGCTCGATGCCGGCAAAGGTCTTCTTGCCGTCTTCGACCTTGGCGTCGAGGTCGGGTGTCGCGGGATCGAGCCCCTCGACGAAGCGCAGTGCCGGCGCGATGTGGCGTGCGGCCATCAGCATGCCGGCCAGCACCAGTTCCTTCACCGCGTTGGCGTTGGCGCCGGGGGCGTTGAACACCGGCGCGCCGCGCGCGTTCATCTGCTCCACCGGAATGTTGTTGGTGCCGGCGCCGGCGCGTGCGATCGCGCGCACGCTCGCCGGGATCATCACCTTGTGCAGGTCGGCCGAGCGCACCAGGATGGCCACCGGATCGGCCATGTCCTTGCCGACGCGGTAGCGCTCGGCAGGCAGCCGTGACAGGCCGCTTTCCGAGATCTGGTTGTAGACCTGGATCGCGAGCACGTCGGGGATGCTAGGCATGCTGGGCCTCGAACTCCTTCATGTACGCCACCAGCGCGCGCACGCCTTCGATCGGCATCGCGTTGTAGATCGAGGCGCGCATGCCGCCGACCACACGGTGGCCTTTCAACTGCACCATGCCGCGCGCCTGCGCGCCCTTGAGGAACGGCTCGTCCAGCCGCTCGTCGGGCAGCCGGAAGGCCACGTTCATCAGCGAGCGGTCTGCCCGCGCCACCGGGCACTGGTAGAAGGGGGTGGCGTCGAGGTAGTCGTACAGCACGCCCGCCTTCTTGCGGTTGTGCGCTTCCATCGCCGACAGGCCGCCTTGCGACTCGATCCACTTGAACACCAGACCGGCGATGTAGATCGCATAGGTGGGTGGCGTGTTGTACATCGAGTCGTTGTCGGCCACCATCTTGTAGTCGAACGCCGACGGGCAGATCGGCAACGCCTGGCCGATCAGGTCGTCGCGCACGATCACGATCGTCAGCCCCGCGGGGCCGATGTTCTTCTGCGCGCCGCCGTAGATGAGCCCGTACTTCGACACGTCGATCGGGCGCGACAGGATGTTGCTCGACAGGTCGGCCAGCAGCGGCACCGAGCCGACGTCGGGCGTCCAGTGGAATTCGACGCCGCCGATGGTCTCGTTGCCGGTGATGTGCACGTAAGCCGCGTCGGGGTCGAGCTTCCAGCTGTCGCGCGGCGGAATGCTCGTGTAGCGGCTGTCCTTGCCCGAGGCCGCGACATTGACCGTGCAGTACTTCTGCGCCTCCTTGATCGACTTCTTCGACCACTCGCCGGTGTCGATGTAGTCGGCCGACTTCTTGCCGCGCAGCATGTTCATCGGCACGATCGCGTTCTCGCCGATCGCGCCGCCCTGCATGAACAGCACCTTGTAGTGGGCCGGCACCGCGAGCAGCTTGCGCAGCAGGCCTTCCGCCTCGGCATGGATGGCGATGAACTCCTTGCCGCGGTGGCTCATCTCCATCACCGACATGCCCGAGCCGTGCCAGTCGAGCATCTCTTCGGCGGCCTGGCGCAGCACCGGCTCGGGCAGGGCCGCAGGACCGGCACTGAAGTTGAACACGCGCGTCATTCGAATGCACTCCGGCGGCCAGACGGCCGCGTCAACACGATGAGGGGGTGCACAGGATACCCAACGTTGGGCGCGGCCCGGCGAACCCCGGTCTTGGCCTCCGCGCAGGTCGAGCCCGGCTAGCGTCCCCAGCGCAGCACCAGCGGGTCGAGACGGCGCGCGGTGTCGAGCAGCAGCGCGCGCACCGCCGGCTGCAGCGGTGCGAACGGATGGCGCGGCGCGTCGCAGGCGATCACGCCGCCTTCTTTCATCAACGCTTTCGCCGCCAGCAGCCCGCACTGCCGGTTCTCCACGTTGATCAGCGGCAGCCAGCGCTGGTATTGCTCGAAGGCCTCGTCGCGCCTGCCGGCGACAAAGGCGTCGACGACCTTGCGGATGCCATCGGGGTAGCCCGCACCGGTCATCGCGCCGGTGGCGCCGGCCTCGAGGTCGGGCAACAGCGTGATGCCTTCTTCGCCGTCCCACGGCCCCTCGACCGCATCACCACCCAGCCGGATCAGCTCGCGCAGCTTGCTCGCCGCGCCGGCGGTCTCGATCTTGAAGTACGACACCTGTTCGATCTCGCGCGCCATGCGCGCGAGCAGTGCGGCGCTCAGGACCGTGCCGCTGACCGGCGCATCCTGGATCATGATCGGGATGCCGATGCCGTCGGACAGGCGCTGGAAGTACTCGATGATCGCGCCCTCGGTCGCGCGGATCGTTGCACCGTGGTATGGCGGCATCACCATCACCATGGCCGCGCCAAGCGCCTGCGCGCGCCGGGAACGCTCGATCGTGAGCTGGGTGCTGAAGTGCGTGGTGGTCACGATCACCGGCACGCGTCCGGCCACGTGCTCGATCACCGTGCGCGCGAGCCGCTCGCGCTCATCGTCCGATAGCACGAACTGTTCGGAGAAGTTGGCCAGGATGCAGATGCCCTGCGAGCCGGCGTCGATCATGAAATCGATGCAGCGCTTCTGGCTTGCGAGGTCGAGCGCGCCGGCCTCGTCGAAGGTGGTCGGGGCCACCGGATAAACGCCCTGGTGACGCGCATTCGACGGCATCGTGCTCTCCTCTGTTGGCGGTGGCCGGTTCCGCCTCGCCGGTATCGATGATCAGTCGGCCATTATTGAGGATGGTTTAGTATGACCACATCGCTCGCACCCACCGATGACTTCGCTCGCCCGCTATCCCAGCCTGGTCGACCGCGTGGTGTTGATCACTGGCGGCTCCACCGGCATCGGCGCCACGCTGGTCGAGCAGTTCGTGATCCAGGGTGCGCGGGTCGGTTTCATCGACATCGACCGCTTGAATGGCGAGGCGCTGGTGCAGCACCTGACGGCCGGCGCGAAGACCTCGCCGCTGTTCGTGCCGGCCGACATCACCGACGTGGCCACGCTGGAAGCGGCCATCGACCGTGTGCGCGAGCGCTTCGGGCCGATCACCGTGCTGCTGAACAACGCGGCCAACGACCAGCGGCACCAGATCGAAGCCACCACCTCCGAGAGCTGGGACGCCGGCATCGCGGTCAACCTGAAGCATCAGTTCTTCGCCGCCAAGAAGGTCAGCACCGACATGAAGGCGGCCGGCGCCGGTTCGATCGTCAACTTCGGTTCGGTGAGCTGGAAGTTGAAGCAGGGAGGCATGCCGGTCTACACCACCGCGAAGTCGGCGGTGCAGGGCCTCACGCGAAGTTTGGCGCGCGATTTCGGCCCGTTCAACATCCGCGTCAACACGATCGTGCCGGGCTGGGTGATGACCGAGAAGCAAAAGCGCCTGTGGTTCGACGAGCAGGGCAAGGCGGACGTCGCGCGCGGCCAGTGCATCCCGCAGGAGCTGATGCCGATCCACATTGCCAGCATGGCGCTGTTCCTGGCGGCTGACGACAGCGCGATGTGCACCGCGCAGGATTTCATCGTCGACGGCGGCTGGGTCTGACCCGCTCGGCCCGTTCGAGGCGCGAAGTCCATGGGCGTCGTCCGCTGCATGTGGCCTGCACAAGCCGAGCTCGGCGAGGGCACGTTGTGGTCCGTGCGCGAGCAGCGGCTGTATTGGGTCGACATCCTCGGCAAGCGTCTGCATCGCTGCCGCGCCGATGGCGGTGAGCGCACGAGCTGGGACTTCGACGAAGAAATCTCCGCGCTGGCCGAGCGCACCTCGGCGCCCGGGCTGATCGTCACGCTGCGCCGCGGCTTCGCGCTGTTCGATCCGGGGCGCCATGAGCCGGCGCGTTATCTGCACCGGCCGCCCGAGGAGCCGGCGGGCAACCGCTTCAACGACGGCAAGTGCGACGCACGCGGCCGCTTCTGGGGCGGCACGATGGACTTCGCGTGCATCGCGCCGACCGGCGCCTTCTACGCGTACGGCGCCGATGGCTCCTGCACGCGCCAGGCTCTCGGCTTCGCGGTGACCAACGGGCCGGCGTGGAGCCTCGACGGCCGCACGATGTTCGTCAACGACACCGTCAACGGCGTGGTTCACGCCTGGGACTTCGACGTCGAGACGGGCGCACCGTCGCGGCGGCGCGAGTGGTTGCGCTTCGGCGCGGGTGACGGCCTGCCGGACGGCATGACCACCGACGCCGCCGGCCGCTTGTGGATCGCGCATTGGGGCGGCGCGTGCGTCACTTGCCACGACCCCGCCAGCGGCGCCGAGCTGCAACGAGTGGCGTTGCCGGCGAGCCAGATCACCAACGTCGCCTTCGGCGGCCCTGACATGCGCACGATGTTCATCAGCAGCGCACGCGGCGGGCTCGCGCCCGAGCAACTGCAGGCCGAGCCGCTGGCTGGCGGCGTGTTCGCGATCGAGCTCGACACACCCGGGTTACCCGCCACGCCGTTCGGCGCGTGAATCGAGGACGATAGGCGGGCCGATACTGCCGCCCGATGTTCGACCTGCCGCCGCGCCCCGAGTACTTCAGCCCCGAGCACGAAGCCTTTCGCGCCAGCGTGCGGCGCTTCGTCGACACCGAGATCGCGCCGCACGTCCACGCCTGGGACGAAGCCGGCACGTTCCCGCGCGCGCTGTACCGCAAGGCGGCTGCCGTCGGCCTCATCGGCATCGGCTACCCGGACGTACTCGGCGGCACGCCGGCCGACGGGTTCTTCGGCATCGCGGCCGCCGAGGAAATCGCGCGCGCCGGCTGCGGCGGCGTGCAAGCCAGCCTCGGCTCGCATGGCATCGCGCTGCCGCCGATCGTCGCGCACGGCAGCGAAGAGTTGAAGCGCCGGGTCGTGCCGCCGGTGATCGCCGGCGACAAGATCGCCGCGCTGTGCATCACCGAGCCCGGCGGCGGCTCCGACGTGGCGGCGCTCAAGACGAGCGCGCTGCGCGACGGCGACCACTACGTGGTCAACGGCGAGAAGACCTTCATCACCTCCGGCATGCGCGCCGACTTTCTCACCGTGGCGGTGCGCACCGACCCGGCCAACAAGGGGCCGGGCGGCGTGTCGCTGCTGGTGATCGACGGCGACACGCCGGGCCTGCAGCGCAGCGAGCTGAAGAAGATGGGCTGGTGGTGCAGCGACACCGCGCACCTCACCTTCACCAACTGCCGCGTGCCGGTGGACAACCGCGTCGGCGCCGAGGGCGAGGGCTTCAAGGCCATCATGCACAACTTCAACGCCGAGCGGCTGATGATGGCGGCGATGGCGTGCAGCTACGGCGAGGCGTGCACGCGCGAAGCGCTCGACTGGGCGCGCGAGCGCACGACCTTCGGCGCGCCGCTGTCGGAACGCCAGGTGATCCGCCACAAGCTGGTCGACATGGCAGCACGCGTCGAAGCGGCGCGCGCGCTGGTGTACGACCTGGCGTACCGGCTCGAGCGCGGGCTCGGCAGCCGCAATGATCTGGTCGCACGCACCTGCATGGCCAAGGTGCTGGCGACGCAGGCGATGCAGTATTGCGCCGACCAGGCGGTGCAGATCCTCGGCGGCATGGGCTACATGCGCGGCACCAAGAGCGAACGGCTGTACCGCGAGGCCAAGGTGATGATGATCGGCGGCGGCTCGGAGGAGATCATGAAAGACCTGGCGGCGCGCCAGCTGGGCCTGTGAGCGGGTGCTGGCGCGCAGGCCTTGCGATCGGCGGGCTGGCGCTGCTGGGCGGCGGCGCGGCGATGGCGCAGACCACGGCACCACCGGAGTTGCTCAATGCCGTTCAGCTGCACGCCGAGAAGGCCGGCGTGCCGCTGGTGGCGCGCTGGCGCCATGCGCTGACCGACCTGAACGGCGACCGCATCGACGATGCCGTGGTGCTGGTGACCGATCCCGCGTGGTGCGGCACCGGCGGCTGCACGCTGCTGGTGTTCAAGGGCGGCCGGCGCGGCTTCACGCTGCAATCGAAGAGCAGCGTCAGCGACGTGCCGATCCGCGTGTCGCCGCTCGTGGTGGCGGGCTGGAAGTCGCTGCTCGTGTACTCGCGCGGCCGCGGCGAGGTGCTGATGCGCTTCACCGGCTCGCGCTATCCCGACAGCCCGTCGCTGCAGCCCAAGGCCTCCACGGCGCAGGTCCGCGGGGCCTTGTTGCTCATCGAATGACTCAGCTGCGATAGAAGTACGGGTTGAGCACGCTCACCGGCGTGATCTTGTCCACCGGCAGATTGTTCTTGCCGGCAACCTCGCGGATCGACTCCGGCGTCGGGCCGTCGTAGATGCAATAGGTCTTCTTCAGGTCCGGGCTCACGTACGAGTGGACCCAGGTGACGCCGGCGGTGGCGTTGTTCTTCACCACGTTGCCGCAGGCTTTCGCACCCTCTTCGGTCATCGGGATGCGCAGGCCATCGGGAAACGAGCGTTCGATCAGGTAGCGGGGCATTTGGAAACTCCAGTCGGTTGAGGTCACGGCGCGGTTGCGTCGTGTGTCATCACGATAGGAATTGCGCCGCCGGCCCGCGACCGCAGCCTTGCCCAGATTGCGGACGCCGCCTGCCTATTTTGCGGAGACCGCGCCAACGCTCAGCTCGCTGCGCAGCGCCGCGGCCACCGCCTCGGTGCGCGAGGCCACGCCGAGCTTGCCGAACACCGAAGCCACGTGGTGGTCAACCGTGCGCACCGAGCGGCACAGGCGCTCGGCGATCTCGGAGTTCTTCAAGCCTTCGCACAGCAGGCGCAGCACCTCGAGCTCGCGCGCGGTCAACTGGTGCGGGTTGGTCTGCGTCGAGGCGCGGGCGCCGCGCGGCAGGCCGCGCACGCCGGCCGCGCGCATCCGCTTGCGCAACGCGTCGGCGGCCGGCCGCGCGCCGAGCGTGTCGTACAGCGCCAGCGCGTCGAGCTGCGCAGCGGCATCGCCGTCGGCGAGCGCACGCGCCTGCTCGTAGGGGCAGCCGATAGCGGCCCATGCGGCCGCGGCCTCGCGCCAGCGGCCCTCGAGCTGCAGCGCATGCGGTTCGGCCAGCAGCGCGCGATCCACCGGCACGGCAGCGCCGGCGCGCTGCAGCCAGAACGCGAGCTCACCGACGAACCACGGGTGCCGATGGGCCAGCGCCAGCGGCCAGGCGGCGCGCGCCTCGTGGGCACATGCAGCCAGGTCGCCGCGCAGGAACGCCGCCTCGGCGCGCGCCGCGCGCGCTGGCGCCACGCGCTGCAGCGTGCCGCTGGCCAGCGCGAGCTCGAGCGCCTCGTCGAGCGCCGCGGTCGCGCCCTCGTCGCCGCGCCGCACGCACAGCCGGCCCAACGCCACCAGCGCCATCACGCGCGCCGTGCTGCGCCGCGCCGCCTGTTGCACGGCGTCGTGCGCCAGCTCCAGCGCATCGTCCCAGCGCCCGAGGTGCATCTCGCACAGCGCCAGCCAGGCCACGCAGTAGTGGCGATAGAAGTCGATCTCGTGGCGCGTGGAGAACGCGATCGCGCGTTTCAGGTGCGCGTGCGCATCGCTCAGGCGGAACAGCTCGCCGGCCCCGGAGCCGAGGTTGTTGTGGATGTTGGCGGCGATGAAGTGCAGCCCGTCGGCCAGCGCGAGCTCGAGCGCTTGCTGCACCTGTGCGCAGCCGGCGTCGTAGTCCAGAAACATCATGGCCGTGCCGCGCGCGCTGAGCGCGGCAGCCATCACATCGCGCAGGCCGAAGTGCTCGGCCAGCGCGATCGCCTTGTCGCCCCATGCGATGGCCGCCTCGTAGTCGCGATTGAGCATGCGCAACTGCGCCTCGACGCGGTAGGCACCGGCCAGGGCCTGGCTCGGCGGCAGCGGCTCGAGCAATGCGATGGCGCGGTGGCTGGCGGCGTCGGCGTCGTCGTTGCGCAGCGCGAGCACGAACACCAGTGCGAGCTGACTCAGGTTGTCGGCCCGTTCCACGGTGCGGCCGGCGCGTGCGTGCAGCGCGTCGAGTTCCTGCCGTGCCGCGATGGCATCGTCGAGCTGATCGATCGATTGGCACTCGCGCGCGCAGGCATCGAGCCAGGCGGCCCGATCGGCATCGTCGACGGCCAGACCGTGCGCGTGCTGCAGCGTGGTGCGCCAATGGGCCGCCGCCTCGCGGTGGGCGCCGCGCGCCAGCGCCTGCTGCGCGGCCAGCGGCGCGGTGCGCAGCACCGCGGCTGCATCGCCGGCGCGCGTGGCGTGGTGCACGCGGCGGGCCATCGACACCGGCTGTGCGGGCTCGTGCTCGAGCGCATGCAACACCGCCGCATGCAGCGATTGGGCCACCGGCTCGCTCAGCGACGATTCCACCGCCACGCGGGCCAGCTCATGCCGAAAGCCCAGTGACGCGCCCAGCGGCATCAGCAAGCCCGAGTTCAGGCACTGCTCCAAGGCGTCGACAGGGCTGCCGAGCAGGCGCTCGATCAGCCAGCGTTCGATGCGCGCCGGCACCACCGATGCCAGCCGCACGATCGCCTGCGCATCGGGGGCCAGGCGCGCATAACGTGCCAGCACGAGGTCCTGCACGCTGCGCGGCACGGTGTCGACCCCGCCGCGCAGCAGTTCGGTCACGAAGAACGGGTTGCCCTGCGTCACCGCATGGATGCCCGACGGCGAGCGCAGCGCCCGCCGCGCGAGCAGATCGACCGCGGTTGGCGTCAGGCGCCGCACGTCGATGCGCGTGATCAGGCTGGCCGGCAGTTCGCCGAGCAGGCGGCGCAGCGGATGTGCCGCGTTGATCTCGTCGTCGCGGTACGAGACCACCAGCAACACCGGCGCGCGGTCGATGCGGCGGCCCAGGAATTTGATCAGGTCGAGTGTGGCGTCGTCGGCCCAATGCACGTCTTCGATCACCAACAGCACCGGCTTGCGGTTGCGCTGCAGCTCGGTCAGCACGGCATCGAACAACGCGCCGCGCTGGGCCTCGGGGCCGAGCAGCGCGCGAAACGCCACCTCGGCCGAGCGCGCGATGTCGAGCAGCGGCGCCAACGGCTGCGGCGTCTGCAGCGCGTCGCACGCGCCCCACCACAACAGCGCCTCGCCGCGGCGCTCGGCCAATGCCTTCAGCAGGCTGGTCTTGCCGATGCCGGCTTCGCCGGCCACGAACACGGTGTGGCCGCTGCCGCGCACGATCGAGCCGAGCAACTCCTCGAGTTGCCCCAATAGGGTATCGCGCTCCACCAGGTCCATGGGGCAGTGTCGTTCGGGCGGCGTCGTCCAAGTACCACGTCGAACCCAGTGTAGGTCGGACACGGCGCGGGCACGCGGCTTGCCAGCCGGCATCGGGTGCGATCCGACGCAGACATGCCGTGCCGTTCGCGTGAGGGTTTCGGCCGCCGGCGCCGGCGTTTGTAGCCGGGCGCGGAGGCCCGCATCCGCCATTGTTGAGGAAAAAAATGACGAACCAGAACACGGATCGTTCGTCCACCGGCGTGCCGGGGCTCGATGAGATCCTCTGTGGGGGCTACATCCCGGCTCGCATCTATTTGGTCGAGGGGCATCCCGGGCGCCGGCAAGACCACGATGGCGCTGCAGTACCTGCTGGAGGGCTTGCGCCGCGGCGAACGCTGCCTGTACGTGACGCTGTCGGAAACACGCGACGAACTGGCAGCGGGCGCCGCGTCGCACGGCTGGTCGCTGGATGGCATCGAGGTCATCGAGCTGATTGCCGACGAGCGCCAGTTGCTCGGCGACGACCAGATCACGATGTACCACCCGGCCGAGGTGGAGCTGACCGAAACGATGCGCAAGGTGGCCGAGACGCTGGAACGCGTGAAGCCTCAGCGCATGGTGTTCGACTCGCTGTCGGAGCTGCGCCTGCTGGCGCAGAGCTCGCTGCGCTACCGGCGCCAGATCATGGCGCTGAAGCAGCACCTGCACGAATCGAACTGCACCGTGCTGCTGCTCGACGACCGCACCGCCGACGGGCCGGACCTGCAACTGCAGAGCATCGCGCACGGCGTGCTGTCGCTGCTGCACAGCGCGCCGACCTACGGGCGCGCGCTGCGCCAGCTGCGAGGTGGTGAAGTTCCGCGGCAGCGACTTCATCAGCGGCTTGCAGGACTTCTCGATCCGGCGCGGCGGGCTCGAGGTGTTTCCGCGCCTTGCCGCTGCCGAGCATGCGACCGAATTTCCGCGCGAGTACGTGAGCAGCGGCGTGGGCGAACTCGACGCGCTGCTCGGCGGCGGCATCGACCGCGGCACCACCACGCTGCTGATCGGGCCGCCCGGAACGGGCAAGTCGACCATCGCGTTGCAATACGCCGCCGCCGCTGCGTTGCGCGGCGACCATGCCGTGGTGTTCTCCTTCGAGGAGTCGCCGGCCATCCTGATGGAGCGCGCCAACGGGCTCGGCATGCCGTTCCGGTGCGGCGGCGGGCCGGGCGAGATTGCCATCCGCCGCATCGACCCGGCCGAGGTGTCGCCGGGCGAGTTCGCGCACCTGGCGCGGCTGGCAGTGGAGCGCCACAACGCCCGCGTGCTCGTCATCGACAGTCTCAACGGCTACTTGAACGCGATGCCGGAAGATCGTTTCCTGGCGGCGCAGCTGCACGAGCTGCTGGCCTACCTGAACAACCGCGGCGTCGTCACCTTCATGGTCACGGCGCAGAGCGGCGCGATCGGCGGCGTCATGCGCGCGCCGATCGATGCCAGCTACCTGGCCGACACGGTGATCATGCTGCGCATGTTCGAACACGCCGGCCGCGTGAAGAAGGCGGTGTCGGTGATGAAGAAGCGCAGCGGCCGCCACGAGGAAACGATCCGCCAGGTGTGGTTCGACGCCGCCGGTGTGCACGTGGGCGAACCGTTGATGCACCTGCGCGGCGTGCTCACCGGCGTGCCGGTCGAGATCACCGCGTCGGCGCGCGCCGACGAGCTGGAGGTGGCCAAGGGCGATGTCCGCTGAACACCCGATGTCCGATGAGCGGGTGCTGATCTCCGCGCCGACACGCCGCGACGCGGAAGTCACGCGTGACCTGCTGCGACGCGCAAGCGTCAAGAGCGTGGTGTGCCTGGGCGCGCGCGAACTGGCCGAGCAGCTCGACGCCGGCGTCGGCGCGGTGCTGATGACCGACCACACGCTGGTCGATCCGCAGATCGCTGCGCTGCTGGTCGCGCTGAGCCAGCAGCCCGAATGGTCCGATGTGCCGGTGCTGGTGATGACCGCCGAACGAGACCCGTCGCCACCGACGGCTCGCGTGCTGGGTGCGATGACCAACGTGACGGTGCTCGATCGGCCGACGTCGACACGCGCGATGGTGAGTGCGGTGCAGGCATCGCTGCGCGCGCGCCGCCGGCAGTTCCAGATCCGCGACCAGATCATCGAACGTCTGAAGGCCGAACTGGCGCTGCGCGACGCCGATCGGCGCAAGGACGAGTTTCTCGCCACGCTGGCGCACGAGCTGCGCAACCCGCTGGCCCCGATCCGCACCGGGCTGCAGGTGCTCGACCAGGTGGCGGCCGATGCGCCGCAGGGGGCGCGCGTGCGCGCGATGATGGAGCGCCAGCTCAAGCAACTGGTCAAGTTGATCGACGACCTGCTCGACGTGTCGCGCATCGCCTCCGGCAAGGTCATGCTGCAGCGCGAGCGGCTCGACCTGCGCAAGGTGATCGAGGCGGCGCTCGAAGGCACACAACCGTTTCTCGACGCGGCGCAATTGAAGAAGGTCGACGTGCGCACCGGCAACAATCCGGTGTGGGTGGTGGGTGATGCCTCGCGGCTGGCGCAGGTGGTGAGCAACCTGCTGCACAACGCGGCCAAGTACACGCCCCATGGTGGCCAGGTGCGCGTGTCGCTGGGCCGCAGCGATGGCCAGGCCGTGCTGCGTGTGGTCGACGACGGTGCCGGCATTCCTCCCGACATGCTGGAGCAGGTGTTCGAGCTGTTCGCGCAGGTGAAGCGCTCGCCCGAGCGCACGCAGGAGGGCCTGGGCATTGGACTCTCGCTGGTGCGCCGCCTGGTGCTGCTGCATGGCGGCAGCGTGGTCGCCGAAAGCGCGGGCCTGGGCACCGGCTCGACCTTCACCGTGCGCCTGCCGTCGGTCGGCGCGCCGATGGCCACCGCCGTGGCCACGGCGGATGCGGGGCGCGCCGCGGCGCAACGCCGCATGCGCGTGCTGGTGATCGACGACAACGTCGATGCCGCCGACGCGTTGGCGATCCAGCTCGAGATGCACGGCCATCTCACGCGCACCGAGTACGGCGGCGCGACCGGGCTGCGCGTGGCGCAAGAATTCGACCCCGAGGTGGTGTTCTGCGACATCGGCATGTCCGGCGTCGACGGCCATGAGGTCGCGGCGCGGCTGCGCACCGACCCCCGCCACGCCTCGACGGTGTTGGTGGCGCTCACCGGCTGGGGCAGCGAAGAAGACAAGCGCCGCACGCGCAGCACGGGGTTCGACTTCCACCTCGTCAAGCCGGTGAGCGTCGACGCGGTCAACGAGATCCTGTCGCGCCTGTAGCGTTCGGGGGGCGACGCATCCCCCTAGATTCGCGCCGCCAACGCGTTGCGGCCTCCCCCCGATGCGGATTGACCGCGTGTTGCAGCGTGGGTCCAATCCGCGCTCGATGCAAGCACAAGGGAGAGCGGCATGGCCAACGAGGCCCCAGTGAACACGGCGCCACCGCAATGCGATCTGGTGATGAAAGGCGGCATCACCAGCGGCGTGGTGTACCCCAAGCTGATCGCGCAGCTGGCTGCGAAATATCGCTTCAAGAACATCGGCGGCACGTCGGCCGGTGCGATCGCGGCGGCGGCTTGCGCGGCGGCCGAACACCGCCGCCAGAGCACCGGCGACGCTGGCGGGTTCGATACGCTCGCCCAACTGCCCGCGGAGCTCGGCGCGGCCACGGGCCAACCGGCGCGTTCGATGCTGTTCCACCTGTTCCAGCCTGCGGCGCCGGTGGCCAAGCACTTCGCAGTGCTGGTCAGCATGCTCAACAAGGCGCCGCTGACTGCGGTGGGTCACGCACTGCTGGCGATGGTGGTGCAGTTCTGGGGCATGGTGCTGCTCGGTGCGGCGCTCGGGCTGCTGCTGTTCGAACCGGTGGTGCGCATGGCCTCGCCCGATGCGCGCGGCGCGCTCGTGTTCTGGACCGCGCTGGTGCTGTTGGGTGTGTGGTGGCTGTGGGCCGCCTTCGGCCTGCGCCGCCTGGCGCACGTGAAGACCTCGCCCTTGCTGGCGCCAGCGCTGTGGTGGGTGCTCGGCCTGCTGGTCACCGCGCTGCTGCTTCGCTTCGCGGTGCAAGCGCCCAGTGGCCCGCGGCTGTGGACGGCCACGCTGGCCGCCGGCGTCGCCGCGCCGCTGACGATCGGGCTGGCGCTCGCGCTGTCGGGTGTGCGCTTCGCGGTGACGCTGATCAATGGCATGCACGGCAACGGCTACGGCATCTGCAGCGGCCGCACCGTGGCGGCCCAGCCGGGCGGCCAGCCGGGGCTCACCGACTGGCTGGACCGCTACCTCCACACGCTCGCTGGCTTGAAAGAGGAACGGCCGTTGACCTTCGGCGACCTGTGGAACGCGCCGCGCAACGGCGCCTGCTTCGTCGACGTGGCGGCGTCGGCGCGGCGCATCAATCTCGAGGTGATGACCACCGCGGTCAGCCAGCAGCTGTGCTTCGCGGTGCCGTTTCGCGGCGACCAGGAGCTGTATTTCGATCCGCAGGAGTGGGCGCGGCTGTTTCCCGAAGCGGTGATGCGCTGGATCGACGACGCCTCGGCCGCGGAGACGCGCAAGGCGATCGACGCGGGCACGCGCGCGCAGCATGTCGTGTTCGGCGAGGGTGCGAACGAACGCGCGTTGTCGCGGTTGCCGAGCAACGTCAACCTGCCGGTGGTGGTGGCGGTGCGCATGAGCCTGAGTTTCCCGGCGTTGTTGTCGGCGGTGCCGCTGTACGCGGTGGACTTCACGCGCAAATTGAACCAGCGCCCCGCCGATGCGTCGACGTTCACGCTGCGCGCGACGCGCATCTGGTTTTCCGACGGCGGCATCGCGAGCAACATGCCGCTGCATTTCTTCGACGCACCGCTACCGGGTCACCCGACCTTCGCGGTGGACCTGAAGGCCGAACATCCCGACTTCCCGATCGATCCGGCGAAGAAGGCAGCCGATCAGCCCGGTCGCGTGTACCTGCCGGCCGACAACGGCGGCGGCCGGCTGCGCTACTGGCCGGCGCCGGACGACGCGCGGCCGGTGGGTGGGCTGGTCGGCTTCCTGATCAGCATCGTGCACACCATGCAGAACTGGCGCGACGAGCTGCAGTTTCCGTATCCGGGGTACCGGGACCGCATCGTGCAGATCAGCCAGCTCGCCGACGAAGGCGGCCTGAACCTCGACATGCCGGCACCGAACATCGAGCGCCTCAGCAACGCGGGCGAATACGCTGCCGAGCGCCTGATCGCGCGCTTCTACCCGCCCGACGCGCCGGCGATGAGCGAGGGCTGGAAGAACCACCGCGAGGTGCGCCTGCGCACTTTCCTCGGCGTGCTCGAAGAGATGGCGCGCTCGCTGCAGCCCAAGCTCGCCGACGGGCAATGGAACGGTGTCATCGACGGCATCTCGCGCAACACCTACACGCTGCGCCACGATGAACTGGGGCGCGAATGCCTGCAGCGCGTGGTGGCGCTGGGCGACTTGCTGCGCGACACGCAGCACTCGCTGAGCGACAAGGCCCCGCGGCCGCGCGCGTCGATGCGGATCGCGCCGCGCATCTGAACGCGCGGCGGGTCAGATTTCGTACGGCACGCGCTGCGAGCCGACGAACTCGGTGGCAACGGGCGCGGGCGACAGGTCTTTCAGCCAGCGCGGCACGGCGTCGGCGGGCATCGGCTTGGCGTAGAGGTAGCCCTGCAGCTCGTCGCAGTGCAGCGCGAGCAGCAGGTCGCGCTGGCCTTCGGTTTCCACGCCTTCGGCCACCACGCGCAAGCCGAGCGCGTGCGCCAGATGGATCACCGCGTCGACGATGGCGCGCGCGTCGTCGAGGGCGTCGATGTCCTTGACGAAGCTGCGGTCGATCTTGAGCTGCGTGGCCGGCAGGCTGCGCAGGTAGCCCAGGCTCGAGTGGCCGGTGCCGAAGTCGTCGATCGACAGCTGCACGCCCAGGCGCACCAGCGCGTCGAACGCGTGCCGAGTCGAATCGACGTCTTGCATCGCCACCGACTCGGTGATCTCGCAGCTCAGGCGTGACGCACCGATGCCATTGCGCTCGAGCGCGCGGCGGATGCGATCGGCGAGGTCGTCCTGTTGCAACTGCTGGGCCGACAGGTTGATGGCCACGCGCAGCTTGAGCCCCTGCGCGGACCACACGCGCATCTGGCGACACGCCTCGTCGATCACCCAGTTGCCGATCCGGCCGATCAGGCCGAAGCGCTCGGCGATCGGGATGAACACCGTGGGGCTGACCAAGCCGCGCTCCGGGTGTTGCCAGCGCAGCAGCGCCTCGAAGCCGCTCACGTGGCCGCGGCGGCCATCGATCTTGGGCTGGAAGTGCAGCAGCAGCTCGCCGCGATCGACGGCGTGGCGCAGGTCGCTGAGCAGCGCCATCTGGTCGTCCGCACCGCTGCTCATGTGCGCCTTGAACAGCGCATACGTGTTGCCGCCGGCACGCTTGGCGGCGTACATCGCCGCATCGGCCTGCGCCATCAGCTTGCCGGCATCGCCCTGATCCGGGAACACCACCAGGCCGATCGACGCGCGCACCTCGACCGTGGTGTGCGCCACGTCGATCGGCTGCGCGAGTTGTCCCACCAGACGCCCGGCGAGCACCACCGCATCGTCGACGCCGTTCACGTCTTCGAGCAGCAGCACGAACTCGTCGCCGCCGATGCGCGCCACCGTGTCGGCAGCGCGCACCTCGTGCAGCAGGCGCGAAGCCACCTGCTTGAGCACCGCGTCGCCGGCGGCGTGGCCGAGCGAGTCGTTGACCGGCTTGAAGCCGTCGAGGTCGACGAACAACACGGCCAGTTGGTCGGCGGGCTGGCCCGGTCCGTCGCGGCGCCGATCGGCCTGCCTGCAACGCGCCACCGCATGCGCCAGGCGATCCTCGAACAACACGCGGTTCGGCAGGCCGGTGAGACTGTCGATGAAGGCCTGCTTGCGCAGCTCGTCCATCGTGCTCAGCAGCTTGGCATTGGTGTCGCTCAGCGACTGTGCGAGGCGGTTGGCGCGGTCTTGCATGCGCGCGTCGAGCACCGAGGTGAACTGTGTCGCCGCGAGCAGCAGCACCGAGGCCACCACCACCGTGGCGCCGAGGCGCGAGCCGCTCAGCTGGGCGGCACTCAGGCACAGCGAGCCCTCGGGAAAGCTGGCGGCCAGCATGCCGGTGTAGTGCATGCCGCTGATCGCCACGCCCATCACCAACGCGGCCAGCATCTGCAGCGCCATGCCATGGCGCTCGCCGACCGTGCGCAACCAGAAGAACAGTGCGAGAGCGGCCGCCGATGCGACGCCTGCGATGGCCACCGACGCGGCCACCAGCACCGGGTTCCACACGATGCCGGGCGCCATGTCGAGCGCGGCCATGCCGATGTAGTGCATCGCGCAGATGCCGAGGGCCATCGCGCTCGACCCGATCGGCCAAAGGCCGGGCGCCGAGTCGCCCACGCGCGGCCACGGCCAGCGCGACCGCGGACACCACGACACCGGCGCACCACGACAGCACGGTGGCTGGCGTGGTGTAGCCCAGCTCGACACCGGGCAGCGAGAACGCCAGCATGCCGATGAAATGCATGCTCCAGATGCCGGTGCCCATCGCCAGTGAGCCGGCCAGCCACCAGATGCGCGCGACCTGCGTGTCGGTCGAGCGAACGCGTTTCGCGAGGTCGAGCGTGACGTATGACGCGAAGCTCGCGATCAGCACGGAGGTGAGCACCACCCACGGGTCGTAGCGGGTCGGCAGGAACGTCATGGGTGGTACAGCGAAAAGGGCGGCAGCGCGGAGTTCAACACCGGTATCGGCCGCGTGGGCGTGCAGCTTGAACGCCGATGCGCGGCGCTGCGGGCATCGTGCGCGGTTCAGGCGGCAGGGACGGCGGGCCTTGACCGCGGTCAAGGCGGCGTGCAAGCCGTTACGCTCGCGCGATGGACGATGACGACCGCTGGTTGGACCGCTGGCTGCCGCTGTTGGCCGAACGTGCGCAGGGCCGGCCGCTGCTCGAATTGGGCTGCGGCACCGGCCGCGACACCGCGGCGCTGCAACGCGCCGGCCATCGCGTGGTGGCGCTCGATCGCTCGCGCGCCTCGCTGGTGTTGGCGCGCATCGCAGCGCCCGCCGCCCGCCTGGTGCGCCAGGATGTGCGCGAACCGTGGCCGCCGTGCGAGGACGGCTACGGCGCGGTGATCGCCAGCCTGTCACTGCACTACTTCGACTGGGCGACGACCGAGGGCCTGATCGCGCGGGTCAGCGATGCCCTCGGTGCGGGCGGCGTCTTCATCTGCCGCCTGAACTCCACCCGCGACCACCACTTCGGCGCCCGCGGCCATCCGCTGATCGAGCCGAACTTCTTCAACGTGAACGGCGAGCCGAAGCGCTTCTTCGCCCGCGCCGACGTCGATCGCCTGTTCGCGCGCGGCTGGCGCACGGTGAGCGCGGAAGAATCGGTGATCGACCGCTACCTCGCGCCCAAGGCGGCGTGGGAGCTCGTGCTGGAGACGGCGTTTACTTGAGCAGGCCCTTGAGCGACTCGCGCAGCTTGTCCTTCGACGATTTCTGCTGCTGGGGCTGCTGCTGCGGCGCCGACGCGGCACCGGGCTGGCTGGCCGGCGCCGGAAGGCCCAGCCTGGAGCCGAGTTCCCTGTTCAACACTCCCTTCACGCGGGACTCCACCAGCGAAGCCGCCACCAGCGACCACTGGATCCTGTAGTCGATCGCTTCGAACGGGCCGCTCAGTTTCACCGGCACCGTCACGCCCTTGAGGGCCGCGAGGTCGGCGCCTTCCTGGCCCTTGGACGTCTCGACCACCGTGGCGCGCGCGGTGTAGTCGACGTTGCCGCGGCCGATGTCGAAGCGGCCCGCGCCGCCGATGCGCAGGAACGGGCTCTTCACGTCGAGATCGTCGCTTTGCGCCACGCCGTTGTCGATGCGGGCACTGGCGGTCATCTCGGAGAAGTCGGTCTTCTCGGTGGCGTTGGCCGTCGTCGAGGTGTCCTGCTTGCTGCCGATCACCGTCTTGGCCTGGCGGAAGCTGCGCGCCAGGTTCACGCCTTTGACGGCGCCGTTGCTCAGCCGCAGCGCCGTGGTGCCGGCGAGGTTGTTGCGCATCGCACCGACCGTGGCGCCGCCGGTGGTGACGTCGGCTGCGACACGCCCGGTGCCCTCGAGCAGGTCCTTGCCGGCCACGTCTTTCAGCAATGCATTGACATTGACGTTGTCGGCATTGAGCTTGACCGCGATGCGCTTGCTCTTGGCTTCGGCGACGCCACTGGCTTCGATCGCACCGCCCCAGGCGCGGCCGGCCAGGCGCGCGATGCGCAGCACGCCGGACTCCAGCGTGGCGTCGATCTTCACGTCGGTCGCCTTGTACTGGCGAAACGCGAACGAGGCCGCGCTGACGTTGAACTTGCCGTCCACCGCGTTGAGGCCATCGAGCGCGACCGGCGCGTCGGCTGGCGACGGCCCGCTCGCCGGTGTGGCGGCCGCAGCGGGCTTGTCCGGCGCGAGCACCTTGTTGAGGTCGAGGCTGTCGAAGCGGGCCTGCGCCTGGATGTTGGGCTTGCCTGCGAAGGCCGCCTGGCCGTTGATGTCGAACTTGTTGGTGTTGAGCGCGCCATCGAGCTTCCACGACGCGGCTTTGGCGTCGGCACGCGCGTTGCCGCGCACCGCGAGTTGCAGCGGCTGCAGGCCAGGGTCGGCGAGCGTGGCCTTGAGGTCGAGCGCATCGATCGCGACCGCACCCTTGCCGGCATTGACGAGCAGATCGGCCTTCAGCGTGCCATCGACCTTGCGCTGCTGCATCTGCCCTTGCAGCGCGAGCGACACGCCGGGCAGCTTGAGCGCATCGAACTTGCCGCTCGGTGCGCCCGATTGGAACTTGCCGTTCAGCGACGTGGGTCCGCTGAGCTTGACCTGCCCCGACAGCGCGCTGCCCTTCAGCGAATTGGCGTCCACGGCCAGTTGCGGCCACTCCAGTGCCAGCTCGAACGGCATGTCGGCGCCTTGACGGCCGGCGAGCGCGAGCTTCAACGCGTCGAGCTCGAGCTTCTGGCCGGCGGTGCTGAACAGCAGTTGCTTGACCTCGAGCGATGACGGCGACAGCGTGAGCGCGTCGCGCGTGCCGCGTTTGATCTCGAGCTTGAGCGGGCCGGCGCGCAGCGCTGCGCCGTCCCAGCCGAGCGCGCCCGATGCGGTGAGGGCGAGATCCTTGAAGCCGGCGCCATCGAGCTGGGTGTCGAGCTTCATGCCGCTCAGCCGCACCACGTTCTTGTCGAGGTCGAGTGCCAGCATGGTGTTGCCGTCGAACGAGAGCTTGATCGGCTGTGGCTTGGTCAGATCCAAGTTCGCGCGCAGCGACACCGGCGTCTCGCCCTGGTTGGCCAACCGGCCGGTCTTCAGCGATTGCAACGCCACGCGGCCTTCGAGCGGCGTCATCGCATCGCGAATCGTCAGCACCACGTTGTCGAGCGTGACCGCGCTGATGTCGAAGCGCAGCGCCGCACCGCCGCCCGATGGCGGTGGTGCCGCCGGCTTGTTGGGATCGGCCGGAGCGGCCGTCAGATCGTCGATGTTGCTCTTGCCGCCGGCATCGCGGGTGTAGAGCGCGCGCACACCGCGCGCGCTCACGCGGTCGACCACCAACTGCTTGCGCAGCAGCGGCAGCGTCTGCACCGCCAGCGCCGCCTCGTCGATGGCCAGGAACTCGTCGGGGCGCCGGTGCTCGGACAGCTTCAGCTTCGACACCTTCACCGCGATGCGCGGGAACACCGACAGCTCGATCGGCCCGTCGATCACCAGCGTGCGCTGGCGTTCGTTCTTCATGTAGTCGATCGCCAGGCCCTTGAAGCGGTTGGCGTCGAAGGTGGCGATCAGCACGGCGGCGCCGATCACGAGCAGCACGATCAGCGCGCCGACGCCGATCAGGGAGTTGCGCAGCCAGGGTTTCATGGTCAGTGGCGCCCGGCCGCCCGAAGCCACTGACGCGCCCCTTCGGGGGGCGGCGAGCGAAGCGAGCGTGGGGGCTTCATTCGTTAGGTGCGCCGCACGCGCCGCAGTTCATCGAGGATCAGACATGCGGCGCCGACGGTGATGGCACTGTCGGCGATGTTGAAGCTCGGGAAATGCCCTTGCGGGAACAGGGGCGCGAGGAAGCGGAAGTGGAAGTCGAGAAAGTCCACCACGTAGCCGTGCAACAGGCGGTCGATCACGTTGCCCAGCGCACCGCCGAGAATCAGGCTGACCGCGAAGCAGAACAGCGTCTGTTCCGGATGACGCCGCAACATCCAGATGATGAAAACCGACGCGGCGACACCGAGGGCCACGAAGAACCAGCGTTGCCACCCCGAGGCGCCGGCGAGAAACGAGAACGCGGCGCCGGTGTTGTGGGCGCGCACGATGTTGAAGTACGACGTGACCTGCACGCTCTCGTGCAGCGTGAAGTGGCCGATGATCAGCGTCTTGGTCAGCTGATCGAGCACGATCACGATCAGCGCCAGGCCGAGCCACACCCACAGGCCCGAACGGCCCGACGATCCGAATGCCATCGCCCGCGCCGCCGTTCAGGCTGCGGCGCGGGGCTCGCCCGCGCCGAATAGGTTGCTGACGCAGCGCCCGCAGATCGACGGGTGCTTCGGATCGGCGCCGACATCGCTGCGCCAGTGCCAGCAGCGCTCGCACTTGGGCGAAGACGATGGCGTGACCGTCACCGCCAGCGTGTCGCCCGCCACCACGCGCGCCTGCGACGTGATGGTGACGAAGCGCAGGTCGTCGCCGAGCGTGGCCAGCAGCGTCGTGGTCGGCGCGCGGTGCCGCGATCACGATCTCGGCCTGCAGCGATGAGCCCACGCCGCCAGCCGCGCGCACGGCCTCGATCGACTGGTTCACCGCATCGCGGATCTCGCGGATGCGCTGCCACTTGGCGAGCAGCGCGTCGTCGCGCCACGCGTTGGCATCGACGAAGGTCTCGCAGAAGATCGACACCGACTGGCCCGGGGCGAGCACTTGCCAGGCCTCTTCGGCCGTGAAGCTCAAGAACGGCGACATCCAGCGCAGCATCGCGTGCGTCACGTGCCACAGCGCGGTCTGCGCCGAGCGGCGCGCGAGCGACTTGGGCGCCGTGGTGTAGAGCCGGTCCTTCAGCACGTCGAGCCAGAACGCACCGAGGTCTTCGGAGCAGAACAGCTGCAGCTTGGTGGCCACCGGCTGGAACTCGTACTTTTCGTAGTGCGCCGTGATCTCGGACTGCAGCTGCGCCGCGCGGGCCAGCGCCCAGCGGTCGACTTCGAGCAATGCGCCAAGCGGCACCGCGTCTCGGCTGGCGTCGAAGTCGGCGACGTTGGCCAGCAAGAAGCGCAGCGTGTTGCGGATGCGCCGGTAGGCATCGACCACGCGTGCCAGCACCTGCTTGTCGATCGGCGGGTCGCTCGAGTAGTCGGTGAGCGCCACCCACAGGCGCGTCACCTCCGAGCCGGGGTCCTTGGCGGCCTGGCCAATCTCGATGATGTTGCCGAGCGACTTGCTCATCTTGCGGCCCTGGCCATCGACCGTGAAGCCATGCGTCAACAAGCCGCGGTACGGGGCGCGGCTCTCGATCGCGCAGCCGAGCAGCAGCGAGCTGTGGAACCAGCCGCGGTGCTGGTCGTGGCCTTCGAGGTACAGATCGGCCTCGGGGCCTTGTTGATGAAAGCCCGGGTCGCCGTCCGGCCCGCGGTGCGAGCCGCGCAGCACGTGGAAGAAGGTGGAGCCCGAATCGAACCAGACCTCGAGGATGTCGGTGCTCTTGCGATACACCTTCGCGTCCTCGGCGCCGATGATCTCCTCGGCGGTGACGCGGCTCCAGGCTTCGACGCCGCCGCGCTGCACGATGTCGGCCGCGCGGTCGATGATGGCCATCGTGTCGGGGTGCGGCTCGCCGCTGTCGACGTGCAGGAAGAACGGCAGCGGCACGCCCCAGCTGCGCTGCCGGCTGATGCACCAGTCGGGCCGGTTGGCGATCATGTCGCGCAGCCGCGCGCGGCCGCTCTCGGGATAGAACGCGGTCGCGTCGATCGCCTCCAGCGCCATCTGGCGCAAGGTCTTCGGTGCCTTGTCCTTGGTGAACACGCCGTCGCCTTCGTCCATGCGGATGAACCACTGCGCCGCGGCGCGGTAGATCACCGGCGTCTTGTGGCGCCAGCAGTGCGGGTAGCTGTGCGTGATGGTGGCGTGCGCGAACAGCCGGCCGGCGCCTTTCAGCGCGTCGATGATCTGCGGCACCGCTTTCCAGATGTGCAGCCCGCCGAAGAGCGGGAAGTCGGCCGCGTACGCGCCGTTGCCCTGCACCGGGTTCAGGATGTCGTCGACCTTCAGGCCGTGCGCGATGCACGAGTTGAAGTCGTCGAGGCCGTAGGCCGGCGACGAGTGCACGATGCCGGTGCCGTCTTCCGCGGTGGCGTAGTCGGCCAGGTACACCGGCGAGAGCCGGTCGTAGCCTGGGTCGACCTGCGCGAGCGGATGGCGGAACTGGATGCCCGCGAGCTTCTCGCCTTGGGCGGTGGCCACCACGGTGCCTTGCAGCTGGTAGCGCTGCAGGCACGCCTCGACCAAGCGTCGCGGCCAGCAGCAGCAACCCGCGCGGCGTGTCGACGAGGGCATAGTCGAGCGCCGGGTTCAGGTTGAGCGCCTGGTTGGCCGGGATGGTCCACGCGGTGGTGGTCCAGATCATCGCGAACGCGTCTTTCGTGAGCGCCTTCAATCCGAACGCGGCGGCGAGCTTGTCGGGCTCGGCGCACAGGAAGCCGACGTCGACCGCCTCGCTCTTCTTGTCGGCGTATTCGATCTCGAACTCGGCCAGCGACGAGCCGCAGTCGAAGCACCAGTACACCGGCTTCAGGCCGCGGTAGACGAAGCCGCGCTCGATCACGCGCTTGAGTGCGCGCAGCTCGCCGGCCTCGTTGGCGCGGTCCATCGTGCGGTAGGGGCGGTCCCATTCGCCGAGCACACCGAGGCGCCGGCGGTCATTCAATTGCTGCGCGATCTGCTCGTTGGCATAGGCGCGGCTCTTGGCCTGCATCTCGTCGCGCGTGAGGTTGCGGCCGAAGGTCTTCTCGATCGCGTTTTCGATCGGCAGGCCGTGGCAATCCCAGCCCGGGATGAAGCGCGCGTCGTAGCCGACGATCTGCCGGCACTTGACGACCATGTCCTTCAGGATGTTGTTCAGCGCGTGGCCGATGTGCAGGATGCCGTTGGCATACGGCGGCCCGTCGTGCAGCACGAACAGCGGCGCGCCGTGGCGCGCGTCGCGCAGCTTCTTGTACAGCCCCTCGTCGTTCCACTGCTTCACCCAGCCCGGCTCGCGCTTGGGCAGGTCGCCGCGCATCGGGAACGGCGTGTCGGGCAGGTTCAGCGTCTTGCGGTAGTCGGTGGCGGTCTCGGCTTGGGTCATGGCAACTCGGGTGGCGCGAACGGCGCGCGGCAAGTGTCGGCAAGGCAGGCCGGCGCGAGCGCGCGAGCCCGGATCTTTCAGCGCGAACCGGCGCGAATTCGGTCGCGGGTGGTTTGCCGGCGCGTGGCCGCGTGCACACGCAACGGATCGAGATGGGCCATGCACGGACGCATGAGGCCGATTCTACTGAACGCCGCCTTGGGCGCCTGCGTTGCAGTGCATCGGCAAGAAAGCGCTTGACTTTGACGCCACGTCAATCGCGAACCTGCGTGCCGGGCTGATTCCAGACCCTTTCACCCACACCCAGGAGCGATTGAAATGAACGACCTCACCAAGCGCCACTTCTTCGGCCTCACCGCCGCGCTGGCCACCACCCCGCTGCTGGCGCAGGCCGAGCGGGCCGGCGCCGCGCCGACTCGGCGCGCCACCGGAACGCTCAAGCTGAAAGACCAGACCGAGCTGTTCGTCAAGGACTGGGGCCAGGGCCGCCCGGTGGTGCTGACCCACGCCTGGCCGCTGTCGTCGGACTGCTGGGACCAGATCGCGATCGCGCTGGTCGACGCGGGCTACCGCGTGATCGCCTATGACCGCCGCGGCTTCGGCCGCTCGTCGCAACCCGATGGCGGCTACACCTACAACCAGTTCGCCGACGACTTGGCCGAGGTGCTGCAAGCCACCGGCGCGCGCGACGCCGCGCTGATCGGCTTCTCGATGGGCGGCGGCGAGATCGTGCGCTACATGTCGCGCCACAAGGGGCGGCACGTCAAGCAGGTGGGGCTGGTGGCGACCGTCGTGCCGGGGTTGGCCAAGGGCCCCAACAACCCGAACGGCGTGGACCCCGCGTTCTTCGACGGCTTGAAGGACGGCTTGCGCAAGGACCGGCTCGGCCTCTTCACGGGCCTGCTGCGCGACGTGTTCTACGACGTGCAGACCAGCGCCAAGAGCACGGTGCCGGTGTCGCAGGCGGTGGTCGACTGGTCGGTGCAGATGGGCATGCAGGCGGGCTTGCGCGCGCTGATCGGCTCGGTCGATGCGTTCGGCAAGGAGGACTTCGTGCCCGATCTCGCCGCGGTCAACGTGCCGACCCTGATCCTGCACGGCGACGCCGACAAGCCGGTGCCGCTGGAACTCACCGGCCGCCGCGCCGCCAAGGGCATCGCGCAATCGAAGCTGATCGAGTACGCCGGCGCCACGCACGGGCTGCTGGTCACCGAGCGCGAGCGCGTGACGCGCGACCTGCTGGCGTTTCTGGCGGCGTGAGGTGCGATGTCAGGTCGGGTGCGCCGCAAACCAGCGGCGCGCCTGACCGACATCGGCCGCGATGCCGTCGCGCAGCGCCTCGAGCGACGGATAGCGCAGCTCGTCGTGCAGCTTGGCCAGCAGATCGACACGCACCAGCTTGCCGTAGGCGGCGTCGCCGCCCAGGTGCGCCGGCCAGTGCAGGCAATGCACCTCGAGCAGCACGCGGCCGGCATCGTCGACCGTGGGCCGCGTGCCGAAATTGGCCACGCCGTCGAGCGGCTGCGCATCCAATCCGTGCACGCGAACCACGAAGATGCCCATTGCCGCCGGCCGCGGGTGGCCGAAGCGCAGGTTCATGGTGGGAAAACCCAGCTCGCGGCCGAGCTTGAGGCCGTGTTGCACGTGGCCGCTGATGCTGTATGGGCGGCCGAGCAGCGCGGCGGCGAGCTCCATGTCGCCGGCGGCGAGCGCGGCGCGCACCGCCGAGCTCGACACGCGCGTGCCGTGCACTTCGTAGCTGAGCATGCGCGCCACGTCGAAGCCCTTGGCGTCGCCGGCGGCATCGAGCATCGTGTAGTCGCCGGCGCGCTTGGCACCGAAGCGGAAGTCGTCGCCGACCAGCACGTAGCGTGCGCGCACGCCGCGCACCAGCACGTCGTCGATGAAGGCCTCGGGCGACAAGGTGGCCAGACGTTGGTCGAAGCGCAGCACCACCAGCTGCTCGATGCCGCAGCTCTCGAGTTCCGACAGCTTGTCGCGCAAGGTCGCGATGCGCTTGGGTGCGGTCTCGGGCTTGCCCGCCAGCGCCGCAAAGTGGTCGCGCGGGTGCGGCTCGAAGGTCATCACGCAGCTGGTCAGGCCGCGGTGGCGCGCCTCGTTGGTGAGCAGCGCCAGCATCGCCTGGTGGCCGCGGTGCACACCGTCGAAGTTGCCGATCGTCAGTGCGCAGTGCCGCGCGAGGCCGGGATGGCGAAAGCCGCGAAAGACGCGCATGCGGGGCGTGTTCAGTGGTGCAGTTCGAGGGTGGTCAGGTGGTTGTCGGCGGCCGGCCACACGCGACCGACCACGCGCTCGGCGATCGCACCCGACTGGTATTCGCCGACCACGGCCCGGCTGGCCGCATCGGTCAACGTGAGGCGGCTCGATGCCACGCCGGCCACGCCGGACGGGATGCCGGGCGCCGGACTCTGTCCATCGAACACGATGCGATCGCGCGGCACGCCGAAGTAGCCGCGCGGCCGCACGAAGCTGACCACCGCGGCCGCATTGCGGTCGTTGCCGCTCAGCCGCTCGGGGCGCAGGTGCACCACCGCCGACGAGCGCGGAAACGGCGAGCGGTAGACATGGTGGATCGCATACCCCGGCGCGCTGACCACGAACTCCAGCGGCGTCTGCGCATCGGTGGCCAGCGGCCCCCAGCGGCCGTCGGCGAGGATGCTGGTGCGCAACAGCGCCGCGCCGCGCCGCTCGCCGGTGGCGGCGTTCACTGCATACACCTCGACCGTGGCGCCCACCAGCGGCAGGTTGGTGGCGCCGCCTGGGCCGGTGGCCGTGACCAGTCCGTCGAGCACCACGCGCGCCTCGGGCGATATCGCGGTGGTGACCGGATCGCGGCCGGTGATGAAGCGGAAGGTGTGCGCGAACGCTTCGGCGTGGTACGACACCTCGCGGTGGTCGCGTGCCGGCAGCACGATGTTCTTCGCTCCCTTCAGCGCGGGCCCGTCGGCGTTGACGTTGGTGGCCATGCCGCGCTGGTTGATCCACACGCCGTCGGGCTGCGCGAACTTGTCGTTGTTGTCCGAGCGCAGCGTCATCCATTGCACCCCGGGCGTGACCTCGTCGCCGTTGGGCCCCTTGGGTGCGTTGAGCGCGCTGAGGAACGGGCCGGCGCCATTGAACTCGTTGCCGAGGCGAAAGGTCGGCAACGCCCAGACGCCGTGGTTCGGTGTGCCGCCCAGGATGGCGTGCGACACGGTGCTCGCACCACCGCCGTTCTGGATGTAGGCACGGATCGCGTTGCCGCCGCGTGAGTTGCCCACCAGCACCACCTTGTCGCTGCCGGTGCGCTGGCGGATGCGCTCGACGTCGGCGGCGAGCGTGCGCATCTGATCGTCGGACGATGTGCGGCCTTCCTGCGGCTTGCTGTCGTCGTCGCGCGCCAGCGGATAGGGCATGTTGAGCGCGACCAGTCGATCGCGCGGCCAGCCATTGCTCTCGAAGCGCCACAGCGTGGTCATCCAGAGGGCGGCCGAGTCGCCGTTGCCATGCACGAACAGGATCGGCGGATGTTCGGGCGGCGCAGATGCGGGCGCAGGGCCGGGTGGCGTCGTGGGCGTGGTGCACGCGGCGACCAGGCTCGCGAGGCCCAGAGTAAGAACGGCACGGCGCAGCAGCAGCAGGGGCATCGTCGGGTTCCTCATGGGTTCAAGTCGCGCGCATCACGCCCAGCCGAGATCGCGCGCGCTCGGCAGCGGCGGCTCCTGCACGCCGAGCGCAGCGCGCACGCCGTTGAGCACCGCGCGTTGTGTCACTTCAGCGGCCAGTGCGCCGAGCACCGACAGCGGCAATGCGCGCGCGACCGCGCCGGTGGCGAGCGCGAACATGGTGTCGCCGTCGGTCGGCGTGTGCACCGGGTCGATGCAGCGCGCCAGGCCGTCGTGCGACATCGTGGCCAGGCGGGCGCACTGCGACTTGTCGAGCACGGCGTCGGTGGCGACGATGCCGATCGTGGTGTTGGCGCCGGCCACGATCGAAGGCGGCATCACGCCGCGGGCCAGCGCCTGCGTGATGCGTCGCGGCGTGCGGCCATCGGGCTGGCGGCTGCCGGCGACGACACGCGCGGTGCTCGGGTCGATCACGTCGCCGGCCGCGTTCACGGCCACCAACGCGGCGATGCGCACGCCGTCGACGGCGAGGCTGGCGGTGCCGATGCCGCCCTTCATCGCGTGCGCGATGCCGAACATCTTGCCCACGGTGGCGCCGGCGCCGGCGCCGACGTTGCCCTGCGCCGGCGCTTGCGTCGATGCGGCTTCGCAGGCGGCGAAGCCGGCTTGCGCATCGGGCCGCACGCGCGCGTCGCCGAGCCAGAGGTCGAACAGCACCGCGGCCGGCACGATCGGCACTCGCGCCGGGCCGATCGCAAACCCGTGGCCGTGCTCGTCGAGCCATCGCATCACGCCGCTGGCGGCATCGAGGCCGAACGCGCTGCCGCCGGCCAGCAGCAACGCGTGCACCTTGTCGACGAGGTTGCCCGGCATCAGCAGATCGGTCTCGCGCGTGCCGGGTGCCGCGCCGCGCACGTCGACACCGCAGGCGACGCCGGCTTCGCACAGCACCACCGTGCAGCCGGTGGGCCGACGGGTGTCGGTGTGGTGGCCGACCTTCAGTCCCGCAATGTCGGTGATCGAACCGGGGAACGTTGTCATGGCGACAAGCCTACCGCATGGTCTAGCACGACATCGGCACGCCGTGATCGACGTCATCGCCGAGCAGCTCGAAAGCAGCGCGCTGGCGGCTGATGAGCGTCTCCTGCGTGCCATCGGCATGGTCGAGCGTGAGCTCGGCGTGCGCGATCTTGCTGTTCAGGCACTGCTTGATGCCGCCCGGTGGATTGGCATAACGCAGGCCGACGAAAGCGCCGGGTTCGGCGCGGATGCGACCGTTCACCCGCAGGTCGTCGCTGTGCGATCGAAAGCGCCAGTCGAAGCCTTGCACCGACACGCGGGCGCGCAGCGAACGACCGAGCGCGTTGAGGCGGTGCTCGCGGCCGCGATGGCGCAGCACGATCGGCGTGATCCACGGCGTCCACAACGGCCCGACCTTGAGCTTGGCCGAAGCGACCTCGAGAAAGCTCTCGTCGTGGCCGCCGTCGAAGCCGGACACCTGGCCCCATGCATAGCGGTCGGTGTGCTGGCGGCCCCAGTTGTGGTTCTGGCTGCCGATCCAGCCTTGCACGGCGACCATCTCGCCATCCACCTTCAGCGTGCCGTCGAAGCGGGCCAGCGGCCGGCTCACCAGGCTCTTGGCCTTGGGGAACGCGCCGTCGTACAGGCGGGCCGGCAACAGCAGCAGCGGCGACTGGCCGTGCGCGAAGCGCAAGTCCCAGCCGATGCGATGGCCAGCGGATTCGCAGGTGCCTTGCGCATGGCCGTGGCCGAGCTGGGCGGTCGGCACATCGATCGCGAGGGCGTGGGCGTCGAAGCGGCACGACGCCAGCGGCCAGGCCTGCTTGACGGCCACGTGCCGGCCGCATTCGCCGTCGAACACGATGGCCCACAACTCGCCTTGTGCCTGGTGCGGCTGGCCGGCGGGGCTGAACAGCGTGTAGCGGATCCAGAACGCCAACGACCGCGACGCGTGGTTGGCACGGATGAAGTAGCTCTCGTAATGCCCGCCGGCCGAACCGCTGCGATGGCGCAGCCGGTTCGCCTGCTCGGGCTGCATCGCTGCGCTACGCAAACACGCCCGTCACGTCGGTCATGCGCGCCGAGGCCTCGCCCAGGTGGTGCATCGTGTCGCCGAACGCCATCTCGAGCATCGTCAGGCGCTTGAAATAGTGGCTGCCGATGTACTCGTCGGTGACGCCGATGCCGCCGTGCAGCTGCACGCATTGCTGGCCGACGAAGCGCATCGAGGTGCCGAGCTGCACCTTGGCCTGCGACAGCGCACGCCGGCGCTGCGCCGCCGGCTCGCGCAGCTTCAAGCTGGCGAAGTAGCTCATCGAGCGGCCGAGCTCGAGCTGCATCTTCACGTCGGCGATGCGGTGGCGCAGGGCCTGGAAGGTGGCCAGCGTGGCGCCGAACTGCTTGCGCGTGTTCATGTACTCCACCGTCAGCGCGACCAGCTTGTCCATCACGCCGACGCCTTCGGCGCAGGCCGCGGCGACGCCGACGTCGGCCGCCAGCTCGAGAGCGGCAAAGCCGTTGTCGGTGATCAGCGCTGCGGGCGTGTCGGCCAGCTTGAGCTCGCCGGCGCGCGCGCCATCCTGCGTGGGATAGGCCTGGATGCCGAGGCCGGCGGCCGACTTTTCGACCAGGAACAGCCCGATGCCCTGCGGTTCGCTTTCGGCGCCGCTGATGCGCGCCGGCACGATGAACGCATCGGCCTCGTCGGCGGCGGGCACCACGTCTTTCTGGCCGCTCAGGCGCCAGCCGGTGCCTGATTTCTTGGCCGCGGTGGCCACTTGATTCAGGCGGTAGCGTGCAGCGCGTTCCTGGTGTGCCAGCACCACCAGTGCCTCGCCGCCGGCCATACGCGGCAGCCACGACGATTGCAGCTCAGCCGGTGCGGCCGACAGCAGCGCGGGCGCCACCAGCGCACCGGCCGCGTACGGCGCATTGACCAGGCCGCGGCCGAGTTCTTCCAGCACCACCATCGCCTCGACGGCACCGAAGCCCATGCCGCCGTGCGCCTCGGGGATCGCCAGCCCGGTGAGGCCGAGCTCGGCCAACTCGCCATAGACGTCACGCGTGGCGCCGCCTTTCCTGGCGATCGCATGGCGGCGCTCGAACGTGAAGCCCTTGTCGACCCAGCGCGCGACGGCGTCGCGCAGCGAGAGTTGGTCGTCGGTGAATTCGAAGTCCATGTTCTTGTCTCCCGCCTCAGCCCAACACGGTCTGGGCCACGATGTTGCGTTGCACTTCGTTGGAACCGCCGTAGATCGTGGTCTTGCGGAAGTTGAAGTAGTTGCCGGCCAGCGGCGCGCAGATGCCGAAGCGAGCGAACCAGTCGCCTTGCCAGCCGGCTTCCATCGCCTCGCGCACGAAGGGCAGCGTGAACGGGCCGGCGGCCAGCATCGTGAGCTCGGTGTAGCGCTGCTGGATTTCGCTGCCCTTGATCTTGAGCAGGCCGGCGATGTCGAGGCTCTGCTTGCCGCTCTTCTCGGCCGACAGCACGCGCAGCACCAGCATCTCGAGCGCGACGATGTCGATCTCCAGCAGCGCGATCTGGTCGCGGAAGCGCCCGTCGTCGTACACGCCTTCGGCCTTGGCAATGCGCTTGAGCCGCTCGATCTCGCGCTTGGCGCGGTTCACGTCGGCGATGTTGGTGCGCTCGTGCGCCAGCAGGTGCTTGGCATAGGTCCAGCCCTTGTTCTCTTCGCCGATCAGGTTCTCGGCCGGCACTTCGACGTTGTCGAAGAACACCTCGTTCACCTCGTGCTCGCCATCGAGCATGATGATCGGCCGCACGGTGATGCCGGGCGACTTCATGTCGATCAGCAGGAAGCTGATGCCGGTCTGCGGCTTGCCTTCGGTGCTGGTGCGCACCAGGCAGAAGATCCACTCGCCGAACTGTCCGAGCGTGGTCCAGGTCTTCTGGCCGTTGACGATGAACTTGTCGCCGCGCCGTTCGGCGCGCGTCTTCAGCGAGGCCAGGTCGGAGCCCGCACCCGGCTCGCTGTAGCCCTGGCTCCACCACACGTCGCCCGAGGCGATGCCGGGCAGGAAGCGCTTCTGCTGCTCGGGTGAACCGAAGGCCATGATCACCGGCGCCACCATCACCGGGCCGAACGGCACGATGCGCGGCGAGCCGGCGCGCGCGCATTCTTCTTCGAACAGGTGCTTCTGCACCGCGGTCCAGCCGGGTCCGCCGAACTGCTTGGGCCAACCCGATGCCAGCCAGCCCTTCTTGCCGAGGGTCTGCGCCCAGCGCTGCATGTCGTCGCGCGACAGACGCAAGGCATGGTGGACCTTGTGGCTGATGTCCTTGGGCAGGTGATCGGCCACCCACTGACGCACCTCTTGTCGGAACGCTTGTTCCTCGGCCGTGAAATTCAGGTCCATCGTGCGTCTCCTGTTCGAGTGCTGCAGCGTGAGCCGGCATTTGTAGCACGCACGCTGCGCGCGTTTTGTCCCTGCTGCGACATGGGCCGCCGGGCCGCTCGCAAGGCGAATACCGAAGCGCGCAGCGCGAAGGTCCCGATCAGCCGCAGCGACAATCATCGCGATGAACGACGCGCCGCGCCACCCGAGCTTTGCCTGGGTGGTGGCGGCGCTGGCCACCGGGCAGTTGCTCGTGCTGGGCCTGGCTGTACTACGGCTTCTCGTCGTTCGTGCTGCCGATGCGCGATGACCTGCGCTGGAGCGAGCCGGTGCTGATGGGCGCGTTCAGCGTCGGGCTGGCGATGTGGGGCGCGGCGTCGTACGGCGTCGGTGCGGCCATCGACCGCGGCCACGGCCGTGCGGTGCTGAGTGGCGGGGCCGTGCTCGGCGCGCTCGGGCTCGCGGCTTGGGCCGCGGTGCGCGCACCGTGGATGTTGTATGCGGTGTGGGCCGTGCTCGGCGTGGCGATGGCGATGACGCTGTACGACCCGGCGTTCATCGTGCTGACCAAGCGGTATCCGCAGCGCTACCGCCAGGGCATCACCGCGCTCACGCTGGTCGGCGGCTTTGCGAGCACGCTGTCGTTCCCGGCGGTGGCGTGGCTGCTGCCCTGGCTCGGCTGGCGCGGCGCGTTGCTGGTGCTGGCGGGCACGCTGCTGGTGGTGGTGCTGCCGTTGCACGCCTGGGCGCTGCGCGGGCGCGAGCCGGATGTGGCGCTGTCGCACGATGGCCCGGGTGCCGACAGCACGCTCGGCGAGGCGCTGCGCCATCGCACCTTCTGGCTGCTGGCACTCGCGTTCACGCTCTACGCGTTCGCCTCGGCCGCGTTGTGGGCGCACGTGATGCCGGCGCTGGCGTCCAAGGGTTTGACGCAGGGCGAGGCGCTCGCGGTGGTGGTGTGGATCGGCCCGGCGCAGGTGGCCGGGCGTCTGGTGTTCGCATCGATCGGCCGACGCTGGACCTTGCGCGCACTCGGGCTGGTGGTGTTGGCCAGTGCGCCGCTCGCGTTCTCGGTGTTCGCGCTGGCGCGTTCGGTGTGGGCGCTGTTCGCGTTCGCCGCGTTGTTCGGCGCCGCCAATGGCTTGATCACCATCGTGCGTGGCGGCCTGGTGCCCGAGGTGTTCGGCCGCGCGCAAGTCGGCCGCATCGGCGGCGCGATGTCGGCCATCGGTCTGCTGGCGCGCGCCGCGGCACCGGTGGCCGCGGCCTTGCTGCTGCTGGCGCTCGGCAGCTACCGGGAGCTGGCGTTGCTGCTGGCGGCGCTCGGCGTGGTCGCGGTGCTGTCGTTCTGGGCCGCGCGCCGCCGGCACTGAGCGGTCAACGGGCGCACTGCAGGGTCACGCCGCCGGCGGCGGTCGCAGCGGCGCAGTGCAGGGCGCCGCACTGGCAGTGAGCGATCTGCGGGCCGCCGCTGGCGCCGAACACCTGCACCGGCGGCGCGCACACGCACGAGGCCGGCGGTTGGTTCTGCAGCAGCAACGGGTTGGGCTGGGCCTGCACCGGTTGCGACGGCGTGGCGACGCCGACCACGATGGCGAGCACGCTGAAGGCGAAAGTGAGCGTGCCGATGGCGGCATGGCGGCGGGTCAGGTGGATCATGCGAACTCCCGGGGCAAGGGTTTGAGGGCTGGGCAAGGCGTGGCCCATTGTTCGACGAGGCCTTGACGGCGCGGATCCCTTGGATGAATACTGTATGAAAGCACAGTATTCGGTTTTGAATCTCCATGGCCACGCCCGTTGCCGGCGGCGTGGCGCCCGGCCTTGCCAACCTGCAGGGCCTGCCCGCCTACGCCGAGCTGCACTGCCGCAGCAACTTCAGTTTTCTCGTCGGCGCCTCGCATCCCGAAGAGCTGGTTGCCCGCGCGCACGAGCTCGGCTACACGGCGCTCGCCATCACCGACGAGTGTTCGCTCGCCGGCGTGGTGCGTGCGCACGGCGAGGCCAAGCGGCTCAAGCTGCACCTGATCGTCGGCGCCGAGATGCGCCTGGCACCGAGCGCCGACGGCGGCGCGCCGGGCCCGCGCCTGGTGGTGCTGGCGCAATCGCGGCGCGGCTACGGCAACCTGGCGCAGTGGATCACGGTGGCGCGACGCCGTGCCGACAAGGGCAGCTACCTCGCGCAGGCGAGCGATGTCGAAGGCCGCGTGCCGCATGCACCGTACCTGGCGGGCTTGCCCGATTGCCGGGTGCTGATGGTGGTGGATGCCGCGCTGCCGTTCGAAACGCAGTTCGCGCATGCGATGTGGCTCAAGACCTGGTTCGGCCTCGAGCGCGGCGCGCTCGCCGTGGAGTTGCTGCACCGCGCGCGCGACGCCGAGCGCATCGAGATCGCCGAGCGGCTCGCCGCGCTCACCGGGCTGTCGCTGGTGGCCGCTGGCGACGTGCTGATGCACGTGCGCGCCCGCAAGCCGCTGCAAGACGCGCTGACCGCCACGCGGCTGAACAAGGCGGTGGCCGAGTGCGGCTTCGCGCTTGAACCCAATGCCGAGGCGCACCTGCGTTCGCGCCAGCGCCTGGCCGGGCTTTATCCGCCGGCCTGGCTGGATGCCACGGTGCGCGTCGCGGCCGACTGCGCGTTTTCGCTCGACGAGCTGCGCTACGAATACCCCGAAGAGATCGTGCCCGAAGGCCACACGCCGACGAGCTGGCTGCGCACGCTGACCGAAGCCGGAGCGCGCAAACGCTATGCGGGCGGTGTGCCGGTCAAGGTGAGAAAGGCGATCGAACACGAACTGGCACTGATCGCCCGCCTGAAGTTCGAGGCCTATTTCCTCACCGTGGCCGACATCGTGCGCTGGGCCCGGGAACAGAACATCCTCTGCCAGGGCCGTGGCAGCGCGGCCAACTCATCGGTGTGTTATTGCCTGGAGGTGACCGAGGTCGACCCCGAGCGCACCGAGCTGCTGTTCGAGCGTTTCGTGAGCGCCGAGCGCAACGAGCCGCCCGACATCGACGTCGACTTCGAGCACCAGCGGCGCGAGGAAGTGATCCAGTACATCTACGGCAAGTACGGTCGCCACCGCGCCGCGCTGACCGCGGTGGTGATCAGCTACCGGCCGCGCTCGGCACTGCGCGACATGGGCCGGGCGATGGGCATCGACCTCGATCGCATTGCCGCGGTGGCACGCGGCCAGCATTGGTTCGACGGCCGCGAGATCCACGCCGAACGCCTGCGCGAGAACGGCTTCGATCCCGACTCGCCGATCTGCAAGCTGTGGGTCGAGCTGACCCAGGCCCTCATCGGCTTTCCGCGCCATTTGAGCCAGCACCCGGGCGGCTTCGTGATCGCGCGCGACGACGTGTCGCGCCTGGTGCCGGTGGAAAACGCGGCGATGGACAACCGCACCGTGATCCAGTGGGACAAGGACGATCTCGACACGCTGGGCCTGATCAAGGTCGATGTGCTGGCGCTCGGCATGCTGAGCGCGGTGCGGCGCGCACTGGAGTTCGTCGGCCAGAAGGAGCAGCGCACGTGGTCGATGCAGCAGGTGCTGCGCCCGCACGGCGTGATGGCCGAGGACGATGCGGTCTACCAGATGCTCAGCCGCGGCGACAGCGTGGGCGTGTTCCAGGTCGAGAGCCGCGCGCAGATGAGCATGCTGCCGCGCCTGAAGCCGGAGAACTTCTACGACCTGGTGATCGAGGTCGCCATCGTGCGCCCAGGGCCGATCCAGGGCGGCATGGTGCATCCCTATCTGAAGCGGCGCACCGGTGAAGAGCCCGTGGACTACCCGAGCGACGAAGTGAAGCGTGCGTTGCAGCGCACGCTCGGCGTGCCGATCTTCCAGGAGCAGGTGATGCAGCTGGCGATCCTGGCCGCCGACTTCACGCCCGGCGAAGCCGACTCGCTGCGCCGCGCGATGGCCGCCTGGAAGCGCAAGGGCGGGCTCGGCCCGTTCCATGCACGCCTCGTCGGCCGCATGGTCGAAAAAGGCTATGAGCGCGAATACGCCGAGCGCATCTTCAAGCAGATCGAGGGCTTCGGCGAATACGGCTTCCCCGAGAGCCATGCCGCCAGTTTTGCGCTGCTGGTGTACGTGAGCGCGTGGATCAAGTGCCACCATCCCGATGCGTTCCTGGCCGCGTTGCTCAACAGCCAGCCGATGGGTTTTTATGCGCCGGCACAACTCACGCGCGATGCGCGCGCGCACGGCGTGGAGGTGCTGCCGGTCGACGTGCTCAAGAGCCAATGGACCAGCGAACTCGAGCCCGGCGCGCACGGTGCGCTGTGGCCGGTGCGGCTGGGGTTCGATCGGCTGCTCGGCTTTCAGGAGGACGCGGCCAAGCGGCTGCTGCAAGCGCGTGCCGAGAAGCCGTTCGACAGCGTCGAAGACCTGTCGCGCCGCGCCGCGCTCGACGACTCCATGATGCAGCTGCTGTCGCAAGGCGATGCGTTGGCGCCGCTCACCGGCCACCGCCACCAGGCGGCATGGGCCACCGCCGGCGTCGACACGCGTGCCAGCCCGATGCTGGCCCGCACGCGCACGCACGAGGTGCAGGCCACGCTGCAAGCACCGAGCGCCGGCGAAGACCTGATGGCCGACTACCGCAGCACCGGGCTGTCGCTGAAGAACCATCCGCTCAAGTTGCTGCGCGGGCAGCTGGCGGCCTTTCGCGTGCAGCCGGCGTGTGTGCTCAACGGCTACCGGCCCGGCCAGCTGGCGCGCGCCAGCGGCCTGGTCACGCACCGCCAGCGCCCCGAGACCGCCAAGGGCGTGATCTTCGTGACGCTGGAAGACGAGACCGGCGCGGTCAACGTGATCGTGTGGCCGCAGGTGGCGCAGGCGCAGCGCAAGCCGCTATTGGCTTCGACGCTGCTCACCGTCTATGGCGTGTGGCAGTGCGAAGGCGAGGTGCGCCACTTGATCGCGCGCAAGCTGGTCGACCATTCGCATCTGCTGAGCGGGCTGGTGGCCAGGAGCCGCAACTTCCGCTGAGCCCCGCGTGTCACAGGGCGTTGCGCCAGCCGCCGCCGGCCTGCCAAAATGCCCGCCTATGGCCACGCAAGCAATCACCCCGGAGCTGCGCGAGTGGATCGTCGCGCAGGCACGTGCGGGCTGCCGCCCGGAAGACGTGCTGCAGTCCATGCGCAGCAGCGGATGGGACGAAACCACCGCACTCGATGCGCTGGAAACCACGCTGGAGCAGTACCTCGCGACGCATGCGAAGAAAGAGGTGCTGCCTGCGCCGGTGCCGGTGCCGGGCCCCGACCTCACCGGCAACCCGAGCGTGGTGACGGTGCTCGGGCGCAACGTGCAGATCCTGACCACCATGATGAGCCCGCGCCTGGTGGTGTTCGGCGGTCTGCTGTCCGACAACGAGTGCGACGAGATGATCGAGCTGGCCAAGCCCAAGCTGGCGCGCTCGGAGACCGTGCACACACCCAGCGGCGGCAGCGAGGTGCATGCGTCGCGCACCAGCGACGGCATGTTCTTCGAACGCGGCGAGAGCCCGCTGTGCCAGCGCATCGAGCAGCGCATCGAAGCCCTGCTGAACTGGCCGCTGCAGAACGGCGAAGGCCTGCAGATCCTGCGCTACCGCCCCGGCGCCGAATACAAGGCCCACCACGACTACTTCGATCCGGCACAGCCCGGCACCCCCACCATCCTGCAGCGCGGTGGCCAGCGCGTGGGCTCGCTGATCATGTACCTCAACACGCCGCAGCGCGGCGGCGGCACCGGATTCCCCGACGTCGGCGTCGAGGTCGGTCCGATGCGCGGCAACGCCGTCTTCTTCAGCTACGACCGCCCGCACGTGGTGACGCGCACGCTGCACGCCGGACTGCCGGTGCTCGAAGGCGAGAAGTGGGTCGCCACCAAGTGGCTGCGCGAGCGCGAGTTCCGTTGAGCCGCTGACGCGGCCCGCGCTACAGCGTGCTGCTCGGGCTTGACGTCACCGGCCGCAGCGCGCCGAACGGGCGCGCGCGTGCGATGCGTTCGTTCTTGCGCTCGTCCCACAGCTGCGGTCCCTCGAGCGGCCACTGCGCGATCACCGGGCGCAGCTCGTCGCGCGGCAAGCGCACGAACGCGGGCCTGCTCAGGCGCAGGATCCAAAGTCCGGTGCACAGCTTGCGCGGCAGCGGGGCTTTGGCCAGCGGTGTCCAGTACACGCAGCGGCGTTCGCCCCAGAACAGTTGGCGCTCGAAGTGCACGCGGCCCGCGATGCCGCTCTCGGGCGGGAACAGCAGGTCGTGATCCCGCGTCTGCACGACGGCATAGGCGAGGTCGCCCGGCGTGTCGCCGCGATCGCAGTACACGACGATCACGCGTTCGATGTCGCTCGCGCACACGCGGTCGATTTCCTGGCCGTCGCGCGAGACGATCAGGTCCATCGACAGCCAGCGTGTGTGCAGCATCGGCTTCATGACGAACACACGGTAGCGGTGCGCGTGTCCGCGTGGTGTGACCAGCGGCGACCACATGCAACGAGAGTTTGGTAACCGTGAAATGGTTGGCGCGGTCCCACGCAAATCCTCGCAGTGCTGGGGCCTGCGCACGTGACGTGCCGCACGTCTGTTACGAGTCGTGGCCCAGCACTTGCAGCTCGTGCGAGGGCACGCTGAACACGCCGGGCCGGTCGCACTGGTGCACCGCGCGCATCAGACCCAACGCGACGGTGCGCGCCTCGATCGGCCGCACCGAATCCGGCAGCACCCATTTCAGCGGCACGTTGAGCGCCGCGCCGATGCGCTCGCCGATGCGCGTGGGCTGCCCCAACGTCGCGCGGTCGCCGAGCAGCAACGAGGGCCGTGCAAGCAGCACGCAGGCGAAGCCGAGCGTCTTCACGGCTTGCTCCAGCTCGCCCTTGACGCGGTTGTAGAACACGCTCGACGCCACATCGGCGCCGAGCGCCGACACCACGCCCAGCCGGGTCGCGCCGGCCTCGCGCGCGGCGCGCGCGAAGGCGAGCGCGGAATCGAAGTCGACGGCGCGAAACGCCGCCTGCGAACCCGCCACCTTGATCGTCGTGCCGAGGCAGCAGAAGGCGTCGTCGGCGGGCGGCAACGCGCCCAGCGGCCGCGTGTAGTCGACCACGTGCTGCGTGATGCCGCTGCGCTTGGCGAGCTCGGCGTTCCTGCTGCGCACCAGCACGTGCACGGCGCCGACCGAACTCTCGGCGATCAGGGCGCTGACCAGTTCGCGGCCCACCAGCCCGGTGCCACCGGCCACCAGCGCAATCCGGCGCCGCTTGCCAATCGAAAACCCCGGTGCGTTGGTCATGGGCGGCGATTGTGCGCGCCGCGCCGCCGGGCCCGTGCAATGGCCTAGGGGTTTCCCTCGCGGTTTGTCGCGCCCTGGACACGGCCACTAGACTGGTTGCATGCAAGCGGCGCAAAACGATCTGATCACCCGCATCGGGCCGGGCACGCCGTGCGGCGCACTGATGCGGTGCTACTGGCAACCGGTGGCACTGCTCGACGAATTCGATCCAGTGCTCGATCCGCGCATGGCCTCGCGGCCGGTGAAGCGCGTGCGCGTGTTGGGCCAGGAGCTGGTGTTGTTTCGCGACGGCCAAGGGCGTTACGGCCTGCTCGACCGCGATTGCCCGCACCGCGGCGCCGACCTGGCGTTCGGCCGCCACGAGCCCGAAGGGCTGCGCTGTCCGTTCCATGGCTGGAAGTTCGCCGTCGACGGCCGTTGCCTCGAGACACCGGCCGAACCGGTGGGCTCCACCCTCTGCACGCGCGTGCGCCAACGCAGCTATCCGGTGCGCGAGCAATCGGGTGTGCTGTTCGCATGGTTCGGCCCCGAGGGCAGCACGCCACCGGAACTGCCGGCGTTCGATGCGTTCCGCGCACCGGCGACACACAGCTTCGCGTTCAAGGGCCGGTGGCACTGCAACTGGCTGCAGGCATTCGAAGTCGGCATCGATCCGGCGCACCCGTCGTTCCTGCATCGCTACCTGCAGGACGAACAGGGTGGTGATGCGTTCGGCCGCCAGTTCCGCGCCGCCAGCGTCGGCGAAGTCGATGGCGAGCGCTGGCCGATGACACGCGTGATGCGCGAGCGCACGTCGCCCGAGATCCGCCACGAAGAGGTCGTGCCCGGGCTCACGCGCATCACCGCGCTGCGCATCATCAACGATCACCTGACGCACGTGCGCGTGACGCACGCGATGTTTCCCTACACCTTCGTGATCCCGTTGTCGGAGACGGTCACGATCACGCAGATGCACGTGCCGGTGGACGACACGCACACCTACTGGTATTCGTTCTTCACCAGCTTCGACAAGCCGCTCGACAAGGCCACCATGCGTGCGCAGCGCCTGCGTGGCCTGTCGCTGCCCGACTACGTGCCGCTGCACGATGCCCGCGACAACTGGGGCTTCGATCCCGAGGAGCAGCGCACGCGCACCTTCCTGGGCATGGGCGAAGAAGACATCAACCGCCACGACCAGTGGGCGGTGGAGAGCATGGGGCCGATCCAGGACCGCACGCGCGAGCACCTGGGCACCAGCGACAAGGTCATCATGGCCAATCGTCGGCTGCTGATCAGAGCGATCGAGCAGGTGCAAGCCGGCGAGCGCCCGCCGATGGCGTTGAGCGCGCACGATGCGGCGCAGCTGACCGGCCCCGACACCATGGACTGCATCGCGCCGGCCGACCGTTGGGAGGCATTCTGGCGCGACGCTGCATCGGCCAAACGCGCCGGGGCTGCATGGCTGGGCGCATCGTCGTCCACCACGGCCGCCAGCGAGGCGCATCCATGACCACCTTCGCCCAACGCTGCGGCATCCACGACATGCCGCGGGCGTTGGCGTGCGAGCAGGTGCTCAAACGTGTCGCCGATCAGGGCATTCAGCGCGTGCGCGTGGCCTGGTGCGACCTGCATGGCGTGCTGCGCGGCAAGACGCTGATGCCGCACGCGGTGGCCGATGCGTTGCACGAAGGTCTGGGTCTGGTCAGCACGGTGATGCTGAAGGACACCTCGGATCGCACCGCGTACGAGGTGTTCGAGCCAGGGTTGGCCGACGAGTTGCCAGGGTTCGGCCAGGCCAACAACCTGCTCTTGTTGGCCGACCCGGCGAGCTTTCGCATCCTGCCGTGGGCGCAGGACACGGCGCGGATGCAGGCGCAACCGTGGTTCGACGACGCGACGCCGGTGGCGCTCGACACGCGCCGTGTGCTGCAGGCCGCGCTCGCCGAACTCGCCCGCGAAGGCTATGGCCTGCGCTGCGGCCTCGAGGTGGAGTTCCACATCTACCGCATCGAAGACGAGCGGCTCGATCCGCAGCAGGCGGCCTGGCCCGGCGAGCCACCCGCCGTGTCGATGATCCATCCGGGCTACAACCTGCTCGCCGAGAACTGGGCCGACATGGCCGATGCACCGCTGGCGATCGTGCAGAAGACCGCGCAGGGCTTGAACCTGCCGCTGCGTTCGCTGGAGATCGAACTGGGTCCGAGCCAGGTCGAGGCGGTGTTCGATGCCACCGATGCGCTGACCGCGGCCGACCAGATGGTGCTGTTTCGCAACGGCGTGCGCCAGTCGCTGCGCCGCGCCGGCTACCACGCCAGCTTCGTCTGTCGGCCGCCGTTTCCCAACGTGATGGCCAGCGGCTGGCACTTGCACCAGTCGCTGTTCCACTTGCGCCACGGCACCAACGCGATGGCGCGCGACGCGCCCGAGGCGGGCGCGAAGGCGAGCGATGCCCGCTTCACGCTGTCCGACGTCGGCGAGCACTACCTGGCCGGCCTGCTGGAGCATGCGCGCGCGATGGCGGTGTTCTGCACGCCCACGATCAACGGCTTCGGCCGCTTCCGTCCGAACGCGCTGGCGCCGCAGGCGGTGCTGTGGGGGCGCGACAACCGCGGCGCGATGCTGCGCGTGCTCGGGCGCTGCGGCGATGCCGCCACGCGCATCGAGAATCGCATCGGCGAGCCGAGCGCGAATCCCTACCTCTACATCGCGGCGCAGATCCACGCCGGACTCGATGGGCTGCGGCGCAACCTGCGCGCCGCCGCGGCCACCGATGCACCGTATGCCGCCGGCGCGATCATGCTGCCGACGACGCTCGGCGATGCGCTGCAGGCGCTCTCGGGCGATGCGACGCTGGTGCGCGCGTTCGGCGCGCCTTTTGTCGACTGCCTGGTTCGCACCAAACGCGCCGAGCTGGCACGCTACGAGCAGGCCGCCGACAAAGACGAGTGGCAGCGCCGCGAATACTTCAGCCGCTTCTAGACATGACACGATCCCCACGCCCGCTGTGTTCGCTGTCCTCCGGAGAGCAGCGCCCATGCCTGCGGGCGGCCCGACGCCATTGACCATGCCCACCATCGCCGTGCATTTGATCGCCGCCGACGGCACCCGCCGTTCGATCGACGCGCCCACGGGCAAGAGCCTGATGCGTGCGGCCATCGACGCCGGCATCGAAGGCATCCTCGCCGATTGCGGCGGCTGCCTCACCTGCTCGACCTGCCACGTGATCGTCGACCCCGCGTGGACCGACAAGCTGCGGCCTCCGGCCGACGAGGAACACGAGATGCTCGAGATGACCGCATCGCCGCGTCAGCCGACCAGCCGGCTGAGCTGCCAGATCTCGCTGCACGAGGGTCTGGACGGACTGGTGGTCCAATTGCCGGAAACGCAGTACTGAACAGCGTCGGAGGGGAAGCGTGAAGATCCTGGAGATTCTGGCGAAAGCGTGTGCCGTGATCGCGGGCGTGCTGCTGATCGTGATCACGCTGATGACCTGCATCAGCCTGATCGGACGCAACACCACCGGCTGGAGCATCGTCGGCGCGTTCGAGTTGTCGGGCTTCGCGGCCGGCGCGGCGATCGCGCTGTTCATGCCGTGGTGCCAGTTTCGTCGCGGCAACATCATCGTCGACTTCTTCACCGCGCACTTGGCGCCCGCCAAGCAGGACGTGCTCGATCGCGTTCGGTGCGTTGATGCTGGCGGCGGCGATGGGTCTGATGGCGTGGCGCACGACGATCGGCGGCCTCAACGCCTGGAAGTCGCAATCCAGCTCGATGATCATGGGCGTGCCGGAGTGGATCGTGTATGTCGGCATGGTGCCGCCGCTGGTGCTGACCGCGGTGATCGCGCTGGCGCAGGCGGTGCGCGGGTTTCAGACGCACGAGCCGCAGATGGTGGAGGGTCGCGCATGAGCCCGCTCGCGCTGACCGCGCTGATCTTCGGCAGCATGCTGGCGCTGATGGCGATCCGCGTGCCGATCGCGGTGAGCATGTTCGCCGCCGGTGCGCTCGGCTATGTCACACAAACCGGCTGGCTGCCGTTCGCCAACTTCCTCAACACGCAGGCCTTTGCGCGCTTCGCCAGCTACGACTTGTCGGTGATTCCGCTGTTCATCCTGATGGGCAACTTCGCCACCAAGGGCGGCATCAGCAAATCGCTGTTCGAGTTTGCCGCCGCGATGATGGGCCGCTTCAAGGGCGGGCTGGCGATGGCGTCGCTGCTGGCCTGCGCGGCGTTCGGCGCCATCAGCGGCTCGTCGGTGGCAACCGCGGCCACGATCACCAGCGTGGCGTTGCCCGAGATGCGGCGCCACGGCTACTCGGGGCGCATCGCCACCGGCACGCTGGCCGCCGGCGGCACGCTCGGCATCCAGCTGCCGCCATCGATCGTGCTGGTGATCTACGCCATCCTGACCGAGCAGAACATCAGCAAGCTGTTCGCGGCGGCCATCGTGCCGGGCTTGATCGCGATGGTCGGCTACATGGTCGCGGTCGCGATCTACGTGCGCATGGTGCCGGGCCACTCGCCCGAAGTCGAGGATGCGCCGCCGCCGATGACCTGGCATGCGGTGATCGGCGTGCTGCCGATCGTGGTCATCTTCGTGCTGGTGTTCGGCGGCATCTATGGCGGCCTGTTCACACCCACCGAGGGCGCGGCGGTCGGCGCGACCACCACCTTCCTCACCGCGCTGGGCAAGGGCGAAATGACGTTCGGCAAGTTCAAGGAGTGCTTCTACGGCACGGCGGCCAGCGCGGCGATGATCTTCTTCATCTTCCTCGGCGCCGACCTGATGAATTCGGCGCTGGCGCTGACCCAGGTGCCCAACCAGCTTGCCGCCGTGGTCGGTGGCTGGGGCCTGGCGCCGCTGGTGGTGGTGGTGGCGATCCTGCTGTTCTACGTACTGCTCGGCGCCGTGATGGACGAGCTGTCGATGCTGCTGCTGACCATACCGATCTTCTTCCCGATCGTGATGGGGCTCGACTTCGGCATGCCGAAGGAGTCGGTGGCGATCTGGTTCGGCATCATGGTGCTGATGACGGTGGGCTTCGGGCTGATCGCCCCGCCGGTGGGCCTGAACGTGTACATCGTCAACGGCCTGGCCAAGGGCGTGCCGATGGGCGAGACCTATCGTGGCGTGGCGCCGTTCCTCGTCAGCGACGTGATCCGCACCATGTTGTTCCTGTTCTTCCCGATCATCCCGCTGTGGCTGGTGCAGCTTCATCAGCTGACGCGGCGGCTATAGGGAAAACCGCGACCACGTGCCGCCCGACGGCCCGTTAACGTCCCATGTCGTCCTCATCCACCGTGGAGAAGACCATGATCAAACGCCGCACCTTCGTCCAAGGCACTGCCGCGGCCGCGCTCGGCGTGCCGCACCTCGCCGGTCTGGCCCAACAGAGCGTGACGCTGAAGTTCCACACCTTCATGGCGCCGATGAGCAACGTGTGGCTGTCGATGCACAAGCCGTGGATGGAGAAGGTGGAAAAGGACTCCGGCGGCCGCATCAAGTTCGAGGCCTATCCGGCCATGCAGCTCGGCGGCACGCCGGTGCAGCTGTACGACCAGGCGCGCGACGGCGTGGTCGACATCGTCTGGACGCTGCCGGGCAACACCGCCGGGCGCTTTCCGCGCATCGAGGTGTTCGAGCTGCCGTTCGTGATGAACAACGCCGAGGCCACGTCCAAGGCGTACTGGGACTACGTGCAGACCGTCGCGCCCGACGAGTTCAAGGAGACGCAGGTCATCGCGCTGCACGTGCACGGCCCGGGCATGTTCCATTCGGTGAGCAAGCAGATCAAGACGCACAGCGATCTCAAGGGCCTGAAGGTGCGCGGCCCGACGCGCCAGATCACCAAGCTGCTCGGCTCGGTGGGCGCCACGCCGGTGGGCATGCCGCTGCCGCAGATCCCCGACGCGCTGTCCAAGGGCACGATCGACGCCTGCGTGATCCCGTGGGAGGTGGTGCCGTCGGTCAAGGTGCACGAGCTGACCAAGTTCCACAGCGAGTTCGATTCCAACGGTCCGGCGCTGTACACCACGACCTTCGTGATGGCGATGAACAAGGCCAAGTACGACGGTCTCGCGCCCGACCTCAAGAAGGTGATCGACGGCAACTCCGGCCTCGCCACTTCGGCCTGGCTCGGCAAGACGCAGCAGGGCAACGACCCGGCCGGTCGCAAGCCGGCGGTGGATCGCGGCAACACGCTCTACACCTTCCCGGCGTCGGAGCGGCAGGAGTTCATCAAGCTGTCGGCGGCGGTCGAGAACGAATGGGTGGCCGACATGGACAAGCGCAACTTCGATGGCAAGAAGCTGCTGGCCACGGCCAAGGAGCTGATCGCCAAGCACGGCAAGTCCTGAGCTGGACGTGAGCCAGTGTCTGCGCACTGGCGAACGCCTGCCGAACCGCCCGGGCATGCAGGCCCGGGCGCCGGACAAGGTTGGCAGGCGATGAAAAAAGGGCGCCGTTAGGCGCCCTCTTTCATTGACGTGTGCGGGTCGCCTCAACGGCTGCGGCCGCCGCGCGGCGGCCGCGAGCCCGCGGCCCCGCCGCCGTGCGGGCCGGACGCCGGACGGGCGCCGGGGCGTGCACCCGGTCGCGCACCCTGGGGTGCCTTCTGGCCTTGCGGTGCACGGGCATCGCGCGAGGCATGCGTGCCTTGCAACGGATTGGCCGCGCGCGACGGATGCGCCGGCTTCGGTGAGCGCCCTTGCGGCGGACGTGCGGGCCGACCGCCGTTGCCATTGCGGCGGTTGCCGCCGACCCCGATCGTCATGCGGCCGAGCACGATCGGCTCGGCGCGTTCGTTGGGGTCGGGCTCGAAGCCCTTGATCACCTCGCGCGGGATCTCCTTGTGGATCAGGCGCTGGATGTCGCGCAGGAAGATCTCTTCGTCGACGCAAGCCAGCGAGATCGCCTCGCCGGTGGCGCCGGCACGGCCGGTGCGGCCGATGCGGTGCACGTAGTCCTCGGGCACGTTGGGCAGCTCGTAGTTCACCACGTGCGGCAGCTGGTCGATGTCGATGCCACGGGCGGCGATGTCGGTGGCCACCAGCACGCGCAGCTCGCCGCTCTTGAAGTCGGCCAGCGCCTTGGTGCGCGCGCTCTGGCTCTTGTTGCCGTGAATCGCCATCGCGCTGATGTCGCTCTTGGTCAAGAACTCGGTCAACCGGTTGGCGCCGTGTTTGGTGCGCGTGAACACCAGCACCTGGTGCCAGTCGCCCTGCAGGATGAGGTGCGCCAGCAGGTCCTTCTTCTTGTCGCGGCTGACGGGGTGCACCCTTTGCGCCACCAGCTCGGCCGGCGCGTTGCGCCGCGCCACTTCGATCAGCGCCGGCTGGTTCAGCAGCCGGTCGGCCAGTGCCTTGATCTCGTCGCTGAAGGTGGCCGAGAACAGCAGGCTCTGCTTCTTCTGCGGCACGATGGCGAGGATCTTCTTGATGTCGTGGATGAAGCCCATGTCGAGCATGCGATCGGCTTCATCGAGCACGAAGATCTGCACGTGGCCCAGGTCGAGCGTGCGCTGGCCGTGGTGGTCGAGCAGCCGGCCCGGTGTGGCCACCAGGATGTCGACGCCGCGCTTGAGCTTGTCGATCTGCGGCTGCATGCCGACGCCGCCGAACATCACCATGCTGCGCAGCGCGAGGTGCTTGCCGTAGGTGCGCACGCTTTCTTCGACCTGCGCGGCGAGTTCGCGCGTGGGCGTGAGGATCAAGGCACGGATCATGATGCGGCCGCGTGCATCGCGTGGCGCCGCGCTCGACTGCAGCCGCTGCAGCATCGGCAGCACGAAGCCGGCGGTCTTGCCGGTGCCGGTTTGTGCGCCGGCCAGCAGGTCGCCGCCTTTCAGCACGGCGGGAATGGCCTGCGCCTGGATCGGCGTGGGGTTTCGTAGCCGTGATCGTGCACGGCACGGACAAGCGGCTCGATCAAGCCGAGATCAGTGAAATTCATTGGGTTGTGGGGCGCTTCGCTTGTTGCGACAGCGCTTGGGATCGGCCTGCTGCCGCTCCGAAGAGGGCACCAGTCGTCGAAGGCAGATGGATTGGAAAGCGTCGGAATCGACTGCGACGGCGTGACTGGGAAGAGGCGTCGCGGTCCGCATTGTACCCGTTCGGGCGGAGCGCATTGCGACGCAGGTCACAATACGCGGTTCGATTGTCCCAACCTCGAGTGGTCATGGCCCAGTACGTCTACACAATGAACCGCGTCGGCAAGATCGTGCCGCCGAAGCGGCAGATCCTGAAGAACATCTCGCTGTCGTTTTTCCCCGGCGCCAAGATCGGCGTGCTGGGCATCAACGGCTCGGGCAAAAGCACGCTGTTGAAGATCATGGCCGGCCTCGACAACGAGATCGAGGGCGAGGCCGTGCCGATGCCCAACCTGAAGATCGGCTTCCTGCCGCAGGAGCCGCAACTCGATGCATCGCAATCGGTGCGCGAGGCGGTGGAGCAAGGCATCGGCGGTGTGCTCGATGCCAAGAAGCGGCTCGACGAGGTGTATGCCGCGTATGCCGAGCCCGATGCCGACTTCGACAAGCTCGCCTCCGAACAAGCCGAGCTCGAGGCGGTGATCGCTGCGGCCGGCTCGGAGAACACCGAGCACCAACTCGAGATCGCCGCCGATGCGCTGCGTCTGCCGCCCTGGGACGCGCAGATCGGCAAGCTGTCGGGCGGCGAGAAGCGCCGCGTCGCGCTGTGCCGCCTGCTGCTCAGCAAGCCCGACATGCTGCTGCTCGACGAGCCGACCAACCACCTGGACGCCGAGTCGGTGGAGTGGCTCGAGATCTTCCTCAAGCGCTTTCCGGGCACCGTGGTCGCGATCACGCACGACCGCTACTTCCTCGACAACGCGGCCGAGTGGATCCTCGAGCTCGACCGCGGCATGGGCATCCCGTGGAAGGGCAACTACTCCAACTGGCTCGACCAGAAGGAGCAGCGCCTGGAGCAGGAGCAGAAGACCGAAGACGCGCGCATGAAGGCGATGAAGAAGGAGCTCGAGTGGGTGCGCCAGAACCCCAAGGGCCGGCAGGCCAAGAGCAAGGCGCGGCTGGCACGATTCGAGGAACTGAGCGACGTCGAATACCAGAAGCGCAACGAGACCAACGAGATCTTCATTCCTGTGGGCGAGCGCCTGGGCAACGAGGTGATCGAGTTCAAGAACGTCACCAAGGGCTTCGGCGACCGCGTGCTGATCGAGGATCTGTCGTTCAAGGTGCCGGCCGGCGCGATCGTCGGCATCATCGGCCCCAACGGCGCCGGCAAGTCGACGCTGTTTCGCATGATCCAGGGCAAGGAAAAGCCCGACGCCGGCGAGATCGTGGTCGGCCACACCGCGCAGCTGGCGTTCGTCGACCAGAGCCGCGAGTCGCTGGCCAACGACAAGACGGTGTGGGAAGACGTCTCCGGCGGCCTCGACAACATCACGGTGGGCAAGTTCGTGGTGCCGAGCCGCGCCTACCTCGGCCGCTTCAACTTCAAGGGCAACGACCAGCAAAAGCGCGTCGGCCAGCTCTCGGGCGGCGAGCGCGGTCGGCTGCATCTGGCCAAGACGCTGTCCCAGGGCGGCAACGTGCTGCTGCTCGACGAGCCGAGCAACGACCTCGACGTCGAAACGCTGCGCGCGCTGGAAGACGCACTGCTGGAGTTCGCCGGCTCGGTGATGGTGATCAGCCACGACCGCTGGTTCCTCGATCGCATCGCGACGCACATCCTGGCCTGCGAAGACGAAGGCAAGTGGGTGTTCTACGCCGGGAACTTCCACGAGTACGAAGCCGACAAAGTCAAGCGGCTGGGCGAAGACGGGGCACGGCCGCACCGGCTGCGTTTCAAGGCGCTCAAATAGTCCATTGCCCGCCTCGGGTATGGCATCCGGGGCGGCGGCGTGACACCGGTCGCGCCCTCGGCGCTTGGCGCGGCTCTTGGTGCAAGCGGGCGCTGCGCCGCGCCGACCGTTGCCGCACAATCCGAGCCCTGCGAGCCAAAAGCTCAGGCAGCGGACGCATCGCCCTTATCCGTCACGGCTCACTGTGGTAACCCATTCCATGCGCAAGACCCCCGTGCAACCGCTTCGATTCGCCATCCCGGCCGCGTGGGTCCTGTTCGTCGCAGGATGCGCGACCACACCCGCCGGGGGCCCCGGCGCAGCCGCGCCGGCGGCCGCCGCGTCCGGCACGCCGCAGACGGCAGCGGCTGCTCCGGCCGCGCGGCCCGCGTCGGGCGCCGCTGCAGCCACGCCGCCGGTGTTGCCCGGGCAGCCGCAGCCATTCGCCACCGTCATCAAGGACGCCAAGAAGATCGATGGCGCACTGACGACCTGGCAGAAGGACGACAAGGTCTGGATCGAGCTGATGCCCGAGGACTTCGGCAAGCCGATGTTGTTCGCGCCCAAGATCGCACGCGGCATCGGCGAGGCGGGGCTGTTCGGCGGCACGATGATCGGTCCGTACGGCCGCTACGGCCGACCAGCAGCTGGTCGAGTTCAAGCGCGTGCACAACCTGGTGCAGCTGCTGGCGCGCAACACCGAGTTCACGGCGCGCGACAAGACACCCGAGGCGCGCGCCATCGAAGCCGGCTTCTCGCCCAGCCTGCTGGGCACGACCGCGGTGGCGAGCCAGCCGCATCCGGAGCGCAAGATCGATCCTGATCGAAGCCGAACAGCCTGTTCATCACCGACATGCTGGGCGTGGGCATCGCGCTGCAGCGGCAGTACCGCCAGGGCTACGCGTTCGACGGCCGCAACACGTCGTTCACGCGCGGTGCGCGGCAAGCCCGACCAGGTGGTGTTCGAGGTCAATGCGCACTACGCGACGCTCAGCATCGCCGTGCCGCAGCCGGGCATGCCCGCCCGGCGCCGGCGCCGTCGATCCCGCAGGCGGTGCCCGATGCGCGCAGCCTGTTCCTCGGCTTGCACTACTCGCTGGCCAAGCTGCCCGAGCAGCCGATGGCGGCGCGCCGGGCCGACCCGCGCGTGGGCTACTTCGACACCGTGCGCCAGGACTTCAGCGACGACCTGGCGCGCACGCCGCGCGTGCACCACGATCAACCGCTGGCGCCTGGAGAAGAAGGATCCGACGGCGGCGCTGTCCGAGCCGGTGAAGCCGATCACCTTCTGGCTCGACCGCACCATCCCGGTGAAGTACCGCGATGCGATGAGCAAAGGCATCCTGGCCTGGAACACGGCGTTCGAGCGCATCGGCTTCAAGGACGCCATGGTCGTCAAGGTGCAGCCCGACGATGCCGACTTCGACACGCTCGACGTCGGCGTCGCGTCGGTGCGCTGGATGACCAATGCGCAGCCGCTGTTCGGCGCCATCGGGCCGAGCCAGATCGACCCGCGCACCGGCGAGATCCTCGACGCCGACATCGGCTTCGAGAGCCTGAGCTCGCGCGGCGTGCGCGCGCTGCGTGCGCAGGTGCTGGCGTCGAAGGTGGCGGTCGACTGGCCGGCGCTGATGCAGTCCAGCAGCGAGGAGCGCATCGCGCAGATCGGTGCGCAGCGCGCGATGGCCGGCGGCCTCGACATCCACGAGTGCCAGCACGCCGACATGGCGGCCGAGCAGCTCGAGCTATGCGCTCGATGTGCTCGAGGCGCGCGGCGAGCTCGATCCGGCAGCCCCGAGGCGCAGCAGTTCGTGCTCGACTACCTCACCGACACGACGATGCACGAGGTCGGCCACACGCTCGGCCTGCGCCACAACTTCCGCAGCTCGCGCGTGTACACCGATGCGCAGCTGTCCGACCCCGAATTCACGCGGCAGAACGGCCTGGCCGGCTCGGTGATGGAGTACGCGCCGATCAACCTGCCGCCGCCCCGGCGAACGCAGCACGGTGCGCCGTTCCAGACTCGCGCTCGGGCCCGTACGACTACTGGGCCATCGAGTACGCCTACAAGCCGATCGCGCCCGATCACGAGAAGGCCGAGCTGCAGCGCATCGCCGCGCGCAGCAACGAGCCGCAGCTGGCCTACGGCACCGACGAGGACAACTTCCTCGGCATCGATCCGGAGTCGTTGCACTTCGACCTGGGCAGCGACCCGGTGGCGTTCGCCAAGAAGCGCATCGACATCGCGCGCGACCTGATCCGCGCCAGGAGACGCGCGAGCTCAAGCCGAGCGAAGACTACTCGGTGCTGCGCCGCTCGGTCGAGCTTTGCGCTGCGCGACGCGGCGCGTGCGTCGGGCATCCTGGCGCGCCAGATCGGCGGCGTGCGCACGCTGCGCGACTTCCCCGGCAGCGGCCGCGATCCGCTGGTGCCGGTGACGCGCAGCGGCGCAGCGCGAGGCGCTCGACCTGCTGGCCAGCGGCGTGCTGGCGCGCCGACAGCTTCGTGCTGTCGCCCGCGCTGCAGCGGCGCCTGGCGCCGACTTCCAGGATCGCCGCGACGCGCTGTACGCAGGCGACGGACCGGTGGCGACCGACTATTCGCTCGCATCGCAACGTGCTCGACATGCAGCGCGCGCTGCTCGGCGCAGTTGATGAGCGACGCCGTGGCGCCGCGCCTTCTCGACAGCGAAGGCAAGGGCGACACCAGCCGCGCCGCCGCTTCCGCTTGTCCGAGCTGTACCAGCGCCTGAGCGCGCGAAGTGTGGAGCGAGCTGACGGCGGCAGCGGCGACATCGCGGCGCTCGCGCCGCGAGCTGCAGCGCGAGCACCTGAACCGCCTGGCCGCTCTGCTGCTGCGGCCCGTCGTCGCTGAGCCGTGCCGATGCGCGCAGCCTGGTGCGCATGCAGGCGCAGGCGCTGCTGGCGCGCATCGACCGCCAGCCGCGCAGCGCAAGGGGCTGAGCGCCGAGGCGCGGGCCCACCTGCAAGACAGCGCCGACACGCTGCGCCAGGCGCTTGCCGCGCCGCTGCAGCGCCAGGGCACATAAACGGCGGCGACCGGGCACGACCGGAGCGGTCGGTTGCCGGCACTCGCACCGCGCCGGCCGCCATTCGTCGCACGGGCGGCGCAGTCGGCTTGGTCGGTACCGGCTGCGGCGCTATCGTGTGACGCATGTCCAGCGCGCTGCCCCCGACCGACGCGACCCGGCTGTCACTCGCCGCGCCGGGTGCTGCGCGAGCTGAACCACGGCAGCGTGGGCTGGGCGCTCGGCCTGGCGCTCACCGTGGCGCTGGCGCTGAACCCGATCTTCGTGCACGCCGTTCCCGGTGCTGCTGGGGCGCACGCTGTTCGTGGCGCTGGTGCTGCTGCTGGCGTTCCACGGCGGCGGGCGATGTGGCGCCAGCCCTGGCTGCCGCGCTGGCTGGCGCAGACGCTCGCGGTGGCGCTCGCCGCGCCGCTGGCCACCGCGCTGGTCTACCTGCTGGCCACCGGCGGCGACCTGGCGACGTTCGTCGGCAACCCGGACCGCGTGACCGGCTTTGCTTGGATCGCCGGCTGCGGCGCTCGTGCTCGGCCTGGTGCTGGCGCTGGGTGCGCTGTACCGCGAGCGCGATGCACAGGCGCGCGCGCAGGCGCTGCAGTTCGAGCTCGAGCGCGAGACGGCTCGAGCGCCAGGCGCTCGATGCGCGGCTGGCCGTGCTGCACGTCGCAGATCGAGCCGCACTTCCTGTTCAACACGCTGGCCAACGTGCAGGCGCTGGTCGAGACCGGTTCGCCGCGCGCCGCGCCGGTGCTGGGCAGCCTGATCGCCTACCTGCGCGCCGCGATGCCGCGGCTGCAGGAGGGCGCGCCTGTCGCTCGTGCGCGACGAGCCGACCTGGTGCGCGCCTACCTCGAGCTGATGCACATGCGCATGCCCGACCGCCTGAGGTGCAGATCGACGTCGATCCCGCGCTGCTCGGCCTGCGCTTTCCGCCGATGGCGCTGCTCACGCTGGTGGAGAACGCCGTGCGCCATGGCATCGACCCGAGCGAGCAGGGCGGCCGCATCGAGGTCGGCGCGGAGCGACGACGGCGCGACGCGGCGCGACGCAGCTGTGGGTGAGCGACACCGGGGTCGGCTTGCGCGGCGCTACGGCGCCGGCACCGGGCTGGACAACGCTGCGCGAGCGTCTGCGCGGCCTTCTTCGGCGCCGACGCCAAGCTCGAGCTGCTGAGCCCGCGCGCCGCGTGGCGTGCGCGCGAGCTGAGCTTCGTCGATGCCGGCCACGGTCCAGTGCCGCATGAAGGCCACCACCGCGCTGATCGCCGACGACGAGCCGCTGCTGCGCGAGCGCCTGGCCACGCACCTGGCGCGGCTGTGGCCCGAGCTCGCAGGTGCGTGGCCGCAGGCGCGCAACGGACGCGAGGCGGTCGAGCTGTTCGAACAGCACGCGGCCCGACGTGGTGTTTCTCGACGTGCACATGCCGGGCTGAACGGCATCGACGCGGCGCGCTGCGATCGGTCCGGCGGCGCAGATCGTGTTCGTCACGGCGTTCGAGCAGTACGCGGTGCAGGCGTTCGAGCAAGGTGCGATCGACTACGTGGTCAAGCCGCTCGACGAAGCGCGACTGGCCGCCACCGTGGCAGCGCCTGCAGCAAGCCGGCTCGCCGAGCGCGCGGCGCATCAGGGCGACAGCGCGCAGCTCGATGCGGCGCTCGACCGCCTGGCGCGCCGAGCTGAGCCGTCACCGCCGACGCGCCGCGGCTGCAGTGGATCAAGGCCTCGGTGGGCAGCACGGTCACGGCTGATTCCGGTGGAGCAGATGGCCTACCTGCGCTCCGACGAGAAGTACACGCTGGTGGTGTGGGACGGCGGCGAGGCGCTGATCCGCAAGCCGATCCGCGAGCTGGCCGACGAGCTCGACCCGGAGCAGCTTCGCGCAGATGCATCGCTCGGTGATCGTCAACCTGCAGCAGGTGGCGCAGGTGACGCGCGGGCCCAACGAAACCGCCGAAGTGCATCTGCGCGGCCGCAGCGAGACGCTGCCGGTCAGCCGCAGCTACCTGCACCTGTTCCGGCAGATGTAGGCCTCAGGGCTTGCGTGCGCCCGGCTGGTTCCACAGCCACGCGGCACCGCGCACGCCCGACGAATCGCCGTGCAGGCTCTGCACGAGTCGCGTGCGCACCGGCTCGTCGCGCACGCCGCCGGCCGACACCCAGTTGGGCAACAGCTTGGGCACGTTGGTGTAGATGCGCTCGATGCGCGACAGCCCGCCGCCGAGCACGATCACGTTGGGATCGAGCAGGTTGATCACGTGGGCCACGGCACGCGCCAGGCGCGTTTCCCACCGTGCAGCGTGTCGTCGCAGGCGGCATCGCCGTGCGCCGCACGATCGGCGATTTCGCGGGCCTTCAGGCTGCCACCGTGGTGATCGGCATGGTCGCGCTCCAGCCAGGGGCCGCTCACGTGGGTCTCGATGCAACCGCGCTGGCCGCAGAAGCACAGGTGGCGCGGCTCGTCGTCGCGCGCCCAGGGCAGCGGGTTGTGCCCCCACTCGCCGGCCAGTCCGTTCGGGCCGTTGAGCAGATGACCGTGCACGACGATGCCGGCACCGACGCCGGTGCCGAGGATGCCCGCGAACACCACCTCGGCGCCGGCGCCGGCACCGTCGGTGGCCTCCGACAGTGCCAGGCAGTTGGCATCGTTGGTCACGATCACCGGCTGGCCGAGCAACTGCTCCAGGTCGGCGGGCAGCGGCCGGTTGTTGAGCTGCGTGGAGTTGCAGTTCTTCATCACGCCGCGTTCGGTCACGTTGCCCGGTGCGCCGATGCCGATGGTGCAGCGCGCGCCACCGGCCGCCTGGCGCGCGCGGTTCACGATGCCGACGATCGCCTGCAGCGACGCGTCGTAGTCGCCGCGCGGCGAAGCCACCCGCTCGCGCCAGCGCTCGCTGCCCGCCGGCATCGAGCACGATCGCCTCGATCTTGGTGCCGCCGACGTCGACGCCGATGGCGCAGGGCGCGCCCGTGTCCATCGCGTCAGCCGGGTTGCAGCGGTTGCGTGCGTTCGATCAGCCACGCGCGTGCGTCGCCGCTCACCAGCGGCAGCAGCCGCTCGCGCACCGTGGCGTGGTAGCGGTCGAGCCAGTCGCGTTCGTCGGCGCGCAGCAGCGACGGCTCGATGCAACGCGTGTCGATCGGGCACAAGGTCAGGGTTTCGAAAGCGAGCATCTCGCCGAACGCGCCGTGTTCAGGCGTGTCTACCGGCACGGTGAGGCCGAGGTTCTCGATGCGCACGCCCCACTGGCCGGGCCGGTACACGCCCGGCTCGATCGACGTGATCATGCCGGCTTGCATCGCCATGTGCGGCTCGGGCAGAGCCTGGCTGATGGTCTGCGGACCCTCGTGCACGTTGAGGAAGTAACCCACGCCATGGCCGGTGCCGTGGCCATAGTCGAGGCCGTGTTCCCACAACGGCGCACGCGCGATCGCATCGATCATCGGCGACAGGATGCCGCGCGGGAAGCGCGTGCGCGACAGGCTCATCGTCGCCTTCAACACCAGCGTGTAGTCGCGCTTGTGCGCCGCGCTGATGCGGCCGATCGGCCACACGCGCGTGATGTCGGTGGTGCCGCCGAGGTACTGCCCGCCGGAATCGATCAACAGCAAGCCGTTGCCTTCGATCACCGCGTGGTGCGACTCGGTGGCGCGGTAGTGCGGCAGCGCGCCGTTGGCATTGAACGCCGCGATGGTCGAGAAGCTGAGGCCGACGAACCCCGGTTGCTTGGCGCGCTCGGCGCTCAGGCGTTCGTCGATCGTGAGCTCGGTGATGTGCTCGCCGGCGGCCATCGCCTTCTCGAACCAGGCATAAAACGCGCACATCGCCGCGCCGTCGCGCGCCATCGCTTCGCGCACGAACTGCGCCTCGGGTTCGCTCTTGCGGCTCTTGAACAGCGTGCTCGGGTTGATGGCCTCGATCACGCGCACGCCATCGGGCACCAGTTGGCGAAAGCCCAGCGTGATGCGGCGCGGGTCGACCAGCAGCGTGCTGCCGGGCGACAGCTGGCGCAGGGCATCGGACGCGGCCGCATAGTCGGCCAGCGTGATGCCGTCGCGCGCCAGTTGCGCCGCGAGCGCCGCGTCGATCTTGCCGGCGCCGACGTACAGCGTGGCGCGAGCCGAGCCCCCTGGGCCGCCGCGCTGCGACGGCCTTCCCCCCGAGGGGGGCGAGGGAGCTTGGGAGCGGCCCGGCGCTCCCTCCGCCTCGATCAGCAGGTGCGCCAGGAACACCGGGTTGTATTCGACATCGCCGCCGCGCAGGCTGGTGATCCAGGCCACGTCGTCGACGGTCGACACGAAGTGGTGCGACGCGCCGTGGCGGGCCATCGCCTCGCGCACGCGCGCCAGGCGTTGCGCGCGCGGCTCGACCGACTGCGGCGCCTCGTGCGGGTACACCGGCCGTTGCGGCGGCGCCGGACGATCGGGCCATGCCTGCGTCAGCAGATCGACTTCGGTGCGCAGCGTGATGCCGGCTTTGTCGAGTGCGTTGCGCAGCATCTGCGCCGACGCGAGCGCCAGCACCTGGCCGTCGACCATCAAGGTCTGGCCGGACTTGAGCGTGCGCGCGATCCACTCGATGTGATGAGCAGCGGCGCCGGTTGGGATCTTCTCCAGGTCGATGCCGCTGCCGGCCAACTCGTGTTCGGCCTGGACCCAATAGCGGCTGTCGGCGAACAGCGCGGCGCGATCGAGCGTGATGACCAGTGTGCCCATCGAGCCGGTGAAGCCCGACAGCCACTGCCGACCTTGCCAACGCGCCGGCAGGTATTCGGACAGGTGCGGGTCCGATGAAGGCACCAGCAGGGCGTGCGCTTGCTGCTGCGCGAGCGCTTCGCGCACCCGTTGAATGCGTTCGCGCTGTGCGCTGACCCGGGTGTCCATCAGCGCCCGCCCGGCCGCTTGAAGGCCGCTGAAGCCCCCACTCGGGGCAGCGAACACAGTGAGCGTGAGGGTTTCATGACGGCTCCGTGCGGCCCGGCCTCACCGGGCTGTTCGATCGGCGGATTCTAGGTGGCTGGCCGAGCGCAGCCGAAACCCTTGGCTATGACCCGGCAGGGGATTCGGCCCTCAAGCTGCATCACGTCACGGTCTGGCGGCGGTTGAAACGCGGCTCGCGCCACTGGCCGTCGTGCAGCACCTGGCGCAGATGCTCCACCGCATCCCATGCGTCGACGAAGCGCAGGTACAGCGGCGTGAAACCGAAGCGCAGGATGTCGGGCACGCCGGGCTCGCCGGCACGAAAGTCGCCGATCACGCCGCGCGCGATCAGCGCTTGCACGATCGCATAAGCGCCTTCTGGCCGTGTCAGGCAGACTTGGCTGCCGCGCAGCGCATCGATGCGCGGCGACACCACCGACAAGCCGTAGCCGGCGCAACGCGCGTCGACGAGATCGGCGAACGCACGCGTCATCGCCAGCGACTTGTCGCGCAGCGCGCGCATACCGCCGAGCGGCTCGGCCGCGAGCACGCTGTCGACACCGCACTCGAGCGCGGCCATCGACAGCACCGGCGGCGTGCCGCACAGCGCGCGCGTGATGCCGCCGGCACCGCGGTACTCGGGGCTGAAGTCGAAGGGCGATGCATGGCCCATCCAGCCGGCGAGCGGCTGCTCGAACTGCGCCGCATGGCGCGCGTGCAGCCACACGAAAGCCGGCGCGCCCGGGCCGCCGTTGAGGTACTTGTAGCCGCAACCGACCGCGAAATCAGCGCCGCAGCCGTTGAGGTCGACCGGGACCGCGCCGGCCGAATGCGCGAGATCCCAGATCGCCAGCGCGCCCGCGTCGTGCGCGGCGCGCGTGAGGCCCGCCATGTCGTGCATCGCGCCGGTGCGGTAGTTCACGTGCGTGAGCATCAGCACCGCGGTGCGCTCGTCGAGCGCCGACACCAGCTCCTCGGCCGCCGCCAAACGCAACTCGAAGCCGCGCGCGCGCGGCCAGCGACTGCGCGATGTACAAGTCGGTCGGGAAGTTGCTGCGCTCGCTCAGGATCACGCGGCGCTGCGGCGCTGCGCGCTGCTGCAGCGACAACGCCGCCCACAACACCTTGAACAGGTTGACCGAGGTCGAGTCGGCCACCACCAGCTCGCCCGACGCGGCGCCGACCAGGCGCGCGATCTTGTCGCCGAGCCGGCGTGGCTGGTCGATCCAGCCGGCATGGTTCCAGCTCGTGATGAGGCCACGGCCCCATTCGTCGCGCACGGTTCGCTGCACGCGATCGGCCGCCGACTTGGGCAAGCGCGCCGAGCGAATTGCCGTCGAGGTAGATCACCTCGTGGCGGCAGTTCGAACAACTGGCGCAGCGGTGCCAGCCGATCGGCCGCGTCCATCGCGGCAAATTGTTCGCGCGTGGGTGCCGAGCGGGTGGAACGAGGTGCGTTCATCGCGATGCCCAGGGCCGCAAGATCGCACGCACCGGCGACGCATCGGCATGCACCAGCTTGAGCGGCAGCGCGATCAACTCGTAGTCGCCTTCGGGCACGTCGTCGAGCACCAGGTTCTCCAGCACGCGCAGGCCCAGGCGGCGCACCGCCTGGTGGCTCGGCAGGGCCTTGCTCGCCGCCGGGTCGATGCTCGCCGTGTCGATGCCCACCAGCCGCACGCCGCGCGCAGCAAGGCGCTCGATCGTGTCGGCGGCGTAGGCGCTGAGCGCGTCGTCGAAACGATCGAGCGGCGCGCGTTCATAGGTGCGCACCAGCACCCGCTGCGGCAGGTCGTGCAGCGCGTGTTCGAGGTGGCGCCATTCGATCAGCGGTCCGCACCCGATGGCATGGATCACGCGGCAGCGGCCGATGTACGGCTCGAGGTCGAGCGTGCCGATCGGCGCGCCGGCGGGGTCGTAGTGCAGCGGCGCATCGGCATGGGCGCCGACGTGTGGCGACAGCTCGATCGCGCTCACGTTGACCGGGCAGTCGCCGCCGATCGTCGCCGCCCAGCGCTGCGCGTACGGCGTGTCGCCGGGAAACACCGGGGCGCCGGCGTGCACCGGCGGCGAGATGTCCCACAGCTCAGCGCCCATTGCTGCCGTGGCCCTATCGCGACGCGGCGGGGCAAGCCACGCGCTTCATTGGATAGTCGATGCGGCGCGCGCGGCCTTCGTGCTGGCCCTCGATGTGACCGATCAACGTGAGCTCGTCGGGCGACTCGTAGCCCACGCGCTGGGGAAAGTCCTTGTCTGGATTCTCGAACGTGACGCCGCGCGCCTCGACACGGATCGCACGAAAGCTCGCCGAGGGCTTGGCCGACGGCATGGCGATGAACACCAGGGCCCCATCCTGCTCGAAGATGCGCATGAACTCGTGGGCGACCGTGCGGCCGCCGCGCACGGTGCGCGACATGCCCAGCAACGCCGCGCCTGCTGGCACCATCCACATCTCGCCCGAACCTGCATCACCGCGTTCGGCCAGCCAGCAACCGCTCATCCATGCGAGCCCGTCGATCGGTGCCGCTGCGAGCGGCGCTGCCAACGCGAGCAGGGTGCATGCGAGAAGCCGCTTCATGCGCCGATGATACGGGTGCGGCCCCAACGCGCCCAGCGGGAACGGGTACAGTGGCAGCGCGTCGATCCCTTTGCGCGCCATGGAACGCAGCGGCCTCACCGACACCTTCGCCCGCGATCACCTGCCGCCCACCGAACAGTGGCCGGAGTTCCTGTTCGAACTGCCCGAGTTGCAGTTCGCGCCGCGCCTCAACTGCGCCGCCGAGCTGCTCGACCGCGCGATCGAGCGCGGTTGGGGCGAGCGGATCTGCGTGCTGGGCGAGGGCGTGAGCTGGACCTATGCGCAACTGCTCGCACAGGCCAACCGCATCGCGCGCGTGCTGGTCGAAGACATGGGGCTGGTGAGCGGCAACCGCGTGCTGCTGCGTGGCGCCAACTCGCCGATGTTGGCCGCGTGCTGGTTCGGTGTCGTGAAGGCCGGCGGCATCGCGGTCGGCACGATGCCGCTGCTGCGCGCACGCGAGCTGACCGCCATCGTGCACAAGGCGCGGGTCAGCCATGCGTTGTGCGATGCGCGCCTGGCGGCGGAGCTGGACGGCGCGCGCGCCGATTGCCCGACCCTGCAGCAGGTGCTGCACTTTCACGATGCCACGGCCACCGGCCTCGAGTCGCGCGCCGCCGCCAAGGCCGCGGCGCTTCGAAGCGGTGGACACCGCGCTCGATGACGTGTGCCTGATTGCGTTCACCTCGGGCACCACCGGTCAGCCGAAAGGCACGATGCACTTCCATCGCGACGTGATGGCGTCGTGCCTGTGCTGGCCGCCGCACGTGCTGCGCGCCACCGCCGACGACCGCTTCATCGGCAGTCCGCCGCTGGCGTTCACCTTCGGCCTGGGTGGCCTGCTGCTGTTCCCGATGTCGATCGGCGCCAGCACGGTGCTGCTGGAGAAGGCCACGCCCGACGTGCTGCTGGCGGCGATCGCGAAGTGGCGCGCCAGCGTGTGCTTCACGGCGCCCACGTCGTACCGCGCGATGGCGGCGCAGGTGAAGGCGCACGATGTGTCGAGCCTGCGCAAGTGCGTGTCGGCGGGCGAAGCCCTGCCGGCGGCCACGCGCACGCTGTGGCGCGAGGCGACCGGCCTGCAGATGATCGACGGCATCGGCTCGACCGAGCTGCTGCACATCTTCATCTCGGCCACCGAAGCGCAGGCGCGCGGTGGCGCCACCGGCGTGGCGGTGCCCGGCTACCGCGCGTGCCTGCTCGACGAGCAGGGGCACGAGGTGCCGCGCGGCGAGGTCGGCCGGCTGGCGGTGAAAGGCCCGACCGGCTGCCGCTATCTCGCCGACGAGCGCCAGAAGCACTACGTGCAGAACGGCTGGAACCTGACCGGCGACGCGTACCGGATCGGCGAGGATGGCCAGTTCGACTACCAGGCGCGCACCGACGACATGATCATCAGCGGCGGCTACAACATCGCCGGCCCCGAGGTGGAGGCTGCGTTGCTGCTGCATCCCGCGGTGGCCGAGTGCGCGGTGATCGGCGCCAGCGACGAGCAGCGCGGCATGATCGTGAAGGCGTTCGTCGTGCTGAAGCCCGGCCACAACGGCGACGCCGCGCTGGTGAAGACGCTGCAGGACTTCGTCAAGCAGACCATCGCGCCCTACAAGTATCCACGTGCGATCGAGTTCCGCAGCGAACTGCCGCGCACCGAGACCGGCAAGCTGCAGCGGTTTCGCCTGCGCCAGAGTTGACGCACCGGATCAGTGGCCGGTGAGCAGGCGCGCGGCCAGGCGCAAGGGCAGACCGGCGGCGCGGATCTTGTCGGCCGCGAGGCCATGGTCGTAGGGCACGCGGTGGTAGGTGATGCTGCAGTCGGCGTCGTCGAACACCGCATAGGCGGCGGCCGGGTTGCCGTCGCGCGGCTGGCCGGCCGAGCCTGGGATCACCAACCACTGTCGGTCGTTGCGCAACTTGATCGGCAGGCCTGGCTTGGGCACGAATTCGCCGGCGCGCCCGGATTGCCCGGCATGGAACAGGCGCTGCTCGTGAAGGTGGCCGCAGAACGTGTAGCGGCACGACGTGGCGAGCATGCTGCGCAACGCGAGGTTGGCGTTCAGCACGTACTCCCACTGGTCGGGCGCGAACGCGTTGGCGTGCACGAACAAGCGGTTGTCGCGTTCGTCGTGCATCGGCAGCGTGCGCAGGAACTCGAGTTGCCCCGCGTCGAGTTGCGCGCGCGTCCAATCGATCACCGCGCGCGCCTCGATGCGCATCAGCGGGTTGGCGCCGAGCACGGTGGCGAGGTCGTGGTTGCCTTGCACCGCGACCGCACCCTGCGACGCATGTTCGCGCACCAGGTCCACCACCCATGCCGGGTCGGCGCCGTAACCAACGAAGTCGCCGAGAAACGCATGGGCCTGCACCTCTTGCGTTTGCGCATGCGCCAGCACCGCCTCGACCGCCTCGCGGTTGGCGTGCAGATCGGTGACCAGCGCAGTCTTCACTCCGGCGCGCCGCGCGACAGCTGCTGGCGCTGCACCCGCTGCGCCTCGAAACGCGCCACCAGCGCATCCACCAGGTGGTGCGCCTTGTGCGAGTTGTCGCCGGCGAAGTTGCACACGAACACGTCGAGCGTCACGGCGCGCAGTTCGGGCCAGGTGTGCACCGCGAGGTGGGACTCGGCCAGCAGCAGAACGCCGGTGATGCCGGCATCGCCGTGCGGCGCGAACGCGTGGAACTGGCGGCCCACCACCGTGAGACCGGCGTCGCGCGCGAGTTGGTCGCACTGGGCCGACAGCGCGGCGGCGTCGTGCATCAGGCCAGAGGGATCGTGGCAGTCGAACAGATCGGCAGTGAGGTGAAGCCCTTGCATGGTCGCGACGCAGCGGCTCAGCCGATGCGCCCGAGCAGCAGGTATTCCATCAAGGCCTTCTGCACGTGCAGCCGGTTCTCCGCTTCGTCCCAGACGACCGATTGTTTGCCGTCGATCACCTCGGCCGCCACCTCCTCGCCGCGGTGCGCCGGCAGGCAGTGCATGAACAAGGCATCGCGTTGTGCCAGCTGCATCATCTGGGCATCGACGCACCAGTCGGCAAAGGCCTTCTGGCGCGCCTCGTTCTCGGCTTCGTAGCCCATGCTGGTCCACACGTCGGTGGTGACCAGATGCGCGCCTTCGCAGGCGGCGAACGGGCTCTTGAAGATCTTCAGGCACTTGGGATTGCGGATGCCCACGAGCCGCGGGTCGATCTCGTAGCCACTCGGCGTGCTCAGATGCAGCGTGAAGCCGAGGATGTCGGCCGCCTGCAGCCAGGTGTTGGCCATGTTGTTGCCGTCGCCGACCCAGGCCACCACCTTGCCTTCGATGTTGCCGCGGTGTTCGATGAAGGTGAACACGTCGGCCAGGATCTGGCATGGGTGGTACTCGTTGGTCAGCCCGTTGATCACCGGCACGCGCGAGTGCGCCGCAAACGCGTCGATCTTGGCCTGCTCGAAGGTGCGGATCATCACGATGTCGACCATGCGGCTGATCACGCGCGCCGCGTCCTCCACCGGTTCGTCGCGGCCGAACTGGCTGTCGCCGGTGGTCAGGTTCACCACCGAGCCGCCCATCTGGTACATGCCGGCCTCGAAGCTCACGCGCGTGCGCGTGCTGGCCTTCTCGAAGATCATCGCCAGCGTGCGGTCGACCAGCGGCTGGTAGCGCTCGTAGTTCTTGAACCGAGTCTTGATGGTGCCGGTGCGCTCGAAGAGGTAGCGTGTACTCCTCGGCCCGCAAGTCCTTGAACTGCAGGTAGTGCTTCATCAGGCGGTCGCCCGGCTTCATGCCTTGGCGGCAAGGAACTCGCGCACCAGGGGTGCCAGGATGCGCACCACCTCGTCACCTTCGGCCGGCGTCATGATCAGCGGCGGCAGCAAGCGGACCACGCTGTCGGCGGTCACGCTGATCAGCAGGCCCGCGTTGGCTGCGCGCTGCAGCAGCTCGCCGCAGGGCCGGTCGAGCTCGATGCCCATCATCAGGCCCTGACCGCGGATCTCGACGATGCCCTTCAGGCCGGCCCACTCGCGCTGCAGCCCGCTCTTGATGCGCTCGCCCACCGCCGCGGCGTTGTCGATCAAACGATCCTCCGCGACGATGCGCATGGTCTCGACGCCGGCGCGCATCGCCAACGGATTGCCGCCGAACGTGGTGCCGTGGTTGCCGGGGCCGAACACGTCTTTGGCGCGCGGGCCGACGACGATCGCGCCCACCGGCACGCCCGAGCCCAGGCCCTTGGCCATCGGCATCACGTCGGGTTTGATGCCCGCCCACTGGTGCGCGAACCACTTGCCGGTGCGCCCCATGCCGCACTGCACTTCGTCGAGCATCAGCAGCCAGTTGCGCTCGTCGCACAGCGTGCGCAGCTCGCGCAGGTATTCGCGTGCGCGCGGGGTTGATGCCGCCTTCGCCCTGGATCACCTCGAGGAACACGGCCACCACGTTGGGGTTGCTGCGCGCCACGTCGCGCACCGCACCGATGTCGTTCAGCGGCACCCGCACGAAACCTTCGACCAGCGGCTCGAAGCCCTTCTGCACCTTGGTGTTGCCGGTGGCCGAGAGCGTGGCGATCGAGCGGCCATGGAAGGCCTTTTCGTAGACGATGATCTCGGGCCGCGCGATGCCGCGGTCGTGGCCGAACTTGCGCGCGATCTTGATCGCGCCCTCGTTGGCCTCCAGGCCGGTGTTGCAGAAGAACGCCGCCGACAGCCCGGACACCTCGCACAACGAGGCCGCCAGTTGCTCCTGCAACGGCACCTGGTAGTAGTTGGAGCAGTGGATCAGCTTGGACACCTGGTCCTGCAGCGCCGGCACCAGCTTCGGGTGGCCGTGGCCGAGTGTGTTGACGGCGATGCCGGCCAGTGCGTCGAGGTATTCGCGGCCCTGGGTGTCCCACACGCGGCAGCCCTTGCCGTGCGACAGCGCAAACGGCAGCCGGCCGTAGGTGTTCATCAAGTGCGTGGCGGCGGACATAACGGCAACACTCCTGGCGGGACAAATGAAACGGCCGGCGGCGTCACTGCAGTCACGCGCCGGCCGTGAAAGATTCTAAAGGCCGGTCCTCAAGTGGGCCGGTGGACGGCCGACATGTCACGAGGGCGCGTCACAGGTCTCGATCATGCATGCTGCATTGCAACATTCCCAGGGCACAATCGCCGCTTTGGTGGGGGTACGTCCCACGCGGTGATCCCGCTGGGCGCGCGCTCCGCCACGGTCGGCAGGCCGGTCCCTGCGCACGCCACCATGTCAGCTGCTGCGCCACGCCAGTTCAAGATCCAGGGCATCACGCGCGAAGGCAAGACCTTTCGCCCGAGTGATTGGGCCGAGCGTCTGGCGGGCGCGCTGTCGTCGTTTCGTCCGGGCGGCAGCACGGGGCCGAACGCGCACATCGGCTACTCGCCGTATTGCGTGCCTCGCGTGGTGGGCGGCGTGAAGTGCGTGGTCGTCAACGAGGCACTGCGCGGCCTCGAGCCGATGGCGATGGACTTCGTGATGAACTTCGCGCGCGACAACGCGCTGGTGGTGAGCGAGATCGCGCCGGGCGAAGACCTGTCGTGAGCGCGCCGTAGAAACGACAAGGGCCTGCGACTGCAGGCCCTGTGTCATCGCGAAGGCTCTTCGAATGCGGTCAGGCCGACATGCCCTTCAGCTTGGCGGCCAGGCGGCTCTTGTGGCGCGCGGCCTTGTTCTTGTGGAAGATGCCCTTGTCGGCGACCGAGTCGATCACCACTCTGGGCGCTCTTGAACAACTCGGTGGCCTTGCCCTTGTCGCCGCCGGCGACGGCCTTCTGCACGTTCTTGATCACGGTGCGGAAGTGCGAGCGCAACGCGGTGTTGGCGGCGTTGAGCTTGACGTCCTGGCGGGCGCGCTTGCGACCCGACGCGAGGCGGACGATCTTTTTCTTGGCTTTGGTGGCGGTGGCCATGGGTGGTGCTGGGCTGACTTTCGCGAAGCCGCGCAGTATAGCACCGTGAGGGCCGCGCAGCCCGCTCGCCGAGGGTGCGCTGCCTATAATCGCGCCGCCCGATGAACCTGCTCAAGGCCGCCTCCACCGTCTCGCTGTTGACGCTGGCGTCGCGCATCACCGGGCTGATTCGCGAAGCGCTGATCGCCGGCTCATTTGGCGCCAGCGCGCTGACCGACGCCTTCAACGTCGCCTGGCGCATTCCGAACCTGCTGCGTCGGCTGTTCGCCGAAGGCGCGTTCTCGCAGGCCTTCGTGCCGATCCTGGCCGCCACGCGCGAGCGCGAGGGCGACACCGCGACGCAGCAACTGGTCGACGCCGTGGGCACGGTGCTGCTGTGGACCCTGCTGGCCACCGTGGTGGTGGGCATCGCCGCCGCGCCTGCCGTGGTGTGGTTGGTGGCCTCGGGTCTGCCGCGCTTCGACGATGCGGTGTGGATGACGCGGGTGATGTTCCCGTATATCGCGTTGATCTCGCTGGTGTCGCTGGCGGCAGGCATCCTCAACACGTGGCGGCGCTTTGCCGTGCCGGCGGCCACGCCGGTGCTGCTGAATCTGGCCGTGATCGGCGCCGCGCTGTGGGGCGCGCCCTGGTTCGCCGCGCATGGCATCGAGCCGATCTATGCGCTGGCGGCGGGCACGGTGCTCGGCGGGGTGCTGCAGCTCGCGGTGCAGTTGCCGGCGTTGCGCCGCATCGGCTACCTGCCGCGCCTCGGTGTTACGCCGGGGCGCATCGCGGGCGCGTGGCGCCATCCCGGCGTGCGCCGTGTGCTTGGGCAGATGGCGCCGGCCATCCTCGGCGTGTCGGTGGCGCAGATCTCGCTGCTGATCAACACGCACATCGCATCGCGGCTGGCCGTCGGCTCGGTGTCGTGGCTGAACCTGGCCGACCGGTTGATGGAGCTGCCGACCGCGCTGCTCGGCGTGGCGATGGGTGTGGTGCTGCTGCCGCAACTGTCGGCGGCGCAGGCCCGCAACGACGCGCAGGCCTACAGCGCGATGCTCGACTGGGGCCTGCGCCTGGTGGTGCTGCTGGCGCTGCCATGCGCGGTGGCGCTGATCGTGTTCGGCCAGCCGATGCTGGCGGTGTTGTTCCACCATGGCCGCTTCACCGCCAACGACGTGGTGCAAAGCGCCGGCCCGCTGATGGGATACGGCGCCGGCCTGCTCGGCATCGTCGCGGTCAAGGTGCTGGCGCCCGGCTACTACGCACGCCAGGATGTGCGCACGCCGGTGCGCATCGCCGTGGCGGTGCTGCTGATCACCCAGGCGCTCAACCTCGTGCTGGTGCCATGGCTGAAACACTCGGCGCTTGCGCTGACCATCGGGCTGGGCGCGCTGATCAACGCGACATGGCTGCTGCGCGGCCTGCTGCGGCTGGGTGTGTATCGGCCGGCAGCGGGTTGGGGCGCCTTCGGGCTCAAGGTGGCGCTCGGATGCGCCGCGCTCGGTGGGGCGCTGGTCTGGGCGGCACGTGGGATCGACTGGATCGGCCTGCAATCGGCGCCGTGGTTGCGCGCCGGGCTGCTCGCCGCGGTGCTGGCTGGCGTGGCCGGTTTGTACTTCGGCGTGTTGCTTGCATGTGGCGTGCGATTGCGTGAGTTCATGCGGCGCGGCTGACGCCAACCGATCCGCCGACGCCCGGGCAAGCCTCTACACTGTGGCTTCGGAGGAGCGCGCTCCCAAAAGCCCACCGATGCCGTCGCACTTGCTGTTCAACGCACCGACCCCACTGCAGTACTTCGCCACGTTGGTGGCCGAGGACTCCGGCCTGTCGCTGCTCGAAGCCGCCGTGGCGATCGCGCAAGACGAATACCCCGAGCTCGACGTGCAGTCGGTGCTGTCGGAGGTGGATGCGATGGCGGGCAAGCTGAAGGCACGTCTGCCCGCCGACGCCGCGCCGGTGCAGCGACTGCGGCTGCTGAACCGCTACTTCTATCGCGAGCTCGGCTTCGCCGGCAACGTCAACGACTACTACGACCGCCGAAACAGCTACCTGAACGATGTGCTGCAGCAGCGCCGTGGCATCCCGTTGACGTTGGCACTCCTGTACATCGAGCTGGCCACCCAGCTCGGCTTGACCGCCCGCGGCGTGTCGTTCCCCGGCCACTTTCTGATCAAGCTGCGCATGCCGCAGGGCGAGGTGGTGCTCGATCCGTTCAACGGCCGCTCGCTGTCGCGCGAAGAACTCGACGAGCGCCTGGCTCCGTACCGCAGGCGCCAAGGCCTGATCGGCGAGTTCGAGGCTCCGCTCGGCTTGTTCCTGCAGGCGGCGCAGCCGCGCGACGTGCTGGCGCGCATGCTGCGCAACCTCAAGGAGATCCATCGCAGCGGGCGCGACTGGTCACGCTGGCTCGCGGTGCAGGAGCGACTGGTGATCCTGTTGCCGCAGAACTGGGACGAGCGGCGCGACCGCGCGCTGGCGTTGAGCGAGCTGGGTCGCTTCAAAGCGGCGATCGCCGACCTGGAGGCCTACCTGGCCAATCGGCCGGACGCCGAGGATGCATTGGCAATGTCCGAGCGGCTCGACGAATTGCGACGCATGCCGCGGCTGCATTGACCTCCATCGTTTGCATGAACATCAGCGCCGTTGCGGCAACCTTGTCGAGGCACCTGCATTCCGGATGAAGCAGTTGCCCTTGCCGATCGTGGCACCGGCCACGGCGCGTTTCGAGACCTTCATGCCCGGCGCCAACGCCGCCGTGGTGCAACACCTGGGACAGGTGGGCTCGGCGCCGACGCCGGTCTATCTATGGGGGCCTTCGGGCAGCGGCAAGACACACCTGCTGCGCGCGCTCGCGCAGCAGCGCCAGGAGCGCGGCGAGCGCGTGGGCTGGTACGACGCCGGCACCCGACCACCGTGGCACATGGAGCAAGGTGCAGCGCTGTTGCTGCTCGACGCCTGCGACCGCTACGACGACGCGCAGCAGCTCAGCGCGTTCACGCTGCTGGTCGAGGCGCAATCGCATGGCGTGGCCTGGGTGGCCGCAGCGCGCGTGCCGCCGGTGGACCTGCCGCTGCGCGAAGACTTGCGCACACGGCTCGGCTGGGGACCGGTGTTCGCACTGCAGAGCCTTCCCGAGGAGCAGGCGCGTGCCGTGCTGCGCCGTGAGTCCGACCGACGCGGAATCTTTCTGTCCGACGAGGTGATGGACTACTTGCTGACCCGCTTCGCGCGCGACCTGTCGCATCTGATGGCCATGCTCGATCGCCTCGACGGCTTCGCGCTGTCGGAGCACCGCAGCGTGACCGTGCCGCTGCTCAAGAAGATGCTCGCCGAACAGGACGTCGCATGAAGCTGGCCCTGTTCGACCTCGATGGCACGCTGATCGCCAAAGACTCGGACCACGCGTTCGGCGAGTTTCTCGTCGACCTCGGCTGGGCCGATGGCGAGGCGTTCAAGCGCGAGAACGACTTCTTCTACCAGCAATACCTGGCCGGCACGCTCGACATCGGCGCCTACGTCGACTTCGCCACCCGGCCTTGGCGCGACCGCAGCGATGACGAGCAACGCACGATCGTGGCGCGCTTCATGCGCGAAGTGATGCAGGCGTCGATCGGCGAGGTTGCGCGTCGCGCTGGTGCGCACGCACCTCGATGCCGGAGACCGCGTGGCGATTGCCACGTCGACCAACGAGTTCATCACGCGCCCGATCGCCGACGCGTTTGGCGTGTCGACGCTGATCGCCACGCAGCTGGAGCGCGACGCGAGCGGACGCGTCACCGGGCGCATCCGCGGCACGCCGGCGCTGCGCGACGGCAAAGTGCGCCGCGTCGAGCAGTGGCTCCAGTCCGAGGGGCTGCGCCTGGCCGACTTCGAGGCCAGCGTGTTCTACAGCGACAGCCTCAACGACCTGCCGCTGCTCGAACGGGTGAGCGAGCCGGTGGCCACCAACCCCAGCGCGGCGCTCGAGGCGATCGCGCGCCAGCGGGGCTGGCGTATCCTGCGCCTGTTTTAAGCGCCTGATGATCAAACGATTCATTGACAAACTGCTGGGCAAACCCGCGCCGCGCGTGCCGCTGGGCAAGCGCGTCGACGTCGGTGCCGATCAGCATGCAATCGACCACTCGCTGGTCGATGAGCATGCGGTCAAGGTGGTCAGCACGCTGAAAGCGGCCGGCCACGAGGCGTACATCGTCGGCGGTGCGGTGCGCGACCTGCTGGTGGGCCGGCGGCCGAAGGACTTCGACGTGGCCACCAACGCCACGCCCGAGCAGGTGAAGGCGCTGTTTCGGCGCGCTTTCATCATCGGCCGGCGCTTCCGGCTGGTGCACGTGGTGTTCGGCCGCGGTCGCGAGCACGAAGTGATCGAGGTGTCGACCTTCCGCGCCTACCGCGATGCCAGTGAGGCCGATCAGGTCGAGGGCAACGAACGCACGTCGAAAGCGGACCTCGTTGGCAAGACCCACGTGGTGGATGCCAGCGGCCGTGTTCTGCGCGACAACGTTTGGGGTCCGCAGATCGAGGATGCGGCACGGCGCGACTTCACCGTCAACGCGATGTACTACGACCCCGAAACGCGCATCGTCGTCGACTTTCACCATGGCCTGGCCGATGGCAAGCGACGCATGTTGCGCATGATCGGCGACCCGGCCATGCGCTACCGCGAAGACCCGGTGCGCCTGGTGCGCGCCGTGCGCTTCGCCGCCAAGCTTGGCTTCGAGATCGAGAAGAAGACCGCCGCCGCCATGGCCGAGGCGATCCCGCTGCTGGCCAACGTGCCGGTGTCGCGGCTGTTCGACGAGATGGTCAAACTGCTGCAGACCGGCCATGCGCTGGCCAGCATCGAGGCGCTGCGCAAGCACGGGTTGCACAAGGGCGTGTTCCCGGTGCTCAGCGCCGTGTTCGACGAGGAGCGGAGCACACCGCAGCGCAAGCGCTTCATCGAGCTTGCGCTGGCCGACACCGACCGGCGCGTGGCCGAGGGCCGCGCGGTCGCGCCGAGCTTCATGCTGTCATGTCTGTTGTGGCACGACGTGCAGGGGCGCTGGCAGGAGTTGCGCAAGCGTGGTGAGCATCCGCTGCCGGCACTGCAACAGGCGATCGACGCGGTGTTCGATGCCCGCATTGGCGACGTGTCGGGGCGCGGCCGCCTGGCGGCCGACATGCGCGAGATCTGGATGATGCAACCCCGCTTCGAGCGGCGACAAGCCAACTCGGCGCAGTCACTCATCGCGCAACCGCGCTTCCGTGCCGGCTATGACTTCCTGCGTCTGCGCGCCGATGCGCAGGAGGTGGAGGTCGAACTGGCCGACTGGTGGGAGGACTTCTCGCTCGGCGACGCCGATGAACGCGAGGCGCTGCTGCAGCTGGCGCGCGAGGCCGAGCGCACGCGCCGCCACGCCGAGCCGGCGTCCTCGGACAATGCGCCCGCGGCGGCCAAGAAGCGCCGCCGCCGCAGGCGTTCCGGAGCCAAACGCGACAGCGGCGACGCCGCACCGGCGCCCGCAACCAGCTCATGAGCACCGCGCCGGTGCTTGCTTTCGTCGGCGTCGGTGCCAATCTCGAACATCCCGCCGTGCAGGTGGAACGAGGCATCGAAGCGCTGCGCGCACTGCCGCAGACTGAACTCAGTGCGAGGTCGAGTCTGTATGCGAGCGCACCGGTCGACGCGCCGGGGCCGGAGTACGTCAACGCGGTGGTCGCGTTGCGCACCACGCTCGATGCCATGCCCCTGCTGCACGCGCTGCATGCCATCGAGGCGCGCTTCGGTCGCCAGCGCAGCGCGCGCAACGCGCCGCGCACGCTCGACCTGGACCTCTTGCTGTACGGCGACCTGCACAGCGACGACGCGGCGTTGCGCCTGCCGCATCCGCGTTTGCATCAGCGGGCCTTCGTGCTGCTTCCGTTGCTGGAGATCGAGCCCGCTCTGCGCGTGCCCGGATTGGGCGCGCTGGCGGGGTACTTGCCGCAGGTGCAAGACCAGGCGATCCGGCGCCTCGAGCCTCGTGGAGCGCAGCGATGAGCATGACATCGTCGATCACCACGACCGTGTTGCTGCTGACCGCGTCCAACGTGTTCATGACCTTCGCGTGGTACGGCCACCTGAAGCACCTGAACCATCAGACCTGGCTCGTCGCCGCGCTGGTGAGCTGGGGCATCGCGCTGTTCGAATACCTGCTGCAGGTACCGGCGAACCGCGTCGGGTTCGGCGCCGGCTTGAGCCTGGCCCAACTGAAGATCACGCAAGAGGTGATCACGCTGGCGGTTTTTGTGCCGTTTGCCGTGTTGTACATGCAGCAGCCGCTGAAACTCGACTACCTGTGGGCGACACTGTGCCTGGTCGGCGCGGTGTACTTCATCTTCCGCGCCTAGAGGGGCGGCCCGGGTTGAAGCGTTTCCGTCACATCGCGATCGAAGGACCGATCGGCGCCGGCAAGAGCACGCTGGCGCGTTGCTCGCGCCGCCGCTGGGCGCCGAGTTGCTGCTCGATCGGCCGCAGGACAACCCGTTCCTGAAGGACTTCTACACCGACGGGCCGCGCTACGCATTCCAGACGCAGTTGTTCTTCCTGTTCCAGCGCGCCGAGCAGACCCGTGCGCTGGCACAACCGGGCATGTTCGCGCCACTCGTGGTCAGCGACTTCATGCTCGACAAAGACCGGCTGTTTGCGCGCCTGACCTTGTCCGACGAGGAGTACCGGCTGTACTCGATGATCGATGCGCAGGTGGCGCCGAGGGTTCCAGCGCCCGATCTGGTGATCTGGCTCGACGGCCCGATGGTGGTGCTGCGCGACCGCATCACGCGCCGCGGCCGTGCGATGGAGCGCCGCATCGAAAACGACTACCTGCGTGCCGTGGCCGACGCCTATGGCGCGTACTTCGATGCGCACACCGATCTGCCGCTGCTGGTGGTGGACATCGACCGCTTCGATCCCCTGCGCAAGCCAGCCGACCTGCAGTATCTGCTGGAGCGCATCGCGGCCTTCGAGGGGCCGCGCGAGTCGCTGCTTTCGCCGCCTACAATCGCCGGCTGATGGCGCGCTGACCGCAGCGCGGTCGGTGCGAACCGGAGACTGAAGCGATGTTGTTCGGCAAGCTGCTGCCGCGCGAAGGCAATTTCTTCGAGATGTTCAACGAGCACGGCACGCTGATCGCCAGCGGTGCGCGCTCGTTCATGGAACTCATCCGCAACTACGCCGACGCCACGCTGCGCGAGAAATACGCCGCCGAGGTCGACGCCGCCGAGCGCGCGGCCGACAAGATCACCGCCGAGGTGAACCGCGCGCTGCACAAGACCTTCATCACGCCGATCGATCGCGAGCAGATCCACGGGCTGATCAATGCGTTGGACGACGTGCTCGACCTGCTGCAGGACAGCGCGGAGACGCTGTCGCTGTACGACGTGCGAACGATGCCCGACGACGCCATCCGTCTCGGCGACCTGTCGGTCAAGTGCTGCGAGCGGGTGCAGCACGCGGTGAGCCTGCTGCCGCGCATCAGCGAGGCCTCGGTGGCCGAGGCGGCGCTGAAGACCTGCGAGGAGATCGATCGCCTCGAGTCCGATGCCGACCGCGTGATGCGCTCGGCGATCTCGCGCTTGTTCCGCGACGAGAAGGTCGACACGCGCGAGCTGATCAAGCTGAAGGCGGTGTACGAGCACCTGGAGTCGATCACCGACCGCTGCGAGGACGTGGCCAATCTGATCGAGGGCGTGGTCCTCGAGAACTCGTAGACCGCAACGCTCGCGCGTTGACAAGAACAACAAGCGATGGGGGCTGTCGAACTCGGGTTCTGGGTGATCGCGATGCTGGTCGCGTTGGCGCTCGCGTTCGACTTCATGAACGGCTTCCACGACGCGGCCAATTCGATCGCCACCGTGGTCTCCACCGGCGTGCTCAAGCCCCATCAGGCCGTGGCGTTCGCGGCACTGTTCAACTTCATCGCGATCGCCATCTTCCAGCTCAAGGTCGCCGCGACGGTCGGCAAGGGCATCGTCGAACCCGGTGTGGTCGACCACTACGTGGTGTTCGGCGCATTGATGGGTGCGATCACCTGGAACGTGCTCACCTGGTGGTACGGCATCCCGTCGAGCTCGTCGCACGCATTGATCGGCGGCATCGTCGGGGCCGTGATGGCCAAGGCCGGTGCCGGCAACTTGATCGGCGCCGGCGTGTTCAAGACCGTGGCCTTCATCTTCGTGTCGCCGGTGCTCGGCTTCGTGCTGGCGTCGCTGATGATGGTGCTGGTGTCGTGGATCGTGCGCCGGTCGTCGCCGCTGCGCGTCGACCGCTGGTTTCGCCGCCTGCAACTGGTTTCGGCGGGGCTGTATTCGCTCGGCCACGGCGGCAACGATGCGCAGAAGACGATCGGCATCATCTGGATGCTGCTGGTCGCCGCCGGCAGCGTGGCCGCCACCGACAGCGCTCCGCCGGCGTGGGTGATCTGGAGTTGCTACCTCGCGATCGGCCTGGGCACGCTGTTCGGCGGCTGGCGCATCGTCAAGACCATGGGACAGCGCATCACCAAGCTCAAGCCCGTGGGCGGCTTCTGCGCCGAAACCGGCGGTGCGCTGACGCTGTTCCTCGCCACCGGCCTGGGCATTCCGGTGTCGACCACGCACACGATCACGGGCGCCATCGTCGGCGTCGGGTCGGTGCGCCATCCGGCGGGGGTGCGCTGGGGTGTGGCCGGCAACATCGTGTGGGCCTGGATCTTCACGATCCCGGCATCGGCCTTCGTGGCCGCCGTGGCCTACTGGGCCAGCCTCAGCCTGTTCTGAGCGCCGCCGGCCGCAGCGACGACTGTTGCTGCCGCCACTCGAAGAAGCGCTGGCCGGAGAACGCGATGGTGCCCATCAGCACGATGCCGCCGACCATCAGCGCCAGCACAGCACCCAGCACCGGGCCCCACGCGGTCGCCCGAGGTGGAAGGCCGGGGTTGTGGCGTTCGTCCCAGCGGGCATCGGGTGTCAGGCCGGTCACGATGGCCGACAGCATGGCCCAGCTCAGCATCAGGCCCAGCAGCGGCACCAGCAGCGACGCCAGCCGATCGTCCTGGCCGAGGGTGTCCATGCGCCAGGCGCCCCACAAGCCGAGCAGCGTCGGCGGGCCGTGCAGCCAGGCGACCAGGTCGCGCGGCCCGTGCAGGTAGAAGCGTTGGCCGCCCAGCGCACCGAGGGCCACGGCGATCCAGGTGGCCGCGGTTTTCGAGCGGTAACGAAGGGCGCCGGGGGGGCTTGAAGTGCTCATCGAGGCAGACGGTGCGGCCCGGAGCGGCCACCAGCCTATAATGCCGGGTTTTCGACCCCCGCCCGCCGGCTGGCGGTGTTCTTGCACCGGGCGTCGAGTTGCAGCACGTTTTTGAAACCCGACCGCGTCTTTTGTCGCGGTCATGCATCTACCGGGACAAGGCAACCATGGTCGTCATCCGACTGGCGCGTGGCGGCGCTAACAAGCGCCCCTTCTACAACATCGTCGTGGCCGACTCGCGCCTGCGTCGCGACGGCCGCTTCATCGAACGCCTCGGCTTCTACAACCCGATGGCCGCCGGCGGCGAGCAGCCGCTGCGCGTGGCGCTCGAGCGTGTGGCCTATTGGTCGGGCGTCGGCGCCCAGGTGTCGCCCACCGTCAAGCGCCTGCTCGGCCAGGCCAAGGAACAGGCCGCTCCTGCAGCGGCCTGAGCGCGGCATCGGTTGCCGCGCGCCGGCGGCGCCGGAACTGACGCGGCCACATGACCCGCAGCACCGGTTCGGCGATGGATGACGCGCCGGACACCACCCCGGCCGACTGGCCGTCCGATGCGGTGGAGGTGGCCCGGGTGCTCGACGCCTGGGGCGTCAAGGGCTGGATCAAGCTGCAGCCCTTTGCCAGCGACCCGCAAGCCTTGTTCTCGTCGCGCCGCTGGCATGTGTTGCCGCCGGTGCATGCGATCGGGACCGGCCCGATTCCACCGCTGCTGCACATCACGCACGCCAAGGTCCACGGCGACAGCGTGGTCGCTGCTGCGCGCGAGCTGGCCGATCGCGACGCGGCGCGCGATTTGCGCGGCGCGCGGGTGTACGTGCCGCGCAGCAGCTTCCCGACCGCGGCCGACGACGAGTTCTACTGGGTCGACCTGATCGGCGCCGAGGTGTTCAACCGCGACGGGTTGTCGCTCGGCCGCGTGACCGCGCTGATCGACACCGGTCCGCACAGCGTGATGTGCGTGCGCCGCGCCGACGCGGCACCCGATGAGAGCGATAGTTCGGCCGAACGCCTGATTCCGTTCGTGGCCGCCTACGTCGACCGCGTCGACACCGAGGCCCGGCGCATCGAGGTCGACTGGGGCTTGGACTACTGAGCCGAGTCATGCGCTTCGACGTCATCACGCTGTTTCCGGAGCTGTTCGAGCCACACACGCACAGCGGTGTGACACGTCGCGCCTACGACAGCGGTGCGATCGAACTCAAGCTGTGGCAGTTGCGTGACCATGCCGACGATGCCTACCGTCGCGTCGACGACCGGCCGTTCGGCGGCGGCCCGGGCATGGTGATGCTGGTGGAGCCCTTGCAGCGGGCGCTGGCCGCGGTGCACGCCGATCGCGGCAGGCGAGCGCCCGTGGTGCACTTCACGCCCACCGGCCGACCGCTGACGCAAGACCTGGTTGAAGACTTCGCGCGCGGCCACGGCGCGCTGCTGCTGTGTGCGCGTTACGAGGGCATGGACCAGCGCCTGATCGATCGACATGTCGACCTCGAACTGAGTCTGGGCGACTACGTGCTGTCGGGCGGCGAACTGCCCGCGCTCGTCTTGCTCGACGCAGTGGCGCGTTTGCTGCCGGGCGTTCTGAGCGAGCCGTCGCCCGCGCACGACAGCTTCTCCGACGGCCTGCTCGAAGGGCCGCAGTACAGCCGGCCCGAGGTGCTCGATGGCCCCGATGGTCCCCAGGCGGTGCCCAAGGTGCTGCTGTCGGGGCACCATGCCGACATCGCGCGCTGGCGGCGCGAGCAGGCGTTGCGCACCACGGCGCTGCGCCGCCCCGACCTGATCGCCAAGGCGCGTGAACAGGGCCGGCTCGACGCCCGCGACGAGGCCTTTTTGCGCACCCTGAAGCTATAATCTGCGGCTTTTCGATCCTCTGCCGCCCGATAACAGCACACAGGGGTTTGGCACGATCGCTACGGAGAATCCAGTGGACCTGATCCGCACCCTCGAGCAGGAAGAGATGTCCCGGCTCGGCAAGAGCGTCCCCGCGTTCGCCGCCGGCGACACGGTCATCGTCAACGTCAACGTCGTCGAAGGCAGCCGCAAGCGCGTGCAGGCCTACGAAGGCGTGGTGATCGCCAAGCGCAACCGCGGGCTGAACTCCAGCTTCATCGTGCGCAAGATCTCCAGTGGCGAAGGCGTGGAGCGCACGTTCCAGACTTTCAGCCCGCTGATCGCGTCGATCGAGGTGAAGCGCCGCGGTGACGTGCGCCGCGCCAAGCTGTACTACCTGCGCCAACGCTCGGGCAAGTCGGCGCGCATCAAAGAAAAGCTGGCGTGAGCGCAGTTCACGTGAGCGCGAAGCGATCACCTCGCGCGCAGCGCGAGAGTCGGCTTTCGCGCCAAGCAGAAGCTCGCGTGAGCGGACTTTCGCGCGCAGCACAGATGCTGGCCTGACCGGCCGGACCGCGCCGGATGGGCGTCAGACCGCCTCGCATCCGCGACCCCAAGCAGTTTCCGGTCGTCGGCATCGACGACCACCTGCCGGCGCTGCCCGGCGCCGCGCTCACGCCGGCGGCGCTGCGCCAGCGCTTCGCCGACACGCGAGCGTGGACACCGGAGTTCCACGGCGATGCGAAGCTGTTCGAGCTGTGGCGCGATCCGATCGCTGCCTCGGTGCTGGTGCCGCTGGTCGAACGCGACGACGGCCTGCACGTGCTGCTGACGCGGCGCACCGATCACCTGCACGACCACGCGGGCCAGGTCAGTTTCCCCGGCGGCCGCGTCGATCCGGGCGACGTCGACGTGGTCGACACCGCGCTGCGCGAAACCCAGGAAGAAGTCGGCCTGCCGCGCGATCGCGTGCAGGTGCTCGGACCGCTGAACACCTACTCCACCGTCAGCAGCTACGTCGTCACCCCGATCGTCGGCTTGATCCAACCGCCGTTCGACCTCGCACTCGATGCCTTCGAAGTCGCCGAGGCGTTCGAGGTGCCGCTGCAGTACTTGATGACGCCGGCTCACCACCACCGCCATGCCGCGGAGTTCGACGGCGTGAAGCGGCAGTTTCTGTCGATGCCGTGGCAAGGCGTCGATGCGCAAGGCCAGCCGCGCGAGTACTTCATCTGGGGCGCCACGGCGGCGATGCTGCGCAACCTGTACCACTTCTTGCGCTGACGCATGCGGCCGTTGGCACGGCCCGGCCCGCGGGCTGACCGTGCGGACCGCAAGGCACGCTCGCTATCATCGGCGCACAGATGAGCTTTTTCGCCGTCCTGTTCGCGCTGATGATCGAGCAGATGCGTCCGCTGCCGCGCGACAACTGGGTGCACGACGGCCTCATCTCGTGGGTGGGCTGGACCGGGCGCCACTTCGATGCCGGGCGCGAGCGCCATGCGTGGGTGGTGTGGTTCGTCTCGGCGGTCGCGCCGGCTGCCGCGGCGGCGTTGGTGCACGTGTGGCTGGCCTGGACGCACGGGCTCGCGGCGCTCGCGTTCGACGTGCTGGTGCTGTACCTCACGCTCGGCTTTCGCCAGTTCAGCCACTACTTCACCGACATCCGCAAGGCGCTCGACGCCGGCGACGAAGACACCGCGCGGCGCCAGCTCGCGCAGTGGTGCCACCTCGATGCCAGCGAGCTGCCGCGCACCGAGTTCTTGCGCCACGTGATCGAACATTCGCTGCTGGCGGCGCATCGACACGTGTTCGGCGTGTTCTTCTGGTACGTGGTGCTGTCGGCGCTCGGCCTCGGGCCTGCGGGCGCGGTGCTGTACCGCATGGCCGAGTTCGCCAGCCGCTACTGGACCTTCAAGAGCAAGGCGCTCGGCGAGCCGGCCAACGACAAGCTGATGCGCCTGTCGCAACGGCTGTTCGACCTGATCGACCACCTGCCGGCGCGGTTCACGGCGTTTGGCTTCGCGGTGGTGGGCAACTTCGAAGAAGCCGTGAACGGCTGGCGGCGCGACGCCGGTCTTTGGTTGCATGCCAACGAGGGCGTCATCCTCGCCGCCGCCGCGGGCGCGGTGGGCGTGCGCCTGGGCGGCGAGGCGGCGCCCGGCGTCACGCCCGACCGCTCCAAGACCTTCGAGAGCGGCGCCGCACCCGGCACCGCCAGCGCCGCCGGCTCGACGCCCGGCGCCGACCCGCAGGCCGGTCATCTCGACAGCGTGGTCGGGCTGGTGTGGCGCTCGGTGGTGCTGTGGATGCTGTTGCTGGCGCTGCTGACGCTGGCCAACCTGATCGGGTGAGCGCGGCGCTCACCAGCGCGGCTGCGACAGCTCGTCGTACAGCTCCTGGTAGAAGCGCAAGCGGCCGGCAGACACTTCACCGCGCGCCGTGGCCTCGCGCACGGCGCAATCGGGTTCGCTGCGGTGCGTGCAATTGACGAAGCGGCAGGCCGCGGCGTGCGCCGCAATGTCGGGCAACAAGCCGACCAGCTGTTCCGGCGGCACCTGCAGCAGGCCGAACTCCTGAAAGCCGGGCGAATCGAGCACCGCCGCCTCATGCTGGGCGTCGAGCCAGTACCACGACGTGGTCGTGGTGGTGTGGCGGCCGGCATTGAGGGCCTGCGAGATCTCGCCCACCTGCGCGGCTGCATCGGGGATCAGCGCGTTGATCAGCGTGCTCTTGCCGACGCCGCTGGCGCCCAGCAGCAACGTGACCCCCTGCGACACCAGCGGCAGCAGTTGTGCGCGCGCATGCGCCGCATCGCCTTTCACCGACACCTCGAGCACCGGCACCTGCATGCGGCGATACGGCTCGAGCCGCTGGCGCGCCGCATCGGCCTCGGGCAGGTCGACCTTGTTGAGCAGCACGTGCGCGGTGATGTCGGCATGCGCGGCGGCGACCAACGCGCGCGCCAGCAGCGATTCGGACATCGGCGGCACCGAGGCCACCAGCATGATCAGACGATCGATGTTGGCCGCGAAGGACTTGCTGCGCCAGCGGTCCTGGCGCCACAACAGGCTGCGGCGCGGCAGCACCTGTTCGATCACGCCACCGTCGCCGCTCACGTTCCACTCGACGCGGTCGCCGACCACGCAGTCGCCCTTTTTGCCGCGACGGATGGCACAGGATGCGCTGGCGCTCGGGCGTTTCGACGACGAAGTGCCGGCCGTGGGCGCCCACCACGAGGCCGTTGTTCAACGGCACGTGCGATCAGCCGGTGGCGCCGGGCAATGCATCGATCTTGGCTGCGCAGATGAAGTCGTTGCGCGTGATCCGCCAGCCGAGTGGGTGTTGAAGCGCACGAGGCAGCGCCCGTAGTCCACCGCCAGGTGTGGATGGTGGTCCTCGGCGTCCGCCACGCCGGCCACCGCGTTGACGAAAGCCATCGTGAGCCGGAAGTCATCGAACTTGAAGTTGCGCTCGATCGCATCGCCATGGGCCTGCCACGATGGCGCGCCGGCGGCGATCTGTGCGGACACTTCGCTGTCGGTGAGCTTGTCGCCGGCGCTGGCGTGCACGCAGTGTGCGGCGCGCAGCTCGGCGGCGTTGAGCGTGGCTCTCATGCCGGCTGGACTCGCAGCGCGGCCAGACGTTCGTTTGCCGGTGGATGCGAGTAGTAGAAGCGCACGTAGAGCGGATCCGGGGTCAGCGTCGACGGCGTTGTCCTGGTGCAGCTTGATCAGCGCGCTGGCCAGGTCGGCGCCGCTGGCCTGTGCGCAGGCATAGGCGTCGGCTTCGAACTCGTGACGTCTCGACAGCAGTGCGGCCAGCGGCGACACGAAGAAGCCGAACACCGGCAGTGCCAGCGCAAACAGCAGCAGCGCCAGCGCATCGTTCGGTGCGCCCAGGTTGGGCTGCACGCCGAGCTCGGTGTAGAACCACGCCCGCGAGGCCAGCCAGCCGAGCAGTGCCAGCCCTGCAAGGCTCAACGCAAACATCGTGACCATGCGCTTGAGCACATGGCGGCGCTTGAAGTGCCCGAGCTCGTGCGCCAGCACCGCCTCGACCTCGCCGGGCGACAGCGTGGCCAGCAGCGTGTCGAAGAAGACCACGCGCTTGGCGGCGCCCAGGCCGGTGAAGTAGGCGTTGCCGTGCGCCGAGCGGCGGCTGCCGTCCATCACGAACAAGCCCTTGGCAGCGAAGCCGCAACGCTGCATCAGCGCCTGCACGCGCGCAGCCAGCGTTTCATCGCGCAGCGGCTCGAACTTGTTGAACAGCGGAGCGATGAGCGTCGGGTAGATGAGCAGGATCAGCAGGTTGAACGCCGTCCATGCGCCCCAGGCCCACAGCCACCACCACCCGCCGGTGCGGCCCATGATCCACAACACCAACGCCGCCAGCGGCAGGCCGAGCGCCGCACCCACCAGCAGGCTCTTGAACAGGTCGGTGACGAACAGCCGCGCCGTGCTGCGGTTGAAGCCGAAGCGCTGTTCGATGCGAAACGTGCTCCACCATTCGAACGGCAGATCGAGCAGCGCGCCGATCAGCACGAATGCGCTCAGCAGCGCGAGCTGGTAGCCCATGTCGCCCCAAGCCGGCTGCACGGCATCGCGCACGAACCCGTTGAGCGCATCGAGGCCACCGAGCAGCGTCCAGCCCAGCAGCACCGCGCCGGCGAAGGCCGTGGTCAGCAGACCGAAGCGGGCCTTGGCAATCGTGTAGTCGGCGGCTCGCTGATGCGCATCGAGCGGCACTCGTGCGGCAAAGGCCGCCGGCACCGCATCGCGATGCGCCGCCACGTGGCGCATCTGCCGCGTGGCCAGCCAAAGCTTGGTGGCCAGCGTCGCCAGCAGAGCGGCGGCGAACAGCCAGGTGAGCGGGTGCAACTCCATCGGTGGAGTGTAGGCTGAGCCACAATGCCGGCATGAACGCAGCAGCACAAGACCCTGGCGCGCTGGCGCCGAACGACCAGAACCTGGTGTGGATCGATCTCGAGATGACCGGCTTGTCGCCCGAACGCGATCGCATCATCGAAGTGGCGGTCGTGGTGACCGATGCCCAGGTGTCGCGCCGCGTCGAAGGCCCGGTGTTCGCGGTGCACCAGAGCGACGCCACGCTGGCGGCGATGGACGCGTGGAACCAGAGCACGCATGGCAAGAGCGGCTTGATCGACCGCGTGAAGGCCTCGCCGCACGACGAGGCGGCGGTCGAGACTGCGGTGATCGCGTGGCTGCGCAACTACGTGGCCGCCGGCAAGAGCCCGATGTGCGGCAACACCATCTGCCAGGACCGGCGCTTTCTCGCCAATCACATGCCCAAGCTGGAATCGTTCTTCCACTACCGCAACCTCGACGTCAGCACGCTCAAGGAGCTGGCGCGACGGTGGAAGCCGGCGCTGCTCGAGGGCGTGACGAAGAACCAGGCGCACACCGCACTGGCCGACGTGCACGAGTCGATCGACGAGCTGCTGCACTACCGCGCGCACTGGCTGACCTGATCTGAGCGCGCGCGGGTTGCGCGCACGATCAAATCGTTCGCGGCTTCGCCATAGCGCGCGGCGTGCCGTCGACGCGGGCGCGCCATGCCGCCATGAGTGCGCGCGCCTCGTCGTTCGGCCGCGCCGGCAGCTTGCGGTACTGCGAGCCGTCGCTCTTGCGCGTGAGCAGGCGGTCGTTGATCAGCTCGCGGCGCAGCGTCACGTGGTCGCCCCAGGTGTGCCAGGCCTTCAGCACGGCGTTGACTTCGCGCTCGCTGTAGACGCGGCCGCGTTCGAACTGCATCCACAGCACCCACATCGCCAGTCGCTGCACCGAGTATTTCACCGGCCAGCGGCTCATGCGGCCCAGCTCGTCGAACGAGCCCAGGGCCTTGAGTGCCGCCGCGCTGAGCGCGGCGGGCGCGGCAGCCGCGCGGGTGCGCACGGCTTTTGGTGCTTGTGCTTGCAAGGCCTGCAGGTTGCGGTGGCCCACGGCGCGCGCGATGTGGTTCAGCAGCGCCTGATGCGTCGGCAACGCCGCGTGTTCGGCCAGGTGATCGGCCAGCGAGCGCCGCAGCGCCCGCGCGAAGCCCGACAGATCGGGCACGGTGACGGGGATGACGGATCGGGTCATCGAAGCCTCCAGCAGCGCACGCGATGCGGGCGACCCGGGCGAGGGGTCGGCGGGGGTTGCCGGCTTGCCGCGGGGACCGCGTGCGTGGGTTCGACTTCGCTTCAAGCGCTGCGGGTCGAGGGCAGGTTCAGCTCACGGCCCGTGAGGGCCATGCGGCAACGCCTCGGTGGACTGCCGACCGGGCGCGCAGTGTAGCAGCGGCGGCTGCGGCCTTCAGACGACCCAGCGTGTCGCCCAGGCGCGGGTGGCGGCCGTCAGCCACTCCGACACCGACAGCGCCTCGATGCGCGGCAACTGCAGCACGGCCGCGGCCTTCTGCAACGCCGCGACCGGGTCGCTCACGTCGAGGGCCGTGGCGCCGTTCTGCTTGGACAGCTTGTGCCCGTCGATGCCCATCACCAGCGGCGTGTGCAGGTACGACGGCTCGGGCAGCCCCATCAGGCGCTGCAGATGGATCTGGCGCGCCGTGTTGTCGGCCAGGTCTTCGCCGCGCACGATGTGCGTGATGCCCTGGAACGCATCGTCGATCACCACCGAGAGCTGGTAGGCGAAGATGCCATCGGCGCGCTTGACGACGAAGTCGCCGACCTCGCGCGTCAGGTTCTGGCGTTGGCGGCCCAGGCGACGGTCGATCCAGCGGATGGTGATGTCTTCGCTGCCGAGCACGGTCAGCACCCGCATCGCACGCGCCGGCTTGCCGCCGAGCCCGGTGCGGCAGGTGCCCGGATACACACGCTCGTCGTCGCGTTCCTGCAGGAAGCCCAGCGTGATGAGCACCTGCTCGACTTCGCGCCGGCTGCAGCCGCACGGGTAGACCTGGCCAGCCTCGGCGATCTGCAGCAGTGCCTCTTCATAGGCCGCAAGGCGCGTGGATTGCACCAGCGGCTCGTCGTCGCCGACCAGGCCGCAGATCGCGAGCTGGCCGAGGATGATCTGCTCGGCGCCGAGTTCGTTGCGTGGCGTGTCGAGGTCTTCGATGCGCACCAGCCAGCGCCCGCCGTGCGCACGCGCGTCGAGCCAGCTCGCCAGCGCGGCCACCAGCGAGCCGTCATGCAGCGGGCCCGACGGCGTGGGGGCGAAGCGACCGACGTAGTTGGTCATGTCAGCGCCGCCCGGCCGCCCGAAGGCGCTGACGCGCCCCACAGGCCAGGAAGGGGCCCGTCGGTAGCCCGTGGGGCAGTGAGCGAAGCGAGCGTGGGGGCGTCATCTCAGTCCACGTCCGCCGGCAGGCCGAGGTGTCGTTCGAGCAGCGCCTGGCGCGTGGTGGCACTGTCGAGCTGCTTGAGCCACCACTGCAGCGCGAGGCCTTGCGGCGGCTTGCGCGGTTTGCCGATCGCGTCGGCACGCCATGCGTAGCCCATGCGCGCGCGCGGCGAGCCGCGGCGAACGCGCTTGGCCACCAGCAGTCCGTTGCGGATGTGCGTGCGCACCAAGGGCTCGGGCAGGTAGCCGCAGCCCAGGCAGCGCAGCTGGGCCTCGATCTTGGCTTGCATCGACGCCACCGTGAGCACGTCCTGGCCGCTCAGCAGGTTGTAGGTGGCCGGCGCCAGGCGCTGCGCGGAATCGGCGACGGCGATGGCGCGGTGTCGCTGGATCTCGTCGTCGGCCAGCGGCTCGTCGAGCGCGGCCAACGGATGGTGCGGTGCAACGACGAAGACGAACGCCACCTCGCCGAGCGGCCGCGTCTCGATGTTCTTGTCGTGCACGCTGTCACCTGTGAGACCGATCGCGAGATCGGCCTGGCCGGTGACCAGCGCCTCCCACACGCCGGTGAGCACCTCGGTGCGCAGGCGCAGCTGCGTGCCGCCGCCCTCCTTCGGGCAATGCGAGTAGAAGCTCTCGATCAGCTCGAACAGCGTGAGGCGCGACACGATGCCATCGGCGGCGATCGTCAGGCTGGCTTCCCAGCCGGTGGCCACGCGGCGCACGCGGTTGGCCAGCGAGTCGACCTCGCCGAGCACGCGCCTTCCGTGCTCGAGCAGCTCGTCGCCGGCCGCGGTGAGCTTGGCCTGGCGCGAGCTGCGGTCGAACAGCAGCACGTCGAGCGCCTCTTCGAGCTGGCGCACGTTGTAGGTGAGGGCGGAGGGCACCTTGCCCATCTCGCGCGCCGCGGCGGCAAAGCTGCCGGTGCGTGCGATCGTGTCGATCATGCCGAGCGCCTCGGGGGTCAACGCATCACGCCGCGCGAAGCTCATCGATGCACGCTTGAGGCGCTACCGCGCCCCCCCTCCGACAGACATCCAACCGTATGGCGCGGTGCTCAAAGCCCGCCTAGCGCCGTGTGCCTATCGAGAGGTGCACACCAGCGGCCGTTTGAAGGCTTCATCATATTTGAATGCCGGCTCCGAACCGCATGCAGAGAACCGCCGGTAACGGCTTCTACAGTCTGGACATCCAATTGAAGGGGAGTGCTCGATGATCACCTTGCGCAAATCCGCCGATCGGGGTCATGCCGACCATGGCTGGCTGAAGAGCCAGCACAGCTTCTCGTTTGCGGACTACCACGATCCCGCGCACATGGGCTTCGGCAATCTGCGCGTGATCAACGAGGATCGCATCGCACCGGGCACCGGCTTCGGCACGCACGGCCACCGCGACATGGAGATCGTGAGTTATGTGCTCGAGGGTGCGTTGGCCCACCGCGACAACATCGGCAACGGCGCCACCATCGTACCGGGCGACGTGCAGCGCATGAGCGCCGGGCGCGGCGTGATGCACAGCGAGTTCAACGCCGCGCGCGACGCCACCACGCACTTCCTGCAGATCTGGATCCTGCCGTCGGAGCGCGGCATCGATCCGGGCTATGAACAGAAGGCATTCACCGCGGCCGACAAGCGCGGCCGGCTGCGCCTGGTCGCCTCGCCCGATGGGCGCGAGGGTTCGGTCACGCTGCATGCCGATGCGCGCCTGCACGCTGGCTTGTTCGACGGCAACGAGAAGGCCGAGGTCGCGCTCGAACCCGGCCGGCTGGCCTACGTGCACCTGGCGCGCGGCGCGCTCGACGTGAACGGCCAGCGGCTCGGCGCGGGCGATGCCGCGCTGCTGAGTGGCGAATCGCGCGTGTCGTTGTCGCGCGGCGATGGCGCCGAGGTGCTGGTGTTCGACCTCGCGCCCTAGGGCCGCGCGACGGCGGCCCCACGCCCGCTACAGTGCGGGCATGGATGGCATGACGCGCGTGCTCACGCTGCTGCCGCTGGTCGACTGGCTGGCGGTGGTGGCGTTCTTCGCCGCCTGGGTCGGCTATGCGATGTTCGCCAAACGCCGCGCCGCGGTGCAACCGTCGGTGCTGGGCAGCACCAACCGCTGGCGCCACCAGTGGATGCTGCAGTCGACCCAGCGCGAGAACCGCATCGTCGATGCCGCCGTGATCCAGACGCTGTCGGTCAGCCCATCGTTCTTCGCGTCGACCACGATCCTGATCATCGGCGGCCTGCTGGCCATACTCGGCACCACCGACAAGGCCAGCGAGTTCGTCAAGGAGATTCCGTTTGCCGCGCGCACGACCACGCTGATCTTCGACCTGAAGCTGGCGCTGCTGACCGGCGTGTTCGTGTTCGCGTTCTTCCGCTTCACCTGGAGCCTGCGCCAGTACACGTTCGGCGCCATCCTGGTCGGTGCGACACCCGAGCACAAGGTGCTGGGCGACGACGACAAGCGGCGCACGGAGTTTGCCGACCGCGCCGGCCGCGTGCTCGGTCTGGCGGCGGAGACCTTCAACGACGGCTTGCGCGCCTACTACTTCGCGTTTGCGCTGGTGGCATGGTTCGTTTCGCCGTTTGCCTTCATGGCGGCGACTGCATTGGTGGTGTTCGTGCTGTACCGACGCGAGTTCCACTCCGAGGTGTTGCGCATGCTGCGCCAGGGGCAGTGACGCCGCTGCACCTCAAGGCGCGCTGCCGAGAAAGGCCTTGACCGGCGCCACCGACGCGGCGGCGTCCTCTTCTTGCGGCACGTGGCCGAGGCCGTCGAGCACGACGAGGCGGCTGCCGGCGATGTCGGTCTTGAAGCGCTCGCCCAGTGCCGGTGGAATCAAGCGGTCGCGTGCACCCCAGATCAGCAGCGTGGGCACCTGCAACGCGCGCAGGCGCGCCACGTGGGCCGGCACCGACTGCAGATCGATCGCCTGCGCCTGGAAACGCTGCACCAGCGCGCGCCGGTTGCCTTCGCGCAGCGTGATCTCGAAGTAGCGGTCGATCAGCGCCGGCGTCACGCGCGACGGATCGCCGTACACCTCGCGCACGCTCGCCTCGACCATGCCGCGCGGCAACAGCCATTCGAAGACTCGGTTGACGCCAGGCAGGCTGGCGACGCGAAAGCCGATCGGCAGCGACTCGCTGCGCAGCTCGTAGCCGGCCGCATCGACGAGCACCAAGCGCTGCACCCGTTGCGGCGCAAGCGACGCCACGCGCCAGGCCACCTCGCCGCCCAGCGAGTTGCCACCGATCGCAAAGCGATCGACCTTCAGTTCGTCGAGCAGTTCGAGCACGAAACGCGCGAGTTCCTCGCCGCCGTAGCCCCTGTCGGCGTATCGTCCGGAGAAGGGGCCCGTCAGGCCGAAACCCGGCAGGTCGAAGGTGATCACGCGGTGTTGTGCACGCAGTGCCGCACTCCAGCCATCCCAGGTGTGCAGACTGGCCGACGTGCCGTGCACCAGCACCAGCGGCACTGCGTCTCGCGGCCCTTCGTCGCGCAGGTGCACCAGCTGGCCGTGCAGGTCGATGAACTGCGACGGTGGTGGCGCCCAACGCGCCACCAGCGATTGCACACTTCGGTCCGGAGCGCGAGACAGCGCGAGCGCCAGCGCGCTGGCCATCAACAGCAGCCCCACGACCCGCGGCAGCCAACGGCCCATCGCGTGGTGCGTGCGCGTTACAGGCGCGCGAGTCGGTTTCGCGGCGCGGTCATCGGCGCATTGTAGGAGTTGCGACGCACCCGTTGTGGCGGGGCATGCTCCCTACAATCTCGCAAATGGCATTCGTTCATCTGCGCACGCACACCGAGTATTCGGTGGTCGACGGAACGCTGCGCGTGGACGATGCGGTGCAGGCCGCGCGCGCCGACGGCCAGGTGGCGTTGGCGATCACCGACCTCGGCAACCTGTTCGGCGCGGTCAAGTTCTATCGCGCGTGCCGCGGCGAAGGCGTGAAGCCGCTGATCGGCGTGGACCTGTGGCTCGAGCCGGTGAACGGCGCCGACAAGCAGGCCACGCGCCTGCTGTTGCTGGTGTGCGGCGCCAAGGGCTACTTGAACCTGTGCCAGTTGTTGTCGCGCGCCTGGACGCTCAACGTGCAGCGCGCGCAGGCGTGGGTCAAGTGGGAGTGGCTGGCCGAGTGCCACGAAGGCCTGATCGCGCTGTCGGGCGCCGACAGCGGCGCGGTCGGTGCGGCCCTGCTCGCCGGCGATCGCGAACGCGCGGCGGCGCTGGCGCAGCGGCTGGCGGCCATCTTCCAGGGGCGCTTCTACATCGAGCTGCAACGTGCCGGCCTGCCGACGAACGAAGCGCATGTGCGGCTCGCGGTGGCGCTCGCTGCCGAGCTGAAGCTGCCGGTGGTGGCCACGCATCCGGTGCAGTTCGCCACACCCGAGGAGTTCGATGCGCATGAGGCGCGCGTGTGCGTGGCCGAAGGCGAGACGCTGGCCAACCCGCGTCGCATCAAGCGCTTCACGCGCGAGCAGTACTTCAAGACGCAGGCGCAGATGCAGGCGCTGTTCGCCGATGTGCCTGCCGCCATCGCCAACACAGAGCGCATCGCGCAGCGCTGCAACCTGCAGCTCACGCTGGGCGTCGCCAAGTTGCCCGACTTCCCGACGCCGGACGGCTCACCCCTCGACGAGTACTTCCACCGGCTCAGCCACCAGGGCCTCGAGCGCCGGCTGCTGGCGCTGTATCCGCAGGAGGTGGCGCGCGACAAGCAGCGCGCGCGCTACGTCGAGCGCCTGGAATACGAGATCACCACCATCCGCAAGATGGGGTTCTCGGGCTACTTCCTGATCGTCGCCGACTTCATCAACTGGGCGCGCAACAACGGCTGCCCGGTGGGCCCCGGGCGCGGCTCCGGTGCCGGCTCGCTGGTGGCCTATGCGCTGGGCATCACCGACCTCGACCCGCTGCACTACCAGCTGCTGTTCGAACGGTTCCTGAATCCCGAGCGTGTGTCGATGCCGGACTTCGACATCGACTTCTGCCAGGCCAACCGCGAGCGCGTGATCGACTACGTGAAGCAGCGCTACGGCCGCGACGCGGTGAGCCAGATCGCCACCTTCGGCACGATGGCCGCCAAGGCCGCGCTGCGCGACGTCGGCCGCGTGCTCGGCATGGGCTACGGCCATGTCGATTCGATCGCCAAGCTGATCCCGGCGCCGCCCGGCAAGACGGTGACCTTGGCCAAGGTGCCCGAGAAGCCCGACCCCGGCTTGATCTACGCGCGCAAGGAAGCGCCCGAGATCAACCAGCGCGAGGCCGCCGAAGAAGAAGTGGCCGAGCTGCTGGCGCTGGCCACGCAGGTCGAGGGCCTGGTGCGCAACATCGGCATGCATGCCGGCGGCGTGCTGATCGCACCGGGCCGCATCACCGACTTCTGCCCGCTGTACCAGCAGCCCGGCAGCGACATCGGCGGTGAGCCAGTACGACAAGGACGACGTCGAGGCCATCGGCCTGGTGAAGTTCGACTTCCTCGGCCTCGCAACGCTGACGATCCTCGAGCAGGCGAAGGATTTCATCGTCGCGCGCCATCCGAAGCACGCCGACTTCTCGTTCGAACGCATCGCGCTCGACGATCCGGCGGTGTACCGGCTGTTTGCGCAGGGGCAGACCGAAGCGGTGTTCCAGTTTGAATCGCGCGGCATGCAGGGCATGTTGCGCGACGCCAAGCCCAACCGGCTCGAGGACCTGATCGCGTCTGAACGCGATGTTCCGACCCGGGCCGATGGACAACATCCCGAGTTTCTGCGCGCGCAAGCACGGCCGCGAGCCGGTGGAGTATCCGCATCGGCTGCTGGAGCAGGTGCTCGGCGAGACCTACGGGATCATGGTCTACCAGGAGCAGGTGATGCAGGTCGCCCAGCTTCTGGCCGGCTACTCGCTCGGCGAAGCCGACATGCTGCGCCGGGCGATGGGCAAGAAGAAGCCCGAGGAGATGGCCAAGCACCGCGAGAAGTTTCGCGCCGGCTGCGCCGCCCAATCGATCGACGCCGACAAGGCCGACGAGATCTTCGACCTGATGGAGAAGTTCGCCGGCTATGGCTTCAACAAGAGCCATGCCGCCGCGTATGCGCTGCTGGCGTATCACACCGGCTGGCTGAAGGTGCATTTCCCGGCCGAGTTCTACGCCTCGAACATGAGCGTGGAAATCGACAACACCGACAAGCTGAAGGTGCTGATCGACGACGCCAAGCAGTTCGATGTCGAGTTCGATCCGCCCAACGTGAACCGCGGCACCCACCGCTTCGAGCCGATCGATGCCAAGCGCGTGCGCTACGGGCTGGGCGCGGTGAAGGGCACCGGCCAGGGCGCGATCGAAGCCATCGTCGCGGCGCGCGAAGAGGGCGGCGCCTTCCGCAGCCTGTTCGACTTTTGCGCGCGCGTCGATCGGCAGCGGGTCAACAAGCGCGCGGTCGAGGCCCTGGTCAAGGCCGGCGCGTTCGATGCATTGCATCCGGAGCGTGCGCCGGCGCTGGCCAGCATCGGCCTGGCATTCGACTGGGCCGACACGCAGGAGGTCAACCAGTCGCAAAGCGGCCTGTTCGACTTCGGCGACTCGCATGCGGCGTCGACCCACGAGCCGGCCCTGGTGGCGGCGGAACCGTTCGACATCCGGCAGCGGCTGTCGTTCGAGAAGGCGGCGCTCGGCTTCTACTACTCGGGTCACCTGTTCGAGCAGTACGCCGCCGAGGTGCGCAGCATCGCCAAGCGCCGCATCGCCGATCTGGTCGATTCGCGCGAGCCGGTGTTGCTGGCGGGCGTGGTGAGCGACCTGCGGATGGTGAACAGCCAGCGGGGGCGGGTGGCGATCTTCAAGCTCGACGACATGAGCGAGCGCATCGAGGCGGTGGTCAACGAAGAACTGCTCGAGACCACGCGCGACCTGCTGCGCGAAGACGAACTGCTGGTGGTGCAGGGCCGCGCGCAGCCCGATCGGTTCTCGGGCGGCCTGCGGCTCAACGTGCAGCAGGTGTGGGATCTGGCTGCAGCCCGTGCGCGCTTCGGCCGCTACCTGTCGGTGAGCGTGAACGGCCAGGTGCCGCCGCTGCAGGAACTGTTGCGCCAATGGCCGGTGCGCCGCGTGGCCACCGAGCAGGGCAGCACGACGCTCGGACTGCCGGTGCGCTTGTGCATCGAGCGCAGCGAGGCGCGCGCCGAACTCGACCTCGGCGAAGAGGGCCGCTTCTGGCCCAGCGACGATGCGCTGTTGCGCTGGAAGGCGGTGGCGCATCGCGGCGACGCTGCGATCGTCTACGAGTAGCCGCGGGCTGGCCCCGCACGCACCACCGGCGCGGCATCGACCGTGCACGAGTGGACGCCGTTCTCGAGCTGGTTGTAATCGACCGTAAACGCGCGAGGCTGCTGTCGCCGCGGTTGCCTCGGCTCGCGTTAGTCTGGCGCGTTCGCCCATTTCGACCGAGAGGATGTACCCATGAATGTCGTGACCCGTGTCCTGTGCGCTTCGCTGCTGGGGCTGCCGCCGGCCGCTGCCGGCGCCACCGACGTCGGCGTGTCGGTGCAAGTGAGCCAACCCGGCGTCTACGGCCGCATCGACATCGGCCGCTTTCCGCAGCCGCAGGTGATCGTCGCGCAGCCGGTGGTGGTGACGCGACCCACCGTGGTGGTGGCCCAGCCGGTGCAGCCGGTCTACTTGTGGGTGCCGCAGGGCCACCGCAAGCATTGGAACAAACACTGCCACGACTACAACGCCTGCGGTGCACCGGTCTACTTCGTGCGGCACGACTGGTACAACGACCATGTGATGGTCGCGTCGAATTCGCATGGTGGCCAGGGCCATGGCAAGCATGGCAAAGGGCACGGCAAAGGTCACGGCAAGCCGTGACGATTGACTCGCCGCAAGCCTGACGCGCCGCTGTGGCCGCGTGGCCTTGGCTACAGTAGCCGGCCATGTATGAAACCCCGCTGACGGGCCTGGTTCTCACCGGAGGCGGCGCACGCGCGGCCTACCAGGTGGGCGTGCTGCGGGCGCTCACGCGCATGCGTCGCGAGTGCGGCGCCGACCTCACGCGCAACCCGTTCGGCGTGATCGTCGGCACGTCGGCCGGTGCGATCAATGCCGCTGCGCTGGCGTGTGGCGCCGACGACTTCGAAGCGGCGGTCGAGCGGGTGACGCAGGTGTGGCGCGACTTCCATGCCGAGCAGGTGTACCGCGCCGACTCGCTCGGTGTGATTCGCAGCGGGGCGCAATGGCTGACCATGCTGTCGATCGGCTGGGTCATCGCGCGCTGGCGCCGCGCCCGACCGCGTTCGCTGCTCGACAACGAGCCGCTGGCCGAGTTGCTCAAACGCATGGTGCCGCTGCCGCGGCTGCGCCTGATGCTGCGTGCACACCACCTGCACGGCCTGGCGGTGAGCGCCTCCAGCTACACGCTCGGGGCAGCACGTCACGTTCTACGACGCCGCATCATCGATCGAGCCGTGGTTGCGCTCGCAGCGCATCGCAGTGCCGGGGCGCATCAACCACTCGCACCTGCTGGCGTCGTCGGCGATCCCGTTCGTGTTTCCCGCCTCGTCGATCGAACTGGATGGCGTGAACGAATGGTTTGGCGACGGCTCGATGCGGCAGACCGCGCCGATCTCACCGGCGGTGCACCTCGGGTCGCAGAAGTTGCTGGTGATCGGCGCCGGCCGCATGCACGAGCCGCCGGGGCGGCGCGTGGAGAACAACGCGTCGTATCCGAGCCTGGCGCAGATCGCGGGACATGCGCTGTCGAACATCTTCCTCGATGCACTGGCGGTCGATGTCGAGCGCATGCGGCGCATCAACCACACGCTGTCGCTGCTGCCCGAAGCGGCGCGTGCGCAGACCGCGTTGCGGCCGATCGACGTGCTGGTGATCGCGCCCAGTCAGCGCCTGGACGACCTGGCCGCCGAGCACCAGGACACGCTGCCGGGGCCGGTGCGCGCGATGCTGCGTGGCATGGGTGTCAGCGGCAAGGGCCGCGACGCACGCGGCGCGGCGCTGGCCAGCTACCTGCTGTTCGAGGCGCCGTACACGCGTGCACTGATGGCGCTCGGCGAGGCCGATGCGTGGGCGCGGCGCGACGAGGTGCTGGCGTTTTTCAAGTGGGGTGCGCAGAGGCCCACGGTGCCCGCCGTGGGGGAGCTCAAGGCCACGCTGCACTGAGCCTTCAGCGCTGCGCCGGCCCGTAGGCCGCGCCGTTGACCGTCAGGCCTTGCTCGGACAACTGCGCGGCGAGCTTCGGTCCGAGGCCCTTCACGCGCTTCTGTGCATCCGGCCAGTCGGCAAACGGCCGCTTGGCACGTTCCTCGATCACCCGCGCGGCCAGCGCGGTGCCGACTCCACTGAGCGCCTCGATCTGAGCCAGGCTGGCGGTGTTGATGTCCAGCGGCTGCGCGGCGCCCGCCAACGGCTGCGCGACACCGGCCGCAAGCGCCCATGCCAGCGACCATGCGCCGAGCAGCGCTGCGCGACGGGAGCTCAGGCCGGTGTGCTGTTCGAGCGCCTCGCTGCTCGAAATCAATGCTTTGGCATGGTCATGACGACTCAACCGATCGCGCCTCGTTCAAATCGCGCTCGTGCGCAATGCACGTGCAGGCACGCCGGCCAAGGTGGCGGGCCCGGGATGATCGGCGACCACAGCTGCGCCAGCGCCAACCACGATGCGATCGCCCAAGGTGATGTCGGGCCGCACGACGGCGCCAACGCCAAGGTCGCACAGGTCGCCGATCGTGACACGGCCGGCCAGATGCACGCCGGGTCCGAGGCTGGTGAACGATCCGACACGGCACTCGTGCGCGACGCTGCACGAGACGTTAACCATGCAGTGCTCACCCAGTTGCACGTCGGTCTCCAGCACTGTCGCGGCCATTACGATCGAACCGGCCCCGATTGTCACGCGTGGGCCGATGAGTGTGCTCGGGTGCACCAACGTGCCGAATGAAAAGCCCATCGCCGCGTAGTTGCGCGCAGCACGGCTTCGGGCGACTGGGCTGCCAAGAGCCAGCACCACGATGCTGGATGCTGGGTTTGTGCGCGTGGCGAACTCGGTTTCCAGCACCACTTCTTGTTCCCGTGGATCGAATTCGGGGCGTGGCTCGAGAGTGACGAAACCTGCAAGGGGCGGCGCCTCACCGCGCGTGGATAGCGCTGCGTGCACGGCCCAGGCCTCCAGCGCCGCTCCCGCCCCGCCGACGATCCACAGTGATTTCACCGCGCCGCATCCACGAAAGCGAAGATCTGCTCGGCGATTCGGCCAATGTCAGCAGAGGTCAGGCCGCGCCAGGTTGGCAGATTGATGCCACTCGCGCCCAGCAATTCGGCACCCGGTAGCGCGCGGTTCTGCCGGAAGGTCGGGTCCTCGTAGATCGGCAGCCGGTGCATCGGCGGAAAAAACGGCCGTGTCTCGATGCCCTGCAAGGCCAGATGGGCCATCAACGGGTCGCGCTGTGCCGCGGGCACTCGCAGGCAGTACAACCAGTGCACGTGACGCGCCCAACGCGCTTGTGAGGGCAGTTGATAGCCGTTTCGTCGCGCCAGCGGCGCGAGGCGCGACTCGTAGTCGCGCGCTAGCGCTGCACGACTGGCCAACAACTGATCGGCACGTTCAAGCTGCGCGCAGCCGATCGCCGCGGCGAGGTTGGTCATGCGGTAGTTGTAGCCGACGATCGGAAACCAGTAGCGACGCTGCGGGTCCATACCCTGGCCGCGCAGTTGGCGCAGCCGGGCCGCCAGCGCATCGTCGTCGGTGGTCACCATGCCGCCTTCGCCCGTGGTTACGATCTTGTTGCCGAAGAAGCTGAAGGTGGCCGCTAAACCGAGGCTGCCGACGCGGCGGCCTTCGACCTCGGCGCCGTGCGCTTCCGCCGCGTCTTCGATCAGCGCAATGCGGTGGCGCCGCGCGATCGCGGTCAGCGCGCGCATGTCGGCGGGATGGCCGTACAGATGCACCGCCATTATCGCCTTGGTGCGCGGCGTGATGGCACGCTCCACCGCTTGCGGGTCGATGTTCCAGTGCGTGGTCTCGCTGTCGACCAGGATCGGGCGCGCGCCGGTGTAGGTGACGCCATTTGCACTGGCCACATAGGTGAGGCTCGGTACAATGACTTCATCACCAGCGCCGATGCCCATAGCGACCAGCAGCAGATGGATCGCCACTGTGCCATTGGCACAAGCGATCGCGTGCTTGCTCTGGCTGAAGGCGGCAAAATCTGCCTCGAAGCGCTGAAGGAATCGGCCATGGCTGCTGATCCAACCCTCGCTGATCGCCTGGTCGACGTATTGCCGCTCGTTGCCAGAGAGATCGGGTTGCGCCACGGGAATGAACGCTGTGGTCATGGCTGCGGCTGTATTGAAATGGTCATCGTGCAGCGGAACAGTCGCTGCAGTGCCCGCCTGAGCGGGGTCAGTGAGCGTGCTGGCTCGCGTCCCCAGAGGCAATGCTTCAACAGCATCCGCTGCAAGGTGCGGCGCACCACACTCAGGCGCAGAGGTGCACGTGGCTCGTGGGCGCGCACCACCAGTTCGTATCGCTTCGCGGGTGTGACACGCGCCGTGGCAGCGACGACCATGCAGTCAGTGTCGAGCCGCACAAACAAATGGCGCCACAGCGGGGACTGTGCGCGCAGCAGCGCCTGAGGGTCGAGCAAAGGCAGGTTCATCGCCAGGCCCATTGCGCGCGCGTCGTCCGGCAACAATGTCTCTTCGTGGCCGCGGCGATCGATCAGGCGCAGCGCGGACGGTTGCCACATCTGTTCCTCCCAGCGATCGACCGGATGCAGGATGGCCGTCCCGGTATCGGCGTAGACCTTGTAGCCGAGCGCACGGGCGTCGTGGCACATACCGACCAGCAGGCCGTCTTCGTACCGGCCCTTCATGCGCACCCCGGCATCAAGCAGGGCACGGCGGAACAGCACACAACTGCCAACGCTGCCCATCTCCATCAAACTCATGGGTTGGTAGTTCGGGTGGAACGGCGGCATGTTTTGCCACGATATGCCGGCCAGATCGCGGAAGCCCCAGGTGTCGTAGAACAGGCCACCGAGAAAGATGATCGGCGCCACCACATCCACGTCGTGGGCCAGCAGGCGGCCGAGCAGTTCGGGCGGAAAGCACAGGTCCGCCTCCAGCCATAGCACGTGCGTGTGCGCGCCACCGCGCGACGTTAGATCAAGGCACGCATTGGCCACCCGTGCCCAGCGTGCGGCGCGATCTTGCACTTCCGTGCTCTCACCAGCGTGCTCCTGCTCGATCGTGATGCGAGCATCTTCCGACGCCCAGCGCTGCAGGAAGGCATGCGTCGCGTCGCGGCTGTCGCCCTCGATGATGTAGAGACGCCAGTCAAGGCCCGGGCGCAACTCGAGCGATTCGAGCTGGCGCCGGTACGCCGGCAGGTAAACCATGCCGTCGCGCACGATCGAACAGATTGCAACCTGTCGGGGAGCAACCTTGGGCGCTACATTCATCGCGGCTGCGTCGATGGGTGTTCTCGCGGACCTTAGCGATAGCCGGTGCGCGGGACCTCCTCGTGGCCGGCATCGCGCAATACCCGCTCGCGTTCAGCCAGCCTCAAGTCGGCATCGACCATCATGCGCGCCAGCGCGCGAATATCGGTCTTCGGCTCCCAGCCGAGGATGCGGCGGCACTTTGCGCTGTCACCCTCGAGGTGGTCCACCTCGGCCGGGCGGAAGTAGCGCGGATCGATCTCGACGTGGTCTTGCCAGTCGAGCTCGAGCTGGCCGAACGTGAGTCGAGGAATTCGCGGACGGTGATCGTCTCGCCGGTCGCCATGACGTAGTCGTCGGGCTTGTCCTGCTGCAGCATCCGCCACATCGCCTCGACGTAGTCGCCGGCGAAGCCCCAGTCGCGCCGGCGTCGAGGTTGCCGAGGTACAGCTTGTCCTGCAGCCCCAGCTTGATGCGCGTGGCCGCGCGCGTGATCTTGCGGGTGACGAAGGTTTCGCCGCGGCGGGGCTCTCGTGGTTGAAGAGGATGCCGTTGCAGGCGAACATGCCGTAGCTCTCGCGGTAGTTACCACCTGCAGTGCGCATAGACCTTGGCGCAGGCGTACGGGCTGCGCGGATGGAACGGCGTGCCTCTCGTGCTGTCGCGGCTTGGCGCTGCCGTACATCTCGGAGCTGCTGGCCTGGTAGAAGCGCACCTGCTTGTGGCCGTGCTTCATGTAGCCGCGGATCGCCTCGAGCAGGCGGATCACTGCCACCGCCGTCACATCGACGGTGTATTCGGGCTGATCGAAGCTGACGCGCACGTGGCTCTGCGCCCCGAGGTTGTACACCTCGTCGGGTTGCACGATCGAGCACGTTGCGCAACGCACCGGCATCCGACAGATCGCCGTAGTGGAGATGAAAATCGGGGTTCGGGTGTGCGGGTCCGACGTGTAGGTGGTCGATGCGGTCGGTGTTGAACGAGCTGGCGCGGCGCACGATGCCGTGGACCTGGTAGCCCTTGGCCAGCAGCAGCTCGGCGAGGTAGCTGCCGTCCTGCCCGGTGATGCCGGTGATCAGTGCGGTCTTGGTCATGGTGTGGCGGTGGGTGGTTTGGGCGAAGAGAGCGCGCACGGTGTCTTGCAATGTGTGCCTGGGTGCCCAACCGGTGGCGCGCATGAGCTTGCTCGGATCGCCGACGAGCGTCTCGACTGCCGGGTCGGTGAAGCGGATGTCGCGTTCGACTTTCTGTTCGTCAAGGATGTTGCGGACGAGTGAGGATACCCGAGTGCGCCGGCCCGAACAAAGGTTCCATACGCTGCCGCTGGGAGCGTCGATGCGCAGCAGACGCCAGTAGGCATCCATTGCGTCGCGCCAGTCGAGAAAGTCTTTCCAGTCGTCGCGCCCGTTCATGATCAATGGGCCGTCGTCGTGCTTCGCCATACGCTCCAGCACATCGGGGATCAGCAACCCAGCCGCCATGCCTGGGCCGATCTGGTTGAACGCGCGCACGATCTGTACGCGCAAACGCGTGCGCAGTGACAACGTCCAGTTCTCGCACAACTGCTTCGATAACCCTTACGGACGCAGCGGGCCGGTCGGCGACTCTTCAGTCAGCGGAGCGTCGCTCGGGGCGTAGACGTGTCCACTTGAGGCCACGACGGTCAAGCAGCCCGGTGCGTGCGTGGCCAAGTGTTCGAGCACACGCGCGGTCATTGCGAGGTTCTCGATCACGAGGCCTCGAGTCCACACGGCGCCGGGCAGTGCGTGGGCTGCAAGGTGGAAGGCGGCCTGCCACGGCGAACCTTCAGGCGCTGGCAGTGGCGCATCGGCCAGCAGGTCGACCGCGAGTCGCCGCACTTGCGGAAGAGCATGTCCACCGCGGCGATCCCAGGCATCGACCGTGCAGCCCTCGGCCACCAGTCGATCGACCAGTGCGCGACCGATGAAACCCGACGCCCCGACAACCAAGACCTTCACGCAGTTCCCGCCTTCTTCGACCCAACCCGCTACGCCCCGTGCGCGGACGGCGTTGATAGGATAAGGCGTTCACGGGGAGGCACTGGATGCGTATAGGCTTTTTTCACCCGGCATTGGGCAAGCCCGGTGGCGCAGAACTGTTGTGCGTGGCACAGGCACAGTATCTGCGTGAAGCCGGCGGCGACGATGTCTGCTTCGTGACTTTCGCGTACGACGAATCATTGTGGGCCGAACGCATTAAGGGGATCGAAGTGCGTGTGGCCCAGCACAAGCGCTGGACCGACGGCTTGGCCTGGAGGCCCCGGCTCGCCAAGGTGCAGCGTCGGGGTGCACGCGCCATGCGACTGTTGGGAGGCGTCGAGGCTGTGCTGGCGTTCAACTTTCCGTGCAGCGCGATGCTTGGCGCATCGACCTTGCTGGTGCGCAAGGTCTGGCAGTGCAACGAGCCGCCGCGCGGACTGTACGTGCGCGAGGCCAGCCCCGTGCTGAGTGCGCGTGCGGAAAGGGCAGGAACGCAGGCGCTCGACGCGAGCACCGGCTTATGGCGCAGTCAACTGGCACGCGCCGATCGCAGCAGGCGCCTGGCGGCGCTGTGTGCGTTCGACATCGAGCAGGTGGGCCGGCTGGATCATGTCTACGCGATCAGCCAGTTCTCGCGCAACAACGCGCGTCGCATCTACGGACGTTGCGCCGAGGAAGCCATTTATCCGATCGTGCGTTTCCCCGCAGGCGGGCGCTCGCGAACCGGTTTGGACCGGCAGCGCCTGGGCGTGCTGGTGCACAGCCGCCTTGAGCTCGTAAAGAATATCGACACCGTGATCCGTGGCTTCGCCGCATTCCAGCCTACCTGCCCGGGCGCGCATCTGCATGTGGTGGGCGAAGGACCGGCTCGAGAGTCGCTGCAGGAACTGGCCGCACAACTCCTACCGGCGGGCACCTTTACTTTCCACGGCTACCTGCCGGACAGTACGTTGCGCCGTGTCTACGACGCTTGCGACGTGTTCGCGCTGTTGCCGCTCGACGAACCGTTCGGTATGGTGTTCCCTGAGGCGGCCGCCAAGGGTCTGCTGTTGATCGGCCCCGATCACGGCGGACCGCTGGAGATACTCGACGATGGCCGACTCGGCTGGTGCGTCGACGCCTTCCAGCCCCTGGCGCTGGCACAGGCGTTGTCGGAGGTGGCAGGCCTATCAGATGCTGAGGCCGATCGACGGCGTGCCGCGGTCGACAGCGCATGTCGGGCGCGCTTCTCGGAGGAGGTGGTTGGTCCCCAGCTGCGACGCGCGGTCACCTGCGGCCGTGACTGAAGTATGCGGGCAGGCTGTCAGATATTGCCGTCGTCGCGCCAGCGTGCCTCGCCGCGCGCGTGACGCCACGCCAGGCGGCGCAGCGTCCAGCGCGACGGCGTGCGATTGCCCAACAAGTGTATGCAGTGGCTGCCAGCAAACTCTAGGCTGGTCCACCAGACGAGCCCCGCTTGCGTTGCCACGGCACGCAAACCCGCCGCACTGAGAAAGGTGATGTGCTGACCGTACTGCGCTGCCAGATAGGGCCAGCGGCCCACTTCGGGCACCTGCTGCCCGTGATAAAGCTCGGTGGTCAACAGCAGAACCCCGGCCTCATTCAGACGGCCGGCCAATCCCCTGACGAAATCGCATGGGTCTTCGGTGTGCTCGATGACCTCGGTCGCGCAAATCAGCCCGAAATGGCCCTCGGGCCACTGTGTGACGATGAACTCCTCGGCCACCACGGCCGGCGCATACCGGTCGTGGCCCCATGCCTCGATGCCTTCGTCGCGCAACAGCCTGACGAGCAGGCCCAGGCCGGCCCCTTCGTCTAGCACGCGAAGGGGTGAGGCCAGCAGTCGCTGTGCGCGCAGGCGGCGAATCACGCGATGCACGATCTGTGCACGCATCAGGCGGCCGCTGTCGGGGTCAGGATGTGGCGTGTGGCGGTAAGCTTCGTCGAGCCAATGCGGCGACGGAAGTTGCAGTGTCATGCAGGCAGTGCAGCGGTGATAGCTGACCGCAATGCGTCCGAGCACTTGGCCGTTGAATAGTGCCTCGGCGCGGCCGCCGCAGGCTCGGCACAGGCTGTGCGCAGACTGCGTGGCAGCGAGCGTCATCCCCGACTTCATTGGCGAGCTGTCATGGGACCGAGCAAGCCCAGGTACAGCGCCACATGCTGATCGGTGCAACGCGCCCAGCTGAAGCTGCGGGCGTGGGTCACCGCTGTGCCTGCCAAAGCGAGTTGATGGTGGCGCGCGATGGCCGTCTCAATCGTGGCACGCATTGCCGCGGGATCGAAGCTGTCGAAGTAGCTCGCTGCATCGCCGCCCACTTCCGGCAGCGAAGTCAGCCGCGACAGCAGGACCGGCTTGCCAAAGTGCATCGCCTCCAGCGGGGGAAGGCCGAAGCCCTCGGTCAATGAGGGAAAGACGAACGCCTCACAGTGCGCGAGCAGCCAGGCCTTTTGTGCGTCGCTGATGTCGTGCAGCACGCGCACGTTATAGAGGCCACGCCTCTCGGCCAGGGCGACAACTTCCATCGAATAGGGGCTCCGTGCGCCCGCCAACACCAGCCCCATCTCAGGCCATGCCGCGGCTACATCGAGCAGGGCCATCACGTTCTTGGTCGGTGCCATACGACTGACGTGCAGCAGGAATCTCCGGCGCGGTATGTCGTTCACTGCCTGCTGGGGGCTGCCGGACAGATCTCGGGCAGCCAAGGCGATCACATGAACTGGCGTCGCGCTACCTAGGTGCTGTCGCAGGTCGCTGCCAACGAAGTGACTGATCGTGACCAATGCGGCGCTGCGTCCTGCGAGGGCACGCATGCGGCGCAAGTATTTGCGTCGCTTTCGCGCATTGCCCACATGCATGAAGTTCAGGTCAAGGATGGTCTGGACGATTCTCTGCGTGCCCAGCGGCGCCTTGAACGGGTTGAATTGATGCAGCGAGTGCCACAGGTCGAAGCGGCCCCGACCGACGTGAACCAGCCGCTGCAAGTCGCTGGTCGGCAGATATTGCACTTGAGACCCGAAGTGCCCATGAAGCCGCTGCGGAAGGTGGTAGTGCAACTCGATCCCGTGCTCGGCGCGCAACTGTGCGGAACGCTGTGCAAGGCCGAGCCCGAGTTGCAACGACAATTCGCCGATGCCGTCGTTGAACGTGCGCAGGTGGCCGAAGCTCAAGCCGATGCGCCTGGGTGCTTGAGCGATCATTGCGACGCCGCCGTCCGCAGTTGCGTCTCGAATACGCCCATCACCTCGCTCCGACGTCGGCCACACGATGGCTTCGGGCGGCTGCGGACGCTGCACGATGCGTGACGGTCGGGCCCCAAGGCGCCCATTGCTCGGGCTTGGTCGGCCCCAGCACGCTGATGACCGGTGCACCGACCGCGGCCGCCAAGTGGCCGGGCCCGGTGTCGTTGGACACCAGCAACGCGGCGCGCCGCAGCAGCGCGCCGTAGGCGCCCGAGCTTCACGCCTTCGAGCGCAACGCACGCCCGGGGTAGTGCTCGCGCAACAGCGCTTTCCTCGCCGGGCCCGGGGCAAGCGACCACCGGTCGGCCGCTGGCCACGAGGGCGCGAGCGAATGTCGGGAAGCTGCGGCCACGTCTTGTCGAGCTTCTCGAACGTACCGCCGGCGAACGGGCAAATCACGACGAAGCCCGGCGCCGATGCCGTGCTGCACGCAGCAGCGCGTCGGCCTGTTCGACATCGGCCGCCGCGAGTCTGCAGCCGATCGATTCGCGGTGGCGGCTGTTCGATGCGCAGGAAGACGGCAGGCCAGCTCCCAGTAGCTGATCAATGCATGGCCGCCGTAGGTGATGGGTTCGCTGCGCGCGAGCAGAAAGCCGCGCGCCTCCTGCGCGTAGCCCACCGCACGCAGAGCCGGCCAGACGCATCTCGAGCGCACTGGAGAACGAGGTGGGCAACACGATCGCGTTGTCGCGCGCGATCGAAGCACAGGGTCTACCGCTGCGCGCCGCGTGCCGCAGAGTCACGCAATTGCGCCACACGCTGGCGCGCAGGCGGTCGGCGCGTGCGTGGGTTGGCCAGCCCTCGCCGGCCAGCAGCGCTGGCGCCCAGCCTTTGCCGACCAGTTGCAATTGGTAGCCGTGCGACGCCAGCAGCTTGCAGCGCCGGCACGCCCAGGATCACGTCGCCGACCCAGTTGCGCAGGCGCACGATCAATGGCCGTGAGTCATGCGATCGCCTCAGGCGCTGATAATCGGCATCTGCACATTCTGCCACCCGGCCCGCCATGGCGCCTGCGCTTCCCAACGCTGCCGAGGTCACCGCGCTGCACGACCGCTTGCTGCGCACGGCCGCGTGGCCGGCGAGCGAGCCGACCCCACGCGACGAGGGACTGTGGCTGTGGATCCAGAGCAATCACCGATTCAACTGCCTGTTGTGGGCCGAAGAAGATCTGGCGCGCCGGACCCAGGTGGGCGATGACCAGATCGCGGCCAACAAACGCGCGATCGACCGCTACAACCAGGCGCGCAACGATGCCACCGAGCGGGTCGACGAACTGCTGTTGATCGCGCTGGGCCTGGTCGATCCTGCATCGGCACGCACCGATGCGCCGGTGTCGACCGTGAAACCCGGGTCGCGGCTGAACAGCGAAACCGCGGGCAGCATGGTCGACCGCCTGTCGATCCTGGCGCTCAAGGTGCATGCGATGCGTGCGCAGACCGAGCGCACCGATGTCGACGAGGCGCACCGCGTGTCCAGCCGCGCCAAGCTGGAGCGACTGCTGCAGCAACGCGCCGACCTCGGCGGTTGCTTCGATGCACTGCTGGCCGATGCGCAGTCCGGCCGCGCGCACTTCAAGGTCTACCGCCAGTTCAAGATGTACAACGACCCGCGCTTCAACCCGGCGCTGGTGTCGGAGCGGCAAGGTCGCGGCTGAGCACGCTCGATGCGGATCTTGATCGTCAAGACGTCGTCGATGGGCGACGTGGTGCATGCCTTGCCTGTGGTGCACGACCTGCGTCACGCGTTCCCCAACATCGAGATCGAGTGGCTGGTGGAGTCGTCGTTCGCCGGCATCGTGCGCATGCACCCCGGGGTGAACCGGGTGCTGCCGCTCAACTGGCGCCGTTGGCGGCGCAAGCTGCTCGATTCCGACACCTGGCGCGCGATGCGCGCATTGCGGGCGCAACTGCGCGAGCGCCCGTACGACTGCGTGCTCGACCTGCAGGGCTTGTTCAAGAGCGCGATGTGGGGACGGCAGGCCGCCGGCCCGCTGGTCGGCTACGACAGCGCCAGCGGCCGCGACCCGATTGCGCCGTGGCTGTACGTGCGCAAGGCTGCCGTCTCGCTGCAGTTGCATGCCATCGAGCGCTGCAGGCGACTGGCTGCGGTGCACCTCGGCTACCCGGTACCCGGCGACCCGCCGGTGTTCGGCATCCGCGCCGGCGAGAGTGTCTGGAAGGTGCGCGGCGGCCCGAGTGCGGCATTGATCCCATGTGCCAGTCGACCGGAAAAGATCTGGCCCGAGGCGCGCTGGATCGCGGTCGGCAGGCGCATCAGGGCGATGGGCCTGTCGCCGCTGGTGATCTGGGGCACCGAAGAGGAGCAGGTGCGTGCCGAGCGCATCGCCGCCGGCTGCGAGGGCGAAGTGCCGCCCTTTCTCAATGTGCCCGACATGGCAGCCCTGCTGGGCGGCACCAAGCGTGTCGTCGGCCTCGACACGGGCTTCTCGCACCTGGCGGCGGCGTTGGGCAAGCCGACCATTGGCATCTATTGCGACCACGAGCCCGGATTGGCCGGCATCGTCGGCCCTGGTGGCGTGGCCAGCGTTGGCGGCAAGGGCCAGGTGCCGTCGCTGCAGCAGGTGCTGGCGTTGGTGGAGCAGCAGCGCCCGTTGCCGTAACGGGCGTCGATCGCTAGAGCTCTTCGATCCGCTGCGCGGGGAAGGTGTCCCAGCCCAGGCATCCCGGACATTGCCAGAAGTGCTGCGGAGCCTCGAAGCCGCAAGCCGCGCAGCGATAGCGCTGCAGCGGACGTGCGGCACGCGCCACCGCCTCGCGGACATCGCGCACGACCTGCTCGTCGTTGGCATCGATCGGCGTGTCGAGCACGGCCAGCGCCGCCGACAGCGTGGGCTGCGCATGCAGCAGCGCCTGCGCACGCTCGCCGGCATGGGGCAGGTCGTCCAGCGCCGGCTGCGCGCCGTCGAGCAGCCGCATCGCATTCAACAAATCGACGCTCGGCTGCTGCTGCATGCGCCGTGCCACGGTCGCGCGTGCGGCTTCGGTCTGGCCGCTGGCGATTCCCACGATGGCGTAGTCGCTGGCCACCAGCGGGAACAACGCCGGCGCATGCTGCAGCAACTCGGTGTAGCTGGCGAATGCGGCCGCGGAGTCGCCTTTCTGCGCGGCCTGGCGAGCCGCGATGATCAACGGCCGCGGCGCATGCGGCGCGGCGTCGCGCGCACGGCGCAGCGCGTCGGTGGCGGCTGCGTCGTCGCCGGTGTCGCTGGCTTGCAGCGCCAGTTCGCACCAGTGATGCGCGATCCGACTGCGCATACGAGCCCGTGCCGCTGGCCTCGAGCTTGGCGGCCACGTCGGCAGCGGTGCGCCAGTCGCGCGCACGTTCGGCCAGCGACAGGCGCGCCAGGCGCGACTCGATGTCGAAGTCGGTGCCTTCGAGTTCGCGGTACGCCTCTTCGGCGCGGTCGAGCAAGCCGGCCTTGACGATAGTCCTGCGCCAACGCATGTTGTGCGCGCGCGCGATCGGCGGCGCCGAGGTCGGCGCGCTGCAGCAGGTGCTGGTGCACGCGCACCGCGCGCTCGAACTCGCCGCGACGGCGGAACAGGTTGCCGAGCGCAAAGTGCAGGTCGGTCGTGTCGGGGTCGCGCTGCACCGCCTCGATGAAGGCGTCGATCGCCTTGTCGTGCTGCTCGTTCAGCAGCAGGTTGAGTCCTTGAAAGTACGCTTTCGGCGCCTCGCGCTGCGCACGCTTCCACTGGCCGATGTCGATGCGCGAGGCAATCCAGCCGAAGCCGAACGCGATCGGCAAGCCGATCAACAGCCATTGCAGGTCGAAGTCCATGCGCGGGCTAGAGCCCTTCGCGCGGCGGTTGGGCCAGCGCGAGGTCCGACGGCGTCTGCGTCGTCGCCTCGGGAGCGGTGGGCGTCGGAGCGGGCGGTGTGCGCGACTGGCGCTGGCCAAGCCGGCGCTGCCGCCACCAACGCGGCATCATCGCCAGCACGCCGAGCGCCAGACCGGCGCCGAAGGCGGCGAGCACCACGATCACCAGCGGGGCGCGCCACTGTGCGCCGAAGAACCAATGCACGATCGCGTCGTGCTGGTTGTTGAGCGCAAACGCGAACAGCGCAAAGAAGATGAAGGCGCGGATGAGCCAGGTGAAGATGCGCATCGCCGCGCATTCTATGGGTGCGCGTTGCGGAACAGCGCGTCTCTGCTACGGTTCGCCCGGCAGCGTCGTTGCAGGCAGCTGCTGGTCGACCGACTCGCGCAGCGCCTTGCCGGGCTTGAAGTGCGGCACCAGCTTTTCCGGAATGGTCACCTGCTCGCCGCTGCGCGGGTTGCGACCCACGCGCGGCGGCCGGCGGTTGATCGAGAAGCTGCCGAAGCCACGGATCTCGATGCGGTGGCCGCGGGCGAGGGCGTCGGTCATCGCGTCGAGGATCGTCTTCACGGCGAACTCGGTGTCGCGCTGCGTCAGCTGCGCGAAGCGCTCGGCGAGTTTGGCCACCAGATCGGACCGGGTCATGTCAAGGTTCGGCAGCAGGAGCCGTGGGCGGGCCCGCGACCAATCGACTGCACGTCGTCGGCCGCGGGCGGATCGCGTCAGCCGTTGTTGTTTTCGCGGTTGTCGAGCTTGGCACGCAGCAGCGCGCCCAGGCTGGTGGTGCCGGCGGTCTCACGCTCGTTGCTCTGCGCCAGCCGCTGCATCGCCTCTTGCTGATCGACCGCGTCCTTGGCCTTGATCGACAACTGGATCGAACGCGCCTTGCGGTCGACGTTGACGATGATGGCGTTGACTTCGTCGCCTTCCTTCAGCACGTTGCGCGCATCCTCGACGCGGTCGCGGCTGATCTCGCTGGCGCGCAGGTAGCCGGTGACGTCGTCGCTGAGCTGGATCTCGGCGCCGCGCGGGTCCACGGTCTTGACCTTGCCGGTGACCAGGGCGCCGCGGTCGTTGAGCGAGACGAAGCTGGTGAACGGATCCTGGTCGAGCTGCTTGATGCCCAGGCTGATGCGTTCGCGCTCGATGTCGATGCCCAGCACCACGGCCTCGACCTCCTGGCCCTTCTTGTAGTTGCGCACCGCGGTCTCGCCGGGTTCGTTCCAGCTCAGGTCCGACAGGTGCACCAGGCCGTCGATGCCCTGCGCCAGGCCGACGAACACGCCGAAGTCGGTGATCGACTTGATCGGGCCCTTGACCTTGTCGCCGCGCTTGACGTTGCCCGCGAACTCTTCCCACGGGTTGGCCTTGCACTGCTTCATGCCCAGGCTGATGCGGCGCTTGTCCTCGTCGATCTCGAGCACCATCACCTCGACCTCGTCGCCCAGGCTCACCACCTTGCTCGGCGCGACGTTCTTGTTGGTCCAGTCCATCTCCGACACGTGCACCAGGCCTTCGATGCCCGGCTCGATCTCGACGAACGCGCCGTAGTCGGCGATGTTGGTGACCTTGCCGAACAGGCGGGTGCCGCTGGGGTAGCGGCGCGACACGCCGAGCCACGGATCGTCGCCGAGTTGCTTCAAGCCCAGCGACACGCGGTTCTTCTCGGCATCGAACTTCAGCACCTTGGCCGTCAGCTCCTGGCCGACCTGCACCACCTCGCTCGGGTGGCGCACGCGGCGCCACGCCATGTCGGTGATGTGCAGCAGGCCGTCGATGCCGCCCAAGTCGACGAACGCGCCGTACTCGGTGATGTTCTTGACCACGCCATGCACGATGGCGCCTTCGGTCAGCGTCTCCAGCAGCTTGGCGCGCTCTTCGCCCATGCTGGCTTCGACGACCGCACGGCGGCTCAGCACCACGTTGTTGCGCTTGCGGTCGAGCTTGATGACCTTGAACTCGAGGGTCTTGCCTTCGAACGGTGTCAGGTCCTTGACCGGACGCGTGTCGATCAGCGAGCCGGGAAGGAACGCGCGGATGCCGTTCACCAGCACCGTGAGACCGCCCTTGACCTTGCCGGACACGGTACCGCTGACGAAGTCACCGGACTCCAGCGCAGTCTCCAGGGCCAGCCACGAGGCCAGGCGCTTGGCCTTGTCGCGCGACAGGATGGTGTCGCCGTAGCCGTTTTCGATGGCGTCGATGGCCACCGAGACGTAGTCGCCGACGGCGACCTCGACCTCGCCCTGGTCGTTCTTGAACTCTTCGATCGGAACATAGGCCTCGCTCTTGAGGCCTGCGTTGACCACCACGTAGTTGAAGTCGATGCGCACCACCTCGGCGGTGATGACCTCGCCGGCGCGCATCTCGCTGCGCTTGAGCGACTCTTCGAACAGGGCGGCAAACGATTCGCCGCCCGTTGTGGCGGATTGGGTTTGTGGCATGAAAGTCTTCCTAGCGGCCGGGAGGGGAGGGATGCTGTCGACCGGCCATGCAACCGTGGTTGCGGGTTGAGTTGAACATCCACCTTCGATCGCCGCTGCGGGGCGCAGGTCGCGAACTCGGTGGTCCTGATCAGCCTTGGATGGAGGTGCCGCGGTGGCGTTTCAATCGAAGGCGCTGCGCTCGTTCCACCACTGCAGCACCCGATCGGCAGATTGTTCGATCGTGAGCGACGAGTTGTCGAGTTGAAGCGCGTCTTGCGCGGGCTTCAGGGGCGAGACGGCGCGATTCACATCACGCGCGTCGCGCGCCTCAAGCTCGGCGCGAAGGTCGGGGAGTGTAGCGGAAATGCCCTTTGAAATCAATTGCTTAAGCCGCCGCTCGGCGCGCATCGCGGCGCTCGCGGTGAGGAACACCTTGAGCGGCGCGTCGGGGAACACCACCGTGCCCATGTCGCGCCCGTCGGCCACCAGGCCCGGCACGCGGCGAAACGACAGCTGCAACGCGTGCAGCGCCTGGCGCACCGCGGGCAGCGCCGACACCAAGGAGGCCAGCTTGCCCACCGCCTCGTGGCGCAGCGCCAGCGTGACATCGACGCCGTCGAGCGACACGGCATCCCCTTCGAACCGCAGGGTCAGCGAGGCGGCCACGCGGGCCAACCCGGCCGCGTCGTCAGCCGCCACGTCGCGCCGCATCGCGGCCAGCGCGGTGGCTCGGTACAGGGCGCCCGAATCGAGTTGGTGCCAGCCCAGGCGTGCAGCGACGGTCGAGGCCAGCGTGCCTTTGCCCGACGCGGTGGGGCCGTCGATCGTGATCAGCGGGATGTCGCTGGTGTCGGTGGCCACCACGCCGAACAGCGTTTCGAAGTAGTCGGGAAAGGTCTTGCCGACACAGCGCGGATCGAGGATGCGCACCGGCACGTGGCCACCGGCGAGCGGATTGAACGCGGCCAGCGACAGGCACATGGCCATACGGTGGTCGTCGTAGGTGCGCAGCGCGGCGCGGCGCCAGCCACCGGGAGACGCAGGCGGCTCCACCTCGATGAAGTCGTCGCCGTCGACCACCGTGGCGCCCAGTCGGCGCAGTTCCGCCGCCATCGCGGCGATGCGGTCGGTTTCCTTGACGCGCCAGCTGCCGATGTGCGTGAGCCGCGTGCGGCCGTTGGCATACAGCGCCATCGCGGCCAGCGTCATCGCGGCGTCGGGCATGTGGTTGCAGTTCAGCGTCACGGCCTGCAGCGGCCATGCGCCGCGACGCACCTCGATCCAGCCCGGCCCGCCGGTCACGCGCGCGCCCATCGCCTGCGCGGCATCGATGAAGCGGATGTCGCCCTGGATCGAATCGAGCCCGACGCCGACGATGCGCAGCGGCGCCTCCACCGCCGCGATGGCGCCCGCGGCGATGAAATACGAGGCCGATGAGGCGTCGCCTTCGACGTGGATCCGCCGCGGCGCGCGATAGCGGCTGCCCGGTGCAATGGTGAAGCGCTGCAGATCGTCGTGCTGCACGTCGATGCCGAAGCGCTGCAGCAGCGCCAGCGTGATCTCCACGTAGGGCTTTGAGATCAGCTCGCCGTCGACCTCCACCACGATCGGCCGCGCGCCGCTGACCAGCGGCAGCGCCAGCAGCAGGGCGGTCAGGAACTGGCTCGACACGTCGCCGCGCACGCGGATCGGTGTGTCGGTGTTCAGCACGCCGCCCGGCCGGCCGCGCAACCGCAACGGCGGAAACCCGTCGTGGCCGAGGTAGTCGATTTGTCCGCCGAGTTGGCGCAGTGCATCGACCAGGTCACCGATCGGCCGCTCGTGCATGCGTGCAACGCCACGCAGTTCGATGTCGCCGCCGTCGCGTGTGGCCAGCAGCGCGAGCGCCGCGGCCAGCGGGCGCATCGCGGTGCCGGCGTTGCCGAGCGACAGCACCAGGCGCCGCTGCGCCACCGCACCCAGCCGGCCGCCGATGCCGCGCACCGTGGTGACGGCGCCGTCGCTCTGGATCGCGCAGCCGATCTGGCGCAGCGCGGCCAGCATCACCTGGGTGTCGTCCGAGTCGAGCAGGTCGTGGACGTGGGTGGTGCCCTCGCTCAGGCCGGCGAGCAGCAGCACGCGGTTGGAAATGCTCTTCGAGCCGGGCAGCCGCACCGTGCCGGCTGCTCGCCGCAGCGGCGGCACATCGAGATGGGGAATGTCGAACATGAAGCGGCCGCGCCAGGTTTCGCGCGCAACGTCAGCCCTTGTCCTTGTTGTTGCCGCCGCGCGGTCCGCCGAGTTGCCATCCGGCACGCGCCTCCGACGAACTCTTGATCAGGTCTTCCAGCGCATCGGCGTTGCCGTTCTTGATCACCAGCTCCATCGCATCGAGCGTGTGGCGAAAACGCGCTGACTGTTTGAGGATCTCTTCGCGGTTGGCCATCAGGATGTCGCGCCAGATGGTGGGATCACTGGCCGCGATGCGCGTGAAGTCGCGAAAGCCGGGACCGGCCAACGACAGGAAGTCGCGCCCCGCAGGCTGGTTGACCACCGCGCTGAAGTAGGCGAACGCCAGCAGATGCGGCAGATGGCTCACCGAGGCAAACGCCGCATCGTGGTTTTCCGGCGTCATGCGCAGCACCTGCGCGCCGATCGCCGCCCACACGTCGGTGGCCTTCTGCACCAGCTCGGGCGACGTTTGTGGCAACGGTGTCAGGATCACCTGGCGGCCGGCGTACAGCGCGGCGTCGGCGTTGTGCACGCCGGCGACTTCCTTGCCGGTGATCGGGTGCGCCGGCACGAAAGCCGGCACGCGCTCCTTCAGCACGCGGCGGGCGGCATCGACGACGTCGCGTTTGGTCGAGCCGACGTCCATGAACAGAACGCCCGGCTCCACCAGATGGCGGATGGCCTTGAACGTGACCTCGGTGGCCGACACCGGCACCGCCAGCAGCACGATGTCGGAGCCGCTCACGGCCAGCAGCGCCGATTCGGCGGCAACGTCGATCACGCCCATGCGCTTGGCACGATCGGTGGTGGACGGTGATTTGCTGTAGCCGACCACGCGCTTCACCAAGCCGGCGCGCTTGAGCGCGAGCGCAAACGAGCCGCCCATCAGGCCGCATCCGATCACGCCGAGCTGGTTGAACATGGTTTCGCGTTCGGCCATGGTCAGTTGGCGCCGGGCCGCTCCGAGCCGACCGAGCGCCCCCTCGGGGGGCAGCGACAACCGCCGCAGGCTTGCGCCAGGCTCACATCGCGCAGCGATGTGAAGGCGCGAAGCGCCGGCCGCAGCCAAGGAAGTGAGCGTGGGGGTCAACATGTTTCATCCTAGTGCACGTCGATCGGGTAGGCCCCGAGCACCTTGAAGAACGCGCACGCTTCGCGCAACTCGCGCAGCGCGACCGCAACCTTCGGATCGTCCGGGTGGCCCTCGACGTCGATGTAGAAGTAGTACTCCCACTGGCCCGATCGCGCCGGGCGCGACTCGAAGCGGCTCATCGACACGGCGTGCTTCTTCAGCGGCACCAGCAGGTCGTGCACGGCGCCGGGCTTGTTCGGCACCGACACCACCAGGCTCGTGCAGTCATGGCCCGACGCCTTCGGAGCGGGATGGCGGTCGGGGTGCGTGAGGATCGCAAAGCGCGTGCGGTTGTGCGCCTCGTCCTGGATGGCGGGCGCCAACACATGCAAACCGAACTCACCCGCAGCGCGTGTGCTGGCGATCGCCACCAGAGCGGCGTTCTGGCCGGCCAGGCGTGCGCCTTCGGCATTGCTCGCCACCGGTCGGCGTTCGACATCGGGCAGGTTCAGGCTCAGCCAGCCGTGGCATTGAGCCAGCGCCTGGGGGTGCGCCACCACGGCCTCGATGCTGGTCAAACCCTGCGTCCTGCGCAGCAGGTTGTGGCGCACGATCAAGCTGGTCTCGCCGATGATGAACAGCGGCATCGTCAGGAACAGGTCGAGCGATCGGGCCACCACGCCTTCGGTGTTGTTCTCCACCGGCACCACGCCGAAGTCGGCGGCGCCGGCACTGGTGGCGCGAACCACCTCGTCGAAGCTCGCGCACGGCACGCGCACGATCGACGAGCCGAAGTAGCCCAGCGCGGCTTCTTCGCTGAACGTGCCGGCGGGACCGAGGTAGGCCACGCGCGAAGCGGTTTCGAGGGCGCGACAGGCCGACATGATCTCGCGCCAGATGGGCGCGATGCTGTCGTTGGCCAGCGGCCCCTTGTTGTGACCCTTGAGCTGGTCGATCACCTGCGCTTCGCGCTCGGGCCGAAAGACCACCGAGCCTTCGATCTTCTTCAGTTCGCCCACCTGCTGGGCGAGCGACGCGCGCCGATTCAATGCGGCCAGCACTTCGCGGTCGACCGCATCGATGCGATCGCGCAATGCCAGCAGTTCAGGGTTGGGTGGGGCCTCGGCCATGGAACGATACGAATTCTTGCACGCCGCGTGCCCCGCGCGGCGGCGCGTGCTGCCAAGTCTGCCGCGGCCCGATCAGGCCGATGGCTCGCTGGGTGGCGGTTCGGCGGGTTCGGCGTCCTCGCCTTCGCCGTTGGCGTCGTTTTCGACGATGCGCTGCAGCCCCGACAGCTTGGTGCCGTCGTCGAGCGCGATCAGCGTCACGCCTTGGGTCGCACGGCCCAGCTCGCGAATTTCGGCCACACGGGTGCGCACCAGCACGCCGCGATCGGTGATCAGCATGATTTCGTCTTCCGGGCGCACCAGCGTGGCAGCCACCACGCGGCCGTTGCGCTCGCTTTGCTGGATGGCGATCATCCCTTTCGTGCCTCGGCCGTGGCGGGTGTATTCGCCGATCGGCGTGCGCTTGCCGAAGCCGTTTTCGGTGGCGCACAGCACGCTGTTGCGTGCGGTTCCATCCTGCACGCTCAGCGACTCTTCACCTTCTGCGACCAGCATCGCGATCACATGCTGCCCGTCGTCGAGCATCATGCCGCGCACGCCGCGCGCCTGGCGGCCCATCGGCCGCACATCGTCCTCGTCGAAACGCACCGCCTTGCCGCCGTCGGAGAACAGCATCACGTCGTGCTTGCCGTCGGTGAGCGCGGCGCCGATGAGGTAGTCGCCCGGATCGAGGTCGACCGCGATGATGCCGGCCTTGCGCGGGTTGCTGAATTCGTCGAGCGCGGTCTTCTTGACCGTGCCCAGCGCGGTGGCCATGAACACGTAGTGATCGGCCGGGAAGCTGCGGAACTCGCCGGTCACCGGCAGCACGACGGTGATCTTCTCGTCGGGCGTCAGCGGGAACATGTTGACGATCGGCTTGCCGCGGCTGGTGCGCGAGCCCTGCGGCACCTCCCACACCTTGAGCCAGTACACGCGTCCGCGGTTGCTGAAGCACAGAATCCAGTCGTGCGTGTTGGCGATGAAGAGCTGGTCGATCCAGTCGTCTTCCTTGGTCATCGCGGCCTGCTTGCCGCGGCCGCCGCGACGCTGCGCGCGATAGTCCGACAGCGCCTGGCTCTTGATGTAGCCGGTGTGGCTGAGCGTGACCACCATGTCCTGCGGCGTGATCAGGTCTTCGGTCAGCAGCTCCTGCACGTTGCGTTCGATCAGGCTGCGCCGGGCACCGACCTTGGTCTGGCCGAACTCCTCGCGCAGCGCCATCAGCTCGTCGCCGATGATGCGCACCACGCGCTCGGGCTTGGTCAGGATGTCGAGCAGGTCGGCGATGCGCTCCATCACCTCCTTGTACTCGCTGATGATCTTGTCCTGCTCCAGCCCTGTGAGGCGCTGCAGGCGCATCTGCAGGATCTCGCCGGCCTGTTCGTCCGACAGCCGGTACAGCCCGTCGAACTGCAGCCCGTAGTGCACTGGCAGGCCCTCGGGGCGAAACGCTTCGCGGCCGCCGGGCGTCTGGTCCTGGGCGCGCGCGAGCATCTCGCGCACCATCGACGAATCCCAGCCCTTGCTCATCAGCGCCGCCTTGGCCACCGGCGGCGTCGGCGAGGTCTTGATGGTCTCGATGAATTCGTCGATGTTGGCCAGCGCCACAGCGAGGCCCTCGAGCACGTGGCCGCGCTCGCGTGCCCTGCGCAGCTCATAAACCGTGCGCCGCGTGACGACTTCGCGCCGATGGTCGAGGAAGATCTCGACCAGTTGGCGCAGATTGCACAGCTTCGGCTGGCCGTCGATCAACGCGACCATGTTGATGCCGAAGGTGTCCTGCAGCTGCGTCTGCTTGTACAGGTTGTTGAGCACCACCTCGGGCACTTCGCCGCGCTTGAGCTCGATCACCACGCGCATGCCGGACTTGTCGCTCTCGTCCTGGATGTGGCTGATGCCTTCGAGCTTCTTCTCGTTGACGAGCTCGGCGATGCGCTCGAGCAGCGTCTTCTTGTTCACCTGGTAGGGGATCTCGTCGACGATGATCGCCTGGCGTTGGCCGCGGTCGATCTCCTCGAAGTGGCACTTGGCGCGCATGATCACCTTGCCGCGCCCCGTGCGGTAACCCTCGCGCACGCCCGTCAGGCCGTAGATGATCCCTGCGGTCGGGAAGTCGGGCGCCGGGACGATCTCCATCAGCTCGTCGACCGTGGCCGCCGGGTTCTTCAGCAGGTGCAGGCAGGCGTCGACCACCTCATTGAGGTTGTGCGGCGGCACGTTGGTGGCCATGCCGACGGCGATTCCGGCCGAACCGTTGACCAGCAGGTTGGGCAGCCTGCTCGGCAGCACCAACGGCTCTCTTTCCGAGCCGTCGTAGTTGGGTCCGAAGTCGACCGTTTCCTTGTCGATGTCGGCCAACATCTCGTGGGCGATCTTGGCAAGTCGGATTTCCGTGTAGCGCATCGCCGCGGCGTTGTCGCCGTCGACCGAGCCGAAGTTGCCCTGGCCATCGACCAGCATGTGGCGCAACGAAAAAGGCTGCGCCATGCGCACGATGGTGTCGTAGATCGCGGTGTCGCCGTGGGGGTGGTACTTACCCATCACGTCACCGACGATGCGCGCGCTCTTCTTGAAGGGCCGGTTCCAGTCGTTGTTCTGCTCGTGCATCGCGAACAGCACCCGGCGGTGCACCGGTTTGAGGCCATCACGCGCGTCGGGCAACGCGCGCCCGACGATCACGCTCATCGCGTAGTCGAGATACGAGCGCCGCATCTCCTCTTCGAGGCTGACGGCGACGGTTTCCTTGGCGAATTGGGTCATGCGACGGGCGGCTTGCAGCCGTCTTCGGAGGGGCCGAATGCCCAATGCAGGCGCGGCAGAACGGCGATTCTAAGGGGCTACCCCGTGTCGCAGCTTCGCAACAAGCAGGGCCCATCAACGTTTGCACCGGGCCAAAATGAAGGGCGTACGGAGCCCTATGGCACAATCTTCGCGATCGGTGGTGAGCGCTCGCAGAACGGGGTGTTTACCCGATTTTCTCGCTTCCGATGCTGACGTTTCGCAGGCAATCTGCGGCAATCCCCTGAGAGGAGAACCATGAAGAAACTCAACAAGGTGGCGATGCTCTTCGCATCGGCCGCTTTGGCTGCGCCGCTCACCGTTTTTGCGCAAGCCAAGCCCGTCGACAACTGGCGCAGCGGAACCGGTCAGGACTGGAAGAGCGGCACCGGCAACTGCTGGCGTGACGCCAGCTGGACCCCGGCTACGGCCTCCGCGGAGTGCGACGGCGCGCTGAAGCCGCCGCGCCCGCACCGGCGCCCGCGCCGCGCGTGGCTCCGCCGCCGCCTCCGCCGCCGCCGCGCCGCCGCCGCCCGCCGCCGCCGCCGCCCCCGCCGCCGCCCGCTCCGGTGAGCGAGAAGGTCACCTTCGCGGCCGACGCGTTCTTCGACACCGGCAAGTCGGTGCTCAAGAACGAAGCCAAGGCGAAGCTCGATGATCTCGTGGCCAAGACGGCTGGCGTCAACCTCGAAGTCATCATCGCGGTCGGCCACACCGACTCCGACGGCTCGGATGCCTACAACCAGAAGCTGTCGGTCTCGCGTGCCGAAGCCGTGAAGGCCTATCTGGTGAGCAAGAATGTCGAGCGCAACCGCGTCTACACCGAAGGCAAGGGCGAGAAGCAGCCCGTGGCCGACAACAAGACCAAGGAAGGCAAGGCGAAGAATCGCCGCGTCGAAATCGAAGTGGTGGGCACGCGCACCCGCCGTTGACGCAGCGGCTCGCAAGAGCCATTGCACAAAGCCCCGCCTCGGCGGGGCTTTTGTTTGCCCGCATCCAGGGCATCGTTCAGGCGCGCCGCCGTTTGCAAGGGTGCGCGCTACGATTGCATCGCATGAGCGTCAACGCCGATCCGCAGGAGCTGTCGAAGTTCAGCGAGCTGGCCCATCGCTGGTGGGATGAGCACGGTGAGTTCAAGCCGCTGCACGCCATCAACCCGTTGCGCCTGGACTGGATCGACGCCATCGCGCCGCTGCGGGGCTGCCGCGTGCTCGACGTGGGTTGCGGTGGCGGCATCCTGGCCGAATCGATGGCCCGGCGCGGTGCGCGACGTGCTGGGCATCGACCTCGCCAGCAAGCCGTTGAAGGTGGCGCAGTTGCACGCGCTCGAGGTCGGCGTGCAGAACCTCGAGTACCGCGAGGTGTCGGCCGAAGCGCTCGCGTCGGAACGTGCCGGGGCATTCGACACTGTTACCTGCATGGAGATGCTCGAACACGTGCCCGACCCGGCGTCGGTGGTGCATGCGTGCGCGGCGCTGGCTCGACCCGGCGGTCGTTTGTTCTTTTCCACCATCCATCGCAACGCCAAGGCGTTCGTTTACGCCATCGTCGGCGCCGAGCATGTGCTGAAGCTGCTGCCCAAAGGCACACACGAGTACGCCAAGTTCATCCGTCCGAGCGAACTCGCACACTGGTGCCGCGATGCCGGGCTCGATGTGCTCGAACTCAAAGGAATGCAGTACAACCCCGTCACCGGCCGTTATTGGTTGTCGGGCGACACCAGCGTGAACTACCTGATGGCGTGCGTGAAGCCGCAATGAGGCGCGCGCTCCGCGAGGCGGTGCTGTTCGACCTCGACGGCACCTTGATCGACAGCGCGCCCGATCTCGCCGGCGCCGCCAACGACCTGCGCCAGTCGCAGGGCATGCCGCCGTTGCCGTTCGCCTCCTTGCGGCCCATGGTTGGCGCCGGCGCGCGCGGCATGGTCGGCGTGGCCTTCGGCGCGAAGCCGGGTGATGCCGAGTTCGAAGGCTTGCGCGACGCCTTTCTTGCGCGCTACGAGCAGCGCATGCTGCAGCAGACCGCCGTGTTCGATGCCATGCAGCCGGTGCTGCAATCCCTGGAAGCTGCCGGCGTGCGTTGGGGCGTGGTCACCAACAAGGCGTCGCGCTTCACGGAGCCGATCGTCGATGGACTGCAATTGCGCACGCGCCTGGCTGCGTTGGTGTGCGGCGACACCACGCCGCACAGCAAGCCGCATCCCGCGCCGCTGCTCGAGGCGGCGCGTCAACTCGGCCTCGACGCGGCCGCGTGTGTCTACGTGGGCGACGACGCGCGCGACGTGGTGGCCGGCCGCGCCGCGGGCATGGCCACGCTGGCGGCGCAGTGGGGTTACCTCGGCAACGGGGCCGGTATTCACGAATGGGGCGCCGACGCGGTGCTTGGCGAGCCTTCCCAGCTCTTGAACTGGCTGCAACTGGCCTAAACTGTCACCTTGTTCTTTTGGGGCCGACCTGGCTTCGACGTGGGTGCGGAGTCGGTTCAGGGCATGCCGAGCGCCAGATCAGCTCGTTAATCCAGCTGGAAACAAAGTAACTGCGAACGACGAACGTTTCGCCCTCGCCGCTTAAAAACCGGTGAGCCTCGCAACGGTTGGCCGATGGGCCGGGCCTGAGCCGCAAGGCAAGGGCTGCGAGGTCATACACATTGGCTGGTGATGTGCCGGGTCACTCGGTACTTCACGAGATCAAGTGACTGGCGGATCCGGTAGCGTGCTGCTGCGCGATCGGAGACGCGAGACTCAAATCAGACAGCTACGCATGTAGAACTGGCCGGCAATGGCTTGCGGACGGGGGTTCGATTCCCCCCGGCTCCACCACAACATTCGTATCGAGTGGGCAACCAGCCACTCGATGCCTTGCCTCATGCGAGGCCTGCAAGAGTGGCCACAAGCAACTTGCTAGTGCGCAGCGATCAGCTGAACGCCACACGCAAGCCGCGCTCATAGAGCTCGTCTGGCCAGCGGGGTTGCCGTGCCAACGGGCGTCGCACCTGCGAGCTCTGCCGAAGCCCCGAGCGCGACGAATCCCAAGCGCGCTTGCTTCCCTTGCTGCGTGACCGTGCCGATGAGGCGGCTGCTGCGGTCGAACACCGGCGCGCCGGCACAGTTCTCGCCGGCGTCAATGCCGAGCGCCTGACCTTCGGCGCCGAGCGCACCGAGGAATCCTGCGTGCAGCATCGGCCACGCGGTGGAGCGCTCGAAGGCCAGCACGAAGGCCGGGCTGCCGGGAAAGAATTCAGAGCTATCGCAACGGTGGATGTCACCACAGGTTCACTCGCAATGCTGGATGCCGCGCGGGATGCGCAAGGCTTGGGCGACGTTCTCAGGTTTCGCATGAGGCGACAGCCGCGATGCCAAGTGTGATGGGAGTGAAGGCGGTCGGCAACGCAGCGCACTCTTTGCCTCCCTTCATGACGCCATCCTGTGATACGAATGTGGTTCAGTATAACCGGGCCCGCTTCGACGCCTCGTTCGCCGCGCTCTCCGACGCCACCCGACGCGGCGTTCTGGAGCAGCTCGGAGGTGCGGACGCTTCAATCACGGACCTTGCCGAGAAGTTCCACATGACCCTCACGGGCATGAAGAAGCATGTCGGCGTCTTGGAGCAGGCGGGGCTCGTCACCACGGAGAAGGTCGGGCGCGTGCGGACCTGCAAGCTCGGCCCTGCGCCGACTGGAGGAGGAGGCGGCATGGATCGAGAGATACCACCAGCTCTGGGACGCACGCTTCGACGAGCTGGACAAAGTTGTCGAGGAATTGAAACGGAAGGAGAAGGTCGATGGACGCAAGAAGAGAGAGTGAGGTTGCCCCCATGAAGAACCGTACGACGGTGGAGCGGAAGTCCGAGCGTGAGCTCGTCGTCACGCGAACTTTCAACGGCCCGGCGCGCCTCGTGTTCGAGGCGTGGACCAAGCCCGAGCTGTTCAGGCAGTGGTGGGTGCCGAAGTCGATGGGAATGTCCCTGCTTTCCTGCGAAATGGATGTTCGTGTCGGGGGCAGGTACCGTTTGGAGTTCGCACACGGGGACTCACAGTCGGCGTTCTTCGGCACGTACAAGGAAGTAACACCGCACTCGCGCCTCGTCTGGACCAATGAGGAAAGTGACGAGGGTTCCGTCACGACGGTGACCTTCGCGGAAAAAGGCGGCAAGACGTTGCTGGTCATGCACGAGCTTTATCCCTCGAAGGAAGCTCTCGACGCCGCCGGCACCGGGGCGGCGGATGCGATGGGAGAGACGTTCGAGCAACTGGACGAGCTTCTCGTCACCCTGGGCGCGAGCGTGGGACGGTCAGTGAAGTCGTGCTACCAGGACGCCGGGTCCAACCGGTAGCAGCGCGTGAGTTGCTCGTACAACTCGGGTCGCTCGGCGGCGAGCGCGGCGGGCTTCTCGAAGAACAGCTCGGTCGCGACGGCGAAGAACTCGGCCGGGCTGGTGGCCGCGTAGGGCTCGATGACCCCTGGGTCCGCGCGCGCCAGGCGGGCTCGCAGTGCGTCGAACTCCTGGTTCATCACGCGCGCCCATGCCTGCTGCAGCGCGCCGCGCCCCACATACGGCGCACCATTGGCCGCACCGGTGTCTTGATCGAGCTGGTGCGCAAACTCGTGCATCACGACATTGGCGCCGTCGTGCGGATCGGCCGCACCGTCTTGCACCGCGTCCCACGCCACGATGACCTGGCCGCGTTGCCAACTCTGGCCGGCCAGCACGTTGCGAGCCTCGTGCACCACGCCGCCAGCGCCCAACTCGCTGTTCGGCACGACGAAGTGGCCCGGATAGACCAGCACCTCGCGCAAGTTGCCGAACGATCCGCCGCGTCCCAGCAGCAGGAATGCGGCCTGTGCGGCGATCGTCACGCGCATCTCGTCGCTGACCTCGAGCCCCGCGCAGCCGATGAACGGCACGTCGGCCAGCAACACCTGGATGTGCTTCTTCAAGAGCAGTTGCTGTGCGGCGGGCAGTTCGCGCGCCAGCGGCACGCGTCGGCGCACGATGTCGCGCCAAACGGCAGGGAACGGTCGGCGCGCGATGCGCTGTCGGCGCCACAGCCGCGCCAACGTCGGAGCGGCCAGCGCTGTGCCGATCGTCAGCGCGACGACGACAACGACCGCGAGGACCGCCAGTTCGCTCACGGACTTGATGTGGGCCGCTCGGTGGCCATTTTCAAGCCTCGGCTCGAGTGTGTGCTGCGAGCCAGGGCGGGAGGTGATCCAATTCTTGTCACCAGGATGGCAAAGGAGACTGCGGCGTGAATGGCATCGACAAATCGATCGCGCGAGTCATGGAGTCGTACAAGGCGGCTGTTTACGCCAAGGAAGTTGACGCCTTCATGCGGTTGTACGACCCGGGCGTGCGTGTCTTCGATGCGTGGGGAGTCTGGTCCTACGAGGGGTCGGACGCCTGGCAGCGAGCGGTCGAAGCGTGGTTCCAGTCATTGGGAACCGAAAAGGTGAAGGTGACCTTCGACGCGGTCAGCACTTCAGAGGCGCGGGACTCTGCGGTCGTCAGTGCCATCGTGACCTACGCCGGCCTCTCCGCCCAGGGCGAAGAGCTGCGCTCCATGCAGAACCGCATCACCTGGGCGCTCAGGGTGAGCGGGCATGTGTTGCGCATTGCGCACGAGCACACGTCGGCGCCGATCGGCTTCGAAGACCAGAAGGCGATTCTCCAGCGAGGGCCCGCCGCCTAGCGCGTCGCGGCTGCGTTCGACAGCGCGGTTTGACTCCGGAGCATCCCTGCGCCGGAGTCGAGAGTCACCACCCTGAGGGGTTAGGCGCGCCGAACTGCCTTGCGCGCCACCGTCTTCGCCTTGCGCGCGAGCGGAGCCGCCTTGCGCTTGGCGCCGGCTGCAGCCTTGCGAACCGCCTTGCGCACAGGGCTTGCACCGGCCGCATCGGCGAGCGCGTGAGCGGCCTGGGCCACCTTGCTCGACACCACGCGTGCCACCTCGGCGCCCGGCATGGCCAGGCGGGCCGCGCTTTGCAGGCTGTTGGCCACGATCGTGTTGTCGACGCCGGCTGCGAACTCGGAAGCCTTGTTCAATTGGGCGGCAGCGCTGTCCGAACCCGACTCGATCGCCTTGACGGCGCGATCGGCAATCCCGTCGATCCCCTTGGCGAGCACGCTGGAGATGCTGCCTCGCACCTCGTCCATGCGCACGGTGGCACGCGGCGCGAAATGCGCCGTGCGTGGGTAGACGCTGTTGGACAGCACGTTGTTGATCGCGCTCACCAACCGATGGCCGCCCAAGCGGTACGCCACCATCGCGCGGGTCGCGGCGGTGCGGTAGTTGCCAAGGGTCTGGAGCGTGACGCTGTTGAGGGTGTGTGTGTTCATAGAGTGTGCAAGTTCGGTGCTGTGACCGGGATTCGGCGAAGCGGCACTCTAGTTCCGATGCGATAGGGAGGGACACCCAGATTCCTAGAGTGGGCAGTCCACCGGAGATTGCGATTGAAGCCATCACGTCGTGATGCAGACCGCCAACGGCACGAAGCAAAGGGCCGGCAAGGCCGACCACCCCTACTGCCGTCGCCGCGCCATTCGGGGAGTAATCTCTCGGGCTGCGGTTGCTTGCGGGGCTCATGTGACTGAAGTGACTGAAGCGGATCGTCTCGGCTTGAAGGGCACCGGCGCCATGATCACGAGGACGCCGTTGTCCAGCGAACCATCGCCACAGGTCGACACACTCACCGAGATCAACCTGGATGATCTCTTTGATGCGGGAGGCCTGTCGCGCCTGCGGCGCACGCCACTTCAGCGTCTGATGCGGCCATCGGCTCGACGCTTCGCACTCGTGGCGCAGGAGTTCGACCACCGGGTGGGCGAACAAGGTCTTGCACAGGGCAGTTCATGGCTGTTGCACCGGATGACCGCGGGCGCGCAGGTGACGGGTGTAGAGCACATCCCCGCCAGCGGGCCACTGGTCGTTCTGGCCAATCACCCGGGCATGACCGACACCGTCGCGCTTCTCGCGAGCTTGGCGTCTCGACCCGACTTGCTCGTGGTGGCGTTGGATCGTCCGTTCTTGCGCGCCTTGCCGAATGTCGCCGAGCGCTTGCTCTTCGTCGCCGATGACGACACCAGGCGCATGACCGTTGTGCGCACCGTGGCCAAGCACCTGAAGCAGGGTGGCGCGTTGCTGACGTTTCCCGCTGGCGAGATCGAACCCGATCCCGCGATCTGCGGCGGGCGCCAGGCGCTCGAATCGGTGTCACGCTGGTCCGACAGCTTCGCCCTGTTGGCGCGCTGGGTGCCAGCGACCCGGTTCGTTCCGGCGATCGTCAGCAATGTCGTGTCGGCGCAAGCACGCCGTCATTGGTTGACGTGGCTGCGCCGTACCCCTGAGGGAAAAGAGCAGCTTGCAGCGGCCCTGCAGGTGGCCATGCCGGAGTATCAGGAGCTCGTCGCACGGGTCGCATTCGGGCCGTCGCAGCAGGCTTGCGCTGCAGCCCTCACGTCACTGCAGTCTGCGATCGTTGCGCAGGTCAGGCAGTTGATTGAAACGTCAGCGGATGCGGGTCAAGTCGACGCTGCGTACGAGGGCACCATCCCCAGCACACGGTCGGACGGCGGGCGTCCGGTTGCGCCGTGGCTGGCAAACTGATGGCGGACTCATCGGCTCACGCCTGCTGGCTGGTCGAGCCAGGTTGCGCCGAACTTCGCGTTGAGACGCTGCTCGAGCCAACTGCTGAGCAGGTGCGGGTGCGCACGCTGCACAGTGGCATCAGCCGTGGCAGCGAGACCCTGGTCTACCGCGGCGAAGTGCCGGTGAGCGAGTACGGGCGCATGCGGGCCCCTTTTCAATCGGGAGATTTTCCGGGCCCGGTGAAGTACGGCTACAGCAGTGTCGGCGTCGTCGAAGCAGGTCCCGCCGCGCTGCGGGGCCGCGCAGTGTTCTGCTTGTTCCCGCATCAATCGCGCTACGTGGTGCCAGCCGATGCCGTGCACCTGCTGCCCGACGGTGTGCCGCCGGCGCGCGCCGTGCTCGCCGCCAACGTGGAAACCGCCATCAACGCGTTGTGGGACGCGGCGCCTCTGCTGGGAGATCGCATCAGCGTGGTGGGCGGCGGCGCCGTGGGCCTGCTCATCGCCTGGCTGGCGGGCCGCCTGCCTGGCTGCACTGTGCAGGTGGTGGATACGCAGGTGGCGCGCCGTGAGGTGGCACAACGATTGGGCGTGGATTTCGCCGTACCGGAGGCAGCCCGCGGCGAAGCCGATCTCGTGGTCCATGCCAGTGGGCGCACCGAGGGGCTGGCGACGGCGCTGCGTCTGGCAGCCTTCGAGGCCACGGTGGTCGAACTGAGCTGGTACGGCCAGCGCGAGGTGAGCGTGGCGCTGGGTGGCGCCTTTCATTCGCGCCGGCTGACGCTCAAGAGCTCCCAAGTGAGCCAAGTGGCCGTTGCGCAGCGCAGCCGCTGGAGCCATCGTCGTCGCATCGAGCTGGCGCTCTCGCTGCTCACCGACCGCACACTGGATGCCCTGATCACGGATGCGGCGCCTTTCGAGGCTTTGCCCGCCGTGCTGGCACGCCTGGCCGCGTCGGATTCGGACACGACCTTGTGTCATCGCATCGACTACGCCTGACCAAGCTCACAGCGAGGCCCCGCCATGTACAGCGTCAACGTTCGCGACCATTTCATGATCGCCCACAGCTTCAGGGGCGAGGTCTTCGGGCCCGCGCAACGCACGCATGGCGCCACCTACGTCGTCGACCTCGAAATGCGGCGGCCTGAGCTCGACGGGGATGGCATCGTGGTCGACATCGGCCTCGCCACGCAGGTGCTGCACGCCGTGTTGGGCGAGCTGAACTTTCGCAACCTCGACGATGACAGTGCCTTCAAAGGTCGCAACACCACCACCGAATTCCTCGCGCGCGTGGTCTTCGATCGCATGGCGGCCCGCATCGCGGCCGGCGAACTGGGGCCGAACGCCAAGGGCGTGAGCCACCTGAAGGTGACCTTGCACGAGTCGCACGTGGCCTGGGCCGCCTACGAGGGTGTGCTGCCAGTGCGCGGCACCGCCTGAAGCGTCGTTCGGCCCGTCGCATGTCCGAGCGCAAGCTGGTGTTCGTGGTGCCGGGCGATCTGGGCAGCTTGACCGGCGGCTACGGCTATGACCGCCAGATCATCACCGGACTCCGGGCGACGGGCTGGGCGGTCGATGTGCTCGCGCCCGATGCGGGCTCTGATTGGTCGGACGCGAACACGCGGGCACAGGCAGCGCAGCGGATCGCCGCCATTCCGGATGGCATGCGGGTCGTCGTGGATGGCTTGGCATTCGCGGTCATGCCCGAGGTGGCCCAACGGCATGCGGCGCGGCTGCGCTGGGTGGCGCTGGTGCATCACCCGCTGGCACTTGAAACCGGCCTGAGCCCGCAGCAGATGCGTGCGCTGTTCGACAGCGAATGTCGCGCGCTGGCTGCTGCCTGGGGCGTGATCGTGACCAGTCGCGCCACCGCACGCGAGTTGACCCGCTACGGCGTGGCCGCCGAGGGCGTCCACGTGGTGATCCCGGGCACCGATCCCGCTCCGCTGGCTGCCGGTTCGAGCGCGCACCCGGCGAGCAGTGGCCTGTCCCTCCTGTGCGTGGCGACCCTGATTCCTCGCAAGGGCCACACCGTCTTGATCGAAGCCTTGGCTGGTCTGCAGGATCGCATGTGGACTCTGCACTGCGTGGGGAGCACCACGCGACATCCCGACACAGCGAACGCGGTGCACGCTGCGATTGCCGCCCACGGTCTGACCGAACGGGTGCGCCTGCACGGCGAGGTGCCCGCGACCACGCTCCAGGCTCTGTATGGTGGTGCCGACGCTCTTGTGCTGCCATCGTTCTTCGAGGGCTACGGGATGGTCCTCGCGGAGGCATTGGCGCGGGGCTTGCCGGTCGTGAGCACCACGGCCGGCGCCATTCCCGACACGGTGCCCAGCGATGCAGGCATCCTGGTGCCTCCAGGCGACGCGCTCGCGCTGCGCGCCGCGCTGGCGGCCCTGCTCGATGAGCCCGCCACCCGTGCTCGAGTGGCCGCAGGAGCGCAAGCCGCACGCTCCGCCTTGCCCACTTGGCCTCAAGCTGTCGCGCGCTTTGTTGCCGCGCTGGACGCTCTCGACGTGAAGCACGACGCGGGTGCGGTGCGATGACAGGATTCAGTGTCGACTGGTTGCGCCTGCGTGAGCCGTTCGATCGCGCGGCCCGCGAGCCCGCTGCAGGGACGTCGGATCTCTTCGGTCGGGTTGCGCGATGGCGCGATCGATCGCCGAGCACTTCGTTCGCCGTGATCGATCTGGCCTGCGGCCATGGTGCGAACCTGCGTGCGCTGGCGCCACGACTGGGCGGCATGCAGCATTGGCGGCTGGTGGACCACGACCCGCAGTTGCTGGCTGCGCTGCCGCATGCGCTCGCGACTTGGGCGAGTCAGTGCGGGTACACCTTCAAGGCTGCAGACGGCGCGGGCGATGCACCCATCGAGATCATCGGCTCCGGTTTCCACGCCCAGGTGTCGCAGGAGCGGGTCGATCTCGCCCGCGATCTGGCAACGCTCGACTTTGGCGTCGCCTCACTCGTCACCGCGTCAGCGCTGCTGGACCTCGTGTCGGCGTCGTGGTTGCAGCAACTGATCGGCGGGGCGCAGCACGCCCGCTCGGCCCTGTGGTTCGGCTTGAACGTCGATGGGCGATTGACTTGGGACCCGGCCGATGCAGACGACCTGCGCGTGCACCAACTGTTCAGCGAACATCAGCGCGGCGACAAGGGTTTCGGGCCTGCGTTGGGGCCGCACGCGGTCGCTTTTGCCATCGGGCAGATGACGGGCGCCGGCTACGAGACGCAACAGACGCAAACCGACTGGGTCATCGACGGTGCACGGGCGCCCGAGATGCAACGCGCGATGATCGAAGGCGTGGGGGTGGCCGCACTGGAGCAGGACCCGGCATCACACGACGCGGTGCAGGCCTGGAAGGCTCGACGCGGCGCCGGCATCGGCGCCACCCGCCTGCGGGTCGGGCATGTCGACATCGTCGCCACGCCGGCCTAGGCGGACGCACGCAGGTCCAGATCCCACAAATGATCCGGTCCCATTCGATGCACGCTGCAACGTGGCCGAGGGCAGTCGACCAGGCGCGCGGGCCCCTCGAGCTGCAGGCCCCGTCGACCGTCGCCGATGATCACCGGCGCCACCGCCAGGTGCAGCCGGTCCAGGCATTGCTGCGCAAGAAAGCGCGATACCGTCACGCCGCCGCCCTCGACAAACAGCCGCGTGCAACCCCGGGTGTGCAGCGCCGTGATGGCGTGCGACAAGTGCAGGGTGGCGTCGTCGCGCACCAGGTCGCTCACGGCCAGCACGCGGTCGGCGCCGACCTTGGCGATCGCGCGATTGCGCCACCGCGCATCACACAGCCACAGCGTGGGGGCCTGCCCGTCATTGAACACATGCGCGCTTTTGACATGCTCGGTCAGTCTCAGGTCGGGGTCGAGCAGCACGCGTGTCGGGTTGGGGCCGGCGACGCGCCGAGTGGTCAGGTGTGGGTTGTCGATCGCGATCGTTCCCGCCCCCACGATCACGGCGTCGCAGACGGCGCGCAGGCGATGCAGGTGCAGCAGGTTCTCGGGGCCATTGATGAAGCTTGATTCGCCCGTGCGCGTCGCCACACAGCCATCCAGGCTCTGGCCCAGCTGGGCGATGACCCACGGGGTGTCGGTCAACGCAAGGTCCAGCAAGGGCTTGAACAGGTCGAACAGCTGCCGCGCTGCGGGCTCCCAGAGGCCCTTGAGTTGCCAGCGGGTGTCGGCCGTCGACGCGAGTGTGTCGAGGGCCAATGGCGACACATCGCTCGGGCGACGCGCCCGGACGGTGTCGCGCAGGATCGGCCACAAATCATCCAGCGGCCGGACATCGGAGTTCAGCGCTGGAAAGCCCGCGGACAAGGATGAGGTGTTCATCTGGCGTACAACACGGGTGCACGGCACCACTTCCATCGTACCCGCCGCGCCTGACCGAGCTGAATTACCGGCGCGAGCGGTTCACGTTCCGTCGCCGGTGCGCCGAGCGACCGCCAACGAGATGCAACCTGCAAGGCAACCTGACGATGACCCCTTCACTCCACGTTCGTGAAGCAGGCCGTGACGTCGCGGCCGCGTTGTCCGCCATCCGGCTCGACCGGATGCAGACGGAGTTCCGGCGTGGGCGTCCGGTGGTCATGCAGACCACCGATTCCGCTGCACCCTTGTTGGTGCTGGCCGCCGTCGAGACGCTGAGCGCGGCGCGACTGCGCGAACTGGTTCAGTGCGCTGGCTCGCCGCGGCTTCTGCTCACCGCGGAGCGCCTGCAGTTCGTGGGTTGGCCGCGGGCTTCAGCGCCGGGTTCGTTGCTGCTCGCGTCGCCCATCACGGTTGAACGCGTGCAGCGGCTGGCGGCGGTTCTGCCTGGGGCGGTGACCACCGCGGAGCGTGCCGACCTGGTGGGTGCGCAGCCCTGCACGCCGTCACTGGAAGGCGCGTTGAGATTGGCAAAACGCGGTCGGCTCGTGCCTGCGCTGCTGGTGGGTGAGCTGCCTGTCGCGGCGCTGCCGGGTCTGCTGCAGGACGAGATGCTCCGAATCTTCGACACCGATCTGATCGCACCGGCGCGGCCACGTGCCGGCGCTGCATCGAACCTGATCCGCGTCGGTGATGCGCACGTGCCCATCGCGGCCTGCGAAGACTGCACGCTCGTGTTGTTCCGTGAGCCTCACGGCGACGCCGAGCACGTGGCCATCGTCGTCGGCCAACCGGATCTGAGCCGACCGGTGCCTGTGCGGGTGCACTCCGCGTGCTTCACGGGTGATCTGCTGGGCAGCTTGCGCTGCGACTGCGGCGACCAGCTGCGCATCGGCGTCGAACGGCTGGCAGAGACCGGGGGAGTGGTTCTCTACCTGGGTCAGGAAGGTCGAGGCACGGGCCTGGCGAACAAGCTGCGTGCGTATCGCCTGCAAGATGCCGGATTGGACACCATCGAGGCCGATCGCTGCCTGGGCTTCAGCGCAGACGAACGCGACTTCGGCCCTGCCGTGTCCATGCTCAAACAGCTGGGCATCTCACGCATCCAGTTGTTGACCAACAACCCGCACAAGATCGATTCGATGCGACGCGGCGGCTTGGATGTCGTGGACCGGGTCGCCCTGTTGGCGCCTGTCAACCCGCACAACGCCCGCTATGTGCAGACCAAGCACCAGCGCGCCGGGCACTATGCGCAGGCGCCAGGGGCGGGCGGCGACGACGCCGCTGTCGTGACCACGGATGGCTGAGGCAGCGGGTGCTGGGCCACCTCGCCCAGCAGCGCAACCAGTCGATCCGCCCAGTGGCCCAGCAGCCGCTCGCCCTTGGCCGCGGTGGCGGCGGTGGCGTTGCCGCACGCACCGTCTGGATTGACGTCCTGCATCATCCAGCCCAAGCCCGCCGTCTCTTCCAAGCCCAGCACCCCGCCGCGCGCGGCCAGAGTGCGCCCGGCCGACGGGAAGTCGGTCACTGCATCGTGCCGCACCAGATCCGGCCGCAGGTGCAACATCAAAGAGGTTTCGACCGCGCCTCCGTGCAGGCCATGAGCCAGCTCATCGGCATCGAACAGGCCCGTCGGGACACCCAGCGCAAAGCTGTGCGCCCGCACCACCAACATGTCGCACTCCACGCGCAAACGCAACGCGACCTGATCGACATGCGCGCGCTGTCCGCCGTGGCTGTTGAAGAGGACCAGCTTGCGCACGCCGGCGCGTGCGACGCTGTACCCGATGGACAACCAAAGTCCGAGCAATGGCTGCAGGTCGACACTCAACGTGCCCTTGAAAGCGGTGTGTTCGAGGCTGTCGCCCACGGTCAGCGCCGGCAATACCAGCACCGAGCTCGCGGCCGGCAGGCGACGCATCATCAGTCGCACCACGCCCTCGTTGATGACCGCGTCGGTGGACAGGGGCAAATGCGGGCCGTGTTGCTCGACAGCCGACACCGGCAGCAAGGCAATCGTGCGGTCCGGGTCGACTCTGGCGAAATCGGTGGTGCTCAGGTCGTGCCAGAACGCCGTAGGGACGATTGAACCTGTCGAGCGCTTGGAGAGGTCCATGGGACAGCTAGGCTTCTCTACCGGCCGACGCTCGAACGCTTCTGCAGCCGGCTCAACTCGGTCGCTTCTCGATGTAGACCTTGGCGTGGGCGATTGCCTTGGCAACCATGTTTCCCTCCGCTTGACTTTCGTAGCGCGGCGACGGGTACTGAATATTCCTGCCGTCGCACTTGATCACGATCGATTGAACCTGAAACAGCCTCAGCATGGGATCACCCACACGCTGCGTGCTGACTTCGATGGTGCAGCCCAGATGCTTGTCGCGATAGGTTGCCACGGTGCCCTCCGATTGCTGGGTAGAAGGCCCAGTTTCGCACGTCGGTCGCAACACCCTGGATCGCGGCCACTGCGGGTCCTCGCGTCACGGGTCGCAGCGGGGTGACGACGCGTTGTCCTGGCAGCCGCCGCTCCCGTCTGCGCACGGCAGCCGCTCGTACATCTGACACAACCGGTGCAGGCGCGTGGCATGGTGCGGATGAACCTGCGACCAGTTGAAGCGCCAGCGCCAGTTGCCCTCGGCCTTGCCGGGAAAGTTCATGCGGTGCGCGCCATCGAGGCCGAGCACGTCCTGCAGCGCATACACCGCGGTGTCGGCCACGCTGGCGCAGGCGGCGCGGATCAGATCCCAGCCGACGTCCAGGCCGTCGCTGGCAAGGTACTCGCGCAGGTGATGGCGCACGTGCTCCGGCGCCGTGTGCCACCAGCCGAGTGCGGTGTCGTTGTCGTGCGTGCCGGGATAGACCACGGTGTCGGGCTCGTACGCATGCGGCAGGTGATGCGGGTCGCCCAGCGCGCCATCGATCTCGCCCCAGCCGAACTGCAGGACGCGCATGCCGGGCAGCGCGAGTGCCCTGCGCAGTTGCACCACGTCGGGTGTGATCACACCGAGGTCTTCGGCAACGATCGGCAGCGGACCGAGGGCCTTGCTGATCGCGTTGAACAGCGTCTTGCCCGGACCTTTGACCCAACGGCCGTGGACGGCCGTGGACTCGCTCGCCTGGATCTCCCAATGGGCGGCGAAGCCGCGGAAGTGATCGATGCGCACGATGTCCACCAGCTCGAACATGCACCGGATGCGCTCGATCCACCACGCATAGCCTTCCTTCGCATGCGCGCGCCAGCGGTACAGCGGGTTGCCCCAGCGCTGGCCGGTGGCGCTGAACAGATCGGGCGGAACACCGGCCACCACCTTGGGGCGCCCATCGGGCCCCAGCTCGAACAGATCGGGCCGGGCCCAGACCTCGGCGCTGTGCAGCGCGATGAAGATCGGTACGTCGCCGATGATCTTCACGCCGCGCCGATGCGCGTAGTCCTTCAGGCGCTGCCACTGGCGGTAGAAGCACCACTGGCAGAACTTCCAGAATCCGATGCGCTCGGCGTGCGCGCTGTCGAGCTCGCGCAGCGCCGCCGGCTCTCGCCGCGCCAGCTGCGGATCCCAGTCGCACCATTCGCGGCCGGCAAAGTGCTCGGCCAGAGCCATGAAGCGGGCGTAGTCGAGCAGCCAGTTGGCGTGGCTCTCGCAGAACGCCTCGAACTCGCTGCGCTCGGCCGCTGATGCCCACAGTGCGAAGCGACGCGCCGCGCGCGCCAGCCGCTCCATCCGGAACGGCGTGACGGCTTCATAGTTCACCGTGCGCTCGTCGAAACCGCTCGTGGGCACGAGATCGGCCGCATCGAGCCAGCCACTGGCGTGCAGGTCGCCGAGGTCGATCAGCAGCACGTTGCCGGCAAAGGCCGAGCTGCTCATGTACGGCGAATCGCCCAAGCCGAGCCCGCCCAGCGGCAGGATCTGCCACAACGACTGACCGGCGCTGACGAGCCAGTCGACGAAGTGCGTCGCTGAAGGACCGAAGTCGCCCGAACCGTGCGGCCCCGGCAGGGAGCTCGGATGAAGCAACACGCCGCTGGCGCGTGGTAGCCGCATGTCGGTCAGGCCCTCCGCTCGTCTGCCCGCATGGAGAACTGTCTGCAGCCCGCGCCTGTCAGTGCGCGATCGCCTCATAGAGCGCCACGTAGCGCTTGGCCGCACCCGACCATGAAAAATCCTGGGCCATCGCGGTGCGCATCAGGCCGCGCCACAACTCGGGTTGGCGCTTGGCCTGCAACGTGCGCTGCACGGCGGCGGTGAGCGCGGCCGCGCTGGCGGCATCGAACGAAAAGCCGGTCGCCCGCTCGGCACGCACGGCATCCTCGCTGGCGTCGACCACGGTGTCGGCCAACCCGCCCACGCGCCGCACCAACGGCAGCGTGCCGTAGCGCAGGCCGTACATCTGGGTCAGCCCACACGGTTCGAAGCGCGACGGCATCATGATGACGTCGGCGCCGCCGATCAGGCGATGCGCCTGCACCTCGTCGTAGGCGATGCGCACGGCGACCTGTCCGGGGTGCGCGAACGCTGCCGCGGTAAAGGCCGCCTCCAGCACCGGATCGCCGCGACCCTGCACCGCGAGTTGCGCGCCGTTTTGGAGCAGCGCTGGCAACGTCGACAGCACCAAGTCGAGGCCCTTTTGCGCATTCAGGCGGCTGACCACCGCGAACAGCGGCGCGTCGGGGTTCGGCGCCAGGCCGAGTTCAGCTTGCAGTGCCCGCTTGCAGCTGCGCCTTGCCCGACAGGTCGCGCGCCGAATAGCGCGCCGCCAGCGCACTGTCGGTGGCCGGATCCCACACCGCACCGTCGACGCCGTTCAGGATGCCCGAGACGTCTGCGCCGCGGCCGCGGATCACACCGTCGAGCCCGCAACCGAACTCATGGCTGGTGATCTCGTTGGCATAGGTGGGGCTGACCGTGGTGATGCGCCGGGCGAATTTCAATCCGGCCTTCATGAATGACAGCTGGCCGTGGAATTCGAGACCGTGCGCATGCATCATTCGCGGCGGCAAGCCGAGCTGCGCGAAGTCGCCGTGCGGAAAGAGCCCTTGATAGGCCAGGTTGTGCACCGTGAAGACCGAGCTGGCCGTAGGCCCCGCATGCGCATCCATCCACGCGCATGCCATCGCGGCATGCCAGTCGTGGGCGTGCAGCACCCGCGGCGTCCACTCGGGGTCGAGCTCGCCCGCCGCCAGATGGGCGCCAACCCAGCCGAGCAGCGCGAAGCGCTGCAGGTTGTCGGTCCATTCGCTGCCGTCGTTGTCCTGGTACGGGCCACCCGGCCGGCGATACAAATACGGTGCTTCGACGACGTAGGTCGGCACATGGCTGTACGGCATGCGCCCGAGGCGCAGCGTGATGCGACCGGCGCCGAACAGCGGCCCGAACTCGTACACCGTGGACTGGTGCAGCACGGCATCCGCGATGGCCGGCAGGCCCGGGAGCAGCAAGCGCGCGTCGGTACCGGCTTCGATCAGCGCCTGGGGCAGCGCGCCCACCACGTCGGCCAGGCCACCTGTCTTGACCAACGGAAAGATCTCTGCAGCGACATGCAACACCTTCATGCGATGACTGTCTGTCATGGTTTTTCGAGTTTGTCGAGCATCTCTCGGGTCACCAGCGTGATGCCGTGCTCGGTGCGGTAGAAGCGCGCTGAGTCGGCCTCCGCATCCTCGCCGATGACCATGCCGTCGGGGATTTCGCAGCCGCGGTCGACGACCACGCGGTTGAGGCGGGCACGACGGCCCACCTGCACGCCGGGCAGCAGCACCGCCCAGCTGACGTTCGAATACGAATGCACGCGCACGCTCGAATACAGCACCGAGCGGAACACCGAGCCCGAGACGATGCAGCCGCCCGAGACGAGCGATTCCACCGCCATGCCGCGGCGGTCGTCCTGGTTGTGCACGAATTTGGCCGGGGGCAGCTGCGGCTGATAGGTCCAGATCGGCCAGCGCGTGTCGTACAGGTTGAGCAGCGGGTCGGTCGCGGTGAGGTCGATGTTGGCGTCCCAGTAGGCGTCGATCGTGCCGACGTCGCGCCAGTAGGGTTCGTCATTGTGGCGTGTGCCCACGGCACTGAGATCGAACGGATGCGCCGCAGCCTGGCCCAGCGCCACCACGTGCGGGATGATGTCGCGACCGAAGTCGTGGCTCGAGGTCGGGTTGGCCATGTCGCGCTCGAGTTCCTTGTACAGAAATCGTGCGTTGAAGATGTAGATGCCCATGCTGGCCAGCGCGCGGTCCGGGTTGCCGGGCATCGACGGCGGATCGGCTGGCTTCTCGACGAAGGCGGTGATGTGGTACTTGTCGTCCATCGCCATCACGCCGAATGCCGTGGCCTCCATGCGCGGCACGGAGATGCAGCCGACGGTGCACTCGCGCCCCTTGGACACGTGGTCGGCCAGCATCAACGCATAGTTCATCTTGTAGATGTGATCGCCGGCGAGCACCACGATGTAGTCGGCCCGGTAGCTGGCCAGGATGTCCTGGTTCTGGTAGACCGCGTCGGCGGTGCCGCGGTACCAACTCTCCTCGTCGACGCGCTGTTGCGCCGGCATCAAGTCGACGAATTCGTTCATCTCGCTCTTCAGGAACGCCCAGCCGCGCTGCAGATGGCGCATCAGGCTGTGGCTCTTGTACTGGGTGATCACGCCGATGCGCCGGATGCCCGAATTCAGGCAGTTCGACAGCGCAAAATCGATGATGCGGAACTTGCCGCCGAAGTACACCGCGGGTTTGGCGCGGCGATCGGTCAGGTTCTTCAACCGGCTGCCGCGGCCGCCGGCCAGGACGAGGGCGACCGCACGTTTGGGCAGGTCGAGGCTGAGGGCCAGTTCGGTGGGCGTCATGGTTGTCTCCGCGCTGTTGTGTGGTCGTCGGCCACCGGAGCGTACTGCGACGGCGCACGACCGGCCGTCCGTGTCGGCCCTCCAACCCTGGCCGCGTGGCCATCCCCAGCCCGCGACGGCGCGAAAATTGCGTCCCGGGTTATTCTGAGCCTCACCTGCACCGATGACGACCACACCCAACGCCACCTTCGCAAGCACGACCCAGGGCATCGAAGACCACCTGCTCAACACCGTGGGGGTCGCGCCGGCGCTGGCCAGCCCCAACGACCTGATGCAGTCGGTGGCCCGGGTCGCTCGTGAGCAGCTGTCGCGCCGCTGGGTCGCGACCCAAGCGGTCGACCGCACCGCCAAGGCGCGCCGGGTGTACTACCTGTCGATGGAGTTCCTGATCGGCCGCACGCTGGGCAACGCGATTGCCGCACTGGACTTGCGCGATGGCGTCGCGGCTGGCCTGGCGCTGCATGCCCAGCGGCTGGAGGACGTGGCCGACCAGGAGCCCGATGCCGGCCTCGGCAACGGCGGCCTGGGCCGGCTCGCGGCGTGCTTCCTCGACTCGATGGCCACGCTCGGGCTGCCGTCGTTCGGCTACGGCATCCGCTACGAGTACGGCATGTTCGCGCAGGAGATCGACCACGGCTGCCAGGTGGAGTACCCCGACCCGTGGCTCGCCGACGGCACGCCGTGGGAGTTTCCGCGCGCCGGCGTGAGCTACCCGGTGCGCTTCGGCGGCTGGGTCGAGCACGCGGGCACGGCACGCGCCACCTGGCGCCACGCCGCCGAGGTGGCCGCCAAGGCCCACGACATGGTGGTTCCGGGCCACGCCACGCCAAAGGTCAGCACGTTGCGGCTGTGGAAGGCGGTGGCGCCGGCGCACATCGACCTGCATGCCTTCAACACCGGCGACTACGCGCGTGCCGCCGGCGTGAAGAACGAATACGAGAACATCTCCTGGGTGCTGTACCCGAACGACAGCACGCCGGCCGGCCGCGAGCTGCGGCTGCGCCAGGAGTACTTCTTCGTCGCCGCGTCGATGCAGGACATCCTGGCGCGCCACCTCGAAGAAAACCGCACGCTGGCCAACCTGGCCGACAAGGTGGCGATCCACCTCAACGACACCCATCCGGCGATCGGCGTGGCCGAGCTGATGCGGTTGTTGTGCGACGAACACGGCATGGCGTGGAAGGCCGCGTGGGCGATCACCGGCAAGGTGTTCTCGTACACCAACCACACGCTGATGCCCGAGGCGCTGGAGACCTGGCCGGTGGCCCTGATGCAGCACGTGCTGCCGCGCCATCTGGAGATCATCTTCCGCATCAACCAGGAGTTGCTCGACTTCGCCGCCAAGCGGCGGCCGAACGACCTGGGCTTCCTCGCGCGCCTGTCGCTGATCGACGAGTCCGGCGAGCGCCGCGTGCGCATGGCGCACCTGTCGATCGTCGGCAGCCACAAGGTCAACGGCGTGTCGGCCCTGCACTCCGACCTGCTGGTCAAGACGATCTTCGCCGACTTCGCCAGCCTGTGGCCCGAGCGCTTCACCAACATGACCAACGGCGTGACGCCGCGGCGCTGGCTGGCGCAGGCCAATGCCGGCCTGGCAGGGCTGCTCGATCGCAGCATCGGCACGCGCTGGCGGCTCGACCTCGACGAGCTGCGCAAGCTCGACGAACACAAGTCGCACGCGGCGTTCCGCGCCGAATTCAGCGCGATCAAGCGCGCCAACAAGGCGCGCCTGGCCGACTACATCGGCCGCACCACCGGCATCGTGGTGGATCCGTCGAGCCTGTTCGACGTGCAGGTCAAGCGCATCCACGAGTACAAGCGCCAACTGCTCAATCTGCTGCACGTGGTCACGCGCTACCAGGCGATGCTGGCCGACCCCGCTGCGGACTGGCAGCCGCGCACGGTGATCTTCGCGGGCAAGGCGGCGTCGTCGTACGCGATGGCGAAGAACATCATCCGCCTCGTCCACGACGTGGGCCAGGTCGTCAACGCGGATGCGCAACTCGACGGCCGGCTGAAGGTCGTGTTCGTGCCGAACTACGGTGTCTCGGTGGCCGAGCTGATCATGCCGGGCGCCGACCTGTCGCAACAGATCTCCACCGCGGGCACCGAAGCCTCGGGCACCGGCAACATGAAGCTCGCGCTGAACGGCGCCCTCACCATCGGCACCGACGACGGCGCCAACATCGAGATCCGCCAGCATGTGGGCGACGACAACATCTTCATCTTCGGTTTGAAGACGCCCGAGGTTCAGGCCCAGCGCAAGAGCGGCTACCAGCCGATGCGCCTGTACGAGAGCCAGGCGCCGCTGAAGGCGGCACTCGATGCGATCGCCTCCGGCCTGTTCTCGCCCGACGAGCCCGGACGCTATCGCGGCCTGGTCGACTCGCTGCTGTGGGGCGGCGACTACTACTTCCTGCTGGCCGACTATGCGTCGTACGTCGAGACGCAGCGGCGCGTCGACGCGTTGTATCGCCAGCCCGAGCAATGGGCCGCCCGCGCGATCGCCAACGTGGCCGGCATGGGCGCGTTCTCGTCGGATCGCACGATTCGCGAGTACGCGACCAAAGTCTGGAACGTGACGCCGAATCCGTGAGCGCGCCGCGATGAGACGCCGGGCCGCTCCCAAGGCGAAAACGAAGCTTCGGCGAAGACTCACAACTGCGCGAAGCGCGTGTGATGTCATTTCCGCAGTGCGCAGCACGGAGGATTCCTGATCCCCGCCGCGATCCGCGCCGGCCAGCCATGGCCGCTGGGCGCCCACTGGGATGGACAAGGCGTCAACGTCGCGGTGTTCTCCGCCCATGCGCAACGCATCGAGCTGTGCCTGTTCGATGCCGACGGCGCGCGCGAGTTGCGGCGCCTGCAACTGCCCGGCCACAGCCACGACATCTGGCACGGCTACCTGCCCGACGCCGGTCCGGGCCTGGTGTACGGCCTGCGCGCACATGGACCCTGGCGACCCGAGCGCGGCCATCGCTTCAATCCGAACAAGCTGCTGCTCGATCCGTATGCGCGCGACATCGTCGGCCGCTTCGACTGGCGCGGCAAGCACTTCGGCGCCGACTCCCGTCACCCCGGCCATCCGGACCCGACGCGACAACGCGGCGCACACGTTGAAGGCGCGCGTGGTCGACGACCGCTACGACTGGCGCGGCGACCGACCCCTGCATACGCCGCTGTCCGGCACGGTGCTCTACGAGTTGCACGTCAAGGGCTTCACGATGCGTAACCCGGCGGTGCCGGAGGGCCAACGCGGCACGTACGCCGGCCTGGCCAGCGAGGCCGCGATCGCCCATCTGCAGCAACTGGGCGTGACGGCGGTCTGCCTGCTGCCGGTGCATCAGCACCTCGACGAGCAACGCCTCGTGGCCATGGGCCTGTCCAACTACTGGGGCTACAACACGATCGGGTTCTTCTGCCCCGACCCGGCGCTCGCGTCGGGGCAGTCAGGCGTGTCGGCGCGCGACGAGTTCCGCGCGATGGTGGCGCGGCTGCACGCCGCCGGCATCGAGGTGATCCTCGATGTGGTCTACAACCACACCGCCGAGAGCGACGAGTTCGGCCCCACGCTGTCGTGGCGCGGCCTCGACAATGCAAGCTACTACCGCCTGCCGCCGCACGCGCGCGGCCACTACGAGAACCACACCGGCTGCGGCAACACGCTCGACTTGCGCCAGCCGCGCGTGATCCAGATGGTGCTGGATTCGCTGCGATTCTGGGCCGGCGAGATGCACGTGGATGGTTTCCGCTTCGATCTGGCACCGGTGCTCGGCCGCGGCGACCACGGCTTTGATCGGCATGCGGCGTTCTTCGTCGCGCTGTCGCAGGATCCGATGTTGTCGCGCCTGAAATTGATTGCCGAACCGTGGGACGTCGGCCCGGGCGGCTACCAGCTCGGCGAATTCCCCAACGGATGGCTCGAGTGGAACGACCGCTTTCGCGACACGATGCGTGCCTTCTGGATCGAGCAGCACGCCACGCGCGGTGATTTCGCGTTGCGGCTGTGCGCCTCGTCCGACATCTTCCAGCCGCGCGGCCGCATCCCAGCCGAGTCGGTGAACTACGTGGTGTCGCACGACGGCTTCTGCCTGCGCGATCTGGTGAGCTATGCGCACAAGCACAACGAAGCCAACGGTGAGCAAAACCGCGACGGCCACGACCACAACCACAGCAGCAACTGCGGCACCGAGGGTCCGACCGATGACGCTGAGATTGTCGCGTTGCGCGGGCGGCTGCAGCGCGCCCTGCTGGCCAGCACGCTGCTGGCGCAAGGCACGCCGATGCTCACCGCGGGTGACGAATGCGGCCGCACGCAACAGGGCAACAACAACCCGTACTGCCAGGACAACGCAACCACCTGGCTCGACTGGACGCAGCTCGATGACGACCTGCTGGCATTCACCACCCGCGTGCTGGCGCTGCGCCGCCTGGCGGTGCCGTTCGGCGACCGCTGGTACGACGGCCTGACCGATCGCCATGGCTTGCACGATCTGGCATGGCTGCGCGCCGACGGCACGGCGCTCACTGGCGACGAATGGCACCGGCCCGGAGAGCGTGTCTTCGGCTGTCTGATCGGGCGCCCGGGCCGCGCGGCCGCTCCTTTGCTGCTGCTGATCAACGGCGACACGGCGGCGGTGCCGTTCGTGTTGCCGGGCGGTGTCTGGGAAGTGGTGCTGGACACATCGCATGCACGCGGCCAAGGGAGCTGGCAAGGTCAGGGCGGTGGCGCGTTCGAGGTGCCGGGGCGCAGCCTGGTGATGCTGGCCGCAGCCGGCCATGGCCTCATCCGCTAGCACGCGCATTCAAGTCGGTGCCATCGAGCGGGTCGCATGTTCCGGCGCGCGCGCAGGTCACGATCTCAGTTCTTCACCGGGCACAACGTGTGGGCGTCGCGGGCCAGGAGCCGGCGGCCGTCGGACTGCTTGCGGTATATCGTGATCCGATGACCGGCCAGTTCCGTGGCTTCGCCGCCGGCGCGCGGTGTCATGGACAGCGAGTCTCGGCACAGTGTGTGGGCGACTTCGCCGACGACCACGACCTCTTCCAATTCACTGATGCAGCGGATCCGGGATTGTTGGTGGGCGCTCGAGAAGCCGGCGGGAAACCCATCCCGGCCGAACGGCGCTCGGCCCGGATTCAGAAACACGACGTCGTCCGCCATCAAGGTGAGCAAGAGGTCGAGATCACCGGCGTTGACCGCCTCGATCCAGGTGGCGTGCACCTCACGGATGGCTCGTTCATCAGATCCCATCGACAACCTCCACCGCCAAACATGGCGATCTAATTTTTGCACCAGGGATGGCAAGAAACTCTACTTGCGAGATCGCTCCCGGCCCAACAGAATGACTCTTCCCAACACGCTCTGACGGGGAACGAGAGATGACCGAGCAATTCAATCGTGCGCGCCGGCGCGTGGTGACGTCCTCGCTCAGCGCCGCAGGCCTGATGGCGGGCGGGAGCCTGCTGTCCATTGGCGCCCGGGCCGCCGGCAAGAACAAGATCAACATGCAACTCGGCTGGCTGATCGGCGGCAACCAGCTCGGCGAGGTGGTGGCCAGCAAGCTGGGCTACTTCGAGAAGGAAGACATCGATTTCCAGATCCAGCCGGGCGGCCCCAGCATCGATGGTGTCGCAGTGGTGGCTTCGGGCCGCTTCGAGCTCGGCCAGGTGTCGTCGAGCCCGTCGCTGATGCTGGCGGTCTCCCAGGGCTTGCCGATCAAGTGCTTCGCGGTCGGCATTCAGAAGCACCCGTACTGCTTCTTCTCGTTGAAGAAGAATCCGATCCGCACCGCGCAGGACATGGTCGGCAAGAAGATCGGTATCCAGGCCACCGGCGTGATCCTGCTGCGCGCGCTGCTGGCGAAGAACAAGATCGCCGAGAAAGACGTCACCATCGTCACCATCGGCGCCGACATGTCGCCGCTGCTGACGGGCCAGGTCGACGCCGTGACCGGCTGGCTGACCAACACCTCGGCGCTCAAGGTGCTCGGAGCGGAACGGGTGGACATGTCGCTGTGGGATACCGGCGTGCAGCTCTATGCGTTGCCGTACTACGCGACGACGCAAACGCTGCAGAGCAAGGCCGACGTGCTGGCCGGTTTCGTGCGCGCCTCGGCCAAGGGCTGGGCCTGGGCCGACAAGAACCGCGACCAGGCGGTCGACATCCTGGTCAAGGAGTACCCCAACCTCAACCGCGCCGACGAGCGCGTGGCGGCCGACGTGATGCTCGGCTACACCTTCGGCGACGCGTCGCGTGCGCAGGGCTGGGGCACGATGGACCCGGCCAACTGGGCCGAGCAGATCGCGCTGTACAGCCAGCTCGGCCAATTCACCGCGCGCACGACCCAAGGTCGACGAGGTGATCACGCTCGACATCCTGAAGGCGACGCAGGCCGCGCGGAAGGCTTGAGCGTGGCCGAGGCGCTGGTGGCTGCGCCACGAGCGGAGGGCGTGTGGCCGTCCGCGGGCGCCGAGCCAGCGGTGCTGTGCCGCAACCTGCAAGTGCGCTTCTTCACCGAGCGGCGCGCGATCACCGCGTTGCAGGGGCTCAATCTCGAGGTCGGTGTCGGCGAATTCCTCACACTGCTCGGGCCCTCGGGCTGCGGCAAGTCGACGCTGCTGCGCGTGGTGGCCGATCTGATCGCGCCCAACACCGGCGAGGTGCGTGTGTTCGGCGCAGCACCCGAGGCCGCACGCCTGCGGCGCGACATCGGCTTCGTGTTCCAGGATCCGGCGCTGCTGCCGTGGCGCACGGCGTTGCAGAACGTGGAGCTGCCGCTGCAAGTGGCAGTGAGTCGCGCGCGTCGCGCCAAGGCCTCGCCGCGCGAGCTGCTCGAGCTGGTGGGCTTGAAGGGCAGTGAGCAAGCCTATCCGCACGAGCTGTCGGGCGGCATGCGCCAACGCGTGTCGATCGCGCGCGCGCTGGCCAGCGACCCGAAGATCCTGCTGATGGACGAGCCCTTCGGCGCGCTCGACGAGATCACCCGCGACCGGCTCAACGAGGAACTGCGCCGCGTGTGGCGCGAGCTCGCCATCACCGTGCTCTTCGTCACCCACAGCATCCACGAGGCAGCCTATCTGGGCCAGCGCGTGCTGATGATGGCGGCCAACCCGGGCCGCGTGCGCGCCATCGTGCCGGTGCCGCTGCCGCCCGACCGCACGCTGGCCACGCGCGAAAGCGCCGAGTTCGTCGCGCTGACCGGCGAGCTGCGCCGGCTGCTGGAGACGTGCTGATGAGCGCGCCGGGCCGCCCCAAGCGCGAATGCTCCCTCTCGGAGGGAAGGCGCGCAGCGCCAAGGGAGCACACATGAACCGCGCCCTTGGTGGACGCGCTGGCAACCTCGGCCCCGGTCGACGACGAAGAAGCACGCTACCGCGAAGCACAGCGCCGCGAGCGGTGGCGACGCCGCCTGATGCCTGCGCTGGGCATCGTCGGGCTGCTGGTGCTGTGGTGGGCGGTGGTGGTGATCTTCCAGGTCAAGCCGTTCATCGCGCCGTCACCGTGGCGCCGTGCTGCAGACGCTGTATGCCAAGCGCGAGGTGCTGCTGGCCAACCTGCTGCCCACGGCCGGCGAGGCACTGGGCGGCCTGCTGATCGGCAACCTGGCGGCGATCGGCCTGGCAACGCTGTTCGTGCACTACCGGCGGCTGCAGGAGATCTTCTTTCCGGTGGCCGTGATGTTCAACTCGATCCCCGTCGTGGCCAAGGCGCCGATCCTGGTGCTGCTGATGGGCAACGGCGTCGAGCCGAAGATCGCGATCGCCGCGCTGGTGTGTTTCTTCCCGACGCTGGTGAACAGCGTGCGCGGCCTCGAGGCGGTGAACCCGCAGGCGATGGAGCTGATGCGCGTGCTGTCGGCCAGCAAGAGCGAGATCTTCTTCAAGCTGCGGGTGTTCAGCGCGTTGCCGTTTCTCTTCTCGGCGCTGCGCATCTCGGCGTCGATGGCGGTGATCGGCGCGGTGGTGGGCGAGTGGATCGGCGCCACCCAGGGCATCGGCGCGATGATCATCCAGGCCACCTACAACTTCGATTCGCCGCTGCTGTACGCGGCGATCACGATGAGCGCTTGCCTGTCGGGCGCCTTCTTCCTGGCCGTCGTCGCGCTCGAGCGCATCGTCATCCGCTGGGAAACATGAGCCCGCACGCTCACTTCGTTCGCTGCCCCCCGAGGGGGCCCCGGCGCCACGGCCCAGCGAAGCGCAGGCCGGGCCTGCGCTGTGGCGGCCCGGCGGGCGCCGGTCGGCCGCAAGCCTGCAATCAGGAGCCACTATGAAGATCGCCCCAAGTTCGATGCGGGAGCCCGCGCGCGATGTGCCGGTCGTCGCGCAGGCCGACGTGGTCGTCGTCGGCGGCGGGCCGGCCGGCATGTCGGCGGCGATCGCCGCGGCGCGCAATGGCGCCTCCACGATCCTGCTCGAACGCTACAACCACCTCGGCGGCTTGGCCTCGGGCGGCATGGTGCTGGTGCTCGACGACATGTGGGACGCGCCGCTGCACGAGATCTCGGTGCGTGGCATCTGCCTCGACCTGATCGAGCGCCTGTCGGCTCGTGGCCTGGCCGCGTTCCCGCGTCAGCACGAGTGGGGCACCTCGCCGGCGGCCATCAGCCGCTGGACACGCTGGGGTGCGTTTGACTTCCACACGCAGGACAAGCCGCACCCGATCGTCTTCGCCGCCGCGTTCGACCCCGATGGCTGGAAGCGCGCGTCGCTCGAAATGGTGGCCGAGCAGCGCATCCAGTTGCGACTGCACTCGTGGTTCTCGCATGCGCTGGTCGAAGGCGATCGCATGCGCGGCGTGGTCTGCGACACCAAGGAGCGGCCGCCAGGCCATCCTCGGCGACGTGGTGGTCGATGCGACCGGGGACCTCGACGTCGCTGCGTCTGCCGGCGCGCCGCACATCGGTGGCGCCTACATGCTGACCACGGTGTTCCGCCTCGGCAACGTCGACACCGACGCCGCCGAGCGTTTCGAGCACGAGCAGCCGGCGGAGTTCGCGCGGCTCGACAAGGAGGTCAAGCGTCTCATCGGCGGCAGCTGGGCGCACTGGTGGCTGAAGACGCCGCTGCCCGGCGTGGTGTGGTGCAACTGCCCGCACATGACCGGCCTCGACGGCCTGAAGGTCGACGACCTCACGCGCGCCGAGGTGCAGGGGCGGGCGCACATCCACGCGGCGGTGGACTACGCACGCAAGCACATGCCCGGTTTCGAGCGCTGCGTGGTGATCGACGTCGCACCGCAGACCGGCGTGCGCCAGACGCGGATGCTCGACGGCGAATACGTGATGACCAAAGAAGATCTGATGGCGCGCACCCGCTTTGCCGACGCGGTGGCGCGCGGTCGTGACTACACCACGCCGTACCGCACGCTGCTGCCCAAGCGCATCGACAACCTGCTGGTGGCCGGCCGCCACTACTCGGCCACGTCGTCCGCGCAGAAGATGTCGCGCGAGATCCCGCCGTGCATGGCGATGGGCGAGGCGGCGGGTGTGGCCGCGGCGATGGCACTGAACGCCGGCGTCACCGTGCGCCAGGTCGACGTGAAGCGATTGCAGGCCAAGCTGCGAGAGCAGGGCGCCGACCCCGGCGACCAGGTGGGTGCGAATGCCGACGTACCGGCCATCGCGGCCGCAGCAGTCGCTCGGGAGGCCGCATGAACGCGCGCGACAACGCGTCCGCGGCCGACCTGCCGCTCGCCGGCATCCGCGTCATCGACTTCACGCAGGTGATGATGGGCCCGGTGTGCACGCAGATGCTCGGCGACTATGGCGCCGACGTGATCAAGATCGAGCGCGCCGGCGCCGGCGACCTGAGCCGCGCGACCTTTCCGCCGAACGACGGCATCGACAACCCGGTGTTCTGCAGCTTGAACCGCAACAAGCGCAGCGTGGCGCTCGACCTGCGCAACGCCGAGCAGATGGCTGCGGTGAAGGCGCTGATCGCCGGCGCCGACGTGGTGGTGAACAACTTTCGCGCCGGCGTGATGGACCGCATGGGCCTGGGCTATGACGACTGCCACAAGCTCAACCCGCGCATCATCTATGCGGTGGGCACCGGCTTCGGCGAGAGCGGCCCGTATGCGTACAAGGGCGGGCAGGACGTGCTGGCACAGGCGATGAGCGGCGCGATGGCGCGCAAGGCCGATCCGTCGCACCCCTTGGCCACCTACCCCACGGCGCTGGCCGATTACTCGGCCGGCATGCACATGGTGCAGGGCATCTTGCTGGCGCTGCTGCAGCGCGCGCGCAGCGGCGTCGGCCAGAAGATCAGCGTGTCGCTCTACAACTCGATGCTGGCGATGCAGATGCAGGAGGCCGCGATGATCCTGATGCGCGACGCCGAGGTCAACTGGGCCGCGATGCCGCTGTCGGGCGTGTTCGAGTGCGCCGACCAACCGTTGGTGATGATCGGCGCGTTCAAGGCCAACCCGCTGCGCGACATCTGCGCCGCGCTGGAGCTGCCCGACCTGTCGCTCGACGCGCGCTTCGCCAACCTGGACGCGCAGTTCGCCAACAAGCCCGAACTGCAGCGCCAGTTCCGCGAGCGATTCAAGACCAACACGCGCGACCATTGGCTCAAGCGCCTCGAAGAGCAGGATCTGCTGTGCGCACCGGTGCGCGACATGCGCGAGGTGCTGGTCGACCCGCAGACGCTGCACAACCAGATGATCCTCAAGGGCAGCGGGGCGCAGCAAGCCGCATACCGCTTCATCGCCAGCCCGATCACGATGTCGGCCGCGGCTGCGACGATGCGCCGCGTGCCACCGAAGCTGGGCGAGCACACCGACGAGGTGCTGGCGGAAACAAAGGTCGCTAGATGAGCGTTCGATACGACGTTGCCGACCACGTGGCCACGGTCACGCTGGCGCGGCCCGAGGTGATGAACGCGATCGACCTTGCCACCGAGGCCGAACTGCAGCGCATCTGGAGCGATCTGGAACAGCGCCGCGACGTGCGCGTGATCGTGCTCACCGGTGACGGCGAACGCGCGTTCTGCGTCGGCGCCGACATGAAGAAACCGGAAGGCTCGCCCGCGTTGAAGGGGGTCGACTACTGGGCGGCGGCGCGTCCCGGTGGCTTCGGCGGCATCGCGTTGCGCGAAACGCTGAACATTCCGGTGATCGCGCGCGTCAACGGCTATGCGCTCGGCGGCGGCTTCGAGATGGTGCTCGGCTGCGACATCGTGGTGGCCTGCGAGGAAGCGAGCTTCGGCCTGCCCGAGCCGCTGGTGGGCCGCATGCCGCTCGACGGCGGCATGACGCTGCTGCAGCGGCAGATTCCGCATCGCATCGCGATGGGCATGCTGCTCACGGGCCAGCGCATCAATGCGCAGCGCGCGCTCGAGATCGGCCTCGTCAACGAGGTGGTGCCGCGCGCCGGGCTCGATGCCGCGGTGGCGCGCTGGGTGGCGCAGATCCTCGCCTGTGCACCGCTGTCGGTGCAGGCCATCAAGCAGGTGGTGCGTGCCACGGGCTCGATGCCACCGGCGCAGGCGCAGGCGCTGCGGTTGCCGGCGTTGGTGGCGGCACTGCAGTCCGAGGACGCCGACGAAGGCGTCAAGGCCTTCCAGGAGAAGCGCAAGCCGCAGTGGAAGGGCCGCTGATCCCACCCCGATCGTGCACGCGAGCATCCTGAAGTACTTCGTCGAGGTGGCGCGCAGCGGCTCGATCCGCAAGGCGGCACAGAACCTGTTCGTCGCCTCGAGTGCGATCAACCGGCAGATCCGCAAGCTCGAGGAGGAACTGGGCACCGAGCTGTTCGACCGGTTGCCCAGCGGCATGCGCCTGAACACCGCCGGTGAACGCGTGCTGCAGCATGTGCGCGGCACGCTGCACGACTACCACATCACGCGCACCGAGCTCGACGCGCTGAAGGGCGAACGCACCGGCCACGTGGCACTGGCCTCCATGGATTCGCTGTTCATCGATTTCCTGCCGGCCGCAGTGGAAGACTTCGCCGAGGCCTATCCCGCGGTGACCTATGAGCTCACGGCGTTGTCTCCGGGCGAGGTGGCCGAGTGGGTGACCTCGGGCCGTTGCGACATCGGCATCAGCTTTCTGAGCCGCCTGCCGGCGGGGCTGAAGGTGGTGACGCGCGCGCCGTTTCCGCTCGGCGTCGTGATGGCGCCGTCGCATCCGCTGGCGCGCAAGGCGGCGATCAGTGTGGCGGATTGCGAAGGTCAGCCGTTCCTGCGCTCGAGCGGCCCGTCGCCTGTGAACAGCATGCAGGTGCCCGAGTTCGGCCGCTTCTGGGACGCGGTGGCGCCGCACATCGCCTGCAACTCGACGCCGCTGCTCAAGCGACTGATCGTCGCCGGCAAGGGCATCGCGTTTTTCTCGAAGATCGCGTTCATGGACGAGCTGGGCCGCGGTGACCTGGTCTGGCGGCCGCTCGACATCGCGGCCATCAATCGCATGGAGGCCGGCATCTTCGTCGCCAGCCACCGGCCGCTGTCGCACGTGGCAAGCGCGTTCGTCGAGCGCATCACTCGGCGATTCAGGCAGATGGACGTGGCCGCCGCCGGCTGACAACAGACCCGTTCAGGCCACGAGCCCGAAGGACACACCACGTTCCACCAGTGGGCAGCGCGCTTGCCGGCGGTCTGTCGCGCGCACACACCGGATGGCTGCGATCCCTTTCGCTTACCCCTGCCATTTGCCACAGTGGGCGCAGACGATGGTCCGTTTGCTCATCAAGTGCCGACACCGCCAACACCGTTTCGCCATGACGTATCCGCTGATGGTTCCAACCGAACGCCGAACAGCGTCGAGCGCCGCGGTCGTTGCTGAGTGAAGCGCCATGTCCATGCCCCTCCAGTGACGTAGCAGCTTACGCCGGGAACTTGACGATTCAATCGTCAAACTTAGGGGTCTGCCAGCGGATCGGCGCGCTGACGACGCCAGGATCGGGCGACGCGCTACTTCTTGAGCCGAGGCGGTGTCGCGATGGCCTGCGTGGGCGTCGTGCCGCCCGGCGCCAGCGGCATGGCCGGTGCCGGTGCCTTCTTCGGCTTCTTGGCTTCCTTGTTGCCGCGTTGACCCTTGGACATGTTCATCCCCTCATCGCGATGGTCGCTTGATCATGCGGCGTCCTCGACTACGCGGTGGTCAGCAGCACTGCACATGCCCTGGCCACGGCCGTCACCCGCTCCGACGAGCTTTCCTGCCACTGTTGCCCAGCCACCCTTTTCCACGAACTCACCCTGCGACCATGTCTCGACTTTCCTGAGCGCAGCCAGGTTGGCCGCGGAGTCACCCGCGCGCTGGAACTTTTCGACGCACACAGGAGCGAGCGCCACCACGACCGCATCGTTGACCCGAGTCACCGCCGCCGCTTCAGCCTTGCCGCCGGTGATCCAGCCGCCCCAGCCGAAGCCGACGATCGCCAGCGCAACGGCTCCGACCGCAATGCCCCAAAGGGTTGGCTTCGTTTCGATGGGAACGTTCATGACGGTTCTTTCAGGGAGCAAATCGATCGGCGTGAAGGGTCGCCGCGCCAACGAGACGAGGGTCGACTTCGATGGCTCGAGGCTATGGTGTTCTTTACCAATCGTCTGTCTGCTAGTGCACACAGCGAATTGCGTGCGCAAACGCACCCAGCGCGCGGCCCGAGCGAACCGGACGTCGGTCAGCCGGTTTACACCCCGTCCCATGGACGCCGCACAGCTGCGGTCGACGCTGGGTGTAAGGTCGGTACTCCCCGGAGGGTCCCATGAATACCCAACGCCCATCCCGCGTCGCTCCAATGCAATGACATGATCAGGCTTCGGCTCGCGCTCGAACTCGACTACGACATCGCCGAGCCCGGTTGCGATTTCATCTTCAACATCCATGCTGCGCACACCGACCGGCAGCGAGTGGTGGAGGAGTGCCTGGAGCTCAGCCAGGACGTGCAGCCGCGCGTCGAAACCGAGCCCGCAACCCGCAACCGCTACCTGCGTGTGAACGCCTTGGCGGGACCGCTGAAGCTCGCGTACCGAGCCACCGTCGATCTCTCGCACCACATCGCCGAGCCAGCGCAGATCGGCGAGGTTCCCGTGGCGCGCTTGCCTGCGCAAGTGCTGAGCTACATCTACCCCAGCCGCTACTGTCAATCGGATCGGCTGCACAGACTCGCCATGCGCGAGTTCGGTCAGCAATGGCAGGGATATGGCCGCGTGCAGGCCATCCGCGACTGGGTGTTGCAGCGAACGACCTTTTCGTCGAACACATCGAACTCCAACACCTCGGCCATCGACACCCTGCTCGAGACCACGGGCGTGTGCCGCGACTTCGCGCACCTGATGATCGCGCTGTGCCGTGCCATCAACATCCCGGCTCGTTTCACGACAGGCATCGACTACGGCGCCGACCCTGCACTGGGCCCGACCGACTTCCATGCCTATGTCGAGGCCTATCTCGGCGACCGCTGGTACCTGTTCGACCCGTCCGGCACCGCGATTCCGATGGGGTTCGTGCGCCTGGGCACCGGACGCGATGCCGCGGACGTCGCGTTCGCGACGATCTTCGGCACGGTCGTTTCCTCGGCACCGCGCATCGCCATCGAAGCCATCGCTGGCGCGGACGGGCGCCTGCTCATACCGCACCACTGCACCGAGGCCCTGTCGACCGACGGCTAGCGATTCCCTGGCCCGCTCGTTCGAACCCGCTAACGTGACCAGCGGCTTCGGCCGGCTGGTGGGCCCTTGCGTGCCGGAGGTGCGCGAAGTGGCTTCTTCGGCGCCGCAGACTCCCTGGCCGTGCCGGGCCCCGATGCAGCCACTTTGCCTGGTGGTGTCGATGTCGAACCCTCGACCGTGGACTCGGACGGCTGCTGTGACTGTGTACCGGGCTTGATCGGCTGCGTCGGTTTGCGCGATCAACATGGTGAGTTCCTCTGAAGGCGAGCCGGGCGGCTCTATGGGCGCGGCACGGCCTGGATGTCGGCATCGCGCAGCATCACCGGCTCGATCGAACCTTTGGCCACGCGACGTCGCACGGCCGCGTGGAGCTCGGCCTGGTTGGCCGTGTAGGTCGTCATCGGATCGTCGTCGGTGCGCGTGGCATGGTACCGGTAGTGCAGGATCTCGCGGCGGATGCTGGCGCCGACGAACTGTCCATTGACCAAGACCCAGAACCGCACCGTGCCCGAAGGCAGGTGATGGAAGGGCTCCGGAGTCGTGCCCGCCTGCGTTGCGGCCGATGGCGCCGGGGTGATCGGGGGTTCACTCGTCACAGCACGCCCATCGCCAGCATCACCAGGACAGCGAAAGCAATCGCGCCCAGGCCCGCGCTGGGCGCGTAGCCCCAGTTGCGGCTGTGCGCCCAGGTGGGCATGGTGCCGACGACCAACAGGAGCAAAACGATCAGCGCAACGCTTGCCAAGCTCATGGGGTGTCCTTCAGGGATGGAGAGAATGAAGTCGTGCGCCGCAGGGGAACCCGACCGAACCGGCGCGCCGATCGTCAACCCCGCCTGACCGCAAGCCAGCACCCGTGCGGCAAGGTCATCAGTTTGAGTCGTTGTCGATCCGGCACAGACTGTGCACGGCCGGCATCACCCCATCTGTCTGACAGCGCACACAGTGGCGAAAGAGAGTTTCTGCGAGCGAGTGCGGGCAGCCGGGAGTTACCCGTGCCGCTTCAATTGGTCTCGAGGCTGGTGAGCAACTGCTTGCGCACACTCTCACCGGCGATGGTCAGCCGCAAAGCGCCGCCGTGCCACTCCAGCCATTTCATCGAGACATAGTCGTCGATGACCGCGTCGCCGATCTCCGAAGCGCGTCGCCGGTCGAGCAAGTCGATCGTTGACAACAGCGAATTGCGAAGCAAAGCAGGTCGCGATGGCGTCCGATTGGAAAGTGACAAGGTCATCGCGGCTCCTGAAAGATTGAGACCATAACACTGCCCAAGCGGATGGCGTGTAGGACAACGTTGGCTTCGACCGCGCGCGGACGTGTGCTGCGGATGAGCGCGGGAAACGGCACCTTCTCCTGCCCGGCGCCATGCTCCACAATCGCCGCCGAGGCAAGCATGATCTGGAAGTCCGCGGATCGCCTGAACGACACGCTCTGTCGCGTCGCGGGGCTCGCGCTTGTCGTCACACTGTGCGCCTGCGGTGGTGCCGGCGATTCTCGCGGCAACGGCGGTATCGACCCCCACGCCGACACCGAGCCGGCACCGCCTGACCTGTCGGCCTCTGCGGTCGATGCGGTGCGCTTCCTGACGCAGGCCACGTTCGGGCCGACCGACGCCGAGGTGTCGCGCGTGCTCGCAATCGGCCAATCGGCCTGGATCGACGAGCAGATCGCGAAGGCGCCGGACTCGCATCGTGCCGCCTGGGATGCAGCGGCTGCCGAGATCACCGACCCGACCAACGCGGCGCGCGCGGTGCTCGACAGCTTCTATCGCCAGGCGGTGGAAGGCGACGGTCAGCTGCGACAGCGCGTGGCCTTTGCGCTGTCGGAGATTTTCGTGATCTCGATGGCCGGCGGCAGCGTGGCGGCCAACCCACGCGGCGTGGCCGGCTTCCTGGACACGCTCGCGCGTGGCGCGTTCGGCAACTTCCGCGAGTTGCTGCAGGAGGTCTCGCTGCATCCGATGATGGGCGTGTACCTCTCGCACCTGCACAACCAGAAAGAGAACACCACGACGGGTCGCGCGCCCGACGAGAACTACGCGCGCGAGGTGATGCAGCTGTTCTCGATCGGCCTGTATCAGCTCAACTCTGATGGCAGCGTGCAGGTCGGCGACGGCAAGCCGCTGGAGACCTATACGGCCGACGACATCTCAGGCCTCGCCAAGGTGTTCACCGGATGGAGCTGGTTCGGCACGAACAACAGCGACGCGCGCTTCTTCGGCCGCAGCAACGCACGCGACCCCGACCGCCAATGGCGGCCCATGATGGGGTATGACCAATTCCACTCGACGTCGGAGAAGCGCTTCCTCGGCAGCACCATCGGTGCGCAGGACAACCCCGACCCCGAAGCCAGCCTGAAGGTCGCGCTCGACACGCTGCATCGGCATCCGAATGTCGGCCCGTTCATCGGCAAGCAGCTGATTCAGCGCCTGGTGACGAGCAATCCGAGTCCGGCGTACATCGCGAGGGTGGCCGCGGCATTCAACGACAACGGCGCCGGCGCGCGCGGCGACATGCGCGCCGTGGTGCGAGCGGTGCTGCTCGACCCGGAGGCGCGGGATCGCGCGTTGGCAGCCGACAACCGTTTCGGCAAGCTGCGCGAACCGGTGCTGCGCCTGACGGCGTTCCTGCGCGCGTTCGACGCACGCTCCGACAGTGGCAGGTTTCTGGTCGGCTTCACGGACGACCCGGCCCGACAGCTCGGCCAGTCGCCGCTGCGCGCGCCGTCGGTGTTCAACTTCTTCCGGCCGGGCTATGTGCCGCCCAACACGCTGGCCGGTGGCCTGGATCTGTCGGTGCCCGAGATGCAGATCACCAACGAGACCACGGTCGCCGGCTATGCGAACTACATGCGTTCTGCGGTGCAGAACGGCGTCGGCTCGATTGGCGCCGATCGCACGCCGAGACGCCGTGACGTGCAGCCCGACTACGGTGACGAGCTTTCCGTCGCGGACCAGAGCGCGGTGCTCGTGCATCGCGTCACCGCCAAGCTGATCACGGGTCCGGTGCCGAGCGCGCTGAAGAACGAGCTCGCCGCGGCAGTCAAGTCGATCCCGATACCGGCGCTGCGTTCCGACGGCAGGAACCAGCAACGGATCGAGGACGCCAAGCTCAATCGTGTGAGGCTGGCTGTGTACCTGACGTTGGTATCGCCGGAGTTCATCGTTCAGAAGTAGGCAGACGCCCCATGCAAGACGCAACCCGCCGCGAATTCCTGCGCCGCACCGGTGCGTTGAGTCTCGTCGGTGGCGCAGCGGCGCCGCTCGCTCTCAATCTCGCCGCGCTCGCTGCTGCGACGGCCCAGACGGGTGTCGCCGACTACCGCGCGCTGGTGTGCGTGTTCCTGTACGGCGGCAACGACGCCTACAACACGGTCCTGGCGACCGACGCGGACTCGTGGGCGCACTACACGGCCGCGCGCAATCAAGCGCCCGACCCGATCGCTCTGTCTGCCGAGGGGGTGCCTGCCGTGCCAACGGCCGCCGCCGGTCTGCCGGCACGGCTCGGCGGCGTGCTGCCGCTGGCGCAAGGCGTCAATGCGCAGAATCCGGGGCGCAGCTTCGCGCTGCATCCGTTGCTCGTGGACGTGCGCGATCTGTTTGCCGCCCAGCGGCTGGCGATCGTGCCCAACGTCGGACCGATGTTGCGGCCGACCCGCAAGGACGACTACCGCAATGCGTTGTTTCCCAAACCCGCCAAGCTGTTCTCGCACAACGACCAGCAATCGATCTGGCAGGCCCTCGCGCCCGAGGGTGCGGTGACCGGCTGGGGCGGGCGCATGGCCGACCTGCTGATCGCGGGCAGCGGCCAGAACGCCGTCTTCACCGGCATCTCGGCCTCGGGCAACGCCGTCTGGCTCGCGGGGCGGGAAGTGGTGCAGTACCACGTGTCGACCAGCGGCGCGATCCGCATCGGAGGCGAGGCCAGCTCGCTGTTCGGATCGACCATGGCCTTCGAGAAGATGCGCACCATCATGCGCAGCGCACGCAGCGCCCATTTGCTGGAACAAGACCTTGCCGGTGTGGCAGCACGCTCGATCGACGCCGAGGCGCTGCTCGGCGTCAACCTGCCGCCTGCCAACGTCGCCCCGCACGGCACGCCCGGTCTGGCGCCGGAGCAGCCCGATCCGCTGCTTCAGTACGACAACCCGCTGACCGGATCGAAGGCGATGAACGCTCTGGCGCTGCAAATGCAAGTGGTGGCGCGCACGATCAGCGCGAGCATCAAGCTGGGCGTCAAGCGCCAGGTCTTGTTCGTCAGCCTCGGTGGCTTCGACACGCACGATTCGCAGAACCGCAACCACGCCGACATGATGGCCCGCTTGGGGCACGCGCTCAGGTACTTCGACAGCACGCTGGTCGGCCTCGGGCTGTCGCGCCAAGTGACGACGTTCACCGCGTCCGACTTCGGGCGCACGTTCGTCAGCAACGGCGACGGCACCGACCACGGCTGGGGTGCGCACCATTTCGTGATGGGCGGGGCCGTGCGCGGCGGCGACGTGTTCGGCGTGTTTCCGCAGTTCGGCGTCAGCGACGGCAAGGGCGACTTCACGAGCCCGCATCAGATCCGCAACGGCTCGATGCTGCCCTCGATCGCCGTCGATCAGTACGCCGCCACACTCGGCCGCTGGTTCGGACTCGACGATGCGCAACTGCTCGACGTCTTCCCCAACCTTGTGCACTTCGATTCGGCGACGCGCAATCTCGGCTTCATGTCGGAGTGAGCGTCGCCCGCTCCGGCGGCGCGACCGAGACTGGCGTCAGGGACAATCGAGCACATGGCCCTGCTCACTCTGACCGATGCCCATCTGGCCTATGGCCACGTGCCGTTGCTCGATGGCACTGACTTCGCGCTCGAAGCCGGTGAACGGGTTGCGCTGATCGGCCGCAACGGCACCGGCAAGTCGTCGATGCTGAAGATCCTCGCCGGTCTCGAAAGACCGGACGACGGCCTGCTGCAGACGCAGACCGGCGTGCGCCGGATCTACGTCGCGCAAGAGCCCGTGTTCAACAGCGGCGTCACCGTGTTCGAGGCAGTGGCCGAAGGCGTAGCCGCAGCACGCGCGCTGCGCGAGCGTTATGAGGCGCATGCGCCGCACGAAGACCTCGACGCTTTGCAGACCCAGATCGAGGCGCTGGACGGCTGGGCCTGGGAGCAGCGTGTGGCGGAGGCCATGCAGCGCTTGCGCTTGGATGCCGAGGCCCGCGTCGATGAACTTTCAGGCGGCACCAAGAAGCGCGTGGCGCTGGCGCAGGCGCTGGTGGCGGCGCCGGATGTGTTGCTGCTCGACGAGCCGACCAACCATTTGGACATCGACTCCATCGAGTGGCTGCAAGGCCTTCTCAATGGCTGGCGCGGTGCGCTGGTGTTGATCTCGCACGACCGCGCCTTCATCGACGCCGTGGCCACGCGCATCGTCGAGCTCGACCGAGGCCAGTTGCGCAGCTATCCCGGCAACTTTGTCGCCTTCACCGCAGCGAAGGACCGCGAGCTCGAAAGCGAAGCCTTGGCCGCGGCGCGCGCCGACAAGCTGCTCGCGCAGGAAGAGGTCTGGATCCGCAAGGGCGTGGAGGCCCGGCGCACGCGCAGCGCGGGGCGGGTGGCGCGGCTGATCCAGCTGCGCGAGCAGCGCGCGCACCGGCGCGATGAACTCGGCCAGGTGCGCCTGGAGCTCGATGCCGGCCTGCCGCCGGGCAAGATCGTCGCCGAGCTGAAAGAGGTGTCGATGCGGTTCGGCGATCGGCTGCTGATCGACCGCTTCTCGGCCACCTTGCTGCGCGGCGACAAGGTGGGCCTGATCGGCCCCAACGGCTGCGGCAAGACCACGCTGCTCAAGCTCATCCTCGGCGAGTTGCAGCCCACGTCGGGCAGCGTGCGCCAGGGCAGCAAGCTGCAGGTGGCCTACTTCGACCAGATGCGTGCGGCGCTGAATCTCGACGCGACGCTGGTCGACACCATCAACCCGGGCAGCGAGTGGATCGAGATCGGCAACAGCCGCAAGCACGTGATGAGCTACCTGAATGATTTCTTGTTCTCGCCCGAGCGCGCCAATTCGCCGGTGCGCAGCCTGTCGGGCGGTGAGCGCAACCGCCTGCTGCTGGCGCGGCTGTTTGCATTGCCGGCCAATGTGCTGGTACTCGACGAGCCGACCAACGACCTCGACATCGACACGCTCGACCTGCTGGAAGACCTGCTGCAGTCCTATGCCGGCACGGTGTTCCTGGTCAGCCACGACCGGCGCTTTCTCGACAACGTGGTGACCAGCACCATCGCCTGGGAAGGCGACCCGGCCTTCGGGGGCCGGCCCGGTCTGTGGCGCGAATACGAAGGTGGCTACGAAGACTGGAAACTGCAGCGCGCGCGGGCGCGGGCCTTGGCCGCTGCGGCTGTGCCTTCATCTACCGCTGCCAGCCGGCCTGCGGTCGCCACAGCACCGACGATGCCGGCTCGCACCAAGCTCAGCTACAAGGAGCAGCGCGAACTCGACGCGCTGCCCGCGCGCATCGACGGGTTGGAGACCGAGCAGAAGGAGCTTTCACAGCTCCTGGCCAGTGGCGAGTTGTACGCCAAGGAGCGTCAGCGTGTGCCCGCGCTGCAGGCGCGCCTGCAGTCGATCGAGGGCGAACTGCTGCAAGCGCTGGAGCGCTGGGAATCGCTGGCCAGCCGCTAGGGCTTGTTCACGATCGTGCATGAAGCCTCTTCGCATGGGAGCGTCCCCAGTTAGGGTCGTTCCCAACTGGTTGTGGTCCGGACTGGCGTCGCGCCGGTCGATCGACTTCAATGGACTCGACGACCTGGTCGCCGAACGCATTGAACCCTCGGGAGCCGTCATGCCCGACCTCACCCAAAGCCGTGTCAGCAGCAACGCCTCGCCGCCCGATGCCCTCTCGGCCGGTGCGCAGGCGCAAGCGGCCGAGTTGATCTCGCGTGCCACCGATCCACGCACCGGGTACGTCGACACGCGCCAGCTCGGCGCGTGGGTCACCGATGCGGCGCGCAGCGACTTCGGGGCCGCGAGCGAAGCGCATGCCGCGATCGAGACGCAACTGGCGGCACGCAGCCCGGCCGACGCCGCGCACTTCAACCACGATGTCGTCGAGGCGGCATCGAATCCGCTCGCGACTCCCGGCGGCCTGTGGGCCGCCGCCGGGCCGCTGCAAAGCGCCGGCTTTCGATTGCTGACCGACAACCCGATCCTCACCAAACAATGGGAGTTCACGCAAAGCGCATGGACCCACCGCGGCGGCGCCACACCCGGCCTGCAGCAGATGCTCGAAAGCCACGGCATCCGCATCTCCGATGTCGTGCACGCGCCGCCGCTTGGCTCGGTCGGCAAGGCCTCGGGCGTGCCCGAGAAGGCGGCGACCACCCTCAACGGCAACCTGGCGCGCGACGCGATCGCGGCGCGTTACGGGCGCGCCGGCGAACCCGAATGTCGCCACCGAAGTGAGGCGGCCGGAGTTCAACCGCCGGGTCGATGTCGTGGTCGACGTGCCAGCCAACGACCCGCGCCATGCGCAGCGGATCGAGATCGAGTCGAAGGTCGGCCGCACCGGGCTCGACGGGCCCAACGGCCGCATCACCAGCGAAGCGTTGCGCGACGGCGATGCGCTGCGCGCGAACCGGATGCTGCGCAACTCGGGCGCGGTGCTCGAGGGTGTCGGCAAGGTGGCGCGGCCGGTCGGCATCGTGCTCGACGTGATCGAGGTCGGTCAGGCCTTCCGCTCCGACGGCAACCGCGTCGGCGCGAACACCGGCCGCGCTGCCAGCGGCGTCGCTGGCGGCGCACTCGGCGCCTGGGGTGGCGCTGCCGGCGGTGCGGCGATCGGCACGGCCATCTTCCCCGGCGTCGGTACCGTGGTCGGCGGCGTGGTCGGCGGCATCATCGGAGCGGTTGGCGGCGATGCGATCGGGCGCGGTGTGTTCGATACTGTGAAGAGCTGGTTCTGAATGAAGGCGATGCCCACCGATGCCCGCATGGCTTGACGGCTTTCGTGGCAGGCGCCGCGTCGAGTCGCGTCTCGCGCAGCGCCTTCTGAGCTACCCGGCCTATGCCGCGCCACACGCCGGGCCGCCGAGCCGCTGGACGCGCGAGCAGGCGCAACGCAATCTGCAATACCTGCTCGACCACCGCGAGCAGCGGTTGGCCGTGATCGGCGCGCTGCTGCAGCGCGAGGGCATCGACGTGCAGCCGGCGCTCGCTGGCGGCGACACGGCGCCGCTGCTGTCGGCCGTGCAGCGTTGGGCGCTCGAGCACTGGCCGTCGATTCGCCGGCCCGACCTGATCAGCCGCGACGCGTGGCTGCGCACCACGCGCGACGGCGGCGACATCGCCCACTCGATGCTGATGGACCTGGCGATCTTGCTCGGCGAGTTGATCGTGCGCCGCCGACCGAGCTTTCATTGGGGACTCGATCTCGATGAGGTCAACGGCCGCGACGGCATGATCAGTTTTCTGCGCCCGGTGCTGCTGGCGCCGCGTCAGGGGCTGGCGCCGGTGCCGCTCGACGTCGAGGCGATCGTCTTCGGCCGCCTGCGCAACATCGACAGCCCGACCGAGGCACTGGTTGACAACTGGGCGCAGGTCGTCAACGACGCGGTGTCGGGCGCTTACGAGCGCGTCCATTGATGCGACCGTCGCGCTATCCGATCGACGCGCCGCTGTGGCGCGACGGTGAGGGCGAGTTCGAACTGCGCAACCTGCTGGCGCAACGGTCGCTGCGGCTCGCGCGGCTGGCGCGCGCGTTGCACGCCGATGGCATCGACCTCGTCGCGGGCTTGGCGGCCAGCGACCCGTTGCCGCTGCTCGATGCACTCGACCGCTGGTGCGACACGGTCTGGGCGGGGCGCGTGCGGCGCGACACCGCGCTGTCCGAGCGCTGGGGCGAGCGGGCTTGGCCGGACGCCGACGAAGCGCGTGGCTTCACGCTGATCAGCGATCTGGCGATCGCGCTCGGCGAGCGCGCGATCCGTTGCGACGCCGCGCGCTGGGCATGGGGTGTGGATCGTTACGCCGAGCACGCGGCCGACGGCGTGCCGACCTTCGGCCGCGTGGTCGTGCTCGACCCGTTGCTCGGTCGCGCCGCGGCGGCGCCGCCAGTGTTCGATGCACTCGGATTGGCGTACGGCCGCTTCCAGGCGCATGCGCTCGGCGCTGCCTGGCGGCAGCGCTTCGTCGACGGCCTGCGGGTGGTGTTGTGGCATTCGCATCGCGCGCTGTACAGCGCGACATCGCCGCCAGTCGGTCGGGCGCAGCACGGTTGAGCTTCGGCGCATGGCCATCCGCCCTGACATGCCTTGCCCCTGCCGCGCGCGCGACGCCACGCCTGCGCGGTATGGCGACTGCTGCGGCCGTTGGCACGACGGCATCGGTCGCGGCGAGCACGCGCCGACACCTGAGGCGCTCATGCGCTCGCGCTACAGCGCCTATGCTCTGGCACAGGGCCGCGGCGTCAGCTCACCGGCGATCGTCGAGTACCTGATGCAGACCTGGCATCCGTCCACCGCGCCGGGCGAGTTGCAACTGGGCCCGCTGAACTGGACCGGTCTGGAGATCCTCCACGAAGAGGTGCGCGGCGACGCGGGCGTCGTGGAGTTCGTGGCGCACCACAAGATCAACGGCCGTGCGCAGCAGCTGCACGAGGTGAGCCGCTTCGTGCGCGAAGACGGCCGTTGGCGCTATGTCGACGGCGTGATCGCACCGGGCCGAAGCGACTGACCGGCGCAAAGTCGGCTAGCCTGTGCGCTGCACAACCCAGTGCCGCGCGAGACCTTGCCGGCGACGCATCGCAAGGGGCATGCAATTTGCCCTGAAATACTCTGCTCAGCCGTTGTTGGCGCAGAAACGAACACCACAAATCCAGAGGTTCATTGCATGCCACGCCATCCCATCGCAATCGCGCTGACCGTGCTTGCTGCCGGCCTGCACGCCGTCCATTCCCGTGCTCGAGAAGGACGTCGAGGCGGCAAGAATGCAGAGCGAAGCGCTCGCGATGCGCCAAGCCACCGAGAAGGCCCAGGCCACGCTGGGCGACTTTCTCGTCAAGGCCAAGGAGCTCCCTGCCGGCACAAAGGACTACGCCGTGAAGATCGGTGTCCGGGAAGGCCGCGCCACGGAGTACTTCTGGGTCAACGAATTCAGCTGGTCGGATGGTGAGTTCACGGGCAGGATCAACGATGAGCCACGCCTGGTGAAGAACGTCAAGCCCGGGCAGATGCACCGGTTCAGCCGTTCGGACGTCGTCGACTGGACGTATGTCGACGAGCGTGGAAGGACCGTTGGCAACTTCACCGCGTGCGCGCTGTCGAGCAAAGGGCCGCCCGCCGAGGCAGGTGAGTTCAATCGTCGCAAGGACGCTGGTTGCTCGTGATGCCTAGCGCATAGATTGAGCGGACCCGCGGAAACCTGGTGTGCTTGCTTAGGATGGGCGTGACCTGGCATGGAGCAACGCGATGTCGATTGACCTCAACCACACGATCGTTCACGCCCGCGACCCGCACACGTCGGCAACCTTCCTTAGCGAAATGCTGGGCCGTTCGGCCCCGGTCCGGTTCGGTCCGTTCTGGGACGTCGAGCTCGACAACCACGTCACGCTGGCCTACATCCAAGCCGACGAGCACCTGACGATCGAGCACTACGCCTTCCTCGTGAGCGAGGAGGAGTTCGATCAGATCTTCGAGCGCATCCAAGCACGCGGGCTGCCGTACTGGGCTGACCCGGCGCACCAGCAACCGGGCACCATCAACCGTAACGACGGAGGACGCGGCGTCTACTGGAACGATCCAAACGGCCACTACCTCGAGATCATCACGCGGCCCTACGGCAGTGGCGGGTGAAGCTGGCGCGTTCCGGGCCTCGGCGCGCCGGTTGCCCCTGGGCAGACACCGATTTCAGGAGCCGTGAACATGCAGCCAACGACTGTCGGATCCGACCCTGATTCCCGCACGAGCTCCGCGATAACCGGCCACTGCCTCTGCGGCGCCGTGACGATCACGGTGGCGGGCGAGCACGACCCGCGCGTCGGCGCCTGCCACTGCCGGATGTGCCAGCGGTGGTCAGGGGGGCTGTTTCTGTGCTTCAACGCCGACGCCTCCGCCGTCACCGTCACTGGGGAGGTCACGCGCTACCGCTCATCTGCCTTCGCTGAGCGCGCCTTCTGCCCGCGCTGCGGCTCGCACCTATGGTTCAACGATGTCGAGGATGGCGGCAAGCCCCGGCGCTATGAGCTCATGCCTGGCCTGTTCGACGCAGCTCGCAGTTGGCCGCTTCGATCCGAGATCTACGTGGACCGAGCCATGGCCTCGCTCCATCTCGCTGGCGACCACCGCCGCAAGAGCCGGGCCGAGTACGAGGCCGAGAACCCGTTCATGGAAGGCGATCTGGAATAACGTTCCCTTGCGCGCCGCTGACCGTCGATGGGCTGGGAGCTTCTTCGGGCCTCTCCCCCAAGTGGAGTAGGCCGAAGGTTTAGTGGCCCCGCCTGACACCCAGGCGCAGAATGCGCGCACGGTGAAAGCAGCCATTGATCTCACGGCAATCCGTCATTCGCACGTCAACGACCTCCAATTGAAGTTTGGGGTGCGTCCGGAACTGGCGGGTTGCGTACATAGGACCATGAACACGTTGAACAGCCGCGGACCAGACGAGCCAAAGGTGTCCTCCTGGCTCCGTCATGTCGGCCTTGGCCTGCTTTGGCTGGTGGTCATTGGTGTCGCTGGTGCTCTCCTTCGCTGTCGAGTTCATGGCGACTGGGGTCGATTTCCACCGGCATGCACAGAGCTTGCTCGACAGCAACGACGTGCCCTCCGCGCTCGGCGCCTACGCCAACGACGACCTGCCGTCGCGACTGGCGCACTGAGGAGCGGGCGATCGCGGACGCATCGAGTGCGTGCTCCGGGGCTGGCTTGCGATCGGTAAGCCGCGGCTCCCAATCGCAGAGGCGCGAATCTGTTTTAGCGTGCTGGATTGGCGCCCGGTGCTGCGCGGCTCGGGCGACCCGGGGCGATGTCGCCTCGCGCGCGGGCAAGCAAGTAGGCGTAGATCGCATCGAGTTCGGCGACCACCAGCGGCTGGCTGCGGTAACCTGGCATGCCAGACTGAATATCGCCGTCGAGCACCCGGTGGTTGAAACGCTCGCGTGACCCGTCGCGCACGCTGGTGATGAGTGATGGCGCTGCCCAGCCGTCGTAGTTGCGGCCGTGGCAGCGTGCGCAGTCCATCGCGCGCAGCGCGTTCCAGCCGCGCTCACGTTGAACTCTCGCGTCCGGTTCGTCCGCGTCCACGGTGGGCGCCGCGACGATCAAGGCCGCGAGCGGCGCCAGCATCGCCACGCGGAGCGACATGGCAGGCTCAGCGGCCAGCGGCGGCGGCCAGCTCGATCTGCGGGTTCGCTGCGGCTGCCGGTGCCTCGCGCTGGTGGCGCTTGAAAACGATGACGGCAGGGTGCTCCATCATCGGGTGCGGCGATTCGGCCTGCAGGTAGAGCCACGCCGGATGCGGATAGAACTTCGACGCATAGTCGTAGCCTTGTTGCGCATGCAGGCGTTGCACGATCAGAGCCGGGTGATCGCCCGGACGACGGTCGGTTTGCTGGGCCCATGCCGAAGCAAAGAGGGCCATCGAGAGAAGGCCGAAGCACTTGCGGGTCAACGTGTTCATGGCAACTCCTTTCACTCATTCGCCGCGGTCGTGCGCGACGATCGAACCCTCGCGTCGCTCGGCAAACTGCTTGGCCAGCGCGTTCCAGCGCTGCAACTGGCCGCTGGTGGCCGACCAGTCCGAACCGAACAGAGCGGGGCCGTGCATCACCATGGTCAACGCCATCGACGCCGCAACGGGGTCGCCGGCATCGGCCAAGCCGGCGTAGCGTCCGTACGCCTCGGCATAGCGGTGGTCGAGAAACAGCGAATGGGCTTGAGACGACGGTGCCTGAGCCGGTGTCTCGCGCATGCGAGCGGCGGCAGGCCGGGTCGACTCGTCGGCCTCGGCGATGCGCCCGAGCGCGGCCCATGTCACGGCGGTCACGGCCACGCCAGACAAGAAAATCGCCGTCAGCCGCAGGCGGGTTTTTGCGTTCACGTTCATCATGGTTGTCTCCTGTGTCGATCGCGCCTTGCGAACAGTCGGCGCGTGGGCAGGACTGTCGGCCGGCATGCCGTGGCCCGTCTTCAAGCGGCTGTGAAACGTTCTTCATTTCGCTGAAAGCGTTAAGCTCGCCGCCGCCATGAACCGCCCGGCCACCGACGCACCGCTGCGCTTCGGGAGCTTCGAACTGCAGCGTCACGAGCGCCGCCTGCTGGTGGACGGCCGTGTCGCGACGCTGGGGGCGCGCGCATTCGACGTGCTGGTGGCACTGGCCGAGCGACCCGGCCGTCTGGTCGACAAGACGACGCTGATGGACTTGGTCTGGCCGGGCCTCGTCGTGCAGGAGAACAACCTGGCGGCGCAGGTCAGCGCGCTGCGCAAGCTGCTCGGCGATGCCGTCATCGCCACCATCCCTGGGCGCGGCTACCGCTTTGTCGCGCGGCTCGCGGCGCAGCCGGCTGGCGATGGTGCGGCTGCACCGGTCTCCGCCGCCGCGCCAGCCGTGCCGGCACTGCGCACCAACCTGCCAGTCGAGCTGCCGGCCCTGCTCGGCCGCGCGAGCGAGCTCGCCGGCCTCGATGCGATCGTCGAGCGCCATCGGCTCGTCAGCGTGGTGGGCCCTGGCGGCGTGGGCAAGTCGCTGCTGACGCAGCATCTGCTGGCGACGCGTCGGGACGCCTACCTGCACGGCGTCTGCTGGGTCGAGCTCGCGGGCGTTGCCGATGCGCAGGCGTTGCCCGGCGCGGTGGCCGCCGCGCTGGGAATCGAGTGCGGCTCGGGCGACGCGACCGAAGCGCTGGTGGCTGCAGTGAAACCGCTGACGGTGCTGCTCGCGCTGGACAACGCCGAGCACCTGCTCGCCGACGTGGCCGCGCTGTGCCATGCGCTTCACACCGCGGCGCCCGGCCTGCGCCTGCTGGTCACCAGCCAGGCCCCGCTGCATGTCGCCGCCGAGCAGGTGCTGAGGATCCACCCGCTGGCGCTGCCCGATCGCGGGCTGCCGGCTGCGGAGGCGCTGCAATTCGGAGCGGTTGCGCTCTTCGTCGAGCGGGTGCGCGCGGTCGATCGCCATTTCACGCTCGACGGCGCCAACGCCGGCGCGGTGATCGAGCTGTGCCACGCGCTCGACGGCCTGCCGCTGGCGATCGAGTTGGCCGCCGCCCGCGCGCCGCTGCTCGGCCTGGCACGCCTGCTCGCGTCCATGCGCGAGCGCTTCGCGCTGCTCACCCATGGGCGCAACCGCACGGCCCCCGAGCGCCAGCGCACGCTGCAGGCCACGCTCGAGTGGAGCCATGGCGCTGCTCGGCGTGCGCGAGCAGCGGGTGTTCCGGCGCCTGGGTGTGCTGGCCGGCAGTGCGTCACTGGATCTGATCCAGGCGCTGCTCGTCGACGGCGACGACAACCTCTGGACGGTGCTCGACGCGCTGGACGCGCTGGTCGACCGCTCGCTGGTGGTGGTGCTGCCGCAGGGGGACGGCCACATCGCGCCGCGTTACCGGCTGCTCGAATCGGCGCGCACGTTCGCGCTCCAATGCCTCGATCGCGCCGGCGAGCGCACGGCGCTGGAGCGCCGCCACGCGCATGCCGTGGCCGCGGTGCTCGATGCCGCCTACGACGAGTACTTCAGCGGGCGCATCGGCGTGGACGACTGGTTGCACCAGCGTTCCCCTGACCTCGACAATGCTCGCGAGGCCCTGCACTGGGCGCGCGCCGCGGGCGACGGCGAGCTCGAACTGCGCATCGCCACAACGATGCTGCGCGCGCTGCCGCCGTCACTGCACGACGAGCGCGTGGCGCTGGCCGACGCCGTCGAGGCGTGCACCGGCGAGCACGTGCCGAAGCCGCTGCAGATGAAAGCATGGGTCGAGTTGAACTGCGTGCTCGCCGACCCCCGCAAGGCACGCGGCCGAGTGGCTGCCGAGCGGGCGCTGGCGCTGGCGCGGCAGCTTGACCGCGCGCAGTCCGACCGGTTCGCGCTCTACCACGCACTGGCCCGGGCGGCGAGCGCTGCCGCGCAGGCTGACGACCTCGACGCGGCTCGAGCGTTGCTGGACGAACTGCATGCCATCGAAGATCCGGCGTGGCCGCCGCACCGCCTGCTGTGGGGTGCCGAGGCTGTGCAGTGGGTCGCCCGCATGGGTTGCGACACCGCCGAGGCGTTGCGCCGCGGGCACCGTCTGCTCGCGCTGGACCGGGCGCGGGGCAGTCACGCTTCCATCGCCATGGGCAATCTGATCGACGCCGAGCTGGCGGCGGGCCACGCCGAGGCCGCGGCAAGCCTCGGCAACGAACTGGTCGAATCGTTGCGCGGCACGCGCCACGAATACAGCTTGGCCTTCGCCTGCATCAACCTGCTCGCCGCGCTGCTGGCACAGGACGATGCGGCCCGGGCTCGTCCGGTGGCGCAACAGGCGTGGGCGCGTGCGCAGGCATTCGAGCTCCAGCACGCTGCAGCGGCCTACCTGGCGCTGCTGGCCGCCCTCGAGGGCCGGCCGAGCGCAGCCGTGCTGCTGGCCGCTTACTCGCAGGCCTTGTACACCACGCGCAACGAAGCACGCGAGCAAAACGAAACCGCAGCGACCCTGAGGGCACTGCAACTTGCGCGGCAATCGCTCGACGACGCGACGTTCGCGCAGTTGCAGGCAGAGGGTGCGCTACTGCGCGATGTCGAGATCGGCTCCGTTGCGTTTGGGCATGAAGGCGTGTCGTGATCGCGACCTTCAACTGGAACCCGACCCGAGCCGACGCCGGTGAAGGTGGGCGCGTGGCACACTGGATCCACGCTCGGCCTGGATCGGGCCGCCGTAACCTGCCCCGGAGGAGACGCCAATGCTGACGATGGAGAAGACGGCCGATTACGTGAAGCGCTGGGTCGCCGCGTTCGAGTCGAAGGACCTCGATCGCGTTTTGGCCTTCTACACAAACGACGTGATCTTCCACTCCCCGCTGGTTGCGCGGCTGAGCCATGACCCCAGCGGCACCGTGCAAGGCAAGGCGGCGCTGCGCGCCTACGTGAAGAAGGGCTTCGAGGTGTTCGACCACATCAAGTTCACCGTGCTCGACGTGCTGCGCGGCGTCGACAGCATTGCGATCCACTACAAGGGCATCACGGGCACGCATGTCGTCGAGGTGCTGTTCTTCGACAAGGACGGCGTGGTCCGCGAGTCGTACGTGCACTACTCGTCCTGAGTGGCATCGAAGTCCGGCTTGGCACCACACAGCCGCCATCGAAGGCGACCGCTCCGGCACGAGGGCTGATGCGGCCGCTACTGACTGCCTCAGATTTCTGCCTGCTCGGAAGATCTCGAGGCGTCATCGACCAGGAGTGATCTATCCCTTTTCTCCGGGTGGCCGATACTTGATCGTTGAAGCCTTTTTCATGGCCGCGATCGTCTCCTCAACGGTTAGCAAAACAGTCGTCTGCAAGGAGCTCAGCGCTCCGCCTGCGCCAATCGCGAGCGCCGTGGCTGCCATCGACACGTTATCCGGCGCCTCCCACAAGTTGTATGCATCGTGATCGCCGAAGGCATACCAAAATCCGTGCAACTTTCCGCCCACAGATTCGATGTACTGCTTGGCCGCATCTCGGCGGTCCTCGGGGTTCTTGATGAGCTTGGCCCACGTTGCTGGCGTGTAGCTGAACCGGGTCAGGTAGAACGGCATCGGTTCCTCCTATGCATCATCTGCCGGCGGGCAATGTGTGCCGGACCAGGTGCTTTCAGCATGCGCTTTGCACGGCTGAACCGCAACATTGCAGGTGGCTGCGAGGTCCGGCTTCGGTCTCCCGCGGCAGGTCTTAAGCCCGCCTTCAGAAGCGGGTTGGGGCCGGGTACTCACGGCCCGGCCAGGTGGGGTTTCAGCTAGCGCGTCGGTTGGCGTGCCACGAGCCAAACCTTGATCTTGTCGATGTCGGTACCGATCGCGGCCGCCGCCTCACGCAGAGTGGCAACTGGCACCCCAAGCTGCGCAGCCCAGCGGGCTACGGCTTCGCCATCATGAAGGCCCGTAGCGCCCCTATCGCGGTTCGACGCTCAGGGCATCGGCCAACGCCTTGAGATGGACGCGCTGGTGTACGAAGATGCAGACTAGCCTTGACCGCAGCCACCCGCAGAGAGGATGGAGTCATGTACTTCCTGAAATTCGTGGAAGAAGCGCTGAAGCGCGGCGAGCTGTCAGTTGACCTGCTCAACGCGGTCGTGCACCACGACAGCTTGGGCTGGAGAATGACCAGCGCCCGAAAAGCACACATTGACGAGTTCGGCGACGAAATCAAGCGCGGGGAGGACTACTACCGACGTGAGAGCGGGCCCGAAGTCGTCGACGTGCTTAGGCTGTCTGTCCGCTCAATGGACAAGGTTCTGCGTGTGCTCTTTGAGTGGAACAACGGGGGATTGGCGATGGCGAAGCTCGTCCTGAGAGAGCGCGACGACAGCATCCGTGCGGCCTTGGACCGACTCGACGAAATGCAGCGAAATGAGAAAGAGAGTCCGGCGCCGCCTGGCTAGTTTTGTTCTTGGCGCTGCGTTTGTGCAGTAGTCTGTCTGCCATGAGAGCAGTAGGTGCCTTCGTTGCCGCGGCGGGGCTTCTTGGTGTTGCTGCGCCCGACATGGTTGGCGCACAGGGTGGTGGCCCGGTCACGTACACATGCGTCGACAGCAAGGGCAACAAGCGGAGTTCGGACCGACCGATTCCCGAATGCAGCGACCGTGAGCAGCGCGTGCTCAATAAGGACGGGTCAGTGAGGCGCGTAATCCCGCCTGCGCCTGAGCCACCAAAGCCACGCGCATCAGGTCAGGGGTAGCCGCGGTCTAGGTCTCGTCTCTGATTGGGCCGTGCCCGTTGGCCTTGCAGGATGCGATGCCCTTCTCTGCTGCAGAGGTCGACGAGTACAGCTCGCTCGTGCCGATCACTTCGCCATTGGCGGCCTTCAGGACAAAGTACGCCTTGTCGTCCTTGGAGGTCTTGCGCTCGTAGCTGCCGTCGTTTCTCGAATTGGCCTTGACGGAGGCGATGCCGTTCTGAGCGCTGCTCTTGGCGGCGTACAGCTCGCTGTTGAGGATGGTCTCGTGATTGCCCGCCTTCAACACGAACTTGAACTGGTTCCCGGACTTGGTGAGCGAGAAGTAGCCAGCACCCATGGTTGTCTCCTTCGACAGCCTGAAGGAAGCGTGAGCGTACTCCCGTGAAACGGGCCAGACGCAATGACCCCACTGTGGGCGCTCAGGGCCGGTGATCGCGAGCGCGCAGAGTTGATGACATGAAGACGTCCGGACACTGCTGCTGCGAAGCCACGATGGAGATGCTGCGCTAGCGGCGATAGACCAGCATCAAATTGTTCGCCGGCATCCTGACCAGCCGCGTGCGTGCGAAAGCGCGCGCGTCGGCGGCGTCGTCGAGATCCTCTACCCGCCGCAGCCCCCAGCGCGGATCGCGCGCCTTGAGCGAAGCGTCGAACGCTTCGTTCGACGGCGCGGTCTCCACGCCCTCGCGGCGCCACGGGCCATAGAGGATCAGCGGCGCGCCCTTGGCCAGCAGCCGCTCCGCGCCCGCGACCAGCCCGAGCGTCGCCTCCCACGGGCTGATATGCGCCATGTTGATGCACAGCACCGCATCGGCGGCATTGACCGGCCAATCCGCCGACGCGGCGTTGAGCGCGAGCGGCGGCAAGACGTTGCCGAGCCCCGCGCACCAGCTCGCGATCGAGCCGAGCGCACCCGGGTCCGGATCGGTCGGCTGCCAGACATGGGCGGGGAAAAGCTCCGCGAAGAAAGCGCAATGCTCGCCCGATCCGCTCGCCACTTCGAGCACCTTGCCGGTGATCGGCAATTCCTCGTGCAGTACCTCGGCGATCGGCTCGCGGTTGCGCAAAGTGGCCGGCGCATGCTTGCGCTCCGCGCTATCGTCACCGGGCGTCCAGGGCGTGGGACCTTGCATGTTCGGCCTCGCAAGAAAGTTGCTGTCCCGCTAGGAGTATCCGCGATGGGCAGAACCGCGCCGCTTGCACCCAATGGCCAGCAGCTTGTCATGGCCGCACACTGCGCAGCGCCACCTCAGGAACCCGTGCGCCAGGATGCCGCACTCACCTACCGACGCCTTTGGCGGAGGCAGGCTCCGCCGGGCGGGGGGTGGAGCGCAGACCAAAAGGCTGACGCCAAAGGGTCCTCGCCGCGGCCGCGGGCCGGGTCAAAGAGCTATCACGTGATACGGATTTCCCCGCGACCGAGACGTGGAGCAAGAGCGGCCGTATGCCCCTCTAGGGCGTCGTCGGTGTCGTCCGTTGCCACACATGGCATCGCATCGATTGGCCCACCTGACGTGCAAAGCGCCACTTCTCGCTATATGGACAAGCAGAGTCAGTAGAGTAGCCGCGGCCGACGCGTTGTTGGCAGATCGGAGGCAATGGCTGTGGCAGATCGAACGGACGTCGAGAAACGAGCGGCAGTGTGGGCTGCCGCGCACCGCCGGAAAGAGATGTGGGAGCCCGAGCGCGGTTATGTCGCGCGCTACGAGGACCGAAAAATCGACGAGGAGCGCGCTCGCCAAGAAGCGGCAGCGGCCAGCGAGCTAGCCAAGCAGTTTCTGTCCGACCGCTAGTACTGGTTCGGCCTGAGCCGGATCGCTTCCGGCCGCCGTTGCGATGTTGGTGTTCGTGACCCTGGCGCGCCCGCTCTAGGGCGGCGCTGTTTCGACTGTGTCGGCGCGCCGCCGGAACCGCGGCGATGCCACTCACGCTTCGGCGTGGGTCCTCCAACCCGTGGCGCCGGGTCATAGTCAGCGGACGTCGCGTCAACTTGGCGTAGCCGTCAACGTGCTCAGCATGTAGCGCCACGGCTCGGGCAACAGCAGCGGGTTGCGCTGCTCGCCGCCGCGCAATTCGTCGACGATCTCGACCGCCTGCTGCAGGCCGTCGGCGACGCGTGGCCGTGGTTCGAGCAATGCCTGGCCGAGCGGGCTCTCGGCGAACGCCGTGATCGCGGCGACCGTGGTGCTGGCCGCGATGCCGGCTGCGGCCGCGCTGTTGTCGCCCACGGCCTCTCGCCGCGCCTTCAGGGCGGCGGCATCGAGCGCCCCCGCGTCGGCAGTGAGAGCGCTTTCGACCGTGACAATCCGCTTCGCGGGTCACGCAAAAAACGCGCCGACGCGCTCGAACACCCACATCATGGCCACGCTTCCGATGGCATAGGGCGGCACGCTGTGGGCCCAGGCCGGCAGCTTCGTGGGCAGGCGGACCAAGAGGGCCCCTGCGCCGAGCAACACCGAGACGAACAACAGCTGCCCGATCTCCACGCCGACGTTGAACATCAGCAGCGCCAGCGGCAGTGCGGTCTGCGGCAGGCCGACCTCGGCCAACGCTCCGGCGAAGCCGAACCCATGCAGCAAGCCGAAGGCGAAGGCCACGACCCACGGCGCCCGCGCCGTCAGGCCCGACCTGTCGCGAAGGCCGTGCACCACCTCGGCAGCAACGACGACGATGCTGAGCGCGATCAGCGCCTCCACCGGTGGGCCCGGCACATGCACCCAGCCGAGCGTCGCCGCGGCCAGCGTGAGGCTGTGCGCGAGTGCGAAGGCAGTGATGGTGGCGACGATGCGCCGTCCACCGCGCACGATCAGCAGCAGCGCCAGCACGAACAGCAGATGGTCGATGCCGCCGAGAATGTGCTCGATGCCGAGCACCAGGTACGACCCCGCCACTTCGGCCGCGCCGGTGGCCGGCTTGACCGTGAGCGTGGTGCGTTCGTGCAGCAGGCGCTCGACCTGGTTGCTGCCGTCGGTGCGTTCGATGCGCACGATGACGCGTGACGCCGGCGGCGATGCCGGGTGCAGGTCTACACGACGTGTCGTTGATGGGAAGTTCGAGTTGCCGCAGCAGGCACCGGACAATGCGGCTACGTGCCGCTTTCCGGGCCCCTGGTACTGAAATCAGAGGCCGGGTCCAGGGAAGAGTTCCTTATCGCCGGCCGCCAGCACCTTCGTCCGGCCGGGCCTCGCGCAGCATCGTGATCATGTGCTGCACGATCGCCATCAGCGTCGCCGCGCTCATGCCCAGCATCAGCACGCCGTTCACTGCCTCGAGCGGGCCGAGCAGCCTGCGCTCGCGGCTCATGACGATGTCGCCGTAGCCGAGCGAGCTGAAGTTCACCGCCGAGTGGTAGATCGCGTCGTAGGCCTGCTCGAACTCGCCGAGCCACACGAACAGCCCGCCCCACAGCATGATCTGCACCAGGGTGCCGCCCATCATCGCCAGCGTGGCGACGATCAGCGGTCGCATGCCGGCCAGGAAACCCTGGCCGCTGCCGACCGGCGGCACATGGTGCACGTAGTAGCGCACGCACCAGAAGGCCACCGCCGTCTGCACGATCAGGCACAGCAGCATCGCCGGCAGGCCGATCAGGAAGTTCACGAAGGTCATGGGCTCTCCTTCAACAGACATCGACTGCGGCCGCGCGCAGCCGCCGGGCGCGCCAGCGCTCCAGCGCCCAGACGGTCGCCCAGGCATACAGCGCGACGCCGACGAACAGGCTGACGCGCATCACGGCACCTTCGAGCACGCTCTTGCCGCTGGCGCTGTCCTCGATCGCCGGGCCGAGCAGGATCAGCGACGTGATCAGCGCGTTGCTCCAGAACGATGGCCGCAAACCCGTGCGCCGCACGCCGAACAGCGCCGATCCGGCCCACAGCGCGGCGGCCATCAGCCACAGCACCAGCATCCACAGGCTGGGCCACAGCGACAGGCCGAGCCAGACCACGAGCGCGATCAGCGCCCCCATCAGCGTCGAGCCGACCAGTTCGCGCCCGGCGTGGCGGGCGTCGGTCTCGCCGGCCTGCTGGCCCAGCGCCACCGTCTTCATGATCGCCGCCAGGTAGAACGACGGATCGGTCAGCGCCAGCACGAACACCGGCATCACGATCAGCGTGCCGCGCCAGGCGACCCAGCGCGCGTTCTCGCGATCGGGCGGCGCGGCCGGCGTCGCCCGGGCCGAAGGCGCCGGCGGATCAGGAAAGATCGCGTTCGACGCCGCGCTGACCGCGGCCCCGACGAGCACGCCGACCGCCAACGTACCGGCGAGCACGCCGATCAGCGCCTGCTCCTGCACGCCGGCCACCGGGATCAGCGTGAAGGCCAACACCAGCACCGTGGTCAACGGGTTGGCGCGCAGCTGCCCCATGTAGAACAGCACGAACAGCAGCACCGCCGTCAGCAGCACGCCGGCAGCGGCATAGTTCTCGAGCAGCGGCACCATCAGCACGCCGGCGGCGACCAGCGCGGCGAACACGCCCGCGATCACGGCCGCCTTGACCATCGGCAGCGGCGGTCCGGGCTTGCACAGCACGAGCAGCGCCATGATGCAGACCACAAAGGGCGCCTGCAGCCCCAGGCCGTAGGCCACGAACACGGCCAGGCCCAGGCCGATCGTCAGCCGCAGTGCCGCCTTGTCGCCGCGCGTCATGTCGCTGCTCAGTACAGGTAGCTGAACCAGCTGACGACGCGCATGTACAACGCGGCCAGCGGGTTCATCAGCGGGTGGTCGCCGGTGTAGACCAGCACGTCGGCCTGGCCGCCGATGCGCACGGCCTTCAGGCGCGGCCGCATGTCGGCATCGAACTCCACCGCCACCGGAATACGCTGCGCCTGGCGCAGCCAGTCGCTGCTGTTCTGCACCACCGGCAGCGAGCCCGGCGTCGTCGACTGGCCGCTGCCGACGCCGCCGCCGATGCTGCGCACGCGGCCCTTCAGCACCTCGCCGGGCATCGCATCGAGCACGATCGCCACCGGATCGCCGGGTTTGACATGGCCGATGTTGTTCTCGGTCAGGTCGGCGCTGATCCACAGGTCGTGCATCGCGATCAGCGTCATCACCGGCGCGCCGGGCTGCGCGAATTGGCCGACGTCGGTGCGCAGGTCGGTGACCACGCCGCGCGCCGGCGCAACGACCTTCGTGCGCGCCAGGTCGAGTTCGGCCTTCTCGACCGCCGCCACCGCGCTGCGCAACTGCGCGTTGTCGTCGCCCGCTTCGCCGGCGGCCTCCTGCGCCTTGCGCAGGTCGGCCCGGGCGCGGAGCACCTTGCTGCGCGCCTCGTCGCGCGTGGCCTGCGCGATCTCGAGGCGGCGCACCGAGATCGCGCCGGGATCCTCTTCGTGCAGCTTCTCCAGCCGGCTGGCATCGCGTTCGGCCATGTCGCGGCTGGCCTCGGACACCGCCAGCGAAGCCCGCGCCGCCTCGACGCCGGCCACCGAACCTTTGACCGAACTGCGCACCGATTCGAGGTCGGCGCGCGAGCGCACCAGTGCGATGCGATACGGCTGCGGGTCGATGTCGAACAGCGCCTGACCGGGCTGCACCTCGTCGTTGTTGCGGATGTGCACGGCCAGCACCTTGCCGGCGACTTCGGCCGCCACCGGCACGACGAAGGCCTGGATACGTGCCTGCGAGGTGCTCGGCGTCAAGCGGTCGCCGACGAAGTACAGCACCAGGCTGGCGACGATCAGCACGGCGATGACCAGCGCGCCGGCGCGAGTGCCGCGGCCCGTGGGTGCGGGCGCGGGCGTCGGGCGTGGGTGCGGGCGCGGCCGGAGGCCGGTGCCGGCGTGGGGCTGGGGTTCGGCGTGCGTTCGTCGGGCGCGACGGCAGGATCCTGGCTCATGGCTTGTCGCTCTTGGGGAGAGGCGCGAACTCTGCCGAGGGCGGCGGCAAGGGGGCCTGCAGCAGCGACTTCCAGTCGCTGCGCTCTCCCATCGTGGTTCGCGTGGCGTCGTCGAGCACCGGCCGCGAGCGGCCGGCCTGCCAGCCGCCGCCCATCGCCTTGTAGACCGCGATCAGGTACTGAACCACGCCGCCCTGGCTGGTGACCAGGCGTTCCTGCGCGCTGAACAGCGCCCGCTGCGAATCGAGCACGCGCTGGAAGTCGACCAGCCCTTCGCGATACTGGATCGTCGCGATGTCGAGCGAGCGCCTTGCGGCCTGCACCGCATCGCGCAGGATGCCGACCTGCGCGCGGGTGTAGGCGAAGCTGCTGGCCGCATCGTCCAGCTCGCGCGCGGCGCGCAGCACCACGTCCTGGTACTGCTCGTACAGCTGCTGGAAGCGCGCGTCCTGCACCAGCACCTGGTTCGTCAGCCGGCCGTGGTCGAACACGTTCCACACCAGCGCCGGGCCGAGTGCCCAGGCGAGCGTGGTGCCGGGCGAGCCGATGCTGGTGGCCGACAGTCCCACCGACCCGGCGAGCGCGATCGACGGGTACAACGCCGCTTCGCTGATGCCGATCTGCGCCGACTGCGCGGCCAGCTGCATCTCGGCGGCGCGCACGTCGGGCCGGCGCCGCAGCAGCTCGGCCGGCAGGTCGACGATCGCCTCGAGCCGCGCTTCGGGAATCTTCGCGCGCCCGCCCTGCAGCTCGGGCAGCGCATCGGGCGGCCGGGCCAGCAGCACGCACAGCGCGTTGCGCGTCTGGCGCAGGCTGCTCTCGATCTCGGGGATCGTCGCCAGCGTGCCGAGGTATTGCGAGCGCGCCTGCTGCACGTCGAGCTCGGCATCGTTGCCGCTGCGGAACAGCCGTTCGGTGATCTCCAGGCTGCGCTGCTGGATCGCGGCGTTCTCGTTGGCGATGCGCAGCCGCAGCTCGGTGGTGCGGATCGACGCGTACAGGCTCGCCGCCTGCGCCGCGACCAGCACCTGCACGTCGTCGTACTGCGCGATGCTGGCGAAGTAGGCGGCATCGGCCGACTCGATGCCGCGCTTGAACTTGCCCCAGAAGTCCAGCTCCCAGGCCAGGTCGAAAGCCACGCCGCCCGACCAGAACCCGGTGCCGCTGCCGTCGCTGCCGCGGTTGCCGACGCGCAGGGCCTCTGCGCTGACCTGCTGCAGCTGCGGATACAGCCCGCTGCCGGCGATGCCGAGCTGGGCCCGCGACTCCATGATGCGCAGGCCGGCAGTGCGCACGCCCGGGTTCAGCCGCTGCGCCTCGGCGACCAGCTGGTCCAGCACCGGGTCATCGAACTGGCGCCACCATTCGTCGTCGCGGGGCTGAGCGCGGCGCGGTGCCTCGTCGGCCAGCGTGCGCCACGCACCGCCGGGCCAGCCCTGCAGCCAGGGCACCTGCGGTGCGCGGAAATCCGGCCCGAGCGTCGTGCACCCGCCCAGCAACACCACGGCCGCGGGTACCGCCATACGCACCAGCCCGCGCGTGGCTGCCATCGGCGCGCAGCGAATTCAGTCGGCCGCGATCGGCCGCCGTCACCCGTCGGCGCTGTCGCCTCAGGGTTGGCAGCCACCCAGCCCATGAAGATCTGGTAGCCCAGCGCCAGCAGCACCGCACCGACGAACAGGCCGACGATGCCGCCCGCGGCCATGCCGCCGAGCGCGCCGAGCAGGATCACCGGCATCGGCGCATCGACACCGCGGCCGAGCATCAGCGGCTTGAGCACGTTGTCGGCCATGCCGGCGACAAACAGCAGCACCGAGTACAGCGCCGCCTCGCCGGTGCCGTAGCCGCCGCTCATCCAGAGGTAGGCGATCGCCGGCAGCGTGACGATCAGCGCCGGCACCTGCGCGATGCCGAGCACGAGCACCACGACCGCCAGCACGCCGGCCAGCGGCACGCCGGCGACGAGCAGGCACAGGCCGACGAGAATGGCCTGGATGAAGGCGATGCCGATCACGCCCTGGGCGACGGCGCGGATCGTCGCCACCGACAGCACGGTGAACTCGTCGCCGCGCTCGACGCCGACGATGCGCGCGAAGATCGCCCGGCTGGCGCGATCGCCGGCCTCGCCGAAGGCCATGATGATGCCGGCGATGATGAAGGCCGCGACGAACGCGAGGATGCCGCCGCCGATGCTGGCCACCATCGCCAGCGCCGTCTTGGCCAGGTCACCGATCTTCGGCTGCAGGCTCTTGACCAGCGCAGGCAGGTTGTCGTGCGCCAGTTGCCAATAGGCGTGGACCTTCGTCCCGACCAGCGGCCATTCGGCGACGCCCGGCCTGGGCGGCGGAATCTGCAGCGTGTTCTGCTGCACTTCGTCGATCAGCCGATGCACCGAGTCGCCGACCGAATTCAGCAGCACAGCCGTGGGCACGACGATCAGCGCGACGCCGAGCAGGGTGATCAGCGTCGCCGCCCAGCCTTGCCGCCCGCCCATCCTGGCGGCCAGCAGCCGGTGCAACGGATACAGCGTGACCGCCAGGATCAGCGCCCAGACCATCAGCACGAGGAAGGGCGAGAAGATCCGGTAACACAGCATCGCCAGCGCCAGGATCAGGCCGGCGCGGATCAGCACATCGAGCAGCAGCCTCGCGAGGCGCTTGTCGTATGCAGGATCGGATGGATCGTTGTTCATGTTCGACCTCCGTCGCGCAGCGGATGCTGCGCCGTCGTGCCCTGCGCGTCCGGCAGCGCCATGCCGGGCAGTATGCACCGGTGAGTGTCGCCAATGGACGTTGTCGACGTGTACGGCGCACTCGGACATCTGGGCTGCGTCAGCAGTGGTCGCAGTCGGCCACTGGTCGACGACTCATGTCGGCCAGTAGCGGACGCTCGGTCGATCTGCCTATAAGCGGTCTTTCGCCGGCGTGGCGTCAGCGCGGGGGTCCGACGGCAACCGAGTCAGCTCAAATTCTCGGGGTCGACTGCTGATTCGCACGCTCCAGAACGTGGGCAAGATGTCCGCCGTGAAAGGCGTTGGCTACTCGCGACGCGAGCGCTGCAATGGCAAACTCGCCCGCATGGCACGCGAGCCAGCCGGCCCCACGCATCGTTCGCCGATGCGCCGACACTTGCTCGAAGGCGCGGGCGCCCTGGTGCTCGGCGCAGCGGTGTCGCCGAGCGTGGCGGGCACGGCGCCGAAGGCGCCGGCCGCGCCGGCCGCTGCGCGCACCGGTTGGTTCGACGACGCCCGCTTCGCGATCCCCGCCTTCGAAGCCAGCCATCCCGAGCAACCGGGCCGCGTTCGTGCCATCCAGGACAGGGTGCGCGCGGACGCGGCGCTGTCGGCCCGGCTGCAGCGGCTGCAGCCGTTGCAGGGTGCTGCCGTCGATGCGGCACTGGCGCGGGTGCACACGGGCGAGCACATACGCGGCATTGCGGTGCGTCACGGTGCGGCGATCGACACGCTCGCACGCACGGCCGTGGGCTGCGCGCTGGCCGCGGTGCAGGCGGTGGGCCGCGCTGGTCTGGCCAACGCCTTCGTCGCCTCGCGCCCGCCGGGCCACCATGCGCGCAACAGCGGACGCGAAGAGGGCTTTTGCTTCTACAACAACGTGGCCATCGCGACGCGGCACGTGCAGCGCGTGCTGGGTTTCGAGCGCGTGCTGATCGTCGACTGGGACTATCACCACGGCAACGGCACCGAACACCTGTTTTACGAGGACGGCAGCGTCTTCTACTTCTCGACCTTCGACGCCGATGCCTATCCGCGCAGCGGCACTGCCGCGCGGATCGGTGCGGGCGCGGGGCGCGGCACCACGCTCAACCATCCGTTGCCCGCCGGCGCATCCGACGACGACGTGCTGACCGCCTACGAACGCAGTCTCGTGCCGGCGGCCACGCGCTTCGATCCCGACTTCGTGCTCGTTTCGGCAGGCTTCGACAGCCGCGAGGGCGACACGTTGGGGCGTTTCAGCTTCAGCGACGAGGGCTACCGCCGCATGACGCGGGTCGTGGCAAGCATCGCGGCGCGGCACTGCGGGGGGCGGCTGGTGTCGCTGCTCGAGGGCGGCTACAACCTCGGTGGCCTGGCCAGCGCGGCGCACGCGCATGTGTGGGCCTTGAGCGAAGCGGCACTCGCCATGCCCGAACCGCGCCGATAGCGCCACCGGGTGGACATCGTGAGGGGACTCGATGTACGCGAGGTTGACCAGCTGCTCCGGCGTGCCGTACACCACGGCCAGCGCGTCCGGCGATGAGCAGCGCGCCGAAGATATTGCGCGTGCAGTTGTTCTCCTCGACGATAGCCTTCGGCCTAACCCTTCGCTGCACCCGACGTGCTAGCGCATCACCCCGTCCCCGCGAGCCACCCGCCGCGGAAGCCGGCGCGCTCGAGGCCGCGCCGCAACGGTAGGCAACCGCGCATATCGTCCCACACGAGTTCGTTGCGATAGTTGGCGATCCCCGCGAGTATCGGGCCCTGGTCGATGCCGAGGTAGTCACTGGCGACCCAGCCGAAGCCGCTGTCCACACGCCCATTGCTGAGCCTGACGTCGTTGGACGTGAAGCTGCGGTTGAACGAATCGAGGAAGCCGTACTTCGAGTAAATGAACTTGCCGTAGCGCGCGTGCATCTCCTCGATCGCCGGAATCACGATCTCGGGCGCGAACGGCAGCGACGACAGCGCGGCCGTGGGTGCGATCGTGCCGTCGTCGATCGTGGTGGTCAGCCCTGCGCCGCGGGCCCTGTAGTCGAGAAAGAAGCGCCCGCGCCCGCGGCGGTCGGTGTCGTGCAGCCAACCCGGGCCGTCGCAAGCGGTAAAGCCCCACACGTTGGCTCCGTACTCGAACCAGCCCTTCGGGTTCGCGATCGCGTAGGCGCGCTGCGCATAGGTGGCGCGGCGGCTGTTTTCGAAGTAGTCGATGCCGCGTTGGCGCATCGCCGAGTCTTGCAGTCCGCGAAAGTCGATCCAAAGGTGCGAGTACTGGTGGCCGAACAGCGGCGCGAATCCCAGGTATTCATAGCCCATGAAACGCGACCACACGCCGCGGTAGCTCGCGCTCCACGCGCTCCACGCGCTTTCGTCGACGGTGTGGCTCGGCGAGCCGAGAGCGAGCAACACCATCAGCATCGCCTCGTTGTAGCCGCCCCAGTCGTATCGGGCAAAGCCTTCCTCGGGACTCCAGCTCAGGCCGATCAACGGCGCGCGCACCTGAGCCCATCGCCAGTCGACGCGCCAGTAGATGGTGTCGACACCGGTGCGGATCTCCAACTCGTCCGCATGGCTGCCGTCGAAGAAGGCCTGGGCGTGCAGCAGGCCGGCCAGCAGCAGCGCGGTGTCGACGGTCGAGATCTCGCTCGGGCTGGCGCGAGCGCCGGTCTTCATATCCAGGAAGTGATAGAAAAACCCCTTGTAGCCGGCCGTGCCACGCGCCTGCTGGCCCTGTGGCGCGTCGCGCAAGAAGCGCACGGTCGCCAGTGTGCGTTGGCGTGCCTGCTCGCGCGTGATGAAGCCGCGATCGACACCAATCACGTAGGCGGTGAGTGCGAACCCGATCGCGGCGACGCTGGCCGGTGACGGACTCGGGTGGCGATCCGGCACCAGCCCGGTCTTGGCATCTGCGGTAGCCCAGAAGAAGTCGAACGTGCGCCGCTCGATGTCGTCGAACAGGGGCGGCAGCGCCGGGCGTGACGCGAACGTAGGGGGTTCGATGGACGCCGCGGCGCGCGACGCCTCGTCGGCTTCGGGGGACCTGTCGTAGATCGGGCCACGCAAGATCTCGGCCATATCGGCACAACCCGCCAACGGGCCGAGGCTTGGGCCAACCAAGGCGCAGCTGCACGAGGCCAGCAGGCTGCGTCGCGTGATGTAGGGCGTGGGCATGGTCGGAAAAGCATCGGCACGCTTCAGGGTGCAGACAAAAAATCGTACATCCTCGACACCGCGCCGTGTTCTGCGGTCCAACTGATGGAGCAAGGCTCCCTCGGGCGGGGACCTCAAACGACGTCCTTGAGCGCAGCGACTCACAGATCCACGGAGCGAGCAGCCTGAGCAACTCCCGACGAGTACAGTCACCGCTTCAGGCGCAGGGAGAAGCTATGGGCCTACTTGACGGAGTCCTTGGCAACGCATCCAAGGTTGACCCATCAAAGATCCAGGCCGAGTTCAGTCGAGTTTTAGCTCCTGGTGAGAGAGTCGAGCACGCCTACCAACTGATCCGGGACTACTTCGTCTTTACCGACAAGCGCTTCGTGTTGGTAGACAAGCAAGGTCTAACGGGTAGCAAGGTCGCGTACCACTCAATTCCCTACAGAAGCATCACTCACTTCAGCATCGAAACTGCGGGCACCTTCGACCTTGATGCGGAACTGAAGATCTGGATATCTGGCACATCAGCCCCAATCCAGAAGCAGTTCAACAAGAAGCTGAGCATCTACGAGGTGCAGGCCGTCTTGGCCAGTTACGTCCTCAAGTAGAAGCCGTTGGCCCGAGGGCGGAGGTTGTGTTCAAGTGCGAATGAGATCGACAGTGGTCGTCACCGTATGGGCGGCGCAGTTGCTCATAGCTTTGACCGCTTGTGCCACAGATGAACGCAGCAATGTCTACCGCAAACCCGGCGCCACCCAGGCGACGTATGACAAGGACATCTCTGACTGCGAGCGCAATGCCACGTCGAGACAAGGTGAGTCCAAGCAGGACACGACCAATCGCTGCATGATGGGCAAGGGATGGATCGTGACGCGAGAGTGGAACTAGTCGCTATGCCCCACCGAACTCTTGTGATCGTCAACGAAGCCCTGGCGCGGCGAAACTCACACCCGCAGGCTCTCGCAGTCGACGTTCCAGACCTGCCGGTGCGAGGCCGGGAGTTTGCCTAGAGGACTTCTTCGATCACATGGTGCCGCCCTCGCCATTCGCGCTGCTGGTGGCTGAAGCCGTCGATGACTGCATGACCGCAGCCGAGTGGCGCGGCATGACGGGACCCAATGCCGATCCACGCGTGCGCGATACGTTAGTGCAGATATATCGAGAGTCCGTCTCGCCGAAGTTCGGAAGGCGCCACGGGTTCTCGTACCCACCACAACCTGTGACCGCCGCCAGCTACGGTCCGCCATGCTGGCGCTAGAGCCTGCGGTCGGGAGGCGCCTGTGGATGATGATGGGTGGCGGAGGTTGCTACTGCTGTCCGCGCTAGCGGTAGCCGTCGTGATGACGCTCACCATGTTCGCGCCGCAGATCGCCGCTTTCTTCCGCGGCTGATTCGCACGCGTGCACCCAACCTCAAAGATAGCCGGAAGTACGGGTCTTACAACACGCTCTGAGCGCGCGAGATCATCTTCATCCTTCGCGGGCTCACGAACTTGTGCACCGCAACGCACATCCCCTCGGGGGCGATACGCTCCTTCAAGAGTTCGCACTGAGACCGCGTTGGGATATCTTCAATGGCCGACCGGCCGCTTGGCACCTCGTCGGTACCTCGTCCGAACAGCATCAGCATCCAGACCATGTAGCCCATGTGAACCTCTATCGATCCGCGATGACGATCATGCGCCAGTGGTAGCGGTGTTCGGTTTTGTCTGGAACGACATGTTCAAGTCACGCCATTCGCTTTGCCTTCCGTCCCCAAACGTGAGCATGCATAGTCTGACAACGAGGGCCGTGAAGCGACGCGGCTGCCTTTGGCCGGCCACCCCCTAGCTGCGTACGCACCGCTCCCTAGCTTGGCAGAGGTGAAAGAACTGCAGCTTGCCTAGAGTAGGCACTCTCGGTGCAACGCCACCGCCGATCACGGGAGTCGTGCCATGCATCGTCGTTTGATGTTTGTGCTCCCCGCATTCACGCCGCTGTTGGCCCTCGCCTGTGCGCTGCTCGCATGGTCACCGCCCGCCAAAGCCACTGCGCTAGTGTTCGACCCAGCGCACGCGAAGGCGCCGCCGCAGGTGGCGGCCGCGACCATCGAGCTCCTGGCCCAGCCCACGGCAGCCGGCAACGCCGTGGTGCGAATGCAGTTCACCGACCGTCGCAGCAGGACGCCGGTGGTGATCCAAGGCGGTCCCGGTCCCGCGTTGCTGCGCGACGACGGCATCGCGCCCGACACGCGCGCGGGCGATGGACGCTACGCCGCCGTCGTGCAGCTCAATGTCGAGCAGTACCGCCGCGCGAAGCAGCGTCGTATCGAACTCGCCTCGAAGTACCCCACGCTGCCGGTGTTCGAGGCGCGCGAACTGTTGCGCCACGAACCCTTCCGGCCCTCGCCCATCATCGAGTTGACACCGGTTATCCCCAGCGTGCTCGACAAGTTCAAGGGCGTGCCCTACCCGGTCGACGCAGCGCGCGAGTTGCTCATCAACAGCTTGCTGGTGGTCGAGGACTCCGGCCGGACCTACGACGCCTGCAGCGGCACCGGCACACAGATGGGCGCCTGGACCTTCGGCAAGCTGGTGACCGAAATTGCCAACGAGCCGGTCACCGGCATCCACCCGGCCGACCTCGCCGAATCGTGGATCAGTCAATGGAAGACCGATCTGACAATCAATGGCTTCACGGCACCTGAGCGCGCTGCGGGCGCACAGCGCCTGCTCGACAGTTGGCCTCGGCTGCCCAACGGCAAGCTCGATCTGGCCGTGGCGCCGTTCCGCTTGCTGGCCATCGTGAACCGCCAAGACCTGCGCGGCAACACGATGTACGGTTCGGGCGATGCCGGTGAGGGGCGCTTCGTGTTCGGCGCACTCAACTGCGGCGGCATCATCAGCGCCCCACCGTCGCCGCAGGCCATGCTTTTCACGGTGATCTTTGAGTACGGCATCCGCAAGAACGGCTGTTTCGCGGTGCGCGACTGGGCTCAACAATGGCGCGCGCTCGGAACGATGGTGCTGGGCTCCGCGGCCTATAACGACGCGCTGCAGGCCATCACAGACCAGTTCACGCTGCGCGATGCCAATCTGGCGCAGCTGCCGAACCGCAGCGCGATCAACCAGGTGCGCACGAACGAGTTCGCATTGGCCACCTCTCCGGTGGAGATCTTCTGGCAGCTGCGCGAATCGCACCTGCGCAGTGCCGGAGCCGACGCCGGCCGCTTGCTGCACGATACGATCGCCCAGACGCCCGACACGTCACTGCAGAGCTCAGCGACGCTGCGCGACTTTATCAACGACGATGAAGTTGCCATCCTGTCGGGCACGCACAGCGTGCCGCTGCAGTACCCAGGCATGAGCCCGTTCCGCGGCGCGCATGTCGACCTGGGCGCGGGTTTCGGGTGGCATGCCGCGGGCATCGCGAACCCCGAGGCCAAGCGCTTGTTTTCGCTGGCCAGCTGCAACGGCTGCCACACGGCAAACACTGGGACCAACTTCCTGCACATCGAGCCGCGCGTGCTAGGCGCGCAAGCCGTGTTGTCCGACTTCCTCACCGGTGAAAACATGCCGAAGAACATCGACGGCGCGATGCGCACCTTCCACGATCTGCTGGACCGGCAGATGAAGCTCGACGCCACTGCGAGCATGAGCTGCGCGTTCAAATACGACTTTGCTGTGGAGGAGATCTTCTTCCAGCCTCTCGTGCCAGCGCTTGTGCATTGAGGCGTGCCGCTTGCCGCGATCGGTTCAAGAGCGCGGTTCGGCCACGACCACCCGGGTACTACTCAGCACGCGCTTTTTCAGCGATGTCACTCGCATCGAGCACGGTGGTCAGGAGTGGCACCGCTCGGAAGGCGAAACTGAAGAGTCATTCCAGGCACGCGCGCAGGCCGAGGCGGTTCTGACGCCCGCAGCTCCCGGCTAGACCCCGTCGCGACTAAAGACACCTCCGAGCAAGGGCACTAGCTGCACCACGTCCGGGGCGGTTGCGAGCAAAACCGTGGCCGCGGCGTCGCGGCGACTGATCACCAGCCGCCGTCGCGCCAGTGCGACCCCAGCCCAGCCCACAAACCGTGCGCGACGATATCCATGATTCAGCTGGCCGCGGATTTGGCAGAGTGCTACTTGGCAACTTCCATAGCGGTCACGGTATATGCACCGTTTATCTTGTCCGCTGCGAACTTGACCTTGTCACCTTCCTTGAGGGCCTCGAGCATCCTCGGGTTCGCAACTCTGAAAACCATTGTCATGCCCGGCATGTCCAGATTTGCAATGGGACCATGCTTTAGGGTCACCTTGCCTTGCTCCTTATCAATCTTGCGCACCTCGCCGTCTGCCATCGCTGTCGACGACTGAATGTGATTGGTAGCCAGCACGACTGCATCGGACTGAGCGTGACCCAGTCCGACGAAGCCCAGGGCGACCGCGACAATGATGTGATTCGATCTCATGCTGATTCCTTCGATCTGAATGCTTACTTGACCGCCACGGTTCCGACCATGCCGGCTTCGAAGTGCCCCGGGATGAGGCAAGCGAACTGAAATTCACCCGGCTGGGTGAACTGCCAGACGATCTCGCCTGTCTTGCCGGGCTTGACGTGCGCCATGTGCGGCTCGTCGTGTTCCATGTCGGGAAACGTCTTCATCATTTCGGCGTGCTTCCGCAGCTCGTCTGCAGTGCCCAGCACCATCTCGTGCAGGACCTGCCCCTTGTTGGTCGCGACGAGTCTCACCGTCTCCCCGCGTCGGACCGTGATCCTTGAAGGGGTGAAGCGCATCGTGTCGGCCATGTCGATTCGGATGGCTCGCGTGGCCTTTGACGGGTCGCCTTGCCGACCGAATGGCGTGTCTTCCACCTTGGCAGCGTCAAACTTGCTCGTCCCGGTCGCGTGCGCTTTGTCCCCATGCGCGCAAACGGCGGAGCTGAACGCGAAAGCGATGCACGCGATGGGCAGAGAAGCCCGGTGCTTGTTGTGTGTCTGCATGTCTGTCCTTTCCACTCCCAAGCATCAGTGGCCGCTGTGAGCGCCACTGGGCTTGCGAACATTGAGCGTTCGGGCATCCGGCTTGGGTCCGGCCGCGCGCGTGGGCATCTGTGGTGCGCCGTTGAACTCGTACGCGACGGTCCCCGCCGGGTGCTTGTACCAACCCGGGTCCTTGTAGTCGCCGCGTTTCACGTCGTCGCGCACCTTGACCACGCTGAACATGCCACCCATCTCGAGCGGTCCAAATGGACCTGTGCCGGTCATCATCGGCAGCGTGTTGTCCGGCAATGGCATCTCCATCGAACCCATCTCGGCCATGCCCTTGTCCCCCATGGCCATGTAGTCGGGCACGAGCCGTGTGATGCGCTCGGCGATACCGCGGTGGTCGACGCCGATCATGTTGGGCACGTCGTGACCCATGGCGTTCATCGTGTGGTGCGACTTGTGGCAATGAATGGCCCAGTCACCGGCAATCGCATCGAACTCGAACGCGCGCATCTGCCCCACCGCCACGTCGGTTGTCACCTCGGGCCAGCGAGCTGCCGGCGGCACCCAGCCGCCGTCGGTGCCGGTCACGACGAAGTGCGGACCATGCATGTGAATCGGGTGGTTGGTCATGGTCAGGTTTCCGACGCGCACGCGCACGCGGTCGCCGGTGCGGCACACCAGCGGGTCGATGCCGGGGAAGACGCGGCTGTTCCAGGTCCACAGGTTGAAGTCCGTCATCTCGTTGGTGCGCGGCGTGGCGCTACCGGGCTCGATGTCGTAGGACGCCAGCAGGAACGCGAAGTCGCGGTCCACCTTCATCTGGCGCTGGTCCTTCGGATGGATGATGAACAGGCCCATCATTCCCATCGCCATCTGCGTCATCTCGTCGGCGTGCGGGTGGTACATGTTGGTGCCCGAGCGCAGCAAGGTGAACTCGTAGACGTAGGTTTTGCCCGGCTGGATGTGCGGCTGCGACATGCCACCGACGCCATCCATGCCTGACGGCAGCAAGATGCCGTGCCAGTGCACGGTGGTGTGCTCGGGCAGCTTGTTGGTGACGAAGATGCGCACGCGGTCGCCCTCGACCACCTCAATGGTGGGTCCGGGGCTCGAGCCGTTGTAGCCCCACAGGTTGGCCTTCATCCCCGGCGCCAACTCGCGCACGACCGGCTCGGCGACCAGGTGGAACTCCTTGACGCCGTTGTTCATGCGCCAGGGCAGGGTCCATCCGTTCAGTGTGGCGACCGGGTTGTAGGGGCGTCCGGTGTCGGGCACCAGAGGCTGCTGCATCGTGGGCGAGGTCTGATGGACGGCCTCTGGAAGCGATGCAGCACCAGATCGGCTCACCGCTGCGGCGCCCAGCGTCACAGCGCCCGCGGTGCGGAAGAAATCTCTGCGGTTTGACATGAATGGCTTTCTCAGTGACCCGCCGACGACTCGCTCGCCGCGGTGGGCGCTGCGATAGCAGCGGCACCTGCGCCAGGGGAGCGACCGGTCAGTGCGGTCTGAAGATTGGTCTCTGCGACCCAGAAGTCGCGCAACGCTTGGACGTAGTCGGTCACGCCGCGCACCTGCTCGCGCGAGTCGGAAAGCAGCTCAAACACACCGATGAGCATGCCGTTGTAGCGAAGCAGGTTCTCTTCCGAGATGCGCTGGCGCAGTGGCACCACCTCGTCCCGGTAGTGTTTGGCCAAGTCGTAGGCAGTCCGATACGCTGAGTAAGACTCACGCACTTCTGAGCGCGCGTTGACGGCCACTTCGGCGGTGCGATGCATCGCTTGCTCGTACAGCGCTTCTGCACGGGCAGTGCGAGCTGAGCCGAAGTCGAAGAGCGGTATCGACACCTCGACCTCGTAGCCGTTTGCCCTCGGGCTGTCGGTCTCGCTCTTGTTCTGGTATCCCAGTTCAAGCGCGTTGACGAAGCGCGTCGTTCGGGTGAGCCCCAGCGACTTGGCTGTCGCTTCGGTCGCGCGTCTGGCCATCAGTATGTCCAGGCGCTTGTCCATGGCGGTCTGCTCGGCATCCTTCGGCTGTGTGGGCTCCTTTGGCAGGTCGGGCAGGCGCGGTGGAAGCTTGAAATCGACTTGCTCGCCGTACAGGCCGAGCACGCGCGTCAAACGTTCACGGTCCACGACGGCCTGGTGCTGCGCTCGCGCCAATCCGGATGTGGCGTCGGCGTAGAACGCTTGCTCGCGCATCTGTGCGAGCTTGTTGAAGTTGCCCGCAAGGACCATGCGCTTGGCCAGTTCGTTGGAAGCGTCGGCCGCCTCCTTGACCTGACCGAAGTACTTCACCAGCTCCTGCGCAGCAACCGCGCTGAAGTAGGCGCGGCGGGCTTCGGTGGCGATCCCGATCGCTTCATAGGCCGCCTGGTACTGCGCGCGCTCGAAATTGTGCTGCTGCACCTGTTGCGCTGCCGGCATGGTGAGCAGCCCCAGCACATCGAACAGGATTGCGCGCTCGATTTCGACGACACCGCCACCTGCGAGGCGGCCGAAGCTGAACACAGGGTTGCGAAGGCGTCCCGCCTGCACGAGGTCAGCCTCCACCACGCCGACCTGCGCCAAACTGGCACGCAAGCTGCGGTTGTTGAGAAGCGCCAGCTCGACGGCGCTGTCGGCCGTAAGGGGTTGACTGAGAATCTCAGCAATGCGCGTCGAGGCAGTTTCGGTGTCGCGTTGGGTGCGTTGCGCAGCAACGGCCTGCCCGGTTCGCTCTTTCGTTAGATCCGCGACTCGACCCAAGCCCCCGTCCGGCGAGAACGAGGCGCAGCCCGCGAGGACGAGCAGCGCGAATGTCGCAGCAGTGAGCCGCATCATGGCTTGCCGCTGTGCATGTGGTGGCCCCGATGCGCGGGCGCCGCAGCCGAGGCCGGTGCCTGTGGCGCCGAGGGGGTGTGCGCACCGTGCTGCATCTGCCCTTGGCCGTTGCCGCTCTTGGGCGCGGGCCGCACGTTGTCGTTCAGCTGCCGCCAGTCACCCCGCTTGACGTCTTGCCAAGGCTTGTAGTCCGAGAAGGCAGACCGGTACCGCAGCTCTTGTGCTGTCACTTTGCCCGACGGGTCGCCGGGCGTTTGAGCGTGAACGAGCAATGGCATGCTCAGCGCCACGGCGGGCGCCAGCCACAGAAAGTAGGTTGTCATGGTTCGGAACACATCTGATTCGCCGACTTCAGGTCAGCAGACGCCCGTGCGTTGGACGCACGAGCCCCATCAGGCCTCCCGCGAGGCCCTCACTGGGTCAGATCGTTCGTGGTGGACGTTCCTGGCCGTCCGAGAGGAAGCTCGGCGCCGGCGCGGCGAGGTCAGGAAATGACGCGGTTTTGAGGCCGGAAGGGACTTCGACGCCCGCAATATGGTTGACCAGCGGTGTCAGCGAGCAAGTTGCGGAGCACAGGTTGCATTTGTCCTGGCTGGCCGCGGCGTGATGGTCGTGGCCGCCGCTGCCGTGCTCATGCTGGGCATGGTCGTGATGAGCGGGTTCGCTGGCATCGTGATGGGTTGAAGCGCCTTGCGTCGGAGTCGCCTGGGTCAGGACGCCCGGGGTGGACGGCGCGCACAGCATGGCCGCAGCCAAGGCGCCCCTCATGGGGACCAGCACAGCGAGCAGAACCAGCATCCAGACGCGGAATCGCCTCATGGAACAGAGTCTAAACCTTGCCCCTATGACAAGGTCAAGCGCCACTTCGTCGCGGTGACGACTCCGCGGACAAGCGCTTGACATTCCCATCATGGAAAGGTTGAGACTTCAGCTTCGCAAGAGGAGAGCGCAATGCCGACCCACACCGAACACGCTCACCGCAACCACGCCAACCATGGCGCCTGCGACCACCACGCGCATGCTTCACACCAGCATGGAGGCGAGCACCATCACCCTCACGGACCCCACCACGCCAAGGTGGCAAGCGCCGCGGCGATAGCTCCCCCTGACGAGCAGGATGTCGAATACACCTGCCCGATGCACCCGGAGGTGCGCCAAATGGGTCCGGGGAACTGCCCCATCTGTGGCATGGCGCTGGAACCGGTGCTTGCAACCGCGGAGCAGGGCGAAAGTCCCGAGCTGCGCGACATGACGCGACGTTTATGGGTTGGGTTGCTGCTGACTCTGCCGGTCTTCGCGCTCGAGATGGGCGGGCACCTGACCAATCTGAATCACCTGCTTGGGCAGCAGATATCGAATTGGGTGCAGCTCGTGCTGGGCACACCTGTTGTGCTTTGGGCCGGATGGCCGTTCTTCGTGCGCGCGGTGGCATCCGTCAAGAACCGCAGCCTGAACATGTTCTCGCTCATCGCGCTGGGCACGGGCGCGGCCTGGCTCTACAGCATCGTCGGGACCATCGGGCCACGCTTGTTCCCGGACACCCTGCGCCTGCCTGATGGTGCGGTGGCCGTCTACTTCGAGGCCGCAGCTGTCATCACCGTGCTTGTGTTGCTGGGCCAGGTGCTGGAACTGCGCGCACGCGAGAAGACCTCCGGGGCGATCAAGGCGCTGCTCGGGCTCGCACCGAAGACGGCGGTCAAGGTCAAGGCCGACGGGTCGGACGAAGCGGTTCAGGTCGATGCCATTCATGTGGGTGACCTCTTGCGCGTGCGCCCGGGCGAAAAGGTGCCCGTTGACGGAGAACTGACCGAAGGCAAGGGCAACGTCGACGAGTCGATGGTGACCGGCGAACCCATTCCGATCGCCAAAGCTGCGGGCTCGAAAGTGACCGCAGGAACGCTCAACCAGACGGGCGGCTTTGTGATGCGCGCCGAGGGTGTCGGTGCTGACACCCTGCTATCGCAAATTGTGCGGATGGTGGCCGCCGCGCAGCGCAGCCGCGCGCCGATCCAGCGGATGGCCGATCAGGTTGCCGGTTGGTTCGTGCCCGTGGTTATCGCGGTTGCCGCGCTGACGTTCGTGGCTTGGTTCGTCTGGGGGCCGTCGCCTGCGTTCAGCTATGCGCTTATCACCGCGGTGGCGGTACTCATCATTGCTTGTCCATGTGCACTGGGCCTGGCCACGCCCATGTCCATCATGGTCGGAGTCGGCAAGGGCGCGCAGCATGGCGTGCTCATTCGGGACGCCGAGGCGCTGGAGAAGATGGAGAAGGTCGACACCCTCGTGGTGGACAAGACCGGGACGCTGACCGAGGGCCGCCCGAAGGTGGTCCACATCGAGGCTGCAGCCGGTTTCTCTGCTGATGACGTCCTGAAGAAGCTCGCGAGTGTCGAGCGCGCGTCCGAGCATCCGCTGGCCATGGCCATCGTCATGGATGCGCAGGATCGCAAGCTTGCGCTGTCACCAGTGACGGATTTCGACTCCCCAGTCGGCAAGGGCGTCGTCGGAACCGTCGATGGCCGGGCCATCGTCTCGGGTAGTGCCAAGTTCCTGGCCGAGCACTCGATCGACACATCGGCAATGGCCAAGGCGGCGGAGGCCCAGCGCCAGCAGGCCGCCACGGTCATCTTCGTCGGCATTGATGGCGAGCTGGCTGGTTTCGTCGCGATAGCGGACCCCATCAAGGCGACCACGCCTCAGGCGCTGCAAGCGCTCAAGGCGGCGCACATTCGGGTCGTGATGCTCACCGGCGACGGCAAGACCACGGCACAGGCTGTTGGCCGGCAACTTGGTATCGACGAGGTTGTGGCCGAGGTGCTACCGGAAGACAAGGCTGCGGTGGTCAAACGCCTTCAAGCGGAAGGTCGCGTCGTCGCCATGGCCGGCGATGGCGTCAACGATGCCCCGGCGCTTGCGCAGGCGACCGTTGGTGTGGCCATGGGAACCGGGACTGACGTCGCCATGGAGAGTGCCGGCATCACGCTGCTCAAAGGCGACCTGCTCGGCATCGTTCGAGCGCGCACCTTGTCGCGCGCGACCATGCGCAATATTCGCCAGAACCTCTTCCTGAGCTTTGCATATAACGTCGCGGGAGTGCCGCTGGCAGCCGGGGTGCTCTATCCGTTCTTTGGCTTGTTGCTGTCGCCGGTTGTTGCAGCTGCAGCCATGGCGCTCTCATCGGTGAGTGTCATCGCCAATTCACTGCGCTTGCGTAGCGCCAGTCTGGAGTAGGCACCGCTTGAGCTGAACGAGGAGAACGACCCGCGGTCGAACTGCCGCAGGCTCGATCCCGAGCATCCGCGCTGTTCAGCCGCTTTGTTCAATCCAAACCGACGCCCGCTGCGAACAATCGCGTTCATCCCAGCAAACAATCCTGGAGAAGGATGATGATGACTCTGACATCGCGATTCGCTCGCCGAATCCGTCCAAGCGTACAAGTTGAACTCAACGCGGCCCTCGCGTGCGAGGCCCAGGGACGCCCGGGCCCGGCGTTCGGACACCTAGAACGCGCGCACGTCCTCGGTCAGGCCTCTACGGTCGAGCACGTGCGCGTGCACTGGGCGATGCTGCGATGGGCACTTCGCCACCTCGACGTTCGCGAGGCGCTGGGACAGGCCTGGCGCATCGTTGGGGCCACTTCGAAGACATGGCTCTGGGTGCCAGTCGGCAACACCGGCGGCGCCAATGTCAGCGGCTTCAAGCAGATGCCCGTGCCAGCAGACCTGCAGCGGCTCATCGACGCCGCGCGCACCTAGCGATCCATAGCGAACGCATCTCAACCCTCAGCGCCATCGTCTGCGCGATCTGCTCGGCGGTACATCCCAATGCCCAGAGCGCGCTCAGCGCGTCAGAGGTAATACAGCAGCAGGTACCCCAATAACATCACGAGCATCCATAGCGCCATGCTCCGGGTTGGCGAGGTGTCTGCCGTTCTGCTCTCGGGGCCGTAGTGCCGGTTGACACTGGTGTACAGCCGGGACGCCATGGCGCCGAGCCCGTCTTCGATGGTCACCCGGGCGATTGCAAGCGTTGAACGGGAGGCATGCCATACCTTGTTCAGCAGGCGGCGGTAAAGCCAATCGCTGTCCAGATTCACCGAGCGAAGCTCCGGCGGGTAGATGCCGGTGCGCATCAACACCGCGAAGGCGAGCGCCGAGAAAAACAGCAGTTGCAGTTGCGCCACCACGTGTGACGCCGTGTAGGGCTCGTAGGTCACCGCGAACGGGAGCAGCGCGTAGAGCGCTGCCGGGTAGACGCCGATGCCAATGCATAGTGCGGCTGCGATCGCCATGGCCGTCAACATGTTGGTTGGCGCTTCCGCGCAGCGCTTGCCCGAGTCGTGGGAGAAGAACGCAAAGTAGGGAATCTTGATCCCGGCGTGATGGAACACCCCCGCGGAGGCGAACAGCAGCACCAACCAGGTGAAGAGATGGCCCTCCTGGGCCGCCGCGGTCATGACCATCGATTTGGTGACGAACCCGCTGAAAAGTGGGAACGCCGAAATGGAGGCCGCGCCGACCATGCAGAAACCCGTCGTCCACGGCATTGACTTGTACAGCCCACCCAGCTCGCTGCCCTTGATGGTGCCCGTGCGCAGCAGCACCGCGCCCATCGACATGAACAGCAGCCCCTTGAACAGGATGTCGGCGAAGGCATGGGCTACCGCGCCGTTGATCGCCAGTTCGCTGCCGATGCCAATACCCACCACCATGAACCCGAGCTGGTTGTTCATGCTGTAGGCGAGCACGCGCCGCAGATCGTTCTCGATCACGGCGTAGAAGATCGGAAAGGCGGCCATCAGCGTACCGATCCAGATGAGCGCCTCGGTGCCTGGAAAGGCGCGCGCCAACGCGTAGATGCCGAGCTTGGTGGTGAAGGCCGACAGGAACACAGTGCCGGTGGGGGTCGCCTCCGGGTAGGCGTCCTGCAGCCAGTTGTGCAGGAGCGGAAACGCAGCACTTGATCCCAAAGGCGATCAGGATCAATGCGCCAGCCGGCCCGGACAAGCCGATCTGGTCGAACGCGAGCGAGCCGGTGGTGCGCCAGTGCATCAGACTGCCAGCCAGCAGAAACATGCCCGACAACAACTGAATGATCACGTAGCGCATACCGGTCGCAGCCGACTGCTCGCCTCGCCGCGCCCAGATCAGGAGTACCGACGACACCGCCGTGAGTTCCCAGTAGACGAACAGGCTCACGAAGTCGCCAGCGAAGACTGCGCCGATCGCGCTGCCCGCATAGACCAGCCCCGCAACTTGCTGCACCGTGTCGTCGACATGCAGTGCGAAGATCACACTCAGCAAGGTGGCGAGAAGAAAGATGTAGGCGAACAGCAGGCTCAGCTTGTCGACGCGCATCAGCACCAGCGTCTGGCCGAACAGTTCGATCTGGCCATGTGCGCCAAGCGGCACCGACAGCAGGAAAGCAAACGACGCCACCGGCAGGAGCAACATGTACGCGCCGCGCGCGGCGCCGCGCAAGAGCGGCACCAGAGCCGCGCCAAGGATCAGGATCAGCGCGACCGGGAAGTCAGCGGTCATAGTAGCTCTCGTCGCGCATCAGAACCCGGCGCAGTTGCTTGGCGACAAGTACGAGAACAACGCAGGCCACGAAGCCATACAAGCTGTGGAAGCCGAACAAGGTTGCGAAGCCGAATTCCTCGTGGCGATGAAGGAAGAGATCGATCGAGAGCAGCGCCATGCACGCGACGCACAGGCCACGAAAGAGCGTGGTGACGTTCTTGCTGCTGTCGAGCCAGTAGGTCTTCGATTCCGGCATGGTCATCCCGTTTCACGAAGGGGCGGCAACCAGCTGACGCACCAGTTGCAGCAATGAGGTGGAGAAGAAGAACAGAGCCACGGTGGCACCGGCTGTCAGGGTCAGTGCCAGCACCATCGGCCACGGAGCCTCGCCGTGCGGATGTGCGACGTCCGCAGCATTCAGGGGCTTGAAGAAGGCCGCGTGCACGATCGGCAGCAGGTAGGCGGCATTCAGCAGCGTGCTGAGAGCCAGCACCGCGAGGACCAAGTAGTTTTCACCCTGTGCTGCGCTCGACAGGATGAACCACTTGCTGACGAAACCCGCCGCCGGAGGAACGCCAATCAACGACAGCGCCGCCACCGTGAATGCGGCCATGGTCCAGGGCATGCGTCGGCCTATGCCGTCGAGCTGGCTGACCTCGGTTTTGTGCCCGGCCGTGTAGATGGCGCCGGCGGCAAAGAACAACGTGATCTTGGCGACAGCATGCGTGGCAATGTGCAGCGCCGCGCCGATCACGGACAGCGGCGTCAGCAGCGCCGCAGCCAGCACAACGTAAGAGAGCTGGCTGACGGTGGAGTACGCCAGCCGTCGCTTCAGGTTGTCGGCGTTGAGCGCGACCAGAGACGCTGCGACGATGGTGAAGGCAGCGACGCCGACCAGCCAACCGGTGCCTGCAGCGGCCAACGGCTCGGTACCGAACACATAGACGATCACCTTCACCACGCTGAAGACGCCGGCCTTCACCACCGCCACGGCATGCAACAGCGCGGAGACCGGAGTCGGCGCCACCATCGCCGCGGGCAACCAGCGGTGAAACGGCATCAAGGCTGCCTTGGCGAAGCCAAACACGCACAGGGCCAACAAGCCGACCAAGGCTGCATCGCCGAGCTTGCCCGCGCAGAATGCCACCGGGCACGAAGTCGGTGGTTCCTGCGACGTACCAGATGCACACCAGCGCCGGCAGCAGCAACACGATCGACGTGCCGAGCAGGATGCCCAGATACGTGCGCCCGCCTTGGCGCGCTTCGGGCGTGCCGTGGTGGGTGACCAGCGGGTAGGTGACCAGCGTGAGCAGTTCGTAGAAGACGAACAGCGTGAACAGGTTCGCCGCGAAGGCGATGGCCATCGTTGCAGCGAGGGCGAGGGCGAAGCAAACGTAGAACCGCGTCTGGTGAGCCTCGGCATTGCCCCGCATGTAGCCGACCGAGTACAACGAATTGACGATCCACAGTCCGGAGGCGATGAGCGCGAACAGCATGCCCAGCGGCTCGACCTTGAAGGCGAGCTGTAGCCCTGGCATCACGGTGAACAGCGACAGTTCGGGCCGTGCACCGTCAACGACTGTTGGCAGCAGCGTGAGCACGCAGGCGAACAGCGCGATCGAGGTGATGCCGGTGATCGTCTCGCGCAGGTTGGGCACCCGCCCCGCGCATGCGATCAGCACCGCGCCGACCGTGGGCACCAACAGCGCGAGCGCGACGGTCTGTCCGGCCGAGTCCATCAACGGGGTCCGCCCAGCAGGTGCATCGCTGCCTGCGCCGCCGATCCGACCGTGAACTCGGTGTTCAGGCCGAAGCCAATGGAGGCGAGCACGAGCAGGCCGGCGGGCACAGCCATGCTCAAAGGAATCTTGGCGTCAGCCGCGCTGTCGCGGCGCGGCTCCCGAAAGTACGCCGCCTCGACGAATCGCCACACGTAGGCGACAGCCAGCAACGACGACGCGACGATGAGGAACACGAGCCACCACTGACCCTTCTCAACGGCGGCGAGGATGAGGTACCACTTGCTCACGAAACCGGCCGTGCCGGGCACGCCGATCAGCGACAAGCCGCAGATCACCATGCCGAAGCTGGTCAGCGGCATGCGCTTGGCCAGGCCCTGGATGCGCTCCAGGCTGGTCCCGCCCATCACCATGGCCACTGCCCCGATGAGCATGAAGATGGCGCTCTTGGCCAGGCCGTGGTTGAACAGGTGGACGATGGTCGCGGTGAGGCCGGCCTGCGAATTGAACGACAGCCCCAGGATGATGTAGCCGATCTGGCCCACGCTCGAGTACGCGAACAAGCGCTTGAGGTCGGACTGGAAGAAGGCAACGGTCGACGCGCCGAACATGCCCGCGAGGCCCAGGGCCAGCAGCGTTTCTTGCATGGGCAACCGATCGAACACAGCCCATGGCCCGAACACCGAAAAGTAAAAGCGCAGCAGCACGTAGACCGCCACCTTGGTGGCAGTCCCTGCCAGCAACGCAGACACCGCCGACGGGGCGCTGGTGTAGGCATCGGGCAGCCACTGGTGCAACGGGAAGAGCGCCGCCTTCAGGCAGATGCCAACGGTGAGGAAAGCCAGTGCAGCCAGCACCGGCCTCGTGCCCTGCACGTTGCTGATGCGACGCGCCATGTCGTCGAGATTGAGTGTGCCGGTCATCAGGTACAGCAACCCGATGCCAATCACGATGAACGTGGCGCCGATCGTGCCCATGATCAGGTAGCGGTACGACGCCACCAACGCGCGCCGGTCGCGACCCAGGGCGATCAGCACATAGGTGGAGAGCGATGAGATCTCCAGGAACACGAAAATATTGAACGCGTCGCCGGTGATCGTCATGCCGAGCATTCCAGCCAGGCAGAGCGCGAACATCGTGTAGAAGAGGTAATGCTGCTGCGGGCTGACCTCTTTCTCGATGCTTGCGCGGCTATAGGGCAGGACCAGTGCGGCAAGACCCGACACCAGGACCAGCACGAAGGCGTTCAGGGTGTCGACGCGATACTCGATGCCCCACGGCGGCGGCCAGCTGCCGATCGCATACGAGATCGTGCCGTTGGCGGCGACCTGCAGCCACAACCCGATGGCGATCGCCAGCGCGCACCAACTTGCCACCAGTGCGACGACGAACGCCGCGCTGCGTCGGCGCAACAGCACCGTCAACGGCGCGGCGAGCAGGGGCACGACGACCTGCAACGCAGGCAGGTGCGTCGCCAGGCTCATTGTTGTTGCGGCCGGCTCGATGCCGCATCCGAAGCCAGGATGTCGTCTTCCTCGATCGAGCCGTAGGCTTCGCGAATGCGCACCACCAGGGCCAGGCCCAGCGCGAGCGTCGCCACGCCGACCACGATGGCGGTGAGGATCAGTACGTGGGGCAACGGGTTGGAGTAGAGCGTGAATGCATCGCTCAAAATCGGCGCCGTGCCGCCGATGATCTTGCCGGGGGCGATGTAGAGCAGGTACACCGACGTCTGAAAGATGCTCAGGCCGACCAGCTTCTTGATCAAGTTGCCGCGCGCGATGACGATGAACAGCCCGGTGATCATCAGGAACACCGTGACGAAATAGGCGAAGTGCCCTCCCGATGTCACATCTCGTCCTCGTCGTCCGCTGCACGACCCCGGTCGGCGAACATATAGAAGATCTTGAGCATGACGCCGCTCACGGTGACGGCGACACCGACTTCGACCCAGAAGATTCCGCGGTGCTGCCCGAGTACGCTGCTTGCATCGAGCACGAAGTAGTCGAGGTAGTTGCCCCCGAGCAGCAGCCCCGCGACCCCGACTCCGCCATAGATCAACACGCCAATGGCCATCATCGATTCCACCAGCGGCTCGGGTACGAGCTTGCGGGTGTCGGCCAGGCCATAGATCAGTCCGTAGAGGAGCACTGCAGCGGCCAGGATGACGCCGGCTTGGAACCCCCCGCCGGGACCGAAGTCGCCATGGAACTGCACGTACAGCGCGAACAAGAGGATCAAGGGGATCAGCAGCTTCGCGACGACCCTCAGGATCAGATCGTGCCTCATGTGGCCTCCATGACCCTGCGGGCTGGCCCGCCGAGGGGGCGCGAGCGCCGTCGGGTCGGTCGTGCGGTGCTCATGGCTTGCGATCCTTGCGGCGCCGTCGCAGCAACGCGACCACGCCGGCGCCAGCGGTGAACACCACCGTGGTTTCGCCCAGGGTGTCGTAGCCGCGGTAGCTGGCCAGCACCGCGGTCACCACGTTGGGCACATCCACTTCCTTTTTGATCTCGTTGAGGTACCGCGGCACGACGTGCACGTGAATCGGTGCTTGCGGATCGGAGAACTCTGGCAACCCCAGAGTGCCATAGACGAGCAGGCAACCGACCGCGACCGCCACCGCGAGCGGCAGCCACGGCTGATGCATGGGCTTGGTTTCTTCGCTCTTGCACAAGTACAACGCGCTGAGGAAAAGCACCATGGATACGCCGGCCCCAACCGACGCTTCCGTCATTGCGACATCCACGGCGTCCATCGCGACCAGTACGGTGGCCATCAAGAAGCTGTACAGCCCCCCTAGCACCACCACCGCAAACAAGGTCCGGCTGCAGGCGATCACAAGAACGGTGGCAGCCATCAAGACCAGCAGCGCATTGATGATCAGGGCTTCGATGGTGGGCTTCCTTGGTCGGCCAACAGAGGCTTCAGGCCGCGCACCACGGCGGCCCGCGCGAGCGCGTGCGTGGCTGTCGGGCTGGCGACGAGGATCAAGACGCCGATGAACAGCAACTTCACTGCGACCAGTGTGAGCCCAGCCTGCAGCAGAAGACCGAGCAGGATCAGGCCGGCGCCCAGCGTCTCAACCACGCTGGCGGCGTGCATGCGGGTGTAGAAGTCCGGCATGCGCAACATGCCTAAAGCGCCGACCACACAGAAGAAGCCCCCGCCGATCAGACAGAGCCAGCTCGCGACGGTCACCACCATCATTTCGCAGGACCTTCCGCCAACCCGGAATCGCCGAGATCGCCGCGTCGAAAAAACTTCAGCACGGCGATCGTGCCGATCAAATTGAGCAGGCCGTACACGAGGGCCAGGTCCAAGAACTCCGGCCGACCGTTCAGGAAGCCGAGCACAGCCAGCAGCAGCATGGCGACGGTACCGACCGTGTTGGCCGCCTGAGCGCGATCGAAGATCGTCGGGCCCAATGCTGCCCGCATCAGTGCCAGCGCGATTGTCACCAGCAGTGCGACGGCAGCCACGCCGAACATCATGTCGCGCTTTCGCAGGCGGTAACGCGACGGTCCATCTCGCTGTCAATCACGCCTTGGGCCGATGACCGCGTCAGCCCATGAACCAGAAACTCATCCATCTCGGCCTCGATCGTGATCGTGCCCGGTGTCAGCGTGATCGACTGGGCGTGAATCACAAGGCCCATGACGGTGCGTTGGCTCGGCCGGAATCGGACCAGGGTCGGACTGATCGGGAGTGCCGGGTTGAGAATGATCCTGCTGACGTCCCATGCAGACTTGACGATCTCTTTGATCAACCATGGCCAGTACATGAGTGCCTTTGGACCGAGATGGATCGGGTGACCTTCAAAGTCCACCACATGAAGGCGGCGCGCGAACCAGACCACCGCCAGCGCAGATCCCACGCCGGCCGCCAGAAGGAAGGCCGTGAAGTAGCCCGACAGCAACAGCCAGAACACAAACAGGAAAGCGAACAGGCTGATTGAATGGAGCATGCCGGTGACCACGCGCAGACTGCCGGGGATTCTATTCAGGCTCGCGCCCGGGCCACGCCCATCGAGGGCTCGGGTTTTCACGGGCGCGTCGCGGCGACGCAGAACGCATGCGCGGTCGATGAGTCGCTGGCAATACCTGCTCTATCCGAGCTGCGCAGTTTCCGCCGGAGCGGCAAGCCGCAGCGTTGAAAGCCGCATCCGAGAAGAGCTTCGACGCCATTGAGTACGCCGGAATGGCTGCGGCACTGGCCCTCACCGTCCTGTTGACGCGCTACACCGCGGTTGACATGGGTCTTGCCGAGCGCTTTGGTGCGGCGGTCGTCAACTTCGTCCTGGCGATGGGCCTACTTCTTGTGTTTGCCGAGCCGTTCTACGTGCGTCGTACGCGACGGGGGCTGCGTGCACAACTGAAATAGCCTGGCTATGGAGGCCCCTTATCGCGCGAGCGCCATTCGTCAAACCAATAGCGCGCCAAGCCCGCAAAGGCGACGGCTACAGGCATCGCAAGCAGGAAGACAAAAGTCGGGTGAAGAGACTCGAACCAGTCCGAGATCTCACGCAAGTCCATGACGCCAGTTCTGGTAGGTTGACGAAAGCGATGACGCAATCGATTCTACAAACCAACCATGACTTTCGCCAGGCACCAGTTCGAGTCGCCCGATACCAGGCAGACCCTTGCTGAAGGTTTGGCCGAGTACTTCGCGTTCAACCCGATGCTCAAGCGCGACTCGGATCTTCTGTCGACCGAGGCACGGCAGTTTTTTCGCTCACACGATGCCGTCCACGTTGTCTACGGCTGCGGCACAACGATGGCTGATGAAGCCATCGTCAAACTGGTGAGCATCTTCGGAACCACTGGGGGTCTCAAGGTCCTGCGCGGGTATCTCCATCACGAGACGCTCGACATCTATCGCAAGCTTCCCGTCTCCGAAACCTTGGTCGCGCTCGTGGCGTCACCGTTCCTGATGGTGCGTACTGTCTGGCGCTGCGTGCATCAGTCGAAGCGGTGGCCCTGGGCGCAGTTCGACCAATACCTCGACGTCCCGCTGCGTGAGGTGCGCGCGCAGTTCCGGATCAAGGTCACTCCCGAGCGGAACGCTGCCTAACCGTTCGTTGCGACCGATCTGCATAAGCGGGTGGCGCACAGTCCCCAGACAGCGAGAACAGGAACTTCGTCGTACCCGTTTGTTGCATGCTGATGACCGCAATGGGTCCGCCGGCCAGCAGAAAACCGTCCTGCGGCTGCAGTTCTCGATCGTCGAGCTTGCGCACCAGCAGCTCGACCTGCGCGTCGTCGGGGCTGTACTTGAGCGCATTGTCGAGCAGGTTGTCGAGCAGTTGCGACACAGGATCGCGTCGCACTACAGCAGCGGCAAGCCGGGCTCGAGGCGCGTCGACGTGAAAGGCCCCGGGATCGCGTACATGGTCCGAGAACCTAGGGCACGAAGCGGTAACCGATGCCCGCTTCGGTCATCAGGTGGCGGGGCCGCGACGCATCGGCCTCGATCTTCTTTCGCAGATTGGCCATGTGCACGCGCACGTAGTGGGTGTCGTCGTGCATGCGAGGGGCCCCACAGTGCCTTGAGCAGCTCGCGGTGTGTGATGACGCGATCGGGCTGCGCCGCCAGATGCGTCAGCAAGCGATATTCGATCGGTGTGAGGTGTACCGCTTCGCCCGAGCGCTCCATGCGGTGGTGTGCGAGATCGACGATCACATCGCCGAAGCGCAGCACGGTTTCACCGTCCGGCGTTTGCTGCAGATGCCGACGAAGTTGCGCGCGCACGCGTGCCATCAGTTCGCCGGCGCCGAACGGCTTGACGAGGTAGTCGTCGGCGCCGGCGTCGAGCGCGGCGATCTTGTGCGCCTCATCATTGCGCGCCGACAGCACGATCACCGGCACCTGCGACCACGCGCGCAGCGAACGGATGAAATCGACGCCATCGCCATCGGGAAGGCCGAGGTCGAGCACGACCAGGTCGGGCCGGCGCGTACCGGCATCGATCAGTCCCCGCTGCATCGCCGTCGGCCTCGAACGTCTCGTGGCCTTCGGCCTGGAGCGCCATGCGCACGAAACGCCGGATGTCGGCGTCGTCTTCGACCACCAGCACTGGCGCCCGCGGTACTCATCATCGACGTCGTCTCGCGGTCGGGTGCTCGTTCAGCTGAGCCGCCATCATCGTCCGGCGGCTCGCCGCGCGGCAGTCGAACGGTGAAGCGCGCGCCGCCACCGGGCGCGCGTCTCGCGCGTGATCGTGCCGCCGTGCGCCGCGACGATGGCGCGGCAGATCGCCAGCCCCAAGCCCAACGCCGGGCGTGGCGCTTTCCTTCGTGCCGCGCTCGAACTTCTGGAAGATCGCTTCCTCCTTGCCGCGTGGCAAGCCGGGCCCGTGGTCGTCGACGGTCAGCACCACCGCATCGCTCGTGGCACGCGCGTCGATCGTCGATCGGCCGTACCCGGCGGGGTGTACTTGGCGGCGTTCTCCAGCAGGTTGCACAGCACGCGCTCGATCAGCACCGCGTCGAGGTGCACCAGCGGCAGGTCGTCGGCGAGGTCGACCCGCACACGGCCGGCCCGGCAGTACCGGCGCACGCACTGCGAGCGCGCTGCCCACCACTTCCTCGAGCGGCTGCCATTGCCGATTGAGCTGCACCGCGCCGGCCTCGAGGCGCGCCATGTCGAGCAGGTTGTTCACCAGCGCGTTCATGCGCAGCGCCGCCTCGCGCATCGCGTTGCACGATCTCGCGCTGCTGCGCCGTGGGCGGCGGCTGCGTCAGCGCCAGCGTATCGGCCAGCCCGACCAGCGCGGCGAGCGGCGTGCGCAGGTCGTGCGAGATCGCCGCCAGCAGCGAGTTGCGCAGCCGCTCGGACTCCATCTGCACCGTGCTCGCCTGCGCCGACGTCGATGTAGTGGATGCGCTCCAGCGAGATCGCCAGCAGCGAGGCGCAGGTGTCGAGCAGGCGGCGCTGCTCCGGGCCGAGCAGGCGCGCGGGATCGTTGGGCTCGATCGCCAGCACGCCGCGCATGCGCATCGGCGCGCTTCAGCGGCAGGTACAGCACTGCGCTGGCCGGGCAGCGTGTCGGTGCCGCGCCCGGCCGGCTGCGGCTTGGTCGAACGCCCACTGCGCGACGCCCATGTCGACCGCGGGCGTCGCGCGCCGGGCAGCGGCTGCAGCCGGTCGTCGGCGTCGGCCACCAGCAGCGCGCTCTTGCGCCGCGAACTCGGCGGCCAGGAAGCGCGCGCCGATCTCGCGCCACCTGCTCGGCCAGCAGCGCGGCCGACAGCTCGCGCGACATCTGCGTACAGGCTGCGCACGCGCGTGCTCGCGCAGCGTGGCCGCCTCGCGCCTGCACCTTCAGCCCCGCCGTCAGCTGGCCGATGACCAGCGCCACCACCAGCATCACGGCGAAGGTCACCAGGTACTGCGCGTCGCTGCACCGCGAACGTGAAGCGCGGCGGCACGAAGAAGAAGTCGAACGCAGCCACGCCGACGAACGCCGCCAGCACCGCCGGCCCGCGGCCGAAGCGCAGCGCGACGCCGACCACCGCGAGCAGAAACAGCATCACGATGTTCGTCAGCTCGAACACGTCGAGCAGCGGCGCGGTCAGCAGCGCGACCGCACCGCAGCGCGAGCGCGGCCGCAGCGTAGCCCGGCCAGGCGTGCGCTCGGCGTTGCCGTCGATGCCGGCCGCGCTCGGCGCGGCGCGCTGCCGCGCGCGCGGCCGGCAGCGCGATCTCGCATCAGGTCGAGTTCGTCGGCCAGCGCGGCGATCCGCTCGGCCAGCGTGCGCCGCCACGGCCAGCGGCGCGGGTGCGCGCCCGAGCACCACGCGCGACGAGGTTGTGCTCGCGCGCGTAGCGCGACCAGCGCGGCCGCCGGTTCCGGCGCCGCCAGCGTGGCGGTGATCGGCGCCGAGCTCCTGCGCCAGCTTGAGCACGCGCAGCGACGCGCTGGCGCTGCGCGTCGCGGCAGGCGCTGCAGCGCGCGGCGTCTCGACGTGCACCGCGTGCCACGGCACGTCGAGCTGCGCCGCCAGGCGGGCGGCGCTGCGCACCAGCTTCTCGCCGTGCGGCGCCGGCGCCGACGCAGGCGAGCAGCGCTTCGCGCGTCGGCCACACCGATTTCGACCGCCTGGTTCGCGCCGGTAGGCCAGCATCTCGTCGTCGACGCGGTCGGCGGTGCGGCGCAGCGCCAGCTCGCGCAGCGCGATGCAGGTTGCCCTTGCGGAAGAAGTTGCCGCGCCGCGCGCTCGGCCTGCGCCGGGCAGGTAGACCTTGCCCTGCTTGCAGCCGCTGCGAGCAGCTCGTCGGGCGGCAGGTCGACCATCACCACCTCGTCGGCCTCGTCGAACACGCGGTCGGGCACGGTCTCCCACACGCGCGACGCCGGTGATGCCGCTGACGATGTCGTTCAGGCTCTCGAGGTGCTGCACGTTCATCGTCGTCCACACGTCGATGCCGGCGTCGAGCAGCTCCTCGCACGTCCTGCCAGCGCTTGGGATGGCGCGAGCCCGGCGCGTTGGTGTGCGCGAGCTCGTCGACCAGGACCAGCGCGGGCCTGCGCGCGCGAGCGCGGCGTCGAGATCGAACTCGCGCAGCGTGCGCTCGCGGTAGCTCGACCTCGCTGCAGCGGCAGGCGCTCGCAGCCCGCGCGACCAGCGCCTCGGTCTCGGCGCGGCCGTGCGTCTCGACCACGCCGACCACCACGTCGACGCCCTCGCGTGCTGCGGCGCGCGCGCCGGCCAGCATCGCGTAGGTCTTGCCGACGCCGGCCGACGCGCCGAAGAAGATCTTCAGCTTGCCGCGCCGCGCCTGCGCCTCGTCGGCCTGCATGCGCGCGAGCAGCGCATCGGGGTCGGGGCGGCCGTCATCTGCGCATCATCGACAGACCAGCCGGCCTTGCCGGAAGCGCCAGAAGCAGGAAGCCGGCAGGCGGTGGCGATGATGCCGAGCGCCATCGGATAGCCGTAGCGCCACTTCAGCTCGGGCATGTCTCGAAGTTCATGCCCCAGATGCCGGCCAGTGCGGTGGACACCGCGAAGATCGCGGCCCACGCGGCCAGGCGTTTGGTGGTTTCGGACTCCTCGATCGTCACCATCGACAGGTTCACCTGGATCGCGGTGCCGATGGTGTCGCGGATGGTGTCGATCGCGGCGTTGATGCGCACCAGGTGGTCGTGCACGTCGCGGAAGTACTCCTGCGTGCTGGGCACACCGCCGGCACGCGGCCGCCGTGCAGCTTGCCCGCCGACCTCGAGCAGCGGCGCCACCGCGTGGCGCAGCACCGTGGCGCGGCGCTTCAGCTCGTACAGCCGCTCGATGTTCCAGCGCGCCGCGCCGCGTTCGAAGATCTGCGCCTCGATCGTCTCGAGCTCGGTCTCGAGCTTGTCGAGCAGCGGGAAGTAGCGGTCGACCACCGCGTCCATCAGCGCGTAGAACACGAAGCCCGCGCCGTGCGCGCAGCAGCTCGGGCTCGCGCTCGCAGCGCTCGCGCACGCCGAGGAAGTGCTGCTTGCTGCGGTTGCGCACCGACAGCACGAAGTTCGGGCCGACGAAGACGTCGACCTCGCCGACGCTGCATCTCGCCGCGCTCGATCTCGAGCAGCTGCATCACGACGAACACGATGTCGCCGTACTCCTCGATCTTCGGCCGCTGGTGGCCGTGGCGCGCGTCCTCGACGGCCAGATCGTGCAGGTCGAACTCCTGCTGCATCTGCGCCAGCTCGGCGTCGGTGGCATCGCGCAGCGCCACCCAGACGAAACAATCGGGCTTGACGCAGCCACTCGCGATGTCGTCGACCTCGATGTCGGCCAGCTTGCGGCCGTCCTGGTAGACGACGCAATTGATCAGCATGCCGGATGTCCTCCCCGTCAGCGGGGCATCTTCTCATGCGCTGAGGAAGCCTTTCTGGTCGGCTGCCGCGTGCCATCGCGCCGCCCCAGCAGCCACCACGCCAGCACCAGAGGCAGCAGGAAGCGGCGAGTGCGCCGAGGATGCCGAGCCAGTCGCTCATCAAGACGGTGCCTCCGATCCGGCCACTTCAGCGCTTTGCGGGCGGCCATCGAGCGCCAGATTGAGCTCGAGCACGTTGACGCGCGGCTCGCCGAGCAAGCCGAGCCAGCGGCCCTCGGTGTGGCGCTCGATCAGCGTCGCGCACCGCGCCTCGGCGGCATGCCGCGCGCCTTGGCCACGCGCGCGGCCTGGTACTGCGCCGCGGCCACGCTGATGTGCGGGTCCAGCCCGCTGGCCGAGGCGGTGACGAGGTCGACCGGCACCGGCGCGCGTGTTGCCGGGGTCGGCCGCCCGCAGCGCCTCGATGCGGCCCTTCACCGCATCGAGCAGCGCGGGGTTCAGCGGCCCCTGGTTCGAGCCGCTCGAGGCGCCGCCGTTGTAGGGCATCGGCGCGGTGGCCGACGGCCGGCCCCAGAAGTACTTCGGGTCGCTGAACGGCTGGCCGATCAGCGCGAGCCGACCGGCTTGCCGTCGCGCACGATCAGGCTGCCGTTGGCCTGCGTCGGGAAACGCCAGCTGCGCGACGCCGGTGACGGCCAGCGGGTAGAGCGAGGCCGGTGACGACCGTCAGCAGCACGAACAGCAGCAGCGCGGGCGCAGAAGCTCGGGTGATGCAGGTGGTTCATCGACGACATGTGCTTCCTCGATGGAGTTCAGGCCAGGCCGACGGCGGCGAGCAGCAGGTCGATCACCTTGATGCCGATGAACGGCACGATCACGCCGCCCAGGCCGTAGACCAGCAGGTTGCGGCGCAGCAGCGACGGCGGCGCCGAGCGGCGCGGTAGCGCACGCCCTTGCAGCGCCAGCGGGATCAGGCAGACGATGATCAGCGCGTTGAAGATCACCGCCGACAGGATCGCCGACGTCGGGCTCGCCAGCCCCATCACGTTGAGCGCGCCGCAGCTGCGGGTAGGTGGTGACGAACGCGGCCGGGATGATCGCGAAGTACTTCGCCACGTCGTTGGCGATGCTGAACGTGGTCAGCGAGCCGCGCGTCATCAGCATCTGCTTGCCGGTCTCGACCACCTCGATCAGCTTGGTCGGGTTGCTGTCGAGGTCGACCATGTTGCCGGCTTCCTTGGCCGCCTGCGTGCCGGTGTTCATCGCCACCGCCACGTCGGCCTGCGCCAGCGCCGGCGCGTCGTTGGTGCCGTCGCCGGTCATCGCCACCAGGCGGCCCTCGGCCTGGTGCTCGCGGATCAGCGCGAGCTTCGCCTCCGGCGTCGCCTCGGCGAGGAAGTCGTCGACGCCGGCCTCGGCGGCGATCGCCGCGGCGGTGAGCCGGTTGTCGCCGGTGATCATCACGGTCTTGATGCCCATGCGGCGCAGCTCGGCGAAGCGCTCCTTGATGCCGCCCTTGACGATGTCCTTCAGCTCGATCGACGCCCAGCACCTTGCGTCGCCGTCGGCCACCACCAGCGGCGTGCTGCCGCGGCGCGCGACGTCGTCGACCGTGCGTCTGCAGCGCCGGCGGGAAGCTGCCGCCGAGGCTTCGACATGCCTGCGGATCGCGTCGGCCGCGCCCTTGCGGATCTCGCGCACCTGCGGCGCCGTGTCGCCGCCGACCACGGCCTGCGCCTGGACCGAGCGGCAGGTCCACGCCGCTCATGCGCGTCTGCGCCGAGAAGTGCACGAAGTGCGCGCCCAGCGCGCTGCAGGTCGCGCTCGCGCAGGTTGAACTTCTGCTTGGCCAGCACCACGATGCTGCGGCCTTCGGGCGTCTCGTCGGCCAGCGAGGCGAGCTGCGCCGCATCGGCCAGCTCGCTCTCCTTGACGCCGGGCGCGGGCAGGAAGGCGGAGGCCTGGCGGTTGCCGAGCGTGATGGTGCCGGTCTTGTCGAGCAGCAGCACGTCGACGTCGCCGGCGGCCTCGACCGCGCGGCCCGAGGTGGCGATGACGTTGGCCTGCATCATGCGGCTCATGCCGGCCACGCCGATGGCCGACAGCAGGCCGCCGATGGTGGTCGGGATCAGGCACACCAGCAGCGCGACCAGCACCGTGACCGTCGATCGGCGCGCCGGCCTTGGCCGCCTCGCACGCTGAACATCGAGAACGGCAGCAGCGTGACCGTGACGACCAGGAACACGATGGTCAGCGCCACCAGCAGGATGGTGAGCGCGATCTCGTTCGGCGTCTTCTGGCGCTTGGCGCCCTCGACCATCGCGATCATGCGGTCGAGGAAGGTCTCGCCCGGGTTCACGCGTGACGCGCACGACGATCCAGTCGGACAGCACGCGCGTGCCGCCGGTGACGGCGGAGAAGTCGCCGCCGGACTCGCGGATCACCGGCGCCGATTCGCCGGTGATGGCGCTCTCGTCGACCGACGCCACGCCTTCGATCACCTCGCCGTCGGCCGGGATCACGTCGCCGGCCTCGACCAGCACGATGTCGCCCTTGCGCAGCTCCGGCGACTCGAGCGGATGCCACTTGTCGCGCCGTACGCGCGGCTGCCTCGAGCTTCTTGGCCCAGGTCTGCTTCTTCAGGCCGCGCAGCGAGGCGGCCTGCGCCTTGCTGCGGCCCTCGGCCAGCGCCTCGGCGAAGTTGGCGAACAGCACCGTGAACCACAGCCACAGCGCGATCGGCGAGGATGAAGCCGCCGGCGCCTCGCCGTTGCCGCCGAGCGCCTGCACGAACAGCAGCGTGGTGAAGATGCTGCCGACGTAGACGACGAACATCACCGGGTTGCGCCACTGCATCGCGCGGGTCGAGCTTCTTGAACGCCTCGACGAGCGCCGGCTTCAGCAGCGCCGGGTCGAACAGCGGCAAGGTCTTGCGGGTCATGTCGTCTCGCTTCCACAGCATCAGGTGCTCGACCACCGGCCCGAGCGCCAGCGCCGGCACGTAGTTCAGCAGGCCGACCAGCAGCACGGTGCCGATCAGCAGCACGACGAACAGCGGGCCGTGCGTCGGCATCGTGCCGCCGGTGACGGCGATGCGCTTCTTGGCGGCCAGCGAGCCGGCGATCGCCAGCACCGGCACGATCACGCCGAAGCGGCCGAACCACATCGCGATGCCGAGCACCATGTTGTAGAACGGCGTGTTGGCCGACAGCCCGGCGAACGCGCTGCCGTTGTTGTTGCCGGCCGAGCGAGAAGGCGTACAGGATCTCCGAGAAGCCGTGCGCGCCCGGGTTGGCGATGCCGGCCCGGCCGGCGTCGGCCATCACGCGCGATCGCGGTGCCGCAGCAGCACCAGCAGCGGCGTGACGAGGATGGCGATCGAGGCCATCTTCATCTCGTACGCCTCGATCTTCTTGCCGAGGTACTCGGGCGTGCGGCCGATCATCAGGCCGGCGATGAACACCGCCATGATCGCGAACACCAGCATGCCGTACAGGCCCGAGCCGACGCCGCCGAACACCACCTCGCCGAGCTGCATGCTGCACCAGCGGCACCATGCCGCCGAGCGGCGTGAACGAGTCGTGCATCGCGTTCACCGCGCCGCAGGAGGCGGCGGTCGTGATCGGCGGCGAACAGCGCCGAGTCGGCGATGCCGAAGCGCGCCTCCTTGCCTTCCATGTTGCCGCCGGGCTGCGCGGCGCTCGCCGCCTGGTCCACGCCGAGCGCGGCGAGCTGCGGGTTGCCCTGCTGCTCGAACGCCATCGCGCGCGATCGCGCGACCGACGAACATCAGCGCCATCGCGGCGAACACCGCCCAGCCCTGGCGCTGGTCGCCGACCATGCGGCCGAACGTGAAGCACAGCGCCGCCGGGATCAGCGAAGATGCGACAGCATCTGCACGAAGTTCGTCAGCGCGGTCGGGTTCTCGTACGGATGCGCCGAGTTGGCGTTGAAGAAGCCGCCGCCGTTGGTGCCGAGCATCTTGATCGCCATCCTGCGAGGCGACCGGGCCCATCGGCCAGCGTCTGCTTGTCGGTGGTCTTGTCCTCCATCACCGGCTCGCCCTTGGCGTCCTTCAGCGGCTGGCCGTCGGCGCCGAGCTTCGGCTCCTGGTAGTTGACGGCCTCGAGCGTCGCACCTCCTTGTAGGCGTCGAAGTTCTGCATCACGCCCTGCTGCACGAGGAACGAGCGCGAACACGAACGAGAGCGGCAGCAGGATCCACAGCGTGACGCGCGTCAGGTCGACCCAGACGTTGCCGATGCTCTTGCGCCGTATGGCGCGCGAAGCCGCGGATCAGCGCGATGACCACCACGATGCCGGTGGCGGCGGAGAAGAAGTTCTGCACCGCCAGCCCCAGCATCTGGGTCAGGTAGCTCATCGTCGCCTCGCCGCCGTAGCCCTGCCAGTTGGTGTTGGTGACGAAGCTGACCGCGGTGTTGAACGACGAGTCGGGCGTCACGCGGCCATGGCCTGCGGGTTCAGCGGCAGCCACGCTGCAGGCGCTGCAGCGCATAGACCGCGAGCACGCCCAGGCCGTTGAAGACAACAGGCCGAGCGCGTAGCGCAGCCAGCCCATCTCGTGTTCGGCGTTGACGCCGGCCACGCGGTACAGCGGCGCCTCGATGCGGCGGCCGAACGCGAAGCGGCCGTCCATCACGCTTGCGATCCAGCGCGCCAGCGGTGCAGGCCAGCACCAGCAGCACGACCAGTAGGCCAGCAGCAGGCCGATCGATGCGGAGTCATGAAAAGTCCTCCGGGCGCAGCAGCACCGCGACCAGATAGATCAGCAATCCCGCGGCCAGGAGCGCGGCAATCCATTCCCAGGCGTTCACAAGCCACCTCCCGGGCCATGCAGACGGGCACAGCCCAGTGCCATGCCCCACATCGCGAGCCAGAGCACGAGCGCGATCAGCAGATAGACGAAGTCCATGAGCAACCTCGATACGACATGTCCACAAGGCTAGGCGGTGGGACGTCAAGGCGGGGATAAGACTGGCGTGTACTCCATCAAGATCGCATCAAGATTCGTGGCCTTGGCGCCATTGCGCAAGTTCAGCGGGCTGCGAATGTCAAACTCGCCGCCATTCGCTGAACGACAACAAGCTCACCATGCGCACGCTCGGTCGGGTTCTTGCCATCCTTGGAGGCATCCTGGTCCTGGAGGCAGCCCTGTTGCTCTTTCCGCTGCTGGTCTCTTGGGCAGCGGGCGACGGAGCTGCGTTCGCATACGTGGCGGCATCGGGCTTCTCGTTCGTGGTTGGCGCAGCGATGTGGTTGGGCCTTCGGCGCACAAGCGATGAGTTGCAACCGCGCGACGGGCTGCTCCTCGTGGCACTGGCCTGGAGTGTGGTTCCGGCCTTCGCTGCGTTGCCCCTGTGGATCTACTTCGACGGAACCGGCACGTCCATCTCCTTCACCGATGCGTACTTCGAAGCCGTGTCCGGGCTGACCACGACCGGCGCAACGGTGCTCGTTGGACTCGACAAGCTACCGATCTCCATCAATCTCTGGCGCTGCTTTCTGCAATGGGTGGGCGGCATGGGAATCCTGGTTCTGATGGTGGCCATCCTGCCGCTGGTGGGCGTCGGAGGGAGTCAGCTGTTCAAGGCCGAGACCGCTGGGCCGCTCAAGGAAGCGAAGCTAACGCCGCGCATTGCCGATACCGCGAAAGGGCTCTGGACCGTCTATGCCGGCCTATCTGTTCTGTGTCTGCTTGCCTACAAAGGCGGTGGGATGGATTGGGTCGATGCCGCGGCCCACATGTTTTCAACCATGAGCCTGGGTGGCTTGTCTACACATGACGCGAGCTTCGGTCACTTCAACTCTCCAGTGCTGGAGTGGATCTGCGTCGTCTTCATGGTGATCGCAAGCTGCAACTTTGCGCTCTTCTTCGTGGCGCTGCGCCACAGATCGGCTTCAGGCATCCTTTCGGACCCGGAACTGCGCGGCACCGTGGCGCTCCTTGTGGGCGCCAGTGCGCTGATCGGGCTCTTCATTCAGTGGCACGGCGTGTATCCCACGCTCGCGGAGTCGATGCGCATGGCGTTCTTCAACACCGTGTCGATTGCATCGACCACGGGCTACGCCTCGACCGACTACTCCAAATGGCCGATCTTCGCGCCTGTGCTCATGATCATGCTGTCATCGGTGGCAACGAGCGCCGGCTCGACTGGTGCGGGCATCAAGATGATTCGCCTGATCATCCTGGTCAAACACTGTCGCGCTGAGTTCATGAGAGTGCTCCACCCCAAAGCGTTCGTTGTATTGGTGTTGCACAACAAAGTGGTTCCGAATGCGGTGATCCAGTCGATTCTCGCGTTCATGCTGTTGTACGGTGGCGCCATCGTTGCGCTTTCGCTGGTGCTCGTGGCGTCTGGACTCGACGCTGTCACGGCCGCCTCTGCGGTGATCGCATGCATCAACAACATGGGCCCGGGACTCAATGAAATCGGACCCGCCGGCAACTTCATCGCATTGACCGACCTGCAAACATGGATCTGTTCGTTCACGATGGTCTTGGGACGACTCGAGGTGATGTCGCTTCTCGTCGTGCTGACACCGGAGTTCTGGCGCCGTTAGCATTCGTTATGCGCGGTGGCTTGCTCGATGAAGGCGGCTATCGCGGCGATGCCAGAGGCGGGCGAGGCGTCACAAAAGGAAGGCTGAGTCTTCGTCTGGGCCAGCCGAGGCGAACGCGGCGGCCGTCGCCACCTTGAACGCGCTCATGTC
>CAVTJT010000014.1:0-114196 GCA_963735095.1 uncultured beta proteobacterium | reverse complement strand
GGTGGTCGGACGCACATTTTTCTACCGCATTCTTAAGGCCGTCAGCGACGCCGGAAGTGCGCTTGATGACGACCTTGCAAAGCTGCGCCGCGCCGAGCTAATCGACGAGAAGCAGCTTGCCCCGGAGCTGGAGTACGTCTTCAAGCACCCGCTGATCCAGCAGGCTACGTACGACAGCCTGCTCGAACACCGGCGCCGGCAGATGCATGCCCGGGTTGGGCAATGCATCGAGCAGCTCTTCGAGGGCAGACTCGAGCCTTTCTACGCGATGCTGGCGTACCACTTCGCCAAAGCCGAGGACTGGATCAAGGGGCTCGAGTACCTGTTCAAGGCAGCCGAGCGAGCAGACCGGCTGGCCGCCGACGAGGAGGCGCTGGCGCTGTACCGCGCGGCGATAGAGACGGCTGAGAAGCACGGTGTGAAGGGGCTCGACGCGGTGAAGCGGGCGCAACTGGACGGCAAGATTGGGGGAGGCGCATTTCAGGGCTGGGCGCAATACCGTGGCGCGAACCCAATTCGTCGCAGCGCTGCGCCGACTCGGGCAGCGGCAAGTGAATACGAAGTGGCGCACGGGCATCTCCGTTGCCGTCGGCCTCCTTCCCTTCCTGCTCAAGCGCCGCGATGGACCGAGCGATCCACGGTCATCAACACCAATGCAAGCCGACATCGCCCTCGCATGCGAGCTGTGGCACAAGCTTGCCTGGATCGACTTCTTTGCCGCCGATCCACTCACTTTCACCTACGACATTCTGCAAATCGCGAGGCTATCGCGCCGTATCCGGACTCCAAGTGGCACGTCATCGGCACGGCCCTAATCGCAGTCGTTTTCGATGCGATGGGTATGTATGGAACCGCGTTGTCGTTGCATTCTCGCGCTTCGACACTGGCAGAACAGGTTGCGGACCAAAGCACACTTGCGCAAACCATGTTTTATCGTGCCATGCACTGCCACGCTGCTGGCCGGTGGCGCGAAGGGTTGCCCTACTACGATCGTGCCAAGACGTTGAGCTGGGAGATCGGCGAGATCCGACTGTGGGCCGCATTGACAGCCAACCTGGTCCAGCACCTTTATTCACTGGGTGAACCAGGCTGGCTTTGCCTCCCGGAACAAATTATGAACGTTGCCGTCGAGACGTCAGACGATCAAGCGAAAGCCTGGGCACTGTCGATGACGGCCATTAAGGAGGAACATGCAGGTCAACATGAGGCGGCTCTAGCTTCCCTGCGGAAAGCAATGGAAGTTTATGAAGCGATTCCTGACTATCGATTCTTGGCCAATGCCCTGGGATTGCAGTGTGCCAATCTGGTAAAGCTGCAGCGGGTGAACGAGGGTCTCCTGTGTGCGATGCGCGCTGAGCATCTCATTCGCAGTCACTCGCTTCGTGGGACTTGGTGTACGCGTCCGCTGATGGCACTGGCTGAGGCACGACTTGCAGAGTTCGAGCAGTCTCGGCTGCATCGAGCAGAAGCGGTCAGTGCGGTAAAGCGCATGCGGCGTCAAGGTCGCGAGGTTCGAGATGAAGGCGCCGCGGAATGCCGCCGCATAGAAGGCAAGCTCGCCTGGCTGTGCGGCAAGCATGACCGCGCGCTGGCCTGTTGGGATATCGGCCTTGATGCGGCCGAGACGCTCGGTGCGCGCCATGCGAAGGCGCGAATCCTCTTCGAGCGCGGCCGACGAACCGGGAGCCGGGCCGACCTCGATCAAGCGGCGACTCTCTTCGAGCAATGCGCCGCGACCGGCGAGTTGCTCGAGTTGCAGGCGCACCGGGATTCCGGGCGCGCTTTAGCACCGGCGTAGGTCTCGATGAATCTTTCCGCGAACTAGGACCGGCTGCTCGACTTTCGCCTTCTCATCCCGGCTGATCGCTCGTTGAATTCACCCTGGCCGGTCAAGGTGCGAGGCTGGCCCCCGAATTACGACAGTCCGCTCCTGGCTTTGAACCGGGCATCGCGTATGGCGCAGTGAATGGCAGTTCATGGCCGGGACCGCCAGTCCGGACCGGCGCCACATAGCCGCCGGTCCAAATCAACCGCGCCGACACGATGCTCAGCGAGGCTGATCCGATCGCTCAGATTTCGGTCTGCTCGGAGATTCCCAGGGCGTCGTCGACTTCGATGCCAAGGTAGCGCACCGTCGACTCAAGCTTGGAGTGACCCAGCAGCAGCTGGACAGCACGCAAGTTCTTCGTGCGCCGATAAGACCACGTCGCCTTAGTCCTTCGCATCGGGCCGATAGCGGCCCTCCACCACCGTCTCGTTTTTCGGCCAACGGATTGCACTGTCCGTTGCAGCGCACATCGACCGGGGCCGGAAGGACGCTGCAACCATGCTCCGCGAGCGGTCCGCCTCCAGAGCCGACTAATGTCGGTCAGCCCGCACGACGGGTGAGAGCCGCAAGGTCCCACTGCCCGGTCGTTTCCTCGTACCGAAGGACGCCCATCCCAAAACCGTCCCCTTTCGTTGGGAGCAAGGCAGTAGCCACGGTGCGAATCTATGGCTGAAAAAGCCGAGATCGCTTCCCTCGCCGACCTTCGCCGTCGGCGGTACTCCCCCGCGCGACGGCGACGGCCGCTCTGGTCCCTCGCACTTCACCAGGGTTCTACGCGGCCAACTATTAGACGGGCGAATTTGCGGTCTGGCCGACATGCAGGAGTTTGTGGGCGGCTTGTTGGACATCCCGAGAGATGGGCGCGAACTCGACCGCAAAGGCGGCAACGAGCGCGACCAACGCAACCAGGCCAAGCAAGGCGTCCATAGCGCGGGGCACGAGGCTCGCGGTGTTGTCGTCTGAATCGGTCGTGACCGGCGCACCGAAGGCTTTCATACTGCACCTCCTTGCCAATGTGCGCGTTCAGTGTCTCTGCCAAGGCTTGCACCACGAAGTGCGAAGTCGACTGGTCAAAGTGTCAGTATTGACACGTCACAGCCTTGCGCCTCACTGCGCCGTTCGGTCTGCGCATGAGGACTTTGCAAAGTCGGCGAACAGGGCGGCTTAACGCGCGTTGGCACGTGCCAGAGACTTGCCATATGCACCAGCGCCTTCGGTAGTTCCATCTTGGCACAACGGCACACAGATTGCCGATGCGTAGTACGGCAATGCCGCTCGCGTCATCTTCTTCCCAAAATCGATCGCCATGGGCCGCCTGAAGAGCACTGCCGTTCCCCGCCCCACTCCGAACCGCCGCGAGTTCGTCAAGCGTTCGGGAGGTGTCGCGTTTGCGCTCGGCGCTGCGCCGTTGCTGCAAGCGTGCGGCGGAGGGGACTCCGACGATCCCCCGGCCGAGCCCCAGGCGCCCATCGGCCGCTTCGAGCACGGCGTTGCGAGCGGCGACCCGCTAGCGGACCGCGTCATTTTGTGGACGCGGGTGACGCCCGCAGCGGTGGGCTCCGTTGCGGTGGATTGCGTGGTGGCGAGCGACTCGTCGCTGGCCAACATCGTCACGGGCACGAGCACCACGACCGATGCGACGCGTGACTACACGGTCAACGTCGACGTCGCCGGCCTGCAACCGAACACCACCTACTACTACCGCTTTTCCATCGCCGGTGCGCAGTCGCCCGTTGGCCGCACTCGCACCCTCCCGGTGGGCACGGCCACCCGCTTGCGCATGGCCGTCGTGAGCTGTGCGAGCCTGGCGCACGGCTTCTTCAACGCCTACCGCCGCATTGCCGAGCGCGCCGATCTTGACCTCGTCGTGCATCTCGGCGACTACATCTACGAATACGGCAGCAACCAATTCGGATCGCTGCGGGCCTACGAGCCACCGGTCGAGACGTTGACGCTAAGCGACTACCGGACACGGCACGCGCAGTACAAGCGCGACAGCGACCTACAAGAGGTGCACCGCCAACATCCGATGGTTGCCATCTGGGACGATCACGAGTTTGCCGACAACGCCCATGTGGATGGCGCAGCGAACCACACCGAAGGAGCCGAGGGCACGTGGGGCGCAAGGGTGGCCGCCGCAATGCAGGCCTACTACGAGTGGATGCCGGTGCGCGTGGTCGACGCCATCGACCGCCGCAGGAACAACCGCAGTTACGCCTATGGCAACTTGGTCGACTTGATCATGCTCGAGCAGCGGCTCGTTGCACGCTCGCCGCAACTGCAGACCGACATCAGCGGCTTCGGTGTATTCGGTCAAAGCGGCGAGTTTGCGGACCCGAGCCGTCAGATGCTCGGCAGCGCGCAGGAGGGCTGGCTTGCCGCTCGATTGCGTGAATCCACAGCCCAGTGGAAGATCGTCGGACAAGGCGTGATGTTTGCGCAGCTGAAGGTCGAGCCTGCGCCCAATGCCGGCGGCGGCGGCCGCTTCATCAACGCCGACCAGTGGGACGGCTACCAGCCGGCACGCGACCGCCTGTACGACGTGTTCAAGGGCAATGCGTCATCGCCGCCGGTCGACAACGTGGTCATGCTGACCGGCGATCTGCACAGCTCATGGGCCGCCGACCTGACGCAGGACCCGAACAACCCGGACACCGCGACCGGTGGCTACGACCCTGCAACGGGTGCCGGCTCGCGCGCCGTCGAGTTCGTCGCCACATCGGTGACCTCGCCGCTGGTCGTCGATCCCGTGATCCCCGAGTCGGCGGTGAAGCTCATCAATCCTCACTTCAAGTACATCGAGTTGACGCGGCGCGGCTACATGCTGCTCGACGTCGATGCCACGCGCGTCGTCGGCGAGTGGTGGTATGTCGACACGATCGAGACCCGGAGCCAAGGGCAGTCGTTCGGCGTCGCCTTTCAGGTTCAAAACGGTGCGAAGCGACTGATTCCCGCCACGCAAACGACACCGCGTGCCGATGCCGCCGCTTTGGCACCTTGAGCCCTTGGGTCGATCGGAGAGGGGACCGGATCGAAGCCAAGCTGCGGCCGGCCCAGGACGATCTGACGATATCGATTCGCTTCGTCAGCCCGGGCCAGCTGGATCGCCCGGTCAGCCGAATCAAGCACGGAACCAGGAGTGGCACCGTTTGGAGGGAGAGGCTGAAGACTCTTTTCGAGCCCGGGCCCAGGCCGAGGCGATCCTGCAGCCCGGCAGTTCTCGGCTGCTGATGATCATGGAGTAAGGGCTAGGTTTCCGACTCGGCGTCCGTTTAGCTTTCGCGGTCCAGGCTGGCCAAGATCTTGGCGACGTCTTTGCGACCGAGCTTCCTCACCGCCGAAATGCCTGGCATGTTTGCCGCGCGCGGTCGCGCTTCGCCGCTTTCCCACTTGTACACCGATTGACCAGACGCGCCGAGCAGCCTTCCCATGTCGCTGGCCGAGAGACCGAGTCTCTTGCGATGCGAGGCCAAACCTTTTGGACTGAAGCGAAACACGCCATGGTCGTTCTCAGACTGCGGTGCGGGTACCGACGGCTGTGCATTCTGGGCCCGCCGCAGCTGTCGTTCCAGAATGTCAGCGCGCCTCTTGAGCGCGGCAATCTCCCTACGGTATGTGGCCACGGCTTTCTTCAGCGTGTCGGTCTCGTCGAACCTCTTTGCGGGCGAGGCGAACAATCTCAATCTTGAGAAGCGAAGCGATATTCGGCATATGCAACAGTGAAAGCGTATGGTGGACAGCTTATCGCAGTCACCTGCCTTGGCAGCCTGGTCACAGCGAGGCATCGCACCCAGATTGGCCCGCGCCACTTAGCCGAGCTGCGCCATGTCGAAGAAGGTTTTTCTCTACAACCAGGACAGCCTCGAGCCGGCGGTTGAGCGCGGGGCGCTTAAGCGCAAGTCGTCCGCACCGGAGCCCTAGCGCGCGAGCGAACATTCAACTTTTGAACGACCAAGCCGCGCAAGGGGAAAAGCGGATGCGCCACTAGACCGGCGACCGAGCAGCTTCGTGATCGCACTGCTCCTGATCGCGGTCACCGCCGTGTCGGCCGGTATCGTTGCAGTGTTGCGCTAAACAGCACGTTCGCAGCGTCAGCGTCGTGCCTAGACGGTGTCCCGTGTGTGGCTGCCGGCTTTAGCAGGTCATCTATAAACGCGTCGCACCAGTTGTCGCGGGTCACGTCACGCGGCCCGAAAGCTCGTGGTGCAGACAATCGCGCTCAGACTTCCGCGGTGGTCGAGGCACTGGCCCGAACACCGCATCGCAGCCCGCAGCGACCTTCGGATTGTTCCAATCGCCTTCGGGACGAACGCTTTGCAAGCCAGATTGAATGCGTCGGTGATGCCAAGCTTCAGGCTTGCATCGGCCGATCGCCTGCGCATACGCGTCGATCCTCGCTAGCCAGAAAGGCCGTTGCCCATTGGTCGCCGTTGGGAATGATCACGTGTCACCCTCCATCGCGTTGTGCACTTCAGAGATTGCTTCCCCGACCGCGGCTAGCAGCCTAGCAAGGCTAGCAGCCGACGCGAGTGCCTTCCAAGCGGTGAGGCAGCGATGCGACATCAGCCGAAGTGCGAGACGCACTTCAGCGTTAGATGGGTAGTTTGATGGGTGAGGACGCTGAGCGCGTCGCAACGCCCCGTGTTTACTGGGCGTCTGGCGGAGTGGACGGGACTCGAACCCGCGACCCCCGGCGTGACAGGCCGGTATTCTAACCAACTGAACTACCACTCCGCGGCGTTCGATCGAAAGCCCGAGCAGTATACCAAGGCACCTGCGCGCTCAAACGGCAGCGCCACCGTCGTCCGCCTCTTCGCGGTGCCCGGCCAGCTTGGCCAACAACTCGATCAGCATCGCGCGCTCGGCGCGGCTCAGGCGCCGCTGCAGGCTGGCTTCCATCGTCTTCGCGGCCGCCTGCGCGCGCCGCGCCAGCGCTTGCCCGTCGGGCGTGAGCACGATCAATTGCGAACGCCGGTCGGCCGGATTGCGCTCGCGGCGCAGCCAGTGCTTGTCTTGCATGCGGTCGATCAGCATCGTGAGGTTCGGCGCCGAAAGCCGCAGCGTGCGCGCCAGTTGCTTGGCGGCGGTGTCGCCGTTGGCCAGCAGCAGCATCAGCAGCGAAAACTCGGCCTTGCGCAGGCTGAACGGCTGGCCGATGTGGCGCTCGAACAGCGCCACGGTGGTGATGTTGGCCAGCGTGACGTGAAAGCCGAGCACGTCGCGCAGCGCGCCGAGGTCGAGCGTGGCGCCGGCGGGCGCCCGGTCGGCGGTCGATGTCGTGTCGCTGGTCATCCCTTGCGCGCCCCGAGGTAGGTGTCGATCACGCGCGGGTCGCGCGCCAGCGTCGCGGCCTCGCCCTGCAGCGCGACCGCACCGGTTTCAAGCACGTAGCCGTGGTCCGACACCTCGAGCGCGGCGCGCGCGTTTTGCTCGATCAACAGGATCGACACACCGCTCTCGCGCAGTTGTGCGATGGTGCGAAACACCTCGCGCACCACCAGCGGCGCGAGACCCAGGCTCGGTTCGTCGAGCATCAGCAGCTTGGGGTCGGCCATCAGCGCGCGGCCCACCGCCAGCATCTGGCGCTCGCCGCCCGACAAGGTGCCGGCCAGCTGCAAGCGCCGCTCCTGCAGGCGCGGGAACAGTGTGTAGACGCGTTCGATCGCACGGCGCCACTGTGGCACGCCGCGCCGCATCTGGCGGTAACCGCCCAGCACGAGGTTGTCTTCGACCGGCATCGAGCCGAACAGCTCGCGCGTTTCGGGCACCAGCGACAGGCCGCGCATCACGCGCTCCTCGAGCGGCACGTCGGCGAGCGAGCGCGCCGTCGAACACGATGCGCCCGCGCGCGCGCAACAAGCCCATCAGCGAGTTGAGCAGCGTGGACTTGCCGGCGCCATTGGGCCCGATCACGGTGACCACGCGGCCGCGCGGCACCTGCAGTGCCAGGCCCGACAACACCTCGGCCTTGCCGTAGCCGGCATGCAGGTCGCTGACGTCGAGCAGGAGGTCGGTGGACATGGTCAGTGTTCCGTGCCGAGGTAGGCGGCGCGCACCGCCGGGCTGGCTTGCACCTCGGCCGGTGTGCCTTCGGTGAGCTTGGTGCCGAACTCCATCACCACGATGCGATCGGTCAGCCCCATCACGAAGTCCATGTCGTGCTCGACCAGCAGGATGCTGACGCCCTCGCCCTTGAGCTGCCGCAACACGGCGGCCAGCGCCTGCTTCTCCTGGTGGCGCAAGCCGGCCGCAGGCTCGTCGAGCAACAGCAACACCGGGTCGGTGCACAACGCGCGGGCGATCTCCAGCAGGCGCTGCGGCCCGAGCGGCAGGTTGCCGGCGAGCTCGTGCAGCTGATGGCCCATGCCGATGCGCTGCAGCTGGGCTTCGGCCTCGGCGAAGAAACGGCGCTCTTCGTCGCGGTCGAGCCGCAGGATCGCGCGCAGCACGCCGCTCGTGCCGCGCTGGTAAGCACCGAGCGCCACGTTTTCCAGCACCGTCATCTCCGGCAGCAGCTTCACGTGCTGGAACGTGCGTGCGATGCCCAGGCGCGCAATCGCGCGCGCCGGCAGTCCGCCGATCGTGTGGCCGGCGAACTCGGCGCTGCCGCGCGTCAGCGACAACGCGCCGGTGAGCAGGTTGAAGGTGGTGGACTTGCCCGCGCCGTTGGGCCCGATCAGGCCGACGATCTCGCCGGCGCGCAGCTCGAAGCTGACATCGTTCACCGCCACCAGGCCGCCGAACTCCTTGCGCACCGCCTGCACCTTGAGCAGCACGTCGCCGGCGCGCGGCCGCGGCCGCTCCGGCAGGCGCGGCGCGGCGGCCCAGTCTTTGACGCGGCGCGCCGGCGGCAGCCAGCGTTCGGCGAGGCGGTTGATCGCCGGCCACAGGCCGTCGGGCGCGTACTTCAGCACCAGCACGATCAACACGCCGAACACGATCACTTCGTAGTTGCCTTGCGTGCCGGTGAGCGCGGGCAGCCACACCTGCAGCTGGTCTTCGATGAGCTTGACCGCGCCGGCGCCGATGAACGCGCCCCACACCTGCCCGACGCCGCCGAGCACCGCCATGAACAGGTACTCGATGCCGCGGTTCAGGCCGAACGGCGTCGGGTTCACGGTGCGTTGGTAGTGCGCGAACAGCCAGCCCGAGATCGCCGCCAGCACCGCGGCGTAGACGAAGATCACCACCTTGTAGCGATAGGTCGAGATGCCCATCGCCTCGGCCATCGCGGCGCCGCCCTTGAGCGCGCGGATGGCGCGGCCCGGGCGCGAATCGAGCAGCCGCAGCGTCGCCACCGCCGCCAACAGGGCCACCACCCAGATCAGCACGTACATCTTGCGGCCGTCGTGCAAGCTGATGCCGAACACCTCCAGGGCCGGAATGCCGAGCAGGCCGTCGTAGCGGCCGAGCCCTTCGACGTTGGCCATCGTGTAGCTGAGCGACAAGCCCCACGCGATGGTGGCCAGCGGCAGGTAGTGGCCCGACATGCGCAAGCGTGATCGCCGCCAGGATCAGCGCGATCACCACCGTGAGCGCCCATGCCCAGCCAGCAGCCCGAGCCAGGGCGACAGCGCCAGCTTGGTGCTGAGCACGGCGGTGGCGTAGGCGCCGACGCCGACGAACGCCGCCTGGCCGAACGACGTGAGGCCGCCCACGCCGGTGAGCAGCACCAGGCCGAGCGCGACGATCGCGTACAGGCCGATCAGGTTGAGCTGCGTGATCCAGAACTCCGGCACCGGCAGCGCCGGCAGGCCGATCAGCAGCGGCAGCGATGGCGACGAACAGCAGCGTGCGCGGCGTGGGCTTCATCGCATCAATCGTCGTCATGATGCGGGTCGCGCAACGACCGCCACAGCAGGATCGGCAGGATCGTGGTGAACACGATCACTTCCTTGAACGCGCTGGCCCAGAACGAGCCGAACGCTTCCACCACGCCGACGCCCAGCGCACCGACCGCGGCCAGCGGATAGCTCGCCAGTCCGGCGAACACCGCGGCCACGAAACCCTTCAGGCCGATGAGAAAGCCGGAGTCGTAGAACACCGTGGTCGACGGTCCGATCAACAGCCCCGACAGCGCGCCCATGAAGGCCGCCATCGCGAACGACAAGCGGCCCGCGCTCGACGCGCTGATGCCCATCAGCCGCGCGCCGGTGCGGTTGACCGCGGTGGCGCGCAGCGCCTTGCCGCGCAGCGTGCGCTCGAAGAACAGCCACAGCAGCACGATCAGCGCGATCGAGGTGCCGAAGATGATCACCGTCTGCCCGCTCAGCGTGAGCGGCCCGACGCTGAAGCGCGCATCCCAGAACGGCGGGTTGCGAAAACCCTCGGCGCCGAAGAACAGCAGCCCCAGGCCGGTGAGCGCGAAATGCACGCCGACCGACACGATCAGCAGCACCAGCACCGATGCGTCGGCCAGGCGCTGGTACGCCAGGCGGTACACCAGCGGCCCGAGCGGCGTGACGATGGCCAAGGTCAGCAGCACCTGCGCGGCCATCGGCCAGCTGCGCGGCTGCGTGAGCAGGCACAGCAGCGCCAGCGCCAGCGGCAGCGCCAGCGTGGTGGCGCCCTCGCGCAGCGCGCGCGCCGCCAAGCCCTGGCGCAGCAGCCGCGACACGTCGATGGCCGCCGCCACCAGCGCGGCCACCAGCAGCAGCCACAACGTGCCCGGCAGGTCGCCATGGCGCTGCCACATCGACCCGACCGGGTTGCCCTGCTGCAGCATCGCGAAGGTGAGCGCACCGAAGGCGACGAACTCGCCCTGCGGGATGAAGATCACGCGCGTGACCGCGAACAGCAGCACGGTCGCCAGCGCCAGCAGCGCGTAGATCGCGCCGTTGCCCACGCCGTCGAGCGTGAGGATGCTGGCAATCGTCAGGTCCACGGAGGTTGCGCGCGTTGCATGCGGCCACGGTCACGCCAGCGTGCAGCGCGCGAGGGCGCCGACACGCTGCGTCACACCGGTGGCCTCAGGGCTCGATCTTCCAGTCGCCGTTGACCACCTTGAGCATCACCGGCGTTTCGGTGGTGAAGCCCCAGTGGTTGTCCTTCTCGTAGGTGATCACGCCGTGTGCGAGCACCGTGCGGCCCATGCCTTCGATGGCGTCGCGCAGCGCGGCGCGGAACTCTGGCGTGCCGGGCTTGGCCTTGGCCTTGGCGACGGGGATGGTTTTCTCCAGCACGATGATGGCGTCGTACGCGTGGCCGGCGAACTGGTTGCGCGAGCCGGCGCCATAGGCCTTCTCGTACTTGGTGACGAAGTCCTGCGCCACCTTCTTCGACGGATGGTTCTCGCTCAACTGCTCGGGCACCAGCGCCGGGCCGCTGACGACGAAGCCGCCCTCGACGTCCTTGCCGCCGATGCGCATCAGGTCGCGCGAGGCGGCGGCGTGGGTCTGGTAGATCTTGCCCTTGTAGCCGCGCTCGATCACGCCCTTGTGCGGCATCGCCGCACCGGAGCCCGAAGCGACGATCAGGATCGCGTCGGGGTTGGCCGACACCAGCTTCAGCGCCTGGCCGGTCACCGACGTGTCGGGCCGCGCGAAGCGCTCGACCGCGGTGATCTGCGGGCCCTTGAGCTTGGCGGTCTCGGTGCGGAAGTCGTTCAGCCAGGTCTCGCCGTAGGCATCGGTGTAGCCGAGGAAGCCCACCGTCTTGATGCCCTGCTTCTTCATGTGCTCGATCACCGCGTGCGCCATCACCGCGTTGCCCTGCGGCAGGCGGAACGCCCAGGTGTCCTTGCCGGCCTGCAGCACCGCCGGCGAGAACATCAGCTGCACGGTCTTCGACTCGGCCACGGTGTCGGCCATCGCCACCGCGTTGACGGTGACCGACGAGCCCATCACCACGTCGACCTTGTCTTCGGTGACGAAGCGGCGCGCGTTCTGCACCGCGCGCGTCGGGTCGCTGGCGTCGTCGAGCAGGATCACCTTCAGCTTTTCGCCGGCCACGCTCTCGGGCCACAGCTTGATGTAGTTCTGCATCGGGATGCCGAGCCCGTTGGCCGGCCCGGTGAGCGGCAGGCTGATGCCGACGGTGATGTCGGCCAGCGCCGAGGCCGAGGCACCGAGCGCGAGCGCCACGGCAAGCAGTTTCTTCTTGGCGAGAGTCATGGTTGTCGGTCTCCTGGTGGTCGTGTGGATGCGGCCTAAATGCAAAGGGCCTTGATGTCTTCGGGGATCGGGATCGAGCGGATGCGCTCGGGGTTCTGCGGATCGCGGATCGCGAAGGTGCGCACCTCGGTGCCTTCGCACAACACGTCGTCGCCCCGCTTGATCACGTGGCGATGGCGGAACACCTTGACCGCCCACTCCTCGACGCTGGTGTGCACCTCGATCCACTCGCCGTAGGTGGCGGCCTTCATGAAGCGCGTGTGGATCTCCAGCAGCGGCGTGCCGATGATGTTGCGCGTCTTCACCAGCTCGCGCCAGGGCGGCACGCCGCAGCTCATGAAGAACAGCAGCGACGACTCGTCCATCCAGCGCGAGAAGTTCGGGAAAGAACACGATCCCGGCCGGATCGCAGTCGCCGAACTGCACCTGCACGCGGTGGACGTACACCTTGCTCATCGGCTGACCTCGATGATGAACGGATCGGAGCGCCGGCCCTCGTACAACGCCTCGACCAGCGACGCGCGGTGCTGCAGCACCGCGCGCTGGTTGATCGAGTTCTTGTCGGTGAGCTCGCCCTTGTCGATCGACGGCGGCTCGGCCAGCACGTGGATGCGCGCGAGGCGGTTGGCGCTGCCGGTGGCCTGCGCCGCCAATCGATCCAGCATGGCCTGGAAGTGCGCCCGCACCGCCGGATGGTGCAGCACCTCGGGCGCCGGCGTGTCGTCGCCGCAGCCGGCCAGGCGGCGGCAGGCGTCGAGGCGCGGAAAGATCAGCGCGCCGACCGTGTCGCGGTTCAGGCCGGTGATCACCGCATCCTGCACGCACGGGTCGCCGGCTTCGATGATGCGCGCGCGCAGCGGGCCCACGCTGACGAAGGTGCCGGTGGAGAGCTTGAAGTCCTCGGCGGTGCGGCCGTCGAACAGCAGGCCGCGCTGCGGGTCGGACGCGTCGACCCAGCGCACCGGCATCGCCGGTGCGGTAGTAGCCCTCGTCGTCGAACGCGTCGCGCGTCTGCTCCGGCGCGCGCCAGTAGCCCGGCATCACGTTGGGCCCGCGGAAGCGGATCTCGGTCTTGTCGCCTTCGGGCACCAGCTTCACCTCGACGCCCGGCGCCGGCAGTCCGATCTGGCCCGAGCGCGTGTCGGGGCCGACGGCGAAGGTGCACGACGGCGCGGTCTCGGTCATGCCCGAGGCCGGTGATGATGCGCAGCCGCTCGCCGATGGTGGCCGCGCCGTGCGCGTCGAGCTGCTCCCACACCGCCTGGCTCAGGCCCGCGCCGGCGAACATGAAGGCCTTGCAGCGCGCGAACAGCATGCGGCGCAACAACGCATCCGAGTCCATCGCGCGCGCGATCTCTTCGAAGCCCTTGGGCACGTTGAAGTACACCGTGGGCGAGATCTCGCGCAGGTTGCGCAGCGTCTCGGCGATGCCGCCCGGCGTGGGCTTGCCGTCGTCGATGTACAGCGTGCCGCCGTTGGCCAGCGTGATGCCGACGTTGTGGTTGCCGCCGAAGGTGTGGTTCCACGGCAGCCAGTCCACCAGCACCGGCGGTTCCTCGGCAAGAAAGCGCAGGCACTGGCGCAGCATCTGCTGGTTGGCGCACCACATGCGGTGCGTGTTGATCACGCCCTTGGGCACCTTGGTCGAGCCCGACGTGAACAGGAACTTGGCGATCGTGTCGGGGCCGACCTGCTCGTGCGCGGCGCGCAGCGTGGCACCGGGTTTCGCCTGCAGCAGGCTGCCGTAGGCCAGCGTGCGCCGCCCGGGCAGCTCACCGTGCAGCCAGCGCCACCGGCGTGTCGGCCGGCACCGCGGCCGCAATCGCCTTGGCATACGACGCATCGCTGGCGAACACCAGGCCCGGCGTCAATGCGCCGACGATGTGCTTGAGCTTGGCATGGTCCTGCGACACCAGCGAATACGCCGGCGACACCGGCGCGAACGGCACGCCGGCCCACAACGCGCCCATCGCCAGCGTGAGGTGCTCCAGGCCGTTCTCCGACAGGATCGCCAGCGGCCGCTCGACCGACAGCCCCTGATCGAGCAGCGCCTGACCGACGGCTTGTGCGCGCTCGAGCATCTGCGCATACGACACGCGCTGCCACGCGCCGCTTGCATCGCGGCGCGCGACGAAGGTGCGATCGGCCGCCTCGCGCGCCCAGTGCTCCAGGTGGTCGGTGAGGCGCGCCGGGTAGGCAGCCAACGCCTCCGTCGAGCGCAGCACGGTCGCGCCGTCGCCGCGGCGCTCGATCGTGGCCTCGACGCAGCCACCGACCGACGCGGGGCGCACCGGCACCGCGGATGTCATGTGAGCCCCCTGCGGCCCGCGGCCGCTCCCCCGAGGGGGGCTGATCGCCTTCGGGCGGCCGGGCGGCGATCCATGTGAGCCTCCTGCAGCCCATCACTTCTTGACGACCTTGCCGGCGCGCTTGTCGAGGAAGGCGCGCAGGCGATCCTTGGCGTCGGCCGTGCTCTCGGCCACCGCCGCCATCAACGATTCGGTGAGCAGCCCTTCGCTCATCGACTGGTCGGCGATGCGCGGCAGCGCGTGCATCACCGCGTAGTTCGACATCGGCGCGTTGGTCGCGATGCGACCGGCGAGCTCGATGCCCTTGGCCAGACCCTGGCCCTCGGGCACGACGTATTGCGACAGGCCCGCCTGCAGACCCTCTTGCGCGTCGTAGACGCGGCCGGTCATCATCAGGTCGCTCATCCGCGCCACGCCCATCAGCCGCGTGATGCGCACCGAGCCGCCGCCGCCGAGGAAGATGCCGCGCTGGCCCTCGGGCAGGCCGTAGTAGGCCGATGCCTCCGCCACGCGGATGTGGCACGCCGACGCGAGCTCGAGGCCGCCGCCGACCACCGCGCCGTGCAGCACCGCCACCACCGGCACGCGGCCGAACTGGATCTGGTCGAAGGCGGCATGCCACATGCGCGAGTGCAGCACGCCGGCCGCGGCGTCGCGCTCCATCAGTTCCGACAGATCGAGGCCGGCGCAGAAGTGGTCGCCCTCGCCGCTCACCACCACCGCGCGAGTGGCTTCGGGCAGGTTGACGAAACAGCTGTGCAGTTGCTGAATCAGCGTGTCGCTCAGCGCGTTGCGCTTGGCCGGCCGGTTCAGGCGCACATGCGTGAGGGCGCCAGCGTGCGAGACCGACAGGAGATCAAACTCGGCCAGCAGGCCGGTGGCGGGCGTGAAGGTCGGCAACGACATGGTGGATCCGGTGTGTGGCGAAAAGATAGTTCATGAGCTTAACTGAATAACTAGGGCAAACCCGAATTGGATGATCTAATTTCATGGGCGAAACGTTGCTGCAGCGCAGAATACTCGGGCTCCGTATACTTTCTATCTTGAACTAAAAGGCCAAGCCATGGACACCGCGTCGCTGATCGCCATCGACACCCACACCCATGCCGAGGTGTCGTGCTGGAACCCGTTCGACAACTACGGCGAGGAGTACGACCGCGCAGCCGACAAGTACTTCGGCTCGAGCCGGCGGCCGACCATCGACGAGACGGTGGCCTACTACCGCGAGAAGAAGATCGGCTTCGTGATGTTCACAGTCGACTCCGAGTCGCAGCTCGGCCGGCGCCGCATCCCGAACGAAGAGATCGCCGAAGCCGCGCAGAAGAACGCCGACATCATGATCGCGTTCGGCTCGATCGATCCGCACAAGGGCAAGATGGGCGCGCGCGAGGCGCGCAAGCTGATCGAGGAGCACGGCGTCAAGGGCTTCAAGTTCCACCCCACCGTGCAGGGCTTCGTGCCCACCGACCGCATGGCGTGGCCGATCTACGAAGTGATCAACGAGCACAAGCTGCCGGCGGTGTTCCACAGCGGCCACTCCGGCATCGGCTCGGGCATGCGCTGCGGCGGCGGCTTGCGGCTGCAGAACAGCAACCCGATGCTGCTCGAAGACGTGGCGATGGCCTTCCCCGACATGCAGATCATCGTCGCGCACCCGAGCTGGCCGTGGCAGGACGAGGCGCTATCGCTGGCGCTGCACAAGCCCAACGTGTGGATCGACTTGTCGGGCTGGAGCCCCAAGTACTTTCCGCCGCAGCTGGTGCAGTACGCCAACACGCTGCTGAAGGACCGCATCCTGTTCGGCAGCGACTTCCCGCTGATCACGCCCGAGCGCTGGATGAGCGACTTCGAGGAAGCGGGCTTCAAGGACAAGGTGAAGCCGCTGATCCTGAAGGAGAACGCCAAGCGGCTGCTCGGCCTGCAGTAGCTCGCTTCAATCGAGGCGCAACACCAGCGCGGCGCCGGTGTCGCCGGCGGCGCAGCCGGTGAACAGCCCCACGCCGCCACCGCGTGCCTTCAGCGCCTGCACCAGTTCGGCGATCGCGCGCAAGCCGGTGGGCCCCTGCGGGTGGCCGTAGACCAGGCTGCAGCCGTACGGGTTCATGCGCTCCAGTGCACACCCGGTCTGCTGCGCGAACCACAGATCGTTGACCGCAAACGGGTTGTGCGTGGTCACCACGTGCACGTCATCGATACCGAGGCCGGCGAACTCGAGCGCGCGCTGCGCGGCGGTGGTGGCCGCTTTCGGCATGCGCGCCTTCTCGGCGCGCGCGAACGCCGCCGACACCAGCCGCACGACGCCAGCGCCATCGGCCAGCGTGCGGGCGTCGTCGGCCGCCAGCAGCAGCGCGCCGGCGGCACCGTCGGCCGGATGGGTCTGGCTGCCGAAGGTGACCACGCCATCGTCGTGCACCGGCTTCAGCGCGCGCAGGCCATCGGCGGTGGTGTCGTGCACGCCTTCGTCGGCCTCGACCACCAGCCGCGTGCGGCCGTGCTCGATCACCACCGGCTGCAGATAGGTTCGCTGGATGCGCCGGTCGTCGGCCAGCGCAGCTCGGTACTGCTGGTGGCGCAGCAGCGTGAGCTCGTCGAGCGCCTGCCGTGACATCGCGCCCTCGCGCGCCACCGCCTCGGCGGTGTGCACCATCGACTGCAGGGTGTTCGGATCCGACGCGAAGTTGTCGAGCACCCAGTTCTCCGTGGCCGGGCTGCCGCCCATCGCGCGCGGGCGCGGGTACGCGAGCAGCGGCCCGTTGCTGGTGCGATCCGCCGTGACGACCAGCGCCTGCGACACGGCCTGCGCCTCGACCTGCAGCGCGGCGCTGACCACGCACGCCACCGACGTGGCGCAGGCCTGTGCGATGTGCGGGCCGGTGAGCCCCGGCATGCCGAGGCGCGACGCGATCCACGGCACGGCATAGAAGCTGCGCGGCTGCGGAATCGTGGTGCCGAGCACCAACTGGTCGATGCGTTCGAGCTCGCAGCGCCGCTGCGCGAGCGCGTCGCGCGTGACGGCCACGGCCACGTCGAGGCTGGACACGTCGGCCAGGCGACCCTGCCAGCGCACGAACGGCGACGACCACAGATGCCGGCTGCTGAACGCGGCGCGTTGGAACTTCATGCAGCGGATCCTTTCGGCGGGCTGTCGCGCACCACCACGAGCGGATTCTTGTACGCGCCGCGCGGCAGCGTGCCGTGCGGCAGCACGCTGACCGCCACGCGCACTTGCAGCTGCCCGCGCACCGCGTCTTCGATCGCCGGCGCCAGCGCAGCCCGCTGCGCGGCGTCGAGCGACGCCGAGGCTTCGATCTCCACCGGCAGTGGATGGTCGAAGCGCACCTGCTCCTTGTGGTCCTTGACGATGCGCAGCAGCGGCTCCACCTGGCCGGCGAAGCGCTGCACGACAAAATCACGGATCGCGGTCGGGAACACGTTCATGCCCTTGTAGATCAGCATGTCGTCGGTGCGCCCGATCACGCGGAGGCGCGGGCTCGTGCGGCCGCATGCACAACGCAGGCCGATCACCTGCGCATGGTCGCGCGAGCGGTAGCGCACCACCGGCGTGGCGTCGCGCGCGAACGTGGTGTAGACCAGCTCGCCGCTGGCGCCTTCGCTCCACGCCTTCTGCTCGCCGGTGTCGGGGTCGATCAGCTCCACCGCGACGTAACGCTGCGCGTTGAAGTGCATGCCGTCCTGCTGCTCGCACTCGCCCCACATCGACGGCAGCACGTCGCCCAGGCCCATGGTCTCGCGCAGGTGCGACAGCTTCAAGCCGCGCTGGATGCGCGCGCGGATCTCGCTCTGCCCGAGGCCCGGCTCGCCGCCACCGAGCACCTTGCACAGCGCCGACGGCACACCGCCGTCGCGCCCCACATCGTCCCAGCGCTCGGCGAGGTACAGCGCGAACGAGGTGGTCGCCAGCAGCGGCGTTGGCGCGCAGTCGATGCATGTCGCGCAGGATGCGTTCGGTGGGAAAGCCGCCGAGCCAGCACAACGTGGCGCCGAGGCGCCGAAAGCCATCGGCATACGGCAAGCCGCCGGCGACCATCGGCAAGCCCGACCAGGTGCGCCACCCGGTCGCCGCGCCGGATGCCGGCGGTGAACCACACGTTGGCGATGGCGTCGGACAAACGGTCGACGTCGCGCGCGGTCAGCGCGTAGAACAGCGGATCGCCGGTGGTGCCCGACGACGCGATCGCCTGCACGATGTCGCTCGACGGCACGCCTTGGTTGTCGCCGAACGGCTGCTCGGCGCTGGCGGCCTGCTGCGCCGCGCGCAGGTCGTCTTTCAGCGTGAACGGCAGCGCGGCGAGGTCGGCCAGGCCGCGCAGCGCGGCTGGCTCAGGCAGGCCGTGGTGCAGGCGCGCATACCAGGCCCGAGCGCTGCCGCAGCGCAGGCAGCATCGCCGCGATCTGCTGCGCCTGCCAGCGCTCGACCTCGCGCCCAGGGCTGGGTCTCCAGCTCGGCGTTCCAGTAGGCCGGCACCGCCATCTTCATTGGGTCACCTCCGGGCTTCGCCCCGCGATGCGAGCCGCCTTCGGAGCGGCCGGGCGGCGGCTCAAGCCTGCATGCCTTTCAGCAGCTCGCGCGCGATGATCAGTTGCTGCACCTCGGTGGCGCCTTCGTAGATGCGCAGCGCACGGATCTCGCGGTACAGCCGCTCCACCGTCTGCTCGCTCACCACGCCCAGTCCGCCCCACATCTGCAACGCCGCATCGATCACCTGCTGCGCGCCCTCGGTGGCGGCGAGCTTGGCCATCGCCGCCTCGCGCGTCACCGTGCGGCCGTTGTCGCGCTTCCAGGCGGCGCGGTAGGTCAGCAGCGCCGCGCTGTCGATGGTGGTGGCCATCTGCGCCAGCTTGGTCTGCGTGATCTGAAAGTCCGCCAGCGTCTGGTTGAACATCTTGCGCGTGGTCGCGCGCTGCAGCCCCTCGGCCATCGCGCGGCGCGCGAAGCCGAGTGCGGCGGCGGCGACCGAGGTGCGGAACACGTCGAGCGTGCGCATCGCGACCTTGAAGCCTTCGCCACCCTCGCCGATGCGGTTGGATGCCGGGATGCGACAGCCGCTGAAACGCAGCCGCGCCAGCGGATGCGGCGCGATCACCTGGATGCGCTCGGCGATTTCAAAGCCCGCTGCTCCGGCCGGCACGATGAATGCCGAGATGCCACGTGCACCGGGCGCTTCGCCGGTGCGCGCGAACACCACATAGAGGTCGGCGATGCCGCCGTTGGAGATCCAGGTCTTCTCGCCGTCGAGCACGTAGTGGTCGCCGTCGCGGCGCGCGGCGCACGCCATCGCCGCCACGTCGGATCCGGCTTCGGGCTCCGACAACGCGAACGCCGCGATCACCTCGCCGCGCGCCACGCGCGGCAGCCACGCGGCCTTCTGCTGAGGCGTGCCGGCCAGGCTGATCGCGCCCGACCCGAGGCCCTGCATCGCGAATGCGAAGTCGGCCAGCCCGGCGTGGAAGCCGAGCGTCTCGCGCAGGATGCAGATGCTGCGCGTGTCGATCACGTCGGCCGCGCCGCCGTGCTGCGTGCCGGCGATCGCATGCCTCAGCCAGCCCGCCTGGCCGAGCTGCTTGACCAGCGTGCGGCAGGTGGCATCGACATCGTCGCCGTGCGCGTCGTGCACATGCTCGGTGGCCCAGCCGTCGAGCTCGGCCGCAAGCTTGCGGTGCCGCTCCTCGAAGAAGGGCCACTCGAGGTGTTCTCGTTCCATGGTGAACTCCTGGCGCGCGATGCGTGTGGGTCAACGACGGGACGGCATGCGATCCCAGCAGGTGGCCGTGACGCCGCGTTCGCGCAGTTTGTACTTCTGCACCTTGCCATTCTCGGTGCGCGGCAATTCGGCCACCAGGTCGATGTAGCGCGGCACCGCGAAGCGCGGCAACAGGGCTTCGCAATGCTGCGCCAGCTCGGCCGGCGCGGCCGCCGCGCCGTCGCGCAGCACCACCGCGGCCATCACCTCGTCTTCGGCCAACTCCGAGCGCACCGGGAACACCGCCACCGCCGCCACCGCCGCATGGCCCATCAGCGCCTGCTCGACCTCCCACGACGAGATGTTCTCGCCGCGGCGGCGAATCGCGTCCTTGATGCGATCGACGAAACGAAACGCGCCGTCGGCGTCGCGCACCACGCGGTCGCCGGTGTGGAACCACAGGTTGCGCCAGGCCTCGACCGTCTTGTCGTGCTTGACCGAAGTAGCCGGTGGCGAACGTGAACGGCTCGTCGGCGCGCAGCACCAGCTCGCCCGCCTCGCCCGCGGGCAGCTCGACGTCGTGGTCGTCGACCACACGCGCATCGAAGCCCGGGCGCAGCCAGCCCATCACGCCACGGCGCGGGGAATCGGGCGCGGTGCAGATCACGAAGTTGGTCTCGGTCGAGCCGTAGCCTTCGAGCAGCGTGACGCCGCTGCGCGCACGGAACGCCTCGCCCGCCGCCGCCGGCACGCCCGGCCCGAGGCCGATGCGCACACGGTGCTCGCGCTCGTGCGCGCCGGCAGGTTGCGCCAGCAGCATCGGCACCATCGCACCGAGCAGGTAGACCACCGTGGCGCCGCGCGTTTGCGCGTCGCGCCAGAACGTGGTGGCGTGGAAGCGGTCGGCGAAGTCGACGCGGCAACCGACCACCGCGGCCTGCGCGAACGTGTTGAGCGCGTTGATGTGGAACAGCGGCAGCGTGGTGCCGAGCACGTCGGTCGGCTCCAGCTGCAACACCTGCGCGGTGTGCACGCCCCACCAGTGGTACTGCGCGTGCGGACACACCACGCCCTTGGGCGGCCCGGTGGTGCCCGAGGTGTAGAGGATCGCCCATGGATCGCCGGGCGCGACGTCGGCGGCCGCCATCGTGTCGCCCGCCGTCCGGCCAATCGGCGCCGACGACCCAGCGCGGCACTGTCGACGACGCGCCGAGCCGCTCGACGAAACGCTCCTCGATCACCAGCAGCGTGGCGCCGCAATCGCTGAGCACGTATTCGATCTGCGGCCGCATCGACGCGGTGTTGATCGGCACCGCGATCGCGCCGAGCCAGCCGCAGCCGAGAACCGTCTCCAGCAGCTCGGCGCGGTTGCCGCACATCAGCGCCACGCGGTCGCCGCGTGCGACGCCGGCGCGCCGCAGCGCGTCGGCGCGCCGCGCGGCCACGCAAGCCATGTCGGCGTGCGTCCAGCGCGCGCCGTCGATCGACACGCACGGACTCGCACCGAACGCCTGCACCTGCCGCTGCAGCATCGCCGGCAGCGTGCGCTGGTGCGGCGCGAACGGCGTGTCGCTAGGGTCTGTCGGCATCGGTGGTGCCGCCGAGGTAGGTGGCCTGCACGCGCGGATCGGCGGCAAGCTGGTTCGACGCGCCGTGCAGCGCGACCTCGCCCGTTTCCAGCACGTAGCCGTGGTCGGAGCTCTCGAGCGCGGCGCGCGCGTTCTGTTCCACCAGCAGGATCGCGACACCGTCCTCGCGCAGGCGGCGCACGATGGCGAAGATCTCCTGCACCACCAGCGGCGCGAGACCCAGGCTCGGTTCGTCGAGCATCAACAGGCGCGGCTGCGCCATCAAGGCGCGGCCGATCGCCAGCATCTGGCGTTCGCCGCCCGACAAGGTGTCGGCACGTTGCGCGTGGCGTTCGGCCAGGCGCGGGAAGCGCGCATACACCGCATCGAGCCGGCTGCGCAGCGAGGCGCCGCCGCGCCGGCGCTGCGTGTAGGCGCCAAGCATCAGGTTGTCGAGCACGGTCAGCTCGCCGAACAGCTCGCGCTTCTCCGGCACCAGGCACAAGCCGCGCTCGACGCGCGCTTCGACATCGAGCGTGTGCAGGTCGTGGCCCTCGAAGCGCAACGTGCCGGTCGACGGCAGCAGGCCCATCGCTGCGCCGAGCAAGGTGGTCTTGCCGGCGCCATTGGGCCCGATCACCGACACGATCTGCCCCGCCAGCAACGACAACGACACGCCGCGCACCGCATCGACCTGTCCGTACGACACGTGCAAGCTCGCCGATCTCGAGCATCGCGGCGGAGGTCATGGCGCACTCTTCGCCACGCTGCCGAGATAGGCGGCCTGCACCATCGGATCGGCGCGCACCGCGGCCGGCTCGCCCTCGACCAGCTTGGAGCCGAAGTTCATCACCACCAGCCGGTCGACCAGCCGCATCACGAAGTCCATGTCGTGCTCGACGATCAGGATCGTGATGCCCTCGCCGCGCAGCTTGCGCAGCAGCTCGGCGAGCGCCTGTTTCTCCTGGCGCCGCAAGCCCGCCGCGGGCTCGTCGAGCACCAGCAGCACCGGGTCGCACGCCAGCGCACGCGCGATCTCGAGCAGGCGCTGCGTGCCCAGCGGCAGGCTGCCCGCCAACTCGTGTGCGCGATCGGCCAGGCCCATGCGCTCGAGCTGGCGCCGGGCCTCGTGTTGGATCTTGGCCTCCTCGCGCCGATCGAGCCTCAGGCCCGCGGCGACGAGCCCTGCGTGCGTGCGGCCGTGCGCACCGAGCGCCACGTTGTCGAGCAGGCTCATCTGCGGGCGCAGCTTGACGTGCTGGAACGTGCGCGCCATGCCGCGCAACGCGACGCGGCGTTGCGCCATGCCGGTGATGTCGCGGCCGAGAAACTCGACACGGCCGCTCGTCATCGGCGCCGTGCCGGTGATGAGATCGAACATCGTCGACTTGCCGGCGCCGTTGGGGCCGATCAGGCCGACGATCTCGCCGGCTGCGCACCTCGAAGCTCACCTCGTTCACCGCCACCAGGCCGCCGAAACGTTTGACCGCAGCGTGCACCGCCAGCAACGGCTGGCCGCGCGGCACCGGCTGGCGCCGCGGCAGGGCCTCGGCCGGCTCGGGCGGCAGCGCGGCCGCGCGCGGTGGGAAACGCGTGCGCATCCAGCGCGTCACCAATCCCATCACGCCGCCGCGCGCGCGGTGCAGCAACACGATGAACAGCAGCGCGAACGCCACCGCTTCGAACTGGCCGCCGCGCGCGGTGACGAGCGGCAGCGTGTCCTGAACGACGTTCTTCATCACCAGCACGACGGCCGCGCCGACCAGCGCGCCGGCCAGATGCGCGAAACCGCCGGCCACCGCCATCAACAGGTACTCGATGCTGGCGCGCACGTCGAACGGCGACGGGCTGACGAACCGGTTGGCGTGTGCATAGAGCCAGCCGGCGACCGCGGCCAGCAGCGCGGCCAGCACGAACAGCGACAGCCGCACCCGGTACGCGTCGGCGCCCACGCTGGCCAGCAGGATGCCGCCGCCGCGCAGGCAACGGATCGCGCGCCCGGGGCGCGACGCCAGCACGTTGTGGCAGAACAGCGCGCCCAGCCCCACCAGCAGCCAGATCAGGTAGTACACCGCGCGCGGATCGGCGAGCGACAAGCCGAACAGGCGGATCGGCGGGATGTTGGAGATGCCGGTGTGGCGGCCGAGCATCTCCATGTTGCCGAACACCAGCGCGATCGACAGCCCCCATGCGATCGTCGACAGCGGCAGGAAGTGGCCACCCAGGCGCAGCGTGAGAGCGCCGATCATCAGCGCCGCGGTCGCGGTGAAAACCAGCGCGAACAACAGGCCGATCCACGGCGACCAGCCTTGTACGGTGCTGAGCCACGCGCTGGTGTAGGCCGCGATACCAACGAACGCCGCCTGGCCGAACGACGTGGCGCCGCCCACGCCGGTGAGCAACACCAGACCCAGCACCACCAGCGCGGCGATGCCGATGTCGTTCATCAGCGAGACGCCGAATTTGCCGAGCACCGCCGGCGCGATCGCCAACGCCGCCGCGGCCGCCAGCACGAACCAGCGGCTACGCATCGATCTCCTCTTGTTCCTCCTCGGCGTGGCGCTGCAGCGCCGAGCGCAACAGCAGCGCCGGAATCAGCAGGCTGAACACGATCACGTCTTTCAGCGCGCCGCTCCAGAACGAGCCGAAGCTCTCGACCACGCCGACCGCAAGTGCGCCCATCGCAGTGAGCGGATAACTGACCAGCCCGCCGATGATGGCTGCGACGAACGCCTTCAAGCCGATCAGGAAGCCCGAGTCGTAGTACATCGTCATCGCCGGCGCCACCAGCACGCCGATCAGGCCGGCGAGCAGCGACGCGCAGGTGTAGGCCAGCAGCGCGGTGCGCGCGGGCCGGATGCCGACCAGCCGCGCACCGACGCGGTTGACCGCGGTGGCGCGCAAGGCCTTGCCCGCGACCGTGCGCTCGAAGGCGAGGAAGAACAGCCCGCTCAGCACCACCGCCGACGCGAGCATCAGCATCACCTGGCCGCTGATCGGAAAGCCACCCGGCAGCGTGAGCGAACCGGCGGCCAGCGGCGCAGTGCGAAAACCCTCGGGGCCGAAGAACAGCAGGCCCAGTCCCGACAGCAGAAAGTGCAACGCCAGCGACACGATCAACAGCACCAGCACCGACGCGTCGGCGATCGGCTGCAGCGCCACGCGCGCAACCAGCGGCGTGATCGGCACCACCAGGAGGATCGCGAGCACGACAAACACCGCGTGCGGCAGGGGCTGCCCCGACGCGGCCCATGCGAGCGCACACGGCAGCAGCGGCAGCACGCCCCAGCCGATCACGGCGCGCAGGATTCGCGCAGGCTCCTGACGCCGCATCAGCGACACCACCTCGGTGGCAGTGGCCAGCAGCGCCAGCATGACCACCAGGCCGATGGTCGGCGGCAGACGCTTGGATTCAAACGCCGCCAGGCTCAGCGCCGCGAACGCGGCGACGTCGCCGAACGGCACGAAGACGACGCGCGTGACCGAGAAGATCAGCACCAGGCCGAGCCCGGCCAACAGGTACACCGCCCCGTTGGCCAGCCCGTCGATGCCCAGGATCAGGGCGACATCCCAAGTCATGTCAGGACCTGGCGCTGCACAACTGCGAGTCAAGCAAACAACTGCGGCCAGCCAAGGTCTTGCGCGGATCCGGCTCCGCCGGTCCGCTGCAAGGGCCCCCTCGGGGGTGCGGACGGACGAGAGCCGACGCCTGCGCGTCGGCGAGCGCCTGCCGAACCGGCCGGGCATGCAGGCCCAGCCGTGGACCAGCGAACGCCAGTGAGCGTGGGGGCGTCATCTACGGGGCCAGCTTCCACTGGCCGCCCTCGAGCTTGACGATCACGCGCGCGCGCTGGTCCACGCCGTACAGGTCGCCCGGCTTGAAGTTGTAGACGCCATGCGTGCCGACGACCTCCTTGCTGCTGAAGATCGCATCGCGCAACGACTGGCGGAACGCCGGCGTGCCGGGCTCGCCCTTGGCGCGCGCCGCGGCGTCGGCGAACACCATGTAGCCGTCGAACGAATAGGCCGAGAACGCGTCGGTGGTCGGCGCGTTGTTGACCTTCTGGAATGCGCTGCGGAACTCGAGCGCGATCTTCTTCGTTGGATAGTTGTCGGGCAACTGCTCGGCCACGATCACCGGGCCGGTGGGCATCAGGCTGCCGTTGGCCGAGGCGCCCGCCACGCGCACGAAATCGGGGTTGATCAGGCCGTGCTGGCCATACACGTTGCCCTTGAAGCCGCGCTCCGACAGCGCGAGGTACGGCAGCGCACCGGGCGTGCCGGAGCCACCGGTCATCACCGCATCGGGCCGCGCCGCCACGATCTTGAGGATCTGGCCGGTGACCGACTGGTCGGCGCGCGCATAACGCTCGTTGGTCAGCACCTTGATGCCGGCCGGCTCGGTCGCCTTCATCAGCGAGTTGTAGACCAGGTCGCCCCAGGCATCGGTGAAGCCGATGTAGCCCACCGTCTTCACGCCGTCGCGTTTCATGCGCTCGACCACCGCGTCGATCATCAGCTGCGGCGGCTGCGCGACCGTGACGGTCCATTCGCTTTCGGCCGGCGACAGCGAGATCGGCGACAGCCCGACCATCGGCGTCTTGCTCTCGCGGCCGACCTGCGAGATCGCGATCGTGGCTGGCACGCCCGACGAGCCCATCAGGATGTCGACCTTCTCTTCCTCGACCAGCTTGCGCGCGTTGCGCCCGGCGTTGGTCGGATCGGAGCCATCATCGAGCACGATCAGCTGCACCTTGCGGCCGTTGATCTCCGGCCTGTACGCCACCGCGGCCTGCATGCCCTTGGCGTACGGAATGCCCAGCGACGAGTTGGGACCGGACAGCGACACGCTCAGACCCACCTTGAGGTCGGCGGCCTGCGCGCCGGCTGTGAGGGCCAGCGCAACGGCCGTGCCCGACACGCAGCGAACGAGACGATTCATGGTTGTGATCTCCTGGTGGTGGGAACGATGTATCAAGGAAAGAGCTGGATCATCGGCAATGCGTTGCCGGCGTCCAGCAGGTCGACCCGCTTGAGCCGGATGCGCCAATCGGTGCCGACTTTCACGAGACGGTGCAAACAACTGCCGGCGAGCGTGACGCTGACGCTCGCCGCGCGACTCGAAGTAGACGAACGGCGTGCGCACTTCCGCCTGCGCGCCATCGTCGAGCGTGACCGCGGGCGGCTGCAGCACATGCTGGCAGCGGCTCGGTGGGTGCTGCGAATGCGCGCGTCCGCCTTTCAAGCGCTCGACACGCAGCTTGAGCAGCAGCAGGTCTTCGTCGGCCAGCGCGTTGTGCGGCGCGCCCTCGGCCTGCGCCGCGCCTTGCAGCGGCACCCAGTAGCGGCCGTCGTCGGCGAACAGCGCGAGCCATTCGTCGTGGCGCCGTTCGTCGAGCAGGCGCGCCTCGTGGGCCACGAAGTCGGCTGGTGACATGTCAGTGGCGCCCGGCCGCCCGAAGCCACTGACGCGCCCCCTCGGGGGGCAGCGAACGCAGTGAGCGTGGGGGTTGTTTCAACCTAGTCCTCCATGCCTTGGGTCATGAACGTGACCCAGGCGCGGAACTGGTTGCGCATCAGCAGCTCGTTGGTGCCGTTGACGTCGCGCGTGCCGCCGGCGAGTTCGGCCGCATCGTAGTTGCGGTGCAGGCTCACCCAATCGTTGGAGCCGGCGCGCAAGCCATGCTGGATGCGTTCGAACAGCGCGATGTCGTCGTGCGCCACCACCGACATCGGCGAGAAGATCAAGCGGTTGTAGGTCATCGCGCGCTCGAACAGCACATCGGGCGCGCCTTCGGCACGCAAGGACCATGCCTCGATCACCGTGCGATCGGCCGCCAGCGGACGGATCACGCGGATCGCCTGCGGCGAGCCTTTGACCGCCAGGCTCGGGAAGCACACCGAGTTCTGCGGCGAGCGCTGCAGCACCTCGGTGGCGCGCGACTCGCCGTGCGCGGCCCGCATCGCCGCCTCGTACTCCGGCAGCTGCGCGTAGCCGGAATGGATGCTGAAGTGCGTGCCGAGCATGCTGTGGCCGTTGGGATAGACGCGAGCGCCCATCTTGTCGAAGAACTCGTGCCCGGCGCCGAACGGCAGGATCTGCTCCATCGCCATCGGCTTGGGCGCATCGGCTGGTTGGCCTTGCCACAGCGCGTTGGCCACGCGCGTGGCCGACTCGTGCGTCGAGATCGGGTGCACCGTGTCGTTGATGTTCTCGAGGTAGATCTTCCAGTTGCAGTGCACCGTGGTGCGCAGCACGCCGCCTTCGATGCGCAGGCGCCCCAGCGGCGAGCGATCGGCCAGGTTGTCGATCGCACCCAGCACGTCACCGAAGTAGGCATGGAAGTCCGCGCCGCCGTCGTTGATCTTGGCGAACACGAAGTCGCGGTACACCGCCACCTGCGGCAACGCGCCCATGCCCTGGCCCGACTCGCAGTGCTTCAACTGCGTGCCGTCGTAGCCCTCGCGCATCGGCACGCCGAGCAGCGAGCCGTCGAGCCGATAGGTCCAGGCGTGGTACGGACAGCGAAACACCTTGCCGGTGTGGCCGCAAGGGTCGGTGACGAGCTGCGTGCCCTTGTGCGCGCAGCGATTGTTCAGCACGCGGATGCTGCCGTCGGTCTGCCGCACCATCACCAGCGGCCGGCCCGCGATGTCGACCGTGAGGTAGTCACCCGCATCGGGCACCTGGCTGGCATGGCCGATGTAGTTCCAGGTGTTGGCGAAGAAGTGCTGCTGCTCCAGCCGGAACAGCTCGTCGCTGATGTAGAGGTCGCGATGCACACGATCCGGCTGCACCAGGCGCGTGATGTCGCCGCGGCGCACGCGAGCGCCAGCGGGAACGCGATGCGCCGGTCGCGCGACGCCCGGCTCGGCACTCACAGCGCGATGCTCCCCAGGCTCGCGCCGCCGCACACGTACAGCACCTGGCCGGTGATGAAGCCGTTGGCCGGGTCGGCGAAGAACGACACCGCGCGCGCCACATCGTCCGGCTCGCCGACGCGCTGCACCGGGATGGATGCCGCGAGCTTGCGCTCGCGCTCGCTGTGGGCGGGGATCACCTCGTAGAACATGTCGGTGTGCACCGGGCCCGGCGCGACCACGTTGACGGTGATGCCGTCGGCGGCGAGTTCGAGCGCCCAGGTGCGCGCCATGCCGATCATGCCGGCCTTGGTCGCCGAGTAGCTGGTGCGCGTCTGCGCACCCAGTGCGGCACGCGACGACAGCAGCACCACGCGGCCGAAGCGGTTCGCGCGCATCGTCGGCAGCGTGGCCTGCAGCAGCTGCACCGCGCAACCCAGGTGCAGGTCCACCAGCGCATCGAGGTCATCGAGCTGCACGTCGGGCAGCAGCGCCGGGCGGATCACGCCGGCGTTGTGCACCAGCGTGGTCACGTCGAAGCGGCGCGCCAGATCCTGCGCTGCAGCGGCAGTGGCCGCGCGATCGGCCAGATCGACCTCGATGCTGTGCATGCGGGCGTGCGCAATCGCGCTGCTCCGCCGCGCCAACGACACCACCTCGTAGTCGCTGGCGAGCAGCGCCTCGCAAATGGCGTGACCGATACCGGCACTGCCGCCGGTGACCGCAGCCACCTTCTTTACAGCCATGCTGCGATCTTCCCCCGCATCAGCATCGACGCACCGACCATATGAACATTCTCGTGGCCCCGGCTTAGTGCTAACACTGATCGCGCACCCCGTGCAAGAACCGCAGCACCGCGTCGGCAAACGCCCGCGGCAGTTGATCGGGCAGTGGCACCATGCCGCCGGCGATGTCGACCACCTGCGCCTGCGGCAGGTGCGCCAGCCATTCGGCCGCGTGCGGCGCCGCGAACGGATCGTCGGTCGCGCGGATCAGCAGCGTGGGCTGCCGGATCGACGCGATGCGGTCCTCCATCCGATACGCCGCAACCGCTCGATGGCCCGCCTCGAGGTCGCCGCGAACTTTCAGCGCATCGAGCACGAAGGCATGCAGCAGATCCGGCCGGTCGGCCGGATAGAACGCCTGCCGCTGGCGCCACAACAGCGCCAGGTGCGAGCCATCGGCGCTCGGCTCGACCGCATCGATCGCCGGCCGCTGCGCGCGCGCGGCCCGGAAAGCCGCGTTGGTGAATGGCGTCGACGACAACACCAGCGCACTCACTCGGCTCGCGTGCCGTGCGGCCAGTTCCACGGCGATCACGCCGCCCGTGTGGTGACCGACGACGTGGCAGCGCTCGATGTGCAGCACGGCGAGCAACTGCGCGGCGGCATCGGCCCAGGCCTCGATCGACGGCGTGGGCACGGGATCGGATTCGCCGAAGCCCGCGGTGTCCATCGCGATCGCGCGCCAGCTCGTGCCGAGCAACGGCAGCACGGCGCGGTATTCGGCCCAACTGCGCGGCGTCTGGTGCAGCAGCAGCACCACGGGAGCGTGCGCGGCGCCGCACGTGGCGTAGTGCATCTGGCCATGCGGCAGGCGCGCGTATCCGCGCTCGATCGTCGGCGCGGCGGGCGTCACGGCTCGGTCTGATCGGCCGGCGGCCGCCACAAGCCGGCATGGCGCAGCATGCCGAGCGTGCGCGCCAGCACGTCGCGCCGGTAGGCCGGCACGTCGCGGCCGCTGTAATCGTAGAAGCCGCTGCCGGTCTTGAGGCCGAGTCGGCCCTGCTCGATCATGCGATCGACGATCGCCGGCGCGGTGTAGCGGCCCGCGTCGATCGAGCCGGCCATCTCGCGGCTCGCGTGGTGCAGGATGTCGCAGCCGCCAAAGTCGATGAACTCCACCACGCCGATGGCGGCGAAGCGCAGCCCCATGCCGTAGCGCGTGGCGAGATCGATCTCCTCGGCGGTGGCCACGCCCTCTTGCACCATGCGCGCGGCCTCGTTCATCACCAGCGCCTGCAGCCGCGGCACGATGTAGCCGGGCGCCACGCCGCACACCACCGGCAGCTTGCCGATCGACTGCATGAACTCGCGCGTGCGCGCCAGCGTGTCGGCGCTGGTGCCCGGGTGCGTGCTCAGCTCGACCACCGGGATCACGTAGGCCGGATTGAGCCAGTGCATGTTGAGAAAGCGCTCGGGCCGCCGCACCAGCGCCGCGAGTTGCGTCACCAGGATGCTGCTGGTGGTCGACGTGAGGATCGCGTGGTCGCTGCACAGGCTGTTCAGCTGCTCGAAAGCGTCGCGCTTGGCGGCCATGGTCTCGGGCACGCCCTCGAACACCAGCTCGGCGTCGCGCAAGGCTTCGGCTGCGCCGCTCGCATCGACGAGCTGCACGCGTTCGGCGATCGAATCGACGCGCTGCGCATCGAATGCACCCAACATGGCCAGGCCCTGCAGGCTCGAGCGGATCTCGGCGCGCGCCTCGTCGCGCAGCGCCTGCCAGGCCTGCGGTGCGCGCGGCTTCAGGTCGATCAGCGCGATGCGATGGCCCGCGTAGGCAAACGCGATCGCGATGCCGCGCCCCATGCGGCCGGCACCGACCGCGGCAAAGCGCGCCATCACGCTTCTCCCTCGTGCAGCAGCCGCTGCAGCCCGGCGCGGTCCAGCGACGCGAGACCCAACGCTTCGAGCGTGCGCGGCCCGCGCCGCAAGTCGCGCCCGAGAATTCCGCCAACGACTGCCAGCAGGCCTTCGCTGACTGGTGCATCGACGCGCGCCCAGCGCGCCACCGACGCGAGAAAGGCCAAGCCCAGCTCGCAGTCTTCGGTGACGTAGCGGTGGTGGTGCAGATCGATGTGCTCGCGCCAGTCGCCCGACTTCACGAGATGCTTGTGCGCATCGCCGTACATCCAGCGGTCGCTGAGGTAGTGATCGGCCAGCGGGTAGTGCGGCGTGCCGTAGCCGAGTGCCTCGCGCAGCGCGATGCGCTCCTGGTCGAGCCGGTCGGTGACCGCGCGCACCGCGGGCTGCGTGCCTTCGTTGTGGATGTCCCAGCGTTCGAAGTGCTGCAGCGGCGCGGCGTTGAGCACCACCAGCGGCGGATGGATGATCGGCCCGGCATTCATCAGCGCACCCGACAGCGCATCGCCGCAGCCGTGCACCACCGGATAGGCCTGCCGGATCACGGCGAGCGCCCGCTCGGACTGGCGGGCCGGGTACACGCCGGTGGGCAGGCGCACCGCACGCACGGTGATCGCGATCTCTCGCGGTCCGTGCTTGCGGGCGAGGTACGGCAGCGTGCCGGTCTCGGCCCACGCCACGTCGGCGCGGCTGCCGGCCGCGCGCACGATGCGCGACATCGCAAAGCTGCCGAACGTGCCGGGCGGCAGAAACACCACCTGGCCGTTCACGAGATGGGGCGCCATCGCATGCGCGATGTCGAGTTGCGCAAGCGCCGGCGACGGGATCACGATCAACTGCGCACCGTCGAGTGCCTGCCCGATGTGTGGCGTGGCGCAGCCGATCGGCACTTCGCGCGTGCCCGCCGCGTCCTTCAGCACGATGGAGCCGGCATCGACCACCGGCTGCAGCGCGGCCGCGTCGCGGCGCCACAGGCGCACGGGGTGGCCCGCCGCGGCGAGATCCGCCGCCGCGGCATAGCAGCCGTTGCCGCCGCCCAAAATCGCGATGTTCATCGACGGATCCGCTTCATCGGCGACGCCCGCGAGTGGCCCGCCGACGCGTAGCGAAGTGCTTCATGCGTGGCAGCTTATGCGCCACCCATAGACCGACGAAGCGGCGGAAACCCTGCACGCTCGCAGCGCGGGCGAAAGGCTGACGTTCGGTGTCAGGGTCGGCCGCGTGAGCTCGTGGCGCATCACCCCACGAGAGTTGGGCGATGCGCTGGACCCGCATGACACGGCACTGTGTGCACCAAACGACAACGGCACCTTGCGGTGCCGTTGTGCGTGCCACTGTGTGGCGACCCCTAGGGGATTCGAACCCCTGTTACAACCGTGAAAGGGTCGTGTCCTAGGCCTCTAGACGAAGGGGTCGAACTCTTTCTTGTTCACTCTCGATGCGTGCTTGCGGTGTGGTGGAGGTAAGCGGGATCGAACCGCTGACCTCTTGCATGCCATGCAAGCGCTCTCCCAGCTGAGCTATACCCCCGGACTTGGAACCAACCCGGCCGCACGGCAACGTGCTTCGAGACGAGCGCGGGATTATATAGCGCTCTAGGGTGCCGCTTCGGCCAGGCGGCTCGAGCACCACCTCGCGGTCGAACAGCGCCAGCACGGCATCGATGGCCGGCGTCTGCACGCGGCCGCACACCGCCACGCGCGCGGGCGGCGCCAACTGCGGCATCTTGAGCTTGTGTTCGGCCAGCGTGTCCTTCAACGCCTGCGCGATGCCGGCTTTGTCCCACGGCGCATGGCGCAGGCGCTCGCGCAAGGACCTCAGCGCCGGGCGCACGGCCTCGGTGAGATGCGCGGCGCGTTCGTCGGCGCTCGGCGACACCGGCGCATCGAACATCGCCAGCCAGCGCGCCAGTTCGACCAGCGTGGCGCAGCGGTCCTTGAACAGCGCGCAGCGCTGCGCCAGGCGCGCATCGGCGGGTTCGGCCTTCACGCCGAGCGCGCGCCAGGTGGCGCACGCACCAGTCGCGCCAGCCGCGCGTCGTCGGCCACCTTGATGTGGTGCGCGTTGACCCAGGCGAGCTTGGCGGGATCCCACTGCGCCGGGCTCTTGGCCATGTGGCTGCCGTCGAACCACTGCACCATCTGATCGCGCGTGAAGAGCTCTTCGTCGCCATGGCTCCAGCCGAGCCGCGCCAGGTAGTTGAGCATCGCCTCGGGCAGGTAGCCGGCTTCTTCGTAGGCCATCACGCTCACCGCGCCGCGGCGCTTGGACAGCTTGAGCCCGTCCTCGCCGAGGATGATCGGGCAGTGGCCGAACTGCGGCAGCGGCGCCGCCAGCGCATGGAAGATGTTGATCTGCCACGGCGTGTTGTTGATGTGCTCGTCGCCGCGGAACACGTGCGTGATGCGCATGTCCCAGTCGTCGACCACGACGGCGAAGTTGTAGGTCGGCACGCCGAAGCTGCCCTCGGGCGCATCGTCGGCCGGCGGGCGCAGGATCATGAGGTCGTCGATCTCCTCGTTGCTGATCGTGATCGGGCCCTTGACCAGGTCATGCCACGTCACGCCGCCAGATCTGGGGTTGCGAAAGCGCACCACCGGCTTCACGCCGGCGGGCAGCGGCGGCAAGCGTCTTGCCGGGCTCCGGACGCCAACGGCCGTCGTAGTGGGTCTTCTCGCCGCGCGCGCGCTGCGCCTCGCGCATCGCCTCGAGATCCTCGGGCGTGCAGTAGCAGCGGTAGGCGGTGCCGGCGGCGATCATCGCTTCGGCCACCTCGTGGTAGCGCGCCAGCCGGTGCATCTGCTAGATCGGGCCTTCGTCGCAGTCGAGGCCGAGCCAGTGCATCGCCGCGATGATCTGGTCGACCGACTCCTGCGTCGAGCGCGCGACATCGGTGTCTTCGATGCGCAGCACGAACTGCCCGCCGTGGTGGCGCGCATAGGCCCACGAATACAGCGCGGTGCGCGCGGTGCCGAGGTGCAGGAAGCCGGTCGGCGACGGCGCGATGCGGGTGCGAACGGTCATGTCGGTGGCGCCCGGCCGTCCGAAGCCACTGACGCGCCCCTCGGGGGCAGCGAGCGAAGCGAGGTGCGGGTCACTTCAATGCGTCGAGCCCGCGGGCCAGGTCGGCCTTCAGGTCCTCGAGGTCTTCGAGGCCGACCGCGATGCGGATCGCGCCCTGCGTGATGCCGGCGGCCAGACGCTGCGGCTCGGTGAGGCGGCCGTGCGTGGTGCTGGCGGGGTGCGTGATCGCGGTCTTGGTGTCGCCGAGGTTGGCGGTGATCGAGCAGACGCGCGTCGCATCGATCACTGCGAAGGCATTGGCGCGCGCGCGATCGGCATCCTTGCCGCGCACGACGAACGACGCCACCGGCCCGCCGACGCCGTTTTGCTGGCGCATCGCGAGCTCGTGCTGCGGGTGCGACGGCAGGCCCGGGTGTAGACACGCTCCACCGCCGGGTGCTGCTCGAGCCAGCGCGCCAGCTCGAGCGCACGCGCACTCTGCTCGCGCATGCGGATCGACAGCGTCTCCATGCCCTTGAGCACGACCCAGGCGTTGAAAGGCGACAGCGTGATGCCCGCGGTGCGCAGCACCGGCATGAACTTCTCGTCGACCATCGCCTGGCTGCAGCACAGCGCACCGGCGATCACGCGGCCCTGGCCGTCGAGGTACTTGGTGCCCGAGTGCATCACGATGTCGGCGCCCAGCTCGATCGGCTGCTGCAGCGCCGGCGAGCAAAAGCAGTTGTCGACCGCCAGCCACGCGCCGGCGGCGTGCGCGATCTTGGCCAGCGCCGCGATGTCGCACACCTCGGTCAGCGGATTGGTCGGCGATTCGGCGAACAGCAGCTTGGTGTTCGGCCGCACCGCATCGCGCCATTGCGACACATCGGTCTGCGACACGAAGGTCGACTGCACGCCGAACTTCGCAAAGTCGTTGAGCAGCCGGATGGTCGAGCCGAACACGCTGTGCGAGCAGATCACGTGGTCGCCCGATTTCAGCAGCCCGAGCAGGATCATCGTGATCGCGCCCATGCCGCTGGCGGTGCCGATGCACGCCTCGCTGCCTTCGAGCGCCGCCAGGCGGCGCTCCATCATCGTGACCGTGGGGTTGGTGAAGCGGCTGTAGACGAAGGCTTCTTCCTCGTTGGCAAAACGCGCCGCCGCGGTGGCCGCATCGGGGTGCACGAAGCTGCTGGTGATGAACAGCGCCTCGGAGTTCTCGCCCCACTGGCTGGGCGGCAACCCTTCGCGCACGGCCAGCGTGTCGAGCCGCGCGTCGCGCGGCAGCCGGGTGCGCGGCAACTTCTTGTCGTCGTCGGTCAAGATCAGGAACCCTCTGCCGCGCTGTGCAGCGCGAGGCGTGAACGCAGCGTGTCGTCTTCTTCGTCGGGCGCGGCGGCCCGCGGCACGGCACCGGCCTCGGACACATCGCCGGTGATGTACACGCCGTCGAAGCACGACGCCTCGAAGCCGTCGAGTCGTGGATTCAGCGCCTTGACCACGCGCTTCATCGCATCGACATCCTGGTAGATCAGCGCGTCGGCGCCGATGAAGCGGCGGATCTCCTCGACGCTGCGGTCGTGCGCGATCAACTCTTCCTTGGTCGGCATGTCGATGCCGTACACATTGGGGTAGCGCACCGGCGGCGCGGCCGAGGCCATGTAGACCTTGCGCGCGCCCGCCTCGCGCGCCATCTGCACGATCTCTTTGCTGGTGGTGCCGCGCACGATCGAATCGTCGACCAGCAGCACGTTGCGGCCCTTGAACTCCTGCGGCATGGCGTTGAGCTTCTGGCGCACCGAGCGTTTGCGCACGGCCTGGCCCGGCATGATGAAGGTGCGGCCGACGTAGCGGTTCTTCACGAAGCCTTCGCGATACGGCTTGCCGATCTTCTGCGCCAGCTGCATGGCCGACGGGCGGCTCGACTCGGGGATCGGGATCACGACATCGATCTCGCTTGGCGGCATCGTGGAGATCACTCGCTGCGCCAGCGTCTCGCCGAGATTGAGCCGCGCCTGATAGACCGACACGCCGTCGATCACCGAGTCGGGCCGCGCCAGGTACACGTACTCGAACATGCACGGGTTCAGGCTCGGGCTGTCGGCGCACTGGCGCGCATGCACGCGGCCCTGCAGGTCGACGAACACCGCCTCGCCGGGCGCCACGTCGCGCTCGGCCTTGTGGCCGGTGCCCTCGAGCGCCACGGTTTCGCTGGCCACCATCACCTCGGATGCGCCATTGGCGGCGGTGGTGCGGCCGAACACCAGCGGGCGGATGCCATACGGATCGCGGAAGGCCAGCAGGCCGTGGCCGGCGATCAGTGCGATCACGGCGTACGAACCGCGCACGCGACGGTGGACCGCCGACACGGCGGCGAAGATCACGTCGGGCGTCAGCGCGCGGTCGCGCCCGGCGCGCTCGATCTCGTGCGCCAGCACGTTGATCAGCACCTCGGTGTCGCTGCCGGTGTTGATGTGGCGCCGGTCGACGTCGAACAGTTCCTGCTTCAGCGCCGCCGCGTTGGTGAGGTTGCCGTTGTGCACCAGCACGATGCCATAGGGCGCGTTGACGTAGAACGGCTGCGCCTCTTCCTCGCTGTATGCGTTGCCCGCGGTGGGATAGCGCACCTGGCCCAAGCCCACGCGGCCCGGCAGCGCGCGCATGTTGCGCGTGCGGAACACGTCGCGCACCATGCCGCGCGCCTTGTGCATGAAGCACTGCGTGCCCTGCATCGTGACGATGCCGGCCGCGTCCTGCCCGCGATGCTGCAACAACAGCAGCGCGTCGTAGATCAGCTGGTTGACCGGGACTTGAGCGATGACGCCGACAATGCCGCACATGGATTGAACACCTCGAACCGCGATTGTCAGGCCGATTGGGAAATCAGGCCTGCAGGTGCCGCGCGACCGCGGGCGGCAACACCGGCTTCAAACCCGACAGCAGCACGCCGAGCCAGGCGGCGCCGTGCGATGCCTGCCACGACGATGCCCGCACGGCCGGCGTGAACGACACCACCGTGGCCACCGCCAGCAACAAGACCAGCGCCCGCACCAGGCCGAACACACCCCCGAGCGTGCGGTCGATCAGCGTCAAGGGCGTGGCATGCACGATCAGCCGCACCAGGCGCGCCAGCAGCATCCAGACCACCAGCGCGAGCAGGAAGGTGACGGCGAACGATGCGCCCTGATTCAGTGCCGAACCCGGCGCGCCGATCGGCAGGTGCGGCGCGACCTGCGCGCTGAACATCTGTGCCGCGATATAGGCCGCCACCCAACCGAGCAGTGACAGCACCTCGAACACCAGGCCGCGCACCAGCCCGACCAATATCGACGCCAGCAGGACCGCCAGCAACACCCAATCGACCCAACCGATCGCGTCCATGCTCACAAGGTCATCACCGCTGCCGGCAGGCCCGCGGCCTTGAGCGTGCCCGCGGCCTTCTCGGCGTCTTCGCGTGAATTGAAGGGCCCGACACGCACGCGGATGCGCTTGGCACCATCGACCTCGGCCGTCTGCGTGTAACTCTTCAAGCCGAGCTTGTCGACGCGCTGGCGCATGTCGCGCGCCGACGACGCTTCGCCGTACGCGCCGACTTGCACGACGAAGCGTCCGCCCGCGGCGTCGGGCTTGGACGCTTCTGCCTTCGATGCGGTGTCGGCCTTGGGCGCAGCAGCGGCCACCGCGGTGGACTTGCCCGCCTCGCTGCTGCTCGTGCCCTGCCCTTCGAGCAACGCTCGTGCGCGGGCGCCGTCGTCGGGTTTTGGCGCTTCGGCCTTGGGTGGTTCGGGCTTCGGTGGTTCGGCCTTTGGCGGCGCCGCCTTGGCCGCGGGTGCCGGGCTGGCCTCGGCGCGCGCGGTCGTGGCGTCGCCACGCGGCGCGGCGACCGATGGCGCGCTCGCCGGTGCGGGCCGCGCGGCTTCGCTGGTGGTGACGCCGCTGCTGACGCGGCCCACCACGGCCGGCGCAGCCGACGCCGTGCGCGGCGGCGGCAATGGCAGCGACGGCGCACCCTCCTTGCGCGGGATCTCGATCGGGATGTCGACCGGGATCGGCCGCGGCTGCGTCTCGAACAACAACGGGAAGCCGATCACGCCGACTCCGAGCAGCACGGCGGCGCCGATCAGGCGGCGCCGTGCGCGCGAACGCGCCGCCTGCACCGGATCGGTGGTGCCGGCGCGTTCACTGTCCGAGGCCGATGATCCTTGCAGGAACGAGAACAGACCCATGCGCTGCTGGTCGTGGGCACAAGCGCGCTGAAATCGCTGCAGCGCCCTCGCACCCGTTGGAGGCGTTCAACGCAAGTGGGGTGCCGCGGTGCGCGGCAAGCCGTCTTTCAACACGCCGCCCACTGTGTAGAAGGAACCGAACACGACGATTCTATCAGCGGGGTCTGCTGCGGCCAGCGCAGCGCGCAACGCATCGCTCGGTGTCGAAAACGTGGCCACCGGCGTCTTGTCGTGCGGCGGCGCCGCGATCTCGCGCGCAAGGTCGGCGGCCGTCGCCGCCCGTGGCAGCGGCAGGTCGGTGACGAACCACGCATCCACCAGTGGCCGCAGCGGTGCAATCACCTGGTGAATGTCCTTGTCGGCCATCACGCCGAACACGACGAACGTGCGTGAATAGAAGCCCATCTGGTCGAGGCTGACGGCGAGCGCGCCCGCAGCTTGCGGGTTGTGGGCGACGTCGAGCACCAGCACCGGCTGGCCCGGCACGATCTGGAAACGCCCGGGCAACTCGACCAGCGCGAGTCCGCTGCGCACCGCCTGCGCCGGAATGGGCAGCCGCTCGTGCAGCGACTCGAGCGCGGCCAGCGCGGTGGCGGCATTGAGCAACTGGTTGGCGCCGCGCAGCGCCGGGTGCGCCAGCCCGCTGTAGCGCCGCTTGCGTCCGGTCCACGACCATTGCTGGCGATCGCCTTGCAAGCGAAAGTCGCGGCCGTGTTGCCAAAGGTCGGCCCCGATCGAGCGCGCCTGTTCGATCACACTGGCCGGTGGCTCGGGGTCGCCGACGATGGCCGGCTTGCCGGCGCGGAAGATGCCGGCCTTTTCACGGCCGATCGATTCACGATCCGGCCCGAGGTATTCGGTGTGATCGAGCGCCACGTTGGTCACGACGGCGCAATCGGCGTCGATGGCGTTCACCGCATCGAGCCGCCCGCCAAGGCCCACTTCGAGGATCACCACGTCGGGCCGCGCCTCGACGAAGGCCCGCAGGATCGCGAGCAGCGTGAACTCGAAGTAGGTCAGCGTGGTGTCGCCGCGCGCGGCTTCGACCGCCTCGAAGTGCGGCAGCAGCTTCGTGCCTTCGACCGGCGTGCCGTCGATCAGGCAGCGCTCCTCGAAGTGCACCAGGTGCGGCTTGATGTGCAGCGCGGTGCGGTAGCCGGCATGGCGAGCGATCGATTCGAGCATCGCGCAGGTCGAGCCCTTGCCGTTGGTGCCCGCCACGCTGATCACCGGGCATTCGAAGCGCAGTCCGAGCCGCGCGCGCACGACCGTCACGCGCTCCAGCGTGAAGTCCATGCTCTTGGGGTGCAGGCGCTCGCAGTGCGCGAGCCAATCGTCAAGCGTGCGTGGCGGGTTCATCGACGATCCTCCGCGCTGCGCGCTTCGGCATTGCCTGCGACATCACAAGCGCTTCGCGCTGTTGTGAGTCTTCGCCGCAACTTCGTTGTCGCCTTGGGAGCGGCCCGGCGGGTCATGCGCGTGCGCCCGCCGGCCGAACGGGTGCGGTGGGTCGATCAGGCCACCGCGTCGGCGCTCTGCTTGAGCAGCATCGCGGCCAGCTTGGCGACCGCGGGACGCAACTGGCGGCGGTCGACGATCATGTCGAGTGCGCCCTTGCCGAGCAGGAACTCGGCGCGCTGGAAACCCTCGGGCAGCTTCTCGCGCACGGTGTTCTCGATCACGCGCGGACCGGCAAAGCCGATCAGCGCCTTGGGCTCGGCCAGCACCACGTCACCCATGAAGGCGAAGCTCGCCGACACGCCGCCCATCGTCGGGTCGGTGAGCACGCTGATGTAGGGCAACCTGGCTTTCGACAGCCGCGTCAACGACGCGTTGGTCTTGGCCATCTGCATCAAGCTGAGCAAGCCTTCCTGCATGCGCGCGCCACCGGATGAGGTGAAGCACACGAACGGCATCTTCTGCTCGACCGCGGTCTCCACGCCGCGCACGAAGCGCTCGCCGACCACGCTGCCCATCGAGCCGCCCATGAAGTCGAACTCGAAGCAGGCGGCCACCATCGGCACGCTCATCACCGCACCGCCCATCACCACCAGCGCATCGGTCTCCCCGGTGGCCTCGAGCGCGGCCTTCAGGCTTTCGGGGTACTTCTTCTTGCTGTCCTTGAATTTCAGCGGGTCGACCGGCACCACCTCCTGGCCGATCTCGAAGCGACCTTCGGGATCGAGGAACGTATCGAGCCGCGGACGCGCGCCGATGCGATGGTGGTGTTCGCACTTGGGGCAGACGTTGAGGTTGCCCTCCAGATCGGTCTTGTAGAGCACCGTCTCGCACGCAGGGCACTTGATCCACAGGCCCTCGGGCACCGAACGGCGCTCGGCCGGGTCGGTCTGCTGGATCTTCGGCGGGAGCAGTTTTTCGAGCCAACTCATCATTGGTCCTTCTTCGAATCGAGTGCGGCTCGGATCTCGGCCATGAAGGCCTTCGCCGCAGCGGCCACATTGTCGCGCGGTTCGGCCTCCAGAATCTGCACCACCTTCGCGCCGATCACCACCGCGTCCGCCACCTCGGCCACGGCCCGGGCGGTGGCGGCATCCCGTATGCCGAAACCCACGCCGACCGGGAGCTTGACATGGGCCCGAATGCGCGGCATCGCCTGTGCCACCGACGACACGTCGAGATGGCCGGCGCCGGTCACGCCTCTCAGCGACACGTAGTACACAAAGCCGCTGGCGATGCGCGCGACCTGCGCGATGCGCGTATCGGTCGACGTCGGCGCGAGCAGGAAGATGAGGTCCAGCCCGGCCTGCTTGAGCGACGCCGCGAAGGCCTCGCATTCCTCGGGCGGATAGTCCACCACCAGCAGCCCATCGACGCCCGCCTCGGCGGCCGCGCGCACGAACGCGCCCGCGCCGTGGCGCTGGTCGAAGCGCTCGATCGGGTTGGCATACCCCATCAGCACCAGCGGCGTGCTGGTATTCGCCCGGCGGAACGTGCGCACGGCATCGAACACCTGCGGCAGCCCGATGCCGCGCGCCAGCGCGCGTTCGGAGGCCTTCTGGATCACCGGGCCGTCGGCCATCGGGTCGGAGAACGGCACGCCGAGCTCGATGATGTCGGCGCCGCCATCGACCAGCCCTTGCATGACGTCGACCGTGGCATCGGCATAAGGATCACCGACCGTCACGTACGGAATCAGCGCCTTGCGCTTCTGTTGCTGCAGGCGTTGCAGCGTGGCAGCGATGCGGCTCATGTCGAACCGCCCTTCACCAGCTGCCCACGACACGATGGCCGGCAGTAGAAGTCGGCGCCCGACAGGTCGGCCACGGTGCCGATGTCCTTGTCGCCGCGGCCCGACAGGTTGATCAGCAGATGCTGGTCGGGTTTCATAGTCGCCGCGAGTTGCATCGCGTAGGCCACCGCATGGCTCGATTCGAGCGCCGGGATGATGCCTTCGGTGCGGCACAGCTTGTGAAACGCCGCGAGTGCCTCGTCGTCGGTGATGCCGACGTATTCGGCGCGGCCGATGTCCTTGAGGTAGGCATGTTCGGGGCCGACGCCGGGGTAGTCGAGACCGGCCGAGATCGAATGCGTTTCGAGGATCTGGCCGTTGTCGTCCTGCAGCAGGTAGGTGCGGTTGCCGTGCAGCACGCCCGGTGAGCCGGCCGACAGGCTGGCCGCGTGTTTGCCGGTCTTCAAACCCTGCCCGGCGGCCTCCACGCCGATCAAGCGCACACTGTCGTGCTCGATGTACGGGTAGAACAAGCCCATCGCGTTGCTGCCGCCGCCGACGCAGGCGATCACCGCATCGGGTTGGCGCCCGATCTGCTTTTGCATCTGCACGATCGATTCGTCGCCGATCACGCGCTGGAAATCGCGCACCAGCGTCGGATACGGGTGCGGGCCGGCCACGGTGCCGATGATGTAGAAGGTGTTGTCGACGTTGGTGACCCAGTCGCGCAGCGCTTCGTTGAGCGCATCCTTCAGCGTCTTGGAGCCGCTCTCGACCGGCACGACCTTGGCGCCCAGCAGGTGCATGCGGTACACGTTGGGCGACTGACGCTTGACGTCCTCGCTGCCCATGTAGACCACGCACTCCATGCCGTAGCGCGCGCACACGGTGGCGGTGGCCACGCCGTGCTGGCCGGCCCCAGTCTCGGCGATAACGCGTGGCTTGCCCATGCGCTTGGCCAGCAGTGCCTGACCGACGGTGTTGTTCACCTTGTGCGCGCCGGTGTGGTTGAGGTCTTCGCGCTTCAGGTGGATCTGCGCGCCACCGATTTCGCGGCTCAGGCGCACCGCATGGTAGATCGGGCTCGGTCGGCCCACGAAGTGTTCGAGTTCGTTGCGAAACTCGGCAACGAACTCGGGATCCTTGCGGTAGTGCTCATAGGCGTCGCGCAGTTCGTCGAGCGCGTGAACCAGCGTCTCGGCGACGAAACTGCCGCCGTATGGCCCGAAATGCCCGCTCGCGTCGGGCTGTTGATAGTGCTTCATGGTGTGATCGAGGCCGGCGCCGGGCCGCCCCAAGCCGGCCTGCGCCCCCGCGGGGGGCAGCGCCGGCGCGAAGCGCAAAGCGTGGGGGCCAACATTCCTTTCAGTGGATGGCGTCGTCGATGCGCGCATCGGCTTCGCGCACCGCTTCGCAGAACCGGCGGATCAGCGCGGCGTCCTTGACGCCTTTGCTTGCCTCCACGCCGGAGCTCACGTCAACGGCCCAGGGCCGGACGCGCATCACCCCATCGATCACGTTTGCAGGATTCAACCCACCAGACAAAACGAGCGGAAGGGGCACGCTTGTTGGAATGAGTGACCAATCAAAGACCTTTCCGCCGCCACCGTAGCCCTGGACATCGGCGTCCAGCAGCAGCGCCGAAGCACTGGCAAAGGCGTGCGCGAAGTCTACCAGCGCAAGGCTCTCGGTCATGCGGGCGGCACGGATGTAGCTGCGGCGCGGCGCCTCGCACTGCGCGGGCGTCTCGTCGCCGTGAAACTGCAGCACCGCACGCGGCACGAGGTCGAGCGCGCGGTGGATGTCGTCGGGCTTGGCGTTGACGAACAGGCACACCGGTGTCACGAAGGGCGGCAACGCGCGCGCCAGTTCGCCGGCGCGCGCTGCGCTCACATGGCGCGCGCTCTTTGCGTACAGCGCGAAGCCGACCGCATCGGCACCGGCCTCGACCGCCGCGGCCACGTCGGCCTCCTGCGAGAGGCCGCAGATCTTGATGCGGGTGCGTTGCTGCAAAGGGTGTCTCAGGGCAACCAGTCGCTCGCCGGTGCACGGTCGGGTAGCTGCAGAGCGGCATCGTAGTACGGGCCGACAAAATAAAGGCCTTCGGCGGCAAACGTCGGCGCCGCGACGTCGCGGTGGCGCGCGGCCAGCACCTCGAGCAGCCACCCCGGCGGGCGGCGGGCGCTGCCCACCGCCAGCAGGCAACCCATGATGTTGCGCACCATGTGATGCAGGAACGCGCTGGCGTCGAAGTCGAAGTGCCAGTACGACCCGCGCTGCTCGATGGCGATCGAACGCAGCGTTTTCACCGGGCTCTTGGCCTGGCATTCACTGGAGCGGAACGAACTGAAGTCGTGTTCGCCGATCAGGTGCCGTGCCGCTTCGCGCATCGGCTCGAGCGCGAGCTCGTCGAACACCCAGCCCACGAGCCCTGTCTCGATCGACGGCCGCACCGGCGAGCACAGCAACACGTAGCGGTAGCGGCGCCCGCGCGCCGCGAAGCGTGCGTGGAAGTCCGACGGGACCGGCGCGCTCCACTGCACTGCGATGTCCGGCGGCAGGTAGCGGTTGGTGCCACGCACCCACGAGAACGCGTCGCGCTCGACCGGCGCATCGAAATGCACCACCTGGTTCAGCCCGTGCACGCCGGCGTCGGTGCGACCGGCGCACACCGTGCTCACGCGGGCATCGGCAAAGGTCGACAGCGCACGCTCGAGGTGGTCCTGAACCGTGTCACCACTGGGCTGGCTCTGCCAACCCTTGTACGCGGTGCCGCGGTAGCTCAGACCCAGCGCCCAGCGGCCCGAGGTGGTCGTCGGCGTCGAGGCCATTTCCAAGCGAACACCGCGGATCCGGCTCCGCCGGTCCGCTGGTGTTGCCCGCTAGAAGGTGAGGCGGCCGCCAAGCCGCTTCGGGGGTGCGCCCATCACGCGAGGCTGTCGAGCATGCTCTGCGCTTTGGTCTTCAGCGCCCCACCGGCCTTGGCGACGACCTCTTCGAGCAGGTCGCGCGCGCCTTCCATGTCGCCGATCTGCCGGAACTCCTCGGCCAACTCGAGCTTGCGCGCCAGCGGGTCGTTGTCGTCGAACGGCGTGTGGCCCGAGGGCTGGGCCGGCAACGTGAAGTCGCCGAAGTCGAGCGTCGGCTTGGCACCCGATGCGGCCTGCGCTCCGGAGCTCAACGGCATCGATGCACTCGGATTCAAGTCGAGCGAGATCGACTCCAGGTCCATCGGTGGCTGGCTTGGCTGGGCGTCGCGGCGAGCGGACGGCCTCGGCATCGTGCCCAGATCGAGATCGAGGTCGAGGTCCGGCGCCGCGCTGCGGCTGTCCGGCGCAGGCATCGAATCGATGGCCGAGGCCGGGAAGCCCGACGTGTGCGGCATGATCGATTGCGGCATCGTGCTGGCACCGAGCGGCTCGATCATGCGGCCGCCGTCGCCGGCGACCGCAGCCACCGGCGCGCCACCGGGCTTGTACAGCGGATTTTCCGGGTCGATGCCGCGGCCCAGTTCCTGGGCCTTGGCCCAGTCGTCGCCTTCGCCCTTGGTGAGCGCGTACAGCTGCGTGGCCAGCATTTCGAAGCCTTTGGTGTCGCGACGCTTGGCGTACACCTCGAGCAGCTTGGTGCGGATGGCCAGGCGGTCGGGGTTGCCGCGCATCGCCTCCTTCAGGATCTCTTCGGCCTGCAGGTCGCGGCCATAGGCCAGGTACACGTCGGCCTCGGCCACCGGGTCGACGTCGCCGATCGCATCGAGCTGGCTCAGCGAGTAGCTCATCGACGACGACACGCCGGTCGCGTCGCGCGTATCGACACGTTGGCCGCCGCTGGCGCCAAAGAACGAATCGGGCTGCAGGCGGCTCTCGAGGAACGAGGTCTCGCCGTTGTCCTTGCGGAAGCGCCCACGCAAGCGGTACAGCGCCAGGCCGGCGAGCAGCACGACGAGACCGATGCCACCGGGCACGGCCATCGGATGGTCGGCCAGCGCGGCCAGCATGCTCGGCTCTTCGGCGGGCGTCGGCGTGGCGGGCTTCGGCGCCGCGGGCGGTGTCGCGGCCGCGGTCGGCGCGGGCGCAGGAGCGCTCGCGGCCGGCGGCGTGATCGGCACGGCTGGCGTCGCGGGCTCGGACTTGGGCGGCTCGGTCGGAGCCTGCGCCACTGGCGGCGCCGGTGCCGGCGTCGGCGCGGGCGTCGGCGCCTTGGCTTCCGGCGCAGGCGGTGTCGCCGGTGCAGCGGCGGCGCGGCAGGCGTTGGCGGCGTCGCCGGAGCCGGTTGTGCCGGCGCCTGCGCGGTCTTGGCGGCAGTGCCGGAGCCCTCCTGCAACTTCTTGAGTTCTTCGACGTTGCGCGTCAACTCGGCCACCCGCGCAGAAGCGTCTTTCTTCTCGGTGTCCTTCGAAGCCTTGGCTTCGGTGCTGCCGGCGCCCGGCTTGACCGCGCCCTGCGACAGGGTCAGCTTGTCAGGGGTCGGCGCGGCGGCTTGCTTGCGATCGTCGATCGATGCCTGCACCTTGCCGGTGGCCTGGCGCGAGCTCTCGCCGGCCGGCGTCGTCGGCACGTTGCCCGCCAGGGCCTGGCGGTACTTGCCGAAGTCCGCGCTCTGCGCGCGAATGGTTTCCTTCGCGTCGGCGGTGGTGACCGCGTTGGCCTGCTCCGACGACGGCACGTTCAACACGGCGCCGGCCTTGAGCCGGTTCATGTTGTCGCCGATGAAGGCGTTCGGGTTGTTGCGGAACAGCGCGACCAGCATCTGGTCGAGCGACACGTTGGCGCGCTGGTTGCCCTTGGCGATGCGGTACAGCGTGTCGCCTTCCTTGACCTTGTATTCGCCCTCGCCGCTCGGCGCGCTGGCCGGTGCGACCGGCGACGCTCGCTGCACCGTGCCGCGAGCGGCAGGCGCTGCGGGGCGCGGCGCCGGCGCAGCCTGCGGCGCAGCCGCCGTGGCGCCCGTGCTCGGTGCGGTCTGTGCCGGCGTCGATGGCTGCGGTGCAGCCGAGATCTGCGGCGCGGCGGGCGCCTGCGCCATCACCGGCGGCGCCACGCGCGACTGCGGCGGATCGAGCAGCAGCGTGTATTCGCGCACCAGTCGGCCGGACGACCACGTGAGCTCGAGGATCACGTCGACGAACGGCTCTTGCACCGCGCGATCGCTCTGCACGCGCAGATACGGCCGTCCATCGGGCCGACGCGCCAGCGTGACCGTGGTCGACGACAGCACGGCGTTGTATTCGACGCCCGACGCGCGATACGAGTCGGCGGGCGCGATGCGAACGCGCAGGCTGGAGTCTTCCTCGGAGCTGAGGCTGGTGATGTCGATCTCGGCGCGAAGCGATTCGCCGAGTGCGGATTGAACGTTGAGGCGGCCGAGGCCCAAGGCCCAAGCGCTACCCGAGGCAGCGACCATCGCGGCCAGCGCGACGGTGTTCAGCGCGACGCGTCCAGCGTGTCCAGAGCGGTATTTCAAGGCGTCTCCCAAGTGCAACCGGCGCGCGAACAACAAGCGCGCCGACGTTCACAGGTGGTGCAGCTCGAGCGTTTCACCTCGGTCGCGGGTAACTCGTCGAAACCACAATAACATCAAGCATATAGGCTGACAAGCTCATGCAAAAGCTGACGTTTGTGTCAAATCTCCCGCGGTTGCCGTCCTGTCGCCATTTGTTGCCGTTGGACAACGCGCGTCTCATGCGTCCGATCGTCAGGCTTCCAACAGCAGCCTGAGCATTCTACGAAGCGGCTCCGCCGCGCCCCACAGCAACTGATCGCCAATGGTGAACGCTGCCACGTGCTGCGGCCCCATGGCCAGCTTGCGGATGCGGCCAACGGGAATGTCCATCGTGCCGGTCACCGCCACCGGCGTGAGGCGCTGCATCGTCGCATCGCGCTCGTTGGGAACGACCTTGGCCCACGGGTTGTCGGCCGCGATCATCGCTTCGATGTCGGCCACAGGCACGTCGCGCGTGAGCTTGAAGTGCAGCGCCTGGCTGTGGCAGCGCATCGAGCCGACCCGCACGCACACGCCGTCGACCGGCACCGCCGGGGCGTCGAAGCCCGGGCCGCGGCCGAGGATCTTGTTGGTCTCGGCCATGCCCTTCCACTCTTCGCGGCTCTGGCCGTTGCCCATGTCCTTGTCGATCCACGGGATCAGCGAGCCGCCGAGGGGCACGCCGACATGCTCGGTCTCGGCGCCGGCCATCGACCGCTGGCGAGCCGACACCTTGCGATCGATCTCGAGGATCGCGCTCGCCGGGTTGTCGAGCAATGCCCTGACCTCGGTGTTCAACGTGCCGTACTGCACCAGCATCTCGCGCATGTGCTGCGCGCCGCCGCCCGATGCGGCCTGGTAGGTCATCGTGCTCATCCACTCGACGATGCCGGCCTTGAACAGCGCCCCCACGCCCATCAGCATGCAACTCACGGTGCAGTTGCCGCCGATCCAGTTCTTGTTGCCCTTGACCAGCGCATTCTTGATCACCGGCATGTTCACCGGGTCGAGGATGATGATCGCGTCGTCCTTCATGCGCAGCGCCGAGGCGGCGTCGATCCAGTGGCCCTTCCAACCGGCCGCGCGCAGCTTGGGGAACACCTCGTTGGTGTAGTCGCCGCCCTGCGCGGTAACGACGATGTCGCAGCGGGCGAGCGCCTTCAGGTCGCTGGCGTCGACCAGCTTGCTTTCGTTCTTGGCCTGCGCCGGCGCGGCACCGCCGGCGTTGCTGGTCGAGAAGAACAGCGGCTCGAACAGCGCGAAGTCGTTCTCCTGCTGCATGCGCTCCATCAGCACGGAGCCCACCATGCCGCGCCATCCGACGATTCCTACGAGTGCCATGACTGTCGCCCTTTCGTTGCAGTGAATTCCGTGCCGCCCGGCTCGTTCGCCGGTGCAGGAATCGCGGGCGAGACGAACCGAGAGCGCTAGCTCTTCTTGGTCGTCGTTTTGGTGATGGCGGCGACAACGGCATCGCCCATCTCGCGCGTGCCCACCTTGCGCGTGCCATCGGACCAGATGTCGGCCGTGCGCAGACCTTGCTGCAGCACGTGGCGCACAGCGGATTCCACCCGGTCAGCCGACTCGGGCTGGTTGAGTGTGAAGCGCAGCATCATGGCCATGGACAAGATTGTAGCCAGAGGATTGGCCAGATTCTTGCCGGCGATGTCGGGGGCGCTGCCATGGCTCGGTTCGTAGAGACCTTTTTGGCGTGAATCAAGGGAAGCCGACGGCAGCATGCCGATCGAGCCGGTGAGCATCGCCGCCTCGTCGGACAGGATGTCGCCGAACATGTTGCCGGTGACGATCACGTCGAAGCTCTTGGGCGCCTTGACCAACTGCATCGCGGCGTTGTCCACGTACATGTGGTCCAGCGCCACGTCGGGGTAGTCCTTGTGCACCTCGGTGACCACGTCCTTCCAGAACTGGAAGGTCTCGAGCACGTTGGCCTTGTCGACGCTGGTCACCTTGCCGCGCCGCTTGCGGGCCGCCTCGAAGGCCACGCGCGCGATGCGCTCGATCTCCGGGCGCGTGTAGCGCATGGTGTCGAACGCCTCGTCGGCGCCGGGAAAGTGGCCGTCCACCGCCTTGCGACGGCCGCGCGGCTGGCCGAAGTAGATGTCGCCGGTGAGCTCGCGGATGATCAGGATGTCGAGCCCCGACACCAGCTCGGGCTTCAGGCTCGACGCGTGCGTGAGCTGCTCGTAGCAGATGGCCGGACGGAAGTTGGCGAACAGGCCCAGGTGCTTGCGCAGGCCGAGAATGGCCTGCTCGGGCCTGAACTGCCGCTCGAGCTGGTCGTACTTCCAGTCGCCGACCGCACCGAACAGCACCGCGTCGGCCGCCTTGGCGAGGTTGAGCGTCGAGTCCGGCAACGGATGGCCGTGCGCCTCGTAGGCAGCACCCCCCACCAGCGCCTCTTCGAGCTCGACCTTCAGCTCCAGTGCGCGCAACACGCGCACCGCTTGCACGACGATTTCTTGGCCGATGCCGTCACCGGGCAGGACTGCGATCTTCATGATGTCTCGTGGGCAATGGGGTTCGATCAGGCGGGCCGGTTGGCCAACCACGGCTGGCGCGCCAGGCGCTCGGCCTCGAAGGCGCGGATCTTGTCGGCATGGCGCAGCGTGAGACCGATGTCGTCGAAGCCGTTGACCAGGCAGTACTTGCGAAACGGCTGCACGTCGAACGCAATCTCGCTGCCATCGGGCTTGACGATCACCTGGCGCGGCAGGTCGATGGTGAGCTGGTAGCCGACGAAGCCTGCCACTTCGTCGAACAGGCGTGCCACCTGGTCGGCTGGCAGCTGGATCGGCAGCACGCCGTTCTTGAAGCAGTTGTTGAAGAAGATGTCGGCATAGCTGGGTGCGATCAGTGCGCGAAAGCCGTATTGCTCGAGCGCCCACGGCGCGTGTTCGCGGCTCGAACCGCAGCCGAAGTTCTCGCGCGCCAGCAGGATCGACGCGCCCGGGCCACCAGAGGGCCCTGATTGATACCGCGGCTGGTTCAACACGAAATCCGGGTTGGGCCTGCGGGTGGCCGGATCCTGTCCCGGCTCACCCGCATCGAGAAAGCGCCAGGCATCGAACAGGTTCTGGCCGAAGCCCGAACGCGCGATCGACTTCAAGAACTGCTTCGGGATGATGGCGTCGGTGTCGACGTTGGCGCGGTCCATCGGCGCCACGATTCCCTTGTGCACGGTGAAGGCTTGCATCGTGTGCTCCTTGGTTCAGGCGAAACGCCGCACGTCGACGAAGTGGCCGTTCAGCGCCGCGGCGGCGGCCATCGCCGGGCTCACCAGGTGGGTGCGGCCGCCGGCACCCTGCCGCCCTTCGAAGTTGCGGTTGCTGGTGGAGGCGCAGCGCTCGCCGGGCTCGAGGCGGTCGGCGTTCATCGCCAGGCACATCGAGCAGCCCGGCTCACGCCATTCGAATCCGGCCGCCAGAAAGATCTCGTGCAGGCCTTCCTTCTCGGCTTGCGCCTTCACCAGGCCCGAGCCCGGCACCACCATCGCCAGCTTCACGCTCGGCGCCACGCGCTGGCCGATGCGGCGCACGATGGCCGCGGCTTCGCGCAGGTCTTCGATGCGGCTGTTGGTGCACGAGCCGATGAACACCTTGTCGATGCCGATGTCGGCCAGCGGCTTGTTCGGCGTGAGGCCCATGTAAACCAGCGCGCGCTCGATCGCATCGCGCTTGGTCGCGTCTTTCTCCCGATCGGGATCGGGCACGCGGTCCTCGATCGACAGCACCATCTCGGGCGACGTGCCCCAGGTGACCTGCGGCCGGATCTGCGACGCATCGAGCTCGACCACCTTGTCGAAGCGCGCGTCCGGGTCGCTGTGCAGCGTGCGCCAGTGCGCCACCGCCTGCTCCCACTCGACAGCACGCGGCGCCAGCAGACGCCCCTTCACGTAATTGATCGTCGTGTCGTCGACACCGACCATGCCGGCGCGCGCGCCGGCCTCGATGGCCATGTTGCACACCGTCATGCGCCCTTCCATCGACAGCGCGCGGATCGCCGCGCCGCCGAACTCGATGGTCGAGCCGGTGCCGCCGGCGGTGCCGATGCGGCCGATGATGGCCAGCACGATGTCCTTGGCGCTGCAGCCCTTGGGCAACGTGCCATCGACCTTGATCAGCAGGTTCTTCATCTTCTTGGCCAGCAGCGTCTGCGTGGCCAGCACGTGCTCGACCTCGCTGGTGCCGATGCCGAAGGCCAGCGCGCCGAATGCGCCGTGCGTGCTGGTGTGCGAGTCGCCGCACACCACCGTCATGCCGGGCAGCGTGGCGCCGTTCTCCGGCCCGATCACGTGCACGATGCCCTGGCGCTTGTCGAGGAACGGAAAGTACGCCGCTGCGCCGTGCGCCTTGATGTTGGCGTCGAGCGTCACGACCTGCAGCTTGCTGGTGGGGTCGGCGATGCCGTCGTAGCCGCGCTCCCAGCCGGTGGTGGGCGTGTTGTGGTCGGCCGTGGCCACCACCGAACTCACGCGCCACACCTTGCGACCGGCCAGGCGCAAGCCCTCGTAGGCCTGCGGGCTGGTCACCTCGTGCACCAGGTGTCGGTCGATGTAGAGGACGGTGGTGCCGTCTTCCTCGGTGTGAACGACGTGGTCGTCCCAGACTTTGTCGTACAGCGTGCGGGCGGTCATGGTTGTCGGCCTCGGATGCGTGATGTGGAAGTGTGAACCGAAACGCGCCCGTCGCGCTCAGGCGGCTGAGCGTGCGCGCGACGGCGGCTTTCGGACCTGGGCTCGGCGCAGCAGCCAGCGCCACGACGAAACGCTGCAGCGACGGCGGCATCACCTCCTGGCGGCGCACCGCCAGCAGGTAGTGGCGCTGCGCCCAGTCTTCATTGAGCTTCAGCGGCAACACGCGAAACACCTTCGCAAAGCGATGCGCCACCGCAGCGGGCAACACCGCCACGCCCAAGCCGGCCTCGACCAGCTGCGCGATGGCGTCGAAGCCGTGCACCTGCATGCGCGCGTTCAGCGTGCGGCCGAGCGCCTGGGCCCGTTCGCGCATCTGCTCCTGGGCCGCGGCGCCGGCGTGCAGGCCGACGATGTCGTGATCCAGCAGCGCATCGAAGCCGTGGCCGCTGCGGCGCGCCAGCGCATGCCCGCGCGGCACCAGGATCGCCAGCGTGCCCTCGCGATAAGCCCGGCAATCGAGCCCGGTCTCGCGGACCGGTGCGACGAAAATGCCGGCGTCGGCGCGCCCTTCGACCACGGCGCTTTGCACGTCGACGCTGGTCATCTCCTCCAGGCTGATGCGGATGCCGGGGTTGGCCTTGGCGAACGCCGCCAGGTCGGCCGGCAGGTGTTCGGCGATCGCGCTGGCGTTCGCCGCCACGCGCAGGTGGCCCTTGATGCCGCGGGAGAACTCGGCCACCTCGCTCTCCAACGCATGCAGCGAGGCATGCAGCGTGCGGATGTGGCGCAGCAGCGCGCGCCCGGCCTCGGTGGGCTCGACGCCGCGCGCGCGGCGCTCGAAACAGGCTCACGCCGAGGCGCGACTCCAGATCGGACAGCCGCTTGCTGGCAGCGGCCAACGCCAGGCTCTCGCGTTCGGCGCCGCGGGTGATGCTGCGGGTGTCGGCAATGGCAAGCACGAGGTTGAGCGTGACGAGGTCGAAGCGCATCGTGGCAGGTGCGCGCGGGCTTCATCTTCGCTCGCGGGCACGGAGTGTCGATGCGGCAATTGTGAACCGAGCCTTCGCGATGCGCGAAGGCTCCCGGATCCAGTAGCCCTCACGGCCCGCCGAACTTGACGTTGATGCCGGTGAACAAGGTGACGTCGTTCTTGACCGCGCCTTCCGGGGGTTCGGTGTTGTAGGTGTCGATCACGCCCACACTCAGGCTCAGCGACGAGTTGATCGCCACGTCGAGGTTGGCGTTGAACTTCCACAGCACCGCGCCACTGCCGTCGAGCGCGGGGTTGGACTCCAAACGTTGCTTGAACGACGTGCTCTCCGTCAGTTTGTGCGCCGATTCCTCCGCCAGAAACGCACTCAGGCGGTGAAAGCGCGTGTCGGTTTCGTTGGTGATCGTCTGGGTGCTGCTGTAGCGCTCGGTGGTGTGGCCGATGCCGCCCAGCAGCGTGAAGGAGTTGGTGGGCGTCGTCGATCACGCGAAAGCCCACGCCGCCCGACAGCGTGGTGCGCGACGACAGGTCGATCAACGCGTCGCGATCGAACGACAGCCGCCCGAAGCCGAACCAGCGCGGCGCGAAGTCACGGTCGTACTGTCCGAAGGCGCTCGCCTTGTCGGCCGTGGTCGTGCGCTCGCCCGCATCGTTGGTGCCGCGTGCCTGGTTGAAGTTGGCGCCGAGCGAGATCTTGTCGTGATCGCTCGCGCGCGCGCCATCGGCGTTGAGCAGGGCCGACGAGGTCTCGCTGTTGCCCGAGGTGGCCGACAGCGCGGCGCCTGCGATGCCGCGCCACAAGCCGTCCTTGGGCGGCGGCGCGAGGTCGGCCCACGCGAGGCTCGAGATCAGCGGCAGGCAGGCCGACGCCAGCCAGCAACGCAATGTTCGATGGAGTGAGACAGGAGATGGCATGGCGATCGATGGCATGCCCGATCCACGGGCGACCCGCCTTGCCGGCAAACAACGTGCGCAAACGCGCGCTTCGCTACAAGTGGTTGCGACTCAGCGCCTGCACGACATCGGGCGGCGCCTGCACCAACTCGATCAGCACCCCTTCGCCGCCGATCGGGAACTCGTCGTTGCCCTTCGGGTGGATGAAGCAGATGTCGTGTCCCGCCGCTCCCTTGCGGATGCCACCGGGCGCAAAGCGCACGCCGTGCGCCGTCATCCACGCCACGGCCTTCGGCAAATCATCGACCCACAGACCCACATGGTTCAGCGGCGTGGCGTGCACGGCGGGCTTCTTGTCCGGGTCGAGCGGCTGCATCAGATCGACCTCGACCTCGTTCACACCGGACCCGATCGCGCAGATGTCTTCGTCGACGTTCTCGCGCTCGCTGACGAAGTTGCCCTTCACGCTGAGGCCCAGCATGTCGACCCACAGCGCCCGCAGGCGCTGCTTGTCCAGGCCTCCGATGGCGACCTGCTGCAGACCGAGGATGCGAAACGGCTTGTCCATGGTCGAGAGCAATCAGACGAATGCCAGGATCGGTTGGTCGACCGTCAGGCTCTCGCCGCGTTTGGCCAGCACCTCGCGCACCTCGCCGTCTTGCGTGGCCGTGAGGATGTTCTCCATCTTCATCGCTTCGATCACCGCGAGCCGCTCTCCGGCCATCACCTTCTGGCCCGGCTGCACCGCCACGTCGACCAGCAAACCCGGCATCGGCGACAGCAGGAACTTGCTGAGGTCGGGCGCTGCCTTGTGCGGCATCAGCTTCAGCAGCTCCGCCGCGCGCGGCAACAGCACCAACGCTTCGATCTGCAGACCGTTGTGGGTGACGCGGATGCCCAACGGGTGCTTGGCGCTGCCGCGTTCGATCTGCGCGGTGAATGGCTTGCCGTTGCAGGTGCCATTGACCAGGATGTCGCCAAGCTGCGTCGGGCTCTGGATCGCGAAATGGCGCCGGCCGCCGGGCCGCCCCAAGGCCGGAGTTCCCCCTTGGGGGACGGCTCGGCTTGCCGAGCGACGGGGGCGGATTCCTCGATCACCACGTCCGCCTTGGCTGCGACCGGATCGAAGTCTTCGACGCGCACCGCGTGGTGCTCGTGTGCACCGTCGGGCTTGATCACCACCACCACCAGGTCGGGCGGTTCTTCACGCCGTGACCCGCGAGCTGGCCGCTGATGCCGGCCGAGCGCTCGCGCGCCTTGCGCCGCACGAACGCCGCCATCGCCACCAGGAACAGCGGGTCGCTGTGCGGCACGTCGGACATGCGAAAGCCATGCGCGAAGTGCTCGGCGATGAAGCCGGTGTTGAAGTCGCCGGCCGCGAACTTCGGGTGCGCCAGCAGCGCCGACTGGAATGCGATGTTGCTGGAGATGCCGCGGATCACGAAGCCGTTGAGCGCTTCGCGCATGCGCGCGATCGCCTGGGCGCGGTCGCTGCCGTGCACGATCAGCTTGGCGATCATCGAGTCGTAGTACATCGGGATCTCGCCGCCTTCGTAGACCCCGGTGTCCACCCGCACGCCGCCCTCCTTGGGCATGGCCGCTGCCGCCTGCATCGTGGTGCGCGGCGGCAGGTAACGCGACAGCCGGCCGGTCGAGGGCAGGAAGTTGCGCTGCGGATCCTCGGCGTTGATTCGGCACTCGATGGCCCAGCCGTTGCGCTGCACGTCGGCTTGCTTCAGCGGCAGTTTCTCGCCCGCCGCGACGCGGATCATCAACTCGACGAGGTCGAGCCCGGTGATGCACTCGGTGACCGGGTGCTCGACCTGCAGCCGCGTGTTCATCTCGAGAAAGTAGAAGCTCTGGTCCTTGCCGACCACGAACTCCACGGTGCCGGCGCTTTGGTAGTTCACCGCCTTGGCCAGCGCGACCGCCTGCTCGCCCATCGCCTTGCGCGTGGCCTCGCTGATGAACGGCGACGGCGCCTCCTCGATCACCTTCTGGTGGCGGCGCTGGATCGAGCACTCGCGCTCGTTGAGGTAGATGACGTTGCCGTGCGCGTCACCCATCACCTGGATCTCGATGTGGCGCGGGCTCTCGACGAACTTCTCGATGAACACGCGGTCGTCGCCGAAGCTCGCCTTCGCCTCGTTGCGGCAGGAGCTGAAGCCGTCGAACGCCTCGGCGTCGTTGTGCGCCACGCGCAGGCCCTTGCCGCCGCCGCCCGCGCTGGCCTTGATCATCACCGGATAGCCGATGTCCCTGGCGATCTTCACCGCCGCTTCGGGCGACTCGATCACGTCGTTGTAGCCCGGGATGGTGTTGACCTTGGCCTGCTGCGCCAGCTTCTTGGACGCGATCTTGTCGCCCATCGCCGCGATGCTGTGGTGCTTGGGGCCGATGAACACCAGGCCCTGCTCCTCGACGCGGCGCGCGAAGTCTTCGTTCTCGCTGAGGAAACCGTAGCCGGGGTGAATGGCCTGCGCGCCCGTCTTCTTGGCGGCGTCGATGATCTTGTCGGCCACCAGGTAACTCTCGCGCGACGGCGCCGGACCGATCAGGATCGCTTCATCGGCCAGATCCACGTGCATCGCGTCGCGGTCGGCCTCGGAATACACCGCGACCGTGGCGATGCCCATCTTCTTCGCGGTCTTGATGACCCGGCAGGCAATCTCGCCGCGGTTGGCGATCAGGATCTTCGTGAACATGCGTGCACTCACAACGGGATGTTGCCGTGCTTGCGCCACGGGTTCTCCAGCTTCTTGTCCTTCAGCATCGCCAGCGAGCGGCAGATGCGCCGCCGCGTTTCATGCGGCTGGATCACGTCGTCGATGTAGCCGCGCGCGCCGGCGACGAACGGGTTGGCGAAGCGCGCCTTGTACTCCGCCTCGCGCGCGGCGAGCTTGGCCGGGTCACCCTTGTCCTCGCGGAAGATGATCTCGACCGCACCCTTGGCGCCCATCACCGCGATCTCGGCGTTGGGCCACGCGAAGTTCACGTCGCCGCGCAGGTGCTTGGAGCTCATCACGTCGTAGGCGCCGCCATACGCCTTGCGCGTGATCACCGTGACCTTGGGCACCGTGCACTCGGCGTACGCGTAGAGCAGCTTGGCGCCGTGCTTGATGATGCCGCCGTACTCCTGGCTCGTGCCCGGCATGAAGCCCGGCACGTCGACGAAGGTGATCACCGGGATGTTGAACGCATCGCAGAAGCGCACGAAGCGCGCCGCCTTGGTGCTGCTCTTGATGTCGAGGCAGCCGGCCAGCACCTGCGGGTTGTTGGCGACGATGCCCACGCTCTGCCCCGCCATGCGGCCGAAGCCGACGACGATGTTCTTCGCATAGTCGGCCTGCAGCTCGAAGAAGTCGCCGTCGTCCACGACCTTCAGGATCATCTCCTTCATGTCGTAGGCCTTGTTCGGGCTGTCGGGCACCAGCGTGTCCAGCGAATGGTCGAGCCGCTCGGGCGGGTCGCCGCTCGGACGCAGCGGCACGCCGTCGCGGTTGTTCAGCGGCAGGTAGTTGAAAAAGCGCCTGAGCATCAGCAGCGCCTCGACGTCGTTGTCGAACGCCAGGTCGGCCACGCCGCTTTGTGTGGTGTGCGTGCCGGCGCCGCCGAGTTCCTCGGCGGTGACCTCCTCGTGGGTGACCGTCTTCACCACCTCGGGGCCGGTGACGAACATGTAGGAGCTGTCGCGCACCATGAAGATGAAGTCGGTCATCGCCGGCGAATAGACGGCGCCGCCGGCGCACGGCCCCATGATCAGGCTGATCTGCGGGATCACGCCCGAGGCCATCACGTTGCGCTGGAACACCTCGGCATAGCCGCCGAGCGACGCCACGCCTTCCTGGATGCGCGCGCCGCCCGAATCGTTGAGGCCGATCACCGGCGCGCCGACCTTCATCGCCTGGTCCATCACCTTGCAGATCTTCTCGGCGTGCGCTTCGGACAGCGCGCCGCCGAACACGGTGAAATCCTGGCTGAACACGAACACCAGGCGGCCGTTGATCATGCCGTAGCCGGTGACCACGCCGTCGCCCGGCACCTTTTGCTCAGCCATGCCGAAATCGGCGCAGCGGTGTTCGACGAACATGTCCCACTCTTCGAACGTGCCCTCGTCGAGCAGCAGGTCGAGGCGCTCGCGCGCCGTGAGCTTGCCCTTGGCGTGCTGCGCGTCGATGCGCTTGCGTCCGCCGCCGAGGCGCGCGGCGTCGCGCTTGTTCTCGAGCTGTTCGATGATGTCGTGCATGCGCTCGGTCTCCTCGGGATTCTCGAATACCGTCAGTTCAGCAGATCGATCAGCCGGCGCGCCGCCACCGAGGCGGCCACCCGGCCGGCGCGCACGTCGATGGTGAGCGCGGGCAGCGCAGCGGCCACGCCGGCATGGTCGCGAAAGCGCTGGTGCAGCAGCGCATCGATGCGCTCCCACATCCAGGCTTCGTCCTGTTCGCGGCGCCGTTCGGCGAGGCGGCCACTGGTCTGTCGCAGCACGCGCAGTTCGTGCACCGCCCGCCAGAACTCCGCCACGCCGGCGCCGGTCACGGCGCTCAGCTTCAGCACGCGCGGCATCCAGTGCAGCGCCTGCTGCGCGGGCGTCAACATGCGCTGCTGCATCAGGCGCAGCGACGACGTGATCTGAGCCTGTGCGCGAGTCGCGGCCGCCTCATCGAGGTCGGCCTTGTTGATCGCCACCAGGTCGGCGAGCTCCATCACGCCGCGCTTGATCGCCTGCAGGTCGTCGCCGGCGTTGGGCAACTGCAGCAACGCAAAACAGTCGGTCATGCCGGCCACCGCGGTCTCGCTTTGCCCGACGCCGACCGTCTCGACGATCACCACGTCGTGCCCGGCCGCTTCGAGCACGAGCATCGCCTCGCGCGTGTGCGCGGTCACGCCACCGAGCGTGCCGCTGGTCGGGCTGGGGCGGATGAACGCGTTCGCTTCGACCGACAGGCGCTCCATGCGCGTCTTGTCGCCGAGAATCGAACCGCCCGACACGCTCGACGACGGGTCCACTGTCAGCACCGCCACACGATGCTTTTGCTGGATCAGGTGCAAACCCAAGGCTTCGATGAAGGTGCTTTTGCCGACGCCGGGCACACCCGAGATGCCGAGACGGAATGACTTGCCGCTGTGCGGCAGCAACGCATTGAGCAGTGCTTCGGCCCTTGTGCGGTGATCGATGCGCGTGCTCTCCAGCAAGGTGATCGTCTTGGCGATCGCGCGTCGCTGTGCCTCGCCCTTCGCGTGCAGCACACCGTCGAGCAGGGCCTGGTCCTCCGGGCTGAGCATGGCGTGCCGAACGGTCTAGTTTTTCAGCGACGCGCGGATCTGCTCGAGCACGTCTTTCGCGCTCACCGGGATCGGCGTGCCGGGGCCATAGATGCCCTTGACACCGGCCGCGTAGAGGAAGTCGTAGTCCTGCTGCGGGATCACGCCGCCGACGAACACGATGATGTCGTCGGCGCCCTGCTTCTTCAGCTCCGCGATGATCGCGGGAACCAGGGTCTTGTGGCCCGCCGCGAGCGTGCTCACACCCACCGCGTGCACGTCGTTTTCGATCGCCTGGCGCGCGCACTCTTCGGGCGTCTGGAACAGCGGGCCGATGTCCACGTCGAAGCCGAGATCGGCGAATGCGGTGGCCACCACCTTGGAGCCGCGGTCGTGGCCGTCCTGGCCGAGCTTGGAGATCATCACGCGCGGACGCCGGCCCTGCTCCCTGGCGAAGGCGGCGATCTCGCCCTTGAGCTGCTCCCATCCCTCGGCCGAGTCATAGGCTTTTGCGTACACGCCAGTCACCTTCTGAATGTCGGCGCGGTGGCGCCCGAACACCTGTTCGAGCGCATCGCTCACCTCGCCCACCGTGGCGCGCGCGCGAATCGCCTCGATGCTCAGCGCCAGCAGGTTGCCCTGGCCCGAGCGCGCGCATTCGGCGAGCGCGCCGAGCGCCGATCGCACTGTCGTGGCGTCGCGCGTGGCGCGAATGGTCTTCAATCGCGCGACTTGCTGTTCGCGCACCCGGTGGTTGTCGACCTCCAGGATGTCGACCGCATCGTGCTCGTGGAGCTTGAACTTGTTGACGCCCACGATCACGTCGCGGCCCGAGTCGATGCGCGCCTGCTTCTCGGCCGCGCTGGCCTCGATCTTGAGCTTGGCCCATCCGGAGCCCACGGCCTTGGTCATGCCGCCTTGCGCCTGCACTTCTTCGATGATGGACCACGCGGTGTCGGCCATCGCCTGCGTCAGCGACTCCATCATGTACGAGCCGGCCCACGGGTCGACCACCTGCGTGATGTGCGTCTCTTCCTGCAGGATCACCTGGGTATTGCGCGCGATGCGCGAGCTGAATTCGCTCGGCAGCGCGATCGCCTCGTCGAAGCTGTTGGTGTGCAGGCTCTGCGTGCCGCCGAACACCGCCGCCATCGCCTCGACGGTGGTGCGCACGACGTTGTTGTACGGATCCTGCTCGGTCAGGCTCCATCCCGAGGTCTGGCAGTGCGTGCGCAGCATCAGGCTCTTGGGGTTCTTGGCGCCGAACTCCTTCATGATGCGGCACCACAGCAGCCGCGCCGCGCGCATCTTGGCGATCTCGAGATAGAAGTTCATGCCGATCGCCCAGAAGAAGCTCAGGCGCCCGGCGAACTCGTCGACATCCAGCCCGCGGGCCGATCGCCAGCCTTCACGTACTCCATGCCATCGGCCAGCGTGAACGCGAGCTCCAGCGCCTGGTTCGCGCCGGCCTCCTGCATGTGGTAGCCCGAGATCGAGATCGAGTTGAACTTCGGCATCCGGCGCGCCGTGTACTCGATGATGTCGGCCACGATGCGCATGCTCGGCTCGGGCGGATAGATGTAGGTGTTGCGGACCATGAACTCCTTGAGGATGTCGTTCTGGATGGTCCCGCTCAGTTGCTCCTGCGTCACCCCTTGCTCTTCGGCCGCGACCACATAGCCCGCCAGCACCGGCAGCACCGCACCGTTCATCGTCATCGACACGCTGACCCGGTCGAGCGGGATGCCGTCGAACAGGATCTTCATGTCCTCGACCGAGTCGATCGCCACGCCGGCCTTGCCGACGTCGCCGGTCACTCGCGGGTGGTCGCTGTCGTAGCCTCGGTGCGTGGCCAGATCGAAGGCCACGCTCACGCCCTGTCCGCCGCCGGCCAGCGCCTGCCGGTAGAACGCGTTGCTTTCTTCAGCGGTGGAGAAGCCCGCGTACTGGCGGATCGTCCACGGCCGCACCGCGTACATCGTGGGTTGCGGCCCGCGCATGAAAGGCTCGAAGCCGGGCAGCGTATCGGTGTGCGGCAGCTCCGCCACGTCGGCTGCGGTGTACAGCGGCTTGACGGTGATGCCTTCGGGCGTGACCCAGTTCAGGCCCTCGAGGCGACCGCCCGGCGACGACTTGGCCGCGGCTTGTCGCCACTGCTCGATCGTGGCGGCACGGAACTCGCTGGACTGCGACATCAAGACTCCCGCAAATGCCCGCGCATCATCGCGCGGTGCTTGCCACCGGTCGACCGGCAGCCTAAGATTCGCCATTATCCATAATTATGAATTCAGAACCAAACCCGACCTCGAGCCGCGTGTGACCGACTCCCGCCCCCGCCCTGCGCGCAGCGCGACCGCTGCTTCGGTGCCTGCTGCGCGTGCCGCGTCGCAAGGCGCGGCCGCGACCCCACCGCGAGCGCCCGCCATGCTGTCGCCGCGCGCGCTGTACCAGGAGGTCGCCGACCGCCTGCGCGAAAAGATCTTCGCGCGCGAGCTCGAGCCGGGCGCATGGATCGACGAGTTGAAGCTCGCGGCCGAATGGGGTATCAGCCGCACCCCGCTGCGCGAAGCGCTCAAGGTGCTCGCCGTCGAAGGCCTGGTCACGATGAAGGTGCGGCGCGGCGCCTATGTGACCGAGATGTCGCGCGACGACGTGTCGCAGGTATATCGTCTGCTCGCCCTGCTCGAAAGTGATGCCGCCGGCGAGGTGGCCGATCACGCGGACGATGCCGAGATCGCCTCGCTGCGCGCACTGCACGATCGACTCGAGAAGCAGGTGCGGCAGCGCGACGCCTTCTTCGCCACCAACGAGGCGTTTCACTTCCAGTTGCTCGAGGTGGCCGGCAACCGCTGGCGCACGCAGATCGTGGCCGACCTGCGCAAGGTGATGAAGCTGAACCGGCACCACTCGCTGTTCAAACAAGGGCGGATCGCCGAGTCGCTGGCCGAACACCGCGCGATCATGCAAGCCATCGAGGCGCACGACGGCAAGCTCGCCACGCGGCTGATGCGCGCGCACTTCCAGGGCGGGTTGCAGGCGGCCATGGGGTGAGCCGCGCCGCTGTGCCCAACGCCTGTGCGGCGGGTCGCGTGTTGGGGCGCGATGTCACCGGCACGACGCGCCGGGGCGCCCGCTTGTAACAAGCATTTGGCGTTTCTCCCATATGGCAGTCGGCGCCTTTCAAAATGGATTCGGGCTCTGCTGAATCATGGTTGGCTTCGCGACGCCAAAGCAAACGCACCAGTCAGCTTCACGTTGTTCAACTGGGTTCTGAGCGCCATGGCCGCGGCAACATGACGGTGACGACGCCCGCCAGCGCCACCACCGGCGGCTCGGGCACGATCGCCCTCGCGTTCAACGGCCTGGTAGCGGGTGTCAAGTGCTTGGGCTCGGTGGTCTACGGTGGCGACCCGGCACTGCCGGCGCCGAACCTGGTGCGCGTGAACCCTTGAACACGCGCTGAACAGAGCTCCATCACACGGGTCCGGGCACACGCCCGGACCCGTTCTTCTTTTCAAATACCGTCAGGTGCGTGGGCCCAATGCCGAAGGGGGCTGGATCCGTTCGGCCGGGCACAGAAACGGCTGGCTCTTGAGGCTGCCGTGGTACTCCAGCGTCTTGGCGCCGGCTTCGATGCGGATGCGATAGCCCGAGACCAGCGCCTGGCTGTATTGCCGACCCGGCTCGGGACAGCCCAGTGCACCGTCGGGCCAGGTGACGGCTTCGGCCAGCGTCACGCGCAATCGGGCCGCGTCGAGTTGCGTGCGCTGCGCGGCGTCGCGCAGCGCCTGTTCGACCTGGGCTTGGAATGCTCCGGTTGCTGCCACGTTCTGCCCCTGCGCGTCCGACGCAGCCGCACACTGCACCAAGAACGGCGCCAGCACCAGACAAGTGGCGATGGCCACGCGCGGTGCGGTGCGGGCAGCGATCACGACACGTCGATCACATGGCCCACCGCGGGGTCGATGCGGCCGCTCGCCAGCTCGGCCATCACGGTGCGGGCGGCCTCCAGGCCGCCGTGCGTCACGATGCGCAGACCCGGCGTGGCTCCCGATTGCATTTGCTGGAGGAAGCGACTCTGGCTGTCTTCGACGCGCTGCATCAGCACCGCGGGACCCCAGTCCTCCAGCCGCTTGCGCCGCCGATCGGGCGCGAAGAAAAACGTCGGCTTGGCGCCCGGCAACGGCGCCTCGCGCCCACCGGCACTGAACTGCGTGGCGCCGATCACCGCGCTGTGGCGCAAGGCGTCTCCCAGGTGGTGGTGCAAAGCGGTGCGCTGCTCGGCGCTGCCAGAGAAATCGGCGAACACGGTCGGCGACGCGGCGTCGATCGACGCGATTTCGTCATAGGCCAGCACGTGGTCGTAGAAACCGAGCCGCCGCACGAAATCGGCGTTGGAACGCGAGGTCAAACCGATCAGCCGCACGGTTGGCCCCTGTCCGCTCACCAGCAGCTCGCGCGCGCACCACGCAGTGGCATACGCCGTCTTGCTCGACGCACTCGACAGCACCAGCTGGCGCGCGCCGAACCAATCGTTCTCCTGCAAGAAATCCGTCAGCAGGAATGCGGTACCGAACAGCGGCCGCATGATGGCCAACGCCGCTTCATCCTGGGCCGCCTGGCTGGATGGCGCGGCGCCGTAGCGGTTGTAGGTCGACGGCAATTGCGCGCGGTGCGCGGCGCCATCGATGAACCCGCTCGGCGACACCTTGGTCGGCAGCAGGTCCACCGTCTCGGCGAGCGGCCAATAGCCGAAGTAGCGCGCGCCGATGGCAATGTCCGGCTGTGCGCTCTCGACCACCTCGGCAAAGCCCCACACCGGCACCACGCCCCAACCTTCCTGCGAGCTGGGAAAGAACTGCCAATAGCTCATGCGCTCGCCGAACAACGCGTAGGTCACGTTGTTGGTGGTGATCGACACCCGACGCACGGCGAACCGGGCCCAGCCCGGCTGCAACGGCGGCGCGCTCGACGTGTGGAGCCGGCCGTCGGCCGGGTCGCGTCGCGACGTCAACAGCGTGGTGGTGTCCATGGCAAGACTCCTGCGATGCACAAGCGAACCGCGCGAGCATAGCCGCTCGGTTCTTTCGGCGCCGACGGCTTCAGGATGCGAGGAACACCGCGAACCAGCGCTGCGGGTCGGTCCAACAGGTGGTGCGCGTGAAGCCAGCCTCGTGCAGCAGTCGGTCGAATCCTTCGACGCTGTACTTGTAGGAGTTCTCGGTGTGGATGCGTTCACCCTCGGCCAAGCGGCGCTCCCCGCCGTGCCAGCGCAGCGTCACGTCGCGGCGCGCCTGCAAGTGCATCTCGATGCGGCTGTCGCCTTCGTTGAACAATGCCACGTGCGCGAAGTCTTCAATGCGCGCATCGCAGCCGAGCAGCGAGTCGAGGCGGCGCAACAGGTTGAGGTTGAAGGCCGCAGTCACCTGCAATGGGTCGTCGTAGGCGAGCTCGAGCACCGCCTTGTCCTTCACCAGGTCCACGCCGATCAGCAGCGCGCCGCCGGCCCCGGCCACGGCACGCACCTGGCGCAGCAAGCGCAGCGCCTGCTCGGGCGTGAAGTTGCCGATGCTGGATCCGGGGTAGAACACCAGACGTTCGCCAGTGCCCGCTTCGGGCGGCAACTGCAGTGAGGCCGAGAAGTCCGCGCCGACGCCCAGCATCTCGATGCGCGGATGTTGCCGCTGCAAGCTGTCGAGGGCTTGCCGCAGGTAGTCGACCGAAATGTCCACGGCCACGTAGCGCGCCGGCTGCATCACAGAGAACAGGCGCGCGGCCTTCTCGCAACTGCCGGCGCCGAGGTCGATCAGCGTGCGGCCGCAGCCAACGCGAGCCGCCATCGCACCCGCATGCGCGTCGAGAATCGCCCGCTCGGTACGTGTGGGGTAGTACTCCGGCAGCTCGGTGATGGCATCGAACAAGCGCGAGCCGAGGGGGTCGTAGAGGAACTTCGGCGACACGGTGGCCGGGCGCGCCAGCAGGCCTTGCGCGAGTTCGTGGCGCAGCGCGGCGCTGTCCTCATGATGGAGCTGGATGAATCGCGGCGAGGCCATGGGTCAGTATGTCGATCGGGTGCTCGGATCCTTGCGCGGGAAATCCATAGGTAAGGTTTAATGGGCGCCGCGCGACAGCCACTGGTACGGCCGTTCGTGGCCGGGTGGATGCGCACCCACTGCAAACAAATGAAACGGCAGCCGCTCTGCCCGATCGTCGACGATGCAGACCTTGACAGTCAGCCAGGCCTGGGGCGTGTTGAGCGTGGCGATTCTGTTCGAGGTCGCAGGCACGACGTGCATGCGCCTGAGCGAGAGTTTCACGCGCCTCACCCCATCGATCCTCATATTCGTTTTCTACGCGATCTCATTCGTGCTCAACACGCTGGTGACGCGTACCCTGGGATTGAGTGTGGTTTATGCGGTGTGGTCGGGCGTGGGCACGGTGCTCACGGCGGCCATCGGCTACCTGTATTTCAAGGAGCCGGCCACCGCCCTGAAATTGGCCTCGGCCGGGTTGATCGTGATCGGCGTGATCGGGTTGCACACCGCCTCGCGCACGCCGGTTTGAATCTTTTGCTGAAATGATGCCCCGCGCGCCACGGACATGACGCCCAACGAGCTGTCGATCGAGCGCTACAAGCGGCGCGCCGCCAGCTACGACGAGTCGGCGCAGTACACGATGCCGCTGCGCCGGCGCACCATCGCGCTGCTGCGGCTGCAACCGGGGCAGGTCGTGCTCGACGTCGGTGCGGGCACGGGCTTGAGTTATCCGTTGCTGCGCGATGGCGTCGGCGAGGCGGGCCGTGTGGTCGCGTTCGAGCAAAGTCCCGACATGTTCGCGCAAGCGGCCCTTCGGGTGGACCGTGAGCGCTGGCGCAACGTGTGGCACGTTTGTGCGCTCGGCAGAGACCGTGCGACTGCCCGAGCCGGCCGACGCGGTGCTGTTCAATTACACCCACGACATCCTGCGCTCGCACGAGGCGCTGACCAATCTGATGCGCCAGGTGAAGCCGGGCGCGCGCATTGCCGTTGCGGGCATCAAGTACTTCCCGTGGTGGACCGGGCCGCTCAACATCTACACGTGGCTCAAGAACCGGCCCTACAACGCCAAACCCGGTGATCTCTGGCATCCATGGGACCGGATCGAAACGTATTGCCAATCGTTGCAGCGCTGGACGACGCAATTCGGCATGGGCTACATCGCCTGTGGCGTCAAGCGCGACCGCTGAAGCGACAGGACCCACCATGAAACGACTGCCCAATCCCCAGATCGAGCCGAGCGCGCTCGCCCAGCGCTATGCGCAGGTGCGCGCACAGTCGCTTGCGCTGGCCGAGCCGCTGAGCGAGGCCGATGCACAGGTGCAGTCGATGCCCGACGTGAGCCCGACCAAGTGGCACCTCGCGCACGTGACGTGGTTCTTCGAGACCTTCATCCTCGAGCGCCACGAGCGCGGCTTCAGGCCCTTCCATCCGCGGTTTCGCGTGCTGTTCAACAGCTACTACAACCAGGTCGGCGAGCAGCATCCGCGGGCGCAACGGGGCCTGGTGTCGCGCCCCAGCCTGGCCGAGGTCAAGGCCTATCGCGCCCAGGTCGACCAGCGTGTGGCCGGCCTGCTGGCCGACGCGCACGATCCGGCCATCGACATGCTGGTCGAACTCGGCCTGCAACACGAGCAACAGCACCAGGAGCTGCTGCTCACCGACATCAAGCACGTGCTGTCGTGCAACCCGCTGGCGCCGGTGTACCGCGGATCGTGGCCGCTCGCGCCGGTGGCGCCGCTGCCGATGACCTGGATCGAACAGTCCGGCGGGCTGGTCGAGATCGGCCACGACGGCGCCGGCTTTGCGTTCGACAACGAGACGCCCGCGCCACCGGCAGCACCTGCGGCCCTACGCGCTCGGCAACCGGCTGGTCACGCATGGCGAATGGGCCGAGTTCGTCGCCGACGGCGGCTACACCGAGCCGCGCTGGTGGCTGTCGGCGGGCTGGGATTGGGTGCGCAGCCAACAGGTGCGCGCGCCGATGTACTGGCGGCGCGACGAACGCGGCCAGTGGCTCAGCTTCACGTTGCACGGGCTGGCGCCGATCGATCCGCACACGCCGATCACCCACGTGAGCTACTTCGAGGCCGATGCGTTCGCACGCTGGGCCGCAGCGCAGCGCAGCGCGTGGCGCGGCGCGCGGCTGCCCACCGAATTCGAGTGGGAACACGCGGCGCAGGGCCTGCCTTCCACGGCCTGCGCCGGCGGCAATTTCGTCGAGTCGCAGGCCCTGCACCCGATGCCGGTGGCACGCGTGGGCACGGCTGCGCCGGTGCAGATGTTCGGCGACGTGTGGGAATGGACCTCGAGCAGCTACGCGCCTTACCCCGGCTTCAAGGCCTGGGACGGCGCGGTCGGCGAGTACAACGGCAAGTTCATGGTCAACCAATACGTGCTGCGCGGCGGCTCGTGCGCCACGCCGCGTTCGCACGTCCGCGCCAGCTACCGCAACTTCTTTCCCACTGATGCCCGCTGGCAGTTCAGCGGCGTGCGATTGGCGCGCGACGTGGAATGATCGGGGTCTTGGAACCGATGGGGTCCGCGATGCGAGTCCTGCTGTTGCGCGTGTTGTGCTTGCTGGGTCTGTTGGCGTCCGCTGGCTGGGCCCATGCGCAAGGGTATTCATCGCCCAACAACGGGCCGTTCCGTACCACCAGTGACGGCGCCGACGACAAGCTGATGCTGATGGGCTACGACGCGGTCGCGTACTTCACGCAGAACGCCGCGGTCAAGGGCGACCCCAACATCAAGCTCGATCATCTCGGCGTGACCTATCGTTTCTCGAGCGAAGCCAACAAGGCGGAGTTCCAGAAGAACCCCGACAAGTACATGCCGCAGTTCGGCGGCTTCTGCTCCAACGGCATCAACTATGCGGTGCCGTGGGGTGCCGGCGGCGGCCCCAACACCTGGCGCATCTACCGCGGCAAGCTCTACGTGTTCGGCGGCCAGTCGTCGCGCGACCACTTCGAGATGGACACCGAGCGCAACCTGCAGCTCGCGCACCAGCTGTGGAACGAAGAGGTGTCGGGCTCCAACGCGGTCGTCACGCGCTACAAGCGGCTGATCCTTCGCGTGCCGCACTACAAGAGCGACAAGGCCTTGCAGCAGGAGTGGGAGGCCAAGCTGGCGGCCAAGTCCTTGCCGGTGATGCCCGGCGCGCCCCAGGTCGTGCCGGCGCAGTAGCCGACGCGGCCGCGCTAGGCGGCAGCCGGCGCGTGCAGCTTCTGCAAGCGCGCGGCCTGCTCCATCGTCGCGCGGTAGCCGGCACCGATCGCGCGCTCTCGGAAGTCGCGCGAGAAGCTGACCCAATATCCGAAGTCCGGGTGCAGCAGCACGTCGGCCAGCCGCGCGTCGGGTTGCACCAGCGCGCGCTTGCGCAGATCGCCATCGCGGTACCGTTCGGCGCCGGACGGCGCGCGCTCGATGTGTGCCGACGCGTCCACCGCCAGCACCCGCTTCGCGCCCAGCGCGCGCGCCAGCCGCACCGGCAGCGGCGCGAACCAATCGGCGTCGACATGCGACTCGCCCCGGATGCGCACCGGCGTGAACTGGCCCTCGATCGCGGCCGACGCCTGCACCGCCACGCCGGCGTCGCCGGCGGTGAACGCCACCACCGAGTGGTCACGCTGCCGTGTGGCCACGCAGGCCATCGGCACCGGCATGTCCTCGAGCAGTCGCTTGCGCGCATGGCGGTGCACGAGATCGGCCACGGGTGCCCCACTGAAGCGCTGGTCGGACCAGATCGCCAGGCGCGCCATGTGGGTGGGCTGCAGGTCGAGTGCCAGCGTTTCGATCTCGGCGCCCGGCATGCCCGACGCGCGCAGGCAACCCACCAGTGCACCGACCGATGCACCGACGATCAGATCGGGCTTCAGGTCCAGTTCGTCGAGCGCCTTCAACACGCCCACGTGCACGAAGCCGCGCGGGCCGCCGGAACTGAACACCCACGCGATCTGCGGCGTGCGTCCGAGCGGAGCCGCACGCGGCGCATCGGCGCCATCGTGGTCGGCGTCGGGCGACAAGGTGCAGCCGGCGACGGTGGCCGCCGCGGCGCAGATGATGGCGCGGCGGCGGCGCATGGTGGCTTCGATTATCGGCGCGCGCGGGGCGCCGGGGCGCGGATCAGCCGGGCACACCCTCGATGTTGCGCAGGCGCCGTGCCACCGGCATGGTGGGCGAATGCGCGTGCGCCTCGCGCGGCTCGGCCACCGGCCAGCCGAGCATCATGCAGGCGCGGCGATAGCGATCGTGCAGATCGAACACATCGTCGCCGCCCAGGTGCATCACTCCATAACGGTGGCTGCCCAGCCACTTGAAGTCGCGCGCGAGGCCGCGCCCCTGCTTGGGCATGGCCTGCAGCCAGGCGTCGGGAAAACGATCGAAGAACGAGCGCAGGCGGCTGCGCGCCGGCATGCTCGGCACGGTGGTGGTGTCAAAGCTGCGGAACACGAAGCTGGCCGCCGCGCCAGCGCTCGGGCGGCAGTGCATCGCGCGCTGCGGGTGCTCGCCGTGCGCCATCGCGATCGAACCGGCGTGGGCATCGATGCCGTCGACGCGCCGGTACAGATCGGCCAACTGCGAAGCCAGGCGTGGGTTGAACTCGATCACCTTCAGTGCATCGGTCGCCGCGTCGTAGAAAAACTCCATGTTGAAGAAACCGTGGCTGAAGCCCACGGCCTTGAGGAAACGCGAGGCCACGTCGAGCGCGCGTTCCTGCACCCGATCGGCAAGCCGGCTCGGGCGCTCGAAGCGCTGGAATGCGCCGGTGCCGGGGTACATCACCGCATCGCAAACGCCGAGCGCACTCACCTCACCGTTGAAGACATAACCATCGAGGTTGTACTGCGGCGCGTCGATCGGCTCCTCCAGCAGCATGCCGTGCGCGCTCGGCACGTCGCCAAGGCGGGCGCGCGCGATCGCATCGAACGGCTCGACCAGCCGATGGATGATCCACTGTTCGAGCAGCCCGAAACGCGTGAGCGCGGTCAACTGCGGACGGTTCGCGACACGCCGCGCCAGCACCGAGAACGCCGCCTTCACCGGCTTGGCGAACGACGGATAACACAGCCCGTGCGGGATCGGGTCGCCGTAGCGTGCGTCGAGCGGCGCGAACGGCACGTTGGCTTCGGGTGCGACGCGCTGCAACACCTGCCGCGCATACAGCTTGTGCTGGCACGCGAGCACGGCGGCCACCGGCGTGCCGGGCCAGCCCATGCGCTCGGCCAGCAACGCGGCACCGAGCGCGCCGAACTGCTCGTGGTGCGACACCACCGCGCGCCATCCGCGGTGTTGCGCGCGCACGGCGAGGTCGTCGACGAAACGCTGCAGATCGAACGTGGCCAGGCGCAGGTAGCTCGGAAAGGTGAACAGATCGAAGCCGGCGTGGTCGACCGGCCAATCGTGCTTCAGTCGAGCGAACGCGGTGGCGTCCCAGTCGTAGCCAAACAGGATCAGCGTGCGGGCATCGGTGGTCACGGTGGGCCTATGTCGTGGTCGGCTGCGGGGCTCAGCGGTCGGCGTCGTTGAGCGACCAGTCGTAATCGAGGAACTGCGGCTTGAGCTTGCGGGCCTTCAGCTGCGCCTGCACCGCCGGATCGCTGCTCAGCAGCGGGGCATAACGCGCAAACACGTCTTCGACCTTCTGGAAACCTTGGTGGCCCTTCTCGAAGTCCTCGCGAAACCACTTGAAGATCGAGCTGACTTCGAGCTTGTCGGGACTGGCGCGGTTGCGCGTGGCATCGCCGAGGAAGCGGCGCATGCCGTCCTCGAGTTGCTCTTCGAGCTTGTCGCTGGTGAACGCCTCGGATCGCAGCGCCGGGCAGCCGATGCTGGCGCAGACGATCGCGGTGTGGATGCGCGGCTCGTTGTACTTGGGGCGCAACTGCTCGTGCTCGATCCAGTCGAGGTGGCGCTGTTCGCCGAGCAGGGTGAAGAACGGCTTCTTCCACGGCGAGCCGAACAGGCTGACGTCCTTGATCGACTTCAACTTGGGGTACTCGGTGAGCACCAACTCGATGGTGAACGCGTTGTAGGCGTTGATCAGGAACACCATCTGCTGCGGCCGCGTGAAGGCACCGAACGCAGACGGCGTCACAGCCGACAGATTGGACAGGACGGCCTTCAACGCGGTCCGGTCGCCGGCCATGCCCGCATAGGCGACACGACTTTGCTTTTGGTCGGCGCAGCCAGCGCACGTGCTTCTTCAGCAGCCCATCCCAGGCCGCATAGCCATGGTCGAACGCTTGCGCCGACGCATCCACCACCCACGGCGCGGGCAGCAGCGACAGCAGCAATTGACGGCGATTCAGTGGCATCGAGCGGAGCACGGCGGTTGTATACGCACCTGGCGGTGAGTGGATTCGCTGGCTGCCGACCAATCGCCCTGTGATGTGCCCCCTGTCACGCTGCGACGCATCCTTTCCGGGCCAGGCCCCAAGGCAAACCGGTGCGCAGGATAGCGGCCAACGTCGAGTGGCCCCAAGCGGGATCGCCCGCGCATCCGCGCTTGAGTCGGTTGCGTAGCGAAAAAGTTACGCGCGGCGTGGCCGCACCGCGTCAGCCGCGACATCCGGCGACAGGCCGGATGCCCTGCCCTTGACGCGATCAGGGGCGCTGATCGATCGACTTGACGTCGCGGCGCGCGGCGCCCGCGTAGAGCTGGCGCGGGCGGCCGATCTTGTACTCCGGGTCGCCGATCATCTCGTTGAGCTGTGCGATCCAGCCCACCGTGCGTGCCAGGGCGAAGATGGCCGTGAACAGGCCCACCGGGATGCCGATCGCGCGCTGCACGATGCCGGAATAGAAGTCGACGTTCGGGTACAGCTTGCGGGCCACGAAGTATTCGTCTTCGAGCGCGATCTTCTCCAGCGCCATGGCCAGCTTGAACAGCGGGTCGTTGCCCAGGCCGAGCGCACCCAGCACCTCGTGGCAGGTCTCGCGCATCAGCTTGGCGCGCGGGTCGTAGTTCTTGTAGACGCGGTGGCCGAAGCCCATCAGCTTGACGTTGGAATTCTTGTCCTTGACCTGGCGGATGAACTCGCCGATCTTCTCGACGCCGCCCTGGCGCTGGATGTCCTCCAGCATGTTGAGCGCCGCCTCATTGGCGCCGCCATGCGCCGGCCCCCACAGGCAGGCCACGCCGGCGGCGATCGCCGCGAACGGATTGGTGCCCGAACTGCCGCACAACCTCACGGTGGACGTGGACGCGTTCTGCTCGTGGTCGGCGTGCAGGATGAAGATGCGGTCGATCGCGCGCACCAGCACGTCGTTGGTCTCGTACTCCTCGCACGGCGTGGCGAACATCATGCGCATGAAGTTCGCCGAATACGACAGCGAATTCTTCGGGTAGATGAACGGCTGGCCGATGCCGTACTTGTAGGCCATCGACACCAGCGTGGGCATCTTGGCGATCAGCCGGATCGCCGAGATGTCGCGGTGCTGCGGGTTGTTGATGTCGGTGCTGTCGTGATAGAAGGCCGACAGCGCGCCGACCAGGCCGGTCATCACCGCCATCGGGTGTGCGTCGCGGCGGAAGCCGCGCAGGAAGAACTGCATCTGCTCGTTGACCATGGTGTGGTTGGTCACGAGCTTGTGGAACTCCCGTTGCTGATTCTGGTTCGGCAGGTCGCCGTACAGCAGCAGGTAGCAGGTGTCGAGGAAATCGCACTTCACCGCCAGCTGCTCGATCGGGTAGCCGCGGTAGAGCAGCTCGCCCTTGTCGCCGTCGATGTAGGTGATGGCGGAGTTGCACGACGCCGTGGACAAGAAGCCGGGGTCGTAGGTGAACTTGCCCGTCTGCGCATACAGCTTGCGGATGTCGATCACGTCCGGGCCGATCGTCCCTTTGTAGAGCGGCAGCTCCATCGCGGGGCTGCCGTCGGAGAACGACAGGGTGGCTTTGACGTTGGACGGGGTCATCATGGCGGTTCCTGGTTGGCGTGTTCGTACTCTACTGTCCCAAGCGCGGCGCCGGCTGCCGCATCTGCTTCAGCACCTCGTGCACGGCGGGGCGATCGAGATCGCCGGCCGGCTCGCTGCGCGCCAGCAGCAAGTCGAGCAAATCGTTGTCGGGCAGGTCCATCAACGCTTGCAGGCCATCGGCCTGCCGCTGCGTGATGCAAGTGCCGTGCCGGTTGAAGAAGCGTTCGATCAGGATGTCGTTCTCCAGCAGGCCGCGGCGGCAGCGCCACTTGAGCCGGTTGAAGGCGACGGGGTCTAGCGCGGGCTCCGTGGGCAGCATGGGCGGCGTGCGCGGTCAGTCGGCGCCGGGCCGCTCCCAAGCCGACTGCACGCCCCCGGGGGCAGCGAACGCAGTGAGCGTGGGGGCTCGTTCATACCGCCCGGCGCACCATCAGCTCTTTGATCTTGCCGATGGCCGCCGTGGGGTTGAGGCCCTTGGGGCAGACATCGACGCAATTCATGATGCTGTGGCAGCGGAACAGCCGGTACGGATCCTCGAGGTTGTCGAGCCGCTCGCCGGTGGCCTGGTCGCGACTGTCGGCGATGAAGCGGTAGGCCTGCAGCAGGCCGGCCGGGCCGACGAACTTGTCGGGGTTCCACCAGAAGCTCGGGCAGCTGGTGGAGCAGCTCGCGCACAGGATGCATTCATACAAGCCGTTGAGCTCGTCGCGCTGCTCGGGCGACTGCAGTCGCTCTTTCTCGGGCGGCACCTCGTCGTTGACGAGGTACGGCTTGATCGAGTGATACTGCTTGAAGAACAGCGTCATGTCGACGATCAGGTCGCGCACCACCGGCAGCCCGGGCAGTGGCTTGAGCACGATCGGGTCTGGCAGCCGCCGCAGGTTGGTCAAACAGGCCAGCCCGTTCTTGCCGTTGATGTTCATCGCGTCCGACCCGCACACGCCTTCGCGGCACGAGCGCCGGAAGCTGAAGCTCGGGTCGACCGACTTCAACCTGATCAGCGCGTCGAGCAGCATGCGCTCGGAGCCGTCGAGGTCGAGCTCGATCGTCTGCATGCGCGGCCGCTCGTCGCGGTCGGGGTCGTAGCGGTAGATCTGAAAGGTGCGCTTGTTGAGCTTGGGCACGCGCTCGAAGCGCGAGTTCAGGTAGGTGCTTTCCGATGCCGGGGGTGCGGCGACGGCTTCAGGGGCGGCGGCTGTCATCTAGAAGGTCCTCACCTTGGGCGGGATCGAGTCCACGCTCAGGGGTTTGAGCTGCACCGGCTTGTAGTCGAGCCGGCTGCCCTTGCTGTACCACAGGCTGTGCTTCATCCACTCGGTGTCGTTGCGCCCCAGCGGGTGCTGCGGATCGTCGGCCGGGCGCTCGTACTCCTTGACGGTGTGCGCGCCACGGCACTCCTTGCGCGCCGCCGCGGAGACGATGGTGGCCTGGGCGCACTCGATCAGGTTCTCGACCTCGAGCGCCTCGATGCGCGCGGTGTTGAACACCTGGCTCTTGTCCTTCAGCCCGATCGCCTCCGCGCGCCGGCGCAACTCCACCATCTTGCTCACGCCTTCGTCGAGCAGCGCCTCGGTGCGGAACACGCTGGCGTGGTGCTGCATCGTGGCGCGGATGTCGTTGGCCACGTCCTGCGAATATTCGCCATCGGTGGCGCCGTCCAGGCGCGCCAGGCGCGCCAGCGGCTGCTCGGTCGCGTCGGCCGGCAGATCCTTGTGCGCCTTGGGCGACTTGGCCAGCGCCTCGACGATGTGGTTGCCGGCGGCACGGCCGAACACCAGCAGGTCGAGCAGCGAATTGGTGCCGAGGCGGTTGGCGCCGTGCACGCTGACGCAGGCGCACTCGCCCACCGCATACAGGCCGTTGACGATGCTGTTGGGGTTGCCGCCCTTCGGCGCCACCACCTGGCCGTGGATGTTGGTGGGGATGCCACCCATCTGGTAGTGGATCGTCGGCACCACCGGGATCGGCTCCTTGGTGATGTCGACGTTGGCGAAGTTGTGGCCGATCTCGTACACCGACGGCAGGCGCTTCAGGATGTCTTTCACGCCGATGTGCGTCATGTCGAGGTGGATGTAGTCCTTGTTCGGACCGCAGCCGCGCCCTTCCTTGATCTCCTGATCCATGCAGCGCGACACGAAGTCGCGCGGCGCCAGGTCTTTGAGCGTCGGCGCATAACGCTCCATGAAGCGCTCGCCGTCGACGTTGCGCAGGATCGCGCCCTCGCCGCGGCAGCCCTCGGTGAGCAGCACGCCGACGCCGGCCACCGCGGTGGGATGGAACTGCCAGAACTCCATGTCCTCCAGCGGCAGCCCGGCGCGCACCGCCATGCCCATGCCGTCGCCGGTGTTGATGAAGGCGTTGGTCGACGCGGCGTAGATGCGGCCGGCACCGCCGGTGGCCAGCAGCGTGCTGCGCCCTTCGAGGATGTGCACCTCGCCGGTCTCCATTTCGAGCGCCACCACGCCGAGCACGTCGCCCTCGGCGTCGCGGATCAGATCGAGCGCCATCCACTCGACGAAGAACTGCGTGCGCGCCTTCACGTTCTGCTGGTACAGCGTGTGCAGCATCGCGTGGCCGGTGCGGTCGGCCGCGGCGCAGGCGCGCTGCACCGGCTTCTCGCCGTAGTTGGCGGTGTGGCCGCCGAACGGACGCTGGTAGATCGTGCCGTCGGCATTGCGGTCGAACGGCATGCCGAAGTGCTCGAGCTCGTACACCACCTTCGGCGCTTCGCGGCACATGAACTCGATGGCGTCCTGGTCACCCAGCCAGTCGCTGCCCTTGACAGTGTCGTAGAAGTGGTAGTGCCAGTTGTCCTCGCTCATGTTGCCGAGGCTGGCCCCGATGCCGCCCTGCGCCGCCACCGTGTGCGAGCGCGTCGGGAACACCTTGGACAACACCGCCACGTTGAGCCCCGCGCGCGCGAGCTGCAGCGACGCGCGCATGCCGGAGCCACCGGCCCCGACGATGACGACGTCAAACTTGCGCCTGGGAATCGATGCCATAAGCCGTCAAAGCCTCCACAGGACCTGCAGCGCCCAGCCGGTGCAACCGACGAGCCAGACGAGGGTGGCCACTTGCAGCGCCAGGCGCAGCCAGACCGGCTTGATGTAGTCCATCCAGATGTCGCGCATGCCGACCCAGGCATGCACGGCCAGCGAGACGATGACCACGAAGGTCGCAAAGCGCATCCACTGCTGCGAGAAGATCGCCGACCAGCGCTCGTAGCCGAGCTTGGGGCCGAAGATCAGCTGCGCCAGCAGCAGCAGCGTGTACACCGCCATGAGCGCGGCCGTGACGCGCTGGCTCAGCCAGTCACGCAGGCCATAGTGCGCGCCAACCACCAAACGTTTGGATCCGAAGTTTTGGGCCATGGCGGTGTCAGTGGCGCCCGGCCGTCCGAAGCCACTGACCGGCCCCTTGGGCGGAAGCGAGCGGCAGCGAGCGTGGGGGCAGTTTCATATCAGTACAGGCTCATATCAGTACAGGCCGAACAGCTTGGCGCCGAGCAGCACGGTCAAAACGCCGCTTGCTGCCAGCGTGACGATGGCAGAGATGCGGCCCTGCTGCTTGCTGACGCTGTGCGTGGCGTCCATCCACAGGTGGCGCACGCCGGCAATGAAGTGATGCAGATAGGCCCAGATCAGCGCCAGCACGATGAGCTTCAACAAAAACGCCGGCACGAAGCCAATGCCGGCGATGAAGGCGTTGCTGAAGCGCTCGTAGGAGACTTCGCTGCCCAGGCTGACGTCGAGCAGCCACACGATCAGCGGCAGCAGCACGAACATCAGGCCGCCGCTCACGCGGTGCAGGATCGACACCCAACCCGCCGGCGGCAGCTTGTACTGCAGCGCGTCGACGAGCCGCATGTTCTCACCGGGACGGGGTTTGGGGTGTTCTGCCATGCGTGTTGTTGGTGTCTTCGGCGACTGAAGCCGGCTGATTTTATTTCAACGGCAGAAACCGGCCGCCACACACGTGACACAACGTGCCGACCGGGCACTCAGCTCAGTTCGTTGCGGTAGTGGTGGGCGTCGGTGCGGTACAGGCCGCGCCGCAGCTCGACCGGGCGCTCGCCATAGGTGAGCGAGCGTCGCTCCACGCTCAGCAGTGGCGCGCCGGTATCCACCGCGAGCCATTGCGCGGCCGCCGCCGTGGCGGCGACGGCGCGGATCTTCTCCTCGGCGCGCAGCATCTGCACGCCGAACGCGGCCTCGAACAGGGCGTACATGGGACCCTTGTAGTCGGCCAGGCTTTGTGCGCTCAGGTCCTTGAACAGGCGGCCCGGCAGCCAGATCTCGTCGAGCACCACCGGCCGCGCTTGGTCGAGCAGCAGCCGCCGCACGAACACCACCGGGTCGCCGCTCTTCAACTCCAGCGGGCGTGCGACCTCGGCGCTGGCACGCATGCGCCTGCACTCGAGCAGACGCCGCTCCAAGCTGCGTCCGCTGCCATCGTCGGCCGCCAGGCGCAGGAAGCGGTAGCGCGTGGTCTGCTCGGTGTGCGTAGCGACGAACGTGCCCTTGCCCTGCCGGCGCACGACCAGGTTGTCCGCCGCCAGCTCGTCGATCGCCTTGCGCACGGTGCCCTGGCTGACCTTGAAGCGCTCGGCCAGTTCGAACTCGCTCGGGATCACTTCGCCCGGCTTCCACACGCCGGACTGCATGTCCTGCGTGATCAGCACCTTGATCTGGCGGTACAACGGGCTGAACGCCGCGTCGCCGCGTTGGCGGCTCACCCGGCTGGTGCGCGTTGGAGATGGGCTCATGCCCTCCATTGCAGCACAGGCGTCGAGCCACGTGACCTACACTTGACGGCGATGCGCCGTGCCTCGCGCGGCCGCTCGCACAAGCTGACATCCCCTTCCCTGGAGCCCGCTCATGAGCAAGAAGCCCGTTCGCGTGGCCGTCACCGGCGCCGCCGGTCAGATCGGCTATGCCCTGTTGTTCCGCATCGCCGCCGGCGAGATGCTGGGCAAGGACCAACCCGTGATCCTGCAGTTGCTGGAGATCCCGGACGAGAAGGCGCAGAAGGCGCTCAAGGGCGTCATGATGGAACTCGAGGACTGCGCATTCCCGCTGCTGGCCGGCATGCAGGCCCACAGCGACCCGAACCAGGCCTTCAAGGACACCGACTACGCGCTGCTTGTGGGCGCGCGTCCGCGTGGGCCGGGCATGGAACGCAAGGATCTGCTGGCGGCCAACGCGCAGATCTTCACCGCGCAGGGCAAGGCGCTCGACAAGGCGGCCAGCCGCGACGTGCGCGTGCTGGTGGTCGGCAACCCGGCCAACACCAACGCCTACATCGCGATGAAGTCGGCGCCCAGTCTGCCGAAGAAGAACTTCACCGCGATGCTGCGCCTGGACCACAACCGCGCGCTGTCGCAGATCGCCGCCAAGACCGGCAAGCCGGTGTCGGCCATCGAGAAGCTGTGCGTCTGGGGCAACCACTCGCCGACGATGTACGCCGACTACCGCTTCGCGACCATCGATGGCCAATCGGTGAAGGACATGATCAACGACGCCGCGTGGAACAAGGACACGTTCCTGCCCACCGTCGGCAAGCGCGGCGCCGCCATCATCGAGGCCCGTGGCCTGTCGTCCGCGGCGTCGGCGGCCAATGCAGCGATCGACCACATGCGCGACTGGGCGCTCGGCACCAACGGCAAGTGGGTGACGATGGGCCTGGCGTCCAACGGCGAGTACGGCATTCCCAAGGAGGTGATGTTCGGCTACCCAGTCACCACCGCGGGCGGCGAATACAAGATCGTCGACGGTCTGCCGATCGACGATTTCAGCCGGGAGCGCATCAACCTCACGCTGAAGGAACTGCTCGAAGAGCAGGAAGGCGTGAAGCACCTGCTCTGAACAACCTCGAAGGCATCACGATGAGCGCGGCCGCTATCCATCCGCGCGACGTGTTGTTCGCCGACGGCGACCTCGCGCCGCAGATCCCGGTGTGCGACCACTATTGCGGGATCGAGGAGCGCATGGTCAAGAGCCTGCAACTGCAGGCCGAGCTGGGCCCGGTGTTCGACGTCACCTTCGACTGCGAAGACGGCGCACCGGTGGGCGGCGAGAAGCAGCACGTGCGCATGGCGGTCGACCTTTTGCTGTCGAGCGAGAACCGCTTCGGCCGCGTCGGCGCGCGCGTGCACCCGGCCGACCATCCGGCTTTCGCCGACGACGTCGACACGCTGGTGTCGCGCGCCGGCCCGCGGCTGCCGTATCTGATGGTGCCGAAGCCGCGGGACCTCGCCGATGCGAAGCGCGCGATCGCGGCGATCGACGCGGCTGCCAAGCAACACAAGCAGCCGCAGGGGCCGCCCATCCACTTTCTGATCGAGACGCACGGTGCGCTGCGCGACGTGTTCGCGATCGCCGCGCTGTCGCGCGTGCAGTCGCTGTCGTTCGGCTTGATGGACTTTGTGTCGGCCCACCAGGGCGCGGTGCCGGCCAGCGCGATGACGCTGCACGGCCAGTTCGAGCATCCGCTGGTGCGGCGCGCAAAACTCGAGATCAGCGCGGCCTGCCATGCCGCCGCCAAGGTGCCTTCGCACAGCGTGGTCACCGAGTTCAGGCATGTCAAGGCGATCCAACAGGCGGCGGAGCGCGCGGCGCACGAGTTCGGCTACATGCGCATGTGGAGCATCCACCCTTCACAAGTGCAGCCGATCGTCGAGACGTTCGCGCCCACCGTGGCCGAGCTCGACGAAGCCATCGAGATCATCAACGCCGGCATCGCCGCGCAGTGGGCGCCGATCCGGCACCGCGATCTGCTGCACGACCGCGCGAGCTACCGCTACTACTGGCAGGTGATCGAGCGCGCGCGCCGCACCGGCCAGCCGCTGCCCGCCGAGGCCGAACAGGCCTGGTTCGGCTAGGCAGCGGCCTGATTCTTGGTGGAGGAGACATTCATGAAACTCGCATCGGCACACCTCGTCGTCTTCAGCATCCTGTGCGCGGGACTCGCGGCGCCGATCGCGCATGCGGCCGATGAGAAGCCCAAGGCCTCTAAGCCGGCCAAGCCGTCGGCCGCCCAGCAACGGGCCGACAAGGCCAAAGGCATGGCGTTGGCCACCGAGACCGTGCAGCGAGTCAGCGAAGCGCAGTTGCAGATCGCCGATCGTGTGCACACCGGGCAGGCGGCGTGCGAGTTCAACCAAGTGGTGGACCTCGATCGCATCGCCGATCGCCCGGGCCACTTCCGGTTGAAGTTCAAGAACGTCAACTACACCGTGGTGCCGGAGGAAACCACCACCGGTGCGCTGCGGCTCGAAGACAAGAAGGCCGGCATCGTGTGGCTGCAGATCCCGTCGAAGTCGATGCTGATGAACAGCAAGATCGGCCAGCGCATGGTCGACAACTGCCTGCACCCCGAGCAGCGCGCGGCCGTGCGAGCGGTCGAAGGCGCAGCAGCAGCGCCCGAACGCAAACCGTAACGTGCAGCGCATGCATGACGCCTCGGCATGCGCACTTGTTGTGCGCGATGGGTCGGATGCCACTTCCGTGAGAAGTGACACGGGCGAATTCGCGCGCCGAATCAATTGGCAACGCCTTGGGCGAAGGGCTCTGGAAAGAATCCTCCTGCACTGAGATTTTCCTCAAGGAGAGATCGAATGAAACGCCTGACCTTCGTCGCGATCGCTGCCGCGTTGTCGATCGCTGCGCCGCTGAGCGCAGTGGCCACCGAAAAAGCCAAGCAGCCGACCAAGCAAGCCGCGAAGCCGGCTGCCCAGCAACCGGCCGCGAAGCCGGCCGCCCAGCAACCGGCCGCGCTGTCGGCCGATCAAATCAACACCGCCGATCGCGTGCTGACCGGCCAATCGCGTTGCGAGTTCGACCAAGCGGTCAACGTCGCCGCGGTGCCGAATCGGAAGGGCTGGTTCAACGTCGAATACAAGGGCAAGTCGTATCTGATGGCGCCTGAGACCACCACCACCGGCGCCGTGCGCCTGGAGGACAAGAAGAACGGCATGATGTGGCTGCAGATCGCCAACAAGTCGATGCTGATGAACAGCAAGATCGGCCAGCGCATGGTCGACAACTGCGTGCACCCGAGCCAGAAGGCCTGAGCCCACGCGACGCCCATCGAGCCCCGCTGCGGCGGGGCTTTTTCTTGGCCACGCGTCGCCGGACGCAAAAACTGCGGCGAAGGTGCGACATATGTCGCGCCCATATCCGGACGCTAGAGTCGGCTATACCAAGCGGGAGGCGTTTGTAACCGTAGAGTGCGCGCTTTTCGTCGCAGTCGATCCAACCACCATGTCCGCAGCAAACTTCTTCTCTTCGCTGGTCGATCCCAGCGCCGTGCTCGCCCGATGCGAGCAGTCCCCTTCCCTGAAGACACTGTCGTCGAAGCGTCATTCGGCCGATCGGCCGGGGCGCAAGCAAAGCACCGAACTCGTCGCCTGGGACGCTGCCGTCGACGAAGGCAAGTCGCTGAGCGCCTGGCGCGCGAAGAACGTCTTGGGCTTCGAACACAGCCAGACCGCGGATCTGCTCGAGCCCGTCTGCGCCTGAAGCGCGGCGGCTTGGACCGCACGCATGTTTCGTCCCACTCCGTGGGCGCCATCACGCAAACGAGCGCATCGCTCTGGGCAAACGCGCCCCGCACTCTGTTATGCTGCACTGCAGCATCGAGTCGGTGCGCCCCTTTCTCAACCCCTTCCCCAAGCCAAATGATCAACGTCTTCCTCGCCATCATTCCGCTCGGCTTTGCCACCGGCGCCCTCGTCTGGACCATGGCCTCCGGTGCACGCGAACAGCGTCGCTCCGACGAATGGGCCGCCAAGTGGATGCGTGACAACACCTGAGCACGGTCTCAGTCCGTCTTGTCGCGCGCTGCATGGCGAACGACCGCACCCGCGAACCCGCCGCCTGGCGGGTTTTTTGTTGCCTGCCACACGTGCCAGCGTGCACGCATGACAGATGCAACTCGACAGCGGTCACCGCCGGTGCGCCGCAAGTCTTATATAAGACTTAGAATCACGGCACCCGACATCCCCTGACGCACCGGAGTTCCGCACGATGCTCACTGTCTATCGCCAACACGCCGCCGAACGCGCTGCGCTCGGCATCCCCCCGCTGCCTCTCGACGCCAAGCAGACCGCCGAACTGATCGAGCTGATCAAGAATCCGCCGGCCGGCGAAGGCGCCTTCCTGCTCGACCTGCTGGTGCATCGTGTGCCGCCGGGCGTGGACGACGCCGCGAAGGTGAAGGCCTCGTTCCTGGCCGCGGTGGCCCACGGCGACATCGCGGTGGCGCTGATCTCGAAGGCCAAGGCGACGCGAGTGGCTCGGCACGATGGTGGGCGGCTACAACGTCAAGCCGCTGATCGACCTGCTCGACGACACCGGCGTCGCCGCGGTCGCGGCCGCGGGGTTGAAGAAGACGCTGCTGATGTTCGACTACTTCCACGACGTGGCGGCCAAGGCCAAGGCCGGCAACACGTGGGCGCAACAGGTGATCCAGAGCTGGGCCGATGCCGAGTGGTTCACCTCGCGACCCGAGGTGGCCAAGAAGGTCACCGTTGTGGTTTTTAAGGTGCCGGGCGAAACCAACACCGACGACCTGTCGCCCGCGCCCGATGCGTGGAGCCGGCCCGACATCCCGCTGCACTACCTCGCGATGCTGAAGAACACGCGCGCCGGCGCGGCGTTCAAGCCCGAGGAAGACGGCAAGCGCGGTCCGATCCAGTTCATCGAAGACCTGAAGAAAAAGGGCCACACCGTGGCCTACGTCGGCGACGTGGTGGGCACCGGCAGTTCGCGCAAGAGCGCGACCAACAGCGCGATCTGGGCCACCGGGCAGGACATTCCGTTCGTGCCGAACAAACGTTTCGGTGGCGTGACGCTGGGCGGCAAGATCGCGCCGATCTTCTTCAACACGCAAGAAGACTCGGGGGCCTTGCCGATCGAGGTCGACATCTCCAAGCTCGAGATGGGCGACGTGGTCGACATCCTGCCCTACGACGGCAAGCTGATGAAAGACGGCGCGGTCGTCGCCGAATTCAAGATCAAGAGCGACGTGCTGTTCGACGAAGTGCGCGCCGGCGGCCGCATCAACCTGATCATCGGCCGCTCGCTCACCGCCAAGGCGCGCGAGTTCCTTGGCCTGCAGGCGTCGACCGTGTTCCGCCTGCCGCAGGCCCCGAAGGACAGCGGCAAGGGCTTCACGGTGGCGCAGAAGATGGTGGGCCGCGCCTGCGGTCTGCCCGAAGGCCAGGGCGTGCGCCCCGGCACCTACTGCGAACCCAAGATGACCACGGTGGGCTCGCAGGACACCACCGGCCCGATGACACGCGACGAGCTCAAAGACCTGGCTTGCCTGGGCTTCTCGTCCGACCTGGTGATGCAGAGCTTCTGCCACACCGCGCCGTACCCGAAGCCGGTGGACATCAAGACCCATCGCGAACTGCCGGCGTTCATGAGCAACCGCGGCGGCGTGTCGCTGCGCGTGGGCGATGGCGTGATCCACTCGTGGCTCAACCGCCTGCTGCTGCCCGACACCTGCGGCACCGGCGCCGACTCGCACACGCGGTTCCCGATCGGCATTTCGTTCCCGGCGGGTTCAGGCCTGGTGGCGTTCGCCGCCGCCACCGGTGTCATGCCGCTCGACATGCCCGAGAGCGTGCTGGTGCGCTTCAAGGGCACGATGCAGCCCGGCATCACACTGCGCGACCTGGTGCACGCGATCCCCTACTACGCGATCCGGCAAGGTCTTCTCACCGTCGCCAAGCAGGGCAAGAAGAACGTGTTCTCCGGCCGCATCCTCGAGATCGAAGGCTTGCCCGATCTGAAGGTCGAGCAGGCGTTCGAGCTGAGCGACGCCAGCGCCGAACGTTCGGCCGCTGGTTGCACCGTCAAGCTGAACAAGGCGCCGGTCATCGAGTACCTGCAGAGCAACGTGGTGCTGATGAAGAACATGATCGCGCAGGGCTACCAGGACTCGCGCACGCTCGAGCGCCGCATCCAGTCGGTGCAAGCCTGGCTGGCCAATCCGCAACTGCTCGAGGCGGACAAGGATGCCGAGTACGCCGCGGTGATCGAGATCGATCTCGATGCGCTGAAGGAGCCGGTGCTGTGCTGCCCCAACGATCCCGACGACGCCAGGCTGCTGAGCGACGTGGCGGGCGCCAAGATCGACGAGGTGTTCATCGGCTCGTGCATGACCAACATCGGCCACTTCCGCGCCGCCAGCAAGCTGCTCGAAGGCAAGCGCGACATTCCGGTCAAGCTGTGGGTTGCGCCACCCACGAAGATGGACCAGGCCGAGCTGACCAAGGAAGGCCACTACGGCGTGTTCGGCGCTGCCGGTGCGCGCACCGAGATGCCCGGCTGCAGCCTGTGCATGGGCAACCAGGCGCAGGTGCGCGAAGGCGCGACGGTGGTGTCCACCAGCACGCGCAACTTCCCGAATCGCCTGGGCAAGAACACCAACGTGTACCTCGCCTCGGCCGAACTCGCCGCGATCGCCTCCAAGCTCGGCCGCCTGCCGAGCGTGGCCGAGTACCACGCCGACATGGGCGTCATCAACAAGGACGCGTCGACGGTCTACCGCTACATGAACTTCGATCAGATCGAGGAGTACGTCGACGCGGCCAAGGCGGTGACGGTCTGAGCGCTGCGCTGACACCCGCGCGACATGCCTGAAGGCCCGCCGGCGATGCCGGTGGGCCTTTTTGTTGGCGCCTCGGCGGGACGGGCCGCGCTCGCCGTAGCATCGCCTGCGTTGCTGATGCGAAAGGGTCGTGGATGAACGGCGCGGAATCCTTGGTCGCCACCCTCGCCGCCAATGGCGTCGAAGTGTGTTTCACCAATCCCGGCACGTCGGAGATGCACTTCGTCGCCGCACTCGATCGCATCGACGGGCCGCGCTGCGTGCTCGGCTTGTTCGAAGGCGTGGTCACCGGCGCCGCGGACGGCTACTACCGCATGGCCGGCAAGCCCGCGGCGACCTTGCTGCACCTCGGGCCCGGACTCGGCAACGGGCTGGCCAATCTGCACAACGCAAACAAGGCGTGCTCGGGCATCGTCAACATCGTCGGCGACCATGCCACCGAACACGTGCGCTTCGAGTCGCCGCTGAAGAGTGATCTCGAGGGCATCGCCGCGCCGGTGTCGCACTGGGTGCGCACGTGCAAGAGTTCGCTCGAGGTCGCAGCCGACGGTGCGCAGGCGATCGCCGCCACCCGCGACGGCGCGCTCGGCCGCATCGCCACGCTGGCCTTGCCGGCCGACACGGCATGGGGGCCGGGCGGCGAGATCGCACGCAGCGCCGAGCGCGCACCGCTGCGTGCGCCCGATGCCGAGGCGGTGCGCGCATGCGCGAAGACGCTGGCGTCGCTGCGCGAGCGCGCGGTGCTGCTGGTGGGCGCTGCCGGTGTGGGCGAACGCGCCGCGCCGCTCGCCGCCGCGATCGCGCGCAAGACCGGCTGCCGCGTGCTGGCCGAGTTCTACAGCCCGCGCACACCCGGCGGCCGCGGCCGCACGCGCATCGAGCGCCTGCCGTACGCGATCGACGCCGCCGTCGACAAGCTCAAGGGCGCCGACTGCCTCGTGCTGGCCGGCGCCACCGACCCGATCGGGTTCTTCGCCTATCCGGGCAAGCCGAACCAGCTCAAACCCGCGGGCTGCGCACTGTTGACGCTCGCCGATGCGCGCGACGACGTGCAGGCCGCGCTGCAAACCCTCAGCGACGAGCTGGATGCGAAGGTCGCGGCGCCGAGCGCACCGACACCGGTCGAGCTCGATGCGCTGCGCCGCGCACCGACGCTCGACGCCGACCTGATCGGCCACGCGCTGGTCGCATTGCTGCCCGAACAAACCATCGTGGTCGACGAAGCAGTCACCTCGGGGCGTGCGTTCGGCAACCGGTTCGCCGCCGCGGCGCCGCACGACTGGCTCACCGTGATGGGCGGAGCGATCGGCTTCGGCCTGCCGGCGGCGCTCGGCGCTGCCATCGGCGCGCCGGGTCGGCCGGTGCTCGCGCTGGAGGGCGATGGCAGTGCGATGTACACGGTGCAGGCGCTGTGGAGCATCGCGCGCGAATCGCTGCCGGTGGTGGTGATCGTGTTTGCGAACCGCGCTTACCGCATCCTGCAGGGTGAGCTCAAAGGCGTGGGCGCGACGATCAGCGGCCCGAAGGCCACGCACATGCTCACGCTCGACAAGCCCGCGCTCGACTGGGTGGCCCTCGCCAAGGGCCACGGCGTGCCGGCGGCGAGCGTGCAGACCCCCGAGGCGTTCGTGCGCGAGGCGCAGCGCGCGTTCGCGAGCAAAGGGCCTTACTTGATCGAAGCGCTGGTCTGAGGCAGCGCGGGGCCACCCCCTGCTGACGGCGTGGCCGCGCTCAGCTCGCGCCACGCCTGCGCGGCGAGCGCCAGCAGCAACAGGCCCGCGATGACCGGCACGGCCAGGATCACAAAGCCGGCGCCATCGGCAAGCGGCGCGCCCAACTGCCCTGCCCAGCGCCGCGCATACATCAGCAGCAGCAGCAGCGCCATCCACGCACCGCCGCGCAGCAGCGCGCGCGGCGCCTGCTTGAGCACCGCCGAGCCGGCCAGCAGGAACAGCGCCGATGCGACGAACACCACCGTGAACACCGTCTCGAAGATCGGCGCCGCCGCGCCGAGCGCACCCGGCCCGAGGCGGTACGGCACCCACGCCAGGCAGGCCAACCCGAGCACCGCGGCGCTCAGCCGTGCGCGCCAGGGCGCGCCGCCATCGGGTTCGTTGCCGCGCACGGTGCGAATCCACGGCAGCAGCAGCAAACACGCAACACCGAAGATCGCATCGATCAGCATCGTCTTCGGATAGCCGATCGCCTCGATCGCGATGCCCTGCCAGGTGGCCGAATACGCGATGTTCAGGTTCAGCAGCGCCATGTAGGCGGTGAACTGCGTGGCCGCGACGCGTGGATTGGTCACGTCCATGAAGATCGCCGAGCGCGTGCCGTACATCAGCCCGAGCGCCACGCCATAGGTCAGCGTGGCGACCCACAACGCGGTGATCAGCAATGCGGGTGCGACCGTGCGGTTGCTGGCGCTTTGCGGCATCACCCAGCCGTGTTGCTCCAGCACCGACATCAGGTACAGCACCGGCACGCTCATCAGCGCGATGTACAGCGCCAGCATGCGGCGGCGGCCGAAGCGGTCCGACAGGTAGCCGCCGATCACCATGAACGTGGCCTGCACGATGCCGGAGTAGAAGTTGAGCTTGGCGACCTGGCCGTCGTCGAGGCCGAGTTCGACCGCCAGGTTCGACTGCAGCGCCAGCCCGAGGCACATCGCCCCCGATGGCAGCAGCGCGAACGCCAACCCGAGATAGGCGCCGCGCGTGCCGAGGAATGAGCGGAACGATTCGACGGCGAAGTCGCGCATCTGCCCGGCCGCGTGCGACCAGCGCGACACGCCGGCGGCGATCGCGCGTGCGGCCGAAGGCGCCTCGCGCATCGGCAGCGCAACGAACAGCGTCACGGCCAGGATGCAGGCGGCGACGAAGAAGAACGTCGGCTGAAAGCCCGTGTAGGTCGACAGGAACAGCACGCCCGCACCGCCGATCGCCTGCCCGATCGCCGCGCCGGCGAACATCAAGCCGTTGGCCAGGCCACGCTCCTGCTCGCCCAGCGAGTTGACCGCCAGGGCATCGATCGCCACGTCCTGCATCGCGCCGAAGGTGTTGTGCACCAGCAGGATGATCGTGAACAGCGCCAGCTGCTCGGGCAGCTTGAGCAGCACCGTGGACATCAGCGTCAGCGCCATCAGCACCTGCGTGACGATGATCCAGCCGCGGCGGCGCCCCAGCCGTTCGGACGCGAACACGTCGATGAACGGCCCGAACGCCCACTTGAAGGCCCACGGCAGATAGAACGAGCCGACGAACGCGCCGATCTCGGCCGGACCCACGTCCTGCCGTCGCAACTGGGTGGCCACCGCAGTGGCCGCGAAGCCGAGCGGGATGCCTTCGGTGATGTAGAGAAAGAAGAACGCCGCCAAGCGGCCGCGTGGAGTGGCAAGCAGGTTGGGGAATCGCATTGGCGTGTGCGAGTTCGCGGGCGACGCTTAGGCGCCGGTGCGCGACTATGCCACCACCGTACGCAGCCCCGTTCGCGCCACTCCAGTGGCGCGCCCCCAAGCGGACGCCGCGGATCCGGCTCCTCCGCCGGTCCGCTGGCGTCGCCCCCTTCGAGGGGGGAGCGGCCGCTAGGCCGCTTCGGGGGTGGTCAAGAAACGCACGTGCGGTTCTTGCCCGTGCGTTTCGCTTCGTAAAGCGCGCGGTCGGCGCGCTCGAGTGCGGCATCGAGCGCCTCGCCTTCGCGGAACGCCGTCACGCCGGCCGAGAAGGTGACGAACACCTCGCGGCCTTCGTGCATGAACAGGCTGGCGCTCAACAAGCGCTGCAGGCGCGTGAGCAACTGCTGGCCTTCGTCGACCGACGCGCCCGGCAGCAGCACCACGAACTCCTCGCCGCCGAAGCGGGCCACATGGTCCACCGGCCGCAGGCCTTGCTTGGTGCGCGCCGCCAGCGCCTTCAACGCCTCGTCGCCGGCGGCATGGCCGAGCGAGTCGTTGAGCTTCTTGAAGTTGTCGATGTCGATCAGGCCCACCGACAAACCCGCGCCTTCGCGCTGCGCGCGCGCACGTTCGGCCTCGAACGCCTGCAGCAGCCCACGCCGGTTGGCCACCTGCGTCAGCGCGTCGGTCGAGACCTCGTCGGACAGGCGGCGCAGCTCGCCTTCGAGCTCCAGCACGCGGCGCTCGAGTTCGCTGGCGCGGGCGTGCTCTTCGCTCAGGCGCTCGCGCGTGCCGTCGACGACGGCATGCACTGCCCGCGTCTCGGCCACCATCTCCTGCACCACGCCGGCGAGGCTCTGCAGCGAATCGGCCTGCTCGATGGTCTGCGCGTAGCGCTGCACGTTGTCGGTGAAGCGGCCAGTGTGCTGGCCCAGCTCGCCGATCTCGGCCAGCATGCGCTGGATCATCGCCTTGAGTGCGTTGCGCGCCGCCTCGCGATCGTTGCGCAACTCGTTCTGCTTGGCGCGCGTGGCGGCCAGCATCTCGGCCGCGGCGTGGATGCCGCGCACGCTCAGGCCCTCGCCCAGGCGCTCGCGCAACGCATCGCACTGGCCGCGCGCCCAGCTTTCGTCCTCGGCCAGCTCGCCCAGGCCTTCGGTCAACGAGCGGCACAACAGCGTCAGTTCGTCGAGCAGTTGATGGCGGTGCGACAGGTGGGCGCGCGCGCGTTCGCACAGGCTCGACACCTCGGCCACCAGTTCGCCGTGCGCGCCCTCGCGCGCCAGCCGTGCCGCCGCATCGCCGAGCGCGTCGGCCAATGCGGCCGCGTCGGCGCGCTGCGGCGGCAACGCCACCTGCAGCGTGCTGCGCAGTTCGTGCAGCAGCGGCGTCCATGCCGCCTCGTTGTTTGCGGTGGCGGGCGCTGCGGTGTTCAGCGTCAGCGGTTCGATCGATTCAGCGGGCGCCGACGCGACCGCCACTTCGGGCGCCTCGTCGAGCGGCGCGAGGCCGCTCGGCTCGACCTCGTGGGCCGGGCTGTCGTCGTCCCATGCGCCCATCAACTGGCCGAGGCGCTGCTGCAGCTTGCCGGCATCGGCACGGCTGCCGTCGAGCACACGCTGCAGGCTCTGCTTCTTGCGTGCGCCGGTCCAGTGCTTGCCGCCGCGCTCCAGTCCCCGGGCCAGCCGTTCGATCAACGCCGCCCAGGCGCGGCCCGACTCGGAGCTGGGTGCGGGCGGTGCGGCCTGCGCGGTGCCGGCCTCCTGCGCATACGCCTTCGCGAAATGCTCCGGTGTCGGCTCGAGTTGCTGCATCGCCAGGCGCCGCAAAGCCCCTTTGGCGATCTGTGCGGGTGTCGCCGCGCTCGTCGGTGCAGTGGCACTCATGGTCGACGGTGCGAGGCCTCAGCCGCCAAGCGTCTGCGCGCGTGCGGCTTCCGCCGCGTCGAGCGCACCGGCCTGGCCGATCCACGGCGCGCGTCGCGGCAAGATGGTGTTCTTCAGCCACGCCTCCAGGTCGTGAGGCGGAATCGGACGGCTGAACAGGAAGCCCTGCATCACGCCGCAGCCCAGGCGGTGCAGCACTTCCATCTGGCGCAGGTTCTCCACGCCTTCGGCCACCACCCGCAAGCCCAGCGAGCGCGCCAGCGCGATGATCGCGGTGACCACGGCCGAGCTCTGCGGCGTGATGCCGAGGTCGCGCACGAACGAGCGATCGATCTTCACTTCGGAGATCGGCAGCGTCGTCAGATAGGCCAGCGACGAGTAACCGGTGCCGAAATCGTCGATCGAGATCTCGACGCCGATCTCGTTGAGGCGATGCAGCGACGGGATCACGTTCTGCAGGTCGCGCATCAGCCCGGTCTCGGTGATCTCGAGCTGGATCGCGCGGTGCGGCACGCCGTACAACGACACCGCCTGGTGGATGTGCTCGACCAGGTCCGACCGCTCGAACAAGCGGTTGGGCAGGTTGACCGCCACCGAGTCCGAGAAGCCGAAGCTGACCAGCCAGGCCTTGGCCTGGCGCGCCGCCTCGCGCACCGCCCACTCCGACAGCGGCACGATCAGGCCGGTTTCTTCGGCCAGCGGAATGAAGTCGCCCGGCGGCACCAGCGTGCCGTTGCGGTTCCAGCGCATCAGCGCTTCCACGCCGACCATGCGTGCGGCACGCACGTCGATCTTCGGCTGATAGTGCAGCACCAGCTCGTCACGTTCGATCGCCTTGTGCAGCGCGCTTTCGAGCTCGAGCTTCTCGCGGCCGCGGCCCGACAGATGCGGCGTGTACAAGGCCTGCGCATTGCGGCCCGCCGACTTGACCGAGTACATCGCCACGTCGGAGTTGCGCATCAGATCGGCCACGCTGGCGCCGTCGCGCGGGAACAGCGCGATGCCGACACTGGCGGTGACGAAACACTCCTGGCCGCCGACGAAGATCGGCTCGCGCGTGGCATCGAGCATGCGCTGCGCAACCCGTTCGGCGTCGATCTCGGCGCCCACCTCGGGCAGCAGGGCCACGAACTCGTCGCCGCCGAGGCGACCCACCGCCTCGAGCGAGCGGTGCGACCGCGCGCCCTGCGATTCGAGCGTGCCTTCCATCACCTGGTCGCTGTGGCGCACGCAGGCGCGCAGCCGCCGCGCCACCTCGACCAGCAGGTCATCGCCCGCAGCGTGACCCAAGGTGTCGTTGATCACCTTGAAGCGATCGATGTCGATCATCAGCAAGGCCACCTGGTGGCCGTTGCGGCGCGCGGCCTCCAGTGCACGTTCGGCACGCCACATCAGCTGGCGGCGGTTCGGCAGGCCCGACAGCGCATCGAAATTCGCGAGGTGGCGGATGCGGTCTTCGGCGGCACGGCGATCGGTCACGTCCTGCACGATGCCGGTGTAGCCGACACAGTGACCGGCATCGTCGAACTCCGGCTCGGCCTCGACGTGCAGGATGCGTGGACGGCCGTCGATCACCGTGACCGGCACGTCGGTCGCCAGCACCGAACTGGCGCTCAACACGTCGCGCAGCACGCGCATCAGGCCGTTCCGCTCGGCCAGGGGCACCATGCGCAGCACCTGGCGCATCGACATCGACCCGTGCGGCGCGACGCCGAACACGCGCAAGCCCTCGGGCGACAGCACGAAGGTGCTCACACCGTCGTCGACCGACCGCCGCCAGTCGAAGCTGCCCATGCGCGCCAGGTCTTGCGCGCGCGCCAGCTTGGCCTTGCTGCGCTCCAGTTCCTGCCGCGTTTGCGATGCGCGCAGCAGGTAGTGCAGGCGCCCGGCCAGCAGGCTCCACTGGTGCGACTTGACGAAGAAGTCGGTGGCGCCCGCTTCGAAGGCCCGCGTGATCGACGCGTTATCGTCCAACCCGGTCAGCATCAGCACCGGCAGGTGCTCGTGGCCCGGCGTGGCACGAAGCGAGCGGCAGGTCTCGAAGCCGTCGCGGCCGGGCATCATCGCGTCGAGCACCACCGCATCGGTGGGCCGTTCGGTCAACAGTTGCAGCGCGCGGTCTCCACTGCTGGCTTCGACCACGTCGAAGCCGCGCTCGCGCAAAGCCACCGCGATGAGCATCAAGCTCACTTCGTCGTCGTCCACCAGCAGCAGCTTGGGCCGGTGTAACGGGTCGTGGACGCCGGATTCGATGGACAGCATGGGACGAGACGGTCGGCGCTTCTGGGGAAGCAGCCGAATACGCTCAGGTGCGCAGCATAGCCTGCACGGCGCCGGACACGCGCTGCATTTCGCCGAGCATCGCGTCGAGCAGCGGGCCGATGTCACCGGGCTGCGCCGTCCGCAGGTGCTGCTCGACCTGGGCGCACAGCGCCGACAGCGCCAGCGCACCGACGCTGGCCGACGACGACTTCAGCGTGTGCGCCAGATGACGCAGCGTGTCGGGCTGCATCGGCGAGCGCGCCAGCATCAGCTCTTGGCGCGTGCGCTCCAGCGAGGCGGCATAGGTCTTCAGCACGCGCTGCACCAGGGTGCCGTTGCCGGTGGGGTCCAATTCGGACAGGCGCGCCAGCGCGCCGGCATCGAGCACGGTGTGGGGATCGGTGGCGTGGTCCGTGGCACTGAAGGTCATGGCACGAGGCTCTCGGAAGGTATCGGAACTGGAGTCTGCTCAATCGAGTTGTTTGGCGCCGGCCAGCGCACGCAACACCGCCCGGTTGACATCGGGCAAGCCGAGCATCGTGGCTTCGGCCGCGGCACGGATGTCGTACACCGACTCGGCCTCGACCGCGCGCACCAGCTCGAGCTGGCTGTGATACGGACCGGCCTCCTCGACCAGCGCCGCACGCACCGCGTCGGGCACCGGGATCGAGCGCATCAGGTCGCCCATCGGTTGGCCCATCAGGCGATCGAGCAGCGAGAACACGCCGCAGATGAACATCTCGCTGCGCTGGTCGGCATCAGCGGTGGCGCGGCCGAGCTCTTCCATCAGCAGGCCGCGACGCACGGCGGCATACATGACCGGCTTGACGTTGGGATCCTTGCTGGCTGAAGCGAGCAGCAAAGCGAGCCAGCGCTTCAGGCGGTTGTAGCCGAGCACCATGATGGCGTGGCGGAACGAATTGATCTCCACGCTCAAGCCGAAGGCCGGCGAGTTGATGTAGCGCATCAACCGGAACGCCAGCGTGGGGTCGGTCTTCAGCACCTGCTCCAGACGGTCGGCGGGCTCCTCGCGATCGACACGGTTGATCAGCTCGACGATGAACTGCAGCTCGGGCCGCGAGCCGCCCTTGCCGCTGCTGGCCATCACGTCGTCGATCGGCCAGCCGAGCACCGCGATGGCGCCGCGTTGGAACGCCATCTCGAGGTCGGCCAGCGTGCGCACGCCGGACTGGATGTGAGGGATCGTGCGCACCGATCCGCCGGGTGGCGGCGCGCCGTCGCGACGCTCGTCGGCCAGATCGATGATCGAGTAAGCGAAGCAGGGCAGCACTTCGCGCGGCAATGGCGACAGCGGACGGCCCTTGATGATGAGCGTGCTGCCGGCCGCATGCATCGCCTGCAACGCCGCACTGTTGGCGGGGTCGCAGGCCATGAAGGCCGGGATCTCCACCATCACGTTGGGTGCGGGCTGAAACTGCACGAGCTCGTGCAAGGCGGTTTCGCTCACGACATTGAGCGACACGCGGCCACCATCGGCAGGCCACACCTCGGCCACCGCGGCCAGAAGATCGGCCACGTTGGGCGTGGTGTCGGGGCGGCTCGGAAACACCGTGAGCCGCGAGGCCGTGATCGCCCGATGGCGATCGACCATCGGCGAGTAGCCCAGAGCCACTTGGCCGAATACCGGGTGATCGTTCATGCGGTTATGATACGTTGTCAGCCAAGATAGTTGAACAGCGACAGGCGCTGCATTTGCGAGTAAGCCCTTAGCGCGGCATCGTAGCCCGTTTGTTTCAGCTGGAAATCTGAAATGGCGTGCACCATGTCAAGGTCTTCGGCATTCGATCGCTCTTCCTGAGCCAGCAACTTCTGTCCAGCGACGCGCGTTTCCACGTTGTCGAGCCGCTGCAGCCACGCGCCGGCATCGGCGCGCGCGCTGTCGAGTTGCGCAGCCCCTGCGTCGATGTCACGCAAGCCGTTGGCAACCGCCTGATTCAGCTGTCCGACGTTCGCATTCGTGTTGTTCAGCACGGACACGGCGGCATCGAGCGTGACGAAGATCGACAGGTCCTCGGTCGATGGCGTGACCGTGAAGTTGTCACCGTTTGCGGGTGTGCCGCTGACGCTGAACGCCATGCCGTCGATCTGGATCGCCTGGCCCGACGACGTAGGGCACGTTGGTCAGCGCGGTGGCCGCGCCGTTGCGCAGCACGCTGTAGGTGGTGGTCGAACCCCGACACGCTGAACTGCACGCTGTACGGATCGCCGGTGAGTTGGCTCGGGTCGGTGACGCGGCCGGCATCGATCCACCCGCTGCCGGTCGATGTGGCTGGCGGCGGTCTCGAACACGCCGTTGCCGCTGCGCGCCGCCAGGTATGCGGCGCGCCCGTCGGCGGCCAGCGGCAGCGGCTCGCTCGATGCCGTCTGTGCGCTGCCGCCGGTTGCGGCGTACGTCACGCCGCCCGGCGCATCGACGAACGGCGGACCGCCGGCACCCTGGCCGCGCAGCAGAAAGCCGCCCGCTCCGTCGCCGCGGTTGGCCACCTTGAGCAACTGCGCGCGAATGCCGCTGATCTGCTGCGCGATGGCGCGGCGCTCGTTGGGGCCGTAGCTGGTGTTGCCGGCCGCGACCATCAGTTCACGCGCCTGCTGCAGCAACTCGGTCGCATCGCCGAACGCCGCCTCCACCTGCGACACCGCGGCGCGGCTCGCATCGATGGCGCGTTGGTCGACGGTGGCCCGCGCTTCGGCGGCGCGCGCACGCTCGGCGCGCGCCGACGCCGCCGGATCGTCCGACAGCTTGTTGATGCGCTTGCCGCTGGTCAGCTGCTGCTGCGACTTGTTGAGCTCGCTCTGACGCTGCTGCAGCGTGTTGACGCCGGTTTCGAACTGGTTCGCGGTGGAGATGCGGTTCATCGGTCTCAAGCCTTCAGGGTCATGACGCCGTCGCGTCGAGCAGCGTGTCGAACAAGGTTTGCGCCACCTGCAGCACCTTGGCTGCAGCCTGGTAGCCCTGTTGGTAGAACATCAGCTTGGCGGCCTCTTCGTCGAGGTTGACGCCGGAGCGCGACGACCAGGCTTCCTTGGCCGCCGCTGCGACCTGCGTCGAGATCGACGACGCTGTCATGGCGCCTTGGGCCCGCACGCCGATGTCGGCCATCGCCGCGGCCCACGCATCGGTGACGTTCATGCCGCCGGTGAGTCCGCCCGCGCCGTTGCCGACGCGACCCACCAGCATCGCGTCGCGCAGGCCGGCCAGTGCCAGCGCATTGCCGTTGTTCGATGCCGGGAATGGCGTCTGGGCCACGGTGAACACGTCGCCGTTGGCCGGCACGCCGGCCAGGTTGAGCTCGAATCCATTCAATGCGATCGGCTGTCCGGCGACCCACGTGCCGGTGCCGCTGGACACCAGCGCGTTGGTCGTGCGGTCACGCAGCTCCCAGTTGTAGGCGCCGCTGCCCGAGGTGAACGTGACGGTCGCGGTCTGGTCCGGATTCACCGTCGGGCTCACCACATTGAGACTGGCCACGGTCGCACTGCCGGTGTTGCTGCCTCCGACCGTGGCGGTGACCGGTGAGGCCGCCGCGATGCCGCGCGGATCGGCCAGCACGCGTGCCAACGCGTTGGCCGCGCGTGTCACCGGCTGCAGCAGGAAACGATCGGTCGCGGCCGGTGGCGGCGTGCCAAGGTCGATTCGAAACCCGTCGACCACCTGGTCGTCGACCACGGTCTGCGTGAAGCCATCGAGCCGTCGCGTCAGTTGCCAGCCCGACCCGTTGTTGACCAGGTCGTACTCGCTGGCCAGCAGCTGTGATGCATCGACGGTGGTCAGCGTCACGGCTGATACGAACGCACCGCCCGCGGTGCGCGCATTGGTCTGGGCAGGCAAGGCCTGCGGTGCGCCGATCGAGAACATCGGCGCGCCCGCACCCGGCGGCACGCCGAGGTCGAGGCCGAGCGACTGCTGCATGTTGAGGCTGCCGGTGATCGCCGCGCCGAGCTGTCCAAGCATCGTGCGGGCGCGCACCAGGTCTTCGTCCTGGAAGCGCAGCAGGCCGCCGATCGACCCACCGCCCACCAATGCAGCCGACAGCGGACGCACGCTGGCGCCGTCCTGGATGCCGAGTGCGACGCGCGATGCGTCGTATGGATCGGCCGCCACTTGCAGCTGCGACGCCTGGCCACCCAACACCAGGCGCTGGCCGCCGCCGACGAACACCGACACCGAGCCATCGTCAGCGGCCACGGTGGTGATCTGCACGTGCGACGACAGATCGGACAGCAAGCGGTCGCGCTGATCGAGCAGGTCGTTCGGCGTATGACCGGTCCCCTGCGCAATCGCGATGCGGTCGTTCACGCTGGCGATCTGCCGTGCGATCTCGTTGACCTGCGCCACCATCGCGCCGAGTTCCTGCGTGACGCCGGATTGGATGTCGTCGAGCTGTGCCGCGGCGGTGGAGAAGCGCGCGGCCAGTTCACCGGCGCGGCCGAGCACGACGTTGCGTGACGCCAGGTCCTGCGGGTGGCTGGCGAGATCGACCATCGCGTTGAGCAAGGCGCCGGCCGACTGGCCGATGCCGTCGTCGCCGCCGGCGAACAGCGATTCCAGTTGCTGCAGCCGATCCAGCCGTGCCGTGTCGAACGACGACTGCGCGCGCGACGTCATCGCCTCGCGCGTCAGGAACTGGTCGTACACGCGCGCCACGGTCTTGACGTCGACGCCCTTGCCGAAGAAGCCGGCGCCGGTAAACTGGCCGAGCGCGGTCTGCAGATCGACCTGCTGGCGCGAGTAGCCCTCGACGCCGGCGTTGGCGATGTTGTGGCCGCTGGTCTGCAAGCCCACGTAGTTGGCATTCATCGCGCGAACGCCGATCGACATCAGGCCGGATGCACTCATGTCTTTCCTCTCGTGATCAGGTCACGCCGCCGCGCAGACGCTGCGTGGTGGCAATGGCGCCGCTCAACTTGTCGGCGTAGCGCGGGTCGGTGGCATACCCGGCGCGCTGCAGGCCTTCGGCGAATGCGCGCGCGTCGTTGCCGGCCGCCACCACCGCCTTGTAGCGCGGCTGGCTCTTCATCAAGGCGGCGTAGTCGGCAAACGATTCGGCGGGGCTCGCGTAGGCGCGAAAGCGCTGCACCAAACGCTTCGGCTCGCCGTTGACGTATTCGGTGGTCGTCACCTCGGCCACGGCACCCTTCCAGCTGGCACCGGCCTTGATGCCGAACAGGTTGTGGGTGGACGTGCCGTCGGCGTGCTTGATCTCGTGGCGGCCCCAGCCCGACTCGTGGCCGGCCTGCGCCAGCATGAACGACGCCGGGATGCCGCTGGTTCGCTCGGCGGCCGCCGCCGCCTGCTCGTGTCGCTGCACGAACGATGCCGCGGCCCTCTCCGGAATCCGCGGCGCACGGGCTGCGCGCGCCGCCTGCTCTGGTGTCTGCAGCACCAACGGCTTGCTGTCGGGCTTCGGGATCGGGCCCGGGTTCAAGCCCATCTGCCGCTCGAGCTGCTTGGCGATCACCTCCGACAACCCGCCCGGGCGGCCGGCGAACGACTGCGCCATCTGCGCGTCGAGCATCTCGGTGCCCATGCGGCTGGCATCGTTGTCGAACAGGCCGCTCGACAGCTGCGCCGCGCGCATGCTCTTCATCAGCTCCTGCATGAACAGCGCTTCGAACTGGCGCGCCGCTTCCTTGGCCGCGACCTTCGGATCGCGCGCCGCATCGCTGCGCAGCGCCTGCAGGCTGCGCGCATCGCCGGCGATGGCATTGAAAGAAGCAACCATGATCAGGCACTCCGTGGCTTGAAGGCGCGCCCCACCAGGCGTTGCACGCTCGAAGCCAAGCGGACGCCGCGGATCCGGCTTTGCCGGTCCGCTGGCGGCGCCCCCTTGAGGGGGAGGCGGCCGCCAGGCCGCATCGGGGGTGGGTTCATATCACCTCGATCTCGGCGTTCAACGCGCCGGCGCTCTTCATCGCCTGCAGGATCGCCAACAGTGCTTGCGGCGTGGCGCCCATGGTGTTGAGCGCCTTCACCACCTCGCCGAGGTCGGCGCCGGCCTTCATCTGCATCAGCGAGCCGCTTTGTGTGGTGATCGAGATGTCGGCCTGCTCGGTGTGCACGGTGCGGCCGCTGTTGCTGAACGGCGCCGGCTGGCTGACCACCGGCGTGGAGCTGATCGTCACCGACAGCGCGCCATGCGCCACCGCGCAGGCGCCCAAGGTCACCGCCTCGTTCATTACCACCGAGCCAGTGCGCGCGTTGAGCACGATCTTGGCGGCTGGCCGCGGCAATGCCACCGCCAGGTTCTCGATATCGGCCAGGAAGGCCACGCGTTCGTCGGGCTCGCCGGGCATGCGCACGCGCACCACACGGCCGTCGAGCGCCTGTGCGGTGCCGTTGCCCTTGGCGGCGTTGATCGTGCGCGCCACTTCGCGCGCAGTGGCGAAGTCGGCCGCATTCAAGTCGAGCTGCAGCCAGTCACCCTGCTGCAGCGGCGTGGGTACCGAGCGCTCCACGGTCGCGCCCTGCGGCACGCGCCCGGCCAGCAGGTGGTTGATCTGCACGCTGGACCCGCCGGCCGCCGCGCCGGCGCCGCCGACCACCAGGTTGCCCTGCGCGAATGCGTAGATCTGGCCGTCCGCGCCTTTCAGCGGCGTGGCGATCAAGGTGCCGCCGCGCAAGCTCTTGGCATTGGCGATCGACGACACCGTGGTGTCGATGCGCTGGCCGGGCTGCGCAAATGCCGGCAGCTCGGCGGTGACCACCACCGCGGCCACGTTGCGCAGCTGCATCTGCGTGCCGCTGGGCAGGCTCACGCCCATCTGCTGCAGCATGGCGATGATGCTTTGCGCGGTGAACGGCGCCTGCGAGCTCTGGTCGCCGGTGCCGTCGAGGCCGACCACCAGGCCATAGCCGGTGAGCTGGTTGGAGCGCACGCCTTGCACGCTGGCCACTTCCTTGATGCGCGCAGCGTGCGTGGGCCAGCACAGCAGCAGGCCGGCGAGTGCCACCACCAACCACACCAGCCGCGTCAGCGCGCGCTCGCTCGGTTGCGGTGTCGGCAGCTCGAACTGAGTGTCGTACTGGGTGGTGTTCATGTGCAAGCGATCCTCAAACCGGCCACAGGCTCAGGAAAAAGCGCGACAGCCAGCCCATCGACTGCGCCTCGGCTTGTTGGCCGCGGCCGCGCTGCTCGATGCGCACGTTGGCGATCGCGGTGCTCGGCACGGAGTTGCCCGGCGCGATCGCGCGCGGGTCGACCTGGCCCGAGAAGCGCAGCACGTCGACGTTGGCGTTGACGCCGATCTGCTTTTCGCCGGCCACGATCAGGTGGCCGTTGGCCAGCACGCGCACCACGGTGGCGGTGATGGTGCCCGAGAAGTCATTGCTGTTCTCGGTGGTGCCCTTGCCGCTGAACGTGTTGTTGTGCGTGGCCTCGGCGCGTGCGCGATTGAACGAATTGGCGCTCGCCAACGGCATGGCCGTGATGCCCGCTTCCAGCGAGCCTTCGCGGTCGACCGTGCTGGTGGACTTCTGCGTCGCGCTGACCTTCTCGATGATGTGAACCGTGAGCGTGTCACCGACCAGTCGCGCGCGATGGTCCTCGAACAGCGGCCGATATCGGTCCGCCTGGAAGATGGCGCCGTTGCTGCGCAGCGGTGCGGCCCCCGGCGCGGGCTCCGCGGCCGGCTCGACGCCCTTGGCGTCGATCACGTCGACCTTGGGCACACGCTGCACCGCATCGAGTGCCGCGCAGCCGGGCAACAGCAGCAGCGCGACCAGCGCGAACGACCCGCTCTTCATCATCGACCTCGCATCGATCACAGCTGGCCCAGACGCTGCAGCATCTGGTCGGAGGTCTGGATCGCCTTGGAGTTGATCTCGTAGGCACGCTGCGTCTGGATCATCGCCACCAGCTCTTCGACGACGTTGACGTTGCTGGTCTCCACGTAGCCTTGCGCCAGCGTGCCGAGGCCGTCGCTGCCCGGTGCGGCCGCGTTCGGCGTGCCCGATGCGGCGGTCTCGGTGAACAGGTTCTGACCGCGCGGCTCCAGGCCCGCCGGATTGGTGAACGACACCAGCTGCAATTGCCCCACCGTGGTGGGTGCCGACTGCGCAGGCAGCAATGCGCCCACGGTGCCGTCGGCGGCGATCGTCACGCTCTGCGCGTTGGCCGGGATCGTGATGCCGGGCTGCACCACGAAGCCGTTGTTGGTGACCAGGCGACCTTGTGCATCGACCTGGAACGCACCATCGCGTGTGTAGGCCACGCTGCCGTCGGGCATCTGGATCTGGAAGAAGCCGCTGCCCTTGACCGCGATGTCGAGCGTGTTGCCGGTCTGCTGCAGGTTGCCCTGCGAGAAATTGCGTGACAGCGACACCGGCCGCACGCCGAGGCCGACCTGCAGGCCGGTCGGCAACTGCGTCTGCTCGGAGCTGTTGGCGCCCGCCTGGCGCAGGTTCTGGTAGATCAGGTCTTCGAACACGGCGTGGCCGCGCTTGAATCCGTTGGTCCCCACGTTGGCGAGGTTGTGGGCGATGGTGTCCAGCTGGGTTTGCTGGGCCTCCATCCCGGTCTTGCTGATCCAAAGCGAACGCATCATGGCCGTGGCTCCACGGAAGTGTGGAACGATGATCCGCCGGCCTTGAGGCCGCCGATAAGGCGAAAAGCGCTGCCGAGGCAGCGCTTCTTGCGGGTGAAGGTAACCGCGCGGGTCAGCCCAGCCCGGCGCCGGGCCGTCCCAAGCCGGGCTGCGCCCCCTCGGGGGGCAGCGCAGGCGCGCAGCGCCAAGCGTGGGGGTCAACCATTCGACAGCAGCTTGGTGCCGGCCTGCTCTTTTTCCTGCGCGCTGTGCACCATCTTCATCTGCTGCTCGAACTGGCGCGCGGCCGCGATCATCGCGATCATCGTTTCGACCGGGCTGACGTTGCTGCCTTCGAGCGCGCTGTCCTGCACGCGCGCCTCGGGGTCGGCCGACAGGTCGCCGTTGGCAGCGCGGAACAAGCCGTCCTCGCCGCGCTGCAATGGCGCCTCGGGTGTCACCAGCTTGAGCTTGCCCACCGACTGCGGTTTGGCGTTGCCGACCGCGGCGCTGATCGTGCCGTCGGGCGCGATCTGAACCTGGGCATTGGCGGGCACCGTGATCGGCCCGCCATCGCCCAGCACCGTGAGGCCGGTCTTGGTGATCAGCACGCCTTCGTTGTTGACGTCGAGCGCACCGGTGCGCGTGTAGGCCTCGGTGCCGTCGAGCCCCTGCACGGCGAGCCAGGTGTTGCCCTTCATCGCCACGTCGAGGTTGCGCCCGGTGGCCTGCACCGCGCCCGGCTCGGCGTTGTAGCCCGGCGTCGACTCGAGCGCGTAGACGCGCGTCGCTGCCCCTTGCCCAAGCACCGGCACGGCGCGAAACGCGGTGAGCTCGGCGCGAAAGCCAGGCGTCGAGGCGTTGGCCAGGTTGTGCGCCAGCACCTCCTGGCGTTGCATGGTCGCCTTGGCGCCCGTCATCGACAGGTAGATCATGCGGTCCATGCGCATCTCCAGGTTCAGTGCCTGTGCGGCGCGGCATCAGCGCATGTTGACCAGCGTCTGCATCGTCTGGTCGATGGTCTTGATGGTCTGCGCGTTGGCCTGGTAGATGCGTTGCGCGGTGATCATGTTGACCAGCTCGCCCGTCAGGTCGACGTTGCTCTCCTCCAGCGCGCCCGACTGCAGCACGCCCGAAGTTGCCGGTGCCCGGCGTGCCGAGCACGGCGTCGCCCGAGGTGAAGCTGCGGCCCCAGGCGTTGCCGCCCAGCGGCTGCAGGCCCTGCGGGTTGCGGAACGAGGCGATCTCGATCTGGCCGGCCGGACGGCTCTGGCCGTTGGAATAGCGCGCCATCACGATGCCGTTGCTCTCGATCGCGATGCTGTTCAGCTGGCCCGGTGCGAAACCGTCCTGCGACATGTCGGTCACGCCGAAGCCGGCGCCGAACTGCGTGGCGCTGGTCAGGTCGAGCTGGATGCCGGGAATCGCGCAGCGTCGCGGCGCCGTTGGCGTTGGTCGATGCCGGAATGTTCAGCGTGATCGGCGTGCTCGGCGCGGTCGGCGCCGCACCGCTGGCCGGAAAGGTCATGGTCGTGATCGGCGTCGGCGCCAAGGCCGTGCCGCCCACCGTGGTGCCGTTGGCGGTGACGAACACGTTCCAGGTGTCGGTGGCCGACTTCTGGAAGTAGAACGTCAGCGCCACGTCCTGCCCGCGCTGGTCGTACACGTTGAGCGAGGTGGCGTTGTTGTAGGTGCTCGCATCGGCGAAGTTGATCTGCGCGCCCGCGGTGGGCGCCGTGTTGCCGACGCGCGAGTCGAGGTTGAACTCCATGTCGATCGCGCTCGACACCTGCGGGTTGATGCCCGAGGTGGGCAGTTGCAGCGCGCGCGCCGCGCCGGGCTGGATCGCGCCGGTGCCGTCGGCGGGATAGCCGAGCAGGCGTTGCAGCTGGTTGTTGATGATGTAGCCGTCGCGGTCGATCTTGAACTGGCCGTTGCGCGTGTAGGTCACCGGGTTGTTGCCGTCGGTCACCTGGAAGAACCCGTTGCCGTTGATGGCCAGGTCCATCGGGTTCTCGGTGGTCAGGATGTTGCCCTGCGTGAACTGCTGCGACACCGACGCGAGGTTGACACCGATGCCGATCGGGTTGGCGCCGGCGCCGTTGAGCGCGGCGGCGTACACGTCGGAGAACTCGGCGCGCGCGGCCTTGGCGCCCGGCGTGGCCGCGTTGGCGATGTTGTTGCCGATCACCTCGAGGCTCTTGGCGGTGGCGTTCAGGCCGGACAAACCTTGTTGGAAACTCATATCAACTCCCTGTCAATGATCGGAGGTGGTTCAAACACGAGAAGACGAACTCAATCGAAGACCTTGACCTTGTCGTAGCCCACCGGGCCGGCATTGCCAGCTCCAGCACCAGGCCTTCGGCGCCGGCGCTCACGGCGTCCACTCGGTCGCGCGTGTAGGTGGTGGTCGCCACGGCCGTGGTGCCCAGGGTCGCGGTGATGCGGAACTTGGTTGCCTGGGCGGCATCGACGCCGGCCGGCGGCATCCAGTCGAAGCTGTGGCGGCCGCTCGCATGGGCACCGAGATCGACGGTGTCGATCACGCGGCCGGCGCCATCGAGCACCTCGAGCTTCACGCGATCGGCCTGCGAGGCGAGCTCGAAGCCGCCATGGCCCGCGCCGTCGGCGGCCACCATGCGGTTGCCTTCGATCAGCACGTGGCGGCCGACCAGCGCGGCGCCGCCCAGCGTCTGCAGCTGCGCGAACTGCGCATTCAGGCCGAGCACGGTCGAGTTCAGCTTCTCGATGCCGCTCACGGTCTGGATCTGCGCCATCTGGCTCGTGACCTGCGCGTTGTCCATCGGGTTGAGCGGATCCTGGTTCTGCAGCTGCGCCACCAGCAGCTTGAGGAAGCGGTCCTCGCTGTTGGCGTTGGCCGCGGCATTGCTCGTGGTCGCGGCGGCGCCGGTGCCGCTGTTCGATGAGATCGGGTTGGTGGCCATGTCAGTGGCGCCCGGCCGCCCGAAGGCACTGACGCGCCCCCTCGGGGGGCAGCGAGCGGAGCGAGCGTGGGGGCTGTTTCATTGGACTCAGCGGCGTGCGGTCACTGGCCGAGCTGCAGCGTCTTCAGCAGCAGGTTCTTGGCCGTGTTCATCACTTCCACGTTGTTCTGGTACGAGCGCGAGGCCGAGATCATGTTGACCATCTCCTCGACCGGATTGACGTTGCTGTAGGTCACGTAGCCCTGCGCGTCGGCGCCCGGATGTTTGGGGTCGTGCACGCGGCGGCCCGGCGTGTTGTCTTCGGCGATCGTGCTCACTCGCACGCCCGCGGCGCCGGCCTGGCCGCCGGTGCTCACCACCTCGCCCATCAGCTGGGTCTGGAACACCACCTGGCGCGCCTTGTAGGCCTGGCCATCGGGGCCGGCCACGGTGTCGGCGTTGGCCAGGTTGGAGGCCACCACGTTGAGGCGCTGCGTCTGCGCGCTGGTGGCGCTGCCCGACACGTTGAAGATCTGGAACATGCTCATGGCGTCAGTCTCCTCAGGCCTGGTTGTGCGACTTCATCGCATCGAGCATCGTGCGCACGGTGCCGTTGATGAAGCGCAGCGTGGCTTCGTACTTCACCGTGTTGTCGGCGAACGCCGCGCGCTCGCGGTCCATGTCGACGCTGTTGCCGTCGAGGTTGTTCTGCGCCGGCCGCGTGTACAGCAGCTGCGCCTCGGCCGCGGGCGCCGCCGGCCGACCGGGATGTGGCCGGCCTGCGTCGTCTTCACGGCCGCGGCCGACGGCCTGGCCGGTGGCCTCGCGCAGCGCGCGCGCGAAGTCCATGTCGCGCGCCACGTAGCCCGGCGTGTCGGCGTTGGCGATGTTGCTGGCGATCAGGCGCTGGCGCTCGGCGCGCAGCACCAGGGCCTGGGTCTGGAAGTCGAGCGCATCGGTGAGCCGTTGCATGCGAAGGTCCTTTCCACGCTGCTTTGGCGTGGCTGGCGAACCGTGACGGATCGCACACACGAGGAGAGCAGCTTCGGACCATTGTGGGCAGGGCCGGCTCGCAACCTAAGCGCGAAAAGAGGGCCCTTGGCGGCGCATATCCGAGCACCACGCGGGCCTTTGTGCCCCGACCATGCATCCCGTGAACGAGTCAATTCGATCGCCCTCTTTGTCAGTGCATGCATCGGCGTGTGTGCTGGCCCTGTGCGCGCTCGCCCCTGCGATCGCAGCGGCACAGCCGGCCTCGGTGCAGGACTGGCAGGCGCAGATCCGCGCGCTGGCCAACCAGGCCGGCGCCGGCATGCCCGCGGGCACGCGGATCGAAGTCGACGTGGGATCGCTCGATCCGCGCCTCAAGCTCGCGCCGTGCGAGCGCATCACGCCCTATCTGCCTGCCGGCACGCGCCTGTGGGGCCGCGCGCAGGTGGGCCTGCGTTGCGCCGAAGGCGCGCGCTGGAGTGTGTTCCTGCCGGTGACGGTGAAGGTGTACGCCAAGGCCTGGACGGTGAACCAGCCGCTGGCTCTTGGCACCGTGCTCGCCAGCGAACACCTGCAGCTCGACGAGGTCGACATCGCGGCCGAGCCGAGCCCGGTGATCCATCAGCCGCAAGCGGCCATCGGCCGTCCGCTGGCGCGCGCACTGAAACCCGGCCAGGCGCTGCGCGAGGTCGATCTCAAGGCGCGCCAGTGGTTCGCCGCCGGCGACACTGTGCGCATCGTCAGCGTCGGCAGCGGCTTTTCGGTCAGTGCCGAGGGCCAGGCCCTGGGCCCGGGCATCGACGGCCAGAGCGCCAAGGTGCGCATCGACGGTGGCCGCGTGGTCACCGGCCGTGCGGTGGCCACGCGACAGGTGGAGGTGAGGCTGTGAAATTCTGCGCAACCGTTACATACGACCGGATGCCCCCGGATTCGCAGGGGCGACACTGCCTGCGCGACGAGATCGCTAAAGTCCGCTGCCAACCATCCGATACCCACTCCATCACACCGGTGCGAACCGCGACACCGTGGAGCAAATGATGAAGATTGGTCCGCTCGAGAACAAAGCCAACCTGGCCACCCCCGCCAGCGACCGCAAGGCACCGGCCAGCGGCGCGCAAGCCGCGTCGCCCGAACCGAGTGCAAAGGTCGAGTTGTCGGCCGCCGCAAGCGTGCTGGCCAGCGTGAGCTCCGATGGCTCGTTCGACGCCAGAAGGTCGAGCGCCTGCAACGTGCGATCCGCGACGGCACCTTCCGCATCGACGCCGACGCGGTCGCCGACAAGCTGATCGCCAACGCGCGCGAGCTGCTGCAGCGCGGCTCGAACTGAACCCAGCGCACCGCCCGATGGGCCAGCCGGCGTCCGCACAACGCCCGCGCCGAGCGCGGGTGTTGCCCATGTGTCCATGCCCGCGCCAAGCGCGGGTGCCTATCTGTCCATGCCCGCGCCCAGCGCGGGCGTTGCCGCTTCTTCCATAGCTCCCGTGCCCGCCGCCGGCGCGGGCGTGTCCGACAACGAACTCGAGGCCGTGCTGCAGCGCCTGGAGCAACACCTCGACGACCTGCAGACCGCACTGGGCGCGCGCGACATGCCATGCATCGAGCTGCACGCCGGCGAACTGCAACGTGCGCTGGTGCAGGCGATCGAACGCTTTCACCGCGCCGCCCGCGCCCGCACCACGCCGCTCGAACTGCGCCGCCGCCTCGCGTTGGCGGGCGCGCAAGTGGCGGCACAACGCGACGCGCTGGCACGCGCCACTGCCGCGCTCGATCGTGCGATCGACGTGCTGATGCCGTCGTCGGGCACCGCGCTGTACTCGGCCGCCGGCACGCACGGCCCGCGCCGCAACGCGACCGCACTCGAAGCCTGAGCCGGACGTGAGCCATCCCCTGGGGCTTGCGCGCCCGCGAAGCCAGCGCGGCGCTGCATGCGCCACCGCGCTGCGCGCACAATGCGCGCAAACCCGTTCCCGCAGTCGCGCGGTCACCACGTGCCACACACCCATGCGATGCGCACGTGCAAACGTGTGACAATCGCAACAAGCGGTCGTTGGGGTGACCGCCTTGCCTGCAGCAACCGGCATCGGAGTCAGGACACCTGGTGGCCTCAGAAAGCAGACCCAGTCGATCGTCCACGCGTCCGCCGCGCTCGTCGCGGCCCACGCCATCCACCGCCGAAACCATGCCGTGGTCGCACACCGCGCCGGCCGATGCGGCGCGCACCTCGACCGCGGCACGCCTCAAGCAGATGAGCTGGGCGCTCGGCGTGCTGAGCGGCGTGGCCGTGGCGGTGGCGTTCGCTGCACTGGTGCCCCTGCTCGCCGGCGCCGACCTCGAAGACCGCGCGCGCACGCAGCTGTTCATCGTGTTGTTTCCGGCCGCGCTGGCGTTCGGTGCGCTGATCGGCCTGGTGCTGGTGCAGCGGCGCGCGCGCAAGCTCGCGGCCGACACGCTGCGCCGCACCGCGCGCGAGCTGCAGCGCGGCGCGTGGCGCTCGGCGGTCGAGCGCATGCGCGAGAAGCCGCCGGCCGAGCCGTCGGCGTTCGGCGACCTGGCCAACCAGGTCGAGGGCGTGATGGGCGAGCAGGAGCGGCGCTGGCAGGCGCGCGTGGAGCTGTCGCAGGAGTGGTACTGGGAGTCCGACGAACGCCATCGCCTGTCGTCGCTGTCGGCCGACGCGCCGATGGTCAAGCCAGCCGACCGTGCGCTCGGTGACGTGCTGGGCCGCCGCCACGACGAGCTCGGCTTCGTGCACCCGCCGATCGGCGGCTGGGCGGCGTTCAACGCCATGCTCGACCGGCAAGAGGCGTTTCGCGAACTCGAGTTCGAGATCGATGGCCTCGCGGGACGTGCGCGCGGCTGGATGTCGCTGTCGGGCCGGCCGCGTTACCACCGCGACGGCCGCTTCTCCGGCTACGAAGGCGTGGGCCACGACATCACGGTGCACAAAGAGTCGTTTCGCCGTCTGCAGGCGAGCGAGCAGCGTTATGCCGTGCTGGCCGGCCTGTCGGCCGACTGGTATTGGGTCACCGATGCCGAGCACCGTTTCATGCAACCCAATGAAGAGCAGCGGCGCCGGCTCGGGCAGTTGGCCGAGGTGGCCGAAGGCCGCACGCGCTGGGAGCTCTATCCGCAGGCGCTGCCCGAAGCGCAGTGGCGTGCGCACCGCGCCGACATGGACGGGGGTCGGCCATTCCATGCGCTGGAGTTCCAGATCGTGCGCGGCGACGGCACGGCGATCTGGGTGTCGGTGAGCGGCGCGCCGCGCTTCGACGAGAACGGGCGCTTCCTCGGTTACCACGGCGTCGGCCGCGACATCACTCTGCGCAAGAAGGCCGAGCAGATGCTGATGCAGCACAACCGCCAGCTGCAGTCTGCGGTGGCCGCGCGCACGCGCGAACTGGAGTTCGCCAACCGCGACCTCGAGGCTTTCGCGCGCCACCTCGCGCACGAGCTGCGCACACCGATCGGCCACGTGCAGGGCCTGGCCGAGCTGCTGCGCCGGCGCCTCGGTGAGCAGGCGCGCGCAGAAACCAACGAATTGCTCGATCTGCAGGTGCGCGCCACGCAGGAGATGCTGACCACGCTGGAGGCGCTGCTGGCGCTGGCGCGCAGCTCCAGCGAAGCCATCGAGCGTGCGCCGGTCGACCTGAGCCGCCTGGCGGAGGAAGTGATCAACACGCTGCCGGCGGTCGAGCGCGTGTCGCCGTTGCGCTGGCAGATCGAGCCCGGTCTCACCGCCTACGCCAGCGAGTCGCAGATGCGCATCGTGCTGGCCAACCTGCTCGGCAACGCCGCCAAGTTCACGCGCCGCACGCCCGATGCGGTGGTGGCGCTGTGCGCGGTGCTCGGCAGCGACGGCCAACTGGTCTACCAGGTTCGCGACAACGGCGCAGGCTTCGACACCAAGCGCGCGTCGCGGCTGTTCCAGCCGTTCCATCGCCTGCACGAGGACCACGAGTTCCAGGGCACCGGCATCGGCCTGACGATCGTGCAGCGCATCATCCAGCGCCACGGCGGCGCGATCCGCGCGATCGGCGACGTCGGCCAGGGTGCGTGCTTCGAGTTCAGCCTGGGGCCGCGCGACGCCGCCAACAGCACGATCGCCGGCACGCTGCCAGACGTGTCGCAGCCGCAGCCGCTCGACTCCACCGTGGCGCCGTCGCGGGAGATCGCAGCGTAGCAGCGCGGACGAATTGCTGACGCAATTCGTCCGCGAGTTTGATCAGTGGGGCCGTGCCCGGCGGAGCCGGATCCCGACCCCAATAGAGACTGCGCTCCGTGTTACTGCGCGCAGTCTGTAGTGGCGGCGCCGCCGTCCCGCGAGCAACGCGAGCCCCTGGAGACCGGCTCCGGACCTTCTCACGCTGTCAGCTCGGAGAATGCGCAGCGATTCTTCAGCGCCTAGAACCGGTAGGCCAGGCGCAGACCGCCCCAATGGCGGCCGTTCACGGTGATCGGCGCGGCGGCTTCCTTGAGCAGCACGAACTGGCCGCCGCCCATGTCACGGCGGTAGGTCTGCAGCAGGAACGGTTTGGTGTTGCGCGCCGACGCCAGGCCGGTGCGGTCGTTGAAGATGCGGCGGTTGCGGCAGTTGGCGGTGTTCCACACCACGTCGCCGGGACGCTGCGTGTGGTTGTACTTCTGGTTGTGGCACGCGATGTAGCCGTTGCGATCCGCTGCGATGCAGAACACCACCTGCGGGTCCAAGCCGAGCAATGATTCCTGCACCGCCGGGAACAGGCGATCGGCGAGCTTGGCGAAGCGCGTCGAGTGCTGCTGCGGCTCGGTGCCGGGGATCGGCACGTACTTTTCGTCGAACAGCTCGTCGAGCGTGGTGCGGCCTTCGTGCAACGCCTGCGACAGCAGCGCGCCGATGCGGCCGGCGGCGTCCTGCGCCGCCCCGATGAATCTGGAGTCCGCGGTTTCGATGCCGCACGCGGCGGTCACTTCGATCAGCCGCTCCGACACGCGCAAAAAGGCCTCCGTGCGCTGCAAGGTCGACGACAGCGTGCCGTGGGTGCCGTGCATCTCGCGCTCGATCTCGCCCATGCGGCGATCCAGGCCGCCGCACATCTCCTGGCTCTTGGCCGCGGCGGCGTTGATGCGCTGCACGCCTTGCACCAGTTCGTCGAGCGCCTGGTGCACCGCACCTTGCGCCTGGCCGTGGTCCTGGCGCTGGATCTCGCGCGCCAGCGTCTCGACGCGTGCATCGAGCTGGCCCACGGTCTCCATGATGTTGCGCGACGATTCGTCGACCTTCGACGCCAGTTCGCGCACCGCATCGGCCACCACGCTGAAGCCGCGCCCGGCCTCGCCGGCCCGCTTGGCCTCGACCGATGCATTGAAGGCGACCAGTCGGGTCTGCAGCGCGATCTTGGTGATCTGCCCCGCGGCCTTGGACACATCGCGCAGCGTGGCGACGATGCCCGAGACCTCGCCGCCGACGGCGTGGATGGCGCTGCGCGCGCGCTCGACCGCCTGCGCGCCCTGACCCGTTTCTTCGACGATCGCGTGCTGGCCGCGGTTCACTTCACCGAGCTGGCGCGCCAACGCCTGCACCTGCTGCGCCTGCGTGCCGGCGGCCTTGATGGTGTCGTCGATGGCGCCGCGCACTTCGGCGGCGTCGCGGCCGAGCGTGGAGGCCTCGCGGTTGATGCCGACGATCAGCGTGTGCACGTCGGGGCCGTCGCGCGTGACGGCGCCGTCGTTGGCCGCCGTGGCAACGGCGACTGGCGGGGATTTGCGAAACACAGCAAACATGGTGGCACTGCCTCGATGTGTAGGGGTCTTCGGTTCACCACTGGCGCAACTTGCTGCGCAGGCGTGCGATCGACTGGCTGTGCAGCTGGCAGATGCGGCTTTCGGTCACGCCGAGCACAGCGGCAATCTCTTTGAGGTTCATGTCGTGCTCGTAGTACATGCTCATCACGTGCTGCTCGCGCTCGGGCAGCTTGCCGATGGCCTCGACCAGTGCCTCGCGCATGCGATGGTCTTCGAGCATGTCGAGCGGGTTGGCGCCTTCGTCGGCCACGTGACGATCGAGGAAGTCGTCGCCCTCGTCGCCCGACAGGTCTTCCAGGTAGAACAGCTGCGTGCCGCGCACCTTGCCGAGCAACTCCTGGTAGTCGGCCAGCATCATGCCCATCTCGTCGGCGATCTCGCTTTCGTTGGGCGCGCGCTGCAACTTCTGCTCGAGCTTGTGCACGGCGGCTTCGATCGAACGCTGGTGGCGCCGGTCGCCGCGGCTCATCCAGTCGCCGCCGCGCAACTCATCGAGCATCGCGCCGCGGATGCGTTGGGTGGCGAAGGTCTCGAACATCACGCCCTGGTTGGCATCGAAGCGCGACAGCGCATCGTTCAACCCGATCATGCCGACCTGGATCAGGTCGTCGAGTTCCACGTTGGCAGGCAGCTTGGCGATCATCTGGTGCGCGAGGCGGCGCACCAGCGGGCTGTACTGCTTGAGCAGGGCGTTGGAGTCCGTTAGCTGGCCCTTGGCGGTGTACATGAAAGGCTCTCCGCGAGTCTTCGGTTCAGTGAATTGGATCAATGGTTCAGTGCACGGCCGGTGCGTGATGCGCCGTCGGCATCGCCGAGCTGTCTTGCAGCAGGTCTTGCGCCATCTGCGCACGCAGCAGGTGCACCAGGCGCGCGTCGGCGCCTTGGGGCTCATGCCGCGGGTCGATCACCACACAATCGTGGATCGCCGCGCCGAGAAAACGCTCGGCGCACTCGGCCAGGCTCTCACCCAGCCGTTCGGTGCGCGGACCATTCGGGTCGGCCACGATCAGCAGGTCGTGCGCCAGCCAACCCGGACGCTGCGCCAGGCGCTTGAGCGTGGCATAGGCCTCGGTCATCGCACGCGGCGTGTCGGCGCCGACCAGCAACGGTCGCATCGCGCTGGTGGGCGAACAAGCGAGCCAGGTCGATCGTGCCGGCATGCACCAGCACCAGGTCGGCCTGCGGTGCGGCATGCTCGAGCGCTTCGAGAAACGACGCGCAGCGGCCCTGGCTGTCGACGTGACGGATCGGCAGGCCGCGCGCGGCCAGGTACGACACGTCGTCGGACAGCGCCTCGACGCACGACGGCAGATCGATCAGCGCCATCTCGTGCGGCGCCGGTGCGTTGTCGGCGGCGTCGACCACCAGCGTGTGCAGACCGAGCGCGGCGGCGGCATCGCACAGCCGGTCGATCACCAGCGAGCCGTGCTCGACCTGCTCGTTGTGCGCGACGGCGAGGAAACGTTTGCGCGACGCGCCGAACATGCGGCGCAGGCCGGCGGCCTGGTCGGTGGCATGCGATGCGTTGCCCAGGGTGTGCATCATCGGCTCCTGATCGGCGGCTCAGCGCCACGCCGCTGCAGCGGCCGGCATCGCCGGACGTTGCGCGGCAGCGAACAGCAGGTTCACTTCACCCGGCTCCACGCGCCAGGCGGGGCTGGTGACCGGACGCAGCGCGCGCTGCACCAGCGCCTGCGAGGACAGGCGATGCCAGTCTTCCGGCACGCGCTGGCCGTTGGCCACGCCGACCACGCGCAGCTTGTGTCGGATCAAGGCATCGAGCGCCGGCGCGGTCTTCACCGCCTCGTCGATCTTCGACAGCACGGCGCCGCGGCACTGCGCGGCTCCGTAGGCCTGCATCACGTCTTCGACCGTCTCGCCCTGCGACGCGGCATTGACCACCAGCAGGCGCTGGATCGCGCGGTGCGCCAGCATGTCGAGCAGCTCGCGCGTGCGCTGGTCGCGCTGCGCCATGCCGGCGGTGTCGATCAGCACCAGCTTCTTGCCAGCCAGCAGTTCGAGCAGGTCGTCGAGCGACGCGCGGTCGTGCGCGGTGTGCACCGGCACGCCGAGGATGCGGCCATAGGCGCGCAGCTGTTCGTGCGCACCCAGGCGGTAGGCGTCGAGCGTGATCAGGCCGAGGTTGGCCACGCCGTGGCGCGCCGCGAACGAGGCCGCGATCTTGGCCGTGCTGGTGGTCTTGCCGACGCCGGTGGCGCCGATCAGCGCATACACGCCGCCCAGGTCTTCGATCGGCAGCGAGGCTTCATCGGTCTGCAGGTTGCGCGACAGCACGCCTTGCGCCCACGCGATCTCGTCGGTGGCATCGGCCGGCAGGTGCTCGACCAGCTTGCGCACCAGCGCGGGCGAGAAGCCCGACTCGAGCAGGCGCTGGCTCAGCGCCGACTGGCGCGGGTTGCGGTGCAGTTGCTCCATGAAGGCGAGCGCGCTGAAGCGGTCTTCGATCAGCCCCTTGACTTCGACGAAGTTCGTTCATCACGGCGGCTTGCTCGCGCTGCGCCGACGTGGGGTCGGCCAGCGACGGCACCGACTCGGGCAGGCGCAGCGGCTCGCGCGCCGCGGGCACGGCGAGCTGCATCGACGTCGTTGCCGCAGCCGGGGCGCGCGCGGCGATCGGCTGTTGCACCGGTGCGGCTGCTGCGCGACCGGCGGCACCGGTTGCGGCGTGATGCGCGCCGGCATGCTCGGTGCGGCGGCCACCGGCGCGTGGCGCTCTTCGTACGTGGGCATCACGGTCTCGGGCGCCTCGGGCTGCATCGCGGCCCGGCGGCGGCGCAACAGGCGCTCGCGCACATAGTCCTGGAACGACAGCGTGCTCATCGCCAGTCGTTGCACGTCCTGCTCGACCGGCACTTGTGCGGCCTGCTTGGCCGGTGCGGCGTTCGCCGGCGCGATCTCGCGCGGCGCCACCGCAGCCACCTGCTCGATCTGCGCGATGCCTTCGGGCGCCATCGCCAGCACCTCGACACCGGCATCGCACGGCTTGTTGGACAGCACCACGGCGTCGGCGCCGAAGGCCATACGCACCTGGTTCAGGGCCTCGCGGGAACTGCGGGCGATAAAGCGTTTGACGTTCATGCGCCTCCTGCCGAGCCGCCTCAAGGGAGGCGCGCGCCCCCTCGGGGGGCAGCGAACGAATGTGAGCGTGGGGGTTCATGCAGCACCTCCGATGACCGCACCGATGCGGATCGAGTGGGTTTCAGGGATTTCGCTGTGGCCCAGCACCCGCATGCGCGGTGCCGAGCGTTTGAGCAGGCGCGCCATCGCGGCGCGGATCGCATCGGGCACCAGCAGGCAGGCCGGGTGGCCCATGTCTTCCTGGTACTTGGCGCTGTTGGCCGCCTCGCGCGACAGCGTGTCGGCCACGCCGGGGTCGAGCGCCACGCCGTGCGGCGACGTCAGCGCCTGCGTCACCAGGCGTTCCAGGTCGGGTTCGAGCGCGATCACTTCGAGCTCGCGCACCGGGCCGTAGATCTGGTGCACGATCGCCGGCGCCAGGTGCACGCGGATGCGGCGCGCCAGTTCGCCGGGGTCGGTCACGGTGGCGGCATGTTCGGCCAGGCACTCGGTGATCGAGCGCATGTCGCGGATGTGCACGCCCTCTTCGAGCAGCAGCTGCAACACCTTCTGCACGGTGGCGATGCCCACCATCTTGGGCACCACGTCTTCGATCAGTTTGGGCGCGAGCTTGGTCACGTGTTCGACGAGCGATTGGGTTTCGACGCGGCCGAGCAATCGGCCTGCATGCACTTGCATCAAGTGTGAAAGGTGGGTCGCCACGACGGTGGCGCAATCAACGACCGTAAATCCGGCCATTTGGGCCTGTTCGCGCTGGCGCTCCTCGATCCACACCGCGGGCAGTCCGAACGCCGGGTCGGTGACCCGCGCACCGGGCAGCTGCAGCGTCGCGCCGCCGGGGTTGATGGCCAGCCACATGCCGGGGAACGCCTCGGCCTCGCCCATCACCGCGCCACGCAGCGTGATGCGGTACATGCTCGGCTTGAGTTCGAGGTTGTCGCGGATGTGCACCGGCGGCGGCAGGAAGCCCACGTCCTGCGCGAACTTCTTGCGCACGCCCTTGATGCGCGCCA
>CAVTJT010000013.1:0-163820 GCA_963735095.1 uncultured beta proteobacterium | reverse complement strand
CGACGCGAGGCGGATCGACACGTGGTCGATGCCCCTGCATGTCGTAGGTCCGCGGCCAGCGCATCGTGGTCGACCCGAACACACCGAAGCTGCGCAGATCGGGCATGCCCGAAAGGCCGGCGAACATGTACTTGGGCGACAAGGCCGCGCCACACGATCACCAGCGTGCGCCGCTTGCCGTTGATGACCGCGTTCAGGCGCGCGCCGGGCTTGAGGCCGTGCGCCTTGGCGAAACCGGCCAACCACACCTCGAGCGCGCCATCGTGCCGCGGTGCCTTGCTGTCAAGTCGCGCCCGCTGGCGACGATCACCTGATTCATGCGCCGCGGCGCGTTGGCGTCCACGCCGATCAAATGAGCGAGGATCGGATCGCTCTGGCCATCGATGTGACACGTACGGGCTTTCGACACTTGGTCCGGACGTCGGCCACGCCCTTCGACCGCGAGCAGGCGTTCCTGCAGCGAGCGCGGCGCGCGCTTGACGGTGGCGAACACCTCGGGAAGTGGCGATCGGCATAGAAGCGATCGCGTGCGGCGGCCACGAGTCCACCGCCGACAGCGCGGCGATGAAGCCGCCGACGCCCTGGCCACCACCAGCGCGATCGTCAGCACCTGGCTCCACATGCGGCGCAGGTCGCGCAGCAGCTTGAGATCGAGCGAGTCGATGCCCATCACCACGACAGCGCCGATGGCGCAAGGCGCTGGGCGTTGTGGTCGATGCGCTGGATTCGCCCGTCGCCGAAGTGCACCACGCGATCGGCCATGCCGGCGATGGCGGCGTTGTGCGTGATCACGACCACGGTGGTGCCGAGTTCGCGGTTGATGCGCTCGATCACCTCGAGCACCAGCTTGCCGGTCTCGTAGTCCAGCGCGCCGGTCGGCTCGTCACACAGCAACAGCGTCAGGACGCTTGACGATCGCGCGCGCGATCGCCACGCGCTGCTGCTCGCCGCCGGACAGCTGCGCCGGGAAGTGGTCGCGCCGCGGCGTCAGGCCGACCAGCCCTATCGCTTCGTCGACGGGCATCGGGTGGTCCACGATCTCGGTGACCAGCGCGACGTTCTCGCGCGCCGTGAGGCTGGGGATCAGGTTGTAGAACTGGAACACGAAGCCCACGTGGTCGCCGGCGATAGGCCGTGAGCTGGCTTCACCGGCGCCACTGAGCGTCTGGTCGGGAAGCGCAGTTCGCCCGCTGTGGCGACGTCGAGCCCGCCGAGGATGTTGAGCAGCGTCGACTTGCCGCTGCCCGAGGCGCCGAGCAGCACGATGAACTCACCGCGCGCCACCGTCAGGTCGACGCCGCGCAGGGCGTGCACGCAGGCTTCGCCGTTGCCGTAGATTTTGGTTAGGCCATGCGCCGCCAGGACAAAAGTGTCCAGTGGTGCAGGCTCGGCGATTGAAGTCGACACAGAGTCTCAAAAGCGGAGGAGTCCGATGCAGTCACTCTAGGGAGCGCCTGCCTGCAACCATTGCGGCCGATCAAGGGCCAGCCGCGCGATTGCCGCGCATTGATATTCATCAAAGTGGCGAGGGCTCGCGCTGAGACAGTGGGCCCAGCGCATCACACGGGTGTCCCAACACCAAGAAAGGACAGAGCATGTACGACCGCATCCTGGTTCCAGTGGATGGCAGCGCCACCGCCAATCGCGGCCTCGACGAGGCGCTGAAGGTCGCTGCCAAGCTGGGTTCGACCGTCCGCGTGATCCACGTCGTGGACGACATGTCGATGGCTGTAGCCGCCGGCACTCTGGCCATGAACGTCGGCGAGCTGTTGATGTCGCTCGCCAGCGGGGGCGAACAGATCCTGGCCGATGCGAAGCGCACGGCTCAGTCCCGCGGGTTGAGCGTCGAAACTGTGATGCGCCACTGCACGGCCGGTCGTGTCTCCGACCTCATTCTTGAGGAGGCTTCGCTCTGGCCGTGCGACCTGATCGTCATCGGCACGCACGGGCGCCGGGGTGCAGGCCGTCTGCTGCTGGGCAGCGATGCCGAGCAGGTGCTGCGGCGTGCTTCGGCACCCGTGCTGCTGGTGCGTGAGCCCGTCGTGGTGGCCTGAACCGGCCATGGACGTCATGGCGCATGGCTTATGGGCCGCGGCGGCGCTGGTGGTGGCGTGCCGGCACGTCGCGATCAAGCCGGCGATTTCGCGCGCCACGGTCGTCGCATCGGTGGTGCCCGATCTGTTCCATTCGATCCCGCTGGTCGTGTGGCGAGATCGCTGGCCGCGATGGCATCGCCTTGTTGCGCGAATACGCCTTCTCGTTGCCGGGACACGAGCCATGGATACCCGAGTGGGTCGCATTGGCGAGCCACCACATGCATTGCGCGGCACACAGCGCCGTGGTGGCCGCAGTGTTGTCACTGGTGGCATGGCTGGTCGCGCCGACTCTGATGATTGTGTTGCTCGGCTGGTGGTCACATATCGTCATCGATCTGTTCACGCACTCGGCCGACTTCTATCCGGCGCCGGTGCTCTATCCGCTGAGCGATCACACGATCGACGGCCTCGCGTGGAATCGACCGGAGCTTTTGGTTGCGAACTACCTCGCGTTGACCGTCGTCTGGTGGTGGATCGCACGCACCCGCAACGCCCACGCGCCGCCGTCTGTCGTTGGCACGCCGGGCGCGCTCAAAGCACCGCGTCAAACCTGGAGGCAATCCCCATGAAGGTCATGGTTCCCGTGGATGATTCCGACACCTCGTTGCACGCCATCGACTGGCTTGCACAGTCTCAGCCGCCGTGGGCATCATGCGAGGTCGAACTTTTGAACGTGCGCAGCGTGCCGGAGCAGTTTCCTGCTGTGTCGGTACTCGACTACGAGGCGGTGGAGCGCGCATTGCGCGAGGAGCAACAGCGCGTCCTGGCCAAGGCATTGGAACATGCCGAGCGCAGGGGTCTGAAGCGGGTGACGGTCCACGTTGCGCACGGATCGCCGGCGGAACAGATCGTTGAAGCGGCCAAGGTCCAAGGCGTTGACCAGATCGTGATGGCATCGCATGGCCGCGGTGCGGTGGGAACCTTCCTTCTCGGTTCGGTGGCGAACCAGGTCGTCCACCTGGCGCCGATGCCGGTGACGCTGGTGAAGTAGCGGTCCAACGGGACACGCTGCCGGCGCACCGAATGATCCCGGCGGACCCTTCTGTCCTTGAGTTTCGTCAAAGCGACGTCGTCACTTGAACGTACGGTGCTCGCATCGAATTTCTTGTGTCTGGGAGGGAAGCATGGTGACCAACATTGGATCCGTTGATCGGACCGCGCGCGCCGCAGTCGGTGTTGTCTTGATCGCATTGGCCGCGGCCGGCGTACTGGGTCCCTGGGCCTACCTCGGCGTGATCTTGCTGATCACGGCGGCTGTGAGTTTCTGTCCGCTGTACCGCCTTCTCGGGCTCAGTACCCGCGCCAAGTAACTCATTGAATGGATGCGAAGGAGACGTCGCTCAGCATATGCGGCTGCTCGTCGATCACGTCCCATCGATGCTCGCATACGGGGACCGCGAGTTGCGATGCCGGTTTGCAAATCGGGCGTATCGCCAGTGGTTCGGGGTCGATCCCCAGCGGATGATCGGAACGTCGATTCGCGATCTGCTGGGTTCAGACCTGTTCGCTGCGAACGAGCCTACATCCGTGCCGCGCTACGCGGCGAGCAGCAGACTTTCGCGCGGGCCGTACTCGGACCGGACGGCGTCAACCACTGCAGCCTGGCGACGTACGTCCCGGACGTCGTCGATGGCGAGGTTCAGGGTTCATTGCACACGTCACTGAAACCACTCGGCTCAAGGAGACTCGGAGTCCTCGGCGATGTCATACGGGCGTTCGTGCGGACTTGAGTTCAACCCATCTCGGGGTTGAAGCCACCGCCGACCGACTCCGGCGCGCCCTTCGTCTTGGGCGCTTCGGCGATCAGGCAATCGATGGTCAACACCAGCGCCGCGATCGATGCCGCGTTCTGCAGCGCCAGGCGCGCGACCTTCACCGGGTCGATCACGCCCATCGCGAGCATGTCGCCGTACTCGCCGGTGGCGGCGTTGTAGCCGAAAGCGCTCTCGTCGCTGGCTTCGACGCGGTGCAGTACCACCGACGCTTCCTGGCCGGCGTTGGCCACGATGCGGCGCAGCGGCTCCTCGAGCGCGCGTGCCACGATGCGAATGCCCGAGGTCTGGTCGAGATTCGTACCGACCAGCGACTGCAGCACCCGGCGCGCACGCAGCAGCGTCACCCCGCCGCCTGGCACGATGCCCTCGGCGACGGCGGCGCGGGTCGCGTGCAGCGCGTCTTCGACGCGCACCTTGCGCTCTTTCAGTTCGGTCTCGGTGGCCGCGCCGACCTTGATCAGCGCCACGCCGCCGGACAGCTTGGCGATCCGCTCGTCGAGCTTCTCGCGGTCGTAGTCGGAGGTCGCGAGCTTGCGTTCGCCACGGATCGCTTCGATGCGCGCCGCGATCGCCTGCGGCGAGCCACCACCGCCGATGATGGTGGTGATCTCCTTGCCGACCTCGATGCGGCGTGCACGACCGAGGCTGGCCATCGATGTCTTCTCGAGTTTCAGGCCGAGTTCGTCGCTGACCAGCGACCCGCCGGTCAACACGGCGATGTCCTGCAGCATGGCCTTGCGCCGATCACCGAAGCCCGGCGCCTTCACCGCGCAGCTCTTGAACGTGCCGCGGATGGTGTTGACCACCAGCGTGGCCAGCGCATCGCTCTCGATCTCTTCGGCGATCACGAGCAGCGGGCGGCCCGCCTTGACCAACTCCTCCAGCAGCGGCAGCAGCTCCTGCAGCGACGACAGCTTCTTGTCGAGCAGCAGGATGGCGGCGTCTTCGAGCACCGCGGCCTGGCGCTCGGCGTTGTTGACGAAGTACGGCGACAGATAGCCGCGATCGAACTGCAGGCCCTCGACCACTTCCAGTTCGCTGACCAGGCCGGAACCGTCTTCGATCGAGATCGCGCCCTCGCGCCCCACCTTGTCGATCGCACCGGCCAGCAGGTCGCCGATCGAGCGGTCGTTGTTGGCCGAGATCGCGGCCACGTGGGCGATCTCCTGCCCCGTGTCGCAGGGCTTGGCCACGCGTTTGAGCTCGTCGACAACGGCAGCCACCGCCTGCTCGACGCCGCGCTTGAGGTCCATCGGGTTCATGCCGCCGGCGAGATAGCGCAAGCCCTCCTGGATCATCGCGTGCGCGAGCACGGTTGCGGTGGTGGTGCCATCGCCGGCCATCTCGCTGGTGCGCGCCGCCACCTCGCGGATCAGCTGCGCGCCCATGTTCTCGAACCGATCCTCCAGCTCGATCGACTTGGCCACCAGCACACCCGAGTTGACGATCTGCGGCGAGCCGAACTCGCGTTCCAGGATCACCGTGCGTCCGCGCGGCCCGAGGGTGACCTTGACCGCCTCGGCCAGCGCGTCGACACCGCGCCGAATTCGCTCGCGTGCCGCGTCGTGAAAGATCAATTGTTTGGCCGCCATGGCAATGCACTCCAATCCGTTGATGCAACCAGGCTAAGAGCAGAGACCAGTGCGGTCACTTGATGTTCATCACGTCCGCGCCTGCGCGGCGCTTCACGCAGGCCTGTACCGGTGTCCGACGCGCAGATCGTTGATGACCACGCGCACGCGCGGGCGCGGACCATGCAACGCCTCCGCAGCCATCGCGTTCCTCCAACGAGTGCACGCATTCCGCTCAGACGGACCGTCGGTCCTTTCACCTCGACTTGCAGCGACGGGCCTCTCGTTCGGCCCGGCGCTTTGAGCGCGCGTTCGATGCCATGGGTATCGGTTGCGATGAGTTCGAAGAGAGAGTCATTCTTCGACCGCCCCAAGGCCGAGTCCTTGACACGCATCAAGCGCCACATCGGCGGTCGCGGGCTGACCTTCGTCAAGCGGGAACCGTGGTGCTGCCGCCAAGATCCCAGGAACGCGCTTGCTGTGCGCTGAGAATGCCGATGCCCTGGTCTGTCGACGAAGCTGTCCGTTGTCCTGTCAGCAGCCCTCTTCGGTCTGTTGGGACCGGTCTCGGCTGCCGAGAGGCAGACCGTGTGCAGCATCACCGTCAACTCGGCCGACGAGAACGAGACCTTCCGCCGCCACCTGCCCGAGTCGAAGTACAAGTTCGTCGATCTGGTCGAACGCGGGCGGTCCGATTGGCTGGCCTCGGCTTGCCAGGCAAAGGTGTCGTGCGACGTGCTGGTGATCAGCGCGCACTACGACGGCGGCAACGAGTTCTTTTCGGATCGCCTGGAGGTGAGCGAATTCCTGACGGTGACCGAGCTGGAGCGGGCGTCGTGCAGCGGCTCGTGTCCGTCGCTGTTCGCGCATTTGAAGGAGGTGTACCTGTTTGGCTGCAACACCTTGAACCCGGAGCCGCAGAGCAGCGCCTCGGCCGAGATCGTGCGCAGCTTGGTGCGCGATGGCCTGACGCCCAAGGAGGCCCAGCGCCAGCTGCAGTCGTTGCCCGCGGCGCATGGCGAAAGCAGTCGCGATCGCATGCGCCAGATCTTCAAGGACGTGCCGGTGATCTACGGTTTCTCGTCGACGGCGCCGCTCGGTCCGACGGCGGCATCGTCACTCAACCGCTACTTCCGCACCCAAGGCGATCGGGAGATCGCCCAAGGCCGACCGAGCAATCGCCTGCTCGAGGCTTTTGCGGCGTTCGGCCTGTCGAGTGCACGCGGCATGACCGACAAGGATGCGCACGCCGAAACGCGCCGCGACATGTGCCAGTTCGCCGACGACCGGCTGTCGACCGCGACCCAACTGGCGTTCGTGCACCAGCTGCTGCAGCGCCACTTCGGCGAGGCCAGGCTGCACCTCGACCGCATCCAGCGCCTGATGGCTTCGCTGGATGACCGGGCGCGGCAGACACCGGCAGTGGCGCAGGCGCTCGAAGACATCGGGCGCGATGCAGCGGCGCGCACGCGTTGGCTCGAGCAGGCGCGCGAGACCGAGCAGCCCACGGTGCGCGTGCGCCTGATCGATCTCGCGCGCGACGTCGGCTGGCTCTCGGAAACCGAGCGTCGTCAGGAATTGGCCCTCATGCTGCGCGAGTTGCTAGACCACGCGATTGTCGGGGTACCCGAGGTCAACTTGGCATGCAGCCTGAATCCCTCTCACCAGCTCGATGGGCTGCTCGCGACGGCTGGTGCGGCGCCTGTGCGCGACGATGTGCCGCACGCCGGCGTGCGCGCCTGTCTGGGCGATGCCGCGGCACGCGCCCGCACGATCGAGGCCCTGGTCGGCCCGAGCGAGGCCGATGTGCGCGTGGCACAGGCCTACTTGCGCCATCGGCCGATCGTCGACCCGGCCGAACTGCGCCGGGTCGCACGCACCATCGCCGGCATGGAGGCCGGCGATGCACAGGCCCGCGCGCTGGAGGCGCTGGCGCGGCAATACGTGTCCGACCGTGAGGTCCTGCAGATGCTGACGGCGCTGTTCACGCGAACACCGTCGTGGTCGGTGCAGTCGGCGATCGCGGCCATCCTCATTCGCGCCGATCGCCGATCTCTCGCCGCGCCGCAGCTGGTGCGCGATTTGGTCGCGCACCGCCTGCCGGCACCGGTGGCAGGCGACAACATCATCGATGCGCTGATCCACACGTTGCAGTCGCATTGAGCGGCAGCACGAACTGGGCAAAAGGAAGCATGCGATCGGTTACATGGCGCCCGACGCGGCGCGAGTTGTGGAACACTGACCGCATGGGACGCCGCCGCCGCAACTTCAGCTTGGCTCTGCTCGCTTGTGCGGCGCTGCTGGCGGGCACCGCGACCGGTACGCAGGCCGCGCCGAAGACGGTGTGCACCGTGACGATCAACTCCGCCGACGAGCGCGAGATGTTCAAGCGCCACCTGCCGTCCGACCGAATACCGCTTTGTCGAGCTGGTGCAGCGCGGACAGCCCGACTGGCTCACCGCGGCCTGCAGACGCGGCGTCAGCTGCGACGTGCTGGTCATCTCCGGTCACTTCGACGATGGCACCGAGTTCTACACCGATCGCTTCGAGGATCGCGAGGTGCTGACGGTGCATGAAATGCAGCGTGCCTCGTGCAGCGCCTCGTGCAGCGGCGTGTTCTCGCAACTCAAGGAGGTGTACCTGTTCGGCTGCAACACGCTGAAGAACGCACCCGCGCAACCTCGCGAGCGGCGAGATCGAGCGCAGCCTGCTGCGCTCGGGCCATTCGTCGGCCGATGCGCAGCGCGTCGCGTCGTCGCTGAACGCGCGCTACGGCGAGAGCAACCGCGACCGCCTGCGCCACATCTTCAAAGACGTGCCGGTTCTCTACGGTTTCTCGTCGAAGGCGCCGCTCGGGCGCTATCGCCGGCCCGTTGCTCGATCGCTATTTCCAGACCGCGCCGCCGGGCGAAGTCGCCGGCGGCCGCCCGAGCGCGACGCTGCTCGAGCTGTTCGGTCCCGCCTCGATGGTCGCGGTGCCCGGCCTGACCGACGCCGACCCACACGCGGCCTTTCGCGGCGACATGTGCGGTTTCGCCGACGACAGGCCGAGCGACGCGCAGAAGGTCGCCTTCATGCACGAGGTGCTGCGGCGTGACGTGACCGACGTGCGCATGTTCCTCGATCATGTCGAGCGCTACGCGGCGGTCGATCGGTGCGCCGCAACGTGCCAGGCCCGACGTGGCGGCAGCGCTGACGGCGATCGAAGCGCGACCGCGGCGCCCGCGAGCGTTTTCTGGAGTTCGCGCGCGACGCCGATCAGGCCACGGTGCAGGCCCGCATGTTCGGATTGGCTCGCGTGCTGGGTTGGTTGACGCCCGAGCAGGAGCAGACCGAATTCGTCCAAATGCTGGGGCGCCGCATGGCGAGCGACCGCATCGGCAAGCACGAGGTCGATCTCGTGTGCTCGACGCACCCGACGCCGACAGCCGGCGCTCGCGCGCCAGTTGCAGGCCGCCGCCATGGCACGCCCTGACCGCGTGGCCCACGCTGCGATGCTGGCGTGCCTGGGCGATGCCGCGGCACATGAGCGGACCGTGCGGGCACTCACCAGCCCACACGACGACGACGTGGCGGTGGCGCAGACCTACCTGCGTCACCGGCCGCTGGACGGCGTGAACGAGGTGCGCGCGGTGGTGTCGAGCATCGCGCGCATGTCGGCTGCCGGCGCGCAGGTGCGCGCGCTCGAGACGCTCGCGCGGCAGCGCCTGGCCGATCCGCAAAGCCTGCAGGAGATTGCGCACCTGTTCCCGCGCGCGCGTTCGTTGAAGGTGCAGCGTGCGATCGCCGGCATCCTGATCCGCTCGGACACCCAGATGCTGGCGCGCGCCGGAGCTGGCGCGTTTGCTGCGCCAGCACCGGCTGAAGTCGCCGGACGGCAGCGACGTCATCGACATGCTGATCCGGCTGCTGCAAGCTTGACGGTGCGTGTTGCCCGCCTTGCGACGCAGCACGTCAGGACGGCTCAACGCGCGCCCAGGGCCGCCTTGTAGCCGCGAATCGCGTCTTCGTCCAAGGTCTCCTTGTCGCGGAGCTCCTGCGCGCCGCGCTCCAGCAGCTCACGATGCTGCGGCAAGCGATCCATGACGTCAGGTCGCGCAGGAAGGTGGTGTCGACCACGCGCGTGTAGCGTCCGCCGAACTTCTCGAGCCGCTGTACGAGCGCAGCGAATCAGTCCTCAGTGCGACATCAGCACCGGTAGCGTCATCGATTGCAGCACCGTGCGACTGGCGCCGCCGAGCACCATCTCTCTGCCGCGAGAATGGCCATAACAGCCCATGACCATCAAGTCGGCACTGAAGTCAGCCGCCATCGACAACATCAACTCACCAACTCGCGAGCCGGCATCGGCGGCCATCGTGTGGTACTGCGCCTTCACGCCGTGACGCTGCAGGTATTGCGGCAACAGATCGGTGTACATGCCCTCAGCCTTGTCGAGCGCAACGTGGACCGTGTGGGCCTGGCGCAGGATCGGCAGCGCGGCCGCCAATGCACGGGCGGACTCGCGGCTCTCCTTCCAGGTCACAAACACGCTGCCAAAGCTCGGCGTGTGCACGCCGATGTGAGGCACCACCAAGGCCGGCTTGCCGCTGGCAATCAGCACCGATTGAACGAAGTCGGACGACACGCCGGTGTCATGCTGGTCACCATCGTGCTGCCCGAGCACGAGCAGGTCGGCGTAGAGCGCCTGGCGCACGACCGCATGCTCCGGGGTCTCCTGTGCCTGGCGCCACTCGATTGGCACGCCGGGCTCAGCGCTTTCGCTCTTCACGAGCTGGCGCGCCTTCGCGAGGCGGGTTTCCTCGAGGTCGAGCAGCGCCTGGTTCGCCACCCCGGCAGTGAACAGCAGCGACATCTCGACGTAGGCGGGGACCACGGCGTAAAGGGCCGTGACTTTGGCGTCCAGCAGGCTGCCCAAGGCTCGCGCAGCGCGGAGGCGAGAAATGCCGTGCGGGCCGGCGTCGAGGTGGACCAAAAGGCTGTGCGTTTCGTTCATGCAGGTTCTCCGGTGGTTTCGGGCTGCTTCAGCACAGCCCCGTCGTGGTCGATGACGCGCACGTCGACCGGAATGCCGGCCCGCACGCTCTGCGTCACGATGCAGAACTCCTCGAACTGGTCGAGCACACGGCGCAGCGGTTCGCTCCCGCTGTCCGGCCGCGCCAAGTGCAGATCGACGCTGATGTGACCGATGCGCAGGCGCTTCTGCGCGTTGCGCCGCACAGCGACGGTGGCGACGGCGCGCAGCGGTTCCATGTCGATGCGGAACTTGCGCAGCGCGAACAGCAGGCTGGCCGCGAGGCAGTTCGCGACCGCCGTGCCGAGCAGTCGCGCCGGGTTGGGGCCCTTGTCGGCGCCCAGCGGCGGCGCTTCGTCGGTGACCAATACAGGCAACGTTGGGTTGTCAAAGCGCGCTTCGAAGCAGTAGTCGACCCGTTGCGCGAGCGCGATGGTGAAGGTGCTGGTTTCCATCGTCGGCAAGATATGCCGCTGACCGCTTCGCCCTGTTGACACGGATCAACGCCGCAAGCGCTCCGTGCTTCCGCGCGGCGGGCCAATCGGTCGCGCGCTGTCGCTGGGCCTGCTGCGCAGCAAGGTCCGATCTCGTAGAACGATGAATGGAACGACCAGTGCGCCCAGCAACAACACCCAGTCCTGTGCGACACCGAGCAAGAACGCCGCAGAGCCGCCGACGATCGACCAGACGAATGGAATCACCAGCACCCCGCGCGGGACCGGCGGCCTTGCCAGCAGCAACAGACCGAGCGTGAAGAGGGTGACCGGGCAGGGCGTGCTTCCGAACATCGGCAGTTCCGCTGGCGTGTGCCCAAGCGCGATTCCAATGAGCGGATATGCCACGCCGACATAGGTGATCAGCGCCCATCCCAGCCACGCCGACGGCGTGTTGGTTGGAGCGAACGACAGACGACTGCCGCGCAGCGCTGCTTGGACAAATACTGCGGCCTGCAGCACGAACAGCGCGCCGAAGGCAAATGCGGCCGTGTTGATCGACGAGAAGAAGAGCCCGTGGTACGCGACTCCGGTCCACAGCCACATCGCAGCCAGGCCGGCACCGACGACGCGCTGCGCCGGGCGCGCGCGCAGCAATACCGACGTGATCATTGCCAGGCCCAGCGCGTAGGTGAGCCATTGAACCGGCCACAGCACCTCGTTGTAGTGGGCAAAGATGCCAAAGAACTGCTCACGGGTGAACGGCAGCATCGCGAGCTCCTGGGTTCGAGGATCGGAACGTACCCGCGACGGTGCTGGAAGGCTTGAGGTGCATCAAGCGCGCGGGTGCGCTGCATCAGCGCTCGAGCACGCGCATCAGTGTGACCACGCCGGGCTCTCGAGGCTTGGACGTGTCGGGAGTGAATCCGCAGTGCCGTGCCAGGTCGAGCATGCCGGCGGCGGCCTTCGTGATGTGCTCACCTGCGGTCTCGATCGCATGCTGCGGATCTTGATGGCTTTCAACAGCACCGGGCTCGATCGAGCCGATCCGCAGTCGCTGGCGCCCGATAGACCCCAGTTGCATGGCGAGGTGGCTACGATCGTGCGCGAGCGGGAATGGCGATTTGCGCCAGCTGGAACGCGAGGCGCTGCTGCGCGCAGGTTTGCTCGACGACGCGGGCTACCGCGTAGTGCAGGATCTGGCCGCGCGCCTGAAAGACGAGCCAGCCGTCGGCGCGTAGTCTGGGTAGATCGTCGACCGCTAGTTCATGCCGCACACGATCAGAGCCTGCAGAGCGAGGCGCTGTTCTGCCGGCGATGGCACAGCCCGCAGCGCGCCATGCGCCGTCCTGGCGCCGACGATCAACTGACGCAACGGGTGCTCCGCTCGTGCAATCCCGTTGAACACGGGCACGCCGCTGTGCGCCTCGATCTGCTCGACCAGCGGTGGCGGCAAGTCGCAGCAGTCGATTGCGTCGTATAGGCGCCCGAGCATGCGTGCGGCATCAGGTACACGGTCGATGGCGCTCGACAGCCAGTCATCCGCATCAAGCCGCGTGACGGTGCCGCCGAGATCGCGCACGGCGCACTCGATGAAAAGGGTGGTGTCGTCGGCGCAGGTGCACAGCAGCGCGAGGCGGTGCCCGCGCAGCGGGAACCAGCCCCGATCGGGTTGTTTCGTGCCATCGAGGTCGGCGGCGGTATTGAGCAGGGCGTCCAGGTCGGCGCTCGACAGGCGAGCGGGCGACCAGAGGTGACGGTGCGGGACGAAACAGCTCATGGCAACGACTGGAATGTGAGCGAAGGGTATGCGGTGCACTGCGCGAGCCCTTGATGGCTGTCAAGTGGCGGACCGCCGCGACCCATCGATACCGACGGTTCACCGAGCGTTACCAAGCGACATGCGCCGTTGGTTTGCGGTTAGAGAAGGTTCTCTACTCTCCGCGCCATCCGATAACCAACTCACGAGAACGCCATGACCAGCAACCTCGAGCAGAACCAACCGACTGAAGCCGCGCGCCAGAGCAGAGAGACCCTGGATCTCTTGCAGCGGCACGTCCCGTTGGTCCGTCGCGTGGTGCACACCGGCGACCGTCTGTTCCAGGCCGGCGAGCGCCTCACGTCGCTGCATGTGCTGAACTCGGGCTTCTTCAAGGTGGTGAACACCGCGACCGACGGTCGTGAGCAGGTCGTGGCGCTGCACTTCAAGGGTGACTGGCTGGGCTTCGATGGCATCGCACAGGGCCAGCACGGTTGCGACGCGGTGGCCATCGACACTGGCGAAATCTGGTCGGTCCGCTACGTTGATCTGATGGCCGCCTGCACACGAGAGCCCAAACTCATGGCGCTGCTGCATGCGGCGATGAGCCGCGAGATCGGGCGCGATCGTGACACGATGCTCGCGCTGGCGACGCTGCCGGCCGATGCGCGCGTGGCCGACTTCCTGCGCTATTGGGCAGATGCGTTGGCGGAGCGCGGCTTGCGCAACGACTGCATCACACTGCGCCTGACGCGCGCCGAGATCGGCAACTACCTCGGCATGACGCTGGAGTCGGTGAGTCGCGCGTTGTCGCGTCTTGCGCGCGCCAGCGTGATCCACTTTCCCGCAAAGGGACGGCGCGACATCCAGATTCCTGAGGTTGGCGCGCTGCACGCGTTCATCGGTCGCTGCGTGGCGGAGCCAGCGATGACGCACTGAGCGAAGGCCAAGCCGTCACCCACCGAGGGGCGCCATCAAGTCTTCCAATTCGGGGCATGAGGCATCCGATGAGCAGGGCGACACCGATGCGCAAGCACATTTGGGTCGACCTGCTGCTCTACCCGACCCATACGTTGCCGATTGCGGCGGCGCCGGTGATGGTCGGAGCCGCACTGGCGGCGCGCGACCACGTGTTCGCGCCGATGGCTGTTGTGCTCGCTTTCCTCGGTAGCTGGCTCATCCATCTCGCCGGCCTCTTCACCGACACCCACGAGCTGCTGCGCCGGTATCCGCAAGCGGTCGAGCATCCCGATCTCACGAACGCCCTGCAGGATGGCACACTCACCCTCGGCCAGATCAAGGTCGCGATCACCGCGTGCCTCCTACTCACGGCCCCGGTCGCGGTGTGTTTCCTGGTCGTGGGCGGAGTGCCGGCGCTCGTGCTCGGCGTCGTGGGCGTGGTCGCGAGCTTCGGGTACTCGGCGGGCCCGCGTCCCTACACAAAGCTCGGCATCGCCGAGCCAATGTTCTTCGCGATGTTCGGGATCGTCGCCGTCGCGGGAACTTACTACGCGCAGATCGCGTGGGTCGCGGCAGCGGCCTCGCAGCCCGTGCCCAGCCTGGCGGCGCTGCCCCCTATGGCATTCCTCGTCGGGTTGCCGGTGGGCGCGCTCGTGACCAACATCCTCCTCATCGACGACCTCGAGGATCGACAGTTCGACGCGAGCAAGGGATGGCGCACGCTGGCGGTCTGCTTCGGTCCCGCCGGAAGCCGGCTCGCCTACTGCTTCTTCTCGCTGCTTGCCTATCTCGCGCCCCTCGTGCTCTGGAAGCTCGAGGGATACAGTGCATGGGTCCTGCTTCCCCTCGTGACGTTGCCCCTGGCGTTGAGGGTCCTGTCAATCGTCCTGACTCACGAGGACGAGCCGACCCTCGAGCCGATGACCGCCAGAGCAGCGATGCTGACGTTCATATACGCTGCGCTGCTAGCGATCGGCATCGCGGCTGGATAGCAGCGACTGGGGACCATTTGTCTACGTCGTCGGGCAGCTTCAGGATTGACGCATGAGGAAGCTGCCTAACAACGCGTTGGACGGCCGTCGCTCAAGTCAAACGTCAGACGACTGTCTGCTTTCGAACTGGGTCCGGCACGGCATCGAACGGCTCCTAGGGGTCGGTAGCGGACCCTGCGTACGTTACGTCCCCTGCCTCCGCTGACGCAAGGTGAGCGCTTCAGTCCTGCGCCAACGCCGCCGTCATGCGCTCCATGAACGCCGCGGTGTGCGCCGGGTCCATCCAGCGCAACACCACCACCGCCTCGTGCGCCGGCTCCATCCACACCAGGTGGCCGCCCGCGCCGACCATGCAGTAGGCCTGTGTCGACGCACCGGGCAACACGCTGCCGTCGCCGTTGAGCCACAGCAGCCAGCCGTAGTACGGCGCGATCGCGCACGGCTGCCGCATGCGCTGCACCCACGACGACGGCAGCAGTTCGCGCCCGCCGTGCGAGCCGCCGTCGAGCAGCAATTGGCCGAGGCGCGACTGGTCGCTGGCCGAGATCGACACGCCGCCGCCCCAGTGCGTGCCACCGGGCACCGACTGCACCGTGCGGCCCGCGAGGTCGACCGTGGCGTCGTCGTAGCCGCGCCAGCGCCACGACGCACTGCATTCGAGCGGCTGCATCAGCGCCTCGTCGAACACCTCGGGCAGCGGCTGCTGGAACAGATGCAGCAGCGCCAGCGAGAGCTGGTTGATGCGCACGTCGTTGTATTCCCAGTAGGTGCCGGGGCGCTGCAGCGGCCGCGCGTCGCCCTTCTTGCCCTGCGGCGGACGCGGCTCGTGCGTCACGTGGCGGTAGCGGTCCACCGTGTCGGGAATGCCGAAGTTGCTGCCCTCCCATTCGCTGGTCTGCGTGAGCAGGTGCTGCCACGTGACCTGCCGGTTGTGGGCCGACTCGAAGCCGATGCCGCGCACGCGTTCGATCACCGGCTCGTCGACATCGGGCAGCAGGCCGCGGCCGTGCGCCACGCCGGCCAGCATCGCGAGATACGACTTGGCCACGCTGAACGTGAGATCGGCGCGATCGGGTTCGCCCCAGGCCGCCACCACGCGGCCGCGCTGGCGCACGACCCCCGACACGCCGCCGCGCGCATGCACCGGGCCGCGCAGGCGGTTGTACGGCGGCGGGTCCACTTGGTGCAGGCCCCAGCCCGATGCATCGGCCGCGGGGTCGCGCGGCCAGGGGATTTCGTGCGCCACTGCGAAATCGATGGCGGCGGCAAAGCGGTCGTCGGTGCTCATCGGCCCACACTGTACGCAGCTTTGCCGCGCGCCCTCACAATGGATGCATGAACAGGCAAATCAGTCTGCTCGGTGCGCCCACCGACATCGGCGCCGGCGCCCGCGGCGCCAGCATGGGGCCCGAGGCGTTGCGCGTGGCGCTGCTGAAGCCCACGCTCGAAAGCCACGGCCTCGAAGTGCTCGACCGCGGCAACCTCACCGGCCCGGCCAATCCTTGGCTGCCGCCGGTCAACGGCTACCGCCACCTGGCAGAGGTGGTGCAGTGGAACCGCACCGTGCACGAGGCGGTGCACGCCGAGTTGCAACTCGGCCGCCTGCCGATCCTGCTCGGCGGCGACCACAGCCTGGCGATCGGCTCGATCAGCGCGGTGGCGCGCCATTGCCGCGAGGCCGGCAAGAAGTTGCGCATCCTGTGGCTCGACGCCCACGCCGACTTCAACACCGACCGCCTCACACCGAGCGGCAACATCCACGGCATGCCGGTGGCCTGCCTGTGCGGCAACGGCCCGCAGGAGCTGGTCGAGATCGGCGGCAAGGTGCCGGCGATCAACCCCAAGAGCATTCGTCAGATCGGCATCCGCAGCGTCGACGCCGGCGAGAAGCGCCTGGTGCACCAGACCGGCCTCGAGGTGTTCGACATGCGCTACATCGACGAGATGGGCATGCGCCACACGATGGAGCTGGCGCTGGCCACCATCGACGCCCACACGCACCTGCATGTGAGCTTCGACGTCGACTTCCTCGACCCCGACATCGCGCCCGGCGTCGACACCACGGTGCCGGGCGGCCCCACGTACCGCGAGGCGCAGCTGTGCATGGAAATGATCGCCGACACCGGCGCGCTCGCCTCGCTCGACGTGATGGAGCTCAACCCGGCGTGCGACGTGCGCAACAAGACCGCCGACCTTGCGGTCGAACCTGATCGAGAGCCTGTTCGGCAAGAGCACGTTGATGCGTGCGCAGGTCAACCGTTGATGGCATCGACCGCGGTCTTGCCTCACGGTCCAAGCGGACACCGCGGATCCGGCTTCGCCGCTCCGCTGGTGTCGCTCCTGGTAGCGGCGGGCGGCCGCTAGCCGCATCGGGATGGGTGCGGATTTCGACGCCGTCATCGTTGGCGCCGGCATCGCCGGCGCCTCGGTCGCGCACGCGCTGGCGCCGCATGCGAAGGTGCTGCTGCTCGAGCGCGAGGCGTTGCCCGGCATGCACAGCACCGGGCGCAGCGCCGCGATGTTCATGGAGAGCTACGGCCCGCCGCAGGTGCGCGCACTGACGCGCGCCAGCCGCGCCTGGTATCAACGACCGCCGTCGGGCTTCGCCGATGCCGCCATCCTGGCGCCGCGCGGCGCGCTCTACGCGGCGTGGCAGGGCCAGGAGGCGGCGCTCGACGAGCTGCATGCCAGCCTGTCGGCCACCGGATCGGTGGTGGCGCGCATCGATGCCGACGAGTGTCTGCGCCGCGTGCCGGTGCTGCGCGCCGAGGGGCTGCTCGGCGGCGTGTTCGAGGTCGATGCGATGGACATCGACGTGCATGCGCTGCACCAGGGTTTCCTGCGCGGCGCCCGACGCGCCGGGGCCGTGCTGTGGACCGACGCCGAGCTGGCGCGCGCCGACAACGCCAGCGGCACCTGGCAGCTCGTGCTCGCCGATGGCCGGCGCAGCAGCGCGCGCACGCTGATCAACGCCGCCGGCGCGTGGGCCGACGAGGTGGCGCGCCGCTGCGGCGTGGCGCCGCTCGGCATCCAGCCCAAGCGGCGCAGCGCGTTCACGTTCGCCGCGCCGGCCGATCTCGACATCCGGCCGTGGCCCACCGTGTGCAACGTGCAGGAGAGCTGGTACATCAAGCCCGACGCCGGCCAGCTGCTCGGCTCGCCGGCCAACGCCGACCCGGTGCCGGCGCACGACGTGGTGCCCGAGGAGCTCGACATCGCCACCGGCATCGCGGCGATCGAGGCCGACACCACGCTGACGATCCGCCGACCCGCGCGCACCTGGGCCGGGCTGCGCAGCTTCGCGCCCGACGGCGAGCTGGTGATCGGCTGGGACGCGCAGCGCCCGGCCTTCTTCTGGTTGGCCGGCCAGGGCGGCTACGGCATCCAGAGCGCCGCCGGCGCGGCGCAACTGGCCGCCGCGTTGTGGCTCGGCGCGCCGCTGCCCGAAGCGCTGCGCGCGTTGGCGGTCGACGTGCGCGCGTTGGACCCGGCGCGCCCGTCGCTCCGATAATCGACGTGCCGCGGTGCCACGCGGCGCCACCGGAGTTGCCGATGCCAACGATCGTGAACCGCCGCACCTGCCTGCAGGCCCTGGGCGCCGTTGCCGCGTCGTCGGCGCTGCCCGCACGCGCGCAGGCGCGCCTGCCGATCTTCGATGCCCACGTGCACTACAGCCACGACGCAGTGGAGTCGGTGCCGGTGAAGCAGGCGGTGCAGATCCTGCGCAATGCGGGCCTGAGCGGCGTGTTCGTGTCGTCGTCCGACGACGAGGGCACGCAAAAGCTGCTGGCCGAGGCGCCGGATCTCATCGTGCCGGAACTCAGGCCGTATCGCACGCGCGCCGACGTGAGCGGCTGGGTGCGCGAGCCCGACATCGTGCGCTACCTCGAGCAACGGCTGGCCAAGAACCGCTACGCCGGCATCGGCGAGTTTCACCTGTACGGCGCCGATGCCGACCTGGCCGTGCCGCAGCGCATGGTCGCACTGGCGCGCGAGCGCGACCTGCTGCTGCACGCGCACAGCGATGCCGACGCGGTTGAGCGCCTGTTCAAAGCCTGGCCGCAGGCGCGCATCCTGTGGGCGCACTCCGGCTTCGATCGGCCCGACGCGGTGCGCGCCATGCTGCGCAAGCACAAGCAGCTGTGGTGCGACCTCGCCTACCGCACCGATCAGGCGTCGGGCAACAAGGTCGATGCGGCGTGGCGCGAGGCGTTCACCGAGTTCCCCGATCGTTTCATGGTCGGCACCGACACCTTCACGCCCGAACGCTGGCACTACATCGGGCCGCACGCCGAGTTCTCGCGCGGCTGGCTCGCCGACCTGCCGGCGCCGCTGGCGCAGAACATCGCCCACCGCAATGCCGAAGCCGTGCTGCGCGCGGCGTGGCAGAAGAAGGCATGAGCCGGCCGGGCCGCTCCCAAGGCGAATTCCGGAGCACGCAGTGCGGAGGATGCTCAATGAGTCGGACGAGCGACCGCGCCTGCGCGCGGGCGATCGCCTGCGAATGGGCGGTGCGTCCTCGCGCCGCGCGGCCTGCAAGGCTGAGCCGCAGCGCGTTGGTGGCTTGCATGCTCGTGGCCATTGCCGGCGGCGCTCGTGCGGCCGACGAGTGCGGCGCCGCGCTGAAGGCAGTCAATCCGTCGATCGCCCAAGCCGACGGCGCGCGCATCGCGTTCGTGCCGCGCTCGCTGCCGGTACCGGTCGGACAGCACTTCGACATCGACTTCGTCGTCTGTGGCGTCGCGATCCGTGCACGGCGCGGCGGTCGCGGTGGACGCCGACATGCCGGCGCACCGCCACGGCATGAACTACCGCACGCGTGTGGAGGCGTTGCCGGGCGGCGTGTTTCGTGCGCACGGGCTGATGTTTCACATGCCCGGCACCTGGCGCGTGATCTTCGACGTGCCGCTCGAAGGCCGCACGCTGCGCCTCACCCGCGAGCTCGAGGTTCAGTAGTGATGTCGTGGCGACGGGTGATGGTCGCGCTGGTCGCCGCGCTCGCCGCGAGCGCGCCGGCCACGGCGGTCACGCCGCTGCCGCTGCTGGACTTCAGCGCCGACGAGGTGCAACGCATCGCGCGCCACGGTCCGTGGCCGCCGGCACGCGCGCTCGATCCCGGCAACGCGGTGGCGGCACAGCCGGCGGCGATCGAACTCGGCCAGCGCCTGTTCTTCGACGCGCGCCTGTCGATCGACGGCACGATGTCGTGCGCCACCTGCCACCAGCCGCTGCTGGCGTTCGCCGACGCGCGCAAGCGCTCGCAGGGGCGGCAGACGCTGGACCGCAACGCGCCCTCGCTGTGGAACGCGGTGCACGAGCGCTGGTACGGCTGGGACGGCGCGGCCGACAGCCTGTGGGCGCAGGCGATCCGGCCGATCCTGCACGCGCACGAGATGGACGCCATGCCGCAGCATGTGCGCGACACGCTCGGCGCGCGACGCCGAGTTGTCGTGCCGCTATCGCCAGGCGTTCGGCCACGTGCCGGAAGACGACCCCGAGACCGTGCTGGTCAACGCCAGCAAGGCGATCGGTGCCTTCGTCGGCACGCTGGTGTCGGGCCGCACGCCGTTCGATGCCTTCCGCGACGCGATCGTGCGTGGCGACCTGCGCACGGCGTCGCGCTACCCGGTAGCTGCGCAGCGCGGCTTGCGCCTGTTCGTCGGCCGCGGCCAACTGCCACCTCTGCCACGTGGGCCCGATGTTCAGCAACGGCGAGTTCGGCGACACCGGGCTGCCGTTCTTCGTGCGGCCCGGCGTGGTCGACCCCGGGCGCCACAAAGGCATCGAGCTGTTGCAGCTGAGCGAATACAACCTGCTGTCGCGCTGGAGCGATGCGCGCGACGATGCGGCGGTCACCACCAAGACGCGGCAGGTGCAGCCGCAGCACCGCAACTTCGGCGAGTTCAAGGTGCCGAGCTTGCGCAACGTGGCCGACACCGCACCGTACGCCCACGACGGCCAGCTGGCCTCGCTCGACGACGTGGTGCGCCACTACTCCGAGCTCGAACCTCGAACGCCTGCATGCCGATGGCGAGCAGATCCTCAAGCCGCTGCGCCTGAGCGACGGCGAGCGCGCCGACCTGGTGGCGTTCTTGCGTTCGTTGAGCGATCCGGGCGCGACCGCGTGGCAGGCCAAGCCGCTGGCCCGCTGCAGCGTCAAACCTTGAAGCGTTTGACCAGCGACTGCAGCTCGCGCGCCTGATCGCGCAGGCCTTCGGCCGAGCGGCGCTCTGTTCGACCAACGCGGCGTTCTGCTGCGTCATCTCGTCCAGCCGCGTGACCGATTGGTTGACTTCGCCCAAGCCGGCGCTTTGTGTGCCGGCGGCCTTGCAGATCTCGTCGACCATCGCGGTGGCGCGCGCCACGCCGGCCACGATGTCTTGCATCGTCACGCCGGCGTCCTTGACCAGCTTCTGCCCCGACTGCACGGTCTCGGTGCTGGTCTGGATCAAACCCTTGATCTCGTGCGCGGCCTGGCGGCGCGCTGCGCCAGCGAGCGCACCTCGGCCGCCACCACCGCAAAGCCCTTGCCGTGGGCGCCGGCGCGCGCGGCCTCGACCGCGGCGTTGAGCGCCAGGATGTTGGTCTGGAACGCGATGCCGTCGATCACGCCGGTGATGTCGCCGATGCGGTTGCTCGCCGTGGCGATCTCGCCCATGCGGCCGACGATCTGCGCCATCGCCTGACCGCCGCGTTCGGCGGTGGTCGCGGCGGCGTCGACCATCTTGTTGGCCGGTCTGCGCGGCATCGACGCTGCGCTTCACGGTGTCGGTGAGCTCTTCGATCGCGCCCGCGGTCTGCTGCAGCGAGCCCGCGGTCTCGTCGGTGCGGCGGCTCAGATCCTGGCTGCCGTCGGCGATCTCGCCGCTGGCCATCGCCACCTGGTCGGCCAGGCCGCCGATGCCGCCGACCAATTCGCGCAGCTGCTGCTGCATCGCCAGCACGGCCTGCTGCAGCCGGCCGAGTTCGTCGTCACGGCGGATCGCCAGGTGCGCCGTCAGGTCGCCGGCGGCGATGGCTTCGGCCACGCGCACGGTATCGTCCACCGGACGCGTGATGCTGCGCGTGATCATGAAGGCGAGCACGCCGGAGATCAGCAAGGCCGCCGCGGCCATTGCCGCCGTGGTCCAGATCGCCATCATGGTGCGGCCGCTGGACTCGGCGCGCAGCTTCTCCAGCGCCTGCAGTTGCAGCAGCTGGGCCTTGTCGATGCCCTTGGCAAACGCGTCCATCTTCGGCTGCAGCTGCGTGAACAGCAGCGCCTTCGCCGGCTCGACCTGCTGTGCACGCTGCAAGCGGCTGAGGCGCACCAGCACGACCAGCACGCTGCTGCTGTGGTTGCCGAGCTCCTCGGCGAGCGCCTTCTGCTCGTCGCCGAGTTGTTGGTTGAGTTTTTCGATCGCCTCGCCGATGCGGCCGCGGCCGGCTTCGATGCGCTCGAGCGCGGTCTGTGCCACCGCGGGCTCGCTGGCCAGAATCGAGTCGCGCGCCGCCAGGCCGACGTCGCTCACGTCGACACTCAGCGCCTGCAAACGCGCGAGCACCGACACGCCGTCGTTCAGCGCATGGGCGAACTGGCGCTGCAGCTTGCTGGACTGCCATGCGGCATTGGCCGCCATCACCACGATCAACAGGCACACCAGGCCGAAGCCGAGCACCAGCCGCGCGCCGATGCCAAGGTGGCGCAGGCGCTGCAGGCCGCGGTGCGACGGGGTCGGGTTCATCGTGCGCCTTTCGTCGGGCTCAGTCGGCGCAGGTCGGCCACCAGCTCGTGCGCCGGCGTGCTGTGTGCATAGACACGACGCACGCGCGCCTGGCCGTCGAGCAGGTACCACATCGAGCTGTGCTCGACGCTGCCCTGCACCTGGCGGATGCCGACACCGTAGTTCTCGGCCGCACGTTCGACCTGCGCCGGGCTGCCGGTCAGGCCGATGATGCGCGGGTCGATGCGCTGCACGAAGTCGCGCAGCTGCTCGGGCCCGTCGTTCAACGGGTCGAGCGTCACGAACACCACCGCCGCGGGCGCGGCCGGCCCCAGCGTGTGCAGCACCTGGCGGGCGTTGCCCAAGGCGATCGGGCAGGTCGAGCCGCAGTGCGTGAAGCCGAAGAACAGCAGCACGGGCTCGCCGGCCAGCCGCGACAGCGCGAACTTCGCGCCATGCTGGTCGACCAGATTGAGCTCGCCGCCCACGTCGGCCGGCGGCATGCGGCCATGGCGCAGGTCGTGCGCACCGGCGTTCAACACCGTCCAGGCGAGCCCGAGTGCCGCGGCCGCACGAGCCAACCGTCGGCAAAAGGGCTTCATCGTGAACATGGTGCGTGCGCGACGTGTCGAGCGCAGGCGATTACGGCGCGACGTTGACCACCATGCGCATGTCCGGATGGATCGCGCACTCGATTTCGAACTTGCCGGCCTTGCTGAAGGTCACCGTCTTCATCTGGCCGCTGCCGTAGGTGCCGAGGTCGAACGGCATCGCGTCGGTCAGGCTGAAAATGTTGTGCGAGAAGCCGTCGTCGTTGCGAAACGCCACCTTGTCGCCGACCTTGATGTCGAGCTTCTTGGTCGAGAACGACTTGTCCTTCTGCGCCACCACGTGTTCCTGCGAGGCGAGCGCGCTGCCGCACGCGAGCACGGCGGCCAGGGCGATGAGGTTCAGGGTCTTCATGGGATGCTCCTGGAAATCGAAATGCGGTGCCTCAACGGCTGTGGCTCTGCGCGTTGACCGAACGCACGAATGCGACCACGTCGCCGATCTGCTCATCGGTCAGCTCCTCGGCCCACGGCGGCATGCCGGTCGAGCGGCCGAGCGGTTCGCCGCCCTTGCGCACGATGAGGCCGATGTAGGCGTCGTTCTTGTCGCTGGCGCGCAGGTTGGCCGGGCGCGGCGTGTGCAGGCGCGCGGCGCGGCCGTTGCCGTCGGCGTTGATGCCGTGGCAGGTGACGCAGTAGTTGGCGTACACCAGGCCGCCGCGGAACACCGCGGCGTCCTTGCTGTCGCGCGGCAGCAGCGCGCCGTTGGCGCCATGGAGTCTGGATCTGTGTCTTGTCGGGCTCGGCCCACACGGTCGCAGTGCCGAAGCCCAGCACGGTGGCGCTCAGCGCCACCGCACACCACAGGCTGGCCCGGGAAGGAAGGTGCAGCTTGATCACGGCCGTCTACCTCACTGCGGCAGCGCCGGGATGCTGGCCGAACGCTGCGAACCGGTGAGCGTCTTCATGAACGCCACCAGGTCGAGCTTGTCCTGCGGGCTCAGGTCGAGCTGGCGCACGTCCTTCGACACGTTGCTGCGGTCGTCGCCGCCGCGTGCGTAGTGGTCCACCACGTCCGTCAGCGTCACCGCCGTGCCGTTGTGGAAGTACGGGCCGGTGAGTTCGATGTCGCGCAGCGTCGGCGTCTTGAACGCGCCCTTCAGCACCGCGGCCTTGCGGATGTTGAAGCGGCCCAGGTCCTCGGCGCCGTGCGCGTGCGCGATGCCGATGTTGTGGTAGCCGTTGTCGGTGAAATTGGGCGGCGCGTGGCAGACCACGCAGTTGCCCTTGGTCGCGTCCTTGAACACCTGGTAGCCGCGCCACTCCTGCAGCGTGATGGCGTTGCGCTGACCCGCCACCCAGCGGTCGAAGCGCGAGTCGTTCGACACCACGGTGCGTTCGAAGGCGGCGATCGCCTTGGCCACGGTCTCTTCGGCGATCGGCTCGCCCGGATAGGCGCGCGCGAACTGCGCGCGGTAGCCGGGCACCGACTTCAACATCGTCAGCGCGTTGCCGAAGTCGGTCTTCATCTCTTCGGGCGTCTTCATCGGGCCGAGCGCCTGGTCTTCGAGCGACTTCTTGCGGCCGTCCCACATGAACTGCGTGTTGTAAGCGGTGTTCACCACCGTCGGCGTGGCGCGGCCGAGCACGGTGCCGTTGATGCCGACGCCGGTGCGCAGGCCGTCGGACCAGCCCAGCGCCGGGTTGTGGCAGGTGGCGCACGACAGCGTGCCGTTGCCCGACAGGCGCGGATCGAAGAACAGCGCACGGCCGAGTTCCACACGGGCCGGCGTGCTCACGTTGTCTTCCGGCTGCGGCACTGGGCCGAGCAGCCACTGCTTGTCTTGTGCGGTGGCCTTCGGCGCCTTGTCGACGGCCGACACGCCCATTGCGGCACACGCCGCCAGCGTGAGCACACCCACGCGCACGCGCGCCACGAGGCGCGATTGATCGATCCAGGCCATGAGCCCCTCCTCCAAACAACCATTTCAGTCCGCGCCGCATGGCATGCACGCGCGGGAGCGGCACCGCCACAGGCGGCTCGTGCAGTACATCGGCAGTGTGGAGGGCAGCCTTGAGGACCGGAGCGCCGAAATGTGCGCGGATTCCAGTGCATTCCTGGCGCGCGATGCGCCGGCCGTGAGAGACGTCGCGGCTAGCGCGCGCGTTTCAGCGACAGCGACTCGAGCCAGCGCCCGATGCGCGTGGTGAGGCCGCCGAAGTGGCTGTCGAGCTCTTCTTCCGGGCTCACCGGCACCAGGCGGTGGATCCGCGGCGCTTCGGCCTCGACCTGCTTGGTCGTGACGGTTTCACGCGCGGGCGCCGCAACTGCAGGCGCCGCGGGCTCATCGGTTCTGGGCGCGGCGGGCGGCAGCGCATCGAGCACACCGGGCGCGGTGCGCGCCGCGATCAGTTCGGCCTCGGCGGTCGGCGCCGCCGGTCTCAGGTTGCCCGACGGCGACGAGCCCGGCGCCAGCACCGGCCGCGTGGCCTTGCGCGCCGGCTTGGCCTCGACGCTGGTCTGCGTGACTTCGATCATCGGCGCCAGCCATTGCAGGATCGGCTGCCACTGCGCCAGGTCGGTCTCGACCTTGGCCGGCGGCATGTCGAAGATCGTGAGGCCGTACTCCAGGCACTTCACGTAAGTTTGTGTCTCGCGCAGCGCGCCGAGAAACGGCAGCTGCAGGCCATCGGCCCACAGGCGCAGCGACGCTTCGTTCTTGGTGCGCGAGTCGACGCGCATGCCCACCGCGGCGATCTTGCAGCGGCCGCGCGCCACGCGCGGATGGGCCAGCAGCTCGGCATAACAATCGGCCGCCGACTCGCGGTCGAACAACGAATGCTGCACCGGCATCAACACCGCATCGGCCAACATCACCACGCGCAGCAGGTCGTAGCCCTTCAAGCCGCCGGGCGTGTCGAGCAGCACATGCGTCACACCGGGTGGCGCGCGCAGGATGTTGCGCGGGTCGACGGTCCAGCCGGCGATCTTCGGTGCGCCGGGTGCGAAGCGTTGTTTGTCGCGCTGGCGCAGCCACGCATGCGATGACTGCTGGAAGTCGGCGTCGCCCAACAACGCGGGCATCTGCTTGTGCGCGAAGTACGCCGCCAAGTGCGTGGCCAGGGTGCTCTTGCCGCTCCCTCCCTTGCGATTGACGATGGCGATAACGGGCATGCAGTGACCGGTCGGCTCAGATCAAGAATTGCAACATCAATGACCGGACGCATCACCGTGAAATACGGCGCGGGCGCCACCCGGCCATGGTGTGCAGAGGTAATTGCGGGGTGATGACGGCGCAGATCGTGTGCCCCGGCTCGCTTGCCTCCCCGCGGGGATCGGCGTGCCGGGGCGGCCCTGCGGCGTTCTACTCGGCGCGCGCCCCGCTTTCCTTCACGATCTTTCCAAGGCGCGGCACATCGGCCTTCACCAACTCGCCGAGCTGGGCCGGCGGCATGCCGCTCAGGTCGAGGCCGAGCTCGGTGAGGCGCTTTTCGACATCGGGCGTCTTGAGGATCTTGGCGATCTCGCCATACAGCTTGTCGATCACCGGCTTGGGCGTGCCGGCCGGCGCGAACACCGCCTGCCACGAACTGAGCTCGTAGCCCGCCAGGCCCGACTCGGCCATGGTCGGCACGTCGGGCGCGACGCCGGAGCGCTGCGCCGACGTGACGGCCAACGCGCGCAGCTTGCCGGCCTTGAGGTGCGGCACCGCGGTGGCGATGTTGTCCATCGCCACCAGCAGCGTGCCGCCGAGCAGCTCGGGCATCATCTGGCCGCTGCCGCGGTACGGGATGTGCTGCATCTTCACGCCGGCCATGGTCTTGAACATCTCGCCCGAGATGTGCTGCGAGGTGCCGTTGCCGGCCGAACCGAACGAGTACTTCTCGGGGTTGGCCTTCAGCAGCGCGATGAACTCGCGCAGGTTGTTGGCCGGCACGCTCGGGTGCAGCAGCAGCACGTTGGGCTGCGTGGCGTACATCGTGATCGGCTCGAAACTCTTCACCGGGTCGTAGGGCAGCTTGTCGTACAGCGTGGCGTTGATGCCATGCGAGCTGATGGTGCCGCCGCCGATGGTGTAGCCATCGGGCGCCGCGCGCGCGAGCTCGCCGGCGCCGGCCGAGCCGCCCTGCCCCGGCTTGTTGTCGATGACCAGCGGCTGGCCGAGTGCGATCGCGAGTTTTTCGCCGACCACGCGCGCCAGGATGTCGGTGGTGCCGCCCGGTGCGAACGGCACGATGTAGCGAATCGGCTTGTTGGGGTAGGCGCCCTGCGCGGCAGCCAGCGGCGCCAACAGCGCCAGAACCGATGCCGACAGCAGCCGTGCGGTGCCGCGCGCGAAGTTCATCATCCGCCACTCCTGATGTCTGGCTGGGCAGCGAGAATGCCGCACCGGCACGCCCGGCGCGATGGGCTGAAACCCCAACGAGCCGCAAGTTGTCGGACAACCACTCTCAGAAGCAGGAGACTTTCGTGAGCCTCACCCACACCATCGACGTCGACGCCCTGCACCGCGCGATGCACCTGCTGGTGCGCGGCTTCGGCAGCAGCGACGCCGAAGTGCGCGCCGTGTGCAGCAACCTGATCGAGGCCAACCTCACCGGCCACGATTCGCACGGCATCGGCATGCTGCCGCGCTACACCGACTCGTACCTCGAAGGCGGCCTGAAGCCCAATGTGCACGTGCGCACCGTGCTCGACGCCGGCGCGATGCTGCGGCTCGACGGCCAGGCCGGCTTCGGCCAGGTGGTGGGCCACGAGGCGATGGCCCTGGGCATCGAGCGGCGCGCAAGCAACTCGGCTGCTGCGTGATGGCGCTCGGCAACGCGCACCACCTGGGGCGCATCGGCGCATGGGCCGAGGAGGCCGCGGCGGCGGGCCTGGTGTCGCTGCACTTCGTGAACGTGATCTCGCGCGGCATCGTGGCGCCGCATGGCGGCTCCGATGCGCGCTTCGGCACCAACCCGTTCACCGCCGCGATCCCGCTGAAGGGGCGCGCGCCGATGATCCTGGACTTCGCCACCAGCGTGATCGCGCAGGGCAAGACGCGCGTGGCGCACAACAAGGGCGAGCAGGTGCCGCCCGATCACCTGATCGACCACGAAGGCAGGCCGACGCAGGACCCGCGCTACTCGGTGATCGAGCCGTTCGGCGCGATCCTCACGTTTGGCGCGCACAAGGGCTATGGCATGGCGGTGCTGTGCGAGCTGCTCGGTGGCGCGCTGGCCGCCGGCATGGCGCAGCACAGCGACGACACCAGCAAGAAGCGCGTGCTCAACGGCATGCTCACGGTGTTGATCGATCCCGCCAAGATCGCCGACATGGCGGCCTACGAACGCGAGGCGCTGGCCTTCGTCGACTGGGTCACCGCATCGCCGCCGCGCGAAGGCTTCGACCGCGTGCGCCTGGCCGGCGAGCCCGAGCGCGAGTCGCGCGCCAAGCGCACGAAAACGGCGTGCCGGTGGATGCCACCACATGGCAGGAGATCCTCAACGCGGCGAACAAGCTCGGCATCGATCCGAAGAAGATCAACGATGCGGCCGGTGTGGCGGCGTGAACGCGGCGCCTCAGCGCTGCAGCACGTGCACCATCCAGTGCTTCTGAATCCCCGGCGCATAGCCGCCGACGGTGTGGCGCATCTCGTAGCCGAGTGAGGCATACAGGCGCGGCGCCTGGAAGCTGAACGTCTCGAGGTACACCAGCGTGCAGCCGCGCTGCGCCGCTCGTTGCTCGAAGGCGCGCACCAGTTGCGCACCGAGCCCCTGTCGGCGCAGCTCGGACCGGACCCACAGCTGCTGCAGCTCGGCGCACGCGCCCCAGGTGCGGCCGACGGCACCGCCGATCACCGCGCCCTGCGCATCGCGCAGAAAACACGCCAGCGGCCGCACCTCGTGCAGCGGCGCAGCGGCCACGTTGAAGTCGTCGAGGCCGGTGTCGACGACACGCGCATCGTTGGCCTCGGGCTCATCGTGAACGGTGAGTTGGAACGCGGTTGCCGCCATGGGTCGCGACTTTAAACGCTGCACAAACAGAGGTCCGAATCCGGCGAGCCGGCCCTGGCATCGCGGCCGATGATGCAGGCAACAGGGAGCACACCATGCCCAACCCCACGACGCCCAAAGCCCTCGCCACGCTCACGTGGACCAACCTCGCGGCGCAATCGGCCGAGCAGATCAGCCTGGCCGCGGTGCCGATCGTGGCCGTGATCGCACTCAACGCCGGCCCGGGCGAGATCGGCGCGCTGAGCACCGCGCAGACGCTGCCGTTCCTGCTGCTGTCGATCCCCGCCGGCATGCTGGCCGACCGCTGGTCGCGCACGCGGCTGATGGTGGCGGCCGAGGTGTTGCGCGCGTTGTCGCTGTTCGGTCTGCTGGCGTTGGTGCTGGGACAGGCGCTGTCGCTGCCGCTGCTGGCGCTGCTCGGCTTTGTCGGCGCCGCCGGCACCGTGGGCTTCAGCGTGGCCGCGCCGGCGCTGGTGCCCGCGCTGGTGCCCAAGAGCGATCTGGCGCGCGCCAACGCGCGGCTGGAGCTGGCGCGCAGCATCGCGTTTGCCGCCGGCCCCGCGGTGGCGGGCGCGCTGGTCGCCTGGGCCGGTGCGTCGATCGCATTCGCGTGCGCGACCGCGTTGTCGGTGTGCGCGGTGTTGTGGCTGTTGCGGCTGCCGAGCGCGCCGGTGCTGCCGGCTGCCGCGCGCGCGCCACCTGCTCGACGAGCTGCGCGAAGGCGCCGGCCTGGTGTGGCGGCATCCGCTGCTGAAGCCGGTGATGTGGACCGCGGTGGTGTGGAACATCTCGTGGTTCGTGCTGCAGGCGGCGTACGTGCCGTATGCGATGCGCCACCTCGGGCTCGACGCCGGCGGCGTGGGCCTCACGCTCGGCTGCTATGGCGCCGGCATGCTGATCGGCGCCACCCTGGCCGCGCGCGCGGCGCGCTCGCTGCCGTTCGGCGCCGCGGTGCTGCTGGGCCCGTTGATGTCGGTGTGGGCGGCGGCCGCGATGCTCGCCAGCTGGTGGTGGCCGCATGCGGCGTGGGCGGCGCTGTCGTTCGTGTTGTTCGGCGCCGGCCCGCTGGTGTGGACGGTGACCACCACCACGCTGCGCCAGACGCTGGTGCCGGCGCGCGTGCTGGGCCAGGTGTCGGCGATCTTTCTCACGGTGAACACCGGCGCGCGGCCGCTCGGCGCGGCGCTCGGCGGCGTGATCGGCGCGCACTGGGGCGAAGGCAGCCTGCATCGCGCTGGCCGCGGTGGGCTTCGTGGTGCAGGCGCTGCTGATCACCGGCTCGCCGGTGCGCGTGTTGCGGCGGCTGCCGGCGCCGGCGGTGTGAACCGATTGCTCAGGTGGTGCGCGCTGCGCCCGTCACTCACGTGGTGCGCGCTGCGCCTGTCACCTCACGTGGTGCGCGCTGCGCCCCGTGCCGCCACACACGCCGCGATGCGCCACGCGCGATCGGCCTGGCGCTCGAGCTCGTACACCACCATCCACGGCGCGCCGGCGGCATCGGTCATCTGCACGCGCTGGATCAGCTTGTCGTCGAGCCACTCGGGCTTGAGAAACGTGACCGTCGCCGGCCGGTGCACCACCGGGTAGCCCTGGCGCACCATCGCCAGAAAGCGCTCGGCGGTGACGAACATCGCGCGGATGCCCGGCGCGGCATAGGAGAACGCCTTGTCCGCATCGTCGGCTGCGAACGCCGCGAGCTGCGCCTCGATCACCTCGCGCACGGCCTTGGCGTCGGCGGCCGACACGTCGGGCGCGGCGCGCAGCGGGAGCGGCGACACGAACGCCAGCCCCGCACACAGAGCCGCCATCAACCACGGCGTCGGTGCATGGCGGCCACCCTTGTCGTTGTGTGTGCGCTGACGTCATGCGGCGCATCTTGCCCGCTCAAACAAAAGCGCGCCACAAGAAGCCCAGGCCGCCCAGCACGACCACGGCCTCCATGATGCGCAGGTGAAGCTGCTGCGGCAAACGCGCCAGGATGCCTCGTGCCACGAAGGCACCGGGCGCCGTGCACAGGCCCACCAGCGCGCCGGTGACCGCCAGCGACGCATCGAGCCGCGCCGCGCTGCCGAACAGCAGCACCTTGGCCCCGCTCATGATCGTGGAGATCACCGCGTCGGTGGCGATCAGCGCGGGGCCCTGCACACCGGCGGCCATCAGCATCGAGATCAGGATCACGCCGGTGCCGGTCATGCCGCCCTCGATGACGCCGAACGCACCGCCGGCCACCGCCTCGCCGCGCGGCCCGAGCTGCATGCGCGCGCGCTGCAGCAGGCGGCGCAACGGGATGCTGATCAGCAAGAACACGCCGAGCAGCAGCGCCACCCAGCGCGCATCGAGCCGCGTGTAGCCCCACGCGCCGACCAGGCACGCCGGCAGGCCGAGCCACAACATGCGCCGCACGTGCAGCCACTGGATGTCGCGCCGGAACGCCAGCACGCGGCTGGCGTTGTTGATCATCATCGCCACCGCCATCACCGGAATGATGTGCGCGACCCCGATCACCGGCGCCAGCGCGATCGGCAGAATCAAGCCGGTGCCATAGCCGGCCAGGCCGCCGAGCACCGCGGCCAAGAAGGCGACGATGCCGACGCCGACCCACTGCAACAGCAGCGGCGCGGCGGGGAGCGAAGCCAGGAACGAGGTGTCCACCGGGCGACATGATGCGGCACGCGGGATCCGGCTCCGGAGCGCGACTTCTCGTGAACGAAAGCCGCGGCCTGTTCACCACGCCGCTTGACGCTGCGCGGTCGTTGCGGCGACAGTGCGCCCTGCCGCCCGACTCAGGTGGACGCAGATGCGACACCGCCGGCCGTCAGCGAAAATTTAGGCCAACCAACGCGCCGTGCGCGTGGTGCGGCCGGGGAAACAAATATCAGGCAGGAGGGACAGTTGCACGCGATTCTTCGAGGTGTCTCAAGGTGTCTTAGGCGGAATGGGAACACATTCAGCGTTCCGTCCAATTGACGTTAGGCCCGCATGCATCACTACCCATGGTCCTGCCTCGCGTGCGGTTTGAGCAATGGTGCGCTCGAGTCGTCGTGTGCTACATGCGGCTGCCCAGCGCAATGCACGGTGCGCGATAGCGAGCGCCATCGTCAGGGCTACCTCGCCACCGGCGCTGTGCTTGGCCCGGCTGCGGGCCTTCTCCGTGAAGAGAGCGACACCACGGGCGTTCACCTGCTCCTAGGCCTCGGTTCGCTCCTATTCTTCGGTGCATGGCCGTTCAAAAATGCCAGCAACAAAGCGGGCTCCGAGCATCCCAATGCCTCCAATCGCTCCACTGCGGGCTAACCCTTCGTTGCACCCGACGGCCTACAGCGGGCTTCGCCCGCTTCCGCCCGCGGGTGAACTCAAACGTTAGGCGGCTAGTGCACCACCGAGATCCAATGCAACTGATCACCACCGGGTTCGTCGCCCCATATCTCGTAGCCGCTGCCGCGTTCCCGCTTCTCGCAAGACCGGGCGCGGTGCAATTGGGTGTCTCACTCGGTATCTGTCTGTCTATCGTCCTATCGCCTTGGCTGATTCCTGCTGAACATCTGCTGCTTCGACTGCAAGCCTCAATATCGGCAGCCATAGTGGCAGTCAAGGTCATAGATGTCCTGCTGGACGCAAGGCTACGTACTGCGCCGACGTGGCGCGAGTACTTGGCCTTTCTGGCGAATCCCTTCATTCATGTTCGGCGCTGCCTTCCGCTTGAGCGTCAGCCTCCATGGCACGAAAGCCTGCGAAGTTTGGTTATGGGGCTTTTTGGCTGCACCATTGGAGCTGCGGTTCTTTTCGGCTTGTTCAGCCTGGATTGGCATGGCTGGCCGTTTCTTGTCGAACACATCTGCAAAGTGGTCGTGTTCATGCTGACGATCATTCCCGGACTGACAGCCCTAGCAGCGCTATGGCGACTGAGTGGCGGCAGTGCCCGTGACTACATGGACAGGCCCCTTTTGGCGCGCACGCCGGCGGAGTTCTGGCGGCGCTACAACCGCAACATGCAGCAGTTCTTCTGGCAGGACATCTTCAAAGCCACCGGCGGTCTCCGCGCCCCGATCCGTACGACGCTCCTCGTGTTTGCTTTGTCGGCATTGATGCACGAACTGATCTTTAGTGTTGCGATTGGTCGTGTGCAGGGCTATCAGACAGCCTTCTTCGCCGTGCAAGGCGTTGCAGCGGCTCTGACTGCACGTATCAAAGTAAGGGGCAAAACGGCGATCCTTTGGGTAGTGGGAACGCTGGCCTTCAATCTTGTATCGTCAGTGCTCTTCTTTGCCAGCATCAACGAAGTTGTTCCTTTCTACGCTCGCGGGTTGCCGGAATGGTTGCGCGGTTGGTAAGCAATCAGCCGCCTAACCCTTCGTTGCACCCGACTCGCTACAGCGGGCTTCGCCCGCCTTCGCGCGCGGGTGAACTCAAACGTTAGGCGTATGCCCACAAGTCTGTCCTCAGCGCCGCCCTCTATGAAGCAACCACCTGACGGTCTGCCAACTCTACCGCCTCCTCACCGGTGTCGATGACGCAGCTTTCTGTCGGCGCGTCAGCGAGGCCATTGCCCTTGGCTACAAACTCTACGGCCCGCCAGCAGCCACGTTCAACGGACAGAGCGTCATCGTTGCACAAGCCATCATCTGGCGATCAATCGAGTCGGCCATTGCCGTATGCGGATCGTAATGCGCTGTAGCCACTGTGGGTCCCCTCAATGAGCCCGCATGCGCCTAACCCTTCGTTGCACCCGACCTGCTACAGCGGGCCTCGCCCGCTTCCGCAGGCGGGTGAACTCAAACGTTAGGCCGCTGTACAACTATGGGTGGCGAACTCGGCATCTTCTTGCTTCTCGTCGGCGCCTTCCGTGGAGATCGGCAGCGCAGCATTCGCGCTGCGCTCCAAGGCCCGCTTGGCTTGGCGCGTCGCCGTGAGCGTTGGCATCTTCGTGCTTGGCTTGGTCCTGCCGCTGAGCGTTCTACTCGCGACGGCCTATACCCAAGTGCCCCTCACCCAGCCCGTCCTCTTGCGAGCCATACCGCCTAGCCAATCAGCCTCACGCGGCCTAACCCTTCGTTGCACACCGACGCGCTACGGCTGGCTGCGCCAGCCTTCGCGCGCGGGTGAACTCAAACGTTAGACCGCAAAGATCAGGAGAAGCAACATGAAGCCGTTCAGTGTCATCGCGGCCGTGATACTCGGACTGGTCGCACTGGTGCAGTTGCTACGCCTGATCTTCGGGTGATCGGTGGTTGTCAACGGTTTCGCTATCCCCCTGTGGGCAAGTGCAGTCGCCTGCTTGGTCGCGGCAGGGCTCGCGGTTATGGTTTGGCGGGAAGCGCGCCAATGAAGTCGCGGCCTAACCCTTCGTTCCACACCGACGCGCTACGGCTGGCTGCGCCAGCCTGCGCGCGCGGGTGAACTCAAACGTTAGCCCTCATGAAGCTCAGCGCGCACGTGAAGGTAGCCCTCGCTGGCGCCCTGTGGTTTGCCTTTCTGGCCGGTGCTTCTCTTCCCGTTGCCATGTCCATTCGCACCGCTCTCCAACCAGGGGGCGCAGTCGAAGTAGCAAGCTTCGCGAACCTCTCCGCTTCTTTTTTGGAGTTCCCGCTGCGCTCATCGGTCTGGTGCTTGCGAATCGTATTGCGCGCTCCGCGGCGGTCACGACTTCAATCGGCCTAGGTGTTCTACTCGTCATATGCACGAAGGTACATGCAGCGATCTATTTTGCGTTTCAAGCTTGCTTTCCTTCTCGATCCAAACGTTCGGCGCCTCGTTCTCGAGGTCGGTCTTTCTATTTCTTCAATCTGATGCCGTGTCTCTCTATGGCATTCCTTTCGTTCTCGGCGGTATCGGATCACTTGCGTTTCGTGCAGCATCGCGGCGTAGTGCATGGCTCAACAAATGAGGGCTAACCCTTCGCTGCACCCGAAGTGCTACAGCGGGCTTCGCCCGCTTGCGCACTCGGGTGAGCTCAAACGTTAGGTAGCACTAGTAGCATGAGTGTTGGCGCCGTTGTCTTCGATCTCGACGGCGTAATCGTCAAGACGAACCTCGTCAAGCACGCCGCCATGCTGTCGCTGTTTGCAGATCATCCCGAGCAGCGGGGCGCCATCAGCGAGTTCATCTTGTCAAGCGGCGGCGTCCCGCGTAGTGCCAAGCTCGCCCATCTGCTGCAAAACATTCTTCGTACCGAGCCAACTGACGCGCTACTGTCTGAGTACCTGAGTCGCTATGCAATGCAACTGGAGCACCCAGCTCGCGGTGGGCACCAATGGTCGAGGGCGTCGCAGAATTCATTGCTTGCTTACCCAGCAGCACGCTACGTCTGCTCGTCAGCGCCAGAGGCCGAGGTTCACGCACAGGTCTCTCGTCGGTCACTCGGTCGCCACATGGCGGCCATCTATGGAAGCAACACACGCAAGTCCGATGCACTGCGCTCTATCGCCGCATCGCATCCAAACCAGCCAGTGGTCTTCTTCGGTGACTCCGTGGGTGACTATGAGGCCTCCTGTCTGGCAAGCACTGCGTTTTGTCGGTGTAGTCTGTGAACGCGACAACTTCCAAGACATTCCCGTGGTCAAGGTCCAAGACTTCGCCAACCGAGGCACCGTGGAGCAAGCAATGCTTCGGGCAGTAGCGCAAGGTGCAGCCTAACCCTTCCCGTTGCACCCGACGTGCTACGGCTGGCTTCGCCAGCCTTCGCGCGCGAGTGAACTCAAACGTTAGCCCGCACCATGAGACTCTGGCGTGGCCAAACTGGCGATCCTTCGCGAACGTTGCCTTACCCCGCGCCACAAAGCGATTGGCAACTTCGTCTTTTGGTCTTCATCAGCCTGTTCATGGCTGCGGTGACACTCCATAGCGGCCGATCCTCAATGCAGCATGTCAAAGCGCTACTTATTGTCGGCTCGTTCATGCCATCGCCGGCGGCTTCAGCATCTCTCATAAGCGGCGCTGAGGCTTCCCTCTCTTGGTGCCTTTGGGCTCGCACTGATCTGCCTTGGCGTCGTGTACTGGCGTGCGGCCTAACCCTTCGTTGCACCCGACGTTCAACAGCCGGCTTCGCCGTCTGTTGCCCGCGGGTGAACTCAAACGTTAGGCGGCTGTAGATCACCGGTGCCTAAACGTCACCACAGTAGATGACACTGGAGGAGTCTCTTTGGCGAAGACGTCTTGGCAAGAAGACTCTTCGATGCTGTATCCTCGCCGTTGGTCGCCTCGGCAAAGCTAGCATCCGTGTCACCAAGAGCCAGGTCGCCTTTCGCAGAAGGAAGAACTTCGCAGTTGTATGGATGCCGAGCAAATACCTCAAGCCACCGGTCGCGCCGCTGGTCATTTCGTTGTCGCTATCCAGGAAGGATCGGTCGCGCAGATGGAAGCAGGTCACCCAGGTAACACCGCATCGCTTCACCCATCCATCTGGAACTACCATCAAGCTGAAGATGTCAATGCTCAAGTCCTTGGTTGGCTCCGTGCGGCATGGGAAGCAGCCGCCTAACCCTTCGTTGCACCCGACCTGCTACGGCTGGCTTCGCCAGCCTCTCGCCAGGCGGGTGATCTTGAACGTTAGGCCGCCCGCAATGACTCTTAGTCGTTCCAAGGAGCCGTCGTTGATCAACACCAAGGTGGCACAAAGAGCACCCCATGCCAATGGGTTCCACGCTGAGCCAGCGCGTCCAGTGGCACGTCGCACATGCCAAAGCCTGTGGGTGTCGCGACATCCCGCCAACGGTCTTGAAAGAGCTGCGCCGGCGAGGAGAAGAACCTCCGAAGCGTCGGACGGGCTCCCCGAAGCCAAGGCGGGTGGCCTAACCCGGAACCGCTCCTGACGCTGCTTCTCTCAAAGAGGGTGCGCCGTGCGGCCTTAACCCTTCGTTGCACCCGACGTGCTACAGCCGGCTTCGCCGTCTGCAGCCCGCGGGTGAACTCAAACGTTAGACCCCACCGGTGGAATACTGTCCTCACTGTCACAAGGAACTCGATCCTTCAGTTCCACTTTGTTCGGGCATCGTTGCTGGAGTTGCCAAACGCCTTGCTTTGGTGGGAGTGGCCTAGTGCGAAGCGCGCCGCAAGTTCACTGTGCGCTGCCCGCATTGCGCGAACACCTACGTTAGTCATACTCTGCGTCGCTTCGGCTTTGTCCTTTCGGGAACTACGTCTATGTCGTCGGCCTCGTTTGCGCTGCAGCGGTCGCCCTTGTTCTGTTGGCGGCGCCAGGCCGCTAACCGCAGGCGGGTGGGGCCTAACCCTTCGCTGCACCCGACGGGCTACAGCGGGCTTCGCCCGCTTCCGTACTCGGGTGAACTCAAACGTTAGGCCCAAAGTAGCTCTAGGACGATCTATGAATGCAACATCCGACAATGGCATCTACGCTACCGTGAAGCGATACGCGGACGCGTGGTCTGCCAACGACCTGCGAGTCATCATCGACTGCTACCACGAAGACGTAGTGTTTCACTACTTCGGCCGCAGTCCGCTCGCGGGCAGTCATCGCGGAAAGGCTGCTTGCATGGCGATCTTGAAGCAAGTGCGGGAGAAGACGAATCGCAAGCTCGTATCAATTCGGAGATCCCCTGGCCGGTGAGCACTTTGGGCTTGATTGTCGCAGTCGAGCGGTTCGAGCGCAGTGGCTCATCTGTGGAGATCGAGCGAATGCTTCGGGTCCCGGTCAGTAGATGGCAAGTTGGCTGAGTGCTGGATCTACGGATGAAGACCCAACGACTGGTCGATGAGTTTTGGGCCTAACCCTGGTTGCACCCGACTCGCTACGGCGGGCTTCGCCCGCTTCCGCAGCGGGTGAACTCAAACGTTAGGCACCGCAAAGCGCCGTTTCGCGCAGGCCAGGCATCAATACTTCTTGGAAGGAGCGTCGAATGGAGCAGGAGCAAAGAGTCGTAGTGGTTGACGTCAACATGAAGTTCGGAACCATGGTGATCTTCCTGGTGAAGCTGGCCATTGCCTTCATCCCCGCTGCTTTCATTCTGTTCTTCGTTGGCTTGGCCATCGCCATGGTGTTCGGCGGCCTTTCTTCAGGCATCCGCGCTGAGTTGCCGCTTCAGTTCGAGCCCACCCATGCAACGTGCGCTGCCCAACCCTTCGTTGCACCCGACAGCCTACAGCGGGCTTCGCCCGCTTACGTACGCGGGTAAACTAAACGTTAGGCAGCTCATGAAGATTCCGCCCGTTCCACTGGTGCCCTCACCGGAAACGCCGGAGGCCAAGGCCGCCGTTGGTTTCCAGTGGGCCGAGTGAGCCGATCGGTCGCCGTCATCGCATCGGCGGGTGATCCAAGAGTCGATTCGGTCGCCCGATCGCCGAGCTGTTCGTGGGGCAAGCAGATGTCGTTCTATGCGCAGCTTGATGCGCTTGGCGATGCACATGTGCTCGGTGATTGCGGAATGATTTATGTGTTTGTCTGCTCCGAGTGCTTGGAGACAAAGAGTGTCCTGCAATCGTTATTAGCTGGTCGCCAAGCCTAACCCTTCGTTGCACCCGACGTGCTACGGCTGGCTTCGCCAGCCTCCGCCCGCGGCTGAACTCAAACGTTAGGCCTCTGATCGAACCTTCCCACCAGGAGCGTCAATGTTTGACCACATCGGTTTTGGTGTCAGTGACTTCGCGGCAAGCAAGGCGTTCTTCCTCAAGGCGCTCCAACCCCTGGGATACGCCGTCGTCATGGAGGGGCCATATGGTGTCGGCCTTGGCCCCACAGGCAAGCCGCTACTTTGGCTAAGCCAGTCCTCCGAAAAGCCAGCGCATCTTCACCTCGCGTTCACCGCCAGTAGTCGCAAGCAGGTCGAGGAGTTCTACCGCGCTGCCCTCGAGGCCGGCGGCAAGGACAACGGGCCTCCTGGCCTGCGCCCTCACTACCATGCAAACTACTACGGTGCGTTCGTCATTGGGCTCGATGGGCACAACGTTGAAGCGGTGTGCCACAAACCCGAGGCCTAACCCTTCGTTGCACCAGACGCTCAACAGCCGGCTTCGCCGTCTGTTGCCCGCGGGTGAAATCAAACGTTAGGCGTCACGCGAGTCATCGAAGTTGAGTAGGCCGCCGCAGGTGCGGCGGGATAGATACGGAGGCTGCATGTTCAAGCGAATCGACCATATCGAACTGCTCACCGCGGCACCACAGCGCACGACCGCGTTCTACATCGGCGTGCTCGGCTTCCACGAGCGTGAGCGCGCGCGCATTCCCGAAACACCTGCTGGGCCACTGGACCTCGTGTCCTCGAGCTAGGCGGCACCACTATCGAAGTGATGTGCTACCCGGAAGCGAAGGCGACCACCTCGTAGCGAAGAACAGCGGCTCGGTTGGCAGTGCCTGGCCCTCGAGGTGGATGACATAGACCACGCACTCCGAATTCTTGAGGAAAAGGGGGTGCGAGCAGCATGGGGTCCAGTAAAGCGACAGAACTATGCTCGCGCTGAGATCCGTGATCCGGACGGCAATCCGATCGAGCTGCGGCAGTGGTATCGCAGCTAGGAGACCATCGACTTCTCATCGCCATACGTGGAACCATGATGCCTAACCCTTCGTTGCACCCGAAGTGCTACAGCGGGCTTCGCCCGCTTCCACACTCGTGTGAGCCCAGACGTTGGGCGTCACGTCCATCTTCGCGTCGTCCGGTGCCTGCCTCACGTTCATGAAGCTGCTCCTCGCTCTTGCAGCAAGTATTGTTCTGGCGTTCTCCCTTTCGATTGCCCACCACGCCAACGAAGTGCGCGTTGCGCGTGCTGAGACGCGCGAGCTCGTCGCCCAGGCATGGGAGCGCCACGGGAAGAAGCTCTCACTTCGTGACCTTTCTTCTGAGCGCCTGGATTTCCTTCTCGCGGTCGAGGATCCCGCGTTCTTTCATCACCGTGGAGTCGATCTCAGGACGCCCGGTGCTGGTATGACCACCATCAGTCAAGGCTTGGTCAAGGTGCTGTACTTCCCGGGCGGCTTTCGCCCAGGTATCGCCAAGGTTCGCCAGACTTTGATCGCGCAGTACGCATTTGATCCCTCGGTCTCAAACAGGAGCAGCTTGGCTCTTCCTGAACATCGCGTACATGGGTGGCTCAAGTGTCGGCCCTATTCATGGGTTCTCGGCGGCGGCGAGGCGTTACTTTGGGAAGGAGTTCGCCGACCTTTCTGATGCCGAGTTCAAGGCTCTGGTGGCAATGGTGATTGGGCCGAACACCTATGTTCCGGGCTCTGCGCAGCACGCCGCCCGTATGAAGCACATCGAGGCGTATGTCTCGGGCAAGTACCGTCCCTTGTGCGTCCTGGACACAGAATACGATGGCAAGACCCGAGGCACCTTGGCGGAAGAGGCATTCATGGTCGTGCTACGCCTGCTTACGACGCCAGTCCAGAACAGCGGCAGAGCTCTTTGCGCGGTGACGCCCAACCCTTCGTTGCACCCAACGTTCAACAGCCGGCTTCGCCGTCTGTTGCCCGCGGGTGAATTCGAACGTTAGGCAGCTCTACAACCATACGGAACCATCATGAAGCGCGTCATCAAAACCACAAGCGCCGCCGCGATGTACAACCCCGTCTCGCAAGCCACCGTTGCGCCGAACGGCATGCTGTACACAGCGGGCATGATCGGTCGGTCACCCGAGAGCGGCGAGATGCTTGCAACCTTCGACGACCAGGCGCACCAGGCGCTGCGAAACTTGGGCGCACTGCTTCGCGAGGCCGGAGGCGACTATGCCGATGTCATGTTCATGCAACTCTACTTGCTCGACATTGCACGCATTGGGCAGTTCAACAAGATCTTCAGCACCTACTTTCCCACCGCGCCTCCGGCCCGCGCGGTATGCCAGCCGCTGAAGCTCTACCCTGGCGCGCAGGTCATGTTCACGGCGGTTGCCTGTGTGGCCGCTGCCTAACCCTTCGTTCCACCTGACGTGCTACGGCTGGCTGCGCCAGCCTCCGCACGCAGGTGAACTCAAACGTTAGAACGCACTGAACCACATATGCGATTCGACGGAACGATCAAAACCTGGAACGATGAGCGCGGCTTCGGGTTCATCGACCCGCTCAAGGCGGGCAGGAGATCTTCGTTCACATCAAAGCATTTAGCACTCGCGCCACACGGCCGCAAGTAGGTCAGGTGGTCACGTTCGAGGTCGAGCTGAACCACGACGGGAAAAAGCGAGCAATCGCGGTTCGGCCCTTGCGGCGTAGTACCAGTGGCCCTCATACCAGTGGCCTCACTCGCCGTCCCACCGGCTCAGCGCAGTGGGGTACGGCAACATACTTCGGCATCGTCGCATTCTTGGCGTTGTACTTGTTGGTGTCCGCTTTGTGGCGCGTGCCAGGCTGGGTCGCTGGCGTCTATGTCGGAGCAAGCCTCCTCGCGTTCGCGATCTACGCGGCAGACAAGTCGGCCGCCACCGCCGAGGCGTGGCGCGTTTCAGAGTCCACGCTCCTCGTCGTCGGCCTTGTCGGCGGTTGGCCGGGCGCAATCGTGGCGCAGCAGGTCTTGCGGCACAAGTCGAGTAAAGCGTCCTTTCGCTCAGCGTTCTGGGGCACGGTCGTACTCAACGTAGCGGCTTTCGTCTTCCTCGCTTCGCCACTCGGAAAGCAGTTCCTACCGGCGTGAGCGTGCGTTCTAACCCTTCGTTGCACCCGACTCGCTACAGCGGGCTTCGCCCGCTTCCGCGAGCGGGTGAACTCAAACGTTAGGCCACTGATGGAGCTTGAGCCAAAGAGTCTCAATATCCCGCTTCAGCGTCGCGAGCGCTGGGGCCTCATGCTCATCGTCCTGTGTGCGCTCGCTGCCGGGTCGCTTTGGTTCATCAATTCACCGTTCGCGCTGGTGTTCGCCGTTTCGAGCGTTGTCGCACTCCCCATGCTTTGGGCTCTGCTGTTTCCGCCCTTCCTTGTGCAGCGTCTCGCCAGCAAGGTCGGCCTACCTCAGTTTGGCGTCTACTTCTTGTGCTTTGGGTACATTGCCGTCGCCAAATGGGTGCTCGTGCCGTTCCTCGTGCGGCTCCTTCAGAATGCTGTGGCCTAACCCTTCGTTCCACCTGACGTGCTACGGCTGGCTTCGCCAGCCTCCGCCCGCAGGTGAACTCAAACGTTAGGCGGCACGAGCCCACCACCATGGCGCGCCTCGGCATCATCTCGGACACGCACGGCCTGGTTCGTCCAGAGGCACTGGCGTTCTTGCGCGGCTGCGAACACATCGTGCACGGCGGTGACATCGGTAGTGCCGAGGTACTTGCCCAGTTATCAGCCATTGCTCCCGTCACTGCCGTTCGCGGCAACAACGACAAAGGCGTCTGGGCTGAGTCTCTTCCCGAGACTGAGCTGTTCGACTTCAATGGTGCGTGCGTCTACGCAATCCACGACCTCTCGCAGCTCGACATCAGCCTTCCGCCGCAGGAGTTCATGTGGTCGTTTCCGGGCACTCCCACAAGCCAGTGATCGAGCGCCGCGACGCAGTGCTCTATGTCAATCCAGGCAGTGCAGGTCCGCGACGCTTTCGCTTGCCTGTTGCTGTGGCCGAGGTCATGGTCATCGGCGGGCAGGTCAGCGCGCGGATTGTCGAGCTCGAGGTCACCAGTGCCGCCTAACCCTTCGCTGCACCCGAAGTGCTACAGCGGGCTTCGCCCGCTTGCGCACTCGGGTGAGCTCAAACGTTAGCCAGCACAAGTACCTGGTGGCCCCTATGTACAGCGCACGGCTTGGACGATCGCACTTGCCGCTTTGCTTGCTCGCCGCAATGAGCCCTTCTGGCAATGCAGCGCCCGTGGTGGTTTCGCCCGGTGAGTACGAGCTGACTGCACAGACCGTGCTTCCACATCTGGAGGAGGCGCTGCGCTACGCTACAAGCCGCACACGCCGGTGTTTGGGCGAGCCTGATGCAACAAGTCTTTTTCCGCTCCTCAAGCACCCAGCTTTCTCCGGGTGCAACTTGGTGCCTAGTTCGGAGGCAAGCCATGGCTTGCGTTTCACGCTGCATTGCAAGAACCCCGAGGCGGCGAGCGGATCGGCGGTCTTCGAGGTCGGTACCAGCTATGTCTCGGCAGTGCTCGAACTCAAGATGGGCGGCAAGAACATGACACTGTCTCAAAGACTTTCTGGACCACGCATCGGTCCGTGTTCGGAGCCGAAGGAGAAATGAGGGTGCTGCCTAACCCTTCGTTGCACCCGACGTGCTACGGCTGGCTTCGCCAGCCTTCGCACGCGGGTGAACTCCAACGTTAGGCCGCCCGAAAGCCACACTGGCGCGCCGCGACACCTTCCATGTCTGTAAGCCCTGCTACTGTTCCGGTGCGCGGTCATCTCGAACGCGCGGCGACACAGGACGGAGCACGATATGACTTACCAAATGATCTACTCTTCTCAGGCAACGGCGGCCATGTCGCTTACCGACCTTGAGGAGATCCTCGTTGACGCTCGCACAGGCAACGAGAAGCGCAAGGTCACTGGAGTGCTCGTCTATGTCGATGGGGTCTTTCTTCAGATCCTCGAAGGCGACGAGCGGGTGCTTCGCAGCTTGCTGCTGAGCATTACGAGTGACTCGCGGCACACTGGTGTGAAGGTCTTCTATGAGGCTGAGGTTGACAGCCCGACCTTCACGAGCTGGAGGATGGCCTACCTCAGTGCGACACCGCAACAGATGGCGGTTTGGGCGGGGCTGGCGGGTACGGCGACCTCAATCGATTCCGTCCTTGCAGACATTCACCGGGAGCCTCATCGAGGCTCACAGGTCGTCGAGAACCTTCTTCGGGCGATTGCGGCATGAACGCCGCCCCAGTGCGTGCCGCGCTGGGGCATCACGTACGCGTCGAGGGTGAAAACATCACTGCTTGTGTTCGATGCTCTTGCGGCCTAACCCTTCGTTCCACACCGAAGTGCTACGGCTGGCTGCGCCAGCCTTCGCACGCGGGTGAACTCAAACGTTAGGCCCCACTCAAAGAGGAGTTCGCATGTTCGTCCGCATCTCCAAGGGCCGCTACAAGCCCGCACTTCACGCCGAGGTCACCGCGCGACTGTATGAATCGGCCAAGAGCCTGGTTCCGGCAATCAAAGCTATGCCTGGTTGCCTGAGCTACTACGTCGGTTCGGAGGAAGCGTCTAGCACCATGGTGAATGTGAGTATCTGGGATACCTTGGAACACGCCCAAGCCATGGGGTCGTTGCCCGAGATGGCGACTCTGGCCAAGGACTTCATCGACCTTGGCGTGGAGTTCGAACGTCCGATCGTCAACTACCCGTTGTTGTGGCAGATGCCTCAACCGTGAGCCCGGTCGAAAGCCCAGCAATTGCGCTGGCGCCCGGCGCAGCTGCCCGAGCATATGCACCATGTACAACCTCACCACGTGGGTGCCGTCTGCGCGGTGGGGCCTAACCCTTCGTTGCACCCGACTCGCTACAGCGGGCTTCGCCCGCTTCCGCGAGCGGGTGAACTCAAACGTTAGGCGACACAGGGTGAGCACCTCGCGAATTGGGCTCGTGCCCTTGGAGCCAGACGGCGAGCGGCTCGTCGCGTATCTCGAACGGAGGACACCATGGGACTCTTGACCTTCAGTATCAACGTCACCCTGGACGGCTGCGTCGACCACCAGGAAGGAATCGCCGACGACGAGACACACGCCTTCTTCACCCGCCTCATGGACGAGGGCGGGGCGATGCTGTGGGGCCGCGTCACCTACGAGATGATGGAGAGCTACTGGCCAGCGGTCGCCCGCGGCGACGCGGAGGCACCGCCGGCGATGCGCGAGTGGGCGGTCAAGCTGGAGGCCAAGCCGAAGTACGTGGTGTCCTCGACGCGAAAGGACTTCCCGTGGACCAACAGCCACCACATCGCCGGCGACCTGCGCACGGGCGTACAGAAGCTCAAGGACGCGACCCCGGACGGCGTGCTCCTCGGTAGCGGCAAGCTCGCGACCGAGCTGGACCGGCTGGATCTGATCGACGAGTACAAGTTACTCGTCCACCCCAGGATCGCCGGCCACGGCCCGACCCTGTACGAGAGCGGGCTGCCCAGCACGCGACGGCTCGAGTTGATCTCGGCGAAGCCGCTCCGCAGCGGCGCGGTCGCCATGCACTACCGGCGCGCGCGCTGACTCGGAGATGGGTCATGTCGCCTAACAACGCGCTGCACTCGGACGGGCCTCGCGTTGCTCGGCCCGCCGGTGAGCGCGGGCGTTAGGCCGCACGGGGCGTTGCTCGGGCAATTGCTCGGCTCAGATTCACGTCGTCGAGGATGCGTTCAGTGCGAGCTCACTGGGGCGGCTACTACACTGCGTCAGAGGATTGGTATCGCGGTCCTGCCGATCCTGGAGGGTCGACCTTCCTTCACCTAGCAGATTTCGGCCGCCGGCCGTCTAACCAGTGGTGGAGGCTCAAGTGAGCGCAAGCGATGCATGCCCGAAGTGTGGTGGAGCGATGAATCGTGGATTCGTGGTGGACCACAACATGGGCGCAGCAACGGTTGGCCTGTGGGTTGAAGGCGAACCGGTTCACACAGTTTGGGGCGGCGGCGTTCGGGCGCCACGCGAACACAGCATTCCAGTCGCCACATTTCGCTGTGTCGGTTGTGGTTTCCTCCAATCCTATGCACGGCCGGAGTTCGCGGAGAAGCGCTAGTGCGGCCTAACCCTTCGCTGCACCCGAAGTGCTACAGCGGGCTTTCGCCTGCTTGCGCGCTCGGGTGAGCTCAATCGTTGGGCGTCAGCCGGCGAGACCACATGACCGAGGCCAACCCACTGCCACGGCAGGCTGTTTTGGCCTACATCGATGAGCCTCCCTTCGGAAGGCCTGGATTGGACGCCAAAGGAACGGGATGCGACGTGGAACTCGCGCGATTTGTCTTGCGCGCGATCGGCATCAAGGAGGTCGTGACTCACCTGACGACGTTCGCAGAGTTACTCCCCGGAGTCGCTGCCGGCCGATGGACACTCAACGTTCCGCTATTTGTCACGCCGCAGCGTGCGGCGTTGGTCTCCTTCAGTCGCCCTGTGTGGGCACTGCAAGACGGATTCATCGTTCGAGCGGGGAACCCCAAGACTCTTCACAGCTACAGCGCCGTGGCAGCAGTGGGGGATGCCCGATTGGGTGTTGTAGCGGGACAGGTTCAGCATGAAGCTGCAGCCCGCGCAGGCGTACCGTCCACCAGAATAGATCTGTTTCCAACCCAGGAGGCCGTCGTGCAGGCACTGGTCGCAGGCGATATTGACGCCTACGCCAGCACGGCAGTGGGGAATCGAATGTTCCTTCGCGTACTCAACAATCCAGCGCTGCTCGCGGTCGAGTTGACCAACAGTGTGTCGCTCTCAGCAACAGCCGTTCCGGTCGGCGCGTTCTCGTTCGCTCGCCAGAATTTCGTGCTTCGCAATCGCTTCGATGCGTACCTTGCGCACTACCTCGGGAGCTCGCCGCATCGCGAGTTAATGGCGCGCCACGGTCTGTCAGCGCGCGAGATTGACCCGGTTATCGGGCTCGAAACGTAGCTTCTCATGCAGATCGCTGGCATCCGCGCGATGACGCCCAACCCTTTGATGCAGCCGACCTGCTACGGCTGGCTCCGCCAGCCTTCGCAGGCTGCTGAGCGCAAACGCTAGGCCTCACGGCACTCACAGTCGTGGCACGTCAAGGAGTCTGCAATGTTCGATCACCTGGGCTTTGGCGTCACAAATCTGGCTGAAAGCAAAGCCTTCTTCCTCAAAGCGCTGCAACCCCTTGGTGTCGCGGTGGCAATGGAGGGGCCGTACGGGGTAGGAATGGGACAAAGCAACAAGCCATCGCTCTGGCTATCGGAAACAAGGGAACACCCCGCGCATCTGCACTTGGCCTTCACCGCCCAAAATCGCAAGCAAGTCGATGAGTTCTACAAAGCAGCATTGGCTGCTGGCGGGAAGGACAACGGTGCCCCAGGACTCCGCCCGCACTACCATGCCAACTACTATGGCGCGTTTGTCATTGGCCCCGACGGACACAACGTTGAAGCCGTCTGTCACAAGCCAGAGGCCTAACCCTTCGTTCCACACCGACGCGCCACGGCTGGCTTCGCCAGCCTTCGCACTCGGGTGAACTCAAACGTTAGACCCCACGGTGGAACACTGTCCTCACTGCCACAAGGAACTCGATCCTCAGTTCCACTTTGTTCGGGCATCGTTGCTGGAGCTACCAAACGCCTTGCTTAGGTGGGAGTGGCCTAGTGCGAAGCGCGCCCGCAAGTTCACTGTGCGTTGCCCTCATTGCGCGAACACCTACGTTAGTCGTACGCTGCGTCGCTTCGGCTTCGTGACTTTCGGGAACTACGTCTATGTCGTCGGCCTCGTTTGCGCTGCCGCGGTCGCCATTGTTCTGTTGGCGGCACCAGGCCGCTAGCCGCAGGCGGGTGGGGTCTAACCCTTCGTTGCACCCGAAGTGCTACAGCGGGCTTCGCCGTCTGCTGCCCGCGAGTGGGCTCAAACGTTAGGCCACTTATGCCCGGGGCGGCTTTGCCAACAGTGATCCTTGAGCCGAGAAGCATGGCTCACGCAGAGGAGTTGTTTCCCGTACTTGCGGAAGCGGCGCTGTACGAATTCATCGATGAGGAGCCGCCACAGTCGGTCGAGGCTCTGCGGCAGAAGCTGGCGCGCAGCGAGTCGCGTAAGTCACCGGATGGCGCGGAACACTGGCTCAACTGGGTTGTCCGCGACGGATCGCGGAACCTCGCAGGCTATGTTCAAGCTACGGTTGCCGCGAATCTTGAGACCAACGTGGCGTACGCCATTGGCAGTGCATTCTGGGGGCGTGGGATTGCCAGCGCAGCCGTGGCGCAAATGATCCAGATCGTTGCCACCGACTTCGGGGTCAAGCGCTTCTTTATCGTTGTCGAGCGCGAGAACAGAAGGTCAATACGATTGGCCGAGCGTCTAGGCTTTTCGGAAGCGCCGGTGGAGTTGGCAGTGCGTAGAGGCACTGCCGCGAGCGACATCCTTTTCCTAAAGGTGTTGGCATGACGCCGCGGCCTAACCCTTCGCTGCGCCCCAGGTGCAACAGCGGGCTTCGCCCGCTTCCGTCCGTGTGAACTCATACGTTAGGAGGTGCCTTCCACCATGTCGACCGCCGCTCAAGATCTTCAGAGTGCGCTGAGCAATCAGCCGACACCAGACTGCGCAGCTCTCACGCCATTCACGGTCGAAGAGGCGGACTTCGATGTCGGCAGAGTTGTCTTGCAGTTTGCGTCGCAGCCCGCCTTCAAGAATCACTTTGGCAACGTGCAAGGTGGGTTCGCCGTGGCAATGGTCGACGTTCTCGTCTCCGTGGCGGCGTATGCAAAAACCAAACAGTGGCTACCTACGGTAGAGATCAAGAGCAGCTTTGTGGCGCCCATGAAGCTCGGCGAATGCCGAGGCGAAGGGTTGGTCGTAAAGGCCGGCCGGCAAGTTGTTTTCTTGGAGGCCAAGCTCTGGGACGCTGATGGCAAGCTCGCTGTTCACGCAACGGCAACGGCGGCCGTTCCTCCACCATAGCCACCACAGAACAAGGGGTGTAGCTTCTGCCTGACCATCGTTGCGTCCCACGGCCCGCAGCGGGCTTCAGCCGCTTCCGTCCGCGAATGAACTCAACGGTAGGTGTCATCGCGGGCGTTTTCGCTGATTGAGAAAAAAGCCATGAACACACCACATTCCATGGGCGCGAAGCCCAACGTCGTCAGTGCCGAAGAGTGGGCTCAGGCCCGCGCGGAACTCCTTGCCGCCGAGAAGAAGGTGACCCACGCCGAAGACGCAGTGGCAGCTCAGCGTCGCCGGTTGCCGATGGTGCGATTTCGGTCCGACTACGCATTCGCGGCTCCGAGCGGCCCTGTCTCGTTGCGCGACCTCTTCGCCGGGCACGACCAGTTGCTGCTTTACCAGTTCATGGACCTCGGCCCGGACCGCCTTTGTCCGGGTTGCACGTGGGTCACCGACGGCATCCCGGCGAATGGCCTCGCACGGCTTGCCCAAGCTGGCGTGAGCTGGGCAACGGTATCCAACATGCCGCTGGAGCAGTTGCGAACGGTGTGGGAGCGACAGGGTTGGATGCACGTGCCGTTCGCGTCCTCGCGGGGTACGACGTTCTCCGCTGACTGTGGAGCTGGCAACGGCTTCCTGCTGAGTGTGTTCCTCCGCGACGGCGACGAGGTTTACCGCACCTACACCACCTCGCAACGCGGGGTCGACCGGCTGGTCTTCGCCAACACGATGCGAGACCTGTTGCCGTTCGGGCGTCAAGAAGACTGGGAGGACTCACCCCCCGGCTGGCCTCAGCATCCGACATGGTGGGTGCAAGATCTCCCTCACCCACGCGCGAACAAATGACGCGTTCAAACCGACATCCATGCCTGCGCTTCGCTACACCATGAACGCGGCTTGGGCATTTGGCGTCGCTGCGGCCGCCGAGCCGCTGCGGCTGGCTTCGCCTGCCTCTGCAGGCGGCTGAGCTCAAACGTTAGGCCTGCGGGACCACTGCCGATGATCACCGCCTCACATGCTCACCTGATGGCGTAACAACAACGAATGGATGAACTCGCACCACACTCCTCTCGCAAATGGGTCTGGATGTTGGCACCACTGACATTCCGTTCATGTCGCAGGTCCATGCGCAGCCCTGACCTTTCGCTCCACTTGCTGCAGGTCTGAAGGACAAGATGAACTACGTCGACGTTGTCGCAATGCTTGCCGTGCTGCAGTACCTGGTCTTTGGCTCGCTGGTGAGCAGGGCCAGAGGCACGTACGGCATCAAGGCTCCGGCAGTCACCGGGTCGGAGCCCTTCGAAAGGCTCTATCGCGTCCAGATGAACACGCTCGAACTCCTCGTCGCGTTCATTCCTGCGTTGTACGTGGCTGCAAGGTATTGGCCGACACCTTATGTCGCAGCCCTTGGCTCGGTCTATCTCATCGGCCGTCTGCTCTACTGGCGGGCTTATGTCGCTGCGAGTCATCGGACTCTTGGCTTTGCGCTGAGCCTTGCTCCGATTGCCATCTTGTCTTTGGCTGCTTTGGTGCCCGCAATCCTTGGCAAACCTGCGGCCTAATCCCTCGCTCCAGCCAAAGCACAGAAACCCGACACCATACTTGCTGCGCTTGCGTGTCGTGGGTTGTGCACAACGTCAGACATCGCAACCGCATCGCAATGCCGAATCCACAACCCTTCGTCCGTGAAGCCGGTGCCGGCCCGGCTGTCGTTTGCATTCACTCGAACGCCAGCACCTCGGGTCAGTGGCGCGGCCTCATGGACCTGCTCGCCGGGCACTACCGCGTCCTGGCCCCGGACTCGTACGGGTCCGGCAAGACGGCCGAATGGCCATCCGCCACGGCCATCCGCCTGCAGGACGAGCTCGACTTGCTGGCGCCCGTGTTTGCCGGGGCCGGCGAAACCTTCGCGCTGGTCGGTCACTCGTATGGCGCAGCGGTGGCGCTGCTGGCGGCGCTGCGTCACCCTGGGCGAGTTCGTGCCCTGGTGCTGTACGAGCCCACGCTGTTTGCGGTGGTCGATGCCCAGCAATCGCCACCCAACGGGGCAGACGGAATCCGCAATGCGGTTCTCGCGGCCGGTGCGGCACTGGACGCCGGTGACAAGAACCTGGCCGCTCGCCACTTCATCGATTTCTGGATGGGGAGCGGAAGCTGGGACACGACGCCAGAACAGCGCAAGCCGGCCATCGCCGCGTCGGTGCTCAACATACGGCGTTGGGCGCATGCGTTGTTCACCGAGCCCACAGCGGCCCAGGCCTTCGCCGCGCTGGATGTTCCGGTGCTCTACATGTTGGGGGACGACTCGCCCGAATCCGCGCACGCCGTTGCCCGTGTCTTGCTGCCGGTGCTGCGCCGCGTCGAGGTCGTTCGCTTTCCGGGGCTGGGTCACATGGCGCCGCTGACCCACCCCGAGGTCGTGAACGCGCAAATTGCGCGGTTCTTGAGCGATGTCTAACCTTCGTGCCACACCCACTCAGCACAGCCACCCGCGCTCAACAGTATTGAGATGGACAAGCCCTTCGACGTTCACGTTCTGAATCCCGGCGACGTGGTGGTCTTGCGCGACATGCTGTCGATGTTCGGCACCGCGTTTGGTGAGCCCGCCGTCTATGCAGAGCGGCAGCCTGATGATGCCTACCTTCGCAGCCTGCTCGCCAGCAACACCTTCATCGCCGTGGTGGCTGTCGCCGGTGGCAAGGTCATCGGTGGAATTGCCGCGTACGTGCTTGCCAAGTTCGAACAGGCGCGGTCCGAGATGTACATCTATGACCTCGCGGTCGAGCATCACAGTCGTCGGCAGGGCGTGGCCACCGCCATGATCAGCGAACTCCAGCACGTGGCCGCTGCCCGTGGCATCTACGTGATCTTCGTGCAAGCCGACCATGACGACGAACCGGCAATTGCTCTCTACACGAAGCTGGGCGTCCGCGAAGAGGTGCTGCACTTCGACATCGCCCCGCGTGGCCGCGCCGCGGATGGCCGGCACGTTCGGCCACCGCATGAGGCCTAACATCCTGCGAACATGCCCCTGCCGACTCCGACGCTGCACACCGCTCGCCTGTTGTTGCGCCCCTTCACGGTCGCCGATACCGACGCCCTCTTCGCGCTGCAGAGCAGCCCGCGCGTGTTGCGCTACTGGGACTCGCCGCCCTGGAAGGAGCGCGCGCGAGCAGATCGCTTCATCGCGGCTTGCAAACAGATCGAGCAAGAAGGCACCGGCGCACGGCTGGCCATCGAGCGCGCCAGCGACGGTGTGTTCATCGGCTGGTGCGGCTTGATCAAATGGAATCCGGACTATCGCAGCGCAAGCATGGGCTACTGCCTCGATGACGCGGCATGGGGCCAAGGGTTTGCCACCGAGGCCGCCGGCGCCATGTTGCAGTGGGCCTTCGACACGCTGGACCTCAACCGGGTTCAGGCCGAGACCGACACGCGCAACACGGCATCGAGCCGCGTGCTGGAAAAGTTGCGATTCGTCCGCGAGGGCACGCTGCGAGAAGACTGCATCGTGGATGGCGAGGTGTCGGACTCGTGGGTGTACGGGCTTCTCAGGCGGGACTGGCAGCCGCTGCGGCCACATTCGGCGGCGGGCTGATACGCTGACATCCCAGTCGACATCCGTCACACCGATCGGGAGCCTCAGACCATGACCGCCAGCGCAAACCCGTCGCCCGCCGAGATCGTTGCGGCCTTGCAGCGCGGTGGCATCGTCGAGGCACTCAAGCTCGTGCTTGCAGCCAAGGGTGCGGGTTCGAGCGCAGAGCGGCAAGTCATCGGTCACGTCGATGCCCGACCCAAGCTGTTCAGACTCACGTCGCGCGCAAGCGAGAGAAGCGACCTGTCGCCGGGCGAGGTGCCGCGCTCGAGCGGCGACGTGTGGCTCGTGCTCGTCGTCGCCGCAGCGCTGTGCGTCGGCTACTACTTCTTTGCTCGCTAGCGCCGGCAGCGAATCAAACGATGGTGCCCACCAACCTGATCATCCTCATCGGAGGGTCCGGTACCGGCAAGACGACGCTTGCGCGAGCCCTTCAGGAGCGGCTGCTTCCTGACCAGTGGCTCCACATCTCGCCCGACACACTGCTCTACTGTCTGCCGAAGTCGACGGTCGATCGAGCGGATTTCGCCAATGACTGGTCGGCCGTTGACATCACGCTGATCGCCGCACTCGCCCACGGCTGTATCCGCGAGGCACTGCAATCCGGTGCCCGGGTGGTGTTCGATTGTGTGGTGATGACCGAGCGGCGTGCCAAGCAACTGCTCGCCGCGTTCGACGGCAGCGACCCGTTCCTGGTCGGGATCACGTGCGCCTGGGACGAGCTGCTTCGCCGCACGAAATTCCGTGGCGATCGCACGCTTGAAGAAGTCCAGCGCGGCTTTCAGACCGGCGGGCAGTTTCTCGAGGTGGACTGCGTGCTCGACACGACCGCGAGCCCTCCGGAGAGGTTGGCCGATCAGTTGCTGAGCCACCTGGAGCATCGAGGCAGCGCCTCCGCCTGGCACCGAAATCTCACGCGCTACGCTCAGCCTCCGCTGCATCGAGGGGGCGCCTCTTGTGCGTGAGTTGGCCATCGCCCGAGTGAGGTGCGCCATCAGTGCCGATCTGCGAACACGCTAGAGATCATGGATCGCCAGCAACTGAACGAAGCGTTCGATCAGCAGGCGTCGTCGTACGACCAGAAATGGTCGAGGGTTGTCGCCTTCCGCGATGCGCTGCATCTGCTCGTCGGCTCGATCTTCAAAGAATTGCCGGTCGCCGCGCGAGTGCTCTGCGTGGGGGCGGGCACCGGCGCCGAAATCTTCTATCTCGCAACGCGGTTCCCAGCCTGGACCTTCACGGCCGTGGAACCCTCGGCGGGCATGTTGGAGGTTTGCCACCGTCGAGCCGAGGAACTCGGCATAACGCCACGCTGCACGTTTCATCACGGCTACCTCGACTCGCTCCTTCCGACCGGGGCGTTCGATGCAGCAACTTGCTTGCTGGTCTCGCAGTTCATTCTCGACGTACAGGATCGATCGCGCTTCTTCCGCGCGATCGCTCAGCGGCTCAAGCCGGGTGGACTTCTGGCCAGTTCGGATCTGTCGGCGGACGTGAAGTCAGACGCCTACCCGAGTCTTCTCGAGGTCTGGCTGCGCACGATCGCGGGCCCCGATATTTCGGCCGAAAGCTTGGAGCAGATGTGTGCGGCGTATCGGCGGGATGTCGCCGTGCTGCCCGAACGGGACGTCGAAGCGCTCATCGAATCGGGCGGCTTCGAGTCGCCCTTGCAGTTCTTTCAAGCGGGCCTCATTCACGCCTGGTACGCCAAGCGCGCGCCGCGCCTTGCCGGGCAAGGGCCCGTCGTGCGGGCGTTCTCGGACTGCGTGGTCGAAGACTGAGCCGGCGACGTGCAGGCATCCTCCGCCACACCCATTGGCTTGCTTGCGGATGCCGTGCTGGTCATGCACGTGGCCTTCATCGTGTTCGTGGTCGGCGGGCTGGTCCTCGTGGTGGTGGGCAACCTGCGCGGGTGGAGGTGGGTCAACGGATGGTGGTTTCGAGCGACGCACCTCGCCGCCATCGGCTTCGTCGTCGCCGAATCCTTTCTCGACATGCCGTGCCCCTTCACCACGCTCGAGGCATGGCTGCGGCCGCGTGAAGCAGCGCAGGCGTACTCGCAGGGCTTCATCGCGCACTGGCTCGAGCGCCTGTGCGCCTATGAGACGCCGCCGTGGGTGTTCTCGATCACCGATGCCAGCATCGGCTTGCTGACTCTGCTGGCATGGTGGTACTTTCCGCCGCGCCGTCGACGCGAGGACTCGAGCCATGCAACCTGACATCACCCTCGCCAGCGCCCTCTGCGCGGTCTTCCTGGTGCTGGCCGGCTGGCATGTCTACATGGCGGTGATGCCGCGTGTCGGCTCCAGCGAGTCTGGCGCGGTACCCAGCGTGGGCGGAAAGCCGCTGTTCGTGCCGTCGCGCCATGCCACGTTGGCGGTGGCTGTTGCCTTGCTGCTGTTTGCGGGGCTGGTGGCGGCCACGGCCGGCCTGGTGCCGCTCGCGTTGCCCCCGGTCTGGCTGGCGTGGATGTCGTACGCGCTGGCTCTGGGGTTGCTCGCTCGCGCCATCGGCGAATTCAAGTACGTGGGGTTCTTCAAGCGCGTCCGTGGCAGCCGGTTCGCAACGCTCGACACGTTCGTCTACTCGCCGCTTTGTCTCTTGCTGGCCGCAGGCGTCGCGACCGTCGCCGCACGAAACAATGCCTGATTCGCCACTGGGCACCGATCTCCTTCTCACATCGATGAATCTCACACCTTTCAATTCACCGGCCGCGCCTCGGCCTCTGGGCGGCTACTCGCAGGCGCTGCTCGTCGAAGGCGCGCAGCGTTTGCTCTTCATCAGCGGCCAGGTGCCGGAATCGGCGAGTGGCGAGGTGCCCGCCGATTTCAAGGCGCAGGCTCGGCTCGCCTGGTCCAACGTCATGGCCCAACTCGAGGCTGCGGCCATGTCGGTGGACAACCTCGCCAAGGTCACGATCTTTCTGTCGTCCCGCGAGTACGCGCTGCCCAACCGAGAGGTGCGGGCCGAGGTTCTGCATGGCCACGCGCCGGCGCTCACCGTGATCATCACGGGCATCTTCGACGCCAAGTGGTTGCTGGAGATCGAGGCCTATGCGGTGGCCTGACCCGCACCGATGCCCACCTGCCTCGATCACATCACCGTCGTCGCACCTCGCTGGAGGCGGGCTCACGCTTCGTTCGCGAAGGCCTTGGCGTCGAACCCCACGCCGGCAGGACGCACCCAGGCATGGGCACCCACAACCGGCTGCTGCGACTGGGAGACACGGTTTACCTGGAGGTGATCGCGCCAGACCCCGATGCACCGCCGCCGTTGAGGCCCCGATGGTTCGGCATCGATCGTGTGTCCTCGGCGTCAGCCGCGCGTATGGCCGCCTGGGTCGCCCGCACCGACGACATCATGGGCGTGGCCGTTCCTGAACTTGGGGTGGTCGAGACCATGCGCCGGGAGCACCATGCCTGGCAGATGACCCTCACCGCGGACGGAGACGCCGCCGCTTTCGGGCGCCGGCCCCTTGCTGATTCAGCGCGCACCGGGCGTCCATCCCGCCCATGCGCTGACCGATGCCGGGCTGCGGCTTCGATGGCTGCGCGTCCATCATCCGGAGCCCGCGCGGGTGGTGGCACTGCTGGCCGCCATCCGCCTGGCCACGCAGCCGGAGGTCAGGGTCGTCCGCGGCGACACGTGCTCACTGGTGGCCGAGATCGACACCCCGTCGGGACCGAGGCAACTCGGGCTGCATTAGAGACCGCTACCATCGATCGCATGGCCGCCCCGCCGCACAGTGTCGATGCCTACATCGCAACGTTCCCGCCCGACGTGCAGGCGATCCTGCGCAAGGTGCGCGCCACGGTCGTGGCGGCCGCGCCCGACGCGCACGAGATCGTCAGCTACCGGATGCCGGCGCTGCGGCAGCACGGCGTGCTGGTGTACTACGCGGCGTTCAAGAACCACATCGGCTTCTATCCACCGATCAAGGGCGACGCCAGACTCGAACAGGCCACCGCCCGCTACGCCGGCGAGAAGGGCAACCTGCGCTTTCCCCTCGACGAGCCGATTCCATACCCACTGATCGCGCGGTTGACCCGGCTGCGCGCCAGACAGGACGCCGCGGCCGCGAAGGCCAAGCGCCGTTGAGCCGCCACACGGAGTGAGCCCATGACCGGCATCGCCAAAGGCACTTTCACCGTCGAGATGAAACCGTTGTCCGACCCGAACACCGTCGACGGCGTGTCGCTGGGCCGCATGTCGCTGCACAAGCGCTTCGAGGGTGACCTCGTGGCCACCGGCGTCGGCGAGATGCTGACCGCGCTCACGCCGGTGAAGGGCTCGGCCGGCTATGTCGCGATCGAGCGCGTGACCGGCACGCTGCACGGCCGCAGCGGCAGCTTCGTGTTCCAGCACAGTGGCACGATGAATCAAGGCGCGCAGCAGCTGTCGATCGCGGTCGTGCCCGGTTCGGGCGTGGCAGCGCTCGCCGGACTGTCGGGCGTGTTCAAGCTGCGCATCGCCGACGGCACGCACTTCTACGAGTTCGACTACGCGCTGCCGCCATGACGCTCGGCCGTGTGCTGGCGGTGTGTCTGGCCCTGTCGAGTGCAGCGGGGTGGGCCACCGAGAGCGCGCCGCCCTCGGTGGTGGCCAAGCTGTCGCGCACGGGCGAAGTCGCGTGCCGACCGGCGCTGCCCTACTTCTGCAGCAACCTGCACGTGGCCTGCGCCGGCCAGACGTCGATCCAGGCGTTTGCCTTCAAGCTGAAGGCCACCCGCTCCGAAGGCACGGTCGAGTCCGCGCCCGAGGCCGACAACGTGCTGGTGCAGTACGAGCACGGCCGCATCGAATGGGACCGCGACGGCGCCTACGCCATACTGCTGCCGCCACAAGGCAGCGGCTACATCAAGCTGCTGTCCGATGGCAGCTACAGCTTCCGGCACTACGCGCCACAGGGTGCAGTGATGTCCATTGGCCGTTGCAGCTAGCTGCCGATACCGCAACGGAGGTCCGCTCATGCCAAGTTCCACGGAGACGGTCACGGTCGAGGTCTTGCAGGCGTTCGCCGATGCGTGGAATCGCCACGATCTCGAGGCCCTGATGACCTTCATGAGCGAAGACTGCGTGTTCGAAGCCTCCGCGGGCCCCGATGTGGCCGGCACCCGATACGTCGGCCGCGAGGCGGTGCGAGCGGGTTTCTGCGACGTGTGGGCCACCTATCCCGATGCGCATTGGAGCGATGCGCGCCACTTCGTTTGCGGCGACCGAGGCGTCTCGGAATGGACGTTCACCGGCACCCGCGCCGATGGCTCACGCGTCGAGGTTAACGGCTGCGACGTGCTCACCTTTCGCGACGGCAAGATCGCGCTGAAGAACGCGTACCGAAAGAATCGTCCGCCCCTGGGCGGCACGCCACGTTGACGACGATGCGGGCCGACGCCGTAGCGCACACGCTGACGCTGGAGCGCGCTACAGGATCCCCAGGCGCTTGAACACGTCGGCGAGCTTCTCGCCGCGCTGCAAGGCCTCGCGCGACAAGTTCTCGCCCTCCACCTTGTCGAGCGCGCGCTTGCAGCACCGCGGCCTCGTGCTCGCGCGGCACCACCACCACGCCGTCGACATCGCCGAACACCAGGTCGCCCGGCCGCACGGTGACGCCGGCGCATTGCACCGGCACGTCGCGCTCGACCATGCGCGCGCGGCCCTTGGTGTCGAGCGGGCCGATGCCGCCGCAGAACACCGCAAAGCGCATCTCGCGAATCTGCTTCACGTCGCGCACCAGGCCGTCGGTCACGCAGCCGGCCGCGCCGCGCGCCGCCGACGCGGTGGACAGCAGCTCGCCCCACGGCGCGATGCGATCGGTGGGCCCGTCGCAGGCGAGCACCACCACGTCGTGCGGCTTGAGGTCGTCGACCAGCGCGATCTCCACCTCGTAGGGGTTCTCGCCTTCGCGGTGCTCGTACACCGGCATGTACAGCCCGGTGCGCGCACGCCCGATCAGCTGCAGCGTGTCGTCGAGCGGCCGCATGAACGGCTTCATCGCCTGCTGCATCAGGCCCAGGCTGTCGAGCGTATCGGACAGCACCGCGGCGTTGAGGGCGCGCAGCGCTTGGAGGTCGGTGGTCATGGCTTGGCGTCGGTTGTTGCAGCGGCGACTATCGGGCACACCACTGCCGTGCGCCAACGGAGAAACACCGGCTGTGCGGCCCGCGCGAACGAGGCGCGTAACGGCAACGTAACGGCCCGCCCCTACACCTCGCCCTGCGGTCGCATTCGCAAGCGATCGAAGGAGGGCGAGCATGACAACGAACAGACCGGCCGGCAGATCGACCGTCGGTGAGTTGGGACGCCTGTGGTTGCTGGTGCTGCTGGCTCTGGGCCTGCTGGCACTGGCCGCATGCGGCGGCGGCAGCAGCGCGACCGATGAAACGGTCGCACGGCTCGAGGTCGATCGACCTCACGTGCTGCTGACCGGTCCCGGCCAGGAGCGGCAAGTTTCGGTGCGCGGGTTCAATGCCGGCGGCGGCAGCGTCGACGCCAAGGTCGTGTGGACCTCATCCGCACCCGACCAGATCAGCGTCGATGGCAACGGCAAGCTGCGCAGCATCACGGCGCTGGGCTCGGCGCAGATCGTGGCGGAGTCGGGGGGCGTGCGCTCGCGACCGGTGCTGGTGATGACCGTCGAGCTCTATCCGGGCACGCTGCTCGTCCGCGACGCCGAAGTCGTGCGCATCGGTGCGCCTTTGCCGACCGCCACGCCGATGCCAGGAGTCGGCATCGAGTACGACGTCTGGCTCACCGGGGTGCAGCCGCCCGAGCCCGGCAGCGTGGTGTTGGCCGCAGAAACCGCGCCCGTTGGCGGCCGGGTCGTCGAGACCGCGCCCGACGGCGGTCAGCTGCGTGTGCGCCTGCGCCTGCTGACCATGCCCGACCTGCTCGCTCGCTACGACATCGACTGGGTCATCGACGTGACCGCGTACGACATGGTGTACGACCCCTCCGCGTCGGCCGCATCGCAACGCGACCAAGCGCTGTCGTCGCGCGAGGGCGCGCTCGATTCCACCGAGGTTCGCGTGCCCGACTGGACTTTTCCTCCGGGGGCCGCCGAACCGCTGTGCCGGGCATCGGCCGGGGCCAAATTGACGACGCAGCCGACCAAGGTCAAGGTGAGCGGGAGTCCGAAGATCGTTTACCGCGACAGTAGACTGCACGTCGGCCTGCCCTCCGGCACCTTGAAGCTGGCACTCGTTGGCGACTTCAAGATCGAGACGCAGGTGGGGCTGGTCGCCGAAGCCGATCTCACCGGCGAGATCACCTGCGAACTCAAGGGCGGCAGCATCCCGATCCAGATTGCCGGACCGATCGGGTTGCAGATCCCGGTGCCGTCGGCGTCACGGTGAGCGGCGAAGTCAAGCTCGCTTCGCTCGACATCAGCCTGAGGGGCGAGAACGGCGCGACATTCGAGCTGGGAGTCGACTGTGCGCCGCCGCGGCCGTGCGCCATGCTGGACAAGGCGACGCCGATCAACAAGTTCGAGCCGCATCTCGAAGTGCACGGCACGAACATCGATGGCTTGAAGGTCAAGCTCGACGCGTTCGTGTACTTCAAGACCGGGCTGAACATCGCCTTGCTCAACAAGCTGGCGATCTTCGAGGCTGTCGAAGTGAAGGCCGGGCCCAAGCAGACCGCCGACTTCGGGTCTGTGAAGCGGCAAGCCGACGACAAGCCGTATGCGTCGGACTACAAGCTGTTGTTCCTGCTCGAGGTCGCGCCCGGAAAGACGGCCAAGAAGGCCATCGAGTTCCTGAGCGGGACCGAGGGCGACGACTTCTCGTTCAAGCTGCCGATCGAAGCCGAAATCTCCGAATCGCCCAACGGCACCTGGAGCGTCGACAAGACGACCGCCACGCCGAACCGCGACACGGTCGCCTTCGACATCAAGCTCGATCCGATCAGCACGGAGTACTTCCTGCTCGGCTACAACGTCGAGCGCATCGAGGTCTACCGCAAGCACGAGTCGGAACAGGCGTTCCAGCTCGTCCACTCGCAGCCTGCGGCGTCGCCTCAGGCGAGCTTCCAGTGGCGCTGGGAACCGACGCTGTCCGACGCCGGGAGAAACGAGTTCGCCGTGTTCGCGGTCAGCAAACTTCCCGTGGTGCATCTGGAAATCGGCACGGTTCAGGCCGTGCAGGTGGGCTGCATGGGCGGCACCGGCAGCTCGCGGCCGCGCACGCAGCAAGCGGGCGGCATCTGCAAGGAAGAGTGGGTCGGCACCGCATCCGGTGAGATCACCGGCATCATGCGCTTCAAGTTGCGGGACGATTTCGTCTGGGAGCAGGATCTGACGACGGTGGTCGGGCCGAACATCAGCGCGTTGCGGCCGAAGAAGGGCGCCAGTTCGGTCGAAGTCGTGCTGATCACCTACCAAGACCTCGGCTGCACGGTCACGCCGGAGCAGTTCGATGTCTTCCCGATCAGCACGCTGATGACCGTCGATCGAAACTTCGATCCGCCGAAGTACACCTTCGGGCTCCAGGTCGACGCCGAGCTGACGATCAGTTGCCCGAACAGTCCTCCGCTCAACCTTCCCACCCGGGTGCTGGCCATCGATGGCGGCGGCGAGCTGACAGAAAAAGGCACCCGCATGATCGGTGGCCAGAACACCGCACAAGGGCAGTACTCGTGGCGGTTCGATCTGAAGCCCGCAGAAGCTCCTGCGCAATAGCGCCTGAACGGTTGACGCGCGAGTCGCCATCGCGTCAGATCGCGGCTCGCCAACCGGCTCCAGTCCTTCTCGCGCTGCCCTCTTCATGCCGGCAACACGTCCCTCCCGAGGTGACCCCTCTCCTGCTGCGATGCGACTCATGCTCACCGGCGCCAACGCCGCGCTGCACCGCGCCGGCGCTGCGCCGCTGGGCCTGTCGCGTTTCGATGCCGCGCTGCTCGCCGTGCTGGCGCTCGACGGCACCACGTCGCGCCAGCGCCTGTTGCGGCTGTTGTGGCCCGACCAGGAGCCCGAGGGCGCGCGCAACGCGTTGCGCCAACGGCTGTTCCGCCTGCGCCGCGCCGCCGGGGCCGACGTGGTGCACGGCAGCGGAGCAGTTCGCGCTCGCCGATGCGGTGTCGCACGACCTCGGTGTCGATGATGCGGCCGACGCGGCGACCTGCTCGGCGGCCACGACTATGCCGATTGCCCCGAACTGCACGAGTGGCTGCGACGCCCAACGGCACATGCTGCGCTCAACGCGGCGTGCGCGCGCAACCGAGCACATCGCCGCCTGCGAGATCGAGATGGCCGTCATGCCGAAGGCGCTGCACTGGCCGAACGGCTGCTCGCCACCGACCCGCTCGACGAGGACGCGCTGCGCTGGGCGATGAAACTGCACTACCTTGCCGGCCAGCGAAGCGCAGCGCTGACGGCGTTCGACCGCTTCGCCGGCGCGCTGGCCGTCGAACAGCCGCGCGCCAAGCCGGCGCGCGCGACGGCCGACCTGCTCGCCATGATCCGCGATGCCAGTCGCCGGCGCCGCATTGCAACGGCGCGAGATCCCGGCCAGCGTGCTGCGGCCGCCGCGGCTGGTCGGGCGCGACGGTTCGCTGGCGGCGCTGCGCGCCGCCTGGTCGGGCCAGCGCGCGTTCTGGCTGGTGGGCGAGGCCGGCCTCGGCAAGTCGCGCCTGATCGCGGAGTTGGTGGCGCTGGCGTTTGACGAGGCGGCGGCAGGCGCTGCGCTCGTGGTCGCGGCACGGCCCGGCGATGGCGGCGTGCCCTACGCCAGCCTCGGCCGCGCGCTGCGCGCACTGATCGAGCGACGCCCGGCGCTGATCGAACACAGGGAGCGCAACGAACTCGCGCGGGTGCTGCCGGAGCTCGATGTGGCGGCTGCCACGCGCAGCGCCGTGGGCGTGCAGATGGCGTTGCAGCGTGCGATCGGCGCGCTGCTGCACGACGCCCAGCGCAGCGGGATGGCTGCGTTGGTGTTCGACGATCTGCACTTCGCCGATTCGGCCAGCCTGGAGATGCTGCAGGCCCTGGTGTGCGACGACGCGCTGACCGCGCTGCACTGGGGCTTTGCCCAGCGGCCCGCCGAAGGATCGCTGGCCATCGATGCGCTGCGCGGCGCGCTGGAAGAATCGCAGCGCGTCGACGTGCACGCGCTGGCGCCGCTGCAGCAGGCGCAGATGCAAGAGCTGATCGGTTCGCTCGGCCTGCCGGTCCTCGATGCCGTGCAACTCGCGCCGCTGCTCACGCGGCACACCGGCGGCAATCCGATGTATGCGCTGGAGACGATCAAGCACATGATCGTCAGTGGGCAGGGTGTGGACGCGAAGCTGCCGCGGCCAGCCAGCGTGGGCCAGCTGATCGAGCGGCGGCTGCGGCAGCTCAGCGCACCGGCGCTGGCGCTGGCGCGTGTGGCCGCGGTGGCCGGCACCGACTTCCACATCGAGCTGGCGCAGGCCGTGCTCGACACGCGCGCGCTCGCGCTCGCCGACGCCTGGCATGAACTCGAGGCGGCGCAGGTGTTGCGCGGCAACGCATTCGCGCACGACCTGGTGCACGAGGCCACGTTGGCCGGCGTGCCGGCACCGATTGCCGCCCACACGCATGGCGAGGTGGCGGCATTCCTCGAGGGCCGTGGCGGCGAGCCGGCTCGGGTGGCGGCGCACTGGATCGCCGCCGGCCAGCCGCCGCGTGCGCTGGTGGCGCTGCATGCGGCGGCCGACGCCGCACGGCATGCGATGCGGCGCAAGGAGGAAGCTGCGTTTCTGGCGCAGGCGGCACAGATCGAAAGCGATGTGGGCGACACGCATGCCGCCTACGCGTCGCGCCGCGCGATGATCGACGCCATGTGGGTGGTCGACCTCGGCGCCCTCAGCGCCACGATGTTCGATCAGCTCGAGGCGGCGGCCATCACGACGAGCGAGCGCGCCGCCGCGCTGGCGCTGCGCGCCAGCTGGCGCCAGGAATGCGGCGACCTGGAGGCGGCCAAGCGGCTGGCCCAGGCGGCCATCGAGCTGGCCGATGAGAGCGGCGAGGAGTCGACCGCGGTCGATGCACGCCAGCGACTGGCGACGTTGCTCGACTGGAGCGGCGAGCACGAGACATCGCTGGCGCTGTTGCAGCAATTGCTGCCCTGGGCCGCCGAGCGTGCCAGCGACTACGAGCAGGCCGAGTACTACGCGCGGCTGGCCATCGTGCTGGACAACAACGATCGCGGTCGCGAGGCGCGCACGTATCACCAGCGGGCGATCGATGCCTGCCGCCGATCGGAAACCTGGAACGGCGTGGTCACCGTGCTGGGCAACCTGGCCATCAGCTGGGCCAGCGCCGGTCACATGCAGCGCGCGATCGAGACCATGCGCGATGCGCTGCGACTGGCGTCGGCGCACGACGACGCGCGCGGCAGTGCGGCGTCGCTGTACATCGAGATGCACAACGCGCTGCGTGACTGCGGCCACTATGACGAAGCCCTGCGCTGGGTCGAACCGGCGATGGCGGCCGAGACCGGCATGGTGGTGGCGCTGATGCACAGCCACATCGCATGCGGCTGGATGCACCTGGGCCAGCACGCACGCGCGCAACGGGAGATCGAGGTCGCCCTGGCGGTGGCCGAGCGGCCACCGTGGACCGGCGCCAAGGCGCTGCAAATGCGTGCCCGCCTGCAACTCGCGCTCGGCCGGCGCGGCGCACGCGCGCTGCTCGACGAGGCGCTGTCGATCATCGAGCCGTTGCAGGGCCGGCGCTACCTGCGCGCTTCGGTGCTGCTCGATCATGCGCTGCTGCTCGATCCGGCAGACGCGCTGGCCGTGGCACGCAAAGTGGTGGCCGACGGCGAGCGGCTCGACCTGCCCGGCACCGCGCTCGCCGGCCACATCCGCGCCGCACGTTTTGCGGTCGACGCCCAACGCGCCGACGATGCCGCCGCGCACGCGCGCGCCGCGCTCGCCATCGGCGACGGCGTGGCGCCCAACGACCTGTACCCCGCCGAGCGCTGGCTGCAGGCGTGGCGCGCGCTCACGCTGGCCGGCGCCGAGGTCGATGCCGCCGCCGCGGTGATGCAAGGTGCGTCGTGGGTGCGCAGCACGGCGCAACACCACGTGCCCGAGCCGTTTCGCGACAGCTTCGTGCGCGCCAACGCGGTCAACCAGCAGCTGCTGCGCGCAGCAGCCCACATAACGGCGACGTAACGCCTGCGTTCCACCATCGGGGTGCCTCATGCCAACGGAGATGCCCCATGAAGACGATGCTGTCGCTGCTCGCTGCCTTCGCGGCGATCCTCGGGTCCACACCATCGCACGCCGCCACGGTCCCGGTGACGGTGACCGTCAACAGCGTGCGCAACATTTCTGCCGGCGACACCTGGTCGCAGCCGCCCGACTTCTATGCCCGCATCTGGATCGACGGCTCGATGATTCAGACGCCCACGGTGCAGAACAGCAACGGGTTCACGTCGCCGGCCGGCTGGACCCTCACGCGCCCGGTGTCGCGCACCGGGCGCGGTGGTTTTGCACCGGTGCGCATCCAGCTGTTCGACGCCGACGACCGCTTCGAATCGCCCAATGGCGACCCGATGGTCGACATCGATCCCGCCGGCTGCAGCGGTGGCTTTCCTTTTGGATGCGCCGAAGTCACCAGCGGCACATCGTCGTCGGACAGCTTCGGCATCGACGTGACACTGAACCTGTTCAACGGCGCGTGGGCGCCTGTCGATCTGCGCGGCGATTCGACCATGGGACCGGCGCCCACTCCGGGCGTCGGCCAGATGGCCTGCACCACGGGATCGGGTCAGAACGTGGCCAACGTCTGCTTCACGATCACCGTGGGCACACCGTCAGCCGAAACATTGACCGTGCGCAAGACCACCGATTCGGATCGAGGCTTCTGCGCGCCGACCGATTGTTCGCTGCGCGAGGCGATCACGCGCGCTGAAAGCGGCGACACCGTGCAACTGCCGGCGGCTGCATCGCCCTATCTGCTCGACGCCCACGGCGACGTGCACCTGGCGATCCGCCAGCCGCTGCTGACCGTGCAGGGCCCGACGACCGGCGGCACCGCGGTGATCCGCCAGACGCGCGGCGACTTTCGGGTGTTCGACGTGCACGCCGGCGCCAAGCTGGTGATGAGCCGCGTCACCGTCACCGGCGGTGGCGCAGGCCACACCAGCACCGCGTATGCCAGCCACCTCCATGGCGGCGGCATCCACAACCACGGCACGATCGAGCTGGCCCACGTGACGATCACCGGCAACCGCGCGCTCGATCCATCGGACACGGTCGGCGGCGGCGGTGGCATCTACAACGCCGGCACGGCCACCGCCACGCTGACCAACGTGACGATCGCCGGCAACGTCACCGCCACCAACGTCAACGGCATCCCGCTTGGCGGCGGGATCGGCGGGCCCGGTGCCTACACGCTGCGCAACTCGGTGATCGCCAACAACACCGTGGCCGGCAGCGTCGCGACATCGAACTGCGGGCTCGGCGGTGGCTTGGGCCGCGCGATGAACATCGTGGATGCCGGCGGCAACTTGCAGTACCCGGGCAGCGACTGCGGCTTCCCGTTCACGCGCCCGGGCAAATTCGGCTCCAGCATCAGCTTCTGGTGGCCCTACTTCGCCACCGCGTCGATGGACCCGCTGATGCCGCTCGATGCGCGCAGCGTGTTCGTGCCGCTGGCGCGCGGGCCGGCAGTGGACATCGGCGTGAGCGGCTGCGGCCCCACCGATCAGGTCGGCCGCGCGGCGCCCGCCGATGGCAACGGCGACGGCATTGCGGCCTGCGACGCCGGGGCCATCGAGGCGCCTTGACGGCGCGCTAGAAATGCCGGTACACGCCATGCGGTCCGAACGTCGCCAGTTCGAGGGTGTGTTCGTATACCGCGCCGAGGCCCAGGGCGAAGCGGATCGATGCGGCGTTGTCCGGGTGGATGTAGCTGACGAGCGAGGGGGCCCGCAGCGTGTCGAGCGCGTGTTGCCGGCAGCGCAGGCACGCCTCGCGCGCATACCCCTTGCCGCGCTGCTCGCGCAGCAGCCAGTAGCCCAGCTCCATCTCGGGAAAACCCGGTGATTGCCACAGCCCGCGCAGCCGACGAACGTGCCGCTGGCCTTCTCGTCGACCGCCCAATAGCCGAAGCCCTTGAGCGCCCAGTGGCCGAGCTGCAGGGCCAGGTGGCGCCAGGCGTGCTCGCGGTCCTTGCGTCCGCCGACGAATCGTGCGTCGTCGGCGTCGGCGTAGTAGCGCTCGAACGCCGCAAAGTCGCCTGCCTGCCACGGCCGCAGGATCAGCCGCTCGGTTTCGATGGTCGACATGCGAATCTCCGTTGGATGCGATGGTGCGCTGCGCTAACGCTTACGGGCCACCGATCCTTGCAGATGCCGACCGCTGCAGCGGACGCAGGTCTGTGCAAGGCTCATGGCTGCGCGTCGACCAACAAGCAAGGGCACAGCACGAAAGGAGCCCGCGATGCCGGCATCCACACGCCGCACCCTCTGCTGGACGCCGATCTGGAACCCCGATCACGAGGGCGTGGGGCTGGAGCACCTGCTGCTGTCGGATCGCGCCGCCGACAGCGTGTTGCTCGCCGTCGACGAGCAGCAAGGGCCGTTTCGCCTCGCCTACCGGCTGACGTGGGACGATGCATGGCGCCTGCGCCAAGCCGAGCTCATGGCCGCCACCGATCGCGGCACCCGAACGCTGGCGCTGAACACCGACGGCCGCGGCCACTGGCAACACGCCGACGGCGGCACGATCGATGAACTCGACGGCTGCATCGACATCGACATCTGGCCCACGCCGTTCACCAACAGCTTTCCGATCCGGCGCGAGCCGATGGCAGTGGGCGAGCGGCGCGAGTTCCGGATGGCCTGGGTGTTCGCGCCCGATCTCACCGTGCAGCCGCAGGCGCAGGCCTACACGCGGTTGGGCGAGCGGCTGTATCTGTTCGAGAATCTCGACGGCAGCGGCTTCCAGGCCGAGCTGCCGGTGGATGACGACGGCGTGGTGATCGACTACGCTGGCTTGTTCCGCCGTGTGAGACCGACGAGACCTGCGAGACCATGACCATCGAGCTGCCCAAAGACGCGCGCACCCAAGCCATCGCCTCGATCGAACGCTACTTCCGCGAGAACATGGAAGAAAAGATCGGCAACGTGGCCGCCAGCGGGCTGCTCGGCTACTTTCTCGAGGAGATCGGCCCGCTGGTCTACAACCAGGCCGTGGCCGACGTGCAGGAGCGCCTGCAGGCCCGCATCGCCGAGCTCGACATCGAGGTGCACGAAGAGCCGTTCCAGTACTGGCAGAAGTTTGATCGCCAAGCCAAGGCGCGCCGGTGAGTACCATGAAGATGATCCTCACGTCCGCCACCACACCGGCGTTGTACCTTCACGCGTTGAGCGGCTGGCAGCAGCGATATGCGCAGCGCGCTGCGCGATGCGGTGCTCGATGCGGCGCCGCAGCTCGACGAGCGCTTGAAGTGGGGCCACCTGGTGTACTTCTCCAACGGCCCCGTGCTGCTGATCCGCGCCGAACCGCAGCGTGTGCTGTTCGGCTTCTGGCGCGGCCAGCGCCTGCGGCACATCGAGCCGCGGCTGCGGCCCGGCGGCAAGTACGAAATGGCCACGCTGGAGCTGCGCGAAGGCACACCGCTGGAGCGCGCGACGGTCGTGACCCTGGCGCAGGAGGCGGCGCAGCTCAACCGGTCGGCCGGCGACCCCACGGCGGCGGCATCGAGCCGCTAGCGTCTGGGCCTGTCGCTGGACCTCTCGCTGGCTTGTCGCTGAAGTTGTCGATTCCGCCCGCACTGGTTCGTCGTGTGAATGAGGACGCCTCAATCCCCACATCTTCTGGAGCCCACACCATGACCACCGCCTCCAACACCGTTCAACTGCACCGTGTTCTCAGTGCCACGCCCGAGCGCGTCTATCGTGCCTTCACCGACCCCGATGCGATGGCCAAATGGCTGCCGCCGCATGGCTTCACCGGCAAGGTGCACGAGATGGACGCGCGCGTCGGCGGCCGCTATCGCATGTCGTTCACCAACTTCAGCAACGGCCAGAGCCACAGCTTCGGCGGCACGTACGTCGAGCTGAAGCCCAACGAGCTGCTGCGCTACACCGACGTCTTCGACGATCCCAACCTGCCCGGCGAGATGATGACCACGGTCACGCTCAAGGCCGTGTCGTGCGGCGTCGAGCTGCGCGTGCTGCAGGAAGGCATCCCCTCGATGATCCCGGTCGAGCAGTGCTACCTCGGCTGGCAGCAGTCGCTCACGCTGCTGACGCAGCTGGTCGAAGCCGAGGTGAGCGAATAGGGTGAGTCCTGTCGGTGCGCGACGGTGGCGCCGCTACAGTGACGCCACCCCTGGAGACCTTCATGACGATGCACCGTCGCTCTTTCGTGCGTTTCTCGTTGCTCGGTGCGGCGGCGCTGGCCGCGCCGGCGTTCGCACCGGCGCAAGACAAGCCCCCGGTGCGCATCCTGGTGGGCTTTCCGCCCGGCGGTTCGGCCGACATCGTGGCGCGACTGCTGGCCGACAAGATGCGCGCCACGCTCGGGCAGAACGTGCTGGTCGACAACAAGCCCGGCGCCGCCGGCCGCGTGGCGCTCGGCGAGGTGAAGCGCGCCGCACCCGACGGCCAGACCCTGGTGCTGGCGCCCAGCGGCGCACTCGTGGTGTCGCCTTGGCTGTACAAGAACCTCGGCTTCGACCCGGTGCGCGACTTCACGCCGGTGGCGCGCGCGGTGACGTTCGATTTCGCGATCACCGCGGGGCCCGGCGCACCCAGCGGTGACCTGAAGACCATCCTCGCGTGGATGAAGGCCAACCCCGGCAAGGCCAACTACGGCACGCCGGGCGCGGGCACGGTGCCGCACTTCACCGGCGTGCTGCTGAGCCAGAGCGCCGGCATCGAGCTGACCCACGTGGCCTACAAGGGCGGCGCCCCCGCGGTGAACGACCTGCTCGGCGGCCAGGTGCCGTTGATGGTCGACACGCCGCTGGAGACCATCGAGCACCACCGCGCCGGCAAGCTGCGCATCGTGGGCGTCACCGGCGAGGCGCGCACCAAGTCGCTGCCCGACGTGCCGACGCTCAAGGAGCAAGGCATCAACATGTCGGCCGACGCGTTCTTCGGCCTGTACGGTCCGGCCGGCATGGCGCCGGAGGTCACCACGCGCATCGCGCGCGCGGTGGCCGACGCGCTCAAGCAGCCCGACGTGGCCGAGCGCATCAGCACGCTGGGCCTGGTGTCGGCCTACGGCAGCGGCGACGAGCTCGCCGCCACGCAGGCGGCGCACCTCAAGCGCTGGGAGGCGCCGATCAAGGCCTCGGGCTTCACGGCCGAGTGAGGTCAGCCGAGCACGAGCGCCACCGGCTGGTGGTCGGACGCGCGCGTCTGCAGGTCGACCTCGACGCGGCGAACGCGGGGCGCCAGTCCGGCGCTCACGAACACGAAGTCGCATGCCATCGGCTCGGGCCCATAGGTGCGATCGAACACGCGGAAGGTCGGCGCGTGCGGCTGCTTGCCGTGGGCCAGCGGCCAGGCGTCGCGAAAGGCGTGCGCCGCGTTCGACGGTGACGCCGTGATCGCGCCGACCGCCGCATCGCTCGCCACGGCGTTGAAGTCGCCGCACAGCACCGCGTGCGGCGTGTGCACCTTGGTCTGGAACGGCGAGCCGTCGTCGGACTCCTGCGGCGGTGCCGCGGCCATCGCGCAGTGCTCGTCGTGCAGCGCACGCAGGGCTTCGGCCTGCGCCAGCCGCTGCGGCGCCGAGTAGTACTCCAGGTGCGTGGTCATCACGCGCAGCGGCCCGATCGCCGGGTCGATCACCGTGACCACCGTGACCATGCGCGGCATCGACTTCACGCCGCGATCGGCGGACCACGGCAGCGCGTGGTGCAACACGCGCGCCACCGGCAGCCGCGTGGCGATCAGGTTGCCGAAGCGCTGGCGTTTGCCGTCGCGCTGGAACTCATCGACCGCCGCGCCGAAAAAGCACTGGTAGCCCGGCAGCAGCGCGGCGATCTGCGCCGGCTGGTCGCCCGGCGCGCCCTGCATGCGCTCGTAGCCCTGCGCGATCTCCTGCAGGCACAAGACGTCGAAGTCGGCCAACGCGCGCGCACCGTCGACGATGCGCTGCGGGCTCACCGCGCCGTCGAGCCCACAGCACCACTGCGTGTTCCAGGTGACCAGGTTCATTTGATGCCCGCCCGCATGAAGCTCTGCACGAACTGTCGCTGAAACAGCAGGAAGGCGATCAGCAGCGGCGCCGATGTCATCAACGTCGCCGCGGTGATCACCGACCAGTCCACGCCCTGGTCGACCGACGAGAACACCTGCAGCCCGACGGTGAGCGGGCGCGCGTTCTGGCTGTTGGTGACGATCAGCGGCCAGAGAAAGTTGTTCCAGTGGAAGCTCACCGACACCAGCGCGAACGCGGTGTACACCGGCTTGGCCAGCGGCACGTACACGCGCCACAGCGTCTGCAGCGCGCCGGCGCCTTCCATGCGCGCGGCCTCGTCGAGCTCCTTGGGGATGCCCATGAAGGTCTGGCGCAGCAGGAAGATCGCGAACGCCGAGGCGAAGTACGGCAGCCCGATCGCGAGCAGCGTGTCCACCAGCCCCAGGCGCGCCATGGTCTTGTAGTTTTCCACCAGCAGGATGTCGGGCATGACCATCAGCTGCACCAGCACCAGCGCGAACGCCACGTCGCGGCCGCGGAAGCGCCAGCGCGCGAACGCGTACGCCGCCAGCGTGGCCAGCACCAGTTGCACCGCCAGGATCATGGCCACCAGCAGCGTGGTGTTCAAGAAGTAGCGCGCGAACGGCGCCGCCTCCCACGCACGCGCGAAGTTGTCCAAGGTGAGCGGCGCCAGCAGGTGGAACCGGGTCGAGAACGCCGCCGGGTGGAACGCGGTCCACACCGCATAGGCCAGCGGCAGGATCCACAGCAGCGCGAGCAGCCATGCGGCCAGCGTGTCGAGCCAGGTGGGGTCGTTCCAGACCAATCGCGGGGTGGCGGTCTGAGCGGCACTCACCGGTAGTGCACCTTGCGGTCGAACACGAAGAACTGCACCAGTGCGATGCCCGCCAGTACGACCACCAGCACCACGGTGATGGCGGCGGCGTAGGCGGTGTCCCAGAAACTGAAACCCACTTCGTACAGGTGGTACAGCAGCAGGGTCGACGCGTTGTCGGGGCCGCCGCGCGTCAGCACGAACAGGTGATCGACCATGCGAAACGCGTTGATGAACGCGTTGACCAGCACGAACAGCGTGGTCGGCATCAGCAGCGGCCACTGCACGCGCTTGAAGAAGTACCAGCGCGAGGCGCCTTCGATCGCCGCCGCCTCGCGCAGGCTCGGATTGAGCGACTGCAGCGCCGCGAGGTAGAAGATCATGAAGAAGCCGGCCTCCTTCCAGATCGCCACCAAGCGTGACCGCGCCGAGCGCGGTGCTCGGATCGCCGAGCCAGTTGTGCGACGGCAGCCCGAGCGCACCGGTGATCTGCTCCAGCAGCCCGTACTGCGGCGTGTAGAAGAAGAGCCAGATGTTGGCCACCGCGATCATCGGCAGCACGGTGGGCGTGAAGTAGGCCATGCGCAGGAACGCGCGGCCGGCGATGCGCTCGTTGACCCACAGCGCCATCACCAGTGCGAGCGCGATCGAGAGCGGAATCGTCGCGCTGGCGAACACGAGGTTGTTGCGCACCGCCTTCCAGAACACCGGGTCGGCAACCATGCCGTGGTAGTTTTCCAGCCCCACCCACACCGCGGGGCGTGCGCCCTTCGGTGTGGAGTAGAAGCTGTCGATGAAGGTGGCCAGCGTGGGCCAATGCGTGAACAGCGCCAGCAGCGCCAGCGCCGGCAGCAGCATCAGCCACGCATGCACGGCCCGCAGCGACGGGCCGCCCAGCGATGCACCGTTCATCGCGAAGCGTCGAGAGCTTCGATGATCACTTGTAGCTGCGCAGCAGCCGCTCGGCCTCGCGCTGCGCGTCCTTCATCGCCTGGTCGGCCGGCTTGGCGCCGGTGAGCGCAGCCTGCAGTCCATCGTTGAGCGCCTTCGTCACACGCTGGTTGTCGTGCGTGGAGAACTCGGCCACCGACACCGGCAGCTGGTCGCGCGCGACCAGTGCCGGCGGGAACTCGCTGCCGTACTTCTTCAGCGTGGCGGTCTCGTAGGCCGCGGGGACACCGCGACATAGCCGGTGTCGATGCTCCACTGCGCGGCGCGCTCCGGCGCCGTGATCCACTGGATGAACTTGAACGCGGCCTCCTGCTGCTGCGGCGTGCTCTTCTTGAAGATGTAGAAGTTGCCGCCGCCGGTGGGCGAACCCTTCTGCTTGTTGCCCGGGATCATCGCCACGCCGAAGTCGAAGCCGGCGTTCTTGCGGATGTTGGTCAGGTTGCCGGTGGTGGTGTAGATGATCGCCGCCTTCTTCTCGAAGAAGTCCTTCGGCGTGGTGCCCCACTCGACCACGCCGGTGGGATGCACGCCGGCCTTGCCGAGGTCCACCCAGTACTGCAGCGCCTGCGATCACAGCCGGGTCGTCGAACTTCACCTGCGTGCCGGCATCGTTGGCGAGGATCGCGCCGTTGGTGGTGGACAGCGTCTGGAACAGCCAGTACGGGAAGCCGCTCGACGGGATCTGCACGCCGTATTGCGTGACCTTGCCCGACGCGTCCTTCTTCGTCAGCTTGGTCGCCACGTCCTTCAGCTCGGCCCAGGTGCGTGGGCGGCTTGTTGGGGTCGAGCCCGGCTTCCTTGAACAGCTCCTTGTTCCAGTACATCACCACGGTGGAGCGCTGGAACGGGATGCCCCAGGTCTTGCCGCCGCTCTGGCTGTTGAGCATGAAGGCCTTGTAGAAGCCGTTGCAGCCAGGCCTTGTCTTCCGCGGTCTTGACGAAGTTGTCGAACGGCACGATCGCGTCTTCGTCGATCAGCGTGAACATGTCGGTCGACAGCAGCACCGAGGTCACCGGCGGCGTGCCCGACTTGTGCGCGGTGAGCGCCTTGACGATCGTCTCCTGGTAGGTGCCGGCGTAGATCGGCGTCACCTTGATCGATGGGTTGGCCTTCATGAAATCGGCGGCGAAGCCGTCGATGGTCTTGGCGATCGGCCCGCCCACCGCCACCGGGTAATAGAACTGCACGTCGGTCTGCGCCTGCGCCTGCAGCGCGCCGCCGAGCAGCAGGGTCGCGCCCGCGATCAGGGTGCGCAGGAAGGTGGCTCGTTGCATGGTCGTCTCCTCGTTGTGTGAATGCGTATGAATCAATGGATGCGGCGGCCGCTGCCGCGTCGAAGGCATGCACGTCGTGCGGCGCCCACTTGAGGCCGATGCGCTCGCCGGCTGCGGCCTGGTGCTGGCCGGCGGTGCGCACCAGCACGGTCTGGCTGCCGATCGCGCACGCGAGCACGAGATCGGCGCCGAGGTACTCGACGCTGCGCACATCGGCCGCCACGCCACCGGCATCGAGCGCGATGTCTTCCGGGCGGATGCCCACGGTGGCGACAGCGGGCAAGCCGGTGTCGACCGTGCTGCCGGCGATGCGGCCGGCCTCCAGGGTGATCAGGTTCATCGGCGGCGTGCCGATGAAGCGCGCGGCAAACGTGGTGGCTGGCTTCGCATAGAGCTCGCGCGGCGCGCCGTTCTGTTCCACGCGGCCCTGGCTCAGCAGCACCACCTGATCGGCCATGCTCATCGCCTCGGCCTGATCGTGCGTGACGTACACCACCGTGAGCTTGCAACTGCCGCTGCAGCTCGCGCAGCTCGCGCCGCATCTCCTGGCGCAGCTGCGCGTCGAGGTTGGACAGCGGCTCGTCCATCAGGCAAACCTTGGCGCGTGCCACCAGCGCCCGGCCGAGCGCCACGCGCTGCTGCTGCCCGCCCGACAGCTGGCTCGGCTTGCGCTCGAGCAGCTTCTCCAGGCCGAGCAACGCCGCGGTTTCGCGCAGCCGCTGGTCGCGCTCGGCTGCCGGCGCGCGCCGCACCGACAGGCCGAAGGTGATGTTGTCGGCCACGCTCAAATGCGGAAACAACGCGTAGTTCTGGAACACCATCGCCACGCCGCGCTGCGCCGGTGGCAGCGCGGTCACGTCGCGCCCGTCGATGCGCAGCGAACCCGAAGTGGCCGTCTCGAGGCCGGCGATGATGCGCAACGTGGTCGACTTGCCGCAGCCCGAAGGGCCCAGCAGCACGCAGAACGATCCCGGCTCGATGCGCAGGCTGACGTTGTGCAGCGCAACGGTGTCGCCCCAGGACTTGGCGATCCCCTCCAGCTCGATCGACGACATGTCAGCGGCGCCCGGCCGCCCGAAGCCGCTGACGTGCCCCGGGAGCCACGAAGGGGCCCCTTCGGATCCCTGGGGGCAGCGAGCGAAGCGAGCGTGGGGGGTTCATTGCGCCCGAGTATAGAAACGCACCGTGACGCATCTGCGCAAGCCAGATCGGGAGTTTCCTCAGGGTCGGCAGTGCTCTCACGCGCTACCATCGGCACACCATGTGGAGCGTGAAGCCGCTGTCCGACGGATTCGGTGCCGAGGTGCACGGTGCGAACCTCGGTGACCTCACCGATGCGCAGTTCAAGGAACTCGAGCGCATCTTCTACGACCGCCAGGTGCTCGGCGTGCGCGCGCAAGCAGCTCACGCCGCAGCAGTTCGCGGCCTTCGCCCGCCGCATCGGGCCGCCGCAGCCGCACGTGATCGACCAGTTTCACCATCCGGTCGATCCGAACATCCTGATCCTGTCCAACGTCAAGGTGAACGGCCAGCCCACCGGCCTGCAGGACGCCGGATCGTACTTCCACACCGACTACTCCTACCTGCAGGTGCCGGCGCGCGCCACCACGCTGTACTCGCGTGTGGTGCCCAAGGTCGGCGGCGACACGCTGTTCGCCAACCAGATCGCCGCCTACGACGACCTGGCGATGCGATGAAGAAGCGCATCGATCCGCTGTTGGCGATCCACCACTACGGCAACCGCCACGACGTGAACGAGACCAGCCGCACGGCCGCGTCGCCGCTCACCCCTGAGCAGAAGGCCAAGATGCCGCTGATCACACACCGCGTCGCGCGGCCGCATCCGGTGACGGGGCGCAAGGCGCTGTACGCGGTATCGGGCAGCTCGTTCGGCATCGTCGGCATGCCCGACGACGAAGCGCGCGACCTGCTCGACGAGCTGGCTGCGCACTCGACGCAGCCCAAATACCAGTTGCGTTTCAAGTACGGCGTGGGCGACGTGGTGGTGTGGGACAACGCGGCGCTGCTGCACTCGGCCACGCTGATCGACCCCGACGATGCGCGCACGCTGTGGCGCATCACGCTGCTGGAAGCCTCGCAGGACGCGGCGGCGCCCGATGTGTTGCGCGCCACGCATGGCGTGATGTAGCGCACGCAGCTCCAGCGCGCAGCGCGGCGTCAACGTTTCTGCGCGCCCTCGAGGATCTTCACCATCTCCTTGAAGCCACGCGAGCGCGCCAGCTGCAGCGCGGTGCGGCCGTCGCGATCGGTGAGGTTCAGGTCGGCGCCGGCGTCGACCAGCGCGCGCAGCGTGGCCTGGTGGCGCGGCCCGCCGTCGCCCAGCACCACGGCCTCGATCGTCGCCGTCCAGTGCAGGTTGTTCACATGGTTCAGCGGCGCGCCGGCATGGATCAGCTGGCGCACGACACCGTCGTGGCCGAGGTGCGCGGCGGCGATCAGCGCGGTGCCGTCGTAGCGGCTGGTGGTGAGCTTGGCGCTGGCGCCGAGCGACAGCAGCACGGCGAGCGTTTCGTCGTCGTCGGCCACCGCGGCGATCGTGACCGCGTCGTAGCGGTCGTTCTCCAGCGCGCCGAGATCGGCACCGGCGGCGGCCAGCAGCCGGATCGCGTCACGCTGGCTGGCGAAGGTGGCCACGTGCAACGCGGTGCGGCCGTGGCCGTCGCGTGCGTCGAGCGGCGCACGGCCGGCGATCGTGGCGGCCAGCGTCGGCAGGTCGCCGCGCAACGCGGCGGCGTGCAGCGGGCCGTAGGATTGGATTTCGGCCGCGCTGGGCGCAACCTGGGCATGCACGCACAGAGCGGCGCGCAGCAGCAACGCGGCGGCACCGAAGCGCAGTGCGTGCAACGCGAGACCGTGGCTGCGCGCGCGTGCGCTCAACGCACCACCAAGCGCGCCGCGCCATCGTGCGCCACCACCTCGCCGATCTCGGCCGCGGCGTCGAAAGCCATGGCGCTTGAAGGTGTCGAGCACGCGGCCGACGACCTCGGGGCTGCACGACACCAGCAGGCCGCCGCTGGTCTGCGGGTCGGTGAGCAAGGCCTGGTCGGGCGCATCGAAGCCCGCCGGCAGCTTCACGTCCTTGCCGTAGCCGGCCCAGTTGCGGCCCGACGCGCCGGTGACGAAGCCGCTCGCGGCCAGCTCGCGCACGCCGTGCAGCCTGGGCACACGCGCCCAGTCGATCACCGCGGTGCAACCGGCGCCGCGCGCGATCTCCAGCGCGTGGCCGGCGAGGCCGAAACCGGTGACGTCGGTCAATGCGTGCACGCCGTCGATCGCCGCCAGATCGGGACCCGGCGTGTTGAGCTTGGTGGTGGTGGCGAGCATCTGCTCGTAGCCCTGCGCGCTCAGTTGCTCCTTCTTCAGCGCGGCCGACAACACGCCCACGCCGAGCGGCTTGCCGAGCACCAGGCGGTCGCCGGCGCGCGCATCGGCGTTGCGCTTCACGCGCTTGGGATGCACGAGCCCGAGCGCGACCAGGCCGTAGATGGCCTCGACCGAATCGATGGTGTGGCCGCCGGCGATCGGAATGCCCGCGGCCTGGCACACCGACTCGCCGCCTTGCAGGATGCGGCCGATGGTCTGCGTGGACAGCACGTTGATCGGCATGCCGACCAGCGCGAGCGCGAGGATCGGCCGGCCACCCATCGCATAGACATCGGAGATCGCGTTGGTCGCCGCGATGCGACCGAAGTCGTACGGGTCGTCGACGATCGGCATGAAGAAGTCGGTGGTCGCGATCAGCGCCTGCTCGTCGTTGAGCTGGTACACCGCGGCGTCGTCGGCGGTCTCGATGCCGACCAGCAGCTCCTTGGGCATCGGCATGCGCGCGGTGTCTTTCAGGATCTCGGACAACACGCCCGGTGCGATCTTGCAGCCGCAACCGCCGCCGTGCGACAGCGACGTGAGCCTCGGTTCGCCGGGTTTCTCGGGAGCATTCATGCGCTTGGTTTCCTCAACAGATCGCTCAACAGCCGCAGCAGCGTGGCGCGCTCGCGCTTGGGCTCGAACAGACGTGCGCGGAGGCTGCATTGCGCAGCCAGCCCGGCGAGCATAGCGGGTTCGTCGCGCGCCCGCGCGACCAGGGCCGCCAGCGCCGACGCGTCGTTCCAGTCGAAATAGCCCGCGTAGTCGGGGCCGAGCATGCCCACGTTGCCGTCGATGCGCGAGGCCAGCACCGGCGTGCCGCTGCGCAGCGCCTCGGCGATCACGTGGGCGCCGCCCTTCGATCGCACTGGCGTGCACCAGCACATGCGCGCGCTGGATGCGGCGGCGCGTGGCCGAGTGGCCGAGCGCGCCGAGCCAGTGGTAGCGCGGCTGCTCGCGCATCAGCGCCTCCGCTTGCGCGCCCAGCGCGGCATCGAGCGGCGCGCCGATGTGGTCCCACACGATGTCGTGCCGTGCGCGCGACCGGCGCGCGGCTTCGAAGTATGTCTGCGGCGACTTTTCGTCGCGCAGGTGGCCCACCATCAGCACGCGCAGATGGCGCTCGGTCTTGCGCACCGCCGGCAGCGCCGGGCACGACTGGAAGCACACCACGCAGCGGCTGCGCAGCGCGGCCGGCAGCCGCTGGTCGCCGAGCTCCTGCAGCACCACCAGGCGATCGGCCATCGTGAGCGAGGCCTGCGCGGCGGCGTCGCTCGCGATGTCGCGGTACAGGTCGGTGCCGGTCATCACCAGCACCAGCGGGCCGCGCCGCTGCGCATGCCACGCCGCGATCGACGGCGCCGAGCGGCGCGCGTGCAGCGCGATCAGCACGTCGGCTGCTTCGCCGCGCCAGGCATCGAGCAGCACGATGCGGTAGTCTCGCGCCAGCAGCTGCGACCAGCGCCATGCCGTCTGCCAGTTGCCGTTGTTCGACGCCCGGTGGGCCGGCGTGACAATGGCGACTGTGGGCCGTGTGTCCGCACGGCCCGTGGCAATCATTGGCCGCGGCTTCACGCGGCGGTTATACCGGAATGATCTCGAACGCCTGGGCCGAAGCCCGCGCCGCGCGCAGCGCCGACGCGGCGCAACTGCGAACGCGCCTTGCGTGACGCGCGCGCGCACACGCTCGCCACCTTCGCCGCCTACGAGGACGCGTTGCGCCCCGCCCGCTGCGCGGTGCCGTATTCGCCTGAGCTCAACCCGCCGCTGTGGGAGCTCGGGCACATCGGCTGGTTCCAGGAATGGTGGCTGGGCCGCAACCCGCAACGCGCGCGGGGTGCGGCCGCCGACCCCGACGTGCCGCGCATGCCGCCGCGGCGCGCGCTGGCCGACAGCTGGTTCGACTCCGGCCGCGTTGCGCACACCACGCGCTGGGAGCTGCCGCTGCCGAGCGCCGACGCGCTGCGCGACGACCTCGAAGCCGGGCTGGCCGACAGCCTGGCGCTGCTGCAGCACACGCCGCACGACCACCGCACGCTGTACTTCCACCGCCTCGTGCTGTTCCACGAAGACATGCACCACGAGGCCGCCGTGTACATGGCGCAGCACCTCGACATCCCGCTGCCCGGCTGGGCGCCGAAGGCCCATGCGCCGGTGCGCGACCTGGCGGTTGCCGCGGGCATGCTCGAACTCGGCGCTGCCGGCGATGGCTTCGTGTTCGACAACGAGCTCGGACCTCACACCGTCGCGGTGGAGAACTTTCGCATCGACAGCGCGCCGGTCACCTGGGCGCGTTACCTCGAATTCGTCGAAGCCGGTGGCTATCGCGAGCGCAGCTTCTGGAGCGACGAAGGATGGCGCTGGCTGCGGGCGCAGCCGCTCGTCGGCACCGCGCTACGTGCGCCGCCACGGCAGCACGTGGCAACGCCGCACGTTCGGCCAATGGGTCGACGTCGACCCCCTGTTGCCGGCGATGAACGTGTCGCTTCACGAGGCATTGGCGTATTGCGCATGGGCCCGACGCCGCCTGCCGAGCGAAGCCGAGTGGCAGTTGGCCGCGTTGCGCGAGCCGGCGTTCGAATGGGGCCAGGTGTGGGAGTGGACCGCGAGCCCGTTCGCGCCCTTCCCCGGCTTCGAGCCCCATCCGTATCGCGACTACTCCGCGCCGTGGTTCCACACGCGCCAGGTGCTGCGCGGCGGCGCGTTCGCGACGCAGCCGCGCATGAAGCACCCGCACTACCGCAACTTCTTCATGCCCGACCGCAACGACGTGTTCGCCGGCTTTCGCACCTGCGCGATCGATCGTGCCTAGGGCCTGGCGGCTTGCCAGGCCCACTCGCACTGGCATCCGGAGTGTGAACGGGCCTAGCCGCCGAACGCGGCCACCGGCCCCGGCGTGGCGAGCGGGCGCAGCGACTTCTGCCACCAGCCCACGTCGCGCCAGGCACCGAACTTGTAGCCCACGGCCTGGTAGACACCGATCGGCTCGAAGCCCACGCCCTCGTGCAAGGCCACGCTGGCATCGTTGGGCAACGCGATGCCGGCGTACGCGCGGTAGTGGCCCAGCGACACGAGCCGATCGAACAGCTCGGCGTACAGCCGCTTGCCCAGCCCTTGTCCGCGGCTGTCGTCGCGGATGTACACCGAGGTGGTCACCGACCACTGGTAAGACGGCGGATCGCGATGGCCGCCTGCATACACATAGCCCGCCACCTGCTCGCTCGGGTCCACCGCGACCAGCCACGGGTACTTGGCGAGCGTCTTGGTGATGCGTGCGCGAAATTCCAGCGCACTCGGCGGCACCCACTCGAACGAGATCGTGGTGTCGAGCACGATCGGCGCATAGATCGCCGCGATGGCCTCGGCGTCGTCGGCTGTGGCGGTTCGGATCTTCATGGGCGAGCGGGTGTGGCCTGGGTCTCGGCGCCCCGCCGGGTGTCGATCGACAGGATGAACAGCGTGAGGAACGCGAGCGTGCCCACGGCGGCCGAGACGGCCAACGCATCGGCGCCCCACTGGTCGAGCGCCAGCCCGAAGAGCCAAGGCGACAGCGCCTGCGTGAACCGCGCCGGCAGCATCAGCAAGCCTTGCCGGTGGCCGTAGCCTTGCGGGCCGAAGATGTAGAGCGGCAGCGTGCCCTTGGCGATGGTGAGCATGCCGTTGCCCGCGCCGTGCAGGATGCCGAACACGGCGGCTGCCGGTGCACCGATCGCGACGAAGATCGCCACGCCCAACGGATGCAGCGCGGTGGCGATGCGCGCCGAGATCAGCGGATGGACCTTGCGCAGAAAGCCGAACTCGAGCAGCCGCGCACCGACCTGCGCCGGCCCGATCAAGGCACCGACGAAGACCGCGGCGGCCAGCGACACGCCGGCAGCTTGCAGCAATCGCGGCAGGTGCGCCGCCATCGCCGTGGCGATGAACATCGTGGTCGCGAACACGAACGACAGCGCCAGCACGGCTTTCAATGACGAGCGGCTGCTGTCGCTGCGCATCGGCGCAGCCGGTGCCTGCGCCGCGCTGGCCTCGGGCACGGTGACCCTTGGCAGCATCAGGTTCAGCGGCAGACCGATCAACAGATGCAACGCGGCCCAGGCGAAGCACGCGTTGCGCCACCCGACCTGCACCTCGAGGAACGTGGACAGCGGCCAGCCCACCGTGCTGGCGAAGCCCGCGATGAGCGTGATGCCGGTGATGGAGTTGCGCGAATCCTTGCCGTACAGGCGCACGAGCGTGGCGAACGCGGCCTCGTAAAGACCGCTGCCCATGCCCACACCCAGCACGACCCACGCCGCGAAGAAGGCCAGCGGCGATTGCGCCAAGCCGAGCGCGACCAGCCCGATGGCGAAGATGACGCTGGTCGCGCTGAGCACCGGCCGACCGCCCCAGCGGTCGATGGCGGCGCCGGCCCGCGGGCCGAGCAGGCCCGAGACGACAAGGGCCACCGAGAAGGCCGCGAACACGGTCGGCGCGGACACGCCCAGGTCGCGCGCCATCGAAGACGCCAGCATCGCGGGCAGGTAGTACGAGGACGCCCAGGCCAGTGTCTGCGCCGTCCCCAGCGCAGCCACCGTGCCGGTGCGTCCGAGGGCCATGTCAGTGGTGCCCGGCCGCCCGAAGCCACTGACACGCCCCCGGGGGCAGCGAACGCAGTGAGCGTGGGGGCTGTTTCATCTAGCCGCAGCAGGTCGCCGCGCGCGCGCGTGGGTCTCGGGAACAGCCGCAACCCACCGCGCCTTGCGACTTCATGTGCTCGTCCAACACGCAGCAGGCCGAGGCGTCCGCCTTGGCGGGGCCGCCGCAGCAACCGCTGGCCACGGCGTCGACGGATTGCGGCTGCCTTCGCCGGCACGCCGCACGACGAGGTGCCGCAGGCGCCCGCCTTCGTCGCATGCCGTCGGTCGTCGCTCTTCGCTCGGGCTTCGGCCGGTCCGCAGCCCGGCACCGCAATCGGCCCCTTCCGAGGCGGCTTTCGCCGACGCCACACACACCGGTCTCGGGCAGGCTCAGTTCCACCCGGTCGGCGGCTTCGAGGTCGCCTGCGATGGCGGCCACCACCGAGCGAGCCTGCTCGAACCCGGTGGCCATCAGGAACGTGGGCGCACGGCCGTAGCTCTTGACCCCCACGGTGTACAGGCCGGGCTCCGGATGCGAGAGCTCGCGGTGCCCGTGCGGACGCACGGTGCCACAGCTGTGCTCGTTGGGGTCGATCAGCGGACCCAGCGCTTCGTTCGACTCCAGCCACGGGTCGAGCTTGACGCGCAGCTCGCTGGTCAGCGACAAGTCCGGCCGCTGACCGGTGGCGCAAATGATCTCGTCGACGCCGTCGATGCGAAGGGATTCGCCGTTGCCATCGATGCCCGCGATGAGCACCTTGCCGCCTTCCTGGATGATCTCGGTGATGCGCAGCCCCGCGTTGAATTCGAGCGCGCCGGTGTCGCGCAAGCGGCGCAGCGACGCGCCGAGCGCTCCACGTGCCGGCAAGGCATCGGCATCGCCACCGCCGAAGACGCGAGTCAGGACCGGCGAGCGCACGCTCCACACCAATCGCGTGCCTGGGACCTGCTTGGCCAGTTCGGCCAGTGCGAGCAGGGCATTCGCAGCGCTGTGCCCGGCCCCGACGACCAGCGTCTTCTTGCCCGCATAGCGCGCGCGATGAACGCCCAGCACGTCCGGAATGCCGTAGAAGACGTGCGGCGCCGCTTCGCGCTCACCGATTGCGGGCAGGCCGCTGGCGCCCACCGGATTCGGCGTGTTCCAGGTGCCGGTGCTGTCGATGACCGCGCGTGCGCGCAGCTCGATCGCCTTGCCGTCGCGCATCGCACGGATGATGAACGGCGCGCTCTCGCGACCTTTGCTCTTCACCTTGTCGTAGCCCTCGCGCGACACCGACACGACCCGCGTGCGCAGATGCAGCCCCGCTGCGACCTGCGGCAGTTGCGCGAACGGCTGCAACACGCGCCTGGCGATGTCGCCCGCCAGCGGCAGTTCACTCGGCTCGGGATGCTGCCAGCCGGTTGGCTGCAGCAGCTTCGCCATCGTGGGGTCCACGTTGTACTGCCAGGGTGAGAACAGCTGGACATGCCCGTAGTCGAGCAGGTTCGCGCCGACGCGCTCGTTGGCCTCCAGCACGACGAACGGCAGATTGCGCTCGATGAGCTTGGCCACAGCCGCCAGGCCGACGGGCCCGGCACCGAGTACCGCGACGGGCAATGGCGTTGACTGAGCAGCCAGCGTGCTGAGCGGTGCCGTAGACACCCGCGGCCACACGGGTGCCGCGGAGGACACTTCAGTTGACAGCATGATGGGATTCCTTTCGTTCGCCGAGCGGAAGGCAGCACATCGCGGCAGCGTCTTCTCGCAGGGCCTTCATCAGCAGGAGCAGAGAGTTCTCGACGGCGGCGCGCTCGCGCTCGTTGAGCGTTTCGAGCAACTTCTCGGCGTGTTCGTCGAGCGTTCGGTCCAGGGCGGCCACGGTGCGTTCACCGTCGGCGGTGAGCGTCACGAGCCAGCTCCTTGCGTCGGCGGGGTTGGGCTCCTTGGTGACCAGTCCACGCTCGACCATCGTTTCGACGGCGCGAGACACCCAGCTCTTCTCGAGCATCACCCGCGACCCCAGTTCCGACAAAGGCAGCGGCCCAGCCCGGCCCAGCTCGCCCAGCAGGTGGCACTGCGTGTTGGTGGTCTTGCAGCAATCCGCGACCACGCGCTGTGCTCGCGTGTACAAACGAGCCACTTCGCGGAGCAGACTCCCGGAGCGGGCGGATTGGGGTTTCATGTCGTTGTGGATAGCAACTAAGGTGGCGCATGATCGACGCTTCCCCTGTGGTTGTCAATAGCAACTATCTAGTGCAACAAAAGGCCGCCCGGAGTGCGGTGGCCTAGCGGCGGCGGACGCCGCTGTCGACGACGACTTCGCCGTCTTCCTTGGTGAATCGGGCAGCCTGCCTTCGGGCAGGAGCTCGAGCACGGCTTCGGACGGGCGGCACAGCTTGCTGCCGCGCGCGGTGACGACGATCGGGCGGTTCATCAGGATGGGATGGCGGACGATGAAGTCGAGCAGTTCGTCGTCGGTCCACTTCGGGTCGTCGAGGTGCAGCTCGTCGTAGGGCGTGCCCTTTGCGCCGCAAGAGCGTCGCGGACCGAGATGCCCATGGCCTGGACCAGCGCCTTGAGCATCGACTTTGAAGGCGGCGTCTTCAGGTACTCGATGACCACGGGCTCGATGCCGGCGTGGCGCATCAGCGCCAGCGTGTTGCGCGACGTGCCGCAGGACGGGGTTGTGGTAGATGGTTGCTTCAGCCATGGCGGGTCACAGAGGCACGGGGCTCGAGATCGGCGGGTTTGGCGGGCGCCTTGGCCGGTGAGCCGCCCAACAGGCGGTGCACTCCCACCGCCAGGCCGGCGCCCAGCCAGTTCAGCGATGACGAAACCCGGCACGCTCGACGGCGCGATGCCGGCGAAGCTGTCGCTGAACATGCGCCCGAAGGCAGCGGCCGGATTCGCGAACGAAGTCGAAGCCGTGAACCAGTAGGCGGCACCGATGTAGCGACGCCACCATCGCGGCGACCCGCGACGGCGGCGCGCGCAGGATGAGCAGCAGCAGGCCGAAAGTGGCCACGCCTTCGGCGATCCACTGTCCCAGTGCCGCTGCGCACCTTGGTCGAGAACTGCAGGATGCTCATGTCGAACATGGCATGGGCCAGCCACGCACCGAGCATCGCACCGCCGCAGTTGGACCGCGATGTAAGGCGCCAGCAGGCGGTGGCCAGCTCGCCGCGGCTGGCCATCACCAGCGACACGGCCGGATTGAAGTGCGCGCCGCTGACGGGACCGAACACCTCGATGAGCACGTAGAGGCCGCCCACGGTCGCGAGCGTGTTGGCCAGCAGCACGATCGCCGCGTTGCCGCCCGCCAGGCGCTCGGCCATCATGCCGGAGCCGATGACCACGGCCAGCAGCAGCGCGGTGCCGAGCGCCTCGGCGAGCAGCCTGCGCGGAACGTTCGCTGCCATCCGTCAGCGCGTCCGATGCTCGACCTCGCGCTGCACGCCAGCGCGTCCAGGCTGCTCCAGCGGCAAGCGCAAGCATCAGTTCGAGGCGGCGCTTGATCGTGATGGCCGTGTCGCTGAAAGCCTTGCCGCTTCGCCTCGTCCGGCCCTTGCACGCGTGCCGGGTCCGGCATGCCCCAATGCGCCGCTCATCGGCTGGCCCGGCCACACCGGGCACACCTCGCCGGCGGCGCTCGTCGCACACGGTGAACACGAAGTCCATGCTGCGGCGCATCGGCCGCGGCGAACTCATCCCAGCTCTTGCTGCGCAAGCCCTCGGTCGGAATGTGCAGCGCCTGCAGCTCTTCCAGCGCGATCGGATTGCACGCTCGCCCTTGGGATGGCTGCCGGCCGAGAAGGCTTTGAATCTGGCCACCTGCCCATCGCGTTCAGCAGGCCTTCGGCCAGGATGGAGCGCGCCGAGTTGCCGGTGCAGATGAAGAAGCACGTTGTAGTTGGTCTTCATCGCACGGCATCGCCCTCAGCAGCACGACGATTTGCTTCGGCCTTGACCGCGATGGCCACCGGCTTGCCCTTGGGCGCCGTTGCGCAACAGGCGGCCGCGGCCGGCTCGGCCTTCTTCTCGCTGAAGACCGGGATGTTGCCCAGCGTGTGGAACTGCTCCCAGGCGATGCCCTGCGGGTCGGTGACCCAGTACTTGTCGCTGCGGGCATAGCAGCAGGTGGTCTCGCCGACGTCTTGCAACGTGAGATCGGCGGCCTCGGCCTGCTCGCGCAGTGCGACGAGTTCCTCCTCGGTGTCGGTTTGAATGCCGAGGTGATCCACGCCGAGCTTGCTGCCGCGCGTGGAGATGGCGAAGTTGATGCGTGGATCCTCCAGCATCCACTTGGCGTAGTCGCTTTCGACACGCGCCGGCGCGGCGGCGAACATCCTGGAATAGAAGGCGATGCTTGCCTGCAGGTCTTCGACATGGGCATGGACGTGAAAGCGCTTCATCGTGGACTCCGGTTGGGGGTTCAGCAGTTGCAGGCGGCTGCTGCCGGCTTCGACGGCGCAGGCGGCGCCCTCGCAGCAGTTGTCGGTGAGGTACTTGAGCACGCCGTTCATGCGCTCGTACGCGGCCCGGTAGACGAGGTGGCGGCTCGCCCGCTCGGACGACACCAGCCCTGCCTGCGCCAGCTCCTTGAGGTGGAACGACAGCGTGGTGGCAGGGATGCCGAGCCCCTCTTGCATCACGCTCGGCGTGAGGCCCGTCGGGCCGGACACCACCAGCGCCCGGAACACCTCGAGGCGCACCGGATGGGCCAACGCGGCCAGGGCTTTGACGACTTCGGTCGATTGCATGCATGCACACTACCATAATCCTCGAAGTTCAATCACCAGGTCGATGGCCTCGCCGGCAGCCGGCGCGCCCCGTCTACGGCGACGGCTTGGCGCGGCCTGCGGATGCGCCCATCACCAAACGCAGCTCGTCGAATTGAACCGGCTTGACCAGATGCAACTCGAAGCCGATCGACGCGCTGCGCTGCCGGTCCTTCGGCTGGCCGTAGCCGGTGACCGCAATCAGCCGAATCGACGGATGCGAAGCCTTGATCATCCGGCCGACCTCGTAGCCGTCGAGGCCAGGCATGCCGAGGTCCAGCACCACCACGTCGGGCGCAAACTCCTCGAGCAACTGCAGCGCGTGGTCTCCGCGATAGACAGTGCGCGTGTCGTGGCCTTCGTTCTGCAACAGCACAGAGAGCGAGTCGGCTGCATCGCGGTTGTCGTCCACCACCAGGATGCGCTTGCCGGCTGGCGCGACCCGCAGCACAGGTGGCACCACGCTGCCCTCGCGCGCCAGCGGCAGTCGCAGGGCGAAGGTTGCCCCCTGGTGCGGGCCCGCGCTGCGGCAGCTCACCGTGCCACCGTGCATCCTCGATCCGTTGCCTGCACAGGGCGAGGCCGATTCCCAGACCGCCTTGTGCCCGATCGAGCGATCGCTTGCCTTGCGCAAACAGGTCGAACAGGTGGGCCTGGAACTCCGGCGCAATGCCGATGCCGTTGTCGCTCACCTCGACCACGGCCATGCGACCTTCAGTCTGGCAGCGCACCTCGATCGAGCCCCCCGCATCGGTGAACTTCGCCGCATTGGTCAACAGGTTGGTGAGGCACTGGACAAGACGCACCTTGTCCGCATGCACCAGCAGAGCGGCTCCGTCGCCACTCACGAGCAGGCGATGGTCCTTGCTGCGCATGAGCGGCTCGGTGGCCTCGACGGCTTGGTCGACGCACTCGGCCAGCGTGACCGGTTCGCACTGCAACTCGATGCGGCCCTGGGTGACGCGCGCCACGTCCAGCAGGTCGTCGAGCAGGCGCGACATGTTCAAGGCCTGCCGCTGGATCATCGACACGAGCCTGGGCCGCCGCTTGTCGTCCGTGGGCAGCGCCGCGAGTGCCGCCGAGGCATTGGAGATCGGTGCCATCGGATTTCGCAGCTCGTGCGCCAGCATGGCGAGGAACTCGTCTTTGCGGCGATCGGTCTCTTCCAGCGCCCCTTTGAGCCGGTTGAGCTCCGTGACGCTGTCACGCAAAGCGGCTTCAGCGTTCTTGCGGTCGCTGATGTCGACCCCCGAACCGACAACCATGTCGTCGCCGAGCGGATACACGGTGACCAGGTACCAGCCTCCGTTCGGCGCCGGCACCTCGTAGCGCTCGGGTGTCCCTGACTTCAGCACGCGCGTGCACTGCTCGATGACCCGCGCGCGGCGATCCGGCAGCACGTCGCCGAGACGGCGCCCGACCAGTCCTTCCTTCGTGAAGCCCAGCAGTTCGCGCGCGGCGTGGTTGGCCCTTCGGTAGACCCAATCGATCACCTCGCCGTCGTCCGACACCTCGGCTTGCAGCACCACCGTCATGTCGAAAGGGTGCTCGAACACCGCTTCGAGCTGTGCATCGCGCTGCGCCACGGCCTCTTGGTGGTGCGCCGCCAGTCGACTGCGAGCCGCTTCGAGCGAACCGTTGAGCACTTCGAGCTCGCTGCGCCGTTGGAACAACTCGACCAGCACGGCGACCTTGCTGCGCAGCACCTCGGGTGCGATCGGCATCGTGATGTAGTCGATCGCACCCAGCTCGTAGGCCTTGAGATGCTCCAGTTCCGTGATGTCGCCGGCCGTCACGAACATGATCGGCGTACGACCGTAGCGTGGGTGCGAGCGGATCAGCCGTGCAACCTCGAAACCGTCCATGCCGGGCATGCGCACGTCGAGCAGGATCACGGCGAACGGCTGCTTCAGCACCCGCTCGAGCGCGCGGTCGCCCGACGCTGCCTTGACGCAGTCGACACCCAGACCCGACAGCATGGCCTCGTAGGCCAGCAGGCGTCCGGGCTGGTCGTCGACGATCAGCACGCTGGCCTGCACCCGGGCCGGATCTTCAATGCCGACGACGTTCCGCGCCGTAGGCAAGACCGTGGCAGGTCGGTTTCGGATCTCCCCCATCTGTGCTCCCGGCCGGCGCGACGCCGGCTCGTGTCGGTGGAACGGCCTTCGGGCCGGAACTCTGCGGCGCGCCGCAATCGGCGGTCGAGTGGCGTAGCAACTTGCATTCCATTCCAGCCGCGTCCCGCAGACCTTTGGACGCGCCAAACCCGCAATGTCGGGCCTTCGCGCGCGAGAAGTTGCGGCAAACCTTGCGTGCTCGGCGCGCACGCCGCCTGCAGCGCGCTGCCGCCCTGCGCTACGCTATCGGCCTCAAAGCCCGGCGGCGGCGATCCCGTTTGCCGGACCCGAGAGTTCGATCCAGCGCCCGACACGATCGGGACCAGGAGACGCTCATGACCCAGAAGCGCCAGCCGTTGCGCCTGCACGTGCCCGAGCCCAGCGCGCGCCCCGGGCAGCACACCGATTTCTCCTACCTCCGCCTCACGCCCGCCGGCGAGGCGCGCAAGCCGCCGGTCAACACCACGCCGGCGAAGACCGCCGACCTGGCCGACAGCCTGGTGCGCGTGCTCGACGCCAAGGGCCGCGCCGTCGGCCCTTGGGCACCGAAGGTCGAACCCGAGCTGCTGGTGCGCGGGTTGCGCGCGATGATGAAGACGCGCGCCTTCGATGCGCGCATGCTGATCGCGCAGCGGCAGAAGAAGACCTCGTTCTACATGCAGTGCCTCGGCGAAGAGGCGATCGCCACCGCGCACGCGATGGCGCTGGCGCCGGGCGACATGTGCTTTCCCACCTATCGGCAGCAGGGCCTGCTGCTGGCGCGCGACGACGTGTCGATGGTGGAGATGATCTGCCAGTTGATGAGCAACGGGCGCGATCCGCTCAAGGGGCGCCAGCTGCCGGTGATGTATTCATACAAGCGCGCCGGCTTCTTCACCATCTCGGGCAACCTCGCCACGCAGTTCATCCAGGCGGTGGGCTGGGGCATGGCCTCGGCGATCAAGGGCGACAGTCGCATCGCATCGGCCTGGATCGGCGACGGCGCCACCGCCGAGGCCGACTTCCACACCGCGCTCACCTTCGCCCATGTGTACCGCGCGCCGGTGATCCTCAACGTGGTGAACAACCAGTGGGCGATCTCGACTTTCCAGGACATTGCCGGCGGCGAGGCCACCACGTTTGCCGCCCGCGGCGTCGGCTGCGGCATCGCGAGCCTGCGTGTCGACGGCAACGACTGGCTCGCGGTGCTGGCCGCGTCGCGCTGGGCCGCCGAACGGGCGCGCAGCAACCTCGGACCGACGCTGATCGAGTGGATCACCTACCGCGCCGGCGCGCACAGCACGTCGGACGATCCGTCGCGCTACCGGCCAGCCGACGACTGGCAGCACTTTCCGCTCGGCGACCCGATCGCGCGCCTGAAGCAGCATTTGGTGCACCTCAAGGTCTGGAGCGAGGCCCAGCACGACGCCCTGCAGAAGGAGCTCGAAGCCGAGGTGCTGGCCGCGCAGAAGGAGGCCGAAGCGCACGGCACGCTGCACGATGGCCACATCCCGCCGCTGGCCTCGATGTTCGAGGATGTCTACCAGGACATGCCACCGCACTTGAAACACCAGCTCGCCCAACTGGAGGCCGAACACCATGGCCACTGACCCCACCGACGTCGCGCTGGCTGAGCGCCCGCAGGCAGCTGCCACGGTCACCACGCGCATGACGATGATCCAGGCGCTGCGCTCGGCGATGGACGTGATGCTGGCGCGCGACCCCAACGTGGTGGTGTTCGGCGAGGACGTGGGTTACTTCGGCGGCGTGTTCCGCTGCACCGAAGGGCTGCAGGCCAAGTACGGCGCGCAGCGTGTGTTCGACGCGCCGATCAGCGAGGGCGGGCTGGTCGGCGCCGCGGTCGGCATGGGTGCCTACGGCTTGCGGCCGGTGGTCGAGATCCAGTTCGCCGACTACTTCTACCCGGCGAGCGACCAGATCGTCAGCGAGGCGGCTCGGCTGCGCTACCGCTCGGCGGGCGACTTCACCGCGCCGATCACGATCCGCATGCCGTGCGGCGGCGGCATTTACGGCGGCCAGACGCACAGCCAGAGCCCCGAGGCGCTGTTCACCCACGTGTGCGGCATCCGCACCGTGATGCCGAGCAACCCGTACGACGCCAAGGGGCTGCTGATCGCCGCGATCGAGAACGACGACCCGGTGATCTTCCTGGAGCCCAAGCGCCTGTACAACGGCCCGTTCGACGGCCACCACGAGCGCCCGGTGGTGCCGTGGTCACAGCATCCGATGGCCGAGGTGCCCGAGGGCTACTACACCGTGCCGCTGGAGTCGGCGCGCATCGCGCGCACCGGCGGCGACGTGACGGTGCTGGCCTACGGCACGATGGTGTGGGTGAGCGAAGCCGCCGCAGCGGAGACCGGCATCGACGCCGAGATCATCGACCTGCGCAACCTGTGGCCGCTGGACCTCGAGGCGATCGTGCGCTCGGTGAAGAAAACGCGCCGCTGCGTGGTCGTGCACGAAGCCACGCGCACCTGCGGCTTCGGCGCCGAGTTGTTGTCGCTGGTGCAGGAGCATTGTTTCTACCACCTCGAAGCGCCGATCGAACGCGTGACCGGATGGGACACGCCGTACCCGCATGCGCAGGAATGGCACTACTTCCCCGGCCCGGCACGCGTGGGCGCTGCGCTCAAGCGCGTGATGGAACCCTAGGATGAAACAGCCCCCACGCTCACTTCGCTCGCTGCCCCCCGAGGGGGCGCGTCAGTGCCTTCGGGCGGCCGGGCGGCACTGACATGGCCGAAAGAACGATCAAGATGCCCGACATCGGCGAAGGCATCGCCGAGGTCGAGCTCGTGGCCTGGCACGTGAAGCCCGGCGACACGGTGACCGAAGACCAGGCGCTCGCCGACGTGATGACCGACAAGGCTTCGGTCGAGATCCCGTCGCCGGTGTCCGGCACGGTCACCTGGATCGGCGGTGCCGAGGGCACGGTGTTCGCGGTGGGCGCGGAGCTGGTCAAGATTCAGACCCGCGGTGAAGCCGCTGTGCCGACCCCAGCGAGCGCGCCGCGCGCGACGGCCGCGGCCCCACCCGCCGCGAAGGCCGCCACCCCAGCGGCCCCCGCGCCAAGCGCCGCGCCCGCACCGGCACCCGCCCGCGACGCGCCCTCGCGCCGACAGGCCGATCGCCACGCCGTCGGTGCGGCGCCGGGCATGGGAGCTCGGCATCGACCTGGCGCAGGTCAAGCCCAGCGGCACCGCGGGGCGCGTGATGCAGGCCGACCTCGATGGCCATGCGAAGGCGCATCCCGCCGCCGCGCGGCCGCTGCCGGTGCAGACGCCTTCGGCCCCCGTGGCACCGAGCGGCACACCACGCAGCGGCGAAGAGTCGATCCCGGTGATCGGCCTGCGCCGCAAGATCGCGCTGAAGATGCAGGAGGCCAAACGGCGCATCCCGCACTTCAGCTACGTCGAGGAATGCGACGTCACCGAGCTCGAGGCGCTGCGCGGCGCGCTCAACGCGCAGCATGGCGATGCGCGCGGCAAGCTCACGCTGCTGCCGCTCTTGATGCGCGCGATCGCGGTCGCCGTGGTCGAGCACCCGTCGGTCAACGCGACCTTCGATGATGAGAAAGGCGTGCTCACTCGCCACGCCCCGGTGCACCTGGGCATCGCCACGCAGACCGACGCCGGCTTGATGGTGCCGGTGGTGCGCCATGCCGAAGCGCTCGACCTGTGGCAGTCGGCGAGCGAAGTCGCGCGTCTGGCCGCGGCCGCGCGCGGCGGCAGCATCACGCGCGGCGAGCTGAGCGGCTCGACGATCACGATCACCAGCCTCGGCCCGATCGGCGGCATCGTGACCACGCCGATCATCAACGCGCCCGAGGTGGCGATCGTCGGCGTGAACCGCATCGTCGAGCGGCCGGTGGTGCGCGGCGGCGCGATCGTGCCGCGCCTGCTGATGAACCTGTCGTCGTCGTTCGATCACCGGGTGGTCGATGGCCACGGTGCGGCGCTGTTCGTGCAGTCGCTCAAGCGCCTGCTCGAGACGCCGGCGCTGCTGTTCGTCTAGGCGCAGAGCAATTGCTGCGCAATTCCTCTGCGAATCCGACAAGTTGAGCCAGGACCGGCGGAGCCGGTTCCTGGCTCAAGAGGAGACTGCGCTGCGTGTTACTGCGCGCAGTCTTCGCTGCGGCGGCACGGCCGCCGCATTCAGGATCGCGCGAAACAACGTGCAGCGCGGTCCTTCTCACACAAATCAAACCACCGAAGAAATCGCGCAGCGATTTGTTCGGTTAGGGATCACCACTTGTTGCGCAACTCGCGCAGCTTGAGGAACACCGTGCGACGGTCCGGGTTCTCCGGCAGGTCGGGGAAGGCCTCGCGCAGCTTCGCGATCACGCTCGGGTGGGTGAGCCGGAAGAAGGTGTTGAAGGTCTTCTCCTGCTGCAGCGTGGTGACGACCGAGTTTTGCGGGTCGTGGCCCGCCACCTTGGGCAGCAGCGCCTTCGCGGCCGCGTTGTCCGGCTCGCGCGACAGCGTGAACTTGAGGTTGTTCTCGATGTAGTCGTGGCCCGGGTACAGCTGCGTGTCGTCGGGCAGCGACTCGAGCTGTTGCGCGAAGGTCTCGTACATCGCACCGGGGTCGCCGCCGTTGTGGCAGTTGCCGGCGCCGGCGTTGAACAGCGTGTCGCCCGAGAACAGCGCCGGCTGGTCGGTATGCGAACGCAGGCAGATGTGGCAGAAGGTGTGGCCCGGCGTGTCCAGGCATTCGAGCTCGACGCGCTTGCCGACCTTGATGATGTCGCCGGCCTTCACGCCGCGGTCGACGCCGGCGATCCTGCCGCCGGCCTTGTGATGGGCGATCACCTTGGCGCCGGTGGCCTCGACCACCGCAGCGTTGCCGCCGGTGTGGTCGTGGTGCTCGTGCGTGTTGAGGATCTGCGTGATGCGCCAGCCGTTCTTCTTGGCCACCGCCAGGCACTTGCCGTGGTCGAGCGGATCGATCGCCAGCGCCTCACCGGTGTCGGGGCAGGCGATCAGGTAGTTGTAGTTGCGCAGCGAGTTGCCGGTCCAGATGCGTTCGACGATCACTTCGGGCTCCCAGGGTCGATTGCATTGTAGGAACGGCCTTCGAACCAGCGCCGATGCGGGGTTTCAGGTCGGATCCTTGTCGTGCACGGTGACGCCCACGGGCAATTGCACCCACGCATGCCGTCGGCAGTCGTACACCGAATCGCGCGGCGGCGGAAAGTCGGGCTCGGCAAAGGCGCCCACCGCCACGCTGACACCGCGGTCTTCGTTGCCTTCCTCGGTGTGAAACACGGTGGAGCCGCACACCGGACAGAAGCGGAACCTGAACTGCGCGCCCTGGTCGCCGGTGCGCACATACTCGGTGGCGCGGCCGTGCACGCGATACGGCGGCGCAAATCCGGCCAGTGCGGCGAACACGCTGCCGGTGCGGCGCTGGCACGCCAGGCAGTGGCACACGCCGACGCGCGGCGTGCCTTGCACGTCGATGCGCAGTTGGCCGCAGCTGCAGGATGCGGTGCGCTTGGTCATGCTGCAAGCATAGCCGCGCGACGGTGACCCTAGGGTTGCCACATGCCGATAGACGACACGACGTTCGAACGCGAGAAGGCGCGGTACGGGGTACTGCAGCGCCTGCCATCGTGATGCCTTCATTGCGCTGCCGCGCGCGCTCGGGTCATGTTCCGTCCGCCAGGGCGCGCTCGAGCGCAACGATGTCGCGCTGCAATCGCGCGCCGAGGGCGCTACCCATTGGCGCCGCCGCTTGCTCGTGGCAGCCAGCACCGCGCGCGCGGTGGAAGCGTCGCCGGCAGCGAGTTCCACGTGTCCGCGCCGGCACAAGAGTTCGATCAGCTCGAATCGAAAGCCGCCTTCACGAAGCAGCGCTTCGCCGCTCGCGAACGCCGTGCGCGCTTCGTCGAGGTCCCCTTCGGCAGCGAGCAGCGCCCCGAGAATGCCGAGGCTGCTGCCTTCCGAGCGGCGGTTGCCGACCGCGCGATGGATCACCAGAGCCTGATCCAGGTGCGTGCGGGCTTCCGCATGTCGACCTTGCGCGCGTGAGAATTCGGCGAGGTTGGTCAGCACCATCCCCTCCCAGCGCCGATTGCCGACCTCGCGCGCGATGGCGAGGCTCGCCTCGCCCGTCACACGGGCCGCATCCGGCCGGCCCACGGCGTTCTCGAGCGATGCCAGGTTGCTGAGCACGATCCCCTCCTCGGCACGGTTGCCGACGTCGCGTGGATGGCGAGGGCCTGCTCGCCGAAGCTGCGCGCGTCGTCGTGCCCGCCGGTTTCGGTCGCGAGCATACCGAGGTTGCCGAGTACCAGGCCCTCGTACTGCCGATCGTCGAGCTCGCGATGGATGGCCAGGGCCATCTCAAAGCTCGAGCGGGCACCTTCGAAATCGCCCCGCTCGGCGAGGAGGTTGCCGATGTTGCCGAGGACAATGCCCTCGAGCCGCGGCTGCCGGCCGCACGGTGATAGGCAAGTGCTTCCCGTACAACGGTTCCGCCTCGGAGAGACGGCCTTGCTCGCGGTGCACGATGCCGAGAACGCGCAAGGCAAGGCTCTCGGCACGGCGGTCGCCTTGCGCCCGATGAATCGCAAGCGATGCTTCGATCGCCTGCCGCGCCTCGTCCATCTTTCCCTGCTGCCGCATGACAGTGGCGAGCTGGCGCAGAGCCAGGCCTTCGGCGTGCGCATCGCAACGCTCGCGGAAGGCGGCGAGCGCGGTCCCCAGCAAGTCCTGAGCTTCGCGCATCCGCCCGCATTTTTCGAACGCCGATGCCCGGATGACGGTGGCGGCATCGCGTGTCGGAGCGTCGATCCCTTCGATGCCGAGCACCTGCCCTGCAAGCACGGCGCCCAGCGGGAACGGTCCCTTGAGCTCGAGCACGCTCCAGGCCGCCCGGCAGGTTGCGAGCGCGACGGCGGCATCCGAGCGCGCCAGCGCTCGCCGGCATGCGCTCACGAGATTGTCGAGCTCCAGCGCCAGGGCACGCTGCTGCCGCGGTCCGCCGCGCGCCGCGAGGGCGTCGATTGCAGCTCCGGTCCCGAAGCGCGCGTAGTGCGTCCCGTGCCGTTCCTCGGAGGCGCTGCGCGCATGCGGACCGCTCTCGACGAGCTTTGCCGACGCGTACTCGTGAATCGCCAGGTACATACCGAAGTGCGGCTCGTCGATGGCGTAGCGACCGACGTCGTGCGGGGCCCACGTTCGCAGCAAGCTCTTGTCGACCAACGCCTCGACGACGTCGCTCTACCGGGGGCGCCTCGCGGAACGGCGCCAGATCGATCACGGCCTCAGCCGCTTCCAGCGTGAAACCGCCCTCGAACACAGCGCATTGCGCGAGCGCGTCCTGCTCCCACGCCGTCAGTAGCTCCCACGACCAGTCGATTGCGGCGCGCATGGTGGCCTGCCGTGCGGCCACCCCGCGTGTGCCGGCGAGCAGCTGGAAGCGATCGCGCAGGCGCTCGACGAGCTGCGCCGGAGACAGCACTCGCACGCGCGCCGCGGCGAGCTCGATTGCAAGCGGCAAGCCGTCGAGCAGACGCACCGCCTCGACGATGGCATCGCGATTGCTGTCGCTCACGGCGAAGCCCGGTCGCTGCGCCCGTGCACGTGACGCGAACAGCTCGATGGCGTCGTCGTCGAGCGGCAGCGGCTCGACCACCACGACCTCCTCACCCGGCACGTGCAGGCGCTCCCGACTCGTCACCACGAACGCCGCGTCCTCTGCCCGATCGAGCCAGCGGCCGACCGTCGCGGCGGCATGCGGGACGAGCTGCTCGAAATTGTCGAGGATGACGAGGCAGCGGCCACGGCCGGCAATGGCGTGCCCCAGCTGCACGACGGCATCTTCGCGTCCGAGCGGTATATCGAGCGCCGACGCGACGGCAAAGAAAATCCCGTCGAGCGACCGCGCCTCCGACAGGTCGCAGAAGTACACGCCGCCCGGCCAGTCGCCGAGCCACGCGCGCCCGTAGCGGCGAACGAAGCGCGTCTTGCCCGTGCCCCCCGGGCCGAGCACCGTGACGAGGCGCTGGCCCGCGTCGAGTCGAGTCGCAAGGTCGCGCAGCTCGAGCACACGGCCGACAAAGGTGTCGCGCTCGAGCGGAAGGTTGTGCCGGACCTGGCGCACGGGACACCACAAGTCGTCCACGCGGACCACACGATATGCCTTGTCGCTGTCGGGTGGCGGGGCGAAGGCTGCGGTGCAATCCGCGCCAATCTCGCAGATCTCGACCGGATCCTGGATGCCCTTCAAACGATAGTGCCCATGCGGCTCGACGCGTAAGCCGTCCGGCAGCGTTTTGCCAAGCGCATCGCAGGCCAAAGCCGTGGCAAGCACCTGCCCGCCTTGGGCAAGTGCCATCACGCGCGCAGCGAGCGGTTTGGCGAGGCCCTCGACCTCGAATCGCTTGGCGCCGCGGGCCACGTCCTCGGCTGCGTTCTCGCGCAGGGTCACCGCACCGACGTGTAGTCCCACGCGCGCGGTCAGAGAAAGCGCGCGCAGGGCCTGGTGGTATTGCACGGCAAAGCGCGCCGCGTCCAGCACATCGTCGAACAACAGGAAGAACCCGTCGGAGCGATCGATCTCGCGGCCGCGATGGCGGACCAGGAGCTCGCGGGCGCGCCGATCGTGCGTCGCCCATGTTTCGGCAGCGCGCGCATCACCCACACGCTCTACGAAGCGCGTGCTGTCAACCACGTCGGTGAACAACAAGGCGCGTTCCATCACCGCCCTATCCTTGCGCCGGCGATGCCCATCGTACGCGCCAGCACTCCGGCCCGTTGTCCGTGCGCAGAAACAGCGACGCGCCGTGCACGTTGACCATGCGAGCCAGCACCGCGATCATGCGCCCGGAGCGGATCGAGCCGGCCACGTTCGATGGCCAGGTTCTCTCTCGGGAACTCGTCGACCGCCGCCAGACACTTGATCGGCTGGCTGGTGGCGGTGGTGTCGAACACGAAGCCGCAGGCCACACATGAAGGTTGGCGCTGGCCGCCTGCGCCGGCAGCAGCCCAATGACAGGAATCGTGCAGCGTGGCACCCACATGAAATGCAACAGCCTGCTAGCGGCTGCGTCGCGGCACGCGCGGCCGCGCCGCCATCACCATCTGGTGCAGCCCCGCGGCGGCGGTCGACAGCGGCCGGTCGGCGCGCCGCACCAGGTACACGCGCCGCACCAGCGCCGGCGCGTGCAGCGGCCGCGTGGCGAGCTGCGGATCGGCAAAGTGGAACAGCGTGAGCGACGGCACGATCGTGATGCCGAGCCCTGCGCGCACCATGCCGGCCACGGTGCTGAGCTGGTCGAGCTCCATCATCGTGTGCAGCTGCATCGGGTAGAGCGCCGCCTCGACGTACTGGCGCACGCTGCTGGAGCGCGCCAGGTGCACGATCGGATGCGGCGCCAGGTCCTTCAGCTGAATGCGGCCGCGCCGCCGGGCGAGCACATGGTCGCGCGGGCACACCAGGTGGAACTGGTCGCGGCAGAACTCCTCGGTGTGCAGCTCGGGCGTGGCGGTGCGCGTGGAGGCCAGCGCGAAGTCCGCGCTGCCGGCGCGCACGCGCTCGATGCAGGCATCGGACAGCACGTCGGCCACGTCGAGTTCGATGCCCGGGTGCTGGCGATGAAACTTGGCCAGCAGCGGCGGCAGCCAACCGGCGGCCAGCGACGGCAGCAGCGCGATCGCCACCCGCCCGCGGCGCCGCGCGGCGTGGTCGCGCACGTCGGCCAGGGCACCGTCGGCGTCGCGCAGCAGGCGGCGCGCCGGCTCGACCAGCACGCGGCCCTCGGCGGTGAGCTCCACGCTGCGCGTGGTGCGGTCGAACAGGCGCGCACCCACCGTGTCTTCGAGCGCCTTCACCAGCGCGGAGAACGCCGGCTGCGACAGGTGGCACAACGCCGCGGCGCGCGTGAAGTTGCGCTGTTCGGCGAGCACCAGAAACGCGTTCAGCTCGCGCGTGCCGAGATTGATTGGCATTGCGGATCAATGTATCGCATCTTTCGATTTCACAGATGTGAGGCCGCTGCCTACAGTGCGTCGCCATGGTGTCCTCATCGGCGTCGGTGCTGCGTATCGGCTGTGCGGCGGGTTTCTCCGGAGACCGCACCGATGCGGCCGCGCCGGTGGTCGACTCGCTGGTGGCCAGCGGCGGCCCGTCGGTGCTGATCTTCGAGACGCTGGCCGAACGCACGCTCGCGCTGGCGCACATCGCCAGGCGCGCCGACCCCGACGCCGGCTACGAGCCGCTGCTCGATGCGCTGCTGCAGCCGGTGCTGGCGAGCTGCCTGCGCCACGGCATCCGGATCGTCAGCAACTTCGGCGCCGCCAACCCGCGCGGCGCGGCATTGCGCATCCGCGAGCTCGCGCGCCAGCAGGGCCTGCGTGCACCGCGCATCGCGGTGATCGCCGGCGACGACGTGTCCGGCCCCGAGCATCGCGCGCTGCTGCGCGACGCGCTCGGCGCCGCACTCGATGGGCGCGACATCGTCAGCGCCAACGCCTACCTCGGCGCCGAGCCGATCGCCGCGGCGTTGCGCGCCGGTGCCGACATCGTGGTCGGCGGTCGCATCGCCGACCCGTCGCTCACGGTGGGCCCGGCGCTGGCGCACTTCGGCTGGGCCGCCGACGACTGGGATCGCCTGGGCCGCGCCACGATGGCCGGCCACCTGCTCGAATGCGGCACCCAGGTCACGCGGCGGCTACTACGCCGATCCCGGCGTGAAAGACGTGCCCGGCATGGCGCGCCTGGGCTATCCGATTGCCGAGATCGATGCCGACGGCGACTGCACGATCACCAAGCCCGAAGGCAGCGGCGGCCGGGTCGATGCGCACACGGTGAAAGAGCAGCTGCTGTACGAGGTGCACGACCCCGCGGCCTACCTCACCCCCGACGTGGTCGCCGACATCGGTGGCGCGCGCGTCGAAGAGCTGGCCGCCGACCGCGTGCGCCTCACCGGTGTGCGCGGCCATGCGCGCACCGGCACGCTCAAGGTCAACGTGTGCTTCGAAAGCGGCTGGCTCGGCGAAGGCGAGATCTCGTACGCCGGGCCGCGCGCCGAGGCGCGTGCGCGGCTGGCGGCCGAGGTGCTGCGCGAACGGCTGCAGGGGCTCGGCACGCTGCGCGCCGACCTGATCGGCGTGGCCAGCGTGTTCGGCGACGACGACGGCCGCTGGCTCGCCGGCACACCCGACAGCGGCGCGCGCGACGTGCGCCTGCGCGTGGCGCTGCGCCATGCCGAACGCGCGCACGCCGAGAAGCTGGTGCGCGAAGTGACCGCGCTGTACTGCTGCGGCCCCGCCGGCGGCGGCGGCGTGCGCACGGCGCTCAAGCCCACGCTCGGCACGCTGTCGTGCCTGCTGCCGCGCGAGCGCGTGCGCGCCAGCTTCGAGATGCTCGACTGATGGCCGCGACGCCGAGCCCCACCATCACCGTGCCGCTGTGGCGCGCCGCGCACGGCCGCACCGGCGACAAGGGCAACCGCGCCAACATCAGCGTGATCGCGCTGGGCGCCCGAGCTGTACCCGCTGCTGGTCGAACAGCTGACCGAAGCCGCGGTGGCGCAGGCCTTCGCGCACCGCCGGCCGTCGCGCGTGCAGCGCTTCGAGCTGCCGAACCTGCAGGCGATGAACTTCGTGCTCGACGACGTGCTCGACGGCGGCGTCAACGATGCGCTCAACCTCGACAGCCACGGCAAGTCGCTGTCGTTTCTGTTGCTCGAGCTGCCGCTCGTGGTGCCGGCGTCGCTGGCGCCGCTGCTGCGCGGACCCCGATCCACTGCATGACGATTCACCGAGGAGACCACCCGATGACGTCCCTGTTCACCCGCCGCACGCTGCTGTGTGCCGCGGCGCTCGCGCTGGCGCCCGCCGCCTGGGCACAGAGCTATCCGGCCAAGCCGATCAACTTCATCGTGCCGTTCGCCGCCGGCAGCGCCACCGACCAGCTGGCGCGCGCGCTCGGCCAATCGATCACCGAGCAGACCAAGCAGGCGGTGGTGGTCGACAACAAGGCCGGCGCCAGCGGCATGCTCGCGGCGCAGGCCGCGGCGCGCGCCGCGGCCGACGGCCACACGGTGCTGATCACCACCAACACCACGCACGCGGCCAACGAGCACCTGTACAAGAAGCTGCCGTACGACCCGGTGAAAGACTTCGCGCCCGTCACCGGCCTCGGCAAGGGCGGCCAGGTGCTGGTGGTGGCGGCCAACTCGCCCTACAAGAGCGTGAAAGACCTGCTCGAGTTCGCGAAGAAGAACCCCGGCAAGCTCACGTTCGGCAGCGGCAGCTCGAGCAGCCGCGTGGCCGGTGAGCTGTTCCAGCAGATGGCCGGCGTGGAGTTGCTGCACGTGCCGTACAAGAGCAACCCGCTGGCGATCACCGATCTGCTCGGCGGCCAGATCATGATGATGATCACCGACACCTCCACCGGTGTGCCCCAGGTGAAAGCCGGCAAGCTGAACGCGCTCGGCGTGTCGACCAGCAAGCGGCTGCCGATGCTGCCCGAGGTGCCGACCATCGACGAGGCCGGCGTCAAGGGCTACGACATGGGCTACTGGTTCGCCGCCTACGTGCCCGCGAACACGCCGGCGCCGGTGGTGGCCAGGCTCAACGAGCTGCTGCACGCCGGCCTGAAGACCGCGGCCGTGAAGGCCTTCTTCGACACCAGCGGCGGCGAACCCTTCGCCACCACGCCGGAGCAACTCGCCAAGTTCCAGGGCGAAGAGACGGCCAAGTGGGGCCGCGTGATCAAGAAGGCCGGCATCGAAGCGGAATGAGCGCGCCGACGCATCGCTGAACGGCGCGCTGCACAATGCAGCGCATGCCGTTCACCCCCGCTGTCACGCTGATCACCTCCGCCACGCCGCAGGCGTGGTGTTTCGCTTTCGTCGAAGGCCAGTTGCTGTGGCCCGAGGCCGACGGCGGCGCCTTCGCGCCGCAACCCTGCGAGCTGTTCGAACCGCTGCAGCCCACGCGCCACTACCTCGGCCTGCTCGACGGCATCGACTGCTGGGCCTTCACGCTGCGCGATGTGCCGCCGGGCTTCAAGCGCACGCCGCTGCGCGCCGCGATGATGCAGTTCGGCGAGCCGCTGATGGGCGTGGCCGGGCGCGCGGCGCAGGTGCTCGAATGGGATCGCGCACACCGCTATTGCGGCGTCTGCGGTGCGCCGACCGAGGCGCAGCCGGGCGAACGCTCGCGCAAGTGCACCGCCTGCGGCCACACCGCCTACCCGCGGCTGAGTCCGGCGATGATGGTGCTGGTGTGGCGCATGGTCGACGCCGGGCCGCCCCAAGTTGACCGCGCCCCCTTGGGGGCAGCGAACGCAGTGAGCGTGGGGGCCCAACGTGGAGAAGTTTTGCTCGCGCGTTCGCCGCACTACGTGCCCGGCGTCTACAGCGCACTCGCCGGTTTCGTCGAGGCCGGCGAGTCGCTCGAGGAATGCGTGCACCGCGAGGTGGCCGAAGAAGTCGGCGTGCGCGTCACCGACCTGCGCTACTACGGCAGCCAGAGCTGGCCGTTTCCGCACAGCCTGATGGTGGCCTACACCGCGCGCTGGACCGGCGGCGACATCGTCAAGCAGGAAGGCGAGATCGAAGACGCCCAGTGGTACGCGCTCGACGCGCTGCCCAAGATCCCGCCGCGCTTTTCGATTTCGGGCCACCTGATCCGCGACACCGTGGTCTCGCTCGGTGGACCCGAGCCGGCGGCGGGGGTGTCGGTGGTGCGCGCCTGACGCGCTGCGCGCGCCTCAGTAGCCGTGCTGGCGCTGCACCCAGCGCGCCAGCACGCTGCGCAGGCGCTCGGGCTGGATCGGCTTGGTGAGGAAGTCCAGCATGCCGGCGTTCAGCGCCTCGTCGCGTTCGCTCACCAGCGCCGCGGCGGTGAGCGCGATGATCGGCGGCGCGCGCTCGCCGAAACGCTCGCGCAACACGCGCGCCGCGGCATGGCCGCTCAGGCGCGGCATCTGCACGTCCATCAGCACGGCATCGAACGCGCGCCCGTCGCGTTCGGCTTGCGCCACCGCATCGATCACCGCATGGCCGTCGGTCGCCTGCACCACGTGCACGCCCCACTGCTCCAGCAGCGCGTGCGTGATCATCATGTTGACCGGGTTGTCCTCGGCCACCAGCACACGTGCACCACGCAGCGCGTGCAGGTCATCGGCTTCGGTGTCGCGGGCGGGCGCGAGTGCTGCCTCGTCGACGCCGGGCAGCGGCAGTTCGACCCAGAACTCGCTGCCCTCGCCCGCCACGCTGCGCACGCCGACGCTGCCGCCCATCAAGCGCGCGAGCTGACGGCAGATCGACAGGCCGAGGCCGGTGCCGCCGTAGCGCCGCGTGGTCGACTCGTCGGCCTGCGTGAACGGCTGGAACAAGCGGGCCTGCGCGGCAGTGTCGATGCCGATGCCGGTGTCGATCACCGCGAAGCGCACGCCGTCGTGGCCCTGCGCGGTGGCGTGGATGCGCACGCTGCCGCGCTCGGTGAACTTGATCGCGTTGGAGATGAAGTTGCCCACCACCTGGCGCACGCGGGCCGAGTCGCCGCGCACCACCGCCGGCAGCGCCGGATCCACCTGCAGTTCCAGGCTCAGGCCCTTGGCCTGCGCCAGCGGCAGATGGACGTGACGCACCGCATCGAGCGCGGCGTGCAGCCGGAACGGCGTGGCTTCGAGGTCGAGCCTGCCGGCCTCGATCTTCGACAGGTCGAGCACGTCGGACAGCGTGTCCGACAGCCCTTGCGCGGTGTCGAGGATGTGCGTCACGTAGGCCTTGCGCTGTGCCTCGGGCAGGTCGTCGCGCAACGCCAGCCGCGCCAGCCCGAGCAGCCCGTTGAGCGGCGTGCGGATCTCGTGGCTGGTGTTGGCGAGAAACGCACTCTTGGCGCGGCTCGCGGCCTCGGCGGTGTCGCGCGCACGCTCCAGTACCGCGGCCTGCTCCTCGCGCAGGCGGTCGTCGGCGGTGACGTCGCGCGAGTTGATCACCAGGTGCTCCACGCCGTCGAGCCGGCACAGCGCCGCCGACAGCAGCATGTGCACACGCTCGCCCGAGCGCTTTCGCATCATCACGCGCAGACCCGCGACCTGGCCGTGCTCGCGCAGCGCGGCCAGCATGCGCGCTCGATCGTCCAGCGAGTCCCACACGCTGACCTGATCGACCGTGCGCCCGATCAGCTGGTCGCGCGAGTAACCGAACAGGTCGACGAAGGCCTGGTTCACCATCAGGTTGCGGCCGCTGGCGAACTCGCTCAGCGACAGGCAATCGGGCGAGGTGGCGAACACCGTCGACAGCATCGATTCGCTGCGCCGCAACGCGCCTTCGCGCTCGCGGGCCGCGGTGTACGAACTGTTGGACAGGCGCAGCATGATGGCGCCCACCGTGAAGCCGGCGAGCAACAGCAGCCCGTGCGTGACCAGCGGATGCGACAGCGGTGCCGCCGCCAGGGCCGATGAGCCCGCCAGCCCGCCCTGCACCTCCGCCCAGGCCATCGCCGCCACGATGGCCGCGCAGCCGAGCACCATCACGAAGGCCTGGCCGATGCCGGTCAAGACGGCCACGATGCACACCACGAGCGGGAAGAACGCGAGGTCCAGCGAGAACGCGCCGTGCCCCAGGCTCAACGCGGCCAGTGACGCGGCGGCCACGCTGGCCCAACCCGCGCCCAGCACCAGCCAGCGCGCCGGCACGCGGTGGACGAGCCGTGTGCCGATCACGCACAGCACGCACAACGCCGCCTGCGCGCCGATCAGCACGGCGCGTTGCGATGGCGAGATCGGGAACGCCTGCCACCACGACGCCACGCTGCCGAGCACGCACACGCCCGCGCACACCCATAGGAAGCGCAGCGCCATCAGGGTGTTGGCCAAACCCCTGGCGTCGTCCTCGAAGGCTGATGCAGACCCTCGCCACATGCCGGCGAACTCCAAACGACCGTGTGTCCCTCAAGCCCGACGATCCCGTGTGACGGGGCGAGCCGCTTCCCGGCGCAGGTTGTACCCGATCGGCCGCGTCACCGGTTTGCGCTGCGGTAAGCGCCAACCGGGGTTTCAGGGACTGGCGCGCTGCGCGTTGTCGCGCACACCATCGGCGAATCGCGGCAGCAATTGCCAAGGCAGATCGTGGCCCATGCCGGCGATGAAGTCGGCATGCGCATCGCGGATGCGCTGCGCGAGGTCGCGGCCGGCGGCCACCGGAATGAGGGGGTCGGCCTCGCCGTGAATGATGCGCGTGGGCACGCCGATGCGCGCCAGCAGCGGCGTGCGGTCGCCGTCGGCGGCGATCGCGAGCAGTTGGCGCGCGGTGCCGGCCGGCCGGTACGAGCGCTGCACGCTGGCCAGCACGCGCGCATAGACACGGGCCGGATCGTCGCGGTACGCCGGACTGCCGATCAACTCCATGATCCCTTGCAGATGCCGCGCGGCGGCTTCGGGCCCGCGCCCCTTGGGCCGCGCGATCAGCGCACGCCGCACGTCCAGGGTCGCCTGTGGCAGGCCGCGCGCACCGGTGGTGGTCATCATCAGCGTCAGGCTCTTCACGCGTTGCGGATGCGCGGCGGCCATGTGCTGCGCGATCATGCCGCCCATCGATGCGCCGCACACGTGCGCGCTTGGCAGGTTCAGCGCATCGAGCACGCCGACCGCATCGTCGGCCATGTCGCGGACCCTGTACGGGCTCGACAGCGGCAGGTGCATCGCGAAGCGCAGCATGGCCCACATCAGGCTGGGCACGCCGTGCTCGTCGAACGACTGGCTCAACCCGGCATCGCGGTTGTCGAGACGGATCACGCGGAAGCCGCGCGACACCAGCAGCTGCACCAGGTCGTCGGGCCAGCCAGTGAGCTGCATGCCCAGGCCCATGATCAGCAGCAGCGGGTCGCCCGATGCCGGCCCCTGGTCATCGACCTCGATGCCGACACCACGAACGCTGACTCGCACTTCGCTCTGGCCTTTGTTGCGTCAGGCGCGACGCGTGCGCGGTTTGGCCGCCGCGGCCTTGCGCGTCAAGGCGGCCTGCTTGGCAGGTGCCACGCGTTTGGCGGGTGCGCCTCGCTTGACCGGGGTCGCGCGCTTCGTGGGCGCCGCGCCGCGCGACGCGGTGGCGCGGCGCGCGGTGCTGACCGCGGCCTGCACCGCGCCGCGCACCACCGAATCGACCGCGCGCGTCATCGCCCCCTTCACCGTGTTGCCGACGGCGTCTTCGACCGCGCCGCGCACCGAACGCAACGCACGCCCCACGAGTTCGGCTGGTGCCTGGGCCTCGGCCTGCAGCTCGTGCGGCAGCGGCAACGCGCGCAGGTCGTCGAACGCGACTTCGATCGCTTGCGCGAATGCCTTCACGTCGGGCATCGCCTTGGCGTCGGCCATCAAGCCGAAGTCGAGCGCGCCGTTGTAGCTCTGCACCGTGATGTTCAAGGCCATGCCGTGCACGACGATCGACGTCGGGTAGTTGGTGAGCATGCGCGCGCCGGCCAGGTACAGCGGCATCGGCGGCCCCGGCACGTTGGAGATCACCACGTTGGCCACCTGGGGGATGCGATCGGCCACCTTGGCCTTGCCGTACAGCGAGGTCGCGGCTTCCATCAGCCACGGCAGGCCGAGCGACGGGAAGTCGGTCGGCAGCACGCTCTTCACGCTGCCCAGCGTGGACTTCATCGCCGCGCTGGCTTGTTTGATGTGTTCGAGCCGCTTCATCGGATCGGCGAGGTGCGTGCCCAGGCTGATCAGGCTCAACGAGGCCTGGTTGTCGCTCGTGGTGTCGCCGGCGGCACGCAGCGAGATCGGCACCGCGGCGATCAGGCTCTTCTTCGGCAGCGTGCGCTGCTTGCCGAGGTGGCGCCGCAGCGCAGTGGACACCACCATCATCACCATGTCGTTGATGGTGGCCTCGTGGGCCTTGCCGATGGCCCTTGAGCTCGGCCAGCGGCAGCGACACGGCGGCAAATGCGCGTGCATCGGTGACCGAGGCGTTGAACGCCGTCTTCGGCGCCAACGCGAGGTTGCCCGAGCCGCCCTTGCCGCCGAACAGCACGCTGTTGAGCAAGCCGCCCTGCAGGGCGTCGCGCGCGGCGCCGCCGAGCGTGCCCACCGTGCCGGGCAGGTCTTTCACGATCTGGGTCACCTGCGTGATCTGGTGCGCCATCGCGCCGCGCAGCGACTCGCCCATGCTCATCTGGAACTTCTTCGCGCGCGCGCTCGGCTTCACCTCGATCGCGCGCGGCTCGGGCGTCACGTCGAGGATGGCGTTGGCCAGCGCCACCGCGGCCTGGCCGTCGACGGCGGCGTGGTGCAGCTGGCTGTACATCGCCACCCGCTTGTGGCCGTGCGACGACGGCGCCAGGCCCTCGAAGACATGGAACTTCCACAGCGGCCGCTTGCGATCGAGCAGCACCGGATGCAGCGCCGCCACCTGCGCCTCGAGCTCGCGCAGGCCGTCGCCGAAACGCGCCGCCTTGGGCAGCTTGATCTCGACGACGTGCTGGCTCAGGTCGGGCTCGGCATCGACCCACGCCGGCGCGGCGAGGTTGAGCGGCATCCACCACACCTTGCGGCGCAGCGCCGGCACGATCGGCAGCCGCTTGGCCATGTGCGCACGCAGGTCGCGCACGAAGCGGCCCTTGTAGCCTGCCGGCAGCTCGAACACGTGCAGCGCGCCCACGTGCATCGGCATCTCTGGCGTCTCGAGGTAGAGGAACGCGGCATCCAGGCCGGAGAGCTGCTTCATGCACGTTCGCGCGCTGCAAACGCGCGTCTCGCTGGGAGGCCCATGCTAGTGGCGCGGCGTCGGCCGCGACGTCGGGGGACACCCTAGCGGCGTGCGCAATGACAACGCGCCGATCAAGGTCGGAATCCGCATGCGACAAAACCACGATCACACTTGTTCGCACACACGCCAAGGAGCCTTGCCATGCCCAAACAATTCCCGCCGGTCGAGGACCTGGCTCAGCCCAGAGGCTATTCGCACGTGGTCACCGCCAGCGGCGGCACCACGGTCTACGTGGCCGGCCAGGTGGCGCTCGATGCCGACGGCCGCGTGGTCGGCCCGGGCGATCTGCGCGTGCAGACCGAGCATGTGTTCAAGAACCTCGTGCGCGCACTCGCCGCGGCCGGCGCGCGCATCCACGATGTGGTGAAGATCACCACCTTCGTGGTCGACTTCAAGCCGGCCGATCGCGACGTGATCCGCGCGGTGCGCGCGCGTTTCATCGAGGGCACGCCGCCGGCCAGCACGCTGGTCGGCGTGCAGGCGCTGGTGATGCCCGAACTGATGATCGAGATCGAAGCCATCGCGGTGATCGATCCGACGTAGGGGCTCATCGTGTTCGGCATCGAGGCGGCGCGCCGTGCGTATGCACAGCAACTGGTGCACGACCTCGGGCCGGGCCACGAGCGCTTGCTCGAGGCCTTTGCTGCCACACCGCGCGAGCGGTTCCTCGGCCCGCCGCCGTGGCCGCTGCTGCGCGGCGGCTTCACGCGCCAGTGGAGCGACGACCCGCGCGAGCTGTACGGCGACGTGCTGGTGGGACTGGACGTCGAACTCGGCATCAACAACGGGCAGCCGTCGCTGCATGCGCGCTGCCTCGCGGCCTGCGACCCGCAGCCGGGCGAGACGGCGCTGCACGTCGGTGCCGGCGCCGGCTACTACAGCGCGATCCTGGCGCACCTGGTCGGCGCGCGCGGCCGCGTGATCGCCTACGAGATCGAAGCGCATCTCGCCAAGCTCGCGGCGGCCAATCTGGCGCTGCTGCCGCAGGTCAGCGTGCGCGCCACCTCGGGGGCCGAGGCGCCGCTGCCGGCCTGCGACGTGATCTACGTGAGTGCGGGCGCCACGCATCCGGTGCCGGCCTGGCTCGATGCGATGCGCATCGGTGCGCGGCTGATGTTCCCGCTCACCGCCGACGACGGCGGCGGCTGCATGCTGCTCGTCACGCGCCGTTCCGAGCGCGGCTACGCGGCGCGCGCATCGTTGCGCGTGTCGTTCATCGCCTGCATCGGCGCCCGCGATGCCCGCCAATCGCACGCGCTGCGCCAGGCGTTCGCCGTGCGCTCCGAACACAGCATCCGGTCGCTGCGGCGCGACGACGCACCCGATGCGAGCGTGTGGGTCGCCGGCCCCGGCTGGTGGCTTTCGAGCGACGATCCGTCGGATTGATCGCGCATCGCTGCATCGGCAGCCGCACAATCGTGCGATGCTGGCGATGACCCTGCAGGCGGCTGGTGCGCCGCTCGAACCGGTGTCGCGCGACACGCCGACGCCGGGTGCGGGCGAGATCACGCTGCGCGTGCGCGCCTGCGCGGTGTGCCGCACCGACCTGCACATCGTCGATGGCGAGTTGCCGCTGTTGCGGCTGCCGCTGGTGCCCGGGCACGAGATCGTCGGCACGGTGGAGGCGCTGGGCGCGGGTGTGACCACCTTGCGCGTGGGCGAGCGCGTGGGCGTGCCATGGCTCGGCGGCACCTGCGGCCGCTGCGCCTATTGCGACAACCAAGCCGAGAACCTGTGCGACGAGCCGGTGTTCACCGGCTACACGCGCGACGGCGGCTTCGCCACACATGCGCTGGCCGATGCGCGCTACTGCTTCTCGCTCGAGCACCTGGCGATGGACGATGCATCGGCCGCGCCGCTGATGTGCGCCGGCCTGATCGGCTGGCGCGCGCTGAAGGCCGCGGGCGATGCACCGGTGCTCGGGCTCTACGGATTCGGTGCGGCCGCACACTTGATCGCGCAGGTGGCGCGCGCGCAGGGGCGCACGGTGCTCGCGTTCACGCGGCGCGGCGACCGCGCCGCGCAGCAGCTCGCGCTCGATCTCGGCTGCGATTGGGCCGGCGGCTCCAACGAAGCAGCCCCGTGGCCGCTCGACGCCGCGATCCTGTTCGCGCCCGTCGGTGCGCTGGTGCCCACCGCGCTGACGCAGGTGCGCAAGGGCGGGCGTGTGGTGTGCGCCGGCATCCACATGAGCGACATCCCGTCGTTTCCCTACTCGCTGCTGTGGCATGAGCGGCAGCTGCTGTCGGTGGCCAACCTCACGCGTGCCGACGGTGACGAGTTTCTGGCGCTGGCGCGCCAGCAGCCCTTGCGCGTGAGCACCACGCGCTTTTCGCTGGCGCATGCCAACGAAGCGCTGGCGCGCCTGCGCAGCGGTGCGCTCACCGGTGCGGCCGTGTTGATCCCTTGACCCGGCAGTCGGTGCGCGCGCGACGCTGCGGTTAGCATGCGCAGCGCATGCGAAGCCGCGACGCGAACGACCTCACCGCGCCACGCGTCGCGCTGATCGGCCTGCTCGGCCTGGCGGCGGCGATGGGCATCGGCCGCTTCGCGTTCACGCCGCTGTTGCCGCTGATGCAAGCCAGCGAAGGGCTCACGCTCACGCAAGGTGGCTGGCTCGCCGGTGCCAACTACCTGGGCTACCTGGTCGGTGCGCTGGCCTGCGCGGCGCGGCCGCCGCCACCGGCGCGTGCCGCGCGTTGGGGCCTGCTGGGCGTGGCCGTGTTCACCCTCGCGATGGTGGCGTTCGACGGCTTCGCCGATGCGCTCGATGCTGCGTTTCGGGGCCGGCGTGTCGAGTGCGCTGGTGTTGGTGGGCGTGTCGTCGTGGGCATTGCCGCTGCTGGCGACGCGCCGGCGCAGCGACTTGTCGGGCTGGGTGTTCGCCGGCGTGGGCATCGGCATCACCGCAGCCGGTGTCGTCGGGCTGGTGGCCGGTGTGCTGCGCAGCGAGCCGACGTGGGCCTGGCTGGCGCTCGGTGTGCTGGCGGCCGCGATCGGCGCATTCGCGCTTCGCGAGTTGCAACCACCGCGCGCGGCAGCGAGCGCGGGCCCGGCGGCGCCTGCGCCCGCACTGACACGTGGCGACTGGGCGCTGGTGGCGTGTTATGGCGCGTTCGGCTTCGGCTACATCATCCCGGCGACGTTCCTGCCGGCGTTCGCCCGCGCCCTGATCGACGACCCGGGCGCATTCGGCGCCGTGTGGCCGGTGTTCGGCGTGGCCGCGGCCGCATCGACCGTGCTGGCGACACGATGGCTGCCGGCGTGGCCGCCGCACGCGGTGTGGGCCGCGAGCCAGCTGGTGATGGCGTTCGGCGTGTTGCTGCACGCGCTGCTGCCCAACATGGCCACGACGGTGGCCAGCGCGGTGTGTGTCGGCGGCACCTTCATGGTGGCCACGATGGCCGGCATCCAGCATGCGCGGCAGGTGGCCTCCGATCGAGCGCCGCGTTTGATCGCGACCATGACGGCTGCCTTCGCGCTCGGCCAATTGATCGGGCCGCTGCTGATCCGTGGCACGGCGGCGAGCGCGGTGCCGTTGTGGCCGAGCCTGTTGGCCGCGCTGGTGCTGATCGCCAGCACCGCGACGCTGCTGACGAGACGGCGCGCGTCGTAGGCAGGTTAGGCGCGCGCGCCCTGCCAGGCCAGCTGTGCGCCGGCGAGGTCCTGCAGCGCACTGCCGACGGACTTGAACAGCGTGATCTCGCCCGCATCGCTGCGCGCCGGCCGCTCGCCGCGGCACAGCTGCGCCAGCGTGGCCTGCACCTGTGCGGCCGCGAACGCGCCATCGGCGGCTGCTTGCAGCAGGTCGCCGGCCTTGGCCAGCGCCTCGTCGCTGTCGACGAAGACACGCGCGCGGCGCACGCATTCGCTGTCGGTCTCGCGCATCTCGGGCGTGAAGCTGCCCACCAGGTCGAGGTGCGTGCCGGGTCGCAGCCAGCGGCCTTCGACCAGCGGGCGCGAGGACAAGGTGGCGCAGCTGACGATGTCGGCGTCGGCCACCGCCGCTGCAAGGTCGTCGACGGCCAACGCGTCGACGCCGCGTTGGCGCAGGCGAGCGGCCAGCGCCTGCGCGCCGGCCGCGCGATGGTTCCACACGCGCACGCGCGCGATCGGCCGCACGCAGGCCATCGCATCGGCGACCCACGTCGAGATGCGTCCGGCACCGACGATCAGCAGGCGCGACGCATCGGCGCGTGCGAGGGACGACGCTGCCAGCGCCGACACCGCCACCGTGCGGCGCGACGTGAGCTCGGCGCCATCGAGCTGCGCCAGCGGCACGCCGGTGCAAGCATCGAGCAGCAGGTACACGCCGTGCAGCGAAGACAGCCCCTGCGCCGTGTTGCCGGGGAACACGCTGACGACCTTCACGCCGAGCTGCGCGCCCGGCTGCCACGCCGGCATCAGCAGCACGTGGCCCGCCAGCGATCCATCGGGCCGCGGGATCGCATGCACGGCACGCGGCGGCACGTCGCAACCGGAGACGAACATCGCGCGCAACGCGGCGATCAGCGGCGCGAACGGCAACCCAGCGCGTGTGGCCTCGGCATCGAGGATCAGCATGCGGCCACTGTAGCAACCAAGGCCGCGGCCGCGGCTCTTGGCCGCCGCGCAGCAAGAACCTCAGTGCACTGGGACCCACACCCACACCGCGACGACGGCGGCGCTGAGGGCGACCCAGAACAGCGCGGCCTGCCATTGCTCGCGCGCGCGATGCGGATCCCGACGCAAGCCCGCCGCCTTCTTCAATGCACGCTCGACGCGTCGGCGCCTTGCGCCGCACCGGCATCGATGCGGCGTTGCGCGCCGTGCAGCATCGCCGCCAATTCGCGAAACGCCTGCGGCTCGAAACGCAGTGTCATGAAATCGAGGGTGAGATGCAGCTTGCCGCAACGGCACAGCAGCACCGCACCGATGTCGCTGCGCGACAGCACACGCGGCGGTCCGTCACAGGGCGATCGCGACGCAGCGTCGGATGAGGTGGGGGTCGACATCGGCCACTCCAGGTGCAGTTCGATGTGCAATGTAATGCGAATGGTTCGCATTTGCAAATGCGATAACCTGATCAGACGGCACGCTACTTGCCCTCCAGCGCGCAATGCGCATCGGAGGGTTCATGCCAGGGGTTTGGCTGCGTGCCGTCGTCGCCGTGGCGTTGCTGCTCACGTGGCTCGTGCCCGGCGTGCGCCTGTCGGTGTCGCCGCAGGAGCGTGCGCTCGTGGCCGCCTCCACCGAGCTGATGTGCCTGTCGTCGGTCGCCGCCGCCGTGCCGGCGGTGTGGCGCGACGACGCCGGTGCGACCCCCGGGTTCACACCCGCCCGCGCGACTCTGGCCGATGCCGCCGCGCCGATGCAACGCGCCTTCGACAAGCAGTGGCAGACCGACGCCACGCGCGTGGGCTTCGTCGTCTTTGCCGCGCTGGCGCTGCTCGCCTGCGCGCGCCGCTTTGCCGGCGTGGCCGCGCTGCTTGTCATTGCTGCAGCAACTCTGTACTGGTGGGCCTACGACCCGCACGCCGACGGTTACCGGCTGTTGCTGGTGACGCAGTCGCTGCCGCTGTGGTGGCATGCGGTGTCGCAATGGAGCTGGTCGCTGCAGGCCGAGCGGCTCGTGGCCCCGCTCACCCTGTGGATCACATTGCTGGGTGCGTGCTGGCTGTTGTGGCGCACCGAGAGCATCCGCCCGCGCCGCTCGGCGCAGGCCTCGGCCGCAAGGCTTCCAACACTGATGACCACCCGAGGGAGATCCTGATGTCCAACAGCCGTGTGCGTTCGCTGATTCCGTTGTTCGCTGCCGTGGTTCTGTGGAGTTGCGGCGGCGGAGGCGACTCCGACGACAGCGGACAAGCCGCACCGCCACCGCCGGCACCCCGGCCCCGACACCGCCCGCGCCGGCGCCCACGCCGCCTGCGCCTGCGCCGATCCCGCCGCTGGCGCAACCCGCGCTCGACATCAGCGGCACCGCCGCGCCGGTGGGCATCGACTACTGGGGCGACAACAGCGACGCCGCCGGCGGCAAGGGCGAGACCATCGACGGCATCCCGTGCCGGCAGATGGACGAGACCTATCACGTGCACACGCACCTGTCGATCGTGCTCAACGGCCAGCTGCTCACGGTCCCGCAGCAACTCGGCCAGGTGCCGGCCACCACCACCGCTGCCGGCTGCTTCTATCAGATCCACAACCACGACAAGGCCGGTCGCCTGCACATCGAAGCGCCGGCGCCGGTGAGCTACACGCTGGGCAGCTTCTTCAAGATCTGGGGCCAGCCGCTGTCGAGCACCAACATCGCCGGCATCACCGGCCTGCCGGTCGTCGTCTACGTGACCGACAACGGCAACACCATGCGCCACACCGGCGATCCATCGACGATCGAGCTGCGTTCCAAGCGCCTGATCACGATCCAGATCGGCACGCCGCTCAACGCGATCCCGAACTTCAGCTGGAACGGCACCTGAGCCTGAGCTGTCGGGCTAGCCCGGCGCGCCGGCTTCACGGCCCGCGCCGGGCTCGTTCTTCTTGGCGCCGCGGATGTTCATCGCGGCCAGCGCGAACTGCAGCACCACGAGCGCGTGGGCCTGCGCGCTCCAGCCCCACACCACCCACAACACGTTGCTCAGCAGGAAGCACCAGAAGCCGAGCTTGCGCCGACGCGGCGAGCGTGCACCGACCAGCCAGGCGGCCAGCACGGTGACCGCCATCGCCGGCCACTGAAGCCACTCGATCATTCGCCTTCGATCGGCACCTGCCTCGACTTGTCGTTGTCGTCGGGCTTGCGCGGTTGCGGCTCCTGCGCGCTGCCGCCACGCTCCGGTTGCCGCGGATGCGGTTGCTTCTGATCGTCACGCGGTTGCGAGATGCCGGGCTTTTGCGGGTTGAGCTTGTCTGAGTCCATGCGTGTCTCCTGTTCGCATCGGCCAACGCAGCCGATGCAGTGCATCAGGCAATGCACATGCCGCGCGTTGCATGAAGGCGTTGGATGCACGCTGGCACAATCGCCGCATGCGCCGACGCGGGTCGATTCAAGCCCTGCTCTGGTCCGTTGCATGCACGCTGGTGCTGAAGGCAGCGGTGCCGCTGCTGGCCGCCGGCGCGGCCCATCTGCAAGGGGTGCCGGTCGGCAGCATCTGCGGCATCTACGGCGTGACGCTGCCCGCGCGCCAAAGCGGATCCGCACGCCCATCACCATGGCCACCATGCTGAGCACGGCGACGCAGCACCTTCCAGCGATGCGCCGGCGCATTCCGGCAACGACCCCAACCACTGCGCACTGACCGGCCTGGCCGCGATGGCCGTGCCCGACCTGCCCGCGCTGCCGAGTGCGCCATCCCCGACGGCGGCGGCACCACACCGCCGCGCATCGCCTGCGCGCAGGCCAGCGACGCGTGCGCCGCCTGGGCCGCGCGCATGCAGCACCCTCCCCCCGCCCGGGCCTGAGCCTCAGCCCGCGCTGAGGCGATTGCCGCTCCGTCCATCGTGCGCAGCGCACGGTCTGCAAGCCGTGCGCTGCGCCGCGCCTCGCACCGGCACGGCACGTCGAGGGCGGCACTGCCATGCCCTGGAGGGGACCATGAACACCTCTGCATCCACTGCCATCGGGTTGACAGCCTGCACGCTGCTGTCCGCCGCACACGCGCAACCGTCCGAGACCGCTGCCGCCGACACGCCGAGCAAGGCCATCGGCGTGGTCGAGGTCACGGGCTCGCGGCCGACGTCGCTGCCCACGCAGATTCCGACCACGATGGAAAGCACCACGCGCGAGGAGATTCAGCGCCACATCAACGCCACCGACAGCGAAGACGCGTTGAAGTACTTTCCCAGCCTGCTGGTGCGCAAGCGCTACATCGGCGACTACAACCACGCCATCCTGTCGAGCCGCGCATCGGGCACCGGCAACAGCGCGCGCTCGGCGGTGTACGCCGACGGCATCCTGCTGTCCAACTACCTCGGCAACGGCGTGGGCGGGCTGTCGTTCCCACCGCGCTGGGGACTGGTGACGCCCGAGGAGATCGACCGCGTCGACGTGATGTACGGGCCGTTCTCCGCCGCCTATCCCGGCAACTCGGTGGGTGCGGTGGTCGACTACGTGACGCGCATGCCGACGCGCTTCGAGGCGCACGCGCAGGTCGGCACCGTGGTGCAACCGTTCGAGCTCTACAACACCAAGGACACCTACCGCGCGTGGCAGGCGAGCGCTTCGCTCGGCGACCGCGCCGGCGACTGGGCCTGGTGGATCAACGTGAACCGCACCGACAGCGAAAGCCAGCCGCTGACGTTTGCCACCCGCCTGCTCAGCTCGGGCGCCACCACCGCCACCGGCACGCCGGTGACCGGCGCGGTGCGCGACGCCAACAACGCCAACCAGTCCTGGTTCGTGCTCGGTGCCGGCACGCAGTACCACACCGTGCAGGACCACCTGAAGGTCAAGCTGGCGTACGACCTGAGTTCGACGCTGCGTGCCAGCTACGTGCTGGGCGTGTGGCGCAACGAGGCCGACGGCAACTCGGCGACCTATCTGCGCGACATCAACGGACAGCCGGTGTTCGCCGGCCCGGTGAACATCGAGGGCCTCGACTACACCGGCGCGCAAGCGCTGAGCGGCGGCGACTTCGCGCTCACGCGCGAGGACCTGCTGCACACGATGCATGGGCTGTCGATCAAGAGCCATACGAAGGGCGAGTGGGATTGGGAACTCGCGGCCAGCCTGTACCGCTACCACCGCGACGACAAGCGGCAGAACGCGGCCGCCAATGCGCAACCCGGTGCGCTCGACGGTGGCGCGGGCACGCTCGCCGACGGCAGCGGCACCGGCTGGGCCACGCTGGCGGGCAAAGGCACCTGGCGGCCGCCGCAGGCGCAAGGCGCGCACGGGGTCGACTTCGGCGTGCAACTCGATCGCTACCGGCTGCGCTACCTGACCTCCACGATCACCGGCAACTACCTCAGCCGACGCGCCCGGCGCCTTGGCCAGCAACGTGCAGGGCGAGACCGCGCTGAACAGCGTGTGGGCGCAGGACGTGTGGCGCTTCGACGAACGCTGGAAAGCGGTGCTCGGCGGGCGCTTCGAGCACTGGGAGGCCAAGGATGGCCGCACCGACTTCTCTGCCACCAGCTCGATCACCCATCCGGCGCGCAGCGAGCGCCACTTCTCGCCCAAGGGGGCGCTGTCGTGGCAGTGGGCCGACGACACCGTGCTCAAGGCCTCGGTCGGGCGCGCCGTGCGTTTGCCGACGGTGCAGGAGCTGTACGGCGCCACCTCGACCACCAACTCGCAGTTCATCAACGACCCCAACCTGCGGCCCGAGAAGTCATGGACCGCCGAGCTCAGCGGCGAGAAGGACCTCGGCGGCGCGACACTGCGGGTGACCGGCTTCGCCGAGGACACGCGCGACGCGCTGTATTCGCAGACCACGTTCGACGCCGCGGCCAACCGCAACGTGAGCCGCGTGCAGAACGTGGATCGCATCGCCACCACCGGCATGGAGGTGGCGCTGAACAGCAAGGACCTGCTCACGCGGGGGCTGGACCTGCAGGCCAGCGTGACCTACGCCGACTCCAAGATCAAGGAGAACGCGGGCTTCGTGGCCGTGCCGGGCGACACCATCGGCAAGTGGCAACCCAACATCCCGCGCTGGCGCGCCACGGCGCTGGTGAGTTACCAGCTCGATGACCGCTGGACCGGCTCGCTCGGTGCGCGCTACAGCGGCCCGCAGTACCGCACGCTGAACAACAGCGACGTCAATGGCTTCACCTACCAGGGCGTGAGCAAGTTCTTCACCGTCGATGCGCGCGTGCTGTACCGCATCGACCGTCAGTGGAGCGCGGCCTTCGGCATCGACAACCTGAACAACGACAAGTACTGGAACTTCCACCCGTATCCGCAGCGCAGCTACGTGGCGGAGCTGAAGTTCGACCTGTAAGAAACCGCACCTGTTGCCTGAGTCGGGCATGACGATTGCCCATAGCGCCGGCTTCCCCAACGCAACCGTCGAGGTCATCACATGCGTGACGTGAACTACCGGCTTCTTGCCTCGCTGATGCTGTCCGTCGGAGCGTTGAGCTGCGGCGGCGGCGACGATGATTCGCCGGCACCCGCCCCGGTGCAGGCGCCGGCGCCGGTCCCCACGCCACCGCCGCCACCTCCTCCGCCGCCACCCCCGCCGATCCCTCCGATGGCGCAGCCACCGCTGGACATCAGCGGCACGGCCGCCCCGGTGGGCATCGATTTCTGGGGCAACAACAGCACCGCCAACGGCGGCAAGGGCAGCCCGGTCGACGGCCTGTCGTGCTTCCCCTCGGTGCCGCAGACGATCCACATCCACACGCACCTGGCCGTCGTGCTCAACGGCCAGCTGCTGGCGGTGCCCAACAACATCGGACGGGTGTTCGCCACGGCGACCACGGGCGGCTGCCTCTATCAGCTCCACAACCACGACGCGGGCGGCCGCATGCACATCGAGGGTGCGGCGCCGTTCACCGCCACCCTGGGCAACTGGTTCAACATCTGGGGCCAGCCGCTGCAGCGCGACAACGTGGGTGGCATCACCGGGATGCCGATCGTCTTCTACGTCACCGACAACGGCGTGGTCACGCGGTGGGACGACGACCCTGCGCTGATCGAGCTGAAGTCGCACCGGCTGATCACGATCCAGATCGGCACCCAGCTGACGGAGCTGCCCAACTTCACCTGGACCGGCACCTGATCCGGTCGCGACGGTTCTCGCCAAGATGCCCCTGGCTTCGGCAGCCAGGGGCATCGGTTCACGCATCGAGGTTGGTGTGTCCCTCGTCGATCGCGTGAAGGCGTGAGCGCGACGCAGCGGCCCGCAGGCTCGCCTGCACTCCCTTTCGCGAGGTCGGCGATGCGAGCATCCGGCCGTGGCTATGCTGCGTATCCACGTCGAGGCCGCCGACCTGGCGACCCGACGAGCGACTCCCACACACCCATGAAGGCCACGCGCCACGCAACCACCACCGCCGAGTCGCTGATGCGATGGCTGGCGGCATGGCTTGCGCTGGCGCTGTGCGCCCAGGCGTTCGCGGTCGGCACGGCTGCGCTGCGCGGCCTGGGGCATCGGCACGGCGCGCTCGAGATCGATGCCAAGCCGATGCTGCTGTGGCGCCATGCGGGCGAACGAGCGGTCACGCGCGACATGCACGCGCTGGCCCACGGGGCCGGCGAGGCGCACCAACATGCGCTCGACGATGTGTCGGTGCTCGGCAGCGACGCGCACGGCGCAGCGCTCGCTGCCTTCGTGAGTGCGCCGGCGCCGCGCGCCCATGGCGCGCTGTCGGCCGCGCCGCGCGGCCTGCGCCATGTGTGGGCGGCGACCGATCCATGGTCGCCCACCGCACGCGCCGTGTCGCCGCCACGGCATCCGCCGCGCGCTTGACGCAGCCGCGCTGACGAACGGCGTCGCGGCTCGCGCATTTCAGCGCGTGCCGTTGCAGCTGGATTCGTCCCATGCCTGCGTGCGCGCACGCAGCCGACACCGATTCTCTCGGAGGGACAGCCCATGGGGCCCCGCCATCCACTCACCGCTTGCGCCGCTGCGGCGCTCGCGCTGTGCGCCCACGCGTCGTTCGCGCAGAGTCTCGAACGCGCCCGCATCCACCGACACCACCGTCGCGCAACAGCGCGTCACGATCGAAGGCCACTACGACAACTCGCTGGGCTCGAGCGACGCCGCCTCGCAAGGCACGATCCGCGCCGAGCTGCTCAAGAGCCGGCCGCCGCAGCGGCCGGGCGAGGTGCTGGAGTTCGTGCCCGGCGTCATCGTCACGCAGCACTCCGGCGACGGCAAGGCCAACCAGTATTTCCTGCGCGGCTTCAACCTCGACCACGGCACCGACTTCGCCACCTTCGTCGGCGGCATGCCGGTGAACATGCCCACGCACGGCCACGGCCAGGGCTACACCGACCTGAACTTCCTGATTCCCGAGCTGGTGCAGCGCATCGAGTACCGCAAGGGGCCGTACTTCGCGTCCGACGGTGACTTTGCCGCCGCCGGCTCGGCCGAGATCGTGTACCGCACGAAGTTCGACGCGCCGTTCGGCCTGCTGACGCTGGGCGAGAACGGCTATCGCCGCGGCGTGCTCGGCGGCTCGATCGACCTGGCCAACCAGACCACGCTGCTCGGTGTGTTCGAAGCGATGCGCAACGACGGCCCGTGGACGCTGGACGAGAACCTCAAGCGCCACAACGGCGTGCTCACGTACAGCGGCGGCACGCAGGCGCAGGGCTGGAGCCTCACCGGCATGGGCTACGACGCCAACTGGCGCTCCACCGACCAGATCCCGCAGCGCCTGATCGATGCCGGCACGTTGGACCCAACGACCGTTCGGCCGCTTCGATGCGATCGACACCAGCGACGGCGGCGACACGTCGCGCTACAGCCTGTCGGGCGAATGGCATCGCAACGTCGACGGCCAGCTCACGCGCGTGTTGGCCTACGCCATGCGCTACAAGCTGCAGCTGTTCTCCAACTTCACCTACTTCACCACGCCCGACGGCGACCAGTTCCTGCAGAGCGACGACCGCAAGACGGTCGGCCTGCGCGCCAGCCACGCCTTCGGGCACAAGCTCGGCACGCTCGACGCGCGCAGCGAGGTCGGCCTGCAGCTGCGGCACGACCGCATCCGCGTGGGCCTGTTCGACACCGCGTCGCGCGCGATCGTGAGCACCACGCGCGACGACAACGTGCGCGAGACGCTGGCCGGCGTGTACGGGCAGACCAGCGTGGAGTTCACGCCGGTGCTGCGTGCGATCGTCGGCGTTCGTGCCGACCATGTGCGCAACGAGGTCGACAGCATTGCCACGCCGGCCAACTCGGGCAAGGCCAGCGACACGCTGGCCTCGCCGAAGCTGAGCCTGATCGCCGGGCCGTTCGAGAAGACCGAGTTGTTCTTCAACGCTGGCCGCGGCTTCCACAGCAACGACGCACGCGGCACCACCGACGCATCGGCGCCCGACGCCGCCGCTGGTCAAAGCCAAAGGCTACGAGGTCGGCGTGCGCACCGAAGCGATCGCCGGCCTGCAGAGTTCGCTCGCGCTGTGGAGCCTGAAGTCCGACTCCGAGCTGGTCTACGTGGGCGACGCCGGCACCACCGAGCCGAGCGCGGCCAGCAAGCGGCGCGGCGTGGAGTGGAACAACCGCTGGGTGCCGGTGCCGTGGTTCCTGCTCGACGCCGACTTCGCGTGGACCCATGCGCGCTTCGACAACGGCGACCGCATCCCCAACGCGATCGACCGTGTGGCCTCGGTGGCCGCCACCTTGCGCGACCTCGGCCCCTGGTCGGCCACGCTGCAGATGCGCTACCTCGGCCCCGGCGCGCTGGTCGAAGACAACAGCGTGCGTTCGTACAGCTCGGTGCTGACCAACCTGCGCGTCAGCCGCCAGCTCGGTTCCAACGCCGAGCTGACGCTCGACGTGTTCAACCTGTTCGACCGCGAGGTCAACGACATCCAGTACTTCTACGAATCCCAGCTGCCCGGCGAGGCGGCGCCGGTGGCCGACCGGCACGTGCACCCGGCCGAGCCGCGCACGGCGCGCCTGAGCCTGCAAGTGCGCTTCTGACCGGCGCATCCACCGACCGCCCGCGTGCGTAACGGGCGGGATGAAGCACCGCCTGCCCTCGAAGGTCGCGGCCGTGGCGCTCGCCGCGGCTGCGCACAGCGCGCTCGCCCACGACACCTGGTTCGCGCCCCTGCCCACCGGCACCGGCGGCGGCGTCGCACTGGCACTGGGCACCGGCAACCAGTTTCCGGTGCAAGAGAGCGGCATCGACATCAAGCACCTGGTCTACAGCGGCTGCCGACATGAACCGGGCAGCGCACCGATCGCGCTGCAGCGCACGGCCGATGCGCCGACCGCGCTCAACGTGCGCGTGCGCGCCGAACGCGGCCTGCCGCTGAGCTGCTGGGCGCAGACCGCGTCGTTCGACGTCGAACTGGCCGACGACAAGATCGCGCTGTACTTCAAGGAGATCCAGGCTCCCGCGGCGGTGCGCGACGCGTGGGCCCAGATGCGCGCGCGCGGCGTCAAATGGAAAGAGCGCTACACCAAACATGCGCGCATCGAGATCAATCCGGGGCCGAGCGCCGCCACGCCGGTGAACATGGCGATGGACGTGTTGCTCGAGTCCCCGCAGCGCACGCCGCGACGCGGCGAGCCGATGGTGTTTCGCGTGCTGCGCAACGGGCAGCCGCTGGCGGACTTTCCCGTCGAGTTGCGCGGCGATCGCGTCGCACTCGGCCTCTGGCGCAAAACCGATGCCGAAGGCCGCGTGCGTTTCCCCGCGCCGTTGGCCGGGCGTTGGGTGCTGCGCGGCACCGAGCTGCGCCTGAGCGAGCGTGAGCCCGACACCTGGGAAAGCCGCTTCGTGACGCTGACCTTCGAGATTCAAGACGATCGACCGGGGTCGACGCCTCAGGCGGACAGCAACGACAGGTCGAACGCGCGCTCGACGAACCAGACCGCCGCGACGAGCGCGATCAACACCGAGCCGCCGACCATCAACGTGCGACGGTAGAGTTGGCTGCGCCGCAGGCTGTACGCCAGCGGCAGGAACAGCAGCACGATCGCCAGTTGCCCCAGCTCCACGCCGAGGTTGAACCCCACCAGCGCGAGCACCAGCGCATCGCTCGGCAGGCCGAGTTCGGCCAGCACGGTGGCAAACCCGAAGCCGTGGACCAGGCCGAAGCCGAACGCCACCACCCAGCGGCGGCCCTGCACCAGCGGCTTCAGGTTGTTCAGTGCGGCCACCACCACCGAGGCCGCGATCGCCGATTCCACCAGCCGCGACGGCAGCGAGATCACGTGCAGCGCCGCCAGCGACAGCGTGATCGAGTGCGCCACGGTGAACGAGGTGACGATGCGGAACACGTCCCAGAAGGCGGTGCGGAAGTCGTCCACCGGCTGCCAGCGCGGCGCGCGCCAGACCAGCACGGCGGGCAGCAGCAGCGACAGCAGGAACAGGATGTGGTCGAAGCCGATCCAGATGTGCCACACGCCTTCGCGCAGGTAGTCGGCCAACTGCGCCCAGCGATTGGCCTTGGCGAGATCGAACCGTTGCGGCGGCGCCTGCGGATCGAGCACGGCGGTGCGCGCCACGCCCTGCGCGCGCAGGTTCAACAGGCCGCGGTGCTGCGGGTCGAGGTCGGCGAACAGCGTGTAGCCCACGCTGAGCTGCGTGGCCGATGCGCCGCAGCCGATGGCCAGCGGCAGCACCGAATACGTGCCGTCGGTGTGGTTCTCCAGCATCTGCGCGCCGACCGACGACGCGGCAGTTCTGCTCGCCGGCGCTCAAGCGCAGCCGCGCGCCGGCATAGGCCGCGATGTCGGCGTGTTTGGCGCGCACCTCGCCCCAGGTGATCGCGCCGTCGCCGTCGGCATCGAGCCCGAGCGCGAAATCGAGGTCGCGCAGCGCGATGTCCCAGCGGCCGCTGAAGCCGTCGCGCCGACCTGGGTGATCGTGAGGTAGCTGTCGGATGGTTTGTGCGCGTGCGCGGCCAGCGCCCACAGCAGGCACACCCAGCCGATGACGCCACGCCAGCCGCGCGTCATCGCATCTCTTTCAGCTTGTCGGCCAGCGCATGCAGCGCCGGACTCTCGACGCCGGTGGCCGCCATCCACTGCAGCACCGGTTCGGCCGCCGCGCGCTGGCGCGCGGCCCATGCCGCCTCGAGCACGATGCGTGCATCGGCCACTTCGCGTTGTTTGCGGTAGTTGGCCAGCGCCAGCTGCAGCGCGCGTTCGGCCTGGCCCTGCACCGCGAGCGCGAAGCGCGCCTCTTCCTTCTCGTGGCTGGTGTCGCCGCGTGCGCGCGCCGCGTCGAAGCGCGCCGCCATCTCGCGCGCGAACGTGTCGCGCCGCGCGTCCTTGGTCAGTCTTGGCGGCGATGGCCAGGCGCAGCAGCAGCACGTCGGCACGCGACTGGTCCTTGAGCAGCGTGAGCACCTCGCCCGCGCGGCCGTGGTCGAGCAGGAAGTCGGCGTAGGCCGCCTGCAGGTACACGTCGGGCCGCTGCAGCGCGAGCGCGTCGCGGTACGCGGCTTCGGCCGCTGCGGCGTGGCCGGCGCGTTCTTCGGTTTCGGCCAGGCGCGTCAGCGCCCAAAGGCGCAGCGCGGGATCGGCGTCGTTGTGCGACCGCAGCGCCGCGCGCAACGACGTGGCGCCTTGCGCCGCGCGGCCGGTCAGCGCATCGATCTGCGCGCGGCAGGCGGCGCCCACCAGATCGGGCGCCAAGTCGGCGCCAGCGCGGCCGCGCAGGCATCTGGCGCGCGCCGTCGAGGTTGCCGCGCACCAGGTGGATCGCGGTGGACCACGACCAAGCCAACGCGTCGTCCGGGTCGGCCCGCACGGCGGCCGCCAGATCGGCCAGCGCCTCGTCGAAGCGGTGGTCGTACTGCAGCACGATCGCGCGCACCGTGCGCACCGCCGCCGGCGGCTCGGGCAGGTTCCACCAGCGTTGCAAGGTCGATTGCGCGTAACTCACGTAGCGCGGGTCGCCCTCGGCGCCGGCCTGGTCGATGTAGGCCATGGCCAGCGCCACGGCCGCCATCGACGTTGGCCGGATCGCGGCGCCACGACGCGCGCAACGCCGCCAACTCGCGCGCGGCGGGATCGCCGGCGCGCAGCGGCAAGCGCTCGACCACCTGGCTGTCGGAGCTCGGCACATAGGGCTCGGCCCGCGCGAAACCCGCGCCGAGCACGAGGCACGCCACGCGCACACGACAGGAAACGATTGCATCGACACGAAACAGATTCACTCGCGGCCTGAACGGCCGAAGGGGCGATGCTAGCTACGTCGCCGAGCCGGCCCTGGATTCACCCCGGTTTCGGCGGGCGACCGGCGCCCGTGCGCCCGTCACGCAGGTGACCGCCGGCGTTGCGTCCACCTGACATGGGTGTCAACCATTGGCACGCTGGTGCGTAAACTGCCCAGGTCCATCGAAACGAAGGGCCGCTCTGTGCGGCCCTTTGATCGACCGGCCTGAAGAAGTCCTCTGTCCTACAACGAAAGTGACCCTCATGACCAAGCTGATTGGATCCGTTGTGTTTGCTGCGGCGGCCGCCCTGGCTGTGCCTGCGATGGCCGCGTCGCACGCCGGCGGTGCCCCGATGAAGGCGGCCAGCGCGCCGGCCGGCAAGGCCAGCGCGCCGAAGCAGGGCGACAAGGCCCCGGCCAAGAAAGAAATGAAGAAGGAAGAGAAGAAGTAATCCCCGGTTTTTGCAACCGGTGTGCGAGGGCAGGGTTCAACCCTGCCCTCTTTTGCTTTGTGCGCAGCCTTGCGCCGCTAGGGCGCCGTGCCGAGGCGCCCGCGCACCATCGCGATGTGGCTGCGCAGCGAGTACAGCTCATCGGCATACGACAGCGGCACGCGCACCAGCCCGACGCGCCGTTCGATCTCGTCGAGCTCCTGGTGCAGTTCGTCGGCCGGCCGTTTGCCCACCGCCTCCTCGAGCGCGCGCAGTTGGCCATACCAGCGGAACACGCGCGAGCGCACGCGAAACTGGTACAGCGGCGGCACGATGCGCGACAGCGGGATCAACACCGCGATGATCGAGATCAGCACCACCCACATGCGGTCGACCACGTTGGCGAGCCAGAACGGCATGTAGTAGCGCTGCAGCCACGGCAGCCCGTCGCGGTAGAAGCGCGCAGCCTCGCTGGCGAGCGGCAGCGACATGTTGCGCGTGTTGGGAAAGTCGCCCTTGTGGCGAAACCAACCCGCGCCGCCGTGGATCTGCGCCGCCGCCTGCACCAGCAGCTGCAGCAGCGCGGGGTGCGTGTCTTCTCGCGCCACCATCATCGCGGTGGGTGCGACCAGGCGCACGTCTTGCGGCGGCTGGTCGTTGGCCAGATCGACGATGCCGCGCGGCAGCGTGACCGGGCTCAGGTGAGAGAAGCGGCGCGAATACGCCTCGGCCTGCGCAAAGTCGAACAGCTTGACGCCGGGCGTGCGCAGCAGCATCTGCACCATCAGCGACTCGGGCGCCGAGACGAACACGATCGCATCGATCTGTCCCTCGAGGAACGACACCACGGCGGGCGTGGTGGGTTGATTCAGCAGCGTCAAGCCGCGCGGGTCGACTGCATTGGCCTCGAGCAATTGGTTGACCATCGCGCGCACGCCGCTGCCTTCGGTGTCGCCGTTGATGCGCCAACCCGGCAGCTGCGACAGGCTGGTCAGCGTGGGCTGCTTGAGCAGCCGGCGCGCTGAGTCTTCGCGGTAGAACAGCCACACCGGTTCGTAGAACAGCGAGCCGAGCGAGCGCAGGTCTTCGCTGGCCGCATCGTCGCCCTCCTTCGGCGCTTCGACGCCGCCTTGCACGAACGCCACGTCGACACCGGAGTTCGGATCGCGCAGCTGCGCGAGGTTGTCGACGCTGCCCTGCGTGTGGCGCAACTCGACCTTGATGCCTTCACGCGCCAGCAGCTTGGCGTACTGTGCGCCGAACTCGGCATAGGCACCGCGCTCGGTGCCGGTGGCCATCACCAGGCGGCGCGGCGGCGCGGGGTCGAGCAGCCAGTACGCGCCGATCAGCAGCAGCAGCGCGAGCACGATGAACGGACCCGCGGTGGCCAGCAGATCGCGCGCCGACAGCACGGTGTTGCGGATCACGTGGGTCATCGCGACCCCGGGCTTCTTGGGCATGTGCACACGATACCGCGCTCGCGGCGCCGCATCCATTGACGCGCCGATGGCGTAACAGCGCCCGTGACCGAACCACGACACCCCGTCGGAACCCCACTGGAGAGCCTCATGATCCAACAACGCCGTTTCTTCCTCGCCCGCTCGGGCCAGATGACCCTGTCCGCCGCTGCGATCGCCGCGCTGGCCGGCACCGCCACCGGTGCGGCACATGCGCAAGCCGACATGGGCAAGGACGTCGACATCCTCAACATCGCGCTCGGCCTGGAGCATGAAGCGATCAACGCCTACCAGCTCGGCGCCGCCAGCGGCCTGCTGCAAAAGCCCGTGCTCGACGTGGCGGTGCTGTTCCAATCGCACCACAAGGGCCATCGCGACGCGTTGATCGCCACCATCCAGAAGATGGGCGGCAAGCCGGTGGCCGAGAAGTCGCTCGACGACTACGCCAAGGCGCTCAATGCGGCGTCGCTGAAGAACCAAGCCGACGTGCTGACACTGGCCGCCAAGCTGGAACTCGGCGCAACCAATGCCTACCTCGGCGTGATCCCCGCGTTCAAGGAAAGCAAGCTGGGCCAGGTGGCCGCGCGCCTGGCCGCCGACGAGACGATGCACTGGACGGCGCTGTCGTCGGCCCTCGGCAACTCGCTGCCGACCGGCGCGCTGTCGTTCGGCGCTTGAGCCGGCGACCGGGGCGCAAGCCCGGTCACATCCAGCGGTGGTGGCTATGATCGAACGCATCCGCGCCACCACCGCTTCGTCATGAGCCTTGTCGTCATCGCACGCCGCTGCGCCGTCTTGCTCATCGCAGCGGCTGCAGGCCTTGCCGGCGCCGTGCACGCCAACACGCTGCGCATCGCCAGCGCGTTCGATCCGCAGACGATGGATCCGCACGCGCTGGCCTTGCTGTACCACTCGCGCGTGGCGTTCCAGGTCTACGACAGCCTGGTCTCGCGCGACGAGCAGTTCGGGCTCGAGCCGGGGCTGGCCGAGTCGTGGCAGATGGTGAGCCCCACCGCGTGGCGCTTCAAGCTGCGCAGCGGCGTGAAGTTCCACGACGGCTCGACCTTCACCGCCGACGACGCGGTGTTCTCGATCGAGCGCACGCTGGGCCCCACGTCGCAACGTTCGTTCGCGCTGCGCGGCATGGCGGCGGTGAAGAAGATCGATGCGCAGACGATCGAGTTCCAGCTCAGCGCACCCGACGCGGTGTGGCCCGAGAAGCTGCAGCTGGTGGCGATGATGAGCAAGGCCTGGTGCCAGCAGCACGGCGTGGAGAAGGCGCAGGACTTCAACGGCAAGCAGGAGACCTTCACGGTGCGCAACGCGATGGGCACCGGGCCGTACAAGCTCGAGCGCTACGAGCCCGACGTGCGCACCGTGCTCAAGCGCCACGAGGCGTGGTGGGGCAAGGGCGACAGGCGCAACGGCAACGTCGAGCAGGTGATCTTCACCAGCATCCGTTCCGACGCGACCCGGCTGGCCGCGCTGACCTCGGGCGAGGTCGACATGGTGCTCGACCCGCCGTTCCAGGACGTGCAGCGACTGCGGACCGACGGCAAGCTGCAGATCACCACCACCGCCGACATCGGCACGCAGTACTTCACCTTCGACCAGGCGCGCGACGAGCTGCTGTACGGCGACGTGAAGGACAAGAACCCGTTCAAGGACATCCGCGTGCGCAAGGCGGTGGCACACGCCTTGAACATGGACCTGATCATCCAGAAGGTGCTGCGCGGCCAGGCCTCGGCCACCGGCAGCCTGGTGTCGCCGCGCGTCGACGGCTACGACAAGGATCTCGACAAGCGCATCCCCTACGACCCGGCGCGCGCGAAGGCTCTGCTCGCCGAAGCGGGCTACCCGAACGGGTTCGGCGTCACGCTCGATTGCGTCAACGTCGGCTACCGCGAAGCGGTGTGCCAGGCGGCCGCGGCCATGCTGACGCAGGTGGGCATCCGCGTGCAGGTGCGCAGCTCGCCGACCAACACCTTCTTCCCGCGCCTGAGCACGGCCAACGCCAGCTTCGTCGAATATGGCTGGACCGCAGCGCCCGACCCGTGGACCACGCTGAACGGCTTGTTCCGCACCTTCGACTCCAGCGGCCTGGGCACCTTCAACGCCGGCCGCTACAGCAACCCCAAGCTCGACGTGTTGATCGACAGCGTGCGCACCGAGCCCGATCTCACCAAGCGCCGCGCGCGCGTGGGCGTGGCACTGCGCATCCTGCACGACGACGTGGCCTACATCCCGCTGTACCGCCGCCACCTCAACTGGGCGATGAAGAACAACGTGTCGGCCACGATGTGGCCCAACGACACGATCGAGCTGCGCTGGGTGAAGGTGCGATGACCCGTCACTCGAACAGCTTGGTCGGGCCGTCGATGGCTTTCCACGCGAAGTGCCCGCCGGTCATGTACTTCGCATCGAACCCTGCCTTGCGCAGCGTCGCGGCAGTCTCACATCCAATGTGAAAGCCGTACACGCAGAACGTCACCACGGGTTTCTCCTTCGACAGCTCGCCGATCCATTCGTCCACGCGCTCCGGGTCGCGCCAGACCGCTCCGCTCATCATTTCGTGCGCGCGGGCGGCGTAGTGCCTGGGCCGGGTGTCGATCACCTGCACCGGTGCGCCGGCGTCGAGCATGTGCTTGAGATCCTCGGGCGTGATCGAGGGCACGTCGGCGAACTGCTTCTGTTCGAGGCGCCTGGGGGGCGCAACCCGCATGGCATCGTCGAGCCGGGCCTGCACGGCCAACCAATCGATGTTGCGCATGAACGCGGCGACGTACGCGGTCGCGTTGGCCCCGAACTCGAGTTGATAGGCGTGCTCGTACATGTCCAGCGCCAGAACCGGAGTTGCTCCGACGATGCTCTGGCTGTTGTCCGATGCGATGTGGTTGATGAGTGTGTTGTCGCGTGGCACGTGGCTCAGCACGACCCAGCCCGATTCGCCTGACAACGACTCCGCCATGGCGATGAACTCCGCGCGCCAACGCTCGACCGATCCGAAATCGCGGGCCAGCGTGCCGGCCAGGGACTCTGGAACGGCCCGCCCATCGCCACCGAGGCTGGCGAAGTACACCTCGTGCAGCAGTGTGGAGTTCAGCAGCGCGAACTCGTCGCGCTTGAGTCGACGCAGCGCCTCGGGCGGGGTGGTCGCCGGATCGAGTGCGTGGATCTCGCCGGTCAGTGCGTTCAAGCGGCGCACCGCGCTGCCATAGTTGTTCTCATAGTGGCTCTCGATCAGGCGGGCCGGGATGCCGTTGAGCGTCCAGGGGCGGCAGAACAGGGGAGCGATGGAGTACATCATGTGAACCTCGCAAGACAGACAACGTTGACGAACATCAGGCGCGACCCTGTACGCGCCGATGGACCGCGGCCATCAGCGGCGCGATGCACGACGGCGGAAACGGCGACACGCTGCTGACGTTGATTTCACACAGCACGTAGCGCGGCGTGCCGTCCGATGGACGGCTCGCCCGGGATGAAGTCCATGTCCCACAGCAGCGGCAACCGCTCCTGCGGCACGCCGACGCACGCGCGCAAATGCTCGATCCAACCCGATTCGAGCCGCGCCTTCAGATCCTGAAAGCGCGCATCGTCGGCACCGTGGTAGAGGCGCGGGCCGGCGGCAGGCGCCGGTTGATCGCCACGCGCTGGGTACAGCGCATTGACGGCCTGATGCCCGAAACCACCCACGCGATCGGCCACCATGTAGGCACGCACCATTCCATCGACCAGCCGCGGCTGCCAGGCCTGATCGATCATGTGGCCGCCGGCGCCCGCGTCGAAGTACGGCGCCATCGTTTGCGCCAAGGTGTCGAAGGAGACCACCATCTCCTCGCTGCCACGCTGCGCATGGCGCAGACGCACGGTGCCAGCAGCCCGGTCGGCGAGCTCGACTCGCCACACGCCTGCGCCGCTGTGGCCGCGATGCTGTTTGAGCACGCGCGCACCATCGCGCAAGCGCAGCGGCAATTCCTCCTGCAGCTGCCGCAGCGAGTCGATCCGATGCACGTCGCTGCCGAATGGCAGATCGCGGGTCTCGACGAGCACGTCCTTCGTGCCCATGCGCAGGATCGTGTCCGGATGCGCGCTGACCAGAACGCCCGCGTCCGCGACGCCGCGCAGCATGGCATCCAGGCGATCACGGCGACGGCCCGATTCGATCGGGTTGCACCACACCAGCACGGCGTCGACGCCGCGCAGTTGAGCCGCGACTTCGTCGGCGAAGTCGTCGTGGTACACCGCCGGCGCGGTGCGGATGCCCGCCGCCGCGCAAGCGTCGAACAACGCGGAGAAGCGGCTTTCGGCCGGGTCGGCGCGATCGCGCATCGCGCGGTCGCCCGGATACAGCAGCGCGAGTGAAGGGGGCTTGCTTGTGCTCATCGTCGCCCCCCGTCAGGGACCGTAGGCAAACGCATCGAACAGCGTTCCACCCAAGCCGCCTTCGGTGTTCTCACGACTCATCTGCTCTTTCTGACTTGGCAACGACGGGGCGTCCGGCTTTCTGCCAGCCATCGATGCCGCCGCTCAGATAGCGCGCATTCAAGCCGGCGGAACGCAAGCGCATCGCGGTGGAGCGGCCAACCTCGTGTCCGTAAACGCAATAGACGACCACGTCGCGATCAGCCGGCAGCTCGACGCGCCCACGCGGAGACGCCGGCCGGATCGCACCAGCGCGCGCCGGAAATCATCGTGCCGGCCTGTTCGTAGACGCCGGCGCGCCGCACGTCGAGCAGCAACGCGCCTTGCACATCGTCCTGCGTGGCTGCCAGCGGTTCACTCGCAGCGTGTACCGCGGCCTGGTAGCGCGCATACACCGCGGCCCAATCGATGTTGCCCATGAAAGCATCGACGTAAGTGGCAGCGGCCGCGCCGAAGTCCATGTGGTAGGCGTGCTCGTACATGTCGAGCGCGAGGATCGGCACGCCGCCGGCCAGCGCGTGCGTGTGGTCGGCCGCCCACTGGTTGACCAGCGTGCCTTCGCGCGGCTGGAACACCAGCAACACCCAACCCGAGCCACCGGCCAGGGCCTTGCCCAGCGCGACGAACTCGTCGCGCCATTGTTCGAAGCCGCCGAAGTTGGCCTGCAGCGCAAGCCGCATCGCCGGCTCCATCGTCGAGCCATCGCCGCCCAGGCTGCCGAAGTACAGCTCGTGCAGCACCATCGAGTTGGTGGCGATCGAGTTCCTCGCGCTTCAGGCCGTTGAGCTCGAAGCCGGTCGCGCTGGCGAAGGGCGTGGCGGCAAGTCGCGCGCGAATGGCGTTGAGCCGCTTCACCGCGCCGCCGTAGTTGTTCTGGTGGTGGCTGGTGATCAGCTTGGCCGACAGCCCGTGCAGGTTGGCGCCATCGAACGGCAACGGTTGGATCAATGCGTCCATCAAGAGCTCCTTCAGCGCCACGCGGGCATCCACAACGTAATGACCAGGCCTGCGGCGGCACAAGCAGCCAGCAGCGGCATCACGCCGACCTTGAAACGAAACAGCGCGACCGCGGCCGCCACCGCGATCACGCGCGGACGGCACGTCGAAGCGGCCGCCGAAGCCCTGCGGCCACAGCACGTGGTAGGCGAAGAACAGCGCGAGGTTCAGGATCACGCCGACCACCGCGCGGTGATCGCCGACAGCGGCGCGGTGAAGCCCAGCTTGCCGTGCGTGGCCTCCACCAGCGGGCCGCCGGCCAGGATGAACACGAACGACGGCAGGAAGGTGAAGAAGGTGACCACGCGTCGCCGCGAGCGCGCCGCCGGCGAACAGCGCGTCCGGCCCCAGCACCTGCTTCAGCCAGCCGCCGACGAAGCCGACGAAGGCCACCACCATGATCAGCGGGCCCGGCGTGGTCTCGCCCAGCGCCAGCCCGTCGATCATCTGCGCGCCGCTGAGCCATTGCTGCTGCTCGACCGCGCCCTGGTAGACGTAGGGCAGCACCGCGTAGGCGCCGCCGAAGGTCAGCAGCGCGGCCTTGGTGAAGAACCAGCCCATCTGCGTGAGCGTGCGCTCCCACGCCCTGCGCAGCGACGAGCGCCCGCCATCGCGAGCAGCCCACAGCCCCAGGCCGACGCCCAGCACCTTGGCCAGGTGACCGCGCGAGAAGCGTGCGTGCTCCGGTGTCGGTGTGTCGTCGTCGATCAGCGCCGGCGCCATAGCTCTGCTGTGCGCTGCCGTGTCCGCCGCCGAGCGCAAACACCTGCGGCGCGCGCCGTGCGCCGAAGTGGCCGATCAGTCCGGCCGCCAGCACGATCGCCGGGAACGGCGTGTCGAACGCGAAGATCGCGACGAACGCCGCCGCCGCGATGCCCCACATCCACGCGGTTCTTCAGCGCGCGCGTGCCGATGCGGTGCGCCGCGTGCAGCACCAGCGCGGTCACGGCCGGCTTGATGCCGTAGAAGATGCCGGCGACCACCGGCACGTCGCCGAAGCGCAGGTAGATCCACGACAGCGCGATCAGGATGAACAGCGACGGCAGCACGAACAGCGCCGCCGGCGACGATGCCGCCCCAGGTGCGGTGCATCAGCCAGCCGATGTAGGTGGCGAGCTGCTGCGCCTCGGGGCCGGGCAGCAGCATGCAGTAGTTCAGCGCATGCAGGAAGCGCTTCTCGCTGATCCAGCGCCGGCGCTCGACCAGCTCGGCGTGCATGATCGCGATCTGCCCGGCCGGCCCGCCGAAGCTGATGAAGCCGAGCTTGAGCCAGAAGCGAAACGCGTCCCAGAAACTCACCGCTGCAGGCGGGCCATCAGCCGCGATGCCGGCTGCCGCGGCCGTGTTCGTGCTCATGTGGAGACCTCTTTCTCGAACGCCACCAGCAGCCCTTCGAACACGCCGGCGGCGGTGAGCACGAGCTGGTCGTCGTCGGTGATCGCGTCGCGCATGCCGGCGAGCACTCGCTCGACGCCGGCCGCTTCAGGCGGGATCACACCGCCCGCATCGAGCGCGTGAATCACCACGCCCAGGCGCAGCAGCGCAGGTGTTTGCAGATCGAAGCTCGCCAGCAAGGTTTCGAACGTGACCATCGCGCCGGCGTGCGTGAAGGTGGCACCGTCGAAATCGAAACCGATCGCGCGCTTGGGGCAATCGTCCGGCGACTTGAGCCACAGGAAACGCGCCTGCGGGTCGATGAAGCGGCGGATCAGCCAGGCACTGGCCAGCCGATCGACCCACGGACGCCGCCGCGTCGCCCATACCCGACCTTGGTACTGCGCCACGTCGAGCCGCTGTACTGCGCGCGCTGCGGCACGCGGCTCGTCGGGCGCCGTGGCGCTTGCGGCATCGGCCTCGAGCGCCTGCAGCGCTGCGGCCGTCTGCGCTTGTGCCTCGCCGGGAAAGAAGTCGATCGCCACCAACTGCTCAAAGGCCTTGCGCAGCTTGCGTGCTTGCTTCAACGCCTGCTGGGCCGTGTCTTCGGACAAGCCAGCGCGACAGGTACCGATTTCGGCCAGCAGCGCGCCAAACTCAGTGCCGCGGTCGAACAGCGCGCCGTAGTCGGCGCCATCGTGCGGCTCGGCCTCGAACACCTGCGCCTCGCCACCGTTGCCGCGCACGTCGTCGGCCACCGCCTGCAGCGATTGGGCATGGCCATCGGCCGCCGGCATCAGGTACACGCCGTCGCGCAGCACCGCGGCGCCCGAGGCCTTCAGCGCGCGCCAGGCGCGCATGCGCGCCGTGGCGTTCTCGGTCGGCAGCGACAGCACCAGCAATTGCCAGGACATGGGCGTGATCTTGTATATATCTCTACAGTATGTTTGATACTCTACACTGTCTGTTCATTTTGGCAACACACCCTCACCCGTTTGTGGTGTTGCTTGGGCACAAACCATAGGAACGGTGGCGCCTCGGTTCACTACAGTGCGCACTCCCCGATGCGAAAGAAATCGGGCGCCGGCCGCTGTCGCCGGCAGCCAACGAGGAGACGCCGATGCCCACCCCCGCTCCCCTTCGCGCCCGCCTGCCTGCGCGTTTCACGGCCCGCGCGCTCGCCGCGATCTGCGCCGCGCTGCCGCTGGCCGCCGCGCAGGCGCAAAGCCCCGGCACGCCCACCGTGGTGGTGACCGGCACGCGGCTGCCGCTGTCGGCGGCCGGGCTGGCGCAAAACGTCACCATCATCGACCGCGCCGAGATCGAGGCCAGCCACGCCGCGCGCGTCGAGGACCTGCTGGCGCGCATCCCCGGCGCCTATGTCGACCAGGCCGGGCAGTCGGGCAGCTTCGTGTCGCTGTACATGCGCGGCGCCGAGAACAGCCACCTGCTGATCCTGCTCGACGGCGTCAAGCTCAACGATCCCACCACCACGCGCGGCAGCGCGTTCGACCTGTCGGCGATCGACGTCAGCCAGGTCGAGCGCATCGAGGTGCTGCGCGGCCCGGCTTCGGCGGTGTACGGCGGCGAGGCGCTGGCCGGCGTGGTGCACATCATCACCAAACGCGCCGTCGCGGCGGGCGTCGGCGGCAGCGGCTACATCGCCGCCGGCGGTGACGACCACCGCAAGATCGGCGGCTCGGTGGCGTTCGGTTCCGACAGCGTGCAGGCGCAGGTCGGCGCCGGCCGCAGCGAAGAAGGCAGCTCGGAGGCCGATTCCAAACTGCGCTTGAACACCGTCACCGGCTCGGTGCGATTCACGCCGATCGACAAGCTGAGCGCCGAGTTGTTCGGCAGTCACATCGAGCGCAACAGCGAAGCCTTTCCCGACGACAGCGGCGGGCCCGCGGCTCGCCGTGAACCGCGCCAAGACACTGCGCGACTCGACCGACAGCCTGTTCGGCGGCCGCTTCAGCTATGGCGACGCGCGCACGGTCCGCGTCGACGCCGTGCTGTCGCGCTACGACCGCCAGGAGCGCGCCGACAACGCCGCGGTCGACGCCGGCGTGCGCTTCCCGGTGCCGGCCTTCATCAGCGACACCGACTTCCAGCGCAGCAACGCCACGCTCAGCGCCACGCACGACTACAACGATCGCGCCAGCATCGTGGTCGGGCTGGAGTACCAAAAAGAAGAAGGCAGTCTCACCAGCGTGGGCGACTTCCTGTTCGCCGGCAGCCCGCAGACCTTCTCCTTCCAGCTCGACCGCAAGACCACGTCGGCGTTCGTCGAGGGGCGCGTGCGCCTGCTGCCCGAGCTGGCCGTGCAGGTGGGCCTGCGCTACGACGACGTCGAAGGCCTCGACAGCGAGACCACGCCCCACCTCGGGCTGGTGTGGGACCTGCCCAATGGCGCCACCACGCTGAAGGCCAACTACAACGAGGGCTTCAAGCCGCCCAGCTTCTTCGCGCTCGGCTTCCCGATCGGCGGCAACCCCGACCTGCGACCCGAGCGCAGCAAGAACATCGAGCTGGCGCTGGCGCACAAGCTCGACGGCAGCGGCTCGCAGGTGCAGGTGAGCGTGTTCCGCACCGAGTACGAAGACCTGGTCGACTTCGACGCCACCACGTTCACCAACATCAACCGCGGCAAGGTCGTGGTCCAGGGCATCGAGCCGGAGCTGCGTTTTCAGCTGATGCCGCAGTGGCGCGTGCAGGCCAATGCCACGCTGCTCAAGATCGAAGAGCGCGACGGCCGACAGCCGCTGCGCAACCGGCCCGAGCGGCAAGCCAACGTGTCGACCTGGTTCGATTTCGACGAGCGCAACACCGTGTTCGGCGCCGTGCGCTACAGCAGCGACTTTCTCGACCGCTCGAACCCCACCGGCGACATCCAGATGTCCGGCTTCACGGTGTTCGACGCCGGCTACACGTTCAGGTACGGGCCGGCGCGCGTGCTGTTCGCGCTGGACAACGTGTTCGACAAGAACTACGAGCAGTTCGTCGGCTTCCCGGCACAGGGCCGCCGCGCCCGCATCGAGCTGCGCGCCGCGTTCTGACGCCTATCGCTTGCGGTAGGCGGTGAACAGCGCGACCAGCAGCACGCCGAGCGCGATCATCAGGCCCATGCCCTCGCGCGCGGTCTCCTCCTGCCACCACACGTCCTTGCGCCAGAAGTACGGCATCGACGGCCAGTACCAATAGACCAGGCCGGCCCAACCGGCCACGCTGGCCCACAACGCGCCGAGCCACTGCATGCGCTGCAGCAGCCGGTGCCTGAAGGCCGCGACCAGCGCCCAGAACGCGGGCACGACGTAGTACACGACCCAGAGCCACCAGTCGGGGTCGTTGTACTGCACGGCGGCAAAGGCGAGCATCGCCAACGCCAGCACGAAGTTGAGCCATCGCAGCATGGTGCGCTCCGTCGTGCCTGATTCGGCGTGCGAGCTTAGCGCGGCGCGGGTGCCCGATCGCCGCCAGCTCAGGGCGAAAAGTCGTCGCTCTTGATGTAGGCCGTGACGGCCTTGCGCTGGTCGATCGAGAACACGTCTTTCCAGGCCGGCATCTTGCCGAAGCCGTAGGTCACCCGGTCGTACACGAAGTCGGGCGTGTACTGGCCCGGATTGAGCTTGGGCGCCTTGCCCGGATACGCCGACTTGCCATGGCAATGGCGGCACTGCTGATCCCACACGTCCTTGCCGACCTCGATGTTCTTCTTGTTGGCGAGGTAGGCGTTGTCGAACTTGGGCGCCGGCTCCTGCGGCCGCCGAGGCCGCTTGCGCCCACACCGATCCGCCGGCGCACAGCGAGGCCACCACGGCGAACCCCACGCACGCCACGCGCAAACTGCAACGCATGCACGACTCCTGCTAAACGGTATGCAGGCCCAGTGTGCCCAGGCCCAAACAAACGCGCCACCGGGGCGGCTGAAACGCCCCGATGGCGACGCGTATTCCCGCGGCTACGGAACGATCTTGTAGATCGTGTCCAGCGAGCCGTTGGGGCCGGTGGTGATCGAGGTCAGCACATAGACCTCGCCGGCCGCGTCCTGCGCGAAGGCCAGCACGTAGGGCAGCTTGCCCGGCATGTTGGTGACGGTCACGTTGTCCATCGTCCACTTGCCGTCGCTGCCCTTGGTGCCGACGAAGAGCTGGCCGTCCATCTCGGCGAAGCCCTTGCTCCAGTCGCCGAAGAAGTACTTGCCGCGCCACGCCGCGTTGGCGCCGCGATACACGTAGCCGCCCGTCACCGAGATGCCCTTGCAGCCTTGCGGCTTGGCGGTGCAGTTGTTGTACTCGATGATCGCCGGCGTGATGCCGCTCTTGTCGCAGTTGGCCGGGTGGTCGTCGGGCTTCTGGTAGTCGAAGCAACGCATCATCCCTTCAACACGGCGCCAGCCCATGTTCTGGCCCTTGCCGATCAGCTTGATCGCCTCGTAGCTGTTCTGTTGCACGTCGCCGCAGTACAGCTCGGGCGTCTGGCTGCCCATGTCGAACGAGCAGCGCCACGGGTTGCGCAGACCCCAGGCCCAGATCTCCGGATTGGTGCCGCGCGTGTTCGGCCACGGATTGTCCGACGGGATGCCGTAGGGCTTGTTGCCGGTGCGCTTGTCGGGGTCGATGCGCAGGATCTTGCCCAGGTTGGTGGTCGTGTCCTGGCCATTGCCGATCGTCACGTTGTGGCCGATGCCCCAGTCGTTGGCATAGCCGCCGTCGCCCATCGACACGTACAGCATGCCGTCGGGACCGAAGCCGATCCAGTGGCCGTTGTGATTGAACTGCGGCCACGCGGTGCGACAGGATGCGCCGCGCGCTGCTCGGGTCGGCCGCGTTCTTGTCGCCCGCCAGCACCGTGTACTCCTCGACCACGTTGCTGTGGTCGTACCACAGCATCTGGCCGAGGTCGGCGCCGTAGTCGAGGTGCGCGCTGTAGGAAACGTAGAACTTGCCGTTGTCCTTGAACTTCGGGTGGAACGCCAGGCCGAGCAGGCCGCGCTCGTCGAAGTCGTGGAACAGCGCCTTGATCTTGCTGCGCACGTCGAGGAACGGCGTGTCGCGCAGCTTGCCGCCCTCGAGGATCTTGATGCGGCCGTTCTGCTCGACGATGAACATGCGTGGGTCGCCCGGCGGCTGCACCATGGCCAGCGGCGTGTTGATGCCGCTCACCACCTTCTCCAGCTTCACCTGCGTTTGCGCCACCGACGCCGTGCCGCACCACGCGAGCAGCGCGGCCACCGCGAACGATGCGCCGAATCGAAATGCTTTCATTGAGTCTCCTCCAGCAATGTGAGTCACACGCACCGGTCTGTTGGTCAGATCGATGACCCCAGGCGCCGCGCACACACCTTGCGAGAACAGCGTGCGCTGCCGGCCCGACTGCGGGGCGCCAGTGTAGGTGTATGTCGCTCGGGCGACAATTGGACAAAGCTCTTTTACCGGCGCGGCGGCCACGGGTTTGTCTGGATGCTCGCAGCGCGGCATCGCTCCATTGCGGCACAGCACGAGCAACCAACGCGACGCGAGCGTTGCAACGACGTTCAAGCGCCGCTGGTCACGAGCGTGACCAACCCCCAGGTCCCGAGCAGCAGCACCAGCAGCCACAGCGCGACGACGATGATCGCGCCCCACACCAGGCGCGGCAACGCTTCGGCGCCCTGTTCGGCCTCGGCGACGCGCGCCAGCCACAGGTGGCGTGGCGTCATCCTGACGGCCAATGCGATGCCCAGCGGCAACAGGATCAGGTCGTCGATCCAGCCGAGCACCGGGATGAAGTCGGGGATCAGGTCGATCGGGCTCAGTGCGTAGGCCAGCACCAGCAATGCCACCATCTTGGCCGGCCGCGGCGTGTCGGGATGTCGAAACAACTTCCACAGTGCCAGCAGGTGCGTCGCCAGGCGAGCGGTGTTGGCACGGCGCCAGAGCTTGGACCACAGGGGCATCGGCCCATCGTACGCGCGCGAGTCGACCCTGCGATGGGCCAAGGCCCACCGGCGAGCCGCGCGCAGCGAACGCCGCCGCCCGGCACCGCGCCGGCGTGCAGCGTGTGAAACGCGTTCAGCCTGCCGGCGCCGGCGGCTCGCGATCGACCGCCGCGTTGGCATCCTTGAGCAAGCGTGCCAGCCGATCCGCCAGCTTCTCGGTGGACAGTTGTTCGCGGAAGCGTTCGACCATCAGCGCCAGCGCGAACGGGCTCGGCGCGCGCAGCGTCACGGCCTCGATCGTCTGCGCGCGCATGCGCTTCAGGCTGGCGCGCAGCCGGCGCAGGTCGAGCTCCTGCGCCAGCACTTCGGCCTCGGCCTGGCCGAGCAGCCGGTTGTCGGGGTCGTACTTGCGGAACACCTCGTAGAACAGGCTCGAGCTCGCCTGCAGTTGTTTGGTGCTCTTCGGCGCACCGGGGTAGCCGGTGAACACCAACCCCGACACCCGCGCGATCTCGCGAAAGCGCCGCTGCGCCAGCTCGCCGCTGTTCAGGCTCGCCAGCACGTCGTGCAGCAGATCGGCATCGTCGAACACGCGGCGCGTCGAGCAGCGGCTGCACGTCGAGCTCGCGCGCGGCGAGCAGCTCGAAACCGTAGTCGTTGACGCTCATGCTGAAGGTGTTGGGCCGACGCGCTGCGACAGCCGCCAGGCCACCAGGCTGCGCCAGCCCCAGGTGCACGTAGCGGCCGGCAAACGGGTAGAGGAAGACGTGATAGCCTTCGCGCGAGCGGTATTGCTCCAGCAGCAGCGTGCCGGGCGTGGGCAGCTTCGACAAACGGGTCTGCGCATTGCAGCATCGGCTGCGCCGCCTGCAGCTCGGGCTCGAAGAAGTCGCCTTGCCGCGCGCGTTCGAGCGCCTCGAGCGTGGCATCGGCCAGCTCGCTCGACAGCGGCATCTTGCCGCCGTTCCAGGTGGGCACGATGCCGCTCTTTTGCGTGGCGCGGCGCACGTAGGCGGCCATGTCCTGCGTGCGCACGTATTCGAGCAGGCGGCCGGCGAACACGAAGTGGTCGCCCTTGCGCAGCCGCGCGATGAAGCCTTCTTCGATCTGCCCGATGCGTGCCGCCGCCGAGCCACTTCACCAGCATCGACGAGTCGCTGACGATCGTGCCCACCTGCAGCCGGTGGCGCAGCGCGATGCCGCGGTCGGGCACGCGGTACACGCCATCGGCATCGGCGACGACGCGGTGGTATTCAGGGTAGGCCTTCAGGCTCGAGCCGCCGTGCACCACGAAGTCGAGCGCCCAGTGCGAACTCCGCCCAGGCGAGCTCGCGGTAGCTGTACGCGGTGCGCACTTCGGCAAAGAGCTCGTCGGCACGAAAGCCGCCGCCGAGCGCGATGCTGACCAGGTGCTGCACCAGCACGTCGAGCGGCTTGTCGGGGGCGAACCGCCTTTCCACCTGCCCCGCGGCCGCAGCGCGGCGCGCGGCCGCAGCTTCGACCAGCTCCAGCGTGTTCGTCGGCACCAGCGTCACGCGGCTGGCGCGACCCGGCTGGTGGCCGGAGCGGCCGGCGCGTTGCAGCAGGCGCGCCACGCCCTTGGCCGAGCCGATCTGCAGCACCCGTTCCACCGGCAGGAAGTCCACGCCGAGGTCGAGCGACGAGGTGGCCACCACCGCCTTCAAAGTGCCGTCCTTCAGGCCCTGCTCGACCCAGGCGCGGGCCTCCTTGTCGAGCGAGCCGTGGTGCAACGCGATCTGTCCGGCCCACTCGGGCCGCGCGGCGAGCAGCATCTGGTACCAGATCTCGGCCTGCGAGCGCACGTTGGTGAACACCAGCGTGGTGCTGCTGCGTTCGATCTCGCGCACCACCGGTTGCTCCATCTGCGCGCCGAGATGGCCGGCCCACGAGAAGCGCCCGGGCTCCTTGGGCAGCAGCGTGTCGACCAGCAACGGCTTGTCGATGCGGCCACGCACCAGCACGCCGCCCGGGTGGCCGAGCAGGATCTGCATCGCCTCGTCGAGATTGCCGAGCGTGGCCGACAGGCCCCAGACCACGAGCTGCGGATTCCAGCGCCGCAGGCGCGCCAGCGCGAGCTGCACCTGCACGCCGCGCTTGTTGCCGACCATCTCGTGCCACTCGTCGACGATCAGCGTGTGCACGCCCGCCAGCCGCTCGTGCGCATCGGCGCGTGTCAGCATCAGCGTGAACGACTCGGGCGTGGTGACCAAAGCCGTCGGCAGCTTGCGATCCTGCTGCGCCCGCTCGCCGGGCGGGGTGTCGCCGGTGCGCAGACCCACGCTCCAGGTCGGTGCCAGTTCCGGCAGCGGCAGCTCCAGCGCGCGCCGCGTGTCTGCCGCGAGCGCGCGCATCGGCGTCAACCAGAGCACCTTCGGTCCACTGGCCGACGCCACCGAATCTTGGGCTCCCCCACGCCGACCCGCCCCTTCCAAGCGGGGGCGGGCTCTGTCCACTTCGACATCGCGGCCGAGCGCACCCATCCACACCGCATAGGTCTTGCCGCTGCCGGTGGTGGCATGCAGCAGCCCGCTGCGCCCGGCCGCCATCGCCGCCCACACCTCGCGCTGGAATTCGAACGACGTCCAGCCGCGCCGCCGGAACCACGCGTCGGCGTCAGCCTCAGGCACTGACGATCCACCCTTCGAGCGGATCGACCGACGCCGGCACGCCGTGGTCCGCGCGGCTGGCCGCCCATGCCGCCTGCACCAGGCACAACACGGCGTCGAGCGCATCGCCGCTGCCATCGTCGAGCAGCGTGTCGCGCTGTGCATCGCTCAACGCAAGCTTGAGCTGCAGGCGCGTGCGCCCTTCGCACAACGCATCGATGATCGCGATGCGCGCCCACAGGCGATCATCGGTGTGTTTGGCGCGCTCGTCGCTCTTGTACGAACGTGGGCCCGCGACCTCGCGCGCCAGCAAGCCCGGATACGCCTCCAGTGCCACGCGCTGCGGGTCGCCGACGTGCGCATGCGCCGGCAGCGACGCCTGCGCCGCCAGCAGCAGCGGCACGCCGGCGTGCAGCATGTAGGCCACCGGCGGATTGACCCACTTCATCGAAGGGCTCGAGCCGGCCGGGCGATCGCATGCGCGGTGCGCGAACTTGGCTCCGGCGGGCCGCGCGTGCGCAGAACGCGGCGAAGGTGTCGCGCACCTGGGCACGCGGCAGTGCCGCGTAGTGTTCGACGCAGGCGCGCCACTCGCGCGGCCAGCCGAGCTGCTCGACCAGTTCACGCGGCAGCCCGAACGGCAGATCGAAGCCGCCGACCCAGCTCGGCTCGCCCTGCAGCCAGGCGCCGAAGGTCTCCAGCGCGTGAAGCGTTCGAAGCCGTCGAGCCTGACACGCTCGCCGCCGCCCTCGCACACGCCGCGCGCCACGAGGATCGGTTTGCGCGTCGTGGGTCGGCTGGAGAAATCGACGCCGATCAGCGGGGTCATGTGGGCGCGCTGCCGGGCCGCTCCATCTCGAAGCGCAGCTCGCCGTGGGCAGTGAGGCCGGCGTCGCGCCATCCCGCGGCGCGATAGAAGCCCTCGGCGCGCGTGCCGGCGCCGGTGCTGAGCCACACACGCGGCACGCCCTCGGTCCAGAACCACGCCATCATCGTGTCGTGCAAGCGGCGGCCGAAACCGTGGCGTTCGTGGCCTTGCTCGACGAACAGCGCCCACACGTTGGCGGTGCGCTGGTTGCCGATCGCGAACGCGCGGATCGTGCCGTCGAGCTCGACGACCCAACCTCGGCCCAGCAGCTCCAGGTGCTCGCGCACCTCGTCGTCGGTGATCACGCCCGACGTGAGCCGATTCTCGCGCACCGCATGGCGCACACGCTGGATCTGCGTGATGTCGTCGCGCGCGGCCACGCGCAGCAGCGCGGCCATCGCGTCAGGGAATCGTGAGGCGGCCCAGCACGACGGGCGCCGCGCCGGCCTGCGAAGCGCGTCGCACCACCGCCGACTCGCCCGACGCCAGGCCGCCGGCCCCGGGCACGATGTGGCCGATGGTCGAGCCGTGCGACACCAGCACCACCAGCTCGCCCGGCTTCACGCCGTCGATGTAGCGCTTCACCGCGGCGGCTTGCGCATCGGCACCGCTGCGGTCCTCGAAGATGTTGGACAGCGCCGGCCAGTCGTCGTGGCGGCCGAAGGCGAGCATCGCGGTGTCGCGCGTGCGGCACCACGGCGAGCTGCGCACCGCGCTCACGCGCAACTGCTGCGCCTTGAACCACTGGCCGATGCGCTTGGCGTGCTCGATGCCCACCGGTGCCAGGTTGCGCTGCGTTTCGCAGCGCTCGAGCGTCCAGCCCGGCGGGTCGCCGACCCCCGGCACGGTCTGCGCATGGCGCATCAGCACCACCGCACCGTGGCGCAACTCGCGCAGCAGCGCGGCCTCGTCGCCCGCCTGCGCGAAGCCAGGCCGCGCGCACAGGAACACCGCCATGGTGAACACGCATCGAAGGAAGAGCCGGCCCATCGGTGCACGGTACACCAAGCCGCGCCGGCGCGTCGGCCGGGCCGCGCTCAGTTCGCGATCGCGTGCGTCAACGCCATCACCTGCGCGATGTTGCTGTAGTCGTCGGTCCAGGCCTTTCTCGGACGGGCACCCGGCAGGTCGCGCGTGGCCTCGCGGATCATCGCCACGTCGAGCGGTGCGCGATCGCGCGCGAGCAAGATCCAGTCGGACGACGACTTCTCGGGGCCGTCGTCGTGCTGGATCTCGTCATCGACGTAGGCCACGTGCAGCCGCATGTCGGCGGCGATGCGGGAGACCACCGGGCGCAGGTCGAGGTAGCGGTTGCTCACGTGCAGCGCGACCACGCCGCCGGGCTTGGTGCGCTGCAGGTAGAGCTCGACCGCCTCGCGGGTGAGCAGGTGCACCGGAATCGAATCGCCGGAGAACGCATCGACCGCCAGCACGTCGAGCGGCGGCGCCACGCCTTGCTGCAACAGGAGCCGGCCGTCGCCCACGTGCAACTTCACTGCGGCCGGCGAGTCGGCAAGAAACGTGAAGTAGCGCTGTGCCACCGCCACCACGGCCGGGTCGATCTCGAAGAAGTGATAGCGGTCGCCGGGCTTGCCGTAGGCTGCGATCGTGCCGGTGCCCAGGCCCACCACGCCGACATCCACCGGTCGATCGTGCATCGCGCGCAGCAGCCTGCCGATGCCCGAAGTCTCCACGTAGTAGCTGGTCGGGCGCCGACGCGTCTCGCCCGACAGGTACTGGTGGCCGTGCAGGATGGTGCCGTGCACCAGCTTGCGCTCCAGCGCCTGCGGCTCGCCCACTTCGCGCACGCGCACCACGCCATAGAAGTTGCGGCTCATCGACACCACGTCGGCGGTGGCGCTGTCGATGCGGTAGGCCGCGGTGGCGGCCGCGCACAGCGTGGCCGACGAGGCCGCCAGCAGCCACGCCGCGCTGCGCTGGAACGAGCGCCACATCACGGCCAGCGCCACCAGCACCAGGCCGATCTCGACCTCGAAGTAGCCCGGCAACAGCGCAGGCGCACCCAGGCCCACCGCGGCGCCGCCGAGCGCACCGCCGGCGGCGACACACAGGTAGAACTGCGTCAGCTGCAACGGCGGCGGCCGATCGCGTGCGAGTTCGCCGTGGCAGAACATGCACACGACGAACAGGCCGCCGACGAAGACACCGGCCTGCAGCGCGATGCGGCGCGCCAGATCGAGGTCGTACAGCGTCCAGCACATCAGCAACACCGCGATCAATGCCGCGGCGCGAAACGCTGCCGGCCGGTACCAGCGGTCGCCGTCGAAACACAAGGTGAACGTGAGCAGGTAGGCACCGAGCGGCAGCACCCACATCATCGGGATCGACGGCACGTTCTGCGTCAGGTGATTGGTGACCGCCAGCAACTCGTAGCTCGCCAGTGCGGCCAACGCCAGCCAGCCGAGCAGGCGCTTGAAGCCGATGGCACGCAAGGCGGCCGGTGCGCCGGTCTGTTGCGGCGCGGCCACGGCCTGGCTGCTGCGCAGCCGCACACGGCGTGCACTGTGGATGGCCACGGCGACGGCGAGCGCCACGTACAGCGCATACAGCGCCGACCAGACACGCGCCTGCGTGGCCGTGCCGAGCCAGGGCTCGATCAGCCAGGGGTAGGACATCAGCGCAAACAGCGACGCCAGGTTCGACACCACGAACAAGCGGTAAGGGTCGCGCCCGGTGCCCTCGCGCGCCAACCACGCCTGCAGCAGCGGGCTGGTGGTGGCAAGCAACGCGAACGGCAGGCCGATGGTGGCCAGCAGAAGGGCCACGATGCGCGTGCTCGGGCTCGCATCGGACATCACCGAAGCCGCTTCGCCCGGAATGATCGGCAGCACCAGCAGGCTGACCAGCAGCAGTGCGATGTGCACACGGCGCAGTCGCCCCGAGCGGTCGCGCTTGACCACCTGGTGCGCATAGGCGTAGCCGAGCAGCAGCGTGAGCTGGAAGAAGACCAGGCAGGTGGCCCACACCGCCACGCCGCCGCCGAACTGCGGCAGGATCAGCTTGGCGATGATCGGCTGCACCAGGAACAGCAGGAAGGCGCTGAGAAATATCGTCGCGCTGGTCATCGTGTGGCGTCCCCTCGGCGGTGCGGCCGCCGCGAAGGCGCGCTCGGCGCAGCACGCCGAACGGGCAAGCCCCGTTCCCGATGCAGGGAACTCCCTGAGGATGGAATTCGCGTGCCCGCGCGTAATACCGGCTTCGCGATTCCATCAACAGACCAAGGAGCCCCGATGCGCAAGATCCGAGCTTTGGCCCTCACCGCGGTTGCGACCACGCTGCTGGCCGCCTGCGCCACCACCCCGTCCACCGGCCCGATGAGCTTCTTCATCACCAGCGTGGGCAGCGGCAAGGGCGCCGACCTCGGCGGCCTGGCCGGCGCCGACGCCCATTGCCAGCGCCTGGCCGGCGCCGCCAACGCCGGCGGCAAGACCTGGCGCGCCTACCTGAGCGTGCCCGGCTCGATGGCGCAAGGCAGCGCGCCCGTGCAAGGCACGCACGCACGCGACCGCATCGGCAAGGGCCCCTGGTACAACGCCAAGGGTGAGCTGATCGCACGCGACCTCACCCACCTGCACAACGGCAGCAACCTCAACAAGAACACCGCACTCGACGAGAAGGGTGGCGTGGTCAAGGGCCGTGGCGACCAGCCCAACGAGCACGACATCCTCACCGGCTCGCGCGCCGACGGCACCGCTTTCGCGCCGCAGACCGACACCACGTGCAAGGCCTGGACCAGCAGCAGCGACGGCTCGGCCATCGTCGGCCACCACGACCTCTCGGGCCCGTTGAACGACAACTGGTCCAAGAGCTGGAACTTCTCGCACCAGAGCGCGGGTTGCAGCCAGGAGGCGCTGGTGCGCACCGGCGGCGCCGGCCGCTTCTACTGCTTCGCCGGCGGCAACTGAGCGCGGCTGTTCGCTACGGCGGCGGCCTTTGCGGGCCGCCGCTTTGCTTTTGCAAGCAGCCCCGCGATGTCCAACGCGGCATCGCGTGCACGGTGCGCGCTGCCTCCGAGCCGGCTTCAGTCACCTAGGTTGCAGCGCGGGAAACACCGTAGTGCCACGCCGTCGCCGCGGCGCGTAGAGTGGGCCGCACCGCTTCACAGCTGCATCTGACGAGGAGACACGCGATGCAGAACCATCCGCTTTCGCGCCGCCGCCTGCTGCTGCAGGCCGGCGCTGCGGCCAGCCTGCCGTTGTTTGCGCTGGCCGTGCGCGCGCAGAGTTGGCCGAGCAAGCCGATCCGCGTCGTGGTGGGTTATCCGGCCGGCGGGCAGACCGATCTGTTCGCGCGCCTGTACGGCGAATACGTGCAGCAGCAGACCGGGCAGCAGTGGATCGTGGAGAACAAGGCCGGCGCCGGCGGCTCGATCGCGGCCGGCGAGGTGAAACGCGCGGCACCCGACGGCCACACGCTGATGTTCACGATCTCGACCACGATGATCATGAACCGCGTGCTGTACAAGTCGATCCCCTACGACACCGAGAAGGACTTTTCGCTGGTGTCGATCATGCCGGCGGGCGGCTTGCCACTGGTGGCGGCCACGCGCACCGGCGCGACCAACCTCAAGGAGTTCGTCGAACACGCCAAGCGCAGCGACAAGGCCAGCATCGGCACCTATGCCGCCGGCTCGTTCGCGCACATCGCGGTGGCCGAGCTCAACAAGCAGTACGGCCTGAAGATCGAACCGGTGCACTACCGCGGCGAAGCGCCGATGTGGACCGACCTCGGCGGCGCGTCGATCGACGGCGCGATCGGCAGCACCGGCGCGGCGACCAACATCCTGCAGACCGGCAAGGGCAAGGCGGTGGCGATCTCGCGCAAGCGCTCGCCCAAGCTGCCCGGCGTCGGCACGTTCGAAGAACAAGGCGCGGTGTCGCGTGCCTTCTCGCTCACCGGCTTTCAGTGCTGCGCCGCGCCGTCCGGCACGCCGAAGGCGATCCTCACGCGCCTGTCGGAGTTGCTGGTGGCAGCCGGCAAGGGCGAGAAGGTGCAGGCGATGATGGCGCAGTTCGGTCTCGACGAGCCGGCGATGACGATGGACGACTCGCAGAAGCTCTACGACACCGAAGCGCCGGTCTGGCTCGATCTGGTCAAGGGGCTCGGGCTCACGCCGGAGTAGTGGCCCTCACGTCGTGCTGCGCTCCTTCTCGCGCAGCTTGTGCTCGATCAGCGGGATCGCCTGGCGAATGCCATCGAGGTTGGGGTTGACCTGCAGCGCGCGCTGAAAGTATTCGAGCGCCTGCTGAAGGCGCCCCAGGCGCAGATGGATCTGCCCCGCGCCCGACAACGCCCCAAAGTGCTTCGGGTTGCGCTTGAGCACCTCGTCGCAATCGAGCAGCGAGCGTTCGTTCTGGCCGAGCAGGAAATACACCGTGGCGCGCTTGTTCCAGCCTTCGGCGAATGCGGGCCTGCGCCGCACGATCTCGTCGAACACCTTCAGCGCGTCATCGAACGCCTGCTGGTGCATGTGCTCGACGCCGCGCGCGAACAGCTTGTCGATCGTCGCGTCGCCGGAGCGCGACCAGACCTGCCAGATCGCGTCGCTGGCAGCGCTGCGCACATCGTCATCGTCGTCGTCGAGCAGGGGCATCAGCGCTTCGGCATCGGCCATGCGACCGATGGCACCGAGGCGCTCGACGGCTTCGATGCGCTGGGCGGCGTCGGGGTGACCGAGCGCCTTCAGCGACTGCTCGCGCGTGAGCGCGGCGGCGTGCACGGCAGTGGCCGCCCACAGCAGGGCCACGGCCACGATCCAGATCCAGCGCGATGGCATGCCGGCCTCCATCCGCTGCGTTGCCATCGTCAGTCGACCACGGTCGCACTGACCGAGCCGATGCCGTCGACGTCGAAGCGGTAGCTGGCATTGTCGGCGGGGAAACGCGTGGGCACCAGGCTGCCCGTCATCACGAACTGCCCGGCGCTCAAACACTCGCCGCGTGCGGCCAAGTGGTTCGCCAGCCAGGCCACGACCCCCAGCGGGTCACCCAGCACGTCGCGGCCGAAGCCGCGATCGATCGGTTCGCCGTTGACATGGACGATGCCTTCCACCGACGGCAGGTCGGGCCATGCTGCAACGAAATCCGACAGCACGACGCCAGCGTTCCATGCGTTGTCGGCCACCAGGCCGCGCACGTCGAGCGCGCTGTAGTCGGCGTGTCGATCGTCCACCACCTCGAGCGCCGCGCACACGCCGTCGACATGCACACGCACTGTGTCCGCCGTGTACGCTGGCGAGGCAACGATGCCGGTGTCGCGGCCGATGCGCACCGCGATCTCGAACTCCAACCCCAGCCGGCCATGGTCGCTGCGCTTGAGCTGCACGCCGCTGCGGTGCACGCGCTGCGCCAGCACCGCGCCACACACCGGCTCCGCGATGCCGCACATCGCTTGCATGCGGGGTGACGTGAGCCCGATCTTGTAGCCCACCACCGCGCCGGCGTCGCGACGCAGCAGCGCCACGTAGGCGCGCTGCACGTCGTACGCGGCCCGCACCGTGGTGGCCGACGGCGGTGGCGCCGAGCGGAAGCGCGTGCGCCGCGCATGCTCGTCGTACAACGCGTGCGCGTCGCGTTCGACGCTGATGTAGCTCATTGCGGTCTTGTCAAGGCTGCGGCTTGCACTGTAGTGCAGGCAGCGCGGAACGAGGACCTACACCACCACCGCGACCTCGATGTCGCCGTCGCGGCGGGTCACGTCCACGCCCACGCTGTCGCGGTAGCGCTGCAGCAACAAGTCGACGCGCGCGTCGCCCACGCGCAAGCCCTCCACGCGCATCCAGTCGACGAACGGCGGCAGGCGCGGCGAACGCATGCGCACGCAGCGCTGCGCGGCCTCGAACTCCACGCCCAGGCAGCCGGCCAGCATGCCGAACACGGCGGTGGCGGCCCACGCCTGCGGCGAACACGACACCGGGTAACGTGTGGGCCCCTCGCCGGCGCGGCGCGGGAAGCCGCAGAACAGCTCGGGCAGGCGGCTGCCTTCGAAGTGCAGGCTGCCGCCGAAGGCGGCGCCGAGCAGCTGCAATGCGGCATCGGCATGGCCATAACGCGCCAGTCCTTCGCACACCACCGCGTTGTCGTGGGGCCAGATCGAGCCGTTGTGGTACGACATCGGGTTGTAGCGCGCCTGGCCCGTGCCCAGCGTGCGCACGCCCCAGCCCGAGAACAGGTCGGGCTCCAGCAGCCGCCGCGCCATGCGCGCGGCATGCTCCGGTGCCGCGATGCCCGCCCACAGCGCATGGCCCGCGTTGGACGACGCCACTTCGCAGGGCCGCTTGTCGCCGTCGAGCGCCAGCGCATACAGGCCGAGCTGCTCGCACCAGAAGCGCTGCTGGAACAGCCGCTTCAGCGCCTCGGCCTCGTCGTGCCAGCGCTTGGCCTCGGTGTGTTCGCCGAGTTCCTGCGCCAGCTCGGCGGCGCCGCGTTTGGCCGCATACACGTAGCCTTGCACCTCGCACAGCGCGATCGGCGGCGCTGCCATGCGGCCGTCGGCATGGAACACCGAGTCGTGCGAATCCTTCCAGCCCTGCTGGATCAGGCCGTCGACGCTCTTGCGCGCGTACTCGACGAAGCCGTCGCCGTCGTGGTCGCCGTAGCGGTCGACCCATTGCAGCGCCGCGGTGATGTGCGGCCAGATCGAGCGGATGAACTCCAGGTCGGCGGTGCGCCGCCAGTACGCCGCCGCCAGCACGACGAACAGCGGCGTCGCATCGACCGAGCCGTAATAGCGCGCGAACGGCACCTCGCGTGTGGCCGCCATCTCGCTGCCGCGCGCCTCGTGCAGGATCTTGCCCGGCTCGGCGTCGGTGCTGGGGTCGGACTCCGTGGCCTGCGTCGAGGCCAGGAACGCGAGCACGCCGCGGGTCAGCTCGGGTTGCAGCCACAGGCACTGGTGCGCGGCGAACAGCGCATCGCGGCCGAAGGTGGTGCAGTACCACGGCACGCCGGCGAACGGAAAGGGTCCGGTCGGCAGCGCCGTGGTCAGCATGTCGAGGTCGGAGCCCGAGCGGTCCAGCCAGCGGTTCATCATCGGGTTGGAGCTGTGCAGGCGGCAGCGGCCGCTGGCGTCACGCTGCAGGTGTGCCTCGTGGCGCTGGCGTGCCGCCACCATCGGCAGCACTTGCGTCAGCTGCGCGCCTTCGCGCTCGCAATTGATCTGCCAACGCAGCGCGGCCTGCTCGCCGGGTGCGAGGTCGAGCGTGAAGCGCGCGCCGCCCGAATCGAGCTCATGCGGCGGCGGATCGAAGCGCACCACCGTGCGGCGCCGGCGCGCGTCGAGCCCGAGGTAATCGAAGCCCAGCTGTGCGCTCTCCACATCGGGCGGCGACAAGGTGCCGCGGCGCGCGCGCTGCATGCCGCGGACTTCGAACAAGTCGGCATAGTCGGCCGCGAGCTTCAGCTCCAGGCGCAGCTGCAGCGGCTGCAGGCCGTGGTTGGTCAGCTGCAGCTCTTCGTGGCACGCGCTGTCCCACAGCAGCTTCTGGCGCAGCAGATGCACGCGCCCCTTGGGCACCACCACCAGGCCATCGCGCGTGAGGTCGGGGTTCATCAGGCCCACCGCGAGCACGCTGCCGTCGTCGCGCGCGGCGGTGTTCAGGTGCAAGGGCCGCACACCCTCCAGCAGCAGCTCCAGCTGCGACAGGTAGCGCGTGTCCTGCAGGTAGATGCCCTGGTCGCCGCCCTCCCAGGGCACGATGTCGCCATAACGGTCGAACAAGGCGAACAGTTCGTCGCGCTTGAGCGCATGCGGTTGTTCTTCGGCCGGGGCGCTGGTGGCCAGCACATACCAACGGCCACCGATCTGGATCGGGCGCTGCAATTCGCTCATTGAGGCAATTGTGGACGTTCGTCGACGGTGGGGGCATCGGGTTGCTCGATGCCCGCCGCGCCGAGAGCGGCATAGACCTCGATGTAACGCTCGGCCATGCGGCGCGCGGTGAAACGGCGCTCGTAGGTGCGACGGCACGCGCCGCGATCGATGTCGCCGATGCGCCGCGCGGCCTCGATCGCCTGCCCGGTGTCCTCGACGATGAACCCGGTGCGGCCGTGCTCGACCACTTCGGGCACCGAACCGCATCGCCATGCAATCACCGGAGTGCCGCAGGCCAGCGCTTCGATCATCACCAGCCCGAACGGCTCGGGCCAGTCGATCGGGAACAGCAGCGCACGGGCGTTGCCGATGAACTCGTCCTTCTGCGACTCTTCGATCTCGCCGATGTATTCGACCAGCGGGTGGTCGAGCAGCGGCGCGATCTCGCGCTGGAAATACGCCTCGTCGACGCGATCCACCTTGGCCGCGATGCGCAACTTCACGCCCGTGGCCAGAGCCACCTGGATCGCGCGGTCGACGCGCTTTTCCGGCGAGATGCGGCCGACGAACGCGAAGTAGCCGCCCGGGGCCTCGTGGTACCGATACAGATGCTCCGGCACGCCGTGGTGCACGGTGGCGATCCAGCGGCACGCGTCGCCGAGCGGCTTGCGCTGGTTCTGCGAGATCGACACCAGCGCCTGCTCGCGGAAGTGACGATGCAGCGGCAACAGATCGGGCAGATCGAGCCGGCCGTGCAAGGTGGTGAGGCATGGCGTGGGGCAGCGTCGCACCAGCGGGTAGTGCTGGAAGTCGACGTGGAAATGCACCACGTCGAACTCCGGCGCCTGTTCGAACACCTGGTCGAGCATCACGGTGTGCCACATCAGCCAGTCGGGGCGGCCCGGGTCCAGCCGCAGACTGCGCGGCACCACCGGCATCAGTCGTGCGCCAGTGCGTGAATCGCCGCTGGCGAACAACGTGACGTCATGGCCAAGTGCGACCAGCGCTTCGGTGAGGTACGACACCACCCGCTCGGTGCCGCCATAGGTTTTTGGCGGCACGCTTTCCATCAGCGGCGCGACTTGAGCAATCTTCATGGGCTTGGGCTATCGAACGATCTGCAAACAACGCCCTCACCGCTGGACACTCCTCAGGTTTCGGGCTCCAACGACAGACGGAGCAAACGGAATGCCGGGCGGTCCGCGAACGTGCGCTGCAGCAGCGGCTTGGCCACGTTGTAAACCGGGATGCCGTTGACGGTGCGCCCTTCGAGGGCGCCGCGGTGCGCATGGCCGTGCACCACCCAGTCGACCGGATAGCGCAGGAACGGGTCCTCGAGCCGGCTGCTGCCGAGGAAGGCGTAGATCTCGGGCGGCTCGCCCTGCACGGTGCCGCTGATGGGCGCGTAATGCAGCAGCGCGATGCGACGTTTCGTGCGCAGCTTGGCCAGCGCCGACTCCAGCTTCATCGCTTCGTGCAGCGCTTCGTTGACGAACTGCTTGATCGCCGGCTCGCCCCAGGCGCCGAGCGAGGCGCGGCCGAAGCCGCCGGCGAAGCCCTTGGCCCCGGCGATGCCGACGCCGAGCACCTCGACCGCCTCGCCGTCGAGCACCTGCACGCCCACCGCATGCAAGGTGCGCCGCACGTCGTCGGCGACGCCGGATTCGTAGTCGTGGTTGCCGAGCACGGCAATCACCGGCACCGACACCACGGTCAGTTCGTCGGCCAGGATCTTGGCCTCCTTGACGGTGCCGTAGTCGGTCAGGTCGCCGCACAACAGCAGCGCGTCGGCGGCCTCGGAGGCCTGGGCGAAAAGGCTGCGCAGTGTGCCGACCGAATCCTCGGTGCAATGCAGGTCGCCGACGGCTGCAAAGCAAACCTCTTTCTTTTCTTGCATGACGGGCCCTTCTTGACGCAGCGCGGCAAACGGCGCTCCCGCGGCACGCGCCTTGCCCACGCCTGTTGATGGCGAACACCGATGGGTTGGAGGCCGCGGCACCGTTCTACGTGCACCTGCTGCAGACGCTGCAGGCGCACAGCGTGCCGTTCCTGATCGGCGGCGCGTTCAGCTTCGCGCACTTCACCGGCATTCGACGTCCGACCAAGGACCTGGATCTGTTCGTGCGCCAGCGCGACTGGTGCCGGCTGGAAAAGATCGCCCACGACCTGGGCTATCGCACCGAACTCACGTTTGCGCATTGGCTCGGCAAGGTGCACGACCACACCGGCTTCGTCGACGTGATCTTCAACTCGGGCAACGGCCTGTCGCCGGTCGACGACGACTGGTTCGTCAATGCCTGCGATGCCCAGGTGCTGGGCGTGCAGGTCAAGCTGGCGCCGGTGGAAGAAAGCCTGTGGACCAAGGCCTTCATCATGGAGCGCGAGCGCTACGACGGCGCCGACGTGGCCCACCTGCTGCACGCCTGCGCACTGCGCATGGACTGGCAGCGCCTGCTCAGGCGCTTCGACCCGCACTGGCGCGTGCTGCTGTCGCACCTGGTGCTGTTCGGCTTCGTCTACCCCGGCGAGCGCACATTGATCCCGCGCTGGCTGATGGACGAGCTGATGCAACGGCTGCGCACCGAGACCCACGAGCCGCCGCCGCCCACGGTGCAATGTGCCGGCACCCTGTTGTCGCGCGAGCAATACCTGCCCGACGTCGTGCAACACGGCTATGAGGACCCGCGCCTGTCCGGGCAGAGCACGATGACGCCGACCGACATCGCGCTCTGGACCGACGCGATCAATGGGCCGCCATCGCAGTCGGCGCCGCCGGCGCAAGGAACATGACGCGGCATCGGCGGCGCTCGACCCGGCACGCCGCTTTCGGCCCGATACCGGGCTTGTGTTACCGTTTTCGTCCATGAACACCGACACGGCCGAACGAGCGAGCGAGCTGGCCGATCGCATCGACAGCGCGGCCGAAGGCGTCGAGGCCCAGGTCATCGAATGGCGGCGCGACTTGCACGCCAATCCCGAACTCGGCAACCGCGAGAAGCGCACCGCCAAGATCGTGGCCGAGCACCTGAAGAGCCTGGGCCTGGACGAGGTGCGCACCGGCGTCGCGCACACCGGCGTGATCGGCGTGCTCAAGGGCAAGCTGCCCGGCAAGGTGGTGGCCCTGCGCGCCGACATGGATGCGCTGCCGGTGAGCGAAGAGGTCGACGTGCCGTTCGCCTCCAAGGTGCGCACCATCTGGAACGGCGAAGAGGTGGGCGTGATGCACGCCTGCGGCCACGATTGCCACACCGCGATCCTGATGGGCGTGGCCAGCGTGCTCGCGGGCCTGCGCAAGCAACTGCGCGGCACGGTGAAGTTCATCTTCCAGCCCGCCGAAGAGATGCCGCCCAAGGGCGAAGACGGCGGCGCCAAGATGATGATCCAGGAAGGTGCGCTGCAGAATCCGGCGCCGCAGGCGATCTTCGGCCTGCACGTCACGTCGCGTCAGAGCGTCGGCACGATCGGCTACCGCCCGGGCCCGACGATGGCGAGCTCGGACCGCTTCGGCATCACGGTGCACGGACGCCAGACGCACGGCGCCGCGCCGTGGCTCGGCGTCGACCCGATCGTCACCGCCGCGCAAGTGGTGCTGGGGCTGCAGACGGTGGTCAGCCGCGGCATCGACATCGCGCGCGAGCCCGCGGTGGTGACCATCGGCATGATCAAGGGCGGCGTGCGCGAGAACATCATCCCCGACTCGGTCGAGATGCGCGGCACGATCCGCACCTTCGACGAGGGCATGCGCGACGACGTGCACGAGCGCGTGACGACGCTGGCCGAAGCGGTGGCGCGCGGCTCGCGCGCCAGCTGCACGGTGTGCATCGAGAAGAACTATCCGGTCACGGTGAACGATCCGGCGCTCACTGCCGAGATGCTGCCCACGCTGCAGCGCGTGGCGGGCGCCGACAAGGTCCAGTTCGTGCCCAAGGTGACGGGCTCGGAAGACTTCTCGTATTTCCAGCAACTGGTGCCGGGGCTGTTCTTCTTCGTCGGCGCCACGCGGCCCGACCTCGACCCGAGCAAGGCGCCGGCCAACCACTCGCCGCGGTTCCACGTCGACGAAAGCGCGCTGCTGCTCGGCGTGCGTGCGCTGTCGCACCTGACCTGCGACTGGCTCGCCGCGCATTGAACTGACGCGCCGGCTTGGCCGGCGTCGGCCCGGACCGGCGTGTGCTGAAGACCCTGAAGGATCTGTTCGACAGCTTGAAGCCGCCGCCGCAAGGCAGCGACGCGCAGGCCGGTGAACACGCGCTGCAACTGGCCACCGCGGTGATGCTGGTGGAGGTGATGCGCGCCGACGCCAGCTTCCATGATGGCGAGCGCGAGGCCGTGCACGCGGCGCTGCGCGAGCGCTTCGCACTGGCAGACGACGAGGCGGCACGGCTGGCCGAGCTGGCCGAAGCCGCGGCGCACCGGTCGACCGACCTCTACGCCTTCACGTCGCGCATCGACGAGCGCTTCGACATGGCGCAGAAGATCCACATGATCGAGACGATGTGGCGCATCGCGTATGTCGACGGCCACCTCAGCGACCATGAGCGCCACGTGATGTGGCGCATCGCCGACCTGCTGCACGTGCCCCAGGGCGCCTACGTGCATGCCCGCATGCGGGCGCGCGACGCGGCAGCCAAACCGTAGCCGGCCCGCATTGCAATCGCCGTCAATCGCGGCGAACGAGCGACAATGGTTGCCGAGGATTCCTTGGCGACGACCCGCCGAGGCCAACAGAAAGAGAAAGGGGATCGTGGTGACTGCTTCCGACACGGACCGCTCCGATCCACCCCTCGAACCGCCCGAGCAGACGGTGGCCGCGCCCGTGATGCTGCGCGACCTGCCGCGCACCGTGCTGGTGGTGCTGCTGCTGTTGGTGCTGATCCTCGCATCGTTCTACATCCTGCGCCCGTTCCTGCTGTCGGCGATCTGGGCCATGATGATCGTCATCGCCACCTGGCCGCTGATGCTCAAGCTGCAGCACCGGGTGCGGCGCCGCTGGGTCGCCGTGGCCGTGATGTCGCTGTCGATGCTGGTGGTGTTCATCGCGCCGGTGTGGCTGATGATCAACACGCTGGCCGACCACTCCGACACCATCTCGCGCTGGGGCCACACGCTGGCCACGTCGCCGCTCCCACCGCCGCCGGCCTGGGTGCACAACATCCCGTTGCTCGGCGACGAGATCGCCGCGGCCTGGAGCACGATCGCCGAAGCCGGCAAGGGTGAACTGGCGGCGCGCATCTCGCCGTACGCCGACGATGCCGCCAAGTGGCTGGCGCGCGCCGCCGGCGGCATCGGGCTGCTCGTGGTGCAGCTGCTGTTGACGCTGGTGATCTCGATCATCCTCTACAGCAACGGCGAGACCGCGCGCCACATGCTCACCAGCTTCGGCCGCCGCCTCGCGGGCGACAACGGCGAGCGTGTCGTGCTGCTGGCCGGTGCGGCGATCCGCGCGGTGGCGTTCGGCGTGGTGGGCACCGCGCTCGCGCAGACCTTGCTCGCCGGCCTCGGCCTGGCGGTGGCCGGTGTGCCGCTCGCCGGCTTCCTGACTGCGGTGATCCTGCTGTTCTGCATCGCGCAGGTCGGGCCGATGCTGGTGCTGATCCCGGCCGTGATCTGGGTGTTCTGGAGCGGCGAAACCGGCTGGGGCATCGCGCTGCTGGTGTGGAGCGTGATCGTCGGCACGATGGACAACGTGCTGCGTCCGTTGCTGATCCGCAGGGGCGCCGACCTGCCGCTGCTGCTGATCTTCGCCGGCGTGATCGGCGGCCTGATCGCGTTCGGCATCATCGGCCTGTTCGTCGGCCCGGTCGTGCTGGCGGTCGCCTACACGCTGATGACGCAGTGGTTGGGCGAGAGGACCGTGGCCTGATGCAGCCTTCGCGCCTGGGCCCCGCGTTGCCGCGCGGGGCACGCTCTTTGCCCGCCCCGGGCATGGACCGACAGAAAGAGCTCGACGACCTGGCGCGCGTCGACCGCCTGATCGAGGATGCCGACCGCCGCATCCGCGACCTCGAGCACACGATGCGCGACGCCCATGCCGACTGGCACGACGTGACCAAGGCCGAAGACCTGCTGGCGCAGCTGCGCCTGGCGCTGGTCAAGTACAAGGCGCGCCGCGCCGCGATCGCTCAGTTCATCGACGACATGGAGTCGGGGCGGCTGTAGGCCGCGACACCGCCCGGTCCTTCAGCGCGCGTACACCTTGGCCAGCGTCTCGGCGTCGCCCTCGACCTTGTTCACGAGGTTGTCGCTGCCGAAGTGCACCGTGAAAGGCGCGAAGCTGGAGAGCCAGAACTTCCACTCCTTGGCGTCGAGGCTGGGGTTCTCGCTGCTCATCGGGTAGCCCACGGCCATCAGCACCTGTTCCTTGGTCATGCCGTTGGCCACCTTGAACGCCTCGATCGCCGAGCGGATCGCCGGTCGCGCCGCCGCGACCTTGGGCTTGGGGTCGTCCTTGACGAGGTAGCGCTTGGCAAACGCGTCGAGCGACAGATCGCGGCTGTAGTCGTTGCCGATCGACTGGCGCTTGCCGTCGATCAGCACGTGCACGCGATAGCGGCCGAAGCCATCGTGTTTGAGCGGCGTGCCGACCCGCACCACGGTCGCCTTGGTCTCCTCGTAGTTGGAGTCGGAGATCCACGTGCCGTTGGCGCGCATGTTGCAACACAGGAAGCCTTCGCCGAGGTCCTGCGTTTGCGCCTGCACGGCACAGGCGATGGCGAGCGGAAACAGCGCGAACAGGCGTCGTGCGGACATGAAACCCTCCCTGGTGTGATCGACCGGATTATTGCCGGGTCAGCGAGTAGTCCGTGCGGTACAGCGCTTGCGTGACGTCGAGCGCGCCGTGTTGCGCGAGCGAACCGATGCCGAGTTCGCCTTGCAGCAGCGCGGCCAGCGCGGCGCGGTCGTAGCCGGTGACGAGCAGCGCGGAATCGACGCCGGCATCGGCGCCACGGATGCGCTGCTCCTGGGTCATGGCCGGCGTCAGCGCGCCTTCGAGCCAATGCACGCTGCCCAGACCCGGGCGGCTCGGCAGCGCGGGCAGCGCCTGGTGCAGCAGCCAGTGGCGCAGCGCGGCGGCCGCGTCGGCTGACGCCTTGAAGCGCAGCAGCGCGCACAGGTGGCCGAGCCCAAGGCCGAAGCTGCCGGCCACCGCACAGAAGCCGCGCCGCATGCCGCGGTAGCTCGGCATGATCTTGGCGGTCCACGGCGACGGGTTGTTGAGCCGCTCGAGGTAGGCCGCAGACGTCAGCGTGCCCAGCGCCTCCACTTCGTACAGCACCATGTAGCGCGGCTGCCCTTCGAGCGCGATCCAGCGCGTGCCGCGCTGGAAACCGGGGATCGACAAGCGCTCGGGCAAGTGTTCGACGGTGTGCCAGTGGTCATGCTCGGCCACCGCCTCGGGCAACACATCGAACGACAGCAGCATCGCAGCGGATCCGAGCAGCGGCATGGAGCGGGTCCTCGATCGGTCGCGGGAGTGTAGGGGCAGCGTGTCGGGGCGCAGTGCAGGCGCTCAGGCGTCGAACAGATAACCCTGCACCACGCCGCCGACGCGGCGCACGACTTCGCCGCGCGGCAACTTGACCACCGGCGGCAGCTTGAGCACGTAGCGGCACAACGCCAGCCCGAGGATCTGCGACGAGATCAGGCCCGCACGGGCGAGCGCATCGGCGCGCGGCAGGCCCGACAGCGCGACCACGTGCGGCGCGACCTGCGTGGCGAAGATCGCCTGCATGCGCTCGCGCGCCGCTTCGGTGGTCACCGCTGCGCGCAGCAGCGCCATCAAGGTTTCGTCGCCCTCCCAGCGGTCGAGGAAGTGGCCGACCAGCGCCGCGCCGACCTGGCGCCGTGGCAGCGCGCCCAGGTCGGGCAGCCGCAGGTCGAACTCGGCGGCGGCCGCGAACAGCCCTTCCTTGTTGCCGTAGTAGCGCATCACCAGCGCCGGGTCGATGCCGGCCACGGCGGCGATCGAGCGGATCGTGGCGGCCTGGTAGCCGCTGGCGGCGAACTGCTCGCGCGCCGCGGCGAGGATCGCCGCACGGGTGGCATCGGAGCGGCGCGGCAGGTCGGCGGGCGCTGGGCGGGTGGCCATGCCTACAAGTGTAATTCAACAAGCGTTGACATTGGAGGGTGGCTGCCGAAGAATGTCTACAACCGTTGACAAACCCTGTCGACGCCCAGGAGCCCGCGATGACCCCCTCGACCCTGCCTCAGTCCCATGACACCGACGTGCTGATCGTCGGCGCCGGCCCCACCGGCCTCACGCTGGCCAACGCGCTGGCGCTGCGCGGCGTGCGCGCCACCGTGATCGACCGCCAGGCAGCGGGCGACCACACGTCGCGCGCTGCGGTGATCCATGCACGCACGCTCGAGGTGCTGGAGCCACTCGGCGTCACGGCCACGCTGGTGGCGCGCGGGCTGCAGGCGAAGCGCTTCACCATCCGCGACCGCGACCGCGTGCTGATTCCGATCGGCTTCGGCGACCTGCCGACGCGCTACCCCTACACGCTGATGGTGTCGCAGGCGGTCACCGAGCAGGTGCTGGCTGGAGCGGCTGGTGGCGCTCGGCGGCCGCGTGCTGCGGCCGCGCACGCTGCTGCGGCTGGCGCAGGACGCCGATGGCGTGAGCGCCACGCTCGACGACGGCAGTACGCGTGCGCGCGCGCCACGTGGTGGGCTGCGACGGCATGCACAGCGCGGTGCGTGAGCAGGCCCAGATCCCGTTCAGCGGCGGCAGCTACGGCGAATCGTTCGTGCTGGCCGACGTGCGACTGAGCGGCGATGCGCTGCCGCACGATGAAGTGGTGCTGTACTTTTCGCCGGCCGGCATGGTGGTGGTCGCGCCGCTGCCCGATGGCGTGCACCGCATCGTCGCGGTGGTCGACGAGGCGCCGGAGCATCCCAGCGCGGCCTTCGTGCAGGCGCTGCTCGATGCGCGCGGGCCGCAGCGACAGCGCGCCACCGTGCAAGAGGTGCTGTGGGGCTCGCGCTTCCGCGTGCACCACCGCATCGCCGACACCTACCGGGCGGGCCGCGTGCTGCTCGCGGGCGACGCGGCGCACGTGCACAGCCCGGCCGGCGGCCAGGGCATGAACGTGGGCATGCTCGACGCGATGAGCCTGGCCGATGCCTTGCAGAAGGCGCTGGCGGGCGACGACGCCGCGCTCGACGGTTATGGCGCGGCGCGCCGCCCGGTGGCGCAACAGGTGGTGAAGTTCGCCGACGTGCTCACGCGGATGGCCACCGTGCGGCCCGGCTTGCGCGCTGCTGCGCAATGCGGTGCTTCGTTGCGTGTCGCGCCTGCCGGCCGTGCGCTCGCGCATGGCGTGGCGGCTGTCGGGGCTGGTGTACCGCTGATCGCGTGCTAGTGCCGCGTCTGCACCGAGCGGCCCTCGCCCACCGCGAAGTGGTAGCTGCGCTCGACGCGGCAGACCTGGATGCGGTAGTCGGCGAAGAACTCGCGCCGGGCGCGCTCCTGGGCCTGCACGTGCTCGGGCTGCTCGCGCCAGGCGATCAGCTCGGGCTCCGAGGCGAACTCCACCACGGTGACGTTCTCGCCGTCCTCCGCGGTGTAGTCCTTGTACGAGATCAGCCCCGGCACGCCCTTGGCCAGCTCGGCCATGCGCTCGCCGACGCGGCCGAGCGCCGCCATGTCGGCATCGGGGCGCAGACGGGCTCGAAAGACGACGATGATCATGATGACCTCCAGTGACGATGCGTCGCGGCGCGCGGCGCCGACCTGACACCGGAATCGCGCCGCGCCTACGACGGGCCGTCGGATCGGTCGTCGTCGCGATAGCCGCGCCAGCGCGCCATGGCCTCGCGCATCAGCTCGGTCTGGTCGCGGAACTTGCGGCACGCCGCGCAGATGCCCCAGTGGAATTGCAGCGCCGCCCGCTCGGTCGGGCGAGAGCTCGCGGTCCTGCCCTTCGAGCACCAGGCGGGTGGCTTCGCGGCAGCTGTACTTGTCCATCATGTTCCACCCACCGGACGGCCGGCAAACCAGCCCTGCTGCAAACAATCGCGCAGCCGCAACCGGGCCCGATGCAGCAGGACCCACAGGTTCGTCGACGTGATCGACAGCTCCTTACAGATCTCGTCGGTGGACAGCTCCAGCCACTCGCGCATCATGAACACACGCCCCTGCGTCGGCGGCAGCCGCTCCATGCACAGCTCGAGCACCTCGAAGAACTGGCGCTGGCCGAGGCTCTGTTCGGGGTTGCCCCACTCCTGCGGCGCCTCGCGCCAATGGTTGTCGGCGCGGAACAGCAGCTCGTCGATGTCGGTCTCGTCGTCGTCGCTCAGGATCGTGCACTCGCGGCTGTGGCGGCGCAGCTGGTCGATGACCTTGTGCTTCAGGATGCCGACCAGCCACGTCTTCAGTTGCGACTGGCCGGCAAAGGCCTGCGGCTTCTCCAGCGCGGCGAGCACCGTTTCGGACACCGCATCCTCGGCCCAGGCGTCGTTGCGCAGCTGCGAGCGCGCGTAGCGCAGCAGTTGCGGACGCAGCGATTCGACTTGGGCGAAGAACTCGGACATGCGGGCAGCGGGCGGCGACAGGCGCGAGTGTATAGGCGGCGCCATGCCGCCCATCGGCTGGCGCTCGCGTCCGCCTTGCGCTGCAGCGAGTGCGCTCACACGCTGGTGCCCCGTTCGTGTGCGGGCAGGTCGGCACTGCGCGTGAAGCGCAGGTGCGTGATGTCGGCCGGAAAGAACATGCCCCAGGTCCATTCGACCCAGATGCGCAGCTTGCGCCGCAACGTGGGCATCTGCGCCAGGTAATAGGCGCGCCACAGCAGCCACGCCGGCAGCCCGCTGAAGCCGACGCCCAGCACCTCGGCCACGCCGTTGTGGCGGCCGATCGCCGCCATCATGCCCAGCGGTCGCGCCGCGAACGGGCGCGTGGGCTCCCCTTGCCGGTGCGCGAGCAGGTTGCCGGCCAGCGTCTTGGCCTGGCGCACCGCGAACTGCGCGGTCGGCGGCGACAGCTGGCCATCGTGCGCGTTGGGCACCTGCGCGCAGTCGCCGAGCGCCCACACGCCGGCGTGGTCGGGCACCGACAGGTCGGCCTCGACGATGAGGCGGCCGCGCTCGGTGGCCAGGCCGAGTTCGGTGGCCAGGCTGTTCGGACGCGTGCCGATGGTGGAGATCACGCTTTGTGCCGCCAGCGAACGGCCATCGCCGAGCACCACCGCCCGTTCGTGGATCGATGCGGCGCGCGCGTTCAACTCCACTGCCACGCCGCGCTGCTGCAGCGAACGCAACGCCGCCGCGGCCAGCCGCGGCGACATCTCGGGCAACAGGCGATCCATGTCGTGCAGCAGCGTGACCTGGACTTCGCCATCGCGCACGCGCGGATAGAAGCGCCGGATGCTGGCCAGGCAGTCGACCAGCTCGCCGGCCACTTCGACGCCGGAGAAGCCGCCGCCGATGACGACGAAGTGGCCGATCTCGCGGCGCAGCTCGCAGATCGTGCTCGAGCTCGATGCGCGCCAGCCGGCGCAGCACCACGTTGCGGATGTGCAGCGCATCGCCCACCGTCTTCAGCGGCATCGCGTGCAGCGCCATGCCGGGAATCAGATCCAGGCGCGCGCGGTTGCCGAACGCGAGCACGAGCTGGTCGTAGTGCAGGCGCAGGTCGCCGGCCAGCGTGTGGCAGCGCAGCGTGCGCGAGCGCGTGTCGACATCGGTCACGCGGCCCATCACGAAACAATCGCCTCGTTTCAGATCGAGCATCTCGCGCAGCGGCGCCACCACCTGCTCGGGGAACACCGACGCGCCCACCGCCTCGGGCAGCATCGGGTTGAAGGTGGTGGTGCTCTCGTCGGACACCAGCGTCACCTGCAGGCCCGGCGTGCGCCGCGCATCGAGCGCGCGCGCCAGCGTGGTGCCGGCGAAGCCGCCGCCGACGATGACGATCGAATGGGTCTGGGCTGGGTCGTTCATGCCGTCTCCTCCTTGTGGATCTTGGCAACGCGTCGTGCGCACGTAGTCGCCGCTCGCGGCGTGCACTTACAGCGCTCGACGAAGTTTTTGGGCGCGTAAGGAATCGCGCCAGCACCCGACAGACGGCCCCGAGGGACATGCAATCACGCATGGGCCAGACAAGCCGCAGAGGAGAAGTCACATGTTCGAAGGCAAGACCGCCCTGGTCACCGGCTCGACGTCGGGCATCGGCCTGGGCATCGCCCGCTCGTTCGCCGCGCGCGGCGCCAACATCGTGCTCAACGGCTTCGGCGACGCCGACGCAGATCGCGCAGCTGCGCGCCGAGATCGCCGAGCGCGCACGGCGTCAACGTGCTGCTACGACGGCGCCGACATGAGCCGCGCCGATGCGATCGAAGCCATGATGGCGCAGTGCGATCGGCGAATTCGGCGCGATCGACCTGCTGGTCAACAACGCCGGCATCCAGCACGTGGCGCCGGTCGACGAGTTTCCGCTCGACAAGTGGAACGCGATCCTGGCGATCAACCTGAGCGCGGCGTTCCACACCACGCGCCTGGCGTTGCCGGCGATGAAGAGCAAGCGGCTTCGGCCGCATCGTCAACGTGGCCTCGGCGCATGCGCTGGTGGCCAGCCCGTTCAAGAGCGCCTACGTCGCCGCCAAGCACGGCATCGCCGGCCTGACCAAGACGGTGGCGCTCGAGGTCGCCGAGGCCGGCATCACCGTCAACGCGGTGTGCCCGGGCTATGTGCTGACGCCGCTGGTGCAGAAGCAGATTCCCGACACCGCGCAGGCGCGCGGCATCAGCGAAGAGGCCGTGGTGCGCGACGTGCTGCTGGCCGCGCAGCCGACCAAGCAGTTCGTCACGGTCGAGCAGGTGGCCGCGCTCACCGCGTTCCTGTGCAGCGACGACGCCGCCTCGATCACCGGCGCCGTGCTGCCGATCGAAGGCGGCTGGACGGCGCACTGAGCGCGTCGCGTCTCGTTCCCTGTTTTCTTGTCCCGCGGCGAGCAGCCGCACCTCACCTCAACGAAGGAGCAACCATGAAATCCAACTTGCTCATTGCACGTGGCCGCCGCCGCTGCTCGTCGATCGGCGCGCTGTCGGCGGCGCAGGCCGGCGAATGCCCGGCCGACCAGCGCCGCCCCAACGGCACCGGCCAGCCGATGTCGGCGCTCGGCCCGAGCGGCGTGACCGACGCCGTGATCACGCGCGATCGACGTCGCCAAGGAGCCGCTGTCGATCCAGGGCCGCCAGTTCCGCGCGCGCAAGCTCGACATCGCGCCCGGCGGCGTGGTGCCATGGCACAGCCACGGCGACCGTCCCGCGCTGCTGCTGATCGCGTCGGGCGAGATCACCGAATACGCCAGCACCTGCGCGGTGCCGATCCAGCACAAGGCCGGCGACATCACGCCGGAGCGCAACCCCACGTCGCACTGGTGGAAGAACACCGGCAGCAAGCCGGTCGTGATCTACGCGTTCGACCTGTTCCGCTCGGAAG
>CAVTJT010000012.1:0-597400 GCA_963735095.1 uncultured beta proteobacterium | reverse complement strand
CGAAAACGACGGCACGACCTGATCGCCGCGTTCGCCGCCTGCACCGTGGCGCGCATCTCGCTGGACCGCATCGTCACCCAGCTCGTGCCCTTCGTGCTGGTGGTGCTGGCCTGCCTGCTGGTGATCACCTACGTGCCGGCGCTGTCGCTGACGCTGAGAGATCTGGTGTACGCGAAGTAGGTGGTGCTGCCGGCGGCGGCGCTTGCGCCTCACGACGTGACGGTCACTCGATCAGCTCATCCGCGCGCAACAAGAGAGGCTGCGGAATGCTCAGCCCGAGCGCCCGCGCTGTCTTCAGATTGATCACGAGCTCGAAGCGATAGGGGCGGTCGATCGGCAAGTCGCCGGGTTTCGCGCCCTTGAGGATGCGGTCGACGTACGTCGCGATGCGCCTGTACTGTCCGAGCAGATCGGTGCTGTAGGTCATCAGGCCACCGTCGGCGACTTGCTCGCGCCACTCGTAGATGGCCGGCAGGCGATGCGCTTCGGCCAGCTTGATGATCTGTCGGCGATCGCGCACGAAGTACTGGTGCGACCCGACCACCAGCGCGGTCGCGCGCTCGCGCGTCAGTGCGGCAAACGCAGCCGCGTAGTCGCGATCGCGGACGGTCACGATCGACAGTGCGACGCCGAGCGCCTGCGCGGCCTTGCGTGTCTCCTCGGTCTGCTGGCGAATCGATTGATCGTCGGGTATCAGCAGGCCGATCCGCGTGGCTTGCGGCACGGCCTGCTTGAGCAGCTCGAGGCGCTTGCCGGCCAGGGTGCCGTCCGGCGCGATCAACACGCCGGTGAGATTGCCGCCGGGGTGCGCCAGGTTGTCCACGAGCCCGAGCGCTACGGGGTCGAAGTTGCCGAACATCACGATCGGCATCGTCGAAGTGGCCTTCTTCATCGCTTCGGTCGCCTGGGCACCTATGGTGACGACGACGTCGAATGCCTCATCGACAAAACTGCTGGCCAGCGCCTGCAGCAGCTTCTTGTCGCCGTTGGCATAGCGCGTCTGCAGCTCGAGCGTGCGACCTTCCGCGTAGCCGCGTTCGCGCAGGGCGACCGGCAGCATGTTTCTCTGCAGATCATCTGCCAACGGAGGTTCACCGGGGCGCAGCACCCCCACGCGGAACGCGCGCGCCTCGGACTGCGCGCGCACTTGTCGCCTGGGCACAAGGAGTCCTGCAACGGCCCAGGCGCCGAATGCCCTGCGCCGCATCAGTCCGGTCAACGTGCCGCTCGACCGCGGGTCCATGGCGAAACATTGGAGCACCGGCGGACATCCCCGCCCAGAGGCATCTTGTTCAGTATTGAACGGCGCGTTGTCCCCTCCTGGCCGCACGACGCATGCGTTGCACACGGCGTGCCCGCTGGCTGCGGACCGCGCGATCGGCTGTGCGCGCTGTCGCTCCAGCGACAGAAACCCCAAGCGATGTCGCCCGTGAAGGGCGCGAGCACATCGCATTCCTATACTGCGCTCGCGCCGGACTCAGAGCCGCATCAACGACAAACGAGGAGACACCCATGCCCCCCAACCGCCGCGACGTGATGTTCGTCTTCGCCGCCACCGCCGCCCTCGGCGGCTGCGCCACCCCCGGTGGCCAACCCGCTGCCGACTGGCAGCAGTTCGGCGCCGCCGACGGCACCGCCATCCACTACCGGCGCTGGTTGCCGGCTGGCTCACCCAAGGCGGTGATTCAGGTGGTGCACGGCGCCGCCGAGCACGCCAGCCGCTACGACCGCTTTGCGCGCGCCGCCGTCGCCAGCGGCTATGCGGTCTACGCCACCGACCATCGCGGCCACGGCCGCACGCGGCTGCGCTCGGGCCGCACCGGCGACGCCGGCCCCGACGCCTGGAACCGCATGGTCGAAGACGAAATCGCCTTCAGCCAGCGCCTGCGCGCCGCGCACCCGGGCGCCAAGCTCGTGCTGTTGGGCCACAGCCTCGGCTCGTTCATGGCGCAGGACTACATTCAGCGCCGCGCCGAGCTGCTCGATGCGCTGGTGCTCAGCGGCACGTCATACGGCCCGCCGCCCCCGCAGGGGCTGATCGACCTGCTCAACGGGGCGGTGCGCACAGAGCCGCTGGGCGATTCCGCGGTGTGGGCCGGCATCTTCAAGGACTTCAACAAGCCATTCGGTGGACCCACCGGCTTCGAGTGGCTGAGCCGCGACGCCGCCGAGGTGAAGAAGTACGTGGACGATCCGCTGTGCGGCTTTGCCTTCACCAACGAGCTCACGCGCGACATCTTCGTGGGCTTCGTGAGCATGCGCGACCCCGCGCTCGAAGCGCGCATCCCCAAGACGCTGCCGGTGCTGGTGATCCAGGGCGAGCTCGACCCCGTGGGCGAAAACCTCGTCGGCACGCGGCGCCTGGTGGCGCGCTACCAGGCGCTGGGCCTGTCGAAGCATCGAGACGCGCTACTACACCGGCGCGCGGCACGAGCTGCTCAACGAGACCAACCGCGACGAGGTGACCGCCGACGTGCTGGGGTGGGTGGGCAAGACGGTGTGAGGTGAGGGGGTCGAACGGCTGCATTCGATGGCGGATTCAACCGGTCAACGCAACGGTCTGGCAGCTTCAGACTGAATGCTGCCGGTCAGCTTCGTCAGGTGGACGACAGCCGCGAACGAAAGCTGTCATTCATCGGCCGCACAGGCGGATGGCTGCTGTACCTCGCAAGCTGCCTGACGTGAGCAATTGACCAGGTGAACGACGAACGACAGCATCCGCATGCCCTCAGTTCACGCACCCGACCCAAACCGGCCGCAGTCTGTCTACGACTGCGGACAGTCGAAACCTGTACCGGGACGGAGCTCACCCTAGCCGCCGCTCGACAGAGGAACGCCACGAGCCAGGGCCGACAACTGCTCGAGCGAGATGCGATGGACCAACGCGTCCGCGTGCCGGTGCACCAATTCCCATTCTGACCGGGCTCTGCGATAGACCTCCGTGACGCGCAGTGACCAATCCTGCTCAGGAAGGCCGCCGACTTCTCCCGTCTGCCGCTCGATCATGACCAGGACAACCAGTTCGCCCGAAGAATAGGTCTGCGCGACTTCCAGCTGGGTCTTGCCCTTGCGGAAGTAGCGGCTCATCTCGGCCAGTCGCTGCGGGCTCGCGTCGAACCCATGGCTGGCCGGCCCACCGAAGGGCTGCATCAACGTGAAGTCAGGTGCAATGCGCACAAGCTTCGACCAACGCTCCATGTCGCCGCGCATGAAAGCTGCGTTCTTCTCGGCAGCAAGCGTGATGACTTCGGCGATGCCGTCGGCATTGACGGCGGACTGGGCCGCTAGCGGCGCGGCAAGCGCCGCCAGCGCCGCTCGCCTCGTGGTGGACGATGCATCCACACCGAGGCTTGCGGCGTCGAAAGGGTCCGCCATGTGTCGGTCTCCTGATTGGGTAGTTGGGCTGGCCAAATGGTCGGCGGTTGCAGCCGGTGAATCCAGTGGTATGTTTTCAGCGACATGCTGAACGCTTCTCATCTGGCACGGGTCGATGTCAACCTGCTCGTGCTCCTTCATGTCGTGCTCGAGGAAGGTCATGTCGGGCGCGCTGCCGAGCGACTGCGGCTCACCTCGTCGGCGGTCAGCCATGGTCTTGCTCGCCTGCGCCGCCTGCTCAACGACCCGTTGTTCCTGAGAACACCGAAAGGCATCGTGCCGACGGCACGGGCATTGGCGCTGCGCGAACCGGTCGCTGAGATCTTGTCGCTGGTGCAAGGCGTGCTTCGCACGGCGGTGCCGTTCGATCCGGCCACGAGCAGCCGCCGTTTCGTCATCGGCGCACCCGACGCGGTGCTGGCATCGACGGCAGCGTTGCTGTTGAAGCGCATCAGCGCCGTGGCACCGCGGATCGACATCGGCTTGGTGCACCTGATGCCCCAACCGCGCAACAGGCCGAAGGACAACCCCTGGGAGCAGTGTCTGAACCAGGTCGAGCAGCGAGAGATCGACGTTGCGATGCTGCCGGTTCGCGAGCTGCCTTCGCGCTTCGAGGCGCACTGGCTCTACGACGAGGATTTCGTCGTGGCGATGAGAAAGGGGCACCCCTTCGGGCGCGATCCGACCGAGGCGAACTTCTGCGCGACGGATCATCTGCTGGTTTCGTCCGGCGGAGACCCCCATGGGCTTCGTCGACGAGGCGCTCCGCAAGCGGGGACGGAAGCGCCGCGTCGCGTTGACCGTGCCGTCTTTCATGTTGGCGTTGGAGCTCGTCGCGCGCAGCGATCTGCTCGCGGCGTTGCCACGCCAGCTCGTTCGCCGACATGCCGCTCGCTTCGGCTTGGCCGCCGTCGAACTACCTCTCAAGCGCAAGGCCGACCCGATTCAAGCCGTCACGACCAAGGCAGCGATGCTCGATGCGGGCGTCGCTTGGCTGATGGGGACGCTGGTCAGTCTCTTCACGCTGGCGACCAAGCCTTCATGAGCCTCGAGGCCGCAGCTCGGACCGCTGTTGAGATGCTAGGGACTATGTCCGTTCCTGGCCGAGGCTGTGTGAGAACGCGGTTGAGCCAATTCGCGGTCGGCGAGTTGAGTCTCGAAGCGAAGCACTCGCTGCAGACGCGCCACAGTGACCCGTGTGGGCCCGTATGCCGCGTCCCAGGGTCCGACGTCGCCAATGGGCCGTTTTTGGCGATGGCTCGAACTGGTACTCACGACCAAAGGAGCCCGTGGCGATTTTCTAGACGAACGACCGCTCCACTTTGGAGACGGACGCCCGTGGCGATTTTCTAGACGAACGACCGCTCCACTTTGGAGACGGACGTTCGCCGACCTCGTCGACCTTCTGGCCGGCACGCGGTTCGAATGGCGCCGGCATCAACACTGGTAGGCAGGCGCTCCTTTAACAAGCAGATGGTGCGGCACCCCGTGGGGCATCAAGTGCTGTGCAGGCCCTTCGGTGGCGGCAAGGGTGGTGCGCGACGCACCAGCGCGCGGCCCGGATACTCACGTTGCACATGGGCCGCCAGCTCGTCGATGAACGTGGCGGCATGGCGCGCCAGCAGACGCCGCGGATCTCGCGCCAGCACGGCCCAGCGGCCGATCGAAGCGTTGCGGTGCAAGAGCGCTACGGCGCGCAGGCCGTCACGCGGCACGGTCACCGGTGAGGGCACCATCGCCACACCGTGACCATCGCGCGCCAGCGCCAGTAGCATTTGCGGTACTGCGCTTTCGGCCAGCACGCGCGGTTTGATGCGGGCCACTTCACAGGTGGCATCGAACCAAGTGCGCGACGCGAACTCGCGGCCGAGCAACAGCACCGGTTCATCGGCGAGTTCGGCCAGTTCGACCGTTGCGCGCCGAGCCAAGCGATGCCGAGAGGCCACCACCGCGATCAGGTGCATCGGGAACAACGGCCGGCACTCGAATGCCGCTTCGCCTTCGGGCATCACCGCGAGTTGCACGTCGCTGCGCTCGAGGCGGTGCGGCAGCCGCGCGCCGCCATCTTCGACCAACTGCACTTCGGTGCCCGGGTGGCGCTGCAGGTAGCGCTGCAGAAAGGGCGACAGCAAAGCTTCGATCATCTGCGGCGTGGCGCCGATGCGCAGCACGCCGCCTTCGCCCTTGCGCAGCGCGCGGGCGCGTTCACCGAGCGACTCGAACTCGAGCAGCAGACGCCGGCAACGAGGCAGCAAGTCTTCCGCCTCGGGCGTGAGCTGCATGCGGCGCCCCACGCGATCGAACAGTGAGACACCCAAGTCCGATTCGAGCGCGCGGATCTGGCGTGATGCGGCCGGCTGGCTCAGGTGCAGCTTGGCGGCTGCGCGCGCCACGCCGCCGGCGTCGACCACCGCCACGAAGGTACGCAATTGACGCAGCGACATCGCGACCTCATCTATCCGCTTCTTGCATCAAAACGCGAGCGAAAAATGCATTGGACGGATGATACGGCGGCTTCTATCTTCGTGGCCAAGGCTCAACTAGGCGAGGTGATCATCATGCAAGCGATCGACCGGCTCCCATGGACCGTGGCTGTGCTGCTAGCCTGCGCGGCCGGCGCTGCGCGCGCCGACGTGGTGACCGACTGGAACGTGGTGGCGCTCAACGCCAGCGCGGTGCCGCCGAACTCGATCTTGCAGTCGCGCACGCTGGCGATCGCAAATGCGGCGGTGTACGACGCGGTGCGCGCGATCGAGCGCAGCGGACATGCCTATGCCGTGGATGCGCAGGCGCGCAGCGGCGCGTCGGTGGAGGCCGCCGTCGCAGCCGCAGCGCACGCCGCACTCGAGCGGCTCGCCCCCGCCGCCAAACCGATGCTCGATGCGGCGCTGAGTGCCACTCTCGCCAAGATTCCCGATGGGCAGGCCAAGACCGATGGTGTGAGCCTCGGCAAGCAAGTGGGCGAGCAGACCGTCGCGCTGCGCGCGGGTGACGGTGCCGATGCCAAGGTGGCGTTCAACCCCCGGCCGGGCGCTGGCGCGTATGTGCCCACGCCACCGCAGGCGCTGCCGGCCATCCTGGCGCATTGGGGCGCCGTGACGCCCTTCGTGGTCCGCGGCAACGTCGCATTGGAGTGGAAGGGCCCGCCGGCACCCGGCAGTGCCGCGTTCGCGCGCGACTACGATGAAGTGAAAAGTGTCGGCGCGCGCCACAGCGGCACGCGCAGCGCCGATCAGACCGTCGCGGCGCTGTTCTGGACCGTGCAAACCGCGGTGCCATGGCACGCCGCCGCGCGCGCCGTGTCGGCAGCCAAGGGCTTGTCGGTGTCGGACAACGCCAAGCTGTTTGCGATGCTGTCGATGGCCACCGCCGATTCGCAGATCGTGGCGTTTGCCGAGAAGTACCGGCGCCCGCACTGGCGACCGATCACGGCGATCCGCGCTGGGGTAAGCGCCGACGGCGGCAACACGCTACTGGAGCGCGACGCGAAGTGGGAGCCGCTGATCGGCACGCCACCGCATCCCGAGTACCCGTCGGCGCACGCCGCGTTTTCCGGTGCGGCCGAGGTGGTGCTGCGCGCTTGGCTCGGAGGCGACGACGTCGAGGTGAGCGTAACGAACCCGCCCCTGTTCGGCCCCACGCGAACGTATCGCAGGCTGTCGCAGATCAGCGAAGAGGTCGAGAATGCGCGGGTATGGGGCGGCATCCACTTTCGCAGCGCAGACCGCGACGGCACCGAGGTGGGCCGCACGATCGGAGCAATCGTCGTGCGCGATTTTCCGGCCCGAGGCTCGCTCTGAGTGAACGTGTCCGTGCGCAGCGACTTCGACCTTGAGCGTTTCGTCGGCGACTGTGGGGCCGCAGGCGACGATGTGGCGCGAGTGCGCGAGCTCGTCGCACATGCGGTTTTGAAACCTGCGGCGTTGCTGCAGCGGTTCGGCGTGCCGCAGCGCGGCGCGATGACGCCGCTGCACCGATCTGCCGCGATGACCGTGCTGCATCTGGTCTGGGGCCCGCAGATGAGCGTGTTGCCGCACGAGCACCGCATGTGGGCCGTGATTGGCGTGTATGCCGGACGCGAAGACAACACAGTCTGGCGCCGATCACGCAGTGGCGCTCTGCGGCGTTCCGGCACGACCACGCTCGCAGAAGGCCAAGTGTCATGCCTTGGCCGCGACGTGATCCACTCCGTGGTCAACCCCCTTGCGTCGTGCACCGCCGCGATCCATGTTTACGGCGGTGACTTCTTCGGCACCGAGCGCAGTGAATGGGATGTCGAGGGGCGCGACGAGCACCGGTTCGATGTGGTGCACGCCATGGAGCAATTCGACGCCGGGTCCCGTTGAGTGGGCTCGCGGGGTTCGCCACCGAGCATGCGCGCAACACCTTGTTCACGGTGTCTCGAATTGCAGGCATGCACATTGAGCTGCATGTCCAGGCTAAGGCAGTGGAGGCTGCCCGCGGCGAGGCGCCGCAAAAGGGGAACACGATGAAGGTGTCCGCCATCCGCGCCTGGGGTGTGGCCATCATCGCGGCCACCGGCTTGATGGGCGCGACGGGCGCACAAGCCGAAAAGACGCTGGTAGGGGCCAGTTCATTCAACACCAACGAGTGCAGATGCCGGCAATGCGAGTTCAATCCGTTGACCAGCACACACACCCTGGCCTTTGAGGCCGACTGTCGTCGCAAGGCGCTGAGCGGCTGCTTCGGGAAATTCGTCACTGCGCTCGGTCGACGAGCTGCGTCTGCTGTACTCTGAGACAAGTCATTGGCGAGGCGACTTTTCGGCCGGAGTCGATTTCGCTCCTTGGGCGGGCAAGGCAAGCTCCATCGCGTGCTCTGATCGAAGGCTCTCGCGATCACGCCCAATCGTCACCACCGCGAGCAGCCGCTCCGACTGAAAATAGCGAAAACTGCAATCGAGCGCATCTAGCGAGCCGTCGATCTCGATGCGATCCCACTTCTCCGCGTGGCCGATGTATTGAAGCGCCACGTCGTAGTGCTGGCTCCAGAAGAACGGCACCGCGCCAAAGCGTTGCCGCTGGCCCAGCATGTTCATCGCGGCCACTTGACCTTGCCGCTCGGCCGCCACCCAATGCTCCACCCGGATGCGCTGGCCGCTGGGCGCATCGGGCCAGCGCGCGATGTCGCCCGCCGCATAGATTCCCGGCGCGCTGGTTTGCAAAAACTCATTCACGCTCACACCGCGATCGATGGCCAGGCCGGCCTGCTCGGCCAGCGCCGTGCGCGGGCGCACGCCCACGCCCGCCACGATCAAGTCCGCCGGCAGCCAGGTGCCATCGGCCAGCTGCGCACGCTCGCCGTCGACTTCTTCCACCGTCGTTCCGAGGTGAAACACCACACCGTGCTTCTCGTGCAGCTGGCGCACGAAGCGCCCGAGCTCCGGGCCAAGCACGCGCTGCATCGGCACCGCATCTGGTGCCACCACGTGCACCTCGATCCCACGGCCGGCCAGCGACGCCGCGACTTCGAGGCCGATGAAACTCGCGCCGATCACGATCGCATGCTTGGCCGCGCCGGCCTTGGCCACAATGGCCCGGCTGTCATCGAAGCTGCGCAACGTGTGCACACGCCCCGGCGCAGCGCCCGGCACGTCGAGCAGCACCGGCTCGGCGCCGGTGGCCAGCAGCAGTGCATCGAACGGTCTCGCCTCGTCGCCGGTGAGTCGAACCCGCTTGCCCTGCACGTCGATCGAGGTAACGGTCTTGTCGAGCAGCAATTCGATCTTCTGCTCGGCATACCAGTCATCGCCGCGCAGCGGCATCCAATCGGCCTGCGCGTTGCCGGCCAGAAAATCCTTCGACAAGTTGGGTCGGTCGACCGGCCCATCGCGCTCGGCGCTGATCATCGTGAGCGCACCCGCGTAGCCCTGGCGCCGCAGCATCTCGGCCGCCGCCAGGCCGGCGCCGCCGCCGCCCACGATCACGATGCACTTGGGCGTTCGGGCGCTTGTCTTCAGTGTGCGTGGTGGCGCGACGATGCGTTCGCGCACAAAGGCGCGGCCATGCACCTGCTCCACACGCCAGCACGGCAGCGCATCAAGTGCCGGCGCACAAAGCGCCTCGCCGCTGCGCAGGTCGAATTGCGAGTGGTGCATCGGGCAACGCAGCGCGTGCCCGGTGAGCAACCCGTCGCGCAACTGTGCGTGGTAGTGCGTGCAAAGGCCACCGATGGCAAACAGGCTCCCTTCCGCGTGTACTAGCAGCGCGGCTTCGCCGTCGACGACCCCGTCGACCATTCCGCCCGCGGGCAGTTCGCTCAGCGGCACACCGACTTTGAGATCACGTGGGTTGTTGTCGTCCATGGTGTTGTAGATCGATCAAGTGCCGCGCTCGTTCCCGCTCGGAGCCTAGGCGCGGCCGAGTGCTCCCAATGGACCTTTTGTAGTCTTGCCTTCGAATCGAGCCGACGACGAGGTCATTGCGGTCGTCGTCTTTTCACAGCGGGCCGCGAGTTACGATTTTTCTCTGCACCCGACGGACCGTGTGGATTAACTTCTGCCCACGCCCAGCCCATGCCCATGCCCATGCCCAACATCAAGCGACGCAGCGTGCTGGCCTCGTGGGCTGTGCCTTGAGATCAGTCTCAAGCGGTCGTTCGTCCGGTCCAGGCAATGGACCGCTACTGGCCGATAGCTGACCTTCCCATCGCCGGTGCGATGCTCGCCGCCAATCGCTGCTTAGGCCGCAGCCACAAGCGGCGCCGCTTTCGCGTTCACGCTGCCGACCTTCCACTAAACCAAGGTTTAGTGCACCCAACCATGTGCGCAGACTCTTCGCCCGCTGGTTGAAGACCGCCTGCGTTTCGCGTGCGGCGATCGTGCGCGTCGATACCAAGAGGTCGAACCGCTCGACCACGGCGCAATAGCGACCAACCACCGCAGCCGGCATCCTCTCTCCCGGGTTGTGAACGTTCGCAGTCACACCCGAACGCAACCGCCGGTTGCCCAGGAGTTCGAGGCCCTCACGAGGAGTTGCGAGAATCGGAACTCGATGTCGGTGATCGGCGCGGCCTGTAAGGCCGCCAGCTCGAACGTCGGCAACTCGGTGAACGGCTGACTACGTGTCCGACGCGCCCGCCGCCGAAGTGGGCGACATCGGCATCGCGCCGGGCGCCAACATGTCCGACGACGTGGCTTGCTTCGAGCCACGCACGGCACGGCGCCGAAGTACGCCGGCAAGGACCACGTCAATCGGAGATCCCTCTCGGCCGAGATGATCCTGCGCCACATGGGCTGGAAGGAATCGCGGACCTCATCATCAGCACGCGATGGAGGAGGCGATCGCGAGCAAGAAGTGTCGCCTACGACCTCGCGCGGCTGATAGAAGGCGCCACGCAGGTGCCGTGCTCCGTGTTCGGCCAGGTGATTACAAGCCATTGTGATGAGGTCGTCGGGCATCCCGTTTCGGTCGCAAGAAGCGCTCTGACGCCCGGTAAGGTCCGGGCGTTTTTGTTGCCAGTAGTCGATCGGATCGTTTGACATCGCCTCATGGTGGGGCCATATTGGAGGTCATGGGGTGGTCGATGGCCCCAAAGTCTTCAGACAATGGCCCCACCCGTGCGACAAGTCAACTACGTCTTGAAGCCGGCCACGATCGACAACGCCAAGCCGCGCGAGAAGCCCTTCGCGCTCACCGATGGCGGCGGCTTGCTGCTCGAGGTGCTGCCCACCGGCTCCAAGGTCTGGCGCTTCAAGTACCACCTCAACGGCAAGCGCGAGAAGGTCACGATCGGGGCCTACCCCTCCTTCAGCATCAAGACCGCGCGCGACAAACACGAGGAGTTGCGGGCTCTGGTCGACCGCGGCGAGAGCCCGGCGCGCACCAAGCAGACCCTCTCCAAGGCGCGCAAACAAGCCGAGTCGCGCGCGCTTTCGTTCCGGAAGTTCGCGCAACGCTGGGTCGACGAGACGCTGTTCTACCGGTCCGAGGGCTACCGTTCGCAGATCGTTCGGTGGCTGGACACCTACGTCTACCCGGAGATCGGCGACATGCAGATCGGCGACGTCGAGCCGGCAGACGTGCTCGCTATCATCGAGAAGCGCACCGCGACGGCGGTGACGGCCGAGCGCATCCGGACAATCATTCAGCAGGTCTACAACCACGCCATCCGCAAGCTGCTGGTGACAACGAACCCGGCCACGCCCATGCGGGGCGTCGTGAAGCGGCCGCCGGTGCAGAACCATCGCCACCTGAGCGAGAAGGAGCTCGGTGCGTTCTGGAGGGCCCTGGACAAGCAGGGCGCCCATGCAACGACCATCGTGGCCAGCAAGCTGCTCATGCTCACGATGGTCCGAAAAAACGAACTGCTGCGCGCCAAGTGGTCCGAGCTCGACCTGACGCTGGGCACATGGGACATCCCGGCCGGACGGACGAAGAATCGCAAGCCGCACCGCGTGTTCCTGTCGCACCAGGCCGACGAGCTGCTGCAGCTGCTCCAGCCATTGACCAGGCACGCCGAATACGTGTTCCCGAGCATCTTCCGCGGTGGGGTGCCGATGGGTGACGTCACGCTGAATCACTTTTTCAAGCGCTTGGACTTCGGCGTGCCGGAGTTCAGCCCACACGGCACTCGAGGCACTGCGGCGACGCTGCTTCGCGAGCATGGGTTCGGGCGCGACGTCGTCGAGCTGCTGCTTGCGCATAGCGAGGAAGGCGCCACGGTAGCGGCCTACACGCACGCCGAGCACGTGCCCGAGCGGAAAAGGGCGATGCAGTTTCTGGCGGATCGAATCGACAAGCTCGCAGCAGGCGCGGAGGTGGTACAGCTGAGCGCGTGACGGATCCCGGCGTCGGGAGACTCAGACGCGTTGAGCCGGTACTGGTCTCGGGCCTGAGCGCCGACAGAGCGATCGAGCGGCCAGAAGTGGCCGATCGGTGCGCTGGTGTTGTTCGCAGTTAGAGGTCTACCCGCGCAGCAGGGACCACCTTTTCCTGCAGGCCCCCTGCCCTCCGGTTTGATCGCTCCCCGGGGGTACCCCCCACGCTGGAGTCGGGCGGCGGCGCCCAAAACCTGACTCGACCATCACATCTACGGTGCGACGGTCACTGCGATGACCAACGCCTTTGATAGGCGATGGTCTTGCGCTAGCTTGTCCAGCGTTGACCTTCGCATCGCTGATGCGAAAGCCGCTGTGCTCCTGAGCATCGTATGTGGACGCGATGGGCGTGAAGTCACTCGGCTTCTTCAACTCCGGCGCCCTGTGAAGTCCAGCCGTTCCGCCGGCGAGCCACTTCAGGCACTGCGCGATGTGGCTGCGCTTGACCCCGTCCATGGGTCGGTCGCCCAGGCAGTCGATCCAGAACATCACGCGCGTGGCCGTGCTGCGGTCGCGCTCGGTGCGCGTGCGCGTGTGCCAGACCATGAACGCATCGGCGGCGTCGCGCAGGGTGAGCACGGGTCCGTGATGACCGGCCGCGCCTTGCCGCTGAAGGCCGCGATGCTGGCCTGGTGACTCTCGCAGCGACCTACGCCCGGCCGCGGCGCCGATTCAGGGGGGTGTGTCTTGCTTACGCTACGGGGAAAACTGAGAGCCTTCTCTTCCACGGGGGTACTCCATGCCGGATTGAGGAACGGACCTCATCGAGGCCCGCATCCGCTGTGAAGGTGCATGGAGACTTGCTTTGGTGGGTGCTGACGGGCTCGAACCGCCGACCTACGCCTTGTAAGGGCGCCGCTCTACCAACTGAGCTAAGCACCCTCAATTGACCGCGTCTTTCAGCGCCTTGCCCGGACGGAACTTCGGCACCTTGGCCGCCTTGATCTTGATTGCCGCGCCGGTGCGCGGATTGCGACCGCTGCGCGCTGCGCGCTTGCTCACCGCGAAGGTACCGAAGCCGACGATCGACACATTGCCACTTTTCTTCAGCGTCGACTTGACGCCGCCGATCAATGCTTCCAACGCACGCGTGGCCGCGGCCTTGGAGATGTCGGCCTGTTTGGCGATGTGTTCGATGAGCTCGGACTTGTTCACGAAGGTACCCCCTCTCGAAGAGTGTCTCGAAGAATTGGTGTTGGGCGCGAGGCGTGGACGGATTACAACGATGGGCCCAAAGGGTGTCAAGCGCAGAGCGGGAAATTCTAGGTCGATTCGTCTGCGGCACACCGCGTTCATGCATGGTGTCACCCCGCTTGACAATCGGGGGTGGCGCCTCTACCCGCGTCGCACCAGGAACACCGCGGTCGCGCACAGCGCCATGCCCAACCACATGCTCGGCGTGATGGTTTCTCCGAAGCCGATCCATGCCATCACCGCGGTGCATGGCGGCACCAGGTAGAACAGGCTCGTCACCTCGGTGGCGGCACCGCGTTGGATCAGCAGGTACAGCAGCGAGCTGCCACCCAGCGTGAGCGCGAGCACCGACCACGCCAGAGCGGACCACAAGTGCGCATTCCAGTGCATGGACTCGTGTTCGAGCAGTGTCAGTGGCAAGGTGACCAGCAGCGCGGCCACCAGTTGCACCAAGTTGGCGGTGCGCACGTCGACCGGTTGCACAAATCGCTTCTGGTACAGCGTGCCGATGGTGATCGACAGCAGTGCGCCGACAGCGAGCAGCAGCGAGCCCAAGCCAAGCGCGCCGCCTTGCATGCGATGCCACAGCACCAGCGTCAGGCCACCGACGCCCAACCACAATCCTGCCCACTGGCGCGCCGACACGCGATGCACCTCGCTGCGCCATGACAGCCATGCCGCCGTCAGCACCGGTTGCAGGCACACGATCAGCGCGGCCAAGCCCGCCGGCATGCCCGCCTTCACGGCCGCCCACACGCCACCGAGGTAGCCGCCATGCTGCAGCGTGCCCAGTACGGCCAGATGAAACCATTGGCGCGGCTCGCGTGGCCACGCGGCGCCGCGCGACAGCACGATCCAGGCGCCGATGGCGGCAATCGACAGCGCGTAGCGCCAGGACAGAAAGCCCATCGGCGGGGCATGCGGCATGCCCAAACGCGCGACGACGAAGCCGGTGCTCCAGATCAAAACGAACACGGCCGGCATCACGCGCAGCCAGATGCCGTTGCTGCGGGCGACGCTCATCGCGCTGATCCGAAGAGCGCGCTCATCGCGTCGACCCGAAAGGCGCGCTCATCGCGCGCGTGCGCGGATCTCGGGCAATGCTTTGCGCAGGTAATACACCATCGACCAGATCGTCAGCACCGCGGCGATGTAGATCAGCACCGTGCCCCAGATGCGCGTGTCGATCAGTCGGAACAGTTTGCCGTCATAGAGCAAGAACGGGATCGCCACCATCTGCGTGACTGTCTTCACCTTGCCGATCATGTGCACCGCCACGCTTCGCGAGGCACCGATCTGCGCCATCCATTCGCGCAGCGCCGAGATGGCGATCTCGCGGCCGATGATCACCAGCGCCACCAGCGTGTCGACGCGATGCAGCCAGACCAGGATCAACAACGATGCGCAGACCAGGAACTTGTCGGCCACCGGGTCGAGAAAGGCACCGAACGACGACACCTGATTGAGCTTGCGCGCCAGCCAGCCATCGAGCCAGTCGGTCAGCGCAAAGACGATGAACATCGACGTGGCCACGAGGTTGCGCGTGGACTCGTCGAATGGCAGGTGGAAAACGCCGGCAATCAACGGGATTGCCGCGATGCGGGCCCAGGTCAGCAGCGTGGGCAGCGTGAGGAACATCGCGGCATTGTGCCTGTTGTCCTCAAGAACGCTCTGATCCGCAACGCATTGCGCCACTCCAGTGGCGCATCCCCAAGTGGGCACCCGGGATCCGGCTCTGCCGGGCCCTTGGTGTCGCCCCCTCGAGGGGGAGGCGGGCGCCAACCCGCTACGGGGGTGGGCGCTTAGTCCAACGACCGTGGCTTGAAGCGCCGATCGTCGTCGAACAAGAACGCCTCGGTGAACCGCCACGGTTTGGGCAGTCGCGACACGTCGCCGAACGAACCGGCGCGGCGCACGGCATCGATGGCGATGCGCGTCGTGTCCTTGGCCTGTGACGGCTCGCGCATCACGCCGATGTTGCGCACGCTGCCGTCCGAATTGAGCTCGATGTCGAGCACCGGGATCGCCAGCGACGGCTGCTGCACGGTGCCGAGGTGGGTGATGCTCGGATTCGACGCCACGATGCGCTGCGCCGCGCGCATGCGGTACTCATCCCAGTTGCGTGCGTTGGATGTCATGGCGGGTGGCGTTGAGGGTGCGGTGGCTGGACGGCGCGCCGGCGGCGCCTCAACCGGCGGAGGCGATGAACAACCCGCCGCCACCACGGCCAACAGCGACGCAAACGATCTGCGCATCGTACGCCCCTTGGAATCAATGCAGAACACGATAGATCTCCTCGGCCAGCTCGCGCGAGATGCCGTCGACACCGGCCAGATCGTCCACGCTCGCCGCGGTCACGCCACGCACGCCACCGAACCGCTGCAGAAGTTTCGCGCGTTTCTTCGGACCGATGCCGGCGATGTCCTCGAGCCGGCTGCCGCCAGTGCGCACCTTTGCACGGCGCGCACGCATGCCGGTGATCGCGAAGCGATGCGCTTCGTCTCGGATCTGCGCCACCAGCATCAGCGACGCCGAGTCGTGCGGCAACTGCAACTTCGGCCGCCCGTCGGCAAACACCAGCTCCTCGAGCCCGACTTTGCGTCCTTCGCCCTTCTCGACGCCGACGATCAACGAGAGATCAAGACCGAGCTCTTCGAACACCTCGCGCGCCACCGCCACCTGCCCGCGCCCGCCGTCCACCAGCACCAGGTCGGGCATTCGCACCTGCACCGCGGGCCCTTCGATCTGGCTGGCGAGCTCGGCCAGCTTGATGTAGCGGCGCATCAGCACCTGCCGCATGGCCGCATAGTCGTCGCCTGGGGTCACACCCTCGACGTTGAAGCGGCGGTAGTCCGACGTGCGCATCGCGTGGTTCTGGTACACCACGCACGATGCCTGCGTGGCCTCGCCTGCCGTGTGGCTGACGTCGAAACACTCGATGCGAAACGTGTCGAGATCGTCCACCGGGAGATCGAGCGCATCGACCAGCGCGCGCGTGCGCTCGCGCTGCGAGCCCTCTTCGGCCAGCAGGCGTGCCAGCGCGATCGCACAACCCTTCATGGCCATCTCGAGCCAGATGCGGCGCTGCTCGCGCGGCTGGTGCTGTGCATGGATGCGCACCTTGCACTGCTCGCCCAGCGCCTCGAGCAGGTGTGCGTCGACGGCATGGCTCGTCACCAGCGACGGCGGCGGCGGGTTGGACAGGTAGTGCTGCGCGACAAAGGCCTCGAGCACACGCTGCTCGCCGCTGCGTGGTGTCTCGTCGCCCTCTTCCTCGTCGCCCCAGTCGCCGTCGTCGGCGCCCTGGGTCGGAAAATACGCACGGTCGCCCAGATGGCGGCCACCGCGCACCATCGCGAGATTGACGCAGGCCCGGCCGCCCTGCAGCTTGACCGCGAGGATGTCCACGTCGCGGTCGCGCGCCGACAGGCTGCTCTCGTCCATCGACTGCTGGTGCAACACGCGCGACAGCGCATGGATCTGGTCGCGCACCGCGGCCGCGCGCTCGAACTCGAGCGCGTTCGACATCGCCAGCATGCGCTCCTGCAGGTTCTCCACCACCGCATCGGCCTCGCCGAGCAGGAAACGCTCGGCATCGGCCACGTCGCGCGCGTAGTCGGTGGCTTCGATCAGCCCGACGCACGGCCCCGAGCAGCGGTGGATCTGGTACAGCAGGCATGGCCGCGAGCGGTGCGCGAACACGGTGTCTTCGCAGGTGCGCAGGCGAAACACCTTCTGCAGCAGCTGGATCGTCTCCTTGACGGCCCAAGCGCCGGGATAGGGGCCGAAGTACTTGTGCCGCCGGTCCACGCTGCCGCGGTAGTACGCCATGCGCGGAAAGGGGTGGGCGACCAGCTTCAGGTACGGGTAGCTCTTGTCGTCGCGGAACAGGATGTTGAACTTCGGCGCCAGCGTCTTGATCAGGTTGTTTTCCAGCAGCAGCGCTTCGGCCTCGTTGCGCACCACGGTCGTCTGCAAGCGGCGGATGCGGCCCACCATCACGCCGATGCGCGTGTCGCCGTGGTCCTTGTGGAAGTAGCTCGACACGCGCTTTTTCAGGTTGCGCGCCTTGCCCACGTACAGCACCTGATCGCCGGCATCGAAGAAGCGATACACGCCGGGCAGCGACGGCAATGCCGCCACCTCGCCGAGCAGTTGCTCGCGCGCCGGATCGATCGTCGTGCCGTCGTTCGCCATCGGGTCAGCAATTATCGGCGGCGCCCCCGACAATGCGCCGGTGCGCTGGACCGTCTTCTGCCGCGTGATCGACAACCTGGGTGATGCCGGCGTGTGCTGGCGCTTGGCAGCCGATCTCGCCAGCCGCGGCGAGACGGTGCAACTGGTGATCGACGACGCCAGCCCGCTGCATCGCATCGCGCCGCGCGGCGCGCCCGGCGTCGAGGTGCTCGCCTGGCACGACGGGCTCGACTTCGAAGGCGCCGAGGTGGTGATCGAAGCCTTCGGCTGCAACCCGCCCGAGCGCTACGTCGAGCAGATGGCCAAGACGATTCCGGCGCCGCGCTGGATCAACCTCGAATACCTGAGCGCTGAAGCGCACGCGACGCGATCGCATGCGCTGCCCTCGCCACAGTGGCACGGCGCCGGACGCGGGCTGACGAAGTGGTTCTTCTATCCCGGCTTCACCGCGCGCCACCGGCGGCCTGCTGCGCGAGCCCGGCCTGCTGCGCGCGCGCGCCGCGTTCGACCGCGATGCCTGGCTGCGCACGCTGCACCTCGGCCGCGGCGAGCACGAGCGCGTCAGCGTGCTGTTCTGCTATGCCCACCCGGGGATCGAGCCTGGCTGGCGGCGCTGAGCGATCAACCCACGCTGCTGCTGGTGCCGCAAGGCCCGGCGCAGGCCGCGGTGCAGGCGGCACTCGGGCCCGGCTTGCAGCGCGGCTTGCTGCGCGCCGTGCTGCTGCCATGGCTCACGCAGGCGGACTTCGACCGCGTGTTGTGGTGCAGCGACCTGAGTGTCGTGCGCGGCGAAGACTCGCTGGTGCGCGCGCTCTGGGCCGGTGCGCCGTTCGTCTGGCAGCTCTACCCGCAGCACGACGGCGCCCATCTGCGCAAGCTGCAGGCCTTCGTCGCGCGCTGGCGCGCCGATTCGCCCGCCCCGCCGGCCGATGTCGACGCCTGGATGCAGTGGTGGAATGCACCGATTGCCCAGCCGGCCGCGTTGCCACCGCTCGCGCCCTGGCGCGACGCCGTGCACGGCTGGCGTGACCATCTGGCCGCCCAGAGCGACCTGTGCAGCCGGCTGCTCGGGTTCGTGGCGGCCAAAAGGTAGAATTGCGGGCTTTCCCGGCGTGCCATGCGATTCGCGGCCGCCGTGAAGCGTCTCGACCCACAGCGCCGGCGCTGAAACGCTGCCGGCACCCGGGCAGGCCTTGATGAAGGCCTCGCGACCGGGCTACCCGAAGGTGTGCCATGAAAATCGCTCAGGAAATCCGTGCCGGCAACGTGATCATGCAGGGCAAGGACCCGATGGTCGTGCTGAAGACCGAATACAGCCGCGGTGGCCGCAACGCCGCCACCGTGCGCATGAAGATGAAGAACCTGCTCAACGGCGGCGGCGCCGAAGTGGTGTTCAAGGCCGACGACAAGATGGACCCGATCGTGCTCGACAAGAAGGAGTGCACCTACACCTACTTCGCCGATCCGATGTACGTGTTCATGGATGCCGAATACAACCAGTTCGAGGTCGAGGCCGAGAACATGGGCGACGCGATCCAGTACCTCGAGGACAACATGCCGGTCGAGGTGGTGTTCTACGACGGCAAGGCGATCTCGGTCGAACTGCCCACCACGGTGCAGCGCGTGATCCACACCGAGCCCGCGGTCAAGGGCGACACGTCGGGCAAGGTGATGAAGCCCGCCCGGCTGGCCGGCACTGGCTTCGAAATCTCGGTCCCGCTGTTCGTTGGCGACGGCGACAAGGTCGAGATCGACACCCGCACGCACGAGTACAAGAAGCGCGTGTAGGGCCTCCGGCTGACGCGAAAGCGGGGCACCTTCGGGTGCCCTTTTTCGTTGGGCCTTGGCATGATCGCGCCATGGCTTTCGATTTCGACGCGGCCGTGTCGGCGCCGTTTCGCATGCAGCCCGGCCTGCGCCGCATCGCGCCGGGCGCGCAGCAGCTCACGCCGAACATCGCGCCCGAGCGCGGCACTGCGGTGCACCTGCGCGAGAAGCTCGCCGTGTTGCAGACCTACCCCTGGCAAGCGCTGCTGGCGCGCGAAGGGTTCGACGCCGCGCCGGCGCTCGATGGCGCTCGCGCGCCACGCGGCGCACGAGCAGCCACAGGCGTTTGCGCTCGACGGCGGCAACTGGATCGCGCCGATCCTCGGTTGGGCTGTCGATGCCAACGGCTCGCTGCATGAACTCGAACCCGCGCGCACGCCGTGGCCCGAAGTGGGCGACTGCCTGCGCAGCCTTCCCGCCGGGTGGCGGCGCAGCGTGCTGTTGTCGCTGGCGTTCGGCGAAGACTTTGCCATCCTCGACGGGCTGGACGCCACGATTCCGTGGCTCGCCGTGGCGTTGCCGTCGCACTGGGCGCCCGAACGACAAGGTCGGCCGGCCGTTCGCCGAGGTGCACGCCCCGGTCGCCGACAACAAGCTGATCACCGGGGCGGCGTCACACCTGGCCAAGCTCGTCACCGGCACCGAGCGCTGGGAGCGCTTCGTCTGGACCATCACCCGTCACCCGCGCCTGCACGCGCATCCGGATCGCGTCGACCCGGCGCCGTGGCCCGAGCAGCTGCACGGCGATGCGCTTGCCGCGCAAGCCTGGTGGCGCACAGAACACCAGACCTTCATCCCGATCGAAGGACATCAGCAGGCGGTGTTCACCATCCACGTCGACGTGCAGCCGTTGACGGTGGCGCTGGCCGATGCGGCGCGCAAGGCGCAGGTGCACGACGCACTGGCCTCGATGAGCGACGGCCGTGCTCGACTACCGCGGGCTCACGCCGGTGCGCGGCCGCCTGCTGCGGTGGCTCGCGGGACCCGGCGGATGACCGAGCCGCTGCAGCCGGCGCGCATCGACTTCAGCGACGCATCGGCCCCACGTGCGATCGACTTCGATGACGTCTACCACCCGCGTGGTGGCGCATTCGAGCAGGCGCGCCATGTGTTCCTCGGCGGCAACGGCCTGCCGCAGCGCTGGAGCGGACGCGACCACTTCGTGGTGCTCGAAACCGGCTTCGGCCTTGGCCACAACTTCTTCGCCACCTGGGCCGCATGGCGCGACCACGACGTGCGCTGCGGCCACTTGTGGTTTCTGTCGATCGACAAACACCCGCCACGGCTCGACGACCTGCGCCGCGCCCATGCACGCAGCGCCGAGCCCGACCTCGCACGCGAGTTGATCGCGGCCTGGCCGCCGCTGACGCCCGACTTGCATCGGCTTGACTTCGCACAAGGCCGCGTGCACCTGCTGCTGGCCTTCGGCGACCTCGCGCATTGGCTGCCGCAATGGGTGGCGCGCGTCGACGCGTTCTATCTCGACGGTTTCGCGCCCGCGAAGAACCCGGCCATGTGGGAACCGCGCCTGTTGCAACAGCTCGGCCGCCTCGCCGCGCCCGGTGCCACGGCCGCCACGTGGAGCACGGCACGCGTCGTGCGTGACGCTCTCGCCGCAGCCGACTTCAGCACGCAGCGCCAGGTGGGCTTCGATCACAAGCGCGACATGCTGTCGCGCATTGCACACGCCACGGCATCGCGCACCAAGGCCGGCGGGCCGACGCTACGTCGGCACACCCGATCTGGTGACCATCGTCGGCGCAGGTCTGGCCGGCGCGGCATGCGCGCACGCACTGGCTCGACTCGGCGTGCGCAGCCGCGTGATCGACACGCACCCCGCCGTGGCCGAAGGAGGCTCGGGCCAGCCGGCCGGCTTGCTGCACGGCGTGGTGCACCACGAGGACTCGCCGCACACCCGCTGGTTTCGTGCCGGCGCACTGCGCGCGCAGGCGGCGATCGCCCCGACGATCACCGGCGGTACGGTGCGCGGCGCGCTGAACGGCTTGCTGCGCATGGAGCGCCAGCTCGATCGCGAGGCGATGCAGCGGCTGCTCGATGCACAGGGACTGCCCGCCGCCTACGTCCAGGCGCTGTCGCCCACCGAAGCAAGCGCCCTCGCCGGCTGCGCGGTGAACGGGGCCGCTTGGTACTACCCCGGCGGAGGCTGGGTCGATCCGCGCAGCCTGGTGCGCCACTGGTTGGACCATGCACAGGTCGAGCTGATGCTGGGCACGCACGTGACACGCATCGTGCGCGCATGCCGATGGGCGCTGGCGATTGTTCGACGCCGACGACCGCGTGGTCTGCGAAACCGAGACGCTGGTGCTGGCCAATGCCGACGGCCTGCAGCCTCTGCTCGCGGATCAGCGCTGGCCGTTGCTGCGCAGCCGCGGGCAAGTGACGTGGATCGCCGATGCCCCATCGGCATGGCGGCCCACGCTGCCGGTGGCCGGCGACGGCTACGCGATCGCGCTCGACGGCGGACTGTTGTGTGGCGCGACCAGCGACCTCGACGACGACTTCGCCGCGCCGCGGCCGGCCGACCACCGACGCAACCTCGATGCCCTGCAGCGCCTCAGCGGTCGAGCGTGGCACCCGGTGACCGATGCGCTGGAGGGCCGCGTCGCCTGGCGCGTGCACACGCGCGACCGCCTGCCGCTGCTGGGTGGCGTGCCATTGCCGCCCGCAGCACGCGCTTCATCGTCGCGCCAGGAGCAGCCGCGCTTCATCGCCCGCGACCCCGGCCTGCACCTGTTTGCCGCGCTGGGCTCGCGCGGCCTGACACAGGCTCCGCTCGCCGGTGACGTGCTGGCCGCGATGCTCACCGGCACGCCGCTGCCGGTGGGCAGCGCCCTGCTCGATGCCGTCGACGCGGCGCGCTTCGCGGCGCGCGACGCGCGGGGCAGCGCTCAGTAGCGCAGGGTCTGCACGCCCTGCTCGGTGCCGAGCAGGCACAGGCTGGCCTTGTGGCGGGCGAAGATGCCCACGGTCACCACCCCCGGCCACTGGTTGACCTCCGTCTCCATGGCCAGCGGGTCGGTGATGCGCAGTCCGTGCACGTCGAGAATGGGCTGGCCGTTGTCGGTGCGCACGCCGTCGCGGACACGCGCCTGGCCGCCGTACATCGACGCAAAGCGGCGCACCACCTGCGCCACCGCCATCGGAATCACCTCCACCGGCAGCGGAAAGCGACCGAGCACGTCGACGCGCTTCGATGCATCGGCGATGCAGACGAAGCGCTCGGCCAGATCGGCCACGACCTTCTCGCGCGTGAGCGCGGCGCCGCCGCCCTTGATCATGTGACCGCGCGCGTCGATCTCGTCGGCGCCGTCGATGTACACCGGAATGCGCTCGACCTCCGACGCCTCGAGCACGCGGATGCCATGGCCGCGCAGCCGCTCGGTGCTCTTGTCGGAGCTCGACACCGCGCCGGCGATCTGCGCCTTGATCGTCGCCAGCGCATCGATGAAGTGGTTCACCGTGGAGCCGGTGCCCACGCCGACCACCGACCCGGGAACCACGTGTTGCAACGCGGCGCGGCCGACGAGCGCCTTCAGTTCATCCTGGGTCATGAGGTGTGCGCCGTGCGAGACAATGGCATCGATTATGTCTACGGCCGGCGCTTCGCACCTTAACTTCGCTCCGCGAAGTTAGCCTACAACGCAGCTTTCGCTATGTCGTTCGTGCCGTATGCGCTCACCCGCCCTTTTCTGTTTGGTCTCGATGCGGAGCGCGCCCACGAGCTGACGCTCGATGCGATCGCGCGCCTGCAGGGCACGCCGCTGCAACACCTGTGGGCGCAGCCGCGCATCGACGATCCGGTCGCGCTGGCCGGTCTGCGCTTTCCCAACCGCATCGGGCTGGCGGCGGGCCTGGACAAGAACGGCCGCTGCATCGATGGCTTCGGCGCGATGGGCTTCGGCTTCGTCGAGGTCGGCACGGTCACGCCGCTGGCGCAACCGGGCAACCCGAAGCCGCGCCTGTTCCGCCTGCCGCAAGCCAATGCACTGATCAACCGCCTCGGCTTCAACAACGACGGGCTTGCAAGCCTTCATCGCCAACGTGAGGCGCTCGCGCAGCTTTCGCGCCGGCGGCGGCGTGCTCGGGCTTGAACATCGGCAAGAACGCCGCCACGCCGATCGAACGCGCGCTCGACGACTACCTGATCGGCCTGGACGGCGTGTTCCCGCACGCCGACTACGTGACGGTCAACATCTCCAGCCCCAACACCAAAGACCTGCGCAGCCTGCAGAACGACGCCGCGCTCGATGGGCTGTTGTCGGCGCTGGTGCAGCGGCGCGACGCGTTGGCACGCCAGCACCGGCGCACCGTGCCGATGTTCGTGAAGATCGCGCCCGACCTCGACGATGCGCAGGTGCGCTTGATCGCCGCCGCACTGAAGCGCCACGGCCTCGATGGCGTGATCGCCACCAACACCACGGTGGCGCGCGACGCCGTGCAAGGCCTGCCGCATGCGAACGAATCCGGCGGCCTGTCCGGTGCACCGGTGCTCGCGTCAAGCAACCGTGTGATCGCTGCATTGCGCGCCGAACTCGGCGCGAAGACGCCGATCATCGGCGTCGGCGGCGTGCTGAGCGGCGACGATGCGCGCGCCAAGCGTGTCGCCGGCGCCGACCTGGTGCAGGTCTACACCGGGCTGATCTACAAAGGGCCGTCGCTGGTCCGCGAGTGCGCCGTCGCGATCAACGCCGCTTGAGCGGCCGCGGCTAGGCCTTGCGCGGCGGGCGCAGCTTGAGCATCAGGCGCAGGTATTCGAGTTGCGCATTCAGCTTGATCAGCTCTTCGTGCAGCAGCGCCATCTTTTGTTCTCGTGTCAGCCCTTCCAGGCTGGGCGACGGCGGGGTCTCGGGAGGCTCGGGCTGCGTCATGGTGCGATGTGAACGAATGCACGGCATCGTCGGCGGCCGGACCTGGCGCAGCAACCCCGCGGGCCAGGGGGTGAGCCGCGCCGAGCGAGCGCCTGCGCGCTCGCGAGCGGCTGGCGAACGCCTCGCGGCCTGCAGGCCTCGAGGCACGCGCGCAGAACCAGGGATCCTGTCAGTCGCCCAGCGCCACGCCTTCGCGGCGCGCATCGGCCCCGCCGCGCCAGCCTTGCGGCGTGCGCAGCAGCGCCTGCAGACCACTGGTGAGATCGGACTCCTGCACCGCGTGGCCTCTGGCCTTGAGCGCTTCGATCGTCGCCGGCGCGAAACGCCCCCGTTCGAGCAGCGTCGGCCCGTTCAGGCTGCCGAAGTTGGGCAAGGCGATCGCTGCCTGCGGATCCAGGCCCCACTCGAGCGTGCCGATCAAGGTCTTGGCCGTGTAGTGGATGATCGGCGCGCCACCCGGCGACCCCGCGCTCATCACCAGCCGGCCATCGCGACGGTCGAACACCAGCGTGGGACTCATGCTCGAACGCGGTCGCTTGCCCGGCTGCACCCGGTTGGCGATGGCACGCCCGGCGGCATCGGCCGCTGCGAACGAAAAATCGGTCAGCTCGTTGTTCAGCAAGAAGCCGCCAGGCAGGCCAGTGCCGCCGTCGGCCAGGATGCGCGAGCCCCACACCGCTTCGATGGTGGTGGTCATGGCGATCGCGCGGCCCTCGCCGTCGACGATCGAGATGTGACTCGTGCCGTGCTCCGGTTGCTCGGCCTGCATGCCCATGGCCACGACGCCAGCAGGCGCGCCCGGCTGCGCCTGCTGCATGCTGCGTGGCCCGATCGACCGGGCACGCTGGCGCAGGTAGTCGTCGGCCAGCAGGCTGCGCCAGCTGCCCGCTGGCGGTGACACGAAAGCCGGGTCGGCCACGTAGGCCGCACGGTCGGCGAAGGCCAGGCGCGCCGCCTCGCTGTAGCGGTGCACGAAGTCCTCGCCCGGCACGCCACCGTCGAGCGCGGGTGCGTTCGATGGCGCGAACTGCAGCAGCTTCAGGATCTGCATCACCGCCACGTGGCCCGACGACGGCGGTGGAAAGCCGCACACGCGGTACAGCGCGAGCCAGTCGTCGCACAGCGCGTTGCGCACCACCGGCTGATAGCCCGCGAGGTCGGCCTCGGACAAGCGGCCCGGGTTGCCGGCGAACGACTGCACGCGGCGCACGATGTCCTGCGCGATCGGGCCGGTGTGAAGCGCGGCACTGCCACGCACCGCGATCGCACGCAACACCGCGGCGAGCGCCGGATTCTGCAAGCGATGGCCGACCGGCCGCGCCTGGCCGTCCGGACCATAGAAGAACGCTGCCGCGTTGGGCTGGCGGCGCAGGGCTTGCTCGGACTGCAGCTGCGCGTGCAGGCGCGGGCGTGACGGCAAAGCCCTGCTGCGCCAGCCGCGCCGCGGGTTCGACCAGTTCAGCCCAGCGCAGCTTGCCGTGCCGCTGGTGCGCGAGCTCGAGCATGCGCACCGCGCCGGGCACGCCGACCGAACGGCCGCCGATCACCGCATCGTTGAACGCCATCGGCTTGCCATCGGCTTGCAGGAACAGCGCCTCGTCGGCCGCAGCGGGTGCGGTCTCGCGCCCGTCGAACGCCTCGAGGCGCTGGCCGTCCCAGTGCAGCAGGAACGCGCCGCCGCCGATGCCGCTCGACTGCGGCTCGACCAACGTCAACACCATCTGCACCGCGATCGCCGCGTCGACGGCGGACCCGCCGGCTTTGAGCACGCGGTATCCAGCCTCGGTGGCGAGCGGATTGGCGGCCGCCACCGCAAAACGCTGTGCCGCGCGACCGGTGCCGTCGATGCGCGCGGCCGCGTCGATCGATGCGGCATCGCTCCACTGCGCCGGCCGCGGCGCCTGCGCGCACGACACCAGCAGCAGCGCCGCTGCGAACGCCGCGCGCCCGCGCGACGAGCCGGACATCACTTGCGCTCGGGCCGCCACGCGCCGATCACGTGCGCATGCGCCACCGCCGCGAGCGCCGCCACCGAAAGCCAGGCCTTCGAGCTGTGCATCAACCGAACCCTTCTGCGGCCGCAATGCGCGGCCGAGGTCCGCAATCTACTGCAGCGAGACGCCCGTTTTCTGCTGCAGGTCTTCGCGCGTGACGCCGGGCGCCATCTCCACCACCTTCAGGCCGTGCGGCGTGACGTCGATGCACCGCGAGGTCGGTGATGATGCGGTCGACCACGCCCACGCCGGTGAGCGGCAGCGTGCACTTGGGCAGGATCTTGAGGTCGATGCGAGCCGTCCTTCTTGGTCGCCACGTGCTCCATCAGCACGACGACGCTGCCGCACGCCGGCCACGAGATCCATCGCGCCGCCCATGCCCTTGACCATCTTGCCGGGGATCATCCAGTTGGCGAGGTCGCCCTTCTCGCTCACCTGCATCGCACCGAGGATCGCCAGGTTGATCTTGCCGCCGCGGATCATGCCGAAGCTGTCGGCGCTGCTGAAGATGCTCGAGCCCGCCAGCGTGGTCACGGTCTGCTTGCCGGCGTTGATCAGGTCGGCGTCGATCTCTTCCTCGGTCGGAAACGGGCCGATGCCGAGCAGGCCGTTCTCGCTTTGCAGCCACACCTCGATGCCCTTGGGCACGTGGTTGGCCACCAGCGTCGGCAGGCCGATGCCGAGGTTGACGTAGAAGCCGTCTTGCAGCTCTTTGGCCGCGCGGGCAGCCATCTCATCGCGGGTCCATGCCATGTTCGTGCTCCTCAGGCTTTCGCACGAACCGTGCGTTGTTCGATGCGCTTCTCGGGCTTGGCGTTCAGCACGATGCGGTGCACGAAGATGCCCGGCAGGTGGACCTGGTCGGGGTCGAACGAACCGGTCTCGACGATCTTCTCGACCTCCACCACGGTGACCTTGCCGGCCATCGCCACGTTGGGGTTGAAGTTGCGCGCGGTCTTGCGGAACTGCAGGTTGCCGCTCTTGTCGGCGGCATAGGCCTTCACCAGCGACAGCTCGGGCACCAACGAACGCTCCATCACGTAGGTGTGGCCGTCGAACTCGCGCAGCTCCTTGCCTTCTGCCACCACGGTGCCGACGCCGGTGCGCGTGAAGAACGCCGGGATGCCGGCGCCGCCAGCGCGCAGCTTCTCGGCCAGCGTGCCCTGCGGCGTGAATTCGAGCTCGAGCTCGCCGGCCAGGTACTGGCGCTCGAACTCCTTGTTCTCGCCGACGTAGCTGGCGATCATCTTCTTGATCTGGCGCGTGGCCAGCAGCTTGCCGAGGCCGAAGCCGTCGACGCCGGCGTTGTTCGAGATCGCGGTCAGGTTCTTCGCGCCCGAATCCTTCAGCGCCTCGATCAGCGCCTCGGGGATGCCGCACAGGCCGAAGCCGCCCACGGCGATCAGCATGCCGTCGCGCACGATCCCGTCGAGCGCCGCGGCGGCGTTCGGATAGACCTTGTTCATGCGTGTCTCCTATTTGCCCCAAGCCACCTTCGGCGTCGGCCCCCAACGGGCTTCGTCGCCTTGGGGCGGCCCGGCGGCGACTGCCAGTCGGCTAGCGTACTACTTAAGCCATTAGGTAGCCGGTACGTAGAATCGCCTAATGACCCGCTCCCTCTACCGAAACCACCCCGATCGATGTCCATGCGCTGCAATCGCTGCTGCAGGGCGACACCTTCGCGCCGTGGGTGCGTGAACTCGCGTTGCGCGTCGAGCAGGCGGCGCCGGGCGAAGTGGTGCTGGCGCTGCCGGTCACGCCGCCGCACGTGCACGGCGGCGGCGTGCTGTGCGGCCAGACCATGATGGCCGCCGCCGACACCGCGATGGTGCTGGCGGTGAGCAGCGCGCTCGGCGGCTTCAAGCCGATGACCACCGTGCAGTTGCAGACCAGCTTCCTGCGCCCGATCGGCGGCGACGCCGGCCATGCGCGCGTCACCGCGCGCGTGCTGCGCAAAGGCAAGAACCTGGTGTTCGGCGAGATCGAGGTGGCCGATCCGCGCGGCGCGCTGGCAGCGCATGCCACCACGACCTACGCGCTGCTGTGAAACGGTGGATCACCAGGCGTTTGGCGTGAGCGCGCGCTCGATCCCAGCGCTCGACTATCGCACCGCGTTCGAGCTCGCACCGATCGGCCTGGTGCTGTCGCGCCAGCGCCAGATCGTCGACTGCAACGAGCGCGCGCTCGAGATGTTCGGCGCGTCGCGTGCGCAGCTGGTGGGCCGATCGTTCGAGGTGCTCTATCCGACGCACGAGGAGTTCGAACGCACCGGCGAGCGCATCGTCGCCAGCCTCGATGCGCAAGGCTGGTACGCCGACGACCGCGTGATGAAGCGCATGGCGGGCGCACGCGCCGGCGAGCTGTTCTGGTGCCATGTGTCCGGGCGCGCGCTGAACCCGAGCGAGCCGCACGAGGCCGGCATCTGGGCGTTCGAAGACCTCTCGTCGCGCCGCAAGCTCAAGCTCGACCTCACGCCGCGCGAACGCGAGATCGCCGCGCTGCTGATCGAGGGCCTGACCAGCAAGCTGATCGGCAAGCGGCTCACGATCAGCCCGCGCACGGTCGACGTCTACCGCACGCGGCTGATGCGCAAGGTGGGCGCCGCGACGACGCCCGAGCTGGTGAACAAGCTGCTCGCGGCTTGAGCGGCGCTCAGACGACTTGTTCGACGCCACAGCCGCTGCAGATCAAGCAGCCGGCAGGAAATCGATCGGATACACGATGGTGATGGACGGCACACCTTCCTTGGCGCCGAAGTTGAACTTCAGTACGCGTTCGACCACTTCAGCCGACAGGGCCGGCGCGTTCAGATCGGTAGACTTGACGGAACACGCGGACACGCGCCCATCGGGCTCGATGGTCAGTTGCAGGACCATCTTGCCCTTCAGGCTCGGGTCGTTGCGCAACTCGCGGTTGTAGATGCGGTAGAGCGCGGCCTTGTAGCGGTCGAAGACGATCTGGATCTCCTCGTCGGTGCGCGAAGGTGCCGCGCCTTTGCTCAACGGCCGCGCGTCTGCCACCGCCGCGCCCGTGCCACTCTGCACGCGAGCCACGTTCACGCCGCCGCCACCCCCGAGGCCGCTGCCTCCGAAGCCGTTGCCACCGCCGCCGCCTCCGGTGCCGGTACCTGCGCCGCCGGCGCCGCCGCCGCCGTTGCCGTCGCGGCTGATCGCAGCCACGTTGATGCCTCCGCTGCCGTTGCCCACTTGGGAGACGATCAGCGAACGCGTGGTCGCAGTGCCGGGCGCGACCAGCCCGGTGTTCGAAACGACGCCTTCGGCACCGACCTTGACCGGGCCGGAACTGTCGATCAGGCCGGCAAGGTCGTTCTTGTGCGCGAGCACGCCCTTGGACTGGGCCGATGCCCGTGCCACCTGTTGCGCATCCGGCGTGCCGGGTGTGGGCGCCGGCGTGGGCTCGGCAGCCGGAGAAACTGGCGCGGTCTCGACCGGAACCTGGCGCGTCGGCTGCTGGCTGGTCGCCTTGGCGACCGGTGCACGCTCGAGCGACTTGTCGGGCGACTTTTCCTGCGGCTTGGACTCCGGCTTCTTCGGCTCCTCCTTCTTCTTGACGATGAGTTCGGCGATGCGCTCGGGAATGAACTCCTCCTGGCGCTTCTCGTGCATGGGCTTGAACATGAGGATGGTCATGCCCATGACGAACGAGATCGCGACGCTGGCCAAGAAGACCTTGCGGTAGCGCCGGTCGTCTTCACCATTGGCCGCCCACGGCATGGTCAGCGGCCGATACGGGATCTCGGCGGGATCGCGGTAGACCGGCAGTTCATTGCGAAGGTCCTCGACCTCCTCCTCGATCGCGACGAACTCACCGTTCAGAGAGCGCAGGTTGTCGGTCTCGACGCCGATTTCGGTGAACACCTGATCGCGCCGCGCCTCGATGTCCGCGACCTTCTCTTCGAACGCAGCGACGTGTTCGCGAAACTTGCGCAGCTGCTCGTCGACGGAGTAGCTCGATGTCTCGGGATCCAAGTAGAGATCCGCGGCGCCAGCCGCCTCGAGCTGCTCCAGCGAGTTCACGATCGTGCCAAGCAGTTGGCGCTTGTGCCGCTCGCCGACCAGTTCGGCATCGAGGTTGGTGAGCCGCTGGTCGAGTTCATCGAGCAGGCGGCTGACCTTCTCGATGTCGAGAACGTGCTCTTCCAGTTCCGGTGACAGCGTGGTTGTACTCACAGCGGAGATGCCCCGTTGGTGATCTTCACTTCTGGTTCACGGCAAAAGAAATCTTGCCGAATCCGGCGTTGCTGCTGGAGAGCATGACCTTCTTCAGCACCTTGAAGGGCACGGTGCGGTCGGCCAGGATCGTGACCTCGGTGTGCAAGCCGGCTTGGTCGTGTCGCTGCTGGGCACCGGCCTTGATGCGCTCGATGGCCTGGCGGATCGCGGCAATTTCCAGCTCGTCGCTGGTCACCACGTCACCCATCGCGATCACCGGTTCGCCTTGAATGCGCACGTCGCGTTCCGACAGCGCGATCACGATCGACTGCCGAGGTACGCTGTCGACGCTCGAGTCGGGCAGCATCACGTGCTCCGGAGGATCCAGATCGACGCCAATGCCCTGGTTGACCAGCAGGTAGAGCACCAGCACGATGAAGATGTCCATCAGCGACGTCAGCATCATGGTGGCGGTCTCGCCGTGACCCTCCGAGTAGTCTCTTCTTTGAAATCCTGTCGTCATGCTCATGGTGCGTCACCCACCGTCACGTTGGGGAAGAGCGTGATGCGAAGCGGCGGAGACCCTTCTCGGGGTGCCTTGACGTCCACGAACTTCAAGGCGTCCATCACGGCGATCATCGCGGCGTAGTCGATGTCCGGCTCCACGAGCAGGATGACATCGCGCTTGCCGGGGTTCTCGTCCTTCAGGAGCTTGAGCTTCTGCGACAGCATGGCCGTGTCGTACCGGTCACCCTGCTTGGGCAAACGGGCCGTGATCCCCTTGCCGTTGCCAATCTCCAGCGCATCCTTGCGCAGCATCACCTCGATCACGAGCGGAAGGGCATCCTTGCTCGCCTCGGTCGGGCTGCTGGCCAGCGGAGGCATGTTGAGTTCCTGGATCGTGATCTTCGAAAAGACCGCCGACAGCAGGAGGAAGGAAACCAGCACGACGAGGATGTTCAGCAGCGCCGTGAGGTCCAGCTCCTCCGACTGCGGTTCAAGACGCTTTCTTTTGAACATAGTCTTGGATGTTTGAAATGCGGGCTGTCGCACCGGCACGCACGATCATGTTGATCGTCTTGAGCGCGGCGATCTCGAGGCCGGAGATGATTCGACCGGCCTTGGTGTTGAGCAGCAGGCTGAAGGTCAGCATCGGCATCGCGATCAGCAGGCCGGTGGCCGTGCAACTCATGGCTTCGGAGATGGACAGCGACAACAGCGCCGACTTCTCCGAAGGGGCTGCCGTCGCCACGGCTGCGAAGGCGCCGATCAGGCCAACGATCGTGCCGAACAGTCCGAGCAAGGTGGCCAGGTTGGCGAGCAACCCCAGGTACGAGACCCGCTTCTGGAACTGCGGCGCGATGGACTGCATGACCTCTTGCATCGCGAGCTCGATGTCGTTCGTGCGGCGCACGACGCCCTGGTTCTCGAGGCCGGCATTGACCAGCATCGCCAGCGCCGACTTGTCGTCGCGCGTGATCTCGCGAGCCTTCGCGAAGTCGCCCTGGTGAAGCACCGGCTGGATCTGGTCCCAGGTCCGCCGGTGGGCCTGGACGGCGCGGAAGAAGACGAAATAGCGCTCAAGAGCGATACCGAGACCGACGACACCCACGACGATGATCGGAACCACCCAGATGCCGCCTGCGGCAATGAACTTAACGGCGCCCGAAACGTAATCCATTGTCAAACTCCTTCAATCTTCAATTGCGGTTGCTGAGCTTGTGAAACTCGAGTTGGCGTAGAAAAGATGGCTTGTCGATAGGGGTCAGGTCCTGGCCCAGCAGACTCGACTTGAAGTCGGTGTCCCGCCCGATCTCCGAGCTCTTCCAGGGAATGATGGTCAGCGACTTGGGCGCTTCGCTGTTGCCGACGATCGACATGCCGGAAACCGCCTTGGTCTCGCCCTCCGGCTGGGTCGACTTGTCTGGACGTGCCTTGCTCTGAGCCATGGCCGAGCCGATGCACACCAGCAGGCAGGCAGTGGTGATGAGCGTCTTCGCAGTCATGGTCCCTCCTTCTTGGCGGTGCGCTTCTGAAGATCGGCAATCCAGATCTCCACGCGCTTGTCGTCGGGTGCGCTCGAGGCGTAGGTCTTGTAGTGGTCGATCGCGCATGCGTAGTCCTTCAAATAGAGGTCGCACAGAACGCCCAGATTCTTGTGAGCCATGGCGAAGTGCGGGAACTTCACCAGCGTCTTTTCGTAGACGGCGCGCGCCTCGGCGAAGCGCCCGGTCTGGCGATACAGCAGCGCAAGCTCGTTGCCGGCCACCGGGTTGTCCGGCTCGATGGCCAACGCCTGCTTGAGCTGCGTCTCGGCCAGGTCCAGCTTGTCCAGCTTCTTGTAGACGAGCGCCAGGTTGATCTGCGGGATCGCGTTGTCTGGCACGGTTGCCGCCAGCTTCTTGAAGGCTTCGATGGCTTGCTCGTACTGTCCGCCCTTGACGAGGGCTAGGGCCGAATCCAGATCGGCCTGCGCTTGCGGCGGAACGCTCGGGCTGGGTTTGGCGGCCGTCGATTCGGCCGCCTTGCTCGCTTGCTTGCCAGCGCTCGGTGCAGCCGCTTGCGGCGGGGCCATGCAAGCCTGCAGCGCCGCCAGCGCCAGGGGCCAGGCCAGCTTCACCACTCTCATGCCGGGCGTCCGCTTCACTTCTGCACTCCCGGAGTTGCCGGCGCCGGTGCAGATGGGACATCCTTGGCAGCCGGCGGCGTGGCGGCCACCACCACCGGCCCGGGGCGCTCGGTGAGCCTGTCGAAGGCCAGCAGGCGGTTGAAGGTCTCGACGTAGCCGCTGCTTTCCTCGAACTTCGCATAGCGCGCGGGGACGAGCGTGGCGAGCCTGCCGAAGCTCTTCTCCACCCACTTGTTGTAGATGCCCAGCTTGACCAGATCCGTGTTCTTCTGGTGCACGTCGATCGCCCTTTCCTCGAACGGGAAAGCCTGCTCCTCGAGGGCCAGTTCGTACTGTTCCTTCTCGGCTGCGGACAGATTGCGGGGGCGCTCAGACTCCACCAGCGAACGGTTGAAGTCGTAGTACATCTCGCCGAGGTAGTAGCTCGCGGCCGCGGTGGTCTCGCCGATCTCGTAGCGCAGGACCGCTTCGAAGCCATCCTTGACCTGCTTGAGCGCCTCCTTCTTCTTCGCGAGGTTCTTGTCGATGGGTTCGACCAGCTTGATCTGCACGTACTGATCGAACACCGGCTCCGTAAGAGCCAGCTGCGACGAAGCCGCTAGATAGCGCGTGCGGTCGGTGCGGCCCTTGCCACTGTCCGCATCGGCGCTGACGATGGCCTTGAGCTCCGCGCGCCACGCATTGGTGTCGTTGCGTGACTTGAGGATGCCGGCGATCTTGAAGCGGGTCTCGACGGCCACGTCCAGCGGGGTTGGGAAGCCGGTGATGTAGCGCCGATAGACCGCCAAGGCCTTGTCCGTTTCCTTGGCCTGGGTGTACAGATCGCCGGCGAGCAGCAGCGCCTCGCTCTTCAGCTCGGCTTCCTTGGCATCGGACGCGATGCGCTCGTACTCCGCCGCTGCGAGCGCGAGTTGACCCGCCTCGCGGTAGACGTAGGCCACCTTCTTGGTCACTTCGGGCTGCAGCTTGTGTCCTGCATGGTTGCTGCGGAAGGCAGTCAGCGCCTTGGCCGCGCCATCCCAGTCCTTGAGCTGGATGAGCGCCGTGGCGCCGTCGTATTCCGCGGCCGGTCGGATGGTCGATGTTGGAGCCGCCTGTGCCACGCGCAGGAAGTGCTGTGCGGCGGTCTTGTGGTCGCCTTGCTTGCCGGCTTCCTCGCCCTGCTTGTAGATCGCGGCGGCCAGGTTCTCGACGAGGTTCGCGCGCGTCTTGTCACCCTCCGCAACCAGCGGCAGCGCCTGCAGGTAGCTCTCCTCGGCGTCCTTGAACCGGCCCAGCTCCAGCGACGAGTGGGCCAGCGTGATCCATGCCGTGCGACGCTGCGCCTGATCGGCGTTCGGAAACATGTCGATGAACTTGCGGCTGCTCGTGACCGCGAGCGCGTAGTCCTTCGTTTCGAAGATGTCGTCGATGGCCGCACTCATCACCAGTGCGGCCTTCTCGTGCCCGGAGAAGGTCTGCGCGAACTTCAGCGAGCTGCGGATCGTTTCCTGCTTGACCTTCTGTCGGTCGTCGGCATTGGCCGCGGCGATGCTCTTCCTGTGCGCATAGACGGCGGCATAGCCAGCCTCGGAAGCCTTGTCGTGCGCGGGATAGTCGTACGCCGTGTGCTCGAACTCGACCGCCGCTTCGGGGAACGAACCGTTCTCGAGCAGCAACTCGGCGAGCTGCTGGTTGACGGCGGGCGACTCGAGCTCCTTCGGGAAGGAGGCCAGGTAGTCGCGATACCAGCGCATGGCCTCGCGGAAGTTCTCGGGCTTGTCTTTCTCGAACTTCTTCTCTTGGTAAAGCGCGTGATAGTGATTGGCCAGCTCCTTGAGACTCGCCTTCACGTAGCCCACCACCTCCGGAGAGCCCTGGATGTCGAAGTGATTCCAGTACGGCGCCTTGGGCCCGTACTTGACGACGTATTCCTTGTTCGCATCGATCACGAGCTTGGGGAAACCACCGCGCTTGTAGATGTCGATGACGCGGGTGTCGTAGTGCGGCGCGATCTTGTGATAAGGCTCCCGCTTGACGAAGGCCTTGTAGGTGGCCGCGGCGTCGTTGTAGCGCAGCTTGTCGAGGTAGTGTTCGGCCAGATTGCCGTACACGTTGACCTCGTAGCTGCGGCGGCCGTGCTTGCCGAAATACGTGTTGACCGCCTCCGACCCGCCCAGGTTGGAGAACCCGAGGCTGATGGCGCGATAGGTGTCCTCGACGCGCTGGTGCTCCAGCTTGTCCTTGGGCTTGTCGAAGTCGTAGCCGGTGTTGATCTTGTGGTCGAGCAGCGCCATGAAGCGGTGCAGCGCCTCCTCCTGCATGTCCTGCTTGTAGAAGGTCCAGCCGAGCTTGTAGAGCGCAAGCTCGTAGAACGCCGAGGCGGCGCCCTTGTCCGCGACGGACTTGTAGGCCCCTTCGGCGGCCAGCCACTTCTTGCGGGTGAAGTGGTATTCGCCAGTCCTGAACTGGACCTCGTCGAAGTAGCGCGAACTCGCGTGTTCCTTGACGATGCGGCCCATCACGCCCATCGCCTTTTCGGTCGCCCCCGATTCGTCGTAGGCGCGCGAGAGCTGGTACAGCACCTGGTCGTTGCGTTCGTAGTGCGGGTACTTCGCGAGCAGCTTCTCGTACAGCGCAATCGCTTCGGCCGCCTCGCCCTGCACCTCGGCTGCCGAGCCGTCCGGTGTGGCCACTGGCGCGGTGCTCGCAGACTGGATGGAATCGGCTTGCGTCGCACGCGACTCGAAGTCGTGGCTCGATTCCTTGGCCGCTGCCTTGTCCTTGGCGCTCTTGCCGGTCTTCTTGGCCGCGTCGGCCAGCAGACCGATCTTTGGCGTGGCACGCTGCGCCAGCTTGCCCTTGCTTGTCGGCTTGGGCAGCTCCGGCGCGGCAGCCGCGACGACGGCCGTGCTTGCGGGTGCGATGACAGGCGCAGGGCCCGCTTCGGCGGGCTCGCTCGGCGCGTCACGTCGCGCGGCCTTCTCCTGGTTCCGCTTGACGCCCTCGAGCGTGCCGTACTCCTTCTGGACCTTCAGGTCCGCCAGACGCCGCAGCGCCTGCGGCGTCATTCCGCCTTCGGGCGTCTCCTCCAGGAACCGCTTGTAGCTCTGGATCGCCAGATCGGTGCTGCCATCGATCTTGACGTCCGTCAGGTCGATCCGGGTCTGGCGCAGCTCGCCGATCGATCCCGTGTTGTTGTCGCGCGTGCTCGTGGCGCACGAAGCGAGGACCACGAGGCAGGGCAACGAAAGGTGGCGCAGACGACTCATCTCGTGCCGCCTTCCCGATCCTTGTCGGCCTTGTCGTAGCTCTCGGCGAGGGCGAACCGGGCCTGGACTTGATACTCCTCGAGGCGTGCCCGGCGTTGATCCAGTTCCTGCACGGCCATTGCTTCGAGCACGTGGCCTTGCCGTGCCATCAGCGTCGCCACCTTGTCCTGGGCCTCGCGTACCCTGCGACGCAGCGCGCCGAGCTGCTTGTCGTAGCCCTTGTGGCTCTGCGTCGCGGCCTGGCGCGACCTGACGAACGAGCGGTGGATCGTGTTCAGCCGATCCACGTCGGCGTCGAGCTCGTGAAGATGCTTGTAGGCGGACGTGAGCCTGCTGTTGTAGGTGGTGTGGATCTCCCAGTGCATCACGCCCTGCAGCCGCTCGATGCGCCTGCGCACGTCCTGTCCGCCGGCGCTCGTGTCGTTCTTGTACCGCTCACTCAACTGCGCGAGCCGCTCACGCACCATGCGCTCGTCTGCCGTCTGCAGGAAGTCCGGGCGCGGTGCCACCAGCAGCTGTTGCAGCCGCTCGTGCAAGGTCCGGCGCTGTTCCATGCGCAAGCGCAACTGCGAATCGAGTTCCTTGAAGCGCTTGTCGATCGCCGGAAGTTCCGCGCCGTAGTAGCGGCCGCGCAGCTCGATGATCTCGGCAAACGAGTCAAGCGACTCGCCCCATGCGACGAGCTTTCTCCTCAGCTGTTCCAGGTCGAAGTAGTTCTGCAGCGACTCCTGGAAGTCATCGGAGGCCATCAACTCGAGCAGGTAATGGGTCTCGGGCGCGTCGGGCAGTTCGCGCAGCATCACGACCCAGTTGCTGTCCAGTTTCGCCTCGTCGCGCACCAGCGCGGCGCGGAACTTGCCTTCGCGGATGCTCTTGAGTGAGGCATCGAGCTTGCCGAGCTCGACGCCGAATGTCTGCAGCGCAGTGGCATACAGCTTTGCGGCACGGCCGTGCAGCGTGAGCTTGCTGTATGCGTATGGCGCGCCGAGCAAACCTTCCTGGACCGCCTTGTCTGTGCTGTTGCGCTCGATCAGGGTCGACCACGGCACGAGCGCGCTGTCGAACTTGCCTTCGGCAGCGTCGGCCCATCCCGAGCTCAGCAGCGCCCTGCTGGAAAAGGGGCCGCTGATGCGCACCCGGTCGAGGTATTGCTTGGCTTCGGCCGGGCGGCCGGACGCGATCAGCCGGCTCCCCAGCAGCAGATTGGCCTTGTCCTTGATCGCGAGGGTCGCTTCGTCATCGGCCGGCAGCGAACCCGCCTTGGCCAGCTCGCCGAAGCCCGTGGTCTCCTGGCTGCTCAGGACGAAGGCGATGCCGAGGTTGTACGCCGCAAATCCCTCGAAACCCTTTTCGCTCTTGAGCCCCTCGAATGTCTTGATCGCCTCCGCAAACCTGCCGGCGTGCAGATAGACCTGGCCTCGCAGCAGCTGCTCTTCGGCGCGGATCTTCTCCGGGATGCGGCCCTTGATCCTCTCGACGGTCGTGAGCGCGGCGCTCACATCGCCCTTCTGCATCAAGATGCGCGCCAGCCGCCAGGCGGCCTCATTGCGGATCGCCTCGTCGACGTTGCCCTCCAGCACGGCCTTCATGGCGCGGCCGGCCCGCTGGTGCATGCGGTAGGACAACTCGAAGTCGCCTACCGAGAAGTTGGCCTGGTTGGCCTGGTAGTGCAGCGGGTCCAGCTTCGGGTCGTCGAGGCGGTAGAACTGCCAGAGTTCAGTGTCCAGGCGGCTGATGGCGTCGAAGTAGTTGCCCTGCGCGGCTTGGTAGTAAGCCTCACCCAGATAGAGATCCTTGGCGAGCGCCTTGTTCTCTGGCGGCGCCGCCAACACCATCGGGCTGAGGCACAGCCCGATGAGGCAAAGACATCTGCGGATCACGATGCCCTATTCCTTGAACTGGATGGCCTTGCCGGTCGGCTCGGAGCGGTCGACGACGATCTCCAGCAGCTTGGGCTCGACGGACTTCTTGAACTCATAGGCCGCCACCTGCCGGAATTCGCCACCGTTGGCGCTCTTGCCGATCACGGACACTTCGAGCGAGTGCGCTCCGGTTCGGACATTGCCGGTGTGGATGCGTTGCACACCGCCGCTTTGCAGCGCCTCGAGCTCCTTGAATGTGTAGATGTGGCGCGCCGCGTCCTTGCCGTCGAGCTTGATCTGCACGGAATCGACGCGAATCTTTCCGCTGCCCGCGAGGCTCAAGAAGAGTGAGAGCTGGGTGTTGGAGGGATAGAGCAACTTCTCCTCGAGTTGCGCCAGCTCCGAGGAGATGGCCAGGGCGTCCTTCTTGATGTCCTGCACCTGCTCGTCGAGCCCTTTGATCTGCTCCTTGGACACCTGTTGTGCCAGGACCGTGCACGCCAGTGCGCCGCTGGCGATCGCTGCGAGGAGCTTGCGAAAGTAGTTCATAAGAGCATGTCTCTGATTAGCAAAGCCGCACACACAGAACATCCGTCCACACCAATTCGAATCCGCGTTTCTTAAATAAGCTGAGGTCATGCTGCCACAGCGGTCGAAGCCTTTTGTCGGCGTTCGGTCGCTTGTTGTCGCGCGCTGACGGAAACTTCGATGAGATGTATGCGTTCGTGCGCCGTCCGTCTCGGCGGTTCGTGAAGCCGATCACGAAGCGCTGCAGCATGCAGTGTGAGCGCCGTGGCGTTGCAATCCGTCGCACTTGAAGGCCAACAGACCGGTCGATGCGACGTTCAGAACGCGGTCGCGTGATCCTCAGGTCCTGTCGGTGTCGAGGGAGCGATCAGACAAAAGCCACATGCCGGCCGTGCCAGATTCCGCGCCGAGTTGGTCGACCGACACCCATGAACCCCCCCGATTCGTTACATCCGACCGTTCGTTAATTTGTGGGCATTTCGCCCATTTCAGTTGTTTTGTAGCTGAGCTGCCCCCCGGTTTTTCAGCCCGTTGCAAGTTACAGGTTTGGCTTGTTCGGGCTCCGGCACCGTGACGAATGCATCAACAAGGCGGGAGGACGGCGTGATCAGAGCTCAGAGCTTCAAGCACTCGCGGGACGAGCGCGGCCAGCAGTTGGCCGCTTGCGGCGACCTGCGCTGAGCCGCGGTCGAGTTGCATCGGCAGCGTCTGCCCAAAGCGCCGAGGCGGCCGGTTCATCGGTGGTGCGCACCTGCGACTGCCACCACAGGACAAGCCGATTAGGGAACGACGACGCAGCAACGGCGCAGCGCCATACCAGCCCATGACTCGTAGTTTCGCGATCGCTAACCACGCAGCGACACCGCTGCGCATAGCCCGTTTCGGCGCGGCCACCGTGGCGCGATGGCTGGTACGCCTGTTTGCACTCGTGTTGCTGCTGACTTGTGCGTCCGTGGCGAACGCCGCGACGGCCTTCTGCCGCGACTACCCCGTGATCAACGGGTACCACGTCATCGACGGCAACAACCCGGCCATCACGCCCGCGACGCTGCCATCGGCGATCAGCATCGACGCCACCGACCAGTTCTCCTGCAACATCAAGAACTTTCCGCTGTCTGCAAAGTGGCCGCAGGGCCTCACCTCGACGGTGAACTTTGCCAACGGAACCACGGGTCTCGTGATCTTCGAGAACGTGTACTACACCGGCAACATGGCCTGCTCGAACACGCAGGTCAAGATCTGGTTCGCCAACGGCGCGTTCTACGCGCCCGGCAACAACAACGCCTGCCAGGACCTCTTCATCCCGATCGAGGCGGTGTCGAAGAGGACGCCGGGGCCGAGCGCGACGGTCGGCGTGCCGTTCACCTACACCATCACGGTGCCGGTGATGTTCGACCCGGCCACGGGCACGACCTTCCAGACGCCGTCGCCCAACACGCTGTCCAACGCGACGATCTATGACGACCTCACGGCGATCGGCGCGTCGGCCACCTACGTCAGCAACACCGCGTTCCTGGTCAACGGCGGCACGCGCACGCCGATCGGCCCGCTGACGCTCGGCGCGTCGCCGGCCACCTTGTCGTCGCTGGGCATTTCGGCGTCGAACAACACCAAGCACATCGTCTTCTCGTCCGACGCCAACGCGGCGCTGACGAGCGTCGCGCCCGGCACGCAGATCGAGATCCAGATGACGGTGGTGCTCGACGACGTGCCCGCGAACGTGGCCGGCACGCAGTTCATCAACACCGCCAAGTGGTGGTTCGGCCGCGTGATCGACGGAGTGATCTACGCGCCGCTGCCGGGTCAGTCGGGCATCTCGGCGCCGATGACCATCGTCGAGCCCGGCCTGACGATGGACAAGAGCGGATCGACCGCGACCCTGAACGTCGGCGCACCAGGCAGCTTCCGCCTGAACGTGCAGAACACCGGCGCCGGCGACGCGTGGAACGTCACGGTCACCGACCTCATTCCGAGCGGCATGCGCGGCTTCAACCCGACGCCGACGGTCACGGCCGCGCTCTACGCCGCCGACGGCACGACCCAGCTGTCGGCGCTGACGGCGGGCACGCACTACACCGTCACCTACAACGCGGCCAGCGGCCAGCTCACTGTGGCGCTGGCCGACAGCGTCAGGGTCGGGCCGTCACAGCGCCTGATCGTCGACTACCAGGCGCGACTGGACTTCGGCACGCCGCCGGGCCTGACCTTCACCAATGTGGCCGGTGCGACGCAGTGGTTCAACGCGCCGGCCGGTACCACCGGGCGCCGCGCCTACAACAGGACACTGACCGACGGCACGCCGGCCACCCTGGACTTCCAGGACGCGTTCACCGTCACCTCGGCGTTCCAGGGCTACTACCTGCTGAAGTCGGTCGCGAATCTCTCGCAAGGTATCCCGGCCCCGGCGACGACCGCACTGCCTGGCGACCGGCTGCGCTACACGCTGCAGATCCAGAACTTCACGCTGCCGACGCTCAGCAACGTCAGCGTCACCGACAACTTCGGCGCGCGCAGCCCCAACGGCTTCGCGCCGGGTTCGCTGACGCTGGTCAGCAGCAACCTGCCCGCCGGCACGCTCAGCGTCGCCCCGAACGGCGGCACCAACGGCGCCGGCCTCATCACGATCAGCAACCTGACGCTGGCACAGGACCAGCAATACACCCTGGTGGTCGACGTGACGCTGGCGCCCAACCTCGCCGCCGGCACCGTTGTGAGCAACCAGGGTTCGATGACCGGCATCGACCCGGCCAGCAAGACCTGGAACGGCCTCAGCGACAACCCGTACGTCAATGGCGCGGCGCTGCTCGAAGGCGCGACCGCACCCGATCCGACCGACATCGGGATCATTTCGGTCGGCCCGCTGGCCAAGGCCACCACGCAGGCCACGGCGGCGATCGGCCAGCCCTTCACCTACCGCATCACGCTGCCGGCCTCACCTCAGCCCGTCGCGCTGAACGACGTGCGGGTGCTCGACGACATCAGCCTCGCGGCCAGGGGCGTGTCACTCAGCTACGTCAGCGCGAGCGCCCGTCTCGCGTCGAACGCCCGGAGCTGGGCGACGCTCACCAACAGCGGCACGGCGACGAGCCTGGTGCTGCAGGACAGCGTGACCGGCGGCCTCGACGTCCCCGCCGGCGACCAGCTCATCGTCGATGTCGTCCTGGTCCTCAACGACGACAGCGCGAACAACGCGACCGGCAAGCAGTTCACGAACACGGCGAACTACACCTACAACAGCATCAACGGAAACGACGCGAGCCGGGTCGGCGGCGTGGCGGGCACCAGCGGCGCGATGACCATCGTCGCGCCCAACCTGACGCTGCAAAAGAGCGGGCCGGCCACCTTGCGCCTGGGCGGGGCGGGCACGTTCACGCTCAACGTGCAGAACACGGGCAGCGGCACGGCCTGGAACACGGTGCTGAGCGACCGCCTGCCTAACGCCACGACCACGCCGACCGGCGGCATGTGCGCCGCGCCGCCAACCAACATCACGGCGCGCGTGTTCCAGGCGGACGGCACGACGCCGGTGTCTGCCAACCTGGTCAACGGGACCGACTTCACGGTCGGCTTCGCGGGCGTCCCGAACTGCACGCTGACGATCAGCCTGCAAGGCAGCGCGGCAGCGATCGCACCGACGCAGCGCTTGATCGTCGCCTACAGCGCCTCGATCGATCCCGGCACCAGCAGCGGCATGACGCTGACCAACGTCGCCGGGGCCACGCAGTGGCTCAGCGCCAACCCGGCCGTCGCCGGCAGCTCGGGCCGCATCCACACCACGCAGAACACGCTGACCAACGGCACGCCGAGCGTGCTGGACTTCCAGGATGCGCATGCGCTGACCACCGTGTCGCCGACGCTCGACTTCGTCAAGAGCGTAGTCAACGTCACCAGCGGCCAGAACCCGGGCAGCAACGCGCGGCCGGGTGATCTGCTGCGCTACACGCTGACGGTGAGGAGCATCAGCTCGCTGGCGCTCGCTGACGGCACGCTGACCGACGAGCTCGACCGCCTCAACGCAACCGCCACGTTCGCGCCCGGCAGCCTGACGCTGGTATCCGCGCCGGCGGGCACCACCGCCAGCGTCAATGCGAACGGCGGCGCGAAGGGCAGCGGCCTGCTCCAGGTAAGCGGCATCAACATCGCCGCGCAAGGGTCACCGGGCGACGCGATCACGATCGTGTTCGAAGCGCGCCTGGCCGCGGTGATCACGAGCGGCACCGTCGTTTTGAACCAGGCGCAGCTGAGCAGCGCGACGAGCGCGCCCGCCGTCAGCGACGACCCCAACGTCAGCGGCGCCGAGGACCCGACGCGCACGCTGATCGCGTCGAGCCCGGTGCTGCAGGTGCGCAAGGTTTCGCAGGACATCACCGGCGATCCGGCCGTGCTGCGACAGGGCGACCGCCTGCGCTACACGATCACGGTCAAGAACATCGGCACCGAGAACGCGGGCAACGCGTCGCTGCGCGACCTGGTGCCGGCGAACACAACCTACGTCGCGGGCAGCACCACGCTCAACGGCGTGGCGGTGGCTGACGTCAACGGTGCCTCGCCGCTGCAGGCCGGGATGAGCATCCGCTCGGCGAACGAACCGACACCCGGCGTCCTGCGTGCCGACGCGTCGTCGACGTCGGCGAACGTCGCGACGATCACTTTCGACGTGACGATCAACGCCAACACGCTCGACGGCACGTTGATCAGCAACCAGGGCTTCGTCAACGGCTCCGGTGCGGGTAGCGCTGCGTTCCCCGAGCGCCCGTCCGACGACCCGCGCACGCCGGCCGTCGACGACCCGACGCGCGACATCGTCGGTGCCTATCCGCTGCTGGTGGCGCGCAAGACGGTGGCGATCGTGGTCGACGTCAACGGCAACGGCGTGCTCGATCCGCTCGATGTCGTGCGCTACACGATCACGATCGACAACATCTCGGGCTTGGCCGCCACCGGGGTCGTGCTGACCGACGCGGTGCCGGTCAACACGACGTACGTCGCCGACACGGTGACCCTCAACGGCAGCGCGGTCGCACGGCCCGATGGCGGCGTGTCGCCGCTGATCACCGGGGTCCCCGTGAACTCACCGGCCGCAGCCGCCGGCACGGTCGCGCCGCGCTCCAGTGCGGTGATCACCTTCGACGCACGCGTGAACGCCGGTGTCGCGACGGGCACCGTCATCAGCAACCAGGGCAGCGTGGCCACCACCCAGCTGCCGAGCCAGCTCACCGACGCCGACGGCGACAGCAGCAACGGTTACCAGCCGACCACCATCATCGTCGGCAGCGCGCAGCAGGTGTTCATCAGCAAGGCCGTGCAGGTGGTGGGCGGCGGACCGGCGCTGCCCGGCTCGCAGCTCGAGTACTTCGTGGCGGTGACGAACACCGGCGCGGTGGCCGCCACCAACCTGGTGATCACCGACGATCTCGGTGCGCTGCCGCTGGCCTCGCAGGTCACGTATGTGGCGGGCTCGGCGACGCTCAACGGATCGACGAGCGGCATGAGCCTCGTCGGCACGCAACTGCGGGCCGACTACGCAGCGACCTACGGCACGCTGGCGCCGGGCGCGAGCGCGCAGCTGCGCTTCAAGGTGCAGATCGCTCCGGGGCTGCTGGCGGGCACGCTCATCACCAACACAGCGCAGGTGGGGTGGAACACGCCGACGCTCACTGCATCGGCCAGTGCCTCGATCGCGGTGGGTGCCGTCGCCGGTGTGGCCAACTTCAACGGCCGCGTGTGGCACGACGCCAACCTCGACAAGGTCGCCGATCCGGGCGAAACCCCGCTGCAAGGCTGGACCGTGGAGGTGCTGCGCAACAACGCGCTGCTGGGCACGGTCACCACCGACGCGAACGGCCAGTACGCGATCAACGGCTTGTCGCCGTCCGTCACGGCCTCCGACCAATTCACCTTGCGCTTCAGCGCACCCGGCAGCGGCGCGACGACAGCCAAGCTCGGCCGCGCCGACTCGTCCTTCGTCAACGGCATGCAGGTCATCAGCGGCATCGTGGCGCCGCCGGGCAGCAACCTGCAGAACCTCAACCTGCCGCTGCAGCCCAACGGCGCAACCTACGACTCGATGGTGCGCACGCCGGTGATGGGCGCCACGCTGCGGCTGAGCCGCGCGGGCAGCACGATGCCGCTGCCATCCGCCTGCTTCGACGATCCGGTCCAGCAAGGGCAGGTCACGCTGGCCGGCGGCTACTACAAGTTCGACCTCAACTTCAGCGATCCGTCCTGTCCCTCGGTGGGCCAGTACCTGATCCAGGTGACGCCGCCTGCGGCCTACATGCCGGGCGTGGCCAAGGTCATCCCGCCGGTGTCGGATGCCAACACGGTGTCGTTCTCCGTGCCGGGCTGCCCGGGCTCCGCGTCCGACGCGGTTCTGAACACGAGCAGCTACTGCGAAGCGCAGGCGTCGGAGCGCCCGCCCGGCTTGGCAGTCGCTGCCGGCAGCGCAGGCACCAATCACTACCTGAACCTGACGCTCAACAACAGCGGCATGCCGGGCACGAGCCAGATCTACAACAACCACATCGCGATCGACCCGCGCCTGGGCAACGCGGTGACCATCACCAAGGTGACGGCGCTGCAGAACGTGCCGCGCGGCCAGCTGGTGCCGTACACGATCACGGTCACCAACACGATCGCGGCGCCGCTCACGCGGCTCAGCGTGATCGACACCTTCCCGGCCGGCTTCAAGTACGTGCCCGGAACGGGGCGCGTCGATGGTCAGGCCATCGAACCGACCGTGGCCGGCAACCGGCTCACCTGGGCCAACCTGCAGCTGCTGACCAACACCAAGCGAACGATCCAGCTGATGCTGATCGTGGGCTCCGGCGTGAGCGAGGGCCAGTACGTCAACCGGGCCCAGGTGTTCGCACCGCAGCTCGACACCGCTGCATCGCCCGAAGCCACGGCGACGGTGCGTGTCGTGCCCGACCCCACGCTCGACTGTTCCGACGTCATCGGCAAGGTGTTCGACGACGCCAACATGAACGGCTATCAGGACGAGGGCGAGTCCGGCCTGTCCGGCGTGCGCCTCGTGACGGCCGACGGCCTGATCGTGACGACCGACCCGCACGGTCGCTTCCACCTGACCTGCGCGGTGGTGCCCGATCCGGACAGAGGGTCCAACTTCATCCTCAAGCTCGACGACCGTTCGCTGCCCACCGGCTATCGCGTCACGACCGAGAACCCGCACGTGCAACGCGCCACGCGCGGCAAGATGATCAAGTTCAACTTCGGCGCCGCCATCCACCGCGTCGTCAAGCTCGACCTCGCCGACGGCGTGTTCGAGCCCGGCACGACCGAGATGCGCATCCAGTGGAAGCAGCGCATGAAGCTGTTGCACGGCGAGCTGAAGAAGGCGACCTCCGTGCTGCGGCTGGCCTACATGGCCGAGAACGAGAGCGAGAGCCTCGTCAAGCAGCGACTTGTCGCCATCAAGCGCGAGATCGAGACGGCCTGGAAGCGCGAGGGCGCCGGCTACGACCTGGCAGTCGAGACCGAGGTCTTCTGGCGAACCGGGGCGCCGCGCTGAGCGGGTCGAGAACCGACATGCGTAGAACACTCGTTCCACTCGTTCGTCTCGCGCTCGGCCTGCTGCTGCCGGCCGTGGCCATGGCGCAGACGGCCCCGGTCAAGGATGTCGCGGTGAAGCCAGGCACGCAAAAAATCGTCACGACGCCGTCGCTCGGCCAGGCGGTCGAAAAGCAGCTCGATCCCGACGCTCCACTCACGCCGTGGAAGCTCGACGAGAGCACGCTGCCCGCGCTGGTGAAGGAGCGCACCGAGAGCAAGGAAGTGATCGAGAAGAACGTTCGGACCATCAAGGTGCAGAACCTGCTCCCGCCGATTTACTTCGAGTCGGGCAAGGCGAACATCTCGAACGAGTACGTCGAGAAGGTGCGCAAGATCCTCGAGGGCATGAAGGACCGCCGCAACGTGCGCCTGCACCTCGTTGGCCACACCGACAACGTGCCGCTCTTCGGCGACACCCGCGTCCGATACGGGGACAACGCCGGCCTCTCGCGCGAGCGCGCCGGCGTGGCGGCCGAGTTCTTCCAGAAGGCGCTCAGCCTGCCGCCCGAGTCGGTCACCTACGAAGGCCGGGGCGAGCGCGAGCCGGTCGCTTCCAACGCAGGCGAGGCGGGCCGCGCCAGGAACCGCCGCATGGAGGTGGAGGTCTGGTACGACGAGATCGACGAGAAACCCGTCATCAAGCAGGTGGTGGTGCAGGAGAACGTGCAGCGCGTGAAGATCTGCCGCATCGAGCAGATGTGCAAGCTCAGCTACAAGGAAGGCCACGCCAAGCGCACGCGGGTGAAGAACCTGATCCCGCCGTTCCACTACGAGGAAGGCAACGTCACCGTGCCGCAGGACTACCAGCAGAAGCTGCTGCAGGTGCTGAACGACCTCGGCGACAAGCGCAACGTGGTGATCAAGTTCACCGGCTACACCGACGCCGTGCCGCTTTCCGGGCGCGACGAGCGCATCTACGCCAACCACGTCGGCATCTCCAAGGCGCGTGCCCGGCGCCTGGCCCTCGCGCTGCAGGATGCACTCAAGCTGCCGGCTGCCGCCATCGACAGCGACGGCAAGGGCGCGACCAACCCCATCGCCCCCAACGACACCGAGAGCGGCCGTGCCGCCAACCGGCGCGTCGAGGTCGAGTTCTGGTACGACGACGCGCTGAAGGAACTGTCGCCGGAGCCGCAGATGTGCCCCGTGCCGGCCGAGCCGGAGACGGTCACGCGCGTCTACCAGTCGCCGAACATCACCATCAAGCCCGTCGTCTACGAGAACGGCAAGCCGACGCTGCCACCCAATCTCGCGCAGGACCTCGCCACCATGATGGGCGAGATCAAGGACAGGAAGCGGGTGCGCCTGCGCTTCGTCGGCACCACCAGCACCGAGCGGCTCGACCGGCGGACCGCCCTGGCCTACGGCGACGACATCGGCCTGTCGGCGGCACGCGCCCGCACCGTGATGGACACGGTGGCCCAGCAGCTGGGCCTCACGCCCGAGCAGGCCGAGCACGAGGGGCACGGCTACGTGCAGACCGACGACGTGGTCAACAACGGCTTTGTCGAGGCCGAGGTCTCGCGTGTGCAGGCGCAGGTGGTCTACGACGATCTCGCGCCGGTCGACAACCTGGAGGGCCTCGATGTCACCCGCATCACGCGCGACGTGGAAGTGGCCAACCCGTACGCGCTCAATCTCATGCGCATCACGGTCGACGGCAAACCGCTGGACGATCCGGGCAAGAGCATGCCGGATGTGCAGCGCTGCACCGACGTGGCGCTCGACAAGGCCCGCATCCAGTTCAAGTACGACAACCTCGACCTCAAGCCGCGGCTGAACGTGACGGCGTGGCCCGGTTCGATTCGCTACCAGGACGACCCCGCCACCGATCTGATCGACGATCAGGTCCGGTTCAAGGCCTATTCGAACTTCCCTGCCTTCATCGTCAACGCCGAAGTGCGCCTCTTTGACAAGGACAAGTCCGTGCGCGATGAGCCGCTGGCCGTGGTGCCCGTCGACAAAGACGGCAATGCACAGTGGCGCGCCGATCTGCCGTCGTACTCGGCGCCCGGGCGCGACCTCAAGTACGTGCTGCGGGTGTACGACAAGGACGGCAACTTCAATGAGACCGCGGCCCAGCCGTTGTGGATCATCGACAGCCTGGCGCCCGACGTCGCCGAGAAGAACGCCGAGCGCGAGTTGCTATCGGGTTACGGCGAGAGCCGGCTCGCGGTCGAGAACATCCCGCTGAACGGCGGCACCATCAAGGTGTTCGGCACCGGCATCCCGGACGAGCATCGCGTGTCGGTGGCCGGCCGCGCCGTGCCCGTGGCCACTGACCGAAAGTTCGTCGTCGAGGAGATCCTGCCGCAGGGCATGCACACCGTCGAGGTGTCGGTGCTCGATGCGGACGGCAACGGCCAGATGTACCTGCGCGATCTCGCGCTCGAAAAGACCGACTGGTTCTATGTCGCCATTGCCGATGTCACGGCATCGAAGTCGTCGACCAGCGGGCCCGCCAAGCTCGTCGCCCCCGACAACGGGCAATACAACAACAACACGTCACTCGACGGACGGTTCGCGTTCTTCGCGCGGGCCAAGTTCGGCGACCAGTGGAAGCTGACCGCCAGCGCGGACACGCTCGAGGGGCCCTTCGACAGCCTGTTCAGCAACTTCATGCAGAAGACGCCGGACGCGATGTTCCGGCGCATCAACCCCGACTACTACTACCCGACCTACGGCGACGACAGCACGACGGAGGAGGCGGCGCCCACGCTCGGCAAGTTCTACGCGAAGCTGCAGAACCGCGCCCACTACGGCCTGTGGGGCAATTTCAGGATCGGCTACACCGACAACAGCCTGGCGCATGTGGACCGCACGCTTTACGGTGCAAACCTGCACTACGAGCCGTCGACCACCACGCGGTTCGGCGAAAAGCGCCTGGTGCTCGACGGCTTTGCCGCGCAGCCTGGCACGCTGGCCGGCCGCGACGAGTTCCGCGGCACCGGCGGCTCGCTGTACTACCTCAAGCACCAGGACATCATGACGGGCTCGGAGCGGCTGCGCATCGAGTTCCGCGACAAGACTTCGGGCCTCGTGGTCGCCGTGAAGAACCTGGTTCCTGTCCAGGACTACACCATCGACTATCTGCAGGGCCGCGTCCTGCTGTCTTCGCCGCTGTCGCCGGTGGCGAGCGACAACCTGCTCGTCGTCAGCGACATCAGCCCTGGCAACGAGGCGTACCTGGTCGTGCGCTACGAATACTCCACCGGCTTCGAGGAACTGGACAACGTGTCGACCGGCGGACGCGTGCACTACTGGGTGAATGACAACCTGAAGCTCGGCGCGACGGCCAACAGGAACACCGATCCCGGAGCGGAGAGCACGCTGCAGGCTGCCGACATCACCTGGCGCCACAGCGCGACCACGTGGCTCAAGTTCGAGACGGGCGACAGCACCGGCATGGGCGCCGCCGCGTTCGGCTCCAGCGACGGCGGCTTCAACTTCACGCCGACCACCGCGACGAATGCCCCTGTGCCGCCGGTTGTCGACGACGGGCGGCACGGCGCGACCCGCATCGACGGCAGCATCGACCTGAATGACCTGCACAAGGGAACGAACGGCCAGGTGACCTATCTATCGCCAACAGGTGGAAGGCGGCTATGCGGCCCCCGGCGCCATGGCGCTGACCGATGTGAACCGCCAGGGCGCGTCGGTGAAAACCGCCATCACCGACAGGGTGGACCTGCGGGCCAAGGTGGACAAGCGGTCGCAGGAGCTGTCGCTCGACACCTCGGCGCTCGAGGTCGATGCCGAGTACCGGCTCAACGACCACTGGAAGCTCAGCTCCGGCGTGCGCAAGGACAGCCGGACGGACAACTCGCCGTTGGTCCCGCTCACCCAGGTGCAGGGCGACCGCACGGACGTCGTGGCGCGCGTCGGCTACGACTCGCTGGGCAATTGGGCCGCCTACGGCTACGTGCAGGACACAGCCTCGGTCACCGGCAACCGCGAGCAGAACGGGCGCATCGGTGCAGGCGGCGCGTACCGCTTCAACGATCGCCTCAAGATGAGCGGCGAACTCTCGAACGGCGATCTGGGAATCGGCGCACGGCTCGGGAGCGAGTATCTGATCTCCGAAAAGACCGCCACCTACCTCAACTACGCGCTGGAGAATGAGCGCACGGACTACGGCATCCTCGCCAACAAGGGCAACGTGATCGGTGGTGTGAAGAGCCAATATTCGGACACGATCAGCGTCTTCGGCGAAGAGCGGTACACACACGGCGACGTGCCGGTCGGGCTCATGCATTCGGCGGGCATCGAGTACCGGCCCAGCGAGCGTTGGATTTTCGGGACCCACGTCGACGTGGGTACGCTGCGCGACAACCTCACGGGCGCGCAGATGGATCGCTCGGGCTTCGCCGTGTCGGCCGGCTATGGGTTCGAAGCGATCAAGCTGGCGACCCTATTGGAGTACCGGCGCGACCAGGCTCAGTCGTCCATCGACCTCAGCTACTCCAACCGCAAGAGCTTCCTCACGAAGAACAGCCTGAAGTACCAGATCAACCCCGAATGGCGCCTCATCGGCAAGCTCAACTACTCTGAAAGCAAGAGCTCATTGGGCGAGTTCTACGACGGCAGCTATACGGAGGCCGTCCTGGGCTATGGCTATCGTCCGGTCGACAGCGACCGTCTCAACGCACTCGTGAAGTACACCTACTTCTACAACCTTCCTTCGTCGGCACAGGAGCTGGTTGCGAACACGGCCGCCACCTACATCCAGAAGAGCCACATCGTGTCGGTGGATGCCATCTACGACCTGACGCCGCGCTGGTCGGTGGGTGGCAAGTACGCGCGCAGGATGGGACAGGTCAGCCAAGACCGAGTCAACCCGGTGTTCTTCGACAGCACGGCCGATCTGTACATCGCTCGCGTCGACTGGCATGTGCTGCGCCAATGGGACCTCACGATCGAAGGCCGGGTGCTCTCCGTCCAGCAAGCGAGTGACACGCGCAGTGGCGCGCTGGCGGCCCTGTACCGGCACCTTTCGAACAACGTCAAGCTGGGCGCAGGCTGGAACTTCACCGACTTCTCGGACGACCTCACCAACCTCAGCTACACGCATCGCGGGGCGTTCATCAATATGGTGGCGAAGTTCTGATGGTGCGGTCAGCCCGCGCACGGTCAATGTCTACCGCCTGATGAGCTCAGGCGATCTTCTCGCGCAGCCAGTCCGGCAGCGGCAACGATTGGTTGGTCGCGAAGTCGATCCACACCATGCGCGCGCCGCCTTCGGCCCAGAGGGTCCCGGGGTCGTCATCCCGCTCCATCGTGATGTAGGTGTCGAAGCTGGTGCGCCCCACCGTGGTCACGTGGTGTTTGGTCAGCACGCCGCCGGGATAACGCAGCTGTTGGAGAAAGTTGCACCACGCGTTGACGATCACCGGCCCCTGCTTGCTCTGCTCGGGCATGCAACCGATGCTGCGGCACCAGTCGATGCGCGAGGTCTCCATGTAGCGGAAGTAGACCGTGTTGTTGACGTGGGCCATCGCGTCCATGTCGCCCCAGCGAATGGGGATCACGGATTCGTAGACCAGTCTCTTGTGCTGCGGGGCTTCGAACCGCATGCAGGCTCAGCCCGCCTTTTTCTGGCCATCGACCGCGGCGCCGAGGCGCGCCACGGTGGCACGCAGCTCTTCCATCTGCGCCAGCAGCTTCGCCTGCTCGGCCTTGATCAAGGCCAGCTCTCCGGCCGCGACCACCAACGCATCGTCGGGCGGTGTGACCAACGCTCCCGCTTCGGCGACGGCGGCCGGCTCGCCGCACAACAGATGCGCCCAGCGGGCCTCGCGCGCGCCGGGCGCGCGCGCCAGCTTGCGCACGAGGGGCGGTGACTTCGCCTGCAACTCGTCGAGAAAGCCTTCCACCGACGAGATGTCGGCGAAGCGGTGCAGGCGTTCGCAGTTGGCGCGCAACTCGGCGGCCGTCTGCGGCCCGCGCAGCATCAACGTGGCCAGCAGCGCCACCGATGCGCCCGGCAGCGCCCAGGCGCGCGGCACGTTGTGCTCGTAACGCGCCACGCGCGAGCCGCTCGACTCGATCACCAGGCTGTCGGCGCGCAGCGAATCGAGCGCCTGCAACGCCTCGGCCTCGGTGAACCCCATCACCGGATCGCGCGCGGTCTTCTGGTTGCAGCCGGCGACGAGCGCGTTGAGCGACAACGGATACGTATCGGGCACCGTGGCCTGCTTCTCGACCAGCACGCCCAGCACACGGGCTTCGGCGGCTGTGAGTTGACGCACCGCCACGGCCGTCAGGCGAGGCCGAAGCCGTCGTCGGCGGCGAGCACGGCGCCGTTGACGAAGTGGCTTTCGTTGGCACACATCATCATCAATGCAGCGTCCAGGTCCTGCGGCGCGCCGACCCGCCGGCGCGGCAGCATGTTGATCAGTTTCTGGCCGTTCTCGGTCTGCCAGTGGTGGTGGTTGATCTCGGTGTCGATGTAGCCCGGGACAGATCGCGTTCACGTTGATGCCGTAGCGCCCCCACTCGAGCGCCATCGCGCGCGTCATGTGCACCACCGCGGCCTTGCTCATGCAATACACGCCGAGCTGGCCCACCACCTTGAGGCCCGCCATCGACGCGATGTTGACGATGCGCCCGCCGGTGAAGGTGCCGGGCGCGGCGCCGCGCTGGCGCGCGATCATGCGCTTGGCCACCTCCTGCGCGACGAAGAACGCGCCGCGCGTGTTGGTGTTCATGATGTAGTCGTAGTCCTCGGGCGTCACCTCGACCAGCTTGTTCGACACGCTGACGCCGGAGTTGTTGACCAGGATGTCGATCGCGCCCATCTCGGTCTCGGCGTGCGCCACCGCGGCGCGGATGCCGTGGTGGTCGGTCACGTCCATCGGCACCACGTGTGCATCGCCGCCTTCGGCTTCGAGCTCGGCACGCAGCGTCTTCAAGCGCTCGACGCGGCGCGCCGCGAGCACCACCGCGGCGCCAGCCCGGCTGAGCGTGCGCGCGAATTGCGTGCCCAGGCCGCTGGATGCTCCGGTCACCAAGGCGACCCGGCCGGACAGATCGATGTTGTAGCTCACGCGCTGCTCCTCATGCCGCTCGTCGACGCACACACCGCGCCGCTCGTCGGCGAGAAACGATAGCACGCGAACGACACGCCTCGATGTCTCGTCGATGCGCGCATCGCCTCTAAAATGCGCGCGCTTCGCGGGCCGTTGTCGTCCGCATCGAAGGAGCGTCGATGACGCCGCAAGAAGTCCTCCAACAGCACGGCCCGCGCGAGACGATGGAATACGACGTGGTGGTCGTCGGCGCCGGCCCTGCCGGGCTGGCCACGGCCATCCACCTGAAGCAGCTCGCCGCGAAGGCGCAGCGCGAGGTGTCGGTGGTGGTGCTCGAGAAGGGTTCCGAGCCCGGCGCGCACATTCTGTCGGGCGCCGTGATGGACCCGCGCGCGATGAACGAGCTGTTTCCCAACTGGCAGGAACTGGGCGCGCCACTCGAGCAGCCGGTGACCGGCGACGACGTGCTGTTCCTGTCGGAGACCGGTGCCACCCGCACGCCCGACTGGCTGGTGCCGCGCAACCTGCACAACGACGGCTGTTATGTCGTCGCACTCGGCCACGTGGTGAAGTGGCTGGCGCAGCAGGCCGAGTCGCTCGGCGTCGAGATCTTCCCCGGCTTTGCCGCCGCCGAGGTGCTTTACGACGAACAGGGGCGCGTCAAAGGCGTGGCCACCGGCAACATGGGTGTGGGCAAGGATGGCGAGCCGCACGAAGGTTTTCAGCTCGGCATGGAGTTGCACGGCAAGTACACCGTGTTCGCCGAAGGTGCGCGCGGCCACCTCGGCCGGCAACTGCTCAAGCAGTTCAAGCTCAACGAAGGCAAGGATCCGCAGACCTTTGCGATCGGCGTGAAGGAGCTGTGGGAAGTGCCGGCCGACAAGGCCAAGCCGGGCCTGGTGGTGCACACCACCGGCTGGCCGATGACCGATGCCTTCGGCGGCGGATTCCTCTATCACCTGGCCGACCACAAGGTGACGCTCGGCTTCGTGATCGGGCTGGACTACTCGAACCCCTACCTGAGCCCGTTCGACGAGATGCAGCGCTGGAAGACGCACCCGGCGATCCGCGCGCACATCGAAGGCGGCAAACGCATTGGCTATGGCGCGCGCGCCATCAACAACGGCACGCCGCAGGCGCTGCCGAAGACCGTGTTCCCCGGCGGCGCGCTGGTCGGCTGCGATGCGGGTTATCTGAATGCAGCGCGCATCAAGGGCAGCCATGCAGCCATCAAGAGCGGCATGTTGTGCGCGCAGGCACTGCAAGACGCGCTGGCCGCCGGCCGTTCGCTCGACGAATTGAGCGCCTATCCGGCGGCGTTCGAAACAAGCTGGCTGAACGACGAACTGCAGCAATCGCGCAACTTCAAGGCCTGGTTCAAGAAGGGCAAGCTGCTCGGGCAGTTGATGACCGGGATCGAGCACTGGCTGCTGCCCAAGATCGGCATCGCGAATCCGCCATGGACCCTGCACACCACCCAAGGCCGACCACGAGGCGCTGTTGCCGGCGGCGCAGTGCCAGAAGATCGACTACCCCAAGCCCGACGGCAAACTCACCTTCGACCGCCTGGCGTCGGTGTTCATCAGCAACACCAACCACGAAGAGAACCAGCCCGCGCATTTGACGCTGAAGGATTCGACGATCCCGGTGAAGGTCAACCTCGCGACCTATGCCGGCCCCGAGAGCCGCTATTGCCCGGCGGGCGTCTACGAGTTCGTGGCGGCCGATGGCGGCGGCAGCCCGGCGACGGGCCGCCCCGAGCCAGGCTCCCCCCGCGGGGGGGCAGACGCCGAAGGCGACCAGGGGGGCGGCATGCGCTTGCAGATCAATGCGCAGAACTGCGTGCACTGCAAGACCTGCGACATCAAGGACCCGTTGCAGAACATCGTCTGGGTCACGCCCGAAGGCGGCGGCGGACCGAACTATTCGGGGATGTAGGGCCGCCGGATCACTCCGCGACCACGCATTGCACGTTGCCCTCGGCCAGCAGCGCGTCGAACGCCTCCGGCGGCGCGCGATCGGTGTACAGCGTGTCCACTTGATCGAGCCGCGCGAGCTCGACCATCGCGGGGCGGTTGAACTTGCTGTGGTCGGCGGCCAGCCACACCTGGCGTGACTGTTCGATGATCGTGCGCGCCACCTTGACCTCGCGGTAGTCGAAGTCGCGCAGCGAGCCGTCGGCCTCGATGCCCGAGATGCCGATCAGGCCGATGTCGACACGGAACTGGCGGATGAACTCCACCGTCGCCTCGCCGATGATGCCGCGATCGCGACCACGCACCAGACCGCCGGCGACGATCACCTCGCAGTCGGGGTTGTCCGACAGGATGGCCGCCACGTTCAGGTTGTTGGTGATGACGCGCAGGCCCTTGTGGTGCAGCAGTTCGCGCGCCACCGCTTCGGTGGTGGTGCCGATGTTGATGATCATCGAGCTGCCGGCCGGCACCGCCCTCGCCACCGCGCGCGCGATCTGGCGCTTGGCCTGCTCGTTGAGGTGCTGGCGCTGGCCGTAGCCGATGTTCTCGGTGGTCGAACTCGGGATGCGTGCGCCGCCGTGGTATCGCGCCAGCATGCCGGCATCGGCCAGCAGCCCGACGTCGCGCCGCACGGTCTGCAGCGTGACGCCGAAACGTTCGGACATCGCCTCCACCGTCATCACGCCGTGCTCGCGCACGGCCGCCAGCAGTTCGCTCTGGCGCGGATTTGGTGTGAAGCCACGCGCGGCGGCGCGCTTCGATGCAGTTCGAACGGTCATTGCCCCGGCGTTTCGTTTGCGTCTCGTGGTGCCCCAGCTGCGCGCGCGCACGTGCGCCGCGCGCGCGAACGGCCCGAGCGTAGGCCACACCGGGCACCCGCCGGGCTGAGACTTGCCCGCTTGTGGACGCGCGCGGATTCCGCTAAAACGAATCCATTCGAATCAAAACGAAAACATGCGAGGAGAGGTGCTGACCCCGCAAGACGTCGATGTGTTGGTGGTGGGCGGGGGCATCAACGGTGCAGGCGTGGCGCGCGACCTGGCCGGTCGTGCGCTGTCGGTGCTGCTCGCCGAACAACACGACTTGGCGTCGCACACGTCGTCGTCGTCGACCAAGCTGATCCACGGCGGGCTGCGCTATCTCGAGCACTACGAGTTCTCGCTCGTGCGCAAGGCCCTGGCCGAGCGCGAGGTGCTGCTGCAGAGCGCGCCGCACATCATGCGGCCGCTGCGCTTCGTGATGCCGCACGATCCGTCGATGCGACCTGTGTGGATGATCCGCGCAGGACTGTTCCTCTACGACCACCTGGCCCGACGCGAGTGGCTGCCCGGATCGCATGCCATCGACCTGACCCGGCACCCCGCGGGCCACGCGCTGAAGCCGCAGTTTCGTCGCGGTTTCGAATATTCCGACGGTTGGGTCGATGACGCGCGCCTCGTGGTGTTGTGCGCCATGCACGCGCGCCAGCGCGGCGCGCACGTGCTCACCCGCTGCCGCTGCGAGCGGGCGCGCTGGATCAACGGGCGCTGGCACGTCGAGCTGACGCGCGCCGACGGCGCCACGTACAGCGTGACGGCACGCGCACTGGTCAACGCCACCGGGCCGTGGGCGGCGGCTTTCCTGCAGCAGCAGCTCGACTGGCCCGATCGCAAGGCGCTTCGCCTGGTGAAGGGCAGCCACATCGTGGTGCCCAAGATGTTCGAGCACGAACACGCCTACATCTTCCAGAACGCCGACGGGCGCATCATCTTCGCGATCCCGTACGAAGGCGACTTCACGCTGATCGGCACCACCGACGTCGAGTGCCACGACGACCCCGGCACAGCCCGCGCCGACACGCGGGAGATCGCCTACCTTTGTGAGCAGGCCAGCCGCTATTTCGCACGCGCCATCACGCCGGCCGACGTGCGCTGGAGCTACTCGGGCGTGCGGCCGCTGCTCGACGACGACCAGGGCGACCCGTCGGCCGTCACGCGCGACTATCTGCTCGAGATGCACGACGGCGATGCGCCGCTGCTGTCGGTGTGGGGCGGCAAGATCACCACGTTTCGCAAGTTGGCCGAGCAAGCCGCGCAGATGGTGTGCGAACGCCTGACCGTGCGCTCGGTGCCGTGGACCGCGCAGGCGCCGCTGCCCGGCGGCGATCTGTCGCGTTGGATCGAAACCACGCGCCGCCCCGATCACGACATCTCGCGCTTCGAGAACGCGCTCGCTGCGCGCCACCCCGAGTTGCCACCGGCGTTGTGCCGGCGCTGGTCGCGCGCCTACGGTTCACTGGTGGAGTTGCTGCTGCGCGCCGGCCCCCTCGGCAATGAAGTGGCGCCCGGCCTGCACGAAGCGGAGTTGCACTACCTGTGCGAGCACGAGTGGGCGCGTGACGCCGACGATGTGTTGTGGCGCCGAAGCAAGCTCGGCTTGCACTTAAGTGACAGCGATCGCAATGCCGTCGAACGTTGGTTCGCGCAGCGCGGAACGCAGACCACCGGGTCTGTTCGTTTGAGCGCGATTTGACTGGGTGATTCTTCGATTGACATTCGTTTTGTTTCGCACATAGGATCGCCGCGCGATGGCACCAGCCCGCAGGGGATTTCAAACCAACGAGGAGCAACGATGGATAGGAGACCGGTTCTGACGGCAGTGGCCCTGGCGGCCACGGTTGTTCTGGTGAGTTGCGGCAAGAAGGAGGAAGCACCCGCAGCTGCGGCGCCTGGTGCACAGCCCGCAGCCACGGCGCAGGCACCTGCCGCGCAAGGTTCTGTCGACGCCGCGAAGAAGTGGATCGACAACGAGTTCCAGCCCTCGGTGCTGTCCAAGGCCGATCAGCAGAAGGAAATGGAGTGGTTCATCGCCGCCGCCAAGCCCTTCGCGGGTCTGGAGATCAACGTGCTGTCGGAGACGATCCCGACGCACGAGTACGAGAGCAAGACGCTGACCAAGGCGTTCCAGGAAATCACGGGCATCAAGGTCAACCACCAGTTGCTCGGTGAAGGCGAGGTCGTGCAGGCGGTGCAGACGCAGATGCAGACCAACCGCAATCTGTACGACGCCTACATCAACGACTCCGACCTGATCGGCACGCACTCGCGCCTGCAGTCGGCGATCAACCTGTCCGACTGGATGGCCGGCGAGGGCAAGGACGTCACCAATCCGGGCCTCGACACCAAGGACTTCATCGGCATCAGCTTCACCACCGGGCCCGACGGCAAGATCTATCAGCTGCCCGACCAGCAGTTCGCCAACCTGTACTGGTTCCGCAAGGACTGGTTCGACAAGCCCGAGCTGAAGGCCAAGTTCAAGGCCAAGTATGGCTACGACCTCGGCGTGCCGGTGAACTGGAGCGCGTACGAAGACATCGCGCAGTTCTTCAGCGTCGACGTCAAGGAGATCGACGGCAAGCGCATCTACGGCCACATGGACTACGGCAAGCGCGCACCCGACCTCGGCTGGCGCATGACCGACGCCTGGCTGTCGATGGCCGGCGCATCGAGCAAGGGCCTGCCCAACGGCCGCCCGATCGACGAATGGGGCATCCGCATGGAGGCCGGCTCGTGCAACCCGCAGTGGCGCTTCGCGTCTCGCGCGGCGGTGAGACCAACGGACCCGGCCTCGGTGTACGCGATCGCCAAGTGGGACGAGTGGCTGCGCAAGTACGCGCCGCCCGGCGCCGCGGACTACGACTTCTACCAGTCGCTGCCCGCGCTGGCGCAGGGCAACGTGGCGCAGCAGGTGTTCTGGTACACCGCGTTCACCGCGTCGATGGTGGCGCCGAAGAAAGACGGCAACAACACCGTCGATGACAGCGGCGCGCCGCTGTGGCGCATGGCACCGTCGCCCAAGGGCTCGTACTGGCAAGATGGCATGAAGCTCGGCTACCAAGACGCCGGCTCGTGGACCCTGTTCAAGAGCACGCCCACGCCGCGCGCCAAGGCGGCCTGGCTGTACGCGCAGTTCGTCGTCAGCAAGACGGTCGACACCAAGAAGAGCCACGTCGGTCTGACCTTCATCCGCGACAGCACGGTGCGCCACCAGTCGTTCACCGACCGCGCGGCCAAGCTCGGCGGCCTGGTGGAGTTCTATCGCTCACCCGACCGTGTGATGTGGACCCCCACCGGCGTCAACGTGCCCGACTACCCGAAGCTCGCGCAGCTCTGGTGGCAGCAGATCGGCGACGTGAACTCCGGCGCGTTCACGCCGCAGAAGGCGATGGACCGCCTGGCCGGCGAGATGGATCAGGTGATGGCGCGCATGCAGGAAGCCGACGAAAAGGCCAAGACCTATGGCGGCTGCGGGCCGCGCCTGAACAAGGCGGTCGATCCGAAGGAGTGGCTCGGCAAGCCCGACGGTCCGAAGGCCAAGCTCGCCAACGAGAAGCCCAAGGGCGTGACGATGCCGTATGAGGAGATCGTCAAGCGCTGGGCATCTGCCAAGTAAGGCGGCCTCCACACGGGCCCGAAAGACCGAGGGGGCGCGACGAGCGCCCCCTCGCTTCAGAAGGGCCCGACTGACAACACCACTGACTGACTGTCGTGCGCGAACCGACGTGACGCTCGAACTTCGCCAGGTCGCGCTGCAGGTCGGCGCCGACCTTCACATCCATCCCACCGACCTCACGCTGGCCGAACGGGGCTTCAACACGCTGCTCGGCGAGACGCTGGCCGGCAAGACCACGCTGCTGCGCCTGATGGCCGGGCTGGTCAAGCCCACCGGCGGCGAGGTCTGGTTCGGCGGGCGCAACGTCACCGGCGTGCCGGTGCAGAAGCGCCGCGTGTCGATGGTGTACCAGCAGTTCATCAACTACCCCAACCTCGACGTCTACGAAAACATCGCGTCGCCGCTGCGCGTGACCCGCACGGCCGCGGCCGACATCAAGACGCGCGTCGGCCGCATCGCCGAGATGCTGAAGCTGAACCCGCTGCTCGATCGCAAGCCGGCCGAGCTGTCGGGCGGCCAGCAGCAGCGCACCGCGCTCGCCCGCGCGCTGGTGAAAGATGCCGATCTGGTGCTGCTCGACGAGCCGCTGGCCAACCTCGACTACAAGCTGCGCGAGGCGCTGCGCGACGAGTTGCCGCGCCTGTTCGCCGACCGCGGCTGCACGGTGGTGTACGCGACCACCGAGCCGGGCGAAGCCTTGCTGCTCGGCGGCCACGTGGCCACGCTGCACGAAGGCCGCGTCACGCAGTTCGGCCCGGCCGTCGGTGTCTACCGCGAGCCGACCGACCTGACGAGCGCGCGCGTGTTCTCCGACCCGCCGATCAACGTCGCCGCAGCCACCAAGCGCGGCGCTCAGATCGCGCTCGGCGACGCTGCGCAGTGGAGCGCGCCGCCGGCTTTGCAGGCCATGCCCGACGGCGCCATCACGGTCGCGCTGCGCCCGCACCACGTGCGCCCGGCGGGCGGGCGCGGCGTGACGGTGAGCGGGCCGGTGCTGATCAGCGAGATCTCCGGTTCCGAAAGCGTGATCCACTTCGGCCTCGCCGGCGGCACCTGGGTGTCGCTGACTCACGGCGTGCGCAGCCACACGGTCGGCGAGCCGGCGACGTTCGCGCTCGACGTCGATCACTGCCTGTATTTCGACGGCAACGGCCGTCGCCTCGCCGCATAGAGCACCCGCACGATGGCCGCCATCCACCTCGAGCACCTGCGCCACAGCTACCGCGCCAACCCGCGCGACAGCGTCGACGCCGACTGGGCGCTGCGCGGCATCGAGCTGAAGTGGCGCGACGGCGGCGCTTATGCGCTGCTCGGGCCATCGGGCTGCGGCAAGACCACGCTGCTCAACCTGATCTCGGGCCTGCTCACGCCGACGCGCGGGCGCATCCTGTTCGGCGAGCGCGACGTCAGCCGGCTCGAGCCCGGTGAGCGCAACATCGCGCAGGTGTTCCAGTTTCCGGTGGTGTACGACACGATGACGGTGTTCGACAACCTGGCGTTCCCGCTGCGCAACCGCGGCATCCCGAGCGCCGACGTCGATCGCCGCGTGCGCGAGATCGCGGCCATGCTCGACCTCGAGCCGACGCTGATGCACCGCGCCTCCGGCCTCACCGCCGACGGCAAGCAGAAGATCTCGCTCGGCCGCGGCCTGGTGCGCTCCGACGTGGCGGCGATCCTGTTCGACGAGCCGCTCACCGTGATCGACCCGCACCTGAAGTGGCGGCTGCGCAGCAAGCTGAAGGAGCTGCACCAGCGCGTCGGCCTGACGATGATCTACGTCACGCACGACCAGACCGAGGCCCTCACCTTCGCCGAACAGGTGGTGGTGATGATCGACGGCCAGGTGGTGCAGGCCGGCACGCCGGTGGAGCTGTTCGAGCGGCCGCGCCACACCTTCGTCGGCCACTTCATCGGCTCGCCGGGCATGAACGTGCTGCCGTGCGAGGTCGATGGCGCCGGCGTCGCGCGCTATCGCCGGCCACGCGGTGCCGGTGGCATCGAGTGCCGCGATCGACGTGCGCAAGGCAAGAAGACCGAGATCGGCGTGCGGCCCGAGTTCGTGCGCTTCGCCGACAGCGGGCTGCCGGTGCAGGTGGAGCGGGTCAGCGACATCGGGCGCTTCCGCATCGTCGATGCGCGCGCGGGCGAGCACATCATCAAGGCGCTGATCGCCGAGGGGCAGACCGTGCCGACCGAGCACGGGCACCTGGCCTTTGAGCCGGCACGCACGCAGTTGTACGCCGACGGCTGGATCGTCGACTGACATGGCCAGCACCAAGACCCACAACCAAAGAGCCTGGTGGCTCGTGCTGCCGGTGGTGCTGCTGGTCGCCTTCAACGCCGTGATCCCGCTGATGGCGGTGGTCAATTACTCGGTGCAGGAGACCTTCGGCAACAACGAGTTCTTCTTCGAGGGCGTGCGCTGGTTCCAGCAGGTGATGCAGTCGTCGCGCTTCCGCGAGGCGCTGCAGCGCCAGCTGCTGTTCACCGGGCTCGTGCTGGCGATCGAGATCCCGCTCGGCGTGGCGATCGCGCTGGCGATGCCGCGCAAGGGCATCGGCGTGTCGATCTGCCTGGTGCTGATGGCGATGCCGCTGCTGATCCCGTACAACGTGGTCGGCGCGATGTGGAACATCTTCGCGCTGCCCGACATCGGCCTGATGGGCTGGAGCCTCAACCGCCTGGGGCTGGAGTTCAACTACACGCGCCAACCGGTGGCGGCCTGGATCACGCTGTTGACGATGGACGTCTGGCACTGGACCTCGCTGGTGGTGCTGCTCACCTTCGCCGGCCTGTCGGCGATCCCCGATGCGTACTACCAGGCCGCGCGCATCGACGGCGCCAGCAAGTGGGCCATCTTCCGCTACATCCAGCTGCCGAAGCTGAAGCACGTGCTGCTGATCGCCGTGCTGCTGCGCTTCATGGACAGCTTCATGATCTACACCGAGGCGGTGGTGCTGACCGGCGGCGGCCCGGGCAACGCGACCACGCTGCTGTCGATCGACCTGGTGAAGATCGCGCTCGGCCAGTTCGACCTCGGCCCTGCGGCGGCGATGTCGCTGATCTACTTTCTGATCATTCTGTTGTTGTCGTGGCTGTTCTACACGGTGATGACGAAGGACGACGAGCCGTGAACGGCACGCAAGTTGCAAGCGCGGCGCGGCGCGCGGTACCCGGTGGTGCTCCTACTGGGTCGGTCGGCTTTGCAGGCCGACTTCGCTGCGGTGCTCGCGCCACAAGGGCGGCTGCGATGCCGCTCGCAAGCGGCGCTGAACGCGCCGCTGCTTCATGGCTTCTCGCCGGCCCGGCCCCTTCGGGTCGCGGACTCCCCCTGTGCCGCTGCGCTCCTCGCCGCCCCACAAGTCGTCCGCCACCGGGTACCGCCCACCGCGCAGCACCACCGAGGTGTTCATCGACGCATGCCTCGGTGGTGCTGGCAAAGCCGTGGGTCGGGTGTGCGGCGGCAGCGACATTGTGCGGCGCTGAGGAGCGCAGAGCGCATGGCCGCGCGCGCGTAGCGCGCGCTTCAACATCTGACTCGCGGCGATTGTTCGAGCGCAGCGAACGCAGTGAGCGTAGCGAGTTTCGACGCGGCCCATCCGATCGAGCACCCGCAAGGGAGTCGGCCTCGCAGCGGCCGACCGCTGCACACGAGCGCCGGCGCATACCCGGCCGCGGCTTTGCCTCGCTCGTGTCGCGCTCAGGCAGCAGGACATACTGACATGCAGCGCTCAAGCCCCTCGTCCCCACGCTGTACATCGTGTTCCTGATGCTGCCGATCTATTGGCTCTTGAGCATGTCGTTCAAGACCACCAACGAGATCCTCGGCGGCTTCTCGTTGTGGCCGCAGCAGTTCACGCTGGAGAACTACCGCAAGATCTTCATCGATCGCACCTGGTACATGGGCTATGTGAACTCGCTGACCTACGTGGCTGCTCAACACCGATCGTGTCGGTGCTGGTCGCGCTGCCGGCGGCCTACGCGTTCTCGCGCCATCGCTTCCTCGGCGACAAGCACCTGTTCTTCTGGCTGCTGTCCAACCGCATGGCGCCGCCGGCGGTGTTCGCGCTGCCGTTCTTCCAGCTGTACTCGTCACTGCACCTGTTCGACACCCACATCGCGGTGGCGCTGGCGCACTGCCTGTTCAACATTCCGTTGGCGGTGTGGATCCTCGAAGGCTTCATGTCCGGCGTGCCGCGCGAGCTCGACGAGACCGCGTTCGTCGACGGCTACCCGTTCTGGCGCTTCTTCATCAAGATCTTCCTGCCCACCATCGCGGCGGGCATCGGCGTGGCGGCGTTCTTCTGCTTCATGTTCAGCTGGGTCGAACTGCTGCTGGCCAAGACGCTGACCTCGGTCGACGCCAAGCCGATCGCCGCCACGATGACGCGCACCGCCAGCACCTCGGGCTACGAGCTCGGCCTGCTGGCGGCGGCCGGCGCCTTGACCATCGTGCCCGGCGCGATCGTCATCTACTTCGTGCGCAACTACATCGCCAAGGGCTTCGCCCTCGGCCGTGTCTGAAAGATGAAGCCCCCACGCTCACTTCGTTCACTGTCCCCCGAGGGGGCGTCAGTGCCCTTCGGGCGGCCGGGCGGGCACTGATGCAGCCCACCGTTCAATCCGGACTCGGCTGGATGGCCTGGACGTGGCAGACCGCCGCCTTCTTCGGCGTGATCGTGCTGCTGCTGGTGATCATGGCCATCTGGGAGTGGCGCGTGCCCGGCGGGGCGCCGCGGCGCGGCATCCTGGGCTTGCGCACCACGCGCGGCGACCGCCTCTTCATCTCGCTGCTGTCGGCCGGCTACCTCCACCTGCTGTGGCTGGCGCTGATCCCCGCGCCGGTGTGGGGCGCCACCATCGCCTCGATGGTGCTGGCGATCCTCGTCTTCCGCTTCGTTTAGGGTCGGTCCCAATCGGATTGAACCCAGTGGCCGGCCGCCGCAACTGACGGCGGTGAACAGCCCGCGAGCGGGTCGCCCAAGGCGGCGGACTCGTCGCACCAACCTCCGACAGGTGGAAGGACCAAGATGAGGATGACTGCGAATCGCGCGATCAGCCACCGTACCGGTGCGCTGGTGGCTGCGGCCCTGTTGGCCCTCACCGGCTGTGTCGCCACCGCCCCGACCGCCTCCGAACCCACCCGCACGGCCACCGCCGCCCCGGCCAGCGGCTTTGCTGCCGCCCTGCGCTGCATGGACGTGCTGCTGCTCGAGCACGGCACGCGCGACCTGTCGATGATGGTCGAGGAGCTCACCGACCCGGCGCAGCGCCAGGCCGCGGGCACCCGCGAGCTGATGATGCTGGCGCTGTCCGACATGACCCAGCGCAGCCGCGCGATCCGAGTCGTGTCGGCCGACGGCGCGGGTGCCAACGCCGGCAAGCGTGACATCCACGCGGTGGCGCCGCAGTACGTGCTGCGCGGCTCGATCCGCCAGATCGAAGGCGCACCGTTGCTGCGCACCGCCGACAGCAGCAGCGCGACCGGCGCCGCGTCGGTGATCGGCATCGACCTGGCGCTGCTGAACTCACACGATATGAGCCTGGTGCCAGGCACCAGCTCGCTCAACGTCCTCACCGCACGCCGCGCCGGCGGCGGCCCGCTGCAGGTGCAGATGCGCAAGTTCGGCGTTGCCTTCGAGCCGACCTGGTCGGGGCAGGATGCGCCGGCGTCGGCCCTGCGCTCGCTGGCCGAGTTGGCGAGCATCGAATTGGTCGGTCGCCTGGCCAAGGTGCCGTACTGGACCTGCCTGGGCGCCAACGACGCGACGAATCGGTGCAAGCCGAGATCCGCGACTGGTACGACACCATGGCCGCCCGCCCGGCAGAGATCATTCAGTACTTCCAGCTGCAGCTGCGCAACCGCCGCGCCTACGACGGCGCGATCGACGGCACCGTGAACCCCGCCTTCAAGGACGCCGTGGCGCGCTACCGCGAGGCGATGGGCCAGGCGCGCGAGGCCAAGCTGTCGCTCGAGTTCTTCCAGGCCTACCTCAAGGCCGACCACCCGCAGGTGGCCAGCCGGCTGGCACCCGCCGCCGCGGCGCAGGCCCATGCCGTGGCCCCTGCCGCGCGGCCGCAAGCCACACCCGTGCCGGCGAGCGCGCCGCTGGATTTGCGCATCGCCACGCTCAACAACGTGCGCCGCTTCGCGCGCGGCGAGGCGGTGCAGCTCACGATCCACCCCAGCCGCGACGCCCACGTGTACTGCTTCCTGCAAGACGAGAAGCGCCAGGTCACGCGCTTCTTCCCCAACCGCTGGCAGCGCGACTCGCGCGTGCAGCCCGACAGCGGGCTGCAGCTGCCCGGCGCGATGCGCTTCGAGATCGTGATGAACCCGCGCGGCCTGCAGGAACAGGTGACCTGCTTCGCCACCGAGACCGACGTGTTGCCGGCGCTGCCGGCCAACCTCAACGCGGCCGACTTCGATCCGTTGCCGGTGGCGTCGATCGAACAGGTGCGCACCGCCTTCGCGCGCGCCGCTGGCGGCGCGCTGGCGCAGGACTCCTTCGAGATCCGCGGCAAGTAGGCCGGCCAGCCGCCCGTCGAGACTGCGCTGGCTGTGTCCGGCCGCGGTCTCGTCGCGCGTTGCGGCCGAGCCTCTAACGCGCGATGCCCTGAAAACTTGAACCCGACGTCGACGCGACGCAACGCATGAGCAGCCCTCCCAACTAGGAGTTTCCGCATGCCCGGCCTCTCTGTCTTCCGACGCCTTGTGCACGACCGCCGTTCTCAAGGCCTCGGGCTGCTGATGCTGGCGCTGTCTCCGCTGGCAGGCGCGCAGGTGTGCGGTGCGGCGCCGAAGATCGGTGCTGCCGCCTCCGGCGTCGAGCCGACCGAGCGCTTTCGCATGATCACCAGCCAATGCGCGGCGCTCACCACGCCGATGAAGGTGCATCGCGCCGCGCAGCTCGATCTGTATGACCGCCCGGCGGTGGCCATCACGCTGCCGGCCGATGCACCCGCCTCCGCGCCGGCCCCAGTCGCACCGACATCGGCGGAGTCGCGGCGCGAAGCCAAGCCACTGCCGCGCGGCGGCGAACGCGTGCTGTCGCTGGCGCCCGCGCTCACCGATGCCGCGCGCGAGCACCAGATCGACCCGCTGCTGCTGCACGCGATCGCGCACGTGGAGTCGCGGCACAACGCCGATGCCAAGTCCAAGGCCGGTGCGCGCGGCGTGATGCAGGTGATGCCGGCCACCGGCAAGCGGTTTGGCGTCAACGACGAGCGCCACCTGTTCGACGCACACACCAACGCGCGTGCCAGCGCCGCCTACTTGCGCACGCTGCGCGGCCGCTATGGCGACGATCTGCGGCTGGTGCTGGCCGCCTACAACGCCGGGGAGGGCGCGGTCGACAAGTACGGCCGCGACGTGCCGCCCTACCCCGAAACCCAAGCCTACGTGCGCGACGTCAGCGCGATCTACCGGCGCCTGAGCGCCACGTTTGCGGTGTCGCCCACGGGCGCCCTTACCGAACGGAGCCAGTGAAATGACCCCCAACGCTCACTTCGTCCGCTGCCCTGAAGGAGACCTGACATGACGATGTCGGCCTACTTTCGCAGCGCCGCGGCCACCCGCGAGAGCCCGCTCGCGCGCTACAGCGACCTGATCCTGGTCGGCGGCATCGTCGCGATCGTCGCGATGATGATCCTGCCGCTGCCGGCCTGGCTGATCGACGTGCTGGTCGCCGCCAACATCGCCTCGGGCATCGTGCTGCTGCTGCTCGGGGTGTACATCGCCTCGCCGGTGGAGTTCTCGGTGTTCCCCAGCGTGCTGCTGATGACCACGCTGTTCCGCCTGTCGCTGTCGATCGCCACCACGCGCATGATCCTGCTGCACGGCGACGCCGGCCACATCATCGACACCTTCGGCAAGGTGGTGGCCGGCGGCAACCTGGTGGTCGGCCTGGTGGTGTTCCTGATCATCACCGTGGTGCAGTTCATCGTCATCGCCAAGGGTGCCGAGCGCGTGGCCGAGGTCGCCGCGCGCTTCTCGCTCGATGCGATGCCCGGCAAGCAGCTGTCGATCGACTCCGACCTGCGCTCCGGCCTGATCGACAAGGACGAGGCCAAGCGCCGCCGCAAGCACCTGGAAACCGAGAGCAAGCTGCACGGCAGCCTCGACGGCGCGATGAAGTTCGTCAAGGGCGACGCGATCGCCGGCATCGTGATCATCGTGATCAACCTGCTCGGCGGCCTGGCCATCGGCGTGATGATGATGGAGATGGAAGTCGGCGCCGCGGTCACCAAGTACTCCATCCTGACGATCGGCGAAGGCATGGTGGCGCAGATCCCGGCGCTGCTCGGCGCGATGGCCGCCGGCCTGATCGTCACCCGCACCAGCGACGACGACGACAAGCACCTGGGCGACTCGATGCGCAAGCAGATCACCGCCAAGCCGCGCGTGATGCTGGTGGCCGGCGGCATCTGCGTGCTGATGGCGCTGGTGCCCGGCTTCCCGTGGGCGGTGTTCCTGATGCTGGCGCTGTTCTTCATCGGCTTCGGCGTCATCCTCACGCCGACCCTGCGCGACCGGCTGCGCCAGATGCGCAACCCCGCGGTGCGCGGCCTCGTCAAGCGCCTGGACACGCCGCAGGCGGTGAGCGCCACCGCGCTGCCGGTGCAGCGCCCGTCGGTGCCGCTGCTGCTGCGCGTGCCGGCGCCGCTGCTGTCGGCGGAAGACGCACACGCCCTGACGCGCGAGCTGGAAGAGGTGCTCAACGAGTTCACGCTCAACCTGGGCCTGTCGCTGCCGCGCATCCACCTGCACACCATCCCGCTGGGCGAGGGCTCGGGCGGCTGGGAGCTGCTCGCCTACGAGGTGCCGATCGCGCGCGGCGAGCTGCCGGCCGGCGGCACGCACACCGCGCTGGCCGACGCCGTGCGGCAGGCCATCAAGCGCCACACCTCGCTCTTCCTCGGCACGCAGGACACCACCAACCTGCTGACCCGCGCCTCGGCCGACGTGCCCGACATCGTCAAGGAGGTGCTGCGCGCGCTGCCGCTGCAACGGGTGGCCGACGTGCTGCGTCGCCTGGTCAGCGAGCAAGTGTCGATCCGCAATCTGCGCGACATCCTCGAAGCGCTGGCCGAAGCCAGCCAGCGCGAGAAGGACGTGCACGCCCTCACCGAGTTCACCCGCGTGGCGCTGCGGCGCCAGATCAGCCACAGCGTGGCGCCGCAGGGCAAGCTGCCGGTGGTGATGCTGCAGCCGCCGCTGGAAGAAATGCTGCGGCAGGCGGTGCGCGTGAGCGGCGGCGTGGCCCAGCTGGCGCTCGAGCCAGAGACCGCGCGCCGCGTCTGCGACGCCATCGCCGGCGCCGTGCAGCGCCACAAGCCGGCCGCGCTGGCCACCGCCATCGACGTGCGCTGGCACCTGCGCAAGCTGATCGAAGCCGAGTGCTTCGACACGCCGGTGCTGTCGTACCACGAGCTGATGCCCACGCTGCAGCTCGACGTGCTCGACCGCGTGGCGGTCCCCGGCGAGCGGCTGAACTGACCTCCCGGTTGATGACCACCGCCCCGGCCTTGCGCCGGGGCGATCTTGTTTGAACCGCTCTCGTCGGGGCCGCAACCCAGCGGTAACTGCCCCAACTAGGAGTCACCGCATGGCCACCGCCCGCCCCCAGCGCCTTCGGCATGCCAGCGATGGCTCGATGGCCTGCCTGCTGCGACTGGTCGGGCTGGCGCTGGCTGCCGTGGTGATGCTGGCGGTGAGCACCGTCGCGCTCGCCGCGCCGATGCCCAACGCCGGGCGCAACGTGTCGATCACCGCGCGCGAGCAGCCGATCGGCGTGTTCCTGCAGAACCTGTTCGCCGCCATCGACGTGCCGGCCGCCATCAGCGGCGACCTGAAAGGCAACGTCAACGGCACGTTCGTCGGCCCGGCCGACAAGGTGCTGCGCGACGTGTCGCGCGTGTACAGCCTGATCACCTACTTCGACGGCGCCGTGATGCACGTGGTGCCGTCGGCCGACCTGACGCAGCGCACCTTCGCGCTCAACGCCTCCGCCGGCGACCGCCTGCTGCGTTCGGTCAACGAGCTCGGCCTGCCCGACGCGCGCAACTACCTGACCCGCACCTCCGACGGCAACATGTTCGCGCGTCGGCACGCGCCGCTTCGTCGAGCAGATCGACGAGCTGCTGCGCGCCGCGCAAGCCCAGCAGGTCGCGCCGACCCAGAACACCGGCGTGGCCGACTTCCGCGTCTTCTACCTGCGCTATGCCTGGGCACAGGACACCACGATGGCCGTCGGCGGCCGCCAGGTCGTGATCCCCGGCGTGGCATCGATCCTGCGTTCGCTGGTCGGCGCCTACCAATCCGCGCCGATCGGCCGCGAGGTGCTGCTCAAGCCCACGCTGCCGTCGCTCAAGGGCAAGGGCCTGGCCGGCCAGGGCGTGTCGCACCAGGAAGGCAAGCGCACGCCGGCCCAGGCCCGCGACGACGCGGTCGACGTGCTGGTCGCCGCGCTGGCGCGCACCGCCCAGGCCGCCGAACCCCAGCAACAGCAGCAGACCACGATGCCCGAATCCATGCAGGTCCACATCGAGGCCGACCCGCGCATGAACGCCATCATCGTGCGCGATCTCGCCGAGCGGCTGCCGCGCTACGAGCAGTTGATCGCCGCGCTCGACGTCGAGCCGCAGACGCTGGAGATCGAAGCCACCATCATCGACGTCAACACCGACAAGGCGCGCGAGCTCGGCATCAACTGGCGCTGGAACAACGACGGCCGCGAGGCGTCGTTCAGCGGCTCGGTGCCCACCATCGGCCCCGGCGGCATCGCCTCGGCGGTGCTCGGCTCGGCCGGCCAGTTCCTGGCCCGCATCCGGGCCTTGCAAACCGAAGGCGTGGCCCGTGTGGTGTCGAGCCCGCAGGTGGTCACGCTGTCCAACGTCGAGGCCGTGTTCGACAACAGCAGCACCTTCTTCGTGCGGGTGGCCGGCCGCGAGCAGGTCGATCTGTTCAATGTCAGCGCCGGCACGCAGCTGCGCGTCACGCCGCATGTCTTCCGCGATCGCGACCAGACGCGCATCAAGCTGCTGGTCAACGTCGAGGACGGCACGCTGTCGAACCGCCAGGTCGACCAGATTCCGGTGGTGGACCGCTCCACCGTCAACACCCAGGCCTTGATCGCCGAAGGCGAGAGCCTGCTGATCGGCGGCATGGTGCGCGAAACCAATGCCAGCGGCGAAGACAAGGTGCCCGGCCTCGGCGACGTGCCGGTGGTGGGCAACCTGTTCAAGACCACGACCAAGCAGACGGCACGCATCGAGCGCATGTTCCTGATCACGCCGCGCATGGCGGGCACACGCCCCGCCCCGGCCAGCACCACGCTGCGCAGCGCGCAGTCCAGCGGCTCGGCGGCACCGGCTCCGGCCCCGGCCGCGCCGCAGAACGTGCAGGTCGCCGCACCCGCGCCGGCGGCCCCGGCGGCTGCGCAGCCGCGTCCCGCCGCACCGGCGGTCACGCCGCCGGCCCGCGCGTCGGTGGTGGTCGACCTCGACGCGATGCCGGCGCGCCCGGGTCCGTTGCCGGCCGCCGCCGCCGTCACCGTGCCCGCCGCCACACAAGCCGCCGCGCCGCCGTCGGGTCGCGTCGCGCTGCCCAGCCGCTGAACCGATTCACACACACAACAGGAACATCCCCATGGATCGCGCTGCACCCTCACTCGACTCGATGCACGCGCTCGAGCTGCGCGTGTTCGAAGGCCCGCAAGGCGGCGCACGTGCGCCGCTGGCCGCCGGCCAGGCCTGCGTGCTCGCGGCCGAACCGGACGGCGCTGGCGATGGCGCCGACATCGTGTTGCGCGAAGAGAAAGTGCCGCCGGCACGCGTGCGGGTGCGCGCCGACCTGCCGCAAGCCTCGATCGAGGTGCTGAGCGGCCAGGTCGAACTTGGCGACCAGACGCTCGCCGCTGGCGAGCAGGCCGCCTGGCCGATGCACACGCCGCTGAAGATTGGCAGCTCGGTGGTCGCGTTCGGCCGGGCCTGCGTCGACGACTGGTCGGGTGATCCCGTGCCCGAAACCACCGCCACGGCCGACGCACCCGCAGCCGTCGCAGCCAAGGTGCCGCTGCGCCGCCGCGCCGAAGTGTGGCTGGCCGGCATGGGCACCTGCGTGCTGCTGGCTTGCGTCGGTGCAATGTGGATGGCGCGTGTTGCCGCGGCGCCCGCCGAAGCACCGGTCGTGCCCGCCATGACGCTGCCCAGCGCGCTGCGCGCCAGCGAGTTTGCGATGCTCGAAGCCAACACCGCGGCCGACGGCCGCACCACGCTGCGCGGACGCCTGTCGACGCAGGTGCAGCGCGCCCAGCTCGACGCCTGGCTGGCTGGCCGCGGCTTCGCGCCCAAGGTCGAGGTCTGGGTCGACGAGGCCATCGCGCACGACGTGACCGAGGTGTTCCGTGTCAACGGCGTCTCGGTGCGCACGCAGGTCGCAGGCGCCGGCCGCATCGCCGCCGAAGCGGTCGAGCCCAATGCCGACAAGCTGAACCGCGCCGCCGACGTGGTGCGCCGCGACGTGCGCGGCCTGCAGGCGCTGGATGTGCGCAACACCGCCAAGCCGGCGCCGCCGCCCGCGCCCCCGGTATTCGACGACCCCGGCAAGCGCATCGCTTCGCTGGTGCCCGGCGACCCGGCCTACCTGGTCACCGCCGACGGCTCGCGCTACTTCATCGGTGCCCAGCTGCCCACGGGCCACCGCATCACGCAGATCGACAAGAGCCGCGTCACGCTGGAACTGCACGGGCAGTCGTCGACGCTGGACTTGTGAACGGATTCCCTGAACCGATCCCCCCGACCCCGCAACACACCGACTAGGAGCACCCGCAATGAGCAACACCACCAACCCCCTGACCCAACTGGCGCTGGCGCCGATCACGCAGAGCAAGCCCTCGGGCAGCAGCTCCAGCGGCGGCAACAGCAGCTTCTTCGAAGCGATGGCCCGCGCCTGGGGCGACGCGCTGGACAAGCAGGCCAACCGCATCACCGAGCAGTCCGACCGCGTCAGCGCGGGCGACGACACGCCCGGCGCGATCACCGAGCTGTCGGCGCAGTCGCTGAAGATGGGCTTCCTGTCCAACAGCGCGCATTCGGCCACCTCGTCGGTGAGCTCGGCGCTGGAAACCATCGCCCGCAAGCAGTAAGCCCCAACCGGACCAGCACGAGGTCACTGCCATGACGATCGAACTCGCTGCCACCCAGGCACTGACCCAGGCCACACCCGGCGCCGCCGGCGGTGTGGCCGGTGGTCCGGTGCAAGTCGGCTACGGTGTGTCGCTCACCGACCTGAGCGGCTTCCAGCAATCGATGAACAACGCCGCGATGCGCCTCGAAGCGCGCCCGGCAAGCGGTCCCAGCGAAGCCAGCAAGACCTTGATGAAGCCGTTCGAGCACATCAACGGCGAAGCCTTGCGCATCGCCGACGAAGCCAAGGTGGCGCAGGCCAAGGGCCACGAGATGACGCCGGGCGACATGATGATGCTCACCATGCGCTGCCAGGAGTTCATGTTCCATTGCCAGCTCACGTCCAACATCGCCAACCGCACGTCGGACGGCCTGCAGCAACTGTTCCGCCAGCAAGCGTAGAAAAAGGCCTGCCATGACGACCGCCACCCTTGCCCGCCGCGCCGCGCTCGCACCGATGCTGGTGCTGGCGCTGCTCGCCGGCTGCTCGAATCACGAGTTGTACTCGCAGCTCTCGGAGCGCCAGGCCAACGAGATGGTGGCCGTGCTGCGCAGCGCGGGCATCGAGGCCGACAAGAAGGCGCAGGAGGGCAAGTTTTCCGTGCTCACCTCGAAGAGCGACTTCTCACAGGCGGTGCGCACGCTGAATGCACAAGGCTACCCGCGCGAGAGCTTCGACAGCATGGGCAAGGTGTTCAAGCGCGAGGGCTTCGTGTCCTCGCCGCTCGAGGAACGCGCGCGTCTGATGCACGCGATGTCGCAGGAGATCTCCAACACCATCGCCAACATCGACGGCGTGGTCACTGCGCGTGTGCACCTGGTGGTGCCCGAGCGCAACCCGCTGCTCGACAAGCCGCAGCCGGCCGCCGCCGCGGTTTTCATCAAGCACCGGCCCGAGCGCAACCTGTCGGGACAGATCTCGCAGATCAAGGCGCTGGTGGTCAACAGCATCGAAGGCCTGGCCTACGACAACGTCACCGTGGCGCTGTTCCCGGCCGAAGGCATGCCCGCCGATCCGTCGCTCGCGCCGGCGCCGAAGGGCGCCCCCGCGGCGTCTGACTCCACGCAAGCGCGCAGCGCGTCGATCGCGCTGCCGCTGCTGGCCGGCGGCGCTGCCGGCGCTCTGGCTCTGGGTGGCGGCGGCCTGCTGTGGTGGCGCCGCCGCTCGCCGCACCCGGCGCTCGCGATGAACGCACCCGCTGTCGCGCTCGCCGGGCCGCGCCCGATGCCGGTGCCTGCGGCGCTGCGCCGCCCCGCGGGGAAGAAATGACCCAGACGCTGCACACGGGGCCCGTTGCCGCCGGGTCGGGCGCCAGCGTGCCGACCACCGACGACGCCACCCAGCGGCGCCGCCAGCGCGCCGCGATCGCACAACGGCTGCGCCAGCGCGCGCCCGATGCGGTGGGAACGCTCGATTGGGATGCGCTCGATGGCGCGCCGACGTGGCTCGCGCTGTCCGACGACGAGCTCGACCGCTTCAAATGCCAGGTCGGCGCGATGTTGTGCGCGCCGTCGCTGCGACTGTGGATCGACGGCGGGCGGCTGAACGCCGCGCGCGCCGCGGTCGGTGCGCCGTTCCTGCAGGCGCTGCGCGCGCTCCCCGCCACACAGGTGCTGCCGAACAACGTGGCGCCGAGCCCGCGCATCGACACCGGCGAACAGGTGGTGCCGGCGCTGCGCGGCGCCGGAGCCTCGGTGCTGCTGGCGTCGATGCTGCCCGGGCCGCTGCGCCTGGTGGTGGGCAGCGCGCTCGCACCGGCCACGCCGGCGCAGATGGCGGGACCGCTGGCGCAATCGCTGATCGCACGCGTGTTCACCTTGCGGGAGGCGAAATGAGTTTCTTGATGTGGCAGCGCCAGGGTGATATGCGCATCGCCTCCACACGCCGCGTGCTGCGCGCGGCCGAGGTGCCGCTGCTGGCCGAGGCGCAGCAACTGCGCGACAGCGTGCTCGAGCTGGAACGCTCGCACCAAGCGCGCGTGCAGGCCGCCAGCGACGCCGCGCGGGCCGACGGTTTCGCGCAAGGCCTGGCCGAAGGTCGCGCCGCCGCGCGCGACGACATCGCCAGCCAGATCAACGCGCTCGCCGCACGCGCGGCGCGACAGCACGAGGCGCTGCGCGAGCAGACGGCCGCGCTCGCGCTGCAGGTGGCGCGCAAGCTGATCGGCTCGTTCGCCACGCCCGAACAACTGGTGGCGCTGGCCTGCACGGCCGCGCGCGACGTGATGCCCGCGCACAGCCTGACGCTGGTGGTGCACCCAGACGCCACCGATGCGGTGCGCGCGCGCCTGGCTGCGCTGGCGCAAGCGCCTGATGCTGCGTCCGACCTGCCCGCCTTCGACGTTCGCGCCGACGACGGCTGCGAGCCCGACACCTGCCGACTCGAAACCGAGCTCGGCACCATCGACGCCTCGCTCGACGCGCAATTGACGCGACTGGCCAGTGCGTGGTCGGTGCCAAGCGTGGGCGTGGCCTCATGAACACCCCGCTCGACGCCACCCAGCGCCTGCTGCGCACGCTGCAAGCCACGCGCACCGTGGTCGAGCTCGGCCGCGTGGTGCAGGCCGGCGGCACCGTGCTGCGTGCCACCGGCTTGCGCGCGCGCATCGGCCAGCAGTGCCGCATCTTCGAAGCCGGCACCGAGCCCGACGACAGCGCGCTGCTGGCCGAGGTGATCGGCTTCGCCGGCACTGAAGTGATCCTGGCGCCGTACGGTGCGCTGCAGGGCGTGGCGGTCGGCGCCGCGGTGCAGGCGATGTCCGACGTGGCGCAGATGCCGTGTGGCCCTGCGCTGCTCGGCCGCGTGATCGATGCGTTCGGCAACCCGATCGATGGCAAGCCGCTCGGCGGCCCCGACCTGCAGCACACGCCGCTGCACGCCGACGCGCCGTCGCCGCTGCAACGCCAGGGGGTGGACCATCCGCTGGCCACCGGCGTGCGCGCGATCGACGCCGCGCTCACCGTCGGCGAAGGCCAGCGCGTGGGCATCTTCGCGATGGCCGGCGGCGGCAAATCCACGCTGCTGGGCATGCTGGCGCGCCAGGCGCACGGCCGACGTGATCGTGATCGCGCTGGTCGGCGAACGCGGCCGCGAGGTGCGCGAGTTCCTCGACGAAAGCCTGGGCGAAGACGGCTTGGCGCGCTCGGTGGTCGTGGTGTCGACCTCCGATCGGCCGGCGCTCGAGCGCGTGCGTGCTGCGTATGCCGCGACCGCGATCGCCGAAGGCTTCCGCCGCGAAGGCAAACGTGTGCTGCTGATGGTCGATTCGGTCACGCGATTTGCGCGCGGCCTGCGCGAGCTCGGGCTGTCGGCCGGCGAGCCGCCGGTGCGGCGCGGCTATCCGCCGAGCGTGTTCGCCGAGATGCCGCGCCTGTTCGAGCGCGCCGGCAACGACGCGCACGGTTCGATCACCGCCTTCTACACCGTGCTCGCCGAGGACGACGACAACTCCGACCCGGTGGCCGAGGAAGTGCGCTCGATCCTCGACGGCCACATCGTGCTGTCGCGCGCACTGGCGCAGGCCGCGCACTATCCGGCGATCGACGTGCTGGGCAGCGCGAGCCGCGTGTTCACGCGCGTCACCGACCGCGCGCATCGCCAGGCCGCGGCGCAGATGCGCCAGTTGATGGCACGCCATGCCGAGGTCGAGTTCCTGCTGCGCGTGGGCGAATACCAGGCCGGCAGCGACCCGCTGGCCGACCGCGCGATCGAGCGCCTGCCGCAGATCAAGGCGCTGCTGCAGCAGCGCACCGACGAAGCGACCGAGTTCGCCACGACGGTGCAGCAGATGAAGGACGCGGTGGCGTGAGTCACGCAGAAGCTGCCCACGCCGCATGAAGCCGGGCAGATGTTGCGGCTGCGCTCGTTGCGCGTACAGCGTGCGCGCGAGGCATGCGCCAAGGCCAAGCTCGAGGTCGAGAAGGCACAAAAGACCGTGCAGGAACGCCAGCGCGCGATCGAGCGCAGCCAGCGCCGGATGACCGAGCTGGCCGATGCGATCGTCACCACGCTGGCGCCGGATCTGCCGCGCCTGTCGGGTCTGATCGCCGCCAACCGCGAGCGCCTGGCCGACCAGCTCGAACGCGACGAATACGCGCTGATCGATGACGAGCACGAGCTGGAAGCGGCGCAGGAGCGCGCACAGCAGGCCGGCGCCGAGTTGACGCGTGCGCTGGCGCGCGAAGACGCGGTGCGCGGCCTGGCCAAGCAAGCACGGCGCGCGGTGCAACACGCACGCGAGCAGCGCGCCGAGCTCGAAATCGAAGACCAGGGCCGCCGGCCCATTCATTGAAGCGGAGGTGAGCATGAACACGAACGCCAGTGCATCGTCGTCGAGCGCAGCGTCGCGCACGACGACACGCGACGGCACACGTTGCACCGACCCGCACACGTTGCGCCGCGAGGGCGACCGCTTCGAGCGCTTGCTGCGCGACAAGTCGGCCTCGCGGGACGAGGACAGCGACGACACGGTGCCGGTTGCGCCGCCCGATTGCGCGGCGCAGACGCCGTTGAGCGCTCTGGGCAACCCGCTGCAAGGCCCTGCGGCCGCGGCGGCCGCAGTGGCACGCGCCGGCGCCGCAGCCAGCGACACCGCGACACAGACGCAAGCCGCGCTCGGCACGGCGATGGCCGCTCAGCAGCCGCTGCAGCAGCACGCCGGCAACGCCGACCTCAACACCTTCCAGGTCTCCATCAACGAACCGATGGGCCTGCCGCTCGAGTTGCGCGCCGTGCGCGTACCGGACGCCGGCAACGTGGCCGCGCCGGCGCTGTGGGCGCTGAACATCGCCACCCCATCGCGCGACGCCGCGGCGCTGGCACGCCAAGGCTCGCGCCTGGACGAACGGCTGCGCGCACGCGGGATCGACCCGGCCAGCGTCCGCGTCGACGACCGCGGCGACGATCGAGAGGACAAGCGGTGAGCCACCGGGCCTCTGCCGACGCGAGCTGCGCAGCGCACAGCGTGGAGGTTGACCAATGAGCGCCGTGCTCGCCGCTGCGCCCAGCGACGTGGAGTCCTGGGGCCAGACGCGCCGATTGGCGTTGCGCGAGTTCAACGCCGACGATCTCGACGAACTGGTGCGGATGCACCACGAGCCGCGCCTGCGCACGCACCTGGTCGACGACTATCCGTTGCACCAACGCGAGGTGGCGCAGTTGTTTCTCGAGCGCATGCCGCAGGTCTACCGGCGCCACGAGGGCCTCGGGATCTGGCACACCACGGTACTCGAGCCGCAACCGTCGTTTGCCGGCTGGTTCAACCTGATGCCGATGGCCGAGCAGCCGGGCGAAGTGGAGATCGGCGCACGCCTGCTGCCGTTGGCCTGGGGCGGTGGCCTCGCCCTCGAGGGTGGCGAGCTGATGCTCGAGCAGGCGTTCGAGCGCCTCGGCCTCGACCGCGTCTGGGGCATCTGCCACCCCAACAACCGCAGCGCCCGCGCCGTGCTGGCGGCGCTCGGCTTCGTGCCGCTCGGCCTGCGGCCCTACGACGGCGGTGTGGCGCGCTTCCATCGAATCGGTTTGAACGAGTGGCGCGCGCTGCGCAACACACCACCTGGAACCCGGATGCGCCAAGCGTTGCGCTCGCTGTCGCCGCGCGACGGCGCCATTCCGGCACTGAGCGAGGACGCCAGCACATGACATCGCATCCCTCCCCCGCCTTCGTCGAAGACCTGTCGCGCAGACTGCGCCAGGCCACCTTCGACGCCGTGCTGGGCTCTGCCGCAGTGGCCGACGACAGCGCGGCGCTCACGGTGCCGCGCGCTGCCGAGCCCTTGGGGCCGGCGCGGCTGGCGCAAGCGCAGCCTGTCGGTCCGGCCCGGGCCGAGGCCGAGGCGCTGTATCGTCGCTGCCTGCAGCACTACCGCGAGGCCGTGCGTCCGCAGGATGCGGCCGGTGGCTTCGACGATGCGGGTGCGGCTGCCGCTCATTTCGTCGCCGCCAACCTGATGGCGCTGGACGGCGAGCGCCCCACGGCGGCGACGCTGCTGCAACTGGAGCGCCAGCTGCGCCGTGTGATGCTTGCCAGCCTGGCCCGAGACGGGTCGCCCGCCACCGATCGCCAAGCCTATGTCGAAAAACTCGCGCTGCTTGCGGTGCTGGTGGGCGAGTCCGCCGCGCAGGCTCCTGCACAAGGCCCGGCCGCAGTGGCCAATGTGCAGCGCGCGGCGCGCGGCTACCTGCAGCAGTTCCTCGGCCTGAACCCCGATGTCCTGACCCTGGGCCCCAAGGGCCTGATGCTGCGCGATCCGGCGCCGCCGGGCGGCACGGCCTGAAGTCATGGAAATCGGGCCCGTCCTGCCGTTGTCGCTGGGCCCCGCGGCCGCGGCGTGGGCCGAGTCGCCCGTGGCCGACGAGGCCGCGCAGGCCGACGCGCTCGCGCCCGGACACGAGCCTGGCGTGGACGTCGATCACGGCGTCGAAGCCGCCGGCATGCAGACCGTCGCGCGCGCGCCGCAACAGGTCGATGAACCCAAGCAGATCACCGAGACCCAGGTCGACACGCCGCTGGCCGATGCGGAGTTCACGCTGCCGGCCGACCTCACGGTGCCGATGGTGCTCGTCGGGCTGCAGGTCGAGTCCGCCGCCGGCTGGCCGATGCCGCACGCCTTCGATCCCTACAGTGCACTCGCCCGCACGTCGCCGCGCAGCGTCGAAGACGACGACACGCGCCGCCGGCCCGAGCCCGAGCCTGAGGCGGATGACGAAGCCGCGTTCTCCGAACAGAGCGAAGACGACGACGAACACGTCGAGGCCGAAGAAGTTCTCGACGCACAGCCCGCGCCCGCCGAGGCATGGTGCGAGCCGCTTTCGCTTGCGCTGCGCCATGCATTGGCCGCGCGCGTCACGCCGCAGGCGCTGCTCGCCGCGGCCGAACAATGGCAGCGTGGCCGCTGCGTGGTGCTGGCCTGCCCGCAAGGGCTCGATCCGGCCGGGCCGGCTTGGGCCTTCGTGCTGTGGCCGCGCACGCGCGCTGCAGTGGCACCAACCGCACAACGCGTGGCGCCGGCGCTCTCGCTCCATGGACTGCGCGTCGACGCGCGGCTGCAATGGTCAAGCCCGCCACACCCGGGCCAGTGGTGCCACGTGCGCGTGGTGAAGGAACACCACCCGCGCACCGGCCGCCAGCTGGTCGCGGTGGACGGCTCGACCGCCTCGAAGTCCAAAGCGCCGCTGCCCTGCGAGGTGCAGCTCGGACCCGTGCTGGCGCGCTCGCTGCGCTGGTGCGAGGTCTGCGTGCGCATCCCGGCGGCGCAGCGCTTCTGGGCCGCACTCGGCGCGCAATGGAGCGTGCACGTGGTGGTCAGCGCACTGCCGCTGGTGAACACCGATGCCGACACGCTGGAGGCCACCTCATGCTAAGCACCGCCAAAGCCCGCCGCACGCCGGCGCGCCCGCCCGCCGCGAAGGCTCCGACCCACGCACCGCTGAGCGCCGAACTGCGCCAGTCGTGCGAGGCCTGGGCCCAGTTCGGCGATGCCGCGGCGCTGATCGATGCGTCGACGCAGACGCTGGTCTGGGCGAGCCCAGCCTGGCTGGCGCTGTGGCCGATGCTCGACGCCGGCGTCGATGGGCCGGCGCTCGACACCACCCTGCCCGGCTTGACCGAGGCGCTGGCCGCCGCGTGCGACGACCACGCGCCGCGCCGCGTCTGCCTCGGGGATGCCCAACAGTGGGAGCTGCAGATCGTGCTCGCCGGTGCCAGCCACCTTCTGCTGCGCTCCACCGACCGCCACGAACAGACGCGCGCGCTGCAGCGCCAGCTCGACGACCGCGAGCAGCTCCTGTTCACCTCGCGCGTGTTCTCGGTCGGCGAGATGGCCACCACGCTGGCGCACGAGCTGAACCAGCCGATCGGTGCCAGCGCCAACCTGCTGCGCGGGCTGCGCTCACGCCTGTCGCGGCGCAGCAATTCGATGAACGCCGAGGAGGCGCAGGCGCTCGACCGCGCGATCGAACAGGTGATGTTCGCGGCGCGCGTGATCCAGCGCATTCGCGAGTTCACACACTCGCACCAACCGCGCCACACCCGGCTCGACCTCACCGCGATGCTGCGCGCCAGCGCCTCGCTGCTCGACTGGGACCTGCGACGCAGCCGTGCGCGCCTGGCGCTCGAGCTGCCCGACGGCCCCGTGCAGGTGCGTGGCGACGAGGTCATGCTGCAGCAGGTGGTGGTGAATCTGATGCGCAACGGCCTCGACGCGATGCGGGCCGACCCGCCAAGAAAACCCGAACTGTCGCTGCGCCTGATCGCGCGCGCCCACGAGGTGGAGGTGCAGGTGTGCGACAACGGCTGCGGCCTCAACGACGAGACCGCGGCCAAGCTGTTCGTGCCGTTCGCCTCCAGCAAGCCCACCGGCATGGGCATCGGCTTGTCGATCTGCCGCTCGTTCGTCGAGCTGCACCAGGGCCGCTTGTGGTTCACCCGCAACGCCGATCGCGGCGCCACCTTCCACGTCAGCCTGCCGCGGTCCGCGGCGGCCGCCAACGCTTCACCCGAGACTTCAACGACCGAGCTTACGAATCAGAGGCCGTCATGACCCCACGCACCGTCTACATCGTCGACGACAACGTCGAGTTCCTCGAGTCCACGCGCTTCTGGTTGAGCGGCGCCGGCTTCGACGTGCAGATCTGGCACGACCCGCAGGCCGCGCTCGACGCGCTGGCGCAGCGCGACCGGGCGACGCCGGCGTGCCTGATGCTCGACGTGCGCATGCCGCATCTGTCGGGCCTCGACGTGCACGATGCGCTGATCGAGCGCGACGCCGAGCTCCCGATCGTCTACATGAGCGGCCACGCCGACGTGCCTCTGGCGGTGCAGGCGATGCAGAAAGGCGCGGTCACGCTGCTGGAGAAGCCGTTCGACGACGGCGCGCTCGAACAGGCGCTCGAGAAGGCTTTCACGCACGCCCGCCGGTCGCCGGCACGCGGCGCTGCGCCCGAGCCCAACGGCGCCGCCAACGGTCACGACGAGGCCCACGCGCGCTTCGCCGCGCTGGAAGCCCGGCTCACGCCGCGCGAACGCGAGGTGCTGAGTTACGTGATCCAGGGCATCTACAACAAGAACATCGCCGACCGCATCGGCCTGTCGATCAAGACGGTGGAGTTGTATCGAGCACGTGGAATGGCCAAGATGCAGGCGCGCTCGGTCGCCGAACTGACCCGCATGATGGTCACCCACCGGGCATGACATGTCGCAGCACGCCGAACACCTGAAACCGATGGCGCACGCGCCATTGGGCGCGCCCGCCACCGCCGCCGCGCCGTGGGCCGCGTTCGAAGCCCCCACGGCGGAAGGCACCGTCCGACTGTGGGTTCCGGGCAGCGTGCGCCATGCCGCCGACGCGGCGGTGGCGCTGCAATCGTGCGCGCCGCTGCTCGACGCGCTCGACTCCTGGTTCGGCTTCGCGCCGGCGTGGCGCTGGTGCGCACCCGGCACGCCGTCGAGTGGCGTGCCGGCACATGCGCGCGCAACGTGGCACCGCGAGGCGTCGACGCCGGCCACACCGGCCGGCGCCGCCTGCCGCATTGACGCACCGGCAGGCGGCGCCTGCCGGATCGAGCTGCCGTGGCCGCTGCTGCGCCAGCTCGATGCGCCGCCGGTGCCGCTGGCGGCCCAACTGCACTGGAGCGCTGCGCCTGCCACGCTGGTGCTGGCTCAGATGCAACTCGACGAGGTGGAACTCGAATCGATGGAGCCCGGCGGCGCCGTGCTGCTGCCGTGCTCGATGTCCGCGCCGTGGCAGGGCTGGCTGCGCGCCGCCGACGAAAGTGCCGCCGCCGGCAGCGGCTTGCCGGTGCTGCTGGCCAGCCCGTGGCAGGCGCAGCCGCTGGCGCCATCCGATCGTGCGGCGCCGGCCGAGCGCAGCGACCCCGGGCTGTACGAGGTGCGCCTGTCGCTGCCGCGTCCGTTCGACGCAGCGCAATTGGCGGGTTGGGTCAGCGCCGACCCCGGCGAGCCCGAAGCCCGCGCCAGCCTGTGGCGCTGCGCCGGCGACGGCGGCAGCGCGCGCTACCTGGCCAGCGGCGCCTTGATGCCGTGGGGCGACGGCTGGGCGTTGCACCTGGAGACGCTGGCGGACTGAACTTCGGCCGCGGCCAGGTTTTTTGAACCGGTGGCGCTCGTTCCGCCACCCAACGGTCATGGACCTGACCCAATTTTCGCCATCGTCCGCGCTGCTGACGGTGATCGTGCTGGCGCTTGCGCCATTCGTCGGCGTGATGGTGACCTCGTTCACCAAGCTGGTGGTGGTGCTGAGCCTGCTGCGCAACGCGCTCGGGCTGCAGCAGGTGCCACCCAACGTCGTGCTCAACGGCCTGGCGCTGGTGCTGAGCATCTACGTGATGTACCCGGTGGGCTCCGAGATGGCAGCCAAGCTGCAGAACGTCAAGGACATCGGCAACAGCACCCAGAGCATGATGAAGGCGGCCGATCTGGCCAAGGAGCCGCTGCGCGACTTCCTCGTCAAGCACAGCCGGCCGGTCGAGCGCGCGTTCTTCTACCGCACCGCGCAGAAGGCGCTCAAGCCCGAGCAGGCCTCCCAGTTGACCGATCGCGACTTCCTGGTCATCGTGCCCGCGTTCACCGTCAGCGAGCTGTCGGTGGCCTTCGAGATCGGCTTCCTGATCTTCCTGCCGTTCCTGGTGATCGACCTGGTGATCTCCAACGTGCTGATGGCGATGGGCATGATGATGCTCTCGCCCACCACGGTGTCGATGCCGTTCAAGCTGCTGCTGTTCGTGCTGATCGACGGCTGGGTCAAGCTGACGCACGGCCTGATCCTCACCTACGTGTAGCCCCAGCAGGAGCTGACCCATGCTTCACGGCGACATCATTCAACTGACGCAGCAGGCGCTGTGGTACGTGCTGCTGCTGTCGGCGCCGCCGATCGTGGTGGCCGCGGTGGTCGGCCTGCTGATCGCGTTCGTGCAGGCCGCGACGCAGTTGCAGGAGCAGACGCTGCAATACGTGGCGAAGTTCTTCGCCATCGTGATCACGATCTTCATCACCGCGTCGCTGCTCGGCGGCGGTCTGTATCAGTTCGGCGACCGCGTGTTCAGCGGCTTCGCCGGCATGGTGCGACGCTGATTCGCGGCGGCAGAGCCAGCCAATGGAAGGCTTCGGCATCGTCGGCTCGCTCGGCGACACCGCGCTGCTGCTCGGCCTGTCGGCCACGCGCATCGCGGTCGCCCTGCTGCTCGTGCCGCTGTTCACCGCCGACCTGGTTCCCGCGATGGTGCGCAACGCGATGTTCCTCGCCATCGCGATGCTGAGCCTGCTGCTGCAGCCGTCGGCCGGCCCGATCCCACTCACCGGTTGGAGCTGGATCCCGCTGTTCGGCAAGGAGGCGTTCATCGGCGGCGCCATCGGGCTGTTCTTTGCCGGCGTGATGTGGGCCTTCGAGGCCGCCGGCCAGGTGATCGACACCAAGGTCGGCACCACGCAGGCGCAGGTGAACGACCCGCTGTCGGGCCACCAGACCACGCTCAACGGCGCGCTGTTCTCGCGCCTGGCGAGCTACATCTTCATGTCCGGCGGCGGCTTCATGATCTTCATCGGCACGCTGCTCGAGAGCTACGTGCTGTGGCCGGTGCACTCGCCCATGCCGACGCTGGCCGAAGGCGGCATTCGCCTGTTCGAAGGCGAGTTCGGCCGCATCATGGCCCTCACGCTGCTGATCGCGGCACCGGCGCTGGTGCTGCTGTACATGGTGGAAGGCGTGCTGGGGCTGATCAACCGCTTCGCGCAGCAACTCAACGTGTTCTCGCTGTCGCAGTCGCTGAAGGCGGTGGTGGCGATCTGGATCATCTGGATCCAGCTCGCCAGCCTGGTGCAACTGCTGCAGGACGACCTGCTCACGCGCGGCGGCATCGCGCTGCGTTCGCTGCGCGTGCTTTTCGGAGGCTGACATGGCGAGCGACGACAGTGGCGACAAGACCGAACAACCGACACCGAAAAAGCTCGAGGACGCGCGCAAGAAAGGCGACGTCCCGAAGAGCAAAGAGGTGTCGAGCACGGTCGGCCTGATCGTCTGGCTGGCGCTCGGCGCGCTGACGATGACCTATGCCACCACGCGCATCGGCACGCTGTACGAATCGCTGTTCACCGTGATCGGCCAGGGCTGGGCCACCACCGGGTTCGCCGGCGCCGCGCGCGCGCTCGGCGCGCAGGCCGCCGAACTGGCCGTGATGCTGGTGGCGATGCTGCTGGTGCCGATCGCCGCCGTGGGCCTGCTGACCGACTTTCTGCAGATGGGCCCGGTGCTGTCGTTCGAGAAGCTCACGCCCAAGCTGGAGAACATGAATCCGGTCGAAGGCGTGAAGAAGATGTTCACGCTCGACAACCTGATCGAGCTGGTGAAGTCGGTCGCCAAGACCGCGCTGCTGTTCCTGGTGGGCTGGCTGGTGATCAAGTCGGAGATCCCGCAGATCGTGGGCCTGGCGCGCTCGACCGAGCTGCCGGTGCAGGCGATGGGCGCGCTGATGTGGAAGGTGACGCTGCACCTGCTGGCGTGGACGGTGGCGCTGTTCGCGCTGATCGCGCTGCTCGACGCGGCATACCAGCGCTACTCGTTCACCAAGAAGATGCGCATGAGCATGCGCGACATCAAGCAGGAGATGAAGGACAGCGAAGGCGATCCTTACATCAAGCAGCAGCGCAAACAGCTGCACCAGGAGTGGTCGCAGCGCAATTCGCAGAACGCCGCGCGCAACGCCAACGTGCTGGTGGTCAACCCGACGCACATCGCGATCGCGATCGACTACGACAAGGAAAGCTGCCCGGTGCCCACCATCGCCGCCAAGGGCGAGGAGCACGTGGCGCGTGCGATGCGCGAGGCCGCCGAGGAAGCCGGCGTGCCGATCGTGCGCAACGTGGCGCTGGCGCGCGACCTGCTGGCACGCGCCGAGATCGGCGAGATCGTGCCGGCCGATCTGTTCGACATCATCGCCGAGGTGATCTTGTGGGCGCGCGAAGTGCGCGAGGTCGTGCAGGCGCAGCGCGACGCCGGCCCGTCGCCGCTCGATCTGCCGCTCGACGTGCCCGCGCGGCCTCACATCGCCGCACCCGGCGAAGACCTGACCCATTACCCGCACGAGGAGGCCCCGCCATGGAATCGTTCGCACTGAGTTTTGCCAGCATGCTGCTGGCGCTGGCCGTGGTGCTGGCGCTGGCCTGGGTGGTGCTGAAGGCGCTGCGCTCACGCATGCAGCCGCGCGGCCCCTCCGGCAGCGCCACCGACGATGCGCTGCGCTTCGTGCGCGCGCTGCCGGTGGGCACGAAAGAACGCGTGGTGATCGTCGAGCACCGCGGCGCGCGCTGGATGTTGGGCGTGACCGCCGGCGGCATCAGCACGATCGCGCACTGGCCCGATGCGTCGGCAGCGACGATCGCACAACCGGTGCCGCCGGCGCGCGTGGATGCAGCCCATGAGGAGCTCCCCTAGTGGGAACGTTCCTAACGTAGGACCACGCCTAGCTGCCGTACGCACCGACTGTTTTGATAGGCCCAACACACATTTAATTCAAACGTCCGCTGCGCCGAGTGCAACACACGAAGGCAATCACGTCGCAGGCAATCAGGTTCGAATCGGACCGGAGCGCTGGAGTGATGCGGTATCGAGTCAGAGTTTTTGCAACCCCGGGCGAACGCAACCAAACACGTTTCAGCCCACACCTAGGAGTGAAATCATGTCTGGAGCATTGAACAGCGTTCTCGGCGGCGGCGGCCTTGGCAGCATTCTCGGCGGCGGCGGCCTCGGCAGCATTCTCGGCGGCGGCGGCCTCGGCGGCGCCCTGGGCGGCATCGTGGGCATCGCGTTTCCCCCGGCCGGCATCGCGATGGCTGCGGCCAATCTCTTGGCACCGGCGATCGGCGAAGCCGTCAACGGCGCCGCCAAGCAACTGTGCCAGGAAGCCGGCATGCCCAAGTTCCTGCAGGACGTCATCGGCAAGGTGGTCGACGAGGTGGTGGGCAAGAACCGCCAGCCGGCCGACCCCGAGTGCGAGCGCGCCTGTGGCAGCGACAAGGGCATCCAGAACGACATCCAGAAACTGATCGAAGACATGATCAAGGGCATGGTCGATCGCGTGAAGGACGAGGTCCAGGGCGACGACAAGTGCGAAGGCGGCAAGGGCGGCAAGGGCGGCAAGACCAGCGGCAGCTGGCTGGTTGCGCTGGCCAGCGCGCTCGGCGAAGTTGCCGGCGACAAGGCGGCCAAGATGGTCGAGCTGAGCGACAAGCTCGTGAAGCTCGGCGAAGAGGGCAAGGGCCTGGAGAGCGGCAAGGACGGCGCGCAGACTAAGGAACAGCAGGCGAACGCCCAAGAGTCGGTCAAGACCCAGAGCGAGCTCAACGGCGTGAGCAAGGAGTTCCAGCAGTTCATGGAAACCCTCAACACCGTCGTCAAGGGCATCGGCGACGGCCTGACCAGCGTGGCACGCAAGTAAGCCGCGAACTGAAGGGATACCGAGGGCACGTTCGAGAGACCGTGCCCTCGGTCCGACGGTTCGAGTCGTTGTGTGCTGGCGCCCTCGGAGGCGCCATTTTTCTGCCCGCGTTCGCAGGCCTTTCATCGACCTGCTGCACGCACCACTCGAGGAGTCGAGCATGATCCCGCCCAGCCTTCTGAGCACAAACTTTCTCTTCACCTTGATCCCGATCTGGGAACCGGCGCCCGCGCCGCCCGAGCCCTGTCCTGCGACAACCGACGACCCCGCCAACCCGTCTGGCGAAGCCAGCGCGCCATCGAGCACCCAACCCAACGGGGATGCCGACGGCATCAACGACCAGGTGGCATTGCGCATGGTGTTCAAGGGGTTCAGGCTGGGCCTCATGACCGACTGGCAGGCCGAGGCCTTCGCCGGCTACGAGCGCTTTGTCGAAAACCGTTCCGACGACGATGAAGACCGACAGCGCCAGGACCAGCGTTCGCGCAGCGCCGTGCGTCTGAATCCGCATGCCGCGAGCGGTCCTGAACAACCCGGCACCACGCCATCGGCACCGAGCGACAGCGACGAATGAAGACACGACACACGAATGCGATGTGCCATTAGGGTCGCTCCTAGCTGGGATGCGTCGCACTGGCGCACCGGGCTGTGCACCCATAAGCTACTGAAAAACCACGAGTCCTCGCCATGATCCGCGCCACCGATTTCGTCACCACCTCTGCGTGGGTCCGCCCCGCCAGTGCCCCCGCGGCCAGCGATGGCGTCGACTCCACCAGCTGGTTCGGCGCCGACGAGCCGCAGGCCGGCCCCGCGATCGGCGGTGATCTCGCGCCGTCGTCGCGCGGCCTCAGCGCCGATCAACACGCGCACCGCGTGCTGTCATACCTGCAAGACACGCCGCCCAGCTCGCAGGTGTGACGATGGCGCTGCTGGCCGAGCCCCGCTGGACGCTGGCTGCGCAGGCGCTGGTCGAAGGCTGCATCGACCTGCAGAACGACGAAGACCGCGTGGCGCTGCTCACCACTGTGTGCGAGCGCCTCGGCGACGACCTCTACCCCGCTTTCCTGCGCGTGTTGTGGACCATCGGCGAGCGCGGCGACCACGCTGCCTGCGCGGCCGTGGCGCGCGCACTGGTGCACGCGTTGCGCACCGGCCGGTTGCCCAGCGGGCGCCGCGGCGCCTGGGGCGCGAGCGCCTCGATGCCTGCGGCCGGCTTCGGCGCGCCGCGCAGCCTGGGCCCGCTGGAATACCTGTGCGCCTGGTTCGCGCAAGCCGAGCCGGCGCGTGCGCTGAGCGCCCAGCAGTTCCACAGCGCGGCGCGCGCGGTGATGGATCTCATTGCCGCCAGCCCCGAGGCCCGTGCGCTGTATTGCGAGAAGCTGCTGGCCGACGTGGACGATCCGATCGCCGGCGCGCTCACGCGCCAGACGCGCCAGGCGCTGCGTGCGCTGGTGAGTGCGTGGTCGTCGGGCGCACCGTCGTTCGATGCCAGCGCACGTTTCCTCAGCGCACTGCCCGAGTCTCGCAGCAGCTCGCTGGCCTCGCAGTTGCCACACGCCGCCTACGCCGCGCGCTGAAGGCGCACCCGAGCCACGTGCACGACATGGTCGCAGCCGGCGGCCAACTTCTCACATGTCGATCGCAAAAAGACGATGGCCCGGACAGCTCGCGCTGTCCGGGCCATCGAGGTCGCGTCAGCGACCTGGAAGGACCTTCAATCAGGCCCAGTTCTTCCAGTCGAAGCCGGGGCCACCGTGCAGCGTGTCGAAGCCATTGCCACCCTTCAGGTAGTCGTGGCCGGCGCCGCCGTCGATGTGGTCATGGCCGTTCTGCCCGTGCAGCGAGTCGTTGCCATTGCCGCCGTTGACGTAGTCGTTGCCGCTGCCGGCATGCACCACGTCGTTGCCGTTGCCGCCGTAGATGGCGTCGTTGCCACGGCCACCGTCGATGTGGTCACGGCCGTTGCCGCCGCTCAGCAGGTCGTTGCCACGGCCACCGTCGACGTGGTCGTTGCCGCCACGGCCGAAGATCGCGTCGTTGCCCGAACCGCCATGCAGGTCGTCGTTGCCCGAGCCGCCGACCATCATGTCGTTGCCCGAACCGCCGTTGGCGTTGATGCCGACCTTGACGTCGCTGTCGACCACCAGCTTGTCGTTGCCCGAGCCCAGGTTGAACTGGGTGTTCTTGAGTTGGGCTTCGGTCATGAACTGCTTCTGGCCGTTGATGTTGACTTCGTACAGGCCCAACAGCCCCGCCAGGCCGTCGGCCTTGGAGATGTGGACGTTGTCGTTGCCGCAACCGGTATTGACCGTGTTGGTCGGCCCGCAGCTGGGAGGAATGAACATGGTGCGCTCCTGGTGATGGATTGAGGTGATGCGACACGGTTATGAGTCGTCCGCATCGCTGGGTTGCATTGGAGTGCGTTTGCGTTTACCCCGGAAGTCGGGGCGTGTGATAGCTGCGGGCGGTCCGTATTAGGGGTGGCCGCAATGGGCCGCATCCCAGCAGCGCATCGCGACCATGCGGCGTGCAGAAGTCCGCACCGGGTTCGTCTGCGCACGGCGTGGCGCGGAGCGCTGCGGGCGCGGGAGCCGAATAATCCTGGCATCGCCATGCCACACGACTCGATGCGCACCGCCGACACCGGATTCACGCTGATCGAACTGCTGGTCGCCGTGGCCGTGCTGGCGATCCTCGCGACATTGGCCCTGCCAAGCTTTCAAGGGCCCATGGTGCGCCAGCAGATCGTCGACTCGTCGAGCGTGATCAACGTGGGCAAGAACGCCGTCGGCCTCAAGTGGCAGGTGACGCACAAGCTGCCGGCCGACAACGTCGAGGCCGGCCTGCCCGACGCCGACAAGCTGGTGGGCAACCACGTGTCGTCGATCACCGTCGAAGGCGGTGCACTGCACGTGGTGTTCGGCAACCAGGCCAACGGCGTGATCAAGGGCAAGACGCTGACGTTCCGCCCCGCAGTCGTCGACGCCGCACCGATCGTGCCGGTGGCCTGGGTGTGCGGACACGCGGCCACGCCCGACAAGATGAGCGCCAAGGGCACGAACCGCACCGATGTCGATGCGAAGTACCTGCCGTTGAACTGCCGCTGACGCTTAGGCGCTCCGCGGTGCGGCGCGCGTCGGGCGCCTGCGCGCTGCGCGCTCCGGTATTCGCCTAGGGAGCGGCCCGGCGGCTCATGTTGTCCCAAGCCGTCGCAGCGACCGGCTCGCCCCACAAGTCGATCTGCACCGGCGTGCCCGCATGAACATGCTGCGCAGCCGCGCCGCGCACGTAGCCGAACGCGACGCAGCGTCCGGCCGCATGTCCCCAGCCCGCCGAGCCGAGCTCGCCGACCGGCAATCGCCGTCGATCTGCATCGCCTCGCCACCCCACACCCACGCGCGCTGGATCGTCGAGCACGAAGCCGAGCAGCTTCTTGCGCAGCGGCTGCGCCGCGCGAGGCGAGCAAGCGCATCGCGGCCGATAAAGCCGCTGGGCTTTCGCAGCTTCACCGCGAAGCCCAGGCCGGCCTCCCACGGCGTTTCGTCGGGCCCGAGTTCGGCGCCCCAGGCGCGGCGGCCGGCCTCGATGCGCAGCGCATCGATCGCGTAGTAGCCAGCATCGCACAGGCCGCGCAGGCGGCCTGCTTCGTCGGCAGGCCGAGATCCTGTCCCGCCTCGTGCAGCGCCAGGTAGACGTGGCGCGCCATCTCCGACCGGCACGTACAGCTCGCAGCCTGGCCCGCCGACATAGCTCATGCGCGCAGCGCGCACGCGCGCCAGACCGAGATCGATCTCGCGCGTGTGCGAGAACTCCAGGCCCTGCGGCGACAGGTCGTCGGGGCTGACGCGCCGCATCAGCTCGCGCGCGCGCGGCCCCATCAGCGACAACACGCGGTCAGCGCGCTGACGTCGGTGACGGCGACATGCTCGTCTGGCATCGATGTGGCGCTCGATCCAGTCGAGGTCGCGCTGCGGCTGTGCCGAGCCGGTGATCAACTGGAAGCGGTCGGCGCCGAGCCGCATCACGGTGAGGTCGCTCTCGAAGCCGCCGCGCGAATTGAGCATCGCGGTGTAGACCATCTTGCCCACCGGCACGTCGATCTCGTTGGCGCACAGCCGCTGCAGCAGCGCGCAGTGCATCGCGGCCCTGCACCAGCAGCTTGCCGAACGACGTCTGGTCGTACAGCGCCACCGCCTCGCGCGTGGCACGCTGTTCTCGGCCTGCAGCCAGGGCAGCCAGCCCGGCGTGCCCAGGCCGTGGGCGGGACGCGCCTGGCCGGCCGGCTTGAAGTAGTTGGCGCGCTCCCAGCCGTTCTTGCTGCCCGACTCGGCGCCCTTGGCATCCAGCAGGTCGTACAGCGGCGAGGTGCGCAGCGGCCGCGCGCTCTCGCAGTTCCTGGCGCGGCCAGCGCATCGCGTAGTGCAGGCCGAGCGTCTCGGCCGTGCGCTCGGCCAGCGCCTTGCGGTTGGCGGTGAACGGGCCGAAGCGGCGCAGGTCGACGTCCCACAGGTCGCGCGGCGCCTCGCCGCCGGCGATCCACTCGGCGATCAGGCGGCCGGCGCCGCCGGAGTTGGCGATGCCGGCCGAATTGAAGCCGGCGCAGACGAAGTAGTTGCGCAGCTCCGGCGCCTCGCCGAGGATGAAATTGCCGTCGGGCGTGAAGCTCTCGGGCCCGTTCAGCAGCATCTTGATCTGCGCGGTCTCCAGGCACGGCGTGCGGTGGATCGCGTTGCGTCATCAGGATCTCGAACTGGTCCCAGTCCTCGTCGAGCAGCTGGAACTGGAAGCGTGCGACGGGATCGGATCGACCGTCCATGGCTTGGCTTTCGGCTCGAAGCCGCCCATCACCAGGCCGCCGACCTCCTCCTTGTAGTAGATGAAGCCGTCGGGGTCGCGCATCACCGGCAGCATCGGATGCACGCCGTCGATCCGGCCGGTGACGATGTAGAAGTGCTCGGCCGAGTACAGCGGCACGTTGACGCCGGCGAGCGCGCCGAACTGGCGTGCCCACTGGCCGGCGCAGTTGACGACGACCTCGCAGCGCACGTCGCCCTGGCGCGTGCGCACGCCGCGTCACGTCCGCCGACGGCGCCGCGTTCGACGATCACGCCGGTGACCTCGATGTCTTCGATCACGCTTCACGCCGCGGTTGCGCGCGCCCTTGGCCAGCGACATGCACAGGTCGGCCGGATTGGCCTTGCCGTCGCCGGGAATCCACAGCGCGCCGTGCAGGTCGTCGGTGCGCAGCAGCGGGTACAGGTCGCCGGCCTCGCGCGGCGTGATCAGCTGCACCTCGACGCCGAAGCTGCGCGCCAGTGCGGCCTGCTTCTTCAGCACCTGCCAGCGCTCGCGGCGTGCGCGGCGACGTTGACGCTGCCGCACTGTTTCCAGCCGGTGGCCAGGCCGGTCTCGGCTTCGAGCGACGCGTACAGCTCGATGCCGTAGCGGCTCATCGCGGTCATGTTGCGGTTCGGCCGCATCTGGCCGACCAGCCCGGCGGCATGCCAGGTGGTGCCGCAGGTCAGCTTGCCCTGCTCGAGCAGCAGCACGTCGGTGATGCCGAGCTGGGCCAGGTGGTAGGCCGTCGAGCAGCCGGCGATGCCGCCGCCGACGATGACCACGCGGGCGTGCGTCGGAAGGGTCATCGCGGCCACCGCGCTCCATAGAATCGCGCACACGCACCACCGCCGGAGACCGCATGCAGACCTCGACCGCCGACTACACCGTGCGCGCGATCCGGCCCGACCGCGCGGTCGACACCCTGCAGCGGCTGCCCTACTTCATCGGCGTGTCGGGCAGCACGGTGCAGGCCACCGGACTGTCGATGCACCTGGTGGTGATCCCACCCGGCGCGCGCGCCGAGCCGCACGTGCACATCGGCTACGAGACCGGCATCTACGTGCTGCAGGGCCGCGTCGAAACGCGTTATGGCGAAGGGCTCACGCAGTCGGTGATCAGCGAGGCGGGCGACTTCCTGTTCGTGCCGCCCGGCGTGCCGCACGAGGCGATCAACCTGAGCCCCACAGAACCGGCGCGCGCGATCGTCGCGCGCAACGACCCCGCCGAGCAGGACAAGGTGGCGCCGTATCAACCGTGAGGTCACCACGGCAATGAATAGGTCTTCACGTTGGTGAAGCTCTTGCAGGCTTCCTGCACGCCTTCTTTGTAGCCCAGCCCCGAGTCCTTGATGCCGCCGAAGGGGGTGAGCTCGAGGCGGTAGCCCGGCACCTCCCAGACATTGACCGAACCGACCTGCAGCTCGCGCACGAAACGCATGATGTCGTCGAGCCGATTGGTGCACACGCCCGACGACAGGCCGAACGCCGTGCCGTTGACCTGGCGGATCGCATCGTCGACGTCCTTGAACGTGAGCACCGGCGACACGGGGCCGAAGGTCTCCTCGCGCACCACTTCCATCTCGCCGCGCACGCGGTCGATCAGCGTGGGCGAATACGACGCGCCGTCGCGCCGGTTGCCGTGCAGCAGGCGTGCGCCTTGCGCCACCGCGTCGTGGACGCGGCGTTCGAACAGCATCGCCGCGCGCTCGTCGATCACCGTGCCCATGTCGACGTTGGGGTCGAGCGGGTCGCCATGCACCAGGCGCGGGTCTTCTCCAGCAGCGCATCGGTGAAGTCGCTCGCCAGCCGCTCGTGCACCAGGATGCGCTTGACCGCCGTGCAGCGCTGGCCGCTGTTCTTGTACGACCCGCTCGCCGCCAGTTCGGCGGCGCGCGTCACGTCGGCGTCGTCCATCACCACCAGCGGGTCGTTGCCGCCCAGCTCGAGGATCTGCCGCTTGTAGGTCGCCTTGCCGGCGATGTACTTGCCGACCGCCACGCCGCCGGTGAAGGTGACCAGGTCGACGTCGGGATGCGTCAGCAGCTCGTCGGCGATCTCGCGCGGGTCGCCGGTGACCACCGACAGCATCGGCGGCGGCAAGCCGGCTTCGTACAGCACGTCGGCCAGCGTGAGCGCGGCCAGCGGCGTCTTCTCGGTCGGCTTGAGCACCATGCGGTTGTTGGTGGCGATCGACGGCGCCACCTTGTGGATCACCTGGTTCAGCGGGTGGTTGAACGGCGTGATCGCCGTGATCACGCCGAGCAGCGGCTCGCGCAGTGGTGTGCACGCGGCGCTGCTTGCCGTGGTGCGTGAGGTCGCACGAGAAGCTCTGGCCGTCGTCGACCAGCGCCTGCTGCGCCGAGAACAGCAGCACATCGCTGGCCCGGCCCACCTCGTACAGCGTGTCCTTCAGGCACAGGCCGGACTCCAGCGTGATCTGGCGCGCGATCGACTCCTTGCGCTGCGCGATCAGCTCGCCCGCCTTGTTGAGGATGCGAAAACGCTCGTGGCGCGTGAGCTTGGGCTTGTAGTCGCGCGCCACCGCGATCGCCCGCCGCACGTGCTCGACGCTGGCCCTCGGCACGGTGGCCACCAGCTCGCCGGTGTAGGGATAACGCACCTCGATCACGCGATCGGTGTGCACGCGTTCGCCGGCGATGCGCATCGCCTCGTGGCGAACCTCGGTGATCGGGCGCTTGCTCATGTCAGTGGCGCCCGGCAGCCCGAAGACACTGACGCGTCCCCTCGGGGGCAGCGAACGCAGTGAGCGTGGGGGCAGTTTCATCTTCGCGCCTCAGAGGGTGCCGTTGATCGCAAAGTCGAAGATCTGGTAGCTCTTCAACGTGCCGCCCGCGGCCTTGAGCTTGTACGCATCCGTACAGCGGCCGGTTCAGGATGAACGGCACCTTGGTCTCCGACACGCCGCCGTGCGTGCGCAGGCGATGGCCCTTCGAGCCCCGCGAGGTCGTGCGCCTGCGCCGAGCTGCCGATGCACACGTCCTGCCGTGGCGACCACGGCCACGTCGCCCTCGCGGTCGGCCGGCATGTCGAACATCTTGCAGGCCTCTTCGCGCGTCGAGCGCCATCTCGATGCCTTCGACACCGGCAATGTGCTCGATGATCTGGCGCGCCGTGACCGCGCTCCGGCTCCACACGCGCACGAAGCCGCCGAGCGCGCCATGGTGGCCGACGAAGGCATCGGTGATCGGGCAGATCACGCGTGGTGGTGCCGGCACCGAACTTCGCATCGAGGATGTCCTGCAGCCAGATCACGTTGGGCTCGCCGGCAGCGTTGCTCTTGTCGCTCATGCCGTGGTCGGCGGTGAGCGCCACCGTGGCATCGAGCGCAGCCAGGCGGCCGAATGCGTCGTCCAGCGCCTGGTAGAAGCGCCGCGCCTCGGATTCGTCGGGTGCGTACTTGTGCTGCACCCAATCGGTGAGCGACAGGTACAGCAAGTCGGGCCGGCGCTGCGCCAGCAGCTTGACGCCAGCCTCGAGCACGAACAGCGACAGCTCCATCGAATACATGTCGGGCTGCGGCATGCCGACGAACTCGAGCACCTGGTCGATGCCGTTGTCTGCCAACGTGCAGCGGCCCGCGAACTCCGACGAGAACGAGATGTGCCCCTTCGACACGTCGAGCCCCTTGCCGAGCTGCTTGCGAAGCTTGTCCTTGGCGGTGATCGAAATCACTTTGGCGCCGGCATCGGCGAAGCGCTTCAGGATCGTGTCGCCGCGCAGCAGCTCGGGCCCGGTCATCACCACCGGCTCCCAGGTGCGCGTGTCGAGATAGAAGTTGCCCGAGATGCCGTGCTTCGAGGTCGGCGTGCCGGTGATGATCGACATGTTGTTCGGACAGGTGAACGACGGCATCGAGCCTTCGGCCACCGTGCCGAAGCCCTGCGCGATGAAACGCGCGATGTTGGGCACCGCGCCTTCGTCGAGAAAGCGGCGCAGGTATGCGGGATCGCCGCCGTCGATGCACACCACGACCACCGGGCGCAGCGGCCAGCGGTACGCGATGCCGTTCACGTCGACGGTGGGCTTGTTGTTGGCCATGGGAACTGCCTTCAGATTCAGGTTGAAGCCGGCCTGCTCGGCGCGGCTGCGCGACGGCTTGGCCAGCGCGCCGTGCAGCCGCTCGCGGCTGTGCAGCACATGCTCGGTGAGCAGCCGTTCGGCGAGTCTCTCGTCGCCCTTGGCGAGCGCATGGACGATCGCCTCGTGCTCGCGCGTGGACACCGGGATGTTCTCGCTGCCGCGCACCAGCGTTTCGCGGCGGTACAGGTCGAGCTCGTTGACCACGCGGCGGTAGTGCGTGGCCAGCGCGTTGTTGCGCGCGGCGCGCACCAGGATGTCGTGGAACTCCACGTTGAGCGCGAAGTACGCCTCGCCCTTGCGCGACTTGTCCAGCGCCAGCATCTTCTTGACGATGGCGCGCAGCTGATCGAGTTCGTCGGGCTGGATGCGTTGCGCGGCGAGCCGGCCGATCAGCCCTTCGAGCACCGCGCGCACCTCGTAGATCTCATTCGGCCTCGTCGAGCGACACCTGGCGCACGAACACGCCGCGGTTCTTCTCCACGCGAACCAGGCCGGCCTGGTCGAGCGCGCGGAACGCCTCGCGCACCGGCCCGCGCGACACGCCGAGCGCGGTGGCGATGTCGACCTCGTTGAGCTTGGCACCGACCGCGATCTCGCCCGAGGTGATGCGCCGCTCCAGCTCGCGCTGCGCCAGCATGGCCAGCGAGTTCTCGCGCAGCAGTTCGATCGCGGCGGCGGCAGGCGCGCGCTTGTTCAGGTCGGACTGTGCAGGCATCGAGGCGGCGATTCGGGCATGGACGATTGGCCAAGCCTAGGAGGCAGTTTGCAGATTGTCAACAATATACCCGACGCGCCCGCGGCAATCGTCAGCCGAAGCGCAGTGCCATCACGCCGGCCACGATCACGCCGGCACCGGCCAACCGCTGCGCACCGAGGCGCTCCTTCAGAACCCACGCGCCGAGCAGCGTGGCGAAGAGCACCGACGTCTCGCGCAGGGCCGACACCGCGGCAACCGGCGCGCGGGTCATCGCCCACAACGCGATCGCGTAGGAGCCGATCGAGGCGGCGCCGCCGAGCATGGCAAGCGGCCAGCGTTGCTTCGCATACGCGAGGATCGCGCGCCGGCCGGCGGCATCGCGCTTGAGCAATACCATCGCCGGATACGGAATGCCGTCGAGCACGAACAGCAGCAGCACGTAGCTGAGCGCGCTGGCGCCCTGCGCCACCGTGAGCCGCACGCCCTTGCCGTCGATGAAGGTGTAGGTGGCGATCACCACCGCGTTGGCGAGCGCATAGCGCAGCGCGCGCCGATGGTGCAAGGCCTCGCCCGGATGCGCCAGCCCGACCAGGGCCACGCCCACGGTGATGCCGAGCACGCCCGCCCAGGCCAGGGTGGACAAGGGCTCGCCCAGCACCAGGGAACTGCCGAGGGCCACCAGCAGCGGCGCGCTGCCACGCATGATCGGATAGGTGAGGCCGAGGTCGCCGTGCTTGTAGGCGCCGGCAAGCGTCACGTAGTAGGCGATGTGCACCACCAGCGAGGCGGCGATGAACGGCCACGACCCGGACGGCGGCGGCCCGACCAGCAGCAGCGGCGGCAGCGCCACCAAGCTGCCGAGGAAATGCACCAGCGCCGTGTCGAGCTGCTTGTCGCCGCTCGATTTCACCAGTGCGTTCCAGCCGGCGTGCAGCACGGCGCCGAACAGCACGGCAAGCACCACCGGCCACGTGAGCGTCATCTCTGTTTCGCTCGCTCGCTGCGAGAGAGCCCGCCGGTCTCGGCCGGCGGCCGAGCAACTTTCATTTGCGGCCCCAAATGAAAGTAGCCAAAGCAAAGGGGCTTAATACGATTTGACCGAGCGCTCCGACCGCAACCTCCGAAAGACGTTGATTCAACTCTCAATGCCTTGGGCCACGGATGCATCGCCTGTCTTTGTGCTCGCTGCATCCGCGGCCTATGGCGTGATGCATCGAACAGGTCGCGTTCGTGGTTTGCTGCCACGTCAGCGAGCCAGATCGTATTCAGGCCCTTTGCTTTGGTTACTTTCATTTGGGCCCGCAAATGAAAGTGACCGCCGGCCGGGCGCACCGGCGGGCTCTCTCGGAGGGCGACGAGGTCGGCGCCAAGCCCCGGCGACCCAGCCCCCTCATTCGCTCTTCTGGAGGTCCGAGTCCAACGGCGCCAGCACCGACGGCCGGATGCGCGTGGCGCTCAGCGCGCCGGCCGACTCCAGGATCGGATAGGCGATCGAGCAGATGTGCGAGTTGATGCGCTTGAGGTCGCTGATCAGATCGAGGTGCAGCGAGCTGGTCTCGATGCTGTGCGTGGTGTTGTCCTGCAGCCGCGCGATGTGGCTGGCGGCGTACTCGTACTGCAGGTCGCGGAAGCGCGCCTTCTCTTCCAGCAGCTTGCGCGCGTCGCGCACATGGCCGTCGAGGAACACGCTCATTGCCAGGCGCAGGTTGGACAGCAGCCGCTCGTGCAGGTGGCACACCTCGCCCATGCCGGCGTCCGACAGGCGCCGGTTGGGCCGGACCTTCTTGTCTTCGATGTCCTGCAGCACGCGCTCGATGATGTCGCCGATCTGCTCCATGTTGATGGTGAACGACACCACGTCGGTCCAGCGCCGGCTCTCGCGCTCGTTCAGCGCCTCGCGCGAGATCTGCGTGAGGTACAGCTTGATCGACGTGTAGAGCTCGTCGACCGTGTCGTCCAGCTTGCGCAGTTCCTCGGCGAGCACGAGGTCGTTGTTGCGCAGCACCGGCACGATGCCGCGCAGCATCGTCTCCACCACGTCGGCCTGGTGCAACGCCTCGCGCGCGGCGCAACTGATGGCCAGGCTCGGCGTGGCCAGGGCCGACGGGTCGAGGTGCTGCGGCCGCTGGTGCGCGCCGCGCGTCGGCTCCTTGAACACCTTGTTCAGCAGCCGCGCCGCGGCGCCGGTGAAGCCGATGAAGACGACCGCCAGCGCCACGTTGAAGCCGAGGTGGAACAGCACCACCTGCTGGTGCAAGCCGCCACTGACGTGCTGCAGCCAGACGTGCGCATACGGCAGCAGCGGAATGGCGGCAACCGCACCGATGATCTTGAAGAACAGGTTGCCGATCGCCAGCCGTCGCTCCGCCATCGGTGCACGCGCCGTGAGCATCACCGCCAGCAGGCCGCTGCCGAGGTTGGCGCCGAGCACGAGGCCGAGCGCCACCGTCATCGGCACCATGCCCGACACCGCCAGCGTCGCGGTCAGCAGCACCATGGCCAGGCTCGAGTACGACGCCACGGTGAGCAGCGCGCCCACCAGCATGTCGAGCGCCACCTCGTTGGGCAGCGCGGCCAGCAGCGTGCGCACCGCCGGCGACTCGGTCAACGGCTTGGTCGCCTCGACGATCAACTGCAGCGACAGCAGCATCAGTCCGAGCCCGATCGCCACACGGCCGAGGCGCCCGGCCGTTGTCTTCTCCTTCGAGATGAATGCCACCACGCCGCCGAAGATCAGCAGCGGCGACAGCCACGACAGATCGAACGAGAACACCACCGCCATCAGGCTGGTGCCGACGTCGGCACCGAGCATCACCGCCAACGCCGCCGACAGCGTGACCAGCGATCGGCCGAGGAACGACGTGACGATGAGGCAGGTGGCGGTGCTGCTCTGGATCAGGCTGGTCACGCCGAGGCCGGCGAGCAGCGCCTGCACGCGCGTGGCCATGCCCACCGCCAGGATGTGGCGCAGGTTCTCGCCGAAGACGCGCAGGATGCCGGTGCGGACGAACTGCGTGCCCCACACGAGGAGGGCCACCGCAGCCAGCAGATTGAGCAGATGAACCATGAATCCCGAGATCGTGCACCGCAAGGTGCCGCCGTCCGCCGTGCTCCTGGGTCGATGGCAGACGCGAAGGGCGCATTGTGCGCGCATCGCTGGCGCTGGCTCACGGCCGACACCGCGCCAATGCCCACAGGTGCGAACACGTTCGCGCTGCGCATGCCCCGCAGCGAGGCCCGCAAGCACCGCTTTGGGCGATTGAAGCCCGCGAATTGCACATTGTCAACAATCGGCAAAATACCGTTGACAGCCAAAAAGCGAGCGCGCTAGGGTGCTGACCCAAGGGGAGCGAGGCGCTGCGGACACAGGGTTGTCATGCGTTGCGTGGCAGGCTCGGGCCCGTAACCTGCTTCTCGGCTCCAGCGCCAATCCACTTCTAGGAGTTCCGCCATGCGTCGTATCCCGGGCATCGCCGCCCTGCTCGCTTGCGCCGCGTTCGCGTTCGCCGGCTCGGTCTGGGCCCAGAAGACCACGCTGCTGGTCTACACCGCACTGGAGACCGATCAGCTCAAGGCCTATCAGGAGGGCTTCAACAAGTCCTATCCCGACATCGACCTGAAGTGGGTGCGCGACTCCACCGGCGTGATCACCGCCAAGCTGCTGGCCGAAAAAGGCAATCCGCAGGCCGACGTGGTGATGGGCGTGGCCGCCTCCAGCCTGGCGCTGCTCGACAAGAACGGCATGCTCGAACCGTACAAGCCGCTCAACTACGACGCGCTGATGCCGCAGTACCGCGACAAGAAGAACCCGCCGGCGTGGTTCGGCATGGACGTGTGGGGCGCCGCGGTGTGCTTCAACACCGTCGAGGCGCAGAAGAAGAACATCCCGAAGCCAGAGACCTGGAAAGACCTGACCAAGGCCGCCTACAAGGGCCAGATCGTGATGCCCAACCCGGCGAGTTCGGGCACCGGTTTCTTCGACGTGACCGCGTGGCTCACGCTATGGGGCGACAAAGAGGGCAAGGGCGACGGCTGGAAGTACATGGACGCGCTGCACGAGAACATCGCGCAGTACACGCACTCGGGCTCCAAGCCGTGCAACATGGCCGCGGCCGGCGAGTTCGTGGTCGGCATCAGCTTCGAGTACCGCGCCAACACCAACAAGGCCAAGGGCGCGCCGATCGACCTGGTGTTCCCGAAAGAAGGCCTGGGCTGGGATCTGGAGTCGTTCGCCATCCACAAGGGCACCAAGAAGATCGATGCGGCCAAGAAGCTCGCCGATTGGGCCTCGAGCAAGGACGCGATGCTGCTGTATGGCAAGAACTTCGCGATCACCGCGCAGCCCGGCGTGGCGGCGCCGCTGGCCAACGTGCCCAAGGACTATGAAGCGCGGCTGGTGAAGATGGACTTCTCGTGGGCCGCCGACAACCGCGAGCGCATCCTCGACGAGTGGAACAAGCGCTACAACAGCAAGTCCGAAAAGAGATGACCCACCCCCGGAGCGGCCTGGCGGCGTTCGCTGGCGGGCCACAGTCCACCGGACTTTGGCCGTCCCGCTCACCCCCCTCGAGGGGGCGCCGCCAGCGGACCGGCGGAGCCGGATCCGCGGCGTCCACTGGGGGATGCGCCGCTGGAGCGGCGCAGGTCGGCACGCGCGGCGCGCTCTTCGCCACGTGAGCGACGCGAACTATCTGCGCCTGGCGGGCATCCGCAAGGAGTTCGGCGCGTTCACCGCGCTGTCGCACATCGACCTCGACATCGCCAAGGGCGAGTTCGTCTGCTTTCTCGGGCCCTCGGGCTGCGGCAAGACCACGCTGCTGCGCATCATTGCGGGGCTGGAGGTGCAGTCCGCCGGACGCATCGAGCTCGCCGGGCGCGACATCTCGCGGCTGCCACCGGCCAAGCGCGACTACGGCATCGTGTTCCAGTCGTACGCGTTGTTCCCGAACCTCACGGTGGCCGACAACGTGGCCTACGGCCTCACCAACCGCAAGGTGCCGCGCAAGCAGGCGTTTGCGCGGGTCGCCGAACTCTTGAAGCTGGTGGGGCTGCCGGGCAGCGAGACCAAGTACCCGGCTCAGTTGTCGGGCGGACAGCAGCAGCGCATCGCGCTGGCGCGAGCGCTGGCCACGGCGCCCGGCCTGCTGCTGCTCGACGAACCGCTGTCGGCGCTCGACGCGATCGTGCGCGTGAAGCTGCGCCAGGAGATCCGCTCGCTGCAGCGCCAACTCGGTGTGACCACCATCATGGTGACCCACGATCAGGAAGAAGCCTTCGCAGTGGCCGACCGCATCGTGGTGATGAACCAGGGCGCGATCGAACAGGTGGGCGACGCGCTCCAGGTGTATCGCGACCCGACCTCGCTGTTCGTCGCCGACTTCGTCGGCCGCATCAACGTGCTGGCCGCCACCGCGCTCGACGCCGGCCGCCTGCGCGTCGGCACCCACGAGTTCCATTGCGCGCACGCGTTCCGGCACGGCAGCGAGCTGCGCGTCTACCTGCGACCTGAGGATGTGCTGGCGCGCCCGATCCCCGCCGGCGACCCCAACGTGTTCGAGGCACAGATCGAGAAGATCGAATTCATGGGTCCGTACTGCCTGGTGCGCGTGGGCAGTCCGGTGCTGGCGGAACACAAGCTCACCGTGTATCTGTCGCTCAACTACCTGGCCGAGGCGCAGCTCGAGATCGGCAGCCGCTTGCCGCTGCGCGTGGTGCCCGAGCGCATGCGCATCTTCGAGTAGGAATGTGGACCCCCACGCTCGCTTCGCTCGCTGCCTTGCGGCCTGCATGCCGCAAGGCGTTCGCCAGCCTCTCGAGAGCGCGCAGGCGCTCGCTCGGCGCCGGCTCACCCCCCCGAGGGGGCGCGGCCGGCTTGGGAGCGGCCCGGCGCCGGCCGGGGCGCGGTGAACGGCCATGAGCGCGGTGCTAGAAGGTTCGCCGGTGCGCCAGCAGGTGCACTGGAGCGAGCGCATCGCGCACGCCGCCTTGATCGGGGTGGCGATCGGGCTGCTGGCATTTCTCGCCGCGCCGCTGACAGCGATCCTGCAGCAGTCGCTGCAGGACGCCCAAGGCCGCTTTGCCGGGCTGGCCAACTTCATTGCCTACGCCAAGACGCCGGCGCTGCTGGAATCGTTGTGGAACAGCGTGTGGGTGTCGACGGTGGTCACGCTGATCACGATCCCCACCGCGTTCGGCTTCGCGTATGCGCTCACGCGCAGCCGCATGCGCTTCAAGGCGTTGGCCCGCACCATCACGTTGGTGCCGCTGCTCGCGCCATCGCTGCTGGCCGCGATCTCGCTGATCTACTGGTTCGGCAACCAGGGCCTGCTCAAGGCCTGGCTCGCCAAGCTCGGCATCGATCAGATCTACGGCGCGCCCGGCATCGTGGTGGCCGAGGCGTTCTCGACCTTCCCGCATGCATTGATGATCCTGGTCACCGCGCTGTCGGCGGCCGACGCGCGCCTGTACGAAGCGGCCGACTCGATGGGCACGACCGCCGCGCGCAAGTTCTTCACCATCACCTTGCCGGGCGCCAAGTACGGCCTGATCTCGGCCGCGCTGGTGACCTTCACGCTGGTCGTCACCGACTTCGGCATTCCCAAGGTCATCGGCGGCAACTTCAACGTGCTGGCCACCGACGTGTTCAAGCTCGTGATCGGCCAGCAGGACTTCCAGCGAGGCGCGGTGGTCGCGCTGTTGCTGCTCGCGCCGGCGGTGCTCACGTTCGCGGTCGACCATTGGGTCAGCAAGAAGCAGACCGCGATGCTCACCGCGCGCGCCGTGCCGTACCAGCCGAAGAAGGCGCCGTGGTTCGACGCGATCATGTCGGCGTACTGCGTGGTGGTTTGCGCACTGATCCTGGCGATGCTCGGCATGGCGGTGTTCGCGTCGTTCGCCAGCTTCTGGCCCTACAACCTGAGCCCGAGCCTGCGCCACTACACGATGGGCCTGTTCGACGCCGAGGTCGGTGAGGCGTTCGTCAACAGCCTCGCGATGGCGGCCGGCACCGCGGTGTTCGGCGGCGCGCTGGTGTTCATCGGCGCCTACATGCTGGAGAAGACACAGGGGCTGAAGCCGGTGCGCAGCCTCGTGCGCCTGCTCGCGATGCTGCCGATGGCCGTGCCCGGTCTCGTGCTCGGCCTGGGCTACATCTTTTTCTTCAACGCGCCGAACAACCCGCTCAACGGGCTGTACCACACGCTGACGCTGCTCACCATTTGCACCATCGTGCATTTCTACACCACGGGTCACCTGACTGCGGTGACCGCGCTGAAGGCACTCGATGCGGAGTTCGAGTCGGTGTCGGCGTCGCTGAAAGTGCCGTTCTACAAGACGTTCTGGCGCGTGACCCTGCCGATCTGCACGCCGGCACTGGTCGACATCGCGCGCTACTTCTTCATCAACGCGATGACGACGATTTCGGCAGTGGTCTTTCTCTATTCGCCGGAAACCAAAGTCGCGGCGATCGCCATCCTGAACCTCGACGAAGCGGGCGAGATCGGCGCGGCGGCAGCGATGGCCATATTGATCGCCGCGGCGAACGCCGTGGCGACACTCGGCTTCATGGCCTTGTCGTGGTGGATCGACCGCCGCACGCAGGCCTGGAAACAACGATAGACGACCCAGAACGCGGAGACACCCGATGGATCGCGACCGCATCCTGCTCACGCCAGGCCCGCTGACCACCACGCTGCGCACCAAGCTGGCGATGCTGAAGGACTGGGGCTCGTGGGACGCCGACTTCAACGCCGTCACGGCCGGCCTGCGCCAGCGCCTGCTCGACATCGTGCACGGCCACGACACGCCACGTGCTGGTGCCCTTGCAGGGCAGCGGCACGTTCAGCGTCGAGGCTGCCGTTGCCACACTGGTGCCGAAGAACGGCCACGTGCTGGTGCCCGACAACGGCGCCTACTGCAAGCGCGCGGCCAAGCTCACGCAGATGATGGGCCGCAAGTCCACGGTGATGCCGTTCGCCGAAGATGCGCCGGTGTCGGCCGCCGCGGTCGAAGAGCGGCTCAAGAGCGACCCGTCGGTGACCCACGTGGTGCTGGTGCATTGCGAAACCGGCACCGGCGTCGAGAACCCGCTGGCCGACATCGCCGCGCGTCTGCGAGCGCCAAGGCAAGGGCCTGATCGTCGACGCGATGTCGAGCTTCGGCGCGCTGCCGATCGATGCGCGCCAGATCCGCTTCGACGCGCTGATCGCCGCCAGCGGCAAATGCCTGGAAGGCGTGCCGGGCATGGGCTTCGTGTTCCTGCGCAAGGCGGTGCTCGATGCGTGCGCCGGCAACAGCCAGAGCCTGGCGATGGACCTGCACGACCAGCATGCGTACATGGAAAAGACCGGCCAGTGGCGCTTCACGCCGCCGACGCATGTGATGGTGGCGCTGGCCGAGGCGGTGACGCAGTTCGTCGAAGAAGGTGGCCAGCCGGCGCGGCTGGCGCGCTATGCCGACAACTGCAAGACGCTCGTCGACGGCATGAAAGCGCTGGGCTTCAAGGCGTTCCTCAAACCCGAGATCCAGGCGCCGATCATCGTGACCTTCCACGCGCCGGGCCACAAGGCCTACGAGTTCAAGCGTTTCTACGACGCCAGCAAGCAGCGCGGCTTCATCCTCTATCCCGGCAAGCTGACGCAGCTCGAGACCTTTCGCGTCGGCTGCATCGGCGCCATCGGCCGCAACGAGATGCAGCAGGCGGTCAACGCGGTCGCCGATACGCTGCGCGAGATGGGCATCCCCAACGGCGCGCCGGCGCTGTAAAACGCACCACAATCCGCCATGGCCACCGCAAAAGAACATCCGGCGCTCGCCGCCGTGCGCAAATCGGGCGCGCAGAAGGTCAAGGTCGCCTGCAGCGACATCGACGGCATCCTGCGCGGCAAGTACCTGCACATCGACAAGTTCCTCGGCGCCGCCGAGCCGCATCCGAAGGGCGGCTTCGGCTTCTGCGACGTGGTGTTCGGCTGGGACTCGGGCGACCAGTGCTACGACAACACGCAGGTCACCGGCTGGCAGCACGGCTTCCCCGACGCGCTGGCGCGCCTCGACCTCGACACCGCGCGCACCGTGCCGTGGGACAACGGCGTGCCCTTCTTCCTCGGCGACTTCGTCAACGCCGACGGAACGCCGTACCCGGTGTGCCCGCGGCAGACGCTCAAGCGCGTGCTGCAGCGCGCGAAGAAGCTCGGCTTCGACGTCGATGACCGGCATGGAGTTCGAGTGGTTCAACTTCGCCGAGACGCCGCAGACCTGGGCAGCGAAGCAGGGCCTGAACCCCGAGACGATCACGCCCGGCATGTTCGGCTATTCGCTGCTGCGCATGGCCGACAACCGCGGCTTCTTCAACGCGCTGATGGACGACATGGCGGCGTTCAAGGTGCCGATCGAAGGCCTGCACACCGAGACCGGCCCCGGCGTGTACGAAGCGGCCATCGCGTTCAGCCCCGCGCTGGAGCAAGCCGACCGCTCGATCCTGTTCAAGACCGGCGCCAAGGAGATCGGCAAGCGCTTCGGCGTGATGCCCAGCTTCATGGCCAAGTGGAGCCAGAAGTTCCCGGGCTGCTCGGGCCACATCCACCAGAGCCTGAGCGACGGCAAGACGCAACCTGTTCTACGACGACAAGAGCAAGCGCTCGATGAGCAAGCTGTTCGAGAGCTACCTCGCGGGCCAGGTGGCGTGCCTGATGGAGTTCGCGCCGATGTTCTGGCCCACCGATCAACAGCTACAAGCGCCTGGTCGACGGCTTCTGGGCGCCGGTCAAGCCGACCTGGGGGTTGGACAACCGCACCGCGAGCTTCCGCGTGATCGCCGGCAGCCCCAAGAGCACGCGGCTCGAAACGCGTTGCCCCGGCGCCGACGTGAACCCCTATCTCGCGATGGCCGCAGTGATCGCGGCCGGCATGCACGGCGTCGAGAAGGGCCTCAAGCTCACCGCGCCGCCGATCACCGGCACCAACCAGGGTGCCGAAGACATCCCTCGTGCGCCGCGCTCGCTGCTGCGCAGCACGCACACGTTCAAGGAGTCGGCGATCGCGCGCGACTGGTTCGGCGACCTGTTCGTCGACCACTTCGCCGCCACGCGCTACTGGGAGCACCGGCAGTGGCAGGACGCGGTGACCGACTGGGAGCTGAAGCGCTACTTCGAAATCATCTGACTCCGACCATGGCCATCTCGCAGTTCTCCTTTCCCACCGCGATCCAGTTCGGCGCCGGCGCGCGCAAGCTCGTCGGCCCACACCTGCTCGAGCGCGGCCTGAAGCGGCCGCTGATCGTCACCGACCGCGCGCTGGCGGCGCTGCCCGTGCTGGCCGAATTCAAGAGCCATCTGCGCGAGCTGAACGTGGCGGTGTTCGACGGCATCTTCGGCAACCCGACCTGCGCGATGGTGATGGCCGGCGCGGCCGCGTTCAAGGCGCACGGCGCCGACAGCGTGATCGGCTTCGGCGGCGGCGCTGCGCTCGACGTGGCCAAGGTCGTCGGCGTGATGGCCACGCACCCCGGCGACGTGCTCGAGTACGTGTGGGACCATCCCAACGTGCGGCCGATCCAGCACGAGCTGCCGCACTTCGTCGCGTTGCCCACCACGGCGGGCACCGGCTCCGAGGTCGGCCGCTCGTCGGTGGTGTCGGAGAACGACACGCACCACAAGCGCACCGTGTTCAGCGCCAAGATCCTCGCCAAGGCGGTGTTCGCCGACCCCGAGCTCACGCTCGCGCTTGCCGGCGCCGGTCACTGCCGCCACCGGCATGGACGCGCTCACGCACAACATCGAGAGCTACCTGTCGCCGGCCTACCACCCGCTGTGCGACGGCATCGCGCTCGAGGGCCTGCGCATCGGCGCGCGCGCGCTGGCCACGGCGGTGCACGAACCCGGCAACCTCGAAGCGCGCAGCGACATGATGATGAGCTCGATGATGGGCGCCATCGCATTCCAGAAAGACCTGGGCTCGGTGCATGCCTGCGCGCATGCGCTCGGCGCGGTGTGCGACCTGCACCATGGGCTGGCCAACGCGCTGATGATCGACACCGTGCTCGACTGGAACCGCGAGGCCGTGCCGGCGAAGTTCGCCGAGCTCGCGCACGCCGCCGGCCTCGAAGCCGACAGCGACGGCGCGGCCTTCATCCGTTGGCTGCGCACGCTCAAGGCGCAGGTCGGCATCACCGGCGGCCTGGCCGCGCGCGGGGTCACGCGCGCGCATCTGCCGCAGCTGGTCCCCTTGGCCGCGAAGGATTTCACCGCGCAGACCAACCCGCGGCCCACGATCGAGGCAGACTACGAACGGTTCTTCCTCGCCGCCATGTGATGCCCCCACGTCCACTTCGTTTGCTGCCCTCCGCGGGGGCTCCGGCGCCGTTCAGGCGGCCGGGCGGGCGGCGGGCACGCTAACGACGATGAGCAAGCTGAAGATCGGTGTCTCGGCGTGCTTCTTCCACGCCGACGCGGCACGGCCGATCTTCACCGGCAAGACGCTGCAGTACATCGAGCAGTCGGTCGCCCACTGGGTCGCGGCCAGTGGCCTGGCGCTGCCGGTGATGGTGCCCTCGCCGCTCGGCGACACGTCGCGCGGCAAGGTGGCTTTGGCCGACTACGCCGACTGGCTCGACGGCCTGGTGCTGATGGGCGGCTCCGACATGTGGCCCGGCCACTACGGCGAGGAGCCGCTCAAGCCGCAGTGGATGGGCGACCGCGTGCGCGACGAGTACGAAACCGCCCTCGCGCGCGCCTTCGTCGCCAAGCGCAAGCCGGTGTTCGGCGTCTGCCGGGGTTTGCAGGTGCTCAACGTCGCATTCGGCGGCTCGCTGTTGCAGGACATCAGCACACTGAAGCCGCAGTCGCTGGCGCACCGCAGCGCCGACCTGTACGACCAGCACTTCCATGCGATCGAGCTGGTGCCCGGTACCCGGCTGGCGCAGCTGTATCCCGGCGCGTCGCGCTTCACCGTGAACAGCGTGCACCATCAGGGCATCAACCGCCTCGCCAACGACTTCATCGTCGAAGCCGTGTGCCCCGACGACGACGTGATCGAAGCCATCCGCTGGCGCGGCCCCGGCTACGTGGCCGCGGTGCAGTGGCACCCCGAGTTTCACAAGCCGGCCGAACACGGCGTGATCGACGACGCGCCGATCCTGCAGGACTTTCTCGACGCCGCACAGGCTGCGCGCGCCGTCACGGCATGAGCGTCGAACGGCCGCTCCGGAGGCGCTCGCTCCCCCTCGGGGGGACGGCGCGCAGCGCCAAGGGGGCGGCATGAGCTCAGGCGAACGTCCTCTGTTGATCGGCGTGTCGGCGCGCATCTACATGCCGGGCAGCGCAGGCATCAACGTGAGCGGCATCTGGACCAAGAACTTGCACTACCTGGAGCAGTCGATGGCCCACTGGGTGCTGTCGGGCCATGCGATGGCGGTGATGATCCCCGCGGTCACCAAAGACAGCATCGTCACGCGCAGCGACCTCGACCTCGACGACTACGCGCACACGCTCGACGGCCTGGTGCTGCAAGGCGGCAACGACGTCGCGCCCGAGACCTATGGCGAGACGCCGCTGCATCCCGACTGGTCGGGCGACCGCGTGCGCGACCGCTACGAGATCGAGCTGATCGATGCATTCGTGCGCGCCGGCAAGCCGGTGTTCGGCATCTGCCGCGGGCTTCAGCTGCTCAACGTGATGTTCGGCGGCACGCTGCTGCAGGACATCGCCACGCAGCGCCCGACGTCGCGCGCGCACCGCGACGGCTCGACCTTCGAGCGGCACTTCCACGGCATCGAGCTGGTGCCCCACTCCAAGCTGGCGCAGCTCTACCCGGGCGTGCGGCAGGCCACGGTCAACTCGATCCACCACCAGGCGATCAAGGACCTCGCCCCGGGCTTCGTGGTCGAAGCATGCTGCCCGGACGACGGCATGATCGAAGCGGTGCGCCGCAGCGGCCCGTCGTACGTGGCCGCGGTGCAGTGGCACCCCGAGTTCCACATCCCCGGCGATCCCGACAACTTCAACGACGCGCCGCTGCTGCACGACTTTCTCGAAGCCGCACGCGAGACGCGGGCCCAGCACGCCTAGAAAAAGCAGCACCGATGCCCACGCTCAAGATCCACAACCCGGCCACCGGCCAACTCATCGACGAACGCCCGGCCGACGATGCCGCGTCGGTCGCCGCCAAGGCCGCGGCCGCGCGCACGGCGCAGCCGGCCTGGGGCGCGACGCCGCTGCGCGAGCGCCTGGCGGCGATCGAGCGCTTTCGTGCGGCGATCGTCGCCGAGCTCGACAGCCTGGCCACCACGCTGACGCAAGAGGTCGGCAAGCCGATCAGCCAGTCGCGCAACGAGCTCAATGGCTTGCTGCCGCGCATCGACTTCTTCCTGGCGCAGACCGAGAAGGCGATCGCCGACGAGACGGTGTTCGACGACAACGGCATGTGCGAACGCATCGGCCACGTGCCGCTCGGCGTGGTGGCCAACATCTCGGCCTGGAACTATCCGTACTTCGTGGGCTGCAACGTGATCGTGCCGGCGCTGCTCGCCGGCAACGCGGTGCTGTACAAGCCGTCGGAGTTCGCCGCGCTGACCGGCCTGCACATCGCGCGCCTGCTGCACGCGGCCGGCGTGCCCAAGGAGGCGATGCAGACCGTGGTCGGCGCCGGCGACGTCGGTTCGGCCCTGCTGCAACAGCGCATCGACGGCCTGTTCTTCACCGGCAGCCACGCCACCGGCGTGAAGATCGCCAGTGCGCTGGCCAGCAAGCTGGTGAAGCTGCAGCTCGAGCTCGGCGGCAAGGATCCGACCTACGTGCGCGCCGACGCCGATGCGAAGGCTGCCGCCGAGGGCCTCGCCGACGGTGCGATGTACAACACCGGCCAGAGCTGCTGCTCGGTCGAACGCATCTACGTGCACGAGACGCTGCACGATGCCTTCGTCGAACGCTTCGTCGCCACGGTGAAGGGCTTCAAGGTCGGCGACCCGATGGCCGCCGACACCTACATCGGCGCCATCACGCGCGCACCGCAGCTCGCGGTGCTCGATGCGCAGGTGGCCGACGCCAAGGCCAAGGGCGCCAAGCTGCGGACAGGCGGCGAACGGCTGCCCGGCCCCGGCAACTGGTATGCGCCCACGGTGTTCACCGACGTCGACCACACGATGCAACTGATGCGCGAGGAGAGCTTCGGCCCGATCATCGGCATTCAGAAAGTGCGCAGCGACGACGAAGCCGTGGGCCTGATGAACGACAGCCGCTACGGGCTTACCGCCGGCGTGTACACCAAGGACGAAGCCAAGGCGCGCGAGCTGCTGGGTCGCGTCAACGCCGGCAGCGTGTACTGGAACTGCTGCGACCGCGTGAGCCCGCGACTGCCATGGTCGGGCTGCGGCGACTCGGGCATCGGCCTGACCCTGTCGACCGCTGGCATCCAGACCTTCACGCGGCCCAAGGCCTGGCATCTCCGACGACCTTGATGCCGCGTCCACTCTCGCTGACCCTTTTCGACCTCGACCACACGCTGCTCGACGGCGACACCGATGTGCTGTGGTGCGACTTTCTGCTGCAGCGGGGTGCACTCGAACGCACGTTGTTCGAAGACGACGAACTCGCGCATGGAACGCGAATACCAGGCCGGCACCGTCAGCCCGCAGGCCTTCTGCGAGTTCTACGTGTCCACGCTGGCCGGGCGCACGAAAGCCCATTGGGAACCGCTGCGCCGCGAGTTCCTCGACACGGTGATCGCGCCCAGAATCGGCCGCGGCTCGCACGACCTCGTCGAGCGCCACCGCAGCGCCGGCGAACTGGTGGTGTTGACCACGGCCACCAACCGTTTCCTCACCGAACTGACCGCGGTGCACTTGGGGCTGCCGCATCTGATCGCCACCGAATGCGAGCTCGACACCGGCGGCCGCTTCACCGGCCGCATCGCAGGCGAGCTCAACATGCGCGAGGGCAAGGTGTCGCGCCTGCTCGAGTGGCTGGTATTGCAGCGTTTGGACCTGCGCGATTGCGAGTCCACGTTTTACAGCGACTCGATCAACGACCTGCCGCTGCTGTCGGCCGTGCGCCACCCGGTGGCGGTGAACCCCGACATGCGCCTGGCCGCGGTGGCCGCAGAGCGCGGCTGGCCGATGCTGCAACTGCGCGACCTCGCCAGCTAGGGCCTGCGCGGCCGCGCGGCAGCGCGCTTGCCACCGGCCGGGCTTTACCCGGCTTTACGTTGCAGAACCACAGGTGCAACCGGGCGGCCCGATGCTGCCGGCATGCAACCTGGCTTTCACCTCGCTACCCGTGCCGCCGCGCCGGCCCTGCTGGCCCTGCTGTCGGCTTGCGCCGGCATGGTGTCGCAACGCTCCGGCGAGCCGCCCGCGGTCGGCGTGCCGGCGGCCTGGTCGTCGAGCCGCGATGGCGTCGCCGGCAGCACCACCGCGCGCGACTGGTGGAAAGCCTTCAACGATCCGCAGCTGACCGCGCTGGTCGAGGGCTCGCTGCAGACCAACACCGATGTGCACACCGCACTCGCCAACCTGCAGCAGGCGCGCGCGCTGGTCACGGTGCAAAACGCCACCCTGCTGCCGCAGGTCGACGCCAGCGGCTCGGCCCAGCGCAGCAAGAGCGACGGCGTGCGCGCCAGCAGCCTGTTTCGCGCCGGCTTCGACGCGAGCTGGGAGCCCGATCTGTTCGGTGCCAACCGCGCCGGCTTGAGCGCTGCACAAGCCGATGCGCTGGCCAGCGCCGCCTCGCTCGGCGACGTGCAGGTCACGGTTGCCGCCGAGGTGGCGAGCAACTACCTCACGTGGCGCGGCACCGGCGTGCGCCTGCAGGTGGCGCGCGAGAACCTCAAGCTGCAGGAAGAGACGCTGCAGATCGCGCAGTGGCGCACGCAAGCGGGCCTGGGCACGTCGCTCGAGGTCGAGCAGGCGCGTGCCGGCACCGAACAGACCCGCGCGTTGATCCCGGTGCTCGAAGCCACGCAGGCGCAGACCGCGCACAGCATCGCGGTGCTCACCGGCCGCGCACCAGGCCAACTGCCCGAGCTGGCTGTGGCCGGCGAAGCGCCGATGGCACCCGACGGCATCGCGCTCACGATCCCTGCCGACACGCTGCGCCAGCGCGCCGACGTGCGTCGCGCTGAAGCCGACGTGCGCGCAGCCGCCTCGCGCGCCACGCAGGCCGAAGCGCAGCGTTATCCGAGCTTCTCGCTCAGCGGCAACATCGGCTTGAGCGCGCTGACCTTGGGTGCGCTCGGCGCATCGGGCGGCGGCGCGGCCGCGCTGCTGGCCGGCGTGTCGATCCCGCTGTTCAACGGCGGCGCCTTGAAAGCGCAGGTCGATGCGCGCGACGCCGCGCTCGCCGCCGCCGGTTCGGTGTACCAGGGCACGGTGCTCATCGCGCTGAAGGACGTCGAGGACTCGCTGGTGGGACTGAAGAGCTCGCAGGAACGCCGCACCACGCTGCAGCGCGCCGCCGAGGCGGCCGACAACGCGTCGCTGATCGCACGCCAGCGCTACGGCAGCGGCTTGATCGACTTTCAGGTCGTGCTCGACACGCTGCGCACGCAGCTCAACGTGCAAGACAACCTCGCTGCCGCACGCACCGACGTGGCCACCGCCCAGGTGCGCCTGGTCAAGGCGCTCGGTGGCGGCTGGATTCCCGACGAAGCCGCCTTGCAGGCGGCACGATGACCATGAGCACCGAAGTTCGCAACGCCCCATCGCACTGCGCAGGACGTCGACGAGTCTGATCGGCGCGCCCGCGCCTGCGTGGTGGCGACGCCCGTCGAGCTGGATCGCCGGCGTGGTGCTCGTTTGGCGCCGTCGTCGGCGTGGGGTTGTGGTGGTCGCAGCGCGACGCGCGCGCCGCAGCCCAGCTACGTGACCGCAGCCGGTCACGCGCGGCGACCTGCGCATGCAGGTCACGGCCAACGGCACGCTGCAACCCACGCGCACGATCAACATCGGCAGCGAGCTGTCGGGCACCGTGTCGGAGGTGTTCGTCGACATCAACGACAGCGTCAAGAAGGGCCAGGTGCTGGTGCAGCTCGACCTGGCCAAGCTCAAGGACCAGATCGCGCGTTCGCGCGCATCGCTCGCCGCCTCGGAGGCCAAGGTGGCGCAGTCGGTGGCCACGACCAAGGAAGTCGCAGGGCAACCTCGGCCGCCTCGAGGAGGTGTATCGCATCTCCGGCGGCAAGGTGCCGTCGCAGACCGAACTCGACACCGCTCGCGCCACGCTCGACCGCGCACGCGCCGACGAGAACAGCGCGCGTGCCGGCGTCAACGACGCGCGCGCCGCGCTGTCGACCGACGAGACCAACCTGCGCAAGGCGTCGATCCGTGCGCCCAGCGATGGCGTGGTGCTGACGCGCCAGGTCGACCCGGGCAACGCGGTGGCCGCGTCGCTGCAGGCCGTCACGCTGTTCACGCTGGCCGAAGACCTGAAGAAGCTGCGCCTGCTGGTCAACGTGGACGAGGCCGACGTCGGTTCGATGGTCGGTGGGCCAGAAGGCCACGTTCACCGTGAGCGCGTACCCGAATCGCAAGTACCCCGCGACCGTGAACCGTGTGGCCTATGGCTCGACCACCACCGACAACGTGGTCACCTACCAGGCGCAACTCGACGTCGACAACCAGGACCTGTCGTTGCGACCGGGCATGACCGCGACCGCCACCATCACCGCCACCGAGCGCCAGCAGGTGCTGCTGGTGCCGAACACCGCCTTGCGCTTTGCGCCGGGCGCGGCGCGCGCCAACCCGCCCGCCGCGGCGGCGTCGGGCGCACGCAGCGGCATCGTCGGCAGCCTGATGCCGCGCGCGCCGGGCCTCGGCGGCCGTCGCGCCGGTGGCGGCAACGCGCCGGGCGCCAATGCGCCGGCGCCGGGGCCGCGCCAGGTGTGGGTGCTGCGCGATGGCCAGGCCGTGGCGATCCGCGTCACCACCGGGCTCACCGACGGCCGCGTGACCGAAGTGGTCAGCGACGAGTTGCAGCCGGGCATGCAGGTGATCACCGACCAACGCAGCGGAGGCACCTCGTGAGCGGGACCCACGCGCTCGAACGCACGCGCCTCGGCGCCGCCGTGGCGCCACCGGCACCGCACGACCATGCGGCCGGCGCACCGGTGGCGGTCGGCGAGCCGCTGATCCGCTTGCGCGGCGTGACCAAGACCTATGGCATGGGCACGGCGAGCTTCCAGGCGCTGCGCGGCATCGACCTCGACATCAAGGCCGGCGAGTTCGTGGCCGTGATGGGCCCGAGCGGCTCGGGCAAGTCGACGGCGATGAACATCCTCGGCTGCCTCGATGTGCCCTCAAGCGGCCAGTACCAGTTTCGCGGCGTGCCGGTGGAGAAGCTGACGCGCGACCAGCGCGCCCGGCTGCGCCGGCGCTGGCTCGGCTTCGTGTTTCAGGGCTTCAACCTGCTGGCGCGCACCTCCGCGCAAGAGAACGTGGAACTGCCGCTGCTGTACCGCGGCGAGAAGGCGGCCGACCGCCACGCGATGGCCAAGCGCGCGCTGGCCGCGGTGGGCTTGGCCGGTTGGGAGCACCACACGCCGGCCGAGCTGTCGGGCGGCCAGCAGCAGCGCGTGGCGATCGCGCGCGCGATCGTCAGCGAGCCGGCGGTGCTGCTCGCCGACGAGCCGACCGGCAACCTCGACTCGCAGCGCAGCATCGAGATCATGGAGCTGCTGCGCCAGCTCAACGAAGAGCAGCAGATCACCGTGCTGATGGTGACGCACGAGCCCGACATGGCGGCCTATGCGCGCCGCGTGGTGCGCTTCGTCGACGGCCTGGTGGCCTCCGACGTCGCGCAGCGAGCGGGATCCGGAGGCTGAGATGTGGTGGAACACCCTGCTGCTGTCGCTGCGCGAGATCCGCCGGCACCTGCTGCGCTCGTTCCTCACGATCCTCGGCATCGTGATCGGCGTGAGTGCGGTGATCACGATGGTCACGCTCGGCAACGGCGCCACGCGCGCGGTGCAAGACCAGATCACCAGCCTCGGCACCAACCTGCTGATGGTGCGCCCCGGCCAGCGCCTGGGCCCGGGCAGCGGCGGCGCGCCGTTCTTCAAAGAGGCCGATGCGGTGGCGGTGGCCACGCAGATCGGCGGCATCCGCGCAGTGGCGCCCGAGGTGCGCAGCGGCGGCACGGTGGTGGCCAACGGCCGCAACTGGACCACCACCCTCACCGGCAGCACCAACGACTATTTCGTCACCAACAACTGGACGGTGCGCGAAGGCCGCACCTTCACCGACAACGAGATGGCCGCGGGTGCCGCGGTGTGCCTGATCGGCGAGACGATCCGGCGCGAGCTGTTCGGCAACGGCTCGCCGGTGGGCGAGCCGCTGCGGGTCAAGCAGTTCTCCTGCGAGATCATCGGCGTGCTCGGCTCCAAGGGCCAGGGCGCGATGGGCAACGACCAGGACGACGTGGTGATCCTGCCGCTGCACACGGTGCAGCGTCGCGTGCTCGGCAACCAGCGCGTCAACACGCTGCTGGTGTCGATGGAAGACGGCAGCGACGCCGACCGCATCAAGTCGAGCCTGTCGCAGCTGCTGCGCGAACGCCGCAAGCTGGCCGACGCCGACGACGACAACTTCAATGTGCTCGACACCAAGCAGGTCGCCGACACGCTGTCGGGCACCACCAAGATCATGACCACGCTGCTCGGTGCGGTGGCGGCGGTGAGCCTGCTGGTGGGCGGCATCGGCATCATGAACATCATGCTGGTCAGCGTGACCGAGCGCACGCGCGAGATCGGCGTGCGGCTGGCGATCGGCGCGCTCGAGCACGAGGTGATGCTGCAGTTCCTGATCGAGGCCGTGGTGCTGGCCGCGCTCGGCGGCGTGATCGGCATCGTGCTGGCGACTGTGATGTCGCTCGTCCTGGCGCAGGTGATGCAGGTGCCGTACCTGTTCAACCCGACGATCAACATCCTCGCCTTCTTGTTCTCGGCAGGCATCGGCGTGGTGTTCGGCTACTTCCCGGCCAAGCGCGCCGCGCGGCTGGACCCGATCGAGGCGCTGCGCCACGAGTGACCACTGAACACGAACCGCGCTACTGCTCCTTGACGAACGGCGGCGGCGCGCTGCCAAGCGCCTCGATCGGTTCGTCGGCGAAGAACACGCGCACCTTGTAGTCGCCGGCCTGCTTGAAGCGCTCCTGGCCCAGCATCCACTTGTTGACGAATTCGGTCACCGTGGCGCGTGCCGCCTCACGCTGGAACTGGACGTAGCTGGGCAACGCGGCCTTCGCGGCCAGGTTCTGGCTGATCGAGCGCTGCAGCCGGTCGAGCTCGGCTGGGCCGGTGAATGCCGACCACGCGCCCGAGGCATAACGCTCGAATCGCGCGGTGTCGATCGCCACCGGCAGCGTGGGCTTGACGCGCGGCGCAATCACGATCAGCGTCTTGTCGCGCAACGTCACCTTCCATTCCGGCGCCAGTTCCACGTGGTAGCCATAGACCGCCTGCACGCGGATCTGGCTCGTGGTCTGACCCACCGGCACGCCGAAGATGGTGTGGTCGGCCGTGGCCTGAAAGGACTCGGGCGCCTTGATCGTGCTCACCGCCAGCAAACCGCCCTTGGTGCGGATCACCTCGAACTGATCCAGCGGTGGTGACTGCGTGCTGCTGCGCCGGGCGGGCTCGCCCCACAAGCGCGACAGCCAGACCAGGTTGGCGGCCAGGCTCAAGGCCACCACCAGCGCGAGCGCGAGCTTGATCACACGCATCTGCGCATTCTGTCAGCGGCCTCGTGCCCAACCCGTGAAAACTCGCCGCGATGGCGCGCCGGGGCAACGCCGCAGCGCACCGGAATGATCGGTTGCGTGCGCTATGCTGCCTGCACACAGCGGCACGCCAGGGAGACGCGTGAGCACGATGGGATGGTTGCGCCGCAGCGAAGGCCCCGCACAGACCGGGTGGGAGCGCGAGGCTCTCGAGCGAGCCGCAGCCGGTGTGCTCTTGATCGACGCTGGCCGCATCGTCTACGCCAACGCCCAGGCCGCCGCGCTGTTCGGACACCCGACCGCTGCGCTGGTCGGCCGCGACACGTCGACCCTGCTCGACGGCGAGGCGCTGCAGCGCCATCGCACGGCGCTCGAGCAGGTGATCTCAAACAACGGCACGGTCTACAACGAGTACGACATCCAGCGGCCCGACGGCATACGCGTGGCGCTCGCCGCATCGAGCATCGGCATCACCTACCAAGGGCGAACGGTGGCGATGGCGGTGCTGCACGACATCACGCGCCAGCGAGCGGCCGATGCCGAACTGAAGCAGCGCCGCGATCAGTTGGAATCGCTGGTCCACAACCGCACCGCCGCGCTGGCTTCGGCCGAGGCGTTCGCGCGCACGATTGCCGACAACCTGCCCGGCCGCATCGTGTACTGGGACCGCGACATGCGATGCCTGTTTGCCAACCGCTTCTATTGCGAGTGGTTCGGCTTTCGGCGCGAAGACATCGTGGGCCGCACGGTCGGCGAGATCTTTCCGGCCACACGCTGGCGCCCGGTGGAGCCTCAGATCCAAGCCGTGCTGGCCGGCGAGCCGCAGTTGTTCGAGCGCGAGGAGACCGATCAGAAGGGCAACCCGGCGACCACGCTGGTGCACTTCCTGCCCGATGTGGCCGACGGCCAGGTGCGCGGCTTCTATGTGTTTGCGATGGACATCACCGAGCGCAAGCAAGCCAGCGAACGTCTGCAGTCGCTGAACGACGAACTGGTCGTAGAGCGCGACCGAGCGCAGGCGGCCGCACGCGCCAAGAGCGCCTTTCTCGCCAACATGAGCCACGAGATTCGCACGCCGATGAACGCGATCATCGGCCTCACCCACCTGATGCAGCGCGACACCCGCGAAGCGCTCGGCCAGGAGCGGCTCGGCAAGGTCGCCGATGCAGCGCACCACCTGCTTGGCATCATCAACGACGTGCTCGACCTGTCGAAGATCGACGCCGGCAAGATCGAACTGGAAACGGTCGACTTCGACCTCGACGAAGCGCTGGCGCGCAGCTGCTCGATGGTGGCCGGGTCGGCGCATGCCAAGGGGCTGCAGCTGCAGGTGAATGCCACCGACCTGCCCCGCCACGTGCGCGGCGACCCCACACGGTTGTCGCAGGTGCTGATCAACCTGCTCGGCAACGCCGTCAAGTTCACCGAACGCGGCTCGGTGTCGTTGCACGGCTCGCTGCTGGAACACGACGGCGATGTGCTGAAACTGCGTTTCGAAGTCCGCGACACCGGCATCGGCATCGAGCCCGACCGCATCGGCAAGCTGTTCGATGCATTCGAGCAGTCCGACAGTTCCACCACGCGGCGCTTCGGCGGCACGGGGCTCGGCTTGGCGGTGACGCGCGAGCTGGTCGAGTTGATGGGTGGCGAAGTCGGTGTCGACAGCACGCCCGGCGTCGGCAGCATGTTCTGGGTGACCGTGCGCGTGCAGCCGGCGCAGGGCACGCCACGCCGCGAGCCCGCGCCGTACGGCGCCACCGGCGACGATGCGCCGCCCCGACGCGCGCCGCTCGATTCGCGCGTGCTGCTCGCCGAAGACAATGCGATCAACCAGGAAGTCGCCCGCGAGTTGTTGCGCGCAGCCGGCTGCGAGGTCGAGGTGGCCGACAACGGCCGGCGCGCGGTGGAGATGGCGCGCACCGGCGGCTACGACCTGATCCTGATGGACGTGCAGATGCCCGAGCTCGATGGCATCGAAGCGAGCCGCCAGATCCGCGCGCTGCCGGGTCTGTCGCGCGTGCCGATCATCGCGATGACGGCCAACGCGTTCGCCGAGGATCGCGCAGCCTGCCTCGCGGCCGGCATGAACGACCACGTGGCCAAGCCGGTGCATGCAGCGACGCTGTACGACACGCTGGCGCGCTGGCTCAAACACGCCCGCTCACAGGCCTGACGCGGCCTATCATGCGCCGCCATGGATCCGCAGGCGGCACCCGTTCCCAAGCCGACGGCAAGCGAAGGCGATACCAACACCTCGCCGCTGCGCGACCAGTGGCAGCGTGAACACCTCGACGCCGCGACCCACGCGCTGCTGGCGCGCGATCGCGCCGCGTTCTTGCACCAGTCGGTGTCGACACCGTGCCTGGACGCGATCGCCAAGGCCGAAGGCATCTGGATCGAGGACATCGCCGGTCGGCGCTACATGGACTTTCATGGCAACAACGTGCATCACCTGGGATATGCCCATCCGCACGTGCTGGCGGCGATCAAGCAGCAACTCGATGCACTGAGCTTTGCACCGCGGCGCTTCGCCAGCGTGCGCGCGGTCGAGCTGGCGGAGGCGCTGGGCGCGAAGTTCCATGCCCTCACCGGCCACGACGCCAAGCTGCTGTTCACCACCGGCGGCTCCGACGCGGTCGAGGTCGCCATCAAGCTGGCGCGCGCCGCCACCGGGCGCTTCAAGATGCTGAGCTTCTGGGACGCGTTTCACGGCGCGGGCTTCGGCGCGTCGAGCGTCGGCGGCGAATCGCTGTTTCGCAGCGGTCCGATCGGGCCGCTGCTGCCCGGCACCGAACACGTGGCGCCGTTCGGCTGCTACCGCTGTCCGTACGGCCATCGCGTCGATGCGCACAACCAGCCGCTGCTCGAACAATGCAAGCTCGCCTGTGCGTCGATGGTGCGCTATGTGCTGGAGCGCGAGCGCGACGTGGCGGCCGTCATCGCCGAGCCGGCGCGTGCGGTGCCGTACATCCCGCCGCCGGGCTATTGGCAGGCCGTGCGCGACGCGTGCCATGCGCATGGCACGCTGCTGATCTTCGACGAGATCCCCACCGGACTCGGCAAGACCGGGCGCTTCTTCGCCGCCGAACACGACGCGGTGGCGCCGGACATCGTCGTGCTCGGCAAGGCGCTCGGCGGTGGCGTGCTGCCGATCGCCGCGTGCATTGCGCGCGCCGACCTCGACGTCGCCGGCGACCATGCGTTCGGCCACTACACGCACGAGAAGAACCCCGTCACGTCGGCGGCGGCGCTGGCCACGCTGCAGGTGATCGAACGCGACGGCCTGGTCGAGCACGCCGCCGAGGTCGGCGCGCACGCGCTGGAGCGCCTGCGAGAGCTGCAGCAGCGCCATGCGCTGATCGGCGACGTGCGCGGGCGCGGCCTGTTGCTGGGCATCGAGCTGGTGAGCGATCGGGCCGCCAAGACGCCGGCAGCCGATGCGGCCGACCGCGTGCTGTACCGCGCGCTGTCGCGTGGCCTGTCGTTCAAGACGACGATGGGTCATGTGCTGACGCTGACGCCGCCGCTGATCACCACGCGCGCGCAGATCGACACCGCCGTCGACATCCTCGACGCCTGCCTCGCCGAAGAGCGCTAAGCGCCTTTTCGAGCCACCCCCGATCCGGGGTCGGGCATTCGACGTTGGTTACAAGTCGTCTCGCTTGCATATGTGATAAAAGCACATACATACCAGCCAAACGAGCGAGACATGCGCAACTTCCTCTCTTCCTTTCACAGCCGATTGGCGATGGTTTGCGGCGCCGCCGCGCTGGCGGTGGCCGCCTGTGGCGGCGGAGGCGGCAGCAGCAGCGAGGCGGTGAGCGGCACCGGCACGATGCGGCTGGCACTCACCGATGCGCCGGCCTGTGGCTACGACGCCGTCAACGTCACGATCGAGCGCGTGCGCGTGCACCAGGACAGCGGTGCCGGCGACAACGACTCGGGTTGGTATGACCTCGTCGTCTCGCCGCGGCAGCGTGTGGATCTGCTGTCGCTGACCAACGGCGTGCTCGAAGAACTCGGCGAGATGCCGTTGCCCGCAGGCCGCTACACGCAGATGCGTGTCCTGCTGGCCGCCAATGGAAACAGCGCACCGTTCGCCAATTCGGTGGTGCCCACCGGCAGTGGCGAAGTCGCGCTGACCACGCCGAGCGCGCAGCAATCCGGTCTCAAGCTCAACGTGGACATCGATGTCGGCCCGAACCAGATCGCCGACGTGGTGCTCGACTTCGACGCCTGCAAGTCGATCGTCCGGCGCGGCAACTCGGGACACTACAACCTGAAGCCGGTGATCGCGGTGATCCCGCGCATCACGAACGTCGGTCGCATCGAAGGTTATGTGCATCCATCGATCGCTGCCGCGACCATGGTGTCGGTGCAATCCGGCAGCGAGCCGGTGAAAGCCACCCCGGCCGACGCGATCACCGGCAAGTTCGTGCTGTACCCGGTGCCGGTCGGTTCCTACACCCTGGTGCTGACGAACCCGACACGCGCCACCGCTGCGGTGACCGGCGTGCCCGTGGTCGCAGCCGCCGCACCGACGATCGTGGGCGCCGCCTCGGCACCGCTGCTGCCGCCAGCCGCCGCATCGGCACCTCGTGTGGTGTCCGGCACGGTCACCACGACACCACCGGCATCGGCCTCGGTGCGCGCGGTGCAGACGCTGGCCACCGCGCCGACCCCCACGCCGATCGAAGTCGGCTGGGTCGCGGCCGACGATCTCGATGGCAGCTTCTCGCTGGCGCTGCCGTTGGCGCCCCCGGTTTGGGTGTCGTATGGGCCGACGCCCACTCACGCTGCCGTTCGGCACCGACAACAACGCCGCCGGGCTGTACACGCTGCAGGCCACGTCGGGCGGCGTAACGAAGAACCAGTCGATCGACGCCAAAGCGGCGGTACTGCCGCCGGTGTTGTTCACTTTCCCGTAGCGCGGGCTTCACCCCGAGCGTCGAGCGGCCGACTGAACGTCGGCCGCTTGTCGTTGCGGGAACTCGGCACCATGCTGTAAGGCCGCTTCGCCGCTGTCGACGAAGAGCCCTGGAGAGCGCGCCATGAACTCGCAATCTTTCGATGCCATCGTCATCGGTGCCGGCCAGGCCGGCCCGTCGCTCGCGGTGGACTGCGCACACAAAGGCATGCGCACCGCGCTCATCGAACGCGAGCGCCTGGGCGGCACGTGCGTCAACGTGGGCTGCATCCCGACCAAGACCTTGGTCGCCAGCGCGCGTGCGGCGCAGGTGGCGCGACGCGCTGCCGAATGGGGCGTGCAACTCGACGGCGGTGTTCGTGTCGACATGGCGGCAGTCAAGGCGCGCAAGGATGGCGTGGTGAACCAGTCGCGCCAAAGCCTCGACCGCTGGATCGCCGGCACCGACCAGCTCACGCTGATCCTCGGCGCTGCGCGTTTCGTCGATGCGCACACGGTCGAAGTCAATGGCCAACGGCTGAGCGCGCCCAAGATCTTTCTCAACGTGGGCGGCGAAGCGGCGCGGCCGCCGATCGAAGGCATCGATGCCGTGCCGACGCTGGACAACCGTGGCATCCTCGAGCTCGACACGCTGCCTGAACATCTGGTGGTCATCGGCGGCAGCTACATCGGCCTGGAGTTCGCGCAGATGTACCGCCGCTTCGGCGCGCAGGTGACGGTGGTCGAGATGGCGCCACGACTGATCGCCCGCGAAGACGAAGAGGTGTCGACCGCGGTTCAGAAGATCCTCGAGGCCGAAGGCATCGCCGTGCGCACCGCATCGCAATGCCTGGCCGTGTCGCCGCGCGATGGGCGCATTGCGGTGCGCACGTCGTGCGGTCTACCCGACGTGCTGGGCACGCACCTGCTGCTGGCCACCGGCCGCACGCCCAACACGGCCGACCTGGGGCTGGATCGCGCCGGCATCGCCACCGACGCTCGCGGCTACATCACGGTCAACGACCGGCTCGAAACCAATGTGGCCGGCGTCTGGGCACTGGGAGATTGCAACGGCCGCGGCGCGTTCACGCACACCTCGTACAACGACTACGAGATCGTCGCCGGCAACCTGTTGCGCGACGAGCAGCGCTTGCTGAGCGATCGCATCGCCACCTACGCGCTCTTCATCGACCCGCCGCTCGGCCGCGTGGGCCTCACCGAACGCGAAGTGCGGGAACGCGGCCGGCCGGCGCTCGTCGCTCGCATGGAGATGACGCGTGTCGGCCGCGCGCGCGAGGCCGGCGAAACGCAGGGCTTCATGAAGGTGCTGGTCGATGCGCAGTCTCAGCAGATCCTCGGCGCGGCGTTGCTCGGACTCAACGCCGACGAGGTGATCCACACCTTGATCGACACGATGGCAGCGCGTCAGCCCTACACGACTCTGCGGCGCACGATGCACGTGCACCCGACGGTCAGCGAGCTGATTCCCACGCTGCTCGGCGGTCTGAAGCCGCTGCAGTAGACAAAGAACAAGCGGCGCATGAGCGCCGCTTGTTGCTTCCCCTTCGCAGCGTCGAAGCGCCGCTCCCTGCCGTGATGAACTCAGAGGCGCCGGCCACCGGCACCGAAGATCGCCATGTCGATGTAGCGCGAGCCGACGAATGGCGACTGGGCGTAATTGATCATGAAGCCGCCGAGGTCGAAGCGCTGAATGCCGGACAGGCCGGTGCGCAACGACTCGCGTGTGAGATCCTTGCCGGCACGGCGCATGCCCTCGAGCATCACTTGCGCGTTGATCCAACCCTCGAAGCTGGAGCCGCCGATGCGTGCGCCCTGGTCGATGGCCAGCATGTCGGCCTGATAGGTGCGCACGACCTGCAGCGATTCCTTCTTCGCATACGGAATCACCGCCGCCTGCGCGTAGCCGTTGAGCTTCTCGCCCAGCTTGTCGATCTCCGACGTGACCACCGATACCGACGTGCCAGCCACCGGCAGGCCCGGCTTGAGCTGGCGAAACGGCATCATGAACGACGTGTTGGCCGTGCCCGTGGTGATCAGGTACACCGCACCCGGCTTGGCATCGACCACCTTCTGTGCCAGCTCGGCGCCGTTCTTGCCGGCCACGTCGAGCGCGAAGGTGCCGATGCTCTTGATGTTCTGTTCCTTCAGCGCATCGTTGGCATAGACCAGCACCTCTTTGCCGTAGGCGTTGTCGAGGTAGACGATGGCCATGTCCTTCAGGCCCATGGCCACCATCTGCTGCACCAGACGCCGTGTCTCGTCGCGGTAGCTGGCGCGCACATGGAAGGTGTAGCGGTATTTCTCCTGCCGCAACGAATCCGCGCCGGTGATCGGGCCGACCACGGGCATGCCCGCGGCTTCGGTGATCGGCAGCATCGCCGCGTGATTCGGCGTGCCCTGCCCAGACAAGAATGCCAACGCCGAACCGGCCGCCAGCACCTCCTTGGCGTTGTCGCCGGTGCGCTGCGGCACGTAGCCATCGTCGAGCAGCAGCAACTTGATTTCGCGGCCATGCACACCACCACCGCGGTTGGCGCTGCGAAACGCCGCCTGCAGGCCGGCCGAGATATCGGCCGCGGATCCGGCCAGGATGCCGGTCAAGCCCAGCGAGCTGGCCAACGTGACATGGCGCGCCGAGAGAGCCGCTTCGGCGGCGGCCACCGCACGCGAATTGAGCAACGGCAAACCCAACAGGGCCGCCGCTTGGATGGCATTGCCGAGAAAGTCGCGTCTCTTCATGACAGTCCCCACTCTGGTGTTCTCGAAAGGGCGGTGTGCCGAGCCTCGCCGGTGAATCGTTTACCGACGGGCCGATAATGCCGCGCGCTCGCGCCGAGCGGGAACCTCGTTTTCGGGGAATGGGTACGGTGCGGCGACAACTCCATCACGGTCGCAACCACCTGCTCGCGCAAAGCGTGCATCCGCAACACCCCGTGGAACCAGGCGCAGGTGCGGTTCTGGCGCGATCGCGCCGCCGACGCTGCACCGCAGCACAGCCAACCGTCGAACAAACGGTTTGCTGCGCCGACGCGCGTTCAGGCAGGGTCGCGCCAGGCGAACTGCGCGGGATCGTAGAAAAACTGCTCCTCGGCGATGCGCTCGCCGTCCCAGCGCTGCCACGCCAGCTCTTCGAGCTCGCGCACGCGGCCGTCGGGCGCCTCGAAGCGAAAGATCCAGCGCACCACCACGGTATCGCCATCCACCAGCACCGGCCGCACGCAGCGTGACTGCACCGAACGCACGCGCGACAGGGTGGCGCGTTCCTGCGCCATCAGCGTGGCGCGGCCGACGCGCGGCGCGGCCATGTTCTCGCGCATCGTTGCGCCCTCGGTGTAGAACTCTTCGATCGCCTCGACGTGGGCGTTGGATTCGACGCGGGCGATGAATCGCTCGAGAGTCTGGGCGGTGGGCATGGGATCTCTCGAAGTTTCAGACGCGCGGGCCGATCGCCTTGCGCAGCGCGGCGCGCGCCAGCAGCCGCGTCGAGTCCAGCGTGGGCAGCGACGAGTTGCTGTCGTCGATGATCAACGGGATCTCGGTGCAGCCGAGCACGACGGCATCGCAGCCGTCGCGCTTGAAGCCATCGATCACCCGCTGAAAGGTGGTCACCGAGGACGGCGCGAACCTGCCGTAGACCAGCTCGTCCATGATGATGCGGGCCATCTCGTCGCGATCGGCATCGTTTGGCCGCTGCCACTGCAGGCCACGCTGCTCGAGCGCCGCGGGGTACACGCCGCTGTTCACCAGCCACCGCGTGCCGGTGACGGCCAGCCGCTTGAAGCCGCGCTGTTGCGCTTCGGCCGCCACGACTTCGGCGATGTGCAGCCATGGTCGTGGCGAACGGGGCAGCACCCGCGGCAATGCCTCGTGGATCGTGTTGTCGGGGCAGATCAGAAAGTCGGCGCCGATTGCTGCCAGCTTTTGCGCCGAGCCCAGCATCAGCTCGGCCACGCCGCTCCAGTCGTTGTGATCGAGGCAGGCCACGTAGTCGGCCAGCGAGGGCGTGTGCATCGACACCTCGGGATGGGCATGCGGTCGATCGAGCAGCGCGGCCGCCTCGGTGCAGATCGTGCGGTAGCAAAGCGCGGCCCCTTCGGCGGAGCACGCCACGATGCCGATGTGCAGGGGCTGAGCCATGGGCTTACAGCGGGTAGTCGTAGCGAATGAAGCCCTGGTGCTTGCCAACCTTGTTGTACAGCACACGCGCCACGGCGTTGTGCTCTTGCGTCAGCCAGTAGTACCGCGCCGCCTTGCGCTCGCGCGCCTCGCGCGCCACCGCCTCGATCAGCGCGCGCGCCACGCCTTGGCCGCGCGCCGCCTGCAACGTGAACAGGTCCTGCAGGTAGCAGTTGCTCGGCGCCCAGGTCGACGTGTGGAACAGGTAGTGCGCGATGCCGACCAGTTGCCCATTCACCCAACCGGCGAGTCCGAACACGCCATCGCGGGCCAGCAGGCGGTGCCAAGCCGTGTCGTACTCGGCGTCGCTGGTCGGCGTGTTGTAGAAGGCCTTGTAGCTGCGCGCCAGCACCTCCCACGCCGCGCGGTCCGCGGGTTGCAACGGCTCGATTTCAACGCTCATGGTGTGTGAGTCCCCAATGACGATGTTGATCATGCGGCATCGATCGCCACGACCTCGTAGTTGACCTTCGGGAAGTGCACGCGCACGGTGCCCAAACCGGGTACCTCGCGCGTCACGGTCACATGGCGATCCGACACGGCGCTGAGCACACCGGTGACGGGATCGCGGCCGTAGTCGTCGGGCACCACGCTCACCGCGCGACGCAACCGTGTGTCGTCGACCATGGGCCATGGTGGCGTCCAAGCAGCGCCGCCCTGCGCAGCGCGCACGGCCTGCAAGGCATCGTCGGCAGTGCGAGGTGGCGCGTCGCCATGCCCGATGAGAGCCATGCGGTCGGCCCAAGCGCCCAGCGCCGTGAAGTGCGACAGCAGCGCTTCACGCCGCGGCTGGGCGCGCAACCACCAGACCGTGTGGTAGGCCGAGAAGTCGGCGGCGCAGGGTTCATCGCCACACAGAAAGGCGCGCTCGCTGAGCAGGCCCTGCAACACACCCAGGTACGACAGCACGTGGTCGCGCGCGCTGTCGCGCACGGTGCCCGATCGTTGCGTGTCGACCGCGGGCGCCATGAACGGCGCGCGGTCGCGCAGAAAGTCACCAGGATGGATGCCGGCGCGCTGCAGGGCTTGCAGATCGTCGCGGCTCTGAAAGCGCACCGGCCCCATCGCCAGGAACACGCGCGGCTCGGCCCATTGCGCGATCAGCGTGGACAACGCCCTTGCGTGCGCTGGCATCAGAGGCCGCTCGGGATGCACGCTGTCGAGCATGTCGGGCAGCAGCCGGGTGTCGCAGAAGAGGTCGGCGCCGTATTGCAGTACGGGGATGCGGCGGAACCCGCCGAGCAGTTGCTGCAGCACCGGCCGCGGCGGCACCATCGGCACGTCGATCGAGCCCCATGCGAGCCGCTTGTGTCCCAGCAGCAAGCGCGCCTTCTCGGCATACGGCGAGGCCGCGTAGTGGTGCAGCAGCCACTCGGCCATCACGCGCCCTTCAGGTGAGGCGCTACGACTTCGCGCGTCTGCGCGCTGCTGACCACCGGAATGAACTCGAAGCTGACGCCCGAGCCGCGCAGGCGCAGCACCCACTCCTGCAGCAGGCGCGCATCGTCGCACTCCATCAACTGGAAGCAGCGCGAGAAGTTGGGTTCGACCCAGCTGTCGACGTACTTCAGCCCGTCCGGCAACGAACGACCCTTGTCGCGCACGCGCTCGTAGATCGGCACCATGTCGTTGTCGCGGAAACGCTCGATCACCATGAACAGCATGCAAATGCCCTCCTCCAAAGCGCGCCGAAACGCGGCCCAGCTGACGCCCGCCGAAGCGCGTGGCCCAACCGCGCACCGGAGCCGTGGCACATCTACCGCGCGCCGAAGCGCGCGATCGAACGTTCGCGCGCCTTGGCGGCTTCGGTGTCGCGGTTGCGTGCCGGCGCCTGCGTGACCATCGCGCCGATCAACTCACGTGCGGCATCGGCCACCTTCTGCACGGTGGCTTCGAACGCCGCCTCGTTGGCCTTGGACGGCACGGTGAAGCCGCTCAGCTTGCGCACGAACTGCAGCGACGCGTCGCGGATCTCCAGCTCGGTGGCCGGCGGCTCGAAATTGAACAAGGTCTTGATGTTGCGGCACATGACGGCAATGCCTTCTCAGTCGTGCAGATCGACCTCGGCCTCGATCTCCACCGGGATGTCGAACGGCAGCTCGGCCATGCCGACCGCGCTGCGCGCATGGCCTCCTGCTTCAGGGCCATAGAGCTCGAGGATCAGATCGGAGAACCCGTTGATCACCGCCGGCTGCTTGTTGAAGCCGGGCGCGGAGTTGACCATGCCGAACACGCGATTCCACTGGCGCACGCGGTCGAGGTCGCCCAACGCACGCTGAAGACTACCCAAGATCGTGAGCGCAACGGTGCGTGCTTGGCTGTAACCCTGCTCCACGGTCAGCTCCCGACCCAGCTTGCCGAGCGGCTGCGCGAGCGACCCGTCGGCGTTCTGCGGCCCGTGGCCTGAAATGAATGCGCGCGTGCCCGCGATGCGCACGAACTGAAACGGAAACTTCACGCCCGCCGGCAGCCGGATCGGCGCCGGCAGTTGCAGGCCGAGCGCCGCGAGGCGGGATTCGATGGTGGACATGACAGGCCTCCAATATTGCCGATCAGGCGCGCCGCTCGAACGCCAGCTTCAGGCCCAGGCCGATCAGCACCGCGCCGCTGGTGCGATACAGCCACTTCAGCGCATCGGGCCGTCGGCGCAACCAGCCCGACAGCCGGCCCGCAGCGAGGCCGACCGGACCTTTGACGACGAACGTGAGCGCGGCGAACACCAGGCCGAGCATGAACACCGCGAGCGTGGGATGCGATGCGTTGGGTGCGACGAACTGCGGCAGGAATGCGAAATAGAAGATCGCGATCTTCGGGTTCGACACGTTGGACAGCGCGCCATCGGCGAACAAACGCATCAACGAACGCGGTGCGCCGCACGCGCTGGCGAACTGATGCGAGCGCGTGCGCAGCAGTTGCAGCCCCAGATAGACCAGGTAGGCCGCGCCCGCCCAGCTTGAGCAGCACGAACAGCCACTCCGAGGTGCGCAGGATCGCGCCCAGCCCCAACGTGGCCAGCAGCGTGTGGCCGACCAGCCCGACGCTGACGCCGGCCGCGGTGGCCACGCCGGCGGCCGAACCTTGCGCGATCGAGCGCGACATCACCAGGATCATGTCCTGGCCCGGCGTCACGATCAGCACGATCGACGCCACGATGAACAGCCACCAGCTCACGTCATGCATGCGCCGCTCCCAGCGCCACGCTGCGGCGCGAGCCGAAGTAGCCCCATAACATGGCCACCGGCACGATCAGCTCGCTGCCGAGATAGGCCAACCACACGGCATGCGGCTGCGGCAGCCCCACCACCGCCATCGAGACCAGGCGGCCCACGGCGGCCATGAGCACGGCCAGCGCGATTAACAGGATCAACGTGGTGTGCTGGCGCACGGTGATGCCGGCCCACAGGCAGATGAAGCCCATCGACAGGTACACGCCGGCCATGAAGCGGTGCACGTTGTCCAGGCGCGGCGTGGTGTCGGGCTGCCCGAGCAGCAGCTGCACCGAGCCGCCGAACAACGCAATCGCGGCCACGAGAAAGAGACAGACCTGGACCACACGTTGACCAGCCGGCATGGTGCGCTCCATGAAACGGGGAGCGGAAGTATCGCAGGCTCAGGCGGCGCCTTCGAGCGTGCGGCGCATCGCGCTCATGCCGTGATCGATCATCGTCGCGATCGCTGGCGCCATGTCATGCGGCAGCAGGTCGGCGATCCACACCAGGCGGCAGCGGCCCTCGCCGTCGGTGAACACCTGCACCGAGGCGTTGTGGTGCGACAACCGGCCGCCGACCGCCGACCACGCCACGCGGCGATCCTGCTCGTTGACATCGACGATCAGCTCGCGCGCCACGATGCCATTGGCAAAGGTGACGACCCGCGCGTCACTGCCGTCCATCCGGCAATCGGTGACGAAGCCTTTCACCAGTCGCGTGTGCAGCGCGCCGACGTCGCGGATGGCATCCCACGCGTCGTCGGCAGCCACCGACACGTTCACTTCGCGGCGAATCGATGCCATGGCGCTCTCCTGTGTGCAGCAGGCTCCAGACTAGCCGCATGCGGACACGGCGGCGCGCCGTTTTCGGACCTCTTCATCCTTCGCGGCTCGACGGCGCCCCAGCTGCAGCGAGCCGGGTCAGCGCGCGAAATGCAGCCAGAGTCCCGACGCGCCGGCGAGCGTGGCCAAGGCCGCGGCCAGCGCGAGCCACAGCATCGCCCTGCGGTGCGTGTCGATGCGGCTGATCAACTGCGCGTTCTGGTCGGCGAGCGCCTTGATCAATTCGGATGAGGCGACCAGCTGCGCATGTTGTTCGGCCAATGTCGCTTCGAGCGCGCCGATGCGGCCCTCCAGCGGCTGCTGCGCGGGGCTGTGCGCCGGCGTACTGGGCGCCTGCCGCACCGGCTGGCGCGACACCGTGCCCCACAGCTTCTTCGCGCCGTCGACGACCACCGGGGCGTTGCTGATCACATCGGACCACGGCACGCTCTTCAAGACGCTCAGCCAGCCAATCGCCACGGATGGCCTTTCAGCGCGGCTCGCGTCCGTAGATGATCGACTGCACGATGCCCGAGCGGAAGCGCACGGTGGCCATCAGGTTGCCAGGCCCGCGGTCGTACAGCCAGTCGTCTGTGTGGATGCAGGGCACGTAGGCGCTGGCGAAAGGCTCGGGCACGAGATACAGAGTCTGGCTGTAGAACACAGGCGCACAAAAAGTCTCCCTCAACAGCGGCTGGCCGCACTTGTAGGAGACCGACAGGCGGGAGTCGCCTTCGGCGGCAATGCCGCCGGTGCAGCGCAACGATTCGGCTTGGCTTGGCAGGCTGCACATCAGCGCAGCAGCGAACATCCCGATTCGACACCACGTCATGGTCGACTCCTGGTCACCGCACCGGCATTAGAGCGCATGTCGGCGCCCGAGTGCCATGGGCACCCGCGCATCCTGGCGGCCAAAAGGGATGGCTACAGGTGCGGCGCCACGTGCGCCATCGCGCGTGACACATAGGCGTCTTTTTCGCCGACCGGGGCCACGTAGTGCAGCGCAGCAGCGGCCGCTTCGCGGCCGAGCAGGCGCGCCAGCAGCCAGGCCGCCAAGTATTGCGACGCAAGGCAGCCGCCGGCGGTGGCCACGTTGCCGTGCGCGACGAACGGCTGGTTGAGCACCTCGACGCCCGCCTCCTGCACCCAGGGTTTGGTCGTGAGGTCGGTGCAGGCCGGCAGCGAGCCGAGCAGGCCGAGCTTGGCCAGCAGCAGCGTGCCGGAGCATTGGGCAGCGATCAACTGGCGCGCCGGGTTCAGCCGCAGCTGGCCCATGAGCGCCGCATCGTTGGCGAGGTCGCGTGTCTTGACGCCGCTGCCGACGATCACGGCATCGGCGGCGCTCGCGTCGGCCAGCGTCGCCTGCGCCTGCACCGTCACGCCGTTCATCGACGTCACGGTCGGCGCGGGGCACGCCAGCGAGACACGCCAGTCGGTCTTGCGCACGCGGCTGAGGATGCCCAGTGCAACGATCGAATCGAGCTCGTTGAAGCCGTCGAAGGTGAGGATGGCGATGTGCGTCACGGTCGCCGCATTTTGCGGCTCGACCGACCGTTCAAGCGCCTGGCGTTCGCTACAGCTGTAACGTGCAGCGGCGCCAGACCGGCGGCCAGCAGACGGGCGGCCGCGTCGCCCGCCGCGCGCGACGACGGCCCGCGCGGCCGCGCGCCGAGCGCCATCGCCCAACCCATCGTCAGCAGCGACTGCGACCACTGCATCTGCTGGCGCAGCATCTGCATCCAGAACGCCATGCCCGATTGGGCGAACGCCAGCACTTTCTCGTGCCCCATGCGCGCGAACTCGTGTCGGTCGCGCGCCGACGGCTGCGAGCCGGCGTTGGCCATGCGCGTCAGGCGGTGCGCCACCACCTGCGGCGCCGCCCAAGCCAGTTCGACCGATTGCGCGGCCAGCCGCTGCGAAGGGTTGCGTCGACGAGATGCCATGCGATCAGTGCTCCGGTTGGTGGCACACCGCTTCCACGTTGTGCCCATCGGGCGCGATGACGAACGCGCCGTAGTAGTGAGGGTGGTACTGCGCGCGGATGCCGGGTGTGCCGTTGTCAGTGGCCCCGGCGGCCAGCGCGGCCGCATGGAAAGCGCGCACCTGCGCACGGCTGTCGGCCGCGAATGCGACGTGGATCCGCCCGGGCGGCGGGCCGAACGAACCGATCCAGAACTGGCCCTTGCCGTCCTTGCCGAACATCGCCCAGCCTTCGCCATCCAGCGCAATGCCGATGCCCAGCGGCTCGAGCGCGCGCAGATAGAACGCCTTGCTGCGGTCGAAGTCGCTCACGTTGAAGCCGATGTGGTCGAGGATCATCACGCTCCCCATGTCAGTCGGTTCAGCATAGGTGGCGATCGCCTTGCACCCGGTCGGCGCGCCCCAAGGCCCGGTCGTGCCGAGGGTCGCTTGCAGCTCGTGCCGCTATGCTGCGCCTGGCATGCAAGAACGATGGATCCGCATCAGCCTGGCCGCACAGCAGCTCGAGCTGCGCGAAGGTGACATCTGCCAGCGGATCTATCCGGTGTCCACCGGCCTGAACGGCGCGGGCGAGCGCATCGGCAGCGAACAAACGCCGCGCGGCGCGCACGAAGTGGCGGCGCTGATCGGCGACGCGGCGCCCTGCGGCGCGGTGTTCGTCGGCCGGCAGTTCACCGGCGAGATCTGCACCCCGGCGCTGCACGCAGAACAACCGGCGCGCGACTGGATCCTCACGCGCATCGTCTGGCTGGCGGGCCTCGAAGACGGGCGCAATCGGGGCGGCGACGTCGACACGTTCTCGCGCTACATCTACATCCACGGCACGCCCGACGACGAACCGATGGGCGTGCCGCACTCGCATGGCTGCATCCGGATGCGCAACGCCGACGTGATCGAGCTGTTCGACCAGCTGGCGCTCGGCACCCGGGTGTTGATCGACGAGTAGCGTCAGGCCTGCGGATACAGCGCCTCGAAGGCCGCGCGCCAAGACGGCTGCTGCGGCGCCCAACCGAGTTCGCGCTTCGCCTTGGCGTTGCTGGCGCCGCGCTGCTCGTGCATGAAGTGCACCAGCGTGTCGCCATAGCGCTCGCGCGCCGTGGCCACGTCGAGCACCGGCGGTGCCGGTGCCATCAGGCGATTCGCCACGAACGGCAGCCAGTCGCGCAGCGCCACCGGCGTGTCGTCAACGACATGGAACACACCGAGCGCCTCGCGTTCGAGCGCCGCCATCGTCGCCGCGGCGGCATCGGGCAGCGCCGATGAATGAATACACGCCGGCGCCCTCGCCCACCAGCGGCGCGCGGCCCTTGCGGATGGAGCGTGCCGTGGCCCCGTCGGGGTGGTGGTTGGTGCCCGCGCCGTAGAACCAGCCGTAGCGCAACACGGTGCCCGCGAGCCCTTCGGCCGCCAGCGTCTCGCCCTCGAGCACCGCGATCGAGTCGACCAGCGGCCGCATCGCCGTTGGCGCATCGAAGATGCAGCGGCGTGCTCTCGTCGGCAAGGCCGTCACCGGGCGCGCAGACGAAGGCGATGCTTTGCGCGACGAAGCGCCGTGCGCCGGCCTTGCGCGCCGCGGCCACGAGGTTGCGCGTGCCCTCGGTGCGCACGCGGATCGTGGCCTGCAGCGGGTCGCCATCGGTGGTGCCGAACGCGGTGAGCTGGTGCAACACCACGTCGGGCTGCGCCCGGGCCACGCAGGCATCGAGCCACGAACGTTCGAACACGTCGCCGCGCACCGCGTGCGCACCCATCGCCTGCAAACGCGCCTCGCCGTCGTCGCTGCGCGTCAACGCGGTCACGCGGTGGCCGGCACGCACCAGGCGCGGCACCAGGTGCTGGCCGATCACGCCGCTGCCGCCGGCGATGAACACGTTCATGAGTGGATGCGCGACGGGATCTCGACCGCCCCCGGCCGCCTCCACAGCGCCGCCATCAGAGTTGCGTGGAGTAGCCGCCGTCCACGGGGATCGCGGTGCCGGTGACGAAGTCCGATGCCGCGCTCGACAGGAACACGGCAATGCCCGCGAAATCGTCGATCGCACCCCAGCGCCCGGCCGGCGTGCGCGCCAACACGCGCTCGTTCAAGCCCTCCAGCTGCTGGCGCGCCCGCTGCGTCAGGTCGGTGTCGATCCAGCCGGGCAGGATGGCGTTGACCTGGATGCGCTCGGGCGCCCAGGTCACCGCCAGCGACTTGGTGAGCTGCACGAGGCCACCCTTGCTCGCGCCATAGGCCGGCGCGAACGAGGCTCCGAAGATCGACAACATCGAGCCGATGTTGATGATCTTGCCGCCACCCCCGCGCTTCATGTGCGGGTAGACGGCGCGGGCGCAGACGAAAACGCTGGTCAGGTTGGTGTCGATCACCTGCTTCCAGTCGTCCAGCGGCATCTCGTGCGCCGGCTTGCGGATGTTGATGCCGGCGTTGTTCACCAGGATGTCCAACCGGCCGCAGCGCCGCACGGTCTCATCGGCCATCGCTTGCACGGCGGCTTCGTCGGTCACGTCGACCGCGAGCGCAAAGGCGTCGGAGCCCAGCGCCTTCAGGTCGCGCACCGCGGCGCTCGACTTCTCCTCGTTGCGCGCCGCCACCACGACACGCGCGCCCGCCTTGGCCAGGCCCTTGGCCATGCCGAAGCCGATGCCGCCGTTGCCGCCGGTGACGATGGCCACCCGGCCCTTCAGATCGAACATCGACACGCCCTCCACTGCCGACCGAACCATCAAGCCAGCGAGCCGAGCGAGGTGTCGCTTTCGGCGCGCGCGTTGCTCACGAACAGGCGCAGCAGCGGCTGGCCCGCTTCGTGCTCCCAGACGCGCGCCTCGATCACGAACTGCCGGCCGCCGAAGCGCAGCACGTCGCCCACCAGCGGCGCCACCGCGTGGCCTTGCCAGAACTTGGGCACGGCGATCTGCTCGCGCCGGATCCACGCCTGGTCGTCGCTGCTGAACACCAACTGAATCTGCGGTTGCGACATGCTATTTGCTCCTCGGCTGCACCGCGCCCTCACCGGCCGCGATTCTCGCCCACACGTTCAACGCCAGCGCTGTCACGGGCCGTCTTCGCCAATGCCTTGCCGGCATCGAACTCGGCGCGCAGGCGCTGGATCTCTTGGGACGACAGCCGCTCGATGTTGCAGTAGTCGAGCTTCCAATCCGGGTCGTCGCTCCAGCGCAGCGGCGATTGCACCGTCGTGCGCGCCGCCGGCGCGGCCTGCAGCACGCGCAGCGCCAGCTCCAGCGTGAGGTCCTGCGAGGCGACGTCACGCGGGCGCCCCGCCGCGTTGCCGAGCGGGAAGTCCGAGAACAACAGCCGCGGCACGCCCACGTGCTCGACGATGTCCTTGGCGCAACCCATCACCACGGTGGCGATGCCCGCGCTCTCGAGCGCGCGCGCCGCCAGGCTCACGCTCTGATGGCACACCGGGCAGTTGGGAACCAGCAGCACCGCGTCCACTGCATCGGCGCGGCAGCGCGCCACCAGCTCGGGCACATCGATGTCCAGCGTCGCGCGCTGGCTGCGGTTGGTGGGCAGGCCGTGAAAGCGTGCCGCCAGCGCGCCGATGCGCCCGGCGTGTGCGCTGCGACGCAACGCCGCCAGCGGGAAGTAACTGCCCTGGTCCTCGGCGCTGGTGTGCTTGCGGTCGATCGCCACGTGGGCGATGCGCAGGTCGGGGTCGACCGACGTGTCGCCCGAGTACACGCTGTAGAACTTGGCGGCCGCGTTGTACCGCGCGCCGGGACCTTGATCACCCCGGTCGGGCTGGTAAGGGGCCGCGGTGGTCACCAGGCCCACACGGCAGGTGGCCAACGGCTTCACCAGCGGCTGGAACGGCACGTTGGCAAAGTGCGCCCACTCGTACGGCGCGCCATAGCCGAGCGCCTGATAGTAGCTGCGCGTGCGCTGCATGTAGGCGACCGGCGCGTCGTGCGCCGGCGCCAAGCCATCGGATGAGTCCGGAGCCATCATGGACTGGCGCGCCAAAGCAAACCGCACCTCACTGCTCGGGCAGCACCGCGCTGCGCACGTGCACGATGCCGAACGCGCCGACCGAGACCGTGCGACGGTTCACCGTCATGAACGAGCACACGCCCCAGGACTCGTAGGTGCTGGTGAAGGCGGTCAGCGCGCCCAGCCCGAGCGCACCGGCCACGGGGCTGCGGTCGCTCACCGCGGCGCGGATCGCCTCGCGGTGCTTCTGCGCGGTGGGGTTGAGCACGAAGGCGAGCGCAACCGCCAGCACGGCGCTGCTCAGCGTGATCAATCGAGTCAGGGTCATCGGCGCCGCATCATAGCCAGCGCCGGCCGCGCTGCGATCGCTATCGCGGCGCTTCCAGTGCCGCCTTGATGCGCGCCAGCAATTCCGGGTTGCGCGCGCGCTGTGCGGTGACCAGCAGTGCAACGTTGTCGGCCATCGTTTCCTCCTGATGGATCACGTAGCCGGTGTTGCCGCCGAGCCGGCGCAGGTACTCGTGCGGCCCGTCCAACGGGTGCCACAGGGGTTGTCCGTCCTGTCGTTGTGCGGCACGGCTGGGCGCGCCGTTGGCACCCGGCACGACCTCGAGCAAACGCGGCTCCATCACGCTGAAGAATGTTTCGTCGGGCTGCAACTCGGTGCGCGTGGCGACCAGCACCGGCGTCACCCAGGCGCTGCGGCCCTCGATGGCCAGGCGCATGGCATGCCGGTTGGATGGCGCGTCCGGGTTGGCGATGCGCACGCCGGCCCACTGCGCCGGAAACTGCAACTCGGCGATCGGCTCGAAGCCGATCTCGGCATACAGCCGCGTGGCCAGCGCGGGCACATGGCGCGCGGCCACGTGCCACAGCTCGTGCGCCATCAACATCGGGTCGCTGTAGCCCGGGCTCACCGCGGGCCCGGGCAGCACCACGCCGTGCGCGCGCGTGTAGGGCGCGCGCGCCGATTCCTGCCCGTTGCTGGCGATCAACAGCACCTCGGCGGGGAGCGGGATGCGCAAGCTGCCGAACGACGGCGCCAATCGTTCGAGGGCACGGCGCCAGCGTGCGCGCAGCTCGTCGGACCATGGGGTCACGGAATCGCCGTTCCAACGACGGAACGCATCCAGCGTGACCGGCGTGGCACTGCCCATCACCGCGCGGCGCTGGAATTCGCTGGTGGCGCGCATCCATTCGTCGTCTGCCATCAACAACGCACGGCCGGCATCGACATCGGCGAAGCGCACGCGAGTGCCGGCGAAACCATCGAACACTTCGACGCTGGCTTGCCCATGCGACGCGCTCGCCAACAGCGCGCCGACACCGGCGAGGGCGCGGCGGCGCGTGATCGGCATCGGCTCGGCGTTGGACGGGTTGCCGCGCGGCACCTCGACCGTGCTGGCAATCGATTGTGCGATGGCGTTGTGGGCTGATTCACGGCCGTGCCGACGGTGAATCAGCGGGGTTCAACGCTTCTTCACCGGCGGACCGGCCACGATCGTGACCTGGCGCTCGGCACCGTCGCTGCCGCGCACCACGAGGCGCAGGCGCTCACCCGGCGGCACCTGCACGATCGCGGCCACGTCGCGCGCGTTGGCGCCGGCGAGCGGCTGGCCCTGGACCTGCACGATCTCGTCGTCCACTTTCAGGCCGCCCGCTTCGGCCGGAGACCCGGGCTCGATCTCCTGCACGTGCACCGACTTCAGGATCGGCTTGGCGTACGACCCATCGACCTCCACGTACACCGTGAAGCCCAGGCGGCCGCGACGGAATTCGGCGGACGCCGGCGACTGCGCCAGCAGCAGCAAGCTGCACGCGACGGCCAGCGTCGACGCAGCCACCGCGCGCGGCAGGCGCTGAAGCAGATGGCGCCACGCTTCATGCATGGGCGCGAAGCTTACCTGCGCCGTGGACCCCGGCCCGGCGGGCTTGTCGGCAAAACTTGCGCGCGGTGTGCGCGCAAGCGTCAGCGCGAGCGCGGATCGGGTTTGCCAGAACCACCTCCGGAGCCGCGTTGCCGGTCTTGCGCGGGATCGAAGGTCTCGGTCGGGGTCGGGCCCGTGCCGTCGGGTTCGACGCTGACGACCTTGTCGTCGAGCGCGTCTTGTTTGAAGTTGCGCGGCTCGTCGCGGTTGGCCGCTCGCTGGGCGTCGAGCAGTTCGTCGCGCTGCTGATCTGGCGGCATCGGGCGGGTCTTGGGAGCCTTGGACTTGGTGCTCATGCGGTCTCCTGTTGCGGGGTTGTCACGATCCACATCACGATCACAGCAAGCGACGCACCTGTGGGCGACCCGCCACGGCACGTGCATTGCTCGTTGCCAGGCTGCGAATCGCCAAGGAGTACGACATGGCCGCAACCCGCGCACCGTCCGCCAGCACGCCCCGTGCCGCGCCGCTGACAGACGCCATCATGATGCTGACGGCCGACCATGCCGAAGCCCGGCAGCTCTTCGACCGCTTCGACGAGTTGTGCTCGATGCACGCCGACGCCGACAGCCGACAGTCCTTGATCGAGAACCTGTGCGCCGTGTTGACTGCACACACGATGATCGAGGAGGAGCTGTTCTACCCGGCGGCACGGCAGGCCATCGCGGAGGCGCGGCTGCTCGATCACGCCATCGAGGACCATGCGCGCGCCAAGGAACTGATCGCACAACTGGTCGACGCATCGGCGAGCGACGCGCTGTTCAACACCCGCGTGCACCTGTTGCGCGAGGCCATCGAGCGGCACGTGGCGCAAGAAGAGGCCGAGCTGTTCCCGCAGGTGCGCAAGACGGCTCTCGACCTGCAGGCGATGGTGCCGAAGATGGCCGCGCGCAAGGAAGAGATCCTCGAGGTCAAGCGCTCCGAAGTCGCGCCCTGACGCGACGGGCCGCAACGGCGGCCGGGCAGCGCCGCCGCTGGATGACAATGCCGCGATGAACTGTGCACCGCTGCGTCCGCCGACCCGTTGCGCGCGGCACGGTCTGTGCCGTGTGGCAGCGCTGGGCGCCTTGGTGGCCATGGTGGTTCCGGCCTCTGCGCAGCCGCTCACCGCGTCGGCGGCAGCGCTGCGGCTGCGCGATGCCACACCGCCCGCGCAGCGCGCCGCCCTGATGCAGCCTTTCACGCTCGAAGCACGCAGCGATTGGCACTACACGCCGCGCCGGCGCGCCGGCCTCGCGTGGAAGGAGATGTCCGGTGCGCAGCGCACCGCCACCACCGAGCTGCTGCGTTCGGCCCTGAACGAAAGCGGATTGGACAAGGTGCGCGCCGTGATGGCGCTGGAGATCGCTTTGCGCGAGCTCGAGACGTTCGGCCTGCAACGCGATCCCGAGAACTACGCGGTCGCGCTCTACGGCGAGCCGGGTGCCAACGACAAGGCCTGGGGCTGGCGCATCGAAGGCCATCACCTGTCGCTGCACTGGACGCTGCAGGGCGACCGCTACGTCGCCACGCTGCCGCAGTTCTTCGGCGCCAATCCCGCGCGCGTGCCGCGCGACTTCGGCCAGGCCGTGCGCGCGGGAACGCGCGTGCTCGGCCGCGAGGAAGACCTGGCCCGTGCGCTGCTGTCGTCGCTGTCGCCGCAGCAACGCAGCCATGCGATCTTCGATACCCGGCCTTACGGTGACATCGTCACGCGCAACGCCGAGCGCGCCGCCGCACCGCAGCCGCAAGGCATTCGATTTCGCGTCGCTGTCGTCGGCACAACAGGCGCAGCTGTTGTCGTTGATCACCGCGTTTGCCGAGCACCTGAAGCCCGAGCTCGTGCAGGCTCGGTTGGCCCGCGTTCGCGCCAACGATGGCCTGCAGACGCTGCGCTTCGGCTGGGCCGGAGCCAGCGAACCGAACCAGCCGTTCTACTTTCGCGTTCAGGGGGCCGCCTTCCTGATCGAGTTCGACAACTCCGGCGGCAACCACGTGCACTCGGTGTGGCGCGACTTCGACGGGGATTGGGGCCGCGACGTGCTGGCCGACCACTACCGCAGCGCCGGCCCAGGACACCGTCACAGCTCGAACTGACCGGCGCACCTTTCCCGGTTGGCGGCGGGTGTTCTCGTCCTACAGCGCAACGCGGCGCCGGACGATCGTGCGCATCGCGCGCGACCCGTACCGTGTGGCTCTCGCAGAACACGAACCCAGCATGCTCGACATCATCGCACTCCGAACGGAGCTCGGCAGCGCGCACATGCCGCAGGTTTGCATCGATGCGCTGCCGTATGCGCAGTGGATCGAAGCGGCCACGCGACGACTGCAAGCCGAATGGCCCGACGCCGACCCGCGCCGCCTGCGCGACATCACCGATGAGCTCTTCGCCGACCCGCGCAGTGGACTGCTCGAGCCGGTGCAGGCGGTGCAAGGCTGGCTGCAACTGCTGAGCGGTCACGACTGACGCACGCAAGATGAAAGCCAAGGTTCTCAATGACGCGCCCGAGCGCACCATCGCGCTCATCTTCGAACAGGGCGACGAGGTGATGGCCACGCTGCAGGGCTTTGCGGCGGAGCACAACCTGAAGGCGAGCCGTTTCACCGCGATCGGCGCGTTCGAACGCGCCACGCTCGGCTACTTCGACTGGAACGCCAAGGACTACGAGCGCATCCCGGTCCACGAGCAGGTCGAGGTGGTCTCGTTGGTCGGCGACATCGCACTCGACGGCAACCAGCCCAAGGTGCACGCACACGCGGTGCTCGGCCGCCGCGATGGCAGCACGGTGGGCGGGCATCTGCTCGATGCCCGAGTGCGGCCGACGCTCGAGGTCTTGCTGACCGAGTCGCCCGACTACTTGAAGCGCGTGTGCGATCCGCGCAGCGGCATCGCGCTGATCCGCGTCGACGCTTGAACCGCGCGGGATCGAGGTGTTCACGCTGCTCGACTCCGCCGGCGAGTTTCGCGTCCTCCCCCACTTGATTGCACTGACGATCGCCTATCTGCTGGCGTTGCCGATCGGCTGGAATCGCGAGAAGAGCGAACGCAGCGCCGGGCTGCGCACGTTCCCGCTGGTGGCGATCGCGAGCTGCGGCGTCGTGCAGGCCACCGAACTCGTGCTGCAAGGCCACCCCGAAGGCACGGCTCGCATCATCGAGGGGCTGATGACCGGCATGGGCTTCATCGGCGGCGGCGCCATCCTGAAGGGCGGCGGCTCGGTGCACGGGACGGCGACGGCGGCCAGCCTGTGGGCCACCGGCGCCACCGGTGCCGCGGTTGGGTTGGGTGCCTACGACGTGGCTGTGATGGTCTCGCTGTTCACGTTCCTCACGCTGTGGCTGCTCACGCCGCTGAAGCCCGCCGTGCCGCCCGCCGCCGAGTCGTAACAGCACGCATCGGCGCTTCACGCAGCTTTACGCAGCGTTGACGTTGCCCGGTGATCGGGCCGCCGGTGGGCTTCGTTGAAGGGAGGCGACCGGCTAGGTCGTGACAACAGGAGCAACGCATGAACAAGACCCGACTTCTCGCCACCGCCGCCCTGGCCCTGACGGGCGTGTTGGGTATGGGAGCCGCGCAGGCCGCCGACGTCGCTTGGTCGGTGACCATCGGATCGCACGGCCCCGTGTTCCCCGTCCCGGCCTTCATCCGGCCGGTGCCGGTGGTGGTGCATCCGGTGCCCGTTGTGCGCCCGGTGCCGGTGGTCCATCCGGTGCCTGTGTACTACGGTGGCTACCGCGAGCCGACCCGCTGGGACCGCGACGGCGACGGCATCCCCAATCAGCGCGACCGCCTGTACAACCCGCGCTGGGACATGGATGGCGACGGCATTCCGAACCAACGCGACCGCTTCGACAACCGTCGTCACGACCGCGATGGCGACGGCATCCCCAACCGCTACGACCGTCGCTACTGATCCCTTTGAGGAAAACGCCGGCCCGGTCGGCTGCCAAGCCGGCCGGGCCGCTTGCTTTGGCGGTGCGCCGAGATCGGGCACACGGATTGCCTTGGTGCTTGATCGTCGAGAGGATCGACCAAGGATCACGCCTGCATGGAGACAGCAACTGAACCGCACACCGAAGACGTGCCGGTGGTGATCGTCGAAGACGATCCCGATGCACGCGAGGCACTGAAGGCGCTGGTCGAACTCGATGGTTATCGTGTCCACACCGCGGCCAGCGCGGAGCAGGCCAAGGCCATCATTGCCGAGCATGCGCCACTGTGCGTGATTCTCGATCTGGGCCTGCCCGGCGCCAGCGGCATCGACCTGGCGCAAAGCCTGCGCGCCACGCTGGGCAGCGCATTGGTCGTGATCGCAGTCACCGGCTCGGCCTCGGCCGAAGATCAGGTCGCCGCCGAAGCGGCGGGCGTGGACTACCTGCTGCACAAACCGCTGGACATCGACCGCTTTCGGCGGATCTTGCAGCCGTTGCACTGACCCATGGGTCGCAGTCGCCAAGGCGACTGCTCGATGGATCAAGCCACCGAGGCTTCGAATTCACCGGCGTGGGCGTCGCCGCGCTGGCTGCGCGGGCGCAGATCGTCATCGGCCGGCCCGGGCAGCACGTCGAGGTGCTCGACCACGTTCAGCACCATGCCGTTGGCCACGATCTGCAGCGCCGAGCCGCTGATCTGGATGACGGCCGATGCGTCCAGCAGCGTGAACACCGCCGGACCGGTCGACTCCCAGCGCACCGGCTCGCCTGTCGCGCCCGCTTCGACCTGCCGTCGCCAGCGCAGCACCCGCCAACGGTCGCCGGCGGCGTTGTGGCATTCGATCATCCCTTCGATCGCGATGCGTTCGTTGCGGCCTGGGCTGTTCATCGTGTGCTTTCCGGCGTGAGTCGATGGTGAGCGCAGCATAGGCAAGGGGATTCGCGGGCGGTGTAGGAAGGAAGCGCATCGTGGCCTCCGCGCATTCCTACCGATTGAGGCACGACGCGCCGCGCGCGGCACCACGCCGTGCAGCGCGCGGTGCGCACGCGGCTTACACCTTCGGGATGCGGATGCGGCTGATCATCAGCGAGCCCGACAGCGCAAACAGCAGCACCAGCGGGATGCAGCTTGAAGCCGCCGATCGTCCAGGCGCCGCCCCAAAGGCTGTCGCCGATCGCACCCGACCATGCGGCGGCGGCCAGGATGAACACCAGCACGATCGAGCTCGGGATCGGTGTGCCCTCGAAGTACTTGACCTTGCCCGTACCCCCCGACAGCGTTTCGGCAGTCACGTTGAAGCGTGCCAGGCGCGACACGCCGCAGGCCACGAAGTAGCCGAGCACGATGCGGTCGTACAGACCTTGCATGCCACAGCCATAGGCGATGACTGCCGGCGCCACGCCGAACGAGATCACGTCGGCCAGTGAATCGAGCTCGCGCCCGAGGGCCGAGCTCTTCTGGCGCCAGCGTGCGATGCGACCGTCGAGCACGTCGAATACCAATGCCGCCAGCACCAACGCGCAGGCGAAATGGATGTGCCGCACGTCCTGCGCCTGCAGGTAGGTCATCACCGAGAACAACGCGCCGGTGCCGCAGATGGCGTTGCCGAGCGTGAACCAGTCGGCCAGGTGAAATTCCCGGATCATCGAGAACGGTTTTCTCGGGATGTCGGTGGCAGCCATGGGCGGTGTCCGGCAAACGGGATGCGCGAGGTGCGGGCAGTATCGCTCAGGCCACCCCGTCCGACACCGGCTCGGCGGATCAAGGCGGACCGAACATCAGGTTCGGCAGCCACAGCACGATCTCGGGCACGAAGATCAACAGCACCGCCACCGCACTCACGGCGATCAGGAACGGCATCGATTCGCGCGTGTACTCGCCGATCGGGCAGCGCAGGATCTGGCATACCACGAACATCGCGCCGCCCACCGGCGGCGTGAAGTTGCCGATGGTGGCGGCGATGATGAACACCAGGCCGAAATGCACCGGGTCGACACCGATCTGCGCGACCAACGGCAGGAAGATCGGCGTGAGCATGATGATCAGCACCGAGCCTTCCATGAAGGTGCCGGCCGCCAGGATGAACAGCACGATCAGCACCAGCACCGCATGCGGGCTGTCGGTGAGGTCCAGCAGCCACGACGAGATGGCCTCCGGGATCTTCTCGAACACGATGCGTAGCCGAAGATCGCCGACAACGCGAGCAGGAACATCACCGCGCCCACGTCGACCAGGCTGCCTTCGAGCGCGTCGCGCATGCCGGCGCGCTTGAGCTGCCGGTAGGCGAATGCGGCCGCTGCGGCTAATCTAACAAATGAGACGAATCAACAGGCACGTTGCATAAGATGAAACAACAACACGACTCTCCCAGTGCGGCCAGCCGCATGCCGGTGCCGCGGGCACCGGTGCCTGGCGCAAGCACGCACCGTTCGCTCGAGCGCGGCCTCGCGATGATCGAATTGCTCGCAGCCGCCGGTGCGCCGCTGCAGTTGGCCGAAACGGCGCGCCGCCTCGGCCTGCACCGCAGCACGGCGCATCACATCATGCAGACGCTGGTGGCGCTCGGCTGGCTGCGACAGGATGAACACACGCGTTGTTATTCTCTGTCGGCGCGCCCGTACCAGCTCACTGGGCGCAGGTGGAGCGTGACGCAGATTGGCGAGCTGGCCCAGCCGCTGCTCGAGCGACTCACGCACGAGACCGGAGAAGGCACCAGCGTGGCGGCATGGATCGATGGCATCGTGACGATCGCGGCCAAGCGTGAACACGACGGTCCGGTGCGCGTGGTGCAAGACCTCGGCGGCGAGCGGCCGATCTATTGCACCGCGGTGGGCAAGGCCATCGCCGGGTGGCTGCCCGCGACCGAGGTGCGCGCGGCGTTGCGGCGCCAACCGATGACGGCGCTCACACCCAAGACCATCACCACCGTGGGTGCGTTCGAGTCCGAGCTGCAGCGCATCCGCAGTGCCGGTTACGCGATCGACGACGAGGAACAGTTCGAGGGCCTGCGCTGCGTGGCGATGCCGGTGTTCAGCCACACCGGCGAGGTGGCCGGATCGATGTGCGTGGTGGGACCCAAGCACCGCCTGACGCACCAGAAGCTCGCCGCGGTGCGCGCGCCGCTCGCCCGCATTGTCGCGACAGTTGTCCGAGCATCTCGGACATGCACCGGCCGGCGAGCGCTGACGCGCCCCAACCCTTCGTTCACAACGTGTAACGCGGTCGTCGCTGCGCGCGGCACAGTGTGCGCCGTCATGCCAGTGCTTGCAGTCCCGCACGACGCGCCACCTCACGACGGCGGCGGCATCATCCGCAGCGCGGTGTTCAGCCCCGACCGCCGCTATCGCTACCACCTGAGTCGCGTGTGGCCGTTCGGCCGCGGATCGTTGTGCTTCATCATGCTCAACCCGAGTCATGCCGACGAAGCTGACGACGACGCCACGATCCGCAAGTGCATGGGATTTGCCAAGCGCTTCGGCTACGCCGGCATCGACGTGGTCAACCTGTATGCGCACGCAGCGCGCTATCCGAAGGACCTGCGTGCCGCGGGCTATCCGGTGGGCCCGCACAACGACGATTGGATCCACACCACGGCGCAAGCCACGCACCGTGGTGGCGGCCATGTGGTGTGCGCCTGGGGTCACCATGCGCGTGGGCTGCAGCGGGCCGACGAGGTGATACGCATCATCCGTTCTTGCGGCATCGATCCGCTGGTGCTCGATCGCTGCGTTTGCGGCACGCCGGCCCATCCGCTGCTGTTGCGCTACAGCTGCCAATTGCAGCCGCTGTGAGCGCGCGGTCAGTGTGCCGGGCGCTCTTTGGCGAGTGTTTTCAGCGCACGCACCAGATCGCTCAGCCCGGCATGCAGCCGTTTGTCGCGCCGAATCACGACAGCCAGCGTGCGGTGCAGACGCGGCGACAGCGGCTGCACCACGAGATCGGTGCCGCGCGTGTGGCGCACCGCCATCGCGGGCAGGATCGCGCAGCCGAGCCCGGCGGCCACCAGTGACTTGATCGCCTCGACGCTGCCGAGCGACATCACCGGCTTGAGCGTGACGCCGCTGGCAGCAAACCAGCCGTCGGTGATCTTGCGCGTGTTGCCACCCGGCTCGAACAGCAACACCGGCTTTGTCGCCAGCGCGGCTGCCGTCACTCGTGCCGGCAACTTCAACTCGCGCGGCGCGATCACGACGAACTCGTCGTCGAGCACTGGCGTGATGTCGAACGCGCGCCCGCTGGCGGGCAACGTCACCAGGCCGAGATCGAGCACGTTGTCCTCGATCGCCTTGACGATGTCGGCGGTGTTGCCGGTGCTCACCGTGATCTCGAGCTGCGGGAAGCGATGGCGCAGGTCTTTGAGAATCCGCGGCAGCAAGAAGATGCATGCGGTAGCGCCGGTGCCCAGGCGCACACGACCCATCGCACCGGTGGCACGTCGCGTCACCGCATCGATCGCCGAGGACACCACGGCATCGATCTGTTCGGCGTGCGCCATGAGTTCGGCGCCCGCGGCGGTAGGCTGCGCACGCCGGCCCACGCGTTCGATCAGGCGGGTGCCGAGGCGCTTCTCCAATTGACGGATCTGCAGGCTCACCGCCGGCTGCGTGATGTCGAGGCGCTGCGCGGCGGCCGAGAAGCTCCCGTGCTGCACCACACTGACGAAGGTCCGCACGTGGCCGAGGTTGAGAGGCTTGCTCATGCAAAGCGAATCTTATGCTTTGCATAAGACGACAAAGCTTTGATTATTCTTGTAGCTGCGGGCATGCTGCGCGCATGTCTTCGATGCCCGACGTTCTGACCGACGAGGTCCTGGTTCGCGATGCGGCCGAGACCGACATGCCGGCCATCCAGGCGATCTATGCCCACCACGTGCGACACGGCCTTGCCACGTTCGAAGAAGTGCCGCCGTCGGTGCTTGAAATGACCGAGCGGCGGGCCGCGGTGCTGAACGCTGGCCTGCCGTATCTGGCTGCAGCGCTCGATGGCCAGGTGGTCGGGTATGCCTATGCCACGGCCTACCGTCCGCGCCCGGCCTACCGCCACACGATCGAAGACTCGATCTACGTCGCGCATGGTCTCGGCGGCCGCGGCATCGGAGGGGCCTTGTTGCGGGCGCTGATCGCACGCTGCGAGCACGGCCCGTGGCGCCAGATGTTGGCGGTGATCGGCAACAGCGGAAACGAAGGCTCGATTGCGCTGCACCGTGGCCTTGGCTTTCAGCCCATTGGCACGCTCCACGCGGTGGGCTTCAAGCTGGGCCGCTGGGTCGACACCGTGCTGATGCAGCGCGCGCTCGGCGAGGGCGATCGCAGTATGCCTTCGAAGTAGCGGCGCGAAAAAGGCTCCCGGCGCGCCGCGCTAGCGGTGCAGTGGGTGGCCCCGCACGACGGAGCCCATCGGGGCGAGGCCGCGGCGAACGAGCATCGCCGGCGGCGATGGCGTGGTATCGCCAAAGGTGCTCTCGAAATCACGCGGCGCTTCGCGCACGAGCCGCATGCAGCCCGCGGCGCGGTAGTCGTGCGCCTTCATCCGCCGGCTTTCCACCGCCTCGTACGAGACATGGTCGAGGTCCCACCACAGGCTGTGTGCCATGTGCAGGCTGTTGCGCAACCACCGATCCCACATCTCGCTCATCGAATACCTCAACCGCGCGACCACCGAACAGAGTTGCGCTATCGCAAAAAGCGTGCGCGGCCCGTGGGGTGCCAGTTCGTGCAGTTCTTCACACGCCATCGCCGAGGCCGCCGCGAACCACCCAAGCAAACTGTCGCCCAGGCGTCGGAAATGACTGCAAGAGTTGCCGACGTGCCTCACGCGACGCTCACGCGCGCGCGGTGATCACCTCGTCGAGCCGCGTGGTGTAGCGCGGCGAGCGGCGCTCCTGCCTGGATGCATGCGAGCCGCCGCGCGCGGCCGGCGAGGTGGCGCTGGCCACGTTGACCGCGCCGCGGCCGAAACGCTGGTTGAGCGTGTCGATGGCGGACATCAGGCGCGCGCGATCGCGCGGCGGCGGCGCGGGTGCGGGCTCGTCGGCAAACAATTCGAGCGTGGCTTGCACAGCCTGCTGCTGCGGCTGCAGATCGACCAGCATCACGCCGGCTTTCAGGTAGTTGAAGCCGGGGCGGTGGATCGACTGCAATGCGCGCACCGCCGCCGACACCAGCGCCGCCGTGTCCTGGCTTGGTCTTGTGAGTGGCAGCGTGGCGGTGGGCGCGTGCTGACGATCGTGGTGGCGATAAGGGCTGGTGGCGATGAACACCTGCACTGCACGCGCCACGCTGTGCTGATGGCGCAGCTTCTCCGCCACGCGCGACGCGAACTGGCTCACCACCTCGGTCAGCGTGGCCAGCTCGGTGACCGGCTCGCCGAACGAACGCGAGCACAGGATCTGCTGGTTGGCCGACGGCTGGTCCTCGACATCCAGACAGCACACGCCGCGCAGCTCGCGCAAGGTCTTCTCCACTACCACGCTGAACTGCCGGCGCAGCGCGGTGACGTCGGCCTGGATCAAATCGAACACCGTGTGGACGCCGGCCTCGTGCAGACGCGCGCTGGTCTTGCGCCCGATTCCCCAGACATCACCGACCTCGGTGCGCCGCATCACATCGTGCAGTTGCGCTTCGTTCAACGAGCCCAAGTGGCACACCTGTGCCAGTGCGGACGGGTAGCTGCCCGGCTTGCGGTCGGCGGTCTTGGCCACGTGGTTGGCCAGCTTGGCCAGCGTCTTGGTCGGCGCGAAGCCCACGCTGGTGGGCAACCCGGTCCACTGCAGCACCTTGGCCCGCAGCGCACGGCCGATTGCGACCAGGTCGCCGCGCACGCCGTCGAAATCGAGGAAGCACTCGTCGATCGAGTAGATCTCCTGCCGCGGCGCGAACTCGGCGGCCAGCGCCATCATGCGACTCGACATGTCGCCATAGAGCTCGAAGTTTGCCGACAGCGCGATCAGCCCGGCCGAGCGCTGCAGGTGGCGCACCTGAAACCACGGTTGTGCCATTTGCACGCCGAGGTCCTTGGCCTCATTGCTGCGCGCGATGCACGCGCCATCGTTGTTCGACAACACCACCACCGGACGGCCGTTGAGCGATGGCCGAAACACCCTCTCGCAGCTCACGTACATGTTGTTCACGTCGACGAGCGCAAGCACGGCGCACCACCCTCAGACCGGCAGCGGCTTGATCACGCAGGTGACCACGCCCCACACGTCGAGCGCGACGCCCTCGCCAGCCACGATGTCGGCCAGCGCGCCACCAGCCGCGCGCAGGCGCAACTCGCTGCCGTCGCGCCACAGCCGCCGGCAGACGAACTCGTCGCCGACCACGGCGATCACCGTGTGCCCGTGCGACGCGCCGATGGCGCGGTCGACCAGCACGAGATCGCCGTCGTCGATGCCCATCTCGCGCATCGCACCGCCCGCCACGCGCATCACGAATGTGGCCTGCGCATTTTGATGAGCATGTCGTTCAAGTCGAGGCGGGTGACACCGCTGTCTTGCGCCGGCGACCCGAAACCGATGGCCACGCTGGTGCGCGGCGGAAACTTCTCGGCCGCGCCGCCGTGGCGCGCCACCTGCACCGGCCCTGCATCGCCAGACATGCTCAGCCCCACGACGATCGGATCGCGCCGGCCACGTCGATGCGCGCGCTGCCGCCTTCGCGGATCGGCTCATCGGCCGGTCGGCGCAGCGGCCCGACGGCCTCGAACGCCTCGGCCGCTTTCGGCGTGATGAAGCGCGTGAGCGACGCATACACATGGCGATCGCCGCCGCTGCTTTGCTGCGTGACATAGAAGCGTTGCGGCACCAGCAGGTGCAGGTGGCGCTTGGCGCGTGTCATGGCCACGTAGAGCAGGCGGCGTTCTTCTTCGATCAGCGCGCTCGAGCCGGTGGTCAGGTCGGTCGGGATGCAGCCGTCGACCGCGTTGAGCAGATGGACCGACTGCCACTCCTGCCCTTTGGCCGAGTGAATGGTCGACAGGATCAGGTAGTCCTCGTCGAGGTGCGGATCACCCGCTTCATCGCTGGTGGATTGCGGCGGATCGAGCGTGAGCTCGGTCAGGAAACGCTCGCGGCTCGGGTAGCCCTCGGCGATGCGCTCGAGTTGCAGCAGGTCGGCCTGCCGGATGCGCGCGTCATCGTGCAGGCGCTCCAGTTGCGGCACGTACCACCGGTGCACGCGCTGCAGTTCGTCGGGCCAGCCGTCGCCGGCCGCGCGCAACTGCGCCATCAGTTCGCGCAACGTTGCCCAATCGTCGCGCGCGCCGGCCGGCGGCTTGAATGCATTGAACGCCTGCACGGGCAACGGGGCGTCGTCCATCGCATCGAGCAAACGCCGCGCGGTGGCGGGGCCGATGCCGGCCACCAGCAGTGTGGCGCGGTAGCCCGCCAGGCGGTTGCGCGGGTTCTCGGCCCACCGCAGCACCGACAGCACATCCTTGATGTGGGCCGCCTCGAGGAACTTGAGTCCACCGAACTTGACGAACGGGATGTTGCGCCGCGCCAGCTCGAGCTCGAGCGCCGCGCTGTGGTGCGACGCGCGAAACAGCACCGCCTGGGTCTTCAGCGCCAGACCCTGTTCGCGATGGTCGAGCACACGATCGGCCACCCAGCGCGCCTGCGCCGCATCGTCTTCCACCGTGACGAGCTGCGGCTTGTGCGACGACACGCGGTCGCTCCACAGCGCCTTGGCATAACGCTCGCGCGCCTCGGCCATCACCGCATTCGACGCCGCCAGGATCGGCTGCGTCGAGCGGTAGTTGCGCTCCAGCGTGATCACCCGCGCAACCGGCGTGAAGCACGCCGGAAAGTCCAGGATGTTGCGCACCTCGGCGGCACGGAATGAATAGATCGATTGCGCATCGTCGCCGACCACCGTGACGCCGCGGCCGTCGGGCTTGATGGCCTGCAAGATCGCCGCCTGCAGGCGATTGGTGTCCTGGTACTCGTCGACGAGCACGTGATCGAAGCGCCCGCCGATGCGCACCGCGAGCGCGGCATCGCCCACCATGTGCCACCAGTACAGCAGCAGGTCGTCGTAGTCGAGCACCTGCTGGCGCTGCTTCTCGGCGACGTAGGCGGCGAACAAGCTGCGCAATTCTTCATCCCACTCGGCGCACCAGGGAAAGTGCTCGGCCAGCAACTCGCGCAGCGGCGCTTGGCCGTTGACCGCGCGCGAATAGATCGCCAGGCAGGTGCCCTTGAGCGGAAAGCGCTTGTGCGTGGTGCTGCAGCCGAGGCGCTGGCGCACCCAGCCCATCAGATCCTCGGCATCGCCGCGGTCGATCACCGTGAACGAGTCGCTCAAGCCGATCTGCGCCGCATGGTCGCGCAGCAGGCGCGCGCCGACGCTGTGGAACGTGCCCGCCCACGGCATGTGCGGCGCCGGCTGCCCCGGAGAAAGATGCAAACAGCGTTGCAGCAAGCCGCCGACGCGGCGCGTCATCTCCAGTGCGGCACGGCGCGAAAAGGTGAGCAGCAGTACCCGCTGAGGGTCGGCGCCGGCAAGCACGAGGCGCGCCACACGCGCGGCCAGCGTGTGCGTCTTGCCGCTGCCGGCGCCGGCAATCACCAGCAGCGGCGGCATGCACGCGAGGTCCGCGATGCCGTGCTCGACCGCGCCGCGCTGCTCGGCGTTGAGCGCTGCAAACGGATCGCCGAGCGCCAGTTGCGGCTGGAGCACGGCGCTCATCTCGACCCTGAACTGCTCTCGCATCGCATACTGTATGAATATACAGCCTGCCGCCACGGCCCACAAGAAATCTCCGGGCAGACGGAGCGGCTGTGCGAGGGCCCGGCCGCTGCAATGGGCATGCGCGTTGCCGCCGTGCCGGTGACCCGACATCGCGAGAACCATCATGTCCGACCCCGGAGCAACTGCAGGCCAGGTTTTGGAAAGCGCTCAAGTCCGACCGCACCGTGCTGCTCGGCCTGGTCGGCGCTGACGAGAGCCACACGCGACCGATGACCGCCGTGTTGGAGCGCGACGATCACGGGCCGATCTGGTTTTTCTCCTCGAAAGACACTGCGCTGGTCCGGCATCTCACCGCCGACGGTCATGCCGTGTGTGCGTTTGCCGCCAAGGACCACGCCTTGTTCGCGACGATCCACGGCCGACTCTCGCCCAGCATCGACCCGTCGGTGATCGATCGATTGTGGAATCCGTTCATCGCCGCTTGGTATGAAGGCAAGGACGACCCCAAGCTCGCACTGTTGCGCTTCGACCCCACCGACGGTGAGATCTGGCTCAACGATTCCAGCTTCCTGGCCGGCGTGAAGATGCTGCTCGGCGTGGACCCGAAGAAGAGCTATCAGGACAAGGTGGCCAAGGTGCGCATGGGCTAGCGCTGCTCAGCGGCTGATCCAGCCCAGCATCCCGCCATTCGCGTCGTCGCTGCGCGCCAGGTCCTTGGCAGCCTCCAGTCGCTCGCGCAGCCAAGGCAGCGAGGATTCTGCGAACGCCTGCACATCGGGATCCTTGGCGTCGGCGGCTGCGGCCTCGAACAGCCGGATCGTGCGCCCGTAGGCCTTGACGCCGAACGCGTTGGCGAAGCGCTGGTCGAATTTTTCATCCGAGCCGTCGCGCAACACGCGCAATTGCAGCTTTTGCCGCAGCGTCAAGCCTGCCGGAAGCTCGACGTTGGCTTCGGCTGCCAGGGTTCGCAGTTGCTCGTGCAAGCGGGCGTGATCGGCCAGCACCGCATCGGCGAACGCCTTCACTGCCGGGTTGCGCGACTTGACCAACGCCATCTTGCTCGCCGCCACTTCGGCGAGGCCGTGTTGGACGGCCTGTCGCAGGAAGGCGGCGTCGTTGGTCACCTCGGCCCGCACGTTCAACAGCACCGACGACACAGCCAGCAGCGTGATCTGAACGGCTTGGGCGATCGACATGCGGCTCTCCAACAGTGGCTCGATGGCTCGAAGCATGGCGGGCGCGTCGCTTGTTGAATGTCGGACGTTGCCCCCGTGCCGCGCGGTGCCCCACGCGTCGCCACGTCGGAGGCTTCCGACAAACGGATGAGAAGGTGCGGCAGCCCATTTGGGCACGTCGGCTGCCCCAAGAAGCGCACCAAGAATCGACAGAACTGCAACGACCATGAGCCCGATCACTGCACCGAACTGGATGTTGTTGGGGACCGAACCTGTGCGTGCCGCGATCGAGTACGCCCGAATGCGATCGATGAACATCACGTCACTGCCGCGCGGCGACGGGCATCCGGTGGTGGTCTTTCCCGGCCTGGCGGCCAATCATCAATCGATCGCGCCGCTGCTGCGTCTGTGCAAGCACCTCGGCTACGCCGCCAGCGATTGGGGCCGCGGCTTCAACACCGGGCCGCGCGGCGACGTGGACAGCTGGATCGACGAGTTGGCGAGTGACGTCGAACGGCTCGCGGCGCCGCACGGACGCAAGATCAGCCTGATCGGCTGGAGCCTTGGCGGCATCTACGCGCGCGAGGTCGCCAAGCGGCTCGAAAGCCGCGTGCGCCAGGTGATCACGGTGGGCACGCCGTTCGCGGGAAAGGCCGAGCACACCAACGTGGCCTGGATATACCGCATCCTCAACGGGCGCGCGCCGACATTCGACGACGCGTTGATGGCGCGCCTGCGCACGCCGCCCAACGTGCCCACCACATCGGTGTTCAGCCGCAGCGACGGCGTGGTGGCGTGGCAAGCCTGCATGCAGGGCGGCTGCAACGGCGCCCGCCGCTCCGAGAACATCGAAGTGGCCGGCAGCCATTGCGGCCTGGGTTGGAACACACGCGTGTTCTCCGTCATCGCCGACCGCCTGCGTCAGCCCGAAAACGGCTGGCGACCCTATGCGGAGATCGGCGCGCAGAAGCCCCGTGCAGCTGCTGCATCGGGTTGCATCGCACAGGGACAGGCCGGCTGACTCGGCAGCACGCGCTGAGCCCGGCCGGTCAGTGCATCGATTCGTTCAGCGCGTCGTACTCGACGAACACGTCGGTGTGCGGCACCGCCGCCAGCGAATTGCAGCCGCAAGCCACGCCGACCCCATCGCAGTCCTCGTGTTCCCATGGCTGCGCTGGATGCTCGTCGCACAGCCAGCCCGATCCACGGCAAATGGGACAAACAGCCTTCAGCTGATTCATTCGCTTCCCCCGTCCTTCGATCGATGCTAGCGAGCGTGCCGGTACAAGGCCAGTGGACAGCCCTGTGGAAATTCGCTGGACAACCCGAACGCCGTCGATTAGTTGGTGTTTTCCAGCAGCGGTGCATGCGGGTCGCAGCAACGTTGTCACGCAGCCTCACCACGAATGGACAGCCGAAGCCGAGTTCGACGATCATGTCCATCTCGTCGAGGAGATCGCATGCCCCAGCAACATCCAGCGTTACAGCGAATGGTTCTGTCCGGCGCTTTGGTGCTCAGCGCCCTGCCCGGCGCGGCGCTGGCAGAGCATCCGCAAGATTCGTTCTGGGGGGAACTGGCCTACTTCTATCCCACCATCGATTCGACCGCACGGCTGGACCTCACGGCCACCAGCCCGCCCGGGCTCGATGATCAGGCTGGAGGACGAACTCGACCTCGACGAACGCAAGAGCACACCCTATCTGACGCTCGGCATGCGGCTGGGCGACCGCTGGCGGCTGGAGTTCGAGTACTACGAACTCAACCGCTCGGCGAGCAAGACCCTGACGCGGCAGATCGAGTGGGGCGACAGCACGTTCCCGGTGGGCGTGCAGATCGACTCCACGTTCGACACCACGGTCTATCGCTTCACCGGCGGCTATTCGTTCATCAAAGACCAGACGGCCGAAGCAGGCGTCGGTTTCGGCCTGCATATCACCGACTTCACCACCGCGTTGTCCGGCGTCGGCAACGGGCCCAACGGCAGCGCCTCGTTCCAGAACGAAAAGCGTGACACGCTGGTCCCCCTGCCCACGCTCGGCCTGTTCGGGAGCTACAAGGTGTCCGATCAGCTGTCCTTGCGCGGTCGCGTGGATTTCCTTTCGCTCAAGTACGAAGACTACGACGGCAAGCTCGTCAACTGGATGGCGTCGATCGACTGGCGCTTTGCCAAGAACTGGGGTGCCGGCCTCGGCTATCGCTACGTCGACTACAAGCTCGAGGCCACGTCAACCGACTTTCGCGGCGAGATCAACTACAACTTCAAGGGTCCGACGCTGTTCCTCAACGCAGCGTTCTGACATCCGGGCTCCTGCGCGGCGGGCAACCGCCCATGGTGTCGCGCGGGCGTGAGCCCGCATGCCACATCGACGCGGCACGCAGCACTCAGGACCGTGCGGTCCACCTGCAGGTGGGCGGCGCTTGGCGCTGAGGGGTCAGCTTTTCTTCAGCTCTGATGGGCTGACCATGCGCCACTTGTCTTGCACGCGGCACATGTTGATCGAGTGCGTCGCCTTGCGGTCGCGCGCCTCGTTTTGCATGCGCAACTGGCGGCACGGCGAGTCCTTCCAGCTGAAGGTCTTCAGCACCTTCAGCTCGCCACGGCTTTGCGTGGCCGCGTTTTCCCAGCGCACGCTTTCGCCCACCTTGGCCTCGTTGAGCGCCTTGGCGGCGGCCTCGTTGAACAGGCGCATGTCCTCGTCGTTGAACTTCTCGCCGGGTCCATCCTTCATCAGGCCGTGCAGGTTCTGCGCTTGCACCGGCACAGTGCTGGCCACAAGGCTCAGAGCCACGACACAGGCGCGCAGGACCATGTCTCGGGAGGTTGCGCAGGTCATCGTGGATTCCCTTCGTCGATTCGACGTGGCACGGCCGCACCCATCAGCCGCCGGGCTCACAGACGCACATCATCGCCGCAACTGCGGTGATCCGGCATTGGCCGAAGGTCCCACGCTCGAACAAGCTGTGCCAACGGTGCCGAAGGTGCATCGGACCGGGCCCGGAGGTTGCGAGAGCATCCGCTACAGTTGCCCGAGGGAGGTTTCATGACGCTGTTGCCAAGTCGAGCCGTTCTGGCGCGACGGGGTCGTCAAGCTTGTGCCATCGCCATCCTGTCTGCTTGCGCGGCAGCCCACGCGCAGGCAGATCGCGTGATCACCGGCGAGCGCATCAAGCGTTATGCCGACGGCGTGCTGTCGCTGATGGCCTACACCGTGGCCCCCGACGTCACGACGAGCTCGCTGGCGATCAGCGATGGCGGCACGGCCAACCCCGATCTGTCGATGACGCAATTCGGCGGCGGCTTCGTCATCAGCGACGCCACGCGCCTGTACCTGGAGGGCAATGCCGCGTACTCGCGCTACGACCCGCGGTTCGTCGTCAGCGACGGCCAGCAGGAGCGCGAGGTGCCGGTCAAATGGAACTCGGTGTCACTCACCGGCGGCATCGGCTGGGACTTTCCGATCGGCTCGAAATGGTCGATCCGACCGATCTTCAACTTCACGCTGGGCGATGTCGCGAGCGACATCAAACTCGGCCGTGCAGCGATCGCCATCGCCAACAACCGTGAGCTGGACTTCCTCACCGATGGGCGCATCCGCGTCTACGGGCTCGGCGGCTCGCTGATGGCTGTGTACAAGTACAACAAGCCCGACCGCGAGCTCGACCTCGAAGCGCGCTACACCAACGTGCGCCTGCACACCTACGACACCAGCGATGACCTCGTGCGCGGCGAATCCACGGCCGAGAGCGCGAGCTTGTGGGCGCGCATGCGCACACCCACCGGGATGGTCTTGATGCAGCGGCCCGTGCGCTACGTGTACGAGCTGGCGTATTCGCACTACTTCGACAGCGGCGTGAAGTCGCTCGGATTCGACAGCCTGCTCTCGCTGGGCATCGGCCTGGAGCTCGACTCCAGCGCGTACACCAACCTGTTCACACGCTGGCGCGCGATTCTGCGGCACGTGACGGGCCCCAACATCACCGGCTGGTCGGTTGGGTTGGCGGCCAAGTTTCTGAACCCCCGAAGGCCGGGCGCGTCATCGAGCGGCATCGGCTTGCTCGACGCTGCCGCCGCGGGCGGCCCGAGACCCGAGCAGGGCTAGAAGCGTTCGCCGATCTGGATGAACACGGCGCGGTCGTCCGAACTGAAGGCTGCGTCGATGCCCAGGTGCATGTCGCGCTCGGCCGTCACCTGCCAGCGCAGGCCGGCGCCCAACGTGGCGATGGTGCGCGCATCGTTCAGCTCACGTATCGTGGGCGCGATGCGCCCCGCCTCGGCGTAGGCCACGTATCCCCAGCGCGGATGAAACTTCTGTCGCCATTCCGACGTGAACGACAGCGTGCGCGCGTCGCGATAGCGGTCGCGCGAGAAGCCGCGCATGTCCAGCGTGGGCAGAAACAGAAAAGGTGTCTCCTTGCTCGCCGCCTGGTAGCGCGCGCGCAGGCCGAGCACCGACGTGTCGCCGAAAGGCAGGTAGTGGTTGTAGAAGACGTCGCCCTTGTCGAAGCGGAAGTCACCGCCCCACGTGGGTCCGTAGTTGAGCCAGCCGATGCGCAACTGCTGCCCGCTGCGCGGGTAGTAGTTGCTGTCGCGGCTGTCGTAGGTCACGTGCGGCCCGAAGCCGGCGCTGCGGAAGTGCTGCGCCAGATTCGGCAACCCCGGCAGCAACTGCTGCGTCTCGAGCGTGAACGACGAATCGACAAACTGGTAGGTGGCGCCGGCAAACCAGCGGTCGTTGTCGACGAGACGGGCTTCGCCGCGCAATTGCAGCAACGCGCCTTCCACGATGTAAGGCAGCGGGTTGTCGGAGAAGTTCGGCGCGCGGTCGCCGACGCCGTAGAAACGCAGGTTGAATTTGCCGTAGCCGCCGAACGCGCTGATCCGGTACTGGTCGTTCGCCAGGCTGCCGTCGTGGAACGCGCCGAGCAGGCGACTGCCCTGGTCGGTGGCCATGCCCGCGATGCCCGATGTGGCGGCCGGCGCGCTCTCTTCGCCCGGCCGCTTGGGGTGCAGGTACAGCGCCGCAAGTTGCAGCCCATTGCCCACTGTGGGGTTGGCCACCGGGATCGGCACGAACACCCAGTTGCCCTTTTGCGCCCCGGGCGTGGGCCGAGCTCGCGCTTCGTCGAACCGCTCTTCGGCGTCCTGCTCAGGGCCGCAGACGGCGGCTCCTGCGTGCAACGCCAGCGCAGCGACGGCCAGCAGGCGCACCCGCGCGAGGGCGCCGCGCATGTTGGTTCGGACCGTCAAGGCGCGCGGTGCTACTTGACCGTGTAGCCCTTTCCTTCCAAACACGCCTGCCGCGCCTTGGCATAAGCTTGCTGACCGGCGCTGGTGGTCTGCTGCTGTTGCGTAGCCGCTTGCTGCTGCTGCGCCGAGTTCTGCCGCCGGCTCTGGCCGCGTGCAGCGGCCGCGCCGACGGCGGCGCCCGTGCTGGCATCATCGGCCACGATCTCACCGACCACCGCGCCCCGTGCCGCGCCGCGCGCACCGGCGCCCTTCGTGGTGCCGGTCGCCGTGGTGGGTGTGGCAGGCGCCGCGGGCGGTGGTGGCGGCTTGGCAGGATCGTATTTGCTTTGCTCCACCGCCCAGCCGTGGCATGCGCCCTCGTCCTTCTTCTGCTGCTCGGGTGACTGACCCTTGGCGGGATAGACGAACTGTTGTGCCGATGCACCGGCACCAAGAACGAGAGAGACCGCTGTGGCCAGCGACGCCGCCCAGGCACGCTTGCTCATGAAACACTCCTTCGCATCTGCGCCGGCGGGCGGCTGGCGGTCATGTCACACCGCGATGCATCACTTGGGCGCGGGCTCGACCGAAATCGCCAGTGCCTCGGCATAGTCAGCCTCGACCTGATCACCCTTCTTGACCACCTTGAAGTGGTCGGGGTTCTGCACGTCGAGCACCACCACGTTGCCCTTGGGTCCGCGCAACGAGATGGTCTTGGCCTTCTCGTTGACATCGATGACGTCCGCGGTGACGGTGACGCGGCCACCGACGGCGGCGCCAGGCTTGTCACCCTTCTGGGCCCGCACGGCGTCGGTGCTCTCGGTGCCCTGGCGCGCACCGCCTCCGCCTTTGCGCAGCTCGAGCGTGAGGGCGCGAATGTACTGCGCCACCACACGGTCGTTGAGCTTGATCTGGTCGAAATTGCGCACCTCGGGTCCGGCCACCACGTCGAAAGTCCGGCCGTCGGCCGCCTTCAACGTGAGGCTGCGCGTGGCGGGGTCGATCGCGGTGACCACGACTGAGACCTTCACCGCCTGCGCCGCCGCGACCCGACCCGGCTGACTGCTGAAAGTGGTGGCTGCCGCAGGCGACTGCTGTGCCTGCGCTGCCCCAGCGGCTGCAAACAGCAACAGACAGGCCATGTGGAGGGGGCTGCGCATGATGTGTGTTCCCTTTCGAAGCGATGGCCCGCAGCGCGGCCCGCGAATGGCCTGCGTGCGAAGCGGAGGTGGATGTCGCCGTGATGCTACGGAGCTTGGTTTCGCCTGCCTATTGGTCTTTGGTCTACCCCGGCGGCGACACGTTGGACCTTGGTCCACTTGGCTGGCCGCACCACCGCGATGCCCACTACGAATCCTTTCGTGTGCAACGCACCCGAGGATAGACCACATGAACAGGACAACGCGCGATCGCGCCGCGATGGCGATCCTCACGCGGGTGCGTGCGATGCCGTATCGCGCCTGGACGATCGCCGGGCTGCGCCTGATGCTGGCATTGTGCTTGGTGCTGCCGGGCGCGGCGGCATTCGGTGCCAATGCCAAGCTCGAAGAGGCGATGAGCCACGACGGGCTCCAGAAGGTCAGCATCAAGGGCATCGACCTCGCCTACGCACGACCCGGCGCCAAGCTGTCGACCTACAAGCAAGTGATGATCGATCCGGTGCAGGTGGCGTTCAGCAAGTCGTGGACTCCCAAGCGCACCGGCAGCACGCTGCCGCTGTCGGAGGCCGACCGCGAACGCATCCGCTCGGGCGTGGCCAAGATCGTGCACGAGGAGTTCGTGCGCGAGTTGCAATCGAACAGCGGCTACCAGGTGGTGAGTGCCCCGGGCGCCGACGTGCTGCGCGTCAGGCCCGACATCGCCAACCTCTACGTCAGCGCGCCGGACACCGGCAGCCCCGGCCGCTCGCGCACCTACGTCGTCTCAGCCGGAGAGATGACCTTGGTGGCCGAACTGTTCGACTCGGAGACGGGCCAGGTGCAAGCGCGACTGGTCGACCGCCGCGAAGCCCGCGAGACCGGTCGCCTGCAACTGACCGGTGCGATGGAAAACGCCGACGAGGCCCGCTCGATCGCGGCCGCCTGGGCCAAGATCCTGCGCACGGCTATGGATCGCGCACACGGGATCGGCGCGAAGTAGGCCTTCGGCCACCGGGCGCGGCCGCAGCCCGTACGCCCCAGTCCGTGCGGTGGCGGAGACGGTGGGATTCGAACCCACGATGCAGGTTTTGCCCGCATACTCCCTTAGCAGGGGAGCACCTTCGGCCACTCGGTCACGTCTCCGGGCCAGGTGCGCGATTCTAGCCCCGGGGCACGGCGCTTCAGGCAGCCTGCGGCGCCTCGAGGTCGAAAGCCTTGTGCAGGGCCCGCACGGCCAGCTCCATGTACTTCTCGTCGATGACCACCGAAGTCTTGATCTCGCTGGTGGTGATCATCTGGATGTTGATGCCCTCCTCGGCCAGCGTGCGGAACATCTTGGCGGCGATGCCCACGTGGCTCTTCATGCCGATGCCCACGATCGACACCTTGCAGATCTTGGGGTCGCCGACCACTTCGTTGGCATCGAGGCCCGGACCGACCTTGCTCTTCAACAGGTCCATCGTGCGCGCGTAATCGTTGCGGTGCACGGTGAACGAGAAGTCGGTCTTGCCGTCGTGGCTCACGTTCTGCACGATCACGTCGACGTCGATGTTGGCCTCGGCCACCGCGCCGAGGATCTGGTAGGCGATGCCGGGCTTGTCCGGCACGCGCATGATCGTGACCTTGGCTTCGTCGCGGTTGAAGGCGATGCCGGAAACGACGGCTTGTTCCATTTTCTCGTCTTCCTCGAATGTGATCAGCGTGCCCGACACGGCCTCTTCGGCCAGCGGAATGTCCCACGGCGTGAAGCTCGACAGCACACGCAACGGCACGCGGTACTTGCCAGCGAACTCCACCGAACGGATCTGCAGCACCTTGGAGCCGAGGCTCGCCATCTCGAGCATCTCTTCGAAGCTGATGACGGGCAGCCGACGGGCCTCGGGCACCACGCGCGGATCGGTGGTGTAGACACCGTCGACGTCGGTATAGATCAGGCACTCGGCAGCCTTCATCGCCGCCGCCACCGCCACCGCGCTGGTGTCGGAGCCGCCGCGGCCCAGCGTGGTGACGTGGCCCTCGCCATCGATACCCTGGAACCCGGTGATGATGACCACCTTGCCGGCCGCGAGGTCGTTGCGCACGCGCAGGTCGTCGATGCTCTCGATGCGTGCCTTGGTGTACGCGCTGTCGGTCTTGATGGGCACCTGCCAGCCCGCATAGCTGACCGCTTGCATCCCTTCGGCCTGCAGTGCCAGCGACAGCAGCCCCACCGACACCTGCTCGCCGGTCGAGGCGATCATGTCGAGTTCGCGCATGGTTTCGGCGCTGGCTTTCTCGGGCGACACCTCCTTGGCCAGACCGAGCAATCGGTTGGTCTCGCCGCTCATCGCCGACGGCACCACCACCAGCTGATGCCCCGCACGCACCCACTTGGCGACGCGCTTGGCCACGTTGCGGATGCGCTCGGCCGAGCCCATCGAGGTGCCACCGTACTTGTGGACGATCAGTGCCATGTTTGTGCGCCGGGCGATCGTGCGCATCGGGTGCAAGCTTCCGATGCGTCGGCGGGCGGCGAGCGCCCGAGTTGCGGAGCGGATGATTTTAGCTGCGGCGCAGCAGGGCTCAGACCGCGCCGCGGTCGGAGCGCCAGTGCAGTGTCAGTCCCGGCCTCGTGCGCCCGCCGCTCAACCAACGCGCATCGATGCCAAGCCCCGGCACGAACAGCAAGCGGCCGTCGGCGTACACCAGCGGGCCCTCGCGCTGCCAGGCTGCGATGCCCGCGTCCTGGTACTGCTTCTTCAGGCTGCGCGGCGTGCTGAGCGGTGCCCGCTGGAACTGCTCGCCCCCCACACGGGTGCGCAACGTGCACGCCCGCAGCACGCTGCCCGGCACGCCCTCGGCAACGCGGGTCACGTCGAGCGCCCCGCCCCACTGCGGCAGCGCGTGCAGACCCGGCCGCGACAGGTCGATCGCGCCCTCGTTCGGTGTGATGACCATGGAAGCGATTGGCGGGATGAGCCGCAGACGACCGCGATAGCTCGCGAGCTGCTGGTTCGCGTCGACCGGCCAGCACGCCTGCTTCGCGTCGGGCAGTTCCACGAGCAGGCGCGCCACCAGCGACTCGGGGGCACCGCGCCGGAGCGTGCGTTGCAGCCACGCACGCAGCGCGTTGGCGCGACGCGCAAGCGGCAAGTTGCACCAGCGCGTGACGTCGAGCATGCCGCCGTCGGTGAGCGGTGCGAGGTCGTGCTCGGCCACATCGGCCAGCACTTGCTGCGCCTCGTGCGCGCGACGTGCGGCGGCCACCAGTGCGCCTTCGGCGTCGGGAAACGCGCGGGTCAGCGCCGGCCACACCTCGGCGCGCAACGCACTGCGGGCAAAGCGCAGGTCCGCGTTCGACGTGTCGTCCACGTAACGGAGCCTGTACCGGCGCACATAGGACTCGATCGCCTCGCGCGGCTGGTCGAGCCAGGGTCGATGCCACCACAGGCCATCGCGCTCGATGGACCGCGGCATCGCCGCCAGCCCCGCCGCCCCGGCGCCGCGCAGGGCCTGCAGCAGCACCGTCTCGGCCTGATCGCGCCGGTGGTGCGCGAGCAGGATCGCGGCCGCGCCGTTCTCCCGCGCCATGCTTGCCAATGCGGTGCGCCGCTCGCGGCGTGCCCAGGCCTCGACGCTCTCGCCCTTGAGTGGCTTGCCGGCCAATCGAGTGGACACCAAACGCACCGGCAGGCCTCTCCTGCGCCAGCGCCGGCACTGCTCTGTTGCGAACTCGAGCCAGGCATCCGCCTGCGGCATCAGCCCGTGGTGCACGTGCAATGCCACCACATCGAAGCCCTGCGCCCGGCCGGCTCGCGCAGTGGCGTGCAACAAGGCCGTGGAGTCACGCCCGGCGCTGTACGCCACGGCCACGATGGGCGGTGCCTGCGTCGTGCTGCGCGCCACGGCGTGCAGCCGAGCACGCAATGTGCTCAGCGCTCCTTGGTGTCGGTGAAGCGGCCGTAGGACATCAGCCGCTCGTAGCGCCGCTTCAGCAGCGCCTTGATGTCCAGGTCGGCCACCTGACGAAGCGCGTCACCGAGCGCGCGCTTGAGCTGGGCGTGCATGTGCTTGGGGTCACGATGCGCACCGCCGACCGGTTCACTGACGATCTTGTCGATCAGGCCCAGCGCCTTCAAACGATGCGCCGTGATGCCGAGCGCCTCGGCGGCGTCGGGCGCGCGCTCGGCGGTCTTCCACAGGATCGATGCGCAGCCTTCGGGCGAGATCACCGAGTAGATCGAGAACTGCAGCATCACCACCTGGTCGGCCACGCTGATGGCCAGCGCACCGCCGGAGCCGCCCTCGCCGATGATCGTGGTGACGATCGGCACCTGCAGCTGGCTCATCTCGTAGATGTTGCGACCGATCGCTTCGGATTGGCCGCGCTCCTCGGCACCGATGCCGGGATAGGCGCCCGGCGTGTCGACGAAGGTGAACACCGGCAGGCCGAACTTCTCGGCCAGCTTCATCAGCCGCAACGCCTTGCGATAGCCCTCGGGGCGCGGCATGCCGAAGTTGCGCAGACCGCGCTCCTTGGTGTCGCGGCCCTTCTGGTGGCCGATGATCATGCAGGCCTGGCCGTTGAAACGCGCCATGCCGCCGACGATCGACGCGTCGTCGGCGAACGCGCGGTCGCCGTGCAGTTCGGCAAAGTCGGTGAAGATCTCGGCGGCGTAGTCCAGCGTGTACGGACGCTGGGGGTGGCGCGCGATCTGCGTCACCTGCCAGGGCGACAGGCTGGAGTAGATCTCCTTGGTGAGCTGCAGGCTCTTCTTGTCGAGGCGGTCGATCTCTTCGGAGATGTCGACGGCCGACTCGTTCTGGACGTAGCGCAGCTCTTCGATCTTGGTTTCGAGCTCCGCGATCGGCTGCTCGAACTCCAGGAAATGGCGTTTGCTCATCGTTGGGCGGACGGCCCCACTGGAGCCATCGGTTGCTGCCGGGTCGCCTCGAACCGATGTGCGCCCTCTACCGGGGCTCCCAACGCGCAGTGGGCTTCAGTAGTCCACTGGCAACGGGTCGAGGCTGCGCCAAATGTACCATGTGGCCACCGAGCGAAATGGCGCCCAGGCCTCGCCGAGTTCACGCGCTTCGGCCCGGGAAACCGGCTCACCGCTGAAGTAGTTGACGCTGATGCCCTTGATGAGGCCCAGGTCATCGAGCGGCAGCACGTCGGGTCGCATCAGGTGAAAGATCAGGAACATCTCGGCGGTCCAGCGCCCGATGCCGCGGATCGCCACCAACTCGTCGATGATGGCTTCGTCCTCCATCACCTGCCACTGTTTCACGTGGACACGGCCGTCCTCGAAGTGTTGGGCGAGGTCGACCAGGTATTCGCACTTGCGCGCCGACAACCCGGCGCCGCGCAGGCACTCGTTGTCGCAGACCAACACCGAGTTCGGCGACACGCGCGTCGACGGCCCGCCGATGGCCTCGATGAACTTGCCCCACACCGACTGCGCGGCCTTCACCGAGATCTGCTGGCCGACGATCGAGCGGGCCAGCGTGGTGAAGGCGTCGCCCCGGCTTTGCAGCCGAGCTTCGCCGAACTTGGGAATCAGCTTGCGCATCACGCGGTCGCGCCGCCCGAGGTGGCGACAGGCGTCGTCCCAGTAGTCAGGCATGGCAGCGGCTACGGCACGTGTGGCCATCGGTCGCGCTTTCGGCTCAGGCCTTGACCCAGGTCGTGCCCTGGGCCGAGTCTTTCAGGACGATGCCTTGCGCCAACAACTCGTCGCGGATGCGATCGGCCTCGGCGAAGTTCTTGTCGCGCTTGGCCTGCGCACGCGCGGCGATGCGCGCTTGGATCGTCGCCTCGTCGTGTGCCGCGCCGCCTTGCAGCCAGGCTTGCGGCGCCTGCTGCAGGAAGCCCAGCGTCGCCGCCAGCTGGCGGATCTGTGCGCTGATCGCGCCGTCGCGTGTGCGGTTTGCTTCACCGGCCAGTTCGAACAGCACCGCCAGCGCGCCGGGGGTGTTGAAGTCGTCGTTCATCGCAGCGCGGAACGCAGCCGGCGCCTTCGCCGACCAATCGAGGGCACTCTCGGTGGGCGGCACCGTCTGCAGCGCGGTGTACAGGCGTGCCAGCGCGGCACGGGCGTCGTCGAGATTGGCGTCGCTGAAGTTGAACGGGCTGCGATAGTGGGTGCGCAGCATGAAGAAGCGCAGCGTCTCGCCGTCGTAGCGCTTCAGGACGTCGCGAATGGTGAAGAAGTTGCCGATCGACTTCGACATCTTCTCGTTGTCGACGTTGAGAAAGCCGTTGTGCAGCCAGTAGCGCACGAACGGCTTGCCCAATGCGCCCTCGCTTTGGGCAATCTCGTTCTCATGGTGCGGGAACTGCAGGTCCATGCCGCCACCGTGAATGTCGAACACCTCACCCAGCAGTGCGCAGCTCATCGCCGAACACTCGATGTGCCAGCCCGGACGGCCTGGGCCATACGGCCCCTGGTACTGTGCATCGGCCGGTTCCGTGGGCTTGGCTGCTTTCCAAAGCACGAAGTCGAGCGGATCGTCCTTGCCCTCGCCCACCGCCACGCGTTCGCCGGCGCGCAGGTCGTCGATCGATTTGCCGGACAGCTTGCCGTAGCCGGGGAACTTGCGCACCGCGTAGTTCACGTCGCCGCTGCGCGCGCGATAGGCCAGGCCCTTCTGCTCGAGCGTGCCGATCATGGACAGCATCTGCGGCACGTACTCGGTGGCGCGCGGCTCGTGCGTGGGTGGCGCCGTGCCGATGGCCGCCAGATCCTGCCGCATCGCCGCGATCATCTCGTCGGTGAGCGCACGAATCGTGATGCCCCGTTCGAGCGCGCGGTTGATGATCTTGTCTTCGATGTCGGTGATGTTGCGCACGTAGGTCACACGAAAGCCCAGCGTGCACAGCCAACGGTACACCACGTCGAACGCCATCATCATGCGCGCGTGCCCCACGTGGCACAGGTCGTAGATGGTCATGCCGCACACGTACATGCTCACGTGACCGGCTTGCAGCGGTGTGAAAGTCTTCGACGCGGCGCGTCAGGGTGTTGTAGATCTGGAGGCTCATAAGCCCATGTGAAGGCGCGCGCCGGGGCTCGATACAATGATTTCAGTATAGCGGCGCACCACGCTGCGACACCACGCTTACACCCCGTGTCCCCCCCCTGGCGCTACTGCTGTTTCGCCGCGCTCGCGTTGGCCGCGGCCGCGCCCTTGCGGGCGCAAACCGCGCAGGACCTCCGCGATGTGGAGAAGCTGTTTCGCGGCGGCGACACCACGGTGGCGATGCAGCGCGCCGACAAAGCCATCGCCGAGCGGCCGCGCGATGCGTCGATGCGCTTTCTGCGTGCGGTGATGCTGACCGAGTTGCAGCGCACGACCGAGGCGATCGACGCGCTCAACAAGCTGATCGAGGATTTCCCCGACCTGCCCGAGCCGTACAACAACCTGGCGGTGCTGCTGGCCGCGCAAGGCCGCATCGATACCGCGCGTGAGCTGCTCGAAACCGCGCTGCGCCACGACCCCGGCTATGCGGTGGCGCACGAGAATCTGGGCGACGTGTTCGTGCGGCTTGCGCTGCGCTCGTTCGAGCGCGCCAGCACCAGCCGCAGCGACGAGAGCCTGCAGCGCAAGCTGCGGCTCACCCGCGACTTGGCCGGGCCCCGGCCGAGCGCGCGCCCGTGACTTCCTGGACCCACAATCCCGACACCCTTGGAGACCGTTCGATGAAGCATCACATGTCGCGCTGGCTGTTCGCGCTTGCGCTTGCCGTCGGCAGCGTTCCCGCCGCCATGGCACAAAAGGTCAAGCTCGCCACCAGTCTGGGCGACATCGTGGTGCAGCTCGATGCGCAGAAGGCGCCCAGGTCGACCGCCAACTTCGTGCAGTACGTGAAAGACGGCCACTACGACGGTCTGATCTTCCACCGCGTCATCCCGACATTCATGATCCAGGGCGGCGGATTCGATGTCGACATGAAGCAAAAGGCCACGCGGCCGAACATCCCGCTGGAAAGCCGCAACGGTTTGAGCAACATGCGCGGCACGGTCGCGATGGCGCGCACGTCGGTGCCCGATTCGGCGACCTCGCAGTTCTTCATCAACGTGGTCGACAACCAACGACTCGACGCCGCCAATTCGCCCGACGGCAATGGTTATGCGGTGTTCGGCAAAGTGATCTCCGGCATGGAGGTGGTCGACAAGATCCGCGACGTGCCGGTCGGCGACAAGGCAGGCCACCAGAACGTGCCTCAGCAACCCGTGGTCATCAAGAAGGCCACGCTGGAGAGCGACAAATGAGCAAGACCGTGGACATCACCACGAGCGCGGGAACGTTCCGCATCGAACTCGATGACGCCAAGGCGCCGGTGAGCACGCAGAACTTTCTCGAGTACGTGCGCGCCGGCCACTACGACGGCACGGTGTTTCACCGCGTGATCAAGGGCTTCATGGTGCAAGGCGGCGGCTTCGAGCCCGGCATGAAACAGAGGGCCGCTCGGGCGCCCATCACCAACGAGGCCAACAACGGCCTGAAGAACGACAAGTACACGCTGGCGATGGCGCGCACCTCGGCTCCGCACTCGGCGAGCGCGCAATTTTTCATCAACACCGTCGACAACGGTTTTCTCAACTTCAAGTCCGAGTCCCCGCAGGGCTGGGGTTACGCGGTGTTCGGCAAGGTGGTGTCCGGCACCGACGTGGTCGACAAGATCGAAGGCGTGGCCACGGGACGCAAGGGCATGCACGACGACGTCCCGCTCGACGACGTGACGATCATCAAGGCAACCGAAGTTGCCTGACCGGACGGGGCGCTAGCGAGGTCGCATGCCAGCCGCCCTTGCGCCGCTGGCGCTGCATCGCTTGGATGCTCCCGCACATTGGGAGGTGATCGAGTGCCTCTCCGATGTGCACCTGCAGTCCGAGGCGCCGCGCACGTTCGACGCCTGGCGCATGCAGATGCTCGGCGGCGACGCCGACGCCTTGTTCATCCTCGGCGATCTGTTCGAGGCCTGGGTCGGCGACGATTCGCGCGACGGCGACTTCGAGCACGCCTGCGCCGAGGTCCTGCGCGAATCCAGTGCATTGCGCACGGTGGCGTTCATGCACGGCAACCGCGACTTCATGGTCGGCGACACGATGCTGGCGCACTGCGGCATGCGCTCACTGCCCGACGCCACCGTGTTGCACGCGTTCGGTCGCCGCACCGTGCTCACGCACGGCGACGCACTGTGCCTGGAGGACACCGAATACCAGCAGTTCCGCGCCATGGTGCGCAACCCGCAATGGCAGGCAGCCGCGCTGCAGCGGCCGCTGGCCGAACGTCGCGAGATCGCGCGCTCGATGCGTGATGCGAGCAAGACACACGGCGAGCTGTCGCCCGCACTGTGGGCCGACGTCGATCACGCGGCGGCGCTGCAGTTGCTCGACGCCGCTGGCAGCGACACGCTGGTGCACGGCCACACCCACCGGCCGGGCCGCGTGGTGCTGTCGGCCACCGCCGTCCGTCATGTGCTGAGCGATTGGGACTTCGACGGCGACACTCCGCGAGGCAACGTGTTGCGCCTGAGCGCGCACGGCGTGCACGTGGTGCCTGCGCGCGCGCTCGACGCGGAGCGGGCGTGATCCGTGGCTGGCTGTCGAAGCTGCGCGCCCACCGTGAACGGCGCATCGTGCAGCGGCGCGCGATCTCCGACGAGCTGTGGCTCGAGACGTTGGCATCGTTGCCGTTTTTGGCGCGCTGGGGCGTTGACGACCTTGCGGCGCTGCGCCGATTGACCAGCCTGTTTCTCGACGAGAAGGAGTTCAGCGGCGCCGGAGGACTGAACGTCACCGACGCCATGGCCGTGCGCATCGCGGTTCAGGCCTGTCTGCCAGTGTTGCGCTTGGGCCTGCAGCCCTACCGCGGCTTCGTCGGCATCGTGGTCCACCCCGACGAGGTGGTGGCAGCGCGCGAGGTGGTGGACGACGACGGCGTCGTCCACAACTACGACGAGGTGCTGTCCGGTGAGGCGATGGAAGGTGGCCCGCTGATGCTGTCGTGGACCGACGTGCACCAGGCCGGCGAGTCGGCCGACTGGGCCTACAACGTCGTGATCCATGAGTTCGCCCACGTCATCGACATGGGCGATGGCGAGCCCGATGGCGTGCCGCCGCTGCCGGACCCGGCGCGGCGCCAAGCCTGGCGCAGGGTCATCGAAGCCGAGTACGAAACCTTCTGCCGCTGGACCGACCAAGGGCGCGACACCGTGCTCGACCCGTACGGCGCCACCGAGATCGGCGAATTCTTCGCGGTGGCGGTGGAGGCGTTCTTCGTCGCCTCGGACGACATGCGCGAGGAGCACCCCGAGCTGCACGCGCTGTTCGCGCACTACTTCAAGCAGGACCCCGCGACAACCGCAAACTGACCATCCAACGGACGCCGCGGATCTGGCTCTGCCAGGCCGCTGGCGGCGCCCCCTTGAGAGGGAGGCGGCCGCCAGACCGCCTCGGGGGTGGGCCAACTACACCTGCGTGGTCTCGGCCTTCGGCTTGTCGCTCTTGCGCGGCGGCTGGATGTCGAGCAGCACCTCGCCCTTGTCGTCGATGTCCACCGTCAGGCGACCACCGTCGACCAGGCGGCCGAACAGCAACTCGTCGGCCAGCGCACGGCGAATCGTGTCCTGGATCAGGCGCTGCATCGGGCGCGCGCCCATCATCGGATCGAAGCCTTTCACCGACAGGTGCTTGCGCAGCGCGTCGGTGAAGGTGACTTCGACCTTCTTCTCGGCGAGCTGGCTCTCCAGTTGCAGCAAGAACTTGTCGACCACGCGCAGGATGATTTCCTGGTCGAGTGCGCGGAAGCTCACCGTGGCATCCAGGCGGTTGCGGAACTCCGGCGAGAACAGGCGCTTGAGGTCGGCCATCTCGTCACCCTGCTCGCGCTTGGTGGTGAAGCCGATCGTCGCCTTGCCCATCGTCTCGGCGCCCGCGTTGGTGGTCATCACAATGATGATGTTGCGGAAATCGGCCTTGCGCCCGTTGTTGTCGGTGAGCGTGCCGTGGTCCATCACCTGAAGCAGCACGTTGAAGACGTCGGGGTGCGCCTTCTCGATCTCGTCCATCAGGAGCACCGCGTGCGGCTTCTTGCTCACCGCTTCGGTCAGCAGGCCGCCCTGGTCGAAGCCCACGTATCCCGGCGGCGCGCCGATCAAGCGGCTCACCGCATGACGCTCCATGTACTCGCTCATGTCGAAGCGGATCAGCTCGATGCCCAGGACGTAAGCGAGCTGCTTGGCCACCTCGGTCTTGCCGACGCCGGTCGGGCCTGAGAACAGGAACGAGCCGATCGGCTTGTCGGGCTTGCCCAAGCCCGAGCGCGCCATCTTGATCGCGGCGGCGAGTGCTTCGATCGCGGCATCCTGCCCGAAGACCACGCTCTTCAGGTCGCGGTCCAGGTTCCTCAGCTTGCTGCGGTCGTCGCTCGACACGCTGGCCGGCGGGATGCGCGCGATCTTGGCGACGATCTCTTCGACCTCGGACTTGGTGATCGTCTTCTTGCGCTTGGCCACCGGCAGGATGCGTTGCGCCGCGCCGGCCTCGTCGATCACGTCGATCGCCTTGTCGGGCAGGTGGCGGTCGTTGATGTACTTGGCCGAAAGCTCGGCAGCAGCCTGCAGCGCGCCGAGGGCGTACTTCACGCTGTGGTGGTCCTCGAAGCGTGTCTTCAGGCCCTTGAGGATCTCGACCGTCTGTTCGACCGTCGGCTCCACCACGTCGATCTTCTGGAAGCGCCGCGAGAGCGCCGCGTCCTTCTCGAAAATGCCGCGGTACTCGGTGAAGGTCGTGGCGCCGATGCACTTCATCGCGCCCGTCGACAGCGCCGGCTTCAGCAGGTTGCTGGCGTCCAGCGTGCCACCCGACGCCGCACCGGCGCCGATCAGCGTGTGGATCTCGTCGATGAACAGGATCGCGTGCGGCTGGTCCTTCAGCGACTTCAGCACGCCCTTCAGGCGCTGCTCGAAGTCGCCGCGGTACTTGGTGCCGGCCAGCAGCGCGCCCATGTCGAGCGCATAGACGGTCGACTGCCCGAGCACCTCGGGCACGTCGTTCTGCGTGATGCGCCAGGCCAGGCCCTCGGCGATCGCGGTCTTGCCGACGCCGGCCTCGCCGACCAGCAGCGGGTTGTTCTTGCGCCGGCGGCACAGCACCTGGATCACGCGCTCCACCTCGGCCTCGCGGCCGATCAACGGGTCGATCTTGCCGTCGCGCGCCAACTGGTTGAGGTTCTGGGTGAACTGCTCCAGCGGCGAACCCTTGGAATCGCCGCCTTCGTCCTTTTCGCCCTCGGAACTGCCTTCGTTGGATTTGGGCGCCTCGGGCGGATCGGACTTCTTGATGCCGTGGGCGATGAAGTTCACCACGTCCAGACGCGTCACCCCCTGCTGATGCAGGTAGTAAACCGCGTGCGAATCCTTCTCGCCGAAGATCGCCACCAGCACGTTGGCGCCGGTGACTTCCTTCTTGCCCGAGCCGGTGGACTGCACGTGCATGATCGCGCGCTGGATCACACGTTGGAACCCGAGCGTCGGTTGGGTATCGACTTCTTCGGTCCCACCCACCGTGGGCGTGTTTTCCTTGATGAAGGTGGTGAGGCTCTTGCGCAGATCCTCAATGTTGGCGGCGCATGCGCGCAGCACCTCGGCGGCCGACGGGTTGTCCAGCAGCGCGAGCAACAGGTGCTCGACTGTGATGAACTCGTGGCGCTGCTGCCTCGCCTCGACGAAGGCCATGTGCAGACTGACTTCCAACTCTTGCGCAATCATGCAGCCTCCATAATGCACTGCAGGGGGTGTCCTGCGCGGCGCGCCGCCGCCAGAACCAACTCGACCTTGGTGGCCGCCACGTCCTTGGAGTAGACCCCGCAGACGCCACGGCCTTCGTGATGGATTTTGAGCATGATCTGAGTGGCCGTTTCCAGGTCACGCTTGAAGGTCTGCTGCAGCACCATGACGACGAACTCCATCGGGGTGTAGTCGTCGTTCAACATCACCACCTGAAACATGCGCGGAGGCTTGGTCTTCGCCGTCTTTCGCTCCGCGACGACCGCACCCTGCCCGGCATCGGGCCGGATCACGGCTGGCGCCTTGGGCGGCGGTTTCGGCGGCTCCGGAGGCATGAACTGATTCTATCGAGTTGGCCCTTTCGGGGTGTCCGTGGTGGGATGTTGTGGCGTCGCGGCTGAACGCAAGGCGTGAAATTGCGCCAGGGCAGCGCCACTGTTTGGGGCTCACTCGAGTCTGCAACGTCTTTCGCAGTGGCATCGTTGGCATCTCGGGGTCGAACCGGCTTGACACGTTTATGAACGCCTGCAAAGAATTTGCGTCTCGCGCTCCATCGAAAAAGGGAGCCAACAGAGAGTGAGGGAGGCTGACATGCCGTTCGGCACCGTCAAGTGGTTCAACAATGCCAAGGGTTTCGGCTTCATCGAACCCGAAGGCGGCGGGCCAGACGTTTTCGCGCACTTTTCGGCCATCCGAATGGAGGGCTACCGCACGCTCGAGCAGGGCCGTCGCGTGCGCTACGAACTCGTCGAAGGTCCCAAGGGCAGTCTGGCGCAAAGCATCGAGCTGGCCGAAGGCGAGCCCACGTCCTAGGCCAGAAATCGAGCCAGCCGCGCCGGCTGGGCTTAGGATGCGCACGCCGCCTTGGCGTGTGCGTTCAATCCTTTTGTGAGCCCATCCGACCCGCCGAACCCCGAGGCCAGACCGGCTGACGGGTCGACCGCTGCGCTGGGCGTCAGCCGCCAGCGCGCTCTGGCTCGCCTGCGCGCGGTGATCGTGCTCGCAATCCTGCTGCCGACGGCGTCGTTTGCGGTGGTGGCGGCGTACCTGTACCACGAGGAGTTCCGCGACGCCCGCCTGCGCCTGGACCGCGGGGCGCGCATCGTGCAGGAGCACGCCCTCAAGCTGTTCGAGACCAACGAGATGCTGCTGCAGCGCATGCTCGACATGCTCGGCAACTCGGCCGACGCCGAGGTGCTGGCGCGCAGCGACGAGATCCATCTGCGGCTGCAACGGATGGCGGCCGACCTGCCGCAGGTGCAGGGCCTGTTCGTGCACGGCGCCGACAGCCGCTCGCTGGCCAACAGCCGCGTGCACCCGCCGCCGCGCCAGATCGACTACAGCGACCGCGAGTGGTACCAGGCGCACCGCAGCGGCGGCGTGGCGGTCTACGTGACCAAGGCGATCGTCAGCCGGTCCACCGGCGAGCCGGCCTTCGACATGAGCCGGCGCCGAACCCTTGACGATGGCAGCTTCGGCCGGTTCGGTTCACGTGAGCCTGCGGCCGCGGTACCTGACCGACTTCTACCGCGAGCTGGCCGAGTCCACGCCGGGCCTGCGCACCTTCGTGATGCGCACCGATGGCAGCGTGCTGGCGCGCTGGCCCGAGAGCAGCGACGACGCCTGCCGAGGTCCGACCCGACACGCCGCTGATGCGCAAAGTGGCCGCCGGCGCGATCAGCGGCGAAGACGAAGGGGCGTCGCCTTTCGATGGCGTCGATCGCCTGCGCTCGTTCCGCAGCCTGGTGAAGTATCCGGTGGTCATCGTCACCGGGCTCGACCGCGACATCGTGATCGACGAATGGCGACGCCGCTGCCTGCTGCTGGCGTTGTTCGTGTTCCCGACGACGTTCGGTTTCGCCTGGATGGCCTGGCTGGCGCTCCTGCGCACGCGCGAGGAGCTCGATGCGTTGCAGCGGCTCGACGACGAGCGCGCGCGGCGGCAGCGGGTCGAACTGGCCCTGATGCAGTCGCAGAAGCTCGAAGCCATGGGGCGCCTCACCGGGGGCGTGGCGCACGACTTCAACAACCTGCTGATGGTGGTCAACAGCAACCTGTACCTGCACCGCCGGATGCGCCCCGAAGTGGCCGACAGCGCGCAACTGGCGGCGATCGAGCGCGCGGTGGGCTCCGGGGCCAAGCTGACGCGCCAGTTGCTGGCGTTCGCCCGCAAGCAAGCGCTGCTGCCCGAGCGCATCGTGCTGCAGGAACGGCTGCCCGCCCTGCTCGATCTGCTGCGGCCGCTGCTCGGCTCGTCGATCGCGCTGTCGTGCGAAGTCTCGGCCGACACCGGCCCGATCGAGGTCGACGCCGCCGAGCTCGAACTGGCGCTGATCAACCTGGCGGTCAATGCCAAGGATGCGATGCGCGGCAGCGGGCGGCTCGACATCCGGGCGCGCAATGCGGTGGCCGGCGACCCGACCCCCGGCAGTGGTGCGTTCGTGATGCTCGAGGTGATCGACAACGGGCCGGGATTCGAGGCGGCGGCCGTCGGCCGCGCCTTCGAGCCGTTCTTCACCACCAAGCCGCTGGGCCAGGGCACCGGCCTGGGCCTCAGCCAGGTGCAGGCGCTGTGCCACAGCGCCGGCGGCTCGGCGCACATCGATTCGCGCCCCGGCGGCGGCGCTCGGGTGCGCCTGTACTTCAAGCGCAGCGGCGCGCCGGAAGAGGTCAATCGCGACGAGCGGCGCGTCGCGCACGACCTGAGCTGCCGCCTGCTGCTGGTGGAAGACAACGACGCCGTGGCACACGCCACGCGCGAACTGCTGGTCTCGATGGGTTGCACGGTGTACCAGGCTGGCGGCGGCGAGGCCGCCCTGCGTTACGTCGACGAGCACCCCGGCGAAGTCGACGTGGTGCTGAGCGACATCGAGATGCCGGGAGACATCGATGGCATCGCGCTCGCTTCGCAACTGCTGAAGCGCAATGCGCCGGTCCCGGTGGTGCTGATGACGGGTTATGCCGTGCGATTGGAGCAGGCGGTGCGCCAGAAGATGGACGTGCTGCCCAAGCCGTGTTCGCCGGCCATGCTGGCCGAGGCGATCGGGCGCGCCTTCACGCGTCGGCGTGCGCAGCCGGCCGCGCAGTGAACCGGCCGGTGGATCCTGAGCGCTCGGCGTCAGCGCAGCGCGCCCATGTCGACCAGCACGGCGCGGATCACGCGGTCGCTGTCGCGTTCGTCGGCCGTTTGCTCCTCGATTTCGCTGGCGCGTGCGAACAGCGGCACGAACAGGCCAAGCTTGTCCACCGGCCCGCGCAGCGTGACGGTGCCCTGCTGCGCGAACGCTGTGCTCCAGGTGTCGCGCACGCGATCCCAGAAGGCCCGTGTTCGCGCGTAGTAACGATCGGCGGCCGCGAAGTCGACGTCGCGGATGCGTTCGTAGCGCGCCACGCCGTACTCGCGGCCGACGTAGGGCTTGGCGGGGTCGACCGCGCGCTGGCCGTCGAGCACGGCTTTCAGGTTGTTCTCTTCCTGCAGCCAGCCGGTCGGCGCCACGGTGTGGCGGTTGGTGCCGACCAGCACCTGATAGTCGTCGCGCACGCTCCACTCGCGGCGCGGCAGCGGACGCCAGGTGTCGCCGCTGATCCAGCTGGAGAAGGTCGCCGTGTGCTGCCAGCGGCCGACGCTCGCATAGCGCGGCGACTCGTCGACCTGGTACACCGACTGCATCCACACGCCGCGCCTCTCGGTCTCGCTCAACGCTCGACGCTGCCAGCGATCGCGGCCCTTGTATTCGACGATCTCGGCCGGCTCGTGAGTCCAGTCCTGTCGCCAGTGTTTGGTGACCATCGGCTCGCTGGGCGCGCCGTCCTTGTCGAGCATGCGCATTTCGAGGATGTGCACCAGGCTGACGAATCCAGGCCGGTCCTGGTCGACGTAGACCTTCTCGGTGGCCCACGACTGGTACGGAGCGATCACCTTGTCGGTCGGCACGAAGCCGGCGATCTCCAGGAAGTCGAAGGTCACGCGGTAGGTACCGGCCATCGCGAGGATGGCGCGGCGGTCGCGTTCCGGCCCGGCGATCCCCGGCGCCTGCAAGGCACGCCATGCGGCTGACGGTTCCCGATCGAGCGTGACGGGCGCACCGCGCGTCGTCCCGCCGCGCGGCTTGAGGTGCTGCGCGTCGAGCGGCCAGGAGAAGGTGTAGCGCGGCGGCGCCGACGCAGCGGGTGCCGCGGGTTGCGCGGCGCAAACGCCCGCGGCGCACAGTGCGATCGCAACCAGCCAACCCGGAAATCGTGTTGCCATGGTGCGATTCTGGCCGAGGCCCGTGGCCACCTGAATGTCCCTGCTCCGCATTGGGACAGTTGTCACGCCGTTGCGCGCGTTTGACCCAGCAGCGCGCGTGCAGGCCGCTTCCTAAACTGCGCTGGCGCCAGGAGCCCCCATGCCCGCATCACCACGCGCCCATGTGCTCGACAAGCTGATCGGCGGCGAGCTGCCGCGCTTCGAAACCATGGCGCAGGTGGCCGCCTTCGAGGCCAGCGCGCCCTATGCCGAACGGGTTGCTGCGCAGAGCACCTACCAAGCGCTGCAACTCGGCGCGGCGCTCGATCCGCAGGCGCCGGCGCTGCACTTCCTGCAACACGCCAGCCCCGACGAAACGCCGTTCACGTGGACGCATGGGCAGTTGATCGCGCGCGTGACGCAGGCCGCCAACGCATTCCACGCGCTCGGCATCGGCCGGGGTGACGTGGTGAGCCTGCTGTTGCCGCTGTTGCCGCAGGCGTTCGCCGCGCTGTTCGGCGCCCAAGCGGTGGGTGTCGCCAACCCGGTGAATCCGATGCTCTCGGCCGGCCAGATCGCCGACATCCTGCGCGCCGCAGGCACCCGCGTGCTGGTGACGTTCGGCCCCAGCGAAGGCTCGGACCTGTGGGACAAGGTGACCGCCGTGCGCTACGCGGTGCCCACCTTGAGGACCGTGCTCGTGGTGGGCGGCGCGCGGCACCCCGGTCTCGAGGCCGACGACTTCGACGCGCGTCTCGACGGCCAGCCAGGCAGCCACCTGTCGAGCGGCCGCCTGCCCAACGGCGACGATACCGCGGGCTACTTCCACACCGGCGGCACCACCGGCACGCCGAAGCTGGTGCGCCACAGCCACGCCAACCAGGTGTCGCAGGCGTGGGCCTTGCGCCTGATGGGCTTGGCCGGGCCCGGCCAAGGCGTGCTGTTCGGGCTGCCGCTGTTCCACGTGGGGGGCGCGCTGACGCAAGGCCTGTCGCCGCTGGCCAATGGCGGCCACGTGGTCGTGTTGAGCCCGGCCGGCTGGCGCGATCCGCACGCGTTGCCCAACGTGTGGAAGCTGGTGCAGCGCTATCGGCCGCGCCTGTTCGGCGCCGTGCCCACCGTGCTTGCCGGCGCGCTGCAGGTGCCTGTGAATGGCGCCGACGTCAGCAGCTTGAAACGTGTGTCGGGCGGGGGTTCGGCGATCCCGGTGGCGGTGATCCAGGCCTATGAACGGCAGATGAAGGTGCCGGTCCTCGAGGTCTACGGCATGACCGAGACCTCCAGCGTGCACACGATGAGCTATCCCGACATGGCCTACGAGGCCGGCTCGGTGGGCCGGCCGCTGCCGTACGCGCGCACCCGCGTCGTCAAGCTCGACGCCGACGGCCGGTTGCTCGGTGACTGTGCGCCCAACGAGATCGGTGTGGTGGCGATGGCCGGGCCCGGCGTGTTCGATGGCTACTTGAGCGAGCAGCACAACCAGGGCGCATTCGTCGAGCCCGGCTGGGTCAACTCGGGCGACCTCGGTCGCCTCGACGAGCGCGGCCAACTGTGGATCACCGGCCGCGCCAAGGACCTCATCATCCGCGGCGCGCACAACATCGATCCCGCGCCACTCGAAGAGTTGCTGTACCGCCATCCGGCCGTGGCACTGGCGGCGCTGGTCGGCCAGCCGGACGCGTACGCCGGCGAACTGCCGGTGGCTTATGTGCAGCTCAAGCCCGACGCCAGCGCGTCGCCCGCGGAACTGATCGGCTACTTGCGCGAGCACACGCCGGAGCGCGCCGCGGTGCCGGTGGCGCTGCACTTCGTCGATCCGATGCCGCTCACTGCCGTGGGCAAGATCTTCAAGCCGGCGCTGCGTGTCGACGCGATGCGCCGCGTCACCGAACAGTTGCTCGACGGCTCGTTGCCGACGGCGAGCCGCTGCGCGTGCAAGTGGCCAGCGATGCCCAGCGCGGCCATGTGATCCGTGTGCATCTCGGGCGCACGCAGGGCAGCGAGCGCGAGCGCCTGACCGCGGCCGTGCATGAAAAGCTCGACCCGCTGACCGTGCGCCACGAAGTGGAGTGAGGGCGGCGTAGGACACGCCCGACAACACGACGCGGGCTGCGCCCACACCAAGCGCGCGGCCGCATCGGCACACTGCCGACCACCGCAACCGAGGAGGTCGAGATGAACACGAGCAAGATCATCGGCATCGTGCTGATCGTGGCCGGCGCGCTGGTCCTGGGCTACGGCAGCTTCACCTTCACCAAGGACACGCACACCGCCAACATCGGTCCGCTGTCGTTGTCGGTGAAGGAGAAAGAGACCGTCAACGTGCCTGTGTGGGCCGGCATCGCGGCCATCGTGGCCGGCGGGCTGGTGCTGCTGGGTGCCTCGCGCAGAGGCTGACCCATCCGCTCAAAGGCACAACGGCCGCGCTGTGGCGCGGCCGTTGTCTTGCCCGCGCGGCGCGCGCGGGGCAGGTCACATCTGGTCGATCATCACCTGGCCGAAGCCGGAGCACGACACCTGCGTCGCACCTTCCATCAGGCGAGCGAAGTCGTAGGTGACCTTCTTGCTCGCGATCGCCTTTTCCATCGAGGTGATGATCAGGTCGGCGGCTTCCTTCCAGCCCATGTGCCGCAGCATCATCTCCGCCGACAGGATCTCCGAGCCGGGATTGACGTAGTCCTTGCCGGCGTACTTGGGCGCAGTGCCGTGCGTCGCCTCGAAGCAGGCCACGTCGTCTGACATGTTGGCGCCCGGCGCGATGCCGATGCCGCCCACCTGGGCCGCCAGCGCGTCGGAGACGTAGTCGCCGTTGAGGTTGAGCGTGGCGATCACCGAGTACTCGGCCGGACGCAACAGGATCTGCTGCAGGAAGGCATCGGCGATCACGTCTTTCACGATGATGTCCTTGCCGGTCTTCGGATTCTTGAACTTGCACCACGGGCCGCCGTCGATCAGCTGCGCGCCGAACTCCTTCTGCGCCAGCGCGTAGCCCCAGTCGCGGAACGCGCCCTCGGTGAACTTCATGATGTTGCCCTTGTGCACGATCGTCACGCTGGGCTTGTCGTTGTCGATCGCGTACTGGAACGCGCGGCGCACCAGGCGCTCGGTGCCTTCGCTCGACACCGGCTTGATGCCGATGCCCGAGGTGTTGGGGAAACGGATCTTCTTGACGCCCATCTCTTCCTGCAGGAACTTGATGAGCTTCTTGGCCTTGTCGCTCTCGGCCGCCCACTCGACGCCGGCGTAGATGTCTTCGGAGTTCTCGCGGAAGATCACCATGTTGATCTTCTCGGGTTCCTTCACGGGCGAAGGCACGCCCTTGAAATACATCACCGGGCGCAGGCAGACGTACAGGTCGAGCTCCTGGCGCAGCGCCACGTTGAGCGATCGGATGCCGCCGCCGACCGGCGTGGTGAGCGGGCCCTTGATGGAGACCACGTACTCGCGCAGGATCTTCAGCGTCTCTTCGGGCAGCCACACGTCGGGGCCGTAGACCTTGGTGGACTTCTCGCCGGCGTAGATCTCCATCCACTTGATCTCGCGCTTGCCGCCATAGGCCTTGCGCACCGCCGCGTCGACCACCTTGATCATCACCGGCGTGATGTCGTAGCCCGTGCCGTCGCCCTCGATATAGGGAATGATCGGTTGATCGGGCACGTTCAACGAGTAATCCTTGTTGACGGTGATCTTCTGCCCGCCTTGGGGCACCTTGACGTGCTGGTACATGAGGGTGTGGCTCCGCGCGCCGCGTTGCTGGGGTAGCCCGCCGGCGCTTGACAGGTTCGATGGGAGCGGCGATTTTATGTCAGCGCCCAACCCACGAGCCCGGCAACGGGCGGCGCGGTCACCGCCCACCGGAGGAAATCGCGAATGGGTTACTGCATCGCCTGGGGTCTGGCCGCCGCGCTGGCCTGTACCGCAGCCTCTGCGCTGGCGGCCGCGCCGGCGTCCGGCGCGCCGGCCGACCTGCCGAAGGCGGCCAACGCGAGCCGCACACCCGAGAAGCGGCCCGAAAAGCAGCCCACGCCCCGCAAGAGCAAGAAACCCGCTCGTGCAGGCAGCGCGGCGTCGGCGCCGTCCTGACCCGCAGCGTTGAGCCGTGGCGGCCGCAAGGCCTGGTCCGTCCCGCGCCGGATAATCGCGGCGGCTTTGACGACTCGCACGCCTCGATGACTTCGACCTCTCCGCTGCTGCGCCGCTGTTTGCTGGCACTCGTGTGCTGGCTCACTGTCACTGCTGCCTGGGCGCAAGACCAGCCGCAGAATCTTGCTGCCACCACGCTGAAGGTGGGCATGCACAGCATCCGCGCGCAACTGGCGATCACTCCGCTGCAGCGCCAGATCGGCCTGATGCACCGGCGCGAGATGCCCACGCACGAAGGCATGCTGTTCGTGTTCGACGAACCGTCGCAGCAGTGCTTCTGGATGCGCAACACGTTGATCCCGCTGTCGATCGCCTTCCTCGCCGACGACGGCACGGTGGTCAACATCGCCGACATGAAGCCGCAAAGCGACGATTCGCATTGTTCGGCAAGGCCGGTGCGCTACGCGCTGGAAATGAACCAGGGCTGGTTCGCCAAACGCGGCGTCAAGTCCGGCACGCGCATCAGCGGCGAGTTGTTCCAGAAGTGACAAGTCAACCCAGCGCCATGGTGCGCGCATGGGTTTCGCACACCCGCAACACGCCCGGGTTGCCCGCATTCCCACCGCGCGCCGTTTGGCTATAGTCACCGTCCTTCGCGAAGAGGAGAACAAGATGGGCGCGATTCTGCAGTCGCTGGGACGGACCGTGATCGCCGGTGTGGTGCTGCTGATCATTTTGATCCTGGCGGTGAGCACGGCCAAGTACGACCACGCATGGGGCGCCTTCGTGATGCGCTGGCTCCACGTGATGAGCGGTGTGATGTGGATCGGCTTGCTCTGGTACTTCAACTTCGTGCAGATCCCGTCGATGCCGAAGATCCCCGACGAGCACAAGCCCGCCATCGGCAAGGTGATCGCACCGGCCGCGCTGTTCTGGTTCCGCTGGGCCGCATTGGCCACCTTGGTCACCGGCGTGCTGCTGGCCGGAATGAACGGCTATCTGTTGCAGGCGCTGTCGCTGCAGCGTCCGTTCACGCCGATCGGCATCGGCATGTGGCTCGGCCTGATCATGGCCTTCAATGTCTGGTTCATCATTTGGCCCAACCAGAAGAAGGCGCTCGGCATCGTGACCGTCACGCCTGAAGAGAAGGCCAAGGCTGCGCGTCTCGCGATGTTGACGTCGCGCGTCAACACGATGCTCTCGATCCCCATGCTGTTCTGCATGGTGGCGCAGCAGAACGCCGGCCTGTGATCTAGTCCTCTCGCTCGGGCAGGCGTTCCTGCACCGAGCCGGGCACCACGTCGGCAGCGCCGCGCGCCAGGCTCACGCGCAGGCGCTGCCCCACGCGCAGTTGTGATGGCGCGGTCACCACCTTGGCCGTGTCGGTCTCGATCAGCGCATAGCCTCGCGCCAACACGCGCTGCGGGTCGAGCTGTGCGAGCCGATCGGCGAGCACATCGAGCCGACCGGCTCGATGCTGGCCGCCGCCCTCGAACGCGCGCTGCCAGCGCGCATCGGTGTGCGCGAGCGTCTGCATCGCCGTCGAAAGGCGTTGCCCCCACGCATAACGCGCGCGCTGCGCAAGACGCTCCAGGCGGTGGTGCTGCGGCTGCAACGTGCCCACGTTCTGGGTCAAGCGCGCCGACAACCAATCCAGTTGCTGTGACGCGCGATCCAGCCGTTGGCGCATTGCGCGCTCGACGTGTCGAGCCGCGCCGTCGAGCGCCTGCAACAGCTCGTCACGGACTGGTGCGGCGAGTTCGGCCGCGGCGGTCGGTGTGGGCGCGCGCAGGTCGGCCGCGAGATCGGCCAGCGTCACGTCGGTCTCGTGGCCGACCCCGCACACCACTGGGACCGCGCTGCTGGCGATCGCACGCACCACGGCTTCATCGTTGAACGACCACAGGTCTTCGATCGAGCCGCCGCCGCGGCACACGATCAGCGTATCGACCTCGGCCCGCTGGCTGGCCTGTTGCAGCGCGCGCACGAGCTGCGACGGCGCATCCGGGCCTTGCACGGCGCTCGGATACACAATGACACGAACGTGCGGCGCGCGGCGCGCCAGCGTGGTGAGCACGTCGTGCAACGCGGCGCCTGCGGTGGAGCTGATCACGCCGATCGCGCGCGGGAACTTCTGGATCGGCCGTTTGCGCTCGGTGTCGAACAGTCCGGCGGCCTGCAGGCGCGCCCGCTGGCGCAGGAACAGCTCGTACATCGAGCCCGCGCCGCGCGGCAACAGCGCCTCGACCACGCATTGCAACTCGCCGCGCGGCTCGTAGATCAGCACGCGGCCGCGCACCTCCACGTGCTGGCCGTCGCGCGGCGCGAAGTCGAGCAGCGCGGCAGAGCGCCGAAACATTGCGCAACGCAAGACGGCGTTGGCGCCGTCGGCGTCCTTCAGAGTGAAATAGCAGTGGCCACTCGCGGCTCGGGTGAACCCCGACAGTTCGCCGCACACCGACACGGCACCGAGGCGCGCCTGCAATGCGTCGCTCGCCGCCAACAAGAGTTCGGCCACCCCAAGCACGCGCGGCGAGGGCCGGCCCTCGACAGCCTGTGCGGGTTCGCTCGGCAGAGACGGGTCATCGAGGCTCATTGCTCAAATCTCAGGCAATCCAGCGAGAAGCACGCAATGACGCGCCCCTCGCGCCGGCACACGCCGCTTTCCCACAAGCTTGTCCACAGAAGCAGTGGATTGTTCGCCGCGCATTCGCGAATTCTGTCGCGCCATCGTGTTGTGGCGTCTGCGCAGCAGGTGGCGACGCGACACGAAGTGAGGCGAAAGCTCGGCCATAATCGCCCGACTTCGCGCATGCAGCGCCGCCTTATCCAGAGCCGAGTCCCCTCTTGTTTTCGATCATACAAGCCGCCGGCTGGCCGATCTGGCCGTTGTTGCTCTGTTCGGTGGTGGCCCTGGCCGTGGTGATCGAGCGCTTCGTCAGCCTGCGCGCACAGCGGATCGCCCCGCCGAAGCTGCTCGACGAAGTGCTGTCGGTCACGCGGCAAAGCCTGCCCGGCCCCGATGTCGTCACCAAACTCGCAGTCAATTCCGAGCTGGGCGCCGTGCTGGCCGCGGGCCTGCGTGCGGTGATGGGCGATCCGCGCATCCAGGAAGGTGCATTGCGACAGGCGTTCGAGATTGCGGGCCGCGCGGCGGTGCACCGGCTCGAGCGCTATCTCAACACGCTCGGCACGATCGCGGCCGCCGCGCCGCTGCTCGGCTTGTTGGGCACGGTGATCGGCATGATCGAAATATTCGGCTCGCAGGCGCCCACCGGCGGCTCGAATCCCGCGATGCTGGCACATGGCATTTCCGTCGCGCTCTACAACACCGCTTTCGGCCTGATCATCGCGATCCCGGCGCTGATGCTCTACCGCTATTTCCGCCGCTTGATCGACGAGTACGCGCTGCTCATGGAGCAGTCTGCCGAGCGCATGGTGCCGCACCTGATGCGCTTTGCCGTGCGCGTCGGCGCCTGACGCGCGAGCCGCGCAGCCTGCGCACCTGAGCCATGCGTTTTCGCCGTCGCCGCGCCGAGGAACCGGAGATCAATCTGATCCCGTTCATCGACGTGCTGCTGGTGATCCTGATCTTCTTGATGCTGTCGACCACGTACTCCAAGTACGCGGAGCTGCAGATCACGCTGCCGACCGCCGACGCCGACCGCATCCGCGAGCGGCCTGCCGAGATCATCGTCAGCGTGTCGGCCGATGGTCGCTACGTGATCGACAAGAAGCAGGTCGAAGGTCGCAGCGTCGACATCCTCACGCTCGAGTTGCAGGCGGCGGCTGCCGGCAAGGCCGAGCCCGTGGTGATCGTGTCGGCCGATGCACTGAGCGCGCACCAGGCGGTGATCAACGTGCTCGATGCGGCGCGCCGTGCGGGCCTCGGCCGTTTGACCTTCGCCGCCCAGGTGCCGGGTGAAGGCGGCTCGCGCTAGGCGCGAGCGAGCGCACCGTGCTGGCCGCGTCGTGGCAACGGTCGCAGCCTGATCTGTTGGCGCGCACGCTGCAGCCGCTGTCGTGGCTGTACCGCGCCGCCGCGGCGTTGAACAGCGCGCTCTATACCAGCGGCCTGCGTGCACGCGAGCGCGCGCCTGTGCCGTTGATCGTGGTGGGCAACCTCGTCGCCGGCGGCGCGGGCAAGACGCCGACCGTGATCGCACTGGTCGAGCAGATGCGTCAGCGCGGCTACACGCCCGGCGTGATCTCACGCGGCTACGGACGAAAGGGCGACGCACTGCGGTTGGTCGAGCCCACCAGTGCGGCCGACGACGTCGGCGACGAACCGCTGTTGATCCGCTTGCGCACGCGTGCACCGGTGGCAGTGGCCGTGCGCCGCATCGACGCGGCGCGCGCGTTGTGCCAGGCGCGGCCCGAGCTGGATCTGCTGATCGCCGACGACGGGCTTCAGCACCACATGCTGGCGCGCGATGCCCAGGTGATCGTGTTCGACGAACGCGGCGTCGGCAACGGTCTGCTGCTGCCGGCCGGGCCGTTGCGCGAGCCGATGCCCGCGCAGCTGCCCGAGCGCAGCGTGGTGCTCTACAACGCCGAGCGCGCGAGCACGCCGTGGCCCGGCTTTCTCGCACAGCGAAGGATCCGTGGTTTGGTGGAGCTGCCGGCGTGGTGGCGTGGCGAAGCTGCGCGAAGCGAAGCCTGGGCCGCGTTGCAAGGCCGCCGCGTCGTCGCCTGCGCCGGCACCGCGATGCCGCAACGGTTCTTCTCGATGCTGGAGCAGCGGGGCCTGACGATCGAGCCGATCGCCTTGCGCGACCACGCGCCCTTCGGCACCCTGCCCTGGCCGGCCGGCGCCATCGATGTGGTGCTGACCGAGAAAGACGCCGTCAAGATCCATCCCGACCGCGTGGGCAGCACGCGGGTCTGGGTGGCACCGCTAGACTTCGTGCTCGACCCACAGATCGGCGCCGCGTTGGCGTTGTGGCTGCCACCGCCGCGCTGAGATCGCACCATGGACCATCGTTTGATCGACCTCCTGGTCTGCCCGCTGTGCAAGGGCCCGTTGAAGGCCGAGCGCAAGCCGGGCGAACCGCTGCGCGAGTTGCTGTGTCCGGCCGATCGCATGGCGTTCCCGGTGCGCGACGGCATCGCGGTGATGCTGGAAAGCGAAGCGCGCGCGCTCGACGCGCCCACGGCGCCGGCGCCGATGGAATGAACCCCTCGCCGGCACCGATGAAATGAGCCGGCGCATCCGCTGGACCGCCGCGTGAACTTCACCGTGCTGATCCCGGCGCGGTTGAAGTCGACACGCTTGCCCGACAAACCGCTGGCCGACATCCACGGCGCGCCGATGGTCGTGCGTGTGGCGCAACAAGCCGCGCGCTCGAAGGCGTCGCAGGTCGTGGTGGCGGGCGACGATGCGCGCATCGTCGAGGCCTGTCGCGCGCACGGCGTGTTGGCGCTGTTGACACGTGCCGACCATGTGAGCGGCAGCGACCGCCTGGCCGAGGCGTGCGAACAGCTCGGCCTCGATGGCGACGCCATCGTCGTCAACGTGCAAGGCGACGAGCCGCTGATCTCCACCGGCATGATCGACCACTGCGCGCAATTGCTGCACGAGCGCGACGATTGTGTGATGTCGACCGTGGCCCATGCGATCGACGACGCAGCCGAATACGCCAACCCCAATGTCGTGAAAGTGGTGTGCGACGCCGCCGGGCGCGCGTTGTACTTTTCGCGCGCATCGATTCCGCACTGGCGCGACCGGCCCGGTGCCGCCGATCTGAGCACGCCGCCGCCGTTGCGCCACGTGGGCCTGTATGCGTACCGCGCCGCCTTCCTGCGCCGCTTTCCTACGCTGCCGCACGCTCCGCTCGAAAGCCTGGAGTCGCTCGAGCAGTTGCGTGTGTTGTGGCATGGCGAGCGCATCGCGGTGCACGTGAGCGACGACCGGCCCGGCCCGGGCGTCGACACCCCCGCCGACCTGGAGCGCGTGCGCGCCATCTGGCCCGGCGACTGAAGCGCGGCGTCGCAGGGTGCGTGCTAAGCTCGTTTGACAATGAACAGGGCCGGCTCGCTGCCGAGGAGACCATGCGATTGATTCTGTTGGGCCCGCCAGGCGCCGGCAAAGGCACCCAAGCAACGGCCATCTGCCAGCACTACGGCATCCCGCAGATCTCCACCGGCGACATGTTGCGCGCCGCCGTCAAGGCCGGCACCCCGCTCGGCCTCGCCGCCAAGAAGGTGATGGACGCCGGCCAGCTGGTCAGCGACGACATCATCATCGGGCTGGTGAAAGAGCGCATCGCGCAGCCCGATTGCGCCAAAGGCTTTTTGTTCGACGGTTTCCCGCGCACGATCCCGCAGGCCGAAGCGATGAAGAATGCCGGCGTCAAGCTCGATGCGGTGCTCGAGATCGACGTGCCCGACGAGGCCATCATCGAGCGCATGAGCGGCCGGCGCACGCACCAGGCATCGGGCCGCACCTACCACCTGAAATACAACCCGCCCAAGGTGGCCGGCAAAGACGACGTGACCGGCGAGCCGCTGATCCAGCGCGAGGACGACAAGGAAGAGACCGTGCGCAAGCGCCTCGAGGTCTACCAGAACCAGACGCGTCCGCTGGTGGCGTACTACTCGGCGTGGTCGCAGGGCGGCGATGCCAACGCGCCGCGCTACCGCAAGATTTCGGGCATGGGGCGTGTCGAGGAGATCTCCGCACGTGCACTGACTGCCCTGAAGAGCTGAACGCAGACAAGAGGTCTTCGATCATGGACATTGCAGGCAAGGTATTCATCGTCACCGGCGGCGCGTCGGGCCTGGGCGAAGGCAGCGTGCGCATGTTTGCGCGCGAGGGCGGCAAGGTCGTCGTCGCCGACGTGCAAGCCGACAAGGGCGAAGCATTGGCCAAGGAGCTCGGCGCCGGCGCCGCCTTCGTGCGCTGCGACGTCACGCAAGAGGCCGACGCCAAGAGCGTGGTGGCCAAGGCGGCATCGATGGGCAAGCTGATGGGCTTGGTCAATTGCGCGGGCGTTGGCCCGGCGGCCAAGACCGTCGGCAAGGATGGCGCGCACCCACTCGATCTGTTCACGCGCGTGATCACGATCAACCTGATCGGCAGCTTCAACATGATCCGCCTCGCGGCGGAAGCGATGGCGAAGAACCAGCCCGAGCCCACCGGCGAGCGCGGCGTGATGATCTCCACCGCCAGCGTGGCGGCCTACGATGGCCAGATCGGCCAGGCCGCGTACTCGGCGAGCAAGGGCGGCATCGTCGGCATGACGCTGCCGATCGCGCGCGACCTCGCACGCAACGGCATCCGCAACATGACCATCGCGCCTGGCATCTTCGGCACACCGATGCTGTTCGGCATGCCGCAGGAAGTGCAGGATGCGCTCGCAGCGTCGGTGCCCTTCCCGTCGCGCCTGGGCAAGCCCGAGGACTACGCCAAACTCGTGCAGCAGATCGTCACCAACGACATGCTCAACGGCGAGGTGATCCGGCTCGATGGGGCGATTCGGATGGCGCCAAAGTAGTTGGTTCGCGGAGCCGCGCAAACCGCGAGCAGATTGCAAACGCCAAGAAAAAAGCCCGCCGGCTTGCGCCGAGCGGGCTTTGTCACTTCAGGTCTTCCGGATCAGAACGAGTATTTCGCCGCGATCGTGAAGAACCGACCCACCGCGCCCGACTGGTGCCAGGTCTGGTTGTAGTTGATGCCGTACGGGATCGCGAGGTACGGATCGAACGGCGCCTTCTTGTCGAACAGGTTCTGGATCGAGAAGTTGAACTCCATGTTCTTGTTCATCGCCCAACGCGCGAACAGGTCGAACGTGGTGAACGACGGCAGCTTGCAGCCGTTGTAGACGGCACCGCTCGTGGTGAACACGCCGCAGTTGTACTGCCCCGCGTCAGGATAGTCCACGCCGGTGTTGCGCGTTGTGGATCGTGCCGTCCGGCAGGCCCGTCGTCACGTCGATATTCTGATCAGACACCTCGCCCTTGTGGTCGACCATCTTGATCGGGCCGATGTAGTTGACGGCACCGGTCACCGCACATGGACCGCGGTCCCAGGTCAGCGAGAAGGTGGCCCGGTCCTTCGGCGCACCGCCACCCGCGCTCTGCACCAGCGGGCCATGCGTCCCCTCGTAGCGGAACGTGTTGCCGTCGGCATCGGTGCGCTCGAACTTGTTGACGTGCGTCCAGTTCAGTTGCCCGAACAGCCGGCCCGCGTCGCCGAGACTCATCCTGTACCGCATCTCGAGGTCGACGCCGTCGGTCTTCGTCTTCGCCGCGTTGCGGTAGAAGCCGGTCACGGTCTGAGAGGTGCCGTCCATGTCGTAGTAGAGGAACGTGTTCGGCTGGGCTCCTGCAACCTGGGCGTTGATCAGGTTCGGTGTGCCGCCGGTGCCATCGCAGGCGTTGACGCACTGGCCCGCCGGGATGATCGCGTTCGGATCCGCCTGCACGATCTCGTTGCTTGCGATCGACCCGCCAGTAGTCCAAGGTCGCGCTGAAGTCCTGCATCGGCTCGAAGATCAGGCCCAGCGTGTAGCTCTTGGCCTTCTCGGGCTGGATGTTCGGGTTGCCCTGCGACAGGATGCCGAAGGTCGTGAAGCCGAAGCTGGAGCCGCCGACTTCGGCCGGGCCGGGCGCGCGGAACGCCTCGGCATAGGTGCCGCGGATGGCGAACTGTATCAATCGGCTTGAGCTTGAAGCCGATCTTCGGCGTGGTCGAGTTGCCGAAGTCCGAGTAGTGGTCGTAGCGCAGCGCGCCGCTCAGCTCGAGCCACTTGGTCACCGGCGCGTTCAACTCGCCGTACACCGCCTGGACGTTGCGCTTCATGTTGAACTGCGGAGTAGCCCGAGGCCGACGATTGCGCCGGTGTCGGTGCCAGGCACCGCGGGCGTGTTGGCCTCTTCCCAGCGCGCTTCTGCGCCCAGCGCCAGCCCGAGCGGCCCGCCCTCCAGCGGCATCAGCTCGCGCGATGCCTTGAAGTCGATCGACGTGACCGAGCTCGTGGGGTGGTTCTCGAGCACCGGCGACACCGCGGCCAGTCACCGAGGGATCGGTGGTATTGGGACTGTTGAAGCGGTAGGTGCCATTGGTGATGGCCGCCTGCATCGTGTCGTAGATGATGAAGCCGTAGTTCTTGTTCTTCAGCTTGCTCTTGGCATAGAGCAGGCCGGTGTCCCAGTCCCAGCCGAAGTCGCTGCCCTGCAGGCCCACGAGGCCTCGGAAGACCTGGTTGTCGGTGGTCTGGTCACGACCGCCGAGTTCGTTCGGGCGGTAGCAGAAACTGCGACGTCAACCCCCAATGGATTGTCGGGATGCGTGCCCGGCATCGTCATCGGGGGGTGCACGAGCAGCGGATTGAGCGGATCTCCCGGCACGAAGACCCCGCCGTCGTTGTTTGCTCCCGTCGTGCCGTTGGCCTTGGTCTTGGTATTGAAGAATCCCAGCTCCGCATAGCCAGTGAGCGGAGGCGATGATCTGGAGCGTGCCCCGACCGAACAAGTTGATCCGGTCGATCTCGGGCTGGACTTCCTGCTCCACAAGGGGGTCGTAGAGGCACAAACCGGCCGGCGCGCCGGGTTGTATGAACGGATCCTGCTGGCTGGGATCGCACTGGATCATGTTCATCCGTGGGCCAGGGCGGCCCCGGTCGATGCGCACCGACGCCGAACGGCGAGTTGCCCGACGGCCCGAGGCTGAAGTACGGGCGATTCAGACCGTTGCGGAGGTCGTAGTAACCGCTTCGAGGTGAGGTCGGCCGTTGCCGATGAAGCCGCGGTCCACCGACCAGATGTTCTTCTGCTTCGATGCCTCGAGCGTGAAGAAGGCGTTGAACTTGTCGGTGTCGAGGTTGCCGAAGCCAAACGTGCCGAACGCGCGCGCCGTCTGGCCGTCGCTGTCGCCGGTCTGGCCATACGAGGCACCCATCGAACCACCGGTGTAGCTCTTGCGCAGGATGACGTTGACCACGCCGCCCACCGCGTCGGCACCGTAGATGGCCGATGCGCCGTCCTTCAGCACTTCGATGCGCTCGACGGCCTCCAGGGGCAACGAGTTGAGGTCGACGAAGTTCCGGGTGCCGTCGTCGGCCAGCCCGTAGGTCGTCATGCGGCGACCGTTCACCAGCGTCAGCGTCGAGTTGACACCCAGGCCGCGCAACGAAACCGCGGACGATCCGCTGGCGAATCCGTTGGAAAACGATCCGGGGATCGAGCCCACGCCATCGACCGTGAGCCCTCGAAGCACTGCTTCGATGGACGTCTTGCCGGTGCGCTCGATGTCCTCGCGCGTCAAGACCTGCACTGGTGATGCAGTCTCGGTGTCCGTGCGCTTGATGCGCGAACCGGTCACTTCCACGCGCTGGCCGCTGTCTTGCGCGATCGCGGGGGTCGCGACCATTGCCAGTCCTCCGACAGCCATGGCCGCTGCTAGGCTGACCCTGCTTCTTCTAAACATACTGCACTCCTAGTCTTGAGACGGTTGTTCCGTAGACGTAGCCCGTCGATGCCTGCCGCTGTTTCCTGTAGGACACAGAACAGTCATCGAACGAACATAAATGGTAATTTTCCAGGCCGATTCCCGTGCTCGGCAGCAGGGGAAACTCCCCGTACGCACCGACTCGCAGCATCGCAGCCGCGCAGTGCACCGCCAACGCGCTCGGAGGCGGTCGTCTCACCTGGGAAGATTGGCCTTTGGCCTGTTCGCTGGCGGTGCAGGTCGGCACATTCCTGGGGTTACCCCTAGGTTTACGGCTTCATGACAACCGTTGGTACGCGACAACAAGCCCGCGCCTTGGCGCTTGACTCGGCGCCGCGTCTTTCGGCACGCAAGCGAGCGCCCTGCGGCGCTGACTCAGCGTCGCAGCGTCGGCACCGCCGCCAGCAGCTCGCGCGTGTAGGCGTGCTGCGGTCGCCCGAGCACATCGGCCGTGATCCCCTGCTCGACCAGAACGCCGCCTTGCATCACCGCCACCTCGTCGGCCAGGTACGACACGACGCCGATGTTGTGGGTGATGAAAAGGTAAGCCAGCCCGGTCTCTGCCTGCAACTCGCGCAGCAGGTTGAGGATCTGCGCCTGCACCGACACGTCGAGCGCCGAAGTCGGCTCGTCGCAGACGATCAGCGCGGGGCCGCACGGCGAGCGCGCGCGCAATCGCGATGCGCTGGCGCTGGCCCCCGGAAAACTCGTGCGGATGGCGCTGCAGCGTGTCGATTCGCAGCCCCACGCGATCGATCAGGCCCTCGATGCGCTCGCGACGCTGCGCTGCGTCCATGCGGGGATGCAGCGTGATCAGGCCTTCTTCGAGCACGTCGCCCACCCGCATGCGCGGGTCGAGCGACGAGAACGGATCCTGGAACACGATCTGGATGTCGCGCCGCGCGTCGCGCAACGCATCGCCATGCAGGTCGAACAGGTTGCGGCCATCGAGCAACGCCTGGCCGCTCACCTGTGCCTGGCGGCGCAGCAGTTGCACGATGGCCTTTCCCACCGTGGTCTTGCCGCAGCCCGATTCGCCCACCAGCGCCAACGTGCGCCCGCGGTGGATGCGCAAGCTCACGTTTCGCACGGCGTCGAAGCCGCCGAGCACACGTTGCAGCACGCTGCTGCGAACCGGATAACGAACGCACAGGTGCTGCACGTCCAGCAGCACGGTGCCCGCATCGGCTCTCGCGGGTGCGTCGGCGGCTCGGGGCACGCCGACCGCGGGCGGTGCCAACTCCTCGCCCGGAAGCGATGACGCATCGTCGTACAACACGCAGCGCACCCAGCGCCCAAGGTGCTCGCGCAGCGGTGGCGGCGCCACGCGACAAGCGTCGCGCACCCACGCGCAACGGTCGGCGAATCGGCAGCCGGTGAACGTGTGCGTCAGCGCGGGCACGGTGCCGCCGATCGCCACCAACGCGTGATCGCGGCGGCTCGCGTCGGGCAACGCACGCAGCAGCGCCTGCGCATACGGATGCAGCGGGCGCGCAAAGAACGCGTCGGCCGGCGCCACCTCGACGATCTGGCCCGCATACATCAGCGCCACGCGGTGCGCCATGCCGGCCACGACCGCCAGATCGTGCGTGATCAACAGCAGTCCCATGCGCTGCTCGCGCTGCAGGTCACGCAGCAGCTCGAGGATCTGCGCCTGGATCGTCACGTCGAGCGCCGTGGTCGGCTCGTCGGCGATCAGGAACTCCGGCTCGGCGGCCAGCGTGAGCGCGATCATCACGCGCTGTTTCTGGCCTCCGCTCAAACGAAACGGGTACTCGTCGATTCGACGCTCGGGTTCCGGGATGCCCACACGGCGCAACCACTGCAGCGCCCGCTCGCGTGCCTGCGCACCGCGCAGCGGTGTGTGCGCCTCGATCGCCTCGACGATCTGGTCGCCCACGCGCATCACCGGGTTCAAGCTGGTGCCCGGCTCCTGGAAGATCATGCCGATGCGCCCGCCGCGCAGCGCGCGCATCTTGCGCTCCGGCAGCGCCAGCACGTCGGTGCCCTCCAGCGAGATCGAACCGTCGGTCACCGCGCCGTTGTCGGGCAACAAGCGCATCAGCGCCAACGCGGTCATGCTCTTGCCGCATCCCGATTCGCCGACGAGCGCAAAGGTTTCGCCGCGCTCGATCGACAGGCTCAAGCCATCGACCGCACGCACCAGCCCGGACTCGGCGTCGAGTTCGACCTTCAGGTGTTCGACGGCCAGCATCGCGCTCAGACCGGTTTGTGCATCGGGCGCTGCGGCCTGAACGCCCGCGCGCGCGGGTCGAACGCGTCGCGCACGCCATCGGCGAACAGGTTGGCGGCCAGCACCAGCGCCAGCATGAATCCGAACGCGGCGGCGAACGACCACCACACCAGCGGCTCTTCGCTCATCTCGGTGCGCGCCAGGTTGATCATGCCGCCGAAGCTGTTCAGCGTCGGATCGACGCCGACGCCCACGTAGGTGAGCACTGCTTCGTACAGGATGAGATCCGAGAAGTTCAGCACCGTGGTGATCAGCACCAAGTGCATCACGTTGGGCACGATGTGGCGCCACATGGTGCGCGAGTGCGACACACCGAACGCTTCAGCGGCCTGCACGAACTCCAGTTCACTGAGCTTCAACGTTTCGGCGCGCACCAGCCGACACAGCGTGGACCAACCCGTGAGGCCGAGGATGATGCACAGCAGGAACATCTTCAGATCGGCGCGTTCCAGTCCGGTGTCGAACAGTTCGGCGTGCGTGTCGATGTACACCTGCAACATCAGCACGCAGGCTGCGATCAACAGCACGTTGGGCACCGACGTCAGCACGGTGTAGAGGTACTGCACCACCTCGTCGACCCAACCCTTGAAGTAGCCGGCCAACACGCCGAGCACGAGTGCGAGCGGCACGGTGGCGAGCGTCGACAGCGTGCCGATCACGAACGCGGTGCGCACGCTCTTCAGCGACTGCACCAGCACGTCATTGCCGGTGCGATCGGTGCCGAGCACGTGGTAGTGGCCGGCGAGTGCCACCACCGGGCCGACGAGCAACGCGACGATGCCCAGCGTCAGCAGCAACACCCGCCACGGCAGGCGCGTGCGTCCGGCGACGATTGCCCGCCAGGTCGCGGGCCACGGCTCGCGTCCGCGAGCGACAGCGAGCGCGAGCAACACCGAAAGCAGCGCCGTCGCCAGCACGCCGGCCACGAGCCCGGCGAGCACACGCCGCGTCACGTCGGGCCGCCAGTCGCGCTCCGGGTCGTCGAGGTGCGCGCCACCGAAAGCAAGACGCGGCACCTCGCGAACGGTCGCACCGTCGCGCTCGAAGTTCTGCTTGATCAGCGCATGGGTGGCGAGCGGCGCCGAATAGCTGGCCTCGCGCATCGCCAACGGGCGCGCCAACACCAGATCGAGCAAGGAACTCGTGCGCGTGTCGTAGAACACCGTGCCCGTGGCCTGTCCGGGTGCCTGCGGCAGCACGCGGCGAAAGTGCACGCTGTCGAGCGCGCTGATCAGCATGAACAGCGCCAGCACCGCACCGGCACCCAGCGTGGCGCCGTCGCGCGCCGCGAGCAGCCAGTTGGCGCGCAGCTGCGGCTGCCGCGCCACACGCCAGGCGTACCAGGCCAGCGCAGCGAACAACGCCCACAGCGCGGCGTCGGTCCACAGCGGCACGAGCTTGAACGGCATCACGCCAGCCTCACCCGCGGATCGATCACGCTGTACAGCAAGTCGATCACCAGGTAGCTGCCGATGTACAGCAGCGCACTCAGAAACACCATCGATCGCACGATCGCGAAGTCCTGGCCGCTGATGGCTTCGATCACGAAGGCGCCGAGCCCCGGGATGCCGAAGAAGCTCTCGAACACCAGGCTGCCGAGGAACACATAAGGCAGGTACGAACCCGCGCTCGTGACGATGGGCATCAACGCGTTGCGCAGCACATGGCGACCCAGCACGCGCAGCTCGCTCAAGCCCTTGGCGCGCGCGGTGCGCACATAGTCCTTGCCGATCTCCTCGAGAAACATCGCGCGGTACAGCCGCGCCTCGGTACCCAGGTGCGACAGCAGCGACAACAACACCGGCAGGATCAGGAAGCGCATCGCGTCGAGCCCCGGCGCGTAGCCGGAGATCGGCACCAGGCGCAGCACGCGGGAGAACAGGAACTGGCCGACGATGATGTAGAACAGGCTGGAGATCGACAGCATCACCACGCACAGCACCACGCCCCAGAAATCGATGCGGGAGTGGCGGAAGAACACCAGCAGCAACGAGAACGCCACGCTGGCGATCAACTGCAGCACGAACAGCGGCAGCGCCAGCTGCAGGCTCACCCACATGCGCGTCCTCACCTCGTAACCGATGTCCACGCTGCGGGTGGAATCCGAACGGCCGAACTGCAGCGCCATCAGCGACACCGAACGTTCCCACAGCACGGTGCGGGTGAGCTTCTCGGTGCCGCTCTCGGCGCCGTTCCAGTACAGCGGCCGGTCGTAGCCGCGCTCGGCCTTCCACTTGTCGATCTGCTCTTGCGTGACGCGCTTGCCGCCGATGTTCAGCCGCGCCATGTCATCCGGCGTGTTGACCGTGAAGAAGAGAAAGAACGTGAGCAGGTTCACCCCGAGCAACACGAACAGCGCATACCACAGGCGCCGGATCAGGAAGCGGGTCATCGCGGGCGTGCCGGATCGTCAAGACACCGCTGCAGACGGGCGCCGCGCCGTCGCCTGCTCGCGCGCCCGCCAGCCGCGCCACGCCAGGACGATCAGCGCCAGCACGGCCAGCGCGGGCAACAGCAAGGGCCACGCGATCGGATGGTTCCATGCCGCCTGCATGCGCACCCGCGTGGCAGGATCGACGCGGTAGTACTGCGCCATGTCGCGAATCAGGATGCTGGGCTTGCCGTTGTGCACCCACTGCTGGAACGCCAGCCCACCCCACGAGATGAAGCCGAACGACCAGGGCGCCTCCTGCTGCACGATGGCCACCATCTCGTCGATCACCTGTTGTTTGCGCGGCGTGTCGTCGAGCGTCTGCATCTCGCGAAACAGTTCATCGAAGCGAGCGTTCTCGTAGTTGGCGATGTTCTCGCCGTTGTTCCTGCTCTTCGCGTTCGGCCCATAGAGCAGGAACAGAAAGTTCTCGGCGTCGGGGTAGTCGGCCAGCCAGCCAGCCCAGAAGATCTGGTGCTTGCCCTTCTGCGTCTTGTCCTGGAACTGATTGAAGTCGGTGGAGCGGATCTCGAGCTGAACGCCGATCTTGGCGAACTGCTTCACCATCCAGTCGTTCTCGGCCTTGAACTCCGGCGTGATCGCACGCTGAAAGTCGTAGTTCAGCACCAGCGGACGGCCGGTCTGCGCGTCGCGTCCATCGGGGTAGCCGGCTTCGGCGAGAAGCTTCTTCGCGTCGTCGATCGGGCGACGCTCGATGCGGCCGTCGACCAGCCGGTGCGTCACCGGGTTGAAGAAGCCCGGCGTCTGTTCGCGCGAACCGTACAAGCCGGGCGGCAGCGGCCCGTGCGCGGCGTCACCGCCCTTGTAGCGAAAGATGCGGCCATAGCCCTCCTCCCAATCGATCGCGATCGAGATCGCCTGGCGCAGCTTGCGGTTGCGCTCGCGCTGCGGCGGCGTGCCGACGTCGCCCACTGCCGGGTCGAGCATGTTGAAGCCGAGATACCAGTTGGTGATGTCGGCGGTGAGCGGGAACTGGAACTTGCGCTCGTCGAACAGCTTGCGCATCACGTCGGAATCGTCGGCATCGGCCTTGAAGCTCACGCCCCACTCCGGTGCGCTCGATTTCGGGCACGTCGAGAAAGCCCTGGCGGAACTTCTCCTTGCGCGGCGTGCGCTCCTTTTCGATCGTGACGTACAGGCGATCGACGAACGGCGTGGCCTTGCCGCAATCGGCGAGCAGGCCGGCGGCTTTGTCCTGCGGCTGTCCTTCGCACGGGTAGGTGCCACCACGGTAGTTGGGGTTGCGCTCCAGCACATGCAGGCGATCGCGCTCGAAGGTGCGCATCATGAAAGGCCCGGTGCCCGACCGGCCACTGGTTCAACGACAGTCCCGCTTCGGCCATGCCCGGCTGCGAGTAGAACGCATCGGCCTCCCATGGCAGCGGCGCGGTGAACGGCATCGCCATCCAATAGCGCCACTGCGGGTACTTGCCGACGATGCGGATGCGCAGCGTGTGGCGCTCGGGTGCGCTGACGCCGGCCAGCGGCCAACGCCTGAAATCGAGAAACGGCTTGTCCTGCACGTCGCCCGGAAGCCCTTCGAGCAGTTTGGCGTCCTCGCGCTTGATCCGCTCGGCGTAGTCTTTCAAGCCGACGATGTACTCGGCGAACACCGCGTACACCGGCGCTTCGATGCGCGTGGTGGCGTGGCGCTTGATGTTGTAGACGAAGTCCTCGGCCACCAGCTCGCGCGTGCCCTGGTGCTCGAAGTCCCATGGCGAACGCTTGCTGCCGAGCTCGGCGCGTGTCAGTGCGTGGTCGGTGTGATAGCGGTAGCGGCCCTGCGCGTCTTTGGCGAACACCGGATGCGGCTGGTACAGGATGCCCTTGCGGATCGGAATGTCGTACACGCTCTCGGCGATGCGATCGGCCGGCGCATCGTCGGGCAGACGCTGGCCGGCCTTGTCGAAGTACGCCGGCTTCACCACCTCGGCCGCCGCTCTCGCCTCGAGCACGTAGGGGCGCTTCAGGTAGTGATAGCCGTAGGGCGGTTCGTAGATCTGGTAGGTGTAGGCCGACTCCGGGTTGGAGTACGACGCCACCGGGTCGAGGTACCGGGGTGAGCGCTCGTCGAAGGTGTAGATCAGCGTGTTGCTGGCCACCAGCTCGGCGGGATACGGGTTGTTGTTGCAGGCAGCGAGTCCCGCCATCAGCACCACGGCGAGCGCAACGCCGGCCGCCAGTCGCGCGCGCATCTGCATCACCAGCCGATGAACACGTCGCGCCCCTGCACCGCAAGCTCGACGCGGCTGCCAACCGGAAAGCTCATCTTCGTTCGCACGTGGCCGAACGGCAATCCGGTGAGCAGCGGCGTTCGCGACACCGTGCGCAGGTGCGCGATCACGCTCTTCAGTGTGTAGCCGCGATCCAGCGGCGACGGCGTGAACTCGGTGATCGCGCCGAACAGCAGCGCCTTCTGCGCTCCGAGCACGCCGGCTTGATGCAGCTGCAGCAGGCAACGCTCCACGCGATACGGATGCTCGTTCACGTCTTCGATGAACAGGATGCCGCCTTTGACGCGCGGGAAGTGCGGCGTGCCGAGCATCGAGCACAGCATGGTCAGGTTGCCGCCCCACAGCACGCCCTTGGCATGCAGGCCGTCGTGGCCGGCCTCGGTGCGAAAGCCCACCGCATGCAGCTGGCCCGACATCGCCTCGACGAAACAATCGCGCGTCACGTCGTCGACACCGCCGGCATCGTCGGCGCGGCCGAAGTCGTCGCAGGCCATCGGCCCGGCCCAGCTGGCGGCGCCGGTGTGCGCGAGAAGGCCCATCTGCAGCGCCGTCATGTCGCTGTAGCCGATCCATCGCGTGCCGTGCGCCACGCTGCGTGCGATCGCTTTCCAGTTCACCGCATCGAGCAGGCGCGTCATGCCGTAGCCGCCGCGGCACGCCATCGCGATCGACGGCCGCGCCTCGGCCACGCGCTGGAGCGTCTCGACCCGCTGCGCATCGGTGCCACCGAAGCGCTGGTGACGCAGCTTCACGCTCGGGTCGAGCTGCACCTCGAAGCCGAGTGACCTCAGGCGGGTTCGCGCGCGTTGCAGCGCCGGCGCGCGCAGCTCGACGCCGGCCGACGTGTAGACAACGATCGAAGAGCCGTCGTTGGAGTGATGGTGTTCGTGGCTCATCGCGGCTCGTCGGAGGGCGGCTGCGATTCGATCACCTCGCCGGTCGGAATCGGCGCCGCGTCGTCGGCCGGCTGCGCCGCCGTGTCGCCGGTCGCTGCTGCGGCGTTTCGCTCGGCGCGCAGCTCGGCGCGCCGCTGCGAGAAGAACTCGCGCAGCAGTGCACCCGCCGGTTCGGCCTGCACCCCACCCACCACCTCGGTCTGGTGGTTGAGCGCTCGGTGCCCGAACAAGTCCACCACCGAACCGGCCGCACCGGTCTTGGGGTCGGGCGCGGCGAACACCACGCGCTTGATGCGCGCATGCAGGATCGCCATCGCGCACATCGCGCAGGGCTCCAGGGTCACGTAGAGCTCGAGGTCGGGCAGGCGATAGTTCTCGGCCAGTTGCGCGGCGTGGCGCAGCGCCACGATCTCGGCATGCGCGGTGGGGTCATTGGTCGTGATCGGCCGGTTGTAGCCGGTGGCCACCACCTGCGGGCCGAGCTCGGTGCGCCGCACCAACACCGCGCCCACCGGCACCTCGCCGGCCAATTGCGCATTGAGCGCCTGGTCGAGCGCCATGCGCATCACGGTGTCGTCGAACGCCTCGGGTGTCACGGCTTGGGATCGGCGGCGCGTTCGGCGCCCTGCTGCAGCGACTGGTTGATCTCCTGCAGCACCTTCTGCTGCACGCCGCGCGATTGCTCCTGCACCGTGGGCGGCGGTGTGTTGCCGATCGGCGCCGCACCGGCGGACGGCGCCGCCGCGGGCGCCACCGCCTGCAGTTGCTTTTTGGCGATCAGCCCGACGATCGCCACGACCACCAGCAGACCGACCAGGCTGAACAGTGCGCGCATGGTTCTCCGATCTTCAATCCCGACCCCCGGCTCCTGCGAAGCCACCTTCACCATCACTGACTTTGAATGCGACGTTCAATGTTGTCGCTCGGCGACGCGCTGTCGCCGCCCTAACCTGTGCGCAGGATTGTTTCGCCAGGAGCCTCTCATGTTGGATTCTTTCAAATCTCCGCTCACCGTGGCCGGCCGTGTGTTGCTGGCGCTGATGTTTGTCTATAGCGGCGTCAGCAAACTCACGAATCTCGACGGAACCGCCGGCTACATCGCCGCCGGAGGATTGCCGATGCCCGACGTGCTCGCGGTCGTCGTCGCCCTGTTCGAGGTGATCGCCGGGCTGGCCCTGGCCATCGGGTTTCATGCGCGATGGGCCGCACTGGCACTCGGCGTGTTCACCCTGCTGGCCAGTGTGTTGTTCCACAAGTTCTGGGCCGTGCCGCCGGAACAGCAGGTCTTGCAGCAGTTGATGTTCCTGAAGAACATGGCGGTGGCCGGTGGCATGTTCATCGTTGCCGCCCTGGGTGCAGGCCCGGTCAGCGTCGACAACCGCAGCGCCGCCACGACCCGCCGAGCCGTGCTGAACTGACCGATCCGGCGAGCCGCTATTCCCACTCGATGGTGGCCGGCGGCTTGCTGGACACGTCGTAGGTCACGCGGTTGATGCCGCGCACCTCGTTGATGATGCGGCTCGACACCCTCTTGAGCAGCGCATAGGGCAGCTCGGCCCAGTCGGCCGTCATGAAATCGCTGGTCTGCACCGCGCGCAGCGCCACCACGTGGTCGTAGGTGCGGCCGTCACCCATCACGCCCACGCTCTTCACCGGCAGGAACACGGCGAACGCCTGGCTGGTGAGCTGGTACCAGGTCTTGCCGGTGGCTTCGTCGACGGTGCCGCGCAGCTCCTCGATGAAGATGTGGTCGGCGCGGCGCAGCAGATCGGCGTACTCCCGCTTCACCTCGCCGAGGATGCGCACACCCAGTCCCGGACCGGGGAACGGATGCCGATGCACCATCTCGTGCGGCAGGCCGAGCGCCACGCCGAGCTCGCGCACTTCATCCTTGAACAGGTCGCGCAGCGGCTCGAGCAGCTTCAGCCCCAGCGTCTCGGGCAGGCCGCCGACGTTGTGGTGGCTCTTGATCGTGGTGGCCTTCTTGGTCTTGGCGCCGCCGGACTCGATCACGTCGGGGTAGATCGTGCCCTGGGCCAGCCACTTGGCGCCGCTTCGCGATGGGTCGCCCCCGGCGTCCACCAGTTTCCTGGCCTCGCGCTGGAACACCTCGACGAACTCGCGGCCGATGATCTTGCGCTTGGCCTCGGGATCGCTAACACCCTTGAGCGCGCCGAGAAACTGCTCGCTCGCATCGACGTGCACCACCTTCGCGTGCAGGCGTCCGGCGAACATCTCCATCACCATCGCGCCTTCGTTCAGGCGCAGCAGGCCGTGGTCGACGAACACGCAGGTGAGCCGGTCGCCGATCGCGCGATGGATCAGCGCCGCGGCCACGCTCGAATCGACGCCGCCCGACAGGCCCAGCACGACCTCTTCGTCGCCCACCTGTTCGCGGATGCGCGCCACCGCCTCGGCGATGTGATCGCGCATGATCCAGTCGGGCTTGGCGCCGCAGATGTCGAGCACGAAGCGCTCGAGCATCGCGCGCCCCTGCAGCGTGTGCGTGACTTCGGGATGGAACTGCACGCCGTAGAAGCGCGCGCGTCTCGTCGGCCATGCCGGCGATCGGACAGCTCGGCGTGCTGGCCATCAGCTTGAAGCCTGGCGGCAGCGCGGTCACCTTGTCGCCGTGGCTCATCCACACCTTGAGCATGCCGTGGCCTTCGGCCGTGCGGAAATCTTCGATGCCATCGAAGAGTCGGGTGTGGCCGCGCGCGCGCACTTCGGCATAGCCGAACTCGCGGTGGCTGCTCGCCTCGACCTCGCCGCCGAGCTGCACCGCCATCGTGAACATGCCGTAGCAGATGCCGAGCACCGGCACGCCGAGCCGGTACACGACGTCGGGTGCGCGCAGATCCTGCGCCTCGTAGGTGCTGGCGTGGCTGCCCGACAGGATCACGCCCTTCGGGTTGAACTCGCGAACGAAGGCTTCTGACACGTCGTTCGGATGGATCTCGCAGTACACGTGCGCCTCGCGCACGCGGCGTGCGATCAACTGCGTGACCTGCGAGCCGAAGTCGAGGATCAGGATCTTGTCGTGGGTCGTGTTGGTCATGCGGGCTGCGCTCGCAAGGTCTGGTGGGTGCGGAAGAAGCGCCAGGCGGTTATCGCGGCCGTGACCTGCAATGCGGAGCAGACGAAGAACGGCAGACCGATCAGCCAATCGGTCGGCGGCCGCTGCGACACCCAGCGCAGCAACTCCAGCGCGACCACGGGTGCGAACACCGCCATCAAGCTGCTCAGCGACGACACCGCCCCCATCGTCTGCCCCTGGCGTGTCGGGTCCGCCGCGTTGGACACGATGCTTTGCATGGCCGCCTGTGCCGCAGCGCCCAGCAAGCCCAGCAGGATCACCACGTAGATCATCCAACCCTGCGTCGCCAGGCCGAAACCCAGGTACGACATCGCGCCCGCCGACAGGCCGACCACGGCGAGCTGCTGCGGCGTGAAGCGCTTGAGCAGCGGCTTGAGCAGCACACCCTGGCTGAGGGCCGACACCACGCCCACCGCGAACAGCGACCAGCCCACCTGCCCCGGCCCCCAGCCGAACTTGAACTTGGTGTACAGCACCCAGCTCATGTGCAGCATGAACTGCGCCAGACTCGCCAGCGCGATCACCCACACCAGCGCGCCGACGCCCTTGAGCGCGGCCAGCCCTTTGAGCGCCGACACCGGATTGGCGCGCCGCCAGTCGAATGCGCGGCGCCGCTCCTTGGGCAGCGACTCGGGCAGCACGAAGAAGCCGTAGCACCAGTTGATCAGCGCCATCGTGCCGGCCACGACGAACGGCAGCCGCACGTCGATGTCGCCGAGGATGCCGCCGATCACCGGCCCCAGGATGAAGCCGATGCCGAACATCGCGCCCATCAGGCCGAAGCGGCGCGCCCGCTGCTCGGGCGGCGTGATGTCGGCCACGTAGGCGTTGGCGATCGAGATGTTGCTCTGCATCGCGCCCGAGAACATGCGCACCGCGACCAGCATCCACAGCGCAGTGGCCGCGGCGGTGACGAAGAAGCTCAGTGCGAGGCCAGCGAAGCCGAGCAGCAGCACCGGGCGCCGGCCGAAGCGATCGGACAGTGCACCGAGGATCGGCGAGCTCAGGAAGTTGGCGATGCCGAAGGTGAGCGTCACGGCCAGGAACGCGAGCGTCTGCTCGTCGTTGCTGGTGGTGAACTGGCCGACGATGTGCGGCAGCACCGGCACCATCAGCCCGATGCTGATCATGTCGATCAGCACCGCGACCAGGATGAAGGGCATGGCCGCCTTGCGTGCGGCGCGCCCTGTCAACGCAGCCTCCGGCGACGCCTGCGACGCGAGTTGCGCTGCGTGCGGGGCGCCACCGGTCTCGGAGTTGGGATCAGACAAAAGTCATTCCATCCGGTAGTTCGGCGCTTCCTTGGTGATCTGCACGTCGTGCACGTGGCTCTCGCGCACGCCGGCCGTGGTGATCTCGACGAACTCGGCTTTGCGCTGCATCTCATCGATGGTGCCGCAGCCGCAGTAGTGCATCGACGCGCGCAGGCCGCCCGCCAGCTGGAAGATCACCGCGACGACCGAGCCCTTGTAGGGCACCTGGCCCTCGATGCCCTCGGGCACCAGCTTGGCGGTGTTGGGGTTGTTGGCGTTGTCTTCCTGGAAGTAGCGATCGGCGCTGCCCTGCTGCATCGCGCCCATCGAGCCCATGCCGCGGTAGCTCTTGTAGGTGCGCCCTTGGTAGAGGATGGTCTCGCCCGGAGCCTCCTCGGTCCCGGCGAACATGCCGCCCATCATCACGCTGTCGGCACCCGCCGCGATCGCCTTGGCGAGGTCGCCCGAGTAGCGGATGCCGCCGTCGGCGATCAGCGGCACGCCGCTGCCTTTGAGCGCCTTGGCCACCGCTTCGATCGCATAGATCTGCGGCACACCGACGCCGGTGACGATGCGCGTGGTGCAGATCGAGCCCGGACCGATGCCCACCTTCACCGCATCGGCGCCCGCCTCGGCCAGCGCGAGCGCCGCGCCGCCGCTGGCGATGTTGCCGCCGATCACGTCCACCTTCGGATAATGGCGCTTGACCCAGCGCACGCGGTCGATCACGCCGGCGCTGTGGCCGTGCGCGGTGTCGACCACGAGCGCATCGACGCCGGCTTTCACCAGCAGCTCGACACGCTCTTCGGTGCCCTCGCCCACGCCGACCGCCGCGCCCACGCGCAACTGGCCCTGCGCGTCGCGCGCCGCATCCGGAAAGCTGGTCTGCTTGGTGATGTCCTTCACCGTCATCAGGCCGCGCAGTTCGAAAGCATCGTTGACCACCAGCACGCGCTCGAGCTTGTGCTTGTGCATCAGCGCCTTGCCGTCGTCGATGGTGGCGCCTTCGCGCACCGTGATGAGGCGTTCGCGTGGCGTCATGATTTCGCGCACCGGCGCGTCCATGCGTGACTCGAAGCGCAGGTCACGGTTGGTGACGATGCCCACCACCGTCTTGCCCTGCAGCACCGGAAAGCCCGAGATGCCGTGCTGTTTGGACAGTGCCAGCACCTCGCGCACCGGCATGTCGGGCGCGATCGTGATCGGGTCGCGCAGCACGCCCGACTCGTAGCGCTTGACGCGGGCCACCTCGGCGGCCTGGCGCCTTGGGCGCCATGTTCTTGTGCACGATGCCGATGCCGCCCTCCTGCGCGATGGCGATCGCCAGGCGCGCTTCGGTCACGGTGTCCATCGCGGCGGACACCAGCGGCAGGTTCAGGTTGATGTTGCGGGACAGCCGGGTGGCCAGGCGCGTGTCGCGCGGCAGCACCTGCGAAAACGCCGGCACCAACAACACGTCGTCGAAGGTGAGCGCTTTGCCGAGAAGGCGCATGGGAAAGGCTCCAGACGCAAAACCGGATTATACGGATCGGCCTGTGCGGTATTGCCCACGCGGCAGGCCATCGGGGGGTGCTCAGGGGTCGGTCGCAAGGTGCCACCGCTACACTGCGACCGGTCATCCGTGTGTCGGAGTGCGCCATGCGCTTGCAGGCTGTCGTCGTCGTTGGTTTCACGTTGTTGCTGGCCGCGCTGCCGGCCACTGCGCAATGGAAATGGAAAGACGCGCGCGGTCAGGTCGTGATCAGCGATGTCCCGCCGCCGCGCGAGATTCCCGATCGCGACGTGCTGCAAAAGCCCGAGGTGGTGACACGCCGCGCGGCCCAGCCCGCGCCGGTGGCCAGCGCCCCTGCACAGGAGTCGTTGGCCAAGGCCAAGGTCGATCCCGAGCTCGAGGCGCGCAAGAAGAAGTCCGAGCAGGAGCAAAGCGACAAGCTCAAGGCCGAGGAAGACAAAGTGGCCGCGCAGCGCGCCGAAAACTGCCGGCGTGCGCGCTCGCACATGGCAACGCTGGATTCGGGCATCCGCCTGTCGCGCACCAACGAAAAAGGCGAGCGCGAGATCCTCGACGACAAGCAGGTCGCCGACGAGATGAACCGCACGCGCCAGATCATCTCCTCGGACTGCCGCGCATCCTGAGTCTGCGGTTCGGACGACCCAACCGCGCGTCCCGGGCCAAGCCAATCACCGCTTGACGCGCTTGGCGCGCACACCGTCGCGCTGGTAGCGCTGGCGCCGCGCCTCCTTGGGATCCACCAGCAGGCCACGCGTCAGTTCGACGCGGTCGCCATCGCGCAAGCGCGCATTCAGCGCCGTGGCACGGCCCCAGATGCCGGCCTGCAGCACGTCGGCGGCCTCGGCACTCAGGCCTTCCAGCAGCTGGCTGGCGCGCAACGCGTCGGCCACCGTTGCGCCCGCTGGCAGCTTGACCTGGACGCTGCGCACGTCGTGCGGCGCAGCGGCGTACACCACCTCGACGCGAAGCACCTCATCGGGAGCCATATACGCCTTCGGCGCGCTGCACGAAACGATCGACCAGCGTGTTGGCGATCTTGTCGAACACCGGGCTGAGCACGGCCTCGAGCGGCCGGCTGGCGAACGCATAGTCGAGCTGGAATTCGATGCGGCAGGCGCGCTCGTCGTCATCGCCGCTGGCCGCTCCACCAGCGCGGCCGATCGGCTGGAACTCCCAGGTGCCGTCGAGCATCGAGAACGGTCCATCGACCAGCTGCACGACCACCGAACGCGCCGGCACGTGCGTGTTGCGCGTGGTGAAGGCATGATGCACGCCGGCATAAGCCAGGTGCAGGCGCGCGGTCATCGTGTCGCCGCTGTGCTCCAGCACCTCGGCACGTTCGCACCACGGCAGGAACTGCGGGTACTGCCCGACCGCCACCACCAGGTCGTACATCTCGCGCGGCGAGTACCACAGCAGGATCGACTTGTGCACGCGCTTCATACAATGCGTGCGATTCTAAAGAGCACTTCTGCAATGACCGCCCCGATCGCCGAGAACCGGCGCGCACGCCACGACTACCTGATCGAAGAGCGATTCGAGGCCGGCATGGTGCTCGAAGGCTGGGAGATCAAGGCGATTCGTGCCGGACAGGTGCAGCTCACCGATGGCTATGTGCTGATCCGCGACGGCGAGCTGTTCCTGATCGGCTGCCGCATCAACGCGTTGCGCTCGGCCTCGACCCATGTGCATCCGGAGGCCGATCGCACCAAGAAGCTGCTGATGCACAAAGAGGAGATCAAGCGCCTGGTCGGCAAGGTCGAGCAGCGCGGCTACACGCTGGTGCCGCTCAACCTGCACTACAAGGGCGGCCGCGTCAAAGCGGAGATCGCGTTGGCCAAGGGCAAGGCCCAGCACGACAAGCGCGAGACGGAGAAGAAGCGCGACTGGGAAAGAGAGAAAGGCAGGTTGATGAGACACAAGGTCTCATCGCCCGCCAAGAGCTGACGCGCTACTCGGCGGCGAGAAACTGCACCGCGCGCTGCACGCCCTGGCCGATCGGCATGCCCAGCGTGCGCATCGCCGCCTCGGCGCCAGCGATGGCGCCGAGGATCATCGCGGGATTGCAGTCGCCCAGGTGGCCGATGCGAAACGCGCGCCCATTGAGCGGGCCCAAGCCGCCGGCCATCGCCACCTGATAGCGCTCGCGCGCCACCTCGCGCAGCGTGTCGATCTCGACCGCGCCGGGCTTGACGGCGATCGTCGTCACCGACACCGAGCGGCTCGCGGGCTCTTGCGCGAAGAAGTCCACCGCCCCGCCCTCGCGCCAGCCCTCGATCGCCGCGTGCACCGCCCCGGCCAGCCGGGCATGGCGCGACCACACCGCTTCGAGCCCTTCGCGAAAGATCAGGCCCAGGGCGGCTTCCATTCCGAACAAGACGTTCTGCGGCGGCGTGCCGCAGAACTTGCGATACGACATCTCGTGCTTGCGCCGCACCCAGTCCCAGTAGAAGCGCGGCGCCGGGTTGTTCTCGGCGGCGGCGAATGCCTTGGCGTTCACAGCGACGAAGCCGACACCGGGCGGACACATCAATCCCTTCTGCGACGCGCCGACCGCGACGTCGACGCCCAACTCGTCCATCGCGAACGGCGCAGCGCCCAGCGACGCCACCACGTCGGCCACCAGCAGCGCCGGATGGCGCGCCGCGTCGAGCGCGCGGCGCATCGCCGCGATGTCGCTGGTGACGCCGCTCGCCGTGTCGGTGTGCACCGCGAACAGCGCGCGGATCTCATGGGCCGTGTCGTCGCGCAGCGCCTGCTCGATTGCGTCGGCGTCGATTGGCCAGCCCTCGCGCCACGGCGTGCGCACCACGCGCCGGCCCAGCGCCTCGGTCTGAATCGCCCACGATTCCGAGAAATGCCCGGTGCCGGCGATCAGCACCGCCTGGCCCGGCGCGGCGAGGTTTTCGACCACCGCTTCCCACACGCCGTGACCGTTGCAGGCATAGAGAAAGACATCGGCGCGCTCGCTGTGCAGCAGGCGGCGCAGGCCTTGCTCGACGGCGCTGATGTTGGCATCGACTCGTGGATCGCCCAGGTCCATCGGCTGCACGCTCATCGCGTGCAACACGGCGTCGGGCAGCGGCGTGGGTCCGGGCGAGTGAAGGAAGCGCCGCCCGGGAAAGCGCGATGGCTGGGTCATGCCGCCATGGTAGATGCTGCCGCGCGGACGCGCCGGTACACAGGCGGCAGCACAGGCGCGCCGGCGAACGCCGTCAGCGAGGCTTCTTGTCGATGAACGCCTGCACGCCGTCGAGCGCGCAGGCATCCATCATGTTGCAGGCCATCGTGCGCGCCGCGTCGTCGTACGCGTCGGCGATGCCGGTCTCGAGCTGACGATAGAACAGCGCCTTGCCGAGCGCGACCGCCACCCGCGGCTTGGCCACGATGCTGTCCACCAGCGTGGCCACTTCGGCGTCGAGCGCGTCGGCCTCCACCACGCGGTTGACCAGGCCCCTGTCCAGCGCCTGCTCGGCGCTGATGAACTCGCCCGTCACCAGCATCTCGAACGCCGCCTTGCGCGACAGGTTGCGCGACAGCGCCACGCTCGGCGTGCTGCAAAACAACCCGAGGTTCACGCCGCTGACGGCAAAGCGCGCGTCGCGCGCGGCCACCGCGAGGTCGCACATCGCCACCAGCTGGCAACCGGCCGCCGTGGCGATGCCTTGCACGCGCGCCACCACCGGCACCGGCAGCCGCTGGATGGTCATCATCATGCGACCACACTGCGCGAACAGCTTTTCGTAGTATTCGAGCGACGGCCGCGCGCGCATCTCCTTCAGATCGTGGCCGGCGCAGAACGCCTTGCCGGTGGCGCGAATCACCACCGCGCGCGCCGCCTCGTCGGCCGCCACTCGGTCGAGCGCCGCTTGCAACGATTCGAGCATGGCCTCGGACAGCGCGTTGAACGACTGCGGCCGGTTCAAGGTCAGGCTGACCACGCCGCGCGCGTCGCGCTCGACCAGCAGCGGGGGGGCATCGTTCATCATTTCGACATTCCTAAGGCGCGCTTACGCGATTTTCGCTAGGCACAAACCCCGGATCGTCGCAGCCCGCCGCGACCGAATAATGCACCGAAGCGTTAACACCGATGTGAGCCGGGGCGACCCGGACAGGTATGTCTGGGGATCTTGTTCTGGAAACCCGCGGGCTCGTCAAGGAGTTCAAGGGATTCGTGGCCGTCGATGGCGTCGACCTGCGGGTGCGGCGCGGCGAGATCCATGCGCTGATCGGGCCCAACGGCGCCGGCAAGACCACCTGCTTCAATCTGCTGACCAAGTTCCTGATCCCCACGCGCGGGCAGATCCTGTTCGAGGGCCAGGACATCACGCAGGAGAAGCCGGCGCAGATCGCGCGCCGCGGCGTGGTGCGCTCGTTCCAGATCTCGGCCACCTTTCCGCACCTGAGCGTGCTGCAAAACGTGCGCATCGCGCTGCAGCCCAAGCAGGGGCTGTCGTACCAGTTCTGGCGCAGCGAGCGGGTGCTCGACCGCTTGAACGACCGCGCGCTCGAATTGCTCGACACCGTGGGCCTGCGCGAGTACGCCGGCGCGGTGACGGTGGAGTTGCCCTACGGCCGCAAGCGTGCGCTCGAGATCGCCACCACGCTGGCGATGGACCCCAAGCTGATGCTGCTCGACGAGCCCACGCAGGGCATGGGCCACGAAGACGTGGAACTGGTGACGCGGCTGATCAAGAAGGTCGCCGCCAACCGCACCGTGCTGATGGTCGAGCACAACATGAACGTGGTGGCGTCGATCGCCGACACCATCACCGTGCTGGCGCGCGGCGCGGTGATCGCCGAGGGCCGCTACGCCGAGGTGTCGAAGAACCCGCAGGTGCTGCAGGCCTACATGGGCAGCGAAGATGTCGAGCTGCAGGGGGCCCATGGCTGACGCGACTTCGCCTCACGAACTGCTGCGTCTGAAGGACGTGCACGCCTGGTACGGCGAGTCGCACATCCTGCACGGCATCGACCTCACGGTGAACCGCGGCGAGGTGGTCACGCTGCTGGGGCGCAATGGCGCCGGGCGCACGACCACGCTGAAGGCCATCCTCGGGCTGGTCGGCCGGCGCAGCGGCTCGATCAGGGTCAACGGCACCGAGGCGGTGCACCTGCCGCCGCACCGCATCGCGCACCTGGGGCTCGGTTATTGCCCCGAGGAGCGCGGCATCTTCGCCAGCCTGAGCTGCGAAGAAAACCTGCTGCTGCCGCCGCCGGTGGCCGACGGCGGCATGAGCCTGGACGAGATCTACGCGATGTTCCCCAACCTGCGCGAGCGCCGCGCCAGCCCCGGCGGGCGGCTGTCGGGCGGCGAGCAGCAGATGCTCAGCGTGGCGCGCATCCTGCGCACGGGCGCCAAGCTGCTGCTGCTCGACGAGATCAGCGAGGGGCTGGCGCCGGTCATCGTGCAGGCGCTCGGGCGCGCGATCCGCACGATGCGAAGCAAGGGCATGACCATCGTGATGGTCGAACAGAACTTCCGCTTCGCCGCACCGCTGGCGGACCGGTTCTACGTCATCGAGCACGGGCGCGTCATCGAGCGCTTCGCGGCGTCCGAGCTGGACGCGCGGCGCGACATGCTGCACGAAGTGCTCGGGGTTTGAGGGGCCGGCACGCCGGCATGGGACAATCGATTTTTCTCGTCACACTTTCGAAGGAGACCGACATGAAACCCAAACTGCTGTCCACGCTTGCCAGCGCCGTGCTGGCCGCGATGGGAACCGGCGCCGCGCAGGCGCAGATCTCCGACGGCGTGATCAAGATCGGCGTGATGAACGACGCGTCGGGACTGTACGCCGACATCACCGGCCAGGGCTCGGTGATCGCCGCGCGGATGGCGGTCGAGGACTTCGGCGCCGCCGCCAAGGGCCTGAAGGTCGAGGTCGTCAGCGCCGACCACCAAAACAAGCCCGACGTCGGCTCCACGATCGCCCGCACCTGGTACGACCAGGACAAGGTCGACGTGATCGCCGACGTGCCCACGTCGTCGGTCGGCCTCGCGGTCAACCAGATCACCAAGGAAAAGGGCAAGGTGTTCCTCGCCTCCGGCCCGGCGACCTCCGACCTCACCGGCAAGGCATGCTCGCCCAACACCGTGCACTGGGCCTACGACACCTGGATGCTGGCCAACGGCACCGGCTCGGCGCTGGTCAAGACCGGCGGCGACAGCTGGTTCTTCCTGACCGCGGACTACGCCTTCGGCCATGCGCTGGAGCGCGACACGGCGGCCGCGGTCACCAAGGCGCGGCGGCAAGGTGCTGGGCAAGGTGCGCCATCCGTTCCCGGGCAGCGACTTCTCGTCGTTCCTGCTGCAGGCGCAGAGCTCGAAGGCCAAGGTGATCGGCCTGGCCAATGCCGGCGGCGACACCATCAACTCGATCAAGCAGGCGGCCGAGTTCGGCATCGTCAAGGGCGGACAGAGCCTGGCCGGGCTGCTGATGTTCATCACCGACGTGCACGCGCTGGGCCTCAACACGGCACAGGGCCTGGTGTTCACGGAGTCGTTCTACTGGGACCTGAACGACCAGACGCGGGCGTGGACCAAGCGCTTCACGGCGCAGTCGCCGCGCGGCAACTACCCGACGATGGTGCAAGCCGGCGTGTATGCGTCGGTGCTGCACTACCTGAAGGCGGTCGAGGCGATCAAGAGCGACGACGGCGCCAAGGTGGTCGAGCAGATGAAGAAGATGCCGACCGACGACGCGCTGTTCGGCAAGGGCACGATCCGCGCCGACGGCCGCAAGCTGCACCCGGCCTACCTGTTCGAGGTGAAGAAGCCGTGCGGAGTCGAAGGGGCCGTGGGACTACTACAAGATCCGCGCGACGATTCCCGCCGACCAGGCGTTCCGGCCGCTGAAGGACGGCGAAGTGCCCGCTCGGTGAAGTAAGCGGCCGGACGGCTTGACCCCCGCGCGGCAGGATCCAGCAGCAAGTGACCGAAATCTTCGGCGTTCCCACCCAGGCGCTGTTCGGCCAGCTGTTGATCGGGCTGATCAACGGCTCGTTCTACGCGCTGCTGTCGCTGGGGCTTGCGGTCATCTTCGGCCTGCTCAACATCATCAACTTCACGCATGGCGCCCAGTACATGATGGGCGCCTTCGTCGCCTACCTGCTGCTCAACAAGCTCGGCATCGGCTACTGGTGGGCGCTGCTGATCACGCCGCTGGTGGTCGGCGCCAGCGGCATCGTGATCGAGCGGCTGATGCTGTCGCGCCTGTACAAGCTCGACCACCTGTACGGCCTGCTGCTGACCTTCGGCATGGCGCTGATCATCCAGGGCCTGTTCCGCAACGAGTACGGCTCGTCGGGACAGCCGTATCAGATTCCCGCCGCAGCTGGTCGGCGGGCAGAACCTGGGCTTCATGTTCCTGCCCAACTACCGCGCCTGGATCATCGTCGCGTCGCTGGCGGTGTGCCTGGGCACCTGGTTCGTCATCGAGCGCACCCGACTCGGCGCCTACCTGCGCGCCGCCACCGAGAACCCGCAGCTGGTGCAGGCCTTCGGCATCAACGTGCCGCGGATGATCACGCTGACCTACGGCTTCGGCGTCGCGCTCGCGGCGCTGGCCGGCGTGATGGCGGCGCCGGTCTACCAGGTGAGCCCGCAGATGGGCGCCGACCTGATCATCGTGGTGTTCGCCGTGGTCGTGATCGGCGGCATGGGGTCGATCCTGGGCGCCATCGTCACCGGCTTCGGCCTCGGGCTGATCGAGGGCCTGACCAAGGTGTTCTACCCCGAGGCCTCGGCCACCGTGATCTTCATCATCATGGCCATCGTGCTGCTGCTGCGGCCGGCGGGCCTGTTCGGCACGCAGAAGTGAAGCAATGAGCAGCGTCACCACCCCCGCCCCGCTCGCCACCACGGCCACGCCCGACGAGCAGCGCACGCACCGCATCGCGTTCATCACGATGGCGCTGCTGCTGGCACTGGCGCCAACGGTGGTCTACCCGATCTTCATGATGAAGGTGATGTGCTTCGCGCTGTTCGCGTGCGCCTTCAATTTGCTGATCGGCTTCGGCGGCCTGCTGTCGTTCGGCCATGCGATGTTCCTCGGCTCGGCCGGCTACGCATCGGCGCACGCGGCCAAGATCTGGGGCTTCACGCCCGAGCTGGCGATCCTGTTCGGCACCGGCTGTGCAGCACTGCTCGGCTGGCTCGCAGGGATGCTCGCCATCCGCCGCCAGGGCATCTACTTCGCGATGATCACGCTGGCGCTGGCGCAGATGGTGTTCTTCTTCTGCCTGCAGGCCAAGTTCACCGGCGGCGAAGACGGCATCCAGGCCGTGCCGCGCGGCCGCCTGTTCGGCCTGATCGACCTCTCGCAGCCGCTGGCGATGTACGCCCTCGTGCTGCTGATCTTCCTCGGCGGCTTCCTGCTGATCTACCGCACGATCCACTCGCCGTTCGGCCAGGTGCTGAAGGCGATCCGCGAGAACGAGGCGCGTGCCACCTCGCTCGGCTACGACACCGACCGCTACAAGCTGCTGGCCTTCGTGCTGTCGGCCACGCTGGCAGGTCTGGCGGGCGCGACCAAGTCGTTGGTGTTTCAGCTCGCATCGCTGACCGACGTGCACTGGAGCATGTCGGGCGAGGTGGTGCTGATGACCTTGCTCGGCGGCATGGGCACCGTGTTCGGCCCCGTGGTCGGCGCCGCGGTGATCATCACGATGCAGAACTACCTGGCGCAGCTCGGCGCCTGGGTGACGGTCGTGCAGGGCGTGATCTTCGTGGTCTGCGTGCTGGCCTTCCGCCGCGGCATCGTCGGCGAGCTCGGCGCCTGGCTCAAGAAGTCGCTGTAGGGGAACGTCGCAGAATCGCTGCGCGATTCCGCGCCGAGCTTTGATCAGTGAGTCCGGACCCGGCGGAGCCGGATTCCGGCCTCAGTAGAGACGGCGCTGCGTGTTACTACGCGCCGTCTTCGAGGCGGGCGGCTGGGACCGCCCGCCTGGTGGATTCCGCGAAGTGACACGCAGCGGGGTCCCTCCTGTGAGAAGGATCCGGCTTCGCCGGGCCTTCTCACACCGACCAAACTCGCATGAAGAAGTCGCGCAGCGACTTGTTCATGCGCACCTACTCGATCGCCGACGACGACTTCGCGCGTTCGCGCAGCGCGAACTTCTGGATCTTTCCGGTCGAGGTCTTGGGGATCTCCTCGAAGCGGATTTCCTTGGGCACCTTGTAGCCGGCCAGCAGCGACTTGCAATGCGCGATCAGCTGCGCCGCATCGACGCTGCTGCCCTGCTTCAGCTCCACGTAGGCCAGCGGCGTCTCGCCCCACTTGGGGTCGGGCTTGGCCACCACCGCGCACGCCAGCACGGCCGGGTGCCGGTACAGCGCATCTTCGACCTCGATCGAGCTGATGTTCTCGCCGCCCGAGATGATCACGTCCTTGCTGCGGTCCTTGATCTTCACGTAGCGGTCGGGCTCGGTCACGCCGAGGTCGCCGCTGTGGAACCAGCCGCCGGCAAACGCCTGGTCGGTGGCATCGGGATTCTTCAGGTAGCCCTTCATCACGATGTTGCCGCGAAACATGATCTCGCCCATCGTCTGCCCGTCGGCCGGCACCTCGTTCATCGTTTCCGCATCGAGCACCGCCATGCCTTCTTGCAACACGTAGCGCACACCCTGCCGGCCGTTGAGGCGCGTCTGCTCCGACAGGGTTTGCCCTGACCAATCGGGCCGCTTCACCGCCACTGCGGCCGGCCCGTAGGTCTCGGTCAGGCCGTAGACGTGCGTGATGTCGAAGCCGATCTTGGCCATGCCCTCGATCATGGCCGCCGGCGGTGCGGCGCCGGCCACCATGCCGCGAACGGTCTGCCGGATGCCCTCGCGCCACTCGGCCGGCGCGTTGACGATCAGGTTGTGCACGATCGGCGCGGCGCAGTAGTGATCGACGCCGTGCTCGCGCATCGCATCGAGGATGGCCTTGGCCTCGACGCGGCGCAGGCACACGTGCGTGCCGCCGAGCATCGCCACGGTCCAGGGAAAACACCAACCGTTGCAGTGGAACATCGGCAGCGTCCAAAGGTACTTCGGGAAGTGCGGCATGGTCCAGGTGAGCGCGTTGCACGCGGCGTTGAGGTACGCGCCGCGGTGATGCGTGACCACGCCCTTGGGATCGCCGGTGGTGCCGCTGGTGTAGCTGACCGCGATCGCGTCCCATTCGTCGGCCGGCCCTTCCAGCCGCGCCACCGGATCGTGCTGCGCGAGCAGCGCTTCGTACTCGTGCGGGCCCAGACGTTCGCCGGGGCCGCCGTACTCGCTGTCGGCCACGTCGATCACCACCGGCGCGCGGCCGTGCTCGTCGCGCAGGATGCGCAACGCCTTGCTGATCGCCGGCGAGAACTCGGTGTCGGTGATCAGCACCCACGCCTCGCAGTGGTTCATCTGCCAGGCCAGCAGCGAGGCGTCGAGCCGCGTGTTCAAGGTGTTGAGCACGGCGTTCAGCGCCGGCACCGCGTAGTGCGCCTCCACCATCTCCGGCGTGTTGGCCAGCATCGCGCTCACCGTGACCCCCGGGCCAACCCCAAGCGCGCGCAGTGCGGCCGCCAGGCGTGCCGAGCGTTCGCGCGTCTGGGCCCAGGTGTAGCGGCGCGCGCCGTGCACCACCGCGGTCGCATCGCCGAACACTTCGCCGCTGCGTTCGACGAAGCTCACCGGGCTCAGCGGTGCGCGATTGGCGGCGCGTGGCGCCAAGCCTTGTTCGTAGATGCTCATGCGGTCTCCTCCAATGGCGCCACTTGCTTCGCGGGCTGACGCTCGATGCTGCAGTGCGTCCTGTCACTCAGCGGACAGTGCAAGCGCGCATTGCCAGATCAGAGGCGGCCACCTATAACCCGACCGGCTGCGCGGCGCAGGCCACACCCCGCGTGTCCACAAGCACAACATGGCAGAACCCGTCAGCGCAACCACTCCATCGTCCGGCGGCAGTTCCTTGCTCAGCGTGCGCGGCGTGTCGGTTCGCTTTGGCGGCATCGTGGCGCTCGACAGCGTGAGCTTCGATGTCGATCGCGGCGACATCTGCGGCCTGATCGGCCCCAACGGAGCGGGCAAGACCACGCTGTTCAACTGCATGAGCCGGCTGTATCAGTACCAGGCCGGCGACATCCTGCTCGAGGGCCAATCGCTCACCAACGTGCCGATCCACCGCATCGCGACGCTCGGCCTCGGGCGCACGTTTCAGAACCTGGCGATGTTCCGCACGCTCACCGTCACCGACAACGTGATGGTCGGGGCGCATTCGCGCTCCTCGTCCGGCTTCGTGTCGAGCGCGCTGCGGCTGCCCAAGGTCGGCGCAGAGGAAGCTCGCCTGCGCGAACGCGCGCACGAGATCATGGATTACCTCGGCCTGCTGCCGTTCGCCAACCGCGCCGCCGGCGACCTGCCGTTCGCGACCCAGAAGCGCGTCGAATTGGGGCGGGCGCTGGCCGCCGATCCCGAAGCTGCTGATGCTCGACGAGCCGGCAGCCGGCCTGAATCACGGAGAGCTCGAAGCGCTCGACGACGTCATCCGCGACATCCGCGATCGCTGGAAGATCACGGTGCTTCTGGTCGAGCACCACATGAGCCTGGTGATGAGCCTGTCGGACCACATCGTGGTGCTGAACTTCGGCCGCAAGATCGCCGAGGGCACGCCGAGCCAGATCCAGAACCACCCCGACGTGATCGAGGCCTATTTGGGAGCCGGTGCGAATGACGGCACCCCTGGGCCTGCGGCCCCACCCCTCGAAGAGGGGATGAGCGCCTTCGGGCGGCCGGGCGGCGCTCATGCCTAGCCTGCTCGAGGTCAAGGCCTTGAAGGCCGCCTACGGCCCGACCGAGGTGCTGCACGGCATCGACTTCGGTCTGGAGCCCGGACGCATCACGGCCATCCTCGGTGCCAACGGGGCGGGCAAGACCACCACGCTGCGCGCCATCTGCCAGATGGTGCGCACCAGCGGCAGCGCTCTGTTCGAGGGCCAGCAGCTGGTGGGCCGCGCCACCGAAGAGGTGGTGCGCATGGGTGTGGCGCACGTGCCCGACGGCCGCGGCACCTTCACCGCGCTGTCGGTGGATGAGAACCTGCGCCTGGGCGCGCACGTGCGGCGCGACAAGGACCGCGTGTCCACCGACATCGAAAAGATGTACTCGCGCTTTCCGCGGCTCGGCGAGCGCAGGCACCAGCAGGCCGGCACGCTGTCGGGCGGCGAGCAGCAGATGCTCGCGATCAGCCGCGCGCTGATGCTCAGGCCCAAGCTGCTGTTGCTCGACGAGCCGTCGTTCGGCCTGGCGCCGAAGATCGTGGCCGAGATCTTTCGCATCCTGCGCGGCATCAACACCGACGACGGCGTGAGCATGCTGTTGGTGGAACAGAACGCCAAGCTCGCGCTCGAACTCGCCGACCAGGCCTACCTGCTCGAAACCGGCCGCGTGGCGATGTCGGGCACCAGCCAACAGCTGATGGCCGACGAGTCGGTGCGACGCGCCTACCTGGGAGTCTGACGAATGCTGGCCCCCACGCTCACTCCGTTCGCTGCCCCCCGAGGGGGCGCTCAGTCGGCTTGGGAGCGGCCCGGCGCCGACTGTGCGGCCCCCACGCTCACTTCGTTGGCTGCCCCCCGAGGGGGCTCAACCGTCTTGGGGCGGCCCTGCGCCGGTTGATATGGATGCCCTGATCCACCAGATCTTCTCCGGCCTCGCCAATGGCTGCATCTATGGCTCGATCGCGCTGGCGCTGGTGATGATCTACCAGGCCACGCACCACCTCAATTTCGCGCAAGGCGAGATGGCCACCTTCAGCACCTTCATCGCGTGGGCGCTGGTGCAGCGCGGCATGCCGTACTGGGCGGCGTTCGCCATCACCGTGGCGGTGTCGTTCGTGGCCGGCGTGGTGATCCAGCGGATCATCCTGCGCCCGGTCGAGAAAGCGCCGGTGCTGACCAACGTATGCGTCTTCATCGGCCTGCTGCTGATCTTCAACGCGCTGTCGGGCTGGATCTTCGACCACACGGTCAAGGCCTTCGCCAGCCCGTTCCCGCAGAACTCCGTGCTCAAGACGGCCTACTTCTCCGCGCACGAGTTCGGCTCGTTCCTGGTCATGCTGGGCGTGCTGCTGGCGCTGTTTGTTTTCTTCAAGTTCACGCCGATCGGTCTGGCGATGCGCGCCGCCGCGCAGAACCCCGACTCGGCACGCCTGGTAGGCATCCGCGTGTCGTGGATGCTGGCGGTGGGCTGGGGCTTGGCCGCCGGCATCGGCGCGGTCGCCGGCATGATGGTGGCGCCGGTCGTCTTTCTCGACCCCAACATGATGGCCGGCATCCTGCTGTACGGTTTTGCCGCAGCGCTGCTGGGCGGCGTCGACAACCCGTGGGGCGCGGTGATCGGCGGGCTGATCGTCGGCGTGCTCGAGAACCTGCTGGGCGCCTACGTGATCGGCACCGAGCTCAAGCTGACCGTGGCGCTGGTGCTGATCGTCGGCACGCTGACGCTGATGCCCAGTGGCCTGTTCGGCAAACACGTGGTGACGCGGGTATGAGCATGAGCGCCGCACGGCCGCTCCGAAGGGCGCTCGCTCCCCCTTGGGGGGACGGCGCGCAGCGCCAAGGGGGCCACATGATCGCCGCCGACCGCAAGTCCCGGTCGGTCTGGATCGGCCTGGCGCTGCTGTTGGTGGCCGCCGTGGTGCTGCCGTTCCTGGTCAAAAACTATCGCGTGTTCCAGTTCAACCTGGTGCTGGTGTACGCGATCGCGATCCTCGGGCTGAACATCCTCACCGGCTTCAACGGCCAGTTCTCGCTCGGGCCACGGCGCGTTCTATGCGATCGGCGCCTACGCGGCGGCGGTGCTGATGGATCGCCTGGGCATGCCCTACTGGGCCACGCTGCCGCTGGCGGGCGTGGTGTGCTTCGTGTTCGGCTTCCTGATGGGCTTTCCGGCGTTGCGGCTGGGTGGCCACTATCTGGCCGTGGCCACGCTGGCGCTCGCGCTGGCGGTGCCGCAGTTGCTGAAGTACAAGCACCTGGAGCACTACACCGGCGGCGTGCAGGGCATCGTGCTGGTCAAGCCCGAGCCGCCGTTCACGTTCCGCTTCCTCGATCAGCCGCTCAACGCCGACCGCTGGCTCTACTTCTTCACGCTGGCGGTGACCATTGTGATGTTCGTGCTGGCGTGGAACCTGCTGCGCGGCCGCGTCGGGCGCGCGCTGATCGCGATTCGCGACCATCCGATCGCCGCCGCCGCGATGGGCATCAACCTGCCGATGTTCAAGTCGCTCACCTTCGGCGTGTCGGCGGCGTTCACCGGCGTGGCCGGCGCGCTCGGTGCGGTGGTGATCGCCTTCGTCTCGCCCGACAGCTTCACGGTCGCGCTGTCGATCTTCCTGCTGGTGGGCCTGGTGGTCGGCGGCCTGGCCTCGATCCCCGGCGCGTTCTTCGGCGCGCATCTTCATCCAGTTCGTGCCCAACATCGCCGACGAGATGTCGAAGTCGGCGCCGGCGGCGATCTACGGCGTCCTGCTGATCACCCTGATGTACCTGATGCCCACCGGCGTGATGGGCATGGTGCGCAGACTGTGGGCGCGCTGGCAACCGGGTGCCGCGCGTCCGCCCGTCAACGCCAGACCTGGCGCTTCCGTTCCCGTTCCACCCGACCTGACCAAGGAGTCCACGACATGAAGCTCAAGCATTTCAGTCTGGCCGTCGCAGGCATCGCGGCAGCCGCAATCAGCGTCTCGACGATGGCACAGAAGAAGTACGACACCGGCGCCACCGACAAGGAAATCAAGATCGGCGACATCAAGCCGTATTCGGGCCCGGCCTCGGCCTACGGCACGATCGGCAAGGCGATCTCGGCGTACTTCGACAAGGTCAACGCCGAAGGCGGCATCAACGGCCGCAAGATCAAGTACATCTCGCTCGACGACGGCTACAACCCGGCCAAGACGGTGGAGCAGGCGCGCAAGCTGGTCGAGGAAGACGAGGTGCTGTTCGTCTTCAACCCGCTGGGCACGCCGCCGAACACCGCGATCCACAAGTACATGAACAGCAAGAAGGTGCCGCAGCTGTTCGTCGCCACCGGCGCCACCAAGTGGGGCGACCCGAAGAACTTCCCGTGGACGATGGGCTGGCAGCCCAACTACCAGGCCGAGGGCAAGATCTACGCCGCACACATCCTCGAGACCAAGCCTAACGCCAAGATCGGCGTGCTCTACCAGAACGACGACTACGGCAAGGACTACCTGAAGGGCTTCGAGGACGGTCTGGGCGACAAGGCCAAGACGATGATCGTCGCCAAGGTCTCTATGAAGTCACCGACCCCACGGTCGACAGCCAGATGGTCTCGCTCAAGGGCTCGGGCGCCGACACCTTCTTCAACGTCACAACGCCGAAGTTCGCCGCGCAGGCGATCAAGAAGGCCGCCGAGATCGGCTGGAAGCCGACGCACTACCTCAACAACGTGTCGGCGTCGGTGGGCTCGGTGCTGACGCCGGCCGGGCTGGAAAACTGCGTCGGCCATCATCACCGACGGCCTACATGCAAGGACCCCACCGATCCGCAATGGCACAAGCGGCAAGGACTTGCAGGACTGGAAAGCCTGGATGGGCAAGTACTACCCGAGCGGCGACCTGAAAGACGGCGAGAACGTCTACGGCTACACCGTGGCGCAGGGGATGGTGCAGGTGCTCAAGCAGTGCGGCGACAACCTGACGCGCGAGAACGTGATGAAGCAGGCCGCCAGCCTGGACCATGAGCTGCCGATGCTGTTGCCGGGCGTGAACGTCAAGACCGGCCCGAACGACTTCTATCCGATCGAGCGCGAGCAGCTGGCGCGTTTCGACGGCAAGACCTGGGAGCTGTTCGGCAAGGTGTACGACCCGGGCGGTAACTGACCGGCTCGTGCCAACCGCAAAGCCGCGCGGCGAATCCGCCGCGCGGCTTTTCTTTCGCCCGATTGAGTGGGTACCGCCGGCGCCGCACCCAAGTGGGGGTGGCAATCTTTCACATTGCCGCACCGGAGCGCGATACCCTTCGGCGCATGCTCAAGCGCCGATGCTCCATCGCACTTCTCGCGGTCGCCCTCATCGGCCTGACCGGATTCGCAACTGCGTCAGACGATGCCGACTTGCTTCCGGTGTGGAAGCGCAGCGACGGCGAGGCCCACGTCAGGCTGTCCAAGCCGAAGACGCTGCCGCAAGGCCTGGTCTCGGTCTCCTATCACCTGCTCGCGGTCAACACCGCGCTGGCCACGCCCGAGATGGTGGTCGCCAAGTTCGGCGTGGTGTGTGCATCGAAGACCGGCGCGCCGGTCCAGCTGGTCCACTCGCACACGACGATGTTCAAGTTCGTGCGCGGCAATTTCGTGCAGGACAGCGATGAGCCGGTGTCGCCACCGATGGACGTAGCGCTCGACACCCACCATGACTTCGCGGCCATGCCGGCCACCGTGGCCTGCGCGCGCGCGGTCGCGATGGTCAAGTCGCGGTCCTGATCACCGTCCGGTTCGATCTTTCTGGTTCTGCGCTTCGATGCGCTGCGCGCGCTTCGGCCCATTGCGCATCGGTCCAGTGGCGCAGCTCGAAGAATCCGCTGCCGTTGGCCAGCGCGTTGGCGCCGTCCATCATGATGCTCTGGCCGGTGAGCCAGTCGCACTGACCCGGCGCCATCAGGAAGTTGGCGATGTTCTGCAACTCCTCGAACGTCCCGGGCCGCGCCATCGGGTTGCGCTCCTTGCTGCGCGAACCCGGCTCCTCGCCGGGGTTGAGGCGCTTGCTCATGCCCTCGGTCGGGATCTCGCCCGGGCCCACCGCGTTCAAGCGGATGCCGAACCGTGCCCATTCGATGGCCAGCGACTTGGTCATCACTTCGACGCCGGCCTTGCTCATCGCCGACGGCACGACGTACGGGTTGCCGGTGTCGACCCAGGTGGTGATGATGCTCATCACGTTGCGATACGGTTGACCCGGCTGCCATTCACCCGCCTTCGCCTGCGCCACCCAGCGCTTGCCGATCGCCTGCGTGACGTAGAAGCTGCCGTGGAACACGATGTTGGCGATGGCATCGAACGCCCGCGCCGACAGGCTCTCGGTGGGCGCGATGAAGTTGCCGGCCGCGTTGTTGATCAAGCCGGTGAGGCCGCCGGTCTCGAACAGCGACTCCACCATCTCCTCCACCGCCGGCGCCTGGCGGATGTCGACGCCAAAGGTGTCGATGCGCGCCTTCGGGAAACTGCTCGCGCCACGCGGCCGCCGTCTCGTCGCACACGCCCTTGCGCCGGCCGCAGATGGCCACGTCGGCGCCGAGCGCGAGAAAGCCTTCGGCCATGCCTTTGCCCAAACCCGTGCCGCCGCCGGTCACCAGGATGCGTTGGCCTTTCATCAGGTCGGGCTTGAACATGTTTGTCTCCTCGTTATGCACTGGCTTTGTCGAGTGCCTGGTCGATGTCCCACAGGATGTCGTCGATGTGCTCCAGCCCGACCGAGATGCGGATCATGTCGGGCAGCACGCCGGCGGCGCGCTGTTGCGCCTCGTCGAGCTGGCGGTGCGTGGTGCTGGCCGGGTGGCTGATCAGCGTGCGCGTGTCGCCGATGTTGACCAGGTGGCTCATGAACTGCGCGCTCTCGATGAAGCGGATGCCCCGTTCGAGTCCGCCCTTCACGCCGAACGCCAGCAGACCCGACGCGCCCCGCATCTGGCGCTTCATCAGCGCATGTTGCGGGCTGTCTTCGAGGCCGGGATAGTTGACCCAGCTCACGGCCTTGTGCGCCTTCAAGTGCTGCGCCACCGCGAGCGCGTTGCTGCAATGGCGCTCCATGCGCAGCGGCAGCGTTTCCACGCCCTGCAGGATCTGCCAGGCGCTGGTCGGCGCCAGCGCGGCGCCGTAGACGCGCAGCGTTTCCATGCGGCAGCGCATCGTGAAGCCGAAGTCACCGAAGGTCTCGTAGAACTTCACGCCGTGGTAGCCCGGCGAGGGCTCGGTCATGCCGGGAAACTTGCCGTTGTCCCACGGGAACTTGCCGCTCTCGACCACCAGGCCCGCCAGCGTGGTGCCGTGGCCGCCGAGGTACTTGGTCGCCGAGTGCACGACGATGTCGGCGCCCAGCCGGATCGGGTTGCACAGGAACGGGCTCGGCACCGTGTTGTCGATCACCAGCGGCACGCCGTGCGCATGCGCCACCTCGGCCACCGCGGCGATGTCGAGCACCACCAGGCTCGGGTTGCCCAGGCTCTCGGCGAACACCGCGCGCGTGTTCGGCCGCATCGCGGCGGCGAACGCATCGGGCTTGGTCGCATCGACGAAGGTGGTCTCGATGCCGAACTTCTTCAGGTTGACCGCCAGCATCGTCACCGTGCCGCCGTACAAGGCGCCGGCCGCGACCACATGGTCGCCCGACTGCAGCATCGTCATCAGCGCCATCGCCTCGGCCGCCATGCCGCTGGCCGACGCCACCGCCGCGCGCCCGCCTTCGAGCGCGGCCACGCGCTCCTCGAGCGCAGCCACGGTCGGGATTGCTCAGCCGCGAGTAGACATTGCCGAAGGTCGCCAGGTTGAACAGATTGGCCGCGTGCTCGGCCGAATCGAACACGAAGCTCGTGGTCTGGTAGATCGGCAGCGCGCGCGCGCCGGTGGCCGAGTCGGGAATCTGGCCGGCGTGGATCGCCAGCGTCTCGGGCTTGAATTGATGGTCGGCCATGTCAGCGTGGTCCGTGTACTGGAGACCGAGCGAGGTAAAGCCGCGGTCGGGTATGCGCCGGCGCTCGTGTGCGGCGGCCGGCCCTGCGGGCCGACTCCCTTGCGGTGCTCGGTCTCGTGGCCCGCGGCGAAACTCGCTGCGCTCACTTCGTTCGCTGTGCTCGAACAGTCGCCGCGAGTCAGATGTTGAAGCGCGCGCAGCGCACGCGCGGCCACGAGCCCTGCGCTCGGCATCGCAGCCGCCCTCTCGGAGTGAGCACCGCAGCGAACCCCGCGCGCAGCGCGGGGCGGCACAGTCTGAGCGCCGGCGGGGTACAGTCCACGGGCCACGCTCGGTCACAGCAAGCATCTCAAGCCACCACCGTGGTTCCCGGCGACACCAACGGCCGCTTCGCCGAAACCACGCGCGTGTTGACGCCCACCCAATGCGAGCCCGCCGAACAGGCGCGCGTGTTCGATCTTCACGCAGCGGTCCATCACTGAATCGAGTCCCGCGGCGCGCGCCTTGGCGTCGGCTTCGAGGTTCTTCACGCCGATCTGCTGCCACAGGCACCTGGCCTTGATGGCGATCGCGCTGTCGGCGATCGGGCCGACGTCGTCGGTGCGGCGGAACACGTCGACGATGTCGACCGGCTCGTCGATGTCCTCGAGGCGCGCCACGCAGCGCATGCCGAGAATCGACTCGTAGCGCGGATTGACCGGGATCACGCGATAGCCCTTGGCCTGCATGTACTGCGCCGCGAAGTGGCTCGGCCGGTGCCACTCGGCCGACAGACCCACCACCGCGATGGTGCGGGCCGAGCCGAGGATGCGGCGCAGCGTGCTGATGTCGTCGCTCATGTCCGTGTCGAGGGTTCGCAATGCGGATGGATCACTGTAGCCGCACACCGGCATCAGGGTTGCCTGGCAGACGGGTTTGAAACACTTGAATCATTGCAACGCTTATGAAACACTCAGATCATGCCGACCCGGGATCCCGTCGAAACGCTGATCGAACGCGAATTCGATGCGTTGAGCCCCGAACTGCAGCGTGCGGCGCGTTGGGTGCGAAGCAACGGCCCGGTGCTCGCGCTGCGCTCGATGCGCAGCGCCGCGGTGCAGGCCGGCGTGTCGCCAGCGACGATGACGCGCCTGGCGCGGCGGCTCGGCTTCGACAGCTTCGGCGCACTGCGCGAACCCTACGTCGATCGCCTGGCCGGCGGCGCCACCCTGCCCGCGCTGCCGTATGCGCGCCGTGCGCGCGCGCTGCAGCGCCGCGAAGGCGGCGAGCCGTTGAACCAGCTGACGCAACTGCAGGCCGCCAACGTGGCGGCGGTCGCGCGTCGCAACAGCACCGCCGCCATCGAGCGCGTGGCCGACCGGCTGCTGCGTGCCGAGCGGGTGCACTTTCTCGGCTTGCGCGTGTGCCACGGCGTGGCGTTTCAGTTGCACTATGCCTATGGCCTGCTGAGCGGCAACGGCGCGCTGATCACCGACCTCGGCGGCACGCTCGCCGACCAGGTGGCGCAGATCGGTCGCGCCCACGTGCTGCTGGCGATCAGCCAGTCGCCCTACACGCGAGCCACCGTCGAGTCGGTGCGGCAGGCGCAGGCACAGGGTGCGAGCGTGATCGCACTCACCGACAACGCGTTGTCGCCGATCGCGCGCGACGCCGACCACACCTTGTTGTTCGACACCGCGTCGAACTCGTTCTTCCACTCGACCACGGGCGCCCTCGCGCTGGTGGAATGCGTGCTGGCCGCGGTCAGCGCACGCGGCGGCGCTGCGGTGCTGCGGCGCCTGCGCGAACGCCAACGCCAGTTGCGCATCAGCCGCGCGTACTGGGAAGTGCCTCGAACTGCGAACTGACATGACCACCCACGTTCTACACCGTCAACTCGGCCGCTCCTGGCCGATCGCCGTCTCCGGCGCGGGCTGCACGCTCACCGACAGCGAGGGCCGCACCTACCTCGATGCGTCCGGCGGCGCCGCGGTGTCGTGCCTCGGCCACGGGCACCCCGACGTGATCGCCGCGATGCATGCGCAGATCGACCGCCTCGCCTATGCGCACACCAGCTTCTTCACCACCGAGGTGGCCGAGGCGCTGGCCGACGACCTGGTCGCAGCACGCGCCGCGCGGCATGAGCCACGCCTATTTCGTCAGCGGCGGCTCCGAGGCGATCGAGGCGGCGCTGAAGATGGCGCGCCAGTACTTCGTCGAGACCGGCCAGCCGCAGCGCCGCCACTTCATCGCGCGGCGCCAGAGCTATCACGGCAACACGCTGGGCGCGCTCGCGGTCGGCGGCAACGAATGGCGGCGCGCGCCAGTTCGCGCCGCTGCTGATCGACGGTGACGCACGTGTCGCCGTGCTACGAGTACCGCGACCGCGCGCACAACGAGACGCCCGAGGCCGTACGGCGCAGCGGCTGGTCGACGAGCTGGCCGCGGCCATCGACGAGCTCGGCGGCGACCAGGTGATCGCCTTCGTCGCCGAGACGGTGGTCGGCGCCACCGCCGGCGCGCTGACGCCGGTGCCCGGCTACCTGCGCGGCGTGCGCGAGCTGTGCGACCGCCACGGCATCCTGCTGATCCTCGACGAGGTGATGTGCGGCATGGGCCGCACCGGCACGCTTGCACGCCTGCGAGCAGGAAGGCGTGGTGCCCGACCTGCTGGTGATCGCCAAGGGACTGGGCGGCGGCTACCAGCCGATCGGCGCGGTGCTGGCGCAAGCGCGGCTGGTCGAGGCATTCGCGCGCGGCAGCGGCCTGTTCCAGCATGGCCACACCTACATCGGCCATGCGGTGGCCTGCGCCGCGGCGCTGGCCGTGCAGCAGGTGATCCGCGCGCGACCGCCTGCTCGAGCGCGTGCAACGCCAAGGCGAGGGCCTGCGCCAGCGCCTGCAAGCCGCCTTCGGCGAACACCCGCACGTGGGCGACATCCGCGGGCGTGGGCTTGTTCCAGGCGATCGAGCTGGTGCAAGACCGCGCCACGCAAGGCCACCTTCGATCCGCAGCTCAAGCTGCATGCACGCATCAAGGCGCAGGCGATGGCACGCGGGCTGATGGTCTACCCGATGGGCGGCACGATCGACGGCCGCGCGGCGATCATGTGCTGCTGGCGCCGCCCTTCATCGTCAGCGATGCCGAACTCGATGCGATCGTCGAGCGGCTCGCCGGTGCCGTGGACGCCGCGCTCGCCGAAGTGCGCGCCACCGCGGCCTAGGCGAGACCCTGGGTTCGCATGCGCCCGCCCGCCATGACAATCGTTTCTTCAACCGAGCATGAAAGGAAGTTCCCATGACCCCGATGACCGCAGTTCGCTCAGGTGCCAAGCTGGCCGCGCTGGCGGCTGGCCTGGCGCTGGCACTGCCCGGCGCGCCTGCGCTGGCGCAGCAGAAGTTCATCACCATCGGCACCGGTGGCGTCACCGGCGTGTACTACGCCGCCGGCGGCGCGATCTGCCGCCTGGTCAACAAGGACCGCGCCAAGCACGGCATCCGCTGCTCGGTGGAGTCCACCGGCGGCTCGGTGTTCAACGTCAACACCATCAAGGCCGGCGAGCTCGACCTCGGCTTCACGCAGAGCGACGTGCAGTTCAACGCGCTGAAGGGCCTGGACCAGTTCAAGGACGGCGGCGCCTATGGCGACCTGCGCGCGGTGTTCTCGGTGCACCCCGAGCCGTTCACCGTGCTGGCGCGCAAGGAAGCCAACGTCAAGTCCTTCGCCGACTTCAAGGGCAAGCGCTTCAACGTCGGCAACCCCGGCTCGGGCACGCGCGCGTCGATGGAGGAGCTGCTCGGCGCGATGGGCTGGAAGATGAGCGACTTCTCGCTCGCCTCGGAGCTGAAGGCCGACGAGCACGGCCCGGCGCTGTGCGACGGCAAGATCGACGGCTTCTTCTACGGCGTGGGCCACCCGAGCGCCAACATCCAGGATCCCGACCACGTCGTGCGGCGCGAAGCTGGTGTCGATCACCGGCCCGGCGGTCGACAAGCTGGTCGCCGACAAGCCCTACTACGCCAAGGCCACGATCCCCGGCGGCCTGTATCCCGAACAACGCCGAAGCCGCCACGACCTATGGCGTGCTCGCCACGGTGGTGGCGTCGAGCAAGGCGCCGGCCGACACGGTGTACCAGGTGGTCAAGGCGGTGTTCGACAACTTCGACGAGTTCAAGAAGCTGCACCCGGCGCTGGCCAACCTGAAGCCCGAGAGCATGGTGAAAGACGGCCTGTCGGCGCCGCTGCACGAGGGCGCGGCGAAGTACTACAAGGAAAAGGGCTGGATCAAGTGAACCGAACAGGCAGAGCGGGACGGGCCTTCGGCCCGCCCTGTCCTTGTGATGGCCACCGACATCGAAAAAGCCCCCGAGGCGCTGCAGGAACTGGTGGCCGACACCGACACCGGCGGGCGCAAGCCCACCGGCTGTCACGGCCCAGATCATCTTCACGGTCTCGCTGGCCTGGGCGCTGTTCCAGCTCTGGTACGCCTCGCCGCTGCCGTTCACGTTCGGCTTCGGCATCCTCAACGACACCGAGGCACGCGCGCTGCACCTGGGGCTTCGCGCTGTTCCTCGCCTTCACCGCGTGGCCGGCGTTCAAGCGCTCGCCGCGCGACCGATGTGCCGGCGATCGACTGGGTGCTGGCGCTGGCCGGCGCGTTTGCCGGCGCCTACCTGCTGCTGTTCTACAGCGAGCTCGCCACGCGCCCCGGGCAGCCGACGACGATGGACATCGTGGTCGCCTGCATCGGCCTCGTGCTGCTGCTCGAGGCCACGCGGCGCGCGGTGGGCTGGCCGATGGCCGTGCTGGCCGCGCTGTTCATCGCCTACGCGATGCTCGGCCCGTACATGCCCGAGGTGCTGTCGCACAAGGGCGCGTCGCTCAACCGCCTGCTGTCGCACCTGTGGCTCACCACCGAGGGCGTGTTCGGCATCGCGCTCGGCGTGTCGACCGGCGCGATCTTCGTCTACGTGCTGTTCGGCACGCTGCTCGATCGCGCGGGCGGCGGCAACTACATGATGCAGGTGAGCTTCGCCGCGCTCGGCCACCTGCGCGGCGGCCCGGCCAAGGTGGCCGTGGTGTCGTCGGCGCTCAACGGCATGATCTCGGGCTCGTCGGTGAGCAACGTGGTGTCGGGCGGCATCTTCACGATCCCGCTGATGAAGAAGGCCGGCTACGGCGGCGTGAAGGCCGGCGCGATCGAGACCATGAGCTCGGTCAACGGCCAGATCATGCCGCCGGTGATGGGCGCGGCGGCGTTCCTGATGGTCGAGTACGTCGGCATCCCGTACAGCGACATCGTCAAGCACGCGATCCTGCCGGCCACGCTGTCGTACATCGGCCTGCTGTACATCGTGCACCTCGAGGCGCTGAAGCTCGGCATGCAGCCGATCATCAACCGCGCCCCGCGCCCGCTCAACGTGACGCTGCTGCGCTTCGGGCTCGGTCTGTCGGGCATGGTCGTCGTGGTCGGCGCCCTGTACTACCTGCTCGAGGCGATCAAAGGCGCGCTCGGCGCCGCCGCGCCGTGGGCGGTGGGCGCGGTGGTGCTCGCGCTGTATGCGGTGAGCGTGCAGCAGGCCGCCAGGAGCCCCGACCTGCCGGAAGACATCGACATCGACAACCCGAAGCCGCTCGACACCTGGCCCACCGTGCGCGCCGGCCTGCACTTCTTGATGCCGATCGGCACGCTGATCTGGTGCCTGATGGTGGAGGAGATGTCGCCTGCGCTGTCGGCGTTCTGGGCCATCGCCGTGCTGGTGGTGCTGATGCTCACGCAGCGCCCGCTGATCGCGATGCTGCGCCACCAGCCGGTGGGCGACAGCTGGATGCAAGGCGCGCGCGACGTCATCGGCGGCCTGACCGACGGCTCGCGCAACATGATCGGCATCGGCGTGGCCACCGCCACGGCGGGCATCATCGTCGGCGGCATCACGCTCACCGGCCTGGGCCTGCGCATGACCGAGTTCGTCGAGTTCGTGAGCCAGGGCAACGTGATGGTGATGCTGCTGTTCATCGCCTTCGTGTGCCTGGTGCTCGGCCTGGGCGTGCCGACCACGGCCAACTACGTGCTGGTGGCCACGCTGATGGCGCCGGTGGTGGTGGAACTCGGCGCGCAGAGCGGCCTGATCATTCCGCTGATCGCGGTGCACCTGTTCGTCTTCTATTACGGGATCATGGGCGACATCACGCCCGCCGGTGGGCTTGGCCACCTTCGCCGCCGCGGCGATCTCGGGCGAGGACGCGATCCAGACCGGCATCCAGGGCAGCATCTATGCGCTGCGCACCGTGATCCTGCCCTTCATCTGGATCTTCAATGCGCAACTGCTGCTGATCGACGTGAACGGCGCGTTCGGACTGGTGAGCGTGGTCGTCGCCTGCACGCTGGCCACGCTGCTGTTCGCCGCGCTCACGATGAACTGGCTGCGCGTGCGCCTCAAGGTGTGGGAGTTCGTGCTGCTGGCCATCGCGGTGGCGCTGCTGTTCCGGCCCGATTTCTTCATGGACCGCATCGCGCCGGAGCACAAGACCGAGGCACCGGCCCAGGTGTTCGACGTGGCCAAGGGCCTGGAAGAAGGCGACCGCGTGGTCATGGTCATCAAGGGCACGACGATCGAAGGCGACGAGAAGACCAAGACCGTGGCGCTCACGCTCGGCGAGCCCGGTGCCGCACCCGATGGGCGCAAGCGCCTGAGCGACGCCGGCCTCACGCTGGTCGGGCTCGGCGGCCAGATGCAGATCGGCCAGGTCAAGTTCGGCAGCCGCGCGCAGAAGTCGGGGTTCGAACAAGGCTGGGAGGTGCAGCACGTGCTGGTGCCGACCGACCGGCCCAACGCCCACTGGTTCTACCTGCCAGCGTTGCTGCTGTGCGCACTGGTGTGGGTGGCGCAAGGGCGACGCATGCGCAGCGGCCCGCTCACTCGCGGCGCCGCCGTGGCATGAGGATGTCGTGACGGTGCACGCCGTGCCGCGCATCGCGTTGATCCATGCGCTGGCGCACTCGGTGGCACCGATCAACGACACGTTGGCGCGCGAATGGCCCGATGCACAGCGCATGAACCTGCTCGACGACAGCCTGTCGGCCGACGTCGCGCGCAGCGGCCGGCTCGACGACGCGATGACCGCGCGCTTTCTCGCGCTCGGTGACTATGCGGTCGCGACCGGCGCCAACGCGATCCTGTTCACGTGCTCGGCGTTCGGCCCCTGCATCGATGCGGTCAAGCGGCGCCTCGCCCCGCTGCCGGTGCTCAAGCCCAACGAAGCGATGATCGACGAGGCCACGGCACACTTGCGCGCGTTAGGCGGCTGCATCGGGCTGCTGGCGACGTTCGCACCCACCCTGGTATCGATGCGGCCGGAGTTCCCGGCCGGCGTGCCGCTGCGCACCGCATTGGCCGACGGCGCATTGGAGGCGCTCAACCGCGGTGACACCGCTGCGCACGACCACGCTGCCGTGCAGGCGGCGCAGGCGCTCAAGGCACAGGGCTGCACCGTGATCGCGCTGGCGCAGTTCAGCCTGGCGCGCGCCCATGGTGCGGTCGCCCAAGCCACCGGCTTGCCGGTGCTCACCACACCCGACAGTGCGGTGCGCGCGCTGCGCCAGCGCCTGACTTGAAACGGCGCTGGATCCGGTGGTGCGGCCGCTGAGGCGGCTGCTACACTGCCGCGGCCAGGAGAGAGTCGCGTGGCTGCGCAGCCACGAGGCCGCCGAAGGCGAAGCCGCAAGGCCAAACGCTCAGGCAAAAGGACTGGCAAGCGCTTCGGAGACGAAGCGTTCCTCACTGGAGAGAGGCAGGACCTGAGTTCCTGCCCACCGAAGGGGCAAACGGTGCGGTCGGCAGCAACGCCGAGCGGACCGCAAATCTCTCAGGTAAAGCGGACAGCGAGGGCGAGCCCACCGTGCGAACGGTGGTGTGGTGGCCCTCGGGAGTGTGTATGTCCGCTGTTGTTCTCAAGCAGACCCCGTTGCACGGCTTGCATGTCGAGCTGGGCGCCAAGATGGTCGAGTTCGCCGGCTATTCGATGCCGGTGAACTACCCCCACGGGATCATTGCCGAACACCGCCACTGCCGCTCGTCTGCCGCCCTGTTCGATGTCTCGCACATGGGGCAACTCAAGCTGCTCGGCGATGGCGCCGCGCGTGCACTCGAATCGCTGGTGCCGGTCGACATCGTCGACCTCGGCGTCAACAAGCAGCGCTATGCGCTGTTCACCAATTCGCAAGGCGGCATCCTCGACGACCTGATGGTCACGCGGCGCGCCGACGATCTGATGCTGATCGTCAACGCGGCGTGCAAGGAGGCCGACACGCGCCACCTGATGATCGGCATCGGCACGCGCTGCACCGTGGTGCCGATGCCCGAGCGCGCCCTGCTCGCGCTGCAGGGCCCGAAGGCGGTCCATGCGCTGTCGCGGCTGAACCCCGAGGTCGGCAAGCTGGTGTTCATGACCGGCGGTGCGTTTCGCCTCGCCGGCAGCGACTGCTACGTCACGCGCTCGGGCTACACCGGCGAGGATGGCTTCGAGATCTCGGTGGCGGCCGACGATGCGGTGGTGCTCGCTCGCGCGCTGCTCAAGGAGCCCGAGGTGAAGCCGGCCGGCCTCGGCGCACGCGACACGTTGCGCCTTGAAGCCGGCTTGTGCCTGTATGGCCACGACATCGACGACAACACCACGCCGGTCGAAGCCGGTCTCACGTGGGCGATCCAGAAAGTGCGCCGCCCCGGCGGCGCGCGCGCCGGCCACTACCCTGGCGCGGCGGCGATCGAAGCGCAGCTCGCCACCGGTGCCGCCATCAAGCGTGTGGGCCTCACCGGCCTGGAGCGCGTGCCGGTGCGCGAAGGCGCGCTGCTGTTCGATGCCAAGAACCACAAGCTCGGCCACGTGACCAGCGGCACGCTCGGTCCCACCGTCAACGTGCCGATCGCGATGGCGTACCTCGCCGCCAACCACGGTGGCGTGCACCACGAGGTGCATGCCGAGGTGCGCGGCAAGAAGTATCCGATGCGCGTGAGCCCGATGCCTTTCGCCCCCCACCGATACCACCGCGGTTGATGTTGGCCCCCACGCTCACTTCGTTCGCTGCCCCCCGAGGGGGCGCAGTCGGCTTGGGAGCGGCCCGGCGCCGACTGGCCGTTCACCTTCCACCTGAGGAGCAACTCCCATGACGACCATGTTCACCCCCGATCACGAGTGGATCAACATCGAGGACCACGAGGCAGCCGTGGTCGGCATCACGCCGCATGCGCAAGATGCGCTCGGCGACGTGGTGTTCGTCGATCTGCCCGAGGTCGGCCGCACCTACAAGCGCGGCGAAGTGGCTGGTGTGGTCGAGTCGGTGAAGGCCGCCGCCGACCTCTACATGCCGGTGGAAGGCGAGGTCGTCGAGGTCAACGAAGAGCTGCGCAACGACCCGGCGCTCGTCAACCGCGATCCGATGGGCAACGGCTGGTTCTTCAAGGTGCACGTCACGCACATGGAGCAGTTCGACGAACTGATGGACCCGCCCGCCTACGACAAGCTGCTGAAGACGCTGTAAGCCCCGCCCCGTTCGTTTCTCATTGCCCCAAACCATGCTGATGTCCGCCCGACCGCCGCTCGCCGAACTCGAAGACGCTGACGCGTTTGCCACCCGCCACATCGGGCCCGATGCCGACGAGCAACGGCACATGCTGTCGGTGATCGGCGCGGCGTCGCGCCAGGCGCTGATCGACGCCATCGTGCCGCGCTCGATCGCGCGCGGCGCGCCGATGCAACTGCCCGCCGCGGTGAGCGAGGCGCAGGCGTTGCAGGAGCTGAAGACCCTCGCAGCGCGCAACAAGGTCTACAAGTCGTTCATCGGCCAGGGCTACCACGGCACGCTGACGCCCGGCGTCATCCAGCGCAACATCCTCGAGAACCCGGCCTGGTACACCGCCTACACGCCGTACCAGGCCGAGATCTCGCAGGGCCGGCTGGAAGCGCTGATCAACTTCCAGACCCTGGTGTGCGACCTCACCGGCATGGCGGTGGCCAACGCGTCGATGCTCGACGAAGCCACCGCCGCCGCCGAGGCGATGACCTTGGCCAAGCGCAGCGTGCGCAGCAAGAGCGACACGATCATCGTGGCCGGCGACTGCCACCCGCAAACCATCGATGTCGTGCGCACGCGCGCCCAGCCGCTCGGCCTGAAGGTGGTGGTGGGCTTCGCGCCCAAGCTGATGCAGGAGCACGACTACTTCGCGGTGCTCGCGCAATACCCGTCGACCATGGGCCTGGTCCACGACCTCGAGCCGTTCGTGAAGGAGGCGCACGGCAAGCAGGCCGCCTTCATCGTGGCCACCGACCTGCTCGCACTCACGCTGCTGAAGGCGCCCGGCGAGTTCGATGCCGACATCGTGGTCGGCAACTCGCAGCGCTTCGGCGTGCCGATGGGCTGCGGCGGGCCGCACGCGGCGTTTCTCGCCTGCCGCGACGAGTTCAAGCGTTCGTTGCCCGGCCGCCTGGTCGGCGTCAGCGTCGACAGCCACGGCCAGCCGGCGTACCGGCTCGCGTTGCAGACGCGCGAGCAGCACATCCGGCGCGAGAAGGCCACGTCGAACATCTGCACGGCGCAGGTGCTGCTGGCGGTGATCGCCAGCATGTACGCCGTGTACCACGGGCCCGAGGGCCTCAAACGCATCGCGTTGCGCGTGGCCACCTACACCGCGATCCTGGCCGACGGTCTGGCCCAGCTCGGCTTCAAGAACGCGGCGCCGCATGCCTTCGACACCCTCACCATCGAAGCCGGCGCGCGCACCGACGAGATCCTGCAGCGCGCGCGGGATGCGCAGGCCAACCTGCGCTTGATGTGGCCGGGCCACATCGGCATCGCGCTCGACGAAACCACCACGCGTGGCGACGTCAGCGCGCTGTGGTCGTGGTTCGCCGCGCCCGGCCAGGCGCTGCCCCAGTGGCCGGCCTACGAACAGGGCGCCGACACGCTGATTCCCGCCGCGCTGCGCCGCACGAGCGGCTTCCTCGCGCACCCGGTGTTCAACACGCACCACAGCGAGACCGAGATGCTGCGCTACATCCGCAGCCTGTCGGACAAGGACCTCGCGCTCGACCGCTCGATGATCCCGCTCGGCTCGTGCACGATGAAGCTCAACGCCACCAGCGAGATGATGCCGATCACCTGGCCGGAGTTCGCGCAGTTGCATCCGTTCGCGCCGGCCGACCAGCTGGCCGGCATGCACACGCTCAACGAGCAGCTGTGCGCCTGGCTCGCGCAAGCCACCGGCTATGCCGCGATCAGCCTGCAGCCCAACGCCGGCTCGCAAGGCGAATACGCCGGGCTGCTGGCGATCAAGGCCTGGCACGAGTCGCGTGGCGACGGCCGCCGCCGCATCTGCCTGATCCCCGAGTCGGCGCACGGCACCAACCCGGCGTCGGCGCAGATGGTCGGTCTGCAGGTGGTGGTGGTGAAGTGCGACGCGATGGGCAACGTCGATCTCGACGATCTGCGCAAGAAGTGCGAAGCGCACCGCGCCGACCTCGCCTGCGTGATGATCACCTACCCGTCTACCTACGGCATCTTCGAGCCGCGCGTGAAGGAGCTGTGCGCGATCGTGCACGAGCACGGTGGGCGCGTGTACGTCGACGGCGCCAACATGAACGCGCTGGTCGGCCTGGCCGCGCCCGGCGAGTTCGGCGGCGACGTGAGCCATCTCAACCTGCACAAGACCTTCTGCATCCCGCACGGCGGCGGTGGCCCCGGCGTGGGTCCGGTGTGCGTGGTGAAGGATCTCGAGCCGTTCCTGCCCACGGCCCCGTGCAGCGACACCGAGGGCGCCGTCGGGCCGGTGTCGGCCGCGCCGCTCGGCAATGCCGGCGTGCTGCCGATCTCGTGGATGTACGTGCGCATGATGGGCGCCGAAGGGCTCAAGTCCGCCACCGAGATGCGCGATCCTGTCGGCCAACTACGTGGCCGCGCGCCTGGCCGACCACTACGACATCCACTACAGCGGCAACGTCGCGGGCATCAAGGGCGGCGGCGTCGCGCACGAGTGCATCCTCGACCTGCGCGAGTTCAAGGACCGCTGCGGCGTCACCGCCGAGGATGTCGCCAAGCGCCTGATCGACTACGGCTTCCATGCGCCGACGCTGAGCTTTCCGGTCGCCGGCACGCTGATGGTCGAGCCGACCGAGAGCGAACCCTTGATCGAACTCGATCGTTTCTGCGACGCGATGATCGCGATCCGCGAGGAGATCGCGCGCGTCGAACGTGGCGAGTGGCCGCGCGAAGACAACCCGCTGAAGCACGCGCCGCACACGGCGGCATCGCTCACGTTGGAGCCCTGGCCGCACGCCTACACGCGCGAGCAGGCCGCCTATCCGCTCAAGGGCCTGAAGCGCCAGAAGTACTGGTCACCGGTGGGCCGCGTCGACAACGTGCACGGCGACCGCAACCTGTTCTGCAGCTGCGTGCCGATGTCCGCCTACGAATGACGGCCCCCACGCTCACTGCGTTCGCGGCCCCCCGGGGGGCGCAGCCGGCTTGGGGCGGCCCGGCGCCGGCTGACACCTTCGACATCGCTCTGGCATCAGCGCACAATGCCCATCCCATGACAGCACCGCCGCTGAGCATGCTGATCGTGGGAGCCGGGTTCGGTGGACTCGGCGCCGCGATCCACCGGCGCCGCTGCGGTGACGACAACTTCCTGCTGATCGAGCAGGCGGGCGGCGTCGGCGGCACGTGGTGGGCCAACCGCTATCCCGGCGCGGCCTGCGACATCCCTTCGCACCTGTATTCGTTCTCTTTCGCGCCCAATCCGCAGTGGACGCGCAGGTATCCCGCACAGCCGGAGATCGAGGCCTACCTGCAGGCCTGTGTGCAGCGCTTCGGGCTCGGCCCTCGCCTGCGCCTGCACACCCGGTTGATCCATCTGCACTGGGACGAAGCGCAGGACCTGTGGCGCGCACGCGTGCTCGATGCCGCGGGCCAGGAGCACGAGCTGCTCGCCCGCACCGTCACGCTGGCCACCGGACCATTGAGCCGGCCGGCCACGCCGCTGCTGTTCGGCCTCGAGCGCTTCCAGGGCCCTGTGATCCACACCGCACGCTGGCCCAAGGAGTTCGATGCCACCGGCCGCCGCATCGGCGTGATCGGCACCGGCGCCAGCGCGATCCAGTTGATCCCGCAGATCGCGCGTCAGGCCCGGCAACTCACCGTGTTCCAGCGCAGCGCCCCGTGGGTGCTGCCGCGCGGCGACGCGCCCATCGCGCCGGCGCTGCGTTGGCTGTTGCAGCGCCTGCCGCCGCTGCGCCGGGCCTGGCGTGCCGCGATCTACGCACGCCATGAGTTCCGCGCGCCCGCTTTCACGGTGAACCCCCGCTGGTTGAAGGCGCTCGAGCCGCTGGCGCTCAAGCATCTGAAAGCCCGTGTGCCGCCCGGTGCGCTGCGCGATGCGCTGACGCCGAACTACCGCATGGGCTGCAAGCGCATCCTGATCGCCGACGACTACTACCCGACGCTGACGCAGTCGCACGTGCAGCTCGAAACCACGGGCATCTCCGAGGTCGAGGCGCACGGCGTGCGCCTGCATGACGGCCGCCGCGTGGCGCTCGACGCGCTGATCACCGCCACCGGGTTCGAGGCCGCCGACATCAAGCCTCCATGCCCGGTGATCGGGCCGCAGGGCCGCACGCTGCACGCCACCTGGTCACACGGTGCGCAGGGTTATCTGGGCACCATGGTGGCGGGTTATCCGAACCTGTTCACCATCATCGGACCCAACACCGGTCTGGGGCACAACTCCATGGTGTTCATCATCGAGGCGCAGCTCGCGTTCATCGACGACGCGATGCGCGAACTCAAGTTCCACGCCTGGCTGAGCCCCACCGCCGACGCGCAGGAGCGCTTCAACGACGAGCTGAACCGGCGCTTGCCGCGCACGGTGTGGGCCACCGGCTGCAGCAGCTGGTACCGCCGCGCCGACGGCCGCATCACCACGCTGTGGCCCGGGTCCACCGTGGAATACCGGCACCGCACGCGGCGCGTGCCGGAGCGCGACTTCGAGTTTGGCGATGAGTGGCCTGTCAGAGTGACCGGGCGTCCGGCCTTGGGGGCGCGACGGAGTGCCGACCGATGCGTCGCATCGAGAATTTGCTGACGGCAGTTTCTGTTCGACCTCTTCAAGATCGGCATCGGGCCGAGCAGCTCGCACACGGTGGGCCCGATGCGCGCGGCGCGCATGTTCGCGCTGCGCCTGGCGCACGATGGCTTGAGCGCCAAGGCCGCGCGCGTGAAGGCCGAGCTGTACGGCTCGCTCGGCGCCACCGGCAAGGGCCACGGCAGCGACAAGGCGGTGCTGCTGGGCCTGGCCGGCCACGAGCCCGACCGCGTCGATGTCGACGCGATTCCGGCGCTGCTGCAGGCGATCCGCGGCGCATCGCGCCTCACGCTGGCCGAAGGCCCAGCGATCGCGTTCGACGAGCGCAACGACCTCGTGTTCCACCGCCGCGAGACGCTGCCGTTCCACGCCAACGGCATGCGTTTCACCGCATTCGATGCACAAGGTGCGGTGCTGTCGGAGCGCACGTACTACTCGGTGGGCGGCGGCTTCGTCGTCAGCGACGAGGTGGCCGCCGACGGCACGCGACACAAGCAGGTGGCGCCCGACACCACCGTGCTGCCGCATCCGTTCCACACCGGCGCCGAGCTGCTCGCGCGCACCGATGAGCTGACCTGCAGCATCGCCGAGGTGATGCGGCGCAACGAGCGCCACTGGCGCGACGATTCCGCCATCGACGCCGGCCTCGATCGCATCTGGCAGACCATGCAGGCCTGCGTGGCGCGCGGCTGCGCGACGCCCGGCGTGCTGCCCGGCGGCTTCAAGGTGCGGCGCCGCGCGAGCGCGCTGCACCGCAGCCCTCACCGCGCAGGCCGATCCATCGCGCAGCGATCCGCTGGTGGTGCTCGACTGGGTCAACCTGTACGCGCTCGCGGTCAACGAAGAGAACGCCGCCGGCGGCCGCGTGGTCACCGCGCCGACCAACGGCGCGGCCGGCATCATCCCCGCGGTGCTGCACTACTACGCCCGCTTCGTGCCGGGCGCCACGACACCGGCGTGCGCGACTTCCTGCTCACCGCCGCCGCCATCGGCATCCTCTACAAGGAGAACGCATCGATCTCCGGCGCCGAGGTCGGCTGCCAGGGCGAGGTCGGCGTGGCGTGCTCGATGGCCGCGGGCGCGCTGTGCGCGGTGCTCGGCGGCACGCCGGCGCAGGCCGAGAACGCCGCCGAGATCGGCATGGAGCACCACCTCGGCCTCACCTGCGACCCCGTCGGCGGGCTGGTGCAGATCCCGTGCATCGAGCGCAACGCGATGGCCTCGGTGAAGGCCATCAATGCCGCGCGCATGGCGCTGCGCGGCGACGGCACGCACCACGTGAGCCTCGACAAGGTCATCAAGACGATGCGCGAGACCGGCGCCGACATGATGACCAAGTACAAGGAGACGGCGCGCGGCGGCCTGGCGGTGAACATCGTCGAATGTTGACGGTCGGGCCCGCCGATGCCGCCCCGACCTAGAATCCCGCCGTGCCCGGGCCGATGCCCCAGGGAAGGGGCAGGAAGCGGTGATGAAAAGGTTGTTGATGCTGCTGGTGGCAGCGATCTCGATCGGCCCGGCGATGGCACAGACGCAAGCCCCGGCGCGCGCCGCGTCGGCGCCGCCGCCAATTGACAAGCGCCTCCGCCCCACGCCGGCGCCCGAGAATCCCACCGTGCGTGCGAGCAAGCAGGCCACGATTCCGGGCGAAAACCGTCCGCAACGCCAGACCGTGCAGCAGATCCAGATCCCGCTGGGCAAGCCCGCAGGCCCCTCGACCGGCGGCGGCATCGACGACAGCGTGGCGCGCTGCCGGGCCAAGGTCACGTCGGAGGCGCGCGAGGCGTGCGAAGCGGGGCTCGACAACTGAGCGAACCCGTCGGGCTCAGCGCTTGACCATGACCGGCGTCTCGTTGCTCGGCATGTAGGCGCTGGCGCGCTGGTGTTCGATCGGTCGCACTTCGAACGCCAAGCCGCATGCCATCGTCGGGTTGTGCGACATCAGCGTTGCGGCCTCGTCGAGGCTGCCTGCGCACACGATCCAGTAGCCGCCGATCACCTCCTTGGCTTCGGCGAACGGGCCATCGGCGATGCGATGCCGCGACACCACCTTGCCTTCGCGCGCCAGCCGGTGGCCGCGCTTGACGCGCCCTTCGGCCACGAGCTCTTCGTACCAGGCATAGAACGCATCGATCGCACCCTGGATCTCTTCGTTGGACTTGTCGGCGTCCCATTGGCCGCGCGACAGCACGAGGTAGTCGTGCAGCGTTTCGTCGGGCTTCATCGTGTCAGCTTTCGTTGTGCGCCACCTGCACGCGGCGGCGCGTGCCGGCGGCCACGTCGTAGGTGTTGAAGTTGCTCATCATGCGGCCGTACAGGTGCAGGCTCACTGCGCGCGGCCGATCGGCTGCCACGCCGGTCATGTGGATGTGGTCGGGGTTCGGCACGAAACTGGTCACCGCGCCGCGCTGCAGCAGGATCACGCCGCCGCGTGCGAGCTCGATGCCTTGATCGGCGCCGCGCTCGGGCGACAGGCGCACGTAGCTGCGCTCCTCCAGCACCCCTTCGACGATACCCACCACACCCCAGCTGCCGTGGTCGTGCACCGGTGTCCACTGACCCGGCAGCCAGACGATCGCATACAGCGACAGGCTTTCGTCCGGGGTGTCGTAGATCAGGTTGCGGCTGTAGCCCATGTCGCTGCTGCGGTAGTGCGACGGCTGCAGAAAGCTGCCGGCCTGCTCCACCAGCTCCAGCATCAGCGGCGCCAACGCCAGCACGCAGTCGGCCGGCTCGGTGCGTGCCTGGCTCAGCGCGGCGGCGCGGGCGACGAACGATTGCAGCGCGGGCGATGTCATGGCCAGCGATGCTAACTTGAGACGCCCGCGCCACATCAATGCAAAGCGGCCGGCCGCTTGCACGGCCAGCCGCGGGTGGCGACGACAGTGCCCGATCAGGTCGGCGTGCCGCCGCGCGTCTCGACGTACACGGCGTACAGCGACGTGCTGCCGCACATGAACAGCCGGTTGCGCTTGCTGCCGCCGAAGCTGATGTTGGCGATGATCTCGGGCATGCGGATCCAGCCGATGCGCTTGCCGTCGGGCGCGAACACGTGCACGCCGTCGAAGCCGTCGCCGACCCAGCCCATGCCGGCCCACACGTTGCCGTCCTCGTCGCAGCGCACGCCGTCGGCGAAACCGGTCTTGCCGTTGAAGGTCATCTCGGCGAAGACCTTGCCGTTGCGCAGCCGCTTGCCGTCGACGTCGTAGACCCAGATCACGCTCTTGGCGTTCGGGTAGTGCGAAATGCCGGTATCGGCGACATAGCACTTCTTGTAGTCGGGCGAAAAACACAGCCCGTTGGGCTTGAACGGCTCGTCGGCCACTTTCTCCACTTGCCCCGGCGCGTCGACGCGGTAGATCGCCTCCTTCTGGATCGGCTGCGGGCTGGTCGCGCTGCCGGGCAGGCGGTTGCCTTCGTACTCCATCAGGCTGCCGTAGCCGGGATCGGTGAAGAACATCCAGCCGTCGGGATGCACCATGCCGTCGTTGGGTGCATTGAGCTCCTTGCCGCCGGCACGATCGGCCAGCACGGTGACTCGGCCGTTGTGCTCGTAGCGGATCACGCGCCGCGTGCCGTGGCAGAACGCGATCTGCCGGCCCTGGTGGTCGAACGTGTTGCCGTTGGAGTTGCCCGACGGGTAGCGGAAGCGCCGGCCAATGTGGCCGTCTTCCTCCAGCCAGCGCAGGCACTCGTCGTTGGGTATGTCGCTCCACACCAGGTAGCGGCCCACGGCGTTCCACGCCGGGCCTTCGGCCCACATCGTGCCGCGGTACAGCCGCAGGATCGGCGTGTTGCCGAGCTTGTACTTGAAGCGCGGATCGAGGCCGATCACGTCGGGCTCGGGATAACGCACCGGCGGCGCGTTGGGATCGTAACGGTCCATCGTCTGCGCGAACACGCTGCCGGTGGCGCTGGCGCCGAAGGCGGCCAGGCCAGCCGCATTCAGCAAGGCGCGGCGCTGCTTCAGTTTGGGCGATGCATCTTCCGGCTCGGTCGCGGTCAGGTCGACCAAGCGCATTGGTTGCGTGTGTTCCATCGGGTTGTCTCCTGTTGGTTTGCGAGAGCGCATGGCGCCCTCGTCGGCCTTTTCGGCCATCCCTCCGTCGGGGGCGCGAGTGTGCCTCGCGCGGCGCGGCATTTCAAGCAAGGCAGCTTGACCGACCCTGCATCGAAGGCGGGTTTTGCCCACCGCGCGAGTTGGAACGCGTTATGCGTGCCGCGCCGCCATCCCACTCGCTGCAACCGCTGGAGGTTCACCATGCTCGACGGCACAAGCACCCGTTTCTCGCATGTCAAAAAAGACACCACACCCTGGCGTGGCGAAGGCCTGCGCGATTTCTTCTTGTACCGCGACCTCGGCATCGAGGAAGCCACCTCCGGCCGTGTGTTGGCGCAACTCGTCAAGGCGCACGAAGCACCCGAAAAGGGCACCGGCTGGCACCGCCATGAGGCGGACTTTCACATCGTCATCATGCTCAAGGGCTGGGCGCGCTTCATGTACGACGACGTCGAGACGCTGGTGGAGGCCGGCGACTGCGTGCACCAGAAGCCGGGCATCGTGCACTACCTGTTCGACTACTCACCCGACATGGAGTACCTGGAGGTCGTCGGGCCGTCGGACTTCAGGACCATCGACGTGCCGGCCCCGTGCGCGGTGCCGGACGCCAAACCCTGGTGAGCGTTTGGCTCAGAACTCCATGTCGAGTTCTTCGATCTCTTCGGCCTCCTTCAGGGCGGCACTGACCCATTCCTTCATCTCGGGCATCGCCATGATGGTCTTGCAGTAGGCCGCGCACGCCGCGTCGAGCGGCACGGCGTAGGTGAGGAAGCGGGTGACGACCGGCGCGTACATCGCGTCGGCCATGCCGCGCTGGGGGCCGAACAGATACGGCCCGCCATACCGCGCCAGGCACTCGCGCCACAGCGTGACGATGCGCTCGATGTCGGGCTGCGCGCCGGCCCAGATCTTGAAGGTCTTGTGGCGCACCTTCAGGTTCATCGGCAGCGCCGAGCGCAGGTTGGCGAAGCCCGAGTTCATCTCTCCGCAGATCGAGCGGCAGTGGGCGCGCGCGACGCGTTCGGTGGGCAGCAGCCCTGCCTGCGGGAACGCCTCGTCGAGGTAGTAGGCGATGGCCATCACGTTCCACGACTTCGTGCCCTCGTGGGTGAGGCACGGCACCAGGATCGACGGCGCCAGCAGCAGCAACTCGCGCCGCGCGTCGACGTCGTCGGGGCTCACCATCACTTCGTCGAACTCCAGGCCGGCAAAGCGCGCCAGCAGCCAGCCGCGCAACGACCACGACGAATAGTTCTTGCTCGACAGCGTCAGCGTGGCGCGTGCGATGGGCGACGTCGCTCGCGGCTTGGCCGCGGCCTTGGTGCGGGCGGGCTTGGCGGTGACCTGGACCATGCGCGCGTCTCCTCGCCTGCGACAAACAGGCTGTTCGGGTGTGGACACGCTGCGAGCAAGCCCTGTGCCACGGCGGTACACCCAGTCCGCAGGACCCTGGCGCGTTAGTTGCAATGGTTTGGCTCATGCCGATGTCCGCGTCTGGCGCGATGCTGTACACCGCCTTCGAGCAGCAGGCCCGCACGCTGTGGCCGCTGCGCGCGTGGGCCCGTGCCGCCGTGCCAATGTTGGGCAACGGCCACGGCACGCCTTCGCAACGCCAGATGGCGGCCGCGCTGGAGACGATGCGCCTGGCCGAGATCACGCACCAGCGGCCGCCGTGGGGCATCGCACAGGTGGGCGAGCACGCGGTGGTCGAAGAGGCCGCGCTTGTCACGCCGTTCGCCACGCTCACGCACTTTGCCAAGCCCGGTGCCCCGGCGCAGCCGCGCGTGCTGCTGGTGGCGCCGATGTCGGGCCACTTCGCCACGCTGCTGCGCGACACCGTGCGCACCATGCTGGCCGACCACGACGTGTACGTGACCGACTGGCACAGCGCGCGCGAGATCCCGTTGCGCGCCGGTCGTTTCGGGCTCGAAGAGTACACCGAGCACTTGATGCTCTTCCTGCGCACCATGGGCCCGGGCTCGCACCTGGTGGCGATCTGCCAGCCGTGCGTGGCCGCGCTCGCCGCCACCGCTTTGATGTCGGAAGACGAAGACCCCGCGGTGCCCGCCAGCCTCACGCTGATGGCCGGCCCGATCGATTGCCGCATCAGTCCCACCGCGGTGAACACGCTCGCCACCAGCAAGTCGATCGAATGGTTCGAGCGCAACCTCATCTCGTGCGTGCCGCTGCCGCTCAGGGGCGCGGGCCGCCGCGTGTATCCCGGCTTCGTGCAGGTGGGCGCGTTCATGGGCATGAACCGCCAGCGCCACATCGACGCCTTTCGCAACTACTACATGGCGCTTATCGATGCCGACCACGACACCAGCGAACCGATCCGCCGCTTCTACGAGGAGTACCTCGCAGTGTCGGACCTGCCGGCCGAGTTCTACCTCGAGACGGTCAAGCTGGTGTTCCAGGACTATGCGCTGCCGCGCGGCGAGTTGCGCTGGCGCGGCCGCACGATCGATCCGTCAGCGATCCGCCGCACGGCGTTGGTGACTGTCGAAGGCGAGCGCGACGACATCTGCGCGCCGGGCCAGACACTGGCGGCGCAGGACCTGTGTTCGAAGCTGCGGCCCTACATGCGCACGCACACCGTGCAGGCCGGTGTCGGCCACTACGGCGTGTTCAGTGGTCGCAAGTGGCAGCAGCACATCTACCCGATGCTGCGCGACGTGATCCACGTGTCGCAATGAATCGAGCACCGGGCTCGCGGTCAGCCGCCGCCGGGCCGCCCCAAGGCGGCTGCGCCGCCAGGGGGCAGCGAACGCTGTGAGCGTGGGGCGCTATAACGGTGCGGGCATCGTCGGCAGGCCGATGAACATCGACTCGCGCGCCTCCGGGCGGGTCGGCGCAGCCTCGGTGGCATGCGCATGCCGCAGGGCTTCAGCCGGCATGGGTCGGCCGAGCAGGTAGCCCTGCAGCTCGTCGCAGCCGTGCTTCTGCAGCGCGCGCATCTGACCCTCGGTTTCCACGCCTTCCGCGTTGACGCGGATCTGCAGCGAATGCGCCAACGAGACGATCGAGCGCACGATCAGGTTGACCTTCGGATCCTCCGCCAGACCCTTGGTGAACGCGCGATCGATCTTGACCTTGTCGAACGGGAAGCGCCACAGATAGGCCAGGCTCGAATAGCCGGTGCCGAAGTCGTCCATCGCGATGCGCACGCCCAGCGCCGACAGCGCGTGCAGCGAACGCACCACACGATCGGTGTCGGCCATCAGCAGCGACTCGGTGATTTCCACCTCGAGCCGCTCTGGCGCCAGGCGTGCCTCGCCGAGTGCGTCGATCACCGTGTTCACCAGCGCATCGTTGCGGAACTGCACCGCCGACAGGTTCACCGCCACCGTCAATGGCTCGGGCCAGGTGGCGGCTTCGGCGCACGCGCGGCGCAACACCCAGCGCCCGAGCGCCTCGATCAAGCCGGTCTCTTCGGCCACCGGGATGAAGTCGGCCGGCGCCACGTAGCCCCGGGTGGCGTGCGTCCAGCGCGCCAGCGCCTCGTAGCCGTTGAGCGTGACGCCATCGGCGGCGTACAGCGGCTGGTAATGCAGGTCCAGCGCGTTCGATTCGATCGCCTGGGTCAGGTCGTGCGCGAGTTCGCGCCGCTCATGGAGGTGGCGGTCGAGCTGCGCCTCGTAGAAGCTGAAGCCGCCGCGCCCTTCGGCCTTGGCGCGATACAACGCGAGATCGGCCTTGTGCAGCAGATCGTCGACCGTCTTGCTGTCGATGCCGTAGATCGCCGCGCCGGCACTGCCGCCGCAGACGATCGGGTGGCCCTGGAACTCATACGGCGCAGCCAGGGTGTCGACCACGCGCTGCGCCAGCGTGCGCACGTCGTCGGGATTGCTCACGCCGCTTTGCAGGATCGCGAATTCGTCGCCACCCAGGCGCGCCACGTGGTCGCCATGGCGCAACAACACCCGCAGGCGCTGCGACACCTGGCGGATCACTTCGTCACCGGCGGCGTGCCCGAGGCCGTCGTTGACGTCCTTGAAACGGTCAAGGTCGACGCACAGCACCGCGAAACCCGCGCCACCGGCGTCGGCGGTCCAGGCCGCGCGCTGCAACTCGTCGTTGAGGCTGGCGCGGTTGAGCGCGCCGCTCAGCACGTCGTGCTGCGCGAGATAGCGCACACGCTCTTCGGCGCGGCGCTGCGCGCGCAGCCGCCCCATCCAGTGCACGGTGCCGATACCGGCGAGCACGCCGAACACCAGCGTGACGGCGATCGCCACGGTGGCAAACGTCACCACGACTTGCTGCTGAAGCGCCGTGTGGTCCAGGTAGACCTCGACCACGCCCATCACCTGGCCATCGCGCTTGAGCGGCACGTAGGCCTCGGTGAAAACCGGTGGGCGGTCCTTCTTGCCGGTACCGTCCTTGAGTTCGATGAAGCTGCCGCCCGCCAGCACGATGGCGCTGACCTTGGCGCTGCGCGTGCCGTGTTCGTCGCCGAGGATGGCGCCGTTCGGTGCCAGCCCAGCCGCGGGCTTGTCGAGGTCGTCCGACACCAGCAATTGGCGTCCGTCTTGCGCGAACAGTTTGAAGCGAAACACCTGTCCCGCACGGCGCAGGTTGCGCAGTTGCTGGACCGTGGGCTCATCCAACCGCCCGCGCTGCAACAGATCGGCCAGGCCTGGCACGGTGGCGGCCAGCACGTGGGCGTGGTGCTCGGCCGTGACCTCAGCACTGCGCTCGAGATGGCGCATGCCCACTTGGCGCAGCACGGCAGCCACGGCGACCAGGCCGAGCATGATGCTGACCAGCCACAGCACCAGCGGCCAGCGGTCTTTGGCGATGAACGGCATCGAGAAAGCGGTTGAGCGCTCGGTTGACGGGACTGCGGGAGGGGCGCCGGCGCAAGCTGGCACGACATATCCATCGGCACGGCAGCCGCGATCTTGAGGCTGCGCCGCCGGGGCGCAGCGTCAATCGTTCACGCGTGGCTGCGACGGCCGGGGCACGAATCCGCGACGCACCGGCTGTCGGCAAACGCCTCGCCAACGCGCATCTTGTAAGCTGCCCGCGGGCGGGCTTGAAACAACTGGCGCGCAAAGCGCAAGGACAAGACGATGGTCGACAAAGTAGCGGTCGTGACGGCAGGCGGCAGCGGCATGGGTGCCGCGGCCGCGCGCCAACTGGCGCAAGAAGGCTTTAAGGTCGCTGTGCTCTCCTCGTCGGGCAAAGGCGAGGCGCTGGCCCGAGAGTTGGGCGGCATTGGCGTGACGGGATCGAACCAGTCCAACGACGACCTCAAGCGCCTGATCGATCTGGCGCTGGAGCGCTGGGCGCGCATCGACGTGCTGGTGAACAGCGCAGGCCATGGCCCGCGCGCGCCGGTGCTCGAGATCACCGATGAACAGTGGCACACAGGGCTCGACGTCTACCTGATGAACGTGATTCGACCCACGCGGCTGGTGGCACCGGTGATGGTGAAGCAAAAGGGCGGCGCCATCGTCAACATCTCCACCGCGTGGGCCTTCGAGCCGAGCGCGATGTTTCCGACCTCTGCCGTGTTCCGCTCGGGCCTGGCCGCGTTCACGAAGATCTTCGCCGATCGGTATGCGGCCGACAACGTTCGCATGAACAACGTGCTGCCCGGCTGGATCGACAGCTTGCCGGCCACCGACGAGCGCCGCCAGGGCGTGCCGATGCAGCGGTATGGCACCAGCGCAGAAATCGCCGCCACCATCGCCTTCCTCGCCTCCGAAGGCGCGGCCTACATCACCGGACAGAACATCCGTGTCGACGGCGGCTTGACGCGGTCGGTCTAGCGCGAGCGCGTTGCGGCGTCTTGCGCCGCACCAGCGGGCTAAGCCAGGCGCGCGAGCATCAGGTGGAAGGTGTTGCGGCGATCGATCTTGCGAAAGCCGCAGCGCTCGTACAGATGCTGCGCCGGATTCCGCGGGTGCACGGTGAGCGACACCTGTTTGTAGCCGACGCGGCGAGCGGCCGCCAGCGCCGCCAGCATCAGCGGCTGACCATGGCCACGGTGCTGGTACGGCGGCTCCAACGCGATGCCGAGCTGCGGCGTGTCGGCATCCACCGAGGCCAGTCCAACCCCCACCGGCAACAGTCGCATCCAGCACGCGCCCGCCTCCGTGCCGTCCACCTGCGCCACCACGCCGACGTCGGAGTCACGCCCCCACTGTTCGGCGTAGATGCGCACGCCCGGGCTTTGCAGCACCTCGATCGGACGCAAGCCGGCAGGCGGCGGATCCCACAGCGCCACGTGGAGCCAATGCCAGAGCTTGTCCTGGTCGCCCGGGCCGAGCGGGCGGAAGTGCGTGGGCGCGCTCACGACGCCTTGCACCAGGCCAGCGCGTCCTCCAGACGGTCATCGCCCCAGAAGACTTCGCTGCCGACGACGAAGCTGGGGGAGCCGAACAGGCCGAGCTGCCGGGCGCGATCGGTGGACTCCAGGTACTCTCGCTTCGTTCGCTCGTCGGATGCTCGCGCGATGCAAGCCTGCGCATCGTGACCGATCAACGCCAGGATGCGCGACAGGTTGTCGGTGGTGCCGGGGTCTTGCTTGTGCAGGAACCAGGCCCGATACGCCGCCTGCGTGAACGCCTTGCACCACCCTTCGCGCGCCGCCAGCGTGGCCACGTGGTTGGCCAGCTCCTGTGAGTCGATCGGATAGGGAGGGACACCCTCGAACGGCACGCCGAATTTTTGCGCACGGCGCTCGAGGTCGCGCCACATGTACTGCATCTTCACCGGCTTGGTGGCAAACGGAATGTTGTTCTGCTCGCGCATCAACGTGCGCACGCTGAACGGCCGCCAGATCAGCTCGACGCCGGCTTGCGCTGCCAGCGTCTCGGCACGAGTGATCGACAGGTAGGAGTACGTGCTGCCGATGAAGTAGAAGAACTGGATCTGGCTTTTCATGCGGCGCTCTCCTGCTGCGACTGTCTGTGTTTGCATGCGCAGGCTACTTCTTCTTCTCGCACGCGCCCTCTTCGATCACGCGCCCGTCGGCACACTCGGTGATGACTTTGGGGCGCGGCGCGCGCGGGTTGGGTGCACTGGCCGACGTGGCGGGCGCGGCCGCCGCGGATTCGCCTCGCACGTACATGATCTTCTTGCGGCCCGCGTCGCAGGTGCCCACCTGCCTGCCCGGCGCCGAAGCGGCCAGGTCGACCGCCGCCACGGTGAACTCGGCCACCCCGTTGGCACGAATGCGAGCGCCGATGTCGGCCACCGTTTCCTCGCACGTGGCCGCGCGCACGGGGGTCGCGGCCGTCGCGATCAACAACAGAAAGAGTGATCCGCCGAGCGGGTGTGCGAACGTGTCCGCCATGCGAGCTTAGGGATGCGGGCCCCATGGGGCCGGCAAGAGCAACTGGTTGCTCTGCGTGATGAGCAGCGGGCGAAGCTGGACTGCGAAAGCCATGAAGTCCTTGTCCTCGAACAGGCGTTTCCAAAAGACGCGACGTTCGTCGTCGCTGTCGAACCGCCACAAGTGAATCAGTTGGTGGAGCTCGCCGGTGTCGGACGTGAAGTAGCCGATCAGGTGCTTCGAGAATCCTCCGGCCTCCAGCGCCGGCCAACCGAGCGTCTTGTACAGGCGCACGACCTCGGCCATCTTGCCCACGATGACCGAATAGGTCCGCTTCTCGTAGATTGCTGACATGCGTTTCACTCCTCGGGCGCGACGCATTGTCGCTCCCTCGGCGCGCGGGTCCGCGCCAGCGAGGCCTACTCCCGGTCGGCCGGCATGCCCGCCGTCACGGCGCCGCCGCCCGCCGCCATGGCAGCAGCAGCCGCTGGCTTGGCCTTGCGATCGCGCACCACGAAGCTGTAGATCACCGGCACCACCACCAGCGTGAGCAAGGTCGAGGTGATCACGCCGCCGATGATGGCGCGGCCCATCGGGGCCTGGATCTCGCCGCCGTCGTTGAGCGCCAGCGCGAGCGGCAGCATGCCGAACACCATCGCGGCGGTGGTCATCATGATCGGCCGCATGCGCGTGAGGCCGGCCTGCAGCAGCGCATCGGGAATGCTGGCGCCGAGCTTGCGCGCCTGGTTGGCGAAGTCGACCAGCAGGATGGCGTTCTTGGTCACCAGGCCCATCAGCATCACCAGGCCGATCATCGAGAACACGTTGAGCGTGCTGCGCCAGAACAGCAGCGCCAGCATCACGCCGATCAGCGCCAGCGGCAGGCTCGCCATGATCGCGATCGGCTGCACGAAGCTGCCGAACTGGCTGGCCAGCACGATGTAGATGAAGATCACCGCCAGCAGCATCGCGGCCAGCATGGCCTGGAAGGCGTCTTGCTGCTCCTTGGTCTGGCCGCCGATGTCGAAGCTGTAGCCCGGCGGCAGCACGGTGCTCTCGGTCAGCTTCTGCACGTCCTTGCCCACGTCGCCCGCCGGGCGGCCTTGCACGCCGGCGAAGATCGCCTCGCGGCGCTGCAGGTTCTGGCGCCGGATCACGTCGGGGTTGAACACCGGCTCGATGTCGGCCACCGCTTCCAGCGGAATCGGCGGCGCCGTCTTTCGAGAATGCCACCGGCAGCGCGCGCATCTGGTCCACGCGTTCGCGCTGCGTGGTCGGCAGCCGCACCAGCACCTCGATCTGCTCGCCGTCGGGCGTGGTCCAGTAGGTGGCGATCTCGCCGTTCACGTAGGCGCGCAGGCTCGACGCGAGTCTGCGGCGCGGTGAGGCCGAGCTCGCGCACGGCACCCGGCTTCAGGCGCACCGCATAGGCCGGGATGCCGGGCTTCACCGACAAGTCGATGTCGGCGATGCCGGGGATCTTCTTCACCTGCTCGGTGAAGTCGGTGGCGATGCGCGCCAGCTCCTCCGGATCGTTGCCGAGAATGGCCACGTAGATCGGCCGGTCGAAGCCGAGCGAGGCTTCGATGCCCGGCACCTTGGCGATCGCCTTGCGCATCGCGTCTTCCACTTCCTTCTGGCTGCGCTTGCGCTCGTGGCGTTCGGTGAGCGCGATGTTCAGCGTGGCCTGGTTGCGACCGACCGCGAAGCCCTGCCCCTGCCCGCCGACCTGCGTGGACACGGTCTTCACCTCGCTGAAGCCGCGCACGATCTCTTCCACCTGGCGCACCTTGTCGTCGCTGCGCTCCAGGCTGGCGCCCACCGGCATGCGCAGCGAGCAGCTGCGTGAACGCCTGGTCGGTCTGCGGCACGAACTCGCTGCCCACCAGCGGCGCCAAGCCCAGCGCACCGGCAAAGCTCAGCACGCCCACGCCAACCACGATCGCGCGCGGGCCGATCGGGCCGTACTTGCGGCCCGAGAAGACCCAGCGGATCAGGCGTTCGTAGATCGCGTGCAGACGTCCATCGCACGGTCGGTGGCGCGCATCGCATGGCCGATGCCCCACATGTCGCGCAGCCGGTTCGACGGCGGGTCGTGCCACACCGCCGACAGCATCGGGTCGAGCGTGAAGCTGACGAACAGGCTCACCAGCACCGCCACCGCCACCGTGATGCCGAACGGATAGAAGAACTTGCCGATGATGCCGCCCATGAAGGCCACCGGCACGAACACCGCGCACAGCGCGAACGTGGTGGCCATCACCGCCAGCCCGATCTCGTCGGTGCCCTCGCGTGCGGCGGTGTGGTGGTCCTTGCCCATGCCGACGTGGCGCACGATGTTCTCGCGCACCACGATCGCGTCGTCGATCAGCAAACCGATGCACAGGCTCAGCGCCATCATCGTCATGAAGTTCAGCGTGAAGCCGAACGCGATACACCGCGATGAAGCTCGAGATCACCGCGATCGGCAGCGTGAGCGCGGTGATCACGGTCGAGCGCCACGAGTGCAGGAACAGGAACACGATGGCGATCGTCAGCAGCGCACCTTCGATCAGCGTGCGCTGCAGGCCGGTGAGCGAGTTCTTGACGAAGTCGCTGCCGGCGTAGATCAGCCGCAGCTCCACGCCGGCGGGCAGCGTCTTGCGCAGCTCGTCCATCGCGCCCTTGACCGCCTCGCCGGTGAGCACCATGTTGGCGTCTTGCTGCTTGAACACGTTGATGTTCACCGCGCGCTCGCCGTTCACGCGCGCCAGCGAGTCGGGCTCGCGCTCGCGCTCCACCAGCGTGCCGAGGTCCGCGAGCGTCAGCGGCAGGTTGCCGCGTCGCCCCACCACCGTGTCGGCGAATTGGCGCGGGTCGCGCACCCGCCCTTCCACGCGCAGCAGCGCGTCGGCGTTCTTGTCCGACAGCAGACCCACCGGCTGGTCGGCGTTGGCCTCGCGCAGCGCGGTCACGATCTCGGCCGGCGTGATGGCATAGGTGCGCAGGCGCGCCGGATCGAGGTCGATGCGCACCTCGCGCGTGGCCAGGCCCGACAAGTCGACCGTGGCCACGCCATCCACGCGCGTGAGCCGCTTGGCCACGATCTGCTCGGCCAGCATCGACAGCTCGCGCGGCGAGCGCGACGCCGACAGCAGCGCCATCACCACCACCGGCTGCGAGTTGTCGTTGAAGAAGCGCGCGATCGTCGGCGCCTTGGCATCGCGCGGGAAGCGCGACTGCACCAGCGCCACCTTGTCGCGCAGCTCCTGCATCGCGCGGTTGACGTCCACGTTGAACGTGAACTCGATGCTGGCTTGGCCGCGGCCTTCGAAGCTGCGCGACGTGATGCGCTTGACGCCGGCGATCGAGTTGAGCGCCTCTTCGAGCGGCTTGTTGATCTCCCGCTCCACCGCCTCGGGCGATGCGCCGGGGTAGATCACGTCGATGAACGCCGCCGGCGGCGTCACGTCGGGCATCTGCTCGACGTTGAGCCGCAGGTACGAGAACAGGCCCAGCACGCACAGCGCCACCATCACCATGACGGCGAACACCGGGTTGTGGATGGCGACGCGGGTGATCCACATGGCGCGACTGCTGCGGGGCGAGCAATGCGCGCGTCAGCGCGTCACGGTGCCGTTGGAGCCGGCCGCTTCGGCGCGCGGCGCACGGTCGGTCACCACCATCGCCTTGGCGCCTTCGCGCAGGTTGTCGAAACGCGCGGCCAGCACGTGCGCTTCGGGGGCCAACCCACTCAGCACCTCCACGCGACCGCTCGCGGCGTCGCGCCGGCCGGTGGTGATGGCGCGCCGCAGCAGCGCCCCATCGGCGATCACCCACACATGCTCTTGCCCCGAGGTGTTGCCCACGGCGGCCAGCGGCACCGTGAGTCGGCGCGCGTCGTCGGTGAGTTCCACGCGCGCCAGCGCGTACTGGCCTGCACGCAGCGTCTCTTTCGGGTTGTCGAGGCCGATCGTCACGCCGATCGAACGCGTGCCGGGTTCGGCCATCGGCGCGATGCGCGCAAGCTGCCCGGTCACCGGCGCGGCCATGCCTTCGACGCGCACCTGCACTGGCATGCCGGGTTGCAGGCGCCCCACCTCGTGCGTGCCGACCAGGCCGGCGAGCTCCAAGCGTCGCAGATCGACGATCGTCAGCAAGGTCTGCTCGATGCTGACCTTCTCGCCAGGCACCACGTGGCGCCGGGCCACGATGCCGCCGATCGGTGCCACCAGCGCCGCTTCGCGCAGGCCGACGCGCGTGGTGTCGAGCGCCGCCACGGCAGCGGCATGCAACGCACGCGCGCTGTCGAGCTGCGAGCGCGAGGTCTCCAGCGCGATCGCCGAAATGAACGACTGCTGGGCCAGGCGCTCGTTCGATGCATGCGTGCGTTCGGCCTGATCCAGCGCGGCCTTGGCCGCGTCGGCGCTGGCCTGGCGCTCGCTGCTGCGGCTTTGCAGCTCAGCCAGATCGATGCGGCCGAGCGACTGGCCGGCCTTGACGTGCGAGCCTTCCTGAACCGCCAGTCCCACCAGCGTGCCGCCGGCCTTGGCGCGCACCACCGCCGTGTCGGGCGCCACCAGCGGGCCGGAGAACTCGATGCTGCCAGGCATCGTGGTCCACGCCGGCTGCACCACCTCGCGCGGTGCGAACTCCAGCGTGACGGCCGCCTTGTCGTCTTTCTTCTTGGCCTGGCTGTAACGGCCGACGGCCACCGCCGTGGCGATGCCCACGGCCACCGCCACCACGGTGCCGATCATCCAGCGTTTGCGCGTTGCGCGGGTCATGCCTTCTTTTCGATTCGTTTACTGCGTGGACCGCGAGTCTAGGCCCATCGCCGACCGTTGCCGCCGCGGTGCGACGAACCGCCATCGCCGTGCGACGAACTGCAGGATCAGCCGGACATCCGTTGGCGTCCATCCCTCAAGACGACGACGCCGCGATCGCCGCATGGCGGCGCGAGCGCAGCAGGCACAGCACCGACAGCAGCGCCGCGATGCTGGACGCCCAAAATACCGCCGGGTAGCCCCAACGTTCGATCAGCGCGCCGCCGGCCACGCCGCCGATCACGCCCGAGGCGCCGTAACCCAGCGTGGTGTACAGCGCCTGGCCGCGGCCGCGCAGCCGGCCCGGGAAGTAGCGCGACACCAGGGTGATGCACGCCGCATGCTGGGCCGCAAACGTGATGGCGTGGGTCATCTGCGTCAGCACCAGCACCACCATCCAGTTGCCGAACGCCGCCATCAGGCCGAAACGCAGCGCCGACACCAGCGCCGCCAGCAGCAGCCAGTTGTGCATCGACAGCCGCTCGAACCAATGGCCCTGGGTCCAGAAGAAGCCGATCTCGACCAGCACACCCACCGACCACAGCAGGCCGATGGCCGACTCGCTCATGCCGAACGACTGCGCGAACAACGAGAAGAACGCATACAGGCTGGTGTGCGCCAGCACGGTGAAGAAGATGCCGACGAAGAACCACGCCACCTCGGGCCGGCGCAGCACGGCCAGCGTGCCCACCGGTGCCTTGTCGTGGTGCGTCGGGTCGTTGGCGAGCGGCAAATGCCACAGCGACGCCGCGAGCAGGCCCCACAGCAACAGCACCAGCCACGGCCAGGCGCGGATGCCCAGCACGTTGAGCAGCGCGCCGAACAGGAGCACTGCCGCCATGAAGCCGATCGAACCCCACACGCGTGCGCGACCGTAGCGCCCGCCGGCGCCACCGCCCGCCGCCAGGTTGAGGTGGTGCGCCAGCGAGGCCTCCATCAAAGGGATGACCGCACCGTTGGCGATGAACAACAACGCCACGCAGATGCTGACCGCCGCGCCGCCGTAGCGCCCGCTGAGGGCCAACGCCAAGGCAAACGCCACGCACAACACGCCGGCCAGCCGCATCAGCCGCGCGCGATCGTTGCTGTGGTCGGCGATATAGGCCCAGCTGTAGGGCGCGAACACGCGCGTCCAGGATTGCAACGAGGCGATCGAGCCGATCGCCAGCGCGCTCATGCCGAGGTCGCGATACCACAGCGGCGCGTACAGCGTGAACGCGCCCATCGCGGCGAAATAGCAGAACCACACCCGCGCGAACGGGCGCAGGGAAATGGCCTCCGTCATCCCGCAGCGATCGGGGTCATCAAGGTCTTGCGCGGATCCGGCTTTGCCGGTCCGCTGCAAGGCCCCCTCGGGGGGCAGCGACCGCCAGGGAGCGTGGGGGCTTCACTTCGCGGGTGCGGCGCCAGCAATCGGCGGCACCGCGACGGTCACGTCGCCGCACTGCGCGCGGTGGCGCAACGCATGGTCCATCACCACCAGCGCCAGCATCGCCTCGGCGATCGGCGTGGCGCGGATGCCCACGCACGGGTCGTGACGGCCGTGGGTCTCCACCGTATTGGGCTGGCCCTGCGCGGTCGATCGACGCGCGCGGCAGGCGGATCGAGCTGGTCGGCTTGACCGCGATCGCCACCACCAGGTCCTGCCCGGTGGAGATGCCGCCGAGCACGCCGCCGGCGTGGTTGCTGCTTGAAAGCCCCGTGGGCTCAGCTCGTCGCCGTGCTCGCTGCCCTTCTGCGTGACCACGCCGAAGCCCGACGCCGATCTCGACGCCCTTGACCGCGTTGATGCCCATCATCGCGTAGGCGATGTCGGCGTCGAGCTTGTCGAACAGCGGCTCGCCCAGGCCTGGCGGCACGCCTAGCGCGGTGACGGTGATGCGCGCGCCGCACGAGTCGCCGGCCTTGCGCAGCGCGTCCATGTGTGCCTCGAGCTGCGGCACGATCGCCGCATTCGGCGCGAAGAACGGGTTGTGCGCGATCTGCGCTTCGTCGACGAACGGGATCTCGATGTCGCCCATCTGCGCTCATCCAGCCGACGAAGCGCGTGCCGTGTTGCTCGATGCAGCCACTTCTTGGCCACCGCACCGGCGGCCACCATCGGCGCGGTCAGCCGCGCCGACGCGCGGCCGCCGCCGCGCGGATCGCGCAGGCCGTACTTGCGCCAGTAGGTGTAGTCGGCATGGCCGGGCCGGAAGGTGTCGAGCAGGTTGGCGTAGTCGCGGCTGCGCGGTCCTCGTTGCGGATCAGCAGCGCGATCGGCGTGCCGGTGGTCAGGCCCTCGTACACGCCCGACAGGATCTCGACCGCATCGGCCTCGTTGCGCTGCGTCACGTGGCGGCTGGTGCCCGGGCGGCGCCGGTCGAGGTCGGGTTGGATGTCGGCCGCGCTCAACGGCATGCCGGGCGGGCAGCCGTCGATCACGCAACCGATCGCCGGGCCGTGGCTCTCGCCGAAGTTGGTCACGCAGAACAGATGGCCGAAGGTGCTGCCGGACATGGAAGGCCCAGAAAGTCAAATCGGGTTGCAGCTCAGGGCCGCAACCCGATTGTCGCAGGCGGGGCCCGGCGGCCCGGCTACAGCGTCTTGGGAGCCTCGGCGTCCTCGGCCTCGACCGGCCAGTCGCGGATGTAGGCCTTGAGCATGCGGTTCTCGAAGTCCTGGCTGTCGACCACCGCCTTGGCCACGTCGTAGAACGAGATCACGCCCATCAGCGTGCGCTGCTCCATCACCGGCATGTAACGCGCATGGCGCTGCAGCATCATGCGGCGCACCTCGTCGATCTCGGTCTCCGGGGTGCAGGTCAGCGGTGCGTCGTCCATGACCTTGCGCACGGCCGTGCTGCCGACGCTGCCGTCATTGGCCACCACGGCCTGAATCACTTCGCGGAAGGTCAGCATGCCCACCAGCTCGCCATGGCTCATGACGACGAGCGAGCCGATGTCGCGGTCGGCCATCGTCTTGACCGCATCGTTCAGCGCACTCTCGGGCGCCACCGTGTACAGCGTGCCGCCCTTGACGCGCAGGATGTCGCTCACCTTCATCGCCGTGTCTCCTGAGGCTGGATCCCCCGGTGTCGAGGTCAACATAGCACACAATCCCTCGACACAAAAGTCAGCCCCACCCTCGGAGCCCGAACCATGCGACCTCCAGACTCACTTCGTTGGCTGCCCTTCGCGGGGACGCGTCAGCGCCTTCGGGCGGCCGGGTGGCACTGACATGGCCGGCCACAGCGACCCCGGATTCGACACGCTCGCCCTGCACGCGGGCGCCGCGCCCGACCCCGCCACCGGGGCGCGCGCGGTCCCGATCCACCTCAGCACGTCGTTCGTGTTCGACTCCAGCGACCACGCGGCCGCGCTGTTCAACATGGAACGCGCTGGCCACGTGTACAGCCGCATCAGCAACCCGACCAACGCGGTGCTCGAGGAACGCATCGCGGCACTCGAAGGCGGGGTTGGGGCCATTGCGACCGCCAGCGGTCAGGCGGCGTTGCATTTGGGGCTGGCCACCATCGCCGGCGCCGGCTCGCACGTGGTGGCCTCGAGCGCGCTGTACGGCGGCAGCCACAACCTGCTGCACTACACGCTGAAACGCTTCGGCATCGACACCACGTTCGTCAAGCCGCGCGACATCGACGGTTGGCGTGCGGCGATCCGACCCAACACCAAGGTGCTGTTCGGCGAGACGCTCGGCAACCCCGGCCTCGACGTGCTCGACATCCCCACCGTGAGCGCGATCGCGCACGAAGCCGGGCTGCCGCTGATGGTGGACTCGACCTTCACGACGCCGTGGCTGATGAAGCCGTTCGACCTCGGCGCCGACCTGCTGTACCACTCGGCGACCAAGTTCCTGTCGGGCCACGGCACCGTGATCGGCGGCCTGCTGGTCGACGGCGGCATGTTCGACTGGACCGCGTCGGGCCGCTTCCCCGAGCTGAGCCAGCCGTACAGCGGCTTTCACAACATGGTGTTCGCCGAAGAGAGCACGACCAGCGCCTTTTCGTTGCGCGCGCGGCGCGAAGGCCTGCGCGACTTCGGCGCCTGCATGAGCCCGCACACCGCGTGGCTGATCCTGCAAGGCATCGAGACGCTGCCGCTGCGCATGGAACGCCACGTGGCCAACACGCGCAAGGTGGTGGAGTTTCTGTCCAAGCACGCGATGGTCGGCTCGATCGGCTACCCGGAGCTCGAGTCGCATCCCGATCGTGCGTTGGCTCACAAGTTGCTGCCGCGCGGCTGCGGCGCCGTGTTCAGCTTCGACATCAAGGGCACGCGCACCCAGGGCAAGGCTTTCATCGAGGCGCTGAAGATCTTCTCGCACCTGGCCAACGTGGGCGACTGCCGATCGCTGGTGATCCATCCGGCATCGACCACGCACTTCCGCATGGACGACGCCGCGCTGGCGCAAGCCGGTATCGGCCCCGGCACGATCCGCTTGTCGATCGGCCTGGAACAGGTCGACGACCTGATCGACGACCTCGGGCGTGCGTTGAAGGCAGCGGAGAAGGCGCAATGAACCTGGAATTGAATGGCCACGCCGCCTACGCCTATACCGGTGGCAAGCCCTTCGACCCCAAGCTGCCTGGGGTGACTTTCGTGCACGGCGCACTGCACGACCACAGCGTGTGGGCCCTGCAAAGCCGCTACCTCGCGCACCACGGCCGCTCGGTGCTGGCGGTGGACCTGCCGGGCCACGGCCGCAGCGGCGGAGCGGCGATGCGCGTGGAGCAGGCCGGCCGCTGGCTCGCGCAGCTGGTCGAGGCCAGCGGCGTGCAACGCACCGCGCTGGTGGGCCACAGCATGGGCTCGCTGGTCGCGCTCGAGGCCGCGGCCCTGCTCGGCCAGCGAGCCAGCGCCGTGGTCATGGTCGGCACCGCGTATCCGATGAAGGTGTCGCCCAAGCTGTTCGAGATGTGCCAGCGCGACGTGCTGGCCGCCATCGACCTGGTGAACATGCTGTCCAACTCCACTCATGCTGCCAAGCCGTCGCATCCTGGCCCGGGCTATTCGATCCATAGCAGCAACCGAGCGCTGATGCGCCGCATGCACCGCGGCTACACGCAAGGCCACTTGTTCCAGGAGGACTTCACCGCCTGCGACGCCTACGCCGGCTTGGAGGCGGTGGCGCCGAAGGTGCGTTGCCCGGTCACGCTGGTGCTCGGCGCGCGCGACCAGATGACCCCGCCGAAGGCGGCGGCGCCGATCGTCGAGGCCTTTAAGCCGCGCGTGGTCACGCTGCCGGTCGGGCACAACCTGATGTCCGAGGACCCCGACGGCGTGTTGAATGCGATCCACACCGCGCTGCAGCAGGAGGCGACTTGAGCCCCGCTCGCTCGAGAGGAGCTGGCGCCGCAGCGAGAAGCATGGAGGTTACAGAATGAGCAACACCACCGCGGCCGATCCGAAGGCCTTCACCTCGTTCGCCGAGTTCTATCCGTTCTACTTGAGCGAACACAGCAACCGCACCTGCCGCCGGCTGCATTTCGTGGGCTCGACGCTGGCGCTAGTCTGCCTGGCCCTGCTCATCGCCACCGGCCAGCCGCAGTACCTGCTGTACGGCTTGTTGTGCGGTTACGGCTTCGCCTGGGTCGGGCACTTCGGCTTCGAGAAGAACAAGCCCGCCAGCTTCAAGCGCCCGCTGTACAGCTTCATGGGCGACTGGGTGATGTACAAGGACATCTGGACCGGCAAGATCCGCTTCTGATCGCGAAATCGGCCGCAGCGTTGTCGAACCCCGCGTGGCAACGCGCCGCGGGGTCGGTGCAGGTCAGGGCTTCTTCTTGCCGCGGTCGATGATCGACGTGGTGATCGGCGGCGCGCCAGCCTTCGGCGGCTTGACCGCCGCGTCCTTCTTCGGCTTCTTGGATTCCTTGTTGCTGCGCTGTTGACCCTTGGCCATCGGTGAACTCCTGCAGTGGGGACGCGCCGATTTTGCGCTGGCCGCGGGCCGGCTGCCATCGGGGCTCACCATTGCGTGGGCGTCGGCGTCTTGCGCCGGGTCCAGCGTTCCACCACGCTGGCCAGCGTGGCGGTGCTGACCGGCTTGGTCATGTAGTCGTCCATGCCGGCCTGCAGGCAACGCTCGCGGTCGCCGGCGAGCGCGTCCGCGGTGAGCGCCACGATCGGCGTGTGTGCGGCGCGCCGCTGCGCCTCGTGCTCGCGGATGCGGCGCGTGGCCTCGAAGCCGTCCATCACCGGCATGTGGCAGTCCATCAGGATCAAGTCGTAGCGCCCGCGCGCGGCCGCGTCGCAGGCGGCCGCGCCGTCGGGGGCCACCTCGATTTGGCAGCCCAGCCTGCCGAGCATCGCCTCCACCACCATCTGGTTGATGGCGTCGTCCTCGGCAAGCAACACACGCGCCGACAATCCGGCGCCATCGGCCAGGTCGGGGTCGGGCTCCGCAATCGGCGTGTCGTCGATCGGCTGCAGGCTGAGTTCGAACCAGAAGGTCGAGCCCTGCCCGACCCGGCTGTCGACGCCCAGCTCACCGCCCATCAGGTCGACCAGCTCCTTGGCGATCGCCAACCCGAGGCCGCTGCCACCGTGGCGGCGCGTGGTCGATGCGTCGGCCTGCGTGAAGGCGTCGAACACCGACTCCAGATGCTCCTGCGCGATGCCGATGCCGGTGTCGCGCACTTCGAAGCGCAAGCGCAACGCGCCGGCGGCCAGGCCGAGGGGCGAGACCTCGACGTCGACGCGCCCGCGGTCGGTGAACTTGACCGCGTTGTTCAGCAGGTTCACCAGCAGCTGGCGCAGCCGCACCGGGTCGCCGACCACACGCTCCGGCAATCCCGGCGGCAGCAGGCAGTCGAGCATGATCGGCTTGTCGCGCGCAATCGCGGCCATCAGGTCGACCGCCTCGCCGACCAGCGCACGCAGGTCGAACGGCGTGTGGCGCAGCGTGAGCTTGCCCGCCTCGATGCGCGACAGGTCGAGCACGTCGTCGACCAGCGCGAGCAGCGCGGTGGCCGAGCTGTGCGCCGTCTTGGCGTAGTGGCGTTGGCTCGGCGACAACGCGCTGTCGAGCAGCAGCTCGGTGGTGCCGAGGATGCCGTTCATCGGCGTGCGGATCTCGTGGCTGATGGTGGCCAGGAACTGCGACTTCGCGATGCTCGCGGCCTCGGCCTGGCGACGCGCGTCGTCGAGCTCGCGCGCCTGCTCCTGCAAGGCCTGCGTGCGCTGCTCGAGCGCGGCCACCAGTTCGCGCGCCGTGCGGATGGCCTCGCGCATGCGCGTGCGCAGCCGCTCGATCACCGAGCCGGTGGCTGCGAGGTAGCTGCCGAGCAGGTACATGGTCAACACCAACACCACGCGCTCGGGCCACAATGCACGCTCGGGCTGTGCGACCGACAGCCAGGCCGAGTAGGCCAGGTAGGCCGCGCACACCACGTGGTTGAAGTAGAACGCGCGCCGGAAGCCGAAGCCCACCTGATCGGCCACGCGGATCAGCAGGAAGTAGGCGAAGAACAACGTGCTGGTCTCGACGTGGTGCAAGGTGAGGAGCCACACGAGCACGTCGAGGTGCAGGAACGCCAAGCTCGCGTCGAAGCGCCCGAAGCGCTCGTGCGCCCAGTGCAACAGCGGCCAGCTCAGGCTCGCATAGGCCAGGTTGATGGCCACCAGCGTGAGCAGCGACGGCGCGGTCAGTGACAGACCGGCCCGCCAGTCGTGCAGCACGGCGATCAGGCACAGGATCGTGAAGCCGATCAGTCGCACCAGCGGCAGTTGCAGCGTGTGCAGCCGGCGTGCGCTGGCGGCACGCCGCTCGGCCAGCAACGTGGCATCGAGGGTGAATCCGGCGTCCTGCGGCTGCGTTGCGGTGGTGACCAGTCGCCCCTCCTCAGGCACCCTGCGTGCCGCAGCGATGTTGCGCCAACTCGCCCGCAGGGGCAATCACCCTCAAAAGGGCCGACGCCGCCTTGCGGATCAATCGATGATCTTGCGCACCACCACCTGTCCCAGCAGCACCAGGCCCAGCGATGCGGCGAGCAACGCGCCGGTGAAGTTGGCGGCGTGCATCAGGGCACCGAACAGCGCCGGCCCGAGGCCCTGGCCGAGGAAGAAGCCGCAGGCGAACAGCGCCACGGCCGAGCCGCGCGCGTTGGGCGCGAGTTCGGTGGCCTCGATCTGCAAGCTGTTGTGCAGCATGTAGTAACCGAGCCCGCACGCCACCATGGCCAGCGCATGGCACCACCAGACCGGCAGCACCAGCAGCAGCGCGTAGACCGCGGCGACAGCGATCGAGCCGAGCGTGCACATGCGCCGCACGCCGAGCGCGGCGATGATGCGGCGCACCGCCAGGCCGTAGAGGATGCCGCCGATGCCGAATGCACCGAGCACCAGCCCGGCCTGCGACGGTGCGGCGTCGGTGCTGCTGCCGGCGTGCTCGGTGAGCAACTGCCCCATGTATGGAAACAGGCAGAACACCAGTGCGCCTTCGACCACCACCGCGCCGTACAGCCACACCGCCTTCGGGTTGCGAAACACCTCGCCGTACAGTGCGGCGAACGACGTGGCCTGTGGCGCAGCCGATGCCCGCGCACGAGAATCGCGCGCCAAGGCCACCGCGGTCATGGCCGACGCGGCCACCGCCACTCCCGCGGCCAAGCCCAACGCGCCGCGCCAGCCGAATGCGTCGGCCGCCAGCCCGGCCAATGCCGAGCCCAGCATCTGCCCCGAGATGATCGCCACCAGCATGCGCCCCACCGCGACCTGGCGCTCCTCGAGGCTGTAGGCGTCGCCGAGCCCGGCCAGCACCAGCGGGATGATGCCGCCGGCAAAGGTGCCGGCCGCCAGGCGGGTGACCAGCAGCCACTCAAAGCTCGACGCCACCACGCCCAGCAGCAGCGCCAGCGCCATCACGGTGACGCACACCTGCACGCAGCGCACCTTGCCGAAGCGGTCGCCCACCGGACCGAGAAAGGGCTGCGCAATCGCATAAGGCAGCGCATACGCGGTGGTCAGCAGCGCCGCCGTGGCCGGCGTGACGCTGAATTGCTGCGCGATCGGCAGGATCAGCGGATCGATGACGCGCAGCCCGAAGCCGCTGGCGAAGGCACACACCGAGAACACCAGCGAAAGCGACGACATGAAGAGCGGGCAGCGCAGCGAGCGAGAATGCCCGCATCATGCCGTGCGTCGCCGCTGGGGCCGGTTGCGCACGGATGCACGCACCCGCAGGAGACCGCCGATGACGACCGCCGTCACACCCGATGCCAACGACCCATGCCGCGCTGGCGCCGCTGGCGTCGCGCCTGGTCGACGTGGAGTCCTTGCCTTGGCAGAAGACGCGTTACCCCGGCATCGAGGTCAAGACCTTGCTGTTCGACCGTTGCAGCGGTCTCGTGACCTCGCTGACGCGCATGGCACCGGGCGCCGTGCTGCCCGACCACGAGCACGTGAGGATCGAGCAGACCTTCGTGCTCGAAGGCCACCTGGTCGACCGCACCGGCATCGACGAGGGCGTGGAGTGCAAGGCTGGGCAGTTCATCTGGCGCCCCGCCGGCAGCCGCCACAGCGCGTGGTCGCCCAACGGCGGCGTGCTGCTCGGCATGTTCCAGATCCCGAACCGCTTCTTCCTGCCCGATGGTCGCACCACCGACATGGCGGGCGTGGATTGGGATTCGTTGTGGGGCACGGTGCTCGACGACAGCACCAGCACCGCCTGACCCGGCACGCGTCGCCTCAAGCCGCGGGTGCCCGACCGCCGCCGTGCCCGCCCGTCGCCGCGCGCACCACCACCACGTGTACGTGGTCGAGCTGTCCGATCGTGTGTGGAACGAAGCCAGCTTTCGCCGGGCCAACCCCGATCACCAACTGGGCAAGCCGTTCGTGTACGTGGGCATGACCGGCCTCGATCCGGACCGTCGCTTCGACAAGCACAAGGCCGGCGTCCAGGCCAATCGGTTCGTGCAGGCCTACGGCGTGCGACTGCTGCCGGCCCTGTACGCGGTGTTCAACCCGATGCCCTACCAAGCCGCGCGCGAGATGGAAGTGGAGCTCGCGATCGGCCTGCGCGAACAGGGCTATGGCGTGTGGCAGGCCTGAGTCGGACGCAGGCCGGCACCTGCGTGCCGGTCAGCGCCTACGAAGGGGCCGGCGCATGCAGGCGCCGGCGCGGGCTGCAAGCCTGATCATCACTGGCAGCGCAAGGTGCCGCTCGGATCCCATGGCCGACGCGCGCCGTGCACGTCGGTGAGCGTCGACACGAACGCCACGAGATCGCGCGCCTCGGCAAGCGACAGGCGCTGCGCATGCTGCACCGCATCGATCAAGCGTTCGGTCTGTCCGTTGTGGAAGTACGGCGCGGTCACGGCCACGTTGCGCAGCGACGGCGTGCGGTAGCGGCCGCTCAGCCCTTCGTGCACCGCCAGCACGCGGGTGGCCGCGGCGTTGCGCCGGCTGGCATCGTCGTTGGACGCGCCGGTCAGGTTGAACGCGCTGGCCTTCAGCGCCCGCGCGTCTTCGAGGCGGCCGCTGTCGGTGAGTGACAGTGCCGTCGCCGTGCGATCGGGCGGCACCACGCCGGGGTGAAACACGCCATCGGAGAAGTTCGGGCCGCCATGGCATGAGACACAACCGCCGCGGCCGACGAACAGCTTCAGGCCGCGCATTGCGCTCGCCGGGTACGCCGCGGCCGCCGCCGCATCGCCGCGCACCACGGCGTCGCGCAAATCATCGAACGGCGTGCGCGCGGTGACCAGCGTCTCGACGAAGGCCGCGAGCGCCTTGCCGACGTTGACCACGGTGCGTTGCACGTCACCGCGCAGCGCCGACACGCCGAACACGCTGCGATAGCACGCCGCCAGTTCGGGCTCGCGCACGAACAGCCGGCGCACCAGCTGCGCATTGCCATCGAACTCGCGTGCATCGAGGATCGGCTTGATGCTCGCCATCCACAGGCTGTCGCTGCCGCCGCCCCAGCCGTACCAGCGCTGCAGGCCCAGGTTGGCCAACGCCGGCGTGTTGCGCGGCAGATCGGCCAGGCCGTGCGCGCGCGCCTTGATGTCGGTGAAAGCGCGATCCGGCTGATGGCAGGTGACGCACGCGATGTAGCCGACCGGCGACATGCGCGGGTCTCGGAACAGTTGACGACCGAGTTCGATCGCCTTGCGGTCGCCCGACACGCGGTTGCCGGGATCGCGCGGCACGGTCGGAGGCCACGGGCCGAGCTCGGCGACCGCGCGCGCTTCGTCGGACGACAGCATCGCGATGCCAATGTCCGGCGCTGCACCCGTGGCCGCGCAGCAACCGAACGCCAACACCGCAAAGGCAACGATGCGCCAGCGCCGTCGGACGCTGCCCGTCGGCTCGAAGGACGGCGTGCAGGCGCGGTCCATGGTGGAGCCCGACTGTAGCCCCGCCACGAATGCCGTGCCAGTGTTGCGACCGCCGACGGAAACCCCGCTGGCGCCTCCGCGATGCCCTGCGCCTGCGCTTTGGGCGACATACTGCGGCCCCTTCGGCGGACACGTCGGCTCAACGGAAGGAGAACGGCCATGGACCTCGGACTCAAAGGCAAGCGGGCGCTGATCACGGGCGGCAGCAAGGGCATCGGGCGCGCGGTGGCCGAGGGCTTCGCGGCCGAAGGTGCCGACGTGGCGATCTGCGCGCGCAACGCCGACGAGGTGGGCATCGCCGTCTCGGCACTGAAGTCCAAGGGCGTCCAAGCGTTCGGGCGCGCGCTCGACGTGGCCGATGGCGCCGCCCTGTCGGGCTGGATCGCGGCCAGTGCCAAGGAACTCGGCGGCATCGACGCGCTGGTGTGCAACGTCAGCGCGCTGGCGGTCGGCGACAACGCCGACACCTGGGAGAAGTCGTTCCGCGTCGACATGATGCACACGGTCAATGCCGTGCAGGCGGCGCTGCCGTTCCTGGAGAAGTCGCAGAGCGCATCGATCGTGCTGATCTCCAGCGTGTCGGGCTTCGAGGTCGACTTCGCGGCGGGTTCGTACGGTGCGATCAAGGCGGCGCTGATCCACTACGCCAAGGGCCTGAGCCGCCAGCTCGTCGGCAAGGGCATCCGCGTGAACTGCGTGTCGCCCGGCAACACCTACTTCGACGGCGGCATCTGGCAGACCATCGAGAAGAACATGCCCGACCTGTACAACTCGACGCTGAAGGTCAACCCGACCGGCCGCTTCGGCACGGCACAGGAAGTGGCGAACGGCGTGGTGTTCATCTCCAGCCCGATGGCCAGCCGCATCTCGGGCACGAACCTCGTGATCGACGGCGCGCTGACCGTGGCCGTGTAGAGAGGAATCGCACCGTGAGCGCGCACGACCACAACCACCACACGATCCACCGCCAGCACATCCACCACGGCTGGAACAACGAGTTCCCGCCGCGGTTGAAGATCGCGCCCGGCGAGACGGTGCACTTCGAGACCGTCGATGCGTCGTCGGGCCAGTTGTCGCGCACCTCGACCGCGGCCGACCTGGTCAAGCTCGACCTCGCGCGCGTCAACCCGGTCACCGGCCCGGTGTTCGTCGACGGCGCCCAACCCGGCGATGCGTTGAAGGTCACGGTGCTGTCGTTCCGCCCGTCGGGCTGGGGCTGGACCGGCAACATCCCTGGGTTCGGCCTGCTGACCGATCAGTTTCCCGACGCGCACCTGCACCACTGGAACTACGACCCCGGATTGAAGCCCGCGATGTACGGCCCCGGTGGGCGCGTGCCGCTCAAGCCGATGTGCGGCACCATCGGCGTGGCGCTGGCCGAGCCCGGCCTGCACAGCATCATTCCGCCGCGCCACGTGGGCGGCAACATGGACGTGCGCGACATCGCCGAAGGCACCGAGCTGTACCTGCCGATCGAGGTGGCCGGCGCGCTGTTCTCGGTGGGCGACACGCATGCCGCGCAGGGCGACGGCGAGGTCTGCGGCACGGCGATCGAAACCGCGATCGACGTCAGCCTGAAGATCGAGCTGATCAAGGACGCACGGCTGCGCATGCCGCGCTACGTGACGCCGGGCCCGGTGTCGAACCACCTCGACAAGCGCGGCTACGAGGTCACCACCGGCATCGGCCCCGACCTGATGGCGGGCGCGCGCATGGCGGTGTCGGAGATGGTGGAGCTGCTCAGCCAAGCGCTACAACTACTCGCCGATCGATGCGTACATGCTGTGCAGCGTGTGCGCCGACCTGCGCATCAGCTCGATCGTCGATGTGCCGAACTGGGTGGTGTCGTTCTACTTTCCGCGCGTGGTGCTCGAATAGGCGGTGCGGTAGGCGCTCGCGTTCAGACGGTGCCTCAGACGGTGCGTCATGCGCTGCGTGCGCAGCGCCCGGCCCTACTCGACCTTGGCGCCCGACGAGGTCACGACCTTGCCCCACTTCGCCGTTTCGGCGGCGATCACCTTGCCGAAGTCCTCCGGCGTGCCGCCGATCGGCTTGCCGCCGAGCTCGGCCAGGCGCTCGCGCATCTTGGGGTCGGCCTCCGTGTGCGATTTTCAGCTGCGCGTCGATGCGCGCAAGTTGCCGAGCATATCGTCCACCATCGCGTCGAGCCCGAAGCGGGTCTTCCAACCCCATTGCTCGCGCGCGGGCGTGTCGTCGATCACCTGCGGCCAGCTGTCGGCAATGGCCTGGCGAAAGTCCGGCGCGCTGCGTCATCACGAAGCCCGGCACGCGGCGCGCGATCGCATCGGCGATCTCGCGCGGCGTGAAGCTCATGCCGGCCAGGTTGTACGAGCCGCGTTCGCGGATCTGCGCGGCGGGCGCTTCCATCAGCTCGACGGTGGCGCGGATCGCATCGGGCATGTACATCATCGGCAGCCGCGTGTCCTCGCGCAAGAAGCAGGTGTAGCGCCGGTCCTTCAGCGCGGCATGGAAGATCTCCACCGCGTAGTCGGTGGTGCCGCCGCCCGGCGGTGTTTTCCAGCTGATCAAGCCGGGGTAGCGCAGGCTGCGCGCATCGATGCCATGCTTGTCGTGGTACCAGGCACACCAGCGTTCGCCGGCGAGCTTGCTGATGCCGTAAACGGTGGTCGGATCCATCACCGTGTGCTGCATCGCAGTGCGTCGGCGTGGTCGGCCCGAAGGCCGCGATGATGCTCGGCCAGAACACCTGCTCGAGCCTCGACGAGCGTGCGATCTCCAGCACGTTGAGCAGCCCGCCCATGTTGAGGTTCCACGCCCACTGCGGATGTTTCTCGCCGTTGGCCGACAACGCCGCGGCCAGCAGTAGACTGCGTTCGATGCGATGGCGCGCCACCACGGCCGCCAGCGCCGCGGCATCGGTGCACGTCGAGCGCCTCGTGGGCCAGCCGCGGCACACGGCCGGTGGGCGCGAGGTCGCTGGTCACCACCGCGTCGGCGCCGTGGCGCTCGGCCAGCGCGCTCGGCCAGTTCGGTACCGATCTGGCCGTTGGCGCCGATGATCAGGATCTTCGGTGCAGTCATGTGCCCGTGAGCCCGAGCTCGCGCCCGGCCTGCGCGAATGCGGCCACGGCCCGCTCCAGATGCTCGCGTTCGTGCACCGCGCTCATCTGCACGCGGATGCGCGCCTGCCCCTTGGGCACCACCGGGAAGAAGAAGCCCACCGCGTAGACACCCAGCTCGAGCAGGCGGGCCGACAGCTGCTGGGCCTTGATCGCGTCGTACACCATGATCGGCACGATCGGATGCGTGCCGGGCTTGATGTCGAAGCCGGCCTTGACGATGCCATCGCGGAACCAGCGTGTGTTGTCTTCCAGCTTGTCGCGCAAGGCCGTGCTGCCCTCGAGCAGGTCGAGCACCGCGAGGCTGGCGCCGGCGATGGCCGGCATCAGCGTGTTGCTGAACAGGTAGGGGCGCGAGCGCTGGCGCAGCAGCTCCACGACTTCGCGCCGCGCCGCGGTGAAGCCGCCCGATGCGCCGCCCAGCGCCTTGCCCAGCGTGCCGGTGATGATGTCGACCTTGCCGAACACGCCGCGGTGCTCGTGCGTGCCGCGCCCGCGCGCACCCATGAAACCGGTGGCGTGGCACTCGTCGATGCCGAGCAACGCGCCGTACTGATCGCACAGCGCGCGCATGCGATTGAGCTGCGCGATCGTGCCGTCCATCGAGAACACGCCGTCGCTGAACACGATCTTGAAGCGCGCGCCCGCCGCCTCGTGCAGGCAGCGCTCGAGGTCGGCCATGTCGTTGTGCTTGTAGCGCCAGCGCTGCGCCTTGCGCCAGGCGCACGCCGTCGATGATCGACGCGTGATTCAGCTCGTCGCTGATGATCGCGTCGGCCTCGCCGAACAGCGGCTCGAACAGGCCGCCGTTGGCATCGAACGCGGCGGCATAGAGGATCGCGTCCTCGGTGCCGAGGAAACGCGCCAGGCGCGACTCGAGCTCCTTGTGCAGATCCTGCGTGCCGCAGATGAAACGCACCGAGCTCATGCCATAGCCATGCGTGCGCAGCGCTTCGTGCGCGGCCTCGATCACGCGCGGATGCGACGACAGCCCGAGGTAGTTGTTGGCGCACAGGTTGACCACCTCGCGGCCATCGCTGGTGCGCACCGTCGCACCCTGCTGCGTGGTGATGATGCGCTCGGTCTTGAACAAGCCGGCCTCGCGCAGGCCTTGCAGTTCCTGCTGCAGGTGGGTGATCAGGTCGGCGGCCATCGCGGGTGCTCCATCGGATGCGGCATGCAGCGATTGTGCCGCGCCGCCACGCGGCCATCCGAACGGGTCAGGCCACCGCGAGGCCGATCTGGCACTGGTTGCGGCCGTCGCGCTTGGCCCGATACAGCGCCTCGTCGGCGCGCTGCAGCGCCGCATCGAGCGATTCGGCCGGGCTCACCATGGCGACGCCCACGCTGACCGTGACGCCGCTGGCCAGGCCCATTGTGCCGACCCAATCGGCGCCTTCGATCGCCAGGCGCAGGCGCTCGGCGACGCGGCGCGCGGCCGGCAGGTCGTCGACCGGCACCACGGCGATGAACTCTTCGCCGCCGTAGCGGGCAAGCAAGGTGTCGACCCGCGCATGCGTCTGCAGCACGCCGGCTGCCATGCGCAGCACGGCGTCGCCCTTCACGTGTCCGTAGGTATCGTTGATCGCCTTGAAGCGGTCGAGATCGAGCATCAGGACCGCCACCTCGCGGTGCTTGGCCTGCTGCTGCTCGACCAACGCCGGCGCCATCTCGCGCAGGGCTCGCCGCGTCATCGTGCCGGTCAGTTCGTCGGTGATGGCGCGCTGCCGCAGTTGGTGGCGCAGGCGGGAGTTGACGAGTGTCAGCATCAGCGTGGCCACGATCATCGGCAGCACGCCGTACAGCGCGGCCAGCACCGAATCGAAGGGTGGCGGCAGGTACATGAGGTCGGCGCGCACGCCGCCGCGGTGGGCCAGCGTGAACGCCAGCCGGACCCAGCACGACACCAGCAGCACGATCATGGATGCCGCCATGGCGTGCTCGGTGGCGTCGCGGCCGCGCAGGATCATGCCGCGCATCAACCAGACCATCAACGACGACACGCCAACCATGCCGGCGACGAACGTGATGCCAAAGATGTGCCGATCCTGTTGCAACGCCAGCGCGAGGCCCAGGGCGAAGGACACGATCGCGGTGGCAATCCAACTTGGTCGCAGGCGCTTGCCCTGCACTTCTCCCAGTCCGGCACCGATCAGCAACATGCCGGTCAGCGTGCCGAAGCCGAGCGAGAACTGCACCGGGGTGAGGCTGGCCACCTGCTCGCCGAGCCCGGATGGCATCAACCCCAGGCCGAGCAACACGAAGCCCCAGCCGCAAAGGCGCAGTGCCCTGTGCGTGCGCGCATCGCTGGCCTCGGCGATGCGCAGCATGGCCGCGCCCACCAGCGAACCGGCGCCGCAGATGAAATACCCGCTGAGCACATCGACGTGCAACATGGCCGAACCCGATGAGACCCCTTCGAGTCGTTATCGGCATTCCGAAGCCACGATGCAGCAGGCGTGCGTGAATTTGTGCCCAGCGCATGGCTGGGCACCCTCAATCGAGCAGTTCGCCGACCTTCAGCGTGTCGAGGCCGGCCCGCCGGCGGAACGCGCTGGCAGCGCGGTCGTCGCCGAGCAGCAGTCCATCGATCAACGGGCGCGCCAGCGTGTGCTGCGCATCGACCAGCAGCACGTGGCGCTGCGAGCCTTCTTCGTCGAGGCGCGCCACCCAGTCCATGGCGATCAGCAGGTCGAGCACGGGTTCGACTTGGAGCGGATCGACGCGCACGGCGCCGGCGAGCTCGTGCAGGCCCAGGCCGCGCTGCGTCGCCACGCGTGCCCGCTGCAGCTCGCGCAGCAGCGCGACCGCGAGCGCAAAGCGGTAGCCCGGCGTGTCGGGCACACGGACCACCCGCATCGACAGGCTCGGTGCGTAGGCCGCGATCACGGCGCCCAGCAGCACGATCACCCAACAGAGGTAGATCCACAGCAGGAAGATCGGCAGCGTGGCGAACGCGCCGTAGATCACCGAGTAGCTCGGCACCGACTGAGGTACCAGCTGAGCACGCGTTTCGCCATCTCGAACCCGACGCCGACGAACACGCCGCCGGCCCAGGCGTGCGCCGGCGCACGTGGGTGTTCGGGATGTAGTGGTACAGCGCCGCCATGCCGCCGGACAGCAGCGCGAACTCGATCGCGCCGAGCACGAAGCGCACGCCGCCCGGCAGCGTATCGACCAGCCCGCGCGACGCCGAGATCGCATACGACGTGAGGCTCAACGAGATGCCGAGCAGCAGCGGCCCGAGCGTGAGCGCGGCCCAGTACACCAGCACACGATGCGCGAACGGGCGCGGCTTGCGCACGCGCCAGATGGCGTTGAGCGTGCGATCGATGGTGAGCATCAGCGCCAACGCCGCCACCACCAGCACCACCAGGCCGACCGAGCCGACCTGGCTCGCCTTGGACGCGAAGCTCGTCAGCGATGCCAGCACCGGCTTGGCGATGTTGTCGGGCACCAGGCTCTGCAGGAGGTACTTCTCCAGCGCCATCTGGAAGCGCGCGAACATCGGGAACGCGGTGAACAGCGCCAGCATCACCGTCATCAGCGGCACCAGGCTGATCAGCGTCGTGAACGTGAGGCTGCCGGCGGTGAGCCCGAGGCGGTCTTCGCGGAAGCGCTGCTTCAGCGTGTGGTAGGTGTCGAACCAGGGCCAGCTGCGCAGCGAACGCCACAGCTCGCGCGAGCTGCGCCGTCCAATCGCTGCGACTGGGGATCGAATTCATGCCGTCTATCATGCCAGCCATGAACGCCGTGCCTGCCATGGAACCACTCGCACCTGCCGCCGCAGGGTTGCGCGCCGACACGCGCCGCGGCGGTCGGCCTGTTGGCAGCGCTGGTGCTGCTCGGCCTGGCCTGGGAGCTGTGGCTCGCGCCGACCGGCTCGCGCGCGCTGGCGCTGAAGGTGCTGCCGTTGGTGCTGCCGCTGGCCGGGGTGCTGACGCTACGCGTGCACACCTACCGCTGGCTCAGCCTGCTGGTGTGGATCTACTTGGCCGAAGGTGCGATGCGCGCGACAAGCGATCAGGGGCTGTCGGCGCAACTCGCCGCGCTCGAGGTGGCGTTGTGCCTCGCGCTGTTCGCGGCCTGCGTGCTGCACATCCGCTGGCGCATCGCACACGCGGGCAGGCTCGGCGCATGAGCTGTCGCGCTGCACGCCGCACTGCGCGAGGCCGTCGGCGCGCCCAACGTGCTGGTCGACGGCGACCTGTCGGCCTACGAGCTCGACTGGCGCCAGCGCTGGCGCGGCCAGGCCTCGCGGTGGTGCGGCCGGGCAGCACCGACGAAGTGGCGGCCGTGGTGCGCGCCTGCGCGGCGCACGGCGCCGCATCGTCGCGCAGGGCGGCAACACCGGGCTGGTCGGCGGCGGCGTGCCCGATGCCAGCGGCCGCCAGGTGCTGCTGAGCCTGGCGCGCATGAACCGCGTGCGCGCCATCGATGCCGCCAATGCCACGATGACGCTCGAGGCCGGCTGCGTGCTGAAGGCGGCGCAGGAGGCCGCCGCCGAGCAAGGGCTGCTGTTTCCGCTCAGCCTGGCGGCCGAAGGCAGCTGCACGATCGGCGGCAACCTCGCCACCAACGCCGGCGGCACGCAGGTGCTGCGCTACGGCAATGCGCGCGAGCTGTGCCTGGGCTGGAGGTGGTCACCGCACAGGGCGAGGTGTGGAGCGGGCTCAGCGGCCTGCGCAAGGACAACACCGGCTACGACCTGCGCGACCTGATGATCGGCAGCGAAGGCACGCTCGGCATCATCACCGCCGCGACGATGAAGCTGCATCCGCTGCCGGCTGCGCAGCTCACCGCGCTTGCGGCCTGCAGCGACTTGGCGGCTTGCGTCGCGCTGCTGCAGCTGGCGCGGCAGCAGCTCGGCGCCTGCGCTCACCGGCTTCGAGGTGATGGGCGAGCTGGCGCTCGAACTGGTCGCCAAGCACTTTCCGCAGCTGCCGCGTCCGCTGCCCGGTGCCGCGTGGACCGTGCTGCTCGAGCTGCGCCGATGCCGAGAGCGAAGCGCTGGCGCGGCCGCGCTTCGAAGCGCTGCTGCAACAGGCGCTCGAGCAGGCATGCGTCCACGATGCGGTGTTGGCCGAGAGCGTGGCGCAGGCTCGCGCGCTGTGGCACGTGCGCGAATCGATCCCGCTGGCGCAGGCGATGGAAGGCCCGAACATCAAGCACGACATCGCGCTGCCGGTGTCGGCGATCCCCGCCTTCGTCGAGCGCACCGATGCGCGCGCTGCAGGCCGCGTTCCCGGGCAGCCGCGTGGTCAATTTCGGCCACCTCGGCGACGGCAACCTGCACTACAACCTGCAGGCCGCGCCCGGCGTCTCGGCGCAGGCCTTTCTCGACCAGCAGGAGCATGCGGTGAACCGCATCGTCTACGACGCGGTGGTGGCGCGCGGCGGCTCGATCTCCGCCGAGCACGGCATCGGCGCGCTCAAGCGCGACGAGTTGCTCGAGCGCAAGTCACCGGTGGCGCTGGCGATGATGCGCGCGATCAAGCAGGCGCTCGATCCCAAGCGCACGCTCAACCCGGGGCGCGTGCTGCCCGACTAGCTGCGGCGTTTGCGTGCGAGTGCGCTACTGCTCGCACAGGCCGAGGATCTTCTGCTCGGTGGTGCACGCCTTCACAGGCTTGGCCGCCTTCTGTGCGCAACGCGAGAGTTCCTGCGCCGTGGGCGCGAAGTAGGTCCAGCCCTGGCCCAGCTGCGGCATGCTCAACGACACCTCTTTCCACTTGGGATGGCCGCTGGTCTGCAACTGGCTGAAGTTGTCGCACAGCGACTTGGCAAACTGCCCCAGCCGGTTCTTGGTGTGTTCCTGGTTGTAGTCGTAGGTGACCAGGTAGGCCTTCACCGCGATACCCGGAATGTCTTCGGTCAGCAGGTTGGGATAGTTCGAAGCGCGCACACTGGTGGAAAAGTAAGTCTTCAGGGCTGCCTTGCTCTGCGGATGCTCGGCATCGAACTTCAACAGCTTGATCAGCGCGCGTGCCTCCGGCTTCATGTCGACCAGCAGCTTGGCGGGCTGCCCGAGTACGACGACCACGACGTCGATCGACTTGTCGCCGGTCAGCTTGACCAGCGCGTCTTCATTGCTGAGGAACGACAGCCGGTCGTCGCTGGCGGGCCGTTCGAACATCAAACGGTACAGCGTGGTGGCAGACATCGCGGTGCCGCTGCGCAGCGGGCCGACATTGATCTTGCTGTCGCTGATCTCGTGCACGAAGTTGAGCGGCGAATCGGCGCGCACGATGAAGTACAGCTCTTCGTTGTACAGCGGCAGGACCACGCGCAGCGGCTTGATGATCGCTGCGGCGTTGGCGTCGCCGGCGTTGCCCTGGTTGATGAATGCCTGGTACACGTCCGACTGAACCAGCGCCAGCTTCACGCCGGGTTCGTAGCGCAGGCGGTGGATGTTCTCCGCCGACCCGGCCGACGGCACGGCGTCGAGTTCGATCTGCGCCGGCGGGGCCACGAACTTGGCCAGGTCGCGGCCAATCTGGATGTAGGTGCCACGCTCGGAGGCCGTGACGATCTTGTACGCGATCGGCGCCGCCGCGCCGGCGAACGGCAGCGCCAGCAGCGCCACCGCACAGCACCAAGCCAGCCACGACGAGGCACTCCGTTGCACGATCATCTCGACCCCGATCTGTCTGCGACTTTGGCGCCCGGTGCACACAAGCCCAATGCGTCGACCTCGGGCGTGCAATCCGGTGGCGGTGTTTGAGGCTGCGCGGTGCGCACGGTGGGCCGGCGTTCCACCGGCGCGCCGCGCTGCGCGGGCCCAGCCGCCGGCGGCTGCGCGGCGATCTGCGCTTCGGGCGCGAGCCGGCGCTCCTGAGCCTTGCCTGGCTCCTTGTCCTGTCAGTGCCGGCGCTGCCGCGATGGCGCTGGCTGCGCCCGGACGGGCGTTGTCGGGCGCCGTTGAATGCGTTGGCTGCGCAGGCGCCGGAACGGCGACGACCGTTGCGCCTCTGGCGGGTGTGGCGACGGGCGGCGCGGTCAACGCCGGCGCTTCGGAAGACGACATGCTCGGGTGCTCGCTCTGCGACCAGAGCAGCGCCGCCAGCAGCAAAGCCGCGCCGCCGACGAACCCGAATAACACCGTGCGATGCGATGGCTTCGCAGCCACGGGATCGGCACGCAGCGGCTCGGTGATGACCACCCGCACACCGGCCGCCGGTTCACTGGGCCAGTGGCTGTCGGCCGCTGGTTCGTCACGCCATTGGCTGTCGGCCGCCGGCTCGTCACGCCAGCGGCTGTCGGCAACGGTTTCGTCACGCCAGCGGCTGACGGCCGCCGGTGAAGCCATGGCAGGCGACGGTTCCTCGGGCTCGGCGTACACGTCGGTCAGGTCGGGCACGATGGCAGGCGGTGCCATTGGAGCGGTGTGCGGCACCGACGGCTGCGCCGGCAGCGCTTCGCCGCACGACTGGCAGAAGTGCGACTCGGCGTCGTTGATGGCGCGGCATCGGCTGCAGAACTTGCGCAACAGCCCTGCCCCGCATTCGCTGCAAAACTTGGCCTCCGACGCGTTGGCGCGGTTGCAGCGTAGGCAGATCAAATGAATCAAGTGTCGCCCCCAGACACTCTCGTCCACGACGAGGTGCCCGCGCACAGCCTGGGCTGTGCATCCACCGTTCGTTACGGATGGTGACGCACATGGTACGGTGCCGACACACCCCATTCAAGGGTTGGCCGCGCAAACCCCACCCTCCCGCTCAGCGGGTCAAGAGCACGCGTTCCGAATTCAAGCCGTCGGACAGGCTGAACTCGAATTGACCTCCTGCCGGCAGCGCGGCGGTCGGCAGCGAGGCGTTGCCACCCCGCAGGTCCATCGCGATCACGGTGCGGGCGTTGCCGACATGCGTGACCGTGAGGTAGGGATGCTGCACCGCATCCCAGCGCAGGGTAAGCACACCCCCCTGCTCGTTGGCCTGCACGGTGGCCGGCACGGTCGATGCGGCGGCGCCCGCCGACAGCGCCTGCTCGCGCGCGGCCCGCTGCGCCAGCACGCGGCCCTCGTGCAGCACCTCGACGCGGTCGATCGCACCGGGATGGGCGATCGTGAACCCGAAGCGCTGGAGTTCGGGCATGTGGTCGATCTCGCGGCTGTCGAAGCGCTGCTCGATCACGGAACCGCTGCGGGTGGTGATGCGCAGCAGGTACGGGCCTTCGGTGGGTGTGCGTGCGCGGCCCACGCTCGCCTTCAGCGGGTTGAGGCGCAGCACGCCATTGCGGATTTCGCCGCTCACCAGCAGCAGTTCCTGGTCCACCGCGGCCGACGAAGCAAACACACGGTCGGCATCGGCCGTCTGCGTGCGGTCCGCGGGCGTGAGGTAGACCTGCATTCTGCGGTAGTTGTAGTCGGAGAACCAGTTGCCGTCGCAATAGCTCATCACGTCGTGCGCGCTGGTCGGCGTGGGATCGATGAAACGGTTGTTGCCCGCGTCGTAGCCCCAAACGAAGCGGTTGCCCGCGCCCAATGCAGCATTGGCATACGGATACGCGGTGTCGGGCCCCGACGGGTCTCCGCACGGTGCGTGGCGCAGGCTCAGGTTGTGGCCTACCTCGTGCACCATGGTTTCGCGCACCGCGTTCGGGCTGTTGGGCAGGTCGAAGCCGACCGCCGCATTGCCTGGGCGAAAGCCCATGCCGGCCAAGCCCGATGTGCGCTTGGGAATGAAGCCATAGTAGTAGGTGCGCGACGACGCGCCCTCGAGCAAGTGAAGGTCGTCCATCTCGCCGAGGATGGCGCTGAACGCGCTGCTCCATTCGCTCGACGTGCTCGGCACCGCGGTCACCTGTGACGACACCAGGGGCGCATGGTCGACGCGCGTGACGCTGGCGGCGGGCAGGCGCGCGCGAAGATAGCCATCGGCATCGGACACCACCTGGCCTAGCGTGCCACCGATCTGCACCGGCACCGTCACCACACGCACGGCCACGCCACCGCCGATGCGCGGCGCCAGCGTGGCCTGGTTGTTGGCGGGCGGGGTGAAGTGCGCGGCGACCCGCAGACCGGTGCGCACGAGGTCGGCAGGAATGGTGGCGGTGTAGCTGTCGGCGAAGCTGGGGCGCGCCGGCGCGGCCGTGGGGATGTTGCCGCTGGGCGCGGTCAACGGCAGCTCGCGCAGCAGGTTGCCGCTCGCATCCTCGATGCGCAGAACGCCACTCGGCTTGCCGCCGGCACCCTGGCTCGCGACCACGTTCACCTTGGCCAGCGCAGCGCGGTTCGACACCAGCACGAGCTCGGGATCCTGGCTCGCGAACACCATCGATTGCGCGAATTCCACACCGGCGATTGTGAAGCTGCCCTGCGGGGCAGGGGCCGGCGCAGGCGCCGGTGCAGGGGCTCGGCCGGCGCAGGCGCCGGTGCAGGGGCAGGGGCCGGCGCAGGCGCCGGTGCAGGGGCAGGGCGGGCAGGCGCAGGGGCAGGCGCAGGTGCGGGTGTGGGTGCCGGCGATGGCGTGGGTGCCGGCGCAGGCGCTGGGGCGGGCGCGGGTGTGGGCGCGGGACCCGGGGTGGGCGCGGGGCTGGGTGCAGGCGCAGGTGGCTCGGCCGCCACGGACGAGTCGGAGTCACTGCCGCCACAAGCCGCCAGCGCGAGCGCCGCCACCCAGGCGAATCGGTGAGACAACAGGATTCTCATGCAGCGGCGCGGGCAATCGACGAACCAAGTCGCCACAGTGCCGCATCGCCCGAGCACATGGACCCGCGCGGTCGTAACGTCTGTGTTGGATTCGTTGCCGGCGATCGAGCCGCGGCCCCTTTTGCGCAGCAGTTCCGACTGGTGTGCGCGGGCCCGCTACTGCACCGGGCCATCGAGCGCGCGCGGGATCGGCAGCGCGATGATCTCGATGCCTTCGTCGATCAGCTCGTCGCGCTGCTGCGGGTTGACCTGACCCCGGATGCCGCGCTGCGGCGTCTCGCCGTAGTGGATTCGGCGTGCCTCCTCGGCAAACCGCTCGCCGACGTCTTCGGTGTGGGCCATGACATGGCGCACCGCCTTCAGCCACATCGCCTGCAAGTCGGCCACCTGCACCTCGGTGCCGGGCATTGCAGGCTGCGCCGCGGCTGGCTTCGCCGGCAGCGCTTGTTCCGGCTCGCGTGCACCCGACAGATTGAGGCGTGGCGCACTGGGCATGCGCGTGATCACGCTGTCGGCGCACAACGGGCATTGCAGCATGCCACCGCCGTTTTGCTCCATGAACTCGTCGTCCGAGGCAAACCACCCCTCGAAGCCGTGGCCGTTGGAACAACGCAGGTTGAGCACCTTCATGACAGGCGGATTATGACGACCCGCGCCTCTAGGCAGGCGTGAACCAATGCAATGGCCAGGCGCCGCCGCGCCACTTCTGCAGCCACAACAGCGCAATCAGCGTCTTGGCATCGGTCAGCGTGCCGGCCCCCGCAGCCGCCTCGAGCTGCGCCTCGGTCATCAGCTCGAGTTCGATGAGTTCGCCGACGTCCAGCGCACGCTCGCCGGCCTGCAGCCCGCGGGCAAACACGATGTGGACCACCTCGGTGGAATAGGCCATCGCGTTGTGCATCGTGCCGGCGATCGCCCACTCGTGCGCCCGGTAGCCGGTCTCTTCGATCAGCTCGCGCTGCCCGCACACCAGCGGCGCCTCGCCGGCGTCGAGCTTGCCGGCCGGGAACTCCAGCATCACGCGCCCGACCGGGTAGCGGAACTGGCGCTCGAGCACGCAGGCGGCCGTCGTCGAGGATCGGCACCACGACGACCGCGCCCGGATGGACCACGTACTCGCGCGTGGCCCGGGAGCCGTCGGGCATCTCGACCACATCGCGGCGCACATCGAGCAACGCGCCCTTGAACACCTGCGCTCCGGCGACGAAGGCCTCGAGCAGTTGCGGTGATGTGCCGACCTCAGGCGCCGTGGCACCGCGCGGCACCGGTGGATAGCGATCGCTCAACTGCTCAGGGCCTTCACGATCGCGTCGCGGCACATCGCCATCAAGCCGCCGGGCAGCAGGCCCAACACGAGCACCGCGCCGCCGTTGATCGCCAGCAGCGCACTGACACCGGTACCGGTCTGCACGGTGGGTGCACCAGCCGGCGCGGTGTCGAAGTACATCACCTTGACGACGCGCAGGTAGTAGAACGCACCGATCAGCGACATCACCACCGCAAACACGGCCAGCACGATGTACGGTGTGGACGCGGTCGTGACCAGTGCCTGCAGGATTGCCAGCTTGGCGTAGAAGCCCACCAGCGGCGGAATGCCCGCCAGCGAGAACATCAGCACCGTCATCACGCCGGCCATCCATGGCGCGCGCTTGCCGAGGCCGGCCAGGTCGCTGATCTCATCGCTTTCGAATCCCTGGCGCGCCAGCAGCATGATCAGACCGAAGGTGCCCAGCGTGGTCAGCACGTAGGTCACGATGTAGAACATCGACGAGCTGTAGGCATTGGCGGCCGACAGCGTGTTGGCGCCGACCACGGTGGGCGTGAATCCGAGCAGCATGAAGCCCATCTGCGCGATGGTGGAGTACGCCAGCATGCGCTTCAGGTTGTTCTGCGCGATCGCCGCCAGGTTGCCGAGCACCAGCGACCCCACCGAGAGCACGATCAGCATCTGCTGCCACTCCACCGCGATGCCGCTCAGGCCCTCGACCAGCAGGCGGATCGTGATGGCGAACGCGGCGAACTCCGGCGCGCCGCCGATCATCAGCGTGACCGGCGTCGGCGCGCCGTGGTACACGTCGGGCACCCACATGTGGAACGGCACCACGCCGAGCTTGAACGCCAGGCCGGCGACGACGAAGACCACGCCGAAGCTCAGCACTTCCTGGTTGATCTGGCCCTTGTTGATGGCGGTGAAGGCGTCGGGAATCGTCAACGTGCCGGTCGCGCCGTACATCATCGACAGGCCGTACAGCAGGAAGCCGCTGGCCATTGCGCCGAGCACGAAGTACTTCATCGCCGCTTCGGTGGCGATCGCATGGTCGCGGCGCAGCGCCACCAGCGCGTAGAGCGACAGGCTCATCAACTCCAGGCCGAGGTAGACCATGAGGAAGTTGTTGGCCGCGTTCATCACGAAGATGCCCAGCAGCGCGAACAGTGCCAACGTGAAGAACTCGCCCTTGAGCATGTCGCGCGACGCGATGTAGGGCTGGGCGTAGGCGACCGTGAAGATCATCGCCACGCTGGCGAAGAACGACAGCAGGTGGCCCATCGGATCGCTGACCACCATGTCCTGCATGGCATAGGGCACGTTGCTGTCGAGCAGCGCCAGGTGCAGCGCAGCCACCACCACCAGCGTGAGTTGCGTCAGCCAGTAGGTCACGCGGCGGCGCGGATCGTCGACGTAGAGGTCGACCACCGCGATCACGCACGCCATCGTCAGCAGCACGATCTCGGGGACGACGACGCTCCAGTTCAAGGGGTTCATGGCGTCTGCCGTTTCAAGGGATCTTGGGCTGGGCCACGTGCTTGATGAGCTCGCCCACCGACACGTTCATCACGTCGGTGAACGGCTTGGGGTACACGCCCATCCACAGCACCGCGATCGCCAGCGCCGACAGCACCAGCATCTCGCGTTTGTCCAGGTCGGCCAGCGCCTTGACGTCGCTGTTGGCCACGTCGCCGAAGTACACGCGCTTGACCATCCACAGCGTGTAGGCGGCGCCGAACACCAGCGTGGTGGCCGCCAGGGCGGCCAGCCAGAAGTTGGTCTTGACGGTGCCCAGGATCACCATCCACTCGCCGACGAACCCGCTGGTGCCCGGCAGGCCGCAGTTGGCCATCGCGAACAGCACCGCCAGCGCCGCGAACTTGGGCATGGTGTTCACCACCCCGCCGTAGGCCGAGATCTCGCGCGAGTGCACGCGGTCGTACAACACACCGATGCACAGGAACATGGCGCCCGAGATGAAGCCGTGGCTGATCATCTGCACCAGGCCGCCCGAGATGCCGAGGTCGCTGAAGATGAAGAAGCCGAGCGTGACGAAGCCCATGTGCGCGACCGACGAATACGCGACCAGCTTCTTCATGTCGTCTTGCACCAGCGCCACCAGGCCGATGTAGACCACGGCGATCAACGACAGCGCGATGATGAACCAGGCCCACTCGCGGCTGGCGTCGGGCACGATCGGCAACGAGAAGCGCAGGAAGCCGTAGGCGCCGAGCTTCAGCATGATCGCCGCCAGCACCACCGAGCCGCCGGTGGGCGCCTCGACGTGAGCATCGGGCAGCCAGGTGTGCACCGGCCACATCGGCACCTTGACCGAAAACGCCGCCAGGAAGGCGAAGAACAGCCAGCTCTGCACGTCGCTGCGCAGCGGCAGCTTGTGCCAGGTGACGATGTCGAAGCTGCCGCCGCTCTTGAAGTACAGGTAGACCAGCGCCACCAGCATCAGCAGCGAGCCCGCCAGCGTGAAGAGGAAGAACTTGAACGCGGCATAGACGCGTTTGGGCCCGCCCCACACGCCGATGATGATGTACATCGGAATCAGCGTGGCTTCGAAGAAGGTATAGAACAGCACGCCGTCGAGCGCACTGAACACGCCGATCATCAGCCCCGACAGCACCAGGAAGGCGCCCATGTACAGCGCCACGCGATCGGTGATCACCTGCCACGCCGACAGCACCACGACCACGGTCATGAACGCGGTGAGCGGGACGAACCACATCGAGATGCCGTCCACGCCAAGGTGGTAGCGCACGTTGAAGCGCTCGATCCACGGCAGGTTCTCGACGAACTGCATCGACGCCGTGCGGGTGTCGAAGCCGGAGATCACCGGCAGCGTGACCAGCAGCGCTGCAATCGATCCGATCAGCGCCACCCAGCGCACGGCGTGCACGTTGTCGTCACGCCCGAGCGCGAACAGCAGCACGCCCACGGCAATGGGCAGCCAGATCGCGATGCTCAACAAACCCATGTTCTTGTTCTCCGCGCGCTGCTCTAACGGCCAACGAACAACGACCACAGCGCCGGCTTCAGGCTCGGCCAGATGCGCCAGGTGAGCAGCCCGAACACGCCGAGCAACATCACCAGGGCATACCAATACAGGTGGCCGGTCTGGATCAGCCGCACCACGCGAGCGACCCCGCCGATGGCGGCCGCCGAGCCGTTGATCGCCACGCCATCGATCAGGCCCTGGTCACCGCCCTTCCACAGTCCACGGCCCATGGCGCGTGCCGCGGGCGCCAGGAGGTGCTCGTTGATCCAGTCCATGTAGTACTTGTTCTCGAGGACGCGCACCAGCGGGCTGAAGGTGCGCGCGATCGCGGCCGGGATCGACGGCTGCTTCAGATAGAACCACCACGCGGTGGCGACGCCTGCCGCGGCGAGCCACAGCGGCAGCGTCGACAACGCATGCAGCGCCATCGCCATGGCGCCATGGAAGTGCTCGCCGAGCTCCGTCATCGCCGGATGGCGCGCCGCGTCGACGGCGATCGAGTCCTTGAAGAACTCGCCGTGCAGCATCGGACCGATCGTCATCGCGCCGATCACCACCGACGGAATCGCCAGCAGCACCAGCGGCAAGGTCACCACCCACGGCGACTCGTGCGGATAGTGCGACCCTTCGTGGTGGTCATCGTGGTGGTCGTGCTCGCCCGGGAACGGCTTGTTGTGGAACCGCTCCGGGCCGTGGAACACCAGGAAGTACATGCGGAACGAATAGAACGCGGTGACGAACACGCCGAGCGTCACCGCGAAGGTCGCGAAGCCGGCGCCGGGCAGCTGGCTCGCGTGCACCGCCTCGATGATCGAATCCTTCGAGTAGAAGCCCGAGAAGAACGGGGTGCCGATCAGCGCCAGCGAACCGAGCAGCGACGTGATCCACGTGATGCGCATGTACTTGGCCAGGCCGCCCATGTTGCGGATGTCCTGGTCGTGGTGCATGCCGATGATCACGCTGCCGGCGGCCAGGAACAGCAACGCCTTGAAGAACGCGTGCGTCATCAGGTGGAACACTGCCACCGAGTACGCCGACACGCCGAGCGCCACCGTCATGTAGCCGAGCTGGCTCAGCGTGGAGTACGCGACCACGCGCTTGATGTCGTTCTGGATGATGCCGAGAAAGCCCATGAACAGCGCCGTGATGGCGCCGATCACCAGCACGAAGTTGAGCGCGGTGTCGGAGAGCTCGAACAGCGGCGACATGCGCGCCACCATGAAGATGCCGGCAGTGACCATCGTCGCGGCGTGGATCAGCGCCGAGATCGGCGTCGGGCCCTCCATCGAATCGGGCAGCCACACGTGCAGCGGGAACTGCGCGCTCTTGCCCATGGCGCCGATGAACAGGCAGATGCAGATCACCGTGATCAGCATCCACTCGCCGCCGAACAAGGGCAGCGGGAACGCCATCTTCGCCAGCTCGCCGCCCTTGGCGAACGCCTCGGCGTAGCTCAGCGTGCCGGCGTAGGCGACGATCAGGCCGATGCCCAGAATGAAGCCGAAGTCGCCGACGCGGTTGACGAGAAACGCCTTCAGGTTGGCGAAGATCGCCGTCGGCCGCTTGAACCAGAAGCCGATCAGCAGGTAGCTCACCAGGCCCACCGCCTCCCAGCCGAAGAACAGTTGCAGGAAGTTGTTGCTCATCACGAGCATCAACATCGAGAAGGTGAACAGGCTGATGTAGGCGAAGAAGCGCTGGTAGCCGTCGTCTTCTTCCATGTAGCCGATGGTGTAGATGTGCACCATCAGCGAGACGAAGCTGACCACCACCATCATCATCGCGGTGAGGCCATCGACCAGGAAGCCGACCTCCATCTTCAGGCCGCCGACGACCATCCATTCGTAGATGGTGGCGTTGAAGCGTGCGCCGTCGACGACGACCAGCTTCAGCACGATGGCCGAGGCGAGAAACGACACCAGCACGCCGAGGATGGCGACGCGGTGCGCGCCGCGCCGGCCGACCAGCGAGCCGCCGAGTCCGGCCACCACGGCACCGACCAGCGGCGTCAGCGCGGCGGTCAACAGCAGGTTGGGAGAGATGGTGTGCAGCATGTTCGAGCGATCGGTGCCGTTCAGCCTTTCAGCGCGTCGAGATCCTCGACGTCGATCGTGGCGCGGTTGCGGAACAACACCACCAGGATCGCCAGGCCGATCGCCGACTCGGCGGCGGCCACGGTAAGGATGAAGAACACGAACACCTGGCCTTCCATGTCGCCCAGGTAGTGGGAGAAGGCCACGAAATTGAGGTTGACCGCCAGCAGCATCAACTCGATGGCCATCAGCAGCACGATCAAGTTGCGCCGGTTCAGGTAGATGCCCACCACCGACAGGGCGAACAACACGCCGCCGAGCGAGAGGTAGTGGCCCAGCGAGATCACGCCGAGGTTCACGTGAGCCCCCTTGGGCGCGGCGCGCCCGTCCCCCCGAGGGGGAATGAACGCCTCCGGAGCGGCCGCGCGGCGTTCATGGTTTTGCTCCCCCGGGCACCGCGCCGCCAGTGGGCTCGGGCGGCGCCGGCGGCGGCTCGACCACCGGCGGCATCTGCACGATGCGCAGGCGGTCGGCCTTGCGCGCCTTCACCTGCTCGCCCGGATCGAGGTAGCGGCTGTCCTTGCGGCGGCGCAACGTGAGCGAGATGGCCGCGATGATCGCCACCAGCAGCAGCACCGCCGCCACCTGCAGCGGGTACAGGTACTCGGTGTAGATCGCGATGCCGAGCATCTTGGTGTTGCCGGCCTTGACCGCCGCCTCGGCCAGCGGCGGCGCGTTGCGCACGTCGAAGCCGCGGATCAGCACGAACGCCATCTCCAGCGCGATCACCACCCCCACCAGGCCCGCCAGCGGCAAATGCTTCCAGAAGCCTTCGCGGAAGCGATCGGTGTTGAGGTCGAGCATCATCACGACGAACAGGAACAACACCATCACCGCACCCACGTACACCAGCACCAGCGCGATGGCGAGGAACTCGGCGCGCAGCAGCAGCCACAGGCAGGCCGCGTTGCCGAACGCCAGCACCAGGTACAGCGCCGCATGCACCGTGCTGCGCGCGGTGATGACCCGCACGCTGGCGAACAGCAGCACCAGCGAGAACAGGTAGAAGAGCGCGACAGTCGTGTTCATGGATTCTTGTTGTGGCCCGGACCGTTGGATCGCGGCCGGGAGTCAGCGGTACTTGGCATCGGCTGCCCTGGCGGCAGTGATTTCCTTTTCGTAGCGGTCGCCCACCGCGAGCAGCATGTCTTTCGTGAAGTACAGGTCGCCTCGCTTCTCGCCGTGGTATTCGAAGATGTGCGTCTCGACGATCGAGTCGACCGGGCAGCTCTCCTCGCAGAAGCCGCAGAAGATGCACTTGGTGAGGTCGATGTCGTAGCGCGTGGTGCGGCGCGTGCCGTCGGCGCGCACCTCGCTCTCGATCGTGATGGCCAGCGCCGGACACACCGCCTCGCACAGCTTGCACGCGATGCATCGCTCCTCGCCGTTTTCATAGCGGCGCAGTGCGTGCAGGCCGCGAAAGCGCGGCGACAGCGGCGTCTTCTCTTCCGGGAACTGCACCGTGATGTTCTTCTACAGGAAGTGCTTGCCCGTGAGCCTCATGCCCTTGAACAGCTCCAGCAGCATGAAGCTGGAGAGGAAGTCCTTGATCGAGAAGGTCGCCGAGGCTGCTGCCATTTCAGGCCTCCTGCCGGGCCGCCCCGAGGGAGCCCTGCGCCCCCGCGGGGGGCAGCGACAACCGAAGGTTGCGGCGCAGGCTCACATCGCGCAGCGATGTGAAGGCGCAAAGCGCCGGCCGCAGCCAAGAAGGTGAGCGTGGGGGCTTCATGTGTCTACTTCCAAATGTTGAGCGGTGTCTGCATCCAAAGGCCCACCACCACCAGCCACACCAGCGTGATCGGAATGAAGATCTTCCAGCCCAGGCGCATGATCTGGTCGTAGCGGAAGCGCGGGAACGTGGCGCGCACCCACAGGAACACGGTGACGACCGCAAAGGTCTTGCCGAACAGCCAGAACCAGTCCCAGAACCAAGCGGTCTTGGCGATCCAGCCCGGCGTGTCCATGCCGATCAGCGCGAACGAGACCGGCGCGCTCCAGCCGCCGAGGAACAACGTCACCGCCAGCACCGACACCAGGATCATGTTGGCGTACTCGGCGAGGAAGAACATCGCGAACGCCATGCCCGAGTACTCGATCATGTGGCCGGCGACGATCTCCGACTCGCCCTCCACCACGTCGAACGGGTGGCGGTTGGTCTCCGCCAGGCCGGAGATGAAGTAAACGAGAAAGATCGGCAACAGCGGCAGCCAGTTCCACGACAGGAACGTGGCGCCGTGCTCGGCGAACCAGCCGCGTGTCTGCACCAGCACGATCTCGGTCATGTTGAGGCTGCCCGAGACCATCAGCACCACGACGAGCGCAAAGCCCATCGCGATCTCGTAGCTCACCATCTGCGCCGACGCGCGCAGCGCGCCGAGGAATGCGTACTTCGAGTTCGACGCCCAGCCGGCGATGATCACGCCATACACCTCCATCGAGGTGATCGCCATCAGGAACAAAAGGCCGGCGTTGATGTTCGAGACCGCGACCTCGGGGCCGAACGGCACCACGGCCCAGGCCGCGAGCGCCGGCATGATGGTCATCACCGGGCCGAGGAAGAACAGCCCCTTGTTGGCGGCCGCCGGACGGATGATCTCCTTGAAGATCAGCTTCACTGCATCGGCAATCGGCTGCAGCAGCCCGAGCGGCCCCACGCGGTTGGGACCCGGGCGGATCTGCGACCAGCCGATCGCCTTGCGCTCCCACAAGCGTCAGATAGGCCACGCACAGCATCAGCGGCAGCACCAGCGCCACGATCTTCACCAGGCTCCAAGCGACCGCGAGCGCAGCGGACCAGCCTTCGGCACCGAGCATCGAGACGCCGTAGTCGTTGATCTGGGCGAGCATCGTCATCGCGGATCACGCCTTCTCGACGGTGACTGCGCCGAACATCGCGCCCAGCGACGCGGTGTGCGCATGGCCCGCCGCGATGCGCACCGCGGTCGGTGCCAGGCTCGGCGACTCTTCAGCCGGCAGGATCGCAGCCGCAGCGCCTTGCGCCACGCGCACCTTGGCACCTGCCGAAAGCCCGAGTTGCGACCACAGCACGCTCGGCAAGCCCACCGCGGGCGGGCGCGCATCGCGCGTGGCCTGCAGTGACGCGGCGCGGCGCACCAGCGCATCGGCGCAGTAGATCGGTACGTCGGCCACACGCTCCAGGCCGCGCAGCGCGGGCGCCTGGGCCAGCGATGCGGATGCGGGTTCGTTGGACAAACGCGTTGCGGCGTCGGCGCCGGCCAGCGCCTCGTCGCGCACCGACTCGGAGCTGTCGTGGTCGAAACCCGGCAGACCGAGCAGGTTGGCCAGCACGCGCAGCACCTTCCAGGCTGGGCGAGACTCGCCATAGCCCTTGACCACGCCGTGGAAGCTCTGCGCCCGGCCTTCGGCGTTGACGAAGGTGCCAGCGGTTTCGCTGAATGGCGCGATCGGCAGCAGCACGTCGGCGTTGTCGACGGCGGCATCGAGGAACGGCGTCAGCGCGACGACAAGGCCTGAGCCTTCGAGCGCGGCGCGCGCAGCCGCGGGGTCGGCTGCATCGTGCACCGGCTCCACGTTGAGCAACAGCAGCGCCTTCATCGGCTGCGACAGCATCTGGCCAGCGTGCAGCCCCGACGGACCGGGCAGCACGCGCGCCCATTGCGCGCCGATGCTGTTGGCGGCCTCGCCGAACACGCCCACGCTGGCGCCGCACTGCGCACCGATCCAGTGGGCCAACGCGAGCAGCGTGCTCGCCTGCGGATGCTGCACAGCCGCGTTGCCGAGCAACACGGCCTTGCGCTCACCCGACAGCAGTTGGTCGGCGAAAGCTTTCGCTGCGTCGTGGGCTTCGCCGGCTGCGGGCGCGCTCACGCCCTTGCCCTGCGCCACCGCAGTGGCGACGTCGGCCAGCGACTGGACCCAAGCGCTCGGCGCGGCGGTGATCCGGTGCGCAACCGGGATCGCCCAATCGTCGTGCACTGCGTGCAGGCTCATCAGCTTGCCGCCGCGGCGCACGGCCTGGCGGATGCGCGATGCGAACAACGGATGGTCCTTGCGCAGGAACGAACCGATCACGAACACCCGCTCGAGCGACGACAGCGCGGCGATCGGCAAACCCAGCCAGCGCGCACGCCCATCTGGTGCGCGGTTGCCGAAGTCGCTGTGACGCAACCGGTGGTCGATGTTCTCGCTGCCCAGGCCGCGCGCCAGCTTGGCCAGCAGGTGCAGCTCCTCCAGCGTGCCGTGCGGAGAGGCGAGCGCTCCGATGCTCGAGGCGCCGTGTTCGGCCTTGATGCGCTGCAGGCCATCGGCCACGTAGCGCAACGCCGAATCCCAGCTCGCGGGCTGCCATTGGCCGCCCTGCTTGATCATCGGCACCTTCAGTCGCGACTCGGCGTTGAGCGCCTCGTAGCTGAAACGGTCGCGATCGGCGATCCAGCATTCGTTGACCGCTTCGTTCTCGAGCGGCAGCACGCGCATCACGCGGTCGCCCTTCACCTGCACGATCAGGTTGGCACCGGTGGAATCGTGCGGGCTCACGCTTTTGCGGCGCGACAACTCCCAGGTCCGTGCGCTGTAGCGGAACGGCTTGCTGGTGAGCGCGCCGACAGGGCAGATGTCGATCATGTTGCCCGACAGCTCGCTGTCGACGCTGCGCCCGACGAAGGTGGTGATTTCGGCATGCTCGCCGCGATGCTGCATGCCGAGCTCCATCACGCCGGCCACCTCCTGCCCGAAGCGCACGCAGCGTGTGCAGTGGATGCAGCGGCTCATCTCTTCCATCGAGATCAGCGGGCCGACGTTCTTGTGGAACACCACGCGTTTTTCTTCGGCGTAGCGCGACGCGCTGGCGCCATATCCCACGGCAAGGTCCTGCAGCTGGCATTCGCCGCCCTGGTCGCAGATCGGGCAGTCGAGCGGGTGGTTGATGAGCAGGAACTCCATCACCGACTTCTGCGCCTTGACCGCCTTGTCGCTCTTGGTGCGAACGATCATCCCTTGCGTCACCGGCGTGGCGCACGCCGGCATCGGCTTGGGTGCCTTCTCGATGTCCACCAGGCACATGCGGCAGTTGGCCGCGATGGTGAGCTTCTTGTGGTAGCAGAAGTGCGGCACGTACACGCCCGCCGCGTCGGCCGCATGCATGACCATGCTGCCTTCGATCACGCTGACCTTCTTGCCGTCGAGTTCGATTTCGACCATGGGCTTGCTTTTCAGTCCTGCGTCAGGCGGTGGCCAGTTCGGCGGCCGTGGCCGCCCGATGCGCACCCGGACCCACCATGCAGCGCTTGTGTTCGACGTGGTAGGCGAACTCGTCGCGGAAGTGCTTGATCATGCCGCGCACCGGCATCGCCGCCGCATCGCCGAGCGCGCAGATGGTGCGGCCCATGATGCTTTCGGCCACCGAGTCGAGCAGCTTCAGGTCATCGGGGCGGCCCTGGCCGTGTTCGATTCGATGCACCATGCGCCACAGCCAGCCGGTGCCTTCGCGACACGGCGTGCACTGCCCGCACGACTCGTGCATGTAGAAGTACGACAGCCGCAGCAGCGCGTCGACCATGCAGCGCGTCTCGTCCATCACGATGACCGCGCCCGAGCCGAGCATCGAGCCGGCCTTGGCGATGGCGTCGTAGTCCATCGTCAGGTCCATCATGATGTTGGCCGGCAGCACCGGCGCCGACGCGCCGCCGGGAATCACCGCCTTGAGCTTCTTGCCGCCCTTGACGCCGCCGGCGAGTTCGAGGATCTTGGAGAACGGCGTGCCGAGCGGGATCTCGTAGTTGCCCGGCAACTCGACGTCGCCCACCATCGAGAAGATCTTGGTGCCGCCGTTGTTCGGCTTGCCGATCGCGAGGTAGGCCTCGCCGCTGTTGCGGATGATCCATGGCACCGCAGCGAAGGTCTCGGTGTTGTTGATCGTGGTGGGCTTGCCGTACAGGCCGAAGCTCGCCGGGAACGGCGGCTTGAAGCGCGGCTGGCCCTTCTTGCCTTCGAGCGATTCGAGCAGCGCCGTTTCTTCGCCGCAGATGTAGGCACCGAAGCCATGGAACGCATGCAGCTGGAAGTTGAACGTGCTGCCGAGGATGTTGTTGCCCAGGTAGCCGGCGTCGCGCGCCTCGCGCAGCGCCTCTTCGAAGCGATCGTAGATCTCGAAGATCTCGCCGTGGATGTAGTTGTAGCCCACCGTGATGCCCATCGCGTAGGCCGCAATGGCCATGCCTTCGATCACGATGTGCGGGTTGAAGGCCAGGATGTCGCGGTCCTTGCAGGTGCCGGGTTCGCCTTCATCGGAGTTGCACACCAGGTACTTCTGCACCGGCAGTGCGCGGGGCATGAAGCTCCACTTCAAGCCGGTGGGAAAACCGGCGCCACCGCGGCCGCGCAGGCCCGACGCCTTGACCTCGGCCACGACCTGGTCCGGCGTCATGCCGGCGCCGCCGTCGAGCGCAAGGATCTTGCGCAGCGCCTTGTAGCCGCCACGCGCTTCGTAGTCCTTCAGGCGCCAGTTGTTGCCATCCAGGTCGGCGTAGATCTGCGCGCCGATGTGGCGATCGTGGAAGCAGGTTTCGCGTCCATTGGCCTGAAACCTGGACAGGTCGGGCAACACGTTCACTTGGCACTCGCTTTCAGCGTCTCGACCAGGTCATCGAGGCGCGCATCGCTCATGTAGCTGACCATCTGGCGGTCGTTGACCAGCATCACCGGCGCGTCGGCGCAGGCACCGAGGCACTCGGACTTCTGCACCGTGAACAAGCCGTCGGCCGTGGTGCCGCCCTCTTCGATGCCGAGCTTGTGGCACAGATGCTGCAGCGCATGCTGTCCGCTGCGCAGCTGGCACGGCAGATTGGTGCAGACGGTGAGCTTGAATCGGCCCACCGGCTGCTGGTTGTACATGTTGTAGAAGGTGGTGACTTCGCGCACCGCGATCGGCGCCATGCCGAGGTAGTGCGCCACCGCTTCTTCGGCCTCGGCGCTGACCCAACCGTGCTCCTGCTGCACGATGGCGAGGCAGGCCATCACAGCCGATTGCTTCTGGTCAGCCGGATACTTCGCCACCTCGGTGGCAAAGCGCGCCTTCGTGGCTTCGTCGAGCACCATTGGGACCGCGTTCATCGATCGACCTCGCCGAACACGATGTCCATCGTGCCGATGATCGCCACCGCGTCGGCGATCATGTGGCCGCGGCTCATCTCGTCGAGCGCCGACAGGTGCGCAAAGCCGGGCGCGCGGATCTTCATGCGATAGGGCTTGTTGGCGCCGTCGCTGACCAGGTAGATGCCGAACTCGCCCTTCGGGTGCTCGACCGCTGCGTACGACTCGCCTTCGGGCACGTGCATGCCCTCGGTGAAGAGCTTGAAGTGGTGGATCAGCTCTTCCATGTTGGTCTTCATGTCCACCCGCGACGGCGCTGCGACCTTCAGGTTGTCGGTGATCACCGGCCCGGTGGGATTGGCGCGTAGCCAGTCGGCACATTGCTTGACGATGCGGTTGGCCTGGCGCATCTCTTCCACGCGCACGAGATAGCGGTCGTAGGTGTCGCCGTTGACGCCGAGCGGGATGTCGAAATCCATGTGCTCGTACACGTCGTAGGGCTGCTTCTTGCGCAGGTCCCAGGCGATGCCCGAGCCGCGCAGCATCGGCCCGGTGAGTCCGAGGTTCAACGCGCGCTCCGGCGTGACGACGCCGATACCCACGGTGCGCTGCTTCCAGATGCGGTTGTCGGTGAGCAGCGTTTCGTACTCGTCGACATAGGCAGGGAAGCGCTTGACGAAGTCGTCGATGAAGTCGAGCAGCGAGCCTTGGCGGTTCTCGTTCATCGCCTTCAGCGCGCGCTCGTTGCGGATCTTGCTCACCTTGTACTGCGGCATCGAGTCCGGCAGGTCGCGGTACACGCCGCCCGGACGGAAGTACGCCGCGTGCATGCGCGCGCCGGACACCGCCTCGTACATGTCGAAGATGTCTTCGCGCTCGCGGAAGCAGTAGATGAAGATGTTCATCGCGCCGCAGTCGAGCCCGTGCGCGCCCAGCCACAGCAGGTGGTTGAGGATGCGCGTGAGCTCGGAGAACATCACGCGGATGTACTGCGCGCGCTCCGGCACCTCGACGCCCAGCAGCTTCTCGATGGCCAGGCAGTACGCGTGCTCGTTGCACATCATCGACACGTAGTCCAGCCGGTCCATGTAGGGCAGCGACTGGATGTAGGTCTTGCTCTCGGCCAGCTTCTCGGTCGCGCGATGCAGCAAGCCGATGTGCGGATCGGCGCGCTGGATGACCTCGCCGTCGAGCTCCAGCACGAGTCGAAGCACGCCGTGCGCCGCCGGGTGTTGCGGACCGAAGTTCAGCGTGTAGTTCTTGATCTCAGCCATGTCAGCGCCTGCCCGGCCGCCCGAAAGGCGCTGAGCACCCCCTCGGGGGGCAGCGAACGAAGTGAGCGTGGGGGTCCATATCTAGACGTCACCGTACTTTTCTTCGCGCACGACACGCGGCGTGATCTCGCGCGGCTCGATCGTGACCGGCTGGTAGATCACGCGCTTCTTCTCGGCGTCGTAGCGCATCTCGACATGGCCCGACACGGGGAAGTCCTTGCGCATCGGGTGGCCGATGAATCCGTAGTCGGTGAGGATGCGGCGCAGGTCGAGATGGCCTTCGAAGATGATGCCGTAAAGGTCGAACGCCTCGCGCTCGAACCAGTTGGCTCCGGCCCAGATCTCGGTGACGGACGCCACCACGGGCACGTCGTCGTCGGGCGCGAACACCTTCAGGCGCACGCGCCAGTTGTGGGTCACCGACAGCAGGTGCAGCACCACGCAGTAACGCAGGCCATCCCACGGCTCGTTGCGGTAGCTGGAGTAGTCGACGCCGCACAGGTCGACCATCTGCTCGAACTTGAGCTCCGAGTGATCGCGCAGCGTGCGCGTGGCACCGAGGTAGTCGGCGGCCTTGACCGTGACGGTGATCTCACCGCGGTCGCGCACCAGCTGCTTGATGCTCGCGCCGAGGATGGTCTGCAGGGCGGCCTGCAAGGTGTCGAGACGGCTGCTCATCCGCTCAGGCCCGTGCGATGGTGTTCTCGCGCCGGATCTTGGCCTGCAGCTGCAAGATGCCGTACAGCAGCGCCTCCGCGGTCGGTGGGCAACCGGGCACGTAGACGTCGACCGGCACGATGCGGTCGCAGCCGCGCACCACCGAGTAGCTGTAGTGGTAATAGCCGCCGCCATTGGCGCACGAGCCCATGCTCAGCACCCAACGCGGCTCGGCCATCTGGTCGTACACCTTGCGCAGCGCAGGTGCCATCTTGTTGCACAGGGTGCCCGCCACGATCATCAAGTCGCTCTGGCGCGGGCTCGGGCGGAACAGCATGCCGAAACGGTCGATGTCGTAGCGCGCCGCGCCGGCATGCATCATCTCGACCGCACAGCACGCCAAGCCGAACGTCATCGGCCACAACGAGCCGGTCTTCGACCAGTTGATCAGCTTGTCGACCGAGGTGGTGACGAAGCCCTCTTTCAGTACGCCTTCAATGCCCATGCGCGGATACCGCTATTCCCAATCGAGGGCGCCCTTTTTCCATTCGTAGAGGAAGCCGACGACCAGGATGGTGAGAAAGATCATCATCGCCCAGAAGCCCACGGCACCGATCTCCTTGAGCGCCACCGCCCACGGAAACAGGAACGCGATCTCCAGGTCGAAGAGGATGAAGAGGATGGCGACGAGGTAGTAGCGCACGTCGAACTTCATGCGCGCGTCTTCAAACGCCTCGAAGCCGCATTCGTAGGGGCTGTTCTTCTGCGCGTCGGGCCGATTGGGGCCGAACACGAACCCGATCGCCTGCGGAAGGACGCCGACAGCCACCCCCACCAGGATGAACAGGATGACGCTCAGGTAGGGTTGCAGGTCCATCATCGGCTTGGGATCTGTCGGTGCGTATCGGATCAGAAACCTGTCGCGAACGCCGTTCTTGGTGCCGACGGCGAGACTCGAACTCGCACAGCTTTCGCCACTACCCCCTCAAGATAGCGTGTCTACCAATTTCACCACGTCGGCACGGCGTCGTTGAGCCCGATCGCTCCGGCAAAGGCCTCGAGGAAAGGCCTTCGAACAGCCTGACATTCTAATGACTTTCAACGGCAGCCCGTTGTCGTTGTGACACGGCGGCGCATGCGGCGTGCGCCGCATGCGGGTGCGCCTCGAGTACGCCGAGCCGCGCGTTTCGGCGGGGCTTGTCAGCGCGCCGGCGACGCGGCCGGTGCCGGTGCGCTGGCCGCGCCCGGAATCACCGCACCCGGGATCACGGCACCGGGAATCACCGGCGCCGATGCGGCGCTGGCGGCGCCTGCCGGGCGGTCGAGCACGGTGTTGCCACCGGCTTGCGGGCGGCCACCGGCCGACATGAAGGCCAATGCGAGTGTGCAGACGAAGAACACCGTGGCGCACACGGCGGTGGAGCGCGACAGGAAGTTGGCGCTGCCGGTGGCACCGAACAAGCTGCCAGATGAGCCACTGCCGAACGACGCGCCCATGTCGGCACCCTTGCCGTGCTGGACCAACACGAGGCCGATCATCGCCACCGCCGACAGGATCTGCACGATCAGCAGGATATTGGTCAACACTTGCATGAGAGAGCTTTCGGTTCTGTGGACGCGGTCGGTTCAAGCCGCCGCGCGGCAGATGGCGATGAAGTCGTTGGCTTTCAATGACGCGCCGCCGATCAGGCCGCCGTCGATGTCGGGTTGTGCGAACAACGTGGCCGCGTTTTCGGCCTTGACGCTGCCGCCGTAGAGGATCTTCATCTGGTCTGCGTGGGGTGTCGCGGCATGCAACTGCGCGCGCAGCAGTGCGTGCACCGCCTGCGCCTGCTCGGGCGTGGCCGTGCGGCCGGTGCCGATCGCCCACACCGGTTCGTAGGCCACCACCATCTCGCCCGCGCAGTGGGCCAGCGTGTGGATCACGGCTGACAACTGGCGCTTGACCACGGCATCGGTCTCACCGGCTTCGCGCTGGGCCAGGCTTTCGCCGACACACACGATCGGCGTCACGCCTCTGGCGAGCGCTGCCTTGGCCTTGTCGGCCACCAACTGGTCGCTCTCGTCGTGGTACTGGCGACGCTCCGAGTGGCCCACGATGGCATATCGGCAGCCAAACTCCGCCAGCATCGCCGCCGACACCTCGCCGGTGAACGCACCCTGCTCGTGCACCGAACAATCCTGTGCACCCCAACGCAAGTCGCTGCCGGCGAAAGCCAGCGCCACCTCGGCGAGGTAGGGAAACGGCGGACACACAGCGACATCGCAGCCGAACGGCCGCGACTGCGCAATGGCCGCCAGCAGCGGCTCGTTGGCCGCGCGGCTGCCCTGCATCTTCCAGTTGCCGACCACCAGCTTGCGTCGCATGGGGCTCACCAACGCAGCATGATCTTGCCGACGTGCGCGCCCGACTCCATCAGCGCGTGCGCCTGCGCGGCACCGGCCGCATCAAACACTTGGTGCACGATCGGCTTGACCTTGCCCGATTCGAGCAGCGGCCACACGTGCTGGCGCAGTGCCTTGGCGATGGCCGCCTTGAACGCTTCCGGGCGCGGGCGCAGCGTGGAGCCGGTGATCGTGAGGCGGCGACGCAGCACCTCGCCGGCGTTGAACTCGCTCTTCACGCCGCCCTGCACCGCGATGATCACGATGCGGCCGTCGTCGGCCAGGCACTTGACCTCGCGCGCCACGTAGTCACCCGCCACCATGTCGAGCACCACGTCGGCACCGCGGCCGTCGGTCAGGCGCTTGACCTCTTCGACGAAGTCCTGCTCCTTGTAGTTGATGGCCGCGTCGGCGCCGATCTCCAGGCATGCCTTGCACTTGTCTGCGCTGCCCGCGGTGGCGATCACCTTGGCACCGAAGGCCTTGCCAAGCTGAATCGCGGTGACGCCGATGCCGCTGGTGCCGCCCTGCACGAGCAAGGTCTCGCTCTCTTGCAGGCGAGCGCGGTCGAAGACATTGGTCCACACGGTGAAGAAGGTCTCCGGCAGGCCGCCCGCCTCGAGGTCGCTCAGGCCCTTGGGCACCGGCAGGCACTGCGACACCGGCGCGACCGCGAATTGTGCGTAACCGCCGCCGGCGACCAATGCGCACACCTTGTCGCCGACCTTGAATCCCGCCCGGGTCATCGCGTCGGCGTCGCCGCCGACGATCTCACCTGCGAACTCCAACCCGGGCAGATCCGATGCGCCGGGTGGCGGCGCATACGCACCTTTGCGTTGCAGCACATCGGGTCGGTTCACGCCCGACGCGCTGACGCGCACAAGCACCTCGCCCGGCCCGGGTTTGGGATCGGACCGTTCGGCGAGCACCAACACCTCGGGTGCACCAAAGCCCCTGATCTCGACGACTTTCATGTCGGCGCTGCGTCAGCCTTGCTGGTCTTGCGGCGGCCGCAGCAGCTGCTGCTGTTGCTCGGCCGATTCCACGCCTTGCGGCTCCTCACGCACCTCGCGCTCGCGACGTGGCGGGCGGTCCCCGCGGTCACCACCACGGTCACCGCGATCACCCCGATCGCGGCGCGGCGGACGATCGCCGCGATCACCGCGGTCGTCTTCCATGCCTTCTGGCCGATCGAGCAGCGCCTTCATCGACAGCTTGACGCGACCCTTCTCGTCAGTCTCGAGCACCTTGACCCTGACCACCTGGCCTTCGCTCAGCACGTCGGTCACTTTCTCGATGCGCTGGTGCGCGATCTGGCTGATGTGCAGCAGACCATCCTTGCCGGGCAGCAGGTTCACCAGCGCGCCGAAGTCGAGGATCTTGGTGATCGGGCCCTCATAGACCTTGCCGACTTCGACATCGGCGGTGATTTCCTCGATGCGCTTCTTGGCGAACGCCGCCTTGTCGGCGTCGACCGAGGCGATGGTGATCGTGCCGTCTTCGCCGATGTCGATCGTGCAGCCGGTCTCGTCGGTGAGCGCGCGGATCGTGGAACCGCCCTTGCCGATGACGTCGCGGATCTTCTCCGGGTTGATCTTCATCGTGTACAGGCGCGGCGCGAACTGCGACACGTCGGCGCGTGCGCTGCCCACCGCCTCGACCATCTTGGCCAGGATATGCAGGCGCGCTTCCTTGGCCTGCGCCAACGCGACCTGCATGATCTCCTTGGTGATGCCCTGGATCTTGATGTCCATCTGCAGCGCGGTGATGCCCGCGCCGGTGCCGGCCACCTTGAAGTCCATGTCGCCGAGGTGATCCTCGTCACCGAGGATGTCGGTCAGCACGGCGAAGCGGTTGGCTTCCTTGATCAGGCCCATGGCGATGCCGGCCACGTGCGCCTTCATCGGCACGCCAGCGTCCATCAGCGCCAGGCAACCGCCGCACACCGAGGCCATCGACGACGAGCCGTTGCTCTCGGTGATTTCGCTGACCACACGGATCGAGTACGGAAACTCTTCCTTGCTCGGCAAGCACGCGACCAGCGCGCGCTTGGCGAGGCGGCCGTGGCCGATCTCGCGCCGCTTCGGGCTGCCCACGCGACCGGTTTCGCCGGTGGCGAACGGCGGCATGTTGTAGTGGAGCATGAAGCGCTCTTCGTATTCGCCGGCCAGCGCGTCGATGCGCTGCGAGTCGCGCTCGGTGCCGAGCGTCGAGGCCACCAACGCCTGCGTTTCGCCGCGCGTGAACAGCGCCGATCCGTGCGCACGCGGCAGCACGCCGGCGCGAATCTCGATCGGTCGCACGGTGCGCGTGTCGCGCCCGTCGATACGCGGCTCGCCGGCGAGGATCTGGCTGCGCACGATGCGCGACTCGATGTCGAACAGCAGGCCTTCGACCTTGACGGTGTCGAAGCTCAGGCCCTCTTCGGTGAGCGCGCCGATCGCGAACGCATACGCCTCACGCGTGGCCTGCGTGCGGGCCTGCTTGCTGCGGATCTGGTAGGCGGCACGAAGCTTCTCTTCACCCAGTGCAACGACCTTGGCAATGAACGCCTCGTCCTTGGCCGGCGGCTTCCAGTCCCATGCCGGTTTGCCGGCGTCGCGCACGAGTTCGTGGATCGCTTCGATCGCGATCTTGCCCTGCTCGTGCCCGTAGACCACGGCACCCAGCATCACCTCTTCGGGCAACTGATCGGCCTCGGACTCCACCATCAGTACCGCGGCTTCGGTGCCCGCCACGACGAGGTCGAGCTTGGAGTTGGCGAGTTCGGTCTTGCCCGGATTGAGCACGTATTGGCCATTGACATAGCCAACCCGTGCGGCGCCGATCGGACCGTTGAAAGGGATGCCGGAGATCGCCAGTGCCGCCGACGAGCCGATGAGCGCGGCGATGTCCGCCTGCACCTCGGGGTTCAGCGATAGCACATGGATGACCACCTGCACCTCGTTGAAGAAGCCTTCCGGGAACAGCGGGCGGATCGGGCGATCGATCAGACGCGAAGTCAGCGTTTCGAGCTCGCTCGGGCGCCCCTCACGCTTGAAGAAGCTGCCGGGGATCTTGCCGGCGGCGTAGGTCTTCTCGATGTAGTCGACGGTGAGCGGGAAAAAGTCTTGCCCTGGTTTGGCGTTCTTGGCGGCGACCACCGTAGCCAGCACCACCGTGTCTTCGATGCTGACGACCACCGCGCCGCCCGATTGGCGCGCGATCTCGCCGGTTTCCAGCACCACGCGGTGCGGGCCCCATTGGAATGTCTTGCTGACCTTGTTGAACAGGCTCATGAATCGTTGCTCCAGTTGTGTGCCGGCACGCCCACGATTGGGGTGCACGCACAGGTGCATGCGCGTGCGGCGGCATGCAAACCGGGAGCGTGGGACACGACGGCGCGATGCCATTCCAACGCGGCTCGGTTCGATCGAGCCTCGGTGGAATGACACAGCAGCGCCAAGATGGGTGCCTCGCTCCAGGATCGGCGCCCGCTGCCGCGTTGTACGCGCCGGCGAAGCGCCCGAACGACAGTCGGCTTACTTGCGCAGGCCGAGCTTGTGAATCAACGCCGTGTACCGCTCGGCGTCCTTGTCTTTCAGATAGTCCAGCAGCTTGCGGCGGCGGCTCACCATCTTGAGCAGGCCGCGCCGACCGTGGTGGTCTTTCAGGTGCGTCTTGAAGTGCGGCGTCAGTTCGTTGATGCGCGCGGTAAGCAGCGCAACCTGAACTTCCGGGGAGCCGGTGTCTTGCGCGCTGCGCGCGCTTTGCTTGACGATCTCGGCCTTCTGAATGGCAGCGATGGACATTGGACGATTTCCTCGGGATGCGAAACCGCCCGGGCGCTGCCCAGGAACGGTTTCGCTGTTTCACTTGCGGTCGCGGGTGAAACCGACCCACGCCGTGCTGTCTGCTGCGGTGACTCGGTTGGCGCCGAGACCCACTGAGCGAACGGCGCGATTATAGCTTCAACGCCCGCGCCAGCCGGTCGACGCCCCGGCTCAGGCGCTCGGGCTCGCGTGACGCGAAGCACCAGCGCAACCAGCCCTCACCCTCCGGCCCAAACGCGATCCCCGGCGCCAAGCCGAGGCCCTGTTCGGCCACCAGCCGCTTGGCCAGCGCCAACGAATCCTCCTGCCCTTCGATCTTCAAGAAGGCATACAGCCCGCCGTTGGGCACCGCCACCGTCACGCCAGGCAACTGCTGAAGGCGGTGCAGCAGCAGGTCGCGGCAGGCGCGCAGACGCTGAACCAGGCCATCGACGAAGTCGTTGCCCATCGCCAGCGCCGCCAGTCCGCCGTGTTGCACGAACTCGGGCGGGCAGGACGTGTTGAACTCGATCAGCTTGCCGACCTGGGCCAGCACGCCGCCTTCTGGCACCACCATCCATCCCAGGCGCCACCCCGTCATCAGGAAACTCTTGGAGAAGCTGTGCACGACGATCAGGCGGTCCTGCGGGTCAGCGATGTCGAGAAAGCTCGGCGCGCACCGACCTTGGCCGAACCACATGCGCTCGTACACCTCGTCGGCGACGATCCAGGTCCCGGTGCGTCGGCAGTACTCGAGCAGCGCACGCTGTTCGTCGCGGTTCAAGGTCCAGCCGGTCGGATTGTTCGGCGAGTTGACGAGCACCACCTTCGTCTGCGGTGTGATCGCTGCCATCAACGCTTGAACGTCCAGATGCCACACGCCTTTGGCATCGGGTGTGATGGCCACACGCTGCACACGCGCGCCCATCATGGTCGGCTGCTGCGTCAGATTCGGCCACACCGGCACCACCGCGACCACGTCATCGCCGGCACCGGCGAGCAGTTGCGTGGCCAGCATCAGCGCGTTGACGCCCGAACTGGTGACGGCGATGCGCTCGGTGTAGCGCCCGGGATGGAAGCCCGACGTGTACTGCGCCAGTCCGGCCCGCAGTTCGACCAGTCCCAGGTTGTGGCCATAGAAGGTCTCGCCGCGCTCGAGGGAACCGACGGCGGCCTCTCGCACGGCCGTGGGCGTGACCTCGTCGCTCTCGCCGAACCAGAACGCCAGCACGTCGGGGTTCTTCAGCGCTGCGTTGGCGACCTCGCGAATGCGCGAGCTTTGCATCGCGACGACCGTGTCACGCATGAACGACTCCTGGGGCGCTCTTGAAATCGGCCGCACAGCAGCCAATTTGGGTGCATGGATCGCAGGGCACGCACGGCCCATCGAGCCGGTCATCAACGGAGATACACATGTTCCTGGTTCCCATCAATCGCAGCGCATCCGGTTGGGTGCGCAACGTCGACCGCCTGTTCGACGAGTCGTTCGACCGCTTCTTCAGCGGCACCGCCACTGCGGCGTCCGCACGCAGCCCGTCGCTCGATGTGGCCGAATCCGAGCAAGCATACACAGTCACGCTCGACATGCCCGGCGTCGCCAAAGACGACGTGAAGGTGTCGATCGAGGGCCGCCGCGTCAGCATCGAAGCGAAGTCGGCCAAGGGCGGCGAACGCAAGGAAAGCGACCGCGTGCTGCTGCGCGAGCGTGCCGCGTCGAGCTATGCGAGCAGTTTCGTGCTGCCGGCGGAATTGGACGATGCGCGCTCGAACGCCAAGCTCGAGCATGGCGTGCTGACGCTGGAGTTGGCCAAGCGTCAAGCGACGCCCGCAACCAAGATCACCGTCAACTGACCGACGACGCGCTCACGGCGCGCCCGCCACCCGCGCAGAGGCCGTAGAGATCTGCTCCAGCGGCCAGCGCGGTGCGACGTCGAACGCATAGTCGCGCGACGGCGTGGCCAGGTTGCGCTGCATCCGCATCGCAGCAGCCAGCGCGATCATGGCGCCGTTGTCGGTGCACAGTGCCAGTTCCGGGTAGTGCACGCGCAAGCGCTGTTGCGACGCCAGCGCATTCAGACGCTCACGCAGCAGCGCGTTCGCACCGACGCCGCCAGCCACGACGAGGCGCTTGAGCCCGGTGTCGCGCAAGGCCCGCACGGACTTGTGGACCAGGACGTCGACGATCGCCGCCTGGGTCGACGCAGCAAGGTCGGCCAGCACTTGTTGCGATGGCGCGCTTCCGAGCTTGCGATGTTGCGTCCAAACCGCGGTCTTTAGGCCGGCGAACGAGAAGTCGAGGTCACCGCTGTGCAGCAGCGGGCGCGGCAAGGCAAACGCATCAGCCCGGCCCTGTGCCGCCAGCGCCGACAGCGCGGGCCCACCCGGGTAGCCCAACCCCAGCACCTTGGCGCTCTTGTCGAACGCCTCGCCGGCTGCATCGTCGACCGTCTCGCCCAACAACGTGTAGTCGCCCACGCCATCGACGCGCATCAGTTGTGTGTGCCCGCCCGACACGAGCAGCGCGACGAACGGGAACTTCGGTGGATCGTCCGACAAGAAGGGTGACAACAGGTGGCCCTCGAGGTGGTGCACACCGAGCACCGGCCGGTCGAGCGCCGCGCCGAGTGCACTGGCGCAGGCGGCGCCGACCAACAGCGCACCCGCCAGACCTGGCCCGCGCGTGAAAGCGATGAGGTCGATGTCATCGAGACTCACGTGGGCTTGCGACAACACCTGTTGCAGCAGGGGCAACACGCGACGGATGTGGTCGCGCGATGCGAGCTCGGGCACCACCCCGCCGTAGTCGCGGTGCATGTCGGCCTGGCTGTGCAGTGCGTGCGCTTGCAGCGCGGGGACTGCCATCCCATCGTATGCAACGAGCGCCACGCCCGTCTCATCGCATGAAGATTCAATGCCCAGAAGCAACATCGCAACGCAGTGTATCGAGTCGTATCAGGCGGCCACCGAACCGGTGTAGGACCTGCAAAACGTCACACACTCCGGTCGGGACATACCCGTGGGGATTTGATACGGGTCTTGTTCGAAGGACGGGTACGCGGTTACTCTTGCACCGAAGTCCGCCGGACAAGCCAATAGAGGGCGCCTGCCTTCTCACAAGCACGCGTTGGGGAAGATGAAAGAGTTCAAGCTCACTGCATGGCCGGAATTGCCGGCCCCCTATCAGCGGATCGCCTACCGCCGGATGCTGAGCGACATGTCGCATCGGTTCGTCACGGCGCAGCAGCTGTGTGACAGCAGCGGTGCGAGCAAGCTCGAAGTGCGCGTGTTCCTGCAGATGCTGTCTGAGCGCGGTCTGCTGCATGAGCGCGATCACGAAGAAAGCTCCGGCCTGCTCGGGCCGCTGGGCGGCTGGATCCGCCGCACGTTCAACGGCGAAGGCGCGGCACGCTGACTGCGCGTCAGATCCAACGGTGACGCAACGGCCCGCTTCGGCGGGCCGTTGCGCTGTGGGCTCAGTGCTTTTCCTTTGCGTGGTTGATCGAGTACTTCGGAATCTCGATCGTCACGTCGCGGTCCGACAGGATGGCCTGGCACGACAGGCGCGACGTGGGCGCCAGGCCCCAGGCCCGGTCGAGCAGGTCTTCTTCGGCCTCGTCCATCTCACCCAGCGATTCGAAGCCCTCTTTCACCACCACGTGGCACGTGGTGCAGGCGCAACTCATCTCGCACGCATGTTCGATCGCGACGCCGTGTTCGAGCATCGCCTCGCACAGCGACGTGCCCGCCGGCGCTTCGATGGTCTCGCCCTTAGGCGCGTACTCGGGATGCGGCAGGATCTTGATGACGGGCATCGTCGGTCTCACACTTCTTCGACGCGACGGCCGGTAAGAGCCGATCGAATGCTGCGATTCATGCGTGCAGCGGCAAACGCCTCCGTGCTGTCGGCCAGCGCGTCGAGCGCGTTGCGCACGGCGCCGGCATCGGTGCCCTGCCGTGCGGCATCCAGTGCAGCCAGACGCTGTTCGATCGCCGCGCGTTCTTGCGGGCTCAGCAGGTCACCGTCGCCGGCCAGAGCCGAGCGTGTGGCCAGCGCCAGGCGCTCGGCATCGACCTGCGCCTCGCGCAACGCGCGCGCCCGCATGTCGTCCTCGGCGGTGCGGAAGCCCTCTTGCAGCATGCGCGCCACGTCGCCATCGGACAGCCCATAGCTCGGCTTGACCACTACGGCCGCCTCGACGCCCGAAGTGACCTCGCGCGCCGCCACCGACAACAAGCCGTCGGCATCGACCTGGAACGTGACCCGGATGCGCGCGGCGCCAGCCGTCATCGGCGGGATGCCGCGCAACTCGAAACGCGCCAGCGAGCGGCAGTCGGAGACCAATTCGCGTTCGCCCTGCACCACATGGATGGCCATGGCGGTCTGGCCATCCTTGAAGGTGGTGAACTCCTGCGCCTTGGCCACCGGGATCGTCGTGTTGCGCTCGATGATGCGTTCGACCAGGCCGCCCATCGTCTCGAGTCCAAGCGACAGCGGAATCACGTCGAGCAGCAACAACTCGCCACCGCGCGAGTTGCCAGCGAGCGCGTTGGCTTGGATCGCGGCGCCGAGCGCCACCACTTGGTCCGGGTCGAGGTTGACCAGCGGCGGACGGCCGAAGTGGGCTTGCACCGCAGCGCGCACCGATGGCATGCGGGTGGCCCCACCGACCAGCACCACGCCTTGCACGTCGTCTTTGTCGACCCGTGCGTCGCGCAGCACCTTGCGCATCACGCCGATGGTTCGTTCGACCAGCGGCCGCGTGGCGGCGTCGAAGGAATCGCGATCCACGCTCACCTGCAGTGAGCCGGTGCTCAACGCCGCGCGAAACTCGGTCTCCTTGGCATCGGTCAGCGCTTCCTTTGCGGTCCGGGCGGCGCTCAACACGGCTTGCTTGTCGCGCGGTGTTTCAGCCGTCAAACCCCCTCGTGCAAGTCCCCATGACGCCAGCGCGCGGTCGAAGTCGTCGCCACCCAATGCCGAATCACCCCCGGTGGCCACCACTTCGAACACGCCGCGCGACAGACGCAGCAACGACACGTCGAAGGTACCGCCACCGAGGTCGTAGATCAGATACAGGCCTTCGCTGCCGTTGTCGAGGCCGTAGGCCAGCGCTGCCGCTGTGGGCTCGTTGATCAAACGCAGCACCTTCAAGCCCGCCAGTTCTGCCGCGTCTTTCGTGGCTTGTCGCTGTGCATCGTCGAAGTAGGCTGGCACGGTGATGACAGCGCCGAACAAGTCGCTGTCCAACGAATCCTCCGCGCGCTGGCGCAGCGTGGCCAGGATTTGCGCCGAGACCTCCACCGGCGACTTCGCGCCCTGTGGCGTTTCGATGTGCACCATGCCGGCACCGTCGACCAAGCGATACGGCAGCTTGCCGGCGTCGGGCAGGTCGGCGAGCTTTCGCCCCATCAATCGCTTGACCGAGGCGATCGTGTGCTCCGGATCGTCTGCCTGCGCAGCTTGAGCGGCCGCGCCTATGTCGACGCGCCCATCTCCGAGATAGCGCACGATCGACGGCAACAGCACTCGGCCCTCACGGTCGCGCAACGACTCGGCCTGGCCGTGGCGCAGTGTCGCGACCAACGAGTGCGTGGTGCCCAGGTCGATGCCCACGGCCACGCGCCGCGAGTGCGGATCGGGGCTTTGGCCGGGCTCCGACAGCTGCAGCAACGCCACGTCAGTGCTCCAGCGCTTCGAGGCGGCGGTCGATCTCTTCGCGCAGCCGCGCGAGAAACATCCACTGGCGCAGTTTCGGCACCGCAGCGGCCGCATCGTGGCGCTCGTCCAAGTCGGCCCGCACCTCGGCGTGCAGTTGTTGCAGGTGCGCGGCCACGTCGGCGTCGAGCCTGTTGACATCGTCGGTCGAGTCCGCATCCGTCAACGCTTCGTGCCATTCCATCTGCCGAGCCAGAAAGGCGGGCGGCATGGCGTGGTTGTCGTGCGGATCCAGCGGCTGCCCGGCTAGCTCGCAAAGGTAGGTGGCGCGTGCCAGCGGATCCTTCAGCCGGCGATAGGCTTCGTTGACGCGCACCGCCCACTGCATGGCCACGCGTTGCGCGGCAGCACCATCGGCAGCGAAACGATCCGGGTGCACCTCGGCCTGCAGGTCGCGCCATCGTTGCGCCAGCGCGCTGGCATCGATGTGGAACCGACGCGGCAGCGCGAACAGCATGAAGTCGTCGTCATCGATCTTCATTGCGACAGCGACTTCTCGTAGAACACCGATAGCCCGTTGTCGGGATAGCCGCCGAAGGTTGCTCGGCGACGATAGCCGTTGCGTTCGTACAGCCGCACCGCTTCGGTTTGCTGTGCCCCGGTCTCGAGCAAAGCGAGCTCGATACGATCCGTGCGCAGCAGTGCCTCAAGTGCTTGCAAAAGCCGGGCGCCGATGCGCTGACCGCGCAGGCGCGGATCCACCATCATGCGTTTCACTTCACCGTAGGGCCGTTGTTGCGTGTCGGCTTCGGCCGGCATGCGGCGCACAGCGCCGCAGCCGACGATGGACTCCTCATCTGCCGCCACCAAGAACGTCACGTCCGGCGCCAACAGTTCCCGCTCATCGAGGATGTAGTTGTCCTCCGGCTCGTACAGCGAAGCCAGGAAGACATCGAGTTGGCGCAGCAGCTCACGAACCTGTGGATGGTCCGGGCGCTCCGGGCGAATGACGATGGAAGGTGTCGACATGACTGATGCGGCGTGGCACACGGCCGCGTGTCGGCGCCTGGTACGCAGCGCGCGGTGCGGCTCAGACTCGGAACGACTCGCCGCAACCGCAGCGGTCCTTCTCCCTGGGGTTGTGGAACTTGAACCCTTCGTTGAGCCCTTCGCGCACGAAGTCGAGTTGTGTGCCGTCGATGTACGGCAGGCTCTTGGGATCCACCAACACCTTCACGCCATGGTCTTCGAACACATGGTCTTCGGGTGCGATGTCGTCGGCGTACTCCAGCTTGTAGGCCAGACCTGAACACCCTGTGGTCTTGATGCCCAGGCGCACCCCAACGCCCCTGCCCCGTTTGGCGATGTAGCGCGACACATGACGCGCTGCGGCTTCCGACAACGTGACGGCCATGGACTCAGTGTGCTTTCGCAGTCTCACCGGTGGCCACACCATGTCGCGTCTTGTAGTCGCTCACTGCGGCCTTGATCGCATCTTCGGCAAGGATCGAACAGTGGATCTTCACCGGTGGCAGCGCCAACTCTTCGGCGATCTGCGCGTTCTTGATCGACATGGCTTGATCGAGTGTCTTGCCCTTGACCCACTCGGTGACCAGCGAACTCGACGCAATCGCCGAGCCGCAGCCATAGGTCTTGAAGCGCGCGTCCTGGATCAGCCCCGTCTGCGGGTCGACCTTGATCTGCAGTTTCATCACGTCGCCGCAGGCCGGCGCGCCGACCATGCCGGTGCCCACCGTCTCGTCGCCCTTGTCGAACGAGCCAACGTTGCGCGGATTTTCGTAGTGATCGATGACCTTGTCGCTGTATGCCATGTCAATGCTCCGAAGAACTCAATGTCAATGTGCGGCCCACTGGATCGTGCTCAAGTCCACACCGTCGCGGTACATCTCCCACAGTGGGGACAACTCGCGCAGCTTGGCCACTCGATCCTTCAGTGTGTTGGCCGCGTAATCGATGTCTTGCTCGGTCGTGAAGCGGCCGATCGTGATGCGCAGGCTGGAATGGGCCAACTCGTCGCTGCGGCCCAGGGCGCGCAACACGTAGCTCGGCTCCAGGCTGGCCGACGTGCAGGCCGAACCCGACGACACCGCAATGCCCTTGATGCCCATGATGAGGGACTCGCCCTCGACGAAGTTGAACGACGCGTTCACGTTGTGCGGCACGCGGCGCTCGAGATCGCCGTTGATGAACACCTGCTCGATGTCGGAAATCCCGTCGAGCAGTCGGTGCTGCAGCATGCGAATGCGCTCGGTCTCGGCGCCCATCTCGGCCTTGGCGATCGCAAACGCAGAGCCCATGCCGACAATCTGGTGTGTCGGCAAAGTGCCCGATCGCAGGCCGCGCTCGTGACCGCCGCCGTGCATCTGCGCCTCGATGCGCACGCGCGGTTTGCGCCGCACGTACAAGGCCCCGATGCCCTTCGGACCGTAGGTCTTGTGCGATGCCAGGCTCATCAGGTCGATGGGCAGCGAAGTGATGTCGAAGGCCACCTTGCCGGTCGCCTGCGCGGCATCGACGTGGAAGATGACGTTGCGCTCGCGGCAGATCGTGCCGATGGCCGCAACGTCCTGGATCACGCCGATCTCGTTGTTGACGAACATCACCGACGCCAGGATGGTGTCTGGCCGCAACGCCGCTTTGAAGCGATCGAGATCGAGCAGTCCGTCCTCCTGGACGTCCAGGTAGGTCACCTCGAAACCTTGCCGCTCGAGTTCGCGCATCGTGTCGAGCACGGCCTTGTGCTCGGTCTTCACGGTCACGAGATGCTTGCCGCGCGACTGGTAGAAGTTGGCCGCGCCCTTGATCGCGAGGTTGTTCGACTCGGTGGCGCCCGACGTCCACACGATCTCCCGCGGATCGGCGCCGATCAACGCCGCCACTTGGCCGCGCGCCTTCTCCACCGCCTCTTCCGCCTCCCAGCCCCAAGCATGGCTGCGCGACGCCGGGTTGCCGAAGTGTTCGCGCAACCACGGGACCATCACGTCGACGACGCGCGGGTCCACCGGCGTCGTCGCGCCGTAGTCCATATAGATTGGGAAATGCGGGGTCATGTTGAGAACGCGTCGGGAATGTCGCTACCGGTTCACTTGGACATGGCGCTGCCGAGGGCAAACACCGAGTTCGGTGCGGTGACCTTGATCGGCTTGACCACAGGTACGTTGGAAATCGCGCGCTTGATTGGCGCCTCTTCGATCGCAACGCCGCGCGCCAGTTGCTCGTCGACCAGCTTGCGCAGCGAGATCGAATCGAGGTACTCGATCATTTTCTGGTTGAGGTTGGCCCACAGGTCGTGCGTCATGCACCGCCCCGTGTCCTCGCCCATGCAGTTTTCCTTGCCGCCGCAGCCGGTGGCGTCGATCGGCTCGTCGACCGCCACAATGATGTCGGCCACCGAAATCTCCTCGGCCTTGCGGCCGAGCGTGTAACCGCCGCCGGGGCCGCGGGTGCTTTCCACCAGCTCGTGCCGGCGCAGCTTGCCGAACAGCTGCTCGAGGTAGGACAGCGAAATCTGCTGTCGCTGGCTGATGGCAGCCAACGCCACCGGGCCGTTGGTCGAACGCAGGCCCAGATCGATCATCGCCGTGACGGCGAACCGTCCTTTTGTGGTCAGTCGCATGTAACGCTCCTTGCCATGCCGTGGGGACGCCGGCGGTGGGCCGGTGAATCCCGAGCGGTTTGGTCAAGTATAGCGGAGGCCGACTGAATCAGTCGGCCATGGCCTTCAGCCGGAGCCCTCGGCGCGGGCGCGCAGATCCTTGAGCAAGCCCTCGCAGGCCTCCTCGACCATGTCGAGCACCCGCTCGAAACCCGCGGGCGCTCCGTAGTACGGATCGGGCACGCTGGTGCCGCGTGGCCGGGTCGGCGAGTAGTCCATCAAGAGCTTGATCCGGCCCACCAAAGGCCCTGGGCACAAGTCAACCAATCGGTCCAGGTGTTCGGTGTCCAGTGCCAACAAGAGGTCGAAGCGTTCGAAGTCGCTGGCCCGGAGCTGCCGGGCGCGCTGGCGAGACAGGTCATAGCCGCGCCGCAGCGCGCTTTGCTGGGCCCGATGGTCGGGCGGGGACCCCGCGTGGTAGTCCACCGTGCCCGCGGACTCGACCTCAACCCGGTCGCTCAAGTCAGCCTCCGCCAACTTGCGGCGCAACACGCCTTCGGCCGTGGGCGACCGGCAAATGTTGCCGGTGCACACCATCAGCACGCGAACCGGCCGGCTCATGGGTTGGGCGCGACGGTGTCGCTGCCGGCCGAAGCGCCGAAGGCTTGCTCCCGCAGCAGCGCCAGTTGGTCGCGGACGCGAGCCGCCTTTTCGAACTCCAAGTTGCGGGCGTGCTCGAGCATTTGGCGTTCCAGCGCCTTGATGCGCTTGCCGAGGTCCTTCTCGGACAAGATCTCGACCTCGGCCGCCGAAGCCATGCCTTTCAGCTTGGACTTGTCGGACTGCGTGTCGACGACCCCGTCGATCAACTCGCGCACCCGCTTCACCACGCTGCGTGGCGTGATGCCTTGCGCCGCGTTGAACGCAACCTGGCGAGTCCGGCGCCGCTCGGTCTCGTCGATCGCCCTCTGCATCGAATCGGTGACACGCTCGGCATACAAGATCGCACGCCCGTTCAGGTGGCGCGCCGCCCGACCGATGGTCTGGATCAGGCTGCGCTCGGCGCGAAGAAAGCCTTCCTTGTCGGCATCCAGGATCGCGACCAGCGACACCTCCGGCAGATCCAATCCCTCGCGCAGCAGGTTGATGCCGACCAACACGTCGAATTCGCCCAGCCGCAGGTCGCGAATGATCTCGACCCGCTCGACCGTGTCGATGTCGGAATGCAGGTAGCGCACCTTGACGCCGTTGTCGGCAAGGTAGTCGGTGAGCTGTTCGGCCATGCGCTTGGTCAGCGTGGTGATCAGCACGCGCTCCTTCACCTGCACGCGCTCGCGGATCTCCTGCAGCACGTCGTCGACTTGTGTCGCCGCCGAGCGGACCTCGACGGCAGGATCGACCAGGCCGGTCGGTCGTACCAGCTGCTCGACGACCTGGCCGGCATGTTGGCGCTCATAGTCGGCCGGCGTTGCCGACACGAACATCGCCTGCCGCACCTTGCGTTCGAACTCGGCAAACTTCAGCGGCCGGTTGTCCAGCGCGCTGGGCAGGCGGAAGCCATACTCGACCAGCGTTTGCTTGCGCGCGCGGTCGCCGTTGTACATGCCGCCCAGTTGCCCGATCAGCACGTGGCTTTCATCGAGGAACATCAACGCATCGTTCGGCAGGTAGTCCACCAACGTCGGCGGTGGCTCGCCGGGGGCGGCGCCGGACAGGTGGCGCGTGTAGTTCTCGATGCCTTTGCAGTGGCCCACTTCCTGCAGCATCTCCAGGTCGAAGCGTGTGCGCTGTTCCAGGCGCTGCGCCTCGACCAGCTTGCCCGCCTTCACGAGTTCGTCGAGCCGCAGACGCAGTTCGTCCTTGATGCCGTCGATCGCGGCCACCACGCGGTCGCGCGGGGTCACGTAGTGGCTCGATGGATACACCGTGAAGCGCGGGATCTTCTGCCGCACGCGGCCGTTCAATGGGTCGAGCAGCGCCAATGACTCGACCTCGTCATCGAACAGCTCGATGCGCAGGGCGAGCTCGCTGTGCTCCGCCGGGAACACGTCGATCGTGTCGCCGCGCACGCGAAACGCGCCCCGGCTGAATTCCACCTCGTTGCGCGTGTACTGCATGCGGATCAGCTGGGCGATCACGTCGCGCTGTCCCATCTTGTCACCCACGCGCAGCGTCATCACCATCTTGTGGTAGTCGCTCGGGTTGCCGATGCCGTAGATCGCGCTCACCGTGGCCACGATCACCACGTCGCGCCGCTCCAGCAGGCTCTTGGTCGCCGACAGCCGCATCTGCTCGATGTGTTCGTTGATCGAGCTGTCCTTCTCGATGTACAAGTCGCGCTGCGGCACGTAGGCCTCGGGCTGGTAGTAGTCGTAGTAGCTGACGAAGTACTCGACCGCGTTCTTCGGAAAGAACTCGCGGAACTCGCTGTACAGCTGCGCCGCCAGCGTCTTGTTGGGGGCGAACACGATCGCCGGCCGCCCGAGGCGGGCGATCACGTTGGCCATCGTGAAGGTCTTGCCCGAGCCGGTGACGCCCAGCAGCGTCTGATAGCTCAGGCCGTCGGCCACGCCCTCCACGAGTTGGTTGATGGCGCTCGGCTGGTCGCCCGCCGGCGCGTACGGCTGGTAAAGCTGGAACGGCGACCCGTCGAAGTGGACGAACTCGCCCTCGTCCGCCGTCGGGCGTTCAGCCTCCATCGTTGCAGTTGGAACCGACGTGTTCATGCACAACCCATAAAATCGCCTGGCGCGGCAAGCGGCGCCAAGCCGCCCGCGCGACCCAGCAGACTAACCCAGCCGACCGCCGTGCGCGAGCACGGTGCGCGGCGGCCCTCTCAACCGTCCGGAACCACCCATGTCGCTGTTTTCAGCCGTCGAGCTCGCCCCGCGCGACCCGATCCTCGGTCTCAACGAACAATATGCGGCCGACGCCAATCCCAACAAGGTGAACTTGGGTGTCGGGATGTACTACGACGAGAACGGCAAGCTGCCGCTGCTGAAGTGCGTGGCGGCAGCCGAGCAGGCGATGGTCGAAGCGCCCTTTGCGCGTGGCTACCTGCCCATCGACGGCATCGCCGACTACGACCGTGCGGCCCAACGCTTGGCGTTCGGCGACACGTCGCGCGCGGTCACCGAGAACCGGATCGCGACCGTCCAGGCATTGGGCGGCACCGGCGCGCTGAAGGTGGCGGCCGATTTTCTCAGGCGCCTGCAGCCGCAGGCCAAGGTGCTGATCAGCGACCCGAGTTGGGAGAACCATCGCGCGCTGTTCACCCAGGCCGGCTTCGAGGTGCAGAGCTACCCGTACTACGACAACGCCGCCCACGGGCTGCGCTTCGACGCGATGATGGCAGCGCTCAACGGCGTCGCGCGGGGCACGGTGGTGGTGCTGCACGCCTGCTGCCACAACCCGACCGGCTGCGACCTCACCGCCGCGCAATGGGCCGAGGTGGTGGCGTCGGCGCGCGAGCGCGGCTGGACACCGGTGCTCGACATGGCCTACCAGGGCTTCGGCCAGGGCCTGAGCGACGACGCAGCCGCAGTGCGCCAGTTCGTCGACGCCGGCATCGAATGCCTGGTCGCGACATCGTTCTCCAAGAGCTTTTCGTTGTACGGCGAGCGAGTCGGCGCACTGTCGGTCGTTTGCGGCAGCACGCAGGAGGCGCAACGCGTGCTGTCGCAGCTGAAGGTGCTGATCCGGACCAACTATTCCAACCCCCCTACGCATGGCGCCAAGGCCGTATCGGCGGTGCTCGCCGACGGCGGTCTGCGCCGGCTGTGGGAAGACGAGCTGGCTCAGATGCGCGAGCGCATTCGTCAGATGCGCGTCAGTCTGATCGCCAAGCTGAAGGCGGCCGGCGTGCAGCAGGACATGTCGTTCATCGGCACCCAGCAAGGCATGTTCAGCTACAGCGGCTTGTCGGCAGCCTCAGATGCAGCGCCTGCGCAGCGAGTACGGGATCTACGGGGTCGACTCCGGACGCATCTGCGTTGCCGCCTTGAACACGCGCAACATCGACTACGTGGCCCAGGCGATTGCCAAGGTGATCTGAGCCGTCCGGGCTTGCGGCCGGTCAAACTGCTGTCAGTTCGGGTGTCGAATGGCGGGGTCTTTCTTCACGCCGTGGGTGCGTATGAAGCAGGACCCCCTGCGCTCGGAGTAGCATCCGTGGTTGTTGCGGCGCACCAAAGCCGCCTGGAGTGGCCTCCCGATGCTGTATCAGCTCTATGAATCGCAGCGCGCGCTGATGTCGCCGTTCGCCGAGTTCGCCAGCGCTTCAGGCAAGCTGTACAGCCACCCGCTCTCACCATTTACCCATGTGCCGATGGCACAGCGATTGGCCGCCGGCTTCGACCTCATGCACCGGCTGGCCAAGGAATACGAGAAGCCACGCTTCGACATCCAGAGCACCACGGTCGACGGCATCGACGTCGCGGTGCAGGAGCACGTGGCACTGGAAAAGCCGTTTTGCCGGCTGTTGCGCTTCAAGCGCTTCACCGATCACGCGCCGGTGCTGGCGCAGATGAAGACACAGCCGACGGTGCTGGTGGTGGCGCCGTTGTCGGGCCACCACGCCACGCTGCTGCGCGACACGGTGCGCATGCTGCTGCGCGACCACAAGGTGTACGTCACCGACTGGACCGACGCGCGCATGGTGCCGCTCGACAAGGGTCCTTTCCACCTCGATGACTACGTGCACTACGTGCAGGAGTTCATCCGCACCATCGGCCACAAGGTCAACGTGATCTCGGTGTGCCAGCCCACCGTGCCGGTGCTGGCGGCCGTGTCGCTGATGGCGTCAAAGGGCCAGGAAACGCCGCCCGCGCTGGTGATGATGGGTGGCCCGATCGATGCCCGCCTGTCGCCCACCGCGGTCAACAACCTGGCGATGAACAAGAGCTTCGACTGGTTCGAGAACAACGTGATCTACCGCGTGCCGCTCAACTATCCCGGCGTGGGACGACGCGTGTATCCCGGGTTCCTGCAGCACACCGGCTTCGTGGCGATGAATCCCGACCGCCACATGAGCTCGCACTACGACTACTTTCTCGACCTGGTGCGCGGCGACGAGGAGAGCGCGGACGCACACCGGCAGTTCTACGACGAGTACAACGCGGTGCTGGACATGCCGGCCGAGTACTACCTCGACACGATACGCACCGTGTTCCAGGAGTTCGCTCTCGTCAATGGCACGTGGGAGGTCGCCGGCGAGCGGGTGCGACCGCAAGACATCACGCGCAGCGCCCTGCTCACGATCGAAGGCGAGCTTGACGACATTTCCGGCGCGGGGCAGACCAAGGCGGCGCACGCGTTGTGCACCGGCATACCGAAGGCGCGCCAGTTCCACTACGACGCGATCGGCGCGGGCCACTACGGCATTTTTTCGGGCCGGCGCTGGCGCGAGCAGGTGTATCCCGAGGTGCGTCGATTCATCGCGCGCTACAGCCGCGGACCGGCGCAGCCGGCCAAGCGTGCCACGCCCGTGGCGCGCAAGCGCGGCGCCAGAGGCGCGAAGGCGACCACAGCGGGCTGAGGCACGACGGTGGCGCCGGCGACACGTCGTGCCGATTTGGCTGCGCGCATCGAAGACGCGCTGCCGCAAACCCAGTGCACGCGCTGCGGCTACCCCGATTGCCGCGGATATGCCGCAGGCGATCGCCGCCGGTGAAGCCGACATCAACCGCTGCCCTCCCGGTGGTAGCGAGGGCATCCGACGCCTTGCAGCGATCACCGATCGACCCCTTCGACCCCTGGACGAGACGCGCGGCGTCGAAGGGCCGCTGCGTCTGGCGGTGATCGACGAAAAATGGTGCATCGGCTGCACGCTGTGCATCAAGGCCTGCCCGGTGGACTGCGTCGTCGGCGCCCCGAAGCGCATGCACACGGTGATTGATGCACTGTGCACCGGTTGCGAGCTGTGCGTGCCGGTGTGTCCGGTGGATTGCATCGCGATGCAAGGCACCGGATCGCCGGCCACGGGTTGGCAAGCCTGGAGTGAATCGCAGGCTGCGCAGGCGCGGCACCGCTACGCCCAGCACGGTGAGCGCATCGCGCGCGAACAGCGCGACCATGACCAGACGATGGCACAACGCGCAGCCGACAAGCTGGCTCACCTGGAGCAACACAGCCGCATCGACGACCCCGCCGCGCTGGAGCGCAAACGCGCCGTGGTCGAGGCAGCGCTGGCGCGTGCGCGCGCCGGCAAGGCCAATGCCTCACGCGACACGCTGAGAGCACACCGAACCGTATGAAGCCAGCCGATGTCGAGCGCCTGTTCGCCACGCTGCAAGCCGCGAACCCCCATCCCGCGAGCGAGCTGCAGTACAGCAGCGTGTTCGAACTGCTGGCTGCGGTGCTGCTGTCGGCCCAAGCCACCGACACCGGCGTCAACCGCGCCACGCGCAGACTGTTTGCAGCCGCGCCGACGCCGCAGGCCATGCTCGAGCTCGGCGAAGAAGCCTTGTGCGAGCACATCCGCAGCATCGGCCTGTACCGCACCAAGGCCAAACACCTGATGCAGACCTGCCGCTTCCTGGTCGAGCGGCATGGCGGTGACGTGCCGCGTGACCGCGAGTCGCTGCAGGCCCTGCCTGGCGTGGGTCGCAAGACAGCCAACGTGGTGCTCAACGTCGCGTTCGGCGAGCCGACGATGGCCGTCGACACCCACGTGTTCCGCGTCGCCAACCGCACCGGGCTCGCGCTCGGTTTGACACCGGAAGCGGTCGAGCAAGGCCTGCTGGCGGTGGTGCCGGCCGGCTACTCGGTGGAAGCGCACCATTGGCTGATCCTGCACGGACGCTACGTGTGCACCGCGCGCTCGCCGGCCTGCCGCGTGTGCGCCATCAGTCCGATGTGCGCCGCTTACAAAGCCTCGGGTGGCGCCGCCACGTTGAGCTGAGCCGACGGTGCGTCGCCCTACAATGCGCGCGTCAACGCTTTTCGATCTGCCTCATGGCCACGCTGGACGAGCTTGCCGATCGCATCGAACGCCTCGTGTTGCGGCACGACGAGCTCAAACGCACCAACGCGCTGCTTGAAGACAAGCTCGCGACCGTGGGCAGCGAACGCGACAACTTGAAGTCGCGGTTGGCCGCTGCGCGCGCGCGCATCGATGCATTGCTCGAGCGGCTGCCCGCCGGCTCGCCGGACGACAGCCGCGGATGAACGGAGCGCACGGGTGAGCCAACTTGAAGTCACGATCCTCGGCCAAAGCTATGTGCTCGCCTGCCCGGATGGCGGCGAGCGCGACCTGCTCGAGGCGGTGGCCATCGTCGATCGAGAAATGAGCGCGATTCGCGATGCCGGCAAGGTCAAGGCACGCGAACGCATCGCGGTCCTCGCGGCACTGAATCTGGCGTACCAGTTGGCGGAAGCACCTGTCGCGAAGGACTGCCGACAACGGCGCCACCGCAGACGACTTGACACGCCTGGTCCAGCGCATCGATCACGCGTTGAACGACGACGGCCGGCTTCTGTGATGCAACCCCTAGATGCCAACCCTGTCGCGCGGCCATCGCATTGCGTTGCGCGAACCGATGCGTAGAATGCATTCGTCCGTTGCGTTCGCGGAGGTTTTTATTTCCTTGAACCGATGCTCAATGAGCTAGGGACTGGAACATTGCTTGGCAGGTGCGATCGTCTCGCGTCAGATGAACCCGAAGCCTTGCTGACCGGGCCCACCTGAATCCCCTGGGTTCAGGAATGCGGCCTTCGGTGCGCAGCGGACACTTTCACTCATGCCCCAATACTGGCTGATGAAGAGCGAGCCCGACGAGGCTTCGATCGATGACCTCGCCAACGCTCCCGGCCAGCGATTGCCCTGGACGGGGGTGCGCAACTACCAGGCGCGCAACTTCATGCGCGATCGCATGAAGGTCGGCGACGGCGTGCTGTTCTATCACTCGTCCTGCGCCGAGCCCGGCGTGGCCGGCTTGGCCGAGGTGTGCAGCGCGGCGTACCCCGATGCCACCCAGTTCGATCGCAAGAGCAAGTACTTCGACGCGAAATCCACGCGCGAGACGCCGCGCTGGATGCACGTGGACGTCAAGCTCAATAAGAAGACGCGCCTGTTGAGCCTTCGCGAGATGCGCGAGCGGCCCGAGTTGGCCGACATGATCGTGCTGCGCCCGGGCAACCGGCTGTCGATCACGCCGGTCGAGCCCGATCAGTGGCGCGCCGTGCTGGCCCTGCTGCGGGCCTGAGTCGGGCCCACCTTGATCTCCTGGTTCGAGCCGCTGCTGGCGGCCGAGTTGCTGCTGCTCGGTGGCGTGGTCGGTTTCCTCGCCGGCCTGCTCGGCGTGGGTGGCGGCATGATGATGGTGCCCTTCGTCACCTTCATGCTGTCGCGCCGTGGCGTCGAGCCGGCGCTGGCCGTGAAGATGGCCATCGCCACTTCGATGGCCACCATCGTGTTCACCTCGATCTCGAGCCTGCGCGCGCACCACGCACGCGGCGCGGTGCGCTGGCCGATCGTGCGTGCGATGGCGCCCGGCATCGTGGCCGGCGGTCTGCTGGCCGGGGCCGGCGCTTTCGCGCTGCTGAAGGGCTCATGGCTGGCGATCGCATTCGCCGTGTTCGTCGGCTACTCGGCGACACGCATGCTGATCAAGCGCGGTGCCGTTGCCACCCGCACGATGCCTGGGCGGTGGGCGCAGAGCGTGGTCGGCATGGGCATCGGCTTTCTGTCGGCGCTCGTCGGTGCGGGCGGGGCTTTCATGTCGGTGCCCTTCATGACGCGCGGCGGCGTGCCCATCCACAACGCCGTGGCGACCAGCGCAGCGATCGGTTTGCCGATCGCACTGGCGAGCACGGCCGGCTACGTCATCGGCGGCTGGAACCTTCCTTCGGTGGTGCCCGGGGCGTTGGGCTACGTGGTGCTGCCCATGCTGGCGTTGATCTCGGTCGCGAGCATGAGCACCGCGCCGCTGGGCGCGCGCGTGGCGCACGCCACCGACATCCGGAAGCTGACCGTGGTCTTCGCCGCGCTGCTGTACGCGCTGGCGGCCTACATGGTGTGGCGCGGGCTGACTGCGTGAGCCTTCAACTCGCCACCGGATCGAACCGGATGCTCGCCAGGGCCACCGTGTTGCCGCCCCGCCGGCGCGCCTCGCCCAGCGCAGCCTCACACGCTGCCATCAGGTCCGCCTGCGTGTGTGCGGTATGCGGGAAGCTCGCCACCCCCATCGACACCGTGAAGCCGAGATCCTCGCCGTCGAGCACAACGATCTGCGTGGCGCATTGGCGGCGCAAGCCTTCCATGCGCGAATGCGCTGTGGCCAGTCCCACGCCCGACAACAACACACCGAAGCGGCGCACCTGCAAGCGGCACGAGGCATCCATGGCGCGGGTGTTGCCCCGCAGCAGCCGCCCCATCGCCTCGAGCACCTGGTCTTGGGCGCGCTCACCGAGCGCCGCCACTCGCTCGCTGTCGTCATCGATCTCGATCAGCACCATCGCAAACTCGCGGTGCTCGCGCGTGGACAGATCGACCTCACGGCGGAACTGGTCTTCGAAGTTGGCGCGTGTGGCCAGGCCCGTGGCGCTGTCGCGCATCAGCTGCTCGCCGAACTCGCGGCGCAATTGCTGCGTGGCGAGCTGATGCTGCTCGATTTGCTCAATGGCCGCCTGCAACTGCGCCTCGCGATGCCGTTGCGAAGAGAGATCGCGCCACAAGCAGGCCAGCACGCGGCGCCCTCCGAGCTCGGTGACCAGACGCAACACTTCCCAATCGTGCTTGGCATCGCGCCAATCGAAGCGGTGTTCGCTGCTGAGCTGTCGGCCGTGTGCCAACGCCGTCTGGTCGGCGGCGCGCATCGCCGCGCCCAGCGTTGGGTCCAGCAACTCGGTGTCGCTGTGCCCAATCACTTGATCGAGCGGACGGCCGTAGAACGCGGCCATCGATTCCGAGGCCGCCAGATACCGACCATCGGCTGCGTCCTTGAGCCCGAACATCACCCCGGGCAGAGAGGCAAAGGCGAAAAGCGTGCGGCCTGCGGCCCCCAGCAACGCTGGGTCCTGGCGCATGGCGTTCGTCGCCGATTGCGCATGAGGGTTGGTCTCGGCATCTGCGGTCATGTCGAACGCTTCTGGCGGCCATCCAGCGGCATGGTGCGAGGCATGATATCCGGCTGAATCGCATTCGTCACGGACGTGCGCGGCCTTGCTGGTGCGGAGTCGGCGCGAGAGCGTGATGGATTGACACCCAGCAATCGTGGTCCCCCGTGCGAACCCTGCCCCTAATGTCGAATGAGCATCGCTCCATACCTGCGTGAAATCGGCCGCGGCGCCCAGGGCGCCAGGTCGCTCAAGGCCGATCAGGCCCACGACCTGATGGCTCAAGTTCTCGACGACCGCACGAGCGCGCTCGAAGTGGGTGCGTTCGCCATCGGCATGCGCATGAAGGGCGAAACGGTCGACGAGTTGATCGGCTTCGTGCAGGCGCTGCACGAACGACTGGCGACCGTGCCGAGCGACCGACCGGTGGTCGCGATCGCCAGCTACAACGGGGCACGTCGGCTGCCGAACCTGGTGCCCCTGCTGGCACTGAGCCTCGCGCGCGCCGGCGTGCGTGTCCTGGTGCATGGCCTGACCCACGATCCGGACCGCGTGACCACCGCCCAGGTGTTTCAAGCACTCGGTCAAGAGCCCGTGGCGTCGCTCGACGCCGTGCAAGCCGCATGGGCGCGTCACGGGTGCGCATTTGTGCCCACGCCGCTGCTCTCGCCACCGCTCGAGCGCCTGTTGCAGGTGCGGCGAACGATCGGGCTGCGCAACAGCGGCCACACGATTGCCAAGATGCTCGACCCGGTGCGCGGGGCTCCTTGCCTTCGCCTGCTGAGCCACACCCACCCCGAGTTCGGTCAACTGATGGCTGGCTACGCCGAACGCGCGCATGCCCACATGGGGTTGCTGCGCGGCACCGAGGGCGAGGCGGTCGCCGACCCGCGCCGCCTGCCGCGCCAGCAGATCTGGCTGGGCGGGATCCGCCAGGCCGACCTGGCGAGCGAACCGGAGCCGGGGTCGCTCGCCACCTTGCCCGAGTTGCCGACGGCCATCGACCCGGCCACCACCGCGGCGTGGATCGAGGCCACCTTGCGCGGCGAGCATCCCGTGCCCACACCGATCGCGCGGCAGATCGAATTGCTCTTGACGGCCGTGGCGCGCCTGTCATCCGCCGTACTGCCGTCCGGGTGAGCGAGCCCGGCGTTTGGTCGGCAAAACGGGCTAGAATCGGCCTCTTTGCCAAACCGGCAGCCCGCTGCGGGCCGTCCGTACTGGCCGCGTCGCGCAGCATGCACCGACCGACCGTCGGAGCCCGGCACCGCCAAGGAAACTTCTGAAGCCTTCATGACAACCATTCGCGTCAAGGAAAACGAGCCGTTCGATGTGGCCCTGCGCCGCTTCAAGCGCACGATCGAGAAGCTGGGCCTGCTCACCGAGTTGCGCGCCCGCGAGTTCTACGAAAAGCCCACCGCCGAGCGCAAGCGCAAGAAGGCTGCAGCGGTCAAGCGCCACTTCAAGCGCGTGCGCAGCATGCAGCTGCCGAAGAAGCTGTACTGAGACCCGCCGGCGCTCGAGCCGGCTACCAGCAGCCCGAGCCCGCGCGGTGAGCAAGCCGCAGCGGGCTTTTGTTTTGAGAGGCGTCGATGAGTTTGAAAGACCGCATCACCGAAGACATGAAGGACGCCATGCGCGCCAAGCAGGCCGACCGTCTGTTGACCATCCGCATGCTGCTGGCCGCATGCAAGCAGAAGGAAGTCGACGAGCGCATCGCGCTGGACGACGCGGCAGGTCATCGGCATCGTCGACAAGCTGATCAAGCAGCGCAAGGACTCGGTGGCCGCCTTCTCGCAGGCCGGTCGCACCGACTTGGTGAACAAGGAGACCGCCGAGATCGCAGGTGCTCGAGGCCTACCTGCCGCAACGACTTCGGCCGCGCAAATCGCCGCCGAGGTGGCGCGCATCGTCGCGCAGACCGGTGCCGCCGGTCCGGGCGACATGGGCAAGGTGATGGGCGCAGCCAAGGCGCAGTTGGCCGGCAAAGCCGACATGGCGCATGGTGTCGGCGGCCGTGAAGCAAGCTCTGGCCAAGTGAATGGGGGAAACGATGAACAGTCCGCAGTTGCCGGTGCGCCCGATCGCCGCCGACGTGTGCGTCGCGCCGCAGTTGTCGCCGGAGTCGATGGCCGAGGCCGCGCGCGCGGGCTTTCGCAGCGTGGTGAACAACCGGCCCGACTTCGAGGAAGGCCCGCACCAGCCCACGAATGCGAGCATCGAAGCCGCGGCCCGCGCGGCCGGGTTGGAGTACCGCTACCTGCCCGTGAACAGCAGTTTCCAGACGCCTGAAGAGATCGCCGCGATGGCGCGGCTGATCGATGAGCTGCCGCGCCCGATGCTCATGTTCTGCCGCAGCGGCGCGCGTTCCAGCCAGCCTGTACGTGGCAGCGTCCCACAGCCGCGCCTAAAACGCCCGGGGTCGAGGCTGCCGCGCCCCGACGGGCCTGGACTTGCGGGACAACACCCGTCCGACAGCAGTCCCGTGCTTCCTAGAATCGGTGCGCCGCGGCATGTGGATCGGCGGTGCTGGAGGGACGGGTGGGTGCACTGCTGCGACTGTCGCGGCTGATCGACGCGGTCAACGAGTGGATCGGCAAGGTGACGATGTGGCTGGTGCTCGCTGCCGTGTTGATCAGCGCCGGCAACGCCATCGTGCGCAAGGCGTTCAACCTCGGCTCCAACGCCTTGCTGGAGATCCAGTGGTACCTGTTCGCCGGCGTGTTCATGCTCGGCGTCGGCTACGTGATGCTGAAGAACGGCCACGTGCGCATCGATTTCGTGTCGAGCAAGCTTGTCCAAGCGGACCAACGCGATCATCGACGCCATCGGCATCGTGGTGTTCACCATCCCGCTGTCGCTCATCATGATCGACCTCGGCTGGCCGCTGTTCTACCGCGCATAGTCAGTCGGTGAGATGAGCCAGAACGCCGGCGGCCTGATCCGCTGGCCCGTGCTCGGGCTGGTCCCGCTCGGTTTCGTGATTCTGTTGACCCAGGCGCTGTCCGAGTTGATCAAGCGCCTTGCGTACCTCACCGGCCATCGGCAGCGAACCCTTCAGCGGTCGAGCACGACAAGTCCGACGAGGAGTTGCTGGCCGAGGAGCTTGCGGCCGAAGCAGCGAAGCACGAACAGGCGCTGGCCGCCGGAAAGGCCAAGTGACATGAGCGCCTTCGTCGCACAGAACTTCGTGCCGCTGCTGTTCTGCGGCCTGCTGTTCTTCCTGCTGACCGGCATCCCGGTCGCCTTTGGCCTGGCCGCCACCGGCCTGCTGTTCGGCTACATCGGCATATCGGTCGGGCTGTTCCAGCCCACGCTGTTCGGCGCGCTGCCGCAGCGCGTGTTCAGCATCATGAGCAACGACACGCTGCTCGCGATTCCGTTCTTCACCTTCATGGGCATCATCCTCGAGCGCTCCGGCATGGCCGAGGACCTGCTCGAGACCGTGGGCCAGGTGTTCGGCCCGGTGCGCGGCGGCGTCGCGGTCGCCGTGATCCTGGTCGGCGCGCTGCTCGCGGCCACCACCGGCGTGGTGGCAGCGGCGGTGATCTCGATGGGCCTGATCTCGCTGCCCATCATGCTGCGCTACGGCTACAACCGCACCATCGCCACCGGCACCATCACCGCCAGCGGGCACGCTGGCGCAGGCGATTCCACCGTCACTGGTGCTGATCGTGCTGGCCGACCAGATGGGCCGTTCGGTGGGCGACATGTACGCCGGCGCGCTGCTGCCGGGCGTGCTGCTGGTGGGCCTGTACCTGTTGTTCATCGCGCTCGTCGCGTTCATCAGACCGTCCTGGGTGCCGGCGCTGCCGCCCGAGGCCCGCATCTACCGCGAGCCCAGCGGCGCCAGCGGGCACCGCTCGCTGCTGGTGTTGCTGGCGATCTGCGCCGTCGCCGGCCTATCTGTGGACGCACGTGCACCACCGCTTCATGGTGTGGGCCACCCAGCGCACCTCGCCGTCGCCCGGGCGACGAGGTGTTGATCATGGCGATGACGGTGGCCTCGCTGCTGGCGCTGGCGCTGGCACTGATCAATCGCGTCACGCGAATGGGCCTGCTGTCCAAGCTGGCCGCAGCAGGTGACCTTCGTGCTGATCCCGCCGCTGGTGCTGATCTTCCTCGTGCTGGGCACCATCTTCCTCGGCGTGGCCACGCCCACCGAAGGCGGCGCGATGGGCGCGACTGGGCGCGCTGGTCATGGCGGTGTCGCGCCGGCGCCTGAGCATCAGGCTGATGAAGCAGGCGCTGGACAACACCGCCAAGCTGTCGACCTTCGTGATGTTCATCCTGATCGGCTCGACGGTCTTCAGCTTCACCTTCAATGCCGCCGATGGCCACATCTGGGTCGAGCACCTGTTCGACAACTGCCGGGCGGCGCGCTCGGCTTCCTGATCGTCGTGAACATCCTGGTGTTCATCCTCGGCTGCTTCATCGACTTCTTCGAGATCGCCTTCATCGTGATCCCGATGCTGATGCCGGTGGCCGAGAAGCTGCTGCCGGGCCTGTCTGCCGGGCGTGCCGATCGACGCGGTGATGGTCTGGTTCGGCGTGATCATCGCGATGAACCTGCAGACCTCGTTCCTCACGCCGCCGTTCGGCTTCGCGCTGTTCTACCTGCGCAGCGTGGCGGCCAAGAGCGACTACAAAGACCGCATCACCGGCGCCACGATCCCCGCCGTGACCACCGCGCAGATCTACAAGGGTTCGATCGCTTTCATCGTGCTGCAGCTGATCATGGTGGCCTCGATCATCGCGTTCCCGCACCTGGTGGTCGGCAGCATCGTCGAAGGCGAGAAGATCGACGCCGACAAGGCGCTGCAGGAGATGACGATGCCGGGCCGACCGCCAGTGGAGTCACCGTCTCTGCCCGGTGCAGCGCCCGGCGGGTCCGCACCATCGTCCGATCCGCTGTCTGCGCCGAAGAACGAAGACGGCGACGACAAGATGAAGGGCTTGATGGACGCGATCAAGTCGCGAGGGCGAAGGCAAGAAGCCCTGAATCGGTACCAAGAACAAGGGCCTCGCATCGCGAGGCCCTTGTCGTCAGCTGACACCGGCAACGCGCCGGCGCGGCGTCACAGCTTCTGGCGCTGCATGAAGTCGTCGAACGTCGCTTCGGTGAAGCGGAACCACAGGTTGACGTCGCGGCGGAAGTCCGAATAGTCGTCGTACACCTTCTTCCAGGCGGCGTTCTTGGCGCTGATCTCGCTGTACAGCGCCATCGCCTCCTTGAAAGCCGCATCCATCATGTCCTTCGGGAACGGGAACAGCTTGGCGCCCGCCGACACCAGCTGCTTGAGCGCCGCAGTGTTCCTGGCATCGTACTTGCCGACGATGTCGAGGTGGCAGAAGGCGCACGCGCGCTTCGACCATCGCCTTGTACTCGGGCGACAACGCGTCGTAGGCCTTGTTGTTCACGTGCAGTTCGATCTGCGGGCCACCTTCCCACCAACCGGGATAGGCGTAGTTCGGGCCACCTTGTAGAAACCCAGCTTCTGGTCGTCGTATGGCCCCACCCACTCGGCGGCGTCGATCGTGCCCTTCTCCAGCGCCTGGTAGATCTCGCCGCCGGGGATGTTCTGCGGCACGCCGCCGATGCGCTCGACCACCTTGCCGCCGAAGCCGCCGACGCGGAACTTGGTCCCCTTGAAGTCGGCCAGCGACTTGATTTCCTTGCGGAACCAGCCACCCATCTGCGCCCCGGTGTTGCCCATCGGGAAGTTGACGATGTTGTAGCCGCGATAGAACTCGCGCATCAGCTTCAGGCCGTTGCCCTCGTAGTACCAGGCCGTGATCTGGCGCGCGTTGAGGCCGAACGGGATGGCGCAGGCAAGCGCGAAGGTCTCGTCCTTGCCGAAGTAGTAGTACGGCGCGGTGTTCGCCGCCTCGACGGTGCCCTGCTGCACGGCGTCGATCGTGCCCAGCGCCGGCACCAGCTCGCCCGGCGCATGGGTGGTGACGACGAACTTGCCCCCCGACATCTCGCTCATCTTCTTGGCGAACACGTCGTTCATGCCGAACAGGGTGTCCAGCGATTTCGGAAAACTGGACGTCAGTCGCCAGCGGACGTTGGCCTGCGCATGCACGATGGCCGGTGCAATGCCCGCGGCGAGCACGCCAGCGATGCCGGCACTGCGAACGAAGGAACGACGTTCCATGGATGATCTCCTGTGTCGTAGATGTGTGAAGCCACAGCGTGTGAGACCACGCATGCGCGCGATTCTAGAAGTGCGGTCATTGCCGCCGACCGGGATTTACCCCGGCACCGAAGACCGGGCCTCGGACGCCGTTCAGGCGCCGGCGACGGTCATGCGCGCCAACAGCATCGAGCCGGTGGTCTTGCCACCGCCGGTGTACTCGTCGGCGCCGAGCGCGACGACGCCACTCAGCATGGCGCGCAGGTTGCTGGCGATCGTGACCTCCTGCACCGGATACGCGATGCGCCCCCTCTCGACCCAGAAACCAGCGGCGCCACGCGAGTAGTCGCCAGTCACGAGTTGAGTCCCTGGCCCATCAACTCGGTGACGAACAGGCCGCGATCGAGCTTGCGCAGCATTGCGTCGAGGTCGTCGCATGGTTTGCGTCAGCCGGCTGGTCAGCCGCAGGTTCTGCGAGCCGCCGGCGTGCCCGGTGGTGCGCATGCCCAACTTGCGCGCCGAGTAGCTCGACAGGAAGTAACCCTGCACCACGCCGCCATCGACCACGCGGCGCTTGCTCGTGCGCACGCCCTCGTCGTCGAACGGTGCGCTGCCTTGCCTTTGGGCTGATGCGGATCCTCGTCGAGGTCGAGATGCGGCGCCATCACCGGCTGGCCGAGGCTGTCTACCAGAAAGCTGGCCTTGCGGTACAGCGCACCGCCGCTGATCGCTTGCACCAGGCTGCCCACCAGCCCGGCCACCAACGGCGACTCGAACAACACCGGCGCTTCGCAGGTCTGGACCTTGCGCGAGCGCAGGCGCGACAGTGCGCGCTCGGCCGCATAGCGCCCCACTTCCTCCGGCGACGACAGCTCGCCTGCGTCGCGCATCGAGCTGTACCACGCGTCGCGCTGCATGCCGGCACCTCGCCCCGCAATCGGCGCCACCGAGATGCGAGTGCCGCGAGCTCGCATAGCCGCCGCGGAAGCCGCGGCTGTTGCCGGCCCAGAAGTGCGATTGCTGCGCCGACACGCCGGCACCCTCGGAGTTGGTGATCTGCCGGTCGGTGGCGAACGCGGCGGCCTCGCAGCGACAGCGCGAGTTCGACCGCAGCGTCGGCGTCGAGCGCCCATGGATGGAACAGGTTCGAGCTCGCGCGCAGCCTCCTGCGGCGTGGCGAGGTCATCGGCCTCCGGCAGGCCGGCCACCGGATCCTCGGCCGTGAAGCGCGCGATGTCGTAGGCGGCGCGCACCGTCTGCTCGACCGCGGATCGCGAGAAATCGGAGCTGCTCGCATTGCCGCGCCGCTGGCCGACGAACAGCGTGACGCCCAGCGACTTGTCGCGGTTGCGCTCGACGTTCTCCAGCGACCCCTTGCGCACCGACACCGACAGGCCGCACGCCTTCCGACACTTCGACCGCGGCCTCGCTGGCACCGAGCGTGCGCGCATGCTGCAACACGTCTTCGACCAGGGTCTGGAACTGCTCGCGTGAGTACGCAAACCCTTGCGCGGTGGTGGCCGTGGTCATGGACGCTGATGGGTGGAACGATCGTTGTACAGGAGGCGCAACTATCATAACGACCCCGCCCGAGCGCCCGGCATTGCACACCTTCCCCATGATCAAGTCTCGTCCCGCGATCGACGACGACACGCTGCAAGGTCCGAGCAAGACGCAGCTGAAGCAGCAGATGCTCGAGCTGCAGCAACTGGGCCAAGCGTTGGCCGAGCTGCCGAGCGAGCGCCTGAAGGCCATCGATCTGCCCGATCGCCTGCTCGAAGCCATCATCGAGTTCAAGCGCACGCGATCGCACGAAGGCCGGCGACGCCAGATGCAGTACGTGGGCAAGCTGATGCGCGGCGTGGACCCCGAACCGCTGCGCGCGGCGGTCGATGCATTCGCGCTGGGCTCGGCGGTCGATTCGCTGCGGCTGCACGAGGCAGAGCGCTGGCGCATGGAACTCGTTCGCGACGACGACGCGATCACACGCTGGGCGCAGGCGTTTCCCGACAGCGACCTGCAGCGCTTGCGCGCACTGGTGCGTGCCGCGCGCCGTGATGAGTCCGCTGCCACGGGCCAGCGCCATGGCCGCGGCTGGCGCGACCTGTTCCAGTTCGTCAAACCCTTCGTCGAACAGAGCCAACGACCATGAGTGAATTCGATCCCGTGCGCATCGGCCTGGTCTCGGTCAGCGACCGCGCGTCCTCCGGCGTGTACCAGGACAAGGGCCTGCCGGCGCTGCAAGAGTGGCTGCAGCGTGCGCTGCGCAACCCGGTGCAGTGGGAGACGCGCCTGATCCCCGACGAACAGGGGCGCATCAGCGACACGCTGCGCGAGTTGGTCGATCAGGTGCGCTGCGACCTTGTTCTCACCACCGGCGGCACGGGTCCGGCGCCGCGCGACGTCACACCCGAGGCCACGCTCGCAGTGGCGGACAAGGAGATGCCTGGCTTCGGTGAGCAGATGCGGCAGGTGTCGTTGCGCTTCGTGCCCACTGCCATCCTGTCGCGCCAGGTGGCGGTGATCCGTGGCAAGTCGCTGATCATCAACCTGCCGGGCCAGCCGAAATCGATCGCCGAAACGCTCGAGGGCTTGCCCAAATCGGCGCCACCCGTGCCCGGCATCTTCGCCGCAGTGCCCTATTGCATCGACTTGATCGGCGGTCCCTACATCGAGACCGATCCCGACGTGTGCGCGGCGTGGCGGCCCAAGGCCGCCATCCGCCCGGCGCGCCCAGCCGCTACTTGACCAGCCGGTTCAAGGCCGCGGCGTCGAAGGTCTCGGTGGTCTGTGCATCCTGCGGCACGCAGTCCACATCCGGCAGTTCGCGTGCACGCGCAGACAGCTTTTCGATCGCCTGCCACAGCAGTGCGATCTGGTGCTCGTGGCCGGCGGCGTTGTCGATCAGGCCTTTCATCGCCTGCGCGACCGGGTCGTCGCCCTGCGTCACGCCATAGGCCGAGAAACCCATCTTCGCGGCGACCTGTTCGCGCTGCGCGTCGCGATCCTTGATGACGATGCGCGCCGGGATGCCGACCGCGGTCGCACCCACCGGCACCGGCTGCAGCAGGACCGAATTGGCCCCGACACGCGCGCCGTCGCCCACGGTGAATCCACCCAGCACCTTGGCGCCGGCGCTCACGATCACGCCACGCCCGAGCGTGGGGTGGCGCTTGGTGCCCGGAGCCAGCGAGGTACCGCCCAGCGTCACGCCTTGGTAGATCGTGCACTCGTCGCCGACCACTGCGGTCTCGCCGATCACGACACCCATGCCGTGGTCGATGAAGACACGGCGGCCGACCTCGGCACCCGGGTGAATCTCGATGCCGGTGAGCCCGCGACTGACATGCGAGATGAAGCGCCCCAGCCACTTCCAGTCACGCATCCAGGCGCCGTGCGCCCAACGGTGCAACACCAGCGCGTGCAGGCCGGGGTAACAGGTCAGTACCTCCCATGTCGAACGGGCTGCCGGATCGCGCTCGCGGATGCAGGCGATGTCCTCGCGCAAACGGTCGAACATGATGGTGACTTTCTTCGAGGCTGAAGGGCCGCGTACGAAGCCGCGCCAGTGTATGCGGGCCGATCAGGCCCTGGATTGCGCAGGGATTCAACCCCGCCTGCGCCCCGCGGCGCGCGCAATGCCACGCAGGATGTGCAACTCCTCACGGCGCAGCTGCGCGCGGTTCAACAACTGGTTGAGGCGCGGCATCAACCGCTTCGGAGCCTCGGGGTCGAGAAAGCCGATCTCCCGCAGCACCTCTTCCCAATGTGCGAGTGCCGCCTGCACCTCGGCCGCGTCGGCCAGGTCGGGTTGCGGCGTGCGCTCGCGCACGTCGAAGCCGCCGAGCGCCTGCCGCCATTCGTAGGCCACCACCTGCACGGCCTGCGCCAGGTTGAGCGAGCCATAGCCGGGACTGGTGGGGATGCTCAAGCACGCGTGGCAGCGGTACACATCGTCGTTGGCCATGCCGAAACGCTCGCCACCGAACACGAACGCCACCGCCAGTCCCTCGCCGGCCAACGCGGGCAGGCGTGCGCGCGGTGCAAATGCCGGCGGTCCGAAGTCGCGTGGCGTCATCGCGGTGGCGCAAACGAACTGCATGCCCTCGAGTGCCTCGTCGAAGCGCTCCACGACGCGGGCGCGCGCCAGCACGTCATCGGCGCCACTGGCCATGGCAAGCGACTGCGGCTGCTGCAACACATCGGGATCGCGCGGTGCCACCAGCACGAGGTCGTGGAAACCCATCACCTTGATCGCACGGGCCGCCGCGCCCACGTTGCCGGCATGGCTCGCGTGCATCAAGACGAACCGTGTGCGTTCGTCGTGTGAAGGGGAATCGGTCGAGGCCATCGCGCTGCGCAGATAAAATTGCTGCCGCGTCGTCAAGCGACGCACCTCAAGATTGTCGCCGCAGCCGCATCAGGCGCTGTGCCCGTCCCTTCCCCTAACCAAAGCCGCCCATGTCGCAGTCGCTCCATCCCATGCTCAATGTGGCCATCAAGGCGGCGCGCGCGGCGGGCGCGATCATCAACCGCGCCGCGCTCGACGTCGACCTGCTGAAGATCAGCGTCAAGGGCCCGAACGATTTCGTCAGCGAGGTCGACCGTGCGGCCGAGGCGGTGGTGATCGAAACGTTGCTGCAGGCCTACCCCGATCACGGCATCCTCGCCGAGGAGTCGGGCTCCACCCACGGCAACCGCACGAGCGAATACCAGTGGATCATCGATCCGCTCGACGGCACCACCAATTTCCTGCACGGCCTGCCGATCTATGCCGTGTCGATCGGGTTGGCGCATCGCAACGTGGTGCAGCAGGCAGTGGTGTACGACCCGGCGCGCAACGACCTGTTCTTCTCTTCGCGTGGCCGTGGCGCGTTCCTGAACGACCGCCGGCTGCGCGTCAGCAAGCGCACCGCGCTCGGCGACGCGCTGATCGGCACCGGGTTCCCGTTCCGCCGCGGCGACAACTTCGAGCGCTACATGCAGATGATGCAGTCGGTGATGCAAAGGTGTGCCGGCGTTCGCCGCCCAGGCGCGGCCGCGCTCGACCTGTGCTACGTGGCCGCAGGCTGGTACGACGGCTTCTTCGAGACCGGCTTGAACCCATGGGACGTGGCGGCCGGGTCGTTGATCATCACCGAGGCCGGCGGGCTGATCGGCAACTTCACCGGCGAACCCGACTTCCTGCACAAACGCGAAATCGTTGCCGGCAACCCCAAGATCTACGGCCAGCTGGTGCACCTTCTGGCCCCGTTCACCAAGGGCGGTACCGCGGCAGCCGAGGCCCAGCCCACAGAAACGCCCGTGCCGACCGCGCGCAAGACCCTGTCGCGCCGCGCCGCCAAGCCGAGCGCGTGATTCCTCGCGTCCCCCGCGGCTGCGGGGTGACGCATCGCCAAGCGCGCAGTGGGTCACGAGCCGTCGAACGGTCGTGACAAAACGCATCTGCGCCGTTGTGAACTCGTGCAGTGCACGCGATGCGCTCGCTCCATAAAGTCGCCGCATGGTCGAGCCTGACACGCGTTGAAGCGCGCTGTTCGAACCGCCCGACCCGATCGATGACTGGAGTGACCATGAAATCGTTTGGCAGAACCCTGAAGGTGATCGCCCTGGCGATCGGTGTCGCGTCATTGAGCGCCTGCGCGTCGATCGATGCGGGCCATGCGCAAGCGACGCATGGCATGAAGATCGACAACGGACTCGGCGAACTGCCGCACTACCGCGATTGGGTCGACCCGAGCGGCCGCGCGCCGATGGAGCCGACGGTCACCGCCGAGATGACCCGTTGGCCCTGAACGCCAAGCAGTCCTCCGGCGCACGGTGCAGCAGCGCGCAGTCCATCACGCGCGCCGCGCCCGCTGCCCCAGGCAGGTGCTCACATGTGATGTTGTGCCATCTGCGTTTGCGCCACGACAAATAGATTGCAGCCGGAATCCCTCGCGGCACCTTCGGGCGCCCCTCCGGAGACAGCATGAAGACCTTGCGCACACCGCTGAACTCGTTGTTCGTTCTGGCAGCGGCAGCCGCCCTCACCGCGTGCGGGCCGAAGATCCCCGACACGTTGACGATCGCCGTCGCGCAGCCGCTGTCGGGCCCGCAGGCCGGCCGCGGCAAGGACCTGCTCGACGGCGCCAAGTTGGCGGTGGACGAGATCAACCTGGCCGGCTTCAAGATTGCCGGCAAGGCGGTGACACTGGAACTCGTGTCGGTGGATGACAAGGCCGATCCGGAAACCGCGAAGAGGGTGGCTCAGGACCTGGTCGACCAGAAGGTGTTCGCGGTGCTCGGCCACCTGAGCTCCGAGATCACCGAGCAGACGATCCCGATCTACAAGCAAGGCAACGTGGTGCAGCTGTTCACCTCGTCGGCCGCCGAGCTCACCAAGCTGGGAGAGGGCAACACCTTCCGCCTGGTCGCCAACGATGCGATGCAGGCCAAGGCGGTCGCCAGCTATGCCGCCGAGACCCTGCGCGCCAAGTCGGTGGCGATGATTCATGAGAACTCGGCCTACGGCAATCCGATGAAGACCGACGTCGCCGCCGAGCTGACAAAGGCGAAGAAGAGCCTCTCGGTCACCGAGTCGGTCGATCTGAAGACCACCGATTTCGCCGCCTTCGTCGCCAAGCTGAAGGCCTCTCCGCCCGACGTGATGATCGCGGCGCTGCGCGACCACCAGCTGCTGCCGCTGCTGGCGCAAATGAAGGCCGCCGGCCTGTCCGAGGTGCCGGTGATCGCCACCAGCACGGGCAAGACCAGCAAGGTCGCCAAGGCCCCGGCCGACGTGACCAAGCTGTACAGCACCATCAGTTCGGCCGAGCCGCGCGAGTTCACCGCCGGCCCGGAGTTCCTGTCCAAGTTCCGCACCACGTACAAGGCCGATCCGGTGTGGGCGGCGCACTACGCGTACGACGCGATCTACGTGCTGGCGCACACGCTGCGTGCCAACGGCAACGCCGACAAGGAAGCGCTGCGCGCCAAGCTGCGCACCATCGACGCGATCGCGCCGGTCACCGGCACGCTGCGCTTCAATGCCAACGGCGAACAGCTCTACGGCGCCATCACGGTGTACCAGCGCCGCGACGGCAACTGGTCGCCGCTGGTGCGTTCCGATCAGTGGTGATCTGACGCGCCGCGAGGCGCCGTGGATACCGCCAACGGCCCGCGCATGCGGGCCGTTTGCTTTCACGTTGCCAGTAAGGGCATCGAAGCTCTGTATGCTGCACTGCAACAAAGGAGTTCCGATGTCCCTCCACAACCTCTCGAACACGATCGAACAGGCGCTCACCGCGGCGGGCTTGAACACCCGCACCGGGTCCGCCAATGCAGTGGTCGAGACCATCCGCAAGGCCCTCGAAGCGGCGCGCATCGCCCAGCACCCCAATGCTGCGGGCGCCGACGCCAGCGCTAAGGCCAACGATGTCGACACCATCGACATCGATGCGCAGTGGGTGGACGAAGGAGCCACCGTCGAACCCAGCGAGGTGAACCCGCCGTCGGTGCAGCGCGGGCAATTTGTGAGCTTCGTGTACTCGAGCCCGCTCGGCAGCCGGGCCTACAAGCTGTACGTCCCGTCCTCATACGGCGGCGGCGCGCCGATGCCGCTGGTGGTGATGTTGCACGGCTGCAAGCAGAACCCCGACGACTTCGCCACAGGCACGCGCATCAATCAAGTGGCGGAGGAACAAGGTTTCCTCGTGGCCTACCCGGCGCAGTCAACCAAGGCGAACGGGTCGAACTGCTGGAACTGGTTTGAGCCGCAGCACCAAGCCCGCGCCGGCGCCGAACCGTCGATCATCGTCGGCATCGTGCGCGAGATCGGCAAAGCCTATCGGGTCGACGAGCGCTGCGTGTTTGTCGCCGGACTCTCGGCCGGCGCGGCGATGGCGGTGATCCTCGGTGACACCCACCCTGACGTCTTTGCGGCAGTGGCTGCGCATTCGGGCTTGCCGCACGGCGCTGCGCACGACGTGGCCTCGGCGTTCGCAGCCATGCACGGCGCAGCGCAAGCCGCCGCATCATCTGTCGGGCCGCGCGCGCGCACGCCGGCTGCGTCGCGCGCGGTTCCGACCATCGTGTTCCACGGCGAGGCCGACGCCACGGTGGTTCCCAAGAACGGCGCTGCGATCGTTCAGCAAGCGGTGTCGAAGTGGGTGTCGGAACGCGGCCCGCTGACCAGGCAGGTGGAACAACGCGTGGCCAACGGCCGCCGCTGCACGCGCACCACGCACGTGGATCGCGATGGGCTGCCGGTGGTGGAGCAATGGACCGTGCAGGGGGGTGGACATGCCTGGTTCGGTGGCAGCAGCGCGGGCTCGTTCGCCGAGCCGCACGGGCCCGATGCCTCACGCGAAATGATGCGGTTCTTCATGCTGCACGTGAATCGCGAGTCGGCAGAGCCGCAGGTCGCTGCCACTTGAGCCGCTGGATCGGCCAGTCCTGTGCCGATCGGCAAGCTGAGTCAAGGAAGAGCGGCAATCCTTGCAGCGCGATGGCGCTCGGCTTGCGCGAGCGCAGGCGGGACGGCGAACGCTGAGCACAGGCCCTAGCCGCACTGCACTGGACGCGCAAGGCGTCGCCTTTTCTGTCGCGACTGGTGCGCCCAGTCGCGATCTGAGAGCAGAATCGCCTCCGGGGAATGGATGGTTTCGCTGGGGGGGCGGCGGAGCCAGAGAGTGAGGCGAGCCGGCTTGGGCGACGTCTACCTGATCGAGAGTGTTCGCCGCGATGCCGCTGGCGCCATCACCCACGTGGGCTGGTGCCGGAAGAAGCCGTACACGGTCTGCTTCAAGGCAGAAGTGGCCGAAGTGATCGCCGCGCTTCGTGGTGGTGTCAAGGTCAATGTGGTGATTGGATTCATCATCGGCCACGGGGTCCAGGTATCCGCCGACGGCACGACGATCGTCAATCAAGGCGGCGGCCTTCCGCAAGCCTTCAGGCTCGAGGACGTGCCACTGCTCTAGGCGTCCTGTATGACATTGCGACCCAAGGTCGTCATCGTCGGCGGCGGTATCGGTGGATTGTTCGCCGCCAATGCGCTCATCGCGCACGGACTTCAGGTGTCCGTTTACGAGCAGGCGCCGGCGCTCGGCGAGGTGGGCGCGGGCGTGTTCGTCACGCCGAACGCAGTGCGCCAACTCGAGCGCGTGGGCCTTGGCGCCGCCGTGGAGCGATGGGGCGCGCGCGTCGGCACCGGTTCGCACTACCTCCGCCACGACGGCACGCCGATCGCGCCGGTGCAGGTGACCGATGCGGCCGGATGGAACGCCGTGTTCGGCATGCACCGTGCGGACTTCGTCAACTTGCTCGCCGCCGGGCTGCCCGAGGGCACCGTCCACACCGGCCACCGCGCCGTCGGGTTCGAGCAAGACGAGGCCTCGGCGCGCGTCACGTTCGCCAACGGCGCCAGCGCCGAGGCTCACGTGGTGGTGGCTGCCGACGGCATCCATTCGGTGCTGCAGGCGCACGTGGTGCCGCCGTCGAGGCCGGTCTTCCACGGCAAGATCTCGTATCGCGGTCTGGTGTCCGCCGAGCGCTTGCCCAGCTGGCCGATGGACCGCTGGCTGATGTGGGCCGGCCCGTCGAAGCACTTTCTCGTGTTTCCGGTGCGGCACGGCACGATGGTGAACTACGTCGGCTTCGTGCCGACCGACGAAGAGATGAAAGAGTCGTGGTCCGCGCCGGGCGACCCGCAGGAGCTGCGCCAGGCTTTCGATGGCTGGGACCCACGCATCGGCGATGTGCTCGCGCAGGTGGACCGCACCTTCCGCTGGGCGCTGTACGACCGCGAGCCGCTGCCCACGTGGAGCCACGGGCGGCTCACGTTGTTGGGCGACGCGGCGCATCCGATGCTGCCGCATCTCGGCCAAGGCGCCAACCAGTCGGTGGAAGATGGCATGGCGCTGGCCACCCTCCTCGCGCAGACCGATGCCGCACGCGTTCCCGCCGCGCTGCAGGCTTATGAGCGCTTGCGCCGCGCGCGCGTGGCCGAGATCCAGCACGGCGCGCGGGTCAACGGCCTGCGTGTCGATTCCGAAGTGACGGACCTGAAGGCGCGCGACGCGCAACTCGTGGCGCACGCCGAGTTCCGCAAGCAGCTGTACAGCTACGACGTGGTGCCGGCGGCGCGTGCCGCGATCGGCCTCACTTGACGAGGCCGGTCTTCTTCGCCAGGTCGCTCACGCGCTTGAGTTCGTCGCGCGTCTCGATGATCTGCTGCTCGGGAGTCGCGTAGCTCTGCACGATGCCCAGCGGCGCCAGCCGCGTGGCAACGGCTGGGGACTTGATGGCCTGCTCGATCGCACCCACGAGCACCTTGCGCGCGTCGTCGGGGATGCCGACCGGTGCGAGAAAGCCGAACCAGATGCCGAACAGCTCTTCCGCGTGGCCGAGCTCGCGCATCGTGCGCAGTTCGGGCAGCTCGGCCACGCGGCTCGACGAGACGAGGGGACGGAACGTGCCGGCCTTGATGTGCGCGCTGAGCGCGCCGAGCGCGAGCACCACGCCCTCGATGTGTTCGCCGCGCAGCGCCGTCACCGAAGGTGCGGCGCCGGCATAGGGCACGGCGAGCAGTTGGGCACCGGTGAGCGCGTTGATCAGCTGGATGCAGAAGTCGCCCACCGAGCCCGGGCCCGGGTGACCGATACGGATGCGGCCGGGTTCCTTCTTGGCGTGTTCGATCAGCTCGGCCAGCGTGCGATAGGGCGCGTCGCTGCGCACCACCAGTACGCTGGGCGTGCGCGACGAGATGCCCAGCGGCACGAGGTCGCGCGCCGGGTCGTACGACGCCTCCTGCGGTGCGATCACGGGCCGGAAGGTGAGCGCGCTGTTCTGCGCGAAGAGCAGGGTCTGGCCATCCTTCTTCGCTTGCACCACGGCGTTGGCCCCGATCGCGCCGCCGGCACCCGGGCGGTTGGCGACCACCACCGAGCTGTTCATCGCCTTGGCCATCTCCTCGGCGAGCAAGCGCACCGTGGTGTCGGCTGCGTCGCCGGGCGCGAGCGGCACCACGATGTTGATCGGTCCGTTCGGGAACGCTTGCGCGTGGCCGATCGCCGGCAGAACGCCCAGCACGAGGGTGATGACGGTGCGCAGCACCAGGGCTTGCATCGGGGACTCCTTCGCAGGCGCGATCACGCCTGCGTGCACAAGCGTATCAGCACGCCGACAGCAGGCGATCGCATGCGCTGGCACTCATCCCGGCTTGCCGAAGAATCGCGGCACCGCGAGCACGAAGTCGGCCCAGTAGGTGATGACCAGCAGCGTGAACACGAGCGGCACGTAGAACGGCAGCACCGCACGTGCCATCTGTGCCAGGCTGATCTTGGCGATGTCCATCATGATGAACAGGATCACGCCGAACGGCGGCGTCAAGGTGCCGATCAGCAGGTTGACGACGAGGATGATGCCGAAGTGCACCGGGTCGATGCCGAGCGCAACGATGGTCGGGAACAGCGTCGGCGTGGCGATCAGCAGGATCGCGGTCGTCTCCATGAAGCAGCCGATCACGAGCAGCGCGATGTTGATCAGCATCAGGATGACCGCCTTGTTGTCGGAGATCGAGGTCAGGAACGCGGCCAGCTTCATCGGCGCCTGTGAGGTGGCGACGATCCAGCCGAACGGCACCGCGCAGGCGATGATGAAGATCAGCACGCCGCAGGTGACCAGCGTCTCGCGGATGGCGCCGATCACGTCCTTCCAGCGACAGCTCGCGCTGAATGAAGCCGAGCGCCGCGGCATAGACCACGGTGAGCGCGCCGAGCTCGGTGGGCGTGGCCACACCGGCGAGCAGCCCGACGGTGAGCAGGATCGGCGCGGCCAGCGCCGGCAGAGCGCGCACGAAGGTGCGGCCCAGGCGCGGGTACGACATGCGCTGCGTGGGAGGCGCCTTGACCCGGCCGGTGCTGACCAACCAGTAGATCATCACCATCAGCGCCCCGCCCATCAGGATGCCGGGCAGGATGCCGGCGAGGAACAGGTCGGCCACGGACACCTGCACCATCACCGCGTACACGACCATGATCACCGACGGCGGAATGATCGGACCGATGATGGCCGACGCGGCGCTGACGGCAGCGGCGAACGAAGCGTCGAAGCCCTCCTTGCGCATCGCGTTGACCTCGACCACGCCCAGCCCCGCCGCATCGGCCTGCGCCACGCCGCTCATGCCGGCGAAGATCATGCTCGCGACCACGTTCACGTGCGCCAGCCCGCCGCGTATGTGGCCCACCAGCGCGGCGGCAAACTCGAAGATGCGGTCGGCGATGCCAGCCCGGTTGAGCAAATGACCGGCCAGCACGAACAGCGGGATGGCGATCAACACGAAGCTGTCGAGCCCGGTGCCCATGCGCTGGACCACGATCGATAGCGGGATCGGCTGCGTGAAGGTGATGGTCGCGATCGAGGCCAGCCCCATCGCGAACGCGACCGGCACCTCGATGATCACCAGCAGTGCGAACAGCCCGAACAGAACGAGCAGCGTCACAGCGGGATCGCCTCGTGCCAGCGGGGGGTGGTGGCACCTCGACGCTGCTTCGGCCGAGCAGGATTGCGAGCTCAGCGAACAGCAGGTAAACGGTCGTCAGCAGCATCGAGGCGGCCGACAGCGTGAGCGGCAACGAGTAGAACCAGCTGCGCGGCAATTCGATCGGCAGCGAGATCGTCTTCGATCGCCCTTCGACACCCATCACCTTGACGCCCTGCACGATCAACACCACGAGCGTGGCGCCGACGAGCAGCCACACCAACACGCGCAGCGTCGCCGCCACGCGGGGCGGCAGATGCGCGCCCACGGTGGCGATCAGGATGTGGCGACCTTGCTTGAGACCGACGCTGGCACCCACGAAGGCCATCCAGATGAAGGCATAGGTGGCCGACTCCTCCACCCACGCGATCGGCCGGCCGAGCGCGTAGCGCGTGAACACCTGCACCGTGATCGCACACACCATCAGGGCGATCAATGCGATGCCGATGCCGCGCTCGGCGACGCCGATCGCGTCGAGCAGGCGCTTGAAACGGCTCAGCATCGGCGTTGCGGCGTGCCGTTCGTGCTCAGAGCTTCTGGATCTGCTCCCACAAGCCGCCGGACCAGGCGCCGTCCTTTTCCATCTTGGCCACGCCGTCCTTGGCACGCTGCTGGATCGGCGCCTTGTCGATCGCCGTGACCTTGGCACCTTCGGCGGCCATCTTGCGAACCACCTCCTCGGTTTCCTGCTGCGCGGCGCGGCGCGTGTTCTGCACGGCGTCCTGCGCGCAGTCGCTCATCAACTTCTGCATGTCGGCGGGCAGTGCCGAGTAAGCCTTGTCGTTGACGGTGATGTGCGCCGACGACATCAGGTGGTCGGTGCGGATCACGTGGGTCGCCGCCTCATGGAACTTGGCCGAGTAGGCCGACGAAATCGGCCCTTCGGCGGCTTCGACGACGCCGGTCTTCAGGCCGAGGTAGATCTCGCCCCAGGCCAAGCGCGATGGCCGGGTGCCGAGCGTCTCCCACAGCGTGAGGTAGGTCTTGATTTCGGGCACGCGCATCTTCACGCCGTTCAAGTCGGCCAACGCACCGATCGGCTTCTTCGAGAACAGGATGCGCGGCTGCGTCGGCGCTGCGGCCAGGATGCGCAGGCCTTGCTCCTTGCGCAGCTTCTCCGCCATCGCCGCATAGGTGGGGCTGTCGAGAAACTTCTGCATGTGATCGGCATCGCGGAAGGTGAAGCCCCAGGCCAGGATCGCGTAGTCCTTGACCCAGTTGGCGTACCAGTCGAGCACGTCGCCGTAGATCTGCACCGAGCCCTGCATCATCTGCTCGATCACCTGCACGTCGCTGCCCAGCTGCTCACCCTGGATGAAGTTGACCTTCACCTTGCCGGCGGCCTTGTCGTTGACGCAAGCAGTGAAGCGCATGTTCTGCCGGTCGAGGATCGAGCCGATGGCGTCGGAGCCGCCAAACGTCAGCGCCACCTGCGCCTGGGACGCCGCGCCGCACAGCAGCGCCGCCATCGTCAAACACCAACGAAGCATCTTCATCGTCTTGTCTCCGGTTCGTTTCATGTGGGCTGGGCGCGCGGCGCGCCCGCCCGTTGCTCGAAATAGCGCCGTCCGAGCGCGGTCTGGTTCTCGTAGATCGAACCCTGATTCTTCGCCGGCGGCAACGGCATGCGGATCGGGCACGCCACGGTGCGCGGCTCGACGATGGCTTCGCCCACCAACAGGCGTCGGTTGAAGTCGTCCCAATCGCCGACGCCGAGCAGCGGAAACGCGTCGGCAGCCGCGAACTCGTACAGCAGCAGGTTGCGCGAGTGCGCCGAGCGGTTCTCGGCCGACCCGTGCACCGCCCGCACGTGGTGAAACGAGCAGGAGCCCGCGGGCGCAGTGAGCGCCGCGGCGGAGCCGAAGTCGAGAGGTGCGCGCCGGATCGATGGCGCCACAAAAGTGGCCATCGCTGCCATGGTGGTCGTAGGTCGGCCCGCGGTGGCTGCCGGGCAGCACGAGCAGCGGACCATTTTGATCGGTGGCGTCGTCGAGCAAAACACCCACCGCCAACAGGTCGTCGTTGGTGTGGGGATAGAACGCCCAATCCTGATGCCACTCCACCGGTGAGCCGTACTCCGGTGCCTTCAGGTTGAGCTTGGAGCCGTGCAGCCGCACGCCGCTCGGCCCCAGCAGCGCCGACAACACCGCGAGCAGCTTCGGCGAGCGCATGAAGTCGGCGAACACCGGGTGCACCAGGTGCGGCTTCTTGATGCGGCGCACGCGCGGCTGCGCCGGCGAATGCGTGGGCTCGAGGTCGTAGACGTCGTCGTGCGTTGCAACGCCGCGCGCGCGTTCGATCAGCTCGGCCAGCACCTGCTTCATGCGCTGGCGCATGACATCGTCGAGCAGACCCTGCACGACGACGTAGCCGTCGCGGCGATAGCGCTCGATCAAGTCGGGGTCGGCGGCGCGGGCGGCGTCGGGCATGTGCACTCCGGAGACGTGGAACGAGCAGAAATGATAGCGCTATCATTTCCATCGTCGAGGCCGAACGGCGGCGTGTCAAGCACACAATCCCTTCCCTTGGTACTGCCCCCATGCCCAGCCGCCGCCACAGCTCTCGAGTCGACGCCCCAGTCCGCATGGAGGACGTGGCGCGCGCCGCCGGCGTGTCGCCGATCACCGTGTCACGCGCGCTCAACATGCCCGGCAAGCTGGCACCGGCCACGCTGGCGACGGTGCACGGCGCCATCGATCGCCTGCGCTACGTGCACAACCTGGCGGCTGGCACGCTGGCCTCCAACCGCAGCCGCATCGTGGCCGCGATCGTTCCGACCATCGCCAGCTCGATCTTCTCCGACACCGTCGAGGGCCTGTCGCACCACGCTGGCCGCGCAGCGCTACCAGTTGCTGCTCGGGCAGACCGGGTACCGCGACGACGAGGAAGCGCGGCTGATCGATGCCTTTCTGGGCCGCCGCGTCGACGGCCTTGTGCTGGTGGGCGTGCAGCACGCGCGCGGCGTGCGAGCGAAGCTGCAGCGCGCTGGCATTCCTGTGGTGGAGACTTGGGACCTGAACGCTCGGCCGATCGACATGCTGGTCGGCTTCTCAAATCGCGCCGCCGGTGAAGCCGCAGCGACGCTACCTCGCCGGACGCGGATATCGGCGGCTCGGCTTCATCGGTGGCGACGACGAACGTTCGGCGACGCGATTGGAATCCTTCCGCGCGGCGGCGCAGGCGGCTGGCGCGGGCGAGGTGCTGACCGCACTGGAGCGCTCGCCATCATCGGTGCTCGATGGCGGCCGCGCGATGGGCGCATTGCTCGATGCGCCCGCGCCACCGCGAGCGGTGTTCTGCACCAACGACATGCTGGCCGCCGGCGCGCTGTTCGAGTGCCAGCGCCGCCGCATCGCAGTACCCGGCGGCATGGCAGTGATGGGCTTCGCCGACCTGCCGATCGCCGCCGGCACCGAACCTGCGCTCACCACGGTGCAAGTGCGTGCAGACGAGATGGGCCGGCGCGCGGGTGCGATGCTGCTGCAGCGGCTGGCCGGCAACGCCGTGCGCCAACGCATCGTCGATCTCGGCTTCACCGTCGTGCCGCGAGCCAGCGCGTAGAGCCGTTCGCGGTTTCGACGGGAATAGTGGGAGCCGAGGGTCAACACGCCGCAGGTTCACCAAGGTGGCGCCACCGCACGACCGTTCCGTCGGCGCCAGCGCCTGCACCATCGCGCGGCGTCGGTGACCTCGCGGGCAAATGGGCGATAGTTCGGTACTCGCCGCAATGCAGCGCCGTGGCCCGTGTGTGCGAACAGGTTCCCTTCTTGTCGTGCTTGCCGTCAGAGCCGTCGCTGTGTGGCTTTCCTGCAATTGCGCTTCTGCGAACTCCCATGATCTCCACTTCCGCCCATACGCCGATGATGCAGCGGTGCGTGCTCTATGGTGGAACTTCGCCAAACCACCAAAAGCTACGCCGAAAGTTACGCTGGAGTCAGTCTCAGTAGTTGAGTTGCGTGACCCTCGGCATCGCCATGCGATCCACCAGGTGCGCGTAGTGATCAGTTCGTCAACATCGCCTGCTTTCGACCCCCTCGAGCGGCGACGCCGGCGATCGCTTCAAGACGCCGGCTGAGATGTTCAGCCAGACCGTTGCGTTGACCGGTTGAATCCGCCACGCCTATGCAGACCATCGGCAACCGAACAAGCGGTCGTTCATCTCGAGTCAATTGCCGGCTGGGCATGCTGCACCCGTGGACTCCCAAAGGCGCAGCAGCCCATGAAACTCTTCCTGGCTGATCGAAGGCAAGGTGCGCCCTCGACCCGGCGTCCAGGCCCATTGCACCAGCGGGTCATTGATCATATGGATGACAATGCCCTTTGCTTCGCGATTGCCGTTTCTCGTCTTGTCTAGCAGACCTTCACACAGATCTCTGTCACCACGCGCCTGCTCCCAACTCATGCTGATTGGCGCCAGATGCCATTCGGGCGCTCCGGGTACGAATCCATCCGGCGAGTTGTTGTCCTGATGGCAGGCATCACACTGCATGGGTGGCGTGCCCTTGCCATCTGCACCGCGCATCACCGTCTGGTCGTGGCGGCGTCCCCGGTCGCCCTGGCGGGGAAACTCCGTCACCGTGTGGCAGTTCATGCAGCGTGGCGAGCGCATCACTTGCGCGATCTGTTTGAACGCGGCGACCGATCTCTCGCGATCGCTTTGGGCGAAGACCGCGCCGACAGCAGCAAGCGCCAATGCTGAGCCAATGCACAGGCGAAAGGGGAGGCGCGCTCTTGACACCACCGGGGCGCATCCGTCAGCGCGTGCGCCAGTGCACCAGCGCGTAGTCGACGAAGGCCTTCAGCTTGGAAGGCTGCTGCCGCCGGCTGGGGTAGTACAGATAGAACCCGGGAAACGTCGGCGAAAAGTCGCTCAACACCCGCTTCAGCCTCTTGGCTCGAACGTGCGGAAGCGAGAGCTGCTCGAACGTGTACGCCAGACCGATCCCTTCCAGCGCTGCCTCGACCGAGAACATGGAGTCACTGATCGTGAGACTGCCGCCGATCTCGTATTCGACGATGCGGTCGTCGACCGTCAGTTCCCACTTGTGGATGGCTCCGCTGCCCGAAAACCGGAAACGCACGCAGTTGTGTTGCGCCAGGTCGGAGGGGTGCCGTGGAGCCGGATGCCGCTTGAAGTAGTCGGGTGAGCCGACGATGGCTACCGAGACCGGGCCGCCCAGCGGCACGGCGACCATGTCCTTCTGCACGCTTTCACCCAGGCGAATGCCGGCGTCGAACCCTCGTTCGACGATGTCGACATAGCCCTCGTCGTTGGTCAGCTCGATCTGGACGTCCGGATAGGCCTTCAGGAACCCGGCCAGCAGCGGCTGCAGCACCATCGCGATCGAGATACGCGCGGCATTGATGCGCAGCACACCCGACGGCCGACCCTGCAGCGCATGGAGCTGTTCTCCGGCTTCCAGCACATCGCCCAGCGCCGGCCCGATCCGCGACAGGTAGGCCTCGCCGGCCTCGGTGAGGCTGACGCTGCGCGTGGTTCGGTTCAGCAGCCGGACGCCGAGCCGCGCCTCCAGGTGGCGGATCGCCTGACTGAGCGCCGAGGGCGAGACCTCGAGGGCCGCCGCGGCGGCGGTGAACCCGCGGTGCTCGCCACCTTCCAGAAGGCGAGCAGTCCATCGAGCTGATTGAGTCTCATGTCTTGAAGAATACCTTCATACGGTGTTCAGTGTTGAGGGCATTTTTCTTCTCAGTGCAGCGTGCCTACATTCGCCCTCGAGACGAGGCCCAGACAGTCCCCACTCGCTGGGATGCAGCCGAGCCAAGCCTGACAGGACAGTCATGAAGTCAAGCGCAGTCGACCGGGTCGACCAGGTCGCCGCGACTTCTTGGCCCGCGTTGCCCTCGCCGGGGCGGCGCTGGCCATTCGGCCGATGTCGTCGGCGGCAACATCGAACCGAAAGCACCGACATGAAGACACGCAACACTCGGAACCCTGCGAGTTTCAGAAATCGGTGCTGGCTGCATGAGCATCAGCGCCAACTACGGGCCTCCCGCGGACCGGAACCAGGGCATTCAGGTCATTCGCACGGCCTACGAAAAGGGCGTCACGTTCTTCGATACGGCCGAGGTCTACGGCCCATACACGAACGAAGACCTGGTCGGCGAAGCGCTCGCGCCGTTCCGCGACAAGGTCGACGATCGCTAGCAAGTTCGGCTTCGACATCGAAGCCGGTGGCCTCAACAGCCGCCCGGAGCACATCAAGAAGGTGGTCGAGGCTTCGCTCAAGCGCCTGAGGACCGATCGCATCGATCTCTACTACCAGCACCGCGTTGATCCCACCGTGCCGATCGAAGACGTGGCAGGTGCGATCAAGGATCTCATCCAGGAGGGCAAGGTGCTGCACTTCGGCCTATCCGAGGCGAGCGCAAAGACCATCCGCCGGGCACATGCCGTTCAGCCGGTGACGGCCGTTCAGACCGAATACTCGTTCATGGAGAGAGACGTCGGAACGAAACGGCGTCCTCAAGACCTGCGAAGAACTGGGCATCGGGTTCGTCCCTGGGGGCCTGTTGGAATGGGCTATCTAACAGGGAAGGTCGATGCCCGCACGAGGCTCGACCCAAAGACCGATCTTCGCTCTGGGTTCGACCGCTTCTCTCCTGACGAACCTGTCGGCCAACAGACCGGTTGTCGACGTGCTGAAGCGATTCGCGGACAAGCAGAGAACACGACACCCGCTCAACTTGCCCTGGCATGGCTGCTGGCTCAGAAGCCATGGATTGTTCCCATCCCAGGCACACGCAACAGCGATCACCTGGTCGAGAACCTGGGAGCGACCAGCGTTCAGCTGTCGCCTGCCGACCTTCGTGAGTTCGACACAGCGTTCGCCAAACTCACGGTGCACGGGGGCCGCATGAATGCGGAGCAGATGCAGGTCGTTGACCAAACTGTGTGACAAGCCACTCCGATTCACCGAGCCAAGAGACCGATCCAAGCATGAGCAAGCTCAACGTCAACGGCCGTGACCACACGGTCGACGCCGATCCGGCCACCCCCATCCTCTGGGCCCTGCGCGACACGCTCGGCATGACCGGCACCAAGTTCGGCTGCGGCGCGGCGCTGTGCGGCGCCTGCACGGTGCACCTGGATGGGCAGGCCATCCGCTCGTGCATCACGCCGATCTCCGCGGCCGAAGGCAAGAAGATCGTCACCATCGAAGCGGCCACCGACGGCAAGCGACCGTGTCGGCGCCGCCGTGCACGCCGCCTGGGTGAAGCACGACGTGGCCCAGTGCGGCTACTGCCAGAGCGGCCAGATCATGAGCGCGACCGCGTTCCTCAAGTCGCTGCCGCGCGGCAAGCAACCCAGCGCCGCCGAGATCGACGCGGCCATGGCCGGCAACATCTGCCGCTGTGGCACCTACGCCCGCATCCGCGCCGCGGTGGCCGATGCCGCCCGCACCCTCGCCTGAAGGAGCCACCATGCTGCCCAACTTCGACCAGCGCGAGATGCCGCGCGCTCTGCAGCACCTGGCTGGCCCGCGGCCAAGCCAGCGAGGCCACCGCGTTGCCACGCCGCAGCTTTCTCAAGCTGGCCGGTGCCGGCGGCCTGGCCCTCGGCGCGTTTCCGCAGGTGGTCACGGCCCAAGCAACGGACCCTGCAGTCGGTGGACTCAAGCCGACGCAACAGCCGTCGGCCTTCGTGCAGATCGCGCCGAACGGCGAGGTCACGGTCACCATCAACCGGCTCGAGTTCGGCCAGGGCGTGCAGACCGGCCTGCCGATGCTGCTGGCCGAGGAGCTCGACGCCGACTGGCGCCTCGTGCGCAGCCGCAACGGCTCGAGCGACCCGGCCTATCTCGACCCGCTGTTCGGCATCCACCTCACCGGCGGTTCGCACTCGATCAAGAACAGCTTCATGCAGTACCGCGAACTCGGTGCGCGCGCCCGCGCGATGCTGCTCTCCGCGGCCGCAGCGCGCTGGAACGTGGACGTGGCCACCCTGCGCACGCAGGCCGGCACGGTGCTGGGCCCGGGAGGCCGCAAGGCGAGCTACGGCGAACTGGCCGAGGCCGCGATGGCCCTGCCCGTGCCGGAGAAGGTCACGCTGAAGAACCCCAAGGACTTCCGGATCATCGGCCGCCCCACCACGCGCCTGGATGCGCGCGCCAAGAGCAGCGGGCGACAGGACTTCGGCATCGACACGCGCCTGCCCGGTCAACTGACCGCCGTGGTGGCGCATCCGCCGGTGTTCGGCGCCAAGCTCGCTTCGCTGGACGACAGCGCGGCGCGCGCCATCAAGGGCGTGAAGGCCGTGCTGCGCGTGCCGCTCGACCGTGGCGGCGAAGGCGTGGCCGTGGTGGCCGATGGCTACTGGCCGGCCAAGCAGGGGCGCGACGCGCTCAAGCTGCAGTGGGACAGCGCCAACGTCGAGAAGGCGGACAGCGAACGCCTGCTGGCCCAGTACCGCGATCTGGCCGGCCAGCCCGGCCCGCGCGCGTTCGACGCCGACATGGCGCCGCTGGCCACCGCGCCGCAGCAACTGCAAGCCGAGTTCGTCTTCCCGTACCTGGCCCATGCACCGATGGAGCCGCTGAACTGCACCGTGCAGTTGTCCGACGGGCGCGCCCAGTTGTGGGTCGGCACCCAGTGCCCCGGCTTGGACGCTGCTGCCGCAGCAGCGGTGCTGGGCCTCAAGCCCGAACAGGTGACGATGCACGTGCAGATGGCAGGCGGCGGCTTCGGCCGGCGCTTCGTGGGCTCGAGCGACTATGTGGTCGAAGCCTGCGAGGTCGCCAAGGCCGCCCGCGCCGCCGGCCTGAACGCTCCGGTGCGCACGCTGTGGAGCCGCGAGGACGACATCAAGGGCGGCTACTACCGCCCCATGCATCTGCACCGCGCACACATCGGCTTCGACGATCGCGGCAACGTGCTGGCGTGGGATCACGTCATCGTCGGCCAGTCGATCACCACCGGCACGGTGTTCGGGCAATTCGAGGTGAAGAACGGCATCGACGCACCGCCACGGAGGGCATGCGCGACGCCGTACCCGGTGCCGATGCGCCTGACCGTGCACCACCCGAAGGTGAATGTGCCGGTGCTGTGGTGGCGCAGCGTGGGTTCCACCCACACCGCCTTCGTGATGGAGACCTTGATCGACGAGATCGCACGAGCGACGAAGCAGGACCCGGTGGCCTACCGCATGCGCCTGTTCGGCAGACAAGCACCCGCGCCACCGCGCCGCGCTGCAACTGGCGGTGGACAAGAGCGGCTATGGCAAGAAGCAGCTGCCGTCCGGGCGCGCCTGGGGCGTGGCGGTGCACGAGTCGTTCGACTCGGTGGTGGCCTATGTGGTGGAGGCTTCGCTGCGCGACGGCAAGCCGGTGCTCAACCGCGTGACCGCCGGTGTGCACTGCAACCTCGCAGTCAACCCGCTCAGCGTGGAGGCTCAGGTGCAAGGCGCCGCGGTCATGGGCCTGTCGATGTGCCTGCCCGGCGCGGCCATCACGCTCAAGGATGGCGTCGTGGAGCAGAGCAACTTCGGCGACTTCGTCGTGCCGCGCATCACCGACATGCCCCAGATTCGCGGTGCACATCGTGCCCAGCGCCGAACCGCCCACCGGCATGGGCGAGCCCGGCCTGCCGCCGCTGGCGCCGGCGTTCGCCAACGCGGTTGCGCGGCTGACCGGCAAGCCGCTGCGCCAGCTGCCGTTCAACCTGGCCTGACCCACCACGGTAGAGCTCGGCACCTTGGTCCTGCGCACGCGCTGAACTGGCAGGTGCAAAGGGGCTGTCGTACGCGTCATCGTCGTGCGGACCCAGGCCGATGAATGACCGCTTTCGGGGGCGGATTCAATTGATCGACGCAACACACTGACCACTGCGTAGGCAGAAGGAGTGTTGCAGATGAGGTACCGGACGCGGACCTACTACACGGACGCTCAGAAGGCATTGATGTGGGAGCGGTGGAAGGAAGGCTGGACGCTCTCCATCAGATCGCTCAGCTGTTCGATCGAGCACACACGTCGGTGCAGGGAATCCTGTCCCGGACCGGTGGCATTCGGCCACCGCCCCTTCACTGCCGAAACAGTGTCGTGAACAACCCACGCAGCCACTGGTTTGCACGATCGTGGTGGTATCGCTGGTGCCAGGCCATCTCGACGTCGAACCCAGGAATCTGGATGACCGGTGGCACGAGCTGCAGGCGCAGAGGGCCGGCCACGAGCCGCGCCAGGTTGCTCGGCACGGCAGCGATCAGATCGGTGTCCGCCACGATCGGCCCAACGCTCAGGAAGCTGCGCACGCGCAGCGCGATCGGCGCGCGCACGCGCGCGCTCGTGAGCACCCGCTCGACCGCGAGCGCATGTCCTGTGCCCACTGGGCTCGCCAAGGCATGAGGCAAGGTGCGCAGCTTGGCGGCCGTGAGCGGTGCATTCAACGCCGGGTGACCCTTGCGCGCGATGTAGACGAACCGCTCGCGAAACAGCCGCTGCACGTGGACCTGCTTGCCCATCGCCGGCAGGAAGCCCGCCACGAGGTCGATGGCGCCTGAGGCCAGCCCACTGCCCAGCTCGGAGGTGGCGGGCCCCACCGCTTCCAAGGTGACGCCCGGCGCATCGATCGCGAGACGTTGCACCAGCCGGGGCAGGAAATAGCGCTCGCCGATGTCGGACATCGCCACGACGAAGACCCGCTTGGCCGTCTTGGGGTCGAACGCGGGCGGCTCGACGGTGCCGCGCAACGCAGTGAGTGCAGCGCCGATCTGCGGCGCGAGCCAATCCGCCAACGGCGTGGGTAACACGCCGCGCTGCTGGCGCACGAACAGCGCGTCCCCATAGAGGTGGCGCAGGCGACCGATGCCGCGGCTGGCCGCCGGTTGCGAAAGCCCCAGCTCGGCGCACGCGCTGCTCACGTTGCGGTAGCGATGGATGCGGTCGAACAGCTCCAGCAGCTGCAAATCAACCAAGCGCCAGGGGCCGAGCTGGCGGGCATGACTGTTTTGCGCTCTTTGCATATCACGAATCCTAACTTGTCATTTCACAACTGCCCGCGCCGCCGCCTAGATTGGGCTTGTGGTGCCGCGTGGCACCGTTCGTCTCGGGATCGTGCGTGATCAACCTGTGGGATATCCGTTATGTGCGCCTTGGCACCAGGGATCTGGCGGCAGCGGACCGTTTTGCCCGTGGCGTGGTGGGGCTCGAGCTGGCCCGCGACGACGGCGGTGCGCGTTACTACCGCAGCGACGGCCGGGATCACACGCTGGTGTACTTCGAGGGCGACCCGGCCGATCACACGGTGGGGTTCGAGTTGCGCACCCACGATGAACTCGAAGCCGCCACTGCCGAGCTCAGTCGCCAAGGTCTGGCTTACCAGCTGGGCGATGCCGCGGCGCGTGAGCGGCGCCGGGTCGAGGCCTGTGTGTCGTTTCGCGACCCCACCGGCAACCTGATCGACCTGGTCGTGGGCCCGCACCACAGCGGCACGCGTCACTTTCCCGGGCGCGATGCCGGCATCACCGGCTTCAGCCACGTGGGGCTGTGCACGAAAGATGCACGCCGCGACGAGATCTTCTGGACACGCACGCTCGGCGCGCGCGTCAGCGACCGCATCGGCGAGGCGGCCCTGCTTCGCATCGATGAGGTCCACCACAAGATCGCGCTGTTTCCGACCACGCGCGCGGGGGTCCAGCATGTGAACCACCAGGTGGCCGGCATCGACGACGTGATGCGCGCCTGGTACGAGCTGCAGGCGGCGGGGCGTGCGCATTGTGTTCGGCCCGGGCCGGCACCCGACCTCGGGCGCTGTGTTCCTGTACTTCGAAGGGCCGGACGGCATGGTGTTCGAGTACTCCACCGGCGTGCGGCGCATTGCCAAGGAGCAGGAGGCCACGCACCAGCCACGTCAGTTTCCGAACCGGCCCGAGTCGTTCTGCATGTGGGGCTCGGTGCCCGACATCGCCGAGTTCGCGGGCAAGTAGTGGACCTTTGCAACACGGGAGCAAACATGAGCAATCGCCGAAGCAGCCTTATGACCTTGGCTGCATGCGCCATCGGCCTGGCCGGTGGCTGGTTCACCCGCCCACTGCGGGCTCAGACCACGTTCCCCGCTCGCACGGTGCGGATCGTCACGCCGTTTCCCGCGGGCAGCGGGCCCGACGCCGCGCTGCGGCGCCAATCCTGGCAAGGTCACCTACGGCTCATGGTTCAACGGCAGCCCAGGCCACATCGGTGCACTGCGGCTCGCCGCGACGAAGCGCGTGCAGATGCTGCACGTGCCGTTCCGCGATTTCGGTCAGCTGTACACCGCCGTCGCCACCAAGGAAGTCGATTGGGCGCTGGGCAGCATCGCCAGCGCAGGCGCCATGGAGCGCGCGGGCCGCATCCGGTTCATCGCGCTGGCGGCGCCGTCGCGCGACCCGCTGTATCCGGGTGTGCCGGCCACGGCGGAATCGGCCAGCACGCGCGGCTATGAGGTGTCTGCGTGGACCGGAGTGTTCGCGCCGCCGTCCATCGGCACCGCATTGCGCGACAAGCTGGCGGCCGACATTGCAGAGGCCCTGCGGGCGCCAGATGTGGCGGAGCGCTACAAGACCATGGGCTACGAAGCCCCTGCGCTCGACGCCGTGGCGTTTGCCGATCTGGTGAAGCGCGAGACGGAGAGCTGGGGGGAGATCATTCGCGGCTCCGGGCTGCGCCTGGATTGAGGGCGCAACCGGCATCTCACGGCGCCGCCGCGGTGAAGGTGTACGTCGATCGGTTCGCCAGGGCGACCTTGCAGAGTGAACGCGTGTGGTTCAAGAGTTAACGACCAGTCTGGGCTGCCTGGCGTGCAGTGCTTCAAATCGCACGCCGGAAAGAAAAATCGTCCTCGCGCTAGCGATCGCTGTGACAACCCAGCACACTGGGCAGCGAGCAGGTACGACATCAGCGTCTGGTTTTCTCCGATACGGCGTATGACGGCTCCTGGCCGATAGCGGCCGGGATCCGAGCGTCCGTCGAGGCGATCGAGGGGAAATCCCGATGAAGGTGAAGCCCCAACCATCGATGAGAGGCAAACTACCGCACCTCTGGCGGAAGAAGGAAACCCTCAATGAAGCGCATCGCGCTCTTTCTCCTGACCAATCTCGCCGTCATGGTGGTGTTGTCGATCGTGCTGAAGGTGTTCGGCATCGATCGCGCGATGGCGCAGGAGGGCTTCAACCTCGGCCCGCTGCTCGCGTTCTCGGCTGTCTTCGGCTTCGGCGGCGCGCTCATCTCGCTGCTCATATCGAAGCCGATGGCGAAATGGTCCACCGGTGCGCAGGTCATCGACGGCAGCGAGGGCTCGACTCAAGCGTGGCTCGTCGAAACGGTGCGGCGGCTCGCGCAACGGGCCAACATCGGCATGCCGGATGTGGCGATCTATGAAGGCGAGCCGAACGCCTTCGCGACCGGCGCATTCAAGAACTCGGCGCTGGTTGCCGTCTCGACCGGACTGCTCCAATCGATGAGCAAGGAGGAAGTCGAGGCGGTACTCGGCCATGAAGTCGCGCACGTCGCGAACGGCGACATGGTGACGTTGACGCTGATCCAGGGCGTGCTGAACACGTTCGTCATCTTCCTGGCGCGCATCGTCGGCACGATCATCGACCGCACCGTGTTCCGCAGCGAGCGCGGCGTGGGTCCGGGCTACTACATCACCGTCTTCGTACTGGAGATCGTGTTCGCGGTTCTCGCCTCGCTCATCGTCGCGTGGTTCTCGCGCCGGCGCGAATTCCGCGCCGATCGCGGCTCGGCCGAGTACCTCGGTTCGTCGCGGCCGATGGCGAACGCGCTCGCGCGCCTGGGCGGTGTCGCGCCGGGTGCGCTCCCGCAAGCGATTCGCACAATGGGCATCACCGACCGTCCGTCGTGGATGGCACTGTTTTCGAGCCACCCGCCGATCGAGCAGCGGATCGCGGCGCTTCAAGCGCTCGGTCGGTGACCGATGATGGCCAATTCGAGGCGGTCGGGAACTTCAATCGGTAGTTCATCGACGTTCTCCCCTTGAGTATGCGATCCGCCATCAGGACCACGCGAGCAAGTAGAGTTCTTGAATGGGACCATAGGCCATCAGCAATCCACTTCGCGCCATATCGCCTTCCCTCATCAGTCGAACTAGGCGAGAAACGTTGGGTCCTTCGCAATCATCCATCGTCGCATCGCGTCAAAGAGCATCGCGTCTTCTCCGCCATGGGTCTGGGCTGCAGCAAACTGCCCGGCAGCGCGGGACGCAATGCTCTCCGGCACCAGCCTGATGTCGGCCCCGCCTGCTTGCGCTGCGATCTGTACCTCGCATGCACGCTGCAACTGGTAGTGCAGATTGAATGCGTGCGCCAGGGTAGGACCGCAGGTGAGCAGACCGTGGTTCCTGAGAATCATCACGTTCGATGATCCGAGGTCCTGCGCAAGCCGGCCGCATTCGTCGCGATCGAGGGTGATGCCTTCGAAGTCGTGGTACGCAATGCGCTCGTGGAAAAAGACCGACGAAAAGGACAACGGCAGCAATCCTTGCCGCTGACAGGAAACGGCTTGGCCGGCGGTCGTGTGCGAGTGAATGACCGCGTGGGCGTCCGCGCGACAGGCGTGCACAGCCGCGTGAACCACGAATCCAGCGGGGTTGATGCGGCTCGACGGCGTGCTGAGAACCCGGCCATCCACGTCGATCTTCACGAGGTTCGATGCCGTGATCTCTCGATACATCAGGCCGAAGGGATTGATGAGGAATCGGCCCTCTTCATCCGGCACACGGACCGTGATGTGGTTGTAGATGAGTTCGTGCCAGCCAAACTGGTCGAACAACCTGTAGGCCAATGCGAGATCCTGTCGCGCTGACCACTCGGCCTGAGCCATACCGGGCGGCGATGGGGAGCCGAATGGCGGATCTGTGAGGTTCATGCCAATTCCTTTCCGTTCAGATAGGGTCGAAGGCATCCCCAAGCTGTTTGATGAAATGGGGTGTCGATACCATATGCTTGCCCGCTGCGGACCACGTGTCCGGACAAACCGTCGAGTTCGAGTGGCTTGCCGCCTTGAAGATCGTGGTACATCGAGGCGTACATGTGCGCAGGGAACGACTGCAGCAAAGCCAACGCGTGTCGCTCAATGGCGTCCGGCAACTTGGCCCCGGCGGCCCGCCCCACAGCCACAACCTCGGCAATCGAGCGCTTCGCGAGCTCCAGGAGCACCTCGTCGTGGTAGCAAACGCCAGCGGGCTGGCGCGTCAGACACGTCATCGCGGCATTGGTCGCCAAGGCTACGAACTTGGCCCACTGAGCACTCACGATGTCTTCCACAGAGGTGGCGGCAAACCCGGCGTCGCTGCAGGCATCGGTGAACTGCGTCCAGAAGAGCAGCCTCGCGACCATTTGCGCCCCCGAACTGGATGGACGACATGTTGGACGTGTACCTCAAGTGGCCCGCGCTGAGCATCGTGCCTGACATGAATGCCAATCCGCGAAGCAGCAGCGGCTCCACCTTACCGCCCCACTCGTTCGCGATGCGATCCACGCCGTCGAGCCCGTTCTGAAGACTGATGATCGCCATCGACCGAGCGAGGGCGGGCCTCCACTGACGCACGGCCGACGCCGTGGCATACAGCTTCACGCAGATGAGCGCGATGTCGGTTTCGCCGACCTGTTCCGGGTCGGATTCGGCCGTTGCAGGAACGACAGCCCAGTCACCTCGCGGGCCTTCTGCTCGTACCCCTGAGCGACGCAGGCCATCGGCATTGGAGCGAACGCCAAAGGTGACGTGATGCCCACGGAGGGCCAACAGGCTGCCGAAGTAGCAGCCAACCGCGCCTGCTCCGACGATCAGAATCTTCATGATCCGGTACCGACGGTCACCATGAAAGCGTCAGATCGTCACGGACGCCTCGCAGAGCATTGCAGGAGCACACCCCGTGAAGCGGTCGGCGCCAGGTGAGCAGGACGTCCATGGACACGCTCCTAGTTTCGCATCGGCCAGCATGCGCGTCCTGCGCAGAGGGCACAAGTGGTCATTGGGAACGCTGACGGTTTCATTCTGGAGTGAGCCTGCCCACAGCAAAATCCGTTGGCTAAGCCGAACAGGCGGTGGGAGCTGTCCGAACGCGCACCAAGTTAGCACATTAGCCGGCGGGGTTGGCTCCGGCAGGTTCGCCACTTCGGATGATTGAGTTGGGCCAAACCCCATCAAGGCCTCACACTCCGGGTTGGCCTTGCCACGGGACCCGTGATGGACAGCACCACTGCGAGCCGCAACTCCACACTCAGATCTGCGCGCTTGACACCTGACTTGGTGGCTGTCATCGCGCGCAAGCTCGAAGATCGTGGCCCGGCCCCCGGTGTCCTCGTTCACAACGAGGATGACTACGAGACGTCATTGCAGGCGTTTCTGGCTGCAGGTGCGTGGCAAGAAGGGCAAGCGGTCTGGGTGTTTGGGTACGGCTCGTTGCTCTGGAAACCGTGTTTCGAAGTCCTGGAGCAGGTATCCGCCGTACTGCCTGGATGGCATCGCGCGTTTTGCATCCGGATCACGAGGTTTCGGGGAACACCGGAAGAGCCTGGCCTCATGATGTCGCTGATGCCAGGTGGCAGTTGCCGCGGTGCACTGTTTCGCGTCGCGGGTGATCGGGTCGTCGAGGACCTGCGCAAGCTGTGGCGCCGGGAGATGACGGTCAAGCCGCCGAACACACCGCCGCGTTGGATCCAGGCCAAAACGGCGCAAGGGTTGATGCCGGGGATCGTGTTCGCTGCCGATCGCTGTGGCCCCAACTACGTGAGCGGCCTCACCGAGGACGATATCGCAGTCATTCTTTGCAAAGCGGCCGGCCACTGGGGATCAGGCGCCGAGTACCTGATGGAAACCGTGGATCAACTGGAGCGCCTGGGCATCCGCGATGCAAACCTCTGGCGCCTGCAGGAACGCGTGGCCCGAAAGCTGATGACGCTGCAATCTGCAACGCCATCCGCTGCATGAATCGATTGGCCATCATCCTCTTGCCTGGAGCGGCCGCTGATGAGCCCTGCGCTTCGCTTCTGGCATTCACCCGCAGGAGCCTCATAGCGGACCTTGTTGCGTGCTTTCGACCCTCACCAGACTTTCACTTGGCGCATTGGCGACGGTTGATCCGCCCAGAAGTCCGGCTGCCGTGTATCGTCCAAGCTATTGCTACAGCGCTTGGGGAACTTCATGAAAGACCGGCGCCGCATCGTGCGCTGCCTCTGCAGTGGTCTCCTTGTGGCATCGCTCGCCGCGAGGACTCAACCCACAACCCAATTTCGCCGCATCGGAGTTCTGTCGCTTGGTCCAGGCGCGGCCGCCGAGTTCGAAGACGTCGCTGGGATGATGCGAGCGTTCGGATGGATCGAGGGCAAGACCATTTCCGTGGAACCGCGGTCTGCGGGCAAAAGGCTGGATCGGCTCCGTCCTTTGGCAAACGAACTGGCCGCGCTCAGGGTCGACGTCATCGTGACGTACGGCACCGACGCCGCGCAGGCCGCCAAGACTGCAACGACGACGATCCCGATCGTCGTGATTTCCGCCGGAGATCCGGTGAGCACGGGTCTGGTTGCGAGCTTTGCGCATCCCGGGGGCAATATCACGGGGTACTCGTTCATCTATCCAGAGATCGTCGGCAAGCGGGCGGCGTTGCTGCACGAAATGCTCCCGACGATCAGACGCGTGTGCATACTGGTCAATCCGGTCGGTCGAGGTTCAGAGAGTCTGCGCAAAGCAATGGAGACCGCGTATCGATCTCTAGGCTTGCAGCCGCTTTTCATCGAGGTCGCCACGGAGCCGCAGTTCTTGGAAGCCCTCGCCGTAGCGTCCAAGCAGCGTGCCGAGGCTCTGGACTTTTCCTACCTCTCCCTGCCGATGCCCGATGCGCTCATGCAAGCCGTTCGCCGATCGCGCCTACCAGCGATGGTCTCGGACAGAGAAGATGTCGAAGCCGGTGGTCTGTTGTCGTTCATGCCTGACCTGACCGAAGGGCATAGGCGTGTCGCCGCCATGCTCGACAAGATCCTGCGCGGTGCCAATCCTGCCGATCTCCCGATTGAGCAGCCGACAAGATTTGACCTGGCTGTCAACCTGAAGGTCGCCAAGGAACTCGGTATCAGCGTCCCCCGGGCAGTCCTGGCGCGCGCGGACCAAGTGATCCAGTAGTTGCCTTTCCGCAGCGTCCGCTCCTGGCCGATAGCAGACTACCAACGGATTGCACCTCCGTCGGTTCGCGCGGCTTGCCCTGACTTCACATCGCATGCGACCCTATCGACCATTGCAGGCACTTGGCGCGGCTGCACGCGGACACCAGATCCACCGCTCGCTCTGTCACTGGCGGCCGCACGAGGCACGAACCCGACAGATTCTCACTGCGCCGATGCGCAACCTGGGTACTTCGAAAGGTCAGACGTGACCGCTGAGACGGATCGACGCTGCACCACTCAATCAGCTTGCTTGCGCAAGCTGAGCGGTTGCCGCGCCGAAGTCGCCAACGTGTAGCGGCCAGGGTACACCCGACGCAACCTACAAGCGATCGGCACACGTGGTGGACAGGCTCCCCTATCTCATAGCGTCCCTAAAACAACGGCGGCGCATTCGGTCCTCCTCAGCTCCATTGAACACCCTGCGTCGGGGCGCCGAGCAGGGATGTGCTCGCACGGTTGAACGCGCCCGCCTCCCTTGGAAGACAGCGTCGGTGACGGTTGACTCAAATTTCAGGTGCATCGGATCGGGTACACCGATCACGCGTCGAGCGCCACTTCGCGCTGTAACCGAATGGACAAGCAATCAAACGCGTTGGTGCGTCTGTAGAGTTGCTACGCCGACGTGTTGTTGGCGGATCGGGACGTGTGAGGTGGACGTTGGGTGATCGAAGTAGCGTTGAGCAGTTGGCCGCGGCATGGGTCGCAATGGCAAGCAGGAAAGAGACGAAGGACCCGTGCGCGCATACGTCGCCCGCTACGAAGACGCCGCGATCGACTCAGAGCGCGCTCGCCAAGAAGCGGCGGCGGCCAGCGAGCTGGCCAAGCGCTTCTTGTCCTACTGGAAGGACGCTCCGTTAGACGCGATATGAGCCGACCACGGGCAGCGAAGCACCTGTCTGTCGTCGCGATGCCCTCTACTGCTTGCTCCGCGCAAGCGTCGTTTGCAGCGTGCAGTAGACGGCACGTTCGATCTGGTAGGACATATGAGCTGGACTGATCTATTCGCGCGCGCATGCGACTCTGTCGCTCTGTCTCAGTGGTTGCTTGACAGTGCCTTGGGAGCAATGGAAGCTGCGCACAACAGCGCACTGGATGCGGTCATAGCCGCCGAACTGCCGACACCTGCGGGACTCTGCGCGGCACTCGATTCGCACGGGGTGGACGTTCCCAACGCAGCGCTCTTGAAGTTCTATGGGCACTCGGCCCCGATGCCGGCCCCCAAACTGGGCTCCGACGCCGCCGGCGATATGCGCTGGCAGCCGTAGCGACGACCCTCTCACGAGGGCACCCGATCACCTGTTGGTGGTGCTCGCTGGTCGGATGGCGTCGACAGCAGCGGGCGCACGCACTTTGCAAAGCGCCCGCGTGGTCAACGCGCCAGCCAGCCAGCTCGGGCGTACGGGCTGTCGGTCATGTGCCGGACCCAAGATGTTGAACAGTCCGGGCAACGTTAGAGCCCGGCGCTGCGCATCGCTCCGCACAAATGGCTCTCCAGATCGATTCGACGACGCCTAGCGTGTGATTCGATGCGACTCACCGCACCCACAAACGCCCTGCACGTGAGGCATTGGGACATGAATGACATCTACGCCCGGCATGCCATCGGCTTGGCTCTTGTACCGGTAGACCCACGTCTGCGTCGACACCGTTGCAGCGAGTCGAAGGCCGGGCGCCAATTCGAACGTGAGATGATTTCCCGCGATCAGCGCCTCAGCAGCGCGGGCGTCGAAAGCGATCATGTGGCTCAGTTACAAATGATCGGAAAACCTACGCCAAGCCCAGTACTCAGACAAGCGCGGACAGGACCATTGACGCGCAGAACTCCGGAAATAAATGAGTTCTGATAGCAACTTAGAGAACAGACCGACGCTGTCGCGCACGCCTGGGTTGGATGCGATTTCAGCTCATACGCCGATGATGCAGCAGTACCTGCGCATCAAGGCGGAGCATCCCGATACGCTGGTGCTGTACCGGATGGGCGACTTCTACGAGCTGTTCTACGACGATGCGCGGCGCGCAAATCGCCTGCTGGACATCACCCTCACGTCGCGCGGTGCCAGCGCCGGCGAGCCGGTGGTGATGGCCGGCGTGCCGGCGCAGGCGTTGGAGAGCTACCTCGCCAAGCTGATCAAGCTCGGTGAGTCGGTCGCCATCGCCGAGCAGGTGGGCGACGTGGCCACGGCCAAGGGACCGGTGGAGCGCAAGGTCACACGCGTGGTCACGCCGGGAACGGTCACCGACGGTGAGCTGCTCGCCGAACGCAGCGACACCACGCTGCTCGCGCTGGCGCGTGACACGCGCGGCGCACGTTGTGGGCTGGCGTGGCTGAGCCTGGCCAGCGGGCGTTGTTCGCTCGCCGAATGCCGCCTCGACGAATTGCCATCGTGGCTGTCGCGCATCGAGCCGGCGGAAGTGCTGCTCGACGAAGCCGATGCACCGTCGGCATTGCAAGTGCACGCGCGCGGCGCGGACCACTCGCCCGGCCTGGCAGTTCGACGCCGCGCTCGGCAAGCGCAAGCTGTGCGAGACCTTGGGGGTGGCGCAGCTCGGCGGTTTCGGCGCCGACGACTGCGCGCTGGCGCACGCCGCCGCAGCGGCCCTGCTCAGCTATGCCGAGCGCACGCAAGGCAGCGCCGCGCTGCATGTGGTTGAGCTGAAGGTCGAACGCAGTGGCGAGCTGCTCGACCTGCCGCCCACCACGCTGCGCAACCTCGAGATCACGCAGACCTTGCGCGGCGAAGATTCACCCACGCTGTTGTCACTGCTCGACCGCTGCGCCACCGGCATGGGCAGCCGCTTGTTGCGCCACTGGCTCACGCACCCGCCGCGCGACCGTGCACCGGCGCTGGCGCGGCTGGCGGCGATCGACGTGTTGTCCACCGCCAGCGTCGAGCGCCCTGCACGATGCGTTGCGCGGAGTCAGCGATGTCGAGCGCAGCACTGCGCGGCTGGCGCTGCGCCAGGTGCGCCCGCGCGAGCTGGCCGGCTTGCGCAGCACGCTGCAGGCGTTGCCGCAGCTGCGCGCGTTGGCGCCTCGCGGCAGCACGTTGCTCGACGGCGTGCACGCCGCCTTGACGCCGGAGGCAGCGATCCTGCAGCGCCTGCGCAGCACGCTGGCCGACGATCCGGCCGTGCAACTGCGCGACGGCGGCGTGATCGCGACCGGTCACGACGCCGAGCTCGACGAGCTGCGCACGATCGGACAGAACGGCGACGACTACCTGCTCGAACTCGAGGGCCGCGAACGCGCACGCACCGGCATCAACAACCTGCGCGTGCAGTTCAACCGCGTGCATGGCTACTACATCGAGGTCACGAGCAGCCGCCTCGACCGCGTGCCGCCGGACTACCAGCGCCGCCAGACGATGAAGAACGCCGAGCGGTTCATCACGCCCGAGCTGAAGGCATTCGAAGACAAGGCGCTGTCGGCGCAGGAGCGCGCGCTGGCGCGCGAGAAGGTGCTGTGGGAGGCGCTGCTCGATGCGCTGGCCAGCACGTGACCGAGCTGGCGGCGCTGGCGCGCTGCGCTGGCCACGCTCGACGCACTGAGCAACCTGTGCGAACGCGCGCAGACGCTGCGCTGGTGCACGCCGCAGTTCGTCGGCCATCCGTGCATCGACATTCAGCGCGGGCGCCATCCGGTGGTGGAGGCGCGACTGGCCGAGACCCAGGGCACGCCCTTCATCGCCAACGATTGCCGGCTCGACGCGCGCACGCGCATGCAGGTGATCACCGGCCCCAACATGGGCGGCAAGAGCACCTACATGCGCCAGGTGGCGCTGATCGTGCTGCTGGCCTCGATGGGCTCGTGCGTGCCCGCCGATGCCTGCGTGCTCGGTCCGATCGATGCGATCCACACCCGCATTGGCGCCGCCGACGATCTCGCCAATGCGCAGTCGACCTTCATGCTGGAGATGACCGAAGCGGCGGCCATCGTGCATGCGGCCACCGAACACTCGCTGGTGCTGATGGACGAGATCGGCCGCGGCACGTCGACCTTCGATGGCCTCGCCCTGGCCGCCGCCATTGCAACCCAGTTGCACGACCGAAACCGCGCCTTCACGCTGTTCGCCACGCACTACTTCGAGCTGACCGAGTTCCCGGCCCGCCATGCGCACGCGCTCAACGTGCACGTGTCGGCAGTGGAAGCCGGCCACGACGTGGTGTTCCTGCACGAGATCGAGGCCGGCCCGGCGAGCCGCAGTTATGGCGTGCAGGTGGCGCGGCTGGCCGGCATGCCCGATCGCATCGTGCGCCAGGCGCGCGGCACGCTGGAGGCGCTGGAGGCGCAATCGCGGGCCGGCCAGGCGCAGGTCGACCTGTTCACTGCAGCGCCGGAGCCACAAGGCGCGACTTTGAGCGCACTCGAGCAGGCGCTGGCGGCGATCGAGCCTGATACGCTCACCCCGCGCGAAGCGCTCGATGCGCTGTACCGCCTGAAGGCTTTGCAGAAAGACGACGCCCCATGACCTATTGCATCGGCATCCGGCTCAATGCCGGCCTGGTGTTCCTGTCCGACTCGCGCACCAATGCCGGCGTCGACCAGATCAGCACCTACCGCAAGATGATGGTGTACGAGAAGCCGGGCGATCGGTTCATGGTGATGCTGTCTGCTGGCAACCTCTCGATCTCCCAGTCGGTGCGCGAGATGCTCCAGGTGCAGCGGGTCGAATCGCAAAACGGCGGCGCGCCGCTGACGATCTGGAACGCGCCCAGCATGTTCGACGCCGCGCGCGTGCTCGGCGCCACGGTGCGGCGCGTCTATGCCGAGGATGGCGAGGCGCTGAAGAACGCCGGCGTCGAATTCAACGCGTCGATGATCTTCGGCGGGCAGATCCGCGGCGAGGCCATGCGCCTGTTCCTGGTGTATTCGGCCGGCAACTTCATCGAGGCCACGCGCGAAACCTGCTACTTCCAGGTCGGCGAGTCGAAGTACGGCAAGCCCGTGCTCGATCGCCTGATCACGCCGACCACGCCGTTGGAAACCGCGGCCAAATGCGCGCTGGTGTCGATGGACTCCACGCTGAAGTCCAATCTGGGTGTCGGCCTTCCGCTCGACCTGCTGGTGTATCGCGAAGGACAGTTCGGCACCGACCAGATCGTCTGCATCGACGACCGCAACCCGTACTTCCAGATGATCCACAGCACCTGGGGCCAGCGCCTGCGCGAGGTGTTCGATGGCCTGGACGATCCGCGCTGGGATGGCGGCGACTCGCGCCACCCGTTGCGCGTGGACTCCGGCCGCTACGAGCCGATGCGCAAGATCACGCACCCGGGCGAGAAGATCGTCTGATCCGCCCGGCCGCGCCGCGGCCCAGGGGCAGCCTGCCAATGGCCTTGCCCGACCCGCCAAATGGCCCTTGATGCGCGGCCATTGTCGGCCAACCATCGGTGCCATTGTGGACACCCGCACGGCGCCGTCGACGACCCCTGCTGCACTGCCACCGGCAGCGCGCGGCGCCGGCCGCAGCGTGCAGGTGCTGTGCGACGACCCGGCCGCGGCCGCGGGCTGGGTCGGTGCACTGGCCGCCGAAGGCTTGAACGCGCGCTGCTGCGGGCTCGACCCGCGCGGCGGCGACACGCAGCCCGACGCCTGGGTCCTGCACCTGACTCGCAGCCTGCCGGCGCAGCTGGCGCGCCTGCGCGAACTGCGCGGCGCGGCACCCGATGTGCCGCTGGTCACCGTGTGCGCCGGACTGCGCGACCTCGACCATGTGCTGGCCCTCGAGATGGGCGCCGACGACGTGATCGACGCGGCGCTGAGTGCGCCGGTCGTCGCGGCGCGCCTGCGCGCCCTGTGGCGCCGCTGCGGCGATCGGGCCGATGAGCTGCCGGATCAACTGAGCTTTGGCCGGCTGCAGTTGCTGCGGCGCGAGCGCCGTGCCGTGCTGGGGCCGCGCGCCATGTCGCTCACCGAAGGCGAGTTCGAGCTGTTGTGGCTGCTGGCGTTGCGCGCCGGTCACGTGGTGCAGCGCACCGACCTCGTGCCCCGCCTGCGCGGGCTGGAATACCAGCGCGCCGATCGCTCGATCGACTGTTGTGTCTACCGCCTGCGCGCCAAACTGGGTGACGACGACCCCGCGGCACGGCGCATCCGCACCGTGCGCAACCGCGGCTACCTCTTTTCGCCCTTGGCCTGGTAAGGCCTTCGCACCGGGTGCCACCGGCACCGGCTTCGGCGACGCAGGTGACGCCGTTCGCTTCATATCGCGCAGCACGCGCCCGATCACGCGCATCGCTTGCTCGATCGCGCTCGGCGTGAAGGCGCCGTATCCCAGCACCAGGCCGTTCCACGGCCGCGGATTCCAGCAGGTGGACGACAACGCGATCGCCATCACGCCGTGCTCGCGGATGCGTCGCATCACCTCCATGTCGCTGACTTCGGCCGGCAGGTGCAGGCAGGCGTGCGTGCCCGCCGAGGTCGGACCCAACCGCGCCCACTCGGGCACATGGCGCTTCGCGGCGGCCACGAACGCATCGCGCCGCTCGCGCGACACCTGGCGCAACAGGCGCAGGTGGTTGCTCATGTGCCCTTCGTCGATGAAGGCGGCCATCGCGATCTGCAGCGATGCGTTGCTGTGGTCGCCGAGCAGGCCGCGCATCGCGACGAACACCTCGACCAGACGCTCGGGCACCACCAGATACGCCAGCCGAAGCGACGGGAACATGATGCCCTCGAGGGTACCCATCAGCAGCACGCGATCGGAGCGGTCCATCGCCTGGAACGACACCGGCGCCGCGCCGTCATGGGCGATCTCGTCGTTGAAGTTGCCTTCGATGATCCACGCGCCGCTCTCGTCGGCCCACTGCAGCAGTTCGGCGCGGCGGGCACTGTCGGTGCGCACGCCGAGCGGAAACTGCGTCAACGGATGCAGGTACACCGCCGCCGCATCGGGTGCCGCCCTGCGCCCGGCCGCCACGTCGAGCCCGCGCGCGTCCAGCGGCACGCCGACCACCTTGGCGTGCAGCACCTGGAACAGCGACACCAGGCTGGCATGGCCGGGGTCTTCGAGCCACACCTTGTCGCCCGGCTCGAGCAGCACACGGCCGATCAGTTCGATGGCTTGCATCGGGCTGTTCAGCACCAGCACCTGCTCCGGCGAACACATCGTTGCACGCGTCAACGACAGGTGGCGCGAGATGGCCTCGCGCAACGCCGGCAGGCCGCCGGCGGCGCCGTAGCTCAGGTGCGGGCGGTACTCCTCGCTGAGCGCGCGCATCATCAAGCGCCGCCAGGTGGCCAGCGGAAACTGCTCGATCATCGGCGCGCGCGGAAACAGCGGCACCGGCGTCAGCAGCACGTGGGGCAGTTCCACCTGCTTGGGTTTGCCGAGGTAGACCGAAAAGCGGTTCAGCACCTGCTGGGCCGACTGGCTCGGCGGGCGCAGCACCCGCGGTGCGTCGGATTGAACGATCGGTTGCGGCCGGCGCGTCACGTAGGTGCCGTCGCCGACGCGGCGCTCCAGATAGCCCTCGACCTGCAGCTGCGCGAAGGCCTCGTCCACCGCGCCGCGCGCCACGCCCCAGTCGGTGGCCAGCTGCCGCGCCGACGGCAAACGGGCGCCGGGCATCAGCACGGCGCGGTGGATCGCATCGAGCACCGTCTGGTACACCTGCAAACGCCGCGACACCCGCTCCGACGCCGAGCGGACCAGAGGCTGGATCAGCACGCCGGCGGCCTGCTTGACCATGTCAGTGCCGAGTGGCCTGCCCGGGCCATAACGGCCAGCGCGGCGGGTAGCGAGCGAAGCGAACGGTGTGACCCATGTCAATGGGGGTGTTGAAGGGGCGGCGCCAATTTATGCGCTTGGCGCGACGGGCTGCATGTGGATGCGACAGGCTGCGACTCCATGGGCCCGAGCGGCGGCCGCCGCGCATTGGCTTGTGGCGTACGGCCGAAATGGTCCTTGTCGTCCTTCGTCCGGCCACCCATGATGCGCAGCGTCATGGGCTATCACCGTGAATCACTGGCGGTGGCTGCTGCGCCGGGGGTCGCATCCGGCGAACAGCCGTGGGAGGCACCGGCACACCTCGTGCTGCTGGTGGCGCGGCGTCGCGCGCCGGCGCGCAGCGTGGTCGACTGCCTGGCGCAGCGCGGCCTGCGCTGCATCTGGATCGATGGCTTGCAGGGTCTCGACAGCGTGGCCAATCAGGTGGTGCCCGATGCGATCGTCTACGACGCGCAGGCCGATGCGGCGCCGTTGCCGCTGGCGCTGTCGCAACTGCGCCGGCGCTTCTCCGGCGCGCTGCTGGTGATCGACGGATCGACCGACGAGGTCGACGAAATCATGGCGCTGGAACTCGGCGCCGACGCCCACATGGCGCATCCCATCACGCCGCGCCGCCTGCGCGCGCGTCTGGAAGCGCTGCTGCGCCGCCACGGCGGCGCCGCCACGCTGCAAGCCGATGGCTATGGCGACTCGACGCCCGATTTGCCGTCGGGCTGGCGGCTCGACCCGGTGCACAACCAGCTGCAGCGGGGCGAGCAGATCATCGCCCTCACCGGCGGCCAGGCCCACCTGTTGCGCTGCCTGGCGCAACACGCCGGCCGCGTGGTGCCGCGCGCGGAGTTGCACGAACAGGTGTGTGCGCCCGATTCGGAGCTGCGCGCGCGCAGCGTCGACGTCTACGTGCATCGCCTGCGCCAGCGCCTGAGCGTGGCCGGGGTGCACGACCTCGCCATCGAGGCGGTGCGCGGCCGCGGCTTCGTGCTGCGCGGCGCCGCGGCGGGTGCCGCAAGCGAACCGCGCACCGCGCATGACAGCCTCCCCGCCTACTTGAACTCGTAGCTGACGCCGGCGTACACGAAGCGGCCGCGCGGGTCGCCGTAGACGTTGTCGTAGCCACCCTGGAAGCCGGTCTGGCCGCCCGCATTGCTGTACGGCGGCGGCCGGTCGAACAAGTTGCGGATGCCGCCACGCAGCGTCAGCGACTTGATGCCGGTGTAGCGAACCTGCAGGTCATAGGTCTCGTAGGCGCCGACACGGCGCAGCGGCTCACCGGTGGCCGATGCCGGCGGCAGGTCGTGGTAACCCTTCTGGAAGTTCTGCGCCAGCGTGGCACCCCATGCGCCGAGCGTCCAATCGACGGCCAGGTAGTGCTTCCAGCGCGGGATCACGCCGCCGGTGGCGGTGTTGACCTGGTCGATGCCGCCGCTGAACGTGCCGTCCGGGTTCTGCACGTCGTACTTGGTGAAGTAGGTGCCGGTCGAGCATGGCGGCGAAGCGGCCGTATTCGTTGGCGCCGATCGCCCAGCGGCCGTCGAGGTCGATGCCGGCCACGCGCGTCTCGCCGAGGTTCAGGTTGGTCTGCGTGATCGACACGATCGGCCCCGGCAGCGCCGGGAACGCCGGGTCGATCGGGCCGCGCGTCACCAGGTAGCCGTACTTGTTGAGGTCGCCGAGGATCGTCGTCGCGCGCGACGCCGTTGACGATGGTGTCCTTCAGGTTGATCTTGAAGGCGTCGATCGCCAGCGACGTGTTGTTGGTCGGCGCCAGCACGAGACCGAGCGTCGCGTTGGTCGATTTCTCCGGCTTCAGGCTCGGATCGCCGCCGTTGATCGTCGTGAACTGCGTCGAGCAATCGGTGCGGCTGTTGGTGGTGGGGCAACGCAGCGGGTCGCTGGTGCCGGCGGGCGTCACGTTGTTGGTGACCGGCAGGTACAGGTCCTGCAGGCTCGGTGCACGAAAGCCCTTGCCGACCGCGCCGCGCACCAGCACAGACGACAGCGGTTGCCAGCGCGCGCTCGCCTTGGGCGTGGTGGCACTGCCGACGCCCTCGTAGTGGTCGAAGCGCACGGCGACGTTGAACTCCAGGCCCTTGGCCACCGGCATGTTCAGTTCGCCGAAAGCCGCCTCGACATCGCGCGACTCGTCGGTCACCAGGAAGTTGCCACCGTAGCCCGCGATGTCGCCGGTCTGGATGGTCGGAGACGGGTCGAACAGGAACTTCTCCTTGCGGTACTCGGCGCCCAGTGCCACCGCCATCGGTCCGCCGGCCATCGGCATCAGTTCGCGCGTGGCCTTGCCCTGCACGCTGCCGAGTTCCGACTTGATGCGGAAGGCGTCACCGGTGAAGTTGGTGGCGCGCAGCGCCGCGTCGATGTCCGGCGTGCTCGCGCCCCAGAAGTTGACGTTGCCGCTGTTGAGGATCGGCAGGATCTGCGACAGCGCCGGATAGCCGTCGTTGACCTGCTCGCGCACCTTGCTGGCGCTGTACAGCAGCGCGGCCTCGTAATCCCAGCCGCTGTAGTCGCCGCGCACGCCACCCACGAAGCGTGGCGATTCGGCGATGTCGGTGAAGTCGCGATTGCCGTTGACGCCGGCGCGATACAGGATCGAGATCGGCACCAGCGGGTTGCCGGCGCCGACGAGGGCCTGCACGGTGGCGGTCGGGTAGTACGGGCTGCCGGGGTGGATGATGATCGTCGACGAACCCGCCGCCGTGCCGGTGCGGCGTGCCGCCCAGCCCACCCGGCGCGCCCGGTGGGTAGACGCCGTTGTACGGCGGCGCATTGAACAGCGGATGGTTGGACGGCAGCGCGAACAGCTCACGAGATCGGCACCGGCTGGATGATGGTGCGCTGCTTGTTGCGGTTGTACGAGGCTTCGGCGAACAACTCGAGGTTGCTGGACAGCGCGAACCGCGCCGACACGTTGAGGCTGGTGCGCTCGGATTCCGGCACCAGCGTGACCAGCGGCGACGGATCGAACGCGCAGAAGCCGCTGCCGGTGAGGAACGGGCTGTCGAAGGAATACGGTCCCGGGCACCCCGGCGCGCTGGCGTTGCCGCCGTTGCCCGAGCCGTCGAGCAGCAGGAAGTTGGCCGGAAAGGTGTTGAACGAAGTGGTGTCGTTGTTCGCATCGACGTTGTAGCCGCGCGAGGCGAAGTCGCGATCGCGGCCGAACAGCGCACCCTCCTTCTGATACGACGCCGACACCATCACGTTGTACTTGTCGCTGGCGATGTCGCCCTGGCCCCAGGTCACCGTGGCGCGCTTGTAATGGGCGCCGCCGCCCGACGTCTCGCCGTAGTCGGCGCTGAGCTCCAGGCCGGTGTAGTCCTTGCGCAGGATGAAGTTGACGACGCCGGCGATCGCGTCGGAGCCGTAGATCGCCGAGGCACCGTCTTTCAGCACCTCGACACGCTCGATCGCCGCCAGTGGGATCGAGTTGACGTCCACCGACACCGAGTCGCCGACGAAGCCGATGCCGTAGGGCGCGATGCGCCGGCCGTTGATCAGCACGAGCGTGCGGATCGAGGTCAGCCCGCGCAGCGAGATGCCCGACAAGCCGCCGGTGGCCGCCCCCGAGGCCGACGAATTGACCGTGGCGCCCGAACTCGTCATCGCGCTCACCGTCTGCAGCAGCTGCTCGACGTTGACGGCACCGGTGGCCGCAATCTCCTTGCGTGTCAGCACCTGGACCGGCAGCGCCGTCTCGGCGTCGGTGCGCTTGATCGAAGAACCGGTGATCTCGACCCGCTGCGGGCTGTCCTGCCCCCACGCGGCCGCACCCGCTGCCAACCCGACACACGCCAAACGCGCCGCCAGCGCCGTCAAACGCACTCTCGCCAACATCTCCTCGCCTCCAGGTCGTCACAAGCCCTCCGGCCGATGCGTCCAGTCGCCGCGACTGAACCGGCCGAAACGAATCGAGACAATCTAGGCAGCGACGCGTGTTTCGATCGAAGCAGTCAATGGCAACGGCGCGGCACGGCGCGACGTGGCGCGCAGGCTGCGTGGCACAGCGTTGTGAGATGTCGCAAGCGACAGGCTTGCGACACAATGCGACGCCGACCCGAAGTTCCGTGCTTTCCCTGGGTTGTGGTGAAGCGTCGACAGTCGATGCCACCGCAGTTGCGCGACGAGCTTCCGGGCCGGGTCGGGTGCCGGAAAGGGCTGCAATGGTCGATCGATATAATCGCGCTTTACCACCAGGCCTCACACGCGCACCAGCGGCGCCAAAGGGCTGAGCGACATGACCAAGTACGTGTTCGTCACCGGTGGCGTGGTGTCGTCACTGGGCAAAGGCATCGCGTCGGCCTCGCTCGCAGCGATCCTCGAGTCGCGCGGCCTCAAGGTCACCCTCATCAAGCTGGACCCTTACCTCAACGTCGATCCGGGCACGATGAGCCCGTTTCAGCACGGCGAGGTGTTCGTCACCGACGACGGCGCCGAGACCGACCTCGACCTCGGCCACTACGAGCGCTTCATCTCCACCCGGATGAAGCGCTGCAACAACTTCACCACCGGCCAGATCTACAAGAGCGTGCTCGAGAAGGAGCGCCGCGGCGACTACCTGGGCAAGACGGTGCAGGTGATCCCGCACGTCACCAACGAGATCCAGGATTTCATCCGCCGCGGCGCCGGCGTCGGCACGCCCGACGAGGCCCAGGTCGCGATCTGCGAGGTCGGCGGCACGGTGGGCGACATCGAATCGCTGCCGTTTCTGGAAGCGGTGCGGCAGCTCAGCCTCAAGCTCGGGCCGACCAACACGGCCTTCGTGCACCTGACCTACGTACCCTTCATCGCCGCCGCCGGCGAGCTCAAGACCAAGCCCACGCAGCACACGGTGCAGAAGCTGCGCGAGATCGGCATCCAGCCCGACGCGCTGCTGTGCCGCGCCGACCGCCGCATCCCCGACGAAGAGCGCGACAAGATCTCGCTGTTCACCAACGTGCCGGCGCAGGGCGTGATCTCGATGTGGGACGTCGACACCATCTACAAGGTGCCGCGCATGCTGCACGAGCAGGGGCTCGACGAGCTGATCTGCATGAAGCTGCAGCTGCTCACGCGCCCGGCCGACCTGAAGCGCTGGGACAAGCTGGTGTACGAGGTCGAGCACCCGAAGACCTCGGTGCGCATCGCGATGTGCGGCAAGTACACCGACCTGTCCGACTCGTACAAGTCGCTCAACGAGGCGCTGCGCCACGCCGGCATCCACAACCACGCGCGCGTCGACATCGAGTACGTCGACTCCGAAACGCTGACACCGGCCACCGTGGGCCAGCTCGCGGCATTCGATGCCGTGCTGGTGCCCGGCGGCTTCGGCAAGCGCGGCATCGAAGGCAAGATCCTGGCGGCGCAGTACGCACGCGAGCACCGCGTGCCCTACCTCGGCATCTGCCTGGGCATGCAAGTGGCTTCGATCGAGATCGCGCGCCACCGCGCCGGGCTCGACGACGCCAACTCCACCGAGTTCGAGCCCGAGACCCCGCACCCGGTGATCGCGCTGATCGACGAGTGGCACGACCGTGACGGCTCGATCCAGCGCCGCAACGCCAAGAGCGATCTCGGCGGCACGATGCGGCTCGGCTCGCAGAGCTCCGATGTGAAGCCGGGCACCTTGGCGCACCGCATCTACGGCAACGTGGTCACCGAGCGCCACCGGCATCGCTACGAAGCCAACGAGAACTACCTCGACAAGCTGCAGGCCGCAGGGCTGGTGATCTCGGCGATCACGCAGCGCGAGAAGCTGACCGAGATCGTCGAGCTGCCGCAGGTCTCGCATCCATGGTTCGTCGGCGTGCAGTTCCACCCCGAATTCAAGAGCACGCCGTGGGACGGTCACCCGCTGTTCATCAGCTACGTGCAGGCGGCGTTGCAGCACAAGGCGGTGCGCGAAGGCGCGTCGCACGAAAAGGCCGCGGCATGATGCCCAGCCGAGCCAGGACGCGCGCGCGATGAAACTGTGCGGATTCGATGTCGGCCTGAACAAGCCGCTGTTCCTGATCTCCGGACCCTGCGTTGTCGAGTCCGAGCAATTGCAGCTCGACGTCGCCGGCCGCCTCAAGGAGATGACCGCCGCGCTGGGCATCCCGTTCATCTTCAAGTCCAGCTACGACAAGGCCAATCGCTCCAGCGGCACGTCGTTCCGCGGGCCCGGCATGGAAAAGGGCCTGGAGATCCTGGCCAAGGTCAAGCGCGAACTCAACGTGCCCGTGCTGACCGACGTGCACACCGAAGCCGAGGTGCCCGAGGTGGCCAGGGTCGTCGACGTGCTGCAGACGCCCGCGTTCCTGAGCCGTCAGACCGACTTCATCCGCGCGGTCGCGCAAAGCGGCAAGCCGGTCAACATCAAGAAGGGCCAGTTCCTCGCGCCGCACGACATGAAGAACGTGATCGACAAGGCACGCGCGGCGGCGCGCGAGAAGGGCCTGCCCGAAGACAGCTTCCTCGCTTGCGAGCGCGGCGCGAGTTTTGGCTACAACAACCTGGTGTCCGACATGCGCAGCCTGGCGATCATGCGCGAGACCGGCGCACCGGTGGTGTTCGACGCCACGCATTCGGTGCAGTTGCCCGGCGGCCAGGGAACGAGTTCGGGCGGCCAACGCGAACACGTGCCGGTGCTGGCGCGCGCGGCGGTGGCCGTGGGCATCGCCGGCATCTTCATGGAAACCCACCCCGACCCGGCGAAGGCGCTGTCCGATGGCCCCAACGCCGTGCCGCTGAAGCACATGCGCGCGCTGCTGGAGCAGCTGGTCGCGCTCGACCGCGTGATCAAGCAGCAGCCGCTGCTCGAGAACGATTTTTCCTGCTGAACATTGAACCTGGAGACACATGCATGGCGGTTGCCTACCTGATTGTCGAGATGCACATCACCGATCCCGAGGGCTACAAGGCCTACATGGCGGCGGCCCCGGCCGCGGTGAAGGCCGCCGGCGGCGAGTACCTGGTGCGCGGTGGCCAGCACGAAACGCTGGAAGGCGACTGGAAGCCGCACCGGGTGGCGATGCTGCGCTTTCCGAGCTACGACAAGGCCAAGGCGTTCTACGACAGCGAGATGTACGTGGCCGCGCGCGCCAAGCGCAAGGGCAAGACCGAGTACTTCAACATGGTGCTGGTCGAAGGCGTCGACGCGCCGGTTTAATGTTGGCCCCCACGCTCACTTCGTTCGCTGTCCCCCGAGGGGGCGCAGTCGGCTTGGGAGCGGCCCGGCGCCAACCGAACACGACAACGAATCCGAAAGGTCCCCTGTGAGCGCAATCGTCGATATCGTCGGCCGAGAGATTCTCGACAGCCGCGGCAACCCCACCGTCGAGTGCGACGTCCTGCTCGAGTCGGGCACCATGGGCCGCGCCGCGGTGCCGAGCGGCGCCTCCACCGGCAGCCGCGAAGCCATCGAGCTGCGCGATGGCGACAAGGCGCGCTACAACGGGCAAGGGCGTGCTGCGCGCAGTGGAGCACATCAACACCGAGATCAGCGAGGCCGTGCTCGGCCTCGATGCGTCGGAGCAGGCTTTTCTCGACAAGACGCTGATCGATCTCGACGGCACCGACAACAAGAGCCGGCTCGGCGCCAACGCCACGCTGGCGGTCAGCATGGCGGTGGCGCGCGCCGCGGCGGAGGAATCGGGGCTGCCGCTGTACCGCTATTTCGGCGGCTCCGGCGGCATGAGCCTGCCGGTGCCGATGATGAACGTGATCAACGGCGGCGCCCACGCCAACAACAACCTCGACCTGCAGGAGCTGATGATCATCCCGCTTGGGGCGCCGAGCTTTCGCGAGGCCGTGCGCTATGGCGCCGAGGTGTTCCAGGCGCTGAAGAAGCTGATCGATGGCAAGGGCATGAGCACCGCGGTCGGCGACGAAGGCGGCTTCGCGCCCAACGTGGCCAGCCACGAGGCGGCATTGCAGATGCTGATCGAGGCCATCGACAAGGCCGGCTACACGCCGGGCGAACAGATCGCGATCGGGCTCGATTGCGCGGCCAGCGAGTTCTTCAAGGACGGCAAGTACAACCTGAGCGGTGAAGGCCTGGTGCTGAGCGCCGCCGAGTGGACCGACATCCTCTCGACGTGGGCCGACAAGTACCCGATCGTGTCGATCGAAGACGGCATGGCCGAGAACGACTGGGACGGCTGGAAGCACCTCACCGACAAGCTCGGTGGCAAGCTGCAATTGGTGGGCGACGACCTGTTCGTGACCAACACCAAGATCCTGAAGGAAGGCATCAGCAAGGGCGTGGCCAACTCGATCCTGATCAAGATCAACCAGATCGGCACGCTGACCGAAACGTTCGCCGCAATCGAGATGGCCAAGCGTGCCAACTACACCGCGGTGATCAGCCACCGCTCGGGCGAGACCGAAGACGCCACGATCGCCGACATCGCGGTGGGCACCAACGCCGGCCAGATCAAGACCGGCTCGATGAGCCGCAGCGACCGCGTGGCCAAGTACAACCAGTTGCTGCGCATCGAAGAAGACCTCGGCGATGTTGCGCACTACCCCGGGCGCAGCGCGCTGTACAACCTGCGCTGACGCAAGCTACTCTGCGATGATCACCGCACGCACCGCCACCTGGCTCCTCGTCACCCTGCTGGTGCTCGTGCACTTGGGTTTGTGGTTCGGCAAAGGCAGCGTCCCGCACGTGTGGAACCAGCGGTCCCAGCTGGCCGCGGTGAACGCACAGAACGCGCAGTCGCAGATGCGCAACCAGCGCATGGCTGCCGAAGTGCTCGACCTGAAGGCCGGCCTCGAAATGATCGAAGAAAAGGCGCGCAGCGAGCTCGGCATGGTGCGGCCCGACGAGGTGTTCGTGCAGGTCACCGCGCCCAAGCGCTGAGTCGAAGCGGCGGCTCCGATGAGCGAGGCGCTGGCTGCGCCACCCTTTCGCCATGTTTCTCGTCCCCGCGTTCAAGCTGTGGGGCAGCCCGATCACGTGGCTCGAGATCGTGGCCTTCGTGCTGTCGATCGCGATGGTGCTGTGCAACTTTCGCGTCAACCCGTGGGCCTGGCCATTGGCCATCGTGTCGTCGGCGCTGTACGGCGTGCTGTTCGCGTCGAGCCGGCTGTATGGCGAGGCGTCACTGCAGCTGCTGTTCATCACGGTGGCGTTCTGGGGCTGGTGGCAGTGGTTGCGCGGCCATGGCGCCGACGGCACCCCGCTGCGCGTGCACGTGCTGTCCATGCCTGCACGCTGGCAGATCGGCGCCCTCACGCTGGCGGCATGGCCGGTGCTCGGCTGGCTGCTCGACCGCCACACCGACAGCGACGTGCCGTATCTCGACGCACTGCCCACCGTGGGCAGCGTCGCGGGCCAGCTGCTGCTCGGGCGCAAACTGGTCGAGAACTGGCCCGTGTGGCTGGTGGTCAACGCGGTCAGCCTCGCGCTGTTCGCCGTCAAGGGCCTGTGGCTCACCGTGGTGCTGTATGCGCTGTTCGCGCTGCTGTCGGTGGTGGGCTGGCGCGCGTGGCATCGACTGCGCCTGGGGTCGGCCTGAATGCCCGCCTCGAAAAATATCTATAGACTGACCTCGTACATCAGGAATCGCCGCAGACAAGCATGGCCACCCCCGCACCGCTTGCGCGCTACACGGTGCTCGACTTCACGATCGCACGCGCCGGCCCCACGGCCGTGCGCCTGTTGGCCGATTGGGGCGCCAACGTCATTCGCGTCGAGCAGCCGCCGGAAAGCAGCGAGCGCAGTGCGCTCGGCCGCCGTCACAGTTCCGACGAGCAGAACCTGCACCGCAACAAGCGCGGCCTTTGCGTGGACCTGAAGAGCGCGCGCGGCCGCGCCGTGCTCGACCGATTGGTGGCGCGCAGCGATGTGGTGGTGGAGAACTTCCGCGCCGCCGTCAAGGAGCGCCTCGGCCTGGGCTACGAACGGCTGCGCGGCATCAACCCGCGCGTGATCCTGGCCAGCATCTCCGGCTTCGGCCAGGACGGCCCCTATGCCGATCGGCCCGGCGTCGACCAGATCGTGCAGGGCCTGAGCGGCCTGATGTCGGTGACCGGTGAGCCCGGGCGCGGGCCGATGCGCGTGGGCATCGCGATCTCCGACACCGCGGCCGGCATGTTCCTCGGCCAGGGCATCTTGCTCGCGCTGCTGGAGCGAGAGCACACCGGCCAGGGCCAATGGGTCCACACCTCGCTGTTGGAGGCGATGCTCAACAAGCTCGACTTCCAGGCCGCGCGGTTCACGATGGACGGCGACGTGCCCAAGCAGGAGGGCAACTTCCATCCCACGCTGGCGCCGATGGGAACCTATCGCGCCAGCGACGGTTTGGTGAACCTGGCGGCCAGCACGCAGAAGATGTGGGAAGGCCTGTGCGGCGTGCTCGAAGCGCGGGAACTCACCACCCACCCCGACTTCATCGACTCGGCATCGCGCAACCGCAACCGCCGCGCGCTCGACGTGGCGGTGCAGACGGTGATCGCGCGCTTCACGGTCGACGAGTTGGTGCGCCGGCTCAACCCGGTGGGCGTGCCGTGCGGTCCGGTGAACGACATCGGCCAGGCGTTCGGCGACACGCAGGTGCAACACTTGCGCATGACGCGCCCGGCCGAGCATGCCAAGCTCGGCCGTGTCCACCTGCTGCGCTCGCCGATCAACCTGTCGGCGCACACACCAGCCGAGCAGTTCCAGCGCGCCGCACCCGATGCCGGCGAGCACAGCGCCGAGGTGCTGCGCGAGTTCGGCTTCGACGAAAACGAGATCGAAGCGTTGAAGCAGCAAGGGGTCGTTACATGAGTTTGATGACCGCGACCATTCCCGAGCTGCGCATCGACGGCGCAGTCGCCACGATCACGCTGCGCCGCCCGCGGCAGGCCAACCGGCTCGAGCCCGACGACCTGGCCGCGATATGCGACCAGGTGGCGCAGGTCAATGCTCAAGCTGCCGTGTCCGTGCTGCGCCTGCAGGCCAGTGGCAAGACGTTTTGCGCCGGCTACGACATCGGTCGCATCGGCGGCGCGCGGCCGGTGGCGTTCGAAGACATGGTCAATGCGGTCGAAGACGCGCGTCCGGTGACCATGGTGCTGCTGCAAGGCGGCGTGTACGGCGGCGCCACCGACCTCGCGCTGGCCTGCGACTTCCGCCTCGGCAGCACCAACACCGAGATGTTCATGCCGGCGGCGCGCCTGGGCTTGCACTTCTATCGCCGCGGCCTCGAACGCTACGTGTCGCGCCTCGGCCTCGACCAAGCCAAGCGGCTGTTCCTCACCGCCGAGAAGATCGATGCGCGCGAGATGAAAGCGATCGGCTTTCTCACGCAGCTGGCCGAACCCGATGCGCTGCAAGCCACCGCCGACACGCTCGCCACCACGCTGAGCACGATGGCACCGCTGGCCGTGACCGGCATGAAGAAGAACCTCAACCGCATCGCGCGCGGCGCACTCGATCCCGTCGAGCTGCAGCGCGACATCGAACGCGCCGCCGCATCGCGCGACTTGCAGGAAGGCCGCGCGGCCTGGGCCGAAAAGCGCACACCGCGCTTCACCGGAGAGTGAGCGGCTGGAAATCCTTCGATCACCCCGATACCGATCACAACGTCCTAGGAGACTGTCCGATGATCCGTTGGTCCCTCTGGTTCACATCGACCGCGCTGGTGCTGGCAAGCCACGCTGCCGCCGCGCAGGGTTATCCGAACAAGCCGATCCGCATCGTCGTCGGCTACACGCCCGGCGGAGCGGCGGACACCATCGCACGCATCGTCGGCGATGCGATGAGCCGGCAGCTGGGCCAGACGGTCACGGTGGACAACAAGCCCGGCGCCGGCAGCACGCTCGGCTCCGAGCTGGTGGCACGCGCACCGAACGACGGCTACACGCTGGTGCTCGCCTCCGGCACGCTGTATGGCATCGACCAGCAGCTGTACAAGGTGAAATACACGCCGGCCGATTTCACGCCGATCACCCGCTTCACGATCTCGCCGCTGATCCTCGCCGTGAACAAGGAGATCAACGTCAAGTCGGTGTCCGAGCTGCTGGCGTTCGTGAAAGCAAACCCCGACAAGATCAACTACTCGTCCTCGGGCATCGGCGGCACGCCGCACATGGGCGCATTGGCGTTCGAGAAAGCGGTCGGCGCCAAGATGACGCACATCCCGTACAAGGGCGGCGGCCCGGCGGTGCAGGCGGTCGCGCAAGGCGACGTGCACTTCTCGTTCGGCACCGCATCGTCGGTGTTGCCGCTCGGCCAGCAAGGCCTGGTGCGCATGCTCGGCGTCAGCACCGCGCAGCGCTCGGCCGTTGCGCCTGAACTGCCGACGCTCGCCGACAGCGGCCTGCCCGGCTTCGAGTTCAGCTTCTGGTTCGGCCTGTTCGGTCCCGCCAAGTTGCCGAAGGAAGTGGTCGACAAGTTGTTCGCCACCGCCACCAAGGTGCTGGCCGACCCGGAGGTCAAGGCCAAGCTGCTGGCCGGCGGCAACGAGGCGCTGCCCTCGCCCTCTCCGACCGAGTTCCACGACGCCGCCACGCGCGAAGGCGCGGCGCAGCGCGACCGCGCGGTGCAAGCCGGTGTGACACTGCAATGACCGCTGCAGCGCCACGCCTCGTGCTGTTCCACGGCTGGCGCTCCAGCGCGTCGCGCCGCGTGCGGCTGGCTCTGGCCGAAAAGGGTCTGGCGTACGAGAGCCGCATCATCGACATGGTCAAGGGCGAGCAGCACGCGCCCGAATACCTGGCGATGAATCCCAACGGCGTGGTGCCCACGCTGCTGCACGACGGCCGCGTGCTGTACGAGAGCTCGGTCATCTGCGAATACCTCGACGAGTGCTTCCCCGATCCGCCGATCCGGCCCGCCGATCCCTACCACCGTGCCGTCATGCGCAACCTCGTGCGCTGGATCGACGAGCAGTGTCTGCCCAAGCTGATCGTGTTCAACTGGAGCGTGTCGATGCAGCCCGTGGCCAGCGGCTGGAGCGAGCAGGAGCTGCAGCAGCGGCTGGCACGCGTGCCGAGCGCCGAGCGGCGCGAGGCCTGGACCCGCGTGGCCCGCAAGCCTTATACCGATGAAGAGAAGGCCGAAGCCATGCGCGGGCTGCTCAAGCTTCTCGCCAAGATGCACGAGCTGCTCGCCGATGCCGGGTCGGGCTGGCTGGTCGGCGATGCGCTCTCGATCGCCGACATCGCCGCCGCACCCTTCGTGATGCGCATCAGCGAGCTCAACGCGCCCGCTCTCGCGCAGGCCGCCGACGCGAACGCATGGTGGCAGCGCGTGCGCGGCCGACCGAGCTTTGCGGCCGCGCGCATCGAGCCGTTCGACGCCGCGTACGCCGCCGAGCGCGACGCCAACCACGGCCTGACGATGGACCTGCACCTTGCGCGCCATCCCTCACCCGCGGCGGCGAGCATGCAGGAGCGCATCCGTGCCGTGCTGGAGGAAGAGATCGTCAACGGCACACGCCCGCCCGGCAGCGCGATCGACGAGAAGGCGCTCGCCGACCGCTTCGGCGCGTCGCGCACGCCGGTGCGCGAGGCCCTGCTGGTGTTGTCGACGCAAGGGCTGGTGCAGATCGCGCCGCGCGCGGGCATCTACGTGCGCAAGGCCAGCACCGGCGAGCTCGTGGCCACGCTCGAGGCCCTGACCGAGCTCGAGGCCGCGCTGGCGCGGCTGGCGGCGCGGCGCGCCAGCACCGTGCAGTGCCGCGAATTGCGCCGCGCGCAGGCGCAGGCCAGCACACGGGCGCGCGCCGAGGATCGGCCGGGTTATCAGGCGGCGAACGCGGTGCTGCACGAGGCGATCTACCAGAGCAGCGGCAACCCGGTGCTGGTGGCGCAGGTGCGCGCAGTGCGCAAGACGCTTGCCGCGTACCGGCAGCGCGGCTTCGACAAGCCGGGACGGCTGCGCGCCTCGGACCGCGAGCATGCACGCATCGTCAAGGCCATCTGCGAGGGCGACGACGCCGTCGCCGCCGAGGCGATGCGCTCGCACATCCAGGCCGGCGGCGAGGCGATGGTGGCGCTGGTGCTGGCATCCGAGGGCGTGCCGGTAGCCGAACCCGCGTCGCGATGACCCAGCCGCCTGGCCATGTGATCGCTCTGCTCGGCGCCGAAAGCACCGGCAAGACGACGCTCGCGCGCGAGTTGCATCGTTGTCTGCAGGAGCAGGGTCACCACGTGGCGCTGGTCGAGGAGGCGCTGCGCGAGTTCTGTCTGCGCGCCGGTCGCACACCACGCCGCGATGAGCAGGCCGGCATCGCCCGCACGCAGTCCGAGCGCATCGCCGACGCCGCGCGCACGCACGAACTGGTCGTCGCCGACACCACGGCGATGATGGTCGCGGTGTACAGCCGCCTGCTGTTCGACGATGGATCGCTGCTGCCCACGGCCGTGGCCGAGCAGAAGAGCCACCGCATGACCTTGCTGATGGCACTCGACCTGCCCTGGGTGGCCGACGCCGGCATCCGCGACGGCGCGCACGTGCGCGAGCCGGTCGACGCGCTGCTGCGCGCCGCGCTGCGAGATGGCGGCGTGGGTTTCTCGGTGGTCGCCGGCCGTGGCGAACAGCGGCTGGCCAACGCACTTGCGCGCCGTGCACGCCGGCTTGAACGCGCGCGACGACAGTGCACCGCGCTGGCGCCATGTGTGCGCGGAGTGTGGCGATCCCGACTGCGAGCGCCACCTGCTGGCGCGCGGACTGGGCCGATCGCTCAGTTGACCACGGAGGAGCCCGGCGGCTGCTCGCGTGCCGGCACGAACACCTCGCCGACGTCGACCGCATCGAATCGATACTGCGCGCCGCAGAAGTCGCAGGCCACCTCGGCCAGACCGCGCTCCGCGATCAGCGAATCGACCTCCTCTCGTCCGAGTCCGCGCAGCATGTTGGCCACGCGCTTGCGCGAACAGGTGCAGGCGAACTTCGGCTCGACCGGCGCGAACAGTCGAAGTGTCTCCTCCCAGAACAGCCGCTTGAGGATCTGCTCGGGCGGCAGCGTCAACAACTCGTCGCGCGTGAGCGTAGCGGCCAGCAGCGCAATGCGGTTGAAGTCTTCGCTGCGGCCGATCTCGTCTTCGTCACCCGACTTCCAGCCGCTGGCCGAGAGGTTGGCATCGCCTTGCACCGGAATGCGCTGGATCAGCAGGCCGGCGGCGCAGTCGTCGTCGGCGGCGAGCACCAGGCGCGTGTCGAGTTGCTCGGACTGCAGCATGTAGTGCTCGAGCACCTGCGACAGCTGCTGCAGCGGCTCGCGCTTGTCGCCGTGCAGCGGCACGACGCCCTGATAGGCCTGCTGGCCGGGTCGAGGGTCGCTGGGGTCGAGCGTGATCGCACAACGCCCTTGCCCGTGCACGTTGAGCATCGCCGCGAGTTGCGCACCGGTCGGCACGTCGCCCACGACCTTGGCGGTGGCGCGAAAGCCGAGGTCGGTGCGGGCTTCGGCCACCGCGAGCTTCACCGGTCCATCGCCGAACACCTGAAGAATCAACGCACCATCGAACTTGATGTTGGCGTGCATGAGGCACGCGGCGGCGCTCATCTCACCGAGCAGGCCCCGCACCTCGGGACCGAACGCGTGCCCACCGTCGCTCACCGTGGCGCGGCGCGACAGCAGCTCACGCCAGCCGGTGCGCAGTTGCACCAGCATGCCGCGAACCGGCAGGCCTTCGAACAGGAACTTGTGCAGGCGATCGGTCACGGCTCAGTTCACCAAGGACACCGATATCATCGCAGACATGGATCTGCGACGCCGTGCGCTTCAGCTGTTGTCGATGTGCGAACCGACGGCAAAAGCGCAAGCGGTACGCACCTGGGCCGGCACCATCGCCGCCCGATGCGCCGATCGACACGCAGGCCCGCATCGACGAGCCGCCCGGCCTGCCCGGCTGGCCGCAGCGGCCGCCGCTGGTGCCGCCCGCCCAGTTGCCGGCGCGCAGCGCATTCGATGCCGCCGGCCGCGCCGCGCTGCTGCATGCGGTGGCGCACATCGAATTCAATGCCATCGCACTGGCCCTCGACGCGACCTGGCGCTTCCCGGACTTGCCGCGTGCGTACTACTTCGACTGGGCGCGCGTGGCCGGCGAGGAGGCGCTGCACTTCACGCTGTTGCAGACGCATCTGGCTTCGCTGGGCCATGCCTATGGCGACTTTGCCGCGCACGACGGCTTGTGGGCGATGGCCGAACGCACGCGCGGCGACGTGCTGGCGCGCATGGCACTCGTGCCGCGCACGCTCGAAGCACGCGGTCTCGACGTGACGCCGGCGATGCGAGAGAAGTTCGCACGCGCAGGCGACACCCGAGCCGCCGAGATCCTCGACGTGATCCTGCGCGACGAGATCGGCCACGTGGCCATCGGCAACCGCTGGTACCGCTGGTTGTGCGAACGCGCGGGCGCCGACCCGCTGCTGGCCCATGCGCAACTGGCGCAGCAGCACCACGCTCCACGGCCGAGGCCGCCGTTCAATCTCGAGGCGCGGCGCGCGGCCGGGTTCGATGCGGCCGAGTTGGCCGCGCTCGACGCTGCGGCGCGGCCGGGCAAGGCCCGCTGAACGCATTCACCGCCGCTCGCGGCCGCGGCCGCGAGCGAGACCCGCCTTTGCGTGCAGCGCAACGCTGCCTATACTGACTGCATCTTTGTGCAAAGCGGAGGTGTGCTGCGATGCACACGCCGAGTCCGCACGTGCTGGAGGGCGCCGATTGGCGCGCCGCGCTGCAGTTCGTCAACCAGGTGGCCGATGCCCTGACCGACGACAACGGCTACGTGCGCAGCGGTTGCGAGGGCCTCGCGCGGCTCGTGCCATCCGAGCTGACCACGCTGTCGATCTGCCATCTCGACAGCGGCCGCCGCACGGTGCACGGCGACGCCGCCGGCTCCATCGGCGCTGCAGAGCGCGCGTGCTTCGACCGCCACTTTCGCGAGCATCCGCTGGTGCGCGTGCATGGCGAGCAAGGACATCCGCACGTGCATCGCATCAGCGATTCCTGGTCGATGGCATCCTTCCAGCGCACGCCGCTGTATGCCGACTACTACCGCCGCATCGGCATCGACTGCGTGCTGGCCATGCCGGTGCATCAGTCTCGCGGTTGGCTGGTGAGCTGGGTGCTGAACCGGCGCGGGCGTGACTTCAGCGAGCGCGAGGTGGCGCTGCTCGATCAAGCGCGCACCGCGCTGTCGCGCTTCTTCGCCCAGACCGATTGGCTGACGCGTCTGGCGCCGTCGATCGCAGCGTCGCCGCCGCTGGCGGCCGGCGCGCCACTGACGCCACGCGAGCGCGAGGTGCTGCAATGGGTGGCGGCAGGCAAGACCGATCGCGACATCGCGCAGATCCTCGGCATCAGCCCGCGCACGGTGCACAAGCATCTGCAGCACGTGTACGCCAAGCTCGGCGTCGAAACGCGCACCGCGGCGGCGATGCGCGCGTCGCGCTAGCGAGCTTCGAACGCACCCCTCACCCCCGTGGATGATGCTGCGCGTGCAACTGGCGCAAGCGTTCGCGCGCCACGTGGGTGTAGATGGTGGTGGTCGAGATGTCGGCGTGGCCCAGCAGCATCTGCACCGCACGCAGGTCGGCGCCGTGGTTCAGCAAGTGGGTCGCGAACGCGTGGCGCAGTGTGTGCGGCGACAGGGCAATGCGCACATCGGCCTTCAACGCGTGCTGTTTGATCAGCTTCCAGAACATCTGCCGCGTCATGCCGGCACCGCGCGAGGTGACGAACAGCACGTCGCTCGAGTGCCGGCCGAGGATTTCGGCGCGCGCGCTGCCGAGATAACGCTGCAGCCACGCCGCGGCCTCGGCACCGAACGGCACCAATCGCTCCTTGGAGCCCTTGCCCATCGCGCGCAGCACGCCTTCGTTGAGGCTGACGTGCACCGACTTCAGCATGACCAGTTCGCTGACGCGCAGGCCGCTGGCGTACATCAGCTCCAGCATCGCCCGGTCGCGCAGCCCGAGCGGCCTGTCGACGTCGGGCGCGCGCAGCAGCGCCTCGACCTGCGCTTCGCTGAGCGTCTTGGGCACGCGCAGCGGCTGCTTGGCCGATGCGATGCGCAGCGTGGGATCGGTCGCCACCTGGTGCTCGCGCAAGGCCCATCGAAAGAAGCGCTTGAACACCGTGAGCCGCCGGTTCGCGGTGGTCGGACGGGTGCCGCCGTGACGCGCGGCGATGTAGCCGAGCAAGTCGGTCTCTGTGCTTTCCAGCAGGCCGCGCCGATGCTGTTGCGCGAGCCAGCGCGCATAGAGCATCAGGTCGCGGCGGTAGGCCGCCGTGGTGTTGGGTGCCAGGCCATCCTCCAGCCACAGCCCATCGGCGAACCGCTCGACGATCTGTTCGCTCGCGGCCAGCGCAGCGGGCTCGACGGCCGCCTCAGCGCTCACGGTGCGCGGCGCGCCAGCGCTGCAGACCGACCATTTGCTCGCGATCGCCGCCCTCTTGCGCCCAGGCCTGCTCGATCGAGGCCGGCGTGATCCCGAGCGCCTGCAGCGTCTGGAAACGGCTGCTGGCCACCGCGTCGACCTGCAACGAGCGCAGGTTGTCGCGCGACATCAGCGTGGGCCCGGGCAGGTGCTCGAGCAGCCACGCCTGCGCCCATGCCAGCGCCTCCGGCAGCGGCCACACCGGTCGCAACCGCCCCGACAGCCGGCCCGCGCAACGCACCAGCTCGCGCAGCGTCAGCACGTGCGGCCCAACCGCCTCGTAGACACCGGCCGCCGCGGGACCGCTGTTGACACAGGTCCAGAGTGCCTGCGCCACGTCGCGCACCCACACCGGCTGCAGGCGGGCGTGCGCGCCCGCGAGCGGCACCACGGGCAACACGGCCTGCAGGCCGGCGAACAGGTTCAGCAGCCGATCCTCGGCACCGAACACGACCGAGGGCCGTATCACGCTGAGCGGCACGCCGCTGCGCTGCAGCGCGGCTTCGCCGGCGGCCTTGCTGCGCAGGTACATCGATGGCGCATCGGTGGCGGCGCCGAGCGCGCTCACGTGCACCACGTGCTCCACCCCGTACACGCGCGACAGCTCGCCGATGCTCAAGGGCAGGTCGATGTGTGCACGCTGGAAATCTTCGTCGCGCCCGTGCAGGATGCCGACCAAATTGACGACGACCTGCGCATCGGCGATCGCGCGGCTGAGGTTCTTGGCGTCGTTGACGTCGCACTCGACCAGAGTCACGCACGACAACGGCCGCAGACTTGCGCCACGCACCGGCGAGCGCGTGAGGATCGTGAGTTGCTGGCTCAGCCCGTGCGCGGCGCAGCGCCAGGCATAAGCCCGGCCGATGAAGCCGGTGCCGCCCAACACGACGACCCGACGTTCCATTTGCGTCTCGGGCCTCAGTCGAGTTTGAGGCGCTGGGTCTCGACGACCTTCTTGTACACGTCGAACTCCGCTTTGATCTGCTCGGCGAACTCGCTGGGGGAATTGGCCACGATCAGCGACCCGGTGTCCTCGATGCGCTTGCGCACCGCCGGGTCCTCCAGCGCCTTCTTCACCGCCGCCGAGATCTTGTCGACCACGTCTTTCGGCAAGCCCTTGGGTCCGAGCACGCCGTAGTAGGCCATGCGGTTCACCGGCTCGAGGCCGACCTCTTTGAACGTCGGCGTGTTGGGCAGCGCGGCGAGGCGCTGCGGCGCGGCGACGACGATGGGCACCAGGCGGCCATCCTTGATGAACGGCAGTGCGGAGGGCATGTTGTCGAAGATCAGCGGCACCTGCCCCGCCACCGTGTCGTTCAGCGCCGGGCCGGCGCCTCGGTACGGAATGTGGGTGATGAAGGTGCCCGACAGGTTCTTGAACAGCTCGGTCTGCAAGTGCCCGATGCCGCCGGTGCCCGAACTCGCATAGCTGTATTTGCCCGGCTTGCTCTTCAACTCGGCGACGAAGGCCTTGTAGTCCTTGGCCGGGAACGACGGGTGCACGGCGATCACGTTGGGCGTGGCCGCGATGTTGATCACCGGCGTGAAATCGGTGACCGGGTTGTAGCCGATCTTCGAGTTGATCGCGGGGTTGGCCGCGGTGGTCGACACCGTGGCCATGCCGAGCACATAGCCATCGGGCTGCGCCTTCACCACTTCGAGCGCGCCGATCGAACCACCGCCACCGCCCTTGTTCTCCACCAGCACCTGCTGGCCCAACGTGGCGCTCATCTTCTCGGACACGATGCGCGCAACGATGTCGGTGGTGCCACCGGCGGCAAAGGGCACGATGAGCCGCACCGGCTTGCTGGGATACCCCTGAGCCCACGCGAGAGCGGGCAGCGCCGCCAGGGCAAAGGCCAGACCATGGAACAAGCGACGCGACATGCGGAAAGTCTCCCCTTGAGGTGCGTACGAACGAATGGCGTGCATTGTGCCGCGTCGGCGACACGCACCCTCACGCAGCGGTTACTGCGCTTCAGGCACTGCGCTGGCCCAGCAGTCCGGCTTTCATCTTGGCATCGACCGGTCGCTCGCCGATGAACACCAGCAGCAACGCGGCATACAGGTCCTCGCCGGGAATCGGCGCCCCGCGCGGCTTGCCGTTGATCAGGATCACGAGGCCCGACTCCGGCAGGTAGTCGAGGTCGATCACGTCGCCGTCGAACACCTTGCCAATGGCCTGCAAGACGCCATCGAAGCGACCCAGGCGCTCGCTGAGCGCGGCTTGCTGCGGCTCCGGCACGTTGCGCCGGATCCCCTTGCGCAGCGCGTGCGTGAACACCACGATCGGCACGTCGAGCATCATGCGCATGCGCAGCCGCTTGGGGCCGGGCGTGCCCAGCACCTGCTCGGTGCTGTTGCCGGCGTGCGCGAGGTACAGCCCGGCGGCAAAGCCCTTGATGGTCGACGACGCGCGCAACCCCACGCCATTGAGGCGCAACGCCTGCCCGCCCACATCGAGGCGGCCGCCAAATGACACGCCGCCGACCGAGGCGCCCGCGGCTTGAGCCCACAACGCGGGCGAGGTCATCACCAACGACGTGCACAGCAGCGCGCGCAGGTGGTGGCGACGCGATCGATCGAACGCAAAGTCGGTCATCCCGGCACAACGTTTGACCCGTGCCATGCGTCGACAGCCGGCGGTGCCGCGGCCACCGAAGCCCTCCAAAGTGGGAGCGCGCTCGTGGCCTTTGGCACACTGCGCCCCGATGGTCGATGCCCTGGTGCTGCTGCCCGACTTCAGTCTGATCGCGATTGGCTGGCTGCTGTGCCGCTACACGCCGTTGAATCGGCCGTTGTGGGACGGCGTCGAGCGCCTGGTGTACGTGGTGTTGTTCCCGGTGCTGCTGTTCAGTTCGATCGTGCGCTACCCGACGCCGCTCGATGCGCTGCTGAACCTGGGCGGCGTGGGCCTGGCGATCGTCGGCACGGGTGTCGCGCTGGCGGCGGCCTTGCGCGCCTGGCCGCAACGCGACCCGAGCCTGCATGCATCGGGCCAGCAGATTGCGTTTCGCTTCAATTCGTACGTCGCGCTGGCGCTGGCCGAACGCCTGGCCGGCGCACAGGGGCTGGCGTGGATGGCGGTGCTGATCTCGGCCTGCGTGCCGCTGTGCAACGTGGCGGCCGTGTGGCCGCTGGCACGCCATGGCGGCCACGGCTACTGGCGCGAGCTGGCGCGCAACCCGTTGATTCTCGCCACCGTGGCCGGCTTGCTGGCCAATGCGGTGTCACTGCGCTTGCCCGAGTTCGCCACCACGACGATGCAACGCATCGGCAATGCCGCGTTGCCGCTCGGCCTGATGGCCGTCGGCGCCGGTCTGCGCTTCGGTGCGCTGCGCGAAGGGCCCGGATTGGCCTCGGCGTTGCTGGCCGTGCGCCACCTCGTGCTCTCCCTGCGGTGGCGGTGGCGCTGGTGCTGTGGCTGCGTCTGCCGGCAGCGCAGCAAGCGGTGATCGTCGCGTTCGCCGCATTGCCGACCGCACCCACCAGCTATGTGCTCGCGGTGCGCATGGGCGGCCACGGCGCCTACGTGGCAGGGCTGGTCACCGTGTCCACGCTGCTGGCGATGCCTGGGCTGCCGCTCGCGCTGGCGGCCTGGTCAGCGCTGCGCTGAGCGCTGGGACAGCGCCCAGTCGATGTGCTCCGCCAGCAGGGCATCGGCCGTGGGCCGTGCCGCCTGCAGCGCCTGTGCGAGCGCCGGGTCGCCGGTTTCGCGCCACGCATTGCCCAGCGCCACCGCGAGGTTGCGCCGCCAGCGCGCATGGCCGATGCGGCGCAACGCGGTGCCTTGCGTGTGATGCGCAAACTCCTCTTCGCTCCAGCCCCACAACGTGATCAGCTGCGGTGCGTCCCACACGTCGCGCCACTCGAAGTCGGGCAGGCTCGAACGCTGCGCGTATTTGTTCCACGGGCACACCAGTTGGCAGTCGTCGCAGCCGTAGATGCGATTGCCCATCAGGGGCCGCAATTCCACCGGAATGGCGCCGTCGTGCTCGATGGTCAGGTACGAGATGCAGCGCCGCGCATCGAGCCGGTACGCACCGACGATCGCCTGCGTGGGACACACGTCGATGCACGCGCTGCAGCTGCCGCAATGCGATGACGTGGAATCGGTCAGCGGCAACGGCAGGTCGACGTAGATCTCGCCGAGAAAAAACGTCGAGCCTGCCTCGCGCGACAACACGAGCGTGTGTTTGCCGCGCCAGCCGATGCCGCTGCGCTGCGCCAGCTCCACTTCGAGCACCGGCGCCGAATCGGTGAACACGCGGTGGCCGAACGGGCCGATTGCTTCCGCGAGCCGATCGGCGAGTCGCTGCAGCCGCTGGCGCAGCACCTTGTGGTAGTCGCGGCCGCGCGCATACACCGACACCACCGCCTGATGCGGTGTGCGCAGGCGCGCGTGTTCCTGTTCGCTCCACGCCGCATCGGCGCCGCGCGGCAGGTAGTCCATGCGCGCCGTGATCACGCGCACCGTGCCGGGCACGAGCTCGGCGGGCCGCGCGCGGCGCATGCCGTGCCGCTCCATGTAGCGCATATCACCATGGAAACCAGCGGCCAGCCAATCGCGCAAACCGGGCTCGGCCTCATGGAGATCCACATCGGCCACGCCGATCTGTGAAAATCCAAGCTCCTGAGCCCAGGCGCGCAGTCGATCGACGATCAATGCTCCGTCGATCGTGCGCGGCCCCGATCCAACCTCGTGACGCATCCGCCGATTCTAGAAAGCCGCTCGATCACCTGGACCACCGAGTCCGATTGCGCCGCCTTCGCCGAATCGCTGGCCCGCCACGACGCCGTCTCCAACGCATTCATCGCGCTCGAGGGACCGCTCGGCGCCGGCAAGACCACGTTTGCGCGCCACCTGTTGCGTTCGCTCGGTGCCACCGGGCGAATCAAGAGCCCGACCTATGCCTTGCTCGAGCCGTACGACCTGCCGCGTCTGAAGGCCGCGCATCTGGATTTTTACCGTTTCAACGACCCGCGCGAATGGCTCGATGCCGGGTTGCGCGAGGTGTTCGCACAACCCGGCTTGAAGCTCGCCGAATGGCCCGACAAGGCCGGGTCGCTGCTGCCGGTGCCGGATCTGCGGTTGCAGATCACGCCGCACGACGACGGCCACCGCGACGTCGCGGTGCACGCAAACACGCCGCGCGGCGTTGAGCTGCTGGCATGAATCGGCGGCATTGGCTGTTGCAACAAGGCGGTGTCGTGGCGCTGTGGTGGACCGCCCACCACAGCGCGCACGGCGCGAGCATCGTCGCGGTGCGGGTGTGGCCGGCCGCCGACTACACGCGCGTGACGATCGAGTCGGACGAGGTGCTCGCGGCCAAGCACTTCATGACCAACAACCCGCCGCGCCTGGTGGTCGACATCGACCAGCTGGAGTTGAGCCCCACGCTGCGCGAACTGGTGGGCAAGGTGCGGTCCGACGACCCTTACATCGCGGGTGTGCGTGTGGGGCAGAACCAGCCCCGTCTGGTCCGCCTCGTGGTCGACCTGAAACAGGCGGTGGCACCGCAGCAGTTCACGTTGACGCCGGTGGCGGCCTACGGCCATCGGCTGGTGTTCGACCTCTACCCGTTGCAGGAGCGCGATCCGCTGTTGGAGATGGTGCGCGACAAAGACCGCGCCGACCGCCGCGCCGAACAGGCGGTGCGCGATTCGCTGGGCGAACTCATCGGGCGCGTCGACACACCCCCCGCGACGCCGCGCACACCGGCCCCGGCGCCCCCGGCACCAGCCCCCGCGGCACCGCCCGACGTCGACGCCAAGCCGAGTGCGCAAGCCGTGCGCAAGGTCGAGCGCTTGACGATCGTGGCGATCGACCCTGGCCATGGCGGCGAAGACCCGGGTGCGATCGGCCCCAGCGGCTTGAAGGAGAAAGACGTCGTGCTCGCGGTCGCACTGCGCTTGCGCGACAGGCTCAACACCCTGCCCGGGCTGCGCGCGATGCTGACGCGCGACGACGACTTCTTCGTACCGCTGTACGACCGCGTGCGCAAGGCGCGGCGCGTGCAGGCCGACCTGTTCATTTCGCTGCACGCCGATGCCTTCATGACGCCGCACGCCCGCGGCGCGTCGGTGTTCGCACTCTCCTCCGGCGCCGCCACCAGCGCCGCCGCACGCTGGATGGCCGACAAGGAGAACGACGCCGACCTCGTGGGCGGGGCGAACCAGCGCGGAGTGAAGGATGCGCAGGTGTTGCGCACGATGCTCGAGATGAGCACCGCAGCCCAGATCCGCGACAGCCTGGCCGTGGGCGACGAGATCCTGCAGCGCATCGGCCGCGTTGGCCAGCTGCACAAGAGCAAGGTGGAGCAAGCCGGCTTTGCGGTGCTGAAAGCGCCCGACATCCCGTCGATCCTGGTGGAGACGGCGTTCATCTCCAATCCGCAGGAGGAAGCGCTGTTGCGCAGCGCCAAGTACCAGGACAAGCTGGTCGATGCGCTGGTCAGCGGCGTGCGGCGTTACTTCACCAAGAACCCGCCGCGTGCACGCCAGCGCGTGCTGTAGCGCCGCTCAAGCCTGTGGCGGCGTCACCGCCGGCTTGGCGCCGCGGCTCTTGGTGCGCCAGGCACCGATGAAGGCCAGCAGGCCCGGCACGATGATCATCAGCCAGATGATCGTGCTCATGTGGGTCTGCACCCACGGCATGTTGCCGAACAGGTAGCCCGCGGTGACGAGCGACACCACCCACAAGGTGCCGCCGGTCACGTCGTACATGGTGAACTTCGGGCGCGTCATCTGCGCCACGCCGGCGACGAACGGCGCGAACGTGCGCAGAAACGGCAGGAAGCGCGCCGCCACCAGCGTGATGCCGCCGTACTCCTCGTAGAACGCGTGCGCACGCTCGAACGCGCGCTTGTTGAAGAACTTGGACTGCTCCCACTGGAAAACCCGCGGCCCCACGTAGGAGCCGATGGTGTAGTTGGTCTGGTTGCCCAGCACCGCCGCGGCGATCAGCATCGGCACCGCCACGGTGTAGCTCATCAGTCCGGCGCCGCACAGCGCGCCCACGATGAACATCAGCGAGTCGCCCGGCAGGAACGGCATCACCACCAGGCCGGTCTCGACGAAGACGATCAGGAACAGCAGCGCATACACCCACGCGCCGTAATGCTCGACGAACTGCCGCAGGTGGACGTCCACATGCAGCACGAAGTCGAGCAAGGCCCCGAGGATCTCCACGGGCGCGCATTATCCAGACAGTTGAGGCTGCGCCTCTCCGTACAATCGCGCGCCATGCAGGCCGCCCTCGATCGCGCAGCGCGTCGACCCATCCGCGAGCTGCCCGGCGACCTGGTCAGCCAGATCGCTGCAGGCGAAGTGGTGGAGCGCCCGGCGTCGGTGGTGCGCGAGCTGGTCGACAACGCGCTCGACGCCGGTGCCTTACACATCGCGGTGCGGTTGCGCGCGGGCGGCGTGCGGGCAGTGGTGGTCGAGGACGACGGTGTCGGCATCCCCGGCAACGAGTTGCCGCTGGCGCTGAAACGCCACGCCACCAGCAAGATCGCCACGCTCGAAGAGCTGGAACAAGTGGCGACCATGGGCTTCCGCGGCGAGGCGCTGGCGGCGATCTCGTCGGTGTCGGATCTGTCGTTGATCAGCCGCGCCGAAGGGTCGGCGCATGGATCTCGTCTCCAGGCATCCTCGGGCGAGCTCACGCCGGCGGCACGTGCGCGCGGCACGACGGTGGAGGTGCACGAGCTGTTCTTCAACACGCCGGCGCGGCGCAAGTTCTTGAAGAGCGAGGCCACCGAGCTGGCGCACTGCAGCGAGGCCTTGCGCCGACATGCACTGGCCCGACCCGACGTCGAGTTTGCGCTGTGGCACGACGGCCGCCTGGTGCACCAGTGGCGTGCCGCGCCGCCCGAGGGTCGTTTGCGCGACGTGCTCGGCGAGGAGTTCATCACCGGCAGCCGCGTGCTGGCGGGCGCAGCCGGACCGCTGGCGATGCACGGGCGCGTCGGCCTGCCCGACATTGCACGCGCACGCGGCGACCTGCAGTACCTGTTCGTCAATGGTCGCCATGTGCGCGACCGGTTGGTCGCCCATGCCGTGCGAGCCGCCTACGACGATGTGTTGCACGGCCAACGCCAGCCTGCGTATGCGCTGTTCCTGCGCATCGCGCCGAGCCTGGTCGACGTGAACGTGCACCCGACCAAGATCGAAGTGCGGTTCCGCGACGGGCGCGCGCTGCACCAGGCGGTGCTGCACGCGGTGGAAACAGCGCTGGCCCTGCCGCGCAGCACACCCGCGGAAACGCCGCAAGGCGGTCCGCTCGCAGCCGCGCCGGGCTCGGAATCGTCTGCACGCTGGTCATCGCCTGGCACCCAAGCGTCGCTCGGCTTGCCGCTGGCCACACGGCTGCAGGCCTTCGAACCCCTGCCCGCATGGCCGTCCGCTGTCCCGCAGGCCGCGCCGCAGAACCCATCAACCGCCGACTGGCCGTTGGGTCGAGCCTTGGCGCAGCTGGGCGGCGTGTATGTGCTGGCGGAAAATGCCCAGGGTTTGATCATCGTCGACATGCACGCCGCGCACGAGCGCATCGTCTACGAACAGCTCAAGGCCAAGGGCGGCACGGCACTGCAGTCGCAGCCGCTGCTGGTGCCCGTGACGTTCGCGGCATCGGCAGCCGAGATCGCCACCGCGCAGGCATCCGGCGCGGCACTGCAGGAACTGGGCCTGGACGTTTCGCCCCTGAGCGCCAGCACGCTGGCCGTGCGCAGCCGGCCCGCCGCCCTGCCCGATGCCGACCTGGTCGAGTTGACGCGCGCGGTATTGGCCGAGCTGGAACAGACCGACTCCAGCCGGGTCGTGCAACGCGCTCGCGACGACCTGTTGTCCACCATGGCCTGCCATGCGGCGGTGCGCGCCAACCGCCGGCTGACGTTGGAGGAAATGAACGCCTTGTTGCGGCAGATGGAATCCACCGAGCGGGCGGATCAGTGCAACCACGGACGTCCGACCTGGCGCCCCATCACGTTGAAGGAGCTGGACGCGTGGTTCATGCGCGGCCGCTGATGGAGTTGTATCGACCATGATCGCCCGACACTGGCGTCGAATCTGGATTGCCGCGATGGCGGCCTGCCTGCTGGGAGCGGGCTGCGCCACGCTGGACGAGCAGCAGCGCCGTTGGATCTTTCAACCCGCCAAGCAGAGCTGGTACGGCGCGTCGTCCGATGGCCTGCAAGACGAGTGGATCCACTTCACGCCACCCGGTGCGACGGAGCCGGTGAAGCTGCACGCGCTTTGGCTGCCCCACGAGCGCCCCGACGCGCCGGTGGTGTTGTACCTGCACGGCGCACGCTGGGACGTGCTGAGCAGTTCGTTTCGCATGCGGCGCCTGCATGCATTGGGCGTGTCCGTGCTGGGGGTCGACTATCGCGGCTTCGGTCGCAGCAGCGAGGCGCTGCCTTCGGAGGCGATGGCGTACGAGGATGCGCGTGCGGCGTGGGAGTGGCTGCGCGAGCGCCATCCGATGCGGCCGCGGCTGATCTACGGCCATTCGCTGGGCAGCGCCATCGCGGTTCACCTCGCCTCCGAGGTTCACGACGAGGCCGGCGTGATCGTCGAAGGTGCGTTCACGTCGATCCCCGATGTGTATTCCTCGCTGCGCTTCGGGTGGCTTCCGCTGCGCCCGCTGATCACGCAGCGCTTCAATGCCGGCGAGCGCATCGCCGACATCGGCTCGCCGGTGCTGGTGGTGCACGGCGCGCGCGACCAGATGATCCAGCCGGCGCTCGGCCGCGCGCTGTTCGAGCGCGCGAAGGAACCCAAGCGGTTCATCCTCGCCGAGACCGGCAATCACCACAACGCGCAGTCGATGGCGCGCGACGAGGTGCGCGAGGCGATGGGCACGCTGTTCGGGCTGCGTCCGGAGTCGGTCGCAGCAGAGTAGCGAGCGCGCTCGTGCGGCTCAGTTCTGTGCCGCGCGCCCCGCTGCGCCGCGCGGCAAGACGCGCGCGTGCAACGCCGCCAGGTCGTCGTTGGTGTCGACGTCGGCCAGCACACCGGCATCGTCGAGTTCGATGCCATGCGACGGATAGCGCGCCACCAAGCGCCGCGCACCTTCGTCGCCGGACAGTTGCACCAATTCGGAGTACAGCTCCGCGCTGAAGCCCACGGGGTGCCCGCGCCGGCCGCGATGTTGGGCGTACACCACCACGTGGTGCGGCAGCTTGGCTGCCACCGCCAACAAGCTCGACGGCTGCACGGTCGGCATGTCGCCGGGCAGCAGGAGCCAGCCCCCCGCGTCGGCGCTTGCTGCGACGCCGCTGGCGATCGAATACCCCATGCCCAGCAACTCGCCGGCCTGACCGGTGGCGGCTGGCAGTTCGACGATGTCGCGCTGCGCCACGTGGCGTCTCGCTTCGGCGCTGACGACGGCGGTGGTCACCACGCGCACCTGCAACCCCGATTCAATCGCGATCTGCAGCGCGGAGCCGAGCACGGTCGACGTGCCGAAGGGCTGCAGCAGCTTGTGCTCGGGCGCGACGAAGCGACTGCCGCGGCCCGCAGCCAGCACGATGACGGTAGGTGGCCTTTTCATGATCGTTGCCGTGCGGCGGTGCAGACCCCCTCCTCGCTGCTGCCGGCATGGTCAATCCTCTTGCACAAAGCATCGGCGCGACCCCGCGGCGGCAACAGTGGGAGCTTCACTTAAGGCGTTCCACGTAAGTGCATTCCCAGGCAGCACCGGCGCACGTGCATACTTGGCCGATGGACAAAACTGCGCTGGCCGATCTGCGCAAGAGTTACGAGCGCGACGAGCTCGATGAAGCATCGAGCAGTACCGACCCGTTGCGCCAGTTCCAGACCTGGCTGGAGCAGGCGATTCAAGCCGGCGTGCCGGAGCCCAATGCCATGACACTGGCCACCGTGGGCGCCGACGGTCGGCCATCGACGCGAGTGGTGTTGATCAAGGGCGTGGACGAGCGCGGGCTGGTGTGGTTCACCAACTACGAAAGCCGCAAAGGCCGTGAATTGGCCAGCAATCCGATGGCCGCGCTGCAGTTTCATTGGGTCGAACTGGAGCGCGTGGTGCGGATCGAGGGACGCGTGGAATTCGCGAGTGCGGAGGAGTCGGATCGGTACTATGCGTCGCGTCCACTCGACTCGCGCATCGGGGCATGGGCGTCGCCGCAAAGCCAACCCATCTCCTCGCGTGCGGTGCTGGTTGCCAATGCGGCAAAGGCCGCCGCGCGCCATGGGTTCAATCCGAGCCGGCCGCCACACTGGGGCGGCTACCGCCTGGTGCCCGATCGTTGGGAGTTCTGGCAGGGACGCCGCAGCCGCCTGCACGATCGCGTCCGCTACAACCTGGAGGCAGGGGGCTGGGCGCGCCAACGGCTTGCACCCTGACGCAAGAACCTCTCACGCAACCCACGCGCCGCCGTTAGCGCTGGACCTTCCAGATGCCGGCCGCCTCGAGTTTGGCGCTGCCTGGCCCCGGGACCAGGAAATCGACCTCGACGAGATCACCCGCCTTCAACGGCTCGAGGTCGATCACATCGGGGTCGACGTGGACGGTGCCGGAGCGGCCACTGTCGTCGCGCAGTTGGATCGTGCCGGCCTTCATGTCGACCTTGACCACCGTGAACAGGCCCGGCAACGGGTTCGCGGCGACGCCGCCGGTGCTTGAATCGAAGCGACCGGGCAGCAGCGGCCGATCGGGGCGTTGGCTCGGCGGGCGCGCGATCGGATGGGCCGGCCGCTGCGCCCGGACGCGGCCCACTGGAGCCGCGAGGGCCACTGCGCCGAGGCACAGAAGGACGAATTCAGAAAGCAATGTTCGCCGCTGCCTGGACATCGACGCCCTCACTGGTTGCCGCCCGGGAAGCGATTGTGCTGTCGCAGGTCAGCGGTGTCGCAGGCGGGCGGCAAATGTCTTGCGAAACTTCGCGACCTTCGGAGCGACGACGAACGAACAGTAGCCCTGATTCGGGTTGCGCTCGAAATAGTGCTGGTGATACGCCTCGGCAGGCCAGTAGTTGTCGAGCGGCGACAGTTCGGTCACCACGCGTCCCCCGATGGCTTGATTGACCTCGTCGATCACCGACTGCGCGACCTCGCGTTGAGCCGGTTCGTGAAAGTAAATGCCCGATCGATACTGCGGCCCGACATCGTTTCCCTGCCGATTCAGCGTGGTTGGGTCGTGCACGGCAAAGAAGATCTCCAGCACTTCGCGAAGCGTGATCTTGGTGTTCTCGAACTGCACCCGCACCACCTCGGCGTGGCCGGTGGTCCCTTCGCACACCTGCTCGTAGCTCGGCTCCTTGACGTGCCCGTTGCTGTATCCGGACTCGACCGCCACGACGCCGTCCACCTGCTCGTAGACGGCCTCGACACACCAGAAACATCCGCCACCCAGTGTGATGGTTTCGATTGCCACACCTGCTCTCCTGTCGGTTCGTTTGTAGTCGGCCCGCGCGCCCACGCTCTTACACCGCCGGCGAATTGTGCCCATGCCGCCACAGCGATCCATGGCGTCAACCGAGCACCGCGAAACAGGCCAGCGAGCCGTAACAGCGGGTTTCGCCACGGTCATATTGCACGAGGACGCATTGACCCCGCAGCGCAGAATCCACTACCCCAATTGCCAGTCATTGCGTGAACGACTTCTTCGTCCTGCTTGGCATTCAATCGTGGAAGCCCGTGCTGACCGCGTTGGCCCTGCCGCCGGTACCGTGGCTGCTGCTGATGCTGGTGGGCGCGCGCATGATGTTCTGGCGTCGCAGCTTGTCTTGGCTGGTGATGCTGGTCAGCGTGACGGGCCTGTGGCTGTGCTGCACCACCGGCGTCGGACACTGGCTGGAGCGGCTGGTACTCAAACCACCACCGGTGTTGACGCCCGATCGAATTGCCGAGCTCAAACGCACCACCGGCACCGCGAGCAACAAGGTGGCCATCGTCGTGCTTGGGGGCGGGCGCGAGGCGATGGCGCCGGAGTACGGCCTGGCCAACCTGAGCCACTTGTCGTTGCAGCGCCTGCACTACGGCATCTGGTTGTCCCGGCAAACCGAGGCACCGATGCTGTTCTCCGGCGGCATCGGCCATGCAGACACCATCGGCGTCTCCGAGGCCGAGATCGCGGCCCGCATTGCCGAAAAGGACTACGGCAGGCCGTTGAACTGGACCGAGACCGAGTCGCGCGACACGCGAGAGAACGCCGTGCGCAGCGTGGCGATGCTGAAGCCCGCAGGCGTCACCGACCTCGTGTTGGTGACGCACGGCTTCCACATGCCGCGCGCGATGCGCGCCTTCCAGGCGGAAGCGCAGCGAACGGGCACGCCGATTCGCGTGTGGCCGGCACCCATGGGGATGGCCCAACCGACTGAACGTGACGTGTTCCACTGGCTGCCGACCAACGATGGCTTCCAGCGCGTGCGCTTCGTGCTGCGCGAGCTGGCCGGACTGTTCCTGGGCGCCTGAACGCTCGGACACGCACGACCCAAAAACGAAACCCCTCCGCACCACGAGGGTGGGAGGGGTGGGTGACTCAGGTCACCGGGCGGGGCTCCGGACGTTGATCGGTCCAGGGCCCCTGTGGCGCAGAGACTGCGCATCCACTTAGATCGCCTGCAAGCAGGCAAACGAACCATACACCCGTGCGCAGCCGGCAGCAAGCGATTTGCCGTGTCAGCGGCCGGGTTGCATCAGCCCTTCGTAGAGTGCGCGCATGCGTTGGTGCGTGCCGGCGTCGTGTTCGATCGGCCGCCCCCACACCCGCGAGGTTTCGCCGGGCCACTTGGAGGTCGCATCGAGCCCCATCTTGCCGCCAAGGCCACTGGCCGGCGATGCGAAGTCCAGGTAGTCGATGGGCGTGTGGTCGACCAGCGTGGTGTCGCGCACCGGGTCGCAGCGCGTGGTGATGGCCCACACCACTTCCTTCCAGTCGCGGATGTCGACGTCGCTGTCGGTGACCACGATGAACTTGGTGTACATGAACTGGCGCAGAAAGCTCCACAGCCCGAACATCAGCCGCTTGGCGTGGCCTGCATAGCCCTTTCGAATCGAGATCACCGCCAGGCGGTAGCTGCAACCCTCCGGAGGCAAATAGAAATCTGCGATCTCCGGAAACTGGCGCTGCAGGATCGGCACGAACACTTCGTTGAGTGCCATGCCGAGCACCGCAGGCTCGTCGGGCGGCTTGCCGGTGTAGGTGCTGTGATAGATCGGATCGCGGCGGTGCGTGATGCGATCGATGCGGAAGACCGGGAACCACTCCTGCTCGTTGTAGTACCCCGTGTGATCGCCAAACGGACCTTCGAGCGCGTGGAGGTAACCGTCGATCGACTTGCACGGCACGCCATATTCGCTCACGGCGCTCAATCCCGGCTCGGCGGGCGGAATGTGTCCCTCGAGCACCATCTCTGCACGAGCCGGCACTTGCAGCGGCAAGCCGGCGTCGCCGACACCGGCATCGACCAGCTCGGTCGGCGCACCGCGCAACAGCCCGGCAAACTGGTACTCCGACAGCGAGTCCGGCACCGGGGTCACCGCGCCCAATGTGGTGGCCGGGTCGGCGCCCAATGCCACGGCGATCGGAAACGGCTTGCCCGGATTCGCTCGCGCGAACTCGCGAAAGTCCTGCGCTCCGCCGCGATGGGCCAGCCAACGCATGATGGTTTGATTGCGGCCAATCACCTGTTGCCGATAGATGCCGAGGTTCTGCCGCGAGCGTGGCTTCGGCACGCCCTGCGGTCCACGGGTGATGACCAACGCCCAGGTGATCAACGGCGCAGCATCGCCCGGCCAGCAGGTCTGGATCGGCCACTTCGACAGGTCGACGTCCGTGTCCTCGATCTGAACCTCGCGGCAGGGCCCGTCGCCACGGCGAGTCGGCTTCATCTTCCACACGGCCGCGAGCAGGCCCATCACGCGTCCTGCATCCGATAGGCCACGAGGCGGTTCGGGCTCGCGCAGCGATGCCAGGACCACCCCGATTTCCCGCAGCTCGCGGCTCGACTCCACCCCCATGCCGAGGGCTACGCGTTCGGGGGTTCCGAACAGGTTGGCCAGCACCGGAACGTGAAATCCGGCTGGCCGCTCAAAAAACAGGGCGGGACCGCCCTGGCGCAGCGCAACGTCCGCCATTGCGGTCATTTCGAGCCGTGGCGAGACGGTCTGCGGGACCCGCCGCATGAGTGAGCGCTCCTCCAAAGCCGCCACAAACCCCCTGAGATCGCGGTATTTCAACGCTTTCATGTCTGAAGTTTCTTCTTCTTATAATTGACTGGTTATTTTGGCTGTACCTAGAATCGCTTCGCTTCGGCCTCCACGGGCAAACCCGAAGCAATCTGAAACCCATGAGTACCCCTGCGTCATTGACCGCAATCTACCGCGCCTGCGTCCAGTCGGCGGGGACGTTTGCGCGCGACGTCGGCACAGGACTGCTCGAGGTCAGCCACAACTCGCTGGCCATCGTCGGCCTGGCTGTGGTGTGCGGCACCGTGCTGTTCTCGGCGGCGCGACCCGACCTTCGGGAAGGCGCAGAGCAACGCATGCTGGGTTGGCTGCTGGCGCGGCAGGAAGCGCGACAAGCCGGAGACGCCCCGCCCGAGCCCGCCAACCCAGACGCTGCCGCTCGCGTGGCAGTCGCAGACTTGTCCACCCTGTCGAAACAGCAGGCTTCTGTAGCCACCTGGCTGGCACGCCGGTACCGCGTGGCCGTGGAGCCGGTGAGCCGACTCGTTCAGGAAGCCTGGGACAGCGGACAACGTGCCGGGGTCGACCCCACCTTGGTCCTGGCCATCATCGCGATCGAGTCGAGCTTCAATCCGTTTGCCCAAAGTTCGATGGGTGCGCAAGGCCTGATGCAGGTCATGACCCGCATCCACGACGAGAAGTACGAGCGCTTTGGCGGCTCGCGCGCGGCGTTCGACCCTGTGAGCAACTTGCGCGTGGGCGTCCAAGTGCTCAAGGAGTGCATCAGCCGAGCCGGCAGCCTCGAAGGCGGCCTCAAATACTATGTGGGCGCGGCCAACTTCGCTGATGACGGCGGTTATGCCGGCAAGGTGCTCGCCGAACAAACCAATCTGCGCCGTGTGGCCGATGGCAAATGGGTGTCGGTCTACGTGACCTTGCCCAGCACCACCAATCCGACCCCGCTTGACGCCAAGAACGTCTCGCCGGAGCCTGGTCCGGGCGCTGAGGCCCCCAAGTCTTCCGACACCGACAAGGTGGCCTGGGTCCGCTCCACGCGTTGACCCGGCCGGCCGCCAACCGCGGCCTCTCCGCTAGACTTCCCACCACGCGCGACTGGCGATAGGGCCTTCACGCCCAAGGTGGACGACCACCAGGAAGCGCGACCCGATTTGCCGCCGGCACTCGGGGTGCGCCGTTCGCCTGGGCCGATGTCGGAGCTGCGCGCAGTCGGCGTGTGCACCGATGCATCAGGTATGAAGGACCGCCATGTTTGATCGCGCCAACTCCACCGTCGCCATCGTGGACCCCGAGCTGTGGGCCAGCATCACCGCAGAAAACGAGCGACAGGAACAGCATATCGAGCTGATCGCCTCGGAGAACTACGCCTCACCCGCCGTGATGGCGGCTCAGGGCAGCCAGCTCACCAACAAGTACGCCGAAGGCTATCCCGGCAAGCGCTATTACGGTGGCTGCGAATTCGTCGACCAGGTGGAGACCCTTGCCATCGACCGGCTGAAGCGATTGTTCGGCGCCGAGCACGCCAACGTGCAGCCCAACTCGGGTTCGCAGGCCAACCAAGCCGTGCTGTTCGCCCTGCTCCAGCCGGGGGACACCATCATGGGCATGAGCCTGGCCGAAGGGGGCCACCTCACCCACGGCATGCCGCTGAACCTGAGCGGCAAGTGGTTCCGCGTGGTGAGTTACGGCTTGAATGCCCGCGAAGAGATCGACTACGACGCGATGCGCCAGCTCGCGCTGAAGGAACGGCCCAAGCTGATCATCGCCGGCGCATCGGCGTACTCGCTGCGCATCGACTTCGAGCGGTTCGGCGCGGTGGCACGCGAGGTCGGTGCGATCCTGATGGTGGACATGGCGCACTACGCCGGACTGATCGCCGCTGGCCTGTATCCCAACCCGGTGCCGCACGCCGACGTGGTGACCTCCACCACGCACAAGACACTGCGCGGTCCGCGGGGCGGGCTGATCCTGATGAAGGAGCCGGTCGCCAAGGCGATCAACAGCGCCGTGTTCCCCGGCATCCAGGGCGGACCGCTGATGCATGTGATCGCCGCCAAGGCCGTGGCTTTCAAGGAGGCGCTCGACCCGTCGTTCAAGCGCTACCAGGAACAGGTGTTGAAGAACGCCGACGTGCTGGCCAAGACCCTGGTGGAGCGCGGCTTGCGCATCGTGTCGGGCCGCACCGAGAGCCACGTGATGCTGGTCGATCTGCGGCCCAAGGGCATCACGGGCAAGGACGCCGAGGTGCTGCTGCAGCGTGCGCACATCACCTGCAACAAGAATGCCATCCCCAACGACCCGCAGAAGCCGATGGTCACCAGCGGCGTGCGTCTCGGCTCGCCGGCGATGACCACGCGCGGCTTTCGCGAGGCCGAGGTGGCGAAGACCGCCCACCTGATCGCCGACGTGTTGGAAGCTCCGAACGACGAACGTGTGATCGGATCGGTTCGACAACAGGTGGCCTCGCTGACGCGCGATTTTCCGGTGTACCGCTAGGTCGACTCACGGCGGCCACTCCACACTGAGCCGCCATGCGTTGCCCCTATTGCAGCCACGACGACACGCAGGTCGTCGAGACGCGCGAGTCCGACGAAGGCGACGTGATCCGGCGCCGCCGACGCTGCCTGAAGTGCGACAAGCGTTTCACCACCTACGAGCGGGCTGAAATCGCTCTGCCAGCGGTGGTCAAGAAGGACGGCACGCGCGCCGACTTCGACCCAGCCAAGCTGCGCGCCTCGATGCTGCTGGCGCTGCGCAAGCGCCCAGTGAGCATGGAACAGGTGGACACCGCCCTCGACCGCATCCAGGAACGTTTGCTGGCGAGCGCCGCACGCGAGGTGCCGAGCAGCCGACTCGGTGAATTGGTGATGCGCGAGCTCAAACGCATCGACAAGGTGGCCTACGTGCGCTTCGCGTCCGTCTACCGCAGTTTCGAAGACGTCGACGAATTCCGCCGACTGATCCGCGACATCTGATTCGGTGCCAACTCCCCCGGAAGGGGGCCCTCGGCCGGTGGCACCGGCGAGGGTGCGCGCAAGACCCTCCCGTGGGCGACGCGCCGCGCCTTCCGCGTTCCTAGAGTGTGGACATCGATTCACAAACCAGGAGCACAGCATGGCAACGGTCAATCCAATCCAACAGCAGGGCGTGAGCATGATCGAATGCATGATCGTGCTGTTCGTGCTGTCGATCGTGATCGGCACCGCGCTGCCCAGCTTTCAATCGTTGCGCCAGCGCGCCGACCTCACTGGCGTGGCTGCCCAACTCGAAACCGACGTGCAATTCGCGCGCGGCCAGGCCCGCGCGATGAACCATCCCGTGCGGTTGACCCTGCGGGAGACGGACGGCGGCACCTGCTACATGGTGCACACCGGCGCCAGCGCCGACTGCAGTTGCGGGGTCGCACAGCAGCCGGCGGCCTGTGGCGGCGAATCCGAACTGCTGCGCGCCGTGACACTTGACCCCAAGGGTGACGTGCAAGTGCGGTCGGCCAGCAAGTCGGTCGCGTTCGACCCGTTGAAAGGCACCGTGACCCCGACCGCGACCTTGCGCGTCGAAGCGCGCGACGGACGCGCCATTCACCAGGTCGTCAATCTGCTGGGGCGGGTGCGCAGCTGCTCACCCCAGGGACGCAACGCAGGGGAGCTGGCCTGCTGAGCGATCCTGCCTGAAGTCGACGAGCGGCATGCTGGGGGCGACAAGCGGCATCGGTCAACGACCCCGCTGCAGATAATCGTGACATGCGTCACAGCTCACGGGTCAGTACTTCTCACCGTGGCTTCACCATGATCGAGCTGATGATCGTGTTGGCCGTGACCAGCATCCTTGCTTTCATCGCCTTCCCGGCCTTCCAGGACAGCTTTCGCAAGGCACGCCGAGCCGACGCGGCAGCTGGCCTGATGCGCCTGCAGCAGCTGCAGGAACGCCACCGGGGGCAGCAACCCGCATACGCCTCGGCTGTCGCGTCAATGCCCGGACCGCCGCCAGCGGTCTCCCCTGATGGGCTCTACGCATTGACCGTTGAGGAGGCCGGCGCGTCAGGCTACAAGATGCTTGCGACGGCGCAAACATCGTCTGGCCAGTACGGCGATGTCAAATGCCGAAGCCTGCGGGTGACCATGGCGAACGGCACGCTGACCTATTCGTCGTTGAACGCCGCGGGCGTTGAAGACACGACGAATTCCAACCGTTGCTGGGCGCGATGAGTGTCACCAACAACACCGGCGTGAGCAGCCGACGACGCTGCGCTGGTCTGACCTTCCTTGAGCTGATGGTCGTGACGAGCGTCGTGGCCGTGCTCGTCGCCGTCGCCGTTTCACCCCCGATGAGGGGCATGCTGGCTCGGCAGCACGTCGAGGGGATGCACGCAGAGTTGCTCACAGACCTGAGGCTGGCACGCTCGGAAGCGCTTCAGCGCAGCGGCAGTTCGACATCGGTCGCCGTGACTTTCGGGGCCAATGCCGATGTGAGCTGCTACACGATCCACGTCGTCGTTCCCGGCGTGGTGTGCGACTGCACTCGGGCGCCCGGTGACGTTTGTCTGCCTGCGGCGCCTGGTCAGGAGCTCAAGTCGGCGCTGTACCCGCGGGCGGCCGGTTACAGCGTAGCTGCCTTCAGTCCGAGCGGCCCGAGCGTTGTCTTTGCCCCACCCAAGGGTTTGGCCTCGCCCGATGGGCTCGTGATCGACGTGCAAGGAACCCTGAGTGGGCAACTGCGCACCTCGCTGAGCGCTCTCGGCGTGCCGCGAGTGTGTTCGCCAGATGGCTCCATACGAGGAGTGCCTCAATGTTGATCGATCGAAACGCGCGCTGCCCTGGCACTTCGAGACAGCGCCAGACCGGCCTGTCGCTCGTCGAACTCATGGTCGGCGTCGCAGTCGGCTTGTTCGTCGTGGCCGGGGCGACGTTGGTCGTTTCCAACCAATTGGGCGACAACCGCCGTCTGATGCTTGAAACGCAGATTCAACAGGACTTGCGTGCCGCAGCCGACTTGATCGCCCGTGACCTGCGCCGCTCGGGCTATTGGGCCAGCGCGGAAAGCGGCGTGTGGCACGCGGGGGCAGTCGCCGTATCGACCAACCCGTACACGGAGTTGCAAGGCGTGTCGAGTGGCACCCCTGCGTCCGGAGTCCAGTTCGGATACTCGCGCGGGGCAGTGGAGAACAACACGCTCGACGATGCCACAGAGCGCTCGGGCTTCCGGCTGAACAACGGCGTGATCCAGATGTACACAGGCGGCGCCTGGCAAGCGCTCACCGATGGCGCGACGCTGCGGGTCACGAACTTCGAAGTTCGATTGAACGCTCAAGACATCGAATTGGCATGCTCGAAGGAATGCCCAGGCGGAGGAACTGCCTGCTTGCCCAGGCAGACCGTCCGCGACTTTACGGTCGTCATCGAAGGTGCCGCGGTCCACGATCCCGTTGTGCGACGCGGGGCGCAAAGCAATGCGCGGCTGCGCAACGACGTGATTCAGGGCGCTTGCCCGGCTTGATGGAGGCTCGAATGCCCGGACAAAAACATGCCTCTCGTTCGCTGCAGCGCGGTGCCGCGACGCTGCTCGTGGTCGTGGTGCTCTTTTTCATTCTCGCCCTGGTGACTGCCTATGCAGGACGCAACCTGATCTTCGAACAGCGCACATCGATCAACAACCAGCGCGCGACACAAGCGTTCGAGATGGCCGAAGCTGGACTGGATTTCGCAGTCGGCCTGCTCAGCGGAGGACGGGTCGACGATCGCTGCCAGCCAACCGCTTCAACAGCAGAGGCCACCTTCCGTCAACGCCACTTCACGAATGTTGACGGCACCTTCACGTTCTCGCCCGCGCAAGCCAACCTGCGTCCGACCTGCATGATGCTGAGCGGCGGCCCCTCGTGCAGCTGCCCCGCCGCAGGCGCACCAACTCTTGTCGAACCGGTGGGTTTGGCCCCCACGATCCAACTGCGCTTCGAGCCTGTCGCACAGCCCGGTCTCGTGCGAGTGACATCGCAGGGCTGCAGCAGCATCGGCACACAGTGTTATGTCGCTTCCACCAAAGGCCAAGCCGATGCGGTCTCCCAGGTCTCGGTGCTGCTTGGCCTCAACTCCGCTCTGGCGACGCCACCTACCGCGGCCATCACGGCACGTGGCAGCGTCAATCTAAGCGACGCCGCTGTCACGGTGAGCAACACCGACGCCCCGACGCAAGGCGTCACCATCGATGCCGGCGGTCCCGTCTTGAACACGGCATTGGCACGCATCACCTCGGTACCAGGCACACCTGGATCCGCTTCGATACGGGCTTCGGACCCGTCTTTGACATCGCTGACCGCGGATCGCATGTTCGTGTCGCTCTTCGGCATGGAACGTGCGATCTATCGCACACAACCCGCGGTCGTGCGTGTCGCGTGCAGTGGCGCGTGCGACGCGGCGATTGCTCAAGCTGTTTCGGCCAATCCCGGGCGAGTCGTGTGGGTGCGGGGGCCGGCCACGATCGACAGCAATCTGGTGCTGGGGGACGCTGCGAACCCAGTCATGCTCGTGTTGCAGGGCAACTTGACGGTCTCGGCGAATCTGCAGCTGTTCGGAGTTCTCTATCTGCACGATGCATCGGGCACCAACGTCTGGACCACGGGAGCGGGCTCCACGGTGATCGACGGCGCCGTCGTTGCCGAAGGCGATCTCACGATCGTTGGCACGCCGAGGATCAGCTACGACTCGAGCGTCTTGCGCACCATCAACACCACTCAGGGGTCATTGGTGCGCGTACCAGGCAGCTGGCGTGATTTCGAAGCGGGGAGCTGACATGCGGGCAGGAAAGCACAACGCATCACGCGGCGTCTCGCTCGTCGAGGCGATGGTGGCATTGGCTGTGATGGCCTTCGGCATGCTGGCGGTGGTTGGCGTGCAATCGACCTTGCGCTTGAACGGCGACATCGCCAAGCAACGGTCCGAGGCCACCCGGATTGCGCAGGAAACTCTGGAGAAGGGCCGAAGCTTTCAAGTGATCGATTCGGCTGACAAGGGAGTTGGTCAAACCGCTTGGGACGAGATCGTCAGCAGGACACAGGACATCACACCCGCAAACAGCAGTGCGACCTACCACGTCGAGAGCACCGTCACCACCTACACCGACCCGCCCGCCAAGGCGATGCGCGTCACCGTTTCGTGGAACGATCGTGCCGGTCAGCGGCAGGAGGTGTTGCTTTCGAGCAGCATCGCCGCGGCAGCGCCGGCGCTTTCAGGTAGCTTGGGCGTTCTGCCGCGGCGCCGCTGCAGGGGGCCCGGTGCGTCGCCCATTCAAGCGGCATCCCTCGATACCGGTGCAGGCACGGGATTTCGGTGACGGACGAAGTGCTTTCGTGCCGTCGTTCAGGCCGTGGCTGGTATTGGTGTTCAACAACGCCACGGGCTTGATCACCGGCATCTGCGATCGCGCCCTCGGCGACAGTGACCTGAGCAACGAGAACGTTCAGCCCTCGGATGTCTCATCGTGCGCCAACAACACGGTTGCGCAGTTGCTGAGCGGTTTTGTCCGTTTCTGGCGCAGCACCAGTGGGCCGGAGTTGACGGCCGCCGACGTGGAAAATCCCCCCGGCCCGGCGCTGCGCATGCGCATGCAGATCACGCTGACGAGTTCCGGACACCCGAGCGGATCCTTCTGCATCGACGATGCGAACTACGACACCACATTCTTTGGCCAGTTGCCGTTCACCACCTACTTCTGCGTCGTCAAGTCGAACTCCAACGGCCAGTGGTCGGGCCGCACGTTCATCGAACCGCAGCTCACGCACGTCGGCGACATGCGATCTCGACTGGCAGATCAGCGACAGCGCACGGCGACGATAGCTTCAGGGTGTGCCGCTACACCTCGGCCGCCAGCGATGCGCAGACCGTGCCCAACGTCGATCACCCGCGCAACTACGCCGACGTGAGCGGCAACCTGACCGACCAGAACTTCGTCGTGATCCCATCGGTCAAGCACTGCCCCACCGACGTGCCCGCCAACCCCGCGGCAGGCGACCTCGTCAACAGCAACACGCTGCAGCACCAGCCAACGCCGCCGTAGCGCTCAGCGGCTAGACTCGACCGGCCATGCCGCTCGACGAGCACGACTTGCGCCACCTGCGGCGCGCACTGGAACTCGCACACAGCGCGATCGGTCGATCCGAACCGAATCCGCGCGTCGGCTGTGTGCTTGCCGACGCGCAGGGTCGCGTGATCGGCGAAGGCGCCACGCAGCGCGCGGGTGAGGCGCATGCCGAGGTGATGGCATTGCGCGCAGCGCAGACCGCTGGCGCCGATACCAAGGGTGGCACGGCGTGGGTGTCGCTCGAGCCGTGTTCGCACCACGGACGCACGCCGCCGTGCTGCGATGCGTTGATCACGGCGAGATTGGCGCGCGTGGTCGTGGCGGCGATCGACCCCAATCCACTGGTTCATGGCGGCGGCGTTGAGAAGCTGCGCGCTGCGGGAATCCGTGTCGACATTGCACAAGACACGTTGACCGACGAAGCGCGCGAGCTGAACATCGGCTTCGTTTCGCGCATGCGGCGGCAGCGGCCGTGGGTGCGGCTGAAAGTCGCCTCGTCGCTCGACGGACGAACCGCGCTCTCGGACGGTCGCAGCCAGTGGATCACCGGAATGGAGGCACGCACCGATGGTCACGCCTGGCGTCGCCGCGCCGGCGCGGTGCTGACGGGTTCCGGTACGGCGCTGGCCGACAACCCACGGCTCGACGTGCGCCTGGTCGCCACTGAGATGCAACCGTTGCGCGTGCTCATCGATTCACAGCTGCGTGTGCCCGCGACATCGCAGCTGTTCGCCGCACCGGGATCGGCACTGGTCTACTGTGCTCGCGTCGGTCCCGCCATCGACGCACTGCGCCAGCGTGGCGTCGAAGTGATCGAGCGTGCAGCGGCCGATGGCCACGTCGAACTCCACGCCGTACTGGTGGACCTGGCGCGGCGCGGCATCAACGAGCTGCATGTCGAAGGCGGTCCGCGTTTGAATGCGGCATTGATCGCGGCTGATCTCGTCGACGAGTTTTTGCTGTACGTCGCACCCAAGCTGATCGGCCCAGGTCGACCCATCGCAGCGCTGCCGGAACTGACGGCATTGGACGACGCCCCGCCGCTGCGTTTCGTCAGTGCCACGCCGTGCGGTGACGATCTGCGCCTCATCGTGAGGCCGCTGGACCGCGAGCGCACACTCGACTGACGCACCGGTCGAGGCGCAACCAAGCCTGAGAGAATCGCGCCATGTTCACCGGCATCGTCACGGCCATTGGCACCATCGCGCACACGCAGGCGCTCGGCGATACGCGCGCGCACGGCCTGCGGCTCGTGATCGAAACACCCAAAGGCTATCTCGACGGCGTGGCCGTGGGCGACAGCATTGCGTTGAACGGCGCCTGCATGACCGCCGCCTCTCTGGACACCAAGACCCAGCGCTTCGAAGTCGATATCTCCGGCGAAAGCCTGGCACGCACGGCGGGCCTCGACCGCCCAGGGCATGTCAATCTCGAGTTGGCGCTGCGCATCGGCGACCGGCTCGGTGGCCACCTCGTCAGCGGCCACGTCGACGGCGTTGGCACGGTCGAGCAGATGCGCGCCGCGGGTGAATCGACCGAACTGGTGGTTTGCTGCCCGGCGGACTTGGCGCGCTTCATGGCCGTAAAGGGTTCTCTGGTCGTGAACGGCGTCAGCTTGACCGTCAATCGGGTCGATGATCGGCCCGATGCCTGCCTGGTGTCGATCAACCTGATCCCGCACACGTTGTCGCACACGACCCTCGGGGAGCTGACACCCGGGTCGCGAGTGAACCTGGAGATCGACCTGATCGCACGGTACGTCGAGCGCCTGGCGTCGGCGCCCCAGATTCAGGCGCGCTGATGTACGAATCCGGTGCGACCCCGCCGAGAATTCGAGCATCGCGGGACGGAGCGCACCCCTTGTTTTGAGCTGGCGCAAACGCAATCGGATACACCCAAATCGTGTGACGCTCAAGTAGTATTGACTCGTGCGAACGCCGGGCGGCCTTATTGCTCGGCTTGGGAGGGGAGTTAGGCTCGCATGCAGGATTTCGACGATTCCACCCTATGGCGGGTCAGCGAGTTCGAACGCGTCCGACTCGAAACCGGCAACAGCGGCTACGCCAAGCTCGGTGGGCCGACGGTGCTGCCGACCACGCTGGTCAGTGAGCTCGCGCGGCTCGAATACTCGCAAAGCGGCACCGACGCGATGGAAGTGATCGCCGCGTGCATGCGCCACCGCGAACCCGCGCTGATCTATGTGTTGCACCGCGAATTGGTGTGGCCGCTCACCGTGTTCCCACGCGAGCGCCTGTTCCATTCGCCGCGCGACATCACCAACGAGATACTGCAAGGCGTGCGCGAGCTTAGCGTGCACAGCGTCGAGCCGCCCGGTGTGCGGGCGCCGGGTCACTTCATGACCGAGCGGGTCGCCGAAGAGAAGCACTACCGTCCGCTCGACCCGTTGCTGTGGGCCATGGGCCTGCACGGCCCGCGCGGCACGCTGATCAACGAGATCGGCGGCAACGCGGCTTATCGCGTGTCGCCGGATTTCCATATCGGTGCCCTGCCGGTATCGGGGGCGGTCGGTCCGGCCGTGCAACGGCTGCGCCGCGAGACCGCCTCGCTGCGCTCGATCTCGCGCTGGCCCGGCATGAACATCGACCGCGCGGTCCGCATGCTCAACGGCTTGTACCTGCTGTCGGGCCTGATGGTGTTGCGCATGCACCCGGCGGCGCGCGCCGAGCCCACCTCGCGCCCGAGTGGCGGCTGGTTGGGCTGGATCCGCAAGAGCCGCTGATCTCGTGCACGGCATGGCCATGCGGGCCATGCCGATTGGCTGGCGCCAGCGCGCAGGTGCTGTCGGGCGTCGCGCCTGACCCCCCGCCTACAATCGGCGCATGCCGATTGCCCCGATTCCCGACCTGGTTGCCGAGTTGGCGGCCGGGCGCATGATCATCCTGGTCGACGAAGAAGATCGCGAAAACGAAGGCGACCTGATGCTGGCCGCCGACCACGTGAGCGCGGACGGCATCAACTTCATGGCCAAGCACGGCCGCGGGCTCGTTTGCCTGACCCTCACGCGCGAGCGCTGCGAGCGTTTGCAACTGCCGCCCATGGCGGCGCGCAACGGCACCGTGCATGGAACCGCATTCACCGTCTCGATCGAAGCCGCGCGCGGCGTCACCACCGGCATTTCGGCGGCCGATCGGGCGCGCACCGTGCAGGCTGCAGTGGCACGCGACGCGCGCCCGACCGACCTCGTGCAGCCGGGCCACATCTTTCCGCTGCAGGCGCAAGACGGCGGGGTGCTGATGCGCGCCGGCCATACCGAGGCCGGCTGCGACCTCGCCGGCATGGCGGGCCTGACGCCCGCCACGGTGATCTGCGAAATCATGAACGACGACGGCAGCATGGCGCGGCTGCCCGACCTGGAGAGGTTCGCCGAGCGGCACGGGCTCAAGATCGGCACCATCGCCGACTTGATCGCGTTCCGCAGCCACAGCGAATCCTTGATCGAGCGCAGCGGCGAGCGCGAACTGGTCACACCGTACGGCAACTTTCGTTGCCTCACCTATCGCGACCGTGGACGCGGCCTGCACCTCGCGTTGTGCCACGGCCGCTGGCAGATCACCGACGAGGTGCTGGTGCGCGTGCACGAGCCGTTCACGGCGCTGGACCTGCTCGACGTGGCGGCCGGCGGACACTCATGGCCTTTGGCGCGGGCCTTGCAAGCGCTGCAGCGCAGCCCCCGCGGCATCGCCGTGCTGCTGAACTGCACGGCCGACGTCGCCACGCTCAGCGCGCAGTGTCTGCCGGACAGCGACGAGCGCACACGCAGCGCGCAGTCACCGATGGACTTGCGCACCTACGGCATCGGCGCGCAGATCCTGCGCGACCTCGGCGTCGCGCGCATGCGCCTGCTCGGCAGCCCGCGGCGCATGCCGAGCATGACCGGCTATGGCCTCGAAGTCACTGGCTTCGTGACGCACAGCGACTGACGAGAGACATCGCGCATGCAAGACGCCGACAAGGGACAAGCGGCCAAGCTCGAGGGCGACGGGCTGGTCATCGGCATCGTGCAGGCGCGATTCAACGCCGAGCTGACCGCCAAGCTGGCCGAGGCTTGCCGATACGAGCTGGCCGCACTCGGCGTTGCCGAGAAGCACATCACGCACGTGACCGTGCCCGGCGCGCTCGAGATCGCCGTGGCCCTGAAGGCCATGGCGGACAGCGACGACTTCGATGCACTGGTCGCGATCGGCTGTGTCATCCGCGGCGAGACGTACCACTTCGAGCTGGTGGCCAACGAAAGCGGCGCCGGCGTCACCCGCGTCGCGCTGGACCATCAGATCCCGATCGCCAATGCCATCCTCACCTGCGACAACGAGCAGCAAGCCTGGGACCGCGCCGAAGACAAGGGCAGAGATGCCGCCCGCGTGGCGGTCGAGATGGCCAATCTGATGAGCGAACTGTGAGCGCGAATGCAGGCAAAGGCCGCTCGGGCGGCAAGTCGGCGCGCCGCCGTGCACGCGAGCTGGCGCTGCAGGGCTTGTACGAGTGGCAAGTCGGCCGCGGCGATCCGACCGCCGATCGACGCCCACATGCGCGAGCAGGAAGGATTCGAGCGCTGCGACAGCCAGCACTTCGACGCGCTGCTGCACGGTTGTGCGCGCGAGGCCGCCGCACTCGATGCGGTTCTCGCGCGCCATGCCGACCGCAAGGTGACCGAGATGTCGCCAGTGGAGCACAGCGTGCTGCTGATCGGCGCTTACGAGCTGGCGCATTGCGTCGACGTGCCGTACAAGGTGGCGATCAACGAAGCGGTGGAACTGGCCAAGACGTTCGGCGGCACCGACGGCCACAAGTACGTCAATGGCGTGCTCGACAAAGCAGCGCTCGAGCTGCGTCCACAAGAGGTGAGCGCAGCGCGGGCCGCGCGCGGCCAATGAGACCGACGACACGATGAAGACCGCCTCCCGGCTCGACCACATCGAGCCGTTCTACGTGATGGAGTGCGCCAAGGCAGCGCACGAGATCGCTTCCAGCGCGTTGTGCGACCCTGCGCGTGGCGGGCGGCCGATGATCTGGCTGAACATCGGTGAGCCCGATTTCGGCGCCGCGCCGCTGGTGCGCGAGGCCGCGCAACGTGCGATCCGCGACGGCCGCACGCAGTACACGCAGGCCACCGGCTTGCCGGAGCTGCGCGAAGCGATTGCGCGGTGGTATCAGCAGCGCTTCGGCATCCACGTGGCGCCGCGACGCATTGTCGTCACGGCCGGTGCGTCAGCTGCCTTGCAGCTCGTGTGTGCCGCGTTGTTCGAGGCCGGCGATGACGTGTTGATGCCCGACCCTTGTTACCCGTGCAACCGCCATTTCGTCGCCGCCGCCGATGCGCGTGCCACGCTGCTGCCCACCGATGCCAGCACGCGGTTTCAGCTGAGCGCAGCTGAGGTGCGCGACGCCTGGACGTGCATCGACGCGAGGCGTGCTGCTGGCGACGCCGTCCAATCCGACCGGCACGTCGATCGATCCCGATGAGCTGGCACGCATCGTCGAGGTCACGGCCGAGAATCACGGTGCCTGCGTGGTCGACGAGATCTATCTCGGCTTGAGCTACGAGCGGCGTTATGCGCAGACGGTGCTGGCACTGAAGGCGCACGAAGAGTCGATCGTCTCGGTGAACAGCTTCTCCAAGTACTTCGGCATGACCGGATGGCGCCTCGGCTGGCTGGTGTTGCCCGAGTCGCTGGTGGCACCCGTGGAGCGACTGGCGCAAAACCTCTACATCTGCCCGTCGACCGTGGCGCAACACGCGGCGCTGGCCTGCTTCAGCGACGAATCGATCGCCGAGTTCGAGCGCCGCCGTGAAGAGCTGCACCGCCGGCGCGACTACGTCGTGCGCGCGCTGCGGCAGCTCGAGCTGCCTGCGCCGGTGGACCCGGATGGCGCGTTCTACGCCTATGTCGACTGTTCACAGCACAGCGCGAGCAGCTGGGACTTCTGCTTCGACCTGATGCGCCGCGCGCAGGTGGCCCTGACACCCGGGCGCGACTTCGGCCGCCAGGCGCCGGAGCGCTACCTGCGCCTGTCGTACGCCAGCTCCATGGCCGAACTCGAAGAGGCGATGGCGCGACTGCGACAGGTGCTGTAAGCCGCGTCTGCTGCGGGCGCGGGCACTGTGACCTTTTCCCATCGGTTGTTCATGCGAGGGTGACAAAGCGTTACCCCAAGGAAGCCGGCCACGCTTTTTGTCTCCCGTGCACAAGGCTGCGCACCTAAGCTGCGCCCACTGTGCAACCGCAAGAACAACGCGACTCCGATCGCGCCCAGACCGAGGCCAAACCCGCCGATGCGGCGGTTGACCTCAACCTCACCGACTCCGCATTGGACGGCGCATCGTCCGACGGCGGGCCTGCGGGCGCGCAGAGCCTGACCATCGGGCACATCGGTCGCTATGCACTGAAGCAGCAGCTCGGCGAAGGCGGCCTTGGCACGGTCTACGCCGCCTACGACCCGCTCCTGTCGCGCACGATCGCCGTCAAGACACTGCATCTGAGCGTGGCCGAAGGCGACCGCGCCACGCTCGACGCGTTGTTTCTCAACGAAGCGCGTGCGGCAGCCGGACTGAACCATCCGAACATCGTCACGGTGTATGACGCCGGGCTGTCCGAGCAAGGCGTGTACATCGCGATGGAGCGCCTGCGCGGCCGCGATTTGCGCCAGCTCCTTGCCAACGGCTGGCGGCCCGACATCGTGCAGGCCGCGCAGATCCTGCGCCGTGTGTCCGATGCGTTGAGCTATGCGCACAGCAAAGGCGTGATCCACTGCGACATCAAGCCGGCCAACATCTTCATGGTCGGCCGCACGCTGCCCAAGGTGGTGGACTTCGGCATTGCGCGTGTCGCGCACGGCCAGGACATTCCGGCGCTCGAGGGTCTGGTGGCTGGCTCGCCGCACTACCTCGCACCGGAGCAACTGCGCGGAGAAACCGTGGATCGCCGCTGCGACGTGTATGCGCTCGGCGTGGTGATGTACGAGTTGCTGACGCACCGCAAGGCGTTCGACGGCAAGTCGCTCGCCGAGATCGTGCACGCGGTCGACCACGTGCGGCCACCGTCGCCGCACGAGGTGCGATCCGAGGTGCCGGTGGCACTGTCCGACATCACCATGCGCGCCCTCGCCCACGATCCGGCGCAGCGCTATCGCTCGGCACGCCAGATGAGCCAGGCTCTGCGCGAGTGGCTCGAGACCGAAGCCGAGATCGCCGGCGACGAGGCGTCGCCGCAGCGTGGCAACAGGCGCCGCGTACTGGTCGCCACGCTGCTTGCCGGTGCGGCGATCGGCGGCGTGGTGGGTTGGCAGCTGATGTCGCAGCCAGGAGCCGCCGCGCGTGGCGCATGCGAGCGCAGCCATCGGCCGCCGATCCGGTGATTCCCGCGGCGGTCACGACGACCGGTGGCGGCCAAGCCCGAAGACACCTCACCCTCCAACGCGGCGCCGCGCGAAGCGATCGCCGCGATCGTCACGCCGGCCCCGGTGCGCACCAAGCCGGCCGAGCGACCGGTTGCACGCGACACGCGAGAACGTCCTGCCCAGCGCGACGCCGCGCCCAAGCCCGCAGCGGCAGCCGCCACCGGTGTGGTTCAACTCGCGGTCACGCCGTGGGGCCAGATCGAGATCGATGGCAAAGGCGCCGGCGTCACGCCGCCCCTGTCGCAGCTCACGCTGTCGGTGGGCGAACACGTGATCACCGTGCGCAACGAAGACTTCACGCCCCACACGGTGACCGTGCGCGTCAGCGCCGACAAGCCGGTGACGGTGCGCCATCGCTTCGGATCGTGAGGAGGTTGGGACCATGAACAAACTGCTTTGGCTCGTTTTGGCCGCGCTCGCCGGCTTGGCCGGCTGCGCCGCGCCGATGCACTCGGCCGGCCTGTCCGATGTGATCGAGCGGCCGGCCGAACGCGCGCTGCTCACCGGCATCCGCGCCTACGACGACGCCCAGTACGCGCAGGCCGAACGTGCATTGACCACCGCGCTGCACGCGGGCCTGACGAGCCCGAAGGACCGCGCCGGCGCCCACAAGCTGCTCGCGTTCATCTACTGCACCAGCAGCCGCGTGCCGGACTGCGAGTCGGCCTTCCGTGCCGCGCGCCAGGCCGATCCGGCATTCACGCTAAGCCGCTCCGAGGCAGGCCATCCCCTGTGGGGGCCGGTGTACCGGCGCGTTTCGCCTTGACAGGGGCAGGGCTCACGTATCATCCGTGAGCCCATGCCAGCTGCCACTGCCAAGCCCTTTCGTCACACGACGCGGGTGTATTGGGAAGACACCGATGCCGGCGGCATCGTGTACTACGCCAACTACCTGAAGTTTTTCGAAAGGGCGCGCACCGAGTGGTTGCGCAGCCTGGGGCTAGAACAACAACGGTTGCGCGAGCGCGACGGCACCATGTTCATCGTCAGCCAGACTGCGCTGCAGTACCACCGCCCGGCACGCCTGGACGACCTGCTCGAGGTCACGGTCGGCGTGCGCCATGCCGCGCGTGCCAGCTTGCAACTGGAGCAGCAGGCGCTGCGCGGCTCGGAACTGCTCGCCGAAGGCACGGTCCGAATCGCCTGCGTCGATGCGCCCACGCTGAAACTGCGACGCATCCCCGAAGAAATCCTGCACCTGCTGCAATGAGGCCATGAGCCAAGACCTGTCGATCTTCAACCTCGTGCTGCAGGCCACTTTCGTGGTGCAGGTCGTCATGGTCGGCCTGCTGGCGGTGTCGGTGGTGAGTTGGTCGATGATCTTCGGCAAGGTGTTCAGCCTGCAGAAGGTGCGCACGCTCAATGAAAGCTTCGAGCGCGAATTCTGGTCGGGCAAGAATCTTGCCGAGCTCAACCAGGCCGCTGGGGCCAAGCACACCAGCGCACCGATGGAGCGCATCTTTGCATCCGGCATGCGGGAGTTCCTCAAGCTGCGCGAGCGCCGCCTCGACGCAGCCGCCCAGCTCGACGGCGCCCGCCGCGCCATGCGGGCCAGCTTCCAGCGCGAACTCGACGTGATCGAGGGCAATCTGGGCTTCCTCGCCTCGGTGGGCTCGGTCAGCCCCTACGTGGGCCTGTTTGGCACCGTGTGGGGGATCATGCATGCCTTCGTCGGGCTGTCGAACCTGCAGCAGGTCACGCTCGCCACCGTGGCGCCGGGCATTGCCGAAGCGTTGGTGGCCACCGCGATCGGCCTGTTCGCGGCCATCCCGGCGGTGGTGGCCTACAACCGCTTCGCACGCGACATCGACCGCATCGCGACCCAGCTCGAAACCTTCATCGAAGAGTTCCTGAACATCCTGCAGCGCAACGTCAGTGCACCGCCAACGGCGACGCCGCGTTGAAGCCCCTGGGTTCGCTCTAAATCCATCATGCCTGCCGTCACCGCCCACAGCTCGCGCCGCCGGCGCTCGATGAGCGAGATCAACATGGTCCCGTTCATCGACGTGATGCTGGTTCTGTTGATCATCTTCATGGTCAGCGCACCTCTGATCACCACCGGCGTGGTCGATCTGCCCTCGGTGGGCCGCAGCAGCCAGCGCCCGCCACAGGTCGTGGAGGTGGTCGTCGGTGCTGACGAGCGGCTGAGGCTGCGCGTCAACCAAGGTGAGTCCACCTCGATCGGCTTGGCCCAGTTGGCCAGCAAGGTCAAGGAGCTGCAAGGCGGCAACGCGGACAGTGCGGTGGTCATCTCCGCCGACAAGAGCGTCCGCTACGAGCAGGTCGTGAAGGTGATGGACGCCCTGCAGCGCGCCGGCATCCAGCGGGTGGGCCTCTCGGTGAAGCAAACCGGGTGAGCGCGAGCCGCAACACAAGCTCGATGGCCTTCGACAGCACACTCAAACGCCCCGACAGCCTGATGCCGCAGCGGCCGGCGGGCATCGGCAAAGGCACGGCCTTGGCCGTGCTGGTGCACGTCGGCTTGCTGATCGCCCTGGCGTTCGGGGTCGCCTGGCGCAGCCAGACGCCGGCGGGCGTGAGCGCCGAACTGTGGGCCGCCGTGCCGCAGGTCGCCGCCCCGCCACCCGCACCCGAACCCAAGCCGGTCCCTGCGCCCACACCGCCGCAGCCGCAGCCACAACCGCCGCCGCAACCCAAGGCCGAGGACCCGCCCAAGCCGACGCAACAGCAGATCGACGCGCAGATCGCGATCGAACGGGAAAAGACCGAGCGCAAACAGCGCGAACTGCGTGAACAACAGCTGCAGCGCGAAGAGGAGCGCAAGGAAAAGGAACGCATCGAGAAGGTCGAGCGTGAAAAGGCCGAACGCGACAAGGCAGAGCGCGAAAAGGCCGAGAAACTGGCGGCACAGAAGCAGCGCGAGCTCGAGGCCAAGCGCCAGAAGGAAGAAGAAGCGCGCCAGGCCAAGGTGCGCGAAGACAACCTCAAGCGCATGTTGAGCCAGGCCGGCACCGGCTCGCCGAGTTCCACCGGCACCGCGGCGCGCGACGCTGGCCCGTCGGCGAGTTACGCCGGGCGCATCATCGCGCGCGTCAAACCCCACATCGTGTTGACCGACGAAGTGGCAGGCAACCCGGTCGCGGCCGTCGAGGTGCGCTGCGCCGCCGACGGCACCATCACCGGACGCCGCCTGGTCAAGTCCAGCGGCAGCAAGGAGTGGGACGACGCGGTGCTGCGCGCCATCGACCGCACCGGTGAGCTGCCGCGCGACATCGACGGCCGGGTGCCATCGCCCATACTGATCGAGTTCCGGCCGCGCGACCTGTGACCCGCTAGGGCGCGGCGTCGCGTCCCGGCGTCGTCGCAGGCGGTACCGGCTGCAGCAACTGGGCAGTGGGCGCGAACGAGCCGACGAAGCCGCGATCGATCTGGTCTTTCCACCACCAGACCCAGCGCCCTTGCGCGCTCAGATTGCCCCACGAAGCGATGGCACGCCGCTCACCGCACGACAGCAGGTACAGCGAACGCTCGCGTGGCTGCCATGGCATCAACTCGCCGCCGGCCAATCGCCGCCGCAGGTTCAGCGCCAGCGCCGGGCCGGCACGCACCGCATACACGCCGCTGCGCGGCAGCGCGCGATCGTTGCGCGCGGCGATGTCGCCGGCCGCGAACACCTCGGGATGCGAAGTGCTTTGCAGCGTGGCGGTGGTGGCGACGAAGCCTTGCTCGTTGAGCGCCAACCCGCAGTCTTGGAGCCAAGGCGGCGCCACCGTCGGCAGCGCCAGCAGCGGCACGTCACACACCAGGCGCGCGCCGTTGTCGAGTTGCAGCTGCGTCGCAGCCACCTCCACGACCTTCTGGTTCATCAACGTGATGCGCGCGCGCCGCAAGATCTCGATCGCACGCTGACGCACCTTGGGGTTGAAACCGGGCAGCACCGTGGCGTCGCCCGTCACCAGGCACACCCGCGCGCGCTCCAGCCCGGCACCGTTCAGTCGATGGTGCACCGCCAGCGCCACCTCGAAGCCGGCCGCGCCACCGCCGACCACCACCACGTCGAGCACGCGATCAGCGGCCAACGCCGGCACGCGGTCGAACAGCTGCACGAAGTGCTCCAGCGGCCGCACGAACAGCCCGTGCTCGCGTGCACCGCGAATGGCATCGCGGTCGATCGTGGCACCGATGTCGAGCGAGAGCACGTCGTACTCGGCCACGCGACCATCGGCCAACGTCACGGTGCGTTCCTTGGCATTCAACGACACGGCAGGCGACTGCGCCAGCTCCACCTTGGCCGCGCGCGTCAGCGGCTCGATCGCAATCGCGCACTCGTCGAGCGTGTAGTGGCCGGCAACCCAGCCGGGCACCATGCCGCTGTAGATCTGCATTGGGTGCGGCGTCGCCAGCACGGCCTGCACACCGGGCATCGGCTCGCGGGCCATCGCCGTCAACACATGCAGGTGGGTGTGCCCACCGCCCAACAGCACCAGGCGCTTCATCGCAACTGCAGTTCCCGCAAGTGCGCGATGCTGTGACCGCCGGTGTTGTCGGCGTCGCCCGACACCACCACGGCCCGCAACGGCGGCAGCGCGACCGACTCGTCGCCGAACAGCCGGTGAAAATCGCTGGGCAGATCGCGATCCTCGTGCCGCCACGTCTGCAGCGGCTCGCCGATGCCATGCAACACGATCAGGCGCACGCGGCGCGTGAAGGGGCTATCGAGCACGGTGTCGCGCGGCAGCCGCGCGTCCCAGGTGTAGCACAGCGACGCGGCGGGCAGCGATTGGCCGCTGAACGCGCGGGCCAGCCGCAGGAACTGGCGCTCGACGAACGGCACGGCGGCGATCGGCAGATCGAACAGCGCACACACGGCGGCGACATGGTCGTCGCCATCCTTCGTGCGCGGATCGGTCGCCGGGTTGTCCCGCTCGATGCGCCACGACCACGACAGGTGCCGCGCGTCCACGCCCGCATCCAGCTCGTGCACGAGCGTTCCGTAGGACGCGTGGGCGTCGATCTCCAGCAAACGTTGGCCATCGCGCTCGATCACCTGGTAGCGTGTGAAGGGCTTGGTCTGACGCGGCAGGCCGACCACGTGCCACGGCGCCGCCGGTGCACCGAGCACTCCGATCGGATCGCCGAGCACACGCGCTCCCGCCGCACCCACGGTCGCGGCACCGGCGACAAAACCCAGCGCTGCAGCCAGCGCGGCGACACCCGGTTTCATTGCGCGCAGGATAACCCGAGCGCCGCCGTCGCCCGCCTCAGCGCCGCCAGGCGTGCAGCCGCTCGACCCAGCGCAGCAGCCCGAGCGGCTGGTGCGCACGCTTCCATTCGCCGGCGACGTATTTGTTCGACTCGGCCAACGTGGGATAGGTGTGGATGGTGCCGAGGATCTTGTTCAACCCGATGCCGTGTTTCATCGCGAGCACGTATTCGGCCAGCAGGTCACCGGCATGTTCGCCGACGATGGTCACGCCGAGGATCCTGTCCTTGCCGGGCACCGTGAGCACCTTGATCCAGCCGTGGGCGGCCGAATCGGCGATCGCCCGGTCGAGGTCGTCGATGCCGTAGCGCGTGACCTCGTGAGCGATGCCCTTCTCCCTGGCTTCCTGCTCGTTCAGTCCGACGCGCGCCACCTCGGGGTCGATGAACGTGGCCCACGGGATCACGGAGTAGTCGGCCTTGAACTTCTTGGCGAAGCCGAACAGCGCATTCACCGCCGCGTACCAAGCCTGGTGCGACGCGGTGTGCGTGAACTGGAACGGCCCAGCCACGTCGCCGCAGGCGTAGATGTTCGGGTACACCGTCTGCAGGTACTCGTTGGTTTCGATCGTGCGCTGTGCCGGGATGCCGAGATCCTCCAGGCCGTAGCCCTTGAGCCGTGCGACGCGCCCCACAGCGCAGATCAACGCGTCGAACTCGATGCGCTTGTGCTGCTGGCCGGCCTCGAGGACGATCACCTTCGCGTCACCGTCGCGCTCGCAGCGCAGCGCCTTGTGGCCGGTCAGCACGGTGACGCCGTCTTTCTCCAGTGCCTGCTGCGCATACGCCGACACCTCGACGTCCTCGCGCACCATGATGCGCAGCGAGCATCTCGATCTGCGTCACCTGCGAACCGAGGCGCGCGAACGCCTGCGCCAGCTCGCAGCCGATCGGGCCGCCGCCGAGCACCACCAGCCGCTTCGGCTGCTCGCGCAGCGCCCACAGCGTGTCGCTGGTCAGCACGCCGACCTCGCGCAAGCCCGGCAGCGGCGGCACGAACGGCTCGGCGCCGGTGGCGACGACGATGGCGCGGGTCGACAGCGTGGCCACGCTGCCGTCGGTCTTGGTCACCTGCACATGCCACGGATCGAGGATCCTGGCTTGGCCCAGCACCACGTCGACGCCCAGGCCGGTGTAGCGCTCGACCGAATCGTGCGGCTCGATCTCGTGGATCACGCGCTGCACGCGCTCCATCACGTCGGCGAACGACATCTGCGCCTGCGCCGTGGCGATGCCGTAGGTGGCGCTGTGGCGCATCTGGTGCATCAGCTTGGCGGTCTTGATCAACGCCTTGCTCGGCACGCAGCCGTAGTTGAGGCAGTCGCCGCCCATCTTGTGGCCTTCGATCAGCGTGACCTTGGCCTTGACCGCCGCCGCGATGTAGCTGCTGACCAGGCCCGCCGCGCCGGCGCCGATCACGACCAGGTTGCGGTCGAAGCGTCTTGGCTTGCGCTCGCGCCAACGCGCATAGACGCGGCGCGCCTTCACCGCGTCGAGCACCCTTTGGCGACCAGCGGAAACACGCCGAGCAGCACGAACGAGCCGATCAGCGCCGGCGACAGGATGCCCTGCAACGAGTCGATCTTGCGCGAGCTGCGTGCCCGCGTTCACGTAGACCACCGTGCCGGCCAGCATGCCGAGCTGGCTGACCCAGTAGAAGGTGCCCACCTTCATGCGCGTCAAGCCCATCAGCAGGTTGATCACGAAGAACGGCACCAACGGCACCAGGCGCAGCGTGAAGAGGTAGAACGCGCCCTCCTTCTGCACGCCCTTGTCGATCTCGGCCAGGCGCGCGCCGAAGCGCGATTGCACGCTGTCGCGCAGCAGGAAGCGCGCGGCGAGGAACGCCAGCGTCGCACCGATGCTCGATGCAAACGACACGATCACCGTGCCGATCAGCAGTCCGAACACCGCGCCGGCGGCCAAGGTCAGGATGGCGGCGCCGGGCAGCGACAGTGCGGTCACCGCCACGTACACCAGCAGGTACACGCCGATCACCAGCGCCGGCTGCGACTCGTACAGCGCCGCGAATCGGGCCTGGCTCGACTTCAGGTACGCCAGGCTGAAGTAGTGCCCCAGGTCGAACGCGAAGAACGCGACGATCAGCACCACCACACCCAACGCCAGCAGCAGCTTGTTCTTGTTCATCCGCGCCTCCTCGTGGCTTCGCCCCACTCCACCATCAGCCAAACGCGCGCCAGCCGGCCCACAAGCGCGTCACGATTGTCACCGCGCACAGCGCCGCGAAGCCGTAGGCCCAAAGCGAGAACCACGCCGGCAGCACAGCACATCAGCGCGAAACAGATCAGCGTCTCGGTGGCTTCGGTCAGGCCGCCAAGGTAGAAGATGCCCTTGCGCGGATACGCGTCGCTGCGTTGCCCGCGCCGCTCGGCGAACACCGCGTAGGCGAGAAAGCTCGAGCCGGTGCCGATGAATGCGGCCAGCAGCACCGCGGCCGGCAATGCGCGCTCCGCAGGGTTCGAGATCGCGAACGCCAGCGGGATGCTGGCGTAGAAGAGGAAGTCGAGCACGATGTCGAGGAACGCGCCGCGGTCGGTGGGCTGCGTCAAGCGAGCCAGTGCACCGTCGAGGCCGTCGCACAGGCGGCTGGTCACCATCAGCAACAGGCCCCACGCATACGCCTGCTGCGCGATCGACACCGCGGCGGCCATGCCGATCGCGAAACCGATCAGCGTGACGGCGTTGGCCGTGACGCGGAGCCGGTGCAGCACACGCGCACCGTGTTCCAGCAGCGGCCGCAGCAGAGCGATCGCGGCGCGGTCAAGCATGCGACGGCCACGACGGCAGGAAGCCGGTGGAGCCGATCCGGACCGCCGCCGCGGGGGTCAGCACGAAGCCGCCGCGCCCGGCTCGTGCAAGCGCTCGACGGCCTGCAGCCAAGGGGTCGCGAGCGCGCGCCGCAGCCAGTGGTCGAACGCAAAGGCCTCGCCGGCTTCGTCCAGCGCCCGTCCGAGCGACTCGCCGCGCAGCAGCGCAGCCGTGAATGCCGCATCGCCGGCGTCGAGCGCATCGACCTGCGCGCGCCAGCCGCTGCGCGCGATCAGCGCGTGTTCGGCCGTGCCCGCAGCGAGTGCAGCACGCACGGGTGCAAATCGATCGGCGTCGGCACGCCGGTGCGCCTGCCAGATCGTGACCACGGGCCAGCGCGAGCTCACCAGCGTCAGGCCGGGCCGCAGGCGCAGGCGAAGCGCCCTGGGATCGTGTTCGGCCAGCAGCGCGAGCCCGGCGGCAGGGGGGTCGACGTCGGCGGCCTGCTCGATCGTGTGCACGGCCCAATCGACCCGCGCCACGTCGGCGAGATACGGTTCCTCGGCCAGTTGCGCGTCGCGTTCGATCCAGCCGGGCAACGCGTCGCCCCAGCATGCCAGGTCGCCCCGCTGCGGCGGTGCGTGGTGCCACAACGCCCGCGCCAGCATCGCGAACGACTCGTCGCCGAGCAGTTGCTGCACGGTGGGAAACGCCGACGCCAACGCGCGCTCGGCGATCGCCGATGCGTTGCCGCGATAGGCTGCGAGCGCGTGCCCTGCCCGCTCGCCCGACTCGCGCAGCCACAGGTTCAGCCCCGGTGCGTCGCCGCGCTGCCACAACGCGCGCAGCAGTTGCTGCTGGCGCAGCGTCTCACGCTGACGCGCCGCGTTGTTCAAGCCAAGGCCTCGGCCGCGGACTCGACGATCACCGTGTGCGCGGTCCGGGCTTCATGCAGCAACACGTCGAGCCCCGGGATGTCGGTGTCCCACTCGACCAACGTCGGCACGGGCCCCAGCCGCTGCACCGTGTGGCGGTAGACCTGCCAAACCGCATCGTGCACGCGGCTGCCGTGGTCGTCGATCACCAGCGCCCCCTGCGCACTGAAACCGGCGAGGTGGATCTCGGACACCGGGCGCGCGTCGAGCGCATCCACGAAGCGGCACGCACTGCTCACCGGTTCTTCGCCGCGGTTGATGGCGTTGACCACCAGGTTGTTCACGTCGAGCAACATGCTGCAGCCGCTGCGCCGCGCCAGCTCGTTGAAGAACTGCGCCTCGTCGAGCGCGTCATCGGCCCAGCGCAGGTACGCCGACAGGTTTTCCACAGCGATCGGCCGGCCCAGGTGCTCCTGCACCCGTTGCACGTTGGCCACCATGATGTCGAGCGAGGCCTCGGTGAACGCGATCGGCAGCAGGTCAGAGCCATGCACCGGTGGCTGGCCGCTGCGCAGCGGCGCGCGTGCGAAGCAGGCATGGTCGCTGATCCGCACTGGATCGATGCGTCGCACCAGGCGCTGCAGACGGTCCAGATGCCACGGATCGAGACCGGCCGCGGAACCCAGTGCGAGCCCCACACCGTGCAGGCTCACCGCGTAGTGTTCGCGGCCGCGCTCCAACACGGCCAGTGCTGCACCACCCTCGCCGAAGAAGTTCTCCGAATGCACCTCGACGAAGCCGAGGTCGGGCCGGCGCTCGAGCAACTCGCCATAGTGCGGCTGCCGCCAACCGATTCCGACCGGCGTCATCGCAGCTCCGTCTGCGCCAGTGCGTTGGACGAGCTCAGCCCTTCTTGGCCTTGGCCTCGGCTTCGCTCATGCCCTTGAGGTCCTTGCACGTGCCCTTGGCCACGTACTTCCACTCGCCGGGATCGTTGTCGGCCTTGGCCTGCCCGGCGCACGAATGGGTGTTGGCCAGGTTGGCACAGTCGTTCTGCCCGGCCTTGGCGATGCCGTAGCACTTTTCCTTGTCCTTGCTCTGGGCCGCCACCTGGCCGGACACACCCAGCGCCAGCACCGAGGCGAGGGCCGCAGAGACGATCACACGTTGGTTCATGGGAATTGCTCCTTGCAGAAGGTTCATCGTGGCGCCGCAAGCGGCACCGCGTGCAGTCTGTCGGCCGGCCCAGGGTGTTCTTACACGGGCCGGCGCGGTCGGCACACCCGGCCATGCTAGCGCGCCGCGAGAGCGGCGCCGGAATCAGCCGGAAACGCCCCTCATGCGGCCCCGTAGCCGCCACCACCGGTGGTCTCGATCACGAACACGTCGCCCGGCTGCATCTCGGCCGAGCCGATGTGCCGCAGCGTCTCGACGCGGCCATCGCTGCGCTCGACGCGATTGACGCCCAACGCGCCGGGTTCGCCGCCGGCCATGCCGAACGACGGGATGCGCCGTCCGTTGCTCAGGATCGACGCGGTCATCGTTTCGAGGAAGCGCACGCGCCGCACGCCGCCATCGCCGCCGCGATGCCGCCCGCCCCCACCCGAGCCGGCGCGGATCGCATAACCGTCGAGTCGCACCGGGAAGCGGAACTCCAGCACTTCCGGGTCGGTGAGGCGCGAGTTGGTCATGTGGGTCTGCACGACGCTGGTGCCGTCGAAGTCGGGCCCCGCGCCGGAGCCGCCGGAGATCGTCTCGTAGTACTGGTGGCGGTCGTTGCCGAACGTGAAGTTGCTCATCGTGCACGGGCTGGCCGCCATCACGCCGAGCGCGCCGAGCAGCGCGTTGGTGACCGACTGCGAGGTCTCGACGTTGCCGGCCACCACCGCGGCGGGGAACGCCGGGTTGAGCATGCAGCCGTCGGGCACGATCACGTGCAGCGGCTTCATGCAGCCGGCGTTGAGCGGGATGTCGTCGTCGACCAGCGTGCGGAACACGTACAGCACCGCCGCCATCGTCACCGCCTTGGGCGCGTTGAAGTTGTTGGCCAGCTGCGCGCTGGTGCCGGTGAAGTCGATCGTCGCCTCGCGTTCGCTTCGCGTGCACGGTCACCTTGACCTGGATGCGCGCGCCGTTGTCGAGCTCCAGTTGGAAGCCGCCATCCTTCAGCGCGGTGATCACGCGTCGCACCGACTCCTCGGCGTTGTCCTGCACGTGCTTCATGTAGGCCGCGACCGTCTCGCGGCCGAACTGAGCCACCATCGACCGCAGCTCCTGCACGCCCTTCTCGTTGGCGGCGATCTGTGCGCGCAGGTCGGCGATCGTTTGATCGGGATTGCGCGCCGGCCAGTTCGTGGTCTGCAGTTGCGCGCGCAGCTCGGGCTCGCGCAGGTGCCCGTCGCGCACCAGCAGGAAGTTGTCGAACAGCACGCCTTCTTCGTCGATGGTCTTCGAGAACGGCGGCATCGAGCCCGGCGTCGAGCCGCCGATGTCGGCGTGGTGGCCGCGCGAGGCCACGTAGAAGCTCGGCTTGGCGTCGGTCGGATTCAGGTACACCGGCGTCACCACGGTCACGTCGGGCAGGTGCGTGCCGCCGTGGTACGGATCGTTCAGCACGTAGACGTCGCCCTCGCGCATCTGCGGGTTGCGCGCGATCACCGTCTTGATCGCTCTCGCTCATCGAGCCCAGGTGCACCGGCATGTGCGGCGCGTTGGCGATCAATTGGCCCAGCGCATCGAACAGCGCGCACGAGAAGTCGAGCCGCTCCTTGATGTTGACCGAGTAGGCGGTGTTCTGCAGCCGCAGCCCCATCTGCTCGGCGATGTTCATGAACAGGTTGTTGAACACCTCCAGCATCACCGGATCGGCCTCGGTGCCGATCGCGTGCTGCGTGGCGCGCGCCTTCACGCGCGTGAGCTCGATCGGCCCGGCTGCGCGTCAACACCGCCTGCCAGCCGGGATCGACCACGGTGGTGGCGTTCTTCTCCGCGATGATCGCCGGCCCGTCGATCGTCGCGCCGGGCGCGAGCGATTCGCGCACGAACAAGCCGGCGTCGAGCCAGCGCATCGTGCGTACATGCGCACCTGCGCGTCGGCGCGCGGCGTGTGGCGCTTGGCTTCGCCGCTGGTTGCCGGCGCCTCGTGGCGCTCGCCCGGCGCCCACCGCCTCGACCGACACCGCCTCGATCACCAGCGGCCGACCGGGCATCAGGAACGCGAAGCGCTGGCGGTAGCCGGACTCGAACGCGGCGCGCAGTTCGGCGATCGTGCCCAAGTCGACCACCAGCGCGGTGTCGGTGCCCTGGTAGCGCAGGTGCACGCGCTGGCGCAGCTCGACCACCGGCGCGGCCACGCCCTGGCTCACGACTTCGTCGCGTGCCGCCGCGCCCAGCTCGGCCAGCTTGGCGCGCGCCGCGGTCGAGGCCCGGCATCGTCGAGCGCGCGCTCGACCGCGGACTCGCGCATCGCGATCTGGTCGGCCAGCCCCATGCCGTAGGCGCTCAACACGCCGGCCAGCGGATGCACGAACACGCGCGTCATGCCGAGCGCATCGGCCACGCCGCAGGCGTGTTGCCCGCCGGCGCCGCCGAAGCATTGCAGCGTGTACTGCGTGACGTCGTAGCCGCGCGCCACCGAGATGCGCTTGATCGCGTTGGCCATGTTCTGCACCGCGATCTGCACGAAGCCGCCGGCAAGCGACTCGGGCGTCACCTCGCGGCCGGTGTTGCGCTTCACGTCGGCGGCCAGCGCGCCGAACTTGGCCACCACGCCGTCGCGATCCAGCGACTCGTTGGCCGCGGGACCGAACACCTTCGGGAAGTGCGCCGGCTGGATGCTTGCCGAGCATCACGTTGGCATCGGTCACCGCCAGCGGCCCGCCGCGCCGGTAGCTCGCCGGGCCCGGGATTCGCGCCCGCGCTGTCGGGCCCGACGCGCAGCCGCGCACCGTCGAACTGCAGGATCGAGCCGCCGCCCGCGGCGACCGTGTGGATGCTCATCATCGGCGCGCGCATGCGCACGCCGGCCACCTGGGTCTCGAACGCGCGCTCGAACTCGCCGGCGTAGTGGCTGACGTCGGTCGACGTGCCGCCCATGTCGAAGCCGATCACCTTGTGGTGCCCGGCGGCGACCGCGGTGCGCACCATGCCGACGATGCCGCCGGCCGGCCCCGACAGGATCGCGTCCTTGCCCTGGAAGTGGTGCGCCTCGGTCAAGCCGCCGCTCGACTGCATGAAGAACAGCCGCACGCCCGGCATCTGCGCGGCCACCTGGTCGACGTAGCGCCGCAGGATCGGCGACAGGTAGGCATCGACCACCGTGGTGTCGCCGCGCGACACCAGCTTCATCAGCGGGCTCACCTCGTGCGACACGCTGACCTGCGTGAAGCCGATGGCGCGCGCCATTTGGCGCCGCCGCCTGCTCGTGGGCGGTGTAGCGGTAGCCGTGCATGAAAACGATCGCGCAACCGCGGATGCCGGCGTCGAACGCGGCCTGCAGGTCGCGGCGCAGCGCCGGCTCGTCGAGCGGCACGCACGACATCGCCGTGCGCGCCGACCCGCTCGTCGGCCTCGACCACGCGCTCGTACAGCAGCTCGGGCAGCACGATGTGGCGGTCGAACAGGCGCGGCCGGTTCTGGTACGCGATGCGCAGCGCGTCGCGAAAGCCGCGCGTGGTGACCAGCAGCGTGCGTTCGCCCTTGCGCTCGAGCAGCGCATTGGTCGCCACCGTGGTGCCCATCTTCACGCAGTCGACCTGCTCGCGGCGTGATCGGCTCGCCGGCCTTCAGCTGCAGCAGGCGGCGGATGCCTTCGACCGCGGCGTCGCGGTACTGCTCGGGGTTGTCGGACAGCAGCTTCAGCGTGTGCAGCGCGCCGTCGGGCGCGCGGCCCACCACGTCGGTGAAGGTGCCACCGCGGTCGATCCAGAATTGCCAGCGTCGCGTCGTCATCGCGTGGGTGTGTTGTGGTCTCGTCCGCGACTTTAGGCCACTTGCGGCAGCGCGGTCGTCGTGTACTCGTGCGCCAGCGGCTGGTCGCCGTCGACGAGCTGCAGCCGCATGCGCGCGGCGGGCCGCACGCCGCGGCCGCCGGCATCGGGCAGCGCGCCCAGCGTGCCGCAGAACAGCACCAAGCCGTCGGCCACTGGTGCGTCGGCTGGCAAACCGGCGATCAATTGCTCCAACGGTCGGATGCTCGCCAGTGTGCCGTCTTGATAGCGCACCCACTTGCCGTCCTCGAAAATCTCGGAGCGCAACACGATCGTGTCGGCACGCGCACTCACCGCGCCCCAGCTCCAAGCCTGCGACGCGATCGGCTTGGCGCACAGCTGCTTCGACAGCGCCACGCCGGCGCGCTCGGCGTCGCGATCGGTGTGGTCGGAGCCCACGGTGAGCCACCAGCAGCCGCGCGCTCGCACCAGCACCGGCTCGACCTCGCCCGAACTGCCCGCGCCGAGCACCTCGATCTGAGGCGCCTGCGTCAGCAACGACGCCGCCACGCGGTAGTACAGCGGCACGCCCGATGGCCGTGGCACGCCGATCGCCGCCAGCTCTTCGATGTGGTGGTCGATCGCGGCACGGTCGCGGCCGGTCCAGCCGGCGATCACCAGCTGTCTGGGCTCGACCTCGAGCACCTCGGTGCCAGCCTGAAATCGCAGCATCACGACACCACCGTCGGCAGCCACAGCGCCAGCCCCGGGAACCAGGCCAGCAACAGCAGCAGCAAGAACATCGCCATCACGAACGGCAGCGCGCCGATGATCACGTCGTTCATCGACCCGCTCTTGCGCAGGTTCTGCACCACGAACAGGTTCAGGCCCACCGGCGGCGTGATCAGCGCGGTTTCGACCAGCACGATGACCACGATGCCGAACCACACCATGTCGAAGCCGAGCGCCTGCATCACCGGCGCGATGATCGGGATGGTGGTGATCATCATCGACAGCGTTTCCATGAAGCAGCCGAGGACCACGTAGAACACGACCACCGCGAACAGCATCTCCCACTTCGACCAGCCCAGTCCCTGCATGAAGTCGGTGAGCTTGGTGGTCAGCCCGATCGACGACATCACGAAGTTCAGGAAGTACGCCGCCACCACGATGAACATGATCATCGCGGTGGACTTCATCGTGCCGAGCAGCGCCTCGCGCAGCATCGGCCAGTTGAGCGCGCGGTTCACCGCGGCCAGGCCGAGGCCCGCCACCACCCCCAGCGATGCGGCCTCGGTCGGCGTGGCGATGCCGGCGTAGATCGAGCCCACCACGACGAGGAAGATGCCGAGCGGCGGCACCAGGTGCACCAGCGACGCGAGGCACGACGCCAGCGAGGCGCGCAGCCGCTGGCCACCCCACGCGGGCCGGATCCAGCATGCGATCAGCACCACCACCATGAAACCCAGGCTCAGCAACAGCCCCGGAATGATGCCGGCCAGATACAGCTTCGGCACCGAGGTGTTGGTGAGCACCGCGTAGATGATCATGTTGATCGACGGCGGGATCAGGATGCCGAGCGTTCCGCCGGCGGCCAGCGTGCCGAGAAACAACCGCTCCGAGTAGCCGTAGCGCCGCGCCTGCGGCAGCGCCACCGTGCCCACGGTGGCCGCAGTGGCCACGCTGGAGCCCGAGGTGGCCGCGAACAGCGCACAGGCAGCGATGTTGGAGTGCATCAGCCCGCCCGGCAGCCAAGACAGCCACTTGGCGAGCGCCTCGTACATGCGCTCGGCCAGGCCCGAGCGCAGCAGCAGCTCGCCGAGCAGGATGAACAACGGCAAGGCGACGAGCAGGAACTCGTTGCTCGCGTTCCATGCGATCTCGCCAGCCACCTTGCTGACCGGCAGGAACGCGTAGAACTGCGCCAGGATCATGCCGAGCAGGCCCATCGAGGCAGCCACCGGGATGGCCAGCGCCATCATGACCAGCAACGTGATCAGCGCGGTGGCGATCATGTCGCCGCCCCCGCTTTGCGGGCCGCGAGAGCACTGGCCAGTTCGTCCGCCGCTTCTTCTTCGATGCTGCGTGCGCCGATCAAGCGATTCGCCGCGGCGAGATCGCCCGCCCACATCGCCGCCAGCGCACGCGCCAGCAGCAGCACAGCGCAGATCACGAAGCCCAGGTAACCGACCCACCACAGGGCCTGCGGCACCGCCAACGGCACCGCAAGCGACGAGTTCGAACGCGCGCCGAGCTGCCACGACTGTGCCAGCGTGCCGGCACCGTGCCACGCGATCAGCGACGCGAATGCCAGCAGCGCGATGATCGCGACCAGGTCGCACGCCGCCGCCAGCTTGCGCGGCAACACCTGATACAGCGCGTCGATGCGCACGTGGCCGCGTGCCAGCAGCACGAAGGCAAAGCTCCAGGTCGAGCCGATGGCCAGCGCGTAGCCCGAGAGCTCGTCGGCGCCGCCGAGCGTGGTGTTCGCGAGCTTGCGCAGCGTCACGTCCACCGACACCAGCAGCGCCGCCGCCAGGATCAGCAGGCCGCCGCCGAGCGCGCCGGCGTGCGCGACCCGTTGCGCCGCGCGCAGCGCAGCGTCGAGATGTCGGCGCATCGCAGGCCTACTTCTTCGCGCTGAGGCCAACCACCTTGCCGACGGTGGCGTTGAAGTCGGCCACGCACGCGGCGCTGCAGCGCTCGGCCCACTTGGGCACCATGGTGTCCGACAACACCTTCTTCAGCAGCTCCTTGTCGGCCGCGCTCGGCTGCACGATCTTCATCTTGCCCTTGGTGCCGAGCTTGCACGCGTCGGTGCCGGCGTTGCACTCGTAGCCCTGCTGCGTGAAGTTGTCGGCCGCATCCCACACGGCCTTCTCCATGGTCTTGATCTCGGCCTCGAGGAAGGTGCGCAGCTTCGGATCCATCGCGGCCCAGGTCTTGGCGTTGGCGGCATAGCCGATCTGACCCCACGACAGCGGCAGCGCCAGCAGGTGCGTGGTGACCTCGTTCCACTTGGCCAGGTTGCCCGAGATCGTGCCGGTGATGCCGCAGTCGACCGTCTTGTTCTGCAGCGCCGGCACCACCTCGCCGAACGCCAGCGTGACCGGCGTGCCGCCGAGCGCGGCGATCAACTCGGACTGCGAGCGCCCTGCGGCGCGCACCTTCTTGCCCTTGATGTCGGCCAGGCCCTTGATCTCGCCGTTGCAATACAGCACCTGCGCCGGATAGGTGCCGAAGCCGAGCAGCTCGACACCGAACTTCTCGCGGTACAGCTTTTCGTACACCGGGCGCAGTGCATCGGTGACCTTGCGCGCGGTGGCGAGGTCGGGCAGCAGGCCCGCCATGTCGAGCATCTCGTTGGCCGGGTCGTCGGCGGCGAGGTAGGCGATCACCGTGGCGCCGATCTCCATCACGCCTTGCCCCATCAGGCGCAGCACCTCGGGGCCCTTCAGGCCCATCTCGTTGAAGCCCTTGATCTCGGCGGTGACCGCGCCGCCGGACTTCTCGGCCAGTTGTTTGGTCCAGAAGGGAACCTCGTAGTCCTTGTACTGCGGCAGGCTCGAGATCGAGCCCACCACGCGCAGGTGGGTCTTGGGCAGTGATTGCGCCATGCGCCGCGCTGAGCGCGAGCGCGGCGGACACGGCGAGCAACAGTCGTTGGATCTTCATGGAGCCTCCGATGAGCCGCCTCGAGGAGGCTTGCGTCCCCTCGGGGGACAGCGAACGAAGTGAGCGTAGGGGCAGCATGGTTCCCTCCTAGAGCGTGGCGAGCTGGTGGTTGCGCAAGTCGGTGATCAGCATCGACCCCGGCGCGTGGGTGATGCACAAAGCGGGCCGGGCCGCGGCCAGTGCCGCCTGCGGCGTGACACCGCAGGCCCAGAACACCGGGATCTCGTCGGGCATCACTTCGACCGCATCGCCGTAGTCGGGATGCGCGAGGTCGTGCACGCCGATCAACGACGGATCGCCCAGGTGCACCGGCGCCCCATGCACCGCCGGAAAGCGCGACGTGATCTGCACCGCGCGGATCGCATCGGCAGCCGTCAACGGCCGCATCGTCACCACCAGCGGGCCGGCGAAGCGCCCGGCGGGTTCGGTGGCAACGTCGGTGCGGTACATGGCCACGTTGCGTCCCTGGGCCACGTGGCGCAGCGGAATGCCGTCGGCCAGCAACGCCCATTCGAACGAGAACGAACAGCCGATCACGAAGGCCACGAAGTCGTCGCGCCACAGCGCGCGCACGTCGGCCGGCTCGTCCACCAGCTCGCCGTGGCGCCACACGCGGTAGCGCGGCAGATCGGTGCGCAGGTCGATGCCGTGGCCCAGCGACGGCACCTCGTACGCACCGGTCCCGGTCACCGCCAGCAGCGGGCACGGCCGCGGATTGCGCTGGCAGTACAGCAGGAACTCGCGCCGCATCGGCCTGCGGCAGCACCACCAGATTGCCCTGCACCAGGTCCAACGCGTCGGGCGTGTTGGTGGGCCCTCGAAAACCCTCACGCGCCTGGTGCCGCAGCACCGCACCGCGCCGGGCGGCATCGGCTTCGATCGCGAACGGGCGCACGTTCAACATGGCGTTCGCATTCTTCTCGGGCGCCGCCCACGCTGACAAGCAGAAAGTTTTTTGCTTGCCTCATCGTTTTTTTCGATGGACAGCGGCCGGCGACACCAGCTGTTCCACCAGCGACGGGTGCGCCGGCGAGGCCGGGTCGTCACGCCACGACAGGTGGATCGGCAACGGCGGCAGCTCGCCCTCGCTGGGCAACAGCTTCAACGGCGCACGCTTGGCCAGCCGCTCCACCACCGCGCGCGGCAGCGTGGCAATGCCCAGGCCATCTTCCACCAATTGCGCCATCGCGCTGATCGACGACAAGCTGTGCACGCGCAGCGGCAACACGCCGGCGCGATTGAGCCAATCGAGCAGCGCCAGGTGCGGCTGCGAACCGCGCTGGAACGTGATCAGCTCCTGCGCCGCGAGCTCGGCAGCGCGCCAACGGCCGCGTTTGCCGTGCCGCTTGGCATGACCGGCGAATGCCATGGCCATCGGCGCCAGCGCGCGCGTGCGCACGCCGGCGCCCGCGGCCGGCAGCGCCGCCAGCGCCACGTCGAGCGCGCCGCGCGCCAGCTGGTCGACCAGCACCGGCGAGGTCTCCACCGTGAGCTCGAGCGCCAGCGCGGGGTGGGTGGCACGCAGGCGGTGCACGCCTTCCATCAGCCACGAGTGCAGCACCGATTCGATCGCGCCGACGCGCAGCACCACCGGCCGCGCCGCGCCACCGCCGAGCTCGGCCTTGACCTCGCGCTGCAGGTCGAGCAGTTGCTCGGCGTAGACGAAGAAGCGCCGTCCGGCCACGGTGACGCGAAAGCCCTTGCGGTCGCGCCGATCGATCAGCGGCGTGCCCAGTTCGCTCTCCAGCGCCGCGATGCGGCTCGACACCGCCGATTGCGTGAGATGCAGCTTGTCGGCCGCGCGCGTCACGCTCTCCAGCGTGACGACCCAGTAGAACGCCTCGACGAACCGCAGGTTCAAGGCGGCCGCTTCACGACACTCACGGCAGCGCGCCCCAGCGCTCGTGCAGAAAGCTGATGATGTGGTGCACCGGCCGCCGCGTGGCGCGCGCCACGGCCTTGGCATAGGGCGGCATGTTGGTGCACTCCAGCACGATCTCGCGCACCGGTCGGCCAGCGCGCCACCAGGCGTTGCGCCGCGTCGACCACGTCGGCGGTGGCCGACGCGGCGTCGATCGCGGGCAGATCGTCGAGCAGGGCACGCTGCAGATGGCAGTCCTGCGCCAGCCCCACCACGGGCACCGTGGCGTCGACACCGGCGGCGCGCAGGTGCGCCGAGCCGAGCGACAGCGCATCGACCGTGATCACGCCGGGCGCCGTCAGCTCGGGCAGCTTGAGCAGGCTGGAGGTCCACACCGGCACGGGAAGCGCGGCCTGCATCGTCGCCTGGAACTGCACCAGGAAGCCGCAGCTGGTGGTGATCGCGCGCGCACCTTCGTGGACCATCTCCTTCGCCGCATCGACGAACGGCTGCAGCAGCGACGGATCGCCCTCGCGCACCACGCGCTGCGGCGATGCACCGGCGACGACGCGGTGCTTCACGGGGATCGCGAAGCTCGCCGGATTGCCCACGTCACCCGGCACGCGCGGAAAGCGCGTGTCCAACATCAACACGCCGAGAAAGCCCGCAGGGCTTCGGTGAAGGGTCATATCGCGCAGCGATGTGAGCCGCAACCAAAGCGCGTGACCGACATCAACCCGCCCAAAAAGGTCGCCGTCAACGTCACATCGCCGACGCCGAGCGCGCGGCCTGGTCGTACAAGCCCGACATCGTGCGCAGCAGGCGCGCCAGCTCGCCGATGTCGGCGTTCAGCTCGGTGTCCAGGCTCTTGATCAAACATTCCTCGCGCACCTCGCGGTACTTCTGGACGAAGGCCTCACCCCGCGGGGTGGGGCTGTAGAACACTTCCTTGCCCTGCTTCTCGGCATGCACCAACTCGGCGGCGACGAGCTTCTTCAGCGAGTACGCCACCACGTGCGTGTCTTCGTAGTTGAGCACGAAGCAGATGTCGGCGAGTTTCTTGTTGCGTGCGCGATGTTGCACATGGTGCAGCAGCAGCACGTCGGTGATGGTCAGGTCGGGGCAGCCGGCGGCGGCCATGCAGCGCACCGCCCAGCGCGAGAACGCGTTCCAGGCCACGATCAAGCCGAACTCGAGCTCCGACAGCTCCCGGCTGCGCGGGCTCACGAGGTGCGACGACGAGACGATCGCCGCGCCGGGATTGCGCGGAGCGCGTCGCGCGTTTGCGGTGCGTTGACTCATTGGGGTTTACGCTCAATTTGCTGATGATTTATTGACAATTTATCTCCTCGCTTCATAGACTGCAAGCGTTCCGCGCTCCGCCGTCGGGGCAAATCCGCATCCGCACCACGCATGGCACACCCCATGCTTGTTGCACCCAACAACTGCCGTTACCCAGGAGTGCCGATGTCGATCACCCGCCGTACCTCACTTAGCGCTGGCGCTGCTCGCGTTCGCCATGCCGATGGCAGCGCAGGCGCAAACCAAGTGGGACCTTCCCGCGGCCTACCCGGCCACCAACTTCCACACCGAAAACCTGGTGCAGTTCGCCAATGACGTCGACAAGGCGAGTGGCGGCAAGCTGAAGATCACCGTGCACGCGGGCGCGTCGCTGTTCAAGGCGCCCGAGATCAAGCGCGCGGTGCAAGGCGGCCAGGCGCAGATCGGCGAGATCCTGCTGGTGAACTTTCAGAACGAGTGGCAGATCTTCGGCGCCGATGGCCTCCCATTCCTGGCTGACAGCTACGATGCCGCGGCCAAGCTGTGGCAAGTGCAGAAGCCGCTGCTGGAGAAGAAGCTCAACGAGCAGGGGATGATGGCTGCTGTACGCGGTGCCGTGGCCGCCGCAAGGCATCTATTCCAAGAAGCCTCTGAACTCTGCGGCCGACCTCAAGGGCATCAAGTGGCGCGCGTACAGCCCCGCCACCAGCCGCATCGCCGAACTGGTGGGTGCCCAGCCCGTGACGGTGCAGGCGGCCGAGGTGAGCCAGGCGTTCGCCACCGGCGTGGCCGAAAGCATGATGAGCAGCGGCTCCACCGGCTGGGACGCCAAGCTGCACGAGCACGTGAAGTACTGGTACGACACGCAGGCCTGGCTGCCGAAGAACGCGGTCATCGTCAACAAGGCGGCGTTCGACGCGCTCGATGCGCCGACCAAGCAGGCGGTGACCAAGGCAGCGGCCGACGCCGAGACCCGCGGCCTGGCTGCGAGCAAGAAGGCCAACACCGAGTCGCTCGACAAGCTCAAGGGCGGCGGCATGCAGATCCTGCCGCCACCGGCCGCGCTCACCGCCGACATGAAAAAGGTTGGCGACACGCTGCTCAAGGAGTGGATCGACAAGGCCGGGCCTGAAGGCAAGCAGTTGATCGACGCCTTCAAGAAATAGCCGCACGAGAGCACTGCCCTCCCGTGCGCAAGCTGCTCGACGCGCTGTACGACGGGGCCGCCTGGCTGGCGGCCCTTTTCATGGTCGGCCTGCTGGTCATGGTGCTGCTGTCGATCGTCAGCCGGCTGCTGCACTTTCATGTGGCGGGCACCGACGCCTATGCGGGCTATTTGATGGCGGCCTGCGGCTTTCTCGCGCTGGCCCACACGCTCAAGCGCGGCGAACACATCCGCGTCACGCTGCTGCTCACCGCTTTGAAAGGCCGCGCGCGCAAGGCGCTGGAGTTGTGGGCGCTGTTGGCCGCATGCGCGCTGTCGACGATTGGCCGCGCTTTACAGCTGCCGACTGGCGTGGCAATCGCGCGCTTTCAACGACATCTCCACCGGCAACGACGCCACGCCGCTGTGGATCCCGCAGCTGTCGATGGCCATCGGCAGCCTGATCCTGCTCGTTGCCTTCATCGACGAGCTGGTGCTCGAGTGGCGCGGACAGCGCGGGGTGAGCGTGAGCGAAGAAGCGTCGCACTACGAATGATCGCGATGAAACGACCCGATGGCGCCTCACTTCGTTCGCTGCCCCCGGACAGTGGCTACGGGCGGCCGGGCGCCACTGACATGAGCGATCTGAGCATCACGCTGTTGTTGATCGCGGCGCTGTTCCTCATCCTGGGCAGCGGTGTGTGGATCGGCCTCACGTTGTCGGGCGTGGCGTGGATCGGCATGCAGCTGTTCAGCTCGCGGCCCGCCGGCGACGCGATGGCCGTCACCATCTGGGGCAGTGCCTCGAGCTGGACGCTCACGGCGCTGCCGCTGTTCGTGTGGATGGGCGAGATCCTGTTCCGCACGCGGCTGAGCCACGACATGTTCCGCGGCCTGGCGCCGTGGATGCAGGCCCTGCCCGGCCGGCTGCTGCACGTCAACGTGGCCGGCTGCACCATCTTCGCCGCGGTGTCGGGTTCGAGCGCCGCCACTTGCGCCACCATCGGCAAGATGAGCCTGCCCGAGCTGGCGCGGCGCGGCTACCCCGCCGGCATCGCCGTGGGTTCGCTGGCCGGCGCCGGCACGCTGGGCCTGCTGATCCCGCCGTCGATCATCATGATCGTCTACGGCGTCACCGCCGAGGTGTCGATCGCGCAGTTGTTCATCGCCGGCGTGCTGCCCGGCCTGATGCTGGCGCTGCTGTTCTCCGGCTACCTGGTCGTCTGGGCGCTGCGCAATCCCTCGCTGGTGCCGCCGCCCGACCCGCCGATGAGCTTCAAGGCCAAGCTGCGCGAATCGCGGCACCTGATCCCGGTGATCCTGCTGATCGCGGCAGTGCTGGGCAGCATCTACGGCGGCATCGCCACCGCCACCGAGGCGGCGGCCATCGGCGTACTGGGGGCGCTGGTCATCTCCGCCGCGCAGGGCTCGCTGACCTGGCAGACTTTCAAGGAGTCGCTGCTCGGCGGCACGCGGCTGTATTGCATGATCGCGCTGATCCTCGCCGGCGCGGCGTTTCTCACGCTGAGCATGGGCTACATCGGCCTGCCGCGCCATCTGGCCGAATGGATCGCCACGCTCGGGTTGACGCAGTTCCAGCTGCTGGTGGCGCTGATGCTGTTCTACGTGCTGCTGGGTTGCTTTCTCGACGGCATCTCGATGGTGGTGCTCACGATGGGCGTGATCTTGCCGACGGTGCAGAAGGCCGGCATCGACCTGGTCTGGTTCGGCATCTTCATCGTGCTGGTGGTCGAGATGGCGCAGATCACCCCGCCGGTCGGCTTCAACCTGTTCGTGCTGCAGGGCATGACGAGAAAAGAGATCGGTTGGATCGCGCGCGTGACGCTGCCCTTCTTCTTCTTGATGGTGATCGCGATCGGCTTGATCTACATCGCACCGGAGATCGTCACCGCGCTGCCGGCTCAGATGCGCCGCTGAGAACAGCTCGCGGCGGAACCCAACTCGAATAGGGCGCACAAGCACGCCCTATTCCGGCTTCTGGGCTGGGCCCGTCCACGCGACGATCGGACCCGAGGCGGCGTGTCCTGCGCGGTTCGCATGGTGTCGCACACCGCCATGGGGAACGCCTATGTCCGACCTGTCCAATCCCGCGCTGTCGCTGCTGCCCAAGCACAACGAGCTGCGCCCGTCCAACGCCTGGCCCACGCCGCCGTTCGCCACCTACCCGCCGACGCGACCCATCACCTCGCCGAAGGACTGCGAGGTCGAAGGCCCCAACGGCAAGGTGACCCAGGGCCGCCTGCTCAGCGTGGACTGGGATGCCGGCCTCGTGCAGGTGCAGGTGCCGCCGGCGCGCGGCAGCCTGCCGCTGCGCTTCACGCAGTTCCGCCGGCTGACGCTGATCCGTCCGCTGCCGCCGACGCCGCTCACGCCCAACGATCCGCATGCCGCGCTGGTGAAGCACGGCTCGGCGCTCGAACTGACCGTGCGCTACGCCGGTGGCGGCGAGTTCAAGGGCGAGACCATCGGCCATGTAGAGCATGCCGCCGGACTGTTCTTCTTCACGCCGATCGACGCGTTGGGACGCGTGCGGCGTCATTTCGTGCCGCGCCCGGCGATGGCGGGCTTCGACATCGGTCCGCGCATCGGCCAAGTGCTGGTGGAGCAGCACGCCGCCACCGAACAACAGGTGGCCGAAGCGCTCGACGAACAAAAGGAGATGCGCTCGCGCAAGCTGGGTGACATCCTGCTGACGCAGCAGGTGGTGTCGCCCGATCAGCTGCTGGCGGCGATCGAGCAGCAGGCCAAGATGCCGATGGTGCGCATCGGCGAGGCGCTGCTGGCGCTGGGCTTCGTCACCGAGGCGCAGCTGCAGCTTGCGCTGGAGCAGCAGAAGGCCGACCGCAGCGTTCCGCTCGGCGAGTTGCTGGTGCGCGAGGGCCGCGTGTCGCGCGAGGATCTGCAGACCGCGCTGGCGCGCAAGATGGGCTACCCGATCGTCGACGTCGAGGCCTTCCCGGTCGCCCCCGAAGCGGTGCAGCGCGTGCCGCTGGGCATCGCGCGCAAGCTCAACGTGCTGCCGCTGCTGATGCGCGGCGAGCGCCTGGTGGTGGCGCTGGAAGATCCGTCGGCAGTGGCGGTGATCGACGAGATCGAGTTCGTTGCGCAGGCGAAGATCGTGACCACGATGGCACGCAGCGGCACCCTGGCGACGGCGATCGACAAGGTGTACCAGCGCCTCGGCTACGACGTGTGGGGCGCGGCGGAAAACGGCACGAAGGAAGCCACCAAGGCGATCGAGTTCGAGGCCGACGATGCCAACCTGCTGTTGGCCAACCTGGAGCAGCAGCATTCGAGCGCCGACACCCGCAGCGACGACGAGCGTCAGGTCGAGCAGTCCGACAACTCGCTGGTGCGCCTGATCAACACGATGATCGTCGAGGCGCAGGCGCAAGGCGTGAGCGACATCCACATCGAGGCACAGCCCGGGCGCGAGAAGTTGCGCGTGCGCTTCCGCAAGGACGGCACGCTCAAGCCCTACATGGAGCTGCCGCACACCTATCGCAACGCGATGCTCGCGCGCCTGAAGATCATGTGCGACCTCGACATCTCCGAGCGTCGCAAGCCGCAGGACGGCAAGATCAACTTCGGCCGCTTCGTCCCGGGCCAGAAGCTCGAGCTGCGCCTGGTGACGATCCCCACCACGAACGGCCTCGAAGACGCCGTGCTGCGCCTGCTGGCCTCGGCACGCGCGCTGCCGCTCGATGCCGCCGGCCTGAGCGAGCACAACCTGGCGCGCTTCAAGACGGCGATCGAGCGCCCTTACGGCATGGTGTTGTGCGTGGGCCCCACCGGCAGCGGCAAGACCACCACGCTGCATGCGGCGCTCGGCTACATCAACACGCCGCAGCGCAAGATCTGGACGGCGGAAGACCCGGTCGAAATCACCCAGCCCGGCCTGCGCCAGGTGCAGGTGAACCCGAAGATCGACTGGACGTTCGCCAAGGCGCTGCGCTCGTTCCTGCGCGCCGATCCCGACGTGGTGATGGTCGGCGAGATCCGCGACGAGGAGACCGCACGCACCGCGATCGAGGCCTCGCTGACCGGCCACCTGGTGATGAGCACGCTGCACACCAACAGCGCACCCGAGACCGTGACGCGCCTGCTCGACATGGGCATGGACCCGTTCAACTTCGCCGACTCGCTGCTCGCCGTGCTGGCGCAGCGCCTGGTGAAGAAGCTGTGCCCGCACTGCCGCAGCGTGCGCCTGGCCCGCGAGGACGAAGAGATCGAGATCGCCAACGACTGGCTGCACGCCTTCGGCGACGCCCCGCACGCGCCGGCGCGCGACACGCTGCTCGCCCAGTGGCGTGCCGGCCAGGGCCACGGCGAGCGCTTGAACCTCTATGCCCCCAAGGGCTGCGACCGCTGCGACCAATCGGGCTTCAAGGGCCGCATCGGCCTGCACGAGCTGATGCTGATCGATCGCGAGCTGCGCCAGCTGATCCAGACCAACTCGCGGTCCGAGGAGCTGCAGCGCTGCGCACTCGGCAGCGGCATGCGAACGCTGCGCCAGGATGGCATCGAGAAGATGTTGGCCGGCCTCACGACGCTCGAGGAAGTGCGCGCCACCAGCAACGTGTGACGACGGCTCGAGAAGTGCGATCTAGGGATCCTGCGCGAGCTCGATCAACGACGGTCCGCGCGACACGTCGGGCGCGTCGGCTTCATCCAGCTCACGCCTTCTTCGGCGGCCCACTTCGCGAGATCGCCTTTGTCCAGCGCACGTTCGATCACGCGGCTGGCCGCTCGCAACGCATCGGCGCCCTGCGGCACCGCGACGAAGCCGAGGTTGATGCCCAGCGGCCGGCGGTATTCGGTGAGCACGAAGCTGCTGTCGGGGTGTTCGAGCTTCCAGGCGTCGTACAGGCCGGCGGCCACCAGGCCGGCATCGAGCTTGTTGGCCTGCATCAGTTGGAACACCGACTCGCCGCGCTGCGGGATCGATATCAGATCGGACTTCAGCGTGCCGTTGCGGTACATCATCAGCAGGCCGCTCGACAGCGTACCGGCCACGTTGCCGATGCGCAGGCCCTTCAGGTCCGACAGCCGCTCGACCTTGCGTGCCGCTTCGCGCCGCAGCACCACCACCAGCGCCATGCCCTGGTAGGCGCGGCTCGCCGCCATCTGCTGCAGCGGGATGAACGGCCGCTCGCGGCGGCGCTTGGCACCCGGATAGTCCGGCGTGCGCGCGCCGCCGGTGGGCGCGGCAAAGTCTTCGCGCAGCAGCGGAAAGCCGCTGGCCAGCTCGCAGATGCCGGCCGACAGCAGCGCGTTGACCTCACGCGCCAGCGTGCTCTCGCGCTCGAACTCGGTCTCGAACGGGATGATGCGCAGCTCGCGCCCCATCTCTGCGGCGATGGCCTGCGCCACGCGCACGTCCGAGCCCCTTGGGCTGGCCCTTGCGCATGTACGACAGCGGCTCGTTCTCTTCGGCGATGCACACCGTGAGCGGAGCGCTCTGCGCGCGCAGGCGTCGATGCGCCAACCGCGAGCAGCAACAGCAGCGCGAAACGAAGGCACGAATTCAAGCAGACGCCGCGGATCCGGCTTGACCGGTCCGCGGGTGTCGCGCCCAGGGGGGAGGCGGCCGCCAGGCCGCTTCGGGGGTGATCTTTCACGGCTCCTTGCCGCCGCGGCTGCCCACGTAGGCCCACAGCCAGTCGATCTGTTCGCTCGACAACGATTCCTTCCACGACGGCATGGCGCCCTTGCCTTGCAGCACCGACTGCTTGAAGCGATCCGGCTGATCGATCGGGAACCGGCGCAGGTCGAACACGGTGGTCCCGGCGTTGATCAGGTTGCGGCCGTGGCACTGCACGCACACGCGGTTGTACTGCTCGCGACCCTTGTCGATCGCCTCGGCACTGAAGCGCGGCGTCGCCGGCCCATGCCGGTGCCGCGGCCAGCACGGCCGCGGCGCCGAACAGCCGACGCACCTGCATCAGGCCGGGCGCCGGGCCGCCCCAAGGCCGGCCTGCGCCCCCTCGGGGGGCAGCGAACGCAGTGAGCGTGGGGGCCTCATGTCACTGCAGAGCGAAGGTCCAGACCGAGCCGCCGGCCGGCGTGGCCGCCATGCGCTCGTCGCCCAGCAGGGCCCACACGCCGCCGGCACCGGAGACGATGCTGACGTACTGCTTGCCCTTGTGCTCCCACGTCACCGGCAGGCCGATGATCCCGGAGCTGGTCTGGAACTGCCACAGCTTCTTGCCGGTGTTGGCATCAACCGCCATGAACTCGCCGGTGGCGGCACCCGTGAACACCAGGCCGCCTGCGGTGGACAGCGTGCCGGCCATGCTCGGCTGGCCCGGCCACGGCATCTGCCACTTGCTCTTGCCGGTCATCGGATCCATCGCGCTCAGGTAGCCGTGCGGTTCGCCCTTGGGCATCGTCACGCCGCGCATGTTGATGCCGAGGTACCACTCGCCCTTCTTGTAGTCCTGCTTGACGATCTGGTACGGCCAGCTCATGTTGAGCGTGTTGGCATACGCCAGTCCGGTGGCCGGGTTCCACGACATCGGCGTCCAGTTCTTGCCACCGAGCACCGACGGCCAGATCTCCACGTCTTCGCCGGCGCGCACCTTCTTGGTCGCCTCCGATTCCACCGGCTTGCCGGTGGCCAGGTCGATCTTGTCGGCCCAGTTGACCTTGACGTACGGGTTGGCCGCCAGCAGCTTGCCGTTGGCGCGGTCGAGCACGTAGAAGAAGCCGTTGCGGTTGGCCTGCGCCAGCACCTTGCGGCCCTTGATCTCGACCAGCATGCCGACTTCGGTGGCGTCGTAGTCGTACGGGTCGTTGGGGCTGAACTGGTAGTGCCACACCAGCTCGCCGGTCTTGGGCCGGAACGCCAGCACCGAGCACACGTAGAGGTTGTCGCCCAGCCGCACCTGCGGGTTCCACGGGCCGGCGTTGCCGGTGCCCCAGTAGACGAGGTCGAGCTCGGGGTCGTAGGCGCCGGTCAGCCAGGTGGGCGCGCCGCCTTTCTGCGCGGTGTCGCCGGGCCAGGTGTCGCCGCCCTTCTCGCCGGTGGCGGCGGTGGTGTACAGGCGCCACAGCTTCTTGCCGTCGTTGGCGTCCCAGCCGTCGATGAAGCCGCGCGTGCCGTACTCGCCGCCGGCGATGCCGGTCATCACCACGCCGCCCGCCACCAGCGGCGCGCCGGTCTGCGCGTGGCCGTCCTGTGTAGTCGGCGGCCTTGCTCTTCCACAACTGCTTGCCGGTCTTGGCATCGAGCGCCACCACGTGCGCGTCGAGCGTGGTGCGGTAGACCTTGCCGTTGTAGACGGCCACGCCGCGATTCAGGATGCCGCAGCAGGCGTACTTGAACACGTCTTGTGGCAGCTCGACCGGGGTCCTCCAGATCTGCTTGCCGGTCAGCGGATTGAGCGCCACCGTGGCATCGTGCGTGGTGACGTACATCACCCCGTCGTGCACGATCGGCTGCGACTCGTGGCTCTGCGTGTTGTTGAGGCTGTAGGCCCAGACCGGCACCAGCTTCTTGACGTTGCCGGCGTTGATCTGCTTCAGCGCGCTGTAGCGCTGGTTGTTGTAGCCCATGCCATAGGTGAGCACGTCACCGGTGGACTTGGCGTCGTTCTTCAGGGCTTGGTCGTCTTGCGCCTGCGCACTGCACACGGCCAACGCAAGCAGCACAGCGCCCAGCAGGGGGTGGTTCCGGATCATCCAGTGTCTCCTCGTTGATCGAACCTGTCGGCGGTCGTGCTGCTCGCTGGCAGCTTGAACCGTTCCATCGCCATGCTATGCGCGGCAGGTGCGATCCAACGCCCTGGGACTATCCCGGGGGTGAGACCGCATGCAGACCGGTACTGCACCGCAAGCAGTGCGCGGCGCGCCGGCGATGCACGCTCTGATCCGGCACGCCGCAGCGTGCGGCGATGTATCACTTTGAGACACGGCGGCCCATCGCGTGTCACCGACGATTGGAACCAAGGCGACATTCCAATTGGCCAGGCTTTTGCATCCGCGCCACAATGGGTCAAGCGCACCAGACGGCCACACGCCGCAAACCCAGGAATTTCTTTCGGCGCAGGAGACACGGCAATGGTCACCCCCTCGCAGGCTCGCAGCGGCCGCAGCAAGTCCTGGCGGCAGCACGACCGCGACGACCGCCCGATCGCCGCGGCGCTGAACTTCACCGCCGACCATGAAGAAGCCATCAACCGCTCGCACGAGCGCTGCGCCGCGCTCGGCCTGTCGCGCATCGAGCGGCCCGACTTCGGACTGATGGGCCGCGCCGACCTCGAGCTCGCGCGCGAGCGCAACGCTGCGCCTGCACCAGCACGCCGCGCCGGTGATGGAGTTGCTGTACGACCAGATCGTCAACACCGACAGCATGGTCGTGCTGTGCGATGCGTCGGGCACGGTCCTGCATTCGGTCGGCGACGACGACTTCCTCGCGCGCGCATCGAAGGTGGCGCTGCAGCCCGGCGCGATCTGGGCGGAGTCGCACAAGGGCACCAATGCGATCGGCACCGCGCTGTTCCACGAAGTGCCCACGCTCGTGCACGCCGGCGAGCACTTCATCCATGCCAACCACTTCCTCACCTGCTCGGCCGCGCCGATCTTCGACCCGCGCGGCAACATCCTCGGCGTGCTCGACGTGTCGGGCGATCACCGCACCTACCACCAGCACACGATGGCGCTGGTGAAGATGTCGGCGCGCATGATCGAGAACCACTGGCTGTCCGACGATCTGCGCAACGTGATGCGGCTGCACTTCCACGGCCGCGTCGAGTTCATCGGCACGCTGATCGAAGGCATCATCGCCGTGCGGCCAGACGGCAAGATCCTCGGCGCCAACCGCAGCGCGCTGGACCAGCTCGGCATGAGCAGCGCGGCGCTGCGCATGCAGTCGCTGACAACCCTGTTCGGCACCAGCTGTCGGCGCGCTGGTCGATCGCTTCCGTTCGCCGCTGGCCACCCCGCTGTCGGTGCGCACGCACGTCGGGCGCAACTTTTATCTGCACGCCCGCTTCGACTGGCCGGTGTGGAGCAGCCTCGCCGAGGCAGTGGCAGCGCAAGTGCCGGGCGCGGCGGTGCCTTCGCCCGCGCTGCGCGAGGTCGCGGCCGACACGCTGTTCAAGCCGGTCGACATCGTCACGCCGGCAGCCATCACACCCGTGCCACGCGCGCCGGACGATGTCCAGGCCGCCGCGATTGTCGAACGCTTGCGGCGCGGGCTCGACAAGCGACGTGCCCAGCGTGCTGATCGGCGACACCGGCAGCGGCAAGGAATGGCTGGCGCGTGCCGCTCATCATGCGGCGTGCCCCGACCGGCGCTTCGTCGTGCTGGCCTGTGCCGACATCGCACCGGCACAGCTGGACGCGGTGTGGAACGATGACGCGCCGGGCACGCTGTATCTCGACGACATCGGTCACCTGCCCGAAGCCACGCAACACCGCTTGCTGCAATTGTTGGATGCGCCTGCACTCGGCGTGCCATGGGCGGTGGTATGCGCCAGCCGCGAGCCGTGGCGCGCACTGCTGGCGCCGACCCGGTTGCACGAAGACCTGTTCTACCGGCTCAACGGCCTGACGCTGCGCGTGCCGTCGCTGCGCGAGCGCAGCGACCTGCTCGAACTGGCGCGCGCCATCGTCGAGCAGGAGGCCGCAGGCCGCGCGTTGCAGCTCGATGCCGAGGTGATCGCGCTGCTGCGCGTGCACCGCTGGCCAGGCAATCTGCGCCAGCTGCACAACGTGCTGCGCGCCGCCGTGGCCTTGACGGCCGGCGAGCAGACGATCACACGTGCCCACTTGAGCGAAGATTTCATCGACGAAGCCGCCAGCGACGGCAGCGTCCAACCGCCGACAGGCGACGCCCACGCGCAACAATCGCTCGACGAGCTCACGCTGGATGCGATCACGCAGGCGGTCGATGCGGCGCAAGGCAACATCTCCGAGGCCTCGCGCCAGCTCGGCATCAGCCGCAACACGATCTACCGCAAGCTGCGCTGGAACCGCCGCCCCAACTGAATCCCATCGCGCGCGAAGACGGTCGAGGACCGCCGCGCTGCTATAACGGCTCGATGACGCTGCGCGTGCAAGGACTGGTCAAGCGCTACGGCGAGCGCAAAGCGCTCGATGCCGTGTCGCTCACGCTGGCTGCGAAGAGCTTCGTGGTGCTGCTCGGCCCCAACGGCGCCGGCAAGTCCACGCTGTTCCAGTTGCTCACCGGCCTGTTCGTCGCCGACGCGGGCGAGGTCGAGGTGGCGGGCCACTCGATGCGCCATGCGGCCACGCCGCGCGCTGCGCCACATCGGCGTGGTGTTCCAGCAGATGTCGCTCGACCTCGACCTCAGCGTGCGCGCCAACCTGCGCTTCCATGCCGACCTGCACGGCCTGCCGCGCGCCGTGGCCGACGAGCGCATCGCACAAGCGCTGCGCGCGCGCTCGGCCTCGGCGCCGACCTCGACCGCGCCGCGCGCGAGCTGTCGGGCGGCAACCGGCGCAAGGTGGAACTGGTGCGCGCGTTGCTGCACCGACCCTCGGTGCTGCTGATGGACGAGGCCACCGTGGGCCTGGACCCGAAGTCGCGGCGCGACCTGCTGGCCGCCCTGCACGCCGACGTCGCGCGAGCGCGGCGCCTGCGTGCTGTGGGCCACCCACCTGGTCGAGGAGGCCAGCCAGGCCGACCGCGTGCTGGTGCTGCACCGCGGCGCGCTGCTGGCCGACGGCACGCCGGCCGAGGTCACGCCGCGCTCGGCGGCGACACGCTCGAGGCGGGCTTCATCGCGCGCACCGCGATGACCGCCACAACAAGGAGCTCACCGCATGACGACCGCCGAAGCATCGTGCAGCTCGGCAGCTCGCCATGGCCCTGTGCATCGCCGCCGCCCAGCGCACAGGCTCAGGTCGCCTATGTGTCCAGCGAGAAGGACCACGCGCTGACGCTGATCGACCTGCAAGACGCTCGGCCGTCAAGGGCACGTGCCGACCTGCAAGCGGCCGCGCCACATGCAGCTCACGCCCGACGGCAAGCGCTGATGGTGGCCTGCACCGAGTCGAACGCGGCCGACGTGATCGACCCGGCCACGCGGCAAGTCGCTGCGCCGCATGCCGCTGGGCGACGACCCCGAGGCGTTCGACCTCTCGCCCGACGGCAAGACGCTGTACGTCTCCAACGAGGACGAAGGCGAGCTGTCAGCTTCATCGACGTCGCCAGCGGCAAGATGCTGCGCAAGTCGTCAAGGTCGGCAAGGAGCCCGAAGGCGTGAAGGTCAGCGCCGGACGGCAAGACGGTGTACGTGACCTCCGAGGTGGCGAGCCTCGTGCACGTGATCGACACCGCCAGCGGCAAGGTGCTGAAGAACATCAAGGTCGGCAAGCGGCCGCGCCGCATGGCGTTCACGCCCGACGGCACGCGAGCTGTGGGTGACCAACGAGCTCGAGCGCCAGCGTCAGCATCCTGTCGACCAAGGACCACATCGGTGATCGCCACGCTGCAGTTCGAGGTCAAGGGCGCGCGCGCGAGCCGACATCACGCCGGTGGGCATCACGATGACGCGCGACGGCAAGCGCGCCTTCGTCGGCGCTCGGCCGCGCCAACCACGTGGCCTTCGTCGACGTGGCCGCGCGCAAGGTGACCGAGCTGGTGCTGGTGGGCAAGCGCGCCTGGAACGTCGCGCTCGACAAGGCCGAGGCGCGGCTGTTGGTCGTGCAACGGCCTGAGCGACGACGTGACCGTGGTCGACGTGGCCGGCGGCCAAGGCGATGAAGAGCATGCCGGTGGGCCGCGTGCCCTACATGGCTGGTGATCGTCGAATGACGCGCGTCCGTCTGCGCCTGCGTGGTCGCGCGCGCTGCTGGCCGGCGGCGCTGGCGCTGGCGCGCCGGCGCGCAGCGCGGCCGACGCTTGAAGGCCACGCTGATCGACGCGCCGACGACCCGCGTCTCGAGCGCAGCGCGCGTCGAGCGCGCCTACCTCGGGCCATCCCGGCGGCGCCGGCCGCCGACGGCGTGCAGCTCGCGCTCGACGACGGCGCAGTTCGAGCTCGACGCCGCCGGCGCCGGCGTCGCGCTCGACGCGCGTGGCGGTCGGCCGACGCGCCGGCGGCGCGCGACGCCGCCGCGCGGCGGCGCAGAAGGCCGGCGCGCGCCGCTGATCGTGACCGACCTGCCGACCGACTGGACTGCTCGCCGTGGCCGATGCCGTCAAGCTGCCGGTGCTCAACGTCGGCGACGCCGCCGACCGCCTGCGCGAGCAGGACTGCCGCGCGCAGCCTGTTGCACCTGCTGCCGAGCGAGCGCATGCGCGCCGACGCGCTGGCGCAGGCGCTGGTGGCGCGCAAGTGGACGCAAGCTGCTGCTGCTCGCCGGCCCGAGCCCGCACGACGCGAGCGCGAGCCGCGACGGCGCAGGCGTCGATCAAGCGCTACGGCCTGCAGGCTGGTGCGCGAGCAAGCCGTTCAAGCTCTCGGCCGACCCGCGCGAGCGCGACCTGGCCAACCCGCTGCTGCTGACGGCCGGCGCGGCCTACGACGCGGTCTGGGTCGTCGACAGCGACGGCGAGTTCGCGCGCGCGCTGCCCTACCGCACCGTGCTGCCGCGCCCGGTGGTGGGCGACGCCGGGCTGGTCGCGCTGGCCTGGCATGCGCAGTTCGAGCGCTTCGGCGCGCCGCAGGTGTCGCGCCGCTTCGCCAAGGCCGCGCGGCGGCCGATGACCGCGCACGACTGGGCGGCGTGGATGGCCGGCAAGGCGCTGGTCGCGGCCGCGCGCCGGCGGCGCCGAAAGGGCCCGGCGCGGCGTGGGCGCACGGCGCTCGCCGAAGCGCGTCAGCTCGACGGCTCCAAGGGCGTGCCGCTGAGCTTTCGCCCCTGGGACGGGCAGCTGCGCCAGCCGCTGCTGCTCACCGACGGCCAGGGCGTGATCGCGCAGGCGCCGGTCGAGGGCGTGCTGCATCCGAAGAACGTGCTCGACACCCTGGGCGCCGACGCGCCGGAGAAGCTATGCAAAGCGCGCGATGACACCGTCGAACCGGCCGGCGACGAGCGCCGGCGCCGCGCGGGCTCGCGCACGCGCTGCAGGCGCATGCGCGCCATCGTGCTGCGCGAGCTGCTCAAGTTCTCGCAGCAGACGGCCGCCTGGTGTCGGCGCTGGTGCGGCCGCTGCTGTGGCTGGCGGTGTTCGCGGCGGGCTTTCGCAACGTGTTCGGCGTCGCGATCGTCGAGCCCTACGACACCTACATCCCCTACGACGTCTACATCGCGCCGGGCCTGGTCGGCATGGTGCTGCTGTTCAACGGCATGCAGTCGTCGCTGGCGATGGTCTACGACCGCGAGATGGGGCTGATGCGGCTGCTGCTCACCGCGCCGCTGCCGCGCGCGTGGCTGCTGTTCAGCAAGCTGTGCGCCACCGCGCTGCTGTCGCTGGCTGCAGGCGCTGGCCTTCGTGGTCGTCGCCGCGCTGCTCGGCACCGACGCTGCCGGTGTTCGTCGCTCGCAGGCGCTGCATGCGCTGCTGGCGGCTGGCGTGCGGCGCGCTGATGCTGGGCGCGCTGGGCCTGCTGCTGTCGGTGCACATCAAGCAGCTCGAGAACTTCGCCGGCACGATGAACTTCGTGATCTTCCCGATGTACTTCATGTCCACCGCGCTGTACCCGCTGTGGAAGCTGCAGGAGTCGGGCGCCGAATGGGTGTACCAGGTGGCGCGCTTCAATCCCTTCACGCATGCGGTGGAGTGGATGCGCTTTGCGCTGTACGGCAAGGATCCCGGGCATCGCGCCCTGGGTCGTGCTCGGCTCGCCTGGTCGCTGTTCTTCGCGCTGGCCTGCTGGGGCTACGACCCGCAGCGCGGCTTCGGCGCGCTGACCAAGCGCGGGGGGCCGGCATGAGTCGATGGCCGAGCGACCGCGTCGACGCGCGGCGGCGTCGTCGGCGCGCTGTCGGCGCTGGCTGCGGCGCCGGCGTTCGGCGCCGCATGGCGCAGGCGCCGACGCGCTTTCCGTCGCGGCCGATCACGCTGTGGGTGCCGTGGCCGGCCGGCGGCGCCACCGACCTCACGCTGCGCCTGCTGGCCGAGCTCGCCGGCGCGCAGCTGGGCCAGAAGGTGCATCGTCGAGAACCGCGCCGGCGCCGGCGGCACGCTGGCGATGCCGGTGCTGCAGCAGGCCGCGCCCGACGGCTACACCATCGCGCAGATGCCGCAGCCGGTGTTTCGCGCGCCGTCATGCAGAAGGTGCTGTGGGACCCGATCCGCGACACCACGCCGATCATCCAGATCTCGGGCGTCACCTTCGGCGTGCTGGTGCCGCCGACAGCCCGTTCCGCAGCGCTCGACGACCTGTTCGCGTTCGCGCGCGCGCATCCCGGGCGAGCTGACCATCGCCACCAACGGCGTCGGCACCACGCCGCACGTGGTGCTCGACGAGCTGTTCGGCGCGCGCGGCCTGCGCTACATCCACGTGCCGTACAAGGGCACGGCCGAGCAGATGATGGCGGTGGCGTCGGGCCAGGTGATGGCCGGCGTCAACTCCACCGGCTTCGCGCCGTCCGTCGACAGCGGCCGCTGCGCCTGCTGGTCACCTTCGGCGAGCAGCGCACCAAGCGCTGGCCGCAGGTGCCGACGCTGAAGCGAGCTCGGCCACGGCATCGTCGCCATGTCGCCCTACGGCCTGGCCGGCCCGCGCGGCCTGCCGGCCGCGGTCGTGCAGGTGCTGCACGACGCCTTCAAGGCCGCGATGTTCGATCCGACGCACATCGCCGAGCTGGCCAAGTACGACCAGGAGCTCGCCTACCTCGGCCCCGATGAGTACGCCCAGGTGATGCGCGACACCTTCCAGGCCGAGCGGCGCGTGGTCGAACGCCTCGGCCTGGCGCGCACCAGCTGACGCGGCCGATCGGCCCTCAGCGCGCCAACAGCTGTGCCACTTCGGTGTGCGACTGCTGGCGCGCGATGTCGAGCGCGTTCAAGCCGCGGTCATCGCGCAGCTCGGCGCGTGCACCGCGCCGCAACAACAAAGTCACCACCTGCGCCTGGCCCTGCCCGGCGGCCCACATCAAGGGCGTGAGCTGGTGTTCGTCGGTGGCGTCGACCGCCATCCCCGCATCGAGCAGCAACTCGCACCACCTCCGCGTGACCCTGCGCCGCCGCGTACACCAGCGCGGTCTTGTGCATGCGGTCCATCGGCTCGGTGCGTGCGCCGGCACGCAGCAACTCGCGCACGATCGCAGCGTGGCCGCCGTAGCTGCAAGCGATCAACGGCGTCACGCCTTCCAGCGACGCCAGGTTCACGTCGGCACCGGCGCGCTGCAGCGTCGCTGCCAGCGGCGCGTTGCCCTTCTCGCACGCCATCACGAGCCCGGTCTTGCCCAGGCGGTTGCGCGAGTTCACAGCCGCACCGCTGGTCAGCGCGCGCTCCACCGCTGGCACGTCGCCGTTGCGCGCCGCGACCAGAAGCTGCGCGTTGAGGTTCGGATTGGTCGCCGCCTGCGGCCATGCCGCGACAGCGGCCAGTTGCATGGCGACGAACAGCCCGCAGCGCGCGCGCCGACGCCATGTCGCCGCGATGGGGTCGCTTCGCCGGCTTCGACATCGCGGCAGTGTCTCGCAGGTTCCACTTTCGCGCCAATCCCGGTATTCTCCGCCTCGCAGTGACGCGCGACCCGACCGTCAGCCGACCCGCTCCCCGCGGGTGACTTGTCTCGCCGAGCCCTCCACGTTGCGGTGCCGCCGGTGCCGCTCGATCCCAGCGCCGGCGCCCTGACGTCCAGAACGGTGATCGACGAACAAGAGGAGACTGCCATGCGAATCAACGGGCGCGCCTGCGGGCGTGCGTCTGGCTGGGCTGCGCCATGCTGGCGCTCGGCGCCACGGCCAGCTGGGGGCAAGAAGTGCAAGGTGCCGGCGTGGCGTCACCGGCTCGCCGGTGCCGCGCGACGTGTCGGTGACGCAGGCGCGTCTCGATGGCGCGGCGCGGACAGCGCGAACTTCCTGCACTCCAATAGGACTACGCGCAGACGCGCTACCACGCCGCCGCGCAGATCAACACCAAGAACGTCGCCAAGCTCAAGCCGGCGTTCGTGTTCCAGACCGAGGTGCTGGAGTCGATGGAGACCGCGCCGATCGTGGTCGACGGGATCATGTACCTCACCACGTCGTACAACCACGTCTACGCGATCGACGCGCATGACCGGCAAGGAGTTCTGGCACTACAAGCACAAGCAGGGGCCGGTCACCACCTACTGCTGCGGGCCCAACAACCGCGGCGTGGCGATCATGAACGACCGCGTCTTCATGGGCACGCTCGACGCCAAGCTGGTGGCGCTCGAAGCCAAGACCGGCAAGGTGCTGTGGGCCACGCAGATCGCCGACCCCGAGCTCGGCTACTGCGAGACCATGGCGCCGGTGGCGGTGAACGGCAAGATCCTGATCGGCACCAACGGCGGCGAATACGGCGTGCGCGGCTTCGTCAAGGCGTTCGACGCCAATGACGGCAAGCTGTTGTGGACCTCGTATTCGATCCCCGAGAAGGGCCACGAAGGCGTGTGGGCGGTCAACGATGCGACCGGCCGCAACATGCTGCGCGACATCGCGGCGGAGAAGAAGCAGCTGGCCGACAAGGGCGGCGAGTTCTACAAGACGCTGGGCGGCGGCGTGTGGATGGCGCCGGCGGTCGACAAGGAGACCAACACCGTCTTCTACGTCGCCGGCAATCCGAGCCCCGACCTGTACGGCGCCGAGCGCCCGGGCGACAACCTGTACACCAACTCGATGGTCGCCATCGACCTGGAAACCGGCGCGTACAAGTGGCACTTCCAGTACATCGCGCACGACGTGTGGGATCTCGATGCGGTCTCGCCGGTGATCCTGACCGAAGCCAAGGGCAAGGACGGCAAGATGCGCAAGGTCGCGATCCACGGCGGCAAGACCGGCCATGTGTACGTGCACGACCGCGCCACCGGCGAGTTGATCCGCTTTTCCGAAGCGATGATCCCGCAGGAGAACATGTGGGTGCTGCCGACGCAAGGACGGCGCGCGCATGCTGCCCGGCGCCAACGGCGGTGTCGAGTGGAGCCCGATGGCCGTCAATCCGAAGCACGCGGCTGGCCTATGCGGCCAACCTGCACCAGCCGATGACCTACCACGTCGAGGAGGCCAAGTACCCGGGCGGCAAGCTGTGGCTCGGCGGCGCGTTCAAGGTCATCCCCGGCGAGAAGCAGTGGGGCCGGCTCGCCGCGGTGAACATCGACACCGGCAAGCTCGCGTGGAAGTTCGACACCGAGCAGCCGCTGATCGGCGGCGTGCTCGCCACGGCGGGCGACCTGGTGTTCAACGGTGAGGGCAACGGCTGGTTCCGCGCCTTCGATGCCAGGAACCGGCAAGAAGCTGTGGGAGTTCCAGTGCGGCGCGGGCGTCAACGCGCCGGCCGTGTCGTACACGGTCGGCGGCAAGCAGTACATCGCGGTGGCCGCCGGCGGCAACACGCAGCTCGACTTCAAGCGCGGCAACTCGGTGTTCGTGTTCGCGCTGCCGTGACACCCGTGAGTTCGACCGACCCGGCACGCCATGTGCCGGGTTTTTGTTGTCTGGCGCCTTTCGAGACACGATGATCACGACGCGCCTCTCCCGATGGCTGTGGGCCTGTTGCGCCGCGCTGCTGCCGGCGCTGTGCGCCGCGCAGCCCGCGGCTCCGGCCAAGGCCGCCACTTGCGCGGCCTGCCACGGGCCGAACGGCAACTCCACGCAGCCGCTGGTGCCGATCCTGGCGGGGCAGACATCGCGCTACCTGTACCTGCAGATGCGCGACTACCAGGAAGGCCGGCGCAGCGATCCGCAGATGACGCCGATGGTCAAGGACCTGACGCGCGACGAGTTGCGCGAACTGGCCGACCACTTCGCCGCGCAGAAGCCGGCGCCGCAGACCTTCAAGGTCGATGCGCAGAAGGCCAAGCTCGGCCGCGCCAAGTCGGAAGAGACGCTGTGCACGATGTGCCACCTCGGCGGCTTCGCGGGGCAGAACGAGATCCCGCGCGTCGCGGGGCAGCACTACGACTACGTCGTCAAGCAGCTGCGCGACTTCAAGGACAAGAAGCGCACCAACGATGCGGGCAACATGACCAGCGTGTCGCGCACGCTGAACGATACCGACATCGAGAACCTCGGCCACTACCTGGCCGGGTTGTGACGCGGCGACCGCCGCATGGTCTGAGCCGCCCGTTCCGTTGCGCACGGCCACCGCAACGCGCCATCGCCGCTAAAGGTCGTACCAGCCCACGCCGATCACGAAACCGCTTTCGCGCGCGCCGTCGGCCCGTGTCTGCTGGATCGAGAAGTCGAGCGCGATCTTTTCGCGCTTGATCCAGTGCCGGGCACCCGCATGCAGCAGTGTGGCCTCTCCTTCGCGGGCGAGTTCTGCGAACAGCGTGGTTCGCTTGAACAACTCGCGCTCGATCGCCACTGAACCGCCCCACTCGCGCTTGTCGTCACGAGGCTTGGTGACACCAGCGTTCAGGTGCAAAAGGCCCTCGCTTTCCCACAAGGCCAGTGAGAACGGCAAGCGCAGACTCCCACTCGTCACGCTTCCAGCTGGCGCCACTCTCGCGCGCGGTACCGAGCGCCAACGCAAGGCTCCAACCGTAACCATCGCGCGCGATGTGGTTGAACAGGTGCTTGAACTCCAGCTCGGCCACCACCACCGACTCGCCGCCGTCGCGGCTGCGCACACCGCCCAGTTCCAGCTGCATCGATGTGGTCGGATTGAACGCGTACTCGGGCGCGACGTTGAGGCTGCGCCGGGATCCGGTCTGCGCCGCGACGACTTCCACCGACCACACACCAGCGTCGTCTTCCTCGGCGGCAGCCGTGTTGGTGGCCAGGTATGGGCGATCGTTGCCCAACACCGTCGTGTTCCAGGCGGCCGCCAGGCACACGAGCGCAGCCATCGTCGCGCGCTGCATCGCGCGGCTCCGTTGCCTCATCTCTCCTCCGTCGATTCGGTGTTCTAGAACTTCTGCAACCAGCGAAGCGAAAGCAATCCGTTGCGCGGCGCGGCGGTCTCGAAGAAGCGCCGGTTCGCTTCGTTGACGATCACGCTGCCCGCGTACGAGTGATCGAACAGGTTGTCGACGCGCGCCAGCACCTGCAGCGTGCCGCTGTCGGTGACCGCCAGATCGGCGCTCCAGCGCAGCCCGACCACGCCGAAGCCGGCGGCCGCGTCGCTGTTGAGGTCGTCCACCGGCGTGCCGGCCTGTGCACGCCACTCGGCGGCGAACTCACCCGGCACCACGCCGCCCGGCCGCCAGGCCAGTTCGGCGAAACCGAGCGCGCGCTGCGTGCCGGCGATGCGGTTGCCGGCCGGCACCGGCACGTTGGGCACCGTGCAGGGTGGCGCACCGCAGGTGACGAAGTTGTCGCGGTAGGTCGCATCGAGCAGCGTGATGCTGGTCAACGCGCGCCAGCCCGGTGCGATGCGCCACGCAACCGCCGCTTCGGCGCCGTAACGCCGCGTGCGGCCGACGTTCTGGAACGACGAGCGGCCGCCGGCGTTGGTGGCCACGCCGATCTCGTTTTCGGTGTCGATCCAGAACAGCGCCCCGTCGACATCGATGCTGCCGCCGCGCCACTTGCTGCCCAGCTCGAACTGGCGGCTGGTCTGGCCCTGCAGTCCCGAATTGAAGCCGGAGCCGCCATCGGGTCGGTACGCGAGCTCACCGAGTGTCGGCGACTCGAAGCCGCGTGCGACGCTGGCATGAACCATCCACTGTGGCGCGACGCGCCAACGCACACCGATCACCGGGTTCGTGTAGCTGAACTTCAGGGAGCCCGAATCGTCGCCGTTGGGCGGCACGATGTAGCGGTCGTCGACCTCCATCTTCACCTGGCCCGAGCGCACACCGCCGATCAGCTGCCAGTCGCTGGACAGCGGCGTGTCGAACTGCGCGTAGACGTCGCTCGTCGTGGCCTGGTTGCTCTCGTCGCGGCGCAGGTTGCCCTGCACGCCCAGTGTCTGGTTCGGCGGCGTGCCGACGAAGTTCTCGTAGCCGCGGCGCTCGTCCTTCTGGCGTTCCTGGTTGACGCCAACCACGAAATCGGTCTCGCCCCAGCGCAGCAGCGCGCGCGCATCGACGCCGCCGAAATCACGGTCGAAGTCGATCACGCCGCCACCGTGGTTGGGCGCACCCTGCGTGGCCGCCGGGATGGCCAGGAACTGCGTGACGCTGCGTGCGCCGAGGTAGGCAGTGACGTTGGTCTCGACGAGGCCCTGTTCGTTGCCGAAGCGGTGCCGCCAGTTGACGCCGCCCTGCGTCTGCTCGATGGACTTGCGAGTGTTGAACAGCGTGGCCTGCGGTGTGGTCTGCAACGGGTCGGCATTGAATTGCTGGCGATCCAGGCCCAGCGGATCCTGCGCATCCTGCTCGTGCGCCGAGATCAGCACCGTCACGCTGTCGGAGTCGCCTTGCCAGCCGAATCGCAGGTTGCCGAGCTTGCGCTCGGCAGCGCTCTGCGGCCGGAAGCCGTCGATCTCGAAAGACGTGGCGCTGGCACGCAGATCGAACCCCGCCTGCATCGGCATCGCCAGCGACACGCGGCCCTGGCGCAGGCCGAAACTGCCGACGTCGAGCGCCGCCTCGGCTTCGTTGCTGCGCGCGGGCGCCGTGAACAAGGCGATCACGCCGCCCGAGCTGTTGCCATACAGCACCGAGAACGGCCCGCGCAAGACTTCGATGCGCGACGCGCCGGCGAGGTCGAAGTGCGCCACCTGGCCTTGCCCGTCCGGCATGGTGGCAGGGATGTTGTCGGTGTACAGGCGCAGGCCGCGCACGCCAAAGCCGGCGCGCGCGCCAAAGCCGCGCGAGCTGATCTGCAGGTCCTGCGCGTAGTTGTTCCGGTTCGACACGGTGAGCCCGGGCACGCGTTGCATCGCCTCGGACAGATTCACCATCGGGCCGGCGTCGCGCAGCGTCTGCGCCTCCACCACGCCGATCGCATGCGGCGCGTCAAGCACCCGCTGGGCGCGCAGCGATCCGGTGACGACGACGGTCTGGGCGTCGCCGCCTTCGGTCTGCGCCGATGCGGCCACGCTGAGCGCGACGCAGCTCAGCGCGATCGGCGCGCGGCGCCAGGGGCGATGGGGGCGGGCAGGCATCAGCGTGTCTCTGGTCGAGAACAAAGGGCGCATCAGACAAGGCAGCGCCGGCAGCGCCAAGCTGTCGCAACTACCTAGAGATAATCTGGAGGTGCCGTTGCCGCACGGCGGCGTCGTGCCTCAGATCGCGCAGCTGCGAAAGCCGACGAACGCCGCGTCGTGCTCGGGGCTCGCAAAGCAGCGCGCCTTCACATGCTTGAGCCGCGGCACGGTCAGCACCGACGCGCCGCGCGTCACTCGCTGCGATGGCCACATCGCCAGCGGCACGTCGCACACCGAAGGCGGCGCGGCCACCGGCGCATCGTCGCTCCAGCGGCGCGCGCGGCCGGCCACCCACTCGTGCACATCGCCCCAGACGAAGCCGCGCGATCCGCCACCGCTGGCGGCGATCTCCCACTCCACCTCGGTGGGCAAGCGACGCTTGGCCCAGCGGCACCAGGCATCGGCCTCGTACCAGCTCACATGCGCAACCGCCTGGTTGGCCGGCACGCGCTGCACGTCGCCGCCGCGCTGCGCGAGCACCGCGCGGCCGAGTTGTTCGACATAACGCGGCGAGCGCCGCCCGTGGCGCTCGAGCCAGCCCCAGCCGGCTTCGCTCCACCAGTCGCGCTCGTCGTAGCCGCCGTCTTCGACGAACTCGGCGAACTGCGACCATTGCACCGGCTGCGCATCGATCTCGAACTCCGGCACGGACTCCTCGTGCGCCCAGCGTTCGTTGTCGGGCACGAAGCCACCCGGCGCGGACCCGAGCGGCCAGCGCTGCGCGCCGAACCACAACGGCTCGCGCCGCACGCGCGAGGGCCAGATCGGCCACAGTTCCTTCAGCGCAGCGCCGCCCACGCCGGCGGCATGCGCGAGCGCGGCCAACATCTCGACCACACGGTCCTCGCAGACCAGCGCCAAGCGGTACAGATGCAGCCCTTCATCGGTTTCTTCCGCCTTGTCGAGCAACTCGAGCGTGGTGTCGAGCGTGGCCGCGAGGTAGTCGCGCAAGTGCGCATCCGACACATCGGTGTCGCGCCAGCGTTGCTCGCGGCTGCTCACCGATGGATCGAACCAGGCATCGGCGCGCGGCTCGATCGACGCCAGCGTGGTCGTGCGCTGTCCCTTGCCGCCACGCGCGCGCTGCACGTTGCGCGCGATCGCGCGCTCCTGGAACCACGCCACGTGGCCCACCAGCCACAACGGCGGGTCGAACTCGGCGCGCGCTGCAGACACGTCGACACCGGCAAACACGCTCAGCCAACGCAACGTGCGGTTGCGCGAATCGATGAACGCCAGCGACAACAGCTCGCGGCCGGCCCGGCGCATCGCAAACGGATCGTGGACCGTCGCCGCGGTGGGCGACATCGAGCGGGTCACTTCGAAACCATTGAGCTATTCGAAATGATTGTGGCAACGCCCACTTGCCTGCGGCAAATGAGCCGTTGCCGCAACCACGGCCGAACGCGCAGCGTTCGCCGCGCTTTGCGCGGGCCTATGCGCGCTCGATGCGCGCATAGGCGCTGTGGTTGTGTATGGATTCGAAGTTCTCGACGTCGACGCTGTAGCGGCCGACGCGCGCATCGGCGTTGAGCTGCAGCGCCACGTCGCGCACCAGGTCCTCGACGAACTTCGGGTTCTCGTAGGCGCGCTCGGTGATCCACTTCTCGTCGGGCCGCTTCAACAGCGGCCAGATCTCGCTCGATGCAGCGTCTTCGGCGAAGCGCACCTGCTCGTGCCATTCGATCGGTTGCAGCTGTTCGAGACGGATGGTCACCAGCGAGCGCTGGTTGTGCGCACCGTAGTCGGAGATCTCCTTCGAGCACGGGCACAGGCTCTTCACCGGCACGCCGACCTCGCTCCACACCGCGGTGCGGCCGGCGCGGGTCTCGGCGATCCAGCGGCCCTGGTAGTCGAGCAGGCTTTGCACGCCCGACACCGGCGCCCGCTTGCGCAGGAAGAACGAGAACCGCGCCTCGATGCGGCCTTCTTGCGCGCCGAGCAACTGCAGCATGCGCGCCAGATGCGCCGGCAGCGATGCCGCGTCGAGCGGTGCGTCGAGCGCATCGAGCCAGGCGACGAAGCGCGACATGTGCGTGCCCTTCGCTTCCGGCGGCAGCGCCACGTCGAGGTCCCACATCGCTGCCGTGGCCTGTGCGGCGCCCGCCACCACGATGGTCAGCGGATAGCGCACATCCTTCACGCCGACCCGCTGGATCAGCAAGTGCCGGTCGTCGCGGGCACTTTGCGTGTCCGGGATGTGCAGGGCATCGGTCAGGTTGGTCATCGGGTTCGGGAAAGCGGCCTCGTCGTCCGGCCCGGCATTGTCGCCGCTGTGCACGCGGCCGTCGTGTCCCTGTGGCGTCAACCCTGCGGATCGGCGGATTTCAGCCGCAACCGCGCCGCTTCGAGCCCTAGTGGTTCACCGCCGGCCGCACCACCGCCAGCTTGGCAGCGCCGAATCGGCGCTGGACCGACTGCTCGATCCCGGCCGCATCGAGGCCCAGCATCGACAGCAGCTTGGCCGGATCGCCGTGTTCGACGAACTGATCGGGCAGGCCCAGTTGCAGCATGGGCATCGCGAGCCCGGCCGCGGTCAGGCACTCGGCCACCGCGCTGCCGGCGCCGCCCATGACCGCGCCCTCTTCCACCGTGACGATGGCATCGTGCTCGCGCGCCAGGCGCAGCACGGTGGCCTCGTCGAGCGGCTTGACGAAACGCATGTTGACCACCGTGGCATCGAGCTTCTCGCCCGCCTGCAGCGCGGGATACAACAGGGTGCCGAAGGCCAGGATGGCGATGCGCCGGCCGCCGCCGCGCGGCAGCGTCGACTGGCGGCGGATCTCGGCCTGGCCCCAGGGCAACGGATCGAGGCCCGGCTCGACCGCCACGCCCACGCCGGCGCCGCGCGGATAGCGCACCGCGACCGGATGGTTCTGCGCAAACGCCGTCGACAGCGCCTTGCGGCACTCGTTTTCGTCGGCCGGCGCGATCACGCCCATGTTCGGCACGCAGCGCAGGTACGCGATGTCGAAGGCGCCGCAGTGTGTGGCGCCATCGGCGCCGACGATGCCGGCGCGGTCGAGCGCGAACACCACCGGCAGGTTCTGGATCGCCACGTCGTGGATCAGTTGGTCGTAGCCGCGCTGCAGGAAGGTGGAGTAGATCGCCAGCACCGGCTTCAAGCCCTCGCAGGCCAGGCCCGCGGCGAAGGTGACCGCGTGCTGCTCGGCGATGCCCACGTCGTGGTAGCGCTTCGGAAAGCGCTTCTCGAACTCGACCATGCCCGAGCCTTCGCGCATCGCCGGCGTGATGCCGACCAGGCGCGAATCGGCCTCGGCCATGTCGCACAGCCACTGGCCGAACACCTGCGTGAAGGTCTGCTTGGGCGGCGTGGCCGGCTTGACCAGGCCCACCGCCGGATCGAACTTGCCCGGGCCGTGGTAGTTGACCGGGTCGGCCTCGGCCAGCTTGTAGCCCATGCCCTTCTTGGTCACCACGTGCAGGAACTGCGGGCCCTTCTTCTCGCGCAGGTTCTGCAGCGTGGGGATCAGCGAATCGAGGTCGTGGCCGTCGATCGGGCCGACGTAGGTGAGGCCGAGTTCCTCGAAGATCGTGCTCGGCACCACCAGCCCCTTGGTGTGCTCCTCGAACTTGCGCGCCAGGTCGTACAACGGCGTGTTCTTCAGCACCGATTTCGCGCCCTCGCGCGCGGCCGTATAGAACTTGCCGCTCATCAGGCGCGCCAGGTACTTGTTCAGCGCACCGACCGGCGGGCTGATCGACATGTCGTTGTCGTTCAGGATCACCAGCATGTCGGCATGACCGAGGCCATGGTTGGAGCCGGCGTTGTTGAGCGCCTCGAAGGCCATGCCGCCCGACAGCGCGCCGTCGCCGATCACCGCCACCGCGCGCCGGTTCTCGCCCTTGAGCTTGGCCGCCAGCGCCATGCCGAGCGCGGCCGAGATCGAGGTCGAGGAATGCGCCGTGCCGAAGGTGTCGTATTCGCTCTCGTCGCGGCGCGGGAAGCCGCTGATGCCGTTGAGCTGGCGCAGCGAAGCCATGCGATCGCGGCGGCCGGTGAGGATCTTGTGCGGATAGGTCTGGTGGCCCACGTCCCACACGATGCGGTCGCGCGGCGTGTCGTACACGTAGTGCAGCGCGATCGTCAGCTCCACGGTGCCGAGATTCGACGACAGGTGGCCGCCGGTCTTGCTCACGCTTTGCAGCACGAACTCGCGCAGCTCGCGCGCCAGTTGCTGCAGCTCGGTGCGCGGCAACCGTCGCAGATCCGCCGGGGAGTTGATCGATTCCAGCAACGACTTCATCTGGGTATCTGGGTATGGGGCGCGTGGTTCAGTTCTGGCGGTCGACCACCAGATCGGCCAGCAGGCTCAGGCGCGCAGTGTGCCGCAAGCCGCTGCCGCGCGAGCGCATGCTGTGCACGTTCGCGCAACGTTTGCGCCTGGGCGACGGCGCCCTCGAGCCCGAGCACCGACACGTAGGTGGGCTTGTTGAGGTCGACGTCCTTGCCCGCCGTCTTGCCCAAGGTCTCCGAAGCCTGCGTGACGTCGAGGATGTCGTCGACCACCTGGAACGCCAGGCCGATGGCCGCGCCGTACAGCGACAACGCTTCCCAGGCCTTGGGCGGCAGCTCGCCGCACGCCGCCCCCATCAGCACGCTGGCCTGCAGCAACGCGCCGGTCTTGCGCCGGTGCATGTCGCGCAGCTGCGATTCGCTGAGCGGCACGTCCGATGCTGGCGAGGTCGATCGCCTGGCCACCCGCCATGCCTTCGTGCCCTGCGGCGCGCGCCAGCAGGCCGCACAGCCGCGCCTGCAGCAGCGGTGGCATGCCATCGGCGTCGGCTGGTGCCGGCGTCAACACCTCGAACGCCAGCGCCTGCATCGCATCGCCGGCCAGCATCGCCTTGGCCTCGCCGAACTGCACGTGCACGGTGGGCTTGCCCCGGCGCAGCACGTCGTTGTCCATGCACGGCATGTCGTCGTGGATCAGCGAGTAGGCATGGATCAGCTCCACCGCCACGCCGGCGCGCAACGCGGCCGCCCGGTCGCCCGAGGCGGCCTCGCACGCGGCCATCACCAGCAGCGGCCGCAGGCGCTTGCCGCCATCGAGCACGCCGTAGCGCATCGCCTCGCCGAGGCCGGCCGGAGCGCCCAAGGGCACCCAGCGTTGCAGCGCGCGCTCGGCGGTGTCGAGCTCGGCGCGCATCCAGAAATCGAACTCGGATGGATTCATCGAGCCCGGTTCAACGCACCAGAGGGCGAGTGGAGCAGTGGCCGTGCTTCACGCCCTTGAATCACGCGCAAACGCACCTATTTGCCACTCCAGGGTTCGAGTTCGCCCCGTTCGAGCAGCTTCACTTGCTGTTCGACGGCCTGCAGACGTGCACGACAGAATTGCAGCAATTGCGCACCGCGTCGGTAGCTCTTCAGCAGATCGTCCAACGGCAGTTGCGCGTTCTCCATCGCGGACACGAGGCCCTCCAACTCGGCGAGGGCCTGTTCGTAATTGGCCGGCTCCTCGGGAGTAAGGGTTTGTTCTGTGCGGGTTGGCGACTTGCCCATGCAGCGAATTCTACTAATCGGCCGAGGGTAAAATCCCGACCGTGCCTGCGTCGTGCAGGCCACCGAAGCCGGCCTCGTTGCCGGCTTTGTTTCCACAACCCGCCCGCGGGGCCACCGGGCGGGGGTTTGAAATGGTTTTCCGAAAGGGGATCATGTCCGACCTGAGCGACAGTCTCGAAGCTCTTGCGCGCAGCCGCAGCCAACTACCCGTAGCCAGCTACTTCGACGCCGACCTGTTCCGAAACGAACAGCAGCTCATCTTTCAGTCCGGTCCTCGTTACGTCGGGCATGAGCTCGCCGTGACGGAGGTCGGTCAGCACCATGCCTTGCCCCAAGAGGGCGAAGGCCGCGCGTTGGTGCGCACGCCCGATGGCGTGGAGCTGATTTCCAACGTGTGCCGGCACCGTCAGGCGATCATCCTGCGCGGCCGCGGCCGTTCGCAGCGGCCACATCGTGTGCCCGTTGCACCGCTGGACCTACGACCTGCACGGCCGCCTGGTCGGCGCGCCGCATTTCCAACAGGACCCGTGCCTGAACCTGCGCAACTACCCGTTGCAAGGCTGGAACGGCCTGCTGTTCGAAGCCAATGGCTTCGACGTGGCCAAGGAGCTGGCGGGCAGCGCGCCGCACCCGGAGCTGGACTTCAGCGGCTACGTGCTCGACAAGGTGCAGCTGCACGAGTGCGACTACAACTGGAAGACCTTCATCGAGGTCTACCTCGAGGACTACCACGTCGGACCGTTCCATCCGGGGTTGGGCCGCTTCGTCACCTGCGACGACCTGCGCTGGCAGTTCGGCAAGCACCACTCGGTGCAGACCGTCGGCGTGCGCAACGCGCTGCAGCAGGCGGGGTCGCCGGTGTACCAGCGCTGGCACGAAGCGGTGATGAAGTACCGCAACGGCGAGCCGCCGAGGCACGGCGCGATCTGGCTCACGCTGTACCCGACGGTGATGGTCGAGTGGTACCCGCACGTGCTGGTGGTCTCCACGCTGATCCCCAAGGGACCGCAGAAGACGCTCAACGTGGTGGAGTTCTTCTACCCCGAGGAGATCGCGGCGTTCGAACGCGAGTTCGTCGAGGCCGAACAGGCCGCATATGCGGAGACCTGCGAAGAAGACGACGAGATCGCGCTGCGCATGGACGCCGGCCGCAAGGCGCTGATGGAGCGCGGCGACGACGAGGCCGGCCCCTACCAGAGCCCGATGGAAGACGGCATGCAGCACTTCCACGAGTGGTACCGCAAGCAGATGCAAGGCTCGGTCGCACCGGCGCCATAACTTCGCGACGCGACACATGCGCGCGGGTGGCCCAAGCCCGCGGATCCGGCTCTGCCGGTCCGCTGTGTTGCCCCTGGGGGAAGCGGCCGCTAGCCGCCTCGGTGGGACCGTTCCGATGGTGCTGGCGACACTGCTGTTCGCCATCATGGGCGTGGCGGTGAAGTACGCGTCGGCGCACTATGGCGCGGGCGAACTCGTGTTCTATCGCAGCGCGATCGGCGCCGTGATGATCGGGGCCTACACGCGCTACAGCGGCCTGCCGCTGAAGACACCGGTGCCTGCGATGCACTTCTGGCGCAGCGCCACCGGCGTGACCGCGCTGGCGCTGTGGTTCTACGCCATCGCCGGCCTGCCGCTGGGCACCGCGATGGCGCTGAACTACATGTCGTCGGTGTGGATGGCGTTGTTCCTGCTCGGCGGCGCGGTCTGGCTCGGTGCGTCGCGCGTCGATTCGCGCCTGGTGGCCGCTGTGATGGTCGGGTTTGCCGGCGTCGCGATGGTGCTGCGACCCACCGTGCAGACCGAACAGGCCTGGTATGGCCTGTCGGGCCTGTGCTCCGGCGTGCTGGCCGCCGTGGCCTACCTGCAGATCACTGCGCTGGGCCGCGCCGGCGAGCCCGACGTGCGCGTGGTGTTTTACTTCTCGATCGGTGGCACCGCCCTCGGCGCAGTGCTGGCAACCGTCACCACCGGCTGGCACGGCCACACGCTGAGTGGCGCGTTGCTGCTGCTGGCGATCGGCACGCTGGCCACGGTGGCGCAAACGCTGATGACCGCGGCCTACCGGCTCGGCGCCACGCTCACCAATGCCAGCTTGCAGTACCTGGGCATCGTGTTCTCGTGCATCTTCGGCGTGTGGCTGTTCGATGATGCGCTGGGCGCGATGGCGCTGGCGGGCATCGGCTTGATCATCGCTGCCGGGCTGGCCGCCACCTACCTGCAGGCGCGCACGCCGTCGCGCGAAGCGGGCCCGACGACACTGCATCCTCCGGAGGCTTGAGTCATGAAACAACCCCCACGCTCACATCGTTCGCTGCCCGCCGCGCGGGACGCGTCAGCGCCTTCGGGCGGCCGGGCGGCGCTGACATGCAAGAACGCACCCTGATCTCTGTCGATGCGCTGCGCGCGTTGCTCCGACGCGGCGAGCGCGTGGTGCTGCTCGATTGTGGTTTCGACCTGGTCGACACCGCCGCTGGCGCCCATGCGCATGCGCAAGGGCATCTGCCCGGCGCATTCCACGCCGACCTCGACCGCGACCTCAGCAGCGCGAAGACCGGGCGCAACGGCCGCCATCCGCTGCCCACGCGCGAAACCTTCGCCAACACCGTGGCGCGCTGGGGCGTGAAGCCCGGCGTGGCGGTGGTGTGCCACGACGACCAGGGCGGCGCGTACGCCGCGCGCGCGTGGTGGATGCTGCGCTGGATCGGCCACGACGACGTCGCCGTGCTCGACGGCGGCAAGGCGGCCTGGGTGGCCGCCGGCGGTGCGCTCGAACCCGGCGTGCCGCCGATCGACACTGCGGCCCCGCCCTACCCACTCGGCGCGGCATCGATGCCCACCGTGCAGGCCGATCAACTGCTCGGGCCGACCGCGCCCACCATCGTCGACGCACGCTCGGCCGAACGTTTTCGCGGCGAGGTCGAGCCGCTCGACCCGGTCGCCGGCCACATCCCCGGTGCGCGCAACCGCTTTCACAAAGACAACCTCGGCGCCGACGGCCGCTTCAAGCCCGCGGCCGAGTTGCGCGCCGCGTTCGAAGGCCTGCAGGCGGACGCCGCACGCGTGGTGCACCAGTGCGGCTCGGGCGTGACCGCGTGCCACAACCTGCTGGCGATGGAACACGCGGGGCTGAAGGGCTCGGCCTTGTATCCGGGTTCGTGGAGCGAATGGGTGGCCGACCCGTCGCGCCCGGTCGCAACCGGCAACTGACGACCCTGTCGGGCGCCGTGGCCCGGGTTATCAGGTACGGCCCTTGCCTTGACGCAGGGCAAGGCTGGTGCCAGCCTGCGCACGCACACTGGATCCACCGCCCTTGAGGCACCGATGGAGGTCAGCATGTATCAACGCATCCTGGTTCCGACCGATGGTTCCGACGTGACGGCCAAGGCCGTGCAGACGGCGATCGATCTGGCCAAGCTCAGTGGCGGGCAACTCGTCACGATCAGCGTCAAGGAGCCGTTTCCCTACAGCGCGATCTCCGAGATGCAGCCGGTGCCGCCGCAGGAGTTCTACGACGCGCAGGAGCGCATCGCGTCGGCGCGCGTGCGCGCCGTGCAAGAGGCCGCCGTCGCGGCGGGCCTCACCTGCCAGGCGCACACGGTCGAGGCGCTGCACGCCTGGGAGGCGATCATCGAGCACGCCAAGCAGCAGCGCTGCGACGTGATCGTGATGGCCTCGCACGGCCGCCGCGGCATGGCGGCGCTGCTGCTGGGCAGCGAGACGCAACGCGTGCTGATCCACAGCCCGCTGCCGGTGCTGATCGTGAAGTAGCACGCCATGCGCGCTGCGAGCCAAACGCGCTGAGAACTGCGCCGGCAATCTTCAGCGATGGCTGATGAGGCCGATCAGCACCACCGAGGCCAGGCCGGCTGCGATCCAGCCGAGTTGCGACAGCGTGTCGCGCCAGTGCAGCCGCCGCTGCAGTTGCGGGATCAGGTCGGCCACCGCCACGTAGACGAAGCTCGACGCCGCCACCACCAGCAGGTAGGGAAACAGTTCGCGCCACGGCTCGACCACCAGGTAGCCGAGCACACCGCCGATCACGGCGGCCAAGCCTGACAGTGCGTTGAACAGCAGCGCCTTGGCTCGCGTGAAGCCGGCGTTGAGCAGCACGATGTAGTCGCCGACCTCCTGCGGGATCTCGTGCGCCACGATCGCCACCGCGGTCATCACGCCCAGGCCCACGTCGGCCAGGAAAGCAGCCGCGATGATCACGCCATCGCAGAAGTTGTGGATGCTGTCGCCCACCAGCACGGTCCAGCCGCCGCGACCGGCCTGCTCCTCGTCGTAGTGGTGGTGATGCCCGTGACCGTCGCCTTCGTGGTGATGCCCGTGGCGGTACAACTCGGCCTTCTCGAGCAGGAAGAAGAACAACAGGCCGATCAGCAGCGTGAGGAACAGCGCGTGCGGCTTGGCGCTGCTCTCGAACGCCTCGGGCAGCAGTTGCAGCAGCGCCGTGCCGAGCAGCACGCCGGTCGACAAGCTCACCAGGTGCTTGACCAGCTTGCCCAGCACCTGCACCGTCAAGCCGGCGGCGATCACCACCGACAGCAGGCCGCCGGCGGTGGTGGCCAGCACGATGTAGAGCAGGGTCATGGCAACGGCTTGTTGTGTGCTTTGGTCGGCCGCAAACGAACACCGCGCCTTTGAAGGCGCGGTGCGCTGGCGATCATTGTGGCAAAGCCTGAAGGCCTTCGGCGAAGACTCCTATCGCGCGGCGATCGAAGCCCAAGCTGTCAAGCCGGGCCGCTTCGGTCAGGCCACGCCGTTGGCCTTGAACCAGGCGAGACAGCGCTTCCAGCCGTCTTCGGCCACGTCTTTGCGGTAGCTGGGCCGGTAGTCGGCATGGAAGCCGTGCGGTGCGTCGGGGTAGACCACGAACTCGCTCTTCTTCGCCGCCGCGCTGCCGGCCGCCAGTGCGGTCTTCATCTTGTCGACCGTGTCGACCGGGATGCCCTGGTCGGCGGCGCCGTACAGGCCGAGCACGGGGCCGTTGAGTTTGCCGGCCAGTTCGACCGGGTTCGTCGGCTGCAGCGGGTTGCTCGCGCCCACCAGGCGCCCGTACCAGGCCACGCCGGCCTTGATGCCGGGGTTGTGCGCGCTGTACAGCCAGGTGATGCGACCGCCCCAGCAGAAGCCCGTGACCGCCAGCTTGCTGGTGTCGGCACCCTGCGCCTTGGCCCATGCCGCGGTGGCGTCGAGGTCGCCCATCACCTGCTCGTCGGGCACCTTGGCGATCACCTCGCTCACCAGCTTGGAGATCTCGCCGTAGGAGCCGGCGTCGCCCTGGCGCACGAACAGCTCCGGCGCGATCGCGCAGTAGCCCGCCTTGGCGAAACGCCGCGCCACGTCGGCGATGTGCTCGTGCACGCCGAAGATCTCGCTCACCACCAGCACCACCGGTGCGTTGGCCTTGCCCGCCGGCGCGGCGCGATAGGCCGGCATCTTGAAGCTGCCGACCGGGATCGTCACCTCGCCGGCTTGCAGGCCACTGGCATCGGTCTTGATGGTCTGCGCGCCCACCGGCAGCACCGCGGCGGCGAAGCCGCTGCCGACCGACGTGCGCACGAAATCGCGGCGGCTGAAGTCGCGGCCGGGGGCAAGGCTGTCGATCTCCTGTTCGATCATCACGGCTCCTGTTCAACGTGCGGCTCGCACGAGGGCGCGATTCTAGGAACAGCCGCGCAACCTTGCAGAGCGCGCCACCCGTTCAGTGCGCCTCGTCCCAGTTGCGGCCCACGCCGACCTCGGCCAGCAGCGGCACCGACAGCTGCGCCACGCCCGACCATCAGGCTCGGCAGTTCGTTCTTCGGCCCAGTCGAGCTCGTCGTCGGGCACCTCGAACACCAGTTCGTCGTGCACCTGCATGATCATCTTCGTGCGCTGGCGCTCGCGCGTCGAGCGCCGTCCTGCACCGCGATCATCGCCAGCTTGATCAGGTCGGCCGCGGTGCCCTGCATCGGCGCGTTGATCGCCTGGCGCTCGGCGCCGGCGCGGCGCGGGCCGTTGCCGCCGTTGATCTCGGGCAGCTACGATGCGCCGGCCGAACACGTCTCGACGTAGCCGCTGCGCCTTGGCCTGGGCCTTGGTCTCGTCCATGTAGCGCTTGACGCCGGCAAAGCGCTGCGAAGTAGCGCTCGATGTAGTCGCGTGGCCGCGCTGCGCTCGATGCCGAGGTTCTGCGCCAGGCCGAAGGCGCCCATGCCGTAGATCAGGCCGAAGTTGATCGCCTTGGCGTAGCGGCGCTGCTCGCTGCTGACCTGGCCGAGCGGCACGCGCGAAGACCTCGCTGGCGGTGGCGCGGTGCACGTCCATGCCCTCGCGTGAAGGCCCGCGTGCAGGCCCTCGTCGCCGCTGATGTGGGCCATGATGCGCAGCTCGATCTGCGAGTAGTCGGCGCTGACGATCGTGGTGCCCGGCGGCGCGATGAAGGCCTCGCGCACGCGCCGGCCTTCGGCCGTGCGGATCGGGATGTTCTGCAGGTTCGGGTCGTTGCTCGACAGGCGCCCGGTCACCGCCACCGCCTGGCGCGTAGGTGGTGTGCACGCGCCCGGTGTCGCGGGTTGACCATCAGCGGCAGCTTGTCGGTGTAGGTGCCCTTCAGCTTGGCGCAAGCCGCGGTGCTCGAGGATCTTGGCCGGCAGCGGGTAGTCCGCGGCCAGCTTCTGCAGCACCTCTTCGTCGGTCGACGGCGCGCCGCTGGCGGTCTTGCGCTTCACCGGCAGGCCGAGCTTGCCGAACAGGATCTCGCCGATCTGCTTCGGGCGAGCCCAGGTTGAACGGCTGGCCGGCCAGCGCATAGGCCTCCTGCTCGAGCGCCACCATGCGCTCGGCCAGCTCGCTGGCTCTGCGTCGCCAGCAGCTGCGCGTCGATCAGCACGCCGTGGCGCTCGATCTCGTGCCAGCACCGCGCTGACCGGCATCTCGATCTGCTCGTAGACGTAGCGCAGCCCCGGCTCGGCCTCGCAGCCGCGGCCACAGCGTCTGGTGCAGCTGCAGCGTCATCTCGCTGTCTTCGCCGCGAGTACTCGGCGGCGCGCTGCGATCTCGACCTGCGCGAACGCGATCTGGTTCGCGCCCTTGCCGCACACGTCCTCGTAGGTCAGGCCCTTGCGGTTCGAGGTGGCGCTCGGCCAGGCTTTCCAGGTCTGTGCGGCGGTGCGCCTCGAGCACGTAGCTCTGCAGCAGCGTGTCGTGCGCGAAGCCGCGCACCGCGACGCCGTGGTTGGCCAGCACGTGCGCTGTCGTACTTGATGTTGCTGGCCGACCTTCGGCGCGCGCCGCGTCCTCGAGCCAGGGCTGCAGCGCCGCCAGCACCGCGTCGAGCGGCAGCTGCTCCGGCGCACCGGGGTAGTTGTGCGCCAGCGGCACGTAAGCGGCCTCGCCGGGCTTGACCGCGAACGAGATGCCGACGATGCGCGCGCGCATCGGGTCGAGCGAATCGGTCTCGGTGTCGAGCGCGGCGAGTCGGCGCGTCGCGCAGGCGCTGCAGCCAGCGCGTCGAGCCGCTCGCTGCGTGAGCACGGTCTCGTACTCGCGCGCCAGTCGGCGCCGCGGGCGGCGCCGGTCGGCTCGCAGCCCCGGATGCGGCGGCCGGCGGCGCGAGGCTCGTGCCGGCGCTGGCCAGACGCCATCTGCGCCTCGAGCTCGCTTGCGCCAGGTCTCGAAACCGAAGCGCTCGTAGAAGTCGAGCAGGCCCTCGCGGTCGACCTCGCGCAGCGCTCAGCGCCTCGAGCGCGGGCCAGCCATCGAGCATGCGCCTGACAGGTCGCAGTCGGTCACCACCGTGACCAGCCTGCGCGCCCTGCGGCAGCCAGTCGAGCGCGCTTGCGCAGGTTGTCGCCGACCACGCCCTTGATCGGTCGGCGGCGGCGATCACGCCGTCGAGCGAGCCGTGCTCGGCGAGCCACTTGGCCGCCGTCTTCGGCCCGACCTTGTCGACGCCGGGCACGTTGTCGACCGTGTCGCCGATCAGGCGTCAGGTAGTCGACGATGCGCTCGGGCGGCACGCCGAACTTGGCCAGCACGCCGGCGCACGTCGAGCATCTCGTTGCTTGGCCATCGTGTTGATCAGCGTCACGCTGCTCGGTGACCAGTTGCGCCAGGTCCTTGTCGCCGGTGGAGATGATCACGCGGTGGCCGCTCTCGGCCGCCACGCAGCGCCAAGGTGCCGATGGCGTCGTCGGCCTCGATGCCCGGCACTTCGAGCACCGGCCAGCCCAGCAGCTTGCACCACTTCGTGGATCGGCTCGATCTGCAGCGCCAGGTCGTCGGGCATCGGCGGGCGGTTGGCCTTGTACTCCGGGTACCAGTCGTCGCGAAAGGTCTTGCCCTTGGCGTCGAACACGCAGGCCGCATGGTCGGCCGGGTAGCGCTCGCGCAGCCAGCTGCATCATCGCCACCATGCCGTGGATCGCGCCGGTGGGAAAGCCGTCCGGGCCGCGCAGGTCGGGCAGCGCGTGATAGGCGCGGTACAGGTAGCTCGAACCGTCGACGAGGACAAGCGTGTGATCTGGCATGCGCGCCATTGTGCGTCGGCACGAGGGTTGATCCCGAGACGTAGAATCGACCGCATGGATGCGCGTGTGGGCTGTTCGGTGCTGGCCGCAGTGGGCGCAGCAGCCGCTATCGCGCTGCTGCCGGTGCGCGCGCAAACGCCCAACGCGCGCGCGGAACCCGAGGTCAAGCATTCGATCGTCGAGGACGACAAGGTGCGCATCGAGGAGCTGCGCGTGCGCGGCCAGGTGCAACGCATCACGATCTCGCCCAAGGCGTCCGGCGTGCGGCCGTACGAGATCGTGCCGCCCGATCCGGGCCGCGACGCGTCGCAGAACAAGGGGCTGAGCGGCCAGCGCTTGTGGCAGATGTTCTCGTTCTGAACTCCCGCTGATTGCATCCGCATGGCGGTCTTCACCGAGCTGACCGACGAAGAGGTGCGCGCGTTCGTCGCGCAACTGCACGCCGGCGAACTGCAGTCGCTGCAGCCGGTGCATGCCGGCATCGAGAACACCAACTATTTCGTCACCACGTCAGGCGGGTCGTGGGTGCTGACGCTGTTCGAACGGCTGACGCACGAACAGCTGCCGTTCTACCTGCGGCTGATGCAACACCTGGCCCGCCATGGGTTGCCGGTGCCCGCGCCGTGCGCTGCCGCCGACGGCGCGCTGGTGCACACGCTGCGCGGCAAGCCGGCGGCGCTGTGCACGCGACTGAACGGCCGCCACATCGACGCGCCGGGCACGCACCACTGCGCGGCGCTCGGCCATGCATTGGTGGGGCTGCATGCCGGTGCGGTGGACTTCGGACCCAAGCAACCGAATCTGCGCGGCCTATCGTGGTGGCTGGCCACCGCGCCGCAGGTGCGGCCCTTCCTCGACCCCGATGCAGCCGCGCTGCTCGACGAGGAGATCGCATTCCAGCAGCAGCTGGCGGCGTCGGCCGCCTACACCGGCTTGCCGCGCGCCGCGGTGCATGCCGACCTGTTTCGCGACAACGTGCTGTTCGACGGCGCCGAGGGCCATGAACACCTGAGCGGCTGCGTCGACTTCTACTTCGCCGGCGTCGACACGCTCTTGTTCGACCTCGCTGTGTGCGTCAACGACTGGTGCCTGGCCGACGAGACCGGCCGCATCGACGACGCGCGCGCCAGCGCGCTGCTGGTGGCCTATGCCGAGCGGCGCGTGCTCACCCCGACCGAGCATCGCTTGTTCCCCGCGCTGCTGCGCGCCGCCGCGCTGCGCTTCTGGCTCTCGCGCCTGGCCGACATGCACCTGCCGCGCGACGCCGCCCTGCTGAAACCCAAAGACCCGCACCACTTCGAGCGCCTGCTGCGGCAACGCATCGACGTGCCCTGGCATCCAAAATGTTGACCCCCAAGCTCGCCGCTTCGCTCCGTCGCTGCCCCTCGAGGGAGGCTCGTCCCGGCTCGGGGCCGCCCGGCGCCGGGCCGGCGATGAAGGGTTGGCAATGGGCTTGAAACTGCAGACGGTCGCCACGCGCCAGGGCTGGACCTGGGCGCGCGACGGTGCACGCCTGTTCCTGCGCCGGCCGATCGCCTTCAGCGCGATGTTGCTGCTGTTCCTGCTGGTGAGCGGCGTGTGGATGGCGCTGCCGGTGGTGGGTGTGCTCGCGCTGGCGGCGTTGCCGCTGTTGTCGCTGGGCTTCATGGTCGCATCGCGTTCGGTGCTGCGCGGCGGGCCCGCGCACCCGGGGCAATTCATCGAGCCGCTGATCGGCTTGCCCGCGCGGCGCCGCAGCCTGCTGGTGTTGTGCGGCTTGTACGGCGTGGGCGCCCTCGCCGTGGTGATGATCACCGGCTGGATCTACGGCGATGCGATGGAGCAATTGCGCCTGGCGATCGCCGAGCACGGCCCATCGAGCGAGCAGGCCGGACAAGCCACCATGGACCCGCGCATCTCCAATGGCTTGATGGGATTTGCGCTGATGGGCACCGCGCTGTCGGTGCCGTTCTGGCATGCGCCGGCGCTGGTGCTGTGGGGTGGCCAGGGCGTGTGGCAGGCGCTGTTTTCCAGCACGCTGAGCCTGTGGCGCGCCAAGGGTGCGTACCTGGTCTACGGGCTCGCGTGGACCGGCGCCTCAGTGCTGCTCAGTCTGGCGATCGGGCTCATCGCCGGCACGCTCGGTGCGCGCTCGGCCATCGTGCTGATGGTGCCCGCGCTGGCGATCACCTTGTCGACCGCGTTCTACGTGTCGTTGTGGTTCAGCTTCGTCGACTGCTTCGGCAGTCCCGATGAAGCCGAGGCGGCGCCGGCCACGGCCGACGCTGCCTCGTGACGCATCAACTGCCGATCCGACCGCCGTCGCGTTTGGTGACCACGATCGTCGCCGAACGCGGCCGCGCCGTGTCCGCACCACCTGCGCCGTAGCCTGCGTTGGCGGGCCAGTGGCTCAGGTACTGCGTGGGATCGACCACCGCGGCCGAACTGATCGTCTCGCCTGGATGCTGGATGTTGACGAACAGCGCCTTGCCGTCGGGCGTCTCGCAGATGCCGGTGATCTCGCAATCGACCGGTCCGACCAGGAAGCGCTTCAGCGCATCGGCTTTCGGCGCCTTGCCCACGTGGGTATCGACGTCCAGCGTGCCGCCGGCAGCGAGCGTGTGCTTCAGCGTGCGCTTGCTGCCGTCGCCCACGCGGCCCGGCACCGCGGCCAGCATCATGCAGTTGCTGACGTCGGTGTAGGCGCCGTCGTCGGTCTGGATCCAGCACAGGCCGGTCGCGAGGCTGAACCACAGGCCGTCGGGGCTGGAGAAATCCTGGTCGCCGGTGAGCGACGACAGGTTCACCCGCTGCGGATCGCTGCCCGCCTCGGCGCCGAACAGGTACACGTCCCAGGCGAAGCGCGTGGCGGCCGCATCGTCGTCACGCTCGCGCAACCGGATGATGTGGCCGTTGACGTTGCCCGGTGCGCCGGGCGCACCGCCGTTGAACGAGTCGGCATACGCGCGCGGATTGGCCGCGTCCACGCGCTGCTGCGACGCGCCGCTCGGCTCGACCTTGCGGTTGCTGTTGTTGGTGAGCGTGTAGTAGACCTCGCCGGTCTCGGGATGCGTGGCGCACCACTCGGGGCGGTCCATCTTGGTGGCGCCCACCGCGTCGGCGGCCAGGCGCGCGTGGATCGCCACCTCGGCGTTGTCGGTGAACTGGAATGCGCTGTAGCCGGCGATCGCCGGATGCGCCATCGACAGCTCGATCCACTCGCCGCTGCCGTCGGCGTCGAAGCGCGCCACGTACAGCTTGCCGGCGTCGAGAAACTTGTCGCCCACGCCGATGCGGTCGCCGCGCTGCGCGTCGGCGTGCGACCACTTGGCATCGCTGACCCACTTGTAGACGTACTCGCCGCGCGAGTCGTCGCCCATGTACACCGCCAGCGGCTGGCCCGGCTTGAGGAGCGAGAACGCCGCGCTCTCGTGCGCGAAGCGCCCGAGGCTGGTGCGCTTCTTCACCGCTGCAGCCGGGTCGTACGGGTCCACCTCGACCATGTAGCCGAACGTGTTGAGCTCGTTGCGAAAATCGTCGCTGCCGTCGCTCGACGCGCCAACCTGGCTGATGTCCCAGCGCCGGTAGACATCGGTCGCCCCGCCGGTCTCCCAGCCGTGGCGGCTGGCCGCACCTTGCGCGCGGCCGTAGCGGTTGAGCGAGACCACGCTCTTGTCGTTGTTGGCGCGCCGCGTTGTCGGTGGCGCCACGCGTGAAGTAACCCGCCCAGTTCTCCTCGCCGGTGAGCAGCGTGCCCCACGGCGTCTTGCCGGTGCCGCAGTTGTTGATCGTGCCGCGTGCGCCCGTGCCGGCGGTGCTGAACGCGGTGCGCATCGACGCGTGACCGCGCGCGACGCCGGCGAGTTGCAGCGGCGTCAACGGCGTGATGCGGCGGTTGTAGGCGGAGCCGCGCACGGTGCTGAAGGCGCCAGCGACCTTGCGCACCTCGACCACCGACACGCCGTGCAGCGCCATTTCCTTGTCGACCTCGGCCGCCGGACGCGGCAACGCGTTGGTGCCGCCATTGGCGTGCACGAAGGCCGATGCACGTTCGTTGCCGGCGTGGCTGGTCGCCTCGTGGTTCATCGCCAGCAGGCCGCGCGCCGAACTATCGTCGTCGCGCTTGTTGGCATCGCGCGCCAGCCCGAAGTACTGCATGCCGTCGTGGTGGTCGCCGGCGCGGTGTTCAAAGTCACCATCGGTGCCATCGTTGCGGTAGTCGGGCGTGCTGATCGACAACGGGTCGCCGAGCGCGTAGAGCACGCTCGCCACGTAGCCTTCTGGCACGCTCACTGCGTCGGCCCGGCTCTTGGCCACCGGCGTGAAGCGCAGCGATTCGATCGGGTCGTAGCGGCCGCCGCCGCAGGCGGCAACGCTGAAGCCACCCAGGGCCGCAGTGGCGATGGAACCGGCGCTGCCCTTGAGCAGCGAGCGCCGGCTCAGCCGGGCCTGCAGCACGGAGTGAAACGTGGGGTTGGGCGAATCGTTGTGGCCGACGTCGTCGGCCTCGTGAAAGGAAACAGTCGTTTCGTGCTGCATGCGCTCCTCGGCGTCGATGGGGCTGTGGATCAGCCATCGATGCTCCGCAGTGCGTTTGACGCCCGCATGACGCCGCGTTGACAGCGGCATGACAGCGCCTCGATGGACCTCAGGTGATCGGCGTCAGCTTGGCCACTGACAGCGCCAGCCACTTGGCGCCGTGGCGGCCGAAGTTCACCTGGGCGCGGGCGTCATCGCCCTGGCCTTCGATCGTGAGGATCACGCCCTCGCCGAACTTGGTGTGAAACACGCTCTGGCCCACGCGCAGCGTGGGGCCGCTCGGTGTCGGCGTGGCCGTGCGCCGCGAGTCGATCGACGGTGCCGTTGAATCGATGCGACCCACGCCGACCATCGAACCCAGGCCACTGCCGCGCGCCCACGCCTGCTGGTACTCGCGTGCATAACCCGAGCCGAAGCCCTGGGTGCGCGGCGTCAGCCACTTCATGGCGCCGTCGGGCAGCTCGTCGAAGAAGCGGCTCTTCACGTGGTATCGGGTCTGCCCGTGCAACATGCGCGTCTGGCTGAACGTGAGGTACAGGCGCTTGCGCGCGCGCGTGATCGCCACGTACATCAGCCGGCGCTCTTCCTCCAATCCGTCGACATCGGACAGCGAGTTTTCGTGCGGGAACAGGCCTTCTTCGAGCCCGGTGATGAACACGCAGTCGAACTCCAGCCCCTTGGCGCTGTGCACCGTCATCAACTGCACCGCGTCCTGCCCCGCCTGCGCCTGGTTGTCGCCGGCCTCGAGCGCGGCATGCGTGAGAAACGCGGCCAGCGGCGACACGATCTCGCCGGTCTCGGCATCGGGCGTCACGTCGACCGCGGCCACCGCGGTCGGCGTGCCCTGCGCGATGGCGCCCGCGGTCTCGTCGACCGGCAGTGCCACCGCGTCCTTGCCGAACCCCTCCTGCGTGACGAAGGCCTCGGCGGCGTTGACCAGCTCTTGCAGGTTCTCGATGCGGTCCGCGCCTTCTTTCTCGGTGCGGTAGAAGTCGATCAGGCCGGTGGTTTCGAGCACGTGCTCGATGATCAGGCGCAGCGTCGAGCCGCGCGTGGCGTCGCGCATGGCATCGAGCAACGCATTGAATCCACGCAGGTTGCCGCCCGACTTGCCGGTGAGCGCGCCGGCGCTCTGGTACAGGCTGCGCCCGCTGACACGGGCCGCATCCTGCAGTTGTTCGATCGAGCGCGCGCCGATGCCGCGCGTCGGGAAGTTCACCACGCGCAGATACGACGTATCGTCGTTCGGGTTCTCGATCAGCCGCAGGTAGGCCAGCGCGTGCTTGACCTCGGCGCGCTCGAAGAAGCGCAGGCCGCCATATACGCGGTACGGCACGCCGGCATTGAACAGCGCACTTTCCAGCACGCGGCTCTGCGCGTTGCTGCGGTAAAGCAGCGCCAGCTCGTTGCGCGGCGTGCCGGCACGGTGCAACTGCTGCAGTTCCTCGAGCAGCCACTGCGCTTCGGCATAGTCGCTGTTGGACTCCACCACGCGCACCGGCTCGCCGGGGCCGGCCTCGGTGCGCAGGTTCTTGCCCAGGCGCTTCGCGTTGTGTGCGATCAGCGCGTTCGCCGAATCGAGGATGTTGCCGAACGACCGGTAGTTGCGCTCCAGCTTGATCACCTCGCGCACGCCGTACTCGCGCTCGAATTGCGCCATGTTGCCGGCCTTCGCGCCGCGGAAGGCGTAGATGCTCTGGTCGTCGTCGCCGACCGCGAAGACGCCCTGCCTCGGCCCGCGCGGTGGCGCGGACATCGACGCGTCGCCGGGAGGCGGCGCAAACATCTTCAACCACAGGTACTGCAAACGGTTGGTGTCCTGGAACTCGTCGACCAGCACGTGCTGGAAGCGCCGCTGGTAGTGCTCGCGCAGCGCATCGTGGTCGCGCAGCAGCTCGTAGCTGCGCAGCATCAGCTCGGCGAAGTCGACCACGCCTTCACGCTGGCACTGGTCTTCGTAGGCCTGGTAGATCTCGATCATCTTGCGCGTCTGCGGGTCGGTCGCGGCCACGTCGCGCGGGCGCAGGCCGTCTTCCTTGCTCGCGGCGATGAACCAGCTGACCTGGCGCGGCACGAAGCGCTCTTCGTCGAGGTTCATCGCCTTGATCACGCGCTTCACCGCCGATTGCTGGTCACCGCTGTCGAGGATCTGGAACGACTGCGGCAACGCCGCCAGCTTCCAATGCGCGCGCAGGAAGCGGTTGCACAAGCCGTGGAAGGTGCCGATCCACATGCCACGCACGTTGATCGGCAGCATCGCCGACAGCCGCGTCAGCATCTCCTTGGCGGCCTTGTTGGTGAACGTGACCGCGAGCACGCCGCCCGGCGAGGTCTGCCCCGTGGCGAGCAGCCAGGCGATGCGCGTGGTCAGCACGCGCGTCTTGCCGGAGCCTGCGCCGGCGAGAATCAACGCGGGCTCGGGCGGCAGCGTGACCGCGGCGAGTTGTTCGGGGTTCAGATTCGCAAGCAACGGTGACGATGTCGCAGCGCGCGCCTGGGCAAGCGAATTGCTTACAGAATCGGCCTCATGCATGCATTCATTCTAGGAGTCGCTGTGTTTGCGGCCATCGCCGGCACGGCGCGCGCGCAAGTTGCGCCCGAAGCCGCGCCCTGCGCGCTTGCGCAGGCAGCCGTGTTCGAGCGCTTCATCAGCGCCGAATGCAGTGCGTGCTGGACCGATGCATCGGCCCCGGTGGCGGGATCCGATGCGTGGCTGCTCGATTGGATCGTGCCCAGCGCGCGCGGTGACGAGGCGCCCTTGTCGCCGGCTGCACCCGACGAGGCGGCGGCTCGCGCGCGCCGCGTGCTGAACATCGGCGTCAACGACGACGCGCGCACCACCGTCCACCGCACATCCGCGCGCAGGGCGAGCGCGGCGAAACTGACCGTGGCCTCCGGCCCCGCGTTCAACGGCTACTTCGGCGTGCAGATCGACGGCCGTGGCCGCGCGCCGGAGGACAGCGGCGTTTGGGTTGCGCTCGTGGAGTCGGTGCCTGCGGGAACCGACGGCACCCCAGTGCCAAGGCAACTCGTGCGCACCGTGGCGGGGCCGTTTCACCCACACGAGCTCGGCAGCGGAAAGGCGTGGCGCGTGCTGCAGGCGATGCGCTGGCCCGAAACGGCCAAGCCTGAACGCCTGCTTGCCCGCGCATGGATCGAGCGTGCCGATGGCCGCCTGGTCGCGATGGCCGGCGAACGCTGCGCCCGATGACCGATCGCATCGAAGCGGCCTGATCCGCTCATCGACCGATGTTCATCCGCCCACGCACACAACGCGCACCGATGGGGCTCGCCCTGCAAGGCGGTGGCGCGCACGGCGCATTCACCTGGGGCGTGCTCGATGCGCTGCTGGAGCAGCGCGCCAACCCGATCGTCGCGGTCAGCGGCGCCAGTGCCGGCGCGATGAATGCGCTGTTGTTGGTGCACGGCCTGCTCGAAGGGGGTATCGAGGGCGCGCGCGCCACGCTCGCCAAATTCTGGAGCGCGCTCGGGCACTCGGTGCCGTGGGACGCGTGGGGCCTGGTCACCGGCGACGGCTCACAGCTGTCGGCACCCGCGCAATGGATGCTGCGCTGGGCACAGTCGATGTCGCCGGCGCAGGCCAATCCGATGCGCATGAACCCGCTGCGCGACCTGCTCGCGCGCAGCGTGGATTTCGAGCGCCTGCGCGCTCAATCGCGCATCGCGCTGCACATCGCGGCCACGCACGCCAACAGCGGCCGCCTGCGCGTGTTCGGCAACCGCGAGCTGTCGCTCGACGCGGCGTTGGCGTCGGCGTGCCTGCCGTCACTGCACCATGCGGTGGAGATCGATGGCGAGCCGTACTGGGATGGCGGCTTCAGCGCCAACCCGCCGGTGATGCCGCTGCTGCGCACGCCCGGCACGCTCGACGTGATGGTGGTGATGTTGAGCCCATGGCGCCTGGGCGACACGCCGAGCAGCGCCGACGCGATCCGCGAACGCACGATGGAGATCGCCTTCAACGCCACCTTTCTCGGCGAGATGCGGCTGGTGGCCGAAGCCACCGAGCTGGCGCAGCACGCCTGGTGGCCCGGCACCTTCGAGCGCCGGCTCAAACGCGCGCATTGGCACTTGATCGACGGCGGCGAGCACCTGGCGACGCTGCCTTCCAGCAGCAAGCTGATCGCACACAGCGCGTTGCTGCAGCGGCTGCACGATGCCGGCCGTGCGCGGGCGCTCAGCTGGCTGCAGGACCACGGCGCAGCGATCGGACGGCGCAGCACGCTCGACCTGATCGGTGCCTTCGGCAGCCACCATCCGCCCATGGTGTGACAGCCTGCCGGCCCGGACCCACGGGCCATGAGGGCGGCTGCAGCGCTCTCCTACAATCTCCCGCCCGTGGCCCATCCGCCCGGTGCGCACCGAAAACGACACGCGACTTCGCCACCTTGCCCACCGCCGTGCCGAAAGACGCCGCGGCGAGCGCCGCCCGCACCGTCGACGCCGCGCTCGACACGCTGGCCTGCATCGACCTGGCGTGCCGGCGCGGCAACCGCTTGCTGTTCAAGGGCGTGAATCTCGAGGTGCGCGCAGGCCAGGCGGTGTGGCTGCGCGGGCGCAACGGGCGAGGCAAGACCAGCCTGCTGCGTCTGGCCGCGGGGTTGGCGGTGCCCGAGTCGGGGCATGTGTCCTGGGGTGGCGTCGACGTGCGGCGTGCATCCGTTTATGCCTCTGTGCGCGTGTATATCGGCCATGCCAATGCATTGAAGGAAGACCTCACGGTGACCGAATCGCTGCAGTTCCTGGCCCGCCTGCACGGCCGTGCGCACGACGTGCCGTCGTTGCACGGGGCGCTCGAGCGCGTGGGCATGGCCTCGCGGCGCGATGCCTTGGTGCGCACGCTGTCCCAAGGGCAGCGTCGGCGCGCCGCGTTGGCGCGCCTGGCGCTGGAGCGCAGCGCGGCGCTGTGGATCCTCGACGAGCCCTACGACGCGCTCGACGTTGACGGAATCGATGCCGTCAATCGATTGCTGCATGAAAACCTGGCGCGCGGCGGCAGCGTGTTGTTGACGAGTCACCTGCCCCCTGGCGCCGGGGCGCCGGATGTGGCCGAATTTGACCTCGACCCATTTGCCGGATGAGCGCCGCCTTCGTTGCCGTCTACACCCGCGACATCCGCCTCGCGCTGCGCCGCCGCGTCGAGGCGCTGCTGCCGGTGGTTTTTTTCGTGGTCGCGGTGAGCTTGTTCCCGGTGGGCGTGGGCCCCGAGCCGCAGACGCTGCGCGTGATTGCCGCCGGTGTGGTGTGGGTCTGCGCCCTGCTGGCGTCGATGCTGTCGGTGGCCAACCTCTATGCGCTCGATCATTCGGACGGCTCGCTGGAGCAGATGTTGCTGTCGGGCCACCCGCCCACGGTGATTGCGGCGGCCAAGGCGGCCGCACACTGGACCACCACCGGCGCACCGCTGGTGCTGGCCGCGCCGGTGATCGGGCTGCTGCTCGACATGTCGCCGGCGGCGTTGGCCACCTTGGTGGCTGCGCTGCTGCTCGGCACGCCGGTGCTGAGCCTGCTCGGCGGCGTGGGCGCGGCCTTGACGCTGGGTCTGCGCAGCGCCGGCGTGCTGCTGATCCTGCTGATCCTGCCACTGACGATCCCCGCGCTGATCTTCGGCAGCGGCGCCGTCGGCGCCGTGGACAGCGGCATCTCGGCGTCGGGGCATTTTTCGCTGCTCGGCGCGTTGCTGATCTTCACCGCGCTGATCGCGCCGCTGGCCACCGCGGTGGCGCTGCGCATCGCGCTCGAGTAAGGCGCCATGAACTCCTTGCGCTGGTCCACCTTCTCCGCGCCCTCGCGCTTCTATGCGCTGGTGAATGCGCTGAATCCGTGGTTGTGGGGCCTGGCGATCGTGTTGACGCTGGCCGGGCTGTACATCGGCTTCTTCGTGGCACCGGTCGACGCCACGCAGGGCAACTCGTACCGCATCATCTTCATCCACGTGCCGGCGGCGTGGCTGTCGATGGTGCTGTACCTGGCGATGGCGTTCTGGGCTGCGATCGGCTGGATGCTCAATGCACGCATGGCCTCGATGCTGGCGCGCGCGATCGCCCCCACCGGCGCGGTGTTCACGTTTCTGGCGCTGTGGACCGGCTCGTTCTGGGGCAAACCCACCTGGGGCACCTGGTGGGTGTGGGATGCACGTTTGACGTCGGAACTGATCCTGCTGTTTCTGTATCTAGGCTACATCGCGCTGGTGTCGTCGATCGACGACGCGGTGCGCGGCGACAAGGCCGGCGCGGTGCTGGCCCTAGTGGGCGCGGTCAACGTGCCGATCATTTATTTCTCGGTGGTGTGGTGGAACACCTTGCACCAGGGCGCCACGATCAGCATGACGGCAGCGCCGAAAATGGCGCAGACGATGCTGATGGCGATGTTGCTGATGACGTTGGCGTTCTGGGCTTATGCCTTCGCGGTGGTGTTCACGCGGGCGCAGGCGCTGGCGCTGGAGCGCGAGCGCCACGCCGACTGGGCGCGCGATGGCATCGCTGCGTAAGGAGTTGCAATGAACTGGGGCAGCCCGGCTGAGTTCTTTTCCATGGGTGGTTACGGCCTGTACGTGTGGGGCGCGTACGCTGTGTGTCTGGCCGCGATGCTGATCGAGCCCTGGCTCGCGCGGCGGCATCGGCTCGAAGCACTGGTCGCTGCCTCGACGCACAGAGAAGGATTCACCATGAAACCCCGCCACAAACGGCTGGCACTGATCGGCGGCATCGTGGCCGCCGTCGGCGTGGCCACCGCGCTGGTGCTCAACGCGTTCCAGAGCAATCTGGTGTTCTTCTACTCGCCATCGCAGGTGGCGCCAAGGAGGCGCCGCTGAACCGCACGTTTCGCATCGGCGGGCTGGTGCAGGAAGGCAGCGTCAAGCGCGCCGGCACCGATGTGCAGTTCCTCGTCACCGACACCGCGCAGACCGTGCCCGTGACCTATCGCGGCATCCTGCCCGACCTGTTCAAGGAGGGCAAAGGCGTGGTGGCGCAAGGCCAGATGCGCGACGACGGCGTGTTCGTCGCGCGCGAGGTGCTCGCCAAGCACGACGAGAACTACATGCCGCCCGAGGCCGCCGAGGCGCTGAAGCGCGCCACGCAGACCAACGGCAAGATCGCCGGTTCTGTCGTTGGAGGCAGCAAATGATTCCCGAACTCGGCCAGGTCGCGTTGTTGCTGGCGCTCGCGGTGGCGCTGGTGCAGGGCACGCTGCCGATCGCCGGCGCGGCGCGCGGCAATCGCGCGCTGGATGGCGCTGGCGCGTCCAGCCGCGCAGACGCAGTGCCTGCTGATCGTGATCGCATTCGCGGCGCTGGCATACGCGTTCGTGACACAACGACTTCTCGGTGCTGTACGTGGCGCAGAACTCCAACTCGGCGCTGCCGCTGCACTACCGGCTCGCCGGCGTGTGGGGCGGCCACGAGGGCTCGCTGCTGCTGTGGCTGCTGATGCTCAACCTGTGGATGCTGGCGGTGTCGCAGTTCAGCTCGCACCTGCCGCCGACCCGTGGTGGCACGCATCCTGGCGGTGATGGGCCTGGTCAGCATGGGCTTCCTGCTGTTCATGCTGCTCACGTCGAACCCGTTCGACCGCCTGCTGCCCGGCGGCACGCCGACGGCCGCGACCTGAACCCGCTGCTGCAGGACCCCGGCATGGTGTTCCACCCGCCGATGCTCTACATGGGCTACGTCGGCTTCTCGGTGGCCTTCGCGTTCGCGATCGCGGCGCTGATCGGCGGCAACCTCGACGCCACCTGGGCGCGCTGGACGCGCCCCTGGACCACCGCGGCCTGGATCTTCCTCACTTTCGGCATCGCGCTGGGCAGCTGGTGGGCCTACTACGAGCTCGGCTGGGGCGGCTGGTGGTTCTGGGATCCGGTGGAGAACGCGTCGTTCATGCCCTGGCTGGTGGGCACCGCGCTGATCCACTCGCTGGCGGTGACCGAAAAGCGCGGCGCGTTCAAGTCGTGGACCGTGCTGCTGGCGATCATGGCGTTCTCGCTGTCGCTGCTCGGCACCTTTCTCGTCCGCTCGGGCGTGCTGTCGTCGGTGCATGCGTTCGCCACCGATCCGAAGCGCGGCCTGTTCATCCTCGCCTTCCTGGTGATCGTGATCGGCGGCTCGCTGATCGCTGTATGCGTGGCGCGCGCCGCAGGTCGGGCTTGGGCGCGCGCTTCTCGGCGCTGTCGCGCGAGTCGCTGCTGCTCACCAACAACGTGCTGTTCGTCGTGGCGATGGCCACCGTGCTGCTGGGCACGCTGTATCCGCTGGTGCTCGATGCGCTGGGCATGGGCAAGATCTCGGTCGGCCCGCCCTACTTCGACAGCGTGTTCGTGCCGCTGATGGTGCCGGTCGTGTTCCTGATGGGCGTGGGGCCGCTGGCGCGCTGGCGTCAGGCCGAGGTGCCCGACCTGGCGCGGCGCCTGCGCTGGGCGCTCGGCCTCACCGTGCCGGCCGCGCTGGCCACCGGCTGGGCCGCGGGCAAGATCAGCGCGCTGGCCACGCTCGGCTTCGCGATGTCGTGGTGGATCGTGTTCGCGGTCGGCACCGACCTGGTCGAGCGCCTCAAGATCGGCAGCGGCGTCGGCGGCAGCGTGTGGACGCCGCGCGCGCCAGCTGCCGCGCACCATGCTCGGCATGATGGTGGCCCACCTCGGCGTGGCCGCGTTCGCCTTCGGCGTCAGCATGGTCAAGACCTACGAGGTCGAACGCGACCTGAAGATGGACGTGGGCGACACCACCGAGATCGCCGGCTACGTGTTCACCTTCCGCGGCGTGCGCGAACGCGCCGGCCCGAACTACGGCGCCGCGCAGGGATTGGTCGAGGTCACGCGCGACGGCAAGCCGGTGGCGACGATGCACCCCGAGAAGCGCATCTACCGCGTGCAGCAGAACCCGATGACCGAGGCGGCGATCGACACCGGCTTCACGCGCGACCTCTACGTGTCGCTGGGCGAGCCCGATCGGCAACACCGCATGGATCGTGCGCGTGTACTACAAGCCGTTCGTCGACTGGATCTGGGGCGGCTGCGTGCTGATGGCGCTGGGCGGCCTGCTTGCCGCGAGCGACCGGCGCTACCGCGTCACGCAGCGTGAGCGGGCGCTGGCCGAGACCTCGCCGCTGGCGGCCTCCGTGCGATGAAAGGCAGCCTGCGCTTCATCATCCCGCTGGCGATCTTTCTGGTGCTGGTGGGTTTTCTGGCCGCGGGACTCAAGCTCGATCCGCGCGCCGTGCCGTCGCCGCTGATCGGCAAGCCGGCGCCGGGCTTTGCGTTGCCGCGCCTGGACGACCCCAACACCACGATCCAGCGCGACACGATGCTGGGCAAGGCGTGGGTGCTCAACGTGTGGGCCTCGTGGTGCGGGCCCTGCCGCGACGAGCATCCGCACATCGTTGCGTTCGCCAAGACCCGGCAGGCCCCGGTGATCGGGCTCAACTACAAGGACAAGCGCGACGATGCGCGGGCATGGCTGAAGCAGCTCGGCGACCCGTACGACGCTGTCGCTGTCGGACCTCGACGGCCGCGTCGGCATCAACTTCGGCGTGTATGGCGTGCCCGAGACCTTCGTGATCGACAAGCAGGGCGTGATCCGCTTCAAGCACGTCGGGACCGATGACGCCCGAGGTCCTGCAGACGCGCGTCGTGCCGCTGCTGAAAGAGCTGAATGGCTGAGCGACTTGTACTGGTGATCGCGCTGGCACTGGCCACGTTGCTCGGCGTGGCGCAGGCGAAGGATGCCGTACCGGCTTCGACCGACCCGGTGCTCGAGGCGCGCATGCAGCGCATCGCGATCGAACTGCGCTGCCTGGTCTGCCAGAACCAGACCATCGCCGACTCGCCCGCCGGACTGTCGGACGACCTGCGGCGCGAGATCCGCGAACAGCTGCAGCGCGGCGCCACCGACCAGCAAGTGGTGCAGTACATGACCGACCGCTACGGTGACTTCATCCGCTATCGGCCGCCGGTCAAGGGCAGCACGATGGCGCTGTGGATCGGGCCGCTGGTGCTGCTGGTGCTGGGCATTGCCGTCCTGGTGATCGCGCTGCGCCGGCGCGCCAAGCTGGCACCCGATCGCTTCGAACCGGACGCGGACGACGACGAAGCCACCGAGGGGGCGCGTTGATCCCCTTCGTGCTGATCGCGTTGGCCATGGCGCTGGTCACCGTGCTGCTGTTGACGCGCCCGCTGTGGTGGTCGAAGCAAGCCAAGGCGCCCGCTGACGACCTGGCCGCGGCGGGCGAGGCTGCGCGCAGCCCGCTGCCGATGATCGCCGGCCTGTCGAGCTTCGTGGTCGTGCTGCTCGCCGCCGGCTACCTGGTGGTGGGTGCGCCACTGGCGCTCGATCCGTCGGTGCGCACGGCCGCCTCGAACAGCGGCGCCGAGATCACGTTCGAGCAGATCGAGGCGATGACGCAGAAGCTCGCCGATCGGCTCAAGCAGCAACCCGACGATGTCAAGGGCTGGACCATGTTGGGCCGCTCGTACGCCGTGATGGGGCGCCACGCCGACGCGGTGCCGGCATTCAAGCAGGCGCTGGCGCTCAAGCCCGATGACGCGAACCTGCTGGCCGACTACGCCGACGCACTCGCGGTGGTCAACGGCCGCAAGCTCGAGGGCGAGCCCAGCAAGCTGATCGCGCGCGCGCTCGAGATCGACCCCAACAACCTCAAGGCGCTGTCGCTGGCCGGCACCGCCGCCTTTCTGCGCAAGGACTTCGCCGGCGCCTTGCGCCATTGGGAGAAGCTGGCGCAGGTGGCGCCAGACAGCGACTTCGCACGCCAGATCCAGGGCGGCATCGACGAGGCCCGTCGGCTGGCTGGCGGGCCGGCGGCGGGCACGCAGGCGCAGGCGCCTGGCACGGCTGCGAAACCGGCGGCAGCGTCCGTCAGCGGCACGGTCACGCTGTCCAAGCAGCTCGCCGGCAAGGCCGCACCCGATGACACGGTGTTCGTGTTCGCGCGAGCCGCCGAAGGCTCTCGCGTGCCGCTGGCGATCCTGCGCAAGCAGGTGAAGGACCTGCCGCTGAAGTTCACGCTCGACGACAGCATGGCGATGTCGCCGGCGGCCAAGCTGTCGGGCTCGCCCAAGGTGATCGTCGGCGCGCGCGTCAGCAAGAGCGGCGGCGCACTGGCGCAACCGGGCGATCTGCAAGGGCTGTCGCCTCCGGTCGACGTGGGCTCGACCGGCCTGGCGATCGAGATCGGACAGGTCGTCGGCCCCTAGCGAACGGCGTAGAATCGGCCACCGGCCCAGCGAACACGCTGGTCCGGTATTTTTTTGCCTGCCACCAGGCCATTTGCATGACCCCCACGCTCGTTTCGTTCGCTGCCCCCCGAGGGGGCGCTCAGCCGTCTCGGGAGCGGCCCAGCGCCGTCTGACATGGAAATCTTCGACTACGACAACATCCTGCTGCTGCCGCGCAAATGCCGCGTCGACAGCCGCAGCGAGTGCGACACCTCGGTGGAGTTCGGCGGGCGGCGTTTCGTGCTGCCGGTGGTGCCCGCCAACATGAAGACGGTGCTCGACGAGCCGATCGCCGAGATGCTGGCGCGCAGCGACCACTTCTACGTGATGCACCGCTTCGACCTCGACAACGTGGCGTTTGCGCGCCGCATGCGCGAACGCAAGCTGTTCGTGTCGATCAGCTCGGGCGTCAAGCCGAGCGACCACCAGACCATCGACCGCCTCGCGGCCGAAGGGGTCGGGGCCGACTACATCACGATCGACATCGCGCACGGCCACGCCGACAGCGTGCGGCGCACCATCGAACACATCAAGCAGAAGCTGCCCAACGCCTTCGTCATCGCCGGCAACGTCGGCACGCCCGAAGGTGTGATCGATCTGGAGAACTGGGGCGCCGATGCGACCAAGGTCGGCATCGGCCCGGGCAAGGTGTGCATCACGCGGCTGAAGACCGGCTTCGGCACCGGCGGCTGGCAGCTGAGCGCGCTCAAGTGGTGTGCGCGTGTGGCCACCAAGCCGATCGTGGCCGATGGCGGCATCCGCCATCACGGCGACATCGCCAAGAGCGTGCGCTTCGGCGCCGCGATGGTGATGATCGGCTCGCTGTTCGCCGGCCACGAGGAGAGCCCGGGCCAGACCGTGGAGGTCGAGGGCAAGCTGTACAAGGAGTACTACGGCTCGGCCAGCGACTTCAACAAGGGCGAGTACAAGCACGTGGAGGGCAAGCGCATCCTGGAGCCGATCAAGGGGCAGTTCGCCGACACGCTGCGCGAGATGCGCGAAGACCTGCAGAGTTCGATCAGCTATGCCGGTGGCCGCTCGCTGGCCGACCTGCGCAAGGTGAACTACGTGATCCTCGGCGGCGAAAATGCCGGCGAGCACCTGTTCATGTAGCCTCGCGCTGCGCCCGGTATGACTCTGCCGCCTCTGCCCAAATCGTTCGAGCCCGCCGCCATCGAGGCGCGCTGGGCGCCGCTGTGGGAAGCCAGCGGCCTCTACGAGCCGACGCTCGACCCGGCCAAGCCGTCGTTCTGCATCCAGCTGCCGCCGCCCAACGTGACCGGCACGCTGCACATGGGCCACGCGTTCAACCAGACCATCATGGATGCGTTGACGCGCTACCACCGCATGCGCGGCTACAACACGCTGTGGGTGCCGGGCACCGACCACGCCGGCATCGCGACGCAGATCGTCGTCGAGCGCCAGCTGCAGGAGGCCGGCCTGTCGCGCCACGACCTCGGCCGCAAGAACTTCGTGGCCCAGGTGTGGGACTGGAAGAAGACCTCCGGCGCCACCATCACGCAGCAGATGCGCCGCATGGGCGACAGCGTGAGCTGGAAGCACGAGTACTTCACGATGGACGAGAAGCTCTCGACCGTCGTCACCGAGACCTTCGTGCGGCTCTACGACGAAGGCCTGATCTACCGCGGCAAGCGGCTCGTCAACTGGGATCCGGTGCTGAAGTCGGCGGTGTCCGACCTCGAGGTGGAGAGCGAGGAAGAAGACGGCCAGCTGTGGCTGATCCGCTATCCGCTGGTCGACGGCGGCGGCGCAGCTGGCGGTGGCGACCACGCGGCCCGAGACGATGCTCGGCGACACCGCGCTGATGGTGCACCCCGACGACGAGCGCTATGCCAGCGTTCATCGGCAAGCGCGTGCAGCTGCCGCTGCACCGGCCGCGAGATTCCGGTGATCGCCGACGCCTACGTCGACCGCGAGTTCGGCACCGGCGTGGTCAAGGTCACGCCGGCGCACGACCACAACGACTACGCGGTCGGCCAGCGCCACGGGCTGCCGATGATCGGCGTGCTGACGCTCGACGCCACGATCAACGACAACGCGCCGCAGGCCTATCGCGGGCTCGACCGCTTTGCCGCGCGCAAGCAGAGTCGTGGCCGACCTGGAGGCGCAGGGCCTGCTCGAAGAGACACGCAAGCACAAGCTCACGGTGCCGCGCTGCGCGCGCACCGGGCAGATCGTCGAGCCGATGCTCACCGACCAGTGGTTCGTGGCGATGACGCAAGCCCGGGCGCCGACGGCACGCTCGATCGCCGCCAAGGCGATCGACGCGGTCGAGTCGGGCGAGGTGAGGTTCGTGCCCGAGCAATGGGTCAACACCTACAACCAGTGGATGCACAACATCCAGGACTGGTGCATCTCGCGCCAGCTCTGGTGGGGCCACCAGATCCCGGCGTGGTACGGCAGCGGCGGCGAGCTGTTCGTCGCGCCGCAACGAGGACGAGGCGCGCGCACGTGCGCAGGCCGCCGGCTACACCGGCGCGCTGACGCGCGACGAAGACGTGCTCGACACCTGGTACTCGTCGGCGCTGGTGCCGTTCTCCACGCTCGGCTGGCCCGGCAAGACGATCGAACAGGACCTGTTCCTGCCCTCCACCGTGCTCGTCACCGGCTACGACATCATCTTCTTCTGGGTCGCCCGGATGATCATGATGACCACGCACTTCACCGGCCAGGTGCCGTTCCGCACGTGTACATCCATGGCCTGGTGCGCGACTCGCACGGCCACAAGATGAGCAAGAGCGAAGGCAACGTGCTCGACCCGGTGGACCTGATCGACGGCATCGCGCTGCGAGCCGCTGCTCGACAAGCGCGTCACCGGCCTGCGCAAGCCCGAGACCGCGCCGAAGGTCCGCGAGGCCACGAAGAAGGAGTTCCCGCAAGGCATTCCGGGCTACGGCGCCGACGCGCTGCGCTTCACGTTCGCCGCGCTGGCCACGCTGGGCCGCAACATCAACTTCGACAGCAAGCGCTGCGAGGGCTACCGCAACTTCTGCAACAAGCTCTGGAACGCGACCAAGTTCGTGCTGATGAACTGCGAGGGCCAGGACTGCGGCTTGATGGAGCACACCAAAGCCGACTGCGAGCCGGGCGGCAAGGCGCACGGCTACGCCAGCTTCTCGCTGGCCGACCGCTGGATCACCGGCGAGTTGCAGCGCGTCGAAGCGGCGGTCGCCGCTGGCTTCGCCGAGTACCGGCTCGACAACGTGGCCAACGCGATCTATCAGTTCGTCTGGGACGAGTACTGCGACTGGTACCTCGAGATCGCCAAGGTGCAGATCGCCAGCGGCACGCCGGCGCAGCAGCGCGCGACGCGGCGCACGCTGATCCGCGTGCTCGAGACCGTGCTGCGCCTGCTGCACCCGGTGGCGCCGTTCATCACCGCGGAGCTGTGGGAGCGCGTGTCGCTCGTGGCCGGGCGCCGCGCCGAAGGCTCGAGCGACACCATCGCCACGGCGCGCTATCCGCAGGCCGAGCTGCAGAAGATCGATCCCGCGGCCGATGCCTGGGTCGGCAAGCTGAAGGCGTTGGCGCTCGCGGTGCGCAACCTGCGCAGCGAAATGAACCTGTCGCCGGCGCAGAAGCGTGCCGCTCTATGCGGTCGGCGACGCGGCTTTCGTCGAGTCGGCAGCGCCGCTGCTGATGGCGCTGGCGAGGCTGTCGCGAGGTCAAGGCCTTCGACGACGACGCGGCGTTCGACTCGGCCGCGGCGCAGTCACCGGTGGCGGTGGCCGGCGACAGCAAGCTGGCGCTGCACGTGCCGATCGACGTCGATGCCGAGCGCGCGCGCATCGGCAAGGAAATCGCGCGGCTTCAGGGCGAGATCGGCAAGGCCGAAGCCAAGCTTGGCAACGAGAGCTTCGTCGCCGCGCGCGCCGGCAGCGGTGGTCGAGCAGGATGCGCCAGCGCGTGGCCGACTTCAAGCAGGCGCTTCGCCGGCTCGAAGATCAACCGGGTCGTCTGGCGCCGTCGGCCTGAACTCGGCGCGCGCCGGCGTGGCCGACAGCAGCTCGTCGATGCGCCGCGCCACGGCCCAGGCACTGCGGATGCGCGATTCGCGCGTCGTGCTCGCCACGCGCGGCGTCACCTGCAAGGTGTCCACGTCGTGCAGCGGCCGGCCCGGATCGAGCATGCCGGGCTCGAGGCTGTCGAACCAGGCCGCGGCCATGCGGCCCGACCCGAGCACCTCGGCCAGCGCCATCTCGTCGAACAGGCTCGAGTGCGCGATGCTCACCAGCACCTGGTTGGGCTTGCACGACGGCAGGAAGCGCTCGCCGAGCAGCCCGTGGTAGCGCGAGAAGTAGGTGAGCATCACGCACACCGCGTCGGATTGCTCCATCAGCTCGCGCAGCCCCAGCGGCTCGACGCGCCAGCGCTTCCACAAGCCGTCCGACACGTGCACCGCCGGGTCGTAGCCGACGACGCGCGAGCCGAAGGCCGCCAGCAGCTGCGCCAGCGGGCGCGCCGCCGGCGTCATGCCCACCAGGCCGACGGTGGCACCGCCGAGTTCGCGACCGACCAGCAGCCCTTCGGCGCTCAGCACCGGCACGCGGCGCAGCATCTGCAGCAGCGCGCCGATCATGAATTCGGCTTCCGCCGCCGCACTGGCATTGATCGGCCGCACCACCTCGACGCCGGCGCGGGCGCAGGCATCGATGTCGATGTTCTCGGCGCCCGAACTCAGGCGGCCCACGGCGCGCAGCACCGGCGCGTAGTGCAGCACCTGGCTGTCCACCGCCACCGAAGGCGGAATGATCATCGCGCGCACGTTGAACAGCGCTTGGCGGAACGCCCGCGGGTCACGCGCCAAGTCGGGCGCATACCGCACGGCATGACGCGCCACGAGCCAATGCATGACCTCCGGTTCCAGCGGCTCGACGATCAGTACATCCATGCGTATCCCGGCTCATCCACAGAGAGCATGGTGCTCGACGCGGCGTGCCAGAATTCCCCCATCTCGGTCCCAACGATTTTATGTAAGCGTATGTTGGTCAATAAGGCCATTTTCCCTGTAGCCGGCCTGGGGACGCGCTTCCTTCCCGCCACCAAGGCGCAACCGAAGGAAATGCTGCCCGTGGTCGACAAGCCCCTGATCCAGTACGCGGTGGAGGAGGCCTATGCGGCCGGCGTCAGAGAGATGATCTTCGTGACCGGCCGCCACAAACGGCCCATCGAAGACCACTTTGACATGACGTTCGAGCTCGAGGTAGCCCTTGAACAGGCGGGTAAGCAAGAGTTACTGGACGTCGTGCGTCGGGTCAAACCCGACGACATGGAGTGCATCTATGTGCGCCAGGCGCAGGCCCTGGGCCTGGGGCACGCGGTGCTGTGCGGCCAGCGGCTGGTGGGCAACGAGCCCTTCGCGGTGCTGCTGGCCGACGACCTGATGGTCGGCGAGCCGCCGGTGCTCAAGCAGATGGTCGACCACTTCGACCACTGGCGCGCTTCGATCCTGGCTGTGCAGGAGGTGCCGGCCGAGCACACCCAGCGCTACGGCATCGTGGCCGGCACGCCGGTGGACGACCGGTTGATCGACGTGACCCGCATCGTCGAGAAACCGGCCCCCGACGTGGCGCCGTCGCGACTGGGCGTGGCGGGCCGCTACATCCTCACCCCGGGCGTGTTCCACGAGATCCTCAACCAGCCGCGCGGCGTCGGCGGCGAGATCCAGCTCACCGACGGCATCTCGTCGCTGCTGCGGCGCGAGAAGGTGTTCGCCTACCGCTACGAAGGCAAGCGCTACGACTGCGGCAGCAAGGACGGCTTCCTGCAGGCGAACGTCGAATTGGCCCTGGCCCACCCCGAGCTGGGGCCGCCATTCCGCGACTACCTGCGCGACCTCAAACTCTGAATGCGCCGTCGCGCGGCGCTGAACGGTCAGCGCCGCTTCAGGTAGTGCACGAACTCGTCAGCGGCGCTGCTCTGCTCGAGCAGTTCGTTGCCGGTCTGGCGCGCAAAGGCCTGGAAGTCGCGCATCGAGCCGGGGTCGGTGGCCAGCACCTTCAGCACGTCGCCGCTCTTCATCTCGGCCAAAGCCTTCTTGGCCTTGAGGATCGGCAGCGGGCAATTCAGGCCGCGTGCGTCGAGTTCTTTCTGGGCTTGCATGGGCTGTTCTCGATGGGACTGCCGATTTTACGGCCGCCGCCTGAACTCCATGAACTTCGGCTCGTGCCCGCGGCTGCGCAGCCAGTCGGCGAGCGCGTAGCCGGTGCCGGCGGGCCAGCAAATGATGTCGGCCGGGTCGAACAGCTTGTATTCGGCCAGCTCGGGCGACAGCTGCACCTCGCCACGCGCCAACGCGTGGTAGGCGATGATCACCTGGTTCATGCGCTCGAACTCGTAGACGCCGATCAGCTTGAGCGCATCGACCTGCAGCGCGGTCTCCTCCACCACCTCGCGCCGGATGCCGTGCTCGGGCGACTCGCCGGCCTCCATGAAACCGGTGATCAGGGCGAACATGCGGCCGGTCCACGCGGCATTGCGCGCCAGCAGCACGCGCCCGTCGCGGTCGGCGCACTCGATGACCGCCGCCAGCACCGGCGTCGGGTTGTTCCAGTGCGTCCAGTGGCAGGCGGGGCAACGCATGCGCGTCTTCTCGCCGCCGTCTTCGAGTTGTGCGCTCGGCTGCAGCGCGGTCGCGCAGTTGGGGCAAAAGCGGTACTCGAATTGCGGCATCGGCAAGCGTCAGGCGGGGAACACGCCGGTCGACAAATAGCGGTCGCCGCGGTCGCACACGACGAACACGATGGTGGCGTCGCGCAACTGCTCGGCCACGCGCAGCGCGACCCAGCAGGCACCCGCAGCGGAGATGCCGCCGAACAGCCCCTCCTCGCGCGCGAGGCGCCGCGCCATCTCTTCGGCGTCGGCCTGCGACACCAGCACCAGCTCGTCGACCGCCTTCGGGTCGTAGATCTTCGGCAGGTATTCCTGCGGCCACTTGCGGATGCCCGGGATGCGCGAGCCCTCGCTGGGCTGCGCGCCGATGATGCGCACAGCGGGGTTCTTCTCGCGCAGGTAGCGGCTGACGCCGGTGATCGTGCCGGTGGTGCCCATCGCGCTCACGAAATGCGTGATGCGCCCATCGGTCTGCCGCCACAGCTCGGGGCCGGTGGTCTCGTAGTGCACGCGCGGGTTGTCGGCGTTGGCGAACTGGTCGAGCACGCGTCCCTTGCCTTCCTTTTGCATCTGCTCGGCCAGGTCGCGCGCGTATTCCATGCCGCCCGAGCGCGGCGTGAGGATCAGCTCGGCGCCGAAGGCCTTCATCGTCTGCGCGCGCTCGACCGACAGGTCTTCCGGCATCACCAGCACCATGCGGTAGCCGCGGATCGCCGCCGCCATCGCCAGCGCGATGCCGGTGTTGCCCGAGGTCGCCTCGATCAGCGTGTCGCCCGGCTTGATGTCGCCGCGCTCTTCGGCGCGCCGGATCATGCTGATGGCGGGCCGATCCTTCACCGAGCCGGCCGGATTGTTGCCTTCGAGCTTGGCCAGGATCACGTTGCCGCGCTCGCTGTTTTCCGCTCCGGACACTCGCTGCAGGCGCACCAGCGGCGTGTCGCCGATCGCGTCTTCGATCGTCGGGTAGTCGTGTGTCGCGGGCATGGGCTTGGGCAAACGCGGCGTGCGAACGCGCATTGTGGCAGCGCGGCCCAAGGCCCGCTGGAGGTGCATGCCATAATCCGCCGCGCCTCAGCGTAGCCCCACCTCTTGCAGCCCGGGTGGCGAAATCGGTAGACGCAAGGGACTCAAAATCCCTCGCCGCAAGGCGTGCCGGTTCGAGTCCGGCCCCGGGCACCACACCGCACATGCTTCCACTGCCTCCGGTCACCCAGGCTCTGATGCTGATCTGCACGGCCGTGTTCTGCATCAACTTCCTGGTGCCGATCGGCCTGTGGCTGGCCTTGTGGCCCTTGGACAGCGGTCAGTTCGCGCCCTGGCAGGTGTTGACCTACGCCTTCATGCACGGCGACCTGATGCACCTGTTCTTCAACATGCTCGGCATCTGGATGTTCGGCTCCGAGCTGGAGCGGCTGTGGGGACAGAAGCGCTTCATCCAGATGCTGCTGGCCGGTGCGTTGGCGGCTGCCGTCGTGCAACTGGTGTTCAACCTGGTGATCGGCTCGCGTTCGCCGATGGTGGGCGCATCCGGCGCGCTGTTCGGGCTGCTGCTGTGTTACGGCATGCTGTTCCCCAACCGCACGATCATGCCGCTGTTCCCGCCGATTCCGATGAAGGCGCGCACCTTCGTGTTCGTGTTCGGCGCACTGGAGTTGTTGCTCGGCGTGGCCGGCGCGACCGGTGTCGCGCACTTCGCCCATCTCGGCGGCATGCTCGGTGCCTGGTTGCTGCTGCTGTACTGGCGCGGTCGCCTGCCGTTCGGCCGCCGTCGCTGACGTTCCACGGCGCGTTGCACCCGGCGCGGCGCACAAGGCCGCATTGGCGGCAGGCCCAAGCGACGGGCGTGGGGATGACAACCCAATGGTTTGGGATCATGCTGGCAACGAAGGGGCGCACAGGCCCCGGGGAGTCGGCCATGGACAGGCGCCTTTGCAACGAGTGGCTGGTCAGCGCGTGGCACAGCCGCCTGCGTGGGATGCTGGCCCTGTTGTCGCTGCTGCTGGCGCCGCAACTGGCACCGGCACAAGCGATGGACGTGGCCACGCAGTCGCGGCTGCTCAATCGCGCCGCTGCCGCGGTGGTGGGGGTGCGCACCCAGGCGGTCGAAGACGCGCGTTCCAATCGCACGCTCGGCAGCGCGCGAGAAGGGTCCGGCGTGGTGATCGATGGCGACGGCCTGGTGCTGACCATCGGCTACCTGATCCTCGAGGCCGACCAGGTGCAGATCGTCACCGACGACGAGCGCGTGATCCCGGCGCGCCTGGTCGGCTACGACATGGTCACCGGCTTCGGCCTCGTGCAGGCGCTGACACCGCTGCGCATCGAGGCCGCACCGATGGGCCAATCGGCCCGCGTCGAACAGCACGAGTCGCTGATGGTGGCCAGCGGCGGCGAAGGCGGGGCGATCAGCGCGGCGCGCATGGTGTCGCGCCGAACGTTCGCCGGCTACTGGGAGTACCGCATCGACGGCGCCTTGTTCACGGCACCCGCCCGGCGCGACCACAGCGGCGCGGGCCTGTTCAACGACCGCGGCGAGTTGGTGGGTATCGGCTCGCTGCTGGTCGCGCACGCGATGGGCGACGACCACCCGCGTCAGCCGGGCAACATGTTCGTGCCGATCGACCTGCTGCCGCCGATCCTCGACGAGTTGCGCAAGAGCGGCACCACCGCCGCCAGCAGTCGACCTTGGATGGGCGTGAATTGCATCGAGGAAGACGGACAAGTGAAAGTCGTGCGGGTCAACGACGACAGCCCGGCCGACGTCGCCGGATTGCAGGCGGGGGACCGCATCCTGCGCATCGACGACACCACCGTGCGCTCGCTCGACCAGTTGTGGACCACGTTGTGGCGCAACGGCCCGGCCGAGCGCGAGGTCAAGCTCGAGATCCAGCGCGAAGGCAAGAACGAGACGGTGAAGGTGTTCACCGTCGAACGGGCCAAGACGCTCAAGCGCTCGCAGGGCGTTTGAGCGGGCGTTCAGGCGCAGCGCCGCGCAGCGCGCTTTCGACGCTTGGATAGCGCAGCGTGACCCGCAACTCGCGCTTCATGCGCGTGTTGTCGAGGCGTCGAGACTCGTTGAGAAAGCTCAGCTGTGCGGCGCTGAAATGCTGCGCAGCCTGCGCCCGCGTGACGCGCGGCACGCGCGGCAAACCGCTGGCATCGGCAACACGGTCGAGGTGATCGCCCAACGGCAGCGTGCTGTCGTCGTTGACGTGGATCGTGCGCAGCGTCGGTCCGCGCAGCAACGCCGCAACGCACGCGCGCGCCAGGTCGTCGGCATGGATGTGGTTGGTGAACACGTCGTCGGCCGGCACCAGCGCCGGTGTGCCACGCTGCACGCGTTCGCGCGGATCGCCGCCCGCGCGATCGAGCGCATAGATGCCCGGCACGCGCAACACGGTGGTGTGCACGCGCAGCGCCCGCGCGAACGCGCGCACGCTGCCTTCGGCATCGACGCGGCGCCGGGCGCGATCGGTGAGCGGCTGGGGGGCACGCGTTTCATGCACCCACGCGCCGCTGCAATCGCCGTACACGCCGCTGGTGCTGGCATACACCAGCCGGCGCACGCCGCCTTGCGCCAACGCGCGCAGCAACGCCAGCGTGCGCGGGTCGTGCGCGCCGTGTGACGGCGGCGGCGCCAGATGCAGTACCGCATCGGCCACATGCGCAAGGCGGCCCAAGGTGGCCGGCTGGTCGAGATCGCCCAGCAGCGGCAGTGCCCCGGCGGCGCGCAAGGCCGCTCGGCGCTCGGGCGAAGAGGTCAACGCCGTCACGTGCCAGCGGCCGCGCAGCAGGCGCAGCACGCGCAGACCGACGTCGCCGCAGCCCACGATCAGCAGGCGCGGCCGGCGCATGCGGCACTGGCTGCTGGCGTTCATCGAGGTTCGACGGCCGGTGACGATCGGGTGCCCGGCATGAGGACTTGGGCGCGCGGGCACAATGGAGGGTGAATATCGAGTGTAGAGGCGCTGCGCCATGCAGGACATTGGCAGCGCCCACAGAACGCGATGAGCCTGACCGTCATCGTGCGCCCGGCCGAACGCAGCTTCCAGGTCGAGCGCGACGAACCCATTCTGACTGCCGCGATCCGCGCCGGCATCGGCCTGCCCTATGGCTGCAAGGACGGCGCCTGCGGCACCTGCAAGAGCCGCCTGCTCGAAGGGCGCGTGATCCACGGTGCCCATCAGCTGAAGGCGCTGTCGGTGGCAGAAGAAGATGCCGGACTGATCCTGCCGTGCTGCGCCACTCCGCAGACCGATTGTGTGATCGAGGCGCGCATGGTGCCCGGCGCCGGCGAGCATCCGGTGGTGCGCATGCCCTGCCGTGTGATGGCGATCGAGCGGCGCGCGCCCGACGTGGTGGTGCTGCGGTTGCAGCTGCCGGCCAACCAGGCATTCCAGTACCGCCCTGGCCAGTACCTCGAGTTCATCCTCAGGGATGGCCGGCGCCGCAGCTATTCGATGGCCACCGCGCCGAGCAAGCTCGGCACGCCGCCGTCGATCGAACTGCATTTGCGCCATCTGCCCGGCGGCGTGTTCACCGACCACGTGTTCGGTGCGATGAAGGACAAGGAGATCCTGCGCATGGAGGGGCCGTACGGCAGCTCCTTCCTGCGCGAGGACTCCGACAAGCCGATCGTGCTGCTGGCCTCGGGCACCGGCTTCTCGCCGATCAAGGCCATCATCGAGCACATGCAGGTCAAGGACATCCGCCGGCCCGCCGTGCTGTATTGGGGTTGCCGCTCGCGCGTGGACCTGTACCTGCACGAGTGGGCCGAACAAGCGGCGCAATCGATGCCGAACCTGCGCTACGTGCCGGTGCTGTCGGAGCCGCGACCCGAAGACGGCTGGCGCGGACGCACGGGGCTCGTGCATGAGGCGGTGATGCAAGACCTGCCCGATCTGTCGGGCCATCAGGTCTACGCCTGCGGGGTGCCGATCATGGTGGAGTCGGCCCAGCGCGACTTCGTCGCCCGCTGCGCGCTGCCGGATGAAGAGTTCTACGCCGATGCGTTCACCTCAGAGAAGGACAAGCACGAAGCCGCCGCATAGCCGGTACACCAGCATGATCAAAAGACGCACCGCCCTCGCCCTTCTCGCCGCCACACCCTTCGTCCACGCACAACCCAAGCCGATCCGGTTGATCGTGCCCTACCCCGCCGGCGGTCCGCTCGACGTGATGGCGCGCGCTTTGGCCGAACGCGCCAAGGACCCGCTGGGCACCGTGCTGGTCGAAAACAAGCCCGGCGCCGGCGGCAACATCGGCGCCGACCTGGTTGCGAAGTCGCCGCCCGACGGCAGCACGATCGTGATGGGTGCCGTCGCCACCCACGCGATCAACCCCTGGCTGTACGCCAAGATCCCGTACGACGCACTGCGCGACTTCACGCCGATCACACGCGTGGCGCAGGTACCCAACGTGCTGGTGCTCAACGCCGAGACCGCACAGCGCCTGGGCATCGCGTCGGTGGCCGATCTCGTCGCCCACGCCAAACGCAACCCGGGGCGCCTCAACTACGGCTCGGGCGGCAACGGCAGCGCCGGCCACCTGGCCGGTGAGATGTTCAAGACCGGCGCCGGCGTGTTCATGGTGCACATCCCTTACCCCGGCGGACCCGCGGCGCAGCTCGCGCTGTTGTCGGGCCAGGTCGATCTCACGTTCGACAACCTCGCCACCGCGGCCGGCAACATCCGCGCCGGCAAGTTGCGCGCGCTGGCAGTCACCACCGACAAGCGGTCGGGCGCCATGCCCGAGGTGCCGACGATGATGGAAGCGGGCCGCGGCGTCGGGCTGAGCGACTTCCAGGTCGACACCTGGTTCGGCTTGTTCGGCCCGGCTCAACTGCCGGCCGACGTCACGCAGCGCTTGAACCGCGCGTTCGTCGACGCGCTGCAATCCCCCGAGCTGAAGGCCCGCGCGTCGACGCTGATGGCCGAGCTGGCGCCATCGACGCCGGAGCAGTTTGCCGCCTTCGTGCGCGCCGAACATGCGAAGTACGGCCCAGTGGTCAAGGCCAGCGGCGCGCGGATCGATTAGACCCGCGCGCTGCGCGATCGCGATCAGGGCATCGCCAGGCGCACCTGCGCCGGCAAGGCGGGGATGCGCAGCATGCGACCCTCCCAACTCGCCGCATGGCCGTTGATGCTCGCTTGCGGCAACGCGTCGTCGCCGGGCCACGCAAGCCACAGCCCCCCGGGCGGCGTGCTCAGCCCTGCATCGACGTTCAAGTGCACCGCCGTACCGTCGCGTTGCAGCCGGTAGCTGAGCGCGCCGTGGCGCGTGCGCAGGCCGCGCACGGTGACACCGGTGGCCAACCAGTCGCGCGGCACGCCGGCGGCGAGCACCAGCGCATGGTCGGCGTCACGCTCGTACGCCAAGCCGTCCAATGCCGCGCGGATGAAGTCCGATGAGATCCACGCGTGCGGCATGTCGCCGAGAAAGCGCACTTCGCGCGGATCGCGCACCACCACTTCCGCCCACTGGTTCCACGCTGCCGGCCGGCGATGGCCCATGAAGAACGCCGCCAGCGCCTGCGCACGTTGCGGTTGACCGAGCCGCACGAAGGCCGACACCGAGCGCCACTCGTAAGGCGTGTACGCATCCCATTGAAGCCGCCCTTCGATGCGTGCGAGCGACTCGGTCCAATAGCGGCCCCAAGTGAATTCGAGCGTGCGCGGCTCCACCAGCGACTCGGCGCCCGCCGGGCTGAAGATCAGCGTGCTGGAGGTCGGATCGAAGTCGCCCAGCTCCGCCGCTCCAGGGAGGTATTCGATGCGGTGCTGCGCCATCGCTGCGCGCAGCGAGCGACCGAGATCGGCCGTGAACTCGTCGCGCTGCCGGGCCAGTTCGGCCGCGCGCGCCTGCTCGCCGAGCACGGCGGCCAGATCGGCCGCATCGCGGTAGCCGGCCAAGGCCCAGAAGGCATCCCAGTACGAGTGAACCGGCTTCGCCGAATAGCCCTCGTGGCTGATCGACGCCGGCATCAAGCCGAAGAAGGCTTCGCGACCCGGTGTGCGGTTCAACGCGCTGCGCTCGGACTGGCGCAACTGCTCCATGTAGCGCGCCGCCGCATCGACCTGCGGCCACAGAGAGCGCAGCAAGGCGCGATCGCCCGTGTGGCGCCACAACTCGGCGACCGCGAAGATGAACTCACCGTGGCTGTCGTTCTCCGGCACCGGGTCGGCGCCGCGCGCATCCACGCAGCAAGGCACCTTGCCGTTGGCGAACAGGAAACGCGCATACCACTGCACGAACTCGCGCGCGGCCTGCACTTCGCCCAGGCGCAGCAAGCCGGCGACCATCATCGCGCCGTCGCGCACCCAGGTGCGCGCATACGACCGCGTGCCCGGCTGCAAGGCCGGTCCGTCGCGCGACATCAGCATGTGCGCCAGCGAGCTGCGCAAGGTGTCGACCGTTCCCTGGCCGGCCGACGGCAGCGCGATCTCGACCCGGTTCAGCCGCTCGCGCCAGCGCAGCGCCACGGCGTCGAGTTGTGAGCGTGCCCACGTCTCATCGGCGCCGGACGGTACGCCCAATTCACCACTCAGCGGCAGCACCACGGCAACGCTGCGCGACGCACCGGGCGCGAGGTGAAGGTCCAGCGCAGCGCGGCACTTGCCAGGCCTTGTTCATCGACGAGCGCGCGCAACGGTCGTTGCGCTGCGGCGTCGACCAGCGCGTCGCCTTGGTCGAACGTGCCGGCCACGACCTGCGTCGGTGGCGTCAAGGCACGCAGCCACAGCCGGTCATCGACGCGCAGCGTGTCGCGCTGCCACTGCAGCCGCTGCACGTGGCTCGCACCGCCTGGCGTGTTGAGGAACTGTGCCGGCGGATTGACCTGCCAGGGCCGCAGGGCCAACGCCAGGGTCAGGCGGCGCGGCGCATCGCTGGTGTTGGCCAGCGTGTAGCGCGCGATCAACTGCGCGCGTTCGCGCGAACCCGCCGCGCCGGCTTCGATCGACAGCGCCACGCCGGGCCGCGACCAGCGCACCTCGGGCAGCGGCAGATAGCCCTCGCGCAGCGCGTGCGCGGTGGTGACGTCGGCCCAGGTGATCAGCTGGCCGGAGTCGTCGACGACAAAAGGCTCCAGCGAAGGCCCGCGCTTGCGCGGCTCGATGGCGCCGTCCTCGGACACCACGGCGGCACTCGCGCCGCCTTGGTCGACGCCCAGCAGCGTCCAGTAGTTCTGCTCACCGACGAAACCGCGCGGCAAACGGCCGCGCGGCAATGCCCCGGCAAGCGCCGACAACGCGGCGTTCAGCGTGGGCCACTCCAGCGGGCCCTTCACTTCAACATGCTCAGGCGGCGCGGTACCGGCTTGACGGAAGGCCAGTCGCACGTGGCGCGCCTCCATCTCCGGCGGCAACCACAGCGCCTGCACCTCGCGGCCCGAGTCGCGCACACGGCGCACCGTGCGCCAGCGGCGCGCGTCGTCGGACAGGCGCACGTCGAAGTCGCGCGTGCGTGCGGCGCGCGGCCAGCGCACGAGCAGGCCATTGACCTCACGCGGCTCGCCGAGGTCGACCTGCCAATGCCGCGGCGACACGCTGACCACTTCGGCGGGCCGCGGCCCGGGCGCGGGCAGCGTGGTCAGCGTGAGACGATCGAAGCACAACTCGCCGCGGCCGCCGGACCCGCTGGCCACCACCAGTTCGATCGCCGCGGCGCGGCGCAGCACACGATCGGTGGTCGGGCCCCAGGCGAACTCGACCTGGCGCTGGCGGATCGTCAGCTCGGTGCTGCGGCGCGGCGGCACGTAGTCGGGGCGGTTCATCCACCACACGTTGTCGCCGCTGCCATCGACCAGCTTGAATTGCAGCGAATTGGCCGGCCCGCTGCCGTGCAGCCGCAGGCGAAGCACGTAGTGCGCGGGCATCTCCAGCGGCAGATCGCGACGCAGCAGCGCATGCCCCGAGACACCGGCGAAGTCGTAGCGCAGGCACAGCGCGCCGCCGGCGCTGCGCAAGCTGGCCTGCACCTGGTCGGATGCGCTCACCTGCCAGCGTGCCGCGTCGCTGAAGTCGTCGAGCACCGTCGTCTGCGCCGCGGCGGCGCAACTCCATGCGCCGATCACCACGCCGATCAGTCGCGTCACATGCCTGCGAAGGCTCACTTCACACTGCCCACCAACAGGCCCTGCATGTAGTAGCGCTGCAGCCCGAGGAACATCACCAGCACCGGCGCGATCGTGACCACCGAGCCGGCCATCATCAGCTCGCTGTCCTGCACGTGCTCGCGCGACAGCGAGGCGAGCGCCACCGGCGCGGTGTGCAGCGTGCTGTCGGTGAGCACGATCAGCGGCCACATGAAGTCGTTCCAGCTGCCGAGGAAGGCGAACACCGCCAGCGTGACCAGCACCGGCTTGAGCAGCGGCAGCACGACCAGGACGAAGATGCGCAGTTCGCTGGCGCCGTCGATGCGCGCCGCTTCGAGCAGCGCATCGGGGATGCTGCGCGCGTACTGGCGCACGAGGAAGATGCCGAACACGCCGGCCATGCCGGGCACGATCACGCCGGCCCAGGTGTTCACCAGACCCATCGCCTTGAGCATCAGGAACAGCGGCATCATCGCCACCTGTCCCGGGATGACCAGCGCCGCCAGCAGCGTCTTGAACAATGCGTCGCGGCCGGCGAACTGCAGCTTGGCAAAGGCATAGCCGGCCATCACGTTGAACAACACCGAGGTCACGGTGAGGCCACAGGCGACGACCAGACTGTTGAGCAGGTAGCCGCCCATGTTGGCGCGCGCGAACAGGTCGCGGTAGTTCTGCAAGGTCGCGTCGGCCGGCATCAGCGGCGGCGGGTAGCTGCTCGCCGCGCCGGGCTGCATGAACGACACCGACACCATCCACAGCAACGGAAACAGCGCGAATGCGGCGGCGAGCCCCAGCGCACTGTTGATGATGACCGCGGCAGGACCCCTCTTCATGCTGCAGCCACCTCTTCACCGCGCCGGCCCAAGCGCATCAGGCCTTCCGTGACGGCGATCATCAAGACGAACAGCAAGAAAGCCACCGCCGATGCGGTGCCGAGGTTCCACCAGCGAAAGCCTTCCTCGTACATGAGGTACAGCACCGACACCGTGCTTTGCAACGGTCCGCCCTGCGTCATCACGTACGGTTCGGCAAAGAGCTGGAAGTAGCCTGCCATCGTGAGCACGCTCACCAGCAACAGCGTCGGCTTGAGCATCGGCAGCGTGACGTACGCGAACTGCTGCCAGCGTGTCGCGCCGTCCAGGCGCGCCGCTTCGTACAGGTCATCGGGGATGGCCTGCAGCGCGGCCACGAAGATGATCATGTTGGCGCCGAAGCCCTTCCACACCGCGAACAGGATGATCGACGGCATCGACCACGCGGGATCGCCCAGCCAGTCGAACGGCCCGAGGCCCAGCGCACCGAGTCCTTCGTTGACCAGTCCGTAGCGCACGTGCAGCAGGTAGCGCCAGATCACGGCCACGGCCACCAGCGTGGTCACCACCGGTGCGAACAGCGCGGTGCGAAAGAACGGCTTGAAGCGCGCCAGTGGCGATTGCAGCAGCACGGCAGTCGCCAGCGACAGCGCGATCGACAGCGGCACGCCGACGACCACGAAGTACAGCGTGTTGCCCAACGCCTTCCAGAACAGCGGCAGCGTCAGCACGTGGCCATAGTTGTCCAGGCCCACGAAGCGCAGATTGCGCAGGTCGGCCAGCGCGTACAGATCGAAGTCGGTCACGCTCAAGCCCAGCCCGGCGAGCACGGGCAGCACGAAGAACAAGCCGATCACCGTGATGGCCGGGCCGACGAACACCCACGCGGCCAACGTGCGCTTCTTCATGCCCCGCCGCTGCGCGCCGCGCGCGCCAACATCCAGCGCCGCTTGGCCAGAAAGCCATCGACGCGCGCATCGATGGCGGTGGCCGCCTGCTCGACACTCCAGCGTTCGGCCACTGCCCGCGTGGCGACCAGCTGCATCTCCTGCGCGATGCGTTCCCACTCGGGCACGGCCGGCGACGGCTTGGCGCGCTCGAGCTGGGTGGCGAATGCGCGCGCGCGCGTGTCGCCGGCCAGCGGCGCGACGCGCCACGCGCTGCGCCGCGGCGGCATGTCGCCGGTCAGCGCATAGAAACGCAACTGCACCTCGGGCCGGCTCAGGTACGACAGCAGGCGCATCGCGTCGGCCTGCCGTGGCGAGCGACGGAAGATCACCAGGCTGGAGCCGCCGGCGGTCGATGCGCCGGGGCCGTGCGGGCCCGGGCAGCGTGGCGGTCGACCAGCTGTCGCGCAGACCTGCCGGAAGGCGTCGATCGAGCTCGCCGATGTTCCAGGGCCCGGAGATGAAGGTCGCGAACGTGCCGCGGCCGAACTCCTGCCACAGGTTCGCGATGTCGCCGCCGGTGGTCGATGGCGCATGGCCGCGCGCGAAGCGCTCCATGTAGAAGCCGAGCGCGCGCCGAAAGCCCGCGCCGCGGAAGTTGCCGAAGCGTGCGCCGTCGCGCAGCAACGGCTCGTCCTGTTGCAGCGCCAGAGCCAGCAAGGGCTCGTACTCGCTGACGGGCAGCAGCAGCGGATGAAGCGTGCCGGCGCGCTGCAGCGCATCGAGCGCGCGCGTGAAGCCGGCCCAGGTGTCGGGCATGGCGTCGACGCCGGCGCGCAGGAACAGGTCGCGGCGATAGAACAGCAGCCGCGTGTCGACGTACCAGGGCAGGCCGACGAGCGTGCCGTCGACTTCGTTGGTGCGCCAGATGCCCTCGAAGTAGTCCGCCGCTCGATGCTGCGGTCGGCATCGAGCCACGGCCGCAGTGGCAAGAGCGCGTTGAGCGCCGCGAACTCGGCGATCCAGGTGTTGCCGAGCTGCGCGACATCGGGCGTGGCATCGCCCGCGAACGCCGTGAGCAGCTTCTCGTGGGCGGCGCTCCATGGCAGTTGCTCGACGCGCACGGTGAATCCAGGTCGCTCGCGCTGCGAAATCGGCGAGCAATTCGCCCACCACCTCGCCTTCGCGTCCCATGGCCCAGAAGCGCAGCGTGCGTTCGTCGCGGCGGCTGCAACCAGCCAGCGCCAGCGTGCACGCGCCGGCGACGCCTCGCAGCAGCCTGCGGCGCGACCCGTCGCCGATCGGCATGGCCGCGACGGCGCCGCTGCGCGACATCAGTCGTCCTCGAGCCAGCCGCCCGTGAAGCCCGCCCGTTGCAGCCCGCGCCGCAACTGCACGCACTTGGTCATCGCCTGCCACACCGAGCCGTTGGTGAAGTTGGCGATCATCGCCAGGATCGGTCCCTGGTCGATGCCGAGGTAGTCGGTGGCCACCCAGCCGACACCAGGGACGACCTTGCCGAACGTGAGCTTCGCCTTCTCGAACGTGAAGCTCGGGTTGAAGGAGTCGACGAAACCGTACTTGCCGTAGATGTGGGCGCCATACCGGCGCACCATCGAGTTGATGGCCGGAATCGCGATGTCGGGCGCAAACCCGATCGACGACGCGGCCGCGGTGGGGGCGATGGTGCCGTCGTCCACCGATGCCACGCGGCCGCCGCCGGCACCGCGCGCATGGTAGGAGTAGAAGCGTCGCGGTTGCCCGCGGTAAGGCGCGATCATGTCGGCGGGGCCGTCACACGCCGTGAAGCCCCAGGTGTCGGCGTCGTAACCGCGCCAGCCCTTCGGATTGAGCATCGCGTAGGCGCGCTGCGCATGCGCCGCGCGACGGCTGTTCTCGGCGTAGTCGATGTTGTGCCGGCGCGAGAACGCGTCGCGCAGGTCGCGGAAGTCGACCCAGACGTTGGAGTACTGGTGACCGAACAGCGGCGGGAAGCTCAGGCCCTGCTGCCCGTGAAAGGTCGACCAGTTGGCCCGAAAGTCCTTGGTCCAGGCGGTCCAGGCGGTGGGGTCGACCGGCCGTGTCGGGTGGCCCAGGGCCAGCAGGTAGACCACCGCCGCCTCGTTGTAGCCGCGCCAGTCGTACGGCAGGAAGCCGCTCTCCGGCTTCCAGCCCAGAGAGATGGTCGGCGGCCGCGTCTGCGCCCAGCGCCAGTCCACGCGTGTGGTCAGTTCGTCGACCAGGCGCCGGATGCGCACCTCGTCGGCGTGTTCGCCATCGAAGAACGCCTGCGCGTGCAGCGCACCGCACAGCAGCAACGCGGTGTCCACGGTGGACAGCTCGCAGTCGCCGTCGCGCAGGCCGGTGTCCATGGCGACGAAGTGATAGAAAAATCCCCGGTAGCCGGACATGCCCTTGGGCCGCGGCCCCTGCGGCAGATCGCGCAGGAAGCGCAGCGTGAGCAAGGTGCGCTCGCGCGCCTCTTCGCGCGAGACGTAGTTGCGCTCCACGCCGATGCAGTAAGCGGTGAGTGCGAAGCCGACGGCGGCGATGCTGCACACCGACGGACTCGGCCAGCGGTCCGGCGCCAGGCCGTTCTTCGCGCTGGTGGTCTCCCAGAAGTAGCGGAACGTGCGGTGGGCCAGGTCCTCGATGACGTTGACAGGGGGTTCGTCGTTTTCCGACGAGCCGTTGCTCGCGACCAGGCGATCGAGCACGGTGCAACCGGTGGCCTGCAGCGCGCCGAGCGCGCCGGCGGCGCGCAGCAGCGCGCGACGTTCGGTGAGGCGGGTCGCGCTGGCCATCGTCAGGCTCCCAGCGCGACGCCGCGACGGTGTGCGGCAATCACGTCGGCGTAGTAACGAGCGCTCGCCTTGGGCGTTCGCGTCTGGGTCTCGAAATCGACGTGCACGATGCCAAAGCGCTTCGAGTAGCCGTGCGACCACTCCAGGTTGTCGAACAGCGACCACGCGAAATAGCCGCGCAGATCGACGCCCTGCCGGCGTGCCTCGGCCGCGGCGGCAATGTGCTTGCGAAAGTAATCCACACGCAGCACGTCGTCGACTCGGCCGGCCTCCGCCACCGGCGGATCGAAAAAGGCGGCGCCGTTCTCGGTGACGTACTGCGGGATGTCGCCGTAGCGCTGCTTGATCCAGACCAGCGTGTCGGTGAGTCCTTGCGCAAACACCTCCCAGCCGGTCTCGGTGTGCGTGGCCTGCTTCTGCGCCACCCGCGACGCACGCACCGGCCACGCCGCCTCGTCGTGCCGCGTCACGTTGCGCGTGTAGTAGTTGATGCCGATGAAATCCAGCGGCTGCTTGATCAGCGCCATGTCCTGCGCCGGCCACTCCGGCCAGGCCTCGCCGAAGACGTCGCGCATCTCGTCGGGGTAGCTGCCGAGCAGCGCCGGATCGAGGTACTGCCGGTTCATGTACGCATGCGGCGCGCTCCGTCGCCGCGCGGTCTTGCGGCTGTCGCTGGCCGGGTACTTCGGCTCGATGTTCACCACCAGGCCGATCTGGTGCTTGCCGCTCGCGCGGTAGGCCTGCACGGCCTTGCCGTGCGAGCGCATCAGGTGATGCGACGCGATCGGCGCCTCGAACTTGTTGCGGTGGCCCGGGGCCAGCGCGCCGAACAGGTAGCCGCCATCGGTGACCACCCAAGGCTCGTTGAGCGTGGACCACAGCTTCACGCGATCGTCGAGCGCGCCGAACATCACTTGCGCGTAGTCGGCGAACCAATCGGCCACGTCGGGGTTGAGCCAGCCGCCGCGATCGTCCAGCGCCGCCGGCAGATCCCAGTGGTACAGCGTGACCATGGGTTGAATGCCCGCCTCCAGCAGGCTGTCCACCAGCCGCTCGTAGAAGCCCAGCCCGGCCGGATTGACGCGGCCGCGCCCCTCCGGCAACACGCGGGCCCAGGCGATCGAGAAGCGGTAGGCGTTCAGTCCCAGTTCTTTCATCAAGGCCACATCAGACTTGAAGCGGCGGTAGTGGTCACAGGCCACATCGCCCGTCTCGCCGTCGCGCACCATGCCAGGGGTGCGCACGAACCGGTGCCAGATGCTGGGGCCGGCGCCGTCGGCCAGCGGAGAGCCCTCGACCTGGTAGGCCGAGGTCGCGGCACCCCACAGAAACGACGCTGGGAATTGAGTCGGGGAAACCATAGGCAAGTTCCGTTCAACGCTCACTTTCTTCGACTGACGCCCCCGTCCCCGAAAGACCCTACGCCCACACCCGGGAGATCGTGCCGACTTGTGGCGCAGATGGCGAGCGGACGCGCCAGACGTCGCGCAGGTGCAACATTGCCGGGCCCAACACCGGCCCGAGGACCTGGCGGCTGGCGCGAAGGAGGCTATTCGCCCAGGTAGGCGGCGCGGACTTTGGGGTCGTTGAGCAGCGCCTTGGCTTCGCCGCTCATCGTGATCTCGCCCGATTCCATCACATAGCCGCGGTTGGCCAGCTGCAGCGCGCGGCTGGCGTTCTGCTCCACCAGCAGGATGGTCGTGCCGCGCGAATGGATGTCGCCCACGACCTCGAAGATCTTGTCGACCATGATGGGCGCCAGGCCCATCGACGGCTCGTCCATCAGCAGCACCTTGGGGCGCGCCATCAGCGCCCGGCCCATCGCCAGCATCTGCTGTTCGCCGCCCGACAGCGTGCCGGCCAGCTGCGACGCACGCTCCTTCAGGCGCGGGAACACGCCGAACACGTACTCCACATCGGCGTCGACCTCGGCATCGGTGCGCACGTAGGCGCCCATCTGCAGGTTCTCGACGATGCTCATGCGCGCGAACACGCCACGCCCCTCGGGCACCATCACCAGGCCCTGGCGCACGAGGTCCCACGCGCCCTGGCCGCGAATCGAACGACCGAGGAACTTGATCTCGCCATCGCGCACCGGCTGCGTGCCGGTGATGGCCTTGAGCGTGGTGGTCTTGCCAGCCCCGTTGGCGCCGATCAGGCTCACCAGCTCGCCGCGCCGCACGTCGAAGCTGATGCCCTTGACGGCCTGGATGCCGCCGTACGCGACCTTCAGGTCGCGCACCTCGAGCAGGATGTCGGTGTCACTCATCGCGGATGGCAGCGAACGAAGTGAGCCGTGGGGGTCCGCATCAGTGCGCCTTGTGGCTGGCCCCGAGGTAGGCCTCGATGACCTTCTCGTTGCGCTGCACGTCGTAGGGGCTGCCCTCGGCGATCGGCTTGCCGTAGTCGAGCACGGTCACACGGTCGCACAGGCCCATCACCAGTTTCACGTCGTGCTCGATCAGCAGGATCGTGCGCCCGTCCTTGCGGATGCGATCGATCAGCTCGCGCAGCACCACCTTCTCGGTGGCGTTCATGCCGGCGGCTGGCTCGTCGAGTGCGATCAACGTCGGGTCGGTGGCGAGCGCGCGCGCGATCTCGAGGCGCCGCTGGTCGCCGTAGCTCAGCGTGCGCGCCTTGTAGTCTCTGTAGCGGCCGATGCCCACGTAGTCGAGCAATTCCTGCCCGCGTTGCACGATCGCGGCCTCCTCGGCCATGAACTTCCGCGTGCGGAACACCGCGCCCCAAAGGCCCGAGCCGGTGCGCACGTGGCGGCCGATCATCGCGTTCTCGAGCGCTGTCATCTCGGGGAACAGGCGGATGTTCTGGAATGTGCGCGCGATGCCTGCCTTGGCCACCTCGTGCACCGCGGTGGGTTTGTACGGCTTGCCGCCGAGCTCGAAAGAGCCGGCATCGGGCGTGTACAGGCCGGTGATCACGTTGAAGAAGGTCGTCTTGCCGGCGCCGTTGGGGCCGATCAGCCCCACCACCTCACCGGCGCGGATCGTGATGCCCACGTCGGACAGCGCCTGCACGCCGCCGAAGCGCTTCGACGCCCCCGTCACACGCAACACGACATCACTCATCGGACGGCTGCGTTCTCGTGGATCAAGTGGCCGGCGTCGGCGCCGCCTTGCCGTGTTCGGGCGATGGCCACAGGCCGCGCGGCCGCGCCAGCATGATGGCGATCATCGCCAGCGCGATCAGCAGTTGGCGCAGGATCGCGGCGTCGAGCCGCCCGCCGGTCATCGACTGCAGATCGAGTTCGCCCGACACCCAACGCAGCACCTCGGGCAAGGCAGCCAGCAGCAGAGCGCCCAGGATCACGCCCGGGATGTGGCCGATGCCGCCGAGCACCACCATGGCCACCACCATCACCGACTCCTGCAGCGCGAACGACTCCGGCGAGATGAATCGCTGGAAGCTGGCGAACAACACGCCGGCCACGCCGCCGAAGGTGGCGCCCATCGCGAACGCCAGCAGCTTCATGTTGCGCGTGTTGATGCCCATCGCCTTGGCGGCGACTTCGTCTTCGCGGATCGCCATCCAGGCGCGGCCGATGCGCGAGCGCTCGAGGCGGTAGCAGATCACCACGCTCACCACCACGATGAGCAGGAACAGGTAGTAGTACTTGGTGACCGATGAGATCTCCATGCCGAACAGCTCACCGGTCTTGCCGAAGTCGAAGTCGGTGAACGGGATCTTGAAGCTGTCGATCTGCAGCAGGCCCTTCGGCCCGTTGGTGATGTTGACCGGTGCGTCCAGGTTGTTCAGGAACACGCGGATGATCTCGCCGAAACCGAGCGTGACGATCGCCAGGTAGTCGCCACGCAGTTTCAAGGTCGGCGCGCCCAGCAACGCACCGGCCACGCCGGCGATGGCGGCACCGAGCGGGATCACGACCCACAGCGGCGTGTGCAGCCCGCCGGCGAAGATCGCCTTGATGGCCGGGAAGGTGTCGCTCAGGTGTGGCGAGGCCAGCAAGCCGAACATGTAGGCGCCAACCGCATAGAAGGCGATGTAGCCCAGATCGAGCAGGCCGGCATAGCCAACGACGATGTTCAGCCCGAGCGCCAGCAGCACGTAGAGCAGCGCGAAGTCGATGATGCGCACCCAGAAATTGCCGGCGTACTGGGCCACGCTCGGCAACACCACCAGCAGCACCGCCGTGGCAACGAACACCAGCAGCTTGTGCTTCACCAGGCTGTCACGCACGGTCGGCAACCCTTTCGCCCAGAAGTCCCTGGGGCCGCACGGTCAGCACCAGGATCAGCACGATGAAGGCAAAGATGTCCTGGTAGTGGCTGCCGAGCACGCCGCCGGTCAGCGCGCCGATGTAGCCGGCGCCGAGCGCCTCGATCAACCCCAGCAGCACACCGCCCACAACTGCGCCCGGAAGATTGCCGATGCCGCCGAACACCGCGGCGGTGAAGGCCTTCAGCCCGGGCAGGAAACCCATGGTGTGCTGCACCGAACCGTAGTTGGCCGCGTACATCACGCCGGCCAGCGCCGCCAGCGCGGCACCGATGATGAAGGTGGCCGAGATCACCATGTCGGGCCTGACGCCCATCAGCGCGGCGACGCGCGGGTTCTCGGCGGTGGCGCGCATCGCGCGGCCGAGCTTGGTGCGGTTCACCAGCCACGTCAGGCCGATCAGCACGACCGCGGTGGACACCAGGATCAGGATCTGCGTGGTGTTGATCACCGCACCGCCGATGTGGAACGGCTCGCTCGGCAGCAGGATCGGATAGGGCTTGTAGTTCGGCTTCCAGATGATCATGGCCAGCGTCTGCAACAGCAGGCTCATGCCCATGGCGGTGATCAGCGGCGCCAGGCGCGGCGCGTTGCGCAACGGCCGGTAGGCCACCTTCTCGATCACGAAGTTGAGCGCTGCGCACACCACCACCGCGGCGATCAGCGAGATCAGCAGCTTGAGCCAGCCCGGCAACCCGGAGTCGGCGAGCGCGGTGACGACGGTCCAGCTCACCAGCGCGCCGACCATCAGCACCTCGCCGTGGGCGAAGTTGATCAGGTTGATGATGCCGTAGACCATCGTGTAGCCGAGTGCGACCAGCGCGTACACGCTGCCCAACACCAGACCGTTGATGATCTGCTGCAGTAGAACGTCCATCCCAACCTGTTTGATGCGCCGCCGAAAGCCCGACTTGGGCCCCCTCGCGGACGGCGCGATTGTAGAAGTGCAGGTTTCGCGCCAGGGCGGGGGATACCCGCTGGCCGCAGCCAGCTACTCGGTGTCGCCGGTGGGCTCCGACGACGCATCGGGAGGCCTCTTGGCCCCCTCGTCGTTCAGACCGCGCAACTGGGCCAGACGTTCGGCGATGCGCTGCTCCAAGCCCCTTTGTACCGGCTCGTAGAACCGCTGTGGCGGCACGCCGTCGGGCCAGTAGGTTTCGCCGGCGGCAAAACCCTCGGGTTCATCGTGTGCATACCGGTAGCCCTTGCCATAGCCCAACTGCTTCATCAGGCGCGTCGGCGCATTGCGCAGGTGCAGCGGCACCGGCCTTGTGCCATCCTCGCGCACGAAATCGCGCACCGCGCCCCAGGCGTTGTAGGTGGCGTTGGACTTGGGCGCGATGCTCAGGTAGACCACGGCCTGCGCCAACGCCAACTCGCCTTCGGGGCTGCCCAGGCGCTCGTACACCTCGGCCGCATCGAGCGCGAGGCGAAGGCCCCGAGGGTCGGCCAGGCCGATGTCCTCGCTGGCCATGCGCACCACGCGGCGCGCCACATAACGTGGGTCGACGCCGCCATCGAGCATGCGCGCCAGCCAGTACAACGAGGCGTCGGGGTCGGATCCGCGCACCGCCTTGTGCAACGCCGAGATCGAATCGTAGAACTGCTCGCCACCCTTGTCGTAGCGGCGCAGCATCTCGCCCAGCGTGCGCTCCAGCATGGCTTCGTCGAGCAACGGCACGCCCGCCGACATCGCCACCAGGTTCTCGTAGGCGTTGAGCAGGCGACGCGCATCGCCATCGGCATAACCGATCAGTCGGTCGCGCGCCGCGTCGCTCAACTCGCCGCCCTTCAGCAAGGCCCTCGCGCGCACCAGCAGCTCGATCAGCTCATCGGGCTCGAGCGGCTTGAGCACGTGCACGGTGGCGCGCGACAGCAGCGCCGAGTTGACCTCGAACGAGGGGTTCTCCGTGGTGGCGCCGATGAACGTGAACAGGCCCGATTCCACGTGCGGCAGGAAGGCGTCCTGCTGTGCCTTGTTGAAGCGATGCACTTCGTCGACGAACACCACCGTGGCGCGGCCCGCGGCGCGTGCCGCGCGCGCACGTTCGACCGCCTCGCGGATCTCCTTCACACCCGACAGCACGGCCGACAGCACGATGAATTGCGCGTCGACCATGTTCGCGACCAGGCGCGCGAGCGTGGTCTTGCCCACACCCGGCGGGCCCCACAGGATCATCGAGTGCAGGCGGCCCGACTCGAACGCCACGCGCAGCGGACGACCCGGGCCGAGCAGGTGGCGCTGGCCGATCACTTCGTCGAGCTGCTGCGGGCGCAGCCGTTCGGCCAGCGGCGCGTCAGCCGATGGCGCGGGCATCGGTTTGTCGCTGGCGCCGTCGGCGTCGAACAGCGATTCCTGCGCGGTCATGCGTGAATTGTCTCAGCGCCGCGCTGCAGGATCGCAGCGCTACTGCTGGATCACATCGGCGCCCTTCGGCGGCGTGAAGCGGAACTGCTCGTCGGCCAGCTTGATGTTCTGTTCGAGCGCCGTGAAGCGCAACGCCGAACGCTGGCCGAACGCGTCGACGATGTCCAGCGCCGCCAGGTCCTTGCCCTTGAAGCCGACGCGCAGCAGCTGGATCGGGCCGTCCTTGATCTTGGGCGTGGCCTGCACCCACTCGAAGCCCTCGGCCGCGGGCGCGGCCTTGAGGTCGAACTCCTTGTCGAGCGTGGCGCCGGCCAACAGCGCGGCGGGCGTGGCGCCGAGCGCCTGCGCCATCGGGCGCACCGTGACCTGGTTCAGGTCGACGTCGTACAACCACACCTTCTGACCATCGGCGACGATCTGCTGTTCGAACGGCTTGGCGTAGACGAACCGAAACCGGTTCGGCCGCACGAACTCGAACTGTCCCGACGAGGTCTTCTTCTTCGCGCCGTCGACCGAAGTCACGGTCTGCGTGAAGCTGGCTTTGCCCGACTTCACGTTCTGCGCAAAGTCGCGCAACGAGTCGACCGCGTCGGCGCGCGCGCCACCCGCGAGCCCGAGCAGCAGCAGCGGCAACAGCGGCCGTTTGTTCATTCGTCGCGTTTCGGTACCAGGATGTCCCGGTTGCCGTTGGTGGCCATGGGCGATACGAGTCCGGCACGCTCCATTTGTTCCAGCAGTCGGGCCGCACGGTTGTAGCCGATGCGCAGATGGCGCTGCACCAGCGAGATCGATGCGCGCCGGTTTTGCAGCACGATCTGCACGGCCTGGTCGTACATCGGGTCGGCCTCGCCCTCGCCGTTGGCGCCGCCTTCGATCGCCGCCATCGCATCGCCTTCGAGCGTGCCACCCTCGAGGATGCCCTCGATGTAGTTGGGCTCGCCTTGCTGGCGCAGATAATCGACCACGCGATGCACTTCTTCGTCGCTGACGAACGCCCCGTGCACGCGCACCGGCAGGCCGGAGCCCGGCGGCAGGTACAGCATGTCACCCTGCCCCAACAGGGCTTCGGCGCCCATCTGGTCGAGGATGGTGCGGCTGTCGATCTTGCTCGACACCTGGAACGCGATGCGGGTCGGGATGTTGGCCTTGATCAGCCCCGTGATCACGTCGACGCTGGGCCGCTGTGTGGCCAGCACCAGGTGGATGCCGGAGGCGCGCGCCTTCTGCGCCAGGCGCGCGATCAGTTCCTCGAGCTTCTTGCCGACGATCATCATCAGATCGGCGAGTTCGTCGATCACCACCACCAGATAGGGCAACCGCTCCAGCGGCTCGGGTGCCTCGGGCGTGAGCGAGAACGGATTGGTCAGTGTCTCGCCGCGTTCGGTCGCATCCTGCAGCTTGCGGTTGTAGCCGGCGAGGTTGCGCACGCCGAGCTTGCTCATCAACTTGTAGCGCCGCTCCATTTCGCCGACGCACCAGGTGAGCGCGTTGGCAGCCTGCTTCATGTCGGTGACCACCGGGCACAGCAGGTGCGGGATGCCCTCGTAGACGCTCATCTCGAGCATCTTGGGGTCGATCATGATCAGGCGCACGTCGCGCGCCTCGGCCTTGTACAGCAGGCTCAGGATCATCGCGTTGATACCCACCGACTTGCCTGCACCGGTGGTGCCGGCGACCAGCAGGTGCGGCATCTTGGCCAGGTCGGCCACCACCGGGTTGCCGACGATGTCCTTGCCGAGGCCCAGTGTGAGTTGCGAATGGGCATCGTTGTAGACCGCCGAGCCGAGAATCTCCGACAGCCGGATCGTCTGCCGCTTCGCGTTGGGCAACTCCAGCGCCATGAAGTTCTTGCCGGGAATCGTCTCGACCACGCGGATGCTCACCAGCGACAGCGAGCGCGCCAGGTCCTTCGCGAGGTTGACCACCTGCGAGCCCTTCACGCCGACGGCGGGCTCGATTTCGTAGCGCGTGATCACCGGGCCCGGCGACGCCGCCACCACGCGCACGTCGACGCCGAAGTCCTTGAGCTTCTTCTCGATCAGCCGGCTCGTCATCTCGAGCGAGTCGGCCGTCACGCTTTCCAGGCGGCCTGGCGCCGCGTCGAGCAGATCGACCTGCGGCAGCTTGGCGTCGCTCAACTCTCTGAACAGCGGCTGCTGCCGCTCCTTGGCGACGCGCTCGGACTTAACCACCTCGGCCATCGGCTTTTCGATGACGATGGGCACGTGGTCCTCGATCACGAGTTGCTCGTCGGCCAACACCTGGTCGCGCTCGAGCTGCGCTTCCCTGCCCAGGCGGATGTCCTCGGCGCGCTCGAGCGCCTCCTGGCGCCGCTCGCGCAAGGCGTCGAAGCCGGCGCCGATGCGGTCCGCCAGCGCGATCCATGAGAAGCGCAGCGCCATCGATGCGCCGAGCACCAGCGCCGCGATCCACGCGACACCCGATCCCGCGAAGCCGAGCCACTTCATCGACAGCGGCCCGAGCAACGCACCCAGCACGCCGCCAGCCTGGCCACCCGGCAGCAGCCCGTCGTAGCGGTACAGGCGCGTCCACTCGAGCGCGCAGCTGCCGGCCATCAGCAGCACGAAGCCGCCCCAGAACACCGCGCGCGTGGTCGCAGTCGTCCAGTGCGCATCGGACGGCGCGTCGACGCGAAGCCATTGCGCGAGCGACGACAACCACAGGCGCAGTCCCACCACCGGCAGCCACCATGCCGAGTAACCGAACAGGAACAGCACCAGGTCCGACACCCAGGCGCCCAGCTGGCCGGCCTTGTTGTGCAACGTGTCGCTGCTGCCCGAGGTGGAGAACGCGGCGTCGTTCGGATCGTGCGTGATCAGCGCGAGCAGCAGCAGCAGCCACAACACGGCACCACCGACCAGCGCGAGCTTGGTGCGCCAGCGCGGCGCCGCGGCCGGCGCGCGCGCCGAGCGCGATGCGCCCTCGGCCGAGGCCAGCGAACCCAACGGAAACGTCATGGCCGCGATTGTGGCCGATGCGGCTGCGCCGCCGCGGTGGCCGGTCGAACGGCCGTTACAGGCTGTTCAGGCGCGCGGGCAACGTGCGCGTCACTCGGAATGCAGGCGTTCCTTCAGCACCACCGAGCCGTTTTCCTGCGTTTCGATGACGCCGCGTTCTTCGAGGTCCTTCATCACGCGGCTGACCATTTCACGCGACGCGCCGACCACCTTGGCCATGTCCTGGCGCGACACCTTGTTGCGGATGATCTTGATGCCATCGACCTCTTCGGCCATCTCCAGCAACGTGCGCGCGACGCGGCCATACACGTCGAGCAGCGCCAGCGATTCGATCTGGCGGTCGGCATGGCGCAGGCGCCGCACCAGGCCGCGCAGGATGGCGTACGACAGCGTGGAGTTCTCGGGCAGGCAGCGCGCGAAGTCGGCGCGGCCGAGGATCAGCATGTCGGTCTGCACTTCGCAGCGCACGGTTGCCGAGTGCGCCTCGTTGTCGATCAGGCTCATTTCGCCGACGTAGTCGCCAGCCTCGAGCACGGCCAGGATCACCTCGCGACCGCGAGAGTCCGACGTGAGCACGCGGGCGCGACCGTTCAGCAGGATGAACAGCGCATTGCTCTTGCGTCCTTGCTCGACCACCAGCTCGCCGCGGCGAAAACGCCGCTTGACCACGGCGTCGGCGATCGACTGGGCTTGTTCGACCGTGAGCATCGAAAACAGCGGCACACGGCGGATCAGGTCGAGATTCGACAACATCGACATCTTGGAGTCCCCTTCCTTTGAGGCTTCGTCGAACGTGGCCCGCCCACCCCGGCCGGGCCGATGCGCTGCGAGCCGCCGGCGGCCGCGTCGCAACAATGTCGCTATTGTGCCGATTGAGCGCCTTGCCGCTACCGGTAAGCACCCCCATGTGACAATCGGCGTCGGCTGCACGCGACGCCTTCCGTTGAATTCCGAGAGCGCCTGACGCATGTCAAACACCCCCACGCACGCCCGGGTCCTGATCCTCGGATCGGGCCCCGCGGGCTACACGGCCGCCGTGTACGCCGCCCGCGCCAATCTGCAACCGATGCTGATCACCGGCCTGGCACAAGGCGGTCAGTTGACGACGACGACCGACGTCGACAACTGGCCGGCCGACGTCGACGGCGTTCAGGGTCCCGACCTGATGCAGCGCTTCTTGAAGCACGCCGAGCGCTTCGGCACCAAGGTGGTGTTCGACCACATCCACACGGTCAACCTGAAAGGCAGGCCCTTCGAGCTGGTGGGCGACAGCGGCCGCTACACCGCCGACGCGCTGGTCATCGCCACCGGCGCCAGCGCCAAGTACCTCGGCCTGCCTTCGGAGCAGGAGTTCATGGGCCGAGGCGTCAGCGGCTGCGCCACCTGCGACGGCTTCTTCTACAAGGCCCAGGAAGTGTGCGTGGTCGGCGGCGGCAACACCGCGGTCGAGGAGGCGATCTATCTCGCCAACATCGCCAGCAAGGTGCATCTGATTCACCGGCGCGACAAGTTCCGGGCCGAGCCGATCATGGTCGACAAGCTGATGGAACGCGTGGCGGCCGGCAAGATCGAGTTGCACCTGTTCCAGACGCTGGAGGCGGTGCTGGGCGACGCCACCGGCGTGACCGGGGTGCGGCTCAAGGCGACCCAAGGCGGCGCGACCAGCGACTTGCCGGTCAAGGGCTGTTTCATCGCCATCGGCCACCAGCCCAACACCGACATCTTCAAGGGCCAACTGGAGATGAAGGATGGCTACATCGTCACCCAGAGCGGCCTGTCCGGCATGGCCACGATGACCAGCGTGCCGGGTGTGTTCGCCGCCGGCGACGTGCAGGACCACGTGTATCGGCAGGCCATCACCTCGGCCGGCACCGGCTGCATGGCGGCGCTGGACGCTCAGCGCTTCCTCGAACAGTAGGTTGGTGCAGCGCGGGTCGCCAGGGCGGCTCGGCTATAATTCGCGGCTTCGCTGCGCCGGGGTGCCCGGCGCGCAACACCACGATTCGCATTATTCCGGAGCTGCGTCATGGCACGCGTCTGTCAAGTCACGGGCAAGCGCCCAATGGTGGGAAACAACGTTTCCCACGCCAACAACAAGACCAAGCGTCGTTTCCTGCCCAACCTGCATTACCGCCGCTTCTGGATCGAAAGCGAGAACCGCTGGGTCCGGCTGCGCGTCAGCAACGCGGCGCTGCGCCTGATCGACAAGGTGGGCATCGACCAGGTCGTGGCCGACCTGCGCGCCCGCGGCGAACTCTGATCAGGAGCGGACCATGGCCAAGAGCGCACGCGAAAAGATCAAGCTGGAATCCACAGCCGGCACCGGGCACTTCTACACCACCAACAAGAACAAGAAGACCACGCCGGACAAGCTCGAGTTCATCAAGTTCGATCCGAAGGCACGCAAGCACGTGCTGTACAAGGAAACGAAGTTGAAGTGACGGAACGGCGGGTTCGCTGACGCGAGCCCTGCATGGAAGAAGGGCCGCTTACGCGGCCCTTTTCTTGTGCTGACAGGTCCGCGTCGGCGAGCCCGCTCAGCGTTGTCCTCGAAGCGTCACGCCGCTTGCGCGGCACGCAGGCGCAACGCGAAATCCTGCAGCATCGCGATGCCGCTTTCTTCGGCCTTGCGGCACCAGGCCTGCAAGTCGGCCACCAACTGCGACGGCGACACGTTGGTGCGCGTCCAGAGCGCGCGCAGCTCTTCGCGCATGGCCACCAGCTTGGCCAGCATCGGGTGCTCGGCCATCGCGCTTTGCAGCTGCGGCTTCACCGCCTGCGGGATCTTGTCGTCGTCGCGGTGCAGCCAGCGGCGCGCCATCTTCAGGTTCATCCCGCGCACGCCGTTGGACAGACCCTGCGAGCGCAGCTTGGCCAGCTCGCCAGCACAGACGCGGCGCACCTGCTTGGCATACTGCGCCATCACTTCGTAGCGGTTGGCGATCAGCGCTTCCAGCGTGCCCGCATCGGCTTGGCCGCGCACGACACCCATTTCGAGCCTGGGCGGCGTCTTGCGAACCTGGGCCAAGCCCAATGCCTCCAGGATGCGGATGTAGGCCCAGCCGATGTCGAATTCGAACGGCTTGACCGACAGCTTGGCTGACGTCGGATAGGTGTGGTGGTTGTTGTGCAGCTCTTCGCCGCCGATGATCACGCCCCACGGCACGATGTTGGCCGACGCGTCGGGCGCCTCGAAGTTGCGATAGCCCCACCAGTGGCCGATGCCGTTGATGATGCCGGCCGCCGTGATCGGGATCCACAGCATCTGCACGGCCCACACGGTGGCGCCGATGGCACCGAACAGCAGCACGTCGATCACCATCAGCAGCGATACGCCGAACATGGTGAAGCGGCTGTACAGGTTGCGCTCGATCCAGTCATCGGGCGTGTTGTGCCCGAACTTGCTCAGGGTCTCAGTGTTCTTCGCCTCGGTGCGATAGAGCTCGCTGCCTTGCAGCAGCACGGTGCGGATGCCGCGTGTGACCGGGCTGTGCGGGTCGTCGGTGGTCTCGCACTTGGCGTGGTGCTTGCGGTGGATGGCCACCCACTCCTTGGTCACCATGCCGGTGTTCAGCCACAGCCAGAAGCGGAAGAAGTGCGACGGGATCGCGTGCAACTCGAGCGCCCGATGCGCTTGTGCGCGATGCAGAAAGACCGTCACCGCCGCGATGGTGATGTGCGTCGTCACCAGCGTGAACAGCACGATCTGCCACCAGGTCGCCTCGGCCCACAGTCCATCACTGGCCAGGCCCAGCAACCAACTCCAAATCGCGCTCAAGTCCATGTTCCTTCGATCTTTCAGCCACCAAAACCCGGGGCCCACAGCATTCTAGGGGACGGTTACAAGATCGCCACGTCGGAAATGAGAGGTTTACCCCGACTTTTGATCTTCGGCAATCGGCGTGCGCGCGCCAGCGGACTCAGTTTTTACGTTGCCACACCGCCGCAAAGAACCCGTCCGTGCCATGTCGGTGCGGCCACAGTCGCAGCCGTGTGCCTTGCGCCAGGTCGGCTGCGGACTCGATGCGGGCGCATTTCCAGGGCCTGTTGCGCTGGCACGCGGCTCGAACGCCGCTTGCGCTCGCTCGAAGCTTTGGGCGACGTCATCGTTTTCAAGCTCGCAGCAGGCTGCAGGTGGCATAGACCAGACGTCCGCCCGGTTTCAGCGAGCGCGGCCGCCGCGTTGAGGATGGCGCTGCTTGCCGCTCCTGCATTTCGCCCACGGTCTGTGGGTTCTGGCGCCATTTCAGATCGGGATTGCGGCGCAAAGTGCCCAGCCCTGAGCACGGCGCGTCGACCAGCACACGGTCGATCTTGCCGGCCAGGCGCTTGACGCGATCGTCGCGCTCGTGCGCGATCTGCACCGGTGTGCACGTTCGACAGCCCGCTGCGCGCCATGCGCGGCTTGATCGCGTCGAGCCGATGGCCCGAGGTGTCGAACGCATACAGGCGCCCGGTGTTGCGCATCGACGCGCCCAACGCCAGCGTCTTGCCACCGGCGCCGGCGCAGAAGTCCACCACCATCTCGCCGCGCTTGGCGTCGAGCAGCGCAGCAAGCAGTTGGCTGCCTTCATCCTGCACCTCGAAATGGCCCGATCGGAATGCTGGCGTGTCCAGCAACGCGGGCCGTCCAGACACGCGCAGACCCCATGGGCTGTAGCGCGTGGCCGCGACCTGAAAGCCGAGCTGCAGCGAGCTCGCGCAGCACGTCGTCGCGTTTGGCCTTCCAGGTGTTCACGCGCAGGTCCAGCGGTGCGGGCTCGAGCAGCGCTTGCCAGCGAGCCGCTGGAACTCGGTCGGCATCGAGCTGACGCTGCAACGCACCCGCCAGCCAATCGGGCAGGTTGTGGCGCAGCTTGTCAGGCGCGTCAGCGGGCGGTGCGCCCGCCAAGCCTGGCGAGCCATTGCACGCTCGTGCGGCTCGAGCGCGGCCTGCAAGGTGCGCGCATCGCCCTGCCAAGCCAGCCAGCGCCAGGCGGCGCTCCAGCGGCCCGCTGCCGTCTTGCGCCAGGTGCTGCAGCCACAGCCGCCGGCGCAGCACCGCATACACCGTCTCGGCCAGCGCATGGCGGTCGCGCAGCGCCGAGCGCGCGCTGGCGCCGGAAGTGCACCGACACCACCGCATCGGCCGGCTGCTCGAAGCGCAGCACCGCGCGAAGCAGCTCGGCCGCCTGTTGCAGCAGCGCCTTCGGATGCATCGGTGCCTAGGGCAGCAGTTGCTGCGCCGCGCCGTCGACGTGGCGCACCAGCGCCCCGTCGAAGCGCAGCTGGCCGCGCACGAACCACGCACGGCCAGCGGATAGATGAGGTGCTCGGTGGCGAGCACGCGCGCCGCCAAGGCGGCCTCGTTGTCGCCGGGCAGCACCGGCACGACCGACTGCAGCACGATCGGCCCGTGGTCGAGATCGGGCGTCACGAAGTGCACCGTGGCGCCCGCTGACCTTGCAGCCGGCCTCCAAGGCGCGACGGTGCGTGTGCAGCCCCGGGAACGCCGGCAGCAACGACGGGTGGATGTTGAGCATGCGGCCTTCGTAGCGGCGCACGAAGCCGGCGCCGAGGATGCGCATGAAGCCGGCCAGCAGCACCAGGTCGGGCGCGCTGGGCATCGATGGTCTCGGCCAGCGCGGCATCGAACGCTCGCGCGCTCGCGAACGCCTGGTGGTCGACCACCGCGGTGGCGATGCCGTGCGCCGCGTGCGAAGTGCAGGCCGGCTGCTTGTGCACGGTTGGCGATCACCGCCACCACCTGCGCCGGCCAGCTGCTCGAGCTGCGCACTGGCGCACGATGGCCTCCATGTTGGAGCCGCGACCCGAGATCAGGATGACGATGCGCTTCATCACGCGCAAAAGTGTACGAGGGAAGCGTCTGCGAGAATGACCGCCCCGCTCCACCACAGCTCAAGCACCATGCGACCGCGCGTTCTCTCCGGCATGCGACCCACCGGGGTCGATGCACCTGGGCCACTACCACGGTGCGCTGAAGAACTGGGTGCGGCTGCAGGACCAATACGACTGCTTCTTCTTCGTCGCCGACTGGCACGCGCTCACCACGCACTACGAAGAGCGCGAGGTGATCGAGAGCTCCGTGTACGACATGGTGACCGACTGGCTGGCCGCCGGCCTCGACCCGGAGAAGAGCACCATCTTCATCCAGAGCCGCCTGCCCGAACACGCCGAGCTGTTCACGCTGCTCGCCATGGGCACGCCGCTCGGCTGGCTCGAACGCGTGCCGACCTACAAGGACCAGATCGAAAAGCTGAAGGACCGCGACCTCGCGACCTACGGCTTCCTCGGCTACCCGCTGCTGCAGGCGGCCGACATCCTGATCTACAAGGCCGCGTATGTGCCGGTCGGCGAAGACCAGGCCTCGCACGTGGAGCTCACGCGCGAGGTGGCGCGCCGCTTCAACCACTTGTACGGCCGCGCTGGGCAACTTCGAAGCCAAGGTCGGCGCCGCGCTCGCCAGGCTGAGCAAGGACGACCAGCGCTACTTCGAGAAGCAGCGCAAGGCCTACGGCGAGACCGGCATCCGACGAAGCGCTGGCCAAAGGCGAAGCGGTGATCAAACGCGCTGCCGCCACCGCAGGCTGGACCGGCGACGACAGCGAGCTGCTGACCGGCCACTTGCGCGGCAGCGGCAAGACCATCCTCACCGAACCCGCGGCGCTGCACACCGAGGTGCTGCGGCTGCCGGGCCTCGACGGCGCGAAGATGAGCAAGAGCTACGGCAACGCGATCCTGATGCGCGACGACCGCCCGAAGAGGTCACGCGCAAGGTGCGCGGCATGACCACCGACCCGGCGCGCGTGCGGCGCACCGACCCGGGCAACCCCGAGAAGTGCCCGGTGTGGGACTTCCACAAGGTGTACAGCGACGAGGCCACCAAGGACTGGGTGGTCAAGGGCTGCACCACCGCCGGCATCGGCTGCCTCGACTGCAAGCAGCCGGTGATCGACGCCATCATCAACGAGCAGCAGCCGTGGCGCGAACGCGCCGCGTCGTTGCTGGCCGACCCGAAGCAGGTGCACTGGATCGTCGAGATGGGCACCGAGCGCGCGCGCACGGTCGCCAAGTCAGACGATGAAGGACGTGCGCGACGCGATGGGGCTGAACTACTGACCCTCACCCGCGCTTCGCCCGCGCGCGAATCGCCCCTTCGCGGCCGCGCATCTTCCAGTCGCGGCGTTGCTCGCGACGCTCCAGCGCGTTGAGCGAATCGCGCCGGGCCTCGCGCTGCAGCTTGTGGAAGTTGCGCACGCGGTCGGGGCTCAGGCCCTCGCGCACCGCGCAGCCCGGCTCGCTTTCGTGGCGGCAATCGCGAAAGCGGCAGTGCAGCGCCAGCGTGCTCACGTCGTCGAACACGCCGGCCAGCTCCGACGCATCGTCGATGTCCAGGCGCAGCGCGCGCAACCCGGGCGTGTCGATCACGCAGCCGCCGGCACTGGCGAAGCGCAGCGTGCGCGTGGTCGTGGTGTGGCGGCCGCGGCTGTCGTCGAGGCGCACCGCGCCGGTGTCTTGCAGGTCGTCGCCGCACAGCGCGTTGGTCAGCGTGCTCTTGCCGGCGCCGCTGGAGCCGAGCAACACCACCGTCTGGCCGCGACCGAGCCATGGCGCCAGGCTGGCGGCAGCTCTTGCATCGCGCGCGTCGAGCGCGAACAGCGGCGTGCCGGCCGGCAGCGACTCGCGCGCCTCGTCGAGGCGGCGCTCCAGCAGCGGCGGCGCCAGCGTGTCGGCCTTGGTCAGCACCAGCACCGCCGGCACGCCCGACAGGTGCGCCAACGCCAGGTAGCGCTCGAGCCGGCGCGCGTTGAAGTCGCGGTCCAGGCCCATCACGAGCAGCGCGCTGTCGACGTTGGCCACCAGCACCTGGCGCTTGGCCGCGCCACGGCCGTCGTTGGTGCGGCGTGCGATCTGCGTCAGCGGCGGCACGCGTTCGACCACGCGCCAGCGGCCTGGCGCCGGCGTGTCCACCAGCACCCAGTCGCCGACCGCGAGCGCATCGTCGACCAGGCTGTGCGCGATCGCCGGCGGCACGATGGCCAGGCGCTCGTTCGCGCCATCGTGCACGCACACGCGCATCGCGCCGGATCTCGATCACGCGCATCGGTGTTTCGCCAGCGTAGGCCGCTCGTGAGATCAATTGTTGGAACATGGCCGCCGTCAGCCCGATGCCGATCAGCGCGTCCGTTGTGGAGTCAGTGGTCATGGAGGTTCACAGGTGTTCATGGTGTTCGGGCCGCGCAGGCCGGCGCACCGCACCATCGATGCAGGCGGCAACGCGCGACATCGAATGGCGCGGCAGCGCGCTCGCGCTGCAGCGGATCAACGGTTTTTTGGGGATCGGCCCGCGCGGGTGCGCGGCTGGCTCGGGCTAGAGCCGCGAGCGGTGCTCAGTCGTCAGGCGAGAACCTCAGACCGCACGACGCACCACCAGGGGCCGACCACGAACGGCAATCGCTGTTTGTGTCATGTTCGTCTCCCGGTTGGTTGAGGATGTGCTGGAAGACCCAGCGGGCCGCGAGTGTGCATCGGGCGGCGATTCGCGCGTCAAGCGTCGGGTATGGTCGCTTCGATGACCGATGCAACATTCGCAGCCGACGCGCCAACCTTGGGCGTGCTGTGGTGCGACGACGCGTTGATCGCGATCGACAAGCCCGCCGGCGAACTGTCGGTGCCCGGGCGTGGTGCCGACAAGCAGCATTGCACCTGGGCGCGCGTGCGCGCGCGCTGGCCCGACGCGCTGGTGGTCCATCGGCTGGACGAGCCGACTTCCGGCTTGATGCTGTTCGCGCGTGGAGCGGCGATGCAGCGCCGCTTGAGCCGCGCCTTCGCAGAGCGCCAGGTCGCCAAACGTTATGTGGCCGTCGTGCACGGCCTCGTGCCCGAGGACAGCGGCCGCATCGCGTGGCCGTTGGCCGCCGACTGGCCGCAACGTCCGCGCCAGCGCATCGACCCGCAAAACGGCAAGCCGGCAGTCACCGAATGGCTCGTGCTGCAGCGTGATGCGGCCGGCCAGCGCACGCGCCTGCACTTGTCGCCGCTGACCGGCCGCACGCACCAGTTGCGCGTGCACCTTGCAGCGGCCGGCCATGCAATCGTTGGCGATGCACTGTACGGGGCGCCGCGCGACCTCGCCGAGCCCCGTCTGCTGCTGCATGCCAGCGAATTGCAACTGGCGCATCCGCTCGACGGTACAGCCCTGCAGTTGCAAAGCCAACCGCCGTTCTGACGGCGCAGCCGCTACGATGCACGCTGATTTTGGCGTGGCCGCTGCACGCAACAACGCACGTGACCGACTCCGAGCTCGAAACCCTGGCCCAGCTCCTCGCAGGCCTTGGAATCACACTGACCCTCACCGATGCCGAGGGCCATCTGCTGATCAGCGTGCCGACGACGCGACGCGATGCCGGCATCGAGCCGCGCACCGTGTCGATGAACCTGGCCGACGGCCGCCGCCTGGTGCTCACACCCGACACCGAAGTCGAGCGCCGCAATGCCGAGGCGCGCCAGCGCTTTCGCGTGCTGGCCGAACACTCGAGCGACCTGATCGTCGCCGTCGACGCCGACCTGGCGATCCGCTTCGCGTCGCAGGCGGCCACCACCTTGCTCGACATCGTGCCCGAGGAGTTGCACGGCCGCACGCTGGCCGAGCTGCTGGCGCCCGAGGACCGCGCCGGCTTCATCGCGCGCCACTTCATGCACGCGTCGCGCCGCGGCCCCACCGGCACCGACCTGTTCCGCGCGCTGCGCCGCGACGGCAGCACGTTGTGGATCGAGGCGCGCGTGGTGTTGCTGCCGCCGGGCAACGGGCTGGGCGACTACCTCGTCACGCTGCGCGACGCCGAGCAGCGCAAGCAAGCCGAGCTCGCGCTCGGCCAGGCCAATGCCGAACTGTCGGCGCTGGCGTCGACCGATGCGCTCACGGGCCTGGCCAACCGCCGCATGTTCGACGCCACGCTGCGCAAGGAATGGTTCCGAGCGCTGCGCGACGGTTCGCCGCTGTCGCTGCTGATGATCGACATCGATCACTTCAAGCCGCTCAACGACCAGTACGGGCACCAGGCTGGCGATGCCTACCTCGCCGCGGTGGCCGACGTGATCGAGCGCAACGTGCGCCGCGCCGGCGACATGGCGGCACGCTATGGCGGCGAAGAGTTCGCGATCGTGCTGCCCGGCACCGCCGCGGCCGGCGCGCTCGAGATGGCCGAGGCGATCCGGCGCGCGGTGGTCGCGGCCAAGTTCGACTCGATCGTGAAGGAAGGCCCGCCGATCACGGTGTCGATCGGCGTCGCGGCCACCGTGCCGATCGCCGGCGCGGGCGCGGCCACCCTGGTGCACAGCGCCGACGCGGCGCTGTACCAGGCCAAACGCAACGGACGCAACCGCGTCGAAATCCTGAGCTGAAAGAATGAGCATGAGCGAACCCGTGGTGCTGCATGAGGTGTCCGGCGACGGCGTGGCCGTGGTCACGTTGAACCGGCCGCAGGCGATGAACGCGCTGTCGCGCGAGTTGCTCGACACGCTGGCCAAGACATTGCAATCGTGCGGCAATGATCCGCGCGTGCGCGTGATCATCCTCACCGGGGCCGGCCGGGCGTTCTGCGCCGGCCTGGACCTGAAAGAGCTCGGTGCCGGCCGCACCGACATCGGCAAGACCACCGTCAGCTCGCGCGGCGATCCCGTGGGCGTGATGGAGCACCTGAAGAAGCCGGTGATCGGCGCCATCAACGGTGCCGCCGTCACCGGCGGCTTCGAGCTCGCACTGGCATGCGACGTGCTCATCACCAGCACCGACGCCCGCTTTGCCGACACCCATGCGCGCGTCGGCCTCGCCTCGGGCTGGGGCCTGTCGCAGAAGCTCAGCCGCGCGGTCGGCATCTACCGCGCGCGCGAAATCTCGCTCGGCGGGCGCTGGGTCAGTGCACAACAGGCGGCCGATTGGGGGTTCGTCAACCGCGTGGTGTCGCCCGCCGAGCTGATGCCCGCCGCGCGCGCACTGGCCGCCGACATGCTGCTGGCGCAGCCCGGCATGCTCGAGCGCTACAAGGCCATCATCGACGACGGCTTCGCACTGCCGTTCGGCGACGGCATGGCGCTGGAACGGCAACGCGCGCGCGATTTCAACGCCACCGTGAGCGCATCGGACATCGAGCAGCGCCGCGAAGCCGTGCGCGAGCGCAACCGCAACGGCTGAGGCTGGACGTGAGCCAGTCCCTGCGGACTGGCGAACGCCTGCCGAAGCGGCCCGGCATGCATGCCGGGCAGTGGGAGACCCATCAGTCGAGCCAGGCGGCGAGGTCGGACTTCAACTGCTTCAAATCGGCGCTGCGCGTGTACATCATGTGCCCGGCATCGTAGTAGCGGTGCGTCACGCGCTTGAGCACGTCGGCCGGCGCGTCGAGTTGCGCCAGTGACCAGTCGCTCGCGCTGTACGGCGTGCCGAGGTCGTAACGGCCGCTGGCCACCAGCACGCGCAGGTGCGGGTTGCGGCGCAACGCGCGCGACAGCTCGGCACTGGTGGTGGCAAAGCCGTTGCCCTTGTTCTCGCCGCGGTTCCAGTTCCAGGCCTTGTGCACGTCGAAGCTCAGCACTTCGTAGCGCGCCTCGTCGGCACAGCCGAGCTGCGCGAAGTAGGCCATGCTGGCCATCGTGTACGGCGCGTTGAGCGCCTCGATGCCGGGATCGAATTCCCACTCGCGCGTGCGCCGGGCCGCCATCGGCCCGGTCACGCGCGATTCGAGGCGGCCGACGATGCGGCCCGCGTCGCGCAGCAGCTCGAAGAAGAAGGTCTCGTCGTTGACGCGCAGGTTCTTCTCTTCGATCAGCGCGCGCGGCAAGCCGGTGAGCTCGGCCAGGCGCTTCTCGATGCGCGTGCGCGCCTTGCCGTCGAGCCGCGCGCCGGCATGCAAGGCCACCAGGTAGTCCTCGTGGACGAAGGCCTCGGCGGCCGCCCGCGCGCGCCTCGGGCGACGCCGCCAGCGGTCCGGCGAGCCGGCCGTGGTACTGCGCGGTGTTGGCAAACGCCGGCAGGAACAACGCATACGGCAGGTCGTTGCCCGGCGCGAAGACCAGCGACTGCAAGTCCATTGCGCAAGAGACGAGGATCAGGCCCGACAACGACAGGCCCATCGCCTGCAGCTTGTCGGCAATGGCCGCGCCGCGCGTGGTGCCGTAGCTCTCGCCCGCCAGGTACAGCGCCGAGCCGAAGCGCTTGTGCCGCGCCAGCCACACGCGCACCACCTCCGACAGCGCGTCGACATCGCCGTCCACCGAGAACAGCTTCTTGCGCGCTTCGTCGTTGACCGCCACCGAGTAGCCGGTGTGCGGCGGATCGACGAACACCAGATCGAAGTGCTCCAGCCAGGTGAGCGGGTTGTCCTGCACCACATACGGGGCCGTGGGCATGGTGCCGTCGTCGTGCACCACCACCCGCTTCGGGCCCAACGCGCCCAGGTGCAGCCAGATCGACGCCGAACCCGGGCCGCCGTTGAAGGCAAAGCACACCGGCCGCGGCCGCGCATCGCGCGCCGTGTAGGCCACGGTGAACACCGCCGCCTGCGGCTCACCGCGCTGTGCGTCGACCCCGCCGGTGGTCAACGGCATGAAGGCCGCGCTCACCTCGTAGTCGAGCCGGCGCCCATCCGACAGCGTCGCCGCGCCGGTGCTCACCACCGGCGCGCGCGCCAGCAGCTTGTCCACCGTCTCGCGCTGGCGCTTGTCGGCGTCGCCGTCGGGCTTGTTCGATGGTGCATCGCTCATGGGATGGCTTCCTCAGCAGAGTCACTCAAGCGAACAACGCGGATCCGGCTCTGCCGGTCCGCTGGTGTTGCCCCCTCGAGGGGGAGGCGGCCGCTAGGCCGCATCGGGGGTGGGCTCGCTCAACCAACGGCCGTAGCGCACGCGGTCGACGTTGCCGCCGCTGACGATCACGCCGACCCGCTGGCCGCGCAGACTCAGCACACGCTCCAGCACCGCCGCAGCGGCCAGGCAGCCGGTCGGCTCGACCACCTGCTTCATGGCCTCGGCGAAGAATCGCATCGTCGCGATCAGCTGCGCATCGCTCACCGTCACCACCGAGCGCACGCGCTCGCGCATCACCTGGAAGGTGAGACGGCCGGGCGCCTGCGTCTGGGCGCCGTCGGCGATGGTGTCGGGCACGTCGATGCGCACGATCTGGCCACTGGCCAGGCTGCGCTGCACGTCGTTGCCCGTTCTCCGGCTCGACGCCGTGCACCGCGATGCCGGGCGCCAGCTCGGTGGCCGCCACCGCGCAGCCCGAGATCAGGCCGCCGCCGCCCACGCACACCACCAGCGCGTCGAGCGTCGCCCACCTCCTCGATCAGCTCGAGCGCAGCTGGTGCCCTGACCCGCCATCACGTGCGGATGGTCGTAAGGCGGGATCAACGTCATGCCGCGTTCGGCGGCGATGCGCTGGCCGATCGCCTCGCGGTCCTCGCGGTAGCGGTCGTACAGCACCACCTCGCTGTCCGATCGACCGGCCTGGTAGGCACGCGTCGCCGCCAGCTTGGCCGGCGGCGCGTCGCTCGGCATCACGATCACCGACGGCATGTCGAGCAGGCGAGCCGACAACGCGGTCGCCTGCGCATGGTTGCCCGACGAGAAGGCGATCACGCCGGCCTTGCGCTGATCGGGCGTGAACTGCGCCAACGCGTTGTATGCGCCGCGAAACTTGAACGCGCCCATGCGCTGCAGGTTCTCGCACTTGAAGAACACGTCGCAGCCGCTGCGCTCGTTGGCCAACCGCGACGTCAGCACCGGGGTCTTGTGCGCCACGCCGGCAAGGCGGTCGGCGGCGGCACGGATGTCTTGCAGGGAAATCGGCAAACTCATGCGTGCAGCATACCGTGCGCTGCCGTGCCGTCGCTCAAGCCGCGGGCCCTTGGAATCCCTTGGCTCGATACGTCAGCACCAGCGTGTCGCGGTGGCCGTCTTGTCCTGGTTCGAGCGGCTGGATCGGCGTGGATTCATGGATCACGCGCGCGTCGTCGAGCAGCAGTGCGGAGAACGGTTCGTCGAGCGTGAAGCGCAATCCAGTGGGGCCGTGGGCATCGAACACGCGCGTCTCGCCGCCCTTGATCTCCTCGCGCGACACCAGGATCACGGCGACGAAGTCCACGCCGTCACGGTGCGCCCCCTCCGGTGTCGGCCGCCCGATGCCGCCCGCGGTGGTGATGCGAAACGGGTGCGCTTCCACGTACCACGGCTGCGCGCCGAGCAGGCGGCTCGCGCATTGACCGAGGCCGGTCAGCAGCGCTGGCCACGCACTGTCTCGCACCCAGTCGCCGGCCATCGGCTCGAAGTGGCGCTCGATGCCGCCGTGCAGCGCGTTGTACTCCACGCTTTGCCAGTGCGGCCGCTGCGGCGCGGCTTCGATCGCCTGGTCGGTCACCACGAAGCACGAATGCCGCCGCTGCCGATAATGCCCACCGTCGAGCAGATAGCGGTCGTTGGGCAGGTCGTTCCAGCGTTCGTTCCACGCGGCGAAGTCCTGCACACGCACGCCGCACAACGTCGCCAATGCGTTCGCGCTCAGCACCGCATGGCCGTCGCGCTTGAGCGCGGCATGCACATTGGCGGCTGGCGTGAGCGGCGGTTTGAGTCCTGCCGTCATGGTGGTCTTGCGTTGTGCCAGTTCCGCGCCTCGGGCCAGCGCCTCGAGCTTGGCCATCGCGATCGCGCGGTCCATCGGCGCCATGCCGCAGTTGGTGCAGGCGATGAGGCGCTCGCGCGGCACGAAACGCAGCGCGTTGGCAATCGTCTCGGCCACCGCCTCCGGCGTTTCGACCTCGTCGCTGGCAACGTCGATCACGCCGACCATCACGTCCTTGCCCTTCAGCAACGCCATCAGGTCGGGCGGCACGTGCGAGTGGATGCACTCGAGCGACACCTGGTCGATCGAGCTCTTGGCCAGCACCGGAAACACCTTTTCGTACTGGCGCCACTGGTCGCCCAGCGTCTTCTTCCAATCGAGATTGGCCTGGATGCCGTAGCCGTAGCAGATGTGCACGGCGGTCGTGCAGGTGAGACCTAAGCGCGGCACGCTCGAGCGCGCCGATGCCCCAGGTGGCGACCTCGTCCATGTAGACGTTGAAGGCCGGCTCGTCGAACTGAACGATGTCGACGCCGTCAGCCTGCAGCGCCAGTGCCTCCTGGTTCAGCAGTTCGGCGAACGCATAGGCGAGCTTGGCGCGGTCGCCGTAGTGGCGATCGGCCACCGTGTCGACGATTGTCATCGGGCCGGGCAGCGTGAACTTGACCTTGCGCGTGGTGTGCGCACGCAGGAAGCGTGCCTCGGCCTCATGCACGCGGCCCCTCAGTTTGAGTGGCGCGACCACCTGCGGCACCATCGCCTTGTAGCGGTCGGCGCGGATGCCCATCTCGACCTTGTGCTCGAAGTCGATGCCGTCCACCTGCTCGAGAAAGCCGTGCACGAAGTGCTGGCGCGACTGCTCGCCGTCGCCGATGGTCGTGAGCCCCGCGTCTTCCTGCGCCTTGATCCACATCAGCGTGGCGTCGAGCTTGGCCTGCTTGAGCGCATCGCCCTCGTGCGACCACTTGGGCCACAGCTTGTTGGTTTCGGCCAGCCAGCCGGGCTTGGGCAGGCTGCCTGCGATCGCGGTTCTGAACATCGGTGTTGTCTCCATCGAAGATCGTTCTACCAGGTGTCGACGAAGGCGCGCCGCGGCGGCAGCGCCTGGCGTCGTGCGGTGGCCAACACGCGTTGCAGCCACGCGCGCGTCTCGGCCGGATCGATCACGTCGTCGAGCTCGAGATGGCTCGCCACGTTGAGCGCGCGGCCGCGTTCGCGCATGCCCGACAACAGCTTGTCGAACAGCGCATCGCGCTCGGCACCCTGCACCGCGGCGAGTTCCTTGCGAAAGCCCAATCGCACCGCGCCCTCGAGCCCCATCGGTCCGAACTCGGCCTGCGGCCACGCGGCGGTGGCCACCGGCGCGTGGAAGTGGCCGGCGGTGAACGCCATCGCACCCAGGCCGAAGCCGCGCCGCAGCACCACCGACACCACCGGCACGCGCAACGCGGCGGCGGTGACGAACACGCGGCCGGCATGGCGCATCATCCCTTGGGCTTCGACCGCCGGCCCGACCATGAAGCCCGGCGTGTCGACCAGCGTGATCAGCGGATGGCCCGCCGCATCGGCCAGCTGCATGAAACGCGCGAGCTTGTCGCAGCCGGCCACGTCGAGCGCCCCGGCGAGGTGGCGCGGATGGGTGGCGGCGATCGCGACCGGATGGCCGCCCAGCCGCGCCAGCGCGGTGACCACGCCGAGCCCGAACTCGGCGCGCAGCTCGATCACGCTGTCGCGATCGGCCAACGTGCGGATGACAGTGCGCGGGTCGAACACCGCCTGCCGGCCCGCGGGAATTGCGTCGCGCAGCGTGCGCTGGTCGTCGCAGCCCGCATCCGGCAGCGCACCCTGGTGCCATGCCAAAACGCGGCGCGCCTCGCGCACCGCAATCGCTTCGTCGTCGACCAGCAGATCGATGCCGCCGGCGCGCGCAATCGTGTCGGCCGGCCCCACCGCCTCGGGTGCGACCACGCCCAGGCCGCCCCCTTCGATCATCGCCGGGCCGCCCATGCCGATGCTGGCGCTGCGCGTCGAGATCACATAGTCGCAGCTGCCGAGCAGCGCAGCGTTGCCGGCGAAGCAATAGCCCTCGACGATGCCGATCGTCGGCACCTGCCCCGACAGCGCGGCCAGCGCGCGGAACGTCGTGCAGTGCAGACCCGATACCGACGGGGAATCCACGTCGCCGGGGCGCCCGCCACCGCCTTCGGCGAACAGTACGAACGGCAGCTTCAGCTCCGCAGCCACCTCGAGCAGTCGATCGGACTTGCGGTGGTTGTTGTTGCCCTGCGTGCCGGCCAGCACCGAGTAGTCGTAGGCCATCGCGGCCACGCGCGCGCGTTCGGGCCCGAAGTCGCTCGCATGCACCAGCCCCACGCCGGTGACCAGCCCGTCGGCCGGCGTGTTCTTCTGCAGGTCGTCGAGCGATCGGCGGCTGCGCTGCGCGGCGACGGCATACGCGCCGTACTCGACGAAGCTGTCGGCATCGAACAGCGCCGCGACGTTCTCGCGTGCCGTGCGCCGGCCCTGCGCATGGCGCGCGCGCACCATCTCCGGCCGCGCCGCATCGGCCAGCAGCGCGCGGCGCGCATGCAACTCGTCGAGCTCGGGTCGCGATGCCGCCGCAGCCGCGGGCGGCGCGGCACGCGCCATGCCGTCGGCGAGCGGCGCCACGTCGATCAGCGTGTCGCCTTCATCGACCGCATCGCCGCGCTGCACGTGGATCGCCTGCACCACGCCGTCGGTCAACGCCTCGATCGGGAACTCCATCTTCATCGACTCCAGGCGCAGCAACACCGCGCCGCGCGCCACCGTGCTGCCGACGTCGGCCTCGACGGCGGTGACGGCGCCTTGCACGCTGGCGCGGTGGTTGACGAGCGAGGTCATCGAACAACGTCTGCAAGTGGAGGTGCGCACATTGTGCGCGGTTTGTCATGGCGCCTGCCCGGGTGGGGCACTGCCCACGCGGTCGCGACACGCGCCTTGCTAGACTGCCACGCCCTCTTCTCCTGCACAGGCGCCGCGGATGCCGCCTCAGAGCCCCGATTTCACCGTCCCGGAGGCCGTGACCGTGCCGATGCTCGCGGTCGACCGCGGCGGCGTGGTGCGTGGCGCAAACGCCATCTTGCTGCACGTCTGCGGAGTCGAACACAGCCGGGTGATCGGTGCACCGCTCATCACTCTGTGCCACGCGCCGGGCGCGCAAGAAGCAGCCCTGCAGACGCTGCAGCAAGCGTTCGAGCGCGGCACGCCGATCGATGGTCTCGCGCTGCAGTTGCGCACTGCCGACGACGCGGCCTGGCCGGTGCGTGTGTCGGCGCGACCCCACGGCGACGCCGTCTGGCTCACGGTGGTGGATGCCACGCAGGAGTGGCGCGCCGAACGCTTGGACGAGATGCTCAACATGGCGCAGCAGTTCGGCCGCCTTGGCGTGTGGGAGCGCGATGTGCGCACGCTGCAGGGCCGCTGGGACCGGCACATGCATCGCTTCTGGGGCATCTCGGCCGACGAGCCCGCGCCCGACTTTGCGCGCGCCACCCACTACGTGGTGCCCGACGATCGCGAGAACATGGGCACCCAGTTCCTCGAGTCGACGCGCAAGGCGGGCAACTACTCGCTGCACTTTCGCGTGCTCGGCGCCGACGGCGTGCTGCGCCGCCTGCACTCGCAGTGGACCGTGAAGAACGGCGCCGATGGTGCGCCCGAGCGCGCGGTCGGCGTGATCATGGACGACACCGAGGTGTGGCGCCTGGCCGAGACCATCGACGAAACCCATGCCCAGCTCGAGCTGGCGCTGCAGCTGGGTGGCATCGCGATCTGGCGCCACGACCTGGCGAACAACCGCCTGTACTACGACGACCAGGGCTGGCGCATCCTCGGCATGGTGCCGCGCTCCGACGGCCTCACGCTGGCCGAGGTGCGCGCGATGATCCATCCCGACGACCTGCCGGCAGTGCAGGCGGCGATGCAGCGTGCCACGCAAAGCAGCATGCCCACCGACATGGAGGCGCGCTACCGACACGCCGACGGCCATTGGCTCGACATCCTCACGCGCCGCGTCACCCAGCGCGATGCCAACGGGCAGGCGACCGGCTTCATCGGCGTGGCGCTCGACGTGACCGAACGCCTGCGCGAACAGCGCCGCCTGCAGGACCTGACACGCCGGCTGGAGCTGGCTGCCTCGGTGGCCGGTGTGGCGATCTGGTCGTACAACCTCGACACCGGCGAGGCGGTGTGGAACGCGCAGATGTACGCGCTGCATGGTCTCGATCCGCGTGAGTCCGCGCCCGATCTGCCGACCTACCTGCACGACTACATCCCGCCCGAACACCGCGCGATGATGGGTGAACGTGCGCGGCGCATCACCACCGAGGTGCAGGACCGCGTGCAGCAAGGCGAGATGCAGATCGTGCGCCGCGACGGCGCGCGGCGCGACGTGTCGGTGCGGGTGCGCATCCAGAAAGGCGCCGATGGCACCAGCATGCTCGGCAGCCTGATCGACGTGACCGAGCAGCGCGCCGCCGGCCGTGCACTGCGCGACGCCCACGAGCGCGCCGCACTGGCAGCACGCGCGGTCGGCCTGGGGACCTGGGAGTACGACAACCGCAACGGTCGCAGCACCTGGGACGAGCAGATGTGGCGTCTGCGCGGCCTCGAGCCGCGCGGCACCGAAGGTCCCTCGCTGCCCGAGCGGCGGGCCCTGGTGCACCCCGACGACCTCGACGCGATGGTGCGCGAATACGACGAGTCGGTGCGCGAGCGGCGACCGAGCAGCACGCAGTTCCGCGTGCGCTGGCCCGATGGCAAATGGCATTGGATCGCGTCGCGGTCGCTGCCGATCCTCGATGAGCACGGCGTCGAGCTGCGCCGCATCGGCGTCAACTGGGACATCACGCATGCGCGCGAGGCCGAGCAGGCGCACCAGGAGCGCCTGCTCGCGCAGCGCGAGAACCGCGCGAAATCGCAGTTTCTTGCGCGCATGAGCCACGAACTGCGCACGCCGCTCAATGCGGTGCTCGGCTTCGCCCAGCTGCTGCTGACCGACAAGTCGATGCCTGCGCGCGGCGAAGCGCGCGAGCAGCTGCAACACGTGCAGGCTGCGGGCGAACATCTGCTGGCGCTGGTCAACGACGCGCTCGATCTCTCGAGCCTGGACACCGGCGAGATCCGCCTCGATCCGCAGGTGGTCGAACTCGGCCCGCTGCACGACGCCGCGGTGCCGATGGTGACGGCACTGGCCAGCACGCACGGCGTGCGTCTCGAGCGCGGCGACCTGCGCCACGCGGTGCTGGCCGACCCCACGCGCCTGCGCCAGGTGCTGCTCAACCTGCTGACCAACGCGATCAAGTACAACCGCCCCGGCGGCCGAGTTCGGGTGGATTCGCACACGCTCGGCGAACAGGCCGTGCTGCAGGTGCACGACACCGGTCGCGGCATGGCCGGCGAACAGCTGCAGCACGTGTTCGAGCCGTTCAACCGCCTCGGCCTGGAACGCAAGGGCATCGAGGGCACCGGCATCGGTCTGGCGATCGTCAAGGCCAATGTCGAACGCATGGGTGGCACGGTGCACGTGCAGAGCACGCCGGGTGTCGGCAGCGTGTTCGAGGTGCGCCTGCCGTGCGCGTCGGCGGCCACCCTGCCGCTGGCCGCGCCGTCGAGCGCGACCGGCGCTGCGCAGCCTGCAGCGGCGCCCGCAGGCCGCACGGGGCGGCTGCTCTACATCGAAGACAACCCGGTCAATGCGCTGATCGTGCGCGAACTGGTGGCACAGCGCGGCCAGCTCACGCTCGACGAAGCCGATGACGGCGCCAGCGGCATCGATAGCGCACGCCACCACCAGCCCGACCTGATTCTGGTGGACATGCAACTGCCCGACATCGATGGGCTCGAGGTGCTGCGCCGCCTGCGCGCCGACCCGAGCACGGCCGCGATTCCGTGCATCGCGCTGTCGGCCAATGCGATGCCAGAAGACATCCAGCTTGCGCTCGGCGCCGGCTTTGCCGACTACTGGACCAAGCCGCTGGACTTTCGCGTGTTCCTGGGCGCGCTCGACACGCTGTTCGGCAAGCAGGCCTAGGCTTCGATCAGCCCACGCTCGCGCAGCATCGGCTCGATGCGGGCAGCGCGCCCGCGGAATGCCTCGTACGCCGCGCCCGGCTCCACGCTGTTGCCGCTGGAGTAGATCCAGCGGCGCACACGCTCGGCCACCGCGGCGTCGAACGGATCGCCCGCCTCGACGAAGGCGTCGTAGGCATCGGCGTCGAGCACCTCGGCCCACATGTACACGTAGTAGCCCGCCGCGTAGCCGGAGCCGGAGAACAGGTGCTGGAAATGCGGCAGCCGGTGGTTCAGGCCGGCCACCGCCGGTGCGTTGCGCTCGGCCAGCACCCGCTGCTCGAAGGCGACGACGTCGTCGATCGGCTGCAGCGATGCATGGGCGGCCATGTCGACGATGGCGCTGATCGTGTAGCGCACCGATTCGTAGGCCTGGCCGAAGCGGCGCGCCGCGCGCACCCGCTCGATCAGCACATCGGGGATCGCCTCGCCAGTCTTCCAGTGACAGGCGTGGCGCTTCAGCACGTCAGGCTCGTCGATCCAGTGTTCGAACAGTTGCGATGGCAGCTCGACGAAGTCGCGCAGCACCTGCGTGCCCGACAGCCGCTCGTAGCCGACGTTGGACAACAGGCCATGCAGGCCATGGCCGAACTCGTGGAACAGCGTGCGCACGTCGTCGAGCGACAACAGCGTGGGCCCATCGGCCTGGCCGCGGGCGAAATTGTTGTTGTTGAGCACCACCGGACGCGATTCGAAACCGTTGCGGTGCTGCCAGTGCAGCGCGCTCATCCACGCACCGCTGCGTTTGCCGGCGCGCGCGAAGTTGTCCTGCAGGAACAGGCCGATCACCCGTCCGCTGGCCTCGCTCACTTCGTAGGCCCGCACGTCGGCGTGGTAGGTGGTGACGTCGGTGCGCGGCGTGAAGCGCAGCCCGAACAGGCGCTCGGCGCAGTCGAAAGCGGCCTGCACCATGCGCGGCAGCGGGAAGTACGACTTCAGCTGCGCCTCGTCGAGTGCGTAGTGCTGGCGCCGCACCTGCTCGGCCCAGAAGCGCCAATCCCATGGCTCGATCGGATCGCGTACGCCCTGCGCATCGCGCGCGGCCTCCAGCAGGGCGCGTTCGCGCTCCAGCGCCGGCACCGCTTTGGACCACACATCGTCGAGCAGCGCCCACACCCGCGGCTGTTCGCGCGCCATGGTGTCGGCCAGCGCGTAGTCGGCATAGCTGGCATGGCCGTGCAGCGCCGCCTGCTCGTGGCGCAACGCGAGGATCTCGCGTGCGATCGGTCGGTTGTCGTGCGCGCCGGCGTGCTCGCCGCGCGAGACCCAGGCCCGCCACGCCTGCTCGCGCAGGTCGCGCCGGCGCGAGAAGGTGAGGAACGGCACGATCAACGAACGCGCCAGCGTGATCACGTGGCCGCCGACGCCACGTTCTGTCGCCGCCTGATGCGCGGCGGCGCGCAGAAAGTCGGGCAGGCCTTCGAGGTCGGCCTCGCCCTGCAGCTTGAGGAAGTACGACGCTTCGTCGTGCAGCACGTTCTGCGCGAACGTGGTGGTCCGCTCGGCCAGCCGCTGCATCAACTGCGCATAGCGGGCGCGTGCCGCTCCGGCCAGCCGCGCGCCCGAGCGCACGAAGTCGAGGTGCACGCGCTCGAGCAGTCGATGCTGCTCGGCACTCAAACTCAACTGATCGCGCCGCGCATGCAACGCGTCGATGCGTGCGAACAGCGCCGCATCCATGTAGACCGCGCTCCAGTGCGCGGCCAGCGGCGCCGCCATCTCACGCTGCACCGCCTGCAATGCATCGCTGGTTGCCGATGCAGCCAGGTTGTGGAACAACGCTTCCACGCGCGACAGCAGGCGGCCCGAGGCGTCGAAGCGTGCCATCGTGTTGTCGAAGGTCGGTGGCTCGCTCTGCGTGCCGATGTGCTGCAACTCCTCGCGGTGTTCGCGCATGCTGCGCTCGAACGCCGGCTTGAAGTGTTCGGGTCGCACCGACTCGAAGGGCGGAAGGCCGAACGGCGCATCCCAAACGGTCAGCAGTGGATTGAGCGGTGCATCCATGAACGAAGTCGAAGCGAAGGGGCGACACGATCATGCCACCGCGGTCGCCCCATGAGGTCTGCAGTACCCCCGCTCGAAATGGGGGCGCCAGCGCCGAACTCCAGATGCGCGATGCAACTCCTTGCGCAGCGTCAGGAAACAACACGTTTGTTACCCTGCACCGCATGAACGCCGATGGCGAAATCCCCGATCCCCACTTGTGGCTCGAAGAGGTGCAAGGCGAGGCTGCGCTGGCCTGGGTGCGCGAGCGCAACGCACAGGCCGCGGCGGGTGCTCGAAGCGCAGCCGGACTTCGTCGCTCTGCGCGAGCGCATTCGCGCGGTGCTCGACTCGCGCGACCGCATCCCCGCACGTGACACGGCGCGGCGACTGGCTGTACAACCTGTGGCAAGACGCCGACAACCCGCGCGGCGTGTGGCGGCGCACGACGCTGGACGAGTTCCGCAAGGCCGAGCCGCGCTGGGACACGCTGCTCGATGTCGATGCGCTCGGCCGCGCCGAGCACGAGAACTGGGTCTGGGGCGGCGCCGTGGTGCTGCGCCCGCTGGATGAGCGCTGCGCTGGTCAAGTTGTCGCGCGGCGGCGCCGACGCGGTGGTGGTGCGCGAGTTCGACATCCCCGCACCGCCGGTTCGTCGCCGACGGGTTCGTGTTGCCCGAAGCCAAGTGCGAGATCGGCTGGCTCGACGGCGACACCGTGCTGCGTGGGCACCGATTTCGGCCCCGGCTCGCTCACCGACTCCGGCTATCCGCGCGTGGTCAAGCGCTGGCGCCGCGGCGCAGCCGCTGGCGCAGCGCCACCACGGTGTTCGAAGGCGAGGCGCACGACGTGTCGGCGTGGTTCCACGATCGATCGCACGCCGGGCTACGAGCGCACCTTCGTCGGCCGTTCGCTCGACTTCTACAACTCGCGCACGTGGCGCTGGCTGGGCGCAGGGCTGGTCGCGATCGACAAGCCCGACGACGCGCGCCTGAGCTTCTGGCGCGACCACGTGCTGATCGAGTTGCGCAGCGACTGGACCGTGGCTGGCGCACACCCATGCCGCGCGGCTCGCTGCTGGTCGCCGACGCGGCGGCCTACCGAGCCGGCGCAGCGCAGCTCACGCCGCTGTTCATCCCCACGGCGACGCGCTCGCTGGCGGGTTACACCACCACGCGCACGCACGTCGTGCTCGACATGCTGCAAGACGTCGCGAGCCGCCTTGAGGAATGGCGCGTCGAAGATGGCCGCTGGCAGCGGCGCGACATGTCGCGCACCGTTCCCCGGCACGCATCGGAGTGGCCGCCTTGCACGACCCGATGATCGAAGCCGACCCACTGGCCGAAGCGTACTGGCTCGAGCTACAGCCGACTTCCTCACACCCGACTCGCTGGTGCTGGCCGCCACCGGCAGCGACGCGCAGCAAACGTCTGAAGGCACGCCCGCGCTTCTTCGACGCCGTCGGCATGCGCGTCGAGCAGCACTTCGCCACTCGAAAGACGGCACGCGCGTGCCGTACTTCGTGGTCTGGCCCGCGGGCGCCAAGGCCGACGGCACCAACCCGACGCTGCTGTACGGCTACGGCGGGTTCGAGGTGTCGCAGCAGCCGTGGTACTCGGGCGCGTTCGGCGCGGCGTGGTACGAACGCGGCGGCGTGCTGGTGGTGGCCAACATCCGCGGCGGCGGCGAGTACGGACCAGCCTGGCACCAGGCAGCCGTGGGCGCGCTCAAGCAGCGCAGCTACGACGACTTCATCGCGGTGGCCGAAGACCTGATCGCGCGCGGCATCACACGCCCGCGCCGGCTGGGCATCGCAGGGCGGCAGCAACGGCGGGCTGCTGGTCGGCGCGGTGATGCTGCAACGCCCCGAGCTGTTCAACGCGGTGGTCTGCCAGGTGCCGCTGCTGGACATGCGGCGCTACCACCGCTTGCTGGCCGGCGCATCGTGGATGGCCGAGTACGGCGACCCCGACAACCCCGACGAGTGGGCCTTGATCGCGCCCTACAGCCCGTACCAGAACGTGCGCGCCGAACAGAAGCTGCCGCACGTGCTGTTCACCACCAGCGACGCGCGACGATCGTGTGCATCCCGGCCACGCGCGCAAGATGGCGGCGCGCATGCTCGAGCAGGGGCACGACGTGCTGTACTACGAGAACATCGAAGGCGGCCACGGCGGCGCCGCCGACAACGCGCAGCGCGCCGACATGCTGGCGCTGGAGTTCAGCTTCCTATGGCAGCAACTGAGAACGTGAGTGGCGATACCGCCGTGCACAACGCGGCGGCCTCGCGTTTCGAGATGCGCGTGCAGGGCCAGCTGTGCATCGCCCAGTACCGCCTGATCGACGGCGTGATGTGGCTCACCCACACCGAAGTGCCGTCGAACCTGCAGGGCCGCGGCCACGCGGCGCGGGTGGTGAAAGCCGCGCTCGACCATGCGCGCGCGCACGGCATCAAGGTGCGCCCCGCCTGCAGCTACGTGTCGAGCTACATGCGCCGCCATCCCGAGACACGAGATCTGCTGGAGGCTCACTGATGGAACGCGATGCCCTGGCAGTGATGGATTTCTGGTTCGGCCGCGCACGGCGATCGCGGGCGTGACAGCCCGCGCCGGCAGTGGTTCGAGAAGAGCGACGCCTTCGACGAGCAGATTCGCAATCGATTCGGCATGTTGATCCCGCGTGCGATCGCGGGCGACCTGCGGGCGTGGGCGGCCAAGCCGGAAGGCGCGGTGGCGCAGATCCTGGTGCTCGATCAATTCACGCGCAACGTGTATCGCGGCAGCGCACAGGCCTTCGCCGGCGACGCCCGCGCGCTGGCCGCGGCGCGCGCGCTGGTGGACGCTGGCGTCGACCGCACACTGCCGGGCGTGCAGCGCCAGTTTGTCTACCTGCCGTTCGAGCACGCCGAGGACCTCGGCGCGCAGAACGATGCGCTGCGGCTGTTCGCACAACTCGAGCGCGACGCGCCCGAGTCGGCCAGCTGCTCGACTGGGCGCAGCGCCACCACGAGATCGTTGCGCGCTTCGGGCGCTTTCCGCACCGCAACGCGGCGCTCGGCCGCGCCAGCACGCCCGATGAGATCGAGTTCCTGAAGCAGCCGGGATCGAGCTTCTAACGCCGGTTCAGGCGACAGCCTTCGGCGCAGCGTTTTCCTGCTCCTGCAGGAGGCGCCACATCACCTTGCCGGAGCCGGACTTCGGCAACGCGTCGACGAACTGCACGAGCTTGGGCACCTTGTACGCCGCCATGTGCTCGCGCGACCAGCTGACGATGTCGTCGGCACTGGTCTTGCCCTTGGCATCGGGCCGCAACACCACCACCGCCTTCACCGTCTCGCCGCGGTAGGCGTCGCGCGCGCGCGATGATGCAGGCCTCCTGCACGGCGGGGTGGCGGTACAAGAGCGCCTCGACCTCGGCCGGCCAGACCTTGAAGCCGCTGGCGTTGATCATTCGCTTCAGGCGGTCGGTGATGAAGAAATAGCCCTCTTCGTCCATGCGGCCGAGGTCGCCCGTGCGGAAGAACGACTTGCCGTCGATCTCGATGAACGCGCTTTCGTCGCCTCGGGGTGACCCCAGTAGCCCTTGAAGATCATCGGCCCGTGGCTCACGATCTCGCCGGTCTCGCCGATCGGCATCTGCTGCAGCGTGTCGGGGTCGATCACGCGCGAGTCGACACCGAAGATCGGAATGCCCAGGCATTGCAACTTGGCGCGCTCGGGCAGATTGGAGTGCGTGGGCGCAGCCGTTTCTGTAAGGCCATAGCCCTCGGCGAACGTGATGTGGAAGTCGCGCTTCAGGCGCTCGGCCACCGCATGCGGCATCGCAGCGCCGCCACCCGACAGGTAGCGCAGGCTCGCCAGGTCGAAGCTCGCGACGTTCGGACTGGCGAACAGGTCGATGATCATCGTCGGGATGCAGGTCCAATGCGACACCTTGTGGCGCGCGATCAGGCGCGCCGCCAACTCGCGATCCCAACGCGGCATCAACACCACCGTGGCGCCGCTGGCCAGCGGGCCGAGCGCGTAGTAGATGAAGCCGGTGATGTGGAACATCGGCACGACACCCAGCGTGACGGTCTCGGGGCCCGAGTGGCCCCACTGTCCGCCGCCGGCCACGTTGTGCATCACCGTGCGGTGCGTGTGGATGCAGCCCTTGGGCAGGCCGGTGGTGCCCGAGGTGTACGGCAGCACCGCCATGTCGTCGGGGCCGCTCTCGTGGGGCCGCGGCTTGAGGCCGCCCGACAGCGCGCTGCGCCACGAGGTGGCGCTCGGCGGCAGCTCGGGCGCGGCGCGCAGCCATTGCAGCATCGCCGGCGTCGGCGATTCGTCGGGGTCGAGCGCGGCCGGCATCGCATCGGTGAAGTGCGTGACGAGCAACTCGTGCAACCGCTGCGCCGCCGGCACGTTGGCATCGGCCTGCGCCACGATGCCCGCCAGATCGGCTGTGGTGATCACGATGCGCGCGCCGGAGTCGCTGATGTAGTGGCCGAACTCGTCGGACTTGTTCATCGGATTGACCGGCACCACCACCGCATCGGCGCGCAGGATGCCCTGCACCGCCACCGAGAACTGAGGGCAGTTCTGCATGAACACGATCACCCGGTCGCCGCGCGCCACGCCATGCGCTTGCAACCAGCCCGCGAGCGCGCTGGCCTGCTCGTGCAACTGCTTGAAGGTGAGTGCCTGGCCGAAAAACAGGTAGGCCGGCTTGTTCGGATAGCGCTGGGCCACCACCTCGGTGTTGAACCACAGCGAGGTCTCGGGCAGCACCAGTTCGCGCGGCAAACGCGCGGGCCAGATCTTGTGGTGGGGTTGGCGCAGGTCGATGGTCATCGGCTCGAACGGGAGGGAGATTTCGCTCGACCGATGGTGTACCCGATGGGCGTGATCACCGCATCGTGTGGAACCCGTGTTGTCGCGTCGGAGACCGCAGCGGGCTGTGCTCTGTCGACTCAGCCGCCGAGTGTGTTGCGCGTGCGCGTTTCGATGTCGCGCACGCGCTGGCATTCGCGATGCGCCTGGAACTCGGCTTTCTCGCATTCGCGGACCAGGCAGCGGTGCATCGCCACCAGGTGGCGTCCGGCGCATTGTTCGCGCGGGTTGCGCGTGACCACGGCCACCGTGACCGGCGCCTGCGCGGACGTGCCGGTGGCGCGCGTGCGTCGCGGGCGCTGCGGCCGGCGGGGGGTTGTGGGCAACCGTCGTGGCCGGGGGTGCCGCCGGTGCGTCAGCGCGGGCGAACGGCGCGCTGCTCCGCAACACGCTGCGCAGTCGAGCGCTGATCGGCCGCGCGCTGTTCGGGGCTGGGGCTGGTCCGCGCGCGCGGCGCCCAGGAGGGGCTTCGGCAGGCAGCTTGCCGGCCGCTGCATCGTCGCGAGCCGATGCGGCATCGACGGCAGGCCGAGCGGTCGTTGAGTCCACCGTCGGGTTGTCAACCGTGGGTGCCGCCGGCACCGGCGCAGCCGCAACGGCGACCGGCGGCGCGGCATGGGATGCCGCCATCGGCTCGGCCTTCTCCGCCGGTGCATCGTCCCAATTGGATGCCCACCAAGCGCCGAGCGCGGCGGTGATGGCCATCGCCACCGCCGTGCCCCATAGCGGCACGCCGCGGACCACGCGGCGACGGCGCGTTGCCGGCGGCGCAGCCGGTTCGAATGCGTTCGATGGTGCGCGTGCGGGCGCCGCACTCGATTGCACCACCGTGGTCTGCCAGGACTGCTCGCTCGCCGGCCGCTCGCGCTGCGGCACCGCCAGGTGACCGGTGAGCGCGGCCCGCAGTTCGGCCACATTTTGCGGCCGGTCGTGCGGACGCGGCGCCAGCATCCAGTCCACCACCTGCAGCAACAGGTCGGGTACGTTGCCAAAGCTCGAACCGGCCAGTCGCGGCTGGTCGTCGCTCAGCGCGCGCGCGGTCGCCGGCACCGGCGGCTTGCCGGCGATGAGGTAGTGCAGCGTCGCGCCCAGCGCGTAGAAGTCGGTCCACGGTCCTTGCCGCATGCCCTGCGATTCGGCGTATTGCTCCAGCGGCGCATAACTCGGCTTCAGGATCGCGGTGAGCGTCTGGCTGCGGTCGCTGATCACGCGGCGCGCCGCGCCGAAGTCGAGCAGCACCGCCGGCGCATCGTCGGCCACGATCACGTTGTCGGGTGCGATGTCGCGATGGAACACACCCTCCTTGTGCATCAGGTCGAGCGCGCCGAGGAGTTGATCGGTCAGGCGCAGCAACCACTCGCCGTCCGGGCAGCGCTGCGTGTTCAGGCGCAACTGCCGCAGCGTGACGCCGCGGTACAGCGGCATCACCATGTAGGCGGTGCCGTTGTCTTCCCAGAAGCGATGCACCTTGAGCAGCGACGGATGGTCGAAGCGCGCCAGCAGCTTGGCTTCGTTGACGAACGAGCTCATGCCGAGCGCGAAGGTCTCGGAGTGCGACGCCGACAGCAGCGACACCTGCTGCTTGCCGCTGCGACCCGCCAGCGCGGCCGGCAGGTACTCCTTGATCGCGACGTCGCGCTCCAGGGAATGGTCGAACGCGCGGTACACGATGCCGAAGCCACCCACGCCGATGACCCCGCGCAGCTCGAATTCGTGCAGGCGATGGCCTGCCGGCAGCGCATTGGCGGCATCGGTGCCGGGCGTGTTCGGCACCGCCGGCAACGAGGGGGACTGGACGGACATCACGCGATGAGATTAGCCCAGCGGTTTTGTGTGTTGCACCAATGCAAGCGTGTGTTCGTGACCGGATTCGCGGTCGCTGTCGCCAGCGGCCACCCCGCAGGGCGCGCCATGGCGACAGGCCTAAAATCCAGGCCCTCAGCATCTCGGTGCCCTCGTTGAGCCCTGTTCGCATTTCCAACGCCTGTTGCACCCCCGGTGCCCTCCTCCGCGGCGCATCGCCCGCATGTCGACAGCGCAACGCTGGCGCGCCGACCAACCGCCTGTTGCGCTTGTTGCGACTCGGCGCAGTCGCGGGAGCCGGCGGCTGATGGTGCGCACGGAGGGGGTCGCACGCCGTGGCCTGGTTCTGGCCGCGATGGCCTGGGCCTGCGCGGGCGCGCGCGGCCAACCGCTCGCCGAACCGAGCGGCAGCCCGGTGCTGACCTTGCGCGGCAAACTCAAGCGCACCAATCGAGGCGACAGTGCCGTGTTCGATATGGCGATGCTCGAGGGCGTGGCGCAGCACAGCTTCAGCACCAAGACGCCGTGGTTCAAGGATGCGCGCAAGTTCACCGGTCCGTTGTTGCGCGACCTGCTGTCGCTGGCGGGCGCACACGGCACGACGCTGCGCGTGTCGGCACTCAACGACTACCGGATCGACATCCCCGTCGAGGACGCACGGCGCTTCGACGTGGTGCTTGCACGCTTGATCGACGAACGGCCGATCACGGTTCGCGACAAGGGCCCGCTGTTCATGATCTACCCGTTCGACAGCGACCCGACGCTGCGCAACGCCCTGTACTACAGCCGCTCGGTATGGCAACTCAAGACGATCGACGTGGTGTAGGCGCGCCGACGTCGCCGCTGTCGGGCTGGTTCGTCGTCACCGGCGCGGTGTTGATCCTGTCGCTGCTGGCGGCCTTCTTCGTGCAGGCGCGCCAGTACGCGCTGCTCAACCAGGCGGTGAAGGGCCAGGACGATTACCTGGTGCTCAACCTGTTCCAGCTCGAGACCGAATACCTGCGCCTGCGCGAACGGTGGCGCCAGGCCGCCGGCGATCCTGTGCGTGCACGCGAACAGCTGCAGTTGCGCTACGACATCTTCGTCAGCCGCATCGGCCTGGTGCAGACCGATCGCGCGCAGCGCGTGCTGTCGGACAGCCCGGAGTACGGCGCCGCCCAGCGCGCGCTGCGCGACTTCGTCGACCGCGGCGACTTGTACCTCGGCCAGAACGCACAGGCACCGTTCAGCAACGCGTCGATGCACGCACTCCTGATCGACCTCGAGGCACTCGACGAGCCGATCCACCAGATGCTGCTGGCCGGCGCGCACCGGGTGGCCGAGCAGGTCACGGCGCGCAACGACACGCTGGCGCAGCACAACCGCATCGGCCTGGCGCTGACCGCGTTCCTGTCGGCGCTGGTGGGCGTGTTCGGTTTCCTGGCGCTGCGCCGCATGCGCCAGCTCGACGAAAGCCGGCGCGCCATGGAGGCCATGGCCAACCGGCTGCACGACGCCCGCGAACAGGCGCTGCGCGCCAGCCAGGTGAAGAGCGAGTTCCTGACCAACATGAGCCACGCCATCCGCACGCCGTTTCACGGCATGCTGGGCATGCTCACGCTGCTGCGCGAGACCAAGCTCGAACAGCACCAGCAGGAGTTGCTGCGCACCGCGGTCGACTCGGCCGACCATCTGTTGAGCCTGCTCAACGACATCGTCGACCTGTCCAAGCTCGAGTCGGGTGCGTTGACGCTCGACGTGCGCGAGGTCGACCTGGCCGCCCTGGTGCGCGAAGTCGAGCGCCTGATGCGGGCACCCGCCAGCGCGAAAGGCTTGCAGCTGAGCGCGCAGATCGACAGCTCGTTGCCGCCACGTCTGCAGCTCGACGGCACGCGCGTGCGACAGGTGCTCTACAACCTGGTCGCCAACGCGATCCGCTTCACCGACGGCGGCAGCGTCGCGTTGCGCTGCCGTCGCGTGGCCCCGCAGGGCGAGCGCGAGGCCATGCTGGAGATCGAAGTCGCCGACACCGGGGTCGGCATGGACGCCGACACGCTGAGCCGTCTGTTCGAACGGCGGCTCGTGATGGAGCGCAGCCCGACGCGCCCCGGCGCGATGCGGCAGGGCACGGGTCTCGGCCTGGAGATTGCCCAGCGACTCACGCGCTTGATGGGCGGCGACATCGCGGTGGAAAGCACCCCGGGTCTGGGCAGCACGTTCCGCGTGCGCGTGCCGATGCGCGTGCCGCCGTCGGCGTTGATCGAAGTGCCGAGCGCGCCGCCCCAACAAGCCGCCGCCGCACCCCAAACGCGCCACGTGCTGGTGGCCGAAGACAACGCGGTCAATCGGCTGTACATCGGCGCGCTGCTCGAACGCATGGGACACAGCGCGCACTTCGTCGAGAACGGCCTGGAGGCGCTGCAAGCGGTGCAGGAGCATCGCTTCGACATCGTGCTGATGGACGTTCACATGCCGGTGATGGACGGCATCGATGCCACCGGGCGCGGTCCGAGCGCTCGGCACACCGGCTGCTCAGCTGCCGATCGTGGCGCTCACCGCCGATGCCTACGCCGACACGCGCACGCGCTGTCTCGCGGTGGGCATGGACGACGTGTTGGTCAAGCCGCTCGGCCTGCCCGAGCTCGAGGCGCTGTTCCAGCGCCATTTCGGCAGCGATCCTGGCGCGCGCCCCGAACCCGCGCGCGAACCTGCACCGGGCGGCACTGCGGCGTTGCTCGACGCCGAGGTGCTCGCGCGCCTGGTCGAGCTGATGCCCCGTGCCGAAACGGCACGTCTGTACGAATCGATGTTGAGCCAGGCGGGCGACGCCACCGAACGCATGCGCCGCGCCCTGCGCGAGGCCGATACCGACGAACTGCGCCGCCTGTCGCACGGCCTGAAAGGCGCCGCGCTCAATCTGGGCTTGCGCGCCCTCGCCGACGCCGCCGATCGATTGAGCGGCGGCGCCACCAGCAATGCAGGCCAGCTCGCGCTCGCGTTGCAGCGCTTCGACGAAACGCTGGCCGCCACACGCGCGCTGTGCGCGACCGAACCGGCCCTGCAAGACTGAGCTACACCACCACCGGCTCGGGCTCCAGTCGGATGCCGAAGCGGCCGTAGACGCTCTCCTGGATCGCGCGTGCCAGCATCAGCACCTCGGCGCCGCTGGCACCGCCGCGGTTCACCAGCACCAGAGCCTGCTTGTCGTAGACCGCCGCGCGGCCGATCGACTTGCCCTTCCAGCCGCAGGCATCGATCAGCCAGCCGGCAGCGAGCTTGTAGCTGCCATCGGAGAGCGGGTAGTGCACGATGTGCGGGTCACGCGCGATGATGTCCCTGCACTGTTCCGCGCTGACCACCGGATTCTTGAAGAAGCTGCCCACGTTGCCGATTTCGCGCGGGTCGGGCAGCTTGTTGCGCCGGATCGTGCACACCCAATCGAACACCGTCTGCGCGTCGGGCGATGGGTTGCCGGTCTCCGCCACCTTGCGCTCGAGATCGAGATACCCGAGCACCGGTGCCCAGCGCCGCGGCAGGCGCATGCGCACGCGCGTGATCAGGCTCTTGCCGGCCAGCCCGCCGAAGCCGGTGTGCTTGAACACGCTGTCGCGGTAGCCGAAGCGGCAGGCCCTGGCATCGAGCGTCACGCCGCGACCGGTGACGAGGTCGACCGCGTCGAGCGAATGGAAGCGGTCCTTCAAGTCGACACCGTAGGCGCCGATGTTCTGCACCGGCGCGGCGCCGACCGTGCCCGGGATCAGCGCCAGGTTTTCCAGCCCTGGCGCGCCTTGCTGCAGCGACCACGCCACCACGTCGTGCCAGGTCTCGCCCGCGCCGGCTTCGACGATGATGGCCTGGTCGTCTTCCGACACCACGCGCCGACCCATGATCTCGACACGAACCACCACACAGTCGGGGTCGCGCGACAGGATCAGGTTGCTGCCCGCGCCGAGGATCAGCTTCTTCGCGCGGCCGAGTTCGGGATGGTCGACCACACGGCGCACGTCGGCATCGCTGGTCACGCGCACCAGCGTGTGTGCAATCGCTGGCAGGCCGAACGTGTTGTATGCACGCAAGGCCACCCCGCGTTCGATCGACACATGGTTGATGCCTGGGGACATGGCAGAATTTTCACCGATCCGCTGCTGATTTGAACGCCCATGCCCAGCTTCGATGCCGTCGTCGAGCCCAATCGTGTCGAGCTGCGCAACGCCATCGACCAATGCGTGCGCGAGATTGGCACGCGCTTCGATTTCAAGGGTACCAAAGCCGCCGTCGAATACGACGACGATGCGCTCACGCTGGTCGGTGACAGCGACTTTCAGATCGGCCAGGTGCGCGACATCGTGCTGGCCAAGCTGGCCAAGCGCAACGTCGATGCGCGTTTCGTCGATTTCAGCGCCGACCTCGAGAAAGCCGGCGGCGACACCTGGCGCCAGACTGTGCCGATCAAGTCGGGCATCGGCGGCGAAGACGCCAAGCGGCTGCAGCAGGTGATCAAGCAGCACAAGCTGAAGGTGCAGGCGTCGATCCAGGGCGACACGCTGCGCGTGAGCGGCGCCAAGAAAGACGAGCTGCAGGCAGCGATGCAGTTGCTGCGCCGCGAGGCCGGCGAATTGCCGCTCGGCTTCAAGAACTTTCGCGACTGAGCCACAGGGAGGCCCATGGGCATGCGACGCCGCCAGTTCATCGCATCGCTCGCCATCGCTTCACCGCTCGGCGTTGCGGCGCAGACGGTGTCGATGGCGGGCAGCATCGGCGACAGCAAGGCGCTGTTGATGATCAATGGCGCGCCGCACACGCTGGCGGTCGGCAGCACCGTCAAAGGCGTGACGCTGAAGCGCGTGATGCCCGGCCAGGCCGAGGTCGAGGTCGGCGGCAAGTCGCTGCTGGTGGCGATCGGCGGCGCACCGGCCAGCGTCGGCGGCGGCGGTGGTGGCGGCGCAACCGGGCGCGAGATCCTGATCGCGGCCGGTCCCGGCGGCCATTTCGTCACCAGCGGGCAGATCAACGGCAAGCCGGTGCAGTTCATGGTCGACACCGGCGCCACCGTGGTGGCCATGGGCCGCCAAGAGGCCGATCGCCTGGGCATCGATTGGAAGAAGGGCCAGCCCGGGATGGGTCACACCGCGGCAGGCGTCGTCACCACCCACGGCGTCTCGCTGACCTCGGTGCGGATCGGCGACGTCGAGGTGTTCGGCGTCAACGCGATGATTCTGCCGGCGGAGATGCCGTTCATCCTGCTCGGCAACTCGTTCCTGAGCCGTTTCTCGATGCGGCGCGACTCCAACGTGATGAAGCTCGAGAAGCGCGACTGAGGCTGCCGCTCAGTCGTAGCGCAGCGCCTGCGCCGGATCCACGCGGCTGGCGCGCCAGCTCGGGTACAGCGTGGCCAGCAAGGCCAGGCCGATCGACACCAGCGCCACCGGCACGATGTCGCCCATCTGCGGATCGCTCGGCATCTGGCTGATCAGGTAGACGTTGCCCGGCAGCAGCTGCGTGCCCAGCAGCCGCTCGATGGCCGGCACGATGGACTCGATGTTGAGCGCGATCGTCAGTCCGAGCAGCACGCCGGCCAGCGTGCCGACGAGCCCGGCGAGCGCACCCTGCACGACGAAGATCGCCATCACCGACAGCGGGCTGGCGCCGAGCGTGCGCAGGATCGCGATGTCGGCGCGCTTGTCGGTCACCGTCATCACCAGCGTGGCCACCAGATTGAACGCCGCCACCGCGATGATCAGCGCCAGGATCAGGCCGAGCATGCGCTTTTGCTGCGCCACCGCGGCAAACCAGATGCGGTTGGCGCGCGTCCAGTCGTACACCGCCACGCGCGGATCGAGCCGCTCCGACAGCGATCGCGCCCATTGCGGTGCAGCCCGTGCATCGCGCAGCCGCACCGACAACGCCTCGGCATGCGGCAGGTGCGCGAGCTGAAGCGCCTCGTCGATGTGCAGCAGCGCAAGCGTGCTGTCGTACTCGTGGTGCCCGCTGTCGAACACGCCGGCCACGGTGAACCCGTAGTGGCGCGGCAGCGACGATTCCGCGTTCGCCGCGCCGGCACCCGAGACCACGACCACCGCATCACCGACTTTCACCTGCAGCTCGCGTGCGAGTTCCGAACCGAGCACGATCTGGCGCGCGCCGGGCTGGAGCGCTTGCAGCGGCCCGTTGCGCAAGCGCTCGGCCAACGGCACCACCTTGGGTTCGTCGAGCGGTGACACGCCGCGCAGCACCACCCCGCGCAACGCTTCGCCGCGCCCCAGCAACCCGCGCGCGATCACCACCGGCGCGACCGCCTCCACGCCATCGAGGCGCTGCACCTGCTGCGCGAGTGCGCGCCAGTCGGTGCCGATCGCCGCGGCGTCGACCTGCACGTGCGGGATCACATCGAGCATGCGCGCGCGCACCTCGCGCTGAAAGCCGTTGACCACCGACAGCACGACGATCAGCGCCGCCACGCCGAGTGCGATGCCGAGCATCGACACGCCGGAGATGAACGAGATGAATCGGTTGCTGCGACCACCGCGGCCGGCGCGCAGGTAACGCCAGCCGACTTGCCATTCGAAGGGCCAGGCTTGCATCGCGACCGATCTACTGGCCCAGCTGCAGCTGTTGGCCGCAGCGTTCGGCCAGGTGCATGTCGTGCGTGACCACGATGAAGGCCGTGCCGTCCTCGCGCGCCAGATGCAGCATCAGCTCGAACACCGTCTGCGCGGTGTGGCGGTCGAGGTTGCCGGTGGGCTCGTCGGCCAACACGCAGCTCGGCTTGGTGACCAGCGCCCGCGCGATCGCCACGCGCTGGCGTTCGCCCCCCGACAGCTGCGCCGGCCGATGCAGCACGCGCGCCGAAAGCCCGACGCGGCCCAGCATCGCCTGCGCGGCATCGCGCGATGCCTGCACCGATTCGCGCCGGATGCGCAGCGGCATGGCCACGTTGTCGAGCGCGCTGAATTCCGGCAGCAGGTGGTGGAACTGGTAGACGAAGCCCAGGTGCCGGTTGCGCCAGCGCCCCTGCTCGGCCGCGTCCATCGTCGCGAAGTCACGGCCCATCAGCTCCACGCGGCCCGACGTCGGATGGTCCAGGCCGCCCAGCAGGTGCAGCAGCGTGCTCTTGCCGGAACCCGAGGCACCGACCACCGCCAAGGTCTGCGCGCGCCTGACTTCCAGGTTCAAGTCGCTGAACACGGTGACGTCGAGGGCCTCCTTGCCGCTGCCTTCGCGAAAGCGTTTGTGCAGCCCGGTCTGCCTTCAGCACCACATCACTCATACCGCAGCGCCTCGGCGGGGTTCACCTTGGCGGCACGCCAGCTCGGGTACAGCGTGGCCACGAAAGCGAGGATCAGCGCCACGATGGTGATCGGCACGATGTCGGCCCAGCGCGGGTCGCTCGGCATGCGGCTGATCAGGTAGATGTTGCCCGGCAGGAATGCGATGCCGAGCGCCCGCTCGATGGCCGGCACGACCACGTCGATGTTGAACGCGACGACCACGCCGAGCACCGCGCCGCCGATCGTGCCCAACACGCCGGCCGCGGCACCCTGCACGACGAACACGCCCATCACCGAGCGTGGGCTGGCGCCCAACGTGCGCAGGATCGCGATGTCGGCCTGCTTGTCGGTGACCGTCATCACCAAGGTCGACACCAGGTTGAATGCCGCCACCGCGACGATCAGCGTGAGGATGATGGCCATCAGGCGCTTCTCGATCTGCACCGCATCGAACCAGTTGCGGTTGGTGCGCGTCCAGTCGCGCACGCTCACCTCCGGCCCCAGGCTCGCCGCGAGCTCCTGCGCGACGCGGCGCGCGGCGTACAGATCGGTCAGCTTCAACTGCACACCGCCCGGGCCTTCCAACCGGTACAGCCGCTGCGCATCCTCCAGATGGATCCATGCCAACGCGCTGTCGTATTCGTGGTGGCCCGCCTCGAAGGTGCCGGCAACGACGAAGGTCTTGAGCCGCGGCAGCACGCCGGCCGGCGTCACCTGGCCGCTCGGCGCCACCAGCGTCACCGGATCGCCGGCGCGCACGCCGAGCTGGCGCGCGAGCTCCGAGCCGAGCACGATCTGCCAGGCCCCGGGTTGCAGCGTCTGCAGCGTGGTGTCGCGCAGCCGCGAGGCCAGTTCGGTGATGCGCACCTCTTCTTCCGGCAGGATGCCGCGCACCAGCGCGCCGCGCAGCGTGTCACCGCGCGCCAGCAACGACTGGCTGGCGATGAACGGCGCCACCGCGACCACCGCCCGGTTCTCGCGTGCCTTCGCCGCCGTGGCCTTCCAGTCGGCCAGCGCCCCGCCGTGGGCATCGAGCACCTCCACGTGAGGAACCACGCTCAGCATGCGGTCGGTCACTTCCTTCTGGAAGCCGTTCATCACCGACAGCACGATGATCAACGCCGCCACGCCGAGCGCGATGCCGAGCATCGACACGCCGGAGATGAAGGAGATGAATCCGTTGCGGCGGCCGGCGCGGCCGGCACGGGTGTAGCGCCAGCCGAGCTGCCACTCGAAGGGCCAGTTCATTGTCGGCGGCGCCCGGCCGCCCGAAGCCGCTGACACGCCCCCTCGGGGGGCAGCGAGCGCAGCGAGCGTGGGGGCGAATGCATTCGGCCGATGCTAGCAGGCACGCAAGCGCGTCATCGACGCACCGATAATCGCGCTGCCCATGCACCTGATCGTTCCATTTGCCGGCGTGCTGTCCGAAGCCGGCCGCCACACCGCGCAGTCGCTGTCGCTGCCATCGCTCGAGAAGCTGCTCGCCCGCGCGCAGCCCGGCGCAGCGACCGCAGGCGATGAACGTTCGCTGTCGGCGCCGCACGAGGTGGCCTTGGCACGGGCCCTGGGTTGGCCGGCAACGGACGGGCGCCTGCCCTTTGCCGCACGAGCCGCTGCGCTGGATGGCATCGCCACCGGCGAACGGCCTGTCGGCTTGTTGACGCCGGTGCACCTGCACCTGGGCACCGAGCAGGTGACGATGACCGATCCCGACGCCCTCGACCTCGACGCGGCGGACGCACGCGCTCTGTTCGACGCGCTGCAGCCGCTGTTCGCCGACGTTGGCTTCGAACTGCACTGGGGCAGCCCGCTGCGCTGGTACCTGGTGCACGACAGCCTGGCCGAGTGGCCCACCGCGTCGCTCGACCGGGTGATCGGCCGCAACATCGACCCGTGGATCACCGATGCGCCGGTCGGACACCTGTGGCCGCGCCTGCAGAGCGAAACGCAGATGCTGCTGCACACGCACCCGGTCAATGCGCGGCGCGAAACGCAGAGCTTGTCGAGCATCAACTCGGTATGGCTGAGCGGCTGCGGCGCGCCGCGCACCGCCCACGCTGTCGAACCCGCTGATCGACGAAAGCCTGCGCGGCCCGGCGCTCGGTGAGGACTGGGCCGCGTGGGCCGAGGCGTGGCAGGCGCTCGATGCCGGACCGATCGCTGCGTTGCTGCACCGGCAGGATGGCGCCATGCTCACCTTGGCCGGTGAACGCCACACCCGACCGTTCACGCTGCAGCACGCCTCGGCATGGCAACGCATGCGGTCGTTGTGGCAGCGTGCGCCGGCGCACCGCGTGCTGGAAGCGCTGTGAACGCCGTGCTCGGGCCGCTGCTGATCGAACGCGACGCACCGCCGCGCCTGTGCCATGCGCTCGAGGCCGCCGGCGTTCATCCGCTGCTGGCGCGCCTGTATGCCGGGCGCGGCGTGCGCTCGATCGACGAGTTGAGCGACGACGCCGCGCGCCTGCTGGCACCGGCCACGCTGAAGGGCGTGCGCGACGCCGCGCTGCTGCTCGACCGCACGATCGAGGCCGGCGGGCGCATCTGCATCGTCGCCGACTACGACTGCGATGGCGCCACCGCCTGCGCCGTGGCGCTGCGCGGCCTGCGGCTGCTCGGCGCACGACCCGGCACGCTGCACTACGTGGTGCCCGACCGCCGCGTGCACGGCTACGGCCTCACGCCGACCATCGTCGAGCTCACGCGCCAACACGCACCGACGCTGCTGATCACGGTGGACAACGGCATCGCCAGCCACGACGGCGTGACCCACGCCCGCGCGCTCGGCATGCAGGTGCTGGTGACCGACCACCACTTGCCGGCGATCGGCGTCGGCGGCGAGGTGCTGCTGCCCGATGCCGACGTGATCGTCAATCCGAACCAGCCGGGCTGCGCATTCGAAAGCAAGTCGATCGCCGGCGTCGGCGTGATCTTCTACGTGCTGCTGGCGCTGCGCGCGCTGCAGCGCGAGCGGGGCCGCTACGCCGAAGGCACGCAGCCACGCCTGGACGCGCTGCTCGACCTGGTGGCGCTCGGCACGGTCGCCGACGTGGTGCGGCTCGATGCCAACAACCGCCGCCTGGTGGCGCAAGGACTGCGGCGCATCCGTGCCGGACGCATGCACGCCGGCGTGGCCGCACTGCTGGCCGCCGCCGGGCGCGACGGCGAACGGTGCAGTGCCGAAGACTTCGGTTTCGCGCTCGGGCCGCGCATCAATGCCGCGGGCCGCCTGGCCGACATGACGCTCGGCATCGAATGCCTGCTCACCGACGATCCGGCGCGCGCGCAGGAGCTGGCGACGATGCTCGATGCCATCAACCGCCAGCGACGCGAGCTGCAGACCGGCATGCACGAACAGGCCGAGGCGCAGCTCGCACTGGCGCTGGCCGAGCGCGCACAGACCAGCGCGCTGGTGCTGTACGACGACGGCTTCCACGAGGGCATCGTCGGCGTCGTCGCTGGCCGCGTCAAGGATCGCTGGCACCGCCCGACGTTCGTGTTCGCGCGCGGCAACGACGGCCTGCTCAAGGGCTCGGGCCGATCGATCGATGGCTTTCATCTGCGCGACGCGCTCGACCTGATCAGCAAGCGCCACCCGAGCCTGCTGCTGCGCTTCGGCGGGCACGCGATGGCCGCTGGCTGCACGCTGCAGCCCGATGGCCTCGACACGTTCGCTCTCGCGCTGCAGCAGGTGGCCGGCGAATGGCTCGATGCCGCCGCGTTGGGGGCGCGCCGATGGACCGATGGTGCATTGCGCGCCGAATGGTTCGACCTGCCGACCGTGCACACGTTGCAGTCGCAGGTGTGGGGCGCCGGCTTCGAATCGCCGTTGTTCTGCGACGAGGCCGACGTGCTGCAGCAGCGCCTGGTGGCCGACAAGCACCTGAAGCTGCGGCTGCAACTGGCCGGCGCCACCCGCGATGGCATCTGGTTCGGCCGCACCGAGCCGCTGCCGGCACGCGTGCGGCTGGCGTTTCGGCTCGGTGTCGACCGTTACCAGGGGTTGGAGCGCGTGCAGGTGTTCGTCGAGGCCGCCGCCGGCTAGGCACCGCGCTCGAGGGTGGTTCAGGTTGCCAATGTGACACCGCGTCACCCAGGGCGGTGGTCGACGGCAGGCACGGCGTATGCCAGCATGCCAACCATGAAATCGAACGCGCTGAACCGCCGTCGCCTGGATGTGGTTGTTCGGCGCCGCCGCGCTGCTGTCGTCGTGCGGCGGCGGCAGCGACGAGCCCGGCAAGCCGCCTTTGCCCGTGGGTGGCAGCGGCACGGCGGTCGTGCAGGACTTCGCCACCGGCTTCAACACCCCGTGGGGCATGGCGTTCCTTCCCGACGGCCGACTGCTGGTCACCGAAAAGGGCGGCGCCTTGCGCCTGGTGAGCGCCAACGGCGCGTCGGTGTCGCAAGTGTCGCTGTCGCTGCCGGGCGGGCTGGTCACCGCGGGCCAGGGCGGCCTGCTCGACGTGGCGATCGATCCCGACTTCTCGAGCGGCCAGCCCTGGGTCTACCTGACCTACTCGCAGCCCGGGACCGGCGGCTCGGGCACCGCCGTGATGCGGGGCCAGCTCGACGTGGCGAACCCCAACGCGCTGACCAATGCGACCCAGATCTTCCAGCAGTTGCCCAAGGTCACGCGGCAGCGGTCACTACGGGTCACGGCTGGTCTTTGCCAACGACAAGACGCTGTTCGTGACGTTCGGCGAGCGGCATGCAGGGCAGCCCTGCGCAGGATCTGAACAGCCATCTCGGCAAGGTGGTTCGCATCAACCGCGACGGCTCTCTACCGGCCGGCAACCCGACCTTCGGCGGCGCGCCGCAGCCGCTGGCATCTGGACCTACGGCCACCGCAACCCGCAGGGCGCGGCGCTGCACCCGGGCACGGGCGAGCTGTGGGTCAGCGAACACGGTCCGCAGGGCGGCGACGAGATCAACATCGCACTGGCGGAGCCGGAATTTCGGCTGGCCCAACGTCAGCTACGGCTGCGACTACGGTGCCACCTACCCCGGCAACGACAACACCAGCTGCCGCATCGGCGGCACCGGCGGCGTGCACACGCCCAACTTCGTTGAACCGCTGACCTTCTGGGTGCCGATCTCGATCGCGCCGAGCGACATGATGTTCTACAGCGGCTCGCTGTTCCCGGAGTGGCAGGGCAACCTGTTCATGGGATCGCTGGCCGGGACCGCGCTGTGGCGCTTGACCGTCACCGACACCGCGGTCACCGCACGCGAGGAAGTGCTGCCGTCGTCGATCAACGTGCGCATTCGCGATGTGGCCCAAGGTCCGGATGGAGCGATCTACTTCATCGAGGAGACCAACGGCCGGATCGTGCGCATCACACGATGACGGTCCGTCGGACCGCCGTCACGGCCGACTAAAATCGCGCCGTGCATGAGTTGAACGCCGACCTGCACTGTCACTCGACAGTCTCCGACGGCACTCTTTCCCCTCGCCAACTTGCCGAACGCGCCAAAGCCAATGGCGTCGCGCTGTGGGCGTTGACCGACCACGACGAACTCGCCGGCCAGCCCGAGGCTGCGGCAGCCGCGCGTGAGTTGCAGCTCGACTACCTGGCCGGCGTCGAGATCTCGGTGAGCTTCGCCGATCAGACCGTGCACGTGGTCGGCCTGGGCATCGACCCCGACAACGCCGCGCTGCGCGCTGGGCTGGCCCACACGCGCGGCAGCCGCGGCCGGCGGGCCAAGGCAATCGGTGCGGCGCTGGCCGCGATCGGCATCGATGGCGCCTACGACGGCGCCGAGGCGCTGGCCGAAAACCCCGAGATGGTGACGCGCACGCACTTCGCGCGCTGGCTGGTGTTCACCGGCGTCTGCCGCGACCTGCACGACGTGTTCCGCAACTACCTCACGCGCGGCAAGCCGGGCCACGTGCCCGAGCAGTGGGCTTCATTGCGCGACGCGGTGGCGTGGATCGTCGGCGCCGGCGGCGTGGCGGTGATCGCGCACCCGGCGCGCTACAAGTACAGCGCCAACGAAGAGTGGGCGCTGTTCCAGCAGTTCAAGGCGCACGGCGGGCGCGGCGTCGAGGTGCTGACGGCCAGCCACAGCAGCGCCGACGTGGCCAAGTACGCCGACACCGCGCGCGAGCTCGACCTGTTGGCTTCGCGCGGCAGCGACTTCCATGCGCCGGGCGAGAGCCGCGTCGAACTCGGCGCGCTGCCGGCGCTGCCCAAGGGGCTCACGCCCGTGTGGAGCGAACTGCAGGGTCGGGTTCAGCGCGCCTGAGTCCTGGAACAATGCGGGCAATGGCCACCGCCCTGCCCGCCGCGCGACCCCTTCATGGCGTGGCACTGCTGCTGGTGGCGGTGTGCTGCTTCGCGGCCATGGACACCACGGTGCGCTACGTCGGCCAGCGCGTGCCGGTGTTGTTGATCCTGTGGGTGCGCTATGCGATGCAGGCGCTGCTGTCGGCGCTGTGGATCGTGGCGTTTCGCACCGGCGGCTTTCGCACCACGCAACCGCGCTTCCAGGCGCTGCGCGGCACGCTGCTGCTGCTGTCGAGCGGGTTCACGTTCGTGGCGCTGCAGCACATGCCGGTGCCCGAGCTCACGTCGATCAACATGCTCGGGCCGGTGCTGGTCACGGTGCTCGCCGGCTGGCTGCTGCGCGAGCCGGTGTCCGCATTTCGCAAACTGCTGGTGGCCGGCGGCTTCATCGGCGCGCTGGTCGTGATCCGACCCGGCAGCGGGCTGTTCGGCTGGGTGGTGCTGCTGCCCGTCGGCGCCACGCTGAGCTATGCGGCCTTTCAGTTGCTCACCAGCCGCATGAGCGCGCACGACAACGCGTACACGACCAACTTCTACACCGGTCTGGTCGGCGTGGCGATCGCCACCCCGCTGGTGTGGCTGGCGGGGTTGCCGCTGCCGCAGCTGTTGATGCAGAGCCAGTCTTTCGATCTCGCGCTGCTGGTGATGATCGGCGCGCTGGGCACGACCGGCCACCTGCTGCTGATCCGCGCCCTTGGCATGGCGCCCACCTCGACGTTGATGCCGATTCTCTACGTGCAGATCGGCTTCGCGTCGTTGATCGCGTGGCTGGTGTTCGACCACCTGCCCGATGGTTGGGCGTGGCTCGGCATGGCGATCATCGCCGCCTGCGGCGCGGCGACCGCGTGGCTCAACGTGCGCAGCGCACAGCGCGCGCATCGCATCATTCCGGCCGCCGCGGCCGACACGGTGCTCGACTGAACACGCGCCCGCCATGTCGCAGCTGTTCGAGGTGCACCCCGACAACCCTCAGCCGCGGCTGCTGAAGCAGGCCGCGCAGATCCTGGAGGACGGCGGCGTTTGCGCGGTGCCCACCGACTCGAGCTACGCGCTGGTGTGCCACCTCGACGACAAGGCGGCGGCCGACGCGCTGCGTCGCATCCGCGGCGTCGACGACAAGCACCACCTCACGCTGCTGTGCCGCGACCTGTCGGAGCTCGCGAGTTATGCGCGCGTCGACAACAAGCAGTACCGGCTGCTCAAGCACGGCACGCCCGGGCCGTACACCTTCATCCTCGACGCCACCAAGGAAGTGCCGCGCCGGCTGTCGCACCCGTCGCGCCGCACGATCGGCCTGCGCGTGCCCGATCATCGCGTCACGCAGGACCTGCTGTCGCTGTTCGGCCATCCGCTGCTGGCGACCACGCTGATCGCGCCCGGCGACAGCGAGCCAATGAACGAACCGCACGAGATCCGCGCGCGTTTTCAGAAGGTGCTGCAGGCGGTGGTCGACGCCGGCGCGTGTCCGATGCAGCCGACCACGGTGGTCGATCTCACCGGTGACGAACCGGTGGTGATCCGCCAGGGCCGCGGCGAACTGGCGCGGCTCGGACTGTCGGCAGCCGACTGATCCGCGCCGCCGTTCAGGGCAGCGCGGCGGTGATCACGATCTCGACCTTCCATTGCGGCTTGGCGAGCGCGGCTTGCACGGTGGCGCGCGCCGGCGTGTGGCCGGGCACGACCCACTGGTCCCACACCGCGTTCATGCCGGGAAAGTCGGCCATGTCGGCCAGGAAGATCTGCGCGCGCAGCACGCGGCTCTTGTCGGTGCCGGCCTTGGCAAGCAACGCGTCGATCGCCGCCAGCACCTCGCGCGTCTGGCCGCCGATGTCGGTCGCCGCGCCGGCGGCCACTTGACCAGCGAGGTAGACCACGCCGTTGTGGATCGATGCCTCGCTCATGCGCGGCCCGACGTCGATGCGCTGGATCATGTGTCAGTGACCTTTCTTGCGGTTGGACTCGTGTTTGCCGTGGCCGTGGTGCCCGTGCGCCGCGGCTGGCGCAGCGGCCTTCTGCCCCAGCTTGCTCTCGGTGCCGGCCAGCAGCTTGCGGATGTTGCCGCTATGGCGCCAGATCAGCAGCAGGCCCATCACCGCGATCGCCAGCGCGATCGGTGACGCCTCCCAGATCAGCAACTGGTAGAACGGCGCGAACAGCGCCGACACGATCGAGGCCAGGCTGGAATAGCGGAAAAACGCCGCGATGATCACCCAGGTCAGCAGCGTGGCCGCGCCGAGCCAGGGGTTGAATGCGAGCAGCACGCCGGCCGCGGTGGCCACGCCCTTGCCGCCCTCGAAGCGAAAGAACACCGGCCACAGGTGGCCGAGGAACGCCGCCAGGCCGACGAACGCGACCGTGGTTTCGCCGAAGCCGAAGCGCGATGCGAACACCAGCGCGAGCACCACCGGCACGTAGCCCTTCAGCGCATCGAACGCCAGCGTGAGGATCGCGGCCGCGCGGTGGCCCGAGCGCAGCACGTTGGTGGCGCCGGGGTTCTTGGAGCCGTAGCTGCGCGGGTCGGCCAGCCCGAACACGCGGCTGATGATCACCGCGAACGACAACGAGCCCACCGAGATAGGCCGCGACGATGGCGACGAGGCTGTTCAGCGTGGGATTCATGACATGCGAGGCAGATTGGGTCGCGAGTGTAAGCGTGCGCGCGGCGCCCCGGCGGGGCGCGCACTACACTGCCGCCCCGGCCCCACGAGTGCTCCATGAACCGCATGTTGATCGCCAGTTCCGCGCTGGCCCTGCTGGCAGGCGCTGCACAGGCCCACGTGAGCCTCGAGCAGGCCACGGCTGCCGCCGGCACTGCCTACAAGGCCGTCTTTCGCATCGGTCACGGCTGCGACGGCAGCGCCACGCACACGGTCAGCGTGACCGTGCCAGCCGGCGTTCGCGGCGCCAAGCCGATGCCCAAGGCGGGCTGGGCGCTCAACGTGCGCACGGCGCCGCTGGCGCAGCCTTACGAGAGCCACGGCCGCACGATCAGCGAAGACGTGGTCGAGGTCACCTGGAAGGCCACGGCGCGCGAAGCCTGGCTGGCCGACGCGCACTACGACGAATTCACGCTGCGCGGTCAACTGCCCGACACGGCTCAACCGTTGTGGTTCAAGCTGCGGCAGCTGTGCGAACGCGGCGAATGGAACTGGGCTGACGTGCCCGCTTCCGGCACGTCGACCCGCGGCCTGAAGGCGCCCGCCGTGCTGCTCGAAGTGACCCCGGCTCAGAAGCCCGGGCACCTCCACTGATTCAACGACACCCTGGATGGAGAACCCACGATGACGCTGTACCCCACCCTGGCGCGCAGCCGCCGCCGCGGCCCTGCTCGCAATCGCCGCCAGCGCGCACGCTCAGACCACGGTCAAGGATGCCTGGGTGCGCGGCACGGTCGCGCAACAGAAGGCCAGCGGAGCCTTCATGCACATCACGTCGGCGCAAGGCGGCAAGCTGCTGTCGGTGAGCTCACCGGTGGCCGGGGTGGCCGAGATCCACGAGATGGCGATGCAAGGCGACATGATGCGCATGCGCGCGGTGCCGGCGCTCGAGCTGCCGGCAGGCAAGGCGGTCGAACTCAAGCCGGGCGGCTACCACCTGATGCTGATGGACCTGAAGAACCAGCTCAAGGCCGGCGAGACCGTGCCGCTGACGCTGGTGGTCGAAGGCAAGGACGGCAAGCGCGAGACCGTCGCGGTGCAGGCAGTCGTCAAGCCCCTCGGCGACTCGCAGCACGATGCGATGAAGCGATAGAGCCAAGCCTCTTCAGGGCGCGGCGACGAGCTTGAACACTTTGCCAGTCGCACCGAAGGGCCCCAGACCTTCGTGCGTCAGCACGTAGACCTCGCCCGCCCTGTCCTCGGCGAGTCCGATGATGCGCGTGTCGGCCTGCAGCAAGCGCTCGAACGGCCACAGCGCCGCTCCGTCGCCCGGCCTGGCCGCGAACAGTTGACCCGATGGCTGCCGGAAGTTGGCACTCCAGTCGCTGAACAGCAGCTGTCCCTGCAGGCGCGCGATCGCCTGGCCACGATAGATGCGAGCCCCGGTGATCGCGGTGCCGACGCCGCGGATGCCGAGTTTGGACGCCGGGTGTCTGCACCTGCATGTTGGCGTACTCCACCACCGGCAGCTCGAGCGGCTGGCCATTGGCATCGATGCGCGCACAGGTCGCTGGCGGCTCGCGCGGCTTCAGGCGATCGAGGCAGTGCGTGCCCTCGATCAGCGGCCAGCCGAAGTTGCCCGGCCTGCGCACCCGGTAAGCAGCCTCCCACAGCGTTTCAGCGGTGGCGGTGATGTAGAAGTCGCCGCTGCCGTTGCGGTCGAACGCGATGCGATACGGGTTGCGAAAGCCCCAGGCATACACCTCGGGTCGCCCGGGCTTGCCCAGCAGAGGGTTGGTGGGCGGGATGGCGTAGCCCGGGAAGCCGCGGTCGACATCGATGCGCAGCACCTTGCCGTACAGCGAATGCAGGTCCTGCGCGAGCAAGTCCCAGATCAACAGCTCGGCTGGCACGTCGAACGCCTCGTGCAGCACCTTGGGTCCGATGCCGTGCGAAGCGCCGCTGTCGCCAAAGCCGATGTAGAGCAAGCCGTCTGGCCCGAACGCGAGTGCGCCGCCGTTGTGCTTGCGGCTCGGCCAGTCCTGCTCGATCAGCACGCGCTCGGTGGCCAAGTCCACCGGGCCGAGCGTGCCGGGCTTGAGTTGGAACTCGGAAACCCGCCGCGTGTGGTTCCACGCTTTGGGTGCGCTGGCGCGCAGCGGTGCGCTGTAGGTGACGACGAAGCGGCCGTTGCGCACGAACTCAGGATGCAAGGCGAACCCGAGCAACCCCCGTTCCTCGAAGTCGTTGACCAGCACCAGCATCTGCGGCCGCAGATCAAGAAACGGCTCGGCGGCGACGCTGCCGTCGGCCAGCAGCACGCGCACCAGCCCGTTCTGCTGCACCACCAGCATGCGGCCGCTGCCGTCAGGCCATTCTTCGAGCTGGATCGGCGCGACCAGGTCCTTGGCCACCAGCTTGAGCGCGGGCACTTGCGCCATGGCGGCGGTCACGGCCAAAGCCGACAGCCACAGCGCCAACCATCGGAACCCAACCACGAGCCGCATCGAGGGCCTCCGTCTCGTTCAGATCGCGCAGCGCACCGCCACGGCGCCGAGCTGCTCGGTCAAGACGCACGGCGCGATGCCCACCAGGTAGCCGCGTCGCCCGCCATTGATGAAGATGCGCGGCAACTCGAGCACGCTGGCCTCGACGAACACGCGCATCGCCTTGCGGGTGCCGAACGGCGACGTGCCACCGACCAGATAGCCGCTGTGTCGCTGCGCCACCTCGGGCTTGCAGGGCTCGACGCTCTTCACCGCGATCTCGCGCGCCAGGTTCTTGGTGCTGACCGAGGCGTCGCCGTGCATCAGCACGATCAGCGGCTCGGCCTTGTCGTCCTGCATCACCAGCGTCTTGACCACCGCATGCTCGTCCACGCCGAGCTGGCGCGCCGACTCCGCCGTGCCGCCGTGGTCGACGTAGTCGTAGGGGTGTTCGGTGAACGCGACGCCGTGCGCGCGCAGCCAGTCGGTGGCCGGCGTGGCGCTGACGTGCTTGTCCTTCTTGGCCACGGGCTTCGCAACTATTGCGCCGGGTCGCGCATCTCGCGCCGGATCGCGTCGATGCGCGACAGCAGTTCGTCGGACAGCCGGGTGTCCCAGGCGTCGAGGCATTCGTCGAGCTGCGCCCGCGTGGTCACGCCGACCAGCGTGCTCGCGACACGCCAGTTGTGGTACACGAAGGCCAGCGCCATGCGTGTCGGCGTGAGGCCAGCCTCGCGCGCCAGCGCGTTGTAGCGGCGCGCGGCGGCCAGCGTCTCGGCGCGCGCCCAGCGCTGCGTGCGCATGCCGGCGAAACGCGCCAGCCGTCCGAGTTCGGGACGCGCCGGATCGAAGCCCGCGCTGTCGTACTTGCCGGTGAGCGTGCCGAAACCCAGCGGCGAATACGCCAGCAGCGACACGCCGGTGCGATGCAGCGCCTCGTCGAGGCCGTTGTCGACCACGCGGTTCACCAGCGCATACGGGTTCTGCACGCTCACCAGGCGCGCCAGCCCGTGCTGTTCGGCCACGCGCACGAACTCGGCCACGCCCCAGGCCGTTTCGTTGGACAACCCGATGTGGCGCACCTTGCCGGCTTTCACCAGCTTCGTCAGCGCATCGAGCTGGTCGTGGGTCGACGCGTACTCGCGGTCCTTCGTCGGGTCGAAGTACAGCGCGCCGAAGGCCGGCGCATTGCGGTTCGGCCAGTGGATCTGGTAGAGGTCGATCACGTCGGTCTGCAGCCGGCGCAGGCTGTCGTGGCACGCGCCCTCGATCTCGGCCGGCGTCAGGTTCGCACTGCCGTTGCGGATCCAGTCCATGCCGCGCGACGGCCCGGCCACCTTGGTGGCCAGCACCACCCGCTGGCGCACGCCGGGTCGCGCCGCGAACCAGTGGCCGATGATGGTTTCGGTGCGTGCCGAACGTCTCGCGCCGCGGCGGCACCGCATACATCTCGGCGGTGTCGATGAAGGTCACGCCGCGCTCGAGCGCACGGTCGAGGATGGCGTGGGCGTCGGCCTGCGACACCTGCTCACCGAAGGTCATCGTGCCCAGGCAGATGCGGCTGACGCGCGGCCCCTGCCGGCCAAGGGTGATGTGGTCCATGGTCGTGCCTCGGACTGCATGAAGGCGCGCAGTGTGCCTCATCCGGTCGGCCCGCCCTCGCACCGGCGCGGTGCGAGGCGACGGGCCGCGCATGCGACCCACTTCACACATCTTTGCGCATCGGCTCGACGAAGTGGCTTGCCAAACCGCAATGCATGGACATATAGTCCATTTCATGAAATGGACAATTTATCCATGAGCGCGCTGCCTGCCACCGAAGCCGGTGCCACCACCAGCGCACGCGCCCGGGTGGTGCTGCGCGCGGCCTTGGCGTTGCTGGTGCCACTGGCGCGCTGGCTGGTGCACAACGGCGTCACCTATTCGAGCTTCGCGCCGGCGTTGAAGTCGGTGTTTGTCGAAGCGGCGCGCCGCGAGCTCGCCGAGTCGGGCGGCAAGCAGACCGACTCGGCATTGAGCGTGCTGTCGGGCGTGCAGCGGCGGGACATCCGCCAGCTCGATGACGATGCACTGGCCGCGGCACAGCCGAAGACGCCTTCGATCGCATCGCAGGTGTTCACGCGCTGGCTCACCGATGCCGCTCTGCGCAGCAAGAGAGATGAACCGATGCCGCTGCCCAAGAACGGGCCGGCGCCGTCGTTCGACGCGCTGGCGCGCGAGTTGTCGTCCGACGTGCACCCACGCACGCTGCTGGCCGAGATGCAGAGGCTGGGGCTGGTGCGGATCGACGGCGACACCGTGCATCTGCAGTCACAAGCCTTCGTCCCGCAACGCGGCTTCGACGAGACGGTGGAGATCTTTGCCGCCAACGCGTCAGACCATCTCGCAGCGGCGGCACACAACCTGCGCGGCGACGGCGACAGGTTCCTCGAACACAGCGTGTTTGCCAGCGGCGTGTCGGCGCAGTCGGCTCAGGCGCTGTCCGCGCTGGCACGCAAGCTGTGGCGCCCCGCATTCCAGCAAATGGCACGCGACGCCACCAAGGCGTACCAGCAGGACCAGCGCGACGGCAGCGCATCGATGCGCATGCGCTTCGGCGTGTACTACTTCGCCGAGCCGCTGCCGGCCGAAGACGACGAAGCCCATGCACCGGTGCTGGCGCGCCGCAAGGCGATCCCACGCAAGACCGCGTCGCCGCGCATCCGCAAGACCGGCGCGCGCTGATCGCGCACGCTCGCAACGCACATCGACTTCAACTGGAGAGCAACATGACACGCATCACCTCGAGCCAGCGCTGGATGGTGGCCATCGGCAGCGCGCTGGCGCTGCTGCTGAGCGCCTGCGGCGGAGGCGGAGGCGTCGGTTCCGGCGGTACCGGCGCGATGGCCGTCGGCACGGTCGACGGCTTCGGCAGCGTCTTCATCGGTGGCGAGCGCTGCGACGACATCGGCGCGCGCATCGTGCACGACACCGTCGCAGGCGGGCCCGAGCCGGCGCAGGCCGAGCTCAAGCTGGGGCAGCGTGTCGAGGCCGAACTCGATGGCAGCAGCGCGGCCTGCAAGATTCTGGTCGCGCGCATCTCGCCCGAGTTGGTGGGCACCGTCAGCGCGATCGCACCGCTCACCGTGGCCGGCGCACAGGTGCTGGTGAACACCGACCCCGCAGTCGGTCCGGTCACCGTGTTCGACGGCTACGACAGCGCCGCCGACATCCAGGCCGGCGACCGCGTCGAGGTCCATGGCAAGGCGGTGGCCGTGACCGGCGGCGTGGCGGTGCGCGCCACGCGCATCGAACGCAAGCCCGCCACCGACACCTGGGTGCGCGTCGCCGGCGTGGTCCAGAACCTGAATGCCAACGCGCGGACATTCACGCTCGGCGCCCTCACCGTGCACTACGGCGCAGGCACCACCCTGTTCCCGTCCGACCTCGCGCTGGCCAACGGTCAGACCGTGGCGATGTGGAGCGTGGGCCCAGTGGCGGCCAACCACGTCGACGCCCGTTTCATCCGCCTGTTGCGCCGCAACTTCCCGCATCAGAGCGTGGTGCGCGTCGAAGGCCCCGTGAGCGGCTGCACCGGCGGCCCGTGCAGCACGCCGACGATCGATGGCGTTCCGGTGCTGATCACGGCGACCACGACCTTCACCTGGGGAACGCCTGCCGATGTGGTCAACGGCCGCACGATGCACGTGCGCGGCTCGTTCGATGCCAACACGGGGCAACTGATCGCCACCGCGGTCGCGGTGCGGCTGCGCGACCCCAACGCCGGCGTGATCACGCTGCTCGGCACGGTGAGCGAATTCGCCAGTGCCGGCAGCGAGACGCACTTGCGCGTGCGCGGTGTGCCGGTGACCCTCGACGGCAGCACCACGATCGCGGCCGGCTGCACGGTCGACGACGGACGACTCGTGGGCGTGATCGGCCACATCGTCGGTGCGTCGGTGCGCGCCACCGCCATCGGCTGCCCCGCGCTCGCTGCCGGCACCGTGGTCGACGTGTACGCCCAGGTGACCGACCTCGACAGCACGTCGCGCACCTTCCGCCTCGGCGGCGTGGGACCGCTGCTGAGCCTGGTGACGCTGCACTACGGAGACATCACGGCATTCCACGGCTTCGCCTCGGCGCCACTGGCCAATGGCCAGTACGTGGCGCTGCGCGCGGTGTACCGCGGCCCGGGCGATGGCTTCCTGGCCACGCGCGTGATCCTCGACGACACCCCGCCGGCCGGGCCAGGTGGCGGCCTGGTGTTCCGCACCGTCGGCATCGCGCACCACATCGCCTCCGGCACCAGCCTGCATGTCGGCGGCATCGCGATGGCGGTCAACGCCGGCACCGTGATCGACTCCGGCGTCGGTGCTGGCGTGGTGGTGCGCGCCTGGTTCTATCGCGACGTGGCCAACGCGCGCTGGGTCGCGCTGCTGGTGAAGCCGGCGCCGTTGTTCTGAGCCGCGCTTGCCACACGTGAACGGGCCCCGCGGGGCCTGTTCGTCTTGGGATGGGCGGCCGCAACGGGCCGGCGGACCGGGTGCTAAGCTGCCATCCCTTTGCCCCTCGACCGAGAACCACCATGCCCGGCCTGCTGCCCGACGTCGACCCCGACGGCCTGCTCGAATACTCGGTGGTCTACACCGACCGCGCGCTGAACCACATGTCGCAGAAGTTCCAGGGCGTGATGCGCGACATCTCCGGCATGCTGAAAGAGGTCTACGCCGCACGCTCGGCGGTGGTGGTGCCGGGCAGCGGCACCTTCGGCATGGAAGCGGTCGCGCGCCAGTTCGCGCACGGCAAGAAAGTGCTGGTGATGCGCAACGGCTGGTTCAGCTACCGCTGGACGCAGATCTTCGAAGCCGGCCGCATCCCGTCGGCCGAGATCGTGCTGAAAGCGCGGCGCAGCGAGGCCGGCGCGCAGGCGCCCTTCGCCCCGGCGCCGATCGACGAGGTGGTGGCCACGATCCGGCGCGAGCGCCCGGCGCTGGTGTTCGCGCCGCACGTGGAGACCGCATCGGGAATGATCCTGCCCGACGACTACCTGCAGGCGGTCGGCGCGACGCGGTGCACGAGGTCGGTGGCCTGTTCGTGCTCGACTGCATCGCCTGCGGCGCGATCTGGGTCGACATGCGCGCCTGCAACGTCGACGTGCTGGTCAGCGCGCCGCAAAAGGGCTGGAGCGGCTCGCCGGGCTGCGCCTTCGTGATGCTGTCGGATGCGGCACGCGCCGCGATCGACGGCACCACCAGCTCCAGCTTTGCGTGCGACCTGAAGAAGTGGCTGCAGATCATGGAGACCTACGAGAACGGCGGCCATGCGTACCACGCGACGATGCCCACCGATGCGCTGGCGCGCACGCGCGACGTGATGCTCGAGACCCGGGCCTACGGCTTCGCCAAGTTGCGCGACGAGCAGCAGGAGCTCGGCAATCGCGTGCGCGCGCTGCTCGAGCGCCACGGCATCAAGAGCGTGGCGGCCGCGGGCTTCAAGGCACCGGGCGTGGTGGTGAGCTACACCGACGACGACGGCTTCGCCAACGCCAAGACCTTCATCGCGCTAGGCCTGCAGACCGCCGCCGGCGTGCCGCTGCAATGCGACGAAGGCGCCGACTTCAAGGCCTTCCGCATCGGCCTGTTCGGCCTGGAGAAGCTGCACCACATCGAGCGCACGGTGGCCAACCTCGAAGAGGCACTGAACAAGGCGCTGGCTGCTAGAGACCCAGACCCGCCGCGCCGCCTGAACAGGTAAAGGGTTCGCGCGGATCCGGCTTCGCCGGTCCGCTGCGAAAGCCCCCTCGGGGGGCAGCGACCGGCAGGGAGCGTGGGGGCCTCATTTCCTGGCGCGCTCTTCTTCGCGCTTGCGCAGCACGTTGCGCTGCACCTTGCCGGTGGTGGTCATCGGCAGCGCATCGATGAACTCGATCTCCTTCGGGTACTCGTAGGGCGCGAGCTTGCCGCGCACGTGGGCCTGCAATTCGGCGACCAGCTCGTCGCTGGCCCGCGCGCCATCGGCCAGCACGACGAAGGCCTTCACCAGCGCGCCGCGCTCGGCATCGGGCTTGGGCACCACCGCCGCGTTGGCGACCGCCGGATGCTTCACCAGGCAGTTCTCCACCTCGCTCGGCCCGATGCGGTAGCCGGCGGACTTGAACATGTCGTCGCTGCGGCCCTGGTACCAGAGGTAGCCGTCGTCGTCCATCGTCGCGGTGTCGCCGGTGCGGCACCAGCTGTCGTTCACGTCGCCGGTGAATTTGGCGCGCGTGGCGGCGTCGTTGTTCCAGTAGCCGAGAAAGAACACCGGGTCGGGGTCGCCATGCACGTCGAGGCGGTGCACCGCCACGTCGCCGGGTGTACCGCGCGCGCATTCGTGGCCCTCGTCGTCGATCACCGCCACACGATGGCCCGGGTACGGCCGCCCCATGCTGCCCGGGCGCGCCGGCCAACCCGCAGCCTCGCGCCCCGCGCCATCGAGCGAGCGGCCGCAGTTGCCGACGATGTAGTTGATCTCGGTCTGGCCGAACATTTCGTTGACCGTGACGCCGAGCGCATCGCGGCAGTAGCCGAACACCGCATCGCCCACCGCCTCGCCCGCGCTCATGATCGCGCGCAGGTTCAACGCGAAGCGCTCGCGCGGCGCCGGCACCGCTTTCATCATCGCCTTCAGCGCCGTGGGAAACAGGAACGTGTGCGTGACGCGGTAGCGCTCGATCAGCTGAAACGCCTTCAGCGGATCGAAGCGGCCCTGGAAGCCGACGATCTCGCGGCCGAAATACAGCGTGGGCAGCAGCGCATCCATCAGCCCGCCGGTCCATGCCCAGTCCGCGGGTGACCAAAACACCGCAGAGTCCGTGCACCCCCTGCCCATCCTGCGGGATGGGCCTCCCCCCGAGGGGCGTGGCCGCTTGGGAGCGGCCCGGCGCGGCCACATGCGGAAACCAGTTCTGGCTGCAGACGAAGCCGGACAGATTGCCGATCAGCCCGCGATGCGCGATCAACGCACCCTTGGGCGGGCCGGTGGTGCCGCTGGTGTAGATCAGCACCGCAGGGTCGTCGCACGAGGTGTCCACGCCGTCGCAAGACGGCGCCTGCGCGCGCAGGCCCTCGAGCCAGTCGACGTCGCCTTGCCCGCGCGCACCGCCCACCGCCACCAGCTGACGCAGCGCGGGGCAATCGTCGCGCGCGGCGCGCACGTGGGCCACGCTGCTCTCGTCGACGATCGCGCACACCGCGCCGCTGTCGCGCAGCCGGTACTGCAACGCGTCGACGCCGAACAGGATCGACAGCGGCATGGCCACGGCGCCGAGCCGATACACCGCGAGGTGCGCCACCGCCGTCTCGATGCGCTGCGGCAGCACGATGGCCACGCGGTCGCCGCGCTGCACGCCCAGGCTGCGCAGCAGATTCGCGGCGCGTTCGGCCTGGCGCTGCAGCTGGCCGTAGGTCACACGCAGCCGCGTGCCGTCTTCGTGTTCATGGCGGATCGCCACCGCGTCGGGCGTGTCGCGCGCCCAGCGCGCGCCGCACACCTCGCCGATGTTGAAGCGCGCCGGCACGTGCCAGCGAAAGTCGTGGTGGATCGCGTCGTAGCGATCGAGGTTCTTCACGTCAAAGTTCCAGACAACGCACGGGCCGCAGTCTCGCACGGTCACGAACCAGAACCGCACCATGCAGGACTGGGCACCGACCTCCGAGCTTTGAAACTGCTGCGCGCCGCTTCAGAGCATCTTGAAGCGCTGCAGCGCCTCGCCGGTCACGCGGCAGATGCGCCACTCGGGCATCACCGTCGCGCCCATGCCCTTGTAAAAGCGGATCGCGTGCTCGTTCCAGTCGAGCACGCTCCATTCGAAGCGGCCGTAGTCGCGTTCGACGGCGAGCGCGCCCAGGTGCTCGAGCAGCGCCCGCCCGAGGCCGCGCCCGCGGTGTTCGGGCTTGACGTACAAGTCTTCGAGGTACAGCCCTGGCTGGGCCAGGAAGGTCGAGAAGTTGGTGAAGAACAGTGCGAAGGCCACCACCTCGCCGTTCACCTCGGCAACCCGCGCTTCGGCCACCGGCTTTGGGCCGAACAGGTGCGGATGCAGGGTCTGCGGCGTGACCTTCAGCAAGTGCGTCAGGTGTTCGAACTCGGCCAGTTCGCCGATCAGGCCGACGATCGCCGACACGTCGCGCGGCTCGGCCGCGCGCAGGATGTGCTTCTGATTCATGCGCCGATTCTGTCACCGCGCCGACAGCGTCCAGCCCCAGGCCTCCACTACAGTGCGGGGCGATGACCCCTGCCCCCTACCGCGCGCGCCGCGCGTCGTTGAGCCGATTCGTCGACGTGCGCGGCCTGCGCTACCACGTGAACCTGTGGGGCGAGCTGGCGCAGGTCACGCGCGAGCGGCCGCTGCTGTTGCTGATGCACGGCTGGATGGACGTGGGCGCATCGTTTCAGTTCGTCGTCGACGCGATGCGCGATGGCCGCACGATCGCGGCCGCCGACTGGCGCGGCTTCGGCCGCACCGTCGCTCCTCCTCTGACCGACAGCTACTGGTTCGCCGACTACCTGGGCGACCTCGACGGCCTGCTCGACGGGCTGTCGCCCGACGCGCCGGTGGATCTCGCCGGCCACAGCATGGGCGGCAACGTGGTGATGAGCTACGCCGCGGCGCGGCCGGCACGCATTCGCCGCCTGGTCAACATGGAGGGCTTCGGCTTGCCCGAAGCCAAGCCCGAACAGGCGCCCGAGCGGCTGCGCCAATGGCTCGATGAGCTCAAGACACCGCAACGGCTGAAGCCGTACGCGACCCTCGACGACGTGGCGGCGCGGCTGGTCAAGAACAACCCGCGGCTCACCTCCGACCGCGCCACCTGGCTGGCGCAGCACTGGGCCGAGCGCCGCGACGACGGGCAGTGGCACATCCTCGGGGACCCGGCGCACAAACGCGTGAACCCGGCGCTGTACCGCAAAGACGAAGTGCTCGAGGGCTGGAAGCGCATCGAAGCGCCGACGCTGTGGATCGAAGGCGACGAGACCGACCCCGACCGCTGGTGGGGTCACCGCTATCCGCGCAGCGAGTTCGACGCGCGCATCGCGCTGGTCAAGACCCTGCGCCGCGTGCGGCTCGCTTCGTGCGGCCACATGCTGCACTTCGATCAGCCACAGGCGCTGGCCGAAGCGCTCGACACCTTTCTCGACGCGGCCTGACCGCGCGGCTATAGGCGGCCCGGCTGCGTGTCGCCGCCGGTCAGTTTCAAGATGCGGTCGAGCAGCCGCGGCATGTCGCGCGGCCCGCCGATGAAGTAGCGCGCGGCCGACTCCGGCGCATCGGCACCGACGCGGATCGTGAGCCAATGCGGCTCGCGGGCAGCGAACACGGTCTCGTCGTTGACGTCGTCGCCGAAGTACACCACCGCGTGCACCCCGGCGCGGCGCGCGATCCGGTGCAGCGCCGCGGCCTTGTCGTCGGCGGCCGACGACACCACGTTGATCACCATCTTGCCGCCGAACACGTGCAACCCGGAGTCGCATGCATCGAGCGCACGGCCGATGGCCTCGACAGCGGCCGTGCGATCGGCAGCCAGCCGGTAGTGCAGCGCGAGCGACGCGCCCTTGTCTTCCACCTGCACACCGGCGCGCTGCAACTCGGCCGCCATCGCAAGCACGCGGGCGCGCAATGCATCGAGTGCAGCGCTCAACTCGGGGCGGTGCGTGAGCGAGGCATCCTCGGCGCCATGGTTGCCGACGATGAAGGTCGGCTCGAACCCCAGGCGATGCCGCAGGTCGTCGACCGCGCGGCCCGAGATCACCGCCAACGGCAGCCGGTGCGCCAGGCGTCTGAGCCGCCGCAGCGTGGCGATCGGCACGCGCGCATCGATCGGCCGCGCCACGATCGGCGACAGCGTGCCGTCGAAGTCGAACGCCAACATCGGTCGGCGGGCGACGGTGGCGGCGAGGTCGGCTTCGCCAGCCGGAGTGAACAGGTGCCGCATCGACTGAGGGATCATGGTGCGGAAAACGGCGCCGCCGAACGTCGGCGCACGGTGATTGGCGTTGTTCTAGGTGGGCATGTGGCGTTGAACGCGGGCTTCGATGCGGGCGCGCATGCGCCAGCGGCCGGCATCGGCCAGCATGCGGCCGGCCCAGCGGTAGACGTTGTATTCGCGCACGGTCATGCGCAGGCTCCCCATGCGCTCGCGCTGCTCGGCCGGCGGCATCGTGGCGGCGCGATGCAGCGCATCGGACGACTCCTCCACGTGGTACGGGTTGACGATCAGCGCCTCGGTCAACTCGCGCGCGGCACCGGCGAAGCGGCTCAGAATCAACACACCCTGCTCGTCGTCGCGCGCGGCGACGAACTCTTTGCTGACCAGGTTCATGCCGTCGTGCAGACTCGTCACCACGCACATGTTGGCGGCGCGGAACAGCTCGTTAACCGCATCGCGCTCGTGGTGCTCCACCAGCAGGTGCACCGGCTGGTAGACGTCGGTGCTGAAGCGCTTGTTGATGCGGTCGGTGGCGAGCTGGATGCGATCGTGAAAGCTGCGGTACTCCTCGAGCGCGGCGCGCGTCGGCGCGGCCACCTGCACGAACACGAACTTGCCGCGCCACTGCGGGTAGCGCTCGAGCAGGCCTTCGACCGCTCGCAGTCGCTCGAGAATGCCCTTGGTGTAGTCGAAACGGTCCACGCCGACCGCCAGGCAGGTCTCGGGCGGCAGTTTCAGGCGCTCGAACACGCGGCGCCGGCACTCGGGCACCGGCGGCCATGACTCCTGCTCGGCCTGCGTCGGCCATTCGATCGAGATCGGATAGCTCTCGATCAAGGTCTCCGAGCCCTGGAACGAGATCGACGAATGCTCATGCTCGATGCGCGCCTCGAGGAACCGATCGACCGTCTCGATGAAGTTCTTGCAGTGGAATCGCGTGTGAAAGCCGATGATGGTGCTGCCCAGCATGCCTTGCAGGATCTCGCGTCGCCACGGGCAGATGCCGAACGACTCGGGGTTCGGCCACGGGATGTGCCAGAACGTGAGGACGGTGGCGCGCGGCAGCTTCGCGGCGATCATCTGCGGCAGCAGCGCGAAGTGGTAGTCCTGCACCAGCACCACCGGGTCCTCGCCGCGCGCCTCCTCCACCACCGCATCGGCGAAGCGCTGATTGACCACGCGGTACTTCTCCCAGTCCGATTCGCGGAACACCGGCCGCACGTGGGCCACGTGGCACAGCGGCCACATGCCTTCGTTGGAGAAGCCGTAGTAGTAGCCCTTCTCTTCTTCCTCGCTGAGCCAGATGCGGCGCAACCGGTAATCGGGTGATTCGGGCGGCACGCCGATGCGGTCGTCGGCGTCGACCACGTCGCGGTCGGCGCCGCCGCTGCCGTGCGCGATCCAGGTGCCCGAGCAGGCGCGCATCACCGGCTCGACCGCCGTCACCAGGCCGCTGGCGGGCCGCTTGACGATGATGCCGCCGTCGGTGTGCTCGTGGATGTAGGGCTCGCGGTTCGACACCACGATCACCTGGTCGCCGCGCAGCTGGGTGTGCAGCAGCGCGCGCAGGCGATCGGGGTCCCACACCATCACCAGTTCCTGGCTGCGCCGGAACTCGTCTTCCAGGTCGCGCAGCCGTGCGCGCACCTCGCTGGCCACCGGTTGCAATTCGGGCGGCGGCGAGAACGGCCGGATCAGGCCCTCGCCGCGCAGAATGGCGTTCATGCCCGACACCCAGCCGCGCCAGCTGATGTGCGCCACCACCACGGTGACCAGCGCGATCACGAAGCCGAGCACGACGATGAAGATGATCAGGTATTGGCGTGTGTCCTGGCTGCGCCGATCGACGAAGCTCAAGTCGTGCAGCAGCACCAGGCTGGCGGCGTTCGATCGTTCCGGATTGAGTGCAAACACGCCCACGTGCACGGCGCCCGTGCGCAGCTCCAGCCGCTGTTCGGGCTCGCGCGCCACGCGGCGGGCCTCGATGCAACTGAGCGACGGCGGATACGCGGAGCTGTTGCGCATCAGGTGGTTGTCGCTGGAGCACAGGCCGATGGCCACCAGACGCTCGTCGCGTGCGGCGCGCTCGATCAAGGCCTGCAGCCGCTGCATCGAGCCGCCGGCCAGCGCGTCTTCGAGCGAATCGGACAGTGCATTGGCGACGGCGGTGCCGCGCGTGTTCAGATCACGCGAGAACCAGCGCAGGGTCAGCTGGTCCATCAAAGGCAGTACGACCAGTGCCGCGATGACCAGTGCAACCAGCAACGGAATGAGAAACCGCAGCTGCAGTTGTAGGGTCTTCATTCAATCGGTATTGTCGCGACGATTGATTCCTATGTGCAAACCGGGGTCCAAACAATCCGGCGCGCACCGTGCCGCAAAAATTTCAAACAGTGCCGCAACATCCAGCCGCTGTACGGCATCGGGCTGGAGCGCGAGCTCCCCGAGAGCATCGTCACGTCGCTGCCGGGCTTCACGGGCCGCGTGCGACCGGCTGTCCAAGGCGGCACTGGTGCTGGCGATGCCCGAGCGGGCCGTGCATTGGCGCGAGCGCGCCGACCGCATCCGGCAGCGCATCCTCGATTCGGCCTGGAACGAAGAGCGCAAGGCGTTTGCCGCGTTCGGCGCGCGCGACCTCGATGCCAGCGTGCTGCTGATGGCCGAAGTGGGTTTTCTGCCGGCCTCGGACCCGCGCTTCATCAGCACGGTCGACGTGCTGGAGCGCACGCTGTGCGACGGACCCGTTCATGCGCCGCTACGAGGCACCTGACGACTTCGGCCTGCCGCAGACGGCGTTCAACGTGTGCGCGTTCTGGCGTGTCGATGCGCTGGCTCGCATCGGTCGGATCGAGCAGGCGCGCAAGAGTTTCGAAGCGCTGCTGGCGCATCGCAACCCGATGGGCCCCTGCTGTCGGAAGACCTCGACCCGAAAAACGGCCGCCTGTGGGGCAACTTCCCGCAGACCTATTCGATGGTGGGCATCATCAACGGAGCGATGCTGCTGTCGAAGCCGTGGAGCGTGGCCGTCTGAGCAGGCCATTCCAGCGCGCGTTCAGAAGCTCGCGAAGCGGGCCTTGAACTCCACGGCTGCCTGGTTGCCACGGGCGTTGCTGATGATCTGGAACGCGGTCTGCAGCAGCGGCCCGAGCTGCTCGCGCGACGTGGCTTTTTCCATCTTCATCGCCAACGCCTCGCCGGCCGGACCGGTCAGGTCGTTGAAGGCACGCACGGCTTCGGCGCGGAAGGCAGGAAACGGCTTGTCGCCACTGGCTGGCTCGGCGGGCGCCTTTTTCGGCGCCGGTTCGTCGCTGGCGGGCTTCTTCGGCGGCGGCTCGGCGACCGAGGCCACCTCGATGTAGCCGAGCGTCAGCAGCTCCTCGAGCGTCTCGCTCGGATGCGGCTTGATCAGCTGGCCCAGCTCGCCCTCGTTGCGCGTGCCATCCACGAGAATCAATGCGGTGCGCAGGCGCGGCACCAGGCGGTTGGCGCGCGTCGCGATCTCATCGACACCCTTGTCGGTCTTCCGGAAAATCCTGGTCATGCCGAGACTTCCTACGATCGAGTCCGCGGCCATCGGTTGATGGGCGGCTCGGTGCTCCCCGAAGTTGACGCGTAGCTTACATCCACCTCCGGTTGCATCAAGCTGCAACTATTCACGACCGACCGCCGCTCCGGGCCGGGCATGGGGCAAAGCGGGGTTTTGCACGCCCGCGGGCCCCGGCGAACGCAATGGCCGATGCGTTTGCTGCACTTTGGCAGCCGGTCGATCGACCCCGGACGCTTTGCGGTAAAAGCAACGCCATGCGCTTGAGCGATGGAATCCGCCGCCACGGCTTTCGCAAGTGGTACGAACGCGAGCTGCTGCAGAGCCACGTGCATCTCGCCCTCACCTTCCTGTGCGCCATCGGACTGTTCGCCGCGTTCGAGGCCGCGCTGCACTTCACGAGCTGGACCGATCGCACGATCGATGCGTTCGCCATCCTCGCCTGTGGTGGCATCGGCGTGTGGGCGCTGCGGCGGTACCTCTACCTGTTGATGCATGCGGAGCATGCCGCCAACCAGGCCGATTGCCCGAAGTGCGGCGCTTACGGGCGCTTCACGTTGGTCGATGGGACCGCCACGCCCTCCGTCGTGCCGGTCAAGGTGTGCTGCCGTCAGTGCGCACACCAGTGGTCGATCGACGCCTGAGCTCCGCAACGGTATCAGGCCGCGAGCCAGCGTCGGCGCGCTGCCAGGGCACGGGCCGCATCGAAGTCGGTGGCATGCTCGGCGCGCAACGCAGGCCACAGATGCAGCAGCAGTTCGGCGGTGGCCAGCGCGTCGGCGGTCGCATCGTGCCGCCGCAGGCAGCGGATGCCAAAGTGAGCCAGCCAGTCGTCCAATGCCGAGGCCTTCACCTGCGAGTGCAGCGCCGCCGCCAGCGGCTCCAGATCGAGCCAGCGGCCGAGCGGCGCCAGACGCCCCAGCCGCGAGCAAGCACGCTCGATCAGCGCGCGATCGAAGCCGACGTGAAAGCCGAGCAGCGGCGCCTGTGAGACGAAGCGCGTGAACGCATCCAGCGCCTGCGCCGCCTCGACACCGTGACGCTGCGCGCCGACGCCGATGCCGTGCAGCAGGATGTTGGACTTGTCGGGCGGCGCGGCAGCCTCAGGCTGGCGCAGCACGACCTCGAAGCTGTCGGCGAGTGCGATGTGGGCGCGGTCACCGGCCAGGTGTACGCCGACGGCGGCGATCGCCAGCAGCCGGTCGCGCGACACGTCGAGCCCGCTGGCTTCGACGTCGAGCACGATCCAGCGCCGCGCGTCGGCTGGCGCGCGCGTCCTGCGTGCGGCGAGGCGCCGCAGCCAGCTCGCCGCGGTCACCGCTGGTAGTCCAGCTCGATGCGTTGCTGCAGGCTGCGTGCCACGCGCACGCTCTCCTTCAGCACGCGCCGGTCGATCGGGTTCAGACGCGGCCACGTCGACCTCGTTGGGCCGTGTCGCCGCAACACCTTCGTCCAGTTGCACACGCAGCCGCAGCATCTGCAGGAACTCGAACGCCGCCACCCAGGACTCGGCCTCGAGGGCCGGCGCCCGCAGCGCCAGCGCGGCAGCCGTCAGCCGCGACGCGCGTGCTGGATGCGTCGATTCCGTGGGCCAGCGTGTACAGCCTCGCCGCGTCGACGAACAGCGCGGTGCCGCGCAGCTTGAGATCGAGCCATCGATGCTCGCCTTCGTCGCGCGTGGCAAGCGCGCCGAGCCAGTCGAGCGGCGCGCGGTTCGTCAGCGCGTTGTCGGCCATCTGCTTGATGAACCGCGGCACGCGAGCCGGCTCGTGCAACAGCATCTCGCACAGCGGCCTCGCCAGTTCCAGCCGCCCGGCAATCGGCCGCAGATCGAAATAGATGCTGGCGCTCAGCAGATCCTGCGGCGCGCCGTGTTCGATCCACTGCGCAAAGCGCGCCTGCCATTCGCCCGCGCGTGAGGCAGCACTGCGGGTTGCTGGCCATCACGTTGCCCTTGCACAGCGGATAGCCGCAGGCATCGAGCGCATCGTTCACCGTGCGTGCAAAGCGCAACCATGCAGGGCGGTCGGTCTGCGGATCGTCGCTCGCGAACACCAGTCCGTTGTCCTGGTCCGTGGCGATCGTCTGTTCGCTGCGGCCCTCGGAGCCGAACGCCAGCCAGCACGCGCGCTGCAGGTCGATGCCCTGTTCGCGCGCCAGCAGCTGCACCAGCGAGGTGGTCAGCAGATCGTTCAGATGGCTGATCAGTTCGGTCAGCTGGCGCGCTTGTACGCCTTGGCCGAGCAGATTGCGCGCGAAGCGCCGGATGTCTTGCGCGGCGCGCTGCAGCGTTGGGAGATCGCCCGCCGCACGGATGCGCGTCGACAAGCCCTTGAGCGACAGGCGCTGCAGCGCGAACAGGTCGCGCTCCGACACGATGTCGACCAGCGCGCCGCGTTCGCACACCGGCACATGGCGCACGCCATGGCGCGACATCAGCAGCGCCGCGTCCTGCAGCGTCGCGCTCGCCTCGAGCACGTGCACCGGCGCACTCATCACGGCACCGATCGGGGTGGCCAGCGGCAGCGCCGGCAAGGTCACGCGGCCGAGGATGTCGTGGCGCGTGAGGATGCCCCGCGGCATTTGCTGCGCGTCCACCACCACCACCGAGCCGACACGCCTGGTCATGCATCTGCGCCAGCGCCTGCGCCAGTGCGATGTCGGCCGTGCACGACAGCACCGCCTTGCGCCGCAGCGTCGACAGCGGCGCTTCGAGCGCTTGCTCGTGCAACGCCTCCGACGCGTAGGTCTCGCGCAGCGCCTGCCGCGCAAGCTCGAAGAAGTGCAGCGCGCGCCGCTCGAGAAAGTCGGCGAACGGCGTGCTGTCGCGCGCCAACGCCTGCACGGCGTCGGCGGGCAGCCGAAGGCAGAAGCAGTCATCCTGCGCGGTGTAGGTCGAGCGCACCGGGCGCGCCGCGAGCAACGCGCCGACCGGGAACAACTCGCCCGGCTCGTACTGCAGGCTGCCGGTCGGCCCGGCACCGCGCCGGCCCGTGACGTGACCCCGGCGCAACAGCAGCAGCGAACGCACCGGTCCCATGGCCGGTTCCAGCAGCACCTCGCCGGGCGCGTAGTAGTCCTCGCACGCCGCGGCCACGAATTGCCGCACATGCACCGGCTGCATCTGCGCGAACGGCGCATGCGCCATCAGCTCGGCACTCAACTGCTCGAGCAGGGTCGATGCGGGTGTGGTGTCGGTCATGGCGTGCGCGGCATTGTCCGCCGCGTTGATCAGAAAAAAGGGCCGCCCTCGCGGGCGGCCCAGTTCTGAGAACGTTGTCTTTGTTGTTTTCCTAGGCCCTCGCCTGCTTCAGGTTCGGGTAGCGCACGTGCTCCACCAGCTCCTGCGTCTCGCGCTTGGGCGCGGGCGTGATCAGGCTGACGACCCAGATCACCAAGAAGCCCAGCGGCACGCCGAACAGGCCGGCCGAGATCGGGATTGATGTCCCACCACAGCACGATCGGCTTGGTGACGCCGAACACGCTGCGCATCCAGGGCTGCGTGATGCACCATGTAGTAGAACGTGATGCCCAGGCCCGCGATCATGCCCAGCGTGGCACCCCACTTGTTGGCGCGCTTCCAGAAGATGCCGAGCACCAGTGCCGGGAAGAACGCCGCCGCTGCGAACGAGAACGCCGCCGACACCAGGAACAGGATGTCGGCCGGCTTCTGCGCCGCGACGTAGGCCGCGAACAAGGCCACCACCACCAGCAGCGCCTTCGACAGCGAGACGCGGCGTGACGTGGACGCGTTGGGGTCGATCATCTTGTAGTACAGGTCGTGGCTGCAGCGCGTTGGCGATCGTCAGCAGCAGGCCGTCGGCGGTTGAAAGCGCCGCCGCCAGGCCGCCCGCGGCCACCATGCCCGAGACCACGTACGGCAGGCCACCGATCTCCGGCGTGGCCAGCACGACGATGTCGCCGCCGATGCGCATCTCGGTGAGCTGGAAGATGCCGTCCTTGTTGATGTCGGCCACCGACAGCAGCGTGGGGTCGACCCGCGCCCAGTTGGTGATCCAGGCCGGCAGCTTGTCGAACGGCGTGCCCACCAGCACGTTGAACACCTCGTACTTGACCAGCACCGCCAGCGCCGGCGCCGAGAAGTACAGGAGGAAGATGAAGAACAAGCTCCAGGTCACCGACGTGCGCGCCTCCTTCACCGACGGCGTGGTGTAGTAGCGCATCAGGATGTGCGGCAGCGCCGCCGTGCCCACCATCAGGCAGAAGATCAGCGCCAGGAAGTTGCGCCGCGACACGTCGAACGCCTTCTGCGCCGCGGGGTCGCCGTTGGGATCGCCGGCAAAGATCTGCCCGTGGTTGGGCATGCCGCCGAGCGGCGCCGCACGCGACAGGTTGGCCGCCTTGGCCGCGGTCCACGCCTTCTTGGCATCTTCGACGTTCTTCGGCAATGCGGCCAACTCGCGTTCGGCAGCCTGGATCTCGGCCACCGGGCCATTGGCGGCCTTCAGGTCGGCCAGCTTCTTCTCGGCCGCCGCCTTGTCGGCCTCGAGCGCGGCCAGCGGATCCTTCAGCTTGGCGTCGAACTCGTCGGCGCGTTTCTTGAAGATCGCGATGACCTCGAGCTCCTTGGGATCCTTGCGCAGCTCGTCGCCCTTCTTGGCCGACCTTCTCGAGCTGGTAGCCGTAGATCGACGTGCGGGATCGGAACGCCGGTCTGCTTGACCGACAGCCAGACCAGCGGCACCAGGTAGGCGATGATCAGGATGATGTACTGCGCCACCTGCGTCCAGGTGACGGCGCGCATGCCGCCGAGGAACGAGCACACCAGGATGCCGCCCAGGCCGACGAAGATGCCGACCTCGAACGCCAGGCCCGACAGGCGCGTGGTGATCAGCCCCACGCCGTAGATCTGCGCCACCACGTAGGTGAACGAGCACAGGATCGCGGCGATGATGCCGATGAAGCGCGGCAGGTTGCCCTCGTAGCGCGCACCGAGGAAGTCGGGAATCGTGAACTGCCCGAACTTGCGCAGGTACGGCGCCAGCAGAAACGCCACCAGGCAGTAGCCGCCGGTCCATCCCATGATGAAGGCCAGGCCGCCGTAGCCGGTGAGGTACAGCGTGCCCGCCATCGCGATGAACGAGGCCGCGCTCATCCAGTCGGCGCCGGTGGCCATGCCGTTGTAGATGGCCGGCACGCGCCGCCCGGCCACGTAGTACTCGGCCGCGTCGCTGGTGCGGCTCATGATGCCGATGCCGGCATACAGCGCCGACCGTGGCGAGCAGGAAGGTGAAACCGATCCAGCTGTCTCGGCAGGCCCATCTGCTCGAGCACCGCCAGGATCAGGATGAATGCGATGAAGCCGCCGGTGTACCAGCCGTACACCTTGTTGAGCTGCGCCTTGAACGCCCGGTTGGCGGCCGCTCCTGCGCTCTCAGTGTGTCCAAAACCTAAGCCAGCCATTTCATTCCTCCTCGGCGACGCCGTGTTCATCGTCGAGCTTGTTCATGTAGCTCGCGTAGTACCAGATGATCAGCACATAGACGACCAGCGCACCCTGGGCTCCGACCCAGAAGCTGAACGGCCACCCGAAGAAATTGAAGTTCAGGTCGCGGGCGAAGTACCCGACGACGAACGTCACGACGAACCATATGGCCAGCAGAATCGCCGTGATGCGCAGATTCTTCTGCCAGTAATGGCGCTGCGTTTCAGTCAATTGCATCGCTCACCTCCTGAAGACTGACTCAACCGCGTGCGTCGAACCGACCGCACGACCCTTTCTTGCACCGCCCTGAATCCGGCGGCATTTCCCACGACGTCCCAGCCGTGACGCACGACAGCATCACGGCACCAACCCCGTCTCGCGCTCGAGTTGCGCGGCCACCTTGGGCTCGAACTTCTTCAGGTGGCGGATGATCTTTCGCGCCTCCTCAGGCTGCTGGCGGTCGATCTGCACGCGCGCCAGCTGGTACCAGCCGTAGGGGCTCATCGGTTGCAGCTCGGTGTTGCGCTTGAGCGCCGCCACCGCCTCGTCGAAACGGCGCTGGCGGATCAGCACCAGTCCCAGGCCGTACCACGCACGGTCGAGCTTGGGGTCGAGTTCGAGCGCGCGGCGGAACGCCGCCTCGGCCTCGTCGACACGATCGGCGGCCTCGAGCAGGAAAGCGAGGTTGAACCAGTCGCCCGCGCTGCGCCGCGGGTGCGCCGCGACGAGCGCGCGCGCATCGGCCAGTGCGTCTTCGCGGCGGCCGTCTTGCGCCAGCACGTGGGCGCGGCTGGCCAGCGCATAGGCATCGTGCGGGAACAGCCGCAGCATCTTGTCGAAGCACGCCAGCGCCAGCGCACGGCGGCCGAACACCAATGCGACCATCGCGCGCCACTTGAGCCACAGGTACTCGAAGCGCGATGGGCTCATCGTCGGCAATCCGGATGGCCGAGCTCGACGCACATCAGATAACCGCGTTCGGCAAACACGACGAAACTGCACACGGCCACCAGCATGAAGGTGATGAAACCCACCTGACCGTTGGACAGCGACTTCGGCGTGAGCTTTCGCACGACAACCGTGAACGGGCTCGACATCGTGACCAGCAGCTTGTAGAAGAAGTTGTCCCGATGGCGGCCGCCTGCCAGCACGAACAGCGCTCCCTGTCCGAGCAGCGACAGCAGCGGCACGTAAAGGATGACCTGGACGATATTGAGGAAGCGGAGCACGCAACATGTGGCAGCCGTGATGGGGGCAGGGTCGTTGCGCTCACTTACAGGCGTCTGACAGTTCGCGTGCACATCACGCAAGCCCTCCCCGAGGAAACCCGAGGCAGAACGGGCTTTCGTGCCGCGGTGCAGCGCCTGTCCTCGCCCGTGAGAAAATCGCGGTCGCTGCGCTGCACAACGAAGATTCCCATGGACATCGAACGCAGTCAATGCCATCGGCACCCTGCTGGCCGACCTCTCCGCGCGCACCGCCGCGCTCCGGGGGTATCTTTGACTACGAGCGCAAATCGCTGCGGCTGAACGAGGTCAACGCCGCGCTCGAGAACCCCAAGGTCTGGGACGAGCCCAAGCGGGCCCAGGACCTGGGCCGCGAGAAGAAGACGCTGGAGACGGTGGTCGAGCACGATCGATCACCTGCAGTCGCACCTCGCCGACAACAGCGAGCTCTACGAGATGGTCAAGGCCGACGACGACGTGTCGAGCCTGCAGGCGATCGAGGGCGAGGCCGGCAAGCTGCGCGAGACGGTGGAGCAGCTCGAGTTCCGCCGCATGTTCAGCAACCCGGCGGATCCGGCCAACTGCTTCCTCGACATCCAGGCCGGCGCCGGCGGCACCGAGGCCTGCGACTGGGCGCAGATGCTGCTGCGCCAGTACCTGCAAGTACTGCGAACGCAAGGGCTTCAAGGCCGAGCTGCTCGAGGAAAGCCCCGGCGACGTGGCCGGCATCAAGAGCGCCACGCTGAAGATCGAAGGCGACTACGCGTTCGGCCAGCTGCGCACCGAAACCGGCGTGCACCGGCTGGTGCGCAAGAGCCCGTTCGATTCGTCCGGCGGCCGCCACACCAGTTTCGCCAGCGTGTTCGTCTACCCGGAGGTCGACGACACGATCGAGATCGAGATCAATCCCGCCGACGTGCGCATCGACACCTTCCGCGCGTCGGGTGCCGGCGGCCAGCACATCAACAAGACCGATTCGGCGGTGCGCATGACGCACATGCCCACCGGCATCGTCGTGCAGTGCCAGAACGACCGCTCGCAGCACCGCAACCGCGACGAGGCTTGGGCGATGCTGAAGAGCCGGCTCTACGAGCACGAGATGCGCAAGCAGCGCGAAGAGCAGCAAAAGCTGGAAGACTCCAAGACCGATGTCGGCTGGGGCCATCAGATCCGCAGCTACGTGCTCGACCAGAGCCGCATCAAGGACCTGCGCACCAACGTCGAGATCAGCAACACGCAGAAGGTGCTCGACGGCGACCTCGACGCCTTCATCGAGGCGAGCCTGAAGCAGGGTCTTTGAGATTTCCGTAGCGTTCGAACATCGAGAGGTATTGCCATGCGCGAAGGCCCCACCCAACCGGTGCGCCGCGAGGACTACACGCCGCCGGCGTACTGGATCCGCCAGGTCGAGCTGAGCTTCGACCTCGACCCAGCCAAGACCATCGTCGGCAGCAAGATGACGATCGAGCGCAACGCCACGCAGCCGGCGCAAGCCTTGCGCCTGCACGGTGAGGGGCTGAACCTGCTGCGCGTGCTGGTCGACGGCGAGAGCGTGGCATTCCGCCACGACGATGGCGAACTGGTGGTCGAGGTGCCCACCGATCGCGAGCGCTTCGTGCTCGAGATCCGCAACACCTGCGCACCCGAGGCCAACACCGAGCTGTCGGGCCTGTACACGTCGAACGGCGGCTTCTTCACGCAGTGCGAGGCGCAGGGCTTCCGGCGCATCACCTATTTTCTCGACCGGCCCGACGTGATGGCGGTCTACACGGTGACGCTGCGCGCCGACAAGTTGCGCTGCCCGAAGCTGCTGTGCAACGGCAACCTGGTGGCCGAGGGTCCGCTCGACAACGGCCGCCACTTCGCCACCTGGCACGACCCGCACCCGAAGCCGTCGTACCTGTTCGCGCTGGTCGGCGCCGATCTGGCATGCCGCGAGCAGCGCGTGCGTTCGCGCGCCGGCAAGGACCACCTGCTGCAGGTGTACGTGCGGCGCGGCGACATGGACAAGACCGAACACGCGATGAACTCGCTGGTGGCATCGATCGCGTGGGACGAGGCGCGTTTCGGGCTGAGCCTGGACCTCGAGCGTTTCATGATCGTCGCCGTCGACGACTTCAACATGGGCGCGATGGAGAACAAGGGCCTGAACCTGTTCAACACCAAATATGTGCTGGCCAGTCCCGCCACTGCCACCGACACCGACTTTCTCGACATTGAAAGCGTGGTCGGCCACGAGTACTTCCACAACTGGACCGGCAACCGCATCACCTGCCGCGACTGGTTCCAGCTGTCGCTGAAGGAAGGCCTCACGGTGTTCCGCGACCAGGAATTCAGCATGGACATGGTCGCGTCGCCGACGGCACGCGCGATCAAGCGCATCCACGACGTGCGTTTCCTGCGCGAAACGCAGTTCACCGAAGACGCCGGCCCGATGGCGCACCCGGTGCGGCCCGAGGCCTACACCGCGATCGACAACTTCTACACCACCACGGTGTACGAAAAGGGCGCCGAGGTCGTGCGCATGATGCACACGCTGGTCGGCCGCGAGGGCTTTCGCCGCGGCATGGACCTGTACTTCCAGCGCCACGACGGCCAGGCCGTGACCTGCGACGACTTCGCGCAGGCGATCGCCGATGCCAATCCGGGCAGCTGGCTCGCCGAGCACCTCGAAGCCTTCAAGCGCTGGTACTCGCAGGCCGGCACGCCGATCCTGCTGGCGCACGGCCATTACGACGCCATGTCGCGCAGCTACACGTTGCGCCTGGGCCAGCGCTGCCTGCCGACGCCGGACCAGAGCAGCAAGCAGCCGTTCGTGATCCCGGTTGCGCTGTCGCTGCTGGCGCGCGACGGCCAGCCGCTGAAGCTGCGCCTGCAGGGCGAGCCGATGGCGGGCGGCACGGAGCGCGTGCTGGTGCTGTCGGACGTGAGCCACACCTTCACGTTCGTCGACATCGACGCCGAGCCGGTGCCTTCGTTGCTGCGCGGCTTCTCCGCGCCGGTGCAGCTCGACGACGCGATGAGCGATGCCGACCTGCGCGTGCTGCTGCAGCACGACACCGATGCCTTCAACCGCTGGGAAGCCGGGCAGCGCCTGCTGATGCAGACGATGGTCGCCGCGCTGCATGCCGGCAGCGCGCTGCAGCTCGACTCCGACAACGTGGCCGCGCTGCGCACGGTGCTGCGCGACCCATCGCTCGACGCCGCGCTGAAAGAGCTGCTGCTGACGCCGCCGGCCGAGAGCAGCGTGGCCGAGCGCGTCACACCGGCCGATCCGCAGCACATCCACGCACTGCGCGAGCAGCTGCTCGACCAGCTGGCCGAACACCTGCACGACGACTGGCTGTGGGCCCACGAGTCGCATCCGGTGCGCGAGGGCTACCGGGCCGACACGGATCAGGCCGGCCGCCGCGCGCTGTCCAATCGCGCGCTCGCCATGCTGGTGCGGCGCGCCGCGCGCAGCGGCGACACCGTGTGGCCCGGCAAGGCCCTGCAGCGCTTCAAAGACGCGACCAACATGACCGACCGCGCGGGCGCCTTGAGCGCGCTGATCGATGCGCACAGCGAGCTGGCCGACGCCGCGCTGCAGCGCTTCTACGACCATTTCCGCAGCGAGCCGCTGGTGGTGGACAAGTGGTTCGCGCTGCAGGCGCAGGCCAACGAGCGCGGCGGCCGCGCGTTCGCGCGCGTGCGCGACCTGCTCAAGCACCCGGCGTTCACGCTGAAGAACCCGAATCGCGCACGCAGCCTGCTTGGCAGCCTGTTCATGCGCAACCCGGCGGCGTTCCATCGACCGGACGCCGCCGGCTATGTGTTCTGGGCCGACAAGGTGGTGGAGCTCGACGCACTGAACCCGCAGCTCGCCGCACGCCTGGCGCGTGCACTCGATCGCTGGACGCACCTGGCCGAGCCGTATCGCAGCGCGGCGCGCGAAGCGATCGCCCGCGTGGCGTCGAAGCCGGAGTTGAGCGCCGACGTGCGCGAGATCGTCACCAAGGCGCTGCAGGCCGAGCCGGCAGCGGCGCGGCCGCCCGCGCACGCCGCGGCAGAAGTTCAACCCTGAACCGCCCGCCGGCCGCAATCGACGAGGCGCTGACCCTCAGCCCTTGGCCTTGAGCACCTTGGCCACCGCGGCGGCCCGCAGCCGATGGGCCTCGGGCAGCCCCGAGCCGAGCAGCGGGCGCAGGTACGAGGCGAAAGGCGTCGGTCACGTCGTTGCCGCTGTCGGTGATGAAGGCGTCTTCCATCACCCGGGTCTTGCCGGCCACATCGGCCAGCGGCACCAGCTTGTAGTCGGCCGCGTAGTCGCCGCAGCGCTGGATGGCCACCGAGCCATTGCGCTCGCCCCACATCGCGAACTGCACCGCCTTCTCGCCGACCTCGCGCGCCTCGCGCGCGTCGACGTCGCTGACGCAGCCGAGAAAGCTGCGCTGCAGGTAGCCGAAGGTGTCGCCGCGCACGCGCTTCATGCCGAGCTTGGCCTTGATCTCGCTCGCACAGCAGGTCGGCCAGCGCACCGGTGCCCGACAGCTGCACGTTGCCGTGCGCGTCGCGTTCGACCTGCTTGGCCAGCTGCGCTGATGATCGGCTGGCCCGACGCGTCGTGGATGCCTTCGGACACCGCGACCACGCAGCGGCCGTGGCGTTCTTGGACCGTCTTCACGTCGGCCAGGAAGCGCTCGATCGTGAACGTGCGCTCGGGCAGGTAGATCAGGTGCGGGCCGTCGTCGGCGAACTTCCTGGCACCAGCGCCGCAGCCGCCGTCAGGAAGCCGGCATGGCGGCCCATCACCACCGCCACGTAGACGCCGGGCAGCGCCGCGTTGTCGAGGTTGGCGCCGGCGAAGGCCTGGGCCACGAAGCGCGCCGCCGACGGAAATCCCGGCGTGTGGTCGTTGCACACCAGGTCGTTGTCGATCGTCTTGGGGATGTGCACGCAGCGCAGCGGATAGCCGGCTTTCGCGGCCTCCTCGCTGACGATGCGCACGGTGTCCGACGAATCGTTGCCGCCGATGTAGAAGAAGTGCCCGATGCCGTGCGCGCGCAGCACCTCGAAGATCTGCTGGCAGTACTTGAGATCGGGCTTGTCGCGCGTGGAGCCGAGCGCCGAGGCCGGCGTGGCTGCCACCTGCTCGAGGTTGTGGACGGTCTCCTGCGTCAGGTCGACGAAGTCTTCGTTGACGATGCCGCGCACGCCGTGGCGCGCGCCGTAGACGCGATCCACCTGGGCGAAGCGCCGCGACTCCAGCACGACGCCGACCAGCGACTGGTTGATCACCGCCGTCGGGCCACCGCCCTGGGCAACGAGAATCTTGACTGCGGACATCGCAGCGCTCCCTGAACAATGCAACGATGGCGCATTGTGCACATCGGCGGATGGGCCACGCCAGCGGGCGGTGGGTCGCGGTTGCGACACGGCTCTGCGCCGCGGGCGAGGACAATGGCCCGATGGGCAACCTCTACCTCGTGCGCCACGGGCAAGCCTCGTTCGGCACTGACGACTACGACCGTCTGAGCGAGCTCGGTGCACGACAGTGCGAGCGGCTGGGCGAATGGTTTCGCGACAAAGGTGTGGTCTTCGAGGGCATGATCACCGGCACGCTGCGCCGCCACACCCAGTCGTTCGAGGCGATCGCGAGCGGCCTCCGCGTGCAAGCGCAGGCGCTGGCGATGCCGGGGCTGAACGAATACGACAGCGAGTCGATCGTGCGCGCCGTCCACCCCGAGCCGCTGCAGCGACCGCAGACCGCCGAAGACGTGCGCAACCATTTCCGCCTGCTGCGCGACGGCCTGATCGCCTGGATGGAAGGCCGCACACAGCCCGAACGCATGCCCAGCTACGAGCAGTTCCTCGGCGGGGTGGTCGAAGCGCTCGACCACGTGCGCACGCGCCACAGCGGCGACGTGCTGATCGTGTCCAGCGGCGGCCCGATCTCCACCGCCGTGGCCCACGTGCTCGGTGCGCCGCCGCCGGCGATCGTGGAGCTCAACCTGCGCATGCGCAACAGCGCGCTCACCGAGTTCGCGTTCACGCCCAAGCGCCACTCGCTGATCACCTTCAACACGCTGCCGCACCTCGAAGGCTCGGAAGCGAGCTGGGTGACGCACACCTGAGGCCGAAGCGGACACCGCCCGCGGTCGTTTCAGCTTTGCGTCGCGCGCTGCCAATGGCCAGGCGCGCCACCCCGTAAGTGCACCCGCTGCGCGCGTCCGCGCAGCGACCGCACGCCCCGCGCGCGGCCTGACCCGGCTCCATGCACCTCAGGAGGTCTTCCCATGATTTCGACCCAACGTTTCGTCGCGCTCGCGTTGCTCGTCTTGTCCGCCGGGCTGCAAGCCCACACCGGCACCAAGACGCTGGTGCGCTTCGACGGCGGCATCGGCACCGATCCGCTCACCGCCTCCAACGGCATCGACGTGCTCAACGTGGTGCGCGGCGTCAATCCCGCCGGGCGCGCGTGGCGCATCGACAAGCTGCGCGCCAGCATCGGCAAGAACGGGTCGATCAGCGCCCGCGGCAACGGGCTGCTGCTGGCCAGCGGCGACGTCATCGGCACACGTGCCGGCATCACGCAGGTGCTCGCCACGCTGGCTTGCGGTCCAGCCAACAACGCCACGCTGTTCCACTCGGCAGCCGCCGCCTTCGACACCTCGGGCAACTTCCACATCAGCGGCACGCTGACGCAAGACGGCGTCAACGCCGCGGTGCTGCCGCCAACTTGCGACAACCCGGTGCTGCTGATCCGCACGGTCGGCGCCGGCGGCGCGCCGGGCACCTGGTTGGCCGCCGGGATCCCGGACGACACCCAGGACTGATGCGGCGCGCGCAGCGCTTTCGTCGACGTCGAAGCGCTGCGCGGAAGCCCTACACCAGCTTCACATGCTTCAGCGGCAGGCTGCGCACCGGGCGCCCGGTGGCGGCGTGGATCGCATTGAGCACGCAAGGCGCGACCACGCAGATCGTCGGCTCGCCGACCCCGCCCCAGAAGTCGTGCGTCGGCACGATCACCGTCTCGACCTTCGGGAACTCGGCGAGCTTCAGGATCGGGTAGCTGTGGAAGTTGAGCTCGTTGACGCGGCCCTTGTCGATCGTGATCTCGCCGTGGAAGGCCGCCGAGAGGCCATAGGCCACCGAGCCCTCCACCTGTGCGGCGATCTGGTCGGGGTTGACCGCGTGGCCGCAGTCGAGGGCCAGCACCATGCGATGCACCTTGACCTCGCCCTTGGCGCTCACCGACACCTCGGCCACCGCGGCTGAGTAGCTGCCGTAGCCCATGAACTGCGCGATGCCGCGGTGCACGCCCGCCGGCAGCGGCGCGCCCCAGCCGGCCTTCTCGGCAGCCGCGTTCAGCACACCCAGGTGTTTGGGATGCTTGCCCATCAACGCGCGGCGAAACACCAGCGGATCGACACCGGCCGCGCGCGCCACCTCGTCGATGAAGCACTCCATGTAGATGCCGTTCTGGTTGGTGTTGACGCCGCGCCACGGGCCCACCGGCACGTGGGTGTTGCGCATCGCATACTCGACCAGCAGGTTGGGCACGGTGTAGCCGAGCTGCGCATCGCCGGGTTCGGCCCACCAGCCCTGCGTCTGGCGCCGGTCCTTGCCGTCGATCACCGTCTGCGGCGCGACGTAGGCATTGATCGACTGGCCCGACAAGCGAACATGCAGCCCGACCAGCGCGCCCTTGTCATCCAAGCCAGCGCTCAACTTGCACACCGAGATCGGCCTGAAGAAGTCGTGCGCCTGGTCCTCCTCGCGGCTCCACACCATCTTGACCGGCGTGTTCGGAAACTGCTTGGCGATCGACACCGCCTGGCGCACGTAGTCTTGGTTGCCGCCGCGGCGGCCGAAGCCGCCACCGAGGTCGAGCCGGTGCACGCTGCACTGCCCCAGCGGCAGGCCCGATTCCTCGGACAGCGCCGCGTGCGAGGCCTCGGCGTTCTGCGTCGGCACCCAGATCTCCGCGCTGTCCGATCCGATGCGCGCGGTGCAGTTCATCGGCTCCATCGTCGCGTGCGCGAGGAACGGTGTGGCATAGGTCGCCTCCACCTTCTTCGCCGCGCCGGCGATCGCCTTCAGCGCGTCGCCCTCGTTGCGTTGCGCGAACGCGTTGCTCGCGCTCAAGCCCTCCTCGAGGTGCTTGGCGATCAGCGCACTGGTCTGGTTGGCGCCGGCCCCTTCGTCCCACTGAATCGGCAGCGCGTCGAGCGCGGTCTTGGCGTGCCACCAGGTGTCGGCCACCACCGCCACCGTGTGGTCGTTGACGCGCACCGCGCCCTTCACGCCGGGGCGCTTGGCGATCGCTGCGTTGTCGAAGCCCACCAGCTTGCCACCGAACACCGGGCAGGCCTTGATCGCCGCGTTGAGCATGCCGGGCACGCGCACGTCGATCGCATACAGCTTGCTGCCGTCGAGCTTGTCGCCGGTGTCCAGGCGCTTCAGCGGCTGGCCCGCGACCTTCCAGCTCTTCGGGTCTTTCAGCGTGATCGTCTTCGGATCAGGCGGCGTCAGCTTGGCGGCCGCGCCAGCGACCTTGCCATACGTGGTGCTGCGGTTCGACGCGGCGTGCGTGATCACGCCGTTGGCCACCGTCAGCTCGCCCACCGGCACCTTCCACTCGTCGGCTGCCGCCTGCAGCAGCATCAGCCGCGCCGCCGCGCCGCCGCGGCGCACGTAGTCGTGCGAGGTGCGGATGCCGCGGCTGCCGCCGGTGCCCATCTCGCCCCAGGCGCGCTTGGCCGCGAAATTCTGCTGCGGCGAGATCTGCTGCGTGAGCACCTTGGACCAATCGCACTCGAGTTCTTCGACCACGAGTTGCGCCAGCCCGGTGAGCGTGCCCTGCCCCATTTCGGAGCGCGCGATGCGGATCACGCAGCGTTCGTCGGGCTGCACCACCACCCACACGTTGAGCTCGCTGCCGGCGCTTTGCGCCTGCGCATCGAACGGCGCCGCCCAGCCCAGCGCAAGGCCACCTGCCGCGGCCGCGGTGGAGACGACGAAATCGCGCCGCGACAGTTCGGCGGCGTTCGAAGCGAAGTGTGTTGTCATCGTCGCGCTCCTTCAGGCCTTCGCCACCTTGATTGCCACGGCGCGGTGCACCGCGGCTCGGATGCGCTGGTAGGTGCCGCAGCGACAGATGTTGGTCATCGCCTCGTCGATGTCGGCATCGCTCGGCTTCGGGGTTTTCTCCAGCAGCGCGGCGGCGGCCATGATCTGGCCCGACTGGCAGTAGCCGCATTGCGGCACGTCGACCTCGGCCCACGCGCGCTGCACCGGGTGCGAGCGGTCGCGCGACAACCCCTCGATCGTCACGATGCGGTCGGTGGGCTGCAGGCTGCCCACCGGCAGCGAACACGAGCGCCGCAACTCGCCGTTGACGTGCACCGAGCAGGCGCCGCACTGCGCGACGCCGCAGCCGTATTTGGTGCCGGTCAGGCCGACCTGCTCGCGCAGCACCCACAGCAGCGGCGTGTCGGCCTCGACCGCCACGTCGCGCACCTGACCATTGACATGAAGCTTGGCCACGCCAGTCTCCCGAGCCTTGGAAAGGCCCGCAGTCTGCGCGCTGCGGCGCGCGCTGGCAACGGTGGTGACGCGCAAAACAGCGAGCCGGCCGGACCGGCCGCGCCGCTCACTGCTTGTGGGTGCGCAGCAGTTCGGCGAACGCGTCGGCCGGGATCGGCTTGCTGAAGTGATAGCCCTGCATCTGGTCGCAGGCGCGCTCGCGCAGGAAGGCCTTCTGTTCCGGCGTTTCCACGCCTTCGGCCACCACCGTCAGACTCAAGGTCTTGCCCATCGCGATGATGGCCTCGGCAATCGCCTTGTCTTCGGTGTCGGCGGGCAGCTCGCGGATGAAGGAGCGGTCGACCTTCAGCGTGTCGATCGGAAAGCGCTTGAGCTGCGCGAGCGACGAATAGCCGGTGCCGAAGTCGTCGATCGCCAGCCGCACGCCCATTGCCTTGAGCGACCCCAGCACTTGCAGCGCGCGCTCCACGTTGTGCATCACCGAGCTTTCGGTGACCTCGAGTTCGAGCAAGTCGGGTTGCAGGCCGGTGTCGGCCAGCACGGCACGCACCTCGTCGAGCAGATCGGCGTCGCTCAACTGGCGCGGCGACAGGTTGACCGACACGCGCACCGGCGGCAGGCCGGCGCGCTGCCACGCCACGCTCTGTGCACAGGCGTTGCGCAACACCCATTTGCCGATGCCGAGGATCAACCCGGTCTCCTCGGCCACCGGGATGAACTTGGCGGGCGACACCGCGCCGAGCTCGGCGCTGTTCCAGCGCAGCAGGGCTTCGACGCCGGCGATGGCGTTGCTGGCGAGATCGAGCTTGGCCTGGTAGTGCAGCGACAGCTCGTTGCGCTCGATGGCACGGCGCAGGCGCGTCTCCAGCGTGAGCCGCTCGAGCGACAGCGTCTCCAACCGGCCGTCGTAGAACTGGAAGTTGTTCTTGCCTTCTTCCTTGGCGTGGTACATCGCGATGTCGGCATGCGTCATCAGCGAGGTCTCGTCGTGCGCGTCGTTCGGGTACACCGAGATGCCGATGCTGGCGGTCACGCGGCACTCCTGGCTCTGGATCATCAGCGGCTTGATCACCGCCGACAGCAGCTTGCGCGCGATGCGGCCGGCCTGCTCGACGCCGCGCAGATCCTGCAGCAGCATCACGAACTCGTCGCCGCCCAGGCGGGCCACGATGTCGCTGGCGCGCAGGCTGTCCTTCAGCCGCGTGGCCACCTCGCGCAGCAGCGTGTCGCCGGCTTCGTGGCCGAGGCTGTCGTTGATGAACTTGAAGCGGTCGAGGTCGATGAACAGCACCGCGAACTGGCGCTGGTTGCGCTTGGACGCCGCCAGCACGTGGTTCAGCAGCTCGCCGAACATCACGCGATTGGGCAGGCCGGTGAGGCTGTCGTGCGAGGCCAGGTACTGGATGCGCGCCTCGGCCTCCTTGCGCGGCGTGACGTCGCGCGACACGCCGCGATAGCCGGCAAAGTGCCCGTCGGCATCGAGCAGCGGCTCGCCGCTGGCGCAGATGTGGCGGCGCTTGCCGTGGCGGTCGGTGTAGGCGTACTCGAAGTCGCGGAACGACTCGTGGCGCTCGAGGCAGCCGCGCAGCTCGGCCCAGCCGTTCTCGCTCTCGGCGCCGGGGATCTCCCACGCCAGCTTGCCGCGCAAGCGCTGCTCGTACTTGTCGCCCATGTTGCGGCCGCCGAAGGCGGTGAAACGCAGGCTCGCGTCGACCTCCCAATACCAGTCGGACGACAGCTCCACCAGGTTGCGAAAGCGCTGCTCGCTGTGCTGCACCGCCAGTTCGGCCTGCTTGCGTGCCGAGATGTCCTGCACGATCGAGATGTCGTGCAGCGGCTGGCCCGCCGCGTCGCGCTGCACCGTGATCGTCAGGTGCACCCACACGGTCGAGCCGTCCTTGCGCAGATAGCGCTTCTCCATCGTGAACGACGGGATCTCGCCCGCGCGCAGCTGGGCGCGCACCTTGTCGGTGACGTTCTTGTCGTCGGGGTGCGACACCTGCTTGACGGTGAGCCCGAGCAGCTCGTCGCGGCTGTAGCCGAGGAACTGGCACATCCACGGGTTCACGTGGATGTAGCGGCCGGCGTCGCTGACGTAGGCGATGCCGATCGCCGCCAGCTCGATCGTCGCGGCATGGCGCCGCTCGCTCTCGCGCAGCGCCGCCTGCGCTTGCGTGCGCAGGCAGAACTGGCCGATCTGGCTGCCGATGTAGCGTGTGCAGTCGAGCAGCTCGGCATCGAGCTCGTGCGCCCATCGGCTGAACAGCTCGACCACGCCGATCACCCGGCCCGCGGCCGTGATCGGGAACGCGAGCGCGCTCCGCAATCCGGCATCGGCGGCGAGCGCGGCGCGCTTGAACGTGGGCTCGGACACCACGTCGTGGAGCCACACCGGTTGACCGGTCGACCAAGCGCGCCGCACCAGGCCGCCCTGTCCGGCCGACAAGCGGATCTTCGGCATGCCTTCGACAAAGGCGCGGATCGCCCCGCCGGCCTGGCCCCACATGCCCACGCTCAGGAGCGTGCCGGTGGCGCTGTCTTCCATCCAGCAGGTGCCGCAGGCCCAGCCGAGTTGTTCGCACACCGCGCGCACCAGCAACGGCGCGGCTTCGTTCAGATCGGCCGATCGCGCCAGCGCGTCGGTGACACCGTGTTCGATCGCCAGCCGCTGCGCATTGCGCGAGCGCAAGCGCGGCACGCCGTCGGCGCGCGTGGGGTCGTAGCCGCCCAGTTCGGCAAGGACCGATTCATCGTCGTCGGGAGGTGTGACTTGCTGCACGGCTGGCCTCGAGGGTCGTGCATCGGTATCGGCAGCCGGCGCGCGAGCTTGAGGCCTCGGCGCACCCGCGCGCCAAGGCGGCGTGCGCTGACACCGGCCTCGCGCGCCGCGGTCGCCGGACCCCTCTGGCTATAATTCGCGCCCTTGCACCGTGCCGGTGTAGCTCAGTTGGTAGAGCAGCGCATTCGTAATGCGAAGGTCGGGAGTTCGACTCTTCTCACCGGCACCAGGACCATGCACAGGTCATAGACGTAGCAATCATGAACATTGATGCATACGCCGCTTTGCTTAGGGGGTTATGTAGCCACTGTGTAGCGACCAGTACGGGCCACCTTCTCGCGATCCCGCCAAGCACCCGCGCGACTGAACGCTGCATACTGACCGGCGCTGACCGGCACCTATCCGCCCTCTTGTTCGGCTTGGCGTGTTGACCTTTGTGGTGACGGCGGCGCAGGCGAAGGTCAGCATGCACCGTCAGCTCATTACGCGACCCTGTACCTCGTCGAACTCAACCGGCGACTGGCAGCGCATCCCGCGTATGTTCCAGGCGTGAGGTTCGTGATCCATAGCCGACCCTCAAATGAATGAACGGACCGCACCAACTACCGAGCGAGTAAGTCTCTATGCGACGAGTGCTCGCAGATCGAAGCAGCCGTTGGGCGTACTCGTCTGCTTGTTGACCATGACGAATCTATTCAATGATCCGCGTGGCGCGCAAAAGAAGGTTTGTCGGCAACGCGAGCCCCAAAGCGCGCGCGGTTCTGGCGTTGACCGCTAGCTCAAAGCGAGACGGCTGCTCGATCGGCAGATCGCCAGCGCGTGCGCCACGAAGAATGCGGTCCATGAAATCGACTGCACGCGCAAGCGTCTCGTTGATGTCCGGCCCGTAGTAGAGCAGCCCACCGGCCTCAACCAGTCGCGGCCCAAGTCCAATGGTGGGAAGCTTGCGACGCACTGCAAAGGCAGCGATGTCTGAAACTCTCGGCTCGGTTGCGGGCTCCGCAGTCACGTACAACGCCTCAGCGGGACTTTTCGCGATAGCGGCTAGAGCCGAGTCGACCTCGTGGGGGTGGTAGACGGGGAACGCGAACGGAGAGATTCCGAGCTGCGACGCCGCCGCGAGAAATGCATCGGCGTAGAAGCGTGTCCCGGCCGTGGCTGGATTGCCGAGTACGGCCAAGTGCTTGAGTCCAGGTACCGCCTGGCGGAGCAATTCCATTGCCTTTCCTGCAACCTCAGCTGAGAGCCAGGTCGTGCCGGTGATGTTGCCGCCCGGTCGCGCCAAGCTGCGGACCAAGCCACTGCCGACTGGTTCGAGGGAAAAGACCATTACGATCGGCACGGTACGGGTAGCCGCACTGGCCGCCGCAATCGCATCGTTGCCCGACGCCAATATGATCTCAGGCTCACGTCGCACGAGTTGGCTGGCCAACGCCGGAAGCCGCGCGAAGTCGTTCTCTGCATACAGTGCGTCCAGCAGAAGGTTGTGTCCGACTTGATAGCCGGCCCGCTGCAGCTCGCTCATGAAAACTGCCGCGAGCGACGATGACTGCGAGACTTCGGCGGAGTACGGACTAAGGGCCCACCCGGTGAAGACCTCCCGCAATCCCTTGTGCGGGGAGCGTCCTATCAGCGGAGCCGTGCAAGCCAGCGCGACCACCTCGCGCCTGCGCAAGCGACCATAGATCACCTGCGCGACTACGTCACGACGAACCCCCTCGATGCTCACTGGATAGTCCCCTATTCAGCGCACCCTACATTGAAGCACTTGTGAAGCAATACGCAACGAAACGAGCGCTACATAAC
>CAVTJT010000011.1:0-209037 GCA_963735095.1 uncultured beta proteobacterium | reverse complement strand
CAGTGTGAGTACGAGGTCGCACCAGGAAGCTGACTTTCGGACGCACGAACTCGGCCGGCCAAGGTCAGCTGTCGGCGAAGTTCGCGACCTAGTGCTGCCGGCCAAGAGCGGTCGATCCCGATCTGACCCAAAGGCCGCCCTTCACTCGATCACTTCAGTCGCACGCAGCATCAGCAAGTTCGGAACTGAGATGCCCAGTGCCCGGCGGTGCGCAGATTGAGCAGCAGGTCGTAACTCTTCGCTTGTTCGATCGGTAGACGCGCCGGATCGGCCCCGCGAAGTATGCGATCGACGTAGTCGGCAGATCGACGCGTGAGCTCGCTAGTGTTTGCCGCATAGCTGAGCAGGCCTCCAGCGGACACGAAGACGCGCACGAACGAGAACGATGCGAGCCGGTGCGACAGTGAGAGCGCGGCCGCCTGGTCCGTCGCCAGGCTCGGCTGCACGAAGACGGCGTCCGTCCGCGAAGCCTTCCATGCCGAGAATGCCGCGGCGTACTCGTCCTGACTGCGTACCGTCGTCGTGCTGAGCCGGATGTCTAACACCCGCGCCGCGTCGGTAGGTCTTCATCAACGCTGGCGTGAACGGGTCTGACCCGTTGGCAAGCACGCCGATGTGCCTTGTCGGTCCTCGAAGTTCTCTCACCAGCTCCAGAGACTTGCTCGCGAGATGCGTACCGGGCACGGTGATGCCGGTGACATTGCCGCCAGGGGCGGCGAGCGACTCGCCAATCCGCTGGACACCGGGTCGACCGCGGCGCCGGCCATCACGATCGGCACGCTGGCAGACGCTCTTCTGGCAGCCAGAACGGCCGGCGTGAGCAGGGCAACGATCATGTCCACACTCAGCCTACGAGCTCGGCTGCGTCATCTCGAGCATCTGCGGCGTGTCGCCGACGCGTTGCTCGACCTGAGGTTGTCGTGCTGCCTCCAGCCCAGTTGCTGGACGTGCGCGAGCAGTTCAGCAGCGCGAGACTGCTGCGTGGCCGGAACCAGCAGTCCAATGCGAGCTGCGCGGGGCTGCTGAGCAAACACCAGTCGCGGCAGGCAGGCGCATGACGCCGCCAGGGCCATGCCGGCGCGGCGCTTCATGCGGAAGCCGACCTCAGCACCGCCACCAGCAGATCTCGCCGAGCACACGCCATCTTGTCTGTCGACCGAGTCGTCTTCCATGCCTTTGTCGCCCGCAGGTTAATGGCACCTGCGACGCGCGTGCCGTTCACTATTGACACTTCGCGCTACCGCACCGGTACGCACGAGCGCCCCGTCTGAACTTGCGCGGTACTGGCCGCGCGTCGGCGATCGCGGGCGTTGCTCGCGTCGGTATCGACGGCAGGGAAGGAGCTTTCCCCGATACCGACCGCTCGTGTGGGCTTGCGATGACTGCTCTGGGTCGAGGCTGTGTGAAAACGCGTTCAGAGCGCAATTTCGGGGGTCCTTCGACCCTTGGCGCGATCGAGAAAATCGATCCTGACGCGATCTAGAGGGTCGGTGTTGCGCTGAACGCAGCGCGCGCCGAGTTTTCACACAGCCTCGGTCGAGAGCGCAAGTTCGAGCCATCGATCAGCAGACGCTCGCCCGATCCCGTCCGCCTGGGGCATCGCCAAGGTCGGCAACACCTTCGATAGCAGTCATTGAGACCGATGGCCCGGCGGTGTTCGGTGACTGCAAACTGGCCGACAGCGTTGGTTAAGGGCGTGACCATCACCGACAGCAACCGCTGCACAGCGGTCATCGGCGCTCTCAGGCCAAGTGACCGCAACGGGTCGATAGCACGCAGTCGTGAGAGTCCGCTTTGGGTGCGTCGACCCGCAATCAATCCATCAGCATCAAGAGCCCTGAACTGCCCACCGCGAGGACGGCCTCTGACTCCGCTCTCAGCTTGAACGCCTCCTCGGCCTCACCATCAAGTCGGGTCCATTGCTGCTCTCCATGCCGGATGTGGTTGACAGGGCGATCAAGGCGACCAGGGCTGCTCAGCACACTTCCAAGCTGACCGGGTTCCGTGTTGCACGATGGCGCCAGGGCAACTGGGGTCTTCGGCCCTCGGCGGTGCTTGGACCAATGTGCCCTTGAAGCGCCACCCCCTGTATGGGGGGTCGAACCATGCAAAGTCGCACGAATGGGCGCATCCTGTCGCCAAGGCCATGCGCAAAAGTCGTTCACGCGCACCCATCCCACTGCCGAGCTTGGCGCAGTGGATGCTCGCGGTCGTGCTCGCAGCCTGCGGCGGCGGCTCGGTGGACGACGAACCCGAGGCTGCTTCGCCCCTACCGCCAGCCCTGGAGGGTCGCGACTTCCAACAGGGCCCGATCGACCGTGGGGGCGGCGCGCCGCCCCGAGTGGGCACGCAATCGACCTCGCGCGAAACCGCGATGGCAGTCCCTGCCAGCAACGATCCGCGGCTCATCGGCCGCTTCGGCGCCGCATTTGGCTGGCCGCTGATTCCCATACATGCGGCCTTGTTGCCCGACGGTCGTGTCATGAGCTACGGCACCGACGAACGCGGCCAGCAGGGCGGCGAGTTGAGCTACGCGGTATGGGATCCGGCGCTCGGCACCGCGTCCGACGCGCACCTGTTGTTTCCCAACACGACGGGCACCGACGTGTTCTGCAGCGGACAAATCGTCGTGCCGCGCACTGGCGAGGTGCTGCTCACCGGCGGCGACCGCATGATCAACGGGGCGCGCAACTATTCGAGCGCGGACGTCAATTTCTTCGACTACCTGACCAACTCGTTGCGCAAGAGCGCGCAGTCGTTGGCGCAGCCGCGCTGGTATCCGACGGTCACCACGCTCATCGATGGGCGCGTGCTGGTCACCGGCGGGCGCGACGACAAGACGTCCACCAGCGCCATCGCCACGCCCGAGTTGTACGACCCTGACTCCGGCTGGCACTCGTTGACCGGCGCCACCCACAACGCTGCCTACGGCACGGGCAACTGGTATTACCCGCGCGCGTGGACCGCGCCGAACGGCCGTGTCTTCGTCGCGGCCGCTGGCGGGCGCACATTCTTCGTCGATCCGAGTGGCAACGGCAGCATCGCCGAAACATCGCTCGCGCTGGCCCCTGCGGGCTACTGGCATCCGGCCGTGATGGTCCGGCCCGGCCGTATCCTGTCGATCCGGCATGGGGCGCGGGCACAGGTCGTCGACCTCAACACGGCCACGCCCACCGTCAGCGACGCAGCCGCGCTGTCGCAGGATCGGATCTGGTCGAGTGCCACGGTCATGGCCGACGGCAACGTGCTCGTCTCGGGTGGATCGACCGCGGACAACCAGGCGGTGAACGTGGCGTACCACACCGAACTGTGGAACCCCACCACCGGCACATGGACCATTGGCGCCAGTGCGTCGCGCATGCGCCTGTATCACTCGATCTCGCTGCTGTTGCCCGACGGCCGCGTCCTCACCGCAGGCGGCGGCGCGCCGGGACCGGTGACCAACCTCAACGGTGAGATCTACGAACCGCCATACCTGTTCAAGTCCGACGGCAGCGGAACACTCGCCACGCGTCCGACGATCCAGAGTGCGCCGCTGCAAGTGGCATGGGGCACGTCGTTCAGTGTGCAGGTGCAGTCGGCCACCGCGGTGTCGAAAGTCGCGCTGATCAAGACCGGCTCAGCAACGCATTCGTTCGACTTCGATCAACGTTACTTGACGCCGACGTTCACCCAAAGTGGCGGTGTCGTCACCGTGCAGGCACCCGCCACGGCCGCTCTGGCACCACCCGGAAACTATCTGCTCTTTGTCTTTGACGGCAGCGGCGTTCCTTCGGTGGCCAAGATCATTCGCCTGGGGGCTGCCACCGACCCGTTTCCGAACTCGGTCACTGTGCGGGCGCGGGCCACGCTCGCCGACGGTGTCGGCGCGATGATGGAAGTACGAATCGGCGGCGCGCTGGTCGCTGCCACCGAAGTCCGGTCGACGGTGTCTCAGGACTTCCGCTTTCCACTGTCGACCGTGGTGTCCGGTGGTGCCAAGCTGGACATCGTCTACACCAACGATGCGAACGAGCGCAGTCTGTTCATCGAATCGGTCACCGTCAACCGCAGCACGCTGCTGCCCACCGACCCGGGTGTCGCATTCGACCGCGGCAGCGGCAGCGCCGCGTTCGACGGCGTCGACGTGGTCGCCGGGACGACCTCTCTGACGACCAACGGTGCGCTGCGCTTCGTTGCCCCCGGTGCGATCGGCAGCACGCTGACATTGCGTGCGCGCGCTGACATCGCCAGCGACATCGGCGCCGCGTTGCAGGTGCGCGTCAACGGCGCGCTGGCCGCGGGGTTGGAGGTGCGCAGCACCAACTACACAGACTACGCGTTGCGCCTGCCCGTGGCCGTGAAGGCGGGTGACCGCGTCGACGTGGTCTTCACCAACGACGGCACCACCAGCGGCGACCGCAATCTGTACATCGATTCGATGATCGTGAACGGGGTCACCCTCCGTCCGACCGATCCGGGCGTCACGCTCGACCGCGGCAGCGGGGCGGCCGCCTTCGACGGCGTCGACGTGATTCCCGGGCGGATTGGCATCCTGTGGAACGGAGCGCTGCGCTTCGTGGTGCCCAGCCCCAGCGCGGCCACGCTCACTGTGCGTGCCCATGGGACCCTGGCTGCCAACGTGGGGCCGCTGATGCAACTGCTCGTGGCCGGCTCAAGCGTGGCAACCGTCGAAGTGCGCTCCACCACCGCCGCCGACTACGTATTTGCATTGCCGGCCCCGGTGAGCCCAGGCGCGCGCGTGGACGTGGTGTTCATCAACGATGGCGCCAATGGCACCGAAGACCGCAATCTGTACGTCGACTCGTTGACCGTCAATGGCGCCACGCTGCTGCCCACCGACCCCGGTGTCACCGTCGACCGCGGCAGCGGGGCGGCTGCCTTCGACGGTCTCAACGTGATTTCCGGGCGGAGCGGCATCCTGTGGAACGCGGCGCTGCGCTTCTTCGCACCGGACAACAATGCACCGAAGGTCACCGTGCGCGCGCGCGGGTCGCTGGCCGGCAACGTCGGCCCGCTGATGACGCTTTACGTGGGCGGCACGGCTGTGAGCACGGTGGAGGTGCGCTCCACCACGTTCACCGCCCACCTCTTCGCATTGAGCGCAGCCGTTGCGCCGAACACGCGGGTCGACGTGGTGTTCTCCAACGACGGCGCCAATGGCACCGAAGACCGCAACCTGTACGTCGAGTCGTTGACCGTCAACAGCGCCACGCTGCTGCCCACCAACCCCGGCGTCACCGTGGACCGTGGCAGCGGGGCGGCCGCCTTCGACGGCCTCAACGTGATCGCCGGACGAAGCGACATCCTCTGGAACGCGGCGCTTCGATTCACGGCGCCGTAGCGTGCGCCGGGAACGCCCGAGATAAGCCTGCTCTCGGTCAACGGCGGAAAGTCCAGTGCCGGCGTCGCGGGTGCGGATCCCGCTATCGGGACACGCGAAACACCCAGGCGTTCTGATCAATACCGTTGACGAGGGCGATTACGCCGTACTGGGGGATGTAGCCCCAGCGGCCGAATGTGCCCTGCGCGGACGCCGGGCTGGTGGGGCCCTGATTCGTCGCCACTTGGTTCCACGCCCGGCTGTCCATGTCCAGCGCGAAGACGTCGCTGCCACCACTCCACACCACGATGCGGTCGGCGACCGCGTCGTAGACCACTCCCGGTGACGGGTCCGACAACGCAGCCGGTGGATTGCTGGTGGTCATGACGGTCATGTTGTTGTCCTCGAGATCGATCACCTTGACCATGCCGTCGCCCACCATGACGAACTTGCGCCGCTTGGTATCCAAAGCCGCCGAGAAGTACAGCGACACGTCCTGGGTGCAGCCGTTCAGCTTCGTGTACTGGTTGGTCTCCAGCGAGTAGGAGTAGAAGTCGGTCCGATCCTTTACGAGCACGGAGCTGGCTTGCGCGTCGTAAGCAGACATGAATCCAAAGTCGACACGCAAAGGAGACGTGTTGAGTCGTTGCCACCTTTGGCCGGCGAAGTCATAGGTCCAGGTTGACATGTCGGCCGAGCCGCACGGCGCCATCGAGCCGCCGACGGTGAACAGGCGATCTGCATGGCTGATGTAGCTCAAGGCGCCATAGGTGTGCCTGGAGACTGGTGTGCCGTCGGGCAGCGCAGAAACGCACCTGGAATCCGCGGTTTTCGGGCTGGGATCGACGATCCGGTTGATGCTGAGGGTGTTCAGATCCAGCGCGTAGACCTCGTTGCCCCAATAGTCGGTGTGACCGCCACCCCAGACCACCAATCGACTGCGCAGGGAGTCCACCGTGCCACCACTCCAGGCCTCGACGATGTTCACTGGATTGCCTTGTTGAGGCGTGCCCGGGAGCACCGAGCGAATCCTGGTGTTCGGAAGCTCCATCCATTGACCCGCGCCAAGCGAACCGATGGAGACGGGAGCAGGTGTTGGCCCCGGCGCCTGCGCCGAATTCCCACCACCGCCGCCGCACCCCGCGCAAAGACCGGCAACCAGAAAGAGCGCGCCCATAGTGCGTGCACCGCCGATGGGCCTGGGCTCGTGCAACGTCGCTCTCTGTTCCGTGGATCTCATGGCCCCGACCGCATGCATGGCTGGTGAACTGGCCATCTTCCTCCACGTTCGCTGAGGTCAGAACCCCGAACCTCAGGGGTGAAGGTTGCCTGCCACGCCGGTAGTCGCTCGGTACCACTGCCGCTCGGCTTGGCCTGCCCGGAGGGATTCGAACCCCCGGCCTGCTGCTTAGAAGGCAGCTGCTCTATCCAACTGAGCTACGGGCAGCCGGTTGCGCGACGATTCTATGCAGCGCATGGGACAGACCGGGCGACATCTCAATGGCGCTGGTACTGCTCGGCACCAAACAACACGCTGCGTGCCTTGTCGTCCATCAATGGCCGCCGCCGATCCGCCAGCACCTCGACGCCGCGCACCACGGCAGGCCGGGCGGCGATCTCGTCGAACCAACCTTTCAGGTGCGGATAGTCGGCCCAGTCGATGCCTTGGTTCTTCCAGCTGCGCAGCCACGGAAAAATGGCGATGTCGGCAATGGTGTATTCACCACCGGCGATGTAGCGCGACCGAGCCAGCTGGTCGTTCATCACGCGGTACAAGCGCTTGGCCTCGTTGCTGTAGCGATCGACCGCGTAGGTAATTCTTTCCGGGGCGTAGACACGGAAGTGATGTGCCTGCCCGAGCAACGGGCCCACGCCGCCCATCTGGAACATCAGCCATTGCAGCACCGCATACCTGCCGCGCGTGTCGGTCGGCAAAAACCGACCGGTCTTGCCTGCGAGGTACAACAGGATCGCACCGGATTCGAACAACGACATCGGCTTGCCATCGGGCCCGTCGGGATCGACGATCGCGGGGACCTTGTTGTTCGGGCTGATGGCGAGAAAGTCGGAGTTGAACTGGTCGCCCGATCCGATGTCCACCGCCACCACTTTGTAGGGGAGTGCACATTCCTCAAGCATGATGTGCACCTTGTGGCCGTTGGGAGTGGCCCAGGAATACACTTCGATCATCGGGTCTCCCTCAGATCCGGAAGGCCGCGCGACTCTAACCCATGCTGCGAAACCTCAAGCGCTGGTGGTCAGCCTCCGCGACGAAGCCAGGGCTGCAGGGCATCGATCACTGGGCTCAATCGAAGGGGGCCTCGTGCCGTCGCGTGCGCGAGGACGAGGGATTCGTCATCGACGGCTCCCACCGCAGCGTGCCGTGGCGCATCGAGTGGGGGCCTTCGCAGCGCCCGTACATCGCCGGCTCCGAAGTGCGCTTCATGGCGGAGTTGGGGCTGCATCGCGACATTCAGGCGTTGGTGCTGAACCGGCTGCTGATGGAGTCGTCTGAAGCCAAGGTCTACAACGAGTACGTCGAAGGCGTGCAGACCCGCGTCGACACGCAGACGCCCACCGAGATCCGCTGGCTGGTGATGTACTCCAAGCTGAGCGCCAGCGAGATGTGCAATCTCGGTGTGCGCTTCGGCGCGGTGTCCAGCGTGAAGCCATGGCTCATGCACTGGTTGTCCGGCCCGCTCTCGCAGGCGCTGCTTGACGCGGCGCGTGCGCTGCCCGAGTCGGAATCGTTCGTGCTGTCGGTCGGTCGCGGCCGCCTCAGCATGCGGCTGCCGCTGCACGCCCCGACTGGCGAGGCACTGTCGCACTGGCTCACGCTGTTCCAGACTGCGATGACCGAAGCGCAGCGCGTGGCCGGCGAGTGGCGCGACTCGGCACTGCACGCCTCGACCCGGCCCTCGGTGTGGGGCCGGGAAGAGGGCGGCTCGAGCTTCTAGGGGCAGCCTCGCATCAGGCCGCGTGGCGGCCGAGCTCGATCTTGGCGATCGCGTTGCGGTGCACTTCGTCCGGCCCATCGGCGAAGCGCAGCGTGCGCGACAGTGCGTAGTAGTAGGCGAGTGGAAAGTCCTCGCTGACGCCGCCGCCGCCGTGCACCTGCATCGCCCAGTCGATGACGCGGCACGCCATGTTGGGCGCCACCACCTTGATCATTGCGATCTCGGCCTTGGCTGCCTTGTTGCCGGCCACATCCATCATCCACGCCGCCTTCAGCGTCAGCAGGCGGGCTTGATCGATGGCGCAACGCGCCTCGGCGATGCGCTCCTGCGTCACGGTCTGCTGCGCCACGGACTTGCCGAACGCCACGCGGGCCACCGCACGCTTGCACATCAGCTCGAGCGCGCGCTCGGCCAGACCCACCAGGCGCATGCAGTGGTGGATGCGCCCGGGCCCCAGTCGGCCTTGGGCGATCTCGAAACCGCGACCTTCGCCGAGCAGCAGGTTGCTGGCGGGAACCGTCACGTCCTTGAAGTCCACCTCCATGTGGCCATGCGGTGCATCGTCGTAGCCGAACACGCTCAGCGGCCGCATCACCTTGACGCCCGGCGTGTCGAACGGCACCAGGATCATCGACTGCTGCGAATGCCGCGGCGCCGACGGGTCGGTCTTGCCCATGAAGATCATGATCTTGCAGCGTGGATCGCCGCCGCCAGAGGTCCACCACTTGCGGCCGTTGATCACGTACTGGTCACCACGCCGTTCGATGCTCGACTCGATGTTGGTGGCGTCCGACGACGCCACCGCGGGCTCCGTCATTGCGAACGCGCTGCGGATCTCCCCGTTGAGCAGCGGCGTGAGCCACTTCTTCTGGTGCTCGGGTGTGCCGTAGCGCACCAGGACCTCCATGTTGCCGGTGTCGGGCGCCGAGCAATTGAACACCTCGCTGGCCCAGGGCACGCGGCCCATGATCTCGGCCAATGGTGCGTACTCCTGGTTGCTCAGGCCGGCGCCGAGTTCGCTGTCGGGGAGGAACAGGTTCCACAGGTTCGCCTTGCGCGCCTTGGGCTTCAGGTCCTCGATCACCTTCAAGGGGGTCCAGCGTTTGCCCGCCTCGGTGTTGGCGCGAAGTTCGTCTGCGTAGCGCGCCTCCGCCGGATAGACGTGCTCGTCCATGAACGCGCTGACCCGCGCCTGCAGGTCTTGTGTCCGTTGGCTGTAGCCGAAGTCCATGGGTGCTCCTTGTGCGTGAGGTGAATCAAGCGGCCTGCGCGAATCGCCAGGCCATCTGCGCCAGCGCGAGCGTGGCATCGCCGGTGGCGCGCGCCTGCGTGCTGGCGGCCGTGCCCTCGACCACGCGCTTGGCAATGCCCTGCGTGATCGCGGCCAGGCGGAACAGGTTGTAGGCGAGGTAGAAGTTCCAATCGGCCATCACCGCGTCGGGGTCGGCACGACCGGTGCGTTCGCAATAGCGGCGCACGTAGTCGCGCTCGTTCGGGATGCCGAGCGCCTCGTGGTCGAGGCCACCGATGCCGCGGAACGTACCGGGCGGAATGTGCCAGGCCATGCAGTGGTAGCTGAAGTCGGCCAGCGGATGGCCGAGCGTCGACAGTTCCCAATCGAGCACCGCGGCGATGCGCGGCTGGCCGGCGTGGAAGATCAGGTTGTCGAGCCGGTAGTCGCCGTGCACGATCGACACCTGCGATTCGTCGAGCGCCGACGCCGGCAAGTGCGCCGGCAGCCAGTCGATCAACCGATCCATCTCCGGAATCACTTGCAGCTGCGACGCGATGTACTGCTTGGACCAGCGGCCGAGCTGGCGTTGGAAGTAGTTGCCCGGCTTGCCATAGTCCGTCAGGCTCACCGCAGCCACGTCGACGCTGTGCAGCGCCGCGATCACGCGGTTCATCTCGTCGTAGACCTCGGCGCGCCCTTCGCGGGTGAAGCCGGGCAGTGACTGCTCCCACAGCACGCGGCCTTCGACGAACTCCATCACGTAGAACGCCCGGCCGATCACCGACTCGTCGTCGCACAGCAGGAACATCTGCGCCACCGGAACCTCGGTGCGCGCCAGCGCGCTCATGACGCGGAACTCGCGTTCGATCGCGTGCGCGGACGGCAGCAGCTTGGCCACCGGGCCCGGCTTGCTGCGCATCGCAAAGGTGCGCTGCGGCGTGATCAGCTTGTAGGTGGGATTGGATTGGCCGCCCTTGAACTGCTCCACCGCGAGGGGTCCGGCAAAGCCGGGCAGCTCGCGCTGCAGGTGGCGCTCGAGCGCACCCACGTCGAATGAATGGCGCTCCGAGACCGCCTTCGTGCCGATGAACTGGTCCATCGATTCCATTCTTGCGCTCCTCGACGTCGGCTCTTCAGCGTTCGGCAATCGCCAGCAGCTTGTCGCGCGACAGCACCACCAACCGCGTCGGCTCCACACGCACAGCGCCCAGGCGCTCGAAGCCCTTGAGCTCCTGGTTCACGCGCTGGCGCGACGCGCCGAGCAGCTGCGCCAGGTCTTCTTGCGCCAGCTGCAGCGCGATGCGAATCTCGGCGCCCTGGGCCACGCCGTAGCTCTTGACCAGCATCAGGATCTGCCGCGCCAGGCGTGCGCCGAGCGGCAAGGTGTTCAGGTCCTCGATCAGATTGAACATCAGTCGCAGGCGCCGGCAGTTCAGGCGCAGCAGCGCCTCGTACAACTCGACGTGCTGGGCGAGCAACTCCTTGAAGTCGGCCTTGCGCACCACCAGCAGTGTGGTGTCGCCATGGGTGCTGGCATCGTGCGTGCGCGGCAGTCCATCGAACAACGCGATGTCGCCGAACCACGTACCCGGCTCGGCATAGGTCAACACCACCTGCTTGCCCGCCAGCGACACGCCCGAGATGCGCACCGCACCGCGTGCCACGCCACACCACTGCTCGGCGGGGCCTCCGCGCGACGCGAGCGGCGCGTCATCGGGATACCGCTTGACCACCGCGCGCGCCAGGATGTCGTCGCGAAGCGTCGGCGACAAGCGCGAAAACCATGCACCCGAATCGATGTGGTGCTGCTCCTCGATGGTCAGGTTGTTCGCGCTCTTCATGGGTGTCCCGGCGGTGACTGGAGTCCACCGCCCGGAAGCTGTATTGTCCATGCCCATCGCAGCGCACCGTCAGAGGAGACACCATGAGTTCCGCTCCGCTCGTCCTGCCCAGCCGCCGTGACCGCACTGCACCCGAAGAGTGGAAGCTTCGGTGTGATCTGGCCGCCGCGTACCGCCTGGTGGCGCTGTTCAAGTGGGACGACTTGGTGTTCACGCACATCAGCGCCCGTGTACCGGGACCGGAAGAGCACTTCCTGATCAACCCGTACGGCCTGATGTTCGAGGAGATCACCGCGTCGAGCCTGGTGAAGATCGATCAGCAGGGCAACAAGGTCGAGGACTCGCCGTTTCCGGTCAACCCGGCCGGCTTCACGATCCACAGCGCGGTGCATGCTGCGCGCCACGACATCACTTGCGTGCTGCACACCCATTCGCTCAACGGCGTCGCGGTGTCAGCGCAGCGCGAAGGGTTGCTGCCGATCTCGCAACAGTCGATCTTCATCGTTGGCGACATGGGATATCACGACTACGAAGGCGTGGCACTCAACGACGACGAAAAGCCCCGCCTGGTGCGCGATCTCGGGCACCACAAGTACCTGATGCTGCGCAACCACGGGCTGCTGACGGTGGGCGCGACGGTGGCCGAGGCCTGGCAGGCGATGTATCTGTTCGAAGCCACCTGCACGATCCAGGTCAGAGCGCAGGCCGGCGGCGGAGAACTGATCCCGATCGGCAAGCCGATCATCGCCGGCGCCAAGCAGATGGCCGACCAGGCGACCAAGGGGCAGGGCAGCGCTCTGGTGTGGCCGGGCCTGCTGCGCCGCCTGGAACGCTCGTTTCCCGGTTACGACCAGTAGTCGCCGGATATCGCGCCGCGTCACGAGAAGCGCGGCTTGCGCTTCTCGAAGAAAGCGCGCAGTCCTTCGCCAGCGTTGTCGTGCTGCAGATTGGACGCGAACTGCTCGCGCTCGGCGTCGAGCTGGTCGCGCAAGGTGCGCGAACGCGCGTGCTCGACCAATGCCTTCACGCTCGCCACCGCGTTGCTGGCGGTCTGGCTCAAACGCTCGGCCCAGGCCAGCGCCTCGGTCAGCGCCTGACCGTCGGAGGCCACGGCGTTCACCAAGCCGAGCGCGTGCCATTGCTGCGCGGTCATCGGCTCAGGAAGCCACAGCAGTTGCAGCGCCAACGCACGGGGCAGGGCCTGCGCCAAGTGCCAAGTGCCACCGCCGTCGGGCGACAGGCCGGCGCGCCCATACGACATCGTGAAACGCGCGCTCTCGGCGGCAATGATCAGGTCGCACGCCAGTGCGAGTGAACATCCGCCGCCGGCGGCATGGCCTTCGACGGCGGCGATCACCGGCTTCGGGAACTCCCGGATGGCCTGCACGAAGGTGTGGAACCGATCGATGCCGCTGCGCACCGCGTCGATCGGCCCCGCCCGCGATGCAGCCAGCCGGTTGAGGTCGCCGCCAGCACAAAAGTGCGCACCCTCGCCGCGCAAGATCACGCAGCGCAGTTCGGCGTCGGAATCGAACGCGCTCAGCACCTCGACGGCGGCGGCATAGACCTGCGGCGACAGGGTGTTGCGCGTGCCCGGATCGCTGATGGTGAGGACCAGCGTGTGGCCGCGTCGATCGGTGAGCAACTCGGAAGGCATGGCGCTTCATGGCTCCTGCATGTCGTGACGCATGAGCGCGAACATTCTCTCACGCAGGTCTTCCCTGCCTCGGCCGTGCCAGGGAATGCGAGACCTTCATGCTAGAGTGCCGCGCGGTACAAAACCTGATGCATTGCTCCCGGTCCGACGCGACGGCTCCTCCTGCATGAGTGCTCGCAGCATCATCCTGGCGGCCGGTCTGACGGGCGCGATTTGCAGTGGCGCCCAAGCGCTGGGCATCGTGCGCGCGCCGGCCCAGGTGACTCTGGGCGCCACGCTGAACTTCGCCGTCGCCGTCAACGTTGCGAGCGACGAGACGCTGACGTCCCCTTGTGTCACCGCCGATGTGCTGCAGGGAGATCAGCGCGTCGCGCCATCGACGCTGCGCATCCAGATCGAGCCCGGCCCGGTGCCCGAAGAGCGCATCGTGCGCATCACTTCGACCACGGCAATCGAGGAGCCCTTCGTCACGATCACCATCGGTCTGGGCTGTGGCAACCGGCTCGAGCGCCGCTTCACCGTGCTGGCCGATCCGCCGCTGGTCACCGTGGCCGTGCCCCGCACCCGAACCCGCGCCGCCCGTCGCAGCCAATCCTGTGCCGCCTGCAGCGGCCGCCTCGGCACCACGCACCGAGCCGACAGCACAAGCGCCGCGCGCAGAGGCCGCGGCGGCCGCAGGACCCAGCGGCGACAGCAACGCCGCGCCGGCACGCCCGACCGCGCCCCGGGCCGCAGCACCGGCGCGCCCCGCGGCGGCGGCATCGGCGCCTGTGCGTCGGGCAGCCCGCCCGCCGGCGACCGCACGCGCTGCCACCACCACGGCGGCGGCACCGACCACGCGCGGTTTGGCGCCGGCGGCGCGGCCGAGCACGCCGCCGCAGCCCGCGGGCCCCCGCCTGCAACTCGACGCGGTGGAACCGATGCGCCCCGGCCCGGCCGCTGCCGCCGCGGTGGCATTGCAGGAGGCGCAAATGCGCGTGGCCGCAATGGCCGCCAGCGCCGCCGTTGCCGAACAAGCCGCCAGCGTCGCGCAAACCAATGCGGCCCTGGCGGCCGATCGCATGCGCCAGATCGAAGAAGGCGTGGCCAAGCTGCGCGCCGACATCGAACGCGACCGCGACCAGATGCTGACCTTGCGCGCGCAGCTGGCACGCGCCGAAACCACCAGCAGGCTCGCGCCCTGGCTCGGGGCCGGCATGGCGCTGCTGGCGGCGCTGGCGCTTTGGTTGTGGCTGCGCATGCGCCGCCTGCAGCGCGAACAGCAGGCGCAGTGGTGGGCCGCGTCGAGGCAGGGGGCCAACACCAAGCAGCCACCGGTGAATCCGCCCACGCTGCATCCGATGACGCTGCCCCCGCACATGGCATCGGTGTCGCCGCCCACTCGGCCGGCGGTGGCGTCAGCACCGCCGCCCGCTACCGTCAGCAAGGCACCGCCCGGCCGCACGCAGAGCCCCGCATTCCGCGATTCGCTATTCACTTCGCAACACGAAGCGCGCGACGTAACGATCGAGGAGTTGATCGACCTCGAGCAGCAGGCCGAGTTCTTTGTCGTGCTCGGCCAGGACGACGCCGCCATCGATCTGCTGATCGGCCACATCCGCGCCACCGGCGGCACCAGCCCGCTGCCGTACCTGAAGCTGCTGGAGATCTACCGCCGACTGGGCGACCGCGAGTCGTATGAACGCACGCGCGAGCGCTTCAATCATCGTTTCAATGCCTATGCGCCGGATTGGGATTCCGACCTGCAGCACGGCCGCTCGCTCGACGAGTACCCCGGCATCGTGCAGCGCCTGCAACTGGCCTGGCCGACCCCGCTCGATGCCATGGCCGAGTTGGAGGCACTGATGTTCCGGCGCGATGGCGGCGAGCTGTTCGAGTTGCCAGCCTACCGCGAGGTGCTGTTCCTGTACTCGATGGCCCGCGACCTGCTCGACCACCAGGGCGGGCCGCCGACATCGATCGATGTGCTGCTGCCGCTCACCGAGATGGGCACGTTCGAGCCGACCACCGCGCGGCCGCACCTGTTCACGTCGGCCACCGGGCTGGCCGAATTGAGCCGCGCCACCGATCCGCCGATCGAGGTGCTCAGTCCATCGATGCCGGTGGAATTCGACGATCGGCCGTCAGGCTCGCACGGCCCGGTCGATCTCGACCCGACCAAGCCGCTGCCGATGGACGACACCGTGGTGCTCCGCCGCGACGACACTCGAGCTGCGCAACCCGGATCAGCGCAGCGACTTCGCCGACCTGCCGCCGCCGCCCGAGCCCAAGCCCAAGCGCTGAAGTCGCGCTACAGGCGCGTGAGGCGATCGAGCGCGGTGCTCAAGGTTTCGTCGCGCTTGGCAAAGCAGAAACGCGCCAGCTTCTGGTTGCGCCCGTCGTCGTAGAACGCCGACAGCGGTATGGCCGCCACGCCGAGGTCGGTGGTCAGCCAGCGGCAGAAGTCTTCTTCGCTGCGATCGCTCACCGCCGAGTAGTCCACGCATTGAAAGTAGCTGCCTTGGCTCGGCAGCAGCTTGAGGCGGGTCTTTGCCAGCCCGGCGCGAAACAGGTCGCGCTTGCGCTGGTAGAACGTGCTCAACTCGACATACGGCTTGGGATCGCTCATGTACTGCGCAAGGCCGTGTTGCACCGGCGTGTTGACTGTGAACACGTTGAACTGGTGCACCTTGCGAAACTCCGCGGTCAACGGCTTGGGCGCGGCCACGTAGCCGACTTTCCAACCGGTCACGTGGTACGTCTTGCCGAAGCTCGACACCACGAATGCGCGCGCGGCGAGTTCCGGATGGCCGGAGGCGCTGGCGTGCGCCACGCCGTCGAACACCATGTGCTCGTACACCTCGTCGGCAATCAGCAGGATGTCGGTCGGCCGCAGCAGCGCGGCCAGGGTGTCGAGGTCGTCGCGCGTCCACACGGTCGCGCTCGGGTTGTGCGGCGTGTTGACCAGGATCGCGCGCGTGCGCGGCGTGATCGCGCGGCAATGGCCTGGAAGTCGGGGCGAAACGCGCCCGCGGTGAGCGCCACGCGCACCACGCGCCCGCCGGCCAGTTCGATGTTGGGCACATAGCTGTCGTAGTTGGGCTCCAGCACGATCACTTCGTCGCCGGGGTGCACTGCGCACAGGATCGCGGTCAGGATGGCCTGCGTCGCCCCCGCGGTGATCGTGATCTCGTCGCCCGGGTCGTAGCTGCGGCCGTACAGCGTGTGGATCTTGCGCGCGATCGCTTCGCGCAGCACCGGCACGCCGGCCATCGGCGGGTATTGGTTCAAGCCCGAACGCATCGCGCTGTTCACGGCGTCGAGCAGCGCGGGATCGCAATCGAAGTCGGGAAAGCCTTGGCCCAGGTTCACGGCCTTGTGCTGCGCGGCCAACGCCGACATCACGGTGAAGATCGTGGTGCCGACCTGCGGCAGGCGGCTGGTGATGCTTGGAGTACGGGCGGCGAGCGCGTTCATCGGATCGGAAGCCGGCGTTTCAATGTCATAGATCGTAGTCGACGCCGTCGCCGTTCATGGCCCGTTGGATCAGCGGTCGCGTCAGGCGGTCGGACAGCAACTCGGCGAAGCTCAGCACGAACTGGCGCAAGTAGGCGCCGCGCTTGAACGCCACGCGCGTCAGGTTGCTGCCGAACAAGTGGCCGGCCGGCTTCCACACCAGGTCGCCGCCCGGCGGATCGTCGCGCACGGCCATCTCGGCGACGATGCCCACGCCCATGCCCAGGCGCACATAGGTCTTGATCACGTCGGAGTCGATCGCCTCGAGCGCCACCATCGGCTTCAGGTGCACGCGCGCAAAGGCGGAATCGATGCGCGTGCGGCCGGTGAATGTGGGGTGATAGGTGATCAGCGGCTCGTGGACGAGTTGCTCCAGCGTCGGACGCTCCACCTCGGCCAACGGATGGGACGCAGGCACCACCACCACGTGTTGCCACTCGTAGCAAGGCAGCGTGACGAGATCGTCGAGGTCGGCGAGCGACTCGGTGGCCAGTCCGACCTCGGCGGAGTCGTCCTGCAGCATGCGCGCCACTTGCGCCGGCGTGCCCTGATGCAGCACCACCTGCACCTTGGGATAACGCTTGCGCAGCGCGGCCACCGGCCCGGGCAGGAAGTAGCGCGCCTGCGTGTGCGTGGTGGCGATCGACAGCGTGCCGGTGTCTTGCTTGGAATACTCCTCGCCGATGCGCTTGAGGTTGGCAACCTCTCGCATGATCACTTCCACCGACTTCAGCACCAGCTGGCCGGGCTCGGTGATGCGACGCAGGCGCTTGCCGTGGCGCGCGAAGATCTCGACACCGAGCTCTTCCTCCAGCTCGATGATGGCCTTGCTGATGCCGGGCTGCGACGTGTAGAGCGCCTTCGCGGTCTCGGTGAGATTCAGGTTGCGGCGTGCGGCCTCTTGCACGAAACGAAACTGATGCAGGTTCATGGGCTGTGCGGTGGATCAGTCGGTGTTGTCGAGCGCCGCCATGGCCATGGCCTCGATCACGTCGGGGTGCTCGCCGATCGCCGCGTGCAGCGACCATTGCACGCTGGGGTGCTGGTCGCGCAGCTGCTGCACCAGCGCCGGCAGGTCGCGCCGCACGTGGCCGCCGCTGCCGAGGAACATCGGCACGATGTGGATGCGCCGGCAGCCGGCCTGCACCAGGGTTGCGGCCGCGAGGGGCAGATCGGGCGCCATCAGCTCCAGGTAGGCCAGTGCCACCTGCCAGACCGGGCGCTGCGCCCGCACGCGCGCGGCCACGGCCTCGAACGGCGCGGCCCATGCGGCATCGCGCGCGCCGTGCGCAAACAGGATCAGGCCGTGGTTGGCGCGCCGCTCATCGAAACCGCACCAGCCAGGTGAACGCCGCCAGCGACATCGCCAGGTACACCATGCCCGGCGCGGCGGCGGCCACCCAGGGTGCCCAGTCGCGCAGCATGCCGAGGTGGCCCGACACGTTGTTGAGCAACACGAAGCTGATGCCCAGCATGATGCCGCCGAACACCTTCAGGCTCACGCCGCCGGCGCGCGCGTGCAAATAGGCAAAGGGCAGCGCCAGCGCCACCATGACCAGGCAGGCGAATGGATAGAGCGCCTTCTTCCAGAACTGGATCTCGTGGCGCTGCGACGCCTGCTCCTGGTCGCCGAGGTGCGCGCTGTACCGGTACAGCTCCGCCGTGGACATCGTGCTCACCGGGAGCACGGCGGCGGCCACCACCGCCGCCGACAGCGAACTCGGCCACTGCATCGTCCGCCGGACGCTGCACGGCGACAGCGGCCCCTTGCGCCGCCTGCTCGGGCGTCGGCCAGTCGGTGCGCTCCACGCCTTGCAGCAGCCACACCGACTCGGCATCGACGCGCCCGGACTTTGCTTCGATGCGCGTGCGCAGGCGGCCGTCGGCGTCGAGCTCGTAGATGCGAATGCCCTGCAGTTCGGCGTCGGATGCGGTGCGCTGCACATTGACCGAGATGGAACGCTCGCCGTCGGGGCCGTTGCGGCGTTCTTTCAGCCACGCGCCGCCGCGGCCGAGTTGCAGGCCGCCGCGAAACGACGCCTTCAGGAGCACCGCCTCGCGTTCGGACAGTGGCGCGAGATAGTCGCCGATGAGGAACGTGATGGCGCCGAAGAACAAGCCCAGCGCCGCCAGCAGGCTCAACGCACGCACCGGGCCCAGGCCGCCGGTGCGCAGGATGGTGTATTCCGACGATTGCGCCAGGCGCGCCATCGAATAGATGGTGCCGATCAGCACGCAGATCGGCGCCAGCTCGTAGAAGTGCCCCGGCAACTCGAGCGCGGCCGACGCAGCGGCGTGCAAGGCGGTGTAGTTGTTGCGGCCGATGCCTTCGAGCTCGTCGACGAAGTCGATGAAATAGAACAGCGACAGAAACGCCACCGACACGAACACCACCGACCAGATGACGTCGCGGTACAGCAGGCGACGGACTGTCCTCATGCCGCAGCGGGGGCGCTTCGCATGCGCCGCAGCCGGCGCCACACCGTGCCGTGGTCGCGCCACCAGATCAGCGTGATCGCAAGCACGAACGCGCCGCCGTGCACCGCAGCCATCGCCGGCCCGAAGCCCAGCTTGCCGCCCGACACCCAGGCCTGCGACAGGTTGACGAGGTTGTAGTACACGACGAAGCCGAGCAACGCGAACAACAGGTTCCAGTTGGTCGCGCGCCGCGGGTTGGTGGCCGACAGCCCGATTGCCAACAGCACGAGGTTGACCGCCCCGAACAACAAGCCGAGCCGCCAGATCAGTTCACCCTGGTTGCGCGCGGTCGGGTCGCGCATCAGGTCGAGCGTGGGCAGCGTCTTCGGCGAGCGGTTGGACGCGCGCTGCACCTGCTGCTCGCCGGTGAGGATCTGGTAGCGCGCGAAACTGGCCAGCGTGCGCTCGCCGGACTGGCGGTCCTGCTGCGCGCGCTGCCCACTGTCGAGCACCAGGAAACGGTCGGTTCCGATCGTTTCCACGTGTGCGCCGCGGGCCGAGGTCAGCGACTCGTCGCGCGCGCCGTTGGCCAGCACGAACACCCCCTTGGCGTTGACCGCCTCAGCGCTGCTCTTCTCGATGAAGAACACCCGGCTGCCGTCGCGCGAGGTCTGGAACACACCGGGTGTCACGCGAGACAGATCGGAGCGCTGTTCGTAGCGTTCGCGCAGTTCGGCGCTGCTGCGGTTGCCCCACGGCCACACCAGCAGCACCAGCACCGACACCACCAGCAGCACCGGCCAGCACATGCGCAACACCGGCGCGATGAAGCGCGTGAGCGCCACGCCGCTGGAAAACCAGATCGCCATCTCGCTGTCGCGGTACATGCGCCCCAACGTCACGACGATCGCCACGAAAAGACTGAGTGCCAGGATCGTGGGCAGGTGCGTCAGCACCGTGTAGCCCATCAGCAGCACCACGTCGGTCGGGGCCACCACGCCGTTGGCCGCCTGGCCCAGCACGCGGATCAGCATCATCGTGATCACGATGGTCAGGATCACCACCAGCGTCGCGCCGAAGCCGCGCGCCAGTTCTTTGCGCAGCGTTGAATCGAATAACATCGACACCCCTCAGAACCAACACTGATTATGGACTTCAGACATCAGCCGATCTCGGTCGGGGGCGTGGCGGCTTTCAGTGCCGATGCGCTGCTGCTCGTGGTGGCCGGCAACAAGCTGCCAGCGGACCTGCCGAAGCCGTTGACGCAAGCGCTGCAGGCGGCCGCCAAACAGGGAGACCTGGCATTCGACAACGGCCGCTCGCTCTACCTCGGCAAGCTGGCGGGCATGAAAGCGCCGCGGGTGGCGGTGGCGGTGGCCGGCGATGGCTCGACGCGCGCGGTCAAGTCCGCACTGGCGCAAGGGCTGGCTCAGCTCAAAGGCCTGGGCGGCAAGCACGTGGCCGTGTGGCTCGCCGGCACGGGCGGCGTGACCGCGGCCCACGCCGAGGCGCTCACGGCCGCCACCGGCGACGCGGTCTATGTGTATCGCCACACCAAGCCGAGCGCCGGCAGTGGCAGCAAGCTGGCCAAGGTCACGCTGCTGTGCCCGCGCGATGACGAGGCCGCCGTGGCGCAAGGCATGAAGCGCGGCGCGGCCATCGTGGCCGGTGTCACGCTGGCGCGCGAGCTGGCCAACCGGCCCGGCAACCACTGCACGCCCACCATGCTCGGCGAACAGGCCGAGGAACTCGGCCGCTCGATGAAGCTGAAGGTCGAAGTGCTCGGCCGCAAGGAAATCGAGAAGCTCGGCATGGGCTCGTTCCTTTCGGTTGCGCAGGGCTCCGACGAGCCGCCGCGATTCATCGTGCTGCACTATGCCGGCGCGGCGACCAGCGATGCGCCGGTCGTGCTGGTGGGCAAGGGCATCACGTTCGACACCGGCGGCATCTCGATCAAGTCGGCCGGCGAGATGGACGAGATGAAGTTCGACATGGGCGGCGCGGCCAGCGTGCTCGGCACCTTCCGGGCCGTCGCGCAGCTCAAGCCGAAGGTCAACCTGATCGGCCTGATCCCCACTTGCGAGAACATGCCCAGCGGCAAGTCGGTGAAACCCGGCGACGTCGTCAGGAGCCTGTCAGGGCAGACGGTGGAGATCCTCAACACCGACGCCGAGGGTCGGCTCATCCTGTGCGATGCGCTCACCTATGCCGAGCGCTTCAAGCCGCGCGCAGTGGTGGACATCGCCACGCTCACCGGCGCCTGCGTGATCGCGCTCGGCCACCACCGCAGCGGCCTGTTCACGCCACACGACGAATTGGCGCAGGCGCTGTCGAGCGCCGGCGACGCTGCGCTGGATCCGTGCTGGCGCATGCCGGTGGACGCCGAGTACGACGAGGCGCTGAAGAGCAACTTCGCCGACATGGCCAATGTTGGCTCGCGTGCCGGTGGCGCCATCACCGCCGCCATGTTCCTGAAGCGATTCACCCGCAAGCTGCGCTGGGCCCACCTCGACATCGCCGGCACGGCATGGAAATCGGGCACGCAAAAGGGCGCCACCGGTCGACCGGTGGGGCTGCTGACGCACTTCGTGCTCGCGCAAGCCGGCACGGCCGCCACTTGATGTGAGCGATGGTCGGCTGAGGTCGAAGCGATGGTGCAGTTGGAGTTCCACACCGGCATCGCCGATGTCATGGACTACAGCTGCCGCTTGCTGCGCAAGGCCTACAAGCGCGGCACGCGCGTGGTGGTGTGCGGCGAGCCCGAACGGCTGAGCCGGCTCGACGTGCAGTTGTGGACCTTCGAACAGCTCGAGTTCATCCCACACCTGCGCGTGCGCGCCGGCGATGAACCAAGCCCTGCGCTACGCAACACGCCGATCTGGCTCGTCGATGCCCACGCCGTTTGGCCTCAGGCCGACGTGGCGATCAATCTGGGCGACGCGCCGCTCGACGAGCCGCAGCGTGTCCCTCGGGTGCTCGAGTTGGTGGGCGACGAGCCCGAGGCCCGTCAGGCGGGGCGCGCGCGCTGGCGGCACTACGTGGGCCAGGGCCTGCAGCCCGTGCTGGCCGGCGCCGCGGCCACGGCAGATGGAGGCGCAGCATGACTGCCGAACCCAAGAAGCCTCAGCGGGTGCCGACCCTCACCGAGGTGATCATCGATCTGCCGGCCGATCAATCCTCGACCGCCGCGCCGAGCACGCCGGCGCGCGTCGACGCGCAGGTCGCACCCGAGACGCTGATGGCCGAGGCGCTGATGCAGGAGACGCGCATCGTGTCCAAGGTCATCGAGCGTCTGCAGCCGCGCATCGACGTGTTGTTCGAGCACCGTTTGCGCGAGGCACTGGCGCCGACCGTGGCTCGGGTCTACGCCGCGCTGGCCGACGAAGTCCGCAAGGAACTGGCCCGAAAGATCCGCGAGGCCGTCGAACAGGCGGTCAACGAGGAGATGGGGCGTCATCGCGGCGCATGAGCGCTGCGTTGTGGGGCATGGCGCGTGCAGTTGCGGCGCGCTGAAGCCCTGCCTTGGGCGCTCCGGTCGCTCCGGGGCGTTGACCCGAGGATTCCCGATGCAGCCCGGGTCTGGATTGGGGTATTGTCTCGCCCGTTCAGAAAATCGCTGAATACACGGTCTCAAACTCCCCCAGGAGGTCCAACACATGCTAGCCAAATTGAACTTGATTGCTGCCGCATCGGTGGCGTTGCTTGCCGGTGCCGCGTCGGCGCAGGACATGGTGGTCAAGATCGGCCACGTCGGCCCGATCTCCGGCGCGCAGGCGCACTACGGCAAGGACAACGAAAACGGCGCGCGCATGGCGATCGAAGATCTCAACGCCAAGGGCGTGACGATCGGCGGCAAGAAGGTCAAGCTCGAACTGGTGGCCGAAGACGATGCGGCCGACCCGAAGCAGGGCACCGCGGCCGCGCAGAAGCTGTGCGACGCAGAAGGTCGCCGGCGTGGTGGGCCACCTGAACTCCGGCACCACCATTCCGGCCTCGGCGGTGTACAACCAGTGCGGCATCCCGCACGTCACGCCGTCGGCGACCAACCCCAAGCTGACCACGCAGGGCTTCAAGACCACGTTCCGCCTGCTGGCCAACGACAACGCGCTCGGCGCCGGCCTGGCGCTGCACGCGTCCAACAACCTCAAGCTCAAGAAGATCGCGATCATCGACGACCGCACCGCCTACGGCCAGGGCGTTGCCGAGGTGTTCACGGCCACCGCAAAGGCCAAGGGCATCGAGATCGTCGACCAGCAGTACACCACCGACAAGGCCACCGACTTCATGGCGATCCTGACCGCCATCAAGTCCAAGAACCCGGACGGCATCTTCTTCGGCGGCATGGACCCGCAAGCCGGTCCGATGCTGCGCCAGATGGAGCAACTCGGCCTGGCCAACGTCAAGTACTTCGGCGGCGACGGCATCTGCACCGACAAGATCATCGAGCTGTCGGGCGGCGCCAAGACGCTGGGCAACGTGGTGTGCGCCGAAGGTGGCGCGTCGCTGGCCAAGATGCCCGGCGGCACGGCCTGGAAGGCGCGTTACGACGCCAAGTACCCGAAGCAGTTCCAGGTGTACTCGCCGTACGTGTACGACGCCGTGCACGTGCTGGTGCAGGCGATGGTCGAAGCGAACTCGATCGACCCGAAGGTCTACATGCCCAAGCTGGCGGCCATCAACTACAAGGGCGTCACCGCCAACATCGGCTTCGAGAAGGACGGCGAGTTGAAGAACCCGGCGATGACGCTGTACAAGTACGAGGGCGGCAAGAAGGTGCCGCTGAACTGAAATCCCGGTCTGGTTCAAAGAGGGCGCCGCATGGCGCCCTTTTTGTTGCACGGGCGTACCATGATCGTCAATGGCACCGGAGACTTCGTGAGTCGAGCGAGCATGGGACTCAGCTTGCCGAACGAAATGCCAGGGCGTGCCCGGGAGAATGGATTGCAGAACCAGGATGCCAAAACCACCGAGCCGGCCCGCCGACGGCTGCTGGTGGTGGACGACAACGTCGACGCGGCCCAGACACTGGGTGCGATCTTCGAGATCCACGGCCACGAGGTGCGCGTGGCTTACTCGGGCAGCGAGGGCTTGCGCATCGCCACCGAATGGCAGCCCGATGTCGGCGTGCTCGACATCGGCATCCCCGACCTCAATGGCTACGAGTTGTGCCGCGGCATCCGCGAGCGCAGCGGCGACTGGCGACCGTTGCTGATCGCCTGCACCGGCTGGGGCCAGCCCGAAGATGTGGAGCGCGCCCGTCAGGCGGGCTTCGACCACCATCTCGTCAAACCGGTGGATCCCGATGCGGTGCTGACGCTGCTGGCCAAGGCGCCGCAAAGCAATTCGCGCTGAACAGCGGGGCTGATACAAGCCCGGTTCAGGATGGCGGAGGGAGCGGGATTCGAACCCGCGGAGGGCTGTTAACCCTCACACGCTTTCCAGGCGTGCGACTTAAACCGCTCATCCATCCCTCCGCGCGGGAATCGCGGTCGGGAATTCTACCGAGCCGCGTCGGGCGTGCGCTTCATCAGCGTCATCGCGGTGCCGATCAGCGTCGCCACCTCGGACATGTTGCCCGGCACGATCATCGTGTTGTTGACCTTGGCCAGGTGCTGGTAGGCGTCGACCGCGCGCTCCGCCACCTTCAGTTGCACCGCCTGCTCGCCACCCGGTGACTGGATCGCCGCGGCGATCTGGCGGATCGCGTTGGCGGTGGCTTCCGCGACGGCCAGGATCGCGGCCGCCTCGCCCTGCGCGTTGTTGATCTCGGCCTGCTTCTCGCCTTCGGAGCGCGCGATGAAGGCCTCGCGCTCGCCGGTGGCGATGTTGATCTGTTCCTGCCGCCGGCCCTCCGAGGCGGCGATCAGCGCCCGCTTCTCGCGCTCGGCCGTGATCTGCGCCTGCATCGAGCGCAGGATCTCCGCCGGTGGCGTCAGGTCCTTGATTTCGTAGCGCAGCACCTTCACGCCCCAGTTGAGCGCCGCCTCGTCGAGCGCCTGCACCACGGCCGCGTTGATCATGTCGCGCTCTTCGAAGGTCTTGTCGAGCTCCATCTTGCCGATCACGCTGCGCAGCGTGGTCTGCGCCAGTTGCGTGATGGCCACCACGTAGTTGCTCGAGCCGTAGCTGGCTCGCATCGCATCGGTGATCTGGAAGTACAGGATGCCGTCGACCTGCAGCTGGGTGTTGTCCTTGGTGATGCACACTTGGCTCGGCACGTCGAGCGGAATCTCCTTCAGCGAGTGCTTGTAGGCCACCCGGTCGACGAACGGCACCAGGATGTTCAGCCCGGGCGCCAGCGTGGCGTGGAACTTGCCCAGCCGCTCCACCACCCAGGCGTGCTGCTGCGGCACGACCTTGAGCGAGCGCACCACGAAGATGGCGGCGACGACGAGGATGATGATCGCGACGATTTCCATGGTGCTCCCTTGGGTTTGATTTTCAGTCGCGCGGCTCGCTGCAGCATCAATTCGTTGCCTTGCATGGCCACGATCACGTGCGAGCCCGGTTGCGGCGTGCCTGGCCCGCCGTGGCGCGCCGACCAGGTGGCGCCGCGGTAGGCGACGCGCGCCGTGCCGTCCGGGTTCCAGGCGGTCACGTGCACGCGCGTGCCGATGTCCAGGTTGATGTCGCGGTTGGCCTCGGCCGGCGGCGCCGCCGGTTGACGCTGTCGCCGCAGATGCCATGCGGTCACCGCACCGCCACCGACGATGGCGGCCGCCACCAGTTGCGCACTCAAGCCGCCGCCCGCGTGCGCGGCGATCGCCGCGGCCGCTGCACCGAGCGCAAGCATCAGTAGATAAAAGGTACCGGTGGCCAGCTCCACGGCGACCAGCCCACCCACGACCACCCACCACACGGTCGAAGACGCCCAACTCATAGACCTGTCCTCCCGTTGTCGCGTGCGCCAGAGTGTAGCGACGGCGCAGGGGTCGGCAATCGGTCCTACACTCTCGCGCTTCTCGTCACCCACCCGCCGGCCGGAGGCCACTCACGATGCTGCGTTTTCACTTCCCCATCGTCATCATCGATGAGGACTTCCGCTCTGAAAACACATCGGGCCTCGGTATCCGTGCGCTGGCATCGGCGATCGAGAAGGAGGGCATGGAAGTGCTGGGCGTCACCAGCTACGGCGACCTGAGCCAGTTCGCGCAGCAGCAAAGCCGTGCCAGCGCGTTCATCCTGTCGATCGACGACGAGGAGTTCACGCCCGGCCCCGAGCTCGATCCGGCGGTGGTGAACTTGCGCACCTTCATTGCCGAGATCCGGCGCCGCAACGCCGAGATCCCGATCTACCTGTACGGCGAGACGCGCACCTCGCAGCATCTGCCCAACGACATCCTGCGCGAGCTGCACGGCTACGTGCACATGTTCGAGGACACGCCGGAGTTCGTGGCGCGCCACATCATCCGCGAGGCGCGCAGCTACCTCGACGGCGTGGCGCCGCCGTTCTTCAAGGCGCTGGTCGACTATGCGCAGGATGGTTCGTACTCCTGGCACTGCCCGGGCCACTCAGGCGGGCGTGGCATTCCTGAAGAGCCCGGTGGGCCAGATGTTCCACCAGTTCTTCGGCGAGAACATGCTGCGCGCCGACGTCTGCAACTCGGTCGACGAACTCGGCCAGCTGCTCGACCACACCGGCCCGGTGGCGGCGAGCGAGAAGAACGCAGCGCGCATCTTCAACGCCGACCATTGTTTCTTCGTCACCAACGGCACCAGCACCAGCAACAAGATGGTGTGGCACCACACGGTGGCGCCGGGCGACGTGGTGGTGGTCGACCGCAACTGCCACAAGTCGGTGCTGCACTCGATCATCATGACCGGCGCGGTGCCGGTGTTCCTCACGCCCACTCGCAACCACCTCGGCATCATCGGGCCGATCCCGCGTTCGGAGTTCGAGCCCGAGACCATCCGCAAGCGCATCGCCGCCAACCCGCTGCTGGCCGGCAACGGCGACAGCAAGAAGCAGCCGCGCGTATTGACGATCACGCAGAGCACCTACGACGGCGTGCTCTACAACGTGGACCAGATCAAGGCGATGCAAGACGGCTTCACCGACACGCTTCACTTCGACGAAGCGTGGCTGCCGCACGCCACCTTCCACGACTTCTACAAGGGCATGCACGCGATCGGCAAGGACCGGCCGCGCACCAAGACCTCACTGGTGTTCTCGACGCAGTCCACGCACAAGCTGCTGGCGGGTCTGTCGCAGGCCTCTCAGATCCTGGTGGCCGATTCGGAGTCGCGGCGGCTCGACCAGCATCTGTTCAACGAGGCCTACATGATGCATTCGTCGACCTCGCCGCAGTACGCGATCATCGCCAGCTGCGACGTGGCGGCGTCGATGATGGAGCCGCCGGGCGGCACCGCACTGGTGGAGGAAAGCATCCTCGAGTCGATGGAGTTCCGGCGCGCGATGCGCAAGATCGACAAGGACTGGGGCCGCGACTGGTGGTTCCAGGTCTGGGGTCCGCCCAAGCTGGCGAGTGAGGGCATCGGCAAGCGCGACGATTGGATGCTCACCGCCAACGAAAAGTGGCATGGCTTCGGCGACCTCGCGCCCGGCTTCAACATGCTCGATCCGATCAAGAGCACCATCGTCACGCCGGGCCTCGACGTGACCGGCCGGTTCGCCAAGACCGGCATCCCCGCAGCCATCGTCACGAAGTACCTGGCCGAGCACGGCGTGGTGGTGGAAAAGACCGGCCTGTACTCGTTCTTCATCATGTTCACCATCGGCATCACCAAGGGCCGCTGGAACACGCTGCTGACCGCGCTGCAGCAGTTCAAGGACGACTACGACAAGAACGCGCCGATGTGGCGCGTGCTGCCCGAGTTCTGCCAGCACCAGCCCAAGTACGAGCGCATGGGGCTGCGTGAATTGAGCCAAGCCATCCACGAGACTTACTCCAAGGGCGATATCGCGCGGCTGACGACCGAGATGTACCTGTCGGATCTGCATCCGGCGATGAAACCGTCGGAGGCTTTCGCGCGCATCGCGCACCGCGACACCGAGCGCGTGGCAATCGAGGAGTTGGAGGGCCGCATCACCTCGGCCATGCTGACGCCGTATCCGCCGGGCATTCCGCTGCTGATTCCGGGCGAGCGCTTCAACCGGCGCATCGTCGAGTACCTGCGCTTCGTGCAGGACTTCAACGCCAGGTTCCCCGGCTTCGACACCGACGTGCACGGCCTGGTCGAGAACGAGACCGAGGGCTTCCGCCGCAGCTACTACGTGGATTGCGTGCGGGGGTGAGCGAGGCGAACTGGCCGGGCCTGCAGGCCCGGACTAGGTGCCGCGGTCGAAGGGCGACGGCCGTCAGGCCCCGGTCGACGCCATGCCGACCTGGCTGAACCCGCCGTCGACGTACACGATCTCGGCACTGATGCCGGCCGACAGATCCGACAGCAGAAACGCGGCGGCGTTGCCGACGTCATCGATCGTGATGTTGCGGCGGATCGGCGCCTGGGCGGCGAACTCCGCCTGCATCTTGCCGAAGTCCTTGATGCCCGAGGCGGCCAGCGTCTTGATCGGACCGGCGGAAATGCCGTTGACCCGCACGCCCTTGGCGCCCAGGCTCTGGGCCAGGAACCGCACGCTGGCCTCGAGTGACGCCTTGGCCAGGCCCATGGTGTTGTAGTTGGGCACGTAGCGCACCGCGCCCAGGTAGCTCAGCGTCAGCAAGGCCGACCCGTTGCGCAGGCGCGGCAGCGCGGCCTTGGCCATCGCCGGAAAGCTGTAGGCCGAGACTTCGTGCGCCACACGAAACCCGTCGCGGGTGAAGCCGTCGAGGAAGTCGCCGGCAATCGCCTCGCGAGGCGCATAGGCAATCGCATGCACGAAGCCATCGAAGCCGTCCCACGCCTCGCCGAGTTGACCGAACAGGCGGTCGATCTGCGCGTCGTCGGCCACGTCGCATTCGAAGGTGAGCTTGGAGCCGAACTCGCCGGCGTACTCGGCGATGCGGTCTTTGAACCGTTCGCCTTGGTAGCTGAACGCCAGTTCGGCGCCTTCGCGGTGGCAGGCACGGGCGATTCCGTAGGCGATCGAGCGGTTGTTCAGCACGCCGGTGATCAGCAGGCGCTTGCCGGAAAGGAATCCCATGGTGGCCGCCGCAGCAGGAGGGTTTTCGAGGGCGGCCATTCTCGCATCCAAGAGCGGGCCGACCGCCCCGACCCTTGCCGGTATAGGTCTTGCAGAGTAGAATCCCGCCTTCGCTGGCGCTGAAATGAAATGGGCGGATTTCTCCAGCCCATTTTTTTTGCCGTTGGCGAATCGCAAAAAGTAGTGGAGCAGGGCATTTCAACACTGGATACGGCCGTGTCGTGGCAACAAGCAATCGACCGCGCGGTCGGTGCGCTTGGCTATGAACTCGTCGACGCCGAACGTTCGGCGGGCGGGTTGCTGCGCGTCTACATCGATCGAATCCCTGGGCCGGGCCTACGACACCGGCGCCGGTGATGCCATCACGGTGGAAGACTGCGAGCGCGTCACGCGCCAGCTGCAATACGCGCTGGAGGTTGATGGCGTCGACTACGCGCGCCTCGAGGTGTCGTCGCCGGGCCTGGATCGGCCGTTGAGAAAACCGGCTGACTGGGACCGGTTCGCCGGCAGCCAGGTCGAACTGACTCTGCGGGCCCCGTTCCAGGGGCGCAAGCACTGGCGCGGCGTACTGCAGCCGCGCGACGCAGGCTGGCGGCTGGTGTTGCCGCCGCCGACGGGCAAGGTGGCGCCTGAGGCCAGCCAAGCGCTCGACTTCGACCTGAGCGAAGTGCGCGAGGCGCGGCTCGTTCCGCAGTTGGATTTCAAAGGTCGCCGCGCGCGGCCGGCCGCATAGGAGCAGCGGTGAAGGTTGAAGAAAGGCGATCGGAAGCAATGAACCGGGAAATGCTGATGCTGGTCGACGCGATCTCGCGCGAAAAGAGCGTCGAGCGCGACGTCGTCTTCGGTGCGGTCGAGGCCGCGCTGGCCCAGGCCACCAAGAAGCTGCACGGCGGTGAGGTCGACATCCGCGTGGCGGTCGACCGCGACACCGGCGACTACGAAACCTTCCGCCGCTGGCACGTGGTGCCGGACGAGGCGGGCCTGCAGATCCCCGACGCCGAGATCCTGCTGTTCGAGGCCAAGGAACAGATCGCCGACATCGAGGTCGACGACCACATCGAAGAGCCGATCGATTCGGTGCCGATCGGCCGCATCGGCGCGCAGGCGGCCAAGCAGGTGATCCTGCAGAAGATCCGTGATGCCGAGCGCGAGCAGTTGCTCAACGACTTCATGGCGCGCGGCGACAAGGTCTTTGTCGGCACCGTCAAACGCGCCGACAAGGGCGACCTGATCGTCGAATCGGGCCGCGTCGAAGGGCGCCTGAAGCGCAGCGAGATGATCGCCAAGGAAAACCTGCGCACCGGCGACCGCGTGCGCGCGGTGATCCTCGGCGTCGACCCGACCGCGCGCGGCGCGCAGATCATGCTGTCGCGCTCGGCGCCGCAGTTCATGATGGAGCTGTTCGCGCAGGAAGTCCCCGAGATCGAGCAGGGCCTGCTCGAGATCAAGAGCTGTGCCCGCGACGCCGGCTCGCGCGCCAAGATCGCCGTGCAATCGCACGACAAGCGCGTGGACCCGATCGGCACCTGCGTCGGCGTGCGAGGCTCGCGTGTCAACGCGGTGACCAACGAGCTGGCCGGCGAGCGCGTCGACATCGTCTTGTGGTCCGACGATCCGGCCCAATTTGTGATCGGCGCGCTGGCGCCCGCCAACGTGCAGTCGATCGTGGTCGACGAAGAGAAGCACGCGATGGACGTGGTGGTCGACGAGGAGAACCTCGCCATCGCCATCGGCCGCGGCGGGCAGAACGTGCGCCTGGCCTCCGAGCTGACCGGCTGGCGCATCAACATCATGACGGCCGAGGAGTCCAGCGCCAAGCAGGCGCAGGAGTCCGATTCGGTGCGCAAGGTGTTCGTCGAGAAGCTCGACGTCGACGAGGAAGTGGCCAACATCCTGATCGCCGAAGGCTTCAACAGCCTGGAAGAGATCGCCTACGTGCCGCTGCAGGAAATGCTCGAGATCGAGTCATTCGACGAAGACACGATCAACGAATTGCGCACCCGCGCCAAGGACGCATTGCTGACGATGGAAATTGCACGCGAAGAACGGGTCGAAGAGGTGTCGCAGGATCTGCGCGATCTCGAAGGCCTCACACCCGAGTTGATCGGCAAGCTGGCCGAAGGCGGCGTCAACACGCGCGACGATCTCGCCGACCTCGCGGTCGACGAGCTGCAGGAGCTCACTGGCCTGGCCGACGACCCCGCCAAGGCTCTGATCATGAAGGCGCGTGAACATTGGTTCAGCACCTGATCCTCCGCAACGCATCCAACATAGACCGCCGCCAACGCCAAGGAACCCTCTCAACATGGCCGTGACCACCGTTGCCCAGTTTGCCGCCGAGCTGAACCGCCCGAGTGCGGCGCTGCTCGAGCAGCTGCAATCAGCCGGGGTGGCCAAGAAGTCGCCCGACGACAAGCTGACCGATGCCGACAAGGAGCGTCTGCTGGAGTTCCTGCGCAGCGCCCACGGCACGTCGAGCGCCGAGCGCAAGAAGATCACGCTGACGCGCAAGTCCACCAGCGAGATCAAGCAGGCCGACGCATCCGGCAAGGCGCGCACGATCCAGGTCGAGGTGCGCAAGAAGCGTGTCTTCGTCAAGCGCGAAGACACGCCCAGCTACCGCGATCGTCGAAGAACCCGCCGCGCCGGTCATCGATGAGGCCGAAGTTCAGCGGCGCGAGGCCGAGGCTGCGCGCCAGGCCGAGCTGCATGCGCCGGCAGGAAGAAGACGTGGCGCGCCGCGCGCGCGAAGAACAAGAGCGCCGCGAGCGCGAGGCCGCAGCCGCAGAAGCCGCCGCCAAGGCTGCAGCCGCCGCCGCTGCGCCGGCAACTCCCGCTGTGGCGGAAGCCGCGCCGGCTGCCGCGGCCACACCTCCCGCCTGCCGCGCCGGCACCCGCCAAGCCCGCACTGCGCGTCGTCAAGTCCGGCAGCGTCGAGGCCGCCGAGCGGGCCAAGCAGGCCGAGGCCGACAACCGGCGCAAGTCGGCCGAGGCCGAGGCCGCCGCCATCCGCGCGATGATGGCCGCGCCGAAGAAGGGCATCCTCACGGCCAAGAAGCCCGAGGAAGCCAAGCCGGGCGAAGCCGGCAAGGAAGGCATCAAGGGCACGATCCACAAGCCCAAGGCCGCACCCGGAGCGGCCCCGGCAGCCCCGGGCGTTGCCAAGCCTGGCGACAAGAAGTCGGTCAAATCCGAGAAGCTGTCGTCGAGCTGGGCTGACGACGCCGCCAAGAAGCGCGCCCTCAAGACCCGCGGCGACAGCGGTGGTGCGCGCGGTGGTTGGCGCTCTCCGCGCGGCGCGCGCAAGGGCGACCGCAGCGACGACTCGCCCGCCTTCACGGCGCCGGCCGAGTTCGTGGTGCAGGAAGTGCACATCCCGGAGACCATCAGCGTTGCCGACCTCGCGCACAAGATGAGCGTGAAGGCCAGCGAGGTGATCAAGCAGCTGATGAAGCTCGGCCAGATGGTCACCATCAACCAGCAGCTCGACCAGGAGACCGCGATGATCGTGGTCGAGGAGATGGGCCACAAGGCGCTGGCAGCCAAGCTCGACGACCCCGAGGCGTTCACCGAAGAAGAAACCACCGCGCAGATCGGCGACCTGACGTCGCGCGCGCCGGTGGTCACCGTGATGGGCCACGTCGACCATGGCAAGACTTCGCTGCTGGACTACATCCGCTCGACGCGCGTGGCCGCGGGCGAAGCCGGCGGCATCACGCAACACATCGGCGCCTATCACGTCGAAACGCCGCGCGGCATGATCACCTTCCTCGACACGCCGGGCCACGCCGCTTTCACCGCGATGCGCGCGCGCGGTGCCCAGGCCACCGACATCGTGATCCTGGTGGTGGCGGCCGACGACGGCGTGATGCCGCAGACCAAGGAGGCGATCCACCACGCCAAGGCGGCCGAGGTGCCGATCGTGGTGGCGATCAACAAGATCGACAAGCCCGAAGCCAACCCCGAGCGCGTGAAGAACGAGCTGGTGGCCGAGAGCGTGGTGCCCGAAGAATTCGGCGGCGATTCGCCGTTCGTGCCGGTGTCGGCCAAGACGGGAGCAGGCATCGACGCACTGCTCGAGCAGGTGCTGCTGCAGGCCGAGGTGCTGGAGCTCAAGGCTCCGGCCGATGCGATGGCGCGCGGGCTGGTGATCGAGGCGCAACTCGACAAGGGCCGCGGTCCGGTCGCCACCGTGCTGGTGCAGTCAGGCACCCTGAAGCGCGGCGACATCGTGCTCGCCGGCGCCAGCTTCGGTCGCGTGCGCGCGATGCTCGACGAAGACGGCAAACCGACCCACGAAGCCGGACCGTCGATTCCGGTGGAGATTCAGGGCTTGACCGAAGTGCCGCAGGCCGGCGACGAGTTCATGGTGTTGTCCGACGAGCGCCGGGCACGCGAGATCGCCACCTTCCGCCAGGGCAAGTACCGCGAGGTCACGCTCAACAAGCGCCAGGCCGCCAAGCTGGAGAACATGTTCGAGAACATGGGCGAGGGCGCCGCGCAGACGCTGTCGCTGATCCTCAAGGCCGACGTGCAGGGTTCGCAGGAGGCTTTGGCGCAATCGTTGATCAAGTTGTCGACCAACGAGGTGAAGGTGCAGGTGGTGCATGCCGCAGTCGGCGGCATCAGCGAGAGCGACGTCAACCTGGCCATTGCGTCGAAGGCGGTGATCATCGGCTTCAACACGCGTGCCGACGCCGGCGCGCGCAAGCTGGCCGAGAACAATGGCATCGACATCCGCTACTACAACATCATCTACGACGCGGTCGACGAGGTGAAGGCGGCGATGGCCGGCATGCTGGCACCGGAGCAGCGCGAAGAGGTCATCGGCAGCGCCGAGATCCGCCAGGTGTTCCGCGTCAGCAAGGTCGGCGCCATTGCCGGTTGCATGGTCACCTCGGGCATCGTGCGCCGCAACGCGCGCGTGCGCGTGCTGCGCGACAACGTGGTGGTGTTCACCGGCGAGCTCGACAGCCTCAAGCGCTTCAAGGACGACGTCCGCGAGGTCAAGGAGGGCTTCGAGTGCGGCCTCAACATCAAGAACTACAACGACATCAACGAGGGCGACCAGTTGGAGTTCTTCGAGATCAAGGAAGTCGCACGCACGTTGTAACGCGCGGAGTTCGCCTCACCCGAAGCAGACCCCGCCGCGACAACGGCGGGGTTTGTGCTTGAGGAGGCCGCTCGCACATCCAGTCCATGCGCCACAAGAAGACCGCACCCAACCGCAGCTTTCGCGTCGCCGACCAGATCCAGCGCGATCTGGCCGAGCTGATCCGCGAGCTGAAGGACCCGCGCATCGGCATGGTCACGCTCAATACCGTCGAGGTCTCGCCCGACTACGCGCATGCGCAGGTCTACTTCTCGCTGCTGGTGGGCGACCCGCGGGCCTGCGAGGCAGCACTCAACGAAGCCGCTGGATGGTTGCGCAACGGCCTGTTCAAGCGCCTGGCGATCCACACCGTGCCGACGCTGCACTTTCACTTCGACCAGACCACCGAGCGCGCGGCCGACCTCAACGCGTTGATCCGCAAGGCCAACCAGGCGCGCTCGGCCGGGGGCGACTCGTGAGCGCGCAGCTGGCGCGCCAGCCGCGCCGTGCCGTGCACGGCGTGCTGCTGCTCGACAAGCCGGTGGGCATGAGCAGCAACCACGCGCTGCAGCGGGCCAAGCGGTTGCTGCGCGCGAGAAGGCCGGTCACACCGGCACGCTCGATCCGTCTGGCCAGCGGCCTGCTGCCGCTGTGCTTCGGCGCGGCCACCAAGTTTGCGCAGGCCTGCCTCGACGCCGACAAGCGCTACCGCGCCACGCTGGCGCTCGGCGAGCGCACTGCGTCGGGCGACCGCGAGACGCCAGTCATCGAGCGCCGCGAAGTCGCCGTGGACCGCGCCGCCATCGACGCGGCCTGCCGGCGTTTCACCGGCACGATCGATCAGGTGCCACCGATGCATTCGGCACTCAAGAAGGATGGCAAGGCGCTCTACGACTACGCGCGTGCCGGTGTCGAGGTCGAGCGCGCGCCGCGCCGCGTGACGATCCATCGCATCGACGTGGTGTCGTGGCAAGGCAGCGAACTGGTGCTCGACGTGTCGTGCAGCAAGGGCACCTACATCCGCACGCTGGCCGATGACATTGGCCAGGCGCTGGGCTGTGGGGCGCACCTGGCGGCACTGCGTCGCACCGGCGCAGGGCGGCTCGACGTGCAAGACGCCGTCACGCCCGACGCTCTCGAACGGATGACCGAGGCCGAGCGCGACGCCTGGCTCGAGCCCACCGACTGCCTGCTCACCGATTGGCCGGTCGTGCGGCTGTGCCGCCGACGAAGCCGGCCGGTTCCTTACCGGATTGCGCCGCCGCATCGACGGCGCCGATGCCGCCGCCGTGCGCGTGTACGGCAGCGAGCCGCTGGCCTTTCTGGGCAGCGCCCACATCACCGCCGGCGAGTTGATCGCCGACCGGTTGTTGAGTCCTTTGGAAGTGCGCGCGACGATCGCCACTGATCCGACCACCCCCACGCTCACTCCGTTCGCTGCCCCTCGAGGGGGCTCAGTACCCTTCGAGCGGCCGGGCGGGCACTGACCCCATGAACACCCAGATCCGCAACATCGCGATCATCGCCCACGTCGACCACGGCAAGACCACGCTGGTGGACCAGTTGCTGCGCCAGAGCGGAACCTTCCGCGAGAACCAGCAGGTGGCCGAACGTGTGATGGACAGCAACGACCTCGAGCGCGAGCGGGGCATCACCATCCTGGCCAAGAACTGCGCAGTCACCTGGCAGGGCACGCACATCAACATCGTCGACACGCCGGGACACGCCGACTTCGGCGGCGAGGTCGAGCGCGCGCTGTCGATGGTCGATGGCGTGCTGCTGCTGATCGACGCCGTCGAAGGCCCGATGCCGCAGACGCGCTTCGTCACCAGGAAGGCGCTCGCGCTCGGCCTGAAGCCCATCGTGGTGGTGAACAAGGTCGACCGCCCGGGCGCGCGCTGCGACGAGGTGATCAACGCCACGTTCGACCTGTTCGACAAACTCGGCGCGACTGAAAGCCAGCTCGATTTCCCGGTGGTCTATGCGTCGGGCCTCAACGGCTGGGCCAGCCTGAAGGCAGACGAGGTCGGCAGCGATCTTGCGGCGCTGTTCGAGGCGGTGTTGCAGCATGTGCCTGCGCACGCTGGCGATGCGCAGGCGCCGCTGCAGTTGCAGATCTGCTCGCTCGACTACTCGAGCTATGTGGGGCGCATCGGCGTGGGCCGCGTCAACCAGGGCACCATTCGTCCGGCAATGGATGTGGCGGTGTGCGAAGGCCAGGAAGGCACGCCCCGCAAGGCCCGCATCAACCAGGTGCTCACCTTCGAAGGGCTGGAGCGGCAACAGGCCCAGAGCGCCGGGCCGGGCGACATCGTGCTGATCAACGGCATCGAGGACATCGGCATCGGCATGACGATCACCAGCCTCGAAGAGCCGAAGCCGCTGCCGATGCTGACGGTCGACGAGCCGACGTTGACGATGAACTTCTGCGTCAACACCTCGCCGCTGGCCGGGCGCGAAGGCAAGTACGTCACCAGCCGACAGATCCGCGACCGGCTGGATCGCGAGCTGCAGAGCAACGTGGCGCTGCGCGTCAAGGAAACCAGTGAAGACGGCGTGTTCGAGGTGTCCGGTCGCGGCGAGCTGCACCTGACCATCCTGCTGGAGAACATGCGCCGCGAGGGCTACGAACTGGCCGTGTCGCGGCCGCGCGTGGTGCTGCACGAGGTGGAAGGTGAGAAGCACGAGCCCATCGAACTGCTCACCGTCGATATCGAAGACCAGCATCAAGGTGCGGTGATGCAAGAGCTGGGCATGCGCAAGGGAGATCTGTCCGACATGCAGAGCGACGGCCGCGGCCGCGTGCGGCTCGACTACCGCGTGCCCGCGCGCGGATTGATCGGCTTTTCGACCGAGTTCCTCAACATCACGCGCGGCACCGGCCTGATGAGCCACATCTTCGACGGCTACGAGGCATACAAAGGCGACATCGACGGGCGCAAGAACGGCGTGCTCATCAGCCACGAGCCGGGTGAGATCGTGACCTATGCGCTCGGCAAGCTCGACGACCGCGGCCGCATGTTCGTCAAGGCCGGCGATCCGGTCTATGAGGGCATGATCGTCGGCATCCACAGCCGCGACAACGACCTGGTCGTCAACGCGGTGCGTCAGAAGCAGCTCACCAACTTCCGGGTCTCGGGCAAGGAAGACGCGATCAAGATCACGCCGGCGATCGAGTTGACGCTGGAGTCGGCGGTGGAGTTCATCGTCGACGACGAACTGGTGGAGATCACACCCAAGTCGATCCGCCTGCGCAAACGGTTCCTCAAGGAACACGACCGCAAACGCGCTGCTCGGGAAGCGGTGTAGGAGCGGATCGCCAGAACCGCATGCCGCTGAACGCACGGCCACGCGAGCCCTTCCGCGGGGCTCCAGGACGGTTGACCCCGGGCCGCCGCGCGGGCCCTCTGAAACCCCCGAAGCGATGAGTCATTCGAAGGCCGTTTGCTTGATGGTCCTCGTCACGCTGATGTGGAGCATCGCCGGCGTGGTCACGCGCCATCTGGAGGCCGCGCGTGCCTTCGAGGTCACGTTCTGGCGCAGCGCATTCACGGTGCTGGCGCTGACGGTGGCGCTCACGGCGATGCGTGGCGCGGGTTGGTGGCGCGACGTGCTGCGCGGCGCGCTGGCCGCTGTGGGCCTCGGGCGTGTGCTGGGCGGTGATGTTCACCGCCTTCATGGTGGCCATCACGCTCACCACGGTGGCCAACGTGCTGGTCACCTTGGCGATCGCGCCGCTGGTCACCGCGGTGTTCGCGCGCGTGCTGCTGCAGCCACCGCCTGCCGCGCCGCACCTGGGTGGCGATCGCGGTGGCCGGTGTCGGCATCGCCTGGATGTTCGGCCGCGAAATGCAGCTCGGCAGCGGCGCGCTGGCCGGCATGGCAGTGGCCTTGGCGGTGCCGCTGGCTGGTGCAGCGAACTGGACCCTGCTGCAACACATCTCCCACGGCAACGCCGACCCCGACGAGCCTTCGCACGACATGCTGCCCGCCGTCTGGATCGGGGCCATGCTGTCGGCGTTGGCATCGCTGCCGCTGGGCTGGCCGCTGCGCGCATCGGGCCATGACCTCGCGCTGCTGGCGTTGCTGGGCGTGCTGCAACTGTCGATCCCCTGTCTGCTGGCGGTCTGGCTGGCGCGCGTGCTGCCAGGGCCCGAGATCGCGCTGCTGGCACTGCTCGAAGTGATCTTCGGCGTCGCGTGGGCGTGGCTCGGCGCGGGCGAAGCGCCGGGTTCGGCCGCGTTGACCGGCGGCACGCTGGTGATCGCCGCGCTGATCGGCAACGAGCTGCTGGCGTTGCGCACGCGCCGCATCGCCATCGCGGCTCCCGGATAGACTGCGGCCCGCTGCTTTCCCGGCATCCGCATGCCGCTCGTCTTGTCCGACATCCACTCATCGCGCACCGCCGATCCTGACGCGCCGGTGGTGATGCGGTTTCCGGCAGTCGGCGACCTGGTGCTGCTGACCGTGCTGCTCGAGGCCCTGTGGCGGCGCTACGGCAAGCCCGTGCACCTGCTCGCGTCGGGCGCTTGGACACCGCTGCTGTTGCAGGCCGACCCTGCGGTGTCGGAAGTGCGTTTGGTCTACAGCCGCCGCGCGCCGTTCTGGTTGATGCCCTCGCGCTGGACCGCGCGCCAATGGCTGCGCGCGCACCGCGGGCCGATCTACCTCTGCGACCCCGATGTGCATGCCGAGCGCATCGTGCAAGAAGCCGGTCTGCCCGAGGAGCGTCTGGTGCGTGCATGGCAACACTGGCCGGGCAACGAGGCGCACTGGGCCGACTGGTGGCTCGACGTGGCGCAACTCGACGCGCGCGCAGCACCCGGCCCGGCGCAGCGTCCGCGCGGTGGCCGCGCGCCCGCGCTTGCACGTGCCGCCCGACTGGCATGCACAGACCGAGGCCTGGTTGCGCCAGCACGGACTGGCCGATCGCCCGCTGGTGCTGCTGCAACCGGGCCACAAGAAGACGCACAAGCGCGGCCGCATCGCCACCGCGGCACACGACAAGCACTGGCCGCCCGAACGCTGGGGCGCGGTGGTGCGCGCGGTGCTGGCCGAGGTGCCCGGCGCGGCCGCACTCGTCTGCGGGTCGTCGCGCGAGCGCGGCCTGGTGCAGGAGATCGTCGATGCCGCCGGCGCGCCGGCGGTCGGTGCGCGCGTCGTCAACGTGGCGGCGATGCAGCCCACGCTGCAGCGGGTCGTCGGCCTGACGGCACGCGCACACAGCATGATTTCGGTGGACACCGGGCCCGCGCACATCGCCGGCGCGATGGACTGCCCGCTGCTCGTGTTGTACGGCAGCGCAGGCTGGCAGCGCTGGAAGCCGCGCTCGCCAAGCGGCAACGTGCAAGTGCTCGGTCCGCGCGCATTGACGCCCGGCGCCGAAGTGATGAGCCTGAGCGTCGAGGCGGTGCTGCAGGCGTGGCGCGCACTGTCGCCACGGGGTGTGGCCATCGCCGCCTCAGGCATGATCACCCCGCCATGACCGCCTTGATCGAGCGCAACCGCCTGACCGCCGCCCGCGTGCTCGTGGTGGGCGATGCGATGCTCGACCGCTATTGGTTCGGCGCGGTGGACCGCATCTCGCCGGAGGCGCCGGTGCCGGTGGTGCTGGTGCAGCGCGAGGAGGAGCGCCTCGGCGGCGCGGCCAACGTGGCGCTCAACGTGCGCAGGCTGGGTGCGCAGGCCACGCTGCTCAGCGTGATGGGCGACGACGAGCCGGCGCGCGCCGTGATGCGCCTGCTCGAACTCGAAGGCGTCGACGCGGGTGCTCGGCCAGGACCCCGCGCTGCGCACCACGATCAAGCTGCGCGTGGTCGGCCGCTCGCAGCAGCTGCTGCGCGTGGACTTCGAGAACCGGCCCGACCACGAGCTGCTGGCCCAGATGCTGGGCGACTTTCAGCGCGTGCTGCCGGAGCACGACGCCGTGCTGTTCTCCGACTACGGCAAGGGCGGTCTGGCGCACATCGGCCGCATGATCGAGCTGGCGCGCGCTGCCGGCAAAGCCGGTGCTGGTCGATCCGAAAGGGCGCGACTTCTCGCGCTACGCCGGCGCCAGCGTGATCACGCCCAACCGCAACGAGCTGGCGCAGGCGATCGGCCCGTGGCAAAGACGAGGCCGAGCTCGCGGCGCGGGTCGCATCGCTGCGTCGCGACGCGCACATCGACCAGGTGCTGCTCACGCGGTCGGAAGAGGGCATGACGCTGTTCGATGCGCAAGGATCGTTTCACGTGCCGGCCGTGGCGCGCGCAGGTGTTCGACGTGACCGGCGCAGGCGACACGGTGATCGCGACCATGGCCGCCATGCTCGCGGCCGGCTTGTCGCCACGCGAGGCGGTGCCGATCGCCAACCGCGCCGCCGGCATCGTGGTGAGCCAGTTCGGCACCGCAAGCGTCAGCTACGACGAGTTGTTCGCGCCGGAGGCCTCGCAATGAAAGTCGTGGTCACCGGCGCTGCCGGCATGATCGGCGCCAACCTGCTGCGCGGCCTCAACGCGGCCGGCATCGACCACATCATCGCGGTCGACGACCTCACGCACGGCGCCAAACACCGCAACCTGCGCGACGCACGCATCGCCGACTACTTCGACCGCGGCGAGTTCTACCCCCGTTTCGCGCGCGGCGACTTCGGCGCCGTCGACGCGGTGCTGCATCAGGGCGCGTGCTCCGACACCATGGAGCACAACGGCCAGCTGATGATGGCGCTGAACTACCGCTGCACCAAGGACCTGCTCGATGCCTGCCAGGCGCGCGGCACGCGTCTGATCTACGCGTCGTCGGCCGCGGTGTACGGCGGCAGCACGGTGTTTCGCGAGGCGCCCGAACACGAGCGGCCGCTCAATGTCTACGGCTACTCCAAGCTGCTCACCGACCAGGTGGTCCGGCGCATGTTGCCGGCCACCACGTCGCAAGTGGTTGGCCTGCGCTACTTCAACGTCTACGGCCCGCACGAGCAGCACAAGGGCCGCATGGCATCGGTGGCGTTCCACCACAGCGCACAGTTCAGGAGCGAGGGGCATGTGCGGCTGTTCGGCGCCTATGGCGGTTACGGCCCGGGCCAACAGGTGCGCGACTTCATCCACGTCGACGACGTCGTGGCGGTCAACCTGTGGTTCCTCGCGCATGGCGGCGCCAAGGGCGTCTTCAACGTGGGCACCGGGCGTGCGCAGCCGTTCAACGATGTCGCGCACTCGGTGGTCAATGGCTGGCGCGCACTCGAGGGCGCGGCACCGCTGTCATTGCAGCAGTTGGTGGCACAAGGCCTGGTCGAGTACACCGACTTCCCGCCGGCGCTGGTCGGCAAGTACCAGTGCTTCACGCAGGCCGATCTGGGCGCGCTGCGCGACGCCGGCTGCGATCACCGCTTCATGGACGTCGCCACCGGCGTCCAGCGCTACGTGAGCTGGCTCGCCGAGCAACCGGCCGACTGACGCTACAGGTCGAGCGCGGCTTCGACCAGCGCGCACAGCGTGTGGCCGATGAAGATGTGCGCCTCCTGGATGCGAGCCGTGGTCTGGCTCGGCACCACCAGCGCCACGTCGCTCAAGGCCTTCAGCGTGCCGCCGTCGCGGCCCAGCAGCCCGATCACGCCGATGCCGAGTTCGCGCGCGGCGATCGCAGCGCGCTGCACGTTGGGCGAGCGGCCGGAGGTAGAAATCGCCACCAGCACGTCGCCTTTCCGGCCCAGGCCGCGCAGCTGGCGCTCGAAGACCTGGTCGAAGGCGTAGTCGTTGGCGATGCAGGTGAGCGCGGAGCTGTCGGTCGACAGCGCCAACGCCGCCAGCGGCCGGCGATCGTTCGACGAAGCGTCCGGTGAACTCCGACGCCAGGTGCTGGCTGTCGGCGGCCGAACCGCCGTTGCCACAGAACATGACCTTGCCGCCGGCGCGCAGTGCATCGCCGATGCGGTCGGCCGCACGTTGCACGTCGCCGGCCAGCGCATCGAGTTGCGCGAACAGCGCCCGGTGCTCGGCCAGGTGATCGCCAAAAGGTAGACTCAAGACCGCCTCGAACGATCGAACACGCCGCGCATTGTGCCGCCAGACGCCTCGTCCAAGTTCATCCACGCTGCGGCGATCGCCGCGCGCCAATGGGCGCGACCCCTGGTGTTCACCAACGGGGTGTTCGACGTGCTGCACCGGGGCCACGTGACCTACCTGCAGCAGGCGCGTGCCCTGGGCGCCGCATTGGTGGTCGCCGTCAACAGCGACGCGTCGGCACGGCAGCTCGGCAAGGGGCCTGACCGGCCGCTCAACAACGAGATGGACCGTGCGCTCGTGGTCGCGGCCTTGCAGGCGGTGGACCACGTGGTCCTGTTCGACGAAGCCACACCGTGCGAGATGATCGAGCGCATCCGGCCCGACGTGTACGTGAAGGGCGGCGACTACGACGTCGATCGGTTGCGCGAGACCGAACTCGTGCGCGGTTGGGGCGGTCGTGCGGTGGCGATCCCGTTCGTCGACGGCTATTCGACCACGCGGCCTGGTCGAGCGCATCCGCAAGAGCTGATCGAGCGCAGTGACGCAGCACCGGGCCGTCTTTCTCGACCGCGATGGCGTCATCAACGTCGATCGCGGCTATGTGCACAAGGTGGAAGACTTTCGCTTCGTGCCGGGCAGCGACGACGCCATGCGCCGCCTTCAAGCCGCCGATTGGCGCCTGGTGGTGGTGACCAACCAAAGCGGACTGGCGCGCGGCCTGTATTCGAAGGCCGACTACGACCGCTTCACCGCCCATCTGCAAGGCCAGCTCGCGGCCATCGGCGTGACTGTCGACGCGGTGCTGCATTGCCCGCATCTGCCCGACGCCACCGTGGCGGCCTATCGCCTGCAGTGCGACTGCCGCAAGCCGGCCCCGGGCATGCTGTTGCGGGCGGCGCGCGACCTCGGGCTCGACCTCGCGGCCAGCGTGATGGTCGGCGACCGTCTCAGCGACATCGAGGCCGGCCGCGCCGCGGGTGTCGGACACAACGTGCTGGTGCGCAGTGGCCATGCGCCTGAACCCGGCGACGCCGAGCGCGCCGCCGACGCGGTGTACGACAGCCTGGCGGCGTTCACCGAGGCCTGGTTGTCGCAAAGCGCACACGCCGCATCGCCACCTAGGGACGGTCCTCCAATCGACGCCGCAGGGCGCCGGTAACATGCGGCGTCGCCATTCTGGAACGCGCCCAACGCGCCCGGCATGAAGGCCCGAACCCAACCGAACCCTGCTTCAAACCCGAACCCGATCGACGATGGGCAGCGCGCGCCCGGCCCGCTGCTGATGCTGATGGAAGCGCGCGCCCTGTGGGAGGCCACCGCGCTGGTCGCCGCAACGCCCTGGCTCAGCCGGCTGCCGAAAGGTGACGGCCACCCGGTGCTGGTGTTTCCGGGCTTGGCGGCGTCGGACTTCTCCACCGTGCCGCTGCGGCGCTTTTTGCGCCAGCAGGGCTATTGGACCCACGCCTGGAAGCAGGGCTTCAACTTCGGACCGCGCAACGGCGTGCTGCACGCCTGCCGCGCTCGCGTGAGAGAGCTTGCCGAGCGCCACGGTCGCAAGGTGAGCCTGGTGGGCTGGAGCCTGGGCGGTGTGTATGCGCGCGAGCTGGCCAAGGAGTCGCCCGAGCTGGCGCGCTGCGTGATCACGCTCGGTTCGCCGTTCACCGGCCACCCGCGCGCCACCAACGCCTGGCGCGTGTACGAGTGGCTGAGCGGCCAGTCGGTGAACGACAACGCCGAGCTGCAGGCCCAGTTGCGCGAGGCGCCGCCCGTGCCCACCACGTCGATCCTGTCGCGCAGCGATGGCGTGGTGGCTTGGCAGTGCAGCGTCAACGAGCCGCGGCCCCACACCGAGAACATCGAGATCGCGGCCAGCCACGTCGGCATGGGCATGAACCCGCTGGCACTGTTCGCGATGGCCGACCGGCTGCGCCAGGACCCCGAGCGCTGGCAGCGCTTCGACCTGGCGGGCGCGCGGCGCTGGTTCTTCCGCCACGCCGAGCCCGTGGCCGCCGGCGCCTAGGCGGTCGCAGGACCGCCCTCCTGCGCGGGCTTTGTTGTCGTCTGTTGCCGAACGACGCCGACCGTTCATCGGTTCGGCGGGCCCGGGTTTCTAGAGTCTTGCTCAAGATCAAACCGCACGAGCAGGAACCATGACCGAGCCCCATGCCGACGCTGCCGACAACGTGACCCGCCTGGCCGGCAACCGGCCGCTGTACGACGGCTGCCAGCAGCTCGCCTTGCCCAGCTTCGCGCAGGCGGATCTGGCCATGCCCTGGACCGCGCGCCGCATGCGCCGCGGCGCCTACCTGCACCGTGCGGGCATGCCGGCCTCGGCCGTGTACGTGGTGCGGTTCGGCTGCCTGAAGTCGTCGATTCCCGGCGACAGCGGCGAAGAACTGGTGCTCGACTTTCCGATGCGCGGCGACCTGATCGGCGCCGATGCGCTGGCCGGCCAGCCGTGCGCGACCGACGTGATCGCGCTCGAAGACAGCGAGGTGATGGTGCTGCCGCTGGCGGACTTTGAAGAAGCCTGTGCGCGCGCGCCGAGCCTGCGCCAGGACTTGTACCGCCACTTCGGCGCCGCCTTGCGCAAGGAGCGCGAACACCTGAAGCGCCTGGGCGGCATGCGCGCCGCGCAGCGCGTGGCGCGTTTCCTGTTCGAGCTGTCGACGCGTTATGCCTCGTTCGGCCAGTCGTCGCGCGCGTTCTACCTGCGCATGAGCCGCGCCGAGATCGGCTCGTACCTCGGCCTCACGCTCGAAAGCGTCAGCCGCCTGCTGTCGCGCTTGCACGATGACGGCCTCATCAAGGTGAACCTGCGCCAGGTCGAGCTGCTCGACGTCGATGCGCTGCGCGTCATCGCGATCGGCCCGGAGCCCAAGACGGCCACCGACAGTCTGCCGCTGCCCGCCGCGGCCTGACGACCCCGGCGCGACGCAGCTTCAGCGCGCGTCGAGCGCCAGCCGCACGGCCCGCGCCAAGTCGTCGCGCGAATACGGCTTGCTGAGCAGCGCCACGTCGGCCAGGTCGCCGACGAGTCCGCTCAGCGCATCGCGCGGATAACCCGAGGCGAGCAGGGCACGCAGCGTCGGCACGCGCTGCATGGCCTGCTGTGCCAGTTGCGGGCCGCTCAGCCCGCCGGGCAGGACCACGTCGGAGAACAACAGGTCGAACGCCGGGTCGTGCGCGAGGATGGCCAGCGCCTGCGCCGCATGGGCCGCAGCCACCACCCGGTAGCCCATGGCCTCGAGAAATGCCTCGGCCAGCACGCGCACGCCCTCGTCGTCCTCGACCAGCAACACCCGTTCGTGGCCGCCGCGCCGACCCTCGGCGGGCTCGGGCACTTCGAGCAGGTCGGACACCTGCGGCAGATAGAGCTTGAACGTGCTGCCCTGGCCGATCTCGCTGTAGACGGCCACGCCGCCACCGGTCTGCTTGACGAAGCCGTACACCATTGCCAGGCCGAGCCCGCTGCCACGCCCGTCGCGCGTGGTGAAGAACGGCTCGAACACGTGGCTCATCACCTCGGCGTCCATGCCATGCCCGGTGTCCGACAGCGACAGCACCACATAGCGGCCGGGCTTGAGCTCGCGCGCATCGACCGGGTCGTCGGGCGAGACGATCAGCGTGTCGGCCTGCACGGTGAGGCGGCCGCCCTGCGGCATCGCATCGCGTGCGTTCAAGGCCAGGTTGAACAGCGCCGTCTCCAGCAGGCCCGGGTCGGCATGCATGATCAGCTCGGCATCACACGCCGCGACCGCCACCTGGATCGATTCGTCCAGCGTGCGCGCGAGCAACTCGCTCCAGCTTTGCAGGAACAGATCGACGGCGATGGCGCGCGGCGCCAGCGGTTGCTTGCGCGCGAACGTGAGCAGCTTGCGCGTGAGGTCGGCGCCGCGCCCGGCGGCACGGGTGGCGGCGGCGGCGAGCTTGTGCGCCGCCGGCCGGTCCTGCAGCAGGTCGTCGAGCAACTGCAGGTTGCCCAGCACCACGGTGAGAATGTTGTTGAAGTCATGAGCCACGCCGCCGGTGAGCTGGCCCAGCGCCTCCATCTTCTGGCCTTGCGCCAGGCGCTCTTCGCCCTGCTGGCGTTCCAGCACCACCGACAGCAGGTACGCCACCGCGCTCAGCACGCTCACGTCCTCGTGCGAGATGCGCGTGACCTGCCGGCTGCACGCGGTGAACACGCCGACGGTCTGGCCGCGCACCTGCACCGGCACCGCCATCGCGCTGCGAAAGCCGAAGCCGCGCACGATGCCGGCGCGCCAGCGCGGCTCGGCTTCGATGTCTTCAACCACCAACGGCTCGCCGGATGAGGCCACCCAACCCGCCAGCGCGGCGGTGTCGTCGGCCGACACGGGCGTGTCCGGTGCCGGCGCGCCGAATGCGGCGCGGCGGCGAAACTCGCGCCGGTCCTTGCTCAGCATCAGCAACTCGCTCGCATCGCATTCGAGCGCAGCCACCAGGATCTCGGGCGCACGTTGCACCACGCGCTCCAGATCCATCTCGGTGAACGCCTCCTGGCTGAAGCGGCGCACCACCTCCTGGTAGCGCGCCTGCTTGAACGCCGTCTGGCCACGGTCGGTCGGACTGAGGTCGCGCACGTAAGCCGCGGCCAGGCGCACGCCGGCGGCTTCGCCCAGCGGCGCCAGGCCGACCTCGATCGGAAACTCCATGCCATCGCTGCGCAAGCCGACCAGGTTCATGCCGCTGCCCATCGGGCGTGTGCTGGCGTGGGCCATGAAATGGCTGCGATGGCTGCCATGCACCGCGCGGTAGCGCTCGGGCAGCAGCGCTTCGATCGTGCGGCCCAGCATCTCGCTTTCGCGATAGCCGAACAGGCTGCCGGCACGCGCGTTGACCAGCACGATGCGGCCTTCGCTGTCGACCACCACGACCCCGTCCGGGGTGGCTTCGAACAGCCGGCGGTACAGGTCGCTCAAGGAGCCGCCCTGGGCGCCGAGCGTCCCAGGGTCCGCGCTTTGCAGCGGCCGCGTGCCCTCATGACGGCGCGGCAGGGTCCCGTTTCACGTCGGCCGTCCACACATAGCCGGCGCCGCGCACGGCCTTGATCAGATCGGGCTGGGCCGCGTCGCGCTCGATCTTGCGGCGCAGCCGCACGACCTGCACGTCGATGGTCTTGTCGTACGGGCCGGCATCGCGGCCGTGCGTGGCGTTGAGAAGCTCGTCGCGCGACTGCACCTTGTGCGGCGCGTGCACGAAGGCCAGCAGCAACTCGTACTCGCCGTTGGTCAAGGCCACGTCGTCACCGCCGTCGCGCTTGAGCGTGCGCGCCTTGGTGTCGAGCGTGAAGCCGGCAAAGCGCAGCACGGAGCTGCTGGTTGCCGGGTTGGCGGGTGCGCGGCGCAGCACCGCACGCACGCGCGCCAGGATCTCGCGCAGGTCGAACGGCTTGGCCACGTAGTCGTCGGCACCCAGTTCGAGACCGACGACCCGATCGACCGCTTCGCCGCGGCCGGTGACGATGATGATGGCGCCGTGCCAATGCTCGCGCAGCCAGCCGGTCAGGTGCAGCCCGTCCTCGCCGGGCAGGCCGAGGTCGAGCAACACCAGGTCGAACGGTTCGCGCTGCAGGCGTTCGCGCATCTGGGCCCCGTTGGCCGCCGTGGCCACGCGAAAGCCGCGCGTACCGAGGTAGCCGCCGAGCAATTCGCCGATCTGCGGGTCGTCGTCGACCACCAGCACACCGGGTGCTTGGGTGGAGGAGGCGGGTGGACTGCTCATCGACGGCCAGGGAAGGGACGGCCGATTTTAGGGAGCCCGGCGCGACCGCCACCGACAAGCCCAGGCGGCGTGCCGGGCTAGGGGTTGCCGGGGCCGCCGCGGCGGCCCATGCTGGCGCGCCCTCGGCGTTGACCGAGCGACTTGCTGCCAAAGGGAGGTTCTTCATGCCCGACATCGCCGCGCTGGTTGTCGCGCCCGACCAACTCATGCCGCGTGGCGATGCGCCGGGCGTGGCGATCGAGCAGTTCGCCAAGCTGTGCCTGGCGCAAGGCGACTCCTGGTTCACGATCGGCGGCGTGCCGCCGTGGATCACGACCAATTTGCTATCGCACATGGTGTTCTCCGAGAAGGCGTGCATCGTGAATTGCGCGCAACCCGGCAAACAGCTCATGCACATGGTCGATACCTTGCGCCACCGGCGCTTCCTGCAGTTGTTGCGGGGTCGCACCGCGCACAAGTGGCATGTGATCCTGCTGTCCGGTGGCGGCAATGACTTGATCGATGCGGCGCTGTCGCCGCCGACCGCGTCCCGTGCCAACCGGTTGCTGCTCACCGCGGCCGAATGGGATGCGGCGCAACCGGCACCGGCGCGATACCTCAGCGCGGAAGGGTGGCTCACCTTCGTGGCGCACATCAACGCGGTGTTCGACCAGTTGCTGATCGAACGCGACAAGGGCATCAATGCCACGACGCCGGTGGTGCTGCACAGCTACGACGTGGCGGTGCCGCGCAACGCCGGCGCCGGCTTCGGTATCGGGCCATGGCTGCACGCGGCGTTCGAGTTGTATGCGATCCCGCTGGATGACCGCACAGAGCTGGCGGTGGCGCTGCTCAACGGTCTGCGCGATCTCCTGAAGGCCATGGTGGCCACCCGGCCCACGGCCAATGTGTGGCTGGTCGATACGATCGGCACCCTGACGCGCGCACTGCACGGCGACGCGGGCGAAAGCGGCGACTGGGAGAACGAGATCCATCCGACACGCGGCGGCTACGGCCGCCTGGCGCAGCGCTGGCGGCCGGAAGTCGAAGCGCGCTGGTAGGCCCAAGAAAAGGCGGCCGCATCGCTGCGGCCGCCGGTTGACGCAAGCGACCGATCAGTTCGCGTTGAGGTTGCCGATCGGCACCGCCACGTAGGTGGTCGTGCCGGGGCGGTTCCATTGCAGGCGCATGACGGCTTGGCCGCCGTTTTCGTAGTACTCGATCGTGATCGGCACACGCTGGCCTGCGGTGAACGCGAGCGCCGCAGTCGTGTCGGCCTTGGACGAATGGTCGTCCCAGTTGTTGATCCGCTGCGTGCCGTTGATCGACAACCTCACGCCATCGTCCGAGATGGTGCGGAAGCGGTAGTTGCCGGTGGTCGGGATGGTCACCGTGCCGGTCCAGCGCACCGAGAACTTGTTGGCCGGCACGCCGGGGCCGGGCGCGCCACTGCCCCAGTTGAAGTCAACCGCTTCGATGCGCGTGAGCAGCGGGTTGCCGGCCAGCGCCATGCCGTTGTAGTAGCGGCCGACCAAGCCACCGCCGCTCACCTGCGGCGACGGCGCGCTCGCTTCCTCGCTGCCGATCTCGCGCAGGTAGGCCACCAGCCGGGTGAGGTCGGTGGCGCTCACGCTCACGTTGTTGTGCGCGCGCACCGCGTCGTCCAGAGTCGCCGCGGAGCCGTCGTGCAGATACGGCGCAGTGCCCCACACGTCGCGCAGCGTCGGCACGTCGATGCCGGTGAGCGGGCCGCTGAGGCGCTGGCCGCTGCTCGGCTTCAGGGTGCCGATGTTGACCGGGTTGTTGGTGCCGCTGTTGCTGAACGCCGTACCGCCGTGGCAGGAGGCGCAGTTGAGGTTGGTGAACACCGTGCGGCCTTCGCTGGCCAGCGTGCTCAGCGCACCGCTGCTCGGTCGCGCGGGAGTCGGATCGAACGCGTTCAGCGAGGCCACGTAAGCCGCCATCGCGTCGAGATCGGCCGACACGCCGGCCTTCGCGGTGCCCAGCGGCTCGCTGCGCGTGCCGGTGTTGAACTGCGCATCGGTCATCAGGCCCGTGCCGCCGGCCAGCGTGCGGATCTGGCCTTCGAAGTCCTGCACTTCGTCGAAGTTGTTCGACCAGTGCAGGAAGCCCTGGGCGCCTGCGCGACCGCGCAGGCTGATGGTGTTGCGCAGGCCCTCGCCGGCATGCGTGAGGTCCCACACACGGCCATCGTGACCGCCGTCGTTGTGGCAACTGGCGCAGCTCATGTAGCGATCGCGCGCCAGGCGCGTGTCACGCGCGTCGTAGAAGAACTGCTTGCCGCGCAGCACGGTGGCCGTGAGCTTCTCGGTGCCCACCGAGTTCAGCGTGGCCACCGGTGTGGCGGCCGCAAGGCCCTGCTGGATCATCGGCGTGAGGTCGAACACGCCAATCGTGCGATCCATGAAGTTGTGGACGTACAACGTGCGGCGATCGGGTGACACCAACACGCCCTGCGGCGCGCGGCCCACGTCGATGCGCATCAGCTGGTGCCGTGCGTGCGCGTCGAGCACTGCCACTTCGCGGCTGGTCTCCAGGGCGACGAACAGGTACACGCCCAGCGGATCGAACGCTGCCGCGCTCGCCATGCTGGCGTTGTCGTGGTCGATGCGCGTCGACAGGTCTTCTTGCTGCGTGCCCAGGTCGATGCGCGAGCTGATCGCGCGCACCGTGTTCTGGAAGTTCAGCGCCTGGCCATCGCGGCCGGCGCCCCGCATCACGTTGTCCTGCTTGCTCGGCACGAACGCCTGCGTGCCGTCGGGCGACAGGGCCGCCGCGCCGAGGTAGTTGGGCACGCCGCGACCCTGGTTCTCGGCGTCGGGCGTGAAGCTGTGCGCCAGCACGATCGTGCGCGTCCACCGCCATCGACGCGGTGCCGACCACGACCACTTCGCCACCCACCGGCGCACCGTTGGCCACGGTCTGCACGCTGGGTGTGCTTTCGCCGGGCAGCGGCGGCGTGATGAAGCGCGACACGTACGCGCTGGCGCCGTTGCCCGACACCGCCACGTGGCGCGGGTTCGGGCCCACCGACACGCTGCCGAGCGTGGCGCCATCGGCGGCGTTGAGCTTCAACAGCACGCCGGTACCTTCGAGTGCCACCAGGGCTGAATTGCTTGCGCTGGCCATCGCGACACCGTAGGGCGACGACGCGCGCGGCAGTGCGATCGTTTGCGTCACCGCCAGCGAGGCGGTGCTGATCACGCTGATCGTGGCGGCACGCTTGTTGACCACCCACATCGCCGACCCGTTGGGTGTCAGCGCCAGCGTGCGCGGGGCCGCGCCGACGTTGATCTCGGCGAGCTTGGCGCGCGTGACGGCGTCGAACACGCTGACCGTGTCGTTGTCCGGATTCACCGCCCACAGGCGTGCATTGGCGCCGCTGCGGGTCTCGAGCGCGAGGTTGCTCGACATGGTGGGCGCGCTCGCGGTGGTCGGCAGGTACGCGTTGTGAATGATCGTGCGCCGCTGCTCGCCGCCGAAGCTGTCGCGTGCAGTCACGGTCACGTAGAACACGCCGGCGCGCGTGAAGACGTGGTCGGTGCTCGGGTTGGGCGACCAGTCGGTCACCAGCGAGCCGTCGCCGAAGTCCCAGCTGTACATCACGCCCTGGCCGCTGGCACTGGCCGTGAAGCTTGCGGCGCTGCCGGACGCACTCGGCGCCGTTGCGCTCAACGGACTCAACACCAGCGGAGCCTGGCCGTTGACGGTCCACGTGATGGTGGTGCTCGTGCTGTTGAAGCCGTCGCTCACCGCGATCACCGCCGTGAACACACCCGCCGCGCTCGGCATGCCACTGATGCGGCCGCTGGTCGGGTCGATGCCCAGGCCCGGCGGCAGGCCGCTGGCCGACCAGCGCAGCGGGTCGCCGTTGGGGTCGGTGGCGGTGAGCGCCAGATCGACGCCCGTGCCCACCACCGAAGTCTGGTTGCCCGGCGACGTGAGCACCGGCACGACCGACGTGTTGAGCGTGGGCGCGACATTGACGCGCACCATCTTGGCCTCCGACGGCACGCCGGTGTCGTCGATGACGAACATCATCCACATGCCGGGAGGCACGTCGCTGGCGCGGCCTGGAATCTGCACCGACAGCGTCGCGCCTTGTGCATTGAACGGCAGATCGACGAAGCGCTGCTCCATGTTCCAGCCGTGCGTGGCCGAGCCGGTCTTCACGAACGTGACGCGGCTCACCGGGCGTGCGCCGGAGACGTTGATCTGCACCGTGCGGCCGACATCGATCACCGTCGGTGCGCTGTCGATGCTCGGACGCGCCGCGACGGCACCGCCGGCGGCGAACAGGTACGGCGGGTAGTAGATCTCGCGGTTCAAGTTGCCGGGCACGCCGGAGGGCGAGGGCGCTCCGCCGCCGAACACCAGCACGCTGGCATCGGGCAGCAGCAGCGCGTTGCCGTGGTACAGGCGCGGCTTGACCATGCTGGCGCCAACGCTCCACGTGCCGGTCTGCGGATTCCAGATCTCGGCCTCGTAGCTCACGTTGGTCATCTGGTTCCACACGGCGCTGCCGCCGGTGGCGACCACCTTGCCGTCGGCCAACAGGGTGGCCACCGATAGGCGGCGCTGGCGCAGCATGGCCGAGGTGGAACTGATCGCCGGCGCGGCGCCGTTGATGTCGATCACGATCGCCTGGTTGGAGTTGCCGCCGTACTGCAGGATGCGGCCCGGTGCAAACATCGCTGCGCTGGCATCGTTGCCCGCCGTCGCCGAGGCGAACTGGCCTGCCGTGGTGACCGTGCCCGCGCCGGCGGTGTTGATGTAGTACATGCGGCCCGCGCTGTCGTAGCCGAACACGCGGCCGTCCGGCGCCACGAAATTGCGCGGGTACATGAAGTCGAAGGCGCTGGTGTTGGCGCCGCTCAGCAGGCGGTACACGCCACTGCCGTCGCGCACCTCAGGGCGGTCGGTGCCACCGCTGCCGCCCTGCACGTAGGTCTCGCCGTTCAGCAGCGTGGTCGTCGACGAGTACCAGCGCGCGCGATTCATGTTGTTGCCGCGCGTGAGCTCGTTGGTGCCCAGGTTCAGCACCGTCGAATTGTTGTTGCCGGTGTTGGTGGTGGCCGTGCCGGTCCAGTTGTCGCCACCCGAGATGACGATCGCGTCGCCGGCGGGCAGCATCACCTGTGAGCTGCAGAAGACGTCCGTGCCGGTGCCGTTGGCGATGGTCAGGTGGCTGTCGTCCGCGGGACTCCACACGTCGTAGATGAACACGCCGGTCTGCGTGCCATCGGCCTTGGTGCCATAGCTGACCACGCGGCCATCGGCTGTGAGCACGCCATGCACCGCGATCAGCGGCCACGGCGTAACCGGGCCCCACACTCCCCTGGTGTGGGCGTCGGTCGGGATCGTGAGTCCGGCCGGCACCGCCTGCGCACGCTCTCGGCTGCGCCCGGCCTGGGGCGACGCGCTGGAAGTGGTTTCAGGATCTCCGCCGCCGCCACCGCACGATGCGAGCAACAGGACGATCCAGGCGGCCGCGACGCGGCCACCCAACGTGTTGTTGGTGAGCATGCAATCCCCTTGCGCGACACAGCGCCGCGCCCTCCGTTACATAAGTCACAGAATGCAAGCGGAGCCGCGAGCCAACAAGCCCGCAAGCAGGGGTAGCGGAAACCCGGTTTGAATCGGCCCGACGGCTTGTTGGGCTCAGTCGCCGCGCTGACGCCCGGGGAAAGCGGGTGCCTTCGCACGCGGGCCCTCGAGTCCCGGCGGCGGCACGAACTGGCGATCGGCCCCCAGACCGGTGGGAACGTCGAGCCTCTGCGCGAGCCGCGCCGCGTCGTAGGGCGCATGCACCTTCACGTCGTTGTCGAAGTAGCAGTACACGTCGCGACCGCCGCGGCGCGGCAACTCGCGCGGCGACACGCGTTGTGCATCGGCGACCTGTGCGCCGCGCGACCAGACATCGATGCGGTGCGCCCACCGGTCGAGCGCCGCATCACCGTAGCCACTGGCATAGAGCTCTTCGTCGCCATGAAGTCGGAGGTAGACGAAGTCCGCCGTCAGGTCTTCCATCAACGGCCAGCGACCCGCCGTGTCCGCCACCACCAACGCGATGCCATGCTCACGCAGCAGGTCGATGAACTCCGCATCGATGAAGGTTGGATGGCGGATCTCGACCGCATGGCGCAACGTGCGATGTTGATCGACCCGCAACCAGCTGCGTCCCTCGAGCCTGCGGTCACGCCGCTTGGCCAACGCGATGCCGTCCGCAGTGTCTTGCGGAAGCGCCGCAAAAAACGCCGAGAAGCGATCCGGCTGGTATGGCAAGTGCGGTGGAAACTGCCACAGGATCGGACCCAGCTTGCGGCCGAGCGCAAACGGTCCCGATGCGAAGAAGTTGGCCAGCGGCTGCTCGAACTCCTTCAAGCGCAGCATGTGCGTGATGTAGCGCGGACCCTTGATCGCGAACACGAAGTCGTCCGGTGTGTCGTCGTGCCACGCCAGGTACGACTCGGGTCTTTGCAACGAGTAGAACGACCCGTTGATCTCGATCGTGGGCAGCATGCGCGATGCAAATGCGAGCTCGCGGTGCTGGGGCAGGCCGGCGGGATAGAACACGCCGCGCCACGGTTCGTAGCGCCAACCCGAGATCCCGACGCGCAGGTCGCCCTGTAAGGAGGCCATGCGGCATTGGGAGCAACCGCTGTGCCCGCGTCATGCGGCATCACGTACGCCGACGCCATCTCCGACCATCGCGACACGGGCGCGCCGACCCGCGGGGTCAGCTGGCTGGCGCGGCCCGCGAGGGAGCTGGGAGAATGTGCGCATGCCATGCTTGCTTCATGTGCGATCGCTCCTGCAACCGCGTGTGCATTCGTCGCGCACAAGTGCTGTCTCTGTCGGCCGTGCTTGACTTGCAAACACCTGTCGAGCCTGGCGTTTCGCCGTGGCGCCTGTGCGTGGCGCCGATGATGGACTGGACCGATCGGCACTGCCGCTACTTCCATCGCCTGATCTCGCCGCGCGCACGCCTTTACACCGAAATGATCACGACGGGGGCGCTGCTGCATGGCGACCTGCCGAGGCATCTGGACTTCGACACGTTGGAGCGTCCTGTCGCTCTGCAGCTCGGTGGCAGCGACCCCGCCGACCTTGCACATTGCGCGCGGCTGGCCGGACAGTGGGGCTACGACGAGGTCAATCTGAACTGTGGCTGCCCGAGCCCGCGCGTGCAGCGTGGTGCGTTTGGCGCTTGCCTGATGGCCGAGCCGGCCTTGGTGCGCGACTGCGTGCGCGCGATGCGCGACGCGGTCGCGTTGCCGGTCACGGTCAAACACCGCATCGGGCTCGATCGGGTCGAGAGCTATGACTTCGTGCGCGACTTCGTGGGCACGGTCGGTGAGGGCGGTTGCGAGGTGTTCATCGTGCACGCGCGCAACGCCTGGCTCAACGGCTTGAGTCCCAAAGGCAACCGAGAGGTGCCGCCGCTGCGTCACGACACGGTGGCCAGGCTGAAGCGCGACTTCCCGCATTGGACGTTCGTCATCAACGGCGGCTTGACCCAGACCGAGCAAGTGCAGTGCGAGTTGCAGCGGGTCGACGGCGTGATGATCGGCCGCGCGGCCTATCACGACCCGTGGCGCCTGCGTGAGTGGCAAGCTGCCGCATTCGGCGCCGAGCCCGCCGATGCGTCCGATCGTTGGGCGGTCGAGGAGGCGATGGTCCGTTACATGGAACAGCAGGCCAGCGCACACGGCACGCCGTGGACATCGATCGCGCGTCACATGATGGGCCTGCATCTGGGCCAGCCGGGCGCTCGGCGCTGGCGGCAGGTGTGGTCGGATCACCGTCTGCGGGACTGGGCGCCCGCGCAGGTGGCGCAACGCGCACGGCAGGCGCTGGGCCTCGAAACGGCAATCGCTTGACTACAGAGGCGCCGTGCTGCGTTGGACGGCGTCTCGCGACGATGGCCACGTGGCCAGCAGCAACCCCAGCAACGCGAGCACGAACGCCGCCGCATGCGCAGCGCCGAACGGCTCGCGCAGCACGATCACTCCGACCAACGCGGCTGCGACCGGCAGCAGCACCGTGAACACGCCCGCTCTCGAGGCCGGCACGTGGCGCAACCCGCGCATCCACAGCCAGACGGTGGCCACGCTGGCCGCGAGCGAATAAAACAGCAGCAAGCCCCAACTCGGAAACGAAACGCCCGCGAAGTCGTAAGAGAGGCCTTGCCAGAGCGCAAACGGCATCACGAGCAACAAGCCCCACAGGTTGATCAATGCGCTGATGCGGCGTGGTGAGACCTGTGCCGCCAGACGTTTGCCGATCACGACATAGCTCGCTTCGCAGAACACGGCACCGAGCAGCAGCAGATGGCCCAGCGCGGCGCGCCACGGCGGGTGCACGTCGTTGGCTGCGTCGGCTGGCCGCGCCACCGCCAGCAACGCGATGCCCAGCGCCGCGCAGGCGATCGCAGCCGTCACGCGCGCGCTGATGCGCTCGTGCAGGAACACGCGCGACAACAACGCCACTGCAGCGGGAATCGCCGCCATCACCACACCAGCCGACACCGCCGAGCTCCACAACACGCCGTAGAGCATGCAGATCGAGAACAGGAAGTTGCCAAGAAAGCTCTCGAGGAACAGCAGCCAGCGGTCATGGGGCGACAGCGCCCTCTCGCTGGCGCTGCGCGGCACCCAGTGCACCATCGCGAGCGCTGCGATGCCAAAGCGCAACCCAGCCAACAAGAACACGGGAAACACATTGAGCAGCAGCTTCGACAGCCCCACGTAGCTGCCGACCAGCAGCATGCTGAGTGCCAGGCAGGCGTAAGCCGCCCATGGGGCGGCGTTCATCGCGTCCAGTGTCCGCAGCGAACGGCCGCGGGCGCGGCCAGGCAGCGTGTCACGCAGCGCGCTGGATGGCGCCGCGCAGGGTGTCGACGATCTGGTCGATGTGCTGGCGCTCGACGATCAGCGGCGGCGACAACGCCACGATGTCGCCGGTGGTGCGCACCAAGACGCCCTTGTCGAAGCAATCGAGGAAGATGTTGAACGCCCGCTTGGCAGGCTCGCCCGCGATCGACTGCAGCTCGATGCCGCCAACGAGGCCGAAGTTGCGCACGTCGATCACGTTCGGCAGGCTCTTCAACGAGTGCAGCGCTTCGCCGAAGTAGCCTTGCAGCGAGGCGGCGCGCGTGAGCAGGCCCTCTTCGGCATAGGTCTGAAGCGTCGCGAGGCCGGCGGCACAGGCCAGGGGGTGCGCCGAGTACGTGTAGCCGTGGAAGAACTCGATCAGATGTTCCGGCCCGCTCATGAAGGTGTCGTAGATCGTCTGTTTGGCGAACACGCCGCCCATCGGCACGCAACCGTTGGTGAGTCCCTTGGCCACCGTCATCAGGTCGGGCGTCACGCCGAAGGTCTGCGCAGCGAATGCTTGCCCGGTGCGGCCGAATCCGGTGATCACCTCGTCGAAGATCAGCAGGATGCCGTGCTTGTCGCAGATCTCGCGCAAACGCTGCAAGTAGCCCTTGGGCGGCAAGAACACCCCGGCCGAGCCGGCGATCGGCTCGACGATCACCGCGGCAATCGTCGACGGGTCGTGCAGCACGCACAGGCGCTCGAGGTCGTCGGCCAACTCCACGCCGTGCGCCGGCTGCCCCACCGAGAACGCATTGCGCGACAGGTCGTGCGTGTGGCGAATGTGATCGACACCAGCCAGCATGGCGCCGAACATCTTGCGGTTCGAGACGATGCCGCCGACCGACAAGCCGCCGAAATTCACGCCGTGGTATCCCTTCTCGCGCCCGATGAGGCGCGTGCGATGGCCCTCGCCGCGCACGCGGTGGTAGGCCAGCGCCATCTTCAACGCCGTGTCGACCGATTCGGACCCCGAGTTGGTGAAGAACAGCTTGGTCATGCCGGCCGGAGCCAGCTTCACGGCCTCTTCGGCCAGCTCGAACGCCTTGGGGTGCGCCATTTGGAAGGGCGGCGCGAAGTCCATCTCGGCGGCTTGGTCCTGGATCGCCTTGACGATCTTCGGCCGCGCATGCCCGGCGTTCACGCACCACAGGCCGGCGACTCCATCGAGGATCTGTCGGCCGTCATGCGTCCAGTAGTGCATGCCACTGGAACGTGCCAGCAGGCGCGGCGCCTTCTTGAACTGCCGGTTGGCGGTGAAGGGCATCCAATAGGCGTCGAGCTTCATCCTTGCGTCTCCTGGTCTCGGCGGGCGGCCATCGGGCAACCCACGGGCATGGTGCGGGCAATTGTGCCTGCGCCGGCATGCGGACGCTCGATGGCCGAGGCATCATCGTCCCATGACATGGACACAGTGATGAGGCAAACACGATGGCCCCGGTGTTGATCCTGCAGTTCATGGCCGACGATGCGCCGGCGTACCTGGGCACGTGGCTGCGGCGGCAAGGCATCGACGCCGACGTGCGCCTGGCCGAAGGCGGACCATCGTTTCCAGATCGGGTCGACGGCTATCGTGCGCTGGCGCTGCTCGGCGGCAGCATGAGCGTCAACGACGGCTTCGCCTACTTGCGCACTGCCGAGCAGTTGATCGATCAAGCGATGGCCCGAAACGTCCCCGTACTGGGCCACTGCCTCGGCGGCCAGTTGATGGCGCGCACGCTCGGCGCCAAGGTGGGTTCGTCGCCATCGCCGGAGATCGGCTGGCAGCGCATCGAGTGCGCCGAAGTGGAGGAACGAACGCGATGGTTCGGACCCGAGCCCATGCGCCACGTGTTTCACTGGCACTACGAGGCGTTCGACCTGCCGGCGGGCGCGGCCTCGTTGGCGTCGAGTCCCGCGTGCCCACACCAGGCATTTGCCATCGGCCCGCATCTGGCGCTGCAGTTTCATGTGGAGGTCGACGACCCCAAGGTGCGGCTTTGGTTGTCGCAGGGCGAAGCCGCCTACCTCGAAGCGCAACGCCACCATGAGAGCGTGCACGGCGAGCAGCGCGTGCGCGACGACACCGTGCGGCATCTGGGCGCACAGCAGCGGCTGGCCGATCGCATCTATCAACGCTGGTTGGCGCCGACCGAGTTGATTTCATGATGCGGCAAACACGTTTTGCATTGCAGAATCAAGGCTGTCTCGGACGCCAGCGGCTTCTTCCATGATGAAGATGGGCATTCCCACAATCCGGCAAGTACAGATTATCTAGTTGATTTATAAAAGAAAAATTCTTTGTCTTCTATAAGACAGAGACCTTCCGCACGGCTCGATGGAGGGCTACGCTGCTGCCACGCAGCATTCAAGCCATAGCCCATCAATCCATCAGGAGCCTGTCCATGACCCAAGCAAGCCGTGAGCAACAAGCCGCCGCGCTCGATCGCGAGTGGAACGACAACCCGCGCTGGAAGGGCGTGAAGCGGGGCTACTCCGCCGCCGATGTGGTTCGCCTGCGCGGCTCATTGCCGATCGAGCACACGCTGGCCAAGCGCGGTGCCGAGAAGCTCTGGACGCTCGTCAACACCGAGCCTTTCGTCAACACGCTGGGCGCGCTCACCGGCAACCAAGCGCTGCAGCAGGTCAAGGCCGGTCTGAAGGCGATCTACCTCTCCGGCTGGCAGGTCGCGGGCGACGCCAACAGCAACGGCGAGATGTACCCCGATCAATCGCTGTACTCGGTTGACTCGGTGCCCAAGGTCGTCAAGAAGATCAACAGCACCTTCACCCGCGCCGACCAGATCCAGTGGAGCGAAGGCAAGGGCGACATCGACTTCTTCGCGCCGATCGTGGCCGACGCCGAGGCCGGCTTCGGCGGCGTGCTCAATGCGTTCGAGCTGATGAAGGCCATGATCGAAGCCGGCGCCGCAGGCGTGCACTTCGAGGACCAGCTCGCGTCGGTGAAGAAGTGCGGGCACATGGGCGGCAAGGTGCTGGTGCCCACGCGAGAGAACGTCGCCAAGCTCGTGGCCGCTCGCCTGGCCGCCGATGTGATGGGCGTGCCCACCGTTCTGCTGGCGCGCACCGACGCCGAGGCAGCCGACCTGGTGACCAGCGACGTCGACGAGAACGACAAGCCGTTCCTCACCGGCGAACGCACGGTCGAAGGCTTCTTCCGCACGAAGAAGGGGCTGGACCAAGCGGTGAGCCGCGGCCTGGCGTATGCGCCTTACGTCGACATGCTGTGGTGCGAGACCGGCACGCCGGACCTGGCGTTTGCCAAGGCGTATGCCGACGCGATCCACGCCAAGTTCCCGGGCAAGCTGCTGGCCTACAACTGCTCGCCGAGCTTCAACTGGAAGAAGAACCTCGACGACGCCACCATCGCCAAGTTCCAGCGCGAGCTGGGTGCGATGGGCTACAAGTTCCAGTTCATCACGCTGGCCGGCTTCCACAGCCTCAACTACTCGATGTTCGAGCTGGCGCACGGCTACGCGCGCAACAACATGAGCGCGTTCGTCGAGATGCAGGAGAAGGAGTTCGCCGCCGCCGAGAAGGGCTTCACCGCCGTGAAGCACCAGCGCGAGGTCGGCACCGGCTACTTCGATGCCGTGACCACCACGATCGAACGCGAGTCTTCGACTGCGGCACTGAAGGGCTCGACCGAAGACGAGCAGTTCTTCGACCAGAAGCACGGCTGAACACGATTGCGTCGCGGGTGGCACCAACTGCCGCCCACCGCAAGGCCCGATCGCCACAAGCTGTCGGGCCTTTTTCATGGCCGCAGAGCGTGTCGGCGCGCTTGGCGTTTCCTCGGTAGTCGCCTTGCTGGCCCCAGTGATGCCTACTACACAGTTCAGCCACTGCCCGGCGCACTGGTTGCAAAGCAGATCGTGCTCGATGCGATCGGCTTATTGGTGTTCGGCATCGTGGTCGCTTGGTTGTATCGGTCGAAGGCGGCAGCCTGACGCACGTCACATCGACTCTTCGAGCATGCGCCGATAGTCGTCGCGGCTGGCGAGCCGCGGATTGGTCTTGTGGCAATGGTCGGCCATCGCGCCATCGATCACCCGTTCGAACAGTTCGGGCGTGACGCCCAGTGCCGCCAGGCCGCTGGCCAGCCCGAGCCGCGCGTTCATCTCGCGGATCGCGTCGGCCACGGCGCGCCCGTCGGCGTCGCAGCCCGGCAGTCCCATCGCGTGCGCCATTCGCTGCAAGCGCCGCTCGTTGCGGATCGACGGCGCACTGGCGTTGAAGCGCACGACCGCGGGCAGGAACATCGCATTCAGCGTGCCGTGGTGCAGCTTCGGATTCACGCCGCCAAGGCTGTGGCTCAGCGAATGCACGCAGCCGAGGCCCTTCTGGAAGGCCATCGCGCCTTGCATGCTGGCGCTCATCATGTGCCAGCGCGCATCGCGATCGTGGCCGTCGCGGGTGGCGCGCTGATGTGCGCCCACGCCCGCTCCAATCCATCCAGCGCAATGCCATCGGCCGGCGGATTGATGGCCGGCGCCATGAACGTCTCCATGCAGTGCGCGATCGCGTCCATGCCGGTGGCGGCGGTCAGCCACGGCGGCAGTCCGAGGGTGAGTTCGGGATCGAGGATCGCCGTCTTTGGGACCAAGTGCCAGCTGTGAAAGCCGAGCTTGCGGCCGTCGTCGACGATCACGATCGCGCCGCGCGCGACTTCGCTGCCAGTACCGGCGGTCGTCGGCACCGCGACCAGCGGCGCCACCTTGGCCGTGATCTTCGGGCTGCCGCCTTCGATGGTGGCGTAGGTCTTCAACGGTCCGTCGTGCGTGGCCGCAATGGCAACACCCTTGGCCAGATCGATGCTGGAGCCACCGCCAATCGCCACCAGACCATCGCAACGCTCGCGATGAAAGATGTCGACCGCTGCGCGCACGCCCGCCTCGGTGGGGTTGCTCGGTGTCTGATCGAACACCGCATGCTCGCGGGCACCCAGGGCCTTGAGCACACGGTCGAACACACCGGCTGCGCGCACACCGGGGTCGGTGACCAACAGCGGCCGGCGCATTCCGGCCGCATCGCACTCCTGCGGCAGGCAGGCGACGGCGCCGTGGTCGATCTCGATCTGCGTCAGATAAAGGATGCGGGCCATGGGGTTCCTTCGAGCGAGAAAGCCGGGTCGGTTCGGTATGCTTTGAAGTCGTCGAAGCAAGCACCGCCGCTTGACGAATCTCCAAGGATGCCATGACCACCGCGCGAACCGACTTCCGCTTCTTCGAACGCCTGCGCGTGCGCTGGGTCGAGGTCGACATGCAGCAGATCGTGTTCAACGCGCACTACCTGATGTACTTCGACACCGCCGTGGCGGGCTACTGGCGCGCACTGGCGATGCCGTACCACGACACCATGGCGTATCTCGGCGGCGACCTGTATGCGCGCAAGGCCACGGTCGAATACGCGGCGTCCGCGCGCTACGACGAGCAGATCGAGGTCGGCGTGCGCACGCAGCGCGTCGGCAACTCGTCCATGGTGTTGGGCTGTGCGGTGTTCCGGGGCGAGCAGTTGCTGGTGAGCGGTGAGTTGGTCTACGTGTTCGCCGATCCGGCCACGATGACCTCCAAGCCGATCCCGCAGGAGCTTCGCGACGTGCTCAATGCGTTCGAAGCCGGCAAGTCGATGGTCGACGTGCGCGTGGGCCGCTGGAGCGAACTCGGCGAGCCGGCACGCAAGATTCGCTCGCAAGTCTTCGTCGACGAGCAACAGATTCCGGCCGAGATGGAATGGGATGGTGCCGACGAAGACTGCGTGCACGCGCTCGCCGTCAACCGCTTTGGCGTGCCGCTGGCCACCGGGCGCCTGCTCGAACACGTGCCCGGTGTGGCGAAGATCGGCCGCATGGCCGTGCTGGCGCCGATGCGAGGCGGCCACATCGGCCGCGCGGTGCTCGACGCGCTGCTGCAGTACGCGCGCGAACGCGGCGACCGCGAGGCCCTGCTGCATGCGCAGCTCGGCGCGGCACCGTTCTACAGCCGCGCCGGCTTCGTCGCGCGCGGTCCGGTGTTCGACGAGGCCGGCATCCCGCACGTCGAGATGGTGCGCGCGCTGTAGCGGCGGGTGTTATTCGAGCGTGTCGAAGCGTTCGCTGTGACGCTCGCCGATCAGCCAGGGTTGCAGCGCCGACGCACCACGCGCGATCTCGGCTTCGAGCGCAGAGTCCGACCGAGCCGCCTTCGACGGCATACACCTCCATCAAGGTGACCATGTCGTCGATCGCCTCGGGCCGCCGCAACACCCGCGCCACCAGCTCCGGATGGGACTGCCGAAGCTGCTGCTGCCACTGTTCGACCGCGTTCGCCGCGTCGCGCCAGTGCGCGCACGCCACGCGGTAGTAGATGAACAGTTCCCGTCGCGGGTCGCTCACGCGTTGGCCATGTCGGCGATCGGGTAGGGCAGTTCGAGCCGCTGCAGGGCAGGGCCTTGCGCGCTGCCCAGATGCAACGCACCGTGCTCAAGAGCAGCCAGCTTCACCTCCGCCAGCAGGCGCGTCCCGGTGGAGTCGGTGGCCGAGTTGACCACCATGCCCGCGGGTTGTGACGGGTCGTCGCTGTGGAAGACCTCTTGCCCCGGATGCGCGGCACCGTCTGTCGCAAACAGATGCATGCGCCGTTTCAGCGTGCCGCGATACTGGCTGCGCGCCACCACTTCCTGGCCGGGGTAGCAGCCCTTTTGAAAGTCCACGCCCCCGACGCGTTCGAGATTGATCATCTGCGGCACGAACTGTTCCACCGTGGCCGCGGTGATGCGCGGCACGCCGCTCGTCACCTCGAGCCGCTGCCAGACCATGCCATCCAGCGCGGGCAACTCGGGGGCCGCCGCCGTCGCCGGCTGCACGAGCAGGTGGCGCGCATGACCTTCGGCGGGCCGCAGGCCAAGCACCCACCCGCCGGCATGCTGCGCCAAGCGCCCCGGTGGCACCGCCGCGGCGCCGAGCCATTGCCGCGCCGAGGGTCCCACCAGCCCCCAAAGCAGCCCATTCGGCCGAGGCATCGTCGATCTTGCATTTGGCGCGCAGCACGTACATCGACAGGCGTTTCAACAGCGGCGCTGCGAGGTCGGCGCTGCACAGCAGGCCGAACGTGTCGTCGTCCATGCGCCACACCCACAGGCTCGCCAGCAAACGACCCTTCGGCGAGCAGTAGCCGCTCAGTCGCACCTGGTCGCGCTGCAGACCGAGCACGTCCTGCGTGAGTTGGCTCTGCAGAAACGTGGCGGCATCGGCACCGCGCGCGCGCAGCAATGCCCAATCGGTCAGACGCAAGGCGCCGTCAGCGTGGGGGGCCACAGGTGTGCTCATAAGTGCCAATTATCATCGGGCCTCATGGGCGCAGACACAGCAGGGACTCGCCGCATCCGTGCGCGACGTGCGCGATGAGGGTATTGCGTTGGCTGATCATCTTGCTGGTGCTCGCGGTCGCGGGCACCGCGGCATGGCTGTGGCGTTGGCTCGATCAGCCGCTGCCGCTGGCCGCGAGCACCGTGGAGCTTTCGATCGAGCCCGGCGTCAATCCGCGCGAGGTGGCCACTGCCTGGGTGCGTGCCGGCGTTCAAGTGCCGCCGCGTTTGCTGTACGAATGGTTCCGCTGGTCGGGCGACGCGCGCCGGATCCGTGCCGGCAGTTATGTCGTTGGCCCTGAAGTCTCGCCGCGCCAGCTGCTGGCGAAGATGGTGCAGGGTGATGAAGCGTTCGAACGCGTGCGCCTCCTCGAAGGCTGGACATTGAAGCAGTTCCGCGCCGAGCTGGCGCGCGCTCCTCACCTGAAGCCGGCGAGCGCGGGCATGAGCGACGCGCAACTGATGTCGGCGGTCGGCGCCGACGGGGTCGCCGGCGAAGGGCGCTTCTTCCCCGACACCTACCTGTACAGCCGCGGCGTCAGCGACCTCACCGTGCTCAAGCGCGCGTACGAAACGATGCAGCGCCACCTGAACGCGGCCTGGGAAGCGCGCGTCGGTGAACTGCCGCTGCGCACGCCCAACGAGGCCCTGATCCTTGCCTCGATCGTCGAGAAGGAAACCGGCAAGGCCAGCGATCGCGCGCAGATCGCCGGCGTGTTCACCAACCGGCTGCGCGTGGGCATGCCGCTGCAGACGGACCCTTCGGTCATCTACGGACTCGGCGAAGCCTTCGACGGCAACCTGCGCAAACGCGATCTGCTCAGCGACGGTCCGTTCAACACCTACACGCGCTTGGGCCTGCCGCCCACGCCGATCGCGATGCCCAGCCTGGCCTCGCTCAAGGCCGTGGTGAATCCGGAGCGCACGAAGGCGCTGTACTTCGTGGCGCGCGGCGACGGCAGCAGCGTGTTCAGCGAATCGCTGCTCGATCACAACCGCGCGGTCAATCAATACCAGCGAGGCGGACGGTGACCGGGCGCTTCGTCACCTTCGAAGGCATCGACGGCGCGGGCAAGAGCTCGCACATCGAATCGCTCGCGCGCTGGCTGCGTGCGCGCGGCCAGACGGTGGAAGTGACTCGTGAGCCGGGCGGGACGCCGCTGGCGGAGCGCGTGCGCGAACTGTTCCTGCACGACGAGATGGACGCATTGACCGAGGCGTTGCTGGTGTTCGCCGCTCGCCGCGATCACCTGAGGCAACGCATCGAACCCGCGCTGGCACAAGGCCAGACCGTGCTGTGCGACCGCTTCACCGACGCGACCTTCGCCTACCAGGGCGCGGGCCGCGGCTTCGACTGGTCGGTGCTGCAACAGCTCGAACGCTGGGTGCAGGGCGCACGCACGCCCGACCTGACGCTGTGGTTCGACGTGGAGCCGATCGAGGCCGCCGCGCGGCGCGCCGCCGCGCGCGCCCCCGATCGACTCGAACGCGAAGACGAAGCCTTCTTCCAGCGCGTGCGCGACGGCTATGCCAAACGCTGCGCGGAGAACCCGGCGCGTTTCGCGCGCATCGATGCGCGCGGCAGCCTGCAGGCGGTGTGGTCCCAGGTCGAGCAGGAGGTGGCGCGTCGTGGCTGGTGGTGAACCCAGGCCGGTGGGTGTGACCGAAGACGGCCAGCTGCCGTTGCCGTGGCTGCGCGACGCACTTGCGCAGGCGCTGCAGCTGAAACGTTCGCACGCTTTGCTGTTGCACGCCGGCGTCCCAACCGGTCAGTTCGAGCTGGCGATGGCGCTGGCACAGGCGTGGCTGTGCGAACAACCCGATCGCGCGCCCTGCGGCCGCTGCACCAGCTGCCGCCTGGCGCGCCAGCGCACGCACCCCGACTTGCGTGTGGTCGTGCCCGAGGCGCTGCGCGTGGAGTTCGACTGGCTCTCCGATGACGACCCCTTGTCGCGAAGCGGCGCCAAGCCGAGCCGCGAGATCAAGGTGGAGCAGGTGCGCGAGGCGATCGAATGGTCGCAGCGCAGCGCGGGCTCCGAACGCGGACGCGCCCTGGTGCTGTACCCGGCGCAGGCGTTGAACATGGCCGCCGCCAATGCGCTGCTGAAGACGCTGGAAGAACCGCCCGGTGCGCTGCGCATCGTGATGGCCGGCGGTGACCCGGAGCGGCTGCTGCCCACGATCCGAAGCCGCGTGCAGCGCCTTGCCCTGCAGCCGCCCGATCGTGCATCGGCTTTGGCGTGGCTGAAGCAGCAGGGCATCAAGGGCGGCGAACGTGCGCTGACGGTGGCCGGCGGCAGTCCATTGGCGGCGCGGGCGTTGCTCGACGCCGGTGTCGGCGAAGCCGACCTCGATGCGTTGCCGCGCGCGGTGGCGAGCGGCGATGTGCAGCACTTGATCGGCAAGCCGCTGCCGCTGGTGATCGATCTGTTGCTGCGTTTGGCGCACGATGCCATGGCACAGGCCGCTGGCGCCGCGCCGCGCTTCTTTGACATCGCGCAAATGCCACCGGCCGCGCCTCTGTCGGCGCTGCAGGCATGGCGGGAGGAGCTGCTTCGTGCTGCACGTCACGACGAGCACCCGTGGAACGCGCCCCTGCTGGTGGAAGCGCTCGTGACGAATGGCGCGCGATGCTGGGCGAGCGCACCCAAGCCCGGCCAACGCGGCGCAGGCCATTCGATACACTCGGCCGGATGAGCGAAGCTTCAGGTCGAGCAGCAGCCGGCGGCGCGGTCGCGTCGCGGCCGAGCGTGATCCAGCTCGTGTTCCGCGAGAAGGGCGCGCTGTACGCAGCGTACGTGCCCATCCTCCTTGACGGTGGCCTGTTCGTGCCGACCACGCGCGAGTACAAGCTCGGCGAAGACATCTACCTGTTGTTGTCGCTGCCCGACGACCCGCAGCGCTATCCGGTGGCAGGCAAGGTGTCCTGGATCACGCCGGCCAATGCCTCCGGCGGGCGCACCCAGGGCGTTGGCGTGCGTTTTCCCAACGACGAAAAAACGCGGCTGCTGAAGCTCAAGATCGAAGAGATCCTCGGCACCCAGCTGCAGTCGGCCAAGCCCACACAAACGATCTGACGGCGGCCTCGCGCCGAAGCGTTGTGCAGGCTGGCGCCACAATGGCGTCATGTTCGTCGACTCGCATTGCCATCTCACGTTTCCCGAGTTGCACGGTCGCATCGACGCGATCCGCGCCGACATGGCCGCCGCGCGCGTGGACCGCGCGCTGGTCATCTGCACCACGCTCGAAGAGTTCGAGGCCGTGCACGCGCTGGCCGTGCGACACGACAACTTCTGGGCCAGCGCCGGCGTGCACCCAGACAACGAGGGCATCGAGGAGCCGACCCTCGAGCGACTGGCCGAACTGGCCGCGCGGCCGAAGGTGGTCGGCATCGGCGAAACCGGCCTCGACTATTACCGCCTCGGCGATCGCACCGTGGCTCATATGGAGTGGCAGCGCGAACGCTTTCGCGTGCACATCCGCACCGCGCGCCAGGTGCGCAAGCCGCTGATCGTGCACACCCGCAGCGCGTCGGACGACACGCTCGCGATCCTGCGCGAGGAGGGCGCCGAAGCAGCCAGCGGCGTGTTCCATTGCTTCACCGAAACGATGGCCGTGGCCCGGGCCGCGCTCGAGCTCGGCTTCATGGTGTCGTTCTCCGGCATCGTGACCTTCCGCAATGCCGAAGACCTGCGCGACGTGGTCCGCTTTGTTCCTCTGGATCGCTGCCTGATCGAGACCGACAGCCCGTACCTGGCGCCGGTGCCGTACCGGGGCAAAGTCAACAACCCGTCGTACGTGCCGCACGTGGCGGCGATGGTGGCCCAGGTCAAAGGCCTGCCGCTCGAGCAGGTGGCGCAGGCCACGAGTGCGAACTTCGAGCGGCTCTTCGATGTACCACCTGTACCACAGCCGCGAGCATCCAATATCTAATGGATCACTTAAAGAAAACCGTATATCTCATTATAGCAACTGTTGTTTCTGTTGCCACAGCCGGAGCATTCGACGACTTCTTCCGTGCCGTCCGCACCGACAACGCCAGCGGTGTGAGCGACTTGCTGGCGCGCGGGTTCGATCCCAACAGCCACGAGGAGTCCGGCCAATCGGCGCTGACATTGGCGGTGCGCGAGGGCGCTCAGAAGGTCACCGACACGCTGCTGAAGCAACCGCAACTCGACGTGAACGCACTCAACCGAACTGGCGAGAGCGCGCTGATGCTGGCTGCGATCAAGGGCGACCTGCCGCTCGTGCGCAGCCTCGTCGAGCGCGGCGCAACGATCAATCAGCCGGGATGGAATGCGCTGCACTACGCAGCCACCGGGCCGAACGCAGAGGTGGCCGCGTGGTTGATCGAGCGCGGCGCGCAACTCGACGCCCGTTCGCCCAACGGCACCACCGCGTTGATGATGGCCGCCGGCTACGGCAACGAACAAACCGCCGACTTGCTTTTGGCCAAACGAGCCGACGCTGAGCCACGAAACGAACGCGGCCTGAGTGCCGCCGATTTCGCCCGCGCCGGCGGGCGCGAAGCGCTCGCCAAGCGACTTGAGTCACGCTTGCGCTGAGTCCGTTCGAACGTGATGCGTGGGCAATGAATTCCGCCACGCACATACGTCACACGAGCTATTTGAGACCTTGCATTCGCTGCCTACATTCGGCGCCACCCAAACAGCGCCCGGAGCCTCGAATGCACAACCCGCAAGACAACGCCGATTCCGGCTTCATCGTCGATCCGTTTGCCATGCTGATCAATCCGCAAGCGGTTCTGCAGGCGATCGAGCAGTCGGGGCGTCTTGGCGCGCTGGCGAGTCGGGTGTGCCGTCCGCTGGACAAGCCGCTGATCCCGAAGCGCGACGCAGACGATGCGCGCGGCTTCGACGAAGGCATCGATCGGCACAGCGAGATCGTGGCCGACACGGAGATGGGCACGATCTATTGAGCGGGGTCAGACGCCTGTTTCGCGCCGGCCGGGTCCCGTCGCCGGGTCCATCAATAAGCGCGACAATGTATATTATGTAAACTTTAACTGGATTGATTCGCGAACCCGGTCTGCCGGAACTGGCGCAGCCAACGGACCGTCGCCCTAGCGCATCTGCTGGAATGCATCGAGACGGGCACCGCCAGCGCGAGCGCCGAAGGCTATCGAGCGGTCACTGTTCTCTGAGCTGCTCGCAAAGCACGTCATCGAGTACGCGGCGCGTGGGTGTGCGCAAGTCCCTGAAGCTCAAGCCACACTTCGCCCCTCCAGCCATCCGACCAAGCCGCGCCGTTCACGCTCGAACGACCAAAGTGCGCGGTCCTCGGCCCTGAGTCCAATCCTCAGCATCTCACCGGCCAGATCCTTCCAATGCGCGACATGCGCAAGCGTGGGATGGCCGTCCAACCGGGGATACGCGCGTCGCAGCGAGTCTTGGGCCGGCAGCAAGAGCGCATGCCAGCGCCCGCCGCGCGGCAGCCGCCGCCAGCGTTTGTTCATCCATGATCGCCCAAGCACCGGCAGCCGCCGCGCCAGCTCGGCATAGTGGGATCCCACTGCCAACCTGCTCGCCACCTGAATCCAGCGGTCGTGCGGCTGCGACGGCGCAAGGCGATCCAGCACCCCGTCGTGAACCCCAGCACGCAGCAGATCGCGCGCCGTGACGAGACCGAGCCACACGCAACGACTCGCCTGCCAGGCTTGAGCGCGGGTGGCCAAGACCGACCAGTCAAGGGTCGACTCGTAATGCCTCACCACTGCGGCGATGTCGGCGAGTTGACGCAAGCCGCCGTCGAACTGCAGCCAGCCGTGGTTGTAAGCCGTGTGCAGACACAGATGCAGAAGGAGGTCTTCCGCCGACAACGCCAACGCGTGCGCCTGACCCACGGCTGCCGGCACAGCGCGTTGCCAGAGACCGGCCACGTCGATCGCAAACGGCGCCGCGTCGTCTTCGATACTCCAGTGCAGATCGATCTGCACGCCCGCGAGCTCGAATGTCGGCAACTGGTGCCCGCCCTCGGGCAACGCCGGCGACTGCCGCCACCCCAGCGCGCGCATCGCTCGAGCCGCCCGCTCGAGGTCAGTGTGGCGCACCAGCAGGTCGGCATCGGACATCGGCCGCAACGCGGCATCCTCATACACGGCCAGTGCGAGAAACGCCCCCTTCAGCACAATCACGTCGATCGCTTGTGCGGCCAGCGCATCCAGCAGCGCAGAAAGGCGCCCGTACAAGCGCAGGTTGCGCAACCGATTTCTCAGGTAGTGGCCCTCGAGGGCCTGCACGACCTGGCGCGGTGCGCGACCGCCGCGCGCAAGCGCCTGATTCGCCAGCGCCGAAACACCGTGCCGCGAGGCCTCCGCAACCAGCGTCTCCCAACCCGCCGCATCGAGCGAATGCGGAGTGTCGGCTCGGCCCGCGAGCACATCGAGCAACGCCTGCACCGGCGCGGAGAGTTGCACGTTCAGCGGTACCCGCTCGCCTGGGCCTCGAACAAGTCGGCATACCGTCCAGCGCGCCTAACCAGCTCGTCGTGCGTGCCGCTTTCGACCACCCGACCGGCACGCAGCACATAGATGCGATCGGCCATCTTCACTGTCGACAGGCGGTGACTGACGAGAATCGCCGTGCGCCCCGCTGCCAGCTCGCGGAAGCGCTTGAACATCTCGTACTCGGCCGACGCGTCCATCGCGCTCGTCGGCTCGTCGAGCACGATCACCTGTGCGTCGCGCAGCAATGCCCGCGCCAGCGCGATCTTCTGCCATTCGCCCACGCTCAACTCCTCGCCGGCGTCGAAGTAGTTGCCGAGCACGGTCTCCATGCCATTCGGGAGCCGACCGATCAGGTCCGAGGCGCCGGCGAAGTTGGCTGCCTTGGCCAGCCGCTGCGGGTCGGCGGCCGATTCGATGTTGCCGAACACCAGCGCAACGGCCGCCGCGATGCCGATCAGGACGAAAACCGGCTGCAAAGCAGCCGCATCCACTGGCGAACCTCTTGTCAGTGCCTGACTGATCGCATCGACGATCAGTTTGACGAGATACAAGCCTGCCAGCGGCAGCAGGCTCTGCACGACCACGAGCACGATACTGGCCGCGGCGAGACGCGGCGCGGCTCCCCAGGCGAGGCCGAACGCGCGAGCGAGACTGGACGCGAATCGGCTGATGCCGGTGAGTGCCGCAGGAGACAGCATGGCCCTTCCAGTGTGCCTGGCGCGCCTAGAGGCGCACGAAAGAAGCGTAGTTTGACGGCCGCTCGCTGTCGCGCTCCCATATGACGCGGCGCCCGCCGCTTTGCGCCATCTGCTCGATCTCGCCGCGAGTGAAGGTGTAGGCGAAGCCGCGTGCCGCCTGGTAGCTCAGCCGCGGCGAGACATCGCAGGGCACGCCGCGCAGCCGGGCGAGCGTGCGGCCGAGGCCGCGGCCCCAGCGTGCAGCGCGCCCGACGAGCAACTCGACCGGCGCCTGGTCCATCCATAGAAAGCTCGCAAGCAGCGGCCCCGTCGGGCTCAGCACATCAAGCGCCCGGAACAGCCGCCGCTGCTCGTGGGGATCCAGCACGTGACTCAGACTTCCGCAGCCCAGCACGACCGCGTCGAATTGCGCGCGCGCCAGCCCCTGCGGGGTGCCCACATTGTCGAGAACCAACGCGCTCAACTCCTCATACGACAGTTGCGCGACCGGCACGCTCGCGCCCAGTCGGCGACGACTCTCGGCCACGAACGCCGGCGCCGGATCGAACGCGTGCACCTGATAACCACGTGCAGCCAGGACGCTCGCCTCACGGCCGGTGCCGCACCCGCCGACGAGCACGCGCGCAGGAGCCTTCGGCAACCGCTGCTCAAAGATGCCCTCCTCGATCGCGAACAACTCGTCAGCCAGCGCCTTGTAGATCGGACTGGCCTCGTAGATGCCCAGCGTGAGCCGGCTCTTTTCCTGTCGGCTCAGGGCTGCGGTCAATGTCGCAGCAGACAGGCGCTGCACCGAGTCGAAAACTCCGCGCTGGCCGGCCCTGCGGTAGAGCCGCGCCTCAGCGCGGCACCATGCCGTCGCCACGCCAAGCACGGCGTTCGGCGCCTGCCGCACGAGCGTCAAAGCGGCGGCAGCGGCTTCGTTGGAGGCGGCAACGTCACGCAACGGAAAACGCCAGCGGTTGCAGGTTCCCACCTCACGCCACGGCCGATCGACGCAGCCAGCGCTTCGACTTCCTGGCGCGTGAACGTGTACGCGAACCCACCGTGCGGCCGATAACTCAAGCGGTCGCTCGCCACGCCTTTCAGGCCCCGCAGTGCCGCCAGCATGCGGCCGATGCGGCGCCCGGTGCGCGTCGCCAGGCCCGCACGAAGTGCAACCCCGTCGTCATCGCAATAGAAGCTCATCAAGACCGGTCCCGCCGGGCACAGCGCGGCACAGGCGCGCAAAAGGCCGCTGTGCTCGTTGGCATCGAGTACATGGGCCAAGCTGCCGCTGCCCAGCAAAATTGCGTCGTAGCGTTGCGACCGCAAATACCGAGCGGCATCAGTGTTCGCCGGGCCGCCGAGCACAAGGGCACTGAAGGCCTCATATGTCAGTACGTCGACCCAGGCGCCCTCTCGCAGCGCGCGCCGACATGCCGCGACCAAATCGGGCGCCGGGTCGAATGCATCGACGCTGAGGCCCTTCGCGGCCAGCGCAACCGCCTCGCGCCCGACGCCTGCACCCCCGACGAGGACGCGAGCAGGCGCCGCGGGCAGGCTGCCCGCGAACCAAGGGCCTTCCCACTCGTGCAGGCGATCGAATGTGCGGTGGTAGCCCGGAAAGAAGTCGTAGATGCGGATCGTCAGCCGGCCTTTTTCCTCCAGGCTGAGCGCCTCTGAACAGACCGCACCGAGCAGGCGCTGACCCGAGTCCCACAACGACAAGAGCACAAAGTTCCAACCGCGAATGGCACGCAGCGTCAGTGCACCGAGTCTGCAGGCCGCGATCGCCATGCCGTAGACGAGCGACGTGCGCTGGCGCGGTGGGCTCGCGTCGCCATAGAGTAGCGCTCCAGTCCAGCTGCGGCGCGCTTCGGCGTTGCGCAGCCTGTCGATCAACCAGTGCGCCAGCCGCGGGTGGATTTCGAGCAACGTTGCGCAGACCACCAACAGCAGCAGCGACAGAGCGCGGTCTCGCCTGGGCAGGCGTTGCCGGGCGGTCGGTGCTTGCCACGTCGCCCCATGTTCCACGGCGATGACATGCCCCAGCACTGCTTTGGCATGAACCGGCAAGTCGGGTAGCCGCATCGCATCGCCCTGCGTGATGATCCAGCCGCGTGCAACCCCTGTGTGGCCACACCAGCGAATGCGGTGCACAAGCGTCTTGCCGCCGCTCACGAAGGCAATGATCTGGTCACGCTTTGGCTGCCCGCCTTCGGCAACACGAATGCGCACGCCGTTGGGGATCGATGCCCCCATGCTGCCGCCGCTGACTACGCTTTCGTAGGCTTGACCATTCAGGTCACGGCGCAGACCCATCGCCGCAGCGAGCGGCCCATCGCTGCTGCAGATGAAATTGCCGAGTGCCAGCAACCGCTCCCGTTCCTGAGAGGCCTGCGCGTCGGGAGACCGTGTCACCGCCGCGTCCATATTGACTTCAGTTGTCAGCCCATCGCGGGCCCACTCGCCGCCGGCCGCGCCTGCCCCGCCTGCAACTGAGCGGCGGTCTTGACTTCCTCTGGCGTAAAGCCGGCGTCGAGCCGCGCCTGCACTGCAGCCGGGTAGTCCGCACCCTCGGTGCCCTCGGCACCCATCACCATCCGAAACGCCTGCGCTGCGGCGTTGAGCGACACGCCCATGCGCAGCAGCGTGCGGGGATCCTCTTTCAGGGACTTGCGAATCCATTCGTTGGCGAAACGCACGTGCGAGATTTCGTCGGCCAGTTGCGCCTCGTAGAACTCGGCCAGTTCATGGTCGCCGAGCTTGCGGGCTTCGTCGACGCCAAAGGCGATGGCGTCGAGACCGCCCGCTTCGAAGCTGCGGTTCTGGATCACCAGCCGCGAGATCAGGTCGTCGAGCGCTGTGATGATGCGGTACTGGAAGTTGAGCACCGGGAATTGACCCACATAACCGCCCCGCCGCTCGACCTGCGCGCGATAGGCCAGCGCATGTCGCGCCTCGTCAGCGCATTGGCGGGCCAACTCGAGCCTGAGCGCCCACGCCGCATCGGGAAAATCCACCAACGCCTGTGCCGAGGCCTCGAGGCTGTCGACCTCCTCGTTCATCTGACGATGAAAGAACTGCACCTTGTGCAGCGGATGATCGCCAGCGAGGTTGTCGCAATCGATCCAGCGCTCCTTGACGACGAACCGCGCGTCGCGCGCAGGGTCGTTGCCGAACAACGCGCCGCTCATGCCCCGCCCGCCGTGCCTCGCTGGAGCCATCGTCGGCCAGCAACTCGAGGACGCTCTCCTCGCGCGCGGCGAGTTGCTGCAACCACGTCGGGTCGCCGCATTTGAGCGCTGGCAACTCGGCGCGCAGCTTGTCGGCCTCGCGCACCATACGCTCATCGGCTGCGAGAATGCCCTCGATCACGCGCACGCTTGGCGCATCCATCAGGGTGTCGGTGCGCTGCACGTAGCGGCGATAACGGGCGGCCAGACCCGGCAGCATCACGTCATACAGCACGGCGATGCGGCGGGCTGCGCCGCTCACGGCGCCGAGCTCACCCAGCAACTCGACGTACGCTGCAGCGGGAGCAGATGCTGTGCTGCAGAGGCAGGCGCAACTCGTGCGCACGCTTGCCAAGTGCATCGGCCGCCTGAGCGGTATCCCAGATGTGCGGTCCGAACAGCAGTTTGGCTTCCATCTCAGGCGTCGACGGCACCCACGCGGAGAGAATTTCCATCAGGCGCACCTGAACAAAGCGAAAAGTCGCGATGTGCTGGCCGCGTTGCTTGACAGTCAGTGCCATGAGTCCTCCAGGCTGTGCTCGATCAGATCGGCGGTCGATTCCGGGTCCCCTGCGTCGAGCCATGCACACGGCACGCGCTGCAGGAGCCGCATGAACAGCATGAACTGCAGCAACCGCAATTGCGGTGTTCTACCCCACGCCACCCACAAGGTGTTGTTCAGTGCGAATCGCGACCCTGACGCAAAGTCACGTCCGGTAGGATTGAAAGGCTCCACGCGCGGATGGCTCGCAAATCCGCGCAGGAACAGCGCACGGCGCAGCGGAAGCGGCGCCGATGCCGCAGTGGGAAAGACATCGGCCACGCGCAATCGCAGGCGAGGCAATCCGTCGGCGTATGGCGCGTCCCACTCGCCGGCAGCCATGTGACCTTCGAGAGAGCGCGCGTGCGGCCCTGGTCGCACGTGTGCGATGCGCCAGAAGGGCAGCAACTCTGCGGTCTCGGTGCGCAGTGCCGCCACATCGTCGCCAAAATAGCGATGGCCCCGCGACGCCAGCGTGATTGCAGTCGTGGTCTTGCCCGAGCCGCTCGGGCCGACCAGCAGGACTCCGGTGCCACCGATGCCCACCGACGCGGCGTGTGCGAACAACAATCCGCGCTGCAAGGCCAACACCCGATCGACCAGCAACCGGCCGAGCAGCCGCGCGCCGATGCGCGACAGGTCGAACATCACCTCGTTGCCGCGCACCGCTACGGTCGGCTCCTGGCTGGCCGCATGCACGATCAGGCGCCACGCACAACCACCGGATACCTCTGCTTCGATGTATTCGGGCTGGGCAGCCGGGTGCATGAGAAAGGCGAGCACGTCGTCGAACGTGCTTGCCGATGGCGCGGACTCGAAACACACCATAACCAGGCGATCACGTTCGGCTGCGCGCGCGGCACATCGGATGCGCGGCACCGCTTCGCCGTGCCGATCCGTGAGCGGTACCTCGCATTCGCCGTAGTGGTCATCGAGCTCGCCGATCAGCGCGTCGCAATCAGTGGCCACCTCCAGCAGCGCGTCACCGAGTCGGTAGGCAGCGCGCCACGTCAAAGCAGCAGTCGACGCGGTCGCCACCTCGTCCATGCGCTGCCACCAGGGAACAGCCGCAAAGCCAAGCCCCTGGGATGAGCGGCTCGCCGCACGGCCCGGGGTCCGCATTTCAGGCACGCTTGGCCTCCGCGGCCTCGTTGACGAGGCCAGAGAAGCCCTCCTGGCGCAGGATCTCGGCAATTTCCGCTTCGGTGAATTCGGCGTGGCGCCGGTCCTCCACGTTGGCGAACACCTCGACCCGCGTGTAACCTGTGAGCGGCACGCCCGCGGCATTGACTTCGCCCTCTTGCGGCGCCATCGCCGCCGTGATGGCCTGCAGCTGGCGAACCGCCTGCGCCACCTTGAACAGCGTGCGCGGTTGCTCGCGCGCAAGGCGCTTGAGCCATCGGTTGGCGAAGCGCACGTGCTGGATCTCGTCGGCCAGGATGCCGTCCAGCAGCTCAGCGGTCTCCTCGTCGCCGGCCTGCCGCCACTTTTCGACCAGTTCGCGCAGCAGATCGATCTCGCCGCCCTCGAAGGTGCGGTTCTGGAGCGCCAGGCGGGCGACCAGCGAATCCATCATGCAGGTGATGCCCCACTCGTAGTTCATCACCGGAAACTCGCCCTTGCGCCCCCCCATCTCCCGCAATCGGTTGTAGAGCATCTGCGTGTGCCGGGTCTCGTCCCAGCACTGCCGGGCCAGCTCCATCCTGCAGTTCCCATTCGGCGTCGGGGAAGTCGGCCATGCACTGCGCGGCGATCTCCAGGCTTTGCATCTCGTTGTGCATGTGCATGTGGAGGCGCTGCCTGCGCGACGTGTCGGACATGTCGCTCAGGTTCTCCATCTCGTTGTGCATGTGCACGACGCGAAAACACTCCTCTCGCGCCGGATCGCGGCGAAACGCCACGCCGCGCACCATCTTTGTCTCGGGTGCGGTGTATGAACCCATGTGCGTTCCTCGAACGTAGCCCGCGCGGCTGATCGCGGAAAGATCTTCGTGAGGGGTGAAGTGGGGCCGCGTACGGCCCCACTGGCGGCGCTTAGGCCCCGCTTCCGCCGCCTGCCATCCACCAGCAGCCGGCGGCGCTGATTTCCACCGCCGTCATCTGGAAGGCCTTCAGCACTTCCTCGTCGCTCATCACCGTGATGCGAGGTGTCTCGTACAGCGGACGATCCTCGGTCACGGCGCGCGCCAGCTCTTTCGAGCCCATTGACACGTCACTCATGTTTACACCTCCACTTGCCGTTGGGCAGTTGCTTCGACACGAACGACCAGCCCCAGCGCCAGCATTTCATTGAAGGCCGAATCGACATCGGAACGCGCCTGATCGAGATCCACTCCGCCAAAGCTCGCGCCCAAGCGCTCGACGACCTCCGCACTGCTCGAGGGCTTCTGCAGCTCCGACCAGATGAACGACGACGTGCGATTCAGAACGCAGAACTTGTTGCTCGACGGGTGAAACAGAATCACTTCGTCGCGCAACGGCGCAGATTCGATGCCGACACCTTGCTGATAGCGATCGACCATCTCGTCCTCCATGCAAGAGCGCCAAGACACGGGAGCAGCCAAACAGCACCGCCCAAAAAATAGTAGTCAATACAGCGTGCAATTGACACTGTTCGCAACCCCCCTTAGTCGGGGGAGCGATGCCGGGCACCGATCGCGTTGGCGACTGTCGACTTGATCGGCTGCACAAGCTTGCGATCGAATGCATTTGAGTGGGCGCGCCACCGAAGCGCTCAGAGGTGAACCCGTGCCATAGACCCCTCGCTAGGCGCGTGCCATGCGCCGGGCCGAGCCCGCGTTAACCCGCGGATTCGACCTCGAAGCCGCGCGGTTCGTGTTCTAGGGGGGCCCGGATCCCTGAAACTGCTCGGTATCGACCTCGGTCTGGTTGGTCGCGTTGTAGCGCGGCCCGACGACGGTCTGCTGATTGATCAGCGCATCGGCGCGCTGCAGCACGTCGGCGCCGAGTTGCAGCGCCGAGGCGCCGAGGTTCTCGACCAAGTGATCGATGCGCGTGGTGCCTGGCAACGCGATCACGTGTTCGCTTTGGGCCAGGACCCAGGCCAGCGCCAGCTGCGCCATCGTGCATTCCGCTTCGCGTGCCAGCGACTCGAATCCATCCAAAAGCTTCAAATTCCGCGCATACGTCTCCGGCTCGAAGCGCGGCATCGCGCGTCGGATGTCCTTGGGCTCGAAGGCGCCGGCGTCGCGCACGGTGCCCGTCAGAAAGCCTCGCGCCAACGGACTGAATGCGACGAACGCTGCCCCGATGTCACGGCAGGCTTGCAGCACGCCGATCTCGACATTGCGGCTCCACAGCGAGTACTCCGACTGCACGGCGACGATCGGATGCACGGCATGCGCGCGCCGGATCGTCGCGGCCGACACCTCGCTCAGCCCCAGGGCCCGCAGCTTTCCGGCGCGAACGAGATCGGACAACGCACCCACCGAGTCCTCGATCGGCACGCGCTTGTCCCAGCGGTGCAGGTAGTACAGGTCGATGACATCGGTTTGCAGACGCCTCAAGCTGTCTTCGCAGTTGCGCCGCAAGGCGGCGGGACTGCCATCGATCACACGCTTGGTCGTGCCGTCTGCACCGGTCACACCGGCCAGGCCGCCCTTGCTGGCGAGCACAAAACGCGAGCGGTGCGCCTTGAGCACGCGACCGACCAGCGTTTCATTGGCGCCGAACCCGTACAGCGCGGCGGTGTCGAACATCGTCACACCGCGTTCGAGCGCGCCTAGCAGCAATCGCTCGGCCTGCGCCTCAGGCGGCGGCGAGCCGTAGGCATGGCTCAGGTTCATGCATCCGAACGAGATGCAAGACACCTCGAGCGGACCGATGCGGCGCGCCTTCACTGCAGCTGCTGCTCCAACTGGTGCAGCACCTCATAACACGGCAGCACCTGGGCCACGCTGCCGTTGGGTTCCCTGCCCTCGCGGATGGCCGCGAAGAACTCGCGGTCCTGCAGCTCGATGCCGTTCATCGACACGTCGACCTTCGACACGTCGATCTTCTCGTCCTTGCCGTTGAACAGATCGTCGTAGCGCGCGATATAAGTTCCGGTGTCGCCGATGTAGCGGAAGAACGTGCCCAGTGGCCCTTCGTTGTTGAAACTCAAGCTGAGCGTGCAGATCGCTCCGTTGGCGGCCTTGAGCTGGATGCTCATGTCCATCGCGATGCCGAGGTTCGGATGGATCGGCCCTTGCACCGCGTTGGCTTTGACGATCGGCGAGCGCGCCTGGTAGGCAAACAGGTCGACCGTGTGCGCCGCGTGGTGCCACAGCAGGTGGTCGGTCCAGCTGCGCGGCTGACCGAGCGCGTTCATGTTCGTGCGACGGAAGAAATAAGTCTGCACGTCCATTTGCTGGACGTTGAACTCGCCGGCCAGGATGCGTTTGCGCACCCACTGGTGGCTGGGGTTGAAGCGCCGCGTGTGGCCGCACATCGCCACCTTCCTCGCTTGCTTCTGCAGCGCCACCACGGCCTGGCCGTCTTTCAGCGTGTCGCACAACGGGATCTCGACCTGCACATGCTTGCCGGCCTTCAGGCATGCCATCGTCTGCGCGGCGTGCATCTGAGTGGGCGTGGCGAGGATCACCGCATCGAGCTCTTTCAGCTTCAGGCTCTCGTCCAGCTCGGTCGCGACATGCGCGATTCCGTACTTGTCAGCCACCTCCTTCGTCTTGCCATGTTCACGGCCGACGACGGAGATGACCTTCACATCCGGAATCAGCTTGATCGCATCCAGATGCTTGATGCCGAACGCGCCGGCACCGGCGAGCGCTACGTGGATCGTCACTTCAGTTCTCCAGAATCAAATGGCCCACGGCGGTGTTCGATGCCGGCACGTGATAGAAGCGATGCGCCACCTTGGGCGCCGGTCCGCCGGCCAAGTCGGCCATCGCGCCGCGCGCGATCAGCCACATCACCAGCTCGATGCCTTCGCTGCCGGCCTCGCGCACGTATTCGATGTGCGGCACCTGCGCCAGGCCCGCCGGGTCGGCGATCAGGCGGTCGAGGAAGCGGTTGTCCCAGTCCTTGTTGATCAGCCCCGCGCGCGGACCCTGCAGTTGGTGGCTCATGCCGCCGGTGCCCCAGACCTGCACGTTGAGCGGCTCGTCGTACGACTCGATCGCCTTGCGGATCGCCTGCCCCAGCATGAAGCAGCGCCGGCCCGACGGGATGGGGTACTGCACCACGTTGACCGCGAACGGGATCACCGGGCACGGCCACGCATTCACCTGACCGAACAACAGCGACAGCGGCACGGTCAGGCCGTGGTCGACGTCCATCTTGTTGACCAGCGTGAGGTCGAAGTCGTCCTGGATCACGCTCTGCGCGATGTGTGCGGCCAGCTCGGCATGGCCCAACACCTTGGGCACCGGCCGCGGGCCCCAGCCTTCGTCGGCGATCGGGTACTCGGCCGCGGTGCCGATCGCAAACGTCGGGATCATCTCCAGGCTGAACGACGTGGCGTGGTCGTTGAAGACCAGCAAGATCACGTCGGGCTTGTGGTCCGTCATCCATCGGCGGCTGAACTCGTAGCCGCTAAACACCTTTTGCCAATACGGCTCCTGCGTCTTGCCCAGGTCGAGCGCCGCGCCGATGGCGGGCACGTGGCTGGTATAGACCGATGCGGAGATGCGTGCCATTTCAGTACCGCCCGGCCGTTCCGAAGGTACTGAACGCCCCCTTGGGGGGCAGCGAACGAAGTGAGCGTGGGAGCTTCATTTCAGAGGGTTCCTTTGCCGTGGCCCTGCGGTTGCCGATGTGCCTGGGCATCGCCGTCTTCGCCGATCACGCGGTTGCCGTCGACCGAACGCCCGCCGCGAATCATCATCTCGCGGTACTCCTCTTCGGTCATGCCGGTCATGCTGCCGGCCATCTGCTGAAAGCTCTTGCCATCGGTGGCCCCGATCTTGGCCAGAAAGTAGATGTTGCCGCCGGCCGCGATGCAGCGGTTGAGGTCGCGCGCCAGCACGGCCTGCTTCTGTTCCTCGGTCATCGGCCACTCGTCGAGATAGGCGCGCTCGTTCGCCTTGAAGCGGGCGCGGTTGTCGGCCTTCATCAGCGACATGCAGAACTGGTTCAGCCAATAGCCTTTGCGCGACTGCTCCGCGTCGAAGATCGTCGTGCCGGGCACGTCTTGATAGGGTTTGTGCAATGCCATGGTGTGAGGGGAATCAGCGTTCGCAAACAAAGCTGGCGGCACTCGCGGCATCGCCGCCCTTGTAGCGCGGCACCAGCGGCCAATGGCACAGCGGACGCGCGCGTTGCACGGCAAACGGCGGCTTGGCACCCTGCTCCACCAGCGTGAGGTTCAGGGGCGCCTGGCGCCGCTCGACCCAATTGACCAGCCGCCAGCATGTCGACGTTGGCGGGCGCGCCGGTGCCCACGTGGTCGACGCCCGGCGCGGTGTACAGGCGCATGAAGCGGTCGACGCCGGCGCGGCCCATGCGCTGCAACCACCGACTCGATAGTAGCTGATGCCCGCATACGGGCTCTGCGCGTAGTCGGCCATGTTCTCCAGCACGATCAGCTTGCCGCCGCGCGCCTGCGAATGCCGACAGGTCCGGGTTCGTCGAATCCATCAGCGCCGACACCTCGCGCACGCGCGCAGCATGGTCGCGGGACTCGTAGCGGCGCACGTCGGCGTGCGGGTTCGCGCGCGTAGAAGTACTGGATCGCGCCGGCTGCCATAGACCCAGGCGATGCCGTTGGCCGGCTGCCGGCGGCAACGCCGGCGACGCGCTGCCGAGCCACCAGGCGCGTCCAGCCGCCGGTGGGGCCGGACGACGGCGTGGTTCTCGCCGCTCAGGCCGCGACCCGGGTACTCGCGCACGCCGTTGGCCAGCTCGAACGTCGAAGCGATAGCGGCGAGTGCAGTGTCTGCACCGCGCGCACCTGCGCGTCGCTCAGGCAGCCGTCGCCGCGGCGCGCCGCGTGCAGCGCAGCGCGTCGACGTCGAAGCGCTGCCGGCAGCCCACCGGGTCCGACACGATGCCGTCGGCCATGCCGTCGGCCGCATCGCAGGCGCGCGAGCACCGCGTCGTGCACCAGCTTCACCTGCGCCGGCCGGATCCAGCCATCGCCCATCGTGGCCAGGCCGTTGCGCAGTGCCGGCGTGCTGCAGCCCGGTCCAGTTGATCACCGGCACGCGGCTGAAGATGCCGTCGAAGTCCTGCGGGTAGCGCTGCGCCATCGTCAGGCCTTCGCGCCCGCCCTCGCGAGCTGCCCACGAAGTACAGCTTCTCCGGCGCGCGGCCGTAGGCGCGCTTCATCAGCTCGACCGCGACGTCGCGCACCTTCTTGTACGACGCATGCGCGAAGTTGACCAGCGCCTCGTCGTTCAGCGCGAACGCCTGCAGCACATCCAGAGAGTCCCTCGCATCGATGTCTCCAACGTCGTCATCCTTGTTGTGGTCTCGTTCAGCGTGTCAGTTCATCGGGCCAGTACAACCGCATCGGGTTGTCCACCAGCAATTGCCGCTGCAGCTCCGGCGTGCGCGCGATGTGCGGGATGAAGTCCACCAGCAACCCATCGTCGGGCATGTGGTCCTTCAGGTTCGGGTGCGGCCAGTCGGTGCCCCACAGCACCCGCCCGGGAAAGGTCTCGACCACGCGGCGCGCGAACGGCACCACGTCGCGATAGGCATTGCGTTCGCCGTCGAGCGCCTTCGGTCCCGTGACCGACAGCCGTTCGGGGCAGCTGACCTTGCTCCACACGTTGTCGTGCTCGCGCATGAACTTGAGGAACAGCGTGAACTCCGGCCCATCGACCGGCTTGCTCACGTTGGGTCGGCCCATGTGGTCGACCACCACGGTGGTCGGCAGCGCGGTGAAGAAGTCCCACAACTCCGGCAGGTCCTGCGCCTCGAAATAGATCACCACGTGCCAGCCCAGCAACTGGATGCGGCCGGCGATCTCCATCAGCTCGTCCTTCGGCGTGAAGTCGACCAGGCGCTTGACGAAGTTGAAGCGCACGCCGCGCACGCCGGAGCCGTGCAGCTCTTCGAGCTCGCGATCGGTGACGCTGCGCTTCACGGTGGCAACACCGCGTGCCTTGCCGTTCGACGATCGGCAGGCATCGGCCATGGCTCGGTTGTCGGCACCGTGGCAGGTGGCCTGCACGATCACGTTGCGCGCAAAACCCAGGTGGTCGCGCAGCGCGAACAACTGCTTCTTGCTGGCGTCGCACGGCGTGTACTTGCGCTCCGGCGCATAGGGAAACTGATCGCCAGGTCCGAACACGTGACAGTGCGCGTCGACACTGCCGGGCGGCAGCCTGAACTTCGGCGTGCTCGGGCCGTCGTACCAATCCAGCCAGCCCGGCGTCTTCTCGAACGTCATCGACCTGCCCCTTTCGCCTTGCGCTGCGCGAGGATGCGATCGGCCTCGACGCGCCAATCGGCACTGCGGGCAAAGCCGCCCTCCCCCTTGCGTCCAAACACGCCGCGATCGGCCAGGTCCGCAACCCAGCCTTGCCGCTCGGCCGTGCCAGAGGCGCTCCATGGTTCGAGCCCGGCCTCGCGCACGGTGACCGCCACTTCGCGCACCTCCTCGCTGCGGCGGCGCCCGTGTTCGATGACCCGCTGGAAGAGGTACGCGCCCTGCTTCTCCCAATCGATGCCGGGGAATGTTTCTGTCAGCGAAGCGAGCACCGCGTCTTCCACGCCGTAGTGGCGCGCAGTGGTGAAGGCCTCGATCACCATCGCCTCCAGCCCTTTGATCATCACGCTGCGGCACATCTTGGTGGCCGAGGCCACGCCAAGTTCCTCGCTCGCCACCTTGGCCACGAACCCCAGGCGGATCAGCGACGGCTCGAGCGTGGCGGCATGCGGGCCGCCAAGAAGCAGCGGGACCTTGATTCGGTACGGCGGCACCGAGGTCATCACCGCACCTTCGACATACCGTCCGCCTGCGGCGTCGACGATGCCCGCCGCTTCGATCTTGGCTCCCGGCGACGCGGAGTTGACATCGAGAAAGAACGCACCGCGCGCGAGACCATCAGCGCACGAGCGTGCCACCGCCACCGCCTGACTCGCCGTGACTGCAGAGACCACCAACTCGGCATCGCGCGCGGCAGCAACGTGTGAATCAGCCAGCACCACGCCATGCTGAGCGGCGTGCGTGCGCAAGGCTGTGTCCGGCATCCGATCCGAGCTTCAGATCGAACGCCACGATGGAATCCCCGCGCGCACACAGATCCTCGGCCAGGATGCGGCCGACTTCGCCATAGCCGATCAAAGCGATGCGCATCGTCGTTCAGTCGATGTATTTCAAGCCGGCCTTCTCGAGCGGCTCGCGCATCTTGTACATGTCGAGGCCCAACACGCCGGAGGCGAGCTTGGCGCGCTTCTCGCTCTCGTTGGCTTCGCGCGCGGCGGCTGCATCGGCCACCTTGCCCACCATCGCAGCCGGCACCACGACCACGCCATCGTCATCGGCGACGATCGCGTCGCCGGGGTGCACCAGCGCACCGGCGCACACCAGCGGAATATTGACCGAGCCAAGCGTTGCCTTCACCGTGCCCTTGGCGCTGACCGCCTTGCTCCACACAGGAAATCCCATCTCTGTGAGCACTTTCACGTCGCGAACGCCGGCCTCGATCACCAGCCCCGCGGCGCCACGCGCGCGGTAGCTGGTGGCCAGCAGGTCGCCGAAGAAACCGTCGTCGTTCTCCGCGGTGCACGCGGCGATCACGATGTCGCCTTCGCGGAGCTGTTCGGCCGCCACGTGAAGCATCCAGTTGTCGCCGGGCTGCAGCAACACGGTGACCGCGCTGCCCGCGATCTGAGCGCCTGGATAGATCGGCCGCATGTAAGGCCTCATCAAGCCGACACGGCCCATCGCTTCATGCACGGTGGCGACGCCGTACGCGGCGAGGCGGTCGACCGCGGCCCGATCCGCGCGGGCGATGTTGCGTTTGACGATACCGATCTGGTGCATGTCACTGTCCTCTGTTCTTCAGCGCAGCGTCGAGCCGCGGAAACACGCGGCGCGTGTTGCCTTCGTAGATCTGATGGCGCTGCTCGGGCGTGAGCTTCGCCGCCTCGATGTAGCGCTTGGTGTCGTCGTAGTTGAACCCGGTCTCCGGATCGATGCCGCGCACCGCGCCGATCATCTCGCTGGCAAACAACACGTTGTCGACCGGGATCACGCGCGTCAGCAGATCGATGCCCGGCTGGTGGTACACACAGGTGTCGAAAAAGATGTTGTTCAGCAAGTGATCCTTCAGCAGCGGCTTCTTCAGTTCCTGCGCCAACCCGCGGTAGCGGCCCCAGTGGTACGGCGCCGCACCACCGCCGTGCGGGATGATGAACCGCAGCGTCGGAAACTCCTTGAACAGGTCGCCCTGGATCAGCTGCATCACCGCCGTGGTGTCGGCGTTGATGTAGTGCGCCCCTGTGGTGTGGAAGCACGCGTTGCAGCTCGTGCTCACGTGGATCATGGCCGGGATGTCGTACTCGACCATCTTTTCGTAGACCGGGAACCAGTGTGTGTCGGTGAGCGGCGGTGAAGTCCAGTGGCCGCCCGACGGGTCGGGGTTCAGGTTGATGCCGACGTTGCCGTATTGCTCGACGCACTTCACCAGTTCCGGGATGCACGTCTTGGGGTCGACGCCAGGGCTTTGCGGCAGCATGGCCGCGGGAATGAAGTGATCCGGGAACAGCCGCGACACGCGATGGCAGAGCTCGTTGCAGATCGCCGCCCAGGTGCTCGAGACCTGAAAGTCGCCGATGTGGTGCGCCATGAAACTGGCCCGCGGACTGAAGATCGTGAGGTCCGAGCCGCGCTGCTTCATCAGCTTGAGCTGGTTGGTCTCGATCGACTCACGCAGCTCGTCGTCCGAGATCTTCAAGTCGCTCGGCTTGGGCATCACCGACGGGTCCTTGATGCCGGCGATCTGTGCGTTGCGCCACGTCTCCAGCGCCTTTGGCGCGGTGGTGTAGTGACCGTGGCAATCGATGATCATGCAGTGTCTCCTTCAGGCCGGTTCCATGCCATGGCGGCGCTTGCTCTCGGCGACTTGCGGCGAGTTCATAAACGCGAGGAGCGCGTGCACCGCGGCGACTTGGGTCGACTGGGCACACACGCCGGCGGAAAAGGTGGTGATGAACTGCGTGTCGCCGGGCAGGCCGCCGATCACGTCGACGCCGGGCAGGTTCATCAACTCGCTCAACTGCTGAAAACCGAGCTCGACATCGCCGCGCGCCACCAGCGAGCCCACCGGCACGCCAGGCGGGGCCTGCACGGTGCGCGGCGCAATCTCGGCGGCGATGCCCCAGCGCTCGAAGAGCTTCTGCAAGTGCGCGCCGCTCGGACCCGTCGAATAGCTGATTCGGCGCGCCGCGCGCACAGCGGTCTTCAAGGCCTCCTCGGTGCTCACGTCAGGTCGTGGCGCGCCTTGGCGCACGGCGATCGACACCGGAGAGCGCACCAGGTCCATCCGCACGCCCGCCACGTGGCCCGATGCGATCAAGCGGTCGATCGCATCGGAGGCCAGGAACACCGCATCGAATGCCTCGCCAGCTTGCACGCGTTTGGCAGCATCGACACCGCCAACGGCCTGGATCGCCACCACGATGCCGGTTTGCTGTTCGTACGCCTGCGCCAGGTCCGCCAGCAAAGCGCGCGTGGCCATTGAGGAGATGCCGGTGATGCGTGCGCTCATGTCTCAGGCCCCGCATGAGGGGCGCTGCGGCGATTGTGCGCGGTCTGCGTGGCTCGCCTAGGCTTTGGGCCTACTAGCAGCTATGCCGCCGCGGCATGGGCCCGCGTCAGCGCTTGGCCTTGCGCGCTGGCGCGCGCGGAGCGTCGATCAGCTCCGTGAGGAGCCGCGCCACGCGACGGGTGAGCGGCGTGGCCGGCTTGGTCGCCGACTGGGCGAGGAACAACACGCTCGGCAGTTCTGGCTCGACGATCGGCCGCACGGCGAGTTCGCTGCCGCGGCCCGAGGCGTCGACCGCGCTCGCATTGAGCACCGCGTAGCCCACGCGGGCACACACCAGGTCGATGATCGCCGGCACGCTCGACACCTCCCATGCCACGTGGAGTTTCACCCCGGCCAGATTGGCCTGCGTCTGCAGCAACCGGCGAATCGCCTGATGGCGTTCGGGCAGGATCAACGGGAACGCACCCAGCTCGCGCAGCGGTACCGGACCCCTGTTGCCTTTGCGGCCACGCACTGCTTCCACCAGGCACAAGCGCTCTTGCAGCAGCGGCGTGATCTCGAGTGCCGGCTGCGCGTCGGGGTTGTAGAGCAGCCCAAGGTCGGCGCGGCCGCTGCCGATCCACTCGGCGATGTTGGCACTCAGGCCTTCGACGATGGTCAACCGCGCGCGCGGCAGGTGCTCGCGAAAACTTTCGATCAGCGGCAGGGTCAGGCGCCGTCCGATGCTCGGCGGCAGACCGATCGTCACGTGGCCCACGGCGGCGTCGCGCTGGGCACCGAGGTCTTCGCGCGCCTGCGACACGCGCTGCAGGATCTGCACGCCGTGCTCGAACAGGCGCCGCCCGGCATCGGTGAGCGTCACGCCGCGGCCGTTGCGCAGCAGCAGGGTCTCGCGCAGGTCGGTCTCTAGCGAGCGCACCTGGCGGCTCAGGGCCGGCTGTGCGATGTCGAGCACGCGCGCGGCTTTGCTGAAGCTGCCGAGCTCGGCCACGCGCACGAAGCTCTCCAGGTGCTTGAGGTTCATGCGCTGGCGGCGCTACTGCAGCTCGATCTTCGCGGTCTGGATCACCTGCGACCAGCGGCGGATCTCGTCGCCCAGGAGCTGCTGCAGCTGTTCGGGCGTGCTGCCCTGCGCGCGAACGCCCAGCGCCTGCAGCTGCGATTGCACGGCCGGCATCGCGAGCGCCTCCTGCGCCGCACGATGCAGGCGCTGCACCACCGCGGCCGGTGTCTTGGCCGGCAGCGCCAGCGCATTCCACGATGCGGCCATGTAGCCGGGCAGGCCCGACTCCTGCACCGTCGGCACCGCGGGCAACCCGGCGAATCGCTTGTCCGACGTGACTGCCAGCGGCCGCACCGCCTGCGCCTGCACCTGCGGCAGCATCGGCCCGAGGATCTCGAAGGCGAGATCGATCTCACCGGCGCGCAGCGCAGTGATCACCGCCGGCGTTCCCTTGTACGGCACCACCACCGCGTCGATCTGCGCCATCGACTTGAACAACTCGGCCGACAGGTGCTGCGTGCTGCCGCTGGCGATGGTGCCGACGGTCAGCTTGCCGGGCGCGCTCTTGGCCTGCGCGATCACGTCGCGCACCGTCTTGAACGGCGCGTCCTGTTTCACGAACAGCGCGAGGTCGAAGGTGCCGAGCAGGCTCACCGGGGTGAAGTCGCGCTGCACGTCGAACGGCAGCTTGCGAAACAGCCCCGCGCTCACCGCGTTGGCATTGCTCATCAGCAGCACGGTGTGGCCATCGGGCTCGGCGCGCGCGACTGCTGTGGCACCCACGATCGCTCCTGCGCTCGGCCGGTTGTCGATCACGATCGGCTGCTTCAACGTGGCGCTCATCTCCTTGGCCACGGCCCGCGCCGTCAGGTCGGCGATGCCACCGGGCGCGAACGGCACGATCAATGTGATGGGCCGTTCGGGATAGGCGGTCTGCGCCTGGAGTGGAGCCATCAAGCTCAGCGACAACGCGCCGGCGAGGCCGCGACGGCGCGTGAACAGGACAGCTCGATCGTCGTTCATGCGCACCGCCGTGATTGAAATTGGTCGGGGTGAAAGGATTCGAACCTTCGACCCACTGCTCCCAAAGCAGTTGCGCTACCAGGCTGCGCTACACCCCGAACGGGTGCGATTCTACCGAGCGCCCTGGCCCGAGCGCTTCAGCGTGGCGCGGCGGGCATCACGACGATGCCATCCTCGTCGGCCACCAGCCACTCGCCAGGATGCACCCACACGCCCTGAATCTGCACCGGCTGGTCCACCACGCCAGGGTGGCGCTTGTCGGGCGGCATCGGCAGCAGTGCCATGGCACGGATGCCGATCTGGCAACGCGCCATCTCTTCGGCATCGCGCACCGCGCCGAACACCACGACGCCCGCCCAGCCGTTCTTCTCAGCGGCGCTCGCGAGATTGCCGCCGACCAGCGCGCGCCGCATCGATCCGCCGCCATCGACCACCAGCACACGACCATTGCCGGGCGACTGCACCGCCTCACGGACCGACGTGTTGTCCTCAAAGCACTTCACCGTGGACACCGCACCATGGAAGCGCTGGCGCGCGCCGAAGTCGCGGAAAATCGGCGGCAGCACGCGAAAGCGTTCGGCCGGGGCGTCGCGATTTGCGTCGCACAGATCGCAGGTGGACAAGGGGTTCATGGCATGACGGTCCTGTCGAAGGTTCGCGCGATCATAGGGGCGCTGCTGTTGGCGGCGCAGATCGCGGCCCCGGCGCAGCCCCGTTTGCTCGACCATGGCGCCGAATGGCTGCCGGGGCAGTTCATCTCCGGGGCGCAGCCCGACGGCAACAGCGTGCTGATCGAGGCACCCGACGGTTGGATCGTGATCGACAGCGGCCGGCATCCCCCGCATGCGCAAGCGATCCTCGATCGCATCCGAGCCAGCAACAAGCCGCTGCGCGCGATCATCAACACCCATTGGCACCTCGATCACATCGGCGGCAACCGCGCATTGAAAGCCGCATACCCCGGAGCTCAGCTGATCGCCAGCGATGCCATCGTGGCTGCACGCAGCGGCTTTCTCGCCGACTACCGCGGCCAGTTGTTGGCCGAGATCGGCAAGCCGTCGACCACCGAGACGCAGCGTGCCGCCTACCAACGCGAGATCATCGTCATCGACGATACGGCAGCCTCCACACCGGATGTGCGTGTCAGCGAGCTGGTGCCGATGCTGGTCGCCGGGCGCGGCATCAGCCTGGGTTTCGAGCGCGATGCAGTGACGGCGGGCGACGTGTGGGTGTACGACGTCACCTCGCAGGTGCTCGCGGCGGGCGATCTGATCACACTGCCGGCGCCCTTGCTGGATACCGCGTGCCCCGAACGTTGGATGCAGGCACTGGATCGCATCGCGACGCTGCGCTTTCGCTGGCTGGTGCCCGGCCACGGCGAGCCGATGACGCGCGGGCAGTTCGTGATCTATCGCGAGTCGTACGAACGGCTGCTGCGTTGCACCGCTTCCGATGCGCCCGCGCGGCACTGCATCGACGGCTGGTTGAGCGACGCGGGGGGCCTGTTTCCCCGCGCGCAGCAGGCCTTGGCGCGCTCGCTGATGGCGCACTACGTCGAGCACAAGCTGCGCGCGCCGCGGTCCGCGCAGTGCGTGCGCTGATCAGCTGCCCTGCTTCTTCAGTGCCGCTTCGCGCAGCGCCGTGATCGTGGTGCGCGAGGTGATCACGTCGGTGTCGAGCTTCAGGTGCAGCAGCGTCGGCCGGTCGGCTGCCATCGCCTGCGCAAACGCCGACTCGAACTGCTCGGTGCGGTCGATGTGCGCACCACGCCAGCCGTACGCCTGCGCGAGCTGCACGAAATCGGGGTTGTGCAAGTCGGTGCCACTGACACGCGCGGGATACTCGCGCTCCTGGTGCATGCGGATCGTGCCGTAGCTGCCGTTGTCGACCACGATCGACACCAGCTTGCCCTTGCCGCGTCCGGCGCCGTATGCCGTGGCGGTGGCCAGCTCTTGCCCGGTCATCAGGAAGTCGCCATCGCCGGCCACGTTGACGGCCGTGCGATCGGGATACAGCAACGACGCGGCGATGGCCGCAGGCACGCCGTAACCCATGGCACCCGAGGTTGGTGCGAGTTGCGTGCGACCGTGGTGCTGCAGGCCGTGGTACTGCACGAACCGATGCAGCCAGCCAGCGAAGTTGCCGGCGCCATTGGTGTACACGGTGTCGGCAGGCGCCAGCGCCTGCACCGTCTTCATCACCTGAGCGAGGTCCAGCGGCGACACCGGCGTGGGCACGAGGTTGGCCTGGTAGTCGAGGTTCGCACCCGCTGCCCACTCGCCCCAAGGCACGTCGTTCGGGGCTGCCAGGCTCTCCAGCGCCTTGGCGGCGCACGACATCGACGACTGCAGCAGCAGATCGGCGTGGTAGACGCGACCCAGTTCCTCGGGCCCGGCATGCACATGCACCAGTTTCTGCGCCGGTCTGGGCACTTGCAGCAGCGTGTAGCCGCTGGTGGTCATCTCACCCAGTCGCACGCCGAGCGCAATCAGCAGATCGGCCTCGCGCACACGCGTCGCCAGCTTGCCGTTGATCGCGATGCCGACATCGCCTGCGTACAGTTGGTGTCGGTTGTCGAAGGTGTCTTGAAAGCGGAATCCGCAGCCCACCGGCAACTGCCAGTTCTCGGCGAAACGTTGCAGCGCCAGCGCCGCCTCGGCGTCCCAACCGCTGCCCCCGGCGATCACCAACGGACGATGAGCGGCGAGCAGCATCTGGCGCAAATCGCGCAGCCCGCCCGGGGCGGGCCATGCGGCCGCCGGCGTCGCGCGCGGCACCACTGGCGCGGCGGTTGGCGTGGTAAGCATGTCCTCGGGCAATGCCAGCACCACCGGTCCGGGCCGGCCCTGCATCGCGGTGTGAAAGGCGCGCGCCACGTACTCGGGCAACCGATCGGCGCTGTCGATCTGGGCTGCCCACTTGGCCATGCCGAGCGTGCCTGGTCCGAACATCTGGCGGTAGTCGACCTCCTGGAACGCTTCGCGGTCGCGCTGGTCGCTGGCCACTTGGCCGATGAACAGCACCATCGGAGTGGAGTCCTGGAACGCGGTGTGCAGCCCCACGGCCGCGTTGCTCGCGCCGGGACCGCGCGTGACGAAACAAACCCCGGGTCGACCGCTCAGCTTGCCCTGTGCATCCGCCATGAACGATGCCCCGCCCTCCTGCCTGCAGGCAATGAAGCGGATGCGATCGGCGTGTTGATGGAACCCGTCGAGCACGGCCAGGAAACTTTCGCCGGGCACGCCGAACACGGCATCGATGCCTTGCGCCACCAAGGCCTCGACCAAGGCGTGGCCGGCGATTCGCTGCGTCATGGTCGTCCTCGCTGCATTGCAGGCGCGATTATCGACAGCCGGCGCTCGCGCCCGCTTTCGGGGCAACGCGCCCATTGGCGCCGCAAGAACTGTGAGCGTTCGTAATCCGAGTCCCAACGGCACACCAGCGGCGTGCGACGTACCGCTTTTGCGGCGCAGCAGCAGCGCGCGGCAGACGCACTGCGGCCGCGTGTTCAGCCGGCCCCTCAAGTGCGGAATAGGTCACATCCCGCAGCGGTGACATTCGCGTACACCGCAACAGGCGCGTGCGCGAGCCGCGACCTAAATTGGACCGTCGCACATTGCGAAACCTGCGCAGCGTTTTTGCGGCAGGGGAGAAAGACAAATGCTCAAGACGCTCTTCGGTGACCTCGGACCGCGCGCCATGGCTGGCAGTGGCACTGCCTATGCGCCGACCGAAGTCGCCTTCGCGGCCACGGCCGTGCTCGAAGACAAGGTGCCCACGGCATTGCCGCGCGAGCAGGACCCGCACTCGGTCGACGTGTTCGTCGGTGGTTCGCCGGCGCAATCGATCCGCGAGCACTTTCACTCATCGCGCGCCGATCTGGGCACCGCACCGTCGATGATCACCTTGCTCGACCCGTCGCGCCTTTGGGCACCAGCGGTCGTCAAGGCGTTGTCGGACGCCACCGGCAACCCGGTGGAGAAACTGCATCTGCGCGAGCGCGCCACGCTGCGCACGCTGGCGGTGGTGGAGCGCACGGCCGTGCCGCGCCGCGCCGCCGGGCCCGCTCAAGATCTACCACGCCGACGTGCGTGCTCAGGGGCTGGAGCACGACGAGATCGTCAATGCGCTGGCCGAACGTTCGCACATGACCGCGGTGATCGTCGGTGCGCTGCAGTCGCACACGCTCGACGCACTGCTGCGCTCCCTGCTCATCGCCACGCAACAGCCCGACTGGCACTGTCCGTGGCTGGTGTTCCTGCTGCCGCCGAACTCGGGCGCGATGCGCCACCGCATCCTCAGCCAACCGTGGCCCCCGCGCGTGCGCGCCACGGCGCTGGCCGAGACACTCAACGGCGCGTCCACGGTGTGGAACACGGTGCTGTCGGCCTGGGAGGCGTGCGCCAATGCGCCCACCTTCTCCACCACCCAGGCGCGACTGCTCGACGACTCCAACGTCACCAAGGCGCTGTTCGGCCTGGTGCGCACCGAAGGCGTGATCGCTTGCGGCGTGGTCGACCTCACGACCGGCGAACTGCTCGCGCACGACAGCCGCGACAGCCTCACGTTCGACCTCGGCGCGCGCGCTCGGCGTTTGACGGCCGCGCGCCGCGTGTTCAGCGCCGCCGGCGGCGAGTACGGCGCCGAGAGCGAGGAACTGATGGTCACTCAAGGCACGCGCATCGAGGTGCTGCGTGCAGGTCTGCCGGCGCCGACGCGCTTCGGCCTGGTGTTGATCCTCGATCGACGCCTGGCCAACGTGCCGTTGATCCGCTTCAAGGTGCTGCAGGCCGAAAAACACCTGATCTGAGCGTGCTCAGGCCGCTCGGCTAGGATCGAGGTCCTCCAGACCTCATGCTGCTGCGCGGACCGCGGCAGCGCTTGCATGGCCCAGGTTCTGTACGACTACACGCGCGCCGACGCCAGCGGCGGCAGTTGCGTGGCCCACGCATGGGCCAAGGTGCCCGTGGCCCTCACACCTCAGCGCCGCGACGAACTCAAGGCCGCCATCGTGCGCGAGCTGAAGGCGCGCAACGCGGTGATGGTGGCGCATTACTACGTCGACGGCGACCTGCAAGACCTCGCGCAGGCGACCGGCGGCTGCGTGTCCGATTCGCTCGAGATGGCGCGCTTCGGTCGCGACCACACGGCGCAGACGCTGATCGTCTCGGGCGTGCGCTTCATGGGCGAGACCGCCAAGATCCTGTCGCCGCACAAGCGCGTGCTGATGCCCGATCTCGATGCCACCTGCTCGCTCGACCTCGGCTGCCCGCCCGAGGACTTCGCCAAGTTCTGCGACGCGCATCCGGACCGCACCGTGGTGGTCTATGCCAACACCAGCGCCGCCGTGAAGGCGCGCGCCGACTGGATGGTGACCAGTTCGTGCGCGCTGGCCATCGTCAACACCTGCACGAACAGCGGCAAGAAGATCCTGTGGGCGCCCGATCGGCACCTGGGCCGCTACGTGCAGCAGCAGACCGGCGCCGACATGCTGTTGTGGGACGCCGCCTGCATCGTGCACGACGAGTTCAAGGGCGTGGAGCTCGAGCTGCTGCGCAAGGACCATCCGAAAGCGCATGATGCTGGTGCACCCGGAATCGCCCGAGGCGGTGGTGCAGCAGGCCGACGTGGTGGGCTCGACCTCGCAGTTGCTGAAGGCGGTGGTCGAAGGCAAGGCCAGCGAGTACATCGTCGCCACCGACAACGGCATGTTCCACCGCATGCAGCAGCTGGCGCCGGGCAAGACGCTGATCGAAGCGCCCACTGCCGGCAACAGCGCCACGTGCAAGAGCTGCGCACACTGCCCGTGGATGGCGATGAACGGCCTCGAAGGCGTGCTGATGGCTCTGCAACGCGGCACCGGCGAGATTCACGTGCCCGAACCGACGCGCGCGCAGGCACTGGGCTGCATCGAGCGCATGCTCGAACTACGTGGCAGCCAACCCCGAGGCCATCAGCCAACCGCAACAGGGTTTCGTGCCGAACGTCGGAGCTGCCTGAGGTGGCTTCGGACTTGCGTTTCGAGTTCAACGAGACGCTCGAACAGGCGCGTGCGCGCAACATCCGCGACGCGCTGCTCGAAGACGTCGGCCGCGGCGACTGGACCGGCCAGCTGCTGCCCGCGCAGCGCCGCATCAAGGCGCAACTGCGCGTGCGCGAGGTCGCGGTGCTGTGCGGGCGCGATTGGTTCGATGGCGTGCGTGCGTGCCGTGGACGCGAACACCGTGGTGCGTTGGCGGTACGACGAAGGCGCCGACATGGCAGCCGACACCGTGGTGTGCGAACTCGAGGGCGATGCGCGCGCGCTGCTCACGACCGAACGGCCGGCCATGAACTTCCTGCAGTTGCTGTCCGGCACCGCCACGATCACCCGCGCCCACGTGCGCGCGATCGAAGGCGCATCGCCGAATCCGCGCGGCTGCGTGGTGCTCGACACGCGCAAGACACTGCCCGGTCTGCGCCAGGCGCAGAAGTACGCCGTGCGCACGGGTGGCGGCGCCAACCAACGGCTGGCGCTGTGGGACGGCATCCTGATCAAGGAGAACCACATCGCGGCTGCCGGCGGCGTGGCCGAGGCGCTGCGCCGCGCGCAGGCCCTGAACGCCGGCGTCGAGATCCAGATCGAAGTCGAGACGCTCGACCAGCTGCGCGAGGCGCTGGCCAGCGGCGCCCGCAGCGTGCTGCTCGACAACTTCGACCTCGAGCGCATGCGCGAAGCGGTGGCCATTGCGCAGGGCCGCGCTTTGCTCGAAGCCTCGGGCGGCCTCGGACTGGATCAGCTGCGCGAGGTCGCGGCCACCGGCGTCGACCGCATCTCGGTGGGCAAGCTCACGAAAGACGTGCGCGCGATCGACTACTCGCTGCGCGTCGTCGGCTAGGTCAGCCCCGGCTGTGCGCCGGCCGCGTCAGCACGGTGGGCAAGCTCACCGGCAGCGTGCTCGGAAAGTCGCGGCTGTAGTGCAGGCCGCGGCTCTCGTGCCGCACCAGCGCCGAACGCACGATCAGCTCGGCGCATTCGACCAGATTGCGCAACTCCAGCAGATCGCGCGTGACGCGGAAGTTGGCGTAGTAGTCGTCGATCTCGCTCTTCAGCAGCTCGATGCGGTGCAGCGCGCGCTCCAGCCGCTTGGTGGTGCGCACGATGCCGACGTAGTTCCACATCAACAGGCGCAGCTCGTCCCAGTTGTGCGCGATCACCACCTGCTCGTCGGCATCTTCGACCTGGCTCTCGTCCCACGGCGGCACGTCGGGCACGTCGCGCCCGTCGGACTTGAGGATGTGCGCGGCGCAGGTGCGGCCGAGCACCACGCATTCCAGCAGTGAATTGCTGGCCAGGCGGTTGGCGCCGTGCAGACCGGTGTAGGTGGTTTCACCCACGGCGTAGAGACCCGGCACGTCGCTGCGGCCGTCGAGGTCGGTGACCACGCCGCCGCAGGTGTAGTGCGCCGCCGGCACCACCGGGATCGGCTGCGCGCGCGATGTCGATGCCAAGCGCGAGGCAGCGCGCATGGATGGTCGGGAAATGCTCCTTCAGGAACGCCTCGCCCAGGTGCGTGGCGTCGAGCCACACATGATCGAGGCCGTGCTTCTTCATCTCGAAGTCGATCGCGCGCGCCACGATGTCGCGCGGCGCGAGTTCGCCGCGCGCGTCGTGCGTCGGCCATGAAGCGTGTGCCATCGGGCAGCTTCAGCTGCGCGCCCTCGCCGCGCATCGCCTCGGTGATCAGGAAGCTGCGCTCCTGCGGGTGGTACAGGCAGGTCGGGTGGAACTGGATGAACTCCATGTTGCCGATGCGGCAGCCGGCGCGCCAGGCCATCGCAATGCCGTCGCCGGTCGAGGTCTCCGGGTTGGTGGTGTAGCGGTAGACCTTGCCGGCACCGCCAGTGGCCAGCACCACCGCGCGAAGCGGCCAGCGTGTCGACGCGCTGGCGAGTCGATGTCGAGCGCGTACACGCCATAGCAGCGCGCCGGCTCGTCGCGCTTGAGATGGCGCGAGGTGATCAGGTCGATCGCCATCCAGCGCTCGCGCAGCGTGATGTTCGGGATGCGCACGCGCCTTGGCGAGCAGCACCTCGTGGATGGCGCGGCCGGTGGCATCGGCCGCATGCGCGATGCGGCGCACCGCATGCCCGCCCTCGCGCGTGAGGTGCAGCCCCAGCGGGCCCGACGGGGTCGGGCGAGAACGGCACGCCTTGGTCGACCAGCCACTCGCACCGCCGCGGCACTGTGCTCGGCGATGAAGCGGGCGGTGTGCTCGTCGACCAGGCCGGCGCCGGCATCCTGCGTGTCGCGCACGTGCGACTCGATGCTGTCGTCGCTCGCCCAGCACGCCCACGATGCCGCCCTGCGCCCAGGCGGTCGCCGCTTCGGCCAGGCTGCGCTTGGCGAGCACCGTGACGGGCCCGCGCTGCGCCAACTCGAGCGCCACCGTCAGCCCTGCCAGACCGGCTCCGATCACCACCACTGGGGCTTTTGCTTGGGGCACCAATGTCTCCGTTTGTGCGGCTCTCACCGTGTCATGAACCGCTTCACGCGCAACCCTTGTCACGTCCCCTTTTGTAGGGGTGGTCCGTGGGCGTCAGTCCGGCAAGCATTGTGACGAAATCCCGCGGCGTTGCGTGGGGCACACCTACACTTGGTCGATCCCGCGTGCGGCCGAGTCCGCCGAGGAGAAGAACCAGATGGCCAAACCGATTCACGAGATGTCCCAGTGGGACGCATCGACCCACTCGCGCGTGCCGGAGGAAGAGTGGCAGGCGACGCGTGAGTTGACGCATGTGGCCACGCAGATCCTCGGCAACCGCGAGGAGTATCTGGCCCCTGAACGGCGCGAGATCGGCCGGCGCATCGGCGACCAGCACCACGAGATGTTCGTGGTCTGCGATCCGGCCGAGGCCATCCAGCAGCAGTTCCAGCAGTGGGCCACCGACTTCATCGCAATCCACGACGTCAACACCGACTCGTCGCCGCGCATCCTTGCCGGCCTGGCCGCTGCCACGCAGCGCAAGGTGCAGCGACTCGTCATCCGCCGCCAGGGCCATGGCGTGGCGCTGGCGACACTGGAGTTCGCGGAGCTGCCGGGTGCCAACGGGCAGATGTTGCGGGTGTACTCCACGCGCGTCGACGCCGACACGCAGCAGCGCCAGCAAGTGGCGCGTGTGCTGCTGGCTTACAGCCGCCTGGGCGTCGTGATGGTGGGCGACCTGCCGACGCATGCGCTGGAGAGCGCACTGCAACCGGTGCGCGAGGGCATTGCGCGCGGCCCGTGGCCGGGCCGCAACCTGCTGTTCGTGCCGCTGTCGCCGCCGGGAAGCCTGCACCAGCAAGTGGCGACCTTGGCGGGACGCAGCGGCGTGCAAGTGTCGATCGCGCCGCAAGCGGTCAAGCCGTCCGACGCTTGGACCGCGATCAGCAACGCATGGAATCGCGTGCGAGGTGATACCGCGTCTGCCGCACCGCCACCTGCCACGCGGCCGGCGACGCAGCACGACCCGATCGCCTTCCCGGCACCGGTGCGTCCGGCCCCGGCGGCCGCCAAGCCCTTGCCGATGCAGCCGATGCCGCCCACTCGGCCGACGGTCGCGCCGGTCGAATCCGACAACCCTTGGCAAGCCTATGTGCGCCAGTGCATCGACATCACCGGCATGATCAGCTGCTGCGTGTTCGAGCTGGCCACGCAGCGCACGCTGGCCCACGCCGGCGCGCGCCCGGGCCCCGCATCGCTGGCCGCACAGGGCGCCGCACTGCACGAAGCGGCCAACACCGCCGCCAAGGCGATGGGCCTGTCGGTCGCGCCGCCCGATGCTGACGGTCACGCTGAACGGCCACCATCTGATCTTGCGCGCCGTCGCCGGCCATCCGGGGCTGGCTCTGCACGCCGTGCTCGACAGCCACGCTGCCAACCTCATGCTGGTGAAGATGAAGCTGCAGCGCCTGGACGGCGACAGCAGCGCATCGGCTGCCTGACGCCAACCACCCCCATCCGGACAAGACGAAGCCCTCCACGCGGAGGGCTTCGTCATTGCGGATGGCCAAGCTTCAGTGCACGACGCGCCCGAACCCGAATTCGCCGTCCTTGAAGTCCACCGGGATCACGTCCTTCGGCCCGAAGCGGCCCTCCAGGATCAGCCTGCGCCACCGGGTTCTCGATGCGCTGCTGGATCGCGCGCTTCAGCGGCCGCGCACCGAACACCGGGTCGAAGCCGACCTTGGCCATCTCGGCCAGCGCCTCGGGCGACACGTCGAGCTTCATGTCCATCTTCTCGAGGCGCTGCTCCAGCACCTTGAGCTGGATCTTCGCGATCGATTCGATGTGCTTGGCGTCGAGCGCGTGGAACACCACCGTCTCGTCGATGCGGTTCAGGAACTCGGGCCGGAAATGCGCCTTGACCTCGTCCCACACCGCGTCGCGGATGCGCTCGCCCGGTCTGCCCGGCCATCTGCATGATCATGCTGCGAGCCGAGGTTGCTGGTCATCACGATCACCGTGTTCTTGAAGTCCACCGTGCGGCCCTGGCCATCGGTGAGGCGGCCATCGTCGAGCACCTGCAGCAGCACGTTGAACACGTCGGGGTGGGCCTTCTCGACCTCGTCGAGCAGCAGCACGCGAGTACGGCTTGCGGCGCACGGCTTCGGTCAGCTGACCGCCCTCGTCGTAGCCGACGTAGCCGGGCGGCGCGCCGATCAGGCGCGACACCGAGTGCTTCTCCATGAACTCGCTCATGTCGACGCGGACCATGTGCTCTTCGCTGTCGAACAGGAATCCGGCCAGCGCCTTGCACAGCTCGGTCTTGCCCACGCCGGTGGGGCCGAGGAACAGGAAGCGATCCCAGCGGCCGGTTCGGATCGGACAGGCCCGCGCGCGAGCGCCGGATCGCATCGGCGACCGCCGTGATGGCTTCGTCCTGGCCGACCACGCGCTCGTGCAGCTTGCCTTCCATCTGCAGCAGCTTGTCGCGCTCGCCCTGCATCAGCTTGCTCACCGGAATGCCGGTGGCGCGCGACACCACCTCGGCGATCTCTTCGGCGCCGACCATCGTGCGCAGCAGCTGCGGCTTGCCCGACTTGCTCTTGTCCGTCTCCTTCGCCTGCGCTTCCTTCAAGCGCTTTTCGAGGTCGGGCAGCTTGCCGTACTGCAGCTCGGCCACCTTGTTGAAGTCGCCCTTGCGCTTGAGCTCGTCGATCTGATGCCGGATGCGGTCGATCTCTTCCTTGACCTGGGCCGATCCCTGCGCGGTGGCCTTCTCGGCCTTCCAGATCTCCTCGAGGTCGGCGTACTCGCGCTCGAGCTTGGCGATCTCGTCCTCGATCAGGCCGGCGCGCTTGATCGACGCCTCGTCCTTCTCCTTCTTCACCGCCTCGCGCTCGATCTTCAGCTGGATCAGCCGGCGGTCGAGCCGGTCCATCGCCTCGGGCTTGGAGTCGATCTCGATCTTGATCTTGGCCGCCGCCTCGTCGATCAGGTCGATCGCCTTGTCGGGCAGGAAGCGGTCGGTGATGTAGCGGTGGCTAGAGCTCGGCCGCGGCGACGATCGCCGGGTCGGTGATCTCCACGCCGTGGTGCACCTCGTACTTCTCCTGCAGGCCGCGCAGGATGGCCACGGTGGCCTCGACGCTCGGCTCGTCGACCAGCACCTTCTGGAAGCGCCGCTCGAGCGCGGCATCCTTCTCGACGTACTTGCGGTATTCGTCGAGCGTGGTGGCGCCGATGCAATGCAGTTCGCCGCGCGCCAGCGCGGGCTTGAGCATGTTGCCGGCGTCGATGGCGCCTTCGGCCTTGCCGGCGCCCACCATCGTGTGCAATTCGTCGATGAACAGGATGATGCGGCCTTCGTCGGCCGCCACTTCCTTCAGCACCGCCTTCAGGCGCTCTTCGAACTCGCCGCGGTACTTGGCGCCGGCCAGCAGGCCGGCCATGTCGAGCACCAGCACGCGCTTGTCCTTCAGCTCTCGGGCACCTCGCCGTTGACGATGCGCTGCGCCAGGCCTTCGACGATCGCGGTCTTGCCGACGCCCGGCTCGCCGATCAGCACCGGGTTGTTCTTCGTGCGCCGCTGCAGCACCTGGATGGCGCGGCGGATCTCGTCGTCGCGGCCGATCACCGGGTCGAGCTTGCCCTGGCGCGCGCGCTCGGTGAGGTCGAGCGTGTACTTCTTCAGCGCCTCGCGCTGGCCTTCGGCTTCGGCCGAGTCCACCTTCTGCGCCGCCGCGCACGGCATCGATGGCAGCCTCCAGCGACTTGCGCGTCAGGCCGTGGCCACGCACCACGCCGCCGAGGTCGGTCTTGCTGTCGGCCAGCGCGAGCAGGAACATTTCGCTGGCGATGAACTGGTCGCCGCGCTTGCTGGCCTTCCTTGTCGGCCGCCTGCAGCAGCGACACCAGGTCGCGGCCCGGCTGCACCGGTTGCCCGCCCTGCACCTGCGGCAGCGCGTCGATCGCGGTTTCCATCGCCGTGCGCAGCGCGCCGGTGTTGGCGCCGGCCCGATCGAGCAGCGCTTTCGGGCCGTCGGGCTGGGCCAGCATGGCCGCCAGCAGGTGCGCCGGTTCGATGTACGGGTTGTCGCGCGCCACGGCCAGGCTCTGGGCATCGGCCAGGGCCTGCTGGAACGCGGTGGTGAGCTTGTCCAAACGCATGGGCAATCCTTGTGTCTTGCCGATGGACTTAGGGGCGGGACCGCCCGTTTCAAGCCCGAGACGCGCCGTTTGCGCCTGGATTCAGCGAATTGTGTGCCCGACTAGAGCGGGTCACCCAGGCTGCGGTAGCGGCTGGCGTGGAACAACAGCGGCGCGCCCGAGTGTGCGCTGTGGTGCAGCACCTCGCCGATGACCAGCACATGGTCGCCATGGCGTTCTGCACGCGTGCGGCGGCACTCGAACACGGCCAGCGCACCGGCCAGCACCGGTGCGCCGTGTGTCCCCAGGCTCCAGCGGCCGAGCTCGAAGCGCTTGGCACCGACGCTGGCCGATGCGAAGCGGCGCGACAGCTCGACCTGCTGCTCGGTGAGCACGTTGATCGCGAAGTGCTCGGCGTGCTGGAACGCCGGCAGGCTCGGGCTCTCGCAACGCAGCGACCACTGCACCAGTGGCGGCTCGAGCGACAGCGCGCCGAACGAATTGACCGTGAGGCCCACCGGCGCGCCGTTGGCATCGGTGCAGGTGGCCAGCGTGACGCCGGTCGCAAAACGGCCGAGCGCCGAACGCAAGGGCGCCGAATCGGCCCCGCCTTCGAACGGACCGCGCGTCATGCGGCGACCACCGCGCGCGCCAGCGCCACGCCGAGCGCCGCGCACGCCAAGGCGCCCACCAAGTGCGCCAGCGCGTGCGCAGCGGCCAGCAACCACTGGCCACGCGCGATCAAAGCCAGCGATTCGGCCGAGAACGCCGAGAACGTCGTGAAGCCGCCGAGCATGCCGGTCAGCACGAACAGGTGCAGCGTGCCGTACGGCTTGTCCTGCAGCCAGACCACCGCGATGCCGACCAGCAAGCCGCCCAGCAAGTTGACGAACAAGGTGCCGAGCGGAAAGCCCTGCCAGCGGTGATTGAGCACGACACCGGCGCCCCAGCGGCACAACGCGCCGATGGCGGCGCCCCCGGCCACGGCCGCCCCCGACACCCAGAGGCCGGGTTGGGTCACCCGGCGTTGTCCATCTTCAGGCCCCAGCGCGCCAGCGCGGCATCGTCGGCCTGGCGCGCATCGACCCAGCGGGCGCCGTCGGGCGTGCTCTCCTTCTTCCAGAACGGCGCCTGGGTCTTCAGGTAGTCCATCAAGAACTCGCAGGCCTGGAAGGCATCGTGGCGGTGCGCCGAGGTGACGGCCACCAGCACGATCTGCTCGCGCGGCATCAACACGCCGACGCGATGGATCACACGCACCCCGCGCACGTCGAAGCGCCGGCACGCCTCGGTGATCATCGATTCGATCGCGCGCTCGGTCATGCCGGGGTAGTGCTCGAGCTCCATCGCCGACACGCTGGCACCGTCGCTGCGGTCACGCACCGTGCCGACGAAGCTGGCCACCGCACCGACCTGCGCATCACCCTCGCGCAATGCCGCAACCTCCGCGCTGAGGTCGAAGTCGGCCTGCTGGATCGTGACCGCGCTGCGCACCATGGCTCGGATTGTCAGTCAGCCGCCGGTCACCGGCGGGAAGAAGGCGACCTCTGCACCCTCGTGCAGAGGTGCACTGTCGTCGGCCATGGTCTGGTTCAACGCCGAACGCACGGCGCGCCCGCGCGCCAGACAGCGCGCGTGGTCGCCGCCCCGTGCGATCAATCGGTCGCGCAGCGCACCGAGCGTGGTGCCCGAATCGACCTCGACCGTCTCCTGCGTCCCCAGGGCCTCGCGCAGCGAAGCAAAGTAGCGCACCTGCACCTTCATTGCAGCAGCATCCCCAGCGGCAGGAACTGCACCGTGTCACCCGCTTTGATCGCGCGGCCTCCAGGGTTGTCGATCAACCCATCGGCCCACACCATCGAGGTCAGCACGCCCGAGCCCTGGTTCGGATAGATCTCCAGACGCCCGTCGGTCGCGATGCGCGCCCGCAGGAACTCACGGCGCGCGTTGGGCTTGGGCCAGTCGAAGCCGGCTGTCATCGCCACCGGCTTCGCTCCGCCCGGCGGCGAGCCGGTCAGCACGCGCAGCACCGGCATCACCGCCACAAGAAACGTGACCGTGCTGGACACCGGGTTGCCAGGCAATCCCATGTAGAGGGCCTCGCCCCCATCGCTGCGCCGCACGCTGCCGAACGCGAGCGGCTTGCCAGGCTTCATCGCGATCGACCACAGATCCAGTCGACCTTCGGCCTGCAGCGCGGGCTTGAGGTGGTCTTCTTCGCCCACCGAAACACCGCCGCACGTGACCACGAGGTCGGCCTGCGCCGCGGCACGGCGCAGCGCCTCGCGCGTGGCATCGAGCTGGTCGGGCACGATACCCAGGTCGATCGTTTCGCACCCTGCGGCCTGCAGCAGCCCGCGCAGCGTGAATCGGTTGGAGTTGTAGATCGCCCCTGGCTTCAGCGTCTCGCCGGGCATCGCGAGCTCGTCACCGGTGGAGAACAACGCCACGCGCGGCTTGCGCCGCACGCGCAGCTGCCCCGCGCCCACCGAGGCGGCCATGCCCATCGCCTGCGGCGTCAGGCGCAGCCCGCTGCTCAACACCACCGCGCCTTGCTGCACGTCTTCGCCGCGGCGGCGGATGGCCTGACCGGCACTCGGCATCGCCTGCACCCTCACGCGGCCCAATTCGCCATCGCGCTCCGACGGCATGGCCTCGCACAACTCCTGCATCACCACCGCGTCGGCGCCGATCGGGATCTGCGCACCCGTGAAGATGCGCGCCGCAGTGCCTGGTTGCAGCGGCTTGCCGACCCGCCCCGCCGGCACACGCTGCAACACCGCGAGCACGGTGCCTGCAGCCGGCACGTCGGCCACGCGCAGTGCATAGCCGTCCATCTCGCTGTTGTCCTCGGGTGGCACGTCGAGGTTGGAGCGCACACTTTCGGCCAGCACGCGGTTCAAGGCGTCGAAGGTCGACACCGTTTCGGTCTCTGCGATGACGTGCCCCTTGGCACCATCGATCAATCGGGCCACCGCTTCGTCCAGACTCAGCAACGGCGAACGATCGGAACGCGGGATGGTGGAATTCATGGCGTGCAGCCCTCGTGGCACCGAGGATTGTGCCAAGTCCCGACGCGCCGGGCGTTCGGCTGGGCTTGCGTGGCCCGTCAGGCCTGCGTGTCGCGCGACGCGATCAGCGCCTTGACGCGTGACGCCTCGGCGGGCAGCACGTCGCAGCGGCGCGGCAGGGCTTCGAGTCCGGCCAGAGCGGCCGGCCGCGGCGGCGCTTCGCCGATGGCTTCGACGATGGTCTCGCTGAACTTCACCGGCAGCGCGGTCTCCAGCACGATCACGGTCTCGTCCGCCCGGCGCAGCTCGCGCGCCACCTTCAAGCCGTCGGCGGTGTGCGGATCGATCAGGTCGCGGTGCTGGCGCCAGGTCTGTGCGATCGTTTGCAGGCGATCGGCGTGGCTGCTGCGCCCAGACACGAAGCCGAACGACCGGCAGCGCGCGTGCGTGGCAGCGTCGAGTGCGAAGCCGCCGTCGCGGGCCACCTGCGTGCCGAACAGCTCGCGTGTGGCGCGGGTGTCGCGTTGCAGCAGGTCGCACACGAAGCGCTCGAAATTCGACGCCTTGCTGATGTCCATCGACGGGCTCGAGGTCTCGTGCGTCTCGGCGGCGGCACGCACGCGATAGCGGCCGCTCTTGAAGAACTCGTCGAGCACGTCGTTCTCGTTGGTGGCCACGATCAGCCGCTCGATCGGCAGGCCCATCATGCGCGCCACGTGGCCGGCGCACACGTTGCCGAAGTTGCCCGATGGCACCGCGAAGCTGACACGCTGGACGTTGGACGTCGTGGCCTTGAAGTAGCCGGCGAAGTAATACACCACCTGGGCCAGCAGGCGCGCCCAGTTGATCGAATTGACGCTGCCGATGCGGTGCTTGCGCTTGAACGCGAGATCGCCGGCCACGGCCTTGACGATGTCCTGGCATTCGTCGAATACGCCTTCGATCGCGATGTTGTGGATGTTCGGATCCTGCAGGCTGAACATCTGCGCCTGCTGGAACGGGCTCATGCGGCCGTGCGGTGACAGCATGAACACCTGCACGCCCTGTTTGCCGCGCATCGCATACTCGGCGGCGCCGCCGGTGTCGCCCGAGGTCGCGCCCAGGATGTTCAGGTGCTCGCCGCGACGCGCCAGCTCGTACTCGAACAGCGCGCCCAGCAGTTGCATCGCCATGTCCTTGAAGGCCAGCGTCGGCCCGTTGGACAGTGCCTCGATGAACACGCCCGGCTCCAAGCGGCGCAACGGCACGATGGCGTCGGTGCCGAAGTTCTCCCGTGTGTAGGTGCGCCGGCACAGGCCGCGCAGGTCGTCGGCCGGGATGTCGTCGATGTACAGCGACAGGATCTCGAACGCCAGGTCGGCATACGGCAGCGTGCGCCAGCGCTGGAGCATGGCGTCATCGACCTGCGGATAACGCTCGGGCAGGTACAGCCCGCCGTCAGGCGCCAGGCCCTCGAGCAGGATCTCGCAGAAGCGCCGCGGCGTGGCATCGCCGCGCGTGCTGAGGTAACGCATCAGTTCAGCTCTTCCTTGCGGATGCGCACGATCGGCGCCAGCACGGTGGGCAGCGCCTGCATCGTGGCCATCGCCTGGTTCATGCGGCCTTCGCGCGTGTCGTGCGTAAGGATGATCAGGTCGGTCTGCCGTTCGCCTTCGGCCGACTCGCGCTGCAGCACCGCGTCGATGGAAATGTCGTGCTCGGCCAGGATGGTGGTGATGCGCGACAACACACCGGTCTGATCGGCCACGCGCAGGCGCAGGTAATACGCGGTGACCACGTCGTTCATGGCCAGGATCGGCGTGTCGGACAGCGCATCGGGCTGGAATGCCAGGTGCGGCACGCGGTGGTCGGGGTCGGCGGTGTGCAGCCGCGTGATGTCCACCAGGTCGGCCACCACCGCCGACGCGGTGGGCTCGGAACCGGCGCCCTTGCCGTAGTACAGCGTGGTGCCGACCGCATCGCCCTGCACCACCACCGCGTTCATCGCGCCTTCGACGTTGGCGATCAGGCGTTTGGCCGGCACCAGCGTGGGGTGCACGCGCAACTCGATCCCTTTCGGATTGCGGCGTGCCATCGCGATCAGCTTGATGCGGTAGCCGAGTTGCTCGGCGTAGCGAATGTCCGTGGCCTGCAACGCCGTGATGCCTTCGACGTGGGCCTTGCCGAACTGCATCGGCACGCCGAACGCAATGGCGCACATGATGGTCGCCTTGTGCGCGGCATCGACGCCCTCGATGTCGAACGTGGGGTCGGACTCGGCGTAGCCCAAGCGCTGCGCCTCCTTCAACACGGTGTCGAAGTCGAGCCCCTTGTCGCGCATTTCGCTCAGGATGAAATTGGTGGTGCCGTTGACGATGCCGGCCACCCACTCGATGCGGTTGGCCGTGAGGCCCTCGCGCAGAGCCTTGATGATCGGGATGCCTCCGGCCACCGCGGCCTCGAAGCCGATCATCACGCCCTTCTTGTGCGCGGCAGCGAAGATCTCGTTGCCGTGCACGGCGAGCAAGGCCTTGTTGGCGGTGACCACGTGCTTGCCGGTCGCAATGGCGTCGAGCACCAGCGTCTTGGCCACTCCAGTGCCGCCGATCAGCTCGACCACGATGTCGATCGCCGGGTCAGCGATCACGCGCCTCGCGTCATCGACCACGGTCGCGGCGTCGCCGACGATGCTGCGGGCGCGCGCCACGTCGAGATCGGCGACGCTGGCGATGCGAATGCCGCGGCCGGCGCGGCGTTGGATCTCTTCCTGGTTGCGCTGCAGGACCTTGAAGGTGCCGCTCCCCACCGTGCCGATGCCCAGCAGGCCGACTTGCATGGGTTTCATGTGCTGTGTCGCTTTCGATAGTGGTCTAGGAACCGCGAAATCCTGCCGATGGCTTCCGTGAGGTCGTCGGGATTGGGCAGGAACACCAGACGGAAGTGATCGGGCCGCGGCCAGTTGAAACCGGTGCCTTGCACGATCAGCACCTTCTCCTCGGCCAGCAGTTCGTAGGCGAACTGCTGATCGTTGTCGATCGGATAGAGCTTGCGGTCGAGCCGGGGAAACATGTAGAGCGCTGCTTTCGGCTTGACCACCGACACACCGGGAATGGCGGTGAGCAGCTCATGCGCGAGGTCACGCTGCTTGGTCAGCCGTCCGTGCGGCGCCACCAGGTCCTTGATGCTCTGATAGCCGCCTAGCGCGGTCTGGATCGCGAGCTGGCCCGGCGTGTTGGCACAAAGACGCATCGAGGCCAGCATCGTCAGGCCTTCGATGTAGTCCTTGGCATCACGCTTGTCGCCCGACACCACCATCCAGCCGGCGCGGTAGCCGCAGGCGCGGTAGTTCTTCGACAGGCCGTTGAAGGTCACGAACAACACGTCGTCGGCCAGCGAGGCGATGCTGGTGTGCGTGGCGCCGTCGTACAGGGTCTTGTCGTAGATCTCGTCGGCGAACACGATCAGACCGTGGCTGCGCGCGATCTCGACGATGTCGCGCAACAGCGTCGTCGGGATACAGCGCGCCGGTCGGGTTGTTCGGGTTGATCACCACGACGCCGCGCGTGCGCGGCGTGATCTTCTTGCGAAGATCCGCCAGGTCCGGCAGCCAGCCCGACTGCTCGTCGCACAGGTAATGCACCGGCTTGCCGCCCGACAGCGACACCGCCGCGGTCCACAGCGGGTAGTCGGGTGCCGGCACCAGGATCTCGTCGCCCGAATCGAGCAGCGCATTGAGGCTGAACGCGATCAGCTCCGAGGCGCCGTTGCCGAGGTAGACGTCGTCGACGCCGACGCCGGCAATGTGTTTTTCCTGCGTGTAGTGCACCACCGCCTTGCGCGGCGCGAACAGGCCTTTGCTGTCGGTGTAGCCCGCGCTGGCCGGCAGGTTGCGGATCATGTCCTGCACGATCTCGTCGGGCGGGTCGAAGCCGAACACGGCCAGGTTGCCGATGTTCAGCTGGATGATCTTGTGGCCCTCCTCCTGCATCTGGCGGGCCTTTTCCAGCACCGGGCCGCGGATGTCGTAGCCCACATCGGCGAGCTTGCTGGACTTGGCAATCGGCTTCACCGCATGGGCTCCTTTGGCTCCGCGAGGCAGTCGCCAACGGTGATGCTGCGCTGCGCAAACTACAATTTAACCATAGCGATCTCGCTCGATCGCCCACCCGCAGCGTCCGTGTTGCAGCGCTGCGCACGATCGGACACGCAGCGTGAAATTCCAGCCGGATTCCCTCGAGGGTGTCAACACCATCGCCCGCCACGACGGCGGGTCGGTCTGGGTCGGCAACCAGTCGTACAGCGGCAGCGTGATCGTGCCGTGGAGCGGCCCGGTGCGGGCCTGGGCTCCGGCAGATTTCAACGCGCTGACGCAGGCGCATTTCGATGAAGTCCTGCAGTTGCAGCCCGAGCTCGTGATCTTCGGCAGCGGGGCCAGATTGCGCTTTCCACCGCCTGCGCTGCTGCGTGGTTTGATCGCTCGGCGCATCGGCGTCGAGTCCATGGACACCGCTGCGGCCTGCCGCACCTACAACGTGCTGGTGAGCGAGGGCCGCACGGTGGTCGCTGCGTTGCTGCTGGACGCGAATTGAGGTCCAACCGCGGGGCTGCCTGCTCAGCGCCCCTGCCAAAAGGGGACCGACGGCGAAACTTTATAATCGCCGGCTGTGCCCGTGGGGCACCTCGACAATCACAACGCCCGTCATGACGCCTGTCCTGAACAAACCTTTGCCCGAGTTCGAAGCCGTCGCGACCAGCGGGGTGAAGTTCACGCCGCAGGCCTTCCTCGGCAAGGTGGTGGTGCTGTACTTCTACCCCAAGGACCACACGCCCGGTTGCACCACCGAGGCGATGCAGTTCCGCGACCGCCACAAGGACTTCGTCAAGGCCGGCGCCGTGCTGTTCGGCGTGTCGCGCGACAACATGGCCTCGCACGAGAAGTTCCGCCAGAACCTGGAACTGCCCTTCGACCTGATCGCCGACACCGAAGAAAAGCTCTGCCACATGTTCGGCGTGGTCAAGAACAAGATCATGTACGGCAAGAAGGTCAAAGGCATCGAGCGCAGCACCTTCCTGATCGACGCCAAAGGCGTGCTGCGCTCAGAGTGGCGCGGCATCAAGGTGGCCGGCCACGTCGACGAGGTGCTCAAGGCCGTGAAGGAGTTGAAGAAAGCGGGCTGAAACCCGCTTTTGAGCGTGGGGCATAATGGCCCGCATGACAGTGAGTCGCGAACAGCGTTTCACCCGTTGAGAGAAAAGCCGCACAGACGACTGTGCGGCTTTTTTGTTTGGACTTCCGCCGTATCCCCGTATGCCACTGCCAAAGCCGCCCGCCTCCAAAGCCACCCTGTTGTCCGCCACCGACTACGAAACCCAGGCCGCTGCCCGCATCGCCAAGCGCTCGCTGCAGCCCAGTGCCGACCCCAGCAAAGAACTGGCGCTGAAACCCGCAGAGGCGCCGGTGTCGGCGCCTCGCCAAGAGACTCCACCGGCCCCGCGAACCCCGGCAGCGCCGGTTGTCGTGGCCAAGCCGCGCACCGTGCCTACCGGCCCGGCACGGCTGTTCGTGCTGGACACCAACGTGCTGATGCACGACCCGCTGTGCCTGTTCCGCTTCGAGGAACACGACATCTTCCTGCCGATGATCACGCTGGAAGAACTCGACAGCCACAAGCGCGGCATGAGCGAGGTGGCGCGCAACGCGCGCCAGGCCAGCCGTGAGCTCGACGCGCTGGCCTCGGGCGGCCGAACTGAACCCCAAGGACGGCATCCCGCTGGACAAGACCGGCAAGCGCGAGGCGCAGGGCCGGCTGTTCTTCCAGACCACGCTGCTCGAGGTCAAGCTGCCCGAGGGCCTGCCGCAGGGCAAGGCCGACAACCAGATCCTCGGCGTCGTCAAGTCGCTGCGGGAGCAACACCCCAGCCGCGACATCGTGCTGGTGTCGAAAGACATCAACATGCGCGTCAAGGCACGCGCACTGGGCCTGCCGGCCGAGGACTACCAGAACGACAAGACGCTCGACGACGGCGACCTGCTCTACACCGGCCTGCTGCCGCTGCCGGCCGACTTCTGGGAGCGCCATGGCAAGACCATGGAAAGCTGGAGCCAGGGCGGCCACACCTTCTATCGCATCGCCGGCCCGCTGGTGCCGGCGCTGATGATCAACCAGTTCGTCTTTCTCGAGTCGCCCGGCGCCGCGCCGCTGTATGCCCGCGTGACCGAGATCACCGGCAAGACCGCGGTGCTGAAGACCCTGCAAGGACTACACGCACGCGAAGAACGCCGTCTGGGGCGTGACCGCGCGCAACCGCGAACAGAACTTCGCGCTCAACCTGCTGATGGACCCCGAGGTCGACTTCATCACGCTGACCGGCACCGCCGGCACCGGCAAGACGCTGATGACGCTGGCCTCCGGCCTGAGCCAGGTGCTCGACGATCGCCGCTACAGCGAGATCATCGTCACGCGGGTCACCGTGCCGCTGGGCGAGGACATCGGCTTTCTGCCCGGCACCGAGGAAGAGAAGATGGGCCCGTGGATGGGCGCGCTCGACGACAACCTCGAGGTGCTGGCGCGCGGCGATGGCAGCGCCGGCGAATGGGGCCGCGCCGCCACGCAGGACCTGGTGCGCAGCAAGATCCGCATCAAGAGCCTGAACTTCATGCGCGGGCGCACCTTCCTGAACAAGTTCGTCATCATCGACGAGGCGCAGAACCTCACGCCCAAGCAGATGAAGACGCTGATCACGCGCGCCGGCCCGGGCACCAAGATCGTCTGCCTGGGCAACCTGGCGCAGATCGACACGCCCTACCTGAGCGAAGGCAGCTCGGGCCTGACCTTCGCGGTCGATCGCTTCAAGGGCTGGCCGCATTCGGGCCACGTGACGCTTGGCGCGCGGCGAGCGCTCGCGCCTGGCCGACTACGCGTCCGACGTGCTGTAGCGCGCCGCGGGCGCGACTAGTTCGCGCCGCGCTGCAGCTCATCGAAGAACGCGTGTGGGTTGCTGTTGCGCGAGAGGAAACGCCGCACCAGTTCGTCGGGCTTGAACTGCGAGCCGTTGGCCAGGATGGCGCGGCGGTAGCGCTGCCCCACCGCGGGATCCAGCCGATCCTTGCGCGAACGCGGTGCGCAGGTCGGCCGCCACCACCTCGCTCCACAGGTAGCCGTAGTAGCCGGCGCCGTAGTTGGTGGCGACGTGGGCGAAGCCGGCCGGGAACATGCTGCCGGGCACGTGGCCGAGCGGCGTGGCGCCTTCCATGCGCGCCCACAACGCCATCGGCTCGGGCGCATCGGGGCCGTGCATCGCCAGGTCGAAGGCCGCATAGAGCCACTGGCGCGCGTATTGCACGCCCTTGCCGTGGTGCTTGGCCGCCTCGGCCTTGGCCAGCAGCGCATCGGGCACCGGCTCGCAGGTGGCACACACCTCCTGCATCACGCGCCAGCACGCGCGGGTCGTAGATCCACGGCTCCAGCATCTGCGACGGCGCCTCGACGAAGTCGCGCAGCACGCTGGTGCCGGCCTGCGAGACGTGGCGCGTGGCCGACAGGTTGTTGTGCACGGCGTGGCCGAACTCGTGAAGCAAGCGTCTCGAGGTCGTCGAGCGTCAGGCCGTTGCGGTCGATGTTGACCACCAGCGCGGCCTGCGGCGCTCGCTTCAGTCGCAGCGAGCCATTGCGGAAGCTCCACACCGCGGCGTGGTTGTACTTGCCTTCGCGCGGAAACAGGTCCACGTACAAGGTCGCGATCGGCGCGCCGTGGCGTGCGTCGTGCACCGCATAGGCCTGCGCGTCGGGATGCCACAGCTTGACGCCCGGCACGCGCACGTACCTCACGCCCAACATCTTCTCGATCACGCGCATCACGAACGCCAGGCTCTCCTGCGGCGGGAAGTGCTTGCGAAAGGCCTCCTGGTCGACGGCATAGCGTTCGCGCTGCAGCTTTCTCCTGGTAGTAGGCCACGTCCCAGCGCTGCAGCGTGGTCTGTTCCAGCGGCTGCTTCAGATCGCGCGCCTTGGCGGCGCGCAGCTCGTCGAGTTCCTGCCGCTCGCGCCCGGTGACCGCAGTCAGGACCTCGTCGAGGAATGCCTGCGCCGCCCGCGCGCTGCGCGCCATGCGCCGCCGCAGCGTGAAGTCGGCATAGCTGGCCGCGCCGAACAGCGATGCGTACTCCGTGCGCAGCGTGGCCGATCTCGCCCAGCAGCTTCAGGTTGGCTGGCCCGCCTTCGCTGGTCTTGGCGTGCCACATGCGCTCGCGCGTCTTCGCGTCGGCGGCGTTCTGCATCACCGTGGTGTAGGTCGGCGCATCGATGCCGAGCAGCACGCGGCCCTGTTCGTCGCGCTTGGCGTTGCGCCACTGCGCCTCGGGCACGCCGCGCAACTCGTCGGTCGCGAAGGCCAGCAGCACGTTGGCGTCGCGGATGTTCTTGTCGAACTCCTGGCCGAGCGCGGTGATGCGGTCGTTGATCTCCTTGGCGCGGCGGCGCTGCAAGGGCGGCAGGCTTACGCCGGCGTCCTCGAACTCCTCGAGCAGTGTCTTGGCGAACAAGGCATCGATCGGATCGAGCTCGCGCAACCGGCTCGCGGCCTTGAACAGCGTCTCGTTCTGGCCCAGGGACGACGAGAAGTCCTGCCAGCGCAGTTCGCACGTCTCGGCGGCGTCGCGAAGTGCCTTGTCGGGATGCACGTTGGACAACAGGTAGACCGGCCCGGCCCAGTCCTCCAGTTGCGCGATCAGGATGTCGTAGGCGGCAAGCCAGCGCCCGTCGGCCGCTTGCCTTTCGAGCACGCTCAGCCTGGCTTTCGCCCGCTGCAGGCCCTGGTCGCAAAACGTGTTCAGCGCCGCGGCCGATTCGAACGATGGAAATTCGGGACCCGGCAGCGCCGGCGTGGCAGCGTGAGCCAGCGGCATGGCGACCGCAAGACACACATACATCGCTCGAAACCCGCGCATGACGCCTACCAAGCCCATGCGCGGCATTGTGCCGACCCGTCAAGTCGCAGGCCCGCGCGATGCGACGAACCGCGGCACGGCGCGAATCAGCACCGGCCCGCGCGATGGCTACCGGTTGACGAGATCCCTGATCTGCTGCAGCGCCGTCGGGTCTTCGATGGTGGTGAGGTCGCCCGGATCCCGGCTCTCGCAAACGGCCTGGATCGCCCGCCGCAGCAACTTGCCCGAACGTGTCTTGGGCAACACGCCGACGAAGCGCACGCGCGCGGGACGCGCCACGGCGCCGAGCTGGTCGTCGACCACCTTCATGATCTCGCCTTCGAGCTTCATCGCCGCCTCGGGCGTGGCCGCCAACGACGGATCCTTCAGCACCGCGAACGCCATCGCGACCTGCCCCTTCATCGCGTCGGCCACGCCGACCACGGCGACCTCGGCGACATTGGGGTGGCTGGAGATGCTCTCTTCGATCTCGCGCGTGCCGAGCCGGTGGCCGGCGACGTTGATCACGTCGTCGGTGCGGCCGAGGATGAAGTAGTAGCCGTCCTCGTCGCGGATGCCCCAGTCGAATGTGCTGTACACCAGGCGTCCGGGGATCGTGTTCCAGTAGGTCTTGACGAAGCGTTCGTCGTCGCCCCACACGGTTTGCATGCACCCGGGCGGCAGCGGGCCCTCGATCGCCACCACGCCCTTCTCGTTGGCGCCGGTCAGCTCGCGGCCCGTACCCTCGTCGAGCAGCTTCACGTCGTAGCCGTACACCGCCTTGCCCGGTGAGCCGAACTTCGACGGCGCTGGCTCGATGCCGTTGCACAGCGTGAGGATCGGCCAGCCGGTCTCGGTCTGCCAGTAGTTGTCGATGATCGGCTTGCCCAGGCCCTCGGCGATCCAGCTCGCGGTGGGCTCGTCGAGCGGCTCACCGGCCAGGAACAGCGCGCGCAGCGACGACAGATCGTGGCGCTTCAGGTGCGCTGGGTCGTGCTTCTTCAGCACCCGCACCGCGGTCGGTGCGCTGAACATGGCGGTGACCTTGTACTTTTCGACCAGGCTTCCACCAGATGGCGGCGTCGGGCCGCACTGGCAGGCCTTCGTACAGGATGGTCGCCATGCCGGCGATCAGCGGTCCGTAGACGATGTAGCTGTGGCCCACGACCCAGCCGATGTCGCTGGTGGAGAAGTACGTCTCGCCGGGGTTGCCGCGGAAGATGTGCTTCATCGATGCCGCCAGCGCCACCGCATAGCCGCCGGTGTCGCGCTGAACGCCCTTGGGCTTGCCGGTGGTGCCGCTGGTGTAGAGCGTGTAGCTCGGGTGCGTGGCATCGACCCAGCTGCACGGCACGGCCGTGCTCAGGTGCTGCTCGCGCAACGCCGCGTAGTCGACGTCGCGCTCGGGCACCGGCGTGAACGGCGACAGGCCCGCGGTCGACCATGCAGCACGCGACTCGGCTTGTGCGACGACAGCCGGATGGCCTCGTCGAGCAGCGGCTTGTACGGCACCACCTTGCCGTTGCGGCTGCCGGCATCGGCACTCACCACCACCGTGGGCCGCGCATCGTCGATGCGGCTGGCCAAGCTGACGCTGGCGAAGCCGCCGAACACCACCGAATGGATCGCGCCGATGCGCGCGCACGCGAGCATCGCGAACACCGCCTCCGGCACCATCGGCATGTACAGCAGCACCCGATCGCCTTGCCTGACGCCCAGAGCAAGCAGGCAAGCCGCCATGCGCTGCACCTCGGCGTGCAACTCGTCAAAGGTGTAGATTCGTTCGCAGTCCACTTCGGTGGACACGTAGATCAGCGCCGGGCGGTCCCCAAGCGTCGCGAGGTGGCGATCGACCGCGTTGTGGCACAGGTTGGTCTGGCCGCCGACGTACCAGCGGGCAAACGGCGGATTGCTGTAGTCGCACACCTGCTGGAACGGGTGTTGCCAATGGATCAGCGCGGCCTGTTCGGCCCAAAACGCGTCGGGTTGCTCGATCGAGCGGCGGTAGAAGTCGGCGTATGGCATGCCAAGCCATTGTCTGCCTCGCACCGCCGTGGCGCCGCCGGGGACTGCCCTGCCCGCGCGAGACGGCAGCCTGTGATTGAACTTGAAGTATTGGTTGCAAAGCGTTGTGGCAGTTGAAGTTTTCATTGACTTTGATCGTCCATGTCCGTAGTCTCGCGTCATGGATCGCAGGCGGCTCACACGCTGGCTGGCGGCTGCTGCGTGCATCGCCGCGGCCGCCCCGGGGCCCATGCGGAGGGCGATGCGCTCGAGGAGTTGATGTCGCGCAGTGCGCGCCGCGCGCACGGCGAGTGGCGCAACCGCTCCCTCCCGGCGATGCCGCCGCCGACGTGGTGATCGCCGCCATGAACTTTCTCGACCGGCCGTACCACCGGGGCGGCGAGAGTGTCGCCACCGGGTTCGATTGCAGCGGCTTCACACGCCACCTGTTCGGACAATCGCTGGGCATCGAGCTGCCGCGCCGCGTCGACGAACAGGCGCACGCATCGCGCGTTGAGCCCGGTGCGGCGCGACGCGCTGCGTGCCGGCGACCTGGTGTTCTTCAACACGCTGCGCCGCACCTTCTCGCACGTGGGCATCTACCTCGGCGATGGCCGCTTCATCCACGCGCCGCGCAGCGGGGCGCAGATCCGGGTGGAAAGCCTGTCGACCGCGTACTGGGCGCGCCGCTTCACTGGTGCGCGGCGCGCGGTCCTGCCCGCTGAATCGATGACTCCGTAGAAGCCCGGGGCTTGCGCCCCATCACGGGCCGACGACGGCCCCGCACGGCACAATCCGACGATGGGCGAAACTGTCATTCCGCTGGCCGACCTGCGCTACGAGGCTCCGGTGCCCCGCATCCCGGCGCAGCTGCGAGCCGCAGTCGGCCTGCTGAGCGACCGGCACCGACGGCCGCTGCGCGACCTGCGCATCTCGGTCACCGACCGCTGCAACTTCCGCTGCGGCTACTGCATGCCCAAGGAGGTGTTCAACGGCGCCTATCAGTTCCTGCCGCAGAAGTCGCTGCTGAGCTTCGAGGAGATCACGCGCCTGGCGTGTCTGTTCGCGGCGCATGGCGTGCACAAGCTCCGGCTCACCGGCGGCGAACCGCTGCTGCGCAAAGGGCTGGAGGACCTGATCGCGATGCTGGCGCCGCTGCGCGGCGTCGACGGCCGGCCGTTGGACATCACGCTCACGACCAACGGCTCGCTGCTGGCACGCAAGGCCAAGGCGTTGAAGGCCGCGGGGCTGTCGCGCGTGACCGTGAGCCTGGACGCGCTCGACGATGGCGTGTTCCGCGCGATGAACGACGCCGACTTCCCGGTCGGCGAGGTGCTCGATGGCATCGCTGCGGCGCGCGAGGCCGGCCTGGCGCCGATCAAGGTCAACATGGTGGTGCAGCGCGGCGTCAACGACCATGAAGTGCTGCCGATGGCCGAGCACTTCCGCCACAGCGGCATCGTGCTGCGCTTCATCGAGTACATGGACGTCGGCGCCACCAACGGTTGGCGCATGGACCAGGTGCTGCCTTCAGCGGACCTGTTGCAGCGCTTGCAGTCGGCCTGGCCGATGGCGCCGCTCGACGCCAGCGCGCCCGGCGAGACCGCCGAACGCTGGCGCTATGCCGATGGCGGCGGCGAGATCGGGCTGATCTCGAGCGTGACCAAGGCCTTCTGCGGCGACTGCAACCGCGCGCGCCTGTCGACCGAGGGCAAGCTGTTCATGTGCCTGTTCGCCAGCCGCGGACACGATCTGCGTGCGCTGCTGCGTGGCGGCCGCAGCGACGAAGAGATCTCCACCGTGATCGACGAGCTGTGGTCGCAGCGCGAGGATCGCTACTCCGAGTTGCGCAGCGCGCAGCAGGCAGGCGGCCCCATCGAGCGCCGCGTCGAGATGCACTACATCGGTGGGTGACCACGCGCGCGAGCGCGTTGCGGCGAAGGGTCATATCGCGTAGCGATGTGAGCTGGAGCCAAGCCAGCCTTGCAAGCCTGGCCGCGAGTGCAGCGGCAAGCCGCTAGTGCGCTGCCGCCGGCGCTTCGTCCAGCGCCGGTGTCGTGATCTCGCCCGGGATGCGCCCGCGCGCGAACCAGGTGTAGACCGTGGGCACGACGAAGATCGTGAGCAGCGTGCCCACCGACATGCCGCCGACGATGACCCAGCCGATCTGCTGACGGCTCTCGGCGCCGGCGCCGTGCGCCAGCGCCAGCGGCAACGCACCGAGCACCATGGCGCCCGTGGTCATCAGGATCGGACGCAGGCGCAGGCCGGCGGCCTCGACCACCGCCTCGCGAATGTCGTGTCCTTGCTGGCGCAACTGATTGCGAGAACTCGACGATCAGGATGCCGTGTTTGGTGATCAGGCCGATCAGCGTGATGAGGCCGATCTGCGAGTACACGTTGAGCGTGCCGCCGGCCAACTGCAAGGCGGCCAACGCACCGACCATCGACAACGGCACCGACAGCAGGATCACGAACGGATCGACGAAGCTTTCGAACTGCGCCGACAGCACCAGGAAGATGAACACCAGCGCCAGCACGAAGACCAGGCCGAGCGCGCCGCTCGATGAGCGGAACTCGCGGACACGCCGTTCAGTTCGGTGGCATAGCCCGGCTGCAACACCTTGCTGGCGATCGCGTCCATGCCTGCAGCGCCTCGCCGAGCGCAAAGTTGGGCGCCAGGTTGGCGGTGATGGTGACCGAGCGGCGTTGGTTGAAGTGGTTCAACTCGCGCGGACTCACCGACTCGCGAATGCTGCACCAGCGACGACAACGGCACCATGGCGTCGCCGCGTCCGCGCACGAACAGCTTCTCGATGTCCTCGGGCGTCGTGCGGCCGCGTGGCTCGCGTCTGCACCATCACGTCGTACTGGTCGGCATCGCGCTTGTAGCGCGTGACCTGCGCGGCCGCCGAGCATGGTCTCGACCGTGCGCGCCACCTGGTCGACGCTGATGCCGGCAGTCGGCCGCGCGCTCGCGGTCGACCTCCATCAAGATCTCGGGCTTGTTCAGGCGCAGGTCGGTGTCTGGGTTGACGAAGCCCGGGTTCTTGGCCATCTCGGCCAGGAACTGCTGCGCCACTGCGGACAGGTTGTCATAGCTGTCGCTGGTCATGATCACGAAGTTGACCGGCACGCTCGCGAAAGCCCTGACCCAGGCTGGGCGGCGTGACCGGGAACGCGCCGTCACGCCAGGCAGGCCGGCCATCTTTCGGCTGCAGTTCGCGCGCGATCTGCAGCGTGGTCTCGCTGCGCTCTTCCCAGTCGACCGTGCGCAGCACCGCGATGCCTTGCGACACGCTCGGGTTGCCGCTGACGACGAACATGCGGTCGATCTCCGGATAGTCGGCGGCGATGCGTTCGATCGCGCGCAGGTAGCTTGCGCGGTGTATTCCAGCGTGGCGCCGTCGGGCGAATTGACCACCGCCATGATCACGCCGCGGTCCTCCATCGGCGAGAGCTCGCGCTTGGCATTGCCGAACAGCCACCAGCTGACGGCACCGGAGCTGACCATCACCAGCAGGACGATCCAGCGGCGGTCGAGCACCCATTGCAGCGTGCCGGTGTAGCAGCGCAGTCAGCCGCGTCAGCACCACCTCCATAACGCGGTCGAAGCACGTTCGGGTTCGGGTTGTGGCGCAGCAGCTTGCTGCACATCATCGGCGTCAGCGTCAGTGCCACGAAGCCCGACACGATCACCGCGCCGGCCAGCGTCAGCGCAAATTCCATGAACAGGCGCCCGGTGCGGCCCGGCGTGAACGCCAGCGGCGCGAACACCGCTGCCAGCGTGAGCGTCATCGCCACCACGGCGAAGCTGATCTCGCGCACGCCCTTCAGCGCCGCCTGGAACGGCGCCAGGCCCTCCTCGATGTGGCGGAAGATGTTCTCCAGCACGACGATGGCGTCGTCGACCACCAGGCCGATGGCCAGCACCAGCGCCAGCAGCGTCAGCGTGTTGATGGTGAAGCCGGCCAGCGCCATCAGCGCGAACGAGCCGATCAGGCTGACGGGGATCGTGACCAGCGGGATGATCGAGGCGCGCAGCGTGCGCAGGAACACGAACACCACCAGCGCCACCAGCACCACCGCTTCGGCGACGGTGCGGTAGACCGACTTCACCGAGCGGTCGATGAACACCGAGTTGTCGTTGGCCACCGTGACCGTGAGGCCGCGGCGGGCAGATCCTGCTGGATGCTGCGGCATCACGTCGCGCACGCCGGCCGAGATGTCGAGCGGATTGGCGGTGGCGTTGCGGATGATGCCCGCGGACACCGACGGCATGCCGTTCAGGCGCACGCTGGAGCGCTCGCTCAACGCCGCCTGCTCGACGCGCGCCACGTCGCTTCAGCCGCACGGTGAAGCCGTTGGACGACTTGAGCGCCACCTCGTTGAACTGCGGTCACGGTGTTCAGGTCGGTGCGCGCGGTGACGTTGAACTCGCGCTGCTGGCTCTCGATGCGCCCGGCCGGCACCTCGAGGTTCTGCCGCCGCAGCGCGTCTTCGACGTCCTGCACGGTCAGGCGGTAGGCCGCCAGCTGGTCGGGGTCGAGCCAGATGCGCATCGAGTACTTGCGGTCGCCGTTGATCTGCACGTCGGCCACGCCGGGCACGGTCTGCAGCCGCGGCTTGACGATGCGGTGACGATGTCGGTGACCTCCAGCGGATTCAGCGTGTCGCTGCGTGAACGCCAGCCAGATCATCGGGGAATGGCATCGGCCTCGACCTTGGCGATCACCGGCTCGTCGATCGCATCCGGCAGGCGCCGGCGCATGCGCGAGACGCGGTCGCGCACGTCGGCGGCGGCATCGTCCGGGTTCTTCTCGAGCTTGAAGCGCACCGTGATCTGGCTCTGCTCGGAGCGCGAGATCGAGGTGAGGATGTCGATGCCGTCGATGCCGGCGATCGAATCCTCCAGCGGCTTGGTGACCTGCGACTCGATCACCTCGGACGACGCGCCGATCAGCCGGGTGTTGACGGTGACCACCGGCTCGTCGATGCGCGGGTACTCGCGCACGGCGAGCTTGCCATACGACACGACGCCCACCAGCATCACCATCAACGACAGCACCGACGCGAACACCGGGCGGCGGATGGAGATTTCGGACAAGCGCATGAATCAGCCTCCGGCCATGGTCACAGGACCGAGGCGTTGGTGCGTGCAATGCCCGATGAAGCGGCCGAGCCGGGCTTCGGCGCACCGTTGCGGTCACCGGCCGGTCGCGTGAGGTCGACCACTCGCACCGGCACGGACGCCCCGCCGCCGAGCCGCGACTGGCCGGCGATGACCACCACGTCGCCCGCAGTCATGCCTTCGAGCACCTCGACCTTGCCGGGCACGCGCTGGCCGATGCGCGCTTCGACGCGGCGCGCCATCTTCTTGCCGCCTTCGTCGATCACCTTGAAGATGTACTGCTTGTCGCCCAGCGGCACCAGTGCCTCCTCGGGCACGACGAGGGCGTTCTCGCGCACGTCGAACACGACGCGCGAGCGCGCGTACATGCCAGCGCGCAGCTCGCCGCCCGCGTTGGCCAGCTTGGCGCGCACCAGCACCGAGCGGCCGTTGGCATCGAGTTGCGAGTCGAGTGCCTCGATGCGGCCCGTGTACTTGCGCCCTGGCAGCGCGTCGAGCGTCACCTGCACCGCCTGGCCCGGCTTGAGGCGCGCGATGAAGCGCTCGGGCAGGCGGAAGTCGACCCACACCGACGACAGGTCTTCGATGTTCACCAGGTCGGCGCCGTCTTTCACGTAGTCGCCGACGTTGACCATGCGCAGACCGACCACACCGTCGAATGGCGCCACGATCTGCATGCGTGCCAGCTGCGCCTTGGCCAGTGCGACCTGCGCTTCGGCCACCTCGAGGTTGGACCCGCTTTGGTCCACCGCGCTCTGGCTGATGAAGTTCTGCGCCAGCAAGTTCGCGGTTGCGCTGCAGGTTGGTGCGCGCAATGCTGGCCTGCGCCTCTGCCTGCTGCAACTGGGCGCGCTGCAGCGAGTCGTCCAGCTGCACCAGCAACTTGCGAACGGCGCACGCGCTGGCCGTCGCTGAAGGTCGAGCTTGGCGATGCGCCCGCTGACCTCCGGGCGCAGCATCACGCCTTGCCGCGAACGGACCGTGCCCACGGCCTGGGTGTCGTCTTCGAGGCGCATCGCTTCGACGCGCCCGACTTCGACCGGAACCGGGCCGCTCGGCCCTGCGCTTTGGCCGCCCGGGCCGCTCGCACGATTGCCGGTCGGGTTGCCGGTGGCCACGGTGGCGGCCTGCACGGGCGCCCGGTTCTGCCACCACCAGGCCAGCACGCCAGCGCCGATCAGCCCAACCACCACGACGCTCGTGTGAAGAATCTTCATGAATCCAGGTGTACCAACCAGCAGCAACTGTAGTCCATGGCCATGGCCAACGCTCCCTGCGTTAACGCCAAAGATCTCCCCCTTGCCATGGGGTGCACAGCTTTCAACGAACGCTGTCCACGCCGCGGTTGGCCAGCGCGTCGGCCCGCTCGTTGCCCGGGTCGCCGTCGTGGCCGCGCACCCAGTGCCATTGCACGTCGTGCTGCGCTGCTAGAGCCTCCAAACGCTGCCACAGTTCCACGTTCTTCACCGGCTTCTTGTCGGCGGTGCGCCAGCCGCGCTGTTTCCAGCCGTGGATCCACTTGGTGATGCCGTCTTTCACATACACGCTGTCGGTGTAGACGGCAACCTCGCAGCGCGATTTGAGCGCCGACAACGCCTGGATCACGGCGGTGAGTTCCATGCGATTGTTGGTCGTGTCGAGTTCGCCGCCGAAAAGCTCTTTCTCGTGGCCTTTCCAGCGCAGCAATGCACCCCAGCCGCCAGGGCCCGGGATTGCCCTTGCAGGCCCCATCGGTGTAGACGACCACCGGATCGCTCATGTGCCCCCCTGGCGCTGACGCGCCCTGTCCCCTTGCGCCGTGTCCAACACGAGCGATCAGTCGATTTCGGCCGGCTCGCGCCGATGGTGTGCCACCACGGCCGGCGCCGCCTTCGGCTGTAGTTTTTCGCGCCGAGCCAGGCCCACCAGTCGCATGCCGCGCGCACGCTTGACCGCCACCAGGAAGTACACCGCGCCGAACACCGGCCACCAGCGTTCACCCGTGCGTTCGACCCACTCCCAGCGATCGAGCCACCGCTGCGTGCGAACCGGCGCACGCCAGCAGCCAAATCGACCGTGTTCGACTTCGAAGCTCAACAAGCGCAGCCAGTCGCGCAAGCGCCAGTAGCCGATGAACTCGCCTGCGCGCGGCAGGTAACGCGGCCGCTGCGACAAGCCCAGCCGCTGCCGCACCGCGCCCAGGCGCTGGCGCAGCCCCCACAGGCTGGCCGGGTTGAAGCCGACGATCACCACACGCCCTTCGGGCACCAGCACCCGCTCGACCTCGCGCAGCGTTTCGTGCGGATCGCGCGCCAGTTCTAGGCCGTGCGGCAAGACCAGCAGATCGACGCTCTGGCTCGGGAACGGCAAGGCATCGAAGTCGCAATGCAAGGCCACCGGCACGCTTGGCGACTGGGTGGTGATGTCTTCGGCCGGCGCCGGCAGTTCGATGCGCTCCGGCACGATCATCGAATCGTGCGCAACCCAACGGTGCGGCATGCGGTTGGCGCGCAGCGCATCGAGTTGTGGCAGACCGAGCTGCAGCGCATGAAAGCCGAACAGGTCGGCCACGGCCTGGTCCATGCGCGCCTGTTCCCACTGCAGCAGGTAGCGCCCCGGCGGGCTCTGCAGCCAGGAGGCGAACTCTATAATCGCTGCGTCTCGCGTCGTCATGCCGAAGGTGCTGCGTATGCGGGCGTTCGCCGCGACGCCGGTCGGTCGTCGCAACTCCGGGTGCAGTGGTGGGTGGCCTCGGGTCGGCCGCACTGCGAGTCTTCGGCAGGCATTCTAGTGACCTCAGGTTGCAATCACCGCGCTGCAGTGCGCCCAGCGCCCTTTGCATCCTTCGTGCGCTGCGCCGGTTCTCGGCTGCCATTCGCGTGAAGTACGCAACGCGTGGGGAACACCGATGCCCGGACAATGGTCCGAGACCGGTCGCCGCCACTGGCCACTGCCCTTCGGCGCGGCCCGCTCCAGACGTGAAGTATCCAATCCCGTTACTGCTGTTCGCCCTGGCGCTGCTGACATCGGCGTGCACCGTCGCGCCCCCGCAGCCCGAGGCGCCGCCGGCGCCTCCTGTCGCGGCGTCCGCGCCGTCACCGACGGTTGCGGTTGCGCCGCCCGCGGGGGCCACGATGCCCGCGCCGCCCGCATCGGCGCCGGTCGTTGCCACGCCCGCATCCGACAACACGGCGCCGTCGGTACCGCCCGAAGCAGCCGATCCGTTGCGTCCTGAAACACGGGTCGACTTCGACGATCCGAGCACGCGCATCGACCTGTGGTCGCGCCTGCGCTCCAACTACACCATCCCGCCGCTGAGCGGCGCTCGCGTGCGCAAGTGGGAGCAGTACTACGCCGAACGGCCCGACTACGTGGCGCGAATGACCGAACGCGGCGGACGCTACCTGTACCACATCGCCGAAGAGCTGCAAAAGCGCAAGATGCCGATGGACTTGGCGTTGCTGCCGTTCGTGGAGAGCGCTTTCAACCCGCAAGCAATGTCGGTGGCCCGCGCTGCGGGCATGTGGCAGTTCATGCCCGCGACCGGCCGTGTCTTCTCGCTGAAGCAGAACGCGTTTCGCGACGACCGCCGCGACGTGCTCGCATCCACGCGCGCGGCGCTCGACTACCTCGAGCGCCTGCACGGTATGTTCGACGGCGACTGGCATCTCGCGCTGGCCGCCTACAACTGGGGCGAAGGCAATGTGAAGCGCGCGTTGCAGCGCAAGCGCGATCGCAAGGCGCCGACGGCCTACGAAGGCCTGCGCGGCATGCCGTACGAAACGCGCGACTACGTGCCCAAGCTGCAGGCGATCAAGAACATCGTGGCGCGTCCCGAGGCCTTCGGCCTCACGCTGCCGCCATTGGAGAACCACCCGTACTTCCTGAGCGTGTCGATCGAGCGCGACATCGATGTCGAACTCGCGGCGCGCCTGGCCAGCATGCCGCTCGAGGAGTTCCAGCAGCTCAACCCGCAGATGAACCGGCCGGTGATCTTCGCCGCTGGCACGCCGCAGGTGCTGCTGCCCTACGAGAACGCCAACGCGTTCGTGCGCAACCTGCCGCGCCATGAGGGCGCGCTGGCCACCTGGACCGTGTGGGTGGCACCGAAGACCCTGAAGTCGTCCGAGGTGGCCGATCTGGTGGGCATGAGCGAGGCCGAGTTGCGCGACGTGAATCGCATCCCGCCGTCGATGTTGGTACAGGCCGGGTCTGCGCTCGTCGTGCCCCGTCCCGAAGAGCGCCTGCACGATGTGTCGGAGGAACTGGCCGAAAACGGCCACCTCACGTTCGCCTCCGACATGCGCGGGCTGCGACGGGTGAGTTTTCGCGCTGGACGGCGCGGCGACAGCGTGGCGGCGATTGCCCAGCGCTACAACGTGAGCGCAGAACTCGTCGCGCACTGGAACCGCGTCGGTGTCGACGGGAAGTTCCGCGCCGGCCAAAACATCGTCGTGATGGTGCCGACCAAGGCCACGCGCACTGCGGCCGCGCGCAGCAAGGTCGGCGGCTCGGCCAACAAGCCCGCCATGGCCGCCAAGCGCTGACGTTCGCCGAAGGCGCTTGCAGCGCGGGCTCGAAGGCGCAAAGCGCCGGCCGCAGCCGCGTCGCAGGGGCCTTCAGCGGCGATCGCTGAGCGCGTGTGCAATCGTCGACAGGTCGACGTACTCCAGTTCGCTGCCCACCGGCACCCCGCGCGCCAATCGCGTCACCTTGATGCCGCGCGCCGCCAGCGCCTGCGTGATCACGTGGGCCGTGGCTTCGCCTTCGGCGGTGAAACTGGTGGCCAGAATGACCTCTTCGATCACACCGTCGGCGGCGCGCTCGAGCAAGGGCGCGATGCCGATGTCGCGCACGCCCACGCCATCGAGAGGACTCAGGCGGCCCATCAACACGAAGTACAGGCCGCGGAAGCTGCCGCTGCGCTCCAGCGCGGCTTGATCGGCCGGCGTTTCCACCACCGCGAGCTGCCGCGCGTCGCGGCGCGGGTCGAGGCAGGTGGTGCAGACCTCGTCTTCGGTGAAGGTGTGGCAGCGCGCGCAGTGGCGCACGCGCTGGTTCGCAGCCTGAAGGGCGGCCGACAGGCGTTGCGCACCTTCGCGATCGTGTTGCAACAGGTGGAACGCCATGCGTTGCGCCGACTTCGCGCCCACACCCGGCAGGCGGCGCAGCGCATCGAGCAGGTCTTGCAGCGCGCGTTCGGTCACGGGCTTCGCATCGCTGCGACGCGCTAGAACGGAAACTTCATGCCCGGGATCTGCGGCATGCCGGCGCTCAACTTGCCCATCTTCTCCTGCGACGTGGCCTCGGCGCGGCGAATTGCATCGTTGAACGCGGCAGCGACCAGGTCTTCGAGCATGTCCTTGTCATCGGCCAGCAGGCTGGGGTCGATGCTGACGCGCTTGACGTCGTGGCGGCAGGTCATGGTGACCTTGACGAGACCGGCACCGGCCTCGCCGTCGACCTCGATGGTCGCCAGTTCCTCCTGCGCCTTGCGCAGGTTGTCTTGCATCGCCTGTGCCTGCTTCATCAAGCCGGCCAACTGGTTCTTCATCATGGTGAGGGGTTCCTTTGCACAGGCTTGATCGACCCGGGCACGATGCGCGCGGTCTTGAACTGCGACATCAGTTCGCGCACCACCGGGTCGGTGGTCATCGTTTGTTCGGCTTGCTGCTGCGCGCGTGCGCGCGCCGCGGCCTCGCGCAAGGCCGGCGTGTCGCTGGGCACGCCGTCCAGCAGTTCGAGTTCGATGGGTGCGCCGTGCACCGACGCAACGGCCGCGCGCAGCTTGTCGCGCAGCGCGGTCGTGCGCAACGACTCCCGCTCGACGCGCAGGCGCCACAGCGCACCTTTATCGCCGGCGGATTCATCGATCCACTGGCTTTGCATGGCCAGCTCACGCACCAACGCCGCGATCAGGCCGCGCTGCGCCATCTGTTGCACCAGCGCGGCCCAGCGGTCGCCGAGTTCGGTGGGCTGCAACGTCGGCGGGGCGCGAACCGCAGGCGCCGTAGCGACGGCGGGCGCTGCGGTGACGATCGCTTCTTCGGGCGGCTGCACGTCGACCCATGGCGGCGGCTCGGCGCTAGCGCCCGGCGGTGACGGCGAGGGCGCCGGCGACGTTGCAGGCGCTGCCGACACGCTGACGGCCGGCCCGCGAGCCGGTGCCGCGCGCGGCGCGGACTCCGAGGCCCTGGCGGGCGGACCCGACGACGGAAACGCCAGAAAGCGCAGCAGCACCATCGTCAGCGCGGCGTACTCGTCGTTCAACAGTTGCAGCTCGGCCCGGCCATGCACGGCAATGCTGTACAGCAACTGCGTTTCGTCGGGCTGCAAAAGCACCGCCAGTCGTGTCGCTTCCGGCGTGTCGGGATCGTCAGCATCGAGCGCGTTCGGCGCTGCCTGCGCGACCGCCATCTGCTGCAGCAGCATGGCGATCTCTTCGAGCGTGCCTGCCGCCGACAGCCCGCGCTCGCGCAAGGCATCGACGCCGGCCAGTACGGCAGCGCCGTCGCGCGCAGCGAGCGACTGCACGAAGCCGGCCGCAATCGACCGCTCCACACTGCCCAGCATCGCGCGCACCGCCGCCTCCTGCAGGCGGCCGGCGCCAAACGCGATGGCCTGGTCGGTGAGCGACAACGCGTCGCGCATCGAGCCGCGTGCGGCGCGCGACAGCAGCCGCACCGAGCCGGCATCGTGTTCCACCTGCTCGGCGGCCAACACCCGTGAAAGGTGCTCCTGCACCGTCTGCGGCGCCATCGGCCGCAGATTGAACTGCAGGCAGCGGCTCAGCACCGTGGGCAGCATCTTGTCGGGGTCGGTGGTCGCCAGCACGAACTTCAAATACTCCGGCGGCTCCTCCAGCGTCTTCAGCAGAGCACTGAAAGCGTCTTTGGTGAGCTGGTGCGCCTCGTCGACCATGAAGACCTTGTAGCGGCCGACGCTGGGCTTGTAGGCGGCCCGTTCGATCAACTCGCGCGCCTCGTCGATGCCGCGGTTGGAGGCCGCGTCGAGCTCGATGTAGTCCATGAAGCGGTCGGCATCGATCTCGGTGCAGGCCTGGCATTGGCCGCAGGGCTGCGCCGTGACGCCGCCGGTGCCGTCGGGACCGGTGCAGTTCAGGCTCTTGGCCAGGATGCGCGAGACCGTGGTCTTGCCGATGCCGCGCGTGCCGGTGAACAGGTACGCATGGTGCAGGCGGCCACTGGCGAGCGCGTTGCTCAACGCACGCACCACGTGTTCCTGTCCGACCATTTCGCCGAAATGGCGCGGCCGGTATTTGCGCGCGAGAACCATCGATCCCATGGGCTGATTCTACGGGGCACCCTCACGTGCCCGCGGCGCGCGGCGCGCATCACCACTGGCCGATAATCCAGATCGATGAAACCCACCGCGCCGATCGAGTCGAACGCCACGCTGACCTATGAACAAGCCGGGGTCGACTATGACTTGATCGATCCGCTGAAGGTCAGCGCGCAGCGTGCAGCCGCCAGCCACGGCAACGCAACTGGCGGCGCACGGGTTCAGCGAGTTGACCGCCTCGCGCGGCGAATCGGCCTACGTGGTCGATGTCGGGCCGTTCTATTTGGCGAGCATCGTCGAATGCCTCGGATCGAAGGCATTGGTGGCCGACGAGATGGCGCAGCTCACCGGCAAGAGCTACTACGACAGCATCGCGCAGGACACGATCGCGATGGCGGTGAACGACCTGATCACCGTCGGTGCCACGCCGCTGGTGGTGCAGGCCTATTGGGCCGCAGGCGGCTCCGATTGGTTCGGCAATGCCGCGCGCGCGCAAGCCCTGGTTGCCGGCTGGAAGCGCGCCTGCGAGGCTTGCGCGGTGGCGTGGGGTGGCGGCGAGACGCCGGCACTGGCGGGCATCGTCGAGAACGGACGCATCGACCTGGCGGCGTCATGCACCGGCCTGATCAACCCCAAGACGCGTCTGTCGGTGGGCGAGCGGCTGGGCGCGGACGATGCAATCGTGCTGCTCGATTCCAGCGGCATCCATGCCAACGGCTTGAGCCTGGCGCGCAAGCTGGTCGAGCGGCTGCCGCAGGGTTACCTGACGCCGGTGTTGCCCGGATTGAGCTACGGCGACGCGCTGCTCGCACCCACCGTTCTGTACTCGCCGGTGACCGAGGCGCTGTGGCGTGCCGGCGTGACCCCGCACTATTGCGCCAACATCACCGGCCACGGATGGCGCAAGCTGCTGCGCCATCCCGGGCGTTTCAGTTACCGCATCCACAGCGTGCCCGAGGTGCCGCCGGTGCTGGCGTTTCATCCAGCGCCACGCGCATCTCGACGACCGCGAGGCCTACAGCACCCTCAACATGGGCGCGGGCTTTGCGCTCTTCGTCGCAGCGGGCGACGCGCAGCGCACCGTCGACATCGCACAGGGGCTCGGCATCGGCGCGCGCATCGCTGGCAAGGTGCATGCCGGCGCCAAAGAGTTGCTGATCGAGCCGCTCGGACTGCGCTTCGACGACAGCGCCCTGCAACTGCGTTGAAGCCGAAAGCGGCGCTCGCGAAGGCAGTGGCCTACAATTCCACGCGACGGGCCTCCTCGCATGGAAGCGCGGTCAACCGGGTCAGGTGGGGAACCAAGCAGCCCTAGCCGTTGCAACCAGTGCCGAGGGCAAGGCTCGTCACTTTGGACCTTTGCGCCACATGCATGCCGTAGGCTTTCGACTAGAAAGGGGTTACCCTAGGTCCCCGAAAGAGTTGCTGCGCCGACGCAACGAATCATCGGCCCCAAACGCTCCAGGGGTGGCCGTTTGCGCCGCGGTGTCAACCCGGCACGTTGCCCGACGTTAAGATGACGGATTGAGGCCTCGTTCCCTTCCAAGCGCCAGCCGCGAAGGCGTCCAAGACCAGATGAGGGTACATGGTCCGAGCGTCATGGCTTACGTCGCGTAGTGTCCGCTCCCTCGACTCAAAACCAGGAGTTAGCCAATGAAGATGAAGACCACACTCTCGCTCGTAGCTGCCGCCGTGGCCCTGCTTTCGCAAAGCGCGTTCGCACAACAGACCCGCGACCAGCGCAAGAGCGAAGCCGCCTCGGCCGTCAAGGCTGGCGAGACCAAGGCCGGTGAAACCCAGCCCGGCGCCAAGCCGCAAGCCGACCACGTCGACAACGACCCGCGACCAGCGCAAGTCCGACACCGCTGCCGCAGTCAAGTCCGGCGAGACGCCGAAGGCTGGCGAAGGCGGGCCCGCCGCTGCGAAGCCCACGCAGTCCAGCAAGACTCGCGAACAGCGCAAGGCGGAAACTGCCGAGGCAGTCAAGGCCGGCGAGACGCCGAAGGCTGGCGAAGCACCGGCGGGTCAGAAGAAATAAGCATCGCGGCGCGTATCAGGCGCTGACATGAGCGGCCGCTCCAACGGGTGGCCGCTTTTTCTTTTGATGCTGCCTGGCTGTGCGCGGTCGGCATAGATCAACGCAAGACGTCGCGCCCTTCATCGCCAGCGGTAACAGCAGGAACGCCTGCGCGGTGGCGCGACGGGCCGGTGGACCAAGGCAAGGTCGGCGCATGTTTTTCGGTCAAGCTAGGGCCGGTGAGTCGTTGGCCAAGCGCAGTCCCATGGCATCGGCGCCGCGACGCTTCGACTGCTTCCGCAGTGTCAACCCGGCCCGTTGCCCGGCGTTAAGATGACGGATTGAGGCCTCGCTCCCTTCCAAGCGCCAGCCGCGAAGGCGTCCAAGACCAGATGAGGGTACATGGTCCGAGCGTCATGGCTTACGTCGCAGTGTCCGCTCCCTCGACTCAAAAACCAGGAGTTTGCCCATGAAGATGAAGACCACACTCTCGCTCGTTGCTGCCGCCGTCGCCCTGCTCTCGCAAAGCGCATTTGCCCAGCAGACCCGAGAGGAACGCAAGGCCGAGACGGCCGGCGCAGTCAAATCCGGCGAGACCATGAAGGCCGGCGAAGGCGGGCCCGCCGCGGCGAAGCCCACGCAATCCAGCAAGACCCGTTCCGAACGCAAGTCTGAAACCGCCGCAGCGGTCAAGGCTGGCGAGACCCCGAAGGCTGGCGAAGGCGGTCCCGCCGCCGCGAAGCCCACGCAGTCCACCAAGACCCGTGCCGAGCGCAAGGATGAAACCGCCGCTGCAGTCAAGGCTGGCGAGACCCCGAAGGCTGGCGAAGCGCCCGCTGGTCAGAAGAAGTAAGCGTTGCCGCGCGCGTCGCGCGCTGGACATGAGAGCGGCCATCCCATGGGGTGGCCGCTTTTCTTTTTGGATTGGCTGCCTCAGCTGGCCTGGCGAAAGGCCATCACGGCCTGATTGCGCAGCGTGCGCAGCAGCGACAGTTCCTTCTCACCCGCGGCAATGCTGCCGGGTTGCGCGCGGTCGGCGTAGATCAGCGCAAACGTCGCGCCCTTCATCGACAGCGGCAGCAGCAGAAGCGTCTGAGCTTGCGCGTTGCGCTGCAACCAGGCCGGCAGCCGCGCGGCCACGTTCGGCGCGGTGGCATCGGCGATCAATGTGTCCACGCCCTTGTGGCACACCGCGGTCAACAGATCGCTGGGCTTGCCGGGGCTGCCCTGCATCGACACGCTGAACTGCGACGCCATCGCCTGCGCGTTGTCGCCCAAGCCGAAGCGGCCCGTGATCAGGCCGGTCCTGGGGTCCTTCAGCGCGAACACCACGCAACGAAAGCCCAGCGCCCGGTACATGGTCTCGAGGATCATGCGCAACACTTCGTTCAAGCGGAACGACTCTTGCGCCAGCGTGTTGATCACGTCCTGGATGCCGGCGTTGAGCACATCGCCCGGCGGATGTGCCGGCGGCACGGTCTCAACGCGCGGCATCACCATGGTGGCAGCGTCGCGTGCTGCGTCCGCTGCCTGCGCGGCGGTCGAGGCCAGGGCTGCGGGCGTGGGCATGCTCGGCGTGTGTTCGATCAAGCGCCGCGCCGGTGAGTCGCTTGCCAAGCGCAGCCCCATCGCATCGGCCAGCTCCCGCAGCTTGCGTCGCGACGCTTCGACCGCCTGGGTCATCTGCCGCGGCGATACGCCGAGGGCCGTGGCATACCGCGACGCCAGCGTTTCGGGCGTCGCACCGCCCGCTGCATCGCCGCCGCGCAGCACCGCCTCGGCCATCTCGTTGCACACCCGGGCCACCCAGCGCAATCGCTCGTTGCCCGACTCGATGCGCCGCGTGGGCGCATCACCCTCGGGCGTGCGCATGCACTGCTGCAGCGTCTCTGGCAAACCCCACGCACGCGCCACGCCGACACCCAACTGCTGAAAGCTCAATCCCAGCACGCGCTGCGAAGCCTGCTCGGCAGAGGGCGCGGCATCGCCCAGCCGCGCCGCATGGGGTCGCAGCTCCTCGCGGATCGCAAGTGCCTCCTCCGGCAGATAGAACTCGGTCAGCAAGCGTCCCAGGTTGTGCAACATCGCACCCAGGTAGGACTCTTCCGATTCGCGCGCTTGCAGCGTGAGCTCGCTCGCCAACTGGCCGGCCATCAGCGCGCACAGGAACTGTTCCTTCAGTTGACCTGCGTGCTGCTTGTCGTTCATGTGGTCGAGCAGCACCAACGACAGCGCCATGTTGCGCACGCCGGCGAAACCCACCAGCGCGATCGCACGCGACACCGTCGAGATCGTGCCGCCGCCGGCATGGCGAAACGACGCGCTGTTCACCAGCCGCAGCAGCTTGTGCGTCAGTGCCACGTCCTTCAGGATCTCGGCGGCCAGGCTGTTCAGGCTTTCGTTGTCGGACGCAGCGACGCGCTGGATGCGCACCACCGCATCGGACAGCGCGGGAAAGTCGCTCTTGTGGCGCATGCGGCGCAACAGGAAGTCCAGCGTGCCGTTCGACACCGGCGCGCCGGCGGGCCCGTCCGTGGCCTTGATCCACGCATCGAGCGCCACGACCAGCGCACCGGCGCCTTCGAAACGCGCGCCAGGAGCGCGCGCGACGGCGCGCTGCACGATGGCGCGCAATCCGGCGTCGATCGCCTCGGACTCGGGCAGCACCACGTCTTCGTGGATCGTGCGGTGAAGGGCGCGATGCGGGTCGCGCTCCTGCAGCAGTCGTTTGCCGGTGAGCAGCTCGCCTAGGATCATGCCGGCCGCGAACACATCCATCGTCGGCGTTGGCGCGGTGCCTTGTGCAGCCTCGGGCGACATGTAGCCGGGCGTGCCGCAGATGTGGCCCACACCGTCCGAGACGCGCGCCGCGATGCCGAAGTCCATCACGCGCGCCCGTCCATCAGGGTCGAGCAGGATGTTCGACGGCTTCAGGTCGCGGTGAACGATGCCTTGCGCATGCGCGGCACGCAGCGCCTCCAGCACGCCGCGCAGCAGCGTGACCGCCGCACGCGCCGGCATCGCGCCGCCGGCGCGCAACGCCTCGGCCAACGTGCGGCCGCGCACGAGCTCGAACACGAGATAGGGCTGGCCATCGGCATCGTCGGCCTCGAATACCGGCACGATGTTCGGGTGCGACAAGCGGCTGACGGCGCGTGCCTCGTGCAACCACTGGTTCACCGAGATGGCTTCGGCGCCGGGCAGCAGCAGCTTCAGCGCCACCTCGCGGTCGAGCCGTTCGTCTTGCGCCCGCCAGACGGTGGCCTGTGCACCGCGGCCCAGGGTGTCGATGAGCACGAACCGGCCGACTCGCACCCCTGCTGCGTGTGCGTGCGGACGGGCCAGCGCAGACGCGCGATCGGGTGCATTCATGCGGCGTGCCAGGTCGAACGCGGGCCGTCGCGGTCATCGGACCTGTCGTGCGGCGACTGGCCTTGTGCCGCCATCTGCAGGTCGCGCAGGGTCAGGTTGAGCGCGCGTGCATAACGTTGGGCCACGCGCTGCAGCGCAGCCGTGCTTTGGCGCGCCGTCTGGTGCAACGCATCGACCACTTCGTTGGCGCAGCTGGCCGTTGCGCGAAGCATGTCGTCGTCGTTTTCGATCGCGCGCACGGCAGTGCGCAGGCCGAAGCGGCGGATCATGTGCAGCACCGATTCGTCGAGGCCCCAATGGCGGGCGACCGCGGCACCGAGCGCATCGACCTCGACCCCAAGCACGGCGAGCGACGCGCTCTCTTCGCTCATGCCGGGTTCCTCCGCCTTGCCCTCTTCCTGCGAAGGCTCCGGCTGCATCAGGCGATCGATCTGCGCCGCCTCTTCTGGAAAGTGGTAGTGCGTGACCAGACGGCCCAGGCCCTGCAGCAGGGCCACGAGGTGCACCACCTCGGCGTCGTAGCCGGGTGGGCGAAGCAACTGCGCGATGCGGGCACCCCGCTGCGCGCGTTCGATCGCGCGCTCCAGTTGCGCCGCCGCGCCACTGCCCAGCGGGCCCGGCCAGTCGCGCAGCGACAGGGCCGCCCGGCGCACGCCATCGAGACCCACCATCGCGATCGCGCGACGCATCGTCAGCACCGGTCCGCTGCCGGCGATCATCGCGCCGCGCACCTCGGCGGTATTGACCGCACGCAGCAACTCGAAAGTCAGCGCCGGATCCTGCAGCACGATCTCGGCCAGCTCGTTGGTGCGCTCGCGCTCCATCATTGCCAAGCGCGCGGCGCGGCGTGCCGCGCCCGGCAGCGACGGCAGCGCGCCGTTGCTGCGCAGGCGGTCGGCCAGCAATGCCAACGGGCCGCCGTCGGCGGCTTCTTCGGCCTGGATCCAGCCTTCCAGCGCACGCGCCAGGGTGCGCGCGCTGTGATAGCGGTGTCGCTCCTGGCGATCGGTCGCGCGATTGGCGATGACGCGCAGCGCCTCGGGCAGCGGCCGTGCCGTGGTCCATGGCAGGCGCACCACTTCGCGACCCTGCGGCGGCATCAACGACATGGCCGCTGCCGTGTCGGTCTGCTCCAGCGCATGCTGGCCGGTGAGCGCGTAGTGCATCACCAGGCCGAACGCGAGCACATCGCGTTCGGCATCGCGCCGCTGTGCCTGCAAGCCGGTCACGCTGTGCGTCGGCTCGGCCTGTGTCGCCTGCGCATCGTGAGGCACGGCGGCGGCTTCCAGGCCCAGCAGTCGCGCGTGGCCGGTTTCGTCGATCAACACCATCGTGGCTTGCAGGTCGCGATGCGCCAGCCCGGCCTCGTGCGCAAACGCCAGGCCATCGAGCACCTGCACGCTCCAACCCGCGGCGTCCAACGCCGGCACGCCCTGCGATGCCACCCGTTCGGTCAGCGTGCTGCTGTCGCCACGCTCGTAGACGATGTAGGGCCAGCGGTCGTGCTCGCCGACTTCCACCGCCGGCGCCAGGCCGGGATGCGCGACACGGGTGGCCTTGCGCAACGCCTGCACGTGGCGCTGCAAGTGCACGGCATCGGCGGCTTGCGCGCGCGGCATCACCAGCACGCGTTCGGCGTCGACCCGAGGATCGTTCGCCAGCCACACCAGCGTCTGCGCGCTCTTGCCGAGCAGGCGCTGCAGCTTGAACGGGCCGAACGACGGCGAAGCCGCGGGTTGGGCGGCACTTCGTTTCGCGTCGGAAGCGGAATCGGGCGGAGGCATCGGCACAGGAAAGGCAACTCGCGCGACCCCCAGGGTCGCTCTTGCACCCGATTGAACCCAATGCACCGCGGCCGCGATCGCCCAAAGTGGCCGGCAAGCGCCGGGTTATTCGGATCCGGTCAGGCCCTCGGCGTGCAACTCGTGCAAGCCGCCGTCGCCGGTGACGATGGCGGCGTGCACCGGCGCGCCATCTGCCAACAATTGCACGGCGGCACGGTAGCGTTCGAGTTGCTGGCGCAGCATCGGGTCAGCGGCAGCGTCGAGTGCCAGCTTGTAGTCGAGCACCCACCAATGCGCGTCGCGCGCGGAGCCGAATCGAACGATCCGGTCCAGGCGCAGCAGCGTGCCGTCGTGAACGACATCAAACTCGTCCGCGCTCCAGCTGAACTGATCTGGATCGAAAAAGCGCCGCAACACGGCGCTGTTCCGAATCGCGCGCGCGTAGTCGGCCACGGCGCCGGCGGCCGACGACGGCAGTTCGAACTCGGCGACCGCGGCGGCGGCGAGCGCCGCATGGTCGGTCGAGCCGGCCGCGGCCCACTGCAGCGCTCGATGCACGGCGCGGCCGAGGCGCGCCCCATACGGCGGCGGCACACGCGGCGCCACAGCCGGCGCCGCTGCAACAGGCGGAACCGAGTCCGGCAGCTGCAGCACGACGATGGGTCCATCGCCTCCAGCTGCGACACCTGGCGCCGACGTCATCATCTCAAATCCCTGGCTGTGCGGCAGCACCCGCGACCACCAACCGATGCCCGCGCTGCGGCGTGGCGGCGTGCGGCTGAACAGCAGCATCTCGCGCGCGCGCGTCATCGCGACATACAGCGCATTGAGTTCCTCGCGCTGCGCGGCGAGCTCCTCGCGCGCCTGCAGATCGACCAACGACGTACACGGCGACGCCATGTCGGCCACGAACGCGACGCGGCGAGGCGCATCCTGCTCGACCGGCCAATCCACCAGCACACCGGGCTCGGATCCGTGGGTGTCCTGCGCATCGGCATCCGCCACCCAGACACAGCGCGCCTCGAGCCCCTTGACCGCATGGATCGTCATCAGTTGCACCGCGTCGCTGCGCGCCGGCGCCTTCACGCCCAGCGCACGCTGACGCAGCGCGCGCACGAAGCGGTACACGCTGGCGTGCCGACCGCCCTCGAGCGACAGCGACAGCGCGATCAGGGCGTTGACCGCGGCCAGGGCGCCGACGCGGCGGTCGGCCGGCACCGCGGCCGCCAGGCGGGCCATCAAGTCGCCCTGGTGCACCACGCGATCGAGCAGATCGTGCGGCGGCAGACGACGGGCATCGTCGGACCATTGCGCGAGCAGCGCGCGTGCACGCTGCAGTGCCGGCGGCGCGTCGTGCCAGGCCATCAGCGCGCTCCACCACCCGGCTGCGGCGTGGCGGATGACCCGCTGCGACAGAGCGAGCAGTTCGGCGTCGTTGGCGCCGAACAGTGGGCTCTTCAAGGCGTGCGCCAGTGCGAGGTCGTTGCCGTGCGACACCAGAACGTCGAGCACGGCGACCAGGTCGTTCACCTCGATCACGTCGGCCAGTCGCAACTCCTCGGCGGCCACGCAGGGAACATGCAGCGCATGCAACGCCTCGGCGATCCAGGCCAGCGTGATGCGCCGGCGAGCCAGCACGATCACATCGCCCGCCGCCACGCCTTGGCCGATCAGCTGGCGCACACCGGCCGCAACCCGCCGCGCCTCGTCCTGCGCGCGCGCCTCCCTCGCTTCGTGGCGCGGCTCGGTCAGCGAATCGCGCCACTCGGTGCGACGCGCTGCGGCGGCACGCTCCTCGCCGGGCGGATCGGGTGCATGCCACACGTGACCCGGAAGGTCATCCGTCCGCTGCGTGCTGTGCGCGACAAAGCCGTCGAACTCCCCCGCCGCCACCGCCTGCCCGAACACCGCGTTGACTGCGCGCACCACGGTGGGCGCGTTGCGCCGCGTGTGGTTGCACGCCAGATCATGGCCCGCGAGACCTTCCACGACAAAGGTGCGCGCCGCTTCGAACACCCGCGGTTCGGCGCCGCGAAAGCGGTAGATGCTCTGCTTGGGGTCGCCAACGATGAACACCGAAAGCGGACGCTGCCCGCTGTTGCCGCCGCCGGCGCCGGCATATGACGACAACCACCCCAGGAGCGCCTGCCACTGCAGATTGCTGGTGTCCTGGAATTCGTCGATCAACACGTGGCGCAACCGCGCATCGAGGCGCTGCTGCACCCAGCCCGCCACCGCAGGATCGGACAGCATCGCCAACGCGCAACGTTCGAGGTCCTGCATGTCGATCAGGGCGCGCTCGCGCTTCAGCGCGCGCCAGGACTCGAGGAGTACGCGGCTCAGCCGCACCATGCGACGGTGGTCCTCGTGCGCGTCTTGCTGTGCCACCTGGGCTTCCAGGCGCAGCACGGCATCGACCGCCGCCTCGAGCGCGCTCGAGGCGCTCAACTTGCGCGGCGGTCCCTTGTCGGTGAACAAGGCCTTGCGCACCTGCTTGAGCGCGGCGCGTGGATCACTCTGTGCCAACGCCGCCGACAGAGCCGCAGCGGCGTCGCGGTCGGTCTTGCCGTTGCTCCGGCCGAGCCCGTCGGCGGCGTTGCCGAGCAGACGCAGCAGCATGCGGTCGCACGTGATGCGCTCGACCGGGTGCACGTAAGTGGCGCATTCGGGCCACTGCTGTGCTGCACCCGGCACCGCATCGATCAGATGCTGGCGCGCGTCTGCGCGTTCGATCTCCAGCCGCTTGTCGATGGCCGCGCGCAGCCAGCGCTCCAGACCGCGCCGACCGTGTCGCTCGATCAGCGCGCGGTAGTCGTCCAGCAAGGTCGGCGTGTCGAGCACCTGGCGCTGGAAGCGCCGCATCAGTTCACCGAACTGGTCGTCCACCTCCTCGATCAACGCCATCGCCGGATGCACGCCGAGCCCGTCCAGCACCTCCAACGGTGCCACGCGCAGCAGCTGCGCGAACCAGGCATGGAAGGTGTGAACTTGCACCTCCTGCCCCGCCGCCAACACACGACCATGCAATGCAGCCAGCGCGGGCGCCTGAATTTCGGCCTGCAGCACGTTGAGCCCGCGCCGCTGCAGCTCGACCGCACGCTCGGCGTCCGTCGCTGCTGCAAAATCGCGCAGCCAATCGTGCAGGCGCATGCGCATCTCGGCAGCCGCCTTGCGCGTGAAGGTGATCGCCAGGATCTCGCCAGGTTCGGCGCCCTCCAGCAACGCGCGCAGGATGCGCGACACCAGCAGCCAGGTCTTGCCAGCCCCGGCGCAGGCTTCGACGATGGCACTGCGCGCGGGCTCGCACGCGAGCGCATAGAACTCTGCTTCGGAGCAGGCGTGACCGTCGGCCCGGTAGGCAGGCTCAGGGCGCACCATCGGGCTCCTCGTCAAGCTCGGCCCAGTGATCACGGCGGCACAGGCCGCGCGCTTCGCAGATGTCGCACACCGGGCTCTCGCCGAGCGCCAACAGCGCAGCGCCCGCCTCGATGCGCTGGCGCTCCCGGGTCAGCTCCTGCACCAGGCGCTGCGCGCTGCTGAGCACGTCGGGATGTTCGACTTCGCACACCGCTTCGTCGTCATCGAGCGCCAGGTAGCTGGCTCGCACTTCGTGGCGGCCCTCGTCGTGCGCCGACTGCAGGGCCGCGTAGACCGCGAGCTGCGTGTCTTCCAGCGGCTGCCGCACCTTGCTGCGCAGCGCCTCCTTGGAGTTGGTTTTGTAGTCGATCAGGCGCACCGCCGCGCCGCCAGGGCCCCGGTCGATGCGGTCGATGCGGCCGTGCAGGCGCAACGTTGCGCCTTCGACCTGCGGCATGTCGATGCGCACCTCGGCCGCATCGAACGACCAGCCCTTGTGTTCTTCTTCGTGCAGCCAGCGCACGTAGCGCGTTGCGAGGGCCGGCCAGGCGGCGGTGAACGGCAGCATCGCCTCGTCGGACACCTCATGGGCCTCGACCAGGGCGGCCAGGGTGTCGTGGCCGGCGAGCCGAAGCGCCGCCGTGTCGTCCGCGACCGAACGCCGCTGCGCGCCGCGTGCGACATGGAAGCGCTCGAGTGTGCTGTGCAGCCAGCGGCCGGCATCGCGCTTGTCGGCGTCGTCGTCGAGTTCGTCGGCCTCCGACAGCTGCAGCACCGCCCGGCTGAAGAAACGGTATGGGCACTGTCGAAGCGCTTCGACCGCGCTCGCGCTCCACGACGCCGGCAACGCCGCACCGGGTGTCGGTCGTGGATGTGGCACCGGAACGGCCCACACGGTGCGCCGCGCCATCGGCGTCGCTATCGCCAGTGGCGGCGCAGCGCCGCGCCTTACGCGTGCCAGGCGCAGCCGTTCCACCCAAGGACTGACCGAGAGCAACTCATCGCCGTCGGCACGACGGTGCAACAAGGCCACACGCGGCAGCCGCAGCAGTTGCACGAATGCCAACGCCGCGCGTCGCCGGCGCGCCGCGCGGTCCGGCAGACCCAGGGCCTTGCGTGATGCTTCGTCGAGCAGCCCGGGTTCGTTGGGCAGCGTGCCGAGGCGCAGTTCGTCCCCGCCGGGCAGCACCGCGGCCGCGAAGTCGCGCCCGATCGCGCGCGACAGCGGCGTGATCACCACGGCAGCCACGGCCACCTCGGTGCCCGGCACAAAGCTCGCCTGCTCCAGCGTGGCTTCGACCCATTGCGAGAACTCGTCGAGGCTGCAATTGGACGCACGCGCCGCAGACCAGGCCGCGTCGTCATCGCGCCCGGTGTCGCCCATGCGCAGCGCGCGGCGCAGTTGAATCCCAGCATCGTCGTCGCGCCGCGCCGCGCCATGCGGCGCGCCAAACAACAGCGCGTCGAACGCTTGCAGCCAGTCGGCAAGTGCACGGCGCCGCGGGCGGGCAAAGGCATCGAGCCGGGCGCGCTCGTGTTGCCACAGCGTCTCGGCGCGATCGCGCACCGCCTCGCTCACACGTTGACCGCGCCATACCTTCTCGAGAATCGCCAACGCATCCGATCGGCCCTCGTCGAGATCGGCTTTCAGCCAGTCGAGCGCGTCGTCCGATGCGCTGGCCGCACGCACCGCGCGCAGTGCCGCGGTGGCATGCCCACCGGCGCGGGTCGTCGCAAGCGACCAACCGGTTTCGTCGACCACACCAATCTGCAAGCGCTCGAGCAACGCGCGCACGCGCCGCACCAGCGCCCGGTCTTGCGCGACCAATGCGATCGGCGTTACGCCGTCACGCAAGTGCTGCGCCACCTGCGCGGCCGCGGCCATCGCCTCGCCTTCGGCATCCTCGGCGGCCTCGGTCGTCAGCATGCAGTGTTCGGGCCACGCATCGAACGGGTCGGTCGCGGCTGGGTCGGCCGACAACGCCAGCACCGGCACGCCGTCGGCGGCGGCGAGGCTCAGCAAGTGGCCCGTGAACGCGTCGTCGCCGCCCAACGTCAACGCCACCCAGGCCGATGGCTTGTGTGCAAACAAGCGGTCGGTGTCGGCGGCGCCCGCCAGCGCGGCCCACTCGATTGCCAGTCGCAGCAGCAAGCGCTGCGTCCCACCTGTGCCGCTGCCGGCGCCGACCTGCTTGCGGGCACGCACGAACCACGCCGCGCGCTCCCCGGGCGCCATCGCATCGGCATGCCTGCGCAGCGCATGTGCCGTGTGAACGAGGCGCTGCAGGGCCGCGTCGAAGCCGTGTGCATCGCGCTGATGCCACTCGCGTGCCCACGCCTGTTTGCGCAAGAGTTCGCGCGCGGTGACCCGATCGATGGCTCCGTCGCCGGTCAGCTCACCCGCCGCACGTGCCACTGGGGGTCCGAGCGCCGCGGCCAATGTGCGCGCCGTATGCAGGCGCGGCATCCACAACGATCGTTCGGCAAACGCGCGACGCGCCGGCGTCAGCAGGTCGGCAAACGGCAACAGGACGACAGCGTCCGCCACCGCAAGATGCTGTTCGTCGAGCCAAGCATGCGTGGCCTGTGCGACAGCGCGCCACATGTCGGCCGGCTGCACGCCCGGCGCCAACACGTGCGAAACGATCGTTGTCATAGGCAAACCGCATTGTGCCGCCGCCGGCAAGGTCAACCCTGATATGCCAGAATGCTCACGCATTCCACGGTCGTGCGTCTGCCGATTCAGGAGAGCTTATGAGCAGCGAACTGATCAAACACGTGTCCGATGCGTCGTTCGATACCGATGTGCTGAAGTCCGACAAGCCTGTGCTGGTCGACTATTGGGCAGAGTGGTGCGGGCCGTGCAAGATGATCGCGCCCATCCTCGACGAGGCGGCGAAGGACTACACCGGTCGCCTGCAGATCGCCAAGATGAACGTCGACGAGAACCAGGACGTGCCGGCCAAGTTCGGCATTCGGGGTATCCCCACGCTCATGCTGTTCAAGGATGGCCAGCTCGCCGCCACCAAGGTCGGCGCCCTGTCGAAGTCGCAGTTGACCGCGTTTCTCGACGGTCATCTATAATCGCGCCATTGCGGGCCAGCCGGGCAAACCCCGGCTGACGTAGCCGCCACAGAATTGCCGCCACGCGCATTCCATGCAGCGCGTGGTTCCGGCCCCAACCCCGATGCTTCAAGGTTCGCTTGCCACGTGCGAGCGATGACGCTCTCGGACCACGGCCGGACACTCCGTTCGCGTGCCCGTGGCATCGGGCCCGACTCTCACGCACCTGGTTGAACGAATGCATCTGTCCGAACTGAAGGCGCTCCACGTCTCGGCGCTCATCAAGATGGGCGAAGAACTGGAGATCGAAAACGTCGCTCGCATGCGCAAGCAGGAGCTGATGTTCGCGATCATGAAGAAGCGCGCCAAAGGCGGCGAGCAGGTGTTCGGCGACGGCGTGCTCGAGGTGCTGCCCGACGGCTTCGGCTTCCTGCGCTCGATCGACACCAGCTACATGGCGAGCACCGACGACATCTACCTGTCACCGAGCCAGATCCGCCGCTTCAACCTGCACACCGGCGACATGGTCGAGGGCGAAGTGCGGGTGCCCAAGGACGGCGAGCGCTACTTCGCGCTCGTCAAGGTCGACAAGGTCAACGACCTGACGCCCGAGGAGAGCAAGCACAAGATCATGTTCGAGAACCTGACGCCGCTGTTCCCGAAGGAGCAGTTCAGGCTCGAACGCGAGATCAAGGCCGAAGAGAACATCACCTGCCGCATCATCGACCTGATCGCGCCGATCGGCAAAGGCCAGCGCGCGCTGCTGGTGTCACAGCCCAAGAGCGGCAAGACGATCATGATGCAGCACCTCGCGCACGCGGTGGTCGCCAACTACCCCGACGTGCACCTGATCGTGCTGCTGGTCGACGAGCGGCCCGAAGAAGTGACCGAGATGATCCGCACCGTGCGCGGCGAGGTCATCAGCTCCACCTTCGACGAGCCGGCCGCGCGCCACGTGCAGGTGGCCGAGATGGTGATCGAGCGCGCCAAGCGCCTGGTCGAACTGAAGAAGGACGTGGTGATCCTGCTCGACTCGATCACCCGCCTGGCGCGTGCCTACAACAACGTGCTGCCCAGCTCCGGCAAGGTGCTCACCGGCGGTGTCGATGCCAACGCGCTGCAGCGCCCCAAGCGCTTCTTCGGCGCCGCGCGCAACGTGGAGGAAGGCGGCTCGCTGACCATCATCGGCACGGCGCTGATCGACACCGGCTCCAAGATGGACGAAGTGATCTACGAGGAGTTCAAGGGCACCGGCAACTGCGAGATCCACCTCGATCGCCGCATGTCGGAAAAGCGCGTCTACCCGTCGATCCTGCTCAACAAGAGCGGCACGCGCCGCGAGGAGCTGCTGCTCAAGCCCGAGATCCTGCAAAAGACCTGGATCCTGCGCAAGCTGCTGTACCCGATGGACGAGATCGAGGCGATGGAGTTCATCCTCGACAAGATGAAGGCCAGCAAGAACAACCTGGACTTTTTCGACATGATGCGAAGGGGTGGGTGAGGCTGTCGGCCCGACGCGAGACGCGTCGAGCGTTCGTGCCGTCCAAGCCGACGCAGGTCGGCTTGGAGCCGCGGCACTCACTCCCTGCGGACTCGTGAACGCCTGCCGAACCGAGGCGAGCTCTGCGAGCCCGTGGACGAACCGGCCACCCGCTATAATCGCCGCCTCCCAAAACCGGAAAGTGCACGCACCCGAGGGTCGCGTGTGGCTCCCGCACTCACCGAGCATCCGATGAAACAAGGCATCCACCCCGAATACCGCGAAATCTGCTTCGTGGACCTGTCCAACGGCTTCAAGTTCGTCACCCGTTCCTGCTTGCAGACGAAAGAGACGATCAAGATGGACGATGGCCGCGAGCTGCCGCTGGTGAAGCTCGAGACCACCAGCGAGTCGCACCCGTTCTACACCGGCACGCAAAAGAGCATCGACAACCTCGGCGGCCGCGTCGAGAAGTTCCGCAACAAGTTTGCGCGCGTCGGCCTCAAGAAGTGAGCCTCGCACGCTCCGCATCAAGGCAGCTTCGGCTGCCTTTTTGTTTGTGCGACGGCGTCCGTCGGAGCTGCGCCGAAGTCGCTACGGCATGATGGAACCGTGAGCGCCCCGATTCCGGCCCTGGTCACGAGTGACGCCGCGCGCCCGCTGCCGCGGCTCGCGCTGCTGTTGCTGTGCGCGGCCTACGTGCTGCCCGGCGTGTTCGGGCGTGATCCATGGAAGAACGCCGACCTGACGGCTTTCGGCCAGATGCTGGCGATGGCCGAGGGCCGAACCTCCTGGCTCACGCCGGCGCTGGGCGGCGTGCCGACCGATGCGGCGCACCTGCCGCACTGGATCGGCGCCGCCTTCATCGCACTGACCACGCCGTGGCTCGATCCGGAGCTGGCCGTGCGCGTCCCGTTTGCGCTGCTGCTCACGGCGACGATGGTGGCAGTTTGGTACGGCAGCTTCGCGCTCGCACGCACCGAGGCGGCGCAGCCGCTGCCGTTCGCGTTCGGTGGCGAGGCCCAGGCGGTGGACTACGCACGCGCGATCGCCGACGCGACCATCCTGGCGCTGATCGCGACGCTGGGCCTGCTGCAACTCGGGCACGAAACGACGCCCGAGTTGGCCCAGCTGGCTGCGGTGGCCACGGTGCAGTGGTCGCTCGCGGTGGCGACATTTCACCTGGCGCGCGCGCGCGTGGCCATCTTGCTGGCATTGCCCGCGCTGGCGTGCAGCGGCGCACCCACGATCGCTGCCGCGCTGGGCATCGCCGGCGTCGTGGTCTGCGCGCGTTCGCACCACGAGGTCATGCGGCGATTTGCCTGGTGGGTGGCGGCGGCCACCGCACTCGCCTGCGTGGCCGCATTGGTGCTCGACCAGTGGGCCTGGCGTGTCACGCCGCCGATCTCGGTGCGGCAGCTGCTGCACGTGGCCCGACAGTGGCTGTGGTTCCTGTGGCCCGCTTGGCTGCTGGCGCTGTGGGCGCTGTGGCGATGGCGCGATCACCTGACGCGGCGGCACCTGTCGATCCCGCTGACCGTGCTGATCAGCGGCCTGGTGGCGAGCCTGGCCATGGGCGGCTCCGACCGCGCGCTACTGCTCGGCCTGCCCGGCGTGGCCGTGCTGGCCGCGTTTGCGCTGCCGACCCTGCGCCGCAGCACCGGTTCGGCGGTCGACTGGTTCTCGGTGTTCTTCTTCACCCTGCTGGCGCTCGGCGTGTGGCTCATCTACATCGCGATGCAAGCCGGCGTGCCGGCCAAAGTGGCGGCCAACGTGGCCAAGCTCGCGCCCGGCTTCAAACCACAGTTCGCGTGGCTGGCGCTGATCACGGCGATCGCGGCCACCGCGGCGTGGCTGTGGGTGGTGCGCTGGCGCACAGCGCGCCACCAGGCGGCGATCTGGCGCAGCCTGGTGCTGCCCGCTGGCGGCGTGGTGCTGGCATGGAACCTGGCCATGACCTTGTGGCTGCCGCCGCTCAACTACGCGCGCAGCTACCGCGCGCACGTGGAGCTCCTGAAGAGGCACATACCGGGCGACGTGTGCATCGCCGCGCCGGGCTTGCCGCGTGCACTGACAGCCGCGCTCGAGTACCACGGCCGCTGGCGCGTCGACGCACGCCCCGAGGCGGCAGGCGGCGAATGCCCGATCTGGGTCAAGGCCGGCACGCTGGCCAATCCCCCGCTGCCGCCACCCGGCTGGCAGACCGTCGCGCTGGAGCGGCGGCCAACCGACCGCGACGAGATCACCGGCGTGTTTCGGCGCTGAGCGGCTCGGCGGCTTCGGCGCTGCGCTGTTGCACACGCGCCGGCGGAAACACCAGGCGAAAGCGTCGAGCCCTTGCCCGGCTCGCTTTCGACCTGCATTTCGCCGCCGTGCCGCTGCACGGTGTGCTTGGCGATGGCCAATCCCAAACCGGTGCCGCCGGTGCTGCGCGAGCGGCCATCGTCCACCCGATAAAAGCGCTCCCCCAGCCGCGCCAGATGCTCGCGCGCGATGCCCACGCCGGTGTCGCGCACCTCGAACACGCCACCGCCTTGCGTGCGATGCTGCCAGCCGACGCGGATCGTGCCGCCCGCCGGCGTGTAGCGCACGGCATTGACCACCAGATTCAGCATCGCGCCGAACAACTCGGGTTCGGCGCCTGCGATCGCGGCGCCAACGCCGCCCTCGAACTGCAGCGTGTGCCGCCCGGCCGACAGCGTGTGCGCATCGGCCTGCAACCGCTTCATCAGAGGCTCGATCTCGACCCAGCGATCCACCGGTGGACGCGGACCGCTTTCGAGCTGCGCCAGCAGCAGCAGATCATCCAGCAGCGCGCGCATGCGCCCGGCCTGCTCGGTCATCAGAGTGAGCACCCGACGCCGCTCGCTCTCGGTGAGTTCGATCTGGTTCATCGTGTCGACGAATCCTGCAAGCACGGTGAGCGGCGTGCGGATCTCGTGCGACACGTTGGCCACGAAGTCGCGCCGCATCTCGTCGGTGCGCAGGCGTTCGGTGATGTCCTGCGTCAGCAGCAGCCGGTGGCCTTCGTCACCGTAGGGCCGCACCCACACCGACAGCGTGCCCGGCCGGCCCGGCGACGAGAACGTGACCGCCTGGTCCGCACGCCGCGACTGCAGGTGCGCCACGAACGCGGGCGCGCGCACGAGGTTGGTCACGCGCTGCCGAAGGTCACGTACCGGGTCGATGCCCAGGTGGTCGGCCGCGGTGGCGTTGCACCATTCGATGCGCTCGTCGTCGTCGATCAGGATCACGCCGTTCGGCGACGCGTCGATGGCCGACAGCAGCTGCGTCAGGCGCCGGCGCTCTTGTTCAAGTTCCTGCTCGCGGCTGCGCAGCGCGCGCTCGACGCGATACGCCATCTCGCCCCAGAAGCCTGCGTTGCGTGGCGCGCCCTGTGTCTGCGGGCCGCGCAGCCACAGCAACAACGGGCGCGCGCGCAGCAAGTCGTAGGTCACGACCAATGCGACGCCGACGAACGCACCCACGAATGCCCAGGATGGGCGGTGCGAGCCGAAGGCATCACCGATCAAATAGCCGATCGTCCCCCCGAAGGCGGCCACGGCCAGCGCCGCAAACACACGGGGCAGCAGCCAGACCATCATGAGCGCTGTACGCCTACGGTGTCACCAACGAGTTCGATGGTTTGACCAGACGATAGCCCACACCCCGCACCGTCTCCACCATCGATGCGCAGCGAGCCGGTGCCAGTGCGTCGCGCAGGCGCTTCACGTGCACGTCGACCGTGCGCTCTTCGATGAACACGTGGTCGCCCCACACGCGATCGAGCAATTGCTTGCGGCTGTGCACACGCTCCGGATGCGTGACCAGAAAATGGAGCAGCTTGAACTCGGTGGGGCCCAGCCGCAGCTCTTGCTCGCCCGCGATCACGCGCCGCGTCGCCGGATCGACCTTGAGATGGCCCACCGTCACCGCCTCGTCGAGCGCCTCGGGCGCCTTGCGTCGCAGCACGGCGCGGATGCGTGCCATCAGCTCCTGCGTCGAGAACGGCTTGGTGAGGTAGTCGTCCGCGCCGGCGTCGAGGCCGGCGATCTTGTCGCTCTCTTCGCCGCGCGCGGTGAGCATGATCAGCGGCAGGCCCTGGGTGCGCGCGTCGGCGCGCCAGCGGCGCGCAAGCGCCAGGCCCGAATGCCCCGGCAGCATCCAATCGAGCACCACCAGATCGGGCAGCACCGCGTCGACCTCGGCACCCGCCTGTTCGGCGTTGACCGCGATCGACACCTCATGCCCTGCATGGCGCAGGTTGAGGGCGATCAGCTCGGCAATCGCGATCTCGTCTTCGACAACCAGGATGCGACTCATGAAACCGCCATGTCAGCGCATCATCGACGCCACGGCCTCGGGCGTGTTGTGGCGCACGTCGGCGCCCTTCACGATGTAGATGATCACCTCGGCCAGGTTCTTCGCATGGTCGCCCACGCGCTCGATCGCCTTGGCCACGAAAACCAAATCAATGCTAGCCGAAATGGTGCGTGGGTCTTCCATCATGTAGGTGATCAGCTTGCGCATCAGGCCGTCGAATTCGCGATCGATCTGGTCATCCTGCTTCAACACCTCGAGCGCGGCCTCGACGTCGAGGCGCGCGAACGCATCGAGCACCTTGCGCAGCTGGCGCGTCGCCAGCTCGGATTCGAACTGCAAGTCGGCCACCGGCAATCGCATGCGGCTGGAAACGCCGGCGTTGAGCAAGCGCTGCACGGTGCGCGCGATGCGAGCCGCCTCGTCGCCGATGCGCTCCAGGTTGCCGATCGTCTTGGACACGGCGATCAGCAGGCGCAGGTCGCGCGCGGTCGGCTGGCGCCGCGCGATGATGGTGGACAGGTCGCGGTCGATCTCGACTTCCATCGCATTGACCCGCTGCTCCTGCTCCAGCACCTGCGTGGCCACGTCGCCGCTGAACGTGGTCAGTGCGTAGACGGCCTGCGCCACCTGCGACTCGACCAGGCCGCCCATCTCGAGCACGCGCGCGGAGATGTCGGTCAGCTCGGCATCGAACTGTGTAGAAAGGTGTTTCTCGGTCATGGCAAATCCCACCGGTGTCGGCATTGTCATCCGAAGCGGCCGGTGATGTAGTCCTCGGTTTCGCGGCGCTTGGGCTTCATGAAGATCTCGCGCGTTTCGCCGAACTCGATCAGCTCGCCGAGGTACATGTAGGCTACGAAGTCCGAGACGCGGGCCGCCTGCTGCATGTTGTGGGTCACGATCAGGATCGTCACCTGGTTCTTGATCGCGCTGATCAGCTCCTCGATGCTGCCCGTGGCGATCGGATCCAGCGCCGACGTGGGCTCGTCGAACAGCAGGATCTTCGGGATCGGTGGCGAGCGATCGGGCGATGCACAGCCGCTGCTGCTGGCCGCCTGACAGGTTGACCGCGACCTCGTCGAGTCGGTCCTTCACCTCGTCCCAAAGTGCGGCGTCCTTGAGCGCCGCTTCGACCTTGTCTTCCAGGAAGCTGCGCGACTTCTCGCCGCGCACGCGCAACCCGTAGGCCACGTTCTCGAAGATCGATTTCGGGAAACGGGTTGGGCTTCTGGAACACCATCGAGACGCGCATTCGCACCTCGATCGGATCCACCGACGGATGCAGCACGTTCACCTGATCAGGGTGCAGATCGATGCTGCCCTCGTAGCGGTTGCCGGGGTAGAGATCGTGCATGCGGTTGAAGCAGCGCAAGTAGGTGCTCTTGCCGCAGCCGCTCGGGCCGATCAGCGCGGTGACCTTGTGCTCGTACACCGGCATCGACACGCTCTTGAGCGCGCTGGAACGAGCCGTAGTAGAAGTCGAGGTTCTTCGATTCGGCCTTCAGCGTGGGCGGCCGTTCGGGCAGCGTGATGGCGTATGCGGTCAGTCGGCGGGTCACCATTTGATGTTCTTGCGCAGGCGGTAGCGCAGCCAGATCGCGACGGCGTTCATGCCCAGCGTCATGAAGACCAGCACGAAGCTGGCGGCGGCGGCGTTCTGGTGGAACGCCGGGTCGGGCCGCGACGTCCAGTTGAAGATCTGGATCGGCATCACCGTGAAAGGCGAGAACAGCCAGTCGAACAGACCGGCCGGCGGATCGCCCGTGAACGGCACCGGCGGCAGGAAGGCGATGAAGGTCAGCGCGCCGATGGTGATGATCGGCGCCGTCTCGCCGATCGCCGCGCGACAGCGCGATGATCACGCCGGTCAGGATGCCCGGCATGCCATAGGGCAGCAGATGGTCGCGTGACCACCTGCCACTGCGTGGCGCCGCAGGCATAGGCGCCTTCGCGCACGTGCTGCGGAATCGCCCGCAGCGACTCGCGCGTGGTGACGATCACGATCGGCAGGATCAGCAGGCCCAGCGTCAGCCCTGCGGTCAGGATGCTCTGGCCGAGCCCGAACGCATAGACGAACAAGCCCAGCGCGAGCAGCCCGTAGACGATCGACGGCACGCCGGCGAGGTTGGTGATGTTGATCTCGATGACGTCGGTGAACCAGTTCTTCTTCGCGTACTCCTCCAGGTACACCGCGCCGGCAATGCCCACCGGCACGGCGAACCAGGCCGTGACGAGCATCACCAGCACCGAGCCGACCCAGGCCGACAGAATGCCGGCCTGCCCGGCGCGGCGCGACGGGAACGACGTGAAGAAGTCGCCGCGTCAGGCGGGGGATGCCGTCGATCGCCATGTTGGTGAACAGCGCCGCCAGCGTCAGCACGCCGACCATCATCGCCAGCAGGCCCAGCACGCCGAACACCGCGTCCCAGCGCTTGTGACTGCGGATGATCGCGCGCAGTTCGCTCGTTGCGAACGGTGCTCATCAGTAGCCTCCCGGAACCGGCGGCGCATCCAATAGCCGACGAGATTGAAGAACAGGGTCAGCAGCATCAGCATCAGGCCGGCGGCGAAGATCGTCTGGTAGCCGATGCTGCCGTGCGGCAGGTCACCGAGCGCCACCTGCACGATGTACGAGGTGATCGTGGCCGCCGGCTCGAGCGGGTTCAGCGTCAGGTTGGGCTGCATGCCGGCGGCCACCGCCAGGATCATCGTCTCGCCGACGGCGCGCGAAATGCCCAGGATGTAGGCCGCCGCGATGCCCGACAGCGCCGCCGGCACGACCACCTTGACGGCGGTCTGGAACCGCGTGGCGCCCATCGCGTACGAACCCTCGCGCAGGCTCATCGGCACCGCGCGCATCGCATCCTCGGCCAGCGACGACACGTAGGGAATGATCATGATGCCCATCACGATGCCGGCCGCCAGCACGTTGAAGCCCGGCAGCTCGGGGTAGATCTTCTGCAGCAGCGGCGTCACGAACAGCAGCGCGAAGTAGCCGTAGATGATGGTCGGCACGCCGCGACAGCAGCTCGAGCAGCGGCTTCATCGTCTCGCGCGTCTTGTGGCCGGCGAACTCCGACAGGTAGATCGCGATGATCGTGCCCGAGCGGAATGGCGATCCTCAACGCCACCGCCGAGCTGCTGACGGTTCCTGCCAGCAGCACCATGATGCCGAAGTGGGCGTCGTCGAACAGCGGCGTCCACTGCGTGTCGGTGAGAAACGTCCACACCGGCACGTGGGTGAAGAAGAGCACCGACTCCTTCAGCAGGATGTAGACGATGCCCAGCGTGGTGAACACCGATACGCAGGCCGCGAGCAACAGCACGCCTTCGATCAGGCGCTCGCGCCGCTTGCGTCGCAGCTTCAGTCGCGCGTACTCGGCCAGCTTGGACGCACCGCTGGGCGGTTCAGTGGTCACTGCCACATCCGATGTTGTTGTTGTCGACGGTCATTCTAGGTCTCCCCCGCTAGGAGCCCTCGGGCCGCACGCGACGCGGCCGGTGGCAACATGACGGCCGTGCTGGCAGCAGCAATCCACATCCAACACGGCGCGTCACGGCAGTAGATGCCGCACCGGTCAGAGCTTGGCTTCGCGCGCCAGCAGCGCCTCGATCGTGATGCCGACCTCGGACGCACCGCCGAACACGGTGCCCTTCTTGCCCTTGGCCAGGTGCTCTAGATTGGTCGTGTACGCCTTGGACGGGCAGCGGTACGTACTTCACTTCCTTGGCCATCTTGGCGCCCTCCTTCATGTAGTACTCGACGAACTCCTTAACCTCCGGCTTGGCCAGCGACTTGGCGTTCACGTAGATGAAGATCGGACGTGACAGCGGCTGGTAGGTACCGTCGAGCACCGACTTCTCGCTCGGCATCACGGCGGGCTTGCCGCCCTTCTCCGCGATCGGTACCGCCTTCAGGCGGCTGGTGTTCTCGGCGTAGTAGGCATAGCCAAAGAACGCGAGCGCATTGACGTCTTGCGACACACCCTGCACGAGCACGTTGTCGTCTTCGGAGGCGGTGAAGTCGCCGCGGCTGGACTTGGACTTGCCAGTGACGGCCTCGGTGAAGTAGTCGAACGTGCCCGAGTCGGCACCGGCGCCGAACAGCTTCAGCGGCGCGTCGGGAAAGGCCGGATTCACCTGCTTCCAGTTGCGTCACCTTGCCCTGCGCAGCCGGCTCCCACATCGTCTTCAGCTCTTCCACCGAGAGTTGCTTGATGAAAGAGTTCTTCGGGTTGACGACCACTGTGAGCGCATCGAACGCCACCGGCAACTCGAAGTACTCAATGCCTGCGGTCTTGCAGTCCTCCATCTCCTTCTTCTGGATCGGACGCGAGGCGTTGCCGATGTCGATCTCGCCGCGGCAGAACTTCTTGAAGCCGCCCCCCGTGCCCGAGATACCGACCGTCACCTTGACGGCCCCCTTCTTGACCTTCTGAAAGTCTTCAGCCACGCCTTCGGTGACGGGATACACCGTCGACGAGCCATCGATCTTGACGACCTGCGCCTGCGCCGCTGCGCCCAGGGTGCCGAGGGCCACTGCGAGCGCTGCCAGCTCGAATCGAATCGCACTCATCGTGTTTCCTTTCGTCGCGGTTGCTTCAGCGGGCACTCTAGGAGCGTCACATGACGGATTCGTGACATCTTCGCGGGATTCTGATGACACGCAGCGACGGGAATCTAGGGCTCCTGGCTTCTGCTTCACCGTTCGGTCGCGACCTCGCCATCGTGGCGTCATCTTTGGTGATCACTGTGCGCCACACGGCAGTGACCAGAAAGAAGGAGCACGTGATGCGGAGCCTCGACACCACGCTGAACTGGCGCCTCGAGCCGCTGCAGGTGCGCGTCACGCACCGGCCCGCGCCGGAACTCGACATCGGCTGGGCCACCACCTGGACCGACGTGCGCGAAGCGCAGCGTCTGCGTTATCGCGTGTTCGCGCTCGAGATGGGAGCGCGAGTGCCCTCGCAACGCCACGGGCTGGATGCCGACGAGTTCGACGCCCATTGCGACCACCTGTTGGCGCGTGAGTCGCCCGGCGGCGCTCTGATCGGCACCTACCGGGTGCTCACGGGCCAGCAGGCTCAGGCGGCCGGCGGGCTATGCAGCGACGAGGCGTTCGACCTCGCACCGTTGGACCGATTGCGCCCGCGCATGGGCGAGGTGGGGCGTGCCTGCGTCGATGCGCGCCACCGGCATGGTGGGGTGATCCTGGCGCTGTGGCATGCGCTGGCCGACTACATGGTCGATCACCAACTTTCGACGATGGTGTGCCGCTGCAGCATTCCGCTCACCGATGGTGGGCGTGCCGCCAGTTCGCTTTGGCGCCGACTGCGCCGCACTCACATCGTGGAGCCCGAACTGCAGGTGAAGCCCAAGCTGCCGTTTCCGGTGCACTTGCTCGACAGTTCCTGCGAGACCGAAGCACCGGCGTTGCTGAAAGGCTATCTGCGCCTGGGCGCAAGAGTCCTTGGTGCACCGGCGTGGGATCCGGACTTCGGCTGCGCCGACCTGCCGCTGCTCCTGCGGTTTGAAGACATCGCGCCGCGGTATCGACGCCGGCTGCTACAGTCGCTTTGGTGAGTTTCGGTGTCACCCTTGGGTCAATAGATCGTCAAAAAACTGTCACACAGGCGCGGGAAAATCGATGCGGTGAGTTCGGCTATGCCGCCACCGCTGCAGCATCGAGACCTGGGCGCGTTGGCGTTCAATGGGCGCGTGCTCGAGATGGCACGCCACAGCGATGTGCCGTTGCTGGAGCGGCTGCGCTACCTGTGCATCGTGTCGTCCAATCTCGACGAGTTCTTCGAGATCCGGGTTTCCGACACGTTCGATGAACTGCATCGCCCCGGCACCGGCGCTGCGCAGTCCGCAGGCCGCGGCGGCAATGCGAGACATCTCGCTCATGGCTCACGCCCTGGTCGACGAGCAGTACGCGCTGTACAACGATCAACTGACTCCGGCCTTGAAGAAGGCCGGCATCCAGGTGCTGTCGCACGGCCAGCGCAACAGCGCGCAACGGCGTTGGGTGAACGCGTTCTTCGCGCGCGAGGTGCGGCCGCTGCTGGTGCCGGTGAGCCTCGATCCGGCGCACCCGTTCCCGCAGGTGGCGAACAAGTCGCTGCACTTCATCGTGCGACTTCACGGACGCGATGCCTTTGGACGCCAGAACGACATCGCGATCGTACGCGTGCCGCGCGCGCTGCCGCGCGTGATCAAGCTGCCCGAAGAACTCACCGGTCGACGCCAGGGCTTTGTGTTGCTTTCGAGCGTGGTTCGCGCCCATCTGCACGAGCTCTTTCCAGAACGGCACGTCGATGGCTTCTCGCAGTTCCGCGTCACGCGCGACTCCGATCTCGCCGTCGACGAACTCGAGGTGACCAATCTGCGCCAGGCACTGCGTCTAGGACTCTCGCAGCGCCAGTTCGGGCGCGCCGTGCGGCTGGAAGTGGCCACCTCGTGCCTCGAACCGCTGTGGCAGTTCCTGCTCGAGCAGTTCAACCTGACCGAACAGGCGCTGTACCGCGTCGATGGTCCGGTCAACTTGGTGCGGCTGGCGCAGCTGATCGACCTGGCACCCACACCCGCGTTGCACTTTCCGCCGTACACGCCGGCCTGGCCCGCCACCGTGCCGCCACTGGCGTCGATGTTCGATCGCTTGCGCGCTGCCGATGTGCTGCTGCACCACCCGTTCGAATCGTTCGAACCGGTGGTATCGCTGCTGCGCGAGGCGGTGCACGACCCGCAGGTGCTGTCGATCCAGCAAACCATCTACCGCGCCGGTGCTGACTCCGCGCTGATGGACCTGCTGCTGGAGGCGGCCCGCCGCGGCAAAGAAGTGATGGTGGTGGTCGAACTCAAGGCGCGATTCGACGAAGAGGCCAACATGAACTGGGCCGAACGCCTCGAGGCGCTGGGGGCGCAAGTGGTGTACGGCATCGTCGGCCTGAAGACGCACGCCAAGATGCTGCTGATCACCCGACGCGAAGGCCGCAGCCTGCGTCGCTATGGCCACCTGTCGACCGGCAACTACAACCCGCACACCGCGCGCCTGTACACCGACATCGGCCACATGACGGCCGACCCGCACATCACGGCCGACATGGCGCAGGTGTTCCAGCACATGGCAAGTTCGAGCCGCATCAACGGGTTGAAGGCGCTGGTCATCGCGCCGTTCGCGCTGCATCGGCGCATGATGGACCACGTGCAAGCCGTGACCGCCGCAGCCAAGGCCGGCAAGCCGGCGCGCATCGTGCTGAAGATGAACGCGCTGACCGACGAGGCGCTCGGCCTGGCGCTGGCCGAGGCCGGCCGCGCCGGCGCGCTGGTGGACCTGATCGTGCGCGGCGCGTGCATCGTGCCCGCCCAGCGCCAGGGATTCTCCGACAACGTGCGCGTGCGATCGATCGTCGGCCGCTTCCTCGAGCACTCGCGGCTGTTCTACTTTCTCGCCGGTGACGACGAGAAGCTGTATCTGTCGAGCGCCGACTGGATGGGCCGCAACATGTTCCGCCGCATCGAACTGGCTTGGCCCATCAATGACCCGGTCTTGCGCCAACGCCTGATCGACGAGGCGTTGACCGCCTACCTGCATGATGAACGCAACGCGTGGCAGATGATGCCCGGCGGTCACTATGAGCGACTGGCCGGCTCGCGCGGCAAGCCGGGGCATTCGGCGCAGCAGGAACTCATGCGTCGCTACGATCGCACGCAGCGCTGAACGGCGATGGACCTGATCCTGTGGCGACACGCCGACGCCGAAGACGGCGACGACGCGCCGCGCGATGACCTGAAGCGCAAGCTCACGCCGCGCGGCGAACGCCAGGCCACGCGCGTGGCGCTGTGGCTGCACCGCCAGATGCCCGAGGGTGTGCGCATCCTGGTCAGCCCCGCGGTGCGTGCGCAGCGCACGGCGTCCAAGCTGGAGCGCAAGTTCACGACGCTGGAGACCATCGGGCCGCAGGCCAAGGCCACCGATCTGCTGCAGGCCAGCGGCTGGCCCGACGGGCGGCGCACGGTGTTGCTGGTGGGCCACCAGCCCGCGCTGGGCGACCTGGCGTCGCTGCTGCTCACCGGTCGTGAAGCCGCCTGGACGATTCGCAAGGGGGCGGTGTGGTGGCTGCGCCATCGCAGCAACGACAGCGAACGAGACAGCGAAGGCCGCGCGCAGACCTACCTGGTGTGCGTGCAGTCACCCGAAACGATGTAGCGCGTCAGAGCACCTGCAGTTGCAAGGTCCAGGGCGTGCGCGACCAGGCCTTCTCTTCCTCGCGCAGCAGGTGCATCGACAACGGATGCGCTTCGGCCCACGGTGCATCGACCGAGAACGCCCAGCCCGGCGCAACCGCACCGATGCGCATCCGCCCGGGTGACGGGTCGCGTCGGGCATGGCAGAAGATGATCGCCATGCGCAGCGCAAGCAGCTGGTCGCGCAACAGCGCGTTGGACTGCAGCCGGTCCTCGATCTTGCGCAGGCCGCCGCGCTGGCCGAGCACCAGCGTGCTCAACTGCCCCAGCTGATGCTCGGCGAAGCCGGCGGCGTCGGCATTGCGCAGGATGTATTCGCCGTGCTTGTGGTAATCCTCGTGCGAGACGGCCATGCCGATCTCGTGCAGCAAGGCCGCGAAGCCCAGCTTCTGCGACGCGCGCTGCGCGCTGCCGTCGGCAGCCGGATGCAAGGCATCGAACAGCCACATCGCCATGCGCTCGACGCGCTGTGCGTGCACCGTATCGACCCCAAAACGCCGTTGCAAGCGCTGCACGGTGGCCTGCCGCACGTCGGGTTGCATCGTGTCCTGCTGCGACAGCAGCTCGATCATCACGCCGTGGCGCAAGGCGCCGCGTGCCGCCTCGATGCGGTCGAGCTGCAGCAGGTCGATCAGCGCCTGCACGATCGCCACGCCGCCGCCGATCACCGCGCGGCGGTCGTCCCTGAGTCCAGCCAGTTGCACGCGATCGACATGGCCGGCGTCGATCAGGCGTCGGGTCAAGGTGGCCATGGCGGCGCGCGTGACGGTGCCGTCGGTCAAACCTTCGGCGCGCAGCACGTCCGATACGGCCCCCACCGTGCCGGAGGCGCCGTAGACCGCGTCCCAGCGCTGCGCGCCCAGCGCTTCGGCTGCTCCTTCGAGCACCGCCGAGGCGGCGACCCGCGCGGCCTCGAAATTGCGCGCGTGGATGCGACCGTCGGCGAAGTAGCGCATCGACAATTCGACGCTGCCCACCGGATACGACTCCACCGATCCAGGCGCGGCGCCCTGCCCGCTGATCAGCTCGGTCGAACGTCCGCCGATGTCGAACACCAACCGCGCTTCGTCGGTCTGCGGCAAGAAGTGAGACACGCCGCTGTAAATCAGGCGCGCCTCCTCATGGCCGGAAATCACGTCGATCGGCAGGCCCAACTCCGCTTGCGCCTTGGCGATGAACACCTCGCGGTTCACCGCTTCGCGCAAGGTCGCAGTCGCCACCGCGCGCACCGCGCGCGGGTCGACGTCTCGCACCCGCTCGGCGAACCGCGCCACGCTGGCCCAGCCGCGCTGCATCGAGGCTTCGTCGAGCCGTCGGTTGTCGTCGAGCCCCGCACCGAGGCGAACCGTGTCCTTCAGGTACTCCGCGCGCACCAGGTGGCCGTGCTCGGCCCGGCAGATCTCGAGCCGGAAACTGTTCGATCCGAGGTCAATCGCGGCGACCTGCAGCGCTCGATCCAAACGCGTGCCTCCATGATGCGGCGCGCCGCACGGCGCGCACGCACGATCATGTCATGAGCGGGCGGCGCGTGGCATCAATCAGGCACGCGCGGCGCGTGCCAGGCGTTCGGCGCAACCACGCGCCAGTTCGGCGTCACTGGCTTCGACCATCACGCGCAGCAACGGCTCGGTGCCCGAGGCACGGATCAGCACACGACCATTGTCGGCCAGCTCGCGCTGCACCGCCTCCTGCTCGCTGGCGAGCGTGCGGTTGGCCTTCCAATCGACATCGGGCGCCAAGCGCACGTTGATCAGCGTCTGCGGGAACAGCGACACGCCATGCAGCAACTGCGGAAGACTCTGACCACTGTGGCAGACCGCCTGCAGCACCTGCAGCGAGCTGATGATGCCGTCGCCGGTGGTGTGCTTGTCGAGCGCCAGCAAATGGCCCGAACCTTCGCCGCCGAGCAGCCAGTTGCGCGCACTGAGTTCTTCGAGGATGTAGCGGTCGCCGACCTTGGCGCGCACCATCGGCACGTCGCGCGCGCGCAGCGCGAGCTCGATCGCCATGTTGGTCATCAGCGTGCCGACCGCGCCTTCGACCTTCTGGCCCTTGGCCAGGCGCTCCGACACCATCACGTACAGCAGCTCGTCGCCGTTGTAGATGCGGCCGTCGCCGTCGACCATGATCAGCCGATCGGCATCACCATCGAGGGCAACGCCGTAGTCGGCCTTGTGTTCGGCCACCGCCTTCACCAACGCCGCAGGCGCGGTGGCGCCGACGCCGTCGTTGATGTTCAAGCCATCGGGCGAGACGCCGATCGCCACCACATCGGCGCCGAGTTCATGGAACACATCGGGCGCCACGTGATAGGCCGCGCCATGGGCCGCATCGACCACGATCTTCAAGCCGCGCAGCGACAGGTCGTGGCGCACCGTGCTCTTGCAGAACTCGATGTAGCGCCCGCTGGCGTCGTCGATGCGACGCGCCTTGCCGAGGCCGCCGGAATCGACCCATTGCGCCGATTCGCCGAGCGCCTTCTCGACTGCCGATTCCCACTCGTCGGGTAGTTTCTCGCCGGCGGCGGAGAAGAACTTGATGCCGTTGTCCGGATATGGGTTGTGCGATGCGCTGATGACCACGCCGAGATCCAAGCGCAACGCGCGCGTGAGGTAAGCCACCCCCGGTGTCGGGATCGGGCCGCTGAGCAGCGTGTCGACGCCAGCCGACGCAAACCCGGCCTCGAGCGCCGACTCGATCATGTAGCCCGAGATCCGCGTGTCCTTGCCGATCACCACGCTCGGCCGCTTTTGGCTCTGACGCAGTACACGGCCCACGGCATGGCCCAGGCGCAACAGGAAGTCTGGCGTGATCGGCGACTGGCCGACCGTGCCACGGATGCCATCGGTGCCAAAGTAGCGTCGTGCCATGGTCTCCAACTGCTCCTGTTGTTCGTGTCAGTGATTGTGCTCAGGCCACCAGGCCCGAGCGGCGCCACACCGCCAGCGCATCGACCGTGGCCGCCACATCGTGCACACGAACGATGTGCGCGCCGCGCTGCACGGCCGCCAGCGCGGCTGCGACGCTGGCCGCCAGCCGTTCGCTCGCCTCGCGCCCGATCAGCAGACCCAGCGTCGACTTGCGCGACCAACCCACCAGCAGCGGTCGGCCCAGACGAATCAACTCGGACTGCCGCTGCATCAACTGCCAATTGTGCTCCGGCGTCTTGCCGAACCCGATCCCCGGATCGAGCACCAAGCGCCCGACATCGACACCGGCATGCTGCAAGGTGTGCATTCGTTCCTGCAGGAAGGTGCTGACGGCCGCCACCACGTCGTCATAGGCCGGCGCCTGCTGCATCGCGGCCGGGTCGTCACCCAGCATGTGCATCAAACACACGCCGCATGATCCGTGGGAGGCCACTGCGTCGAGCGCGCCGGGCCGCCGCAGCGCACGCACGTCGTTGACGATATCGGCACGTGCAGCGAGCGCCGCGCGCATCAGCGCCGGGCTGCTGGTGTCCACCGACACCGGTACGTTGAGCGTGCAGGCATGTTCCAACACCGGCAGCACGCGATCGATCTCCTCCTGCTCGCTCGGCGCATGAGCCCCCGGGCGGGTCGATTCACCGCCGATGTCGAGGATGTCGGCGCCCTCCTGCACGAGGCGATCGCAGTGCGCGCGGGCGGCGTCTGTGGCCAGATGCCGGCCACCATCGAAGAACGAATCCGGCGTGACGTTGACGATGCCCATCACGCGTGGGCGCGACAGGTCAACCGAATGGCGCGTGGTCTGCCAGAGCATCGTCGGCAACGGTATCAAAACAAACGGGGCCTTTCGGCCCCGTGCGCGTAAAAGATCGTCGCTGCGATCAGGAGGCCGCCACCGGCGCTCCATCGGTGCTGACGGGCGGGTTGCCACCGCTCGGCTTGGGAGGCGACGGCGTCCAATCCTTCGGCGGGCGCGGCGGTTTGCCGGACATGATGTCGTCGATCTGGTCGCCGTCGATGGTCTCCCACTCGAGCAGCGCATTGGCCATCGCGTGCATCTTGTCCTGGTTGTCCTCGATCAGCTTGCGTGCGATCGCATACTGCTCATCGATGATGCGCCGCACTTCGGCATCGACTTTGCGCATCGTCTCTTCCGAGATGTTGGTGGTCTTGGTGACCGAACGGCCGAGGAACACCTCGCCTTCGTTCTCCGAGTACACCATCGGGCCCATCACGTCACTCATGCCAAAACGCATCACCATGTCGCGGGCGATCGAGGTGGCGCGCTCGAAATCGTTGCTGGCGCCGGTGGTCATCTGGTTCATGAACACCTCTTCGGCGATGCGGCCGCCGAACAGCATCGAGATGCGGTTGAGCATCAGGATCTTGTCGGTGCTGTAGCGGTCCTTCTCGGGCAGCGACACGGTCACGCCCAGTGCGCCGCCGCGCGGGATGATCGTCACCTTGTGCACCGGGTCGAGCTTGGGCAGCAGCTTGCCGATCAGGGCGTGGCCGGCCTCGTGATAGGCGGTGTTGCGGCGCTCGTCCTCGTCCATCACCATGGACTTGCGCTCGGTGCCCATGATGATCTTGTCCTTGGCCTTCTCGAAGTCGACCATCTCGACCACGCGGCCACTGCGGCGCGCGGCGAACAGCGCGGCTTCGTTGACCAGGTTGGCCAGGTCGGCGCCCGAGAAGCCCGGCGTGCCGCGCGCGATCAGGTCGGCGCGCACGTCGGAGCCCAGCGGCACCTTGCGCATGTGCACGTTGAGAATCTGCTCGCGGCCGCGGATGTCGGGCAACGTGACGTAGACCTGGCGGTCGAAGCGGCCCGGACGCAGCAGCGCCGGGTCGAGGATGTCGGGCCGGTTGGTGGCCGCCATCACGATCACGCCCAGGTTGGTCTCGAAGCCGTCCATTTCCACGAGCAACTGGTTCAGCGTCTGCTCGCGTTCGTCGTTGCCGCCGCCCAGGCCCGCGCCACGATGGCGGCCGACGGCGTCGATTTCGTCGACGAAGATGATGCACGGCGCACTCTTCTTGGCCTGCTCGAACATGTCGCGCACACGCGCCGCGCCGACGCCGACGAACATCTCGACGAAGTCGGAACCGGAGATCGAGAAGAACGGAACCTTGGCTTCGCCCGCGATGGCCTTGGCCAGCAGCGTCTTGCCGGTGCCGGGCGGGCCGACCATCAGCACGCCGCGCGGGATGCGCCCGCCGAGCTTCTGGAACTTCTGCGGGTCTTTCAGGAAGTCGACGAGCTCTTTGACCTCTTCCTTGGCCTCGTCGCAGCCGGCGACGTCAGCGAAGGTGATCGAGTTGTTGCTCTCATCGAGCATGCGCGCGCGGCTCTTGCCGAAGCTGAAGGCACCGCCCTTGCCGCCGCCTTGCATCTGCCGCATGAAGTAGATCCACACGCCGATCAGCAACAGCATCGGGCCCCAGCTGATGAGGATGCTCATCAGGATCGACGGCTCCTCGCGCGGCTTGACGTCGAACTTGACACCGTTGGCGATCAGGTCGCCCACCAGACCGCGGTCGAGGTAGGTGGCGGTCGAACGGATGCGCTTGTCGTCGTTGGTGACGGCCAGGATCTCGGTGCCGCCGTTGCCTTCCTGCAGCGTCACGGCCTTGATGCGCTTGGCGCGCACCTCCTCCAGGAAGTCGGAGTAGCCGATCTGCGAGCCCTGCGTGACGCCACGGTCGAACTGCTTGAAGACCGCGAACAGGACCAGCGCGATCACCAACCAGACCGCTACCTTAGAGAACCATTGATTGTTCACCGTGGCTCCTTCTAGCCTACACAGCCGTGTCGAGGCGGTGTGCCTCGAGGCTGGTGCCCGCCGACCCATGCGGCGCCCACGGGCTCAATTGGGGTTGATTCTAGTGCAGACAAGGGTGCGAGTCCCTGCGGCGACAGCCGGCCTGTGCCCGGCGCGAACTGCGCATTCGTGCGCAGGCATCAGAGCCGTTGCATCCCCGACCGTCACCGGGCCTTCAGACCGCTGCCAACCAGGAAGGTTTCCGATGATTTGTCCCGTGACGCCTTTGGCTTGACAGGCTTCACCACCCGGAAGGTCTTCTTGAACAGCTCCACCAACTGGCTGTAGCCGCTGCCATGGAACACCTTGGTCACCAATGACCCTTCGGGGCGCAGGTGAAGGCGAGCGAAGTCGACCGCGACTTCGACCAAAAGCGCCATCCGCGCCGCGTCGCTCACCGCCACGCCCGAGAGGTTGGGCGCCATGTCCGACAGCACCACGTCGACGGGCCGGCCTTGCAAGGCTTGCTGCAATTGCGCCGCCACCGCCTCGTCGGTGAAGTCGCCCTGGATGAACGACACGCCCTCGATCGCCTCCATCGGCAGCAGGTCGAGCGCGACGATGGTGCCGTTGAGTGCGCCGGACGCGGCACCGCCGACACCGGCGGCCTTGGGGGCGAAGCGCCGCCGCACGTATTGGCTCCATGCGCCCGGTGCGGAGCCGAGGTCGACGACCAGCTGGCCGGGCTTGAGCAGGTTCAAGGACTCGTCGATCTCCTTGAGCTTGTAGGCTGCCCGCGCGCGGTAGCCCTCCTTGCGCGCCAAGCGGACGTAAGGATCGTTGACGTGGTCGCTCAGCCAGGCCTTGTTGACCTTGGCGCTCTTGGTCCGAACCTTCATCGCGCGCCGATAATAGGCCGATGCCCGCACTGCAACTGACCGCCGAACAACGCAAGAACCTGCGCAGTCAGGCCCATCACCTGGATCCGGTGGTCATGATCGGCGGCGACGGCTTGAGCGCAGCAGTGCGCAAGGAACTCGACGCCGCGCTCACCGCCCACGGCCTGATCAAGGTGCGCGTGTTCTCCGACTCGCGCGAGCAGCGCGACGCGTTGCTCGGCGAGGCGGCCGCGTCGCTCGACGCCGCGCCGGTGCAGCACATCGGCAAGCTGCTTGTGCTGTGGCGGCCGATGCCGCTCAAAGCCAAGGAAGCGAGTGAGCCAAGCGACGAGCGAATGCCCGGCCCGCGCATCGTGCGACTGGTCAAGTTCTCGAAGAGTGCGACGCACCGGCCAACGATCAAAAAGGTGAAGGTGCTCGGCAACCAGCGGGTCACCGCCGGCGGGTTGATCAAGCGGGCCAAGCGGCGCGCGACGAGCGTGAAGAAGAAGGCACCCGGCTGACTGCAGCGGTCAGACGTAGCGCACGTCGACGATCTCGTAGCTTTTGATCCCGCCCGGCGCTTGCACGTCGGCGATGTCGCCGCTTTCCTTGCCGATCAGCGCACGCGCGATCGGCGAGCTGATCGAGATCAAGCCCTTCTTGAGGTCCGCCTCGTCGTCGCCGACGATCTGGTAAGTCACGTGCGGGCCGCCGCTTTCGTCCTCGAGTTCGACGGTGGCGCCGAACACCACGCGCCCGCCCGCATCGAGCGACGCCGGATCGATGATCTGAGCCGCCGCCAGCTTGCTTTCGATCTCGGCGATGCGGCCTTCGATGAAGCCCTGCTTGTCCTTGGCCGCTTCGTACTCGGCGTTCTCCGACAGGTCGCCCTGCCCGCGCGCCTCGGAGATGGCTTGGATCACCGCATGGCGCTCGACGGTTTTGAGCCGTTGCAGCTCGCTCTTCAGCAGATCGGCACCGCGTCTCGTCAAAGGTATGGTCACCATCGCTTCGTCCTGTCAAAGAGAAAACGCGCCGCGAGGCGCGTCAGCAGGGAAAACGCGCCTCAGGAAGGCGCGTCACGGCAGTCTAGTGCAATTCGGCGTGCAGTTCCTGCAGCGACCAGACGCTCAGGTCTTCCTGGTGCTTGAGCGCTTCGGTCGCCGCCTCGCAGCCCGCCATCGTGGTGTAGTAGGTGACCCGGTTGGCGATGGCTGCGGTGCGGATATGGCGCGAATCGGCAATGGCCGTGCGCGTCTCGTCGACCGTGGTGTACACGAGTTGGATCTCGCCCGCCTTCACCTTGTCGGCGATGTGGGGGCGGCCGTCGTTGACTTTGTTGACCACGGTCACCGCGATGCCGGCCGCCGCGATGGCAGCGGCCGTGCCCTTGGTGGCCGCAATCTGGTAGCCCAGGTCCACCAGGTCGCCGGCCACCTTGACGGCGCGATCCTTGTCGTTGTTCTTCACGCTGATCACCACCGTGCCCCTGTCCGGCAGACGCGAGCCGGCGCCAAGCTGGCTCTTGAGCATGGCCTCGCCAAAGCTGCGGCCCACGCCCATCACCTCGCCGGTGGAGCGCATTTCGGGGCCGAGGATCGGGTCCACCCCAGGGAACTTGTTGAACGGAAACACCGCTTCCTTGACGCTGAAGTACGGCGGGATCACCTCGCCCTTGACGCCGCGCTGGTCGTTCAGCCGCTGGCCCGCCATGCAACGCGCCGCAATTTTGGCCAGCGGCTGAGCGGTGGCCTTGCTGACGAACGGCACCGTGCGCGACGCGCGTGGGTTGACCTCGAGCACATAGACCACGGCATCGTCGGGATTGCTGACGTCGCCCTGGATCGCGAACTGCACGTTCATCAGCCCCACGACCTTCAGCGCCTTGGCCATTGACGTGGTCTGCCGGCGCAGCTCGTCCTGCAGCTTGGGTGGCAGCGAATACGGCGGCAGCGAACACGCCGAATCGCCCGAGTGCACGCCGGCCTGCTCGACGTGCTCCATGATGCCGCCGATCATCACCTCGGTGCCATCGCTCACGGCGTCGACGTCCACCTCGATCGCGTCGTCGAGGAATCGATCGAGCAGCACCGGCGACTTTTCGCTCACGCGCACCGCTTCGCGCATGTAGCGCTCGAGGTCCTTGTCGCCGTGCACGATCTCCATCGCACGGCCGCCGAGCACGTAGCTCGGCCGCACCACCAGCGGGTAGCCGATCTCGTGCGCCAGCGTGATCGCTGCCTCCTCGGTGCGCGCGGTGCGGTTCGGCGGCTGCTTGAGCTTGAGCTCGTGCAACAGTTTCTGGAAACGCTCGCGGTCTTCGGCAATATCGATCGAATCGGGCGTGGTGCCGATGATCGGCACGCCTGCGCGCTCGAGGTCGAGCGCCAGCTTCAGCGGCGTCTGGCCGCCGAACTGCACGATCACGCCGGCGGGCTTCTCCTTGTCGACGATCTCGAGCACGTCTTCCAGCGTGACCGGCTCGAAGTACAGGCGGTCGCTGGTGTCGTAGTCCGTCGACACCGTTTCCGGGTTGCAGTTGACCATGATGGTCTCGTAACCGTCTTCGCGCATGGCCAATGCGGCGTGCACGCAGCAGTAGTCGAACTCGATGCCCTGACCGATGCGATTGGGCCCGCCGCCAAGCACCATGATCTTCTTGCGGCTGGTCGGCTCGGCCTCGCACTCCTCGTCGTAGGTGCTGTACATGTAAGCCGTCTGCGTCGCGAACTCGGCGGCGCAGGTGTCGACACGCTTGTAGACCGGCCGCACGTGCAGCGCATGGCGCGCCTTGCGCACCTCGTGCTGGTGGGTGCCGAGCAGTTTGGCGAGGCGCCGATCCGAAAATCCCTTTTGTTTGAGGTAACGCAGCTCGTCGGCGTTCATGCCCGCCAGCGCACGCCCGGCGAGCTGGCGCTCGATCGCGACCAAGTCCTCGATCTGCGCCAGGAACCACGGATCGATGGCGGTTTCATCATGCACCTCGTCGAGGCTCATGCCGATGCGGAACGCATCACCGACGTACAGGATGCGTTCCGGGCCGGCATTGCCGATCGCCTCGACGATCTCCTCGCGATCGGTGTCACGCTCACTCAGGCCGTCGATGCCGGTCTCCAGGCCGCGCAATGCCTTCTGGAAGCTCTCTTGGAAGGTGCGACCGATCGCCATCACCTCACCCACGCTCTTCATCTGCGTGGTCAGGTGCGGGTCGGCCTCGCGGAACTTCTCGAACGCGAAACGCGGGATCTTGGTGACGACGTAGTCGATGCTGGGCTCGAAGCTCGCCGGCGTGGCGCCGCCGGTGATGTCGTTGCGCAGCTCGTCGAGCGTGTAGCCCACCGCCAGCTTGGCGGCGATCTTGGCGATCGGGAACCCGGTGGCCTTCGACGCCAGCGCCGAGCTGCGGCTGACGCGCGGGTTCATCTCGATCACGATCATGCGGCCGTTGCCCGGGTGGATCGCGAACTGCACATTGGAGCCGCCGGTGTCGACGCCGATCTCGCGCAGGATCGCGATCGACGCGTTGCGCATCAGCTGGTATTCCTTGTCGGTCAGCGTCTGCGCCGGCGCCACGGTGATCGAGTCGCCAGTGTGGATGCCCATCGGATCCAGGTTCTCGATCGAGCAGACGATGATGCAGTTGTCCGCCTTGTCGCGCACCACCTCCATCTCGAACTCTTTCCAACCGATCAGCGACTCCTCGATCAGCAGTTCCTTGGTGGGCGACAAATCGAGTCCGCGCTTGCAGATCTCTTCGAACTCCGCGGGGTTGTAGGCGATGCCGCCGCCGGTGCCACCGAGCGTGAAGCTTGGGCGGATCACCACCGGGAATCCCGGGCCGCCGGTCAGCGTCGCGATGTGCTTCTGCACGCCCTGCGCCTCTTCCCACGAGTGCGCAATGCCGCTCTTGGCCGAATCGAGGCCGATCGAGGTCATCGCATCCTTGAACTTCAGGCGGTCCTCGGCCTTCTCGATCGCCTTCTCGTTGGCGCCGATCATCTCGACGCCATGCCTGGCCAGCACGCCGTGCTTGTGCAGATCGAGCGCGCAGTTCAGCGCCGTCTGTCCGCCCATCGTCGGCAGGATCGCGTCGGGCTTTTCCTTGGCGATGATCTTCTCGACCATGGTCCAGGTGATCGGCTCGATGTAGGTCACATCGGCCATCTCCGGGTCGGTCATGATGGTCGCCGGGTTGCTGTTGACCAGGATGACCTTGTAGCCCTCCTGCCGCAACGCCTTGCACGCCTGCGCTCCGGAGTAGTCGAACTCGCAGGCCTGGCCGATCACGATCGGCCCCGCGCCGATGATCAGGATGCTCTTCAGGTCGGTGCGCTTCGGCATCTCAGCGGCTTTCCATCAACTTGACGAAGCGATCGAACAGGTACCCGATGTCGTGCGGCCCCGGGCTCGCCTCCGGATGGCCCTGGAAGCAGAACGCCGGCTTGTCGGTGCGTGCGAGGCCCTGCAACGTGCCGTCGAACAGCGACACATGCGTCGGCCGGAGCGTGGTCGGCAGCGTCTTTTCGTCGACTGCGAAGCCGTGGTTCTGGCTGGTGATCGACACGCGGCCGCTGTCGAGGTCCTTCACCGGGTGGTTGGCGCCGTGATGGCCGAACTTCATCTTGAAGGTCTTGGCGCCCGAGGCCAGCGCGAGGATCTGATGGCCGAGACAGATACCGAAGGTCGGCAGGCCCTTGTCCATGAGCGTGCGCGTCGACTCGATCGCGTAGTCGCAAGGCTCGGGGTCGCCCGGCCCGTTGCTCAGGAAGATGCCGTCCGGTTTGAGCGCCAGCGCGTCGGCGGCGCTGGTTCGCGCCGGCACCACCGTCACGCGACAGCCGCGGCTGGCGAGCATGCGCAGGATGTTTTGCTTGACACCATAGTCGAACGCCACCACGTGGAAGCGGCCTGTGCCGGCCCGGCCGTAGCCGGCGCCGAGTTGCCACTCGGTGTCGGTCCAGCCGTACGGCTCGTTCACAGACACCACCTTGGCCAGGTCGAGGCCGGCCATGCTGGGCGCGGCGCGTGCGCGCTCCACCGCCGACGCGATGTCGCTGGCTGCCACCCGCGTGCCGGCGGCAAAGGTGGTGATGCAGCCGTTTTGCGCGCCATGGGTGCGCAACGTACGCGTCAGGCGACGCGTGTCGATGCCGGCGATGGCCACCACGTTTTCGCGCTGGAGGTATTGCGACAGCGTGGCCGACTGGCGGAAGTTCGATGCCCGCAGCGGCAGGTCTTTGATCACCAGGCCGGCGGCATGCACGCGCGTGGCTTCCACGTCCTCGGCGTTGACGCCGGTGTTGCCGATGTGAGGGTACGTCAGCGTGACGATCTGCCGGCAGTAGCTGGGATCGGTGAGGATCTCCTGGTAGCCGGTCAGTGCGGTGTTGAATACCACTTCGCCGACGGTGGATCCGGCGGCGCCGATCGAGTGGCCGGTGAAATGAGTGCCGTCCGCGAGCGCAAGAAGGGCTGGAGCCAGGACGGGCAACAAGAGGGAACTCCGGTGTTCGCGCACCCAGCTCCGCTCCCGGTGGAGGCTCGGAGTCCGAGGGGAAACCGTCGACGGAGTTTCGCTAGGCAGCGCGGGGGGTCTGAAGCGGCCGAATTATACGGGTCGCTGCCGCGCCGACCCGAGGCGGGGGTGGCGCTTCAGCCCACCACGGCCGCAATGCCGGCGCGAGCGACCTGCGCATCTTCGCTGGACTTGACGCCGCTCACACCGACCGCCCCAACGCACTCGCCCTGCACCACGATCGGCACGCCGCCTTCCAGCATGCCGTGCAGTGCCGGCACGCTGAGGTAGGCGGTGCGGCCTTGGTTGATCATGTCTTCGTAAGTCTTGCTTTCGCGGCGGCCCAGCGCGGCCGCGTGCGCCTTGGCCGGCGCGATCTGTGCCGTGCTCGGCGCGGCGCCGTCGAGACGCTGCAACCACAGCAGGTGGCCGCCGTCGTCGACCACCGCAATCGTCACGGCCCAGCCGTTGCGGGCGGCTTCTGTCTCAGCCGCAGCGGCGATCGCGCGTGCATCGGCAGCCGTCAAGGCGGGGCGGGTTTTCATGGCGGTGCACCGGGTTGTCAAGCTGTGGCGCGCACGATAGCCTCGAAATGACGCCCGATTCGGTGCATTGGCTGCTAACTTCCCCGCGCTTGCGGGTTGGAGCGGTCGGTTGCAACCGGGGCCGACATCGGAACTTACAATGCGCATCGCGGGTCTTAATGCCGCGTCATCCATCCACGGAGGATCCATGAACCAAAGCCTGCAAACCTCACCCGGCTACGCCGGATCCGGCGCGCTGGCCGTCGATCGCAACCGCGTCCTGCGCAACACCTATTGGCTGCTCGCGCTGTCGTTGTTGCCCACGGTGCTCGGCGCCTGGGTCGGTCTGAGCACCGGCATCGCGCAAGCGATGAGCCCCGGGATCAGCCTGATCGTGTTCCTGGCCGGATCGTTCGGACTGATCTACGCCATCGAAAAGACCAAGAACTCGTCGGCCGGTGTTTACCTCCTGCTGGCGTTCACGTTCTTCATGGGCCTGATGCTGTCTCGCATGTTGGCGATGGTGCTGGGCTTCAAGAACGGCCCGTCGCTGGTGATGACGGCATTCGGTGGCACAGCGGTGGTGTTCTTCGCGATGGCGACGCTGGCCAGCGTGATCAAGCGCGACCTGTCCAGCATGGGCAAGTTCCTGTTCGTCGGCGCGATCATCGTGTTCGTCGGCTTCCTGGTGAACTTCTTCCTGCAGTCGTCGGCGCTGATGCTGACGCTGCTGGTGGTTTGCCTGGGCGTGTTCTCCGCCTTCATGCTGTACGACATCAAGCGCGTCATCGACGGCGGCGAAACCAACTACGTGTCGGCCACGCTGGCGATCTACCTGGACATCTTCAACGTGTTCCAGAGCCTGCTGGCACTGCTCGGCATTTTCGGCGGCGAACGCGAATAGGACGCTTGGCTGAATCCAACAAGGCCCCGCCGCGCGGGGCCTTGTCCTTTTCAGTGGCGCAGGAAGTCGATCACCAGGCGGTTGAACGCCTCTGCCTGCTCCCATTGCGCCCAATGGCCGCAGCGAGGCAGCACGTGCAGGCGCGCGTCGGGCAGCGTGTAGACCAGCTTCAGCGCATGGTCGAGCGGCACGAAGCGGTCGTCGCGCCCCCACACCAGCAGCGTGGGCGCCTTCATTTCCGGCGCACGCGGCGACACATCCCAGGCCGATAGCGGCACCCGCGCCATGCTGGCGCCGAAGTTGTGCAGGTGCACCAGGTTGCTCTGGATGGCCTGCCAGCGGCTCTGGCGCAGTTCCTCGGTGATCGCTGCCGGGTCGTGCACGAACACCTGCAGCATGCGCTGGTAGTTGTCGTACGTGGGCTCCCGGTACAGCTGGAACATGCAACGCACGCCCTCCAGTGGCATCGGCTGCATGATGCTGGGGCCGAGCCCGCCCGGCCCCATCAGCACCATCTTGTCGAGCCGCTCGGGGTGCTCGAGGGCGAAGTTCATCGCCGAAGCGCCGCCCATCGAGTTGCCGACCAGACTGGCCTTTTGAATGTCGAGCCGATCCATCAGCCCCTTGACCGCGCGCGCATTGAACAGGCCGCGCTGCACGTCGGCCACGATCGGGTCGGAGCGGCCGAATCCCGGGCAATCGAGCAGCAGCACCCGATGGCCGCCCTCGACGAAGGGCCCGATGTTGCGGTTGAAGTTGCTCCAGCCACTCGCGCCCGGCCCGCCGCCGTGCAACATGATCACCACCGGGCCGCTGCCGGCGTCGTGGTAGTGCAACTTGTAGCTGGCAAAGCCCGTCGCGTCGATGGACGCGAAGCGGCTGGTTGCGGCCTCGGTCAGCGTGCTCATCGCCACACCCTCAAGCGCTGGCCTGCGGCGGGCGGTGGCCCCAATCGCTCGGCTGGCTGTATGTGCGCACCTCCCAGTGGTCGTCGTCGATCACGATGCCACCCCAGCCGAACTCCAAGCCGAAACCGGATGGCGTGACGCAGTAGAACGAGAACATCTGGTCGTTCGGGTGGTGGCCCGGCCCCATCATGATCGGCACGCCGGCGTTGAGGCAGCGGTCGTAGGCGAGACCCACGTCGTTCATGTCGTTGGCCTGCACCATGAAGTGGTGGATCTTCTTGGGCATCGGGAACTCCACCGTCGCCAGCGAATGGTGCCGCCCCGTGGCCGCATGAAAGAACGTCAGGTCGAGAAAGATGTCGGTGCCTGCGATCGGGCCCTTGATGTAGTCGCTGACCTTCAAGCCCAGCACGCTGCGGTAGAAGTCGACCGACTGTTCGTAGTTCTTGGCGACCGTCACCGCGTGCCCTGCGCCGAGTCGCCCGGCGTCGAACCCGCCGCGCAGCACCTTGGAGCGAAACGTGTCGGCCATCGGCGCGCGCGCCGCGGCGACGTAGAACTCATGCTGGAAGCCGTTGGGGTCGTCGCAGGTGTACAGCCGCGTCACGCGCCGGCCATCGGCCAACTCGCTGGAGCCGGCGCTGACGCGTGTGCCGCCGCGTTTGGCCTGCTCGACGAACGCTTCCAGCTCGTCTTCGGTGTCGAACTCCCAGCCGAGCGCGACGAGGTCGTCTTCGCCGGTCTGGGTCAGCAGCAGGCGCTGCTCGTAGTCGTCCATGCGCAAGGCGAGCGATTGCCCAGGCACGCCGCGGCCCGCCTGCAGGCCCACGATGTCCAGGGCAAAGTGCTGCCAGGCGTCGAGATCGCTGACGCCGAACACGGCGTAGCCAAGGTTGGAGATTCGTGCACTCATGCGTTGCTCCTGCAGGTGGATCAGTCTGCGATGCCGAACACCTTGTTCAGGCGCATCGCGATGCGGATGTCGCCGCGCAGCCGCATGCGGCCGGTCATCAGCGCCAGCGGTGGTTTCAACTCGTGGTCGATGATCTTCATGAAGTTCTCGCGCGACACCGTGATGGTGATGTCGGACTCCGAGTCGCTGTTGTCCACGCGATTGGGCTTGCTCTTGCCGTCGATGAACAAGAACTCCTGGTCAGCGAACTTGAACTTGATTCGGGCATCGAGCCCTGATTCGGTACCGACCGACTTTCGTACGCGTTCGGTCACTTGATCGAGGCTGGACATGGTTGACTCCGTTAAGGGTTGACGACCATCGGCTCGAACAGGTCAGCCTGCACCTCGCCGTCGCGCACGGCGCAGCGGTACACGATGATCGGCACCACGCACGGCGCGCCAACCGGCGCACCGCTCGTCACGTCGAACTGCCCGCCGTGCCAGGCGCAGGTGACGATGCAGCCGTCGAGGTCGCCCTCGGACAACGACGAGAAGCCGTGTGTGCAGGTGTCGTCGGTGACATGGAAGTGGCCGCCGACGTTGAACACCGCCACCGCCTGTGCGCCCACCACCACACGTTTGGCGGCACCTGGCGCGATCGAATCCGCCTGGCACAGGCCGACCATGCCGTCGTCATCGCCCATCAAAGGTGCTCCAGCTTCTGTAGCCCGCGGTGGTGCTGGCTGGCCAATCGACGCCACTCGACGATGGCGAGATCGGTTTCGAACAGCCGCTCTTCGACCCAGCCGCGGTCGTCGCGATAGAACTCCTCGGTGGCCTCGCGCGCCCACACATCGTCGTCGTTGAAGCCGTCGAGTGCGAGGTCGATCCACTTGTCGCGCACCTCCTGGCGAAACGCCTCGCCTTCGGTTTCGCTGCCCACGCGCCGGCCGAGCGTCTGCAGATAGATGTGGCGCGTGGCACTGACCGGCACGTACCACTCGAACTGGATCATCCCTTCCTGTGGCCATGGATCGACCTTGAGCGCACCCGGCATCCAGATCGAGATGTTGTCGGCCACTTTCTTCGACCCGAAGTGCCCCTCGATCGCCGGCTCGCCTTCGATCGTGCCCTCGAACACCGGGATCGACTGTTCGCCGAGCAAGTCGTACAGGCCGATCGGCCCGGGCGAGCCGATTTCGGCTCTTGTGTTTCGCCCCGGATCGGTCGGCGCGAAGCCGAGCGGCAGCGCGATGTCGTTGCCCCGCACCAGCTTCGATTCCTTGTGGATGAAGATGTGGCTGGCGTCGAAACCGTTCTCGACACCCAGCCGCCAGTTCGAATTGACGAAGCGCAGCTTGCCTTCGATCGCCATGTCGTCGTCGAGAAAACCCGGCGGCACGTCGGCCGACAGCGGCGGCGGCTCGCCGTCGCCGACGAACACGAACACCAACCCCTTGGCCTCCACCACCGAGTACGTGCGCAACCGCTCCCGGCCGATGAGTGCGCTCGACGGGTTGGTGATGATGTCGATGACCCGGCCGTCCTTCCAGTCGTAGGTGAAGCCGTGGTACCAGCAGGTGATGGTGCCCTTGCGATAACACTCCAGCTTCTTGCTGAACTTCACACCGCGATGCAGGCAGCGGTTGCGCAGCGCGTGCACGCGACCGTCGATGCGGTTCAGCAGGATGCTCTCCCCGAGCAGTTCGGTCTCGACTGGCTCGCCCTCACCCACCTGCGCGGCGAACACGGCGGGGTACCAGTGGTTGCGGAATCCAAGCTTGGCTTCGACATAGGGACGCCACCCGCGCGTCTTGTCCAGGACCGCGGGGTCGACCAGCGGGGCGTTCATGGAAACTCCTCGTTCGATCGGCCAGATGACGGCGCCGATAATCGGCTTGCCGCGGCGCTGCGTCTTCGCGCGCGGCGCACACATCGTTGGCAAAACGTGCACACTTGCCGGCGCGGCACTCAGGGGAGCCGGACAGCATGGTCGTCGAGTGGTCCACCGCCAACATCGCGCCGACGCGCCGCTTCGAGGAGTGGCGCGAGGCCTGCTGCCAGCAGGTCTACGCACTGACGCCTGAGCGACACGAGCGGCAGCCGTTCAACGGTCGGCTGCTGCACCACAGCGCCGGGCCGCTCGACGTGGTCGACGTGCACTGCGACGGCCACCTCGTGCAACGCCGACCCGAAGACATTCGCAACCAGCCGAGCACCACCTGCTATGTGTATCGCCAGCTCGAAGGCACGGCCTGGTTCGAGCAGCGCGGGCGGCATCTGGTGACCCATGCCGGCGACATCGTGATCGCCGATCCCAACGTCGCGTTCTCCACCGGTGCTGAAGGCACGTTCGATTTCCGCCTGTGGCGGCTGCAGCGCTCGCGCATCGAGCCCATGCTGGCGCTGCGCAGCGGAGACTTGCCGATGATCAAGCTGGAACGGCGCAGCGCGGAAGGGGCACTCATCAACAGCTGGCTCGATGGCCTGCTGCGCAACTACGGCGGCATGCAGTCGCGCAGCCTCGACATCGCGGTGGGAACGCTGTGCGCGCTCGTGGCCGATGCCGCGGGCCTGGCACCCGAGATGCGCGACCGCGGACGCGACTCGCGCCGCGCCGCACAGTTGCAACGTGTGCTGCGATTGCTCGAACTGCACTGCGCCGACCCGGAATTGAACGCCGAGAAGGTCGCTAGTGAGTTTGCGATGTCGGTGCGCGCGCTGCACCAGCTGTTCGAGCCGTCGGGCAACACGTTCCACGAGCAGTTGACCGAAGCGCGCCTGCGCAGAGCGCACGCCCTGCTGAGCGATGCGGCCAATGCGCAGCTCAGCACCGCAGAGATCGGATTTGCCGCCGGCTTTCGCGAAACGTCGACCTTCTACCGGCGGTTCCGGCGGCGCTTCGGCGTGACGCCGGGCGAGATGCGCGAGCGCGGCTAGGCGCGATCAAAAACCGCCATCGCTTGGCTCCGGTTCACATCGCTGCGCGATATGACCCTACGCCGAAGCATCGCGGTCGAAGGGCGCAGGGCTTTGGCTGCGGCTCACATCGCTGCGCGATGTGACCCTACGCCGAAGCATCGCGGTCGAAGACCGCGATGCTTTCCACGTGAGCGGTGTGCGGGAACATGTCCACCACACCCGCGGCCGAACACACATAGCCGGCCTGGTGCACCAGCAAGCCGGCGTCGCGCGCCAGCGTGGCCGGATTGCAGCTCACGTAGACGATGCGTTGCGGTGGCTGCCATCCCGCGATCGGCGACGCGTTCAGCTCGGCGACGGCTTTGGCGAGCGCGAAGGCGCCTTCGCGCGGCGGATCGACCAGCCAGCGTTCGGCTGAACCCAACGCCGCCAGCGCGGCGCCGTCCAGTTCGAACAAGTTGCGCGCCTCGAAGCGCGTGCGCGGCGCCAAGCCATTGCGCGCGGCGTTGTCGCGCGCGCGCTGCACCAGCCCTTCGCTGCCTTCGAGGCCCAGCACTTCACGCGCGCCGCGCGCGATCGCCAGCGTGAAGTTGCCGAGGCCGCAGAACCAGTCGATCACGCGGTCGCTCGCTTGCGCGTCGAGGTGTCGCAGCGCCTGCGACACCAGCACGCGATTGATGCCCATGTTCACCTGCGTGAACTCGGTGGGCCTGAACGGCATCGTCAGATCGAACGCCGGCAGCCTGTAGTTCAGCTCGGGCCCGCCCGGGTCGAGCGGCGCGACTGTGTCCGGCCCGCCGGGCTGCAGCCACCATTGCACCGCATGCTCGGCGCCGAAGGCGCGCAGCCGGGCGACATCCTCGGCGCTCAACGGCTCGAGGTGGCGCAGCACCAGCGCGTGCACGTCGTCGCCGATCGCCACTTCGATCTGCGGCAGACGGTCGCGCGCGTCCATCGACCCGATCAGCTCGCGCAGCCGCGGCAACAGCGCGCCCACGTGCGGCGGCAACACGGGACACGAGGTCATGTCGGCCACGTATCGCGACTTCCGCTCGTGAAAGCCGACCAACACCGTGCCCTTCTTGATCACGTGGCGCACCGACAACCGCGCGCGGTGGCGATAGCCCCATGCCGGCCCTTGCAGCGGCCGCAGGATGCGCTGCGGCACCACCTTGGCAAGGTGGCTCAAGTTGTCTTCGAGCACCCGCTGCTTGGCGGCGATCTGCGCAGTCGGGTGCAGATGCTGCACCTTGCAGCCGCCGCACGCGCCGGCGTGCAGGCCGAAGTGCGGGCAACCCGGTTGCACGCGCTGCGAGCTCTCGCGGCGAATCGCCGACACCTGGCCCTGCTCCCATTGGTTCTTGCGCCGCGCCACGTTGACGCGCACTGCCTCACCGGGAAGGGCGCCCTCGATGAACACCACCTTGCCGTTGGCGCGGTGCGCCACGCCCTGGCCTTCGAGGTCGAGCGATTCGACCAGCAGCCACTCTTCGCTCTCGTACATGGCACCCATTATCGGCAGCGCGTCCGCTGCAAAAGACAAAGCCGCCCGCAGGCGGCTTGTGGCCATCGACCGCAGACGCTCAGGGCGCCGTGGCGTAGTCGGACACCACCTTCCACTTGCCATCGACGATCTGCGACAGCCGTGACGCCGAGCTGCCCAGGCGCTTCTTGGCCGTGTAGCTCGCCTCCGCACTGCCGAACATGTCGGGCGGAATCGTCATCGTGTCCATCGCCTTGATGAAGCTGTCGGTGTTGAGTCCGTTGCCGGCCTTGGTCGCAGCCTTGGCAAAGGCATCGATGATGATGTAGCCGTAGGCCGAGAACACCGTGGGATCCTCGTTGAACTTGGTCTTGTACTTGTTGGCCCAGAAGCGGATCGGCTGCGACGCTTCGTCGAGGTATGGGTGCTGCGCGCCCATCGCCGCGTACAGGCCATTCATCGGCGCGCCGCCCAGCTTGTGGATCAGGTCGGTATAAGAAGCGCTCGAGCCGAGGAACGTCGGGTTGAAGCCGGTCTTGCGCGATTCGCCGATCGTGCCGATGGTCTCGCGGATGATCGTTCCCAGCACCACCAGGTCGCAGTTGGCCGCCTTCATGCGCGCCACCTGCGACGAGAAATCGGTCGCTCCGCGCTTGTAGCTGGTCTTCTCCGCCATCTCCATGTTCACGGTCTTCAGGCCCGCCTCGGCGCCGCGCACCACCTCGAGCCCGAACTCGTCGTCCTGGTAGATCGCGCACACCTTCTTGGCACTCTTGTCCTTGACCATCCTGGGCAGCATCACCCGCATCTGCTCGTAGTACGGCACCGCGAAGGAGTACTTCAGCTTGTGGTACGGCTCGTACATTTCGCGCGCCGCCGTCACCGGCATGAAGTTGACGACGTTCTTCTCGAACTGCACCGGCATCGCCGCCAGGTTCTGCGCGGTGCCGATGTGCGCCACCATCATGAAGATCTTGTCCTGGTTGACGAGCTTCTGCGCCGCCAACACCGCGCGCTTGGGGTCGTACGCCGCGTCCTCGACGAGCAGCTTGATCTTGCGGCCGTTGATGCCGCCCTGCTCGTTGATCTCATCCACCCGCAGCATCATGCCGAGGCGGGTCTGCTTGCCGAACGCGGCGATCGGGCCCGACAAGTCCTGGATCGTGCCGAGCACGATCTCGTCCTTGGTCACGCCCTGCTGCTGCGCCAGCGCGCCGGATGCGGCCAGCGCGGTGGCGGCCACGGTGATGGCTACGGATCTCATGTCGTCTCCTGGTTGAACGTGTTCATTGGTACATCGCTTCGATCTGTGGTGCGTATTTGGCGTGCACCAGCTTGCGTTTGAGCTTCATCGTCGGCGTCAGCTCTTCGTCTTCGGCCGTCAATTGCGTCTCCAGCAGGTGGAAGCGCTTGATCTGCTCGACGCGGGCGAACTTCTTGTTGATCTTGTCGATCTCGCCCTGGATCAACTCGCGGATCTCGGGCGAGCGCGTCAGGCTCGAGTAGTTGGAGAACGGGATGTCGCGCTCCTGCGCGTGGCGTTCGACGTTCTCCTGGTCGATCATCACCAGCGCGGTGAGATACGGGCGCTTGTCGCCGATCACCACCGCATCGGTCACGTAGGGGCTGAACTTCAGCTCGTTCTCCCACTCGCTGGGCGTCACGTTCTTGCCACCGGCGGTGATGATGATGTCCTTCATGCGGTCGGTGATGCGGAAATAGCCCTCGTCGTCGACCGTGCCCACGTCGCCGGTGTGCAGCCAGCCGTCGGCATCGATCGTCTCGGCGGTCTTCTGCGGCTGGTTCAGATAGCCTGCGAACACGTTCTTGCCGCGCACCAGGATCTCTCCCGTGGCGTCATCGATGCGCACCTCGTTGAACGAGGCGGCCTTGCCGATCGAGCCGGGCTTGATGCGCGAGCCCTGCATCGACGTCGACAGCCCGGCGGTCTCGGTCATGCCCCACACCTCGAACATCGGCACGCCGAGCGCGAGGTACCAGCGGATCAGGTCGGGCGAGATCGGCGCCGCGCCGGTCAGCAGGAAACGCGCGCGGTGGATGCCGATCAGCTTGCGCACGTTGTCCAGCGCCATCCAGCGCGCCAGCATGAACTTGGCCTTGAGCCAGCCGGGCACCGGCCGGCCCTGCACCACGCGCTCGGCCACCTGGTTGCCGACGCCGAGCGCCCAGGCATAGGCGATCTGTTGTGCACGCGACGCCTCGCGCACGGCGATCGTCACCGCCGAATAGAACTTCTCCCACACGCGCGGCACCGCGGTGAACACCGTCGGCGCGATCTCACGCACGTTTTCCGGCACCGTGTCGGGGTTCTCGACGAAGTTGAGCTTGGCCCCGGTGTACATGCCGAAGTACTCGCCGCCGGTGCGCTCGGCCACGTGGCACAGCGGCAGGAAGCACATGCGTTCGTCGGCCTCGTCCTGACCGACGATCTGATTGATCTGTCGCAGCCAGAACGTGAGCGCCGCCGTGCAGGTGCATCGCACCCTTGGGCTTGCCGGTGGTGCCCGAGGTGTAGACCAGGATCGCCACGTCTTGCGGCTGCACCGCGGCCACACGCTGCTCGAGTGCCTGCGGGTGCTGCGCCAGGTGCTCGCGCCCGAGCGCGCGCAACGCATCGAGGCTCATCACCTGCTGGTGCTGAAAGTCCGACAGGCCTTCCATGTCGAACACCACGATGCGCTGCAGCTTCGGCAGGCGTGCGGCGGCCTCGAGCGCCTTGTCGAGTTGCTCGTCGTCTTCGACGAACAGAACGCGGCGTGCCCGAGTCTTCGCACAGGTATTGCGTCTGTGACGACGAATCGGTGGGGTAGATGCCGCTGGACACGCCGCCGCACGACAGCACGGCCAGATCGGCCAGCACCCACTCGACCACCGTGTTCGACATGATCGAGGCGGTGTGGCCGCGCTCGAAGCCGAGCGCCATCAAGCCGTGGGCGATCTCGCGCACTGCGGCAGCGGTCTCGTTCCAGCTCCAGCTGCGCCAGACGCCGAATTCCTTCTGGCGCATCCAGGTGCGCTCGCCGCGTGCAGCCACCGCATGCCAGAACATGGCTGGCAGCGTGTCTCCCGGCACCAAACGGTCAGGTCCGGGCTGCAGGCGGTCGATGTTCCAGAGGTTGGGCATGGCTCCACACCCTGGCACTCAGGGCGCCGCATGCTAGCGCCGGGGCGTCGGCACCTGCCCCCTGGGAAACGCTGACATCCCCTCGGCCCGCGGGACCTGCGCGTCAGGGTCCATCCGTCGCGTGCTGTCGGCCACGCGGCCAGGTACTCGTCCCAGTGCGGCTCGTGCAGATCGGCCAGCACGGCGCGCACCATCGCAACCTCTTGCGCGTGCTCAGTCGGCGTGAGGCCGCCGCGCATCAACTGGTAGCGGCAGTACAGCAAATACGTGTTCATCACGTCGGTCTCGCAGTAGCGCCGGATGTCTTCGATGCGGCCCGCGAGCCATGCCGCGTGCACGGCCGAGCCGTCCATGCCCAGCTTGCCCGGCAGCCCGCACAGCCGCGCCATGGCATCGAGCGGCGCATTGGCGCGCGGCTGGTACAGCGCCAGCAGATCCATCAGGTCGAGATGGCGGTGGTGATAGCGCGAGATGTAGTTGTTGAACTTGAACTCGCGGTCGTCCTCGCCGAAGTCCCAATACTTGCCTGCCGACACGCCGTGCATCAGGCCGCGGTAGTGCAGCACCGGCAGATCGAAGCCGCCTCCGTTCCAGCTCACCAGTTGCGGCACGCGTTTTTCAACCGTGTTGAAGAACTGCTGCACGACGCGCGCCTCTTCCGATGCACCGCCATCGCGCGAGCGGTCGACGAACGAATGCACACGCAGGCCCTCGCCGCCACGGAACACGCACGAGATCGTGACCACGCGCTGCAGGTAGTGCGGCAGGAAGTCGCTGCGCCCATCGGCAGCGCGCTGCGCCACCTCTTGCGCCAGCACCTGTTCGTTGCTGTGGGACGGGTCGGCATCGCGCAACACGCGCAGGCCCGCCACGTCGGGAACGGTCTCGATGTCGAACACCAGCACAGGCCAGGTGGCTGGCATCTAGAACACGCTGTCGCGATCGAGCCCCTGGCGCTCCATGCCGCGCTTGAGCTTGAGCAGCGCCTCCTGCTGGATCTGCCGCACCCGCTCGCGTGTGAGGTTCAGGCGCAGCGCCAGGTCCTCCAGTGTTTCGGGTTCGCCGCCAGCCAGGCCGTAGCGGCCGGTGACCACTTCGCGTTCACGCGGCTGCAACTGCGTGAGGCCGCGGCTCAGCAACTGGGCAAGCTCGTGGCTGAGCGTCAGGCTCAGCGGATCGCTGCCGCGGTCGTCGGCCACGCCGTCGATCAGCGCATTGCCGGCATCGGCATCGTGCGATGCATCGAGCGATGCCGGTTGTTCGGCCATCTGCAGCAGCGATTCCACCTGGGCGGCCGGCATGTCGACCTCGGCGGCGATGTCGTCCAGCCGCACCGGCCGGCCGTCGGCCAGCGCACCGGCTCGCGCCTCCAGCACGCGGCGCGCCTTGAGCACCTGATTGAGCTCGCGCATCACGTGCACCGGCAGCCGCACCAGCCGCGCTTGCTGCTGGATCGCGCGCTCCACGCTCTGGCGAATCCACCACGACGCATAGGTCGAAAACCGAAAGCCCCGCTCCGGTTCGAACTTGGCGATGGCGTGCATCAGGCCCAGATTGCCCTCTTCGATCAGATCGGGCAGCGGCAAGCCACGACCGAGGTAGTTCTTGGCAATCGACACCACCAGGCGCAGGTTGTGCTCGATCATGCGCTGGCGGGCATCGAAGTCGCCGCCATGCGCACGGCAGGCCATGGTGTATTCCTGCTGCGCGGTGAACAGCGGCGCGCGCCGGATGTCGCGCAGGTAGGCCTGCAACGAGTTGGCCGCGTCGGCGTCGACGCCATCGGCGCCGACGCTTGCACTCGGCGCAGCGGGCTCCGGCGGCAGCGCACCGTCGGCGGACCAGATCGGCGCCGGCCCCGTCCACGAGGCCGCCAGCACATCGGCGGGCGACTCGCGTCGGCGGACCATGGGCAGCACCGTCAGCGTTTCAACGCGACGGCAGCAGGCGCGCCGGGTCGATCGGGCGTCCGAGGCGGCGAATCTCGAAATGCAGTTGCACGCGCTCGGCGTCGCTCGATCCCATCTCGGCGATCTTCTGCCCACGCCGCACCACCTGGTCTTCCTTGACCAGCAGCGACTGGTTGTGGGCGTACGCGGTGAGATAGGTGTTGTTGTGCTTGACGATCACCAGGTTGCCATAGCCGCGCAGGCCGGAGCCGGCGTACACCACGCGCCCGTCGGCAGCCGCGAACACCGGGTCGCCCGCCTTGCCGCTGATCGCCAGGCCCTTGTTCTTGGCTTCGTCGAAGCCGCTGAGCACCGCACCGGTGGCCGGCCAGGTCCAGTTCACGTCGTCATCGGGTTCACGCGCAGCCGGCGGGTTACCGCCGGTGGTCGGCGGCGCATTGGCCGCCGGCGGCATCGCCGGCGGCGCCGGGGTGATGACCGGTGCGCTCAGCGGCGGGGTGATCGTCGGCGCGGACGCGACCGGCGCCGGCCGCGAATCGAGCGGCCGCGTGTCGACGCGCGCGGTGTTGACGCCGCGCGCCGTGGTGGCCGCGGGATCGGCGCCCGGAGGCGCCACGCGGATCACTTGGCCGACCTCGAGCGAATTGGGATTGTCGATGTTGTTCCAGCGCGCGATGTCGCGCGCGTTCTGACCGGTTTCGAGTCCCACGCGGATCAGCGTGTCGCCGGGCTTGATCGTGTAGTAGCCCGGCTTGCCTGCGTTCTCGGCGCCCGGCTTGGCATTGGGATCCACCGGCACGGGCGTGCTCGTGCCAGGGGCCGGCGTGGCGGTGGCTGGAGCGGTCGCCGACGGCACAGCAGGCGAGCGCGGGTTGCGGTCTTCCACCGGCGCGGGTTGGCGCGAGGTGGCACATGCCACCAGGGCAAACGCGCACGACAACACCAGCCAGCGCGCACCTCGGAGCACGGCTCGAGCAGGAGTCCTTCGGATGGATTGCGCAGCCATTGACAAGGTCAGTCGACGCCGGATTTTAGAGGGACGAAGTGCACTTCCTCGAGCTCGACGCGTTTGTACCCGGACGGCTCGCGGTCCACAACCGCCAACATTTGCCGCTCGCCCTTGCGCACCGGCGCGATCAGGCGCCCGCCGACCGCCAATTGCTCCAACCACGCTGCGGCAGGCTCGTCTGCGACGGCGGCTGCAATGACACTGTGATAGGGCGCATTGGGCGCGTGGCCGCGCATGCCGTCGCCGTGCACCAGGCGCACGCGATCGAGGCGCAGCGGCGCCAGGTGCTCGCGCGCCTTGTCGAACAATGCGCGGATGCGCTCCACCGACACCACCGAATCGCCCAACTGCGCCAGCAACGCACACTGGTAGCCGCAACCGGTGCCGATCTCCAGCACCTTGCCGAGGCCATTGCGCGCACGCGCCGCGTTGCCTGCCAGCAGCAGGGAGATCATGCGCGCCACCACCGAGGGCTTGGAGATCGTCTGCCCATGGCCGATGGGCAGGCTGGTGTCTTCGTAGGCCTGCGCGGCGAGCGCGGTGTCGATGAACAGATGGCGCGGCACGGTCTGCAGCGCGTGCAGCAGGCCCTCGTGGCGCAGGCCCTGGGCATGCAAGCGCTGCGACCATGCGCCCGCGCACCTGCGCCGAATCCAGGCCGACGCCGCTCGGTGCGGCACGTGAATGGGCATCGCGCACAGCCTCGCGCAACGGACGCTGCGGACGCAGCGTGTCACCGCCGCGCCGCACCGGCGCGGCCGACACCCGCTCCAGTGGCAAGGGAAAGGTCGCGCTGCGGCGTCGTTCGCTCATGCGATGGCCCGCTGCGCGCCGCGCTGCGCGAGAAGCGCTTCGGAGCGCTCGAGTCGGCTCACAAAACCACCAACGCCTGGTGCCACAGCGGCAGCGCGGCGTGGTCGGTCAGGTCGACCTGCAGCGGCGTGATCGACACGCGGCCCTGGCTCACGGCGTGGAAGTCCGTGCCCTCGCCCGCCTCGCGCGCACTGCCGGCAGGCCCGATCCAGTAGATCGGCTCGCCGCGCGGACTGATCTGGCGGATCACGGGCTCGCTGGCATGGCGCCGGCCCAGGCGCGTGACGACCCGCGGCAGCGATGCCGCATCGGCGCGGTTCGGGATGTTGACGTTGAGCAGCCACGGGCCCGGTCGCTCGCGCAAGGTGAGCAAGCACACGGTCGACGATGTCGCGCGCCACCTGTGCCGCAGCCTGAGCTCGCCCCAGCCCTTGTCCGACCTGCGAGAACGCGATCGCCGGAACGCCGAACAGGTAAGCCTTCCATCGCCGCGGCCACGGTGCCCGAATACAGCGTGTCGTCGCCCATGTTGGCGCCGTTGTTGATGCCCGACAGCACGAGGTCGGGCTTGTGCTCCAGCAGGCCGGTCAGCGCCACGTGCACGCAGTCCGACGGCGTGCCGTTGACTACGCGAAAGCCGCGCTGCTCGCCACCGGCCGTGAACACGTTCAGCGGACGGTTCAACGTGAGAGCGTTGGAGGTGCCGCTGGCGTTCTGCTCGGGGGCGACGACATCGATCTCGCCGAGGCCCTCGCAAGCCTTCACCAGGGCGCTCAGGCCGGGTGCGAGGTAACCGTCGTCGTTGGCGATCAGGATGCGCATGAACTGAGCGGCATTGTAGGCAACGGGGTCGCCGCGTCAGCCGACCGCGGCGTGCGTATCATGCTCGCCCGAGGAGACGCAGGGACCCCACGCGCACTGCGTTCGCTGCCCCCGCGGGGGCTTCAGCCTCTTTGAGGCGGCTCTACAGAGGCTGACATGCACGCTTGGCTTTGCGAACAACCCGACCGGAGTCGACGCGCTGCAGTGGCAGGAACTGCCCACGCCCGAGCCCGGGCCGCAGCGAGGTGCGCGTCGCGATCCGCGCCGCGAGCCTGAACTTCCCGGACATCCTGATCGTGCAGAACAAGTACCAGTTCAAGCCGCCGCTCGCCGTTCGTGCCGGGCAGCGGAATTCGCCGGCGTGATCGAAGCGGTGGGCGACGGAGGTCAAGGGCCTGAAGGCCGGCGATGTCGGTGGCCGTGATCGGCGGCACCGGCGGCTTCGGCACCCATGCCATCGCCGATGCCAGCCGTGTGCATGCCGCTGCCGCCCGGTTTCGACCTTCGAGCGACGGGGCGGCGTTCGCCTTCACCTACGGCACCTCGCACCATGCGCTGATCGACCGCGCCGCACTGAAAGCCGGCGAGACGGTGTTCGTGCTCGGCGCCGCCGGCGGCGTGGGCACGGCGGCGCTGCAGATCGCCAAGGCCGCGGGCGCGCGCGTGATCGCGCGGCGTGTCGAGCCGACGCAAGGTCGAGCTGTGCCTGTCGCTCGGTGCCGACGCGGCGATCAACTACACCAGCGACAACCTGCGCGAGGCGCTGAAGGCAGCACACCGGCGGCAAAGGCCCCGACGTGGTCTACGACCCGGTGGGCGGCGACCTCGCCGAACCCGCGTTCCGCTCGATCGCCTGGCGCGGCCGTTACCTGGTGGTCGGCTTCGCGCAAGGCGGCATCCCGGCGCTGCCGTTGAACCTGGCGCTGCTCAAGGGCGCGTCGGTGTGGGCGTGTTCTGGGGCGACTTCGTGCGCCGCGAGCCGCAGCCAGCGCACAGGGCATGGCAGCAGCTTGCGCAGTGGTATGCGCAGGGCCTCGTCAAGCCGGTGATCGATCAGCTGCTGCCGATGGCGCGCCTGCGCGAAGCCTATGCGCGCATGGCCTCGCGCGAGGTGCTCGGCAAGCTCGTGCTGGTCAACGGGTAACAAGCTTCAACAATGCGCTCACGTGCAACGTGAGTGGCACGTTGGGCACAGCGCGTCATCTGCGCTACGATGCACCAGGGGCTTCGGAGCAACAGCGGCATGGCCGTCAAGGTCCTGATCGTCGAAGACAACCCGGTCGCGCGCAGCTTCCTGTGCCGCGTGGTGCGCGAGAGTTTCAGCGACACGCATCGACCATCACCGAAGCCGGCGACCTGGAAAACGCACGCCGCCAGATCAGCCTGACCGGCGGCGCGCAGGGCCTGCATGGCGTCGATCCGTTCAAGCTGTGCTGGTCGACCTCGAGCTGCCCGACGGCAACGGCATGGAACTGCTGGCCGAGCTGGCGCAGTACCCCGCGACCAAGATCGTCACCACGCTGTACTCCGACGACGACCACCTCTTCCCGGCGCTGCAGTGCGGCGCCGACGGCTACCTGCTGAAGGAAGACCGCTTCGAGGTGCTGGTCGAAGAGCTGCAGAAGATCGTGCGCGGCCAGCCGCCGCTGTCGCCGGCGATCGCGCGCCGCCTGCTGACCCACTTCCGCGACGGCCAGCGAGGCGACGCTGCGCGCGCCGGACTCGGGCTTCAGCCGCCGCCTCGGACTTCGGCGTCACCAGCCGGCCGGTGCCGATCGAGAAGCCGCTCGACCACGAGCGCCTCACGCCGCGCGAGAGCGAGGTGCTGACCTACCTGAGCAAGGGCTTCACGATCAAGGAAATCGCCAACCTGATGGGCATCAAGTGGTTCACCGTCAACGACCACATCAAGTCCATCTACAAGAAGCTCAACGTGTCCAGCCGCGCCGAAGCGGCCGTGCTGGCCAGCAAGCAAGGCCTGGTCTGACATGACCCGCTGGCTCGCCATGGTCGCGACGCCTCGGGGAGGACCGAGCCTGCGCGGGCGGCCGGGCGAGGCCTGAGGTGTCCGTCGCGCGTGACGCGGGCGTGGGTCCGGCGTCCGCGCTGGCCAGCGACTCGCTGGCACCGTCCGAGACGCACAGCGGCTTTTCCAGCACCGGCATCGATCCAAGCAGCTTGATGCCGTCGGGCCACGAGGCGGCGGCTCGCGGCGTGGCCGCCGGCCGCTGGCTCGGCTGGCGGCGGCGTGCGCTGGTGGTGGTGGCCCTGCTCGGCTGCGTGGGCCTGTTCACGCTGCTGCGCGCACTGTCGGCCACGCCGTTCGTCGATGCGGCGCTGGCGCACCAATGCCAAGGGGCAACTGGTGCTCGCCAGCTCCGGCGACCCGCAAGTGCAGAAGTTCATCGGCGAAACCGTGCTCGGCGTGATGAACCACGACGGCCGCTTGCTGCCGCCCGAAGTGCTGCTCGCGCGCCGTTCGCCGCGCTGGGTGCTCGACGACGTCGAGCGCCGTCAATACCTGACCGACGGCGCCGCGTTCGCCAAGGCCGTGCAGCAAGATGCCGTGCGGCTGCGCCTGGCCGAATCGGGCGCCACCGTCGATGTGCGCACCGTGCCGCGCGGCGTACGCCGGGCTGGGCTCGATGTTCTGGCTGATGACCGCGCTCGCGCTGGTGCTCTATCTGGTCGGCGCGGTGGTCGTGCTGGTGCAGCCCGACGAGCGCAACCTGCTCTACGCGCTGATGGCGCTGTGCACAGACCGCGCAACCTGCTGTTCATCGGCCGTCGGACACGCTGCCGGGGTTCGGCTGCCGAGCGCGTTGGGCGCAAATGGACCTGTGGCTGCGCATCGCCTTCGACGTGGTCACCGGCGGCCGCCTGCGTGCACGCACTGACCGTGCACCCGCGGCGGCTGCCGTTCCAGGGCCTGATCTCGGTGTCGGTCTGGGCGGTGGGCATCGTGTTCGATCGCCGCCGTGGGCTTCAACGCGATCCCAGGCCTGTGGTGGTGGACGCAGGCGATGCACTCGGCTCGTTCGGCTGCCGGTTACCGTCGTGCTCACCTGGTCGTACCGCCTCGAGCCGCACCCGCTGGCCATCGTGATGCGCCGTCTCGGTGTCGCGGTGTTGGCCATCCTGCTGCTGCTCACGGTGGCCATCGCCGCTGTCGGAGCACAAGCCCGAGGTGCAGCATTTCGCTGCGCGGATCGGGGGCGTTGATCTGGTACGTGTTCCTGGCCTCGGCTGCTGATGCTGGTGCCGTTCCTGTCGCGCTCGCAGCAGGTGATGCGCGAGTTCTCGCTGCTGGCCGGCATCAGCACGGTGGCGACCTCGCTCGACCTGCTGTTCGTCGCGGTGTTCTGCGCTCGGCCAGTTCGCGTCGCTCACGCTGTCGCTGTTCCTGGCGCTGGGCGCTGTATGCGGGCGCGCGCCAGTGGATGCTGAACCAGCTGATGGGCAGCAACATGCTGACCACCGAGCGCATGTTCGAGCAGCCTGTACCGCATCGCGCGCGAGGTCGAGACCGCGGGCCGGCGACACCACCGAGCAGCTTCGCACGCCTGCTGCGCGAGCTGTTCGAGCCGCTGGAGCTGCGCACACCGTCGCGCACCGCCAGCGCGCACGCGCGTGGTCGGCGACGGCTCGACGCTTGTGGTGCCGCTGCCGCGTGTGCCCGGCGTGCCCGAGGAGCACCAGCCGCGCGGCTCGCTCGTGCTGCGCTTCGCCCGCCGCGGCCGTCGCATGTTCACGCGCGAGGATGCGCGCCTGACCGACCGCGTGCGTCGAGCAGCTGTGCGCGCGGTCGCCTTCGACCGGGCGGTCGAACAAGGCCGCAACGAGGAGCGCGCGCGCATCGCGCAGGACCTGCACGACGACATCGGCGCGCGCCTGCTGACGCTGATGTACAAGGCGCAGAGCCCGGAGATGGAAGACTACGTCCGCCACACGCTGCAGGACCTGAAGACGCTGACGCGCGGGCTGGCGGCGCCGTACGCACCTGCTGTCGCACGCCGCCGCCGAGTGGAAGGCCGACATCACGCAGCGACTCGAGCGCCGCACACTGCGAGCTCGGACTGGTCGTTCGACTTCGACCGCGACATCAAGCTCACGGTGGTGCAGTGGTCGGCGCTGACACGCATGCTGCGCGAGTTGATCAACAACGTGATCGCCCACGCCGCAGCCACCCGCGTCGACGTTTCTGGCCGCTTCGAACGCGGCCGCTTCACGCTGAGGGTGAGCGACGACGGCGTCGGCCGCAAGCCCGAGTCCTGGGCCCACGGCCTCGGCCTGGGCGGCGTCCGCAAGCGCGTGAAGCAGCTCGGCGGCGAGGTGCGCTGGCGAGAGAACGCCCCGCGCGGTATCGCCTGCGAGATCCGCGTGCCCGAGCTCGGCGAACGCTGATCTGCGGCCCCGGTCCGACCGCGTCCTACACCCGACCCCGCTTGCGACCGACGCCCCGTCGGCGCATCGGCCCATCGCCACACGCTGCGCGCCTGCGTAGCCTGTTGTCGGTCAGCAATCTCATCGAGGAGCTCCGTCATGCTTCACTACGCTGTTGTGTTTTTCGTCATCGCGTTGATCGCCGCGCTGCTCGGCTTCACCGGCATCGCGTCGGGTGCCGCTGGCATCGCGCAGATCCTGTTCGTGGTGTTCATCGTGCTCGCACTGGCGAGCTTCCTGGTGAACCTCGTGCGCCGACGGTAGGTCAGGGCAGTCGCCGATGTCGGACTGGTCCTACGGCATCGGCCGCCAACCCCCGACGCGCGAACCGAAGGGACTGGTGCACACTCCCGAGAACCCGCGGCGGCCGGCTGCCGCCGCGGAGGGACAGCAGGACGGGCAGCACGGACGTGGCATGGGTTCGTTGAAGGCTTTCATCGTCGAGGACAGCGCGGTCATCCGCGACAACCTTGTGGCCGCGCTCGAGGAGATGGTCCCGCTGACCGTGGTCGGCACGGCTGAAGACGAATCCGGTGCGTTGCAGTGGCTCGCTGACCCGGGGCATGCGTGTGACATCGCCATCGTCGACATCTTCCTGCGCCGTGGCACGGGCCTCAACGTGCTGCGCGCGCTGCAACGCAACGGCCACCGCACCGAACGGGTGGTATTGACCAACTACGCCACCGACGAGATCCGGCGCCACGCACTGGCGCTCGGGGCGACCCGGGTGTTCGACAAGTCGGGCGAAATCGACGCGCTGGTCGAACATTGCATGGCGCTGGCCGACGCCCACAACGGCACCCAAGAGCTTCCGCAGCCGGGAGCGGCATGAACCCGCGGCCGCGGGGCCAACCGCGGCACCCTTGGCAGTTCAGGCGATGCTGGCGCGGCGCTCGGCGATCGAACGCCGCAGGCTCACTGAATCAGGCCGTTCTTCAGCGCGTAGTACGTGAGATCGCTGTTGGTCTTGAGCTTGAGCTTCTCGAGCACGCGCGTGCGGTAGGTGCTGACCGTCTTGACGCTCAGGCACATCGAATCCGCCAGTTGTCCCACGGTCTGGCCCTGCGCCAGGTGCAAGAACACTTGCAGTTCGCGCTCCGACAAGGCCTCGTGCGCCGGCCGGTCACCGTCACCGGTGACCTGGTCGGCCAGCATCTCGGCCACCGCCGGCGTGATGTAGCGCCGCCCGCGGGCGACCGTGCGGATCGCCTCGGCAATCTCCATCGGATCGCATTCCTTGTTCAGGTACCCGCTCGCTCCTTGCTTGAGCAACGTGGTGGCGTAATGCGTCTCGGGATAGCCGCTGAGGATCAGCACCGGCAGCTCCGGAAAGCGTGCCTTGATCGCCGCCAGCGCGTCGACACCGCTTTGGTCGGGCATCGCCAGGTCCATCACCAGCACATCGAGCTCGCCGCCGCGCGCCAGGTTGAGCGCGCCGGCGCCGTCCGCCGCCTCGCCGGTGACGCGCAGATCGACCTGCTCGCCGAGAAATTGCTTGAGCCCTGCACGCACCACCGCGTGATCGTCGACGATTCCAACTCTGATCATGGGATGCCTTCGGATCCGGGCACAGGGCCCGCGCGATTCGGGGCTCCAGTGTAAAGGGCCACCCTCCACCATGATGCTCACTCGCTCTCTCGATTTGATCGCCCGCCGCCGCGCCTGGATGGCGCCGCTGGCGGTGGCCGTGGCCATCGCGTTCCTCACCGTCAACGAGGTGACCTATCAGCACGCCCGCGACGGCATTGCCAGCGGCGACGAGATGCAGGCGCGGCGCGTCGAGGTGCGCCGTTTGCAGCTTTTGCTGCAAGCTGCGGAAGCCGGGCAGCGCGGCTACATGCTCACGGGCCAGCTCGAATACAAGGAACCCTACGAAGTGGCCAAGGCGCAGCTCGAGTCGCAGTTGACGCGTCTGCGCGCGCTGTTCGCCGACGACCCCGATGCCCAGCCCAACGTGCTCGAGATCGAGGATCTGACGCGGCGCAAGGCGTCGGAACTCAAGACCACGATCGAGCTGTTCGAGGGTGGCAACGTGACGAGCGCGCTCGACGTGGTGAAGACCGGGATCGGACTGGACCACATGCGCGCGCTCGACAAGCTGGTGGCGACCACCGCGACGCAGGAAGAAATCAAGATGGCCTACGCTCGCCGCAGCCTGATCAACACGCTGGTGTTGAACCGGCTCGGGATCGCGGCGCTGGTGTTGCTGAGCCTGCTGTCGCTGGCTTGGATCCTCAGACAGTCCAAGCGGCTCGACGCGGCGCGCGAAGAGCAGCGCGCGGAGTTGCAGCTCGAGCGCGACCGGCTCGAGACCGAAGTCGAGCGCCGCACCCTCGATCTCACCGAACTCGCCCGCCATTTGCAGACGGTGCGCGAAGACGAACGCAGCCGCCTGGCTCGCGAGCTGCACGACGAGCTCGGCGGGCTGCTGACCGCGGCCAAACTCGACGTCGCCCGCGTCAAGTCGCGCCTGAAAGGGGCGGCGCCGGAGATCGGCGAGCGCATCGGCCATCTGGTGCAGTCGCTCGACGCCGGCATCGCGCTGAAGCGGCGCATCATCGAGGACCTGCGACCGTCGACCTTGTCGAACCTTGGACTGAACGCGGCGCTGGAAGTGTTGTGTGCCGAGTTCTCGCGCCGCACCGAGGTCAAGGTGCAAGCCGAACTCGGCGACGTGTCGTTGCCGGAAGACGCCCAGCTCACCGCCTACCGCGTCGTTCAAGAGGCGCTGACCAACGTGGCCAAGTACGCGAAGGCCCACCATGTGACCGTGCGTCTGCAAGGCGACGGCGAGGTGGCGCGCTTGAGCGTGTGCGACGACGGCGCAGGATTCGACACCCGCGGCGTGCCGATGCGTGCGCGCGGCCTGGCCGGTATGCGCTTTCGCGTGGCGTCGCACGGCGGCAGGCTCGACCTCACGTCGCAGCCGGGCCAAGGCACGACGATCGAGGCACAACTGCCGCAGAGCGCCCCGGTGCCAGCGGACAGCGAGCCGACCAGCGCCTGACCGGGCTGGCCGTCGATTGCCGGGCTGAGGTGTCGGCGCTGTCCGACACCAAGACGGGTCGGCCGCCGATCGTGTGGCATTGACGGTGTGCCTATCGTTTCCTTATCCGCTGACGTGGCGGTAACGATGCGAAGGAGTGTCCATGCAAGAACTCAAGAATTGGCGCTTGCGATTGCGTCCGATTGCCGCCGTGACCGCTGCACTGGCTCTGACCGCACTGTCCGCTTGCAACCGCCCCGCCGATGACAACCGGACGGCGGGTCAGCGCGTCGACTCGGCGATCGCCAAGTCCGAGCGCCAGGCCGGCGAAATGAAGCAAGACGCCAAATCCGCAGCAGCCAATGCCGGTCAAGCGACCGAGCGCGCGGCCAACGAAGTCTCCGACAAGGTCAAGGACGCCGCGATCACCACCGCGGTGAACGCCAAGTTGGCGCAAGACAAGGGTCTGAGCGCACTGAAGATCGACGTCGACACCGTCAACGGCCGCGTGTCGTTGCGCGGCACGGCACCGGACCCCGCGGCGCGCGAACGCGCCACCACGCTGGCCGGCGCCGTCGATGGCGTCGTGAGCGTTGACAACCAACTGGTGGTGTCGGCGAAGGGCTGATGCCCCTCACCGATACGCCCCGACTCTACCACCTGGCTTTCACCATCAAAGAGGCAACCATGAAAACTCTTCTCACTGCGGCGGTTACCGCCGTTGCACTGCTCGCCGGCGCCGGCTGCTCGGTGACGCGCGACCAGCAAAGCGTCGGTTCGTACATCGACGACACCAGTATCACCACCAAGGTGAAGGCGAAGTTCGCCGAGGACAAGACCGTCAGCGCGATGGCCATCCAGGTCGAAACGCTGAAGGGCACCGTGCAGTTGTCCGGTTTTGCCAAGTCGCTGGACGAAAAGACTGGCCGCCGAACGCCTTGCGCGCAGCGTGAATGGCGTGGCCGACGTCAAGAACGACATCGTCGTGCGCGCCTGACGCAAGCGTTCGGATGCACGACCACGGCCCGCGAATCGCGGGCCGTTTTCGTTGGGTGTTCGTGTGGGCTTCACACGATCGGCGCCCGATGGCGCATGGGAATCGAATGCTAGGATCCGTTCGATGACCCATCATCAACTCGCTGCCGGTGTCGAAACCGTGCACTGGGGCTGGTTTCAATCCACGCTGAAGCCGGTGCTGACGATCGACAGCGGTGACCGCGTCACGGTGCAGACGGTGTCGGGCGGGCCGGCGAACCTGCCCGGGCCCAATCACTTCGTGCCGCCCGAGCTGCTGCGCATCCACGACAAGAGCGAACGGCGCCTGCCGGGTCACATCCTCACCGGCCCGATCCACGTGAGAGGCGCCGAGCCCGGTGACGTGCTGGAGATCCGCATCGTCGACGTGTCGCTGCGCCAGGACTGGGGCTACACGTTCGTGCGGCCGCTGGCTGGCGCGCTGCCGAACGACTTCACCGAGTTCGAGCAGATGATCGTTTCGCTCGATCGCGAGCACCGCCTCGCGCGCCTGCCGTGGGGTGGCGAGCTCCCGCTGCGTCCCTTCTTCGGCGTGATGGGCGTGGCACCGCCCGCCGCGTGGGGCAGCATCTCCTCGATCCAGCCGCGTGCACACGGCGGCAACCTGGACAACAAGGAGTTGATCCCGGGCGCGACCCTGTACCTGCCGGTGTTCAACACCGGTGCGGGCTTTTCAGTGGGTGACGGTCACGCAGTGCAAGGCGATGGCGAAGTCTGTGTGACCGCGGTCGAGACGGCCCTCGAAGGCACGTTCGACGTGATCGTGCGCAAGGATCTCGGTCTCACTTACCCGCGTGCCGAGACGCCGACGCACCGCATCACGATGGGCATGGATCCCGATCTTGACGACGCCGCATGCGACGCGCTGCGTCGCATGATCGAGTGGGTGAGCGGCACCACCACACTGACCCGCACGCAAGCCTTCATGTTGATGAGCCTGGCCGCCGACGTGCGCGTGACGCAGCTGGTCAACGAGCACAAGGGCATCCACGTGATGCTGCCCAAATCGGCGCTCGCCGATGTGAGCCGTTGACCGATCGAACGAGTCGCCGCGTCAGTCGGCTCGCGGGCGCGCCGCCATGCGCGCCAGAACCTTGCGCGCAAGCAGCTCCGATGCGACAGAGCGCTCCAGCGGCGCACGCGACAGGCCGGAGTGCGGGTAATGCAAATTCTCGTAGAGCACGCTCGTCGCGGAGTAGGTGTTGAGGATGGCTTGCAACGCGCGCTCCGGCAGCTCTTCGGCCAACGCCTTCTGCAGCTGCGTCACCAGATCGCGATAACCGTCCGCATCGACCCGCACGCGCGCCGTCTTCGACCTGCTCGAGCAGGCGCGAGAGCCCGATCACGGTCTCGAGATGGCTTCGTATCGCAGGGACGTTCATGGCGACTCCGTGGCGGTCGAGGGATTCACCGCCTCCCGTATCTGCGGCCGGTCCGATGCGCTTCAACCCTGCGCGCCAGCGGGCCAATCGGGGCCCGGCGGGCAAAAGAAAGGGCCCGCCGAGGCGGGCCCACCGATCTGCCGCTCACTGCAGACCGCCCTTAGGAGAGGAGCAATGCAGCCCCAATGTAGAGCGATCGCGCTACCGCTCCAACCCCTCACTTGACTGTCCCACCCGAAGCAGGCGGCGCATCCGCTTCCACAATGCGCCCCAGGAGGGCGAAGCGATGTTCTGCGCCGAGTGCACGCTGCTGGACATCCACCGGGACTTCGCGGGCCACCCTGCTTGGCTGCGCCAGGACGGCCTGGACGGCGGATCGACCAAGCACGGCGGCAGTGCGCAGGTGCGGCGCGAACGCTACCGGTGCCCGATTGCAGGATGCGGCGCACGCTGGCTGCGCCTCAGCGACCCAGCCCAGCCGGGCAAGCGCTGCTGGGAGATGCTCTTCGATTGAGGGCGCGCTAGGGCGCCGCGGTCACGCGCCAGACGACGTCGCCCACGTCATCGGCAACCAGCAGGCAACGATCCGGGCCGATCGCCACGCCGACCGGACGCCCATAGGCTTCGCGTTCGTCGGCGGCGAGAAACCCGGTGAGGATGTCGCGCGGAGGTCCGCTCGGCTTGCCCTCGGTGAACGGCACGAAGACCACTCGGTAGCCGCTCAGCGTGCTGCGGTTCCAGGAGCCGTGCTGGCCGATCACCATGCCTTCGCCAAAGCCCGGCAAGGTGTTCGCCGGCATCCAGCACAGGCCGAGCGACGCGGTGTGACCGCCGAGCGCGTAGTCCGGGGTCAGCGCCTTGGCCACCGCCGCTGGATCCTGGGGCACGCGATCGTCGATCGTCCGGCCCCAGTAGCAATACGGCCAGCCGTAAAAACCACCATCGCGCACCGAGGTCAGGTAGTCCGGCGGCGTTTCGTCGCCGAGTCCATCGCGCTCGTTGACCACGGTCCACAAGGCGCCTGTGCGGGGTTCCCACGCCATGCCCACGGCGTTGCGCAAACCGGAGGCAAAGACCCGGTTGCTGCCGTTCGCCAGGTCGAGTTCATAGATGCAGGCGCGGCCTCGCTCGACGTCCAAGCCCATCTCACCGATGTTGCTGAGCGATCCCACGCCGACGTAGAGCTTGCGCCCATCGGCGCTCGGCAACAGGCTGCGCGTCCAATGGCCGCCGGGCTCGAAGGTGGTCAGTCGCTCGCCCGCTGTTTGGATGCGCACATCTCCGATGCGGTAGGGGAACGCCATCACACCGTCGGTGTTGCCGACGTAGAACAGTGTCGCCGAGTTGCGCCATGCCGAATGGCTGGTTCAGGTTTTCGAGCAATGGCTCGCGGACCTCGGCCACCCCATCGCGATCGGCATCGCGCAACAGCGTGATGCGGTTCGGACTGACGCCGACCGCAGCTGCCCGCTTCATGGTGGCGACCACTGCATGGCTGAACACCGAGCGCGGCGTGCCCGGTACCGTCAGGGCCTCGGCCACCGTCACGTCACCGTTGGGCAGCACGTGAAGCCAGCGTGGGTGCTTCAAGCCGGCCGCAAACGCGTTCACCGCGAGACCCGGCGCGGCCACCGGCGTCTGTCCCGCTGCCCATCCGCGCGCAGTGGGCATCTTCAACGTTGGGATGCTTCCCTGCGGCCTGGCCTCGGGGATCGTCGGCGTGGCGCCGACGGCCTGCTCGCGTACCGTGCCCTGCAGGCGCCGCAATGCAATGGCCGCATCGCCCGCCAGCGCGACCATTTGGGCGAACACACTCGACCTGCCGCTCATCGCTGCGTCCTGCTCATGGGATGCCGCATGTTAAGCGGGTTGCAGGGCGCGCCGCGGCTGGCGCAGCCGTGTGCGCGCGACGAGCGGGTTAGAGGGAGCGGCCGCCGCAAGCAGTGCTGAAGCGCGCACCCGGGCGAGGTGTCTTGGGGTGGCTGATGGGACTCGAACCCACGACAACCAGAATCACAATCTTGGGACTCTACCAACTGAGCTACAGCCACCACCGAGGGCTGCGATTATAGCGGCGGCTCCTCGCGGAGCCGGCCCTCAACGCGCGGGTTCGGACGCTGCCGCTGCCACACGCTCGGCGCGAATGTCCGCCTTGTAGCGGGCTTTCAGCGCCTCGAGATAGGCCCGCGTTTCGGCCGACGACCAGGCCTGGCCGTATTGCTGGCGCACCGGCGCATCGTCGCCCGCCTCGCGCGGCAGCACGGCGTCGACCCGCGCCACCACATAGCCGAGGTCGCCCAAGTCGACACCCACCACCGCAGGCAGCTTCTCGGCATCGGCCCGCAGCACGGCATCGATCACCTGCGGCGAGACAGCGCTGCGCTCCTGGCGCGACACCGTGGCCTTCTCGGGCAACTCTCCGCTCGGTGCGGCCTTCAGCTGCGCGAGGCGCGCCTCGCCTTCCTTGCGTGCCAGCTCGCCGGCACGCGCGGCGATGACGCGCTCGCGCACCCGGTCGCGCACCTCGGCCAGTGGCAGCGTGCGCGCCGCCTGGTACTTGGTCACGTGGGCCGAAGCGAGTTGATTGGGGCCGACTTCGATGGCATCGGTGTTGTTCTTGCCGCCGCGCACGTTGTCGTTGCCGAAGATCGCGTCGAGCAGCTTGGCCGAGCCGAGAGCACCCGTCACGCCGGGCGCGGGGCGTCTCAACACGGTGGTGGTGCGCTTCTCGACCTTCAGCTTGTCGATCACCGGCTGCAGGCTTTCGGGCTGCTCGTACACGGTGTTGGTGAACTGTTCGGCCGCTTCGCCCCACTTCTTGGACGCCTGCTGCTTGCTCACCTCGTCGGTGATCTCGGCCTTCACCGCATCGAACGGCTTGGTCTGGCCGCCGCGCGTGCCTTCGAGCTTGACCACGTGGTAGCCGAACTCGGTCTCGACCACCGGTCCGATCTCTCCGGGCTTCAAGGCGAACACCGCGTCTTCCAGCGCCTTGGCTGCCATGCCGCCGCGAGCGGACCAGTCGAGGTCGCCGCCTTGCGGCGCGGAGCCGCTGTCTTCGGAGTTCTTCTTCGCCAGCTCGGCGAACGATGCCGGCGCCTTGCGTGCCTCGGCGAGCAAGCCTTCGGCGCGCGCCTTGGCCTTTTTCTTGGCGTCGTCCTTCGCATCCGTATCGGCGGCGATCAGGATGTGACGCGCCCGGCGCTCCTCGGCCGCGGTGTAGCGCGCCTTGTTCTGCTCGTAGTAGTCGCGCAGGTCCTTGTCGCCGAGGGTGATGCCCTTCTTCAGCGTGTCGAGATCGAGCACCACGTATTCGATGGTGGCTTGCTCCGGGGCGCTGAACTCCGACTCGTGCGCCTTGTGATACGCCTCGAGCTCGGCGTCGGTTGGCGTGACCTTGGCCACGTAGTTCTTGGCGTCGAAGCGCTGCATCGTGATCGAGCGGCGCTGGAACAGCGCATCGAGTGCGCTGCCCGCCACCGCGGCTGGCGCCATGCCCGATTGCGACACGCCGCGCAGCACCTGCTGCATGGCAACCTCCTGGCGCAACTGCGCGACGAACATCTCGCTGCTCATGCCCTGTGCCTGCACGATCGCCTGGTTGAGCGTGCCGTCAGGGTTGCGCAAACCGGCGAACTGCGGGTCCTCCTGAAACATGCGGCGCAGACGCTCGTCGCCGACCGTGAGGTTCTGCCTGTGCGACGCTGCCAGCAGCAGGCGCTCGTTGATCAGGTTGTCGAGCGTCTCGCGGCGTGTGGCGGGGTTGTCGAACAGCTTCACGTCGATGTTGGGCAGCTGGCGCCGCAGGCGCTCCACTTGCCGCTGGTGCGCCTGGTCCCACTCGGCTTTGGTGATTGCCTTGCCGTCGACCTTGGCCACTGTGGCGTTGCCGGCATCGCTGAATCCCGAGTAGCCCTGGATGCCGAAGAACACGAACGACGGAAAGATCAGCAGCACCAGCACGAACTGCAGGAGCTTGGTGTGCGTGCGAACGAACTCGAACATGGTGGATGTGGGTCGCGCGTTTCAACAGGCCGCAGCGTCGCCATAGAAAAGGAGTTGGGGTTACCGCTCGCCCTGACCGCTGAAGTCAACGCAGCTGCCGCCAGCTGAAGCGGCGCCGTGGATTCTAGAGCTTGGCGGCGCAAACCCCGACGCGCGACGCAGACCCGAGATCAGCGCGCGCAGGCGCTTCCGCGCTTGAGCGCCTTGTCCTTGCAGGCCTGCCAGGCCTTGGCGCGTTTGTCCATCGCCTTCTGCTCAGACGCGGTGGGTTGGTTTGGGTCGACCGGCGGCTCAACCGGTGCGATGCGCTTCTGACAGGTCTGGAGATAGTCCTGCGCCGCATTCTTGCAGGTCAGATCCTGCGAGCTCTGCGCGAACGCAGTCGAGCCGGCGGCGAGCATTGCGCCGACCAGCACGGCAGCGAGGGCTCGGCTCGACATGATTCGATGGTGGGTGCTGACGGGTTCGAACCGCCGACCTACGCCTTGTAAGAGCAGATCATCCTCGCAAGTTCACGGCGCGACACGAGTTTACCCGCCAATTCACGGCCCGACACGCCGAATGCCCGGCACAAGATCCGTTGGTCGCGAGATCCGTGGTCAACGTCCTTTGGCGGTCTCACGGATCGGCGGCAATCAACTGATCGCTAACGCCGCGCGTTTTGGCGACGCGGTTGCGAGGCGATACATTCGCCCACCCCAAAACCGGAGCGCGCGAGGCCCACCTCGCGGCGAAAGTGAACCATGTCTACTGTCCTGGCCGTAGTCGGTCCGTTGTTAGCAGCGATCGGTGCAACGTTGCTCGCGTATGACGTGCTGACAAATCCGGGTCGCGCTCAGCGGCGGGAAGCCAATCGGAAGGCGGGCGAGCGCTGGGCGACCTTCTACAAGACGTTCTACGACAAGTTCAAGGACGCGCCTGTCGCGAGTGTGCGTGAGATCGCGGAAGAGTACGGCCGCCTAGCTGCGGAGGCTCCTGAACGGCGGAGCGAGGGAACGAGGCTATTTGAGGCGAGCCACGTTGAGACATCGCGGGCATACGGGGTGACAGGCCTGGTCCTCATTGCTGTTGGCAGCTTGATGCAGAGCGCAGCGGTGTTGCTGACGCCCTAGTAGCAGTGCTCCACGGTTGTTCCGGTGGAGCCTCGGCGATCCCACTCACGCTTCGGCGTGGGTCCGTGATCGCGGCGAGTGCGGTGCTGGCCGCGATGCCGGCCCCGGCGGACGAATCCTCTGCCAAACCACGAGACCGCTCACACCCGCTGACGCGCCAAGTACAACCATCAGCCGCTCCATCCACCGATGACCCATGGCGGCGGCGACGCTTGCCTACACCTAGCGTCTAGACGCCGTTCTTTCCCGGGTCTGCTGGGGCAGCCTCCAGCTTCCGCGCTTCATTTCGATCGCCTCTTGGTTGCAGGTATCTACAAGTTCGGCCGGACGAACTCCAAAACAAATGCGGTGACGGCGATGGCAATCAGGACACTCACTACGACGATGCTGATTCCCTGTACGACATCGTGGTGCCGCGCCACGGGGTCGTAGCAAGTCGCCCAGCCACAAACACCGCAGCGTGCACCGCGACTCTGCAGTCCCGCGTTGCAGTTCTCGCAATGGTATTGCCTCACCATCTGGGGTACAGCTTTCCAGGAGGAGGGTTGGGACGTCGCTGCGTAGAGGTTTATCACTCGCTTCGCGTCTCTTGGATCCCGCATCTGGAGGGAGCGGCGCTTGCCCGCACGCGGAAATAAGCTCCGAGTTCATTGGCACCGAGGGGCAGGCGGCTTAGGAAGTGTAGGCAGCGACAAAGTAGTAGGCAGCGACGATGTAGGCGACTGCCAGGACTGCGCCAGCAATGAGCAGCCAGAAGTCGAATCGGTCATGCCCCTCGCTATCGGATGCTAGCGACGAGCCGGCAACAGCGGGCAGCGGGTGTCTACCCGAGGGCTAGCCGCCGGGGCCGTACTCGCTCGGCCTGAGCCGGATCGCTTCGAGGATCTCTTCCGCCGTCTCCGGCACCCGGTGCACGTGGAGCGTCTCCAGTAGCGGAATGGGCGTGCACTCCGGATAGTCGCGCATGACCTGTTCTTGGGTGAGGTAGTACTTGGTCACGCGGGAATTGCCGCGATCGATCACTCGCCACAGATAGCGACGCTCCGTCTTCACTCTAGGTCGCGATCCAACACAGCCAACATCTCGGCGGCTTCTTCAGGTGTCTCTGGCTCCTGGCGCACCCACTCAGTGATCTCGATGGGTGTGGGGTCGATGCAGTCGCCGGGAAACTCGCGCCGGAAGTCCTCCAGCGTGTAGTGCCTGAACGAGTCGGCCGGGCCGTCGACCATGACCCGCCAGCGATAAAGATATTCCCGTTTCATTTCGATCGCCTCTTGGTTGCAGGCATTGCCGGCAACTGGGGTTCCTGGCGCTTGTGGTACTCACGCGCCGACGTTCGAGGATGCTCGGTGCTGTAGAGGTGTAGCGCCAACATCTTCGCGAACCGATGGGTAGCGTGCGGCCTGAGCTTGATTAGCTCGTCGATGAACTGATCGCACAAGGAGTCGCGGTCCATGCGGCCAGCATAACTACGTAGCCCGTGCGCTCAGGGAGTCGCACGTCGGTCCACGTGATGCCAGTCAGCCCGGTGCAGTGCTTTCGGTCGAGGACTGCATTCCTCTTTCAGCATAGGCGCGCGCGGCACCCTCAGGATCTTCGTCGGTGGACGAATAGCATTGCTCGCCTATCGCTCGCAACGTCCAAACGCTGATGCCCCTGTACCACTCGGCCAACGCAACGGCGAAGCACGAAGCCCACACTAATCGATCCATAGCCGCGCGCCTCCCCGAAGACGTTCAACAGCTGACCTAACCAGGTCAGCCATCATATGCAAAGCGTGGCATATGTCTCAAGGAACGTACCAACGCAGCAACGGTGCGCGTTACTTTTTCACGTTCGACCGCAGGGCGAGAAGCTCACGCGGGCTGTAGCCCTCACTGCATCCGCGCGGGCGGCGGTACGGCCCTTTGCGGAACTAGGTCCTAGAGTGCTGCCGCTCCATTACCCCAAACACGGCGTCACAGCCGAGCAACTCCATGCGCATCTCGAACACGCGAAACGCGCGCAACGCCTCATTCAGGTGGGCGCCCGCCGCTGCGAGCGCGAGATCGTCCAGGTCAACTGTCTCGGCTTCGTGATGGCTGAGGCCGCCGTATCCTCATGGTCGACCTAAACGTCGCCGGTCTGGTCCGCTCGTTTCGCCCTGTCCCGGCTGCGTCGCATGAATGCCTGCAGATAGTCGGCGAATGCCGCGTTTCGCTCCCCCACCAACAGCCTGCTGCTCCTTCGATCACGCCACTCGCGCTGCCGCGGTTTGACGTTGGCGTTGAAGTGAAAGACGTTCTCCGGATCGTATTGGGCCTTGATGCGCGCGAGCCGCTGGTACTTCTCCTCGCCGTAGCTGGCGCGCACGCGGGCATCGTCGGCTTCGACCAGAAAGTTCACGTACCCACCCGCACCCGCCGCATGCGGCCGCATGGCCTCCCAGAAGTTGCGCACCCACGCGCGGTCCGCCTCGTAGGTGGGCTGGTCGAACGCCGCCGCCTCCGCATTGAAGACATAGGCCGCGGTGCGGCTGCCACCGAAGGCCGTGTCATCGTTGCCGGCGCTTCGATAGGCGCCCGACAAGGTGAAGGTCGGGCAGAACGACAGAGGCGAGGTCTTTCTTCGGCACGTGCTCGCCGATCACCGCGATGGCGGCGTCTGACAGTTCGTCGAGGTAAAGCGCCTTCTCATAGCCCAACGTTCCCCAGCGCGCAGACTCGTTGAACATCTGCTGAAGCGCGACAAAGGGCATCGGCGTCACCAACTCGAACAGCGGCGTGACCGCTTGGCGTATCGGCGCCACCGCGCCTGCTCATGCGCCTGAGCCGAGCCGAAACCCGCCACCAGCAGCGCATGCCCGATGCGCCCGCGATGCTCTTCGGGAACAAACGGCGCCGGCGGCGCACTCAGGCCGATGGCGAGAAACATCGGTCGCGTCGGCCGGCATCGTCTTGACGTAGTCGCGCGCAAACCGCAGCGCCTCGGCGCCGCGATCGAGGCCGACGAAGAACAGACCGAGATGGATCATTGGACCTACAGGGTGCAGAGCAAACTCGAACGACGTGACCACGCCGAAGTTGCCGCCGCCACCTCGCAGCGCCCAGAACAGATCGGCGTTCTCCTGTTGCGATGCACGAACGACGCGCGAATCGGCGGTCACCACCTCGGCGGCGACCAAATTGTCGCAAGACAGGCCGGCGATCGGCGTGAGCCAGCCGATGCCGCCCCCGAGCGTGAGCCCGGCGATGCCGGTGTGGCTGATGAAGCCGCCCGGTGTTGCTAGGCCGTGTTGCTGCGCAGCAGCATCGACGTCGGCCCACGTCGCACCGCCGCCGCAGACAGCACGACGCGTGACGGGATCGACGGTCACACCGTTCATCGCGCCGAGATGGATCATCATCCCGCCGTCGCAGACCGCGTGCCCGGCGTAGTTGTGGCCGCCGCCACGCACCGCAATCTCAAGGCCTTGCGCGCGCCCAAAGCGGATCGCATCGGCCACGTGCTCGGCGGTGTCGCAGCACGCAATGAGCGCCGGCCTTCGATCGATGGCGCCGTTCCAGACCGCACGCGCGCTGTCGTAGTCCGGCTCCGAGGGCGTCAACACCCTGCCGCCGAAACTGCTGCGGAATGACTCGACGCCGGCAACGCTTGGATCGGTCATGGGACACCTCCAGTTCGGACACGGATGCTCGCCGCTCAGTCGACGGGGGGTGTCGCTTCTTACACCCAAAGCATCGGCTCATCGGTTCGGGGCGACAACGCAATCGTCGCGTACCGCTGCAGCTAGTGCTATCGAGGGACCAGCTTCACCCGACATCTGCTACACAGCGATCGTGCTGCGACAGGCAGGTCTCCGGCACACTCATCATCTCCCAACCTCCGGAAGCCGAGCGCCATGACCCACATCTACGATGAATTGCGCGCCAGCCACGCGAGGCAACGACGTCTGTGCAGCAGCATGGTGCGTACGCTGGCAAGGAACTCCACGAAACGCGAGACCTTGTTTCGAGAATTGCGCATCGAACTCGCAGCGCATGCCGCGGCAGAGGAGCGATATCTATACGTGCCGATTCTGATGTACGACATGGGCCTCAACAGCGCACGTCACGCGCTGGCCGAGCACCATGACATGGACGAGTTGGTGGAAGACCTTCAGGCGCTGGATGCGGCAGGAGAGGCCTGGGGCACCAAGGCCGGCGAGTTGGTGCATAAAGTGCGGCACCACCTGAAGGAAGAGGAGACCAAGTTCTTCCAGGTGTCGGGGAAGCTGCTGAGCCCCAAGCAGAAGGTGCGGCTGGCGGAACAGTATCGAAAGGACTATGGGAGGATGTTGGCGGTCGTGGCGGAGCGTTGACATCCGGCGAAGCAAGCCGCTGAAGTGGGTCAGCGGCAGCCGTTCCGCCGCGCGTCCTGACCTGCTCGGCGGGGATCTTGAGTGCACAAGCCAATGGGTGCGAGTCGCGAGCCTGCGTCGAGTCGCGATGAACAATGCGGGGTTGACTCGGCGCGGCTCGAAAGAGCCAACGCAGACTCAGGAGTCATTGAAAACTCCCCCCGCCCCATCTACCCGGATAAGTACAGCGCTATTCGGCGCGATCTCGGATCTGGAATCCGTGGCTGGAGCACTTCCAGCGTTGAGCAAGCGCCGAAACGAAGGCGATCTCGAACCTCCTTGACGAGCACTCTACCCGCTGATGCAGCTGCTCGTGGCCGGCATGGCCGTGGGAAGAACGACAGAGATCGGTCATGTGTGCGGCAGCGCACCGACTGCGCCGAGCCAGGCCACCAAGCTCGTGTTGCAACTTCGCTCGCGCCGGCTCATGCGAACGTGCAAATGGCGTTGGGCGCGGCAAATCAAACGATGGTTTTCTCCGGGCTCTTCGATCTGCAGTGGTGGGCGTATCCGTTGCTCGCGCTCGGGTTGACGCACGCCACGATCGCTGCGGTGACGATCTACCTGCATCGGCACCAAACGCACCGCGCGTTGGACCTGCATCCCATCGTCAGCCACTGGTTTCGCTTCTGGCTTTGGGTCACCACCGGCATGGTGACCAAGGAGTGGGTAGCCGTTCACCGCAAGCACCACGCCCGATGCGAGACACCGCAGGATCCGCACAGCCCACAAGTCCACGGCATCGCGCGAGTGCTGTGGGGCGGCGTGTTTCTCTACGTGCGCGAATCACGCGACCGTGAGATGGTCGAACGATACGGCCGTGGCACGCCGAACGACTGGATCGAGACCCGTCTCTATTCGCGCTGTCCTTACTGCGGGCTTGTGATCATGGGCTTCGCCGATGGGCTGGCGTTTGGCATCGGTTGGGGCATGCTCGTCTTCGCGATTCAGATGATCTGGATCCCCTTCTGGGCCGCCGGTGTGATCAACGGCATGGGGCACTACTGGGGCTACCGCAACTACCCGGTGGAGGACGCCAGTACCAATCTCTTCCCCATCGGCGTCCTGATCGGCGGTGAGGAATTCCACAACAACCACCATGCGCATCCGACGTCGGCGAAGCTTTCGAGTGCCTGGTACGAGTTCGATGTCGGCTGGATGTACATCCGGCTGCTGGAAACGCTGGGGCTGGCCAGGGTCAGGAGGACGGCGCCCGTGCCTCAGTTCAGCTCGGGCAAGACCGAATGCGACGCCGACACCTTGCAGGCCGTCATCACCCACCGCCACTACCTGCTGGCGCAATACACGCGCTCGGTCAGGAATGCATGCCGCAAGGAGATCAGGCGGCTCGATCGGCTCGCCGCCGTGCGCAGCGAAGCAGGAAACGATGCGAGCTCCGCTGCCGAGTTGCTGCGCTGGTTGCGCCTGCACACCTGGCGTCGAGGAGCGCGCCGACCGCTGACGTTCGATTTGACGTTGCGCAAGGCACACCTGCTGCGGACCGTCTATTCGATGCGACAGGAGCTGAGTGCGCTCTGGAGCCGATCCAGCGCCACTCGTTCGGCCGACCAGTTGTTGGAGCAGCTGCGTGACTGGCGCGCCCGCGCCGAGTCAAGCGGAATTGCAGCGCTGCGCGAGTTTGCGCGCCGTTTGCCGCATCTGGTTTGAACAGATTCAGTCGGCGCGCCGGCGCAGCTCATGCCGCAGGAAGGGGCGGCAAAAGATTGCCAGTGCTAGCCCACGCGGCTCCGCTTCAAGGCTTGGTGGCGGGCTCGCCGACCTCTCGGGTCACGAGCTCTCGATAGATGCCACCCCCGGCCACGCTGCCCGTGGTCGTGCCCTGCCCCTGCATGCGCAGCACGCAGTCCTGTCGATCGGGTCCGCGCAGCGCCTCGCAGCGCTTGAGCACGTTGCGCATCAGCTGCGCGGGGTTCTCGTCGGGGTGCGACGGCTGCGTGCCGGCGTACTGGGTGCTCGCTTCGCTGAGGCATTCGTCGCGCACGCCCTGATCCTGGATGCGTGCACACACCGCACGGTCATGCTGCAGGCGTGCTTTGGCACTCATCGGGGCCGCCTTGTCGGCGGCGAATGCCGCGGGGGCTGCGGACAGCAGCGCGACAACGGCTGCCAAGGCCAGGCCGCAGAGGTGCAGCGCCATTGGCGCATGCGTCTGCGCGGCTCGCTGACGTAGCGGGTATGGTTCTTGGAGGCACCAGCGCGTCACACACTCCCGAAACGATTGCGCGTCAGCGGGCTTGCGTAGCACAGCATCGATGCCGCTGTCTCGCAAGCGCGGGTGACCGACGCTGACGGTGGCCGATGTGTACGCCACCACAGGCACGCGCCTGCGCCCATGTTCGCGCTCGAAGCGCCTGATCTGCGCTGTTGCTGCGAAGCCATCGGGCGCGGGCATCTGAAGGTCCATCAAGATGAGATCGAGTCGGAGTTCGCACGCCAGGACCACCGCCTCGGCGCCGCCGGCTGCCAGCAGCGGCTTCATGCCCCAGCATGAGAGCAGCTCGCTGGCCAGTGTCCGATTGACTGGGTTGTCATCGACGACCAGGATCAACGGCCGATCGGTCGATGTGTTGTCGTGCGCGGGCAAGGTCACGCCCCACCCTGGCTCGGCGCCGCCCGCGATCAGACGCTTCAGCCGATCCAAAGCCGGCGAGCTGAGTCGACCACTGGCCGCCGCGAGAATGTTGACAGCTGGCATGGCACTTGTCTCCTGTGCAGAGTTCTGCGGACCCATGATCTCGCTGCAGATGGAAATCCTCTGTGCGCTCGCCGACATTGCGCAGCGATGCGTTGCCGGCGTGGCCGTCTGTAGGCGAGCGCACAGACCTGCGCCGCAAAACGGTCAGACACTGGCACCGCACTCCCCTCACACGAACACGACCCCGCAATGGCCCACCAGGCACAAGTCACCGGCAAGGTCGAGTACCGCCAAGGCGACGGCGCCAACGTCGCTATCCGCCCCGGCCCGGTAGAGGTGCAGACCACACCCACCGACGCCACGCTGAGCTGGGCCGACGGGGAGACGCACGGCTCGGCCGCGATGCCCATCGCCGACTTCCAGTCCTATGTGTCCAAGGGCCTGATTGCGTGGCGGAGTTGACTGCGTGAGCATTCGCTGCTGGCCCGTGGTCGCCATACTTGCGTGTGCGGCCCTGGCGTCGGGTGCTTTGACCCGTTCGCAGTCGCGGCCCACCTGCTGACGTAGGCGTCGCGGCATCCGCGCTCGTAAGCGGACAGGTCAACGTCCAGCCACTTCAAACTCCGAGGCAAGCGCTAGCCCACGCGGCGGCCGGTGATCAACTGGTACGCCACCGCGATGACGGCGATGACCAACAGCACGTGCAGCAGGCCCCCGGCGGTGAAAGAGGTTGCAAAGCCAAGAATCCAAAGAACCAGCAGGACGACAGCAATGGTGTAGAGCACGATGGTCTCCAATTGAGACGCGAAGATCGAAAAGTCAAATGGCACGAAGCCGACTCACGGGCGCACGGCGATCTGATTCTTCACCGACCTCACGCCGTCGACCTTGCGCGCGAGGCTTTCGGCAGTGCTTTTCTCGGTCTCGCTCTTTGCGAACCCGGACAGCATCACCGTGCCGTTGAGTGTTTCGACCCCGATGCTGGACGCGTCAACGTTCTTGTTCTCGACGTAGCGGGATTTGACCGCGGTGGTGATGGCGGTGTCGTCGGCGTATGCGCCGACGGTTTCCTGACCACGGGTGACTGCGCAACCAGACACGGCAAGGAGGCTCAACGCAGCGAGCGTGGCTGCGGCGGTGGTGCGCATGGTCATAATGATTTCTCCAACGAGGATTGACCCAGAGCACGGGATGGCGCTGGCGTCGAGACCTGTGTCAGGTCCCCTCGCCGGAGAGACTAGGCGCTCTGCGACGCCCGGTCTGTGCGGGGGCGCACGATGGGCGTCGGGAAACCAAAACAGGAGTCGTTGTTTGACGGCGAGCAGCCAGTGCGGGCGTTCAGCGTTCGAGCGAACGGCCGACGTCGGCATGACCGCCGACGCGGTTTCAGGTTGACCAAGTCTCTACGCCTACATGATCCCAATCGATCCGTCAGCCACGCGGCTGACGATCGACCCACGCATAAGGCTGCTGCGGGCGCTGCGCAACAAATGCAGGACGACGACGCGCTTTCAGCCAGTGACGGCACCGCCGCCGCCGGTTCATGCACCTTCCGCGAACGCAGCCATGAAGACCCTTACCGCCTCACGCAACAGCGCTCTGTTCTCCCGAGCATCTGGCATATCGAGCATCAGCAGCCCTCGGATGTGGCCATCGCCGAGGAACATCGCCAAGAACAGGTCTGCTGCCTGCCGCGGGTGGCGCACCCTCAGCGCGCCGGCCGCGTCGGACCGACGCAGGTACGCAGCCAGGTCGCCGATCAGCCGCTCGGCGCCTTGCCGGTAGAAGGCGCGGCAGGCCTCGGGCTGGGCCCCGGCAGCGCCGTAGAGTGATCGGAACTGGCCCAACGCGTCGTCTTCGCGCGCCAGCGCCAGGAACTGCTTACCGATGGCCAGCAGTGCCTTCTGGGGCTGCTCAGGGTCCAGCGCTTCGGCGCCAGCGAGGCCCCCGACCACGCCCTCGGTGCGTTCGCGGACCACCGCCTCGAAGAGCCCCTCCTTGGACGCGAAGTGGCTGTAAATGGTCATCTTCGAGACCCCGGCATCGGCGGCGATGGCGTCCACGCTGGCTCGCGCCAGACCGTGCGCATGGAAGTGGCTGCGCGCCGCTTCCAGGATACGCCGGCAGCGCTCGGGGTCACGCGGCCTGCCGCGAAGCGGCTTGGGCGCGGCATCGCTCATGGTTCGGCATTCTTTCTTTAATGTACTTGACAGTCCAGTATAGGCCATTACACTTACTGGACTCAAGCGTCCACTATATAGATGCTCTCCATCCCCAGTCCTCAGCCCCCTCGAATTTCTCTGAGCCGAAAGGACCCGAAATGAACACGACCTCCTTCTATCGCATCGCCGTGGCCAGCACCGTCTCCGCCCTGACGCTGGCGTTTGCCACATCGGCGGTTCCAGCACAAGCCAGTTCGGCGATCGACGTCCAGGACTGGGCCGTCTTCGTCGATCCGCCGACGCGCTTCACATTCGTCAAGACTCCGAACGGCTGGGTGTTCGTGCGTCAGCTCGACGAGGAGCAGATGACTCGCCTGCCGGCGGGCACGTTGTTCGCGCTGCTGAAGGAGGACGACAGCGAGATTCGGTACGCTCATCCGGCGCTGGAACCGTCACCGCCGCGCAACGGCAACAGTGCCGATGGACCGGCACGCCACCCGTGCCAACGCAGTCGGGCGGCGCACTCCCTTCTTCCCCAGGAGTCATAAATGTCCTGTGGAAACAAGCAGCAAGATGGGCGCGTGGCGATCGTCACGGGCGCATCGGGAGGCATTGGAGAAGCCACCGCGCGGGCGCTGGCGGGGGCCGGATACCGGGTCTTTGGCACCCATCGCAAGTCTCCGCAGTCGAAGGCCACGGGTGTCGAGTATCTCGTCTGCGACGTGACCAGCGCTGGGTCGGTCGAGGCCGCGGTCAAAGAAGTGCTTGCTAAGACCGGCCGCATCGATCTGCTGGTCAACAACGCAGGGGTCGGGCTGATGGGTGGGGCGGAGGAGTCGTCCCTCGAGCAGGCGAAGTCAATCTTCGACGTCAATCTGTTCGGCGTGATGCGAACCACGAAGGCCGTCCTCCCCGCTATGCGGCTGCAGCGGGCGGGACGGATCATCAACATCAGCTCAGTCATGGGACTGATCCCGGCCCCTTACATGGCGCTGTATGCGTCGAGCAAACATGCCCTGGAAGGCTATTCCGAATCGCTGGACCATGAGATCAGGGACGCGGGTGTCAGAGTGATACTCGTCGAGCCCGCGTATACACGGACTTCGTTCGAGAGCAATCTCGTCCAGGCAGACCAACTGCTCGACGAATACCAATCCGCACGTTCGAATGCGGCGGCCGTCATGCGCGACGTGATGAAGAATGCCGACTCGCCGGAGGTTGTCGCAGAAGCTGTCTTGAAGGCCGCCACCGCGGCGAACCCGCGCCGTCGCTACACCGCAGGCGGATTCGCGCAGCAAGTGAGCCTGCTTCGTCGTTTCGTTCCAGCGTCTGCGTTTGACAAGAGCCTGCGCAAACAACTGCGCTTGCCGACACAGATCGGTCGGTCGCGCTCGTGAGCATCAAGGGCACGCGGCTTCCGGTTCGCACCATCGCATTAAAAGCCTCCACGCCAGCCAGTGGCTCGCATGTTCCTTGAGCTCGCAGCCAAACGCCAGAACCGCCCCATTCAATCCGTTAGCCAAGCCATGAAGCTGTTGAACCTGATGCGCAACCTGCTGTTCGTGCTTGCCGCACTCGTCCCGCCGATCACTTCGGCCAGCCACGCGACCTGGGCCGAACCGGGTGCCACGGCCTCTGTACCGCCGGCCGCTTCGACGGCTAGGGCGGGCGTCTCTGCGTATCTCGCACTGTGGTCCACCGAGGCCCACGCGGACGAAGCAATGCCCTTCAGCAAGGATCTTGTGCTTACTACTCTCACTCCATTCCCGAACTGCGGGCTGAGGTGCGGGGACGAACTTCGGCCATCACCCAGGTCCGTGCGGTGGCGCATCTGGGACGCCAGTGGCAGTTCCGCGATGTGCGCCTATTCCCGACGCTGGACGCAAACGTCTATTTCGCGCAGTACACGGCCGCCGGCGTTTCCACATTCGATGGAGCTTCGATTGAGCAGAACGTGGTCCTCTGCCTCGAAGTCGATGGGAGCCAGGTCGTGCGCATCGTCGAGTTCGCCAATCCGGCAATCGTGCTCGCCAACCGGGAGTCGATGAGCTTGTTGGGATCGCGCTGACTGCCAGCGCGGTGTGGGCATGTCGCGAACCAAGGGGCGATTTGGGACGAGACCTTGAAGTTCACTAGCATCAAGTTCGAGTAGCAGGACGCGTCCACT
>CAVTJT010000010.1:0-1146103 GCA_963735095.1 uncultured beta proteobacterium | reverse complement strand
CAGTCACTTGACCGACTGAAACGGATAAGAGAGGCGATCGATCAAATCAAGACAGTGGAGTGCAGATCCCGCGTGTCCGGCATCGCGAGTCAGGTCGCTGAGATCAAACGCAAGGGTGGGAGCGAGTACGCTCAGCTCAGCCGAACCTTGCTACCGCTACTTGCAGGTCCTGAACCCTAAGCAGTGCTGGGCACCGGGCGGTCCGATGCACGGCTGGGTGACTGCTTTTGGGCAGGTGGCGGCTACATGTGTCCTTTGCTTCCTACGCGCCTTCGCAATTGAGCCCTATCGACCGAAAGATTTCGCGGACCTGCCGCGACAAGCTGAGAAAGCTATGCCGTCGGGCGTGCAGCAGTGACCACCTTTTCGCACGACACCTGGCCACCGGATCGAATGGGCCCGAGGGTCATTTGATTGCGGTGCCGCCTATGGTCCGCGACGGACTGTGTCGCAATCAAGGACTGCCGCCGTCGCTGCCCTTCGCATCCATATGCGCGGCGCCGCGTTGCGTGATTCAACATCTGCTCTCGACCCGTAGCTGAATCCGAGGATGATGAATGCGGACGTCTACAGCTGGGCATTCGGACTCGACTGCATGACATGCCTCCCGTCGCTACGGCCATCGCAAGAGCGCGGCGCGTTTGCCCGTCACTCAAGGCGCTTTAGACATAGGAGGCCCTGCGAGCGGGAAGAGAGAAGTAGTCCCACTTCCGAGGAGTGGTGGAGATCGCGAGACGCGCCTTGGTCAGTCCGCATAGGCTCCAGCTGCCTTGATGACCGTTGCCCAGCGTGCCACTTCACCCTCGACGAACTTCTTGTGCGCCGCAGGTTCGACCCGCGAGTCGGACACGACGCTGATGCCCAGCGCTTCCTGGCGCTTGATGAGTTCCGGATCCTTGAGCGCCCCGCGAAGCGCCTCGTTCAGCTTCGCCAGCACCGGCGCGGGTGTGTTGCGCGGCGCATAGAGGCCGTGCCAGACCGTCACGCTGAAGCCGGTCAGGCCACCTTCGGCTAGCGTCGGCACGCCGGCGAGGGCGGGCAGCTTCATGCGTTCCTAGCTGGTTACGGCAAATGCGTTCACCTTGCCGCCCTCGATCTGAGGCACGGCGTTCGTGGCCTGCTCGCACATCAGGTCCACCGTGCCGCCTATCAGATCGGTCATTGCCGGTCCCGTGCCCTTGTACGGCACGGTCGTCATTTCGGCCTTCAACGCGCTCTGCAGCATCAGGCCGCAGAGGTGCGAGGCGGAGCCGACGCCCGCATGGGCCAGGTTGACCTTGTCGAATCGGTCGCAATCCACTTGCGGAGGTCGGCGAATCTCTTCGCGGGCAGGTTTGTGCGGCCGATCAAGGTCGACGGCGCCTCGTTGATCAGGCCGAGGTATGCGAAGTCGTCGATGCCCTTGTAGGGCAGCTTGCGGTAGAGCGTCGGCGCCGTCGCGAAGCCGATGTGATGCACGAGCAGGCTGTAGCCATTCGGCGTAGCGGTCGCGACCTTCGCCGCGCCGATCGTGCCACCGGCTCCGCCGACGTTCTCGACGATGATGGTCTGGCCCAGCGGTTTTCGCATCGCCTCGGCGAGATCGCGGGCGATCCTGTCGCTGGGCCCGCCCGCTGCGAACGGGACCACGAGCGTGATCGGCTTCTCCGGAAACTCCGCTTGCGCGGCGCCGGCCGCGGCGAGAAGAATGACCGAGGCCAGTGATGCCGACGAATGGATTCACTTCCATGGCGGTCTCCGAGTGGGCGCGCCACTGAGGGCGCTGTGAATGTTCGTCGGCCGGTTCGGCGAAGGCCAATGCCCGTTTTTTGGCTTTGATGCCGGCAAAGCATCGCTGCCTCGGCGCCGCTCAGGCTGCTGGCGCAGCCGCTGGCGGAGCCAGAAGCCTCAGCGGAGTTGCCCCAAGGGCCACGATCGCGATACAGGCGAATCTCCAGCTCGACGCGCCACTCTTCGGGCGCGGCGACGACCAGGCTGCGCGGCGATGTCGTCCCCGATCAGCAGCTGGGCAGCCACGCCAGCCCGCGGCCGTCGAGCGCCATCGTCCTCAGCACCGAAGCCAGATGCGCGGTCAGCCCGCTCGGCCGTGCAATCGGTCCAGCGCCGGCCCTTTAGTCGCGCAGGATGCGACCGAGCCCGGATTCTCGCTGTAGCCGAGCACCTGCATCGAGGCACCCTTGCCGCTGGCCGGCAGGCCGTCGAGGCCGGCCGGCCTCGTCGGGCGCCGACACGGGGATCAGCCGTCCGTGCCGACGACCAGGCTCGGATATTCCGCCTCGTCCAGCGGGCCCTTACCCCGGGCATGCGCATGGGCGAGCATGAACTGCACCTGGCTCTGCACGAGCAGCGCCTCGCATCGCTGCTGGGTGTCGGACACCAGCTGGATCGGCCCGATCGCGGGTGCGGCCTCCAGCGCGCGCAGCCAGCGCGGCAGGAAGGTGAACGACAGTGCATGCGTCGCCGCGAAACGCAGCGTCGTCGAGCTCGCTTCGGCGATGGCGCGAGCCTCGCCCGGCATGCTCGCGACCCGGCCTGCAGATCCTGCGCCACCTTGCGGAACCACTTCCCGCCTTCGGTGAGCCGCGCCGGCTGCGAGCTGCGATCGAAGAGCTCCGTGCCCAGCCACTCCTCCAGCGCGCGGATGCGGCGGCTGAACGCCGGCTGCGTCATGTGGCGCTCCTCGGCGGCACGCGAGAAGTTGCCGCTGGCCGCCAGCGCCAGGAAGTCGTCGAGCCAGGACAGGTTCATGCATGGCGGTGCTTTCAAGGCATCAAAGGCAAGACAAACAGCATTGGCGCAAGTGCAGCGTCGCCGACGATCATTTCGACACCGCAACCCACCCGACCGCAGGAGACACCCATGAAGATCGTCGAGATCCGCGAGAAGACCATCCCCATCAGCTCGCCCATCCGCAACGCCTACATCGACTTTAGCAAGATGACGCTGAGCCTCGTGGCCGTCGTCACCGACGTGATCCGCGACGGCAAGCCGGTGGTGGGCTACGGCTTCAACTCCAACGGCCGCTACGGCCAGGGCAGCTGATGCGCGAGCGCTTCATCCCGCGCATCCTCGAGAGCCAAGCCCGACGTCGCTGGTCGACGCCAGCGGCAAGAACCTCGACCCGCACAAGATCTGGACCGCGATGTTCACGAACGAGAAGCCGGGCGGCCACGGCGAGCGCTCGGTGGCGATCGGCACCATCGACATGGCGGTGTGGGACGCGGTCGCCAAGATCGAAGGCAAGCCGCTGTTCCAGCTGCTGGCCGACCGCTACGGCGACGGCAAGCCCAATCGCAAGATCTTCGTCTACGCCGCCGGCGGCTACTACTACCCGGGCAGGACTACAAGAAGCTGCAGGACGAGATGCGCAGCTACATCGACCGCGGCTACACCGTCGTCAAGAAGAAGATCGGCGGCGCGTCGCTCGACGAGGACCTGCGCCGCATCGACGCCATCATGGAGGTGCTGCAGGACGGCCAGAAGCTGTGCGTGGACGCCAACGGCCGCTTCGACCTGGACACCGCCATCGCCTATGCCAAGGCGCTGTCGCAGTACGACCTGTTCTGGTACGAAGAGCCGGGCGACCCGCTGGACTTCGAGCTGCAGGCCACGCTGCGCAACTACTACAAGAACCCGATGGCCACCGGCGAGGACCTGTTCTCGATGCAGGACGCGCGCAACCTGATCCGCTACGGCGGCATGCGCCCCGACCGCGACTGGCTGCAGTTCGACTGCGCGCTGAGCTACGGCCTGGTCGAGTACCTGCGCACGCTGGAGATGCTCAAGGAACACGGCTGGTCGCCCAGCCGCTGCATCCCGCACGGCGGCCACCAGATGTCGCTGAACATCGCCGCGGGCCTGGGCCTGGGCGGCAACGAGACCTACCCCGACCTGTTCCAGCCCTTCGGCGGCTTCCCGGACGGCGTGAAGGTCGACAACAGCTACGTGACGCTGCCCGACCTGCCGGGATCGGCTTCGAGGGCAAGGCCGACCTGTTCAAGGAAATGAAGGCCCTGTCGGCCTGAGCCCGGCGCCTCAGGCGTTGCTGCAGAGCGCCTGCATCAACACGGTCCCAACTGCCGCGCCGCGTTGGCGCGCAGCGTCCTGCCAGACCATGACGGCCGGACGCCTTCGGTGACCGAGGTGCGTCGTACCTCGTCGCGCCTGGAGGGCAGTTGGTCGTCGCCCGCGACAGGCCGCTTTGCGTCTCGGGACGAAGGTCAATTCATGGCCCGGTTCCGGTCTCTCAAATCGTCTTTTCCGACCCCATTGCCGACCGTCAGGCTCTAGGAAAGCGGTCATCTGCCCGCTGCTCGGATACCCTTCGAGCTCCAAATCGTTGCGGGAGTCAAGCTCAAGAGGTACGCTCACCACGCTCAACACCTCGCTGGCACATACTCCGGCAGCGATCCTGGCGGCACGAGGCGATCGCATGCACGGGCACGCCCTGCTCTTCACCGATCTCGTCGACAGCACGGCCCTGATCGAGCGGCTCGGCGATGCGCGCGCGGCGAGCCTCCTCGCCGAGCACGACCGCAGCGCGCGCGCCCTCCTTGCGCGCCACGGCGGGCGCGAGATCGACCGCAGCGACGGCTTCTTCCTTCTGTTCGACGCAGCCGAGAACGCCGCCACGTTACGCGCTTGCCTACCACGCCGCGCTCGTCCCGCTCGCGCTGAACGCACGCGCCGGACTGCACGTCGGCCTGGTCGTGCTGCGCGAAAACGATCCCGACGACGTCGCCCGCGGTGCCAAGCCGCTCGAGGTCGAAGGGATCGCCAAGCCGCTCGCTGCGCGCGTCATGGCGCTCGCCCGCGGCGGGCAGACGCTCGTCACCGACGCGGCGCGCGCCGCGCTCGCCGAGACGCTCGCGCCAAACGCCGCGATCAGGAAGCACGGCCACTATCGGCTGAAGGGAATCGGCGAGCCGGTCGAGATCTACGAGCTCGGCGCGCGCGACGCCGCGTTCGTTCCACCGGCCGACAGCGACAAAGCGTACCGCGTCGTTCGCGCCGACGAACGCTGGCTGCCGCTGCGCGAGGTGCGGCACAACCTGCCGCGCGAGCGCGACGTCTTCGTCGGCAGGCGCGCCGACCTGGCGACGATCGCGGATCGGCTCGGCGCCGGCGCGCGCTTGCTGACCGTTGTCGGCCCGGCAGGCACCGGCAAGACCCGGCTCGTCCGCCGCTACGGTTGGACGTGGCTCGGCGACTGGCCCGGCGGCGTGTGCTTCTGCGACCTCTCGGAGGCGCGCACGCTCGAGGGCATCGTTTTCGTCGTCGCCGTCGCGCTCGAGGTCCCGCTCGGCAGGACCGACCCCGGCGTGCAGCTCGGGCACGCGATCGCCGGCGCGCGGCCGCTGCCTGGTCATCCTCGACAACTTCGAGCAGGTCGTCGAGCACGCGCAGGCGACCGTCGGCGCGTGGATCGAGCGCGCGGCCGACGCCGCGTTCGTCGTCACCAGCCGCGAGCGCCTGCGCGTCACTGGCGAGGACGTGCTGCCGCTCGAGCCGCTGCCGCTCGATGCCGGAGGCGTCGAGCTGTTCGCGCTGCGGGCGCGCATGCAGCGGGCCGACTTCGCGCTCGACGACGCGCAACCGCGCCGTCGGTCCAGAGCATCGTCGCGCTGCTCGACGGGCTGCCGCTCGCGATCGAGCTCGCCGCGGCGCGCATCGCGCGTGCTGTCGCCGGCGCAGCTCGTCGATGCGGCTCGCGACCGCTTCCGCCTGCTCGCCGGCGCGCGCGCCCGCCGGCCGGCAGGCCACGCTGCGCGCGTGCGATCGACTGGTCGTGGCAGCTGCTCGCAGCCGTGGGAGCGGGCGGCCCTCGCGCAGTGCTCGGTCTTCGAGGGCGGCTTCACGCTCGACGCCGCGGAAGCGGTGCTCGACCTGTCGGCATGGGCGGAGGCGCCGGCGGCGATCGACGTGCTGCAGGCTCTCGTCGACAAGAGCCTGCTGCGCAGCTGGATGCCGGCGCGGCAGGGCCGCTTCGACATCGACGAGCCGTACTTCGGCATGTACCTGAGCATCCACGACTATGCGGCCGAGAAGCTGACCGAGGGCGGCGCGGCAGCGCGGCGTGCCGCCGAGGAGCGCCACGGCGCCTACTTCGCGCAGATGGGCTCGGACGATAGCGTCGCTGCACTGTACCGGCACGGCGGCGGCGCGCGCCGGCGCGCTCTGATCCTCGAGCTCGACAACGTCGTCGCCGCCTGCCGGCGGGCGACGCAACGCGGCGACGGCGAACAGGCGGTCGGAGCGCTACGCGCCGTCTGGGAAGCGATCACCACGCAAGGCGGCTTCGCGCTCGCGATCGAGCTCGGCACGCAGATCGACGCGATCGGCGGCATGCCCGCGTCGGCGCGCGCCGCCGCGCTGGTGACGACGGCGCGCGCGGCGGTGGCTTGCGGACGCCACGAGCACGTCGCCCCGCTTTACGGCCGGGCGCTGGCGCTGGCGCGCGAGGCGAACGACAGGCGTCGCGAAGCCAAGGTTCTCATTAGTCTAGGCAACGCCGAGCGCCTGCAGGGTCGCATGAACGAAGCACGGCGCGAATTCGAGGATGCTTTGGCGATCTACGACGCGCTCGGCGAGCGCCGGCCCGGACCGCTTCTCGCGGAACTCGGCATCGTGCACCGCCAGACGGGGGCGATGGATGAGGCGCGCGCCTGCTACGAGCGCGCGCTCGCCGCCGACCGCGAAGTCGGCGATCGCGACGCCGAGGCGAAGGTGCTGAACAACTTGGCGATCCTCCATGCCGAGCAGGGCCGCTTCGACGAGGCGCGGGCGCGGTTCGAGGAGTCGCTCGCCATCAGTCGCGACCTCGGCGACCGGCGCCAGACCGGCCTCGCGCTCAGCAATCTCGGCTGCCTGAACCTCGAACAGGGGCGCCTCGACGAGGCCGAGGAGCAGCTGCTCGCTGCGCTCGCGATCCACCGCGACACCGGCGAGCGCGCCGAAGAAGGCCATGCGCTCGGCAACCTCGCGGGGGTGCACCATCAGCGTGGCCGCCTGGACGATGCGCGTGCCGTGTGCGGCGCTGCGCTCGCCATCGCCCGCGAAGTCGGAAACCGCCGCGACGAAGGCTCCCTGCTCGGTCAGCTCGGCAGGATCGAGCACGAGCAGGGCCGTCTCGACCGTGCGCGGGCCGCCTACGACGAGGCGCTGGCGATCCATCGCGCTCTCGGCAACCGCCGCTACGAGGGGATGGTGCTCGCGTCTCTCGGCGATCTGCTGGCCGCGCAGGGACGACGCGACGAAGCTCGTGTCCTGCTCGCCGACGGCGAAGTGCTGCTGCGCGCGCTCGGCGAGAAGCTCGATCTCGCGACGCTGCTGTGCGTCCGCGGCAATCTCGAGCTCGGTGCGGACGAAACGGCGACGGCAGCCGCAGCGTGCGACGAAGCCGAGCGATGCGCCGCAGAACTGGCACTCGCCTCAGGTTCGGCGCTGCGCAACAACATCGCCAAGCTTCGCGCCGGGATCGATTCCGCAACGCGATCGGGCGCGCCGGACGGCGCTTGACGCGGCCGACGGCGAGCGACCGACGCGGCCATTCGCGGATCTGGGCCAAGTACATTTTTCTAGCTCGGCCGCGGGTCTGCGTCGATAGCGCCCCCGAACGACCGGTTTCCGGAGGTAGGTCGGACAGCCGCTTCTGGCCGTTTGCCGACCTACGACTGGAGCCAGAAGTGGGTGTACCGGTCAACACAGCTCGGGCCTCCTGCCCCGGAAGCTCTAGCGGAAGCCCACGGCGGACGCACTCATCCGTCGCATTTGCGCATGGCGGGGCGACCTGCGTTGAAGGCCACCCATCAAACAACCCATCGCCAATCGTTGCGCTACGCGGGTTTTGATGAGTGCCGCGGCTTGACGATCCGTTGAGAGCTTGGGACGCGCGTAGCCCGTCGCTGGGTTGGAACCACTGATCTGCGGAGTTGACGCACCAATAGCGGACTCTCACGACAGCGTGCTATCGACCCGCTTGAGACCTTCAATCCGATGCGACTGGACAAGATCGCCGAGTCGACGCCACTAGCATTGGTGTCTTGGGTACGTGGCTTGCTGGCATTTGGGCATGTACTTGCCTATCGGAGACTACGCCTTGATCGGCGACTGCCACTCGGCAGCGCTTGTCTCGCGCGGGGGTTCGATTGACTGGTGCTGCCTGCCGCGCTTCGACTCGGACAGTTGCTTTGCGCGTCTGCTTGATCACGAGCATGGCGGCCATTTTTCGATTGCGCCAACAGGCCAGGCGACGAGTCGACGGGAGTACCAAGGCGACAGCCTGGTACTGGTCACCACGTTCGAATCGGAATCCGGCGCGGTACGGCTCATCGACTTCTTTGCGATGCGCCGCGGTGGGCGTAGTCATCCGCGACGAGAGCTCATTCGCATGGTCGAGGTGCTGTCCGGATCGATGTCGATGTGCATCGAGTTCGCGCCGCGTTTTGACTACGGCGATATCAAGCCGTGGATCTATGAGCTGGGAGACTCTGCGTACTGCGCAGTGGGTAGCAACGCCGGCTTGCTGTTGTCGGGCAACGTGGCCTTTCCGGGTGTGGAAGACCATCGCCTGCGCGCAGACATCGAACTGAAGCCGGGCCATCGGCTGCGGCTCGCAATGCAATTCGTGCCGCCCGAAGATCTGCATGCGACGCCAGCGAAGATCCCGTCGCCCGACGAGCCCGACCGGCACCTCGACGAGACACTCGCCTGGTGGCGCCAGTGGGCGTCGAAGATCAACCGAGAAGGGCATGCCGGCGTCTGTGTCGCCCGTTCGGCCATCGTGCTGAAGGCGCTGACCCATGCGCCGACCGGTGCCATCATCGCTGCGCCCACCACGTCACTGCCTGAACACGTGGGCGGTGAGCGCAATTGGGACTACCGTTTCAGCTGGATCCGCGACTCCGTGTTCACCGTTCGAGCGCTGGCCAGCCTGGGCTGCATGGCCGAGGCAGACGGCTTCCGGCGCTTCATTCAGCGCAGCTCAGCGGGTAGTGCCGACCAGCTGCAGGTGCTCGTCGCTGTCGACGGCAAGCGCAGGCTGACCGAGATCGACCTCGGCCATCTGGAGGGCTGGCGCGGATCGAACCCGGTGCGCATCGGCAATGCAGCTGACAAGCAATACCAGGCCGACATGTACGGACTGTTGCTGGAGCTTGCCGGGCGGTGGAGTGCCCGCGGCAATGTGCCGGACCCGCAGGACTGGGAGTTTCTTGCCGAGATGGTCGACGCGGCCGTGCAGAAGTGGCCGCTGCCTGACCACGGCATCTGGGAGGTGCGCGACCAGCCGCGGCATTTCGTGCACTCGAAGGTGATGTGCTGGACTGCGGTGCACCGCGGCATCGCGCTGGCGAGGGAGCACGGCTTGAAGGCACCGCTCAAGCGCTGGGAGATGGCACGCGACGCGATTCGCGACGCCGTCGAGACGCAGGGCTTCGATGCCGAGCGCGGTGTCTTCGTGGCCAGCTTTGGTTCTGCCGAACAGGATGCCGCGTTGCTGTTGCTACCCGATGTTGGTTTCGTCGCCTACGACGACCCGCGCATGATGCGCACCGCGCAGGCGATCGCGCTGGAGCTTGACGATGGTGGACTAGTGCTGCGCTACCGCACTCCTGACGGTCTGCGTGGCGCCGAAGGCTCGTTCGTGCCCTGCACTTTCTGGCTGGCCGAGTGCTTTGCGCGCCAGGGCCGCATGGCCGAGGCGCGCGAGCGGTTCGATCGTGCGTGCCGTTGCGCGAACGACCTTGGTTTGTTCTCCGAGCAGTATTCGGCTGCCAGTGGAGAGTTGCTCGGCAACTTTCCGCAGGGTCTGACCCACCTCGCCCACATCTCTGCGGCATTGGCGCTCGAAGGCTGGGTCGGACACGATGGGCCATCGTAGTGGTCGTGGCTTCTTGACCTGGATAGCTCCTGTTCGGCTCGTATCGAGCGGCAGCTTCCTGGCCGATAGCAGAAGTGATGCGCCGACCGCTACCGACCCAGAGCGGACTATCGTTAGAGCTAGAAAGCAGCCGTTCAGATTTCTCGCACTCGGATCCACTTGATCGACGCATAGCTCTCGCTTGCCTGCGATAGCCCGATCCAGCCACCCTCCGGCCGCGCGACTTGCGAAAAGAGACCCTGGGAAGTAAATCTCGCTCGGCCCAAGCCGATACGATCAAGCGTTCACTGGGAGGAGACCTGCCATGAGCTCTCGTTGGCCGGGCCTTGCCGCGCTCACGCTGGCTCGGGCCGGTATGGGGTTTCAGTTCCAGTCCGTCGCCGCGGTGAGTCCGTTCATCAGCAGCTCGCTCGGCCTGGACAAGACGCAACTCGGCTGGCTCATCGGGCTGTACCTGCTGCCAGGCATCGTGTTTGCGTTGCCCGGTGGCCTCCTCGGCCGCCGCTTTGGCGACAAGCGCCTCGTGCTCGTGGGCCTGCTGCTGATGGCCGCTGGCGGTATGTGGCTCGCGGTGGCAGGTTCGCTGCTCGAAGCGAGTGCGGCCCGTGTGGTCAGCGGCGCCGGCGCGGTGATGCTCAACGTGCTGGTGACCAAGATGGTCGCAGACGCGTTCGAAGGAAAGGAGCGGCTGTTGGCGATGTCGATCCTGATCAATTCTTGGCCGATTGGCATCGGGCTCGCGCTTCTGGTGGTCGGCCCACTTGGCCAGGCGGCTGGTTGGCCCGTGGGCATCGCATCGTCAGCAATCCTGGCAGCTATTGGTTTCTTGGTCGTGCTGACGGTCTACCGGGCGTCGGCGCAGCCCGCGGCAGCGCAAGTTGTGGGCGTCGGGCTCGCCACGATGTCGCAAGCAGAGTGGAAGCTGGTGATCGTGGCTTCGCTGCCTTGGCTGCTGTACAACGCCGCCTTCCAGATCGAGATGGCTTTCCTGCCATCGTGGCTGCTCGAACGCGGGCTGGGTGTTGCCAGCACGGGAAGTCTGGTAGCGCTGAACGCAGTGCTGTTCGTTGTCGGCGTGCAGGTCGGCGGCATCGTCCTTAGACGCGCCCGACGGCCCGACCTTGTATGCCACGTGGGGGTGGCGGCGTGGTGCGTGACGCTGCTCGCGTTGACGACATCCACCCCGCCGCTGCCGTGGATAGTCGTCGGCGGTTTGTTGGGTGGACTGCCGGCAGCGGCCTTCGTTTCGCTGCCGGCCGAGTGCTTGCGCCCGAGTAGCCGCAGCGCTGGCATGGGCGTCTTCTACACCGCGTACTACCTGGGCTGTGCAACGCTGCCCACGTTGGCGGGTGCGCTTTACGACCACGGCGGGGGTGCCGCGGCGCTGGCAATGGCCAGCGCACTTGCGATGTTTGCCTTGCCTGTCCTGTGGTGGTTCCACCGTTCAATCGCGCGCTTGCCCAATGCCGTGCGTGCGTGAGGCCCGACCCAACCATGCAATTTGAGCCACTCGTCCTCGTCATGCCCGCCTTCTTGGCTCTGTCTGGCTTCTTCAAAAGCTGGCTTCGATCGCTTGGCCTTGCGAATGTCTGCTTCTATGAGGACTGGATTGTAAGGCATGCCGGTCATGGCGGAACGTGTTCGTGGCACCCGATCGAAGTGCCGGCGCAGTGCGACGTCCATCCTGATCCGAGGTTGGGGACTGTGGTGGGTCCGAGCAGATGCTCGAACGAGCTTCTATCCGTGCGGGACGCTGACGTCCGACACCACATGCAGCATGCGCGCCAATGCGCTGGCAATGCCCCGATTACCGAGGCGCCCCTTCTTTGAGGACGGTCGCCGTTGCGGCGACCCGCAGTCACTACGGGCGCGTCGACCTTGCATCATGATGTTGGCATTCTGTTCGGTGTGACGCGGTGCTTGCTCGAGCAAGAGCCGTGGCGGGCTTCAACTGAGCGCCAGCCGGGATCTCGCCGTCTTGCAGGTAGCGCCACAGCGCGATGGCCAGGCGGCGCGCCAGAGCCACGATGCCGACGCGGCGCATGCGCTTTCCCGCGCCGGCGAAGCGCCGGTTGAACCATTGCGTCAGCGCGCTGCCGGGCTGCAGGCGCAACCAGCCCCAGGCCAGCTCGACCAGCAGGCCGCGCACTCGCCGGTTGCCCGCCTTGCTGATGCCCTGCTCGATCTCGCTGTCACCGCTGGCATACGGTGTTGGCACCAGGCCCAGGCTGCCTGCCAGTTCACGCCGGTTGGCGAAGTGTCGCCAGCCGAATACCTCCTTCACGAGCACCCAGGCGCCCTTGGCGCCGATCGCACGCAGTCGCAGCGAGCTGCGCGACCAGCGGCTGCTTGCCCTCGGCCAGCTCTTTGCGCGCGCGGCTTCGATCGCTCTGACCTGCTCCTTGACCAGCTTCAGCCGCGCGGCTCTCTCGCTCGATCTCCGCGCGCAGCTCGGTGGCACCTGCTCGCGATGCTCGTTCCACCATGCCGGCCAGTCGCGTCCGCCGATGACGATCCGCGGGCCGCAGGTTGTGCAGCACCAGCAGCGAGCCGATCCGGTTCGTGTGCGCGATGCGCTCGTGCGTCAGCCGCTGCAGCTCTCGGTGCACTCGGCGCGCGTCCTCGTCGCTCGGGGCTCGGTTCGCGCAGCACCGACCAGACGTGCTCACCGCCGTGGTGGCGAACGAGCATCGCCAGCAGCTTGTCGGCATCGAGCCGATCGGTCTTGGCTCGGCGCGCGCGTCGGTTGACCTCGATGCTCGCCGGATCGACGACGATGTTGTCCACACCCAGCTCGCGTCAGCCATCGATGCAGCCACCAGCCGTCACGGCCGGCCTCGTAGCAGCTGTGCACCTGGCCTGGCCGCTCGTGTCGCAACCGCGCCGCCGGCCTTGACGATGCAATCGGCCACCGCCTCTGTATGCGCCGGCGCCGACGTATAGCGGCTCACGCTTCGTCGGCCGTCGCCGATGCTGATCTGCCAGTGCTTGTCGCCGAGCTCGAAGCTCATGTACAGATCGACCGGCTTAGCCGTATGCTTGCTCCGTAGGACTGTTCGGGTCGTCGCCATTTCCATGCTCCTTCGCAAAAGAGAGTGGAAATGCGGTTCTAACGCGCCGCCGGCCGACTTGTCAGTCCTACATAGCATCTTTGGGCAGATGCCGACTAGGTCCGCTTCTGGCCGAATCGCGACGTTCGCGATCAGATGCAGCCAGCCGCGTGAAGCAAGGCCCGCACCAACAGGGCGCGGTGCTGGCATTGCATAGGTATGCAGAAGGAGCGGGCTGAGCGTGCTTCAGTGAGCCAGGTGTTCGCGAACCAACTGCTTGCTCATCGAGAGGGAGGGGGCCTCGTCGGCGAGATAGACGGTGCGAATGACCTTGAGGTGGTCCGACCGTCCGACAGCTCCTGCCTCGATTGGACATCCGCCTGGTTCTTCTCCACACGGCGTCTGGCGGAGTTTGCCGACGCAATGAGGTGCATCAACTGGATTCGCGCAACCTCACGCTTGCGCACCAGTCGGTCCCTCTGCAGCCCGAGTACACCGATGGTCACGCGCCCACGCTCGGTCAGTTCGGCGATGGTTCCGCCGTCACCTAGTGCCAGGTGCATCGCAGGATCGTCTACCGTGGGGTCGATGAGCAGCGGGCGCTCCGGCCCCAGCTCCTTCGCTTTCCGCGGCACAGCAGTACCCCACTTATTCCCACCAAAGATTCCGGCACCTTACCGCCTTTCCTCGCACTGCATCGCACGACTCTTTGGTGTGATTTACCAATGAAAAAGGCCCCTGTCGGGGCCTTCTCATTGCTAGCTCCTGGCGGAGACGGTGAGATTCGAACTCACGGACGGCGTAAACCGTCGGCAGTTTTCAAGACTGCTGCCTTAAACCGCTCGGCCACGTCTCCAGATGGCCGTGATGCTAAGCCAGTTTCGCGGCACGCCTCAGCCGGTCACCGTGCTGGCGGCGGCACGGCACGCGCCGCATCGAGCTTTTCACACAGCTCCTGCATACCGAGCACCACGCGGTCGGATTGGCGGTGCAGCAGATCGGGATTCACCGTCAGCAACTGGCCGGTGCGCACCGCGCGCAGCGGCGCTCAGGCGCTGCCAGGCATCCAGCGGCGGCGTGCCGCCATACGCCGGGATCCAGCCGGTCACGATCGCGTCCGGGTCGGCCAGCAGCACGGCCTCTTCGGTGACGGTGGGCGTCAGCAGGCGCTGCGCGGCAAATACGTTGTCGGCGCCGCACACGTCGAGCGCCTGGCTGATCAGGTGCTCGCCGTTCAGCGTGATCAGCGGTTGCGGCCACACCTGGTAGAACACGCGCAGGCGGCGCTGCCCGACGTGGCGCGCGCGCAGTGCGTCGACGGCGCGGTCGAACGCGTTGGCGCGTTGCGCCGCTTCGCTGGCCTGTCCGGTCAGCGTGCCCAGGTCGCGCAGACCCCGCGAGATGTCGCCCAGCGCGCGCGCCTCGTGGGCATAAGTCGGCAGCTTCAGGCTGGCGAGCCGCCGCAACTGCTGCGGCGCATTGCCGTGTCGCCACACCAGCACCAGATCGGGCTGCAGCGCGGCGATGCGCTCGAGATCGAGCATCGCGCTGTCGCCGACCAATGGCACGCTGGCGTGCCGCCTCGGGAAAGTCGGCGTGCGCGACCGTGCCGACCACGCGGTCGCCGGCGCCGACCGCGAACAGCAGCTCGGTGAGATGGGGCGCCAGGCTCACGATGCGGCGCGCCGGCTGCGCCAGCACCACCGCATCACCGTTGACGTCGTGCACACGCACCTCGGCGTGCGCAGCGCCGATGCACGTGCAGGCCAGCAGCAGGCGCCCGATCAAGCGGGCAGGTAGATCCATCGATCGTCGAGCCGTTGACGGCGCAGCGGATGGTCGAACGTGGCCGCGAGCGCCTCCTCGGTCATCACGGCATCGATCGTGCCGGCGCAGGCCTGGCCGTCGGGGCCCAGCAGCAGCGCGTGCGTGGCAAAGCGCGCGGCGAGGTTGAGGTCGTGCAGCGCCAGCACGCCGGCATGCGCGCCGTGCTGCACCCAACTGCGCAAATGCGCCAGCAGTGCGATCTGGTGCTTCAGGTCGAGGTGCGCCGTCGGTTCGTCGAGCAGCAGCAGCGGCACCTGTTGCGCCAACAACGCGGCCACCGCGACACGCTGGCGTTCGCCGCCCGACAGCGTGGTGACGTCGCGTGCGGCGAGTGCGGCCGCGTCCACGGTGGCCAGCGCATCGAGCGCGATGCGCCGATCGTCGTCGCTGTCACCGAACGACCAGCGGTCGTGGTGCGGGTGCCGCCCGAGCAGCACCACGTCGAGCGCGCGCGCGGAGAAGCTGTCGTGCACGCTTTGCGTCAGCAGCCCGCGCTGGCGCGCGAGTTGTTCTGGTGGCGCGTGAGCGATGTCTTGCCCGAGGCAATGCACCGAGCCCGCGGCGGCTTCGCGCAGCCCGGCCAGCGTGTGCAGCAACGTGGTCTTGCCGCTGCCGTTGGGGCCGAGCACGCACCACAGCTGGCCGGCATGCACCCGCAGCGCGAGCTGCGACACCAGCGTGCGCGCGCCGACGCGCAGCACGAGACCTTGCGCCTCCAGCAGCACCGTCATCGCGCGCGTCCCAGCAACAGCACGAGGAAACTCGGCACGCCGAGCAGCGCCGTCACCAGCCCCACCGGCAGCTGCTGGGGCGCCACCACCGTGCGGGCAACGGTGTCGGCCAGCACCAGCAACGCACCGCCGGCGAGAGCACATGCCGGCAGCAGCACGCGCTGGTCGTTGCCGATGGCCAGGCGCAGCGCGTGCGGCACGACCAGGCCGACGAAGCCCACCGCGCCGCTCGTCGTCACGGCGACCGCGGTGGCCAGCGACGCCAGCACGAACAGGGCGCGACGCAGCGCCTGCACGCGCACGCCGAGCGCTTGCGCCGCAATCGGGCCGCGCAGCATCACGTTGAGCGAGCGGCCGAGCGGCCACACGCGCGAGCGTGAGGACCGCGAGCGTGGCCCAGGCGGCCGCGCCGCCGCTGCCGGAGCTCAGGTCGCCGGCGAGCCAGAACAGCATGCCGCGGATGCGCGCCTCGGGCGCCACGGTGAGCAGCAGCGTGACCCCTGCGGTCCACAGCGCGGCCAGCATCACGCCGGCCAGCAGCAGGCGTGGCGCGCCGCTGCCCGGATCGGCGAGTGACGCGCCGGCGAACTCGCGGCGGGCCAGCGCGAACACGAGCACGGTGGAGGCCAGCGCGCCGCCGAACGCGCCGCCCTGGATCAACAGACCGCCGGCGCCGAGCAACATCGCGCCGAGCGCACCGATCGCGGCGCCGCCGGAGGCGCCCATCACGTACGGATCGGCCAGCGGGTTGCGCAACAACACTTGCATCAGCGCGCCGGCCAGCGCGAGCAGCCCGCCGGTGCCGAAGGCGGCGAGCGCACGCGGCAAGCGCAACTGGTGCACGATCTGCGCATCGACGCTGCCGTCGGGCACGAACAGCACCCGCAACAGATCGAGCGGCGCGATCGCGCGGCTGCCGAGCGCGAGCGACACCGCCAGCGCCGCCGCCGCGAGGGCGGACAGCGCCAGGCCGATGCGCCACGCGCGCGACATGCCGATCGCCTCTAGCGGAACGCCATGTCGACGCTCAGAAAGTACTGTCGCGGCGCCGTGTTGTAGCCCTGCGCGATTTCGTAGTGCTTGTCGGTCGCGTTCACGATGCGTGCTCCCAGCGTCAGGTCGGGGCTGAAGCGGTAGTCTGCATGCAGCGTCAGCACGCCATAGCCGCCCATGCGAGTGGCCGGCAGGTTGGCTGCGCTGTCGAAGCGCGCGTCGCTGGCCTGCAGGTCGGCGCCGGCACGCACCGGACCGATGTCGACCGCTGCGCCCACGCGGCCATGGTTGCGCGCCCGCCGCACCAGCAGCAGATCGGTGTCGGTGTCGCGCGGGTCCTGGTGGGTCCACTCGAAGTCGGCGCGCCACATGCCGGCCTGGTGGCCGGCGGCAAGCGTGGTGCCGCGGATGCGGGCCCGGTTCACGTTGAACACCGTGGTGAAGGTCGGATCCACCGCGATCAAGTCGACGATGCGGTTCTGGAACGCGCCCAGGCTGAAGGTGGTGCCGCCGCTGCTGTAGCGCAGCGCGGCCTCCGCGCCCTTCGAGCGCTCCGGCTTCAGGTCAGGATTGCCGGAGAAGCCGAACGACAGCGGGAAGTACAGGTCGTTGAACGTCGGCGCGCGGAACGCCGTGCCGGCCGCCGCCGTGATGCGCCACGCTGGCGTCAGCGCATAGCCGGCGCCGACCCGGCCGGTGGTGTGCGTGCCGAACTGCGAGTTGTGATCGGTGCGCAGCGAGCCTTCGAGCTGCAGCGCATCGAGCGTGGTGCGCCCGCCGGCGAACACCGACGTGATGCGGCGTTCGGTCTGCGTGTAGGCAGTGTCGCTGGTCACGTCTTCGCGCCGCCATTCGGCGCCGGCGATCACGTCGACGCTGCCGAACTTCAGGTCGTTCTGCCAGGTGACCTGATCCTGGTCGGTGTCGAAGGTGCTCGGGAACGCGCCTTCGGTGTGCAGGTGGTCGCTGCCGCGTGCCAGGCGCACGGTGCTGCGCCAAACATCGCTGATGCGGTCGTCGCTCTCGAGCGCGATGCTCGCCAGCCGCTGCTTGTTGATGTCGTCGCTGCCCAGGCCCGCGTCGAAGTGGGTCGTCGCGCGCGTGGCCAGCCCGCGCAGCGTGATGCGGTGCCCTTCGGCCCAGCGGTGTTGCACCCGCGCGTTGAGGTTGACGTTGCGGTACGGGTCGTCATCCGGGTTGAACGAGAACGGATGCGTCGAGTTGGTCGCCGAGAACGCCTCGACATCGCTGCCGCCCGCGTGCAGCGACCACGAGGTGTCGTCCACCACGCGCCCGATGCCGGCGCTCAGCTCGCGCAGGTGGTCGCTGCCGACGCCGGCTTTGGCGCGGATGCCGTCGACCGTGCGGGTGAAGATCTGGATCACGCCGCCGATCGCGTCGGCCCCGTACAGGCTGCTGGCCGGGCCGCGCAGCACCTCGATGCGCTCGATCTGCGACAGCGGCACGTGCTCCAGCGCGTTGGTGCCGGTGGTGGCGGAGTTGACGCGCACGCCGTCGATCAGCAGCACCACATGGTTGGTGTTGGTGCCACGCAGGAAGATGCCGCTCACCTGGCCCGGCCCGCCGTTGGCGCTGAGCTCGGCGCCGGCATGGCGCTGCAGCAGTTCGCCGAGGCTGATCGGCCCGGCGCGGGCGATCTGCTCGGCATCGATCACCACCAGGTCGGCGATCAACTGCTCGGCGGTTTGCGGCGCACGCGCCGCCGTCACGACCACGCGCTGCGACGGGTCGGCCGCCGACGCGGCGGAAGACAACAAGGGCAAGGCAATGCCGGCCGCGATCGCGGCCTGGCGAACAGGCAAAGTAGCTTTCACTGAAACGCTCCCGCAGCCAGCGTCCCCGCAGGCTGCATCGGTGGGAATCACCGCTCCAGCCGTGAAAGGATGGAGCGGCGGCCAAGTGCAGCAGGCCGGTATCCGGGCTCATGGGCCGGCGCTCGCAACAACGCGCCTTCAGCGGCCGCCTTCCCACGGGTTTGAGACCCGCAGTGGCATTCGGCCACCTAGGAGATGTGTGGGGCACATCCCGATCCACCAACCGGTGCGGGGGCAGCGCAGGCTTTGAGCATGCTTGAACCGCATGCGACGCACCTGCTTCCCGTTTAACCGCGACCCGCCTGACGACGCGACGCGGCACCCGATGCGAGCGCGATCTTAGCCGCGACGCGCGACTAGCCGCGTTTGCAAGGCACTTGAAAGAGTTCGCGCCGGCCGCCGTCGATGCGCGCCGCGGTCAGCGGCCCACCCCACACGCAGCCGGTGTCGAGCGACAGCAACTCGGGCCGCTCGAGCAGCCCCAGGGTCGACCAGTGGCCGAATGCGACCGGCACGCCCTGCGTGCGCCGCGGCGCCACGTCGTACCAGGGTTGGTAACCAGGCGGTGCCGCCGCGGCGTTGTCCTTGACGGTGAACTCCATCGTCCCGTCGGCGGTGCAAAAGCGCAGGCGCGTCAACGCATTGATGATCGACGCGCCAGCGGTCCGGGCCTTGCAGCGTGTCGTCCCAGCGTGCGGGCAGGTTGCCGTACATCTGCGGCAAGAAGGCATCGAACTGCGCGCTGCGCAGCAGCGCATGCACCTCGTCGGCCAGCGCCAGCGTCTGCTCCGCGCTCCAGTGCGGCAGCACGCCGGCGTGCACCAGCAGCCAGCCGTGCGCGCGGTCCGCCATGCGGCAATGGCGCAGCCAATGCAGCCACGCCTCGCGCTGCGGGTGCGCGAGCACCGCTTGCAGCGTGTCGCTGCGGTGCGGCTTCTGAGCACCGGCGGCCACGGCCAGCAGATGCAAGTCGTGGTTGCCGAGCAGACAGGTGGCCGCACCGCCGAGCGCAACCAGGCGTTGCAGCACGCCCACGCTGTCGGGGCCGCGGTTGACGAGGTCGCCGAGCACGTGCAGCGAGTCACGCGACGGCGAAAAGTCGATCTCGGCGAGCAGGCGGTCCAAGGCATCGCTGCAGCCCTGCAGGTCGCCGATCAGGAAGTGCATGCCGCGATTCTGCTACGCTGGCGGCCCTGCTCCCCTCGGGGCACGCCGTCCACCTCAACGGCGCGCGCCGCTCGATGGACGTTGCGCTTCTCGTCTTCCTGATTCTCCTCAACGCGTTGTTTGCCATGTCGGAGATGGCACTCACCGCGGCGCGCAAGGCGCGGTTGGCGGTGATGCTCGAGGCCGGCGAGCCGGGTGCGCAGCTCGCGATCGACCTCCACGACCAACCGACACGCTGGTTGTCCACCGTGCAGATCGGCATCACGTCGATCGGCATCCTCAACGGCATCGTCGGCGACGCCGCCTTCTCGGCGCCGCTGTCGGCCTGGCTGCATGGTGAAATGCACGTGCCGCCGAAGTTGGCCGACATCAGCGCCACCGCGCTGGTGGTGCTCATCATCACCTTCCTCACCATCATCTTCGGCGAGCTGGTGCCCAAGCGGCTCGGCCAGATGTTTCCCGAGACCATCGCGCGCCATGCGGCGCGACCGATGGAGTGGCTGTCGAGCGCGACGCGGCCGTTCGTCTGGCTGCTGTCGTTCTGCACCGAGGCGGTGTTGCGTGTGTTCGGCTTGCGCGACTCGGGCAGCGGTCGGTGACCGAAGAAGAAATCGCCGCCAGCCTCGAAGAGGGCGTGGATGCCGGTGTGATCGAGGAGCACGAGCACCAGATGGTGCGCAATGTGTTCCGCCTCGACGAGCGCCAGATCGGTTCGATGATGATCCCGCGCAACGAGATCGCGTGGATCGAGGCCGACGCACCGCTCACCGAGGTGCTGGGCATCATCTCCGAGAACGCGCACTCGCGCTTTCCGGTGTGCCGCGGCGGGCTCGACGAAGTGCTCGGCGTGCTGCCGGCGCAGCGGCTGCTGGCGCCGCTGGCCGCCGGCCAGGCACCGGCGCTTACCGAGCTGCTGCAGGCGCCGGTGTTCGTGCCCGAGACCTTGTCGGGCATGGAACTGCTGGAGCACTTCCGCGTGTCGGAGGCGCAACTGGTGTTCGTGGTCGATGAATACGGCGCCGTGCAAGGCGTGATCACCGTGCGTGACGTGCTGGAGGCGATCACCGGGGAGTTCGCGCCGCCGAGCGCCGACAATGCGTGGGCGGTGCAACGCACCGACGGCAGTTGGCTGATGGACGGCCTGATCCCGGTGCCCGAGCTGAAGGACCGCCTGGATCTGAGAGGGCTGCCCGAAGAGGACCGCGGCCGCTACAACACGCTGGCTGGCATGATCATGCTGCTGCTCGGGCGCCTGCCGAACACCACCGACCACGTGGATTGGGGAGGATGGCGCTTCGAAGTGGTCGACCTCGATGGCAAACGCGTCGACAAGGTGCTCGTGACGCAGCGGCCGGAACAAGCAGCGGAAGCCGAAAACGCATGATCCATCCCGAATTGCACGGCAGTCCCGTCGCACTCGACCGCCTGCAGGACCGCGGGCTGCGGTTGCGGCGCGACGGTGACGACAACGCGCGTTTCGCGACACTCAATTCGATGTTCATCGTCGTCGGCGAAGTGGGCGAGGCCTGCAAGGAGTACCCGGTGGTGTGGATCGAAGCCGGCACCGACGCCAGCGGCGTGCGCCAGGTCGCGCCGATCGCGGTCTTCGGCCTCGCCAAGGGACAGAACCTCTGCCTCGAGGGCGGCACATGGCGCACGGCCTACCTGCCGGTGCTGCTGCGCATGTACCCGTTCGCGCTGGCCCGTTCGGGCGACGTGCAGTACGCGATCTGCCGCGATGGCCGCAGCTCGCGCCTGTCGCTCGACGACGGCGAGCCGCTGTTCGAGGCCGACGGCACGCCGACCGCGCTCACGCTGGACATCCAGCGCCAGCTCGAGCAGGTGGAGATGGAAGTCGAGCGCACACGCCTCATGGGCCTGGAGCTGCTGCGGCTCGACTTGCTGCGTGAGATGCGCTTTCAAGCCACGCTGCCCGAGGGTGGATCGGTGGGCGCCGACGGCTTTCTCACCATCGACGAGAAGCGCTTCGCCGAACTGCCCGACGCCGAGTTGCCGAAGATGCACAAGAGCGGGCTGCTGAGGCTGGTGCATGGGCACCAGTCGTCGTTGTCCAACATGCGTCGGCTCGCGCAATGGCATGTGCAACGCAACGGCGCCGCGCCGGCGGCGGCCACCCCATGAACACGACCGCGCGCCTCGATGACACGCACGACCCGGCGCTGAAGAGCTGGGTCGAATCGGCCAACGCGCCGGACGCCGACTTCCCGTTGCAGAACCTGCCGTTCGGGCGTGTGCGCAAGCGCGGCAGCAACGAGCCGTGGCGCATCGGCGTGGCGATCGGCCAGCAGGTGCTCGATCTGAAGCTGGCGCTGTCGCAGTGCCCATGGCCGCGCGACGTCGAGCCGTTGCTGCAGGCGCTGGCCGCGGGCGACCTGCGCGAGCTGATGCAGCGCGGCGGCGTGGCGCGGCGCCAGGTGCGCGGCACGTTGTCGCGCGCGCTGCGCGAAGGCAGCGACCAGGCACCGTTTCTCGAGCTGTGCCTGGTGCAACAAGCCGACATCGAGCTCGCGCTGCCGTGTCGCATCGGCGAGTACACCGACTTCTACACCGGCATCCACCATGCCACCAACGTCGGCAAGCAGTTCCGCCCCGACAACCCGCTGCTGCCCAACTACAAGTGGGTGCCGATCGGCTACCACGGCCGCGTGTCGTCGATCGGCGTCAGTGGACAGCGGGTGCATCGGCCGCGCGGCCAGCTGATGCTGCCCGATGCCAAGGCGCCGGTGTTCGATGCGGCGCGCCGGCTCGACTACGAGCTCGAGCTCGGCGTGCTGGTGGGCGGCGGCAACCCCGACGGCACGCCGTTGTCGATGGCGCAGGCCGAAGACGATTGGTTCGGCATGGTGCTGCTCAACGACTGGTCGGCGCGCGACATCCAGGGCTGGGAATACCAGCCGCTCGGGCCATTCTTGTCGAAGAACTTCGGCACCACGATCTCGCCGTGGGTGGTCACGCAGGAGGCCTTGGCGCCGTTTCGCCAGCCGTTCGCGCATCCCGAAGGCGATCCGCAGCCGCTGCCGTACCTCGATTCGGAGGCCAACCGTGCGCGCGGCGCGATCGACATCGCGCTGGAGGCGTGGCTGCACACCGAGACCATGCGCGAGCATGGCCTGCCGCCGCACCGGCTGTCGCAATCGAACTTCCGCGACGCCTACTGGACGGTGCCGCAACTGCTGGCCCACCACAGCTGCAACGGCTGCAACCTGGGCCCAGGCGACTTGTTGGGCACCGGCACGCAGTCGGGGCCGTCACCGGGCCAGGGCGGCTCGATGCTCGAGCTGAGCGCAGGCGGCAAGCAGCCGATCGCGCTGCCGAACGGCGAAACGCGCAGCTTTCTCGCCGACGGCGACACCGTGATCCTGCGCGCGCATTGCGCGCGCGAAGGCGCCCGGCGCATCGGGTTTGGCGAGTGCGCCGGGACGGTGTTGCCCGCCCGTTAGGCGATCGTCAGGCGGGCGCGGTCAGCGCCTCGTGCACGCCCATCGTCGCCACGCACGCGCGCGCCGCTTCGCGGCCCTTGGTCACGAGGTGCTCGGCGAAGAACCGGGTGTGCACGTCGTGCTCATGGAACTGCTGCGGCGTGAGCACCATCGACAGCACCGGCACGTCGGTGTCGAGCTGCACGCGCATCAGGCCGTCGATCACCGCACCGGCCACGAACTCGTGGCGATAGATGCCGCCATCGACGACCAGCGCACACGCCACCACGGCGCCATAACGCCGCGTGCGTGCGAGCTGCTGCGCCAGCAGCGGGATCTCGAAGGCGCCGGGCACGTCGTAGCTGTCGACCTCACTGCGTTCGACGCCGAGCTGCGCGAGCTCGTCGAGCAGCGCGTCGCGCCCGCGCGCCACCAGCTCGGCATGCCAGCCGGCGCTGATGACGGCCACGCGCGTGCCGCGCACGCCGGGGAGGGGAAAGGACTTGGGGTACTGATTCATGGTGTGACTCCAAACAAGGGGCTACCTGAATCAGGGCGCACGAGCGCAACGCCGACGCGCACTGCTGCACGCAATGCGGCCGACGCCGTGTCGCGCTCTCTTTCATCCGGACTGTGACCGTCGGCCCTGGAATCGCACCAGATCTGCTGACCCTGCGTTCGGGTGAACACAGGCGCTCGCGGGCTTGGGCGCCAAGTGCACGCCTTTACCGCCGGTGGGGACTTCCACCCCGCCCTGAGAACGCTGCCGGCCCTAGAAGCGCGCCGGCGTTGCAAGTTTAGTGCGCTTGCGCCGTTTTGGCTCCGGCACGGCGCTTCGCGCCTTCACTTCGCTGCGCGAAATGAGCCTCACCGAAGCCGCTTGCGCGGCTTTGTCGCTGCGGCGACAGGCGGGGCGGCCAATGTCGATGGGGTCTGCAGATCGAACAGCGCCGCATAACGCAGACCGATGTAGGCGTGTTCGCGCATCAGCGTTTCTGCGCGCGCCGATTCGCCGCGGCGCAACGCCTCGACGATGAGCCGGTGCTGCAACTGCGCGAGCTGCAGCTTGCGGAACTCGGCCGGCAACGCGCCCTTGTCGATCGCGATCGAGTCCGCGGCGGCGAATGGCAGATGGTTGTTGCGTGCGATGGCGTCGCCGATCACGCGGCTGCCGCCTGCCGCCACGATGCCCGCGTGGAAGCGCTGGTTCAGTGCCGACCAGCGGTCGACATCGCTGGAGGTCAGGCGGCCGCCGGCGAGCACCTGTTCGCCATCGCTCAGGCATTGTTCGAGTTGCGCCATCAACGGTGCCGGCACGCCCGCCTCCGACAGGCGGCGTGCGGCCAGTCCTTCGAGCACGCCGCGCACTTCGACCGCACACAACACGTCGGCCTCGGTGAACGCACGCACCTCGAGCCCGCGCTTGCCCACACGCTGCAGCAAACCCTCCTGCGCGAGCGTGCGAAACGCCAGCCGCACCGGCGTGCGCGACACACCCAGCGCCTCGGCCACCGGAATCTCGGCCAGCCGCGTGCCGGGCTGGTAGTGGCCGGCGAGGATGGCCTGGCGCAGCGTGGCCACCACGCTGGGCGGCGCCGCATTGGGATCCAATTGCTGGAATGAAACGCTCATGGTTAATGGGTGTTGCCTTGCAATTGTGCACCGTTTTTGACAGCATTGGATCCAATTGACGCTTCGCGACGAGGTCCCAATGTTCCCGCTCAACGCCTGGTACGTCGCCTGCACGCCCGACGAGATCGACGAGAAGCCGCTCGGCCGCAGGATCTGCGGCGAGCGCATGGTGTTCTACCGCGGCCCCGAGGGCAAGGCCGTGGCGCTGGAGGACTTCTGCCCGCACCGCGGCGCGCCGCTGTCGCTGGGCCGCGTGGTCGAGGGCAAGCTGGTGTGCGGCTACCACGGCCTGGAGATGGGCTGCGACGGCAAGACCGTCGCGATGCCGGGGCAGCGCGTGCGCGGCTTCCCGCCGATCCGCAGCTTTCCGGTGATCGAGCGGCACGGCTTCATCTGGGTCTGGCCGGGCGATGCAGGCGCGCGCCGAGCGCCGACCAGCTGCCGCATCTGCACTGGGCCGACCATCCCGAGTGGGCCTACGGCGGCGGGCTGTACCACATCAACTGCGACTACCGGCTGATGATCGACAACCTGATGGACCTGACGCACGAGACCTACGTGCATGCCGGCAGCATCGGCCAGAAGGAGATCGACGAGGCGCCGTGCCAAGACGACGGTCGAAGGCGACAGCGTCGTGACCAGCCGCTTCATGGACAACATCATGGCGCCGCCGTTCTGGCGGATGGCGCTGCGCGGCACGGCCTGCCCGACGACCATGCCGGTCGATCGCTGGCAGATCTGCCGCTTCAGCCCGCCGAGCCACGTGATGATCGAAGTCGGCGTCGCCCTCGCCGGCATGGGCGGCTACGACGCGTCCCAAGGACAAGAAGGTCTACAGCATCGTGGTCGACTTCATCACGCCCGAGACCGAGACCTCGATCTGGTACTTCTGGGGCATGGCGCGCAACTTCCACGCCGAACGACCACGCGCTGACCGCGCAGATCCGCGACGGGCAGGGCAAGATCTTCGCCGAGGACCTCGAGATGCTCGAGCGCCAGCAGCACAACCTACTCGAAGTGGCCCGAGCGCAACCTGCTCAAGCTCAACATCGACGCCGGTGGCGTGCAGGCGCGCAAGGTGATCGAGCGGCTGGTGGCTGCGGAGCGCGCGATGGCGACTCCGCAGGCGGCGTGATTCGCATGCATGCGGCTATTGAGCGCGGCCCGAGGGCAGTACCCCGCCGGGGCTCAGACTGTGCCGCCCCGCGCTGTGCGCGGGGTTCGCTGCGGTGCTCGCTCCGAGAGGGCGGCTGCGATGCCGCTCGCAGTGGCGCTGAACGCGCCACTGCCTCATGGCTTCTCGTCGGTCCGTCGCCTGCGGCGCCGGACTTCCCCTCTCTCCACTGCGCTCCTCGCCGGCCCAGATTCGCCCCAACGGGGCACCGCCCTCAGGCCAGCCATGCGCTCGTGGTGTTCATCGACAAGAACCTCGGTGCTGCCGGCAAAGCTGTGGTCGGGCGTGCGCCGGCAGCGACATTGTGCGGCGCTGAGGAGCGACAGAGCGCATGGCCGCGCGCGCGCAGCGCGCGCTTCAATGTCTGACTCGCGTCGATTGTTCGAGCGCAGCGAACGCAGTGAGCGGAGCGAGTTTCGACGCGGGCCATGCGATCGAGCACCGCAAGGGAGTCGGCCCGCAGGGCCGACCGCTGCACACGAGCGCCGGCGCATACCCGGCCGCGGCTTTGCCTCGCTCGGTCCACGCACGCACGCTCGAACACCACAATGAACGCGCCCTCTGCACTCAACGTCCGCGTCACCCGCAAGACCGCTGAAGCCGAAGACATCTGCACCTTCGAACTGGCCAGCATCGACGGCACGCCGCTGCCGGCGTTCTCCGCCGGCTCGCACATCGACGTGCAAGTGCCCGGCGGTCTGACGCGTCAGTATTCGCTGTGCAACGATCCGGCGGAGAGCCACCGCTACTTGATCGGCGTGCTGCGCGACGCCGCTTCGCGCGGCGGCTCGGCGGCGATGCATGCGCAGGTGCACGAAGGCAGCGTGCTCTCGATCAGTCCACCGAAGAACCACTTCGCGCTCGCGCACCATGCGCCGCGTCATCTGCTGCTGGCCGGTGGCATCGGCGTCACGCCGATCCTGTGCATGGCCGAGCGGCTCGCGGCCACGGGCGCCGACTTTCAGATGCACTACGCCACGCGCTCGCGGGCGCGCACCGCGTTCTTCGAGCGCATCCAGCGCGCGCCGTTCGCCGGCCACGTGCACTTCCATTTCGACGATGGCGCGGCCGAGCAGAAGCTCGACATCGGCACCTTGCTGGCGACGCAGGCCGCCGGCACGCACCTGTACGTGTGCGGTCCGCAGGGCCTGATGGATGCGGTGCTCGGCGCAGGCGCGCGCTGGCGGCTGGGACGAGAGCCGCATCTGCACTACGAGTTCTTCGCCGCCGACGTGAGTCCGCGCGCCGGTGACGGTGCATTCGAGGTGCAGCTCGCGAGTTCCGGCCGCGTGATCCGCGTGCCAGCCGAGCAAAGCGTGCTGGACGCGCTGGCCGACGCCGGCGTGGTCGTGCCCAGCTCGTGCGAGCAGGGCGTGTGCGGCACCTGCCTCACGCGCGTGATCGACGGCGTGCCCGACCACCGCGACCAATACCTGCTGCCCGAGGAGCAGGCCGCGAACGATCAGTTCCTGCCATGCTGCTCGCGCGCGAATTCGGCTCGGCTGGTGCTGGACCTTTGATGGACAGGTCGCGCCCACTGGGGCAATACCGTCATGCTGACATGGAATATCTGATAGTGTCCCCGGCGCTCGCGCAGCGATGGCGGGAGCGACCACAATTCTCGGCACGAAAAGAACTCTTCCCACTGGAGACGCGAGCCATGCCCAACTCACTGCGACGCCATCTGCTGATCGCCGGCGCCGTCCTGGCCGCCGCCCCTTGGGCGCACGCGCAGGGGGACACCGTGAAGATCGGCCTGATCCTGCCGATGACCGGCCCGCAGGCCTCCACCGGGCGCCAGATCGACGCCGCGGTCAAGCTGTGGCAGGCGCAGAACGGCAACAAGGCCGGCGGCAAGACGGTGCAGGTGATCGTCAAGGACGATGCCGCCGTGCCCGACACGTCGCGCCGGCTGGCCCAGGAGCTGGTGGTCAACGAAAAGGTCACCGTGCTGGCCGGCTTCGGCGTCACGCCGGCGGCGATGGCCACCGCACCGATCGCCACGCAGAGCAAGACGCCGATGGTGGTGATGGCGGCCGGCACGTCGGCGATCACCGAGGCGTCGCCGTTCATCGTGCGCACCAGCTTCACGCTGCCGCAAGCCACGGTGCCGATGGCCGACTGGGCCGTCAAGAACGGCATCAAGAAGGCGGTGTCGCTGGTGGCCGACTTCGGCCCCGGCTTCGACGCCGAGAAGTACTTCGACTCGCAGTTCCGGCTCAACGGCGGCGAGATGCTCGACAAGCTGCGCACGCCGCTTCGCAGCCCCGACTTTGCGCCGGTGCTGCAGAAGGTGCGCGACCTCAAGCCCGATGCGTTGTTCGTCTTCCTGCCGTCGGGGCAGGGCGCGCAGTTCATGAAGCAGTTCGGCGAACGCGGGCTCGACAAGGCCGGCATCAAGCTGATCGCCACCGGCGACGTCACCGACGACGACCAGCTCAACGACATGGGCGACGTCGCGCTCGGCGTGATCAACTCGCACCACTACTCGGCGGCGCACCCCGGCGCCACCAACAAGAAGTTCGTCGATGCCTTCCAGGCCGCCAACAAGTTCAGGCCCAACTTCATGGCGGTGGGCGGCTACGACGGCATGCGCGTGATCTACAACGCGCTCAATGCGACCAAGGGGCAAGGCGGCGAGGCGCTGCTCAACGCGATGAAGGGCCAGATCTTCGAGAGCCCGCGCGGCCCGGTGCTCATCGATGCCCAGACGCGCGACATCGTGCAGGACATCTACATCCGCAAGGTCGAGCGCAAGGACGGCCAGCTGTGGAACGTGGAGTTCGACGTGCTCAAGGCCGTGAAAGACCCGGGCAAATTGAAGTAGTCGGCCGGTTGTTCAGCGTGCCACCTGCCGGCTGCTGCGTCGACGACGGCCGGCTCTTTGTTCGCGGAGCCTCGGAGCCTGCGATGCTGACCCTGCTGTTCGACGGCATCGCCTACGGCATGCTGCTGTTCATCCTGGCGCTCGGCCTGGCCGTGACGATGGGGCTGATGAACTTCATCAACCTCGCGCACGGCGCGTTCGCGATGGCCGGCGGCTACATCCTGATCGTGCTGATGCAGCGCCACGGCTGGCCGTTTCTCGCCTGCCTGCCGGTGGCCTTCGTGCTGACCGCGGCCGCCGGCGCGCTGCTCGAGCGCACGCTGTACCGGCCGATGTACGGCAAGCCGCACCTCGACCAGGTGCTGTTCTCGATCGGCCTCACGTTCATGGCGGTGGCCGCGGTGGACTAGCTGGTCGGCTCGTCGCCGCAGACGGTGCAACTGCCCGCGTGGCTGCGCGTGCGCTTCGAGATCGGCGAGGGTGCCTGGCAACTCGGCATGGGTGCGTACCGCCTGTTCATCATCGCGGTGTGCGTGGCGTTGGCGCTTGGGCTGCAGGCGATCCTGGCGCGCACGCGCTTCGGTAGCCGCTTGCGGGCCGCGGTCGACGACCCGCGCGTCGCCGCCGGCCTCGGCATTCCGGTGAACCGCGTGTTCCTGGCGACGTTCGCGGTCGGCTCGGGCCTGGCGGGGCTCGGCGGCGCGCTCGGCGCCGACATCCTCGGGCTCGATCCGACGTTCCCGCTCAAGTTCATGGTGTACTTCCTGATCGTCTGCGCGGTCGGCGGCACCAGCTCGATCACCGGCCCGCTGGTCGCCGCATTGGTGCTCGGCATCGCCGACGTGATGGGCAAGTACTACGTGCCCAAGCTCGGCGCCTTCATCGTCTACGTGCTGATGATCGCGATCCTGCTGTGGCGGCCGCAGGGCTTGTTCTCGCGGCAGGGCGCGCGATGAGCGCGCCGCCACTCCGAGGCGCGCCGGGACGGCTCGAGCTGACTGCCGCCCGCTTGCTTGCGCCATCGCGCTGGCGCGCATGGGAGATTCGTGGCCTGGCTCGGGATCGCCGCGTCGCCGCTGGTGCTGGGCGCGCACGCGCCGTTGATCAACGAGGTCGCGATCCTGGCGCTGTTCGCGCTGTCGCTCGACCTGATCCTCGGCTACGCCGGCATCGTGTCGCTCGGCCACGTGGCCTACTTCGGCGCCGGTGCGTACGGCGCGGCGCTGTTCGCCAAGCACGTGATGCCCGATCCGTTGGTCGGCCTCGCAGTCGGCACGGCCGCCGCTGCGCTGCTGGGCGCGCTGACCAGCCCGATGATCGTGCGCGGCACCGACCTCACGCGGCTGATGGTCACGATGGGCATCGCGCTGGTGCTGCTCGAATTGGCCAACAAGTTCGACCACATCACCGGTGGCATCGACGGCATGCAGGGGCTGGTGATCGGCCCGCTGCTGGGGCGCTTTCGACTTCGATCTGGGCGGCCAGGTGGCGTCGGTCTATTCGCTCGTGGTGCTGTTCATCGCCTTCCTGATCGCCCGCCGCGTCGTGCATTCGCCGCTGGGCATGTCGCTGCAAGCGTTGCGCGACAACCGGCTGCGCGTGACGGCGATCGGCATGTCGGTGCAGGCCCGTCTGGGCGCGGTGTACACGCTCGGCGCCGCGCTGGCCGGTGCGGCCGGTGCGCTGCTGACGCAGACCACCGGCTTCGTGTCGCTCGACGTGCTCGAGTTCCACCGCAGCGCCGACGTGATGCTGATGGTGGTGATCGGTGGCGCCGGCTGGCTGTGGGGCGCGCTGATCGGCGCGCTGGCGTTCCGCGTGATGCACGACTTCCTGTCCGGCATCACGGCGCAGTACTGGACGTTCTGGATCGGCCTGTTCCTCGTGGTGTTGATGCTGGTCGGGCGCGAGCGCTTGTTTCGGCCGTGGACCTGGTGGCGCCGAAGGGGCGTGTCGTGAGCGAGGTCGTGCTGCGCACCGACGCGCTGGTCAAGCGCTTCGGCGGCATCACCGCCACCGACCACGTGACGATGGCGGTGCAGCGCGGCGCGCGCCATGCGCTGATCGGGCCCAACGGCGCCGGCAAGACCACGTTGATCAACCTGCTCACCGGCATGTCGCCGCCGACGTCGGGTCGCGTCGTGGCTCGGCGCGCGCGACATCACCGGCATGAGCGCGCACGCGCGCGTGGGCCTGGGGCTGGTGCGCACCTTCCAGATCAACCAGCTGTTCGCCTCGCTCACGCCGCTGCAAAGCCTGGCGCTCGCGGTCGCGAGCCGTGTCGGTGCGGCGTGGCGCTGGTGGCAGCCGGTCGGCCGCGACGCGGCGATCGCGGCCGAGTGCGACACGCTGCTGAACCAGTTTCGCTTGAGCGAACACGCTGACCGACCGACGCGCGAGCTGCCCTATGGCAAGCGCCGCCTGCTCGAGATCGGCCTCGCGGTGGCGCTGAAACCGAGCGTGCTGCTGCTCGACGAGCCGGCAGCCGGCGTGCCGGCCAACGAGCGCAAGGACATCCTCGACACCGTGGCCGCACTGCCCGCCGACGTGTCGGTGCTGCTGATCGAGCACGACATGGACCTGGTGTTCAGTTTTGCGCGCCGCATCACGGTGCTGGTCAACGGCGCGGTGCTGACCGAAGGCGCACCCGATGCCATCGCCGCCGACCCGCAGGTGAGGGCGGTGTACCTCGGTGATGCACATGCGGCCGCGGCGCATGGCCGCGGCGGTGCGCACGCCGCGGGAGCCGCGCATGGCTGAGCGGCTGCTCGAGGTCGAGGGCCTGAGCTGCGGCTACGGCGAGGCCGTGGTGCTGAGCGGCGTGGGCTTCGTGCTGAGTGCCGGCCGCTCGCTCGCGCTGCTGGGGCGCAACGGCACCGGCAAGACCACGCTGATCGACACGCTGGTCGGCGTCACGCGGCGCCATGCCGGGCGCATCATGCTCGGCGGCCGCGAGATCCACACGCTGCCGTCGCACGAGCGCGCCGCCGCGGGCATCGGCTGGGTGCCGCAGGAACGCAACATCTTCAAGTCGCTCACGGTGGAAGAAAACCTGAGCGCGGTGGCGCGCCCGGGCCCGTGGACCGCGTAGCGTGTGTTCGAGCTGTTCCCGCGCCTGGCCGAGCGCAAGCGCAACCTCGGCACGCAGCTGTCGGGCGGCGAGCAGCAGATGCTGGCATTCGGCCGTGCGCTGGTGCTGAATCCGAAGCTGCTGCTGCTCGACGAGCCGCTCGAAGGCCTGGCGCCGCTGATCGTCGCCGAGCTGCTGGCGGCGATCGCGCGTGTGGCGCGCGAAGAGGGCTTGTCGTCGATCGTCGTCGAGCAGCACCCGCACATGGTGCTGAAGGTGACCGACGAAGCGATCGTGCTCGACCGCGGCGGCATCGCCTACCGCAACAGCAGCGCGGCGCTGCTGGCCGACCCGACGCCGCTCGACGCGTGGCTCGGCGTGTCGGCGGGCGTTTGAGCGTCATGCCCATTCAAACGGAGGCTTCGATGCAAACCCACTCCCTCGTGCTCGGCATCGATCGTCGCGGCGCGCTGTGTGCGCATCGCGGCTTCGCTGGCGCCCCTCGGCGCACGGGCGCAGAGCGACTTTCCGAACCGGCCGCTGAAGATCGTCGTGCCGCAGCCGCCGGGTGGCGGCTTCGACTTCGTCGGCCGCACGCTGGCCGATTCGCTGCAGCGTGCGCTCGGCCAATCGGTGGTGGTGGAGAACCGGCCCGGCTCGGGCACGCTGGTGGGCACCGATGCGGCGGCGAAGTCCGCGCCCGACGGCCACACGCTGCTGGTGGGCTCGGTGTCGAACCTGGTGCTCAACGTGGGGCTGTACCCGAGCCTGCCGTACGAGCCGCAGCGCGACTTCGAGCCGATCGGCGTCGCCGTGGCCTACAGCTACACGCTGATGGGCCGCAAGGACCTCGGCCTCGACACGCTCGCCGACGTGCTCAAGCAGGCCAAGGCCAAGCCGCGTGCGCTGACCTATGCGTCGGCCGGCAACGGTTCGGGACAGCACGTGCTGGCCGCGGCCACCTGGCACTCGGCCGGCGTGGAGCTGGTGCACGTGCCGTACCGGGGTGCGCAGGCGGCATACCAGGACCTGCTCGGTGGCCGCGTCGACCTGTTCTTCGACCTCGCGCCAACCGCACGCACGCAGATCGGCGCCGGCACCGTGAAGGCGCTGGCCACCAGCGGCGCACAACGCAACCCGATGCATCCCGACGTGCCGACCTTGCGCGAAGGCGGCGTCGATCTCGAGCTCGAATCGTGGTTCGGTTTGTTCGCGCCAGCGCGCACGCCGCCTGCGGCGCTCACACGCCTGCGCGACGAGTTGCTACGCACGGCGCGCTCGAGCGAGGTGCAGACCGTGTTCACCAACGCCGGCGGCCGTCCGCTGGCATTGAACGCCGACGACACGCGCGCGCTGCTGGCGCGCGACCTGCAGCGCTGGGTGCCGCTGGTGCGCGCCGCCGGCCTGAAAGCCGACTGACCGATGTCAGCCCGGTGCCTGCATCCGCTTCACGCCCGCGATCCACGGCTCGAACGCCGCCATCTGCGCGGTGACGAACTTGCGCGTGGCCTCGTCGGTGCACGGCCGCTGGCGTCGAACTTGCTCGCCGCGCTGCCGACGAACACCTCGGGCTTGATGAGCGTCATCGCGTTGACGAACAGCATCACTTTGCGCAGGTCGTACTGCACTCGCGCACCGCCCACCGGGCCGGCGCTGGCGGTGAGGATCGCCACCGGCTTGCCGGCGAACGGCTGGTCTTCGCCGCGGCTCAGCCAGTCGATCACGTTCTTCAAGCCGCCCGGGATCGAGAAGTTGTATTCCGGCGTGACGATCAGGATGCCGTCGGCCTTGCGCACCTGCTCGCGCAAGCCCGCCACCACCGGCGGCATGCCTTTGGCCAGCACGTCGCCATCGAACACCGGCACGTCGCGCCATTCGAGCGCCTGCAGTTTCATCGACGCCGGCATCACGCTCTCGGCCAGGCGCATCAGCATGCGGTTGTACGACGCGGCGCGCAGACTGCCGCAAAAGCCCACGATGTTCGGCATCTTCAGTTCCCAGGAGCGAAGTGCTGCATTGTGGCCCGTCCACCATGCCAACGTTTAGCATCGGGATTCGACCGGAGACTTTCACCATGACCCAGCGCCAAACCCCACCGTTCCGGGCCGACCACGTCGGCAGTTTCCTGCGACCGTCGTATCTGCTGCAGGCCCGAGAGCGATACGCCAAGAGCGAGATCAGCGCCGAACAACTGCGTGCGGTCGAGGACAAGGCGATCGCCGAGATCGTCAAGTTCCAGGCCGACGTCGGCATGCCGTCGATCACCGACGGCGAGTTCCGCCGCACCTACTTCCACATCGATTTTCTCGAGCAGCTCGGCGGCGTGAAGACCGACATCCCGGTCACCGTGAAGAGGCCCGACGGCACCGAGGAGCTGGCGCCGCCGGTGATCCGCGTGATCGACAAAGTGCGCCACGCCAAGCAGATCCAGCTCGCCGACTTCCAGTACCTGAAGAGCCAGGTCGACCAGCTCGGCATCAAGGGCCTGACGCCGAAGGTGACGATCCCGTCGCCGACGATGCTGCATTTCCGCGGCGGCCGCGCCGGCATCAGCAAGGAGGCGTACCCCGAGCTCGACCCGGTGTTCTACGACGATGTCGCGAAGGCCTATGGCGATGAGCTGCGTTCCCTGGCCGAAGCCGGCTGCAGTTACGTGCAGATGGACGACACCAACATGGCCTACCTGTGCGACGAGAAGATGCGCGCCGCGGCGCGCCAGCGCGGCGACGATCCCAACGAGCTGCCGCACCGTTACGCCTGGTTCATCAACAAGGTGGTGGCACAAAAGCCCGCCGGCATGACGCTGGCGATGCACCTGTGCCGCGGCAACTTCAAGAGCACGTTTGCCGCGCAGGGCAACTACGAGCCGGTGGCCGAGGCGCTGCTGTCGGAGATGAACCTCGACGCCTACTTCATGGAGTACGACGACGACCGCTCGGGCGATTTCCGTCCGCTGCGCCACCTGAAAAAGGGCAAGACGGTGGTGCTCGGACTGGTCACCACCAAGTTCGGCCAGCTCGAGAAGAAGGATGACCTGAAGCGCCGCATCGACGAGGCCGCGAAGCACGCGCCGCTGGAGCAGCTGTGCCTGTCGCCGCAGTGCGGTTTCTCCAGCACCGTGCACGGCAACAACATCGCGGTGGAAGACCAGCGGCGCAAGCTCGAGCTGGTGGTGCAAACCGCGCGTGAAGTCTGGCAGTGAACGAGTGAGGCAACGATGGCAGAACAACTGGTCCTGATCGAATCCGACCGGCGAGGTGCGCAAGCTCACGCTCAACCGCCCGGCCGCGCTCAACAGCTTCACGTCGGCGATGCATCGCGAGCTGCGCGCCGCACTCGACGCGGCGGCCGACGATGCCGGCGTGCGCTGCCTGGTGATCACCGGCGCCGGGCGTGGCTTCTGTGCCGGCCAGGATCTGAACGATCCCGAGGTCGGCACCAATGTCGGCCAGGTGGTCGAGCGCATCTACAAGCCGCTGGCGCTGCGCATCGCATCGATGCCGGTTCCGGTGATCGCGATGGTCAACGGTGTCGCCGCCGGCGCCGGTGCGAACTTCGCGCTCGGCTGCGACCTGGTGATCGCTGCCAAGTCGGCGGTTTTCATCCAGGCGTTCTCCAAGATCGGCTTGATCCCCGATTGCGGCGGCACCTGGCTGCTGCCGCGCTTGGTGGGCCGCGCAAAGGCGATCGGGCTGGCGATGACTGGCGACAAGCTGTCGGCCGAAGCCGCCGAGCGCATGGGCCTGATCTGGGCCGCGGTCGACGATGCCGCACTGCTGGATCAGACGATGGCGCTGGCCGCCAAGCTGGCCGCGATGCCGGTCAAGGCGCTGGCCGCGACGCGGCGCACGATCGACGAGGCGATCATGGTCGACTATGCGAGCGCGCTGTCGCTCGAGGCGCGCGTGCAGAACGACATGGGTGCCCAGGCCGACTTCCGCGAGGGCGTGGCCGCGTTCCTGGAAAAGCGCGCCGCCAAGTTCAGCGACCGCTAAGCTTCCAACGCATGCACGTCGAGATCCTCGGTGGTGGCCCGGCCGGCCTGACGCTGGGCATCCTGCTGAAGAACCACGATCCGGCGCACCGCGTGCGCGTGGTCGAGCGCGGCCCACGTGGCGCGACCTGGGGCTTCGGGGTGGTGTTCTCTGACCGTGCGCTCGACTTCCTCAAGGCCGACGCGCCGGCACTTCATGATTTGCTGACGCCGCAGATGCAATCGTGGCGCGACCTCACGATCGTGCACAGCGACGTGCGCATCCCGATCGGGGGCAACGGCTTCGCATCGATCGGCCGGCTGCAGCTGCTGAACCTGCTGCAAGGCGAGGCGCAGCGCGCCGGCGTCGAGCTGGCGTTCGAGCGCGCGCTGGCCGACGTCGATGAACTCGGCGAGGCCGACCTGCGCGTGGCTGCCGATGGTGCGTTCTCGACTTCGCGCGATGCGCGCGCGCAGGCGTTCGGCACGCAGGTCGACTGGCGCCACAACCGCTTTGTCTGGTACGGCAGCACGATGCCGTTCGACACGCTGACCCTGACGTTTCGCCGCCATGCGCTCGGCACGTTCTGCGCGCACCACTACCGCTATGCGCCAGACCGCAGCACGTTTCTCGTCGAGGTCGACGAGGCCACCTACCAGCGCGCCGGCTTCGAGACGATGCCCGAAGCCGACAGCCTGCGGCTGTGCGAGCAGGTGTTCGCGCCCGACCTGCAAGGTCACCCGTTGCTGTCCAACCGTTCCACCTGGCGCCGCTTTCCGGTGATCCGCAACACGCGTTTCTTCAGCGGCCGCACGGTGTTGATCGGCGATGCGCTGCGCACCGTGCATTTCTCGATCGGCTCGGGCACGCGGCTGGCGATGGAAGACGCGATCGCGCTGGCCAAGGCGCTGCGCGCCGAGGCCGATGTCGAGCGTGCGCTCGAGCGCTTCCAGGCCGAGCGCGAGCCACCGATGAAAAAGATCTGGGACGCCGCCAACGTGAGCCTGCGCTGGTACGAGCGCATGGGCGAGATGATGGAGCTCGACCCGCACGAGTTCGCCTACGGCTACATGACGCGCAGCGGCCGCGTCGACCATGCCGAGATGCGGCGCCGCGATCCCACGCTGGCCGCCGCCTACGAGCGGCTGCACCCCGAACGGTTCGATCGTTGACCCCCTTGCTCGCTGCGCTCGCGTCCCCCCGAGGGGGAGCCGTCGGCTTGGGGCGGCCCGGCGCCGACTGACTCGCGCGCTTCAGTGCGGCGCTGCGGCGCGCAAGCTGCGCCGCAACGCCATCTTGCGGATGCCGGCGGCGAACGAGCGCACCGCCGCCGTCTGCGCCGCATCGCGCTTCCACAACAGCCCCGGCGTGCGCACCGGCGTCGGACTCTCCAGCGGCACCATGCGGATGTCGTCGCGCCGCGGCACCGCCTGCGCGGCCACGATCGCCGCCAGTTGGGTGCGCGCCACCAGATCGATCATCGGGCCGATGGTGTTCATCTCGGCCACCACCAGTGGCTCGGCGCCGGCGGCGCGCAGGCAGTCCTGCAGCAGCGTGCGGGTGGAGAACACCTGCGGCAGCATCACCATGCTTTGCTTGTGCAACTCCACCATGCGCAGTCGCTTGCGTTGCGCGAACGGGTGCGAGGCGGCCACCACCAGCACCATCTCTTCGGTGTAAAGCGGCTCGAACCACAGCTGCAGCGCGTCGGCCGGCTGGTAGGCGATGCCGACGTCGAGCTCGGCCGCGATCAACTTGTCGGCGATCGCATCGGCGGCCAGCTCTTCGACCGTGACCTTCACCGACGCGTGGCGTTGCATGAAGCCGGCGAGGCATTCCGGCACGAAACCGATGTTGAACGTGTGCGTGGCGCCGATGCGCACCACGCCGCTCAACTCGCCGGCCGCGCGCTTCAAGTCGCTGACACCCTGGTCCACCTCTTTCAGCGCCTTGGCCGCATAGGCGAGGAACGACTCGCCTGCTTCGGTCAGCACCACGCGGCGCGCCAAACGCTCGAACAGCGCCGTGCCGAGTTCCTGCTCGAGTTGCGCGATCTGGTGCGACAGGGTCGACTGCGTCACGTGCACCCGCTCGGCGGCGCGGGTGAAGTTGAGGCACTCGGCCAGCGACACGAAATAGCGAAGGTGCCTCAGTTCCAAGGTGTGCGGCGGATCGATCGGGTCGATTGATGCTATCGAAAATCCCCACTTCACCCAATTGGTGTCAATCGCTAGAGTGGCCCGCACGGTTCGCCAGAGGCGGGCCTTGGCATGAGCGGCCCGCGGCAGACGGGCTCGGTCCCGCAACCCTCAGGAGACGTCCATGGCCCAGTACGACACCCAGAGCCTGACGCAGGCCGTGATCGATCGGCTGGGTGAATGCAAGGATCCGCGCTTCAAGCAGGTGATGACCTCGCTGGTGCAGCACCTGCACAACTTCGCGCGCGACGTCGATCTGAAGCCGCAGGAGTGGATCACCGCGATCGAGTTCCTCACCAAGACCGGACAGGCGTGCAACGACAAGCGCCAGGAATTCATCCTGCTGTCCGACACGCTCGGGCTGTCGATGCTGGTGGTGGCGCTGGAGCAGGCGCGCGGTGCCAAGGGCCGCAAGGGCGCCACGCCGGCCACCGAAGCCACCGTGCAGGGGCCGTTCTACTGGTCCGGTGCGCCCGAGCGCCAGCTCGGCGACGACCTCGCCGAGGGCGTGAGTGGCGAGCCGGCGCTCTACACGGGCCGCGTCACCGACCTCGAGGGCCAGCCGCTGACCGGCGCATTGCTCGACGTGTGGTCGGGCGACGGCGACGGCGTGTACGACATGCAGATGGCCGACGCCGGCATGCGCGCGCGCGGCCGCTTGCGCACCGACAAGGAAGGGCGCTACTGGTTCTGGTCGATCCGGCCCACCTACTACCCGGTGCCCACCGACGGTCCGGTGGGGCAGATGCTCGGCCGCATGGGGCGCCACCCGAACCGGCCCGGACACATCCACATGATGGTGTCGGCGCCGGCGCACCAGTCGCTGACCACGCACCTGTTCGTCGCCAACAGCCCGTACCTCGACTCCGATGCGGTGTTCGGCGTGCGCGACAGCCTGATCGTGGAGTTCGAGCGCCACGAACCGGGCACTGCACCCGACGGTCGCAAGATGAGCAAGCCCTATCACGTGGCGCACTACGACTTCCGCCTGGTCCCGGCCTGACAGCAAAAGGTCTCGCATGCCCACCATGAAGATCGGCAAGTCGACGGTGCCGCGCACCGCGATCAGCACCTCCGACGAACACAGCATCACGGTGCGCGGTCGCGACCTGTGCGGCCAGCTGATCGGCCACACGTCGTTCAGTGCGTACTTCTGGCTGCTGCTCACCGGCGCGGAACCGAAGCCCGCGCAACTCGCCGTGCTCGACGCCACGCTGGTGGCGATCGCCGAGCACGGCTTCGTGCCCAGCATCCAGGCCGCGCGCATGACGCTCGCCGCCGCGCCCGATGCGCTGCAGGGCGCGGTGGCCGCCGGCATCCTCGGCTGCGGCAGTGTGATCCTCGGCGCGTCGGAGACGGCGGGCCGCTTGTTCGACGAGGTGCACCGCGAGGCGGGCGGATCGGGCTCGCTGACCGACGCCGCGGCCGCGGTGGTGAAACGCTGGCGTGCCGCGGGCCAAGCGGTGCCGGGATACGGCCATCCGCTGCACAAGGAGCGCGATCCGCGCGTCGCCGCGCTGTTTCGTGTGGCCAAGGATTCGAAGGTCGATCAGCGATACGTGCAGATCGCCGAGGCGATCGAGCAGGTCATTCCCGATGCGGTCGGCAAGGACCTGCGGCTCAATGTGTCGGCCGCGATCCCCGCGGTGCTGCTCGGTGCGGGCTTCCCGCTCGGGGCGCTGCGCGGCGTGCCGATCCTCGCGCGTACCGCGAGCCTGATCGCGCACCTCAACGAAGAGCTGTCGGTGGCGAGCGGCTTCGCGCTCTCGTACCAGGCCACGCGCGAGCTGGTGTACGACGGCGAAGGCGCCGGAAACAAACCAGCATGACGGGCGTGCTCGCCGGCGTGCGCGTGCTCGAGCACGGCACCTTCATCACCGGCCCGGCGGCATCGATGCTGCTGGCTGATCTCGGCGCCGACGTGGTCAAGGTCGAGCAGCCCGAAGGTGACCCGTTCCGCGCGTTTCGTGGCGGCACTTACAGCCCGCACTTCCAGACCTACAACCGCAACAAGAAGAGCGTGCGCCTCGACACGCGCCAGCCCGATGACCTGAAGCGGTTCGAGCAGCTGGTGACCGAGGCCGATGTCTACATCCAGAATTTTCGTCCTGGCGTGGCGGCCAAGATCGGTGCCGGCGAAGTGCGGCTGCGCGAGTTGAACGCGCGCCTCATCTATTGCGCGATCAGCGGCTTCGGGCCCGACGGTCCATCGGCGCAGCGGCCGAGCTACGACACGGTGGCGCAAGCCGCGAGCGGCTTCCTCAAGCTGCTGATCAACCCAGCCAATCCGCGCGTGGTCGGACCCGCGCTGGCCGACGCGCTGACCGGCTTCTACGCCGCGTACGGCATCCTCGGTGCGCTGTACGAGCGCGCGCGCCTCGACGGCGAACACCAGCCGGCGCGTGGCCGGCCGCACGAGAACAGCGGCGTCCGTGGGCGCCGCGTCGAGGTGTCGATGCTGGAGGCGATGGCGCATTTCAATCTCGATGCCTTCACGCACCTGTTCAGCGAGGGCGAGGTGATGGGCCCGTACAGCCGGCCCAGCGTGTCGCAGAGTTATGTGCTGCGTTGCGCCGACGGCAAGTGGATCGCGTTGCACATGAGCTCGCCGCCCAAGTTCTGGCAAGGGCTGGCCAAGGCGATCGAGCAACCCGATCTGTTCGACGACGTGCGCTTCGCGACCCGCGAGGCGCGCATTCAGCACCAGGAGACATTGATCGACGTGCTCGGTGGCCACTTCGGCCGGCACCCGCGTGCCGAGTGGTGCAAGCGCCTCGAGGCGCTCGACGTGCCGCATGCGCCGATGTACGACACCAATGAAGTGCCCGACGACCCGCAGGCCAAACACCTGCAGCTGTTCGTCGATGCGCCGCACCCGGGCGAGGCCGGCAAGCGCTGGACCACCGTGCGCTCGCCGGTCAGCTTCGACGGCCAGCGCGCCCTGGCGGTGAAGGCACCCCCCTTGTTGGGCGACCACGATGCGGCGCTGCACGCCGGCGCATCCTTGTGGGCACCGAGGCCGAACGAATCATGATGTTGCACACACACTGCCGCCGCCGGCGCGCCGCCGCGGCCGTCGGCCTGTGGATCGCGGGGCTGGCGTCGTTGGGAGCGGGCGGGGCGCATGCACAAGCCACGCCGCTGAAGATGGTGGTGCCGTTCGGTCCGGGCACCACCACCGACATCGTGGCGCGCCATGTCGGCGAAGCGATGGCCGGCCTGCTCGACAGTCCGCTGCTGATCGAGAACAAGGCGGGCGCGGGCGGCGCGATCGGCAGCGATCTGGTGGCCAAGGCGCGCGGCGACGGCCGCACGCTGCTGATGGGCACTGTGGGCACGCATGCGATCAACCCCACGCTGTACCGCAAACTGCCGTACGACGCACAGAAGGACTTCGTGCCGATCGGGCTGGTCGGATTCACGCCGACCCTGCTCGTCGTGGCCGCCAACTCGCCGGTCAAGAGCCTGGCCGACCTGAAGGCCGAAGCCGCCAAGCCGGCCGGTGTGACGTTCGCGTCGGCGGGCAACGGCACCTCGGGCCACCTCGCCGGCGAACTGCTGGCCGCGCGCATCGGCGGCAAGATGATCCACGTGCCCTACAACCAGGGCGGCCAAGCGCTCACCGACGTGATCGGCGGCCAGGCGCAGTTCATGTTCTACCACCCGGCCGCGGTGCTGCCGCACATCAAGGCCGGCAAGCTGCGCGCGCTCGGCGCGTCGAGTGCACGCCGCAGCGCCGCTGCGCCCGATGTGCCGACGCTGCAGGAACAAGGTGTGCCCGACTTCGATCTGGTGGCCTGGTTCATGGTCTACGCGCCGGCCAGCGCACCGGCTGCCGACGTGATGCGGCTGCGCGATGCGATGCAGCGCGCGCTGGCGCGGCCCGACGTGGCCGCCAAGCTCGCCGAGCTCGGTGTCGAGCCGCGTGCGATCGCGCCGAGCGAGCTCGCGGCCTTCGGCGTGCAGGAGATCGCCCGCTGGGCCGAGGCGGTGAAGCGCTCGGGCGCGCAGCTCGACTGACGCCGCCGTGTCGCGCCCGCTGAGCATCGCGCTTCACATTGGCAGCCTGCGCCGCGCGGCGTGGAGCCGGCGCATCGCCGACGAGCTGATCGCGGCCGCACCGCCCACCCTCGCGTTGCAGCCGGTGCCGATCGGCGAGCTGCCGCTGTACAACGCCGACCTCGAGACCGATGCCCCACCCGCGGCGTGGACCACGTACCGCCAGGCGATCGCCGCATCCGACGGGCTGCTGTTCGTGACACCGGAATACAACCGCGGCATGACCGGCGCGCTGAAGAACGCGATCGACGTCGCATCTCGTCCGTACGGCAAGAACGTCTATGCCGGACGGCCGGCGGCGGTGGTCACGCTGAGCACCGGCCCGCTCGGCGGCGTGGCCGCCAACCTCGATGTGCGGCGTTCGCTGGTCACGCTCAACGCCGCCGCGATGGCGCACCCGGAGATGTACTTGAGCCAGGTGAACAAGCTGTTCGAGGGCGCCGACGGATCCGGCCCCCTGAACGCCGGCACGCGCGAGTTCCTCGGCAAGTTCCTCGTCGCGTTCGACACCTGGGCGCGCCGCTTCGCGGCTGCCTGAGCGCCCGTCAGGGCTTGAAAACAGGCACGCTGGCGGGCATGTAATGACCGTCGGCGCCGCGGCCGTTGCCCGGCGCCGCAGTTCGCCAACCCCTTCAAGGAGCACTCGATGAAGACCCTCGACGACCTCCGCCAGGGCGTTGTGTCCTGGCGAGATTCCCTCACCGATGGCTGGGAGCGGCTGCGCCGCTCGGCATCGGGCACCCTGACGCGTTTCCGACCTGGCAGCAAGACCGATTTGCCGGCGCGCGACGAGCTCGACGGCGATCTCGGGCTGCCCGATATGGGCTGGGGCCTGATAGGCGGCGACGTGTTCGAAGACGAGCGCCGCGTGGTCGTGCGCCTGGAAGCGCCCGGCCTGGAGAAGCACGACTTCGACATCGAGGTCGTCGATGACCAGACGCTCTCGGTGCGCGGCGACAAGCGCTTCGAGCGCGAGAGCACAGAAGGACGCTGGCGGGTCGTGCAGTGCGCCTATGGCAGCTTCCAGCGCAGCATCGCGCTGCCCGCACCGGTGAAGCGCGACGATGCGAAGGCGACCTACCGCAACGGCGTGCTGCGCGTGGAACTGCGCAAGCTGCAGCCGCATGCCCCGGCCGCTGCCCGCACCATCAAGGTCCAATGACCTGGCCTGTCGGATGCGTCCGACATTGCGATTTCAAAGACCGGGCTCTTGAAATCGATGTGCGGCAATCCCATCTTCCCAGGGCGAGCCGGACCGCGGCGAAGCTGCACCCCTCGCCCCCAACATTTAACGGAGGCTCTTGCCATGTACGAATCGTTGCTGAACTACCCGAACAGCCTGTTCGGTCAATTCGAGCGCCTGCGTCGTGAGCTGGACGATGCCTTTGGCGTGTCCGGCCTGCCCAGCAGCATCCGCTCGGTGGCTGCAGGCGGCGTGCCCGCGATCAACGTGGGTCGCACGTCGAACAGCGTGGAGGTGTATGCCTTCGCGCCCGGCCTCGACGCCTCGAAGGTCGACGTCACGATCGACCGTGGCGTGCTGCGCATCACGGGCGAGCGCGCGTCATCGCTGCCCGAGCAGCGCGAAGGCGTGAACGTGTACGCGCACGAGCGCGGTGCCGGTCGCTTCACGCGCGCGGTGGCGCTGCCCGACGACGTGGATCCAACGCAGGTGAAGGCGAACTACCGCGACGGCGTGCTGCTCATCAGCGTGGCGCGTCGCGAATCCGCCCAAGCCAAGCGCATCACCGTGCAGTGACGCATTGACCCCCATTCATCAAGGAGTGACACGATGAGCACCAACCAACCCGCGGTTCGATCGGGCGACGCAGACACGCAACGTGCGGTGCTGCCGGCGGTCGATGTGTACGAGGATCAATCGGGCATCACGCTGCTGGCCGACATGCCCGGCGTGCCGAAAGACCGGCTCGAGCTGAAGGTCGAAGCCGACACGCTGTCGATCGAAGGCCAGGTCGTGGCTTCCACGCCGGAAGGCCTGGAGGCGGTGTACGCCGAGGTGCGTGTGCCGCGCTACCGCCGCACCTTCACGCTCAGCCGCGAACTCGACACCACGAAGGTCGATGCCAGCTTGAAAGACGGCGTGCTGACGCTGCGCATCCCGAAGCAGGCGCACGCGCAACCGCGCCGCATCGAAGTGCAGGCCGGCTGACGCCGCGTTCGCCGCCGAGACCTCGGGCCCGACGCAAGTCGGGCCCTTTTGTTGGGCAGCTCAGCCGCCGCCGATGCCCTGCACCACCCGGCCGGTGCCACCGCAGGTCGGGCACTGCGAGCCGGCCACTTGGCCGCTGCCGCCGCAGCGGTGGCAGGGCGTCTCACCGGTAGCGGGCGAGCCGGGCGCGGCTTCGTCGCCGGCGTCGAGGGCCGCACCGGGATCTTCTTCGCCCGCCACCGACGGATTCGGCGGCTTGCGGGTCGTGTGGCGTTGGGGGCGCGTGTTGCGCGGCATGGCGGGCCTCCTTCGTGAGGTTGAAGGCAACCGTTGCGGGCAACACGCGTTCCGGCTTAAGGGCTGGCATCGATTGAAGGGCGTGCCGGGCGCTGCATCATGCGCAGCATGAACGGCGGTGCGACTCCTGCCGCCGCGCCTTGGCGCGTGGCCACGCTCAACATGCTGATGGGCGGCGGCAAGCGCGTCACGCCCGACGACGTGTGGCGCGACACGCGTGCCGACCTCGTGCTGCTGCAGGAGGCCGCAGGATTCGCCGGCGTGTCCTCTCACGTGGTCTGGCAACCGGTGCAGGCGCGCCGCTGGGGCAGCGCGATTCGCGTCGCTCGCGGACAACTCGAGCCGATCGCCGTGCGTGGTTTCGCCGGCTGGGTGGCCGGCGCGCGCTGGCTCGCGTCGCATGGCGAGGCCCTCGGCGTGTTCAGCGTGCACGCGCCGCACGGCGAGGGCGGCTACTGTGGCCGCATGCACGGCATCGTCGATGCCATCGGCGCAGCCGCGCGGCGCGCCGGCACGAGCGACATCATGGTCGGCGGCGACTTCAACATCTGCATCAGCGCGCGCAGCCACAGCGGCACACCGGCGCGCGAGCGCGAGCGTGCAGTGCAGGCGCGCCTGCGCGACGAACTCGGGCTGATCAACGCGTGGGACTGGCTGCATCCGAAGGCGCTGCCAGCGCAGACGCTGCGCTGGACCGGCAACCGTGAGGTGCCATACCACTGCGACGGCCTGTTCGTGCCGCAAGGCTGGGCGCACGCGTTGCAACGCTGCGTGGTGCTGAAGAGTGCGCGCTGGTGTGCGCGCAGCGACCACAACCCGGTGGTGGCCACGCTGGCGCCGTGGTGATGGCCGACGACGACGCGAAGCTCTTGGCCGGCCTGCAGCGATGGGCTGGGCGGCGCCAGCCGGCGCAGCGTGAGCGGATCGAATCGCTGCAGCGCCTGTCGGGCGGCGCGAGCCAGCAAACCTGGGCTTTCGATCTGTGCAGCGATGCGGGCAGCGTGCCGCTGGTGCTGCGTCGCGCGCCGCCCGAGGCGGCCCAACGCTCGCGCATGGGCGCCGGCCTCGCCGCCGAGGCGCAACTGATCGTCGCGGCGTGCGCGGCCGGGGTGCCGGTGCCGCGCATCCACCACGTGCTTTCTGCGGCCGACGGGATCGGCGAGGGCTTCGTGATGGAACGCATGGTCGGCGAGACGCTGGGCCGGCGCATCGTGCGCGACGAACGTTTTGCCGTCGCACGCCGTGCGCTCGCGCGCCAATGTGGCGAGGCGCTGGCGCGCATCCACGCGATCCCGACCTTGGGGCTGCCACCGTTGCGCCGCGGCGGGGCGGCGGCCGAACAGCAATTCCAGCTCGACCTGCACCGCAGCCACGGCACCGCACGACCGGTGTTCGCGCTCGGATTTCAGTGGCTGCGTCGGCACGCGCCGCACGAGGTGGCGCAAGCGGTGCTGGTGCACGGAGACTTTCGCAATGGCAACCTGATGGTCGGCGATGGCGGTCTGGTCGGCGTGCTCGACTGGGAGCTCGCGCACCTGGGCGATCCGATGGAGGACCTCGGCTGGTTGTGCGTGAACGCCTGGCGGTTCGGCTGCAGCGAATTGCCCGTCGGCGGCTTCGGCATGCGCGAAGACCTGTTTGCCGGCTACGAGGCGGCGGGTGGCCGCGTCGACGCCGCGCGCGTGCACTGGTGGGAGGTGTTGGGCACGCTGAAGTGGGGCATCGTCTGCGAGGCGATGGCCCACGCGTGGCTCGGCGGCGAAGAGCGCGACGTCGAGAAAGCCGCGATCGGCCGGCGTGCGTCGGAGTCCGAAATCGATCTGCTGGCGCTGCTCGCGCCCGATGGAGCACCCCATGCAAGACCGACCCACGCCTGAGCAGCTGCTGGAGGCGGTGGCGGCGTTCCTGCGCGAGCAGGTGGTGCCGTCGACGCGAGGCCCGCTGGCGTTCCACGCGCGCGTGGCCGCCAATGCGCTGGACATCGCCCGCCGCGAGATCGCGCTCGTGCCGGCCGCCGAAGCACGCGAACGTGCGCTGCTCGTCGCGCTGCTCGGCGCCGACGCGCCGCGCGATGCGGCGCAGCTGAACCGCCTGCTGTGCGAACGCATCGACGCCGATGCGATGGACATGCGCACACCCGGCCTGGCCGATGCGCTGTGGCGCGTCACCCTCGACAAGCTGGCGGTCGACCAGCCAGGCTACGACACCTACCAGCGTGCGATCGGCCAGTCGCCACCGATCGACGGGCCAGCCAGCTAGTCGCCGCTGATGCGCGCGCGGTTCTTGCCCGACCGCTTGGCCAGGTACATGGCCATGTCGGCGCGTTTCATCAGCGACAGCTCGTCGCTCGCATGTTCGGGGAACAGCGCCATGCCGATGCTCGCCGACACGCTGCAGGCGTGGCCGAGCACGTCGAGCGGCGCGTCGGCGGCCGCCAGCACCTTGCTGGCGATGGCCCACAGGTCGGGCGCGCCCTGCACGTCGCGCACCAGGATCGCGAACTCGTCGCGCGGCACCTCCGGGTTTGACCTGGGTCAGGCCGGCCGGGCTAACCGTGCCTTGCATCACACTGGCAGGCCGACGCAACCATTCGCGAGCGCCCCCATGGACTTCGACCTTCCCGCCGAGTTGACCGCCTACCTCGCCGAGCTCGATGCCTTCATCGCGCGGGAGATCGCGCCGCTGCAGGCGCAGGACGACAACCAGCGCTTCTTCGATCACCGCCGCGAATGGGCGCGCACCGACTTCGAGGCGGGCGGCCTGCCGCGCCGCGAATGGGAGGCGCTGCTGGCCGAAGTGCGGCGGCGCGCCGACCGTGCCGGTCATCTGCGCTTCGCGCTGCCGCGCGAGGTCGGCGGCCAGGACGGCAGCCATCTGTGGATGGCGGTGATCCGCGAGCACCTGGCGGCCAAGGGCCTCGGGTTGCACAACGACCTGCAGAACGAACACTCGATCGTCGCCAACAACCCGTTCGTGCTGATGTGTCGCGACTTCGGCAGCGCGGCGCAGCGCGACGAGTTCGTGGGCGGCATGCTGAACGAGTCACGCCGCCTGGCGTTCGGCCTCACCGAACCGAACCACGGCTCGGATGCCACGCACATGGAGACCTGCGCGGTGCCCGAGTCGCGCGGCGATCGGCCCGGCTGGCGCATCGACGGCGAGAAGATGTGGACCACCGGCATGCACGTGGCCACGCACTGCATGGTGTTCGCGCGCACCAGCGGTCAGGCGGGCGACGCGCGCGGCATCAGCGCGTTCCTGGTGCCGGCCCAGGCGGATGGCGTGAAGATCGAGGAGTACCTCTGGACCTTCAACATGCCCACCGACCATCCGCGGGTCAGCTTCACGCGGGTGTGGGTCGACGATTCCGCGCTGTTCGGGCCGTTGGACGGCGGGCTGGCGGTGGCGCAGCACTTCGTGCACGAGAACCGCATCCGCCAGGCCGCCTCCAGCCTCGGCGCGGCCGACTACTGCGTGCGCGAGAGCGTGGCCTACGCGCGCGAGCGCAAGCCGTTCGGCGAGGAGCTGGCGCGTTACCAGGCGATCCAGTTTCCGCTGGTGGAGCTGGCCACGCAGATCGAGATGCTGCGCCTGCTGATCCGCAAGACCGCATGGCAGATGGACCAGATGTCCAAGCCGGAGATCGAGCGCCGGCTGTCCGACAAGGTCTCGATGTGCAACTACTGGGCCAACCGTTTGTGCTGCGAGGCAGCGGACCGTGCCATGCAGGTGCACGGCGGCATCGGCTACTCGCGCCACAAGCCGTTCGAGCACATCTACCGCCACCACCGGCGCTACCGCATCACCGAAGGCTCCGAGGAGATCCAGATGCGCAAGGTGGCCGGGCACCTGTTCGGCTACATAGGCTCCAAACGCGCAGCCTGAAGGGCGGTCACGCGCTGGTGCGCACGCTGGCCTTCAGGGTGCGCCGCATGTGTTCCAGCGCGCTCGCCTTGGCATCGGCGTGCTCGGCGGCCACGCAGTCCTCGGGGATCCACAGCGCGAAGCCGCGCAGGTAGGCGTCCATCGCGGTGAACATCACGCAGTTGTCGGCCGCCAGGCCGGTGATCACCAGTCGCTTGCACTTGAGTTGGCGCAGCAGCAGGTCGAGCGGCGTGGCATAGAACGCAGAGTGCCGGGGCTTGAGGATGGCCAGGTCGTCGCGCCGCGGCTTCATCAGCCGCGCGATCGCGCCTGCTGCGCCGCGCGCTGCGCAGCAGCGCGCCCACAGCGCCTTGAAGTCGCTGCGCCACACGCCGTAGTTGTCGTTGGCGTACAGCGTCTGCACGCCCGAGCGTGTCGCCTGACGCCGCAACCGCGCGGTGGCGTGCGCCGCGGCCAGCGCCGACGGAGCCAAGGCGTCGGCGCCATCGAAGTCGAGCGGATTGATGAAGTCGACCAGCAGCAAGACCGTCGGGCTCGCCGGCAGGCCTGCCGCCGCGCCGCGCATCACTTGTTCTTGCCGCTGGCCCCGGGGGGTGCGCTGTTCGGCTGGCCGGGCTCGGTGCCTTCACTGGGTGGCAGCGTGCGGCTGCCCGCCGCGTGGCTGCGCGCCGGGCGCGACGCGCGCCATTGGTCGAAGGTCTCGCCGAACTTTCGGTTGCGATCTTGGCGCCAGGCGCGGTAGTCCTCGTCGAGCGCGTTCATCTGCTCCTGGCGCCACTGCCGATCGTCGGGCTCGAACTCGCCGCGGCTTCCTGATCGGCCGGCCGCGCGTGGCGCGCGAAATATTCGGCCTCGTGTTCCTGGTAGTCGCTGCGGTCGCGTGGCGGTGCACGGCGAATGTTCATCGTTTGCCTCCTGCGCGGTGATCGATTGCAGTCGATGAGTCGCGGCAAAGCCCATGCCCATCGGCGCGGCGCTCTCGTGCCTCCGAGGGGCGGAATACCGATTGCTGGCGCTTGAGGCTGACACACAGGAGCAGCACCACCATGGCAAAGAAATCGCCGCCTTCCGGCTCGGCCCCGGCACGCACCGACAGCGGACCCGCGGATCCCGCGAGCGAAGCGACCGACCACGCGGCCGGCATCAAGAAAGCCCAAGTGCAAGCAGCTCGCGGCGGCGATGCCGCACAACCCGCTGAAAGCCGGTGAGCACGGCTTTGACAACGGCCTCGATCCAGACACCGGCCCGCACGTCGACGGCCGCGTCCGGCGTGGCGTCGGCGAGCACGGTGTCCGAGGTCAACGGCACCGACAAGACCGGCAGCGTCGGCGTCGAGGGCTTGAACGCCACCATCGAGAGCTTGGATCGTGTGCGCGTCGACGCCAGTGGGCGCGGCCTGACCACCAACTTCGGCGCCTTCATTGCCGACAACCAGAACTCGCTGAAGTTCGGCACCCGCGGGCCGGTGCTGCTGGAGGACTTCATCCTGCGCGAGAAGGTCACTCACTTCGACCACGAGCGCATCCCGGAGCGCATCGTGCACGCACGCGGCTCCGGCGCTCACGGCTATTTCGAGTGCACGGCGCCGCTCACGCGCCACACGCAGGCCGCGCCGTTCCAGCAGGTTGGCAAGATCACGCCGGTGTTCGTGCGCTTTTCCACCGTGGCCGGCGAACGCGGCTCGAAGGACACGGCGCGCGACGTGCGCGGCTTTGCCGTCAAGTTCTACACCGACCAGGGCAATTGGGACCTGGTCGGCAACAACATGCCGGTGTTCTTCATCCAGGACGCAATGAAGTTCCCCGACCTCGTGCACGCCGTCAAGCCCGAGCCGCACCATGCGCATGCCGCAGGCGGCGAGCGCGCACGACACCTTCTGGGACTTCGTGTCGCTGATGCCGGAGTCGACCCACATGCTGATGTGGGTGATGTCCGATCGCGCGATCCCGCGCAGTTTCCGCACCATGCAGGGTTTGCCGTGCACACGTTCCGGCTCGTCAACGATGCCGGCGACTCGGTGTTCTGCAAGTTCCATTGGCAGCCGCACGCCGGCACGCATTCGCTGGTGTGGGACGAGGCGGTCAAGATCTCCGGCGCCGACCCCGACTTCCATCGCCGCGACCTGTGGGAGGCGATCGAAGCCGGCGCCTATCCGCAATGGGATCTGCAGGTGCAGGTCTTTACCGAGGAAGACGCCGATCGCTTCAGCTTCGACATCCTCGATGCGACCAAGATCGTGCCCGAAGAGTTGGTGCCGCTGCAGACCGTGGGGCGCCTGGTGCTGAACCGCAACCCCGACAACTTCTTCGCCGAGACCGAACAGGTGGCGTTCTGCACCGCCAACGTCGTCCCCGGCATCGACTTCTCCAACGACCCGCTGCTGGCCGGCCGCATCCATTCGTACCACGACACGCAGCTGTCGCGCCTGGGCGGCCCCAACTTCCACGAGATCCCGATCAACGCGCCGGTCGTGCAGGTGCACAACAACCAGCGCGACGGCATCCATCGCCAGGCGATCCACCGCGGCGCCGTGGCCTACGAGCCCAACTCGCTCGCCGGCGGCTGCCCGTTCCAGGCCGGCGCGGCGCACGGCTTCGTGACCGTGCCGGCGCGACTGCGCGCGCGCGACGAGGCGGCCAAGGTGCGCGCCAAGCCCGAGCTGTTCGCCGACCACTACACGCAGGCGCGGCTGTTCTTCGAGAGCCAGTCGGCACCCGAGCAGGCAGCACATCGCCGATGCGTTCGCGTTCGAGTTGAGCAAGGTCACGGTGCCGGCGGTGCGGGAGCGCATGGTGGCTTCGCTGCGCAACGCGTCGGACGAGCTAGCGCGCAAGGTGGCCGACAAGATCGGCTTCGCGCAGATGCCGCCCCCACTGCCGCGCGCGATGGAGCAGCCGCGCAAGCCCGAGGTCACGCGCTCGCCGGCGCTGTCGCTGCTGTTCCGCCCCGGCAACGGCTCGGTCGCGGGCCGCAAGGTGGCGCTGTTCGTCGGACCGAAGGTCGCCTGGAACGGCTGCTGCTCGGCCTTGCGCGACCGCTTGGTCGAGCAAGGGCGCGGTGCTGCGTTGCGTGGCGGCGCGCATCGGGCCGGTGCGCACCGCCGACGGCGAGAACCGTCGATGCCGACGCGTCGTTCGACAACGAGCCGGGTTTCCTGTTCGACGCGCTGGTGTTGCCCGACGGCTGCGAAAGCGCAGCCGACGATGCGCGCGCGCTCGAATCGGTGCGCGACGTCTACCGCCACTGCAAGCCGATCTTCGCCTTCGGCTCGGGGGCCGACATGCTGGCTCGCGCGGGCATCCCCGGCGATGCCTCCGACTCGGGCTTGATCGTCGCCACCAGCGAACCCACGGGTCAGATCGACCGCTTCATCGAGGCGCTGGGCGCGCCGCGCGACTTCAGTCGCGAGACCGACCCGCCGCGCGTGTGAGCCGGCGATGAAGCCCCAGGTTCGCAAAGGCCAGTTCACTGGCATGCTCGGGCGCGATGCGTTCGGCGAGCGCTTTCGCCAGCGTTTCGTCGATCCGGCGTTCGAGCGTGAACGCGATGCGCTCGAGCGCATCGAGGTGATCGCCTGGGAGGCCTACGAACAGTCGCGCAAGGCGCCGCACACGCACAAGGCAGGCCCCGGCTTCGCCGATCCGGACTACGACCTGTCCGATGAGTGGCGTGCGACGCACGAGCGCTTGAAGACCGCGCAGCAACGCTGGTCGGATTCCGCGACCCGTTCGCGCGCGCTGATCGTGGCCGGTGGCTCGCGCAACGACGGCACGCTGTCCGGGCGAGATGTCCAAGACCTGGCGCCTGGCGCAGATCGCGCGCGAAACGATCGACCGCGCCGGCATCGAGGTCGACCTGCTCGACCTCAGCCGTTTGACGTCGGACTACGCCCGCCACATCCATCCCTGCAAAGGCTGTGTCTCGACCGCGATGCCGCTGTGCCATTGGCCGTGCAGCTGCTATCCGAACCATGCGCTCGGCCAGACCCACGACTGGATGGCCGAGATCTACGAGCAGTGGGTGTCGGCGCACGGCGTGCTGCTGGTCACGCCGGTGTACTGGTACCAGGCGGCGAGCCCGCTCAAGCTGATGATGGATCGCCTGGTGTGCGCCGACGGCGGCAACCCGGACCCGACCACCACGCACGGCAAGGACCCGAGAAGGCCAAGGCGATCGAGCTCGACGGCTGGCCCTACCCGAAGCACCTCGCCGGCCGCACCTACGGCGTGGTGGTGCACGGCGACGTGGCCGGCATCGAAGGCGTGCGCCGCGCGCTGTGCGACTGGCTCGACTGGATGGGCCTGATCGACGCCGGCCCGATGGCCCGGCTCGATCGGTTCATCGGCTACTACGCGCCGTATGCCACCAGCCACGACGCGCTGGACGAAGACAGCGGCGTTCAGCAGGAGGTGCGCAACGCGGCGCAGGCGCTGGCCCAGGCGATCGGCGAGTTGCGCAAGGGCACGCTGCACCGATCCGATAGCGGGCTCAAGCCGCCGCGGCCGAAGTGAGGCGCGGCCGCGAACTACAGCAGCTCGTTGATGGAATAGGCCAGGCGCTCGATCAGCCGCTCCTTCACACTGCGCCGGCTCCACGATTCTTGTGTGATCTCGCGACACTCGCGCACATACTTCTCGAAGATGCCTTCGAGCTGGCGCGCCAGATCCGCATCGAGCATGCCGAGCGTGACCTCGTCGTTGATCTCGAACGAGCGGTCGTCGAAGTTGCACGATCCCACCGACGACCAGATCGAATCGACCACGATCACCTTCTGGTGCAACAGCGTGTGCGGGTACTCGAACAGCCGCACGCCGGCCGCGCAGCAGCTTGTCGAACACGTAGTGCCCGGCGTGCTGCACCATCGGGTTGTCCGAGCCGCCGGTGGAGGGCATCATCACCCGCACGTCGACGCCGCGTTTCACCGCCTGAGCGAACGCTTCGATCGCCTCGGGCTCCGGGATGAAGTAGGGGTTCTGGATCCACAGCCGCTTGTTGGCGAAGCAGATCAACGCGTGGTGCAGGATCTTCACCGCCGGCGCCGAGCCATCGGGCTTGACGAAGGCCACGTGCATCGGCACGGTGCCCTCGGGCTTGAGCGCGGGGAACACGTCTTCGCCGACGAACATCTCGCCGGTGTGGCCGACCCAGTTCTCGCTGAACACCGATTGCAGGTGGCTGACGATGGGTCCCCGCACGCGCAGGCTCACGTCGGCGAAGTGTTCCTTGTCCTGCGCGTCGCCGAGCCAAGAATCGACGATGCAATGACCGCCGGCGAACGCGACGCGCCCGTCGACGATGCAGATCTTGCGGTGCGTGCGGTTGTTGAACACACCGATGTGACGGATCCGCGTGCGGTGAAAGTACCTCAGTTTGCAACCGGCATCGTTCAGCTTCTGCTCCACCGCCTTGCCGATGCCGCGCGAGCCGTTGGCGTCGAGCATCACGCGCACCTGCACGCCCGCGCGTGCGCGGCGGCAGAACGCATCGGCCAGACGCTGCGCCGAGCACGCCGTCCTTCCACAGAAAGGTCTCGAAGTGCACGCTGTGCCGGGCGCCGTCGATCTCGTCGATCAGCACGTCGAAGAAGCGGCCGTTCTCGAAGATCTCGACGTGGTTGCCTTCGACCACGGCGCCGAGCGACAGCCCGGCGATCGACGGCAGCATGGTCTCGATCGGCTGGCCGCATTCGAACTCCAGGATCGGGTTGCGGTGCCGACGGATCGACCAGATCACCAGCACCAGCAACACGATGATCGCCAGCAGCACCGCGAGCACGATGCCGGAAACACCCGTGAAGATTGTGTCCATCTTCTCAGCGCTCGACCTCGATGCGGTCGCCGACGCGGATCGGGCCACCTTCGAGCACCCGCGCCGTCATGCCGCCGTGGCCGCGCATCGCGGCATAACCGCCGGCGCCGATCGCTTCTTCCATGCGCGAGCAGGGTTGGCACGGGCCGACGAGCTCGAGCAGCGCGCCACCGACCCGCAGCCGGTAGTTCTTGAGCGCCAGCAGGTTGATGCCGGACACGACGAGATTGCGTCGCAGGCCGATAGGGTCGACGCGATCGACACGCGCGAGTTGTGCGATCACAGGCAGGTGTTCGTGCTGGATCAGCGTGACCTGGCGCGTGGTGAGCTCGGGCTCGCCGCGCAGGCCGAGTCGGTCGTCGGCCAGGCCGATGCCGACCAGCGCCTCGGTCGCATCGACGGTCCGCGCCGGTTCGCGCGGCGAACCGCGCACGACGATGGCTTCGACGCGGCCCACGGCCTGTGGCGGCGTGTGCAGGTCGCGAATCGTCTTCAAGCGTCGATCGCCTGCGCTGCTATTGCGCGAGCTCCGGCGCATCGGCCACGAAGCTGCCCGGCCGCTGCTTGCGGATCAGCAGGTTCTTCGCGGTCCATTGCGCACGTTCGTCGAGCGTGGCGAGGTAGCGCACCTCGCCGCCGGCGTGCACGGCGATCGGCACGCCGCCTTCGAACAGCACGCGGTTGCCGGCCAGCCGCGGCATCTTTTCGCCCGGCGTGACGATGCCCACCAGGTTGAGCGGATCGAGCGCCGAGATCGACACGCACTCGCGGCCTTCGTCGCGCGCGACCTTGCGCAGCGCCGCGGCCGCCTCGGGCAATGCGAACTGCTCGCCCGAGAAACCGCTGACGAAGCGGCCGCCGCGCACCTCGCCGCGGGCTTCGAGCCGGCGGTACACGTAGTGCAGCTCGCGCCACGGCGGCAGGCCCGGCTCGCGTTCCAGCAGCTTGCGAAACACCACGCCGTAGCGGCGCAGCAGCACGCGCGCGATGTGATCGACGTGCGGCTCGGCGAGTGCGCCCGGCACGTCGACCGCGGCGCGCGAGCGGCGCGTCAGCGACCAGCGGCCGGCGTCGTCGATCGGGTCGTGGCCCGGACGGCGGCGCCTGAGCTTGTTGCGCTTGTCGGCCGGCATCACCAGCGCGCGCAAGCCGGCGAAGCTGTCGCAGGTGACGAGGCCCTGTGCCACCAGCTCGGCCAACGCCTGTTCGGTCGGCTCGCCGAGCAGGCCGGCGTCGCGCTGCAAGTCGCTGAAGAAGCTGGCGCCGTGCGTGCGCAGCGCGGCGAGCACCGCACGGGCCTTGCTCGACAGCGGTGGATCGTCGGGTGCCGTGGCGCCGGCGGCCTGCTGCCAGTGCGGCAGCGTGTCGCGTTCGGCGAGCACGATCGGCGTGCCGCGGATCGGGCCGCTGCGCTGCGCCTCGCTGCTGTCGCTTGGCCGCCACCACACCACGCGGCCCACGGCGCACAGCTTGTCCAGCATCGCCGGTTGGTAGTCCGACACGCGCGCGGACAGCAGATCGTCTTCCCACGCCGAGGCCGGTGCGGCATGGCCCTCGAGCTGGCGCAGCACGTCGGCCAATCCCGCCTCGCCCTCGCGCCGTTCGTCGCTGGTGTCGCTGGCGAGCTGGTGCCAGCGGAACAAGAAGCGCATCAGCTGCGCCGGCGGCACCGGTTGGATGTCGGCGCGTTGCTTGTCGCGCGTGAGGCGGTGCATGCGCGCCAGCAGGCGGCGGTCGCACCATTCGTCGGCATCCGAGGCGGTGAACGCGCCGCGCATCACGCCGCCTTCGGCCTCGAGCTGCAGCAGCGCGACGCTCACGTCGGCGGCCTGCAAGGCCGAGCGGGTCGGCCAACGCCTGTGCGGTCACCGGTCCGAGCAGATCGAGCCGGCCGCGCAGCAGCTCGCGCAGCGCGGCGTCACGGTCCGGCGCCTGTGCATGCACGGCGGCGATCGGCGGCTCCAGGGTCGCGGCGGGATGCACCGCGAGCAGGTCATGCAGGCGCTCGGCGGCCACGAACACGCGATCGGCCGCCGGCCACCGTCAGCGCGTGGCGCGGCGCTGCTGGGCCAGCGCGTCGACGAACGCCGGCAGGTCGATCTCGCCGCTGGCGAGGAAGCCGTGCACGCACAGCGCGTCGTGCAATTCATCCGACGATTCGATCTCGGGCCATGCGTCGGTCGCGCACCTGCGCGATCACCGCGGCATCGAGTCGGCCGATGTCGTGTGCGGTCTGCAGGTCCATCAGCGCCTTCACGGCCACCGTCTTGGTGCGCCGCTCCTCGGCCGCACCGCCATCGAGGAAGGCATACGGCCGCGCATTCAGGATCGCGTGCGACAGCGGCGACGGCGACGCCAGGTCGCGCGCGACGATGTCGATCGCGCCCGACTCGATGCGCTGCAGCAGCCGCACGAAGCCATCGGCGTCCATGGTGTCGTGCAGGCAGTCGTGCAGCGTCTGCGCCACCAGCGGGTGGTCGGGGATCTCGCGTTCGCCGACCAGGTTCTCGGCGCAAGCCTGCTGGTCGGGGAACACCACGGTGATCAGGTCTTCGGCATCGGTGCGCTGGAACTGCGGCGGCACCTTGCGGCCCGCCGTTCATGCGCCGCACCGCGAGCGACGCGGTGGCGTTCCAGCGACAACGCGTGCCGAACATCGGCGCGTCGAGCAGCGCCTGCACCAGCAGCTCGCGCGCGCTCGTGCTCTTGAGGTAGTGGCGCACCTCGTCGAGCGCAAAGCTGTGCGTCGGCCCGAGCGACAGCACGATGCTGTCTTCGAGCGCGCTGGCCTGCAGCTCGAAGTTGAACTTGCGGCACATGCGCTTGCGCAGCGCCAGGCCCCAGGCCTTGTTGATGCGCGAGCCGTGCGGCGAGTGGATCACCAGGTGCCTGTCGCCGACCTCGTCGAAGAAGCGCTCGAACACGATGCGCTCCTCGGTCGGCAGACGGCCCAGCGCGGCCTTCGACGCGCCGAGGTACAGCGCGAGCTGCTGCGCCGCGGCGGCGGGCAGTTGTTGCGCGTCGCGCAACCAGCGCTCGCAGGCCTCCACGCCGTCGTCGAGTTGCATCGTCGGCCTGTGCGCTCAGGCGCGACACCGCATGGCTCAGCTCGTCGGTGCGGCCCAGGCTCTCGCCGAGCCAGAACGGCATCGATGGCGGCTGGCCCCGGGCGTCCTCGACCATCACCTTGCCGGTCTCGACCTTGACGATGCGGTACGACGCATTGCCGAGCTGGAACATGTCGCCGGCCAGGCTCTCGAACGCGAAGTCTTCGTTCAGCGTGCCGACGCGGTGTTCCTCGGGCAGCAGCACCACGTCGTAGTCGAACTGGTCGGGGATCACGCCGGCGTTGGTCACGGCTGCCAGCCGCGCGCCACGGCGTGCGCGCAGCACGCGGTTCACCGCGTCGAGTGCAGGTAGGCGCCGCGGCGGCCACGCCGCGTGGCGTATCCATCGGCCAGCATCTGCACCACCTGCTCGAATTCGGCGAGCGTCGAGCTCGCGGTACGGGTCGGCGCGGCGCAAGCGCTCGTACAACGCGTCGAGCGGCCACTCCTGGCACGCCACTTCGGCGATCACCTGCTGCGCCAGGGCGTCCAGCGGCTTGTCGGGCACGTGGATGCGATCGAGCTCGCCGCGCTGCACCGCATCGAGCAGCGCGGTGCACTCCAGCAGGTCGTCGAGCGCGAGCGGGAACAAGCGGCCCTTCGGGATCGCGCCGATCGCGTGGCCGGCGCGGCCCACGCGCTGCAGGAAGGCGTTGACCGAACGCGGCGAGCCGAGCTGGCACACCAGGTCGATGTCGCCGATGTCGATGCCGAGCTCCAGCGAACTGGTGGCGACCAGCGCCTTCAGCTCGCCGGACTTCAGGCGCTGCTCGGCGTCGAGCCGGTGCTCGCGCGCCAGGCTGCCGTGGTGCGCGGTCACGTGCTCCTCGCCCAGCCGCTCGGCCAGGTGGCGCGCGGCGCGTTCGGCGACACGCCGCTGGTTGACGAAGATCAGCGTGGTGCGGTGCTGCGCGATCAGCTCGGCGAGCCGGTCGTACAGCTCGGCCCACACCTCGTTGGCCATCACCGCGGTCAGCGGCGAACGCGGCAGCTCGACGCCCAAGTCGCGCTCGCGCACGTGGCCGGCGTCGATGATCACGACCTCTTGCGGCCTGTCGCCGATGAGGAAGCGCGCCATCGCGTCGAGCGGCTTCACGGTGGCCGACAGGCCGATGCGCACCGGGCTGCGCTCGCACAAGGCCTCGAGCCGCTCCAGCGTGAGCGCCAGGTGGGCGCCGCGCTTGACGCCGGCCAGCGCGTGCAGCTCGTCGACGATCACGCTCTTCACCGACTTCAGCATCGCGCGGCCGGAAGCCGACGTGAGCAGGATGTACAGCGACTCCGGTGTCGTGACCAGGATGTGCGGCGGCTGGCGCCGCATGCGTTCGCGCTCGGCCTGCGGCGTGTCGCCGGTGCGCACCGCGTCGCGGATGCCGACATCGGGCAGCCCCAGCGCCAGCAGGCGCTCGCGGATGCCGGCCAGCGGCTCCTGCAGGTTCTTGCGGATGTCGTTCGACAGCGCCTTCAGCGGCGACACGTACAGCACGTGCACCTCGTCGCTCAAGCCGCGGTCCAGCCCCTCGACCACCAGGTCGTTGATGGCGGACAGGAACGCGGCCAGCGTCTTGCCCGAACCGGTGGGCGCGGCGATCAGCGCGTGGCGGTGCTCGGACGTGACGGCCCAGGCGCGGGTCTGCACCTCGGTTGGCCTGGCCGAAGCGCTGCGTCAGCCAACCGGAAACGGCGGGGTGAAACGGCATCGGCGCATTGTCGCCGGCCGCTGCTGACAACGTGGTGTCAGTGGCCCTATGGAGGCATGTCGTCCAGCGTGTCGAGGAAGTCGATCATCTCGAACTGCACCCGGTAGCGCCGCCGCTTGGCAGCCTCGATGCGCTCGAAGACTTCCGGCGTGATCAGCGTGCCGTCCGGCGGCTGCAGGTCGCGCAGCTCGGCGTCGGCGGCGTCGAGCTCGTCGCTCAGGTCGCGCCACCGCGTTTCGTTGTCGGCCAGATCGCGGCGCGGCGGTTCGCGCTGCTGGGTCGGCGGGTCCATCGTGCCTCGAAGGGCAAAACGCGGTCCTGCCGGAGCGCCGGCCGATGCGCGCCAGCGGCCGGCATATGATCTTGCCGGATCCCGGCAGCAGGAGAGTTGTCATGTCGCGATCCACCGAAGCCGTCGTTGCCAAGCAGCGCAAGATCCAATCCGAGCAGGACGCGCGCGATGCGCGATCACCGGCATCGAACAAGTCCGACAAGGAAGCGGCGCAGACCGGGCAACGCCACTATCCGGCGCAACACCCGGCGCAGCACTTGAGAAAGCCGGGCCTCGAAGCCGAATTGCAGCAAAAGCCGCAGTTCGAGGCGCCCGACTACCGCGGCAGCGGCAAGCTGCAAGGCATGGCCACGCTGATCACCGGCGGCGACTCGGGCATCGGCCGCGCAGTGGCGGTGCTGTTCGCGCGCGAAGGCGCCGACGTGGCGTTCGTGCATCTGAAGGAAGAAGGCGAGGACGCGCGCGAAACCTGTCGCTGGGTCGAGCGCGAAGGGCGCGAGTGCCTGCCGATCGTCGGCGACGTGAAGGACCCGGCGTTCTGCAAGCGCGCGGTCGAACAAACGGTGCGCAAGTTCGGCAAGCTCGACGTGTTGGTGAACAACTCGGCGTTCCAGGAGCATGCGCAGTCGCTGGACGACATCACCGAAGAACGCTTCGACGAAACGCTGCGCACCAACGTGTATGGCTACTTCCACATGACGCGTGCTGCATTGCCACATCTGGAGCGCGGCGCCAGCATCATCAACACCGGCTCGGTGACCGGGCTGGAGGGCAGCGCGCACCTGCTGGACTATTCCACCACCAAGGGCGCGATCCACGCGTTCACCAAGGCGCTGGCGCACAACCTGATCGACAAGGGCATCCGCGTCAACGCGGTCGCGCCGGGCCCGGTGTGGACGCCGCTCAACCCGGCCGACAAGCCCGCCGACGAAGTGGCGACGTTCGGCCAGAAGACCGACATGAAACGCGCCGCGCAGCCCGAAGAGCTGTCGCCGGCATACGTGTTTCTCGCCGCACCGGCGTGTTCCAGCTACATCACCGGCATCGTGCTGCCGGTGACCGGCAGCGTGGGCGCCGAGTGAGGCCAACCCAGGAGAACGACATGGCAGCGTATGGCAAGAAGGCGTCGGAGAAGGTCGAACGCGCGATGCACGAGAAGAAGAAGGGCACTTTGCGCAGCGGCAAATCGGGCAAGAAGGTCACCAGCCGCAAACAGGCGATCGCGATCGGCCTGTCCGAAGCGCGCCGCGCCGGCGCCAAGGTGCCGCGCAAGCGCGCTTCGTAGGTCGGTTCACCCAACCGATGCCGCGGCGCTTCTCGACGCGCTGGCGTGCGCAGGATCGACGACACCGCCGCGCTCAACAGCACGAGCGGCAATCCCAGGCCGAATGTCCAGCGGATGCCCAGGTGTTCGGCGACGAACCCCAGCAACGGCGGGCCGAGCAGAAAGCTGACGAACGAGATCTGCGCCAGTGCCGCCACGTTGGTGGCGGCCGGCCGATCGGTGCGCTGGGCGGCCGCCGACATGGCCAGCGGAAACATCACGCTGGTGCCCACGCCCATCAGCGCGAAGCCGATCAATGCCACCGGCCACGCCGGCGCGAAGGCCACCATCAGCGTGCCCAGACACAGCACCACCAACAGCGTGCGCGCGATGGCCAACGGGCTGTGGCGCTCGACGAAGCGGTCGGCCACGTAGCGCGCGGCACCCTGCGCGAACGCCCCGGTGGCCACGGCCAACCCGCCGACGAAAGGAGCGGTGTGAAACACGTCGCGCATGTAGATCGCCGACCAGTCGATGGCCGCGCCTTCGAGCAGCAGCCCCGACAGTGAGAACAGCACCAGCGCCATGATGGCCATCGTCGGTCGCGCCAGGTGGTGGGCGGGCGCATCGTGGCTGCCGCTGCGGTGCGCTGCGGCCTCGAAGGTGCCGAGCAGCAGCACGATCAACAAGGCCGTGAGCGGCACGATGCCGGCCAGGTGCCACTGCGGCGAGATGCCCAGCCGTGCCGCCAGCGCGCCGACGGCGCCCGCGCCGAAGAAGCCGAAGCTCCAGAACGCGTGCGAGCGATTCATGATGCGCCGGCCACCGTGGTGTTCGACGCGGTCGGCCTCCAGGTTGACCACCAGTTCGATCGCGCCGATGCACAGGCCGGCAGGCAGCAGCAAGAAAAACAGCGTGACCGGGCCGCTCGCATGGGCAGCGAACGCATAGAACAACGAGAGCAGCGGCAGCAGCGCGAGCAAGGTGGCGCGGTGGCCGACGCGCTCGATCAGCCGTCCGGCGAACGTGAGCGAGAACAGCGTGCCGCAGGCCGCGCCGATGAGCCCGAAGCCCAGCGCGCCTTCACCGAGGCCCATCGATCGTTGCAGCTCGGCCAGGCGAGGAAAGAATCCGCCGAGCGCAAAGGCGTAGAGAAAGAAGGCGGCGAACACGCGCCGATGGGGCGCCAGTCGGAAGCCGTAGCGACGGAGGGTCGGTGAGGACACGAACGTTGCCTGCCGCGCGCCGGAGCGCCAGCGGCGGCGAGGAGAAGGAGGGCTCGGGGGCCGAGTATTCCGAGCGACAGCGGGGCGTCAGCGATGGGCATCGTAGCCCACATCGAGCCTTACGGGCCGGCCTTGCTCACCGGGCGGCGCTTGCCTCGGTGCCACCACCGACCGCAAGCGATGCAGACCATGGCTGATCGTCGCAAGCGATAGCCGCAGTTCCAACACCGCTTGGTCGCTGCGAAGTACACGCCCAACGCGCACAAGAGCAAAGCCAATACTGCAACGGCAATCACCTGGACACCCACAATGGTGAGTCGGCAATTGGCGCGCCGTGGTTCTAACGCTTCTTAGGGATGCGGTCGAGCCGGGTCGCAAGAAGGCCCCGGCGCCAGCCGGTGCGGCCGAATGGCTCCCCGTTGGCCGGCAGAATGCGCGACGCGATGGGCACCCGATCGACACCACCCGCTGACCCTGGCCCTCCGATCGTGGTTCATCTGATCGACGGCACGTACGAGCTGTTCCGCCACTTCTATGGCCAGCGCCGATTCAACAAGGGAAAGGATCGGCGCTTCGGTGCCGTGGTTGGCGTGCTGCAAGGCGTGCTGGAGTTCGTCGAGCGCGGCGAGACGCACCTGGGCGTCGCCACCGACCACGTCATCGAGTCGTTCCGCAACCGCCTGTGGGCGGGCTACAAGACCGGCGACGGCATCGAGCCGGCTCTGCTGGCGCAGTTCCACCCTCTGGAGGACGCGCTCGGGGCGATGGGCGTCACCGTCTGGCCGATGATCGACCTGGAGGCCGACGATGCGCTGGCCTCCGCAGCGCATCTTGCCGCCCAGGATCGACGGGTGCAGAAGGTCTGCATCTGGACTCCGGACAAGGACCTCGCGCAATGCGTCGAAGGCGACCGCGTCGTGCAGGTCGACCGCAAGGCCAAGACGATTCGCGATGCCGCGGGCGTGCGCGAGAAGTTCGGCGTCGAGCCGGCGCTGATTCCAGACTTTCTGGCGTTGGTCGGCGACGCTGCGGACGGCTACCCGGGTATCGCCGGCATCGGCGCGGTGGGGGCGGCGCGCCTGCTGAATCGGCATGGGCCGATCGAGGCGTTCCCGCCCGACGGTGCTTGGCGAGCGCCGCGAGCAGGCGTTGCTGTTCAAGCGCCTGGCCACGCTGCGCCGCGATGCGCCTGTGTTCGACGATGTCGACCAGTTGCGCTGGCGCGGACCCACCCGCGAATTCGATGCCTGGACGCAGCGCATGGATGCGCCGCGGCTGCTCGAACGCTGTCTGGCGGCAAAGACGCAAGCAGAGCGTGCATCGCGCGGCGAGTAGAGTGCGGTCATGGCAGCGGAGATCTGGAGATGCCGCGGGCCCGGGCCGTCAGGAATCTTGCGCGGCATCTAGGTGGCGGTGTCGCCGGAGTACTGGATCAATCGGTTAGGCACGGCATCGAGCACTCGCTCGACTTGCTCGCGCCGTTGGTACCATCGCCACATGACACCAGCCAACGAAAAGACAGTCGAGTTGCGCGGCGGACCACTCGACGGTCGACGCGTCACGGTGTCGGCCGATGCCACGCAGGCGAGCCTTCCGGTCGATAGCAGCGACCGATTCAGCGCCTGGGCGGTCTATCGCCCCACGTCGGAGCGGTCCAGCGACGGCCACGAGGTCTGGACGGAGTACGTCGAGTCACAGTGGGGTGATACGGGGCTCACGAACTTGTGAAATGTCGGCCTCGCTGGCTGCTTCGACAAGCTCGGCCGAATGCCAGCAACGGCAGCAGCCTCGCCGAGTGATCGGGGCCTCATTGCCGGTTGGTCCGCATGGAGTGCAAAGGCACGCGATCGCGACATCCCCCTGGTTGGCACAGACCAAAAGCGACGCATGATCCCGCTTTCGGACTGCGAGCTCCAATGGATGTCCTCACGATCGTCAAGCGAAGTCCGTTCGTCGTTCCGCTGGCCTGCCTGGCGACGGCGGCGATGGTGTTCATCAGCGAAGGCTCGTACTGGCAGGCGGCTGGCACGCTCGACGCGCTCGGCACCATGGCGACCGCACGGCTGCACATCCAGGGCCTGGAGCGTGACATCCAGAGCGCCGAGACCGGCCGGCGCGTCTACCTGTTGAGCGGCGACAGCGAATACCGCAGGCCCTACGACAACGCGCTCATTGACATCGGCCAATCACTGGGCTTTCTGCGGCGGCACTACAGCGCCGACCCGAAGGCCAGCGCTGTGGTCGGCCAGCTGAGCAACACGATCGAAACCGCGCGCTCGGAGCTCGCGTTGTCGATGCAACCGTTCGACGGCGGCAATCGCAAGACCCCCGCCGAAATCGCCCGCAGCGCCATCGGCAAGGAGCAGATGGACGCCATCCACGCGCTCAGCGCAGACCTGCTGGCGCACGAGTCGCGCGGCGTGGAAGCAGGGCGGAGCAACATCTATCAAACGCTGATGTTCAACCGCATTGGTGTGGCGGTGCTGAGCGGCTTCAGCCTGCTGGCGCTGGCACTGTATCTGCGGCAGGGGTCGGTGCTCGACCGGCAACGCCAGGAGCAGCAACACCTGGTGCAGGTCGAGCGTGACCGTCTGGAGGTGGTGGTCGTGCAGCGCACCGCCAAGCTGACCGAGTTGGCGCTTCACCTGCAAACGGCGCGCGAAGACGAGCGTGGGCGCCTGGCCCGCGATTTGCACGACGAACTGGGCGCATTCCTCACCTCGGCCAAGCTCGACGCGGCTCGCATCAAGTCGCGCCTTGCCGGCACGGCGCCCGAGGCGCTGGAGCGCCTGGCCCATCTGGTCGAGACGCTCAACAGCGGCATTGCCATGAAACGCCGCATCATCGAAGACTTGCGCCCTTCGGCGTTGGACAACCTCGGCCTGGTGCCTGCGCTGGAGATCCTCGCGCGCGAGTTTGCCGAGCAATCCGGCGTCGAAGTCCATGCAACGCTCGAACCGGTTGATTTGGAGGCCGATGCCGAACTGGTTGTGTTCCGGCTGGTGCAAGAGGCCGTCACCAACATCGCCAAGTACGCCAAGGCGCAGCACGTCTGGGTCAGCCTCACCATGGAGGCAAGGCAAGTGCAGGTCTCGGTGCGCGACGATGGTGCCGGCTTCGACACCACGGCAAGATCGGCAGCAGGGCACGGCCTGGCGGGGATGCGCTTTCGTGTCGAGGCTGAGGGCGGTAGCCTGACGCTGCAATCAGCTCCCGGAAAGGGCACTCTGATCCGGGTGTCGCTGCCGGCGGCGCCACCCATTTCTGCCTGAGCGTCCGCCGGATCGCGCCACTCGTTGCGCAGTCACGCGATCGCCTCGTCTGGCGCTTGGGTTTGTGCGCTCGTCCTACGCGCGATCGGCGCGTTGCCTCACGCCAACCAGTCGTCCGCGCCTATCGCTTGCGCGGGTGGCGACCCTGACACTCCGTCCTCGCAGCGAACCAGGTTGCGAACCCCAGGCGCGCGGCACGGCGCGCCGGACTTCCACCGGAGCTTCGTCATGCTGCACTACGCCGTTGTGTTCTTCGTCATCGCTTTGATCGCTGCGTTGTTCGGCTTCGGCGGCATCGCAGCGAGCGCCGTGGGCATCGCCAAGATCCTGTTCATCGTGTTCGCCGTGCTGACGCTGGCGAGCCTGCTCTTCGGGTTGATGCGCAGCAGGTGAAAGCCGTGCGCCGTGGGCCAGGCGATCAGGTTCCGATGCACTGCGCAAGAACACGCTGGAGAGCCGAACGACCGGTGGGCCGACTGACGGTACGGCCGCGCCTCTTCATCAACCGTCAGATTCCACCACAACCCAACTCCATTGGAGATTCACCATGTTCATTCGCACCACACTCGCAGCCGCAGTCGCTGCCATCGCCTTGATCGCCATGCCCGGTTGCGCGGTGACGCGCGGCCAAGAAACCGTCGGCGCCTACGTTGACGACAGTGCGATCACAACCGCGGTGAAGGCCCGGTTCGTCGACGCCAAGGATGTCGATGCATCCGCCATCGGCGTCGAAACGCTGAACGGCACGGTCATGCTGTCGGGCTTCGCAAAGAACTCGACGGAGAAAGCCAGCGCCGAGACCCTGACCTGGAAGGTCAACGGCGTGAAAGCAGTCAAGAACCAGATCACCGTCCGCTCTTGATACCCAGCCGCGCGTGAGCCTCATCGTTCGCGCGCGGATTCGTTTGATCCTCGGCTTCTTGGTGCTGGTGCAGTAGCGAGAAGCCCCGCTTCGGCGGGGCTTTTCATGTCATTGACGTTTCATGACTCTGGCTGCGTCATCCCACACACCCCGACTGCGATGCCTCGCGTTGATCGCGGTCGATCTTCAACGAGTTTCACCTCGCCATTGCGGTGAGGGTGCCATTCCCGTTGTCGATCGTCGCGATGCTGATCACGCCTTGTGCCTGCGCATGCACGCAGAGCACTGCTGTTGCGAGGAGGACAGTAGTCTTCATAAGCCACCCGCGGTGTCTTGGCCCGTGATGCTATCGCCCTTGTCCGACGAAATCGTGGGGCCTAACCTCTGCCCCGACTTGCGGATTCAGCGACAGCGAGTTCCTGCTCACTCAATACCAAGGAAGTGTTTCCGGCCAGGCGCTTCACTGCAAGGTCGATGAAGGCGCGCACCCGACGCGGCTGGGCCGCCCGGCTGCCGTAGTAGACGAAGGTGCTCGCCTGTTCCACGACATGCTCCGTCAGCAGTGGGACCAGGCGCCCGGCGCGGACATGCGAGGCACACGCGATGGCGGTCAGCTGGCCGATCACATGCCCTGCCAGCACAGCGTCGGTTTCCATGGCTTCATCGTTGACGCACAGCGCCGGCACGATTGGATGCTCGATCACCTCTCCGGCCACCTTGATCCGCCACGGCACCAGCCTTCCTGTTCCGGGACTGCGGAAGGCACTGCAGCGATGCACGGACAACCCGTCGAGACCATTGGGGGCACCATGCCTAACGAGATATTCAGGTGAAGCGCAGATGATCAACTGCAGCGGGAACAACTTGCGCGCGATGACGCCGTCTGCCGGCGAGGCGCCGATTCGAAATCCCACGTCAACCCGGTCCTCGACCCAGTTGCCGATGCGGTCATCCAGTTCCACATCCGGCTGCACCTCGGGGTAGAGGCGGCAGAACTCGTCCAGCAGCGGCCAGAACACGGGCGCGAAGACGGAACGCGGGCCCACGATTCTCAGTGGGCCGGCGATTTCCTCGGTGGTCCGTCGCGTCGTCGCGAGCGCGTGCTGCAAAGAAGTCAGTGCGGGCACCGCGGTTTCGAGGAACTGACGACCGGCGTCGGTGAGCTTCATGCTGCGCGTCGTCCGATGGAACAGCCGCACCCCGAGGTGCCGCTCCAGCTGAGCGAGCGCCTGGCTGGCCGCTTGCGGCGTCATGTCCTGCGCCTCTGCCGCCTTGCGCAAGCTGCCCAGCTCCGCAACCTTCGCGAAGATGGTGATCGACCGAAGTTCGTTGATGGGCATGCGCGGATTATCAAGCGAGCGCTTTCGAATCCTTCAAGGCCGCGGCCGCTAGTCCTGTCCAAGGGGTGGACCCTAGAGTGCCCGGGTGGGTGCAGCGCGAGCTGCGCACCAGAACCACGAAACGCATGAAGCTGCTCGCCGCCGCAACCAGTACCAAGACGCGACCCGAAGACAGGAGCAACACGATGAACAAGTTGACCGCTGGCTGGCTGGCCGGCACCTTGGTCGCGGCACTGGCCGCCGCAAGTCCGGCCTGTGCACAGCGGCCGCCACAGCAGCCTACGCCGTCCGCCGCTGCATCGGCCACGCAGACGACGGCCCAGCGCATGTTCGGTGACGTGAACCCGAAGCTGGCGCAACTGACCGACGACGTGCTGTTCGGCGATGTGTGGGCGCGCCCGGGCCTGTCGCCGCGTGACCGCAGCCTCGTGACCGTGAGTGCGCTGATCGCGATGAACCGGCCCGACCAATTGCGCTCGCACCTGCAGCGCGCTCGCGACAACGGCCTGACCGAAGCCGAACTCGTCGAAGCGATCACCCATCTGGCCTTCTATGCGGGTTGGCCGAGCGCCGTGGCGGCGAGTGTCGTGGCCAAGGACGTGTTCCAGAAGAAATGAGCCAGTGGCTCGCAAGGAGAGTGACATGTTGCCCCATCGGGTCGAGACGTTTCATCGCCGCCAGTTGCTGACGGCTGCCGCCACATTCGGCGTGGCGCCCTGGTTGCTGTCTGCCTGCGCCGGGACGTCTCCATCTCCCAATACCGCTTCGGCATCGGCGACGCGGCGGCGCCTGGGTCCGCTCGAGGTCTTCCCCATCGGGCTGGGCTGCCAATGGAGCCCTGGCCCCGCACCGGGCGCGGTGAACGACTTGTACGCCAGCGCCACCAACCGGCAAGCGGCCATCGGCCTGATCCGCCGCGCGGTGGATCTGGGCGTCACGCTGATCGACACCGCCGAGGCCTATGGCCCGTTCATGTCGGAAGAGATCGTCGGCGAGGCGCTGCAAGGCGTGCGCAACCGCGTCGTGCTGTCCACCAAGTTCGGCTTCGACATCGACCCGCAAACGGGTGCGCGACGCGGTGGACGGAACAGCCGGCCCGACCACATCCGGCAGGTGGTCGAGGCCCAGTTGCGGCGCCTGCGAACCGACCGCATCGACCTGCTCTACCAGCATCGTGTCGACCCGCAGGTGCCCATCGAGGACGTGGCCGGCACCGTGAAGGACCTGATCGCCCAAGGCAAGGTGCGCCAATTCGGCTTGTCCGAACCCGGACTGCAAACGATCCGTCGCGCGCACGCCGTGCAACCGCTGGCGGCGATTCAGAACGAATACTCGATGCTGTGGCGCGGCCCGGAAGCGCAGGTGCTTCCGCTGTGCGAGGAACTGGGCATCGGCTTCGTCTGCTGGAGCCCGCTGGGCATGGGCTTCCTCACGGGTACCGTCAACGCCACGACCCGCTTCGAAGCCGCCCGGGATTTCCGCGCCACCGTCCCGCGCTTCGCCTCCGATGCGTTGCCGGCCAACATGGCGCTCGTGGAATTGGTTCAGACCTGGGCCCGTCGCAAGAGCGCCACGCCCGCTCAGGTCGCACTGGCTTGGTTGTCGGCGCGCAAGCCCTGGGTCGTGCCGATCCCTGGCACGACGAACGTGGCGCATCTGCAGGAGAACGTCGGCGCCGCGTCGATCGTGTTCAGCGCGGCGGAGTTGAGGGAACTCGACGCGGGCCTCGCAGCAATCCCGATCCGCGGCGCGCGACTCTCGCCGCAAGTGTTGGCCGCCACCGGGGTCGAGGCACCGCCGAAGCGCTGATCCGCGGCACCACGCAGCGAGACCTCGTGAACGTGAAACAGCGCGCCTGCCTTGTCCTGGGTTGCTTGATGGTCGCCGCGGCGCGCGCCTGGCGCATCGTCAACGACAGAGTTCGCCAGATTGACTGTCGATTCCCGCATCGGCGAACTCATGAACCATCCGGCGTTCGCGGGCTTCGCCGACCGGATCCTGCCGCGCACCGACCGCGAGGTCGACCGCGACGCCAAGCTGAGCACCATCGCCTCGCTGCTTCCCTATCACGAGCACGTCGATCCTCCAGAGGTTGTGCGGGGACTCAACCGGCTCATCGACGATGCGAGCGCGGGGCGACAGCTTTTCTTCGACTTCTACACCGGGGCCGAGAAGCAACGCGAGCCGTCGAAAGCGCAGACGGGCTTGTTCTTCTTGCGGGGCCGACCGGGCGCCCCCTTCGCAGTCATCGCTCCAGGGGGCGGCTTCTCCTACGTGGGTTCGGTCCACGAAGGATTCCCCTACGCCCTTCAGATCAACCGACGCGGCCACAATGCGTTCGTGCTGCGCTATCGGGTGGAGCAGGGTGGCACGGTCGCCACCGAGGATCTCGCGGCAGCCCTCTCGTACATCTTTCGCAACGCCGGCGCCCTCGGCGTGAGTACAAAGGACTTTTCAGTCTGGGGCAGTTCCGCCGGCGCGCGGATGGCCGCGGCGATCGGGACGCACGGCGTGGCCCGGTTCGGCGGCGATGCGCTGCCGAAGCCATCGGCGGTCGTCATCGCCTACACGGGCCACTCTGACCACTCTGCGGACGATCCGCCGACGTTTGCCGTGGTGGGAGAGCGGGACCGGATCGCTTCGCCGTCCACGATGGAGCGTCGCGTCCAGGCGCTCAGACGGGCCGGCGTTGTGGCCGAGTTTCGAAACTATCCGGCGCTCGGTCATGGTTTCGGCACGGGCACTGGAACGAGTGCACAAGGATGGATCGATGAGGCCGTCGACTTCTGGGAGCGTGCGCGACGTCAACCAGCGCCGCAGTCCCGTTGACGCGGCGCCCAGTCGAGCTCTGACCAGAGCCCGCCGCGCCATGCTCGCCCGGCCGTCGTCAAGCCAACTGCTCGGTGCCGTTGTGCCAGATCATCCACGGTGCCAGTGCGAACGGCGTTGATGCCAATTGCCGCAAATAAGCGGCCTGCAGCGCTGTGCAAGACGTCAAGCATGTGGCTTGAAGGCTGAGCAACTGCTCTATCCATTGCACCTGGCCCTGCCAGACAGCAAGTTCTCGGTCGTCTACGGATGCGGGATTTGGCGGGATGCGCTTCATGTGGGTCTCCTGCGCGGATGTCGTCTGACCACAGTATGGCTTTGCGGGCACAACGCATTGATGCAACTCAAGCCGTTGCAAAAGCATCGCACCAGCCAGGCCGAAAGACAGCGCCATTCAGCGAGCCGATGCGCCGCCAGACGACGATTGCAGGAAGGATCCGATTCTGGACATCACGTCGTCTTGATGTCCGACCCAGACGTGACCTCCTTCGTCGTAGCCGGCGAAACGGGCGCCAGGAATGTGCTGCGCGCTGTAGCGAGCGGCGTCGTACGTGCCGTACAAATCATCGGCCACGCTGACCAGCAACGTGGGCGCCGCGATTCGCTCAAGCTCATAGCGCGGCAGTGACGAGACCACGCGGCCATCGTTGATGAGCCCCCGGCGCCGTGGACTGATCGGCATGATCTGATCGACGATGTCGACGACGCGTGCACGCTCCGACGCATCCGCCTGCTCAACGACCTCGGGCGGGGTGGCCAGCAGCCCACGAACCAACGCATTGCGCGCTACCCGTGTGGCGCTCCAATAGATGAAGTCGAAGCGCAGCGCTGTATCGAACAGAACTTGCGTGATCGCTGGAGCATTCAGCGAAGGGCCATTCGATTCGCGCGGGACGTACGCCGCGGGCACCAAGAGAACAAGCGCTGCGCAGCGCTTGGGGTGACGCAGCGCGAACTGCATCGAAGAAGGTGCACCAGCCGAGGCGCCGACAACCGCCGTTCGGGCGATCTTCAACGCGTCCAACAGGCATGCATGTGCGTCTGCCTGCGCTTCAGCAGAGGCATCGTTCGGCAAGGGCGTGCGCAGGTATCCGAAGCGCGACATCGCGACGACACGAAATCCTTGCGCAACCAGAGGTTGTGCGAACGCCATTCCCTGATCGAATCCGCCGCCAGCCCCGTGCACGACCAGCACAGGTGGTCCGTCGCCGGAACTCGCGTATTCGATCTGGCCGCACGGTGTTTGCACGACGGAGCCAACCGAGACGCGCTCGTGCGCGAGACCGAGGTCGCGCCGGTATTCGCGGATGACCCACCAGCATGAAATGGTGAGCGCGCAAAGCACGGCGACGATAAGGCCGTTCCGAGTCGTGCTCATGGTCCGATCGTTCTTCGGTGCCTTCTTGCGAGATCGAGTCCATGAATGCGCTGGCGGGCCGGCGTCGCGAAAGTTCAGAACTCGGCCGTGCCCTTGCGAATGTCGCCCATGGGGCGCAATTGGCCATCGTTGGGCCCGAGCAGGCCGGCGCTACTTCACCAGCGTCACCGGCATCGGCGCCAGATGGAGCACACGGTGCGCCACCGAGCCGAGCAGCAGACCGCCCATGCTGCCGCGCCCATGGGTGCCCATCAGGATGTGGTCGACGCCACGCTGCTTGGCGGCGCGCACGATCTCGTCGCCCGGCGAGCCCTGCGCGGCTGCGACGGTGACGTTCTTCAGCCCGCTGCGCTCGGCGTAGGCGAGCGACTTGGCCAGCACGCGTTCCTGGTGATCGCGCTTCACGCGCTCCAGCAGTTCGTAGCCCTGCGCCGAGATCTCGCCGTGGAACTCCGGGTCTCTGCGCACATTGATCAACACCACTTCGGGCGGGTTGTCGGTGCTCTGGTGTTGCGCCGCGAAGTCGATCGCGCGCTGCGCAATCTCGGAGTCGTCGACAGGGATCAGAAGCTTGGCTGTCATGGGGTCCTCGTTTTGGTCGTCATGCTGCTTTCGGGGCTAGAACGGCGTCGTGCGACACGCTTGCCGCATCGCGTGCCTGCTCGACAAAGCGGCCGAGCGCCTCGATTTGTCGGGCAAAGCTGCCGTCGTCGATCTCGCGCTGCGTAAACGTCGCGGACACCGACGGCGCCTGCCCCAACAGGCGTGTCACCTCGGCCAACGCATCGGGCGCGCCGTCGCCACCCATGACCGACACCAGCGCAACTGTCGGTATCCGCGGCCACCGGTCGCCGACGAAGCTGCGCATCGGCGACGCGACCCTCTGCGCCCAGATCGGCGCGATCAGCACCACGGCGTCGAAGTTGTCGAGCGCCGGACCGGTGTAGCGAATGCGCGGTCTGCGGCGCAGAAGCGAGTCGAGGATGCAACGCCAAGCTGCGCGCCCCGGGGACTTGTCGGTGATCTCGCCTTCAGCCCAGCCCAGCCGCGCCGCCAGTGCCTGGCGCAGCTTTCGGCACCGGCCCGTGTACGAGTAAGAGACCGCGAGCACCTTCATGCAACCACTGTAGACAGCGCTGCGGCGGCGGGCCTTGCGAAAGCTCAAGCCAGCACATGCCGCCGTTGCCTGCGGTGCAGCAGCTTGCGCAGCTCGCTGGCCCAGAGCACCGCGCTCGCCATCGCTGCGCAGCCCGCCCATTGGCCGACCGTGAGCGGCACGGTGCCGAACGCGGTGTTGAGCCACGGGGTGTGGACCACCGCGACCTGCAGCAGCAGCGATGCAGCGATTGCGCCCCATAGCCAGCGGTTGACGAACAGGTACCGAAAGGCGCTCGTCGTTTCCGAGCGCGCGCTGAAGCAATTGAAGAGTTGCGCCAGCACCAAGGTCGTGAACGCGGCCGTGCGCGCGCCGGGCAGGCTCTCAGTGCCCTCTATCAGGCCGCCAGGCAGCTGCAGGTCGAGCGTGAGCAGTGTGGCCAGCGCCATCACCAGTCCAGTGGACATCACGTCGATCCACATGCGGGCATCGATCGCCCGGTCGGTCAACCGCCGCGGCTTGCGCGTCATCACGTCCTCGGTCTGCGGGTCCACGCCCACCGCCAACGCGGGCCCCGAGTCGGTGATCAGGTTGATCCACAGGATCTGCGTGGCCAGCAGCGGCAGCACGATGGCTTCGCCGTTGCCCTCGAGGCCGATGACGCCGGCACCGACCACGCCGAAGAAAACCGTCAGCACCTCGCCCATGTTGGACGACAACAGATAGCGCAGGAACTTGCGGATGTTGTCGAAGATCACACGCCCTTCGCGCACCGCCTCGATGATGGTGGCGAAGTTGTCGTCGGCGAGGATCATCTTGGCGGCCTGTTTGGTCACCTCGGTGCCGGTGATGCCCATTGCTATGCCGATGTCGGCCGACTTCAGCGCTGGCGCGTCGTTGACGCCGTCGCCCGTCATCGCGACGATGTTGCCGTCGGCTTGCAGCGCATCGACGATGCGCAGCTTGTGCACCGGCGCCACGCGGGCGTAGACCGACGTCTCGCGCACCGCTGCGGCAAGGCCCGGCATGTCGAGCGCGTCGAGTTCGGTCCCGGTCAATGCCTTGGCGCCCGGCTCGACGATGCCGAGATCGGCGGCGATGCGCGCCGCCGTGTGCGGATGGTCGCCGGTGATCATCAGCACGCGGATGCCGGCCCGGCGCGCGTCGCGAATGGCCACGGCGGCCTCGGGCCGGGGCGGATCGATGATGCCGACCGTGCCGACGAAGATCAGGTCGCGCTCGAGATGCGGCGCGGGTCTTTCGACTTCGTGTGGCGCCAGCGGACGGTAGGCAACCGCCAGCGTGCGCAGGGCCTCGTCGCCGAGACGGGCCGCGTTGGCCAGCGCGCGTGCACGCAGCGCGCCGTCCAACGCCACGACGTCCTTGCCGACGCGCGCGCGCGTGCAGCGATCGATCAGAACGTCGGGCGCGCCTTTGGTGATCAGCACCACCTCGCCGCCGCGCTCGCCGTCGCGCGCGATCGTCGACATCATCTTGCGTTCCGAGGTGAACGAAATCTCGCCGATGCGCTCGAAGCGGCTGCGCCGCCGCTCGGTGACCCCGAGCTTGCGCTCGGCAACGAGAAAAGCGGCCTCGGTCGGATCGCCCTGGATCTCCCATGTGCCGTCTTCGGTTTGGCGCAGTTGGGCATTGCCGGCCAGGCTGCCGCCGCTGAGCACGACGATGTGCTCGTCGCGCAGCGGCCCCAAGCCGATCTCGCTCCCCTCATGCTCCACCGTGCCATGCGGCGCGTAGCCCACACCGGTGATGCGCGTGTTGCCCGAGGAGGTGGCGACGCGCTGGATGGTCATCTCCGAGCGGGTCAGCGTGCCGGTCTTGTCTGAGCAGATCACGCTGGCCGAACCCAGCGTCTCCACAGACGACAGGTTCTTCACGATCGCGTTGCGCCGCGCCATGCGCTGCACGCCGATCGCCAACACCACCGACAGGATCGCCGGCAGTCCCTCCGGCACCGCCGCCACCGCGAGCGACACGCCGAGCAGCAGCACGGTGATCACCTGCGACGCGGTGCGGATGTCCGACACGAGGAGGATCGTGACCACGACGACGATGGCGATCACGACCACGGCGGCGCCCAGCATGCGTCCGATGCGGCTGATCTCCTTTTGCAGCGGCGTGCGTTCCTCGGCGGTGGCGTCGAGCATGCCGGCGATGGAGCCGACCTCGGTGGCCATGCCGGTCGCGGTGATCACCGCCCGGGCATGGCCCTGCGCGACGGCAGTGCCCTTGAAAACCATGTTGAGCCGTTCGCCGAGCGGCGCCGGCGTCGGCAGCGTGGCCGTGTCCTTCAGCACCGGCTCGCTCTCGCCGGTGAGCGAGGCTTCCTGCACGCGCAATGCGGCGGCGTGCACCAGGCGCGCATCGGCGCCGACCAGATCGCCCTCGGCGAGCTCCATCAGGTCGCCGCGCACGAGCTGCGCGCTCGTGATGCGCTGCACCTGCCCATCGCGCACCACCGCACAGGTGGCCGCCGTCATGGCGGCCAGGGCGGCCACCGCGTTCTCGGCCTTGACCTCCTGCGCATAGCCGAGCGCAGCATTGAGCGCGACGACGAGCGCGATGACGATCGCATCCACCGGTACGCTGTGCCGGCCTTCGATCGCCCAGGCGACGAGCGCCACCGCCACCGCGGCAAGCAGCAGGTAGACCAGCGGATCCTGCAGCTGCGCGAGGATGCGACGCCAGGTCGGCCGGCGCGGCTCGGCACGCAGCTCGTTGGGGCCATCTCGGCTCAGGCGCGCCGCCGCCTCGGCGGCGCCGAGCCCGCGTTGCAGATCGGTGTCGAGCGCCGCGGCCACCGCTGCGGCGTCCAGCAGCGACGGGTCGCCGAGAGGGTCATGGGGCGTCGCCGTCGCAGGCACCTCGATGTCCGATTTCTTCTTGGCTTGCACTCTGCGCATTGCAGAGCCGATGCGGCCCATGCCCTTTGCGAAAGCGCAAGTCGCTGCGTGACCCGGTGCCGACAATCCAGTCAGCCGCGCGGTGCGGCGGCGTAGCATAGGACAAGCGATGGACTTTGGGACACAGAATCACCTGAAGGTGCTGCGCGACCTGCTGGAGTACCGTTTGCGCGACTTGCGTCGCGACATCCGCGGCGCACAGTCGGCGCGCAGCGATGCGACGTTGAGCGGCGTGATCGACCGCAAGGATCAAGCCGAATCCGAGCAGACCAGCGCACTTGCCGACGCCGAGGAGCAGCGTGACTGGGGCGAATTGGCACGCATCGAGCGTGCGCTCAGTCGCCTCGACCACGGTGGGTATGGCGATTGCCTCGAGTGCGGCACGCCGATCCCGATCAAGCGGTTGTTGGCGCAGCCGGCTGCCGAGCTGTGCCTCGCATGCCAGCAGGCGCAGGAGCGCAAGGACGCTGTCGCGCGGGCACGGTGAACGGCAAATACCACTGCCCATGACCGTTCGCCACCTCGATCGCCTGCTCACTCCGCACTCGGTGGCTCTGGTCGGTGCCTCGCCGCGCCCAGGCAGCGTGGGCGCCACGGTGTGGCACAACTTGCGCGGCGGCGCGTTCGAGGGCACGGTGCGCGCGGTCAACCCGAAGCACGCCGCGCTCGATGGCGAACGCACCTTTGCGCGCATCGCCGATCTGCCCGAGCCGCCCGACCTCGCGGTGGTGTGCACGCCGCCCGATACGGTGCCAAAGATCATCGCCGAGCTCGGCGCCAGCGGCACCCGGGCCGCGGTGGTGCTGACCGCGGGGCTCACTGCCGCGCAGAAGCAGGCGTGCCTCGATGCGGCACGGCCGCACGTGCTGCGCCTGCTCGGCCCCAACTGCCTCGGCCTGATGACGCCGCGCCTGGGCCTCAACGCCACGTTCGCGCATGCCGACGCGCTGGCCGGTGACCTGGCATTCGTGTCGCAATCGGGCGCACTCGCCACCGCGATGATCGATTGGGCCAACGCGCGCGGCATCGGTTTCTCGCACGTGGTGTCGCTCGGCGAGCGCATCGACGTCGACTTCGGCGATCTGCTCGATCACCTGGGCAGCGACGCCGCGACGCGCGCGATCCTGCTGTACATCGAGAGCATCGAGGCGCCGAGAAAATTCATGTCGGCGGCGCGCGCGGCGGCGCGCAACAAGCCGGTGATCGTCGTCAAGGCCGGGCGTGCGGGTCAGGGCGTGCGTGCCGCGGCGTCGCACACCGGCGCGCTGGCCGGTTCCGACATCGTGTTCGACGCCGCGATCCGCCGCGCCGGCATGCTTCGCGTGGACACGCTGCACGAGTTGTTCACCGCGGCGCAGACGCTGGCTCGCTTTCGCGACAACCGCAGCGAGGTGCTGACCGTGATGACCAACGGCGGCGGTGGCGGCGTGATGGCCGCCGACGCGGCAGCGCGCATGGACGTGACGCTGCACGAACCCGGCGCGGCGTTGCTGCAACGGCTCGACGCCGTGCTGCCGCCGAACTGGTCGCGCGGCAACCCGATTGACCTGATCGGCGATGCGCCGGTCGAGCGCTACGTCGCCACGCTGCAGGCGCTGCTCGACGACGCCGACAGCGGTGCGGTGCTGTTCATGCATGCGCCGACCGCCATCGTGCCGAGCGCCGACATCGCGCGCGCCTGCGTGACGCTGGCCGCGCAGGCGCGCGACCGCGTGATGAGCTGCTGGCTCGGCGACACCGCGGTGGCGCACGCGCGCACGCTGTTCGCGCAGGCTGGGGTCGCCGACTACGCCACGCCGGAGGAAGCGGTGCGCGCGTTCGCGCTGCTGCGCACCTACCGCCGCAATCAAGAGCAACTGCTCGAGGCGCCGACCGCGGCGCCGCCAGGTCGCAGCGCCGACGCCGCAGCCGCGCGCGCGATGCTCGATGGCGCGCTGAAGCAAGGGCGTGACTGGCTGAATGAGCGCGAAACCACGGCGCTGCTGCGCAACTACGGCATTCCGACCGTCGAGTCGCTGACGGTTGCCGCCAGCGAGGCCGCCGCGGTCGAAGCGGCGCACCGCATCGGCTGCCCGGTGGCGCTCAAGCTGCTGTCGCCCGACATCACGCACAAGAGCGAGGTCGGCGGCGTGCGCCTGCGCCTGCGCGACGAGGCCGACGTGGCGCGCGCGGCGCGCGAGATGCTGGCGCAGGTGGCCGCGCAGCGCCCTGACGCGCGCATCGACGGCCTGGTGGTGCAGACGATGGTCGAGCGCCCCGACGCGCACGAGCTGATTGTCGGCGCCAGCGTCGATGCCGTGTTCGGCCCGGTGCTGCTGTTCGGCCAGGGCGGCATCGCGGTCGAGGTGATCGGCGACCGCGCGGTGGCGCTGCCGCCGCTCAACAGCGCACTGGCGCGCGAGCTCGTGTCGCGCACGCGCGTGGCCAGGTTGCTGGCGGGCTATCGCAACCGGCCGCCCGCGCAGCTCGATGCCGTGACCGACGTGCTGGTGGCCGTTTCGACGATGCTGGCCGATCTGCCGCAGCTCGCCGAGCTCGACATCAACCCGTTGCTGGCCGATGCGCGCGGCGTGATCGCGCTCGACGTGCGCGTGCGCGTCGATGCGCGTGCGATGGCAGGCGCGTCGCGCTTCGCGATCCGCCCGTACCCGCAGGAGCTGGTCGACGTGGTGCAGTGGCACGGCGGGCCGCTCACCGTGCGGCCGATCCGCCCGGAAGATGAAGGCCAGCATCTCCGATTCATCGAAAGCCTCAGTCCGGATGACGTGCGCATGCGCGTGTTCACCCCGCGGCGTTCGCTGCCGCGCAGCGAGCTGGCACGCCTGACGCAGATCGACTATGCACGCGAGATGGCGTTCATCGCCGAGCGGCGCGGGCCCGATGGCCAGCCCGAGACGATCGGCACCGTGCGCGCGATTTCGGACCCTGACAACGTCGAGGCCGAGTTCGCCATCGTCGTGCGCTCCGACCTGAAGGGCCGCGGCCTGGGGCGGCTGCTGCTGGGCAAGCTCGAGCGCTATGCCGTCGCTCAAGGGCTGCAGCGCATCACCGGCGTCGTGCTGCACGAGAACACTGCGATGCTCGAACTGGCGCGGCACTGCGGCTTTGAGGTCGATGCCGACAAGCCGCGCGAACCCGGCGTGGTGGCGCTGGTGCGCAGACTGCCGCGTTCGTGACGCCTGGCGGCCGATGGACGGCGTTGCGCATGGGTTTGGTCTGGAACGCCAAACCAACCCGCCCAGAACATGGCGTCAGGCGAAGGACTCGTAGCGTGGCTCGTACATGCATGAGCGCACGTGCGCCATCAGGTCCGGTGGCTTCGGGATCGTCGCATGGCCTTGCGTGAACGCCACTTCGGCCACCGCCGCAGCGATGTGTGCCGACACGCTGCGGACCTGCGACAGCGGCGGGTACAGGCTGCCCTGCGCGAGATCCTCGGGCGTCACCTGCTCGGCCAGCGCGCGCGCCGCGGCGAGGAACATCGCGTCGGTGATGCGGCGTGCTTTCACCGCTACGGCTCCGAGTCCGAGCCCGGGGAAGATGTAGGAGTTGTTGCCCTGGCGCGGCACGAAGGTGGCGCCGCCCCAGGTCACCGGGTCGAACGGACTACCGCAGGCGAACAGCGCGCGCCCGTCGCTCCACTCGTAGGCCTGCTGCGCAGTGCACTCCGCTTTCGATGTCGGGTTCGACAGCGCGAAGACGATCGGCCGGCGGTTCAGCTCGCTCATCGTGCCGAGCACTTCGCGCGTGAAGGCGCCGCCAGAGGCGGCCACGCCGATCACTGCGGTCGGCTTGAGGGCTCGAATCGCCGCCACGAAGTCCGACTGCGGCGCGTGTTCGTGGGCGTAGGGTTGCTTGTGGAGCGCCAGCTCGCCGCGACCCGCGACCACCAGCCCCTTGGAGTCGAAAAGCCAGCAGTTGCTGCGTGCTACCGCCGGTGCCATGCCGCCGGCGGCGAGATCGGCAGCGATGAGATCGGCGATGCCGGTCGCGGCTTCACCTGCGCCGAGAAAGAGCACGCGCTGTTGCGCCAGGGTGCCGCCGGTCACGCGCATCGCCGAGTACAGGCCCGCCAGGGCGACGGCGGCGGTGCCCTGGATGTCGTCGTTGAAGGTGCAGATGCGGTCGCGGTACTTCTCGAGCAGGCGGAACGCGTTGTGATTGGCAAAGTCTTCGAACTGCACGACCACACCCGGGAACACGTCGTTGGCCGCAGTGACAAACTCGTCGACCAGTTCGTCGTAGGCGGCACCGGTCAGGCGCGGTTGCCGCAACCCCAGGTACAACGGGTCTTCGCGCAGCTCGACGTTGTTGGTGCCGACATCGAGCATCACCGGCAGGCACTGCGTCGGCCACAGGCCCGCGCAGGCTGCATACAGCGAGAGCTTGCCCACCGGAATGCCCATGCCGCTGGAGCCGAGGTCGCCGAGGCCGAGGATGCGCTCGCCGTCGGTCACCACGATCATCGCGACGGCGCGGTAGGGCCAATTGCGCAGAAGCTGCCGGATCTGGCCGCGGTTGTCGGCGGTGACGAACACGCCGCGCGGGCGTTGAAAGATGTGGCCGAACTTCTGGCACGCCAGGCCCACGGTCGGCGTGTAGATGATCGGCATCATCTCGTCGGGGTTGTCGGTCACGACGCGGAAGAACAGCGCCTCGTTGCGGTCGTGCAGCGAGGTCAGGAAGATGTATTTCTCCAGCGGCGTGGACAAACGGTGGAAGTTCTCGAGCACCCTCGCCACCTGTTCGTCCTGCGTCGCCACGTGCGGCGGCAGCAGCCCCGTCAGGCCCAGCAGGTCACGCTCGGCATGACTGAACGCGGTGCCCTTGTTCAGCGTTGGGTCGTGCAGCAACGCGATGCCGCGCGGAAACCAGGCCGGCACCTGCTCGCGCAGGCTTCTTGAAGCGTTGTCTTGCATGGCGCTGCTCCTGTGGCCATCAGTGGCTGTCATGGGTTTGCGCGAAGCGTGGCGCCTTTGCAGAACGACGCCTTGACATTTCGCAAGGGCCGCTTCACCGGCGCAGCCAACACTGCGGACAGGTAGAACCAAAACGAACCCTCGGAGACATCCGCTTGGATCAACTGCTGCGTCGACACCCGTTGGGCGCGGTGCCTGCCCCACGCACGAGCCGACTTCGTCGGCGCGGTCGGGTTGAACAAGATCGTCCGCTTTCGCTTGGGGACCCGCGCGACAGCCGCGGCGGCGACGCGTTCTACGAGCTGATCGGCGACGACGACGGCGTGTTCGGCTGCATGTCGCTGCTGGCGCGTCACGACGTCTGTCCGAAGCAGCTGCCGCTGTCGACCCAGATCGCATCCCTGCGCCGCAAGATGGCCCGCATCGGCCTGTAGCGGCGCGACATCCCGCAGACCCAAGGAGAAGCCATGAACACCCCACTGACTCAGCGTCGCGAACTGTTGCTGGCCGCTGCCGCGCTCGGGCTCGGCACACCCGTGTTCGGCCAGGCGCCGCTGGCGATCAAGTTCAGCCACGTCGTCGCCAACGACACCCCGAAAGGCAAGGCCGCCGAGTTCTTCGCCAAGCGCGCTGCCGAGCTCACCAAAGGCAAGGTCAAGGTCGAGGTCTACGGCAACTCGACGCTCTACAAGGACAAGGAGGAGCTCGAGGCGCTGCAGCTCGGCGCGGTGCAGATGCTGGCGCCGTCATTGGCCAAGTTTGGCCCGCTCGGCGTCAAGGAGTTCGAGGTCTTCGACCTGCCGTTCATCTTCGACAATTACGGGGAGCTGCACAAGGTGACGCAAGGGCCCGTCGGCAAAGGGCTGCTCGCCAAGCTGGAAGCCAAAGGCATCCGTGGCCTGGCGTTCTGGGACAACGGCTTCAAGTCGATGTCGGCCAACAAGCCGCTGCGCACAGCCGACGATTTCAAGGGCATGAAGATGCGCATCCAGTCGTCGAAGGTGCTCGAGGCGCAGATGCGCGCGGTCGGCGCACTGCCGCAGGTGCTGGCGTTCTCCGAGGTCTACCAGGCGCTGCAGACCGGCGTGGTCGACGGCACCGAGAACCCGCACTCCAACCTCTACACGCAGAAGATGCACGAGGTGCAGAAGGTCGTCACGCTGACCGAGCACGGCTACCTCGGTTACGCGGTGATCACGAACAAGAAGTTCTGGGACGCGCTGGCACCCGATGTGCGCGGTGCGCTCGAGCAGGCGATGAAGGAGTCCACCGAGTACGCCAACAAGATCGCGCGCGAAGAGAACGATCAAGCGCTCGAGAACGTCAAGAAGTCGGGCAAGACGCAGATCGTCACGCTGTCCCCGCAAGAGCGGCTGGCGCTGAAGAAAGCGATGGCCAAGGTGCACAAGGACATGGAGTCGCGCGTCGGCAAGGAGACCCTGGCCGAGGTCTACCGGGAGACCGGCTTCGAACTCGACAAGCTCTGAGCCGCAGCTGGCGATGAGAGCCCTCGACCACCTCGAAGAGTGGTTTATCAGCCTGCTGATGGGCACGGCGACGTTGATCATCTTCGCCGCCGTGCTGCATCGCTACAGCACCGGCTTTGCGATCCCCGGCGTGCAGGATTGGCTGCTCGGCCTGAATTTCGGCTGGGCGCAGGAGCTGTGCATCATCATGTTCGTCTGGATGGCCAAGTTCGGCGCCGCCTATGGCGTACGCACCGGCATCCACGTCGGCGTCGACGTGATGATCAACCGGCTCGACGCGCGCACGCGCGGCGGCTTCATCGTCTTCGGCCTGGCCGCCGGCGCGCTCTTCACCGGCATCGTCGGCACGCTCGGCGCGCGCTTCGTGTGGGAGAACGGCGCCCACCAGGCGATCTTCACCTGGCTCGGTCTGGCCACCGGCGATCTGCCCGAGGGCCCGACGACGCCCGACCTCGAGGTGCCGACCTGGATCGTCTACTCCGCGGTGCCGCTCGGCTCGTACCTGATGTGCCTGCGTTTCCTGCAGGTCAACTGGACCTTCCTGCGCACCGGCGAACTGCCGCACCACGACCATGGCCATGTCGAGGGCCTCGGCGAGGAAGACACGCCGTTGCCCGGTGCCGAAGACCGCATCTATCGGATGGCTGACGACCTGCATCCGCAGGATGCGCCGCCGTTGCTCCCGCCCGACACCGACCGGCGATGGCGGCGGCCGCAGCAACGGAAAGGCCAAGCGATGAACGCCGCGATCATCTTCGCGCTGCTGGTGGTGCTGATGCTGACCGGGATGCCGATCTCGATCTCGCTCGGCCTGACGGTGCTGTCGTTCCTGTTCTTCATGACCCAGGTGCCGATCGAGTCGGTGGCGCTGAAGCTGTTCACCGGCATCGAGAAGTTCGAGATCATGGCGATCCCGTTCTTCATCCTGGCGGGCAACTTTCTCACCCACGGCGGTGTTGCGAAACGCATGATCCGCTTCGCCACCTCGATGGTCGGGCATTGGCACGGCGGCCTGGGGCTCGGCGGCGTGCTGGCGTGCGCGCTCTTTGCCGCGGTGTCGGGGTCGTCGCCCGCCACCGTGGTGGCGATCGGCTCGATCCTGCTGCCGGCGATGGTCAAGGCCGGTTTCCCGAAGCGCTTCGGTGCCGGCGTGATCACGACCTCGGGCGCGCTCGGCATCCTGATCCCGCCGTCGATCGTGATGGTGATGTACTCGGTGTCGACCAACACGTCGGTCGGTGCGCTGTTCATGGCCGGCATCATTCCCGGCATCGTGCTGGCGATCATGCTCGGCATCACCACCTGGTACCGCGCCCGCAGCAACAACTATCCGCGCCTGCGCCGCGCGACCTGGCCCGAGCGCCTCAAGGCCTTGCGCGAGTCGATCTGGGGTCTGCTGCTGATCGTCATCGTGATGGGCGGCATCTACAGCGGCCTGTTCACGCCGACCGAGGCCGCTGCGGTGAGCGCGGTATGGGCCTTCATCACCGCGGTTTTCATCTACAAGGATCTCGGCATCAAGGACGTGCCGCGGGTGCTGCTGTCGTCGGCCAACATGAGCGCGATGCTGCTCTACATCATCACCAACGCGGTGCTGTTCTCGTTCCTGATGACGCACGAGAACATCCCGCAGGCGATGGCCGACGCGATGATCGGCACCGGGGTCGGCGTGATCGGCTTCCTGCTGATCGCCAACGTGCTGCTGCTGGCGGCGGGCAATTTCATGGAGCCGTCGTCGATCGTGCTGATCCTGGCGCCGATCCTGTTCCCGATCGCGGTCAAGCTGGGCATCGACCCGGTGCACTTCGGCATCCTGATGGTCGTCAACATGGAAGTCGGCATGTGCCACCCGCCGGTCGGGCTGAACCTCTACGTCGCCTCAGGGATCACCAAGATGGGCATCACCGAGCTGACCATCGCGACCTGGCCTTGGTTGCTGACGATGCTGGTGTTCCTCGTCATCGTCACCTACTGGCCGCCGTTGTCGATTTGGCTGCCGCAGCAACTCGGCATGATTCCCAAATGACCGCGCGCCTTGCCGTCGATCAATGCGCGCGCTGCGCCGTGGCGCAGAATCGATTCGACCCCCATTGCGGAGCGATGCGCCGATGACCGATCTATTGAAAGTGCTGGAGGCGCATCCATTCGTCGCCCAGTTCACGTCCGAACACAAAGCGTTGTTGGCCGCGCTCGCCAAGCCGGTGCACTTCGACGCCGGCCAGATCATCTTCCACGAGGGCGACGAATACTCGGTGTTCTACCTGATCGGCCGCGGCATGGTGTCGCTCGAACTCGAGCAGCCGGGCCAGTTGCTGCGCGTGCAGACGCTCTACGAGGGCGACGAACTCGACTGGTCCGCCGTGCTGCCGCACGCGGGCAAGCACTTTCAGGCACGCGCACTGACCGCCGTGACCGCACTGGCCTTCGAAGGCGAGCAGCTGCTCGGCACGTTCCACGCCAACCCCGAGTTCGGTTTGGCGTTCATGCTCCAGCTGATGGGGGTGGTGTCCGAGCGGCTGCGCGCCACGCGCGTGCAGTTGCTCGACCTGTACTCGCCCGAAGCCCGGCGCGCGGGAACCTGAGCCCCGCGCGTGGTGTGAACAGGCCCTACTTGGCGAACCGCAGGACCAGTGGCTCGTCGGAGGTGGCGTGCTGCACCTGGGCGTTGTCGAACGCCGCGAAGCCGAAGCCGTAGGCTGCGCTCAGGTCCTTGAATTGCACGTCGAACTTGCTGCCCGTCACGAGCTTGCGGCGCACCTCGGAGGTCCATACGCCGTTCGACCAACGCGACGCGACGTCGATGTCGGCGCGGTCGCCCTTGAGCGCAAAGATCAGGTACGAGGCCACTTCGTCGCCCGCCTTGAACTTGCTGTCGTCGAACGGGACCTGGGTGCCGTCGACGACGAAGTAGGTGCCGCCGTCGTTGCCGGCCTTGCCGTCGCGGTTCATGAACTGCGGCTTGCCGTCGACCAGGTCGAAGCCCTTGTACTCGGGGCCACCCGGGTCGCTCTTGCGGCCGGCGTTGGGCGAATTCTTGGCGTCGTAGCGCGTGTGGTCGAGGTACTGATCGTCGACCTTGCCGAGCGGCCCGGTGCGCATGTTCTTCATGTGCCACATGTCGCCGAGCTGTCCTTCGCGGGCGAGGTACTTGTTGCCGAACGGCTTGCCTTCACCCACGTGGCACGCCACCGCGCAACCCCTTTCGTCGAAGCGCGCCATCGAATTGTCGATGTTCCAGATCATCGCCCACTTGTCTTCGTAGTAGACGTTGTCGTCGCCACCCTTGTCCTTCGGATCCTTCAGCTTCTTCCACGAGCCGTCGGCCTGCTTCTGGTACGGCCCGCGGCGCACCGATTGCGTCGGGTCGGCATACTGGATCAGGAAGTAGACGTGGTCGCCGTTGACCACGGCCTTCAGCGTGCCCGTGGTGGCGCCCTTGCCGTCGGCGAAGTTCATGCCATCGGCCATCGACACCTTCAGCGCGCGGGCACCGGCCCATGCGGCGTCGTTGGCCAGGCCGTCGAGCGTGGGCGGTGTGGCCACGCGTGCGGCCAGCAGCACGTTGGCGGGCACCGATTCCTCGCGCGTGGCGCAGGCGGCCAGCAATGCGGCGCCGCCGGCAGCGAGCGCCAGCAAGGTGATCGATGGCAGGGATCTCTTCATGGCTTGCCTCCTCGGCCGCGTGGTTCGTTGAAGAAGAACGTCGTGATGCGACGTGCTGCCGTGTCGATCGAATTGGGCAGCCGCGGCCGCACGCTCGGCTTGACAATGAACAACTCCGTCGCACGCGCTGCTTGCGCGTCTTCGCGCGGCGAATCAAAGTCGCGCGATCAACCAGCCCGGAAACACCGCGAGCAGCAACGTGCCCGCCAGGCACGCGACGCTGGCGATCGCTGCGCCGCGCGTCGACACGGTGGCGGCGATGCGGGCATCGGGGCTCATGAACATCAGCTGGATCACGCGCAGGTAGAAGTAGATGCCGATGTAGCTGGCCACCAGGCCGGCGACCGCATAACCGGTGTGCCCGGCGGCCATCACGTTGCGGAAGATCAGGAACTTGGCGACGAAGCCGGGTAGCGGCGGGATGCCGGCCAGCGACAGCATCGCCAGCCCGATCATCAGCGCGGCGAACGGTGCGCGGTGGAACAGCCCCTGCAGGTTGTCGAGGCGATCACGCTCCTGGTCGTCGGCTGCGGCTGGCAGCGCGGCAAAGGCGAGCAGGTTCAGCAACCCGTAGGCCGCGACGTAGAACACCACCGCCTGCAGTCGCGTCGCCGCGTCGCCGAGCAGCGCAAAGAACAGGTAGCCGGCGTGCGCAATCGAGCTGTACGCGATCATGCGGCGCAGGTGCGGCTGGCGCATGGCGGCCAGGTTGCCCCAGACAATCGAGGCCAGCGGCAGCAGCGCCACCAACTCGAGCATCGGCGAGGCGAGCTGCGCGCTGCCGAGCAGCCGCACCAGCGCGAGCATCAGGCCGGCCTTGACCAGCACCGCCATGAAGGCGGTCACCGGCACGCTCGCACCCTCGTAGGCATCGGGCGCCCAGCCGTGGAACGGCACGATCGCCGACTTCAGGAAGAACGCCAGCATCACCAGCACGACGCCGGCACGCACCATTGCATCCGATGAACCCAACGCTGCGGCGAAGCCGCTGCTCGACAGCGAACCGCTGCTGCCGTAGATGAGCGAGGCGCCCATCAACAGCATCGCGCTGGCCGCGCCGCCGAGCACCAGGTACTTCAGCGCCGCCTCGGCGCTCTGTGGCCGTCGATAGGCCAGCAGCACCAGCACGTAGACCGGCAGCGACATCAGCTCCAGGCCGAGGAACAGCGTCAGAAAGCTGTCGGCCGACAGCAGCAGGCCGATGCCGTAGAGCGACGACAGCAGCAACGCGGCGAACTCGCAGCCCTTGAACTCGGGGCGCGCCATCAGCATCACCGGCAGCGCCAGCGCCAGCACCACGGCTTTCGCCAGCGCGGTCGGGCCATCGATCGAAAGCTGCCCGGCGAAGGGCGCCGCGGCGTAGCCGTCGACCGCCATGCCGAGCGCCGACAGCGTGGCCATGGCGACGCAGGCGAGCGCGAAGCCGAACGCCCAGCGCTCGGCGCGGCCGGCGATGTCGAGCGCGATCACGCCGACGATGCCGAGCAGCAGCAGGTGCTCGGGCATCATCGCGCGCACGACGTCGGCGCTGATCATTGGGCATCCTCCGGCCTGCGGCCTGCGGTATTCGCCTTGGGAGCGGCCCGGCGGCTCATGGCTTCACCTCGGGCAGGCGCGACGTCGTCACCAGCTGCTGGTAGGCCTTGGCGGCGAGCTCGGTCTTGTGCATCGGCTCGGCCGGGAACAGGCCGAGCCAGAACACCGCTGCGACGATCGCGACCAGGATCGCCTTCTCGCGCCAGACCAGGTCGGTGATCGGCCGGTGCGGTGCCTTGGCGGCGCCGTAGAGATAGACGAGTGCGAAACGCAGCATGTACATCGCACCCAGCACGACGCCGGAGACGGCCGTCACCGCCAGCACGAGCGGCATGCCGTTGCCCGCTTGGTACATCGGCCACGCGCCCTTGAATGCACCGAGCAGCACCAGGAACTCGCCGGTGAAGCCGCTGGTCGTGGGCAACCCCACCGACGCCAGCGCCAGCACCAGGAAGAACACCGCGTACACCGGCAGCACTTTCGCGAGTCCGCCGTAGGCCGCCAGCTCGCGCGTGTGGCAGCGCTCGTAGATCATGCCGACCAGCAGGAACAGCCCGCCCGCGATGAGCCCGTGGCTGACCATCTGGATCACCGCGCCCTGGATGCCGGCGAGCTCCAGGCTCAACAGGCCCAGCATCACGTAGCCGAGATGGCTGATCGACGAGTAGGCGATGATCTTCTTGATGTCGTCCTGCACCAGCGCCAGGCACGCGCCGTAGACGATCGACAGCACGGCCAACGCCATCAGCGCGGGCATGAACAGCTGCGTGGCATCGGGGAACAGCGGGAAGCCGAGCTTCATGAAGCCGTAGGTGCCCATCTTCAGCAGCACGCCGGCCAGGATCACCGAGCCCGCGGTCGGCGCTTCGACATGGGCGTCGGGCAGCCAGGTGTGCAACGGCACCATCGGCACCTTGATCGCGAAGCTGAGACCGAAAGCCGCCAGCAGCCACGACTGCGCCGTCAACGGCAACTTGGCCTTGACGAGATCGGCGATCGCGAACGAGATCAGGCCGCTGCTGGACTGCAGCGAATACACGAGGTAGATCAGCGCCGCCAGCATCAACACGCTGCCGAAGGCGGTGTACAGCACGAACTTCAGCGTCGCGTAGATGCGCCGCGCGCCGCCCCAGATGCCGATCAGCAGGAACATCGGGATCAGCATCGTCTCCCAGAAGACGTAGAAGAGAAACAGGTCCTGTGCGAGAAAGGTGCCGGTCATCGCGAACTGGATCAACAGCACCATCGCGTAGAACAGCTTGACGTCGCGGGTGATCGCGCTGAATGCGCCGGCGACGACCAGCGGCCCGAGGAACGCGGTCAGCAGCACCAGCAGCACGTTGGCGCCGTCGAGCCCGATCTGGTAGGAGACCCCCCAGCTCGCGATCCACGGCACGCGGGTTTCGAACTGCAAGCCGGCGACGGTGCCGTCGAAGCGCGCGTACAGCCAGGCGGTGAGTGCAAGCTGGACCAGCATCACCAGCAGCGTGACGCGCCGCGTGGTCGCATCGCGATCGCCCACCAGCAAGAGCAGCCCGATGCCGAGCAACGGCAGGAACAGCACCGCATTGAGCACAGCGCTGTCATGCATGGCGCAACCCCCACCACAGCGCGCCGACGATGCCCAGCAGCACGAACCAGGCGTACAGCTGCAGGCTGCCGCTCTGCAGCCGGCCGAGCACCGCGGCGCCGAAGCGGCCGAGCGCGGCCACGCCGTGCAGTGCGCCGTCGATCAGCAGACGATCCGACAGCCGCAGCACGATGCGATCCGAGATCCACACCAGCGGGCGGCCGATCGCGCGCTCGTACAGCTCGTCGATGAAGTACTTGCCCGACAGCCAGCGGTGCAGGTTGGCAAAGGCGGCACGCAGTCGCTCGGCGCGTGCGGGGCCAGCGCCGAACACGAACCACGCGCCCGCGAGACCCAGCGCGGCCAGCACGACCGAGACCACCAGCAACGGCGTCTCCAGGGCGTGCAGCGATTCGTGCACAGCCGGCAGCGGCAGTTGCGGCTCCAGGAAGTGCGGCAGCGAGAAGAAGCCGCCGATCGCCGACAGCAGCGCCAGCAACACCAGCACGCCGGTCATCGACGGTGGCGACTCGTGCACGTGGTGCTCGACGTCGGGCGCCATGCGCGACGGCACGAGGAAGGCGAGCCACAGCAGGCGGAACATGTAGAACGCGGTCATCAGCGCGGTCACGGCAGCCACGCCCCACAGCAGCGCCGAGCCGCCGCGCGCGCTGGCGAAGGCGAACCACAGGATCTCGTCTTTCGAGAAGAAGCCGGCGAGCGGCGGGATGCCGGCGATCGCCGCGGTGGCCACCGCGAAGGTGACGAAGGTCAGCGGAATGCGGCGCGCCAGGCCCCCCATGCGGCGCAGGTCCTGCTCGCCGCCGAGCGCATGGATCACGCTGCCGGCGCCGAGGAACAGGCACGCCTTGAAGAAGGCGTGCGTCAGCAGGTGGAACACCGCGACGCCGTAGGCGCCGACGCCAAGCGCCAGGAACATGAAGCCGAGCTGCGAGATGGTGGAGTAGGCCAGCACCTTCTTGATGTCGGTCTGCACGATCGCGATCGTCGCGGCGAAGAACGCCGTCGCCACGCCGACGATGGCGATCACCGCCGAGGCCTCGGGCGCCTGCAGGTAGAGGCCCGACATGCGAGCCACCAGGTAGACGCCGGCGGTCACCATCGTCGCGGCGTGGATCAGCGCCGACACCGGCGTCGGACCGGCCATCGCGTCGGGCAGCCAGACGTGCAGCGGGATCTGCGCCGATTTGCCGGTGGCGCCGATGAACAGCAGCAGGCCCACGACGCTGGCCGACAGTGCCGCGGCCGTGCCACCGGTGAAGGCGGCGTTGATGCGGTCCATCTCCAAGGTGCCGAGCCCCTGATAGAGCATGAACATGCCGAGCAGGAAGCCGGCGTCGCCGATGCGGTTGACGACGAAGGCCTTCTTGCCGGCGCGCGCGTTGGCGAGGTCGTCGAACCAGAAGCCGATCAGCAGGTACGACGCCAGGCCGACGCCCTCCCAGCCGACGAACAGCACCAGCATCGAGCGCCCGAGCACGAGCAGCAGCATGAAGAACAGGAACAGGTTCAGATAGGCGAAGAAGCGGCCGAAGCCCTTGTCGTGCGCCATGTAGCCGAGCGAGTAGACGTGGATCGCGCTGCCGACGCCGGTGACGATCAACACCATCACGGCGCTCAAGCGGTCGAGGTAGAACGAGATCTCGAACGCGCTGTCGCCGATCAGCGCCCAGCGGTAGGCCACCTCCACCAGCGGCGTGAAGCCCTGGCCGCGCAAGGTGAACAGCGCCACCACCGCGAGCACGAAAGACGCCAACGGCAGCCCGCAGCCGACCACCGAGACGAACCGCTTGCCGGCCAGGTTGCCGCCGAGCGCGGTGGCGAACACGCCGTTGAGCAGGAAGCCCGCGAGCGGCAGCAAGACGATGAGCGTCAGCACGGTCAACCCTTGAGGTCGTTGTAGGCGCCGATGTCCAGCGTGCGCTTGTCGCGCGCCAGCAGCAGCACGATCGGTATCGCCAGCGCGATCTCGGCGGCGGCGACGACGAAGATCAGAAACACCAGCACCGCGCCGGCCGCATTGCCGGTCTGCTGGGCAAACGCGACCAGGCTCAGGTTGACGCCGTTGAGCATCAACTCCATGCACATCAGCATCACCAGCACGTTGCGGCGCACGACCACGCCGAGCAGGCCGAGCGCGAACAACGCCAGCGCCACGCCGATCAGCAACTGGGTTCTATCCACGCGCGGATCTCCGCCCGACGTTGATCACCGCCACCGCCGCCACCACCGCGGCCACCAGCAGCACCGAGGTCAGCTCGAAGTGCAGCCAGTAGTCGGCCAGGAACGTCGACGAGAACCGCCCGATGCCGAACACCGCGTCACTGAGCTCGCCGCGCGGCGAGGGCAGCGCACGCCAGACGCCGCCGACCAGCAGCGCCAGCAGCAGCAGGAACCCGATCGCGCCGGGCAGCAGCAGCCACGAGAAGCGCTCGGCGCCGGGATCGCGCTCGTCGAGCAGCATGATGGCGAACACCATGAAGACCATCACCGCGCCGACGTAGATCAGCACCTGGAAGGCGGCCGCGAAGTGCATGCCGAGCAGCCCATAGATGCCGGCCAGGCAGACCATCGTGCCGATCAGCGCCAGCGCGACGCGCATCGGCTGGCGCAGCACGATCATCAGCGCCGCGCCGAGCAGCGCGCCGCCAGCCAGCATCAGCAGCAGCAACGTCTCGAGGTGGCCCAGCACGGCGTCGATCATCGAGGGCTCCGCTGCGGTGCGGCCGCGTCGGCGGCGGGATAGGGCTTGGCGGCGTCGCGCGCGGGCTGCCAGTGCAGCAGTTCGTCGAGCGACAGCCACATGCGATGGCGGTCGGCCGCGGGCAGGCCCGGCGTCTCCTTGACCATGCGGATGGCGTCTTCCGGGCACGCCTCGACGCACAGGCCGCAGAACACGCAGCGCGAGTAGTCGATCTCGAAGCGCAGCGGGAACGTCGGATGTGCGGTGTCGGCCGGGTCGAAGCCGGCCTCGATCTCGATCACCTTGGCCGGGCAGACGGTGGCGCACAGGTTGCACGCCACGCATTGCGGCTTGCCGTCGGGGCGCTGCGTCAGCACGTGCTTGCCGCGGTTGCGCGGCGCGTAGTCGGCGCGCGTTTCCTCGGGGTAGTAGGTCGTCAGCGCGCCCTTGCGACCGCTGATCCAGCGTGCCATGTTGCGCAGGAAGATGCGGCTCGTCAGCGCCAGGCCGCGCAGGATCTCGGGCAGGTAGGCGCGTTCCCACAGGCCGAGCGTCGGCTCGTTCCAGTAGCGCTTGCGCGGATACGGCTTCACGACGGCGCCCCTTGCACCAGCCACAGCACGACCGCCGTCGCCATCAGGTTGATCAGCGCCAGCGGCAGCACGAACTTCCACGCAAAGGTCAGCACCTGGTCGTAGCGAAAACGCGGCAGCGACCAGCGCACCAGGATCTGGAAGCTGCACACCAGCAGCACCTTGACGAGAAAGACGACCAGTTGCGTGACCACCACCGCGCCGTGGCCCATCGCGATCGAATGGCCGCCGGGCAGCGTGAAGCCGCCGTCGTGCATGTAGGGCAGGTTGTAGCCGCCGAGGAAGAGGGTCGTGAACAGCGCGCCGATGATCGCGATCTCGATGAACTCGGCGAACATGAACAGGCCCATCTTCATCGCGCTGTATTCGGTGTAGAAGCCGGCGATCAGCTCCGATTCGGCCTCGGGCAGGTCGAACGGGATGCGCTTGTTCTCCGCGATCGCCGCGGTCATGAACAGCACCGCCGCAAACGGCTGGTAGACCACGCCCCACGCGGGCAGGAACCCCAACACCACGCCCGACTGCTGGCGCACCATCGCGTTGAGGTCGACGGTGCCGAAGATCAGCAGCAGGCCGATCACGGTGAGCCCCATCACCAGCTCGTAGGAGATCATCTGCGCACCGGCGCGCAGGCCGCCGAGCAGCGAGAACTTGTTGTTCGACGACCAGCCGGCGAGCATCGAGCCGATGATCGTCACGCCGCTGAAAGCGAACACGATCAGCAACCCGGCGTCGAGCTGCGCGATCTGCATCGGATAGCTGCGCTCGCCGTACCAGCCGGCCAGCGCCGGCACCAGCCGGCCGGGCTCGAGCACGCCGCCGAACGGGATCACCGCGAACACCAGCAGCACCGGCGTGAACACCAGCCAGGGCGCCAGCGCGTAGGCCACCGCGTCGTAGCTGCGCGGTTTGAAGTCTTCCTTGACGAGCATCTTCAGGCCGTCGGCCAGGCCGTGGAACAGGCCGAGCCAGATCAGCTTGAATTGCGTGAACGGGATGCGCACGTAGGCGCGGTTGGCACCGATGCGATCGGACATCACCGCCGCCTGCTTGCGCTCGACCCACGTCAGCACCGTGCCGAAGGTCATCAGCATGCCCACCGCATAGCCGATGTAGAGCACGTAGACCAGCAGGTCCTGGGTCACGGTGTGAGCTCCAGCACCGCGGGCGTGGCCAGTGCGGCGAACAGCGCCTGCGCATCGGCGACACCGGGCGGTTTCGCGAAGCAGGCTTCGAACGCGCTGACGACGCCGGCGAAGTTGGTGTAGTGGCCGCTGCGCTCGGTCTGCACGCTGATCGGCAGCAGCACGTCGGCGCGCGCGTGGTCGCGGTGCTGCCATGCATCGAGCACGATCAGCGTCGCAGCTCGCGGCAGGTCGGCGACGTCGAAGCCCTCGCCCCAGACGAGCAGCAGATCGGTGTCGTCGGGCAGCGTGGCGGGCCGGGCAGGGAACAGCGCGAGTGCGCCGGCGCGGTTGGGGTTCTTGTCGGGCTTGATCAGCAATTCGTCTTCGATGCACTCGCCGGGCGACGGCCGGCAATCGGTCTTCACGAAGCACGCAAAGCGGTTGCCGAACATTTGCGCGAAAGCCGCGAGCTCTTCGTTGGAGCCCCAGCTCGAGACCAGCGCCACCGGATGGCGCGCCGCGGCGATCAGCGCGCGCGCCTGCGCCAACGCGCACGACGGATCCACCGGCTTGCCGTGCAGCAACGCCTGCGTCGCGCGTTCGCGCTCGAAGAAGGTGACCAGGTCGCGCGCCTTGTTGCAGACCCACGGGCCGTTGACGGCAGCGTTCTCGCGCGGCGTGACGCGGTCGATGCGCGCATTGGCCTTGGCGTCGAGACGCTGCAGCCGCCACTCGCGCTTGCGATGCCAGATGTCAATGGCGCAGCCGCGCTCGCAGCCCGGGCAGACCGAGGGCGTCGGCTCCAGGTACCACACGCGCGCCTGATGCAGGAAACGGCGCGACAGCAGTGCGCCGACCGGGCACAGGTCGATCACGTTGTCGGAATACAGGTCGGCCTCGAAGCGGCCATCCTCCACCGGGCGGATCAGCGAATGGTCGCCGCGTTGCTGCACGCCCAGCGCGTGCGACTTCGAGACCTCGTGGGTGAAGCGCACGCAGCGCGTGCACAGGATGCAGCGCTCGTTGTCGAGCACGATGCGCTCGGACAGCGGGAAGAACTTGGTCGCGTGGTGCTTGGGCTCGCGCGAGATCGACGGCTCGCCGTTGTGCGCGTAGTGGTAGTCCTGCAGCGTGCACTCGCCGGCCTTGTCGCAGATGCCGCAATCGACCGGATGGTTCAGCGTCACGAACTGCAGCGTCTCCTGGCGGCGGGCGCGCACCTTCTGCGAATCGGTGAACACGCGCATGCCCGCGCTGACCGGCATGTTGCAGGCGATGTCGACCCAGCCGCTGTCGTCGGCCGCGGCCTTGACCTCGACGACGCAAACGCGGCAGTTGCCTGGCACCGAGAGCTGCGGGTGCCAGCAGAAGTGCGGGATCTGAATGCCGTTCTCGCGCGCCACCTGCATCACGGTCTGCTCGTCGCGGGCCTGCAGCGCGCGGCCGTCGATGAAGATCTCAGGCATGGGCCACCGCCTGCTCCGCCACTTCGAGGCGGCCGTCGAAGCGCGAACGTTTGTTCGCGATCCAGTACTCGAACTCGTCGCGGAACTTGTCGATGATGCCGATGGTGGCGTAACCGGCAGCGTCGCCCATGCCGCAGATCGTCGTGCCGTCGTTGGCCCTGGAGATGCGGATCAGCTGCTCGATGTCGCCGCTGACGCCATCGCCGGCGACGATGCGGTCGATGATGCGGTGCATCCAGCCCATGCCATCGCGGCACGGCGTGCACTGGCCGCAGGATTCGTGGTGGTAGAAGCGCAGCATCACCTGCAGCAGCCGCACCATGCAGGTCCCGTCGGCGATCACGATCATGCCGCCCGAGCCGACACCCGAGCCGGCCGCGGTGAGGCTGGCATGGTCGTACGTCAGGCCCTCGATCTCGGCGCCGGTCAGCACCTTGGTCGAGATGCCGCCGGGCACGATGCACTTGAGGCCAACGCCGCCGAGCACGCCGCCACAGGTGTCGTGGATGAACGGCGCCAGCGGCGTGCCGTACTCGAGCTCGTAGACGCCGGGCCGCTGCACATGCCCGGAGATCGACACCAGCTGCGTGCCCGGGCTCTTGGCGGTGCCGATCTCGCGGAAGGCGGCGCTGCCGCGCGCGACGATCGCCGTCACGTTGGCCAGCGTCTCGACGTTGTTGACCACCGTGGGCCGCTGGTACAGCCCGCGCACGGTCAAGCGCGGCGGGCGGTTGCGCGGGTAGCCCTTCTTGCCTTCGATCGAGGTCAACAGGCCCGAGGCCTCGCCGCACACATAGGAGCCGGCGCCGCGGTAGACCACGAGGTCGCAGCTGAAGTCGCTGCTTTCAATGCGTTCGCCGAGCCAGCCGGCGGCATACGCCTCTTCCACCGCCGCGGCGAGGCGGCGGTAGGGCAGGTCGAACTCGCCGCGGATGTAGACGAAGGCGTGGCGCACCTGCAGCGCGTAGGCCGCGATCGCCATCGATTCGAGCAGCAAGTGCGGCGCATGCTCGAGGATCCAGCGGTCCTTGAAGGTGCCGGGCTCGCCTTCGTCGGCGTTGGCGCACAGGTAGTGCGGCTGACCATCCTCGAGCTTGATGACGCCCCACTTGCGGCCGGCCGGAAAGGCCGCGCCGCCATGGCCGAGGATGCCCGAGGCCGTCACTTCCTTGGTCACCTGCTCGGGGCGCATCCCGGCGAGCACCTTCTTCAACGTCGCGTAGCCGCCGCGCGCCACGTAGTCCGCGAGCGTGTGCGACGTTGAGGTGACCGGGAAGGTCATGATCAGCTTGCGGCCGGTCATCGCGGCAGCCCTTCGATCAGCGCATCGACGCGCGCCGGGGTCATGCTCTCGTGGTACGTGTCGTTGACCATCAACACCGGTGCGGTGCCGCACGAGCCCAGGCACTCCACGCGCGTCAGCGTGAAGCGGCCGTCGGACGTGGTCTGGCCCGGCTCGACACCGAGCTTGCGGCCGAGGTGGTCGAGCAGCGCCTCGGCGCCGCGCATCGAGCACGAGACGTTGTGGCAGGCCTGCAGGTGCCAGCGGCCGATCGGCGCGCGGCGGAACTGCGTGTAGTGGCCGAGCACCTCTTCGATCTGCACCCGCTGCACGCCCAGGTAGGCGGCCAGCTCGACGATGTCGCTGTCGGCGACGTGGCCGCGGTCTTCCTGGATGCGCCGCAGGCACGGCAGCACCAGCGAGGAGTCGAACCCCGCTGGATAGCGCCGGCGCAGCGCGTCGAATTCGGCGACCAGGTGCTTCACCGGTCGCACTCCCCGCCGATCATGTTGATCGAGCCGAAGGTGGGCACCACGTCGGCGTACTGGCCGCCGTCGAGCATGCGGTGCGCCACGCCCATGTGCACGAAGCTCGGTGAGCGCACGTGCACCTTGTGCGGCCGGCCGGCGCCGGTGCTGACGAGGTAGAAGCCGAGCTCGCCGTTCGGTGCCTCGTGCGCGCAATAGATCTCGCCAGCCGGCACCACCGGGCCGTCGATCACCAGCTTGAAGTGGTTGATCAGCGACTCGATTTCGCTGTAGACCAGCGCCTTGTCGGGGAAGCTGCAGCGCCGGTCGTCGACGTTGATCGGCCCTGCGTTCTCCTTGGCGTCGAGCATCTCGATCAGCTGACGGATCATGTAGACCGACTCGTCCATCTCGCGCATGCGCACGAAATAGCGGTCGTAGTTGTCGCCTTGGATGCCCACCGGCACGTCGAAGTCGAGCTCGCCGTAGGCGAGGTACGGCATGTCCTTGCGCAGGTCGCGCGGCACGCCGGTGGAGCGCAGGATCGGCCCGGTGCAACCCCAGTGCAGCGCGTCGGCGGTGGAGAGCGTGCCGACGTTGCGCAGCCGGTCGATGAAGATGCGGTTGCGATCGACCAGCGTGTGCACGCGAGCGACGAACTCTTCGTACTGCAGCAGGATCTCGCCCAGCCGCACGAGCCAGCCGTCGGGCAGGTCGCGCGCGAGCCCGCCGATGCGGCCGTAGCTGTAGGTGACGCGCGCGCCGGTGAGCGCGGCGAGGTGCTCGTACATGAAGTCGCGCACCATTACCAGGTAGAGAAAAGCCGTCATCGCACCCATCTCCATCAGCCCGGCGGCGACGCAGGTCAGGTGGTCGACGATGCGCGAATACTCCGACAGCAAGGTGCGCAGCACACGGCAGCGCGGCGTGATCTGCACGCCCATCAGCTGCTCGACCGCGTCGCAGTAGGCGAAGTCGTTGACCAGCGCCGAGACGTAGTTGAGCCGGTCGACGTAGGGGATCAGGTTGTGCCAGGTGTGGTCCTCGCACTCCTTCTCGAAGCCGCGGTGCAGGTAGCCGCAGTGCACGTCGGTGCGCAGCACCCGTTCGCCATCGAGCTCGGCGATGATCTGCACGGTGCCGTGCGTGGCCGGGTGCGAAGGGCCGATGTTGACGACGACGCGGCCCTCGCGCAGCGGCACACCGTCGAAGATCGAGCGCACCGGGTTGGGCAGGCTGGTGTCCACGGCGCGTCAATTCCGGTAGCGCACGAGCGGCTGCTCGAGCTGCTTGGGGTAGTCCTTGCGCAGCGGATGCCCGACGAAGCCTTCGTACAACAGGATCGGCCGCAGATCGGCGTTGCCGTGAAAGGCGATGCCGTACATGTCGTGGCACTCGCGCTCGATGAAGGCCGCCGAGCCGTACAGCGCGACCAGGGAGTCGACCACCGGCGCGGCCTCGTCGACCCGGGTCTTCAACCTGACGCGGCACTTGTGCGCGGTCGAATAGAAGTGGTGCACGACCTCGAAGCGCGGCGTTTGCCCGAGCCAGTCGACCGCAGTGACGTCGAGCAGCACATCGAACGCGAACTGCGTTTTCAGCCGCTGCACCAACGGCAACAGCTCGGCCGGCGCAAGGTGGAAGACCAGCACGCCGTGCGAGACCTCGGGCGCGAGGGCCGTGCCGGGCAGGCGCTGCAGGCTCTCGAAGACGGCGGGGTGATTGACGGCGGCCACGATCAGAACGTCGCGGTGATGATCGGGTGGCTCGAGCGGGCGATCTTGTCTTGCAACTGCATGATCCCGTCGATCACCATCTCGGGCCGCGGCGGGCAGCCCGGCACGTAGACGTCCACCGGAATGATGCGGTCGATGCCCGGCAGCGCCGCGTAGTTCTGGTAGAAGCCGCCGCTGGTGGCGCAGACGCCGAAGGCCATCACCCACTTGGGCTCGCACATCTGCTCGTAGACCTTCAGCAGCACCGGTGCCTGCTTGTGCGTGACCGTGCCCACCACCATCAGCAGGTCGGCCTGGCGCGGCGAGAAGCGCGGCAGCGCGGCGCCGAAGCGGTCGGTGTCGTACGGCGAGGCGCTGACGGCCATGAACTCCATCGCGCAGCAGGCGGTGACGAACGGGTAGGGAAAGATCGAGAACTTGCGGCCCCAGCCGATCAGCTCGTCCTTGCGCGTCGTCAGGTATTCGAACGCCGCGCTCTTGGTGCGGGCGCGCGTGGCACTGGCATCGACAATCGGGACGGTGCGGTTGTTCATGCGTTACTCCGTCACCGCCTCGAGCAGTCGCGCCTTGTAGACGTACAGCAGGATCAGCACCAGCAAGCCGACGAACAGCACCAGCGTGAACAGCATGAAGCCGGTCAGCGGCTGTGCGCCCAGCGCCCACACGATCAGGAACACGGTCTCGAGGTCGAACAGCACGAACACGATGGCCACCGCGTAGTACTTGATCGGCACCGCCTTCACGTTGAGCGTGCTCACCGGCGTGGCGCCGCACTCGAACGGCTCGAGCTTCATCTCGCTGGACACGGGCTTGGGCCCGAGCACGCGGTTGAGCAGCAACGTGAACGCCACGAAGCCGAGGATCGCCAGCAGGTACATCAGGAAGATGACGTTGGGATTCATGGCCTCGCCAGCGGCTGGTGGCTGTGTTCGATTCGGGGCAGAGTAGGGTAGAAGGCAGCGCGCTCACTTGCCGCAGATCAACTCACGGCCTTGGACTCCGTGGTGACGCGCGGTACCGGCGCGGCCGTTTCGGGCCACAGCGACTGCGCGACCAACTCGGCGATATCCAGCGTGCGTGTCGACGCGTCGGCCTGCAAGGTGGCCAGCCCCTCGCCGACCATCACCGCGCAATACGGGCAGGCGGTGGCGATGATCTCCGGGTTCGCGGGCAGTGCCTGCTCGACCCGCACGACGTTGATGCGGCGGCCGATCCGTTCGTCGAGCCACATGCGGCCGCCGCCCGCGCCGCAACACATCGACTTCTCGCGCGACAGCGCGAACTCGAGCGGCGGGTCGCCGCACAGTTGCGCGAGCACCCGGCGCGGCGCGTCGTACTCGCCGTTGTGCCGGCCGAGGTAACACGGGTCGTGGTAGATCACGCGAGCGGCCTGCTCGCGCACCTGGATGCGGCCCTGTTCGAGCAGTTCGGCGATCAATTGCGTGTGGTGCACCACTTGGTAGTGGCCGCCGAACTCAGGGTACTCGTTGCGCAGCGAGTTCAATGCATGCGGATCACAAGTGACGATGCGAGTCACGCCCAGTTCGCCGAACGTCGCGATGAGACTCTGCGCCAACTGTTGAAAAAGCACCTCGTTGCCGAGACGCCGCGCCGACTCGCCGGTCGAGCCCTCGCGCGCGCCCAGGATGGCAAAGCGCACGCCCGCACGCTGCAGGATCGCGACCAGGGCACGCGCGATCTTCTGGCCGCGCGGATCGAACGAGGCCGCCGAGCCGACGTAGAACACGTAGTCGAGCCCGGCTGCGTCGGCAGCGCAGGTCAGCACCGGCACATCGAGCCCGCGTGCCCAGTCGCCGCGCTGCTCGGCCGGCATCCCCCACGGGTTGCCCTGCGACTCCCAGGCCTCGAAGGTCTTCTTCAGCTCGCGCGGAAACTCGCCGGCGATCATCACCTGGTGCTGTCGCAGGCGGAAGAACTTGTCCAGGTGCTCCAGCTCGATCGGACACGCCTCCTCGCAATATCCGCAGCTGGTACACGCCCACAGCGTATCGGAGCTGATCACCGCGCCGACCAGCGGCGGCAACTGATGATCGGGGTCACCAGCGACGATCGTCGCCCGCTCGGCCAGCAGGTGATGCTTCAGGCTATCGTTGACTGCCTTCAACGACAGCGGCTTGCCGGTCAGGTGCGTCGGACAGGCGTCCTTGCAGCGGCCACATTCGGTGCAGGTGAACGTATCGAGCGCCTCCTTCCAATGCAGGTCGCGTGCGGTGCGCACGCCAGCCTTCATGTCGGCCTCGTCGGTGGCGGCCATCAGGCCCTCGAGGTCGACTGCGGGCACCCGGTTCGCCGGACGACCGCGCCGAAAGTACAGCGTCGGCAGCGCGGTCACGATGTGGAAGTGCTCGCCCGCCGGCAGCAGGACCAGGAAGCCGAAGACCACGGTCATCTGCAGCCAGTACGTGCCGACGTAGGCCCACGACAGGGCTCCGGCATCGATGCCGCTCAACGCAGCGGCCACGCCGCGCCCCAAGTACGCGTGGCTGCGCTCCAAGGCCACAGCGTCGTCGTGCGCTGCCAGCTGTGTGAAGCGCAAGCCATCGAACGCGATGTCGGTCAGCATGATGGTCAGGATCAGCCCGAGCACGAGCAGCGCCTCGCGATTGCGCTCCAGGCGCGGCGGATGCAGCACGAGGCGCCGGTACAGCGCGTACAGCACCGCCAGCACGACCGCGAGTTCGACACTGTCCTTGAACGCTGCAAACGGCCCGGCCACGGCGTCCGGCCATGCCGCCGTCTCGACGTAGCCGATCGCGATCAGCTGCAGCTTGCGCAGCAGCAGCGACATGAAGCCGATGAACAGCGCCGCGTGCATCAGCCCAGGCCGCCACTCGCGTGCCAGCATGCGCTGCTGCAGCAGCCCATTGACCAGCACGCTGCGCAGGCGGCGCGCCGGCGCATCGGTGCGGCGCTCGGGTTGCAGCGCGCGCACGATGCGCAGCTTGCGCCATGCCAGCGCGCCGAACGCGCCGAACGCCAGCAGCATCAGCAGCGTGATGCCGATCGGCCCCATGGGCACTTTCGTGGCGACGATCCGCGGATCGGCAGCGAGCCGGGGCGCTCAGTAGCGGCCATGCTGTTTGACGATGTAGTTGGTCAACTCCGACGCCTGCATGGCCATGCGCGTCTGCGCCAGGTGGGCGCTGCGCACGATCGCGCACATCACGTGGTAGAGCACCTGCGGTGCGCGCTCGATCAAGCCTTCCAGTCCGGCACGCTCGAGCAGCAGTACCCGCGTGGCTTCGGTCGCCACCAGAGACGCATACCGCTCGCTGCCGTCGAGAAAACCCAGCTCGTGGGCCAGGCGTCCAGACTTCAACGTCGCCAGAATCTCGGGCTGCTGGCCGTCGATCCCCTTGACGACGTTGAGCGTGCCTTCGACCACCGCGACCAGGTGGTCATCGGTCCTGCCTTCGCGGGCCAGCACATCGCCGGCCTTGAACGTGGCCAGCCGCACCACTTCGGCCAGCGTGGCGAGTTGCGCGGCACTGAGGCCCGCACCCAGCGGCGAGGCCTGCAGAGCAGCGCTCAGTTCGTCAGTGAAGCTTGTCATCGCCACCTCCATGTGTCGCCGCCACGCCGGGCGGCAGTCGATCGGCCGGAACCGTCAACGCGATGCGCAGCCGCGCATCGCACGGTATGCCGTCGATAGACGGCCGCTCGACGGAACAAGCGTGCATCACGTCAGCGAACCACCCATGACGTGAACGGGGGGACATAGGCCAGCAAGGTCACGTACAGGCCGACCAGCGCCGCCAGTGCCAGCGAGTGGAAGAACACGTAGCGCAGGATGTCGCCCTCGTGGTTGAACCACCCGGTGGCGGTGGAGGCGACGACGATCGATTGCGCGTCGATCATCTTGCCCATCACACCGCCCGCGCTGTTGGCCGCGCCCATCAGGTTGGGGCTCAACCCGAGCTGTTCGGCGGCCACCTTCTGCATGCCGCCGAACAACACGTTCGACGCCGTGTCGGAGCCGGTCAGCGCCACGCCGAGCCAGCCCATCAAGGTGCCGAAGAACGGATACAGCACCCCGGTGTTGGCGAACGCCAAGCCCAACGTCGTGTCGAGCCCCGAATACCGCGTCAGCGTGCCAAGACCCAGCATCAGCACGATGGTCAAGAGCGAGTAGCGCACGCGCCAGAGCGTGCGGCCGTAGGCCTGCACGAGCTGCAGCGGGTTGTACTTCATCAGCAGGCCGCCGATGATCGCCGCCAGCAAGATGCCGGTGCCGGTGGCCGACAGCAGGCCGAAGACATACACCGCGCTTTCCTTGGTCGGCTTGGGCACCACCGGCGGCACCTTCTCGATCATCTGGTTCAGTCCTTCGATCGGGAACGCTGGCGCGAAGATGGCGTTGAGCGCAGCCTTCACCGGCGGCAATCCCCAGATGAAGACGAACACCGTCAGCACGATCCACGGCATCCATGCGCGCGCCACGACCGCGGTGGGATGCCGCGTGAACTGCGTGGCCGGCTTCTGGCCCGATGGCGCTTCGGCCTTGTGCCCCTTCAGCGAGGTCGACAGCCAGACAGTCTTGGGCTGCCACACGCGCAGGAACAACACCAGGCAGACCATCGAGCTGATCGCGGCGATCACGTCGACGAGTTCAGGGCCGATGTAGTTGGACACCAGGTACTGCGGCACCGCAAAGCCCAACCCGCAGACCAAGATGGCCGGCCACACCTCGAGCATCGCCTTGCGTCCGGCGAAGGCCCAGATCAGCCAGAACGGCACCAACAGAGAAAAGAACGGCAGGATGCGGCCCACCATTGCCGACAACGCCATCACGTCGTAGTCGTGCACCTTGGCCAGCGTGATGATCGGTGTGCCGAGTGCGCCGTAGGCCACCGGGGCGGTGTTGGCGATCAGCGAGAGCCCCGAGGCGGCCAGCGGCGAAAAACCCAGACCGATGAGGATCGCCGCCGTCACCGCCACCGGCGTGCCGAAACCGGCTGCCCCTTCGAAGAAGGCGCCGTACGAAAATGCGATCAGCAGCAACTGCAGCCGGCGGTCCTGCGTGATGTTGGCGATCGAGTCTTCCTGGATCTTGCACGAGCCGTTGGCGTCGGCGAGCTGATGCAGGAAGATGATGTTCAGCACGATCCAGCCAATTGGCAGCAGCCCGGTCAAGCCGCCGAGCACGGCGGCCTTGCCGGCCATCTCGGCCGGCATGCCATAGGCGAGGATCGCGATGGCCAGTGCGGCCACCAACCCGAGCCCGGCCGCGATGTGTGCCTTCAGGTGCAGAAAGCCCAGGCCGACCAGCATCACGACGACCGGCACCGCGGCGAACGCCGTGGACACCACCATGTTCGAGAACGGGTCGTAGATCTGTTGCCAGGACATCGTGGTCTCCTCGGTCTGTTGTTGTGCACTCAGCGTGGCGGGGCCGCCAGCGGCACCACGGTGAACGAGCGGATGCCTTGCGCGCCGCGGATCAGCACGCCCTCGATGTCCGCCGTCGCCGACGGGCCGGTCATCAGCACCGCGTAGCGCGCCTCGCGAAACAGCGCGCTGCGGTAGGCATGGTGCAGATTCGGCACGATCGCCGCCGGATCGAGCAGCACGACGAGGTGCTGCGACAGGAAGCCGATCGCATTGACGACGAGCTCGCTTTCGCTCAGGAACACCGAGCCGGTCTCGGCGACGCCGAAACACCCGCGCACCACGCCCACGTCGACGTCGTGCAGTTCGGCCGGCTCGCGCAGTGCTGACAGGTCGCGCGAGCCGGTGACCTCGGGTGTGGCCGACGCCACCACGCGCGCCAGCGGGAACAGCGAGCGGATCAGCGCGTCCAGGCCATCGGGCGTCGGCTGCGCGACCCGGCCCCCCATGCGTTCGAGCGCGGCCGTGAACGCGGCCAGCGGTGAGGCCACGGGCGAGTCGAACAACGGCACGTCCGGCAGCGGCCGTGATTCAGGCTGGTTGCCCCGCACGCGATCGAGGATGAAGTCGCGGCTGCTCACTGGGCAACCTCCGTGCTTCGCACTGCGGTTCGAGCCCCCTTCGGAGCGGCCGGGCGGGGGCTCACGGCTGCCTCGCTCGATGCTTCAGGTACCACTGGCGGAAGGTGCTCGGCGGCGACGAAGGCACCTCGCGCTGCCGGCCCCAGGCGTTGAACGGGTTGTACAGCAGCGTGCGCGGCAAGTGCTCGATGCCGGCGGCCGCCGCTTCGACCGCGGCGCGGTACAGGGTCGGACTGGCCAGCACCTTGCCGGCCAGGCGCATGGCCTCGCGCTTGACCATCGGCAGCTGGTGGCGCTCGGCGATCACCTCGCGCCACTTGTAGATCTGCTCGTGGATGTTGATCTTGACGGGGCAGACGCTGGTGCAGCTGCCGTTCAGGGTCGACGCGAACGGCAGCGAGCTGTATTTGCGCAGGTTGAACGTCGGATCGATGATCACGCCGATCGGCCCCGAATAGGTCGAGCCGTAGCTCAGGCCGCCGCTGCGCCGGTACACCGGGCAGGTGTTCATGCATGCGCCGCAGCGGATGCACTTGAGCGAATACCAGAAGTCCGCCATGCCGAGCCGCTCGGAGCGCCCGTTGTCGACCAGCACCACGTGGATCTCGGTGCCGGGCCGCGGCGCGCGAAAGTGGCTGGTGATCTGCGTGATCGGCGAGCCCAGCGCGCTGCGCGACAGCATGCGCACGAACACGCCGAGGTGTTCGATGCGCGGGATCAGCTTTTCGATGCCGATCGACGCGATGTGCAGCTTGGGAATGTTGGCGCCGAGGTCGGCATTGCCTTCGTTGGTACAGACCACGAAGCTGCCGGTCTCGGCGACCGCGAAGTTCGCGCCCGTCATGCCGGCCTGCGCGCTCAGGTAGTACGGCCGCGTGTGCCGGCGCTGGCTCTCGGCCAGGTACGGTATGTCGTGGTTCGCGGGGTCGGTGCCGATCGTGCGACCGAACACCTCGGCGACGTCGCTGCGCAGCTTGTGCACCGCCGGCACGACGATGTGGCTCGGCGGCTCGTCGTCGAGCTGCTGGATGCGCTCGCCGAGGTCGGTCTCGACGATCGTGATGCCGCGGTTCTCCAGGAACGGCCGCATCTCGCACTCGTCGGTCAGCATCGACTTGCTCTTGACCAGCGTGTCGACGCCGTGCGAGCGCAGGATGTCGTGCACGACCTGGTTGTGCTCGGCGGCGTCGCGCGCCCAGTGCACCACCATGCCGTTGGCCTTGGCGTTGCGCTCGAACTGCTCGAGGTACCCGGCCAGGTTCGACAGCGTGTGCTCCTTGATCGCCGACGCCAGCGAGCGCAGCTGCTGCCATTCGGGCAGGTCCTCGCTCTCGCGGTCGCGCTTCTTGCGCAGGTCCCACAACCGCTTGTCGTGGAAATCGGCGTGATCCTTGGCCTCGATGAACCTCGAGGCCGCTTCGGCGTGGTCGACGCGCTTCATTGCCGTGCTCCGCACACGCGGCTCATGCCCGTGCTCCGTTGAGCACCTGCGCGATAGTGGATGAACTTCAGCGGCAGGCCGATGCGCTCGGCACAGCCACGCTGGTGCATCGCGCACGACATGTCGGTGGTGACGATGTACTCGGCACCGGCCTGGCTGTGGTCGTTGACCTTGTCGTAGCCCATCTTGGCCGACACCGGCTCTTCGAACACCGAAAACGTGCCGCCGAAGCCGCAGCACTCATCGGGCCGCTGCGGCGTCACCAGCTCGATGCCCTTCACCGCGGACAGCAGGCGGGCCGGCTTGTTGAACGCCGGCTCGTCGATCTCCGAGGCCTTGGCCTCGCGCAAGCCGCGAAGCGTGGCGCAGCCGATGTGCAACCCCGCCTTGTGCGGGAACTCTGCCCACGGGTAGTCGTGCACGCCGAGCACGTCGTGCAGGAACTCCACCAGTTCGCGCGTGGCCTGTCGCACCGCGCGCACCTGCGGCGTCTGCTCGATCGCCGTCAGCTGGTCGCGCACGTGATGCGCGCAGCTGCCCGATGGCGTGACGACGTGGTCGTAGCCGGCAAAGTTGCGGGCGAACAGCGCTTCGGTGTCACGGGCGTCGCTGTGACAGCCGCTGTTGGCCATCGGCTGGCCGCAGCACGTCTGGTCGAGCGGATAGTCCACCGTGCAGCCCAGGCGCTCGAGCAGCTCCAGCGTCGCGATGCCCACTTCGGGGAAGAAGGCATCGACATAGCAGGGCACGAACAGCGCGACTTTCACCGGTGGCCTCCTGCGGCTACGGATCGTCTCGGTCTGGCGCGGCGTGCTGCGCCGCGACGGGCCAATGTGCGCGGTCGCCCGCGCGACTCACATGACAAATGTCAAGTGACTTGACGGCCTGGCTCTGGGGCAAACCCGCACCGGCCGCCGATCAAACGTCTTCGGGCACCATCTCGATCGCGCCGCACGGGCACTCCGCGACGCAGACGCCGCAGCCCTTGCAGTAGTCGTAGTTGAACGCGAAGCGCTTGCCGGCCCCGAGCTTGATCACCGCGTTGTCGGGGCACACGCCGTAGCAGTTGTCGCACTCGAAGCAGTTGCCGCAGCTCAGGCAGCGCCGCGCTTCGAACAGCGCGTTGTCCTCGGTGAGACCGCCTTGCACCTCGTCGAAACTGCTGGTGCGGCGCGCCAGGTCGAGCTGGGGGCGCATCGTCTTCGGCGCGTCGCTGTAGTACCAGGGGTTCAGCCGCTCGAAGCTGGCCGTCGCGTGCTTGGGCGCCGGCTGCAGCCGCGTGTCGCGCAGCCAGGCGTCGATGTGCCGCGCTGCCTTCTTGCCGTGGCCCACGGCCACGGTGACGTTGCGTTCGGCCGGCACCATGTCGCCGCCGGCGAACAGACCCGCGTGGCCGGTCATCATCGTCGCCGGGTCGACCTGCACCACGCCGTCTTTCACCGTCAGGCCGGACACGCCTTCGAGCAGCGACAGGTCGACGTCCTGGCCGAGTGCGAGCACCAGGGAGTCGGCCTCCAATGTCTCGAATTCGCCGGTGGGTTGTGGGTTTCCCTTGGCATCGAGCACCATCTTCTCGATCGTCAATGCGCCGGCGTCGGCTCGGCTGATGGTCGACAGCCATTTGACCATCACGCCTTCCTCGAGCGCCTCTTCCACCTCGAAGTCGTGCGCCGGCATCTTCTCGCGCGTGCGGCGGTAGACGATCACGGCCTCGGTCGCACCCAGCCGCTTGGCGGTGCGCGCGACGTCGATCGCCGTGTTGCCGCCGCCATAGACAACGACGCGGCGGCCGAGCATCGGTTTGTCCGCGCCCTCCATCGAACGCAACACCGCCACCGCGTCGAGGATGCGCGACGAATCCTTGGCTGGAATGAACGCGCGGCGGGCGATGTGCGCGCCGACGGCGAGGAACGCGGCGTCGAAGCCGCCGTCGCGCATCGCGACGCCGATGTCGCTCACCTTGCTGTTGAGTTCGACCTGCACGCCCAATGCGACGATGCGCTGCATCTCGGCGTCGAGCACCTCGCGCGGCAGCCGGTACTTCGGGATGCCGAAGCGCATCATGCCGCCCAGCTGTGGCCCGGCCTCCCTGACCGTGACGCCATGCCCCAGCCGACGCAGCTGATAGGCGGCCGACATGCCCGACGGCCCGGCGCCCACGATCAGCACGCGCTTGCCGGTTTCGATCTCGGGCTTCGTGAAAGACCAGCCACGCTTGAGCGCCTCGTCACCGAGAAAGCGCTCCACCGAGTTGATGCCCACGGCCGCATCGAGCTGGGCGCGATTGCACACCGTTTCGCAGCTGTGGTAGCAGACGCGGCCCATGATGGCCGGGAAGGGGTTGTCGCGCGTCAGATGGCGCCACGCGGCTTGGTAGTCGCCACTTTCCGCGTGGTACAGCCAGCCCTGGATGTCTTCGCCGGCCGGGCACTGCGCGTTGCACGGTGGCAGTCGATCGACATAGACCGGGCGCTCGCTGCGCCAGCTGCCGGTCTTGTTGGCCAGCGACGAGCCGGGGTCGAGCGTGATCGCGAACGGCTTGTCCATGTCAAACCTCCGTGTCGAGGAGACCGAAGCGGCCGATGTTGCGGTCGGCATCGGCCTGGATGGCGGCCAGCATCTCGGGGTGGCCCGGCTTGCCGAACAGGTGCGCGAAGCGCCTTTGCGGCCGCAGGTAGTCCTCGACCGGCACGCGGTGGCGGATCTTGGTCACGCCGGTCACCTCGCCATGCTCGGCCTCGAAGACCGGAAAGAGCCCGGTCTCGCGCGCCAGCCGCGCCAGGCGGATGGTGTCGTGGCTGGCCGAGCCCCAGCCGAGCGGGCAGGGCACCAGGATGTGCAGGTAGCGCGCGCCGCGCAGGCCCATCGCGCGTTCGACCTTGGCCTCGAGGTCGCGCAGATCGGCCACGGTGGCGGTGGCGACATACGGAATCTCATGAGCCATCGCGATGCGCGGCAGGTTCTTGCCCTTGCCGAAGTCGGCACCCGGATGTTCACCCACTGCCATCGTGGTGGCGGTGCGCGCCCCGGGCGGCGTGGCCGAGCTGCGCTGCACGCCGGTGTTCATGTAGGCCTCGTTGTCGTAGCAGATGTAGAGCACGTCGTCGTTGCGCTCGAACATGCCCGACAGGCAGCCGAAGCCGATGTCGGTGGTGCCGCCATCGCCGCCCTGCGCGATGACGCGCACCGGGCTGTGTGCCAGGCCACGCCGCGTTGCCTTGACCTTCAGCGCCGCCGCGATGCCGGTGCCCACCGCCGCCGCATTGCCGAACAGCGAGTGGATCCACGGCAACTGCCACGACGTCTCCGGGTACGGTGTCGAGAACACCTCGAGGCAGCCGGTGGCGTTGGCGGCGATCAGCTGACCCTGCGTGGCACGCATCGCGGCATCCACCGCGTAGCGCGCGCCGAGCGCCTCGCCGCAACCCTGGCAGGCGCGGTGTCCTGAGTTCAGCGAGTTGCTGCGTTCGGTGGACGACTGCACGCTGCGCTGCTCGGGCGCGAGCAGGCGGTTGCCGACCGTGAAGGTGCCGGTCTGGTAGAACTTGATGAGGGTGTCCATGTCAGGAGACCTTTGAAGCAACCGTGCCGACGTCGCGCAACAGGTTCTCGGCGATCGGGCCGCTGCGACGCAGCCGCGCTTCGCGCTCGAGCTGTCGCTCGACGATGCGCCAGTCGAGATCCATGAAGGTCAGCGGCTCCAGCTTGTCGGCAATCGCCTCGTGCAGCGTGCGCTTCAGGCTGGTCTTGGTGATGGCACGCCCGCCGAGACCAGCGACCACGGTGTAGCCGTGCAGTTGCAGCCCCGACAGCGCCACGCGCACGTCGGTCGACACCACGCCGCCCAGGCCCACCGAGAAGCTCTTCTCGAGCACCACGACGCGTTTGGCACCCTGCAGTGCCGCGCGCACCGCCGCCAAAGGAAACGGCCGGAACGAGCGGATCGACAGCACGCCGACCTTCACGCCCTCGGCGCGCAGCTCGTCGACGGTGTCCTTCAGGGTGCCGATCACCGAACCGAGCGCGACCACGATCGTCTCGGCGCCCTCGGTCTCGTAGCTGCTGATCAGGCCACCGGAGTTGCGGCCGAAGCGGGCCGCGAACTCGCCGGCGATGCGCGGAATGTGCTCGAGCGCCGACAGCTGTTTGGCGTGCGCGAGGTAGCGCACCTCCATGAATGCCTCGGGGCCGACCATCGCGCCGATCGATACGGGCTCGGCCGGGTCGAGCACCTGGCGCGGCTCGTACGGCGGCAGGAAGGCATCGACCTCGGCCTGCTCGGGGATGTCGACGCGCTCGTAGGCGTGGGTGAGGATGAAGCCGTCCATGCACACCATCACCGGCATCGACAGTTCCTCGGCGAGCCGGAACGCCTGGATGTGCAGATCGAGCGCCTCCTGGTTGTTCTCGGCGAACAACTGGATCCAGCCGCAGTCGCGTTGACTCATCGAGTCGCTGTGGTCGTTCCAGATGTTGATCGGCGCGCCGATCGCGCGGTTGGCGATCGTCATCACGATCGGCAGCCCCAGGCCCGACGCGTTGTAGACCGCCTCGGCCATGAACAGCAGCCCCTGGCTCGCGGTGGCGGTGTAGGTGCGTGCGCCAGCCGCCGACGAACCGATCGCCACGCTCATCGCGGCGAACTCGCTCTCGACGTTGATGAACTCGCACGGCGCGAGCGCGCCGCTTTTCACCAGTTCGCCGAGCCCTTCGACGATGTGCGTCTGCGGCGAGATCGGGTAGGCGCAAATGACCTCGGGCCGCGCCAGCGCCACCGCCTCGGCGACGGCGTGCGAGCCTTCAACTTGCTTGAGCACTGTGCAACTCCTCGATCTGGCGACGCACGGTCTCGAACGCCTCGGCGGCCGCGGCCGCGTTGGCGTCGGCCACCTTGCCGCTGAACTTGTCGTGGATGGCGTGCGTCACGGCCGCCAGCGACACCAGCCCAGACAACGCCGCGAAACCACCGAGCAGCACCGCATTGGGCAGCGGTCGGCCCAGGTGCTTGAGCGCGATGTCGGTCGCCGGCACGGTGATCAGCCGGTCGTGGCGAAAGCGCGCACCGATTTCGGCCAGCCCGAGCTGCTCGAATGTCCGCCGGCTGTTGATCAGCACATAGCCATTGGCCGGCAGACCCTGGAACACATCGACCTGATGCAGCAGCGTCGGGTCCTGCACGATCAGCACGTCGGGCGTGACGATCGGTTCGCGCAGGCGAATCTCGCGGTCGTCGATGCGGCAGAAGGCCACCACTGGCGCGCCGGTGCGCTCGGAGCCGAAACTGGGAAAGGCCTGCGCGTGCCGGCCCTGCTCGAACGCCGCGATCGACAACATCTCGGCCGCCGTGACGACCCCTTGACCGCCGCGACCGTGGATGCGGATCTGCAGCATGTGGCAGCTCCTCTGTGGAAGAAGAGCCCATCCTCAAGCGGCCCGATGGGCGCACGCTTGAGATATCTCAATGAATCGACATCGGCGTCGGGGTTCTCGATCGCGAGCCCGTTCCGGATGGTCAGTGTGCGCCGGCACATGGCGCGACCGCCTTGCGCTCGCGCAAGGCGCAGCATGCCCGGTGCCCATACCCTGCATCGATGAGTGTCCATGCTGAGGTGCCGATGCGGGGGGGTTTGGGGGGGGGAGATGGTTTCGCCGCGATGCTCTCGGAGCTGCGCACATTCGAGTCGGAGTCATTCGTCGGTCTTCGCGCCGTGATGGCGCGGCGCTTGGGCCGCGGGCGCATCCGCGAGTGCCACGGCGATCTGCACCTCGGCAACGTCACCATGGTCGAAGGCCACACCGTCGTCTTCGATGGCATCGAGTTCAACGACGACCTGCGCTGGATCGACGTCATGAGCGAGGTGGCCTTCATGGCCATGGACCTGCATGCCCACCACTTGCCGATGCTGGCGCATCGATTCATCAACGGTTATCTGGAGGCCAGCGGCGACTACGACGGCGTGAGCCTGCTTCGGTACTACATGGTGTATCGGGCGATCGTCAGAGCAAAGATTGCCTTGATGCGTGCCGCGCAATGCGTTCAACCGAACGCCGCTGATTCACAGGCGCCGGGCGAAGCGGCTCACCAACGGGCCGCGGCGAGCAGCTATCTCGCGCTGGCACTGCGCCTCGGACGCGCTGCCGGCGGTGCGGCCAGGCCGACGCTGATGATCACGCACGGATACTCGGGCAGCGGCAAGTCGACGCTGACACAGAGCTTGGTCGAGGCGTCCGGCGCAATCCGTGTCCGCGCGGACATCGAGCGCAAGCGATTGGCCGGCATGGAGCCGCTGGATCACCGCGCGGATGCCGCGGTCGCGCTGTACGGGCCGGCCATGACCGCGGCCACCCATGCCCGGTTGCGGCGGTTTGCCGGAGTGATTCTCGGAGCTGGTTTCCACGCCATCTTGGACGCCACCTTTCTGCGCCGACGCCAACGCCACGAGGCGCAATTGCTCGCCGCGAGGAGGGGCGTCGGGTTCGTCATTCTCGACTTCGCGGTCGGCGTGGAGGTGTTGCGGCAGCGTCTGCGACGGCGCCAAGCTCAAGGTCAGGACGCGTCCGATGCCGACGAATCGGTGCTGGCCGGGCAAATGCGGGCGGCTCAGCCTCTGCGATCCGATGAGCGCACGGCCGTGTTCCCGTGCGAAGCTGCTGCGCGCGCTTCGGATGCGGAGGCTCGAGCCGACTGGACACCGCTGCTGGCGGAACTCAGGCAATACCCAACATCAGCTTGTTGACGGCCGAGGCAGAACTGCCGCCCGATTTCCTCGAAGCGTTGCTGCAACAGCAGCGCCGATGCGCTCGATGGGGTCGCCGGCTTGTTCGCACGATGCGCGACTGGTGCGCCCGCTCAGGCGGGCATCGCAAGTGGTTCCAACAGCCGTGCCTGCTGCTCGGCCACCGCATGCGCTGCGGTATGGGCCGCAGCCGCAGCCGCATCTGGCAACGCGCGAAGAAGGGCGACAAGCTTGGCCTCAGCATCACTGAGGGGCAGAAGGTCCTGGCCTGTCGACACGCTCGACCCTTTGCCGGTTGCAAGCCAGCCAGGGCAGACACGCAAGATCAACGCCGCCTCGTGGCTGTGTGAAGCGGACAACGCCTTGGTCTCACCTGTGAGGGCCTTCGAGACGGCTTTATGGGAAACACCCAGTGCCTTGGCCAACTGAGACCTCGAAAGCCCAGATGCGCGAAATGCCTCAGCGAGTCGTTCAGGGTAACGTGACATAGCAGTTCACGTGACATAGCAGTTCACCGATCTGCAGTGTCGACAACCTTTGCATCGGGTCCTTTGCGAAAGATCAATTGGGCGCGCGCACGTCGTGCGGGCCAGGATCATCGCCAGGCCGAGCGAGATCGTGATCAGCATCGAGATCACGATGGCTCTGCTCGCGCCGTTGTGCTGGGCCCAGCTGAACAGCAGCGGCACAACCATCAGCAGCCCGAACAGCGTGCTCACCCGTCCGACCAATCCGACGACGACGAAGTGCTGCATGGCGATCGGCCGCGGCTATGCCGTAGATCTGCACGCGCGTGCCGAGCTCGACCACGGCGTTGTCGGGCAGCAGGAAGTATTCGGCGACGCTGCTGGCGTTGCGGCTCATCGCCACGAACAGCCGCTCGCGCCAGCCGGACAGCTCGCCGGCGCGGGCGCAGGCACCACCGTCTCGCCGGCTCAGGAAGTAGCTGGTCTCGAACAGCGGCACCGCCAGCCCTGTGCCGTGCACAGCTGCAGCGCCTGCGGCACATCGGGAGTCTCCATGAAGCCGAAGTTCGCGCACCACGCGCCAGAAGCCGTGGCCAGCGCCTGCACCTGGACGCGCTCGGCCTCGTCGACCCACGGCACATCGTGGAACGCCACCGTCAGGATCACGTTGCGCTCGTGCAGCACCTGGTTGTGCTTCAGGTTGTGCAGCAGCGCCTGCGGCACGGTGCCGGGTCGGCGACCAGATAGACCGCAGTGCGCGCGCACGCGTGCAGTCGGCCGCAGGCTCCAGCGATGCGACGAAGGGCTGCGAGCGCCAGGCCGTCGCGCGGATGCTGCGCGAGCATGCAGCGCGCGGCCGCGCTGCCAGGTGCGTCATCACGGCGAACAGCAGCGCCCCGAGCGCGAGCGGGAACCAGCCGCCGTCGAAGAACTTGACCGCGCAGCCGACGACCAGCAGCGCGTCGATGACGAGGAAGAACGCGGTCGCGCCGAGCGCCAGCGGCAGCCGGCAGCTGCCACAGCCGTCGCGCACCACGAAGTAGGTCAGCAGCGTGGTGATCAGCATCGTCAGCGTCACCGCGATGCCGTAGGCGCCGGCCAGGGCCGACGAGCTGCCGAAGCCGACCACCGCCGCCACCACGCCGGCCAGCAGCAGCCAGTTGACCGCCGGCATGTAGATCTGCCCGGCTTCGCGCGCCGAGGTGTGGCGCACGCTCATGCGCGGCAGGAAGCCGAGCTGGATCGCCTGGTGCGTCATCGAGTAGGCGCCGGAGATCACCGCCTGCGACGCGATGATCGCCGCCAGCGTGGCCAGCACCAGCGCCGGGATCAGCCAGCCGTCGGGAAACAGCCGATAGAACGGGTTCTCGATCGCCGCAGGGTCGCGCATCAGCAGCGCGCCCTGGCCCAGGTAGTTGAGCGCCAGCGACGGCAGCACCAGGCCGTGTCCAGGCCAGCCGGATCGGCCTGCGACCGAAGTGGCCCATGTCGGCGTACAGCGCCTCGGCGCCGGTGAGCGCCAGCACGATGGCGCCGACCGCGAGCAACACGCTGCCAGCCGCGGTCGGCGAGGAAGGTGCCAGGCCTGCAGCGGGTTCGAGCGCGGCCAGGATCGCCGGCTGCTGGGCGATGTGCCAGCGTGCCGATGACCGCGAGCGTCGCGAACCACAGCACGATCACCGGCCCGAACAAGCGGCCGACCGTGGCGGTGCCGAAGCGCTGCACGCGCGAACAGCGCGACCAGGATCGCCAGCGTGACGGGCACCACATAGGGCTCGAGCGCCGGTGCGACGATCTCGCAGGCCTTCCATCGCGCCGAGCACCGAGATCGCCGGCGTGATCACGCTGTCGCCGTAGAACAGCGTGGCGCCGAACACGCCGAGCAGCAGCAACGCGTGGCGCAGGCGCGGCTGCGCTCGACACCGCCTGCGCGGCCAGCGCGGTCAGCGCCAGGCCGCCGCCTTCGCCGCGGTTGTCGGCGCGCAGAATCAGCATCACGTACTTCAGTGTCACGACCAGCATCAGCGCCCAGAAGATGCACCGACACCGCACCGATCAGGTTGCGCGCGTCGAGCGGCACGCCGGTGGCCGGCGCGAACACCTCCTTGACCGTGTACAGCGGGCTGGTGCCGATGTCGCCGTAGACGACGCCGATGGCGCCGAGCATCAGCGCGGCCAGGCCGCTTGGCGTGCGTCGGTGCGGGTGGAACGCCGGTGCGGCGTCGACGGTGGGTTGAGCGCGTTCATTGCGGCAGGCCGTTGGAGTGATGGCCGCAGCGTGGCGCGCTCGCATCAGGAACGCATATGGACCGTGCGGTCAGCCTCAGGGCGTGGCGTCGTCGTCGGTCGCACCAGCCGGTAGCCCACGCCCGGCTCGGTCAGCAGCAGCTGCGGATCAGCCGGGTCGTGCTCGAGCTTCGCGCGCAGCTGAGCCATGTACAGGCGCAGGTAGTGCGTGTGCTCCATGTACTCGGCGCCCCAGACGTCGGCCAGCAGACTGCCGGTGCGTGACCACCTGCCCGGCTTGTCGCACCAGCACGGCCAGCAGCTTGAATTCGGTGGGCGTGAGGTGCACGGGCTCACCAGCGCGCTGCACGTGCTGCGCGGCCAGGTCGACCTGCACGCCGTGGCGCTCGTAGTGCGTGAGCGCCGGTTGCACCGTGGTGCCGCGATGCCGCAGGGCGACGCGCATGCGCGCCAGCAGCTCGGCCGACGCTGAACGGCTTGATCAGGTAGTCGTCGGCGCCGGCATCGAGCAGGCGGATCTTGTGCTCGATCGCCGTCACGCGCCGAAATCACCAGCACCGGCAGTTGCGGCTGCGCCGCAGCAGTGGCGAGCAAGGTCTCGCCGTCGCCATCAGGCAGGCCGAGGTCGAGCAGCACGACGTCGATGCCGGCTGGCTGGTTTGCCAGCAAGCGCCTGCCCTTCGGAAAGGCTGGCGGCGGTGAGCACGTCGTGCCCTTCCACCTGCAGTGCGCCGCGCAAGGTGGCGCGCAGGTCGGCGTCATCCTCGACCAGCAGCATCGCGCAGGCTCATGGCGGACTCTCGTTCGGTTGCGGCGGAGCGGTGCTTCAGCGGCAGCAGGCACTCGAAACTGCAGCCGCCGTGCCCTCGGGCACGCAAGCGCAACTCGCCGCCGTGCACGCGGGCGATCGCGCGGCATACGGCCAGTCCCACGCCGACACCGGGCCGAGTCCGCGGCACCTCCGCAGCCGCCGACGCATCCGCAACGACGGCACCGCGCCGAAACACGTCGAACACGCGCTCCGACCAGGCCGGCGCGATGCCCGGTCCGCGGTCGCGCACCGAGAGCATCACACGATCGTCGAGCTTGCGCACCAGCAGCTCGACCGGCGCGTCGTCGGGGCTGTACTTGAGCGCATTGTCGAGCAGGTTGTCGAGCAGTTGCGACAGCAGGATCGCGTCGCACCATAGCAGCGGCAAGCCGGGCTCGAGGCGCGCCCGCAGCGCGCGCTGCGAAGTACGCTGGCGCGCGCGCTGCACCGCGCTGCCGACCAGTTCCTCGGCCGACTCCCAGTCGCTGCGCAGCTGCACGCACGGTGCGTCGAGGCGCGCCAGCTGGAGCGTGTTGTCGGTCATGCGAGACAGGTGCGTCGCTTCGTCGACGATGGTGCGTGCCAGACGCTGCCGCTGCTCGGCGCCAAGCCGGTTCGACTGCTCCAGCAGGGAGGATGCGGCACCGACGATCGTGGCCAGCGGCGTGCGATGGTCGTGCGCGATCGACGCCAGCAACGCGTTGCGCACCTCCTGTGTCTGCGCCCGCTCCTGCGTTTCTGCCGCCTCGCGCGCCGCCTGAACGCGCTGCAGTGCCACGCCCATCTGGTTGCACAGAGCCTGCGCGTGCAGGCGCAGCAGCGTGTCGTCGACGTGCACCTCGCCGATCACCACTGCGCCTCGGCACACGCCACGTCCCTGCATCGGCAAGTACCAGGCCGGCAGCTCCCGATGGCGGTGCGTGCCTGGGCCCATCGCTTCTCCCTGGCGCAGGCAGTGCCAGAGCCCGGCCTGCTGATCCGCATCGATGCCGCCAGCGAGCACCACGTGGTCCGGATCGGGCTGTGCTGGTAGTGCCCCCTTGAGCGCGAGCGCGGCCACCGGCCGGCCCGTGAGCGATGCCAGGGCTTCACGCAAGCCACCGAGGTGCACGACTGGGTCGCTGGCATCGCGAAGCGTCTCACCCCACTGGCGCAGTTGCTCCGCACGCGTTAACGCCGTGCGCAGCGCGGCAGCCTGCCGATGCAGCCGCGCCATCAATGCTGCCACCACAGCGCTTACTCCCACCATCGACAGCAGCAGCACCACGTGTTGCGGTTGGTCAACAGTCAATGTGCCGCGCGGGGGCACAAACACCCAGTTGAACGCCAGAGCGGCCGCGGCCGTCGCGCCAATCGACAGCCAGGCCGGCCACCACAGTGCCGACAGCACAGACGTGAGTACGAACAGCAGCGCGAGGTTGGACAGGTCGAGGCGTCGGTCGAGCCACACCATCGCGGCCCAGCCGGCGGCCCAAATCACCGAACCGAGGATGTAGGCCATCCAGGGCGGCCTGACGGCATGCGATTCCATGGCGCTCATGCCGGAACGATAGCCGTACGCGCGTCAGGATTGCGTTAGTGGGCTGACCGCAGCTGCGACCACCCGAGCCGTGTAGGCAGCGGACAGTCAACCTCGTCGCGAGACTGGTGGCACCACGCGTTGCGGCGGTATATCTGCGAAGGTTTCGCTATGCAGTGTCCCACGCGAATCCGCTGAGTGCTTTCAAACCGACCGAGCGTGGCTGCCTGGACACAACTTGACCCATATCAAGAACAGGTGCGACCGCGTTACTGCGTGGTGGCTTGCTCGATGAAGGCGGCTATCGCGGCGATGCCAGCGCCGGGCGAGGCGTCACAAAAGGAGGTCTGAGTCTTCGTCTGGGCCAGCCGAGGCGAACGCGGCGGCCGTCGCCAGCTTGAATGCGCTCATGTCTGACGAGTTGAGCGGTACTTCACGCGCCCGCGGGCAGAAACCTGCGGTACCACGCGCCATATACCCAGCACGCCGCGCAGAACGACAGCCCCCACTCCAGGAACGAGAACACGATCAGCGCCGCGCACGGCACCTTCCACAACGGGCTGCCGAACCCAAACAGCAGCAGCGATGCCGAGCTGGCCACGACCAGCACTTTGTTGGCGAACATCTTCGCTCCGGGGTTCTCTTTCTTGCCCTGCCAGTGCAAGCGCACGAACAATCGCTGCCACATCAGATGCGACGGGCAACGGTAGTGACCGATGAAACCGCGAACGATGCCTTGCGCCACCAGCAGCGCCATTGCCCAAGGCGAGACGAACAACGCCAGCCAGCACACGGCGAACGTGATGAATGCTTCCCATCGGGTGACGTTGGACCAGACCTGGGGGACGTCGAAGCGCAGCATGGTGTGAAACCAGGTCTCGTGAAGCGGCAAGGTGACCGTCGAAGCCACTCTAAGGTACGCTCTCGCGCCGCCATTGCGGATGATCAAGCCCCGAGCCACGCACGTGGCGCAGATTGATATCCGTCAAGGCAGCGGTCGTTCGCCGTTGCCCAAGCACGACCTCGAGGGGCGCAGATTGCGAAGCCGCTGGCTGTGAAATCCCAACGTGATAAGACCCAAGGCTGAAAATCGCTCGCACGCGATCGAGAAGCAGTTCCTCTTCGTCCAGCGCCGCGACGTGTGCGGCTCTGCCGCGCACGCACGGCAAGGTCGTCGGCTGATGCGTGCGGTGATCGCGTGGGGCTTGTTGTGGCTGGCCGGCTGCGCGTCGCTGCCCGACGTGTTGGAGCGCCCTGTCGAGCACATGCGCAGCCCCGCGCACGCCTCGCCGCTGGGGCGCTTGGCCAAGGCGTCGGTCTCCGATCCGACCTTGAGCGGTCTTCGCCTCATCAGCTCGGGACACGTGTCGCTGCAAATGCGGCTGAAGCTGATCGAGGGAGCACAGTCATCGATCGATCTACAGGCGTACCAGTTCAAGGGTGATCGCAGCGGCCGATTGATGATGGGGGCATTGCGCGATGCCGCCGCGCGAGGCGTGCGCGTGCGCGTGCTGATTGACGACCTTTACACGGCGGGCGATGACCTGCTGCTCTTGGGTCTGGCCGCGCACGACGGTGTCGACGTGAGGCTGTTCAATCCCTTTAACGTTGGGCGTGACAGCATGGCATTGCGCATGGTTGCTGCGCTGTTCGGTGCCGAGCGGTTGCATCGGCGCATGCACAACAAGCTGATGGTGGTCGATGGCGTGCTCGCAGTGCTTGGCGGCCGCAACATCGCCGACGAATACTTCGACAGCCAGGGCGATCAGGTCTTCTACGATTTCGACTTGCTGGTGGCTGGCCTGGTGGTGCCCCAGCTGGCGGTCGCCTTCGACCCCTACTGGAACAGCCGCTACAGCCACGACGTGCAGGTGGTGCTGGGCGAGCGCGACGCAGGCCCCTCGTTGCGTGCCGCCTTTGCCCGCAAATTGGCCGAGCCGTGCGAAGAGCTGACTTGCCCGTCGCCGCCGCCGGAGGACGAACGGCTCGCGTGGAGCGCGTTTGCGCGCGAGCTGGAGGCGCAACGTGTGACGATGCACCTGGCACCGGCCGTGGCCGCAGCCGATCCGCCCGACAAGGTCGGCGGTTCGAGCGCCGCGGAACCCGGCGTGCTGCCCTCGGGTGCCGACGTGCGCATGCGCGTCGCGATGGCGATCCGCGAGGCGCGCGAGGAGCTGGTGGTCGTGTCGCCGTACCTTGTGCCGGGCAGCGACGGCATCCAGGCGTTGAAGGCGTTTCGCGAGCGCGGCGTTCGCATCACGCTGATGACCAATTCGTTGTCGGCCACCGACGAGCCGCTGGTGCACGTGGGCTATCGACGATACCGGGCCGACATCGTCCGCGAGGGTGTCGAGTTGTACGAGTGGAGCCCGGTGAAGAGCGGGCGCGTGCTGCGCCGGCTGCTCGGTGGCAAGACGGTGCTGCGGCTGCACGTCAAATGCGCATTGATCGACCGGCGTTTCGTGTACCTCGGCTCGATGAACTTCGACCCGCGCTCACGCGACTTCAACACCGAGTCGGGCCTGATGATCTACAGCCCCGAGCTGGCCGTCGAGATCCGGCAGCTGGTCGAACGCATGACGCGCGAAGGCTCGCACCGCGTGCGGCTGGCGTCCGATGGATCGCTGCGCTGGACCTACGGCGACAGCGATGCCGACCAAGGCTATGAACCCGACACGGATTTCTGGAGCCGCTTTCTGCTCGACCTGCTGTCGCCGTTCATCCCCGAACAGATGTTGTGAGTAGGATGGCATCGTTAGAGAACACGCGCGGGGGGACCTAGAGCCATGAAGCTGCTTCTTCAGGAGATCCGGCGCAATCCGCTGCTCTGGCTGCTTGTCTTCGTGCCTGCGGTTCTGGCGGTGACGAAGCTCGCCCCGGGTGCGCATACGCTGCTGTTCGTGCTGTCGGTGCTGGCCATCGTGCCGCTGGCGGCGTTGTTGAGCCACGCCACCGAGTCCGTTGCCGCCAAGACCGGCGATGCCGCGGGCGGCTTGCTCAATGCCACGCTGGGCAATCTGACGGAGCTCATCATTGCCATTGCCGCATTGAGGGCCGGCCAAATCATGCTGGTCAAAGCATCGATCGCGGGCGCGATCGTCACCAACACGCTGTTCATGCTGGGTGCATCGTTTCTGCTCGGCGGCCTCAAGCACCATGTGCAGGAGTTCAACCGCGCCAGTGCGCGCATGCAGGCCGGATTGCTGTTCCTGGCCACGGTGGCGGTGCTGATTCCCTCGGCCGTGGCCACCGCCGACTCGGCAACCGCGTCCGATTTCGTCCAGACGCTGAGCCTCGGTCTATCGGTATTGCTGATCGTGACCTATGGCCTGGGCATGCTCTTTTCGCTGAAGACGCACCGCGAAGAGTTCGTGAGCGCCGTCCATGCAGAGGAGGGCGAAGCGCCGTGGCCGATCGCGCTGGCCCTGGGCACCTTGGCTGGCGTCACGGTGCTGGTCGCGTTGGTGAGCGAGATCTTTGTGGAGTCGGTGCAAAAGGCCGCAGAGGATTTCGGCATGACCCCGGCGTTCGTCGGCTTCATCGTCGTGGCCCTGGTGGGTGGTGCAGCGGAGATGGCCTCGGCGTTCTCCGGTGCGCGCAAGAACCGGCTCGACCTCAGCGTGGGCATTGCGCTGGGTAGCGCATCGCAGATCGCGCTGTTCGTGGCACCGGTGCTGGTACTGCTCAGCTATGTGATCGCACCGGCACCAATGGACCTTCAGTTCTGGCCGGGCGCGGTGGTCATGGTGCTCGTCGCCACGCTGATCGCGACCTTCGTCACCAACAGCGGCAGGTCGGCTTGGTTCGTCGGCGTGTTGCTGCTGATGGTCTACATGATCTTCGCCATGACGCTCTACCTGTTGCCGCCGAAAGCGCCTTGACGGAGGGACGGTCTCGGACAGCGTGAGTCCATAGACCGATTCTGAGCACTCCGCCGCCGTCGTGCGGCGCTGAAGCCTCACCCTAGAATCCGCGTCTGCTCGCCCGGCCGGAGACCCCCATGAAGCTGAAGATGGCGCCGAACTCGCTGTTCGCGATCCTGCTGCGCTCGCCGTGGTGGATCAGCGTCACCATCGGGGTCGTGCTGGGCCTGATCGGCGCGGCGCTGCTGCCCGAGGGTTTCCGCGTGATCGGCGCGCTGTCGGGCCTGCCGTTCGGCGTCATCGGCGCCATCGCCGCGCACCGCCAATGGCGGCTGCCGAGCGCGGCGCGCGTTGCACAGACGCAGCAGGCACTGGCGACAATGGCGTGGCCGGCCTTTGCCGCGCTGCTCGAGCAGGCGTTCCGGCGCGACGGCTACACGGTGCAGCGCGGCCAGACCGCCGCTGTCGACTTCGAGCTCGGGCGCCAGGGCCGGCGCATGCTGGTCAGCGCGCGGCGCTGGAAGTCGGCCCGCACCGGCCAGGACGCGCTGCGCACGCTGCAGGCGGCACGCGACGCGGCCGACGCGCCGGACGCGCTGTACATCGGCTTGGGCGAGCTCAGCGACAACGCCCGCCCGTTCGCCGCCCGGCACGGTATCGCGGTCTGGCAGGCACCCGAACTGGCGCAGGCGCTGCGCGGATTGCCGCTCGGCGATGCGCCCCGTCGTTGAGCGCACAAGCCGCCATACAGAACGGGCGAGCCGATTGCCCCCGCCGCGCCAGCACCTTGCGCACTGGGTGCTGCTTGAGGCACCGACAACTGAGGGCGCGGGGAGCGAGCCAACCGCTGGGAAGCGGTGGCTACGAGTGAAGGAGCATGTGCCATGCAACCAGAGCAGTCACCGGCAGGCGGCATCGACCAGCAGTGGCAGGAACTGCTGGAGCGGTGTGACATGCTCCAACTTGCTGTAAGGATCGCTTGGGAAGCACTGCTGGAGGCCTATAAGCCGTCGTCTGACGGCTTCGTGAACCCACCACCGGAACTGCTGGAACGCTACTACAAGGCCAGTGCGCTGCGGCAGGCGGCCGAGTTGGCACTGTTCAATTACATGCAGAAGCATGAACGCATGTCGGGCGACTAGCGGTTGCTGGACCGGCGCGGCGCGACGTAGCAGCTACAAGTCCTGCACGCGATACAGCGCATGCACCTCGGCAGCGACCTCAGCAAAGGGAGCTGGAGGTGTGCCGTCGCCGTCGGGCACCCAATCGAAGCCATCAGTGGCCTCGGCATCCTGGCCGCCATGCGCGATGAACTGCATCCCTGGGACGTACGCCGGGTGCGCGCGAAGCCGCTTGTTCAACTCGGCGAGGTATGCGGTGCGGGTGACGAGCGTCCGGTGCATTGTCTTGCGCCTCGAGTGGGTCGCCACCCGCGTCACCTGCTTGCCTCACGGGTCCAAGCGCGGTGGCCTGCGGTCGTATCGGTCGCGGGACTATAACAATGAGAAACGGCCCCACAGGGCCGTTTAGCGAGCACAGGAGCGACTCAGGCCGCGCTGATTACTCTTCCTGTCGGTCACGGCATTTGTTGGGGAGATCATGTCGTCAGTCGGGCGTATCCGACGCAGATTCAGGGTGGGGCGAAGATTGGGTCAATCACGTTCTTGCCGGATCGCTGGGGCGGCCCCGGATCGGCCGCCAGCAGACAGGTTCGCAAGGAGGTAGCCGCGGCCGTGCCGATCAAGCGGCATGATCAACAACCTCGGCGAGGTCGAGCAGCAGCTCGGTCACTACGACGCCGCGCTCGAACTGTTCCAGGCGGGCCGGCGCCTGTGCGCCGAGATCGGCCAGCGCCTCGCCGATGCCTACCTGCTCTGCAACATGGCGTTGAGCGCGTTCCGGCGCGGCGACGCCGCCGGCTCGATCGAATCGGCGACGGCGGCGATGGGCCTGGCCGAGGAGCTGAAGGACCGCGACCTGCAGGCGGTGCTGCGCTGCGTCCGCGCCCACGCGCACGCCGCGCTCGGCCAGTGGGACGAGGCGGCGGAGTGTTACCTGGCGTCGCTCGCACTCTTTCGCGAGCTCGGCCGCGCGACCATGCCTCCCGAGCCGATCGCCGGGCTCGCCCGAATCGCCCTCTCGCGCGGTGACGTCGAAGGAACGGTGAAAACGATCGGCGAGGTCGTCACGCACTTCGACGTCGGTGGCGCGGTCGACGGCACCGAGGATCCGATCTGGATCTATCTGACTTGCCACGATGTACTCGCCGCAGAGGGCTCGCCCCGTGCCGGGGAGTTCTTGACCATTGCCCACCGGCTCCTCAGGGAACGCGCTGCGCTGCTCGGCGACGAGGAGCGGGCATCGTTTCTCGCCAACGTGCCTACCAATCGCGCCATCGTCGCCGCTTGGGCGGCGGCACGCGCAGCACCAGCCTGACGTGTCAGCGGCAACCGGTCGTCTCGCCTGCCGCGACATGCCTGGTGACCGACGGGCAGGGTGCCGGCCGTGGGAGCGTGAGTACGGCATCCTGCGGCCACCGTCAGCAACCGCTGCATAACCGGCACTCAGCTCGGCAAAGCGAAGACCCGCAATGAGGTCCGAGTGCAGGCACGAGGGACCACGTGAAGCGACGATGAGACACCCGGCCCGCCACTGCGGGTCATGGGATTCGCCGGAACCTGCTCTGAACCTTCTCGGACGCTGCCGCAACACAGTCGCCGGAGCGTCGCAGTGCGGCGGCACCCGGTTATTGCAGGTGGTGGAGTGTCTCAGCTTGAGGAGTTCAGCATGAAACAAGCACTTGTCGCGGCACTGATTCTGTCGCTTGGAACCGTCCCCGCTTCCGTCTGGGCTCAATCGAACGATGAATGCGAAGGAAAGGTCATGGCGGCCATCAAGATGCTCCAGATCAAGTCGACGATCACGCGTACGGAGCATAAGCATGGCGACCTGTCGATCGCGGACATCGAACAGCTCCAGAAGGCCAAGGGAAGCTGCTTCGCGGCGATGGAGATCGACAAGCGCACCCAGAACGGGGCTAAGCCAAGCTTCTTCTGAGGCCATCGACCACGGTAAGCGCAGCGGCGATCCCGTCTTGACGACAGGCGCCGCGTTCAGGACGGAGCTCGAGCGACCCGCTGCCACCGTTGCGACAGCAGTTCATCGCGTTCGCTCTGATCCAAGCAAAACCTCGCGACTTGGTGCCAATGGCGCAGCCGCACGCTCGAGTCTGTTCCCATAACGCCGATGCAGTGGCCCTTTCGCAATCCAGCGGCGCACCTCGCGCGGCGCGCTGCTCCGAACCGTCGCAGCCTCCGCGACGGACATCATGTCGTCGGCTGCCCAGCGCTTGTTACGGCCTGTTGGGCGCTGCTGTGCTTCCAGCGGCGAATTGCTTTCCTCTTTCAGCATAGGCGCGCGCGGCACCCTCGGGATCTTCGTCGGTGGGCGAATAGCAGTGGTCGCCAATGGCTTGCAACGTCGCAACGCTGACGCTCCGATACCACTCAGCCAGCGTGAGGGCGAAGATCGCAGTCCATATCATTCGATCCATAGCCGCGCGCTCCCCAGGACGTTCAACCGCTGGCCTAAGCGCCGCTTTGGCGTCACGTAGCCGCTGATCGCGCCCACAACAGATCGCCCGACGAAGGCACGCGAGGCGGTCCTCACTGAATGAAGCTGCTGAACCGCCACGGTCGTGACCTGCGCAACGAAGGATTTCATACTGCACCTCCAATGTGCGCTTTCAGTGTCTCTGCCAAGGCTCGCACCACGAATTGCAAAGTCGACCGATCACAGTGTCAGTATTGACACGTCACTGTCTCTTGATGGCCCGTGTAGGACTTGCGCCTCTGCTTGGGTCGCGTTGGCGCTGCACGACCGCGCGGCACCTTGTCTTCATACATGCCCCACTCGTGGGGACCAACTGTCGCCGGCAGTCCGGCCGATCGCCCGAGCTATTGCCGCGTCAGTAGTGCCGCGGTACACACAGTGATCGTGACTACCAGGAACGCCAACGCGAAGAGGCCAGTCTTAAGCTGCTTTTGCCTTCGGCGTGCCGTTGCCGTGTCGATCGAGCGACTCGGCACATTGAATGTCGAATGCTCGCTCACTCTCCACGCTGCCGGAGCAGTGGTCACTTCGGAGCCAGCGAACGATCCGAAGCTCGTTGAGACGTTACCGGTTGGTCGCTCGTCGGATATGTCGTAGTGGTCGAAGATTTGGCGATCGCGTGGCATACAAGGATTGTTGTCCGCCAGGGTTCGGGCGCGGAATCCAGCGAACCAGGGGAGGTCTGTCCCAAGCACAGCAAAGCGCGGATTGTTGGGCAGTCACAGCCCCTGTTTCGAGCGCTTCCCCAACGCCGCCAAACTCTCCGCCGCTTCCTCGATCGTCAGTTGATCTTCTCCGGCGGCGGGGCGTGTTGTCCGTTCCGGTGATCATGCGTTGGGCTACGATGGCCGCCATGTCTGAGCCATGGCTGGCGCTGATCGCCACACTTGGTGGCGCACCACTGTCTCTTGTGGAATGGCCCGATTCGCAGCGCCACGTGGTTCGCGCCTTGGATCTTGGGCGCGACAACGACATTTCGCCGCTTGAGACTGTGCTTGTGGACGAAGATGCACTGGTGCTCAACGCTCTCGCAGAGAGTGGACCGGTAACCCTCACGCGCCTGGCCACATTGGTGAAACGCGCTCCGAAGTCGGTATCAAACCGTCTCGCACGGCATCGGCGCGAAGGACGCGTGCAAATCGTCGATCGCAAGCAGTGGGTCGCATCGCAGTCTACCCGCGCGGTGTGAATTCGCAGAGTTCGGGGTAGCGATGACGTCGAGCGGGCGGCGGGTGCAGTAAAGGTCCGCTCGGGCACTTCAACTAGCCGCAGACGAAGCCCCCGATCGACCACGCCAAGCGCAGTACGTAGTCGCTCTACAGTTCGGCGCAGCGGTACAGCGCGTGAACCTCAGCGGCGATTCGCGGAGAAGGTATTGGAGTCGCTGCCGTCGAGTCTTCATCGCGAGGCTCCCGGTCGAACCGATCGCAGTCTCGGCGTCTTGGCCGCCAAGAACCACGAACCTCACGCCTGGAACATACGCTGCATGCGCTGCCAATCGCCGATTGAGTTCGATGAGATACTGCGCCCGCGTGATGGTGCGTCAAGGCGCCCACTCAAGGGGGCCGTCGCTCGGGCACCCCTTGATGTGCTCCCCACCGCAGGTACGGTTGCCACACCCTGATGGGTGCCCACGATGGTTCGTCGTCAGCACTGGGTTCGCGACGGTAGAAGGCGCAACCCTGACCGGCCATGGCCGTAACGCGGGTGCCCTTCGGTCGATCACTGAGGTCTACGCGCAGAAAAGGTATTAGCGCCGCGGACCGCTTTTGCCCTTCAGTGCATTGCGCTCGCCCGTCTCGCGGCGCATCTGGTACTCCCGAGCCCCACAGACTGCCGCCGCTGCGGAAGTACTCGGCAATCACGTCATCAGTCGATCACTGTCTCGCGCGCAGCAACAGCGCTTGTGGAATCGTAAGCCCCAGAGCCCTTGCGGTTTTTAAGTTTACGCCGAGTTCAAACCTGCTCGGTCGCTCGCATACGTCAGGTCAAAGGGTTGTCTGCTTCAGCACATGGGCTTGGGTGGTTTAGGCGGAACGGAGTCGTGAGGTCACTTCCGTCCAATCTACGTTAGAACGCTTCCAACTATGCAGAGTGCGCTCACTGCGACGGAATGGCTCACCTTGGCGCTTGTGGTGATCACGGGCGTCTACGCCTGGGCCACATTTCGTATCCTTCGCGCGAATGAAGGCGTCGTCGCTGCAATGCGCGAGCAAGCCGAGGCTCAACTCCGGCCGTACGTCACCGCCTCCATTTCCGCTCGCACTGGCACCACCCTGCTGTGCCTCGAGATCCAGAACAGCGGTCGCTCACCCGCGGTTGATTTGAGCCTTCGTATGGACCGCGACTTCTATCCTCACGCCGAGCGTCGCGAGCACGAAAACATTGCAAAGCTCTCCGCGTTCACGCAGCCGATCGAGAGCCTTTCTCCGGGTGCTCGCCTTGTGTTCATCCTTGGCGTCGGTGGCACTATCTTTGGCACCAAGGCAAACGAGGCGCTTTGCCCAAAGGTCTTTGGTGTCCACGCAACCTACAGCTTCGCAGGTAGGAGTTACTCAGAACATACGACCCTGGACATTCGACCCATGCTCCACAGCTCAGTGGTTCATGATCCAGTTGCCGAGGAAGTCAAGCATCTTCGCGAAATGCTTGAAAAAATTTGTTGCACCCGACGGCATACAGCCTGGGCTTCGCCCGCTTCCGCAGGCTGGTGAACTCAACCGTCGAGCGGCTGCGCGTCATTCGAGCGCGAACCCGGAAGTGACGACGAGCCAGACCGTTCGCCGCTGGCGGAATGGATTGGCGCCTCACGGCTCCAGCGCGCGGCCAAGAGTGCACCCTGCGAGGGGTTTTAGGACACATTTAGGCCATTAAACGCGAATCGGCGCCACTGGGCGCCGACAACTCGTTGATTCTGCAGCACATTCCTGGTGGGCGGTGCAGGGTTCGAACCTGCGACCCCTGCCGTGTGAAGGCAGTGCTCTACCGCTGAGCTAACCGCCCTGTACGAGCGGCGCGCATTATGCCATGGCGACCCGCCAGAGCGTGCGGCCGCCACAGGCCTTGTCGAGGTCGGCCAGCACGTGCTCGTGCGCCCGCAGCTCGTCCTCGCTGGGCTCGACCACGATCAGTTCGAACGCCGACAGATCGATGGCCACGCCGGCCACGAGGCCACCGGCTTCGGTCTGCGCCACGTCGATCACCAGCGAATCCTGGCCGCGCGTCATGCGAATGTAGACCTCGGCCAGCAGGCCGGCATCGAGCAGCGCCCCGTGCAGCGTGCGGTTGGAGTTGTCAACCTCCAGGCGGCGGCACAGGGCATCGAGCGAGTTCGACTTGCCGGGGTACATCTCACGCGCCAGCGACAAGGTGTCGGTCACTCTGTGCACCAGCGAGGCAAAGGCCGGCCGCCCGATGCGCGCGAACTCGGCGTCCATGAACCCGACGTCGAAGGCAGCGTTGTGGATCACGATCTCGGCGCCGCTCACGAACTCCACCAGCTCGTCGGCCACGGCGGCAAACAAGGGCTTGTCGGACAAGAACTCGTCGGTGAGGCCGTGGATCTTCAGCGCGTCTTCGCTGTTGGGTCGCTGCGGGTTGATGTAGAAGTGTTTGGTGCGGCCGGTGAGACGGCGATTCTCCAGCTCGATGCAGCCGACTTCGATGATGCGGTCGCCGCTCTCGGGCGACAGTCCCGTGGTCTCCGTGTCGAGAAACACCTGCCTCATGGCGTTCGATTTCCCTCGGCTCGCCCAGATCATCAACGCAATCCCGAGCACGACCATCGGCACGCACAGCCATTGTCCACGCGACAACCCGAGCGCCTGCAGCCCGATGAAGCTGTCGGGCTCACGAAAGTACTCCGCGACGAAGCGCAGCACGCCGTAGCCGATCAGGAACGCTCCCGACACCTGCCCAGTCTGCCGCGGCTTGCGCGCATAGAGCCAGAGCACGACGAACAGCAGCAGCCCTTCGAGGGCAAACTGGTACAGCTGCGACGGGTGGCGCGGCACATCGCTGCCCGACTGCGGGAAACACCATGGCCCATGGCAGGTTGGGGTCGGCCGGCCGGCCCCACAACTCGCCGTTGATGAAGTTGCCGATCCGCCCCGCTGCCAGGCCGGTCGGTACGCAAGGCGCGACGAGATCGGTCACCTGCAGCCAGGTTCGGTGGCGCAGCTTCGCGAACAGCATCATGGCCGCGATCGCGCCCAGCAGGCCACCGTGGAACGCCATGCCGCCCTTCCACACCGCGAATGCCTCCAGCGGATGCGCCGCGTAGTAGCCGGGTTTGTAGAACAGCACGTAGCCCAGGCGCCCGCCGATCACGACGCCCAACACGCCGTAGAAGAGCAGATCTTCGACGTCGCGTTTCGTCCAACCGGTGTCCACGAACGGCGGCCGCGCCACCCGAACGCGCGCCAACCACAAGAACAGCGCAAACGCCACCAGGTACGTCAGGCCGTACCAGTGCACGGCAATGGGCAGGCCGATTGCCGACAGGTCGATCGCCACCGGGTCGAACTGCGGATGCTTCAGCACCAGCATCAGCTTGGGCTCCTTTCGAACGGGGCGCATTGTCGCCGCAAAGGCGGCCGACCCGGCGCCACAGGCTACGATACGTCGCTGAAACGAATCGCAAGGACGTTCCCAGCATGAGCATGAACCGCCGCTCCAAGAACATCACCGAGGGCGTGGCGCGCGCACCGAATCGGTCGATGTACTACGCGATGGGCTATCAGCCCAGCGACTTCTCCAAGCCGATGATCGGCGTGGCCAATGGCCACTCGACGATCACGCCGTGCAACTCGGGGCTTCAGCGCCTGGCCGACGCGGCAGTGCTCGGTCTGCAGGAGGCCGGTGCCAACCCGCAGATCTTCGGCACGCCGACCATCAGCGATGGCATGGCGATGGGCACCGAAGGCATGAAGTACTCGCTGGTGTCGCGCGAGGTGATCGCCGATTGCGTCGAGACCTGCGTCGGCGGCCAATGGATGGATGGCGTGCTCGTGATCGGCGGCTGCGACAAGAACATGCCGGGCGGCATGATGGGCATCGTGCGGGCCAACGTGCCGGCGATCTACGTCTACGGCGGCACCATCCTGCCCGGGCACTACAAGGGCCAGGACCTCAACATCGTGAGCGTGTTCGAGGCGGTCGGCCAGTTCTCGGCTGGCAAGATGAGCGAAGAGGATTTCTGCCAGATCGAGCGGCGCGCGATCCCCGGCAGCGGGTCGTGCGGTGGCATGTACACGGCCAACACGATGAGCTCGGCGTTCGAGGCGCTCGGCATGAGCCTGCCCTACTCGTCGACGATGGCCAACGTCGAGGACGAGAATCGTCGCCAACGTCACGCGTTGCGCGCAGGTGCTGGTCGAGGCGGTGAAGAAGGACCTGAAGCCGCGCGACATCGTGACGCGCAAGTCGATCGAGAACGCGGTGGCCGTGATCATGGCCACCGGCGGCTCGACCAACGCGGTGCTGCACTTTCTCGCCATTGCTCATGCGGCGGGCGTCGAATGGACGATCGACGACTTCGAACGCATGCGAACGCAAGTGCCGGTGTTGTGCGACCTCAAGCCGAGCGGCAAGTACCTGGCCGTCGATCTGCATCGCGCCGGTGGCATCCCGCAAGTGATGAAGGTGCTGTTGAACGCCGGGCTGCTGCACGGCGACTGCATGACGATCACCGGCAAGACGATCGCCGAATCGCTGGCGGACATCCCCGACACGCCGCGCAAGGATCAAGACGTGATCCGCACCATCGCCGAGCCGATGTACGCAACATGGCCACCTCGCGATTTTGAAAGGCAATCTGTCGCCCGGAAGGCTGCGTGGCCAAGATCACCGGTCTGAAGAATCCGGTGATCACCGGCCCGGCGCGCGTGTTCGACGACGAGCAGTCCGCGCTGGCAGCCATCATGGCCAACCGGATCAAGCCCGGTGACGTGATGGTGCTTCGTTACCTCGGCCCGCGCGGCGGTCCGGGCATGCCCGAGATGCTGGCGCCGACCAGCGCGCTGATCGGCCAGGGGCTGGGCGAATCGGTGGGCCTGATCACAGATGGACGCTTCTCTGGCGGCACTTGGGGCATGGTGGTGGGCCACGTTGCACCGGAGGCATACGCCGGCGGGTTGATCGCGCTGATCCACGAAGGCGATGCGATCACCATCGATGCACACCAACTGAAGCTGCAGCTCAACGTATCCGATGCCGAGATTGCGAAGCGGCGTGCGGCTTGGCAAGTGCCGGCACCGCGCTACACACGCGGCGTGCTGGCCAAGTTCTGGAAGAACGCGTCGAGCGCCAGCTTCGGCGCCGTGCTCGATCGCTACGACGAGCGTTGAAGCGCAGCCTCGGTCTCAGGCTGTCTTGTCGTCTGCGGTGGGTCGCTGGGGCGGCAACTCTTGGCGGCTGGGCAGGAACGCCGTGATCACGTCCCGGTTGTGGCGCTCTTCTTCGGTCTTCTTCACCACGGCCATCGGAGGTGGCTCAACCTTGCGTGTTTCTTTGATCACCGCCACACGGCGGTCGCGCCGCCAGTTCAAGCCGAGCGCTTCCATGTGGCGGCGGCGCCGTTCGTGCTTGCGCTCCTCCATCTTGTCCATCGCCCGGCGCATCGTCAGGCCGCTGCCGTCGGCGAAGGCCCACCACAGCATGGCCAGGCCGAACGGCGCCAGGACCCACAGCCACGACAACGTGCGCCGCGAAGCCGAAGTCGGCGAGTTTCATCACCAGCAACAAGCAACCGATCACCGACGAACCACATAGGCGCTCCCGCCGCGCCCGCGCCCACCAAAGTGGGGTCAACCGGGCGCCCTAAAATCTCGTTCAGATCACTGTAATAGCCCCAGATCGCCCTGCCCGAAAGGAAACCATGAAAAAACTCGTCATCGCGACGATTGTTGCCGCTGCGGCCAGCCCCGCAGCCTTTGCCAACCCAGCCCTGGCCCAGAAGAAAAACTGCCTGGCCTGCCACGCAACCGACAAGAAGCTGGTCGGCCCCTCGTACAAGGACGTTGCTGCCAAGTACGCTGGCCAGAAGGACGCCGCCGCCAAGCTCGCCGAGAAGATCAGAAGGGCGGCACGGGTGTGTGGGGCCAGATCCCGATGCCAGCCAATCCGCAGGTCAACGCCGACGAGGCCAAGACGCTGGCCAGCTGGATCCTGACGGTCAAGTAAGCGCTGCTCCGACCAGAGAGACCAAGGGCCCCGCGGTGCGGGGCCTTTGTTCTGGCGCTGATCGCGTCAGTTGGACTGCGCCAGCTGCTCGAGGATGGCCGGGTTCTCCAACGTGCTCGTGTCCTGCGTGATCGCTTCGCCTTTGGCGATCGAGCGCAACAGGCGCCGCATGATCTTGCCGGATCGCGTCTTGGGCAGGTTGTCGCCGAAGCGGATGTCCTTCGGTTTGGCGATCGGGCCGATCTCCTTGGCCACCCAGTTGCGCAGCTCGTTGGCGATCTTCTTGGCCTCATCGCCGGTCGGACGCGCGCCGCTTGAGCACGACGAAGGCGCACATCGCCTCGCCGGTCAGTGTCGTCGGGCCGGCCCACCACGGCGGCTTCGGCCACCAGCTCGGTGTGCGCCACCAGCGCCGACTCGATCTCCATCGTGCCCAGGCGGTGGCCCGACACGTTGAGCACGTCGTCGATGCGCCCGGTGATCGTGAAGTAGCCGCGTTCGGCGTCGCGGCTCGCGCCGTCGCCTGCCAGGTAGTAGCCCTTGAGCTCGGCCGGGTAGTAGCTCTTCTTGAAACGCTCCGGGTCGCCCCAGATCGTGCGGATCATGCTGGGCCACGGCTTCTTGACCACCAGGATGCCGCCTTGCCCGTTGGGCACGTCGCCGCCGGTCTCGTCGACGATCGCTGCGGTGATGCCGGGGAACGGCAGCGTGCACGAACCCGGCACCAGCGGCGTCACGCCCGGCAGCGGCGTGATCATGTGGCCGCCGGTCTCGGTCTGCCACCAGGTGTCGACGATCGGGCATCGTCCGCCTCCCACGTGCTGGTGGTACCACTCCCACGCCGCAGGATTGATCGGCTCGCCCACCGAGCCGAGCAGGCGCAGGCTGTCGAGCTTGTAGTGCTTGGGATGCGTCTGCGGCGTTGGTCTCCGCTGCCTTGATCAGCGAGCGGATCGCCGTGGGTGCCGTGTAGAACACGGTCACCTTGTGCGTCTTCGATCATCTTCCAGAACCGTCCGGTATCCGGATAGGTCGGCACGCCTTCGAACACGATCTCGGTGCCGCCGCAGGCCAGCGGCCCATAGACGATGTAGGTGTGGCCGGTGACCCAGCCGATGTCGGCGGTGCACCAGAAGATGTCGTCGGGCTTGAGATCGAAGGTCCACTTGGTCGTCAGCAGCCGCATGCAGCAGGTAGCCGCCGGTGCTGTGCTGCACGCCCTTGGGTTTGCCGGTGGAGCCCGACGTGTAGAGCAAGAACAGCGGGTGCTCCGCACTGACCCACTCGGGCTCGCAGCTGGCATCTTGAGTTGCCGCGACGTCGTGCAGCCACTTGTCGCGCGCCGCATTCCATTGCACGTTGCCGCCCGTGCGCTTGTAGACGATCACGTTCTTGATGCTGTCGCAGCCGCCCATGCCGAGCGCCTCGTCGACGATGCTCTTCAGGCCCAGCGCCTTGCCGCCGCGCATCTGCTCATCGGCGGTGATCACCATCACGGCGCCGGCGTCCTCGATGCGGTCGCGCAGGCTCTGCGCGGAGAAGCCGCCGAACACCACCGAATGGGTGGCGCCGATGCGCGCGCAGGCCTGCATCGCGGTCACGCCTTCGATCGACATCGGCATGTAGATGACGACGCGGTCGCCCTTCTTGACGCCGAGCCCGCGCAGCGCATTGGCCAGCTTGCAGGTGCGCTCCAGCAACTCGCCGTAGGTGACGCGCGTGACCTTGCCGTCGTCGGCCTCGAAGATCATCGCGGTCTTGGAGCCCAGGCCGCGCTCGATCTGCACGTCGAGGCAGTTGTGCGATGCGTTCAGCGTGCCGTCCTCGAACCACTTGAAGAACGGCGCCTTGCTGGCGTCCAGCGTCTTCGTGAAGGGCGTCTTCCACCGCACGATGTTCGCGCGCCAGACGCGCCCAGAACGCCGGGTTGTCGGTCGCCGCTTCCTTGCACAACGCCTCGTAGGCGTCCATGCCGGAAATGGTGGCGTCTTTCACGGTACCCGGCGGAGGCTGATAGATGTGTTGCTCGCTCATGAAAGTCTCCTGAACTCTTGGCCTGCAGCCCGACCGGCGGCCGCGCAATGTGGCGCAGCGCGCTGACGATGCGCTTACTCTAGCGACGGAACGCCGCGCCGCGCCACTAGAATTCGCCCGCCTTCACAGACCCGCCCAGCGTGCGGCCTGCAACCAGACCTCCCACCCGATGGCGTTGAACGACCCCACCCAGAACCGCCTGCGTCCGCTTCCCAACCTGATCTTCGCCAGCCGCTGGCTGCAGTTGCCGCTCTACCTGGGGCTGATCGCGGCGCAGGCGGTCTACGTGTTTCACTTCTGGGTGGAGCTGTGGCACCTCATCGAGGCCGCGTTCGGCCACCAGTCCGCGCTCGACAGTCTCGTCAAGAGCATCGGATACAAGGAGGGCCCGGTCGAGCGCCTCAACGAGACCATCATCATGCTGGTGGTGCTCGGTCTCATCGACGTGGTGATGATCAGCAACCTGCTGATCATGGTCATCGTCGGCGGCTACGAGACCTTCGTCTCGCGCATGAACCTGGAAGGCCACCCCGACCAGCCGGAATGGCTGAGCCACGTGAACGCCTCGGTGCTGAAGGTCAAGCTGAGCACCGCGATCATCGGAATCAGCTCGATCCACCTGCTGAAGACCTTCATCAACGCGGCCAACTACGACGAGAAGACGTTGCTGTGGCAGACCGCCATCCATGTGACGTTCTTGCTGTCGGCGTTGGCGATTGCGGCCACGGACCGCATTCTGGGCACACCCAGCCGCCACTGACCTGGCCGTACTGGTTCTTCCACGGGGCGGACGGTCACGCTGCCACCCGCGGTCGAGTGCCTATGGCTTCCCCGGGCACGGAGCGTGCGTTTGGCCACACCCATGTTTCGAGCGCTGGGACTAGATTGCACCGCAAGCGGGCGCCCGTTGACGCGTGAAGTGCCCGCCGTCAAGAGGGGACAGCAGCCATGACCACGCACACCATCCGCCGCCGCGGCCTGATCGGCGCCGCCGGCGCCATTGCCGTCGCCCACGCGTGGCCGGCGCACGCCGAAGACCAACCGATCGTGATCGGCCAGAGTGGTCACCTGAGCGGGCCGCTGGCACCGAGCTTCAAAGGCACGTTGGCTGGGCAGCGCATTGCGCTCGACGAGTTCAATGCCAAGGGCGGCGTCGAGGGGCGCATGGTCAAGCTGGTGCAACTCGACGACTTCTACGACCCGGCCAAATGCGCACAGAACGTGCAGAAGCTGATCGATGAGGAGAAGTGCACCGCCCTCTTCGGCTTGGCGGCCACCGGCAACGTGGCCGCCGTGCTGCCGATGCTGATGGACAAGCAGGTGCCGCTGGTCGGCGTGTACACCGGCTCGCCGTCGCTTCGCGCCAAGCACCATCCGTATTTTTTCACCACCATGGCGAGCTATCGCGATGAGGTGTTGAAGATGGTGAAGAACCAGAAGACGCTGATGCGCGACCGCATCGCGCTGGTCTACATGAACAACGCGTTCGGCCAGCTGATGGTGCCGGTGATCAACGAGGTGGTGAAGGAGCAGGACGCCAAGCTGGTCGCTTCGGTGGCGTTCGAGTCCGATGCGAAGAATACCGCCGCAGTTGTGAAGTCGTTGACCGATGCCAAGCCCGACGCGATCGTGATCATGGCCTTCGGCCCGCCGATCGTGCCGCTGGTCAAGGCGATCCGCGGGTCGCTCAGCGTGCCGCAGTACGCCGTGTCGATCGCCAACTCCAAGTCGCTGATCGCGGCGCTTGGCGACGACGCACGCGGCCTGGTGTTCACGTCGCTGATCCCGAACCCGTGGCGTCCGACCGGCCTGGCGGGCGAGTTCAACGCCTCGATGGCCAAGGCCAACATCCCGATCGACCACGATCACTTCTTTGGCTACCTGAACCTGCGCATCCTGCTCGAGGGCTTGCGGCGCGCCGGACGGGCCGTCACGCCCAAGCTGCTCGTGGCCGCAATGGAACGCATGTCGCAGGTCGACTTCGGTGGCTACGCCGTGAGCTACGGCCCCACCAAGCACCACGGCACCAGCTATGTCGACATCGTGATCATCGGTGAAGGCGGACGCTACCTGCGCTGACGCGCCGCGGCGCCGCGAAAGGCACCGTTCACAGCGCTTGGCTACACTGTGACGGCTCCATTGCTGCCGGCCACCGCCATGCCCATGATCCTGCGCGCCAACGACCTGGTCGAGACCATTGCCTCGGCCTTGCAGTACATCAGCTACTACCATCCGGCCGACTACATCAGTCACCTCGCGCAGGCCTACAAGGCCGAACAAAGCGACGCGGCGCGCGATGCGATCGCGCAAATTCTCACGAACTCGCGCATGTGCGCGGAAGGGCGGCGGCCGCTCTGCCAGGACACCGGCATCGTCAATGTGTTCCTGAAGATCGGCATGGATGTGCGCTTCGATGGCTTCAGCGGTTCACTCGAAGACGCCGTCAACGAAGGCGTGCGCCGGGGCTATCTCGATCCCGACAACAAGCTGCGCGCCTCGCTGCTCGACGATCCGCTGTTCGAACGCAAGAACACGCGTGACAACACACCGGCGGTGATCCACGTGGAACTCGTGACGGGTGACAAAGTTGACATCACGGTGGCCGCCAAGGGCGGCGGCAGCGAGAACAAGAGCAAGTTCGTGATGATGAATCCGAGCGACAGCCTGGTCGACTGGGTGCTGAAGACGGTGCCCACGATGGGCGCCGGTTGGTGCCCGCCGGGCATGCTCGGCATCGGCGTCGGCGGCACCGCCGAACGCGCGATGCTGTTGGCCAAACAAGCGCTGATGGACGACATCGACATGTCGGACCTGCTGCAGCGCGGGCCCGAACAACAAGCTCGAGGCGTTGCGCATCGAGCTGTACGAGAAGGTCAATGCGCTGGGCATCGGCGCGCAAGGGCTCGGCGGCCTCACCACGGTGCTCGACGTGAAGATCAAGACCTACCCGACGCACGCTGCGAGCAAGCCGGTGGCGATGATTCCCAACTGCGCCGCCACGCGGCATGCCCACGTGGTGCTCGACGGCTCGGGCCCGGCCTTTCTCGACCCGCCGAGCCTCGACCTGTGGCCCGACGTGCATTGGGCGCCCGACTACAACAAGAGCCGCAAGGTCGACCTCAACACGCTGACGAAGGAACAGGTTGCGAGCTGGAAACCGGGCGACACGCTGCTGCTGTCGGGTCGCATGCTCACCGGCCGCGACGCCGCGCACAAGCGCATCCAGGACATGTTGGCCAAGGGCGAGCAGTTGCCGGTGGATTTCACCAATCGCGTCATCTACTACGTGGGTCCGGTCGATCCAGTGCGCGATGAGGTGGTCGGCCCTGCCGGCCCGACCACGTCCACGCGCATGGACAAGTTCACCGAGATGATGCTGGCCCAGACCGGCTTGATCGCGATGATCGGCAAGGCCGAGCGTGGACCGGTGGCCATCGAGGCAATCCGCAAGCACAAGAGCGCGTACCTGATGGCCGTGGGTGGCGCGGCCTACCTGGTGGCGAAGGCGATCAAGGCGGCCAAGGTCGTTGGCTTTGCCGACCTCGGCATGGAAGCGATCTACGAGTTCGACGTGAAGGACATGCCGGTCACGGTCGCCGTGGATGCCGGCGGCACCAGCGTGCACAACACCGGGCCGCGCGAGTGGCAGGCCCGCATCGGCAAGATTCCGGTCGCCGCGGCCTGACCCGAGGCGCTTCCTCCGGTCATCGAAGCGTTCGACTCCGGTTTTGGAGGCCGGTCGCCGCGTCTATGGCTGCCTGTTCTCCGGGTTAGGTGCAATCTGCCGGACCACGCGCTGCGGATACGGAATCTCGATGCCGTTGTCGTTGAAGCAGCGCAGGATGGCGAAGTTGACGTCGCTGCGCACGTTGCCCTCGCCATTGGCGACGTCACCGATCCAGAAGCCAATGGTGAGGTCGAGTCCATCGGCGCCGAAGCCCGCGAGCGTTACCGCGCAGGCCGGGTCGGGCAGGACGCGCGGCACCGCATGCACGGCGGCGCGCAACTTGGGCAGCAGTGCGTCGAGGTCCGTGCCATAGGCCACCTGCACCGCGGTGTTCACGGCCACCTTGGGGTCGGCAAACGACAGGTTCTCCACTCGCTGCGTGATCATCATCTCGTTCGGCACGATCGATTCGCGCCCGTTGCCGGCGCGCACCACGGTGTAGCGCGTGGTGATGTCGGTGATGCGCCCCTCGAAGCCGTCGATCCGGACCACGTCGCCGATGCGCAGGCTGCGCTCGGCCAGGATCACGAAGCCCTGACACGTAGTTGGCCGCAAGCTTCTGCAGGCCCAAGCCGATGCCGACGCCGATCGCACCGCCAAGCACCGACAGCGCGGTCAGCGGGATGCCCGCCGCCGACAGAGCGAACAACAGGCCGACCACCAGCAGCAACGCGCGCGTGGCATTGGCGGCCATCTTGCGCACCGACATGTTGATGCGCTCGGCGGCCAGCAGGCGCGCCTCGATCGCGGCCGACAGCCACAGCGTCAGCAACCAGGGCCGCGAGCGCGGTCAGCAAACCCTCGACGATGGCGCGCAGCGTGACGTTGGCACCGCCGATCTTCCACTGCATCGCTTCCAGCTGGTCCACCACCATCGGCAGCAGGCCGGTGAGCCACAGCACCAGCACGATCCAGACGAACCACGACGTCGTGCGCTCGAGCACGCGCACGGGCCTGGAGTCGGGAAACGCGACGCGCAACACGCGCGCCACCGTGCGGATGATCGGCGAGGCTGGCCAACACCGCCACCGCCAGGCGCATCAGCGCGATCGGCATCAGCTGGGCCAGCGCATAACGCGCCGCCACGACCAGGCCGAGCGCGAGCAGCGGGAACAACACGCCGTCGATGCCGCGCTCGCCGAACCAGATGCTGCCGGGCGCGCGGCCGCGCGTCGAGCCAGATCACGCGCCCAGGCCACCAACACACACAGCGCAACGACCGCGAGCTCGATCAGCGCGGTGCCGCGCGCCAAGCCGGTGAACAGATCGGTCAGCTTGTCACCGCCCATGGCGCTTCCACTGGGCGCGCGCGATGGCGGCCTTCAGCCGTGGCGACCGCACGGGCTAAACCTCGGTCAACACGCGCAGGTGCGACGCCACGCTGCGCGCCAACGCACCGAGGTTGTAGCCGCCTTCCAGGCACGACACGATGCGGCCCTGGGCATGACGCTCCGCCAGGTCTTTCAGCAGCGCGCGTCATCCACTCGTAGTCGGCCTCGACCAGTCCGAGCTGGCCCAGCTCGTCTTCGCGGTGCGCGTCGAAGCCTGCGGAGATGAAGATCAGTTCGGGCTTGAACTCGTCCAGCCGCGGCACCCAATGGGCTTCGATCAGCTTGCGGATCTCCGGGCCGCGCGTGTACGGCGGCACCGGCAGGTTGACCATGTTGGTGCCCTTGGGGACGGAGCCGCTGCCGGGGTACAGCGGATGCTGGAAGAAGCTCGCCATCAGGATGCGCTCGTCGCCGGCCACGATGTCCTCGGTGCCGTTGCCGTGGTGCACGTCGAAATCGACGATCGCCACGCGGTTCAAGCCCATCACGTCGAGCGCGTGGCGCGCCGCCACCGCCACGTTGTTGTAGAAGCAAAATCCCATGGCGGCGTCGCGCGTCGCATGGTGCCCCGGCGGACGCGTCGCGCAGAAGGCCGCCTTGGCCTCGCCGCGCACCACGGCTTCGGTGGCCGCCACCGCCGCACCGGCGGCACGCTGCACCGCGCGGCGGGTGTGCGCGCAGGCGATGGTGTCGGGATCGAAGGCGTGGTGGTCACCGCTGGTCTCGAGATCGGCCAGCACGGCATCGAGCTCGTTCACGTAGTTGGCGCTGTGCGCCAGGCACAGCGTCGGCAGGTCGACCAGCGGCGCCTCGCGGAACGTGAGCGCCACATCCAGGCCGGTGGCGCGCAGGTGATCGGTGATCGCGTCGAGGCGTGCGCCGCACTCCGGGTGGCCTCGACCCATATCGTGCAAACGGCACTCGGGGTGGGTGAACACGAGGGTGGTCATTCTGGGGCCCGTAACTTTTCGGTTAAGGTGCCGCGCCATGGCCGACAACAAGGAAGTCACCCGCCAGCTCGCGGCTTTGGTGGATCAGATTAGCACGATCATCGTCGGCAAGCGCGCGCAGATCGAAGACTGCGTGGCGTGCCTGCTGGCTGGCGGCCATCTCCTGATCGAAGACGTGCCCGGCGTCGGAAAAACCACGCTGGCGCATGCGATGGCGGTGTCGCTCGGCCTGAAGTTCTCGCGCGTGCAATTCACCGCCGACCTGATGCCGTCCGACCTCGTCGGCGTCAGCGTCTACGAACGCAGCAAGGAAGCCTTCGTGTTCCACCAGGGCCCGGTCTTTGCCCAGGTGCTGCTGGCCGACGAGATCAACCGCGCCGGGCCCAAGACGCAGAGCGCGCTGCTCGAAGCGATGGAAGAACACCAGGTCACGGTGGAGAACGAGACCCGTGCGCTGCCGCGTCCGTTCTTCGTGATCGCGACGCAGAACCCGGTCGACCAGCTTGGCACCTACCCGCTGCCCGAGTCGCAGCTCGACCGCTTTCTGATGTGCATCACGCTCGGCTATCCCGATCGTTTGTCCGAGCGTGCACTGTTGGCCGGCGAAGACCGTCGCGGCGCCATCGAACGCTTGACACCGGTGATGTCGCCCGAGTTGCTGGTGGCCGCGCAATCGCATGTGCATGCCGTGCACGCCGCCGATGCCCTGCTCGACTACCTGCAGGCGCTGATCGCGGCGACGCGGTCGGGCCAATGGTTCACCGAGGGCCTGAGCCCGCGCGCCGGCATCGCGTGGTTGCGCGCCGCGCGGGCCCGTGCGCTGATGGGGCGGCGCGACTACGTCGCACCCGATGACCTGCAGGCAGTGGCCGCGCAGACCATCGCCCACCGCCTGCTGCCGGTGGCCGGCGCGGGACGCGGCCGCGTCGAGCAGGTGCGCGCGATGGTGGAGTCTGTGGCGCTGCCGTGAGCGCCACACGGCTCCGAAGGCGTTGGCGGTCCCGCAGGTAGACCGATGCGCAGCGGCGTTGGGGGTCGTGATGATCGCCGAACGCCTGCGCGCCTGGTTCGAGAACCGCCTGCCGCTCACCGACACGCACGTCCTCACCCAACGCAACATCTACATCCTGCCGACCAAGGCGGGGCTTGCATTCGCGCTGACCTTGGTGCTGATGCTGGTGGCGTCGATCAACTACCAGCTCAATCTCGGCTACCTGCTGACCTTCCTGCTGGCCGGCAGCGCGCTGGTGTCGATGCACGTCACGCATGGCACGCTGCGCGGCCTCACGCTGCGCGTGAAGCCCGCCGAGCGCGGTCTTCCTCGGCGACAGCGCCGAGGTCGAAGTCGTGCTCACCAATCGAGCGCGGCGCGCGCCACGGCATCGGCCTGGCGGTGAGCCGTGCGCGCCCGCTGTCGTTTGCCTGGTGCGACGTGCCGGCCCAAGGCAGCGCCACGGCGCGGGTTGCGCTTCGACACCGTGCAGCGCGGTCTGATGCGCGTGCCGGCGCTGATGGCCGAGACCCGCTTCCCGCTCGGGCTCTTTCGCGCCTGGACCGTTTGGCGCCCGGCCGCGCAGGTGCTGGTGTATCCGAAGCCCGAGCAGCCGCCTGCCCCGCTGCCGTCGACGCAGCCGGTCCCTGGCTCGTCGCAGGCCACTCGCGCGGCCGCAGGGGGCGAGTTCGACGGCGTGCGCAGCTACCGGCGCGGCGACTGCGATGCGCCGGGTGGTGTGGAAGAAGGCCGCACGCACCGGCGAACTGGTGAGCCGCGACACCAACGAAAGCGCCAACCGCGAGCTGTGGCTCGACTTCGACGGTGCGGGGTTGTCGGGTGTCGAGGCGCGACTGTCGCGGCTGGCGGCGTGGACCCTGGCCGCGGAGCACACCGGCCTCGCCTTCGGGCTGCGCATTCCCGGCGTCGAGCTGCCTCCGGCGCAAGGCGACGGCCAACGCCGCGCCGCGCTCGAGGCGCTGGCCCTCTGGCAGTAGGCAGGCAGCGACCGCACATGGCCTGGCTCGAGACCTCGCTGCCCCGCTGGCCCGGCTGGCGCCACCTGCCGCGCGAGACGCGCGACACATTGTTCCTGCTGGCGGTGATCGGCTGGACGGTGCTGCCGCACCTGACGCGCCTGCCGTGGTGGTGTGTCGCGCTGAGTGCCCTGGTGCTGGTGTGGCGCGCGCACCTTGCGCTGGCCAACCTGCGGCTGCCGGGGCGCGTGCCGATCGCGGCACTGCTCGTCATGGCTGCAATGCTCACGGTATGGAGCGAACAGACGCCTGTTCGGCAAGGAGGCCGGCGTCACCATGCTGGTGGTGCTGATGTCGCTGAAGACGCTCGAGCTGCGCGCGCGACGCGATGCACTGGTGGTGTTCTTTCTCGGCTTCTTCCTCGTGCTGACGCACTTCCTGTATTCGCAATCGCTGTTCACCGCGCTGGCGATGCTGGTGTCGGTGTGGGGCCTGCTCACCGCGCTGGTGCTGGCGCACATGCCGGTCGGCAAGCCGCCGCTGCGCCAGGCCGGCGCGCTGGCGGCACGCAGCGCGCTGTTCGGCGCACCGCTGATGGTGGTGCTGTTCATGCTGTTTCCGCGCATCGGCCCGCTGTGGGGCATGCCGCAGGACGCGATGGGCCGCACCGGGCTGTCGGGCACGCTGCGTCTGGGTGGCGTCGCCGAGATCGCCAACGACGACTCGGTCGCGTTTCGCATCAAGTTCGAAGACAACCTCGTGCCGGCCGGCGAGGCCTTGTACTTCCGCGGGCCCGTGCTGTCGCGCTTCGATGGCATCGAGTGGCGCCGGCGCACGTTCCGCCTGAGCGAGCTGGCGCGGTCCCCGCAAGTGCTCACGCAAGGCAACGGCATCGGCTACGAGATGACGCTGGAGCCGATCCGGCTGCCGCTGTTGCCGGTGCTCGAGCTGACGCCCGACGTGCCCGAGGCGGCGCCCAAGATCGAGACCTACGCGGTGTCGCTGCGCCCCGACTTGCAATGGCAGACCGATCGTGTCGGTTGCCGAGCGGATCCGTTTCTCCGCGCGCGCGTGGTTGCGCTCGCGCCAAGGCGGCGAGCTCGAACCGAGCGAGTATGCCGAAGCGGTGCACTTGCCAGAGAGCTTCAATCCGCGCATCCGCGCCTGGGCCGCCGAGTTTCGACGCGACCGCAACCTCGGGCGCGGCGACGTGGTGGCGACGACGGCCGCTCTGCTCGACCACATCCGCCAGTCCGACTTCAGCTACACGCTGGCGCCGGGCACCTACGGGCGAGATGCGGTCGATGAGTTCTGGCTCGACCGCCGCGCAGGCTTCTGCGAGCACTTCGCGGTGTCGTTCGTCGTCGTCATGCGCGCGCTGGGCATCCCGGCCCGCGTGGTCACCGGCTATCAAGGCGCGGAGCGCGCTCTCGACGGCTACTTCATCGTGCGGCAGAGCCACGCCCATGCATGGGCCGAGGCCTGGCAAGTGGGGCGTGGCTGGGTGCGTGTGGATCCGACGGCCGCGGTGGCGCCCGAGCGCGTGACGCGCAGCGCCAACCTGGAACCCGCCCCCGGCCTGGTGGTGGGTGCATTGCGCACGATGAACCCGGAGTTGTTGGCGCAGCTGCGCGCAGGCTGGGAAGCCGTCAACAACCGCTGGAACCAGTGGGTGCTCAACTACTCGCGCACGCAGCAGTTCGATCTGCTGCAAAGCCTGGGCATCCGTTCGCCCGATTGGCAATCGCTCGGTCTGGCGCTGCTCGGGCTGCTGGTGACGGGGGCTCTCGCCGGCGCCGGATGGGCGCTTTGGGATCGGCATCGGCAGGACCCATGGCAGCGCTTGCAAGGCCAGGTGCGTGATGCGCTGGCGCCGCTCGGTGTGCCGGCGCGGCCGCACGACCCGCCACGTCGACTGGCGACACTGGTGCGTGAGCGGCTCGGCGACCGCAGCGACTTGCTCGCCTATGAGCTCGATGCGCTCGACCGGGCTCGCTACGGTCCGAAGGCGCGCCGCAAGCCCGATCCCACCTGGTGGCCGCGCTTCTCTTTCGAGGCCACTCGCTTGCGTCGTGCTGTTTGAGCCGCGGTCGTTCGCAGCGCAACGGTTGAGCAGCGGATAATCCGCTGCGATGCAACGACGCACAGCCGCCACGGCGGCTCTTTTCTTGTGTTCGGCGGCCTTCGCGCGACCCAGCGTCGCCGCGCGCGCAGCCAAGGTGCATGACCCGCTCGGACGCGCATACGGTCGGCGCAACGACATCGTCGCCGCTGCGCAAGCGATCGCGCAGGAGCATGCGCTGGAAAGCCAATGGGTCGAGGGCGTGCTGGCACAGGCACGCTTCAACGCGCAGGTGGCGCAGCTCATCATGCCGAACGCCGCGCCGGCCGCCAAGAACTGGCACGCTTACCGCTCGCGCTTCGTCGAAGCGCGCCGCATCGAGGCCGGTGTGCGCTGGTGGCGCGACAACGACCCATGGCTGCAGCGTGCCGAAGAGCGCTTCGGCGTGCCGAGCGACATCGTTGTCGGCATCGTCGGCGTCGAGACGTACTACGGGCGCATCACCGGCGGCTTTCGGGTCCTGGATGCACTGTCGACATTGACCTTCGATTTCCCCAGCGGCCGCAGCGACCGCAGCCCGTTCTTCCGTTCCGAGCTCGGCCATTTTCTGAAGTTGGCGCACCAGGAGGGTTGGGATCCGCTGGCGATCAAGGGCTCGTACGCCGGCGCGATGGGGCTGCCGCAGTTCATGCCAAGCAGCATCGTGAACTACGCCATCGACTTCGACGAAGACGGCCGCATCGATCTCGCTTCGAACCCGGCCGACGTGGTGGGCAGCGTCGCGCGGTTTCTTTCCGAGCACGGCTGGCGTCGCGGCATGCCGACCCACTATCCGGTCGAGCCGCCGGCGCAGACGATCGACCGCGCGCTGCTGCTGGTGCCTGACATCGTGCCGAGCTTCACTGCGGCGCAGATGCTCGAACGGGGCGCCACGTTGCCCGACGCCGCAAGCCAGCACGAAGGCTCGCTGGCGCTGATCGAATTGCTCAATGCCGAACTGCCGCCGAGCTATGTGGCTGGCACGCAGAACTTCTACGCGCTGACACGCTACAACGCGTCGAGCTACTACGCGCTGTCTGTCGTCGAGCTGGGTCGCGCGGTGGCCGCCGCGCTCTGACTCGCGATCGGCTCGACCGTCACTTCCACCACCGGCCGCACCGCCGTGCCGCCGCGGATCACGCCGCGCAGCGGTGCCACGTCGCCATAGTCGCGGCCCCACGCCACCGTCACGTGGTCGAGGGTGGGCCGGATGCGGTTGGTGGGATCGAAGTCGACCCATCCCTGCCGCGGGCACCACACCGACACCCAGGCATGCGACGCGTCGCTGCCCACCAGGCGCGGTTGACCGGGCGGCGGCTGCGTCGACAGGTAGCCGCTGACATACCGTGCAGCCAGCCCCATGGAGCGGCATGCGGCGATCATCACGTGGGCGAAGTCCTGGCACACGCCGCGTTTGAGCTGCAGCGCCTGCAACGCATCGGTGGCCACGTCGGTGCTTTGTGCGCGGTACTCGAACTGATCGTGCACACGATGCATCAAGGCGTCGATCGCGTCGAGCAGCGGCCGGTTCGGTGCGAACAGGTCGCCGGCAAAGCGCACGAACTGCGCCGAGCGTGGCGCGTGCGGCGAGCCGAGCGCGAACTCGCAGGCCTCGGGCATCGTGCTGCCGGCGCGGTAGCGCAGGCGGGCCGCCACCTGTTCCCAGGGCGGACTGGTCGCATCGTCGAAGGCCGGCGCGCTCAATGCCGCCTCGAACGATGACAGCACTTCGAGCCGGTCGTGCACGCGTGCGTGGCTGAAGCAATGGCGCCAGTTGCCGAACACGTCGTGATCACCGTCGAGTGGCTGCAGCGCAGCGTCTGCCTCCGGTGTGACCTGCAGGCGCCAGCCCGACACCGCCTGCGATGGCGTGTCGCGGGGGCACAGGTGCGCCAGGTGGTGCGCAAGTTCGACCGGCGCGTCGTATTCGTAGCGCGTGAGGTGCTGCACGCGCAGCGTGGCGCTGGCAGAGGGTGGGGTCATCGCGTGCACCTGCGTCATTGCCACACCGAGCGATCCGGTCCCGCGACGTGCGCGAACAGGTGATTGCCGATCACGTCCGACAGCTCAAACACCGCGGCCACCATGCGGTGCAACGCGTCGATCAGCGCCTCGGGCCGTCCGTCGGGCGACAGACGTGCCATTTCGTCGATCGACCAGGTTTCGGGCGCCGGCAGCGGGTCGGTGACCTCGTAGGCCCATGCACCGTCGTGTCGCGCCAGCTTGCGCAGGCGGTCACGCAGCGTGCGCACCACCCAGGCCAACGCGCGCGTGCTGTCGGTATCGAACACCAGCACGTCGAGCAGCGGCAACATCTCGCGCCGACCTTGAAAGCGCGCGCGGTAGGTGATCACGCTGTCGAACAACTGCAGCAGCAGCACGAAGCCCTCGTCGGTGTCGTGCAGGCCGAGCTCCAGGCCGCGCGCCAAGGCATAACACAGCGTGTTCAGGCGTTCGACCTGGCGACCCACCGACAGCAGCCGCCAGCCGTCGTCGCGCACCATGCGATCGGTCTGTGCGCCCGTGACCGCATTGAGGTGCATCGCGGTGCGGCTGAGCACATCCACCACGTCGGCCACCGGTGCCACGCCGCCTTCGCGCGTGGACAACGCCAGCGCCGATGCCATGTGCTGCTCGAAGTGGTCGTCGAGCTCCTGAATCAGCTGCCAATGATCGGGCGACAGCCGCTCGCGCAGCGCCTGCGCGCAGCCGATCAACGCGCGCAGGTTGTAGCCCACGCTGGTGTTGCCCGCTGCCGCCGGCAGCGCGTGCACCAGCGCGCGCTCGAACACGCGCAGCGACTGGTTGGGTGTGGGCGTGCCTTCGGGCACCAGCGCATGGCGCATGGCCAGATCGCCCAACCACTCGCGCACCGGCGGCGTCGCCGAGCGCAGGCTCTCCAGCGACATCCGAATCAGCCCGACCAGGAACTCGGCGCGCTCGGTGTAGCGCCCGAACCAATACAGATTCTCGGCGGCACGGCTGGTCACGGTGCGCTGCTGCTCCATCAGGTCCGCCGTCGACAGCGGCGCACCGAGCAGCGACGTGGGATCGACCGGCCCACGCGCGATCACCCACAGATCCGCGCTCGCGCTGCCATGTTGCATCGACAGCCACGGATCGAGGTTGCGCTCGCGTCGCGCGGCCACGCGCGCCATGCCGCCGGGCAAGACCTGCCATCCGCCATGGCCGTCGGTCAATGCGAACACTCGCAGCACGGCAGGCCGCAGTTCGATCGAGCCGCTGTCCCAGGCCGGCGTGTGCGACGGCAACACACGGGACTGCAGCGTGAACGCCGCCGGGTCGGCATCGACGCGCGCGACCAGCGCGGCGCGCGCAGCCGGCGTCCAGGTCGGCCGCCACCACCGGCTCGAAGCCCTGCGTGGTGCCGCTGGCCGGGAAGGTCGGCGCGACGACGAACTCGGCCAGTCGAGCGCGCTGCGCCTGCCACACCGAATCCTCCCCGCACCACCAGTGTGTCGATGCCGGCAGCGACAGCTCCTCACCGAGCAGACGCTTGGCGACGCCGGGCCAGAAGGCTGCCAGGCCCGGGCTCTCGAGCACGCCGGCGCCGGGTGTGTTGGCCACCACCACTTCTCCGGCGCGCAACGCTTGCAGCAAGCCGGGCACCCCGAGTGCCGAATCGGCGCGCAACTCGAGCGGATCGAGCCATTCATCGTCGATGCGGCGCAGCACGACATGCACCCGCTCCAGACCTTGCATCGTCTTGAGGAACACCTGCCGATCGCGCACCGTGAGGTCACTGCCTTCGACCAGCGTGATGCCGAGGTAGCGCGCGAGGAAGACCTGCTCGAAGTACGTTTCGTGCAGCGGACCCGGGGTCAGCAGCACGATGCGCGACCGCTCGCCCGCAGGTGTCAGCGCCCGCAGCCCGTTGAGCCACGACTGAAACGCCGAGGCCACGCGCTGCACGTGCAATTCGGCAAACGCTTCCGGAAACTCGCGTGCGATGGTGAGCCGGTTTTCCAGCAGGTAGCCCAGTCCCGACGGTGCCTGCAGGCGCTGCGCCAGCACCCACCAGCGGCCCTCGGGCCCGCGCGCGAGATCGAACGCCGCCACGTGCAGGTGCACGCCACCGGGCGGCACGATGCCGTGCGCCGGCCGCAGGTACTGCGGGTGGGCGAACACCAGCGACGGCGGCAGCACGGCGTCGCGCAACAGCGTTTGCGCGCCGTGTATGTCGGTCAGCGTGGCATCGAGCAGTCGCGCGCGTTGCACCACACCGCGCTCGATCCCGGCCCACTCGTCGGCATCGACGATGAATGGCAGCAATTGCAGAGGCCACGCGCGGCTCGAATCGCCCTCGGGGGCATGCACGTTGTAGGTGGCGCCGTCCTCGCGCACGCGCTGCTGCACGCGTGCGGCGCGCGCGGCCAGTTCCGGCGCGGTCGCGCCGACGCTGCCCAGCGCCTCGAAGAAGGTGCGCCACACCTCACGAGGCGCGGGTTTCGGCGCAGCCGGCGCGTTGGCGCTGTTGCGCAGTTCGTCGAACGCTTCCTGCGTGGTGACACCGGCCCAGCGCAGTGTCCACTGCGCGGCGCTGTCCAAGGCCTGCGCGGGCCCCTCGGCCGGGTGATCGGTCATGCCTGCATCATGCCAACGATGGCCTTTGGTGGGCGCCCCCGATCCTCAGGTGCGCGATCGCCCGCGCATCAGGGCCGCCGCAGGTCGAGCGTGAGCGGAAACTCGTTGCTGCGCTCGGCAGGGGCATCGATGCGCTGCGCGAAGCCATCGCCCGGCGAATGGCCCATCGCGAAGAAACGGCCCAGCCGGCGGCTCTCGGCTTCGTACGCATTGACCGGAAAGGTCGCGTAGTTGCGGCCGCCCGGATGCGCCACGTGATACTGGCAGCCACCGAGCGAACGCTGCATCCAGCGGTCGACCAGATCGAACGTCAGCGGCGCATGCACACCGATCGTGGGGTGCAACGCCGAGGGCGGGTGCCACGCCCGGTAGCGCACTCCCGCCACGAACTCGCCGACACGCCCGGTGGGATGCAGCGGCAGCAAGCGGCCGTTGACGGTGACGACATGGCGCGGATCGATCAGGCCGCTGGCACGCACCTCGAGCCGTTCGAGCGACGAGTCCACGTAGCGCACCGTGGCCCCGGCCGCGCCCTCCTCGCCCATCACGTGCCACGGCTCGAGCGCCTGGCGCAGCACCAGATGCACGCCGCGCGCGGCCACCTCGCCGACCTTGGGGAAGCGAAATTCGAAGTGAGGCGCGAACCAGGTGCTGTCGAAGGCAAAGCCGGCGCGAGCCATCTCCTCGATCACGTCTTCGAAGTCCGACCACACGAAGCTCGGCAACAGGTAGCGGTCGTGCAGCTCGGTGCCCCAGCGCACGAGCGGGTCGCGGTACGGTTGGTGCCAGAAGCGCGCCACCAGCGCGCGCAGCAGCAACTGCTGCACGATGCTCATGCGCGCATGCGGCGGCATCTCGAAGGCGCGAAGTTCGAGCAAGCCGAGGCGCCCGGTGGTCGAGTCGGGCGAATAGAGCTTGTCGATGCAGAACTCGCTGCGGTGCGTGTTGCCGGTGACGTCGATCAACACGTTGCGCAGCGTGCGGTCTACCAGCCATGGCGGCAGGTCGGCGCCGTGGACCGCCTTGCTGCGCTCGATCTCACGCAGTGCGATCTCGAGCTCGTAGAGTTGGTCGTTGCGCGCCTCGTCGACGCGCGGCGCCTGGCTGGTCGGCCCGATGAACAGTCCGCTGAACAAGTAGCTCAGGCTCGGGTGGTTGTGCCAGTACGCCAACAACGAACCGAGCAGGTCTGGGCGGCGCAGAAACGGGCTGTCTGCTGGCGTCGCGCCACCGAGTACGAAGTGGTTGCCACCGCCGGTGCCGGTGTGGCGGCCATCGAGCATGAACTTCTCGGTCGACAGCCGCGTGGCCCAGGCGGCGCCGTAGAGGAACTCGGTGTGATCGACCAGCTCGCTCCAGTCGTGCGCCGGATGGATGTTGACTTCGATCACGCCTGGGTCGGGTGTCACCTGAAGCAGCTTCAGGCGCGGGTCGCGCGGGGGCGGATACCCTTCGAGCACGATCTTCACACCGAGGTCGGCCGCGGTGGCCTCGACCGCGGCGAGCAGCTCGAGGTAGTGCTCGAGTTCTTTCAAAGGCGGCATGAAGACATAAAGCACACCGCTGGGCCGGCCCTGCGCCTCGGCCTTCGGGCCGTTGGCGCGCCGCGGATCGCGGGCCTCGACGATGAGCGCCGTTCGCGCGATCCAGTGCGCCGACTCGAAGCGTTTCGGCGAGCGCGCAAGGTCGTCGGCAGAGACCGGAGAGCCGGTCGCGCCGGCGCCCACCATGCTGCGGGGTGCAGTCGCCACGGCGCCCGCGGCATCGGTCGCATCGGCGCGCCGCAAGCGGGCGGCGCTCACGGTGTCTGTTGCTTCTCGCCCGTTGCTTTCGAGGCGCACGGTACCCATTGCGTGCGGCGCGTACTGCTCGCGCAGCGATGCCGCGGCGGGCAAGGCACTGCGCGGCGCGAACGGGTCGAGCTCGACGTGGTATGGGTAGTCGCCTTCGGTGACCCAGGGCAGCGAGTCGAGCGGCAGGCGGTAGCCCATCGGTGAATCACCCGGCATCAGATACATGCGCTCGTCGCGGAAGAACCACGGGCCCGTGACCCAGCGCGGACCGGCGAGATCCGGACCGTCATCGCGCTTGAGCGGCAACGCATAGCCGATGGGGTGGCTCAACCCCTGGTCGAACACCCGTCGCAGTCGGATGCGCTCGAGCTCGTCGTCGAGGCGCGCATCGAATGGATCCACGTTGACCGGCAGCTTGCGTTCGCGCCACAGGTAGTACCAGGTGTCCTCGTAGCCGGTCTGGATGTGATCGCCCGTGAGACCGAGACGGCGTGTCAGGGCGTCGATGAATCGTTTGGCGTCGGCGTTGGTGTAGCCATGCGCCTCGCGTTCGTCGGCGAACAGCGACGGATCGCGCCAGCACGGCTGGCCGTCACTGCGCCAGTACACGCTGAGCGCCCAGCGTGGCAACTGCTCGCCCGGGTACCACTTGCCCTGGCCGAAGTGCAGGAAGCCGCCACGGCCGTAGCGATCGCGCAGGCGCTTGACGAGGTCTTGCGCGTAGACGCGTTTGGTGGGCCCGAGCGCGTCGGTGTTCCACTCGGCGCCATCGCGGTCGTCCACCGACACGAAGGTGGGCTCTCCGCCCATCGTGAGCCGCACGTCACCGGCCACCAGCTTTTCATCGACGCTGTTGCCCAACGTGAGCACCGCGGCCCACTGCGCGTCGCTGTACGGCTGCGTGACGCGGGGGGACTCCCAGATGCGCGCGATGCGCATCGCGTGCGCGAACGTCACTTCCGAGTCGTCGACCGCGCCGCTGATCGGCGCCGCGCTCGACGGCTGCGGCGTGCACGCCAGCGGGATATGGCCTTCTCCGGCCAGCAGGCCCGACGTGGGGTCGAACCCGATCCATCCGGCGCCCGGCAGGTACACCTCGCACCATGCATGCAGGTCGGTGAAATCGACCTCGGTGCCGCTCGGCCCATCGAGCGCCTTCACGTCGGGCTTCAGCTGGATCAGGTAGCCGGACGCAAACCGTGCGGCGAGGCCCAGGTGGCGCAAGGTCTGCACCATCAGCCAGCCGGTGTCGCGGCACGAGCCCGATGCCTGCTGCAGCGTCTGCTCGGGCGATTGAACGCCGGGCTCCATGCGAATCAGGTAGCGGATGTCCTTCTGCAGTCGCTGGTTCAGCGCGACCATGAAGTCGATCGTGCGCTGCTCACTGCGATCGATCGTGGCGAGGAAGCTCTGGAAGCGCGGCGTCGCAGGCTCGGCGACCAGGTACGGCGCCAGTTCCTGCTTCAGCGCGTCGTCGTAGGCGAATGGGAACCTCTCGGCGCCGGGCTCGAGAAAGAAGTCGAATGGGTTGTAGACCGACATCTCGGCCACCAGGTCGACCGTGACCTTGAACTCGGTGGTCTTCTCGGGGATGACCAGGCGCGCGAGGTAGTTGGAGAACGGATCCTGCTGCCAGTTGATGAAGTGCTCGGCTGGCTCGATGCGCAGCGAGTAGCTGAGGATCGACGTGCGGCAATGCGGTGCCGGCCGCAGCCGAACGACCTGCGGCGAAAGCGTCACCCGTCGGTCGTACTGATAGTGCGTGACGTGATTCAGCGCGACATGAATGCTCATCGTGTCCTCTCGGCGCTGCGCGCCGTCCCCCTGGGATCCGCAGGGGCCCCTTCGTGGCACCGCAGGAGCGAGCGCCTTCGGAGTGGCCGAGCGGCGCTCATGCCGGCACCAAGAAGTCGCGGCTGATGCCAGCGCCGATGTCGTTCACTCGGTCAAGGAAGTGCGTCAGGTACGCATGGATGCCGGTGGCCAGAATCTCGTCGATGCGGCCGAACTCGAGGTCGGATTTCAAGCGCCCGGCGCGGCGCTCAGTGTCGGCGCTCTGTGCGTTGGCAACGAGCTTCAGGTTGTCGACCACGCCGTTCATGCAACTGGCGAGCGAGCGCGGCATGTCGGGCCGCAGTATCAGCAACTCGGCCACCTTCTCCGGCACGATGACGTTGCGATAGACCTTGCGGTAGATCTCGAAGCCGGACACCGATCGCAGGATCGCCGACCAATGGTAGAAGTCGATCTCAGGGGAGTCATCGTTTTGTTCGCGGCCGAAGTAGTCGCCGTTGAGCGCGTGGAACTTCACGTCGATCAGGCGCGCGGTGTTGTCGGCGCGCTCGAGGAAGGTGCCGATGCGGATGAAGTGCAGCGACTCGTCCTGCAGCATCGTGCCCACCGTGACGCCGCGCGACAGATGCGAGCGGAACTTGACCCACTCGAAAAACGCGCTCGGATCGCGCTCGAAGCCGACCTGGCGCAACATGCGGTTGAATTCGAGCCAGGTCTGGTTGGTGGTTTCCCACAGCTCGGTCGTGATGGTGCCGCGCACCGCACGCGCGTTCTCGCGCGCCGCGCGCAGGCAGGCGACGATGCTCGATGGATGGGTCTCGTCGCGCACCATGAAGTCCATGACGTGGCGCGGATCGATCTTGCCGTGGCGCAACTCGTAGGCGCCGGTGAGCTCGCTGATGCCCAGCATGCCGCGCCAGCCCTGCTCGGCACGGTCGGCCGACTGCGGCAGCAGGGAAGTCTGGTAGTTCACGTCGAGCATGCGCGCGGTGTTCTCGGCCCGCTCCATGTAGCGAGCCATCCAGAACAGGTGGTCTGCGGTTCTCGAGAGCATCGCTAACTCCCAGCGGCCGAGAACACCGCTGCGCCTCACGCGCGCGCTGTGCTTTGGCTTCGCCGCAAGCGCTGCGCGCTTGACCGGCCCGCTCCATGTAGCGAGCCATCCAGAACAGGTGGTCTGCGTTCGCGACAGCATGGTCAGATCTCCAGCACCCAAGTGTCCTTCGTGCCGCCGCCCTGCGACGAATTGACCACCAGCGAGCCTTCCTTGAGCGCCACGCGCGTCAGGCCACCGGGCACCATCTGCACCGTCTCGCCCGACAGCACGAACGGCCGCAGATCGATGTGGCGCGGTGCGATGCCCGATTCCACGTAGGTCGGGCAGGTCGACAGCGACAGCGTCGGCTGCGCGATGTAGTTGGTCGGGTTGGCGATCAACTGGTCGCGAAATGCCTCGATCTCGCCTTGTGTCGCGGCCGGACCCACCAGCATGCCGTAGCCGCCGGCGCCGTGCACTTCCTTGACGACCAGGTCGGGCAGATGGCTCAACACGTACTTGAGGTCGTTCGGTTCGCGGCACAGGTAGGTCGGAACGTTCTGCAACAGCGGCTTCTCGCCGAGGTAGAACTCGATCATCTTGGGCACGTACGGGTAGATCGATTTGTCGTCGGCCACACCGGTGCCGATGGCGTTGGCCAGCGTGATGTTGCCCTTGCGGTAGACGTCGAGCAGGCCGGCACAGCCCAGGGTCGAATCCTTGCGGAACGCCAGAGGGTCCAGGAAGTCGTCGTCGACCCTGCGGTAGATCACGTCGACGCGCTGCGGGCCCTGGGTGGTGCGCATGTAGAGGAAACCATCCTTGACGAACAGGTCCTTGCCCTCGACCAGCTCGACGCCCATCTGCTGCGCGAGGAAGGCATGCTCGAAGTAGGCGCTGTTGTACATGCCCGGTGTCAGCACCACCACGCTCGGCTCGTTGATGCCGGCCGGCGCCACCGCGCGCAGCGACTCGAGCAGCAGGTCGGGATAGTGCGCCACCGGCGCCACGCGATGCAGCGAGAACAGCTCGGGAAACAGCCGCATCGTCATCTTGCGGTTCTCGAGCATGTAGCTCACGCCGCTGGGCACACGCAGGTTGTCCTCGAGCACGTAGTAGGTGCCGCTGCCATCGGGATTGGCCGCGCGAACGATGTCGATGCCGGCGATGTGCGAATACACGCCACCGGGCACGTCGACATTGACCATCTCAGGGCGGAACTGCGCGTTCTTCAGCACCTGCTCGGCGGGCACGACACCGGCCTTGAGGATCTCCTGGCCGTGGTACACGTCGTGCACGAATCGGTTGAGCGCGTTCACGCGCTGGCGCAGCCCGGCTTGCATGTGCTGCCACTCGTTCTTGGGGATGATGCGCGGGATCACGTCGAACGGGATCAGCCGTTCGGTGCCGGAGCCGTCTTCATCCTTGGTGCCGTAGACGGCGAAGGTGATGCCGACGCGGCGGAACACCATCTCGGCCTCTTCTCGGCGCGCTTGCATCAAAGCACCCTGCTGTTCGTCGAGCCACTCCCGGTATGCGCGGTAGTGCGCTCGCACGCCGCCAGGGGTGTTCATCTCGTCGAAGCTCGCCTTCATGGACGCCTTTCTCCTGCGTCGGCAGGGGAAGCAACTTCCGCACCCGCGGTCTGATGTGTCCAATGCCAGTATCGCCGCCGCGCGTCGCGGGCGCACTCGGATGCGCCATCGACCCACGTCCATGCACCGCAACGGTCGCTGCGCACCAGCATGATGCCGTGGGCTTGGTACCGCGCCAACACTTCGGGCGCCGGATGGCCGAAGCGGCTGCGGTAGCCGGCTTGCACCATCGCGACCTGCGGACGCACCGCTCCGAGGAAGGCGTCGGTCGACGACGTGCGGCTGCCGTGGTGGGGGATCAGCAGCAGGTCGCTGCGCAGCCGTTCGCCCAGCCGTGCCACCAGGGCCGCCTCCTGGGGTGCTTCGATGTCTCCTGTGAGCAGCGCGCTGCGTCCGGTGGCATCGGCCACGCGCAGCACGCACGACACCGCGTTCGGCTTGGCCTCGCGCTTCAACTCGTCGGCGGTCGGGTGCAGAAACTCGAAATCCACGCCGTCCCACTGCCAAGCCGAGCCGGCTTCGCAGGGCTGGTGGTTGCGCGCCACCGCGCGCAATGGATGCGACGGCGCCAGCGACGTGTGCCAAGTGTCGATGGGCAACGCGTTGTGCAGCGATTCGGCGCCGCCGACGTGGTCGGTGTCGCGATGGCTCAGCACCAGTCGGTCAATCCGCGCTTCACCGCGGGCGCGCAGCAGCGGCACGACGATGCGCTGGCCGGCGTCGGCGTCGCGCGCATAGGCCGGGCCGCTGTCGTAGACCAGCAGCTTGGTCCGTGTGCGCACCAGCGCTGCGGTGCCTTGTCCGACGTCCAGCACCACGAGTTCGAACCGGCCGTCGAGCGGTCGCGCCACCGCGGGCCACAACAGCGGCATTGCCAGCGGCAACGCCAACAGCCGCATCCGCCAGGGCAGCGGCAGCAGCCCGAGCACCGCGGCCAACAGACCGCAGGCCACCGCCCACCCGGGTGCGGCAGGCACGTGCCACACCGCGCCCGGCCAGGAGGTCAGCCACTGCAGCAATGCGATCAACGGACTCAGGGCGGCCGCCGCGGCATGCCAGAAGGCGGTCCAGGCAATGCCGAGCAGTGCCAGCGGCGTCACCACCAGCGTGACCCACGGTATCGCGACCAGATTGGCGATCAGGCCCACGAGCGACAACTGCTGGAAGAATGCCAGCGACAGCGGCGCCAGACCGAGCGTGGCCACCACTTGCGACCGCACGGCGGCGCGCAGCCGCGCCCACGCGCCGGCGGCAGCCGCCGGTGGGTGCAGCGGCTCGTTGGCCATCAACAGCCCGACTGCGGCGAACGACAGCCAGAAGCCGGCTTGCAACAGCGCCCATGGATCGACGGCCACCACCAGCACCGCGACAGCCAGCAGCACCAGCGGCCATGGCCAGCGCACGCCGGCGCTGCGCAGCAGCACCACTGCGGCCAGCATCAGCAGCGTGCGCTGCGCGGGCACACCGAAGCCGGCCAGCAGCGCGTACGCGGTGGCGACCGCGAGCCCGCCCCATCGCCCGGCCTGGGGCGCCGGCAGCCACAGGCAGGCGCGCCCGCTGCGGCGCCAGACCCACGCCACCAGCGCACCAGCGAGCCACGCGAACATCGTGATGTGCAGGCCGCTGATGCTCATCAGGTGGGCCACGCCGGAGTCGCGGAACAGGTCCCAGTCGACACGCGCGATCGCCGCCTGGTCGCCCACCGTCAGCGCGGCCAGCACGCCGCCAAGGCGCGCATCGGCCACGCGCAACACCGCTGCATCGCGCAACGCCTGGCGCGCTCGCTCGATCGGACGGCGGTTCGTGTCTTCCAACAGCGCCGGCCGCGGTCCGGCGACCGTGTTGCGCACGGTGCCGGTGGCGCCGATCTGCTGCTCGAACAGCCACAGCTCGCCATCGAAGCCGTGTGGGTTCATCGCGCCGTGCGGCCGCCGCAGGCGCACCGGCACCTGCCAGCGTTGGCCGGCCCGCAAGTCGGGGCGTAGCCCGTTGAGTCCGCCGTCGTCGCCCAGGCCGTGCAGCCACACCAGCGACACGAGAGCCGGCATGCGCACGCTCGAGTGGTTGTCGAAGGCACTTTCCACTGCCAGCACGAAACGCGCGCCCTCGGGCGAGACCTGCGGCATCTGGTGGACCACGCCGGTGAGCAGCAGATCGCGCCCTTCGAGCGGCGCTGCAAGCTGCTCGGCCAAACGGTGGCCGGCGCGCAGGCTGGTGATGCCGAATGCGATCGACGCCAGCGCGAGGCACAACAGCAGCGTGTTCCAACGGGCCGCGCGCCGCATCGCGACCCCCGCCAGTGCCAGGCCGAGCAGCAGAACGGCCGCGTTGATCCATCCGGGCCACAGCGCGCTCTGCTGCAGCTGCAGCGACGTGCCGGCGAGCCAGGCCAGCAGCGCGGCGGCCGTTCGCAGCCCCGGATCGCCACGCGTTGCCTGCATCGACGGGAGTGTAGGATGCGCGTCCACTTTTTCGAGGTTCACACATGTCCGTCTACGACCGCCTTTCGGCACTGGGCATCACGCTGCCGCCGGTGGCCACGCCGGCCGCGGCCTACGTGCCTTTCGTGCGCACGGGATCGCTGGTGTACCTGTCCGGTCACACCGCCAAGCGCGACGGCAAAGCCTGGGTCGGCCAGCTCGGCAACGGCATGGCCACCGCCGAAGGCAAGGCCGCAGCGCGCGCGGTGGCGATCGACCTGATGGGCACGCTGCACGCCGCAGTGGGCGACCTGAACAAGGTCAAGCGCATCGTCAAGCTGCTCGGCCTGGTGAACAGTGCACCCACGTTCACCGAGCACCATCTGGTGATCAACGGTTGCTCCGAGTTGCTGGGCGAAGTGTTCGGTGCCGCGGCGCCGCACGCCCGCTCGGCCTTCGGCGTGGCGCAGATCCCGATGGGCTCGTGCGTCGAGGTCGAGCTGATCGCCGAAGTGGCGTGAGCGGCGCACGGCCGGTCCTAAGCTGCTCGTTCCCCATCGGGGACGCCGCGTAGTGGCAAGGGCTCTGAAAAGCTGCCGGCGCCGGCGTGTTTGCGCTGACGCTGGCCCTGTCGCTCGGCGCGGTGGTGGCCGCGCTCGTCAGCCAGCATGTGTTCGACATGCAGCCGTGCCCGTGGTGCGTGCTGCAGCGCCTGATTTTCGTGGCGCTGGCGTTAGTGGCCGTGCTCGGCTTGTTGTGGACGTCGCGGCTCGGACGGCGCGTGGCCGCTGTCGATCGGCGTCGTGCTCGCCGCGCTGGGTGCGGCGGCGGCGTTGTGGCAGCACGTGGTCGCGGCGAAATCGGCATCGTGCAACCTCACGCTGGCCGACCGCATCGTCTCCGGCCTGCAGCTCGATGCCCTGCTGCCGCAGGTGTTCGCGGCCACGGCGTCGTGCGCCGATGCCGCCGTGCAGCTGTTCGGCGTGCCCTACGAATACTGGAGCCTGGGGCTGTTCGGTCCGCTGGGCCTCGCGCTGGTGATGGCGTTGCTACGCCGCCGCCGCTGATGCGGCGGCACCCAGCTTGCGCCGCCGTGTCGGCGATCAATCAGTTGCAAGTCGGCAGCGCCACTTTCGACTCCGTGATCAGGACTTTGGCTCCGTGCACCTTGCCCTGAGCGCCGACGCCCACGCCGTATTGGGCGAACGCCGCCCATACGAGGCTGCAGTCCGCCGGGGTGCTGCCCGCTGCAACCGCAGCGAGGATGCCGTCGCGCATCTCCTCGAAGGTCGGCTTCGCCGGCGTGAAGTTCATGCCGCCGACGATGTAGCCGAACAGCTTGTCGCGGTTGATCGGGCCGAAGTCCTGGATCATTTTCCAGACGATCGCGGCGTAGACCTCGCCGTCGAGGTGAACGCCGGTGCCCTCCACATTGGCGTAGCTGCGCGGGTAGTTCGTGTACGGTGCACTGCGAATCCCCACGTGGGTTGCTCGTCGAGTATTCACCCATCACGTCGTTGTCGATTGATCGAGCAGCGCGCAGCCGTCGGACATGCCCTCGCCTATGGCGCCGGCGAGCGGACCGCTCATGCGGCCGATCATGCGCCAGGTCAGGCCATGACAGACCTCGTGGTAGACCACGTCGGAGTCGAGCGAGGCGTCGATCTGCAATGGCTGCACCGCCAGCTTGGCCAAGGTCACGGTCGCCGGCCGCCGAGTGCCTTCAAGGCATCGCCGCTGTTCTTGCTCACCATCGCCGAGCCGATCGTCACGCTCCCGGCATCGGCGCCCGGGCCCATCGTGAAGTAGTCATCCGGGTTGGCCGCGTCGTTGTTGGCGATCACCGCACCGATGGCGCCGGCTCGCTGCGCGTTCAGCACCTTGGTCGCGAACTCGCAGGTACCACGATCGATGAGCGCGATGCGCCCCGCCAGGCCGGTGGAGATCGCCGTGCAGCCGTTGGCCGGCGTGGTGGGGGTGAGCGGCGCGGTGACTCCCGTCGGCGTCAATTCAGGGCCGAAGTCCGCGCCCTTGGCGTCGAACGTCGCGCCACCGGCCACCTGCACCTTGTGCGTGGCGCCGGCTCCGGTAAATAGGAACATCTGCATGCGCGGGGCCTTGCCGTCCTTCGGGGTCGCGAAGTTGGCGTTGTCGGTGCCGCCGCCGTCCTGCGCTTCGGCTTGCACCGGATCGCCGTCGCGTCCACCCCTGCCGAAGTTGTTGGCTTGGAAGTTGCCGGCCGCCTCGACGAAGCCGTGGCTGTACAGGATGTCGTGGATTCGGTTGGTCAGGTAGAACAGGTTCTGCACCGCGACCGCCTGGTTCGCCGCTTCGGTCGGCGCAACCGCGAGGTTCGCCGCGGTGAGGAAGTCGCTGCCGGCACTCGCACCGCCACCATCGGATGCGTTGTCATCGTTGCGGTCGAGGTAGGCCGCAACGTTGTTGCCGCCGATGGCTAGCGTGGTCTGAGCACCGGCAAGCCAGCCGATGGGTGACTGCGCGTTGCCGCCGCCGGGCCCGGCGACGACCTGTTGCGCACCCTTGCTCGGGTCAATTGGAAAGATGTTGTAGCTGTCCGACGCGGTGCGCAGCTCGACATCGAGCACGCGGCCGTCGCCACCGACCAGCGTGTGGTGCAGCAGATTGTCGCGGCGCGTCCAGGTCTCCACCAGCCAACCGCGCGCGAGCGAACCGTCGGTCATCGGGATCGCGACCGCGGTGGCCTCGGGCTGACCGCGGAAGAACGACCCGCCGTCGAACAGCGTGGTATTGCCACGCGCTGCGGCCACGCGCGGTTCGCTGCGGCCCGGATGCAGTTGCGCCAGCGCGATGCGCATGGCGGCCGATGCGTCGATCTGTGCTGCGCGCGGCGCCGATACCTGCGCCAGGTTGTCGATCAGGTGAACCAGCTCGCCGCGCGCGTTGACCGTGCCCTTCACGTACGCACCGTGCACCGTGAGGCCGGCTACCCGCTGCTCGAACCGCACATGGGTCGCACCGTTGGCATCACGCCGGCTCTGCCTCGCGTCGAGCGATGCCAGTGCGGCACCTGAGTGGCCGCGTGCGCGCAAGTAGTTGGTCACGATAGCGTCGGGTGCGGCGTTCGACGCCGAGGTCAACGGCCTGCCCGTTGCACTGCGTTCGACGCGCGCCGAGCCATGCTCGAGCCCCGCCGCGCTCTGGGCGAAAGCGGCCGAACTGCAAAGCAGCGCCGCGGCGAGCCCATGTAACATGAATGACTGTCGGCGCATGATCGCTACTCCTTGGATTGTAAGGAATGTGCGCCCATCTTTTGTCATCGCCACCGCGGGCGCCACGGTCCAAACCCGAAGTAGCCGGGCGATTGCAACGCCAAGGCAGAGATCAAACTGAAAGTGAAAGGCACGGGCTCTGCCGCGGGGCTTCGCCAGCACCGGGTGGCTGAGCAAATGCCGCGCCTTCTAGCGCAGCGACGCGTTGATCTTCGCCAGCGCCTTCGCGCCCGGGCACAGCTCGGCCTCGCCGAGCGCGTTGAGCGGCTTGTCGACCGTCTTCAGCGCGGCGTGCAGGTCGCTCGCCTTGGGGTCGATGTAGATCAGGCCGGTCACCACCTCGCCGCGTGCCTGCAGCTGCTGCAGGTGGCTCATCGCGCCCAGCCGGTCGGTCGGGTCGTACTCGGCGTGCAGCTTGCGCAGCCGCATGATCGAGCCGTCGGCGTTGGGCAGGTCCAGCGTCTCGCCGGGCGCCGGCTCGGCCTTGATCTCGGGCGCCAGCGCGATGAAGTCGATGCGGTTCACCGCCTCGTTGTGCTGGCGCACGTGGTCGTAGCTGCGCGTGCTGCCGGTGTGGTTGTTGAACGCCACGCACGGGCTGATCACGTCGAGGAACGCCGCGCCGCCATGGTTGATGGCGCCCTTGATCAGCGGCACGAGTTGGGTCTTGTCGCCGGAGAAGCCACGCGCGACGTAGGTGGCGCCGAGCTGCAGCGCCATGCCGATCAGATCGACCGGCGAGTCGTTGTTGATGGCACCCTTCTTGGCCTGGCTGCCGCGGTCGGCGGTGGCCGAGAACTGGCCCTTGGTCAAGCCGTAGACACCGTTGTTCTCGACGATGTAGACCATGCGCACGCCGCGCCGCATCGCATGCGCGAACTGGCCGAGGCCGATCGATGCGGAGTCGCCATCACCCGACACGCCGAGGTAGAGCAGCTCGCGGTTGGCCAGGTTGGCCCCGGTGAGCACGCTGGGCATGCGGCCGTGCACCGTGTTGAAGCCGTGGCTGGCGCCGAGAAAGTAATCCGGCGTCTTCGAACTGCAGCCGATGCCCGACAGCTTGGCCACGCGATGTGGCTCGATGTCGAGCTCCCAGCAGGCTTGCACGATCGCGGCCGAGATCGAATCGTGGCCGCAGCCTGCGCACAGCGTGGAGACTTTGCCTTCGTAGTCGCGTCGCGTGTAGCCGACCTGATTCTTGACGAGCGTCGGGTGGTGCAGCTTCGGCTTGGTGATGTAGGTCATCTGACTCTCTCACGACGCGGCGCGACGGCCAACGCGTGCACGTGCTTGGTGATGATGTCGTTGATGAAACGCGCGGTGATCGGCGTGCCGTCGTAGTGCAGCACGGCGATCAGCCACGCCGGATCGATCTCCAACTCGTTGATCAGCAGCGTGCGCATCTGGCCATCGCGGTTTTGCTCGACCACGAATACATGGTCGTGGGTGGCGACGAACTCGCGCACGCTCTCGGGGAACGGGAACGCACGCAGCCGCATGGCATCGAGGTGGATGCCCTCGGCAGCCAGCGCGACCAGCGCCTCGTCCATCGCCGGTGCGGTCGAACCGAAGTAGAGGACGCCGAGCCGCGTCTTCTTTGCGGCGGCGCGCACCAGCGGCTGCGGCACCAGCCGGCTGGCGGTGTCGAACTTCTTCAGCAGCCGCTGCACGTTGTAGACGTAGTCCGGCCCGGTTTCGGAGTAGCGCGCATAGGCGTCGCGTGTGGTGCCGCGCGTGAAGTACGCGCCCTTGGTCGGGTGCGTGCCGGGGTACGTGCGCCACGGAATGCCGTCGCCGTCCACATCTTTGTAGCGGCCGAAGTCCTTGCCCGATTCGAGCTCGGCAGCGGTCATCACCTTGCCGCGGTCGTAGCGGCGGCTGTCGTCCCACTCCAGCGGATCGCACAGGCGCTGGTTCATGCCGATGTCGAGATCGGTCATCACGAACACCGGCGTCTGCAGCCGGTCGGCCAGGTCGAGCGCGGCGGCAGCATGCTCGAAGCACTCGGCGGGATCCTGCGGCAGCAGCATCACGTGCTTGGTGTCGCCGTGCGACGCGTAGGCGGCGGCCAGCAGATCGGCCTGCTGCGTGCGCGTCGGCATGCCGGTGGACGGGCCACCACGCTGCACGTCGATGATCGTCATCGGGATCTCGGCGAAGTACGCCAAGCCGATGAACTCGGTCATCAGCGACACGCCGGGGCCGGAGGTCGCGGTGAACGCGCGCGCCCCGTTCCAGCCGGCGCCGGTGACGATGCCGATCGAGGCGATCTCGTCCTCGGCCTGGATGATCGCGAAGCGGTTCTCGCCGCTGTCGGGGTCGACGCGCAGCTTGCGGCAGTACTTTTCGAACGCCTCGGCCAGCGACGACGACGGCGTGATCGGGTACCACGCGCACACCGTGGCGCCGCCATACACGCAGCCGAGCGCGGCCGCTGCATTGCCTTCCATGAAGATGCGCTCGCCCACCAGGTTGGCGCGCCGCACCTTCAGCCCCATCTCGGCGCAGTGCGGCGGCTTGAGATGGTCGGTGGCGAAGCTGCGGCCGGCATGCAGCGCACGCACGTTGCTTTCGAGCAGCCGCTCCTTGCCCTTGTACGTCTCGCTGAACAGGCTCTCGATCACCTGCGGATCCACGTCCATCAGTACCGACAACGCGCCCAGCACCATGATGTTCTTGAACAGCGTGCGCTGGCGCGGGTCTTCGTAGGTGGCGTTGCAGATCGCGGTGACCGGCATGCCGATCACGTTGAGGTCACCGCGAAACGCGCTCGGCGGCAGCGGCTTGGTGCTGTCGTAGAACAGGTAGCCGCCGGGCTCGATCTCCTGCACGTCGGCGTCCCAGGTCTGCGGGTTCATCGCCACCATCATGTCGATGCCGCCGCGCCGCCCGAGCCAGCCATGCTCGCTGACGCGCACCTCGTACCACGTGGGCAGGCCCTGGATGTTGCTGGGAAAGATGTTGCGCGGGCTCACCGGCACGCCCATGCGCAGGATCGCTTTCGCGAACAGCTCGTTGGCCGACGCCGACCCCGAGCCGTTGACGTTGGCGAACTTGACGACGAAGTCGTTGACCGCTTCGATGCGCTTCACAAGGCCCCCTTGGCGCTACGCGCCTTCCCCCAGGGCTCCGAAGGAGCCCCTTCGTGGCTCCAGGGGAGCGCAGCCGGCTTGAGGCGGCTCGGCGCCGGCTTCATGCCACCGCTCCCGCTGGCTGCACGGCCGGCAGCGGATCGCGGCAGGCCTTACCCGCCTTGGTGGTCTGCAGCAGGAACTTCTGCATGTCCCACGCGCCGGTCGGGCAGCGTTCGGCGCACAGGCCGCAGTGCAGGCAGACGTCTTCGTCCTTGACCATCACGCGGCCAGTCTTCAGCGGCGCGCCGACGTACAGGTCCTGCGTCTGGTTCTCCGCAGGGGCGCTGAGGCGCGTGCGCAGATCGCCTTCATCGCCGTTGGCAGTGAAGGTGATGCAGTCCATCGGACAGATGTCGACGCACGCATCGCACTCGATGCACAGCTTGTCGGCGAACACCGTCTGCACGTCGCAGTTCAGGCAGCGCTGCGCCTCCTTGAACGCGGTGGCGAGATCGAAGCCGAGCTCGACCTCGACCTTGATGCTCTTGAGCGCCTTCTCGGCTTTCTCCCAGGGCACCTTGAAGCGCAGGTCGTCGCTTGGCGCGTTGTCGTAGCTCCACTCGTGGATGCCCATCTTCTGCGACATCAGGTTGGCGAACGGCGCCGGCCGTTGCGTCACGTCTTCACCGTGCAGCAGGCGGTCGATCGACACCGCGGCCTCATGGCCGTGCGCCACCGCGGTGATGATGTTCTTGGGCCCGAGTGCCGCGTCGCCGCCGAAGAACACCTGCCGCAACGAGGTCTGGAAGGTGGTCTTGTCGAGCACGGGCATGCCCCACTCGTCGAACGCGATGCCGCTGTCGCGCTCGATCCACGGAAACGCGTTCTCCTGGCCCACCGCCACCAGCACCTCGTCGCACTCGAAGTCGACGTCGGGTGCGCCGGTGGGTTTCAGCGTGCGCTTGCCCTTGGCGTCGTACACCGACTCGACGATCTGGAAGCGCATGCCGGTGAGCTGGCCGTTGTCGTGCAGGAAGGCCACCGGCACGTGACAGGGAAGAATCGGGATGCCTTCGTGCATCGCGTCTTCCTTCTCCCATGGCGAGGCTTTCATGTCCTCGAAGGTGGAGCGCACGATCACCTTGACGTCGTCGGCGCCCATGCGCCGCGCCGAGCGGCAGCAGTCCATGGCCGTGTTGCCGCCGCCGAGCACGATCACGCGCTTGCCGATCTTGGTCACGTGGCCGAAGTACACCGAGGCGAGCCAGTCGATGCCGATGTGGATCTTGGCCTTGGCCTCTTGCCGGCCGGGAATCTCGAGCTCGCGACCGCGCGGGGCGCCGCAGCCGACGAACACCGCGTCGTAGTTCTGCGCCAACAGCGCGTTCATCGAATCGATGCGCTGGCCGCCGCGGAAATCGACACCGAGGCCGATGATGTAGCCGACCTCTTCGTCGATCACTTCTTCGGGCAATCGGAAGCGCGGCACCTGCGTGCGCATGAAGCCGCCGGCTTTCGCGTCGCCTTCGAACACGGTGACCGAGTAGCCCTGCACGACGAGATCGCGCGCCACGGTGAGCGATGCCGGTCCGGCGCCGACACAGGCGATGCGCTTGCCGTTCTTCGCAGCCGGCCGCGGCAGCATGGCGCGAACCTCGCCATCTTTGAAGTCCGCCGCCACGCGCTTCAAGCGGCAGATGGCCACCGCTTCGGGCTTCTCGGCGTTCTTCTCTTCAACGCGGCCGCGCCGGCACGCGGGCTCGCACGGTCGATCGCAGGTGCGTCCCAGGATGCCGGGAAAGACATTGCTTTCCCAATTCACCATGTAGGCGTCGTCGAAACGCCCCTGGGCGATCAAACGGATGTATTCGGGTACCGGGGTATGGGCCGGGCAGGCCCATTGGCAATCGACGACCTTGTGAAAGTACGCCGGGTCCGCCACGTTCGTGGGGTGCACGCTGAGATGTCTCCTCCAGGCACTGTCGGAGGCGCCACCCGAGGCGGCGCTCCCCGTACGGCCTGTGAAATCGCTACGCGTGCAGTCTACGCCCGTTGTGTGAAGCCGACCCGGGTGGCTGCCCGAATGCAGCCTGCGAACTCGGGTTAACGATGGAGTGCGTCGCGTGTCAGGCCGGCATGACGCGCACGCCGCCCTTCATGCCCGGTGCCAGCTTGCCCTTGCGCGCACGCTTGCCTTCGTAGTCGGCGAGCGCCTTGCCGCTGAGCGTCTCGACCTTGGGCTTCGCGCTGCGTGTGGTGCCGTGCACTGCGAGCGTGTCGCGGAAGGTCGCCACCGACAGCAGCGGGTCCTTCGCATCGACGTCCATCAGCGTGAGGCCGCGGCCGCCGTTGGACTGCACCTTGACTTCCTCGAGCGCAAACACCAGCAGCCGCCCGCTCAGCGACAGGCAGGCCAGCTTGTCGTGTCCCGTTTGCACCGCCACCGGCGGCAGCAGCTTGTCGTCGGCCTCGATGGCGAGAAAGCTCTTGCCGCCGCGCTGGCGTGTCTGCATGTCGGCCGCCTTGGCCTGCAGGCCGAAGCCGCCGGTGTTGGCCAGCATCAGCATGCGTCTCGCCGGGGCCGGCGAAATAGTGCGCCGGCTGCGTGCCGCTCTCGAGCTCGATCAGCGACGTGATCGGCTGGCCGTCGCCGCGCCCGCCGGGCAACGTGTTGGTCGCCACGCTGTACACACGCCCGTTGGAGCCGAACACCAACAGCGTGTCGACGCTGCGGCACGAGAAGGTGCCGTACAGCGCATCGCCGGCCTTGAACGTGAGGCTCGCCGGATCGATCTCGTGGCCCTTCATCGAGCGCACCCAGCCCTTCATGCTGACCACGACCGTGACCGGCTCGTCGACGACGCGGATCTCGGCCACCGTGCGCTTTTCTTCCTGGATCAGCGTGCGGCGCTCGTCGCCGTGCGCCTTGGCGTCGGCCTCGATCTCCTTGATCACGGTGCGCTTGAGCACCGCTGGGCTCTTCAGGATGTCTTCGAGCCTGCCCTGCTCTTCGCGCAACTCCTTCAGTTCCTGCTCGATCTTGATCGCTTCGAGGCGCGCCAGTTGACGCAGGCGCAGGTCGAGGATGTCGTCGGCTTGGCCGGAGCTGAGCTTGAACTTGGCAATGAGCGCCGGCTTGGGCTCGTCGCTCTTGCGGATGATGCGGATCACCTCGTCGATGTTCAGCAGCACCAGCTGCCGACCTTCGAGGATGTGGATGCGATCGAGCACCTTCTGCAGCCGGTGCTGCGAGCGCTTTTGCACCGTGGCCTGGCGGAATGCGGTCCATTCGAGCAGCACCTGCCGCAGGCTCTTCTGCGTGGGCTTGCCGTCGCGGCCGACCATCGTCAGGTTGATCGGTGCGCTCGTTTCGAGGCTGGTGTGCGCGAGCAGCGTGGCCGTGAGCTCGGCCGGATCGATCGTGCGCGTCTTCGGTTCGAACACCAGGCGCACCGGCGCGTCCTTGCCCGACTCGTCGCGCACGGTGTCGAGCACCGACAGCACGGTCTGCTTCAGTTGCGCCTGCTCTTGCGAGACCGTTTTCTTGCCCGCCTTGACCTTGGGGTTGGTGAGTTCCTCGATCTCCTCGAGCACCTTCTGTGCGCTGGTGAACGGCGGCAGTTCGGTCACCACCATCTGCCACTGTCCGCGCGCCAGGTCTTCGATCTTCCAGCGCGCACGCACCTTGAGCGAGCCGCGCCCCGACGTGTACGCCGCGCGGATCTCCTCGCTGCTGCTGATCAGCTGGCCACCGCCGGGATAGTCCGGCCCGGGCACGAGGTCGAACAGGTCGTCTTCCTTGAGTTTTTCGTCGCGGATCAGCGCCACCGCGGCGGCCGCGACCTCGCGCAGGTTGTGGCTCGGAATCTCGGTGGCCAGGCCCACCGCAATGCCCGACGATCCGTTGAGCAGCACGAACGGCAGGCGCGCCGGCAGCAACGCGGGCTCTTCGGTCGAACCGTCGTAGTTGGGGATGAAGTCGACCGTGCCTTCATCGAGCTCGTCGAGCAGCAGCCGCGCGATCGGGTTGAGCCGCGCTTCGGTGTAGCGCATGGCCGCTGCGCCATCGCCATCGCGGCTGCCGAAGTTGCCCTGTCCGTCGACCAGCGGATAGCGCTGGGAAAAGTTCTGCGCCATGCGCACCAGCGCGTCGTAGGCCGCGGTGTCGCTGTGCGGATGGAACTTGCCGAGCACGTCGCCGACCACGCGCGCGCTCTTCACCGGCTTGGGCCCCTGGGCGCCCGCAAAGCTCAGCCCCATGCGGTGCATCGAGTAGAGGATGCGGCGCTGCACCGGCTTGTTGCCGTCGCACACGTCGGGCAATGCGCGGCCCTTCACCACCGACAGCGCGTATTCCAGGTAGGCGCGTTCGGCGTACTGCGCCAGCGAGACGGCGTCGTTGCCGTCGGCAACCGGCATCAGAGAAAGCTGTTCTGGCATCTCGAAATCACTTGAATATCAATGCGGAAACTGTTCTCGCAGCTTGAGTTTCCAGAACTTTCCGGTTGAGGTCCTCGGGATGGCTGGGAGTACCTCGTAGCGGTCGGGAAGCTGCCACTTGGCGAAGCCGTGGCGGCCCAGATGCTCGTTCAAGGCCGGTGGCGCCGCATTCTGGCCCGCCTTGAAGACCACGCAGGCCAGCGGCCGCTCGCCCCATTTTTCATGCGGGATCGCGATCACGGCGGCCTCGGCGATCGCCGGGTGCGCCATCAGCGCGTTCTCGAGGTCGACCGACGAAATCCACTCGCCGCCGGACTTCACCAGATCCTTGGTGCGATCGGTGATGCGCAGGTAGCCGAGCGAATCGAGCGTGGCCACGTCGCCGGTGCGCAGCCAGCCGTCGTCGCTGAATTTGTCGGGCGTAGCGCCGACGCGGTGGTACGAGCCGGTGATGAACGGGCCCTTGACCTGCACCTCGCCCATCGTTTTGCCGTCCCATGGCGCCAGGTCGCCGCTGTCGGTGCGCAGGCGCAGCGACACCAGCGGCGCGATGATGCCGGCGGTGGCGGCCCGCTTGAACTGCTCGTCGTCGCCGGCGTCGCGCAACTCCGTGCGCGGGTACACCACCGTGGCCAGCGGCGAGGTCTCGGTCATGCCCCAGCCCTGCTTGATCTGAATGCCGTGTTTGGCGAAGGCACGGATCAGCGCTTCGGGCACTGCGGCACCGCCGACCAGCGATCGCATGCCGCCGGGCAGTTTCCAGCGCGTGGAACCTTCGCTGACCGCGCGGTCGTAGGTCTGGATCAGGCTGAGCCAGATCGTCGGCACACCGAGCGACATGGTCGGTGGCTGCAGCGTCATCAGGTCGAGCAGGTCGTCGGGATGCAGGTGCGGACCCGGGAACACCATCTTCGCGCCCTGCATCACCACGCCGTACGGAATGCCCCAGCAGTTGGCGTGGAACATCGGCGTGGCCGGCATCACCACGTCGGTGTTGTGCAAGCCCCCAGACGTCTGCGCCCATGCCGACCAGGGTGTGCAGGATCGTCGAGCGGTGCGAGTACGCCACGCCCTTGGGACGCCCGGTGGTGCCCGACGTGTAGCACATCGCCACCGGGTCGGTCTCGGCGTGCGGCACGTAGGCGAAAGCCGCCGCATCGCCACTGCGCAGCAGCGCTTCGTAGTCGGTGAATTCCGCATCGACCCGGGCGCCCGAGAACGGGAACACGATCACCTTCTCGAAGCGATGCAGGTGCGCGAACTGCTTGTACAGCGGCAGCAGCACGTCGTCGACGACCAGGAAGCGGTCCTCGGCGTCGGCGGCGATCCAGCCGATCTCGTCGGGCGACAGCCGCAGGTTGAGCGTGTGCATCACGCCGCCGGCGGCCGGAATGCCGAAGTAGCACTCCAGGTGGGCATGGTGGTTCCACGCCAGCGTGGCGACGCGGTCGCCCTTCTTCAGCCCGAGCTTGAGCAGCGCGGACGCCAGCGCGCGGGTGCGTTCGCCGTACTCGGCGTAGCTGTGCGTGCGCAGCGATTTGTCCGGCAGCCGCGACACGATCTCGCTGCGCGCGAAGATCGTGCGCGCGCGCTCCAGCACGTCGTTCAGCGACAAGGGGACGTCCATCATCGTGGCGTGCATGCGAATGTCTCCAGCAGTCAAGGCGAGGCGTGAAGCCTCATCTCCCGAGCGCCGCGCGCGTGGCGGCGCTGCAGCAAGGCCCAATACAGTTCCAGCACCTGGTGCACATGGGCGCGCGTCTCGTCGATCGGCGGCATCTGGCCGCCGCTGCGCTGCACGGCGCCCTCGCCCGCGCTCCAGGCCGCCAGCGCAATATCGATGCGCCGATGGCGCTTCAGCAGATCGGCCATCAGGCGCGTGCCCACAGTGATGTTGGTGCGCGGTTCGGCCAAGCGCTCGATGGTCGCGGCCGGCGCAACGTCTTTTGGCAGGAAGCGCTGCGCGGTCGATGGCATCACCTGCATCAGGCCGACCGCGCCCTTGGGCGACAGCGCCTTCTCGTTGAAGCCGGACTCAACCGCAATCAACGCAATGATCAACTCCATGTCGACGCCGTACCGCGACGACGCCTCGCGCACCCACGGCTGCACGCGCTTGACCTCGGGCGCGATTTCGAGCCAGATGAGAATCGCCGAGGGTGACGTGGTCTTGCCCGGGACCTTGATGCTGGCCGGCGCCGATGCCGCCGCATCGCCGATCACGAGGCTGTAGCGGGAGTCGATCTGTCGTTCGGCAAAGTGCGCCATGCCCTGGGCGTCCACGTAGCCCCACAGCGCAGCATGGCCGGCCGAACCCGCCCACAACGTCGCCATCGCGAAGCCCGCTGTGCGCAGCGCCGCAAGCCTCGTCAACCGATCTCCGTGTACCGCGAGTAGAACCGCTCGAGGCGTGACGCGTCGAACGCCACGACCATCTCCTTGAATCGCTGCTCGATGATGTTCTTGTGCATCACGAGCCAACGTGTCGATGTCTTCCTGAGGTCGGCGTACGACCCATTCTCCACGCCGTAGACAAGAGGAAACCGATCGAGCAGAAAGTCCAGGAAGTCCGGCAACGACGTGCGGTGCATCGCGTTGAGGCACCAGGCATTCAACTCCAGTTGAACAACGCAACGATTCGCGGCGATGGTCGACCAGCCCCCTTCAATGACCTTGCGTTCGTATCCCTCGACGTCCATCTTGACGAAGTCGACAGCCGGCACGTCGAGGCTCGCCGCCAGATCGTCGAGCCGTCGCACTTCGATCCCGGCGCTCTCGCCCGCACCGACGACCGAGTCGGACACGAAGGCGCCGGAGCGATTGGAGTCGGCGTAGTTCATCTGCGAGGTCTTGTTCTCGTTGCCCAGCGCGATGTTCATGCCGACGCAGTTCAGATGGCCCGATGCATGGATGTTTCGCTGCCAATGAGCGTATGTCTTCGGCACCGGCTCGAATGCCACGACGCGACGGGCCGACTGGGCAAAGAGAATGGAGGTGCAGCCGATGTTGGCTCCGACATCGAGCACCACGTCCTGCGGGCGCACGAGGGTCGAATAGAGCCGCGTCATGCGCGGCTCGAACCGGTTTGCCCTCAACTGCCCGGCGCACCGCGGCCTCGATCCTGTGCAGGGTGCCGGGCCGCATCGCTCGCAGGTAGGTGTCGTCCGAGCGAATTCGATAGGCCTTGCTCCCGATCGAAAGCCGTACTTCGGTCGTCTGCACGTGCTCTTCCCCTTCTTATTTGCGCAGCCGAACCCGCTGCGATTGCGCCCCGACTCCAGAAACCTGCCGCGTCAGCCGGTGTACTCCTGTCCAAGCGCGACGCGCGCCGCGTACTCGCGGTCGAGCATGCTCATCACGATCAGCGAGTCGTAACCGTCGGCGCCATCGGCGGTGACGCGCACGCTCTCGCGCAAGCGCCCCTCTTCGACGAAGCCCTCGCTCTGGTACAGCGCCAGCGCGCGCGTGTTGAGCTGCTTCACGTCGAGCCAGAATCGGTGCGCATGGAGGTCGCGAAAGGCCATGCGCTTCAACTGCCGCACGCATTCGCGGCCCAGTCCCTGGCCCTTGGGCTGCAACACCACCCGCTTGAGCTCCACGCTGCGGTGCGGGTTGCGACAACCCTGCAGGATCACGAAGCCGGCGGATTCGTAGGCCTCGCCGGCCTCGACGATGAAATGGCGGAAGTCGGGGAAACGCACCGCGCCTTCGTGCTGCGTGCGCTCCCACGGCGTGATGAACGGCAGGTTCAGCGCATCGGTCTCGACCGTGATCACGAAATCGAGGTCGCTCAGCATCGTCGGCCGCAGCCGAAGCCGCGGGCGCACGAGCGTGTCAGACATCGAGTTCCACCGAGTCGGCCATCTGTTCCATCAGGTCGCGTCGCGCCTGCGCCTCGCCCTTGCCCATCAGCCGTGTCAGCGACTGCGCCGTGGCGTCGGGGCCGAGGTCGGTGAACGCCACTTGCAGCAGCCGCCGCGTGTCGGGGTTCAGCGTCGTCTCCCACAGCTGCTCGGCGCTCATCTCGCCCAGGCCCTTGAAGCGGCTGATGGTCCAGCTGTTGTCGCGCGCGCCTTCCTTGCGCAGCTTGTCGAGCGTGGCGGTGAGCTCGCCATCGTCCAAGGCATAGATCTTGGCCGCCGGCTTCTTGCCGCGCGCCGGCGCGTCCACGCGAAACAACGGCGGCTTGGCCACGTGCACGTGGCCGCGTTCGATCAACTTGGGAAAGTGGCGGAAGAACAGCGTCAGCAGCAGCACCTGGATGTGCGAGCCGTCGACGTCGGCGTCGGAGAGGATGCAGACCTTGCCGTAGCGCAGCCCGCTGAAATCGGGCTCGTCGTTCGCGCCGTGCGGGTCGACGCCGATCGCCACCGCGATGTCGTGGATCTCGGTGTTGGCGAACAGCCGATCGCGCTCGACCTCCCAGGCGTTGAGCACCTTGCCGCGCAACGGCAGGATGGCTTGCGTCTCCTTGTCGCGCCCGGCCTTGGCCGAGCCGCCCGCGGAGTCGCCTTCGACCAGGAACAGCTCGTTCAAGCCGAGATCGCGGCTCTCGCAATCGGTGAGCTTGCCCGGCAGCACCGCCACGCCGGAACCCTTGCGCTTTTCCACCTTCTGGCTGGCGCGCTGGCGCGTCTGCGCCTGGCGGATCACCAGGTCGGCGAGCTTCTTGCCGTGCTCCACGTGCTGGTTGAGCCACAGCTCGAGCGCCGGCTTCGTGTACTGCGCCACCAGGCGCAGCGCATCGCGGCTGTTCAAGCGCTCCTTGATCTGACCCTGGAACTGCGGGTCCAGCACCTTGGCGCTCAACACGAAACTGGCGCGTGCGAACACGTCCTCGGGCATCAGCTTCACGCCCTTGGGTTGCAACGCGTGCAACTCGATGAAGCCGCGCACCGCGTTGAACAGCCCTTCGCGCAGGCCGGCTTCGTGCGTGCCGCCGGCCACCGTGGGAATCAGGTTGACGTAGCTCTCGCGCAGCGGCTGGCCTTCTTCGGTGAAGGCCACGCACCACGCGGCACCCTCGCCCTCGGCGATGTTCTCGGTCTCGGCCTCGGAAGCGAACTGCTCGCCCTCGAACAGCGGAATCAGCGGTTCGGCGGGCAGCGCCTGCGACAGGTAGTCGCGCAGGCCGCCCTTGAACAGCCAGGTCTGCGTGTCCTTCGATTTCTCGAAGGCCAGCGTCACCGTCACGCCCGGCATCAGCACCGCCTTGCTGCGCAGCAGGTGCATCAGGTCCTGGCGCGGCAATTCGGCGGTCTCGAAGTACTTGGCGTCCGGCCACACGCGGATCGACGTGCCGTGCGCGCGGTCGCCCGCCTTGGCCTTGCGCACCTGCAGCTTGTCGACCACGTCGCCGCCGGAGAACGCCATCGTGGCGACCTGGCCGTCGCGGTACACGGTGACCTCGAGCCGCTTGGCCAGCGCGTTGGTCACGCTGACGCCCACGCCGTGCAGGCCGCCCGAGAAGCTGTAGGCGCCCCCGGATCCCTTGTCGAACTTGCCGCCGGCGTGCAGGCGCGCGAACACGATCTCGAGCACCGGCACCTTTTCGTCAGGGTGCATGCCGATCGGAATGCCGCGACCGTCGTCGTGCACCGTCACCGAGCCGTCGGTGTGCACGGTCACTGCGATGCGATGGCCGTGACCGGCGAGCGCCTCGTCGGCCGCGTTGTCGATCACCTCCTGGATCACGTGCAGCGGGTTGTCGGTGCGCGTGTACATGCCCGGTCGCTGCTTGACCGGCTCGAGCCCTTTGAGCACGCGGATCGATTCTTCCGCGTAGGTGCTTTGCTTGGTGGCCATGGCGCGGGATTGTAGGTAGCCGCGCCGGCATGGCGGGCGGACATGCCGCGGCGTGTGCCACGGCGCACACGTGAGCGAACGTGTCAGCGGTAGCGGTCGATCGTCAGGCCGTCGAGTTCGACCTCGGGTTTCTTGCCCGACACCAGGTCGGCGATCACGCGGCCGGTGCCGGCGGCCATGGTCCAGCCCAGCGTGCCGTGGCCGGTGGCCAGCAGCAGGTTGCTGTAGCGCGTGGGGCCGATGATCGGCGTGCCGTCGGGGGTCATCGGGCGCAGGCCGCACCAGAACTCGGCCTTGGCGACATCGCCGCCGCCGGGGAACAGGTCGGTCACCACGTGCACCAGCGTCTCGCGTCGCGGCTCGCGCAGCGCCATGCTGTAGCCGGCCAGTTCGGCGGTGCCGCCGACGCGGATGCGGTCGCCCAGCCGCGTGACCGCGACCTTGTGCGTCTCGTCCATGATCGTCGACTCCGGCGCCCGCGTGGCGTCGACGATCGGCAGCGTGATCGAGTAGCCCTTGACCGGGTACACCGGAATGCGCAGACCCAGTGGCTTGAGCAACAGCGGCGAATAGCTGCCGAGCGCCAGCAGCACGGTGTCGGCGCTCAGCGTTCCGCGCGTGGTGTTGACGCCGACGATGCGGTCGCCGAGGCGATCGAGTCCGTGGATCGTGGTGTCGTAGCGAAAGCGCACGCCCTGCTCCGCGGCCATCGCCGCCAGGCGCTGCGTGAACTGGTGGCAGTCGCCGGTCTCGTCGCCTGGCAGGCGCAGCGCGCCGACGAACTTCTGCTGCGTGGGCGCGAGGCCCGGCTCCACCGCGACGAAACCCGCGCGGTCGAGCACCTCGTACGGCACGCCGTACTGCCTCAGCACCTCGATGTCCTTGGCCGTGCCGTCGAGCTGCTTCTGCGTGCGGAACAGTTGCAGCGTGCCCTGCGCACGCTCGTCGTAGCGGATGCCGGTTTCGGCACGCAGCGCCTTCATGCAATCGCGGCTGTACTCGGCGATCGGCACCATGCGGCTCTTGTTGATCGCATAGGCCTTGGCGGTGCAGTTGGCCAGCATCATCGCGCCCCAGCGCCACATCGCGGGGTCGAGCAGCGGCCAGATCACCAGCGGGCTGTGCTGCATCAGCATCCACTTGATCGCCTTCACCGGCACGCCCGGCCCGGCCCATGGCGCGGCATAGCCCGGCGACACCTCGCCGGCGTTGGCGTAAGCTGGTCTCGAGCGCGGCCGCACTCTGGCGCTCGACCACCTCCACCTCGTGGCCGGCACGCCGCAGGTAGTACGCGGCCGACACGCCGATCACGCCCGCACCGAGCACCACCACCCGCATGCTTCCCTCCTGGTCGTTGACTGTTGGGGCCAACTGTACCGATGCCAGTGTGCCGCCTCGGGCCTTGCCGATTGGGCTAGATTGCCCGCCATGCAAGCTGCCACCGCTGTCAAGCCGCTGTCGCTCGGCCAGGTGCTGTTGTGTGGCGCGATGATCGTCACGCTGTCGATGGGCGTGCGCCACGGCTTCGGGCTGTGGCTGCAGCCGATCACGACGGAGCGCGGCTGGTCGCGCGAGACCTTCGCCTTCGCGCTGGCGGTGCAGAACCTGGCGTGGGGCCTCGCCGGCCCGATCGCCGGCGGCATCGCCGACCGCTTCGGTTCGTTTCGCGTGCTGGTCGCCGGCGCGTTGTTGTACGCCGCGGGACTGGTGACGATGGCGCTGGCCACCACCGGCACGGCGTTCACCGCCTCGGCAGGCCTGCTGGTGGGCATCGCGCAGTCGGGTGTCACCTATGCCATCGTCTATGGCGTGATCGGCCGCAACGTGGCGCCGGAGCGCCGCACCTGGGCGATGGGCGTGACGGCGGCGGCGGGCTCGTTCGGCCAGTTCCTGATGGTGCCGGTGGAAAGCACGCTGATCAGCAGCTTCGGCTGGCAGAACGCGCTGTACATCCTCGGCCTGATGGTGTTGATCATCGTGCCGCTGGCGCTGGGCCTGCGCGAGCCCGCAGCGCAGCGCCGCTACGGGCGCGCACTCGCAAAGCATCGGCGCGGCGCTGCGCGAGGCGTTCGGCTACCCGAGCTTCCGGCTGTTGATGGCGGGATACTTCGTCTGCGGCTTCCAGGTGGTGTTCATCGGCGTGCACATGCCGAGCTATCTGAGAGACCGCGGCATGGACCCGCAGGTGGCGACGATGGCGCTGGCGCTGATCGGCCTGTTCAACGTGTTCGGCACCTACGCGGCCGGCGAAATCGGCCAGCGCTGGCCGAAGCGGTATCTGCTGTCGGCGATCTACGGCCTTCGTTCGTTGGCCATCGTGATGTTCCTGCTGTTGCCGCTGACGCCGATGAGCGTGTATGTGTTCTCCGCCGTGATCGGCGTGCTGTGGCTGTCGACCGTGCCGCCCACCAATGCCGTGGTGGCGCAGATCTTCGGCGTGCAGTACCTGTCGATGCTGGGCGGCTTCGTCTTCCTCAGCCACCAGGTCGGCTCGTTCATGGGCGTGTGGCTGGGCGGCAAGCTGTTCGACGCCACCGGCAGCTACGACCTCGTGTGGTGGATCGCGGTGGCGCTGGGCATCTTTGCCGCGCTCGTCAATCTGCCGGTGCGCGAGAGTCCGATCGTGCGCACCGCGCCGGCTGCGGCCTGAAGGAAAGCGACATGGCCTGGCTCACGCGGCGCCGCACGCACATCGTGTGGGGCGTGGTCGCCGCTGTGGCGCTGGCCGGCGTGTTCATGGCCTACCTGAACCCGCACCTGATGGTCGACCTCGCCAACCGAATTTGGGCTTGCTTCTAGGCCGCACCCTTGTCATGGCCGCGCACGCATCTGTCGCCCCGTCTCCCTGGATCGTGCGCTGGGCCGAAGCGATCCCGCCATCCGGCACGCGTGCTCGATCTCGCCTGCGGGTCTGGCCGACATGTGCAATACCTTGCCGCGCGCGGGCTGCGCGTGACCGCAGTCGATCGCGATCGCGAGGCGCTCGACCGCTGCGAAGGTGCCGCCGAGCGCATCCAAGCCGATCTGGAAGGCGCGCCGTGGCCGCTGAACGGCCGGCGCTTCGACGCCGTGGTCGTCACCAACTACCTTTGGCGCTCGCTGATGCAGCAGGTGGTCGACAGCGTGGCTCCCGGCGGCCTGCTGCTTTACGAGACCTTCGCGCGTGGCAACGAGCGTTTCGGCAAGCCGTCGAATCCCGAGTTCCTGCTGCGCACCGGCGAATTGCTCACGTTGGTGCCCGGCCTGCACGTGCTCGCGTTCGAAGACGGCATGGCCGACGCGCCGACGCGCCGCATCCAGCGGCTGGCGGCCTGGCGTGCGCCCGCCGCCGACGCCCTGCCGCCTCGGCTGGCCGCCTCGGAACAAGCCCTAAAATCCACCCACTCGCAGGACAAGCCATGAAACCCATCGTCGGCAGCATCGTCGCTCTCGTCACACCCATGCTCGACAACGGCGACGTCGACTATCCCGGCCTGCGCCGATTGATCGACTGGCATGTCGCCGAGGGCACCGACTGCATCGTCATGGTCGGCACGACCGGCGAATCGCCCACCGTCACGGTCGAAGAGCACTGCGAAATCATCCGCGTGGCGGTCGAGCACGCGGCCGGCCGCGTGCCGATCATGGCTGGCGCGGGCGGCAACTCCACGTACGAAGCCATCGAGCTGTCGCGCTACGCGAAGAAGGTGGGCGCCGATTGCACGCTGCAGGTCGTGCCCTACTACAACAAGCCGTCGCAGGAGGGGCTGTACCAGCACTTCCGCGCCATCGCCGAAGCGGTGGACATTCCGGTCGTGCTGTACAACGTGCCGGGCCGCACGGTGGCCGATCTGCAGCACGACACGGTGCTGAAGCTGGCGCAGATCGACAACGTGATCGGCATCAAGGAAGCCACCGGCAACATCGAACGCGCACAGTGGCTGATCAAGCAGGCGCCGAAGGATTTCTCGATCTACTCGGGTGACGACGGCACCGCGGTCGCACTGATGCTGCTCGGCGGCCATGGCAACGTCAGCGTCACGGCCAACGTCGCGCCGCGGCTGATGCACGAGTTGTGCCGCGCAGCGGTCGACGGGCAGGCACGGCGCGCTGCCGAGATCCAGCTGCGACTGTTGCCGGTGCACAAGCAGTTGTTCTGCGAGCCGAGCCCGGCGCCCACCAAGTGGGCCATGGCCCGCATGGGCTTGTGCGGCGCTGCGTTGCGTTTGCCGATGGTGCCGCTCAGCACCACGGGTCAAACGTTGGTCGAGCAGGCTTTGCGCGATGCTGGCCTGCTGAAGTGAGCAGCGTGATCAACACCGCCGGCGTCGGCGGTTGACGGAGAGTTCCTGGTGGTGAATCACGGTTCGATGGCCGCTCGCGGCATGTTGGCGGCGTGCGCAGTGTTGGCGGTCGGCTGCTCGTCGTTCGACTCGTTCATGAGCGGCGACAAGATCGACTACAAGAGCCAGGCCGGCAAGACGGCGGCGCTCGACGTACCGCCAGATCTGACCCAGCTCGCGCGCGACTCGCGCTACCAGCCGCAGTCGGGCGTGGTCAGCGCCAGCGGCCTGGCCACCACCACCGCGGCGGCAACGGCTGCGCCGTCGGCGATTGCCATCAATGCGCTCGGCGAGATGCGCATCGAGCGCGACGGCAACCAGCGCTGGCTCATCACCACGTTCACGCCAGACCAGCTGTGGCCGCAGCTGCGGTCGTTCTGGACCGAACGCGGGTTCAACCTCACGATCGACGATCCGCAGAACGGCGTGATGGAAACCGATTGGGCCGAGAACCGTTCGAAGATCCCGCAGGACGGCATCCGGCGCATGTTCGGCACGCTGTTCGATCGTTTCTACGATGTCGGCGAGCGCGATCGCTTTCGCACGCGCGTCGAGCGCGTTGCCGGCGGCAGCGAGGTGGCGATCAGCCACCGGGGCGCTGAGGAGTTCTATCAGGGGCAGCAGAAGGAAAACACGGCCTGGCGGGCGCGCCCCAACGATCCGCAACTCGAGTCCGAGATGCTGGTGCGCCTGATGACGAAGCTGGGTGCCAAGGAAGAAGTCGCGCGCACACAGGTGGCCAGCGCGCCGAGTGTGCCGGCGCGCGCGCGCGTGCTGCCCGACCAGGGTGGCGCGGCGCTCGAGTTCGACGAGAGCTTCGATCGCGCCTGGCGCCGGGTCGGCTTGGCGCTCGATCGCACCGGATTCACGGTGGAAGACCGTGATCGCACCGGCGGCCTGTACTTCGTTCGCTACGTCGATCCCAAGTTCGCCAGCCGCGAAGAACCGGGCTTCTTCTCCAAGATGTTCGGGCTCGACAAGAACGAGGGCAATCTGCAGCGCTACCGCATCGCTCTGAAGCGTGCCGGCGAGAAGACGCAGGTGGTCGTGCAGACCTCGCAGGGCGCACCCGAAAACACCGAAACCGGCCAGCGCATCGTCACGCTGCTGGTCGACGAGCTGAAGTAACGCCGGCTCGACTCCGACTGCGCGAGTCGGCAAAGAAGAAGCCGCCCGAGGGCGGCTTGTTCGTCGACAGCTCGACGGGTTACTTCTTCATCGCAGCAGAGGCGGCCGCTTCGGCGGCCTTGGCAGCGGCATCGTTCGCGGCCGTGGCGGCAGCGCCTGCGGTCGCCGAAGCGGCGGCGTCAGCAGCTGCCGTCGGTGCGGGGGCTGGAGTCGCAGGAGCCGGTGTGGTCGCGGGCGCGGGCGCTGCTGCCGGCGGTGCGGCGGGCGCGTCGGTCTTGCCGCAAGCGGCCAGCGCGACGGCAGCAAACAGGGATGCCAACAGGAGCGACTTTTTCATGCGTGTCCTCGATCGAAGGGAATGGAAACCGTTTTGGTTGGAATGGATCGCACCGGCAACTCACAGGTTGCAAGGCCCAGGACAAAGAAAGCCCGGCACCGGTGTCCAACCCACGATTATATCGGTGCAGACCCTAGATTCTTAGAGTCCCAACACGGTCACCGGCCACGCGGCTTCGCAGCGTTGCATCAGCGCGTCAAGCCGTTCGCGTTGCACCACCAGGGAACGCCGTTCACTCGACTGGCGCGCTTGCCAACGTTCGCGGTCGAGCAACTCGAGGTGCGTGGCATCGAACAGCAACACGCTGGGCATGTCGCCGGCATCGACATCGGTGGGGCTCCAGCATTCGATCGCATGCGCAAACGGCTTGCGCCACGAGGCAAAGCGAGACTGGTCTCGCTGGATCACATCGAAGCGGTTGCCCACCAGGCGCAGCCGCCGACCCGGCAATCGGATCCAGCGCGTCAACGCGTCGACCACGGCCACGTCGTCGAGCGGCCATGGCGCAAAGTCGGTGTCGATCAACGTGGCCTCGCGGGTGCCACTGCTGTCGATCTGCGACAGCATGCTGCGCGCCGTGTCGATGAACTCGCTGTGCGACTGGATGCTTCGGCGTTGTTCGGATTCAGCGTTCATGGATCCACCCTGAGGCCAGCCACTGCTGCACGATGCCGCGTGCGTCCCGGCTCAAGCGGCGCAATTCGGTGGCGGCAAGCCGCCGTGCATCGGCGAGGCGGCGCAGGCATTGTGCATCGCGCCCCGACGCGATGAACGACTCGCCGTTGATGTAGACATGGTGCGTGTCGTACAGCATGCGCGTGCGCCGATCGAGCGCCAGCGGCCGCGATCCCCACGCCGCGGCTTCGCGCCCGGGCTCGAACCACACCTGCGGCTTGGGTTCGCTGAGCCACTCGCCCAGCGTGCGTTCCAGCGCGCGTGGGCTGCGCAGCGCGCTGCGCCACGCGGCGCGCGCAAAGACCTGCAACGCCGGCGGCACGCGCGCGGGTGCCGTGGTGCCGCTGCCGCGAGGGTCGGCGTATCGGACGACGCTGTCATCGTCTTCCTGCGATTCGGCCACGCCGTGGAGCAGCGCGCGCGACAGTTCGTCGAGGCTCGGCGCGCGAAAACCGATCGATGCCGTCATGCATGCACCGCCGACCGCCACGCCGTCGTGTCCCCACGATGGCGGCAGGTACAACATGTCGCCCGGCTCGAGCACCCAGTCGTCGGTCGGCGCAAAACGCCGCAGCAGCTTCAGCGGCGCGCCTTCGACGAAGCGGGGATCCTTCACCGGGCCGACGCGCCAGCGCCGCCGGCCCTGCAACTGCAGCAGGAACACGTCGTACGCATCGACGTGCGCGCCGACGCCGCCGCCATCGCTGGCGTAGGACACCATCAGGTCGTCGAGCCGCGCAGCCGGCACGAAGCGAAACGCGTCCAGCATCTCGTGCGCCGCGTCCGCGTGCAGGTCGACCCCTTGCACGAGCAAGGTCCAAGCGGGCTGCTTCACCGGCGGCAGCGTGCGCCGCGGCAGCGGCCCGTGGCGCACGGTCCAGGTGTCGCCGCTGCGACTCACCAGCCTCGATTCGGTACCCTCTTGCGCCGCCAGCGCGAACAACTCGGTGCGCGACACCGGTGGCCGCACGCCGGGCCAAGCCTGGCGCACCAGCAGCGGCGCGCGCTGCCAGTGGTGGCGCATGAAGTGCGCCACCGAGCGGCCGCCGAGCAAAGGCGTCGATGCAGTCAAGTCCATGGCGGCATTGTCACCGTGCCGCCCAGCACGCCGTGACATCCGGGACGCTGTGCGATCATCGGTCGATGCAGATCGCCGCGCCCTGTGTGGTCACGTTGACATGGGTCCTGCAGGACGCGCAGGGCCAGCCGCTCGACGAACTGAAGGAGCCGATCGAGTTCTTCTTCGGCGGCGACGACCTGCTGGCCAAGGTGGAAGAAGCGCTCGACGGTCAGGAGGCTGGCTTCGAGGCCACGCTGCACCTGGAGCCCGAGCACGCGTTCGGCGACTACGACGCCGGCAAGGTCTGCTTCGAAGACCGCGCGCTGTTCCCTGCCGATCTCGGCGAAGGCATGCAGTTCGAAGGTCTGCCGCCGGGTGCGCGCACGCCCGACATGCCAGGCGACGCGATCTACACCGTGACCGAGATCTATTCGTCCCATGTGGTGCTCGACGGCAACCATCCGTTGGCCGGGATGGCCTTGCGGCTGCAGCTGCGCGTGCACGACGTGCGCGAAGCCAGCGACGAAGAGATCGAGCAGCGCAGCGTCGGCAGCGGCGAGTTGCTGTCGGTGCTCGACGCCGCGCCGGCGTCGCAGCGCCTGCACTGAACCCGCGCGCTTCAGCGCACCCCGGTCGAGCCGAAGCCGCCCTCGCCGCGCGACGAGGCTTCGAACGAATCGACGCACGCGGAACTGCGCCTGCACCACCGGCACGATGACCATCTGCGCGATGCGCTCCATCGGCTGCACGGCGTACACCGCCGCGCCGCGGTTCCAGCAGCTCACCATCAGCGGGCCCTGGTAGTCGCTGTCGATCAGCCCGACGAGGTTGCCGAGCACGATGCCGTGCTTGTGCCCGAGGCCCGAGCGCGGCAGCAGCATCGCCGCCAGGCCGGGGTCGCCGATGTGGATCGACAGGCCGGTGGGGATCAATGCCGCCTGGCCGGGCTCCAGCGTGATCGGCGTGTCGATGCAGGCGCGCAGGTCGAGCCCCGCGCTGCCCGCGGTGGCGTAGGCCGGCAGGTGCTCGGCCATGCGCGGGTCGAGCACCTTCACGTCGATCGGGGTCATGTCAGGGGTTCCAGCCGAGTGGACACTTCGCGCACCAGTTCGCGCGCCAGGCTCAGCTTGTCGGCGCTCGGCAACTGGCGTTCGCCACGCGCATCGACCAGCAGCAGCGCGTTGTCGTCGCGACCGAACGTCGACGGGCCGATGTTGCCGACGATCAGCGGCACGTTCTTGCGCGCCAGCTTGTCGCGCGCGTTCTTCGCCAGATCGTCGGTCTCGGCGGCAAAGCCCACGCAGTACGGCTTCTTGGGCAGCCGGGCCACCGCGGCGAGGATGTCGGGGTTCTCGGCCAGCGCGAGCGCCGGCGCCGTGGCGCTGCCGTCTTTCTTGATCTTGCGCTGCGCGTAGCTGGCGGGGCGCCAATCGGCCACCGCGGCGGTGGCCACGAACACGTGCTGCAATGGCGCCAGCGGCAGCACCGCGTCGTGCATCTGCTGCGCGCTGGCCACGTCGATGCGGCGCACGTGGCGCGGCGTCGGCAGGTGCACCGGCCCGGCCACCAGCGTGACCTCGGCACCGGCTTCCTGTGCCGCACGTGCGATGGCGAAGCCCATCTTGCCGCTGGACAGATTGGTGATGCCGCGCACCGGGTCGATGGCCTCGAACGTCGGACCGGCGGTGACCAGCACGCGCCGGCCGGCCAGCAGCTTGGGCTGCAACGCCGCGATCACCTCGTCGCACAACTCGTCGGCCTCGAGCATGCGCCCATCGCCGATCTCGCCGCACGCCTGGTCGCCGCTGCCCGGCCCGAGCACGCACGCGCCGTCGGCGCGCACGCGCGCGACGTTGCGCTGCGTGGCCGGATGGGCCCACATCTCGCGGTTCATCGCCGGCGCCAGCAGCAGCGGCACGCGCTCGATCGGGCGCGCCAGGCACAGCAGGCTCAGCAGGTCATCCGCCAGGCCGTTGGCCACCTTGGCGATGAAGTCGGCCGACGCCGGCGCCACCACCAACGCGTCGGCCTCGCGCGTCAGGTTGATGTGCGCCATGTTGTTGGCTTCGCGCGCATCCCATTGGCTGGTGTAGACGGTGCGGTTGCTCAGCGCCTGCATCGTCACCGGCGTGATGAAGGCCTCGGCCGCCTCGGTCATCACCACCTGCACGCTGGCACCGGCCTTGATCAGCGCGCGCGTCAACTCGGCGGCCTTGTAGCAGGCGATGCCGCCGCTCAGGCCGAGCACGACGTGGCGCTTGTCGAGTTGCAGCGAAGGCATGCCGCGCAATGTATCAGCGCCGTTTGACAGCCGCGCGGCGCTTCAGCGCGCCGATGCGCCGTGGCACTTCTTGAACTTGAGCCCGCTGCCGCAGTGGCACGGATCGTTGCGCCCCGGTTGAGCCTCGACGCGGCGGGTCGACGGCTTGGGCGCATGGTCGACCCAATACAGGCGCAGCGCCTGCGCCGCAAGACACGCTTCGTCGATCTGCGCATCGCGCGCTTCGGCATCGGCGGCACCGCCGGGTTGTTGCAGCCCGACGATGCGCTGCAGCGCGTCGTGGTAGCGCGCGCTGTCGTGGGCCTCGGCGGCGGGTGCGATCCAATCGGACGCGAAGTCCTTGGTGGCGCCGACGAAGCCGCGTGACCACGCGACGCCGGGGCGCAGCTCGTCGGCCGCTTGTTGCGCCGTGCCGTGCCCCTGCGCGACAAAGGCCTCGCGATCGGCGTCTTCGTAGTCGACCAGCCACGGCGCGAGAAACAGCGTCTGCGGATCGTCGACCAGCACCTCGGCGTCGAGGTGCTGCGCCAGCTCGCGCCATCGCGACGTCAGCGCGCGCTGCGCCTGCCGTGCATCGCTCGGGTCGGCGAACACGCGCGCAAAGCTGTCGCCGAGCATGGCGGGCAGCCATTCTTCCATCGGCACCGAGCGTGGGCCGGCCAACACCCGGTCAGGTAGCCATCGACCCATTCGGGCGAGACGCGGCCATCGAATCCGCCGAGGCGCCAACACACCTGCTCGAAGTCGCTTGCCACCGCCTCCTGTTCGGCGACTGGTGATGCCATCAAGACCGTGTCTCTTTCTGTTGGGTGGGTTCGTGTCGGAGGCAATTATCCAGCCAGTCGGGAGCCCCGGCGTTCAGGTACGCGCCGCGGCGCCGGCCAGCAGATCGCGCAACCACTGTCGCGCCTCGTCACCGTGCCAGTCGACCGCCCCGACCACCTGGTGGCGCGGCCGGCCGCTGCGGTCGATCATCACGGTGGTGGGAAACACGCGCGAAGTCCATGCGCGCGCGGCCGCGCCGTCGCTGTCGAGCAGCACCGGCATCGACAACGGCACGCGCTCGAGGAAACGCTTGATGCTGCCGGCGGACTCGCGGTAATTGACCATCAGCACCAGCAGACCTTCGCCCTCGTGGCGCTGCGCCAATGCTTGCAGCGACGGCATCTCTTCGCGGCATGGGTCGCACCACGTGGCCCAGAAGTTCAGCAGCACCGCGCGGCCCTGCAGCGCCGACAGCTCCCACGTCTTGCCGTCGAGGTCTTTCAGCGCCAGCGGCGGCACGGGCTGCGTCCACGGCCGCACCTGGTGTGCGCGCGCGCCTGCGGCCACGGCCAACGCTGCGAGCATCACGCAGCGACGATGAATCGACGGCAGAACCGACATGCACGCACCGAACGAAGACGGCGCAATGTACGCGATCGTTCATGGGCCTGCTGCGGCTGGGGTACTGCGTGCATTCGGCCGCGCCTCGTGCCAGCGCCGGCTGCACTCGGTGCATCAGGCGTCGATGCGCGGCGGGTTGGGGTGCAGGCGCGCCATCGCCAGCACATCCATGTAGCGGCCGTCGCGCAGCGCGTAGGCGCGATGCGTGCCCTCGACTTCGAAGCCGAACTTGCGGTACAGCGCGATCGCCGCTTCGTTGTCGGTGTACACGGTGAGTTCGATGCGCAACACGCCGAGCCAGCGGTCGGCGGCGTCGAGCAACGCGGTCATCAGCTGCGTGCCCACGCCGCGCCCCTGCCACTCCTGGGCCACCGTGATGCCCAGGCCCATCGCGTGACGGCGCCGCAGCGAAGTGCCCACCGGATTGAGGCCGGCGTTGCCCACCAAGCCGCCGTCGGCTTCGGCCACCAGCAGCAGGTCGGCGCGACCGGGTTGATCCCACTCGGCCAATCTCGTGCGCCAGGCTTCGACGCTGGGATACGGCAGCTGCAGCAGGTTGCCGAGCGTGGCGGGGTCGCCCATCAGGCGCGCCATGCCTTCGGCATCGCTGGTGCGCACGCGTCGAATCTGGATGTCGGCCATGAGGGATCCCGGCTTGCAGCGCGCCATCATCGCCGAGCGCGACGGCAGCGCACACGGCCGATCTAGGGGCACGCTACAGGCGTTCGGCCACCCAGGCCTGCACCGAGGCCAGCGCCTGAGGCAACTTGGCGGCATCGGTGCCGCCGGCCATCGCCAGGTCGGCCTTGCCGCCGCCCTTGCCGCCGACCTGCTGGGCGACGAAGTTGACCAGATCGCCCGCCTTGACGCGTGCGGTGCTGTCGCTGGTGACGCCGGCCGCGAGCTGCACCTTGCCGCCGTCGACCGCCGCCAGCACGATGGCCGCCGTCTTCAGCTTGTCCTTCAGCTTGTCCATCGTGTCGCGCAGCGTCTTGGCGTCGGCGCCGTTCAGCGTGGCGGCGAGCACCTTCAAGCCCTTGACGTCGACCGCCTGCGCGAGCAGCTCGTCGCCCTGCGCCGACGCGAGCTTGCCCTTCAGCGCCGCCAGCTCCTTCTCCAGCGCTGCGCACCTGGTCGAGCACCGCACCGACGCGCCCCTGCACCTCGGCCGGCGTGACCTTGAGCGTGCCGGCGACGCTTGGACACGGTCGATTCGAGCTGCTGCATGTAGGCCAGCGCGTTGTCGCCGGTCACGGCCTCGACGCGCCGCACGCCGGCGGCGACGCCGCCTTCGGCCACGATCTTGAACAGGCCGATGTCGCCGGTGCGCTGCACGTGCGTGCCGCCGCACAGCTCGCGGCTCGAGCCGATGTCGAGCACGCGCACGTCGTCGCCGTACTTCTCGCCGAACAGCATCATCGCGCCGAGCTTCTGCGCGTCGTCCATCGGCATCACGCGCGCCTGGGTCGTCGGCATTGGCGAGGATCTCGGCATTGACGAGCACCTCGACCTTGCGGATCTGCTCGTCGGTCATCGGCGCGTTGTGCGCGAAGTCGAAGCGCGTGCGCTCGGCATCGACCAGCGAGCCCTTCTGCTGCACGTGCGCGCCCAGCACCTCGCGCAGCGCCTTGTGCATCAGGTGCGTCGCGCTGTGGTTGCGCACGGTCTTGGCGCGCTTGTCGGCGTCGACGCGCGCGTTCAGTACATCGCCGAGGGCGATCGTGCCCTCGACCACGCGCACCTGGTGGCCGAACACGTCGGCCTGGATCTTGGTGCGTGTCCTCCACCACGGCGCGTGACGTGGCGTTGCGCAGCTCGCCGGTGTCGCCCACCTGGCCGCCGCTCTCGGCATAGAACGGCGTGTGGTCGAGCACGACCACCGCGTCGTCGCCGGCCTTGACCTGCTGCACCGGCGCGCCGTCGACGTACAGCGCGGTCACCTTGGCGCTGTCGCGCGTGAGGCCGTCGTAGCCGTGGAAGGTGGTCGGCGAGCCGCTCGTAGTCGAGGCCCTGCGGCCATCTTGAACTTGGCCGCCGCCCTCGCCTGCTCGCGCTGGCGATCCATCGCGGCATTGAAGCCGGCCTCGTCGACCGTCACGCCGCGCTCGCGGCACACATCGGCCGTGAGGTCGAGCGGGAAGCCGTAGGTGTCGTGCAGCTTGAAGGCGATTTCGCCGTCGATCTGCTTGGCACCGCCGGCCAATGCGCCGCTTCGAGGATCTCCATGCCGTTGGCGATGGTCTGGAAGAAGCGCTCCTCCTCGACCTTCAGCACCTCGGTCACGCGCGCGCCGTCGCGGCGCAGCTCGGGATAGGCATCACCCATCTCGGCCGCCAGCGGCGCGACCAGCTTGTGAAAGAACGGCTTGCTCGCGCCCAGCTTGTAGCCGTGGCGGATGGCGCGCCGCGCGATGCGCCGCAGCACGTAGCCGCGGCCTTCGTTGCCGGGGATCACGCCATCGGCCACCGTGAACGCGCAGGCGCGGATGTGGTCGGCGATCACGCGCAGCGACGGCGTCTGCAGGTCGGCGATCGGTGTGGCGCCGCCGCCTTGCACGGCGTCGCGCGTGGCCGCCAGCAGTGTGGTGAAGAGGTCGATCTCGTAGTTGGAATGCACGTGCTGCAGCACCGCGGTCAGGCGCTCCAGGCCCATGCCGGTGTCGACGCTGGGCTTGGGCAGCTTGTGCATCACACCGTCTTCGGTGCGGTTGAACTGCATGAAGACGTTGTTCCAGATCTCGATGTAGCGGTCGCCGTCCTGCTCGGCGCTGCCCGGCGGGCCGCCGGCCACCTCGGGGCCGTGGTCGTAGAAGATCTCGGTGCACGGGCCGCACGGGCCGGTGTCGCCCATCATCCAGAAGTTGTCCGACGCGTAGCGCGCGCCCTTGTTGTCGCCGATGCGCACGATGCGCTCCGGCCGGCAGGCCGATGTCCTTGAGCCAGATGTCGTAGGCCTCGTCGTCCTCGGCGTACACCGTGGCCCAGAGCTTGTCCTTCGGCAGCTTGAAGTTCACGGTGAGCAGCTCCCACGCGTACTTCAGCGCGTCGCGCTTGAAGTAGTCGCCGAAGCTGAAGTTGCCGAGCATCTCGAAGAACGTGTGGTGGCGCGCCGTGTAGCCCACGTTCTCCAGGTCGTTGTGCTTGCCGCCGGCGCGGATGCACTTCTGCGCGGTGGCCGCGCGCGTGTACGGGCGCTTGTCGAAGCCGAGGAACACGTCCTTGAACTGGTTCATGCCGGCGTTGGTGAACAGCAGCGTCGGGTCGTCGCCGGGCACCACGGGCGAGCTGGCCACGACCTGGTGGCCCTTGGACTCGAAGAATTTCAGGAACGTGGAACGGATCTCGGCGGCTTTCATGCGCGACTTCGCAGGCAAGGAGGTCGGCCTCGAACGAGGCAACGGCAACAAGAGACCTCGCGAGGCCTCTCGGGCAGGACCGGTGATTTTAGGTGGCGGCGCGGATCAGGTAGTTTCCGGCCTCGAAGCGCACCGGCGGCTCGGCCGCATCGAAGCTGACGCCGGCCGGATCCTCGCCGTTGCGCACGGCGTCGAGCTGGCGCTGCAGCACGCGGCGCAGCATCGCGATGCCGCGGTCGCTGGTGGCCAGGTGCTCCTCGGAATGCCAGGCGATCGCGCCCTGGCTCACCTGCGCTTCGTAGTCCCCCGGAAAGTCGCGGTGCTCGGCCTCGGTGAGCTCTTCCCACAGCTTGCCGTTCAGCCGCGAGCGCATCTTCACCAGATCGCCCAAGGCCCGGACGCGGCCGGCCACGTAGATGCGGAAATGCGTGTCGTCGATCGGCAGCACCCAGCCGATGGACTCCACGCGGCCGTACTGGCCGACGCGCGGGTTCGGGATCACGCGCAGCGTCGGCAGCGCGGCTTCGCTGATGCGGCGCAAGCGTGGAGCCGTCGGGCAGCTTGCGCAGCGACACGGTCTTCACGCCGAGCGGGGTCTCGTCCCAGGTGACGTCGGGCATCACCGACATCGCCTCGACGAACTGCGTGCCGCTGAAGCTGCCGTGCAGGATCACCACGTGGAACGGATCGACCAGGTTCTCGTAGTGCTGCAGCCAGTTGCACGGGATGACCTTCGGCCCGCCGCCGCCGATGGAGTTGTCGTCGGCCTCGACGAACTCGCCGTCGTCGAGCACCTCGAGCGCGTCGTAGCGCGGCAGCACCGGCTTGCGGTCGGGTGGGCCGAGATAGGCCCACACCATGCCGTACAGCTCTTGCACCGGATACCAAGGCTGGCGGCGCCGGCTGCGGCTGGGTTCGCCGAGGTTCGGCTCGCAGGGCTGTTCCAGGCAATGGCCCTGCACGTCGAACAACCAGCCGTGGTAGCAGCAGCGGATGCCGCGCTCCTCGACCTTGCCGTACACCAGCGACGCGCCGCGGTGCGTGCAATGCGGGTACACCAGACCCGGCCGGCCGTTCTTGTCGCGAAACAGCACCAGGTCTTCGCCCAGCACGCGAATCAGCCGCGGTGTGGCGTTGGCATCGGCGGCCAGGCCGATCGGATGCCAGTAGCGGCGCAGCAGCTCGCCCATCGCCGTGCCGGCGCCCACCTCGGTCAGCTCGGACTTGTAGCCGGGCTTGGGGCGGCCGTAGGCGGTGCCGGTGTCGATCGTGATCGGAACGGTCTTCATCGTCACTCCGGCACCACGCCGGCCGCCTTGACCAGCGCGGCCCACGCCGGCAGCTGGCTCTTGATGTCGTTGGCGAACGCGTCGGGTGTGCTGCCCAGTGGTTCGAACCCCATGTCGAGCAACTTGGTGCGCAGCTCGGGCGACTGCGTGGCCTCGCGCAGCGCCGTCGCGAGCTTGTCGACCACCGCTGCCGGCGTGCGCGCCGGCGCGAAGAAGCCCAGCCAGCTGTCGAGCCCGAAGCCTTCGAAGCCTTGCTCGGTGAAGGTGGGCACGCTGGCAATCGTGCCGACGCGGCGCGAGCCGATGATGCCCAGCACCTTGATCTTGCCGGCTTGCAGGTGCGTGCGCGCGGTGGCCGGATTGGCCCACGCGGTATCGAGCACGCCGCCCAACATGTCCAGGTGCGCCGCCGCCTCGCCCTTGTAGGGCACGTGTTCCATCGGCGCGCCGGTTTGGCGCTTGAACAGCTCACCGAACAGGTGGGCCGCGGACCCGTTGCCCCAGGTGCCGTAGGTGACACGGCCCTTGCTCTTGGCCCAGGCGACGAACTCGGTGAGGTTGTTCGGCGGCGCGTGCGCCGGCACCACGAACATCGGGCCGCCGGTGGCGATCTTGGTCAGCGGCTGGAAGTCGCGCACCGGGTCGTACGGGACCTTCTGCTGCAGCAGCGGCACCGTGGTGTGCGTGAGCGACAGCGTGAGCATCAGCGTGTAGCCGTCGGGCGGCGCCTTGGCGACGAAATCGGTCGCCACGATGCCGCTCGCGCCCGGCTTGGCGTCGACGATCACCGGCTGGTTCCAGCGCTGTTTCAGCGCCTCGCCGTAGCTGCGCGCGATGGCGTCGATCGGACCACCGGCGGTGCCGAAGGGCACGATACGGATCGGCCTGTTCGGAAAGCTGTCATCGGCCGAAACGGGGCCGGCTCCGAGCACCAGCAACACGCCGCCGACGCGTCCCAGCGCGGCCCGGCGGTCGATGAAAGGCACTGCCACTTGCATCGGTAACCTCCGAGACTTACTCCGCTTGCGTCGCGTGGCCACTTCGCAGTGGCAAGAGGCGTGATTTTATCGTCGTCGATCCACCCCCTAATCCAAGGCAAAGACCGTCTGCCCCGCTGTGGTGCGCTATAGCATCGGATCACCTTGGGCCGCTTACGGCAGATCTAGGCCGATATGACCATGAAGACCGCAGTCCGAACCACCGTACGCAAGATCTCCTTCATCCATCTGATGACCGCCTCCGCAGCGCTGGCCATCGCCATGGTTGCACCGCGGGCGCACGCAGCATGGGAGCCGAGCGCGCCGGTGGAACTGGTGGTGCCGGCGGGCACCGGCGGTGGCGCCGACCAGATGGCGCGCTTCATCCAGCAGATGGTCGCCAAGCACAAGCTGATGACCCAGCCGCTCAACGTGGTGAACCGCTCGGGCAACTCCGGCGCCGAGGGCCTGCTCGAGGTCAAGGCGGCGCAGAACAACCCGCACAAGCTGATCATCACGCTGTCCAACCTGTTCACCACGCCGCTGGCCACCGGCACCAAGTTCACCTGGCAGGAGATCACGCCGGTGCAGATGATGGCGCTCGACCAGTTCGTGCTGTGGGTCAACGCGAAGTCGTCCTACCACTCGCCGAAGGACGTGCTCGACGCCATGCACAGCGGCGCGCCCGGCGCGCTGAAGCTCGGCGGCACCGGCAGCAAACAGGAAGACCAGCTGATCAGCGTGCTGCTGGAAACGGCCGGCGCGACCAAGCTCACCTACGTGCCGCTGAAGGGCGGCGGCGACGTCGCCAAGGCGCTGGCCGCCGGCGAGGTCGACCTCACCGTGAACAACCCGATCGAAGGCGAAAAGCTGTGGCGTGAAGGTGCGCTGCGGCCGCTGTGCGTGTTCGACGGCGCCAAGCTCGGCTACACGCGAGAAGATCGCTGGCCAGCAGAGCTGGAGCGACATTCCCGACCTGCATGTCGTTCGGCATCCCGGTGCAGTACCTGATGATGCGCGGCATCTTCATGGCGCCCGGTGCCAGCACCGAGCAGGTGGCGTACTACCAGCAGATGCTGGCCAAGGTGCGCGAGCTGCCGGAATGGAAGGCGTTCATGGCGCAAGGCGCGTTCAAGCCCAACACCATCAACGGCCAGCCGTTTGTCGACTGGCTCGACCGCACCGAAAGCTTCCATCGCGTGCTGATGCGCGAGGCCAAGCTGATGGCGCCTGCGGCAAGCACGGTCGTGACGACCGCACCCGCGCCGACGCAGAAGAAGTAGCGCTTTCCCGCGCGGGCGCCCCGCCCGCGCTGCCGCTTCGGTGACTGCGCCGGCCCGCGCGCCGGATATAGGATGATCCCGTTCCCCGGCGACGTGAGCCGGGCCACACAGGAAAGTCCACCATGTCCAGCGCCGCCAAGTTCCATTGGGAAGATCCGCTGCTGCTCGATGAGCAGCTCACCGACGACGAACGCCAGGTGCGCGACGCCGCACGCGAGTACTGCCAGGGGCGGCTGCTGCCCCGCGTGCTCGAGGCGTTCCGCCACGAGAAGACCGACGTGTCGATCTTTCGCGAAATGGGCTCGCTCGGCATGCTCGGGCCCACGATCCCCGAGACCTACGGCGGCGCCGGCCTCAGCTACGTGTGCTACGGCCTGGTGGCGCGCGAGGTCGAACGCATCGACTCGGGCTACCGCTCGATGATGAGCGTGCAGAGCTCGCTCGTGATGGTGCCGATCAACGAGTTCGGCACCGAGGCGCAGAAGCGCAAGTACCTGCCCAAGCTCGCCACCGGCGAGTGGATCGGCTGCTTTGGTCTGACCGAACCGAACCACGGCAGCGATCCCGGCAGCATGGTCACGCGCGCCAAGAAGGTGTCGGGCGGCTACTCGCTCAGCGGCTCGAAGATGTGGATCACCAACTCGCCGATCGCCGACGTGTTCGTGGTCTGGGCCAAGGACGATGGCGGACAGATCCGCGGCTTCATCCTCGACAAGGGCGCCAAGGGCCTGAGCGCACCGCCCATCCACAGCAAGATCGGCCTGCGCGCCAGCATCACCGGCGAGATCGTGATGGACGAGGTGTTCTGCCCCGAGGAAAACGCATTCCCCGAGGTGCGCGGCCTGAAGGGGCCGTTCACCTGCCTGAACAGCGCGCGCTACGGCATCGCCTGGGGCGCGCTCGGTGCCGCAGAAGACTGCATGCATCGCGCACGCCAGTACGTGCTCGACCGCAAGCAGTTCGGCCGACCGCTGGCGGCCAACCAACTGGTGCAGAAGAAGCTGGCCGACATGCTGACCGAGATCACGCTCGGATTGCAGGGCTGCCTGCGCCTCGGTCGCTTGAAGGACGAAGGCAAGGCCGCGGTCGAGACCACCAGCATCCTCAAGCGCAACAGCTGCGGCAAGGCGCTCGACATCGCCCGCGTGGCACGCGACATGATGGGTGGCAACGGGATCAGCGACGAGTTCGGCGTCGCGCGCCACTTGGTCAACCTCGAAGTGGTCAACACCTACGAGGGCACGCACGACATCCATGCGCTGATCCTCGGCCGCGCGATCACCGGCATCCAAGCGTTCACTGCATGAGCGGTGCACCCAGGCCGCTCGAGGGCGTGCGCGTGCTCGACCTGAGCCGCGTGCTCGCCGGACCCTGGTGCGGCCAGTTGCTCGCCGACTACGGCGCCGACGTGATCAAGGTCGAACGCCCCGGCGCCGGCGACGACACGCGCGAATGGGGTCCGCCGTGGTGGGGCGACGCGAGCGATCGCATGTCGGCCTATTACCTGAGCGCCAACCGCGGCAAACGCTCGATTGCGATCGACATCGCCACGCTCGACGGCGCGGCGCTGGTGAAGCAGCTGGCGGCGCAGGCCGACGTGCTGCTGGAGAACTACAAGGTCGGTCAGCTGGCCAAGTACGGGCTCGACGCGGCGTCGCTGCAGGCGCTGAACCCGCGCCTGATCTACTGCTCGATCACCGGCTATGGCCAGGACGGCCCCTACGCGCCGGCGGCTGGCTACGACTTCGCGATCCAGGCCACCGGCGGCTTGATGAGCGTGACCGGCGAGAAAGACGGCACGCCGGGTGCCGAGCCGCAGAAGGTCGGCGTCGCCGTGGCCGACCTGTTCACCGGCCTGTATGCCACCACCGCGGTGCTGGCGGCGCTGCAGGAGCGGCACCGCACCGGGCGCGGCCGCTGGATCGACGCCGCGTTGCTCGACACGCAGCTCGCGATGCTCGCCAACCAGGCGAGCAACTACCTGGTCGGCGGCAACACGCCCAAGCGCATGGGCAACGCGCACGTCAACGTGGTGCCGTACCAGGTGTTCAAGACGAAGGATGGCCACCTCGTGCTGGCGGTCGGCAACGACGGCCAGTTCCAGCGCTTCTGCAAGCTCGCCGGCCGCGAGGCAGCGGGCACCGATGCGAAGTACGCCACCAACGCGCTGCGCATCCAGCACCGCGACGAACTCGCGCCGCTGATCGCGCAGTGGATGCTCGAGCGCAGCACGGCCGAGTGGACCGCGCTGCTCGAGCCCAACGCGGTGCCGTGCGCCCCGATCCTCGACCTGCCCGAGGTGTTCAAGCACCCGCAGGTGGTGGCGCGCGGCATGAAGATCCACAACGCCGGCATGCCCATGGTGGCCGCACCCATGCGCCTGGACGGCCAGCGCGCAGTATCGAATTCACCGGCGCCCATGCTCGACGAGCACGGCAGCGCCATCCGCGACGCGCTGGCCCGCTCATCGGACTGGCCGGCCGCCGACTGATCTCCGGAGCGCACCATGGACATGAAGAGTTCTCCGCTGTCGCACGCTGCAGGAAGTGGCGCTGCTGCGCACCAATGCGCTGATCGACGGCCATTGGGTCGGCGGCGGCAGCCGCTTCGCCGTCAACGACCCGGCCACCGGCCAGAAGCTGGCCGACGTGCCGAACCTCGGCGCGAAAGAAACCGAAGCGGCGATCGCCGCCGCCAATGCGGCCTGGCCGGCCTGGCGCACGATGCACGGCCAAGCAGCGCCACGGCATCCTGATGAAGTGGTTCGCGCTGCTGAATCAGCACGCCGACGACCTGGCGCGCATCATGACCGCCGAGCAGGGCAAGCCGCTGCGCCGAGGCGCGCGGCGAGGTGATCTATGGCGCCAGCTTCATCGAGTGGTTCGCCGAGGAAGGCACGCCGCGTCTACGGCGAGACCATCCCGACCACCGACGCCGAACAAGCGCACGCTGGTGATCAAGCAACCGATCGGCGTGTGCGCGGCCATCACGCCGTGGAACTTCCCGATCGCGATGATCACGCGCAAGGTCGGCGCCGGCGCTGGCCGCCGGCTGCCCGGTGATCGATCAAGCCGGCCGAGGCGACGCCGCTGTCGGCGCTGGCCTGCGCCGAACTGGCGCAGCGCGCCGGCATGCCGGCCGGCGTGCTCAACGTGATCACCGCCGACGCGAAGAATTCGATCGAGGTCGGCAAGGTGCTGTGCGCATCGCGACACCGTGCGCCACCTGTCGTTCACCGGCTCGACCGAGGTCGGCCGCATCCTGATGGCGCAATGCGCGCCGACGATCAAGAAGCTGTCGCTCGAACTCGGCGGCAACGCGCCGTTCATCGTGTTCGACGATGCCGACATCGACTCGCGCGGTCGACGGCGCGATGACCAGCAAGTACCGCAACGCCGGCCAGACCTGCGTGTGCGCGAACCGCCTCTATGTGCAGGACGGCGTCTACGACCGCTTCGTCGAAGAAGCTGGCCGACAAGGTCCAAGACCATCAAGGTCGGCAACGGCTTCGAGCCCGGCGTCAACCAGGGGCCCGCTGATCGACGACGCAGGCCATCGACCAAGGTCGAGGCGCCATGTGGCCGACGCGCTGGCCAAGGGCGCCAAGGTGCTGACCGGCGGCACGCAAGCATCGGCGAGCGCTTCTACGCGCCCACCGTGCTGGCCGACGCCACCGCCGACATGCTGTGCGCGCGCGAAGAAACCTTCGGCCCGGTGGCGCCGGTGTTCCGCTTCAAGACCGAGGACGAAGCGATCGCGCTGGCCAACGCCACCGAGTTCGGCCTGGCGAGCTACTTCTACAGCCGCGACGTCGGCCGCATCTTCCGCGTCGCCGAGGCGCTGGAGTACGGCATGGTCGGCATCAACACCGGCCTGATCTCGACGGCCGAGGTGCCGTTCGGCGGCGTCAAGCAGTCGGGCCTCGGCCGCGAAGGCTCGCACCACGGCATCGACGAGTACGTCGAGATGAAGTACCTCTGCCTGGGCGATCTGAACAAGTAGCGGCCCGCGGCGCGCGCCGCTAGAACTGCGTCGGCAGCTCGTCGTTGGCGGCCGCAGTTCCGCCGCGCTGCACGCTCGCTGCCAGGCCCGTGCGGCCGCGCGCGTTGCTCTGCGATGCCTGGCTGCCGGCCAGGCGCAACAGCGTGTCGGCGTCGCGCCCGTCGCCGGGGTAACGCGCCACGCCGGCGCCCACCGCCACCACCACGTCTTGCCCGGCCACATTGAGCGGCCGCTGCAGGCTTTCGCTCAACTTTCCGACCACGCGCTCGCCATCGGCCACGTCGTCGATCCACGCCAACAGCACCGCGAACCGATCGGTGCCGAGCGCGGCCACGACGTCGCTGGCACGCAAGCCCGCGCGCAGGCGCACGGCGATCTTGCGCCTCAAGACGTTGGCCGCCTCGGCGCCCAGCGTGGCCGCAGCCATCGCCAGGCCCTCGATGCGCAGCACCAGCAGCGCCATCGGCGCGGGCTCGCGCTCGCGCAGCGCGAGCAGATGCGTCATGTGTTCCATCAACTGCGTGTGATTGGGCAGCCCGGTACCGAGGTCGGTGGCATAGGCACGCCTGGCCGCGAGTTCCAGGCGCTTGCGCTCCACCGACTGGCGCAGCGCCAACGCGATGCGCTCCGGATGGGCTTCGCGCGTGGGCATCACCTCCTGCACGCCGAGTTGCAGCAGCCGCGTGAGGTCGCTCGCGGAAGGTTCGGGCATCAGCACGAGCAACGCGGTGTCGAGCACGGCGTGAGACAGCCCGCCCCAATGCAACAGCGCGTGCAGCTGCTCGCCGTTGTGCACGTGGAGCAGCAGGGCGTCGAACCGGTTGGCCTCCAGTTGCGGCGGCACCTCCGACAGGTCGGCACAACGTTGCACGATGAACGGGCCGAGCGCCGACGTGGACAGATCGGGCGGCGACGCGCCCTGGTACAGCAGCTGGATCGGTGGACTCATCGAGCCCCGATGGTGGGGCATCCGCGCGCGGGTGGCGAGGCTCGGAAATACCGAGCCTTTCGGCCATCGAGCGTGTGGAGCGGGCGATGGGAATCGAACCCACGTCTTGAGCTTGGGAAGCTCAGGTCCTGCCATTGAACGACGCCCGCGGTGGAACGCATTCTAGACGGCGGCCCGAAGCGCCTGCATAGAATTCGCGCCATGCCGCTGCAGCCCCCCGCCCTTGGCCACACGACTTGGCGGCCAGTGGCCTGGTGGCTGGTGCTGCTGGTGTGCGTGCTGCAAGGCTGCGCCTTCCTGCCTGCCACGGTGGCGCGCAGCGCCACGTTTGCATTCACCGACACCGGCGAAACTCCGCTGGCGCGCCTCGTGGTGGCATCGACGCCGAGCCGCAACGCGGCCTGTCGGGCTTTCGCATCCTGCCCACCGGCGACTATGCGCTCGACGCGCGCCTGGCGCTGGCGCGCCGCGCCGTGCGATCGATCGATGCGCAGTACTACCAGGTGCACAGCGATGCGGTCGGCCACCGCTTCCTGCGCGAGTTGCGCGACGCGGCGGCGCGCGGCGTGCGCGTGCGCCTGCTGGTCGACGATTTCTACACCACCGGCCACGACGTCATGCTCGCCGACCTCGCGGCCCACTCCAATGTCGAGGTGCGGTTGTTCAATCCATTGCCCTCGCGCGCCGGCTCGACGGCGCAGCGTGTGCTGGCGTCGTTGCACGAGTTCGGCCGCATCAACCACCGCATGCACAACAAGCTGTTCGTCGCCGACAACGCGCTGGCGGTGAGCGGCGGGCGCAACATCGGCGACGAGTACTTCATGTCCAGCACCGCGGCCAACTTCATCGACCTCGACGTGCTGGCTGCGGGCCCGATCGTTGCGCACCTGTCCGACGCCTTCGATGCCTACTGGAACAGCGAGCACAGCTATCCGATCGCCAGCATCGTACCGGCGCACGGCGATGCCGCCAGCGCACGAGCGCGTTTCGACCAGCTGGTGACGAAGGGGAACTCCGGCGAATGGCCGGTCTTGCCGCGCGACATGTTCAATCGGCCGAGCGTCGGGCGCCAGCTCGAGGCGGGTCGGCTGGAGTTGCATCTCGCGGCGGCACGCGTGCTGGTCGACTCGCCCGACAAGGTTCGATCGACGAGCGGGAAGTTCCTCAACGAAGGCACTGCGTTCTTCGATGCGATCAACCTGATGCGCAGCGCACGCGCCGAGGTCGTGATGGCATCGCCCTACTTCATCCCCGGCGAGCGCGGTGTCGATCTGATGCGCGAGGCCATCGGCCACGGCGTGCGCATGAGCGTGCTGACCAACGCCGCCGATGCCACCGACGAACCGATGGTGCACTTCGCCTACGCGCGCTACCGGCACGCGATGCTGCGCGCTGGGCGTGCAGATCTACGAGTTGGGCGGCCATCTGGTCGCGCAGTCCAGCGACCTGGGCACCTTTCGCTCGTCGGCCGGACGCCTGCACGCCAAGGTGGCGGTGATCGATCGGCGCCACGTGATCATTGGCTCGATGAACCTCGACCCGCGATCGGCGCGTGCCAACACCGAGGTGAGCCTGTCGATCGACAGCCCGGCGCTGGCCGGCGAGATTCTCGGCCTGGTGGAACGCAGCGGTCACCTCGCGGGCTCGTACACGCTGCGCCTGGCAGCCGACGGCGACCACATCGAGTGGGTGTCGCGTTCCGGCGAGCGCGAGGTCGTCACGCGCGACGAGCCCGGCGCCACGCTGCTGTCTCGGATGTGGCTGTGGGTGCTGTCGAATTTCGTCGGCGAGGAGTTGCTGTAGCGTGCCGGTGGATACGCCGCTCAGCCGAACGCCGCGTGCGCAGCTACGTGCTGCGCGCTGGCCGCATGGGCCCGGGCCAGCAACGCGCGCTGCGCGAGCTCTCGCCCGCGCTACGTGTTGCCGTTCGCCGAACAGCGGCTCGACGCGGCGGCCGCGTTCGGCCGTGCCGCGCCGCTGATCCTCGAAGTCGGCTTCGGCATGGGCGACGCCACGGTGGCCATTGCCGCGGCCTCGCCGCAGTGCAATTTCCTCGGCGTCGAGGTCCATCCGCCGGGCGTGGGCGCGCTGTTGCGGCAGATCGAGGCCCAACCGCTGCACAACGTGCGCATCGTGCAGCACGACGCGGTGGCCGTGCTCGAGCACATGCTGGCGCCCAGTTCGCTGGCGGGCGCGATGGTGTTCTTTCCCGACCCGTGGCCGAAGAAGCGACACCACAAGCGTCGGCTGATCCAACCCGCTTTCGTGGCCTTGCTGGCCTCGCGGCTGTCCCCCGGCGCCACGCTGCACCTGGCCACCGATTGGGCGCCGTATGCGCAGCACATGCTGGAGGTGCTCGGCGCCGAGCCGCTGCTGGCCAACACCTGCGACGGGTTTGCGCCGCGGCCGGCCTACCGGCCGCTCACCAAGTTCGAACAGCGGGGTGCGCGACTCGGGCAACCGGCGCAGGACCTGGTGTTCCGCAAGCGCTGACGGTTTGATGCCACCGCATCCCACGCGCCCGCCTGCATGCGGGCGCGCCTCGTGAGGCGTTCGCCAGCGCGCAGGCGCTGGCACACGTCCTCACTCGGCCCACTGCACCCAGCCGCCCCAGGCGGTGGCCAGCACCACGATGCCGAAGGCGATCCGGTACCAGGCGAACGGCACGAAGGTGTGCGTGGCGATGTATCGCAGCAGCCAGCGCACGCAGGCATATGCGCAGACGAACGACACCACGCCACCGACCGCGAACACCGGCCAGTCGCTGGCCGACAACAGCGCACGCTCCTTGTACAGGCTGTAGGCACCGGCGCCCATCAGCGTGGGGATCGCCAGGTAGAAGCTGAACTCGGTGGCCGCGCCGCGCGACAAGCCGAACAACATGCCGCCGATGATGGTGGCGCCGGACCGGCTGGTGCCGGGGATCATCGCCACGCATTGCGCCAGACCGACTTTCAGCGCATCCCAGGGCGTCATCGCATCGACCGACTCGATGCGCACCAGCGAGGCCGGGCGTCGTTCGGCCCACAGGATGATCAGGCCGCCGACGATGAAGGCTGCGGCCACCACCGGTGCGTTGAACAGGTGCGACTTGATCACCTTGCCGAACAGCAACCCCAGCACCACCGCTGGCGCGAAGGCAATCGCCACGTTGTTGACGAAAGCACGCGCCTGCGCGCTGCTGCCCAGGCGTGCCACGGTGTCGCGCAGGCGTTGCCAGTACACCAGGATCACGGCCAGCATCGCGCCGCTCTGGATCGCGATGTCGAACACCTTGGCCTTTTCGTCGGCCATGCCGAGCAGGCTGCCGGCGAGGATCAGATGCCCGGTGGACGAGATCGGCAGGAATTCGGTCAGCCCCTCGACGACGCCCATCACCGCCGCCTTGGCCAACAACACGATATCCACGCCGCCCCTTCGCTCGACAACCAGCCGCGGATGATACGGGGCGCCCTGCAACGGCTTGGGCATCCAGCAGGCGCATGCGCGTTGCCCCGTGTTGCGGCTGGACCGCATGACGGGTCACGATGGCGGCCGGGCGGTTGACCAGCAGGGGCCTGGGCCGCTACATTACTGACCAGTCAGTCATTAATTCATGAGCGACACCCTCACCTCTTCGCGCCGTCGCCTCAAGGAGGCGCGTCCCCAGCAATTGCTCGACGCGGCGCTCGACCTGTTCGTCGAGAAGGGATTCGCCGCCACGCGCGCCGAAGAAGTGGCGCAGCGCGCCGGCGTCGCCAAGGGCACGCTGTACCTCTATTACCCGAGCAAGGAAGAGCTGCTCAAGGCGGTGATCCGCGAGCACCTGTCGTCGCGCATTGCGGCGGGCGCGGCCGAAGCGGAGAAGCACCGTGGTCCGGTGGCCGAGTTGCTGCGCGAGGTGTTCAGCCGCTGGTGGCTCGAGGTGTTCGACAGCCCGACCTCCGGCGTGTTCAAGCTGATCATCACCGAGGTGCGCAACTTCCCCGACATCGCCGAGTTCTACGTCGCCGAGGTGATCCGGCCTGGCGAGGAGTTGATCGCCCGCATCGTGCAGCGTGGCATCGACAGCGGCGAGTTCGAACCGCTCGACGTGCCCAGCGTCGTGCACTCGTTGATGCTGCCGCTGGTGATGTTGTGCCTGCACAAGCACTCGCTCGGCGCTTGCCCGGGCCACGACGAGCACTTCGACCCTCACCTGTTCGTGCGCTCTCACATCGACCTCGTGATCCGTGGCCTGGCGCGCAGCAAACCCGCCAGCCGGCGCGCCGCCGCGGCATGACGGCCGCTTCGTGCGGGCGCCGCCCTAAAATTCGCCGCTTTGAGCTGAACGCTCCCCAGCCATGAACGTCGAACAAGCGCGCTTCAACATGATCGAACAGCAGATCCGGACGTGGAACGTGCTGGATCCGGCCGTGCTGGCGCTGCTGGCCGTGGTGCGCCGCGAAGATTTCGTGCCGGCGGCATACCGCGCGCTGGCCTTCGTCGACACCGAGGTGCCGCTGCCCGAGGGCCAGTGCATGCTGGCGCCGAAGATGGAAGCTCGCATCCTGCAGGAGCTCAACCTGCAGCGGCATGAGCGGGTGCTCGAAGTGGGCGCCGGGTCGGGCTTCATGGCGGCATTGCTGGCCCACCGTGCGCGTTCGGTGTTGAGTCTGGAGATCGTGCCCAGCCTGGCCACGATGGCCGGCAGCAACCTGCAGCGTGCCGGCATCACCAACGCCAAGGTTCGCGTGGCCGACGGCGCGCGCGGTTTGCCCGACGATGCACCGTTCGACGCCATCGTGCTGTCGGGCTCGACGCACGCCGTGCCGCAGGCGCTGCTGCAGCAGTTGGCGCCCGGCGGCCGGCTGATCGGCATCGTCGGCGACGAGCCTGCGATGCGCGCGGTGCGCGTGCAGCGCCTGGCCGACTCTCGATTCGAGACCCAGGATTTGTTCGACACGGTGGCGCAGCGTCTGCGCGGCTTCGACGAACCGAGCCGGTTCCACTTCTGACTCGGGAGCGCCGCCGCCTGTCCGCTCACGAGTCCACCGTCCGTCGCCACCGCTCACGATCCGAGCACGCCAAACGACGGCGTGTCGCGCGTGGCTTGCGGGCGTGACCCTGCCTCACGTACACACCCGACCTGGCCCCAGTCCGTACCGAACATCAGCGAATGCACGACCCGAGGAAGCCCACCATGACGTCTGCGCAGAAGCGCCCGTTCCTGCCGTTTGCCCGAATGGCTGCCGTGGCCCTGGCCCTGCTGCCAACGCTCGGCGCTGCCGAAAGCCTGCGCGAGCTGTACGACGCAGCGCGTGCCTACGACGCCACCTACCTGGCGGCGCGCGCCCTGTACGACTCGGCGCAGTACCGCGTCGGCCAGGCCGAGGCGCTGAACAAGCCCAACGTCGGCTTGACGGCCAATGCGACGCGCACCGACGTCGACGTGCCTTCCACCGTCAGCCAGGGCGTGACGATCCCGAACACCTCGGGCCACCGCTACACGAACCGCGTTGACGCCGGCGTCAACGCCGTCCAGTCGCTTTACAACCGCACCAACAACGTCGTGATCGAGCAGGCGCGGCGTGCCTACGAGGCGGCGCAGAGCGACCTCGAGACCGCCGAGCAGGACTTGATCGTGCGCGTGGCGCAGGCGTACTTCGACGTCTTGGCCGCGCAGGACACGTTGTCCGCCGCGCAGGCCGGCAAGACCGCCATCGCGGAGCAGCTTGCGTCGGCGAAGCGAAACTTCGAGGTCGGCACCGCCACCATCACCGACACGCGCGAAGCGCAAGCCCGCTTCGACCTGGCCACCGCCGGCGTGATCGCCGGTGAGAACGACCTGCTCACCAAGCGAATCCTGCTCTTTCAACTGGTGGGGCGCGCGGGCGTGACGCCCAAGCCGCTGGCCGCTCCGGTGATCCTGCCCGAAGTGGCGCCGTCGGACGTGAACGTGTGGGTCAACGCCGCCGACCAGCAGCACCCACTGGTGCGCAAGTCACGAGTGGGCCTCGACATCGCCAAGCTCGAGACCCAACGTGCGCGCGCCGCCGAAGGACCCACGGTCGACCTGGTGGGCTCGGTGGGCACCCTGCACGCCACCGGCACTGGCACGCCGACGCCTGGCACCACCTCCAGTGCGGTGGTGGGGTTGCAGTTGCGCATGCCGCTGTACACCGGCGGACTGACGCAAAACCGCATCAGGGAGACCTTGTCGCTCGAGGACAAGGCGCTCAATGACCTGGAGGCCGCTCGCCGCGGCGTCGCGCAAGGCACACGGGTGGTGTTCTGGGGCTTGCAGTCGGGTCGGGCCCAGGTGAGCGCGCTGGAAGCCGCCGAGTCGTCCACCAAGCTGGCGCTCGAGGCCACGCAGCTTGGCTATCGCGTCGGTGTGCGCGTGAACATCGACGTGCTCAACGCGCAGACCCAGCTGTTCAACACGCAGCGCGACCTCGCCCGCGCGCGCTACGACGTCGTGGTCAACGGCCTGCGCCTGCGCCAGGCGTCGGGCCAGCTGCGGCCCGAAGACGTGGACGCCATCAACACGCTGCTCGAGCGCTGAGCCGCGCGTTGCCCCGACGCAGCGCAGTCGCCTGACTGCGCTCGCTTTACCAAACTTTTCGCGAGGCCGGCGCGATGGACACGCCCGTGCGGCGCGCAGCGATGGATACTGCGCGCCAATGGCTGCCGCCGCCCCGCTCTCCGCGATCGCCGCCCACCGCTTCGGCCTGGGTGAAAGTGACCTGAGCGTCGTCGGTGGCGATCCGCAGGGCTGGCTGCTGCAGCAGATCGGTCCGGCCGATGCACAACGCGGCGACGCGTTGCCCAGTGCCGCCGACGGGCTGCGTCGCCACGATGCCTACCTGCGCTGGCTGCGCGAGCGCAACACCACCGCGGTGGCGATGAGCGGCCCGATGCCCGATGCCAAGCCGTTCGAGCAGCGCTTCGCCGAACACTTTCGCGAGTTGGTGCTGGCCGATCAAGCGGCACGCCTGACCACCGCTGCCACCACGCAGCGGCCGTTCACCGAGCGGCTGGCGCTGTTCTGGGCCAATCACTTCACGGTGTCGATGGTCAAGGGCGCGGCGCGTGGGCTGGTTGGTGCCTTCGAGCGCGAGGCGATCCGCCCGCACATCGCCGGCTCGTTCGAGCAACTGCTCGCCGCGTCGACGCAACACGCCACGATGCTGCGCTACCTCGACAACGCGCTGTCGGCCGGGCCGAACTCGCGCTTCGTCACGCGATTGGCGCGCCAGCAGTCCGATGGCGTGATCCCGCGCATCACCGGCCTCAACGAGAACCTGGCGCGCGAAGTGCTCGAGTTGCACACGCTCGGCGTCGATGGCGGCTACACGCCAGGCCGACGTCACCGCGTTTGCCGCCGTGCTCACCGGCTGGCGCGCGCCGCGCCTGCCGCGCGGCGAGCAAACCAGCTTTTTCGATGCCGCCTGGCACGAGCCCGGCGCAAAGACCGTGCTCGGCAAGCGCTACCGCGAAGGCTCGCAGGCGCTGGCCGACGTGCTGCACGACCTCAGCGTGCATGCGTCGACCGCGCGCTTCATCGCCACCAAGCTGGCGCGCCATTTCGTCGCCGACGATCCGCCGCCTGCGCTGGTCGAGCGACTGACGCGCACGTTCCGCGACAGCGCGGGCCACCTTCCCACCGTGTATGCCGAGCTCGTGAAGGCGCCGGAAGCCTGGCAGCCGCAAGCCGCCAAGCTGAAGACCCCGGAGGAGTTCGTGCTCTCCACCGCTCGCGCGCTGCGCGCCGGCGACACCATGTTCACACGCGGGCGCGACGGCGGCGTCGCGCTGATGGGGCAGCCGGTGCAGCGCGCGCCGTCGCCGGCCGGCTGGCCCGACCGCGCGGAGGAATGGCTGGGCCCCGACGCGGTCTGGAAGCGCCTGGAGTGGGCCACGCGGGTCGGTGAACGCGCCGGGCGCCAGGTCGACGCGCGCGCCCTCGCAGCCAGTGCGTTCGGCGCGACGCTCAGCGAGGACACCGCACGCCAGATCGAACGCGCCACCGATGGGCCGCAGGCGCTGACGCTGCTGCTGATGGCGCCGGAATTCCAGCGCCGTTGAGGGAGACGCCATGGCTGCGCGAAGAGACTTCATCGGCGCCCTGTTGAGCAGCGCGGCCCTCGCGCCGTGGAGCCAGTTGAGCCTGGCCGGCCAGGCCCGCGCCGACGACGCGCGGCTCGCGCTGATCGTGCTGCGCGGCGGCCTCGATGGCCTCACCGCGGTGCCGCTGCCGCGCGACGAGTCGTTCAATGCCGCGCGCGGTCCGTTGGCGCAGCTCGCTGCCGCGCCTTTGCCGCTCGAGGGTCCGTTTGCGCTGCACCCGGCGCTGTCCGAGATGCACGCGCTGTACGGCCGCGGCGAACTGGTGGTGGTGCATGCCACCGGCCTGCCGTACCGCGAACGGTCGCACTTCGACGCGCAGCAGTTGCTCGAATCGGGCGGCGCCAGACCCCACGAGCTCGGCACCGGCTGGCTCGGCCGCGCGCTGGCCGCCAACGGCCGCAAAGGCATGGCGCTGCAGACCGCCGTGCCGCTGGTGCTGCGCGGCCCGGGCGACATCGACACCTGGGCGCCATCGGTGCTGCCCGAACCGTCGGTGGACCTGGTGGCCCGCGTCGAACGCCTGTACCGCGCCGACCCGGTGCTGGCGCAAGCGTTGGCACGGGCGCGGGCGCTGCGCAGCGACAGCGCCATGGCCGACGCCGCGCCGACGATGGGCACCGCGGGCGGACCACGCGGTCAGGCGCTGGCCCTGGCGCGCCGCGCCGGCGAGTTTCTCGCCGCAAGCGATGGCCCCCAGGCGGCCGTGCTGGAACTCGGCGGCTGGGACAGCCATGCCAACCAGGCACTGCCGCAGGGCGCGCTGACCAACAACCTGAAGTTGCTCGACGCCATGGTGGCGTCGCTGCGCGACGCATTGCAAGCGTCGCCGGGCACCTGGGAGCGCACGGTGGTGCTGGTGGTCACCGAATTCGGCCGCGAGGTCGCCGTCAACGGCACCCAAGGGACCGACCACGGCACCGGCGGCGCGGCCTTCGTGCTGGGCGGCGCGGTGCGCGGCGGCCGCGTGATCGCCGATTGGCCGGGCTTGGCAACGAAGGAGCGCTTCGAAGGCCGCGACCTGCGCATCACGACCGACCTGCGCGCCGTCTTCAAGAGCGTGCTGCACGACCACTTGCGCGTCGCGCGCCGCACGATCGACGACACGGTGCTGCCGGGCACGTCGGCGCTGAAGCCGCTCGAGCTGTTGAAAGGCTGAACGCGACGCGGCGTCAGCCTGCGAGCTCGACGCGCGCGGCGTCGGCAGCCTGTGCACCGATGCGGGCGCCGGCGAGTTGCACGATGCGCTCGGCCATGCGGCGCGCCGCACCCTTGTGCATCTGCGCGAATGCCGCGGCGCGCTCGGCCCATTGCGCATGCAGGGCATCGCGCGTCAGCTCGATCGCGCGCACCACGCCTTCGTCGATGTCGGCCACGCGCAGCGCCGCGCGTTCGGCCACCGCGTGGTCGGCCGCCTGCTCGAAGTTGAACGTGTGCGGGCCCATCACCACCGGGCAGCCGCAGGCCGCGGCTTCGATCAGGTTCTGCCCGCCGAGCGGCGCGAAGCTGCCGCCGAGCAGCGCGACGTCGGACGCGGCGTAGTACAGCGGCATCTCGCCGAGCGAGTCGCCGAGCCACACATCGGCCGCGTCGGCGCCGGGCGGCGGCGCATCGGTCCACTGGCTGCGGCGCTGCAGATCCAGTTGCGCGTCGCGCACGATCTGCGCCACCGCGTCGAAGCGCTGCGGGTGGCGCGGCACCAGCAGCAGCAGCGGCCGCGGCGCCGGCTGCGCCAGCCAGGCCTGCAGCAGCGGCGGCTCCTCGCCCTCGCGGCGTCGACGGCCACCAGCACCACCGGGCGCTGCAGCGCAGCGCGCCACTGGCGGCCGCGCGCGACCAGCGTGGCGTCGGGTGCCATGTCGAACTTCAGGTTGCCGCTGACCTCGACCTCGCGAGCGCCCGCCGCGCTCAGGCGCGCGGCGTCGTCGCGCGTCTGCGCCAGCACCAGATCGAGCGCACGCGCTGCCGGGGCGCATCAAGCGCCGACAGGCGTTCGACCCTTGCGCGCGCTGCGCTCGCTCAGGCGCGCGTTGGCCAGCACCATCGGCACGCCGACGCGCGTGGGCCTGCATGCAGCAGGTTGGGCCACACCTCGGTTTCCATCAGCACGCCCACCGCGGGCCGGTGTCGCTGCAGGAAGCGCCGCGTCGCACCCGGCGTGTCGTACGGCAGCCAGACACTGGTGATCACCCGCGCGCAACAGCGCCTGCCCCGCCTCGCGCCCGGTGGCCGTGCCGTGCGTCAGCAGGATGCGCATGCCGGGCACGCGCGCGCGCAGCGCGTCGATCAGCGCCGATGCGGCGCGCGTCTCGCCGAGCGACACCGCATGCAGCCACACCGCGCCGGGTGCGCTGGCGGCACCGAAGCCGAGTCGCTCGCGCCAGGCCAGGCGGTAGCCGGGCTCGCGGCGCCCGCGCCACCACAGGCGCATGAAGATCAGCGGCAACAGCAGCCGCAGCAGCCAGCTCCAGGCTGCGCGTGCGATCAATGGGCCGCGCTCGCGATCTGCGCGTCCGGCTTGACCGCACGCAGCGCCGTCATGAAGGTGTGCTGGATGCGCTCGAGCGCCTTCTGCGTGTGGCCCTCGAAGCGCAGCACCAGCACCGGCGTGGTGTTGGAGGCGCGCATCAGGCCGAAGCCGTCGGCGTAGTCGGCGCGCACGCCGTCGATGGTGATCAGCTCTCGGCGCCGTCGAAGCGGGCCTGCGCGCGCAGCGCGTCGATCACCTGGTGCGGCTCGCCCTCGGCGCACGGCACGTTGAGCTCGGGCGTGCTGAACGAGGTGGGCAGTGCGTTCAGCACCGCGCTCGGGTCGTCGCTGCGCGACAGGATCTCCAGCAAGCGCGCGGCGGTGTAGGTCGCGTCGTCGAAGCCGTACCAGCGCTCGTTGAAGAAGATGTGGCCGCTCATCTCGCCGGCGATCGGCGCGCCCTCTTCCTTGAGCTTGGCCTTCATCAGCGAGTGGCCGGTCTTCCACATCAGCGGCTTGCCGCCGGCGGCGCGGATGTCGGCCGTGAGGCGCTGGCTGCACTTGACGTCGTAGATGATGGTCGCGCCCGGGTTGCGCTGCAGGATGTCGCGCGCCAGCAGCATCAGCTGCCGGTCGGGATAGATGATCTGCGCCGTCGCGCGTGACCACGCCGAGGCGATCGCCGTCGCCGTCGAACGCCAGGCCGAGCTCCGCCTCGGTGGCATTGACGCACCTTGATCAGGTCGGCCAGGTTCTCCGGCTTGCTCGGATCGGGATGGTGGTTCGGAAAGTCGCCGTCGACGCGCGAGTACAGCTCGATCACGTCGCAGCCGAGCGCGCGCAGGATGCCGGGCGCCGACGCGCCGGGGATGCCGTTGCCCGAGTCGACCACGATCTTCATGCGGCGCGTGAGCTTGCAATCGCCGACGATGCGTTGCGTGTACTCGGCCGACGATCTGCATGTTGCCGAGCCGCCCCGGGCCCTTGGCATAGTCCTCGCGCTCCATGCGTTGGCGCAGGCCCTGGATCTCGTCGCCGTAGATCGCGCGGCCGGCGAGCACCATCTTGAAGCCGTTGTAGTCCTTGGGGTTGTGGCTGCCGGTCACCTGGATGCCCGAGCGGCAGCCGTGCTTGCCGCGCGTGGCGGCCACGTAGTACAGCATCGGCGTGGTCACCGCGCCGAGGTCCACCACGTCGAGCCCGGTCGACGTCGAGACCGCGCACCAGCGCCGCGCACAGCCCCGGGCCCGACAGCCGGCCGTCGCGGCCGACGGCCACGGCGCGTTCGCCCGCGGCCACCGCCTCGGTGCCGAACGCGCGGCCCAGGTGCTCGGCGAAGCGTTCGTCGATGGTCTGACCGACGATGCCGCGGATGTCGTAGGCCTTGAAGACGGAGGATGCAGGATTCATGGAGCAATCACCTTGGAAGCGCGGGATTGTAGGCAGCGCCACGATCGCGGCGGCAAGCCGCTGCCCACGCCGCCGGCGCGCCGTTCGGGATGCCCGCCGCGGCGATCTTGGCCAGCCCAGGCACAGGTCCGAAAATGGCGAGTGCGCGGCGCGCGACGTGCCTATCATCGGCCTCATGACATTGCATGACGACGCCGCCTACCGCGCCATCACGACGCACGACGCCCGCTTCGACGGCCGCTTCTTCGTCGGCGTCACGTCCACCGGCATCTATTGCCGCCCGGTGTGCCGCGTGCGCACGCCGCGGCGCGAGAACTGCCGCTTCTTCGCCAACGCCGCGCTGGCCGAGGCCAATGGCTTTCGGCCCTGCCTGCGCTGCCGGCCCGAGCTGGCGCCGGGCCTGTCGCTGATCGACTCGTCGCAGGCGCTGGCGCAGCAGGCGGCGCGCACGATCGAGCAGGCGGCGCACGACGGCAGCGACCTCAGCATGCCGCGGCTGGCCGCGCGGCTGGGCGTGACCGACCGCCACCTGCGCCGCATCTTCCAGCAGCACGTGGGCGTGGCGCCGATCGACTACCTGACCACGCAGCGGCTGCTGCTGGCCAAACAGCTGCTCACCGACACCGCGCTGCCGGTGACGCAGGTGGCGCTGGCGAGCGGCTTTTCGAGCCTGCGCCGCTTCAACGCGGCGTTCGTCGAGCGCTACCGCATGAACCCGAGCGCGCTGCGCCGCGACGCCGCGTCGGACGATGCATCGGCCGGGCCGCAGGTGGCGCTGAAGCTGCGCCTGGCCTATCGCCCGCCGTACCAGCACGATGCGATGCTGGCCTTCTTCGCCGCGCGTGCGCTGGCCGGCATCGAATCGCTCGATGCGCACGGCATGCGCCGCACGATCGCGCTGCCGCACCGCGGCAAGCTGCTGTCGGGCTGGATCGCCTGGCGCTTCGTGCCGCAGCGCCACGAGATCGAGCTGGCGATCGCGCCCGAGCTGGCGCCGGCCGCCGGCGCGCTGGTGCAGCGCATGCGCCAGGCGCTCGACCTCGATGCCGACCCGACGCGCATCGACGCCGTGCTGGCCGCGATGCCCTTCGAGCCGCGGCCGGGGCTGCGCCTGCCCGGATCGTTCGACGGCTTCGAGACCGCGGCGCGCGTGATCCTCGGCCAGCAGGTGACCGTGAAGGCGGCGCGCACGCTGACGCATGCGCCTGGTCGAGCGCTTCGGCGAGCCGTTGAAGACGCCGTTCGACGACCTGCAGCGCCTGTTCCCGCAGCCCGAGACCATCGCCCATGCCGATCCGGATTCGATCGGCAGCCTCGGCATCGTGCGCCAGCGCGTCGGCGCGCTGCAGGCGCTGGCCCGCGCGGTGTGCGATGGATCGCTCGAGCTGCACCGCGCCGCGCCCTTGCAGGACACGCTGCAGCGGCTGCGCGCGCTGCCGGGCTTCGGCGAATGGACCGCGCAACTGATCGCGATGCGCGTGCTGGCCTGGCCCGACGCGTTTCCGGCCAGCGACATCGGCGTGCTGAACGCGCTCGGCACGCGCGACATCGCGCTGGCCGCGCAGCAGGCCGATGCGTGGCAACCCTGGCGCAGCTACGCCGTGATGCGGCTTTGGCAAGCGAACGAGGAGTCCGCACGCGTCCTCGCGGCGGCGTCTATTGATGGAAAATTGGAGACCACACATGAAGACTGATCGACTGGTGGCGCAGGCGCGCCTGGATTCGCCGGTGGGCCCGCTGACGTTGGCCGCCACCGACAAGGGGCTGGCCTTCCTGCTGTTCGACGAGCCGGTGCACTACCACACCGACCTCGAGGTGCCGGTGGATGCCGACAACGCTTTCATCGCCGCTGCCGCGCGCGAGTTGCGGGCCTATTGGGAGGGTCGCTGCCCCGCGCGTTTCAGCGTGCCGCTCGACCTGCAGGGCACGCCGTTCCAGCAGGCCGTGTGGAAGGCGTTGCTCGACGTGAAACCCGGCGACACCAGCACCTACGGCGCGATTGCCAAGCAAGTCGGTGCGCCGCAGGCCTCACGCGCAGCCGGTGCCGCCATCGGGCGCAACCCCGTCGCCATCATCGTGCCGTGCCACCGCATCGTCGGCAGCAACGGCTCGCTGACCGGCTTCGCCGGCGGGCTCGAGCGCAAGGAGCATCTGCTGCAGCACGAAGGCGCGTTGCTGGTTTGAGCGCCGGCACGCCTCGACGATGAAGTCGCGCGACGTCGCCGACCTGCTGCTGCTCGCGGCCCTGTGGGGCGCATCGTTCCTGTTCATCCGCCTCGGTGCGGTGGAGTTCGGGCCGGTGCCGCTGGCGGCGATGCGCTGCCTCGGCGCCGCGCTGTTCCTGCTGCCGATCCTGGTGTGGCGCGGGCAAGCCGAAGCGCTGCGCACCCATTGGCGCGCCATCGCCTGGGTCGGTGTGGTCAATTCGGCGCTGCCGTTCTCGCTCTATGGCGTGGCGATGCTGGCGATCAATGCCGGGTTGTCGGCGATCTTCAACGCAGCGACCCCGCTGTGGGCCGCGGCGATCGGCGCGTTGTGGCTGCACGAGCGCCTGGGCGCCACGCGAGTCCTCGGCCTGTTCATCGGCCTGGTCGGTGTGCGCCGGCCTCGCATGGAGCAAGGCCGGCTTCACGGCCAACGAACATGGCATCAGCGCAGCGCTGGCCATCGGCGCCTGCCTGCTCGCCACCGCGTCGTACGGCTATGGCGGCAACTTCACGAAGAAGTACCTGTCGGGCGTGTCGCCGCTCGCGCTGGCCACCGGCAGCCAGCTGTCGGCCGCGATCGTGCTGGCCGTGCCGGCCGGTTTGCAGCGACCGGCCACCGTGCCGAGCGCGACCGCCTGGATCTCGCTCGCCCTGCTGGCGGTGTTGTGCACCGGCGTCGCCTACATCCTGTACTTTCGATTGATTGCGCGCACCGGCCCGACCAACGCCGCAGCGGTCACGTTCCTGATCCCCGCGTTCGCGGCGGCGTTCGGCTGGTTGTTCCTGGGCGAAGCGATCACGCCTGCGATGCTGATCGGCGGCGTGGTCATCCTCGCCGGCACCGCGCTCGCCATGGGCCTGCTGCCGCGCGCACCGCGCACGGTTGCGCAGCGCGGCTAGCGCAGCAACGCCAACGCCTGATCGAGGTCGGCGATCAGGTCGTCTGCCGCCTCCAAGCCGATCGAAAGACGCACCAGGTGGCCGTCGTAGCGCGGCGCAGCGCGCAGCATCTTGAGCTCGTACGGCACCGCGAGGCTCACCGGACCGGCCCATGAATATCCGAGCTTGAAGCGCTTCAAGCCGTCGCAGAACGCATCGATGCGCGACGCCGGCAGCGACGGATCGAGCACGATCGAGAACAGGCCCGCCGCGTCGGTGCAATGCGAGGCCCAGTGTTCGTGGCCCGGTGCGCCGGGGAGCGCGGGATGCAACACGTGTTTCACCAGGGGCTGTGTCTTCAGCCATTCGGCGACGCGGCGCGCGCTGCGGTCCTGTGCGCGGTAGCGCAGCTCGATCGACGGCAGCGAGCGCAGCACCAGCTCGGCATCGTTGGCGCCGACGCCGGTGCCCAACCGCATGTGCGCCATCAGCAGCTTCTCGATTGACGCGCGGTCGCGCGTGACCACCGAGCCCATCAGCACGTCGCCGCCGCCCGACGGGTACTTGGTCAGCGCCTGCATGCAAAGGTCGACTGCCATGCCGTCACCGAGGTCGAAGGCGCGCAACGCCACGCCCGCACCCCAGGTGTTGTCGAAAGCTACCAAGGCACCGCGCTGACGCGCCGTGCGCACCAAAGTGCGCACGTCTGGAAACTCCATCGTGATCGAGCCTGGCGCCTCGATCCACACGAGCCGCGTGCGATCGCTGAACGCCGCCTCGTAGCTGTGCAGATCCATCGGGTCGTACAGCTTGTGGGAGATGCCCCAAGAAGCGAGCAGCGAACGCGCCATCTCACGAGACGGACCGTATGCGTTGTCGGGCAACAGCACCTCATCGCCCTGCTTCAGCAGCGCAATGTTCACCGTGGCAATTGCGGAGAGGCCGCTCGGTGCCAACGTGCAATACGTGCCGCCTTCAAGTGTGGCGATGCGCTCTTCGAGCGTGAACGTGGTGGGTGTGCCGTGCAGCCCGTAGGTGTAGCCGGCGCGGCTGCGCCAGTCGCGTGCGCGCAGCGCCGCCACGTTGGGAAAGATCACCGTCGACGCCTTGAACACACCCGGCTGCATCGAGCCGAACCCCGCCGGAGGTTCGTAGTCGTGGTGGATCAGTTGCGTCGACAGTGGCGTGCTCGGGTCGGTGGGTTCGCTCATGTGGAGGGTCAAAGCGCTTCGGCGACCAGGTCGTGGCCCTGCGCCGCAACGATGCGCGCGCGCACGAATTCGCCGACGCGGATCTGCGTCGACGCCTTGGCCGGCGGCAGCAGCCGCACCGTGCCGTCGATCTCGGGCGCATCGGCATAGCTGCGCCCGCTGCCGCCCTTGCGGCCCGAGCATCGGCGCGTGGTCGACCAGCACCTGCATGGTCGCGCCGACGCGGCGCTTCAATCGTTCGGCCGACACGCTTTCGGCGGCCTGCATGAAGCGCGCGCGCCGCTGCTCCCGGATCGCCTCGGGCACCGCGCCGGGCAGTTCGTTGGCGCTGGCGCCCTTCACCGGCGAGTAGGCGAAGCAACCCGCGCGGTCGATGCCGGCCTCGCGGATGAACTCGAGCAGGTATTCGAACTCGGCTTCGGTTTCGCCGGGGAACCCGGCGATGAAGGTCGAGCGCACCACCAGCTCCGGACATGCGCGCCGCCAGGTCGCCAGCCGCTCCAGGTTGCGCTCGCCGCTGGCCGGGCGCTTCATGCGCTTGAGCACATCGGGGTGCGCGTGCTGGAACGGCACGTCGAGGTACGGCAGCACGCGGCCGCTGGACATCAGCGGCATCAGTTCGTCGACGTGCGGATACGGGTAGACGTAGTGCAAGCGCACCCAGGCGCCGAACGGCTCGGCCAGCAGCGCGAGTTGCTCGCACAGTTCGACCATGCGCGTCTTCACCGGCCGGCCATCGAAGAAGCCGGTGCGGTACTTCACGTCGACGCCGTAGGCGCTGGTGTCCTGGCTCACCACCAGCAGTTCCTTGACGCCGGATTCGAACAGCGCGCGCGCCTCCGAGAGCACGTCGCCGACCGGGCGCGACACCAGATCGCCGCGCATCGACGGGATGATGCAGAACGTGCAACGGTGGTTGCAGCCCTCGCTGATCTTCAGGTACGCGTAGTGCTTGGGTGTCAGCTTGATACCCTGGCGCGGCACCAGATCGACGAAAGGATCGTGCGGTTTGGGCACGTGGGTATGAACTGCGTCCATCACCTCCTGCGTGGCGTGCGGCCCGGTGACGGCGAGCACCTTGGGATGCACCTGGCGAATCAGGTTGCCGCCGCCCTCGCCCGCTTTGGCGCCGAGGCAGCCGGTGACGATCACGCGGCCGTTCTCGGCCAGCGCCTCGCCGATGGTGTCGAGGCTTTCCTTGACGGCGTCGTCGATGAACCCGCAGGTGTTGACGATCACCAGGTCGGCGCCGGCGAAGCTCTTGGCCGTGCGATAGCCCTCGGCGCTCAGTTGCGTGAGGATCAGCTCGGAGTCGGTCAGCGCCTTGGGGCAGCCGAGCGAAACGAAGCCGATGGTCGGCGTTTCGTGCGCCGCCAGTTCAACGGAATCGGACATGCCGTGATTGTCGGGCATCGGCCGCGCGGACCGGTCCGACGCGAACGCCGCGCTAGCGCTTGCCGCCCGGGAAACCCGGCATGCCGGGGAAGATCGCGCCAGCCTGCTTCTGCATCTGCTCCTGCATCTGCACGAACAGGTTCTTCGATTGTTCGAGGTAGTTGCCCATCAGGCCTTGCATCAGCGGCGCCTGGCCGCTCATGAACTGCGTCCATGCCTCGGGCGTGAAGGCCTTCGGATCCAGCACGCCCTGCGCCTGCTCGGTGAGGCGGCGCTGCATGTCGACGAACGTCTGCAGGTTTTTCTCCAGGTAGGTCCCCATCATCCCCTGCATCGCGTGGCCGTAGAAGCGGATGATCTGCGCCAGCGTCTGCGTGGAGAACATCGGCACGCCGCCGGTCTCTTCCTCCAGGATGATCTGCAGCAGGATGCTGCGCGTGAGCTCCTCGCCGGTCTTCGCGTCGCGCACCTCGAACGGCTCGGTGTCGAGCACCATCCGCTTCACGTCGGCCAGCGTGATGTAGCTGCTGGCGCGTGTGTCGTAGAGACGGCGGTTCGGGTACTTCTTCAGAACCCGCAGGCCCTGGTTCTCCGATCCGGTGGGCGCAGCGCGCCGTGTCGCAGGCATGCAAGACGCTCCTTGTTGCAATGCGTGACGATTCTAGGCGGCGCTTTTGGCGTAGCCGCGCCGGGTTTCCCCGCCCAAATGGCCACGTGCGCCGAACCGCAAATGGGCGAACTTGCCGTTTCCAAAGCAGGCACATCAATTGCGTTAGTCGGCTGCCGCAGTTAGGCGCCGTACAACAACCGGGACCTCAGGTCCTCTGCTTATGAACGCCCAAAATGCCACGCGCCGTATCACCTTTCCTCTTTTTGTCCTGACCGTCGTGTTGGCGGGTTGCACGGGCCCCGGTCAGCGCATGGATGTCGCCCCGCCCACCACGACTCCCACCGACATCAAGGAACGCGCCGACATCTACTCGATCGATGTGCGCACGCTGGGGCAACTGCGCCAGAACGAGCGCGCTGCTGCAACGGCGCGAACGACCGCACGACCTACTGCGTTCCAGCCTTATGACGCGCCCTACAGCTACCTGGTGGGTCCGCAGGATGAACTGCGCATCACGGTGTTCGAGCACCCCGAGCTGAGCAACCCGGCCGGGACAGCGAACGAACTAGCGGGTCGTGTCGTCAATTCTGACGGCAAAATTTTCTTCCCGTACGTCGGCGCCGTGCAGGCCGCCGGACGCACCGTGCAGGAAATTCAGCAGACGATCACGCAAGGTTTGCGCAGCGTGATCCGAAATCCGCAAGTGGATGTGTCGGTGTTCCGCTTTCGCAGCCAGCGCGTGGTGGTGTCCGGCGAGGTGCGGACTCCGGGCGTGGTCGCGATCACCGACATCCCGCCCACCCTCGGTGAACTCATTTCAGCCGCCGGCGGCCTGACCACCGAGGCCGATCTGGCCAACGTTACCGTGACGCGGGGCCCGACGACGGTCGCGGCCGACCTGTACGGCTACTTCTACAACGGCGAACAGGCGCAGAACCTGCGCCTGCAAACCGGCGACGTGGTCAACGTGCCGGACCGGCGCTACAACAAGGTGTTCGTGCTCGGCGAAGTTGGCCGACCCAACACCGTGGTGGCCACCAGCGCCACTCTGACCGGCGGGGCCGGCTCGCTGGTGATGCCGCGGGGCCGCTATTCGCTGGCGGAGGCCCTGGGCGACGTGGGCGGCGTCAATCCGCTCACCGCCAACGCGGGCCAGATCTACGTGATCCGCGACAACGGACCGAAGGCGCAGATCTTCCACCTCAACGCATCCACGCCCGATGCGATGCTGCTGGCCGATCAGTTCAACCTGCGTCGGCGCGACGTCGTCTTCGTCGACGCGGTGGCGGTGGTGCGCTGGAACCGCATCGTCTCCAACATCCTGCCGACCGCCGAATTCCTGCGTCAGACGCTCGTCGACATCTTTCCCCAGCAGCCGCGCTAAAGCATGAACACGCCACGCCACGAGATCGCTCCCCTGCCCATGCTGTCGCCGGTGCCGATGGTGCCGACGATCAACATGTACCCGCCGATGGGCGCGGCGCCGCCGGCCGGCCAGCCGGGTTTCCTGTCGCTGGCCGACCACCTGTTGCAGCACATGCGCCTGTTCGGCGCGGTGTGGCTCGGCGTGCTCGTGCTGGGCCTGATCTACCTGCTGGTGGCGGCGCCGGTCTACCGCGCCGAGACGCTGGTGCAGATCGACAGCCGCGGACCGCGCTCGATGGTGTCCAACATGACGCCCGGGCAGGCCAACAACGGCAACGGCAACGACTTCGCACCGGTCGGCTTCATCCAGGGCGAGCTCGAGATCCTGCGCTCGCGTGACCTGGTGTCCAAGGCGATCGAGAAGACGCGCGCCGACCTCGAGGTGCGCGTGGCCAGCCGCATGCCGGGCATTGGCAACTGGTACGCGCGCCGCTTCGCGCGCAACGCCGCTGCACCGGTGGCGCCGCCGTTCGACGTGCCGTTCGTGCGCGATTTCTCCTGGGGCGGCGAGAAGCTGCGCGTGGCGCAGATCGTCGTGCCGCGCCTGCAGTTCGGCGAGCCGATGTGGCTGCATGCCACGCCCAAGGGTTGGGTGCTGTTCGATGACGACGACCAGCAGCTGGCCGAAGGCACCGTCGGCCAGGCGGTCGACTTCAAGATCCAGGACGAGCCCGCCACGCTGCAGGTCGGGCAGCTCGAGGCCCTGCCCGGCACGCGCTTCAAGCTGGTGGCCAACAACCCGGTGGCGGTGTACGACGACATGGCGCGCAACCTCAAGATCGAGGAGGCCGGGCGCTCCGTCGGGCGTGATCCGCGTCAGCCTCAACGACACCGATCCGCGCTTTGCCGCCGGCTTCCTCGACGCGCTCACCCGTGCCTACCTCGACCACCACCAGACGATCCACTCGGCGGACGCAACGCGCGCGCTGAAGTTCCTCGAAGCCCAGTTGCCCGGCATCAAGAAGGAGCTGGATCGCGCGGAAGAGGCGCTGAACCAGTACCGCACCGGCGCCAACACGATGAACGTGACGCAGGAGAACGACAGCTCGCTGCGCCGCGTCGCCGATCTGGAGCGCGAGCGCATCCAGCTCGAGATGCGCCGCCAGCAACTGGCGCAGCGCTTCACGCCCAACTACCCCGAGGCCCAGTCGGTGGCCAAGCAACTCGGCATGGTCAGCGGCGAGATCAGCAAGCTGCGCGGTGAGATGCGGCAGGCACCCCGGCACGAGAAGGACACCGTGCGCCTGCAGCGAGATGTGCAGGTCAACACCACGCTGTACACCGCGCTGCTCAACCAGGCGCAGGAGCTGCGCGTCGCGCAGGCCGGCATGACCGGCAACGCGCGCCTGGTCGACCCGGCCGGCGTGCTGTCCGAGCCGGTGAGGCCGCGCGCCGGCACCGTGCTGTCGGCCGCTGCCGGCATCGGCTTCGTGTTGGCGCTCGGCAGCGTGCTGATGGCCCGCGCGCTGCGCCCGACCGTGCGCTCGACCGACGAGCTGGAACGCCACGGCGTGCTGCAGACGCTGGTGTCCATCCCCGAGAGCCCGCGCCAGCAGGCGCTGATGAGCGGCCGCCGCCTCTGGCGCACGCGCGCCCATCCGCGATTGCTGGCGCTGCACGCGCCCACCGATCCTGCCGTGGAAAGCCTGCGTTCGTTGCGCAACGCCACGCAGCGCAGCGGCGATGGCGACCACAGCAGCGTGCTGATCACGGCCGCCACCCCCGGAGCCGGCAAGACCTTCGTCGCGGCCAATCTGGCGGTGCTCAAGGCGGCCACCGGGCGCCGCGTGCTGCTGGTCGACCTCGACCTGCGCGCGCCGCGCCTGCACACCTACTTTGGCGTCGACCGCGACCGCACGGGCCTGGTCGACGTGATAGCCGAGCGCGTGAGCGCCAACGAGGCGATCGTCAGCGACGTGCTGCCCGGGCTCGATCTGCTGTTGCCGGGCCGCATCCTCGGCAACCCGGGCGAACTGCTGATGCAGCCCCGCTTCGAGGCATTGATCAACGAGCTGCGGCATCGCTACAGCCACGTGGTGATCGACAGCGCGCCGATCCTTCCGGTCGGCGACTCGCTGGCGCTCGGCCGCATGGTCGACACCACCTACCTCGTCGTGCGATCGGAGGTGAACACGTTCCGCGAGGTGCGCGATGCCGCACGGCGGCTCGAATCGGCCGGCGTCGGCGTCGATGGCCTGATCCTCAACGGTGTGAAGCGTGGACGGCTGGCAGGCATGCCCTACAAGAGCTATTACCTGCCGCGTGAAGCCGAAGTGCGCATGGCGCGCTGACCTTCCAAGCCGACCATGAAATCACACCCTCGATGAACGGCGCTCCCGTGCCTGCGTCGACCGCAGCAATTGCCTCTCCCCTGAGCAGTCGGGCTGATCCCGCCGGCACGGCGCTTCGCAACCTGATCTGGCTGAGCGGCGACAAGGTCGTCTCGGTCGTGCTCGGGCTGCTGGTGTACGGCCTGATCGCGCGCCACTATGGCCCCGGTGGCGCCGGCCAGTTCAGCTATGGCGTCGCGGTGCTGCAGGCGGCACTCGGCCTGAGCCTGGTGTGCAGCTCGGCCGCCGTGCTGCCGCGCCTGTGCCAATTGCGCGACGGCGCCGCCGCCTCGCTGGCCGCCAACGTGTTCGTTGTGCGCATGGTGGGCAGCCTGTTCGCGACGGCGGTGGTGGCGATCTATGCGGTGGTCGCGATCGACGACCCGACGCGTCGCACGATCACGCTGATCATGTTGTCCACGGTTCCGTTGCTGGAGCCGTTCCACGCCTTCACGGCCTACTGGCTGTCGCGCAACCAGAACCGGGCTCCGGTGCTGGCGCGCGGCTCGGGGCTGCTGGCGCGGCTTGGCGGTGGTGGCGGTGGCGTTGTGGGCCGGTGCTTCACCATGGGTCGTGGCGCTGGCCTGGGTGGCAGAGGCGCTGGTGGCCGCCACCCTGCAGACCGCAAGCATGCGCGATGTTCGTCCGTGGCGCAGCCTGCTCAGCGCGATGCGTGCGCCGCGTGCCGTGCCGTACTTTCGCTTCGGCATCCGCTTCGCGGCCGGACTGTGGTTGTCGCACCTGTTCCTGCGCATTGATCGTCTGTGGCTCGCCGAGCGCATGGACCCGCACGCCTTCGGTCTGTACGCCACCGCGATGCAGCTGGTGGAGGTGTGGCTGCAATGCGCGGTGCTGCTCGCCGGCTCGATGGCGCCCGCGTTCCTGTATCGCGCGGTGCGCGAGTCGACCCATGTGCGCGACCACTGGCGCACGCTGGCCTCGCTGGCCGGCCTCGGCGTGGCCGGTCTGGCCGGCGCTGCGCTGTTCGGTCCGTTCCTGCTCAAGCATGTGTTCGGCCCGGCGTTCGCCGACAGCCAGGGCTACCTGGTGGCCGGATTTGCGGCCGCGGTGCTGTTCTTCGTCGATCAGTTCGTGCAGATCGCGATCACCGCCAACAACCGGCCGGGATTGCTGGCGATCAAGTGGGGCGTGGCCTCGGTGGTGTCGTTCGGCACGCTGGTGCTGGCCATGCCGCGCCTGGGCGCCTATGCCGGGCCGCTCGGCCTCGCGCTGGGATTGATGGCGGGCTGGGTCGTGGTGGCGCTGCGGCGCCGCCCGGGGGCCATCCGCTGACAGTGCAATCGGAGGGAAGCGCATGCTGGTGTCGATCATCATCAACAATTACAACTACGCGCGCTATCTCGCGACCGCGATCGACAGTGCGCTGGCGCAGACATGGCACCCGCTCGAGGTGATCGTGGTCGACGATGGCTCGACCGACGACTCCTGGGCAGTGATTGAGCGCTATGGCGAACGTGTGCACGCGATTCGCCAGGCCAACGGCGGGCAAGGCGCCGCGTACAACGCCGGCTTCGCCGCCAGTCGCGGCGAGTGGGTGATCTTTCTCGACTCCGACGACGTGCTCGACGTCGGCGCGCGTGGCGCGTATGCTTGCGAACGCCTCGGACGAGGTGGTCAAGGTGCAAGGGCTATCTACGCCGCATCGACGCCGATGGCCAGCCGCTCGGCGGGGCAGTGCCCTACATCGCGCACGACGGCGACGTGCGGCCGATCGCCGAACGCTTTCAGTCAGTACGGCGCCCCCCCGTCCAGCGGCAACCTGTACCGGCGGAGAACGATCGCGCCGTACTTCCCGATGCGACGCGCCGGCGTGGCGTCGCAGTGCCGACACCGTGCCGAGCCTGTTGTGCGTATTCCATGGCCTGGTGGTGACGGCGCCAGGCACCATCGGCTGCTACCGGCTTGCACACGAGCTTGGTACGGCGCATCGGCCTGCTCGGAAACATGGATGCTTCACCTCGCGGCGCACTGAACAATCGGAAAGCCGCCGAGCGCAGGCGGCCGCCTGGGGCACCAGTGCACCGGCATCGCCTGGCCATTCACGCAGATGGCATTGCCGTGGGAATGGCGCCTGCGCACGCTGTCGTGGCGACTCGGTCCGGCGAGTCGCACCCCTATCCCAACGATACGCGCCGCGTGATCTGGCGCGGCTTGAACGAGTCGCTGTTGCACTGGCCCGGCTACACATGGATGGAGCGTTGTGCGCAGCGCGTGTGGATCGGCTTCATGCTGCTGGCACCGCGCGCGCTGGTCGAGAGCTTTCGCGTGGAGCAACGTGTCCGGCGGCGTGCGCACCGGGTTGCGGCAGCTGCGCCGGGGAAGCGCTGCATGACCGCCACACGGATGCTCCGAAGGTGCTCGTTCCGCTTCGCGCGGACGGCGCGCAGCGTAGAGGGGCGCCAATGAGGCTTCCGCGCGTCGCCACTGCGCCGTGGCCGCCGGCCGACGGCCCGACGCAAGGCATGCCCGCCGCAACATGGGCGGCGCCACCGATCGTAGTTGGCCGTCCGGCCAGCGAGCTGTGGTGGCTGAATCCGCTGGCATGCGTTGCGATCATCGGCGGTGTCTACGCCACCTTCCCGGCATTCGATTTCACGCGCGTTGTGCCGCATGCCTACATCCCGGGATGGCACTACGCGTGGGGCGGCGCCCTGTTGGTGGCTCTTGCGCTCGGCATCGCGGCCGTGATGGCGCTGCGGCGCGAAGTGCCGTGGCAGCCGGCAACGGCCTTCGACGTGCCCAAGTGGCTGATGGCTGGGCTGTTCGCCTGCACCGTCTTCGCCTATGCGGTGTGGTTTCTGCCGCTGTTGCAGAACCCGGGACTGATTGCCGAGATCATCGCCGGTGAGCGAAGCAACGTCCGCGACGTCGCCCCCACGATGCCGGGCATCACGACGATGACGCAGTTCGGCGTGGCCTACGTCATCGCCTATGCCGCGATTCGGGCCAGCCGTGCCCGCCCGACCGCACGATGGGAGCAATTGGCGTTGCTCGCCGTGTTTGTGCTTGGCACGATTCGCGCGGTGGCATGGTCCGAGCGGCTGGCGCTGATCGAGCTGGTGCTCGCCTACATGGTCGCCCGGCTGGCATACAAGCGGGTGATGCGAGAGCGCAACTGGTCGCTCGCGGCCGCGGTGCCGCTGGTGGCCCCGCTGCTCCTGTACGTAGGCTTCACCGTCACCGAGTACTTCCGTTCCTGGCACTACTTCGTCAACGACTACGACTCGGTGTGGGAGTTCGCGTTCGATCGCCTCATCGCCTACTACGCCACCGCGTCGAACAACGGCATCGGCCTTCTGGTGGAAAACCGCCTGTGGCCGGAGTACACCGGGCGCTACGTCGCCGAGTGGCTGTACCTGATGCCGGTGGTCGGCGAAGGCTGACCGAATCGGTGGGTGATCTGGAGAAGCAGTACTTCGGCTTCCTTCGCAGTTTTGCGCGGCCCGAGTTCAACAACCCGAGCGGAATATTTCCGATCGTGTTCGACATCGGTTATGCCGGCTCGATGATGTACTTCGTCGCCATCGGCGCGCTGATCGGTGCGCTGTGGGACGCGTGGCGACGCCAGTTGTGCGCCGGCGTGTTGTTCTTTCCGATGGCGATGCTGTTCCTGGTCGAGTTGCTGCGCTTCAACTACTTCGCCGTCAAGCCGCTTCTTCCCGATCGCCGTGGCGCTGGCCCTGATCTGGGCTGCGTCGCGTCCTGTGACTCCCTCCATGCCGCGCCCGGCCCCTGCCCCATGGTGAGCGACCTGCATCCACCGATCGATGCCGACCCAGTGCCACGGCGCCAGTGGCAGGTGTCGCTGCTGCGACTTCTGGGCAGGCCGCTGCCGGACCGGTGGTACATGACTCTGGCGCACTGGCTGTATTTCCGCCGTTGGCCCGATTTCGACCACCCGCGTACGCTCCAGGAGCACATCCAAGCCTACGTGCTCCGCACGCGCGACCCGGCCCTCGTCATGCTGGCCGACAAGGTGGCGGTGCGCGACTACATTGCGCGCACGCTGGGCAGCACCCGCTACAACGTGCCCCTGCTCGGAATATGGCGCCACGAAGACGAGGTGCCGCTGGGGACACTGCCGTATCCCGTGGTGTTGAAGCCTACGCATCTCAGCGGCCGCGTGCTGCTGCTGTCGCGTCGCGGCGACGAGCGCAAGCAACGCGCGCGCATGCGCAGCTGGCTGAACAAGGATCACAGCCGCATCAATCGCGAATGGTTCTATGCCGAGGTGCCGCGCCGCGTGATTGCAGAGCCGCTGTTGCGGGATGCGCACGGCGACGTGCCACCGGACATCAAGGCATACGTGATCGGCGGGCGCGTGCGCTACTTCCAGGTCGACGGCGGCCGCTTCACGCGGCCGACGCGAAATCTGTACGGTCCCGATTGGTCGCTGCTACCGGCGCGCACGTCACTGCCCCGGCATCCGGTCGAGCCGGCACCGCCGATGCTGGCCACACTGGTGGAGTTTGCCGAGGATCTGGCCGCACCTTTCGAGTTCCTGCGCGTGGACTTCTACGTGATCAACGAGCAGGTGCTGGTGGGTGAACTCACCAGCTCGCCCGGCGCCGGCTTCGGCCGCTTCTACCCGGCGAGTTTCGGCGAGACGCTGGCCTCGTTTTGGGTGCTCGACCGGCGCGCAGGCCGTGCGGTGCCCGTGGCCACACAGTCGCTGCCGGCACTGCCGACGCGCAACGACGCGCTGCCATAGCAAGGGTGACGCCAACCATGCACTCGGTTCATTCCCGCGCACCGCTGCGGCTCGGGCTTGCCGGCGGCGGCACCGACGTCGCGCCGTACAGCGATCTGTACGGCGGGCGCGTGCTCAATGCGACGATCAGCCTTTTCACGCACTGCCACATCGATCGGCTGTCGGGTGGCCAGTCCGAGTTCTGCGCCGCCGATTTCGATCAGGAGACCGCCGTGCCGCTGGCCGAGCACGATTCGCTGGTCGAGCCGCTGAAGCTGCACCGCGCGGTGTATGCCCGGATTGTGCGCGACTACGTCGGCCGCGCTGTGGCGCCGCCGATCCGCGTGACGACCTACTCCGACGCGCCGCCGGGCAGCGGCGTCGGCTCGTCGTCGGCGCTGGTGGTCGCCATGGTTCAGGCTTATGTCGAGCTGTTCCAACTCGCGCTCGGCGACTACGACGTTGCGCGCCTGGCCTACGACATCGAGCGCCACGATTGTCAGATGGCCGGCGGCAAACAAGACCAGTACGCCGCCGCGTTCGGTGGCTTCAACTTCATGGAGTTCGGTGCAGACGAACGCGTGGTGGTCAATCCGCTGCGCCTGAAGCGCGAGCTGATGGATGATTTCGAGTCGCGTCTGCTGCTGTACTACACCGGCCGCTCGCGCGACTCTGCGCGCATCATCGAGGCCCAGATCGCGGCCACGCGGCACGATGGCGGCGACGCCATACAGGCGATGCACGAAATTCGCCAGGCCGCCGACGAGATGAAGGAGGCCCTACTCAAGGGCCGCATCCGCACCGTGCTCGAGGTGCTCGGGCACTCGTGGTCGTCGAAGAAGCGCACCGGAGCACAGATCACCAACCCGCACATCGATCGCATCGCCGACACCGCGCTGCAAGCTGGCGCCACCGGCTTGAAGATCTCTGGCGCGGGTGGCGGCGGCTTCATGATGATCGCGGTCGAGCCGGCGACGGCGCTTCGACGTGATGCGTGCGCTCGAGCCGCTCGGCGGGCGCTTTTTTTCATTCACTTTTGTCAAACAGGGCGTGCAGTCGTGGAAAAGTCATTGACCAGTGCCCTCAGCCCGCCAAAGGGCGGTGACCGGGCCACGCGCGAAGCAAGCGACGTGACGGAGCCACGCTCGCTCGACGGGTGGCGCCGCGATATCGAGGAATCGATCGCCGTGAAGCAGCGCGTGCTGGCCGACGAGGCACTGCTGCGCCGTGCGCTGCATGTGGCGCAGTTGATGGCCGAGGCTGTGGGGCGGGGCAACCGCGTGCTGTTCGCCGGCAACGGCGGCAGCGCTGCCGATGCGCAGCACTTGGCGGCCGAGTTCGTCAGCCGCTTCGAGTTCGACCGCCCGGGCCTGCCGGCGCTGTCGCTGGCCACAGACACGTCAATGCTCACCGCGATCGGCAACGACTATGGCTACGACCAGCTGTTCCGCCGCCAGCTCGAGGCTCAGGCCCGCGAAGGCGACATATTCGTCGGCATCACCACGTCCGGCAAGTCGAAGAACGTGCTGGCCGCGTTCGAGCGCTGCCGCTCGCTGGGCGTGGTGTCGGTCGCGGTGTGCGGTCAAGGCGGCGATCTGGAGCCGCTGGTCGACCACGTGCTGCGGGTGCCGTCGTCGCAGACACCGCGCATCCAGGAGTGCCACATTCTGCTCGGCCATCTAATGTGCGCACATGTCGAGACGCAGGTGTTTGGCCACCTGCGCGCCGCGTAGCGGCAAGGGCCCGAATGATCGTTCACGCACAAAGCTCCGACCAATGAGGGAATGCAGCAAATCCGTTCCGAGGCGTCTGGCGGACTCCAACTTTCTGCGCCGATACTTCGTCGGCAAGGGCGTCGATATCGGCGGCAAGCCGGATCCGCTGAGTTTGTACACAGGCCTGTTTGACCGCATGTCGGAGGTGCGTGTCTGGGATCTCGAGGACGGCGATGCCCAGTACATGAGCGGCGTGCCCGATGGGCACTTCGACTTCGTGCACAGCAGCCACTGTCTCGAGCACCTCGTGGATCCATCGGTCGGCCTGAAGAATTGGCTGCGCGTGACCCGCCCGGGTGGCTACGTGGTCGTGACGGTGCCCGACGAGGATCTCTACGAGCAAGGTGTCTTCCCGAGCACGTTCAATAGGGACCACAAGTGGACCTTTGCCGTGTGCAAGCACGCATCGTGGTCGGAGCGGTCGCTGAATGTGGTGGATCTGGTCCGAGAACTGGGACCGACGGCGGAACTGGTGCGCTTGGAGCAGCTATCGTCTGGCTATCGTTTCGATCTGCCGCGATACGACCAATCGGTTTCTCCGGTTGCGGAGTTCAGCATCGAATTCGTGGTTCGAAAGCGCGAGAGCCAGGAGATCGCCGACCACGGTCGGTGGCGCCGTCCGACGGTGCAACCCGAGCCCGGACTGCGCCGGTACCTGAATCAGTATCGCGACGACCGTCAGAGTCTGAGGGAAGCGAACCGATCGCGCCCACCGTTTCAGAACGAAGACCCGTTGTGACATGACCGTGCGATCCGCCGTTGGCGCTTGTCGATGAACCACGCCGCCGAATCGGTGTGCATCGTGCTGGCTGGCGGCCTGGGCACGCGGCTGCGCACGGTGGTGTCCGATCGACCCAAGTGCTTGGCGCCCGTCGGTGAGCGTCCGTTTCTCGCGCTGCAGCTGGACATGCTGGCCACGCGCGGCATCCAGCGCTTCGTGCTGTCGCTGGGCCACATGGCGCAGATGGTGCAGCGCGCGATCGCCCCGCTGCAGGCGCGCCTGCGCATCGACATCGTGGTCGAGCCCGAGCCGCTCGGCACGGGCGGCGCGATCCTGCACACGATGCATTCCGCCGACATCGGCGAATGCCTGGTGACCAACGGCGACACTTGGCTTGACGCCGATCTGAGTGGCCTGATCGCGCCACTGAATCCGGCGGCGCACGAGAAGCTGCGCCTGGGCTGCACCGTGGTGGCCGACCGCAGCCGCTACGGTGGCGTGGCGTTCGAGGGCAGCGGCCTGGTCGCGGGGTTCATCCCCAAAGGCGCCGAAGGCAGCGGCCCGATCAGTGCGGGCTTCTATCGCGTGCATCGCAGCGCATTCGACGGCTGGAGCGTCGGCAGCACCTTCTCACTCGAGGCGGACGTGCTCCCGGGCCTGGTCGCGGCCGGTGCCGTGAGCGCGACCCCGCTGGATGGTGGCTTCATCGACATCGGCGTGCCCGAAGACTACCGGCGGTTTTGCCAGCGCCACGCCGGCTGAGGCCTCGCGCAACGCGCGCTGGATCAACGCCTGCATCTCGAGCAGGAAGCGCGCCCGATCGAACGCCAGCGCGTGCTGGTGCAGCACCTGCGGGTCGAACTGCAGCTGCGCCGCTCTCGATGCGCCGCACCGCGACTTTCAATGCATCGACGCTCTGTTCGTCGAACCACACGCCGGTGATGCCGTCGCGCACGGTTTCGCGGGCCCCGCCCCGCGCATAGGCGATCACCGGCGCACCGGCGGCCATCGCCTCCACCGGCACGATGCCGAAATCTTCGACGCCGGGAAACACCAAGGCGCGGCAGCTCTGCAGTTGCTGGCGGATCACCTCGAAGGACTGTCGCCCGACCAGGCGCACGTTGGGTCGGGCCAATCGCTGCAGCTCGGCCATCTGCTCGCCCTCGCCGATCACCGTGAGCGGCAAACCGAGTTCGTTGAACGCCTGCACCGCCAGGTCGGCGCGTTTGTAGCGCACCAGCTGGCCCAATAAGAGGTAGTGATCGCCCCGCGGCTGGTCGGGGTCGAATGCGAGCACGTCGACCGGCGGATGCACCACCGTGGCATCGCGCCGGTAGAGCTTGCGAATGCGCGAAGCGACGAACGCCGAGTTGGCGACGAACACATCCACCCGATCGGCCGACGCTCGGTCCCATAGCCGCAGGTAGTGCGCGATCGGCGGCCACAGCGTACGCACCACGCGTCCCGCCGAGTTGCGGTAGTCGTGGTACATGTCCCAGACGTAGCGCATCGGCGAGTGGCAGTAGCAGATGTGCAGCGCATCGGGGCGCGTGATCACGCCCTTCGCGGGACCGGACTCGCTGCTGATCACGAGGTCGTAGGCCGACAGGTCGAGTTGCTCGCTGGCCATCGGCATCAGCGGCAGATACTTCTGATAGTGCTTGCGCGCGCCGGGCAGGCGGGCGATGAAGGTCTGCTCGATGCGGCCGCGAAAGCGCGGCCCCAGTGTTTCGCGCACCAGCGTCTCGTCGCACACATGCACGAACAGATCGGCCTCCGGATAGAGCTGCGCAAAGGCGCTGACCACGGCCTCGCCGCCGCGATTGCTGAGCCACCAGTAGTGAACGATGGCGACGCGCATGCGTGCTAACGCGCCGCCGAATCGGTCAGCTCAAGCGGTGCGCTGCGGCTTTCGGCGCCAAGCCGATACAGCGACAGCAAGGCGTGTCCGAACCGCCGGGGGTGAAAACGCTGCCTGGCCTCGCGCTGCGCAAAGTCGCCGAGGTCGCGTGCACGCTGCGGCTGGTCGAGCAGCGATTTCACGTACACAGCCAGGCTCGACACGTCGCGCGCCAGCAGGCCGGTGGTGCCATGCGACACCGCGTCGCGGTTGCCGACCACGTCGGTCACCACGCACGGCAGGCCCACCGCCATCGCCTGCAGCACCGACAGCGGCATGCCCTCCCAGTACGAGGTCTGCACGTAGACATGGGCGCGCGACAGTTGTGCGCGCACCTCGTCCTGGCCGACCCAGCCAGTGACTTCCACACCGGCCGCGCGCAACACCTGCTCGTGGCGCGGATCGCCCGCGCCGACCCAGATGAACCGCACCGGCTCGCCGGCATAGTGAAAACGCGCCGCCAGCTCGGCGAACTGCGTCGGCCCCTTCTGCTCGCAAGCGCGCCCGACCGTCACCACCCGCGGCGTCGGATCGGGTTCGCGTTCGACGTTGAAGTAGGTTTCGTCGACCGGGTTCTCCAACACGGCCGCCGTGCGCCGCGTCAGCCGCTCCAACTCGAGCGCCTCGCCGTGGCCGCAGCCGACGGGCAGACAAGCGCCGAAGCCGGCCACGCGTTCGAGCAATCCGGCCATCGCGCCCGCCAGCGGCCGCTGCTGATTCAAGCTCGGCAGGCCGTGCGGCGAGTAGAAGATCGGCGGCAGCGACGCCCGCGGTTCACCGAGCGCGAGCCGGCCCACGAGGCCGGCCTTCGCGGCATGCAGGTGCACGGCGTCATAGTGGTGCGTGCTGAGCTCGCTGCGCAGCGCCTGCCGCAACGCCCGCAGGAACGCCCACTGGCCGCGTTCGCTCGCGCTGTGAATCTCGACCAGCCGCACTTGCGGATCGAACTGCGAGCTCACGTCGTCGGGCGTGCCACCGTTGCGGCTGTACACCAGTGTCTGGTGCACACCCGCATTCACCAACTCGCGCGTGGCCAGGGCCAGAAACGCCAGCACGCCCGCGGCCAGGTGCTCGGTGGCATGCAACACGTTCCATGATGAAGGGGACGACAGCGCATTCATGAAGCAGGTGTGTTCAGTTCCAGTTCGAAGTTGGGCAGGGCAGGTCGCGCGCGCCGGCGTGGCCGGCGCCACGACGCCGGTGCGCACCAATCGGTCGAGCAGGATGCGTGCATTCGCGTCCCACAGGTAGATCGCCATGCGCTCGGCGGCGCGATGCTTCAATGCCTCGCGCAGCGCCGGCGCATCGTCGCGCGTCATCACGTCACGCAGCCGCGCTGCCAGCGAGGCCGGGTCGTTCGGATCGAAGTACAGCACTGCGTCGCCATAGATCTCGGGCAGCGACGCCGCGTGCGCCGCCAGCACCGGGCAGCCGTTGGCCATGGCCTCCAGCGGCGGCAGTCCGAAGCCTTCGTACAGCGACGGAAAGATGAACCATTGGGCGTGCCGGTACAGCACGTTGAGGTCCTCATCGGGCACGAAGCCCAGCAGCTTCATCGCGCCGGGCGGCGGCGCCTCGATGCCCTGGTACACGCGCGAGTCCGAGCCGCCAGCCACCGCCACCGGCAGCCGCTGCTGGTTGCCCAGCAGGTTCAGCGCGCGCGGGATGATGCCGAAGTTCTTGTTCCACTTGAGGCTGCTCACCGCCAGCAGATAGCCACCGCGGGTGAGGCCATGGCGTCGCAGGACTTCGGCTTCGTCGACCTCGGGCGCCACGCGCACGTGTTCCCAACCCGAGCGGCCGACGACGATGTCGTTGCGCGCCAGCCTGAAGTGCGTCTTGAGTTCGTGGGCCGAGAAATGCGACACCGTCATCAAGCTGTGCACGCGCGGCGCCAGCACGCTGACCAGCAGGTTGTTCAGCAGCCGATAGCCCTTGGAATAGGTCTGCGGATGTGCGCGCACCGAGGCGTCGTGCACCGTCACGACCTGCATTCGCTTGAGGATCGGCGCGCTGTAGTTGGCGTTGATCAGATAGGCGCCACGCGCGAATGCGGCCAGCGACACCTGTTCCCAGAAGTGCCCGGTGAAGAACTGCAGCGTGTGGATCTCGAAGTTCTCCAGCAACGGGACGTCCACCGCATCGTGTGGCAACGCAAGCTGCCACCTGACGCCTTCGAGAAACTGGGGGTGTCGGCTCAGCAGCTCATCGAGTGAACGCAGGGTCTCGACGCCGTAGCGCTGAACCCCGGTCCGCGGCTGCGCAAAAAAACGCCCGTTGACGACGATGCGCCGCATGTGTGTGGACCTGTCCGCGCGCGTCAGCAGGCGCCGTCGCGCGTGACCAGCACGCGCACCGTCCGCGCCAGGATGCGCAGGTCCATCCACAACGATCGGGTTTCGACATACCGGGCGTCGAGTGCGACGCGCTGGGCATAGGTGAGGTTGTTGCGCCCGCTCACTTGCCAAAGCCCGGTCATGCCGGGCTTGACCGCGAAGTAGTGGCGCTTGTGCTCGCCGTAGCGCGGGATCTCCTGCACCACGACAGGCCGCGGACCGACCAGGTGCATCTCGCCACGCAGCACGTTGATCAACTGGGGCAGTTCATCGAGGCTGCTCTTGCGCAGGAAGTCTCCGATGCGAAGCACGCGCGGATCGTGGCGCAGCTTGTGGTCGCGCGCCCACTCCTCCTTGGCCACCGGATCGCGCTCCAGCACTTCGGCAAGCACCAGGTCGGCTCGGCGCACCATGCTGCGGAACTTCAGGCAACGAAACAGCCGGCCCTTCTGACCGACGCGCCAGTGCGCGAAGAACACGGGGGCGCCGTCCTCGCGCCAGATGCACCAAGCAATGGCCAGCAACACCGGCGACAGCATCACGAGCAACACCGCCGCACCAGCCCGGTTGAACCACGAATACACGGCATCGGCGCGCGAGCCGCCAGCCAGGATGTCGCGGCCTTTGGACGCGACCAGCGGGCTCATCGTCAAAACCGGGTTGGTCAGCGGTTCCATGGCCATTGGGCTGCCTGATTCGTTGTGAGTCAGCCCGGGCAAAGGCAGGAATCGTGCCGCTGCCTCAGCACACGTCGCGTGACGTCGAATACACGCAGCAGCACTTCGTTCGGCATGAACTACCGACCAATTTGCGTGAATGCAACACTGCATCGGTGCGGCGCGCGCGATTGCGTGCTGTCGAGCGATGGTGATTCGCGCGAATGCGCGCGCAAACGATGCGCTGCGCGCTTGAATCACCCTGCAGCTTCGGCTGTGCAGTGGTTTGAAAAACTTGCCGAGCTCGCTGGGCATGATCTCGCGCAAGTTGTTGATACCAAAAGAAATGTTGCTTTAGGTGTCGCGCAGCGCACGAGCGACTGCGGCGATCGAGAGCGCGCGCGCGCGGCGCGTGACCTCGCGCAGCACAAGCAACCACAAGGCTCGCAGCGGGATCCGTGTTCCGCTCGCTTTCGCACGAGTGAACCCGATCCGCCGGCGATTCACACCTGTGCCGATCACAATCGGACACAGCCGTACCCCGGCGTCGCTCGACGCCCATGCTCGAATGTCCTGGACTCGAAGAGCGCACACGAACGCGCCTTCGCTCCTTCTTTGCGAACTTGCACAGGACCCCACGCAGCATGGTGAGAACCACACCGACGTTCAGTACCCGACCCTTTCAGGCAAACCTCGTGCCCGGCACGCCACTCGAAGCTGAGGCACATTCCACTTCTCCCGTTCTCCCTCGCGTTGCGATTCGTGCCGTGCGTGCAGCGACTGTGTTGTCGATGATCCTGGTGGGCATTGCCTGCGGCGGCGGTGGCGACTCGGCCGAAGCCGCACCACCGGCCGGCGTGATGGACCCCATCACGCCCGGCACAACTCCGCTCGCCCCGCCGACATCGCCCACGTCGCCGACATCGCCACGTCGCCGACGTCGCCGACATCGCCCACGTCGCCGACATCGCCGACGTCGCCGACATCGCCCACGTCGCCGAAGTCGCCGACATCGTCGACTTCCACGGCGGCGCAAGGCACTTGGCAGAGTTGCATGCGCGTGCCCGCTGCAGCGGCACTGGCGATCCGGCAGCGCTCGCCGCGACGTGCGCAGCTTCGGCGCCAAGCCGAACGACAACGTCGACGACACCGACGAGATCCAGAAGGCGCTGGACACGCTCAAGCCCGGCGAGACGCTGTTCTTCCCCAGTGGTCGCTACCTCACGAGCAAAAGCCTGAAGGTGCGCAGGCCCGGGATCACGATCACCGGTGAGAGCGCCACGCTGCACGCGACCAACCCAGACGACCTGGCGTTGATCATCCAGGCCGACGACACCACCGTCTCGTCGCTGACCTTCACCGCGATCACCGATGGGCGCCGCAGTGCGCATCGCCATCACCGCATCACCGTCAGCGGACATCAGGCAAGCGGCTATCGTCGCATCCGCAACACCGTGATTCGCGACAATCGCATCGTCAACGCCGACGGCCCTGGCACGCCCGGCGCCAACAGTGCTCAGCTGCCAGCGCCATCTTCGTGCAGCACGCCGAGCGATTCCTGGTCTCCGGCAACACCGTCGTGCGTTCGCTGGCCGACGGCATCCACATCACCGGCGGGTCGCGCGACGGCCGCGTGTTGAACAACGTGGTGCGCGAGACCGGTGACGACATGATCGCCGTGGTGTCGTACGCCGACACCGGCTCGCCGGCTGAAGAACAACGCAGCGAAGCTTGCCGACGCGTTGGGATGCCAACGCCGAGCTCCGCCTCAACCGCAGAATCCTGATCTCCGGCAATCGTGTCTCGGGCCAGTACTGGGGCCGCGGCATTTCGGTGGTGGGCGGGCAGTCGATCGCCATCGTGCGCAACACCATCGAGAACGTTCCGGTTGCCGCGGCGCATCCTGCTGCACCGCGAGGCGAGCTACCAGACCTTCGGCATCGACAACGTGCTGATCGAGGGCAACATCCTGCGCGACGTGCAGAACGAGCTCTCCGCCCTACGACGGGGCCAACAAGTTCTCACCGTCCAAGCGCACGGGCCACGGTGCGATCGACGTGTCACGCCGCGCTGTCCGATGACGAAGCGGCAGAGCCGCTCCTGCGCAGCAAGCTGGCCGTGCGCAACATCGTCGTGCGCGGCAACACCGTCGAGCGCGCCGCGGTCAACGGCGTGCGGGCGGTTGTCGCGCCACCGTGCGCGATGGCTCGTCGAGCCGCCATGCCGCAGTGGCGTGATCGAAAACCTCTCGGTGCAGGGCAACCGCTTCGAGGACGTGAAGGGCGAGGCGATCAACACGCATAGACAAGCACCTGAAGGAAGAGGGCCTGCATTGCGCGTCGAACCAGCGTGACGGCAAAGACTATCGCCCGTCGTCGTGCAAGGCGGCCGAGCCGATGCTCAAGAGCCTGCCGATGAGCTGCACCTCCGACGGCCGCATGCTCTAGTCGGATCGTTTCGCGCCCGAGTCGACGAGCGGCAGCAGCCAGGCGAACTGCGCCCGCCTCCGTGTTTCACGGGCCATGCTCGGCTCGATGAACCGCGAAGCCGGGCGCGGCGCCCGACCGAGCAACGCCTCCATGGCCGTGGCATCGCCGCGCCGGCCCACTGCAGCATGCCACCGGCGCGATCAACAGCGCGTGCGCGGCCACCCTTCGGCCGCGCGCAGCGCGATCGGCAGCCACGACGGCGGCACGGTGCACGCACGCCACGACAGCAAGCCCAGGCCGACGCGCAACGCACGCAGGTAGTCGCGCAGCGTCAACGGCGCGGGCCCGACCAGCGCGATGCGCTGCCCGCGCCAGAGATCGCGCGCGTGCAGCAGCGCGACCACCGCGTCGGCGACGTCGGCCACGTGCACCGGCTGCAGCGGTTGCACGCCGCCCGCAGGCAGCGGCACCAGCGGCAGGCTGGCCCAGGCCAGCATCGCGCGTGAGCTCGCGCTGTCGAGGCCGAACACCAGCGAAGGTTGCACCACTGTCGCATCGAGAGGCAGCGACAGCAGGTGCTCGTCGGCCGCGCGCTTGCTCGGTGGAACGTGCTGCGTGCACCTGGCGTCGGCCCCGAGCGCCGACACCTGCACCACACGCCGCACGCCGGCATGCACGCAGGCCACGAACAAGCGCCGCGCGCCGGTGCCGTGCACAGCGGCAAAGGTGGCGTCGCCGCGCTCGCGGAACACGCCCACCGTGTTCACCACCGCATCGACGCCGGCCAGCAGCTCGCACCAGCGTGCGGTGCTGACATGGGCGAAGTCCACCACCACCCACTGGCAGCGCGGGCGCGTCCGGGCGGTACTCGCGGCTGGTGCACAGCAGCGTGTGGCCGGCGTCGAGCAGCGCCTGGCGCAAATGGCGGCCGATGAAACCGGTGGCACCGGTGAGCAGGATCTTCATGCGAGCGACGCGCAGCGTGCGCACAAGCAAACGTTGTGCCGCGACCTCAGGGCATGCGCATTGCCGGTCGCCGGTCCGCATGGCAACAACAACGAGGACAGTCGATGCGCGCCCTTCGTTGGCATGGCAAACACGACATTCGCTGCGATTCCGTGCCGGATCCCGCGATCGAAGAGGGGCGCGACGCCATCGTGCGGGTCACCAGCTGCGCGATTTGCGGCTCCGACCTGCACCTGTTCGGCGGCTTCCTCCCCGGCATGAAGTCCGGCGACATCATGGGCCATGAGTTCATGGGCGAAGTCGTCGAGGTCGGCAAGGACAACAAGGCGTTGCGCGCTGGCGATCGGGTGGTGGTGCCGTTCACGATCACCTGTGGCGAATGCGACCAATGTCAGCGCGGCCACTTCTCCGCTTGCGAGCGCTCCAACCGCAACGGTGCGTTGGCCGACCAGGTGTTCGGCCACAGCGGCGCGGGACTGTACGGATACACCCACCTCACCGGCGGCTATCCCGGTGGACAGGCAGAGTACGTGCGCGTGCCGTTCGCCGACTGCGGTCCGGTCAAGGTGCCCGACTCGCTGAGCGACGAGCAGGTGCTGTTCCTCGGCGACATCTTCCCCACCGGCTGGCAGGCGGCGGTGCAATGCGACATCGAGCCCACCGACACCGTCGCCATCTGGGGCGCCGGCCCGGTCGGGCAGTTCGCGATCCGCAGCGCGGTGCTGCTCGGCGCGCGCAGGGTGATCGCCATCGACCGTGTGCCCGAGCGCCTGGACATGGCCGAGGCCGGCGGCGCGATTCCGATCAACTTCGATGAAGAGAGCGTGCTCGATCGGCTGGCCGAACTCACGCGCGGACGCGGCCCCGAGAAGTGCATCGACGCCGTCGGCATGGAAGCCCACGTGACGCGTTCGCTCGACTCGATGCTTGATCGCGCCAAGCAGGCGGTCAAGCTCGAGACCGATCGGCCGCACGTGCTGCGCGAGATGATCTATGTGTGCCGGCCCGGCGGCGTGTTGTCGGTGCCGGGCGTCTACGCCGGCATGGTCGACAAGCTGCCGATGGGCGCGCTGATGAACAAGGGGCTCACGCTGCGCACCGGCCAGACGCACGTGAACCGCTGGACGCACGACCTGCTCGGGCGCATCGAACAGGGCCAGATCGATCCGTCGTTCGTCGTCACGCACACCGTCGGTCTCGAGCAGGGGCCGCAGATGTACCGCACCTTTCGCGACAACAGGACGGCTGCATCAAGGTCGTGCTCAAACCCTGACTGGACCCGGCATGTTTCCTTCCCGTCCCCAAGCCCGCGCCGGCGCGCGCGCCTCGGCTGGCTCAGCATCGCCGTCGGCGCGGCCCAGTTGCTGGCGCCGCGCCAGGTGGCACGCGCTGTCGGCCTGCCCGATCGAACGTTGGGGATGCGCAGCGTGGGCGTGCGCGAGATCGCCACCGGCGTGGCCTTGCTCAACAGCGAACGCCCCGGCACGTGGATGTGGGCCCGCGTGGCCGGTGACGTGCTCGATGCCGCCTTGCTGACACGCACGCTGCGCAGCGACGGCTCGACGGCGACCCATGCCGCACTGCTTGCGGTGGGCGCGTTGGCGGTCGCCGACCTGGCGCTGGCGCGGCGCTTGAGCCAGCCCGCACCGACGGCGCCCGTCGACTACCGCGAGCGCAGCGGCTTCCCGCTGGCCACGCACGAGATGCGCGGCATCGCCCGCTGCGACTTCGTCGCACCGGCCGATATGCGTGTGCCCGCCGCGCTGCGGCCGTGGGCTCGCGAGGTCGTGCCCCAGGCGCCGCAACGCGACACGACCGGCTGACTGCGTCGAGCAGAACGCGCCGCATGCTGCAGCGCAGCGGTGATGGTACGTCGTTTGCCAAAACGCCACGCACCCCGCTGCCCGCCTTCATGCAATCGCCGCTTCGCATCGCACTCATCAGCGAACACGCTTCGCCACTCGCCGCACTGGGCAGCACCGATGCCGGTGGACAGAACGTCTATGTCGCAGAGGTCGCGCGCGCGCTGGCCGCACGTGGACATGCGGTCGACGTGCTGACCAGGCGCGATGCAGCGCATCTGCCGGCCTCGGTCGACGTCTGCCCCGGCGTGCGCGTGTTGCACATCGACGCAGGTCCGGCGGCACCGGTGGCCAAGGAGCAGTTGCTGCCGCACATGGCGGAATTCGAATCGAGGGCCCTGCAACTTTTTCGGCACAGCGTGCCCTACGACGTGGTCCACGCCAACTTCTTCATGTCGGCACGGGTCGCACTGCGCCTGCGTGCGTTGCTGGGCGTGCCCGTGGTGGTGACCTTCCACGCGCTCGGATTGATCCGCCGCGAGCACCAGGGCGAAGACGACGGCTTTCCACTCGAGCGCATCGCCATCGAGCAGCGGGTGGTGCGTGAAGCCGATCGCATCGTCGCCGAGTGTCCGCAAGACCGAGCCGATCTGATGCGCGCGTATGGCGCCGACGCATCGCGCCTGTCGATGGTGCCGTGCGGCGTCGACCTCGAGCAATTCAGACCGGGATCCAAGCAGCAGGCGCGCCGCGCACTGGGTTTGAACGACGACGAGTTCATCGTGCTGCAACTGGGCCGCATGGTGCCGCGCAAGGGCGTGGAGAACGTGATCCAGGCGATGGCCCATCTCGATCACGGCCGGCCGCTGCGCTTGCTGGTGGTCGGCGGCAACAGCCCAGACCCCGACGACGGCAGCACGCCCGAGATCGGGCGCCTGAAACGCTTTGCGACGCACTGCGGCGTGGCGTCCTCGGTGTCGTTCGTCGGCCAGCGGCAACGCGAGGTGCTGCGCCACTATTACCTGGCGGCCGACGTGTTCGTCAGCACGCCGTGGTACGAACCGTTCGGCATCACGCCGCTGGAAGCCATGGCCTGCGCAACGCCGGTGGTCGGAAGCGACGTCGGCGGCATCCGCTACTCGGTGCGCGACGGTGTCACCGGTTTCCTCGTGCCTCCGCGCGAGCCGCGGGCGTTGGCGCAGCGACTCGAGCAGCTGAGGTCCAACCCTGCGCTGGCCGCCGCGATGGGCCGCGCTGGCGCGCATCGCGTGCGGGCGCGCTTCACCTGGGACCGGGTCGCGACCGACCTGCTCGATGTCTACCGAGGCGCGGCGCTGCGTCACAGCGTGTCGACGCAACCCCAGGCTCTGCGACACCGCGCGTGCCGTGGTCGACCCGACGCGATGCGATCGGGCCCGCTCGGGAATGTCTGCATGACCTCCCGCACCGCGTCGCCACCGCACCGCGCCGCGGTCTTCGTCGACAAGGACGGCACGCTGATCGAAGACGTGCCGTACAACACCGATCCGGCACGCGTGCGTTTCACGCCGAACGCACTGTGCGGTCTGCAGCAACTGGCGCGCTGCAACTTCGCGCTGTTCATCGCCACCAACCAGCCGGGCCTGGCCGACGGTCGCATCGCCTGGCCGGCCTTCGACGCCTTGCGTGCGCACATCGACCAACGCCTGCGCGACGACGCGGCCATCGGGCTGGATGGCTGGTGCGTCTGCCCGCACGCACCTGCATCTGCACCGACGGTGGCGTGTGCGTGCCGCAAGCCCGCACCTGGCCTGTTGCGCGATGCGGCCGCCGCGCACGACATCGATCTCGCACGCTCGTGGATGGTCGGCGACATCCTCGACGACATCGAGGCCGGGCGACGTGCCGGCTGCTCGACGGTGCTGCTCGACGTCGGCAACGAAACGGTGTGGCACGTCACGCCCCAACGCGAGCCGCACCACCGCTGCGCCGACCTCGGTGCCGCGGCCGCGTGGATCGTGGCGCACACCCCTCCCGCGGCCGCAGGGCTCGACGCATGAGCAGCGAAGCGCCCGCGGCCGACGAGCGCTGGCAACGTGTGCGACGCGTGCTCGCGGTGCGCCTGGACAACGCGGGCGACGTGCTGATGACCACGCCGGCGCTGGCTGCGATCCGCCAGAGCGTGCCGGGCGCGCGGCTGACGCTGCTCACGTCGTCGGTCGGCGCCGCGGTGGCCGCATGCGTGCGCGAAATCGACGAGGTCATGAGCTTCGACGCGCCCTGGGCCAAGCCACATGCCGCCAATGGGGCCGATCTCGGATGCACCGAGCAGCAGTTGATCGACCGGCTGCGCGATCGCTTCGACGCCGCGGTGATCTTCACCGTGTGCACCCAAAGCGCACTGCCGGCGGCGCTGGTGTGCCGCATGGCCGGCATCCCGCTGCGCCTGGCGCACAGCCGCGAGAACCCGTATGGCCTGCTGAGCCATTGGGTACGCGACACCGACGAAGTGCGCAGCGGCATGCGCCACGAGGTGCAACGCCAGCTCGCACTGGTGGCCACGGTCGGCTACGCGGTCGACGACGACCGCTTGCGCCTGCACCTCAGCGCGCCGCAGCGCCGCCACGCGCGCACGCTGCTGCACGATGCCGGCGTGCCGATGACGCGGCCCTACTTCGTCGTGCATCCGGGCGCCAGCGCCGCGTCGCGCCGCTATCCGGCGGCGCGGTTCGGTTCGGCGGCCGACGCGATCGCGGCGCGCAGCGGTTGCCTGCCGGTGTTCACCGGCGACGCATCGGAGCAGCCGCTGATCGACGAAGCGCGCCGCTGCATGAGCCAGCCCTCGGTCACGCTGGTCGGCCGCGTCGGCCTGGCCGAACTGGCCGCGCTGATCGGCGACGCGCGACTGCTGCTGTCGAACAACACCGGCCCGGCCCACATCGCCGCCGCGATGGGCACGCCGGTCGTCGTGCTGTACGCGCTGACCAATCCGCAGCACACGCCGTGGCGCGTGCGCGCGCACGTGCTGAACCACGACGTGCCATGCCGCCACTGCTTGAAGAGCGAGTGTCCGCAAGGGCACCACGATTGTTTGCTGAAAGTGCAGCCCGACGACGTGGTGCGCGCGGCCGTCGCGCTGCTTCGCGCACACCCGAACGATGCACCCGTGGTCCGCCTCGGTGCACGGCAACCCCAGTTCGAAACTCAAGGATCAACGGCATGACGGAACTGATCGAGGGACCCCCGCAGCGCATCGCCGTGTTCCGCGCCTTGATGGTCGGCGACGTGTTATGTGCCGTGCCGACGCTGCGCACCCTGAAGGCGGCATTCCCGGATGCCGAGATCACCTTCATCGGCCTGCCGTGGGCGCGCACGCTGGCGTTGCGGCTGCCTTATGTCGACGAGTTCATCGAGTTCTCCGGCCACCCCGGGTTGCCCGAGATGGCCTGCGACGTGCGCGCGCTGCCCGATTTTCTCGGCCGCGTGCAGGCGCGCCGTTTCGACCTGGCAGTGCAACTGCATGGCAGCGGTTCGATCGTCAACCCGCTGGTCGGCGCCTTCGGCGCGCGCCAGATGGCCGGGTTCTACGCGCCGGGCACCTGGGTGCCGAGCGACGACTCCGGCCTGTTCTGCCGCTGGCCCGAACAGGGCCACGAGATCGAGCGCCTGCTGACGCTGACCGATCACCTGGGCCTGCAGCGCCAGGGCACGCATCTGGAGTTTCCGCTTGACGACGCCGATCGCGAGGCGCTGCTCGCCGCATGGCCCGATGCGCGCAAGCAGCCTTACGTGTGCGTGCACGCCGGCGCGCAGCTGCCGTCGCGCCGCTGGGATCCGCGCCGCTTTGCCGAGGTCGCCGATGCGATCGCCGAACGCGGACACACCGTGGTGTTGACCGGGTCGCCGCTCGAGGCCGGCCTGGTCGACGACATCGCGGCGTGCATGCACCACGCGCCGCTCAACCTGTGCGGCCGCACCACGCTGTGGACGCTCGGCGCGCTGATCGAAGGCGCCGAGAGCGTGGTGTGCAACGACACCGGCGTGTCGCACATCGCCGCCGCGCTCGGCACACCGAGCGTGGTGGTCAGCTGTGGCTCCGATCCGGCACGCTGGGCGCCGCTGGATCGGCTGCGCCACCGCGTGCTGGCGCAGCCTATGCCATGCCGGCCGTGCCAGCACGCCACCTGCCCCACCAACCACGAGTGCGCGCGGGCGATCGAAGCGTCGCAGGTGATGCGCTTCGTGCCGGCGCCGGCGGCCAACGCACCGTCGATGCCCGAAGCAGAGAGCGCCACCGCCTAGCGCGACGACCCTCGGCGACTCGAGCGGCGCCACGCCACGCGCGGCTCGAGCAAGTGCAGCAAGCGGCACTCGGCGGCGTTGAGTCCGCGCCGGCGCGGCGCCTCTGGCAGTCCGCTGTCGGGCAAACGTGCGGCGAGCGCCAGCACATCGGGGTGGATGTACGCCTTGCGGCACACCGCCGGCGTGTTGCCCAAGCGCGCTGCCACCTCGGCGATGACCGGCTTCAGCGGAACTGTGCGGTGCACGCCGCGCGTCGCATCCTGGGCCGCTGCGGCCAACAGCAGGTCGAGCGCCTGCACCGAGCCATGCCAGGTGCGAAAGTCCTTGGCGGTGAACCGTTCGCCGCACACCTGCTCGAGGTAGTCGTTGACCTCGCCCGAGCCCACCGAACGCGCCACGCCGTCTCCATCGACGAACTGGAACAGCTCCTGGCCCGGCAACTGCTGGCAGCGCCTCACGATGCGCGTGACCCGCACATCGTCCACGCGCACTTCGTGCTGCCGTCCGCTCTTGCCGCGAAAGTTCAAGCGCAGCACGCTGCCTTGCACACCGGCATGGCGGCGCCGCAGCGTGGTGAGGCCGTACGACTGGTTGCTGCGTGCGTACTCGTCGTTGCCCACGCGAACGAAGGTCGCATCGAGCAGCCGCACGATGGCGGCCAGCACCCCATGCTGCGTCGGCGGTCCGTTGCCCGCCGCGGCCGCAAGATCGCGCTTTACGCGGGAGCGCAGCCGCGGCAGCGCGCGGCCGAACGCTGCCAGGCGGTCAAACTTGCTCGCCTCGCGCAGCGCGCGAAACTCGGGGTGGTAGCGGTACTGCTTGCGTCCGCGCGCATCGCGGCCGGTGGCCTGCAGGTGGCCATCGGCTCGCATGCAGATCCAAACCCGGTTGTATGCGGGCGGTATCGCGAGCGAGCGGATGCGCTGCAGCGTGGCGCGGTCGCGCAACCACGCGCCACTGGCGTCGCGGTATGCAAAACCGGTGCCGCGCCGCACCCGCCGGATCCCCGGCGTGGCGTCATTCACATACACGAGCCCCTGCGGCAGCGCTTCGCCCATCGCGCGCGACGCGGCCGCAGGTCGGCAGCCGCGTCGGTCAGCGGCTGGCCGCCGATGCCGACGGGCTAGGCATGGTGGTGCTGCCCGCGGGTGGCGAGCCTGTGCCGCTGCCAGCAGGCGGCGTGCTCGACGAGTCGCGCGGGCTGCATGCAGTGGCGAACGCTGCGGACAAGACGAGCGCGCAGGCACAGACGACAGATGTGATTCGCATGGCAAAGCTCCCAAGTCGGTCAATGGCGTGTGCCACCGGCACATGGCGTGCCGAGAGAGTGCGGGTCGCCGCTGGGGCGCACCGTCGCGAGGCATGTGCATTGCCGCAACACGCCATTGCGCAGGCTGCGCGCCGATGTTCCCCAAGGAGACGTGATGAACGGATGGATCCGATGCGGTGCCCTGCCCGTGTGTGTCGCGGCCCTCGCGGCCGCACCGGCAGCGGCCCAGACGACCAGCAACCCGTCGTGGGTGCCCTACACGACCAAGGGCTACGTGGGCTTGAACCTCGGCTGGCCCGAATACAAGCTGGCCTGCGGCGCGGGCTTTCCTTGCGACGATCCCAATGTGTCGTACCACCTCTACACCGGTGGCTCCTACAACGATTGGATCGGCGTGGAGTTCGGCTATCTCTATATGGGCAAGGCCGATCGCCAGGGTGGCACGACGCGCGCGCATGGCCTCAACCTGAGCCTCGTGGGATCGGTGCCAATCAGCCAGGCGTTCAAGGTGTTCGGCAAGCTCGGCACCACCTATGGCCGCACTTCCGTGAGCGCCGACCCCGCTTCCGGTGAGCCGGTTGGAGACGAAGACGGCTTCGGCTGGTCGGCCGGATTCGGCGCGCAGTACGACATCACGCCGCAGTGGGCCGCTGTCGCGCAATGGGATCGGCACCAGATGCGGTTCGCCGGCCGCGGCCGCGAGGACGTCGATGCCGGCAGCATCGGCGTGAAGTTCAACTTCTGATCGCGTTGGGGTGCGGGCCGGCAGGCGCCCTCGATGCTCTGTGCAGCAAGCCCGCCGCGATGGACGTCGATCACTGGATCGAGCGCGCAGTGCCCAAGCTTCCCGGGCCGCTGCGCTACCCCGTTGTGCTGACATGGCACGCGGCCAAACGCTGGATCGACGGCAGCGGGCCGCAGCTCGGCGCGTCGATCGCGTTCTATACGATGTTCGCGCTGGCGCCGTGGCTCGTGCTGACGATCGCCGTGGCCGGGCTGGCGTTCGGCGCCGACGCCGCGCGTGGCCAGATCGTGGGACAGATCCAGGGATTGATCGGCCCCGATGCCGCCCGTGCGATCGAAGCGATGATCGCCGGGGCCTGGAAGGAGCGCGCCAGCCTGCTCGCCACGCTGATCGGCGCCGCGACGCTGCTGCTCGGTGCGTCCGGCGTGTTTGCCGAACTGCGCCGCGCCATCAATGCGATCGCCGGCGTCCCGCCGCAGTCGAAGCCGGTCAACGCGTATGTGCGTGTGCGGGTCACGGCTTTCGCGCTGCTGCTCGGCTTCGGCTTCCTGGCGGTGGCCTCGCTGCTGGTGAGCGCTTTGATCGCCGGCTTCGCCGGTTATGCCGGCCACCGTTGGCCGGAACTGACGGTGCTCGCCACGCTGGCCGACTGGCTTGTCTCGGGCGCGCTGCTCGCGGTGGCATTCGCCGCGCTGCTGCGTTGGCTGCCCGATCGGCCGCTTCGCCACCGCGGCCTGATGATCTCGGCGCTGGTGTCGGCTGTGTTGTTCACGCTCGGCAAGAACCTGATCGGCCTGTACCTCGGGCGTGCCAGCATCGCGTCGAGTTATGGCGCCGCCGGTTCGTTCGTCGTCGTCATGCTGTGGGTGTACTACTCGTCGCAGATCATGCTGTTCGGTGCCGCCTGCGGCTATGCCGACGAAGCGCTGCGACTGGGTCCGGTGCACGGCGCCGCCGACGCGGTGCCGGCCTGCACGCAGGCCAGCGAGATGCCGCGTGCCGGGTGAGCGCCGCGACGAAATTGCAGCAATTGCTTCTCTGATGGACCGTGACGCGACGCGATCGTGGCGCCGTCACTCGCCTTCGGCCCGGATGCGCGCCTCAGAGGCGTGCAGGCGCAGTGGATTGGTCATTTTGTAAGCGTTCGCGACGATTCGCGATCGAGGCATGGACGTTGCATTGGTCGGCACAACGTCACAGAGATCGATGCTGGAGCCGCCTTGATGCAACCCACCGTCCGACTTGACCACCGCCAACAGCAGACCCTGTCGCCGCGTCTGCAGCACGCCGTGCGGCTATTGCAGATGTCGTCGCTGGATTTCGTGCACGAACTGAGCGAAGTCGTCAATCGCAACCCGTTCCTGGAGCAAGAAGAGGCCGAGGGTGAGGAGCCTGACATTGCAGAAGTGTCTGCAGCCTCCGGCGTCGCGGCGGCACAGATTGCCGCGCAGGAGCCCGTGGAGATTGCCGAACAAGTTGCCGATGCGGCTGGCACCGAGCTCGAAGAACACGATCCTGGCGAGTCGTACGACACCGCGGCCAGCATCGACTCCGAGCGCGAGACCTGGCTCAACGACGGCAGCACGCCCACGCGCCACGGCGAGGACGGGCAACTCGGTGCACTCGATCTCGTGCCGTCTCGTGCCGGTCTGCGCGCCCACCTGCACAGCCAGCTCAACGTGCTGCAGCTGCCGCCGCGCGACATGGCGCTGGCCAAGGCCGTGGTCGAATCGCTCGACGACGATGGCTATCTGCGCCAGCCGCTGACCGACCTGATCGGCGACGACAGCGATCTCGAACCGCTGCCCGACGAGCAGGAGCTGCAAGTGGCGCTCAAGCGCGTGCAGTCGCTCGAACCCGCCGGTGTCGCGGCGCGCAGCGTGTCGGAGTGCCTGTTGCTGCAACTGCCTTCGATCGACGACCCCGAGGTGCGCGAATTGGCGCGCACCATCGTCGCCGACCACCTCGACAGCCTGGCCGCGAAAGACGTGCCGCGGCTGGCGCAGCGGCTCAACGCCACGCAGGCGCAGATCGAGGCGGTGTGCCACCGCATCCGCCGCCTCGACCCGCGGCCGGGCTGGCGCTTCGATTCGGCGCAGGTGCAGTACGTGACGCCCGACGTGGTGGTGAAGAAGGTGCGCGGCCAGTGGACCGCGATGCTCAACCCCGCGGTGGTGCCGCGCGTGCGCATCAACCAGGTCTATGCCGAGTTGTTCCAGCGCCATCGCGCCAGCCAGCATTCCGAGCTGGCCGCCCACCTGCAGGAGGCGCGCTGGACGTTGCGCAACGTGGAACAGCGCTTCGTGACCATCCTGAGCGTGGCGCGCGCCATCATCAAGCGCCAGAAGCGGTTCTTCGAACTCGGCCCGATGGCGATGAAGCCGCTCGGCCTCAAGGAGATCGCGGAGGAAACCGGCATGCACGAGTCCACGGTCTCGCGCGTCACCAACAACAAGTTCATGTCGACTCCGCTCGGTGTGTTCGAGCTGAAGTACTTCTTCTCCCGCGCGATGACGTCGTCGAGCGGCAACTCCTACTCGGGCACGGCGGTGCGCGGCCTGATCAAGGACATGATCGAAGAAGAGCAGCCGACCGCGCCGCTGTCGGACGCGCAGATCGCCCAGATGCTGGCGCAACAGGGCCTGGTCGTGGCGCGCCGCACGGTCACCAAGTACAGGCAGGCGCTGCGCATCGATCCCGTCGATCGCCGGCGCGTGCACGCCTGACCGCACACGCCTCCGCTGCCCGCAGCTCGATGCAAGCGTGTGCAAGCCGGCGCCTGTGTGCAGGCGCGTGGCTTGCCGATTGATTGCAGCGCCGTCCGTCGGCGCGGGAGATTCACCCGATGCGTTCGACTGCACGCGAACTCGCCCTCTTTCGCTGGATGGACGACGCGCGGGCGTTCATCGTGATGCAGCGGCGCGCGCATTCCACGCCCGAGCCATCGCCGACGATCCCGCCTGAGTCACCACCCGTGCCGACACCGGTGGAGATTCCGCCCATCATCGATCCGCCGGCCAATGTGCCGCCGGCGCCGGTGCGCGACCCGCCGGCCAGGCCGCCTTCGCCGCTGCACTAGCGCGGCATCAAGCGCTGGCGGGCAGCCTCGGTCCATCGCGGCCGGCTTCGTGCATCACCCGGTGCACGAGGTGCAGCTTGGTCACCGCCGGATCCGACAGCACGAAAGGATAGAAGTCGCGCTCGCCCATGCTGCGCGACAGCTCGTTCAACACGCCGGTCAATTCGATCCAGGCGTTGATCAGCGCCAGGAAAAACGGCTCGTCGCCCTCGCGTGGCGGCGGACCGCCACGGAACAGCACGCTCGCACCGAACGGATCGCGCAGCAGGCCCGAGCGTGCGGCGTCGACATCGAAGCTCAACGCCGTGTCGAGCGTGTCGAGAATGTGCAGGTAGTGGGCCCAGGTTTCGGCCCAGTCTTCCCATGGATGCGAACTGGCGTACGCGCTGACGAACGACTGCTCCCAGCCGGCAGGCGGACCGCTGTCGTGGTGGCGCTTCAGCGCCTCGGCGTAGTCCGTGCGCTCGTCGCCGAACAAGGCGCGAAACGGCTCCAGCCACTCGCCGCGCTCGACCAGGCGGGTCCAATAGTAGTGGCCCGACTCGTGCCGCATGTGACCGAGCACGGTGCGATACGGCTCGTGCATCCTCGCGCGGATCGCCTCGCGCCGCGCGTCGTCGGCCTCGTCGATGTTCAGCGTGATCACGCCGTCGAGGTGGCCCGTCATCACCGGCGCGACCGCACCGGTGCCGCGCAGCAGATCGAACGCCAGGCCGCGTTCAGGATCCTCCACCGCGCGCGACGCCACCGGCAAGCCGAGGGCGATCAACGAGGCCACCAGGCGCTGCTTGTCGCGCTCGACGCGGGCCCACAGGGCCTGGTTGTCGGGCTGGCTCAAGTCGGGCAGCGTGCGGTTCAGTCGACACGACCGGCATTGCGCCAGGCGTTGGGCCTCGCCGGCCTCGACCAGCCAGCTGCAGACGATGGCGCTGCCGAAGTTGGCGCAGCGCCGGTAGCGCGCACCGCTGTCGTCGCTGTGCAATCGATACAGGCCGTCGTCGCCGATCGGCTCCAGCGGCCACACCGTGGCGCTGTCCGGCTCGTAGCCGAGCTCGGCATCGCAGGACACACAACGCGTGTTGCCGAAGAACACCGGCCGCGCGCATCGGCAGCGAAAGGCGCGATGCACCATCGGACTCAATGCGCGCCAGTGCGCGGGGGTGCGTGCGGCGGTCGGCAGCGCGCTGGACGGGCGTGTCGGTTGGACGGTGCTCATGCGCTGTTGCGGGAGTGCGTGCCGGTGGGCAAGCCACGCACCCGCGTGCCGGCAAACCGCTCGCATCCACCGCACGCGCGCGCCTGGGTACGCCATGTGCCCGCGCCCTGCACCCTCGATGCCCGTGGAGCGTTGATGTCCGACACCGTTGCCCACGACTCCGCCACGCCGGACGACGCGGCCTGGATGCCCACCAGCCTGAAGGGCAAGGTGATCGTGATCACCGGCGGCTCGCGCGGACTCGGCGCCGCCATCGGCCGCGTGCTCGGGCTCGCCGGCGCGCAGGTGGTGCTGGCCGACATCGAGCTGGAGCGCGCGTGCGACCATGCCGCCACGCTCGGCCAGCTCGACATCCAGGCGATCGCGATGCCGCTCGACGTCGGTGACGAGCGGCAGGTGCAGCAGCTGATGGTCGCGTTGCGCCAGCGTTTCGGTCGGCTCGATGTGCTGGTGAACAACGCCGGCATCGACCTCACGGCGCCGGTGAGCGAACTGCCGAGCACCGATTGGGAGCGCATCGTGCGCACCAACCTCACCGGACCGTTCCTGATGGCCAAGCACGCGCTCACGCTGATGCGGCGCGGCGGCCACATCGTCAACATCGCGTCGACGGCGTCCAAGCGCGCGTGGCCGAATGCCGCTGCGTACCACGCCACCAAATGGGGGCTGCTCGGGCTGTCGCACGCGCTGCACGCGGAGTTGCGCGCGCAAGGCATCAAGGTGTCGGCGGTGGTGGCCGGCGGCATGCGCACGCCCTTCTTGCTCGATCGGTTTCCCGACATCGACCCGCACGCGCTGCAAGACCCGATCGACGTGGCGCGCACCGTGCGCTTCGTGCTAAGCCAGCCCGACGACACCGTGATTCCCGAGGTCATGGTGTTGCCGATGCGGGAGTCCTCATGGCCATGAGCGCACCGGGTGATCCGTGACGACGCCGTACCTGCTCACACCCCATCCGACGCGCCGTCCGATGATCACGCTCGGCATCAACGCGGCTTTCCATGACTCCGCGGCCGCCATCGTGGTCGACGGCGAACTGATCGCTGCCGCCGAGGAGGAACGTTTCTCCCGCATCAAGCATGCCAAGCGGCCGGTGCCGTTCTCGGCCTGGGAACTGCCGTACGCGGCGATCGACTTCTGTCTGGCCGAAGCCGGCATCGGCTTGCGCGAGGTGAACCACGTGGCCTACAGCTTTCGGCCCGACGTCTTCGCGCGCGGGCGGCTTGGCGCGCAAACCACGATCGCGCTGCCACTGGAGCCTGCGGCCGAACCGTCGGCGCCCTGGGAGAGCCCGTGGGATCCGCTGTTCCTGTCTTACGTCATCAACGCGCCGCGCCAGCTGGTCGACGGCGTGCCGCACCGGCTGCGCAAGCGCTTCGAGGGCATCAAGCCCGCCGAGGCACCGTACCGCTGGCACCATGTGGATCACCACCAGTGCCACCAGGCGAGTGCTTTCCTGGCCGCGCCGTTCGAACGCTGCGCGGTGATGACGCTCGACGGCCGCGGCGAGCACGCGACCACCACCTACGGCGCCTACCGCGGCGACCGCTACGAGTCGCTCGGCGTGGTGGAGATGCCGCATTCGCTGGGCCTGCTGTACGAGCGCATCACGCAGCACCTGGGCTTCCTGCATTCGAGCGACGAGTACAAGGTGATGGCGTTGGCCGCGCTGGGCACGCCGCAGTTCCGTCGCCTGCTGGCCGAACACATCGAGATCGGCGCACACGGGCAATACCGCGTGCTGCCGCTCGACCTGGCCCGCATGTGCGGACCGCCGCGTGAGCCGGGCACGCCGATGGAGCAGCACCATCTCGACCTTGCCGCATCGCTGCAGGACGTGCTGGAAGACACCGTGCTGCAACTCGCGCGTTGGCTGCGCGAGGCCAGCGGCGAGGCCAAGCTGGCGATGGCCGGCGGCGTGGCGCTCAACTGCGTGATGAACGCGCGGTTGCGCGACGCCGGCATCTTCGACGCGGTGTGGGTGCAGCCGGCGGCCGGCGATGCCGGCACCGCGCTCGGCGCGGCGCTGTGGATCGATGCGCAGGAACGCGGCAGCGCCCTCTCGCTCGGGCGTCGGCGCTGGACCATGGACCATGCGCACTGGGGCCCGGGTTACGACGACGACGCCATCGAGCAGCACCTGCGTTGGGCCAGGCTGCCGTACCGGCGCAGCGACGACCTCGCGCACGATGTGGCGCGTCTGCTGGCCGACAACCGCATCGTCGGCTGGTTCCAGGGCCGCATGGAATTCGGTCCACGCGCGCTCGGCGCCCGTTCGATCCTCGCCTCGCCGATCGACCCCGCGATGCAGGCACGCCTCAACGCGCTGAAGGAGCGCGAGAATTTCCGCCCGATGGCGCCGGCCGTGCCGCAGGAGGACCTGGCGCGCTGGTTCGCGCCGGCCGACGCCAACGGCGGCGTGTCGCCCTTCATGCTGTTCGTCTACGACGTGGTGCCGGGCCAGGGCGAGCGCATCCCTTCGGCCTGGCACACCGACCGCACGGCGCGCGTGCAGACCGTGGACCACGACACCAACCCGCGCTTTCATGCACTGCTGCGCGAGTTCGGGCGCATCACCGGCGTGCCGGTGCTGGTGAACACCTCGTTCAACGTGCATGGCGAGCCGATCGTCTGCACGCCGCGCGACGCCATCGAAGCGCTTTACTGCACGCCGCTCGACGCATTGGCGATCGGCCCCTTCATCCTCGAGAAGGCGTAGCCGGCCGTGGCACCCCCCTCGTCCGCTGAAGCGCCGCCGCACATCAGCGTGGTGGTGCCGACGCATTTGCGGCCGGCGCTGCTGGAGCGCTGCCTGCAGGCGCTGTGCCGGCAGTCGATCGGTGCCCAGGCTTACGAGATCGTCGTCGTCGACGACGGCCGCCAGGATGCAGCGCGCGACGTGGTGCATCGGTTGGCCGCGCGCGACGGCATGCCGGCGTTGCGCTACCTGCGGCCGGCATCGGGCCGCGGGCCGGCGTGCGCGCGCAACCTGGGCTGGCGCGCCGCGCGCGCGCCGCTGATCGCGTTCACCGACGACGACACCATCCCCGATCCCGATTGGCTGGCGCACGGCGCGGCCGCCCTCGCGGCGCGGCCGTTGTGGTGCGCGCTCGCCGGACGGGTCGTGGTGCCGCTGCAGGGCGGCCCGTCGCAGCGGCCGAGCGACCATGAGCGCATGATGCAGGGCTTGCAACACGCCGAGTTCGTGACGGCCAACGCATTCGTGTGGCGCGACGCACTCGAGCGCATCGGGGGCTTCGATGAACGTTTTCTGCGCGCCTGGCGCGAAGACTCCGACCTGCAGTTCCGCCTGCTGCAGCAGGCCGGTCCGATCGGCCGCTGCGAGAGCGCGCGCGTGCTGCATCCGGTGCGCCGCGAGCCCTGGGGGGTGTGCCTGCGCCAACAGCGCAACACCTACTTCGATGCGCTGCTCTACAAGAAGCATCCGCGCCTGTACCGCGAGCGCATCCGGCGCGTGCCGCCCTGGGACTACTACGCCATCGTCGGTGCCGGCGCAGCGGCCGCGGCGCTCGCGGCGTTGGGCGCGTCGCGGGCCGCCAGCCTGGCAGGCGCAGCATGCGGCGCGCTGGTGTTGCGCCTGGCCTGGCAACGCCTGCGACCGACTCGGCGCGATGCCGCACACGTGACCGAAATGCTTGCGACATCGGCACTGATCCCGTTCCTGTCGGTGTACTGGCGCCTGCGCGGCGCACTGCACTTCAGGGTGCTGTTCCTGTGACCAAGGCCGCGCGCTCGCTCAAGGTGTTGACGTGGCACGTGCACGGCAACTACCTGCACTACCTGAGCCACGTCCCGCACGAGCTGTGGCTGGTCACCGATGCACAACGATCGCCGCACCACAGCGGGCGCAGCGGCACCCTGCCCTGGCATGCCAACGTGCACGAGGCGCCGATCGACCAGGTGCGGCACGGCGACTTCGATGTCGTGCTGTTCCAGTCGCGCGCGGCGTGGGAGGACGAGCAATACCGCGTGCTCAGCCCGGCGCAGCAGCGCGGCCCTCGCATCTATCTGGAACACGATCCGCCGCAGCAGCATCCCACCGACGCACCCCACTGGATGGACGACCCCGAGGTGCTGCTGGTGCACGTGACGCCGTTCAACGCGCTGATGTGGAACAGCGGCCACGTGCCGGTGCGCGTGATCGAGCACGGCGTGCGGCTGCTGCGCGACGTGCGCTGGCACGGCGAACTGGCGCGCGGTCTGGTCGCGGTGAACCACATCGACCAGCGCGGCCGGCGGCTGGGCGCCGATGTGTACCGCGCCGCCGCGCAGCAGGTGCCGCTGACCCTGGTCGGCCTGGGCAGCGAGCACTGCGGCGGCGAAGGTCCCGTTCCCAACGATCGGCTGCCCGAGCGCATCGCCGCGCACCGCTTCTTCTTCAACCCGATCCGCTACACCAGCCTCGGCCTGGCGGTGGTCGAGGCGATGATGGTCGGCGCGCCGGTGGTGGCGCTGGCCACCACCGAACTGGCGAGCGTGATCCGCGACGGCGACACCGGCCTCACCGACACGCGCCTGGAGCGCCTGCTCGATGGCATGCGCCGGTTGCTGCGCGATCCGGCCGAGGCGCGGCGCATCGGCGAAGCGGGCCGCCGCCTGGCCGCCGAACGTTTTTCGATCGACCGCTTCGTGCGCGACTGGGATGCCGCGCTGCGCCAGGTCACATCGTGAGCAGCTCGGACTGCATGTACTCGATCGTTTCGCGCAGGCCGTCTTCCAGACTCACGCGCGGCTCCCAGTCGAAGTGGCTGCGCATGCGCGAGATGTCGGGACAGCGCCGATGCGGATCGTCGGCCGGCAGCGCGCGGTGCTCGATGCGCGAGTCGCTGCCCGTCAGGCGCAGCACCAGCTCGGCCAGCTCCAGGATGGTGTGCTCCACCGGGCTGCCGATGTTCAGTGGCCCTTCGACGTCGCCGTCCATCAGGCGCCACATCGCCTCGACGGTGTCGTCGACATAGCAGAAGCTCCGGGTCTGCAGGCCGGTGCCGTACACCGTGAGCGGCTCGCCGCGCAGGGCCTGCTCGATGAAGTTGCTGACCACGCGGCCGTCTCCCGGGCGCAGCCGCGGGCCGTAGCTGTTGAACAGCCGCGCGATGCGCACCGCGACCTTGCGCTCCAGGTGGTAGGCGAAGCACAAGGTCTCGGCGCAGCGCTTGCCTTCGTCGTAGCAGGCGCGCGGGCCGATCGGATTGACGTGGCCACGGTAGCTCTCGGCCTGCGGATGCTCGAGCGGGTCGCCGTAGACCTCGCTGGTCGAGGCCTGGAACACCCGCGCGCCGGTGCGTTCGGCCAGCGCCAGCAGTTGCCATGCGCCGAGCACGCTGGTCAGCGTGGTCTGCACCGCCGCGCGCTGATAGCGGCTCGGGCTCGCCGGGCAGGCCAGGTTGTACAGCCGCTCGGCCTCGGCGACGTGCGCCGGCAGCGGCTGGGTCACGTCGCCGCGCAGCAGTTGGAAGCGCGGATGCGATTCCAGGTGCTGCACGTTCTGTGGATGCCCGGTGGAAAAGTCGTCCACGGCCAGCACACGCCAGCCCGCTTCGATCAGGCGGTCGCACAAGTGGCTGCCGAGAAACCCTGCGCCGCCGGTCACCACCGCCAACGGCGCCGCCACTAAGCGCCCCAGCGGTGCAAGGCCGGCGCCCGCAGCACGGACGCCACGGCGGTGTGCTCGACGCTGGGGTCGTCGTGGTCGGCCAGGTGCTCGCTCAGCAGGCCCAGCACATGGCGTGCATGGGCCTTCCAGGAGGTTCGGTACACCGTGCCGGCGGCGCGCACCAGGCGCTCGCTGCGCTGCCATGGCGTTTCGGCCAGCACGGCCGCGCAGGCATCGACGAACTCGCGCGGTCGCCGCGCGATGCGCATCAGATCGCCATACAGCGACACCACGTCGGGCAGCGGCGTCGACACCACGGGCTTCTCGCCGGCCATGTACTCCAGCGCCTTCGACGGGTTGACGAAGCGCGTGCCGTCGTTGTGCGCGAAAGGCATCAGCGCCACGTCCCACAGCGCCAGCAGGCGCGGCAGCCGCTGGTACGGCTGCTGGCCGATCCAGTGGATGTTGCGGCGGCGCGGCACCGAGCGGCGGTCGACGCGCACGATCGGGCCCACCATCACCAGCTGCCACTGCGGCCGCGCCGCGGCCACGGCATCGATCAGCTCGAAGTCGATGCGCTCGTCGATCAGCCCGAAGTAGCCGAGCCGTGGCCGCGCGATCGGATGCATCAGCCGCACGGCCGCAGCCGCCTCGCCGTCGTGCACCGGGCGCAGAAGTGGTGCGAAATGCTCGGCGTCGACCGTGCTCGGCAGGTAGTGCACGTTGGGGTGCAGCGCGCGCTTGGCTTCGTACAGCGATGGGCCGCTGGTCAGCACCAGGTCGGCGATCTTCAGCAGCGCCGCCTCGCGCTCCTGCAGCAACGGCGGCGCACTTTGCAGTGCGGCGTGCTCGTCCATGCAGTCGTACACCACGACACGCGGGCTGCCAGTTCGCTGCCAGCGGCAGAGCCATCGGCGTGCAGAACCAGACCCCGAAGTCACTCAGGTTCATCAACCGCAAATGCGCATCCAGCAAGCGCTGCAACACCGGCATCTGCTCGTCGTGAAAGCCCATGCCGTGCAATGGCGTGTGCGGCACCAGCACCCGCAGGTTCGGGCCCAGCACGCGGCACTCCAGGTGCGCGGCGCCATGCGTGTGCACCGGTTCTTCGACGAACAACACCGGCAGCCGCTCGGCCAGCGCCGTCATCAGGTGCTGCGGTCGCTGATAGACGAAGCCCCAGCGCAGATGGGAGAACACGATCAGCGCCGTCATGGCGGGTTCACTCGATTGATTTTTTTGGCAAAGGCGGAGCGAAAAAGGCAAACCACATGCCGATGCGGCTTTGGCCGCTGGCAGCAGCGTCTGCGGGGCATGTCTGCGAGCGCGCGTGGATCAACCGCGGCGCACGCTGTCAAGAGGGCACGCGCGGGCGCGGCGGGCGTCTCGCCATGGTCATTCCTGCGCGCGGCGCGCAGTTCTTGCAGCAACCGAGCCGCAGCGCGCGTGAGCCGCGTGACCCGGCCGCGCCGGCGCTTGCTCTGCCGCCCGGCACGCAATGTGCTCTACATCACGCGCCGACCCCACAGGGCCCACCCACATGACACTCACAGCTACACCCGATAACATTTCATTGCAAGTTGCGCCGCGCCCGACAAGCGAGTCATCTCCGGCCCCGAAGGCCACGCCGCGATCGCTCAGCGAGGCGGTGCAAGCCGTCAACGACCATCGCCGCGAAGTCGAGTTGCGCCGCATGGCGGCACAGCAGCAGCAAAGTGCCGCGGCAAGCGCCGACTGGGCCGTGCCGGTGGCGCGCTCGCAGCTGCAGGCGCTCGAACAGCAGGCGCGCGAAGCGGCCGTGCTGCGCGGGCTGCTCGACAGCGGCTCCGTGATCGCCGTGCCGTTCAGTGCGCTGCCGCCCTACACGCTGCGCAACATGCCGCTGGCGCTGGCACGCACGCTGGATGAGGACGCCGACGACGCGCAGCGCGATCGCCCGCTGACGCGCCTGTTCGTGGCGGCCGATGTGCCGCGGCTGCAGCAGGCCTTGTTCGATGGCAATGCGGCGACGCTGGTCGCGCACCTGCGGCGCAGCGATGGGCGCGTCGTGCGCTGCAGCGTGCATCTGTCGGCCGCCGACTCCGGCGACCCGGACTGGCGCTGGGCCTGCATCGTGCCGCTGCCGCAGCGCAGGCGCCACGCCGACGGCCGAGCGCCACCTGCCACCCAAACCCAACCAGCGGCCGCGCCTGGATGCGCGGCCTGCTCCGGCCGTTTGACACCCCGACGTCAGCCCGGCGGCTGCATCGGCAGCTGTCGGGCTTCTTGCAGGTGGGCCTGCATGGCCGGCAGCGTCTTGTCGATCCAGGCTTTCAGCGACGGGTCGCGCACATCCCGTCCAACGGCCGTGAAACGCGCGACTGCAGCCTCGTGGTCGGCGATGCCGACCGTCTGCACGAACTCGCGATCGAACGCCGCGCCTGTGAGTTGGGCCAGGCGGTCGAGCTTGCTGCGCTTGTCGGCTTCCACGTTGATCGGCAGCGTGATGCCGTTGGCGCGCGCCACCACCTGCAGTTCACCGTACGAGGCACGGTGCTGCGCGACGAGCATCGTGCCGAAGGCCCGCACGGCCGGCTGCGTGCCCTTGGCCGCTGCCATCTGCCCGCCTTCGACCTCGTACAAGCCGATGCCTGCCGCTTCGTTGATGAAGCTGCGCTCGGCCGCGCTGAGCGGGCCGGTCGCGCCGACGGGGCCGGGCTTGACCGGGTCGGCCACCCAGCGCAATGCCCGCGCATCGGCGCGCACGGCACCGTCCACGGCCGGTGCCTGCGACGTGCCGTTGGCCCGCTCAGCGGCCTTGGGCGCGACCTCGCCTGCTTTGGGCTTCGGCGGCGTGCCGGTGGGCTCGCAGCCTGCCGCCAACGCCAGCATCGCGACGCACCACAGCGAGCCGGCCAGGTGCTTCACGATGGACTCTTCTGCGTGGCACGCAGCGCGTCGCGCATGCGGCGCACCTGGTCGTGATTGCGCTTGGCGCCCTCGTACTGGTGCTCGATCAGGTTGCGGATCGGTGCCGGCAGCGTGCGCTCCAGCGCATCGCGATAGGTTGCCAATGCGGCATCCTCGCCACGCTCGCACTCCTCCAGCACGGCCAGGTCGTCGTAGGTCGACAGCTTGGCTTTCACGGCCACCCAGCCGCGCTGCATCGCACCGAGGGCCGAGCCGCCGTCTTCCGGTTTGCCGCCCAACTGCACCACGTGTGCGCGCAACTGGTCGGCAGCGGTCGCGCACTCCGACGATCGCGCCAACAGGTTCGACCGCAACGAACTCGACTTGGCTTGCTCCGCGCTCACGCGAAAGCCGTACTCGCCGTCTTTACAGGTTTCGATCAGATCGTTCAGCGTGTCGATCACTTCTGACGATTTGGTGACGTTCATCATGTCTCACATCCTTCAACAGGCCATGCGGTGGTTGAACGGCATGCACCACGCTGCCATGCCGACGAACCCCATGCCGGCAGGTTGCGTGCCCGTCGCAGGCGCCCGCGGCATGCACGTTGCTGGGACCGACTGACCATGTCAGACGTGCGTGGGGAAGCGCCGCTGCACCTCGTGGACACCACGATGTTCTGGAGCGCGCACGGCGGCGGCGTGCGCCGCTACCTGATGGCCAAGCGCGCGCAGCTCATGCGCGAGGGGCATTGGCGCCACACGCTGGTGGCGCCGGGCGCGCGCGGCGATGGCATGGTCGACTGTGGCGGCGTGCCGCTGCCCTTCAGCGGTGGCTATCGCGTGCCCTGGCGGCGCGCCGCAGCGGCGCGGCTGATCGCCTCGCAACGGCCCGATGTGATCGAAGCGGGAGATCCGTACCGGTTGGCCTGGGCCGCCATCGATGCGGCGCGCTGGTGCGGCGTGCCGGCCGTGCTGTTCTTCCACAGCGACGTCGCCACGCTGGCGGCGCACACCATCGCGCGCCGTCCGTTGCTCGGTGCGCGCCGTTCGCAGGCGCTGGCGCACCGCGCCGAGCAGCGCATCAACCGCTACCTGAGCCGCTTGTGCGACCGCTTCGACGTCGTGCTCGCGCCCAGCCGCAGCGATGCAGCATCGATTGCAGGCGCTCGGCGTCACGCACGTGCAGGTGCAACCGCTGGGCGTCGACACGCGGGTGTTCTCGCCGCACGCGCGAGACGAACGCTGGCGCGGGTCGCTCGGCCTGCCGGCCGATGCGCGGCTGCTGTTGTACGCCGGCCGCTTTGCGCCCGAGAAGAACCTGCCGCAGCTGGTCGAGGCGGTGCAGCGCCTGGGCCCGCGCTACCACCTGCTCGCGCTCGGCGCGGGACCGCAGCCGCCGACCGGCGAGCAGGTGCACGTGCTCGACTTCCAGACCGCACCCGCCCAGGTGGCCAAGGCGATGGCCAGCGTCGATGCATTCGTGCACGCCGGCGACCAGGAGACCGGTGGCCTGGCCGTGCTGGAGGCCATGGCCTGCGGCACGCCGGTGGTGGTGCGCGATGCCGGTGGGCTCAGCGAGACTGTGGCCGACGGCTGCGGGCTCGCCGTCGATTCGAGCCGCCCGCACGACTGGGCGGAAGCGATCGCCGAGGTGTTCATCTCCAATCGCGCCAGCGTGCACGCCGCACTGGCGCGGGCGCGCAGTCACGACTGGACGCTGGTGCTGGCGGCGTTGCAGCGCCGCTATGCGCGCGCGATCGAACGACGGCAGCAGTTCCGCAACGCGCGCTGAGATGAACCCGCTCGACACCGTGCCGGCGGCGCAGGACAACGGCTACGCCATGAGCGTGACGGTGCACGACGTGGCGCCGGCCACGCAGGCGCGCTGCGAGGCGCTGCTCGCCGAGCTCGAGCGCATCGCGCCGCTGTCGTTCACGCTGCTGGTGGTGCCGTACTACCACGGACAAGCGTCGAACGCCGGGTTCGAGCGCTGGATCCACCGGCGCTTGCAGCGCGGTGACGAGCTGGCCTTGCATGGCCTGACGCACACCGACGACGGTCCGCCGCCGCGCAACTGGTTCGAGCGCGTGCGCCGCCACTGGTACACCGACGACGAAGGCGAGTTCGCTGCACTCGATCGCGCCGAGGCGAACCGGCGGCTGAAGGCCGGCCGGCGCTGGTTCGCGCGCCGCGAGTGGCCGGTGCGCGGCTTCGTCGCGCCGGCCTGGCTGCTCAGCGAGGGCACCTGGACCGCGCTGCTGCGCCAGCCGTTCGGCTACACCTGCACGCGCACGTCGCTGTTCGCCTTGCCCTACGGCATGGCCGACGAGCCGGTGCGCGTGCTGCATGCGCGCAGCATCGTCTACAGCACGCGCGCGGCCTGGCGCCGTGCCGTGTCGCGCCCTTGGAACGCGCTGGTCGCGTACGAGGAGCGGCGGCGCGGCTGGATGCGCTTCGAACTGCACCCGAGCGATGTCGAGCACCGCGCGGTGCGCGAGTCGGCATTGCGCCTGGTGGCCCAGGCGGTCGATGAGGGTCGCGAGCCGCTCACGCTCGGCACCATGGCCGAGCGGCTGCACGACGCCGCGCTGCTCGCGTCCTGACGATCGAGGCCGCTCAGTTCACCATCAGCACGGCGGTCGCGCTCACCACGCCGATCGCGGCGCCCACGGCCACGTCGCTCGGATAGTGCAGCCCCAGCACCATGCGCGAGGCCGCGATCAGCAGCGCGAACGGTCCGACCGCCCACACCGCCCACGGATAGTGGTAGCCGAGCACGACGGCGAACGACACCGCATGCAGCGTGTGGCCGCTCGGGAAGCTGAAGTCGTCGAGAGCCGACGTGCATGCGCGGATGCCCGGGCACGCCACGAAGGGTCGCGGGCGGCAGGTGCGCTGCTTCACGTAGCGATAGATCGCCAGATTGAGCAAGCCGACACCGGCCATCTGCAGCGCGCACGCGGTGCCGATGGGCCCGCCGACGAGCGGCAGCAGCGCGATCAGCGCGTACCAAGCCGGCCCGTCGCCGAGCCGGCTCGCCAGCAACAAGCCCAGCAGGCCGGGCGGCCAGTTGGCGATGCGGTGGCAGGCGCGCGCCCAACGCTGGTCGCGGTCGACCCAGCGTGCGCGCGTGCGCTCAAGCCAGACTTGCATGGCCGAAGGTTTCGATCGGCTGCGCCAGTTCGGCCAGCCGCAGCTCGAACCGGTGCAGCACTGGCTCCCAATCGTTCGCCAGTGCGGTCTGCCGCGCGCGGGCGCGCAACGCGCCGAGATCGCTCGCTGCGGCACGGCAGGCCGCCTGCACGAATGCCGGTTCGTCGCCGGCATGCGCCAGCAGGCCGTTGCGCCCGTCGCGGATCAGTTCGCCGGCCGCAGCGGCATCGAACGCCACCACCGCGAGCCCGCTGGCCAGTGCCTCCAGCGTGACGTTGCCGAAGGTCTCGCTCAGACTCGGAAACAGGAACACGTCGGCGCTGGCGTAATGCGCCGCGAGCTCGCTGCCGCGCTGCAAGCCGACGAAGTGCACGTGGGGATGGCTGGCCTGCAGGCCGCGACGCAACGGTCCGTCGCCCACCACCACCAGGCGGGCATCGGGCCGGCGCGCGAACACGGCGTCGAACGCGCGCAAAACGAGCGGCACGTTCTTCTCCGAGGCCAGGCGGCCCACGTAGAGCAGCACCGGCGCGTCGTCGGCGGCGTTCCAGTGGCGGCGCAGCTCGGCACTGCGGTGCTCGGGAGAGAACAGCCGCGCATCGACACCGCGGCTCATCACCTCGACGCGCTGCAGGCCGTGCCCGGTCAACTCCGCCTGCAGCGCGCGGCACGGCACGAAGGTGGCTGCGGTGCGGTTGTGGAAGGTGCGCAGGTAGTGCATCACCAGGCCGCGCGCGAACGCAAACCCGTAGTGCTGGCAGTACACATGGAAATTGGTGCGGAAGTCGCTGGTCACGGGCACGTCCAGGCCACGCGCCGCAGCGACCGCGGCACGGCCGAGCGGCCCTTGCGTCGCCACGTGCACCAGCTCGGCGGCGAAATCGCGCAGGCCGCGGCGCAGCGTCGACGCGGTGGCCAGGCCCATGCGCAGGTCGGGATACATCGGGATGCGCATGCCGCGGGTGCGCCACTCCTGCGCCTCGCGCGCCACGCACTCGCCGCTTTGCGCCGGGCGCACCAGCAGCACCTGATGCCCGGCCCGCCGCATGTGGCGCACGCAACGCTGCACGGTCAGTGCGACGCCGTTCACTTCCGGCGGATAGGTTTCGGTGACGTAGGCGATGCGCATGGCGTGGCGTCGAGATGCGCGTCATCTGGAACGATCGGCGACGCGCGCAGTCGCCGCGGCGCTCATGCAGATCTCCGCGTGATCGGCGACTGATCTTCGTTGCGATGCGGCGTGGCCGGGCTCGGCAATTGAGACTCCCGTGCGGCGGGCTCGCCGCCGACACGCGCCGGTGCGCCGGCGCCGTCGCCGAGCGCCCCTTCGACATACAGGCGCTGCACCAACAGCATCATCACCACCATCAGCGGCACGGCGAACACCACGCCGAGCGGGCCGAACACCACGCCAAACACGATGACCGCGATCAGGCCGAGCGCCGGCGGCAGCGCAATCGCCCAGCGCTGAGCGATCGGCTGGATGACATAGCCCTCGACCTGCTGCACCGCCAGGCACACCAGCACGGCGTACAGCGCCTGCATCTCGCCCTGCGTGAACGCCAGCAGCACGATCAACGCGCCCGCGCCGAAGGTGCCGAAGAACGGAATGAACTCCAGCACGCCGGCGATGATGCCCAGCGGCACGGCCAGCGGCATGCCGATCGCCGCCAGGCCAGCGGCGGTCAGTCACGCCCACCGCGAGCATCGCGATGCCCTGCGCCATCAACCAGCGCGACAGTCCGATGCCGGCATCGCCCAGCGCGCGGTTCGCGCGCGCACGGTGGCGATACGGCACCAGGTGCAGCACGCCGCGACGGTACAGGTCGGGATCGGCGGCGAGGTAGATGCCCACCACGAGCATCAACACGGCCGAGCCGATGGCACCCACCGCGCTGCCGAACAGACCGGCGACGCGGGTCCACTCCAGATCGCCATCGGCCTCATCGCCACCATTGCAGCAACCACAAGCCGATCGAGTGCGAGTTGAGCCAACGCGTGATCGCCTCGAGGCCTTTGGGCAGCGCCACGCGCAAGCGCACCGAATTCCTCCGACACCGGCTCGCCGAGCAGCCAGATGCCGACGCAGATCATCAAGCGCCAGGCCGATCACCACGCCGGCCAGCGCGACGCGGTGCGCTGAGGCCGAGCCACTCGTTTGACCATTGACGAGCCGCTGCGCAGCGCCACGCCGACCAAGACGCAGCCGAAGGCCAGGACCACCACCTCGCGCAGGTGAACGATCAACAGCGCGAGCAGCGCGATGGCCGCCACGATGAGCACGCGGCCCACGAAGCCCGGCCCGGCCCAGCGCCGCGGAGCGATGGCGGGAAACGACGTCGGTGATTCATCGGAGAGCATCTGCTTCCCGAGGGCATCGCCCGTGCCTGCCTCGACTTGCTGCATCGGCGCGGCGCGGCAACGCTTGCAGCAAAGCTTGCCGCGGCGCAAACGTCGCAGCCAATGAATGAGGGCGCGGGGTTCGTGACGATGCAGGGAACGCTTCTTGATCCACCGCGGCGTCATCCCCTTCGAGGCTCACCATGCCGCTTGATGCCGCAGGCCCGGTCGCCGACAGCATCGCGACTCTGACGCGCGCGCTGTTCATCGGCGGCACGCTGGTGTTCGGTGCGGTGATGCTGCTGCTGTGGCTCGCCGTCGCACGATCCGCTCGACCGATCGCGCCGCGAGTGTGGCTGCTCGGTGGCGGCGTGGTGTTCCCGGTGCTGCTGCTCGTGCCTCTGCTCATCGACAGCGTGCGCCGCGCCCACGCGTTGACGGCGCCGGCGCCGGTCGATGCGCTGCTCATCGGCGTCACCGCACGCATGTGGTGGTGGGAGCTGCGTTATCCCGACCCGGCCGGCGGCGTCGACATCGTCACCGCCAACGAACTGCACCTGCCGGTCGGCCGCACCGTGCGGCTGTCGCTGTCGAGCCCCGACGTGATCCACAGCCTGTGGGTGCCGCAGCTCGCCGGCAAGATGGACCTGGTGCCCGGGCGCCAGACGCATCTCGTGCTGAGCGCCAGTGAACACGGCGTGTTCGACGGCGCCTGCGCCGAGTATTGCGGCGAACAGCACACGCGCATGGCGCTGCGCGTGATCGCGTCGGAGCCGGCGCAGTTCGACGCGTGGCTGCAGCAGCAGCGCGCGCCGGCGCGCGAGCCCGATGCACCGCTGGAGCGCGCTGGTCGCGATGCGTTCCTGGCGTCGGGTTGCGCGGCCTGCCATCGCATCGCCGGCGTGTCGTTGGGCCGGCTCGGCCCGGACCTCAGCCATGTGGCCAGCCGCGCCACGCTGGCCGCGATGCGGCTGCCGAACAACGAGCAGACGCTGCGCCTGTGGATCGGCGAGGCGCAGTCGCTCAAGCCGGGCGCGCACATGCCCTCGTTCTCGCACCTCGACGCCGCCACGCTCACGGCGCTGGCGGCCTACCTGGCCACGCTGCGATGAGCCGGCACGGCTCGATCGGTTCGCGGCCCGTCGAAGCGCCGTTCGGCGCCGCCGAGACCTCCGACACCGCGGCGCACACCCCGCCGAACACCCTGCCGCGACCGGACGACGAGTTGCGCATGCTGGAGCGCGCGTGGACGCCGCCGCGCGGCTGGCGGCTGATGCGCTCGGTGAACAACGTGCACATCGGCTTGTTCTACATCGCCACGGCTTTGTTGTTCCTGGTGCTGGCCGGGGTGCTGGCGTTGCTGATGCGCGTGCAGCTCGCGGTCCCCGACAACCGCTGGTTGTCGGAACAGACGTACAACCAGATCTTCACGATGCACGGCACCGTGATGATGTTTCTGTTTGCCGTGCCGGTGGTCGAGGCGATCGCGGTGTTCCTGCTGCCGGCGATGCTCGGCGCGCGCGACCTGCCGTTTCCGCGCCTGTCGGCGTACGCGTTCTGGGCCTACGCATTCGGCGGGCTGGCCTTCTTCGTCACGCTGTTCTTCGGCGTCGCACCCGACGGCGGCTGGTTCATGTACCCGCCGCTCACCAGCAAGGCCCATTCGCCCGGGCTGGGCGCCGACTTCTGGCTGCTCGGCATCGGCTTCATCGAGATCTCGGCCATTGCCGGCGCGGTCGAATTGATCATCGGCATCCTGTTCACCCGCGCACCCGGCATGACGCTGGCGCGCATGCCGGTGTACGCGTGGGCGATGCTGGTCACCGGCTTCATGATCGTGTTTGCCTTCCCGGCCATCATTGCCGGCACCGCGCTGCTCGAACTGGAGCGCGCATTCGACTGGCCGTTCTTCATCGCCGAGCGCGGCGGCGATCCGCTGCTGTGGCAGCACCTGTTCTGGTTCTTCGGTCATCCCGAGGTCTACATCATCTTCCTGCCGGCTGCCGGCCTGGTGTCGATGATGATCCCGGTGGTGGCGCGCACGCCGCTGGTGGGCCAGGGCTGGGTGGTGTCGGCGCTGATCGCGGTGGGCGTGATCAGCTTCGCGCTGTGGGCGCACCACATGTTCACCGCCGGGCTGGCGCCGCTGCCGTTGTGGCTGGTGTCGGCCGCCAGCATGGTGATCGCGATTCCGAGCGGCATCCAGGTGTTCGCGTGGATCGCCACGCTGTGGAAGGGCCGCGTCACGCTCACCGCCAGCGCCCTCTTCCTGCTCGGCTTCTTCGCGCTGTTCGTGCTCGGCGGCCTGACCGGCGTGATGCTCGCGGCGCTGCCCTTCGACTGGCAGGCGCACGACACGCACTTCGTGGTCGCGCACCTGCACTACGTGTTGATCGGCGGCATGGTGTTTCCGATGCTCGCCGCGGTGTACCACTGGGTGCCCCTGGTCAACGGCCACTGCATGGGCGAGCGTGCGGCGCGCTGGATCTTCGGGTTGATGTTCGTCGGCTTCAACCTCACCTTCTTTCCGATGCACGTGGCCGGGCTGCTCGGCATGCCGCGGCGCGTGGCCAGCTATGCACCCGAGCTCGGTCTGTCGGGCTGGAACCTGGCCTCGACCATCGGCGCGTTCATGCTGGCCGCCGGCTTTGCCGGATTCTTCGTCGACCTGGCGCGCACGCTGCGGCGCCGCAAGCGCGAGCACGGCAACCCGTGGAGCGGGCCCACGCTCGAATGGCTGCCCAACGGCCACTACGGCACGCGCAGCGTGCCCCAAGTGCACTCGAACGCGCCGTTGTGGACCGACCCCCAATTGATGCACGAGGTGCCGGCCGGGCAGCACTGGCTGCCGGGTACCGTGACCGGCGCCCGCGAGACGCTGGCCACGCGGGCAACCAGCGCCGAACCCTGGCATGTGCTGCCGCTGCCGGGCGACAGCTGGTGGCCGGTGCTCGCGGCGGCCGGCACGGCCGGATTCTTCCTGCTGCTCACTGTCGGCTGGACCTGGACCGCGTGGGCCTGCGGCGTGCTGGCATTGCTCGGCATCGTGCGCTGGACCTGGCAGCTGGATCGCGTGCCGACGCTGTCGCCTGGCGCGATCGGCGCCGGCGTGCGGGTGCCGGTGCGCGTGCACGGCCGCGGCACGCATGCCTGGTGGGGCACGATGGTGTTGCTGGTGGTCGATGCCACGGTGTTCGCCTCGGTGCTGTTCGCGCACGTGCACGTGTCGCTGCAAGCCACCGTCTGCCCGCCGCCGGGCGCCCGCCTGCCCGAGGTGGCGCCGCTGTGGGCAGCGGCGCTGGCGTTGCTGGCCGGCTCGGCTGCCATCGCGTGGGCGCAGCGCGGGGTCGCGCGGGGCCGTTCGCTGCCGTTGACGATGATCGCGATCGGGCTCGCCACGCTCGCCGGTGTCGCCGGTTGCGTGTGGATGTGGCACGCATTCGATGCCGCAGGGCTCAACCCGAGCGCCGAAGCCTGGAGCGCGACGGTCGGTGCACTGATCGGCTTGCAGCTCGTTCACGCGGTCGCGCTTGCGCTGATCGGCGTCTATCTGATGGTGCGCACCGGCGCCCGCCTGTTGCGGCCGCATGCGCGATCGAGCATCGACTGCAGCGCGCTGCTGTGGCACTGGACCACGCTGCAAGGCGTGCTGCTGATGGCTGTGGTGCAACGCCTGCCCGGCTGGCTCAGCGGTTGATGCGCCGCCGGCGGTATGCGGATTGCCGCATCGAGGGTGTTCGCACAAAGGTGCAGAAAATGACCACAGCCGTGTTCGCTCGTTGCTGCGTTGCCGCGTGCGCGCTCGCGTGGGTCGGTCTCGCCGGCTGCGGCGAAACCGCGCGACTGCCAGCCCACCGCTGGCGAAGGCCCGCAGCCTCAGTTGCCGCCGCCCAACAAGACCTTGATCCCCACCGTGCACGTGGCAACGGCCGGCAGTTGGCCCGCCGGCAAGACACCGGTGGCCGCCAACGGCATGCGCGTGAGCGCGTTCGCCACCGGCCTGTCGCATCCGCGCTGGCTGCTGGTGCTGCCCAACGGCGATGTGTTGGTGGCCGAGTCCAATGCGCCCGAGCGCCCCGAGGATGGCAAGGGCGTCAAGGGCTGGGTCATGAAGCAGCTGATGAAGAAGGCCGGTGCCGGCACGCCGAGCGCGAACCGCATCACGCTGCTGCGCGATGGCGACGGCGATGGCGTGGCCGAGACGCGCTCGCCGTTCGTCGAAGGCCTGAAGTCGCCGTTCGGCATGGCGCTCGTCGGCGAGGCTCTGTACGTGGCCAACACCGACGCCATCGTGCGCTATGCCTATACGCCGGGTGCCACGCGGGCCAGCGGAACGCCCGAGACGGTGACCGACTTGCCTGGCGGCGCGTTGAACCATCACTGGACCAAGAACATCATCGCCAGCCGCGACGGCCGCAAGCTGTACGCCACGGTGGGTTCCAACAGCAACGTGGCCGAGAACGGCATCGACAAGGAAGAAGGCCGCGCCGCCATCTGGGAGGTCGACGTGCAGCAGCGCAGCAAGCGCCTGTATGCCACCGGCCTGCGCAACCCCAACGGCATGGCATGGGATCCGAACACCGGCGCGCTGTGGACCGTGGTGAACGAACGCGACGAACTCGGCAGCGACCTGGTGCCCGACTACCTGACGAGCGTGCTCGATGGCGCGTTCTACGGTTGGCCGTACAGCTACTTCGGCCACCACGTCGACGATCGCGTCAAGCCGCCGCGGCCCGATCTGGTGGCCAAGGCAAGAGTGCCCGACTACGCGCTCGGCACGCACGTGGCGCCGCTCGGCCTGGTTTCTCTGCAGGGCAGCAAGCTGCCGGCGCCGTTCGTCGACGGCATGGCCATCGGCGAGCACGGCTCGTGGAACCGCAAACCGCGCAATGGCTACAAGGTGGTGTTCGTGCCCTTCGCCAACGGCAAACCCACCGGCATGCCGATCGACCTGCTGACCGGCTTCCTGAGTCCCGAAGGCGAGGCGTACGGGCGTCCGGTGGGAGTCGCGGTGGACACGCGCGGTGGGTTGCTGGTGGCCGACGATGTCGGCAACACGATCTGGCGCATCAACCCGTGATCCAGGTCCACTGCTCTAGCGCAACGGTATAGCGCACTCAAGAAAAAGGCCCAGAGACCATTAGGTCCCGGGGCCGGATGTTCAATCGAACGGGCGTCTAGCCGCGGTCGCTGCGTGCGGCGCGTTCGGTGTCGGTGCCCATCGTCGAGCTGCCGCTCGTCGATGGCGACGCTCCCATGCTGTTGGTGCTCGGGGCTGCACTGTCGGTCGTGCTCGGCGATGTCGTCGTGCTCGGCGACGTCGTCGTGCTTGGCGAAGTCGTGCTCGGTGCCGCGCTGTCGCTGGGCGATGTCGGCGTGCTGTTCGATGGCGCCGACATGCTCGGCGATGTGGGCGCCTGTGCGCCGGCCGACGAGTTGGGGCTCGAACTGTTGCTGCTGCTGGAGTCCGTGCCGCTTGTCTGCGCGTACACCAGACCCGCGGCGACGGCTAGCGCCACACCTGTGCTCGCTGCGATGGTTTTGAACTTGGTCATGACTGCTCCTGTCTCGAAGTGGATGGAACCAAGCCGATGTCCCCCGGCTTTGGGCATCCAAAGAGCGGCAATCGCCATGCCCATTGCATGCGCCATCGAGGACGCACGCAATGGTTTCAACGTGTGCGCGTGGGTGCTTCGCCTTCGCGCGCGTCGTTGGCAAACTCCTTCAATCGGTTGTACAGCGTCTTCAAGCTGATCCCCAGCGCGGCTGCGGTGCGCTCCTTGTTGTGCCCGCAGTGTGCAAACGTGGCGAGGATCAGCTGGCGCTCGGCCTCCGCGATCGACGTGCCGACCTGCACCGTGATCGTGTTGCCGTTCTGCGCCGGCGCAGCTTGCAGCGGTGGCTCTGCGATCGATGCCGTCGGCGCGCTCGCAGCGGCGGCACTCGCCATCCCCGGGCTGTTGCTCGGCAACCATTCGTCGGTGATGGTGTCGCCATTGGTCATCACGTAGGCGCGCTGCACGACGTTGCGCAACTCGCGCACGTTGCCCGGCCAACGGTAGCGCTCGAGCTTGGCCACCGCCTCGCGCGTGAAGCGCTTGGCCACGCCCTCGGACTGGTTGACCTCGCCCAGAAAGTGCTCGGCCAGCAGGCCGATGTCGTCGGCGCGATCACGCAACGGAGGCAACACGATGGGGAACACGTTCAAGCGGTACAGCAGGTCCTCGCGCAACTTGCCCGAGGCCACAGCGGTTTCCGGCGGCCGGTTGCTGGCCGCGATCACGCGCACGTCGGCCTCCTGGCTCTGCGTGGAGCCCACGCGCGAGAACGTGCCGGTCTCCAGCACGCGCAGCAGCTTGACCTGCAGCTCCATCGGCATCTCGGTCACCTCGTCGAGGAACAGCGTGCCGCCGTGCGCGCGCTCGAAGAAGCCCTGGTGCTGGCGGTCGGCGCCGGTGAAGCTGCCCTTCTCGTGGCCGAACAGTTCGCTCTCGATCAGGTTCGGCGAGATGGCGCCGCAATTGATGGCGAGGAACGGGCGCTTGCGGCGCCGGCTCAGTTCGTGCACGGTCTTGGCCACCAGTTCCTTGCCGGTGCCGCTCTCGCCGGTGCAGAACACGGTGACCGCCGTGCCGGCCACGCGCGAGATCTGCTCGTAGATGCGCTGCATCGGCGGCGAGCGGCCCCACAGGTGGCCGAAGGTGCCGGTGTCCTTCCACTTCGCGGTCAGCGTCGCGAGCTCGGCCTTCAGCGCCGAGGGCCGCATCACGCGCGACAGGATGCCGTGCAGCTGCTTCGGACTCACCGGTTTGACCAGATAGTCCGCTGCACCGAGGCGCAAGGCCTGGATCGAGGTGTCGAGGCTCGCATGGCCGGTGATCAGCACCACCTCGGACTGCGACAGCAGTTCCGGGTCGTCGAACAGGCTCATGCCGCTGCCGTCAGGCAACTGCAGGTCGAGCAACACGATGTCGGGCGGCTGCAGCGCGAGCTGCCGCCGCGCATCCCCGAGGTTGTGCGCGGTCGCCACCGTAAAGTTGTCGCTGGCCACCAGCGCGGCCATCATCTGCGCCGAGTCGACGTCGTCTTCGACAATGAGAGCGTGAGTCATTTGGATCTCTTTGGTCCGTACCTTTTGGCCTTCAGCGCCGGCGCACTGGCACGGAAGAACGTGCCGGCGTTACCACCCCCTCGGCTGTGTCCTGCAGCGCCACGGAGTTTGCACCCCGCAACAGCCACAGCGCGCGTGAGCCCCGAAGAATAGCTCGCGCACGCACGGTTCTCAAAAGGGGCCGACCCGCGGTCGGCGGCGCCATGCAGCCGCGGCGCGCTCATGCGGTCGACCCCATCAAACGTTGCAGCTCGGAGACGTTGACCGGCTTCACCAGGTGCGCATCGAAGCCCGATGCGCGCGCCTCGCGCACGTCCTGCTCGCGGCCATAGCCGGACACCGCGATCATCAAGCCGGCGAAACCGGCACCGCGGCTGCGCTTGGCCAGCTCCAGCCCGGTCATGCCCGGCAGACCCACGTCGACCACCGCGACGTCGGGCCGCAGGTCGAGCACGGTGCGCAAGCCGCTGACGCCGTCTCGTGCGGTGACCACGTTGTGGCCGTCCAGCTCCAGCATCACGCGCAGGCTCTCCAGCGCGTCCTCGTTGTCTTCCACCAGGACCACGCTGCGCCGGCTCAGCTCCTGGCGGCGCTGCTGCGTGTCGCTGGTGACCGGCGCCTCGACCGCCGGCAAGCGCACGGTGAACGTGCTGCCGCGCGGCGAGCTGTCGACCTCGATCGTGCCTCCGTGCAGCTCCACCAGGCGGCGCGCCAGTGTGAGGCCGATGCCCAGGCCGCCGGTGCGCCGATCCAATGAGCGCTCGCCCTGCACGAACAGGTCGAACACGCGCGGCAGCAGCGTGGGCGGGATGCCGGGCCCGTTGTCGCTCACCTGCAGCACGGCGCTGTCGCCATCGACCTGAACGCCCACCTTGATGTGGCCGCCGGCCGGCGTGTACTTCAGCGCGTTGGTCAGCAGGTTGCTGAACACCTGCTCGATGCGCGTCGCGTCGGCATCGATCCACGCGTGCTGCAGATCGATCTGCAGCACGTGGCGCTGCGCGTCGCCGGTGACCTCGAGTGTCGACACCACGCGCTGCACCAGCAGCGACAGATCGATCGCGCGCCGCGTCAGCAGGACCTTGCCCGAGATCACGCGACCGACCTCGAGCAGGTCGTCCATCATGTGCGCCAGGTGGCGCGTCTGGCGCGCCGCGATCTGGCGTGCGCTGGCGGCCACCTCGCTGCCCGCCTCGACCCGGTTCAGCACCTCGACCGCCGAGGCGATCGCGCTCAGCGGATTGCGCAACTCATGGCCGAGCATGGCCAGGAACTCGTCCTTCGCCTGGTTGGCGGCCTCGGCCTGCAGGCGGGCGGCGCGTTCCAGCTCGGTCAACTCGGCACGCTCGCGCTGCGCCTCTTTCTCCTCGGTCATGTCGACGCTGACACCGATCATCTGCAGCGGCAGCCGGTCAGGGCCGTACATCACCAGCACCCGGCTCGACAACCAGCGCGTTGCGCCGCCAGGCGGCGTGACGCGGTACTCGAGGGTTTCCCGTTCGCGGCAGCTGGCGAACAGCGTGCGCAGCTTCTGCTCGATGCGCACCCGGTCGTCGGCGTTGATGTAGTGCAGCCAATCGTTCCACCGCGTGTCGTCCTGCCTGGGCCCGATGCCGAACAGCTTGGCCTGGCCCGGCGACCAGTGCAGCGAGTCCTGCTCGAAGCGGTAGTGGAAGAAGCCAACGTGGCCGGCTTCCTGCGCCAGTTCGATCAAGTGCTGGCTCTCGCGCAGCCGTCGGTCGGCGCTTTCGAGCTGCGCGCTCGAGCGCACGCGATCGGTGATGTCGATCACCGCGCCGATCGCACCCCGTGGCTGGCCGGCGGCATCGAGCAGCGGCACCGCCTGCGCCAGCACACGCCTGGGCGGCTGGCCGGGTTGCACCACCTCGAGCTCCATCGGCGGCATCGCGCGACCTTCGGCACAGGCGCGCCGCAGCGGCAACTCGTGCGCCTCCAACGGCGTGTCGCTGTGCGGCAGCCGGATCACCAGCCGCTCACGCGCGTCGGCCTTGCCGAACAGGGCTTCCATCGCCGCGTTGTCGGTGACGATGCGGCATTGCGGGTCCTGCGCGAACGCCAGCGCCACCGGACTGCTGGTGAACAGCGTCTGGAACTCGTCGGCGGTGGCCTGGATCTGCTGGCGCGCCGCAATGTCGCGTTCAGCGGCGCTGGCCAGCGCCTCGCGCAGATCGGCGACCTCGCGCACGCGGATCGGCGCGCCGATGCGGCTGACCTCGCCGCGCGACAGCTGGTCGAGCGGGCGAACCAGGTGGCGTGCGATGCGCGAGGCCAGGTACAGGCCGAGCACCACGCACAAGGCGGCGCCGGCGGCCGCCAGCAGCACCGACTTGGCCACCGCGACATCCAACGGCTTGGCCGGCAGCGCCACCCCCACGCCCCAGCCCGCCATCGGCACCGCTTGCCAAGCGCCGTACAGCGAGGGGCCCTCGAGCGAGCCGGTGCGGTGGGTGCCGGCACTGCGCGCCTGCGTGGCGGCGACGGCCTCCGGTGGCAACCGCTGCCCGACGGAGCGCTCCGGCGAAAGGGTGCGCGCCACCACCACATGGTTGCGGTCGTACAGGCTCAACAAACCATCGACCGGCGGCGCCGAACCCTGCAGCAGCGTCTGCCAGGCCGTGTAGTCGATCCAGGCGCCGACCACGTAGGCCAGCCGGCCCTGCTGCAGCACGGGCACGGCCACCGCGGTCGTGAACTGGCCGGAGCCGCGCGGCACGAGGTTGGACACCATCGGACGCGGTTCCGTCAGCATGCTGCGGAAGTTGGGCTCGTTGCGCCCCGAATCCGCCCCGATCGGCAGGCCCTGGGACGTCGGGTAGGCCGAATCGACCAGCACCTGGCCTTCGGCGGAGATCAGGAACACGCCGCGCCAGCTGTGGCGCAAGCGCGGGCTGTCGCGCAACAAGGCCTCGAACTCGCTGCTGTCGGTGTTTCCCAGCAACGTGGTCTGCGCGATGATCGCCAGCGCCTCGATCGACGAGGCCAGTTCGCGCTCGACGTTCTGCGCCGTGGCCGCGGCCGTGCGCTCGAGTTCGGCCCACATGCGAGCGCGCTGCGACACGAAGTCGTCGTAGATGCGATAGCCCATCAGCGCGATGAACGGCACCGTGGCCACCAGCATGATGACCGCCAGGTAGGCGCGCAGCGAGGCCTTGGGCCACAACGCAGCCAGGCGTTCCCTCAGCGCGGGCGCAGGCGCGCTGCTCAATGGGGGATGCCGCTCAACACCGGCCACATGCACGCCCTCGCGACTGGCACGGCGGCGCGCCGCCGCGCTCTGCCACGGCCGCGCGGCGATGCCGGTGCGGACCTTCCGATGGGCAGCCGACGCGGCACTCAACCGCCGCGCGCGATGCGAATGGACGAAGACATGCTCGCTGCGGCGCTACGGGCGCCCGGCTCGTCTTTGGCGATCGCGCTTGATTGACGTCGGCCATGACTTCACCGACAGACGGACCCGCCGCGCATGGAACGCGCGCAACGAGGAACTCGCTTGTTGTTGTGGCATGGGCGCGTTAAAGCACGCCCCGTGCCCGCGCCGAAGCGAGTCCTCCGCAGGCGCGGCGAAACGCCGCCGCTGCGCCTATGCCCGCGAAATCGCGTTGATGAGCGTCACGGGCGCCACCGGCACCGCGCTGCGCACCACCGCTTCGCGACTTCGTGCCGGCGAAACGGCGGGAGTTGCCGCAAATTTTTCAAACTGCATCCGACCGATGCCGCGGTAATTGAAGCCCAACGACGCCATGCGAGCGGGATCGCAGATGTTGCGGCCATCGAACACGTACGGCGCGGCCATGCGCGCATGCACGGCGGCCCAGTCCGCCTGCTTGTATTCCGGCCATTCGGTGGCGATCAGCAGCGCATCGGCCCCCTCGACCGCCGTCATCGCGTCGATGGCAAAGGCGAGCGAGCGCACATGGCCGTGCTGCCGGCGTGCCGCCGGCATGGCCACGGGATCGTGCACCACCACCTCGGCGCCGGCCGCCGTGAGCAGGCCGATCAGCACCTCGCTCGGCGCGTCGCGCAGGTCGTCGGTACCCGGCTTGAAGGCCAGGCCCCACAACGCAATGCGCCGTCCGGCCAGCGAACCGCCGAACAGTTCGATCACGCGCCGCGCCAGCAGCCCCTTCTGGCGCTGGTTGGTCTGCTCGACCGCGGCCAGCGTCGGCAGCCCGACGCCCTGGTCCTGCGCGGTGCGCTGCATCGCGCGAATGTCCTTCGGCAGGCACGAGCCGCCAAAGCCGCAGCCCGGCGACAGGAACATCGGGCCGATGCGCGGGTCCCCTGCCATGCTCTTGCGCACGTCCTCGATGTCCACCTGCAGCGTCTCGGCGAGCAGCGCGAACTCGTTCATCACGCTGACGCGCACCGCCAGCATCGCGTTGCAGGCGTACTTGGCGAGCTCGGCACTGCGGATCGACATCGGCAGCCACTGTTCGGGCCGCTCGATCAGCGGCGCATACAACCGGCGCAGGGTGTCGATCGAGCGCTCGTCGTCGGCGCCCGCCACCACGCGGTCGGGTTGCATGAAGTCGGCGACCGCGCTGCCTTCCTTCAGGAACTCGGGGTTCGACGCCACCGCGAAGCGCAGCTCTTTCACGCCGCGGCGCGCGATCTCGCTTTGCACCACCTGGCGTACCTGGCCGGTGGTCCCCACCGGCACCGTGCTCTTGCAGACCACCAGCGTATCGCGCTGCAGCCCGGCGCCGATCTGCCGCGCCACGTCCATCACGTAGCGCAAGTCGGCGTTGCCGTCGCGCCCGCACGGGGTTCCCACGCAGATGAACTGCACGTCGCCGTGCGCCACCGCCGCATCCGCATCGTTGGTGAAGCGCAGCCGACCGCGCCGGCCGTTGCGAACGATGAGGTCCTCGAGCCCTGGCTCGTGGAACGGCAGCTGTCCGCGCGCCAGTTGCGCCACGCGCGCCACGTCGGTGTCCATGCACAGCACCACGTGGCCGAGCTCGGCGAAGCACGCTGCCGTGACCAGGCCGACGTAGCCGGCGCCGTACACCGACAGCGGAAGCAGCGGCTCGTTGGCCGCCGTGACATGGGTGTCAGGCCGATATTGCTTCGAGGTCACGAGCCGTGCTCCAGGTAGCGAGACAACTTGACGTTGATGCGGTGCAAAGGACCGCGCATGGGAAGTTCATGCTGCGCACTGGCACGGCAGCGCGCGGCGTCATCGCGGAATGCGGTCTGCACCCGCGCGCCGAACTCGGCATCGAGCACGATCATGTTCATGCCGGCGCCGCCGCGATCGACGTGCTCGCACCAGCTCGGCCCGACGCTGGACCACACCCCGTCGATCACGCTGGAGCGCACGCGCAGCGCACTCTGAGTCATCTCGTGGACCAGCACGCCGCCGCGCGCCAGCCGGCGCGTGTGCGCACGCGCATGGGCCCGCGTGACCCAATCCATGCCGTGCGACGACCACAGCAGCTGCGCGTCGATGCCGCGCGCCTGCGCCGACTGCAGTGCGCGCAGCAAGGCCGCAGGCGGCAGCCCGTGCGGGCTGCTCAACAACACCTGCGACTGCGCCGCCGCCACGGCAGCGACCGACGCGCGCAGAAACGGCGAACGGCCGGTGTCGGACGCCGCCACCGCGATGCCGACGCGCTGTTCGCCGATCCACGCCAGCGCGGGGAAATAACGCGCGGTCGACATCGGCCGGGTCGCCATGCGTTCCCAGTGGTCGATGAACAACCACTGCAGTTCGGCCACCACCGGGCCCTCGATGCGCGCCAGGCCTTCGGTCCCGCCACGCACCCGCTGCAGCCCGAGCCCGCCGACGAACGCCAGCCTGCCGTCGATGATGATCAGGCGCGGCGCGTCGTCCTCGTCGGACGAATGACCCCACCACAAGTGGCTGCGCGGCACCGGCTGCGTCGCGCACAGCTTGACGCCGCCGCGGCGCAACTGATCGAGCCGCAGCAGCGACTTCGCATCGCGCGACGCCTGGCCGTCGACCAGAAGATTGACGCGTGCGCCGGCATAACAGCGTTCGAGCAGCCGCTGCACCAGCGCCTCGCCCTGCGTCTCGAGGTCGAACAGCCGGCTGTCTATATTGATATGGTCGCGCGCCGTGTCCAGTGCATCGAACACCGCGCCGGCCGCCGGACGGCCGTGCTCCAGAATTTCGACGCGGTTGCCGCCGAGCACCGGCAGTTGCAGGCAACGCGACAGCGCGCGGGATTGCGCGGTCGGGGCGGCAGGCCTGGCGGCTAACGTTGCGGCGGCGGGTGCCGCCATCTGCATCGATCTAAGAGCCACCAGACACAACTCCAATCCCGGCCGAAGGGCCGTGCAACGTCCGCTTTTCGGCATGCGGCGTGCCCGACCCGGATGTCGAAACGTGGGGGCCGCCCGGCGCGGCGTGACAGACCGGTGCGGGATCCGACCCGTCCATTGGCGTCGCAGCCCTCGGTCGCCGTGCGGCGCTCGTCCTTGCGCCCGGTGCAAGAGGCGCCATCGCATGACCTCGAATGGGCGCGTAGGCACGATCTTCCGGCGGCATTTGCCGCAAGTCGGCGCGGAGCGCACGGGCGGCCATCGACAACCCGCCGCGGTCATCGTGCGCGGTACCATGGCTGACGCCATGAGTGCCACCACACGACGCGAGACCGACGGCTTCGGTGCGATCGACGTGCCGGCCGACGCGCTGTGGGGCGCGCAGACCGAACGCAGCCGGCGCTTCTTCGCCATCGGCGAGCAGCGCATGCCGCTGGCAGTGATCCATGCGATCGCCGAGATCAAGCGTGCGGCGGCCGAAGTGAACCACGAGCTCGGCTTGCTCGACGGCACCAAGGCGCGCGCCATCGCGGACGCCGCAGCGCAGGTCGCTGCCGGCGAGTTCGATGCGCAGTTTCCGCTGTCGGTGTGGCAGACCGGCTCGGGCACACAAAGCCACATGAACGTCAACGAGGTGGTGGCCAATCTCGCCTCGCGCGCGCTCGGTGGCGAGATCGGGCCCAAGCGCCTGGTGCACCCGAACGACGACGTCAACCTGGGCCAATCATCGAACGACGTGTTCCCTGCCGCGATGCACGTGGCAGTGGCGCTGCAGATGCGTGGCCTGCTCGCATCGCTCGACGCGCTGAGGCGCGCGTTGCGCGACAAATCAAACCAGTGGCGCCAGGTGATCAAGATCGGGCGCACGCACATGCAGGACGCGACGCCCGTCACCTTGGGCCAGGAGTTCGGCGGCTACGAGGCGCAACTCGCACTCGCCCAAGACGGCATCGCGCGCGCGCTACCGGCCGTGCGCGCGCTGGCGATCGGTGGCACCGCAGTCGGCACCGGCATCAACACCCATCCGGAATTCGGCCACCGCGTGGCCGCACAACTGGCCCAGCGCCTGAGCGAGGCCTTCGTGGTGGCGCCCGACCCGTTCGCCGCGCTCGCCGGCCACGAAGCGCTGGTGGCACTGCACGGCGCATTGAAGACGCTGGCGGTGGCGCTGATGAAGATCGGCAGCGACATCCGCTTGATGGGCAGCGGGCCGCGCGCCGGGCTCGGTGAGCTCAGCCTGCCGGAGAACGAGCCCGGTAGTTCGATCATGCCCGGCAAGGTCAACCCGACGCAGGTCGAGGCGCTGACCATGGTGTGCACCCAGGTGCTCGGCCACGACGTGTCGTTGTCGTTCGCCGCCGCGCAAGGGCAGTTCGAGCTCAACGTGTACAAGCCGCTGATCGCCCACGACGCGCTCGACAGCGTGCGGCTGTTGACCGATGCGATGTCGAGCTTCACCGAACACTGCGTGGTGGGCATCCGCGTCAACGAGGCACGCACGCAGGCCTTGCTCGAACAATCGCTGATGCTGGTGACCGCGCTCACGCCGCACATCGGCTACGACCGCGCGGCGCAGGTGGCCAAGCACGCACACGCGCACGGCCTGTCGTTGCGCGAGGCCGCGCTCACCGTCGGGGGCGTGCAGGCCGAAGACTTCGACCGCTGGGTCGATCCGGCAAAGATGCTTGCACCGAGGCGCTGAGCCCCCACCTGCAAGTCTCGTGGGCTCGGCCCACACGGCCCGCCATCTGCAACAACCCTGCCGCTGGAACGGCAATTGCTGTAGGGCTGGGTCCCACCTCCGCAATCGATCAGGAGATCCCGTTATGTGCAACGCCGCCGCAGGCGCCCGCGCCCCTGTCCATGCCCGCGACGAAGTCATCGACTTGCTGCGCCACGACTTCGGCCGCGTGCTCGCAGAGTTCCGGGAGTTTCAGCATCTCGATCGGGCAGAAGCCGCGCATGCCGGCCAGCGCATCGTGCAGCGCACGTTCGCCGAGCTGAAAGTGATCGCCGCAGTGGAGCAAAAAGTGCTGTATCCCGCGGTGCGCAAAGCCTTGAAGGACACCGACCTGATCGATCAGAGCGAGATCGAGCATGCCTGCATCCGGCGCCTGATCGGCGAGCTCGAAGAGGCCGAACCCAACCGCGCCGACTACCCGAAGGACTTTCGCATCCTCGGCGAACACGTGCGGCTGCACGCTCTGGACGAAGAACACGAACTGTTCCCCGCTCTGCGCGACAGCGACACCGACTGGGAACGTCTGTATGCCAATGTGCGCTCGTGCCGCGCCGAGATGGCAGAGGACCTCGGTGTCCCGCAGCTCGCCGAGGTCAACGACGATGCGGCGTTGCCGAGATTCGATCTGCCGATCGCGGCGCCGGTGAGCGTCGATGACGAACTGGTCGACGAAACCGCCGAGGCTTGATGCACCAATACCCTGGGCACCGCGGGCACAAATTGCCGCAACTTCGCTGGCCCAGAGCCGCCCACGCGCGCCCAGGAGACGCCTCGATGCCCCGCTGCCACACCTGCGGCAACGATTACGCCAAGTCGTTCGACGTGCTGACCGCCGATGGCCAGCGTTTCACGTTCGACAGCATGGAGTGCGCGGCCTACAAGCTCGCGCCCAGTTGCGCCCACTGCGGTTGCCTGATCCTCGGCCACGGGATCGAGGATGGATCGTCGGTGTACTGCTGCGCCCACTGCGCGCGCGGTTCGGGCAACGACGAGGCGGTGGACAACACCACCAACAGATGACCGGGCGGCGGCAACCCGGGTAGGTCACCGCCGCCGGTGTCGTCGCGGACGACGTCGAGAAAAATCAACGCACGGTGCCGCGACGGAACAGGTTGACGATCGCCAGCAGGATCACAGCGCCCACCAACGACACCAACAGTGAACCGATGCTGAACGAGCCCTGATTGATGGTGGGCAATCCGATCATCGGCGAAATGAAGAAGCCCGCGAGGGCCGCGCCCACGATGCCGACGATCACGTTCAGGAAGATGCCCTGACGGGCATCGGTGCGCATCAGCAAACTGGCCAACCAACCCACGATGCCACCCACAATCAGCCAAATGATGAAATCCATTGTTCAATCTCCTCTCGTGCATGGGCACAACCTTCGGTGCGCGACAAAGCGCCGCGTGAACCGATGAGGCGGGTCGGCAAATCGCGTGCCTTTGCAACAGTTCGTTAGCCGCTGCGGGGCTTTTCTTGCGTTGTTGAGTGGCTTGAAGCGTCAACGCAGACGCTGCAGATAAGCAGCCATGTCGCGCGCATCGACCGGCCCCGCGCCCATCGCCGGCATCGTGGCTTGCGGCACCAGTGCGGTCGGCTTGATGATCCAGCGCACCAGCGCATCGCCTTCGTTCGGCGCCTGTCCCGCGATGTAGCTGCGCTTGCCGAACGCAGCCAGCGGCGGCGCGCTGCGCCCCGTGGCGCTAGCGACGCCGGGAATCACGTGGCAGCTGCCGCACTGGTACTGCGTCAACAGACGTCGGCCTCGTTCGGCATCGGCCGCGCACGCGGCGGCACCCAATGCCGCGGCGGCCAGCCCTGCGCGATCGCCCGCCCCGCTTTGCAGCAAGCCTTGCCAAGCGAAGCGACGGCGTCGATCGCGCCGTGCAAAAACGCTGGCACGCAAGGTGCATGAGGTCACCATGCGCAAATTGCCGTGGTTGATGCTGGCCTTGATGCTCTCATCGGAGCCGGTGTCGCCGCATGGCTGGTGGCGCTCGGCCACTACGACGTCGCCGGCAACACGCCACACACGCGGCCGGTGTACGCGTTGTTGGAAGTGACCAAACAGCAATCGGTGCGCCGGCAGGCGCGCGATGTGGTGGTGCCGGCGCTTGAAAGTGCCGCCCTGCATGTGCGCGGCGCGGCGTGCTATCGCGAGCACTGCCTGCAGTGCCATGGCGCGCCGGGATTCGCGCCCGAACCCATCGGCCTCAGCATGCAGCCGTTGCCCGGCTCGCTGACCGATGCCACGCGGAACTGGAATGCGGCCGAGATCTACTGGATCACGCGCAACGGCATCAAGATGACCGGCATGCCGGCTTGGCAGCACCGCTTGCACGATGACGACTTGTGGGCGCTGGTGGCCTTCGTGCAGCGGCTGCCGCAGCTGACGCCCGCGCAGATGCGCGGCATCTGGCAAGCGCTGCCCGCGGGGTCCTGCGCAGTGCGTGCGGACGATCATGATGCCGCGGCACCCGATGCGGCGCGCGGCAAGCTCGCCCTCACGCAATACGGTTGCCACGGCTGCCACCGCATCGACGGCATCGTCGGGCCCGACACGCACGTGGGCCCGCCGCTGCACGACTTCGGGCGCCGCCTCATGCTGCCAGGCGCACGGCCGAACACGCGTGCGCAACTCGTGCAGTGGCTGCGCGAGCCGCAGGCGATGAATCCCCACACCGCGATGCCCGACTTGGGCGTCAACGCGCGCGACGCGCGCGACATGGCGGCCTACCTGACCGCGCTGCGATGACACGCAACCCTGCGCCGGTGGAGATCGGCGGTCGGTTGAAGAACGGCGCGCTGCGCGGCCTGCTTGCGATCGCGATCATCGCGATGCTGAAGCTGGCCTCCGAGCTGTTGATCCCGATCGCGGTGGCGCTGGTTCTCACCTTCGTGCTCGCGCCACCGGTGCGTGTGCTCAAGCGCTATCGCATCCCCGAAGCCTTCGGCGCGGCGATCGTGGTGTTCACCCTCCTGTCGGTGACGGTGCTGATGGGGGCCGCGTTGTCGGGGCCGGCGGCGGCCTGGTGGGAACGGGCACCGACGACGATGGCGCAGGTGATGACGCAGATCGACCGTCTGCGCGCTGCGTTGCCCGGCTTTGGCCCACCGCCACCACCGGTGCCACAGACGCCGCGCGCGCGCACACAGGCCGAACGTGCGGCTGCCAACCAGCCCGATCCGGTGAAGGAACACCTGGCCACCGAAGGTGTGGCCCTGACACGCGCCGTGATCGGCAAAGTGTTCACGTTCAGCCTGTCGGCCACCGCCACCGTGATCCTGCTGTACTTTCTGCTCGCCTCGGAGCATTGGGTGCTGACGCGCAGCATCGAAGCGATTCCGCGGCGGCGCGACCGCGCATTGCTGCTCGTGGGACTTCGTCGAGCGCAGCGTGAGATCGGCACTTTCGTCACATCGCTCGCGCTGATCAATGTGGGCGTCACGATCGCCACCTTCGCCGCGATGTGGTGGCTTGGCTTGCCCAACCCGTTGTTGTGGGGCGTGGTGGCCGGCGTGCTGAACTTCATTCCCTACATCGGCCCGATCATCACGGTGGCGCTGCTGTCGCTGGCCGGCATGCTGACCTTCGACACGGCCAGCACGATGCTGGCGCCAGCCGCGATGTTCATGCTGATCCACGCGTTGGAGAGCAACATCGTCAGCCCCTGGTTCGTTGGCAGGCGCTTGTCGCTCAGTCCGGTGGCGGTGTTTCTGTCGGTGATGTTCTGGGGTTGGGCGTGGGGCATCGCGGGCGCCATGCTGGCCGTGCCGGCGCTGGTGGGACTGCGCGGCGTGTGCAAGCGGCAGCGGCGCCTGAAGCTGCTCTGCGCATACCTGGAAGGCAACTACCGGCCGGTGCCGAGCCTGCGCTCGCTGCTGAGGCCGCGTCGCAAGGTCGCACCGACCGAGTGACGCCCGCCGCTACAAGCCGAAGTGGCGCCGGTTCTCCTGCGCCCACCGCTCGTTGCTGAAGTCGGGCCACTCGTTCTCGCTGAAACCGGGCACGCGGCCAAGCTGCGCCCGTTCCATGTCGAGCACGCGCGTGCCGTCGCTCGCGGTCCGCAGCACCTCCCAGGGCACCGCGTGCAGCCGACCGTTGAGGCCGAGCCAGCCGCCGGTCGACACGATGGCCAGCATCAGCTTGCCCTGGCTGTCGACCACGAGGTCTTGCAGATCACCGATCTTTTGTCCGCTGCGATTGCGCACCTCGGTACCCAGTACACGGCTCATGCGGTGGTTGCGCTCCCAGGCGCGACGTTGCTGCGCCGACATCACTGCACCGGACGCCGCGGCACTGGCGGAGCCAGGCGCAGGTTCAGGTGCTTGCGCCGGCGCGCCGCTGGCCCATGCACCGAGTGCAGCGACCGCGACGCACATCGGCAGGCGACGCATCGCGCCTCACGGACGCGACGGGCGACGCTTCTTCGCCGGCGCCGGAGTCTGCGGCGAGGGCAGGCGTCGGCCGAGTTCCTCCAGCACCGGCCCGCGGTCGGTGTCGACACGGCCGGCCTTCATGTCTTCATGCGCCTTGCGGCCCCGCACATCGGGCACAGCCTGATGCTGGCTGTCGGCCGATTCGTCGCGGTCGTGCGGCAGGCGCGGCTCGCGTGTTTGCTCCCGCACCACGCGCACCTCGTCGGACTCGGGGTCGGGTGCACGCGGCGGCACAGCAGGCGGATTCATTCGAAACACGGGCAGTCCGTGTGCCCGGGTCTGCGGATTGCCAAACCACCGTGCGCGTCCACGAGACGGGGGCGCAACACATCACACCGAGGAGATTCAACATGCACAAGCTGATCGTCTCTGCGCTGATCGCCTGCGGCGCGCTGGCGCAAACCGGCTGCGCCATCACGTCGGGCCAGAGTTCGACCGGGCAATATGTCGACGATTCCACCATTACTGCCCGCGTGAAGAAACGCTTCGCGGAAGATCCCGAAGTCGCGGCCACGCGCATCAGCGTCGAGACGCTGAAGGGCACGGTGCAGCTGTCGGGCTTTGCCACCAGCGAGATCGAACGCCAGCGCGCCGCGCAGCTCGCCCGCTCGGTGCCCGACGTGCGCGAGGTGCGCAACGACGTGATCGTGCGCGCTCCGCAGTGACGATGTCTTGACCCGGTCCCGGCCCATGCCGGGACCACCGATGCAGAGCCGTTCAGCTCGCCGGCCTGCGCCGCGGCCCATCCTGCGTCGATGCGTCGTCGCGGCGGTCGTCGCGCACCACGCTGATCATGCCGTCGGACTCCATGAACGCGGCCTTCACCTGCTGCACGTCCTCGATGCCTTGCTCACGCAGCTTCGCATAGAGGTCGTCCAGTGTCAGCATTTCCTGCCGCAGGTTGGCGCGCAGCACGCGGCCGCGGCGGATCAGCGGCAGCGGTGGCGGCTCGACGATGCGGCGCACGACCTTGAACTGGTAGCTGGCCCAGTCGAGCGCATAGTTCCAGCCGGCGATCGTGGCCACCAGCACGCAGCCCTCGGCCACGCTGGTGTAGCCGCCCGCCAGCGCGTTTTGCGACGCGTCGGCGATCAGCACCAGCAGCAGGATGTCGGCGATGGCGATCGAGCCGACGTCGCGCCGCAGCAAGAATCGAAACAGCAGGAAGATGAACCAATACATCAAGCTGCCGCGCACCACCAGCTCGAGCGGGTTCATCTCGAAGCGGAACAAGCTGGCCCAGTCCATCCGCCAGCCTCAGTTCGCGCACGCGCACGACGCGCGCGCCGCGACAGCGAGCACAACCACGCCGGCACCGCGCGACGCAGCGGCGCTGCCGGCGCGTCGGGACTTCACGAGCGCAGGATGCGAGCCAGCAGATAGCCGGCGGCAAGGGCAATGCCGATGGTGGCCAGCGGGTGTTCACGCACCCGTTCGCGCGCCGTGTCGACCCACACGTCGCCGTTCGACTGCAGGTCGTGCATGCGCTCGTTCACCGTGCCCATGGCGCCTTGCACGCCGGTGCGCACGCGCTCGACCGCCGAGCTGGCGGTGCCCGCGCACGCGATCGACCGCAGAGTGCGCGCCGCGAGCCACGCGTTCGATCGCCGGATCGGACACCGAACCGGGCACGCCCGACGGCAGGTCTGCAGTGGACGTTGAGGTGGGGCTCAGAGGTGGAGACATGGTGTGTTTCCTTCGTTGAATGATGATTCGACCAAAGACGCGCCGGATGGCGCGGAAGCGACTTGTCGGGCAAGGCGCAGGCTCGTCGCCGTCAGGGCGGCGGTGACTTGGGCATCTGGCTCTGACCGCCCTCGCCCTCCCACACCTGCTCGCGCTCCGGTTTGGCGCGCGGGCGTGCGGCCACGCGGCGCTGGTGCGTGTTGCGGAAGGTGTGCCAACTGGCGCCCACCAGAGCCGCCAATGCGGCCATCGAGGCCAGATGGCTCAGCGTGCCATGGCTGCTGCCCGATGCGGCGTGCCGTGCTGAACTGGATGTGAACATGTCGTGTCGTCCATGAGTGATCCCGTGGATTCGGCAATCGTTGTGCCCATCGCGTCGTGCGCACGGCGATTGCTGTGTGACGGGGACACGCGCGCTGCGCGCCCACGCAGCATGCGGCTCGATTCATTCGAAGGAGTGCCCACCATGACATCCCATCCCAACCCTCGCGCATCGCGCGGGCGCGCCACGGCCTGGTGCGCCGCAACCGTCGCAGTGGCCTTGCTCGGCGCCTGCGAATCGATGAGCGAACGGCAGAAGGGCACCGCCGTTGGCGCCGGCGGAGGCGCCGTGGCCGGAGCGGCCATTGGCTCTGCCACCGGTCACAGCGCCGGCAAGGGTGCGGTGATCGGCGGCGCGATCGGTGCCGTGGCCGGCAACCTCTGGTCCAAGCACATGGAAGACAAGCGCAAGGAGATGCAGGCCGCCACGGCAGGCTCGGGAGTCGAGGTCGAGCGCACGCAGGACAACCAACTCAAGCTCAGCGTGCCGAACGACATCTCGTTCGACACCGGCCGCGCCGACATCAAGCCCGAGATGCGTCCGGTGCTCGATCAACTGACCAAGGGCTTGGACTCGAAGGTGCGCGTGACGGTGGTCGGCCATACCGACTCCACCGGCAGCGACGCGATCAACCAGGCGCTGTCGGTGGAGCGCGCGCAATCGGTGCGCAATTACCTGAGCGTGCGCGGCGTCGACGCGCAACGCATCGACGTGCAGGGCCGCGGCTCGCACGAGCCGATCGCCAGCAACACCAGCGACAGCGGGCGCGCACAGAACCGCCGCGTCGAGATCTTCCTGGCCGAACAAGCGGCTTGAGCGACACGCAGCCGACGCGAGCACGGCGCCCGGCGTAAAGTGGCCCGATGCGTGCCGCCGCCCTGCCTTGCCGTTTGACTCGTGGCGCGGCAGCGGTCGGCGTGGTGCTCGCGCTGTGCGCACCGTTCAGTGCCTGGGCCGACTTCGCCGGCGACGTGACGCGCAAGCTGCAGCAACGCAGCAACGAATTGCGCGCCGCATCGGGCTGGAAGCCGCTCGGCAGCGAGCCGCGCCTGAGCGCGGCGGCGGTGCGTTTTGCGCGGTACATGGCCGAGACCGATCGTTATGGCCACGAGGTCGATGGACGTCAGCCGGCCGAACGCGCCAAGGCGCAGGGTTATGACCATTGCCTCACGGCCGAGAACATCGCGTTCGCCTCCAGCGCGCGCGGCTTCCAGGCCGATGAGCTGGCCCAGCGCCTGTTCGACGGTTGGGTGCAATCGCCGCCGCATCGTCGCAACCTGCTCGACGGCGACATGACCGAAGCCGGCATGGCAGTGGCACAGAGCGCGCGCAGCGGTCGCTATTACGCGGTGCACCTGTTGGCGCGGCCGAAGTCGCTCGCGGTGCGCATCACGTTGACCAATCGCAGCCGAGACACGGTGCAATACGAGCTCGGCGGCGAGCGGTACGAGCTCAAGCCCAACGTCATCCGCACGCACAACCGCTGCCGCCGTGCGCTGCTCGCGCTCACGGCCGAAGGGCTGGACGCGCCGTCGGCCAAGCCGATCCAAGTCACGCACGGGGCGCGGTACCGCATCGACGATGCCGGCGACGGCATCCGCCTGCGGCAAGAGTGATCCGGCTTTAGCGCGCGTTCGACGCCGCACGCGGTGCCGGCGGCGCCGCATCGCCGCGCAGGCAGGGATCGGCCTGTTCGCCCTCGCCGGGGTCGAACAGCGGCAGCAGCGCCAACGGCGGAAACACGCTGCCGAGTGCGATCGCGCCGAGCAGGCGACCGGTGAGGCGCTTGCCCTGGACGCCGATCTGCGGCTCGCTGAACGTGCCCGTGATCGTGATCGGCGAACGCAGCGACACCGGCGACACGTCCTTCGGACGTGCGCGCGCCACCAGGCCGAGCGCTTCGGTGCGCAGGTTGACGCTGCCGCCGACGCGGATCGTGGTGTCCGGGTTGTCCAGCACGCCACGTTCGACCTTGAACACGCCGTCGTTGACGCCGAAGGTGAAGCGCGCACAGCGCAACGGCAACGGCCGGTCGCCGCGAATCACCACGCCGAGCGCCTGCGCAAGATCGAGCCCCAAGGCCTCGGTGACCAGGTGCGACAACGTGCCGTCGCGCAAGATGATGTCGCTGCGGCCATCCATCGAGCCGAGGATCTGCGCGGTCGAGCGTCCGGCGCCGGTCAGGTTGAAGTCGGCATCGAGCACGCCGGTCACGTAGGCCGGCGGCGGCCGGTCGGGCTGCTGACGCGCTTGCTGGCGCTGCTGCTTCAGTGCACGCGTGTTGGTGGGTGCCGGTTCCTTCTCCTTGCCTTCGGGCGTGCGCGCGCCGCGCAGCCAACCGGCAATGTCGACGCCACCGAAGTGCACCTGGGCGCCCCACTTCGGCGGATTGGCATTGCTGTCCAGCCGCGTGGTGCCGCTGGCTTGGCCACCGGCCACGCTGGCCTTGAGGTTCTGCAGCTCCAGCACGCCGCGGTTCAGCAGCACATGGGCTCGCAGCCCGCGCATCGGTGCCATCGCAGAGGTGTCGAAGTCGAGTTCGTCGACCGCCACCTGCACGTCGGCGTCCATCGCGCGCAGCGACGGCACGTCGAACTGGCGCTGCGGCAGCACGCGGCCATTGCGTTGCTGCGCGTCGGGAGCAGGCCGCTTCGGCGTGCCGCCGGTCTCGGCACCGATCGAAGGACCGAGGTCGGCGAGCGACAGGCGCGGCCCGCTCAATTGGCCGCTCAGGCGCGGCGGCTTGCTGCGCGAGTCATACCGAAAGTCGCCGCCGAGCCGGCTCGCGCCGATGGTGGCGCGCTCGGCCACCAGGTGCCACACGCCGGCGTCGTGCGCCAGCCGGCCTCGCAGCTCGAACGCCGGTGTTTGCGGCAGCGTGACGCCGAACGGGTCGGCCACCTTGGCCAACGACGGCCCGGCGAACTGGATCGCGCCATCGAACTGGCGTGCACCGAGCAACGCCGACGCACGGCCGTCGAACGCCACCCGCGCCGCACCGACCTCGCCCTTGACGATCAAGCTGCTGCTCGGATGCTGCGTGTTGTCTTCATCGCCTTGCAACAGCGGCAGCGCGCTGCCGCTTTGAAGTTGCAGGTTCAGCGGCATCGCGCGATAGCGGCCCGACACCGTGGCGCGGTAGCCGCTGCCGGTTTGGGCAGCTGCACCTTCTTGCTCGCGCCCTTGCAGCGCGATTTGCAACTGCGTGTCGGTGATGCGGTCGTCGACCACGATGCGGCCGTCGTTCACCGCCAGCAGCCCGACGCGCGGCAGGTCGCCCCGCTCGTCATCGCTCTTCGGTCGCTGCTGGCCGCGGCCGAGCTGCCATGTGGCGCGGCCATCGGCCGCGCGCAACAACTGCAGATCGAGCGTGCCTGCCTGCAGCGTGCGCAAGCGCAGCGGTTCGCCGCGGCGCCAGCGCCAGAGAGCGCCCCAGCTCCACTCGAGCACGACGTTGCGACCCTCGAACAGATGCGGCGCCTGCAGGCCACCGCCGGCACCGACGGTGATCTGCTCCACATCGAGCCGCGGCCCCCACAACAGACTGGCGTCGAAGCGCCCGCTGAACTGCACCGGCACACCGGCCGTGTTCTGGAGTGCGTTTTGCAGCGGGCTGCGCAGCACGCGCCAGCCGGTCATCTCGCCCGCCGCGACGGCGAGCACGAGCACCCCTGCGACCGCCGCCGCGCCCCAGAGTGCGGCGCGGCCAGCTCTCATCGCCGCACCGACGCCGTGGGTGGTTCGCCGCGCAGCGACGGGTGGATCCAATTGCCGAACAACCGGACTCTGCTTCGCATGTCGTGCCCCTCTTCAACTGCTGTGTGGGACCCTACGAGACGTAGCAATGCAGATGCCTGTCGCGGCGAGCACGCTCAGTTGGGATGCGCCACCTGCAGGCGCTCGACCGGGAACTGCAGGTCGCCGGCGAACTGCATCAGTGCCGCCAGTTGCTCGGGTCGCATCGAACGGCTGCGCGACAGGATCCACAAATGGCGGCGGTCCGGGTGCCCGACCAATGCGGCGTCGTACCGCTCATCGACATACAACACCCAATAGTCCGCCCAGGCGAACGGCAGCCACTGCAGCCAGCTCGGCAGCATCGTGACCTTGAGCTTGGCGTTGCCGCTGCCGGGAACGACACGCGCCACGCCGCGGCTCACGCGCTCGCGGCCCGCTCGGCCAGGACAGCGGTTGATCACCTCGATGCGGTCACCGCGCAACGCATAGTGAGCGCTCGGCTGTCCATCGCACGCCGCCTCGAACGACTCGGGCAGGCGCGCAATCTCGTGCCAGGTGCCCGCGTAGCGACGCAGATCGATCTGCTGCACGGTTGGCAACGGCGCATGCTGCTGCCCGGCGACCAGACGTTCGAGCACCGGCAGGCCGATGCCGAGCACTGTGGCCGCGGTGGTCGGGTTGACGCGCGAGCGCCAGGCCGCCGGCAGCAACGGCCACGCCAAGCCGAGCAGGCGCACCCATGGCACATCGCTGCGCACGCCCGCGGCACGCGGATCGATGGCCCCGCCGGCCCGCGCCGACCGTGTGGCCGATCGGGCGACCGCGTCCGCGCAACAGCAAGCCGATCGCAACCAAGGCCACCAGGCCACCGATTGCCGGTGCGATGAATCGTTTCGGGCGTGTGACCTCGTGCAGCCGGTGGCCGAGCCGATCGATGCGCCGGCGCAAGCGTGTCTTCGCGCGCGATCAGCCGCAACTCGGCGCGGCGGATGCGCTCGTCGAGCGGCAGCGGCTCAAGCGGCGGCTGCTGGCCGCTCGGGAATGGGACGGTGCTCATGCGGCGGCGACTCCGACTCGCTCGGACGACGGGTCGACCCCGAGCCGAGCGACAAATGCTGGCGTGTGGCGGGCAGGCTCAAGTGCGACATCAGCCTGCGCGCGCGCATCACGGCGTAAGCGGCCGCGCCGATGTTGATCAGCACGACCAATCCGTTGGCAGCGGCCCAATGCCAGCCCGCCGCCATCAACAACCCCACCAGAATGCTCCATACCGCCAGCCAAGCGGTGACGCCGAGGATGGCGGCCGCCACCGTCATCGCGAGCACCTTGACCAGGGCCAGTCCGGCGCGGTGCAACTCGAGGGAGAACAACTCGACGCGATCGCCGACCAGACCCGGCAGGTCGTGCAGCACGTCGCGCACCAGGTCGATCATCGACTCCGACGGCCGCGCACCAGCGGGCGCGGTGCGGTCGCCGTGCGCCGCTTCGGGCGGCCGCGCGGCGTCGGTCGGGGTCGCGGTGGCGGCCATCGCGGTCGTCAGCGCGACAGGCGCGCAACCAGCACACCCACGGCGAGGGCGACACCAATTGCGGCCAGCGGGTTCTCGCGCACCGTGCAGCGCAGGCTCTCGGTCCACTCGTCGCGCATCTCGCGCATCTCGTCGGCGCGCACGTGCAGCGCATCACCGGACAGGTTTTCCTGCAGGCGGTTGACATGGGGCGCGGCCGTCTCGGCCAGGCGGTCGATCGTTTCGTGTGCGCTCTGCGCGATGCGGCCGATCAGGTCGTCTGCACGCAACCCGGTGTCGCGCCCCGGATCGGCAAAGCCCGTGTCAGCGGCGCGCGGCAGGTCGTTGGCGTTGTCGGACACGGGCTCGTTGAGAAACCCAGCGTCGCGCTGCGCGTCTGCTCGGGTCTCGGCCGAGGATGTCGGGAAAGGAGTATCGGTGGCCATGGTGTTCCTCTGACGTTGGGGTGCAAGTGCGGCAATGGCGGCAATCCGCATGCCGCGCGCTCAAGCGCGTCGTGCGAGCTTCTGGGGTCCGCGCAAGCGCGCGCGTTCCGCCTCCTCGCCGGACGGTGTTTCGGCATCGAGTCCCCGATCGGGCGACTCGGCCACCTGCGGTTTGGCGTCGGCGTGGTCGCGGTCGATCAGTTCTTCGATGATGAAGTTGCCGTACAACTGCGCGCGTTCGGCACCGTGCGCGCGCGCAATTTGTGCCACCTGTGCCGCCTGGTCGCGATCGGCAGCGTGCACCACCAGCCAGTGGTAGCCGCGCTCGGCAAGCGCGCGATGAGCCTTGATCAGGTTGAGTTCCTGGCCCACCGCGGCCAGCGAACTGGCCTTCTGCAGGTCTTGTTCGATCTGCGACAGCATCTCGCGATCGGTCAGTCGCCGCACCGTCGTTGCGCCGCTGATGGCCACTTTGTGCAAAGCCTGTGCCGCCGCGTCGGCCCGCTCGCCCGTAGGAAAAGAGATCACCACGTGATCGACCGGCTTGAAGACGCCGAAACTGCGCTCGTCGGATGCCATGAAAGTCCCCTTGCGTGGTCGTCAATCGGTTCGTTGCCGCGGCACCGCCGCATGGTTTGCGACAGTCGTGGCCTTGGCGCTGAAGATCGTCGCCACCGGCCGCGTCTCGGGCAACAGGTACACCACGGGCTCGCGCGCCCGCGACCGTTGGCTTCAACACCTGCTCGTAGAACGCCTTCGGGATGTTGATGCAGCCGTACGAAATGCGGTTGTCGGCGATGCTGCGCGTGCGCAGGCGCTGCTCGCGCCGGTCGGTGCGGTGCACATCCTTGACCCGATGCATCGACACCGCAGCGTCGTAGTCGACCCAGATGATGTCGTCGCCCTTCAAGTTGCGCCCGTGTTCGCCGACGAAACGGCCGGCCGGCGTGGTCCGTTCACCGGGCCTGACGCGCGACAGTGGCTTGTCGCCGATGCCGGGCACGCTGTCGTCGCCGCGCGCGAAGCCCAGCAAAATCGGCGTGCTTCCTTGCGGGCGCCCCTGGGCGTCGAACACCCACAGCCGCGTCTGCCGCTTGTCGATCACCACGAATGGCGCATCGCCGTTGTCTCGTGTGGCGTACACGTGCCGCAATGCCGTCTGTGCATCCTTCGACAACGAAGCAGCGCGCGATCCCACGACACCTTCAGCGGCGCCACCGCGGCTTGCGCCGGCCCGCCGATGCATGCGACTCAGCAGGGCCAAGGCGCCGCACAGTTCAGCGCAGCGCGCTCGCGTCGATCCGATCCTGGCTCCACGCTGCATCGAGACTCTCCTTTCGTCAGCGGCACGGCTCTGCACGGCGAGCCGCCTTCGACGACCATTCGGGCAAGCAGCGCGCCCGCGGCCGCGGCGCTACAACAGGCGTTCGGCCATGCGGCCGATCTGCTCCATCATGCGTTTCGACAGGCCGCGTTCGCGCCAGCCGTCGAGCTGCACCGGGCGCGACTGCGCCACGTCGCGCTGGAACACGGCCTCCAGTTCCTTGCCGAAGTCGCTGCCGAGCACGATCGCGTTGATTTCGTTGTTGGCCACCCAACTGCGCCAGTCCATGTTGCTGGAACCGACGGTGGAGAACACACCGTCGATCACCGCGGTCTTGGCATGCATCACCGCCTGGTCCATCTCGTGGATGCGCACGCCGGCGCTCAGCAACTCGTCGTAGTACGAACGGCCGGCATGCAGCACGAGCGTGAAGTCGCTGCGTCCGGGCAGGACCAGCGCCACGTCGACGCCGCGCCGCGCCGCGTTGGCCAGTGCCACGACCATGTCGGACCCCGGCGCAAAGTACGCCATCGTGAGGTGGACGCTGCGCCGCGAGGCTTCGACCGCCTGCAACAGCGCGGTGTAGATGCGATTGGTGGGATCGCGCGGATCGCTTTCGAGCACCTTGACCACCCGTTGCCCCGGTCTTGCATTGGCCGGCGCGGCTGCGGCGCCCAGTGCACCTTGGCACCCTTGCGATGCCCACACAGTGCTGAAACCGCGTGCGAATGCGCGCACCACCGGGCCGCGCAGCTCGATGTGCGTGTCGCGCCAGCCGCGTTTGAGCATCTCGTCGTCGTTGCCGCTGCCGCGGTTGGCCGACGAGCCCGAGGAGTAGGCGCGACTGATGTTGATGCCGCCGGTGAACGCCACGTCTTCGTCCACCACCAGCACCTTGCGGTGGTTGCGATGGTTGATGCCCCAGTAGCCCGGCCGCTCGAGCGGGTTGACCGGATTGAACTTGCACACCGCCACCCCGGACGCGGACAGCTTGTCGAAGTACTTCTCATCGGTGGTGAACGAACCCACGCCGTCGTACATCAGCGCCACCGACACGCCCTGCGACACCTTGCGCAACAGCAGGGCCGACAGTTCGTCGGCCATCTTGCTGTCTTCGACGATGTAGCTCTCGAGCAGCACACGCCCGCGCGCGCGTTCGATCGCCGCCTTCATCGCGCCGAAGGTCGCCGGTCCGTCGAGCAGCAGCTTGGTCGAGTTGCTGTGGTACAGATCGACCTCGCCGGACGCCGCCAGCACGCGCAGATGGTGCTCGGTGAGCTGGCCGTCGCCTTCTGCCTTGACTGCAGCCAGCACGCGTCGTTCTTCGGCTGGCGCCACGGCACCCGTGCGATCGCGCACCTGCACCTGTTGCGTCGTGGCGCCCCGCACGGGCTCGGGACCGACGCTTTCACGATCGGGCAATGAGGTGCACGCCGCCATGGCGATCAGCGTTGCACACGCACCGATGCAAACGGCGACGCGATGCCATCGATTGCGCACACTCGAACGTCGAGCGGTCCCGCAGTCCTTGCTGCAAAACCTACCGCCCGCGTCCGCGGCGTGCGCGAAGTCTTGGTTCTCTACAGGCGTTTCGGTCCCATGACACATGGCTTGTGAAGGAGCAGCGCGATGCGGCAGCCCCAGTCGACGGCCCTTGCGGACCCCGCTTGATGCAAAGCGAAAGGCGGGCCAGCCTCTCGCGTCACGGCGAACGCCGATGCGACGAACGTGCACCGCATGTCCCGCTCGATTGCGTTCCCCCAAGCGGGTGTTCTGCGGGTATCGACGGAGCGGCCGCGGTCCCACCGAGCGGCATCGACGGGTAGAGTGAGCCCATGTCAGACCCGACCGCGCTTGCCATCGTTGCCGAGGCGCTGGCCCTGCGCGATTCGCACCGCCACGCCTCCGCGCTCGACGTGCTGGATCTCGTGATGCAGGGCAGGCAGGATCGACTGCTCGATTTCGGCGAACAAATGCTGCCGCCAGCCGCGTTCGCCTTGCTGGTCGCCGAGGCGGTTGGCGATCACATGTCGCCTGCCGAGTGGGAAGCGTTCACCGGCCCGAAGGCCGATGCCAGCCTGCGTTCCACGCTGCAGCTTCAATACGCGCTGAACGTGTGGCCGAAGTTTCTGCAGCGCTATCACATCGGCTGATTGCACATCGGCTGAGTGCCCACGCCTTCTCAGACCATCGGCTGCAGCAGTTCCTTGTGGTCGATCGTCGCGGGCACGCCGTAGGCGTCGAGCGCAAGACAGACGGCAAACGGCGAGGCCGGCGCGCTGGACACGCTGAACTGCAGCGACGCGTTGGTGCTCGCGCGCACCGCCGCCATTGCATGCTGCATCAGGGCTTGCGAACTCCCGAGTTGGCCGCTCGACAGGTGGTACAGCTCGGTCCAGGTCATCGGCCGGATGCTGACCGGCCGTTACCCTGTCGTCGTTGACTGGGATCAAACGCACGTCGGGCGTGCGTCATCCACGCCACGCCCGCGCGTCGATAGTCAATGAAACAGCAGGTAGGCGATCACCACGATGATGCCGGGAACACCCAGCGCCCAAGCCAGTACGTATTTGCCCATGATGTGCTCCTTCGTTCGCAAAATGCGATGCGCATCACGGTAGGGGTCGGCGGGATCGCCAGCCATGGGCGCTGGCCTTGACCGCGTGTAGGACGACGGCGCGTGCGCGGCGTCTGCCTGAAAGGTCAGTCGGGGCCGCCGCCCATCCTCGCGTTGGGGCGCAACGTCTGCGCGCGCCGCATGGTCTCGTGCGCGGCGGCCTGCTCTTTCTCGATCTGCGCGCGCGTCTTGCACCTGGTGACCGGGATGTTCGAGCCGGTGGGGTATTCGCGCGTGCACACCGTGTCGTCGCCCGCCGCTGCACTGGTCTGCGTGTCGGCCGGGTTCGTCGGCGGCTTGGTCGCCGCGACCGGCTCGCTGGCGCAGGCGGCAAGCAGCAGGGTCGTCAACGACAGGAGGGAAACGGGCGCAAGCAGTCGCATGGGGCATCGGGATGAGGCACGGACGCGCGAGCATACCTGCGGCTCGGTGGCCATCGTGCCCCCTGTTTCAACGCCCGGCCCCGCCCGCCACAGCCAAGGTCGCCCGCGCATCCTTGCTGGTGGTGCCGGTCGTTCGGTGATTCATTCATGGCATCAGGGTGGTCGCCGGACTGCGCCGCGCACTCGCCAGGCCGCGCGGAAAATGCGCCGATCAGGAGCCGGTGCGGTGGCATACCGTGGCACCGGGATCAACCGGTGACACCGAATGGCCGCGACTGCGCCGGCGACGGATCATCGCGACAGTATCGAGATGAGCATCACGCGCAAGAAATTCCTTGGGTCCGTCACCGGCGGCACGGTGACGCTGCTGATTCAGGCCTGTGGCGGCGGTGGTGACGCCGCGTTCATCGCCTTGTTTGGCGGCGGCACCGACGACGACGGCACCAACGACAACCCGGAGCCGGCGTCCTCGTGCCGGTCGTCGGGCAGCGAGATCACCGGCAACCACGGCCACCTGCTGACGGTGCCAACGACCGACCTCACTTCGATCACTGCCGTGACGTACAGCATCGTGGGGAGTGCCACGCACGACCACTCGCTGACCTTGTCGCCGGACGATCTTGCACAGCTCAACTCCGGCGGCGCCGTGATGGTTGTGTCGTCGTTGACCGACGCGCCCACGTTCGGTTCGCATTCGCATGGCGTGACGGTCACGTGCGTGTGAGGCCAAGCCGCGCGGGCACGAGGTGGGCCATCGAAAACGAGCACCCTTGAGTGGGGCACCGGACTGCCTGCGCGCGCGGCTCACATGAAAACTTCCCTGCGGCTTCCCGCGGGTTTTCATGTGAGTTTCACGTGAGCGGACCGCTGCGGGCCGGAGACCGTCGCCAAGTGCTTGAATTGGTTGGTAGGCGCGAGAGGACTCGAACCTCCGACCTCTGCCATGTCAAGGCAGCACTCTAACCAGCTGAGCTACGCGCCTGCGAGGGCGGGATTCTAGCAGCGCGATTCGCGCCGTCAGCCGCGCCGCGCGCTGCGCACACCCGGGATGCGGGAGATCAGCGCCAGAACGCCCGGCAGGCGCAGTGCGTCGTCGACCTCGACGGTGATCTCCATCTGCGCCAATGTGCCCAGCGCCCCGGTGCTGGTCTGCGACTGCACAGCGGTCACGTTCATTCGCTCCTTGGCGAACAGCTCGGAGATGTCGCGCAGCAGCCCGGTGCGATCGTTGGCTTCCACGCGCACGTTCACCGGGTACAGCGCCTCGCGATGCGTCGGCTTGGCGCCCCAAGCGACCGAGATCGCCCGCTCGGGACTGGCGCGCAGCATCTGGCGAAAGTTGGTGCAATTGCTGCGGTGGATCGCCACGCCCTTGCCGCGCGTGACATAGCCGCCGATCGCGTCGGGTGGCGCCGGCCGGCAGCAGCGCGCAAGGCTCGTCATCAGCGAGTCGACGCCCACCACCAGCACGCCGCCTTCGCTGGCACGCGCACGGCGCAGCGGGATCACATCGGTGGCCGGCGGCGCGGTCTCCTGCGGCTTGAGCAGGTTCTCGATGGTGCGCAGCGAGAACTCGTCCTTGCCGACGACTTCGAACAACGCCTCGGCGCCCTTGAATCCCAGCCGCGCCGCCAGGTCGTCGTGCTTCAGCGACGTGCGGCCTTCGCGCTGCAGCAGCTTTTCGACCAGCTCGCGGCCGCGCGCGATCGTGTCGGCCTGCGCCCGCGCGTTGAACCACGCACGCACCTTGGCACGCGCGCGCGGGCTCTTCAGGAAGCGCAGCTCGGCGTTGAGCCAATCGAGCGAGGGGCCGCCATCCTTGATGGCCACCACCTCGACGGTCTGCCCGTTGGCCAATGGGGTGTTCAGCGGCACCATCACGCCATCGACACGGGCGCCGCGGCAGCGATGGCCCAGGTCGGTGTGCAGCGCGTAGGCGAAATCCACCGGCGTCGCGCCGACGGGCAACTCGATCACCGTGGCCTGCGGCGTGAACACGAAGATGCGGTCGTCGAAGCCCGCGCCGTCCGTGGACACCTGGGCCGCGTGGTCGCGCTCCCACGCCAGCAGCTGACGCAGCACGGCCTTGCGCGCCAGGGCCACCCGCTCCTCGAAGCCACCGGCGGCGCTCACGCCGGCATAGCCGCGCGTCCCCGCCTCCTTGTAAGCCCAGTGCGCGGCCACCCCATACTCGGCGTGTTCGTGCATGGCACGCGTTCGGATCTGCACTTCCAGCGCGTGGCCGTCATCACCCTGCACCACCGTGTGCAGCGACTGATAGCCGTTGGCCTTGGGCTTGGCGATGTAGTCGTCGAACTGATCCGGCACCGCGCGCCAGCGGGCGTGCACGCACGACAACGCGGCATAACAGTCGCGCACGTCGTTCACCACCACGCGCAACGCGCGCAGGTCGTAGATCGACGCAAGGTCGACGCCCTTGCCCTGCATCTTCTTCCAGATGCTGAACAGGTGCTTCGGCCGGCCCTGCACCTGCGCGTCGACGCCGGCGGCAGCGAGCTCGGCGCGCAAGCGCTCGCTGGCCCGGCGCACGGCCTGTTCGCGATGCGTGCGCGTCTCGTCGAGCTGGCGTGCGATGCGGGCGTAGTCGGTTGGCTGCAGAAAACGAAACGACAGATCTTCCAGCTCCCACTTGATCTGCCAGATGCCCAGGCGATTGGCCAATGGAGCGAACACCTGCTGGGACTCGCAGCGCCAACGCCGGCGCGCACGGCTGCTTGGCCGCGGCGTGCCAGCGCAGCGTCTGCAGGCGCGACGCCAGGCGCAGCAGCACCACGCGCAGGTCGCGCGAGAAAGCCAGCAGCATCTTGCGCACCCGCTCGGTCTGCTGCTCGCGGCGTTCGTCCTCGATGGTGGCCTCGCGTGCTGCGCGTTGCACCGCGACCAGCTTGCGCGTGTGCTCGACCAGACCGGCGTAGGAGTCGCCGAACGCGTTGCGCACGACTTCTTCCGGACGCTGCAGAAAATCGGCGGCGTAGACCAAGTACGCGGCGGCGCGCAACGCCGGCACCGCACCGATCGACTCCAGGATGCCGGCCACGCCGTCGGCATGCGCCAACGCCGGTTCGCCGGTGTCGAGAAGGTGGCCAGCTCAGCAGCGGCTCGGCAAATGCACGCGCACGCTGCAGCGCGCCCGCTTCCTGCACGGCGGCGACGTCGACCCTCGGCACGGCCGCCGACTCGACATCGGCCAACTGCACGATCGGCGCAGCGTCGGCCGGCGATGCGAGCGCCTCGGTCTTCATGGCGACGACAGCAGAAAGTCGCGCACGATCTGCACCTGCTCGGGTTGCACCAGCGTCGGCGCGTGGCCGACACCGGGCAGTTCCACCGACTTCGCCCGCGCGCCGCGTGCGGCCATCTCCTGCGCCGTGGCGCGTGCCAGCAGATCGGACTCGGCGCCGCGAAGCAACAAGGTCGGGCAACGGACGCGGTCGTAGGTGTGCCACATCGCGGCCTCGCCCGCCGCGGCCAATTGCGGCGTGATGGCCTTGAACGGCACCGCGATGTCGGGGTCGCTGCGCGGCACCAGGTCATCGCCGTCGGGTTTCAACTGCGGTTCGGTCAAGGTCAGCCACTGCTCGCGCGTGTGCGGGCCGAAACCGGTCGAGATGGACCACAGCGCGTCGGCGGCTTCATCCAGCGTCTTCCAGCGCCGCACCTGACCGACATAGCCGCCGATGCGCGCAAGACCCACCGGGTCGAGGCGCGGCCCCACGTCGTTGAGCACGAGCTTGCTCACCGGCGAGCCGTCGAGCGCGGCCACGCCCAGCGCGATCAGTCCGCCCATCGACGTGCCGACCATGTGCACGGTCCGCGCATCGAGGCGGGCCAGCAGCGTGACCATGTCGGCCACGTACTGCGGGAAGTCATAGCCCATCGGATCGCGCAGCCAATCGGAGCGGCCGCGACCCACCACGTCGGGGCACACCACGCGGTAGCGGTCGCCCATGGTGCGCGCCAGCGCATCGAAATCGCGCCCCTGCCGCGTCAGGCCGTGCAGGCACACCAGCAGCGCCGGATTCGACGCGTCGCCCCACTCCCAGTACGCCATGCGATGCAGCCCGCGGCCGTCGAGGCAGGACACGTGTTGCAGTCGGGGTTCGGTCACTGGTGCGCTCCTTGCAGTCGATAATGATCGTAGCAACTCAGGCCAAAGGACCCACCATGTTGAAGGGGAAGACCGCCCTCGTCACCGGTTCGACCAGCGGCATCGGGCTCGGCATCGCGCTCGCGCTGGCCAAGGACGGTGCCAACATCATGCTCAACGGCTTCGGCGAGACCGAGACGGCGAGGCGGGCCGTTGCCGAGTGCGGCGTGAAGGTGTCGCACCACGGCGCCGACATGGGCAAGCCGGCGGAGATCGAAGCGATGGTGCGCGCCTGCGAACAAGAGTTCGGCGCCATCGATGTGCTGGTCAACAACGCCGGCATCCAGCACGTGGCCAAGGTCGAGGACTTTCCCACCGAACGTTGGGACGCGATCATCGCGATCAACTTGACCTCGGCGTTCCACACCACGCGCCTCGCGCTGCCGGGCATGAAGAAGCGCAACTGGGGTCGCATTCTCAATGTCGCGTCGACGCATGGCCTGGTGGCTTCGGCGGAGAAATCGGCCTACGTGGCGAGCAAGCACGGCATCGTCGGCTTCACCAAGAGCGTGGCGCTCGAGACCGCGACCACCGGGGTCACCTGCAACGCGATCTGCCCCGGCTGGGTGCTGACGCCGCTGGTGCAAAAGCAGGTCGATGCGCGCGCCGCGCAGGCGGGCATCGGCGAGGCCGAAGCCAAGCGCCAGTTGCTGGCCGAGAAGCAGCCGTCGCTGCAGTTCACCACGCCGGAGCAACTCGGCGCGCTCGCCGTGTTCCTCTGTTCGCCGGCGGGCGACAACGTGCGCGGCGTGGCCTGGAACGTCGACGGCGGCTGGGCCGCGCAATGACACCCTAACGGGTCATCTGCACGCTGCCGTTCACCGTCACGTTGAGCGTGGCCTTGCCGGCCTCGACCGGGATCGACTCATCGGCCGCCGCGTTGGCCACCATGCGCTGACGCATCACTGGCTGCACGATCATCGGGTCGGCCGTGCCGACGTTGACTTCGCGCACCGTGTAGCCGTTGAAGCCGAACTGCTTGGCATAGTCGCCGGCACGCGCGCGAAAGCGTGCGATGGCCTGCGACACCGCATCGGCCTCGACTCGATCGCGCGTCTCGCGCGACAGCGCATAGCCCACGCGCGCCACCGTCATCGTGGCGAGGCGCGCTGCCGCCTGCGCGATCGCCGCCATGTCGCGGCCTTCGAGCACCAGCTCGCCGGTGCCGATCCAGCCGGTGATGTTGGTGCCGCGGTTGCCATAACGCGGCGTCAGGCTGAAGGTGCCGGTGCGCACATCGACCTGGCCCGGCCGCTGTGCCTTGCGTGCCTCGCTCAGCGCCGCATCGACCGCCTGACGCAGCTGCGATTGCACCACCGATGCGTCGCTGCCTTCGCGCGTGGCCGACATCGTCATCGCGATCACGTCGTACTGCACCTCGACCGATGACGAGGCGCTGAGCGTCAACACGTCCTGAGGCGCTGGCAGCAACTGTGCTGGTGCAGCGATCGACACAGTGGCCACGCATGCAGCCGTCAGGGCCTTGGAGAACAAGCGATTCATCAACAACGCTCCACTCTTTTGTAAGGCTTGCAGTGTGCCGCGGCCTCGCACGCGACTTGAGTGCCGAACACGGGTGTGCTCCACGTCACGGAAGCGAGGGCAAAGCCCGAAATAGATGTAACAGAGAGTCGGTTTGCCAGGTTGGCATGGGTTTTCCCCCGGCAAAATCGCTGCTGTTACAAATGTGGAGTTGCAGATGAACACGCCCGCCAACACTCGGCCCGACCGCATCGTCGTGGTCGACGACGACGCGCGCATCCGGGACCTCTTGCGCCGCTACCTCACCCAAGAGGGGTTCGAGGTTTTGCTGGCCGAAGACGCAAAGGCCCTGAACCGCATCCTCACCCGCGAGACGATCGATCTGATCGTGCTCGACCTGATGCTCCCCGGCGAAGATGGCCTGTCGATCTGCCGCCGCCTGCGCGCCGCCAACGACGTGACGCCCATCATCATGCTGACGGCCAAGGTCGAAGACGTCGATCGCATCGTCGGCCTCGAAGTCGGCGCCGACGACTACCTGCCCAAGCCGTTCAACCCGCGCGAGTTGCTGGCCCGCGTGCACGCGGTGCTGCGCCGCCGTCCGGCGATGGAAGCGCCGGGCGCACCGTCGAAGGAGCCGCAGAGCGTGGCCTTCGGCCCGTTCGAGTTCGACCTCTCCTTGCGCCGCCTGATGAAGAACGGCGAGCAGATCGCGCTGACCACCGGCGAGTTCTCGATGCTCAAGGCGCTGGTGCGCCACCCGCGCCAGCCGCTGTCGCGCGACAAGCTGGCCCAGCTGGCGCGCGGCCGCGAGTTCGAGCCGTTCGACCGCAGCCTCGACGTGCAGATCAGCCGCCTGCGCAAGATGATCGAGAGCGACCCCTCGCAGCCGCGCTACATCCAGACCGTCTGGGGCGTGGGCTACGTGTTCGTGCCGGACGGCGCGAACTGAACCGCCGCGGCCGTTGCGCCGCGTTGCCAGCCTGACACAGCACACGACCGGCCCGACGCGCCGGTCGTGTATCTTCCGCGCACGCCAAACGCGCCCTACCCGACGACATGACCCGATCGCAAGGTGTCGCCCTCAGCCTGTTCTGGCGCACCTTTGTGCTGCTCGCAATCCTGCTGGGCAGCGGCATCATGGCCTGGGTGTGGACGCTGCGCTCGCTCGAGTTCGAGCCGCGGGCGGTGGCCGCATCCCAGCAGATCGCCAGCCTGGTGAACCTGGCACGCGCCGCGCTGCGCACGTCGGACGCGATCAACCGCGTGGCGATGGTCAAGACACTGTCGGCGCAGGAGGCGATCCGCATCGCGCCGCACGAGCCCTCCGACAAGTGGGAGCCGTTCGAAGAAGACCGTTTCACGCGCGTGGTGGCCGGCGAGCTGCACAACCGCCTCGGCGTCGAGACGATCGTGGCGCGCAGTGTCAACGGCCAGCCGGGACTGTGGGTCGGCTTCAACATCGAAAAGGACAGCTGGTGGTTGCAGACCGAGCTCGGCCGCGTGCGCGCGCTCACCGGGCCCACCTGGTTCGTGTGGGTGGGCATCGCGCTGCTGGCCACGGTCTTCGGCTCGGTGGCGATCGCGCGGCTGATCAACCAGCCGCTGCGCGAGTTGAGCTTCGCCGCCAGCCGAATTCGCGAGGGTGAGTTCGATTCGCGGCTCGACGAGAACACCATGACCAGCGAGATCCGCGAGGTCAACATGGGCTTCAACCGAATGGCTCGAGAGCTGGCCAAGGTGGAAGAAGACCGCGCAGTGATGCTGGCCGGCATCAGCCACGACCTGCGCACGCCGCTGGCGCGGCTGCGGCTCGAGGCCGAGATGAGCGTGCACGACGACGAGGCCCAGCGCAACATGGCGCAGGACATCGACCAGCTCGACGCCATCATCGACAAGTTCATGGACTACGCGCGGCCCGGCGACACCAAGCTCAAGCCGGTCAACCTGGCCCAGGTGGTCGAACGCGAGATGCAAGGCTTCCGCGACCCGAGCACGATCCGCATCCAGCACCGGGTGGCGATCGACATCGCGGTGCTGGCCGACGACATCGAGCTCGGCCGGGTGTTCGCCAACCTGTTCGAGAACGCGCGCCGCTACGGCCGCTCGAACGACACCGGCATCGCGCTGGTGCATGTGACGTATGCGCGCACCGGGCCATGGGTGATCGTCAGCGTGCGCGACCATGGCTCTGGCGTGGCGCCGGAGAAGATGCACCAGCTCACGACGCCGTTCTTCCGCGGCGACGCCGCACGCACCGCGGCCACCGGCGCCGGTCTGGGGCTGGCGATCGTGGAGAAGGCGCTGGCTCGCATGGGCGGCGCACTGGAGCTCGACAATGCCGCCGATGGCGGCTTGGTGGCCCACATCCGCCTGAAGCGCGCGCCCTGAGCGTGGCCAGGCCGAAGTGGTGCGAGTGTCCTATGCGCTGGCTCGCTGCAGCAGGCACACCGCACGCGCTTCGATCGCGCGGCCTTCGCCCACCGGCCCCATCTTCTCGGCCGTCTTGGCCTTCACGCTGATGCACGACAGCTCGAGCTGCAAGGCTTCGGCGATGCGGGCACGCATTGCATCGATGTGCGCGCTGAGCTTCGGCGCCTGCGCGACGATGGTCGAGTCGATGTTGACGATCTGGTAGCCCGCGGCACGCACGCGCTTGGCCGCCTCGACCGTCAGCGCGACCGAGTCGGCACCCTTGAATGCCGCATCGGTGTCGGGAAAGTGGCGGCCGATGTCGCCGAGCGCGGCGGCGCCGAACAACGCGTCAATGATGGCATGCAGCAGCGCATCGCCGTCCGAGTGCGCCTGCAGGCCGTGGCTGTGCGGAATCGTCACGCCGCCCAGGATCAACGGCCGGCCCGCGACCAGCGCGTGCACGTCCCAGCCTTCGCCCATTCGCAGCGCCGTTGCTTGCATCGATGTGTCTCCAGGGCGAGCCGAGCGCAGCAGCGCCTCGGCACGCGCAAAGTCCTCCGGCCAGGTGATCTTGATGTTGGCCGCATCGCCCATCACCAGCTTGGGCCGCTCGCCGGTCGCCTCGATCGCGCTCGCATCGTCGGTGACCGCGTCGCCGGCCAATGCCAGCGCATCGCGCAGCGCACCAAGGCGAAACATCTGCGGCGTCTGCGCCGCCCACTTGCCGCGCCGATCCACCGTGGCGGCCGCTCGCCCACCCTCTTCGCCCTTCAACGTGTCGGCCACCGGCAGCGCCAGGAGCCCACCGACCGCATCGGCGAGGCATGCGTCGATCAGACGGTCTACCCACTGCGGGCGCAGCAGCGCACGCGCCGCATCGTGCACCAACACCCAGTCGGCGTCTGCCGCACCGTGCTCGCGCAGCGCTTTCAAGCCATTGGCCACGGTGGCGGCGCGCGTGGGGCCCCCGTTGCGCACCACCCAGCCGTGCGGGCCGACGAAGCCGGGCACCTCGCGCTCGAAGCTGCGATCGTCCGGCGCCAGCATCACCATCACAGCGTGCAGGCGCGGCACCTGCTTGAGCGCGGCGAGCGTGTGACCCACCAGCGCCTGGCCCGCGAGCTGCACGTATTGCTTGGGGCCTTGCGTGCAGGCGCGCACGCCACTGCCCGCACACGGGACCAGCGCAAACAGCCGAGGCCCGCGTGAGGTTGCTGAGGCATCCATTGCATCGATTCTAGAATCCACCGCGAGCGATGCTCCGGTGCGCACGGTGAACCCCCGGCGAACGTCCCAGGGGAATCGCGACCCATCACCATCATGCAATTGCCCCGCATCGCCCCCGGCAAACGTTTTGCGCTGCCATTGCCGCCCGGCTCGGCCGATGCGCTGCTGCTCGCGCGCTCTGGCCAGCGCGCACAAGGCCGAATCGCGTTGCACCGCGGTGCTGGCCGCCGATCCGGCCGACGCGCAGCGCCTGGCCGACGAGTTGCTGTTCTTCGCGCCCGATCTGCGCGTGGCCGTGTTCCCCGATTGGGAGACGCTGCCGTACGACACCTTCTCCCCGCACCAGGACCTCGTGTCCGAGCGCCTCGCCACGTTGTGGCGCCTGCTCCAGCGCGACCTCGACGTGGTGCTGCTGCCGGCCACCACCGCGCTGACGCGGCTCGCGCCGACCCGTTTCCTTGCGGCGACCACGTTCAATTTCAAGCAGGGCACGCGTCTCGATGAATCCGCGCTGAAGGCCCAGCTCACGCTGGCTGGGTACAGCCACGTGAGCCAGGTCGTGTCACCGGGCGAATACGCCGTGCGTGGCGGCCTGATCGACCTGTATCCGATGGGCTCGCTGGTGCCGTACCGCGTGGACCTGTTCGACGATCAGGTCGATTCGATCCGCACCTTCGATCCCGACACGCAGCGCAGCCTCTACCCGGTGCCCGAGGTGCGCCTGCTGCCCGGCCGCGAGTTCGCGCTCGACGAAGAGGCGCGCGCGGGCTTCCGCTCGCGCTGGCGCGAGCGCATCGAAGGCGACCCCACACGCTCGCGCATCTACAAGGACATCGCGCAGGGCATCGCTGGCGCTGGCATCGAGTACTACCTGCCGCTGTTCTTCGACCACACGGCCACGATCTTCGACTACCTGGGCGGCGGAACCGTCGGCCCGTCCCAAGGTTCCGCGCTCCCCGCGGGAGACAGCGATCGCGCAGCGAGCGCCAACGGGCACCCAGTTCCGGCCGCGCTGGTGTTGCACGGCGACCTCGACGCCGCGATCGGCCGCTTCTGGGCCGACACCCGCGAGCGCCACCGCTTCCTGCAGCACGACCCCGAGCGACCGATCCTGCCGCCGGAGGCGATCTTCCTGCGCGCCGACGAGTTTTTTGCGCTCACCGGGGCGCATGCCACTCTGGCGCTGCGCCCGCCGACGGGCGCCGACGCCGTTGCCGCCCATGCGTGGGCAGCACCGGCGCCCGACGTCAGCGTGGAGCGCGGTTCGCAGGAGCCGCTCGCAGCGCTCGGCGGCCTGATCGACTCGCAGACCACCCGGGTGCTGTTGATCGCCGAGAGCGAAGGCCGGCGCGAGAGCCTGCTCGAGCTGCTGCGCGACCACCGCATCCACGTGCCGAGCGTGTCGGCGCTGGCCGAGTTCGAAGGCAACGACGAACCGGTCGCGATTGCAGCCACGCCGCTCGCGCGCGGCTTCGTGTGGAAACGCGACGACGCGCCGTCGATCACGTTCATCACCGAAACGGAACTCTTCGCCGCCACACCGGCCCTGCGTCGGCGCCGCCGCCAGGAGGCGGTGAGCGACGTCGAGGCGTTGATCAAGGACTTGTCCGAGCTGCAGGTCGGCGATCCGGTGGTGCACACCAACCACGGCATCGGGCGCTACCGCGGACTGGTGAACCTCGACCTCGGCGGCGAAGGCGCCAGCGAATTCCTGCACCTCGGCTACGCCGACGACGCCACGCTGTACGTGCCGGTGGCTCATCTGCACCTGATCAGCCGCTACACCGGCGTCGATGCATCCGAAGCCCCGCTGCACAAGCTCGGCTCGGGCCAGTGGGACAAGGCCAAGCGCAAGGCCGCCGAACAGGTGCGCGACACCGCGGCCGAGCTGCTCAACCTCTATGCGCGCCGCGCCGCACGCGAAGGCCATGCGCACCGCTTCTCGGCCCACGACTACGAAGCGTTCGCGGCCGGCTTCGGCTTCGAAGAGACGCCGGACCAGCGCGCCGCGATCCACGCGGTGATCCAGGACATGGTCAGCCCGAAGCCGATGGACCGCCTGGTGTGCGGCGATGTCGGCTTCGGCAAGACCGAGGTCGCGCTGCGCGCCGCGTTCATCGCCGTGCTCGGCGGCAAGCAGGTCGCGCTGCTGGCACCGACCACGCTGCTGGCCGAGCAGCATTTCCAGACCATCAGCGACCGCTTCGGCAAGTGGCCGGTCAAGGTCGCCGAGCTGTCGCGCTTTCGCACCGGCAAGGAGACCAGCGCCGCGCTCGCCGGCCTGACCGACGGCAGCATCGACATCGTGGTCGGCACGCACAAGCTGCTCAGCAAAGACGTGCTGTTCAAGCGCCTGGGCCTGCTGGTGATCGACGAGGAGCACCGCTTCGGCGTGCGCCACAAGGAGGCCATCAAGGCGATGCGCTCCGAGGTCGACGTGCTCACGCTCACCGCCACGCCGATCCCGCGCACGTTGGGCATGGCGCTCGAAGGCCTGCGCGATCTGCAGCGTGATCGCCACCGCGCCGCAGCGCCGCCTGGCGATCAAGACCTTCGTGCGCAACGAGGGCAACAGCATCATCCGCGAGGCCGTGCTGCGCGAATTGAAGCGCGGCGGCCAGGTGTACTTCCTGCACAACGAGGTCGACTCGATCCAGCAGCGCCGCAAGCACCTCGAAGAGCTCGTGCCCGAGGCGCGCATCGCGGTGGCGCACGGCCAGATGCCCGAACGCGAGCTCGAGCAGGTGATGCGCGACTTCGTGGCGCAGCGCTTCAACCTGCTGCTGTGCTCGACCATCATCGAGACCGGCATCGACGTGGCGAGCGCCAACACCATCGTGATCAGCCGCGCCGACAAGTTCGGCCTGGCGCAGCTGCACCAGTTGCGCGGCCGCGTCGGCCGCTCGCACCACCAAGCCTATGCCTACCTGATGGTGCCCGACGTGCGCTCGCTCACCAAGCAGGCGCAGGCGCGGCTCGATGCGATCCAGAGCATGGAAGAGCTCGGCTCGGGCTTCTACCTGGCGATGCACGACCTCGAGATCCGCGGCGCCGGCGAGATGCTGGGCGAGAACCAGAGCGGCAACATGCAGGAGGTGGGCTTCCAGCTCTACAACGACATGCTGGCCGCGGCGGTGCGCGCGCTCAAGGCCGGCCGCGAGCCCGATCTGCTGTCGCCGCTGGCCGCCACCACCGAGATCAACCTGCACGCGCCGGCGCTGCTGCCCGACGTGTACTGCGGCGACGTGCACGCGCGGCTCAACCTGTACAAGCGGCTGGCGATGGCCGAGAAGCCCGAGCAACTCGACAGGCTGCTCGAGGAGATCACCGACCGCTTCGGCAAGTTGCCGCCGCAGGGCCAGGTGCTGTTCGACACCCACCGACTGCGCGTGCTGGCCAAGAACTACGGCGTGCTCAAGGTCGACGCCAGCCCGCGTGGGATCAGCATCACGTTCAAGTCCAATCCACCGTTCGACGCGCAGCGCATCATCGAACTGGTGCAGCGCAACCGCCACATCAAGCTGGCCGGCAACGACCGCCTGCGCATCGAGCGCGAGCTCGCCGAGCCGCGCGAGCGCGCACAGTTCGTGCGCGACGTGCTGCGTTCTCTCGGCGCGCCGACACCCGTGGCGGCCTGACGACGGTCGATTGACCCGCCGCGCGCCGCCAGGTGCCGGCGCGGTTATGGTGGCGCGATGCTGACCCTCTGGTGCCTCGTGATCGGCCTGTTGCTGATCGGCATGGGCCTCACCGACACGATGCGGCGCGGTCTGCCGTTCTCGTCAGCGGCGTTGTACCTGCTGGCCGGCTGGTTGATCGGCCCGCAGGTGTCGGGGCTGCTGCACCTCGACCTGTTCGCCGACGCGCGCTTGCTCGAGGTGCTGACCGAGGCCGCCGTGTTGATTTCGCTGTTCGCGGTCGGCCTGCGGCTGCGCGTGCGGCTGACCGACCGGCTGTGGCTGGCGCCGGTGCTGCTGGCGTCGCTGGCGATGGTGCTGACCATCGGCGCCCTCACCGCGGTCGGCTTCGGACTCGGCCTGTCGCTCGGCGCGGCGCTGCTGCTGGCCGCCGTGCTCGCGCCGACCGACCCGGTGCTGGCGTCCGACGTGCAGGTCGACAACCCGGGCGATCGCGATCGGCTGCGCTTCAGCCTCAGCGGTGAAGGCGGCTTGAACGATGGCACGGCCTTCCCATTCGTGATGCTGGCGTTGGGCGTGCTCGGGCTGCATGACCTCGGCAGCGGTGCATGGCGCTGGTGGGCCGTGGACCTGCTGTGGGCCGTGACCGGCGGCCTGGTGATCGGCTGGGTGATGGGCTGGTCGTTCAGCCACGCCGTGCTACACCTGCGCCGTCGGCGCGAGCAAGCGTTGGGCATGGAGAGTTTCCTCACGCTCGGCCTGATTGCCCTCACCTACGGCCTCGCACTCACGGCGCAGACGTACGGCTTTCTCGCGGTGTTCGTGGCCGGGCTGGCGATGCGCTCGGTGGAATACACCGACAGCGGCCGGCGCGACTCGGTGCCGCCAGCCGAAGGCGCCTCGCCGGCCACCTCGGCCTACATGGCCCGTGCGGTGCTCGACTTCACGCTCGACATCGAGCGCCTTGCCGAGCTGACGGTGATGCTGCTGGTCGGCGCGATGCTGAGCGCATCCACCTTCAATGCGTTCACGCTCGGCATCGCGGCGGCGCTGCTGTTCGTCGTTCGGCCGCTGGCGGTGCGGCTCACGCTGATCGGCTCGCCGCTCACGCTCACGCAACGCCGGCTCGCGGCCTGGTTCGGCATCCGCGGCGTGGGCTCGGCGTATTACCTCGCCTACGTGCTGTCGCACGGCGCCACGGGGCCCGAGACCGCGCGGGTGGCCGATGCCGTGCTGGCGACGATCGTCGCCTCGGTGCTGTTGCACGGCGCATCCGCCACGCCGGTGATGCGGCTGTACCGCCGCGCCCGCCGCGGCAACGCGCGCGGCGACGGCTGACATCGGCACCGTCAGGGCTTCGGCCGCGCCGCCAGCAGTTGCGTCACGGTGCGCAGCAGTTCGGCCACGTCGAGCGGCTTGGTCAGGTAGGCGACGAATCCCGCCGCCTTGCTGCGTTCGATGTCCTTGGGCATCGCGTTGGCGCTGATCGCCAGCACCGGGATGTCCCGCGTGGTTTCGTGCTCGCGCAGGCACTGCATCACCGCATAGCCGTCCATGTCCGGCAGGTTGATGTCGAGCAGGATCAGCGCCGGCTGGTGCGTGCGTGCCAGTTCGAGCCCCAGACCGGGCGCCAGCGCGCTGAGCAGGCGGATGTTGTTGTGACGCGCGAAGATGCCTTCGATCAGGCGCAGGTTGGCCGGGTTGTCCTCGATGCACAGCACGTCGATCGGCGTTTGCGACACCAGCGCGGGCGGCACGTCCTCCGCGGCTTGTTCCCGCCTCGACGCGAGCCCCAGGGCCAACGGCAAGCGCACCCAGAACGTGCTGCCCGAGCCGGGCGCGCTCTCGGCGCCGATCACGCCGCCCATCGCTTCGACAAGCCGCTTGCTCAGTGCCAGGCCGATGCCGGTGCCTTCGATGCGGGTGTCGGCCTGCAGGCGCTCGAACGGCACGAACAGCCGCGCGAGTTGCTCGGGTGTCAGGCCGGCGCCGGTGTCGCTGACGCGCACGCACACGCTGGGTGCTTCACTGCTGATCTCGGCCACGCACACGACATTGACGCTGCCCTGCCAGCGGTTGTACTTGACGGCATTGGACAGCAAGTTGAGCAGCACTTGTTTGAGCCGTGTGCGATCGGCACGCACCTGCACATCGCAGTGGCGCGAGGCCTCGAGCAGGCGCACGCCCGCCGCTTCGGCCAGCGGGCGCAGCAGCGTGAGGCACTCTTCGATCAGCGGCCGCAGGGCCACCGGCTCGGGGCTGACCGTGAACTTGCCCGATTCGACCCGCGCCAGGTCGAGCACGTCGTTGATCAACTCCAGCAGGTGCCGCCCCGCCGCGACGATCTCGCGCACCCAGCCCCGGTTGCCCGCGGGCAGCGTCGCCGACTGCTCGAGCAACTGGCCGAAGCCGAGGATCGCATTCATCGGCGTGCGCAACTCATGGCTCATGCGAGACAGAAACTCGCTCTTGGCGTGGTTCGCGCGCTCGGCCTCGTCGCGTGAGGCGGCCAGCTGCGCGGTGCGCTGCTCGACGCGACGCTCGAGTTCGGCATTCAGCGACTCGAGATTGCGTTCGGCTTCGTCGCGCCGCTGCAGCGCAGTGCGAAACGCTTGCGCGGCCTTGGCCACCGCACCGAACTCGTCGCGCCGCTCGCGCGCCGGCGCAGCGGCCGAAGTGTCGCCTGCGCTCAATCGCTCCAGCGTGCGCATCAGCGAGGCCACGTCGTCGGCGAAGCGCCGCGACAACAGCACGCTGACCAGTGCGATCAGCAGCAGGGTGACCGAGATTGCGACGAAGAAGCGCCAGCGTGCCGCCTGCAAGCGGCCGCGCAGTTGATCGCTTTCGTGGGCGATGCCGTCCTGCAGATGCGCCACCAGCCGCAGGAACTCCGCATTGGCGCCGTCGTAGGCTTGATTCGCCTCCAAGGTCACGCGCGCGATCTGTTCCAGGTTGACCGACGACAGCAGCACCGCTTCACCCATCTGGTCGCGATAGTCGGCCAGGCGCCGTTGCAGCTGCTGTGTGATGTCGGCGGCCATTGTGTCGTCGGCCAGGCCGCGCGCCGCCGCGGCGAGCTCTTCGAGTGCGTCGTTGACGGCCAGGATGCGCTGACGCCCTGATTGGTAGAACTGCCCCTCTGTCGTGCTGCCGCGAAAAGACGACGCCAGCAGGTTGATGAACTTGACGTGATTCGACGAGAACTGCGAGAACAACCGCGACAACTCCCGCAGCCGTGGCAAGGCCTGCAACGTGATGCGCTCCTGCAGCGCCGCGGTGTCGCGCTGCTCCACGACGTACATGCCGCCCAACCCCGCCATCAGCACCGCTGCGATGGCCGGCAGCAACAGGAACTTGGCGAGGATCGGCAGGTCGGCCAGCAGCACTTTCATGGGCCAACCTGCGTTCAGCGCTTGGCTGCCCCCGACGTCTGCGCCTTGCGACCGAAGTCGGACCACCGTGCCGGATCGATCGTCGCCACATACTTGCTGGCGCCGCGTCCGTCGGGCTTGAACACGATCGCCACACCTTCGGGGCTCGGCCAGATGCCGGTGGCCTCCTGCAAGTTGCCGGTATGGCCGGACAGCACGGTGTTGGTTCCAGGCTGAGGTTCGGCGGCCAGCAATCTCGACAGCGCCGCTGCCCGTCGTTTCGTGGTGGCGGCGTCGGCCGTCACGGTGTGCGACAACTCGGGCTCGGCCGATACCTTGCCGAACGCCAGGCGTGCCGTGTCGAGCGTGCGGCAATACGGACTCGCGAGCACGCTGCCCACGGGAATGCGCAGGCGCTTGAACTCGCGTCCGATCTGCGTCATCTGCTGGCGGCCTTCCTCCGACAGCACGCGTTGCGTGGTGCAGTTGTCCAGGCTCGCGCGGTCGGCATCGCGCGTGGAGAGGTCGGTCTTGCCGTGCCGAAAGTACAGCACGTGGCCGCCTGCGCGCAGTGCCTGCACCAGCTCGGCGCCGTCGATCACGTTCGGCGGACTGTTGGACTTGTCCTCGGGTTGCGCGAGCAAGCTCGCGGGCCACACCAAGGTCACCACCACCCAGGCGGCGTGCCGCCTTCGAACGCCGGTCGCGATCATCGTCGGCTCCCACTGCTGTTGCAGCGCGCGGCCCCACGTTACGCCGGGCGGGCCGCGCTCGCCCTGGGACAAACCTGGACCCTGAGCGTTCGCGCGTGGCGGCGCGCTCAGTCCGCGGCCATCGGCGGTGGCACGAACGCGTGGTATTCGCGTTCGAGCCACTGTGCAAAGCGCAAGCCATCGATGTCGCCGAATGCAGGCGCAACGATCTGCGCGCCGATCGGCAGGCCTTGCGCGCTGAGCGCGAGCGGCACCGCGGTGGCGGGCAACCCGACCAGCCCCGGATAGCCGGCCCAGAACAACGCATCGGTGGTCGGCTGCGGCTTGCCGTTGACCGGGATCATTCGCTCCCAGCGCTCGCCGCGCTCGTTGCGTTCGAATGCCGGCGTGGTGGCAATCGGGCAGATCACGAAGTCATGCAGCTCGAAGAACGCCGCCCATTGCCGGCGCAACTTGGCGCGTACCTCGTCGATCTGCACCCACGTGCGGTGGTTCATCGTGTTGCCGCGGAAATGCCAGGCGGGGTAGCTTTGATCGTCGGCGGCAAAACGCTGTGCGCGCTCGAGCGCCCGGGCGTACATCGCATCGTTGTAAACCGCGCCGGTTGCGGCACGCAGCAGATGGATGTAGGTGTGCTGCGTCTCGGCACTGTCGACCGGCCGCGCGTTGTCTTGCACCGTCACGCCTTGCGCGCGCAAGAACACGACCAAGTCGCGCAACGCCTGCTGCACGCTGGTGTCGACCTCGGCCATCGCATCGTCGTAGAGCACCGCCACGCGGCAACGGCGCGGCGGCGTGCCGCGCGTGCGCCATGCCATCGGCACGTGACCGAGCGGCGTCATTGCCGTCAACGGCGTGGCCAGGACGTCCATCGCCAGCAGCAGATCGGTCGCGCTGCGGGCCATCGGGCCCGCCACACAGATGTCCATGCTGTCCGGGCCATGGCGCGGGCGCAGTTCATGGCCGTCCATCGACACCACGCCCCACGTCGGCTTGTGACCCCACACGCCGCAGTAGTGCGCCGGGTTGCGAATCGATGCACCGATGTCGCTGCCGAGCTCCAGCCCGGTCAACCCGGCCGCGAGCGCCGCGGCCGAGCCGCCCGACGAGCCGCCGGGCGTGCGGCTGAGGTCCCACGGGTTGTGGGTCGTGCCGTACACCGGATTGAAGCTCTGCCAGTCGGCGAGATCGACGGGCACGTTGGTCTTGCCGAAGATCACCGCGCCCGCGTCCTTCAGTCTTTGCACCGTGACGGCGTCGCGGGCCGGTCGGTTGTCGCGGAACGACTCGAAGCCCCAAGTGGTGGGCAGGCCCGAAACGTTGAATGCCTCTTTCACCGTCATCGGCACGCCATGCAGCGGTCCCCACGATTCGCCGCGGGCGAGCGCGGCATCCGCCTCGCGGGCGCGCTGGCGCGCACGCTCGGCATCGAGCACCGGCACGGCACGGATCGCGGGGTTCAAGCGCTCGATGCGCGCGAGGTATGCGTCGAGCAACTCGAGCGCCGACACGTCCTTGCAGCGGATGCGCCGAGCGAGTTCGTGCGCTGGGAGAAAGGCGAGTTCGTTCATGGCTCCATCTTGGCGCGCCGCGCCGCGCCGCAGTGTCCGGGGATGCCCGCAGGCTGCCGAACTGCGGCATCATGCGGCGACGCCTGCCCTGGAGACCGCCGCATGAAGCTCGTGATCGCGCAGATGAAGCACGAGACCAACACGTACTCGCCGGTGCCCACCCCGCTGGCGCGCTTTGCGCATGGCAGCGACACGCCGCCCGAGGGTGATGCCGCGATCGCGGCCTACAAGGGCACCGGATCGGCGCTCGGTGCCTTCATCGAGCTGGCAGAAAGCCATGGCGCACAGTTCGTCGTGCCGATCGCGGCCAGCGCATGGCCGAGCGGCCCGGTGGACGATCGCGCGTTCGATCACATCGCTCAGCGCATCTGCGACGCAGTGGCGCAGGGTTGCGACGGCGTGCTGCTCGACCTGCACGGCGCGATGGTCACGCAAAGCCATGAAGACGGCGAAGGCGAGCTGTTGCGCCGCATCCGCGCGATCGCGCCCGGCGTGCCGATCGCGGCGGCGATGGACATGCACACCAACCTGTACGACGCCTTCGCGCAACAGGTGAGCGTGATCGCCGGCTACCAGACCTATCCGCACATCGACATGTTCGAGACCGGCCAGCGCGCCGGCCGCGCGCTGCTGGCTCAGCTGCAGGGCAAGGCCCAACCGACGATGGCCTGGGGCCGCCAACCGATGCTGCCGCACGTGATGCGCCAGGGCAGCGACGATTCACCGAATCGCGAGCTGCAGGCGCGCTGCAAGCAGATGGAAGCGGCAGGGTGCCTTGTGCGCCACGGTGTTCGTCGGCTTTCCCAACGCCGACATCGAATACGCCGGCCTGTCGGCAGTGGTCGTGACCAACAACGACCCGGCGCTCGCGCGGCGCTGGTGCGACGAGCTGCTGGAGATGGCGTGGTCACAGCGCGCGAAGTTCGTCTACGAGGTGCGGCCGCTGGCCGAGTCGATGGCGCAGGCCCGGTCCATCGCCGCCGCGAAACCGGCCGGCAGCGGCCCGGTGGTGTTGCTCGACCACAGCGACAACTGCGCATCGGGCGGCACGATGGACACGATGACGGTGCTCGGCGCGATCCTCGACGCCGGCCTCGAGGATGTGGCCGCGTTCGCGATCTTCGATCCGCAGGCGGTGCAGCAGATGATCGCGGCCGGTGTCGGCGAGCCGGTCACGCTGTCGCTCGGCGGCAAGCTCGACATGCCTGGCATCGGCCTGAAAGGCGAGCCGCGCACCGTGAGCGGCACGGTGCGGTTGGTGTGCGACGGCGAGTACAAGAACTACGGGCCGATGGCGCGTGGTGAAGTCAACGACATGGGGCCGACCGCGGTGCTCGACACCGGCAAGGTCAAGATCGTGGTGATCTCCAACCACGTGGAGCCGCATGACCTGGCCGCGTTCACCGCGGTGGGCATCGCGCCGGAGCGGCAGCGCTTCGTGATGCTGAAAAGCCGCATCCACTGGCGCGCCGGCTTGGCGCCGCTGGCGCACGCCGTCGTCGAATGCGCCGGCACGGGCGTGTGCACGTCGGACTACGCCACGCTGGCGTTCAAGAACGTGCGGCGGCCGATCTATCCGGTCGACGCGATGTGAATCACGCGGCTGGCGCCGCGTGTCGAACCTAAGCGGCTCGGTCGCGGCCCCGAACGCGAAGTCGCGCCCCGGCGCAGCGGCGAACAGCGCGCGGGTGTACTCGTGCTGCGGCGCACCGAACACCTGGTGCGCCGGCCCGTACTCCACCACCTTGCCCTGCGACATCACCGCGAGTTGGTCGCACACCTGCGAGGCCACGCGCAGGTCGTGCGTGATGAACAGCATCGCGAGGTTCAGGCGTTCGCGGATCTCTTCGAGCAACTTCAGCACCTGCGCCTGCACCGACACGTCGAGCGCCGACACCGCCTCGTCGGCGATCAGCAGCTCGGGTTCCATCATCAGTGCTCGCGCGATGCACAGCCGCTGGCGCTGGCCGCCGGAGAACTGGTGCGGATAGCGCTCCATCGCGCCGGCGTCCATGCGCACCATGGCCAGCAGCTTCTTGCGCGCGATCCAGCGCTTGCGAGCGTGACAGGCCATAGTTGACCGGCCCCTCGATCAGCGCCTCGCCGATCGTGCGGCGCGGGTTCAGCGAGCGGTACGGATCCTGGAACACGATCTGCACGCGCTTGCGCAGCGGCCGCAGCCGGTGGCTGGGCATCATCGCGATGTCGTCGTTGCCGAGCAGAACCTCGCCGCCGGTGGGGTCGACCAGGCGCACGATGCAGCGCGCCACGGTGCTCTTGCCCGACCCCGATTCGCCGACGATGCCCAACGTCTGCCCGCGGCGAATCTCGAGATCGACGTCGTGCGCGGCGTGCACGCTGCGGCGCTTGCCGAACCAGCCGCCGCCGAAGTAGGTCTTGTTGAGGCGTTTGGTGCGCAACACCAGCGGCGCCGACGCGTTGACAGCGCGCTGCTGCGTCTTCAACGTCGGCACCGCGCCGATCAGCATGCGCGTGTAGTCGTGGCGCGGCTGCTGCAGCACCTCGTGCTTGGCGCCGACCTCGACCAGATCACCCAGGCGCAGCACCGCGACGCGATGCGCCAGCTCGGCCACCACGCCGAAATCGTGGGTGATGAACAACACGCCGGTGCCATGGCGCGCCTGCAGCTGCAGCACCAGCTTGAGGATCTGCGCCTGCGTGGTCACGTCGAGCGCGGTGGTCGGCTCGTCGGCGATCAGCAGCACCGGCTCGAGCACCAGCGCCATCGCGATCATGATGCGCTGGCGCTGGCCGCCCGAGAGCTGGTGCGGATAACTCGCGACCATGCGCTCCGGTTCGGGCAGCAGCACCTCGCGAACGATGGCCAGCACCTTGTCGCGCCGCTGCGCGGCCGACAATTGCGTGTGCTCGCGCAGCACCTCGTCGATCTGGTCGCCGCAGGTCATCACCGGGTTCAGCGCCGTCATCGGCTCCTGGAAGATCATCGACATGCGCGTGGCGCGCAGCTCGCGCAACCGAAAAGCCGGCGCATGGGTGATGTCCTCGCCCTGCAGCACGATCTGGCCGCTGCGCACCGGCAGCGCCTGCGGCAGCAGGCCCATCACGCTGTGCGCGATGACCGACTTGCCCGAACCCGATTCACCGACCAGGCACACGATCTCGCCGCGGCCGACGCTGAACGACACGTTCTGCACCGCGGTCGCGCGCTCGCCGCCCGGCGGCAGCGCGATGGTGAGGCCCTTGACCTCGAGCACCGGCGCGGTGGCATCGTTCATACGCGTTTGGCCATCTTGGGGTCGAGCGTGTCGCGCAAACCGTCGCCCAGGATGTTGACCGCCAGCACCGTGACGGCGAGGAAGATGCCGGGGAAGAAGATGTTGTGCGGGTACTCGTTGAACTGCGCGCGGCCCTCGGCCATCACGTTGCCCCAGGTCGGGATGTCGGGCGGCAGGCCGACGCCGAGGAACGACAGGATCGCTTCGACCAGGATGCCCGAGGCGCAGATGAACGTGCCCTGCACCACCAGCGGCGCCACGCAGTTGGGCAGGATGTGGCGCGCCATGATCAGCCAGGTGGGCGTGCCGAGCGAGATGGCCGCCTCGACATACGGCTCTTCGCGGATCGACAGCACCAGCGAACGCACCAGCCGCGTGACGCGCGGGATCTCGGGCACCGCGATCGCCACCACCACGGTCAGCAGGCTGCCCTTCCACATCGCCACCAGCGCGATCGCGATCAGGATCGCCGGGATCGCCATCACGCCGTCCATCACGCGCATCAGCGGGCCGTCGAGCCAGCGCAGGTAGCCGGCGCACAGCCCGAGCACGATGCCGAACGCCAGCGCGAGCAGCGCGGTGGCCACGCCGACCACCAGCGACACCTGGGTGCCGTAGATCACGCGGCTGTAGATGTCGCGGCCGAAGCTGTCGCTGCCCATCCAGAAGGTGTGCTTCAGCGTCTCACCCTCGAGCGTGGTGATCTCGCCTTGCTGGCCGGGCAGCAGGTCGCGGCTCGCCGGATCGAACAGCGACGGATCGACGGTGCCGAGCCATGGCGCCAGCAGCGCGATCGCCACCAACACCACGAGCACCACGCCGCCGATGCGCACCGACCCGCTCGCGCGCACGCGCGACCAGGCCGACGCTTGTGGCACGACGGTCGCGCTCTCGACCGAGAGTGCGGCCAGATCGGTGGGGCTCCAGTCGGTGCGCAGGGTCATGTCAGTATCGGATGCGCGGGTCGAGCACCACGTACGACAGATCGACCGCGAGGTTGACCAGCACGTAGACGAACGAGAACAGCAGGATCACGCCCTGGATGGTCGGGAAGTCGCGCGCCAGCACCGCGTCGACCGTGAGCCGACCGAGGCCGGGAATCGCGTACACCGACTCGGTGACCACCACGCCGCCGATCAGCAGCGCGATGCCGATGCCGATCACGGTGGCGATCGGCACCGCCGCGTTGGCCAGCGCATGACGCAGCAGCACCTTCGCTTCAGGCAGGCCCTTGGCGCGCGCGGTGCGGATGTAGTCTTCGCCGAGCGTCTCGAGCACCGACGCGCGGGTGACGCGCGCGATCAGCGCGATGTAGATCACCGACAGCGTGACCGCCGGCAGGATCAGGTGCTTGAGCCACAAGCCCACGCCATCGCCAAACCGGCTGGTAGCCCTGCACCGGCAGCCAGCCGAGCTTGAGCGAGACCAGCCAGATCAGCAGATAGGCGAGCACGAACACCGGCACCGAGAAGCCGAGCACCGAGAACGCCATCAAGCCGCGGTCGAGCCAGCCGCCGAAGCGCCACGCGGCGAGCACGCCCAGCGGCACCGCGACGACCACCGCCAGCGTGATGGTCACCGCCGCCAGCGACAGCGTGGGCTCCAGGCGCTGGCTGATCAGCGTGGTGACCTGCATCTTGTAGTAGAACGATTCGCCGAGATCGCCGGTCAGCATGCGGCCGAACCAGATGCCGAACTGCTCGGCGATCGAGCGGTCCAGCCCCAGCCCTGTGCGGATCTGCGCGATCTGTTCGGTGCTGGCGGCATCGCCCGCCAGGATCGCCGCCGGGTCGCCCGGCGTGAGCCGCAGCATCAGGAACACCAGCACCGCCACGATCAGCAGCACCGGAACAATCGACAGCAGACGGCGCAGCAGGAACGACAGCATGCAGGGAGCCCTCGCGCCGTCAGCCGTCGGTCGGCGCGACGTGCTGCCGCGCCGCCGCGGTCATTGCTTCTTCAAGTTCCAGTAGATGTTCCCGTTGGTCACGAAGAAGCCGCTGATGTTCTTGCGCGCGGCCATCGGCTGGTCGTACTCGCCGAGCGGCGCGTGCGTGGCGATCTCGAACGCGCGCGCGTGGATCTGGTCGGCCAGCTTCTTCTTCGCGCCTTCGTCGGTGGCGCGCATGAACTGGTTGCGCAGCTCGAACAGCTTGTCGTCGCTGGCCCAGCCGAACCAGCCGCTCTTCTCGCCGCGCGTGTCCATCGTCGGGTTGGCGATCGGGCTCCACACGTCGAACACGTTCCACGCGGTCAGGAACATGTGCCAGCCGCCCTTGTCCGGCGGATCCTTCTTCGCGCGGCGGCCGACCAGCGTCTGCCAGTCCATCGCCTGCAGGTCGACCTTGAAGCCGGCCTGGCGCAGCAACTGCGCCGCCACGTCGGGCAGCTTCTGGATCGACGCCAGGTCGGTCGGCTTCATCAGCACGATCGGCGTGCCGTCGTAGCCCGATGCCTTGAGCAGCTCCTGCGCCTTCTTCATGTTGCTCTTGGCCTGGATGTCGCTGCCCGCGGTGCTGCCATACGGCGTGTTGCAGATGAACATCGAGGGGCACGAACGGTAGAGCTCCTTCACGCCGACCTGCGCGCGCAGGAACGGCTCCTGCGCGAACGCCGCCAGCGCGGCCTGCCGCACCTTCGGCGTTGTCGAACGGCTTGTGCAGGTGGTTGAAGCGCGCCATGTACTGCAGGCCGAGGTTGGCGTACTTGGGCATCTGCAGCGTCGCGTCGGCCTTCACCGTTTCGTAGAAGTCGAAGCCGAGCGCTTCGATGATGTCGACCTCGCCGTTCTTCAGTGCATTGACCTGCGCCTGCGCATCGCGCAAGGCCAGATTCCATTCCACGCGCTCGATGTAGACATGCTTGCCGCCGGCGGTGCCCGACGGTGGCTCGCTGCGCGGCACGTACTTGGCGAACTTGACGTACACCGCCTTGTCGCCCGGCTTGAACTCGTCGCGCTTGAACATGTACGGGCCCGAGCCGATGTGCTCTTCGATCTGCTTGTTCGCGTCGGTCTCGGCGACGCGCTTGGGCATGATGAAGGGCACGTTGGAACTCGGCTTGCCGAGCGCCTCGAGCACGAAACCGCAGGCCTCGCCCAGGAAGATGCGGAAGGTGTCGGGCGTCGGCGAATCCATGCGCTGCACGAACTGCATCAGCGCCGAGCCCATCGCATCGCGCTTGCCCCAGCGCTGCAGCGAGGCGATCACGTCCTCGCCCGTGACCGGCTTGCCGTCGTGGAACTCCAGGCCCTTGCGCAGCTTGAAGGTCCACAGCCGGTGGTCGCCGCTCTCGGTCCAGCTCTCGACCATCTGCGGCTTGATCTTGGCGCTTTCGTCGGTGCCGAACAGCGTGTCGTAGATCATGTAGCCGTGGTTGCGGCTCATGTAGGCGGTGGTCCAGATCGGATCCAGGATCGCCAGGTTGGAGTGCGGCACCACGCGCAGCACATTGGTCTGCGCCTGCGCCGTGCCGGCCATCAGCGCCATCGCGGCCACGGCCGCCGCCGCAGCCCAGCGTTTCAACGTCGTTGCCATCGTCAGGACCTCCGATTCACGCACCTTGGGCTCCCCGTCTTGAGTGCGGTCAACGGTAGCCGAAGTGTCCCCGTCGACCCATCAGGGTTTCTGCAAGGGGGTCGCAAATCGCGTGCCACCGCGGCAAGCGACCATGCCGACGCCAACGGCACCAACGACGACCGTCACCGCACCGCGCTGGCGTCAGCGTGCATCAACAGGGTAACCGCGCCGTGGCCGGCGGCGGCTCAAGCGGCGGGAGTGCTCCCTTTGGTGGCGATCTTGGTGTAGATGAAAAGCACCACGATCGCGCCGACCACCGAGCCGATGAAGCCGGCGCCCTCACCGGCCTGATACCACCCGATCGACTGGCCGAGGAAGCCGGCGACCAGCGAGCCGACGATGCCGAGCACGGCGGTCAAGATGAGGCCGACCTTCTGGTCGCCAGGCAGCAACGCCCGCGCGACGAGACCGACGAAGAAACCGACGATCACCATCCAGACGTACTGCATTCGAGTTCTCCTTCAGGCGACACCACGCCACCGGTAAGCGCGCGACTGTAGGCGAGGCGGGGCGCACTGCCTAGGCCTCGATCTGCTCCCAGGCCTTCACCAGCCGTTTGGCGCTCACCGGCTGCGGCGTGCGCAGCTCCTGCGCGAACAGGCTGACGCGCAGTTCCTCGAGCAGCCAGCGGTATTCGTCGAGGCGCGCATCGGCCGTGCCCTTGCGCTCGGCCACGCGGCGCAACCAGCGCTGCTCCAGCGGCCGCAGTTCGGCCAGGCGCTGCGCGTCGCGCGCCGGATCGGCGCGCAGCTTGTCCAGGCGCATGCACGATGGCCTTCAGGTAGCGCGGCAGGTGCTGCAACTGCGGCCACGGCGTGGTGGCGAGAAATCGCTTGCGGCACCAGGCGCTGCAGTTGCGCGGTGATGTCGTCGGCCACCTCCTTGGGCGGCCGCGCGTCCTTCAGCTTGCGCTGCGGCCGCGGTGAACTCCGTCAGCACGGCCAGCGCTTGGCGCGCGACCTCCTGGGCGATCAGGTTCAGGCGCGAGCGGCCTTCGTCGATGCGCACCTTGAAGCTCTCGGCGATCGGTCGGCAGCGGCTCGCCGAGGAAGGCGCGGTCGAGCGCCACCTCGATGATCTGCTCGCGCAGCTCGTCCAGCGTGCCCAGCGGCATGAACGCTGCCGCCATGCGCTGCAGGTCGGGGATGTTCTTCTCCAGGTACTTCAGCGGCTCCTTGATCTGCAGCGCGACCAGCCGGCGCAGGCCGGCGCGGTGCTTGGCCGCCGCCACGTCGGGCTCGTCGAACACCTCGATCTCGACGTGCGTGCCCTTGTCGATCAGCGCCGGAAAGCCGACCAGCACCTGGCCGCCCTTGCGCACCTCCATCAGCTCGGGCAGCTCGCCGAAGGTCCAAGCGGTGTGCGCCTGCGGCATGGCTGGCATCGGCGTCTGCGCACGCGACGCGAACGGGCGCGGCTTTGGCGGACGTGTCGGCGAGCGCCGGCGCGCTCGGGCAGCTGCGCCGCTGCAGACGCGGCTTCGAGCTTCAGCGCGGCCAGCGCCTGGAACGCCGAGCGCGCCTGCCCGCCGAGCTCGGCCTTCAGCGCCGCGAGGTTGCGCCCCATGCCGAGCTGGCGGCCGTGCTCGTCGACGACGCGCAAGTTCATCAACAGGTGCGGCGCCAGTTGTCTCGAGCTTGAAGTCGTTGCGCTGCACCGCCAGCTGGGTGCGCTCGCGCACGCACTTCAGCAGCGCGTCGAGCAGGTCGCCCTGCGCGAACGGCGTGCAGCTCGACGAACTCGGCCGCCGTAGTCGGGCAGCGGCACCAGGCGCGCGCGCGGCTTCTGGTGCAGGCTCTTCAGCAGCGCGTAGCACCTTGGCCGGCAGCATGCCCGGCACCAGCCACTCGCAGCGCTCCTCGCTCACCTGGTTCAGCGCATAGATCGGCACCGTGACCGTCACGCCGTCCTTCGGATCGCCGGGCTCGTGCAGGTACTCGGCGGCGCAGTCGACGCCGCCGAGCCGGATGCGTCTTCGGAAATGCCGCCGTGGTGATGCCCGCCGCCTCGTGGCGCATCAGCTCCTCGCGCGTCAGATGCAGCAGCTTGGGGCTGGCGCTTGAGCTGCGTCGCGGTACCAGCGCTCGAAGCGTGGCGCCGCGAATGCACGTCGGCCGGCATCTGCTGGTCGTAGAACGCGTAGATCAGTTCGTCGTCGACCAGCACGTCCTGCCGGCGCGCCTTGTGCTCCAGCTCCTCCACCTGGCGCGATCAGCTTGCTGGTTGTGCGCCAGGAACGGCAGCGCTGTGTCCCACTCGCCGTCGACCAGCGCCTCGCGGATGAAGATCTCGCGCGCCGCCGCCGGATCGACGCGGCCGAAGTTCACGCGCCGGTTGCTGTAGACGACGATGCCGTACAGCGTGGCGCGCTCGAGCGCCACCACCTCGGCCGCCTTCTTCTCCCAATGCGGCTCGAGCAGCTGCGTCTTCAGCAGGTGGCCGGCGATGCTGCGGGATCCATTGCGGCTCGATCGCCGCGATGCCGCGGCCGAACAGGCGCGTGGTCTCGACCAGTTCGGCCGCCGACGATCCAGCGGCCCGGCTTCTTGCTCAGGTTGGCGCCCGGGTGGCGCCAGAACCTGATGCCGCGCGCGCCGAGGTACCACTCGTCGTCGTCGCTCTTCAGGCCGATGTTGCCGAGCAGGCCGGCGAGCAGCGCCAGGTGCAGCTGCTCGTAGGTGGCCGGCGATGCTGTTCAGGCGCCAGCCGTGCTCGGCCACCACGGTGTGCAGCTGCGAATGGATGTCGCGCCACTCGCGCACGCGGCGCGGGCTGATGAACTGCTCGCGCAGGCGCTGCTCCTGCTGGCGGTTGCGACAGCTTGTGCTCCTTGTGGCTCGACGCCGTGGCCGCGGCCCGTCCTCGATCCACTTGCCACAGCTTCAGCGTGCCGCTGAACTCGCTACTTCTCGTCGTCGAACGGCTTGTGCCTCTCGTCGGCCGCCTGCTGCGCTGTCGAGCGGCCGGTCGCGCACGTCCTGCACGCTCAAGGCCGACGGCGATCACCAGCACCTCGGACAGCGACTCGCGCTGGCGCGCCTCGAGGATCATGCGGCCGACGCGCGGATCGAGCGGCAGCTTGGCGAGCTCGTGGCCGATCGGCGTGAGCTCGTTGCGCTCGTCGACCGCATTCGAGCTCGGCCGAGCAGCGCATAGCCGTCGGCGATGGCCTTGCGCGGCGGCGGCTCGAGGAACGGGAAATCCTCGACCGCGCCGAGGCGCAGCGCCTTCATGCGCAGGATCACGCCGGCCAGCGACGAGCGCAGGATCTCGGGGTCGGTGAAGCGCGGCCGGCCGGCGAAGTCGTCTCTCGTCGTAGAGGCGGATGCAGATGCCGTTGGCCACGCGGCCGCAGCGCCCGGCGCGCTGGTTGGCCGCGGCCTGGCTGATCGGCTCGATCTGCAGCTGCTCGACCTTGTTGCGGTAGCTGTAGCGCTTGACGCGCGCCAGCCCGGAGTCGATCACGTAGCGGATGCCGGGCACGGTGAGCGAGGTCTCGGCCACGTTGGTCGCCAGCACGATGCGCGCGGCCGTTGCCGGGCTCGAACACGCGCTCCTGCTCGGCCTGCGACAGGCGCGCGAACAGCGGCAGGATCTCGGCTGCGGCCCACCCCGGGCTTGCTTGGCCAGGTGCTTGCGCAGGTGCTCGGCCGCCTCGCGGATCTCGCGCTCGCCGGGCAGGAACACCAGCATGTCGCCGCGCCGCGCCGCGCCGCGCCACAGCTCGTCGACCGCATCGGCGATGGCGTCGTTCAGGTCGAAGTCGCGGCTCTCCTCGAACGGGCGCCAGCGCTGCTCCACCGGGTACAGGCGGCCCGACACCTGGATCACCGGCGCCGGGCCGCGTGCGGACTGCGAAGTGCTGCGCGAAGCGGTCGGCGTCGATGGTGGCCGAGGTCACGATCACCTTCAGGTCGGGCCGGCGCGGCAGCAGCTGCTTCAGGTAGCCGAGCAGGAAGTCGATGTTCAGGCTGCGCTCGTGCGCCTCGTCGATGATCAGCGTGTCGTAGGCGCGCAGCTCGCGGGTCGGTCTGCGTTTCGGCGAGCAGGATGCCGTCGGTCATCAGCTTCACCGACGCGCCGCGGCTGCAGCCGGTCCTGGAAGCGCACCTTGTAGCCGACCACGTCGCCGAGCGGCGAGTTCAGCTCCTCGGCGATGCGCTTGGCGACGCTCGAGGCGGCGATGCGGCGCGGCTGCGTGTGGCCGATCAGGCCCGTGCCGCCGGCGCCCAGGCCGCGCCCGAGTTCGAGCGCGATCTTCGGCAGCTGCGTGGTCTTGCCCGAGCCGGTCTCGCCGCAGACGATGACCACCGGGTGCTCGCGGATCGCCCGCGCGATCTCGTCGCGCCGCGTGCTGACCGGCAGCGCTTCCGGATAGACGATCGGCGGGATCGGATGGGCCACGCGCGGATGCGCCGCTCGCGCGCCACGGGGCGCTGTAGTCGTTCGCGGCGGCGGCACGTTCACGGGGCGCGGATGATACGCGTGACACCACACGCTCTGCGACGCGCGAGCGCTGCGGCACAATCGCGGCCAGCATGAGCCCGTACGGCCGTCCGAAGGGCGAATTCCGGAGGGCGTAGCCCGAAGGCACCCCAATGAGCCTCGTCTTTCCGCATACCTTCGTTCCGTGGTTCCGTTCGGTCGCGCCGTACATCCACGCCTACCGCGGCAAGACCTTCGTCGTCGGCTTGGCCGGCGAGGCCATCGCGGCGGGCAAGCTGAATGCCTTCGTGCAGGACCTCGCCATCCTGCATGCGATGGGCATCAAGCTGGTGCTGGTGCACGGCTTCCGCCCGCAGGTCAGACGAGCAGCTGAGGGCCAAGGGCCACGCGTCGCGCTTCTCGCACGGCCATGCGCATCACCGACGAGCGTGGCGCTCGACTGCGCGCAGGAGGCGGCGGGCCAGTTGCGCTTCGAGATCGAAGCGGCGTTCTCGCAGGGCCTGCCGAACACGCCGATGGCCAACGCCGCCGTGCGCGTGGTCTCGGGCAACTTCCTCACCGCGCGGCCGGTCGGCATCGTCGATGGCATCGACTTCATGCACAGCGGCGTCGTGCGCGCGCGTCGACGCGGCGGCCATCCGCCGCGCGATCGACAGCGGCGCGCGTGGTGCTGCTGTCGCCGTTCGGCTTTTCGCCCACCGGCGAGGCGTTCAACCTGACGATGGAAGACGTGGCCACGTCGACCGCCATCGCGCTGCAGGCCGACAAGCTGATGTTCGTGACCGAAGTGCCGGGCATCCGCGAGAAGCCCGACGATCCCGACAGCGGACATCGACACCGAGCTGGCGCTCGCCGACGCCGAGCGCCTGCTGACGCAACTGCCCGAGCCCGACCAAGCCGACCGACGCCGCGTTCTACCTGCGGCACTGCGTGCAAGGCGTGCGAAGGCGGCGTCGAGCGCTCGCACATCCTGCCGTTCGCCGCCGACGGCGCGCTCCTGCAGGAGGTGTTCACGCACGACGGCATCGGCACGATGGTCGTCGACGAGAAGCTCGAGAGCGCTGCGCGAGGCGCACCCGACGACGTCGGCGGCATCCTGGCAGCTGATCGAGCCGTTCGAGCACGACGGCACGCTGGTCAAGCGCGAGCCGCACCGAGATCGAACGCGACATCGGCAACTACACCGTGATCGAGCACGACGGCGTGATCTTCGGCTGCGCGGCGCTCTATCCCTACCCCGAGGCGCGCACCGGCGAGATGGCCGCGCTGACCGTGTCGCCCGCAGGTGCAGGGCCAGGGCGACGGCGAGCGGCTGCTCAAGCGCGTCGAGCAGCGCGCGCGTGCGCATGGGGCTGGACAGCATCTTCGTGCTGACCACGCGCACGATGCACTGGTTCATCAAGCGCGGCTTCCAGCAGGTGGACCCCGAGTGGCTGCCCGAGGCGCGCAAGCGCAAGTACAACTGGGACCGGCGCTCGCAGGTGCTGGTGAAGAAACTCGCCTGACGATCAGCCGATCGAAACAGCCCGACGCTTCCTGGAGTTCGACCATGGCCCGCACCGTTCAATGCATCGTACCTGAAGAAAGAAGCCGAAGGTCTCGACTTTCCCCCCTACCCCGGCGAACTCGGCAAGCGCATCTACGACGAGTCAGCAAGGAAGCCTGGGCGAGCTGTGGCTCAAGCACCAGACGATGCTGGTCAACGAGAACCGGCTCAACCTCGCCGACCAGCGGGCGCGCCAGTACCTGGCCCGGCAGATGGAGCAGTTCTTCTTCGGTGCCGGCGCCGACAAGCCCGCCGGCTACGTGCCACCCAGCGCCTGAGCAACCGGGCGCTTGCGACGGGTTTGCCTGCGCCCGCACCAGGGCGTTAATGGGAATCATTCTCGTTCCGACGCGTATACTCGCGCATCCCCTTCCGCCTGTTGGAGCAAGCCATGTTGTTTCGCCGTGCCGCCGTGGCCGTCGCATTGCTGTGGGCCGCGTGCGCTCAAGCGCAGCCAGTCCTCAACCTCTACTCGGCCCGGCACTACCAGACCGATGAGGCGCTGTACGCCAACTTCACCAAGGCCACTGGCATCGGCATCCAGCGCGTCGACGCCGACGATGCCGGCATCCTGGCCCGCCTGAAGGCCGAAGGCAGCGCCAGCCCGGCCGACGTGATCCTGCTGGTGGACGCGGCGCGCCTGTGGAAGGCCGAGACCGAGGGCCTGTTCCAGCCGTTCAAGAGCACGGTGCTCGACAAGCGCATTCCAGCCCACCTGCGCGGCAAGGACGATGGCCAGGGTTCGCAGTGGTTCGGCTTCTCGACGCGCGCACGCGTCATCGTCTACAACAAGTCCACCGTGCAGCCCGGCGACGTCGACACCTACGAAAAGCTCGCCGACGCGCGCAACAAGGGCAAGCTGTGCACGCGCTCCGGCTCGCATCCGTACAACCTGTCGCTGTTCGGTGCGGTCACCGAGCACCTGGGTCCGCAAAAGGCCGAGGCCTGGATGCAGGGGCTGGTGAACAACATGGCGCGGGCGCCCAAGGGCGGCGACACCGATCAGATCAAGGCGGTCGCCAGCGGCGAGTGCGGCATCGCTTTGACCAACAGCTATTACGTGGCGCGGCTGATGCGGTCGTCAGCGGCCGAAGACAAAGCCGTGATGGAGAAGGTCGGCGTCATGTTCCCGAACCAGAGCAGCTGGGGCACCCACCTCAATATCTCGGGCGGCGGCATCGCCAAGCACGCCAAGAATGTGGAGGCTGCGCGGAAGTTTCTCGAATACCTGGCCAGCGATGCCGCGCAAGCCTATTTTGCCAATGGCAACAACGAGTGGCCGGTGGTGTCGGGGCTTGATTTCTCCAATCCGGCGCTCGAGCAGATGGGCAAGTTCAAACCGGAAACGATTCCCGTCTCGGTGGTCGGCATGAACCAGGTCAAGGTTCAGCAGATGCTCGACCGCGTGGGTTATCGCTGACGCGCATACACGCGTCGACCGGCCGCCTGTATATTCCCCTCGGCATACTCAGCCGGGAGGATTCATGGCGAATCTGGCCGATCTAATTGCGCAGAAAGCTGCGCTCGAAAAACAGATTGCCGAGGCGCGTCGCGCGGCCCGATCCGGCGCCATCGCACAGATCAAGTCCCTGATGGCCGAGCACGGCCTCACCTTGGCTGATCTCGGGGGCAAGTCAACGACACCGGCCACGCCGGTCTCCAAGTCCCGCAAGGGCCGCAAGGTGCCCGCCAAGTACCGCGACCCCGCCACCGGAACCGGCTGGAGCGGCCGCGGGCTGCAGCCCAAGTGGCTGAAGGCGGCGTTGGCCGATGGGCGCAAGCTGAGCGACTTCGCGGTCTGAGACACCGCCCGACGTGTCGGCCGCCATCGAAGCCCTCGATCTGAAACCGGCGCGCCAGCGCTGGCTGCTGCGCAACGCACTGCTGTTGGTGGCGTGCGCGCTGGCAGCGCGGCTCGGCGCAGCCACCGCGGAGGAGCAGCGCCTGGTTGCGACGTTCGCACCGGCCATCGGCGTGGCCTGGGCGGCAGCGATGCGTTGGGGCCCGGCGGTGGCGCCGGGCGCCTGGTTGGGTCTGGCGCTCGGCATGTGGTGGGCGGGTGCATCGCTGCTGTTGGCCATCGCGATTGCCACCGGCCAGTGCCTGGGCGCGCTGGTGGCGGCATTCTGGCTCGGGCGCGCCGGCTTCGATGCGCGCATGGAGCAGCCGCGCGACCTGTGGGTGTGGGCCGGTGCGGTGTTGTGCGGCGGCCTGGTGCTGAGCGCGGCCAACGCGGCAAGCTGGTTGCTGCTCGCCGGTCGCATCCCCCTGATCGATTTGGCAGGCACCTGGCTCGCTTGGTGGTTCAGCGAGGTCACGGGGCTGGTGCTGGTCGGCGTGGCGCTGCTGGCCTTGCCGCGCACCTGGGTGCGCTCGGCGCGACCGGCACAACGCTGGATCGGCGACGCCGCGCTGCTGCTCGGCATGGCGTTGTCGTTGGCCGTGGTGGTCAATGCGCTGGTTGCCGGCCGACTCGACCTGCTGCCGTTCGCGCTGCTGCCGATGGTGGCGCTGGCCTGGCTGACCCTGCGCGGCGGTTTGATGCTGCCGGCGCTGGCGCTCGGCGTGATGGCGTTGCTGGCGGCGGCGGTGCACGCCAGCGCGTCGCGCCCGATGCCCGAGCTGGTCGCCACGCTCGGCCTGCGATCGCTGTGGGCCTGTCTGGCCGCCGCGCAGGCGCTGGTGCTGCTGGTGCACGTGTTCGCCGGCCGCTCCGACAACGCCGCGCGGCGCTACGAGCTGGCGCTGGAGAGCGCCGACATCGGCGTGGCCGAGTGGTCGCTCGGCGCCGGCGTGGCGTACACCTCGCCGCGCTGGCGCAGCCTGCTCGGCGACCTCGACGGCAGCCGCACCTCCACGCTCGAAGGCTGGCTCGCGCGCGTGCATGGAGACGATCGCGGGGATCTTCGGCGTGCGATCGAGACGCTCGATGCCCCGGAGCACCGCTCGGTGTGGCGGCAGGCGCGCATTCGCGTGGGCGATGCCTGGCCTTGGTTCGAGTTGCGCATCGCGGTGGTCGAACGCGATGCCGAGCATCGCCCGCTGCGCCTGGTGGCCACGCTGTCCGACGTGCAGGAGCAGCGCAGCGCCGAGGACCGCGAGCGCCTGTCGAGCAGCCTGTTCCAGAACCTGCACGAAGGCCTGGTGATCGTCGATGCCGAGTTGCGCATCCTCGACGTCAACCCCACCTACAGCCGCATCACCGGCATCCCGCGCGATGAGTTGCTGGGCACGGTGCCCGCGCTGCTCAGCACCTCATCCACCGACGCGATCGCGCGGCAACAGCAAAGTGCCATCTGGGGCGGCCTGCGCAGCCTGGGGCATTGGAGCGGCGAGGTCGTCGAGCGCCGGCGCAACGGCGACCCTTGCGCGCTGCACCTGAGCGTGTTCACAGTGCCCGATCCCGACGGCGCCGTGCGTTACCGCGTGCTGATGGTGTCGGACATCACCGAGCAGCGCCTGCAACGCGAGCGGCTCGAACGGCAAGCCCATTTCGACGAACTCACGCGCCTGCCGAACCGCACGCGGTTGACGCAGCTGCTCGGCGAAGCGTTGGCCGCCAGCGAACGCGAGGGCTACCTGCTCGCGGTCTGCTACATCGACCTCGACCACTTCAAGGACGATCAACGAGCGGCACGGCCGCGCCGCCGGCGATCGCGTGCTGGTCGAACTGGCCGCGCGCCTGCGCAGCGCGCTGCGCGCGCACGCCACCTGGTCCGACGTGGCCGCGCGCCTGGGTGGCGACGAGTTCGTGCTGCTGCTGCGCGCCGACACGGTGGAAGAAGCGCGGCTGGCGGTGGAGCGCGTGCTGCGCGTGATCGCGCAGCCGTACACGCTCGACGTGCAGTCCGAGCCGACCACGATGACGGCCAGCGTGGGCGCCACCGTGTTCCCGATCGACCACAGCGACCCCGACACGCTGCTGCGCCACGCCGACCACGCGATGTACAGCGCCAAGCAGGCCGGCCGCAACGGCTACCTGTTCTTCGATGCCGAGCACAACAAGCGCGCCGAAGAGCGCGTGTTGGCGCTCGGCCGCGTGCAGGAGGCGCTCGATCGCCAGGAGCTGCGCCTGTACTTCCAGCCCAAGGTCGATTTGCGGCGCGGCACGGTGCTCGGCGTCGAGGCGCTGCTGCGCTGGGAACACCCGGATCACGGCGTGGTGCCGCCTGGCCAGTTCCTGCCGTTGATCGAGCACACCGGCCTGTCCGCTCGCGTAGGCGATTGGGTGCTGGGACAGGCGCTCGATCAACTCGAGCGCTGGCTCGAACAGGGGCTGGATTTCTCGGTCAGCGTCAATGTGTCGGCACGCCACCTGCAGGAGCCCGACTTCGTGCAGCGACTGAGCGAACTGCTGGCGCGCCACAAACGGCCGCTGGGCGAACGGCTCGAACTCGAGGTGCTCGAGACCGCGGCACTGGCCGACGTGGGCTACACGTCGATGTTGCTCGAGCGCTGCGCGGCTCTCGGCGTGCGCTTTGCGCTCGACGACTTCGGCACCGGTTACTCCACCCTCACCTACCTGAAACGGCTGCCGGTGCAGGTGCTGAAGATCGACCGCTCGTTCGTGCACAACATGCTCAACGACTCGCAGGACCGCGCCATCGTCGAAGGCGTCATCAGCCTGGCGCGCACGTTCTCCTGCGTCGCGGTGGCCGAAGGCGTCGAGACCCCGGCGCAGGCGCGCACGCTGCTCGAACTCGGCTGCGAGATCGGCCAAGGCGCCGGCATCGCCGCTGCCATGCCCGCCGCCGACGTGGCACGCTGGGTGAAGGAATGGAAAGGCCTGTTCGCGATCGCGCCGGCCGCCGTGGCCGCGCCTTCGGCAGGTCCGCGCGCGCGCTAGACGCAAACGATCGCGCCCGACTCGGCAGCGCCCGTAGACTGGCGACGTGCTGCCCAACGGTTTCGTCCAGGAACTCCTGTCGCGCGTCGACGTGGTCGAGGTTGTCGGCCGCCATGTCGAACTCAAGCGCGCCGGCACGGTGCACAAAGGGCTGTGCCCGTTCCACGGCGAGAAGACGCCGAGCTTCACCGTCAGTCCGAGCCGGCAGACCTACCACTGCTTCGGTTGCGGCGCGCACGGCGACGCGATCCGGTTCCTGGTGGAGAACCAGGGCATGCACTTCATGGATGCCGTGCGCGACCTCGCCCAGCGTGCGGGCGTGACCGTGCCCGAGAGCGACGCCAGTCCGGAGGAGCGCGCCCGCGCAGCCGAGCAGCGGCAGAAGCAGGCCTCGCTGAGCGAGATCCTCGAGCGCGCCGGCCAGCACTACAAGTCGGCACTGAAGGCCGACGCCCGTGCGATCGACTACCTGAAGGGCCGCGGCCTCACCGGCGAGATCGCGGCGCGCTTCGGCCTGGGCTACGCGCCCGCCGGCTGGCGCACCTTGGCGAGTGTGTTCGGCCAGTACGACGACCCGGCGCTGGTCGAAGCGGGCCTCGTCATCGTGCAAGGCGAAGACGATGAGCAGAAACGCTACGACCGCTTTCGCGATCGCATCATGTTTCCGATCCGTTCGGTGCGCGGCGAGGTGATTGGCTTCGGCGGCCGCGTCATCGACGACGGCGAGCCGAAATACCTCAACTCACCCGAGACCCCGGTGTTCGTGAAGGGCCGTGAGCTCTACGGACTGTTCGAGGCCCGTGCTGCCCTGCGGGAGCTTGGCTATGCCTTGGTGGTCGAGGGCTACATGGACGTGGTGGCGCTGGCGCAATCGGGCCTCGCGAATGCGGTGGCGACCCTCGGCACGGCCTGCACCGCCGAACACGTGGCCAAGCTGTTCCGCTTCACTGACCAGGTGGTGTTCAGCTTCGACGGCGATACGGCCGGCAGGCGCGCCGCGGCGCGGGCCCTGGAGGCGTCGCTGCCGCATGCAGCGGACCACCGCAGCGTGCGATTCTTGTTCTTGCCCCCGGAGCACGACCCGGACAGCTTCGTGCGCGAGCGTGGACGCGATGCGTTTGCCCAGGCAGTGAACGACGCCGTGCCGCTGTCTCGCCAGTTGCTCGAGCACAGTGCGCAGGACTGCGACCTCGACACGGCCGAAGGCCGGGCCCGCATGCTGACGCAGGCCCGACCCTTGTGGGAGGCCCTGCCGGACGGCGCGCTGCGCGCCCAGTTGCTCGATGCCCTGGCCGAGCGCGCACGCATGGCCCAGCCCGACCTGGCGCGGTTGTGGGGCCGGCGGGTTGCCGCAGACCGCCGCCCGGCGCGCCCGGCCGCACCCGGCCGCGCTGCCGCCGAAGGCACTCGGCGACAGCGCGACCTGCCGTCGCCGGCCAACCCCATCGTCGGCGCGCTGTTGGCGGACAGCCAGCTGTGGCACGGTCTGGATGCAACCCAACGCGATCTGTTGCTGGCGCTCGACTCATGGCACGGGCAAGCGATCCGATGGCTCGACCGGCATTTGGAGAACCATGGCGCACAGGCCTGGCCGGCTCTGCGGGAGGACTTGGGCGCTGCCGAGTGTGCCGACTGGGCCGATCGCGCCCGCGCGCTGGTCGATCGGGCCGAAATGCCGCCCGCGTACGGCCTGGCCGAACTGCAGCAACTGGTCGACAACCTGGCCAAGCTGCGCGAGCAGGCGCGCAGCGACAGCGTGAAGCAGGCCGTGATGCGGCAGCCCAACCGGTTTTGACGATTTCCGCCGTCTGGACGATAATTCGGGATTCGTTGCAGCGGCAAGAGTGACAGCAGCGCTGACCCCTACGGGCAGGGACCCGGCCACCCTTGACAGGGCACCAAACAGGCCAACATATCCCTCCAGGCGCTGTCCGGCTTCGAACGTTCACGCGATCTTGCCTGCCAGACACCTCCGCCCGTGTGCGGCCTATCGGCCTTGCGCGGGGTTTCGTGTGCCTGCGTTGATCGCAGATCCGGCTCAAGGGGGTGTGGCCTGCCGCCACCCGACATCCGATAGAGGAACCGCATGAACGCGAAGAAGCCCGCCGCCAAACCTGCGCCCAAGGCCAAGCCGGCCGCCAAGCCGACCAAGGCACACGCCGAGGTGAGCAAGAAGCCGACCAAGGCACACGCGCCCGCGCCGGCCCCCAAACACCCGCAGGCCAAGACGACGGTGCGCGCTGCCGCGCCGGTCAAGCCGGCGGCCAAAGCCGCGCCACCGGCGCACGGCAAGGGCGCAGCCAAGCCGGCTGCCAAGCAGGCCGTCCCGCCGCCCAAGGGCAAGAAGGGCAAGGAAGACCCCAAGGGCAAGAAGCCCGGCGAGGCGGAAGAGGACTTCAACGACATCGACACCGAATTCGACGGTGAAGTCGAGCCCGAAGTCGTCGAGGCGGTCAAGGAAGAAAAGGCCAAGCCGCTGCGCATGAAGGTCAGCCGCGCCAAGGAGCGCGCGCTGATGCGCGAGTTCGGCCTCGATGAGGCCACGCTGACCGAAGAAGAGGTCGCCAAGCGCCGCCAGGAGTTGAAGACGCTCATCAAGATGGGCAAGACGCGTGGCTTCCTGACGCACCAGGAGATCAACGACCACCTGCCCGAGAAGCTGGTCGACAACGAGATCATCGAAGCGATCGTCTCGATGCTCAACGACATGGGCATCGCGGTCTACGAGCAGGCGCCCGACGCCGCCACGCTGCTGATCGCCGGCGGCACCACGACCACCGCCACCGAAGAAGAAGCCGAAGAAGCAGCCGAGGCGGCGCTGTCGACGGTGGACTCCGAGTTCGGCCGCACCACCGACCCGGTGCGCATGTACATGCGCGAAATGGGCTCGGTGGAGCTGCTCACTCGCGAAGGCGAGATCGAGATCGCCAAGCGCATCGAGGGCGGCCTGCAGGCCATGATGTACGCCATCAGCGCGTCGCCGACCACGATCAACGAGATCCTGTCGATGGCCAAGCGCATCGGCGAAGGCGAGATGCAGATCTCCGAGGCGGTCGATGGCTTCGTTTCGGACGACGAGGCCGACGACTACGTCGCCGAAGAAGACTTCGACGAATTCGACGAAGAAGACGACGACGACGGCCAGGGCGGCAGCAAGGCGCTGACCAAGAAGCTCGAAGAGCTGAAGGCGCAGGCGCTGGTGAAGTTCGCCACGCTGGCGCTGCACTTCGACAAGATGAGCAAGGCGTTCCAGAAGGAAGGCTACCGCTCGCCCGCCTACGACAAGGCACAGCGCGCAATCTCCGACGACTTGATGACCATCCGGTTCACGGTCAAGACGATCGAGCGCCTGTGCGACATCCTGCGCTCGCAAGTCGACGACGTGCGCCGCTATGAGCGCGAGATCCGCCGCATCGCGGTCGACAAGTGCGGCATGCCGCAGGATCATTTCATCAGAAGCTTCCCGCCCAATGCGCTGAACCTGAAGTGGGCCGAGAAGGAAATCGTCGCCGGCAAGCCGTACAGCGTGATCCTGACGCGCAATTTGCCTGCGGTGCAGGAACTGCAGCAGAAGCTGATCGACCTGCAAGGTCGCGCGGTGGTGCCGCTGGAAGACCTCAAGCAGATCAACAAGCGCATGAACGAGGGTGAGAAGGCCTCGCGCGATGCGAAGAAAGAGATGATCGAGGCCAACCTGCGCCTGGTGATCTCGATCGCCAAGAAGTACACCAACCGCGGCCTGCAGTTCCTCGACCTCATTCAAGAGGGCAACATCGGCCTGATGAAGGCGGTGGACAAGTTCGAATACCGCCGCGGCTACAAGTTCTCGACGTATGCCACCTGGTGGATCCGTCAGGCCATCACGCGCTCGATCGCCGACCAGGCCCGCACCATCCGCATCCCGGTGCACATGATCGAGACCATCAACAAGATGAACCGCATCTCGCGCCAGCACCTGCAGGAGTTCGGCTTCGAGCCCGATGCGCCGACCCTGGCCGAGAAGATGGAGATCCCCGAGGACAAGATCCGCAAGATCATGAAGATCGCCAAAGAGCCGATCTCCATGGAAACGCCGATCGGCGACGACGACGATTCGCACCTGGGCGACTTCATCGAGGACACCAACAACGTGGCCCCGGTCGATGCCGCGATGCAGGCGGGCCTGCGCGACGTGGTGAAGGACATCCTCGATTCGCTGACGCCGCGCGAGGCCAAGGTGCTGCGCATGCGCTTCGGCATCGAGATGAGCACCGATCACACGCTCGAAGAAGTCGGCAAGCAGTTCGACGTCACGCGCGAGCGCATCCGCCAGATCGAAGCCAAGGCGATCCGCAAGCTCAAGCACCCGAGCCGCTCGGACAAGCTGCAGGACCTATCTGGACAATCTGTGATTGGCCAGATGGGTGCCGCGCAAGACGGTCGCGCCCGCGCAGGCGGAGCGACCGAACGTGCGCCGCAAGGACAAGCTGCGCAGGCACCCGGACAACTTGTAGTTTCCGCGGAGCTCGGGGTTAAACTGCGCCAGACATGACGCGGATCTCCGAGCGCACCGTGCTGTTCGCCGACCTGCGCGGCAGCACCTCGCTGTACGAGACCCTCGGCAACGCCGAGGCGACTTCGGTCGTCACGCACACCGTGACGATGATGGCGCGCACGGTGCCCAAGTGCGACGGCCAGCTGATCAAGACACTCGGCGACGGCTTGATGGCGGTGTTCGACAGCTCTGAAGGCGGCCTGCGCTCGGCGGGCCAGATGCACGACGAGCTGGAGCACCTGGTGTCGCGGGGGCGCGAACACGGCGCCTCGGCCGGCCTGCGCGGGCTGCGCTTGCAGGTCGCGCTGGCACGCGGCGAGGTGGTGGAAATGGCGGGCGACTGCTTCGGCGACGCAGTCAACGTGGCCGCCCGGTTGCTCGATCACGCGGGCGACAACGAAACGCTAATCACGGCCGGCGTGCTGGCCGACCTGCCCAACGACCAGCGTGCGCGCTTTCGCAGCCTGGATTGGATGCACCTGCGCGGCCGGGCCGAGCCGGTGCACGTGCACGTGCTGGGGCAGCGCCGCCATGCCGATCCCGCGGCCGCCACTCAGTTCGGCGCGGTCGAGCCGTCGCCCGACCCCGAGGGCATCCGCCTCGCCTGTCAGGACATGGTGCGCGTCTACGCCGCCGAACATTTGCCAGTCGTGCTCGGCCGCAGCCCACAGGCCACGTTCCGCCTCGACGACTCCAAGGTCTCGCGCTCGCATGCCCGCATCGACTGGACTGGCGGCACATTCCAGCTCACCGACATGAGCTACAACGGCACCTATGTCCGCTTTGGCGGCTCCGACGAACTGATCACGCTGCGGCGCGGCAGTTGCACGCTGCACGGCTACGGCGTCATCGGCCTCGGCGGCGCGCCGGCAGACGGCGGCTCGCCGAGCATCCGCTTCGACGTGCTGTCGATCGTCGACACCGTGCCGCACCTGACCTGAACCGGCTACAACAGCGCATGCGTTTTGCCGCGGAGCCCGCGCACGCGCACGATCGCCCCGAGCGGACGGGCATCCTGCTGATCAATCTCGGCACGCCCGACGCACCGACGTCCAAGGCCGTGCGCCGCTACCTCGCGGAGTTTCTGTCCGATCGGCGTGTGGTCGAGATTCCACGCGTCGTGTGGTGGCCGATCCTGCATGGTGTGGTGCTGCGCACGCGCCCGTCGAAGTCGGCCGCCAAGTACGCGACCATCTGGTCGGACGAGGGTTCGCCACTGTGGGTTTGGACGCGCAAGCAGGCGGTTCGGCTGCTCGGCTCGCTCGGCGAGCGCGGCCACGCCGTGCTGGTGCAGCCGGCGATGCGCTACGGCAACCCGTCGATCGCCAGCGCCCTCGATGCGCTGAAGGAACAGGGCGCGACGCGTGTCCTCGTGGTGCCGCTGTACCCCCAGTACGCGGCGTCCACCACGGCCAGCAGCCTCGATGCCGTGCAGGCGTGGGCGGCGCGTGTGCGCCGCGTGCCCGAGTTGCGCGTGGTCAACCAGTTCCACGATGACAGCGGCACGATCGATGCGCTGGCTGCGCGGGTTCAGGAGCACTGGATGCGCGAAGGCCGCGGCCGCATGCTGGTGATGAGCTTTCACGGTTTGCCTGCGCGCTCGCTCGCGCTCGGCGATCCCTACCATTGCCAATGCCTGAAGACGGCCCGCCTGCTGGCGGAGCGTCTCGGCTTGCCGAGCACCGAGTACCAGGTCACCTTCCAGAGCCGCTTCGGACGCGCACGTTGGCTCGAACCCTACACCGATGCCACGCTGCGCAAGCTGGCTCAGCAAGGCCACGAACGCGTCGACGTGATCTGTCCCGGTTTTGTTTCCGACTGCCTGGAGACCCTGGAGGAGATCGGCATCGAAGGCCGTGGCACCTTTCTCGCTGCAGGCGGGAAGGCCTTCCATGTGATCCCGTGCCTCAATGACAGCCCGGCATGGATCGACGCGCTGGCCCGGATCGCCATCCGTCATCTGCAAGGTTGGCCTGTTCAACCCGAACCCGTGGCCGAGTTGCAGCAGCGGCGCGAACGCGCAGGGGCTGTCGGCGCGCGGCGTTAGTGCATCACGCCGCGGCGCGGCGGCGCACCAATCGGATCACGCGCGGCAGCACCAGCACCGCGATCACGATCGCGAGCAGCAGCGCCGAAACGGGCCGCTGGATGAACACGTTCCAACGCCCTTCGCCGATCGACAGCGCATTGCGCATCTGCGCTTCGGCCAACGGGCCGAGGATCATGCCGACGATCACCGGCGCGGTCGGGAAGTCGAAGCGCCGCATCAGCAGGCCCAGCAGGCCGATGCCCAACATCAGGAACAGATCGAACGCACTCTGGCGCATGCCGTACACGCCGACCGTCGCGAAGATCAGGATGCCGGCGTACAGTTGCGGGCGCGGGATCTTCAGCAGCTTGACCCACAGGCCCACCAGCGGCAGGTTGAGCACCAGCAGCATGACGTTGCCGATGTAGAGCGATGCAATCAGCGCCCACACAAGCGCCCCGTTGCTCTGGAACAGCTGCGGGCCGGGGTTCAAGCCGTAGTTCTGGAACGCCGACAGCAAGATCGCCGCCGTCACGCTGGTGGGAATGCCCAGCGTCAGCAGCGGCACCAGTGTGGCGGTGACGGCGGCGTTGTTCGCTGCCTCGGGGCCAGCCACGCCTTCGATCGCGCCGGTGGTGCCGAATTCCTCCGGGCTCTTGCTCAACTTGCGCTCGACGGCATAGCTCAGGAACGTTGGGATCTCCGAGCCGCCGGCGGGAATCGTGCCGAACGGAAAGCCGATCGCCGTGCCGCGCAACCACGCCGGCCATGAGCGCCGCCACTCCTGGCGAGTCATGTGCACCTTGTTCATGCGGTTCAGGCTGGACTCGGAGCGGCCCTCGTACAGCGCGATGTACAGGCACTCGCCCACCGCGAAAAGGCCCACCGCGACCAGCACGACCTCGATGCCATCGAGGAACTCGGGCACGCCGCCGGTGTAGCGCACCTGGCCGCTGATCTGATCCAGGCCGATGCAGCCGATGGCCAGACCGGAGAACAGCGCCGTCATGCCGCGCAGCGTGCTCTTGCCGAGCACCGCGCTCACCGTGGTGAACGCCAGCAGCATCAGCATGAAGTACTCCGGTGGCCCGAGCTTGACCGCGTGGTAGGCAACGAACGGCGCGAACAGCGTCACCAGCACTGTCGCGATCGTGCCGGCGATGAAGCTGCCGATCGCCGCCGTGGCGAGCGCTGCACCAGCGCGCCCGCTCTTGGCCATCTTGAAGCCCTCGAGCGCCGTGACCATCGTGCCGGTCTCGCCCGGCGTGTTGAGCAGGATCGACGTCGTCGAGCCGCCGTACATCGCACCGTAGTAGATGCCGGCAAAGAAAATCATTGACGCGGTGGGCTCGACCTGCGACGTGATCGGCAGCAGCATCGCCACCGTGACTGCAGGCCCCAGGCCCGGCAACACACCGATCGCGGTCCCGACCACGCAGCCGACGAAAGCCCACAGCAGGTTGATCGGCGTGGCCGCGGTGGCTATGCCCGCGAGCAGCTGGCCGGCGATGTCCATCTAGCGCATCACCCGCTTCACAGCCAGCCGGTGCCGGTGACGTTGGGCAGGTTGATGCCCAGCACCAGCGTGAAGAGCCAGAAGGCTGGCGCCGCGATCAGAAAGCCGGTGATGAAATCCATCGCCAGCCCCTTGGCGCCACCGTGCCCTTTGCCTTCGGCGGCGCGCAAGCCGCGCACCGCGAGCATGAAGCACACAGTGCAGGCCAGGATGAAGCCGATCGTCGTGATCAGCGCGGCGTTGGCGACGACTCCGGCCACCACCCACGCCAGCGACGTCCAGTCACCTCGTGCCGCGCCGGGCGCCGGTTCGGTCTCGCGCCAGCCACCGGTGCGCGCCTCGTACACCAGCCAGCTGCCACACACCATCAGCGCGACGGACACCAGCCAGGGCAGGAAGTTGGGACCGACGCCCGAGTAGCCCGCTTGCGCCGGGATCTGTGCCGCGCCCCACGCCATGGCCGCACCGACCAACAACGCGCCGGCGCCGATCAGGGTCTGATGGAGGACTGCCGGCGCGCGCTCGCTCAATTCAAACCATCCCGGCCTTGACCATCGTGGCGCGCAGCGAGGCGAACTCGCGGTCGACGAATTCTTCGAACTCCTTGCCGGTCAGCAGGGCCGCGGTCCAATTGTTCTTCTCCATCGCCTCGGCCCAGGTTTTGGTCTTGGTGGCCTTGACGATCACGTCGGTGAGCGCCTTGCGCTGGTCGGCCGTGATCCCCGGCGCCCCGTACACACCGCGCCAGTTGCCGATCTCGACGTTGTAGCCCTGCTCCTTCATGGTCGGGATGTTCAACCCCTTCAGGCGCGCGCCCGACGTGATTGCGATCGGCTTCATCTTGCCGGCCTCGATGTATTGCTGAAACTCGCTGTAGCCGCTGCCGCCCACCGTCACGTTGCCGCCGAGGATGGCCGCCACCGCCTCGCCACCGCCGCGGAACGCCACGTAGTTGATCTTGGCCGGGTCGACGCCGACCTCGCGCGCCAGCATGGCTGCTGCGATGTGCTCGGTGCTGCCGCGCGAACCGCCACCCCACTTCACGCTGCCGGGATCCTTCTTCAGTTGTTCGACCACGTCCTTCATGCTCTTCAGCGGCGACGACTCCGGCAGCACGAACACGTTGTACTCGCTGGTCAACCGTGCCAGCGGCGTGCACTGCGACAGGTTCACCGGCCCCTTGGTGGTGATCAGGCCGCCGAGCATCACGGCGCCCATCACCATCACTGCATTCGGGTCACCCTTGCTGGCGTTGACGAACTGCGCCAATCCCAAGGCGCCGGCCGCACCGCCCTTGTTGTCGTAGCTCACACCACTGGCCGCTCCGGCACTCTTGGAGTGCCTTTCCCAGCGCGCGGCCGGTGCTGTCCCACCCGCCACCCGGGTTGGCCGGGATCATCATCTTCAGGTTGGTCGCGGCTTGCGCGGCCCATGGCACGCTGCCCGTCGCCGCCAATGCGGCAAAGGCTCGAAGAAAGTCGTCTCGACGCATTCTGGTCTCCTGCAAATGTCGCGGTTGTTCTGCCTGCCGCGATCATCGCCGCTGGCGACGACCGTTCGGCCGGCGTGGGCACTAGGACAAATGCTAGGTCGCGATGGCAGGTATTGGGCTGGTCGACAATGCGCGCCGATGGGTGAGGCGGTGCGACTCGACAAGTGGCTGTGGGCAGCGCGCCTGTACAGGACGCGCACGCTGGCCACGCAGAACGTGATCCTCGGCAGGGTGGAGGTCAATGGCGCACCCGCCAAGCCGTCACGCGAGTTGCATGTGGGCGACCGCCTGACCGTGCAGCAGGCGGGCTATCGGCAGGAGTTGGTGATCTCAAAGCTCGCCGCACAGCGCGGCAGCGCCACCATCGCGCGCACGTTGTACGAGGAGACCGCCGAGAGCTTGGCCGCACGCGATCGCGCGCTGCAGCAGCGCCGGCTCGCACCAGAGCCGGCACTCAGCGCCGAACCGGGGCGCCCGACCAAACGCAACCGCCGGGCATTGGCCGATTGGGAGCGCTGGAGCGCCAGCGTCGACGACTGAAGGCCGCCCCCGACACTGGCAGGTTTTGACACCGAGAGCCGGACCAAGCCCTCTTGAAATGGCCCGGACTGCCCCAAGCCTCTGCGCAGGACCGTTTTTCGCTTCCGACAACAACCATGACCCCGAACGACCCGCCCCAGTTCACCGAACCCTGGATCGACCCACTGCCGCCGGAGTCGGCGACCCCGCCGCCGGACGCGCCTGCCACGACATCGGCACTCGATGGCGACGGCGGGCGCCTGGCCGAATTGGAGGCCAGGCACGCCGAACTCTCCGACTCGTTCCTGCGCGCCAAGGCCGAGGCGGAGAACACGCGCCGGCGGGCCGAGGAAGAGATTTCCAAGGCGCGCAAATTTGCCGTCGAGTCGTTCGCCGAAAGCCTGCTGCCCGTGCGCGACAGCCTGGAGGCGGCGACCGCGATCCCCGACGGCACGAAAGAGCAGTTGCTGGCCGGCGTGCATGCCACGCTGCGCCTGCTCGCGCAGTCGCTCGAGCGCAACCGCGTGGTGGAGATCAATCCGCCGGTCGGCACGCGCTTCGACCCCCACCAACACCAAGCCATCTCGATGGTGCCGGCCGATCAAGAGGCCAACACCATCGTCGCCGTGCTGCAGAAGGGCTACCTGATCGCCGAGCGCGTGTTGCGCCCCGCGCTGGTCACCGTGGCGGCGCCCAAGTGATGGCCAAACCCGCACTTGAAACAAGGCGAGTTATCCACACCTCGTACACATTGAATTCACATTCCCTTTAGGAGCCACAACAAATGGGCAAGATCATCGGCATCGACCTGGGCACGACCAATTCGTGCGTGGCGATCATGGAGGGCAATACGACCAAAGTGATCGAGAACAGCGAAGGTGCGCGGACCACACCTTCGATCATTGCGTACCAGGAGGACGGCGAAGTCCTCGTCGGTGCGTCAGCCAAGCGCCAGGCGGTCACCAACCCGAAGAACACGCTGTACGCGGTGAAGCGCCTGATCGGCCGCAAGTTCACCGAGAAGGAAGTGCAGAAGGACATCGACCTGATGCCCTACAAGATCTCGGCCGCTGACAACGGCGACGCCTGGGTCGAGGTGCGCGGCAAGAAGCTGGCGCCGCCGCAGGTGAGCGCCGAGGTGCTGCGCAAGATGAAGAAGACCGCCGAAGACTATCTCGGCGAGGAAGTGACCGAAGCCGTCATCACGGTGCCGGCCTACTTCAACGACAGCCAGCGCCAGGCCACCAAAGACGCCGGCCGCATCGCCGGCCTCGACGTCAAGCGCATCATCAACGAGCCGACCGCAGCCGCGCTCGCGTTCGGCCTCGACAAGCATGGCAAGGGCGACCGCAAGATCGCGGTGTATGACCTGGGTGGCGGCACGTTCGACATCTCGATCATCGAGATCGCCGACGTCGATGGCGAGAAGCAGTTCGAAGTGCTGTCGACCAACGGCGACACGTTCCTCGGCGGCGAGGACTTCGACCAGCGCATCATCGACTACATCGTTGCCGAGTTCAAAAAAGAACAGGGCGTCGACCTGACCAAGGACGTGCTCGCGCTGCAGCGTCTGAAGGAAGCCGCCGAGAAGGCCAAGATCGAACTCTCGAACAGCACGCAGACCGACATCAACCTGCCCTACGTGACGGCCGATGCGTCGGGTCCGAAGCACCTGAACATCAAGCTCACACGGGCCAAGCTCGAGGCGCTGGTCGACGAATTGATCGAGCGCACGATCGAGCCCTGCCGCATCGCCATCAAGGATGCAGGCGTCAAGCTCAACGAGATCAACGACGTGATCCTGGTCGGCGGCATGACGCGCATGCCCAAGGTCACGGACAAAGTGAAGGATTTCTTCGGCAAGGAGCCGCGGCGCGACGTCAACCCCGACGAAGCGGTGGCGGTCGGCGCGGCGATCCAAGGCCAGGTGCTGGGTGGCGAGCGCAAGGACGTGCTGCTGCTCGACGTGACGCCGCTGTCGCTCGGCATCGAGACGCTGGGCGGCGTGATGACCAAGATGATCAAGAAGAACACCACGATCCCGACCAAGTTCGCGCAGACCTTCTCCACCGCCGACGACAACCAGCCGGCGGTGACGATCAAGGTGTTCCAGGGCGAGCGCGAGATGGCCGCCGGCAACAAGAGCCTTGGCGAGTTCAATCTCGAGGGCATCCCGCCGTCGCCGCGTGGCTTGCCGCAGATCGAGGTCACGTTCGACATCGACGCCAACGGCATCCTGCACGTGGGCGCCAAGGACAAGGCCACCGGCAAGGAAAACAAGATCACCATCAAGGCGAACTCCGGCCTGAGCGAGGCCGAGATCGAGAAGATGGTGAAGGACGCCGAGCTCAACGCCGCCGAGGACAAGAAGAAGCTCGAGATCGTGCAGGCGCGCAACTCGGCCGATGCGATGGTGCACTCGGTGAAGAAGAGCCTCACCGAACACGGCGACAAGCTCGATGCGGGCGAAAAGGAAAAGATCGAAGCCGCGTTGAAGGACGTCGAAGAGGCGCTCAAGGGCGACGACAAGGAAACGATCGAAGCCAAGACCGAGGCGTTGATGCAGGCCAGCCAGAAGCTCGGCGAGAAGATGTACGCCGACGCGCAGGCCACAGCAGCGGCGGCGGGTGCCGCCGGCGGCGGGGCCGAAGGCGCGCCTGAGGGTGCTGCGCGTGCGCAGGGCAAGCAGGCCGACGACAACGTGGTCGACGCGGAGTTCAAGGAAGTCAAGAAGTGATGGCGCGGCGGGCCGCACGGCCCGCCGTCGTATCTCGCCGCGTTCGAGCTGGCGGGCTGATGCCCGTGGCTCCACGCGGCGGTTGTGCTTGAGGGTTACCGGGACACTGCATGGCAAAACGCGATTACTACGACGTGCTCGGCGTGGCAAAGAACGCGTCCGAGGACGACATCAAGAAGGCCTATCGCAAGCTGGCCATGAAGCACCACCCTGACCGCAACCAGGGTGACGATGCGAAGAAGTCCGAGGACAAATTCAAGGAGGCCAAAGAGGCCTACGAGATGCTGTCCGATCCGCAGAAGCGCGCGGCATACGATCAATACGGCCACGCCGGCGTCGATCCGAACATGGGCGGCGCGGGCTTCCGCGGCGGCCCGGGCGCCGAAGGGTTCGGCGGCTTCGCCGAAGCCTTCGGCGACATCTTCGGCGACATCTTCGGCGGCGCCGGCGGGCGCCGGGGCGGCGGCGGCCAGCAGGTGTACCGCGGCGCCGACCTGTCGTACGCGATGGAGATCTCGCTGGAAGAGGCGGCCCACGGCAAGGAGACGCAGATCCGCATCCCGAGTTGGGAGACCTGCGAGACCTGCCACGGCAGCGGCGCCAAGCCCGGCACCAGCGCGAAGACCTGCACCACGTGCAACGGCACGGGCACCGTGCACCTGCGCCAGGGCTTCTTCAGCATCCAGCAGACCTGCCCGCACTGCCACGGCAGCGGTCGCGTCATCCCGGATCCCTGCATCACCTGCAACGGCGCCGGCAAGGTGAAGAAGCAGCGCACGCTGGAGGTGAAGATCCCGGCCGGCATCAACGAAGGCATGCGCATCCGCTCGGTCGGCAACGGCGAGCCCGGCACCAATGGCGGCCCGCCGGGCGACCTGTACATCGAGATCCGCATCAAGCAGCACGAGATCTTCGAGCGCGACGGTGATGACCTGCATTGCACGGTGCCGGTTCCACTGACCCTGGCTGCACTGGGCGGCAGCATCACGGTGCCCACGTTGGCCGGCAAGGCCGAGATCGAACTGCCCGACGGCACGCAGCACGGCAAGACGTTCCGCCTGCGCGGCAAGGGCATCAAGGGCGTGCGCTCGAGCTACCCCGGCGACCTGTATTGCCACGTGACGGTCGAAACACCCGTGCGCCTGACCGAGCACCAGCGCAAGCTGATGAAGGAACTCGACGAGTCACTGAAAAAAGGCGGCGAGCGCCATTCGCCGAACTCGAAGAGCTGGACCGATCGCGTGAAAGACCTGTTCAAGTAAGCTCGTCATCGCGCGCAACGGTCGGCGTGCGTCGAGGGAGGTGCGAGCATGTCGGGCAAGGCCGATTCAATGAAGTCGGTGCTGTATGCGCTAGGAGCCAACGGGGCGATCGCGTTCGCCAAGAGTGCCGGCGCGTTCTACACGGGCTCGTCGGCCATGCTGGCCGAGGCCATCCACTCCTTCGCCGACTGTGGCAACCAGGGCCTGCTGCTGTGGGGCATGCGCAGCGTTCGCAAGCCGCCGACTGATGAACATCCGCTCGGGTACGGCAAAGCGATCTATTTCTGGAGCTTCATCGTCGCCTTGATGCTGTTCTCGATGGGCGGCCTGTTCTCGATCTACGAGGGCGTGCACAAGCTGCACAGCCCCGAGCCACTGAAAGACGCATGGATCGCGCTGTCGATCCTGGGTTTCGGCATCGCCGCCGAATCGGTTTCGCTGTGGGGCGCGGTGCGCGAGATCAACAAGGAGCGCGGCCCGCGCAGCTACTGGGCCTGGTTCCGCCAATCCCGGACCAGTGAACTGGTGGTGATCTTTGGCGAAGACTTGGCCGCTCTCGGCGGTCTGGTGCTGGCGTTCGGCTTCATCCTCACCGCGCTGGCCACGGGAAACCCGATGTGGGATGCACTGGGTTCGGTGGCAATCGGCGCGCTGCTGGTGTTGGTGGCGGTGCTGGTGGGCAAGGAAGTCGCCTCGATGCTGCTGGGCCAGAGCGCCGATCCGGCGGTGGTGCATCGGCTGCGCGAACATCTGGCGCAGCAGCCCGAGGTGCAGCGTGTACTCAACGTCATCACGCAGCAGCTAGGCCCCGACGTGATGGTCGCGGTCAAGGCGCAGATGAAGCCGCAAGGCGGCGAGCGCGAGTTGATCGACGCGGTGAACCGTGTCGAGCGGTCGCTGCGTCAAGCGTTTCCGCAGTTGCGGTGGTGCTTCTTCGAGGCCGACCACAGCGACTGACGCCACGCGTTCGCCGGACGAAAAAGATGCAACACAGCGGACCGCCGAAGCGGGACCGCGGTGTTGCATGGCACTGCTAGAAGAGCGATGCCTGTCCCGGCTGGGCCGAAGGCCTGCGGAACTGCGTGAGGTCGAGGTCAAAGCGCATCCGATTGAAGCCCAGCTTCGCGCTGGCCTTCTCGAAGCGCTGCCGAATCATCTGCGCCCAGATGCCGGTGCCGGTCATGCGCGTGCCGAACTTGGCGTCGTAATCTTTGCCGCCGCGCATCTCGCGCACGCGCGCCATGATGCGCTCGGCCCGCTCGGGTACATGCTGCTTCAGCCACTGCTGGAACAGCGGACTCACTTCCCACGGCAGGCGCAGCACGATGCTCGACGCGGCGCTGGCGCCGGCCTCGCGCGCCGCCTCGAGGATGCGCTCCATGTCGTGCAGATTCAGGAACGGGATCATCGGCGACACGCTCACACCCACCGGCACCCCGGCCTTCGCCAGCGCCTCGATCGTCTTGAGCCGGCGGTACGGCGCTGCGGCGCGCGGCTCCATCGTGCGGGCCAGTTGCGGATCGAGCGTGGTGATGGACACGTAGATCGCGACCAGGCCTTTTGCGGCCATCGGCGCGATCAGATCGAGGTCGCGCTCGACGCCCGAAGACTTGGTGAACAGCGAAAAGCCGTGCTGGCATTCGCTGAGCACCTCGATGATCGAGCGGGTGATGCCGAGTCGGCGTTCCACCGGCTGGTAGGCATCGGTCGCCGAGCCGACGTTGAGTGACATCGGCACGTAACTCGGTTTGGCAAAGGTCTCGCGCAAACGCTCGGCCGCGTTGACCTTGGCGACGATGCGGGTCTCGAAGTCGATGCCCGGCGACATGTTGAGATAGCTGTGCGTGGGCCGCGCAAAGCAGTAGATGCAACCGTGCTCGCAGCCACGGTACGGATTGATCGACAGATCGAAGCCGATGTCCGGTGAGTCGTTGCCGGTGAGGATCGACTTGACGTGTTCCTCGATCACCTGGGTCTGCGGCGGCAGGTGTTGCTCGGTCGCCTGTTGGTCCTGCGTGCTCCAGCCGTCGTCGAACGACTCACGCTGGTCAGCGCTGAACCGGTGCTGCAGAGCCCACGCTGTACCCCGCCCCTTGGTCGCCACCGATGGCACGAACACCATCGGTGCCACGGTTGGCTGGGTGGGTTTGGAATGGCCGATTGCCGATGGCATACTGTGAATCTATACAGTATCCCCTCGGCCGTCAAGCGGCCTTGCGAAGGCCCCGCTCAGTACTCGGTTGCCTCTCCGGCAGCCAGGTTGTCGAAGCGCGTCAGCGGCTTCAGGAAGGTGAGCTTCAGCGTTCCCACCGGGCCGTTGCGCTGCTTGGCGATGATGATCTCGGCGACGCCAGGCTCCTTGGAGTCCTTGTTGTAGTAGTCGTCGCGGTAGATGAACATGATGACGTCGGCGTCCTGCTCGATGGCGCCCGACTCGCGCAGGTCGCTCATCATCGGTCGCTTGTCGTTGCGCGACTCGACGCTGCGGTTGAGCTGCGACAGCGCCATCACCGGGCACTGCAGTTCCTTGGCCAGCGCCTTCAGTCCGCGCGAGATCTCGCCCAGCTCGGTGGCGCGGTTCTCGTCGCTGCCGGCCGAGCCGCTCATCAGCTGCAGGTAGTCGACGACGATCAAACCCAGCGTGCCGCCGAACTGGCGCGCCATGCGCCGCGCGCGCGCGCGCAACTCAGCCGGATTGAGCGCCGCCGTCTCGTCGATGAACAGGCTCACCTTGCCGAGTCGGTCGACCGCTTCGGTCAGGCGCGTCCATTCGTCGTCGCGCAACGCACCGGTGCGCAGGTGCTGCTGGTCGATGCGGCCGAGCGAGCCCACCATGCGCACCGCCAGTTGCGAGGCGCCCATTTCCATCGAGAACACCAGCACCGGCAGCCCTTCGCGCACCGCCACGTGCTCGGCGATGTTGAGGGCGAACGCGGTCTTGCCCATCGACGGCCGCGCGGCCAGCACGATCAAGTCGCCTTTCTGCAGCCCGGCCGTATAGCGGTCGAGATCGTAGAAGCCGGTGCGCACGCCGGTCACCTCCTCGGCGCCGTTCTCGTGCAGTTCGGTGACGCGGTCGATCAGCTGCGACCACCAGCTTGTCGATGCCGATGAAGCCCTGCTTGCTGCGCGAGCCCTCCTCGCCGATCTGGAAGATGCGCGCCTCCGCCTCGTCGAGGATCTGCGTGACCGGCCTGCCCTGCGGGTTGAAGGCCTGCGTCGCGATCTCGTCGCTGGCACCGATCAGCTTGCGCAGCACCGCGCGCTCGCGGACGATCTCGGCGTAGCGCCGGATGTTGGCGGCGCTCGGCACGCTTTGCGCGAGCGCATTGAGGTAGACCAGCCCGCCGCAGTCGTCGGCCTGGCCCAGGCTCTGCAGGTGCTCGTAGACCGTGATCACGTCGGCCGGCTTGCCGCCGCCCACCAGCGACGAGATGGCGGCATAGATCTGCCGGTGTTCGTAGCGGTAGAAGTCGCTCTCGGTCAGCAGGTCGGCCGGCCCGGTCCCAGGCCAGGTTGTCGAGCAGCAAGCCCCCGAGCACGCTTTGTTCGGCCTCGATCGAGTGCGGCGGCACGCGCAGCCGCGCGACGTCATCGTCGACCGGCCCTGAAGATGGTTGGAACACAGCTGCCATGGCAAGGATGATAGATCGCGACGTGACGCGCACGTGTGGACAGAGCTGTGGAGATCACTGGGACAAACAGCTGGACAACTCCCGGCTCGAAAATGAAAACGGGCCGGTCGAGCCGGCCCGTTTGACGACGAACGACTCTCGCCTACTCGACCTCGGCCACCACGCGCACCGTGATGTCGACCACCACGTCGGTGTGCGGCGCCACCGACACCGGATGATCGCCCACGATCTTCAGCGGGCCATTGGGCAGGCGAATCTGCGACTTCTGCACGTCGAAGCCGAGCTTCTTGAGGCCTCCGGCGATGTCGAAGTTGGTCACCGAGCCGAACAGACGGCCATCGACGCCAGCCTTCTGCTCGACGGTGACGGTCTGTGCCGGCAAGCTTTTCGCCCAGCGGCTTGCGCCGCAGTCAGTTTGTCGGCGGCAGCCTTCTCCAGATCGGACCGGCGTGTTTCGAACTCCTTGATCGCCGTTTCGGTGGCGCGCCGCGCGCGCTTGGACGGGATCAGGAAGTTGCGGGCGAAGCCGTCCTTGACCTTGACGACATCGCCGAGGTTGCCGAGGTTGGCGACCTTTTCCAGCAGGATCACTTGCATGGCGTGCTCCTTACACGCGGTGCTGGTCGGTGTACGGCAGCAGCGCGAGGAAGCGCGCGCGCTTGATGGCCGTGGTCAGCTGACGCTGGAAGAACGCACGCGTGCCGGTCAGGCGCGCCGGCGTGATCTTGCCGTTCTCGCCGACGAAGTCGCGCAGGGTGTCGACGTCCTTGTAGTCGATCTCCTTGACGCCGGCCACGGTGAAGCGGCAGAAGCGCTTGCGGCGGAACAGCAGCGACTGCTGGTTGCGCTTGGGCTTGCGATCCTTGGAGAACCTGCCTTTACCTCGGGGTGGGGGCATGGGACACCTCGCTTAAGAATGGATTCGATGATTCGGTGATACCGCGTCGCTCAACCGAGCGACGTGACGTGAAACAGAAGGCCGCGCCCGTTGCGCGTGCCCGACAGGAAGCCTGCAAACGTGCTGGAGTCGCCGAGTGCCAACGCGCCCAGTGCCGGGGTGATGGCACCGATTGCAATGGCCCTGATCTGCAGCGACACCTTGCGCATCTGGTTGTCTTCGGACAGCTCTGATTGATGCTCGAGCTTGAATTCCAGCGCTGGCAGTCCGGCGGGCGTATGACGCAAGATGCCGCGTTCGATCAATCGGCCCGACAAAACCAAACGGTTCACACTGGCACCCGAGGGCGGCGAACACGCAGGCTCAGTTGCTGGTCTCTTGCTGAGCCGCCTTGCGGGCTTCTTCCTTCTCGACGGCCTTCATCATCACCGACGGGATGGTCTCGGCCTTGCTCTTGGCCACCGTGAGGTGGCGCAGCACGGCGTCGTTGAAGCGGAAGCCCGACTCCAGCTCGGTGAGCGCGTTCTTGCTCGCACTCGATGTTCAGGCACAGGTAGTGCGCCTTGGCGAGCTTCTGGATCATGTAGGCCAGCTGGCGCCGACCCCAATCCTCGACCCGATGCACCTTGCCGCCGCCGGCGGTGACCAGTGCCTTGTAGCGCTCCAGCATGGCTGGAACCTGCTCGCTCTGATCCGGATGGATCAGGAGCACGATTTCATAGTGACGCATGACAACTCCTTGTGGTTTCCGTGGGCCACCAGCGCATGGACGCGCCGACCCACATGAAGCCGCCCCCGGGTGCGTCAGCGGGTGGGGTGCGGCAAGGGAAAGCTGCGGATTATAGCCAAGGACGGCGCACCGCCCGTCCGGGTCCACCGGCGGCCGGTGCAGTGCGGGCCGGACGCTCTACTTCGCGGTCGCCAGGCGCTGCCAGGTCTCGACGATGGTGTCGGGGTTGAGCGACATCGACACGATGCCTTCGGCTGCCAGCCAGTCGGCAAAATCCGGGTGGTCGCTCGGGCCCTGGCCGCAGATGCCCACGTACTTGCCGGTGGCACGGCAGGCGGCGATGGCGCGCGAGATCATCGCCCGCACCGCCGGATCGCGCTCGTCGAAGTCACCGGTCAGCTGCTCGTGTCCGGAGTCACGATCCAGACCGAGCGTGAGCTGCGTCAAGTCGTTGGACCCGATCGACATGCCGTCGAAGTGCTGCAGGAATTGCTCGGCCAGGATGGCATTGCTCGGCACCTCGCACATCATGATCACGCGCAACCCGTCCTTGCCGCGCACCAGGCCGCGATCGGCCATCAGCTGGTTCACGCGCTCAGCCTGCCGCACGGTGCGAACGAACGGCACCATGATCTCGACGTTGGTCAGCCCCATGTCGTGGCGCACGCGACGCAGCGCCTCGCATTCCATCGCGAACGCGTCGCCGAAGTCCCCGCTGATGTAGCGTGAGGCGCCTCGGAAACCCAGCATCGGGTTCTCTTCGTCGGGCTCGTAGCGCGAACCACCGATCAGCTTCTTGTACTCGTTGGACTTGAAGTCCGACAGCCGCACGATCACCGGTTTGGGCCAGAACGCAGCGGCAATCGTGGACACACCCTCGATCAGCTTGTCGACATAGAACGAGCGCGGCGACGCATGGCCGCGCGCCACCGACTCCACCGCCATCTTCAGCTCGGGATCGACGTTGGGGTAGTCGAGGATCGCCTTCGGGTGGACCCCGATGTTGGTGTTGATGATGAACTCCAGGCGCGCCAGCCCGACGCCGGAGTTCGGTATGCGCGCGAACTCGAAGGCCAGGCTCGGGTTGCCCACGTTCATCATCAGCTTGATCGGGCAATAGGGCATCTGACCGCGCTTGACCTCGGTGACCTCGGTCTCGAGCAGCCCCTCGTAGATGTAGCCGGTGTCGCCTTCGGCGCAAGACACGGTGACCAGCGAGCCATCGGCGAGCTTGTCGGTCGCGTCGCCACAACCCACGACGGCCGGAATGCCAAGCTCGCGCGCGATGATGGCCGCGTGGCAGGTGCGTCCACCGCGGTTGGTGACGATCGCGGCAGCGCGCTTCATCACCGGCTCCCAATTGGGGTCGGTGATCTCGGTGACCAGCACGTCACCGGGTTGCACGCGATCCATGTCGTTCGGTGATTGCACCACCCGCACCCGTCCGGTGCCGATCTTCTGGCCGATCGCACGGCCTTCGGTCAACACGGTGCCATGGCCCTTGAGCTTGTAGCGGTGCTCGACCTGGGCCTGGCTCTTCACCGTCTCCGGCCGCGCCTGCAGGATGTAGAGCTTGCCATCGCCGCCGTCGCGCCCCCATTCGATGTCCATCGGCCGCTTGTAGTGCTGCTCGATCACCAGGGCATAGCGCGCAAGCTGGAGCACGTCTTCATCGCTCAGTGAATAGCGGTTGCGCTGCTCGGGCCCCGTGTCGACGGTGCTCACCAGCTTGCCGCTCTCGGCCTTGGCCTGCTGCGACGCGAACTCCATGCGCTGAAGCTTGGAGCCCAGCGAGCGGCGGATGATGGCCTGCTTGCCGGCGCGCAGCATCGGCTTGTGCACGTAGAACTCGTCGGGATTCACGGCGCCCTGCACCACCGTCTCGCCCAGGCCGTAGCTCGAGGTGATGAACACCACTTCGTCGAAGCCCGACTCGGTGTCGATGGTGAACATCACGCCGGCGCTGCCGAGGTCGGAGCGCACCATGCGCTGCACGCCGGCCGATAGCGCCACGTCGCCATGCGCGAAGCCCTTGTGCACGCGATAGCTGATGGCGCGGTCGTTGTACAGCGACGCGAACACCTCCTTGATCCGGTGCAGCACGTCTTCGATGCCGCTCACGTTGAGGAAGGTTTCCTGCTGGCCGGCAAACGACGCGTCGGGCAGGTCTTCCGCGGTGGCCGACGAGCGCACGGCATACGATGCTTCCTTGTCGTCCTTGGACAAGGTGGCAAACGCCGAACGGATTGCCGCTTCGAGCATCGGCGGCATCGCGGCATCGCTGATCCAGGCGCGGATCTCGGCGCCCGCCTCGGCCAGCGCCTTCACGTCGTCGACATTGAGCTTGGCCAGCCGGTTGTTGATGCGTTCGGTCAGGCTGCCGTGCTTCAGGAACTCGCGGAATGCATGCGCGGTGGTGGCAAAGCCGCCCGGCACGCGCACACCACTGGCGGACAGCTGGCTGATCATCTCGCCGAGGCTGGCGTTCTTGCCGCCAACCGCCTCGACATCCGTCATCCTCAGCTGATCAAGCGGTACGACCAGGGCGGTCGCCAAAGACGTCGATGACATGGGAGAGCTCCGTGAAGGTGAACAATCGGTGCCGTCCGGGTGTCGACGCGAGCGCAACCGCAGGCCTTTGCGGTGGTTCTGGTGTGTCTGTGGGGGCTCATGGCAGCGTCATCGGGCTTGGCTCGGGGCGATTCTACGGGTTGCCCCTGAGCCTATGATCCAACCTGCCCTGCAATCCCCCTCCCACCGACCCCCCGATCTCGGAGACGCCTTGGCCAACCGCACCGTGTTTTTCGTCTCCGACGGCACCGGCATCACCGCGGAGACCTTCGGCAACTCGATCCTGGCGCAGTTTCCGATCCGGCCGCGCCATGTGCGGCGGCCGTTCATCGACTCGGTCGAAAAGGCTCTCGTGGTGGTGGGCGAGATCAATTCGATCGCGCAGGCCGAAGGCCGGCGGCCGCTCGTGTTCGTGACGCTGGTCAACGACGAAGTGCGCGACGTGCTGACGCACGAACGCTGCCAGGGATTCGTGCTGGACATGTTCCGCACCTTCATCGAGCCGCTCGAAGGCGAGCTGGCGGTCAAGTCCAACCATCGGGTCGGCCGTTTCTCCGAGGTGGCCAAGAGCCACGAGTACAACGAGCGCATCGAGGCCATCAACTTCTCGCTCGCGCACGACGATGGCCAGTCGTCGCGCGACCTCGAGGGCGCCGAGGTGATCCTGGTGGGTGTGAGCCGCTGCGGCAAGACACCGACTTCGCTGTACCTGGCGATGCAGCACGGCGTGAAGGCCGCCAATTGCCCGCTGATCCCCGAGGACTTCGAGCGCGGCGAACTGCCCAAGAGCCTGGTGCCGCACAAGCGCAAGTGCTTCGGCCTGACCATCGACCCCGAGCGCCTGGCGCAAATCCGCCACGAGCGCCGCCCGGGCGGGCGTTATGCCGCGCTCGACAACTGCCGCATGGAAGTGCGGGAGGCCGAGGCGATGATGAAGCGTGAGGGCATCTCGTGGCTCAGCTCGACGCACAAGTCGATCGAGGAGATCGCCACGACGATCCTGCGCGACATCCGACCCGATCGTTTGATCTATTGAGCGCGGCGCGCCGACTCGTACAGGCAAACGGCAGCAGCGGCCGCAACGTTGAGGGATTCCTCGCCGCCGGGCTGCGGGATGGTGACCTGAAGCACGCAGCGCTCGATCAGCGCCTGCGCCACGCCCTGCCCTTCGTGGCCGAACACCCACGCGCAAGGTGACGGCAGCGCTGCGCTGACGATCGAGTGCGCGGCATGCGAGCTGGTGGCCACGAGCGGCACGCGCAACGCATCGAGCGCGCTCTCGTCCACCCCTTCCACCAAGTGCAGCGCAAAGTGCGCGCCCATGCCGGCGCGCAGCACTTTGGGCGACCACAGCGCCGCGCAACCCTTCAGTGCAATCACCTGCGTGGTGCCGAACGCCGCCGCACTGCGCAGGATGCTGCCCAGGTTGCCGGCATCCTGCACCCGGTCGAGCACGACGGTGGGCAGGCGTGCGTCGATCGGTGCCCGAACCGGGCCAAGCGGCAAGGCCGGCGATCGGCGCCTTGGATGACAACGAGCCCAGAGCCGACCACAGCTTGTCGTCGACCACGCGCACGCGTTGCGCGTGTCGCAGCATCGGCTGCAACGCCGGATCGGCTTCGCGCGCGGCGGGCACCAGGGCGTCGCCGATGCGCCAACCGCGAGCCTGCGCCGCGCCGATCAAGTGATCGCCTTCGAGCCAGACCGCCCCGAGCTTGCGGTAGGCGTCGGGCGACGCATTCAGCTTGCGGATCTGCACCAGCAGCGCGTTGTCGCGCGAGGCGATGCGGCTGCGCGGCGGGCTCACGAGCCTTCGAGCGCCTCGCGCACCGGCGCGAAGCTGCGTCGATGGGCCATGCAGGCACCGTGTTCCTTCAGCGCTTGCAAGTGCTCGGGCGTGGCATAGCCCTTGTGGGCATCGAAACCGTACTGCGGATGGCAGCGGTGCATCTCGTCGACGCAAAGGCGGTCGCGATACACCTTGGCCAGGATGGAGGCGGCCGAGATCGCCGCCACCTTCGCATCCCCCTGGATGATCGCCTCGCTCGGCACGCGCAGGATCGGCAGCTGGTTGCCGTCGACCAGCACACGCACCGGCATCAGCCGCAGGCCCTCGACCGCACGGCGCATCGCCAGCAGGGTTGCCTGCAGGATGTTGATGGTGTCGATCTCCTCGACCGCGGCCTGCGCAATGCAGAACGCCAGCGCGCGAGCGCGGATCTCCTCGAACAGCTCCTCGCGCCGCGCCGGTGTCAGCACCTTGGAATCGGCCAGCCCATCGATCGGCTTGTCGTCATCGAGGATCACCGCGGCCGCCACCACCGGGCCCGCCAACGGGCCACGTCCGGCCTCGTCGACGCCGGCCATCAAGCCCGGCCGATGCCAGTCGAGGCCCATTTGTTCAGCGAGCAAGAACTTTCGCGATCGCATCGGTGGCGGTGCGCGCGGTATCGCGTCGCAGCAGGTGGTGGATCTCGGTGAAACGGGTCGTCAATGCGTCGCGGCGCGCCGGCGCATCCAGCCATTGCATCACAGCTGCGGCCAAGGCCTGCGGGTTGGCGTCGTGCTGCAGCAACTCGGGCACCACGAACTCGCGGCACAGGATGTTGGGCAAGCCGACCCACGGCTGCAGGCGCATGCGCCTCATGATCTGCCACGACAGCGCGTTCATGCGGTAGGCGATCACCATCGGCCGCTTGAACAGCGCCGCCTCCAAGGTGGCCGTGCCGCTGGCGATCAGCGTCACGTCGCATGCCGCGAGCGCCTCGTGCGACTGACCGTCGAGCAGCGCGATCGGCACGCGGCGCGCCCATTGCGCCACCTGCGGTTCGACCAACGAACGCAGGCCGGGAGCCACCGGCAGCACGAAGCGCAAGTCCGGCCGCTGCACATGCATGCGATCCGCGGCTTGCAGAAAGGCCGGACCGTTGGCCTGGATCTCCGAGCGCCGGCTGCCGGGCATGACCGCAACCACGACATCGCCGTCGGCCAGGCCCAACGCCGCGCGGCTGGCGGCGCGCGGCGGCTCGAGCGGAATCGCATCGGCGAGCGGATGACCGACGAAGGTGGCCGCGACGCCGGCACGCTGCAGGATCTCGGGCTCGAACGGAAACAAGCACAGCACATGGTCGACCGCGCGCGCGATGGTCTGCACGCGCCCGGCACGCCAGGCCCAGATCGACGGGCAGACGAACTGGATCGTGCGCAGCCCGGCGTCGCGCAACCGCTGCGCCAGGCCGAGGTTGAAGTCGGGCGCATCGACACCGATGAAGACGTCGGGCCGTTGTTTCAGCAGGCGCTCGCCCAGCGCGCGGCGGATGCCGGCGATCTCTCGGTAGTGGCGCAGCACCTCGACATAGCCGCGCACCGCGAGCTTGTCGGAGGGCCACCAGGCGTCGAAGCCCTCGCTCGGCCATCTTCGGCCCGCCGATGCCGAACGTGCCGCGCCTGCGGCCAGCGCGTGCGCACGCCGCCGAGCAGCAGGCTCGCCAGCAGATCGCCCGATGCCTCGCCGGCGACCATCGCCAAGCTGCGGGGCATCGGCGGTCATGGCAACTGGTGCGTCAGCGGACGATGCCGCGTTCGGCCGACGCGAGGAAGCCGAGCATCAAATCGATGTCGGCCAACGCCTCGGGCTGCTCGCCGCGCAGTTGCGCGATCGCGCTGCACGCATCGGCCAGGGTCAGGCCCTGGCGGTACAGCAGCTTGTGCATCTGCTTGACCGCGGCGATGCGCTCGGGCGTGTAGCCGCGGCGGCGCAGGCCTTCCTGGTTGATGCCCTGCGCCTGCGCCGGGTTGCCCGCCGCTGTGACGAACGGCGGCACGTCTTGCGCCAGCCGCGTCTGGAATCCGGTCATCGCGTGCGCGCCGACGCGCACGAACTGGTGCACGCCCGACAAGCCGCCGAGGAACACCCAGTCGTCCAGGTGCACGTGGCCGGCGAGCTGCACCGCGTTGGCCAGGATCAGGTGGCTGCCCAGCTGGCAGTCGTGCGCGATGTGCACGTAGGCCATGATCCAGTTGTCGTCGCCCAGGCGGGTGACGCCGGCATCCTGCACCGTGCCGGTGTTGATGGTGACGAACTCGCGGATCGTGTTGCCGTTGCCGATCTCCAGGCGCGTGGGTTCGCCGCCGTACTTCTTGTCCTGCGGCTGCGCGCCGACCGATGCCAGTTGGAAGATGCGGTTGTCGCTGCCGATCGTGGTGTGGCCCTCGACCACGGTGTGTGCACCGATGCTCGATCGCGCACCGATGCGCACGTGGGGCCCGATGATCGCGTAAGGCCCGACGCTCACCGACGTGTCGAGCTCCGCTTTGGGATCGACGATCGCCGTTGGATGGACCTGCGCCATGGATGTCAGCCGACCTTGCGCAGCGTGCACATCAGGCTGGCCTCGACCGCGGTCTCGCCGTTCACGCTGGCGCGCGTGTTGAACTTCCAGATGCCGGCCTTCATGCGGTCGATGGTCACATCGAGGATCAACTGGTCGCCCGGTTCGACCGGACGCTTGAAGCGCGCGCCATCGATGCCGACGAAATAGACGATCGCGTCGGGCGCGACCGATGCACCTGCCGACTCGAACGCCAGCAGCGCGGCCGCCTGCGCCAGCGCCTCGAGCGTCAGCACGCCCGGCATCACGGGGCGGTGCGGGAAATGGCCAACGAAGAACGGCTCGTTGATCGACACGTTCTTCAACGCCTTGATGCGATGGTTGGTCTCGAGTTCGAGCACCCGGTCGACCAGCAGGAGCGGGTAGCGGTGCGGCAGGCGCTTGAGGATCTGATGGATGTCCAAGACGCTCAATTGCCCCCCTTGGCGCCAACGGCGCCATCCCCCCGGGGGAAAGCGAGCCATGCGCGATCGGCCCGTCGATGTCTCATGACTTCTTCTCCAACGCACGCAGCCGCTCGCGCAGCGCATACAGCTGCCGCAGGGTGGCGGCGTTCTTTTCCCAGGACGCATTGTCGTCGAACGGGAAAACGCCGCTGTAGCGACCGGGCTTGGAAATGGAGCGCGTGATGATCGTGGCGGCGTCGATCTGCACATGGTCGGCGATCTGAATGTGGCCCACCAGGCCAGCGGCGCCGCCGATCACGCAGTGCCGGCCGATGCGCGTGGACCCGGCAATGCCGACCTTGGCCGCGATCGCCGTGTGTGCACCGATGCGCACGTTGTGCGCCACCTGGATCAGGTTGTCGAGCTTGACGCCATCTTCGATTACGGTGTCGTCGAGCGCCCCGCGGTCGATGCAGGTATTGGCGCCAATCTCGACGTCGTCGCCGATCACCACGGCGCCCAGCTGCTCGATCTTTTCCCAGCGGCCATCGACCGGTGCGAAGCCGAAACCGTCGGCGCCGATCACCACGCCGCTGTGCAGGATGCCGCGCGCACCGATCGTGCAACGGTCGCCGAGAGTCGCATGCGGATGCAGGCGGGTGTGTTCGCCGACGCGCGCCTGGGCACCGACGTGCGCTTGCGCACCGATGACCGCCGACGCGCCGATCTGCGCGCCGGCGCCCACGAAGGCCAGCGCACCGACGTGCGCGGATGCGGCGATTCGTGCCGAGGCGTCGACGATGGCACTGGAGTGCACGCCAGCGTCGAGCGCGGGCTCGTGACGGCGCTTCCACCACTGCGTGAGGCGTGCGTAGTACAGGTAGGGATCGGGGCACACCAGCGTCGCGCCGCGCTTGCGCGCCTCGACTTCGAGCGCCGGTGCGACGATCACACAGGCCGCGCGCGAGGAACTCAGCTTGCCGGCATGGCGGCTGTGCGCCAGGAAGGCAATCGAGCGCTCATCGGCGTCGTCGATCGACGCGATGCGTTCGACGGGTGTGTCGGCATTGCCGTGCAGGTCGCCGCCCAGTGCGGCGACGATGTCGGCGAGGCGGACGGTGCTCACCGGTGTGCCACGCTGCACCGGACGAGGTGCGCGCCTCAGCGTGACGGCGGCGCTGCGTTGAGCGCCTTGATGACCTTGTCGGTGATGTCGACTTTCGGGCCTGCGAACACCACCTCTTGAAGGATCAGGTCGTACTTCTCCTGATCGAAGATCTGCTTGATCACGCGGTTGGCCCGCTCGACCACGGTAGCCAGCTCTTCGTTCTTGCGCTGGTTCAGGTCTTCCTGGAACTCGCGCCGCTTGCGCTGCAGATCGCGATCCTGCTCGACCAACTCGCGCTGACGCCGGCTGCGCTCGGCTTCGCTCAACGTCGGCGCTTCCTTCTCCAGGCGGTCGGCGGTGGCCTTCAGGCGCCCGGCCTGATCGGTCAACTCGCGTTCGCGCTTGCCGAACTCGCCCTCCAACTTCGTCTGCGCTGCCTTGGCGGGCGTGGCCTCGCGCAGCACCCGTTCGCTGTTGACGTAACCGATCTTCAGCTCCTGGGCGTTGGCCGCTCCGGCCAGCAACCCCGCCGCCGCCGTGATGGCCATGAGCCCGGTGCGAGTGAGGTGGATCATCAGAACGCGGTCCCGATCTGAAACTGGAATTCCTGGATTCTATCCGTGGGCAAGCTGCGCAAGGGTTTCCCCCAGCTCATCTTCAATGGCCCGACAGGGGAGATCCATGACAGGCCGACACCGATCGACGATCTCAAATCTTCTGCGCGAACCTTTTCGCCATCGCGCCAGACATTGCCCGCATCCATGAATCCGAAGATACGAAGCGACTTGTCGTTGCCCGTACCGGGAACGGGCACGTAGAGCTCAGCGTTGACGTTGAGCCGCTTGGCGCCGCCGATGTAGGCCCCGGTGGGATCGATCACGCCCAGCGAGCTCTGCTCGAACACGCGCACCGAGCCCAGGCCGCCGCCATAGAAGTTCTTGAAGATCGGGAACGGTCGATCGCCAAGACCGCGGCCGATGCCAAGCTCGCCGTTGAGACCGAGGGTGAACTTGTTGGTCAACGGGAAGTATTGCTGGACCTGGAAGTTCGAGCGCAGGTACTTCACGTCGCCTACCGGTGACCACTCCAGGTTGACGCGCGCGTAGCGCCCGGTGGACGGCGCGACCACGCTGTCGCGCTGGTCCCGGGCCCAGCCGATGGTCAGCGGCAAAGCGCTGCTGTTCTCGCCGTAGAGGTCGCGGTAGATGAAGTACGCGTTCGGAATCGAGGTCGTGCCCTTGATCTCTGTCAGCTCGGCGCCGATGCCGAAGAACACCGTGTCGAAGTCCGAGAACGGAACGCCGAACCGGATCGACGCGCCGGGCGTGGCGATTTGGTACTCGTCACCGAGGCTGTTCAACGGCCGCGACGTGCGGTAGTAGAGATCGATGGCGCGCGACACGCCGTCGATCGTGAAGTAGGGATCGACCGTGCTGAGCACCAGCGCACGCGAATACTTGCTCGTGTTGACGTCGACGCCGAGGTAGTTGCCCGAGCCGAATACGTTGTCCTGCTTGACCGACGCCGCGAAAGCCAGCTTCTCGGTGCTGGAGAAGCTCACACCGAGCGACAGGTTGCCCGTGGGCTTCTCGGCGACGTTGACGGTGAGGTCCACCTGGTCGGGCGAACCGGCCACTTCATTGGTATCGACGCTGACGTCCTTGAAGTAGCCCAGGCGGTCCACGCGGTCGCGCGACAGCTTGATCTTCGAGCCGTCGTACCAAGACGCTTCCAGCTGCCTGAATTCCCGCCGCACCACCTCGTCGCGCGTGCGCGTGTTGCCCGCCACGTCGACACGACGCACGTACACGCGACGTTGCGGCTCAGCGCGCAGCGTGATCGCCACCTGTCCGTTCGCGCGATCGATGTCCGGCGTCGCGTCGACGCGAGCGAATGCGTAACCGTACACCGCGAAACGATCGGCGAACGCCTTCGTGGTGTCGGTGGCGTCGATGGCCCGGTAGGGCTCGCCAGGCTTGATCCGCACCAGTTCGCGAAACTCCTGATCCTTGCCGAGAAAGTCGCCCTGAAGGCGCACGGCCGTCACCGTGTACGGCTGCCCCTCGTTGACGGTGATGGTGATCGAGATCTCTTGCTTGTCGGGCGAGATCGTGACCTGCGTCGATTCGACGTTGAACTCGAGGTAGCCTCGGTTCAGGTAGTAGGAACGAATGGTCTCGAGGTCGGCATTGAGCTTGGCCCTGGAGTACCGGTCGTTCTTGGTGTACCAGGTGAGCCAGCCGCTGGTGGTGAGCTCCATCAGTCCGACCAGCGTGCCCTCGGAGAACACCTTGGTGCCGAGGATGCGGATCTCGCCGATGCGCGCCGCGTCGCCCTCGGTCATCGTGAAGGTCACGTTGACCCGGTTGCGTTCCACCGGCGTGATGGTGGTCACCACCTCCGCACCGTACAGGCTGCGCGACAGGTACTGGCGCTTGATCTCCTGCTCGGCTCGGTCGACCAGCGCCTTGTCGAACGGCAAGCCTTCGCCGATGCCCGACTCCTTCAAGGACTTCAACAGTTGGTCGCGATCGAACTCCTTCAAGCCGACGAACGTCACGGTCTGGATCACCGGCCGCTCTTCGACGATCACGACCACCACGTTGCCCTCGATCTCGATCCGCACGTCCTTGAAGAGGCCGGTGCCGAACAGCGAGCGCAGCGCCGTGGCGCCCTTGTCGTCGTTGTAGGTGTCGCCGATGCGAAACGGCAGCGATGCGAACACGGTGCCGGCATCGGTGCGTTGCAGACCTTCGACGCGAATGTCCTGCACCGCGAAGGGCTCCACCGCACGGGCCTGGCTGGTCGCGAGCCCGATCATCACCGCGACCGCGGTCGCCAGCGGGCGCAGCGGACTCACCTCTGGGAACAACACCATGCTTTGGGGACTGATCGTCAGTGCAGGCCCAACAGCCGGGCCACGTCGTTGTAGAGCGCCACCGACATGACGAGCAGCAGGATCGCGACGCCGCCGCGCTGCAGCCGTGCGAGCCAGAGGTCCGACACGGGACGACCGGTGACGGCCTCGAAAAGATAATACATCAGGTGTCCGCCATCGAGCATCGGCAGCGGCAGCAGGTTCAACACACCGATGCTCAAGCTCACCACGGCCAGAAAGCCGATGAAAGTGACGATGCCCTGCTGCGCCGATTGGCCTGCTGCATCGGCGATCGTCAGCGGGCCATTCAAGTTGCGCACCGACGCCTCGCCAATGAGGATGCGGCCGAGCATCTTCACGCTCAGCACCGCCATGTCCCATGTGCGCTGCGCGCCCTTGACCAGGCCATCGACTGGCCCGAAGCGCACCACCACACGCTGCGGCGGCGAACCGACGAAGGCATCGATGCGCCCGACGGTGCGCGGCCCATCGCTGGCCGCTCGTGGTGTCACCGCGAGATCGATGGTTTGGTTGTCGCGCTGCACCTGCCAGGCCATCGGCACGCCCTGGCCCTCGCGCACGGCGTTGCGGATGCGCTCGAACACCTGTTGGGCTTCGCTGATGCGCTGCTCGTCGATGCGCACGATGCGGTCGCCGGCGCGCAACCCCGCGGCCGCCGCCGGGCCGCCCGCTTTCACTTCGCCCATCACCGGGTCGCGATAAGGCCCAGGCAGACCGATGCGGCGGATCGTCTCGGCGTCGATCTCGCGCGCGTCGACACGCTCGAGCTCGAGCGCGACCGTGCGTTGGCCGCGGCCCTCTGCATCGGTGACCAGGAACTGCAGGTTCTGGCGGTTCAATGCATGCCGCATCACCTGCCAGCTCAATTCATTGAGTGACGCGAGGTCCTGCCACTGGCCATCGCCCGGGCCATGGGCACGCACCCAGTCGCCGGCCTTCAGCCCGGCGCGATCGAAGGCACTGGCCGCCGGCGGTGTGCCGAGGATCGCCTTCGGCTCCTCGATGCCGATCCAGTGCACCGATGCATACAGCAGCACCGCGAGCAGGAGGTTGGCGAGCGGGCCCGCCGCCACGATGGCCGTGCGCTTCCACAGCGCCTGTCGATTGAACGCGCGATGCACTTCGTTGGGCGCAACCGGCCCCTCGCGCTCGTCGAGCATGCGCACGTAGCCGCCGAGCGGCAACGCCGCCACGACGAACTCGGTCTCGCCGCGCTGGCGGCTCCACAACGTGCGGCCGAAGCCGATCGAAAAGCGCAGCACCTTGACGCCGCACGCCACCGCCACGCGGTAGTGGCCGTACTCGTGCACCACGATCAACAGACCGAGCGTGACGATGAAAGCCAACACGGTCATCATGCGATGGCCCTCGCCTTTGCGTACTGGCGCGCCACCGCGCGCGCGCGCTCGTCGAGCGCCAGCAGATCCTCGAGCGTGTCCTGGGGGCCGAGGGTGGCCGCCAGCCGCTCCAGCGTCGCCGCGTTCACGGCATCGATCGCCGTGAAGCGGATCGCGCCGTCGAGGAACGCCGCCACCGCGACCTCGTTGGCGGCATTCAGCACGTTGGTCGCGCCCGACGGCGCGCGCAGACAGTCGTAGGCCAGCTGCAAGGCCGGGAAGCGCCGCAGATCGGCAGCGCGAAAGCTGAGCGACCCCATGGAGGTGAAGTCGAGCGGGGAAGCGCCGGAAGCGATGCGCTCGGGCCAGGCCAACGCACAGGCGATCGGCACCTTCATGTCCGGTGTGCCGAGCTGCGCCAGCACAGACTGGTCGCGCATCACGGCCATTGAATGCACGATGCTTTGCGGATGCATCACCACCCGCACCTGCTCGGGTGTCAACGCGAACAGCCAGCGCGCCTCGATCACCTCGAGCGCCTTGTTCATCATCGTGGCCGAGTCCACCGAGATCTTGCGTCCCATCACCCAGTTGGGATGCGCACAGGCTTCGTCGGGTGTCACGTCGTCGAGCGAATCCCTGTCGCGGTCGCGAAATGGCCCACCCGATGCCGTGAGCACGATGTGGTCGATGCGTTGCGCCCACTGCGAGCGCTCCAATGGCAGGCACTGGAAGATCGCCGAGTGTTCGCTGTCCACCGGCAGCAGCGTCGCTCCACCTTCTTCGACGCAGCGCATGAACAGGTCACCGCCGACGACCAGCGCCTCCTTGTTGGCCAGCAGCAGCCGTTTGCCGGCGCGCGCGGCGGCCAGGCAGGCTGCGAGACCGGCCGCGCCGACGATGGCCGCCATCACGCTGTCGACCTCGGGGTGTGCGGCCAGATCCGTCAGCGCGGTCGGGCCGTGCAGCACCTCGGTGTGCACGTCGGCGCGATTCAGCCGATCGCGCAGCTCCCGCGCCGCGGACGCATCGTCGACCGCCGCGAAGCGCGGGCGGAATCGTTCGCACAACACGCCCAACTCGTCGACGCGATGGCGCGCCGTGAGCGCGACCAGCTCGAAGCGCTCGGGGTGGCGCGCGGCCACTTCGAGAGTGCTCATGCCCACCGATCCGGTGGCGCCGAGGATGCACAGGCGCTGGCGCTTCATCGTCGCCATTGTCGCTTGGTGCCGCCCGTCACCATGTGGTGAGTGCCATCGCGCACGGCAGCACCGGCAGCAGGGCATCGACACGATCCAGAACGCCGCCATGCCCTGGCAACAACGCACTGGAGTCCTTGGCGCCGACCGCACGCTTGATCAAGGACTCGAACAGATCGCCCACCACGCTCATCGCCGCCAGCGCCAGCACGGCCAGCACCATCGGAAAGACGCCGAAACGCTGCTTCAGCAGCGTGAACAAGCTGGCCGAATCGGTCGAGATGCGGGTGTCCAGGCCGAGCCAGAATGCGGCCAGCACCAGCACGCCCAACATGCCGCTGACCACGCCCTCCCAGCTTTTGCCCGGGCTGATGGTCGGGGCGAGCTTGCGGCGCCCGAAAGCGCGGCCGCCGAAGTAAGCCGCGATGTCGGCGGCCCAGACGATGCACAACACCGACAGCAGGTAGTTCACGCCCGTGATGCGGGCCTGCGCCAGCGCCCACCACGCCACCACCAGCAACACGGCACCGACCACCACGCGTACGCCTTGAGGCCACTGCGCCCAGCGTTGCGGCCCAGCTTGCAGCACGAACGCGCCGCCAATCACCCAGGCCAGCGCGGCCAGCAACCACACCGCATGCGATTCGCCGGCCGCACGCGAGGTCAGCGTCAACCACAGCCCAACCGCGGCCAGGACCAGCCCACAGCCCAGCGCGACCGCCGATGGCAGGCCGTTCAAGCGCGCCCACTCCCATGCCGCGGCGCTGATCAGCACCAGGGTCAACAGGACGAAGGGCCAAGGGTTGCCGACCCACAAGGTGGGCAACAACAGCGCCAGCAGCACCAGCGCGGTCATGATGCGCTGCGCCAGCATCGCGTCAGCCGGCCGCGTCGGATGCCGACACCAGTGCCCCGGCGCGCACGTCGCCGAAGCGGCGCTCGCGGCCGGCGAAGGCCGCCAGCGCCGCATCGAGTTGAGCCTCGTCGAAGTCAGGCCAAAGGCAATCGGTGAAAAACAACTCCGCGTAGGCCACCTGCCAAAGCAGAAAGTTGCTGATGCGCACTTCGCCCCCGGTGCGGATGAACAGATCGGGGTCGGGCGCATGCGACAGCGCCATCAACGCAGACAGCGACTGCTCGGTGACTTGCTCGGGCTTCATGCCCAGCTCGATGGCGCGACGGCAGGCCTGGGTGACGTCCCAGCGGCCGCCATAGTTGAACGCCACCGACAGCGTGATGCGGGTGTTGTGCTCGGTGGTGCGCTCGGCTTCATCCCACGCGGCGCGCACTTTGTCGTTGACGGCACTGCGGTCGCCGACGATGCGGATGCGCACGCCCTTCTCGGCCAGCTTGCGCAGGTATTTCGACACCGCCACCAGCACCAGCCCGAGCAGTCCGGACACCTCTTCGTCGGGCCGTTTCCAGTTTTCCGAGGAGAACGCGAACACCGTGAGGTATTCGATGCCGCGGTCGGAGCAGGCCTGCACGCAGCGCACCAACGAATCCACGCCCTGCTTGTGGCCGAAGAAACGCGGCATGAAACGCTTCTTGGCCCAACGGCCGTTGCCATCCATCACGATGGCCACGTGACGGGGAACGGTCTTGAGGTCGCGTTGCAAGATCGGGTCTGGCTGCCAATGTCACACGGCCAGGACTTCGGCTTCCTTGGCATGGACCAGCTTGTCGATCTCGGCCACGGTGCGGTCGGTGAGCTTCTGCACGTCGTCTTGCGCGCGGCGCTCTTCGTCTTCGTTGGTCTGCTTGTCCTTGAGCATCTTCTTCAGATGCTCGTTGGCGTCGCGACGCAGGTTGCGCACCGCGACCTTGGCTTCCTCGCCCTCGTGGCGGACTACTTTGGTCAGCTCCTTGCGGCGCTCTTCGGTCAGCGCCGGCATCGGCACGCGCAACAGGTCGCCCTGCGCCGCCGGATTCAGGCCGAGGTCGCTTTCGCGGATCGCCTTCTCGATCTTCGGGCCCATGCCCTTTTCCCACGGCTGCACGCTGATCGTGCGTGCATCGAGCAGCGACACGTTGGCCACCTGGCTGATCGGCACTGATGAGCCGTAGTAGTCGACGTGCACTTGGTCGAGGATGCCGGGGTGGGCACGGCCGGTGCGGATCTTCTGCAGGTCGTGCTTCAGCGCCTCGATGGACTTGGCCATCTTGGATTCGGCGTTCTTCTTGATCTCGGCAATGGTGGTGGTGGCCATCGGTGAGTCTCCTAGCGCTTGCTCGTCACACGTGCACCAGCGTGCCCTCGTCTTCGCCTTGCACCACGCGCTTCAGCGCACCGGGCTTGACGATCGAGAACACCTTGATCGGCAGCTTCTGGTCGCGACACAGCGCGAACGCGGTCGCGTCCATCACCTGCAAGTTGCGCGCGATCGCGTCATCGAAGCTGATCGAGGCATAACGCGTCGCCGATTTGTCCTTGTTGGGATCGGCGCTGTACACGCCATCGACCTTGGTCGCCTTGAGGACCACCTCGGCGCCGATCTCGGCGCCGCGCAAGGCTGCCGCGGTGTCGGTGGTGAAGAACGGGTTGCCGGTACCGGCCGCGAACACCACGACCTTGCCTTCTTCGAGGTACTGCAGCGCCTTCGGTCGCACGTAGGGCTCGACCACTTGCTCGATGGCAATGGCCGACATCACGCGTGCGGTCAGGCCGGCCTGCCGCATCGAGTCGGCCAGCGCCAGCGAGTTCATCACCGTGGCGAGCATGCCCATGTAGTCGGCGGTCGCTCGATCCATGCCGACCGAGCCGCCCGCCACGCCACGAAAGATGTTGCCGCCGCCGATCACGATCGCCAACTCGACGCCGAGCTCGGTGATCTCTTTGAGTTCGCGCACCATGCGCACGATGGTGGCGCGATTGATGCCGTAGGCGTCGTCCCCCATCAGCGCTTCGCCGGACAACTTCAGCAGGATTCGCTTGTAGGCCGGCATCCGGCGATTCTCCCAGGCAACCTTGGTGTCAGGCGCGCAGTTTAGCGGGCGCTCGCCGGCGCCCGCGCAGCGCTCACTGGGCCTTGGCCGCTGCCACCTGCGCCGCCACCTCGGCCGCAAAGTCTTCGGCGCGCTTCTCGATGCCCTCACCCACCACGTACAGCGTGAACGCCTTCACTTTGGTATTGGCTGCCTTGAGCATCTGATCGACGGTCTGCTTGCCGGTCGGATCCTTGACGAAAGCCTGGTTGCCGAGCGACACCTCCTTGAGGTACTTCTGCACCGAGCCTTCGACCATCTTGGCTGCGATCTCGGCCGGCTTGCCCGACTCGGCAGCCTTCTCGGTGGCGATGCGGCGCTCCTTGTCCACCAAGTCGGCCGGCACGTCGGCCTGCGAGAGCGCCACCGGCTTCATGGCGGCGATGTGCATCGCCGTGTCCTTGGCTGCCACGTCGCTGCCGTCGTACTCCACCAGCACGCCGATGCGCGTGCCGTGCAGATAGAGCGCCAGATTGCCACCGCCCGCATAGCGCTTGAAACGCCGGATCGACATGTTTTCGCCGATCTTGCCGATCAGGCCCTTGCGCACGTCTTCCACCGTCGGCCCGAAGCCGTCTTGCGACATCGGCAGCGCCGACAGGCCGGCGACGTCAGCCGGGTTCTTCTCCGCCACCAGCTTGGCGCAGGCGTTGGCGAAGGCGAGGAACGAGTCGTTCTTCGACACGAAGTCGGTCTCGCAGTTGATTTCGACCAGCGCACCCGTGCCGCCTTGCACCGATGCGGCCACCACGCCCTCGGCGGTGATGCGCGACGACGCCTTGCCGGCCTTGTTGCCCAGCTTGACGCGCAGGATCTCCTCGGCGCGGGTCATGTCGCCTTCGGCCTCGGTGAGCGCCTTCTTGCACTCCATCATCGGCGCGTCGGTCTTGGCGCGCAGTTCGGCCACCATGCTTGCAGTGATTGCGGGCATATGAACTCCAACGGTGCGGCCAGTAGTGCCGCTGTGCATTGACCGGCCGCGGGCCGGATCGTCGTTCAAGCTGGAGCCCCCTCCCGGAGGGGGCTCGGGGGAGCGGTGTGTCCCGACGAAGTCGAAGTGAACGAGAAGGGGCTCAAGCCCCCTCGTTAACCTCGACGAACTCGTCGCTTCCGCCAGCCGCTTGCACGACCTCGGTCACTGCCTGCGCCTTGCCTTCGAGCACCGCATCGGCCACCGCGCGCGCGTACAGCGCCACCGCCTTGGCGGAATCGTCGTTGCCGGGGATCACGTAGTCGATGTCTTCCGGCGAGTGGTTGGTGTCGACCACGCCGATCAGCGGAATGCCGAGCTTCTTGGCTTCGGCGACGGCGATCTTGTGGTAGCCGACGTCGATGACGAACATCGCATCGGGCAGCGCCGCCATGTCCTGGATGCCGCCGATGTCCTTCTCGAGCTTGCCGATCTCGCGATCGAACATCAGGCCTTCCTTCTTGCTCATCTGCTCCAGGCCGGTTTCCTTCTGCGCCTGCATTTCCTTGAGCTTCTTCAGCGACGTCTTCACGGTCTTGAAGTTGGTCATCATGCCGCCGAGCCAGCGCTGGTCGACGTAGGGCATGCCGGCGCGCTGCGCTTCCTGCGCGATCACCTCGCGCGCCTGACGCTTGGTGCCCACCATCAGGATGGTGCCGCGCCTGCCGGCGAGCTGGCGGACGAACTTCATCGCATCCTCGAACGCCGGCAGCGTCTTCTCGAGGTTGATGATGTGGATCTTGTTGCGATGGCCGTAGATGTACGGGGCCATCTTGGGGTTCCAGAAGCGGGTCTGGTGTCCGAAATGGACGCCGGCTTCCAGCATTTCACGCATCGTCGTGGGCATTCGAGCTCCAAAGGTTGGGTCTAGAATCCGGCGCGAATCGTCGGGCGGCTGAGGGTTGCGCCGCGCAACGACACCTTTTGTGGGCCGGTTCGGGATTGTTCAACTGCGGTTCCCGCACCGCGGCCATCACGATTCCATGAATCGCCAGCGCCAGCTGTGAGGACATTCAGTTGAAGCCGAGCATTGTAGCAGCCGCGCCCGGCTCCACCCTGGCCACCCACCGTGACGCCGTGCGCTCCGGCGGCGCCATCGAGACCTCGACACGCCAGGCACTCGAAGTGGCAGCGTCCGAAGCCTGCACCAAGGCGTTCATCCGCATGTTCGACACATCGGCGCGCGCCAGCGCGGCTGCGCTGCAGGCGATGCACCGCGCCGGCGCGGCCATCGGTGCTTTGGCGGGCGCGCCGGTCTCGGTGAAGGACCTGTACGACGTGGCCGGGTTTCCGACCACCGCCGCCTCCTCGACGATGCACGACGCGCCCATCTGCGCTGCCGACAGCCCGGCCGTGGCCCGCGTGCGCCAGGCCGGCGGCGTGCTGGTGGGCCACACCAACATGAGCGAGTTCGCGTTCTCGGGCGTCGGCATCAACCCGCATTTCGGCACGCCGGCGAACCCGATCACCCAGGCGCTCGATGGCAAGCTGCGCGCACCCGGCGGGTCGACCTCCGGTGGCGCCGTGTCGGTGGCCAGCGGCGCGGCGCTGGCGGCGCTGGGCTCGGACACCGGCGGATCGATCCGCATCCCGGCCGCGTTGCAAGGCTTGGTCGGCTTCAAGAACACGCAGCGCCTCACGCCGCTGGAAGGCACGGTGCCGCTGTCGACCACGCTCGACACCGTGTGCGCGATCACGCGCGACGTGACCGACGCGGTGCTGATGCACGAAATCCTGGCGCAGCGCCACGTGACACCGGACAAGCGCCCGCTCGCCGGCTGGCGATTGGCCGTGCCGCGCACGCTGCTGCTCGACGGGCTCGACGCCACGGTGGCTGCGTGCGTTCGAGCGGGCGTTGCAGGCGCTGCGCGCGCACGGGGCGCGCATCGAAGACATCGTGCTGCCCGAACTCGCGGAGGTCGCTGCCATCAACGCCGGCGGCGGTTTTGCGCCGCCGAGAGCTGGGCCTGGCACCGCAAGCGCCTGGCCGAACGCGGCAGCAGCTACGACCCGCGCGTGGCGCATGCGCATCCGGCGCGGCGAAACCATGAGCGCGGCCGACTACATCGACCTGCTGCACGCGCGGGCACGCTGGATCGGCCGCATGGCCGATGCGATGCGCGGCTTCGACGCGATGCTGTCGCCCACGGTGCCGATCGTCGCGCCCGAGATCGCGCCGCTGTTGGCCAGCGACGATGCGTTCTTCGCGGCCAACGGCGCGCTCCTGCGCAACCCGTCGATGGTCAACCTGCTCGATGGCTGTGCGCTGTCGCTGCCCTGCCACCGTGCGGACGAGTTCCCGGTGGGCCTGATGGTGTGGAGCGGCGCGCTGGCCGACAACCTCGTGCTGAACATCGGCCTGGCCATCGAATCGGCGCTGCGTCCGGCGCGCGCCCGCTGATGCGCGTCGCCGTCATCGGCGCCGGCATCGTGGGCGTCACCACCGCCTACGAACTCGCGTGCGATGGCCACGAGGTCACCGTGTTCGAGCGCCAGGCGAGCGTGGCCGCCGAAACCAGCTTCGCCAACGCCGGCGTGGTGGCGCCAGGCTATGTCACGCCGTGGGCCGCCCCGGGCATGCCGGGCAAGGTGATCAAGCAACTGTTCGGCAGCCACGCGGCCGTCCACCTGGCTCGACCGTTTTCGCCCGCGCTGCTGCGCTGGGTGTGGCGCTGGTGGCGCGCCTGCCGTCCCAGCGTTCACCAAGCCAACCGCAGCCGCATGGTCCGGCTCGCGCGCTACAGCCTGGAGCGCATGCACGCGCTGACCGCGCAGCTGCAGCTCGACTACGAACAGGCCCAGGGTCTGATGGTGCTGCTGCGCACGCCGCGCGACCTCACGCTGGCGCGACCGGGCGTGAAGCTGCTCGCCGATCTCGGCGTCAACTGCCATGTGATCGACGCGGCACGGGCGCGCCAGATCGAGCCCGGCCTGCACATCGAGACGCCGCTGCACGCGGCGCTGCACTTGCCCAATGAAGAGGTCGGCAACTGCCGTCAGTTTGCCCATCTGATCAAGCAATACGCGCAGCAGCATGGTGCGTTGTTCCGCTTCCACCGCGAGGTCGAGCGCATCGAGGCCGGCGCACAGCCGGTGGTGAGGCATCGCCCGCTGGCGCGCTTCGACAACTCACTGGTCGGCGCCGATCTGCCGACGACCCTGCCTGAATCGGAAGGCAGCGAGTCGTTCGACGCGGTGGTGGTGTGTGCGGCGATCGAATCGATGCGGCTGCTCAAGCCGCTGAAGCTCAAGCTGCCGATGGCGCCGGTGTACGGCTATTCGGTCACCGCGCCGATGCGCGAGCTCACCGAGCACGGCGACGTCGGACCGCGCTCGACGCTGATCGACGAACGCTACAAGGTGGCGATCAGCCGCTTGGGCAAACGCGTGCGCGTGGCCGGCAGCGCCGAGCTTGGCGGCACGCTGCAAGCGCACAACGAACAGGCCCTGGCCACGCTGTACAAGGTGCTCGACGATTGGTTCCCAGGCTGCGCGGTGCAGTCCAAGGCGCAGAGCTGGAAAGGCGCGCGCCCGATGCTGCCCGACGGCCCGCCGGTCATCGGCCCCAGTGGCTTGCCCGGCATCTGGGTCAACCTCGGCCACGGCTCCAGCGGCTGGGCGCTGGCATGCGGCTCCGCGCGCGTGCTGGCCGATGCGATGGCTGGCCGCACGGCGGCCGTCGACATCGAAGGCCTAGGCCTGGATCGGCTGCGCTGACCGGCCTCGGCGCGCCCATTGGCGCAACAACACCGGTGCCGCGACCGCGATCCCGATCAGGCCACTCACGACGCCCGGCGCCACCAGCAGCAACGCGCCCGCCATCAGCAGCAACTGCTCCCAGCGTTTCAGCTCCGACGTCAGGTACTTCGACAACGCCGCCGCCAGCATCGTGATGCCGAGCACGCAGCCGACGAACGTGATCACGAAGTCGTAAAGGGTGAAGCCTTTGGCCACCAGCAGCAGCGAGGGCGAGAACACAAAGACAAACGGCACCAACGCCTTCGCAAGCCCGAGGCGAAATGCCATGTTGCCGGTCTTGAACGGATCGCTGCCCGCCATGCCGGCCGCCGCATAAGCGGCGAGTGCCACCGGCGGCGTGATGTCAGCCAGCACACCGTAGTAGAAGACGAAGAAGTGCGCCACCAGCGGCTCGACACCGAGCAGCACGAGCGTCGGCGCCGCCACCGTCACCATGATGATGTAGTTGGCAGTGGTCGGGATGCCGCAGCCCAGCAGGATGCACACCAGGCCAGTCATCAGCAGCGCGGCGAACAGCGTCAACGTCTTCGGGTCGAGCCAACCCCCGGGCAGCAGATCCACCACGTTGAACGCCACACCCTGGGCGGCACCGGTGATGATGGTCGACAGCTTGAAGCCCACGCCGGTGAGCGTGACCACGCCGATCACGATGCCCACCGTGGCCGCGGCCGCGCCGACTGCGAGCGCGTATTTGGCGCCTGTTTCGAACGCCTCGACCAGCGTGCCCAAGCCGATGCGACCCTGGATGTTGAACGCGCGCAGCGCGAACGGCGTGGCCACGGCGGCAGCGGCGAAGATGCCCACGCGCAGCGCTTCGCTCTCGATGCCGCCGAACGTGATCACCAGCAACACCGCGTGCAGCGCAACGAGCAGACCCCAGTTGCGCGCAGCCGCGCGGCCCGCGCCGGTGGTGAGCCCGACGATGGCGCACGACGTGATGCCGGTGAACGCGGCCAGGTACGGCGTGCGGCCGCTGACCAGGATGCCGATCAGCAGCACCAACGGAATCAATGTCGGCCAGCGCAGGCGCAGCGACTCGCGCAGCCTGGGCATCTCTTCGTCGGTGAGACCGCGCAGGCCGAAGCGCTTGGCCTCGAAGTGCACCTGCATGAACACGCCGAAGAAGTGCATGAACGCCGGCACCACCGCGGCTGCGATGATGGTCTGGTACGGGACGGCGAGGAACTCGATCATCAGGAACGCCGCCGCGCCGAGCACCGGCGGCGTGATCTGTCCGCCGGTGGACGCCGCCGCCTCCACCGCGCCGGCGAACTCGCGCCGATAGCCGACGCGGATCATCGCGGGAATGGTGAGCGAACCCACAGTGACCGCGTTGGCCACCGACGAGCCGGACAGCATGCCGAACATCGCCGAGCCGAACACACTCACCTTGGCCGGCCCGCCGGCGTAGCGGCCGGCGATCGTGGACGCGATGTCGAGGAACAATTGCCCCAGGCCGATGCGCGTGGCCAGCACGCCGAACAGCACGAAGTGAAAGACATAGGTCGCGACCACGCCGACCGCGATGCCGTAGATGCCCTGGCTGGTGAGGTACTGGTGGTTGACCAACTGGCCCCAGCTCGCGCCGGCATGTTTGAGCAAGCCCGGGAAGATCGGACCGGCCAGCGCATAGACCATGAAAGCGATCGCGATCAGCGGCAGCGGCCAGCCCATGCTGCGACGCGTGGCCTCGAGCAGCAGCACCAGCAGGATCGAGCCCATCGCGACGTCGAGTGCACTCGGATTGCCGACACGAAAGGCCAAGTCGTTGAAGACATACGGGATGTACAGCACCGACAGCGCGACCGCGAACGCAAGCAGCCAGTCGATCCACGGCACGCCGCCGGGCGCCCACGCACTGCGTGGCCGCTGCGTGCCGGCGGCCGCCGAATGGCGGAACTCGAACACGATGAAGATCAGGCCGAGCACGAAGGCCAGGTGCACCCCGCGGTGCGTGGTCTCGCGCAGCAGACCGAAGCCGGCCGTGTAGTAGTGGAAGCAAGACAGCGCGATCAACAGCACCTTGAGCACGGTCGACGCCGGCGGCCAGGTGAGCCGGAAGCGCATGTCGGGGTCGAACTTCTGCTCGAGCTCGGCGACGGCGCGGTCGTCGATCGTGGTGCTGCTCATCCCGGTTCCCTCGGCATCGTGTTCTGGCGCGCCATCCACGTGACACGAGGGCGGGCACCTTGCGGCGCACCGCCCTCGCGCGTGCGTGATGTGCGAGCGGGCTCTACTTGATCAGCCCGACCTCGCGATAGTACTTCTCGGCTCCAGGATGGAACGGGATGCCTGCGCCCTGGACGGCGCTGTCCTTGGTGATCATCTTGCCCTTGGCATGGCCCGCGGCGAGTGTCTTCTGCGCGGCGTCGCTGAACAGCGCCTTGGTGATCTCGTACACCGTGTTGGCGTCGGCCTTGTCGCTGGTGACCCACTGCGCGCCGACCGCGAGTGTCTTCACCGCCGCCACACCCTTGTAGGTGTCGGCGGGGATCACATCGGGTGCGAAGAACGGGCTGGCCCTGCGCAGGCCCTCGGCCTGCGGCCCATCGATCGGCACCAGCTCGATGCCGCCGCCTGCCGACGCCAGCTCGGCGATCGCGCCGGCCGGTGAGCCGCCGGTGAAGAAGAACGCGTCGAGCGAGCCATCGCGCAGCTTGTCGCCGGCTTGGTTGGGCTTGATGTATTCCGGCTTGATCTCGCTCTCCTGCACGCCGTAGGCGGCCAGGATGATGCGCGCGTTGATCAGCGTGCCCGACCCGGGTTCGTCGAGTGCAACGCGCTTGCCCTTCAAGTCGGCCGGCGACTTCACGTTCAATCCCTTGCGCACGACGATGTGCACGCTCTCGGGGTACAGATTGGCGATCAGGCGCAGGTTGGGCACATTGGGCTTGCCTTCGAAGATGCCGGTGCCCTTCTGTGCCCAGGTGGCGACATCGGCCTGCGAGAAGCCCGATTCGATCGAACCACCGGCGATGCCGTTCACGTTGGCCATCGAACCGTTGCTCGCCTGCGCGGTGACGACGATCTTGCCGGGCTGCGACACCGCGTTGGCGATCATGCCGCCCACCGGGTAGTAGGTGCCGGCAGTGCCGCCGGTGCCGATGCGGAAGAACTGCTGGGCTTGGGCGGCACCGGCCAGTGCGATCACACCCAGGATCATTGCGACAAAACGCTTCATGCAGGAGAACTCCATCAAGGTCGTGGACGTTCGAGTAGAGCACAATGCCCGGCGACGCCCAATGTCGATAACTCAGATGCGGAGCCCGACCGCGCGCTTCCCCGAAGGCCCGCATCCGGTGTGGCCGTCACGGTGCACGTGGCCGCTGCACGATGCTGCCGCCACACGCAGTGCCGAACAGGCCGCTGCGGCGCGGCTGCCGCCCCACACGTTGATGACGTGCGCCGGCACCGCGTTGGCCCGACTCGCACTGGCGCTCGCGCCGCACGCGAAAGACATCGAGGTCTGGTGCGGCCCCGGCAACAACGGCGGTGATGGCTTCATCGCGGCGCGCTGGCTGCATGCACAAGGGAAGTCCGTGCGCGTGATTGCGCCGGGCGACGCCACGCGCGCCCCGACCGACGCAGCGACAAGCGCTGCAAGCCGCTCGCGATGCCGGCGTGCCGATTCAGACCACGCTGCCCGAACGCGTGCAAGCCGATCTCGCCCTCGACGCGCTGTTCGGCATCGGCGGCAGCCGCGAGCTGTCGGGCGTGTGGGCCGATGCCGTCTCGCGGCTTAACGCCGGACACGCGCCGGTGCTCGCCGCCGACGTGCCGACCGGTTTGCACGGCGATACCGGCGCGGTGCTCGGCAACGCGGTGCGCGCCACGCACACCCTGTCGCTGTTGACCTTGAAGCCCGGCCTGTTCACCGCGCTCGGTCGCGATCACGCCGGCCGCGTGTGGTTCGACGACCTCGGCGTGTCGACCCCCGAGGCCACGACGCGCCTGAGCGGCCCCGAGGCGGCGCGCGCGCTGTCGATACCGCGTGCGCATGCGCAGCACAAGGGCACGTTCGGCGACGTGCTCGTGATCGGTGGCGCCGCGGGCATGATCGGGGCTGCCGTGCTGGCGGCGCGCGCCGCGCTCGCGGCCGGCGCCGGCCGCGTCTACCTCGGCCTGCTGGCCGCGCAGGACACACTGCCGTTCGATGCAGCCCAACCGGAGCTGATGGCGCGTCCGAGCGCGCAGCTGCTCGAACCCGACGTGCTGGCGCAGTCGACCGTGGTGTGCGGTTGCGGCGGCGGCGACGCCATACGCGCCGCCCTGCCTCCAGTCTTGCACCATGCACGCCGCCTGGTGCTCGACGCCGACGCGCTGAATGCGATCGCAGCTGACGCCGGCTTGCAGCGTGCCTTGCGCGCCCGCGCAGCGCGCTCACTCGAAACCGTGTTGACTCCGCATCCGCTCGAGGCGGCGCGGATGCTGCAGCGGACCACGGCTGACGTGCAGGCCGATCGCGTGCGCACGGCCCGCGCCTTGGCCGAGGCCACGCTATGCACCGTGCTGCTCAAGGGTTCGGGCAGCGTGGTGGCGAGCGCCGAGCCATGCGCGTCGATCAACGCCACCGGCGATGCGCGGCTGGGCACGGCCGGCAGCGGCGATGTGCTGGCCGGGTGGCTCGGCGGCTGGTGGGGCAGCGCTGGTGACGGAGCGGCCCACCGCGTGACCGAGGCCACGGCCTGGCTGCATGGTGCGAGCACCGAGCACGGCCCGCTCATCGGCCCGCTGCGCGCATCGGATCTGATCGGAGCGATGCAACGCGCGCGCGACGCGCTGCGCGATCGAGCGGCTCTAGCGCCGCGGACCGCCGCGACCGCGACCGCTCTTGGCGCTGGCCTGCTTGCTGCTCACGCGCGGACGCGTCTTGGCTGCGCGCGCCATGCCCGACTTGGTGGCCCGATCGCGCGCGCGCACCGCGGCCAGTTCGGCCTGCGGCGAACGCAACTCGGACTTGCGCCCGCGCGACAACAGGCGTTCGTCGTCGCCTTCGCGCACCATGCGAAAGTCGATGCGGCGGCTGTCGAGATCGACGCGGCTCACCTGCACACGCACGCGCGTGCCGGCGGCATAGCGCGTGCCGCTGCGCTCGCCGTGCAGCTCCTGGCGCACGTCGTCGAAGCGGTAGTAGCCGCCGCCGATCTCGGTGATGTGGAGCAGGCCTTCGACGTAGAGGTCGTCGAGCGTGACGAACAGGCCGAACGGGACCACCGCGCTGACGGTGCCGCTGAACTCCTCGCCGAGGCGCTCGCGCATGTAGCGGCACTTGAGCCAGGCCTCGACGTCGCGCGATGCCTCGTCGGCGCGGCGTTCGTTGGTGCTGCAATGCGCGCCGGCCGCGTTCCATTGCTCGGTCTCCTGTGCCGATACCGACCGCTTGCCCGCCGCCTTGTCGCGCGAAGCCTTCGACACTTTCGGCGCGTCTTCCAGCGCGCCGGTGTCCAAGTGGTAGCGCTTGGCTTGCAGTAGCGCCTTGATCACGCGGTGCACCAGCAGATCCGGGTAGCGCCGGATCGGGCTGGTGAAGTGCGTGTAGGCCTCGTAGGCCAGGCCGAAGTGCCCGCTGTTGGCCGCGGTGTAGTGCGCCTGCTGCATCGACCGCAGCAGCATCGTGTGAATCTGCGACGCATCGGGCCGGTCGCGCGTGGCGGTCGCGATCGCCTGCAGTTCTCCCGGCGTCGGGTCGTCCGACAACGACATGCCCAGGCCCATCGCCTTCAGGTAGTTCTGCAGCGTGATGCGCTTTTCGGTCGTCGGCCCCTCGTGCACGCGGTAAAGCGCCGGGTGGCCGTGTTCGGCGATGAACTCCGCCGCACACACGTTGGCCGCCAGCATCGCCTCCTCGATCAGGCGGTGCGCTTCGTTGCGCTTGCGCGGCTCGATGCGCTCGATGCGGCCGTTGTCGTCGGCAACGATCTGCGTCTCGGTGGTCTCGAAGTCCACCGCGCCGCGAGTGCCGCGGTGCTTGAGCAATGCACGGTAGACCTCGTGCAGGTGGATCAGGTGCGGCACCAGGTCGCTGCGCCGCTGCGCCTCGGGGCCGCGCGTATTGCCCAAGATCGCAGCCACCTCGGTGTAGGTGAACCGTGCCTGCGAGCACATCACGGCCGGATAGAACTGGTAGCCCACGATCTCGCCGACAGCATCGACCACCATGTCGCACACCATGCACAGGCGATCGACTTCCGGGTTCAGCGAACACAGGCCGTTGGACAGCTTCTCCGGCAGCATCGGGATCACGCGGCGCGGGAAGTACACCGACGTGGCCCGCTCGTAGGCGTCGTCGTCGATCGCCTCGCCGGGCTTCACGTAGTGGCTGACGTCGGCGATCGCGACCAGCAGGCGCCAGCCGGAGCCTGCGCTCTTGCCCTTGCCGACCTTGGTCGGCTCGCAATACACCGCGTCGTCGAAGTCGCGCGCGTCCTCGCCGTCGATCGTGACCAGAGGCACGTCGGTGAGGTCGATGCGGTGCCGGCGGTCGACCGGTCGCACTTGCTCCGGCAGCGCCGCTGCCTGCGCCATCGACTCCGGCGAGAAACGATGCGGCACCTCGTACTTGCGCACCGCGATCTCGATCTCCATGCCGGGATCGTCGATCTCGCCCAACACCTCGACCACGCGGCCCACCGGCTGCGAGAACATCGATGGCGGCTCGGTCAGCTCCACTGCGACCACTTGGCCGACCGTGGCGCTGGCGGTGGCGTTCTTGGGAATCAGGATGTCCTGGCCGTAGCGCCGGTCTTCCGGCGCCACCAGCCACATGCCGTTTTCGTGCAGCAGCCGGCCGATGATCGACGTCTTGCGCCGCTCGATGATGTCGAGCACCCGCCCCTCGGGCCGGCCCTTGCGGTCGTAACGCACCACGCGCACGCGCACACGGTCGCGATGCAGCACCGAGTGCATCTCTTGCTGCGTCAGGTAGATGTCGTTTTCACCGTCGTCGCGCTGGACAAAACCGTGTCCGTCCCGATGGCCGACCACGGTGCCGACCACCTCGCTCATCAGCGCGCCGGCCAGCGGCGCGCTCGGGGTTTCTTTGATTGCCTTGATGCTAAAATCCTTGGTTCCTGAAATGCCCAGGTGGCGGAATTGGTAGACGCACTAGTTTCAGGTACTAGCGCTTAACGGCGTGGGGGTTCGAGTCCCTTCCTGGGCACCATCGGCGCAGGCGGCCTATGCCGGGAGACATGGACAGGGTTCGCGCCAGCGAACCCGCTTTCGTTTCCACGTTAGACAGCGAACTTCTTCGCCAGCCCTTCGGGTCGCAGATTGTCGTACTCCTCGAAAGGCTGATGGATCCACGGGCTCGTGGGCAGCTTTTCAACGAAGTAGTCCGGCGTGTAGCTCGACACACCCTTGACCCAGATCACCGCCGAGCGCAGCTCGCTGATCGAGGGCATGCCGCGCAGGCGATCAACCACGGCGCGCAGCGTGATGCCGGAGTCGGCCAGGTCGTCGACCAGCAGCACGCGGCCCGCGACCTCGCCTTTGGGCATGGTGATGTACTTGGCCATGTCGAGCCGGCCCTGGATCGTGCCGGCCTCGGCGCGGTACGAGCTGGTGGACATGATCGCCAATGGCAGGTCGAACACGCGCGACAGCACGTCGCCCGGGCGCATGCCGCCGCGCGCCAGGCACAGGATCTGATCGAACTGCCACTTCGAGGCGGCCACCTTGAGCGCCAGGCGCTCGATCAGCAGGTGGTACTCGTCCCAGGACACGTACAGGTGCTTGCCGTCGTCGGTGAGCATGTCTGACAGGTCTCCTCGTTGGTTGGGCGCCCGGCATTCAATCGCGGAACGGATGTCGCAGCACGATGGTGTGTTCGCGGTCGGGACCGGTGGACACCATGTCGATCGGCGCATCGATCAATGCACGCACCCGTTCGAGGTACTTCTGAGCGGGCACGGGCAGTTGCTCCCAGCGCGTGTGTCCAGCGGTGGATTCGCGCCAGCCGGGCAAGGTTTCGTAAACCGGCTGGCAGGCGGCGATCTCGTCGGCGTCGAGGGGCAGGATGTCGAGCGTGCGGCCCTGATAGGTGTAGCCCACGCAGACCTTCACTTCGGACAGCCCGTCGAGCACGTCGAGCTTGGTGATGCACAGCCCTGACACGCCGTTGATCAGCATCGCGCGGCGCAGCGCTGCGGCATCGAGCCAGCCGCAGCGTCGCGCGCGACCGGTGACCACGCCCCGCTCCTGACCCACCGTGGACAGATGGTGGCCCACGGTGCCGGGTTGGTCGATCGGCAGTTCGGTCGGAAACGGACCGCCACCCACGCGCGTGGTGTAGGCCTTGGTGATGCCGAGCACGTGATGCAGCATCTGCGGGCCCACGCCCGAGCCTGCCGCGGCGTTGCCGGCCACGCAATTGCTCGACGTGACGAACGGGTAGGTGCCGTGATCGATGTCGAGCAAGGTGCCCTGCGCGCCCTCGAACAGCACGTTGTGTCCACCGCGGTGTGCTTGGTGGATGCGCACGCCCACGTCGCCCATGAGCGGCACCAGTTGTTCGGCCGCCTTGAGACCGGCATCGAGCATCGGTTGCAACTCGAGGCGCTGCGCGCGCAGCAGGCCACCGAGCGATTCATTGTGCAGCGCCACCAGTTCGCGCAGCTTGTTCTCGAAGCGCTGCGGGTGCTTGAGGTCCTGCATGCGCAGCGCGCGCCGCGCCACCTTGTCTTCATACGCCGGGCCGATGCCCTTGCCAGTGGTGCCGATCTTGCCGCTGCCGCTGCTCTCGCGCAGCGCCTCGCGGGCGGCATCGACCGCCACGTGGAACGGCAGGATCAACGGACACGACTCGCTGATCAGCAGGCGCGAACGCACGTCCAGGCCGATCTTCTCGAGGCGTGCGATCTCGATCAGCAGGTGCTGCGGATCCACCACCACGCCGTTGCCGATCAGGCAGGCCACGCCCTCGCGCATCACGCCCGAGGGAATCAGCTGCAGCGCGGTCTTCACGCCCTTGATCACCAGCGTGTGGCCGGCGTTGTGGCCACCTTGAAAGCGCACCACCGCCTGCGCGTGGTCGGTCAGCCAGTCGACCACCTTGCCCTTGCCCTCGTCACCCCATTGGGTGCCGACGACGACCACGTTGTGGCCACGCGTGATGGATCGATCAGAGCTCATGTGAATCCGTCAGTGCGGGTTGGCGCGCATCAGAGCGCGCGCAGAACCCATTGGTTGCCGACCGCGGCGAGTTCGCGGTCGCAGTCGAACTCCTGCGCCTCGTGCTCGTGCCCGGGCAGGATGCACAGCACGGTCTCGCCCTGTTCACGCAGCCGGCGCACGGCCGCGCGCAATGCGGCATCTTCGCCCCAAGGCGCGCGGATCGCGCTGCGCGGTGCGGCGGGCTGGCGATGCGAAGACAGCGCCTTCAGATCCAGGCTCAAGCCCACGGCGGGGCGGTTGCGGCCGAACACCGCACCCACTTCATCGTAGCGACCGCCTCGCACCAGCGCCTCGCCGACGTTGGCGGCATAGACCGCAAAGCGTGCGCCGCTGTAGTAGGCATAGCCGCTCAAATCGGCCAGGTCGAAGCCCACCCGCACCTGCGGATGCGCGTGCCGCACATGGCGTGCAAGCCAGGCCAGGTCGTCGAGCGCGCGCCGAATCAGGGGGCGGTCGGGCAACACCTCGCGCGCCCGCTCGAGCACCGACTCGTCGCCATACAGGCTCAACAGGTCGGTCAGCGCGTCGCGCGCGGCGGCCGGAAAGTCGCGCGTCAGTTCATGCACCGCGGCGCTGTCCTTGGCGGCGAGCGCGGCGACCACGTTTTGCAGCGCGTTGCCGTCGACCGACACGCCCGCCAGCACCCCGCGCACGATGCGCGCGTCGGCCAGATCGAGGACCAAGCCGCTCAAGCCGGCAGCGCGAAGCATGTCGAGCGCGAGTTCCTGCACCTCGAGGTCGGCCTCCAGTCCGGCATGGCCATACACCTCGGCGCCGAGCTGCAGCGGCTCGCGCGTGGCATGCGGAGCGCCCGGACGCGTGTGCAACACCGGGCCGCAGTAGCACAGGCGCGACACACCGGCACGATTGAGCAGGTGCGCGTCGATGCGCGCCACCTGTGGCGTGGTGTCGGCGCGCAGCCCGAGCGACGCGGCCGCTGAGCTGATCGACCAGCTTGAAGGTCTGCAGGTCCAGTTCGCGCCCGGTGCCGGACAGCAGCGACTCCAGGTACTCCAGCAGCGGCGGCATCACGAGCTCGAAACCGTAGCTGCGAGCCAGATCGAGCAGTGTGCGGCGCAACTCCTCAATGCGCCGCGCCTGCGCGGGCAGGACATCGGCAATGTGCTCCGGCAGCAGCCAGGCAGACGACATGGAAGACCGGGGCGGTTAAAAACGGCATTGTACGGGTGGGCCCGCGGGCTCCATGGGCCCGGCTCAGCGCCAGAAGAACACCAGCAACAGCAACCCGATCAGCATGCTCGACAGGCCGAGGAAGCGGATCTGGCCGTCGCTCATGCGCAGTGCTTTGCTGAACACTTCGCGCCACGTGGTCGGGCTCAAGAACGGCAACAAGCCCTCGAACACCAGCACCAGCGCCACCGCGCCGACCAGCACGTCCACCATGGCGTCACGCCGACGGGCGATCAGCGCCGCGGTGCGGCGGCGGGCGCGGCGCGCGCTTGCGGGGTGCCGCGCATCGCCTTGAAGAACTCGCTCGACGGATCGAGCACCATCACGTCGGAGCGGCTGCGGAAGCTCGCGCGGTAGGCCTCCAGGCTGCGATAGAACTGCGCGAACTGCGGATCGCGGCCGAACGCATCGGCATACAGCGCCGAGGCCTTGGCGTCACCCTCGCCCTTGATCTTCTGCGCATCGCGATAGGCCTCGGCGAGGATGACCTCGCGCTGCTTGTCGGCGTCGGCGCGGATGCGTCTCGCCATCGGCCACGCCCTGCGAGCGCAGCTCGTTGGCCACCTGCTGGCGCTCCGACTGCATGCGCCGGTACACCGCATCGGTGATGTCGGCCACGAAGTCGACGCGCTTGATGCGGATGTCGACCAGCTCGATGCCGAACGACTTGGCCTCGTCGAGCAGGCGGCTGCGCACGTCCTGCATCACCTTGTCGCGCTCTTCGGACAACACGCCGCGCACCGTGCGCTTGGTCACCTCTTCGTTGAACGCCGCCTGCACCACCTGGCTGAGCCGGCTTTCGAGGTTGCGAAAGTCGGTGCCGTTGTTGCGGATGAACTGGCGCGGCTCGATGATGCGCCACTTGGCGAGCCAGTCGATCACCAGGCTCTTCTTCTCGGCGGTGAAGATGGCGCGCGTCTCGGTGCTGTCCAGCGTCTGGATGCGCCTGTCGAGGAACACCACGTTCTGGAACGGCGGCGGCAGCTTGGCCTTCAGCCCCGGCTCGATGATCACCTCCTTGATCTCGCCGAGCGCGTAGACGACGCCGACCGATTTCTGGTCGACGATGAACAGCGTCGAGCTGAGGACCATCAGCACGATCAGCACGCTGGCGACGAACAAGTCCGATGCGATTCATGTTGTTGTTCTCCTGCCGTCATCAGCGGCTCTCGCGTTCGCGGCTGCGGCCGCCGTCGCGCGAGCGCGCATCGGTGGCCGCGGCCGGCGACGCCGGCTGCGCGCCTTCGGACGGCATGCACGGTCGCGCCGGGCACGGCGGTGGCGCCGCTTTGCTGCAGCAGCCGGTCCAGCGGCAGGTACAGCAGGTTCGAGCCGTTGCGGCTGTCGACCATCACCTTGCTGACGTTGGAGTACACCTGCTGCATCGTCTCGAGGTACAGGCGGTCGCGCGTGACCGCGGGCGCGCGCTGGTACTCGGTCAGCACCGAGCGGAAGCGCTGCGCATCGCCGTCGGCCTGCGCGATCACGCGCTGGCGGTAGCCTTCGGCTTCTTCGCGCAAGCGGGCGGCCGTGCCGCGCGCCTTGGGCACCACGTCGCTCGAGTAGGCCTGGCCTTCGTTCTTCAGCCGGTCGCGGTCGGCGCCCGCCTTCACCGCATCGTTGAACGCCGCCTGCACCTGCTCGGGCACCTGCACGTTCTGCACGTTGACGTTGACGATCAGGATGCCGGTGCCGAGGCGATCGATCTGCGCCTGCACCGACTTCACCAGGTCGGTCGACAGCGCCTCGCGCTGCTCGTACGAGCACCGAATCGACCTTGCTGCGGCCGACGATCTCGCGCACCGCGGATTCGGCGGCCTGCTCGCACGGCGGAGTCGGGGTCGCGGTTCTCGAACAGGTAGGCGCGCGCGTCCTTCAGCCGGTATTGCACGGTGAAGCGGATGTCGACGATGTTCTCGTCCTGCGTCAGCATCGACGAGTCGCGCAGGCCGGTGGCCTGCACCACGTTGTTGCGCCCGATCTCCTTGGAGCGCAGTTGCGTCACCGGCACCGTCTCGTGCGCCTGGAACGGGTACGGGAAGCGCCACTGGAAGCCGGCGTCGGAGGTGTAGCTGTACTTGCCGAACGTGCTCACCACGGCCTGCTGGCCTTCCTGCACGATGAAGAAGCCGCTGCCGGCCCACACCAGCACCACCACCAGCGCGATCAGGCCCACGCCGATGCCGGCGCTTTTCATGTCGGGCTGGAACGACGGCCCGCCTTCGGGCTCCTCGCGCCGGCCGCCACCCTTGTTGCCGAACAGCCCGCCAAGGCGGCGGTTGAAGTCGCGCCAGAGTTCGTCGAGATCGGGCGGCCCGTCGTTGCGGCCGGCCATGACCACATTCGAGGCCCGCCGCAGCCGCAGCGCGGCCATCAGCCAGGCCAGGCCGGCGCGCCAAGCCAGCGCCAGGCGAGCGGCAAAAGGCTGAGGGGAGTGGATCGAAGCCGTGGAGTGGCGCAAGGTCATGCGATGCCTGTGGTTTGGGCCGATGGGTCGGATTGTCCGGCAATCGGGGACTGGGGCGCCCTGGCCTCATGTGGAGGCGTTGGCGGCGGACTCAAGGCTTCGCCGAGCGCGGCGCGGCCGATCCAGGCGCGCAGCAAGTCCAGGCCGGTGCCCTGCGTGGCGCTGACGAACACGCGCGGCACCAGCGTGCCGTTGTCGCGCGCGATCCAGTCGCTCGGCATGCGCGGCTGCGCCTGCAGCGCAGTCGAGCTTGTTGTAAACCACGATCTGCGGCACGTCCTGCGCGCCGATCTCGGCCAGCACGCGCTCGACTTCCTCGCGCTGCACGTCGAGCTGCGGACTCGACCCGTCGACCACGTGCAACAGCAGGTCGGCGTCGGTCGCCTCCTGGAGCGTGGCCCGGAAGGCTTCGACCAGTTTGTGCGGCAAATCGCGGATGAAGCCCACGGTGTCGGACAAGGCCACCGACTGCTGGATGCCATCGAGGTAGAGCGCGCGCGTGGTGGTGTCCAGGGTGGCAAACAGCTGATCGGCGGCATAGGCGCGCGCCTTCACCAGCGCATTGAACAGCGTGGACTTGCCGGCGTTGGTGTAGCCCACCAACGACACGCGCAGCGCACCGCTCTTGGTGCGCGCCTTGCGCTGCGTGTCATGCTGCTTCTTCACCTTGGCCAGGCGCGCCTTCACCGACTTGATGCGCTCGCCGATCATGCGGCGATCGAGTTCGATCTGCGCCTCGCCGGGACCGCCGCGATGGCCGACGCCGCCGCGCTGGCGCTCCAGGTGGCTCCAACGCCGCACCAGGCGCGTCGACAGGTACTGCAAGCGCGCCAGCTCGACCTGCAGCTTGCCCTCATGGCTCTTGGCGCGCCTTGCAAATATTTCCAGGATCAAGGCGGTGCGGTCGGCGACTTGCACGCCGAGATGCCGCTCGAGGTTGCGCTGCTGCGCCGGGCTCAATGCCTGGTCGAACAACACGCCGCTCGCGCCATGCTCGGCCACCAACGCCTTGATCTCGTCGGCCTTGCCGGAGCCGACAAACAGCGCCGCATCGGGCGCCTTGCGGCGCGCGACCAGGCGTGCCACCGGCTCGTCGCCGGCCGACTCGGCGAGTTGGGCCAGTTCGTCGAGCGTCGGGTCGAACGAATGTCCCGCGCCCAGGTCGACACCCACCAGGACGGTGCGGGCCAGCGCCGCCTCAGGGGCGGCGACCAAGTCGGAGTTGCGATCCAAGGGCAAAGCGCCAGCTTCGTCCGGTGCGCACGCGCTGCGTGCACGGGCCGGGGTCAAGCCGCGTCGGTGCTCTCGTTGGTGTGGAAGTTCACCGGCCGGCCTGGCACCACGGTCGAGATCGCGTGCTTGTAGACCATCTGCGTCACGGTGTTGCGCAACAACACCACGTACTGGTCGAACGATTCGATGTGGCCTTGGAGCTTGATGCCGTTGACCAGGTAGATCGACACCGGCACGTGTTCCTTGCGCAGCAGGTTCAGAAACGGGTCTTGTAGAAGCTGCCCTTTGTTGCTCACGATATGCTCCGTGTTGGGAGTGTTTTCAGGCCCCACGTTATCACAGGGTTGCTGTTCGGATGTGCGAAGGGCAAGTTGCGCGCCCGCGACGCAAACATGGACTCTCGCCCGCGCAATAGGTTCAATGACGGCCTCGCCGACAGGGCCCGCGTTTTCAGCGTGAGGGGTCGAACGGGTTGCGCGAACTGCGCATCTCGATGCGCAGCGGCGTGCCCACCAGCTTGAAGTGATCGCGGATGCGACCTTCCAGATAACGCTTGTATGCGTCGGTCACCTGGTCGAGCGCGTTGCCGTGGATCACGACGATGGGCGGGTTCATGCCCCCTTGGTGCGCATAACGCAGCTTGGGGCGCACCGTGCCGGCGCGTTTGGGCGCCTGATGCGCCACTGCATCGTGCAGCAGCCGCGTCAACACCGGGGTCGGCAACTTGGCGCGTGACGCATCGTGGGCCTGGCCGATCGCCTGCCACAACGGGGCCAGTCCCTGGCGCTTCTTCGCCGAGATCTGCAGCACCGTGGCATAGCGCAGGAACGCCAGGCGCTGCGCCAGCGAGCGGTTCGAGCATCTCGCGCTGGTAGGCGTCGACCGCGTCCCACTTGTTGACCGCCACCACCACGGCACGCCCGCTGTCGAGGATGTAGCCCGCGATGTGCGAGTCTTGATCGCTGACTCCCTGGGTGGCATCGAGCAGCAGCACCACCACGTTGGCATCGGCGATCGCCTGCAAGGTCTTCACCACCGAGAACTTCTCGATCGCCTCGAACACGCGGCCCTTGCGACGCAAGCCGGCGGTGTCGATCAACTCGTAATGCCGTCCGCCGCGCTCGAAGGGCACGTGGATCGCATCGCGTGTGGTGCCGGGCTGATCGAACGCCACCAGGCGCTCCTCGCCGAGCCAGGTGTTGATCAGCGTGCTCTTGCCCACGTTGGGTCGACCCGCCACCGCCAAGCGAATCGGCTTGTCGGCGTCTTCATCGCCCGCATCGGCCGATGTGTCGCCAAAGTCGAAACCTTCGAGCGCAGCGTCGAGCAGGCTGCGGATGCCTTGGCCGTGCGATGCCGACACCGGGTGGAGGTCGCCCAAGCCAAGTTCGTGGAACTCGTTGAGCGCGGGCGACTCGCTCATGCCCTCGGCCTTGTTGACCACCAGCAGCGCGCGCTTGCCAGCGGTGCGCAGGAAGCGCGCGATGTCGTGGTCTTGCGCCGACAGCCCGGCGCGCACGTCGACCACGAACAGCACCGCATCGGACTCGGCCACGGCCTGGCGCGTCTGCTTGGCCATCTCGTGCACGATGCCGGTCTCGCTGGTGGGCTCGAAGCCACCGGTGTCGATGACGATGAACTCGCGCCCTTCCGACACCGCGTCGCCGTAGTGACGATCGCGCGTGAGGCCGGCGAAGTCGGCCACGATCGCATCGCGCGACTTGGTGAGCCGGTTGAACAACGTGGACTTGCCCACGTTGGGCCGGCCGACGATCGCCAAAACCGGTTTCACGCCACAGGTCTCAAGGTGAGCGCAGCCCGCTTCTCGAAGTGGGACATGCTCAATCGAAGCGCAACGCGTGCAGCCCGCCGTTGCGAGTGACCACCAGCACGATGTCGTTGTGCAATGCCGGCTGGGCAACCACAGCCGAGCCGTCGGTGGCAAAGCGCCCCACCGGCTGGCCATCGGTGCGCGACAGCGCGTGCAACCAGCCCTCCGAGTCGCCGAACAGCACCGCCTTCGGCGTGACCAGCGGAGCACTCAGGCCGCGGTAGAGGAACTTGTCCTGCGTCCACGCGGTGTCGCCGCTGTCCGCCTTCCATGCGCTGATGCGGTCGCTGGCATCGGCACCGGCCACCAACTCGGCGTCGCCCCCGACCGCATGCTGCCCGCCGACGTTGCGGGTCCAGCGCAAGGTGCCGCTGTCGGCGCGCGCGCAGGCCACCGCCGACTGGAACGCACGCGCGCACAGCGTGTCGCCGACGCGCAGCGCCGGGCCGACCAGGTCGGCCAGGCGTTCGATCTCGTTGGTGCCGCGCGGGTTGGCCAGCGCCACCTCCCAACGCACGCTGCCCCGCAGCGGATCGAGCCCGACCATCATCGGCCCCTGCCCGGCGATCAAGGTGTTCTTGTACGCGGCCAACAACCCGGGCTGCGACAGCGTCAGCGCATCGTTGGGCCGTTGCAGGCGCCACAACTGCCGGCCATCGAGCACGTCGTACGCCGTGACGACCCGATCGACGCCCATCACGAACACACGCTCACCGGCCACCAGGGGCGCAGTGGTGATGCGGGAGTTCAGTCGTTTGCGCCAGCGCTCGTTGCCGGCTTCGAACACCACCAGTTCGTTGTCGCGCGTGGTCACCGCGGCAAAACGACCGTCGCTGCCGACGCCGGCCGAGATCGCCTTGCCGGCGTCGCCGCGCCAACGCGGCTGGCCGCTGGCTGCATCGAGCGCCAGCACGGTGCCGTCGCTGCCCGCAACCACGAACAGCCCATCGCGCGCCAGCACCGTGAGAGGAAACTTCACGCCGTCGAGCCGCATGTTCCAGGCCACGCGCGCACTCAGCTTGGACTCGATCGGCTTCCAGCGGCGTCGGCTTGGGCTTCTCGGCCGCGCAGGCGGCCAGCAGCAACGCAGCCGCCACGGCCACCGACGCGGCCAGCGACCGGGTGCCGCGCAGCGTCATCGTGATGCCCCGGAGGCCGCAGCCGCCGGCGCGGCGGCGGAGCCGCCGAGCGCGGTGAGCTTGGCATCGACCAGCCGGCGGTACTCGACCTTGTCGTCCATCAGCTTGTGAGCGCGTTCGTAGGCGGCTCGCGCTTCGGCCTTCTTGCCTTGCGCGAGCAGCACGTCGCCGCGGCGGTCGGCGGCCAGCGCAGCGAACGGGCCATCGGGCACGCCATCGAGCTGCTTTGAGGGCTTCGTCGTGCTGCTTGGCATCGAGCAGCACGGCCGCCAGGCGCAGGCGCGCGAGAGTGCGGTACTCGTCTTCGACGGCGTGTTCGATCACCCAGGCCAGCGATGCGCGCGCCTCATCGGCCTTGCCTTTCTCGAACTGCAGTTTCGCCGCCAGCATGCCGCCCTGCTGCGCAAACGCGGTCCGCGGATAACGCTCCTTCAGGTCACCGAACACCCGGCCCGCCTTCTCGGCATCGCCCGCGTTCGCCGCGCGATCGAGTTCATCGAACATCGCGCCTGCCTTGGCGGCCTGCTCGCGCTGCCACCACTGCCAACCGGTGATGCCCGAGTAAACCAGCAACGCGGCGACCAGCGCCCAGGTGATCAGGTTGCCGTATTGCTGCCAGAACGCCTTCAGCGCGTCGACTTGCTCCTGCTCTTGCAGGTCGAGGTGGGTGGCCATCGTGTGCGATCGTGAAGTTCGAGGTGGGCCGGGCGCTGCGCGCGGCGATCAAACGGTGGATTATGCGGCGCGCAACTCGTGCGCCCAGGCCGCAACCTGCGCCAACGGCCGCAGCAGCTGGGCCGTGCCCTCGGCACGCAACGGCTTGAGCGCGACCATGCCCTGCGCCAGCTCGTCGGCTCCGAATACGAGCGCGAAACGGGCGCCGCTGGCATCGGCCTTCTTGAACTGCGACTTCATGCTGCCCAGGCCGTCCTTGCCGGCGGCATGCATCTGCACCGCCACGCCGTGGCTGCGCAGCGCCTCGAGCAGCGCCAGCGCACGCGGCAGCGCCGCCGCATCGGGGATCACTGCATAGGCCATCGGCGCCGCGTCGGGCACCGGGAGCTGCAGCTCCTGCATCAACAGCAGCAGGCGCTCGATGCCGAGGCCGAAGCCGATCGCCGGCGTGGGCTTGCCACCGAGCTGTTCGAACAAGCCGTCGTAGCGACCACCACCGCACACCGTGCCCTGCGATCCCAGCTGATCGGTCACCCACTCGAACACCGTGAGGTTGTAGTAGTCCATGCCGCGCACCAGGCGCGGGTTCACGCGGTACTCGAGCCCGACCGCATCGAGAGCGGCCCGCACGGCATTGAAATGCGCGAGCGACTCGCTGCCGAGGAAATCGAACAGCTTCGGTGCCGCCTCGATCACCGGTTGCATGGCCGGATTCTTGGTGTTGTCGAGGATGCGCAGCGGGTTGGAGTGCAGGCGGCGGCGCGCGTCGTCGTCGAGCCGATCGGCGTGCGCTTCGAAATGCTGGATCAGCGCCGCGCGGTGCGCCGAACGCTCGTGGCTCTGGCCCAGGCTGTTCAGCTCGAGCCGCACGTGCTGCCCTTCCTTGAGGCCCAGCTCCTGCCACAACCGGCGCACCATCAGGATGATCTCGGCATCGACATCGGGGCCGGGGAAACCGAGCGCCTCCACGTCGAGCTGGTGGAACTGGCGGTAGCGGCCCTTCTGCGGCCGCTCGTGGCGGAACATCGCTCCCAGCGTCCACAACCGCAGCGGGCCGTTGTACAGCGCGTTGTGCTCGATCATCGCGCGCACGATGCCGGCCGTGGCCTCGGGGCGCAGCGTCAGCTCATCGCCGTTCATCGCATCGCGCCAGGAGTACATCTCCTTCTCCACGATGTCGGTGACCTCACCCAGCCCGCGCACGAACAGCGCGGTGGGCTCGACGGTCGGTGTCAACAGGTACTGGTAGCCGTAGGCGGCCAACACCTTGCGCACCGCGGCCTCGAACCACAGCCACAGCGCCGAATCGGGCAGGCGCTCCTTGCGCGTGATCTGCCCCGGCAGGATGTCGTTCATGCCCTTCACCGCGGCAAGCCGCGATGGGGTGGACGGCGCGACGCTGTTTGCTTCGGCCATCACGCGGACGCCTCGGCGGCGTAGCGGCGCGCGACGTAGTCTTCGACGATCTTCTGGAAGTCCTGCGCGATCGTGTCGCCGCGCAGCGTGATGGCCTTCTCGCCGTCGATGAACACCGGCGCGGCCGGCGCCTCGCCGGTGCCCGGCAGGCTGATGCCGATGTCGGCGTGTTTGCTTTCGCCCGGGCCGTTGACGATGCAGCCCATCACGGCGACCTTCATCGCCTCGACACCCGGGTAACGCGCCTTCCAGATCGGCATCTGCGCGCGCAGGAAGCCGTCGATCTGCTGCGCCAATTCCTGGAACACGGTGCTGGTGGTGCGCCCGCAGCCGGGGCATGCCGTGACGCTGGGGTTGAAGCTGCGCAGGCCGAGCGACTGCAGCACTTCGAGAGCGATCAGCACCTCCTGCGTGCGCGACTCGCCGGGCTGCGGCGTCAGCGACACGCGGATCGTGTCGCCGATGCCTTCCTGCAGCAGCAGCGACAGCGCGGCGGTCGAGGCCACGGTGCCCTTGGTGCCCATGCCGGCTTCGGTGAGGCCCAGGTGCAACGGGTAGTCGCAACGCACCGCCAACGCGCGGTACACGCTCACCAGATCCTGCACGCCGCTCACCTTGCAGCTGATGATGACCTGGTTGCGGTCCATGCCGAGCTCGGCGGCGGCCTCGGCCGAACCGATCGCCGACTGCACCAGCGCCTGGTACATCACCTGCTTGGCGTCCCATGGCTCGGCGCGACCGGCGTTCTCGTCCATCAGCGTGGCCAGCAGCTCCTGGTCGAGGCTGCCCCAGTTGACGCCGATGCGCACCGGTTTGTCGTGGCGCATGGCCACTTCGATCATCTGGGCGAACTGCTTGTCGCGCTTGGCGCCCTTGCCGACGTTGCCCGGGTTGATGCGGTACTTCGACAGCGCCTGCGCGCACGCCGGATGGTCGCTGAGCAGGCGATGGCCGTTGTAGTGGAAGTCGCCGATCAGCGGCACGTCGATGCCCATGCGGTCGAGCTGTTCGCGGATGTGCGGCACGGCCTGTGCCGCCTCGGGCGTATTGACCGTGATGCGCACCAGTTCCGAGCCCGCGATGGCGAGTTCTTTCACCTGGATGGCGGTGCCGATCGCATCGACGGTGTCGGTGTTGGTCATCGCCTGCACGCGCACCGGCGCATCGCCGCCGATCGTGACCACGCGCGAGCCCCACACCACGCGGGCCTGCCGCGAGCGCCGAGGCCGCGGCGAGGCCGCCTCGATCGCGCCCGCGTTCAAGATCAACGGCTCAACGTGTGCCATCGCCTGCTACCTCAATTCGACCTTGACCACGTTGTCGCGGTTCGGCGGGCCCAGGGTCACGCGCTTGCCGCGCATCGTCACCTCGGTGGACGTGGCGTTGCCGATCACGAGGCGCAGCGGCAGCGGACCATCGAGGCCGACCGACTCGCCGGGCTGCAGCGTGCGCGACAGCAACACGTTGCCGCGTCCATCGTGTGCCTCGACCCAGGACGGCTCGCTGGCGCGCACCACTGCAACGCCGGCCGGCGCGTCAGCGGGCGCAGCCACCGTGGGCGCAGGCGCTGAATGCACGGTCTCGGTCACCACCGGTGTGCTCGACGGTGCGGTCTGCGTTGGCGCGGGCGCGGCGGGGTCCGGCAGCGATGCCGCCGTTGCCGGCGACGCGGTCGGTGCCTGGACCACGGGTGCGGTGGGAGCGGTGACAACGGGCGCGGGCGCTGCAGGTTTCGGTGCGTCGCCGGAACCCAGCCTCGGCAACTTCGCCAACCAGGCCGTCAAGCCTTCGGTGTGCTGCGGCCACAGCACGAATGCGCCGGCCGCCACCAACAGAACCGCCACGATCCAGAACATCGGCTGGTGCCACACGCGCGGCTCGCTCGGCTCCTCGCGACCCGGCTTGTCGTGGAACGGCGTGCGCCGAACGGGTGCGACTCGATCGAGCGCGGACGTGCGCGCGCTCGGCATCAAGTCGAGGACCGGCTTGGCTTCGATCTTCAGCACCCGGCACACACTCTGCGCCAGCGCCCGCACGAAGGTGGCATCGGTCAGCTCGTCGTAACGCCCGGCTTCGAGCGCCTCGAGCTTGGCCTGCGGCACCTTGATCGCCGCGGCGAGCGCGGCGATGTGCAGGCCCTGGCGCTCGCGCGCGGCCCGCAGCATCGCGCCGGCGTTGCGCGCTTCGGATGCGGCGCTCGCGTCGTCAGTCATTGAAGCGTCCGCTTTCGAACGACTCGGCTTCCGGCGACTGCGGGAAGCGGTTGCGCAGCTGGCGACCCAGGTCACGCGCAGCGCGCGTGTTGCCGGACTTGTTTTCGATGCGCGCCGCCAGCCACAGGGTCTGCGCGTTCGAAAGCTCGGGCACCGAGTTGACGCGGGTGATGTAGAAGCGCGCGCGTTCGTATTTGCCTTGCCGGTACAGCACGTCGGACAGGTTGACCGCGGTGACCGGATTCGTCGGGTCGAGTTCATAGGCCCGAGCGAGGCTGCGCTCGGCCTCGACCAGCGATCCGGCGCGCGTGTAGCAGATGCCCTGTGTCATCAGGCTGCGCGAAAGGCCGGCGTAGCGCGGCGTGGCGATGGCCTGTTGAAACTGCACCTGGGCCTCCGCCAACCGCTGGCGTTGGCACAGGAACCAGCCGTAGTTGTGCATCGTGTTGGGATCGCCCGGATTCAGCTGCAGTGCACGGCGAAAGTTCTCCTCGGCCAACCGGTCGTCGCCCAGGCTCTGGTAGATCAGCCCGCGCAGGTTGTAGGCCTCGGGCAGATCTGGTTTCGCGGCCAAGGCAAGCTTCACTTCATCGAGCGCGGTCTCTAGCTGGCCGCGCGCGTAGTAGCCCGACGCCAACTCCATGCGCACGCGCGCGCGCCGCTCGGGGTCGACTTGTTCGGGTGTGCTGGTCGTGCGCGACGGGTCGGCGGTGGGCGGCGAGCTGGTGGTGGTGGTGGTGGTCGTGCAACCCCACAACGCGGCCAGCAAGACCCACGGTGCAAAGCCTGCCAGCGAAGTTCTCGTCACACCCACGCTCCTTGACATTCCACGCATCTCGGTCAGTGCCGTGCCGGCCCGGCGGGCACCAGCGCGATCGTGCCACGCGCACGACGTTCGGCCACGCGCGTGCGATCCTGCACCTCGCCCGCCAGTTGCCCGCATGCCGCCGCGATGTCGTCGCCGCGCGTGCGGCGGATCGTCGTCACGAGGCCGGCCTGCTGAAGCACGTCGGCGAACGCGGTCACGCGTTCTCGCGGCGAGCGCTTCAAGCCCGACTGCGGAAACGGGTTGAACGGGATCAGGTTCAGCTTGCACGGCACGCGGCCTTGCACCAATCGCGCCAGCGCGCGTGCGTGGTCGACCGAGTCGTTCACGCCTTCGAGCATGCAGTACTCGAAGGTGATGAAGTCGCGCGGCGCGGCATCGAGGTAGCGCGCACAGGCATCGAGCAGCTCGGTCAGCGGGTACTTCTTGTTCAATGGGACCAGGTGGTCGCGCAGCGCGTCGTCCGGGGCATGCAGCGACACCGCGAGCGCCACCGGACAATCCACGCGCAGGCGGTCGATCATCGGCACCACGCCCGAGGTGGACACCGTCACGCGGCGGCGCGACAGGCCGTAGCCGTGGTCGTCGAGCATCACACGCAACGCGGGGATCAGGGCGGCGTAGTTCTGCAGCGGCTCGCCCATGCCCATCATCACCACGTTGTCGATCGCGCGTTCGCCGGGCGGCAGCGCCAGCGCCTTGCGCAAGTGATGCTCGGCGAACCACAGCTGTCCGACGATCTCGGCGGTGGTCAGGTTGCGGCTGAAGCCCTGGTGGCCGGTGGAGCAGAAGCGGCAGTTGACCGCACAGCCTGCCTGCGACGACACGCACAGCGTGCCGCGGTCGGCCTCCGGAATGAAGACGCTTTCGACCGCATTGCCGCCGCCGACGTCGAACAGCCATTTGGTGGTGCCATCGGCCGAGCCCTGCTCGCTCGACAACGGCGGCGCGGTCACTTGCGCCAATTGCGGCAGCTGCTCGCGCAGACTGCGCGCCAGGTCGGTCATTTGCGCGAAGTCGGCGGCGCCGCGCTGGTGGATCCAACGGAACAGTTGCACGGCGCGAAACGGCTTCTCGCCGTGCCGCTCGCAATAGGCGGTCAGTGCGTCGCGGTCGAAGTCGAGGAGGTTGACCACACCGAGCCGAGTTGCACCGTCACTTGCGGTCGAAGATCGCCATGCCGGGGAAGAAGAACGACACCTCGACAGCAGCCGTCTCTGGCGCGTCGGAGCCGTGCACCGCATTGGCATCGATGCTGTCGGCGAAGTCGGCGCGGATCGTGCCCTTGGCTGCCTTCTTCGGATCGGTGGCGCCCATCAGTTCGCGGTTCTTGGCGATGGCGTTGTCGCCCTGCAGGACCTGGATCATCACCGGCCCCGAAGTCATGAACGCCACCAGATCGTTGAAGAACGGCCGCGCCTTGTGCACGGCGTAGAAGGCCTCTGCTTCGCCGCGCGACAGATGCGCCATGCGGGCCGCCACCAACTTCAGGCCAGCGGCCTCGAAGCGGGCCAGGATCTGGCCGATCACGTTCTTCGCCACGGCATCTGGCTTGATGATCGAGAGCGTGCGCTCGATGGCCATCAGGATCTCCTAAAGATTCAGCTGCAAGAAGAAAAACGACGGATTGTATGCGGCAGGGCTTGTTCACCCGGGCTCTGGGCAAGGGCTGCGGGTCAGCGCTTGCGCCGGCCGCGACCTCCACCGCCGCCACCGCCGCCGCTCATCTGTTTGTGAAACGCATCGGCGCCGATGTAGCCGACCGACGTCTGCATCGGATCGGGCTGGCGTTCGCCGCCACCACCGCCGCCGCCGCCCTTGCCCCGACGGTTGCCGGCTCCGCCGCCGATGCCCTTCGGATTTTGCACGCCGCGCTTGTCGTAGGTCTGCTCCAGCGGGTTGGGAATCGGCCCGTCCTCGGAGATCTCGCGTCGCGGCTGGCGCGCCTCGCGGATCGCGCGGCGGTCGAAGGTCTGCTGCAGCGGATTGGGGATCGACGCGAAATCCGGCTGATCATTGTCATCGTCGTGGCGGCGCGGTTCCTGCTGCCGGCCGCCCTCTCGTGGAGGGCCCTCGCGTGGCCCGCCCTCACGGGGACCACTCTCCCGCGGACCGCGTCCGCGGTTGTTCTTGCTGTTGCGGTTGTTCGGCCGCGCGCCGTTGCCTTGGTTGCCGTGTGGGGACGGCGCGCCGCCCACCAGGTTGTGCAGGGTCTGCAGGTCGCTCGCCGGCAGGTCGACCCAGACGCCGCGGCGCAGTCCGCGCGGCAGCACGACGCAGCCGTAGCGGATACGGATCAGCCGGCTCACGGCCAGGCCGAGCGACTCGAACATGCGCCGCACTTCGCGATTGCGCCCTTCGGTGATGACCACGCGGTACCAGTGGTTCGCACCTTCGCCACCGCCGTCTTCCACCGAGCGCATCGTGGCGCGCTGGCCATCGATGTCGACGCCTTCCAGCAACTCCTCGCGCTGGTCTTCGTTGAGGGTGCCGAGCACGCGCACCGCATACTCGCGCTCGATCCCGAAGCGCGGGTGCATCAAACGATTGGCGAGGTCACCGGAGTTGGTGAACAGCAGCAAGCCTTCGGTGTTGATGTCCAGGCGCCCCACCGACTGCCACTTGCCCTGTTGCAGACGCGGCAGCTTGCGAAACACCGTGGGTCGGTTCTGCGGGTCGCCATGCGTGACGATCTCGCCGGCAGGCTTGTGGTAGGCCAGCACCCGGGCGGGCGGCGGCGTGATGCGCACTCGCACGGGCTTGCCGGCCACGCGAATCTGGTCGTGAGCGGTGATGCGCTGCCCCACGTGCGCGGCCTGGCCGTTCACCGTGATCTGGCCATCGGCGATCATCTGCTCCATGTCGCGCCGCGAGCCGATGCCGGCCTGCGCCAGCACCTTGTGCAGCTTGGGTGCGTCGGGTGTCGCGGCCAACACACGTTTGGCGGCCTCGCCCTCGGGCTCGGGGGCCGGCTCGTTGTCGTAGGCCCCGGACACCACGTCGGAGAACCGGTCGCTCGCTTCGACCGGCGTCCACGCGGGCGCGGCGTCGGCGGGCGCCGCAGCGGTGGGCGCGGCGCCTTCGGCCGACTCGTCTTCGTCATCGTCGGCTTCGTCCCAGCGCAACGTCACTTCAAGCGCCGGACCGCCGCCTTGGCCCCCTTCGGGGCGGTCACCGCCACGGTTGCGGCGGCCGCGCCGACGGTTGCGGTTGCGGCGCCGCTGTGCCTCGTCGCCGCCCTCCGGTCCTGCACTGGCCTCGCCGCGTGGCGCCGCATCGGCACCTTGAGACGGTGCATCGGCTGCGGCGGTCGGTTGTTCGGGCGCGGGCGGCGCGTTCGGATCTCGATCGGTTGGATTCATGGGTGTGGTGAAGGCGCGGTCTGTGCCGCGGCATCGGTCGGTTCGTTGTCAGCGGCGGACTGGTCGTCGACGGCTGTGCGGGCATCGGTCGAGGGCTCGGCCGATGCAGGCGGGTCACCGTCGACAGGCGCCTCGGTCTGCGCGGGCTGAGGCGTGTCAGCCGCCAGCGCTTCGCCTGAGGCGTCGAGTTCGAGCGCACCCTGCCCATCGCCCAGGCGGGCCAGCAGTTGCGCATCGGGTTCGGCGCCGAGCGAGGTGCCCAGCGGAGGCAACTGATCAAGCCGCGCCAAACCGAGGTCGTCGAGAAACTGTCGCGTCGTGCCGTACAGCGCCGGACGACCGGGCGCTTCGCGTGTGCCGATCGATTCGATCCAGCCACGGTCCTCGAGCTGCTTGATGATGGGACCGCTCACGGTGACGCCGCGGATGTCTTCGATATCGCCGCGCGTCACTGGCTGCTTGTAGGCGATGATCGCCAGCGTTTCCATCGCGGCGCGCGAGTAGCGGGCAGGCTTTTCGGGGTGCACGCGGTCGAGCACGTCGCGCAGCTCGGGCCGGCTCTGGAAACGCCAGCCGGTGGCCAGCGAAACCAGCTCGACGCCGCGGCTCTCCCAGTCGCGCACCAGCTCGTCGAGCAGGACCTTGATCGTGTCGGTATCGAGCTGCTCATCGAACAGCGCGCCCATGTCGCGCAGCGCGACCGGCTCTTGCGCGCACAACAGCGCGGCTTCGAGCACGCGCTTGGCCTCGAGGTTGTCCATCGTTTTCTGTGTCTACAAGCCTTCAGCGCGAGCGCTCGAAGGCGGCGTCCCACATGTGGCTAGGCAAATCGGCGCCGCGCATCCAAAGCACGGCTGTCTTCATGGTGCAGGTCGGTGGGCCGGGTTTCGCTTCCGGCCTGGTGCGCGGCACATCTGCAGCGCACCGCTGGCGCATCGGGCCGTTCGCTACAGGCCTGGTATCCGGCAGCGCGGGTGCCCGACTGCGCGCGTTGGCAGCCATTGTAGCGCGCACGCGCCGCATCGTGTCAGGCGTCGAGTGCCGCCTGCCAGGCCAGCGCCAAATCGGTCGGCGGCCCGCGTTCGAACACCAGCGGCTCGCCCGTCACCGGATGTTCGAATCCGAGCCGCGCGGCATGCAATCCCTGCCGTTGCAGGCCGAACTGTGCGCGCCCGCCATACAACTTGTCACCGACGAGCGCGTGCCCGCGCGACGACAAGTGCACGCGGATCTGGTGCGTGCGCCCGGTGTGGAGCGTGCATTGCAGGCCGCTGGCCCCAGTGCCGCGGAACAGGCAGGTCACGTCGGTTCGCGCCGGTTTGCCGCCGGCAACCACGGCCATGCGCGTGCGCTGCTGCGGATCGCGCCCGATCGGCGCGTCAATGGTCAGCGTCGACCAGGGCGGCACGCCGTGGACCAGGGCGCGGTACACGCGCTGCACCTCACGGGCCGCGATCGCCCGCACCAGTGCCGTCATCGCGGGCAACGTCTTGGCGACCACCATCAGGCCGCTGGTGTCCTTGTCGAGCCGGTGCACGATGCCGGCACGCGGCAACTGCGCGGCCCGCGCGTGATGCGCCAGCAAGCCGTTGAGCAAGGTGCCCGACCAGTTGCCGGCCGCCGGATGCACCACCAATCCCGCCGGCTTGTCGAGCACCAGCACATGTTCGTCTTCGTGCACGATGTCCAGCGCCATCGGCTGCGCCGTGAAGGCCAGGGCTTGCGCGGTCGGCCACAGGGTGACCTGCAGGCGCTGTCCAGCACGCACGCGTCGCGACGCGCTGGTGGCGGCCACGCCATCGAGCGTGACATGCCCTGGGCGATCACGTCCTGCAGGTGGCTGCGCGAAAATTCGCCGGCCAGCACGGCCAGCGTCTTGTCGATGCGCTGCTGGTGGTGCGCGGGCATCGAGCAGCCACTCGCGCCGTTCGGGCTCGAGCGCGTCCGGCTCGCCCGGCGCGTTGTCATCGCCGTCGAGCGCATCGGGCGTCGTGGGATCCGGGCCGGCCTGCGTCATTAGAATTGCCTCATGCCCTGTCCATCAACCGCCCGTCGGAAGGGTCTCGTCGGATGAAACGCCCGCTGCACTCCGCCCGATCGACCTTCATCGTCGCGCTGCTCGCCGGCGTGCTGGCCGCCTGCAGCTCGACGCCGAAGTACGACGAGAAGGACAGCGCCGAAAAATTGTACGCAGACGCGCGCGCCGACATGTCCGCGGGCAGCTACGACCGCGCCATCAAGACCCTGGAGAAGGTCGAGGGACGCGCCGCCGGCACGCTGCTGGCACAACAGGCGCAGCTCGACCTCGCGTTCGCGTACTGGAAGACCGGCGAGCGCGCGCAGGCCCAGTCCACGCTCGATCGTTTCATCAAGCTGCACCCGTCGAGCCCCGCGCTCGACTATGCGATGTACCTGAAGGGGCTGGTGCATTTCAACGACAACCTCGGCATGTTCAGCTCGATCTCGCGCCAGGACATCTCCGAGCGCGATCAGCAGGCGTCGCGCGACGCCTACCAGGCGTTCAGGCAGCTCGTCGAGCAGTTCCCGGCCTCGAAGTACAGCGCCGATGCACGCGTGCGCATGGACTACATCGTCAACGCGTTGGCGCAATACGAACTGCACGTGGCACGCTACTACTACCGGCGCGGCGCCTACGTGGCGGCGGCCAACCGAGCCCAACAGACGTTGCGCGATTACCAGCAGACCCCGTCGGTCGAGGAGGCGTTGTACATCCTGGCGCAAAGCTACGACAAGCTCGGTCTCGAGCAATTGCGCGACGACGCCGATCGCGTGCTCAAGCAGAACTTCCCCGACAGCCGCTTTGTGAAAGAGGGCCTGCGCGGGCGCGACACGCCCTGGTGGGTGTTCTGGTAGCTCAAGACTCGTGCGCGGCCGCGAGCTCATCGAGCCAGGCCAACGCCTGCGCCTCGTCGGCAATCGCCGTCATCGGCGGCAGCGCGCGCAACAGCCGCTTGCCATAACCCATCTGACGCACGCGCACGTCGCCGATCACCAGCAGGCCGCGATCGTCTTCATGCCGGATCAGGCGTCCGGCGCCTTGCTTCAACGACACCGCGGCCTCGGCGACGAAGTAGTCGTTGAACGCGTCGCGGCCGCGGGCTTGCAGCGCACGCGACCGCGCCTGCACCAGCGGATCGTTCGGCGGCGGGAACGGCAGCTTGTCGATCAACACGCACTGCAACGCATCGCCCGGCACGTCGATACCCTCCCAGAAGCTCTGCGAGCCCAGCAGCACATGGCCGGGGCCCGACAAGAAGCGCTGCAGCAGCGCCCGGCGCGGTTGCGTGCCCTGCACCAACACATCGAGTTGCAGGCCCTCGCGCTCGGCCTCCGCCCGCAAGGCCTGCGCGATCGGCTCGAGCACGCGCAGCGTCGTGGTCAGCACGAAGGTGCGTCCGCGCAAGCGGCCCGCCAGTCGCGCTGCCAGTTCGCCTATGGCCTGCGGATGGCGCGCGTCGTTCGGTTTGGGTAGCTGCGCTGGCACCCACACCCGCGCATGCCCGCGGTAGTCGAATGGGCTGTCGACGCGCAGCTTGGTCGCGTCCTCGAGCGCTGCCGCTTCGCTGAACCAGCTCAGGCTCGCATCGTCGCCCAACGTGGCCGACGTGAAGATCCACGCCCGCGTGGCGGCAGCGCGCTGTTCGACCAGCAGTTCGCGGATGTCGAGCGGCGACTCGATCAGCCGCGCGTCGCGCGGTCCGACGTCGATCCAGCGCACGTGTTCGTCGGGGCACGGCGCAGCAAACACCGCGGCGCGCTGCGACAGCTCGGCCGCACGCGCAGACAGGCGCACGAAGTCCGGCGCCGCCGCCAACAGGTCGGCGAGCGCATCGACCACCTGCTGCAGCGCCTCGTGAACCTTGTCGAGCGCAGGCTGAAACGCCGTGGCGCCGGCGCGCTCGTCCCAGGCCAGCTTGATGACGCCACGCACGTCGCGCAACGGGCCCGCGCAGGCCAGGCGCAGGTCGCGCGCCGCGTGTTCGCACGCGGCGGCGAGCTCGGGCCAGGCTCGCAGGCCACGCGCCTGTGTCAGGCCCACCGCCAACAGGTCGCGCGCGAAGTCGATCAACTGGCTGGTGCCGAGCTGCACGCCGAGGAACTGCACGCCGGTCTCGACCAGTTGGTGCGCCTCGTCGAACACCGCCGCATCGACCGTCGGCAGCAACTCGGCCACGCCGGTGTCGCGCAAGGCCATGTCGGCGAAGAACAGGTGGTGGTTCACGACCACCATGTCGGCCGCCATCGCATCGCGGCGCGCACGCATCACATGGCAGTCGCGGTACGAGGGGCACTCGGTGCCCAGGCAGTTGTCGCGCGTGGACGTCACCAGCGGGATCACCGGCGAACGGTCATCGAGCCCTTCGATTTCGGCCAGGTCGCCGGTGCGGGTGGCCGTGGCCCATTGTTCGATGCGCGACAACGCGCGCACCGCAAAGCGGTCGGGCAGCGTGGCGCTGTCGCGCGACTGTTCGAGCCGGTGCAGGCACAGATAGCTCGAGCGGCCCTTCAGCAGCGCCAGCCGCGCCGGCACCTTCAAGGCTTGGATCAGGCGCGGCAGGTCGCGCAGAAACAGCTGGTCCTGCAGCGCCTTGGTCGCGGTGCTCACCAGCGCGCGCCGGCCCGACAGCAGCAGCGGCACCAGATAGGCAAACGTCTTGCCGACGCCGGTGCCGGCCTCCGCCACCAGGGGCTCGCGCCGGTCGATGGCCCGCGCCACCGCGGCGGCCATCGCCTGTTGTGCGTCGCGTTCGATGAAGGCGGCGTCGTGCTCGGCCAAGGGACCGTGGGCCGACAGGGCCTCGGCGGTGGCGCGTTCGAGCGCACTGGCGTTCTCGGCGGCGCGCGGCGCATCCTTGAGGGCCGGCTCAGTCATTCGGCACCTGTGCGCTGCCACCGGTGGGCTTGGGAGCTGGCCAGCGGCTCATGCCGGCTCAGGTGGATCGAGCTCGGTTTCGAGGCGCACGATCTGGTCGCGCAACAGCAAACGCCGCTTCTTCAAGCGCCGGACCACCAGTTCATCGATCGGCGACTGCACCGCCATCGTGTCGATCAGGCTGTTCAGATCGGCGTGTTCGATGCGCAACTCGATCAATCGGCGTTGTGGCGAATGCAGGTTGTCGTCGATTTTCACGATGCGAACGAGGCGGCGCGACAACGGCAATGTGCCTTGACCCCTGACTTTCGTCCATTGGACCCCGCAACGCGCACATTGCACGCCCGCGGTGGCGGAGCCCGAGTTTATAGTCGGCTCATGCCACGCGCCCCCAAGGGCCACCGCCTCGTTGCCGCCACCGGCATCCACAAGGGCGATCGCGCCTACCAGCAAGACCAAGTCGAGATCATCGCGCACCCGCGCGTACCGGGTTGCGCACTGGCGCTGCTCGCCGATGGCATGGGGGGCAAGAGCGGCGGCCGCAAGGCGGCCGACCAGGTGATCATGACGGCCAAGCAGATCTTCGAGCGCTACGCGCCCGCCAAGGACGACCCGGCCGAGATGCTCAAGCAGATCGTCATGGAGTCGCACCTGATGATCAAGCTGACCGCGATCACCGCCGAGGAAGAGCCGCACAGCACGATCGCCGCCTACCTGATCGGCCCGGAACGCGAGTGCGACTATGTGCACGCGGGCGATTCGCGCGTGTACCACTTTCGCGGCTCGGAGATGGTCGCCCGCACCACCGACCATTCGTACGTGCAGCGGCTGATCGGCGAAGGCAAGATCACCGAGGAGCAAGCCAACACCCATCCGCAGGGCAATCTGCTGACCGGTTGCCTCGGCACGCAAAACGATCCGCCGCTGACGCCCGCCCGCATCGACAAGCTGGAGGTCGGTGACACCATGCTGGCCTGCAGCGACGGGCTGTGGCACTACTTCACCCCCAAGGAACTCGGTGCCATCGTGCACGCGCTGCCGCCTCGCGAAGCCAGCGAGATGCTGGTGAGCAAGGCGCGCCAACGCGCGCGCGGCGCCGGCGACAACCTGTCGCTGGCGATGATCCGCGTCGATCCGCTGGGTTGAACCGCCGCCGCCCTGGCGGCGTGAGTCTCAAGGTCAGGAGCCCGGGGGCGCCGATGCGCGCGGCGTGGCGCTTGGTGCGGCCTGCGGATCGGGCAACGGCGCCGCGGGTGGCTTGCGTGCGGCGCGCTCGGCGTTGCGCTGACGCACCGCTTCTTCATGCTCGGCCGCGCGCTCGCGCCGGCGTTGCGACTCAGCCGCGCGCTCCTTCGCTGCTGCCTCCTCGGCCGCTTCGGCCTGCGGCGTACGGGGTTCAGCCCGGCGCGACGAGCGTGGCGCGCTGGCCGCTGGCGATCGCGGCTCACGCAGACGCACATCGGGCGCCGACGCAGCGGCGCGCGCGGCCGCGGCCTGCTGCTTCGCCGCGATGCGCTGGCGCCGCTCCTCGGCACGGCGGCGGCGTTGCGCGTCGTCGAGCGCCGCCTCTTCCCGCGTCAGGCGGTCCAGCGCGCCACGCCGCTCGGCCTTGGCGCGATCGATACAGCCGGTGAAGGCGAACGCCCCCTGGCACTGGGTCACCGCGGTCTCGTAGCGGGCCTGAGCCGCCGCACGTTCGGCCGCCAGCTGTTCGCGCCGCTGCGCATCCTCGAGCGGAGCATCGGCGGCACTTGCGGTGAGCGCCGTCAGGCTGCTCACGAAGAGCAGGATCCAAGGTCGCATCGACATGTTTCAGGTGATCGCCGTCTCGACCTTGCGCCGGTCCAGCGCCAGGTAAGCCGGCGATTGCATCTCGAGCAATCGGGAGACCGTGCGCGGGAACTCGTGCGCCAGCGGACCGTCCTCGTACAACGCCTCCGGCGGCACCGCCGCCGACATGATCAGTTTGACACGGCGGTCGTACAACACGTCGACCAGCAGCGTGAAGCGGCGCGCTTCACTGGCCAAGCGCGGCGGCATCTGCGGCACGTCGGACAGCAGCACGGTGTGGAACTGCTGCGCCAGTTCGAGGTAGTCGTTCTGCGAGCGCGGGCCGCCGCACAGCGTGCGGAAGTCGAACCACACCACGCCGCCGGCACGGCGCTTGGCACGCAGCTCGCGCTGCTCGATGCGCAGCACCGGGTCTTCGTCGCGCGCTTCGGCCAGGCGCTCGAAGGCAGCCTGCATCGACGCGTCGGCCTGCGGCCCCAGCGGGTGGTGGTACATCGACAGCGCTTGCAGCGTGGCGCGGCGGTAGTCGGTGCCGTTGTCGACGTTGACGATCTCCAGCTTTTCCTTCAGCAACTCGATCGCCGGCAGGATGCGTTCGCGGTGCAGCCCGTTGGGATACAGCTCGTCGGGGTGGAAGTTCGACGTCGTCACGATCGACACCCGGTTGTCGAACATCGATTCCAGCAACCGGTGCAGGATCATCGCATCGGTCACGTCGGCCACGTGGAATTCGTCGAAGCAGATCAGCCGATGGCGGCGCGCGATGCGGCGGCCGAGCTCCTGCAACGGATCGGCCGTGCCTTTCAACTCCTGCAGCTCGCGGTGCACCTCGCGCATGAACTCGTGGAAGTGCAGCCGCGTCTTGCGCGTGAGCGGCACGGCCTGAAAGAAGCAGTCCATCAGGAAGCTCTTGCCGCGACCGACGCCGCCGTGCATGTACACGCCACGCGGGATCGGCGGGCGCACCAGCAGCTTGGTCACCGCGTTGCTGCGCCGCGCCTTGTAGTCGGCCCACTCGTCCTCGCAGCGCTCCAGCGCGTCGACCGCGCGCTGCTGCGCCGGATCGCTCGCGTAGCCGCGCTCCGCGAGGGTCTGCTCGTAGAGCGCGCGGACGGGCACGTCAGTCGGCGCTGGGCCGCTCCCGAGCCGACTGAGCGCCCCCTCGGGGGGCAGCGAACGCAGTGAGCGTGGGGGCTCTCAATTGGCTAGAGGTTCAACGTGCGCTTGTCGACCGCCAACGCCGCTTCCTTGGTCGCTTCGCTCAACGACGGGTGCGCGTGGCAGATGCGCGCGATGTCCTCTGACGAGGCCTTGAACGACATCGCGACCACCGCTTCGCTGATCAGCTCGGAGGCGAACGGCCCGATGATGTGCACGCCGAGGATCTCGTCGCTCTTGGCGTCGGCGATGAACTTGACGAAGCCGGTGGTGTCACCCAGCGCGCGGGCACGGCCGTTGGCCATGAACGGAAACTGGCCGGTCTTGTAGGCGCGGCCCGCGGCCTTGAGCTGTGCCTCGGTCTGGCCGACCCAGGCGATCTCGGGCGACGTGTAGATCACCCATGGGATGGTGTTGAAGTCCACGTGGCCGTGCTGGCCGGCGATGCGTTCGGCCACCGCGACGCCCTCTTCCTCGGCCTTGTGCGCGAGCATCGGGCCGCGCACGACGTCGCCGATGGCCCACACACCCTTCAAGTTGGTGCGGCAGTCGTCGTCGACCACGATCGCGCCGCGCTCGTCGAGCTTCAGCCCCACCGCCTCGGGGTTCAAGCCCGCGGTGTGCGGCACGCGGCCGATCGAGACGATCAGGCGCTCCACGTCCAGCGTGGTCGCCGCGCCCTTGCTGTCGGTGTAGGCCACCGTGACGCCCTTCTTCGTGGCCTTGACCTCGGTGATCTTGACGCCGAACTGCAGCTTCAGGCCTTGCTTGGTGAAGACCTTCAAGGCCTCCTTGGCCACCGCCTCATCGGCCATGCCGAGCAGGCCCGGCAACGCCTCCAGCACCGTCACCTCCGCGCCGAGGCGACGCCACACCGAGCCCATCTCGAGGCCGATCACGCCGGAGCCCACGACACCGAGCGTCTTCGGCACGCCGGCGATGCGCAGCGCGCCGTCGTTGGACAGGATGCGGTCCTCGTCGAATGCCGCGCCGGGCAATTGGCGCGGGCTCGAGCCGGTGGCGACGATCACCTGCTTGGCGCGGATCGTTTCGTTGCCGGCGCCGGCAACCGCGATTTCATATCCGCCATCGACGGTTTTTGCGAACGAGCCCTTGCCGTGGAAGAACTCGACCTTGTTCTTCTTGAACAAGTAGACGATGCCGTCGTTGTTCTGCTTGACCACCGTGTCCTTGCGCGCCAGCAGCCTCTTCAAGTCGAGTTGCAGATCGCCCACCTGGATGCCGTGATCGGCGAAGTGGTGCGCGGCGTGATCGTAGTGCTCGCTCGACTGCAGCAGCGCCTTGCTCGGGATGCAGCCGACATTGGTGCAGGTGCCGCCGAGTGCGGGCCCGCCCTTGTCGTTCTTCCAGTCGTCGATGCATGCGGTGTTCAGGCCGAGCTGCGCGGCGCGAATCGCGGCGATGTAGCCGCCGGGACCGCCACCGATGACGACGACGTCGAACGCCTTGGTGCTCATCGTGCCTCGGCCCGCCGGGCCGCCCCAATGGATGAAGCGCCCCCGTGGGGGGCAGCGAATGAAGTGAGCGTTGGGGGCATCATTTTCTTCAGATGTCGAACAGCAGGCGCGCCGGATCTTCGAGCGCCTCTTTCATCGCCACCAGGCCGAGCACGGCTTCGCGCCCGTCGATGATGCGGTGGTCGTAGCTCATCGCCAGGTAGTTCATCGGCCGCACCACCACCTGGCCGTTCTCGACCACCGCGCGCTCCTTGGTGGCATGCACGCCGAGGATCGCGCTTTGCGGCGGGTTGATGATCGGTGTCGACAGCATCGAGCCGAACACGCCGCCGTTGCTGATCGAGAAGGTGCCGCCGGTGAGCTCCTCGATGCCGAGCTTGCCGTCGCGCGCCTTGACGCCGTACTCGGCGATCTTCTTTTCGATGTCGGCGAAGCTCATCTGGTCGGCGTTGCGCAGGATCGGCACCACCAGGCCGCGCGGCGAACCCACCGCGATGCCGATGTCGAAGTAGCCGTGGTAGACGATGTCGTTGCCGTCGACGCTGGCGTTGATCACCGGGTAACGCTTCAGCGCCGCCACCGCCGCCTTGACGAAGAAGCTCATGAAGCCCAGCTTGACGCCGTGCTCCTTCTCGAACTTCTCCTGGAAGCGCTTGCGCATCTCCATCAACGGGGCCATGTTGACCTCGTTGAAGGTGGTGAGGATCGCGTTCGTCGCCTGCGACTGCAGCAGCCGCTCGGCCACGCGGGCGCGCAGGCGCGACATCGGCACGCGTTGCTCCGGCCGCTCGCCGAGATTCATGCTGACCGGCGCGGCCACCATGGGCAACGCCGGCGCTGGTGCCGGCGCGGCAGCCTTGACCGGCGCCGGTTGTGCGGCCGCGGCCAGCACGTCCCCCTTGGTGATGCGGCCGTCCTTGCCCGTGCCCTGCACCGACCCCGGCGCGATGCCCTGATCGGCCATCAGCTTGGCGGCGGCCGGCATTGCGACGCCGGACTTGCTGCCCGCGGGGGCCGCTGCAGCGAGGGGTACCGCGGCGGGCGCGGCAGGAGCCGCCGATGTCGCAGGGGCAGCCGCCGACGCCTGGCCTTCGGTGTCGATGCGCGCGATCAGTTGATCGGAGGTCACGGTGCCGCCATCGGCCACCACCAGTTCGGCCATCACGCCGTCGGCCGGCGCGGGCACTTCGAGCACGACCTTGTCGGTCTCGATCTCGATCAGGATCTCGTCCATCGCCACGGCGTCGCCGGGCTTCTTCTTCCACTGCAGCAGCGTGGCCTCGGCCACCGATTCGGACAGCTGAGGAACCTTGACTTCAACGATTGGCATGAAACGTCTCTTGTTGGTCGGTCGCCGCGCAATGACCCGACGCTGAAAGCGTCGGCGTCGATTGCGCGGAGTTGGAGCGGCGCGATGTCGCCGCTACCAACATCATTTGGTCAGCACAAAGCCTTTCAGCTTGCCCAGGGCCTGCTCCAGCAGGGTCTTCAGCTGCTCCTGGTGCAGATGCGCATAACCCACCGCCGGCGACGCCGACGCCGGCCGCCCGGCGTAGCCGAGCCGCTGTCCGTCGTCCATGTTTTCGTGGATGTAGTGCTGCACGAAGAACCAGGCGCCCTGGTTCTGCGGCTCGTCCTGGCACCACACCACCTCGGTGGCGTTGGCAAACCGCTTCATCTCGGCGGCGAAAGCCTTGTGCGGGAACGGGTACAGCTGTTCCACGCGCACGATCGCCACGTCCCAGGCCTTGCGCTGGTCGCGGTACTTGATCAGGTCGTGCGCCACCTTGCCCGAGCAAGCGATGACCCGCTTGACCTTGTCGGCTTCGACCTCGGCGCGGACTGGCCCGATCACTGTCTTGAACTCGCCCTTGGTGAACTCCGACAGCGGCGAGGTCGCGTCCTTGGCCCGCAGCAGGGACTTGGGCGTCATGATGACCAGCGGCTTCCTGAACTGGCGCACCATCTGTCGGCGCAGCACGTGGAAGATCTGGCTCGCGGTGGTCGGCTGCACCACCTGCATGTTGTGGTCGGCGGCCAGCTGCATGAAGCGCTCGAGCCGCGCCGAGCTGTGCTCGGGCCCTTGCCCTTCGTAGCCGTGCGGCAGCATCAGCGTGAGCCCGTTGACGCGGCCCCATTTCACCTCGCCCGAGGCGATGAACTGGTCGATGACCACCTGCGCACCGTTGGCGAAGTCGCCGAACTGCGCCTCCCAGATCACCAGCGTATTTGGGTCCGCGCTGGCATAGCCGTACTCGAAACCGAGCACCGCTTCTTCGGACAGGATCGAATCGATCACGACGAACGGTGCCTGGTTCTCCGCCACGTGCTCGAGCGGCGTGTAGGTGCCGGTGTCCCACTTCTCGCGATTCTGGTCGTGCAGCACCGAGTGGCGGTGCGTGAAGGTGCCGCGACCGCAGTCTTCACCGGACAGCCGCACCGCGTAGCCGCTGGCCACCAGGGACGCGTAGGCGAGATGCTCGCCCATGCCCCAGTCGACGTTGATCTCGCCGCGGCCCATCGCGGCGCGGTCGGCCAGCACCTTCTCGACCAGCGGATGGACCTTGAAGCTGCTCGGGATGGTGGTGATGCGCTCGGCCAGCCGCTTGATCTCGGCCAGAGGCAGCGCGGTATCGGCGCTGTCGGTCCACTTCTTGCCGAGGAACGGCGCCCAGTCGACTGCGTACTTGCTCTTGAAGTTGGTCAATACCGGATCGACCGTGTGCTTGCCGGCGTCGAACGCGGCGCGCAGCGCCTTCACCATCTTGTCGGGCCCGTCGGCCGGCAGCACGTTCTGCGCCACCAGCTTCTCGCCGTAGAGCTTGCGCGTGCCGGGATGCGCCGCGATCTTCTTGTACATCAGCGGCTGCGTCAGGCTCGGCGTGTCCTGCTCGTTGTGGCCCAGCTTGCGGAAGCAGATGATGTCGACGACCACGTCCTTCTTGAACTGCTGGCGGTAGTCGAACGCGAGCTGCGTGCACAGCACCACCGCCTTCGGGGTCGTCGCCGTTCACGTGCAGCACCGGCGCCTCGATCATCTTGACCACGTCGGTGCAATACAGCGTGGAGCGCGAGTCGCGCGGGTCGCTGGTGGTGAAGCCGATCTGGTTGTTGATCACCAGATGCACCGTGCCGCCGGTGTAGTAGCCGCGCGTCTGCGCCAGCGCCAGCGTCTCCATCACCACGCCCTGACCTGCGAAAGCGGCGTCGCCGTGCACCAGCACCGGCAGCACCTGGTCGCCGAGCTTGTCGCCGCGGCGGTCCATGCGCGCCTTGACCGAGCCCTCGACCACCGGGTTGACGATCTCCAGATGGCTCGGGTTGAAGGCCAGGCTCAGGTGCACCGGGCCACCGGGTGTGCGAGATGTCGCTCGAGAAGCCCTGGTGGTACTTGACGTCGCCGGCCGGCAGGACTTCGGCGGCCGTGTGTTCGAACTCGGCGAACAGGTCCTTGGGCATCTTGCCCAGCGTGTTCACCAGCACGTTGAGGCGGCCGCGGTGCGCCATGCCGATGACGATCTCCTGCACGCCCTTGGCTCCGGCGCGCTGCACCAACTCGTCCATGCTGGCGATGAAACTCTCGCCGCCCTCCAGCGAGAAGCGCTTCTGGCCCACGTACTTGGTGTGCAGAAAGCGCTCGAGGCCTTCGGCGGCCGTGAGCTTGTCGAGGATGTCGACCTTCTGCTCGGTGCTGAAGCTCGGCTTGCTGCGGATCGACTCCAGCCGCTCCTGCCACCAGCGCTTCTCGGCGGGTTCGGTGCAATGCATGAATTCGGCGCCGATCGGTGCCGCAGTACGTCTCGCGCAACGCCAGCAGGATCTCGCGCAGCGTCTGCTGCTCGGCTTTGGTGAAGTAGGTGTTGGTGGCGCTGAAAGTGATGTCCATGTCACTTTCGGTCAGGTCGTAGAACGCCGGCTCCAACTCGGGGATGCGCGGGCGCTCGGTGCGCTTGAGCGGATCGAGGTCGGCCCAGCGCGCGCCGAGCGACCGGTAGGCCGCGATCAGCGACTGCACGTGCACCTGCTTGCGCGCCACCGCCAGTTCGCTGGCGCTGGCCTTGACCGCGAACGCGTTGGCCTTGGCGCGCTGCGCGAACGACTCCACCACCGGCGCGTGCGCCACGTCGCGGCTCAAGGTGCCGTCGGACGATGGCACGTTCTGCAGGTTGTCGAAGTAGGTCCGCCAGTTGTCGGGCACGCTGCCCGGGTTGTCGAGGTAGGCCTCGTAGAGTTCCTCGACGTAGGGGGCATTGCCCCCGAACAGGTACGAGTTCGACCTGTGTTGCTGCATCATCTTTCGCTCACCTTTCACCCGCGGTCTGCGCAGGCTTCGATGGGTTCAACAACCTTCCGCGGCCCGGCTTGACCGGTTGGCGGACTAGCGAGCCGCCTTGCAGGCCCAACGGCCGGCAAGGGGACACACGGAAAGGACCTATGGCTTCATTGGCGGTCACTGTAGCACCGGCCGGTTCCCCTTCCATGACAAGACATATGCCGAAAAGGCGGCGCAATTGGCAGCACCAGCCGCCGCGACAACGAGCACAGTGGCGACCCAATGGCCTCACGCACGATCTGGCTGCACCGCGACGCACCGCCGAAGCCCGAATTCGGCGAGCCGTGCACCGGTTGTGGCGTGTGCTGCGCGTCGGAGCCCTGCCCGCTCGGCGCGTTGCTGAGCTTGCGCCGCCGCGGACGTTGCCGCCTGCTGCGCTTCGAGCCGACGCATTCGCGCTATCGGTGTGGGCTGATGCCCGCGGCGGGTGCAGCCTGGCCGCGCCCGGTGCTAAGAGCACTGGTGGCGCGCTGGATCGGTGCCGGCCTCGGTTGCGACAGCAGCGCCGAGGCCATTGCGCCCCGGCGTTGACGCGGCTGAGCGCCGGCACTGAGGGCTAATCCGGTCGGCGCGGCCGGTGCCGCGCGTCTACGATGGCGGCTCTTTTCGCACAAGGAGCACTCCCCATGAGACTGAAGGCCTTGCTGGCCGCCGCCGCGCTGTCGCTCGCCGTCGCCGCGCCGGTACACGCCGCCAACCTGCGATGGGCGGCGCAAAACGACATCCTGACGCTCGATCCGCACTCGCAGAACCACGCCACGACCAACGCGATCCTGATGCACGCCTACGAGGGGCTGACGCGCTACAACGACAAGTACGAAGTCGAGCCTTGCCTGGCCACCAAGTGGACCTTCACCAGCCCGACGCAGGTGCGCTTCGAGCTGCGCAAGAACGTGAAATTCCACGACGGCTCGCCCTTCACCGCCGACGACGTGTTGTTCTCGTTCGGCCGCATCAAGCAGCCGCAGGGCACGATGGCGATCTACGTCACCGGCATCGCCGACATCAAGAAGGTCGACGACCACACCGTCGACATCGTCCTGACCGCGCCCAACCCGATCCTGCTGCGCAACATCATCGACTTCCGCATCATGAGCAAGGGCTGGGCGGAGAAGAACAAGTCCACCAACGTGCAGGACTACAAGGCGAAGGAAGAGAACTTCGCCTCGCGCAACGTCAACGGCACCGGCCCGTACAAGATCCTGAGCTGGCAGCCCGAGTCGCGCATCGCGATGGCCGTCAACGACGCCTGGTGGGACAAGCACAAGGGCAACGTGACCCAGGTGCTGTACACGCCGATCAAGAGCGACTCCACGCGCGTGTCGGCGCTGCTGTCGGGCGACGTCGACATGGTCACCGACGTGCCGACGCAAGACATCGACAAGCTGCGCGCGGACAAGCGGCTCAAGGTGGTCGACGGCCCCGAGGTACGCACCATCTTCATCGCGCTGGACCAGGGCAGCAACGAGCTGAAGTACTCCAACGTCAAGGGCAAGAACCCGTTCAAGGACAAGCGCGTGCGCGAGGCATTGAACGTCGCCATCGATCGTGAAGCCATCAAGCGCAGCATCATGCGTGGACTGTCGGTGCCGGCCAACATCATGGTCGCGCCCGGCGTCAACGGCTACAGCACCGAGCTCGACAAGCCGCTGAAGCCTGACGCTGGAGAAAGCCAAGAAGCTGCTCGCCGAGGCCGGCTACCCGCAGGGCTTCGAGTTCCAGCTCAACTGCCCGAACAACCGCTACGTCAACGACGAGAAGATCTGCGTGGCGCTGGTGTCGATGTGGGCCAAGGTCGGCGTCACGGTGAAGCTGAATGCCGAGTCGATGGCCACCTTCATCCAGAAGGTGCAGAACTTCGACACCTCGGCCTACATGCTGGGCTGGGGCGTGGCCACCTACGACGGCCAGTACTCGCTGCAATCGCTGATCCGCACGCGCACCACGGGCGCAGATGGCAACTTCAACTTCGCCAAGATCAGCGACGCCAAGGTCGATCAGCTGACCGACGCGATGAAGACCGAAACCGACGTGGCCAAGCGCAACGCGATGATCCGCGATGCGCTGGTGCGCACGCGCGACGAGTACCTCTACGTGCCGCTGCACCATCAAATCCGCCCCTGGGCCATGATCCAGGGCGTGTCCACGGTGCACCGCTCCGACGACCGGCCGGAGGCGCGCTTCACGTCGATGAAGTGAGGGCACAGGCATGCAGTTGGTCAGGGGCTCTTCGGAGCCCCTTTTTTGTTGGGATTGCCGCCGGGCACGCTGGCGCGACAATGGCGCCGCGATGAGCGCACGCACGACCACCGAGCCCTTCTTCGACCCGGCCACCGGGACGGTGAGCTACGTGGTCAGCGACAACGCCACGCGCAACGCGGCGATCATCGATCCGGTGCTCGATTTCGAGTTCCGGTCCGGGCGCACGCAGACGCAATCGGCCGATCGCATCGTTGCCCACGTGCATGACGGCGACCTCACCGTGCAATGGATCCTGGAGACGCACGCGCACGCCGACCACCTGTCGAGCGCCCGCTACATCCAGGGCCGGCTCGGCGGCCGCATCGCCATCGGCGAGAACATCCGCCATGTGCAGGCAGTGTTCAAGAAGCTGTACAACCTCGAGCGCACGTTCCTGCCCGACGGCAGCCAGTTCGATCACCTGTTCAAGGATGGCGAGCGGTTCCAGCTCGGCGAGACCGAAGTCACCGCGCTGCTGGTGCCCGGCCACACACCAGCCGACATGGCCTACGTGCTCGACGATGCGGTGTTCGTCGGCGACACGCTGTTCATGCCCGACGTGGGCAGCGCTCGCGCCGATTTCCCGGGCGGCGACGCCGCCACGCTGTACCGCTCGATGCGGCGCATCCTCGACCTGCCGCCCGCAACGAGACTGTTCGTCTGCCACGACTACCCGCCCACCGGACGTGAGCCGCAATGGGAAACCACGGTCGCCGAGCAGCGTGCCAGGAACATCCACGTGCACGACGGCGTGACCGAGGCGCAGTTCGTCGCGATGCGCACCGCGCGCGACGCCACGCTCGAGGTGCCGACGCTGATCCTGCCGTCGATCCAGGTCAACGTGCGTGCCGGACAGCTGCCGCCGCCCGATGACAACGGCGTGTCGTACCTGCGAATCCCGCTCAACGCACTCGGCTGAGCGCGCGACACCGGCTCAACCGAGCCGGTTCGCCACCACGCGGCCGGCCTGCACGATCAGGCGGATGCCCGTTTCGGGCCGGGTCAGCATCGACAGCTCGCGGGTCGGGTCGCCATCGACCAGCAGCACGTCGCCCCAGGCGCCGGCGACCAGTTCGCCGACCTGCCCTTCTTCGCGCATCAGTTGCGCCGCGGTGATCGTGGCGCTTTGCAAAGCCTGCACCGGGCTCATCGCCGGCAGACGCAGGTCGAATTCGCCGGACTGACGCGCATGCATGTGGCCCAGAAGGTCGGTGCCGAACACCACCGGCACCCCGGCTGCCACCGCAATGCGCACCGCATCGATGCCGCGCTCGGCCACGGTGTCGAGTTTTTCCAGCATCGACGTCGACCAACCGAGGCGCTGGCCCTCGTCGGCCAATGCGGCATAGGTCGACAGCGTCGGCACCAGGAAAGCGCCTTCGGTCTTCATCACCTTGGCGGTGGCCTCGTCGATCAAGTTGCCGTGTTCGATCGAACGCACGCCGGCCTGCACCGCACGGGTGACGGCACGCGGCGAATACGCATGCGCCATGGCATACAGGTTGGCCGCCTCGGCTTCTTCGCACGCGGCCTTCAACTCGTCGAGCGAGAACTGCGTGCCTTCCAACGGATCGGTGGGACTCGAGATGCCGCCGCCGGCCATGATCTTGATCTGGTTGGCGCCGTTGCGCACTTGCTCGCGCACCGCGCGACGCACTTCGCCGACACCGTCGGCAATGGCACCGATCAGCCCGAGGCCGGCACAGGTGCAGAACATCTCCTTCGTGCGCACGCCCTTGGGCCGCATGTCGGCGTGGCCGCCGGTCTGCGACACCGGGAAGCCGGCGATGAACAGGCGCGGGCCTTCGAACAGACCTTTGGCCACCGCCTCTTGCAGGCCGAAGTCGGCACCGGCGGCGTCGCGCACGGTGGTGAAGCCGCGCATCAACATGTCGCGCAGGATCGCGCTCGACTCGGCCACCACCAGCGAAGGCGCCTTCAGCGCCAGGCTGACGAGATCGTGCGACGAGGCCACCACGTGCACGTGGGCATCGATCAAGCCCGGCAGCGCGACGCGCCCGCCGCCGTCGATGCGATGGGCGTCGGCCACCTGGCGCGGCTCGGCCGTGACCTCGGCAATGCGACCGTCCTCGATGACGATGCGCGACACCGGCCCGAGCCGGCCACGGCGGCTGTCGAACGGCCGCACGTTCTCGATCAGCAACCGCTTCATGGCGCGCAACTCAGGCCGGCACGGCGTCCACGGCGAAACGCGAGCGCGCAGCCTCGTACTCGCGCTTCAGGCGTGCCACGAGTTCACGCGCCGGCACCACGGCCTTGACCGCACCGATGCCCTGGCCGCAGCCCCAGATGTCCTTCCAGGCCTTGCCCTTCGAACCCTCGCCACCGGCGAAATTCATCTTGCTCACATCGCCATCGGGCAGGTTGTCGGGGTCCATGCCGGCGTTGCGGATCGATGGCTTCAGGTAGTTGCCGTGCACGCCGGTGAACAGGCTCGAGTAGACGATGTCGTCGCTGCTGCACTCGACGATGCACTGCTTGTAGGCCTCGATCGCGCGCGCCTCCTGGGTGGCGATGAAAGCCGATCCGATGTAGGCCAGGTCAGCGCCCATCGCCAGCGCAGCCAGCACCGACGACCCATTGGCAATGGCGCCCGACAGCGCGATCGGGCCGTGGAACCACTCGCGGATCTCCTGCACCAGCGCAAACGGGCTCTTCACGCCGGCATGGCCACCCGCACCGGCCGCCACCGCGATCAGGCCGTCGGCGCCCTTGTCGATCGCCTTGTGGGCGAAGGTGTTGTTGATGATGTCGTGCAGCACGATGCCGCCCCAGCCATGCACGGCATCGTTCACGTCGGTGCGCGCGCCGAGGCTGGTGATGACGATCGGCACCTTGTACTTGGCGCACATCATCATGTCGTGTTCGAGCCGGTCGTTGCTCTTGTGCACGATCTGGTTGATGGCGAACGGCGCGGCCGGTTGATCGGGATGCGCGCGATCCCACGCCGCCAACCCTTCGGTGATCTCGGCCAGCCACTCGTCGAGCTGCTCGGCCGGGCGCGCGTTCAGCGCCGGCATCGAGCCGACCACGCCTGCCGTGCACTGGGCGATGACGAGCTTGGGGTTGCTGATGATGAAGAGCGGCGCACCGATGATCGGCAGCGGGAGTTTTGCAAGCACCGGTGGCAACGCCATGTTCAGAACGCCTCCAAGGCCATGCCGGTCACCCCCGCTGCGCCGTCGACGATGCTGTCGCGCACGCCCGGGACCCGGCTCAGGATGTGATCCGCGTAGAAGCGCGCGGTGTGCACCTTCGCGCGCATGAAATCGGTTTGTTCGCCGGCGGCGACGCGCTGCTCGGCCACCAGCAACGCCCGCGCCATCTGCCAACCGGCCATCAGGTTGCCCGCCAGCATCAGGTACGGCACGCTGCCGGCGAATACGGCATTGGGGTCGTTCTTGCCGCGCTCGACGACGAAGGCCACCACGTCGGTGAACGCCTGGCGCGCCGCGCGCAGGCGCTTGAGCACTGCAGCGGCGTGCTCGCTCTTGCTCCTGGCCAACTCGCCTTCGGTGGTTTCGATCTGCGCCGCGATCGCACGCGCCACCGTGCCGCCGTCGCGCGCGGTCTTGCGGCCGATCAGATCGTTGGCCTGGATCGCCGTGGTGCCTTCGTAGATGGTCAGGATCTTGGCGTCTCGCAAATGTTGCGCCGCACCGGTCTCCTCGATGAAGCCCATGCCGCCGTGCACCTGCACGCCCAGGCTCGCCACCTCCAGGCTCATTTCGGTGCTGTAGCCCTTGATCAGCGGCACCATGAACTCGTAGAAGGCTTCGTTGCGCTGGCGCGTTTCCTTGTCGGGGTGTGCATGTGCGGCGTCGTATGCCGCCGCGCTCACCAGCGCCATCGCACGGCAGCCTTCGGTGAACGCACGCATCGTCATCAGCATGCGCTTGACATCCGGGTGATGGATGATCGGGGCCGCGCGCGGCATGGAACCGTCGACCGGGCGGCTCTGCACGCGTTCGCGCGCATAGGCCACCGCCTTCTGGTAGGCACGCTCGGCCACCGCGATGCCCTGCATGCCCACGGCATAGCGCGCGGCGTTCATCATGATGAACATGTACTCGAGGCCGCGGTTCTCCTGGCCGATCAGGTGAGCCACGGCGCCGCCGTTGTCACCGTATTGCAGCACCGCGGTCGGGCTGGCCTTGATGCCGAGCTTGTGTTCGATGCTGACGCAGTGCACGTCGTTGCGGGTGCCGTCGGCCAAGACCTTCGGGCAAATGAACAGCGAGATGCCTTTCACGCCTTCGGGCGCGCCGGTCACGCGCGCGAGCACGAGGTGGACGATGTTGTCCGCCATGTCGTGTTCGCCGTAGGTGATGAAGATCTTGGTGCCGAAGAGCTTGAAGCTGCCATCGGGCTGCGGCTCGGCGCGCGTGCGCACCAGCGACAGATCGGATCCAGCTTGCGACTCGGTGAGGTTCATCGTGCCGGTCCAGTCACCGCCGATCATCTTCGGGATGTACTGTTGTTGCTGGTCCGGCGTGCCCGCGGTCAGCAGCGCCTCGATCGCGCCATCGGTCAGCAGCGGGCACAGCGCGAAGCTCAGGTTGGCGCTGTTGAGCATCTCGCTGCAGGCTGCACCGATCGTCTTGGGCAGGCCCTGGCCGCCGAACTGCGACGGATGCTGCAGCCCCTGCCAGCCGCCTTCGGCGAACTGCCTGAACGCGGCCTTGAAGCCCGGCGTGGTCTTGACCACGCCATCCTTCCACGACGACGGGTCGGTGTCGCCGGCACGATCGAGCGGCGCCACGACCTGCTCGTTGAAGCGCGCGCACTCCTCGAGCACCGCCTGCGCGGTGTCGAGCCCGGCCTCTTCGAAGCCGGGCAGCTTGGCCACCGCCTCGAGCCCCGCGAGCTCCTTCATGACGAACAGCATGTCTGCGACGGGTGCGCGGTAGCTCATGGCGTGAACTCCAAGCTAGGTCGCCGGCGCGCAGGCGCGCACCGGCGAACGGTTAGCGGCGCGTGACGCCGCGCTCACAGTGCCTTGACCAACTCGGGCACTGCGGTGAACAGATCCGCCTCGAGGCCATAGTCGGCCACGCTGAAGATCGGCGCCTCGGGATCCTTGTTGATCGCGACGATGACCTTGCTGTCCTTCATGCCGGCCAGGTGCTGGATGGCACCGCTGATGCCGCACGCCACGTACAACTGCGGGGCGACGATCTTGCCGGTCTGGCCCACCTGCCAATCGTTCGGCGCGTAGCCGGCATCGACCGCTGCACGGCTGGCACCGAGCGCGGCGCCCAGCTTGTCGGCCAGTGGTGTGAGCACCTCGTTGAACTTGTCGCTCGAGCCCATCGCGCGGCCGCCGGAGACGATGATCTTGGCCGCCGTGAGTTCCGGACGGTCGCTCTTGGTGACCTCGCGCCCGACGAAGCTCGACTGGCCGCTGTCGTCGACGGCGGGGATGCTCTCGACCGCGGCGCTGCCGCCGGTGCCCGCGGCGTCGAAGCCGGTGGTGCGCACGGTGATCACCTTGATCGGGTCGCTGCTCTGCACGGTGGCGATCGCGTTGCCGGCGTAGATCGGACGCTCGAAGGTGTCGGCGCTGATCACCTTGGTGGCGTCGCTGATCTGGGCGACGTCGAGCAACGCGGCGACCCGCGGCGCCACGTTCTTGCCGTGCGCGGTGGCCGGGAACAGCAGATGGCTGTAGGTCTTGGCGATCGCCAACACCTGCGCGGCCACGTTCTCGGCGAGTTGTTCGGCCAAGCTGGCGCCGTCGGCGTGCAGCACCTTGGCCACGCCGGCGATCTTGGCCGCGGCTTGTGCCGCACCGCTGGCGTTGTGGCCGGCGACCAGCACGTGCACGTCGGATGCGCAGGCTGCGGCGGCGGTCACGGTGTTGAGCGTGGCGCCCTTGAGCGTGCCGTGCTCGTGTTCGGCAATGACGAGGACAGCCATTCAGATCACCTTTGCTTCGTTCTTCAGCTTGGCCACCAGCGTGGCGACATCGGGCACCTTCACGCCGGCGCCGCGCTTGGGCGGCTCGCCGACCTTGAGCGTCTTGATGCGCGGGGCCACGTCGACACCGAGGTCGGCCGGCTTGAGTGTCTCGAGCGGCTTCTTCTTGGCCTTCATGATGTTGGGCAGCGTGACGTAACGCGGCTCGTTCAGACGCAGGTCGGCGGTGACGATGGCCGGCATCTTCAGCTTCACCGTCTCCAGGCCGCCGTCGACTTCGCGCGTGACGGATACGAAGCCGCTTTCGACAACTACCTTCGACGCGAAAGTACCCTGCGGCAGCTTGGCCAACGCAGCCAGCATCTGACCAGTCTGGTTGCAGTCGTCATCGATCGCCTGCTTGCCGAGGATCACCAGTCCGGGCTGCTCCTTGTCGAACAGCGCCTTCAGCAGCTTGGCCACGGCCAGCGGCTGCAGTTCCTCGGTGGTCTCCACCAGGATCGCGCGATCGGCCCCGATGGCCATCGCGGTGCGCAAGGTCTCCTGGCACTGCGCCACGCCGCAGCTCACGGCGATGACCTCGGTCGCAACGCCCTTTTCCTTCAGACGCACGGCCTCTTCGATGGCGATCTCGTCGAACGGGTTCATGCTCATCTTGACGTTGGCGATGTCCACGCCGCTGCCGTCACTCTTGACGCGCACCTTGACGTTGTAATCGACCACCCGCTTGACGGGGACCAGAACTTTCATGCCGGGCTGCTCCTGAAATCTTGCTCGAACCGAATTGCGGATTTTAAGCGGCCGTCCGCGCCGCGGCGGCTGCGCCGCGGGCCACATTGATCGGCCGGATGGCAAGCCAGCCCACCACGAAGAACAGCCCGGTCGACACGATAGCGAGACGGTGATTCCCTGCTGTCAACCACGTGACGACGCCGTAGGTGAGCGGGCCCACGATCGACGCGAGGCTGGTGGCAAAGGTCCACAAGCCGAAAAACTCGGCCAGCCGCTGGCGCGGCGCGAACACGCCCACCATGGCGCGCCCGGCCGACTGACTCGAGCCCATGCACAGGCCGGCGATCACCGCTGCGACCCAGAACACGGCCTGCGTGGTCGCCAGGTAGGCCATCACCGTCATCACGACCCAGCCGATCAGGGTGGCGCCCAACGCCTGCTTGTGTCCGATGCGGTCCTGCAGATAGCCGAACGCGAAGGCACCCAGCGCGGCAGCGATGTTGACCAGGAACACCAGCATCATGGTGTCGATCTGCTTGAAGCCGAGCACCTGCTCGGCATAGACCGCCGCCAGCGCGATGACCACCGCGATGCCGGCCTGGTAGAAGAAGCCGCACACCATGAGCCAGACGAAGTCGACGTAGGAGCGCGCGTCTTGCCAGGTCTGCCGCAGCCGCATCAGCGAGGCGGCGCAATCCCTGCCCTTGGGCAGCCCCTGGCTGCGGCAACGCCCGCTCCTTGAGCAAGATGAAGGTCACCACGGACGCGACGCCGTAGACCACGGCGGTGATCCACATCGTCACCGGGACGAACTGCGTCGCCGTCTGGCCGGCCTTCTGCGCCGACAGCACATAAGCCAGGCTCAGCCCCAGCGTCAACATGCCGCCGAAGTAGCCGAAGCTCCAGCCCCAGCCCGACACACGGCCGAGTGCGTCGGAGCGGGCGAGTTCGGGCAGGAACGCCGCGGTCAACGACTCGCCGTAGGCGTAGAACAGGTTGGACAGCACGATCAACACCACGGCGAGCCAGACGTCGCCGCTACCGACCACACCGAGGCCCGCGGTCGTGAGCACGCAGCACAGGGTTGTCAACATCAGCAGCCGCTTCTTGGCGGCGCGCACATCGGCGTATGCGCCGAGCGTGGGCATGGTCAGCATGACGATCGCGCGCGACGCGCCGAGTGCCGCGGTCCACAGGAAGGTGGCCCAGTTCGCGCCGCCGGCCACGGCGCCGACGAAGTAGGCGTTGAACACCGCGGTGAGCACCACGGTCGTGTAGCCGGAGTTGGCGAAGTCGTACATCGCCCAGCCGAACACTTCGCGCCGGCGCACGCCGGGATTCAAGCTGGCTTGCGAAAACCAGGCGGCCATGTGCTCGTCTCCTGTCTCAACGACTTCGGTGCCATGCCGCCGCGCGTTTCGCGTGGCTGCGGGGTGTGCCCCGAGTGGGCACCGCCAACTGGTGCCCGGAGCGGGGATCGAACCCACATGCCCTCTTTCGAGAGGCGGCGGATTTTAAGTCCGCTGCGTCTGCCAATTTCGCCATCCGGGCGGCGGCGCGATTATCTGCGGCCGCTGCCCGAGCCCCCCGACCCGTGAACTCGTTATGGGACAATCTTCGGCGACGGCGCGATAGCAAAGCGGTTATGCACCGGATTGCAAATCCGTTCAGCCCGGTTCGACTCCGGGTCGCGCCTCCAACCCATCGAACGCCGACAACGGCCGGGACCAAACGACGAAGGGGAAGCCGGATGGCTTCCCCTTCGATTCATCTGGAGCGGGAAACGAGTCTCGAACTCGCGACCTCAACCTTGGCAAGGTTGCGCTCTACCAACTGAGCTATTCCCGCGTAACGCCTGCGCCCAACGGGTGGGTTGGACGCAGGCGGCGATTATAGCCAGCCCTGCCCGGCTGGCGAGCCTCAGTGCGAGCGCACCTCGCCGCCGAGCGCCGGCTTCGGCACCTCGGTTTTGGCGGCCGCTGGGTCCACCTTGGCCACTTCTTCGTCGGGCAGCGGCTGCGGCGCGGAAGTCAAGGCCACCTCAAGCACCCGATCGATCCATCTGACCGGCACGATCTCGAGCTGGTTCTTCACGTTCTCCGGAATGTCCTGCAGGTCCTTGACGTTCTCTTCCGGAATCATCACCGTCTTGATGCCGCCGCGGTGCGCGGCCAGCAGCTTCTCCTTCAGGCCGCCGATCGCCGTGACTTCGCCACGCAGCGTGATCTCGCCGGTCATCGCCACGTCGGCGCGCACCGGGATGCCCGTGAGCGCCGACACGAAGGCCGTGGTCATCGCGATGCCCGCGCTCGGCCCGTCTTTCGGCGTCGCGCCGTCGGGCACGTGGATGTGGATGTCGCGCTTCTCGAACAACTCGTCCTTGATGCCCAGGCGTTGCGCACGGCTGCGCACCACGGAACGAGCGGCCTCGACCGACTCCTTCATCACGTCGCCCAGCGAACCGGTGCGGATGATGTTGCCCTTGCCGGGCATCACCGCCGATTCGATCGTCAGCAGATCGCCGCCGACCTCGGTCCACGCGAGACCCACGACCTGGCCGACCTGGTTGCGCTTCTCAGCGCGACCGAAATCGAACTTGCGCACGCCGAGGTAATCGTTGAGATTCTCCTCGGAGACCACGACCTTGCCCTCGGTGGTCTTGAGCTGGATGCCCTTGACCGTCTTGCGGCAGATCTTGGAGATCTCGCGCTCCAGCGAACGCACGCCGGCCTCACGCGTGTAGTAGCGGATGATGCCGCGGATCGCGCTCTCGTTGACTTCGAGCTCTTCGTCCTTCACGCCGTTGTTCTTGCGTTGCTTGGGCAGCAGGTAGCGCTGCGCGATGTCGACCTTCTCGTCCTCGGTGTAACCCGACAGGCGGATCACTTCCATCCGGTCGAGCAGCGCCGGCGGGATGTTCATCGAGTTGGACGTCGCCACGAACATCGTGTCGCTCAGGTCGAAGTCGACCTCGACGTAGTGGTCGCTGAAGGTGTGGTTCTGTTCGGGGTCGAGCACTTCCAGCAGCGCCGACGACGGATCGCCGCGGAAATCCATGCCGAGCTTGTCGATCTCGTCGAGCAGGAACAGCGGGTTGCGCGTGCCGACCTTGGTCAGGCTCTGCAGCACCTTGCCTGGCATCGAGCCGATGTAGGTGCGGCGGTGGCCGCGGATCTCGGCTTCGTCGCGCACGCCGCCCAGCGCCATGCGCACGAACTTGCGGCCGGTGGCGCGCGCCACGCTCTGGCCGAGCGAGGTTTTGCCCACACCGGGTGGCCCGACCAGGCACAGGATCGGCGCCTTCACCTTGTCGACGCGCTGTTGCACCGCGAGGTACTCGAGGATGCGTTCCTTGACCTTTTCAAGGCCTGCATGGTCCTCGTTGAGCACCTGCTCGGCCAGACGCAGGTCGTGCTTGATCTTGGTCTTCTTCGCCCAAGGCAAGCCGACCAGCGTGTCGATGTAGTTGCGCACGACGGTGGCTTCGGCCGACATCGGCGACATCAGTTTGAGCTTCTTCAGCTCGGCATCGGCCTTTTTGCGTGCCTCCTTGGGCATGCGCGCGGCCTTGATCTTCTTCTCGAGCTCTTCGAGATCGGCACCTTCTTCGCCGTCGCCGAGCTCCTTCTGAATCGCCTTGACCTGCTCGTTCAGGTAGTACTCGCGCTGGCTCTTCTCCATCTGCCGCTTGACGCGGCCACGGATGCGCTTTTCGACCTGCAGGATGTCGACTTCGTGCTCCAGCAGCTCGAGCAGCTTCTCCAGCCGCTTGGCCACCGAGTCGAGATCGAGCACCGATTGTTTGGCCTCGAGCTTGAGCGGCAGGTGGGCCGCGATGGTGTCGGCCAAGCGACCCGGATCGTCGATGCCGGCGATCGAGGTCAGGATTTCGGGCGGAATCTTCTTGTTGAGCTTGACGTACTGGTCGAACTGCTGCGTCACCGCGCGGCGCAGCGCTTCGACTTCGGGCGTGGGCTCCCCGGCCGGCTGGATCGGCGACACCTCGGCTACGAAGTGTTCGCCGGTGTCGGCGATGTGGCGGGTCTCGGCGCGCTGCAGGCCTTCGACCAGGACCTTCACGGTGCCGTCGGGCAACTTGAGCATCTGCAGGATGCTCGAGACGCAGCCGATGCCGAACATGTCTTCCGGGCGTGGTTCGTCCTTGCCGGCGGCTTTCTGCGCCACCAGCATGATCTGGCGGCCCGCTTCCATCGCGGCCTCGAGCGCCTTGATCGACTTGGGCCGTCCCACGAACAGCGGAATGACCATGTGCGGGAACACGACCACATCACGCAGCGGCAGCAGCGGCAGCGTGATCGGATCGGGCGGAAGAACGGGGTGTCCGGACATTGGGACCTCTCTTTCTCAGGCCGACATGAGGCCTGAGACCATGAATGCAAGTATCGGCAATCCAGCGGGAAAGTTCAGGCGCTGGCCTTGGCCTGTTCCCGATAGACCAGCAGGGGTTTGCTGCCGTCTTCGACGTTGTGTTCGTCGACCACCACTTTGGCCACGCCATCGAGCGTGGGCAGGTCGAACATGGTGTCGATCAGCACGTGCTCCATGATGGAGCGCAGGCCACGTGCACCGGTTTTGCGCGCCAACGCTTTGCGCGAGATGGCGGCCAGCGCGGACGGCCTGATTTCGAGCTCGACGCCGTCCATGCCGAACAGTTTTTGGTATTGCTTGGTCAGGGCGTTCTTCGGCTCGGTGAGGATGCGCACCAGCGCATCTTCGGTGAGTTCACCCAATGTGGCGACCACCGGGAGGCGACCCACCAACTCTGGAATCAGCCCGAACTTGATCAGGTCTTCGGGCTCGGTGTCGCGGAACACATCGGCCGCTCGCTTCTCGGTCTTGCTGTGCACTGTTGCGCCAAAGCCAATGCCCGAGCGCTCGGTGCGGTTTTGGATCACCTTTTCCAGGCCGTCGAACGCGCCACCGCAGATGAAGAGGATGTTGGTTGTATCGATCTGCAAGAAATCCTGGTTCGGATGCTTACGGCCACCTTGCGGCGGCACCGACGCCATCGTGCCTTCGACCAGCTTGAGCAGCGCCTGCTGCACGCCCTCGCCCGACACGTCGCGCGTGATGCTGGGGTTGTCGGACTTGCGACTGATCTTGTCGATCTCGTCGATGTAGACGATGCCGCGCTGCGCGCGCTCGACGTCGTAGTTGCAGTTCTGCAGCAGCTTCTGGATGATGTTTTCGACGTCTTCGCCGACGTAGCCCGCTTCGGTCAACGTGGTGGCGTCGGCAATCACGAACGGCACGTTGAGCAACCGCGCCAGCGTCTGCGCCAGCAGCGTCTTGCCGGAGCCGGTGGGGCCAATGAGCAGGATGTTGCTCTTGGTCAGCTCGACGTCGTCTTTGCCGCCCAGGTGCTTCAGCCGCTTGTAGTGGTTGTACACCGCCACCGACAGCGTGCGCTTGGCGATCTCCTGCCCGATCACGTACTGGTCGAGGATGCCTTTGATCTCCACCGGTGTGGGCAGCTCGGACTTTGCGGCGCGCGTGGCGCTGGAGTCGGCCGGGGCCTCGTCTCGAATGATGTCGTTGCACAGCTCGATGCATTCATCGCAGATGAACACAGACGGGCCGGCAATGAGCTTCTTGACCTCGTGTTGGCTCTTGCCGCAGAAGCTGCAGTACAGGACCTTCTCGCCAGTGGCGCCCTTCTTGTCGGCCATGGAGTGTGTACGCGTCGATCAGCCGCAGGAATTCCAGTGAATCAATGATATGTCATGCACGGCGAACCCCTGTTTGACAGCGGCCACAGGCGGGGCCGCAAGGCTCACTTGCTAGCGTGGATTACGCACGCTTGTCGAGCACCTGGTCGATCAGGCCGTAGGCCTTGGCCTCGGCGGGCGACATCCAGTAGTCGCGCTCCATGTCGGCCGCGATCTTCTCCACGGGCTGACCGGTGCGCTCGGAGTAGATGCGATTGAGTTGCTCGCGCGTCTTGAGGATTTCGCGCGCCTGGATCTCGATGTCGGCCGCCTGGCCCTGTGCACCACCGGAGGGCTGGTGGATCATCACGCGCGAGTTCGGCAGCGCAGCGCGCTTGCCCGCAGCGCCCGCCATCAGCAGGAACGATCCCATGCTGGCGGCCATGCCCAGACAAAGCGTTGAAATGTCGGGCTTGATGAACTGCATCGTGTCGTAGATCGACAGCCCCGCGCTGACGCTGCCGCCAGGCGAGTTGATGTACAGGAAGATGTCCTTGTCGGGGTTCTCGCTCTCGAGGAACAACAGCTGCGCCACCACCAGGTTGGCGGTGGCGTCGTTGATCCCGCCGACCAGGAACACGATGCGCTCGCGCAACAGGCGGCTGTAGATGTCGTAGGCGCGCTCGCCGCGCCCCGACTGCTCGATGACGATGGGCACCATGCCGAGGCCGGTGGTCTCCGAAAAACTCATGTCACTGCTCCATCAGATCACTGAACGCCAGCTGCTTGTCGACCACCTTGGCCTTGCCGAGCACATGCTGCGTCACGTTGGATTCCACCACCACCGCCTCGACTTCGGCCATGCGCTTGCGGTCAGACAGGTACCAGCGCATCACCTCGGCGGGTTTCTCGTAGCTTTGCGACAGCTCCTCGATGTGGGCCTGCAGCTGATCGGGCTTGGCCTGCAGACTCTGCTGGCGCACCAGTTCGCCCACCACAAGTCCCAGGCGCACGCGCCGCTCCGCCTGCGCCTGAAAGATCTCGGCCGGGATCGGCGCCTTGTCGGCGTCTTTCACGCCGCGTTGCTTCAAGTCTTCGCGTGCGGCTGCTGTCATGCGGTCGACCTCGGCGGCCACCAGCGAATTGGGCACTTCGAGTTCGGACAGCTTGACCAGCGCATCCATCACCGCACCCTTGTTGCGTGACAGCACGCGGAACTTGACCTCGCGTTCCAGGTTCTTGCGCACGTCGGCGCGCAGCGCCTCGTTGGTGGCCGCGCCGATGCCCAGCGACTTGATGAACGCCTCGTCGACGGTGGGCAGGTGCTGCGCCTCGATCTTCTTCATCGTGACCATGAAGTCGGCTTCCTTGCCGGCGACATCCTTGCTGCCGTAGTCGTCCGGGAACTTCAGCGGGAAGGTCTTGGATTGGCCTACCTGCATGCCACGCACGGCCTTGTCGAACTGTTCGAGCATCTGGCCTTCGCCGATCACGAACGCAAAGGCCTCGGCCTTGCCGCCGGCAAAACCCTCGCCGTCGATCTTGCCCTCGAAGTCGATCGTCACGCGGTCGCCCTCGGCGGCGCCCTCGCTGGCCGGCCGTTGGTTGAACGTGCGACGCTGCTTGCGCAGGATGTCGATCGTGCGGTCGATCGCCGCGTCATCCACCTCGCAGCCCACGCGCTCGACCTCGGCGCCGGACAGATCGCCGATCTTGACCTCCGGATAGACCTCGAAGGTCGCGTCGAACGACACGCTGCCCTCGGGCGCGCCGTCTTTCGGCGTGATTCGCGGCATGCCCGCGACGCGCAGCTTGGCTTCGTTGGCCGCCTGTTCGAACGCCGCCCCGATCTTGTCGTTCATCACTTCGTACTGCACCGAGGCGCCGTAGCGTTGCGCCACCACCGACAGCGGCACCTTGCCCGGGCGGAAGCCGTCGGCGCGCACGGTGCGCGACAGCTTCTTCAGGCGCGACTCCACCTCGGCGGTGATTTCCTGCGCAGGCACCGTCAGGGTGATGCGGCGCTCGAGTTTTTCTAGGGTTTCGATTTGAACGGCCATGTTGGGCTTCAGTGTTGCAAGTGTTCTGGTGCGCGGGGCCGGACTCGAACCGGCACGCCGGTGAGGGCGTCAGGACCTAAACCTGGTGCGTCTACCAATTTCGCCACCCGCGCCCGGCGGACCGACAGCGCCTGCCTCGCGCCTTCTCGGCACGCGGTTCGCGCACGGTCCTTGAGAGTGCGCGATTCTAGCCGGCGGCCGCCCATCGGCGCGGCGCCAGCGGAACCGCGCCCGTCATGCGGATGCCGGTGTCTCGCGCTTGACGCGAAACCACGCGGCATACATGGCTGGCAGCGCCAGCAAGGTCAGCGCCGTGGCCACGATCAGGCCGCCCATGATGGCCACCGCCATCGGCCCCCAGAACACGCTGCGCGACAGCGGGATCATCGCCAGCACGGCGGCCGCGGCCGTGAGCACGATCGGCCGGAAGCGCCGCACCGCCGCCTCGACGATGGCGTTCCAGGCATCGACGCCGCGTTTGCGGTCCTGCTCGATCTGGTCGATCAGGATCACCGAGTTGCGCATGATCATGCCCATCAATGCGATCACGCCGAGCAGTGCGACGAAGCCGAACGGACGGTTCAACAGCAACAGCGCAGCAGCCACGCCGGCCATCCCCAGCGGCGCCGTGAGAAACACCAGCACCGAACGCGAAAAGCTCTGCAACTGCAGCATCAGCAGCGTGAGCATGATGAACAACATCACCGGCACGCCGACCGCGATCGAACCCTGCCCCTTGCTGCTTTCTTCCACCGCCCCCGCGATCTGGATCGAGTAACCCGGCGGCATGCGCTTCTGCAGTTCTGCGAGCTTCGGCCAGATGCGATGCGTGACGGTCGGACCCTGGATGCCATCGATCACGTCGCCCTGCACGGTGACGGCGAACTTGCGCCCCTCGCGCCAGATCACGCCCGGCTCAAAGCCGAAGCCGACCTTGGCAACCTGCGTCAGCGGCACCGAGCGCCCGCTCGCGGTCGGCAGGTTGGCGCTGCCGAGGTCGGTGATCGCGTTGCGCTCCTCCTTGGGCTGGCGCAACACGATGTCGACCAGCTTGTCGCCCTCGCGATACTGCCCGATCGTGGTGCCCGACAGGATGGTGCGTGACGATTGCGCCACCGATTGGCTGGTGACGCCGATCGCGCGCGCCTTGTCCTGGTCGATCTCCAGCTTGAGCGACTTGATCGACTCGTTCCAGTTGTCGTTGACACCGCGCATCGCCGGATCGGTGGCGAGAATCGCCCGTGCTTCGTCGGCCCATACGCGCACCTCGCGCGCATCGGGACCCATCACTCGGAACATCACCGGGTAAGGCACCGGTGGCCCGTTGGGCAGCAACTTCACGCGGCCGCGCACCTCGGGGAACTCCTCGGCCAGCAGGGCCGGCAGGCGCTTGCGCAAGGCCTCGCGCTGCTCGATGTCCCTGGCCAGCAGGATGCTCTGCGACACGTTGGTCTGCGGAAAGATCTGGTCCAGCGGCAAATAGAAGCGCGGCACGCCCGAGCCGATCCACACGCTGACGGTCTCGAGGCCCGGCTCCTTCATCATCCGAGCCTCGAAGCGGCGCGCCACGGCCTCGGTCTCCTGGATCGTCGAGCCCTCAGGCAGCCACAGATCCACCAGGATCTCGGGCCGGCTCGAATCGGGAAAGAACTGCTGCTGCACGCGGCCCATGCCGGCCAATCCGAGCGCGAACGTGAGCAGCGTCAGACCGATCGTGATCCAGCGGTGCTGCACGCACCAGTTCACCATGGCCCGGAAGCGCGAGTAGAACGGCGTGTCGAACAATTCGTGTGCTTCGCCAGAGTGTGCGCGGCTCTTGGTGCGCAGCAACGCGGCGCCGAGGTAGGGCACGAAGTACACCGATGCAAGCCACGAGATCACCAGCGCGGCCGAGGTGACGGCGAAGATCGCGAAGGTGTATTCGCCGACCGTCGAGCGTGCGAGACCGATCGGCAGGAAACCCGCCGCAGTGATCAACGTGCCGGTCAGCATCGGCATCGACGTGATCTCGTAGGCGAAGGTGGCGGCTCGCGCCTTGTCGTAGCCCTCTTCGAGTTTGCGCACCATCATCTCGACTGCAATGATCGCGTCGTCGACGAGCAGCCCCAGTGCAATGATCAGCGAGCCGAGCGAGATCTTGTGCAGACCCACGCCCCAATAGAGCATCGTCACGAAGGTGATGGCCAAGACCAGCGGGATCGTGATGCCCACCACCAGGCCGGGCCAGATGTCGATGCGCAGTGGCTTGGTGTGCAACCCCAGGCTGATGAAGCTCACGCCGAGCACCACCACGATGGCCTCGAGCAGCACGCGCACGAACTCACCCACCGAGCGCGACACCGAGCGGGGCTGATCCTGCACCTGCATCATCTCGATGCCGGCCGGCAGGTCTCGCTTCAGCTCGTCGGTTTTCTCGCGCAGGGCCTCACCGAGCGCAACGATGTCGCCTCCCTTGGCCATCGACACGCCCAGCGCGATCACGGCCTTGCCCTGGTGGCGCACCTTCACCGCCGGCGGGTCGACTGTGCCGCGCCGGATCTCGGCGATGTCGCTCAAGCGCAGGTTGCTCGCCACGCCGGTGGCCGGGTTGATGGCGCGAATCGGGAACCGACGCAGCTCGTCGACTGAATCAAAAGCGCCGGCGACCCGCACTTGAAGATTCTGCGTGCCGGCGTTCAACACGCCTGCGCCCTCCACGGCGTTCTGGGCACCGAGCTGCGCGATCACCTGGCTCATGTCCAGACCGAGCTGTGCCAAACGCTTGTGCGAAATCTCGATGAAGAGTTTCTCCGGCTGCGCGCCGAACATCTCGACCTTGGCGACATCGGGCACGCGCAGAAGGGCCGAGCGCACGTCGTCGGCGAACACGCGCAACTCCTCGTCGCTGAAGCCGTCGGCCGCCAGCGCGTAAATCGAGCCGTAAACGTCGCCGAAGTCGTCGTTGAACACCGGGCCGATCACGCCCTGCGGCAGCGTGTTGCGCATGTCGCCGACGCGCTTGCGCACCTGGTACCAGGTGTTGGCCACCTCCCTCGGCGGCGCGCTGTCCTTAAGCTGAAGAATGGTCAGCGACTCGCCGGGCTTGGTGTAGCTGCGGATGATGTCGGCGTGCGGCGCTTCCTGCAGCGTTTTCTCGATCTTGTCGGTCACCTGCTCGGCCATCTGCTGCGCACTCGCACCGGGCCAGAAGGCCTGCACGACCATCGCACGAAAGGTGAACGGCGGGTCTTCGTCCTGGCCGAGCTGAAAGTACGACGCGAAGCCGAGCGCCATCAGAACGATCAGCAGGTAGCGCGTCAGCGCCGGATGCTCGAGCGCCCAGCGCGAGATGTTGAAACGCGACGACGGCGTCGCGGTCGCGGCAATGACGCTCGACATGTCCGGCGCTTCCGCTTCAGCGCGAGGACGCGACGGCGCCATTCACGGCCGTGGTCGCGCGCTCGGCGTACAGACGCACCTTCTGCCCCGCGGTGAGCACGTGAACGCCGGCCACGACCACGGTCTCGCCGGCGTTCACGCCGCCCGCCAGCACCACCTCGTTGCCTTCTGCGCCGGCCACGCGCACGCGTTGCTGCTTCACCGTCATGCTGGCCTTGTCGACGACCCACACCGCGGGCTCGCCCTTGGCCTCGAACACGGCGGTCAACGGCAACTTGATCAGACCGGCCACGCGCGGCATCTCGACCTTGACGCTGGCTGTCTGCCCGAGGCGCAGGTCGGCACGGCCGACGTCGGCTTTCACGACGAAGGTGCGGGTCGCGGGGTCGGCCGCGGCGGCGATTTCGCGCACGGTGGCGCCAATGCGGTACCTGCCCGTCGTTCCAGACATGGACTTTCAGCGCGCCTGTCTTGCCAGTCAAAGCCCGCAATTCGGCCACGCGGTCCTCAGGCACGTTGAACACCACGTCGCGCGGGCCGTCGTGAGCCAATCGAACGACCGACGCGCCGGCGGCCACGACCGCACCTGGCTCGGCGTCAACACCGGTGATCACGCCCGATGCGTCGGCGCTCAGCGTCGCATAGCGGGTCTGGTTGCCCTGCACGTTGGCTTGGGCGCGAGCCTGTTCGTACTGCGCCCGCGCTGCGCTCAGTGCGGTTTCGCGGCGTTCCAGTTCCAGGCCGCTGATGAAGTTCTGCTCCCTCAACTCCTTGAATCGCTTGAACTCGGCCTCGCTGAACTCGTAGCTGGCCTTGGCCGCACCCAATGCGGCTTGGGCAGCCTCTTGGCCCAACTTGAGATCGCCCGGATCGAGTTGCGCCAGCACCTGACCCGCTCGCACCGCATCGCCCAGATTGGCCGAACGCGCGAGCACTTTGCCGCCGATGCGAAAGCCCAGGCGCGATTCGGTGCGTGCCCGGATGTCCGCCGCGTATTCATGCTCGCCGCCGGCGCTGGTGGCAGACAGCGTCATGGTGCGCACGGCCCGCACCGGCTCCTCGGGCGGCGGCGCGGCACTGCAGGCCCCAAGCAGCACGACCGCGACGAAAGCAACGACGGAGGGAAACGGTCGAAAGGCAGCATTCATGGCGGCGGGAGGGTCGTGTTGGGTAGATTTTTACTGACTGACCGGTCAGTAATGTATGAGCCCACCCTGGCCGTGTCAAACCGGATCTCCACAACCGGGACAATGCGCCCCCGTGGGCGTGGGTCATTACGAAAACTTTCCGGTCGCGTCGTGGCTGTGTCCGCCCCGCCTGCGCGCACCGGTGCGGGCCATCTACGCCTTCGCACGCACCGCCGATGACATCGCCGACGAGGGTGACGCCGGACCCGACCAGCGCCTGGCCGAACTGGCGCGGTACCGGGCGGCGCTCACAGCCAGTTTGGCGACCTCGGCCGACATCGGGCCGCGCTCGCCGCAGTGGCCCGGCATCTTTTCGCCGCTCGCCACGGCGCTGCGAGACCACCGGCTCACACCGGGCCTGCTGCACGCGCTGCTGGACGCATTCGAGCAAGACGTGCGCAACCCGCCCTATCGTGATCGCGATGCCCTGCTGGACTATTGCAACCGGTCGGCCAACCCCATCGGGCGCCTGCTGCTGCAACTCTACGGACTCGACGATCCCCTGTCGCTGCACCAGGCCGACGCCGTGTGCTCGGCGTTGCAGCTGATCAACTTCTGGCAAGACCTCAGCATCGACCTGCCGCGCGGGCGCAATTACGTACCGCAGACCGATGCGAGCCGTCACGGCGTGGTGATCGCCGACGGCGCACCGTTGCCCGACACGCCGGCGGCGCGCGCCTTGGTGCGTGAGCTCGTGCATTGGGCGGCCTCGCTGATGGCCGAAGGCGCTCCACTGCCGCTGCGTGTGCCGGGCCGTGCCGGCTGGGAACTGCGGTTCGTGGTGCATGGCGGATGGCGCATCCTTGAGAAAATTGCGCGCATGGACCACGCCTCGATGTCCAACCGCCCCCGCCTGCGCAAGCGCGACGTGCCGCTGCTGGTGTGGCGCAGCGTGCGCTACTCGAGCGATTGGTTCTCGCCGGCACGGCTGTCATGACGCCGGAGCAATACGTTCAGGACAAGGCGGCGCAAAGCGGCTCGTCGTTCTACTACGCGTTCATGTTCCTGTCGCCGCCCAAGCGCGCGGCGATCACGGCGTTCTACGCCTTCTGCCGCGAAGTCGATGATGTGGTCGACGACACGACCGATCGCGGCGTCGCAGCCACCAAGTTGGCGTGGTGGCGCCAGGAAGTGGCCAGTGCGTTTGCAGATCAACCCACGCATCCGGTGACCAAGGCGCTGATGCCGCACACCCGCGCGAATCGGATCACCGCGGCTCACCTGTCAGCGGTGATCGACGGTTGCCAGATGGACCTCGAGCAGACGCGATACCTCGACTTTGCCGGTCTGCAGCGCTATTGCCATTTGGTCGCCGGCGTCGTCGGTGAAGTGGCCGCGACGATCTTCGGCCGCCGCAGTGAAGAAACCGTGATCTATGCGCACAAGCTGGGCCAGGCGCTGCAGCTGACCAACATCATTCGCGACGTCGGCGACGACGCGCGCCGCGGACGCATCTACCTGCCAATGGACGAAATGCAGCGCTTCGACGTGAAGGCCTCCGAGATCCTCACGCGCCAGGCGCCATGGGGCTACAGCGACCGCTTCACCGCGCTGATGCGCTTCCAGGCCGAGCGCGCGCAGCGAACCTATGACGAGGCGTTCGCACTGTTGCCCGAGGTCGACCGCGAGGCGCAGCGGCCCGGCCTGATGATGGCCAACATCTACCGCACGCTGCTTGACGAGATCGAGGAAGACGGCTTCCAGGTGTTGCACCAGCGCACCTCGCTGACGCCGCTGCGCAAGCTGTGGATCGCCGCCCGCACGCAGTGGCGCGGCCATTGACGTGACCGCCACGTGCAAGCACGTCGCCGTGGTGGGCGCCGGGTGGGCGGGCCTTGCCGCCGCGGTGCAAGCGACCGACCTGGGGCACCGCGTGGCGCTGTTCGACATGGCGGCGCAAGCCGGCGGGCGCGCGCGCAGCGTGCCAGTGCCGCGTACGGCCGAGCTCGACAATGGCCAACACATCCTGATCGGCGCCTATCGCGAAACGCTGCGTTTGATGCGCCTGGTGGACCAGGAGCCGCAGGGCGTGCTCGAACGCCGACCGTTGGAGTTGATGTATCCCGACGGCAACGGACTGCGCATGCCACACGGGCCGGCTCGCGTGGTATTTGCATGGGCAGTGCTGCGCGCGCGCGGCTGGTCGTGGAATGACCGCTGGGCCCTGCTGAGGCAGGCACTTGTATGGCAGCGCAACGGCATGCGCAACCCTGGCGTCGACACGGTCGAGCAGTTGTGCGATGCGTTGCCGCCACGCGTGCGCGCTGAGTTGATCGAGCCGCTGTGCATCGCCGCACTCAACACCCCGTCTTCGCAGGCCAGCGCCACTGTGTTCCTGCGTGTGCTCAACGACGCCCTGTTCGGCGCACCGGGTGGCTCCGACCTGCTGCTGCCACGGGTTGGCTTGTCGAAGCTCTTTCCATCACCGGCGCTCAGGTGGCTCGAGATCCATGGTGCTGCTCGACGGCTCGCGCACCGCGTTCAATCGATCGAGCGAACAGACGGCGCCTGGCGCGTCGACAGCGAGCCGTTCGATGCCGTGATCCTCGCGAGCAGCGCTGTCGAAGCGGCACGGCTCGCAGCGCCATTCAATGCCGAGTGGGCGCTGCAGGCGGCGGCACTGACCTATGAACCCATCGGCACCGTGTACATCAAGCGCAGCGCATCGCCGCTGCCCCGGCCGATGGTGTCGCTTCGCGGCAGCGCTGATCACCCTGCGCAGTTCGCGTTCGACCTCGAACTGCTCGGCCAACACGCCGGCCTGGTGGCCTTCGTCGTCAGCGGGGCGCGGCCGTGGCTCGAACGCGGCGTGGACGCCATGGCCGAGGCCGTTCAGCGGCAGGCGCTCAGTGCGTTGCCGCAGTCGTTTCCGGCCGCGATGCCTGAGGTGTTGCACACGGCGATGGAGCGCCGAGCCACGTTCGCTTGCACCGCCCACATGCTCAGGCCGCCAATGGTCATCGCCGGCGGTCTGTTGGCGGCAGGCGACTACGTGGAAGGGCCGTACCCGGCCACGCTGGAAGGCTCGGTTCGCGCCGGCGTGCGCGCGGCTCGCGCCGTCTAACTGCCTGTCATAGGCTACCGGGCAGGCCTTCCATCATGCAGAATGACCTTCCATGTCCGGAAAGCAAACCCCTCCTGTGCCGGGCAAGCCCGCGCCGACGCCCACGATCCAAGTGATCGAACGCATGTTCGATCTGCTGGACGTGCTCGCCTCACATCCCGACCCGGTTCCCCTGAAGCAGCTCACCGAGCGCACCGGCCTGCACCCATCGACGGCCCATCGCATCCTCAACGACCTGGTGATCGGCCGCTTCGTCGACCGCCCCGAACCCGGCAACTACCGCCTTGGCATGCGCTTGTTGGAGTTGGGCAATCTGGTGAAGGCGCGTCTCGATGTCCGCGACGCGGCTCTCGGGCCGATGCGCGAGCTGCACAAGCTGACGCACCAGCCGGTGAACCTGTCGGTGCGCCAGGGCGACGAGATCGTCTACATCGAACGCACCTACAGCGAACGCTCGGGCATGCAGGTTGTTCGGGCGGTCGGCGGCCGTGCACCGCTGCATCTCACGTCCGTGGGCAAACTGTTCCTGGCGTTCGACGATCCCCAGCGCGTGCGGGCCTATGCCACGCGCACCGGCCTGGCCGGCCACACGCGCAACAGCATCACCGATCTGCCAAGACTGGAGCGCGAGCTGTCGCAGGTGCGCCAGACCGCGGTCGCGCGCGACGACGAAGAACTGGAACTGGGCGTGCGCTGCTTTGCAGCGGGGATCTTCGACGATCAATCCAGCTTGGTCGCTGGCTTGTCGGTGTCGGCTCCGGCCGACCGCCTCGAAGAGTCCTGGTTAGAACGTGTCCGAGCCACTGCGGCCCAGATCTCCCTCGCGCTCGGTCACCGCCGCTGAATCGAGCTTCGGTGTGACGCTCGCGGCCGGCGGAAGCGACGCAGGCACCGACGGTACCGCTGGTCGCGCGTCGAGCCAGCGCCGGATGCGTTCGGCATCGCCTACGCGCGTGTAGCGTCCGGTCGAGTCGAGCAGCACCATGATCAGTTTGCGACCCGCGAGGTGGGCCTGCATCACCACGCAGCGACCGGCCTCGGAGATGTAGCCGGTCTTTTGTAGACCGATCTCCCAGAGCGGACTGCGCACGAGCGAATTGGTATTGCGGAACTGCACCAGACGCTTGCCCACCGGCACCGAGGCATCCGGCGCGGTGGAGTACTCGCGCAGCACCGGGTTCTGGTAGGCCGCCTTGACGAGCAGCGCGAGATCGTGAGCGCTCGAGCGATTGTCGGCCGACAAGCCCGTGGGTTCGACGAAGTGCGAATCGTTCATGCCGAGTTCGCGTGCCTTGCTGGTTCATCGCCTCGACCAGCGCGGGCATGCCACCTGGGTACGCGGCACCGATCGCATAGGCCGCCCGGTTCTCAGAAGACATCAGCGCAAGGTGCATCAGCTCGCCGCGGCTCAACTCGGCGCCGACGCGCAGCCGCGAACGGTTGTTGCGCGGGGTGTCCAGAGCGACCTTGGTGACCTTGAGCGACTCGTCCATCGGCTGCTCGGCATCGAGCACGACCATGGCGGTCATCAGTTTGGTGATCGACGCGATCGGCAGGACTGCCTCGGCGTTCTTGCTGAACAGGACTTCGTCGGTGTCCTGGTCCATGACCAGCGCGACGCTGGAGCGCAGATCGAGCGGATCGTCGGTGCCGCGCAGGCCCTGCTTTTGCGCCAGCGACGGGCGCGCGGGAACGGCTCGCACCTTTCGGGGCTTGACCGAAGCCGTCGCATTGCCAGAGGCGGATTTGACCGTGCTGCGTGCCGCCGGGCTTTCACCTGCCGCGAGGGCCGGGTTGGCGGACAGGCAACAAACGAAGGCGGCCAAACCGGCCGCCCAGAACCCACGCCCAATTCCCAACGACATGCCTCGAATTCCTGTTTTCATGGCCACCGATGAACGCATCGGCAAGCTTCACCGACGTCGGGGAGTGTATCGGCGGCTCAGAACGTAGGCAATATCAAGAACTTAGGTAATTTTCCTCAAGTAGGTGGTCAGCGCGGATTCCGCACGGTGGTTTTCAGCGTTCTCCCGCAGGTTGGAAAAGCCGGTTCGGCAACGTCACCTCACCCCTGCGCCGGCACCCGTTCTGGGCCGTGATGGAGCTTGTTCAGCGCAGCCAGGTAGGCCTTGGCAGAAGCCACGACGATGTCGGGATCGGCGCCGACGCCGTTGACGATACGCCCGCCCAGCTGCAGCCGGACCGTCACCTCGCCCTGCGACTCCGTGCTGCCGCTGGTGATGGCGTTCACCGAATACAGCAGCAGTTCGGCGCCCGACGACACCTTGGACTCGATGGCTTTCAAGCTGGCATCGACCGGCCCGTTGCCGTCGCTTTCGGTGGCGTGTTCGGTCTCGCCGATGGCGAAACTCACCCGGGCATGCGGTCGTTCGCCGGTTTCACTGTGCTGACTCAGGGCCAGCAGCCGGTAGTGCTCGCGCTGATGGGTGACGGTCTCATCGTTGACCAGGGCCAGGATGTCCTCATCGAAGATCTCGCTCTTGCGATCTGCCAGGTCCTTGAAGCGCGCGAACGCCGCGTTGATGTCGGCCTCCGATTCCATCGCGATGCCGAGTTCATGCAAACGTTGCTTGAACGCGTTGCGGCCCGACAACTTGCCGAGCACGATGCGGTTGGCGGTCCAGCCGACGTCCTCGGCGCGCATGATCTCGTAGGTGTCGCGCGCCTTCAGCACGCCATCTTGGTGGATGCCGGAGGCATGCGCGAATGCGTTAGCGCCGACCACGGCCTTGTTGGGCTGAACAACGAACCCTGTGGTCTGGCTCACCATGCGCGATGCAGGCACGATCTGCGACGTGTCGATGCCGAGTTCGAGTCCGAAGTGGTCACGCCGCGTGCGCACCGCCATGACCACCTCTTCCAACGAGCAGTTGCCGGCGCGCTCGCCGAGCCCATTGATGGTGCACTCCACCTGACGTGCGCCGCCGATTTTCACGCCGGCCAGCGAGTTGGCCACCGCCATGCCCAGGTCGTTGTGGCAATGCACCGACCAGACTGCCTTGTCGGCGTTGGGGATGCGCTCGCGCAGCGTCTTGATGAAGCCGCCGTACAGCTCGGGGATCGCGTAGCCGACCGTGTCCGGGATGTTGATCGTGGTCGCACCCTCTTTGATCGCCATCTCCAGCACGCGGCACAGGAAGTCGACGTCGGAGCGGTAGCCGTCTTCGGGAGAGAACTCCACGTCGTCACACAGCTTGCGCGCAAAGCGCACCGACTGCTTGGCCTGCTCGTACACCTGGTCGGGCGTCATGCGCAGCTTCTTCTCCATGTGCAGCGCACTGGTGGCGATGAAGGTGTGGATGCGCGCACGCGCCGCGCCTTTCAGCGCCTCGGCCGCGCGCGAGATGTCGCGGTCGTTGGCGCGCGCCAGCGAACAGACGACGCTCTCGCGCACCACGTCGGCAATCGCCTTCACCGCCTCGAAGTCGCCATTGGAGGACGCCGCGAAACCGGCCTCGATCACGTCGACGCGCAAACGCTCGAGCTGGCGTGCGATGCGCAGCTTCTCTTCGCGCGTCATCGACGCACCGGGAGACTGCTCGCCGTCGCGCAAGGTGGTGTCGAAGATGATGAGTTTGTCGGCCATGGCGAACTCCTGCTGCGTCGTGGCGCCGATGTTATGCGTGAACCGAAGCGCCCTGCGACGCCGCGGAGCGTGTCTGCGCGCGCCGTACGCCCGACACCACGGCGTTCAATGACGCCGTGACGATGTTGCGATGCACACCCACGCCGAACAGCGTGTGCTCGCCGATGCGCAGCTCCACGTAGGCGACCGCGCGCGCATCGGCGCCGCTGGCAATGGCGTGTTCGTGGTAGTCGAGCACGCGAACCGGCTGCCCTTGATGCTCCAGCGCGCCCACGAATGCATCGATCGGCCCGTTGCCGACGCCGTGCACGGTTCGGATAGCCCCATCGGCCCCGCGCAGTTCGGCCTGTACCGTGACCATGCCGTCGGCGGTCTGGCCGATCGCGACCTGTGCCACGGCAGGATTCTCGAGGTCGTACTCGCGGTCGAAAATCGCCTTGATCTGCGCCGCGTCGACCTCCTTGCCGGTGTCGTCGGTCACGGATTGAACGACGCGGCTGAACTCGATCTGCAGCCGGCGTGGCAACTCCAGCCCGTACTCATGCTCCAGCAGGTAGGCGATGCCGCCCTTGCCCGACTGGCTGTTGACGCGGATCACCGCGTCGTAGCTGCGGCCGAGGTCCTTCGGGTCGATCGGCAGATACGGCATCTCCCAGATCTCGCCCTCGCGCCGCGCGGCGAATGCCTTCTTGATCGCGTCCTGGTGCGAGCCGGAGAACGAGGTGTAGACCAGATCGCCGGCGTATGGGTGCCGCGGGTGCACCGGCAATTGATTGCAATGCTCGACGCAGCGTCGCACCTCGTCGATGTCAGAGAACTCCAGGCCGGGCGCCACACCCTGCGTGTACAGGTTGAGCGCGATGTTCACCAGATCGACGTTGCCGGTGCGCTCGCCGTTGCCGAACAGACAGCCTTCGATGCGATCGGCGCCGGCCATCAACGCAAACTCGCCGGCCGCCGTGCCCGTGCCGCGGTCGTTGTGCGGGTGCACCGACAGCACGATGGCATCGCGCCGCGCGATGTGCCTGTGCGTCCACTCGATCATGTCGGCAAAGATGTTGGGCGTGCTGTGCTCGACCGTGGACGGCAAGTTGATGATGCACTTGCGGTCGCGCGTCGGCTGCCACACATCGGTCACCGCATCGATCACACGCCTCGTGAACGCGAGCTCGGTGCCAGAGAACATTTCCGGCGAGTACTGGAAGACGAAGTCCGTCTCCGGTTGACGCGCGGCCAGGTCGCGGATCTGACGCGCATGCGTGGTGGCCAACTGCACGATGCCGTCCTCGTCCAGTCCCAGGACCACCCGGCGCATCACGGGCGCGGTGGCGTTGTACAGGTGCACGATCGCGCGTTTGGCGCCGCGCAGCGACTCGAACGTGCGCTCGATCAATTCGGGCCGCGCTTGCGTCAGCGCCTGAATCGTCACATCGTCGGGTACGAGATTGCGCTCGATCAACAAGCGCACGAAGTCGAAATCGGTCTGCGACGCGGACGGAAACCCGACCTCGATCTCCTTGAAGCCGATCTTCAGCAGCATGTTGAACATGCGCAGCTTGCGATCGCCGTCCATCGGCTCGATCAGCGCCTGGTTGCCGTCGCGCAGGTCGACGCTGCACCACAGGGGCGCGCGCGCCAGCACGGCATCGGGCCAGGTGCGGTCGGCCAGGGCGACGGGGGCGAAAGCTCGGTACTTGGTCTGCGGTTGCTTCAACATGGCTGTCCTCAGGTGAACTGTTCGCAACCCGCGCTCCAAAAACCAAACGGCCCGCTGCGGGTTGCATACGGGCCGTTTGGATCGGAAAACGAGTGGACGTGGACGATCAACGAGCCCGTGGATCTCCTAGCAGTAGCGCCAGCGCGGTCGTGATGCGGAACGTCATGGGGCCGGAATGTAGCACGGCTTCAGTTCAGTCGATGCAAGCCCGCTTCGTCGGGCTCGTCGGTCGAGGTGGCGATCACGCTCACGGGCCTGCCCTTGGATCGCTTGTAGGCGTACACGGCGTAGCCGGAGAGGCCGTAGGCGCAGAAGGCCGCGAACAGCACCAGCGGTGGGTCGATGTTGACCACGGCGATACCCAGCGCGAAGGCGACGATCACGATGAACGGCACCGAGCGCTTCATGCTGATGTCTTTGAAGCTGTAGAACGGCACGTTGGTGACCATCGTCAACCCGGCATAGAGCGTGACGCCGAACGCCGTCCAGGCGAGCCAGTCGACGCGGTGCGCGTCCTTGAAGCCATAGGAGTCGAGCACCCAGATGAAGCCCGTGACCAGCGCGCCTGCGGCGGGGCTGGGCAGCCCCTGGAAGAACCGCTTGTCGACGACGCCGATGTTGGTGTTGAAACGCGCCAGCCGCAGCGCGGCGCATGCGCAGTACACGAAGGCCGCGATCCATCCCGCCTTGCCAAGACCCTTGAGCGCCCACTCGTAGACGATGAGCGCCGGCGCGGCGCCGAAGCTCACCATGTCGGCCAGGCTGTCCATCTGCTCGCCGAACGCGCTCTGCGTGTGCGTCATGCGTGCCACGCGGCCGTCGAGGCTGTCGAGCACCAGGGCGCAGAACACGCCGATCGCCGCCAGGTCGAAGCGGTCGTTCATCGCCATGACGATGGCGTAGAAGCCGCCGAACAGGGCGGCCACCGTGAACAGGTTGGGCAGGATGTAGATGCCCTTGCGCCGCGGCGACAACGGCGGCGCCGGCTCGGCATGGTCGTCGGGCACGCCAGGGCGGGACAGGTCGTTCATCGTGGCGCGATTGTGGGCTGGCCTTGGCACGGCGCAATGGGTGCGCGCCCGTACGCGCACCCTGCCCGTTCGCGATCAGTTGCGACTCTTGTCCACCAGCTTGTTGGCCTTGATCCAGGGCATCATCGCGCGCAGCTTCTCGCCGACGACCTCGATCTGGTGCTCGGCGGTGAGGCGGCGCCGCGACAGCAAGGTGGGCGCGCCCGCGCGGTTCTCGAGGATGAAGTTCTTGGCGTATTCGCCAGTCTGGATGTCGTCCAGCGCCTTCTTCATGGCCGCGCGCGACGCGTCGCCGATCACCTTGGGCCCGGACACGTACTCGCCGTACTCGGCGTTGTTGGAGATCGAGTAGTTCATGGTGCCGATGCCGCCCTCGTACATCAGGTCGACGATCAGCTTCAGTTCGTGCAGGCACTCGAAGTACGCCATCTCCGGCGCGTAGCCGGCCTCGACCAGCGTCTCGAAACCGGCCTTCACCAACTCGACGCAGCCGCCGCACAGCACGGCCTGTTCGCCGAACAGATCGGTCTCGGTCTCCTCGCGGAAATTCGTCTCGATCACGCCGGCCTTGCCGCCGCCGTTGGCCGCGGCGTAGCTCAACGCGAGGTCGCGCGCCTTACCCGACTTGTCGGCGTGCACCGCGATCAGGTGCGGCACGCCACCGCCTTGCGCGTAGGTGTTGCGCACCGTGTGGCCCGGCGCCTTGGGCGCCACCATCCAGACGTCGAGATCCGCGCGCGGCACCACCTGGCCATAGTGGATGTTGAAGCCATGGGCGAACGCCAGTGACGCACCCTGGCGCATGTTGGGTTCGACTTCCTCGCGGTACACCGCGGCAATCTGCTCGTCGGGCAGCAGGATCATCACCACGTCGGCCTCTTTCACCGCGTCGCCGATCGCCGCCACCTTCAGGCCCGCCTTCTCGGCCTTGGACCATGACGCACCGCCGCGGCGCAGGCCCACTGTGACGCGCACGCCGCTGTCATTGAGGTTCTGCGCATGGGCATGGCCCTGCGAACCGTAGCCGATGATGGTGACGTTCTTGCCCTTGATCAGGCTCAGGTCGGCGTCTTTGTCGTAGTAAACCTTCATGGTGCTTCCTCTTCGGTGAATGGTGTGTGGACCCGAGGTCTCACACGCGCAGGATTCGTTCGCCGCGGCCGATGCCGCTGGTGCCGGTGCGCACGGTTTCCAGGATTGCCGCGCGGTCCACGGCGTCGATGAACGCATCGAGCTTGGCGGCGTCGCCGGTGAGCTCGATGGTGTAGCTCTTGTCGGTCACGTCGATGATGCGGCCGCGAAAGATGTCGGCCATGCGCTTCATCTCGTCGCGCTCCTTGCCGACGGCACGCACTTTGATCAGCATCAGCTCGCGCTCGGTAAAACTGCCTTCGGTGAGGTCGACCACCTTCACCACGTCGATCAAGCGGTTCAGGTGCTTGGTGATCTGCTCGATCACCTCGTCGGAGCCGGTGGTCACGACCGTCATGCGCGACAGCGACGGGTCTTCGGTCGGCGCCACGGTCAGGCTTTCAATGTTGTAGCCGCGCGCGGAAAACAAGGCCACCACGCGCGACAGCGCGCCCGGTTCGTTCTCCATCAACACGGCAATCACGTGTTTCATGTCGGTTTCGTCCTTCGCGCTCTTCAGCACCGGCAGCGGTAACCGCCAGACCTTGGCAACGCTCTTCGAAGTCAATTCAATGCAACAACCCTCCGACGATTGGAACCATCCGGCTCGCGCGGCACGGTAGCGCCGCGAAAACCGCCGGCCCGAATGCTCAGAGGTCCTCGGAACCGAGCAGCATCTCGGTGATGCCTTTGCCGGCCTGCACCATCGGCCAGACGTTCTCGGTGGGATCGGTTCGGAAATCGAGAAAGACCGTGCGGTCCTTCAACTTGATGGCCTCGCGCAACGCCGGTTCCACGTCGGACGGCTTCTCGACCAGCAGGCCCACATGGCCGTATGCCTCGGCGAGCTTCACGAAATCGGGCAACGCGTCCATGTAGCTGTGCGAGTAGCGCCCGCCGTAATCGATCTGCTGCCACTGCCGCACCATGCCCAGGTAGCGGTTGTTCAGCGACACGATCTTCACCGGCGTCTTGTATTGCAGGCAGGTCGACAGCTCCTGGATGCACATCTGGATCGAACCCTCGCCGGTGATGCAGAACACGTCCGCCTCGCGGCTTGGCGAGCTTGATGCCCATCGCGTACGGCAGCCCCACGCCCATCGTGCCGAGGCCGCCCGAATTGATCCAGCGGCGCGGCTCGTTGAAGCCATAAAACTGAGCGGCCCACATCTGGTGCTGGCCCACGTCGGAGGTGATGTACACGTCGCTGTTGCGCGTGAGCTGCCACAGCGTCTCCACCACCTGCTGCGGCTTGATCACTTCGGTGCTGCGCTTGTAGGCCAGGCACTCGCGCTTGCGCCAATCGTTGATCTGGCTCCACCAAGCCGAGAGTGCTACCGCATCGGGCTTCTGTTGCCCTTCCTTGAGCTGATCGATCAGCTCGCGCAGCACGTCTTTGACGTCGCCGACGATCGGGATGTCGACCTTCACGCGCTTGGAGATCGACGACGGGTCGATGTCGATGTGCACGATCTTGCGCTGCACCGACGAGAAGTGCGCCGGGTTGCCGATCACGCGATCATCGAAGCGCGCCCCCACGGCCAGCAGGACGTCGCAGTTCTGCATCGTCATGTTGGCTTCGTAGGTGCCGTGCATGCCCAGCATGCCGAGAAACTTGGGGTCGTTCGACGCCGTCGCGCCCAACCCCATCAGCGTGTTGGTGCACGGAAACCCGAGCCAATCGGCCAGCTCACGCAGCTCTGGCGCCGCGTTGCCCAGCACCACGCCGCCGCCGGTGTAGATGTACGGACGCTTGGCCTGCAGCAGCAACTGCAACGCCTTGCGAATCTGTCCACCGTGGCCCTTGCGCACCGGGTTGTACGAGCGCATCTCCACCTTGGCCGGGTAGCTGAAGGCGGTGGTGTGCAATGACACGTCTTTCGGCACGTCCACCACCACCGGGCCGGGCCGGCCTGTGCGGGCGATGTGGAACGCCTTCTTCATCGTGGCGGCGAGCTCGCGCACGTCTTTCACGAGGAAGTTGTGTTTGACGATCGGCCGTGTGATCCCAACCGTGTCGCACTCCTGGAACGCATCGAGACCGATCGCCGGCGTCGGCACCTGGCCGGTGATGATCACCATCGGGATCGAGTCCATGTACGCGGTGGCGATGCCTGTCACCGCGTTGGTGACGCCCGGGCCCGACGTGACCAGCGCCACGCCGACTTCGCCAGTGGCTCGCGCATAGCCATCGGCCGCGTGCACGGCCGCCTGCTCATGGCGCACCAATACGTGTTCGATGCCCTGCTGCTTGTACAGCGCGTCGTAGATGTACAACACCGCGCCACCGGGGTAGCCCCAGAGGTACTTGACCCCTTCGGCTTGCAGACAGCGCACGAGGATTTCAGCGCCGTTGATCGTTTCGGCGCCGGAAGCGTTGATTTGCGGTGGCGCCGATGCGGCGCGCTTGATCTCCGCGGCAGACATGTCCATCTCGAACCTCTGTGATTTTCTCTAACGAAAAACCATCGGTGCCCCTGCTCGCACCCTCGTGAGGTGGATGTGGAGCCTGCGCGGTGCATGGCGACTCGCCCGCCGTCGGGCGACGCACATGACCCTTACTGCGTTGTGCGAAGCAGCATTATGTCATCGCAGCGGGCATGTTCGCGACCCCGCGGATAGCCGAAAACCCGGTGCGATAATCCCGCCGCCCAAAAAAACCGGGGCTTGCGCACCCGGTCTCGCGCATTGGCGACCGACCACGAACTGTCCGATTTTCTCAAGAGCGTCGAGAAACGGGCGTTCAAGCGAACCGCCTACGCCGTGCGCGACGACGAGGCGGCGCTCGACATCGTGCAGGACTCGATGATCCGCCTGGCCGAGAAGTATGCCGACCGCCCGATCGGTGAACTGCCGCTGCTGTTCCAGCGCATCCTGTCCAACGCCACGATGGATTGGTTCCGCCGCCAGCGGGTGCGCAACGCGGTGGTGCAAAACTTCTCGGACTTCGAGGTCGAGGGCGACGCCGGGGATTTCGATCTGCTGGAGACTCTGCAGGTCGCCGACGACGCGCTGGGCACCGAAAGTGCCTCCGACACGGTGGGTCGGGTTCAAATCCTGCTTCAGATCGAGCAAGAGGTGGAACAGCTCCCCCAGCGTCAACGCCAGGCTTTCCTGCTTCGTTACTGGGAGGAACTCGATGTGGCCGAGACGGCCGCCGCCATGGGTTGTTCCGAGGGCAGCGTCAAAACCCACTGTTCCAGGGCGGTCCATGCGCTGGCCAAAGCCCTGAGAGCCAAGGGAATCGAACCATGAACGGCCGCAAAACAACCACTTTCCGCGCAGCCTCCGGGCTGTCGCCGCATCCCGACGTGCTGGAGGCACGGGTCGGGCGGCGTATCACCGCCCGATTGACCCAGCGCGCCGACGAACTGCCCAACGACATCACCGAGCGCTTGCGCGTGGCCCGACAGCAGGCCGTCGACCGGGCGCGCCAGCTGCGCAAGCTGTCGGTGGCGCCCGCTTGGCAAGCCCAAGGCAACGGCTCGGCGGTGATGGCAGGCCCGCCGTCGTGGTGGCTTCGGTTGGCTTCGGTGGTTCCGCTGGCGCTGCTGTTGGCCGGCTTGTTCGTGATCCAGCGCACCTACCTGGAACAGCAGATCGGTGCCGCGGTCGAGATCGATGAAGCCATCCTCACTGACGACCTCCCGCCGCAGGCCTACACCGACCCCGGCTTCGCCGAGTTTTTGAAGTCACCGCGTGCGGCGGAGTGACGCTGCCGTGATCGATTGGGTGATCGCTCCGACCTTGCCGGCGCGCCAGCGCCTCGGGATCGTGCTCGCCCTGGTGCTGGCGTTTGGGCAGCCGGCGTGGGCGCAGCCCCAACCGTCGCCGGTAAAGCGCGCCCCCATCGAGTCCCCCGGGCCTGTTTGGCAGGCGCTGTCGCCTCAGCAAAGGGCCACGCTCGCTCCGCTGCAAAACGATTGGGCTTCGATCGATGGGCCGCGCAAGTCCAAGTGGCTCGACATTGCAGCGCGCTACCCCAAGCTGCCGCCGAGCGAACAGGAGCGGCTGCAGGCGCGCATGAGTGAGTGGGCCCGCATGACGCCCAGCGAACGCGCTCGAGCGCGGTTGAACTACCAAGAGGTGAAACAGCTTCCGCAACAAGAGCGCCAGGACCGGTGGCAGGCCTACCAGGCCTTGCCCGAAGACCAGCGTCAGGCGCTGGCGACCCGCAGCAGCGCAGACACTCAGCCCAAGGCACCCAAGTCTGGCCACAAGCCTCCGCCCGAGGCCAGTGTCAAACGCAATATCGTGCCCAACCCGTCGCTCTCTTCCGACGGGCCCAAGCGACCCGTGGCGCCAACGGTCGTGCAGGCATCGCCTGGTGCCACCACCACGCTGGTCACGCGCCAGCCGACCCCGCCCGCGCATCAGCAAGCGGGGATGCCAAAGATCGCCGCGACACCCGGTTTCGTCGATGGCAACACTTTGCTGCCCAGGCGCGGGCCGCAAGGGGCTGGCATGCGCCCGGCTGCCTCGGCCCCAGCCGCGCGCCCATGACCGCCGGTGAGCCGCTGGATGCCCCGGTGGCACCCAGCATCCGCCGCCGCCTGGCGTGCATGGTGTACGAATCGGTGTTGCTGTTCGGCGTGGTGATGACCGCGGGCTACCTGTACTCGAGCCTGACACAGCAGCGCCATGCACTGCAGGGCAGCACCGGGCTGCAGTTGTTTCTGTTTATCGTGCTGGGCATCTACTTTGCGGGCTTCTGGTCGCGCAGCGGGCAGACGCTGGCGATGAAGACCTGGCACATCCGATTGCAAACTCGCGCCGGCGGCGCGCCGAGCCAGGCACGTGCATTCGCCCGCTATGCAGCGAGTTGGCTGTGGTTCCTGCCGGCGCTGGCGTCGGCGCACTTCTCGGGCATTCGCAGCACGTTGGCGTTTGTGGTCATCGTGGCGGTCGGCATGCTGGCCTATGCAATGCTCGCCAGGCTGCGCACCGACCGCCAGTTCCTGCACGATGCGCTGTGCGGCACGCAATTGGTCGATTCACGGGAGATGCAGCCGGCACCGGCACAATCGGTGTCATGACGCACCCGCAGAAGGTCCGTGGCGGCTTGGAGCGCATCGTGCACGCCACCGGCTACTCGCTCGCCGGTCTCGGCGCGGCCTGGCGGCACGAAAGCGCGTTTCGCCAGGAGTGTGTGATCGCGCTGGTGCTGTTGCCGGCCGCCGTCTGGCTCGGACAAAGCTGGATCGAGAGCGCGCTGTTGGTCGGCTCGGTGATGCTGGTGCTGATCGTCGAACTGCTCAACTCGGCGATCGAAACGGTGGTCGACCGTGTATCACCCGATCTGCACCCGTTGTCCAAACGTGCCAAGGACATCGGCAGCGCCGCCGTGATGCTCGCGCTCGTAACCTGCGGGCTGCTTGTGGGCGAGCGCGTTGTGGCGCCTGTGGAGCGCAGGATGACGAATGCCCTGCGCGTGTGCGTCTACTGCGGGTCGCGAGACGGCAGTCGACCCGAGTATCTGCGAGCGGCCGAACGCATCGGTACATCGATCGGCCGCCGCGGCTGGCACATGGTGTATGGCGGCGGACGCGTTGGCCTGATGGGTCGCGTGGCCGACGCCGCGCTGGCCGCCGGCGGTGCCGTGACCGGTGTGATTCCCGAATCATTGATGCGGCGCGAGGTCGGGCACACCGGTCTGACGCAATTGCACGTCGTGACCACGATGCACGAGCGCAAGCATCTGATGGCCAGTGGCTGCGATGCGTTCATCGCGCTGCCCGGCGGCATCGGCACCTTCGAGGAACTGTTCGAGGTGTGGAGCTGGCGCCATCTCGGCTACCACGACCAGCCGATCGGGTTGCTCGACACCGAGGGCTACTTTCAGCCGCTGGTCGCGATGATGGCGCACACGATCGAGTCTGGCTTCGTCACACGCGATCAACTCGACATGGTCCGCGTGAGCGCAGATCCTGACGCGTTGCTCGATGCCCTCGAGCGGGCACAACGCGACAGCGCGCCGGACGACCTGCGCCGCATCTAAGTTGGCCCCTTGCTCGCTACGCTCGCCTCCCCCGAGGGGCGTCGTCGGCTTGGGGCGGCCCGGCGCCGACTGACGGACGCGGCGCGCTCTTTGTGTCAGACCGCGGCTTCGTCGGTCTCGCCGGTGCGGATGCGCACCACCTGCTCGACCTGCGTGACGAAGATCTTGCCGTCGCCGATCTTGCCGGTCTTGGCCGCCTTCACGATCGCATCGATGCAGCGCTCGACTTCCGCATCCTTCACCACGACCTCGATCTTCACCTTCGGCAGGAAGTCCACCACGTACTCCGCGCCGCGGTACAGCTCGGTGTGGCCCTTCTGGCGCCCGAATCCCTTGACCTCGGTGACCGTCAACCCCGACACGCCGACCTCGGCCAGCGCCTCGCGAACCTCTTCGAGCTTGAAGGGTTTGATGATGGCGGTGATCTGCTTCATGAAGACTCCCGGATGGCGATGCGATCGTCGACCGGATTTAAGCACGGAACTTCGAGGTGATGGGGTAGCGCCAATCGCGCCCGAACGCGCGGTGGGTGATGCGAATGCCGATCGGCGCCTGGCGTCGCTTGTACTCGTTCACCTTGATGAGGCGTGTCACGCGCTCCACGTCGGTGCGTGGGAAGCCGGCCGCGACGATCTCCTCGATGCTTTGGTCTTCTTCCATGTAGCGCGCCAGGATCGCATCCAGTACGTCGTACGGCGGCAAGCTGTCCTGGTCGGTCTGGTCCGGACGCAGCTCGGCAGACGGGGCGCGCGTGATGATGCGCTCGGGAATCACCGGCCCGATCGAGCCATCGGCGCGATGGTTCGGTTGATCGTTCTTCCATCGGGCCAAGCGGTACACCAGTGTCTTGGCCACATCCTTGATCACGGCGAAGCCGCCGGCCATGTCGCCGTACAGCGTGCAGTAGCCGGTGGCCATCTCGCTCTTGTTGCCGGTCGTCAGCACGATCGAGCCGTGCTTGTTGGACAGCGCCATCAGCAACGTGCCGCGGATGCGCGCCTGGATGTTCTCTTCGGTGGCGTCCTCGGGCAAGCCGCGAAACTCCTCGGCCAGCGCACCGCGGAAGGCGTCGAACATCGGCGCAATGGCGATCTCGTCGTAGCGCACGCCCAGACGCTGCGCCATCTCGCGCGCGTCGATCCAAGAGATGTCGGCCGTGTAGGGCGAAGGCATCATCACGGTGCGCACACGGTCCGCACCCAGTGCGTCGACCGCGATGGCCAGCACCAGCGCCGAGTCGATACCGCCTGACAAGCCGATGATCGCGCCGGGGAAGCCGTTCTTGCCCAGGTAATCGCGCACGCCGGTGACGAGTGCCTGCCACGCCTGCGCTTCCAACTCCGGCGTGGGATGGCAGATCCCAGCCAAGGCCCCCGCGGGGTCGACGTCGACCCACACCAGTTCGGACTCGAAGCAGCGCCCGCGCACGGCGACGCGCCCGTTGGCATCGGCCGCGAACGACGCACCGTCAAACACGATCTCGTCCTGGCCGCCCACCAAGTGGGCATACAAGAGCGGGACGCCCGCTTGTTGTGCGCGCTCGGCCATGCGCGCCTCGCGTTCGCCGCTCTTGTCGAGGTGAAACGGCGACGCGTTGAGCACGCACAGCACCTGGGCACCGGCGCGCACCGCGGCCTCGCTCGGCTCCTCGAACCAGGCGTCTTCGCAGATCAACACGCCGAAGCGCAGGCCGCCGGCTTCGAAGACCACCGGCCCCAGCTTCGCGTCGCGCCCGCTCACGAAGTAGCGCCGTTCGTCGAACACCTGGTAGTTGGGCAATTCGCGCTTGGCGTACATCGCCTGCACACGGCCGCCCTGCAGCACCGAGGCGGCGTTGAAGCAGGCCGGCTCGGCGAGCGAGCGCGTGCGCAGCGCCGTGGCGGCACCCCTCGGAGCGGGATGGCCGAGGAGCACCGTGAGACCCGCGAGCGGAGCGAGTTCGCGCGCCAGCGCGTGCAAGGTCTCGGTGCAGCCTTGCATGAAAGCCGGCCGCAGCAACAGGTCTTCCGGCGGATAACCCGACAGGGCCAACTCCGGTGCGATCATCAGTGCCGCGCCGCCTGCGTGGGCTTCACGCGCGGCGTCGGCAATCAACTTTGCGTTGCCGGCGAGATCGCCAACCGTGGGGTTGATTTGCGCCAGCGCGACGCGGACCGTGGACACGTTGACAGCAGCAACCTAAGGATGAACCACCACCCACGCGCAACCCGTCATGGCGCCGTGAGCGAAACCGGGCCGGATGATTATGTCATTCGGGTCATCGACGACCCCACGGTCATGGACATGACTGCGTGGGACGCACTGCTGGCCGTGCAGCCTTCGCCCACGCCGTTCATGCAGGCGCACTACCTGTCCGGCCTGCATGCGTCACACAGCGCATGGCCGCGCAGCGGCTGGACGCCGCGCTTCGTCACGCTGTGGCGAGACAACGCGTTGCAGGCTGCGGCGCCCGCCTATCTGAAGACACACTCGTGGGGCGAGTACGTGTTCGACTGGGCCTGGGCCGACGCGTACCAACGACACGGCTTGCGCTACTACCCGAAGCTGCTGATCGCGGTGCCGTTCACGCCGGTGCCCGGCACGCGGCTGATGGCGCGCGACGACCGTGCGCGCCGCGCACTGGCCAAAGCACTGCACGCCTTTGCGCTCGAGCACACCCTGTCATCCGCCCATGTGCTGTTTCACGACGACGCCGATGCCCAGGCCCTGCGCGAGGCCGGCTGGCTCGAGCGGCACAACGTGCAGTTCCATTGGACCCGCGAAGCCGCCGGCGCCCCGGCGACGTTCGAGGCGTTTCTCAAACAACTGCAGCGCGAAAAACGCAAGAAGATCCAGCAGGAGCGGCGCAAGGTGGCCGACGCCGGTGTGGCATTCACCGCCCACGAGGGCGCTGAGATCACCGGCGAGCTGTGGGACTTCTTCCACCGCTGCTACGTGCTGACCTACCAGGACCACGGCTCGACCCCGTATCTGACCCGCGCCTTCTTTGCCGCGATGGCGCAGCAGATGGCCGAACACTGGCTGCTGTTCGTCGCGCGCATCGGCGGGGAGCCGGTCGCGGTGTCGCTGATCACGATCGACCGTGCGCGCAAGGCCGCATTCGGCCGTTATTGGGGTGCGACGCGTTTCATCGATTGCCTGCACTTCGAAGCCTGCTACTACCAGCCGCTGCAGTGGTGCATCGAGCACGGCATCGAACGCTTCGAAGGTGGCGCGCAGGGCGAGCACAAGATGGCGCGCGGCCTGTTGCCCGCCCCCACGGCCTCATCGCACTGGCTGGCCCACCCTGCATTTGCGCGCGCGATCGACGAGTTCCTGCATGCCGAGCGCGCCGGCGTGCGAGGCTACGTCGACGAGCTCAACGAGCGGTTGCCCTTCAGGGCTGCTTGAAGTCTCCGGCCAGCACGAAAGTCAGCTGCTCGGGCTTGATGTACGCGCGCAGCGCCTGGCTCACCGGACCCGCGGCCAGCGCACCGAGCGAGGTGTCGACACGCTGCGCGAACGCAAACGTGCGATCCAGCTCGAGGTTGCGTTGCAGCGCCTGGGCCAACCGCTCGTCCTGCGCTCGCGAGAGGCGCCGCAGGTTCAGCAGCGCGCTCTTCGCGGCGCTGACTTCTTGTTCGCTGAAGCCGTCCTTCAGTGCACGCGCCAGCTCGTCGCGGAACGCCTGCTCGACCTTGACGCCGTTGGCCGGGGCAAAGATCGCCCAGCCATACCACAGCGTGTGCGCATCGAGATCGCCCCAGTCGAGCGCGCTGTACACGCCGTACGACAAGCCCTCGCGTTCGCGGATGCGCTTGAACACTCGCGAGTCCGTGTTGCCGCCGAGGATGTAGTTGGCCAGCATCAGCGCCGGGTGCACGGCTTCGTTGTCCGACAGCTGCAGGTGCACCTGCACACCGAGCGTGGCGTTCTGCTTGTCCGGCGTGCGCACCACCTCGCGGCCAGCCGCTGCGGTGAACGCCGGACGCGGCACGCGGGCGATTGCCTCCGGCGCGGTCCAGTCGCCGAAACCGGCGGTCAGCGCACGGCGCAGCGCCTCGGCATCGAAATCGCCCACGGCCGCGAACCGCGCTTGATTGGCTCCGTAGAAGCGCGCGTGGAACTCCTTCATGCGTTCGACGGTGACGGCCATCGAATCCTGCAGCCGTTCGTCGAAGCTGCGCGCGTGGCGCACGTCGCCGCGCGGGTACGGGTCGCCGCGCCGCGCCAGCGCGTTGGACACGATCGCCTCGGGGTCGTCGCGCTGCGCATCGATCTCCGACGCAATCTGGCGCTTCAGCTCCTCGAGCGCGATCGGCGGGAACGCCGGGTTGCGCAGCAACTGGGCCAACAGCGCCACCGCGTCGGGCAACGTTTCGCGGCGCGACAGCATGTCGATGCGCACCTCGTCGCCGCTGGAGCTGATGCGCAGTTCGGACTTCAGCGCGTCGAGTCGGTCTTGGATCTGGACGCGCGTGAGGCCGCCTCCGCCTTTGTCGATCATGCCGGCCACGAGCTCCGACACTTCGCGCTGGCCGGTCAAGCTGCGTTCGTTGCCGATGCGCATCGCCATCGCCACGCGCACGGTCTGCCCGCGCGTCGGCTTGGGCAACAGCGCCAGCTTCATCCCGTTGGCCAGTGCGGAGCGCTGGGTCTTCGCATCGATGCTGGCTGGCGACGAATCGAACGGCGCCACGGCCGCCGCCGACGCCTTGGGCTTGAAATCCTTCAGTTGCGCGGCCACGTCGAGTGCGGCGTCGGCAGGCGCGCGCACGGGCTTCTCGGTGGGCACGTAGCTCGACAGCGTGCGGTTCGCTGCGACGAAGCGCGCCTGCGCGGCACGTTGCACGTCCTCGCGCGTCAGCGCCTGCACCCGGTCACGCATCAGGAACAACAAGCGCCAGTCGCCTTGCGCCACCGTCTCCGACAGCACCAGGCCGATGGTCTCCGGGTTGCTGTACTGCTGATCCCAGTTCTTCAGCCATTTGGTCTGTGCGCGCTTGAACTCCTCTTCGGTGATCGGTTCGTTGCCCACACCCTCGATCACCTGGATCAGTTCCTGCGCACCGCGGGTGCTGTCCTGGCCGGCCGCAAACTGCGCACCGAATAGCGCCGCGCCGGGGTCGGCAGTGGCGAGCGACTCGCCGTACACGGCCGCCGCCAACCCAGCCTCCACCAGGCGCTTGTGCGCACGGCCCGTCGGGCTGTCGCCGACGATCTGCGCATACAACTCCATCGCCGGGTAGTCGGGATGGGCGCCGGCGGGCACGTGGTAGCCGAGCATCACCTGCGCAGTACCGCCCACGCGCCGGATCGTCACGGCGCGCTCGCCGTCCTGCGCCGGGTCGAGCGTGTAGAGCCGCGGCAACGCGCGCTTGGGCTTGGCCAGGCGTCCGAACGACTCGCTGATCCAGGCCTTCACCTTGGCCACGTCGAACTTGCCCGACACGACCAGCGTGGCGTTGTCGGGCTGGTAGTAGGTGCGGTAGAACGCCTGCAGCCGCCCGATGTCGACGTTCTCCACGTCGCTGCGCGCGCCGATGGTCGACTTGGCGTAGTTGTGCCACTGGAACATCGCCGCCATGGTCTTCTGGAACAGGATGCGGCCGGGGTCGTTCTCGCCCATCTCCATTTCGTTGCGCACCACGGTCATCTCGGTGTCGAGGTCCTTGCGTGCGATGAACGAGTTGACCATCGCATCGGCTTGCCAGCCGAGATACCAGCGCAGGTTCTGGTCATTGGCCGCAAAGCTGGCGAAGTAGTTGGTGCGGTCGACCCAGGTGCTGCCATTGGCACGCAGGCCGCGTTTCGCAAACTCGGCCCACACCATCTTGTGCGTCGGCGTGCCCTTGAAGATCAGGTGTTCCAACAGATGCGCCATGCCCGTCTCGCCGTAGTTCTCGTGGCGCGAGCCGACGCGGTACGTCACGTTGACCGTGGTGGTGGGCTTGCTGTCGTCGGGCGCCAGCAGCACCTGCAGGCCATTGGTCAGCCGATATTCGGCGATGCCCTCGACCTCGGTCACCGGCTTGAGAGCGGACATGGCCGAGCCGGCGGCCACGAGGCACAAACCGGCCACGAGCGCCTTCACGATGCGCATTGCGTAAGACTCCTGATGGTGGGCTCGCGACGGGCTCGCAAGCCCTTTGATCGCAGTGTAGACAGGCGCGCCAGACGCCTGCCTCGCCATGCGACGAATGACCGATCGTTCGGTGTGGGCGGTCGTTGGTTTCAGTTGCGTTGGCGTGCGGACCAGGCGGCCATGCCGGCCTCCACTTCTGCGTAGGCAGCGTCAGGCCCCTTCCAGCCCTGCACCTTGACCCACTTGCCTTGCTCCAGATCCTTGTAGTGCTCGAAGAAGTGCTGGATCGTCTTCAGCCGCAGCGGGTTCATGTCTTCCGGCTTCTGCCACTGGGTGTACAGCGACAGGATCGAGTCGATCGGCACGGCCAGCAGCTTGTTGTCGCCGCCGGCTTCGTCGCTGCATCTCCATCAATCCGATCGGCCGGCAGGTGACCACCACGCCCGAGATGAGCGGCACGGGCGTGATCACCAGCACGTCGACCGGGTCGCCGTCGTCGGCCAGCGTCTGCGGGATGTAGCCGTAGTTGCAGGGATAGTGCATCGACGTCGACATGAAACGGTCGACGAACAACGCGCCCGTGGCTTCGTCGACCTCGTATTTGATCGGGTCGGCATTCATCGGGATTTCGATGATGACGTTGAACTGCGCGGGTGCACGCGCTCCGGGACCGACGTTGTGCAGGCTCATCTCGCGACTCTCAACTCACAGGGGAAACCCGGATTTTACGGACACGTTTGGCGCCGCCGCCACGGAGCACCATGCAACATCCCTTAGGATGCGCGCCGAGCAAAGCGCACCCTGCCCCGACGGGCTCGGCATTGCAGCCCGACGGGTGCGCACGAATTCAGCAGTTCGCAAACGGGAAGGAGAACCCTCCATGTCGATCACCATGGCGCTGTATGTGGCGCTGGCCTGCGGTTTGGCCGCAGTTGTTTACGGCTTCGTGCAGCGCGGCTGGATCTTGAGCAAGGATCCGGGCAATGCCCGCATGCAAGAGATCGCGGGGGCCGTGCAGCAGGGCGCGGCCGCCTACCTGGCGCGCCAGTACCGCACGATCGCCATCGTCGGTGTGGTGCTGGCGATACTCATCGCCATCTTCCTCGGCGGCAAGACGGCCGCGGGCTTCGTGCTCGGCGCCGTGTTGTCAGGCGCCTGCGGCTTCATCGGCATGAACGTGTCGGTGCGCGCCAACGTGCGCACCGCGCAGGCCGCCACGCAAGGCATCGGCCCGGCGCTCGACATCGCCTTCAAGGGCGGCGCGATCACCGGCATGCTGGTGGTAGGTCTTGGCCTGCTCGGCGTGGGCGCGTTCTTCTGGTACGTGTCGGGCGGCAGCAAGGTCGACTCCGAGACGCTGAAGCCGCTGCTCGGCCTGGCCTTCGGCGCCTCGCTGATCTCGATCTTCGCGCGCCTGGGCGGCGGCATCTTCACCAAGGGCGCCGACGTCGGCGCCGACCTGGTGGGCAAGGTGGAAGCCGGCATTCCCGAAGACGATCCGCGCAATCCGGCGGTGATCGCCGACAACGTGGGCGACAACGTCGGTGACTGCGCCGGCATGGCGGCCGACCTGTTCGAGACCTATGCCGTGACGCTGATCGCGACCATGGCGCTCGGCGCATTGATGGTCACTGGCGCGCCGGCTGCCGCCGGTGGTGTACCCGCTGGTGCTGGGCGGCGTGTCGATCATCGCCTCGATCATCGGCTGCTCGTTCGTCAAGGCCAGCCCGGGCATGAAGAACGTGATGCCGGCGCTGTACAAGGGCCTGATCGTGGCCGGCGTGATCTCGCTGATCGCGTTCTACTTCGTCACCAGCACGATGTTCCCGCAGCCGGTCGACGTGACCGGTGGCGCCAAGATCAGCGCGATGGCGCTGTTCGGCACCTGCGTGGTCGGCCTGCTGTTGACTGCCGCGCTGGTGTGGATCACCGAGTACTACACCGGCACCGACTTCAAGCCGGTGAAGCACGTGGCGCAAGCCTCGACCACCGGCCACGCGCACCAACATCATTGCCGGCATCGGCGTCAGCATGAAGAGCACGGCCTGGCCGGTGATCTTCGTCTGCATCGCGATCTTCGCGTCGTACAAGCTGGCGGGCCTGTACGGCATCGCGATCGCGGCCACATCGATGCTGAGCATGGCCGGCATCATCGTGGCGCTCGATGCCTACGGCCCGATCACCGACAACGCCGGCGGCATCGCCGAGATGGCCGGCCTGCCCGACAGCGTGCGCGACATCACCGACCCGCTCGATGCAGTGGGCAACACCACCAAGGCGGTGACCAAGGGCTACGCCATCGGCTCGGCCGGCCTGGCCGCGCTCGTGCTGTTCGCCGACTACACGCACTCGTTGGAAGCGCGCGGCATCACCGCGAGCTTCGATCTGAGCAACCCCAACGTGATCATCGGCCTGTTCATCGGCGGCCTGATCCCCTATCTGTTCGGCGCGATGGCGATGGAAGCCGTCGGCCGCGCCGCGGGCTCGGTGGTGGAGGAAGTGCGCCGCCAGTTCCGCGAGATCAAGGGCATCATGGAAGGCACCGCCAAGCCCGAGTACGGCAAGGCGGTCGACATGCTCACCAGCGCGGCCATCAAGGAAATGATGATCCCGTCGCTGCTGCCGGTGGTCGTGCCGATCCTGGTCGGCCTGCTGCTCGGCGCCGAGGCACTCGGCGGGCTGCTGATGGGCACCATCGTCACCGGCCTGTTCGTCGCCATCAGCATGTGCACCGGCGGCGGTGCGTGGGACAACGCCAAGAAGTACATCGAAGACGGCCACCACGGCGGCAAGGGCAGCGATGCGCACAAGGCCGCTGTCACGGGCGACACCGTGGGCGATCCCTACAAGGACACGGCCGGCCCGGCGGTCAACCCGCTGATCAAGATCATCAACATCGTGGCGCTGCTGATCGTGCCGCTGTTGCCGGTGCCGGCAGGCTCTGCGGCCGGACATGGCGCCAGCAAACCGGCGATGATGGCACCGGCCGCCACCGCGGCCAGCCAGGCACTGCCCGCAACCCCAGCACAACCCGCGGCGTCGAAGTAGCGCGCCAGCGGCTCTGACCCCAGGCGGCCGGGAAACCGGCCGCTTCTGTTTGGCGCGCCATCATCCCGACGTAAGATCGCATGCGACCAGAGGTGACCGTTCACCAAAGGAGTGGTCATGCGGCAACGGACTGAGCAATGCGCTGCGCAACGATTGGCCACGATCCATTCGATGTTTGCTGCAGCGGCCGCGGGCGTCGTGATCGCACTGAGCGGATGCACGTACTACGTCCCGGCACCGAGCACGACAGTGGTACCCGGAGCGCCGGCCAGCTTCGACCGCTCCTTTGACGCCGCCACCGGTGCGATGCGCGATCAGGGCCTGACCATCAGCGCCGAGGACCGCAACGCCGGCAGAGTCGTCGGCAAGCTTGGGAACGGCACGGTCACGGCGCAGGTGCGTCAGCAGGCAGATGGCAGCGTGCGCGTGCAGTTCGATGCCACCGGCATGCAGGACCCCGCGGTGATCGATCGTGTCTCGCGCGGCTATGACCGGCGCATGGGACGCTGATGGTCCCGGCCGACCGCATTCGCTTGACCGGCGTGGTCGGCTGCGACGAACTCGCGCTGGGTCCGCAATGAACAGAGCCCGGTGCCGAACGACACCGGGCTCTTCGCATCAATGGTCGGGGTGGCGGGATTCGAACTCGCGACCCCTTGCACCCCATGCAAGTGCGCTACCAGGCTGCGCTACACCCCGACGAAGCGGCGGATTATAGATCCCGCAGGCAAGCACCTTGCCGACGCTCAATCGGCGAGCAGCTTGCGAATCGACAGCAACTCGACGCGCAACTGGGCGAGATCGGCCTCGTTCACTTCGGGTAGCGGCAACGGCTCGTTGGCTGATGGTGCGTCGGCGACGGACTCCATGGAGCCTGGGTCTGCATCGTTGGCCAAGGCATCGGTCTCGCCGGCCTCCGCGACCATGGGCTCGCCGTTGGCGCGAGCGCCACGTCCTGCCGGGCCTGCTTCGGCGAGTCGGTTGCGAGCGCCGCTGATCGTGAAGCCTTGGTCGTAGAGCAACTCGCGGATGCGCCGAATCAGCAGCACCTCATGGTGCTGGTAGTAGCGGCGATTGCCCCGTCGCTTGACGGGTTTGAGTTGGGTGAACTCCTGCTCCCAATACCTCAGCACGTACGGCTTCACGCCGCACAGCACGCTCACCTCACCGATCGTGAAGTAGCGCTTGGCAGGGATCGCGGGGAGCCCAATCTCCATTGAAATCAATGAGGTGGAGCAGCAAAGCTAGACTTTACTCGAACTCACCATCGGCTGGCGTGTCGCCCTGCACGATTGATTTCAACTTGTGGCTTGCGTGAAAAGTCACTACATGGCGGGCCTTGATCGGAATGGCCTCGCCGGTGCGCGGATTGCGCCCCGGGCGGGGCGCCTTGCGGCGAATGTTGAAGTTGCCGAAGCCGGAGAGCTTGACGTCCTGGCCTTCGACGAGCGTGTGGTGCACCAAGTCGAAGAAGGCCTCCACCATGTCTTTGGACTCGCGCTTGTTCAAACCCAGGCGCTCGAACAGCAACTCCGCCAGTTCGGCTTTCGTCAGCGTGGGCGTCTGCAGCGACGGCACTGCAACCGGTCGCGGCGGCGCCCCTTGTTCGATGCTCATGGTTCCCTCGACACTCTTGCCACGCTCATGTGCGCAGTCTCGCGCCGACCCGTTCCAACGCCCGTTTCCGGGCGGCCGCCAGGGCGGCCTCGATGCGCTCGTCGGTCAGCGTGAGCGTATCGTCCATCAATTCCATCCGAACGGCCATACTGTGTTCACCCGGTCGCAGGTCGCCGCCGCCTTTGGGCCGGTACAGGTCGAAGAGCGTGGCGCGCCGTACCACGCCGGTCGGATCGTCTACCAGCGCGGCAATCAGCGCGTCATGGGCAACGCGCTCGGACACCACGAAGGCCTGGTCGCGCTGCACCGGCTGCAATCGGGCCAACGGCGCGAAGTGCGGAACCGGGTGCTGCAGCACGGCATCGAGATCGAGTTCGAACAGCACCGGGGCATGGGGCAACTCGTAGGCCTGACGCCAGCGCGGATGGAGTTCGCCGAGGACCCCGATACGACGCTCGCCCTGCCACAGCTGCGCACCCCGTCCCGGATGCAGCGCGGGATGTTCCACTGCGGTGCAGCGCAGCGCGAGCGGTGCCAGCAAGGACTCGAGATCGCCCTTGATGTCGTAAAGGTCGACGCGCCGCGCCGATCGGCCCCACTGCGTGGTGTCGGCATCGCCGTAGGCCAGACCCCCGAGGCGCATGGGCTGGTCGATGCCCGCCACCGCGCCGTCGCCGGCCGATACCGACGGATCGCGGCGATAGACACGGCCGACCTCGAACAGCCGCACGCGCTCGGCGCGCTGTGCGAGGTTGCGCCGCAGCGTGTCGACCATGCTGCCGATCAGGCTCGAGCGCATCGCAGCCAATGGCGCGGCGATCGGGTTGAGCACGCGGATCGGGTCCGCGTTACCCGCCAGTTCCCGCTCCCAGCGCTCTTCAACGAAGCTGAACGAGATCGTTTCCTGGTAGCCGAGCTGTGCCAACGCGCGCCGCACCGTGTGTGCGCTGCGCTTGCCTTCGAACTGCGGGCGGCCCTGCACCGGCGCCAACGGCGGCACCAGCGGCAACTTGTCGTAGCCGACGACGCGAATCACCTCTTCGATCAGGTCTTCTTCGATCGTCAGGTCGAAGCGCCACGGCGGCGGCGTGATCGTGATGACCTCGCCCGCAGTCGTTCGCGGGTCAAGGCCCAGGCGCTGGAACACGCCGACGCACTGCGCCTGCGTGACCGGCATGCCGATCACCTTGTTGGCACGCGCCACGCGCAGACTCAACGGCTTGCGTTGTGGCATCGCCGGCTGCTGATCGTCCATCGGACCGGGCTTGGCCGCCGCAGATCTGCAGCACCAGATCCGTGATGTGTTCGATGTGCTGCACGGTCGTCGATGGATCGACGCCGCGTTCGAAACGATGCCCCGCATCGGTGGAAAAACCGAAGCGCCGCGAACGTCCGGCGACCGCATCGGGCCACCAGAACGCCGCCTCGACGTACACGTTGCGCGTGTCGTCTGACACCGCGGTGGCGTCGCCGCCCATGATGCCGGCAAGCGACTCCACCTGGTGCGCATCGGCAATCACGCCCACCTGCGAATCCACCTCGATGATCTGGCCGTTGAGCAACTTCAACGATTCGCCCGGCTTTCCCCAGCGGACGACGAGGTGATCGTGGATCTTGTCGAAGTCGAAGATGTGTGACGGCCGCCCGTACTCGAACATCACGTAGTTCGAGATGTCGACCAGCGCGTTCACCGGCCGCTGGCCGCAGCGCAACAGCCGGTTGACCATCCATGCCGGCGTCTTGGCGTGCGGATCGATCCCGCGCACCACGCGGCCGGAGAATCGACCGCACAAGTCGCTGGCCTCGACGCGGACCGGCAGGCGATCGCCGATCGTCGCGGACACCGCCTTCAACGTGGGTGTACGCAACGGCGCGCCAGTGAGCGCGGCCACTTCGCGCGCCACACCGTACACCGACAGGCAATGGCCGAGGTTGGGCGTGAGCTTGAGCGTGAACAGCGTGTCATCGAGCTTCAAGGCCTCGCGCACGTCGGTACCCGGCGTGAGTTGCGAATCGAGTTCGAGCAGGCCGCCGTGGTCGTCGCTCAAACCGAGTTCGCGCGCCGAGCACAACATGCCATGGCTCTCGACACCGCGCAGCTTGCCGACCTGGATGTCGAGCGCCTTGCCATCGGCCCCGCCGGGCAACTGTGCGCCGACCAGCGCCAACGGTGCGCGCAGGCCCACACGTGCGTTCGGCGCACCACAGACGACCTGCAGTGCGCCATCGCGCGAATGCGCGCCTGCCTGCACGCGGCACACGCTGAGCTTGTCGGCATTGGGATGCGGCTCGCACTCGACAATCTCGCCCACCACGACTTGCGTGAACGGCGGCGCGGCGGGACGCAGGTCCTCGACCTCCATGCCCGACATCGTCAGCAGTTCGGCCAACTGCGCGGTCGTCAGTGCCGGGTCGCAGAACTCGCGCAGCCAGGATTCAGGGAATTGCATCGTTGGATTCCCCGGCTCACATTGAACTGCGACAGGAAGCGCAGATCGTTCTCGAAGAACAGGCGCAGGTCGTCGATGCCGTAGCGCAGCATGGCGAGACGGTCGGGGCCCATGCCGAATGCAAAGCCGATGTATCGCTCGGGGTCGAGCCCGAAGTTGCGCACGACCTGCGGATGCACCTGGCCCGAACCCGACACTTCGAGCCACTTGCCCTTCAGCGGACCGCTGCCGAACGCGATGTCGATCTCGGCCGACGGCTCGGTGAACGGGAAGAACGAAGGCCGGAACCTGCAGCTGCAGATCGTTGGTTTCGAAGAACAGCCGACAGAAGTCGGTGAAGACGACCTTCAAGTCCTTGAAGGTCACGTTCTCGCCGATCCACAGCCCTTCGCACTGGTGGAACATCGGCGAATGCGTCGCATCGCTGTCCACGCGGTAGGTGCGGCCCGGCGCGATGACACGGATGTCGGGCATCGGATCCATGCCGGCATGACGCGCCGCGTGCGCGCGCGCGTAGCGCACCTGCATCGGTGAGGTGTGCGGGCGCAGGTTCAGCCAGTGGCCCTCCTCGTCTTTCATGTCGACGTAGAAGGTGTCCTGCATCGAGCGCGCCGGATGGTTCTCCGGGTTGTTCAATGCGGTGAAGCTCATCCAGTCGGTCTCGATCTCGGGACCGTCGGCCACGTCGAAGCCCATCGACGCGAAGATGGCCTCGATGCGCTGCATCGTCAGCGACACCGGATGCAGGCTGCCGCCGCCGACGCGGCGACCAGGCAAGGTGACATCGAGCGCCTCGGCGCGCAGCTGGGCATCGAGTTCGGCCTGCGCCATGGCCTGGCGGCGCTGCTGCAGCGCGCCCTCGATGCGTTCCTTGGCGCCGTTGATCAATGCACCGCGCGACTTCTTCTCGTCCACCGACAGCGCCGCCAGCGCCTTCAGCAGTTCGGTCACGCGGCCAGACTTGCCGAGAAAACGCGCCTTGGCGTTTTCGAGCTCGGCCGGCGTCGGCGCAGCGTCGAACTCCTGCTGCGCACGAACCACCAGTTGGTCCAGGTCGTCCATTGGTCGTCGATCGACTGATGAAACAGGCTGCCCGCGACAGGCAGCCTGGTGATCGGTGCATCGTGCGGCGCGAGGCGCCGCGGTACACGGCACCACGCGGGGTGCCGAGCCGTTCAAGGATCAGGCGATCTGTGCCTTCACCTTGGCCACGATGGTGCCGAACGCGGCCGGATCGCTCACCGCCAGATCGGCCAGCACCTTGCGATCGATGTCGATTGCGGCCTTCTTCAGGCCCGCCATGAACTGGCTGTAGGTGATGCCGAGTTCGCGCGCAGCGGCGTTGATGCGCGCGATCCACAACTGCCGGAACACGCGCTTGCGCGTGCGGCGATCGCGGTAGGCGTATTGGCCCGCCTTCATCACCGCCTCTTTGGCGATGCGGAAGACGTTCTTGCGGCGGCCTCTGAAGCCCTTGGCTTGGGCTAGGACCTTCTTGTGACGGGCGTGGGCAGTGACACCACGTTTGACGCGAGGCATGTGTGTGCTCCTTCGTGCGTGTCAGTAAGTCAAAGGCCGGCAAAGGGCAGCATCGCAGCGACGTGCCCCATGTTCGTCTCGTGCACGTTGGCCGCGCCGCGCAGGTGGCGCTTGCGGGTCGTGGACTTCTTGGTGAGGATGTGGCGCTTGTACGCCTGACCGCGCTTGACGGTACCACCCGGACGCACGCGGAACCGCTTGGCCGCGCTCTTCTTGGTCTTCATCTTGGGCATGACTGCTCCTTCTTGAGTTGCTGCCGCAGGCGGGCGCGCCCTGAGGGCGCCCCACTTGATGAGCCTGTGGCGGGCTTGTGTGCCTTGAACCGCGGCGACCAAACCGCGGCCGGCGTGAAAACTAGAGACGACTCACTTCTTCTTCGGTGCCAGCACCATCACCATCTGACGGCCTTCGAGCTTGGGCATGTGCTCGACCACCGCCACATCGGCCAACTCGTCGCGAATGCGCTCGAGCAATCGCATGCCGATGTCCTGGTGTGTGATCTCGCGGCCGCGGAAGCGCAACGTCACCTTGCCTTTGTCGCCGTCTTCGGCAATGAAGCGGCGCAGGTTGCGCATCTTGATCATGTAGTCGCCCTCGTCCGTGCCCGGACGAAACTTCACTTCCTTGACCTCGATGATCTTCTGCTTGCTCTTGGCTTCAGCCGCTTTTTTCTGTTCCTGGTATTTGAACTTGCCGTAGTCCATCAGCCGGCAAACCGGCGGATCGGCAGTGGCAGCGATCTCGACCAGATCCACGTCGTATTCGCCCGATAGTCGCAACGCCTCCATCAGAGGCACGACGCCCAGAGGTTCGTTCTCGGGCCCGTTCAGGCGCACCTGCGGCGCGGTGATTTCTCGATTCAGCCGGTGCTTGCGCTCGGCGTTGGGAGTACGACGGTCGAAAAAAGTAGCGATGGTTTGGACCCCTTCAACGACCCTTCAGGCAAGCATCGGGCCGAAACAAAAGCAAAAGCGCGCCGAAGGCTCAAACCTTTTGCGCGATGTCGTCTGCGATCTTCGCTGAGAACGCATCGACCGACATCACACCAAGGTCTACGTTGCCCCGGGCGCGCACCGAAACGGCCCCGCTTGCCTTCTCCTTGTCGCCAACGACCAGGATGTACGGGACCTTCAGCATCGAATGCTCGCGGATTTTATAGCTGATTTTGTCGTTGCGCAAATCGGCCACGGCCCTAACCCCTTGTTTTTGAAGCCGTTTCGCCACTTCGGCGGCATATTCGCCCTGGTGCTCCGTGATCGGCGCCACCACCGCTTGGCGCGGCGCAAGCCAGGCCGGCAACGCGCCGGCATGCTGCTCGATCAAGATGCCGATGAAACGCTCCAGGCTGCCGACGATGGCCCGGTGCAGCATCACCGGGTGGGCGCGCCCGCTCGACTCGGTCACGTACTCGCCGCCCAACCGTTCGGCCGTGTTCCAGTCCACCTGCATCGTGCCGCACTGCCACTGGCGCCCGATGGCGTCTTTCAGCGTGTACTCGATCTTCGGGCCGTAGAAGGCGCCTTCGCCCGGCGAGACCGTGAACTCGCAGCCCGAGCGCCGCAGCGACTCCATCAGCGCCTGCTCCGACTTGTCCCACAACGCGTCGGCGCCCACCCGCTTTTCAGGCCGCGTGGCCACTTTGTAGATGATGTCCTTGAAGCCGAAGTCGGCGTAGACCTTCTGCAGCAGCGCCGTGTAGGCCACGCACTCGTCGAGGATCTGGTCCTCCGTGCAGAAGATGTGGCCGTCGTCCTGCGTGAATCCGCGCACGCGCATGATGCCGTGCAACGCGCCGCTCGGCTCGTTGCGGTGGCACTGACCGAACTCGCCATAGCGCAGCGGCAGGTCGCGGTAGCTCTTGATGCCCTGCTTGAAGATCAGCACGTGGCCGGGGCAGTTCATCGGCTTGAGGGCGTACTCGCGCTTCTCCGACTCCGTGACGAACATGTTGTCGCGGTAGTTGTCCCAGTGGCCCGTTTTCTCCCACAGGCTCTTGTCGAGAATCTGCGGACCTTTGACCTCGAGGTAGCCGTTTTCGCGGTAGACCGCACGCATGTACTGCTCGACCTGCTGCCACACCGTCCAGCCGTTGGCATGCCAGAACACCAGGCCCGGCGAATGCTCGTCCATGTGGAACAGGTCGAGCTCGCGGCCCAGTTTGCGGTGGTCGCGCTTCTCGGCCTCCTCGAGCATGCGCAGATAGGCTTGCAACTCGTCCTTCGTGGCCCAGGCCGTGCCGTAGATGCGCTGCAGTTGCTCGTTGTTCTGGTCGCCGCGCCAGTAGGCGCCCGCCACCTTCATCAACTTGAAGTGCTTCAGCCGCCCCGTGCTCGGCACGTGCGGACCCCGACACAGGTCTTCGAAGCCGCCCTCGCGATACAGCGACACGTCTTCGCCGGCCGGAATGCTGCCGATGATCTCCGCCTTGTAGTGCTCGCCCATGCCCTTGAAGTGCGCCACCGCCTCGTCACGCGGCAGCACGCGGCGCGTGACCGGCTCGTCCTTCTTCGCCAGGTCGGCCATGCGCTGCTCGATCGCGGCCAGGTCCTCCGGCGTGAATGGGCGCTTGAAGGCGAAGTCGTAATAGAAGCCGTTGTCGATCACCGGGCCGATCGTCACCTGCGCATCGGGAAACAGCTCCTTCACCGCGTAGGCCAGCAGGTGCGCGGTCGAGTGGCGAAGGATCTCCAGCCCGTCCGGCTCCTTGTCGGTCACGATGGCCAACATGTTGTCATTGGCTATGCGGTGGCTCAGGTCGACCAGCTTCGCCTGCGGGCCTTGCCCCACCCGCCCGGCCAGCGCGGCCTTGGCCAGGCCCGAACCGATCGACGCAGCCACCTCGCCCACAGTAGGCGCCTGCGCAAACTGGCGTTCGGAACCGTCGGGTAGCGTGATCGTGACCATGGCTTCGTTCCTGCTGGCAAAAAAAAACGCGGCTCGCGCCGCGCTTCGTGATGGATCCAGATGACTCTATGGGCGAGCGCGCGCGACCGAACAAACATCGGTGGTGGTGCCGGTCGTTCGCGGTGTCATAACCACGGTGCCCTTCTCAGTCCTTGTGGATTGAACTGCGGCCATTGTAGTTCAGACCGTGCCGTCTGGTGGTTCAGAAGCGAACGTCGTAGTTGACATAGGCACGCAGTTGCGTGCCCGTCTGCGCGGCGCCGTCCTCACGCAGCCATGAGTATCGCAGCGCGGCAGTCAGACCCTGCAGCGCCGAACCCTTGGCGAACGCGTACGCAACCGTGGCATTGGTCTCGTTGCGATCACCGATCGGCGCGCTCGTCGTGAAGTTGATGCGATCGCTACCGCTCGCGTAGACCACCGAGGCACTCAGGCCGGGTGCGCCGATGGCCTCGAAGTCGACTTGCCACCGATGCCCCATGCCTTCTCGCCAGCGGTGTTGAACGCCACCTGCATCAGATTGAGGTACGACGGATGGCTGCCGTATGGGTTGTGCGTGTCGCGTCCCTTACCGGTCTGCGTCCAGTAGAGCTGCACGCCGAACGGGCCACTGCGAGAGCTTGGCCTCCAGGCCATAGCCCCAGGTGGAGAACGAACCGATCTGCTTGTCGCCCACCGCCTTCTGCGGGTAGTACTGGGCACCGAGCACAAGATCCGTCTGCTCGTCAATCGCCATCGGATAGCGCACATCGGCATAGAACGTGTTGAACACATCGACGGCATACTGTTCGTCGAAGCGCACGTACCCCGACTTGCCCAGAACATAGGTCAGGCCGGCGTAATACACGCCCTCGTGACTGCCCGTGCCCCCGGCGGCTTCGGACATCGAGCTGAAGCTGTCGCTGTCGCGAACCTTGACCTTGGTGATGTAGCCGCCGGTGTAGGACAGCGGTCCGGTCGCGCCTGTCAGCGTGTAGGCCTCGAACGTGTGCGGCACCATCCGGTTGTCGTTCGGATTGATGAACGGGCGGTCTATGAGCTGGCGGTATGCCGTGATCGTCTGGTCGCCGAATCGCAACGCGGCGAATGCCTCGCCGAGCACCGTGATCGACCCCTGCGTGGCCGTGAGGAGCCGCGTCCCGCCCTTGTCGTCCGGGCCGTGCAGCCGCTGCGACGTGTAGCCAACGAGACCGAGCTGCACCATCTCGCCCCACCACGGACTGCGCAGTCCCGCCCATCCACCGAGCGCCCACGCCTCGCTCGGCACGCCACTGGTGCTCTCCTGGTCGAGGTAATAGGTTCGCAGGTGCAGCACGGGCTCGAATCCGCCCGGAAGCTTGTAGCCGTCCTTCGACAGATCTCCCGGGTAGATGCCCTGGGCGCACGCTGGCCCGGCGACGGTAGCTGCCACAACGGCTGACGGCAACAGGGCACGCAGACCGCGCGCCCAACGCTTGAGAGAAAGTCTTCTGGCGCACGCCATGGTTCACCTCCCGGCAGCGTTGAGACCGGATCGTACTGCGACCATCAACCGTTCTAATGAAGCGCCGCGTCGGATGCGACGGCGTGGCGAGCGCACAACGATCGCCGCACCACGGGCTCTGCACGGTCGGCTTCGACGCCGTCGACAAGCTGAGAAGGGCGCGCGGAAGATCCAACGAGACCTTGACGCGAACAAGCGTCGCCGCTTGTGGCGGCGACGCTTCGGTGGTTGGCCTCGGTCAGAGCGTGGCCGGCTCGCTCTGGTCGTCGACCGGCAAGGTCGACGGCCCGCCCGCAGGGAACCCTGCAGGCTCGCGATCGTCACCGTTGGTGGTCATGACCAGCATGGTCAGGTAGCTGATCCAACTCGACACCGACTGGGTGGCTTCCAGCGGCACGCCATCCAGCGGGTCTGCTTGCCCCGGAGGGGGCGCGGCGCCGTCGCCACCGCCTCCTCCACCACCGCAGGCCGCGAGCACCACAGCGGCACTCGCGAGCAGCAGCCAAGGTTTGAATTGCTTCATCATGGGCTCCTTAGTTCGAGCCGGGACCGGCACCCGGCGTCGGCGTGAACAGGTAAGGGAACGTCGTCAGCAACGGAATCACCGCCTGGTCCACGGCATCGTGCAACGCTGCCGAAGTGGCGCCCAGCGGCACGCTGCTGGGCTTGCACTGGCTCGACACGCCGGTCAGCGGCATGTTCAGCTTGAGCAAGTCGTTGTCCGTATTGAGCACGCACAGGCCTCCGGCCACCGCGACCAGCGAGATGTCGACCACGTCATCCTTCGGACGACGACCGTTGGGGTAACCCGCGAGGTCGACGGCTTGCCCGATGTTGGCCGCACCGCCCACCCGCAGCAGTTCGCCAGCCACGCCGAGGCGGTTCTGCATCGCGAACGGCACCGGCTTGATGGCGGTATTGAGCCGCATCATTTCAGCCGGCACCACGTTGGCGGGCCGGTTCAGGCCCGTGATGCCGGTGAGGAAGGTCGACACCAGGTCGGTTCGCGGGAAGTTGGTCGGCGCGATCTTGCCCATGGCGGTGCCGCCGAACGCCGGGTCCTTGTCCAGTGCGATCTCGAGCAGACGCGGCAGCGTGGGGTTGGTGACGTAGGTCAGAAACTGCGTGTCATCCTTGGGTTGGCTGCCGTTGAAGAGGTCCTTGTCGGGCAGACCGATCACCAGTTCATTGACCAGCGGCATGCTCAGGCGCGACATCTGCACCCAGGCGGCCCCCGCCGCGTCGGGGAACGGCAGGTCCTTGAGCAGCTTGGAGGGCTTGTCTTGCAGGAGCGAACCCTGGCGCAGGCTGGCCGTGGTCCAGCCGCCGATCACCGGCTCATTGCCCTGCGTCAGGCAGCTCTTGTGGACTTCGAGCGAGAGCGTGGTGATGTTGGCGTCGTCGATCGTGTTCGGCAACGCGCCGATCAGGGCCGGATTGGTGATCACTGAGACCGGCGCATTCACGAGATCGAAGATCGTCCCGAGATTGACGGCGAAGGCCTCCTTGCGCTGGCCGACGAACACCTTGCCGCCCTGGTCGCAGCCCGGGATGTTGACGCTGTAGATGTGCTTGGCAGCGTAGGCCGTGTAGTCGGGAATGGTCTTGGTGCCGATGTTGTCCACCGGCTTGTCGAACGTGGCGCTGCCGCTGGCCGCGTTGGTGATCGACGAACGTGCTCCCTTGCGGCGGTCACCGCGAACGAGCGTGACGGAGTAGGTCTCGTTGACGTTCAGCGCAGGCGCGTTGCGGTCGGCCACCTGGCCGGCCTGGATCAGCGGAATCGCGACCTTCTTGTCGCCGATGTCGAGCTGAACACCCTTGCGGTTGTTCTTGAAGCGGAACTGGAAGGTGAGGTCTTCGCGGCTGTCGCCGTTGTTGTCGATGTGGATCTCATACATCGCATCCGGATCGAGCGAGAAGTAGTTCGGCCCGCCGTACGGGGCCTGCAGCGGCAGGTAGTTGGCGATCAGCGTCACGTAGTCGCTGCGGCCGCCGGTGCCGTCCGGAGCCACACCTTCGTAGCTGCGGAACATGTAGAAGTCAGTGCCGTCCACTTTCGGACGCGTGGTGATGTACGGCGCTTCGCGATGACTGGATGCGTAAGCGGATGGCACAACGGCAGCGCCGGCGACGGCGCCGAGCACGGCCGCTGCCACCGGCAGCAGGCGCGCGCGCAGATGAGACTTGGCAATCATGGTTGAGTCCTCGAAACGGTTTGCAATGTGCCCGCCGCGGCCAAACGACCCCGCGGGCTCCGGACCACCGGAGCGTGCGCGCCACGATGTGTCTGGGGCCGTGTTACGCGGCCCTGTTCCGACTGGATGCAGCGCGCCGAATGACGACGCGCGGGCGCTGTCTAGGGCAGCGGGTCGGCGTGCACCGCGTGCGGACGAGTTGTCGAACTCGTCGGCCAGCCGCGCTCTCGGCCAATGCGACGCGCCACGCGCGCTGACGCGCCGTCGCATCGTCGCCGTAGGCCTTGAAGTCGCTGCGATCCGGGCAGCTTTGCCGTTCGGCAAGGGGCGACCCATTCGGGGTGAGGTACCAGCACCCACGTTGTCCAGGCGCGCACTGGCGCGATGGCGGCGCTTGAACGGCTTGTCGAGCCAGCCTGGCACGAGTGTCGGTTGGAAGTGCGGGATCAGCACCAGGCCTCGTGCAGCGCCGTGTAGTCCAGGTGCATGTGGTAGTCCGTGATGCCGCCGTCCCAGTAGGCTCCCGCGGCGCACCCGCGATGTCGTGCACGGCATCGAGCCAGAACGGAATCGAGCAGCTGGCGAGAATCGACGCGTCGGGTATTCCTGCAACGCAAGCGGCAGCGCGTCGCGCGTGTCGGAGAACACCACGCGCTCGAGCATCATGCCCATCGCGCGCCGATGCAGCAGGTTGGCGGCGAACGCACCGGCATAGCCGAGCGGTGTGCGCACGCGACCTTGACGCGCCAGCAATCCTTTGCCGCGGCTGGTGAACACATGCAGACGGCGTCTCGGATGCGACAGCACTTCGGCCTCGCGACCGCCGAAGCGGCGCAACAATGCGTCGCTGAACACGCCGCTCACGTGCGTCGGTGCCGGCGCCCTGCCCGGCTCGTGCTCGTAGCGCTGCTCGATGTAGTCCTCGGCCATCTCGCGCAGCGCGGCGGCGGCATCCGGCCGACATGCGCAAGCCATGCGCCAGGCCCCGATCGATGCGCCGAGCAGATGCACGGCTTGGGTCTGGCCATCGAGCCATTCGCCGAGCAGCACGCGGTCCAGCGGATTCAGCACCAAACCCTTCGGACCTCCGGCGGCGCCGGCCACGGCACGCACGTCGGCCGCACGCAACCCGTGCTCGCGCAAGTGCGCGCGTGCGCGCGGGCCGGCGAGCACCCACAACGCCCGAGGCGATCCGCTGCTCACGCGAGATGCCACAGCGACAAGGCCGCGTGCGAGCGGACCACATCCATGTCGGCGGACGTGATCACCGGCGCGCGACGGCGAGCCGCGACGCGGTGCTCACTTGGCGCGCAGCGCGTCGCGCAACTGCCTGCCCATGTCGGGCGCATCCTTCAGCGGATCGGACGGGTTGCGCTGCTGCAGCACGTCTTCCATGCGGGTCTGCACCGAGCCCAGTGCCTTCGGATGGCTGTAGATGTAGAAGCGGTTGTCGCGCACCGCATCGAGCACGTACTGCGCCACCATGGCGGCGGTGACCTTGCCACTGCTCACCGCTTTTTGCGTCATCGCCTGCGCGATCAGCTGGCTGCGTGTGGGCTTGGCGGCCGGGTTGCTCAAGCCCTGCGGGCCGGTTGCGTTCGCTCTGGTGGATGCCGGTGGCCACGAAGAACGGGCACAGCACGTGCGCGTGCACCTGGTCGCTCACCAGCGACAGGTCCTGGTACAGCGTTTCGCTCAGCGCCACCACCGCATGCTTGCTGACGTTGTACACGCCCATGTTGGGCGGGTTGACCAGGCCGGCCATCGACGCGGTGTTGACGATGTGGCCTTCGTAGCCGGCTGTCCTTCTCGGCCGCCTCGAGCATCAACGGCGTGAACACACGCACGCCGTGCGCCACGCCCATCACGTTGACGCCGATCACCCACTCCCAGTCGCGCAGCGTGTGCTCCCAGATCAGGCCGCCCGCGCCGACGCCGGCGTTGTTGAACACCAAGTGCGGCGCGCCGAAGCGCTCGACCGTGGCCGCGGCCCATGGCCTCGACCTCGGTCGCCTGCGACACGTCGAGTCTGACTGCCAGCACCTGCGCGCCCAGCGCTTGCAGCTCTTTCTCCGCACGGGCCAGGGCATCGGCCTGCACGTCGGCCGCCACGATGTTCATGCCGCGCTGGGCACACAGCCGTGCCAGCTCGAGTCCGAAGCCCGATCCGGCGCCGGTGATCACCGCGGTGTCGCCGCGGCCCAGGTGTGTGTCGCTCATCGTGTGGATTCCATAACAAGGTTGATCAGTGGATCAGTGAGGCATCGCGCGCGCCAGCAGCGCGTCGAGCGGTGCGTGGGCGTCGAGCAGGCCGAACGCACCGCCGCCTCCGGCCTGGTCGAGCCGCGACGCGCAGAAGGCGTCGAACACCGTCGGTCGGCGCGTGCTGCCTCAGCAGCGCGGCCTGCACCACCAGCGCCACGTCGCGCGCCAGCCGGCGCGCACCGCGCTTCGTCGGTGGCGCCGTCGACGCGCGCCGGCAGGCCCGCTGCCAGCCGATCGAGCGCGGCGTGGGCGCCGCGCGCGGGCTGCAACTCGTGCATCAGCGCGTCGGCCACCGGCCCGGTGCGCAGCGCGCGCAGCAGGTCGAGCGCCATGATGTTGCCGGCGCCCTCCCAGATCGAGTTCAGCGGCATCTCGCGGTAGATGCGCGCCATCGCGCCCTCGCCGCGTTCCTCGACGTAGCCGTTGCCGCCCAGGCACTCCATCGCTTCCTGCGCGAACACGCTGCCGCGCTTGCAGATCCAGAACTTGGCGATCGGCGTCAGCACGCGGCGCATCAGCGCCTCGTGGCCGTCGGCATCCTGGCCGCTCTCGGTGCGGTCGACGGCGCGCGCCAGGCGCAGCGCCAGCGCGGTGGCGGCCTCGCTCTCGAGCGCCAGGTCGGCCAGCACGTTCTTCATCAGCGGCTGCTCGACCAGCCGCTTGCCGAATGCCCTGCGCTCGCTGCAGTGGTGCAGCGCCAGCGCCAGTGCGTGGCGCATCAGGCCCGCGGTGCCGAGCGCGCAGTCGAGCCGCGTGAGCGCGCCCATCGCCAGGATCTGCGGCACGCCGCGGCCCTCTTCGCCGACCAGCCAGCCGATCGCGCCGTCGAACTCGACCTCGGAGCTGGCGTTGGCCTGGTTGCCGAGCTTGTCCTTCAGGCGCTGGATGCGCAGCACGTTGACGCGTGCCGTCGGGCAGCCAGCGCGGCACGAAGAAGCAGCTCAGGCCGGCCCGGTGCGTCTGCGCCAGCACGAGGAACGCGTCGCACATCGGCGCCGAGAAGAACCACTTGTGGCCGGTGATGCGCACAGCGCGCGGCCCCAGGCGTCGTCGCCGTCGGCTTCGGCGCGCGTGGTGTTGGCGCGCACGTCGGAGCCGCCCTGCTTCTCGGTCATGCCCATGCCCATGCGTCACCGCGGTCTTCTGCGCCAGCGGCACGAAGCGCGGGTCGTACTGCGTGCTGGCGATGCGTGGTGCGCCACGCGTCGTAGAGCGGCTCGTTCGCGCGCAGCGCCGGCGTCACGGCATAGCTCATCGACACCGGGCACAGCACCGACGGCTCGAGCTTCGGTGAACAGCATGAAGCCCGCGGCGCGCTCGAGGTGCGCGCCGGGCCCGCGCGACCACGGCGTGCCGTGCAGGCCGTGGCGCAACGCGCCGCCGAGCAGCGCGTGGTAGCTCGGATGGAACTCGACCTGGTCGATGCGATGGCCGAAGCGGTCGTGCGTGCGCAGCTCCGGCGTGTGCACGTTGGCCAGCCGCGCGTGCTGCCTGCATTTCGGCGCTGCCGGCCTCGGCGCCCAGCCGCGACAAGGCCGCGCGTGTCGAGCGCCGGCGCGTTGAAGCGCAGCGCATCGCGCAGCGCCGCGGTCGCCGTCGAACAGGTTGACGTCGACCAGCGGCGTGCTCTGGTTCAGCACCTCGTGGGTGCGCGCTCATGCGGGACTCCTTCAGCATGTCGACGTGCGGAATGCCGTCTTCGAGGTATTCGTCCGACACGGTGGCGAAGCCGTAGCCGGGCATAAAAGCGCTGCAGGTGCGCCTGCGCGCTGATGCGAGACCGCCGACCCGGCCAGTGCCGCGCGCAGCGTGCGAGCCCTTCGCGCATCAGTTGCGTGCCCGATGCCTTGCCCGCGCAGGCTCGGGCGTCGACGACCACGCGGCCGATCGACAGCTCGTCGAACTTGACGCCCGGATCGAGTACGCGCAAGTACGCCATCAGCGCCCCACCGGTGTCACGGCCGAGCAGGTGCCAGGCGTGCCGATCGGCGCCGTCGGGATCCAGGTACGGCCCCTGCTCCAGGATGAACACCTGGCGCGCAACGCCAGCACGTCGTAGACGCCGTCCACGCCCAGGTCCTCGAAGCGGCACCAGCTCCACGCCAGCGGCATCAGACCAGCTTGACCAGTTGCTTGCCGAAGTTGCGGCCCTTCAGCAGGCCGATGAAGGCCTCGGGCGCGCTCTCGAGCCCCTGCGCCACCGTCTCGCGGTACTTCAGCTTGCCCTCCGCCACCAGAGCACCGAGCTCCCCCAGCGCCTGTGGCCACAGCGGCATGTGCTCGCTGACGATGAAGCCCTGCACCTTCATGCGGTTGGTGAGGATGAGCTGCGGCGCTGCCATCGGGATCGGCTCGCCGTTGTAGCCGGAGATCATTCCGCACATCGCGATGCGCGAGAACGCATTGGCATTCAGCATCACCGCATCGAGGATCGCGCCGCCGACGTTCTCGAAGTAGCCGTCGATGCCGCTCGGGGCAAGCCTGCTTCAGCGCGGCGCCGACCGCGGACACGCCATCGGGCTGTGCTTGTAGTCGATGCAGGCGTCGAAGCCGAGCTCGTCGACCACGTGGTCGCACTTGTCGCTGCCGCCGGCGATGCCGACCGCGCGGCAGCCCTTGGCCTTGGCCAGCTGACCCACCGCGCTGCCGACCGCGCCACTGGCCGCGCTCACGACGACGGTCTCGCCCGCTTTCGGCTCGATGATCTTGTTCAGGCCGAACCAGGCCGTGACGCCGGGCATGCCGACCGCGCCGAGGTACGCCGAGATCGGCACGCGCGAGGTGTCGACCTTGCGCAAGACGCCGGGCTGCGACGCGTTGACCACCGCGTACTGCTGCCAGCCGCCCATGCCGACGACCTTGTCGCCGGGCTTGTAGCCGGCGTGTCGCGACTCGACCACCTCGCCCACCGTGCCGCCGATCATCACCGCGTTCAGCGGCTGCGGCTGGGCGTAGCTCTTGCCTTCGCTCATGCGGCCGCGCATGTACGGATCCAGGCTCAGGTAGTGGTGGCGCACCAGCACCTGGCCGTCCTGCAACGCCGGCAGCGGCGCTTCCACGAGGCGGAAGTTCTGCGCCGTCGGCTCGCCGGTGGGGCGCGAGGCGAGCACGAAACGTTTGTTGATCGTTGCCATGTTCACTCCGAAGGTTGGGCGTTGCTGCGCTGCAGCTTCACGCCTTTTGAGCTGGGCAGCGCGCGCAGGTACTTGAAGGTGCCGGTGGCGTGTGCGCACAGGCGGCCGCCGTCATCGAACACCGACGCCTCGCAGAACGCCAGCGTCGACGTGCGGTGCAGCAGCGTGCCCACCGCGCGCAGCTGCGCCCTCGGCCGGGCGCATGAAGCTGGTCTTCATCTCGATCGTGGCGACGCCGGCGCGATCGAGTCGTCGCATGGGTTTGCACGCTGCGCGCGGCTTGCGCCATCGCCACGTCGAGCATCGTCATCAGCACGCCGCCGTGCGCCACCTCCCACGAGTTGAGGTGGGCCTCGTGCGAGGTCGACGCGCACCTCGGCCTTGCCGTCAGCCGCAGCTGTGCAGCTCGAGCCCCAGCTGCTCGACGAACGGAATGCGGAGCGGAAACGGGATGCGCTGTTTCGACATGGCGTGACTGGAGCCTTCAGCCGCCGGTGACGCACGTCACGCCGCCGTCGACCGCCAGGATCTGCCCGGTGATGTGCTTGCCGGCGTCGGAGGCGAACAGCAGCGCCGCGCCCTTCAGGTCGTCGTCGTCGCCCAGGCGGCGCAGCGGCGCGTGCGATGCCAGCGTGTCGGCGCCGACGGTCTGCCAGCATGCCCTTGGTCATCCTGCTCGGGAAGAAGCCCGGCGCGAGCGCGTTGACCGTGATGCCGTGTTCGCCCCATTCGGCCGGCCAGCGCGCGCGTGAAGTTGACCACCGCGCCCTTGCTGGTGTTGTAGGCCAGCATCTCCATGCCCGGCGGGTTGCCGCCCAGCCCGGCGATCGACGCGATGTTGATGATGCGCCCGCGCTTGCGCGGCAGCATGCTCGCCTTGCCGACCGCCTGGCTGAACAGGAAGATGCTGCGCACGTTCAGGTTCATCACCTTGTCCCAGGCGTCGAGCGGATGGTCTTCGGCCGGCGCACCCCAGGTCGCACCGGCGTTGTTGACCAGGATGTCGACGTGGCCGAGGCGCTCGATCGCCTCGGCGCACACCTTGTGCACCTGCGCCGGGTCGCTGGCATCGGCGGCGATCCAGCGCGTGTCGATGCCGCTGGCCTGCAGGTGCGCGGCGGCCTCTTCGAGGTCACCGGCCTTGCGCGAGGTCAGCATGATCTTGGCGCCGGCTTCGCCGAGCGCTTCGGCGATCTGCAGGCCCAGCCCGCGCGAGCCGCCGGTGACCAGCGCATGCCGGCCGGTGAGGTCGAACAACTTCGAGATCGGTGTGGACATGGAAAATCTCCTTGGCTTGAAGTGCTCAGAACCATTCGTCGCGCATGTCGCGGCAGACCGGATCGCGCGCGTTCACCACGTCGAGCCAGGCCGCGACCTTCGGCAACTCGTACGCATAGAAGTAGCGCATCGCCTGCAGCTTGCCCGCCATGGCGTCGGCGCGCGCCGGCTCGCGCACGGCGTGCGCGGCCAAGGCGAGTTCGAGCCAGACCCACGCCAGCACGGTGTGACCGAACGCCTGCATGTACGGCATCGCGTTGATCAGGGCATCGTCGGGCAGGCCGCTCGACCAGGCGGCACGCGTGGCCGCCTGCACGGCCTGCAGCGCGGCGGCCAAGGCACGCGCGTGCGGCGCGAGCTCACTCACCGCTGCGGCGCGTTCGATCGTTGCCTGCATGCGTGCGCCGAGCAGCTTCAGGCCGGCGCCACCGTTCATCACCACCTTGCGGCCGAGCAGGTCCAGCGCCTGGATGCCGTGCGTGCCCTCGTGGATCATGTTCAGGCGGTTGTCGCGCCAGTACTGCTCGACCGGGAAGTCGCGCGTGTAGCCGTAGCCGCCGTGCACCTGGATCGCCAGGCTGTTGGCCTCGAGGCACCACTCGCTGGGCCAGCTCTTGGCGATCGGCGTCAGCACCTCCAGCAGCGTCGCCGCATCGCGCGCGCCGTCGGGCGCGCCGGTGTGCTGCTCGTCGACCAGCCGTGCGCAGTACAGCGCCAGCGCGAGGCCGCCTTCGACGTACGCCTTCTGCGCCAGCAGCATGCGCTTGACGTCGGCGTGCTCGATGATGCGCACCGGCGGCTTCGAAGCGTCCTTGCCCGACGGGCCGATCGGCCGCCCCTGGGCGCGGTCGCGCGCGTACTGCAGGCTCGCCTCGTAGCCGGCATACCCCAGCATCACGGCACCGAGCCCGACGCGCGATGCGCGCCTCGTTCATCATGTGGAACATGCAGCGCAGGCCTTCGCCCGGCGCGCCGACCAGGTAGCCGATCGCACCCGCGGCGCCGCGCACCTTGAACTTGCCCTCACCGAAATTCAGCAGCGTGTTCGGAATGCCGCGGTAGCCCAGCTTGTGGTTCAGGCCGGCGAGCGCCACGTCGTTGCGCTCGCCGGTGAGTTCGGCGCGTTCGTTCACCAGCTTCTTCGGCACGATGAACAGCGAGATGCCCCTGGTGCCGGCAACCAGCTTGCCGTCCGGCCCCGGGATCTTGGCCAGCACCAGGTGCACGATGTTCTCGGTGAGCTCGTGCTCGCCGTTGCTGATCCACATCTTGTTGCCGCGCAGGCGGTAGCGCGGGCCGAGCGGGTCGCGCTCGAACGTCGTCGCCGTCGGGCACGGCGCGCGTGGTGATGTCCGACAGCGACGAGCCGGCCTGCGGCTCGCTCAGGCACATGGTGCCGAACCAGCGGCCGGCGAACTCGTTCTTCGCGAACACCTCTTTCTGCAGCGCTGTGCCGTGCGCCATCAAGCAGGTTGGCGTTGCCGCTGGTGAGCAGCCCGCCACCGCCGATGCCGATGCCCGCCTTGGAGAAGAAGGCATTGGCAGCCATCTCGACCACGCACGGCAGCTGCATGCCGCCGTGTTCGTAGTCTTGCGCCGCGGCCAGCATGCCGGACTCGACGTAGGCCTGCGCCGCGGCGTGCGAGCTCGCCGGCAGGATCACCTTCTCGCCGTCGAAGCGCGGCTCCTCGACATCGGCCACGCGGTTGAACGGCGCGAACTTTTCGCGCGCGATGCGTTCGCAGGTGTCGAGCACCGAAGCGAATGGTCTCGCGCGAGTGATCGGCGAAACGCGGCCGCTCGAGCAGCGCCTCCACGCGCAGCCAGTCGTGCAAGAGAAAGTCGACGGTGTCGCGCATCGCCCGACCCGTCAGCCGGCGGCCGTGACGGCCATCGTCGCCGAGGCCTTCATCACCAGCGTGCGCTGCCCGCCGGACTCGGCCCACACGGAGGCTTCGGTGAATGTGACCGCACGGCCAGGCTTGAGCACCTGCGCCTCGCACACGACTTTCACGCCGGCCTCATGCGTCGCCCACGCGCGCGATCGTGCCCTGCGCCACCGCACAGAGCTTTTCGTCGCGCGCCACTGCGCACGAACACATCGCAGCGGCACACGACCTGGTTCTTGCCGATCGACACGGCTTCGGCGCGCGCGATCATGCGCTCGCCGATGGCCGGCCGCACGTAGTTGATCTTGAACTCCGAGGTCACGACCGCAAAACCCGCAGCGGCGCCGCCGGCATAGGTGAGCGCGTTGTCGGCGAGATAGCTCACGACGCCGCCGTGCACGAAACCGTTCTGCTGCAACAAGTCGGTGCGCAGCGCGAGCTCGAGTTCGCAGATGCCGCTGGGGTCGAGCCGCTTCAATTCGGCGCCGAGCAGGCGACTGAACGGCTGTTCGGCCAGCACCTCTCGGCCCCGCATCAGCAGCGTGACCGGATCGATCCTCATGCAGGCCCCGTGTGCGTCAGAGCACCTCGAACACGCCGGCCGCGCCCATGCCGCCGCCGATGCACATCGTGACGCAGACGCTTCTTCGCGCCGCGGCGCTTGCCTTCGATCAGCGCATGGCCGGTCAGGCGCTGGCCGCTCACGCCGTACGGATGGCCGATCGCGATCGCGCCGCCGTTGACGTTGAGCCGGTCCATCGGGATGCCCAGCTTGTCGGCGCTGTACAGCACCTGCACCGCGAACGCTTCGTTGAGTTCCCACAGGTCGATGTCGCTCACCTTCAAGCCCAGGCGCGCCAGCACCTTGGGCACGGCGAACACCGGGCCGATGCCCATTTCGTCGGGCTCGCAGCCGGCCACCGCAAAGCCGAGGAAGCGGCCGATCGGCTTGAGGTTCTTCTTCTGCGCATAGCTGTCGCTGACGATCACGCAGGCGCCGGCGCCGTCGCTGAACTGGCTGGCGTTGCCGGCGGTGATCACGCCGCCGGGCATGGCCGGGCGGATGTCCTTGATGCCGTCGGACGTGGTGCCGGGGCGCAGGCCTTCGTCGGCTTGTCGACGGTGACTTCCTTGCTGCGCAGGCCCAGCACCGCGTCGGCCACGCCGGCGGTGACCGTGATCGGCGCGATCTCGTCCTTGAACTTGCCGGCTTCCTGGCCGGCGCACGCCTTCTGCTGGCTGCCGGCACCGTACTCGTCCTGGCGCTGCTTGGAGACGCTGTAGCGCTTGGCCACGGTCTCGGCAGTCTGCAACATGGTCCAGTAGATCTCGGGCTTGCTCTTGGCCAGCGCCGGGTCGGACAGCATGTGCGGTGTTCATCTCCTGCTGCACGCACGAGATGCTCTCGACGCCGCCGGCGACGTAGATGTCGCCCTCGCCTGCGATCACGCGCTGCGATGCCATCGCGATCGTCTGCAGGCCGCTGGAGCAAAAGCGGTTGATGGTGACGCCCGAGGTGGTGACCGGCAGGCCCGCGCGCAATGCGATCTGGCGCGCGATGTTCATGCCGGTCGCGCCTTCGGGGTTGGCGCAGCCCATCAACACGTCGTCGACCGCGGCCGGGTCGATGCCGGCGCGCTCGACCGCGGCCTTCACCGCGTGGCCGCCGAGCGTGGCGCCGTGGGTCATGTTGAACGCGCCCTTCCAGCTCTTGGCCAGGGGCGTGCGGGCGGTGGAGACGATGACGGCGTCGGTCATGGTGAGTCCTTCGAAAATCGGTTGCGGTGGCGGTCGCGGATGCTCGGTCAGGTGAAGCTCTTGCCTTCGGCGGCGAGCTTGGCCAGCAGCGGCGCGGGCTTCCAGAAGTCGGCGTCGTCGCGCGGGTTGGCGGCGAAGCGCTTGCATCGCCTGCACGACGTTGAACAAGCCCTGGCTGTCGGCATAGCACATCGGCCCGCCGCGATGCAGCGGGAAGCCGTAGCCGGTGAGGTAGACCATGTCGATGTCGCTCGCCTTGCTGGCGATGCCTTCCTCCAGGATGTGCGCGCCCTCGTTGACCAGCGCGTAGACCAGGCGGTGCACGATCTCGTCGTCGCTGATCTTGCGCGGCGCGATGCCGAGATCCTTGCGGTAGTCCTCGATCATCTTGTCGACCACCGGCGAGGGAATCGCATCGCGCTTGCCGGGCTGGTAGTCGTACCAGCCGGCGCCCGTCTTCTGGCCGATAGCGGCCCATCTCGCACAGCAGGTCGGCGGTCTTGCTGTAGCGCAGGTTGGGCTTCTCGGCGTAGCGGCGCTTGCGGATCGCCCAGCCGATGTCGTTGCCGGCGAGGTCGCCCATGCGGAACGGCCCCATCGCGAAGCCGAACTTCTCGATCGCCTTGTCCACCTGCGCCGGCGTGCAGCCTTCCTCGAGCAGGAAGCCGGCCTGGCGCGAGTACTGCTCGATCATGCGGTTGCCGATGAAGCCGTCGCAGACGCCGGAGACCACCGCGGTCTTCTTGATCTTCTTGCCGATGCTCATCACGGTGGCCAGCACGTCCTTCGCGGTCTTGCCGCCGCGCACGACCTCGAGCAGCTTCATCACGTTGGCCGGGCTGAAGAAGTGCATGCCGATCACGTCCTGCGGGCGCTTGGTGAAGGCGGCGATCTGGTTGACGTCGAGCGTGGAGGTGTTGGTGGCGAGGATGGCGCCGGGCTTCATCACCTCGTCGAGCTTCTTGAACACCTTCTCCTTGACGCCCATCTCCTCGAACACCGCCTCGATCACGATGTCGGCGTCCTTGATGTCGTCGTAGCTGAGCGTGGTCTTCAGCAGCGCCATGCGCTGGTCGTACTTGTCCTGCTTGAGCTTGCCCTTCTTGACCTGGCCCTCGTAGTTCTTGCGGATCGTGGCCACGCCGCGGTCGAGCGCCTCCTGCTTCATCTCGAGCATCGTCACCGGGATGCCGGCGTTGAGGAAGTTCATCGCGATGCCGCCGCCCATCGTGCCGGCGCCGATCACCGCCACCTTCTCGATCTTGCGCTTCGGCGTGTCCTCGGGCACGTCGGGGATCTTGCTGGCCGCACGTTCGCCGAAGAACGCGTGGCGCAGCGCCTTCGCCTCCGGCGTCAGCAGCAGGCCGCGGAACAGCTCGCGCTCGTAGGCCAGGCCGTCGTCGATCTTCTTCGTCACCGAGGCCTGCACGCGCATCGACGCACTTGGGCGGCGCCGGGAAGTTCTTGGCCATCGCCTTCACGGTGTTGCGCGCGAACTGGAAGTACGCATCGGCGTTCGGGTGCGACGCCTTCAGGTCGCGCACGCGCGGCAGCGGCCGCTTGTCGGCCACCGACTTGGCGAAGGCGATCGCCGCGGCCACGCACGTCGCCGTCGGCCACCTGGTCGAACAGCTTTTGCCCTGGCAGCCCGGCCAGCACGTCGCTGGGCACCGGCTCGCCGCTGACGATCATGTTGAGCGCGGTCTCGACGCCGAGCACGCGCGGCAGCCGCTGCGTGCCGCCGGCGCCGGGAATCAGGCCGATCTTCACCTCGGGCAGCGCGATCGGCACCTTGGGCGCCGCGACGCGGTAGTGGCAGCCGAGCGCGAGTTCGAGGCCGCCGCCCATGCCACGCCGTTGATGGCAGCGACCACCGGCTTGGTCGAATCCTCGGTCATGCGGATCAGCGTCAGCAGGTTCGGCTCGGCACCCGACTTCGGCGAACCGAACTCGCGGATGTCGGCGCCGCCGGAGAACGCCTTGCCCGCGCCGGTGAGCACGATGGCCCGCACCGCGGCATCGGCCTGCGCCTTGTTCAGGCCGTCGGCGATCGCCCGCCGGGTGTCGTAGCTCAAGCCGTTGACCGGCGGGTTGTCCAGGGTGATGACGGCCACGCCGTCGCGGACTTCATAGCTGGCACTCATGGGTATTCCTCATGGGCGGCGCGCCGCCAACTGCAAGAAATAAAACGATCGTTCGATTCTAGGTCGGACGCGATGGACGTTTGTCTCTGCCGTGACAGCGCTCATTGTGTGCCTCGGCCCGCCTGCATGGATAGCGGGCAACCCGATCAAACCTCGAGCCACTCCTTGCGGATGTCGGCGTTGGCCTGCAGCTCGGCCGGCGTGCCCTCGAACACGATCTGGCCGTGGCCCATCACGTAGAGGCGCTCCGAGATCTCGAGCGCGATGGTCAGCTTCTGCTCCACCAGCAGGATCGAGATGCCGCGCTCGCGATGCGCTCGCAGCAGTCTCGGCCACCAGCTCGACGATCTTCGGCGCCAGGCCCTCGGTCGGCTCGTCGATCATCATCAGGTCGGGGTCGCCCATCAGCGTGCGGCACAGCGTCAGCATCTGCTGCTCGCCGCCCGACAGCACGCCGGCCGGGTGTCGGCGCGCTCGCGCAGACGCGGAAACAGCTCGTACATGTCGTCGATGCTCCAGCGCGCCGTCCTGCGCGTGCGCGCTTCATGCCGAGCATGCAGGTTCTGGCGCACCGTGAGCGTGGGAAAGATGTCGCGGTTCTCCGGCACGTAGCCGAGGCCCTGTGCGCGCGATCTCGTACGTCTTCAGGCCGACCATCTCTGCTCGCCCCGAAGCGCACCGAGCCCGTCGCCGTCGACCTGTGCCCATGATGGCCTTGATGGTGGTCGAGCGCCCGACGCCGTTGCGCCCGAGCAGGCCACGATCTCGCCCGCGCCGCACGCTCGAAGTCCACGCCGTGCAGGATGTGGCTCTTGCCGTAGTAGGCGTGCAGGTCGTGTCACTTCGAGCATCGGCGCCAGTGCCCCTGCGCACAGCGCCGTGCCGAGGTACGCTTCCTGCACCGCGCGGCGTTCGCGCGCGGATCTCGCTCGGGCGTGTCGGTGGCGATCACCTCGCCGTAGACCAGCACCGAGATGCGGTCGGCCAGGCCGAACACCACGCCCATGTCGTGCTCCACCATGACCAGCGTCTTGCCCTCGGTGACGCTGCGGATCAGCTCGACCGCGTGCTCGGTCTCGCTGCGGCTCATGCCGGCGGTGGGCTCGTCGAGCAGGATCACGTCGGCGCCGCCGGCGATCGTGATGCCGATCTCCAGCGCGCGCTGCTCGGCGTAGGTCAGCACGCCGGCCGGTGCGTCGCGACGGCGCTGCGAGGTTGATCTGCTCGAGCGATCTGCTCGGTGCGCTCGCTGGCGTCGTGCAGGCGCGCCGACACGCTGCCAGAACGAGTAGCGGTAGCCGAGCGACCACAGCACCGCGCAGCGCATGTTCTCGAACACCGATCAGCCGCGGGAAGATGTTGGTCACCTGGAAGCTGCGCGACAGGCCGCGGCGGTTGATCTCGTACGGCGGCAGGCCGGTGATGTCCTCGCCGTTGAGCCGGATCTCGCCCGAGCTGACCGGGAAGCGGCCGCTGATCAGGTTGAACAGCGTCGACTTGCCGGCGCCGTTGGGGCCGATGATCGCGTGCGCGCTCGCCGCGCTTCACGTCGAGGTCGACGCCGCGGATGATCGGCGTCGCGCCGAAGCTCTTGTGCACGTCGCGCAGCTGCGAGCGCCGAGTCGCGGTGCGTCGTGCGTCATGCCGCCTGCCGCTGCGCGATCTCGCTGGGCTCGCCGACGCGGTCCATGCGCGCCGGACACCCGGCGTGACCCGCGCAACGCGACGATGCCACGCCGACCAGCGAACACGACGACCGCGCCCAGGCCAGCGCGCGACTTGGCGTCGAAGGTCGACGCCGAGCAGCGCGCATCGCCGGCCCTGCGATGCCTGCACCAGCAGGTGGTAGACGCGATTTCGATCAGCGCGACGACGCACCGGCCAGCGCGATCAGCCAGCGGCGAGCGCCAGCGGGAGTAGGCACGGCAGCAGCGCGCCGCAGCGTGCCGCGCCGCCAGCAGCGGCTGGTGCATCAGCGACGAGGCTGGCGATCCCGCCCGGCGCGTACATCACCATCAGCACGAACAACAGGCCGAAGTACAGCAGCCAGGCCTTGGTGTAGTCCGACAGCGAGATCTGCAGCGCCGTCACCAGCAACCGCGCCGATGATCGGCCCGAAGAAGAACGCCGACGCCGCCGATGAAGGCCATCGAGCAGCACGTAGCCCGGACGCGCACCGCGCCGACCACGCTCGGCGGTGACGATCTCGTAGTTGATCGCCGCCAGCCCGCCGGCGATGCCGGCGAAGAAGCCCGAGACGCAGAACACGAGGAAGCGCACCGTGCTGCGTGCTGTAGCCGACGAACTCGGCGCGCTCGGGGTTGTCGCGCACGGCGTTGCACATGCGGCCCGAGCGGCGTGCGCGTGAGGGCGTACATCGCGCACGATGCGACGAGCAGGCACCAGGCGGCGATCAGGTAATAGACCTGGATCTGCGGGCCGAAGCTGATGCCGAGCAGCGGCTGCGCCGACCGCGCGGTTGGTCGGATGCCGCCCTCGCCGCCGAAGAAGCCGGGCAGGATCAGCGACGCACGCCGCCACCATCTCGCCGATGCCCAGCGAGATCATCGCGAACGTGGTGCCGGCCCGCTTGGTCGTGACGCAGCCGAAGATGAGCCGAAGAACAAGCCCGGCCAGGCCGCCCACCAGCGGCATCAGCGTCACGCGGCACCGGCAGCTTGCCGGCGCCGATCAGGTTCAGCGCATGGGCGCGATGAAGCCGCCGAGGCCGTAGTACACCGCGTGGCCGAACGACAGCATGCCGGTCTGGCCGAGCAGCATGTTGTAGCGACAGCGCGAAGATGATCGCGATGCCCATCTGGCTCAGCATCGTCAGCGACGCACCGCTGGAGAACACGAACGGCAGCATGGCCACGGCCACCACCGCACAGCCGACGCCACACGAGCCCAGTCGCGCCGCGCAGGGTTCGTTGGGCGGGCGCAGCGTCATCATGTCTCGCGCGTCTCCGAGCAGGCCGCTTGCGGCCGGAAGATCAGGATCAGCACCAGCAGCAGGTAGGGCAGGATCGGCGCCACCTGCGCCACGGTGGCCATCCACAGGTCGCCGCCGATCGACTCGCGCGTCAGCGTGACGCCGAGCTTGGCCAGCACGTCGGCCAGCGACACGTTCGAACGCCACCGCGAAGGTCTGATCAGCGCCGATCAGCAGCGACGCGACGAAGGCGCCGGCCAGCGAGCCCATGCCGCCGACCACCACCACCACGAACATGATGGGCCCGACCGCCGCCGCCATCGCCGGCTCGGTGACGAACGCGTGGCCCGCCGATCACGCCGGCCAGCGCCGGCCAGCGCGCAGCCGCCGCCGAACACCAGCATGAACACGCGCGGCACGTTGTGGCCGAGCGCCTCGACCATGCTCGGATGCGTCAGCGCGGCCTGGATGATGAGGCCGATGCGGGTGCGCGTCAGCACCAGCAGCAGGCCGATGAACATCGCCACCGACATCAGCATCATGAACATGCGGTACGCCGGATAGCGTGCGTGCGCGAACAGCGTGAAGGCCGAGAAGTTCGAGCGCTGTCGGGCACGCGGTAGTCGACCGGCGATCTTGCCCCAGATCATCTGCACCAGCTCTTCGATGATGAAGGCCAGGCCGAAGGTGAACAGCAGCTCGGCAACGTGGCCGTGCTTGTGCACCGTGCGCAGGCCGTAGCGCTCGACCACGCGCGCCGATCACGCCCACCAGCAGCGGCGCCAACAGCAGCGCCGGCCAGAAGCCGAAGTAGCGGCTGATCTGATAGCCGAAGTAGGCGCCCAGCATGTAGAAGCTGGCGTGCGCGAAGTTCAGCACGCCCATCATGCTGAAGATCAGCGTCAGCCCGCTGGCCAGCATGAACAGCAGCATGCCGTACAGCAGGCCGTTCAGCGTGGAGAAGATGATCAGTTCGAGCATGAGCGATGGTCGTTCGCAGCCGCCATCGACGCGCGGAGGCCGCCCCGAAGGCGGCCCGCGCGTGTCGAGGATCGCGTCGCCGCGCGATCAGCTCGGCACGTTCATCTTGCAGGTGGTCGGGATCACAGTGTCCTGCGCCTTGATCACCCCGATCGTCTTCCAGCCCCAGACCGGTCTTCTCTTCGTCGTGCTTGGTGCCCGAGCCGAACGACGAGATGTACATGTCCTGGAACAGCGAGTGGTCGCCCGGCCGCATGAAGACCTCGGCACCCAGCGCGTTCTTGAACTTCATGTCGGCCAGCACCACCGCCACCTTCTTCGGGTCGGCCGACTTGGCCTTGTTCAGTGCGTCGGCGAACATCTCCATCTGGTTCTTCATGCGCAAGTACCACCAGCCCTGCTGGCTGGCCGCCGCCGTACTTCTTCAGGAACGCGTCGGCGAAGGCCTCCATCTCGGGCGCCGGCATGTTGGTGTGCCACTCGCTGATCTGGAACACCCGGTGGTCGAGCCCCGTCGCTTGATCGCCGTCGGGCGCGCCGGCACCGCCGGCGTAGTAGGTGTAGCAGTTGACCTGCAGCCCGGCGTCGGCCGCGGCCTTCAGCAGCAGCGTACATGTCGTTGCCCCAGTTGCCGGTGATCACCGTGTCGGCACCCGAGGCCTTGATCTTGGCCACGTAGGGCGCGAAGTCGGTGATCTTCGCCAGCGGGTGCAACTCGTCGCCGACGATCTGGATGTCGGGGCGCTTCTCGCCAGATCATCGCCTTGGCCGCGTCGCGCACCGGCTGTCCGAACGAGTAGTCCTGGCTGATGAGGTAGACCTTCTTGATCGTCCTGCTTGTCCTTCATGAAGTTGGTCAGCGCGGCCATCTTCATGTCGGAGTTGGCGTCCCAGCGGAAGTGCCAGTAGCTGCACTTGCTCGTTGGTCAGCGCCGGGTCCACCGCCGCATAGTTGAAGTACAGCACCTCCTTGCCAGGGTTGCGCTCGTTGTACTTGGCGACGAACTCGGAGATCGCGATCGCCGCGCCCGAGCCGTTGCCCTGGGTGATGAAGCGCACGCCGGCATCGATCGCCTTTTGCACCTGCACCAGGCTTTCCTGCGGGCTGCCCTTGTTGTCGTAGGCCACCGCCTCGAGCTTCTGCCCGCCCATCACGCCACCCTTGGCGTTGATGGTCTCGACCAGATACTGCAAGTGCTTCAGTCCGTGCTCGCCAATCGTCGCGGCGCCGCCCGACAGCGGGTCGATGTATGCGATCTTGACCTGCGCCATCGCGGCATGGGCGAACAGCACCGCGGCAGCGCCCAGGGCCAGCTTAAAAGTACTATGGTTCATATCATTTCCTCGATCCATGTTGACGCTACCGCGAGTCTGTACAAACCGAACTCGCGGGACTACGGTGACTACCCGAAAGGGGCCACCTGTCACGACGGCGACGCCATCGGACGTAGCCCTTGAACTGCTCGCGCAGCTTCATTTTCTGCACCTTCCCTGTCGCACCGAGCGGGATCGCGTCGACGAACACCACGTCGTCGGGCACCTGCCACTTGGCCACCTTGCCTTCGAAGAAGCCCAGCAGTTCCTCGCGCGACACGTTGGCGCCGGGCTTCTTGACCACCACCAGCAGCGGCCGCTCGTCCCACTTGGGATGCGGCACGCCGATGCACGCGGCCATCGCCACCGCGGGATGCGCCATCGCGATGTTCTCGACATCGATCGAGCTGATCCACTCGCCGCCCGACTTGATCACGTCTTTGGTGCGGTCGGTGATCTGCAGGAAACCATCGGGGTCGATCGTCGCCACGTCGCCGGTGGGAAACCACCCGTCGACCAGCGGATCGCCGCCCTCGCCCTTGAAATAGCTCGAGATGATCCAAGGGCCCTTCACGTGCAGGTCACCGCTGACCTGGCCATCCCAGGGGAGGTCCTTCCCGTCGGGGTCGACGATGCGCATCTCCACGCCGTACACCGCACGACCTTGTTTGGTCATGACCGCCAGTTGCTGGTCGGACGGCAGCTCGAGCTGCTTGTTCTTCAAGTGGCAGACGGTGCCGAGCGGCGACATCTCGGTCATGCCCCAGGCGTGCAGCACCGTCACGCCGTAGTCGTCGCGAAACGTCTTGATCATCGCCGGCGGGCAAGCCGAGCCGCCGATCACGGTGCGCTTCATCGTCGACAACTTGAGGTTCTTTTCCTTCATGTGGTTGAGCAGCGCCAGCCACACGGTGGGCACGCCGGCCGACAGCGTGACCTTCTCCTTCTCCATCAGCTCGTAGACCGAGGCGCCGTCGAGCGCCGCGCCGGGGAACACCAGCTTCGCGCCGGTCATCGCCGCGCTGTACGGAATGCCCCAGGCGTTGACGTGGAACATCGGCACCACCGGCAGGATCGACTCGCGCGCCGACATGCCGATGCCGTCGGGCAGTGCCGCGCCGTAGGCGTGCAGGATGGTCGAGCGGTGGCTGTAGAGGGCGCCCTTGGGGTTGCCCGTGGTGCCGCTCGTGTAGCACAGCGCCGCCGCACTGCGCTCGTCGAACTCCGGCCAGGCGTAGTCGCTCGGCTCGGCGCCGATCCACTGCTCGTAGCGAGCGCAGATTGGCGATGCCGGTGTCGGCCGGCAGCTTGTCGGCATCACACAGCGCGACCCACTGCTTCACCGTCTTGCAATGCGACCAGATCGCTTTCACGACCGGCAGGAACGTCATGTCGAAGCACAGCACCTGGTCTTCGGCGTGGTTGGCGATCCACGCGACCTGGTCCGGCGCCAGGCGCGGGTTGATCGTGTGCATCACGCGGCCGCTGCCGGCGATGCCGAAGTACAGCTCGAAGTGGCGGTAGCCGTTCCACGCCAGAGTCGCGACACGGTCGCTGAAGCCCAGCTTCAGCCGGTCGAGCGCCCGTGCCACCTGCTTCGCGCGCTTGGCGGCCTGCGCATACGTCGTGCGATGGATGTCGCCTTCGACGCGGCGCGACACGATCTCGCCGTCCGCGTGGTGTCTGGCGGCAAAGTCGATCAGCCCCGAAATCAGCAGCGGCTGTTCCTGCATCAAACCCAACATCAACGAACTCCTGCGCCGCCCTTCGCGGCATGCAGCGGCAAGTATTGCGGTGCCAGCACCCCGGCTGCATGGGGTGAATCCCCCGTGCTCACCCGGCCATTGGCTGCAACGACGACAATCCCGGCATGAACGCGCCGCTCGACAGCCCGACCGTGTTGGCGCCCCGCTGGCGCGAGCCGGGCTTCATGCGCAGCCTCGGCGCGGCGTACTGGACCGCGCTGCCGGCGCAGCCGCTGCCCGAGGCGCACTGGGTCGCACGCAGCGACGCGCTGGCCGCCGACCTCGGTGTCTCCGAATGGCTGCGCAGCGAGCAGGCGCTTCAGGTGCTCGCCGGCAACACGCCGGCACAGCCGCAGCCGCCGCTGGCCACGGTGTACAGCGGCCATCAGTTCGGCGTGTGGGCAGGCCAATTGGGCGACGGCCGGGCGCTGCTGCTCGGCGAGATCGATTCGCCGCTCGGCCCGCAGGAAATCCAGCTCAAGGGCAGCGGGCTCACGCCGTATTCGCGCATGGGCGACGGGCGCGCGGTGCTGCGCTCGTCGATCCGCGAGTTCCTGGGCTCCGAGGCGATGCACCACTTGGGCATCCCGACCACGCGCGCGCTGGCAGTGATCGGCTCGCCGCAGCCGGTGATTCGCGAGACCGTCGAGACCGCGGCCGTCGTGACGCGTGTGGCGCCGAGCTTCCTGCGCTTCGGCCACTTCGAACACTTCGCGCACACCGCGGCCGATGTCGCGGCTCTGCGCCAACTGGTCGACGCAGCGATCGATCGCTACTTCCCCGAAAGCCGCGACACGCCGCAACCGCTGTTCGCCTGGCTCGGCGAGGTCGCGCGCCGCACCGCCCGCCTGATGGCGCAGTGGCAGGCCGTGGGGTTTTGCCATGGCGTGATGAACACCGACAACCTGTCGATCCTCGGGCTCACGATCGACTACGGACCGTTCGGCTTCCTCGATGGCTTCGACCCCGCGCACATCTGCAACCACAGTGACCACCAGGGACGTTATGCCTATGCACGCCAGCCCGGCATTGCGTGGTGGAACCTGCACGCGCTGGCGCAAGCGGTTGCGCCGCTGCTCGACGGCCGCCGAGGAGCAAGCCAGCGAGGCGCTGGCCGACGCCATCGAGCCGTTCAAGCCGGAGTTCGGTGCCGCGATCCAGCGCGCGCTGCGCGCCAAGCTTGGCCTGGCGACCGAGCAAGACGAGGACATGGCGCTGATCGACGACCTGCTGCGCCTGATGTCCAAGGAGCGCACCGACTACACCATCACGATGCGCCGGCTCGGCGCGATCTCGACCGCGGCGGGCGCGGACGGCTCGCCCGTGCGCGACCTGTTCATCGACCGCACAGCATTCGATGCCTGGGCCTTGCGTTATGTGCAGCGCTTGCGCGCCGAGAACAGCATCGATGCCGAACGCCGCCAGCGCATGGATGCGACGAATCCGAAGTTCGTGTTGCGCAACCACCTGGCCGAGCAGGCGATCCGGCGCGCCCACGAAGGCGACTTCAGCGAGGTGAGCCGCCTGGCCAAGGTGTTGCGCCGCCCGTTCGACGAACAACCCGAGCACGAGGCCGACGCCGGCTTTCCGCCCGACTGGGCGCAGCAGCTGTCGGTGTCGTGTTCGTCCTGACGCCAGAAGGGCCACGCCATGAGTCATGACATCGACGACCCGCGCTACCCGGTGAAGAAGTCCGACGCGCAATGGCGCACCGAACTCGACCCGATGCAATACGAGGTGGCGCGCCACGGCGCGACCGAGCGCGCCTTCAGCGGCAAGTTCTGGGACCACTGGGCCGACGGCAGCTACCACTGCATCGGCTGCGGGCAGGAGCTGTTCAAGAGCGACGAGAAGTTCGATGCCGGCTGCGGCTGGCCCAGTTGGTGGAAGGACGTGGAACCCGGCCGCATCGAGCGGCTCGAGGACCACAGCCACGGCATGACGCGTGTCGAAGTGCGCTGCGCCAAATGCGGCAGCCACCTCGGCCACGTGTTCGAAGACGGCCCCGAGCCGACGGGCGAGCGTTACTGCATCAACTCCGCGTCGATCGACTTCACGCCCAAGCGCTGATCCGCCTCGGCGCTGTGCCCGAGGCCGCGACGCTAAACTCGCGCCGCTCATGAAACTGCTGCTCGACTTCCTGCCGATCATCCTGTTCTTCGGGACCTTCAAATACGCCGAGGCCAACAAGGCCTGGGCCGCAGCGTTTGCGTCGCAGCACCTTGGTGGCATCGTGGCCGGCGGCATCGTCGGGCCCGAAGAAGCGCCGGTGCTGCTGGCCACCGTGGTGGTGATCTTCGCCACGCTGGCGCAGGTGGCTTTCCTGAAGGCGCGCGGCAAGAAGATCGACCTGATGCTGTGGGTCAGCCTGGCGCTGGTGGTCGTGCTTGGCGGCCTCACCGTGTGGTTCCACAGCGAGACCTTCATCAAGTGGAAGCCGAGCGCGCTGTACTGGGCGATGGGGCTGGCGCTGTGGATCAGCCAGCTCGTGTTCGGCAAAAACCTGCTGCAGGCGCTGCTCGGCGCCCAACTCAAGCTGCCGACCAAAGTGTGGCAGCGGCTCAACGTGGCATGGATCGCGTTTTTCGCCGCCATGGGCGTGCTCAACCTGTGGGTCGCCTACACCTTCTCCACCACTGCCTGGGTCAACTTCAAGCTCTTCGGCGCGCTCGGGCTGATGCTCGCCTTCACGGTGGCGCAAGGCCTGTACCTGAGCCGCTACATGGAAGAAGACGCTCAGCAGGGCTCGCGCTCGTGAGGTCGCGGGGACGACCGGTGGGCGTGATCGCGCAAGACATCGAGCGGGTGCTGCGCGAGGCGCTGCAGCCGACGGCACTCGAGGTGACCGACGATTCGCACCTGCACGCAGGCCATGCAGGCGCACGCGAAGGCCGTCACTTTTCGGTACGAATAACCAGCGCGCGCTTCGCTGGTATGAGCCGGGTGTCGCGACACCGCCTCGTGTATGATTCCCTGCTCCGGCTGATCCCTCAGGGCATCCATGCGCTGGCCATCCAGGCTCGGTCGCCCGATGAGGTTGGGCCCGATGAACTTGGCCCCTCCGGGTAGATCACAAGCATCGGTCCCAACGCCTGCAGCGAGCGGACCCGCAGCTCAGGCTCACAGCCCACCATTGACCACCGCCTCGCGAAAGGCAGCACCCATGACCCCATCGATCCGCATCGTGCGACTGGCATGCATTGCAGCGGCCGCCATCGCCCCGCTGACGACGCTGGCGCAGAACGTCGCCACCGTGAATGGCAAGCCCGTGCCGAAGGCGCGTGTCGACCTGTTGCTCAGCCAGGCCGCACGCGGCGGCCAGCAAAAATCACCCGAGCTCGAAGCGCGCGCGCGCGAAGAGGTCGTGCTGCGCGAGATCTTTGCGCAAGAGGCCGAGAAGCGCGGCATCCCGGCCAGCGCCGACTACAAGGCACAGATGGAGCTGGTGCGCCAGACCGTGCTGATTCGCGAGCTGTTCGAAGACTTCAAGAAGAAGAACCCCGTCACCGACGTGGAAGCGAAGGCCGAGTACGACAAGTTCAAGTCTCAGGCCTCGGGCACCGAATACAAGGCGCGCCACATCCTGGTGGAGAACGAAGACGAAGCCAAGAAGCTGATCACGCAGATCAAGGGTGGCGCCAAGTTCGAGGAACTGGCCAAGAAGAACTCGAAGGACACGGGATCCGGCGAGAACGGTGGCGACCTCGATTTCGCCAAGCCCGACTCCTACGTGCCCGAGTTCGGCAAGGCGATGGTCGCGCTGAAGAAGGGCGAGATGACCGAGACGCCGGTGAAAACGCAATACGGCTATCACATCATCCGCCTGGAAGACGTACGCGAGGCGCAGTTCCCCGAGTTCAACGCCGTCAAGCCGCAGATCGAACAGCGCCTGGCACAGGCCAAACTGCAGAAGTACCAGGAAGACCTGCGCAAATCGGCCAAGACCGACTACAAGTTCTCAGCGCAACAGTAGGCTCCGCGCAGTCGATCCAAGCGGACACCGCGGATCCGGCTCCGCCGGTCCGCCGATGCCGCCCCCTGCAGGGCAGGCGGCCGCTAGGCCGCTTCGGGCGCGGTCAATCTCCCGGCCTCGATGTGCAACTGGCGGTCGCAGCGCGACGCGATCTCGCGGTCGTGCGTCACCAGCAGCAAGGTCGTGCCCGCCTCGCGGTTGAGCTCGAACATCAGCGCCATCACACGCTCGCCGGTGGCGAAGTCCAGGCTTCCGGTCGGCTCGTCGGCCAGCAACACCGCGGGCCGCACGACGAAAGCCCGCGCCAGCGCCACGCGCTGCTGCTCACCGCCCGACAGCGTGCGCGGGTAGTGCGTGAGGCGTTCGCCCAGGCCGACCCGCTGCAGCATCTCGGTGGCACGATCGCGCGCACCATTGCTGCCGAGCAGTTCCAACGGCAGCATCACGTTCTCCAGCGCGTTCAGGTTGCCGAGCAGTTGGAAGCTCTGGAACACGAAGCCCAGTTGCCGCGCGCGCAGCGCCGCGCGCTGGTCTTCGTCGAGAGCGAACATATCCTGCCCGGCCAGGCGAACCGTTCCCGAACTCGGCGTGTCCAAGCCGGCCACGATGCCCAGCAGCGTGCTCTTGCCCGACCCCGACGCACCGACGATGGCAGCCGATTCGCGCGGCTGCAGCGTGAATCCGATGTCGTGGAGAATCGTCAGCATGCCGCCGGAATCGCGGACCTGTTTGTTGACTCGTTCTACGGCAATGATCGGATCGGACATGGAGTGGGACGTTCTTTCGCGGATCGACGAGGCTGCGGCACTCGCGCCCGACGGTTCGCCTTTCGAGCGGCCGTGCGGGGTCACTCGACGCGCGTGGATCGCGCACTGTAGCGTGGCCATCGCTGCCTTCGCGGGCGCGGTGCCGCATGCGCGCGCGATGGCCAAGCCCACCAAGGTGCTGGTGGTCGGTGACAGCCTGTCGGCCGAGTACGGTATCGCCCGCGGCAGTGGATGGGTGGCGCTGATGGAGCCCCGCCTGCACAAGGCGCAGGTCGGCGCGACCATGGTCAACGCCAGCATCAGCGGCGATACGTCGTCGGGCGGGCGCACGCGTTTGCCCACGCTGCTCAGCGAACACAAGCCCACGCACGTGATCATCGAGCTGGGTGCCAACGATGCGCTGCGGGGTCTACCGCTGGCGATGACTCGCGACAACCTCGCTGCAATGGTGCGCGCGGCGCGCGCCGCCGGCGCGCAGGTGCTGTTGGTGGGCATGCGCATGCCGCCCAACTACGGACGCAGTTACACGCAGGAGTTCGAAGCGATGTTCCAGTCGCTGGCCAAAGCCGAGGGCGCCGCGTTGGTGCCGTTCTTGCTGGCCGGCGTTGCCGATTCACCCGAAGCCGCAGCGCTGTTCCAGGACGATCGCATCCACCCCAACGCCAAGGCGCACACGATCATCGTCGACAACGTGTGGCCGGTGCTGCGCACGCAGCTCAAGCCTTGACGCGCTGACCGCGAATTCGGCTCAGCGCATCTGCTCGCGGCCCTGGCCGCGCTGCTGCTCCGGGATGCGCGCGCGGGCCTCGGGCGGGCGCCCGCGCTGCACCTCACGCTGCGCCTCGCGCTGCTGCATCTGCGGCTGTTGTGGCTGCGGCGGCGCGGCGTGCGGCGCGGGTGCGGGCATGGCGGCACGCGGCGCCGGGGCGGGCATCGCAGCGCGCGGCGCCGGAGCGGGTTGCACCTGCGGGCGCGCTGGCTCGCGCATCTCCGGGCGCGCCGGCGGCGGTGTGCGCTGCGGCTCGCGTATGCGATGCACTTCGGGTCCCGGGATCGGCGCGCGGCGCGCCTCGGGCGGCGATGGCTGCGGTGTGGTGGAGCGCGGGGGCGTCTGCAACTGAGGCAGCGCCTCGGAGCGCACCTGTGCCGGCACCGAGTGCTGCGTTTGCCCCGTGACCGGCGGTGGCCGCACCGGGCGCGGAATCTGCTCGCGCGGCTCTCGCGCCACCGTCGCCGCCGGCGGTTGCTGCGCCGTACCCGAAGGCGGGCGCATGCCGGGCGGCGCGCCCGGACGCACTGCAGGTGATGGCGTGGCACTGGAACCGTCGTTGTTGTTGCCTCTCGGCACGGCAATGGTTCGCGCCACGCCGGGTGGTGGCACATGGGGACGCCACTGCTGGTTGCTGAGGTCGTTGCGGATCGTCGGGTCGATCTGCGCCACGGCAGGCGCGATCGGCCGGCGCGACACCAACGCGGTCGACGGCACCGCGCTCAGGCCACCCGGAACACCTTGGTTGGCATAGCGAATCGCCCGTGTGGGAATGGTGCGCGGCGTGGCACTCGGGAACAAGTGCAGGTGCGCCGAGTTCACCGACTTCCAGTAGCCGCCGCCCCGTGCGTAGTGCGGGTAGTACGGCTCGCGCGGGGCCAGTGGCACCCAGCCCACCACCGGCGCACCGGCGCTGACATGCCCGTGGCCGATCCAGGCCACCAGCGCCGGCGCATACACCGGTCGCGCGACATAGCGTCCGGGCGCCCAGCACCAGCGGCCGCCCACCACGACCCAGCGGCCATAGTGGAATGGCGCGAAGCCCCACGGCGCGTCGTCGACCCAGGTCCAGCCCCAGGGGCTGATCCACGTCCAGTGGCCGTAGCGATAGGGTGCCCATCCCGCCACCACGGTGGTCGGCGCCCACACCGGGCCGTATTCGGGGTGGCTTTCCCACTGGCCATTGCGATCGAGGTCTTCGTAGCCGGTCATCTCCGGCGACACGTAGCGGGTGACGGCGCCGCTGCGGTCGTCTTCGCGGTTGGCGCGAGCGACCCAGTCGGCGAATTCATCGTTCTGCGACTCGGACCACGTGTAGCGCGTGGTGTTGGCTTCGCGCCAGAACTCGGCGCTGCGTCCTGCGCCCACATTGAGCGCGCTGTCGTCATTCTCGAAGTGCAACTCGCCGTTCCAGGCCGTCGCCACGCTGGATCCGTCGCGGCGATCGATGCGGTAGTGGCCCGTGCGCCGCGGCGTGAAGCGACCCTCGGGCGTGGCCACCTCGATCTCGCGCGACACGTCTTGCGAGCGCACGCGCAGGGCTGCGCTGCCATCCAGCAAGAACAGTTCGATGCGCTCGTCGTCAAGGCGGCGCACTTCGAGTTCGCTGGCGCCGGCCAGCCGGACCGTGGTCGAGCCCACACGGAACTCCAGGCGCGCGTTGCCGTCGACGGCAATCCGACTGCCGCTCGTGATCGGACGGTTGCGTTGCAGCGCGACCCATTCGTCGGCATCGGTGTCATAGACCCAGGCCTGCCCCTGGCTCTCGGTGACCCGGCCGACACGACCTGGCGGATCGTCGTCGCCGGCGTGAGCACCACCGCTGACCAGCGCGAGCACGACCAGCAACGCGGCGGCAAGCCACGTGGCCAGCAAGCGGTGCGTACGTAAAGATTTGTTGATCAGAGCCGTGCGGAACATGGTGCTCTCCGGTGGCGATGTGCCTTCAACGCAGCCGCCGGTCCTGCCGCCGACCTGCACATGCGCTCACGAGAAGAATCTACGTCGGCTCCCCCTTCCGGGTGTGCCGCTGGTCGAGCAGGCCATCACGATGGGGCAAATGCCGGACCCGCGTCAGTCGTCGGCGTTGTCGTCCAGACCCGGAAACAACACGCTCGTGAAGCCAAGCTTGGCCAGATCGGGCATGCGTGTCGGGTAGAGCCGGCCGATCAAGTGGTCGCACTCGTGCTGCACCACGCGTGCATGAAAGCCGTCGGCGTCTCGCTCGATCGGCCGGCCTTCGGCATCGAAGCCGGTGTAGCGGATGCGCGAATACCGTGGCACCACGCCGCGCAGGCCCGGCACCGACAAGCACCCCTCCCAGCCCTCCTCCATCGCGTCGGACAGCGGCGTGATGGTCGGATTGATCAGCACCGTCATCGGCACCGGCGGCGCGTCGGGGTAGCGTTCGGTGTGGTCGACGCCGAAGATCACCAGTTGCAGGTCTTCACCGATCTGCGGCGCCGCCAGGCCGGCCCCGCGCGCGGCTGTCATGGTCTCGAACATGTCGTCGATGAGCGCGCGCAGCATCGGCGTGCCGAACTCGCGCACCGGCTGCGCGATGCGCAGCAGTCGCGGATCACCCATCTTCAGGATCTCTCTCACAGCCACGGTCCGGCCTTTCGTGCGTTGAAGTCGTGTTCTCTCATTTGGCGTCGGGCAGCAGCTTGCGCAAGCCGGCTTCGTCGAGCACGGCGATGTTGAGCTCGCGCGCCTTGTCGAGCTTGCTGCCGGCTTCTTCGCCCGCCACCACGTAGTCGGTCTTCTTCGATACCGAGCCGCTCACCTTGCCACCGGCCGCTTCGATCCAGGCCTTGGCCTCATCGCGGCTCCACGTGGGCAAGGACCCGGTGAGCACGAACGTCTTGCCCGCGAGTGGCTGCGGCGCGTTCGTCGCGGCCGAGCCGTCGTGCTCGGCCCAGTGCACGCCGGCGGCGCGCAACTGATCCACCACTTCGCGGTTGTGCGGCTGTTGGAAGAACGTGTGGATGCTCTGCGCCACCACCGGTCCGACATCGGGCACTTCGAGCAACTGCTCGACCGATGCATCCAGGATCGGATCGAGTCGGCCGAAGTGCCTGGCCAAGTCCTTCGCGGTGGTCTCGCCGACGTGCCGAATGCCGAGCGCGTAGAGAAATCGCGCCAGCGTGGCTTGCTTGCTCTTCTCCAGCGCGGCGACCAGGTTGCCGGCGCTCTTGTCGGCCATGCGCTCGAGCGCGGCGAGCTTGACCACACCGAGCTTGTACAGGTCGGGCAGCGTGCGGATCACGCCGCCTTCGACGAGCTGATCGACCAATTTGTCGCCCAGGCCCTCGATGTCCATCGCGCGCCGTCCGGCAAAGTGCAGGATCGCCTGCTTGCGCTGCGCGCCGCAGAACAAACCGCCGGAGCAGCGATGGTCGTTGCCGCCTTTCTCGCGCACCACCGCGCTGCCGCACACCGGGCACGACTTGGGCATGCGGAAGTTCGCCACATACCCTTTGCGCCGGTCCGGCACGCGGCCGACGACCTCGGGGATCACGTCGCCGGCGCGCCGCACGATCACCGTGTCGCCGATGCGCACGCCCTTGCGGCGCAACTCGAACAGGTTGTGCAGCGTGGCGTTGCTGACCGTGGTGCCGCCGACGAACACCGGCTCGAGCTTGGCCACCGGCGTCAGCTTGCCGGTGCGGCCGACCTGGATCTCGATGCCGTTCAAACGCGTCTGCTGTTCCTGCGCCGGGTACTTGTGCGCCACCGCCCAGCGAGGCTCGCGCGACTTGAAGCCGAGCTGCTGCTGCAGCGCGCGCTCGTCGACCTTGTAGACCACGCCGTCGATGTCGAACGGCAGCGCGTCGCGTTCGGCGGCGATGCGGGCGTGGAACAGGGCGAGTTCTTCGCCGCCGTTGGCCACGTCGCGCCGGTCATCGACCGGAAAGCCCAGCTTGGCCAAGGCATCGAGGAGCTTCGAATGGCTGGCGGGAATGTCCCAGCCTTGCACCTCGCCGAGGCCGTAGGCGAAGAAGCTCAGCGGCCGCTGGCGCGCGATGCTCGCGTCGAGCTGGCGCACGATGCCGGCGGCAGCATTGCGCGGATTCACGAAGGTCTTCAAGCCGGCTTCGCGTTGCCGTTCGTTCAGCGCTTCGAAGTCGTCGCGCCGCATGAACACCTCGCCGCGCACCTCGAGCACCGGCGCATCGATGCGCTTCAGCCGCTTGGGGATCGCACCGATGGTGCCCACCGTGTGCGTCACGTCCTCGCCCGTCTCGCCGTCGCCGCGCGTGACCGCCCTTTTCAACGCGCCGCTCTCGTAGCGGAGATTGATCGCCAGACCATCGAACTTCAACTCGGCCGCGTAGCGCACCGGCGGCGCGTCGGCCGCGAGCTTGAGCGCATTGCGCACCGACGTGTCGAACTTGAGCGCACCCGCTTCGGTGGTGTCGGTCTCGGTCTTGATCGACAGCATCGGCACGGCATGCCTCACGGCCTCGAGGCCTTCGCGCACTGCGCCGATCACCTTTTGCGTCGGCGAGTCGGATGTCAGCAAATCGGGATGCGCGAGCTCCAGCGCCTGCAGCTCGGTGAACAGCTTGTCGTACTCGGCGTCCGGAATCTCCGGCTCATCGAGCACGTAGTACTGGTGCGCGTGGTGGTGCAGCAGTTTGCGCAACTCGGCCACGCGCTGCGCGGGTGAGGTCTTGGTCGCAACGCCCATGGCTCAATTCTCGGGCATTGCCGCTGCGCCACGGCAGCCCGGCGGCAAATCACGTACAACGATGGTGTTGCAGCGGGCTCGCGGAGAGGCAGCATGGCCGAATACGACTTCGACCTGATCACGCTCGGCGCCGGCTCCGGCGGCGTGGCCTCGTCGCGCCGTGCGGCCGCACATGGCGCCAAGGTCGCCATCGTCGAGGCCGGGCGTGTCGGCGGCACCTGCGTGCTGCGTGGCTGCGTGCCGAAGAAGCTGTTGATGTACGCCGCTCAGTACGGCGATGCACTCGCCGAATCCATCGGCTACGGCTGGCAGGTGCCGCTCGGTGACAGCGCGTTCGACATGGCGCGCTGGCAGGCCGCGAAGACGGCCGAGACATCGCGGCTCGAGGGCGTGTACCGCAACCTGCTGGCGCAAAGCGGCGTCGAGATCGTCGAGGGCCACGGCAGGTTCGTCGATGCCCACACGATCGCGGTGGGGTCGCGCCGCCTCACCGCGCGTCACATCCTGATCGCCACCGGTGCGGCGCCGGTGCGCGACGTGATCCCCGGCACGGCGTTGTGCGCCACCTCCGACGACCTGCTCGACCTGTCCGTGCTGCCCGATCACGCGGCCGTCATCGGCGGCGGATACATCGCGGTCGAGTTCGCATCGATGTTCGCGCGACTGGGCGTCAAGGTGAGCCTGCTGTACCGCGGCCACCTGCCGCTGCGCGGCTTCGACGCGGATCTGCGCACGCGATTGGCGCGTGCGCTCACCGACGCCGGCGTCGAGCTCATGCCGGCCCAGGCGCCGTTGCGTGTCGACGGCGCGCCAGGCGCCTGGCGGCTCGCGCTGCCCAACGGCCAGACCCTGCAAGCGCCGTGGGTGCTGAATGCAACCGGTCGCCGGCCGAACACCGAAGGGCTCGGGTTGCAATCGATTGGCGTGGTCACCGATGTGAACCGCGCCGTGCGGGTCGATGCCATGTGCCACACCAGCCTGGCGCATGTGCTGGCGATCGGCGACGTGACCAATCGCAAGAACCTGACCCCGGTGGCGATCGCCGAAGGGCGCGCGGTCGCCGACCGGCTGTTCGGCGGCATGCCCGATGCCTGCGTCGATTTGCACCGCGTGCCTACCGGCGTGTTCACGCTGCCCCCGATCGGCACCATCGGGCCCTGCGAATCGGATCTGGCCGATGCCGGCGTGACGCTGCGCGTCTACGAAGCCGACTTCAAGCCGATGCGCCACACCTTCACCGGCGGCGTCGAACGCTGCTACATGAAGCTGCTGGTCGACGATGCCAGCGATCGTGTGCTCGCCGTGCACATGATCGGCGCCGACGCGCCGGAGATCGTGCAGAGCCTCGCGGTGGCGCTCACCGCCGGCGCGACCAAGGCGCACTTCGACGCCACGGTGGCGGTGCATCCGACGTCGGCCGAGGAGTTCGTGCTGCTGCGCACGCTGGCCCGGCGCGTGAACTGACGATCGGCGCGGATCAGCTGAACAAGCGCCGCGCCGAGGCCGAGCCGGCCGCCAGGTCGCGCGCCTCGAGCGCACGGTACATCTGCTTCAACTCGCTGCCGATCGAGCTGAACGCGTGCAGCGTGACCGGCATGGCCCTGGTCGTCGACCAGCGTGGCGTCCATGTCGTCGGCCAGCTTGCGCGCCGCCTGCTGCCAGGCGGCAAACGGCTCGGCACTTTCGGCCGTCTGCGGCACGTCGAGCGACAGCGTGGCATCGCGCAGTGCGGCGAGCTCGGGCTCCTCGGACAGTGCCGCACGGGCATCGAACGACAGCACCAGCACCGGCGGCGCATGGTCTTCCAGCGACGGCTGCACCAGCCGGCCCGACACGGTGCCCGGCACGAAGCCATGGCGCGCCGCGATCTGCTGCAGATAGCCCGGCGACCACGCCACGCCGTTGGCGTGCAGGTTCACGGTGAGCTGCGCATCGTGCTGGCTGGCGAAGGCGTCGAGCTCCTTGGCGCGCGCGGCGACCTCGAGCATGTCGGGCAGCTCGACCATGGCGCCCAAGTGGTCGGCGAGGGCCTGCATCGCCTGCGCAAACTCGGAGTACTCGATCTCGTTGAGCGCGCCGCTGCGGTTGGCCAGCTGCACGCCTGCCTGCAGCTCGCTGTAGCGCTGGCCGATGCCGATCGGCTCCCATTCGCCGCTCTCGGCATTGAGCCCTTCGAGCAGAAACGGCTTGCTGCCGGCGCGCCGCGTGGTCGGGGCGTGCGACAGCACGAACTCGCCGCTGACCGGAGACTCCAGCCGCAGCGGCACGATGGCGTCGATCAACGCATCGATGCGTGGGCCTCGGCGCGCACTGGCCATGTCGGTCGGCGCATCGACCACCGGCGCGAGGGCCGGCTCGACCGCCGGGTGCACGAGCGTGGGTTCGGCCCGTTCGATCGGCGGATTGGGCTGGGCCTGCCGCGGATTGGCTCGGCGGGCGTTCCACGCACCGTGAGCCACCACCAGCGCCAGCACCAGGCCGGCGACGATGGCCAAGGCGGCGGTCAGCGTCAATGGACCCCCTTGGCGCTGCGCGCCGCCCCCACAAGGAAGGGCCAGCGCGGTCGGGGCGGCCGCGCGGCGCTCACGCGGCCTCGGCGAGGCTGACCGCTTCGTCCATGTCGACGGCAACGATGCGCGACACGCCCTGCTCCTGCATCGTCACGCCGATCAACTGCTCGGCCATCTCCATCGCGATCTTGTTGTGCGAGATGTACAGGAACTGCGTCTGCTCGCTCATCTGGCTCACGAGCTTGCAGTAGCGCTCGGTGTTGGCGTCGTCGAGCGGCGCGTCCACCTCGTCGAGCAGACAGAACGGCGCCGGGTTGAGCTGGAAGATCGCGAACACCAGCGCGATGGCCGTCAAGGCCTTCTCGCCGCCGGAAAGCAGGTGGATCGTCGAGTTGCGCTTGCCCGGCGGCTGCGCCATCACCTGCACGCCGGCATCGAGGATCTCGTCGCCCGTCATCTGCAGGCGCGCGGTGCCGCCGCCGAACAGCGTGGGGAACATGCGGCCGAAGTGCTCGTTGACCTGATCGAAGGTCTGCTGCAGCAGGTCGCGGGTTTCGAGGTCGATCTTGCGGATGGCGTCTTCCAGCGTGTGGATCGCTTCCTGCAGATCGGCGTTCTGCGCATCGAGGAATTGCTTGCGCTCGCGCGACGTGCCGAGCTCCTCGAGCGCTGCCAGGTTCACCGCGCCGAGCGCCGCGACCTCGCGCCCGAGGTTGTCGATCTGCGACTGCAGCCCCGACAGCTTGACACCGCCTTCGCTGATGCCGGTGCTCAAGCGCTCGAGGTCGACCTGCGCCTGCTGCAGCTGCTCAAGGTACTGCGCGCCGCCCAATTGCGCGGCCTGCTCCTCGAGCTGCAGCTTGGTGATCCTTTCGCGCATCGGCTCCAGGCTGTGTTCGATGGTGAGGCGCTGCTCGTCGTGCGCCTTCAGCTTGGCGCTGAGATCGTCGTACTCGCTGCGCCGCGCCGCCAGCAGCTGCTCGCGGTCGAGCTTGAGCGCCAGCGCCGTGTGCAGGCCGGCCTGCGCCGCGCTGTCGTCGAGCTGGCCCAGTTCCAGCGTGAGCTGTTCGCCGGCGCGCTGGTTGTTGGCCACCTGTTCGGCGGCGGTCTCGAGCGCACGCTGCAGTTCGGCGCGCCGCGCGGCCAGCGAGCGGGCCTCGAACTGCGCCTCTTGCGCCTCGCGTTCGCGCGTGCGCAGCACCTCGCGCGCATCGGCCAGCTCGGCCTCGGCGGTGCGCGTGGCTTCATCGAGATCGGCATGCTGCTGCTGCGCGTCGGCCAGTTGCTGGTCGAGGCGCTCGAACGCCGACTCGCTGCCGCCCTGGCGCTCGCCCAGCATCTTGAGCTGGCTGTCGATGTCGGCCATCTCGGCGTCGAGCTGTGCGCGGCGGGTGGCGGTGGCTTCGGCATGTTGCGTCAGGCGCAGCAACTCCACTTGGCCGGTGTGCGCGGCGGCCTGCGCTTCCATCGCTTCGCGACGCAGCGTGACGAGCCGTTGGCTGGCCTCGGTGAAGCTGGCATCGAGCCGCACCAGCGCGGACTTGGCCTCGTCTGCGATCAAGGCCTGCGCACGCATCTGGCGCTGCAGGTTCTCGATCTCTTGGGCGCGCGCCAGCAGGCCGTCGTGCTCGGAATCCGGGGCGTGAAACGCCACCGCGTGCGCGCTGACCGTATGGCCTTCGCGCGTCATGATCACCTCGCCGTGCGTCAGCTTGCCGCGCTGAGCCAGCGCATCGTCGAGGCTCGAGGCGGTGTACACGCCTTCGAGCCAATCGCCGAGCAGCGCCTGCAGTCCGGCATCGCCCAGCCGCAACAGTTCGGCCAGCCGCGGCAGCGTGCGGTGCGTGTCCGGCGCTGCCGCTTGGGGCAAGGTGTAGAACGCCAAACGCGCCGGCGGCGGGTCGGCCGCAAAGGCGCGCAGGTTGTCGATGCGACCGACCTGCAGCGCATTCAGGCGTTCGCGCAGCGCGGACTCCAGCGCCGTTTCCCAGCCGGGCTCGATGTGCACCTGCGTCCACAAGCCTTGCAGGCCGTCGAGACCGTGCTTGGCGAGCCAGGGTTTGAGCTTGCCTTCTTTCTGGATCTTTTCCTGCAGCGCTCGCAGCGCGGCCACGCGTGCGGCGAGATCGGCCTGCTTGGCGCTTTGCGTGTTGACCTCGTCGTGCTGCGCACGGCGTCGTTCGTCGAGCTGTGGCACCTGTTCCTGCAGCTCGTGCAGGCGCGCTTCGGCGGCGCGATAGCGCTGCTCCAGCGCCGGCACCTGGCCTTGCAAGCTTGTGAGCTTTTGCTCATCGGGCGCGCTCAATCCAGCCGCCTCGGCGCTCAGCCGCTCGCGCCGCGACTTCAACGCATTGATCTGCTCCTGCAGGTTGCGCGTGTCGGCGGCCAGCACCTGGATCTGCTGCTGCACCGCGCTGACGGCCTGGCGTTGTTCGTCGGCGCGCGCCGACGCCTCGCGCACACGGTCTTCGAGCGCCGGCAACGTGTCGTGGTGGCGTTCGACCTGCGTGGCCTGCTCGGCCGCCTTGGCCTCCGCCGCGCTGATCTGCTCGCCCAGCTGGTCGACCTCGGCGCCGTCGGACTCGCGGCGCTGCGCCCACTGGCTGTTCTGCGCCTCGAGTTCGGCGATGCGCTGCTGCACGCGCTGCCGACCCTCGACCACGTAGCGAATGCGCTCCTCGAGCCGGCTCACCTCGAGCGAGGCGTCGGCGAGCGAGCCCTGCGCGGCATGCAGCGCGTCGCCGGCGCCGTAGTGCGCCTGGCGCACGGTTTCGAGCTCGGACTCGACCTGGCGCAGTTCGGCCAGGCGCGCCTGCAAGGCGTTGTGCGCCTCCTCGACCGCGCGCTTGACGCGCTCTTCTTCCTTGGCCGCGTCGCGGTGCTTCAGGAACCACAGCTGGTGCTGCTTCAGCGTCTGCTCGTCGACCAGCCTGCGGTAGGTGGTGGCGACTTCGGCCTGCGACTCGAGCTTCTCGAGGTTTGCGTTGAGCTCGCGCAGGATGTCTTCGACCCGCGTCAAGTTCTCGCGCGTGTCCTTCAGCCGGTTTTCGGTCTCGCGGCGGCGCTCCTTGTATTTGGACACGCCCGCGGCCTCTTCGAGGAACAGCCGCAGCTCCTCGGGCTTGCTCTCGATGATGCGGCTGATCGTGCCCTGGCCGATGATGGCGTAGGCGCGCGGCCCCAGGCCGGTGCCGAGGAACACGTCCTGCACGTCGCGGCGGCGCACCGGCTGGTTGTTGATGTAGTAGCTCGAAGTGCCGTCGCGCGTGAGCACCCGTTTGACGGCAATTTCTGCAAAGCTGTTCCACTGGCCGCCGGCGCGCGCATCCTCGTTGCTGAACACCAGCTCCACGCTCGCGCGTCCGGCCGGCTTGCGCTGGCCCGAGCCGTTGAAGATCACGTCTTGCATCGACTCGCCGCGCAGCTCGCTCGCCTTGCTTTCGCCGAGCACCCAGCGCACGGCGTCGATCACGTTGGACTTGCCGCAGCCGTTGGGGCCGACCACGCCGACGCGCTGGCCGGGCAGTTGGAACGTGGTGGGTTCTGCGAAGGACTTGAAGCCCGAGAGCTTGATCTGGTTCAGGCGCATGAAAGCAAACGTGTCGGGCGGCCCGGATGCGAAAACGGCAGCCCTTCAGTGCCGCCGTTGTCGTGTGGATGGAGTCTGCCTGTTGCCTCGTGCACGAGGGTGCCGAAAGCGCGCGGATGATACCATCGCGCCCCGCTGATTTTCCCTCTCGTGATGCCCCGATCCAGCCGCGGCGCAGGCGCTGCGCGCGAGCGCGCGAAGCCGGCCACCCCACCGAGCGCGCCGAGCAAGGACCTGCAAGTCTTTGCCAACCCGGCACCCGAGCGCGACTACGTGATCCGCTTCGACGTGCCCGAGTTCACCTGCTTGTGCCCGCTCACGGGCCAGCCCGACTTCGCGCACTTTCAGATCGAATACGTGCCGGACAAGCTGTGCGTCGAGCTGAAGAGCCTGAAGATGTACTTCTGGAGCTTTCGCAACGAAGGGGCCTTTCACGAGAAGGTGACCAACGCGGTCGTCGACGACATCGCGCGCGCGATCCAGCCGCGCTTCATCCGACTGGCCGCCGATTGGTACGTGCGCGGCGGCATCCGCACCTACGTGACGGCCGAACACCGCAAGAAGGGCTGGATGCCTGCGATGCGGATCGACCTGCCACCCGCGCCGTGAGCCTCGCGATCGAGTGCGCCGCGGCCGGCGTATCAGAAGTTCGCCGTGAATGTGGGGCCGAGCACGATCGATGGCCAGGGCGCGTTCGCCGCCGAGCCGATCCCGCCGAGGCTCAAGATCGGTGAGATCCGCGGCGAGAGCATCACGGTGTCCGAAGCGCGCATCCGGGCCACCCGCCACGAGCGCATCATGATCGTCGAGGTGTCGCCGCGCAAAGCGATCGACTTCAGCCGCTCCAGCGACCCGATGCGCTACACCAACCACAGCTGCCGGCCCAACGCGCGGCTGGTCATCCGCGATGGACGGGTCGAGTTCTACGCGCGGCGGGCGATCACGCCGGGCGAAGAGATCACGGTCGACTACGGCGACACGCATCATGAAGGGCGTCTGCCCTGCCGCTGCGGTGCGCCCGGTTGCCGCGGCGCCCTCTAGCGGCTGCGGGGTTATTGCGGCGCGCGCCGGCGCGCATCGACCTTTTGCGTAAGGTGACGCGACAACTCCATCGTTTCGTGCCCATGCCGCCAACGACACCGCACCGATGACGCCGCGAATGACGATCGTGATTCCGACGCTGAACGAGGCGTCGCACATCGTCGCCAACCTGCGCGCGTTGCGCACGGTGCGAGCCCAGGGCGTCGAAGTGATCGTGGCCGACGGCGGCAGCACCGATCGTACCGACACGCTGGCACGTCCGTGGGCGGATGCCGTGCTCACCTGCCCGCGCGGGCGCGCGAAGCAGATGAACGCCGGTGCCGCGCGCGCGCGCGGCGCGACCTTGTTGTTTTTGCATGCCGATACGCTGCTGCCTGCCGATGCGATGCAGGCGATCGACTCGGCGCTGGTCGACGCGCAAGTGCATTGGGGGCGCTTCGACGTGCAGATCGAAGGCAAGGCACGGTTGCTCAAGGTGATCGCCGAGGCCATGAACATGCGCTCGCGCGCCACCGGCATCGCCACCGGCGACCAGGCTCTCTTCGTTCGCCGCGAGGCTTTCGAGCGCATCGGCGGCTTCCCCGATCAGCCCCTGATGGAGGACATCGAAATCAGCAAGCGCCTGCGCAAGCTGGCCAAGCCTGCCTGCCTGCGCCAACGTGTCGTCACGTCCGGCCGCCGCTGGGAACGGCGCGGCGTGTGGCGCACGATGGTGCTGATGTGGTGGTTGCGTGGCCTCTATTGGATCGGCATGCCCGCCGAACGTCTGGCGCGGATGTACCGATGAACACCTGCGCCGTCATCGTGTTCGCCAAGGCGCCGTTGCCCGGCCATGCGAAGACACGGCTGGCCGTCGCCCTCGGCGACGCGGGTGCGGCGCTCCTCGCCGAACGGATGATGCACGCAACGGTCGACGCGGCGGTCGCGGCCGATGTCGGCCCGGTGCAGTTGTGCGTCACGCCCGATGCGGACCATCCGGCATTCGCAGCCGCGCAACAACGGCACGCCATCACGATCACGGACCAGGGTGACGGCGACCTCGGCGAACGCATGGCGCGCGCCTTCCGGCGCGTGCTGGCGAGCCATGGCCGCGCGCTGCTCATCGGCACCGATGCACCGCAACTCGATGCCGCCTACTTGCGTGCGGCGGCTGGCGCGCTGGACGGCGCGGACGCGGTGCTCGGTCCGGCCTCCGATGGCGGCTACACCCTGGTCGGCTTGAAACGTCCTGCGCCCCGGCTGTTCCTGCAGATGCGCTGGAGTCATGATTCGGTCATGTCGCAGACGCGTCAGCGCCTTGCGCAACTCCAATTGCGCCACGCCGAACTGCCGGTGCTGCACGACGTGGACGAGCCCGCCGATCTCGTCCATCTGCCGCCCCACCTGATGCCCACAGCCACGAAGGCCTGACCATGCTCGCGATCATCGGAGGGACCGGCCTGTACGACTTGGCCGGCATGCAGATCACCCAGGAGCACGCCGCCGACACGCCGTTCGGACGCGCGTCGGGGCCGGTGCGGCAAGGCCGGCTGCACGAGCGCGAGATCCTGTTCCTGGCGCGCCACGGTGCCGGCCACCGGCTGCTGCCACACGAGGTGAACTACCGTGCCAACGTGTTCGCGCTCAAACGAGCCGGTGCGACGCAGATCCTCGGATTTTCGGCCGTCGGCAGCCTGGTCGAAGCGGTGGCGCCCGGCGATCTGGCGATGCCGTCGCAGTATTTCGACTGGACGCGCGGCGCACGCGAACGCAGCTTCTTCGGCGGCGGCGTGGCGGCGCACATCTCCACCGCGATACCGGTCAGCGAGAACCTGGTGACCTGGGCGGCCGGCGCGGCCAAGCGGCTCGACATCACGCTGCACACCGGTCTCACCTATGCCTGCGTCGAAGGGCCGCGCCTGGGCACGCGCGCCGAGAGCCACTTCATGCGTGGCGCCGGCTGCCACCTGGTGGGCATGACCAACGTGCCCGAAGCCTTCCTGGCGCGCGAAGCGCAGATCTGCTATGCCACCGTGGGCATCGTCACGGACTACGACTGCTGGATGGACGACCCCAGCCAACACGTGAGCGTGAGTGCGCTGCTCGAGCGCTATGGCGCGAGCCTCGTCAAGGCCCGCCAGCTGCTCGATGCCCTGCTGGCGACGCCGCCCGCGCCCGAAGAGCCCGAGATCCGCAGCGCGCTGCGAAGCGCGCTGATGACGCCGGAAACCGCATTGACCGCGCAGCAGCGCGACTGGCTCGCGGTGCTGCAGCGCTGAGAGCACGCTTGCAGGCTCCGCGATAATCGCGGCGCATGAACCCGCTGCTGTCGCGCCTGCATCCCTACCCGTTCGAACGCTGGCGCGAGCTCACGCAAGGGGTTCAGCACCGCGGCGAGATGCGACCGATCAGCCTGGGCATCGGTGAGCCGAGGCACCCGACGCCCAAGCTGATCGAAGAAGCGCTGACCCGCTCGCTCAAGGGCCTGTCGGTCTACCCGCCGACCGTCGGCGAGCCGCGGCTGCGCGAGGCCTGCGCCGCGTGGCTGGGCAAGCGCTATGGCGTGCGTGCCGACCCGGCGACGCAGGTGCTGCCGGTGAACGGCTCGCGCGAGGCGCTGTTCGCGCTGGCGCAAGTCGTGATCGACGGCTCGCGCGACGGCGCCACCGTGGTGTGCCCCAATCCGTTCTATCAGATCTACGAAGGCGCGGCGCTGCTGGCCGGCGCGCGCACCGCGTTTGCCAACAGCGATCCCAAGCGCAATTTCGCCGCCGATTGGTCGCAGATCGACGGCGACACCTGGGCGCGCACGCAGCTCGTCTACGTGTGTTCGCCCGGCAACCCCACCGGCGCCGTGATGCCGCTCAGCGAATGGCGCACGCTGTTTGAGTTGTCGGACCGCCACGGGTTCGTGATCGCCAGCGACGAGTGTTATTCGGAGATCTATTTCCGCGACGACGACGGGCCCCCGCTGGGCGGCCTGCAGGCGGCACGTGCGCTCGGACGCGACGACTACCGCAACCTGATCACGCTCACATCGCTGTCCAAACGCTCCAATGTGCCTGGCATGCGCTCGGGCTTCGTCGCCGGCGACGCGCAGATCATCAAGGCGTTCCTGCTGTACCGCACCTACCACGGCAGCGCGATGAGCCCGGTGGTGCAGGCCGCGAGCACGGCGGCGTGGCAGGATGAAGACCACGTACTCGCCAACCGCGCGCTGTACCGCGACAAGTTCGCCCAAGTGACGCCGCTGCTGCAAGAGGTGCTCGACGTGCAGTTGCCCGACGCCGGCTTCTATCTTTGGGCCGCGGTGCCGGGCCGCGACGGCGAGGCCGACGACATCGCGTTCGCGCGCGGCCTGCTCGCTCAATACAATGTGACCGTCCTGCCGGGCAGCTTGCTCGCGCGCGAGGCGCACGGCACCAACCCGGGCCGCGGCCGCATCCGCATGGCATTGGTGGCCGAAACGGCCGAATGCCTCGAAGCCGCCCGGCGCATCGTCTCCTTCACCAAGGCATTAACATGAAGCCCCCACGCTCGCTCCGCTCGCTGCCCCCCAAGGGGGCGCGTCCGTGGCTTCGGGCGGCCGGGCGCCACTGACATGAGCCACGACCCGCAATCCATCATCGACTTGGCCTGGGAAGGCCGCGCGGTGTTGAGCCCGACCAACGCCGGCCCCGAAATCCGCGAGGCCGTGGAGCAGACGATCGCCGACCTCAACGCCGGCCGCATCCGTGTGGCCGAACGCAAGGCCGTCGGCGAGTGGCAGGTCAACCAATGGATCAAGAAGGCGGTGCTGCTGAGCTTCCGCCTGAACGAAAACCGCGCGATGCGCGCCGGCGACCTCGGCTTCTTCGACAAGGTGGGCACCAAGTTCGCCCACCTCGACGACGCCCAGATGCGCGCCACCGGGGTGCGCGTCGTGCCGCCGGCGGTGGCGCGGCGCGGCAGCTATCTGGCCAAGAACGTGATCCTGATGCCGAGCTACGTGAACATCGGCGCCTATGTCGATGAAGGCACGATGGTCGACACCTGGGCCACCGTGGGTTCTTGCGCGCAAATCGGCAAGAACGTGCATTTGTCCGGCGGCGTGGGCATCGGCGGTGTGCTCGAACCGGTGCAGGCCAACCCGACCATCATCGAAGACAACTGCTTCATCGGTGCACGCTCCGAGGTGGTCGAAGGCGTGATCGTCGAAGAGAACTCGGTCATCAGCATGGGCGTGTTCATCGGCCAAAGCACCAAGATCTACGACCGCTCGACGGGAGAAATTCACTACGGCCGGGTGCCCGCCGGCTCGGTGGTGGTGAGCGGCTCCCTGCCGGCCATCGACAGCAGCCACAGCCTCTATTGCGCCGTGATCGTGAAGCGCGTCACTGCCGCAACCCGCGCCAAGACCAGCATCAACGAATTGTTGCGTGCCTGAGCCTGCACACTACGGGGCTGTTGCGTAGCGCATAGCGCAGGAGCCGGCCGATGAGCGGCAACATGGAAAAAGTGCTGCGGATGATGGCGGAGAAGAAGGCCTCCGACGTCTTCCTGTCGGCCAACATGCCGATCCTGATCAAGATCAGCGGCCAGATGCTGCAGCTGTCGGATCAATCCCTCACTCCGGGACAGCCGCGCCAGCTGCTGACCGAGTTGCTCACCCCGCAGCAGCTGGAGGAACTCGAGGAAACCGGCGAACTCAACATCGGCTTCGGCATGCCCGATCTGGGCACGTTCCGCCTTTCGGCATTCCGTCAGCGTGGCTCGATCGCCGGGGTGATCCGCCACATCCCGAGCGACATCCCAGCGCTCGAGGGCCTCAACGTGCCGATGCTGCTGGCCAATCTGGTGCTGGAAAAGCGCGGCCTGATCCTGATGGTGGGTGCCACCGGCACCGGCAAGAGCACCACGCTGGCCTCGATGCTCGAGCACCGCAACCAGCAGATGGCCGGCCACATCCTGACCATCGAAGATCCGATCGAATTCGCCTTCACCAACAAGCGCTCGCTGGTCAATCAGCGCGAGGTCGGCCGCGACACGCAGACCCTGCAGCTGGCGCTCAAGAACGCACTGCGCCAGGCGCCGGATTGCATCCTGATCGGCGAAATCCGTGATCGCGAAACGATGACCTCGGCGATCTCCTACGCGCTGTCGGGTCACCTCGTGCTGGCCACGCTGCACGCCAACAACAGCTACCACGCGATGGGGCGGATCCTGTCGTTCTACACGCCGGAGTCGCGCCCCGCGCTGCTCAGCGACCTGTCCTCGGGCCTGCGTGCCATCGTGTCGCAGCGTCTGCTGCGCGCCTCGGCCGGCGGCCGCACGCCATCGGTGGAGATCATGCTCAACACCAAGTTGGTGTCCGAGCTGATCGAGAAAGGCGAGTTCACCGCGATCAAGGAAGCGATGGAAAAGTCGCTCGCCGAAGGCTCGCAGACCTTCGAGGAAGACCTGGCCCGAATGATCAACGACGGCCTCATCACGCGCGACGAGGGCCTGTCCCACGCCGACTCGCCGACCAACCTGATGTGGCGCCTGCAAAACGACCAGACGCCGGTGGCACGCGCCCCACAAAAGAGCGACGACCCCGACACCGCGTTCTTCACCGAGATCGCGCTCGACGTCGTGTCCGAGTCGCCGACCACGCGCAGCGCGCCGCTGACGCGGAGATAGTCCCACCCCCGATGCGGCCTGGCGGCCGCTTCCCCCTCAAGGGGGCGACACCAGCGGCCTGGCAAAGCCAGATCCGCGGTGTCTGCTCGGGGATGCGACGCTGGGGCGTCGCAGATAATTCGGCCATGTCCGATACGCTGCACCTGCTCGAAGCGCTAATCTCGCGCGCCTCAGTCACGCCGACCGATGGCGGCTGTCAGGCACTGATCGCCGAGCGCTTGGTGCCATCGGGCTTTCAATGCGAACCGATGCCCTTCGGTCCTGAGGGCGCGGTGGTCAGCAACCTGTGGGCGATCCACCGTGGCACCCGGCCCGGCCCCACGGTCGTGTTGGCAGGCCACACCGACGTCGTGCCCACCGGCCCGCTGGACCAATGGCACAGCGACCCGTTCGTGCCGACGCACCGCGACGGGCGGCTGTACGGCCGCGGCGCCGCCGACATGAAAACCTCGGTCGCCGCGATGGTGGTGGCCAGCGAGGAGTTCGTGCGCGCACATCCGCAGCATGCTGGCGCGGTGGCGCTGCTGCTCACCAGCGACGAAGAAGGGCCCTCGGTCGATGGCACGGTGCGCGTCGTGCAGGCGCTCAAGGCACGCGGCGAGCAGCTCGATTGCTGCATCGTCGGCGAGCCCACGTCGGTAGAGAAACTCGGCGACATGATCAAGAACGGCCGTCGCGGCTCGCTGTCGGGCAAGCTCATCGTGCATGGCATCCAGGGCCACGTGGCCTACCCGCAGCTGGCGCGCAACCCGGTCCACCAGCTCGCGCCGGCGCTGGCCGAGCTGGCCGCCACCGAGTGGGACCGCGGCAACGCGCACTTCCCGCCCACCACGTTTCAGGTGTCGAACCTTCACGCCGGCACCGGTGCGTTCAACGTGATTCCTGGTGCAGCGGTGGTCGACTTCAACTTTCGCTTCAGCACCGAATCGACACCGGGTACGCTCAAGGCCCGCGTGCAAGCGGTGCTCGATCGCCTTGGATTGCACTACGACCTGACGTGGACGCTCGGCGGCGAGCCGTTTCTCACCACCCCGGGCAGCCTGAGCGAAGCGCTCATGCAGTCGATCCGTGCCCAGACCGGCTTGACACCGATGCTGTCGACCAGCGGCGGGACGTCCGACGGACGCTACATTGCCAAGGTGTGCCCGCAGGTGGTGGAATTCGGGCCGGTCAACGAGACCATCCACAAGATCGACGAGAACACCCTCGTGGCCGACATCGAGCCGCTGAAGAACATCTACCGCCGCACGCTGGAGGCGCTGCTGACGTGACGGTGATCGAGCTGATCGAGCGCGCCAGCGCCCGCCTCGAACAGGCGGGCGTTTCGTTTGGACAGGGCACGACCAACGCATTCGATGAAGCCGCCTGGCTGGTGTTGTGGCGCTTGAGCTTGCCGCTGGACGCGCTCGATGACGTGGCCGAGCAGCCGGTCGACGACACCAAGGCCGCCACCGTCGACACGCTGATCGCGCAACGCATCGACACGCGCAGGCCGGCCGCGTACCTCACTGGCGAGGCATGGCTGCAAGGTGTGCCGTTCGCGGTGGACGAGCGGACGATCGTGCCGCGCTCGCTGATCGCCGAAGTGCTCAACGACGGCACGCTCGACGCCTGGCTTCGCTCGCCGCCCGCGCGCGTGCTCGATCTTTGCACCGGCAACGGCAGCCTCGCGGTGCTCGCTGCGCTGCGCTGGCCCGCGGCGCCGTCGATGCCGACCGATGTGTCGACCGACGCGTTGAATGTCGCCGCAGGTCAACGTCGAGCGCCACGATCTGACCGACCGCATCACGCTGCACCACGGCGACGGGTTCGGCGCGCTGCGCGACCGCTATGACCTGATCGTGTGCAACCCGCCGTATGTCAACGCCGCATCGATGGCCGCACTGCCGCCGGAGTTCCAGCGCCGAGCCGGCGTTCGCACTTGCCGGAGGCGACGACGGCATGGACTTCGTGCGGCCGCGTGATGCGCGAGGCCGCTGCGCACCTGCTGCCGCATGGTCTGCTGGTGCTCGAGATCGGCCATGAACGCGAACATTTCGATGCCGCGTTTCCGGACGTCGATGCGGTCGGGCTGCCGACCAGCGAAGGCGACGATGCGGTGCTGCTGTTCACGCGCGTTACGCGCTCGCCGGGGTCATCGAATGATCACGCTGCGCGACGTCACGCTGCGCCGCGGTGCGAAAGTGGTGCTCGAGCGCACCCATCTCACCGTGCATGCCGGCGAGAAGGTCGGCCTGGTCGGCCGCAACGGCGCGGGCAAGTCATCGCTGTTCGCGCTGCTGGCCAACCGGCTGCACACCGACAAGGGCGACGTCGAGGTGCCGCCGCGTTGGCGCGTGGGCGAAGTGGCGCAATCGATGCCCGAGACCAGCGACGGCGCCACCGAATTCGTGCTGCAGGGCGACGATGTGCTGATGCGTGCGCAGGCGCAGTTGGTGGAAGCCGAAGAGTCCGGCGACGGGCATGCCATCGCCGAAGCGCACCTCGCGCTCGAAGAAGCCGGCACCTTCGACGCCCGCGCCCGTGGTCAGGCGCTGCTGCTCGGACTGGGCTTTCGTGTCGAGCAGCTCGATGGGCCGGTGAACAGCTTCTCCGGCGGCTGGCGCATGCGCCTGCAGTTGGCGCGCGCGCTGATGGCGCCCTCCGACGCGCTGCTGCTCGACGAGCCGACCAACCACCTCGACCTCGACGCGTTGGTGTGGCTGGAAAGCTGGCTGGTCCGATACCCTGGCACGCTGATCGTGATCAGCCACGACCGCGAGTTCCTCGACGCGATCACCAAGGTCACGCTGCATGTGGATCAATCGCGCGTCGAGCGCTACACCGGCAACTACAGTGCCTTCGAAGAGGCGCGCGCCGAGCGCATCGAGCAGGCGCACGCGGCGTACGCCAAGCAGCAGGACCGGATCGCCCACCTGCAGCACTTCATCGACCGCTTCAAGGCCAAGGCCACCAAGGCCAAACAGGCGCAAAGCCGCGTGAAGGCGCTGGCGCGCATGGAAAAGCTCGCGCCGGTGCTGACGGCGAGCGACTTCCAGTTCGAGTTCCGCGAGCCGGCGAACCTGCCGAATCCGATGCTCAACCTGCGTGACGTGTCTTGCGGCTACGGCGGCGACGCGGTGATCCTGCGCGGCGTCACACGCACCGTGATGGCCGGCCAGCGCATCGGCATCCTCGGCGCCAACGGCCAAGGCAAGTCGACGCTGGTCAAGACCATCACCGGCGCACTCGATCCGCTGGGCGGCAGCATGTCGACCGGCAAGGGCCTGGCCATCGGCTACTTCGCCCAGCAGGAGATGGACCTGCTGCACGAAGACGACACACCGCTGCAGATGATGACGCGGCTGGCTCGCAAACAGGTCGAACAAGGCGGCAGCGACACACGCGAGCAGGAGCTGCGCAACTTTCTCGGCCAGTTCGCCTTCGCCGGCGACATGGTGCACCAGCGCGTGGGCACCCTCTCGGGTGGCGAGCGCGCACGCCTGGTGCTCGCCACCATCGTGTGGCAGCGCCCCAACCTGTTGCTGCTCGACGAGCCGACCAACCACCTCGACCTGACGACCCGCGAGGCGCTGTCGATGGCGCTCAACGAATTCGAAGGCAGTGTGATGCTGGTCAGCCACGACCGTGCGCTGCTGCGCGAGGTGTGCGACGAGTTCTGGCTGGTGGTCGATGGCGGCGTTGAAGAACTCGACGCCGACCTCGACGAGTACCAGCGCTGGCTGCTCGAGGTATCGCGCGCGCGAGCGCGCGGCGGCGAGGCGCCGGCGCGCCCGGGCGCGTCGCGTGACCACGCACCGGCGGCGGCGACCGCCCCAGCAGTCGGCGTGCCTGAAATGGTGCAGCCTGCCGCCAACGCCGGCAACCGACGCGACGAGCGCAAGCAGCAGGCGCAGTCGCGTGCCCAGCTTGCCAACCGCACCCGGCCACTGCGCATGGAAATCCAGCAGATCGACGCCCGCCTCGAGAAGCTCGGCGCCGAGAAGGCCGAGCTCGAACGTGCTCTGGTCAACGGCAGCGTGGCGCCCGACGCGATGGCCGAGACCGGTCGGCGACTGAACCACATTGCGGCGGAGACCGCGATGCTCGAAGAGCGCTGGCTCGAGTTGCACGCCGAGATCGAAGCGCTGGCGACGGGCGGTTAGCCGCTGTTCGCAAAAGTCAAGCGCGCAACTGTCACGTGCGTGCGCCGGTTACGCCCGCACACCGATGTGTGCGCAGTGCTGCCGAAGTCGCGCGATGCGCACCGTGCAGCGCTCAAGAAGACTGCCTCGGCGTCCGAAGCTAGCTGGCGCGCTGCATGGCGCGTCGTGCAACCACCACCCACAATTTGGAGAGACACCCGTGTCAGCTGTTTACCTCGTCGCCCTGGTGGGTGTGGGCGTTTCGATTCTCTGGCTCGCCATCGATGCCGTGATATCCGTCTCGCGCAAGCCGCGCTGGGAAACATTCGCGCCCCGCACGCTCAAGCTGGTGCACGCCGAAGAGCGCCGCACGCAATCGATGCCGTTCGTGGGCGCCGATCGTCGCAAGTCTGGCGACACCGGCTACGACGAAGACGGCCGTCTCGTCGCCTGATACCGCCGGCCGGCGCGGCCGGCCCTCCGCTGCCTGGCCCGCGCGACCCACCTGGTCGCGCTGGCAATGGCCATTTAAGTTGTGTGCAATTGAATTGCACGCTACATTTATGCCCATGCCGCGCCCACGCCCCACCGCCCCGATCCCCGCCAACTGGCTGAAGCTGGATCACCAGCTGTGTTTTGCGCTGTATTCGGCATCGCTGGCGATGACCAAGTTCTACAAGCCGCTGCTCGACCCGCTCGGCCTCACCTATCCGCAGTACCTGGTGATGCTGGTCCTTTGGGAGGGCGATGGCATCACCGTGTCGCAACTCGGCGAGCGGGTCGCCCTCGACTCCGGCACCCTGACGCCGTTGCTCAAGCGCCTCGAAGCGTCGGATCTGGTGCGCCGCTTGCGCGACACCGCCGACGAACGCCGTGTGCTGCTGCAGCTCACGCCGGTTGGTCGTGCGCTCAAGTCCAAGGCGATGGCAGTTCCCGAGAGCATGGCCTGCGCATCGGGCTGCGCGCTCGACGAACTGGCTGCACTCACGGCACGGCTCAAGGCGCTGCGCGACCAGATCGCCGACTCCACCGCGCGCCCGGCCTGAATCGCAGCACCGGCGCGCCTCCCCTTCATCAACGAAAGGAAGCACCATGGCCATCGAAAGAGCCATCTACACCGCACACGCCACGTCGACCGGTGGGCGCACCGGCACCACCAAATCGTCCGATGGCCGCATCGAGTTGCAGCTGTCCACGCCCAAGGCGCTGGGTGGCGACGACGGCCCGGGCACCAACCCCGAGCAGTTGTTCGCGTCGGGCTACTCGGCCTGCTTTATCGGCGCGATGAAAGCCGTGGCGGCGCGCCAGAAGGTCAGCCTGCCCACCGACGTGTCGATCAAGAGTGACGTGTCGATCGGTCCTTTGACTGGCAAACCCGGCGCGTTCGGCATCGCGGTGGCGATGGCGATCAACGTGCCCGGCATGGACAAGCCGGCCGCCGAGGCGCTGGTGAAGGCGGCGCACGAGGTGTGCCCCTATTCGAACGCGACGCGCGGCAACGTGGACGTGTCGCTGACGGTCGTCTGATCTCCGAACGGCGTGTCAGCCGCTCGGCTGGCGCGCCATCAAACGAAGCATCAGCTCCACTCTGGCCTTCGCCGGCGTCAACGCGCCGGCGGCGGGCCAGACGGCGCCACCGGGTTGGCCGTTGCCGTTGGGCGCATCGAGGATGGCGCCGTCGCCAGAGCGCGTGGCGCGCAGCACCACCATGCCCGACCACGCGGCGCGCTGCACGCTCTGCTCGATGGCTTCGTGCACGGTGCCGTTGCCCGTGGCGGCGATCACCAGCCCCTTGGTGCCGGCACGGGCCAGCGCATCGACGAGCGTGGCGCTCGATCCGGCGTGGCTGGTGACGATCTCCACCGATGGCCAGCTGCCAGGCTCGGGATCGATCACGGCCACACCCATCGCATCGCCTGAAGGCCAGGCACGCAATCGGTGCAGGCGACCGTCCTCGAAGCGGCCCAGCGGGCCGACGTCGCCTGAGCTGAAGGCGTCGAGCCGGTGTGCATGCGCCTTGCGAACGTCGATGGCGCTGTGCACCGTGCCGGCCATCACCACCAGCGCGCCATGCGCGCCGGGTTCCTGCGCCACCGCCACGGCATGAACCAGGTTGTCGGGCCCGTCGGACTGGCGTGAACTGGCCGGCCGCATCGCACCGGTGAACACCACCGGCTTGTTTGGGGCCAACACGCGGTGCACGAGGTACGCGGTCTCTTCCATCGTGTCGGTGCCATGCGTGACGACGATGCCCTGCACCTCGTCGCGCAGCAGGTGATGCAGCACGCGATGCGTCAGCGTCTGCCAGATCGCGTGGGTCATGTCCTTGCTGTCGACCTGGGCCACCTGCTCGGTCTCGAGCGGCACGTCGCGCAGTTCGGGCACGGCTTTGACGAGCGCATCGATGCTCAACTGTGCCGCCTGGTAGCTGAGATCGCTGGCCCCTTCGGCGGCCACCCCGGCGATCGTGCCGCCCGTGCCGAGGATCACCACGGTGTTTTGCATTTTTCGCCTATCTGGATAAAAATACAGCCACTGGATGCATCCTCAGGGACACGCCGTGGAAGAAAGCCCCAAGCTCACTGCCCGCCAACAGCAGATCCTCGACCTGGTGCAAAGCACCATCGAGCGCAGCGGTTCGCCACCCACGCGCGCCGAGATCGCAGCCGAACTGGGCTTCCGCTCGCCCAACGCGGCCGAGGAGCACTTGCAGGCGCTGGCGCGCAAAGGGGTGATCGAGCTGGTGGGTGGCACGTCGCGCGGGATTCGTCTGCGTCCGGAGACCCTTCGCGCACTCAACCAGACGCGCGGCAAACAGTTCTCGTTGCCATTGCCCAGCCTGGCGCAACTCGCGTTGCCATTGGTGGGCCGCGTCGCGGCGGGCAGCCCCATCCTCGCGCAAGAGCACATCGATCAGACCTATCTGGTCGAAGCCAGCATGTTCCCCCGCCGGCCCGATTATCTATTGAAGGTGCGCGGCATGAGCATGCGCGACGCCGGCATCCTCGACGGCGATCTGTTGGCGGTGCAAAAAACGCGCGAAGCGAAGAACGGGCAGATCGTCGTCGCGCGACTCGGCGACGACGTGACCGTCAAGCGTTTCCGCCGCACGCGCAGCACGATCGAGCTGATCGCCGAGAACCCCGACTTCAAGACCATCGTCGTGCCGTTCGGCGACGTCGACTTCGAGCTCGAAGGCATTGCGGTCGGCCTGGTGCGCAACACGATGCTCATGTAGAGACCCTCATGGATGACCCCTTCGGTGCACTGAACAACGAGGCTGCAATGCCTTCGGCGATGAATTTCGGCCCGCGCATCAGGCCGCGCAAGGCTGCGCATCCCCACGAGTGCGACAGCTTCGAGCAGCTGCCCAACGTCGGGCCGGCCATGGCGGGCGACCTGCGCGCGCTCGGGCTGCAGCATCCGCGCGAGCTCGCTCACCGCGACCCATTTGTGCTTTACCAGTCGTTGTGCGCACACAGCGGCAAGCGGCAGGATCCGTGCGTGCTCGACACGTTCATGGCGATCACCGACTTCATGCGCGGCGCGCCACCCGCGCCGTGGTGGACCTACACCGCACAGCGCAAGGTGCTGTACGGCGCCGTGTGACTGCGCTCGCTCGCTGATGCGCCCGCGCTGATCGGCCTGCCAGAATGCAGCCACCATGCTGCAGATCCTCGGCCGTTCGTCCTCGATCAACGTGCGCAAGGTGCTCTGGTTGTGCGCCGAGATCGGCGTGCCCTACCAGCAACAGATGTGGGGCGCGGGCTTTCAGTCCACGCAGGCGCCGGAGTTCCTGGCACTCAACCCCAATGCCCTGGTGCCGGTGATCCGCGACGGCGGCTTGGTGCTGTGGGAGTCCAACACCATCTGCCGCTACCTCGCGGGCAAACACCGCCGCGCTGACCTGCTGCCGGAGGCGCCCGAAGCGCGGGCGCGCGTCGAGCAGTGGATGGACTGGATGGCCACCGAGCTCAACACGTCGTGGCGCCATGCCTTCATGGGCCTGGTGCGCAAGAGCCCGGCGTTCGCGGATCCGGCCGGGATCGAAGCCAGCGTCGCGAGTTGGAACCGCCACATGGCGATGCTCGATGCACAACTGCAGCGCACCGGCGCGTATGCCGCGGGATCGGACTTCACGCTGGCCGACATCGTGCTCGGCCTGGCCACGCACCGCTGGCTTTCCACGCCGATGCAGCGCCCGGCATTGCCGGCGGTCGAGGCGTACTACGAACGCCTGAGCGAGCGCGAAGGCTTTCGTGCGCACGGCCGCAACGGCGAGCCGTAGCGCGCTTGACCCTCAGTTCGCCGGTGACATCGTCAGCGTGGCCAACGGCGGCTCGGCGCTCCACAGCGGCACGTAGTCGACCCGGGTCCAGTTCTGCACGAAGGTCGAGTACCACTTCGACCATGGCAGGCCGCTCTGCCCGGTGCTGTGCATGAAGCGCGAGCGTTTGGGATCGGCCGGGTCGTAGATCGCACGCAGGCTGGGCCCGTGGTCGTCGAGGTAGATCTCGCCCGTGGTCGGGTCGGGCTTGTACAGCACACGCGCCACGTTCACCGTGTAGCTGTCGCCGCCCACCGGCGTGCGCAGTTCGAACCAGCGCGCCAGCGCCTTCACGCGCGAGAACGGCCGGTGCTCCGAACGCGCCTGGTGCGCGCGCCCCCACTGCCAACTCGACACGTCGCGGCCTTGCGCCTGCTGGATCTCGTCGAGCGCGGCGGTCAACGCGGCGTCGATCTGCTGCGCGCATATCTCGACCACGCCTTCGGTCGACTTGTCGTCGCACCACCAGCCGTTGTCGGCCTTCAACACGCCGAGCAACGCGTCGCGGAACGTGCGCCCGCCGATCGCGCGCTCATACAGGCTGGCACCGAGCTCATCGGCGAATACCCGCTGCGTGAGTTGGCGCTGCCAGGCCCACAGGATCAGCGGCGCGGCGCGCTCCGCGGCCATCGTGCCGTCGAAGCCCTCGAGCGCCTTGCGCGCGTCGGCCGCCAGCGGATGGTCTGACTTGGCCTTCAGCAGCCACGGCAGCATCTCGAGCGCCGCCAGCGACTTGACATCGGCCTGCATCGCAGCCATGTCGTCGATCGAGTGTTTGGGCTTGGCACTCAGCAGTTGCTCGATGCGCCGATGACGGTACGGCGGCTCCCACTCGCTGGTCAGAAAGTGCGGATAGTCGGCTTCGACCACGCGCTGGTTGGCGGTGGCGATCCAGCCGCGCGCCGGATCGCGCGCGGTCGGCAACGCATCGGCGCCGAGCCAGCCGGCCCAGTCGTATCGGCCATCCCAGCCCGGCGCGGGCACGTAGCCCTTGAGGTCGTGCTCGGCCTTGCGCAGCGGAATGCGGCCCGGAGCGATCCAGCCGATGCGGCCGGCCTTGTCGGCCACCACCATGTTCTGCATCGGCGCCACCCAGCCCTTGGTGACCTCGATGAAAGACGCCACGTCGGTGGCGCGGTTGAAGGCCAGCGCGACGCCAACGGAATCCATGTCGGGATCCAGCGCGGTCCAGCGCATCGAGAACACGTAGGCCGTGCGGCTCTTGTTGCCCAGCAGGTCGTCGACGAGGCCGGCATCGGAGATCACCGGGCCGTGCCGCGATTCGCGCACGGTCATCGTCACGTCCGGCTTGCCGCGCACTTTGATCACTTCGGCGTAGGCCTTCAGCGGGGCCCAGCCGTCGGGCGTTTGCACCAGGTTGGCATCGGCCGGATGCACACGCTCGATGTAGACGTCTTGCACGTCGGGCCCGGTGTTGGTGAAGCCCCACGCGATGTGTTCGTTCTGCCCGAGCACCACCAGGGGCAAGCCCGGCATCGTGGCGCCCGCGACCTTGAAGCCCGGCGCCTCCAGGCGCGCAAAGTGCCACAGCGCCGGCACCGTGAGCTTGAGGTGCGGGTCGTTGGCCAGCAGCGGCGCGCCGCTGGTGGTGTGGCTGCCCGACACGACCCAATTGTTCGAACCCACGCCCTCGATGCCCGACGGCGGCGCGGCCGCCATCAAACGATCGAGCCGCTCGTCGAGGCCCGCGGTGGCGGTGCTGGCGTCGAGCTTGAGGGCGCGGTACAGCGCCGTGAAGTCGGTGCGGGTCAGCGCCTTTTCCCCCGGGTACGGTGGCATCAGTTCGTGGATGCGTTCGGCCGGCAGCTTCAGCGCCATGCGCAAGCGCAGCACCTCGCCGCTCCAGTTGCCGCCGAGGTCGTAGGCCATCATGATCGACCACGCCAGCGAGTCCACCGGGTCCCACGGCTGCAGCGGCACGCCGAGGATCAGCATCTCCGGCGGCCGCGCGCGCGCATGGTTCGCGATGAACGCATTCACGCCATCGGTGTAGGCCTGCACGGTGGTGCGCGACTCGGCGCTGGCGCGAGCCCATTGCGCCGCTGCGGCGCGCCGAACGCCGAGGGCACGCAGGAACTTGTCGGACTCCAGTGCGGCTTCGCCGAAGGCCTCCGCCAGCCGACCGGAGCCGATGCGACGGTGCGTTTCGAGCTGCCACAAGCGGTCTTGCGCATGCACGAAGCCGAGCGCGAACATCAGGTCGTGCTGGTTCTGCGCCTTGATGGTCGGAATGCCGTGGGGGTCGCGTTCGATGCGCACCGTCTGCTGCAAACCAGCGACACGCAGTTCGCCGTCGATCACCGGCGTTGCGCGCGTGGTGTAGATGCCGGCGGCCAATGCCAGCAGCACGACCATGCCGACCAGGGCCCACAAGGACCCCTTCAACCACTTCATCGTGTGTCTCCTCGCGGCGCAGGGGCGTGGCTCCTCTGCCGCGTGCGCGCAGCGTACTGCAACGCTGCGCGTTTGCCACGCGACGAAACGCTGAAAAAATGACCGCGCCGCCGCGCGATCAGTCGGCGCCGAGGAAGTCCGCCTTGCCGAGGTCGACGCCGTTGTGGCGCAGCAGCGCGTACAGCGTGGTGGCGTGGAAGAAGAAGTTGGCCAACGCCCAGTGCTTCAGATAGAACTCGCCCTTCATGCGGCGCGGGTCGCGGTTGCGCGCCGGGATCACGATCTCGCGCTCTTCGCTGCCCTCGATCGACTTCGCCGGCACGCTTTCGAGAAACGCCACCGTCTTGCGGATGCGCTCGCGCAGTTCGGCAACGTTGGTCTCGTTGTCCTCGAACACCGGGATGTCCATGCCGGCCAGCCGTGCCGCGGCGCCCTTGGCGGCATCGGCTGCGATGCGGATCTGCGAAGGCAGCGGCAGCATGTCAGGCGCCAGGCGCAAGGTCATGTACACCGACGGGTCGAATTTCTTCGCTTGGGCGTGGGCCTCCGCCTTGTCGAGCCACTTCGCCATGTTGGTGAGCGTCTTGATGAAAACGGGCACACTGGCCGTGTACATTGAAACGGGCATGGTCACAGGTCTCCTGGATGATGAAACTGGATGCTAGCGCGGGTCAGTCGCGCGTGCCGGAGCGGGCACAATCGGCCGCGGCCATGAACATCATCATCCTCGACGACTACCAGGATGCGGTGCGCAAGCTGCGTTGCGCGCCGAGGCTGGAGGCTTACAACGCCAAGGTCCACACCAACACGGTCAAGGGCATCGGGCAGCTCTCGGTGCGGCTGCGCGACGCCGACATCCTGGTGACCATCCGCGAGCGCACGCACTTTCCGCGGCAACTGCTGGAGAAGCTGCCCAAGCTGAAGCTGATCTCGCAGACCGGCCGTGTCGGGCCGCACATCGACGTGGAGACCTGCACGCGGCTGGGCATTGCGGTCGCCGAAGGCGCCGGCTCGCCGGTGGCGGCAGCCGAACTCACCTGGGCGCTGGTGATGGCGGCGATGCGCCGGCTGCCGCAGTACATCGGCACGCTCAAGCACGGCGGCTGGCAGCAATCGGGTTTGAAGGCGGCCTCGATGCCGCCCAACTTCTGCCTCGGCATGGTGCTGAAAGGCCGCACGCTCGGCATCTGGGGCTTCGGCAAGATCGGCCAGCTCGTGGCCGGTTACGGCCGCGCGTTCGGCATGCGGGTGATCGTGTGGGGCAGCGAAGCCTCGCGCCAGCGGGCCGTGGCCGCGGGCTGCGAAGCCGCCGACAGTCGCGACCAATTGTTCGAGACCAGCGATGTGCTGTCGCTGCATCTGCGCCTCGCGCCCGAGACGCGCGCCACCGTCACGGCCGCCGATCTGGCGCGCATGAAACCCACCGCGCTGTTCGTCAACACGTCGCGCGCCGAGCTGGTGGAAGAAGGCGCGTTGGTCGCCGGCCTGAACCGCGGCCGCCCCGGCATGGCCGCGGTCGACGTGTTCGAGAGCGAGCCGATCCTGCAAGGCCACCCGCTGCTGCGCCTGGAAAACGCGGTGTGCACGCCGCACATCGGTTACGTCGAGCTCGACAGCTACGAGCTCTACTTCGGCACCGCGTTCGACAACGTGGTCAATTTCATCAAGCAGCAGCCGACCAACATCGTCAATCCCGAAGCGCTGAAAGTGATGCGGGCGTGAGCCCGCCGGACCGCTGCAAAAGCGAACGCCTGAGGCGAAGGCCGAAGGCTCGTCAATGAGCGCCGCCGCGCCGGCGGCTGGCGCCCACGACGAGCGCACGGTCGCGTCCTCGCGCTGGGCCTTGTTGGGCGGCAACTTCGCGATCGCCTGCGGCGTGATGGCGCCGTCGGGCGTGATGAACGACCTGGTCGATTCGCTGCAGGTGAGCGCGGCGGTCGCCGGCCAGCTCATCACCATCGGCGCCTTGGTGTTGGCCGTGAGCGCCCCGCTGCTCGCCGCGCGCGTCGCGGGCAGCGACCGCCGCCGCCTGTTGACGCTGTGGCTGCTGTGGTACGCGGTGGGCCATGCGCTGGCCGCGCTGGCGCCGAACTTCACCACGCTGGCCATCGTTCGCACGGTCACGCTGCTCGGCGCGGCGGTGTTCACGCCGCAGGCCGGCGCCGCGATCGCGGTCATGACGCGCCCCGAGGCGCGCGGCCATGCGATCACGTTCGTCTTCCTCGGCTGGGCGGTGGCCTCGGTGCTCGGCCTGCCGATGCACGCCTACGTGGCCGAAACCTTCGGCTGGCGCGTGGCGCTCGGCATCGTGGCCGGCATGTCGGCGCTCGCCGCCGCGTGGGTGTGGCATGCGCTGCCCAACGGGGTGCGCCCGGCGCCGCTGTCGGGCGCGCAATGGCGCACCGTGTTCACTGACCGTGTGCTGATGGCGGTGGTGCTGGTCACGGCGCTGGCGGGTGCCGCGCAGTTCACGCTGTTCTCGTACATGGCACCCTACATGCGCCAGGTGCTGGGCAGCACGCCGGCGCAGATCGCCGCGGTGTTTCTGGTGTTCGGTGTGGTGGGCCTGTGCGCCAGCGTGGTCATCTCGCGCGTGATCGACCGCTTTGGCACCGCACGCATGGTGGCACTGCTGATGGGACTGATGGCGGTGTCGTTCGCGCTGTGGTCGTTCGCAGGCAGTGCGACGATGCTGGCGCTGGCCATCGTGCCATGGTCGATTGGCTGCTTCGCCGCGCAGTCGGTGCAGCATGCGCGCTTGACCTCGATGGCGCCGGCCCTGGCGCCTGCGTCGATGGCGCTCAACTCGGCGGCGATCTACGTCGGGCAGGCCATCGGTGCGGTCACCGGCGGCGCGATGCTGGCGATCGTTGGCTTCTCGCTGTTGAGCTGGGCCGCGTTGGCTTGGATGGTGCTTGCGATCGTCTTGAGCCAATGGGCCGCCGCGCGCCAATCCGTCGCGGCAGCCGCCAGCGCGCGGGCGGCCGCATGAGCACTGCGATGCCGCCGCCCGGTGCGGCGGCCTCCCTCGATGCCGCACTGCGCCAGCCGCGCGACAAGACCGAGCTCTTCACCGCTTTCACCTGGCTTGCGCTGCAGGGTTTCGGTGGCGTGCTGGCCGTGGCGCAGCGCGAACTGGTCGAGCGGCTGCGCTGGTTGAACAAGGAGCAGTTCGTCGAGCTGCTGTCGCTGTCACAGGTGCTGCCCGGCCCCAACATCATCAACCTCGCCCTGATGTTCGGCGACCGCCATTTCGGCTGGCGCGGCGCTGTGGTGGCGGTGGGCGGCCTGATGGCCGCGCCGCTGGTCATCGTGTTGGTGCTGGCGGCGCTGTACGCGCAGTTCAACTCGGTGCCCCAAGTGGCTGGCGCGTTGCGCGGCATGGGTGCCGTGGCCGCGGGGCTGGTGCTGGCCACCGCGGTGAAACTCGCACCGACGCTGCGGCGCAATGCGATGGGCTTGTGGCCCTGCGTGGCGATCGCACTCGGCAGCGCGTTGGCGATCGGCTGGTTGCGCTGGCCGTTGGTCTGGGTGGTGCTCGGCCTCGGCTTCGTCGGCTATGCGTGGGCCTGGTATCGCTTGTCGCCGAAAGGTCCGGCACGATGAACGCCGAGTTCTTCAGCCTGCATGGACTGAACTGGCTCGACCTGCTGCAACTGGCGGGACACTTCGCCGTGCTGTCGTTGCTGGCCGTGGGCGGCGCCATCACGTCGGCTTCCGACATGCAGCGCTACCTCGTGGTCGAACAAGGCTGGATCGACCCGCTGCAGTTCAATGCATCGGTCGCCATCGCGCAGGCTGCGCCGGGCCCGAACATCCTGTTCGTCGCGCTGCTCGGCTGGAGCGTGGCGGGCCCGCTCGGCATGCTGGCGACGATGGTCGGCATCATGGGACCCTCGAGCGTGCTCACCTTCATCGTCGGGCGCTTCCGCCACACCCGGCAGGATGCGCTGCCGGTGCGTGCGTTCACCGTCGGGCTGGCACCCTTGACGATCGGCTTGCTGCTGGCCACCGGCTGGGTGCTCACGTTGCCGTCGCTCGACCACCCGATGGCGTTGCTGCTGGTGCCAGCGACGATCGTGTTCATGATGAAGACGCAGCGCAGCCCGCTGTGGATGATCGCGGTCGGTGCGATCGTCGGCGCGTTGGGCGGTGCATGAGTGGCGCACCGATGAAGGAACGGGGCCATGATCGCCGGGGTGCATGACTTGCCGTTGTTCGTCGCAGCGGGCCTGCTGCTCAACGTGACGCCGGGCGCCGACTTGGCGCTGATCGGCGCGCGCAGTGCGGGCCAGGGCTTTCGCAGCGGTGCGGCGGCCGCGCTCGGCGTGGGCGCCGGCTGCTTCGTGCATGTGGCGGCCGCGGCGCTGGGCTTGTCGGCGCTGATTGCGAGCTCGGCCACCGCGTTCACCGTGTTGCGCTGGGTCGGTGCGGCCTATCTCGTGTGGCTGGGCATCGGCTTGTTGCGCGGCCCCGCCGGCGCGGGAGCCGCTGCAGCACCCTCACCGGCGTCGGGCGCACGGCGTTCGTTCGTGCAGGGCTTCCTGACCAATGCGTTGAACCCGAAAGTGGCGCTGTTCTTCCTGGCCTTCCTGCCGCAGTTCATCGATGCGAACGCGCCGAACAAGGGCTGGGCGTTCGTCGCGCTCGGCACCGTGTTCGCTTTCAACGGCACGATCGTCAACGTGGCATTCGCTGCGCTGGTGACGCAGATGCGGCGCACATTCGCCGGACCGCGCTCGATCGGGCGCTGGGTATCGCGGGGCGTCGGTGCGCTGTTCGTCGCACTGGGTGTGCGGCTGGCATTCTTCGAGGGACACGGCGCGTAGCGCAGCTTCACGCGAAGCGGCCCTGCAGAAACCAGCCCGCACCATCCGGCGCCGACAACGGCAGGCGTGCGCGAAACACCCACACCAATGCGCCGTCGAGCGCGCGCGCGATGAAGTAGTCGCGCGCCGCCAGATCGCCGTCCCACCATCCCGACTCGATGCGCTCGGGTCCCGCCAGCAATTGCAGCGGTGTGCCGTCGAGCCAAGGCCGCGAACCCTGCTCGGGCAACGGCATTGGCTCGCGCAACAGCCAAAGCGGGCGCACCGGGCCGCCATCGGGCATGGATACCAGCGGCGCGGTGTTGGATGGAGCGGCCGACTGCGCGGGCACCCAGGATGCTGCCCGCTCGGGCCGGTGATCGGCCACCAGCGCGAGCCGCTGCACGCCCTCGGCGCCCAACCGGGCCTGCATACGCTCGATCAGCCGCGTGAGACCTTCACGTTCGGTGCTGCGGTTCGGGAACAGCTCGGCATTCGGCGCTGCGATCTGTACCAACGCATCGCAGTGCAAGCTCATTTCCAACGCCGGCCCGGCGAGGGGCGTGCGCTCCAACCGCTCGGCCAGCAACGAAACAAGGTGTGCCGCATCGGCCGATGGCTCGGCCAGGCCGATGGTGAGTTCACTCGAATGCGCATCGCGCAGGCGATGGGCTTCATGGTGCATGCGCAGCGTGAACGCAGCCACTCGCGACTGCCGCACGCGCGCCCAGGCCAGCAGGCGCGCGATCAACACGCGCGCACCGGACATCATCTGCTCCGCGTTGTCGGCTCGTGTGAACAGCTCGATGCGCTGCTCGAATACTTTCGGGCAGACGATCGGCTGGCGCGGATCCGGCGCATCGCCACGCGCACGGTCGAGATCGGCCAGCAGCGTGGTGCCGAAGCGCCGCGCCAGCCCGGAGCGCGGCAGATGCCGCAGGTCGGAGAGCTGCCGCAAGCCCATGCCTTGCAGCGCTTCCCAGTGTTCGCGGCCGGGGCCGAGCAGCCACACCGGCGCATCGTCAAGAAGGCGTTGCAGCGCGCCGAGGTCGCTGCTGTGCGTACCGTGCACGAGATCACTGCGCCAGCGCGAGAGCATGGCTGCACCGAGCGCCGTGGGGGCGCTCGCGAGCTGCGCCCCGTGGCCGAGCGGATGCAACACGCGCTGCAAGCGATCGACCAATCTTGGAAGGCCTCTGAAAAAACGCAAGCTGGCTTGCACCTCGAGCAGCACGACCGGTGCGGCGGCACCCGAGCTGTCGCAGGCTTGCGCGCAGACCATCGGAGTGAACGAAAGCGCTGCATACGCGGCAGCCTGCAAGGCCTGCGCATCGCGCGCCGGATCGGCCTGCCCGAGCACGAGATCGCTCGCCAGCGCGAGCGCAGTGGCGCGTTTGGCACCCGGCTGAATGCCCAGTTGTGCGGCACGTGCATCCACCTGTGTGATGCGGTGCGCTTCGATCAGCGCCATCGGCCGGTCGCGCCAGGCCGGGTTCACCGTGGCGGCGAACGACTCCAGCGACAGCTGAGGCAAGTGCACGGCGATCCACAACATGCCACTCGCTCCCGACACGTCACCAAGACGCCTCCACGTGCTGCTGTTGTTGAAGCGACGCGACAGCCGCCAGTGCCTTGGCCTCGGCACGCAGACGCAGACGTTCGCTCAGCACGCGCGGCAGCGGCAGCTCCAACGGATGCGTCAGCGGCGGACCGCGTCGCTTGAGGACACGAACCGAGAGACGGTCGATGCCGGCGCCTTGCAACAACAAGCGCAGTGGTGCCGCACTCGGCTTGGTGCGCGCCTCGACCTCGCGAAACAGGAACACCGGCCCGTCGTGGGCCTGCGCGGCCAGCTGCAAGCGGCGCAACGCATCGGCCTTCAAGCGCTGCGGAAGCCACGTGAGCACCGCACCGACGTGTCCGCTCTTCAACGCCTGCTCGAGCGCCCACAACAGGTCGGCACTTGGCAGCACGCGTCGCAAGGTGGCCGCGCCGCGAGCTCCTTCTCGCCCATAGACGACGAGCAACTGCTGCGCATTCACCCCCAACTGCGCCAGGGCCCAGCCGCACAACGCGGCAGGCGGATCGAACAGCATCACGCTGCGCCCGATCGATGCCGTGGCATCGTCAGGCCCCGCGATGCGCGACAGCGCCGGGACCAGCAGCCGCAACTCGCCAAGCCCCGGATGAGGCAACAGCAGCTCGGTGAGCTCCCTGTGCGGCCATCCACCGCCGGGCAATTCGGCATCGAGTGCCGGGAAGCCAGTGGATGTGGCGCCTTTGCGTGGAGGGTCCAACTGGTTTGCACGCCACAGTCCGACCGCTGCGAAGTCGAACGCATGAAGTCGCTCAGCTTCGTCGAGCGTCCGCACGGACTCCGCAGCCGCCGGAGCACTCGCTTGCGCGATCGGCATGTGCTGCCGAACGGACTCCGACGACTCCACGAGGGCGGGTGACAGGTTCACGAGGATACTGTATATTCATACAGCTTTCTTCGCAACCCACATGACTTCGCCACTCATCCAAAGTCGCATCCTCGTGCTGCGTGGCCAGCGGGTGATGCTCGATGCCGACCTGGCCCGTCTCTACGGTGTCGAGACCCGCGCGCTCGTGCAGGCCGTCAAGCGCAATGCCAGTCGCTTCCCAGACGACTTCATGTTCCAGCTCTCGGCCGACGAATTCGGCGCTTTGAGATCACAAACTGTGATCCCAAACCCGGGACGTGGCGGGCGACGCACCCCGCCTTACGCGTTCACCGAACAAGGCGTGGCGATGTTGTCATCGGTGCTGGGCAGCGAACGCGCCATCGCGGTCAACATCGAAATCATGCGCACGTTCGTCCGCGTGCGCGCGCTCTCCGCCACTCACGCGGGACTGGCCAAACGCCTGGCGGATCTCGAAACCAAGACCGAGGCCATGGCACAGCGGCACGACGCGCTCGGCCGCGCCACGCATCAGCAGCTCAAACAGGTGTTCGACGCCCTGCGCGCGCTGATGACACCGCCGGATCCACCGAAACGACCGATCGGCTTCATCGTCCCAGCCGAACCGTCGACACGCAAGGATGAAGCACTGACCGACGGGTGAGCATCAGCCAGCGCCCAACGCGCGTTGCAGCGCCAGCGCGCACAGAGCCACTGCCGTGTTCGACTCCTCGAGCACCCGTCCCATCGTGATGAAGCCGTGGATCTGCCGCTCGAAGCACACGTACTGCGTGGGCACGCCCGCCTTCGACAGCGCATCGGCATACTGCCGCCCCTCGTCGCGCAGCGGGTCGTAGCCGGCGGTGAGCACCAGCGCGGGCGGCAATTTCGACAAGTCTTTGTGCAGCAGCGGCGATGCACGCCAGTCGGACCATTTCTGTTCGTCCGCGATGTACTTGCCGCGGAAGTACGCGATCGTGTCGGCCGTGAGCATGTAGCCCTGGCCGTTGCTGGCGTGCGAAGGCGCGATCGCTCGCATGTCCGTGCCCGGGTAGATCAGCAACTGGAAACGCGGCTTGAAGCCCTCGCCGTCGCGCAATCCGAGCGCCGTCACGGTGGCCAGGTTGCCGCCGGCGCTGTCGCCACCGAGCGCGATGCGTGACGCATCGATGCCGAGACTCTGAGCCTGGGCATGCACCCAGCGCGTGGCGGCCAGGCAGTCGTCGACCGCAGCCGGAAATGGATGTTCGGGTCCGAGCCGATAGTCCACGGCAAGCACCACGCAACCGGAGCGGTGCGCGAGTTCGCGGCACAACACGTCGTGCGTGTCGAGGTCACCGATCACCCAGCCACCACCGTGGTAGTACACCAGCGCACCCGACGACGCCGGTGCCGTGCTCGGACGGTAGTAGCGCAGGCCGATCGGGCCGGCCGGCCCAGGAGCGCTGAGGTCGCGCACTTCCGCCATCGTGAGGGCCGGCGGCTGCGTGAAGCTGCGCCGCTCGCGGTACAGCCTGCGCGCCTCCGCCGGCTCCAGCGTGTGGGTGGGCGGCACGCCGCGTTCGATCATCAGGTCGAGCAATGCACGGGCTTGCGGGTCGAGCACGGTGGTCTCCTGGCGTCGCGAGAGTATGCGGCAGTGTAGGCGCACCGCGCCATCCAAAGGCCGATCCTGATCGTTGCCTTTGGCAAGTAGTTCGTTGACAATGCCAAACATGGTCGAACTGACGATGCAATCCGAACAGGTCACCGCCCTGCGCGCCTTCAATCGCTTCTTCACGCGCCGCATCGGCGTGCTCGACGAGCGCCTGTACGGCACGCCGTTCACGCTGCCGCAGACACGCGTGCTGTGGGAACTGGCGCACCACGAAGGCGTCACCGCGACCGAGTTGGCCCAGCTGCTCGACCTCGACACCGGCTACTTGAGCCGACTGCTCGCGGCACTCAAGGCGCGCAAGCTGGTGCGCGCGCAGCGTTCACCGGCCGATGCGCGCCAATCGATCCTCTCGCTCACCGCGCCGGGCCGGCGCGCGTTCGAGCCGATGAACGCCCACTCGCAGGCGCAAATCGCCGCACTGCTGTCGCCGCTCGACGAGCCGAGTCGGCGCCGTCTGCTGCAGGCCGCCGGCACCATCGAGTCGCTGCTCGGGGCGCCGCGGGCCGAGCAGCCGCCGTATCTGCTGCGCCCGCCGCGACCCGGCGACATGGGGTGGGTGATCGGCCGCCACGGCGCCATCTACGCACAGGAGTACGGCTGGGACATCACGTTCGAAGGTCTGGTGGCCCAGATCGTCGGCCACTACATCGAACGATTCGACGCCAAGCGCGAAGCCTGCTGGATCGCCGAGCGCAACGGAATGAACGTGGGTTGCGTCTTCCTGGTGCAGGCGCGCGACGACAAGACCGGCAAGCCCGAACGCGGCGTCGCGCAGCTGCGCCTGCTGATCGTCGAACCGGACACTCGCGGGTTGGGCATCGGTGCGCGCCTCGTTGCCGAATGCGAGCGTTTTGCACGCGACGCCAACTACAAGCGCATCAAGCTGTGGACGCAGTCCAGCCTGACGGCCGCGCGTGCGATCTACGCCAAAGCCGGTTACCAACTCGTCAGCAGCGAGCCGCACCACAGCTTTGGTGCAGACCTGATCGGCGAGATGTGGGAGATGACGCTGTAGCGGCCGCGACGCGCGCGCCAACGTCTCAAGCGAACTCTTGGCGCACCGTCTGGGTGTTCAGGCGGGCAATGATCCAGGCCAGTGTCAGGCACGTGCCGATGCTCAGCGTCACGGCCGCGGCGCGCGCCACCGCAGCGAAGCCGCCAAACACGCCAGCCGCCTCACGGGGCAACGGTGCGTGGCTGAGCGTACGATCGATCAGCGCCTGCAACAGTTCCTGCTGAAGCCACAGTCCTGCAAGATTGGCGACGATCGCCAGGGCGACAGCGCCGATGAACGCACGACGTGCCCACTCCAGGCGCAGCAGCAGGCCGGCTGCCGCCACCAAGGTACCGATCGACAGCGCGAGCGCGACGGCCGCCACCCAGGCCAAATGGCCCGCCAGCAGCCGCGTCAGGCCTTGCAGTGGATTGACGTCGACGTTGAGGTTGAACCCCGGCAACAACGAGGCGATCGATGCGCCTTGGACCACCGACAGCACAGACGCGGTGAGGCCGAACAGGATGAACACCCACGCCGTCACGCTGACGAACAGCGATCGCGAACCGACGTTGAAAGTTTGCGGCATGGATCTCTCTTTTCTCGCTCGGCACACACTGCGTGCCGGATCGCTGCCGATGAAGCAACAGCACCTGCATCGACTACCCCCATTGTTGGGGCTTGCACAGCCCTCGTCAGTCCCCTAGGCAGGGGAAATCTCCATTTCTTGGTGACAGTGCGTGACGGTTCTCCCGAGAACGGTCTCTTGCAGGGGCCACGACAATGCCATTTGCTCACTCTGCGCACCCTGATGCACATGCCCGCGCACCCTCGCATCCGTCATGCCCTCACCTGGACCGCACTCTGTGCGCCTTTGACGCTTGCATGCGCATCGGTGCATGCCAACGAACCGCCGGAGCGCACAGCCCCCATCCGTGCTGAACTCGGCTTCGAGCGCATCACGCTGCCGGGGGACGAGCAAGTCGGTCTGGTCGGCGGCTCCGTTCTGTTTCCGATCGCCGAGCGCTGGTGGGCCGGCCTTGCCGTGTATGGCGCGGCCACCGGGCAACGCGGTGGATTCTTTGTCGGCGGCGCGGAGCTCAAACGGGAGTGGGAGCTGCCCTGGGGCTGGGACCTCGGCACGGGCCTGTATGCCGGCGGCGGCGGCGGTGCCTCCGCGCCGGTCGGCGGTGGGCTGATGTTGCGCGGCGCGCTCACGCTGTCGCGCGACCTCGGACCTGTGCGTGCGGGGCTCACGTGGTCGCACGTGCGTTTTCCCAGTGGCGACATCCAGAGTTCACAGTGGGGCCTGCTGCTGTCGTGGCAACGACCGTTTCGCTACTTTGATGCCGATGCCGCGGGTCAATCCCAGCCGGCAGGGGATGCCACCGGCCTGGGATTTCGCCGCATGGCAGGCACCGTCGGCAGCTACTCGCTGCGCGGCAGCGACTCGCGCCGCATCGGCTTGGTCGGGGGTCGCGCCGAATGGGCTGCGGCATCGGAGGGCTTGTTCACCGCCATTGAAGCGGCAGCGGCCGCGTCGGGCGGCGCCGCGGGCTACATGGAGATTCTCGGCAACGTGGGTTGGCGCATCGCGCCCTGGACGGCGTTGCCCCAGCTCACGTTCGACCTGCGCGGCGCGCTCGGCGTCGGCGGCGGTGGTGCGGTACCGACCGAAGGCGGCGGCATCGGCAAGCTGATGGCCGGGGCAAGCTTCGATTGGGGCCATGGCTGGCGCACCGGCATCGAGGGCGGTGTGCTGCACGGTGTCGGCTCGTCATTGCGTGCGAACGTGGCCCAACTGTGGCTGGCGATGGACCTCGAGCCGCCCGGCGACGCACCCGGCAGCGGCACCCTCAGCCGCAACGAATGGTCGGTGACCGTGCAGCAACAGGCGCGCGCCCAGCGCAACGACGGCTCGACACGCGCGCTCGAGACCATCGGGATGAAGCTGAATCGGTACGTCGACGACCACATCTACCTGAGTGCACAGGCACACAGCGCATTCGCGGGCGGCGCAGGGGCCTATTCGATCGGCCTGATCGGTGCGGGGGCATCGACGCGGCCGTCCGGCGCGCTGCGCTATGGCGGCGAACTCTTGCTGGGCGCAGCCGGCGGCGGCGGCGTCGCGTCAGGCGGCGGTGCGATTGTGCAGATCCTGGCTTGGGCCGGCCTGCCGGTCACCAGCGATTCGGAACTGCGCGCCGGCGTCGGTGCGGTGAAGGCCCTGCGCGGCGGTGAGTTGCGCAGCCCCGTGCTGGAACTCACCTGGACCAAGGCCCTCGGCCTGGGCGGGCGCTAGCAGCGAGCGTGCCGCGTTTATTGCTTGATTAGTCAAGTTCAATCATTGAATTCGACTCGATAGCATCAGAATCCTTGGCCATGGGGTAGCCATTGCCCCATCGACAACCCAAGGAGCGATTGCATGAAAACCGTTGGACAGAAACTCGAGGCATTTGCCGTCACCGGCGTCAAGCCCGGCTTCAATCAACACGAGGAAAACGGCGTCTCGGCGTTCGAATCGATCACCGAGAAGAGCTTTCCCGGCAAGTGGAAGGTCATCTACTTCTGGCCGAAGGACTTCACCTTCGTGTGCCCGACCGAAATCGTCGGCTTCAACAAGCTGGCCAGGCAATTCGAAGAGCGCGACGCAGTGCTGCTCGGCGGCTCGACCGACAACGAGTTCTCCAAGCTCGGCTGGCGCCGCGACCACAAAGACCTGAACAAGCTGGCGCACTGGAGTTTTGCCGACGTGAAGGGCTCGCTGGTCGACCAGCTCGGCGTGCGCGACATCGAAGCCGGCGTGGCCTTGCGTGCCACCTTCATCGTCGATCCCGACAACGTGATCCAGCACGTGTCGGTGAACAACCTGAACGTCGGCCGCAACCCGGAAGAAGTGCTGCGCGTGCTTGACGGACTGCAGACCGACGAGCTGTGCCCGTGCAACCGCGCGGTCGGCGGCTCGACGCTCTGACGGGAGGTGCATATGGATTTCATCACTCCGATCGTTCAGCAGATCCCGGACACGGCCAAGGACATCCGGCTCAACCTCGACGCGGTGCTGTCGCGTTCGAGCCTGGCGCCGGAAGACGCGCTGGGTGTGGCTCTGGCTGCGGCCTTCGCGGCCCGCAGCCCGCAGCTGCTGCAGGCGCTGAAGAGCGGCACGCCACCGGCCGAGGCGCAGGCCGCACTCACTGCGGCGGCGCTGATGGGCATGAACAACGCCTGGTACCCGTTCGTCGAGATGACCGGCGATGAGGAGCTGAAGACGATGCGCCCGGAGCTGCGCATGAACGCCTACGCGTCGCATGGCGGTGTCAGCAAGGCCAAGTTCGAGGCCTATGCGTTGGCCGCGTCCATCATCGGCAAGTGCCACTTCTGCGTGAAGTCGCACTACGAGCTGCTGAAGAAGGAAGGCTGGACGACGCAACAGCTGCGCGACGTGGGGCGCATCGCCGCAGTGGTCAACGCCACCGCACAGGTGCTGTCGGCCCAAGGCTGAGCCGCATCGACAACCATGCCAGGCCGGCGCGGCAACGCGCCGGCTTTTCTTTCGCTGCGGCGCTAGCGCAGGTCGCCGGCGAGACTGGCCAGCGTCTCGGGCGCGATGGTCAGGTGCGCCGGATAGTTCGCGTGATCGCAGCCCAGCCGCACCGAGGCACCCGCGATCACCGCGGCGCGCGCCGCCGCCGGCAGCTCGAAGCGGATGAAGTGCACCGACGAGGTCTTCTCCTCGTTTTCGCGCGGCAGGTCTTCATCGGCGATCGCGTAAACGCGCGCGTGGCCTTCGACTTCGACGAACATGCGGTCCTCCACACCGATCAGGCGCGCCAGCTCGCGCTTGCGCTCGTGCGGATCGGGGTACTCGATCAGCATCGTGGCCTTCCAGTTGGTGCCGTCGGGCACCAGCGGCGCGTAGGCCTCGATCTCGTGGTGAATGCCGTCCTCGTCGAAAATCTTCTCCACGCGCAGCATCTCCTGGATCTGGTAGCGGATGGTCTTCTCATCTTCGAACTGCACGTTGATGTGCTCGCCGAGCGCCACGCTGCGCAGGCGGCGGTGCGGAATGATCTGCGCCTTGATGTCATTGCGTGCCTTGGAGTAGGCCTCGAGCGTCATCAGGCTGTCTCGGGTGATAGTGGTCGACATGCGTTTACTCCAATCCGTAGGCTTGGCGCACCAGGCTGAGCGGGTGCTTGAGCGCCTTCGCCGGCGTGCCGGCAAGGCCCATGCCTTGCGCGATGTGGTGGATGGCCATGGCGCAGTCGCTGCTGATCACGTCGGGCTCGTGGCCGGCCATGGCCTTGAACACCGGTCGGCCGATCTTCATCGCCACCGGGTGCGTCGGAGTCTTCACCCCATAGGTGCCCGCGTGGCCTGAGCAGCGCTCCACGGTGAGGAGCTCCACGTTCACGCGTTGGCCGATCAGCTTGAACATCTCCTCGGTCTTGCGCCCGATGTTCTGCACGCGGCCGTGGCACGGGATGTGGTAGCTCACCCGACCGAGGTCGCGCTTGAACTCGGTGTTGAGCAGGCCATCCTTGCTGCGCGCCATCAGGTACTCGAACGGATCCCACATCGCTTCCTTGACGGCCTGCACGTCGGGCTCGTCGGGAAACATCAGCGGCAGCTCCTGCTTGAACATCAGCGTGCAGCTGGGAATGGCACTCAGGATGGCGTAGCCCTCGTTCGCGTAGCGCGCCAGCACAGGGATGTTGGCGTTCTTGTGCCGCTCCACCGCCTTGAGGTCACCGAGCTCGAGCTTGGGCATGCCGCAGCACGACTCCTTGTCGACGATCACGTACGCGATGCGGTTGTGTTCGAGCACCTTCAGAAGGTCGTGCCCGATGCCCGGCTCGTTGTAGTTGACGTAGCAGGTGGAGAAGATCGCCACCTTGCCCGGCGTGCGCTCGCCGTCTTTCGCGTCGGTGGCCGTGCCCTGCTTCTTGGCGCCCCAGCGAAAGCGCTGTGCCGCCAGCTCCGGCATCCAGGCGTCGGGATGCACGCCGAGCAGGCCGTCCATCTGCTGGCGCGCGAACTTGGTCTTGTTCACCGCATTGACCGCCTGCACGACGATCGGGATGCCGGCGAAGCTGCCGTGCACGTCGGTCGACGCGAGGAACCTCTCACCCGCCTTGACGCCGCCCTTGTTGAACTTGATCGACTTGGCGCGCAGCATCAGGTGCGGAAAGTCCAGGTTCCACGGATGCGGCGGCACGTAGGGGCACTTGGTCATGTAGCACAGGTCACACAGGTAGCACTGATCGACCACGCTCCAGTACGCCTCTTTCTTGACGCCGTGCACCTCGCCATCGTCGGTGGCATCGACCAGATCGAACAGCGTCGGAAAGCTCTGGCACAGGCTCACGCAGCGCCGGCAGCCGTGGCAGATGTCGAACACCCGCTCCATCTCCTTGAAGCAATCGGCTTCGTCGGAGTACGACGGACTCTTCCAATCGATCGGGTGACGCGTGGGGGCTTCGAGGTTGCCTTCGCGGTTGCTCATGAAAAGTGCCTGCCATCAACGAACAAGGGGCCATGCCAGCCCCTTGTTCACCATCAACACATTGAACGACGGATCAGTCGACCAGCTGGTCCAGCGCCTTCTGGTAGCGGTTGGCATGCGAGCGCTCGGCTTTGGCCAGCGTCTCGAACCAATCGGCGATCTCGTCGAAGCCTTCCTGGCGCGCCGTCTTGGCCATGCCCGGGTACATGTCGGTGTACTCGTGCGTCTCGCCGGCCACTGCGGCCTTCAGGTTGGCGCGCGTCGGGCCGATGGGCAGGCCGGTGGCAGGGTCGCCCACCATCTCGAGGAACTCGAGGTGGCCGTGCGCGTGGCCGGTCTCGCCTTCGGCGGTGGATCGGAACAACGCCGCCACGTCGTTCTGCCCTTCGACGTCGGCCTTGCTTGCGAAATACAGGTAGCGACGATTGGCCTGCGATTCGCCGGCGAAGGCGTCCTTCAGGTGCTGCTCGGTCTTCGATCCTTTCAAAGTGGCCATGTCACGCTCCTTTTGGGTGGTGTCGGGGATCCGGCCGCGCCGGGCTTGCGTACGCTAACAAAGGCACGCGCGGCGTGCCAATACAAAGCCTCAATTTGGCACATGGGCAAAACCAATGTGCGCATCAGCGCAATCCGAGCAGGCGCAGTGCCAGATCGTGCAGGCGCGCCTGCGGATCGGCCAGATCATGCAGCACGTCGAGGTGGTTGCGGCCCGGCACGGTCTCGCACACCGGCACGGTGGTCGGGCCCCACTGGTCTCGAATCAGCTGGTTCTGCCGCAGGAACTCGTCGCTCTCGTTGATGCCGGCCAGCGTGTACAGCGTGCCGCGCGGACGTGGGAAGAATGCCGGGCTCAGCCGCCTCACCGAAGCTGGCGTCAATTGCAGGTCTTGCTGCAGAAAGGGCGTGTTGCGGATCGGCTCGAGGTCGTACAAACCCGAGATCGACATCGCGTTCGGCACCAACTTGGGCGGCAGGTCGTCGCCCACGTCCTTCCAGCGGCAGCTCAGCATCATCGCGGCCAGGTGACCGCCGGCCGAGTGGCCGACCACGGCGATGCGGTTGGGATCGCCGGTGTGTACACCCGGGTTGCGCCAGACCCAGGCCAGCGCACGGGTCATCTGCAGCGCGATGGTCTCGATGGTCACCGCCGGGCACAGCGCGTAGTTGGGCACCACCACCGTCGCGCCCGACTCGACGAACGCGGGCGCGAGGAACGAATGATCGGCCTTGTCGAGCGATCGCCAGTAGCCGCCGTGGATGAACACCAGCACCGGCGCGCCGGCCTGGGCGGCCGGGAACACGTCGAGCGTCTCGCCGGCCTGGTCGCCGTAGCGGACATCGAGCTTGCCGTTCAGCCGCTCGCGCGCCAGCTTCGACGACTCGGCCCAGCGAGCAAAGATCTGCGGGTGCTCCGGGATTCGGGCCCGGTTGTTGTACTGCACGTCGAGCCAAGCGGGATCGGTGAGCGACATCGGGTTCTCCATGCCAGCCGGCATGCCGCCGGGGTGCGAAGGTTAACCGAGAGCGCGCGCAGCCCGGTCGTCCAGAGGGTTGCTGCTAGAATTCGCGCCTCTTTACGGGGACGTAGCTCAGCTGGGAGAGCGTCGCGTTCGCAATGCGAAGGTCGGGAGTTCGATCCTCCTCGTCTCCACCAATCACCGCAGGGCCTGACCATGTCAGGCCCTTTGTCTTGCTGTCGCGAACGGCGGTTCAGTCGCGGCGACCTTCGATCCGCCCGCCCTGGTTGAAGACGATGCGTTCGCCGTCGATGCGATCGACCGTGCAGACGGCCTCGCGCGTTTCGACGCAGCATCCACACCCCCGCCCAATCTCGGAAGTATAGGTAGCGTGGTCTTTCGGCACGCCGACACTTTGCTGATCGATAGTTCACAGTTAAACTAATCCCGTGCCGGCGCGCATCGCGACCGGCACTCTTGCCAGGAGCCCGGCTGTGAAGATCGTCTGCATCGGCGGAGGCCCCGCCGGCCTGTACTTCGCGCTGCTGATGAAGAAGCTGTCGCCGGCGCACGACGTCACCGTGGTCGAGCGCAACCGGCCCTACGACACCTTCGGCTGGGGCGTTGTGTTCTCCGACGCCACCATGGACAACATGCGGGCCTGGGACCGCGACACCGCCGACACCATCGAGCAGGCGTTCAACCACTGGGACGACATCGAGCTGCACTTCAAGGGCCGCGTCATCCGATCGGGCGGCCACGGCTTCGTGGGCATCGGGCGCAAGAAGCTGCTCAACATCCTGCAGTCGCGCTGCGAGGAACTCGGCGTCAAGCTGGTGTTCGAGACCGAGGTCGACTCGGACCGCGACTTTCCCGATGCCGACCTGATCATCGCCAGCGACGGCATCAACTCCAGGATCCGCACGGGATACGCCGAGGTGTTCAAGCCCGACATCGTGACCCGCCCCAACCGCTTCATCTGGCTCGGTACGCACAAGGTCTACGACGCGTTCACGTTCCTGTTCGAGCGCACCGAACACGGCTGGTTCCAGGCTCACATCTACAAGTTCGACGACCAGACCTCCACCTTCATCGTCGAGTGCCCCGAGCACGTGTGGAAGGCGCACGGCCTGGACCGCGCCGACCAGGATCAATCGATCGCCTTCTGCGAGCAGCTGTTCGCCGCCAACCTGCGCGGCGCCAAGCTGATGACCAACGCGCGGCACCTGCGCGGGTCGGCATGGCTCAACTTCCAGCGCATCAAGTGCGAGCAATGGTCGCATTTCAACGGCCGCGCGCATGTGGTGTTGATGGGCGACGCGGTGCACACGGCGCATTTCGCGATCGGCTCGGGCACCAAGCTGGCTCTGGAAGACGCCATCGAGCTGACACGCCAGTTCAAGGAGCACGGCGACACGCCCGACCACATCCCCAACGTGTTGGCGCGTTACCAGGCTGCCCGTGCGGTCGACGTGCTGCGCCTGCAGAACGCCGCATGGAACGCAATGGAATGGTTCGAAGTGTGCGGCGAGCGCTACTGCGATCAGTTGGAGCCCGAGCAATTCATGTACTCGATGCTCACGCGCAGCCAGCGCATCAGCCACGAGAACCTGCGGCTGCGCGACAAGGGCTGGCTCGAGGGCTTCGAGCGCTGGTTTGCCGCCAAAGCTCCGCGCCCCGCCGCCGGGCCGCCCCAAGGCAGGGCAGCCCCCTCGGGGGGCAGCGAGGATCGCGGCATCGTCGCGACCGCAGCGGGGGGGTCCGCATCCGTGCCGCCGATGTTCACGCCGTTCACGGTGCGCTCGGTCACGCTGAAGAACCGCGTGGTCGTATCGCCGATGGCGCAGTACTCCTGCATCGACGGCATGCCGGGCGAGTTTCACCTGGTGCACCTCGGTTCGCGTGCGCTCGGCGGCGCCGGCATGGTGGTGGCCGAGATGACCTGCCCGTCGCCCGACGCGCGCATCACGCCGGGTTGCCCGGGCCTGTGGAACGCGGCGCAGGCGCAGGCTTGGCAGCGCATCGTCGACTTCGTGCACCGCGAGAGCGACGCCAAGATCGCGATGCAGCTCGGCCACTCCGGCGCCAAGGGCTCGACCAATGCGCCGTGGGACGATGCCGGCGCCGACCAGCCGCTGCCGTCGGGCAACTGGCCGGTGGTTGCCGCGTCACCGGTGCCCTATCTCGACGAAGGCGGCCTGGTCCCCAAGGCGATGGACCGCGCCGACATGGACCGCGTCACCGCCGACTTCGTGCGCGCGGCGCGCTACGCGGCCGATGCCGGCTTCGATTGGCTGGAGCTGCATTGCGCGCACGGCTACTTGCTGTCCAGCTTCATCTCGCCGCTGACCAATCGGCGCACCGATGCTTATGGTGGCTCGCTGGCCAATCGGCTGCGCTACCCGCTCGAGGTGTTCGCCGCGGTGCGCGCGGTGTGGCCGCAACCACCTGCCGATGTCGGTGCGCATCTCGGCGCACGACTGGGTCGACGGCGGCATCACGCCGAGCGATGCGGTGGAGATCGCGCGCGCCTTCAAGGCCGCAGGCGCCGACCTGATCGACTGTTCGTCGGGCCAGGTCAGCGTGAATCAGAAGCCCACCTATGGCCGCATGTACCAGACGCCGTTCGCCGACCGCATCCGCAACGAAGCCGGCATCGCCACCATCGCGGTGGGCGCGATCTCGGAGGCCGACCACGTGAACAGCATCATCGCCGCCGGCCGGGCCGACCTGTGCGCGGTGGCGCGGCCGCATCTCGCCAATCCGGCTTGGACTCTGAGCGAGGCCGCCAAGATCGGCTTCACCGCCATCGATTGGCCGCGCCAGTACCGCGCGGCCAAGCAGCAGATGGAGAGCAACTTCCTGCGCGAACGGGCCGCGCTGGCAGCACCGCAGGGCCCGGCGTGAGGCGCGAACCATGAGCCGCCGGGCCGCTCCCAAGGCGAATACCAGAGCGCGCAGCGCGAAGGAGGCCCAATGAGCCGCACCACCCGGCGTTATGCGCACCCTCGCCTGCTCGACGACCATGCCATCGGCCTGGAAGCGCGAGCCGGCCAGGACGATCACCTGTCGCTCAAGCTGTGGCTGCGCCTGCTCGCGTGCAGCACGCAGATCGAGACCGAAGTGCGTCAGCGGTTGCGCGCCCAGTTCGGCATCTCGCTGGCGCGCTTCGACTACCTCGCGCAGTTGCATCGCCACACCGAAGGCCTGCGCATGAGCACGCTGTCGCGCTACCTGATGGTCACCGGCGGCAACGTGACTGCCCTCACCGACGAGCTCGAGCGAGAGGGCCTGGTGCAGCGCGACAGCGATCCCGAAGACCGCCGCTCGTGGCGGCTGCGCATGACGGCGGCCGGCCGCAAGGCCTTCGAGCGCATCGCGCGCGAACACGAGCAGTGGGTGATCGAGCTCTTCCGCGGGCTCGACACCGCGCACAAGAAGACCCTCTACGAAGACCTCGGCCAGCTGCGTGTGCAGATGGCCACCCGCAAGGAGCAGAACGCATGAGTGCGCACGACCGCTCGAAGGACGAATTCCCCCGCGGGGGACGGCGCGCAGCGCCAAGGGGGCGACATGAGCGCCGCACGGCCGCTCCGAAGGCGCTCGCTCCCCCTCGGGGGACGGCGCGCAGCGCCAAGGGGGCTACATGAACACCGAGCGCGTCGACCCCGGACTCGCGGCGGGCAACCGCGTCACGCTGGCGCAGCATCAGGCGCGTCACTTTGGCTGGCAGGTGGAGGGCAGCGTGGGCCGCATCACCTTGAACCGGCCCGAGCGCAAGAATCCGCTCACGTTCGAGTCGTATGCGGAGCTGCGCGACCTGTTCGGCCGCCTCAGACATGCCACTGACGTGCACGCCATCGTGCTCAGCGGCTCCGGCGACAACTTCTGCTCCGGCGGCGACGTGCACGAGATCATCGGTCCGCTGATTCGCCTGAAGGCGCCCGAGTTGCTGATGTTCACCCGCATGACGGGCGACCTGATCAAGGCGATGCGGCACTGTCCGCAGCCGATCATCGCGGCGATCGACGGGGTCTGCGCCGGTGCGGGTGCGATCCTCGCGATGGCGAGCGACCTGCGCGTGGGGACCTCGCGCAGCAAGATTGCATTCCTGTTCAACCGCGTCGGCCTCGCCGGCTGCGACATGGGTGCGTGCGCCATGCTGCCGCGCATCGTCGGCCAGGGCCGTGCCAGCGAGCTGCTCTACACCGGCCGCGCATTGCCAGGCGACGAGGCGCTGCAATGGGGGTTCTTCAACCGCCTGGTCGCACCCGATGCGTTGCAGGCCGAGGCCATGCGCTGGGCCACCGAACTGACACAAGGCCCGACCTTCGCCAACGGCATCACCAAGACCATGCTGCACCAGGAGTGGGACATGGGCATCGACCAGGCCATCGAGTCCGAAGCCCAGGCGCAGGCGATCTGCATGCTGACCGAGGACTTCAACCGCGCCTACCAGGCCTTCGTGGCCAAGGGCCGGCCGCGCTTCGAAGGCAACTGAACAGAGGCCGTGATGAGCAATCAACTGCAGTCGACCCAACCCCAGGTGCTGCTGCCGTCCGGATGGCCGCGCCCAAAGGGCTACGCCAACGGCGTCGCCGCACGCGGCCGCATGGTCTTCGTGGCCGGCATGATCGGCTGGGATGCGCAAGGCGTGTTCCACAGCGACGACTTCGCGCTTCAGGCGCGCCAGGCGCTGGAAAACATGGTCGCCGTGCTGCGCGAGGCAGGCGCCCAGCCCGAGCACATCACGCGCATGACTTGGTACGTCACCGACAAGCACGAATACCTCGCCGCAGCGCGCGACATCGGCCGCGCATTCCGCGAAGTGGTCGGCGCCTACAACGCCGCGATGACCGCCGTGCAGGTCACCGCACTGATCGAAGACCGCGCCAAGGTCGAGATCGAAGCCACTGCCGTCGTGCCCGACTGACGCGCAGGCGCATCGATTCGCCCGCGCTCGGCCCTCGTTGGCGCCAAGCGCGAGAACTGTTGCACGCCGCGCTTGTTGCAACCTGCAACAAATGGCGCAACTGCTCCGATACTGCGCTGCAGCAGCCAACGCGCCGCGTCGGTGCTTCCGCGAATCCGCCCGTCCCAATGCATGCCGCTTCGCTCCGGCCATGGTGGCCTCGCCGAATCGCCTCGGGAAGGCCAAGTCGACTCGGCCTGGCCGCCATCGCGCTGGCCGTGGCCGCCCCGCCCTCGTTCCCCGTGCCTTCACGCGATCCATTGGCCGCGCTGGTCGGCAACCTGTTGACCTACACCCACTGGCCGGCGCAAGTGGAACCGCTGCGGCTGTGCATCTGGGGACGCGGCGCCGACGTAGGTGCGCTGCAAACCAGCGCATTGAGCACGACACAGCGCAAAGTGACGATCCAACACGACATCGACGTGGCACTCGCGGCGCAGCGCTGCGATGCGCTGTACGTGGCGGCCTCGGCGCCTGCCGCCGCGCGCCAGCTCGCCCGCCTGCTGATCGGCCGGCCCGTGCTGTCGATCGGCGAAGGCCTGGCGTACTGCGCCGACGGCGGCATGTTCTGCATCGATACCAGCGAACGGCCGCTGAAGTTCCAGGCCAATCTCGATGCGATCGCACGCAGCGGTTTGCGCGTGGACCCGCAGGCGCTGCGCATCGGCCGCGCCGCCGGGGCAGCGCCATGAAACAGCGCTCGCGCCGCGATCCGCGCGCGCTGCACGCCAGCACGGGCGCGCCGAGCGCTCACGATGCACCACCGGCACAACCCCTGGAGCGCCAGTCGCTGCTGCAGGCGCTGCGCCGTGCCCATGTGCGGCTGGGGCTGACCGCGATCATCGCGGCGGCGGCGATGTTGACGCTGCTGTCGGTGTTGACCCTGCACACGCACGTCGAGCGCAACCTGGCGCTGATCGCGCGCTCGATCGCCTACGCATCGGAAGCCGCGGTCATGTTCGACGACTCGGAAGCGGCCCGCGACGCCGTGAAGGTGATTGCCGATGCAGAAGGCCTGCTGGCCGCGAACATCGCGCGCCCCGATGGCAGCCGGCTGGCCACGTACCAGCGCGAGCCCAACAGCGGCGCGGTCGAAACCCTGTCGGAGTTCGGCAGCCTGATCTTCCAGTTGCAAGCCAATGCCCCGGTGATGCACCGGGGTCTCGAAATCGGCCGTGTTCAGGTGCGCGGCGACGGCGGCGTGTACCTGCTGTACCTGCTGGAGGTGCTGGCGGCGATCTGCGCCTGCGCGGCCGTCACGGCATGGCGCGTGGCGCGGCTGTCGAGCGCCGTGGAGCGCGACGTGGTGCAGCCGCTCAAGCTGCTCGCCTCTCTCACACGCAGGGCTCGTCTGGCGCGCAGCGCCAACCTGCGTGCGGCGCCGGCCGGGGTGCGCGAGATCCACGACCTGGGCGAGGACATCAACGCGCTGCTCGCCGAAGTGGCGTCGCACGAGGCCGAGCTGGTGGCCGAGCACGACACGCTGAAGTCGGCCAACGCATCGTTGTCGTTTCTCGCGTTCCACGATTCGCTCACCGGCCTGCCGAACCGTGCCCGCTTCATGGAGCACGCGGCGCGCGCATTGCAGTTGCACGCCTCGCACAACCAGCCGCTCGCGGTGCTGTACATCGACATCGACCACTTCAAGGCGATCAACGATCGCATGGGCCATGCCGCCGGCGACGAACTGCTGGTCGAGGTCGCTGCGCGTGTGCGCGCCGAGTTGCGCGATGGCGGCTTCGTCGCACGCCTGGGCGGCGACGAGTTGGCCGTGCTGCTGGCGCCGATTCGATCCGGCGACGAGGCGGCCACCGTGGCCGAGCGCATCGCCGATGCCATCCGCGCACCGTTGCTCAGCGCACTGTTCGGCCGCATCGAACCGAGCGCGAGCATCGGCGTGGCGGTGTTTCCCGACCACGGCGCCGAACTGGAGCAGCTGCTCGTCGCCGCCGACGCAGCGATGTACCGCGCCAAGAGGCGGCGGGCGGGCGCCCCTGCGATCCGCTTCGGCCAGGAGCCGGGCGAGACGCGCGCCGCGCCGTTCGACGCTTGAGCGCCGGTGCGACAGTTCGATTACAGCGCCACGTCGATCGCCAACAGGCGCCAGTGACCAGGAACGGGCTCGCATGCAGTTCGTCCGCGCGGGCGCGCAGTTCGTCGCAATCGGCTCGCGAGTCGCGCTGCGCCTGCCTAGAGTCCACGTCATCAACTGAAGAGTTGTCGACAGGAGGATTCGATGTTCGAGCGTTTGATCATCCGCACCATGGCATTCGGACTGTCGGGCTTCATCACGCTGAGCATCCTCGCCGCGCTCGGCAACACGGCCGACGTGCGTCACGAACGGGCCTGCCTGGCGCACGCGGCCAGCATCGGACCGATCCAGCAGGTCGTGGTGACCGGACAGCGCCTGCCGCGCAGCTGAAGCGCGACCACCGAAAAACACTGACAGCGCGCGGCGCGCCAGCGGCGCACAATGAACCCGGCGCACCGGGCGCCCGGAGACATCGCCCATGATTCGTCTGTTCGGCAGCGTGCTCGTGCTTGCGGTCCTGCTCGGCTGCGCCGGCGCGCCGCACACCGCGCCGGTGGAGCCGCATACGCTGCTGCGCGACGACGCATTTGCCAGACCCGCGCAGACGATCGATGCGCGCGAAGTGTTCGCGGTCGACGACTCGATGCGCGACTACCTGCAACGCTCCTGGCCGCTGATGCGCAAGCAAGGCCGGCCCAAGGGCCTGGTCGATGCGCTGTACACGCGCGGCGAGCTGAAGCTCGAATACGACGCGTCTTACACACGCAACGCGTCGCAGGCATTCGCCGCGCGCGCCGGCAACTGCCTGTCGCTGGTGGTGATGACGGCCGCACTCGCCAAGGAGCTCGGGCTCGACGTCGAGTTCCACAGCGCGTATGCCGATGAGACCTGGAGCCGCAGCGGCACGCTGCTGCTGCGCAGCGGACACATCAACATCACGATCGGCCGGCGCACGATCGACCGCCCCCGGGGCGAAGACCCGCGCTACTGGATCATCGATTTCCTGCCGCAAGGCGAGCTGCGCGGGCTGCGCACCGAGCGGGTGGAAGAAGCCACGGTGGTGGCGATGTTCATGAACAACCGCGCCGCCGAGGCGCTGGCCCGCGAGGCATTCGACGAAGCCTACTGGTGGGCCCGCGAAGGCGTGATGGCCGACCCGTCGTTCGTCGGCGTGCTCAACACGCTCGGTGTCGTGTACCAGCGCACAGGCCGTCCCGCGGATGCCGAACGCGTGTACACCGAGCTGCTGCGGCGCCAACCGAACCAGACGCAAGGCCTGCACAACCTGGCGCAGCTGCTGCAAAGCCAGGGGCGCGACGCCGAGGCCAAGGTATTCGCAGCGCGGCTGGCGGCGTTGGAGCCCGAGCCGCCGTACCACTGGTTCGTGCAAGGCCAACTGGCGCTGCGCCGCGGCGATGCACAGACCGCGCGCGACTTCTTCGCCAAGGAGGTCGCGCGCGCCGACTACTCCAGCGAGTTCCACTACTGGCTCGCGCTGGCGCAGTACCAGCTCGGCGACCTCGATGCCGCGCAGCGCAACCTGCAAAAGGCCGAAATGCTCAGCGCGTCGCGCAACGAGCGTGATCTCTACGCCGCCAAGCTGGCGTGGTTGAACCAGCGCCGGCACTGAGCCGGCCGGGATCGGGCTAGCCGGCCGGCTCTTCCGGCTTGTTGAACGGCTGGCCGATCTTGAAGATGCCGCTGACGCGGATCACCGGTTTGCCGTCGACGCGGGCCACACCGTTGGCAAACACCATCGTGCGCGTCACGCGCAGCACATCGGCCTCGCCCTGAACCCACGCGCCCAACGGCGCCGGTGCGAGGTAGTCGATCTGCAGGCTGACGGTCGGCAGGAACCGGCGCCCGACCTCGCTCTGGCGATGGATGCACACGGGCAGCAGCATGTCGCCAAAACTGGCCAGCATGCCGCCGTGGCAGTTGTTCAGCGGATTGGTGTGGCGCTGCATGACGCGAAAGCCCAGCTGCGCGCGGCCATCGACCACACGCACGTACAGCGGCCCGTTCACCGCCATGTAGTCGCCGCCGATCGCCAGCGGCGTGAAGCCGCTCGGGATGTCGGCTGCCGGCTCGTCGGTCGTTGCGCTCATTGGCGGTGCAACGCTCATGGCGTGCCCTGCTGCACCTCGCGATCGACCTCGGCGAGGAAGTCGGCCTTGTGCATGTCGTCACCGGGATGGATCCAACGTGGATAGACGCGCTCGAAGTCGGCCACGATGCGCGCCAGCGGCATGTCGTCGAAGCTGCCGCGCTGGTTCACGTACTCCATGTGCCGGTTGCCGGCGCGGTCGTACGGGTGGTAGATCGAATCGTCGTGGCCGTTGAACGCCAACGGATGAAGTCCGAAGCGTTCGCACAGCTCGCGGTTGAACGCCGGCGTGGCCTTGCGCCATGCACCGTCGATCCAGATGTCGGTGTAGCCGTGCCAGATGAACAGGTCGGTCTGCATCGTGCGGCGCATGCGCTCGGTGCTCAGGTGATTGCGCACGTCGGCATAGCCCAGCCGAGCCGGTATGCCCACCGCGCGACACGCCGCCGCCAGCAGCGCGGCCTTGGGCACGCACCAGCCGATGCCGCGTTCGATCACGCTGCTGGCGCGCATGCCGCCGGGCGACAGGTCCACTTGGTACGGGTCGTAGCGGAAGCCATCGCGCACCGCGTCGTGCAGCGCGACCGCGCGCTCGCGGTCGGTGCTGCCGATGGCGTGCTGGCGCGCGAACGCCACCACCCCTGGGTGGTGCGCTGTCCACCAGCGTGGTACTCGCCAGCGTGGCGGCCGTCGGGGAATCGGTCATCGGTGCCTCCAGATCACACTGTGAGGCTACACCGTTTGACCGGCTGTCAACTGGGCGTCAGATCCCGTCTCACATCTCGCCGCGGCGGCGGTTCAAGGCGCTGATCAGGCACAGCGCCACCAGCACCCAGCCAGCCCAGCCCAGCACCGCCTCGTGCCAGGTCACGATGCGTGCGGCCGTGCCCCAACCATCGGGTGCCGCGCGTTCGCCGGCCACCGACCACAAGCGGCGCTGCTGCAGATCGACGAACGGCACCAGGTGCTCGAACGAATACGACAGCGGGTTGAACGCCGGGTACTGCGGCGGCAGGTCTGCGCACCGCGTCCAATCGGTCGCCTGGCCCGGCTTGGCCGCGCAGGCGTTCATGCGGTCCTGCGATTGCCATGGCGCCGTGGGCGCGATCACGCCGCGTTCGGCAGCGAGGTCGTACATCGCCGCGCAACCAAGCCACACCAGCAGCATCGCCACCGCCGGCCGCCACGGGCGATGGCCGTAGCCAGCGAGCAGACCGAACGCGCGGTGCGCCAACCGCGGCAGCCAGCGCAGCCGCAACGGGGCTCCCGCGCCGACACGGCCGACGCGACGCAACTGCACTTCGCGCGCCACCGCGACATCACGCGCCGCCGCCGGCAAACCCATGCGCTGGAACACGCGGATCAACTGGTGCCACGGCTGCGCGCGGAAGTCGCGCCCCATGTGCGACGGCTCCTGCCGCGACAACCACTCGATGCGAAAGCCCGACGAAGCCGGCGCCGGCGCTGCCAGCTGCCGGTACGCGAAGCCGTCGAGCACGAGCGACTCGCCCCAGCTGGTGTCGTCGTCGTGCAGCGTGCCGACGCTGGCGCCGCTCAGCGTGGCGCGCGACAGCGGCTGCTTCAAGCGCGACAACACCAGCGAGCCGCCGATGCGCGCGCGATCGATCGCGAACGCAACGGCGCCGCGCCAGCCCATGTCGTTGAAGGCGTCGAACGCGGCCTGCGTGCAGTCGAGGTCGCCGTCGATCTGCGCGCGGCGCAGGCGCACCGAACCGGCCGCAGAGAAGCCCTTGTCGAGGACCACGTTGCCCGCCACGTGGGCGAGGTCGAGGTTGAGCGCATCGCCGCGCTGTCCGTCGCCGTTGACGTGGCCGCTCAGGCGTGCCGAACTGGCACGCAGGTCGCCGACGACCCGCAGGCCCACGAGGCGCACGTCGCCATCGGCCTCGAAGCCATCGGTGAGCAATGCATCGCCGGCAATGCGTGCGTCGTCGGCGACCAGCCGCAGCGGCACCTGCATGTCGACACGGTCGCCGCTGCGCAGCTGCGCGCGTCCGAGGTTGAGATTGCGGCCCACCGTGCTGCGCGCCAGCCGCACGTCGAGGCGCACGGTGCAGCCCGCGTTGAGCGCGAGGTCGCCCGCGATCGTGCAGTCTTCAGCGCGCAGACCGGGCAGCAGGCAACCAGGAAAGCTCAGGCTGCCGGCGATGCGCGCGCCATCGAAGCGCGGCGACGCATTGAACACGCAGCGGAAGAACCACAGGCTTTCGGCGATCGATGCATCGCGCAGATTGACCTGCCCCTCGATCCATGCACCGACGATCTGCACGCGATGCGGCGGGCCATCGCCCGAGCCGCCACTGCGCGCCAGGTGCGCGACGAGCGCGCCGCGCACCGCAATGGCGGTCGATGGCACCAACGGCCGTCGCAGGCCGATGCGAGCGATGTCGTCATCGACGAAGGCGCGCACGACCAGCTGCTCGGCCGGCCGCAAGGGCTGAAACGCCGACAGGTCGATCGGGTCGACTTGGGCGGCCGAGCCTTCGGAGCGGGAGGTGGGCATTCGCGCGGAGGCCGCTTGGTGACGATGCCCGCAGCCTGACCGCACGCTTCGTGCCGCGCCATCCCCGGAGCGTGTGAACGATGTCGCAAGACGTGACAGCGCGCGGGTTGCGCCGCCCCTCGAACACGGGGCTCTCGCGCGCCCGACGCTGCGCGCGGGCTACGCCGCCGACACCAGGGCCAGCACGCGCAGCGGGCTGCCACTGCCTTTCTGGATCTTCAGCGGCGGGCAGATCAACAAGCTGCCGGTCGGCGGCAACTGGTCGAGGTTGGTCAGGCACTGCAAGCCGTAGCGTCCGGCGCCGTGCATGAAGTAGTGGCACGGATACGGTGGGCGCAGATGGATGCCCTGGCCGGCATCGGTGCCGATGGCTTCGGAACCGAAACCCAGCACCTGGCGCTCCTGCACCAGGAACTGAACGGCTTCGCTGCTCGGCCCTGGTGTGTGCTGCCCCGTGTCGTCGAAGTTCTGGTAAGCCTCCGCGTCCCCGCGCTCGGTCCAGCGTTTGGACCAGTCGGTGCGCATCAGCAGCCACGAGCCAGCCGCGATGCGGCCGTGCCGTGACTCGAAGGCTTCGATGTCGGCCACGCCCATCAGGTAGTCGGGATCGGCCTCGGCTTGCTTGGAACAATCGATGACCGCCGCCGGCGCGACGAAGTGCTGCGCCGGAATCGTGTCCACCGATCCCTGCGGCAGGTCCTTGCCCGAGATCCAGTGGATCGGCGCATCGAAGTGGGTGCCGGTGTGCTCGCCGCAGGAGAAGTTGTTCCAGTACCAGCCCGGCCCGCGTTCGTCGTACTGCGACACCTCTTCGATGCGAAACGGCCAACACTGCCCCATCTCGGGCGGCAACGCGATCTGCGGGAAGTCGGGCGCCAGCGTCTGCGTGAGGTCGACCACACGGATGCGGCCGCTCACCAGCGCCGTGGCCATCGAGGCCAGCAGCTGCGTGGCGTCGTCGCCGGTTGCCGCTTTGGCTTTGCTGCGCGTCGTGGCCATCACTGTGCTCCCGCCGCGAGCTCGCGCTCCAGCACCTTGGGGTTCTCGCGCCAGCGTTCGAACCACTCCTGCGCCACGTCACCCGGGTAGACGTCTTCCACGCCGTCGCGCAGGGCCTTGACGATGGCACTGGCCACGGCGGCCGGCGCGAGCTTGGGCGGCAGCATGTTCTGGTTCCACTCGTCGTCGATCGGCCCCGGGAACACATTGATCACCCGCACACCGGCACCGCGCAGCTCGGCACGCTGGCACTGCGCGAGCGACAGCGCGGCCGCCTTGCTGGCCGAGTAGGTGCCGTGCGGCGGAAAGTTGGCCAGCGCATAGATCGACAGCAGGTTGACCCAGGCACTGGCGTTGGCCGCGCCATCGGCGCTGCGGCCCTTCAGCGCCGGCCCGAACGCCTGCGCCAGGCGCAGCGCGCCGAAGTAGTTGACTTCCATCTCCAGCTTGGCCACGTCGGTGCCGCGGCGCGACGCGATGCCGTGCGTGCGATGCACTTCGGCGTTGTTGATCACGATGTCGACCTTGCCGCCGATCTCGCCGGCGAGCTCCTGCACCGAGCGGCCGTCGGTGAGATCGAGCGGCACCAGCGTGGCCTGCGGCACCGCCATCACAAGATCCAGCCCGCTGCCATGCTTCTTCCACGGCTCGGCGTGACCGACCCAGATCACGTCGGCACCGGCCTGCGCCAGCGCCTGCACGATCGCCTGGCCGACCGCGGTCATGCCGTCGGTGACCAGCACCTTGCGCAGCTTGGGGTCGCTGGCCATTTCGCGCAGCATCGGATCGTCTGCCATGTTCGGTGGCTCCTGAGTCGGGAATGCAATCAGCACGGCCTGCCCTGCGCGATCGAGCCGGGCGCCCACGTGCACCCGCTGCGAGGGCTCGGTCACGCCGCCATGCAGGTGCACCATCAGCGTCGGTCCGGCATCGAGCTTCACCAGCCCGAGCCGCCACGGCAGGCGCTCGCGGAAGAACAGGTCGTTGCTGTGGTGCAGCGTGGTGCGGCCGAGCAACTCGCCCTCGCCGCCTTGTGGCTGCCAGCGCAAACGCACCGACGCGCAGCGCGGACAGGCCTCGCGCGCCGGATAACTCACAGTGCCGCAGTCGTCGCAGCGCTGCAGCTCGAAGCGCCCCATCGCCGCCGCCGCCGTCAGCCCGAGCGCGACGCGGCTGCGCGCGCCCGGCGGCAGGTTCATCTGCCGCGTGCGCAACACCGGGTTCTTGCGCTTGGGCCTGACCAGCGGCATCGTCATGTTGCGGCCCCCAGGATCACGGCGCCGGTGCACAGGCAGCGGTCGTAAGTGACCATGCCGTAGCCGCTGACCAGGCCGAGCTTGGCGTTGGACACCGCGCGCCCCAGCGCCTGGCCGGTGAGCTGGCGGATCGCTTCGTTCAGGCCGAGAAAGCCACCCGCCGCGCCAGCCTGCCCGTACGACAACTGGCCGCCGCTGGTGTTGTTGGGAAAGCTGCCATCCCAGGTGAAGCGATGCGCGCGGATGAACTCGGGCCCCTCGCCCTTGGCGCAGAACCCGAGGTCTTCGAACTGCGTCATCACCACCACGGGATAGTCGTCGTAGGTCTGCACGAAATGAATGTCGGCTGGCTTGGCACCGGCCATCGCGTACAACTCGTCGCGGTCGACGAGCCAACCGCCGCGGGTCATGATCGGATCGTCGGCGAACGCATTGTGGCGTTCGATCGCGCCGCGCAGTTCCACATAGGGCAACCCCAGATCGCGCGCACGCTCGCTGCGCATCACCAGGAACGCCTCGGCGCCGGCGCACGGCATCACGCAATCGAACAAGTGGATCGGATCGGCGATCGGCCGCGCCGCCATGTACTCGTCGAGCGTCAACGGCTTCTTGAACAGCTTGCTGCCGGCAGCCAGCGCGTTGTGGCGCTGATCGACGCACAGGCGCCCGAAGTCCTCGCGCCGCGCACCGCGTGTGCGCATCGCGTGGTCGGTGATGAAGGCGAACAGCGCATTCGGCCCGCCCGAGCCGTACGGATAGGTGGCGTCGCGCGCGAACTGGCTGAAGCTGCCGAGCATCTGGCGAAACGAGTCCACCTGGTTGGTGTCGGCGCCGAGACAGGCCACGACGTCGGCATCGCCCGCTTGCACGGCGCGCGCCGCACGGCGCAATGCCATCACGCCCGACGCCCCGCCGTTCGGGATGTGGTCGAGCCAACGCGGCGACAAACCCAGGTGCTGCGTGGCGCCGACCGCGGTGTCCGGCGCGAGCGAGAAGCTGCTGATCGTGATGCCGTCGAATTGCTCCTTCTTCAACCCCGACGCATCACTGAGTCGGCGCAAGGCCTGGCCAAGGAACCAATACGCGCTGCGCGTCGAGTAGCGCACATAGGGCACGGTCACCGGCACGGTGACCGCCACGCCGTCGTAGCCGCGGCGTGTCATCAGGAGGTGCGCTTCTTCAGCGCGCGCGTGTCGATGCAATGCTCCTGGCCCGGCAGCTGGACCGCCACGGCCTTCAACTCGCCGCGCTGGATCTTCTGCGATGGCGTCAACGGCAGCGTTTCAACGAAAGCCACGTAGCCCGGCGCCTTGTAGTACGCGAGATGGGTCAACGCATGCCGCACGATGCCCTGCGCCAGCGCCTCGCGTTCGGCAGGCGCGACCGGTTGGCGCGGCACGATGCAGGCCAGCACCTCGTCACCGCGCACCGCGTCGGGCGTGGCGGCGACCGCGCAGGCCTGCACCATCGGATGCTGGTTCAGCACGCTCTCCACTTCCACCGCCGAGATGTTCTCGCCGCTGCGGCGGATCACGTTCTTCTTGCGGTCGACGAAGTACAGGTTGCCGTCGGCATCGGCGCGCACCACGTCGCCGGTGTGGAACCAATCGCCCGCCCATGCTTCCTCGGTGGCCGCCTCATCCTTGAGGTAGCCCGAGAAGAAGCCGCGCCGCGGATCGTGGCCTGCGCTGCGCACCAACAACTCGCCGGGGCTGCCAACAGCCACGTCGACGCCGGCGTCGTCGACCAGCCGCCATTGCATCGCGGGATCGGCGCGGCCGAAGCAGCTCGTGCCGACGTGTCGAGGCTCGCGATGGGCCATCACGCAGGCGGCCGACCCGGTCTCGGTCATCGCCCACGCTTCGAGCAAGCGAAAGCCGAACCGCTCTTCGAACACCGCGTGCAGCTTGCGGTCGACGCCGGCGCCGAAGCCGATGCGCACCGCATGGTCGCGATCGCGCCGTGGCAGGCGGCGCGGCGAGCAGCATCGCCGGCATCACGCCCAGGTAGTGCACGATGGTCGCACCGCTGTCGCGCACGCTTTGCCACCAGCTGTTCGGATGGAAGCGATCGAGCTGCACCAGGCAACCGCCGGCGGTGAGCACGACCATGGTCGAGAACGCCATCGCGTTCATGTGCGACAGCGGCAGCGGTGTGATCACGCGCTCGCAATCGGGCCGCACCGTGCACAGGTGGCCGAGCTCCACGTACCAGCGGCCCGCGTTCAGGTAGTACGCATTGCTGAGGATGCAACCTTTGGGCCGGCCGGTGGTACCCGAGGTGTAGAGCAGCGCACATTCGCTGTCGGCGCCGATCGCCGCACCGCCACGCGGCGCCGGGCGAAGCGCTGCCGGCACGTCGGCGCGATCCGGCACCCAGGTGCGCAACGCGCAGCCGGCCGCCTCGGCGGCGCGCTGCAGATCGGCCTCACGCGCCGGCAGCGTGACCACGAGCACGATCTCGCTGTGCGCGATGAGATACGCCAGTTCGGCCGCGCGCAGATCGGCGTGGATCGGCACCACGCTGACACCGAGCGCGTTGAGCGCGAACCAATGCAGCAGGAACGCCGGCCGGTTCTCCAGCAGCAGGCCCACACGGTGGCCGTGGCCGTAGCCCGCCGCCTGGTACGCACGACGCAGCGCGTCGACTTGTGCAACCGCCTCGCCCCACGACAGCACGCCTGGCGTGATGCCATAGCTGCGCGCCGTCACGGCCTCGGTGCACAGGAAGTCGGCTTGCGGCGTGCGCGCCGCCGTGTGCATGAAACGATCGTGGACCGAGTTCACTAGATGAACAGCTGCACCGCAGGCAGCGCGGCGTCGCTGTTGAGCAGGTTCACGCGTTTGAGGGTCAACCTCAGCACGCCGTCTTGCACGCGCAAGTGGTGCAACACCGTGCCGACGAATAAGTTGACCTCGTCGTTCTGCGCCTCGGTGTAGTGGAACTGCGCGCGCGTGACGTAACGATTGGCCGCCGGATCGAAGCGCTCGATGCTCGGCATCTGCAGCAGATGATGGCTGCGGCTCATGGGTTGCTGCGAGAACGCGCGCGGGCTCTTCAGCCGTTGCACGCGCAGGTCGCGCAGCAGCTTGTCCTCGTACAGGTGCGACGTGTGCTCCAGCCCCTCGGGCTGGTCGGGCGTCAGCGGCACCCAGTAGATCGCGTCGTCGGTGAACAGCGCGTTCCACTCGTCGTAGCGCGCCTCGTCGAGCAGACGTGCCTCGTGGAACACGAAGTCGATCAGCTGCTGGCGCGTCGGCTCGGTCATGGCGGTCAATCGGCCGGCGCCGGGCCGCCCCGAGGTGGCCGAGCGCTCCCTCGGCGTGCAGGAGCGAAGCAGCGTGGCGGCATCATCGCGTTGCGCTCACATCGTGAGCGTCATGTAGCGCGCCCACGCCCGGTACTGGTTGCGCATCGACACCTCGCTGGTGCCGATGGCGGTGAGCTCCTTCTGCCCGACCTCCGCCGGGTCGTAGTTGCGGTGCAGGCTGACCCATTCGTTGCCGCTGGCGTGCAAGCCCTGCTGGATCGCGCGATAGGCATGCAGATCGTCGTGACCCACCACCGAGAACGGCGAATTGATCAGCCTCGAGTACACGCAGGTGCGCTCCAGCAGCTGCGACGGCGCACCCTTGAGCCGGAAGGTCCAGCTTTCGACGACGGTCTTGTTCGCCGCCACCGGCTTGGCCACGCGGATGGCCTGGATCGCGCCCTTGATCGTGAGATTCGGGTAGTACACCGTGTTGTGGCGCGCCATGCCCAGGATCTTGGCGGCCCGCTCCTCGCCGTACGCCGCCTTCATCGCCGCGTCGTACTCGGGCAGCGCAGCGTATTTGCTGTGGATGCTGAAGTGCACGCCGGAGAAGCTGTGCCCGTTGTCGTACACGCGCACGCCCATGTCCTCGAAGAACTTGTAGTCCGACACGAACGGCACGAACTGCTCGATCGCCATCGGCTTGGGCACGTCGGCCGGCTGGCCGGCCCACATCTTCTTTGCAGTGCCGGCCGACGACTCGTGCACCACCATCGGATGCATCGTGTCGTTCAGGTTCTCGATGAACATCTTCCAGTTGCACGGATGCGCGAAGCGCAGGCAGCCGCCGGCGATCTCGAGCTGGCCCTCGGGCGAACGGTCGGCCATGTTGTCGATCGAGCTCAGCGAGTCGCCGAAGTACTCTTCGAAGTCCGGGCCCGCGTCGCCGAGCTTGATGAAGATGAAGCCGCGGTACAGCCGCACGTGTTTCACCGGCGTGAGGCCGCGGCCGGACTCGCACTGCATCATGCCGGTGCCTTCGTAGCCGCTCTTCAGCGGCACGGCGAGCAGCGAGCCATCGGTCTTGTAGGCCCAGGCGTGGTACGGGCAGCGGAAGAACTTGGCCGTGTTGCCGCTCGGCGCACTGACCACGCGAGCGCCCTTGTGGGCGCAGCGGTTCATCAGCACGCGCACCGAGTCGTCGTCGTGGCGCACCACGATCAGCGGCCGGCCGGCGACGTCGTTGGTGATGAAGTCGCCGGCCTTGGGCACCTGGCTGTCGTGGCCGACGTAGTTCCAGGTGTTGACGAAGAAGTGCTCCTGCTCGAGCGCGAAGATCTCGTCGCTGATGTACAGATCGCGGTGCACACGATCGGGCTGCACCAGCGCACGCACGGCATCGGGGCGGCCAAGGTATCGGGTGCTGATCGATTGCATGGGTAACGTGCGTTCGGCGCCTGGCATGCGCCAGCGCCGTGCCTGCAATGGTGCCACCGCCAAGAGACCCTCTGGCATCCCGGTTGCCCGAGCCTGTTAGGGTGATGCCCCGAACGGAGTGGCCGATTTTTCGCGATATAGTGCGCGCCTTCCGCGACGGGGCCGCTGTCGCGCGCCGCCCACAAGGTGGTGGACCCGACCTGATGCACAGCGATCGCCAAGCGCAACCCGCCGCGCGTCGACTGGAGGACAGCGAGTGAATTACGCCGAGCAACAGCGCAACCCATCCAAGCACATGGTGGGGCTCGGTGTCGTCATCGTGATGCACATCATCCTCGGCTGGGCCTTGTTGAACGGCCTGGCGCGCAAGGTGGTCGAAGTGGTCAAGGGTCCGATCGAGACCAAGATCATCGAAGAGGTCAAGCCGCCTCCGCCTCCGCCGCCCGAGAACCTGCCTCCGCCGCCCAAGCTCCCGCCCCCGCCGCCGGCTTACATGCCGCCGCCGGAAATCAAGATCGAAACCCCGCCGCCGCCTGCACCCACGATCACGGTGCAGACCACGCCGCCGCCGCCCGCGCCGCCCGTGGCCATCGCGCCGCCCGCGCCGCCCGAGGCGCCGCCGGCCCCGCCCGCCGCCGCCGCGCCGGCGCGCGTGGCGCCGCAGGTGAACTTCAACACCGATTGCGAGAAGCCCGACTATCCGCCGGCCGCGCCCGCGCCGAAGCCATGGGCGTGGTGCGGATCAAGGTGACCGTGGGTACCGACGGCCGCGCCACCGCCACCGAGGTCGCCAAGAGCTCGGGGCCGTCGCGTGAACACAAGCTGCTCGATCGCGCCGCCGAAGCCGCCATCAAGAACACCTGCAAATTCAAACCCGGTACGGTGGACGGCAAGCCCGAGACGCTGACCACTTTCGTCGAATACGACTGGAAGCTGAACTAGCGACCAGTGTTGTCCGTTGCTGCGTGGCGCGGGGCCTGCTGGGCGCCCTCACGCTCGTTCGTCGTGTTGGAGGATCCATGTCACTCAAGAACATCCTGCGCGCCCCGTTGGTGGCCGCCGCGCTCTGCCTGTCGACCCTGACGCTGCACACGGTGGCGTTCGCCCAGGCGGCGTCGGCACCCGACGCGAGCGCCACGCCGGCCCCGGCCGCGACGCCGATGCCGGCGGCCGGGCCGACGGTCACCAAGGAGACGATCGACAACCCCTACGGGTTGGAGGCGCTTTGGAAGCAGGGTGACGTCGTGGCGCGCGGCACGCTGATCATCATGATCATCATGAGCATGGGCAGCTGGTACATCATCTTCACCAAGCTCTTCGAGCAGCGCAAGCTGCTCAAGAGCGCCAAGGCCGCCGCCGCCAACTTCTGGACTTCGGGCTCGGTGAAGAAAGGCATGGAGACGCTCGACGAAGGCAGTGCGTTCCGCTTCATCGCCGAGCAGGGATTGCAGGCCGACGAGCACCACGAGGGCAGCCTGGTCGAGCAGATCGACCGCCACACCTGGATCACGCATGAGCATGCAGCGCGCGGTCGACAACATCGCCAGCCGGCTGCAGGACGGCCTGGCCTTCCTCGCCACGGTCGGCTCCACCGCGCCGTTCGTCGGCCTGTTCGGCACCGTCTGGGGCATCTACCACGCGCTGACCGCCATCGGCATCGCCGGCCAGGCCATCGATCGACAAGGTGGCCGGCCCGGTGGGCGAGGCGCTGATCATGACCGCCTTCGGCCTGGCGGTCGCGGTGCCGGCGGTGATGGGCTACAACTGGCTGATCCGCCGCAACAAGATGGTGATGGAACGCGTGCGCGCCTTCTCGGGCGACCTGCACAACGTGCTGCTCGCCGGCAAGCGGTAAGCCTTCGCCCAGCCGCGGTAGGAGTCAAACCATGGCCATGGCAGTCGGATCTCCCGACGACGACGCCGAAGACCAGATGAACTCGACCATCAACACCACGCCGCTGGTCGACGTGATGCTGGTGCTGCTGATCATCTTCCTGATCACGATTCCGGTCGTCACGCAGTCGATCCAGCTCACGCTGCCCAAGGAGCGCAACGTGCCCACGCAGACCAAGCCGGAGAACATCCTGTCTCGCGGTGAGCAAGGACGGCGACATCTACTGGAGCATGCGCCGCATGCCCGACATCGACTCGCTGGTCAACGAGCTCAAGAAGTTTTCGACCAAGGACCCGCAGCCCGAAGTGCACATCCGCGGCGACCAGGACGTGCGCTACGAGAGCGTGGGCCGCCTGGTGGTGGCGTGCCAACGCGCCGGCATCGCGAAGGTGGGGTTCATCACTCGAACCGCCGCCCAACGGACCGTGAGAGGAAGCACGCCATGGCGATGCAAGTGGGCGAAAGCAGCGCCGACGACGTGATGATCGACATCAACACCACGCCGTTGATCGACGTGATGCTGGTGCTGATCATCATGCTGATCATCACCATCCCGATCCAGACCCACGCGGTCAAGATGAACATGCCGATCGCGCCGAGCGCGCCGCCGCCGAAGCCGCCGGAGATCATCCGCATCGACATCGACTTCGATGGCACGATCGGCTGGAATGGCACGGTGGTCGACCGGGACGGCCTGATCAACCGGCTGGCCGTGGTGGCCATGCAGGCCGACCAGCCAGAGGTTCATCTGCGTCCCAACAAGCTCGTCACCTACAAGGTGGTGGCGATGGTGATGGCCAATGCCCAGCGCCTGGGCGTGACCAAGATCGGCTTGATCGGCAACGAGCAGTTCCTGAACTAAGGGCCGCGGTCGCGGTCTGACCTTCGGGCTTGTGCGGTGCACCGCCGCGCGGTCGCACGCGTTGGAGTTCTCAGTCGATGAAGAGTCTGCCCCACTGGATCGCCGCGCTCGCCGCCTGCGCGTGCGTGGCAACGACCCAGGCGCAAACGGTGCGCCCGGAAGTCGGCAAACCGCTGCAGCAAGCGGCCGATCTGCTGAAGGCCGGCAAGGCGAAGGATGCGCTGGCCAAGGCACGCGAAGCCGACGCCGCCAGCGGCAAGACACCGGCCGAGCAGATGATGATCGACCGCATGAAAGGTGCGGCCGCACAGCGCGCCGGCGACAACGCCACCGCGATCCAGGCCTTCGAGTCGCTGTTCAACTCGGGCAAGCTGAGCGGCGCCGAGCAGGCGCAGATGGCCGAGCAGATCGCCTACGCCTACTCGCAGCAGAAGGACTGGCCGCGCACCAACCAGTGGGTGCAGAAGGCGCAGGCCGCGGGCAGCACGAGCGCGCAGTTGAAGCAACTGCAAGCCTATGCGCAAAGCCAGAGCGGCGACTACAGCGCCGTGGCCAAGGAAGCGCAGGCCGCGATCGCCGCCGCCGAACAGGCCGGCCGCAAGCCCGATGAAGGCGACCTGCTTCGCCTCGCCGACGCACAGCAGCGCACCGGCCAGACCCAGGCGCGCGGCGCCACGCTCGACAAGCTGCTCGCCTACTACCCGAAGAAGGAGTACTGGTCGATCCTGCTCGGGCAGTTGCCGCGCAAGACCGGCTTCTCCGACCGCTTTTCGCTCGACCTGTTCCGCCTGCGCCTGGCCACCGGCAACCTGACCAAGACCGAGGACTACATGGAGATGGCCCAGCTCGCACTGCAGGCTGGCTATCCGGCGGAAGGCAAGGCGGTCGTCGAAAAGGGCTTCGCGTCCGGCGCGTTGGGCACCGGTGCCGAAGGCGAGCGCCACAAGCGCCTGCGCGACCTGGCCGTGAAAGCCGAGGCCGAGACCAAGGCCAACATCGAAAAAGACGAGCAGGAAGCCGCCGCCATGAAGGATGGCAACCAGCTCGTGCAGGTGGGCTACACCTACGCCACGATGGGCCAGTACGACAAGGGCATCCCGCTGATCGAAAAAGGCATCGCCAAGGGCGGCCTGAAGCGGCCCGAGGACGCCAAGCTGCGCCTCGGCCTGGCGCTGTTGCAGTCGGGCAAGAACAAGCCGAAGGCGGTGCAGACGCTGCGCAGCGTGCAAGGCACCGACGGTGCCGCCGACCTCGGCCGCTTGTGGGCGGTGTACGCCAGCCAGACCTCCTAGATGAGTCGGCCCCCAAGCTCGCTGCGCCCGCTGCCCCCCGAGGGGGCTTGTCAGTGGCTTCGGGCGGCCGGGCGCCACTGACGTGCTCCCCGAGTTCGTCGAGCCGCTGGGCGAGGGCCTGTACGCGATCGACACCGGCTTCGAGCGGCCCCGCTTCGACGCGGCCTACCTGATCGTCGATTCGGGCCGCGCCGCCTTCGTCGACACCGGCACCAACCACGCGGTGCCGCGCCTGCTCGCAACGCTCGAGGCGCTGCAGATCCAGCGTCGACGCAGTCGACTGGGTCATTCCCACGCACGTGCACCTGGACCATGCCGGCGGCGCCGGACTGCTGATGCGATCGCTGCCGCTCGCCCGCATGGCCGTGCACCCGCGCGGCGAGCGCCACATGGTCGACCCCAGCGCGCTGTACGCCGGCGCCAGCGCGGTCTATGGCGAAGCCGAGATGGAGCGCTCGTACGGCAGGCCGGTCGGCGTCGAGCCGGCACGCGTCATCACCACGCACGACGGCATGACGCTCACGCTGGGGACGCGTGTGCTGGAGTTCATCGACACGCCGGGCCATGCGCGGCATCACCATTGCGTCTGGGATGCACGCACGCGCACCTGGTTCACCGGCGACACCTTCGGCCTCGGCTACCCGGAGATGGTCAATGGCAACGGACACTGGGTCACGCCGACCGCCGCGCCGGTGCAGTTCGACCCCGAGCCGTTGAAGGCATCGGTGGCACGGCTGCTGGCGCGCGAGCCCAGCGCGCTGTGCGTCACCCACTACGGCCGCGTGCCCTACGCCGCACACCTCGGCCCGTTGCTGCTGAGCCAGATCGACGAAATGGCCGCGATCGGCAACCGACTGCGCGATGCACCGGAGCGCCACGCGCGACTGCGCGAGGCGTTCGTATCGATGTACCGCCACCGCCTCGCGGAACACGGTTTCACCGACGTCGAAGCGCGCCTGCCGCTGATGGCGATGGACGTCGAGCTCAATGCGCAGGGGCTGGCTTGCTGGCTCGACCGCAAGTCCTGATACTGGGCACATGGGTCAAGCTTCCTTCGCATTGCACGACCGCACGGCGGTGATCACCGGCGCCGCACAGGGCATCGGCGAGGCCTGCGCCAGGCGCCTCGCGCGCGACGGCGCCAAGGTGGCACTGTGGGACGTGGACCTGTCCAAGGTGCAGGCACTCGCCGCCGAGTTGAAGGCGCAAGGGGCCAGCACGTTCGCCCAGCGCTGCGACGTGTCGCGCAAGGCCGAGGTCGATGCGGCGCTGGCAGCCACGCAGCAGGCGCTCGGGCCGGTCAACGCGCTGGTCAACAACGCCGGCATCTTCAGGGCCGCCGACTTTCTCGACATCACCGAGGCCGACTGGGATGCGGTGATCAATGTCAACCTGAAGGGTTCGTTCCTGGTCGCGCAGGCCGTTGCGAGGCAGATGAAAGCGCATGGCGGCGGCGCCATCGTCAACATGAGTTCGGTCAACGGCACGATGGCGATCCCGTCGATCGCCAGCTACAACGCGAGCAAGGGTGCCGTCGACCAGCTCACGCGCGTGATGGCGCTGGCACTGGCCGACCACGGCATCCGCGTCAACGCGGTCGGCCCCGGCACCATCGCCACCGAGCTGGCGCGCGCCGCGGTGCTCGGCAGCGACGAAGCCAAGGCGCGCATCCTGTCGCGCACGCCGCTGCGCCGGCTCGGCGAGCCGGCCGAGGTGGCCGATGCGGTGGCGTTCCTGCTCAGCGATGCGGCGAGCTACATCACCGGCGAGATCATCTACGTCGACGGTGGCCGGCGCGCGCTCAACTACACCGTGCCGCCCAAGGCGTAGCATCCGCTCATGCCCGATGCCCTCGCCCCGGTGACCGGCGGCTGCCTGTGCGGCCGCGTGCGCTACGAAGCGAGCCCCACGCACCGCGACGGCTACTACTGCCACTGCCGCATGTGCCAGCTGGCCTTCGGCAACACGCGCGCGGCCTACCTGAACCTGCGCAAGGACGAGGTGCGCTGGTTGTCGGCGCCGGCCTACCACGCGTCGTCGAAGATCGCGCGGCGCGGCTTCTGTTCGCACTGCGGCACGCCGCTGAGCTTCGCGTTCGTCGACAGCGAGTTCATGGACCTGTCGATCGGCAGCCTCGATGATCCGGCCGCGTTCAAGCCCACCGAACACTGGTCGGTCGAGTCACGCATCGAAGGCTGGCACGCCGACGATGGCTTGCCGGCACGCAGGCTCGACGCCAACGAGCGCATCAACCAGCGCTGGCGCGACGCCTATGGCGACGCCGCGCCCGGCCTGGAGACCGCACGCAAGGGTTGAGCGCTGTCGCTACTGCTGGTGGCATCCCATGCAGGCGAAGCGCGACTGCACCATCATCACCGCATCGCCCGCGGCCTTGGTGGGTGGCGCATTGAACGCCGCCACATTGGCCTGCGCCTGCTCGATGCGCGACTCGAGCACGGCGCGGTGTTTCCAGCCGGCATAGGTCGATGACAGCTTGGCGTTGGCGTAGACCTTCTGCGCCGTCGCCCAGTCGCCCGACTTCACCAGCATGTCGCCCATGTTGAGGAAGAAGCCCTCGAAGTTGTGCGGCGCGATCCACGAGTTCCAGCACACGCGTTTCGGACCCTGCTGCGTCTCCAGGCGCATGAACGAACCGAAGTCGGGGTTGCGGCGATCCACGCGCGTGCCGCTGCACAGGTCGAGCGTGCGCCACTGCATCTCCAGCCCTTCCTTGAACTGCGCCGACTCCGCCGGCTGGTTGCTGAACACGTAGCCCGCGGTGAACAGGTTGAACTCGGGCCAGGCATTCACCGCATCGAGCATCGCGTAGTAGCCGCGCCGACGCAGCTTCTCGTCTTTGTGGATCGAGGCCTCGGCCAGCATCGTGGTGGCCAGAAATCCTTGGTAGCGTGCCTCCGTCGGATGCAACGCCACCGCCTCCGAAAAGTAGCGCCGCGCCAGCACGGAATCATCGGTGACCGATGGCGTCATCGTGCTCAGGCGTGCGCGCTCGGCGATGCGCCACACATGCAGGAACCCCACGTGGGCCGCCGTCGTGGGGTCGTCGGGCGCCTGCAAGTAAGCACCCTTCACGGCCTCCAGCGCCCGCGGAATGCCGTCGTAGTCGCCGTTGTGGAAGGTCTTCCAGAACAGCGTGTCGGCGCGCTCGGCCACGTCGGTGCGCGCGGCGCGTGCGGTCTTGCTCGGCGCGGTCGCCTCCGCCATGTAGGCGCATCCGCTCAGTGCGGCAGCGAGCGCCGCCACGAGGGCCATCGGTTGGAATCCAGCCATGGGTCGCTCCGGTTGAGATGGAAGGCGACCAGTGTGCGAAGCCGCGGCCGGGCGGTCACCCAGCGCGCGACGAAGCGGCGCACGTTGTCGCGAAACACCGGCGCGCCGGCGCCGGATGTGTCCTCAACGGCGGCGTCAGGCCGGCTGCGCGGCCAGCGCGACCTTCTTCTTCTCGTCGATCGGCAGGTGCGCGAGCGCAGCGCCGACCGCCAGCACGATGTCGGCCCACCACATCCAGTCGTAGCTGCCGGTCCACTCGACCGACTTGCCACCGAGGTAGGCGCCGAGGAAGCCGCCGATCTGGTGCGACAGCATCACCACGCCGAACAACATCGCCATGTGGGACGGCCCGAAGAAGCGCGCCACCAGGCCAGCCGTCGGCGGCACGGTCGAGAGATACGTAAAGCCGATCACCGCGGCAAAGATCAACATCGTGGTCGAGGTCTTCGGCGCGAACACGAACACCAGCACTGCCAGGGCGCGCGCGGCATAGATCAGCGACAGCATCGACTTCATGCGCCAGCGCCCGCCCTGGTAGCCGATGGCCCAGCCGACCGTGAGGCTGCCGACGATGTTGAACAAGCCGATCACCGCCAACGACCATGCGCCCACCTCGGGCGGCAGCTGGCAACTCGCCACCACGCCGGGCAGGTGGGTGGCGATGAACGCCACGTGAAAGCCGCAGACGAAGAAGCCGGCACACAGCCAGCGGTAGCTCGGCAACGCCCAGGCGCGCGCCAGCACCGCACGCACGCCCTCGCGCGGCGCAACAGATGACGCCGGCGCACCGGGCGCGACGGCGGCCTGCTCGTGCGGCCGCGTGCGCAACACCCATGCGGCAGGCAGCGCCAGCAGCGTGAACGCCGCCAGGCTGTACAGCGCAGTGGCCCAGCCCGCGGCCGCGGTGATGCCCTGCGCCACCGGCGCGAAGATGAACTGGCCGAACGAGCCACCGGCATTGACGATGCCGCTCGCCAGCCCGCGGCGCTCCGGCGGCACCAGCCGCGTGGTGGCGGCCATCAGCACCGCCGGCCCGGCCATGCCGGCGCCGCCCGCCGCCAGCACACCGATCGCGAAGATCAGCCCGGCGGTGCTCGACATGAACGGCACCAGCGCCGTGCCCAGCGCCACCAGCAGCAAGCCGACGATCAGCACCCGCCCGGCACCGATCCGATCGGCCACGATGCCGGCGACGGGCTGCGTCAAACCCCACCACAACTGTCCGAACGCGAATGCCAGGCTCACGGCGGCCAGCCCGACGCCAGTGTGCGTGTTCAACGTGTTGACGAACAGGCCCATCGACTGGCGCGCCCCCATCGTCAGCGCGAACGTGCCAGCGGCGGCAAGCAGCACCCACAGCAGAGGCGGCAGACCGGGCGCCGTGGTACGGGGCTGGTTCATGGGCGAGGTCCTCCGGTGTCGAGATCGGCCAGACAGGCATCGATCAGTTCGTGCAGGCGCGCCACGCGCGCATCGCCCAGGCGGGCGTTGAGGGCGAGCTGTGCCTGCTTCCAGGCCCGATGGGCTTCGGCGTGTTTGGCGCGGCCCGCCTCGGTGGCGCTGATCAGGCGGCTGCGCCCGTCGGCTCCGGGGCCCATCTCGATCCATCCGTGCGCGACCAGCGGCTGCAGGTTGCGCGTCAGGGTCGAGGCCTCGAGGTTCATGCGGTGCGCCAGGTCCACCGGCTGGATCGGCCCCTGCTGCACCACGTGGGTCAGCAGCGAATACTGGGTGATCTTCAGGCCTGTGCCGGCGACGTAGCCGTCGTAGTGGCGCGTCATCGCGCGCGACAGCTGGCGCAGCTTGAAGTTGGTGCAGCCGCGGGGCTTGGCCGGGGTCGCGCTGGCGTTCATGCGATCATTGTATCTACAATTGTTGTAGCTACAACCATTTCGCTCGCTACTGCAAAGAGGGCACTGCCATGCACAAGCCGCCGACCCCGTCAGCCCCCGACGTCGAACAGACGCTGCAGCGCTGGCGTGCCCGCGAAGGCGAGCTGGCCGCGCGTGCCGCGCCGGTCGGCGTGGCCCGGCTCGATCAGATCGCCGGCAAGACGGGCCTGCAGCTGTTCGAAGCGATGCTGGCTGGCGAGCTGCCGCGCGCACCGATCACCACCACGCTGCAGTTCTGGCTCGTCGAGGCCACCGTGGGCCATGCCGAGTTCCAGGGCACGCCGGCGTTCGAACACTACAACCCGCTGGGCGGCGTGCACGGTGGCTGGATGGCCACGCTGCTCGACTCGTGCGTGGGCTGCGCAGTGCACACGCTGCTGCCGCCCGGCAAGGCCTACACCACGCTGGAGCTGAAGGTGAACTTCGTCAAAGGCCTGACCGACCGAGTGCCGCTGGTGCGCGCCATGGGCGACGTGATCCACTCGGGCAGCCGCGTTGCCACCGCCGAAGGCCGCCTGGTCGGGCCCGATGGCACACTGTACGCCCACGCAACGACCACCTGCCTGATCTTCGACGCACGATGAGAATCCTCCACACCATGCTGCGGGTGGGCAACCTGCAGCGCTCGATCGCTTTCTACACCCAGGTGCTCGGCATGAAGCTGCTGCGCACCACCGAGCGGCCCGAGCAGAAGTACGACCTCGCGTTCCTCGGCTACGGCTCGAACCCCGAGCATGCCGAGATCGAGCTCACCTACAACTACGGCACCGACAAGTACGAGATGGGCGGCGCCTACGGCCACATCGCGATCGGCGTGGCCGATGTCGCCGCCACCTGCGAGTCGGTGCGCAGCAAGGCGCAGTCGCTCGGCGGCGCGATCACGCGCGAGGCCGGTCCGGTGAAGGGCGGCACGACCATCATCGCGTTCATCGCCGACCCCGACGGCTACAAGATCGAGCTGATCCAGCGCGATCAGTGAGTGGGCTTGCGCAACGCGCTCGCTTCGCGAGCGAGCCGCGTGATGCGCGCCCAGTCGCCCTGCTCCATCGCATCGGCCGGCGTCAGCCATGAGCCGCCGCACACGCGCACATTGGGCAGCGCGAGGAACTGCGGCGCGTTGTCCGGCGTGAGGCCACCGGTGGGGCAGAACGTCACATCGGGAAACGGCCCGTGCAGCGCCTTGAGCATCGCCACGCCGCCAGCCGGCACCGCAGGAAAGAACTTCAGGAACGTGAGGCCGTCGGCGGTGGCGGCCATCACTTCGCTCGCTGTCGCCACGCCGGGCAGCAACGCAAGACCCACATCGCGACAAGCGGCGCCGATCTCTCGCGTGTAGCCCGGGCTCACGCCGAACCAGCAACCGGCGTCGCGAGCGGCGCGCACATCGGCCGCGCTGCGCAACGTGCCGGCACCCAGGACCGCCTTGGGAACCGCCTTGGCGATCGCCTCGATGCATTTCAGCGCCACCGGCGTGCGCAGCGTCACCTCGAGCACCTTGACGCCGCCCTCGAGCAGCGCCTCGGCCATCGGCACCGCGTGCTCGACGCGGTTCAGCACGATGACCGGAATCACCGGCCCGTGGCCGGGCAACGAGAGCGTGTCGATCATCGTGTGTCCTTCAAAGCCAGCTGCAGGCGCCCTGCTCGGCGCTGTTGACGTTGCGGCGCATGCCGGCGAACAGATCGCGGCCGAGGCCGTGCGCGTTGTCGTCGGCCTGGATCGGATCGATCGAGTCGGCTTCGCGCGAGGCCCAGGTGGCCTCGTCGACCAATGCTTGCAGCGTGCCTGCGCGTGCGTCGAGGCGGATCACGTCGCCGTTGCGCACCTTGGCCAGCGCGCCGCCGGCCAGGGCCTCGGGCGTGACGTGGATCGCCGCCGGCACCTTGCCCGACGCGCCGCTCATGCGGCCGTCGGTGACCAGCGCCACCTTGAAGCCCTTGCCCTGCAGCACCGCCAGCGGCGGCGTCAGCTTGTGCAGCTCGGGCATGCCGTTGGCCTGCGGCCCCTGGAAACGCACCACGGCGACGAGGTCGCGCTGCAGCTGGCCGCTGGAAAACGCCGCCAGCAGCGCCTGCTGGCTGTCGAACACCACCGCCGGCGCCTCGATCACGTGGCGGTCCTCGGGCACCGCGGACACCTTGATCACCGCACGGCCGAGATTGCCGTGCAGCACGCGCAAGCCGCCGGTGGGCGAGAACGGATCGCCCGCATGGCGCAGCACGCTGCCGTCGCCGCTCGCCGCGGGCAGGTCGCGCCATTGCAGCAGATCGCCGCGCTGCAGCTCGGGCTCGCGCGCGTAGGCGCGGATGCCGCGCGTGTCGACGGTGCGCACGTCGTCGTGCATCAGCCCGGCGTCGAGCAACTCGCGCAGCACGAAGCCGGTGCCGCCGGCGGCCTGGAACTGGTTCACGTCGGCGACGCCGTTGGGATACACCCGCGCCAGCAGCGGCACCACCGACGACAGCTCGTCGAAGTCGGTCCAGTCGATCATCATGCCGGCCGCGCGCGCCACCGCCACCCAGTGGATCAGGTGGTTGGTCGAGCCGCCGGTGGCCAGCAGCGCGACCATCGCATTGACGATCACGCGCTCGTCGACCAGCTGACCGATCGGCAGCCGGCGCTGCCCGGGCACGATCGACAGCAGCGTGCGCACCGCGGCGCGCGTCAGCGCCTCGCGCATCGGCGCGTGCGGGTGCACGAAGGCCGCACCCGGCACGTGCAGCCCCATCGCCTCGAGCAGCATCTGGTTGCTGTTGGCGGTGCCATAGAACGTGCAGGTGCCCGGGCCGTGGTAGGCGGCCTGCTCGGCCTGCAGCAGCGCGTCGCGGCCGACCAGGCCCTGCGCATGCTGCTCGCGCACCTTGGACTTCTCGGTGTTCGACAGCCCCGAGCTCATCGGCCCGGCGGGCACGAACACGCACGGCAGGTGGCCGAAGTGCAGCGCGCCGATCAGCAGGCCCGGCACGATCTTGTCGCACACGCCGAGCAGCAGCGCGCCGTCGAACACGTCGTGCGTGAGCGCGATCGCGGTGCCCATCGCGATCGTGTCGCGCGAGAACAGGCTCAGCTCCATGCCCGGTTGACCCTGGGTCACGCCGTCGCACATGGCCGGCACGCCGCCGGCCACCTGCGCGGTGGCGCCGAGCGCGCGCGCCTCGTCGCGGATCAGCGCCGGGAAGCCTTCGTACGGCTGGTGCGCCGACAGCATGTCGTTGTAGGCGGTGACGATGCCGATGTTGGGCGCCCGCTCGGCCACCACGCGCAGCCGCTTGTCGGCCGGCAGCGCGGCGAACGCATGGGCCACGTTGGCGCAGCCCATGCGGTCGGAGCCGCGCGGGCGCGCCGCCAGACGGTCGACCCGCTCCAGATAGGCCCGCCGCGGCGCCGCACTGCGCCGCGCGATCCGTTGAGTCACCTGCTGGACTGTTGCGTGCATGCCGTGATCATTTTCCGATGAAACCGAGTTGCGCCGTCAACGAAGGCCAAGACCACCCTCCGGCTCTGGCATTCTTGAAGCCCTGATGGACTCGATGCTTCCGAGACGCGACCCCGAAGAGATGCTGTTGCGCGCCACGGCGCAGTGGGGCGGGCGCGAGGACCTGTGGGTGTTCGGCTATGCATCGCTGATCGCCCGGCCCGAGTTCGACGCCGACGAACACCGGCTGGCCCACGTGCGCGGCTGGCACCGCGCCTTGCGCATGCGCTCGCGCGTGAACCGTGGCACGCCGGACCAACCGGGCCTGGTGTTCGCGCTGCTGCACGGCGGCTCGTGCCACGGCGTGGTCTACCGCGTGCCGCGCAAGCGCGCCGCCGCCGAACTGCAGCGGCTGTGGTTGCGCGAGATGCCCACCGCGGTGTACGACCCGCGCTTCCTGCCCTGCCGCACCCCGCATGGCGAAGTGCGCGCGCTGGCCTTCACGCTGAGCCGGCAAAGCCCGAACTTCGTTGCGACGATGGCCGAGCACGAGCTGCTGCACATCTTCAAGCACGCACGCGGTCGCTTCGGCACCACGCTGGACTACCTGCTCGAGACCGCCGACGCGTTGCGCCGACGCGGCCTGCGCGATCGCGAGATCGAGCGCATGGTCGAGCTGGCGCGCTTGCACGCCCTGGCCTAGTCGTTGTCCCTTCACGGCGACACGGCGGCCGTGCGCCGCGTTGCCGCCACCGCGGGCGCAAACGCCGGCTCGGCGCTTGCCGAGCGCCGCAGCACACGAGCCGGGGCATGCGGCGGGTATGCTTGTGCGCGATGCCGTCCCCACCGGGCGTTGCCACCGCCGCGCCCTCCCACGCTGAACCGTCGCCGTTTGCCATGGCGCTGAGCCTGGCACTGCTGCTCGGCACGCAGGCGATGGCCACCGATCTGTACCTGCCCGCGCTGCCGATGCTGGCTCGCGATCTGTCGGCCGACATGCCGGCGGTGCAGCTGACGATGGCGGTCTTCGTGCTGGCGTTCGGCCTCGCGCAATTGTTGTGGGGCCCGGTCGCCGACCGTTTCGGCCGCCGACCGGTGCTGCGCGCCGGCGTGGCGCTGTTCGCGTTGGCTTCGTTGGGCGCCGCACTGGCGCGCGACGTCAGCGCGGTGGTCGCGTGGCGCGCCATCCAGGGCGCCGGCGTGGCGGCGGCGGTGGTGTGTGCGCGCGCAATGCTGCGCGACGTCTTCGAGCCGCATCGGGGCGCCCACGTGATGTCGCAGGCCCTCACGGGCCTCGGCCTGATCGCGATCGCCGCGCCGATCGCCGGTGGCGCACTCGCCGCTGCGGCTGGCTGGCGTTCGACGATGGCCTTGCTGGCGGCGTTCGGCGCCGGCTTGCTGGCATTCGTCGTGTGGCGCGTGCCCGAGACGGTGCGAGCACGCAATCCACAGGCCACCCACGCCCGCGCACTGCTGGTGCAGTTGGGCCGTGCGTTGGCTCATCCGGCCTTTCGCGCCTGGACGCTGCTGGTGTGCGGCACCTATGGCGGCCTGATGGTGTTTCTGGCCGGCGCCAGCTTCGTGTTGATCGACCATCTCGGCCTCAGCGCGTGGCAGTGCGGCCTGGCCATGGGCAGCAACTCGGTCGCTTACGTGGTCGGCACCTTCATCTGCCGGCGACTGCTGGCGCGCCACGGCCTCGTGGGCGCGGTGCAGCGCGGCGCTGCCTTCACCGCACTGGCCGGCGTCGGCCTCGCCTGGACCGCGGCCGCCACGTCCACGCCCTCGGTGTGGGCGGTGCTGTTGCCGCAGTGGATCTACGCACTCGGCCATGGGGTGCACCAGCCGTGCGGACAGGCCGGCGCGGTCGGGCCGTTCCCGCATGCGGCGGGCGTGGCCTCGGCGCTGGCCGGCTTCATGCTCGCACTGACCGGCGCTGCGGTCGCGCTGTGGCTCGGGCAGCACCTGAGCGCAAGCCGGCCGCAGCCCTATTTCGCCGCGCTGGCGACGATGGCCGGCCTCACCTCGCTGGTGGCGTGGACGCTGGTGCGGCGCCACGGCGCAGCGCACGCATGAGCCAGGCGCCGCGTGCGATGGTGTTGGCTGGGCCGACGGCCAGCGGCAAGAGCGCGCTGGCGATGGCGCTCGCCGAACGGATGCCGCTGGAGATCGTGAGCGTCGACTCGGCGCAGGTCTATCGGGGCATGGACATCGGCACGGCCAAGCCGAGCGCGGCCGAGCGCGCGCGTGTGCCGCACCACTTGATCGACATCATCGAACCGACCGACGCTTACTCCGCGGCGCGCTTCGCCGCCGACGCCACGCGCCTGATCACCGACATCAACGCGCGCGGCCGTGCCGCGCTGTTGGTGGGCGGCACGATGTTGTATGTGAAGGCCCTGCTCGACGGGCTCGATGCGCTGCCCGAACGCGACGCGAAGGTGCGGGCCGCGATCGACGCCAAGGCCGCAGCGCACGGCTGGCCCGCGCTGCATGCCGAACTGGCGCAGGTCGACCCCGTCACCGCGCAGCGCTTGAAACCCAATGATGCGCAGCGGATCCAGCGCGCGCTCGAGGTTTGGCAACTCACCGGCCGCCCGCTGTCGCAGGCCCACGGGGTGCGCGCGCAGCCGGGCCTGCCGCTGCCGCTGGTGTCGCTCGAGCCGCGTGCGCGCGAGTGGCTGCACGAACGCATCGCGGCGCGCTTTCACGCGATGTTGCGCGACGGCTTGATCGACGAGGTGCGCGCCCTGCGCGCGCGCGGCGACCTGAACGATGCCTTGCCATCGATGCGCTGCGTCGGCTACCGCCAGGTGTGGCAAGCACTCGACGACGGCGATCTGTCCGCTGTGGCCGAACGCGGCATTGCCGCCACGCGCCAGCTCGCCAAGCGCCAGCTCACCTGGCTGCGCGGCATGCCGGCGCTGCGCGTGGCCTGCGACGACGCGCAGGCACCGGCGCAGGTGCTGGCCCAGGCGCGCCAGTGGCTCGCGACCCCGGCCTGAGCGCAAGTTCGGGCCGCTGTCAGCGCCAGGGGGCAGGAAACGCGTTATGGTGCAGACCGTTCGCCTGATCCGCGCCGAACCGAAGGAACCCTTATGAGCCGAACCTGGATCGCCGCCATCGCAGCCCTGCTGTTGACGGTGCTCGGCCTGGGTGGCTTGTACATGTGGCAGTACCGCATGCGGCCGGTGCAGGTGGCCGAAGCGCCGCCCGCTCCGGCCTCGGCCGCGGCTCCCGCACCGGCGGCCTCGGAGCCGGCCATCCGCCATCCGCTGGAAGCCGCGCCGGCGGCCTCGGCGGCCGAGCCCTTGGGCCACACGGGCTCCGCGTTGCGCAACGCGCTGATCGATGCACTGGGCCAATCACCGGTGCTGCGGTTCATGCAGACCGACGACTTTGCGCGCCGTTTCGTCGTGACGGTCGACAACCTGGCGCGTGGCCATGCGGCGCCGGCGCTGTGGCCGGTCAACGCCACACCGGGGCGATTCAGCGTCAGCGGCGGCAGCGGCGAACTGCGCAACATCGCGCCGGAGAACGCCGGGCGCTACGCACCGATGGTGCAGTGGTTGACCACGATCGACAGCAAACGCGCGGCGGCGCTGTACGCACGCATGTACCCGCAGCTGCAGAAGGCGTACGAAGAAAACGGCTACCCGGGCCGCTACTTCAACGACCGTGTGGTCGAGGTGATCGACCACCTGCTCGCGACCCCCGAACCGGCGCCCGGTGCGCCGCTGGTGCAGTTGACCGAAGTCAAGGGCAGCGTGCCGTCGACCCAGCCGTGGCTGCGCTACGAGTTTGCCGACCCGCAACTGCAGTCGTTGTCGTCGGGTCAGCGCATCCTGCTGCGCGTGGGGCCGCAGCACCGCCAAGCCCTGAAGGCCAAACTGGCCGAGGTGCGCGGGCAGATCGTGGCCGCCGGCCGCTGACGTCGGCCCAACGCTGCACCGGCAACTGCGCGCAAAGGCGCGGTCATTTCTGCGCTTCAAGCACGCCGATCAGGCCTCGCAGCACTCCAACGTGGTCTACCAGCGCACGCGCAACGGCATGCTGGCGCTGTTGGGGGTGACACTGCTGTCGGGCCTCGGTCTGGCGGTGTGGTTCACGCGCCGGCTGCTGCGTCAGCTCGGCGGGCAGCCGAGCGACGCGGTGGCGATGGCTCGCGCCGTCGCCGATGGCGACCTGTCGACCCAGCTGCGGCTGCGTGCCGGCGACACGCAAAGCCTGATGGCCAACCTGCAGTCGATGCAGCAGAGCCTGGCGCGTGCAGTGACGCAGGTGCGCGAAGGCTCCGAGAGCGTGGCCACGGCCAGCTCGCAGATCGCCGACGGCAACCAGGATCTGTCGGGTCGCACCGAGCAGCAGGCCAGCGCGTTGCAAGAGACCGCCTCGCCGATGGAAGAGCTCGGCACCCGCCGCTGCGGAGAACCTGAAGCAGCAGGCCCACGCATTGGTGCAAGCGGTCGCTGTGTTCCGCGTGGCCTGAACAACTCGTTCGGGCGCGCGAGTCGGCGCCGGGCCGCCCCTAGCCGACTCAGCCCCCTCGGGGGGCAGCGAGCGAAGCGAGCGTGGGCGCCCACGGTCATGCATGATGGCCGCATGCTCGAGGTCGGCGCACTGGCCAAATCCTATGGCGACGCGCTGGTGTTCCAGCAGGTGTCGCTGCGCGTCGCGCCCGGCGAGTTCGTCGTCCTGATCGGCGAATCCGGCGTCGGCAAGTCGACGCTGCTCAACTGCATCGCCGGCCTCGACGATGCCGATGCGGGCGACATCGTGTTCCGCGGCCAGTCGGTGCCCGCGTTGGATGGCGATGCGCGCGCACGGCTGCGGCGCGAGCACCTGGGTTTCGTGTTCCAGGCCTTTCACGTGCTGCCGCATCTGACCGTGCACGACAACGTGGCGCTGCCGCTGTTGCTGCTGCAGCGGGCCGATGACGCGCGCGTCGCCGCGCTGCTCGAGCGTGTCGGGTTGCAGGGCCTGGGCCGGCGCATGCCGGCGCAGCTGTCAGGCGGCCAGTTGCAGCGCGTGGCACTGGCGCGTGCACTGGTGCACCGGCCGGCGCTGATCCTGGCCGACGAGCCAACCGGCAACCTCGACCCGCACAACGCGCAACGCACGCTCGAACTGCTGGCCGAGCAGGTGCGTGCCGAAGGCGCCGCCTGCCTGCTGGTGACGCACTCCGCTGCCGCGGCCCGCCTGGCCGATCGTGTGCTGCAGCTGCGCATCGACGGCATCGTCGAAGCCGAGGGTCGCCCGTGATGACTCGCCGTGCCGCGCCAAGCGATCCGTCTTTGTCGGCGCTGCTGCGGCAGTTGTCGTGGCCCGAGTGGCGCCTGCACCCGTGGCGGCATGCGGCGGTGTTGCTCGCCGTCGCGCTCGGCGTGGCGTTGGCCTTCTCGGTGCAGCTCATCAACGCATCGGCGCTGTCGGAGTTCGCTTCGGCGGTGCGATCGGCCAACGGCGAGCCCGACCTGTCTCTCGCGTCGCGCGACGGCAGTGGCCTGCCCGACACGTTGCTGGACACGCTCGCGCTCGACGACGCGGTGGATGTCGCCAGCCCGGTGCTCGAACTCGACACCACGGCGCGGCGTGCCGAGTCGGCGAACACGACACAGAGCGTGCGTGTGATCGGCATCGATGCGCTGCGCGTTGCCGCAGTCGCGCCGCAGCTCGTACCGCGCTTGAACGAAGGCATTCACCGCCTGGGCGCGCTCGACCCCGAACTGGTGTTCGCCAACCCCGCGGCATTGCAGCGGCTCGACGTGGCCAGCGATGGCGCGATCGAGCTGCGCACGCCCGATGGCTGGCGGCGCTGGCGCCTGGGCGGTACGCTGGGCATCGGCGGCGCCCCGCTGCTGGTGATCGACGTGGCGGCGGTGCAAGCCGCGTTTGCGCGCCCGGGCCGCCTGTCCCGCATCGACTTGCGCCTCGTGCACGGCGTCGATGCGGCGAGTTGGCTTCAGCGGCAAGCCTGGCCCGACGGCGTGCGCAGCGTGCAGCCCGACGATGCGGCCCAACGCGTGTCCAATCTGTCGCGCGCCTATCGCGTGAACCTCAGCGTGCTGGCGCTGGTGGCGCTGCTGGTCGGCGGCTTTCTCGTTTATTCGGTGCTCGCCTTGTCGGTGGCGCAGCGCACGCCGACGTTTGCGTTGCTCGGCGTGCTCGGGCTGGCAGAACGACAGCGGCGTGCGCTGGTGTTGGCCGAAGCCGCATGGCTCGGCGTGGCAGGCAGCGTGCTGGGACTCGGCGCGGGCACCGCGCTGGCGGCGATCGCACTGCGTGCGCTGGGCGGGGACCTGGGCGGCGGCTACTTCACTGGCGTGGCGCCGCAGCTGCAATGGTCGTGGCTGGCCGCGGCGCTGTACGGTGCGCTCGGCATCGTGGCGGCGATCGCGGGCGCCTGGTGGCCGGCGCGCGCTGCGCAATCGTTGCCGCCGGCGCAGGCACTGAAAGGGCTATCGAGCCTCGGCGGCGCGCGCTCGCGCTGGCTGCCGGGCGTGGCGATGCTGATCGCCGCCGGCGATGCTGGCGCTGATGCCGGCGATCGAAGGCCTGCCGCTCGCGGCGTATGCCTCGGTGGCCGCGCTGCTGGCGGGCGGCGTGGCCTTGGTGCCGGTGTGTGTGCAGGCGCTGCTTGGCACGCCCGCTGACACGGCGGCGGCCGCTGGTGTTGCTGGCCAGCGAACGCGCGCGCCACCAGCGCCACACCGCCAGCGCTGCGGTGGCCGGCGTGGTGGCGAGCCTGGCGCTGTCGGTGGCGCTGACCGTGATGGTCACGAGCTTTCGCGACGCGGTGTCGATCTGGCTCGACAGCGTGCTGCCGGCAGACCTCTATCTGCGCACCGCGGGCGGCAGCGCCGCCGGCGACTTCAACACACTCGACGCCTCGTTCGCCGCCGCGGCCGCCCAGATCGACGGCGTGGCGCGGGTGCGTGCGTCGCGCGTGCGCAGTGTGTCGCTCGAGCCGAGCCGGCCCGCCGTGGCGTTGATCGTGCGCCCGGTCGACGACAGCGTGCACGCCCTGCCCTGGCTCGGCCGCGTGATGGCGGCGCCGGCCGGCGAGCCGTGCGTCTACGTCGAGCGAGCCGATGGCGGCGATCTACAACCTCGAAGTCGGTGGACTCGTCACGCTGCCGTTGCCCGATGGCGCTGCAGCGCCTGCGCGTGTGCGGCGTCTGGCGCGACTACGCACGCCAGTTCGGTGCCGCGGTGATTCAACCGGCGCTCTGGCAGCAACACGGCGGCGACGCGCGTGTGAACGATCTGGCGCTGTGGCTCAAGCCGGGCACGCAGGCTTCCGCGGTGATCGAACGCCTGCGCACGCTGGCCGGCGCAGACGTGCCGCTCGACACCGCCACCGCGGGCGAACTGCGCGCGTTGTCGCTGGCGATTTTCGACCGCAGCTTCGCGGTGACCCGCTACCTGCAGATCGTGGCGATCGCAGTCGGGCTGATCGGCGTGGCGGCGAGCCTGTCGGCGCAGGTGCTGGCGCGCCGCAAGGAATTCGGCCTGCTGGCGCACCTCGGGCTGACGCGCCGCGAGGTGCTGGCCATCGTCACCGGCGAGGCGGCGGTGTGGCTGGCCGCCGGCGTTGCGCTCGGGCTGCTGCTTGGCTTGGCCGTCAGCGTGGTCCTGGTGCACGTGGTCAACCCGCAGAGCTTCCACTGGACCATGCCGCTTCACGTGCCGCCGCTGCAGGTGGCGGGTCTGGCGATCGCGGTGTGGCTGTGCGGCGTGGCCACGGCGGCACTGGCGGCGCGCCACGCCGCAGCGCGCTCGGCGGTGCTGGCCGTCAAGGAGGACTGGTGAGGTTCTCGCGCCGCGCGCTGCTGCTCGCAGCACCGACCTCGCTGTGGGCGCAGGCCGACGACGATGCGGTGCGCGAGGGCCGTGTGTGGCGCTGGCCGCGCGACCATGGCGCGCATGCCGGCGCGCGCAACGAGTGGTGGTACGCCACCGGCTGGCTCGAGCCGCCTGGCAATGCGTCGCCGCTCGGCTTCCAGGTCACGTTTTTTCGCCACCGCACCGGACTCGCGGCATCGCTGCCCGGCCGCTTCGCGCCACGGCAGTTGCTGTTCGCGCACGCCGCGTTGAGCGACATCGGCGCGCAACGCCATTGGCAATTGCAGCGCCTGCAGCGCTGGTCGGGCGACGAGGCGGCGCGCGACGGCCATGCCAGCCTCGACGACGCCGATGTGCGGCTCGGCACGTGGTGGCTGCGGCGCAGCGGCGCCGCGCCGGGCGGTCGCTACGACAGCGAAGTCGGCGGCGCGCATGCGGCGTTCAAGCTCACGCTGCAGATGCAGGCCGTGCAGCCGGTGCTGCTGCAGGGCCAGGCCGGGCATTCGCGCAAAGGCCCGTTGCCGCAGCAGGCCAGCCACTACTACAGCCTGCCGCATCTGCGCGTGCGCGCGCGCATCGAACGCGACTCGCGGACGCAGGACCTGCAAGGCACTGCATGGCTCGACCACGAATGGAGCGACGAGTACATGCCGCCCGGTGCGGTGGGCTGGGACTGGTTCGGCATCAACCTCGACGATGGCGGCGCGCTGATGGGCTTTCGACTGCGCCGCGCCGACGGCAGCAGCTTGTGGTCGGGCGGCACGCACCGTGGCGCCGACGGCCGCGTGCGCACGTTCGACAACGGCGAGCTCGGCTTCACGCCACGGCGCACCTGGGTGAGCCCTGCGACGCAGGCGCGCTACCCGGTGCAGTGGCAGATCGCGACGCCGGTGGGACACTTCGAGTTGCGCGCGCTGATGGACGCGCAGGAACTCGACGGCCGCTCGAGCAACGGCGCGGTGTACTGGGAAGGCCTGTCCGACCTGCTCGACGCGCGCGGCCAACGCGTGGGCCGCGGCTACCTCGAGATGACCGGCTACGTGAAACCGCTCGCGATGTAGCGCTGCAGCTCAGGCCGCGAGCGCGGCGCCCTTCTCCTGCGCAATCATCTGCGCCAGCACGCGGCGAAAGTGCGCCAGCGGCGCGTCGGCGGCGATCGGGTGCATGCGGAAGTCCGGATCGGCGTCGAACGTGCGCTGCTGCTGCTCGATGATGGCCTTGTCTTCGTGGAAGCCCTCGACCATCGAGTCGTGCAGCGACAGCTCGATCGTCGGATCGTTCGAGGTTCCAGTTGTGCAGGTAGTTCCAGAAGAAGTGCGTGCTCTTCGCGGTCTCGGGCGTGAAGAACTGGCAGTTGCGGTATTGCCTGCGCCTGCGAGATGTCGCCGCGTTCGATGCCCGAGCCCGCCGGCGCGAAGCCCGACTCCAGGAAGAAGATGCCCGGGATGTGCATCGTGCCGACGTTCCAGCGGTCGATGCGCGCGTCGCTGCGCGTGACCTTGCGGTGGAACGGCGGCACCTCGGCATCCATGTGCATGCGCTTGACGCGAAAGCCGCGCGGCTGGCGCTCCACCTCGACCGGCTTGGTCTTGAACGCGTACTCCTCCGAGCCACCGAGCGTGTGGCGGTGGACGAACGCGAGGTGCGCGAAGTCGGCGAGGTTGTCGACGATCAGCAGGTAGTTGGCGTCGTAGTGCAGGTAGTCGGGCACGCCGCGCCAGCCCGGCTCGCGCAGGTACGGGAAGTCGACGATCAGGTTCTCGTCGGCCTTGTCGGCCTCGCCCATCCAGATCCACACCAGCGAGTCGCGCTCCACGATGGGATAGCCGCGCACGCCCATGCCCTTGGGCACGGTGTCCTGCCCGGGGATCTGCACGCAGGCGCCGCTGCCGTCGAACTTCAGCCCGTGGTACATGCAGCGCACGCAGTCGCCTTCGAGGCGGCCTTGCGACAACCGCGCACCACGGTGGCAGCAACGGTCATCGAGCGCCACCGCGCGCCCCGAGTCGCCCTTGTAGAGCAGGATCGGCTGATCGAGGATCGTGCGCGCCAGCAGCTTGCCGTCGATCAACTCGTGGGCCCATGCGGCCACGTACCAGCAGTTGCGCAGGTAGTCGTTGTGCAGGTGCAGGTCATCGCCGGCCACGCGCATGGGATCGCTCCTGTTGCGAAGGTATCGCTGCCGCCATTGTGCGGGCTGCCGGGCCCCGCGCGCTTGTACGCTTGCGACATCGGCGGCGGCATCGCGCACCACGGCCGGCGCGCCACGGCGCTCGGTCGCTACTTGGAGGTTTCGCGGTGGGCTTCGCCGCTGCGGCGCGGCCGGATCGGCGCCGCGCGCACGCAATTCCGGCCGGCCTTCTTGGCGGCGTAGAGCGCCAAGTCGGCGTCGTGCACCAGCGCATCGAGCGTGCGGTCATCGCCGCCGTAGGAGGCAACGCCCACGCTGACCGTGATGCCCACCTTCTCGCCGTGCCAGTCGAGCCGGCCACCGGCCACGCGCTCGCGGATGCGCTCGGCCACGTCGAGCGCGCCCAGCGGATCGGTGTGGGGCAGCAGGATCACGAGTTCCTCGCCGCCGAAACGCGCCATCAGATCGGTGGTGCGCAGTGTGGCGCGCACCGCGCGCGCAATCGCCACCAGCAGCTTGTCGCCGCACAGGTGACCATGCAGATCGTTGATCGACTTGAAGTTGTCGGCATCGATCAGCAGCAATGCGGCGTCTTCACCATATCGTTTGCAACGCTGCCATTCGCGTTCGGCGATCTCGAAGAAGTAGCGCCGGTTGTGCACGCCCGTGAGCGCGTCTTGCGTGGCCAGCACGGCCAGGCGTGCCCGTGCACGCTCGAGTTGGAACAGCAAGCGCAGCACCACCGCACCGATGCACGGCACCAGGATCAGCGCCGACAGGGCGCCGATTTGCGCCGCGGCCATCGGCGAACCGACACCCAGCAACAGCACGAGGAACGGTGCCAGCATCGCGAACACCGGCACCAGCACCACGGTGACCAACGCCAGCGATGGCACGAAGCCCAGATGCACCAGCGTTCGGCTGGCGCGCGTGATCCAGTCTGACTGAGAGGGCAGTTCGTGCGACACGATGAGACGATTATGACCAACTGCCTCGAATCGAGTCGGCCGCCGCCAACCTCGTTTCGGGTGCGCAACACCGCTGCGGTGCATCACCCCCTCATTCGAATGCCCCGGAGATTCCCCGAACAGGACCACCTCCCGCAGCGCGATTGCGCGGGTCGTGCGTGCCGACGCGCGCCCACGCTGGTTTGACGATTGCTGCGTTGTTACTAAAATGATATCAATTCGATACTCTTGTCCATCCACCGCCGCCGACCTCGCGCCGCACAAAGTGCTGCCCCGCCTCGGCCACCCGACACGAAAAGATCGCGCTGACATTGGGGTCTCTGGCACAACACGACGCTCGCTTGGCCTTTGCCCGTGGCCCACGGGGATCGCGCGCCGTGTCGACCCAAACGCACATCCATGGCCTCGACTGACAAGAAAGCGTACCTGCTGCGCATCGACGCCGAGTTGTGGGGCGAGATCGAACGCCTCGCCGCACAGGAGTTGCGCAGCGCCAATGCGCAAGTGGAATACCTGCTTCGCGATGCGCTCGCACGACGCGGCCGCGACGGCGCCCGCAGCGCCGCGCGACCACCGACCGGCACAAAGGACACCAAGCGCTGAGCCCGTCCCGGCCGCTCGCGCAACGTAGACTGCCGCGATGTCAAACGCCGACGGCGCCTCGACGCTGAGCGCATCACGCCCTGCACTGCGCCGCGTCGAAGCCAAGGGCTCGGCGCGTTCGCTGTCGGGCCTGCTGCCGTTCCTGCGCCCGTACCGCGGCCGCATCGTGCTGGCGCTGCTATTCCTGGTGGCGGCGGCGGTCAGCACGCTGGTGTTGCCTCTGGCTCTGAAATCGTTGATCGATCAGGGCTTGATCGCGGCCGATCCGGGCGAGCGGCTGATGGCCCTGCGCGAACACTTCTTCGCGCTGTTTCTCGTCGGGCTGGCGCTGGGCGTGTTCTCGGCAGCGCGCTTCTACATGGTGAGTTGGATCGGCGAGCGCGTGACGGCCGATCTGCGCAATGCGGTCTACGCCCACGTGCTGCGCCAAAGCCCCGAGTTCTTCGAAACCACGCAAACCGGCGAGGTGTTGTCGCGGCTGACCACCGACACCACGCTCGTGCAGACCGTGGTCGGCTCCAGCCTCAGCATGGGCTTGCGCAACAGCGTGATGGGCATCGGTGCGCTGGCCATGCTGATCGTCACCAATCCGTACGTGATGACTCAGGTGCTGGGCATCCTGGTGCTGGTGGTGCTGCCGTCGCTGCTGTTCGGCCGGCGCGTGCGGCGCCTGAGCCGCGCCAGCCAGGATCGCGTGGCCGATTCGAGCGCGATCGCTGCCGAAGTGCTGAACGCGGTGCCCGTAGTGCAAAGCTTCGCGCAGGAGCCGCGAGAAGAAGCACGCTTCGATCGTTCGACCGAAGAGGCGTTTCAAACCGCGCGCAAGCGCACGCGGGTGCGCGCGGCGCTGGTGGCGTTCATCATCACCGCCACCTTCGGCACCTTGTTGTGGGGCCTGTACCAGGGCACGCAGGCCGTGCTGGCCGGCCAGATCAGCGCGGGCCACCTCGGGCAGACGGTGGTCTACGTGATCATCCTCGTGAGCAGCGTCGCGGTGTTGTCCGAGGTGTACGGCGACCTGCTGCGCGCCGCCGGCGCCACCGAGCGGCTGATGGAACTGCTGGCCGCGCTCTCGCCGGTGCAAGAGCCCGCCCGACCACGCGTGTTGCCCGCCGTGATCGGCGGATCGTCGGTGCTGTTCGAGCAGGTCAGCTTCCACTACCCGTCTCGGCCGCAGCACGCCGCACTGCGCGATGTGACTTTGCAGTTGCAGCCCGGCGAGACGGTGGCGCTGGTCGGCCCGAGCGGCGCCGGCAAGAGCACGCTGTTGCAGCTGCTGCTGCGCTTTTACGACGTGAGGAGCGGCCGCGTGTGCCTCGACGGGGTCCCGGTGCACGAAGTGACGCTGGCCGACCTGCGCCGCCGCGTGGGCATCGTTCCGCAGGACAGCACGGTGTTCTCGACCAGCGCGATGGAGAACATCCGCTACGGCCGACCCGAGGCCGGCGACGACGAAGTGATCGCCGCTGCGCGATCGGCCTTCGCCCACGACTTCATCAGCGCACTGCCTGACGGCTACGCGAGTTTTCTCGGCGAACGCGGCGTGCGGCTGTCGGGCGGGCAGCGGCAGCGCATCGCGATCGCGCGCGCGATGCTGAAGAACCCGCCGCTGCTGCTGCTCGACGAAGCCACCAGCGCGCTGGACGCCGAGAGCGAGCGCATGGTGCAGGCCGCGCTCGAGGCCGCGATGAAGGATCGCACCACGCTCGTCATCGCGCACCGGTTGGCCACGGTGCAACGCGCCGACCGCATCGTGGTGCTCGACCAGGGCCGCATCGTCGACACCGGCACCCATGTCGAGCTGGTGGCGCGGGGCGGCTTGTACGCCCGGCTGGCAGCGATGCAGTTCGACGTGCATGGCGGCGAGGCCGTTATGCCATCGCCCTAGAATGCGCCGCATGGCCACGCCACGCCCCGCGCGTTCGCAATACGAAGACTTCATGCGCCATGTGTTCACGCACGGCGTGGCGAAGACCGACCGCACGGGCACCGGCACGCGCAGCGTGTTCGGCCACCAGATGCGCTTCGACCTGCGCGAGGGCTTTCCACTCGTCACCACGAAGAAGGTGCACTTCAAAAGCCTTGCGCTCGAATTGCTGTGGTTCCTGCGTGGCGACTCCAACGCACGCTGGCTGCAGGAGCGCGGCGTGACGATCTGGAATGAATGGGCCAGTCCCGAGGGCGAGCTCGGGCCGGTGTATGGCGTGCAGTGGCGCAGCTGGCCCACGCCGGATGGCGGCCACATCGACCAGATCGCCGAAGTGGTCAAGCAGCTCAAGGCCAACCCGGATTCACGCCGCATCATCGTGAGTGCGTGGAATGTCGCTGATCTGCCGAAGATGGCGCTGGCGCCGTGCCACGCGTTCTTCCAGTTCTACGTCGCCGACCGTCGGCTGAGCTGCCAGCTCTACCAGCGCAGTGCCGACATCTTCCTCGGTGTGCCGTTCAACATCGCGAGCTACGCATTGCTCACGCACATGCTCGCGCAGCAGTCCGATCTCGACGTCGGCGACTTCATCTGGACCGGCGGCGACTGCCACATCTACAACAACCACTTCGAGCAGGTGCAGACGCAACTGGCACGCGAGCCGTTCGCCTACCCGCTGCTCAAGCTGAAGCGCAAGCCGCCGTCGATCTTCGATTTCGAGTACGACGACTTCGAGGTCGCTCGAGTACGTGAGCCATCCGGCCATCAAGGCGCCGGTGGCGGTGTAAAACCGCTGCCCGAGCGCGAGCTCTCGGGAACACGCACTTGCCCCCAGCGGCAACGCAGTCGGCGGCCCGCGCAACGAGTGACGGCCTCCGGCTGCGCATGAGTCCTGTGTCCCGACGGCCAATGGCTGCCGCGACCCGTTTGCGGCCATTGTGCGTGGGGATCTTTCATGCGGCTGCGGTTGTTGCTGGGCCTGGCACTGATCGGCGTCACGGCGATCGGAATTGTCATCTTGCGGCGGCGGCGATTCCGCCAACGCACCGCCTGTGCCCGTGATTGCTTCGCCAGCAGAGGGATCGACGTTCAAAGCCGGCGACACGATCCGCTTCGAAGTCAGCGCAAGCGACCCGCAAGACGGCACGCTCAGCCCGGCCGGCTTGAGCTGGTGGGTCGACTTTCACCACAACACGCACACGCATCCCTTGGTGCTGCCATCCACCGGTGCAGGCAGCGTCGTGACCTTGCCGACGCGCGGCGAAACTTCCGACAACATATGGCTGCGCATTCATCTGCGCGCCACCGACAGCGCAGGTGCGAGCTCGGAAGTCACGCGGGACGTGCTGCCGCAAAAGAGTGCAGATCGCCCTGGCATCTGAGCCCGCGGGGTCTAGCAGCTCACGCTCGACGGCCAGCCGGTGGCCGCACCGCACACGCTGACCGGCGTGGTCGGGCTCGAACGCGACCTGGGTGCGGCCGATCAGATCTTCAACGGGCGCAGATACCGATTCAGCGGCTGGAGTGACGGCGGTGCACCCATGCACACGATCGCAACCCCCGCGTCCGACAGCACCTACACCGCCGTCTTCATCGACTTGGGGCCGGTGGTCAACGCGCCACCGACGGTCGCCATCGACGGCGCCGGCCAACAACAGCACGGGCAACCCTGGCAGCCCGCTCACGCTCACCGCCAACGCCAGCGACAGTGACGGCACGATTGCCTACGTGCAGTTCTTCGACGGCAGCACGTCGATCGGTGCAGCCGACACCGCCGCACCGTATTCGGTGCGGTGGACACCTTCGACCACCGGCATGCACATGCTGACCGCGCGCGCCACCGACGACCGCGACGGCACGACAACGAGCGCGGTGGTGCATATAACGATCAACGTGCCGACCGCGGACACCCAACCGCCGACGGTGAGCATCATCGAACCCGTGGCGTTGGCCGACAACCTCACGGGCACGGTCATGTTCCGCGCCGACGCCGTCGACAACGTGGGAGTGGCCAGCGTGGAGTTCCAGGTCGACGGCGTGGCGTTGGCCACCGCCTCTGCGGCGCCCTACAGCGCCACGGTGGACACGAGCTTGCACGCCGCCGGACAACACGTGTTGCGCGTGCGCGCGCGCGACGGCGCGGGCAACCAGTCGGATTGGACCCAGGCAGTCGTGCGCTTCGGCGGCACGCGTGAGGCGCCCGCCGGCATCACACGCACGCTGAACTGGGCGAGCGGGTTCGCGGTCGCCACTGCGTTGACCGAATTGCCCGATGGGCGTTTGCTGGTGGCCCAACAAAGCGGCGCCGTGCGCGTTGTGCAAAGCGACGGCAGGCTGCTCAGTGCGCCGATGCTCACTTTGACAGTCGACACCTTCCAGGATCGCGGCCTGCTAGGCGTGGTGGCGCATCCTCAATTCGCGAGCAACGGCTATGTCTACGTCTACTACACCGTTCCCGCTTCGCAAGGGGGTCCGCACTACCGTCTCAGCCGCTTCACGGTCAACGGCAACACGGCCATCGATGAAGTGGTGCTGGCGAATCTGCCGACCGTGTCATCAGCGCATCCATGGCGGTGGCGGCTTGCGCTTTGGCGCCGACGGAAAGTTGTATGTCGGCGTCGGTGACGCCGGCGTCACGACGAACGCGCCGAACCTGAATACCCCATACGGAAAGCTGCTGCGGTTCAACGACGACGGCAGCATCCCGAGCGACAACCCGTTCTGCACCACGCAGGGCAACCTGGCGTGCGCCGTATGGGCCTACGGCCTGCGCAACCCGTTCACCCTTGCAGTGCAGCCGGGGACCGGACGCATCCACATCAACGATGTGGGTTCAGCCCAATGGGAAGAGATCGACGTCGCAGCGAGTGGCGCCAACTACGGATGGCCCGCTTCCGAAGGCCCCAGCGCCGTGACGGGCGCCATCACCGGCCCGTTGCTCACCTACAACCACAGCGCGGCCTCGCCGCCGGGTTCCGGCCCCGGCGGCTTCTTCGTCGGCAGCTGCGTCATCGGAGGTGCCTTCTATCCCGACGGAGCGGCCCTTCCCCGCTCCCTGGCGCGGCGGCTACTTCTTCACCGATTGCGTTACGGGCTTCGTTGGCTTCATCGACCTAAACAACGGCAACGCCGCCTATTCGTTCGGCACCGTGCCGACTTCGCCGATGGCGCCGGTGGGCATGCTGGTCGCCAGCGACGGCGCGTTGCTGGTCCTGCAGCGCTACAGCATCACCCGCTTCACGGCCCCATGAGCGCGCCAGGCGCCACCATGTCAGCAAGACTCAGCCGTAGGAGACAACCATGATGCCGCACACACCACGCCGCTCGCGTCGAGTGCAGCTGTTTGCGCTGTGCGCGACGGTCAGCGCCTGCGGCGGCGGCGATGACTCCGCGCCGCCATCCGCGACAACACGGCGCCGACAGCCGCCATCACATCGCCTGCGGCCGGCGCGACGTTTCGCGCCGGTGACTCGCTGAGCTTCGCCGGCAGTGCCACCGATGCCGAAGACGGTGCGCTCGCGTCCGGCCAACTGACGTGGTGGGCCGATCTGCACCACGACAGCCACACGCACCCGTTCGTGCAACCCACCCCAGGCGCCAGTGGCAACACGACCGTGCCCGTGCGCGGCGAGACGTCGGACAACATCTTCTACCGCTTTCACCTGCGCGCCACCGACAGTGCCGGCGCGACCACCGAGGTCACGCGCGACGTGCTGCCGCAGAAGTCGCAGGTGACCCTGGCCACGCAGCCCGCAGGGCTGCGCCTCACGCTCGATGGCCAGCCGGTGACCGCGCCGCACACCTTCACTGGCGTCGTCGGCATCGAGCGCGACCTTGGCGCGCCAAACCAATCGCTCAACTGCCGCAACTACCAGTTCAGCACCTGGAACCCCGCCGGCGGCAGCGCCACGCGCACGATCAGCACGCCGGCGGCAAACACCACCTACACCGCCACCTTCATCGACACCGGACCGGCCGGCAACGCGCCCTCGGTGGCCCTCACCGCGCCGGCCAACAACAGCAGCGGCACGGTCGGCACGCCGATCACGCTCACCGCCACGGCATCCGACAGCGACGGCAGCATTGCCAACGTGGTGTTCTTGATGGCGCCACCGCCATTGGCAGCGCCGACGCCAGTGCGCCGTACTCGGTGAGTTGGACGCCATCTTCGGCAGGCACGCACACGCTGACTGCGCGCGCCACCGACAGCTGCGGCATCGCCGCCACGAGCGCCGCGGTGACGGTGACCATCAACGCGGCCACCGGTGACACACAGCCGCCGACGGTGGCCTTCACCGCACCGGCGTCGCTGGCGGACGGTCTCACCGGCTCATTGCAGATCACGGCCAACGCGAGCGACAACGTCGGCGTGGCCAGTGTCGAGTTCCAGGTCGATGGCATCGCGTTGACCACCGATACGTCGTCGCCGTTTGCGGCGACCGTGGACACGACGCAGTACGCGTCAGGCCAGCATGTGCTTCGTGTGCGCGCGAGCGACGGCGCCGGCAACACATCAAACTGGGTGTCGCGCACCGTGCGCTTCGGCGGCTCGCGTGCTGTGCCGAACGGCTTCACGCGCAACGAGAACTTTGTCACCGGCCTGTCGTCGGCCACCGCCTTCACGCAATTGCCCGATGGCCGGCTGCTGATCGCACAGCAAGGCGGGGCGCTGCTCGTGCGTCAAGCCAACGGTACCGCAATCGGCACGATGCTCACGGCGTCGGTGGACTCACAAGGCGAGCGCGGGCTGCTCGGCGTGACGCCGCACCCCAACTTCGCCAGCAATGGGTTCATCTACATCTACTACACGACTGCCCAGACGGCACGCACAACCGCATCAGCCGCTTCACGGTCAGCGGCAACACCGCCGGGCAGCGAATTGGTGCTGGTGAACCTGCCGTCGCTGTCAAGCGCCACCAACCACAACGGCGGCGCGCCGCATTTCGGCAGCGACGGCAAGCTCTACGCCGCGGTGGGCGACAACGCCAACGGCGCCAACGCACCCGATCTGAACGCCCCGCTCGGCAAGATGCTGCGCTTCAACGACGACGGCACGATCCCCGGCGACAACCCGTTCTGCACCACGCAAGGCGACATCAAGTGCGCGGTCTGGGCGCGCGGCCTGCGCAACCCGTTCACGTTTGCCGTTCGCGCCGAGCGACGGCCGCATCCACATCAACGACGTGGGCGCAAGCACCTGGGAAGAGATCAACGTCGGCGCGGCGGGCGCGAACTACGGTTGGCCATCGACCGAAGGCCCCACCAGCGCGAGCGGTGTCACGGGCCCGTTGTTCGCGTTCGACCACAACAGCGCAGCCGACACCACCGCGGGATTCTTCAGCGGGTGCGCCATCATCGGCGGTGCGTTCTACCCGGACGCCGGGCCGTTCCCGCAGGCCTACCGCGGTCACTACTACTTCACCGACCTGTGCACACCGGTGATCGGCCGCATCGACCTTGCCAATGGCAATGCCGGCCTACGCATTCGGCAGCGTGTCGGGCTCTCCGGTGGGCATGATGGTCGCCAACGATGGAGCGCTGCTGGTGCTCAGGCAAGACGGCATCACGCGCTTCACAGCGCCTTGAGGGCGACGTCGGACTTCATCTGGACCGGCGGCGACTGCCACGTCTGCGACAACCACCCGTGCAGGTGCGAACGGAGGGTTGCGCGCGATCCCTGGCGCCGGTGGCGGTGTGACACCGTTGCCCGAGCGCGATCTCGGGAACACTCTTGCCCTCAGCGGCAGCGCAGTTGGCGGCCCGGCCCAACGAGTGACGGGCGATCCCGCTGCGCATGAGTCGTGTCCCGACGGCCAGCGGCTGCCGCGACCGTTGTGGCCATTGAACTGGGGATCTGTCATGCAGCTGCGGCTGTTGTTGGGCGTGGCACTGGTCGGCGTCACGGCGATCGGAATTTCGTCCTGCGGAGGCGGCGATGCCGACAACGCGCCACCCGAGCCGGTGATCGCGTCCCCTGCAGAGGGAGCGACATTCAAGGCCGGCGACTCGATCCGCATCGAGGCCAGCGCAAGCGACGCACAAGACGGCGTGCTCGGCGCGGCCAGCTTGAGCTGGTGGGTCGACCTTCACCACGACAGCGCACACACATCCCTTGGTGTTGCCCACCACCGGCGCCGGCGGCAGCGCGACGCTGCCGACCCGCGGCGAAACATCGGACAACATCTTCTGCGCGATTCACCTGCGCGCCACCGACAGCGCGGGCGCGACCACGGATGTCACGCGCGACGTGCTGCCGCAAAAGGTGCAGATTGCCCTGGCAACGCAACCCGCGGGTCTGCAACTCACGCTCGACGGCCAGCCGGTGACCGCACCGCACACGCGTGACCGGCGTGGTCGGCATCGAACGCGACCTGGGTGCGGCCGATCAGGTCTTCAACGGTCGCACGCTACCGATTCAGCACCTGGAGCGACGGCGGCGCGGCCACGCACACGATCGCAACGCCTGCGACCGACAGCAACTACACCGCCATCTTCATCGACTTCGGGGCCGGCGGTCAACGCGCCACCGACGGTCGCCATGACGGCACCGGCCAACAACAGCACCGGACAATCCGGGCACGCCGATCACGCTCACCGCCAATGCCAGCGACAGTGACGGCGCGATCGCCAACGTGCAATTCTTCGACGGCGGCACGGCGATCGGTGCGGCCGACACCACGGCGCCGTTCTCCGTGACGTGGACACCATCGACCACCGGCGTGCACACGCTGACCGCGCGCGCCACCGACGATCGCGGTGGCGCGACCACGAGTGCAGCGGTGCGCGTGACGATCAACTCGTCGACCTCCGACACGCAGCCGCCGACGGTGAGCATCGTCGAGCCGGTGGCCTTGGCCGACAACCTCGCCGGCATGGTCACGTTCCGCGCCGACGCCGTCGACAACGTGGGTGTGGCCAACGTGGAGTTCCAGGTCGATGGCGTGACGATGGCCACCGACACGTCGGCGCCCTACAGCACCACGGTGGACACGAGCCTGCACGCCGCCGGACAGCACGTGTTGCGCGTGCGTGCGCGCGATGGCGCCGGCAACCAGTCGGAATGGACCCAGGTGATCGTGCGCTTCGGCGGCACCCGCGAAGCACCCGCCGGCATCACGCGCACCCCTCGCTGGGTCAGGCCTGCTCAGATCGGCCACGGCGTTCACGGAGCTGCCCGACGGGCGCCTGCTGATCGCACAGCAAGCGGGCGCGGTTCGCATGGTGCTGGCCGATGGCACCTTGCTCGCGACGCCGGTGCTCTCGGTGTCGGTCGATTCACAAGGCGAACGCGGCCTGCTCGGCGTGGCGGCGCACCCGCAGTTCGCCAGCAACGGCTTCATCTACATCTACTACACCACCCAGCAAGGCGGCACGCACAACCGCATCAGCCGCTTCACGGTCAGCGGCAACACAGCCAGTGGCGAGGTGGTGCTGGCGGATCTGCCCATCTGACCTCGCAACGGACCACAACGGCGGCGCCATGCACTTCGGCAGCGACGGCAAGCTGTACGTCGCCGTGGGCGACAACCACGGCGGCGCGAACTCACAAGACCTGAACTCACCGCTGGGCAAGCTGCTGCGGTTCAACGACGACGGCAGCATCCCGAGCGACAACCCGTACTGCACCACGCAGGGCAACCTGGCGTGCGCCGGCTGGGCCCATGGTCTGCGCAACCCGTTCACCTTTGCCGTGCAGCCCGGCACCGGCCGCATCCATGTCAACGATGTCGGTCAAGGCCTGTGGGAAGAGATCAATGTCGTTGCTCGCGGCGCCAACTTCGGATGGCCGGCGACCGAAGGGCTCACCAACGCCACCGGCGTCACCCCACCGATGTTCACGTACCCGCACGAACGCAATGCGCCGGTCCCGCCGGGCAATGGACCGGGCGGCTTCTTCGTGGGGGCGTGCATCATCGGAGGCGCGTTCTACCCCAGCACCGGCCCCTTCCCAGCGCCTTGGCGCGGTGGCTACTTCTTCTCCGATTTCATCGTCCCCTTCGTCGGTTTCATCGACTTGAACAACGGCAATGCCGCCTACTCATTCGGCAGCGTGACGGAGCAGTCGATTGGAATGCTGGTCACCCGCAGCGGTGCGTTGCTGGTCCTGCATCGCGGTTGGGTCACGCGCTTCACGGCGCAGTGACGTGACGGGCGTTGCGCGCGCTTCTGACTCTGCGCCAGCGGGAACACCGGGACCGTTGGTCGGTTTCGATCGCCTTAGCGCAGCCGACAACACGATGCGCTTCTTCAGCGGGTGCGCCGGCGGGCGCGGCGTGACATTCAGGAACGCGGTTTGCCCTGGAGTGCCCGCGTTGCCCACTAATTTTTCCAGCGGTGCGACTCCGCCGCAGCGTATCGCTGCGGCGGCCTTGGCATTCGCCCGGAGGAGGAGGGACCATGGAGATCCGCAAACAGGTCTGTCGTGTCTTCGCGTTGCTCGGCGCGGCCGTGGTCGGACTCGCCGGCTGCGGCGGCAACGACGACGAGGGCCGGCAACACGGCTCCGCAAGCCGTGATCGCGGCGCCGGCCGAAGGTGCCACGTTCCGCGCCGGCGACTCGCTGAGCTTCGCCGGCAGCGCCACCGATGCCGAGGACGGCGCGCTCGCGCCGGCCAACTGACGTGGTGGGCCGATCTGCACCACGACACGCCACGCGCATCCGTTCGTGCCACCGACCACAGGCGCAAGCGGCAACGCGACTGTGCCCGTGCGCGGCGAGACGTCGGACAACATCTTCTACCGCTTCCATCTGCGCGCCACCGACAGCGCCGGCGCAACCACCGAAGTCACGCGCGACGTGCTGCCGCAGAAGTCGCAGGTGACGCTGGCCACGCAGCCGGCCGGCCTGCGTCTGACACTCGACGGCCAGCCGGTGACCGCGCCGCACACCTTCACCGGCGTGGTCGGCATCGAGCGCGACCTGGGCGCGGCGAACCAGATCGTTCAACTGCCGCAACTACCAGTTCAGCACCTGGAGTCCAGCGGCGGCGCAGCCACGCACACGATCGGCACGCCAGCCACCAATACCACCTACACCGCGACCTTCATCGACTGCGGACCGGCCGGCAACGCCGCCGACAGTCGCGATGACCGCGCCGGCCAACAACAGCAGCGGCACCGTCGGCACGCCGATCACGCTGACCGCCACTGCAGCCGACAGCGACGGCACCATCGCCAAGCGTGCGGTTCTTCGACGGCAGCACAGCGATCGGCGCGGCCGACACCAGCGCGCCCTATTCGGTGAACTGGACCCCGCGATCTGCCGGCGCGCACACGCTGACCGCGCGCGCCACCGACAGCTGCGGAGTCGTCGCCGACGAGTGCAGCGGTGACGGTGACGATCAGCGCGCCGACCGGCGACACGCAGCCGCCGACGGTGGACATCACCGCGCCGGCGGAGCTGGCCGACGGCCTCACCGGCATCGCTGCAGATCACGGCCAACGGCCACCGACAACGTGCGGCGTGGCCAACGTCGAGTTCCAGGTCGACGGCGTCACGGTCGCGACCACCGCCACGTCGCCCCTACAGCGCATCGGTCGACACGAACGCGTACGCGTCCGGCCAGCACGTGCTGCGCGTGCGCGCGCAGCGACAGCGCCGGCAACAGTCGGCGTGGATCACGCGCACGGTGCGCTTCGGTGGTTCTCGTGCGATGCGCGAGCGGCTTCACGCGCAACTCCGCTGGTCACCGGCTGTCATCCGCCACCGCGTTTACGCAGCTGCCCGATGGCCGCCTGCTGATCGCGCAGCAGAGCGGCACGCTGCGCGTGCTGCAGAGCAACGGCACCGCGATCGGCACGATGCTCACGGTTGCCGTCGATGCGACAGGGCGAACGCGGCCTGCTCGGCGTGACGCCGCATCCCGCCTTCGCGAGCAACGGCTTCATCTACGTTTACTACACCACCACGCGAGGCGGCACGCACAACCGCATCAGCCGCTTCACGGTCAGCGGCAACACGGCCGAGCGGCGAAGTGCAGATCGCCAACCTGCCCGCGCTGTCGAGCGCAACCAACCACAACGGCGGCGCGCTGCACTTCGGCACCGACGGCAAGCTGTACGTCGCGGTGGGCGACAACGCCAGCGGCAGCATCGACGCCGCAGACCTGAACGACCCGTTCGGCAAGATGCTGCGCTTCAACGACGACGGCAGCATCCCGAGCGACAACCCGTTCTGCACCACCGCCGGCGACCTGACGTGCGCCGATCTGGGCGCGCGGCCTGCGCAACCCGTTCACCTTCGCCGTGCGCGCCAGCGACGGCCGCATCCACATCAACGACGTCGGCCAGAGGCACCTGGGAAGAGATCAACCTCGGCGTCGCCGGCGCGAACTACGGCTGGCCGGCGACCGAAGGGCCCGACCAACGCGAGCGGCATCACCGGGCCGCTGTTCGCCTACGACCACGACCCGCGCGCCGACGGCACCGCGCGGCTTCTTCAGCGGTTGCTCGATCATCGGCGGCGCGTTCTATCCCGAGCACCGGCCCGTTCCCGCAGGCCTATCGCGGCAGCTACTACTTCACCGACTTCTGCAACACCGGTGATCGGCCGCATCGACCTTGCCAACGGCAATGCGGCCTATGCGTTCGGCAGCGTGTCGGGTTCTCGCGGTGGGCATGATGGTCGCCAACGACGGCGCGCTGCTGGTGCTGACGCAAAGCGGCATCGTTCGCGGTTCAGCGACGCCCTGACCGCGTGCAGCTATGCGCACCGGCCATGCAGCGACAATGCGCGCAGCGATGAGTCCGAGCGCCCGTACGATCTCGTGCTGATCGCCGCCGTCGCGCGCAACGGCGTGATCGGCCGCGGCGGCACGCTGCCGTGGCACCTGGGTGCCGACATGGCGCACTTTCGCGAGGTGACGCGCGGCTGTCCGGTGATCATGGGCCGGCGCACGTGGGACTCGCTGTCGCCGCGCTACCGGCCGTTGCCCGGGCGCGCCAACATCGTGGTGAGCCGCCGGGCCGGCTGGACGGCCGAGGGGGCGCAAGTGGCGCCGTCGCTGCAGGCGGCGCTGCGCCTGGCGCAGCTGCGGCTCGATGCATCGCGCCGCGTGTTCGTGATCGGCGGGGCGCAGCTGTACCGCGACGCGATACCGATCGCCGATGCGCTGGAGCTCACCGAAATTCAGGCCGACGTCGATGGCGACACCCAGTTTCCCTTCTGGGACCGCGCCTTGTTCGACGAAGTGCGCCGCGAGCCGCAGAGCGCCGAAGAAGGGCTGCCGTTCGACTTCGTCACCTATCGCAAGCGCGGCTGAACGGTCCGCGCGTGCGGCTGCCGGGGCCGGCGAGCCGCTACGATGCGCACGATGAAGATCGCCACTTTCAACGTCAATGGCATCACGAGCCGGCTGCCGCGCGTGCTCGAGTGGCTCGCGGAGTCGCAGCCCGATGTGGCCTGCCTGCAGGAACTCAAGACATCGGACGCCACGTTCCCCGAAGCGGCGTTTCGCGACGCCGGCTACGGTGCGATATGGCACGGACAGAAAGGCTTCAACGGCGTGGCGGTGCTCGCCAAGGGCGATGCACCGGCGGAGCAGCGGCGCGGCCTGCCGGGCGATCCGGACGACACGCACAGCCGCTACCTCGAGGCCCGCGTGCGCACGCCGGATGGCGAGCTGACCGTGGCGTCGATCTACCTGCCCAACGGCAACCCACAGCCTGGACCGAAGTTCGACTACAAGCTGGCCTGGTTCGAGCGGCTGATCCAGCACGCACAGACGCTGTATGCGCGTGATGAGCCGGTGGTGCTCGCGGGCGACTACAACGTGGTGCCCACCAACGACCGTGCCGACATCTATTCGGCCAAGTCATGGCTCAACGACGCGCTGCTGCAACCGGAAACGCGCGATGCCTACAAGCGCCTGCTCGGGCAGGGGTGGACCGATGCGATCCACCACCTGCATCCCGAGGCGCCGATGTACACGTTCTGGGACTACTTTCGCAATCGCTGGGAGCGCAACGCCGGGCTGCGCATCGATCACCTGCTGCTCAACGGTGCCGCGGCCGCTCGCCTGGCCGAGGCCGCCGTCGACCGCGCAGTACGGGGGCGGGAAAAGCCGAGTGATCACGCGCCGGCGTGGGTGCAGCTGAAGGCGGCACGTCCTTAGCGCGGGAGCGGCTCGTGCAGTCGGGCACGTAACGGTCGGTCACTGCGACAAGGTTCACAAGGCGTGTCAATTGAAGTTCAGTTTTAACACTTTCAGGCCGGCGAATCGCTAGGCTGCATCCACTCGCACCGGCCAATCAACCGCTCATCGGCCGCAAACACAACACTCGAAACCCGCCTCAGACATGCCCGCAGCGACCGTCCGAAACGGCAAGAGCGCCACCCCTCGCAAACGCGGCCCGAATCCCCTCAAGAAGTGGGCCAGCAAGTTGTTCAGTCGGCCGCTGACGCTCAAGCGCATCGGTTGGCAGTGGCACGTGGTGTTCGCCGAAACCCGCCTGCAGGCGCCCAATTCCAAGGGCACCAGCCGCGGCGAAGCGTTGCGCATCGCGCACGAAGGCTTGCAGGAACTGCTGGCCCAGCATGGTGACGCGCGCCACATCGTGCCGCATCTGATCCATCTGGAGCAGGCCCTGGCCCGCAACGGCTCGAGAGCGCTGCTCGAACTTCCGGACAAGCTGCTCAGGCGCGCGATGGAGCAGCTCGACATGCTCGAAGGCGGCACGCGCAGCGACCTGCTGATGCCACTGCGCATGCGCGTTGACGAATCACTGCGCCGCCGTGCACCGGTGAACCTGCGTGGCGACATCGCCAACATCGAGGTGCAGGAAGCGTCGGCGTCGCAGTTCGACGAAGCCGAGGTGAGCTGGACCAACCGGATGGAACTCGACGCGATCTACGCGCAGGCCACCACCACCGGCGCACTCACGACCAAGTAGTGCTCGCGCCGCCGGCGCCGCTCGCGCGGCGCCCCGGCCTACTCGTCGAGGCCGAGCTCCTGGATCTTGCGGGTGATGGTGTTGCGCCCGATGCCGAGCTTTTGCGCCGCCTCGATGCGGCGACCGCGGGTGTTCTCCAGCGCCACGTGGATCAGGCGGCCCTCGAACTGCCGTGTCAGGTGTCCCCACACGTCTGGCACACCCGCTTCGAGCAGGCGCCTCGCCTCCGACGCGAGCTGAATCAGCCAGGCGTCGACCGAGAGGTTCGACAGCGGCGGGCCGCCGCCGACCAGGGTCGAGGATTCGACAGCCGCAGGGCTGGCCGGACGCGCGGCATCGAGGCTCGGCCGCGTCGGACCTTCGGCCAGGACTTCCGGCGGCAGGTCCTTCGGCTCGATCATCTGCGCCGGCGCCATCACGGTCAGCCAATGGCACAGGTTCTCGAGTTGGCGCACGTTGCCGGGAAACTCGAAGCGAATCAGGCGCTCCATCGCGGCATCGCTCAGCCGCTTGGCCTCCACGCCCAGATCATGGGCACTGCGCGCCAGGAACGCGCGCGCAAGGCCGGGCACGTCTTCGCGCCGCTCGCGCAGCGGCGGCAGGCGCAGCCGGATCACGTTCAGGCGGTGGAACAAATCTTCGCGGAACGCACCATCCTTGACCCGTTGCTCCAGGTTTTGGTGCGTAGCGGCGATCACGCGCACGTTGGCCTTCAGCGGTTGGTGGCCGCCCACGCGATAGAACTGGCCATCGGACAACACACGCAACAAGCGCGTCTGCAGGTCGAACGGCATGTCGCCGATCTCGTCGAGGAACAGCGTGCCGCCGTCGGCCTGCTCGAAGCGGCCGCGCCGCATGGTCTGCGCGCCGGTGAACGCGCCGCGCTCGTGGCCGAACAGCTCCGACTCCAGCAGGTCTTTCGGGATCGCCGCGGTGTTGATGGCGATGAACGGGCCCTTGTTGCCCTGATCGCCGCGCGGGCTGTGCCGGTGCAGTGCACGCGCCACCAGTTCCTTGCCGGTGCCCGACTCGCCCGTGATCATCACCGTGACGTTGCTCTGGCTCAGGCGGCCGATGGCGCGGAACACGTCCTGCATCGCCGGGGCCTGGCCCAGCATCTCGGGCGCCGCGGCACCGGATTCGTCGCCCACCTGTTCGCGCAGGCTCTCGTCGACCGCGCGGCGGATCAGCTCCACCGCCTTCGGCAGGTCGAACGGCTTGGGCAGGTATTCGAACGCACCGCCCTGGAACGCCGACACCGCGCTGTCCAGGTCGGAGTAGGCGGTCATCACGATCACCGGCAGGCCTGGATGCTGCTGCTTGACCTTGCTGAGCAGCTCCAGCCCGGAGCCGCCGGGCATGCGGATGTCACTCACCAGCACTTGCGGCGCGTCGGTCTCCAGCGCCGACAACACGTCGCGCGGGTTGGCAAAACATCGCACGCTGAACTGCTCGCGCGTCAGTGCGCGTTCGAGCACGAAACGGATCGACTGATCGTCGTCGGCCACCCAGATCGGCTTCATGTGTTGTTAGCTTCTCGTTGTCGGCGCTGTGCAATCCATCGAGGCATCAGGGCAGCGGAATCACGATCTTGAACACCGTGCGGCCGGGCACCGAATCACAGTCGATCGATCCATGGTGCTGCTGCACGAACATCTGCGCCAACGTGAGTCCGAGCCCTGAGCCGCCCTCGTGTCCCGACACCAATGGGTAGAAGATGCGATCGCGGATGGCCTCGGGCACACCTGGCCCGTTGTCCTCGACATGCAATTCCAGTGCCAGTCTGCACCGCTGCTTGCCAATCGTCACTTGTCGCGCCACGCGCGTGCGCAGCACGATGCGCGCCGTGCCGCTGCTGACCTGCTCGCCCAGCGCGTGCGCTGCGTTCTGTACGATGTTGAGCAGCGCCTGGATCAGCTGCTCGCGGTCGCCGCGAAAGTCCGGCAGCGACACGTCGTAGTCGCGCATCACGGAGAGCCCGCGCGGGAACTCCGCCAGCACGACCGAGCGCACACGCTCGCAGACCTCGTGGATGTTGACGTCGCCCACCACGTGCGGGCGGCGGTGCGGCGCGAGCAACCGGTCGACCAGCGCCTGCAGCCGGTCGGCCTCGTGCACGATGACCTCGGTGTATTCGGTCAGGTCGGGCGATGGCAACTCCATCGCCAGCAACTGCGCGGCGCCGCGGATGCCGCCCAGCGGGTTCTTGATCTCGTGTGCGAGGTTGCGGATCAGCTCGCGATTGGCCTGGATCTGGTCGAGCGCGCGCTCCTCGCGATCCTGTCGCGTCTGCTGTTCGACCTCGATCATCTCCACCAGAACCAGCTCGGAGCCGGGCTGGGCACGCCGATCGCCGCGCGCATCCACTTGCGTGACGATCACGTGCACCGGCAGGTCTTCCGGCGCCGACGCCGCACTGCCGCCGCGCAGCAGCGTGGCCTGCAGGCGCCCGGTGGCCATTTCGTTGCGCGCCACCGCAAGCAACGTGTCTTGCAAGGCCGCGGAGTCGGTGAACCGTTCGAACAGGCTGGTGCGCACCAGCGCGCGCCGCGACAGGCCCACCACGGCCTCGAACCCGGCGTTGACGAACAGCACCGTCCCGTCCGGGCGCGCCAACGCAACCAGCGTGGCGAGCAGGTCGAAGGCCTCGTAGCGCTGGTCGGGGCTCATGAGGGTCGCCGCACCTCGGTCCGCGCGCACCGATCGGGCATCGAGTGGACGCGGCTGGCGAACGCCGACCGCTCGCGCCGCGGCGCGCGGGTCACTGCGTCTGCAGCTTGCCGATCTCGCGCTTGATGGCCGCGATGTCTTCCTGCTTGCGCATGATCTGCGCGCGCATGTCGGCCACACGATCGAGGTACTTCTGGGCGTTGCGCTCGCTGCCGAGCCGTTCCGGCTCGCCATTGTTGAACTCGCGCTGCAGGTCGGCCAGCCGCTGTTCCTCGCGTTGCAACTCCGATTCGAGCAGCTTGCGTGCATCGCCGTCGCGCTGGCGCTGTGCGTTGGGGTCGACTCGGCTCTCCGGACCCCGCGCTCCCGCCGGACTGTCTCCCTTGCGCGCGGCCGCCGCAGGCGCCGGTTTGGCGGTCTGCACGATGGTGATCGGGGCGCCCTCGATGGTGCGGCAGTTCTTGTCCTTGGCTTCCTGCGCCGTGATCTGATCGGTGTACAGGATCGGCGGACCGGGGCAGCGGTACACCGTGCCCGAGGTGGCCGCAGTGCCCTGCGACCATGCCGAGGGAGCGGCGATGGCCAGCCAACACAGCGCCCACGACAAGTGCTTCATCGATGAAACTCCAAAGGCCCGGTGGGCCAGCGTTCCCATCTCCAACGCCGCATTGTCGCAAACTGGTGACACACAACGAAAAAGGGACGACCCGGGGGTCGTCCCTTTGACACATTTGGCGCACGGTTGCGCGTGGCAACCGAGCCGCCACCGAGATCACAGGCTGTAGTACATGTCGAACTCGACCGGATGCGTGGTCATGCGGAAGCGCGTGACCTCCTGCATCTTGAGCTCGATGTAGGCGTCGATGTACCCGTCAGTGAAGACACCGCCCTTGGTGAGAAACGCGCGGCCCTTGTCGAGGTAGCCCAATGCCTGGTCGAGACTGTCGCAGACGGTGGGGATCTTCGCGTCTTCCTCCGGCGGCAGGTGGTACAGGTCCTTGGTCGCCGCCTCGCCCGGGTGGATCTTGTTCTCCACGCCGTCCAGGCCCGCCATCAACAGTGCGCTGAACGCCAGGTACGGGTTGCAGGTGGGGTCTGGGAAGCGCACCTCGATGCGCCGGCCCTTCGGGTTGGGTACGTACGGGATGCGCACCGACGCCGAGCGGTTCTTCGCAGAGTACGCAAGCTTCACCGGCGCCTCGAAACCGGGCACCAGGCGCTTGTAGCTGTTGGTGCCGGGGTTGGTGATCGCGTTCAAGGCCCGCGCGTGCTTGATGATGCCGCCGATGTAGTACAGCGCGAACTCCGACAGGCCCGCGTAGCCGTCGCCGGCGAACAGGTTCTTGCCGCCCTTCCACACCGACTGGTGCACGTGCATGCCGCTGCCGTTGTCGCCGACCACCGGCTTGGGCATGAAGGTCGCGGTCTTGCCGTAGGCATGCGCCACGTTGTGGATGATGTACTTCTGCACCATCAGCCAGTCGGCGCGCTGCACCAGAGTCGAGAACTTGGTGCCGAGCTCCTGCTGGCCCATGCCGCCGACTTCGTGGTGATGCACCTCGACCGGAATGCCCATCTGCTCGAGCAGCAGGCACATCTCGCTGCGCATGTCCTGGAAGCTGTCGACCGGTGGCACCGGGAAGTAGCCGCCCTTGACCGCCGGCCGGTGGCCGAGGTTGCCGCCCTCGAACTTCGTGCCGGTGCTCCACGGCGCTTCTTCGGAATCGATCTTCACGAAGCAGCCCGACATGTCGACGTTCCAGCGCACCTGGTCGAAGATGAAGAACTCGGGCTCGGGGCCGAAGTACGCCGCGTCGCCGATGCCGCTGCCCTTGAGGTAGGCCTCGGCGCGCTTGGCCAGCGAGCGCGGGTCACGCTCGTAGGGCTTGCCGTCGCCGGGCTCGAGCACGTCGCAGGTGAGGAACAGCGTCGGCTCTTCGTAGAACGGGTCGATGTTGGCGGTGGCCGGGTCGGGCATCAGCAGCATGTCGGACGCTTCGATGCCCTTCCAGCCGGCGATCGACGAGCCGTCGAACGCGTGGCCGGCGCTGAACTTGTCTTCGTCAAATGCCGACACCGGCACCGTGACGTGCTGCTCTTTGCCGCGGGTGTCGGTGAAGCGGAAATCAACAAACTTGATTTCGTTTTCCTTCACCATCTTCATCACGTCGGCAACGGTCTTTGCCATCAAGGATCTCCTAGCGGAACGCGGGTGTTCGAGGTTGTGGGGGACTGTTTGAACGAAAGTCGCCGGCGAGGCGACTTCTCTTCTGGGGACGAACCGGACGGGCGTGGTGCCCGCTGTGGTCGCGTGCCGCGAAGCACGGGCAATCTAGCAGAAACCATGCCATTGACCGGCCATTGGCCCGTCCTGGGAGGCGGCAGCCGACGGCGCCGTCGGTGGCACATGAGCGGTGCGAGCATAGCACCACAATGGTGCTGTTCCTGGGGCGTTCAGCGCACCAACTCGGATCGGATCGTTACCCCCAATGCAGCCAGGCCGCTCTTGAGGGCGGTGAACGCCGCTTCGGCGGCCGCGGCCTCGCCTTTCACGCCGAGCTCGATGTGGCGGCCCAGCGTGGGGTGGTCGACGCTGGGCAGGCTGAACACCTTCACGCCCCGAAAGTCCGCCTCGATCGCCTCCATCAGCGGCGTCAGCGTGGCCTCCATCGAGCCGGTCACGATCACCGAATGCTCGCGCCGTGCTTGCGTGCCATGCAGGTGCGCATAGCGGGTGTCGAGCAGCCACTCGATCATCGGATGCGCCATCACCGGAAAGCCCGGCACGAAGTGCACGTCGCGCACGCTGAAGCCCGGAATCTTGTTGTACGGATTCGGGATGATCTCGGCGCCGGCGGGAAACACCCCCATGTTCAGCCGATGGAGGTTGTCGGGACGCTCGGGTTCGTAAGGCAGGTTCTGCTCGCGCGCCGTGTCGCGCATGCGCTCCTGGATCAGCTCCTTGGCGCTCGGATGCAGCGCGAGCGGCACGCCGAGGGCCGCGGCAGCAGCATTGGCGCGTGTGGTCATCCGGCGTGGCGCCGATGCCCCCGCAGCTGAACACCGCATCGCCGCTGGCAAACGCATCGCGCAACACGCCCGTGATGCCGGCCCGGTCGTCACCCACATACCGCGCCCAACCCAAAGCCAGACCGCGCGCGCCGAGCAGTTCGATCACCTTGGCCAGGTGCTTGTCCTGTCGCTTGCCCGACAGGATCTCGTCGCCGACGATGACGACTCCGAAGTTCATGGCGGCGACAGGCTCAGCGCAGGTTGCCGGTGTGGCCGAGCGAGTAGCGGCCCGGCTGCGGCCACACGGTCAGTCCGTGCGGCTCGGCGCCGACCTTGATCTTGCGCACCTCGCCGTTGGCGGTGTCGAAGCGGTAGACCACGTCGTCGTAGCGCGCGGCCAGCCACAGCCACTTGCCGTCGGGGCTGATGTTGCCCATGTCGGGGCTGCCGCCGCCAGGTACGCCCCAACGCGCGACCACCTTCTCGGTGGCGAAGTCGATCACCGCGACGCCGCCGTTGCCGAGCTTGGAGCCGTGGATCTTGTGCGAGCCGCGGTTGGCCACGTAGAGCTGCTTGCCGTCGCGGCTCGGATAGAGGCCGTGCGCGCCGAGGCCGGTGGCGAATGAAGCCCACCTGCGTGAACGACTCGCCGTCGACGATGTGCACGCCGTCGGCATGCATGTCGGCGATGTAGAAACGCTTGCCGTCGGGCGAACTGCGAATGTCCTGCGGCATGCCACGCGTCACGCGACACACCTCGGTCCCGCCCGGCTCCCACACCTGCCCTGGCTTCAGGCGCGGCGCACCCGGCACTTCCTTGAAGCGCGTGGCCGGCATCTGCAGCTTCAGGTAGCCGAGCACCTTGCGCTCCGCGAGATCGATCTTCACCAGCGTGCCGGCGAACTCGCAGGTGAAGATCGCGAACCGGCCGTCGATCGAGAAGTCGGCGTGGTTGACCCCCGGGCAGCCGGGCACGTCGATCGAGTACTGCATCGCCATCGTCTGCGGATCGCGGAAGTCGAGCCGCTTGCGCGCCTCGGCGACCACGATCGCCGACTTGCCGTCGGGCGAGAAGTACATGTTGTACGGGTTGTCGACCACCACGTCGGGCCCGCGCTTGCCGGTCCGCGGGTCGATCGGCGTCAGGCTGCCGTCGTTGCGGCGCTCGGCATTGTTGGTGACCCACAGCGTGCGCAGGTCCCACGACGGCACGACGTGCTGCGGGCTGTAGCCGACCTTGAAGCGGTCCACCACCTTCATCTGCGCCGGGTCGATCACGTAGACGTCGTTGGAGCGCAGGTTGGGCACGTAGATGCGCTCGAGGTCGCCCTGCACCACCGGGCTCCACTTGCCGCTCGCGGTCTCGCTGTACAGATTGCGCGCGTCGGGCACCGGCGGCATGCCCGGCACGGTGGCGATCGCCGGTGCGGGCGCCGCGGCGGGCGCGGCCGACAGCGGCGCGCTCGCGGGCGTGCCGACCTGCGCCTGCACCGATTGCATCCAAACGGCCGCGCCGGCGGCGATCAGCAACGTCGCGGTGACCAGCGCCGACGAGGTTCGCTTCGACACGCTTGTCACCCGGGATTCTCGATTCATCATCATTCAGTTCTTGGAGGAAGCCTGCCCGGTGCGTGCGCGGATCGCCGCCACCGAAGCCGACACGATGTGCTCAACGCCCGCGCGGCCCAGTTCGGCAGTCGCGCGCCGCGGGTCGCCATCGACGCCGGGCACCGCCATACAACGCTTGCGGCCGCACCAGCGCCGCGTCGGCGGCCCAGGCCAACGCGGTGTCGGCCAGGCCAGCATGCCGGCCGATCTCCTGCGGCGTGTAACCGCGCGCAGCCAGTGTGGCATCGAACGCCTGCGCGGCGCGGTAATACTCCTCGAGCGCGATCAGGCCGTGCTGCCCACCCCACGCGCGATTCAGCTTGCCCGCCACACGCGCCAGACTGGCTTGGTAGCCGCCATGGTCGCCGAGCAGCACCACGTGGCGAAAACCGTGGCGGCGCAGACTGCGCGCCGCGCCTTCGAGCACCGACTCGAACGCGGCGGTCGGCACCGACAACGTGCCGGCATGGCGCATGTGCTGCGTGGGCGGATCGATGTCTCCCTCGGGAACATAGGCCACCACCGGCGCCACCAGCGTGTGGCCGAGTTGTTCGGCGATGCGCGCGGCCAGCACACGAACGCGCACGTTGTGCTTGCCCAGCACGAGATGAGCGCCGTTCTGCTCGGTGCCGCCGATCGGCACCAGCACGGTGGTGGCGCCTTGCGCGATGCGCTCGCGCAGCTCGACGGAGGTGAGTTCCTCGAGCCACACGCTGGCGCCGCCGGCGCGTGCCGAGGTTGCGCACAGCGCCGGCGCCGCCGCGAACAGCAGCGCCAGCAAGCGGCGTCTACTCGTCATCGCCGCCGAGGATGCCGCCGAGCAGCCCGCCGGCGGCCATGCCAGGCAGGATGGAGCCTTCTTCGCGGCCGCCGCCGCGCTGCGGCGCCGCGGCGAACACGCGACTGGCCAGGCGTGAGAACGGCAGGCTCTGCAGCCACACGGTGCCCGGGCCGGTCAGCTTGGCGAAGAACAAGCCTTCGCCGCCGAACAGCGCGGTCTTGATCTTGCCCACGTACTGAATCTCGAAGTTGGTGTTCGGCGTGTAGGCGACGACGCAGCCGGTGTCGACCATCAGCGTCTGGCCGGGCGCCAGCTCGCGCTTCACGATCGTGCCGCCCGCATGCACGAAGGCCAGCCCGTCACCTTCGAGCTTCTGCATGATGAAGCCCTCGCCGCCGAAAAACCCGACGCCGAGCTTCTGCTGCAACGCGATGCCGAGCGACACGCCGCGCGCAGCGCAGAGGAACGCATCCTTCTGGCAGATCAGCAAGCCGCCGAGCTTGCTGAGCTCCATCGGCAGGATCTTGCCGGGGTATGGCGCGGCGAAGGCCACCCGCTGCTTGCTGGCGCCCTGGTTGGTGTAGATGGTGGTGAACAGCGACTCGCCGGTCAGCAGCCGCTTGCCGGCACCGAGCAGCTTGCCGAACAGACCGCCACCCTGGTTCTGGGAGCCATCGCCGAACACCGCATCCATGCCGATGCCGGCGTCCATGAAGAACAGGCTGCCGGCCTCGCCGATGGCAGCCTCGCCCGGATCGAGTTCGATCTCGACGAACTGCATCTCCGAGCCCTTGATCTCGTAGTCCACCACGTCCATGGCCATCTGAACGTCCCCGTACCGTTGCTGAAAAGACGGCCGCGATGGTAGCGAACTTCACACCACGCTCCGGTGTTTGGCGCGAGCACCGCGCAGCGCGCGATTGCGCGGCGTCAATCGGCCGCGAGCAGCGGCGGCAACGCCAATGCCGCGGTCGATCGCAGCACAGTGTGCGCCTCCTCGTCGATCTCGCTGCCGTGTCGGGTTGACGATCGCCACGAACGCGCCGCCGCGGCGCGCGCGCGACGCCAACCCGGCGGCCGGCCACACGGCGCCCGAGGTGCCGACGATCAGCGCCACGTCGCACGACTGGGCGGCGCGCTCCGCGGCATCGATCGCTTCCATCGGCAGCATCTCGCCGAACCACACCACACCGGGCCGCACGAGATTGCCGCAGCGCGCGCAGGTCGGCGGGCGCCCGGGCAAGGCGTCGCGCGTCGTGCAGGCGGGCGAGCGCGTGCAGCGATCGAGCCACTGGTCGCGCTGGATGTCGCCATGCAGGCGGATCGTGTCCGTGTTGCCGGCGCGCTGGTGCAGGTCGTCGACGTTCTGGCTCACCAGGGTGAGCACACCCGGGCGGCGGCGCGCGAAGGCGCCCAGGGCCAGATGCCCGGGATTGGGCAACGCGGCCCGCACGCCGTCGCGTCTTTCGGCGTACCAGTCCCACACGCGCGCGGGATCGGCGCGAAACCCTTCCTCGCTCGCCAGCTGCGCCGGATCGAAGCGCGACCACAGACCCGTCATCGCGTCGCGAAACGTCGCAATGCCGCTCTCGGCGCTCATGCCGGCGCCGGTGAGCACGAACAACGACTGCGCCGCGGCAATGCGGCCTTTCAGTTCGGCCGCCGGATCCTCACGCATCCCGTTGCCGGCGCGCCTCGAACAGGCACACACCGGCGGCCACCGACACGTTGAGGCTCTCCACCGCACCGTGCATCGGGATGCGCACCAGCGCATCGCAACCCGTGCGCGTGAGCTGGCGCAGGCCCTTGCCCTCGGCGCCGAGCACGAAAGCCAGCGGGCCGCTCAAATCGGCCTGGTGCAGCGTCTGCTCCGCATCGTCGGCGGTGCCGACCACGCGGATGCCATGCTCCTTCAGCGCCGCGATGCAGCGCGACAGGTTGGTCACCATCAGGTACGGCACGGTCTCGGCAGCGCCGCTGGCCACCTTGGCGACCGTGCCGTTGATGCCCACGGCGTGGTCCTTCGGCGCGATCACCGCGTGCGCGCCGGCGCCATCGGCCACGCGCAGGCAGGCGCCAAGGTTGTGCGGGTCGGTGACCCCGTCGAGCAACAGCAGCAGCGGTGCGCCCTGCACGTCTTCGAGCACCTCGTCGATCGTGCGCGCCTTGAACACCGTGTCGACGCGCGCCACCACACCCTGGTGGTTGTGCGTGCCGCACAGGCGCTGCAGATGGGCGTCGTCGCTGTCGATCAGGCGCGCACCGGCTTCCTGCGCGCGCACGACGAACTGACGCATGCGCGCGTCGCGGCGCGACGCATCGACATGGATCTCGTGCACCGACTCCGGCGCGGTCTTCAGCCGCACGGTGACGGCATGGAACCCGAACAACACCTGACGCGCTGCCATGGCGCGCATCGTAGCCTGGGCCGCCGTTGCGGCCGGCCTGCCTACGCGTGCACGCTGATCAGGCTGCCGGGTTGCGTGGCTTCGCCGGCACGGTCGTCGTCGATGTTGAGTTCGCGCGCGAGTTGGTGCAGGAAGTCGCCCAGTTCGGCCTGCAGCGCGGCGCGCGTCTCGGCTTGGGGCCGGCCGGCGGCCTGCGCCAGCGCGGCGAACGCATTCAGCAGGGCCTCTTCATGCTGCGCCCGGCGGCGTGCCGCCTCGTCGGCGCGCACTGCCGCGGGTTGCGCGGGCGAGTCGGCGTCTGTCGACGCCAGGTTGAGCGCCCGCGCGAACGCGATCAAGGCGCGCTCCAGCGCGACGTCGGCGCGCACGTTGGACGGCCGGGCCGGCCGCAGCGCCAGCACCAGCGCGCGCATCAACGGCGATCGGCTCGCGCTGTCGCAATCGCGGCCGTGCGGCGCTTCGGGAGCGCGCTCGTGCCCTGGCTCGCCGCGCTCGTCTTGGCCGCGGCGCGGTTGCGCATCGGGGTTGACCGCCGGGGTCTGCTGTGGCGCGGCCACCGGCGTGCGCGCCGCGTCACGCCGGCTGGGCGCGATCTTGTAGGCCTGCGACAACGACACGAACGACATGCCTGTTCCTATCGGCCGCATGGCGCGTGCACTGAGTCGCAGATTGGGTCAAAACGTAACCAAGACCCGCGTCAGCGCCGAAGCGCCACCACCGCCATCAGCAGAGCGATGAAAACCGGCTGATGCACCATGTAAAAGCTCAGCGACCAGCGGCCCAGCAGCGCCAGCCAAGCGGCCGGACGGGGGAGCGGACCGGCCAGCACGCCGCGCGCATGCGACAGCAGCCATTGGCCCGTGGCCAGACCCCAGGCCATCGCGCCGAGCCACGGCAGCACCGGCACGTAGTCCTCGGTCAGCGGCTTCTTGGTGACCAGCCCGACCCAGCTCAGCCACGGCGGATTGAACGCCTCGTGGCGCCACAGCAGTGGCAGCACGATCGCCACCGCACCCAGCAGCCAGAGCCATCGTCCGAGCGGCGCCAGCAGGCGGACCCCGATCAACAACACGGCAATGCCATGCAGCACGCCGAAGAAGATCCAGCTGCGCGGGAACATCCAGTACGAGCCGATCGACACCAGCACCGCACAGCCGGCGATCTGCGCCCAGCGCTTCCAGAAGCGTGGCCACGACTGGCCCTGGGCCAGCGCCACCGCCTGCGCCAGCCCGGCGCAGAACAGGAACAGGCTCACGATCATCGTGCGCTGCGCGGTCCAGAACACGTCGACCGTGAAGCGGTGCTTCGGCTCGAAGAAGCCGAAGTGGTTGAGGTCGAAGCAGAAATGAAAAATCGCCATCCACACGATGGCGACGCCGCGCAGCGCATCGAGCCGGTCGAAGCGCGCCTTCGCGACGTCGATGCCGCTCACTCCTGCTCGGGAGGCGACAGCAACGGCACGCCCGAATCGGCGCCGAGCAGGCCGACCTTCGAATAGATGCCGAGCTTGGCGCGGGTGTCGATGATGTCGAGGTTGCGCATCGTCAGCTGGCCGATGCGATCGGCCGGCGTGAACGCGCCCTCGCCCTTCTCCATCGTGAGGCGCTCGGGCGAGTACGTGAGGTTCGGGCTCTGCGTGTCCTGCAGCGAGTAGTCGTTGCCGCGGCGCAGTTCGAGCCACACCTCGCCGGTGATGGCGCGCGCGACCCAGCGCTGCGCGGTCTCGCGCAGCATCATCGCCTGCGGGTCGAACCAGCGGCCGTGGTACAGCAGCTTGCCCAGCCGCCGGCCGTGGTTGCGGTACTGCTCGATGGTGTCCTCGTTGTGGATGCCGGTCACCAGCCGTTCGTAGGCGATGTGCAGCAGCGCCATGCCCGGCGCCTCGTAGATGCCGCGGCTCTTGGCTTCGATGATGCGGTTCTCGATCTGGTCGCACATGCCCAGACCGTGGCGACCACCGATCTTGTTCGCTTCTTCGAACAGCGCCACCGCGTCCTTGAAGGTGCGGCCGTTGAGCGCGACCGGTTGCCCTTCTTCGAAGCGCACGCTGACGGTCTCGGCCTTCACCGCCACATCGTCGCGCCAGAACGCCACGCCCATGATCGGGTTGACGATCGACAGGCCCTTGTTGAGGAACTCGAGGTCCTTGGCCTCGTGCGTGGCGCCGAGCATGTTGCTGTCGGTGCTGTAGGCCTTCTCGACGCTCATCTTGTAGTCGAAGCCGTTTTGCGTCAGGTACTCGCTCATCTCCTTGCGGCCGCCGAGCTCGTCGATGAAGCGCTGGTCGAGCCACGGCTTGTAGATCTTGAGCTGCGGGTTGGCCAGCAGCCCGTAGCGGTAGAAGCGCTCGATGTCGTTGCCCTTGTAGGTGCTGCCGTCGCCCCAGATGTTCACGCCGTCGTCGCGCATCGCCACCACCAGCGAGGTGCCGGTCACCGCGCGGCCGAGCGGCGTGGTGTTGAAGTAGGTGGCGCCGCCGGTGGAAATATGGAACGCGCTGCACTGGATCGCGGCGATGCCTTCGGCCACCAGTTGCGGCCGGCAATCGATCAGTCTGGCGATGTCGGCGCCATACGCCTTGGCCTTGCGCGGGATGTCGTCGTAGTCGGTCTCGTCGGGCTGGCCGAGGTGGGCCGTGTAGGCGCACGGGATCGCGCCCTTGGCGCGCATCCAGTGCACCGCGGCCGAGGTGTCGAGGCCGCCGGAAAACGCGATGCCGACGCGTTGGCCGGTGGGCAGGGATTGCAGGATCGTGGCGGTCATGAAGGCTCCAGTACAGCCGGGCGCTGCGGTTTGGCGCAAGCGCAGCCCGCGATGCTACGTGATCGCCGAGTGAAGCCCGGCGAGGCTCAGAGGGCGTCGAGCGCCTGCCGCAGCGCGTGCAGGTAGTCGTCGAATGTCTGCAGGTCGTTGTGGCCCGCGCCCTTCACGATGTGCAGCCGCGCCGGCGGATGCGCCCTTTTCAGGGCCTCGCTGTGGTGCGCCGCGATCAACTCATCGCGCTCGCCGTGCACCAGCAGCAGCGGCGTGCGCAGGCCGGCGAGCGCGGCGTCGGTCGCCAGCGGGTAGCGCAGCAGCGCCGACGGCACCCACGGGTACACCTCGGCCGCCAGCGCGCGCATGCTGGCATACGGCGACGCGAGGATCGTCAGATCGGGCTGCACCTGCAGTGCCAACGGCACGGCCAGGCCGGTGCCCAGCGAGCGACCGAACAGCACGCGCTTCTTGCCGGCGTACTCCACCGCCATCGCATCCCATGCGGTCTTGGTGTCGGCATGCAGCTGGGCCTCGTTCTCGATGCGTCCGCTGCTCTTGCCGTAGCCGCGGTAGTCGATCATGAAGAGGTCGAAGTTCGCCTGCCGGAAGAAGTCGAGGTCGACGAACCAGCTCTCCAGGTTGCCGGCGTTGCCGTGCAGAAAGAACACCACGCCGCGCGGTGCCGGCAGCTTCAGGTGCAGCGCATGCAGCCGCGCACCGTCCACGTCGATGGTGCGCTCGTGCACGTCGCGCTCCAGCACCAGGCGGTGGTCTGCCGACAGCCGGGTCGGCAGGAACAACAAGCGCTCCTGGCCCCACCACAGCAGCGCGAGCACGAGGCCGTACAGCAGCGCGACCACCGCCAGCAGCGTCAGCATGCGTTGCATGGGCGGCCTCCACCCCATCGATCGAGCATGGCCGCGATTGTCCGCCGGCGGCGCACGGGCCGTCTGGATGCAAGCGCTCCGGGGCGTGCGGGTTCAGCCGTGCACCGCCGCGCGCGACGCCATCGGCAACTCGAGCGCATCGATGCCGCGGATGAAGCAGTCGATCACCGGGTTCACCAGGTCGGCGTGCGTCACCGGCGCCATGTGGCCACCGATGACACGCTGGCGGCGTGCATGCGGCAGCACGGCGGCCAGCACGTCGAGCACCGCGTGCGCCGGCTTGGGCCCTTCGCTGCCCGACAGCAAGCAAGTGGGCGCGGTGATGCGGCGATGGTCATCGATACGCAGCGTCTCGCGCGCGATCGCGGCGAAGTCGAGTTCGGCCTTCGGCAGCTGCCGGGCGAGCGCCCGCTGCACCTTGGCTGGCAGCTGCGCGAATGCACCCTTGCCGGACCAGTAGTCGATGAATCCTTCGGCGGCCCGCAGCGCTTGGCCGGCCTGGCTCAGGGCGATCAGGTCGTCGCGCACCCGTTCGAGCTCACGGCGCGCGGCATGGTCCGGCGGCAGCAGGTGCAGCGACACCGGCTCGAACAGCGTCAGGCTGTGCAGACGGTGCGGCCGCGCCTGCGCCAGTTGCAGCGCCACCGACGCACCGTATGAATGGCCCACCAGGTGAAAGCGCTCGCCCGGCAGCAGGCCCACGCGCAGCACGCTTTCGACCAGCGCGACCTCGTCGCGCAGCCCGAAGCTGTCGGGCGCCGCCGGCATCGGCGTGCTGCCGTAGCCATGCAGGTCGATCGCAATCAGGCGATGGCCGCGCCGCATGCGCTCGACCAGCGAACGCCATTGACCCTTGGACCCCATCGAGCTGTGCAGCAGCACCACGGGACGGCCGCGCCCCTCGATGTGGAAGCCGGCGCGGTTGTCGAGCAGGGTCAGCGAGCAAGGGGGCAGCATGGCGAACCGTTCGGTTTGTTGTGGTTGTCGAAGGCGCCCGGACTTACGGAACGGGACGGTGCTTCGGACGCATGCCGGCCACGGCCGACACAAAACGCAACAACCGCGGCGGGGCGGCCGATACCCGGCCGCCCCGCTTCACGCGCACCCCCTCAGCCTCGAATGAGCCTGACCGCGGCCGACCGCCCGGTCGTGGTTTGGCGCTGCCCGTACACGCCGACGAAGGCCAGGCTCACGAGCGCACAGGACGGTGTCGCACCCAACCCGGATCGCGACCGCGGCGCAGTGGGCCCGATGCGGCTGTCGTGTGCGGCGCTCGAATTCATGATGGTCACTCCGTCGAGGGTGACCCATGGTGCGAGCCGCGTCACGGCGTGTCAGCTCAGCAGCGAACGCCGCAACGTTCACTGTTGACAGTCGTTAGCGCGAGTCAGGAGCTGCGAGTCAGGTGCGCGCGGCCGGCACCAGCGACAGCGCCAGCTTGTGTGCGCCGCGCAGCAGCTCGACGCGCACGCTGCGGCCGATGCGCTCGCCGCCGAGCACGCGGTTCAGCGTGTCCACGTCCTGGGTCGGCAGCCCGTCGACCCTGACGATGCGGTCGCCGGCCTTCACGCCGGCGCGCTCGGCCGGCCCGTCGGCCAACACCTCGTCGACGCTGACCGCGCTCGCCAGTTCCAACCCGTGATGCACAGCCGTGCGCCGCGGCAGCGGCACCGTCTGCGCCTTCACGCCAAGCCACGCGCGGCGCACGTGGCCGTGTCGCAGCAACTCGCTCACCACCCAGCGCGCCGTGTCGGCCGGCACCGAGAAGCACAACGATTGCGCACCGGCGATGATCGCGGTGTTCACGCCGACGACCTGTGCGCGCGTGTCGAGCAACGGCCCGCCCGAGTTGCCCGGGTTCAGGCTGGCGTCGGTCTGGATCACGCCTTCGATCAGCCGGCCGCTGCGTGCGCGCAGGCTGCGGTCGAGCGCCGACACCACGCCGGTGGTCACCGTCTGCGCCAAGCCTTGCGGGTTGCCGATCGCGATCACCACCTGGCCGACGCGCAGCGACCTCGATTCGCCGAGCGCCAGGTGCGGCAGCGCCGAGGCACTGCCGATGCGCAGCAACGCGAGATCGGTGTCGACGTCGCCGCCCACCTTCTGCGCGACACGTTCGCTGCCATCGTCCAGCGTGACGACGATCGGATCGCCGGCGTCGGCCACATGGTGGTTGGTGAGCAAGTAACCATCGGGCGTGATCAGAAAGCCCGAGCCGGCGCCCTCCACCGCACGCGGCCCGCGCCGCGCATGCATGCGCAGCGACACCACGCCGCCGCGCGTGCGCTCCAGCGTCTGGATCACGGTGCGCGAGTACGCATCGAGCAGCTCGATGTCTTGCGCCAGCAAATCCGCGTCGTCGCGTTTCATGAGTCACGTGCTCCATGAGGGTCGCGACTGGCGTCGCACGAACCAATGCAGCCAAGCGGACGCCGCGGATCCGGCTTTGCCGGTCCGCTGGCGGCGCCCCCTGGAGGGGGAGGCCCGCAGGCGCATCCGGGGTGGACCACATCACAGGCCGATCCAGCCGTGGCGCAGGCCTTCGCGTACCGCCTCGGCGCGCGTGGCGGCGCCCACCTTGGCCAGGATCTGTGCCACGTGGTATTTGGCCGTGTGCGCCGAGATGCCGAGCACGCCGCCGATGTCGCGGTTGGACAAGCCCTTGCCGAGCAGCTCGAACACCTCGATCTCGCGCGGCGTCAACGGCTCGCGCGAGGCCGGGTCTTGCATCGCCCAGGGCTGCTCACGCACCGACAGGCCCTCGAGCACCGCGGCCAGCGCGGCGCGCAAGCGGCGCGCGCTCACGGCTGCCGACAGCTGCGCGCTCGACCCACCCGCACCGCGCACGGTGACCTCGCCGGCGGCGGACATGACCCATGCATCGGCATCGTCGTCGGCGTGTCCGATCGCCACCTGCCAGCCGTCGACGCCGTGCAGCGCCGCCGCCACGCCGTCGGTCCACAACGGCGACGTGCCGACGATCACGATGCGCGCCATCGGGTGCGTCATCCGCAACGCGGCTGCGGCCGCTCGGTGACCTGCAACGACAGCGTCTGCGCACGGCCACCGCGCGAGATGCCGAGTTCGATCTGCGCGCCCACCTGCAAACGCTCGCGCACGCGCTCGAGGCTGCCCGCCGGCTCGCCGCCGAGCGTGACGATCACGTCGCCGACCAGCAGACCGGCGCGCGCCGCCGGGCTGTCGTCGGCGACCGAGGTGACGAGAAGGCCATCGACCGCTTCGCCGTCGCGGTGCGCGCGCACCGGCTGGGCGGCGATGCCAAGATAGCCACGCGCCACGCGGCCGTGGGTGAGCAGCGGCTCGATCACGCGATCGATCGTCGCCGCCGGCACCACCACACCGTGGTGGCGCGAGAAGGCGGCGCTGGCGATGCCCAGCACCTGCCCACGGGCGTCGGCCACCGCGGAACCGAGCAGGCCGGGGTACAGGCCGCCGTCGAGGCGGATCAAGCGATCCAGCTGGCCGCCGCGCCAGGTGCGCCATGGCCCCGCCACCGCACCAATGTGGCCGAAGCTGGCCTGCAGATGGCCCGACGGTTCACGCCCGGCGGCGAACACCACGTCGCCGACGCGCACGCTCGCCGCGGCATCGCCATCGCGCGCGATCGGCACGGCCGTGCGGCGCTCGGCGAACGACACCACCGCGAGGTCGGTGGCCGGGTCGATGCCGCGCACGGTGCCATCGACTTGCTCGCCGTCGGGCAGCACCACCGCCACGCGGCCGGCGCGCCACAGCGCCGAAGCACTGGCCACCGCCACGCCATCACGCCACACCACGCCGGCGCTGCTCGTGCGCCGCGCCAGCAGGCCCACCACCGACGCGGAGATGCGCTCGACCGCATCGGCCAGTTGTGCAGGTTCGCGTTCGCTGTTCATTTCGATGCCCCGTCGACTTCAATGCATCGCATCGTCCGCATCGCGACGCCGCTGCGCATCCGCCGACAGGAGAGGCGTGCCCTGCCCGTTCGGGCAGGTGCTGTCGATCTGATATGAGGCCGCTCAGCGCGCCGACAAGGTGGCGCGTGGGCTCAGCGCGCGCCGGCGGCGCGCACCAGCTCGCGCCAGAAGTTGTCGCGCTGGCGCACCAGCGCGGGATCGCTCGCCTGCGGCCACACGGCGGTCTGCACCAGCACCAGGTTGAGACCCGGGTGCACGTAGACCGCCTGGCCGCGGATGCCGAGCAGCGCGAAGCCGAGACGCTCGGGAAACAGCCAGGTCTGGTAGCCGTAGCCCAGGTAGCGGGTGGCGGTGCCGGGCAACAAATGCGCATCGGCCGCACGCACGTGGGTCGCCGCGTCGACCCAGTCGCGCGGAATGATGCTGGCGCCATTGCGCTGGCCGTGCTCGAGCAGCAACTGGCCGAAGCGGGCCCAGTCGCGCAGGCGGGCCGACAGGCAGCAATACGCCGCTTCGACTCCGGCCGTGTCGAGCACCCACAGGCCGTCGTCCTCGGCACCCATCGGCGTCCAGATCTTCTCGCCGACGTACTGGGCGACCGTTTGCCCGGTGGCGCGCGCCAGCACCAGCCCGAGCACCTGCGTGTCGGCCGAGATGTACTTGAAACGCTCGCCCGGCGCGGCGTCACGCTCGTGATAGGTTTTCAGCATGTCGACGAACTTGCCCTCGTGGCGCGTCCAAGGGCGCGACAGTTTTGCGATGTCGCTGTCGCTGCGCTCGTAGGTCTCGTCGAAGCGCACGCCGGAAGCCATGTTGAGCACGTGGCGCACCGACACGCCTTTCCATGCGCTGTCGGCGAGCGCCGGCTCGTAGCGCTCGACCGGATCGTCGATCGACTTGATATGGCCCTCGGCCACCGCGATGCCGATCGCCATGCCGACCACCGTCTTGGCCATCGAGAATGACGTGAAGCGGTGCTCCGGCTTGCGTTCGTACTGGTAGTGCTCGAACAGCACCTGGCCGTCCTTCAAGGCCATCAAGCCGGTCGCCGGATGGGTCTCGGCATAGCGGCGCACGAAGGCCCAGTCGGGGGGCGATGGATGCGGGGGTAACGGACGCGCCTCGGTTCCAGCGGGCACGAGCCGCACCGGAAACAGCGTGTCCATCGCGGTGAACGCGCCCACCGCATGCTGCTGAGAGAACCAGTTGCCGAGGTTCCCGGGCGAGTAGCCCTGCGCGGCGCCGTTGGCGGCTTCATCCGGCGCGGCATGGGGCACGCCGCACAGGGCTGCCAGCCCGGCGGCACAAACAATGCGACGCAGCGCAGCGGAAGTCAGCAAAGGCACGGCGACGCAGTGTAGAGGCGCCGCGCGCTCGCGTCACTGCGGCTTCATCAGCCCATCGCCGACACGATCGAGCAGCTGATGGATGCGCGTGCGCACCTTCTCGACGTCTTTGGCATTCGGTGCAGCGTCGATGTACTCCTGGTACGCACGCACTGCGCCGCGCGTGTCACCGGCCTTGTCGAGCGACGCCGCCACGTTGTACTTGAAGTTCGGTTCGCGCATGTGGGTGTAGGCCTCGGCAAACGCCTTGGACGCGTCGGTCCAGCGACCCTCGTTGAACGCGCGCTGCCCTCGGTCGAAGGCGGTCTGCGCGGCCTGGCGATCGGCCGGGCTGACCTCGTTTGGCTTGATCAGCGCGCTGCCGTTGGCCTGGTGCAGCTTGTCGATGGCCTTGCGCACGCGATCGCCGTCGGTCGCATTGGGTTCCGCGTTCAGGTAGCGCTGGTAGTACTCGATTGCCTTCGCGTTGTCACCGCCCTTGTGATACGACGCCGCGGCGTTGTACAGGAACATTGGCAGCGGCTTGTGCGACCAGGCCTCGAGGAACGCGCTCGCGGCATCCTTGGTGCGGCCCTCGTTGAAAGCCGTCTGGCCGCGCTCGAACGCCGCCGTGGCCAGCTTCATCGCCTCACCGTGCAGGTTGTTGATCTTGCGCTGGATGATGTCGGCGTTGGGCGCGTTGGGCGCTTCTTGCAGGTAGCGCTCGTAGAACTGCGCCGCCAGCTCGGGCTTGCCCATCTGCACCAGGCACACTGCCTGGTCGTGGCGCAGGATCGGCAGCGGGTTGAGCACGCGCGCGCGCTCCAGGGCGTCGAACGCTTCGCTGTATTTGCCGGCCTTGTACAGCGTGCCGAACTCCTCCATCAGGCGCTTGGACTCGGCCACGCCGGTGATCGTGGCCTCGCGGCCGCCGAGGTGGTCGGTGCGAATGCGCTGCTGCGTCTCGCGCGCCTCGTCGGCACGCTCGGCCTTGGGGTCGGACAGATAGCGCTGGTACGCCAGGTCGGCTTCGGCGTAGCGCCCGCCGTCGCGCAGCGCCGCCGCCTCGTTGAGGATGAACTTGCTGTCCGGGTAGGTGCGAAAGCCCTCCTGGTACGCGGCCACCGCCTCGTTGTACTTGTGTGCCATCAGCAGCTGGTTGCCGCGCTGCATCCACTCCATGCCGCCGGCCAGGCCCTTGGCGGTGATCGGTGCGTCCGCGCCCTTGGCGCTCAGTTGCGCGGCGGTTGCGCGGGCCTGCGAGGCCTCGCCCTTGTTGGGCGTGGCTTCGGCGAACTCGCGGTACATGCGCGCCGCCGACATCGGTGCGCCGAGTTTTTCCAGGCAGTGCGCCTGGTTGTGCAGAAACTCCGGCAACGGGTTGTGCTGGTGCGCGTCGCGGAACGCCTGCAGCGCGTCGTCGTAGCGGCCAGCCTTCACGGCTTCAAGGCCGCGCGCCATCAACTCCTTGGACTGCGCGATGTCGTCGGCGGTGTAGGTCTTGCCGCCGAGCTGCGCGCGGGCGCCTTCCATGGCGGTGCGCACCTCGCCGTCGCGCGACCGGTCGTGGCCGGGATCGGCCAGGTACTGTTCGTAGACCACCACGCTCTCAGCGAACTGACCGGCATCGCGCAGCGCTGAGCCCAAGTTCATTAGGATCTTCGGCGACGGAAACAGCTCGTAGGCATCGCGGAAGGCGGCGATCGCGCCTTTTGCATCGCCCGCCTTCAACGCCTTGACGCCTTGGTCCATGAAGGCCTGCGCTGCCTTGCGCGGATCGACCGGCGAAGCTTGCGCGCCAGCGCCTGGCCCACCGGCGCCGTGCGGCGCGCTGTACGCGGCGCCCTGCACCTGCGAGTGCAGGTCGTGCGATGGCGGCAGGTTGGCCAGCGCCCCGCCCGGCTTCTCTGGCCCCGACATCGCGGGCGCGCCGCTGTCGTGCGCCGGCACGACGTCTTCCGGTATGTCGTGCGGAAGCGCCGGATTCATCACCGGCGTTGCGATCGGGCTCGTGGTGGTTGGAATCATTGCAATCTCCTGCGCTCGGGCGCCGCTTGAGGTGCGTTAAGCGCTGCAGCCGGTTCAAACAAGACGCGGGCATCCCCGCGCACACGTCGGGCATTGGATGCAATGCGGCGCCACACGCCAAGTCGTGGCGTGTGCTAGCTAGGGCGCGCCCCAGCGCGCGAACACGGGGCGCCATGTCCGGATGACGCCTCGATTTGCGTGGGACGTCTTTCGCCCGTCGTCACGATGCCCGCAGGCCCCATCGCGCACAAGCCGGGAGGTGCCGCGACTGGGAGCGGCCCCAACTGCCGAGGCTCCCAACTGGCCACGACATGCGCGCTTCGGTTCAATCGCCGCTCGATGGCCACACGACGGTCGTGTGGCTGCGTTGTGGTCTTGCTCGCGAGGTTGTCCATGCCCCCACCCAATTCCGTTTCTGGTGCCAACCCCAACACCGCCGCGCCGAGCGGCGCGGCGGGCGCCGACACGTCCAACGGCTACACGGCGGCCAACGGTGCGCAGGTGTGCCGCGCCGACGGACTGCACGGCCGACTCGGTCTGTACGAGGTAAAGCACGACGGCAAGACCGAGTACATGACCAAGCAGCAACTCGACAGCTCGCCGTTCGCCAAACCTGCCGACGGACAGATCGTGGTGCGCCACGACAACCACCGCGAGTTGGCCCGCGACGCGGTGTCGAACACGTTGCATCAGTCGGTCACCGATGAGAAGCTCGATTCGCTGTTTGCGGTGTTGAAGCCATCATCCGACAACCCGCTCGGCTGGCTGTCGAGCCCCAACCAGGCCCTGAAGCAGGACTTCGATGCGCGCGTGGCCACGTTCGGCCGCAGCACCACGGAGCTGTGGTCATTCAAGCCACCAGGCTGGGAGCAGGCCAGCAGCGAGGCCGCGTGCTTCCGTCTGGCCAACGCGGGCGCGCAGCAGACCGCCGCACACGGCGACACCGCGGTCGGCGGCGGTGGTGTGGTGCTGTACGAAAAGGCCGCGCAACGCATCAAGACCGATGCCGATGCGAGCCGACTCGCGCTGTCGCAGATCAAGGCGCACATCGATGCCGGCAAGGCGCTGGTGGCCGGCGTGAACGAGCCCGGCCAGTCTGGCGTGGTCGATCCCAAGAAGCAGCCGGTCACCGACCACTTCGTGGCCGTCTACGGCTACGAGACCGATGCACAAGGCAACGTGACCGCGCTGCTGGCCAAGGACAACGCCGTGGCCGGCACAGCCGATGTGCGCTTCGAGGTCAAGGCCGACGGCTCGATCAGCAAGCCGCCAGAGCCCACGCGCAAGGAGGACTACCTGCGCCAGGAGTACCAGCTGTCCGAAGTGCGCTTCCACACGTCGATGCCGTATGGCGGCGCGCTGGCGCCGACCAACGATGTCGGGCAGTCGATGGCGTGGAAGCCCAAGGGCTGACGCCAGGCCACGTTCGCGCCAAGTCGGCTCAAGGGTCCGGGTTGTTCGCCTTGACCGGCGGCGCGGCGCGTGCCTACAGTGGACGTGTTGTGCACCGCTTGCAAGGAGACGCAATGAAGCAACTTCTGATCAGCGTGGCGTTGGCCGCCGCCACCGGCCTGGCGCTAGCGAACAACTGCCCCAATGAGATGAAGGCCATCGACGCCAAGCTGGCAACCAATCCCAAGCTGAGCGACGCCGACGCGGCCAAGGTCAAGAAGCTGCGTGCCGACGGTGAAGCCGCGCACAAGGCCGGCAACCATGCCGAATCGATGAAGGCACTGGGCGAAGCGAAGAAGACGCTCGGCATCTGAGGCCTGCGTCTTGCGCAGTGAAAGCGGCCGCGACAGCGGCCGTTTTCATGTCAGCGTCATCCGCGCAGCGGCCGGAAGAACTCGGTGATCTCGCGTGCCAGTGCTTCGGGCTGCTCCATCGCCGCGAAGTGCCCGCCGTGCGGCATCACGCTCCAGCGCTGGATGTTCTTGTAGATGCGCTCGGCCACCGAGCGCGGCGGCCTCAGGATCTCGCGCGGAAACTGCGCATAGCCGGTGGGCACGTGAATGCCGCTGTCGGGGATCGGCCACGGCCCGTGCAAACGCGCGTAGTACGGCCAGAACGACGACCCGATGGCACCGGTGAACCAGTACAGGCTGATGTTGGCGAGCAGTTCGTCTCTGCTCACCGCGCGCTCCACGTCGCCGCCGCAATCGCTCCAGCTGCGGAACTTCTCGACGATCCACGCCGCAAGCCCGGCCGGTGAATCGGTCAGGCCGAACGCCAGCGTCTGCGGCTTGGTGCCCTGGATCCACTGGTAGCCGGTTTCTTCCTTGATCCAGTGCTCGAGTTCGCCGAGGTACACCTTCTCCTCGGGCGTGGGGTCGCTCACCATCTTCGGATCGCGCCGCACGCCGAGCAGGTTGATGTGGATGCCGAGCAGCTGGTCGGCATGCACCGCGCCCAGCCGCGACGTGATGAAGGCGCCCCAGTCGCCGCCCTGCGCCGCGAAGCGCCGGTAGCCGAGCACACCGGCCATCAGCTCGGCGAAGCAGTCGGCAATCTGCTCGACGCCGAAGCGCGGTTGCCCTGGTGCAAACGACAGGCCGTAGCCCGGCAGTGACGGCGCGACCACGGTGAACGCATCGGCCGCATCGCCGCCGAAACGCGCTGGGTCGGTGAGGCGTGGAATGATCTCCAGAAACTCGAACACCGAGCCCGGCCAGCCGTGCGACAGCAGCAGCGGACACGGCTTCGGGCCCTTGCCCGGCACGTGCAGGTAGTGCAGGTCGATGCCGTGCAGCGCCACCTTGAAGTGCGGCCACGCGTTGAGCCGCGCCTCCTGCCGCCGCCAGTCGAACGTGTCGCGCCAGTGCGCCACCAGCGACTGCAGATAGGCCACGTCGGTGCCATGGGCCCACGGCGCACCGGGCGCCTGGTCGGGCCAGCGCGTGCGCGCCAGGCGCTCGCGCAGATCGCCGATCGCCGCCTCGGGCACGTGCAGTTCGAACGCGGTCGGTCTCGCAGCCATCGTCACTCCAATGCGACCACGCGGTCGCCGCTCTGCGGCTTGCAGCCTTCGGGCACCGCGTCCCAGCCTTCGTGGATCACCACCTGCTTCGAATCGTGGCACAGCTCGACGCGGCGCGCCCCTGGCGCGCGCTCGCGCACGAAGTCCTCCAGCGACTGCGGCAGGCTGGTGCGAAAGCGCAGCGCGAAACGGTCGTCGGCCGGGATGATCGTCGTAGTGGATCCACGGCACGAAGGCGCCGGCGAACATGACGGCATGCGAGGGCACGGCCACCGCCGGCGGTGCATAGCCGTGCTCCGCGAGCCAGGCCTGCGCGCGCGCCCGCAGATCGGCGCCATCGGCCAGCGAACCCCACCCGGTGGCCAGCATCTCGGCCACCCACTGGTTGCAGTTCTGGTAGCGCAGGCTGAACGGGTAGGCGTTGGCGCTGTAGTGCGGCGATATCAAGCGCAGCGCGCGCGCCTTGTCCTGCGCGGCGCGTTCGATCTCGCTGGCCTGGGCCTTGGGCATCCAGACGATCGACACGTAGCCCACCTCGGGGTCGTCGGTGCCGAACAGGAATCCCGACAAGCCCTGGTCGTACAAGCGCGGCCGGCGCTCATCGCATGCGTAGTAGAGCTGGCGCACCGACCACGGCGTGTCGTTGTCCTTCAAGCTCAGGCCGGCATGCGAGTAACGGACGCCGAAGCGCTGCAGGTTCAGCCCCGAGCGCGAGATCAGCGCGACGTCGGCGCCGGCGGCTTCGAGCTCGCGCCGCACGAGCGCCGCCACTTGCAGCAAGCGGTCCTGCTGCTGCGCCGTCAGCGGCAACGACCGGTCGCAGAAGCGCTGCGATGCGGCGTGCACGCTGGCAGCGCCAACACACAGCGCCGCCGCCAGCAGCCCGGCGCGCGTCAAAGCGCCACGGGGCGCGAATCGAGTTCCTTGTGCCAATCGTCGGCCAGCACCAGGAAGAACGCCTCGCGTGCTCGCGCGGCATTGGTGCGCGCGAACTCCAGGCCATACGGGCGATTGCGCGCATGCACCACGTCGCCCACCGCGATGCCTTGCAGGCCGAGCGCTTCGCGCGGCAGCTTGAGCGTGAACTCGTGCGCCTCGCCTAACGTCGCCTGCAAGGTCAGCTGCAGCATGCCGGGCTTGGCGTTCACCTCGGCGACGTCGATCACGCGGTAGTCGCCGTCGGCAGTGCGGTTGTCGGGCGACGAGGCGCGGCTCGAATCGCCGATCGAACCGGAGATGCTGCCCAGCGACGCCGAGCCCGCGCTCGAAGCCGACGACGCAAAACTGTCGGCCCAACCGGGTGCAGCCATCGTGATGCCCAACGCGGCCACACAGGCCAGGCGGATCGGCGCGACAACCATGGATACCGCTCCAACAAAACGGCCACGAAGGCCATGGCGCACAGGATAACCGTTGTCGCTCGGGCTCGAGGGAACAACTCGTTGCAGCGGGCATCGGCCTCGTCGATGATGCGGCGATGACACCGTGCCGCATCACCGGCGCCGCCGACGTGGCCGCGATCACGGCGAAGCCCTACGACGAATTCATCGCCGCGCACAGCGTGATCGATGCGCTCGAGCGCATGGCGTTGCGCCATGCCGAGCGCAACGCCCTCGCGTACATCGCTGCGCCCGATCTCGCGCTGCCGGCCCAGGTGTGGACCCATGCGCGCTTCATCGCCGACGTGCGGCGCGCGGCCAACCTGTTCGCCCAGCTGGCCGATGGCGCCGAGCGCGCGCGTGGCCATGCTGCTGCCGCCGATCCCGCAGGCCCACTTCACGCTGTGGGGTGCCGAAGCCGCCGGCGTGGTGTGCCCGATCAACTTCCTGCTCAACAGCGGCCACATCGCCGAGCTGATCGACGCCGCCCAAGCCAACATCCTGGTGGCGCTCGGCCCGAACCCCGAGCTCGACATCTGGTCGCGCGTGCCGGGGTTGCGTGCCGCCTGTCCACGGCTCAAGCACGTGCTCGCCGTGGGCGGCGCACCGGATGCCCTCGACTTCGATGCGCAACTGCGCGCCATGCCGGGCGACCGCTTCACCTTTGCCCGCCGGCCGCAGCGCGACGACATCGCCGCGCTGTTCCACACCGGCGGCACCACCGGCGCGCCCAAGCTGGCGCAGCACACGCATGGCAACCAGCTGCATGCCAGCTGGAGCGCCGCACAGATGGACGCGATGGACGAGCGCGACGTGATCCTCAACGGCTTTCCGCTGTTCCACGTGGCGGGCTCGTTCGTCTACGGGCTGTCGGCGCTGCTGTCCGGCGCCGCGGTGGTGCTGCCCACGCAGCTGGGCCTGCGCAACGCGGCGTTCATGCAGCAGGTGTGGCGCTTCGTCGAGCGCGAGCGCGTCAGCGTGCTGGCCACCGTGCCGACCGTGATCGCGCGCGCTCAACGGCGTCGATGCGGTCGATGCCGACCTGACGCGCGTGCGGCTGCTGCTCACCGGCGGCTCGCCGCTGCCCACCGAGCTGGCGGTCGCCTTCGAGCAACGGCATCGGCATCCCGGTGCGCAACATCCTCGGCATGACCGAATGCGCCGGCGTGATCAGCATCGAGCCGTTCCGCGCCGCGCGCAACGCGGGTTCGTGCGGCCTGCCGCTGCCGTTCACCACCGTGCAGGCCACGCGCGCCGACGGCACCGTGTGCGCGCCGGACGAACCCGGCGTGCTTCGCGTGCGCGGGCCCAACGTGGGGCCGGGCTACACCGATGCGCGGCGCAACGCCGGCACGTTCAGCGACGACGGCTGGCTGATCACCGGCGACATCGGCCACGTCGACGCCGAAGGACGCGTGTTCGTGACCGGTCGCGCCAAGGACGTGATCATCCGCAGCAGCCACAACATCGACCCCGGCCTGATCGAAGAGGCGCTGCTGCGCCACCCCGACGTGTTGCTCGCCGCGGCCGTGGGCGAGCCCGACGAATACGCCGGCGAGGTGCCGATGGCGTTCGTGGTGCCGAAGCCCGGCGCAACGGTCACCGCGGGCGAGCTGCTTGCCTTCATCGAGCCGCACATCGCCGAGCGGCCCGGCGCTGCCCAAGCGCATCGAGCTGTTGCCGGCGCTGCCGCTGACCGCGATCGGCAAGGTCTACAAGCCGGCGCTGCGCGCGCGTGCGATCGAACACGTGCTGCGCGAGCGGCTGTCGCGCGATGCCGCCACGCAGGGCGTGCAGGTTGCCGTGCTCGACGAAGCCAAAGGCCTGTCGGTCGCCTTCACCGTGAACACCTCTGCAGCCGCCGAGCCACGCGCCGCGATCGCGCGCCTGATGGCGCCCTTCGCCATCGCCTACCGCATCGAGCCGTGAACGCCGAAGCCACGTCGATCCGGTTCTGGTTCGATTTCATCTCGCCGTACGGCTACCTGGCGAGCCTGCGCATCGACGAGCTCGCCGCGCGCCACGGCCGCACCGTGGACTGGCACCCGCTGCTGGTGGGTGTGACGGTGTTGCGCACGATGGGACTGAAGCCGCTGATGGGCACGCCGCTGAAGAAGGACTACGTGCCGCGCGAGATCGCGCGCTACGTGCGGCGTCACGGCGTGACGCTGCGACGCGATGTCAGCGCGCCACCGATGAACCCGCTGCCCGCGGGCCGCGCCTTCGCGTGGCTGCGCGCACACGCGCCGTTGCATGCCAAGCCGTTCGCCCGCGCCGTGTTCCACGCGGTGTGGGCCGAGGCGCTCGACGTGGTCGAGCGCGATGAGCTGGCGGCGTGCGCCGAGCGCAGTGGCACGCCGGTGCACCTGATCGACACGGCGATCGCCGCGCCCGATGCCGGCGCCTTGCTGCGCGCCGAGGTGCAGCGCGGCATCGACGCCGGCGCCTTCGGCTCGCCCTTCGTGATCGTCGACGGCGAGCCGTTCTTCGGCGTCGACAAGTTCGAGCTCATCGACGAGTGGCTCACCCGCGGGGGCTGGTAGGCGCGCAGCGCCTCGTCGATGTGTGGGCGCTGATGCGGTGGATCAATCCACCTGCGCCGGCGCCTCGCGCACCGGATCGTTGGCGCGCGTGGAGAACTGCGCCAGCGCCACGCCGGCCAGCGTGACCACGGCGCCACCGATCTTCACCGCGGTGAACCGCTCGCCGGTGGCCAGCCACGCCACCACGCCCGCCACCAGCGGCATCAGGTACTGCAGCGGTGCGGTGCGGCCGACCCCGCGCCGCTCGTTGACCCAGCCCCACACCAGCCAGCCGAGGAACGCCGACACCAGCGCCGCCCACAGCAACAAGAACCAGTGCCACGCGCCCATGTCGTCCCACGGCGCCGACCAGGCGGCGGGCAGCCCGAGCAGCACCAGCAGCGGGCTGCCCGCCACGGTCGCATAGGCCATCACGGCGACACCGCCGTGGCGCTGGATCAGCGGCTTGGTCATCACCGTGTAGTACGAGAACAGCGAGGCCGAGAACAACATCATCAGGTCGCCGCCGGTTGCCGCCCACTGGCGGCCGAGCAGCTTGTCGGACAGGAACACCAGCACGCCGGCACACGCCAGCGCCACGCCGCACACCTGCCCGCGCGTCAGCCGTTCGTGGCCGCTGTAGTGCAGGATCAGCAGCGTGAACACCGGACCGCAGGCCATGATCAGCGCGCTGGAGAAGGCGGTCGACCAATGGATGCCGAAGGTCACCATGCTCACGTGCAGCGTGTGCGCGAGGATGCCGAGCCACGCGAGCTGCAACGCGTCGCGTCGCGGCAGGCGCAGCCAGCGCCAGTGGTTGGCATGCATCAGCAGCAGCGCCGCGCACAGCGGCATCAGCAGATAACGCGCGAACAGGAACGCGCCCGGTGGCAGCAGCTCGAACAGCGCCTTCTGCACCGAGAAATTGGCGCCCCACACCACCACCGTGATCAAACCCGCGGCGAGCGCGAGCTGCTGGCTGCTGGACGACGGGGAAGAGACGGCTTGGGACTGCGCGGGTGGCATGGGCTCGCCGCCATTGTGCCGCTCGCGGCGTAACCCCGAAGCGGGCTTGGCTTAGGCCACGCGCTGCAGCACGTAGTCGGTGATCGAACGCGCGAGTTCGCTCTCGCCGACGAACACGCGGCCGGTGAGCTCGCGCTGCAACAGCTGCGCTTCTTCCTCGTTGTGGCAACGCACCACCACGTCGATGTCGGGGTTCAGCGCACGCGCCGTCTCGACCATCTGCCGCACCTCGAACGTTTGCGGCGTCGCGATCACCAACAAACGCGCGTCTGCGACGTGGGCCTGCACCAGCGTCTCGGGGTCGACCGCGTTGCCGAACACCGCGGCGCGGCCTTCGCCGCGCAGGCGCTCGACCAGCTCGCGGTTCTGATCGGCCACCACCAACGGCACGCTGCGCGCGTAGAGCGCCTGCGCGATGTGGCGCCCGACGCGGCCGTAGCCGACCAGCACCACCTGGTTGGCCAGGAACTTGCGATCGGTCGACATCGGCAGCTCGGCCAGCGGGTCGTCGCGCTGCTCGAGCTGGCGCGCCAGCTTGGAATGCTTGCGCAGCCACTGCTGCAGCGGCTCGATGGCGGCGAACACGAGCGGATTGAACGCGATCGAAATCAGCGCGCCGGCCAGGATCAGGCTTCGTCCTTCGTCGGGCAGCATGCCCAAGGTGGCGCCGAGCGCTGCGAGGATGAACGAGAACTCGCCGATCTGCGCCAGGCTGGCCGACACCGTGAGCGCGGTGTTCAGCGGGTAGCGCATCAGCAGCACCAGCAGCGCGGCGGCGATCGATTTGCCCACCACGATGATCGCCAGCACCGTCAGCACGCGCAGCGGCTCGTCGACCACCACCCTGGGGTCGAACAGCATGCCCACCGACACGAAGAACAGCACCGCGAACGCATCGCGCAGCGGCAGCGTGTCGTGTGCCGCGCGGTGGCTGAACTGCGATTCGCGCAGCACCATGCCGGCGAAGAATGCACCGAGCGCATACGACACGCCGAACAACAACGCCGAACCCCACGCGATGCTGACGGCCGCGGCCACCACGCACAGCGTGAACAGCTCGCGCGACCCGGTGCGCGTGACCTGCCACAGCAGCCACGGGAACAAGCGCCGCCCGACCAGCAGCATCAGCGCAACGAACCCCGCGACCTTGAGCATCGTGACGGCGAGCGTCGTCCACAGTTCCTGCGGCGGCATGCTGGCGCCGGCGCCGAGCAACCCGGCCAATGGCGGCAGCAGCACCAGCACCAGAACCATCGCCAGGTCTTCCACCACCAGCCAGCCGACGGCGATGCGCCCGTTCGGAGAATCGAGCACGCCCTTGCGCTCGAGCGCCTTGAGCAGCACCACCGTGCTGGCCACCGACAACGCGAGCCCGAGCACCAACGCCCCCGGCAGATCCCAGCCCCACCACAGCGCCGCGCCGGCGCCCATCGCAGTGGCCACGGCGATCTGCACGATGGCGCCGGGCAGCGCGATCTTGCGCACCGACATCAGGTCGGCCACCGAAAAGTGCAGGCCGACGCCGAACATCAGCAGCATCACGCCAATCTCGGCCAGTTCGCCGGCGATCTTCACGTCGGCCACGAAACCGGGCGTGCCCGGCCCGATCACGATGCCGGCCAGCAGGTATCCCACCAACGGCGGCAGCTTCAGCCGCGCCGCGACGAAGCCGAGCAACAGCGCCAGGCCGAACGCCGCGGCGATGGTGGTGATGAGTGGGATCGAGTGGTCCATGCGCCAGACGCATGCCGCAACGGCAGGCCGATTCTGGCGTGGATCTCAGCGCCGTCCGGCGCGCGGCACGTTCAGCCGCCGAGCAACTGCCCGCCGTCGACCGCGATCGTCTGCCCCGTGACCCAACGCGCATGCGCCGAGGCGAGGAACAGCGCCACCTCCGCCACCTCTTCGGGCGCGCCGATGTCGCCCGAACGGAATGCTCTTCAGCACGCGGTCGTACAGCGGATCGTTCGCCGTGCGGCGCTGTTCCCACACGCCGCCGTCGAACTCGATCGAACCGGGGGCGATGCAGTTCACGCGGATGCGCTTGGGCGCCAGCATCGCGGCCTGGCTGGCGGTGTAGCTGATCATCGCCGCCTTCACCGCGGCGTAGGCCGGCGTGCGTGTCGACGCGCGAAAGCCCGAGATCGACGAGATGTGGATGATCGACGCGCCCTCGCCGCGCTGCTCGAGCATCGGCAACGCCGCGTGCGAGGCGCGCACCATCGCCATCACGTCGACCGACAAGCCCTTGGACCAGCCGGTCTCGTCATCGCCCATGCCGAAGCCCGACGCGTTGTTCACCAGCACGTCGATGCCGCCGAGCGCGGCACCCGCCTCGCTCACGTAGCGCGTCACCGCGGCGCCGTCGGCGAGGTCGCAGGTGGTGGCGTGCGCCTGGTGACCGTGCCGGGCGATCTCGGCGCGCGTGGTCTCGAGCGTGTCGCTGCCGCGAGCGCAGATCGACACGTCGGCACCCGCCGCGGCGAACGCCAACGCGATCGAGCGGCCGATGCCGCGGCTGCCACCGCACACGACGACGCGGCGGTTCGAAAAGTCAAAACTCATGGGCGCTCCGGAGATGGGATGCGGCGCCGGCCTGGGCCGCATCGCTCGCGATGGTAGGCGATGCGTCGTTCCCGCATCGCAGGCCGATCGCATCGAGGCCACGGGGCTGGCACCCCCGCGACCCGCCCGGCGGGCGACCCGGCCGCAGGGCTTTGGTTCCTGCTGGAAAGTGTGGAGCGGTCTGGGTGCATCGGCCTGCCAGAATCGGCCGGCAGGCCGGGTCGCGCCGCATGCGGTTTCAGGCCATGACATCCAAGGAGACATGCAGATGAGAACCCTCCCACCCGCCTTGGGCGCGCTGCTGGCCGGCCTCGCGCTCAGCATCGGCGCCCAGGCGCAGAACCTGTCGATCGCCACCGGCGGCACCGGTGGCGTGTACTACCCGCTGGGCGGCGGCATCGCCGCGGCGCTGTCGAAACACGTGCCCGGCATGCAAGCCACGGCCGAAGTCACCGGCGGCTCGGTCGACAACCTCAAGCTCATCGGCAGCGGCAAGCCCTACATCGCGCTGACGATGGTCGACGCCACGCTCGACGCCTACAAGGGCGAGGACAAGTTCAAGGGCAACAAGGTGCCGGTGCGCACGCTGATGATCCTGTACCCCAACCGCATGCACGTGGTGAGTGTCGAGGGCCGCGGCATCAACAAGATGTCCGACCTGAAGGGCAAGCGCGTATCCACGGGTTCGCCCGGCAGCGCCACCGAGGTGATGGCGTTTCGCGTCATCGAGGCCGCCGGACTCGACAAGGACAGCGATCTCAAGCGCGAGCGCCTCGGCGTGGCCGAATCGGTGAACGCGGTGAAGGACGGCAAGATCGATGCGTTCTTTTGGGTCGGCGGCCTGCCCACTGCGGCGGTGACCGACCTCGCCAACACCCCCGGCACCAAGATCAAGATGGTCGACCACGCTGACACGGTGGCCAAGATGAACCAGAAGTACGGCAACCTGTACGTCGAAGATGCCATTCCGAAGGCGATGTACAAGGGCATGGATGCCGACAACAAGCAGGCCACGGTGATGAACATCCTGGTCGCGCACGAGACGATGGACGACAAGACGGCCTACAACATCGTCAAGACCATCTTCGACAAGCGCGACGACCTGATCGCCGTGCACAAGGAAGCCGAGAACTTCAAGCTCGAGAACCAGAAGGCCGCGGCCTCGCCGATTCCGTTCCACCCCGGTGCGGTGAAGTACTTCGCCGAAAAAGGCATCAAGCTCAATTGAGCGCCGCCGCCCCCGGCGGTCCACCGTCGGCCCCGGTCGGCGGCGTCGGCGCCACGGCGTCGTCAGCGACGCCGGTTGGCACGGTCAGCGATGAAGCGCTGCACAAGGCCGAGCAGTTCGTCGAGGCCGAAGAAGGCGCGGCCAACAAGCTGAAGGGCTGGCTCAAGCCCTTCGTGCTGGCCCTCGCCTTCGTGATGTCGGCGTTCCACCTCTACACCGCGTATGCCATCGTGCCGACGCAGACGCTGCGTCCGCTGCACGTGGCGTTCGTGCTGTGCCTCACCTTCTTGATGTTCCCGTTGGCCCGGCGCTTTCGCCACCGCGTGATGTGGTGGGACTGGCTGGCCATCGCGCTGTCGATCGCGGTCGTGGTGTACCTGATCCGCGGTGGCGACGACTTCACCGACCGCAACACCGCGCCCGAAAACTGGGACATCGCGCTCGGCCTCGCACTGATCGTGCTGGTGCTCGAGGCGATGCGCCGCACCACCGGCTGGATCATGCCGGTGATCACGTCGGCTTTCATCGCCTATGCGCTGTGGGGCCCGTACCTGCCGGCGCCGTGGACGCACAAGGGCTACGAGATCGGCCGCCTGGTGGGCGTGATGTACATGACGCTGGAAGGCATCTACGGCGTCGCGGTCGACGTGTCGTCGTCGCTGATCATCCTGTTCACCATCTTCGGCGCGTTCCTGCAGCACTCGGGTGCCGGCAAGTTCTTCATCGACTTCTCGTTCTCGGCGATGGGCGGCAAGCCCACCGGCGCCGGACGCACCGTGGTGCTGGCGTCGTTTCTGCTGGGCGGGCCGTCGGGCTCGGGTGTGGCCACCACCGTCACGCTCGGTGCCGTGGCCTACCCGATGCTCAACAAGGTGGGCTACGAGCGCAACGCGGCCGGCGGCCTGCTCGCGGCCGGTGGCTTGGGCGCGATCATCTCGCCGCCGGTGCTCGGCGCCGCGGCGTTCCTGATCGCCGAGTTCCTGAAGATCTCGTACCTCGACGTGCTGCTGATGGCCGTCATCCCGACGCTGCTGTTCTACCTGGCGTTGTTCCTGATGGTGGAGATCGATGCGCGCAAGTACGGCATGCGCGACGTCGACTTCGGCAAGCTCGAATCGGTGTGGTCGCTGTCGCGCAAGTACTGGTTCCACTTTCTCTCGCTGGTGTCGATCGTCGTTTTCATGATGGTCGGCTATTCGCCGGTGCTGAGCGTGTTCTGGGCCACTGTGGTGTCGTTCGCCACCAGCATGCTGCGGCGCGACACCGCGCTGCTGCCCTATGAGTTGTTCCAGGGCCAGGGCTCGTTCGCCAAGAAGCTGTTCGGCTCGCCGTTCGTCAAGGCGATGGAAGGCGGCTCGATCGGCGTGCTCAACGTCGCGGCCACCTGTGCCGGCGCCGGCATCATCGTCGGCGTGGTCACGCTCACCGGGCTGGGGCTGAAGTTCAGCTCGATCGTGATCGACTATGCCGGTGGCTCGCTGCTGCTCACCGCGATCTTCACCGCGCTGGTGGTGTGGATCGTCGGCCTCGCGGTGCCGGTGACCGCGAGCTACATCATCTGCGCGGTGATCGCCGCACCGGCGCTGATCAAGCTCGGCGTGCCCGACTTCGCGGCGCACATGTTCATCTTCTACTACGCGGTGCTGTCCGAGGTGTCGCCGCCGACCGCGCTGTCGCCGTTCGCCGCCGCCGCGATCACCGGCGGCGACCCGTACAAGACCACGCTGCAGAGCTGGAAGTACACCGTGCCGGTGTTCCTGGTGCCGTTCATGTTCGTGCTCGACACGAGCGGCCAGGGCTTGCTGCTGATGGGTTCCAGCAAGGCGCTGGCGCAGGCCAACTGGTGGTCGATTGCCGAGGTCACGCTCACCGCCGCGGCCGGCATCGCCGCGCTCGCAGCCGGCTTTCAGGGCTGGGCGTTGAAGAAGACCACGCTGATCGAACGCTGGATGCTGTTGATCGCCGGCGTGGCGCTGGTCTATCCCGGCTGGCGCGCCGACGTGATCGGCTTCGGTCTGGTGGTGGTGGCGCTGGCGCTGCAACTGATCCGGCGCAAGGCCGTGCCGGCCTGACGCAGCCTCAATCGACCTTTTGTGCCCGAGTCTTTCACCGAGCGCAGCGCGCGCCGGGCTGAGCTACTTCACCGACAGCGCCACCGGCATCCGTTCAGGCTCACTGGCCGCGGCTTGCGGCGCCATCGGCTCGCTCTGGCGCGGCACCTTGTCGCCGCTGGCGGCGCCATGGTCGAACAGCCAGTTCGGCGCGCGCCACGGCCCTGCCACGTGCAGCGGCACCGACACGCCGGCCAGCGGCGCCAGCTCGGCCGACGCTTTGGGCGCCACCGTGGCTTGCAGCCGCAGGTCGAGCATGCCGGTGTCGAGCACGAGGTCCCCTTCGCCCACGGTGCGCACGACGCCGGCTTGCATCTCCAGCGCCTGGGCGTGCGCCCGCCCTTCTTTGAACCGCGCATTCAGCTTCAGCTCGCTGAACGCGGTGGATGCCTGTGCATTGAACGCGCGGGTCGCCGCCGCGACGCTCTTCTTGCCGAGGTCGGCCCTGCCATCGAGCAACCCGGCGCGCAGGTCGACGCCCGCCAGCGCGCCAGCCTTCACGCTCACGCTCACCGTGCCAAGCAGCGCCTGCCGCAACGAACCCATGCTGGAGCCACTGGCGGCGAGGTCCCAGTTCAGCGCGCCGCGCCCTTCCAGCCACGGCGTGCGCGCCACGTCGGCGAGCAGGCCGCGCAGGTCGAGATCGCTCACGCTGCCTTTCAAGGCCAGCGTCGGCGACGCCGCTGCGGCATCGATCCGGATGCTGCCATCGACGTCGGCGCCGTGCAGTTGCGCCACCATCGGTTCGACCGCCAGCACCGACTTGTCGATGTCGAAGCGCGCCACCGCCGCGCTCATGCTGAGGCCACCCAGCTTGAGCTCGCCCACGCGCAAGCGTCCGAGCGCCTGCACATCGCGCAGCATCGACGGGTCGAATGGCGTTGCATCGTCACCGAAGCGCGCGAGCCACGCCGGCGACAGCAGCGCATCGGCATCGAGGCGCGCCAGATCGGCGTTGACCGTCCAGCGCGCGCGGCTGCCGAATTCGGCCACGCCGACGTCGGCTTCGACGTCGTGGCCCGCGAGCTTGCCGCTCCACGCGCCCTGTGCCAGCTGCTGCTTGAAGTCGATCTCCAGGCGCCCCTTCAGCTGCGCCGGCACGGTGTTGGCCAGCGCGGGATGGCTGGCTTGCGCGCTCAAGTCCATCGCGCCGAGCTCGATGCGCGGGCCGGCGTCGAGCGCCAGCGCGAGCGGGCTCGTGCCTTGCACGCGCAACTGTGCCCCGCCGCTCTTGATCGTGAGCTGTGCCTGCGCCGTGGTGTCGCGCAACGCGCGATCGGCCCACTCGAAGCGCGGCACCTTCACGCCCAGCGCGGTGGTGCGATCGGGGTGCGCCACGCTGGTATCGATCTGCACGGTGTTGCCGGTCAGGCGGTACTCGCCGAATTTGAGCTCGGGTGCCGACACCACGGTGCTGTACACCGCGAGCCCGGACTTGTGCATCGACGACAGCACCACGTTGTCGGCCTGCAGCAGCCGCTCGCGCGGCAGCGCCGTGACGTCGCCCTTGGCCGACAGAGTCAGGTTGTCGATGCCCAGCGCCTTGCCTTCGAGCCGGCCCTCGATGCGCGCCAGTTCGAGGCGCCCATTGGCCGCATCGAACATCAGGCGGCCCTTGAGCTGCAGCTTGGCATCGACATTGGCCACCGACGCATCGACGCGCGCGCCCGCCACCAACGGCGCCGGCACGCCATCGGCCAGGCGACCGACGTCGACGGACAGCTCGTGCAGCGCACCGCGCTGCCACACCAGCTCGTCGTTCCACTGCAGCTGTGCGTTCAGCAGGCGCACGCTGTCGACATCGATCTGCGCCGCGTCCGCGGTGACCAGGTCGCGCCACAGGTCGTCGACGTTGGTGCTGCCGTCCTTGAAGCGAACCAGCTGCGCCTTCAGGCCCTCGACCTCGATGCTGTCCACGTGCATGCGGCCGCGCAACAGCGGCAGCCACGCCAGCGTGACACGCGAGCGCTCGATCGAGGCGAACTCGCGCGCGCTGCGGCGCTGGCTCAGCGACGCCTTGCCGCTCTCGATGCCCAGCTTCGGGAAGTAGCGCATCGTCAGCTCGCCATCGAGCAGCAGGTCGCGCTGCGTGCGCTCGTGCACGTAACGCACGAACTGGTCCTTGAACTGGTTGGGGTCGAACAGGTTGACCACCGCGGTGACCAGGCTGACCACCAGGGCGACCACCAGCAGCAGGCCGACCACCGCTTCGCGAAAGTAGGTCTTGGCCAGCGTCTCCGCGAACGGCAGGCGCAACGGGCCGACCGCCGACACCAGAAGACCGGCCATGCCGACCGTTCCCAGCACCGAACGCGCGATGGCGCCCTTGGACAACAACGGAACCGATTTGGGAGCGGCTTTGGGCATGGCGAGCGAACGGACCGGGCCGCGGCATGCGGACGCATCGGCAGTCCCGGATCATCGGGCGGCCGCCGTGCGCGGCGCCGTGCATCGATTGGTAAGTGCGGCGCGAGCGGATCGAATTCACGCTTCGCCGTGCGCCGCCCCCTGGCGACGCCGGCTCACGCGGCCGCAGGCGTGAGCAGTTATTTCCAATGGCGCAGGGTGTTTCGCCGGTGCCCTGCAGCGGAACCCGAATGCCAGCTAGGGTTGACCACGAAGGGCGTCCTGCGCCAGCACCGCCAAGATCGGCACCTGGACCCGGGAGCGAAACTATGCCTCTGCAACGCCGCACGCTGCTCCAACACATGCTGGCCGGCACCGCCGTGGCAGCCACACCCGCCTTCGCCCAGCAAACGGCCAACACGCTGCGCATCGTGGTCGGCTATCCGGCGGGCGCCACGTCGGACTGCGCTGACGCGCGTGGTCGCCGAACAGATGGGCAAGACGCTCAAGCAGCCCGTGATCGTGGAGAACAAAGCCGGCGCCGGCGGGCGCATCGGCAACGAGGTGGTGAAGGCCGCGGCGCCCGATGGCAACACCTTGTTGATGACACCGGTGGCGACGATGTCGATCTTCCCGCACTCGTATGCCGGCCAGCTGCGCTACGACCCGTTCAAGGATTTCATGCCGGTGGCGCACCTGAGCAACTTCCAGCTCGGGCTGGCCGTGAATGCGCAGGTGCCGGCGAAGACGCTGGCCGAATACGTGGCCCTGGTCAAGGCCGACCCGGCGAAGTACGGCTTCTATGCGTCCGCCGCGGCCGGCAGCCTGCCGCACTTCTTCGGCGTGATGTTCGGCAAGAGTGCGGGCATCAGCCTGACGCACGTGCCGTACAAGGGCACCGCACCCGCCATGCAGGCGCTGGCGTCGGGCGAGGTGGTGGCGCTGTCGACCGTGGTGGCCGACATCAAGTCGGTGATGGACGCCGGCAAGGCCCGGCTGCTGGCCGTGGCCGGCGAGAAGCGCGACGCCACGCTGCCCGACGTGCCGACGTTCCGCGAACTGGGCCACGACCTGGTGGCGCAGCCCTGGTACGCGCTGTTCGCGCCGGCCGGCACGGCACCGGCCGCGATCGAGCGCCTGAGCAAGGCAGCGATCGCGGCGGTGCAGGATCCGGCCATCCACAAGCGCCTGGTGGAGATGAACCTGGAGCCCACCGGCTATGGGCCCGAGCGCCTCGGCCAGGTCATGCGCGACGACTACGAACGCTGGGGGCCGGTGATCCGCGCGTCGGGGTTCAAGCCGGAGCAGTAGGCGCGATCGTCCGGCCGCGCATCACTGCGGCGGCGGCCCGAGCGAGCCCGGCATCGCGCCCTTCCACAGCTTGCGCAGCCGTTCGAGCTCGGCGTCGAACAGACGATGGATGCGGGTTTGCTCGGCCTGCCCGTTCTTGATCGAGGTTCGCTGCGCCTCGGCCTGCGCCTCGTTGCCTTCGATCTGTTGCTTGAGCGAGACCGGCACCACGCGGCCACGATAGAACTCGGCCTCGTTGTTCAGCTTCTTGCGCTCGGCAGCGAACTCGCGCAAGCGCGCCTCGGCGCTCTGGATCGCGGCCCGCGACGGCTCGAGCGCCTTCTCGCGTGCACGCTTGTGGGTTGCCTCGTCCTGGAAGCGGCGCAGCAGCAGCTGGTCGTATTTGGTCGCGTCCTTCTTCGCCTCTTCGCGCTCGCGACGCTCGCGCTCCGCGGCCTCGGCCTGAGCGCGCTCCTCCGCCGTGAGCGTGGGCGGCACGCGCATGCGAAACGATCCGTCGCGATTGAGGACGCGCTGTTCCTTGTGGCGGCACTCGACGATGTAGCGGTCGCGCGTGATCGGCTTGCCATCGTCATCGGTGCACACGTAGATGCCGCCGTCGCGAGGCGCACCGGCCTGGCCCCAGCTCGCAGCGCTGCACACTGCGGCCACCACTGCGACCGTCCACCTCGACATCGTGCACATCAGGTTCGACAACAAGGGCGGCGATGATAATGGCGTCGAGTCAAGTCCGCTTCATTCACGGACAAGCGCCAGGACCTTTGCGCCGATGAACGTGCTCTTCATCATGGCCGACCAACTGCGGTGGGACCACCTCGGTTGTGCGGGTCATCCCTACCTCAAGACCCCCCACATCGACGCGCTGGCGCAACGCGGCGTGCGCTTCAGCAACGCGTTCGTCACCAGCGGCGTGTGCGGACCCAGCCGCATGAGCTACTACACCGGTCGCTACGCCGTCAGCCACGGTGCCACCTGGAACCGCGTGCCGCTGTCGGTGGGCGAAATCACGCTGGGCGAGATGTTGCGCGGGGCCGGTCTCACGCTCGCGCTCACCGGCAAGACCCACGTGATGACCGATCGCGCCGGCCTCGCACGCCTGCAGATCGACGGCCACAGCGAACTCGGCACGCTGCTGGCGCATGGCGGCTTCGAAGAGGTGGATCGCTACGACGGCCATCACACGCCCGGCGACGAGACCGGCTATCCGGCCTACCTGCGCGCGCACGGCTACGACGGCGACGACCCCTGGACCGACCACGTGATCGCCGCCAAAGGCCCGAACGGCGAGATCCTGAGCGGCTGGCACATGCGCCACGTGCACCTGCCCGCGCGCGTGAAGGAGGAGCACTCCGAGACCGCCTACATGACCGACCAGGCGATCGGCTTCATGCGCCACGTGGGCAGCCAACCGTGGGTGCTGCACCTGAGTTACGTGAAGCCGCATTGGCCCTACATGGCGCCGGCGCCGTACCACGCGATGTACACGCCCGAGCAATGCCTGCCGGTGGTGCGGCGCGACGAGGAGCGCCGTGCTCAACACCCGGTGCTGGCCGCCTACCGCCAGCAGGAAGAGTGCGTGAGCTTTCAGAGCGACGAGTGCATCCGCACCGTGCGGCCGGTCTACCAGGGCCTCGTCAGCCAGCTCGACCACCACCTGGGCCGCTTGTTCGACGCGATGGCCGCCAGCGGCCAGCTCGAGCGCACGTTCATCGTGTTCTGCTCGGACCACGGCGACTTCCTCGGTGACCACTGGCTCGGCGAGAAGGAGCTGTTCTACGACACCGTGCAGCGGGTGCCGTTCATCGTGGTCGACCCGCGGCGCGAGGCCGACGCCACGCGCGGCACGGTGGAATCGCGCTTCGTCGAATGCGTCGACGTCGCGCCGACGCTGCTCGATGCCCTGGGCATCGAAGCCGCCGAGCATCGGCATCGCATCGAGGGTCGGAGCCTGCAGCCGCTGCTGCACAAGGTGCCACCCACGACGCCGTGGCGCGAGTTCGTTTTCAGCGAGCTCGACTACAGCTTCCGCCAGGCGCGCCTGATCCTGCGCAAGGACGTGCACCAGTGCCGCGCCTTCAGCTTGCGCGATGCACGTTGGCGCTATGTGTACTGGGTCGACGAGCCCGAGCAGCTGTTCGACCTGCAGGCCGACCCGCAGGAGTTCAACGACCTCGGTCGCGACAGCGCCACCGCCGTCGTGCGCGCCGCGATGCGCGACAAGCTGTTAGCGTTTCTTGCGCGGCGGCGCCACCGCACCACGCTGACCGACGCGCAGGTCGCTGCCGGCACCCACTCGTACAAGAAGGCTGGCGTGTTCTTCGGCCAGTGGTGACACCGTGACGGGCCATGCGAATGGCTCTTCTGGCCGATCGCCTTCGCGCGCGGCCGCACCGACAATCCCGGGTGCTCGATAACTGGGAGGTCGCTGTGAGGTCGTTGCATCACCGAGTCGGTCTGTGCGTGTTCGCTTGTGCCACCGCCGCGTCGTCTGCACTGCACGCGGCGCCCGCACAGGGGCTGGCCGACTTGCTGGGCCACCTCCCCGAGCCGCCCACCACGGCCGAAGAAGCGGCGCGCTGGGTCGACAAGAGCGGCGCGTTGCAACATCCCGGGCTGATCGCGCTCAAGGCCGAGGTCGAGGCGCACCGGCGCGCCACGCAATCCATCCTGCAGGCGGCCGTGCCGGCGCAGCAGTCGCAGGCGGCGATGCAGCAAGCCGACCTCGCCAAGGGCATGGCCAACGCGGGCATCGACATGCAGCGCATGCAAAGCGACCCCGCGTATGCGCAGGCGGTGCAAGCGCGCATGAAGAGCATGACGCCCGAGCAACTGATGGCGATGTCGCGCACCATGGCGCAGCCGATGAACCAGAACCCCAACCAGCGCAACGCCGCCAAGGACATGGCCGACGATGCGCCGGCCATCAAGCTCGCCGCCGATGCCGGCTTCGAATACAGCAACCAGCAGGTGGCGCGGATCCAGGCGCACCACGCACGATGGCAGGCCACCGAAGCCGACGTGAAGCGCCAAGTGTTCGGCACGCCGCTCAAGGTCGACGTGGCCAAGCCGCGCATGGAGTTCGACAACCCCGGCTGCGACAAGGCTTGCCAGGGCGCTTGGGAGTCATACGCCGCAAAGATGGTGCCGCTGATGATCGCGCGCGACACCGAGGCGCTCAAGCTTCGCCGCGACGCGCTGCACAAGGAGCGCCAGGCGCTGGCACCGGCCCTCGCGCAGGCCGACAAGACGATCAAGGCCGCCCAATACGGCGAGAAAGCGCTCAGCCACACGCACACACAGCGCATCGTCGGCTATGACGAGGGCCTCATCGGCGAGATCGGCCTGATGATCACCAAGACCGAAGAGATCGCCCGCAGCGCGTCGCGCTCGGTGCATTGTGGCAAGCAAGCGGTGCAGGTGCCGGGCGCGGTGTGCCACTGAGGCAGCGATCCCGGCACGGGCCGCGGGCCCGCGGATTGCCCGTCATGCGCTTGCCCTTCCGGCAACGAAGGAGAGCCACGATGACCCAACAAGCCCAAGTGACCGGCAAGGTGGAATACCGCCAGGGCGACGGTCCCACAGCCACGATACGTCCCGGCCCGGTCGATGTCGAAACCACCCCCACCGACGCCACGTTGAGCTGGACCGAAGGCGAGACCCGCGGCTCAGCCGCGATACCGCTCCAGGACTTCCGCCGCTACGTGGCAAAAGGCGCGATCGAGTTGCGCAGTTGACGCCGCCCGCACGCCGTCGACGCGCGAGCGCGCGCGATTTCAATCATTGAAACCACAGTGCCGGTGGTCCTGCTGGCCTGATGCGTTTCCGGTGATCGCCTGAGGCGCTGGCCTCATCGATCGAGGGCCGCTGTCGCGAGACGCGGCCCTTTGCAACCGCGTGCAGCGCAACATCGCCGGCGCACGCACTCGCGGCGCCACGCGCGCCATTAGCAACAACACCGTCGAGCGAAGTGCGCGGGCATGGTACGTTGCGTTGCCGCGTGCCCGTTGGTGCGCACTGCTCGGCACCACCGCCCATGAACCAGCGCAAACCCCGCATCGTCACCGTGCTGGGCGACCCTGCGGGCATCGGGCCCGAACTGGTCGGTCGTTTGCTGGCCGACCCGGCCACCTGCACGCAGGCCGACATCGTGCTGCTGGCCGACACCGGTGAGCTCGAGCGGGGCATGGAACTCGCCGGCCAGCGCACCCCGGTACAGCGCGTGACGGGTCTCGACGCAGTGGATTTCACTCGCGCGCCCGTCGGCACGCCGCTGCTGGTCGACTATCGCGGCGACACGCGCGGCGCGTTCCAGCGCGGCGTCAGCACGGCCGAAGGCGGCCGCTACAGCCTCGACACGCTGGCGCTCGGGCTGCAAGCGGTACAGCGCGGCGTGGCCGATGCGATGTTGTTCGCGCCGCTGAACAAACACTCGCTGCACCTCGCCGGCATGAAGACCAGCGACGAGCTGCACTGGTTCGCCGAGCAGCTGCACTTCAATGGTCCGGTGTGCGAATTCAACGTGCTCGACGGCCTGTGGACTTCGCGCGTCACGTCGCACATCGCGCTGCGCGAAGTGGCCGAGCAGATCACGGTCGACGGCGTCACACGCGGCATCGAACTCATTGCCAAGGCGATGGCCGGGGCCGGCATCACGCGGCCGCGGCTGGCGGTGTGCGGCCTCAATCCGCACAACGGCGACAACGGTTCGTTCGGCCGCGAGGAGATCGACGTGATCGGCCCGGCGGTCGAGGCCGCGCGTGCGCGTGGCATTCCGGTGCAGGGGCCGTTCGCCGCCGACACCATCTTTCTCAAGGTGCAGGGCGAGCAGCGCCAGTACGACGGCGTGGTCACGATGTACCACGACCAGGGCCAGATCGCGATGAAGCTGATGGGCTTCTGGCGCGGCGTCACGGTGCAAGGCGGCCTGCCGGTCGCCATCACCACGCCGGCGCACGGCACGGCATTCGACATCGCGGGCCAGGGCAAGGCCAACCCCGGCGCCATGAAGCAGGCGTTCCAACTCGCGTGCCGCATGGCGTCGGCGCGCCTCGAGTAGCCGGTGAAACCCATGACGATGCAACGGCGGTGCGTGTGCTCGATGGCGGCCGCGCTCGCGCTGGCGACCCTGCCCGGCCTCGCGATGGCGCAGGCTTACCCGAACAAGCCGGTGCGCATCATGGTGGGCGCCACCGCGGGCGGTGGCACCGACATCCTGGCGCGGTTGCTGGCCGAGAAGTTCAACGAGTCGATGAAGCAGAGCTTCATCGTCGAGAACAAGCCCGGTGCCGCCAACACCCTGGCCGCCGCCGAAGCCGCGAAATCGGCCCCCGATGGCTACACGCTGCTGCTGGCCACCAACACCGGCCAGGCGATCGCGCCGCACATGCTCAAGCTGAGCTTCGATCCGCTGAAGGATCTGGCGCCGGTCGGCCTGGTGGTCACCGTGCCGCAGGTGCTGCTGGTCGGCCCGCAAGAGCGCGCCAAGACGGTGGCGGAATTCGTCGCCGCGATGAAGGCCAAGCCCGATGGCTACAACTACGGCTCGTCCGGCGTCGGCAGCACGCAGCACATCGCCGGCGAAGCACTCAACCTCGCGGCCGGCACACAATCCAAGCATGTGCCGTACAAGGGCAGCAGCGCGGCGCACATCGACATCATCGGCGGCCAGGTGCAGTTCATGATCGACACCACGTCGTCGGCCATGGGGCAGATCAAGGGCGGCAAGCTGCGCCCGCTGGCGGTGACCACCGCCACGCGATCGTCGCAACTGCCCGACGTGCCAACCATGCAGGAAGCCGGCTACCCGAGCGTGGGCATCACCACCTGGTACGGCCTGTACGCCACCGGCGGCACGCCGAAAGCGGTGATCGACAAGCTGCACGCCGAACTGCAGCGTGCGCTCAAGCTGCCCGACGTGCAGGAGCGCCTGCGCGGTTTGGCCGGCGAGGCGAGCACGCTCAACCTCGAGCAATTCGCCGAGCTCAACCGCAGCGAGTTCGATCGCTACGGCAAGCTGGTGAAGGCAGCCAACATCAAGGCCGAGTGACGAGCGCCGCGCGCGATGAGCCTGGACTTCCCTCTCGCCGACGCGCACCAGCACTTCTGGGACCCGACGCGCAACCGCCACCCGTGGTTGAGCGACGAGCCGCCGATCGCATTCCGCTACGGCGACTACCGCGCACTGCGCCGGCCCTATCTGCCCGAGCACTACCGCGCCGATGCGCGGCCGTTCGAGGTGTCGCACACGGTGTACATCGAGACCGAGTGGGATCCCGACGATGCCGACGGCGAGATGCGCTACGTCGACACGCTGCGCCGTGACCATGGGCTGCCGACCGTGGCGGTCGCGCAGGCCTGGCTGCACCGGCCCGACATCGAAGCGCAACTCGAACGCCACGCCTCGTGGCCGTGGGTGCGCGGCGTGCGCCACAAGCCGCGCGCCAACCGCAGCCCGAACGACGCCGCGCCAGGCGGCATGGGCGATGCCGCATGGCGCGCCGGCTTCTCGCGCCTGTTGCCCAACGGCCTGCACTTCGAGCTGCAAACGCCGTGGTGGCACTTGCCGGAGGCGGCACAGCTCGCACGCGACTTCCCCGACACGTTGATCGTGCTCAATCACACCGGCCTGCCCGCCGATCGCAGCGCCGAGGGCTTGGCCGCATGGCGCCGCGCAATGGCGCAACTCGCACCCTGCCCCAACGTGCGGGTGAAGATCTCCGGCATCGGCCAGGCCGGCGTGCCATGGACGGTGCAAGCCAACCGCGAGATCGTGCTGACGACGATCGAGCTGTTCGGCGCGCCGCGCTGCATGTTCGCCAGCAACTTCCCGGTCGACGGCTTGTGCGCGCCGTTCGCCACCCTCTACACCGGCTTCGACGACGATCACTCGCGAATTCTCGGCAGCCGAACGCCGCGCACTCTTTCGCGACAACGCATTGCGCATCTACCGAATGGAATGAAATGAAGCCCCCACGCTCACTTCGTTCGCTGCCCCCCGAGGGGGCGCGTCAGTGCCTTCGGGCGGCCGGGCGGCGCTGACCATGGACAAACCCCGCATCGGCTACGTGGGCGTCGGCCTGATGGGCCTGCCGATGGTCAAGCGCCTGTGCGCGCTCGGCTACCCGGTGCGCGTGTTCGACATCGTGCCCAGGCAGCTCGATCTCGCACGCGAGGCCGGCGCTTCGGTGGCACGTTCGCCGGCCGATGCGGTGCAAGGCGCCGACCTCGTGCTGCTCAACCTGCCGACGCCGGCCGCGGTGGAGGCGGCGGTGTTCGGCGCGGACGGCGTGGCCACTGCGATGCAGCCGCCGCAGCTGCTGATCGACTTCTCCACCATCAAGGTCGAGCAGGGCCAGGCCCATGCACAACGGCTGCGCGCGCAAGCGTCGTGCGCCTGGATCGACGCACCGGTGTCGGGCGGCCCGCCCGCCTCGGGCAGCGGCACGCTCACCGTGATGGCCGGCGGCGATGCGAGCGACATTCAGCGCATCCAGCCGCTGATGGCCGACGTGTCGGCGCGCTTCACGCACATGGGCCCGGTGGGTGCCGGGCTGGCCGCCAAGATGCTGAACCAGCTCATCGTCGGCTGCATCCATGTGGTGATGGCCGAGGCCGCGTCGATGGCCGAGGCCGCCGGCATTGACGCTGCGCGCCTGCCCGAGTGCCTGGCCGGCGGCCATGCCGACGGCACGCTGCTGCAGCGGCTGTATCCGCGCATGGTGGCGCGCGAGTTCGCGCCGCAAGGCTATGCGCGCCAGCTGCGCAAGGACCTCGAGATGGTCAACGACTACGCCGCCGCGCTCGGCACCCCGGTGCCGATGATGGGCCAGGCGCTCGCGCTGTACCGCCGCTTGATCGAAGCGGGCCACTCCGAGCTCGACACCTCGGCGGTGTTCAAGCTCTACGAACAACGATCGATCTGACGACCACAACCACAAGGAGACAACCGATGAGAACCGCTCGCCTTCCCTTCATCGCCGCCAGCACGCTGCTGGCGCTGTGCGCCTGGACGGCCTCCGCGCAGGCGCAGGTCAAGCTGCGTTACGCGCACGTGGGCGTGGCCAACGCACCGCAGACGCTGTATGCCGACGAGGTGGCCAAGCTGGTGAAGGAGCGCACCAGCGGCCGCGTCGAGATCCAGGTGTTCGCCAACTCGCAGCTCGGCGGCGTGGGCGAGATGGTCGACGGCATCAAGAGCGGCGCCATCGCGATGGGCCACCACGACTTCGCCTCGCTCGGCAAGATCCTGCCCACCACCGCGGTGTTCAACACGCCGTTCGTCTACCGCGACGCCGAGCACGCGATGCGCGCCACCGATGCGCGCACCTCGCCCGCGCTGCAAGAGGTGAACAAGCAGCTGGTGCAGGCCGGCGGCATGCGCATCGTCGGCCACCTGTTCCAGGGCACGCGCCACCTCACGTCGAAGGAGAAGGTGCTGAGCCCGAAGGACATGGCCGGCAAGAAGTACCGCGGCGTGCCGGTGAAGCTGTGGTCGACCATGCTCACCGGCATGGGCGCCGTGGCCACGCCGGTCGAGGTGTCGGAGCTCGCCACCGCGCTGGCCACCGGGCTGGTGGTCGGCCAGGAGAACCCGCTGCCCAACATCTACAACCTCAAGCTGTACGAGGTGCAGAAGTTCGTCATGCTCACCGGCCACATGCAGTCGGTGCTGTCGGTGTTCGTCAACGACCGCATCTGGCAGGGCGTGCCGGCCGCCGATCGCAAGATCATCGAAGACACGATGATGGAAGTCGGCCGCAAGACGCTCGACTGGGACAACGAAACCGCCGCCAAGTACCGCAAGGACCTCGAAGGCAAGGGCATGACCTTCGTCGAGGCGAAAGACGGCCTCGACGTGCCGGCCTTCCGCAGCGCGGTGCTGGCGCAGGTGAACAAGGACTTCCCGGAGTGGAAGTCGCTGATCGAACAGATCCAGGCCGTGAAGTAGGCGCCCGGTGATGGCGCTGCTGGAGGGGGTGCGCACGGCGCTGCGCTGGGTTTGCCTGGCGCTGCTGTTCCTGCTGATCGCCACGCCGCTGGCGCAGATCGTGATGCGCTCGGTGTTCAACGTGCCGATGTCGGGCGCCGAGGAGCTGGCGCGCTATTTCATGATCTGCCTGGTGTTCCTCGGCGCGCCGCTGGTCACGCTGTGGGGCGGGCAGATCGGCATGGAGGAGTTCCAGGCACTGATTCCTGCGCGGCCGCGCTGGTGGCTGCAGTTGTTGATTGAAGTCGCCGGCATCGCGTTGTTCGCGCTGGTGGCGGTGGCGACCGCGGCCACCATCCGCAACAACATGAGCAACCAGACGGCGACGCTGGAGATGCCGTTCTGGTTGTTCATGGCGCCGCTGGCGATCGGCTCGCTGCTGCTGGTGGTCGAGACCGCCGCGAAGTTCGCCCACACGTGGCAACGCAAGCGCCCCGAAGCCAAGCACACGGTGCTGACGTGAGCAGGCGCCGCTGCACGCATGCCGTGGCCGAGCAGAGCCTCGGAGGCGGAACTCCGCCGGGGCGTGGCGCGGCGCGGCGGGCGGTACCCGGTGTGGGCTCCTGCTGGGTCGGTCGGCCTTGCAGGCCGACTGCGCTGCGATGCTCGCGCCACAAGGGCGGCTGCGATGCCGCTCGCAGCGGCGCTGAACGCGCCGCTGCCTCATGGCTTCTCGCCAGTCCGCCCCTGCGGGCCGGACTTCCCCTTGCGGTCGCTCCGCTTCTCGCCGCCCCACAAGTCGCCCCCACCGGATACCGCCCACCGCGCAGCACCACCGAGGTGTTCGTCGACAAAAGCCACGGTGGTGCTGGCAAAGCCGCGGTCGGGTGTGCGCCGGCAGCGACATTGTGCGGCGCCGAGCGAGCGCAGATCGCGTGGCCGCGCGCGCGCAGCGCGCGCTTCAACCATCTGACTCGCGGCGATTGTTCGAGCGCAGCGAACGAAGTGAGCGCAGCGAGTTTCGCCGCGGGCCATGCGATCGAGCAGCGGCAGGGAAGTCGGCCCGCAGGGCCGACCGCCGTACACGAGCGCCGGCGCATACCCGGCCGCGGCTTTGCCTCGCTCGCTTCTACGCAAGGATCACACGACCGAAACGCGATGGAGCAGCATTCGTCATGAGCGGCTTCGTCGTCATCGCCGCCTTTCTGGCGCTCTTCATGCTCGGCTTTCCGGTGGTGCTGGCCATCGGCATCCCGAGCGTGCTGTACATGCTGCTCAACGACCTGCCGCTCGACCTGATCGCGCAGCGCACGCTGTATGCGCTCGATTCGTTCCCGCTGGTCGCGGTGCCGGTGTTCCTGTTCGTCGGCAGCCTGATGAACGCCGCCGGCATCTCCAAGCACATCTACCGCTTCGCCGACACCGCCGTGAGCCGGCTGCCCGGCGGGCTGGCGCAGGTCAACATCTTCGGCAGCCTGGTGTTCGCCGGCATGTCGGGGTCGGCACTGGCCGACATCGGCGGCATCGGCCGCATCGAGATCGATGCGATGCGCGCCAAGGGCTTCAAGCCGGCGTTCGCCAGCGCGGTGACGTGTTCGTCGGCCATCGTCGGGCCGATCTTCCCGCCCAGCATTCCGCTGATCATCTACGGCACCGTCACCGGCGTGTCGGTGATCCAGCTGCTGCTCGGCGGCATCCTGCCCGGGCTGGTGTGCGTGGCGATGCTGATGCTGATGACCGGCTGGCTCGCGGTGCGGCGCAAGTACCCGCGCGCCGAGCGCTGGCCGACGCGGCACGAGCTGTGGCGCGACTTCAAGCCCGCGCTGCCGGCCATCCTGGCGCCGGTGATCCTGATCGCCGGCATGCTGGCCGGCTTTTTCACGCCCACCGAGATCGCCGCGGTGACGGTGGCCTACGCGCTGCTGATCAGCATGTTCTTCTACCGCGAGCTCACCTGGAGCGGCGTGCGCGCGGCCGCGATCGAGACGATCGGCGCGTCGGCCGGCATCCTGCTGATCGTGGCGGTGGCGGCGCTGTTCGGCTGGATCCTGTCGGTCGAAGGCGTGCCGCAGACGCTGACGCAGTGGATGCTGTCGATCTCCACCAACCCGCTGGTGCTGCTGTTGCTGGTCAACGTGCTGCTGATCGTGGTCGGCATGTTCCTCGACAGCACCACCGCCATCCTGGTGATCGCGCCGATCATCGCCAAGCCGCTGGTCGCCGCCGGCGTCGATCCGGTGCACCTGGGCATGGTCGTGGTGTTCAACCTGATGATCGGCCTGCTCACGCCGCCGATGGGCCTGGCGTTGTTCCTGGTGGCCGACATCGCCAAGGTGACGATGAGAGACGTGCTGAACGCGATGCTGCCGTACTACGTGCCGTTGGGGGTCACGCTGCTGCTGATCACCTACGTGCCGGCCATCACCACCTGGATCCCGCGCTGGGCGTTGGGCGCGCCGTGATGCGCGCGGTGGCGACGTCTGCGGCAGCCCGCACCGACCCCGCTTGTCTCGGTGTCTGATAGATTGAAGTGACACACGGCATCCAGTGAGTCGCCAAACATGCGCAACACCTCTTCATGAAACCGGTCGCTGGTGGTGATCTGACAGGGTGCCGCTGCAACGCTCGTGGCCATGGGGTTGGTGGCACTGGCCGGCTGCACGGGTTCGCCGCTCGTGCCGTTCTCCACCGACTCGCCTGCGATGGTGCTGGCGCCTGTGACGCAGGCCGGCGTGCAGGACAAGCGCGGCCGCTTTCGTGAGATCTACTGCGCAGTGCTGCAAGCGCGTGCGGGCGAAGTGCCCGACCACCGGCCTTGCGACGAGGCGCTGACCCGTCTGGACAGCGAGCCCGCCGCAAGCGGCCAGCCGGTGCCGCTGGGCGCATCGAATCGCCGCCTGGTCGCTGCGGTGATCCCCGGCATCGGCTGGGACTGCATCGCCAAGTGGTTGCAGGCCCCGGGCACGACGGACCAGCATGTGCGCAAGTACGGCTACGAACTGCGCGCGATGCAGGTCGATGCCCTGTCCGGCACCAGCAAGAACGCGCGCCAGATTCGCGACGCGGTGATGGCGATGGACCTGGGGTCAGGAGCGCCGCGCCTCGTGTTGGTCGGCTATTCGAAGGGCACGCCCGACGCGCTCGAGGCGATCGTCACATACCCGGAGATCCGCCCGCGTGTGGCAGCGGTGATCAGCATTGCCGGGGCGGTGGGTGGTTCGGCGCTCGCCAATCAAGCCGAGCAATACCAGGCCGATCTGATGCGCCACTTCCCCGGTTCCACCTGCGACTCGGGTGACGGCGGCGGTGTGGCCAGCCTGCGCACCGACGTGCGCAGGACCTGGCTGGCGCGCAACCCCTTGCCGCGCGAGGTGCCGACCTACTCGGTCGTGACCTTGCCGCAGCCCGAGCGCATTTCGTCGATCCTGCGCAAGAGCGCGGACAAGCTGAGCATGATCGACGGCCGCAACGACAGCCAGGTGATCTTCTACGACCAGGTCATTCCGGGCTCCACTCTGGTCGGCTACCTCAATGCGGACCACTGGGCGATCGCCGTGCCCATTTCGCGCACACACGACACGATCGGTTCGTTGTTCGTTACGCAGAATGCCTATCCGCGCGAGGCACTCATGGAGGCGGTGCTTCGTTTCGTCGAAGAAGATCTTGCCGCGCGCGGCAGGTAGCGGCCGGCCATGCCGCTCACGCGGCCTGACCCGTCCACCGGCGCGGCGCAACGTTTGATCGTCTTGGAGATCGCCCCATGGTGAAGTCGCTTCGATCCCCAGTGCTCGCCGCACTGGTTGCGCTGGGCTGTCTCGCAGCCCACGCTTGGGTCTACCCCGAACATCGCGCGATCGCACTGCTCGCGGTCGAACGGCTCGACCCGGAGCGCAGGTCCCTGTTCGAGCGCCTCTGGCGCGAGGCGCGCACGGGCCACGAACCGCGCCTTTGCGAACAGAGTGCCGACGGCAAGCAAGGGGTCGCACCCGCCTGCATCGACTGGGCAGCGCTGACGGCCATCGCCGGCGACCATGCATGCTCGAGCAAGAACATGCTCGACAACGTTCTCGCGACCGATTGGATCCTGCAAGTCGCCGATGTGGCGGCGCAGCTGGGCCTGGACCTCGGGCAGATCGCGGTCACGGCCCGGCCCGAAGTGGACGTGAGCAGGATGGACCTGGTCCGCGATCTTCAGCGCCTGATGGAGGACGAGGCGCTGCGTGCGCAGCGCGTGAACGCCCTGCGCACGTCGGACACCCGGCTGCAGCGAGCCGATCCCGAATACGCCACCCGCGCCGGCTCGAACAACGCGCACTTCCTGATGCCGCGGCCGCGCACCGACATCACACCGAGGGAGTACGCCGAGTCGACGCTCAGCGTCGGCTCCGAGATCAGCGCGATCGGCGTCTATGCCTGGTTCCACCTGAGCGCCTTGCAGAAGGCCACGCGGCTGGCCACTGAATCGCTCGCTCCGGCGCAGCGGCAGGCGCTCGCGCGCGCGATGATGGCCGACGAAGCCTTCGCGTTGCACTTCCTGCAAGACACCTTCGCCGCCGGCCACGTCGCTGGCACCTGGGGCGACGTCTCGCAACGCAAGGGCACGCACGACTACTACAACGCCGCCGGCCTGGAAGTCTTCACCTGGAAGGGCACCAGCGAATCGATGGTGTTGATGGGCGACGCCCACATGCGCCCGCAGGATGCCGAGCGGGCGGCCAGCGCGGTGCGCATCAGCCTGGAGCAATTGATCGACCACGCGGCCGGTCGCGAACGCACCGCACGCGTTCCGCACACCCCCGCAGCACCTGCCGAAGCCGACCGGTTCGACGTCTGCAAGAACAATGTCCTGCCGCGACGCGATCTCGGCGTGCGTGTGACGCCCGAGGTTCTGGCCCTGCTGCCCGAGGTGCTCGGGCCGACACCGGTGCCCGGCCTCGGCCCCGGACTCGGGTCGATGCCGCGCTTTCGCGCCGAGGTCGGGCCGTTCATCGGTTTCGTCGGCGCCACGGACATGCGCACGGTCGACGGCGGATACGACCCCACGGTCACCGACAACGGCATCATCGCCGGCGCCGAACTGTCGCTGCGTGCCGGTTTCGGTCTGGACGGCGTGATCGGCGAGTCGGGCGACGGCCTGGTCTTCGCGTCGCTGGGCGTTCGCGGGGACACCGGTTCATCCAACGACGCAGCGGTCACGTCACCCGCGCTGCAGGCGGCCGGCGGCGCCTCGGCGATCCGCTCGCGCTTCGGCATCTCGAGCCGGCTGCGCATGCCGTTCTACCTGATCCCGGGCGACCTGCTGTTCGCGTCGCCCATGTACTTCATCTCCCCGGAAACATACACGGGCATGGCGGTCACCGCCGGCAACGGCGGCCTGATTCCGTGGCAATCGGGCTGGGCCACGCGCTTCGGGCGCTTCCAGTTCGTGCTCGGCCGCGAACTCGGCGCCACGTTCTATGGCTACGGCGGCTTCGACAACACGATCGCCGTGCCGGGCGCGACGCCCGGCGCCGAACCGCGCGTGGTCGACTTCAAGTCGATCCTGTTTGACCTGCCGATCCTGGAATACCGCCCGTACCGCGCCTTCGACACCAAGCAGAGTTCGGCCGTGTTGATCCAGCTCTACGCCGCCGCCGACGTTCCGAAGAGCACCACGGTGACCTACCCGCTGGGGGCACCGGGGGTGAAGCTGGAGACGGTCCACTCGATCGGACTGCGCCTGATCTTCGACTGGCGGCGCTACTACTGAACGTGTGCCGGCGAGCCGGCTCCATCGTCCGAGTCAGCAAGGCCGCTGCGCCCAGTCAATGGTGACCATCCGTGCTGCTGCACGGTGGACTGCACGCGCCGTCGGTCAAGCGGGAGACTGGCCCCAGACGACAACACACAGGGAGCCGATCATGACCCGCAGTTTCCTTCGCGCAGCCGTGGTGTGGCGACTCGCCCTGCTGGCCGCGTTCTGGCCGGTGCTGGCTCGATTGCGCGCGCAGCCACGTAATCGAACAATTGCCGCCCGTCGCGCAGCCGGTCGCGCACTGCGTGACGCTGGGCATCACGATCGATGCCTGCGGCTCGCCCGAGGTGTTGCGCCAGATGCCGATCTCGGCACGCGCATTGAGCCGCTGCATCGGCATGCGCTCGGCCATCGGCACCTGTGCCGAACTGGTCGCGATCTCGCCGCAGCAGCGCCAGCTGCTGCGCGTGATCGACAAGCTGCAGGCCGACGGGCGCGGCGACGATGCCGTCAAGCCGGTGGCGATGCAGCGCCTGATCGAGCTCGCTGCGGCGATGCGCGACGGCGACTGGGACCAGGTGGCGCGCATCGGCGGCCCCGAGGTGCACAAGGTCGCGCTGCGGGGTGCGACCAAGCCGCGCAGCCGCCAGGCTTGACCGCCGAGCCGCGTGTCAGTCGGCGCGCGGCATCTTCACCGCGGCCGGTTCGCACTGCAACTGCAGCGTCTTGCAGATGCGCTCGACGCCGAACTCGGCCGACTTCGCCACCACCGCCGCCGCTTCGTAGCTCATGTACCAGCCGAGCGGCGCCTGCTGCGCGCGCGCCACGCGCCGGCACACGTCGATCTCGCGGCCGCTGCGGCTGCGCGGCGGCTCGCGCGACAAGGCTTCGGCGAGGTCGAGCTGTACCGACACCAGCGGCGTCTCGGTGCGCCGCGCCGAGCCGCTCGACCGCGCGCGACGCATGCGCCGTGCGCGCCTGCAGCAAGCCGCGCACGCCGGTGAGCAGAGGCGGGTTGCCGCCGTCTTTCGCGCACGGCGAGTCAGCGTTCGGGTTGCCGTCGATGTTGATCACGCGCGGCGCCGTGTTGCCGCTGAGCGCGAACACATCGAACAAGGTCGTCGTACCCGAGTTGTCGGCATAGCCGCCGTCGACCAGGCGCGTGGTGTGCTTGTCGTCCCACGGCGAGACGAACGCGCCGGCCGGCGTCACGATCGGGAAACGCGCGCTGTGCAGCACCGCCTGCCCCACCGAGAGCTGCACCGGCCGTGCCGCTTGCCGGTAGGTCGCCGCAACGCCGCCTTGAATGTTGCTGAACCACGTGATGTGTCCGCTGTCGGCATCGGTGGCATTGAAGTACACCGCGGGCGGCACGTCGAGGCCACCGGTCAGCGCCGCCATCGGCAGCGCGAAGGCCGCGAAGTCGTCGGCCTTGCTGTCGTCGAATCGCGCCTGCAGCGAACGGATCAACGCGCCGTTCCAGCTGTCGAGCAGCGCCTGCCCGCGCACCGGCGAGCCCCACAGGTGCGGCGCGTCCACCGCCAGCATGCGGCTGATCACCGGCGACAAATGGTCCTGCACCAGCGCACCGGTCACGATGTCGGCCAGCGGCGTGTCGATCGGCTTGCCCGATGCATCTCGCGCACACGTGCCCCAGCCGCCGCGCGCCGCCAGCTCCTGGCGCGCCAGCAGGTACGTCGCGATGCCGACGCTGCCGCCCGACACGCCGCTGAACGCCGCCACCTGCTTGCCGAAGCCGCCACAGGTCGCATCGTCGGCCCGCGCCAGCACCTGTGCGGTGAACACCGCGGCGCGCAAGCCACCGCCATGGGCGTTGACGTACAACGGGCGCGACGGGCCCGGCGCGCTGGCCGCGGCGCCGGGCGGCGTCGCCTTCTGCACCAGCAGCGCCTGCGGCTTCGGTGCGAGCTTCTCGCCACCGAGGTCTTCGTCGCCGATCCAGGCGATCAACACCGCCACGATGGCCAGCGTCGCGGTGGTGAATCCCGGCACGTTGCTGGCGAAACGACGAAACACCAGTTGCGCCCCCGCCAGCGTGAGCGCGGCCGCGGCCAGGAACAACAGCGCCGCCGCCGCCGAGCCATAAGCGCGCATCACCACCGGCGGCAGCAGCGCGAGCGCGAGCAGCGCCACGCCGCTGCCCAGCACCAGCACGACGATGGTCGCGATGGCATCACCGAAGGCGCGCGTACGCGCCGCGTCGTGCCCTTCATGGCGCTTCGCCTGCGCGAACATGCGCCGGCGCCGCACCAGAAACGACAACAGCAGCGCCGGCAGCGTGGCGCTGCCGATGCACCACAGGCGGATCGGCCACTTGGAGTGCAGCATCCACAGCAGCACGAAGGCGATGACGCCGGCGAGCGCACCGATGGCGATGCACACCTTGCCTTTCAGCGACGGCGCATCGCGGCCGAGCAGCCGGCCCACGGCCACCAGCAGCGGGCCGGCGATCGCGAGCACCGCGAGGCCGAGCGCGAGCCACTGCGACAGGCGCGGCGTGTAGTTGGCATAGACCAGCGCGCCGATCGCCGCCGCCAGCGCCGACACGCCGAGCCCGCGCGGGTACCAGGTGGTCGCCACCTTCAAGCCGCCGAGACCAGGCTCGACCTCCAGCGCGTTGGGCGCGCCGCGGTCGGCGTCCACCGTCGACAGCAACCGCGCCGAGTACCAGATCGCGAAGCCGAGCACGACGGCGGTCACCACATAGGAGATCAGCGCCCACAAATTGATCGAGCTGCGGTCGGTGCGATCGAACTCGGCGAACGATTGCAGCACCGGTTCGCTCAGGCCGTGCAACACCTCGCGGCTCTGCGGCAAGACGAAGAACAGCGCCGCCACCACCAACCACACCAGCGTGGGGATCAACGCACGGCGCAGCGCCAGGTAGATCCAGGGCAGCCCAGGGGCCACGCGCCCGGCCACCGCGTCGGTGAACGCGGTGATCGCGGCCGCCATGCGCTGGCGCAGTTCGGCAAATGGCATCGTGTGCTCCTGGTGCCCCCTTCCGGCCGGCACTGTGGTGTGCGCCGCAACCCGCGTCAACCGAATGCCGCGTGGCATCCCTAACGCACAAGACCCCGAGGCCGAAGCGGGCTATCGCAGCGCAGCAATGTCGCTTTCCCTCGTCGCGCCGTGCGGGGAGGTCTCTGTACCAGGGGTCATTTCGCTTTTGTCAGCCATTGCGATGCGACGTGATCGCGTTCCGGGTTTACTCTGCGGGTTGACACCGATTCGGATGGAGACAAGACCGATGGATATCGAGATGGATGCTGACGGTCTGTTGCGCATCCGCGCGGCCCGGCTCGGCACGCAGGAGCTCGACCAGTTGATCCACCAACTCGCCGAAGTGCGCACGACGATGGAGCCCGAGGTCCCGCGCCGACAGGAAGAGGCGGTGGATGCCGTGACTTTCACCGTGCAGGACGAACCCGAGGCCTACGTGACGCGCGACGCCGATGGGCGTGTCAGCGTGGGCATGCGCCATGCGGGCTTCGGCTGGATCGCGTTTGCATTCACCGACACCAGCGCGCGCGCCATCTGGCGGCAGCTCGGCGAGATGCTGAGCGGCGCGCCGACGGACCTGCTGCAGGCCAACCAGCGCGGCTGACCATCTCGCGCGCACTCAGCCGTCGAGCGGCGCGCGCAATCGCCCATCGGCGCTCGGCACACCGCCGCGCGCGCCGGGTGTCACGCCGCCATAGCGCTGTGCGTACACCGCCGGCAGCGGCCGCGCATCGGCAGGCGCCAGCCACAGGCGCAGCAGATGGCGCTGTCGCTTGGGTTCAGGCCAATCGTCGAACGCGGTGCGGTCGTGCAGCAGCACGTGGTTGTGCACGAACTGCATGTCGCCCGGCTCGAGCGCCATCGTGAAGTGCAGACTCGGATCGTTGGTCAATGCATCGAGCCGATCGAGCGCCTCGCGATGTCGTGCACTCAGCCGCGGCGCGTCGTCGAAACGTTGCGCCGAGTCGATGTACTGTCGCTGGTAGATCGCCGACAAGCGCCCGGCGAACCAGTTGAACACCGGGATCTCGAAGTACGGTTTTGCGCCCGGCGGCACCTCGCCGCGGCGGTCGGTGGCCAGCGGCTCGAACAGACGCGCCGCCAGCTCGGGCGAGCGTGCGCGCAGTTCGTTGTACAGCGTGGTCGACGACACCAGCGCCGACAGGCCGCCGCGCCGCGCGGTCTGCAGGCACAACAGACCGACGATGTCGGCCGAATCGGTGTGGAAGGTCTGGCGTTCGCGCGTCTGGTAGATGCGCACGTTGGGGTCGCGCGATGTCAGGCCCACGTCGCGCACGTGGCCGAGCACGTGGCCCTGCGCGTTCTGCGACAGCGCGCGGCCGAGGTGTGCGCCCAGCCCGTAGAACGCCACCGCGCAACGCTGCCGACCCCACTGCGCCACCGGCACGCCCCGCAGCAACACGAATCCGCGCCCGTCGAGCAGCTCGTGGCGCATGCGGGCCATGCGCAGCGACAACGTAGGCAGCACGAACTGCTCGCGTGTCAACGCGGTGAGGTCGGCGCCCTCGCCCAGCCACGGCTCGCAGGCACGTGCCAGCTCGTCGAGCTCGGCCGGGCTCAACGGCTCGACCCAGTCGGAGCGCGCGGCCATCGAAGGCCCGCGCCAAGCGGACGCATCCTGAATGCGCTCGGGCAATCCCGCCGGGAAAGAGGCAACGGAACGCTGAAAGTCGGTCATCGCGGCGCGGTTTATCGGCATGCCTATCATGCCCGCACCAAGAACAAGGAGAGCGGATGCGTCGCATCGGACATCTCGGCTGGCTGCTGTTGCTGGCCACGGCGGGCTGCGCTTGGCTGCCGTTCGGTGGCCGCGACAGCGCATTGAGCAAGCCGGTGGCGCTGAAGCGCTGCGAAGACCTGGTCCGCGTGCGCGTGGTGGCCAGCGACATCGGGCTGCCGACGCTGGGTGCACGCGTCGACAAGGCCGACCGCATGCCCGAGCTGTCGCCCTACGTCGACCCCGATGGCGAACACCTGTTGCCCACCGCGCCGCGCTGCGTCGTGCAAGGCACGATCGTGTCGGTGGATGCGAACGCGCCACCGATCCGCTATGCGGTCAACCTGCCGCTGCAGTGGAACGGCCGCGCGCTGCAGTCGGGCGGCGGCGGCTTGAACGGCGTGGTGATCACCGCGCCGGGCAACAAGGCCTCGGGCCGCTTCGACCCGATCCCGCTCGACCGGCCGTATCCGATCAGCCAGGGTTACGTGACCTTCGGCAGCGACAGCGGCCACCAGAATCCCGACACCACCTTCATGCGCAGCGACGAGGCGCTGCGCAACTGGGGCGGCGACGAGCTGAAGAAAACCCGCGACGTGGCACTCAAGATCATCCAGGCCGCGTATGGCCGCGCGCCGACGCATGTGTTCTTCTCGGGCGAATCGGCCGGTGGGCGCGAGGCGCTGATCGCGGCGCAACGTTTTGGCGCCGACTACGACGGCATCATCGCGGTGTCGCCGGTGCTGGCGTGGAACACCATCCATCTCGCCGACAACAACCTGCGCGACAAGCTGATCCAGGGCTGGCTCGACGCGCCGGCGATCAAGCTGCTGGCCGAGCAGACGCGCGCCAACTGCGACGACGCCGATGGCTTGAAGGACGGCGTGATCGCGCGCTACATGGAATGCCGCAACGAAGTTGCCGCGCTGCGTTGCGCCGATGGCCGCGCCGGCACGCGCTGCCTGTCGGAGGCGCAGATCGCGTCGGTCAACGCGATTCGCGAGCCGTGGGCCAATGCGGTGGTGATGGCGCATGGCGTGACGCGTTATGCCGGCTACGGCGTCACCGGCGACGAAGACTCGCCGCGCTACCAATACGCGTTCTATCCGGTCGGCACGGTGCCGCCGTCGCAACCGCTGCCGGCGGGCCGCGGCTTCGAGCCGCAGCGCGGCGCGATCCTCAACTTCGCGGCATTCTGGGTGCGCCACGCGATCGTGCGCGACGAGAAGTTCGACCCCTACCTGTTCGACCCGCGGCCGCATGCGCAGCGCATCCAATACCTGTCGGCGCTGTTCGACGCCACCGACCCCGACCTGACCACGCTGGCCAAGCGCAACGGCAAGCTGATCATCCTGCAGCCCTCGGCCGACAACGCTGTCGGCACGCCGATGGTGGCGGAGTACGTGCGCAGCGTGGTGGCGAAGATGGGCCCGGCGGCCACCGACCGCGTGCTGCGGCTGTACATCGGCGCCGGCGGCGGCCATAACGTGACCGGCCCGTCGCAGCTCGATACGCTGTCGCTGCTCGAGGATTGGGTGCTGAAGAACCGCACGCCGCCCGATGCGGTGACCGCGGTCGAGATGGGCCCGAGCGACCTCTCGGTGAGGCGCAGCATGCCCGCCTGCCGTTATCCGGCGTATGCGCGCTACGTCGGCAACGGAGACCCGAACAGCGCGGCCAACTTCCGCTGCACCGCGCGCCCCGATCCGCTCGCGTTCAGCCCGGCGCGCTGAGCGCGACGAGGCGCTCGACCCGTCCCCGCCCGCGTGGGCAAGCCGAGCACGCGCGGCGCGCTGCGGGCCAGCCGCGGCGCCATGCGCTGCGTTCTACACTGCATCGAACCCATGGATCCTGATTTCCTTTCGCCATCGCGCATCACGCAGGCGCTGCAGCGCCTGCAAGGCCACGTGCGCCGCACGCCGGTGCTCGAGGTCGACGGCGCCGACGTCGGCTTGCCGGGCGTGCAGCTGGTGTTCAAGCTCGAGTTCCTGCAGCACGCCGGTTCGTTCAAGGTGCGCGGTGCGTTCACGCACCTGCTCACGCGCAACGTGCCCACGGCCGGCGTGGTGGCGGCCTCCGGCGGCAACCACGGGCTGGCGGTCGCGTTCGCCGCCATGCGCACGGGCACGCCGGCGTCGATCTTCGTGCCGGGCGTGTGCGCGCCGGTCAAGATGGCGCAGATCCGCGCCTGCGGCGCGTTGCTCCACGTGGTGGGCGAACGTTACGCCGATGCACTGGCCGCCAGCCAGCAATGGCAGCGCGACAGCGGCGCCCTGCCGATCCATGCGTTCGACCAGCCCGAGACGCTGCTCGGCCAGGCCACCGTGGCGCTGGAGTTCGAGCAGCAGGCGCCAGGGCTCGATGCCGTGCTGGTTGCCGTCGGCGGCGGTGGCTTGATCGGCGGCATGGCCGCGTGGTACCGCGGCCGCACCGCGTTGATCGCGGTCGAGCCCGAGGCGGCACCGACGCTGGCGCATGCGATGGCCGCCGGCCATCCGGTCGACGCGCCGGCCGGCGGCGTGGCGGCCGACTCGCTGGCGCCCAAGCAGGTGGGCGCGTTGATGTTCCCGCTCGCACAAGCACACGTGCAGCGCACGGTGCTGGTCAGCGACGCGGCGATCCAGCAGGCGCAACAAACGCTGTGGCGCGTGCTGCGCGTGGTGGTCGAACCGGGCGGCGCGGCCGCGTTCGCGGCGCTGGAAAGCCGCGCGTTCACTGCGCAGCCGGGTCAACGCATCGGCGTGCTGCTGTGCGGCGCCAACAGCGATGCGGTGCGCTTCGCGGCCTGAGCGTCAATACGGTCAATACGATTTGGGCAGGCCGAGCACCTTCTCGGCGATGAAGCACAGGATCAATTGCGGGCTCACCGGCGCCAGCCGCGGGATCCAGGCCTCGCGCAGGTAGCGCTCCACGTGGTACTCCTTGGCGTAGCCCATGCCGCCGTGCGTGAGGATCGCGTTCTCGCACGCGCGGTAGCAGGCCTCGGCGGCGAGGTACTTCGCGCTGTTGGCTTCGGCGCCGCACGGCCGACCCTGGTCGTACAGCCACGCGGCCTTCTGCACCATCAGGTGCGCCGCTTCGAGCTCGATCCATGACTTGGCCAGCGGATGCTGGATCGCCTGGTTCTGCCCGATCGGCCGCTCGAACACGATGCGCTCCTTTGCGTACGACGCGCCGCGCTGCAACGCCGCGCGGCCCAGGCCGACTGCCTCCGATGCGATCAGGATGCGCTCGGGATTGAGCCCGTGCAGGATGTAGCTGAAGCCCTTGCCTTCTTCGCCGATGCGGTCGTCGAGCGGGACGCGCAGGTCGTCGATGAACACCTGGTTGGAGTCGACTGCCGTGCGGCCCATCTTCTGGATCTCGCGCACCTCGATCGCACGGCGGTCGAGGTCGGTGTAGAACAGGCTCAGGCCCTCGGTGCCTTGCGCGTCTTCCACCGGCGTGGTGCGCGCCAGCAGCAGCACCTTGTTGGCGACCTGCGCGGTGGAGATCCACACCTTCTGCCCGCTCACCCGGTAGTGGTCGCCCTGGCGCACGGCGCGCGTCTTCAGCTTGAGCGTGTTCAAGCCGCTGTCCGGCTCGGTGACCGCGAAACATGCGCGGTCCTGGCCCGCGATCAGCGGCGGCAGCCAGCGGGCCTTCTGCTCATCGCTGCCGAACACCACCACCGGATGCAGGCCGAAGATGTTCATGTGCACCGCCGACGCGCCCGACAGGCCCGCGCCGCTGGCCGCGATGGTGTGCATCATCAGCGCCGCATCGCTGATGCCCAGGCCGGCACCGCCATAGGCCTCGGGCATCGCGATGCCGAGCCAGCCGGCGTCGGCCAGCGCGCGATGGAAATCGTCGGGGAAGCTGCCCTCACGGTCCTTGCGCAGCCAGTAGTCGGCATCGAACGGCGTGCACACCCGTTCGATCGCGGCGCGCAGCTGCACCTGCTCGGGCGACCAGGCGAAGTTCATCGTGCGGGCCGGATCATTGGCACCATCGTAGCTCGCGGCGCAGACGCCCTTGGCGTCCCGGCCACCAAGAGCGCCCCAGGTTCGCTGCAGCGCAACGGACCGAGCGCGACGATGGGGGACGCGCAAGGCCCGATGAATCAAACAAGCCGCGCGATGCCAAGCCCGGCGCGCGGCAACGCTACTTCTGCTTGCGCGCGATTGCCTTCGCCAGTTCGTCCTTGCGCATCGTCGAGCGGCCTTCGATGCCGAGCGCCTTGGCGCGTTGGTACAGCGCATCGCGCGACTGGCCGAGCACGTCGACGCCGCCATAGGTCGGCTGGGTCGATTCGCGCGCCGCGCGCCCGCTCTTGGCCGCCTGCGGGTCAGACGGACCCTTGTGATCCTTGGCTTCCCAGTGGTCGTCGACCTTCTCGTAGCTGTGCTTCAGCGATGAGTACGCGGTGCGCGACGCGCGTTCGCCGACGCCGTATTCCGATTCGGCGGCGGCCAGCGTCTTGGCATAGGTGCGCTGGGCCTTCTTCGGCGAGCGCTTGAGCGTGCCCGGGATCTTGATGTCGGAGGGTTTGACAGACATGGCCGTGCTCCTGCTTCGGGGTCCCCGAGGTTGCGGCAAGCCGGATGCCTTGACGCCCTAACCGTCAGCCGCGGCCCTTCACCGGCATGAACTGGCCCAGCCTTGGCTTCATGTGATCGAAGCGCCAGCGCTCGAATGCGTAGAACGCGACCGACAGCACCGCGAAGGCCAACAAGCCCGCCAGAACGGCGGGCGTGCGCTCGGTGTGGAGACCCTGCGCCAGCAGCAATGCCACGCCGGCGCCGGCCAGCAGGTTGTTGGTGCAGGCGATCATCGTCGCCGACGTGCCGAGCAGCGCCATGAAGCGCCCGAGCCCGAGCGACGGCTCGTTGTCGGTCTCGGGCCAGCGCTGCAGGTGCGGCGCGAAGGCCCGCGCCGCCTCGGGCGACAGCGTGCGGTAGTGGGCGTGCACGCGCGCGATGCCGGCCAGGAACTGCTGCGCCTCGAGCGCGGTGTCGATCAGGCGGATCACGGTGAACACGCCCAGCATGAACAAGGTCGGCAGCACGATCGACAGGAACGGCATCAGCGCTTCGGACGACGGTGCCATAAAACCCACCGCCACCAGCGAACTCGACAGCGCCATCATGTACAGCGTGCTGCGCGCGCCGGCTTCCGACACGGTGGCGTTGATCGCGCTTTGCAGCACGAAGTGCTCGGTCGTCAATGCCGACAGCAGGCGCGGATCGGGATCGGCCACCTTGCATCAACCGATGGTGTCGACGAACGAGCCCGGGGGCGCCGGGTGCGGCAGGTCCCAGCCGAAGTACACCTCGACCTCCACCACCTGGCGCCCCTGGAACAGGCAGACCTCGGTGTTGCGAAAGCGCTTGCCGCCCTTGCGCCGGCCTTCGTACACGACGAAGACACGGTTGCCGCTTGGCGCCACGGCGACGAAGTCGAAGCCTTCGATGGTCTTGCTGGTCGGCCAACAGCGCTCGAAGTAGGTGGCGCGGTCGATGCGATTGTCCAGCGGGCTGGTGAAGTGAAACGCCTCGGCCAGCAGCGGCTCGATGGCCGCGCGGTCCTGGTGGACATAGGCCTCGTACATCGCGCGCACCGTGGCCACGCGCGCCTGTTCTTCGCTCGAGCGAGTCGTATCCGGCATGGGATGGCCTGAACCGGGTTGTCAGCCCTAATAAAAGTGGCAAAAGCAGTGCCGCATCGGGGTGGCTGAACAGGAACGGCGATTGCTGTGCCCGGGCATGGACAACCCTTCTCCCGTCGACGCGTTGCGGCGCCATGCGCATCCGCTGCAAGACGGTGCCCGGGACCACGACCCGCTGCTTCGGCTGATTGGCGATGCACGCTACGTGTTGCTCGGCGAGGCATCGCACGGCACACACGAGTTCTACGCCGAGCGCGCCGCGATCACGCGCCGGCTGATCGAGGAGCTCGACTTCGACGCTGTGGCGATCGAAGGCGACTGGCCCGACACGTACCGGCTCAATCGTTTCGTGCGCGGCGACGGCGACGATCGCGCGGCGGCCGCTGCGCTCACCGGCTATCGGCGCTTTCCCACCTGGATGTGGCGCAACACCGACATGGTGGCGTTCATCGACTGGCTGCGCGCGTTCAACCTGCAGCGCAGCGAGGATCGGCGCGTGGGCATCTACGGGCTCGATCTTTACAGCCTGCGCACGTCGATGGTGGAGGTGATGGATTACCTGGCGCGCACCGACCCGGCCGCTGCCGAACGTGCGCGCGCGCGTTATGCCTGCTTCGACCACTTCGACGGCGACACGCAGCGCTACAGCCTGCTGGCCGGACTCGACGTGACGGTCTCGTGCCGGCAGCAGGTGTTGGCGATGCTGGTGGACATGCGGCGCCACACCGCGAAGCGCACGCACGATCCGTACGACGTGGAGGCGGCGTTCGATGCCTTGCAGAACGCGCGCCTGGTCAACAACGCCGAGGCCTACTACCGCTCCACCGTGTTCCGCAACGACGAGTCGTCGTGGAACCTGCGCGACCGCCACATGGCCGAGACGCTGGGCGAGATCGAACGCCACATCGGCCGCGACGGCCACCCGCCCAAGATCGTGGTGTGGGCGCACAACTCGCACCTGGGCGACGCGCGCGCCACCGAGATGGGCCAACGGCGCGGCGAGCTCAACCTCGGCCAGCTGGTGCGCCAGCGCCATGGCGATCAGTGCGTGCTGGTGGGCTTCACCACGCACGACGGTCACGTGATGGCCGCCAGCGATTGGGACGGGCCGCACGAACGCAAGGCCGTGGTGCCGGCACGCGCCGACAGCTACGAGCGGCTGCTGCATGCCACCGGCCTGCCGAAGTTCATGCTGCCGATGCGCGACGCGGTCCCCGTGCAACAGGTGCTGATGGCGCCGCGCCGCGAGCGCGCGATCGGTGTGATCTACCGACCCGACACCGAGCTGCACAGCCACTACTTCCACGCCACCTTGCCGCGCCAGTTCGATGCGCTGATCCACATCGACAGCTCGAGCGCCGTGGTGCCGCTCGACGAGCGCGAGGAACCCGCGCTGCGCGAGGCGGCCGAGACCTATCCGACCGGCTTGTAGTCGGGCGGCGTGTCGAGCAGGAACACGCGTCCGGCCAGCGCCTGCTGCTCGGCGCGGCGCCTGGGCGGCCGCGCCAGCTGCGCGAACCCGCGCGGCGTGAGTGCGCTGAACTCGCGAAATTCGCGGTTGAGGTGCGACTGGTCGCAGTAGTGGTGGGCGTTGGCCGCGTCGGCCAGCGGTGCGCCATCGACCACCGCCCGCGCCACGCGCTGGAACCGCACCAGGCGGGCATAGGCGGCCGGCGACACGCCGAGCCAGGTGCGAAAGTCGCGTTCCAGCTGGCGCGTCGATACCGCGAGGGTTTGGCGCAGCACCGCACTGGCGAACGCGCCGCCTTCACGCTGCAGCCACGCTGCGGCATCGGCCACCCGCGCCTGCGCCGGGCTCCAGCCTACACGCTGGTGCAGGCGCGCCTCGATCCAGCGGCCGAAAAGCTGTGTGCGCGGCAGCGGATCCACCGCGCCCCGCAGCGCATCGCGCAAGGCGGCCACGGCGGTCGTGCCGCACAACCGTGCCAACGCGACGCGGCGCTCGCCGAGGCCGTGCAAGGGCGCGCGCAGCAGCCGCAACAATGCGGCGGGACTCAGCAGCGCGAAAGTCAGCGTGCCGCGGCGCTGCGCGCGGAACGGCACCGGGCCGGCGCGCAGCAGGCTCACGCGCAGGTCGAACTCGCCATCGGCATCGTCGCCCTGCAACGTGAGCAGGAACAGATCGATCGGCAGCACGAGCTGATCGCGGCCTCCGTGCCCGGCGGACGGCAGCAACCAGCCCAACGCGGCCACGTCGCCGTGAAGGCGTGGCTCGCGCAGTGCACCGATCGGTGCGGCAGCCATCCCCACGGGGGTCGGCGGGGCAAGGCTCGGGCTGGTGCGCATGGCATGGCCATCGTCGCACACCGCGACGCGATCAAGCCGTCGTCACTGCCATCGTCGCGCTTGTCTTGGCCACCAGCGTGCGCGCCGTGCCGTCGACCACGAACACCTCGGCTTCGGTGAACATCAGCAGGCGGCCGGGCTTGAGCACCGTGCCGTGACACTCCAGGTGTTGACCGCGCGCGCCGCGCAACAGGCTGAGCTTGAACTCGGCGGTCAGCACGAGCCGATCGGTCATCGCCTGCGCCGCCGCACCCATCGTGTGGTCGGCCATCGTGCCGAGCACACCGGCATGCACCACGCCGCTGTGCTGCAGGTGGCGCGGCTGCACGGCCATGCGGGTGCGCACGCGGCCGGGTTCGCATTCGAAGGGCTCGATCCCGAGGTCGGCCATGAAGGGCGCGCGGGCGAAGAACGCGCGCAGCACGGCAAGGTCTGCATCCATCGAACCAGCGTCGCACGCCGCTGGGGGTGCCGTCTTGGATCGCAGCGACATCGCTGCAGCAGGCCGCCCACACGAGAAGTTGGGGCGGGCGGAATGGCCGCGGCCGGCGCGGCGTACACAGGTCCCGTTCCCCACCCCGACAAAAGGAGACACCATGAAGAGCCGTTCCCCCTGGCTGTTGCTGGGCCTGGCCGTGGCCGCCGGCGCCGCGTTCGCCACCGGTCCGCGTTTCCTGAACGCCGACCTGAGCGGCGACGAAGAGGTGCCGGTGGTGTCCACCCCGGGCAAGGGCCAGCTTCGGCTGCTGGTCTACCCTGGCGGCAACACCATTGGCTACGAACTCAGCTACTCCGGCTTGCAGGCCGACGTCACGCAGGCGCACATCCACGTCGGCCAGCCGCTGGTCAACGGCGCCATCTCGGTGTTTCTGTGCAGCAACCTGCCCAATCCGCCGGCCAACACGCAGGCCTGCCCGTTGCGCTCGGGCACGATCAGCGGACTGATCGAGACGGCGACGGTGATCGGCCCCGATGCGCAAGGCATCGCGCCGGGCCAGATCGACCGCCTGGTCGACGCCCTGCGCGAGCGGCTCACCTACGTGAACGTGCACACCACCCGTTCACCGGGCGGCGAGATCCGCGGGCAGATCGGCAACGGCCGCGGCGGCCATCACCACTGACGAAGCAGCACCGCGCGCGGCCCTCAAGCGCGCTGCGCGCGCTTGAGCACCTCGACCAGATCGGCCAGGCGCGGCGGCTTGACGAGGTGAGCGTCGAAGCCCGCCTCGCGCGTGCGGTCGCGGTCCTTCTCCTGACCCCAACCGGTCAGCGCCACGATCAGCATGTGGCGCTCGTTGCCGTCTGCGCCCCCGGGCGGCGAATGCTCGCCGCGGCCCGCCGGGGGGGCTGAGTCCACTCGGGAGCGGCCCTTCGTTGCCTCCAACGCGCGCAGTCGGCGCGCCGCCTCCACGCCGTCCATGTGCGGCATGCCGAGGTCGAGGAACGCGACGTCGGGGTGCTGTGCCTCGGCGCTGGCCACCGCTTGCGCGCCGTCGAACGCGACATGCACGTGGTGACCCTCGAATTCCAACAGCGAGGCCAACGTCATCGCCGCGTCTTCGTTGTCGTCGGCCACCAGCACGTGCAGCGCATTCGACTTCGGCACGATGTCGCCGTGGCCGCTGTCCTGGATCGATGGCCACTGGCCGTCGACGCGCGGCAGCCGCACGGTGAACGTGCTGCCGTGGCCCGGCCCGTCGCTGTGCACCTCGACCGCGCCGCCGTGCAGCGCCACCAGGCTGCGCACCAATGACAGCCCGATGCCCAAACCGCCTTCCGACTGCTCCTGGTGGATGCGCACCTGGGAGAACAGGTCGAACACATGCGGCAGCGCCCAGCCCGGGATGCCGATGCCGGTGTCGCTGATGCCGACCGCGGCCTGTTCGCCGTCGGCCTCCATGCGCACCTGGATGCGGCCGCCTCGCTGCGTGTACTTGAGCGCGTTGGACAGCAGGTTGAAGAACACCTGGGTCAGGCGCACGCGGTCGCCTTCCACGTACAGCTCGTGCCGGCTCGGCAACACCTCCAGGCGCTGCTCCCGCTGCTCCAGCGGCGCCTGCAGGCCTTCGATCGCCAACGCGATCACCTCGCTCAGCGCCACGCGCTCGCGCTGCAGCTCGATCTTGCCCATGCTGATGCGCGCCACGTCGAGCAGGTCGTCGACCAGCCGCACCATGTGGCCGAGCTGGCGGTCCATGATCTCCACCGTGCGCTGCAGCCGCGGGTTGTCGGCGCCGGCCAGCCGCACCAGGTGCAGCCCGTTGGCCAGCGGCGCCAGCGGGTTGCGCAGCTCGTGCGCCAGCGTGGCCAGGAACTCGTCCTTGTTGCGGTCGGCCTCGCGCAGCGCCTGGTCGACCCGCTTGGCCGCGGTGATGTCGATGACGAACTCCACGCACTCGGAGTCGGTACCGCTGCCGCTCAGCCGAGTGGGCGCGAACAGGCCCCAGAAACGCGAACCGTCCTTGCGGATCAACTCCTTCTCGTAGGGTGCGGTCTCGCCGCGCGTGGCGAGCTCCTCGGCGGCGCGCTGCGTGGCGGCCAGGTGCTCGGGCGGTGTCAGCGACTCCCAGTGCAGCGTGCTGCGCAGCGCGTCGACGCTGTAGCCGGTCAAACGTTCGAAGGCCGGATTGGCGTCGAGCATGCGCCCGTCGAGGCAGAAGAACAGCACCCCCACGGTGTCGATCGAGATCGCCTTGCGCAGGCGCAATTCCGACTGGCGCAGCGCCGCCTCGGTGCGCTTGCGCTCGGTGATGTCGTCGAAGAAGACGGTGAAGCGATCGCGCCGCCATGCGGCGCCACCTTCAGATCGAACCAACGCTGCAGCTGCGTCGACTCGCGTTCGAAGCGCCCGCCTTCGCCGCGGTCGACCACGTCGGCGTACACCTTCAGCCAGCGCTTGTACTCGTCGGGCAGCAGCTCGCTGGCACGCCGCCCGACGACCTGCTCGCGCTTGGCGCCGCTCACGCGCTCCAGCGCATGGTTGACCTCGAGCCAGCGGTAGTCCACCGCGCTGGCCGTCCGCATCGCGCAGCAAGCTCGCACAGCGCAAAGCCTTCCTCCATCTTGGTGAACAGCGTGCGGTACTTCTCCTCGCTGGCACGCAACGCGGCCTCGGCGCGCGCGCGCTCCACCGCCTCCCAGGTGCGGCTGGCCACCGCCTCGGCCATCGCCACCTGCGCCTGCAGATCCGGATGGGCTTCGCGGTAGTGCACGAACAACACCGCCATCAGCCGGCCGGCCTTGATCAGCGGCACGTTCAGCGAGGCGGCCGACTGCCATTGCGCGTGCGCGCGCTTCTCGGCGTCGCCGAGCGTGGCATCGTGGGCCACGTCGGGCCGCACCAGCGCGTGGCCGGCCAGCAGCGCCGGCTGCACGCCGGGGCCATAGTCGTCGTAGTGGTAGCGCCCCTCGATGCCGGGCACACCGTCCACGAAGTGCCGCGTCACCAAGATGGTGCCGTCCCCTTGGTCCTCGGCGTAGCCGACGCGGCTGGCACCGAGAAAGCGCCCGAGCGCATTGGCGGCTTCCAATTGGATCTCGACCGGGTCGGCCAGGAAGCGCAGCTTGTCGCTCAGAGTCAGCAAAAAGGCATGCAGCTTCGGGGTATCGCTTGCAAGTTCTGGCATCAAAGGGGCATGCGGGGTCGGTCGCGGTTGGGCACGGGTGCGCGGGCGGGAGTCGGTGTCGGCGGGGCGCAAGGCCATGGAGAAACTGCTTGGCTCAAAGCAAAAGTGCCCGCTGCGCGCATGCCGGGCGGCGGGCGATCGGCCTTTTCGGGCATGTCGTATGCCCGCGGCCTCACGGCTGCCCGGTTGTGCGGCCTGCTTTGCTTTGCCCACAGGGCTGGGGGTCGGGATGCTGAAAACAACAAGACCGCACGGCGCTCCTCGCACCGAGGCGCCGCGTGCCGATCGGGCCGACCGGCTCCGAGGCCACCCAGGCGCAGGTGCTGCTCGTCGACGACCAGCCCGGCCGCCTGCTGGCCTACGAAGCCATGCTGCATGGATTGGGCGTCGGCTGCGTCAAGGCGTCGTCGGGCGCCAAGGCGCTCGAGCGGGTGTTGGAGCAGCCGTTCGCGGTGATCCTGCTCGACGTGCACATGCCCGAAATGGACGGCTTCGAGGTGGCGCGACTGGTGCGCCAGCACCCGCGCTACGGCGCCACGCCAATCATCTTCGTGACCGCGGCGCACTCCGGCGAGATCGACCTGCTGAAGGGCTACGAGCTGGGCGCCATCGACTACCTGTCGATGCCGATGGCGCCGGAGGTGTTGCGCAGCAAAGTGGCGGTGCTGGTCGCGATGCAGCAGAAGCGCCATGAGCTGGAGGCGCTGAACCGTGCACTCGAGGCCGCACGGCGCCAGGTGGTGGCCGAACAGGAGCGGCGCGAACGCGCCCTGATCGAAGACGCGCCGGTGGGCGTGGCCCACGTCGCGCCGGCCGGCGAGTTCGTCTACGCGAACAAGTCGTTCTGCGCGCTGCTCGGCTACGAGGCCCACGAACTGCTCACGCGGACCTGGCAGAACAGCACGCATCCCGACGACCTGCAGGCCGAGCTCGATGTCAGCCAGCGCGTGCTCGACGGCGCCTTGCCGCACTACACGTTGGACAAGCGGTTCCTGCACAAGAGCGGCGGCGAGGTCTGGGTGCACCTGTTCGGCAACTTCGTGCACGACGAACAAGGCCGGCCGGTGCAGCGGGTGCTGATCGCCAGCGGCATCCCCCCCGCCAAGGTGGAACTGAACGAGCTGAAGCAAATGAAGTCGGCGCTGCAGGACGCCGACCGGCGCCGGGACGAGTTTCTCGCGATGCTGGCGCACGAGCTGCGCAACCCGGTGGCGCCGATCCGCACCGCGGCCGAGGTGCTGGCCATGCTCCTCAACGGCGACGCGCGCAAGCGCGCGCTGGTCGACATCATCCAGCGCCAGTCGGGCACCTTGTCGCGCATCCTCGATGACCTGCTCGACGTGGCGCGCATCACGCAGGGCCGGATCGAACTGCAGCGCGAGGTGGTGTCGGTGGCGGCGTGCGTCGAGGCCGCGCTGCAGAGCACCGGCCCGCTGATGCGCGAGAAGGCCCACCGCGTCGACGTGACAGCCGCGCCGGAGGCGCTGCACGTGAGTGCCGACCGCGTGCGCCTCGAGCAGTGCGTGACCAACCTGCTGATCAACGCCGCCAAGTTCACGCCGCCGCGCGGCGAGATCCATCTGCAGATGCGCGCCGAAGGTGGCGACGCGGTGATCGAGGTGCGCGACAACGGCGTGGGCATCGCGCCGGCCTTCCTGCCGCGCGTGTTCGATCTGTTCTCGCAGAGCGAACGCTCGATGGACCGCTCGCAAGGCGGCCTGGGACTCGGCTTGGCGATCTGCCGGCAGCTGATCGAGATGCACGGCGGCAGCATCGGCTGCAGCAGCGCGGGCGAGGCGCAAGGCACCACCGTCACGATCCGGCTGCCGCGTGTGCGCGACACGCTGCAGGCCGCGCCGCCGGCGGCAGCCCGGGCGCAGCGACGGCGCGTGCTGGTGGTCGATGACAACCACGATGCCGCCGACACGCTCACGTTGTGGCTGGACGTGCACGGCCACGCCACACGCACCGTGTACTGCGCCGAGGCGGCGCTGGAAGCGGTGGCGGGTTTCGCGCCCGACGTGGTGCTGCTCGACCTGGGCCTGCCCGGCATGGACGGATTCGAAGTCGCCCGCCGCATCAGGCAGCAGCACCCTTCGATGCGGCTGGTCGCGCTGAGCGGCTACGGCCAGGCGCGCGATCGCGCACGCAGCGCCGCGGCCGGCTTCGACGCCCACGCCGTCAAGCCGGTCGACATGGACGAACTCGACCGCCTGCTCGTGGGGTGACGGCGCGCGTCGCGCGTCAGCTCCGTCACGAACCGGGGCCCATCGTGGTCCCCATCCCCGAATCCGAGGATGGCCATGCGCACTGTGGCCGGGACAATTTGGTCCATGCGACACAAGCTGTACGTGTACGACTACGACAACGAGCCCTCCGACGAGCGGCCCACCGGCTTCGGTGAGACGAACTTCGGGCACTCCGGTGTGGCGGCGCTGTCGACAACTTCGGGCGCGTGGTTCATGAGCCAACAATCCACCTTCGATGAGCCGAGCCGCGCGGCACACCGCGTGCAGGCCTACCGCAAGCACAGCGCACGCCGCCATGCCGGCCTGATCGGCGTGGTGCTGCTGGCGCTCGCCGTCGTCGCGGCTGCGCTCGCGCTCGCGCGCTACTCCTGAAACGCCGCGCAGCCAGCGCTTGAGCGCGGCTCAGCGCCTTGGCCGCGCGTGCGGCTCGTCGATGTGCAGGTTGCCGATGTGAAAGTCATCGGCGTGCAGGCGCTCCATGTGCGCCCGACGCACGACCCAGGGGCCGATCGCCAGCCGAGCGATCGTCAGTGCACCCCACGCCACCGCGCCGAGCGCCAGCACGCTGATGGCCAGCGCCGGCACCGAGCCCTGGCGGGCCCGCGCGCGCGGCTGCGGCGCCGGCGGCGTTCGCACCACGCCCTGATGCGGCACGCGGGCTTGCTGCGGCTGCGGCGGTGCGCTCGGTGCCACCACCACATCGGTCAAGGTCGGAACGGTCACGGACATTCGCTGGGCACTCCGGGCTGATGGACGAAGACCTCGCGCCGGCAATCCCCGTGCCCCGCCACGCTTGGTTTCAATCGGCGTGGCGGTACCGCAGCGACGTGCCGCCCATGAAATCGATCGGCCCGGTGCAACGCGCGCCGAGCCGTTCGGCCAGCGCGATCGAGCGGCGGTTGTCGGGCCGGATCAGGCTGATCAGTTCGCGCAAGCCTTGTTCGCGACGCCCGAAGTCGAGTGCCGCGCGTGACGCCTCCTGGGCATAACCCTGCCCCCAGGCGTCGCGGGCGAGCAGCCAGCCCAGCTCGCAGCCCGGCCAGCCCTCGGGGTTGAGAAAGCCGGCGCGGCCGATCAGTGCGCCGTCGCTGCGCCGCTGAATGGCCCACATGCCGCAACCGATCAGCGCGAAGCTGCCGAGGAACAGCGCCATGTGGCGCCAGGCCACGTCGCGCCCCACGATGCCGCCGCTGCCGATGTGGCGCATCACCTCTGCATCGGCGCACATCGCGGCATACGCGTCGAGGTCGCTCAGGCGGAAGGCACGCAAGCTCAGGCGCGGGGTCTCGATCGTCGGGATGGCGAACATGCCGGCCATTGTGCGTCGCGGGCAACGCGGCCCGCGGCGGGATCTCACTTCGGCGAAGACGGCGCCGGCACCGCGCCGGCGTAGAACACCTCGCACGATTCGCCGCCGATCAGCTCCGCGCCCTTCTTGAGCAACTGCACCGCGGGCGCGGTCAGGGCTTCGATGGCGCTGGGTTTCTCGACCTGCGGCTTGTGCAAAGTGCCTTTGACCTGCTGCTGCACCTTGGCGCAGCCCTTGGCGTCGACCACGGCGATCGTCATGCCCTGGAAACGGTCGTTCACGAAATCGATGCCGCCCTTGATCGCCACGCGGTTGGCCGGCGTGGCCATGGCCACGTCTCGCGCCCGCGCGACGCCACGCTCGACGACCCAGTCGGACACCAGCGTGCGGATCTCGCTCTTGCCTGGCGTGCCCTGGGCCACGCTGACGAACTCGTACCCCTTGGTCACCAACAAGCCGGCCGGTCCGGCCAGCATCATCGCCCCGACATCGAACAGATTGAGGCTCTGACTCGCCTCGAAGCGCTCGAAGCGCTCGTCGAGGTTGCCGCCGTGGTACGTGAGGCCCTGGCCGCGCAGCGACACCGTGCCCGCCACCGTCTGCTCCAGCTCCTTCGTGGTGCGGCCCTGCATCGCGAGCTTGGCCGTAAGGTCCATGCGCCCCGAGGCCACTGGCTTCAACGACATCGCCTTCAGCAGCTGCTCGACGGGAAACTGCGGCAGCGTGTACTCGACCTGATACGCCGTCGCCGCGCCGGTGAAGTCGGCGCGTGCGCGGCCGCTGCCCTGCACATCGAACAAGCGCGTGCGGATCTGAGTGGAAGTCGAACACGCCGTCTTTCGCGCGCACCGCCATGCGCACGTCGGCCAGCACCATCTCGCCGCTGCGCACGTCGGCGCACGCGGCTTCGCCATCGAACGACAGGCCGGCCAGCAGGCGACGCTCGCCACCCGCGGTGTGCAGCTCGCCGATCTCGCCTTGGCAGCCGCGGGCCTCGATGCGCCGCTCGAAGCGAGGATCGCTGTACGTGATCGTCGCCTGCGAGAACGACACGTCGGGCAGATCGCGCGCCGGCCGGGCCTGACCGGGCACCGGGTCCTTCTGGAAGTTGAAGCGCCCGTTGGCGTCGCGCACGATGGCCAGCGTGCCGTCGTGCATCGCCACGCTGCGCACCTGCGGCCGCCCACCCAGCAGCGAAGCCAGGCTCAGACCGACCACCGCCTCCTTGGCGGCAAGGATGTCGGCACCGGCCTTGCGCGCGCGCACGTCGCGCAGCACGAGGTAGGCGGTGGGCCGCCAGCGCAGCGCCATCGGACCGTTCACGGTGACTTCCATGCCGAGCGTGCGCGACGCCGCCTCTTCGATGCGCGACTTGTGCGCGCTGGGGTCGAGCAAGGCCAGCACCGCCACCAGCGCGGTGACCAGCAGCACCGCGCTGATCAGCGCGATGCGTTGCGCAATTCGAGGAAGACGAGGCATGCAGGCGGAGGCCGGTTTGCCTCGTCCAGCAAACGGCGCGCCCGCGGCACGCGCCTTGCCCTGCTGCCTTGGACCGCACACACAATGCAGCTCGCCGGCCCTCAAGCGCGCCACGTCTGGGCCCATCCGGGCTCGTTCCTGCTGCAAACGCTCAAGGCGTTCCGCGCCAACCAGGGCCTGCTGCTGGCTGGCGCGGTGGCGTACTACGCGCTGCTGTCGATCGTGCCGCTGCTGATCCTGATCGTGATCGCGCTGTCGCACGTGATCGAGCCGGCTGAACTGATGGCCACGATCGGGCGCTATCTCGGGTGGCTGCTGCCCGGCCAGTCGCAGGCGATCGTCGGCGAACTGAACAAGTTCGTGACGCACCGCGAGTTCATCGGCTGGGTGCTGCTGGCCACGATGCTGTTCTTCAGCTCGCTCGCCTTCACCGTGCTGGAGAACGCGATGTCGGTGATCTTTCTGCACCGCGTGGCCGTGCGACGGCGCCACTTTGCGGTGTCGGCGCTGCTGCCCTATGCCTACATCCTGGCGCTCGGCGTCGGCCTGCTGCTGGTCACGCTGGTCACCGGCAGTCTGCAAGCGATGGGCGACGAGAGCGTCGAGCTGTTCGGCCGCGACTGGTCGCTGCGCGGCCTGTCGGGCGTGATGCTCTATCTGCTCGGCTTCGTCGGCGAGGTGTTCGTGCTGGCCTCGGTGTACCTGGTGATGCCGGTGGGCCGGCTGGCGCTGCGCCACGCGCTGCTCGGCGCCATCACGGCCGCCGCGCTGTGGGAGCTTTCGCGCCATCTGCTGGTGTGGTACTTCAGCACGCTGTCGCAGGTGAGCCTGGTGTACGGCTCGCTGACCACCGCCATCGTGGTCCTGCTCAGCCTCGAGGTCGCGGCCACGCTGCTGCTGTTCGGCGCGCAAGTGATCTCGGAGTACGAACGCATCGAGACCGGACGCAGCGAAGCCGAGCCGCGACCCTTTCGCACCGGTTGAGCACCGCGTCGAGCACCTCGGTCGAGCGCACTCGCCTCGGGCGCGTAGGCCAAAGCCTACGGGCACGGGCGGCCCTGACCGCTATCGATGCACCGCACCGGGCGCCTACGCTGTCTGCACGGTCCCAATGCAGGACGCAGGAGGCATTCATGCACATCGAGCCGACCAGTCACGAGAACGGCCTGTCGGGCAAGGTCTACACCTACGAGGGCGACTTCGACGTCGGCGACGACGCGATCACGTGGAATGCCAAGGTCACCCATGCGCAGGAACAGCCGCGCGTGGTCACCGGCACGATCCCCGTCACATCGCCGGCCGTGGCGGCCATCGCCGACAAGGTCGTGCGCGATGCGATCGTCAAGAGCATCGACGCCAACGGCGCTCTGAAGACCACGGCCACAGCCGCGCCGGCGACGCTGCCGAGTGCCCAGCCGGTGCGCTCGCAACTGCACGACGCGCTCGACATGTTCGTCGGCGAGTGGCGCGCCGAGGGCCGCGCGTACGGCAGTTCCACGCAGTCGATCGCCGACCCCAAAGCCGGCGCGAAACCTTGGAAGAGTAGCCATTCGGCGCGCTGGCACACAGGGCGCTTTTTTCTCGTTCATGACGAGAAGGCCCACATCGGCGCCGACCCGCTCGACACGCTGAGCGTGATGGGCGTCGATGCGCACAGCGGCCGCTTGTTCGCCGCCGCGTTCGAGAATCACGGCTTCGAACGCCGCTACGAGGTCAATGTCGATGGACGGCGCTGGACCTTCGAAGGCCCGACCGAACGTGCGCTGATCGACTTCAGCGCCGATGGCCGCACCCAGCGCATCGTGTGGGAATGGAAGCCGCGCGACCGTTGGCTGCCGCTGTGCGAGCGCACCGCGGTGCGCGCAGACTGACGCGATCAGCGCAACGCTAGGCATCGACGCACGCGGCTGACGCTCGGGTGAGCGACGCGTTGGCCGCCGCCGACTTCGGAACCGCCGCGCCGACGCCGAACGCTCGCCGTCGGCCGCACGCCGCACATCGCCTGACGGTGCATCCTGCGCGTCGGCGGATGCTCCACTGCGGCGGTTGACCGCCGAGCCGCGCTCGCGCGCAAGCCCATCGTGTCGCGTGCGGAACGCGCTGCGCGCCAAGCCGGCGCCGATCGCCATGCCGGCGGCGGACAGCAGCAGGCCGGGCACGCCGCGCTGCGCGAAGCCGCCGGCCAGCAGCGCGGCGCTGGCCGTCATGCCGAGCAGTTGCGTGCCCGGCGCGTGCCGCTCATCGATCGGCCGACGGCGGCCGCGCGTCGCCGCGCGCGCCATCGCCTGGCGTCGACGGCATGCCGTCGGGCGTGTCGATCACGGCGAGGCGCAACTCCACGCGTTCGACCCCTGTCACGCCTTCGACCGCACGCTGCAACTGGGCTCGCTCGGCCGCCAGCACGCAACCGCTCAGCACCACCGCGCCGTCGCGCGCGCGCACGCGGGCCGCATGCGGGTGCGTGACCCAGCGACCGAGTTCATCGCGCACGCGCTGCTCGAGCGCGCGGTCGGTCGGTGTGTCGCGGTGCAGCCGTTGGCGCACGTCGGCGGACACGCCGATCGCGCAGATCGCGCCAGCCGGCGCCCGCGGCATCACCCGCCTCGTGAGCCAGCCGGCGCGTGCGATCGCGCGCGTGCGCCACGCGCCGGCGACCGCTCTGCGGATCGAGCACGTACATCGCCAGCGCGCCCAGGCCGGCGGCGGCGATCAACGAAGCCAGGCTGGCGGAGGGTCGTGGGTCCATCGGTTCTCAGCCGCGGCCGACCTGCGACAACGGCAGCTGCAGCGTGAATTGGCTGCCCAGACCCTTGCCGGGGCTGCGCGCCTCGACGAAGCCGCCGTGCTGCCAAGCCAGGCGCTTGACCACCGCCAGGCCGATGCCATGGCCCGGCACGGCCTCGTTGTTCTCCTCGCGCGTGAAGAGTTCGAACACCCGCTCGACGTTCTCCTTGGCGATGCCCTCGCCATCGTCGTCGACGCGGATCACCGCCATCTCGCCTTCGACCGTGGCCGCCACCGTGATGTGTCCGCCGCCGCGCGTGTACTTGATGGCGTTGGACACCAGATTCAGCACCATCTGCTGCAATCGCGCCGGGTCGACCTCGATCGCCAGCGCCTTCGGCGGAACCACCATGTCCAGTTCCAGGCCCTTGGCGCGCGCTTCCGGCAGCAGCGCATCGACCGCCGTGCTCAAGGCGTCCTGCAGCACGATGGTGCGCAACTGCAGCCGCTCGTCGTGCCGCGTCACGTGCTGGCCGGCCTCTTCGAGCAGGCGCTGGATCACCTCGCTCTGGCGCGCGATCACGCTCATCATGCGCGCCTTCACGTCCGCGCTGGCCTCCGAAGCCACGATGCGCGCGGCATTGACGATCGGTGCCAGCGGGTTGCGCAGCTCGTGCACCAGCGTCGTCAACGCCTCCTGCTCGCTGGCCACCTGCTGCGTGAGGTGCCGCAAACGGTTTTGCAGCGCTTCGTAGCGGGTGCGCAGATCGGTGCGATCGCGCAGGATCTTCACGTAGCCGATGTGCTGCTGCTGCGCGTCGAGGTGCCGGTTGACCACGCCGCTGCTCCAGAAGCGCGTGCCGTTCTGGCGCACGTGCCAACGGTCGTCCTCGGAGCGCCCGGCCTGACGCGCCAGCTCGAGCTCCACCTGCGGCAGGCGCTTGTCGATCTCGGAGGCTTCGAACAGCGTCGCGAACGGCTTGCCGACGATCTCGTGCTCGGCGTAGCCGAACAGGCGTGCCGCCGCGCCGAACCAGCCCGTGATCTGTCCCGCAAGGGAGATCGCGATCACCGCGTATTCGTCGGAGCGGCCCAGGATCTCGCCGAGCCATGCATCGGGCGGTGCCGGCGGCACCGAGTGCGCGAGCGAGGCCGGCTTGCTCATCCGCTCAGGCGATCACGCGTCGCCCTCGTGTTCGTCGGGGTCGGCATCGTTGGGCAGGTGGGCGTCGTCGAGCCGCTCGCCTTCGGGGTCGCGTCGCTTCAGCCGCGTGCGTTGCGCGTCGACGTAGGTGCCGCCCTCGCCGGGATGCTCTTCGGGCCCGGGTTGGTGCAATTCGCGTTCGGGGGTGATGTCTTGCTCGCGCATCGGTGTCTCCTTGACGGTGCGTGCAGCAAAGCGGGCAATCGCCATGCCGCACGGCACAATGGGATCGTCGTCCACTTTCTGCCACTGACGAGACGCTTATGCAGACCCATGCCAAGGCCGTCGTGTTTCGCGGCGACGGATCGACCGTTCGGGTCGAAGACATCACCGTCGAGCCGCCCGGACCGAACGAGGTGATGCTGAAGATCGCCGCCTGCGGCGTCTGCCACAGCGACCTGTCGGTCACCAACGGCACCTTGCCGCTGCCGCCGCCGATCGTGCTCGGCCACGAAGTCGGCCGGCGTGGTGGCCCAGGTGGGCGACGGCGTCACCGACCTGAAGGTCGGTGACCACGTGATCACCAGTTTCGTCGCCACCTGCGGCCGTTGCCGCTATTGCAGCACCGGCCGGCCGCAGCTTGCGACGTCGGCAGCACGGCGGTCGCCGCGCTGCCGGGCGGCAAGCTGCGCACGCGCGACGCCCAAGGGCAGCCGCTCAACGTGATGGCCGCCTGCGGCGTGATGGCCGAGTACGCCACGCTGCACGAGACCAGCGTGGTGAAGATCGTCGACACGGTGCCGCTGGACCGCTGCGCGCTGATCGGCTGCGGCGTGATGACCGGCTGGGGCGCGGTGTGCAACACCGCCAAGGTCGAGCCGGGCTCCGTTTGTGTGGTGTTCGGCGCCGGCGGCGTCGGCCTCAACGCGATCCAGGGTTGCGTGAACGCCGGCGCGACGATGATCGTGGCCGTCGACACGATGGCGGCCAAGCTGGTGATGGCCAAGGACTTCGGCGCCACGCACACGCTGGATGCATCGAAGGCCGACAACCTCGTCAAGGAGCTGCGCAAGCTCACCGGCGGCGGCGCCGACTATGCGTTCGAGTGCGTCGGCCACGGCGACATCGTGGCGCAGGCCTATGGCTGCCTGCGCAAGGGCGGCACCGCGGTGGTGGTCGGCGTCGCGCCGCCGGCCAACATGACCAGCGTGCGCACGTCGTCGCTGGTGTTCGAGGAGAAGACGCTGAAAGGCAGCTACTACGGCTCGACGCGGCCGCGGGTGGACTTTCCGCGGCTGGTGGGCCTGTACCAGGCCGGGCGCCTGAAGCTCGACGAGCTGATCACGCGCCGCTACCGCATCGACGAAGCGCCGCAGGCCTTCGACGACCTGGCGCAGGGTCGCAACGCGCGCGGCGTGATCGTGTTCGACTAGCGGTCGATGCGCCGCGCCTCGACGTAGTAACGCTTCTCGTGGGCCTCGCCCATCGAGAACGTCTTGCGCGGCGTGGGCCCGTCGTGCACCACGCGGCGCATCAGCTCGCTCTTGCCGATGCCGGCCAGATGCACACCGGCACAGCCGGGCTGCAACGCCAGCCGCTCCAGCGCCTCGTCGCCGTGCACATAGTCGACCTCGCGCGCGCCGCCCTGCGCGATCAACTCGTCGATGAACGGCTGCCAGGTGGCGACCGGCCAGCGTCGACGGCGGATCCGCGATCTCGACCACCACGAAGCGTGGGCCCGGCCCGATCAGGCCGGCCGTCAGGCCCGGCCCGCGCGCGGCGGCCACGCGCTCGCGCATCGCGCGGCCCGAGGCCACCTCGGTGCAGCGCACGCGTGCGCCGAAAGCGCGTGCAAGCGCCGCCGGCAGGTCGGCGACCACGCCGAACAGCAAGCGGTGGATCGGTGCGAAGTCGAGCGCCGGGTCGTGGATGTTGACCACCTCCACCAGCGCCCAGCGGCTCGGATGGTCCATGCCGACGCTGGCCTTGTGGGCTTCCCAGATCGACTTGGCCGTGGCCAGCGAGTGGTTGCCGTCGCCCATCGCGAACAGCATCACCGGCGTGCCCGGCGCCACGCCGTAGCGTGAGGCGAAGGCCTGCGGGTCGGCAAGCTGGTGCAGCGCCTGCAGCGCACGCGCGATCGGCTCGCCGTCGACCGCGCGGCCGCTGACGTGCCCGCCGCCGAGCATCAGCTCGGTGTCGTAGAGCTGCGGCAACGCATCGCGCACCGCAGCCAGCGGTTCGATCACGGTCTGCGCCACGTCGTCGATCAACACCAGGATGTGCGGCAATTCCAGCGGCGCGCCGCGCCGCACTTCGATGCGCGGCGCCAGGCGCGCCACCATCGTGCCCTCGGTCGGGCGGATCAGGCTGTGCGAACCGCTGCTGTAGTCGTAATGTTCGAGGTCGAGTTCCAGCATCAGCCCGCGGCGCGTGCGCCCCTCGACCGTGCGCTCCACGTAGACCGCGCCGTCGCGCGGCACGAACAGGCCCTGCTCGAGGTAGCGTCTCATCGCCTGCTGGATGCGGGCGATGCGGGCACCCGAGTCGGCTGCGCCGAGGTGCACTTCCGGAAAGATGAGGTGCAGCGCGCTCGGCGCATCACCCACCCGCTCGGCGACTTGCTGCCAGTAGGCGGGCTCGGCGGTGTGCTGGTCGCAGGCGATGACAGCCCACTTGTGCAGGTCGGTGCCCGCGCGCGGCAGGCAGATGTGCGGCAGGCGAAAGCCGAAGGACTCAGGCATGGGGTGAAAACGGTCGGCGTGGTGGAACCGCCATGGTATCGGTCCGCGGATGGCGCGGCGGCCGATCGGTGGTCGCGCGCTCAGCCCGGTTGACGCAAGCGCTGGGCCGCCGCAGTGTCGGCTGGCGTGTACAGCGTGAACAGCACCACCCGTCGACGAACAACTCGCGCCACGCCGGATCGAGCAACAAGCGGTGCATCACGTTGCGCGCCGGGCCGTGCAAGTGCGACTAGGCTGTGGCATCGCACCTCAGGAGATGCCATGACCGTCCCGCTCACCGAAAGCCCGGCGCAGGCCCTGCGCAACGCGATGCGCGCAGTGCGTTGCCTCGACTACACGATCATCTTCGCGCGTGACCTGGCGGCGATGCGTCGTTTCTACGGCGAGACGCTCGGCTTCACGCTGCAGCGCGAACTCAGCGCGCGCTGGATCGAATACCGCATCGGCAGCAACGTGCTCGCACTCACGGTGCGCGGCAACGGCTTGTTCGACGACCCGCCGCCACCCGCCGGCGCGCTGTCGCTGCAACTGGCGTTTCGCGTGGCGCCGGCCGAGGTGCACGTGTGCGCCGCGGCGCTGAAGGCCGCCGGCGTCGCGCTGGTCCACGAGCCGACCGATCACGCGTTCGGGCACCGCACCGTGTTCTTCCGCGACCCCGATGGCAACGTGCTGGAGATTTATGCCGAGATCTGACGGCAATCGCGCTGCTAAGGTGCGGACGCCACGACGACAGGAGACACCGATGGCCGCAGACGCCAAGCCCGTGCGACACCAATCGATGGAGGTGCGCCACATCGACGACATCGAGTGGGACACGATTCGCTGGCCGGGCGAGACCGGCAAGATGCTGTTCCATCCGCGGCCCGAGCGGCCCACCGAACCCAACGCCGGCATCCTGCGCCTCGAGCCCGGCGCGCACCACCCGCTGCACAACCACGATTTCGCGCAGGTGTGGTACGTGCTCGAAGGCCGGTTCACCATCGGCGGCCGCGACTGCGGGCCGGGCACGATGATCTTCCATCCGGATCCGCACTTCGAAGACGAATTCAGAACCGACACCGGCGGACAGATCCTGATCGTGCAGTACCCCGGCCCCAACACCGGCGGGCGACCGATCTACGACGACCGCTTCAACCTCAAGCAGCGCCGCGCGATCGCCGAGGAGCGCACCGACCTTTGATGCGCAGCGGGGGCGGCGGCTAGTGCTTGTCGGCCACCACGTCCCACGGGCCACGCGCGTCGATGAACATCACGCAGTCTTGCGTGCCTTCGCAACGCGCGCCGTGGCGGGCCTTGCCGGTGAATGCGAAGTACGAGCCCGGCGGCAACGCGGACTCCTTGCCGTCGGCGATCAGCACCAGTTGGCCCGACACCGTGGTGGCGAAGTGGTCCGGCGAGTGGAAGTGCAGCGGCGCGGCGAAGCCGGCGGGGTACTTGAGGTAGAAGTGGCTCGCACCGGCCTTCATGTCACCGCGCACCGCCGCGGTCTGCACGCCGGGGATGCCGGCATCGAACCAGCGCACCTGCGCAGCCGGCACGAACACGGCCTCGCCGCCGCGTTGCGCCATCGTGCCGATCGCCAGCGCCGCCATGCCGACGACCACGCCGCACGAACGAAGAATGGACTTGGACATCGCCTCGACTCCTGCTGAATGGATCGGCGCCGACCATCGGCGCCTTGGGCGACAAGTTGTAGTGCAGGTGCAGGTGCGACGAAATACGCAGGCTTGCGTACCCGGCTGCGGATCGCCCGCGTTCAGGCTTCTGCCCAGTCGGTGCGGCGCTCGAATCCCGTGCTGCGCATCGCGTCGTCGATCACGCGGCGCTGTTCTGATGTCGTCGCCTCCACGCTGACCACGGCGCCGCCCTTGCGCACGGTCTCTTCGAAGTGGCTGGCATCGTGCGGTGACGAGCCCCACTCGAAGATGCCCTGGAACAGGTCGTACAGGTTGCGCAGCATGCCGCCACTGACCACCGTCTCGTCGGCCTGATCGAACAACGATTCGCTGCGCCCCAGGTCCTTGGTGTGCACGGACACGGCCTCGGGCGGCAGGCGCGCCGCCGCACGTTCGGCCGCGCGTTGCGCATGGTCCAAGGTGTCGAATGCGAAGAGTGCGTTGGCCATGCCGTGGCGCGGCAAGTCACGTTCCCATGGCCCCTTCAGGGGAACGCCATTTGCTGCAATGTCAATCCGTGAGTCAACATGGCCAACCGGCACGCAGCTGCAGGGAACGAGCCGTCCAGCCCGGCCATGTCATGCCGAGGTTCCGCATCGATCGAGTCGCTGAGGGTGCCCGCGTCAATGGGCGAAACGGCGCGGAAACGGCGTTGCACCGACCATGGCGGTGCATGCGCGAAGCCGGAGCGGCTACGCTTGCATGTTCCAGCGACCGCGCGCCCCTGACGCGCCGGGCCGGTTGCTGCCCACACCCGCGCGCCTCTCGGAGCCAACCATGTCACTGCGCATCAACGACACCGCCCCCGATTTCGAAGCCCAGACCACCAAGGGACCGATCCGCTTTCACCAGTGGATCGGCGACAGCTGGGCGATCCTGTTCTCGCACCCGAAGGACTTCACGCCGGTGTGCACCACCGAACTGGGCTACATGGCGCGCATCGAGCCCGAGTTCACCCAGCGCAACACCAAGCTGATCGGCCTGTCGATCGATCCGGTCGACAACCACGCCAAGTGGGCCGTCGACATCGAAGAGACGCAGGGTGCGAAGGTGACCTACCCGATGATCGGCGACACCGATCTCAAGGTGGCCAAGCTGTACAACATGCTGCCGGCCGAGGAGCCCGGCACCTCCGACGGCCGCACGGCGGCCACCAACGCCACCGTGCGTTCGGTGTTCGTCATCGGCCCCGACAAGAAGATCAAGCTGATGATGACCTACCCGATGACCACCGGGCGCAACTTCGACGAGATCCTGCGCGCGCTCGACTCGATGCAGATGACCGCCAAGCACAAGGTCGCCACGCCGGTGAACTGGAAACACGGCGAGGACGTGATCATCGCCGGCTCGGTCAGCGACGACGACGCCAAGAAGATGTTCCCCGACGGCTGGAAGGCGCCGAAGCCGTATCTGCGCATCGTCAAGCAGCCGCGCTGACGAGACCGCCTCGAAGCGCGTGGCGCGCGCTCCGGCCTGAGCGCTACGCCAGCCGCCGCGCCACCGCGCTCGCGCAACGCACCATCGCGGCGGCCACGCGGGTCAACGGCGTGTCGGCGCGCGTGAAGATGCCCGCGGTCACCGACGGCAACGCCTCGGTCAGCGTCAACTCGCGCAGGAACTGGCGCGCGAACGGCTCCTGCATCGTCCGGCGCTGGATGATGCCCAGCATGTCGGTCTTGGCCAGCAGTGCGGCGACGGTGTGGTACGACTCGCACTGGATCGTCTGGCGCGGCGGCGCCAGACCCGCCGACTTGAACCCCTGCTCCACCGGGCCGCCGGGCAGCCCCAGCGTCGAGGTGCTGAGCCAATCGGCGCGCTCCAGTTCGGCCAGCGATCGCGCCAGGCGCAGCGGATGGCCCTTGCGCACGGCGACGATCAGCTCGCTGCGGTACAGCGGACGAAAACGCAGCGACGGCTCGACGCCGGTGGCCGGCCGCATGCCCATCACGAAGTCGAGCGTTTCGTCGCGCAGCGACGGCAGCAGCAGATGGGCCAGGCCTTCGACGATGCGAATGCGCGCGCGCGGAAACTGCGTGCGGAATGATGCCACCGCCTCGGGCACGATGAGGGCCACACCGACGTTGCCGACGCCGAAGGCCACCGAGCCGGAACTCGACCCGCCGATGTGCGCGGCCTCCTCTTCGGCCTTGCGCAGCTCGGAGTGCGCCACCCGGGCGCGCGCGAAGAAGGCGCGGCCGGAGGCGGTGGGCACCACGCCGCGCGCGTTGCGCCCGAGCAGTTGCACATGCAGCTCGGCCTCCAGGCTGCGCACGCTCTTGGTGATGGTGGGCTGCGACACGCCGAGCTTGCGCGCCGCGGCGCGCACGCCACCGCACTCCACGACCGCGAGGAAATCCCGGATCTGCGTCAAGCGCACGCGATCGCTCCTGGGGTGTGACAGCTGCTGTGATAGCTCCCGGGCTATCGGCTGCAAACGCGGGCCATCTTACGCCGTGCCCCGCCGCGTGCTCCACTGCGCCGCATGCCGATGCGACCCCTCGTGTGCCTCGTTGCGCCGTTGCTGCTGGCCACACAACTCGCCGTGTTGCCGAGCGCCGCGGCGGACGATTCGAGCAAGCCGCTGCGCTTGATCGTGCCGGGTGCTGCCGGCTCGCCGCCCGATGCGCTGGCCCGCATCCTCGCCGAGCCGCTAGCAACAGGTGGCCAGCCGGTGGTGGTGGACAACCGCCCGGGCGGCGTCGGCACGCTCGCGATGGGCGCGCTCGCCAAGGCCGCGCCCGACGGCCGCACGCTGGCGCTGATGGGTCTGCCGCAACTGGTTGCGCCCGGCCTGCTGCGCGAGATGCCTTACGACACGCTGCGCGACCTGGCACCGGTGACGCAACTCGTCTGGACCACCAACGTGCTCGTCGTGCGCCCGGATTCGCCATTGCGCACGCTGGCCGACGTGGTGTCGCTCGGCAAGCAGCGCCCCGACGCGCTCAGTTGCGCCACCGCGGGCACCGGCACACCGTCGCACCTGGCGCTCGAGTTGCTCCGGCAGCGCGCGGGCGTTCGCATCGTGCACGTGCCGTTCAAGGGCATCCCGGCGGGCCTCACGGCGCTGATGGGCGGGCAGGTCGACATCGCGTTCTCCGGCGTGGCCACCGCGCTGCCGCTGGTCAAGGCCGGCAAGCTGAGTGCGCTCGCCTCCGCGGGCGCCCAGCGCCTGCCCGCGTTGCCCGACCTGCCGACGATCGCCGAGCAAGGCGTTCAGGACTACCGGCTCAACGAGTGGTACGGGCTTGCGGCGCCGTCGGGCACGCCACCGCACGTGATCGCCCGGCTGGCGCGGGAGCTGGGGCGCATCGTTGCCGAGCCCGATGTGCGAGCCCGGCTCGAAAGCCTCGGGCTCTATCCTGTCGACCAGGCCGGGCCCGATGCGTTCGCCGCGACGCTTCGGGTCGAACTGCCGCGCTGGACGCAATTCGTGCGCGACAGCGGCATGCGCGTCGACTGACGGCCGCGATGCGGGAGATCTACTCCCAACAGGGCAACGCCGCCTTCGAAGCGCTGCTGGCGGCGCGCACGGCGACCCGACAGGCGGCGTTCTTCATGCCCCACCTCACCCCCGGGATGCGCGTGCTCGACGTCGGCTGCGGGCCCGGCTCGATCACGCTCGGCCTGGCCGAGCACGTGGCACCGGGCCCGGTGATTGGTGTCGACATCCAGCCCGCACAAGTGCAGCGCGCGCGTGCGCTCGCCGCCGCGCATGGCGCGACGACGCTGCGCTTCGAGGTCGCCGACCTCTATGCGCTGCCGTTCGCCGACGGCTCGTTCGATGCCGCGTTCGCCCACGGCGTGCTGATGCACTTGCGCGAGCCGGCGCGCGCGCTGGCCGAGGTGCGCCGTGTGTTGCGGCCCGATGGCATCGTCGGCATCCGCGATCCCGACTTCGGCGCCAACCTGTTCGCTCCCACCACCGCGCTGCTGCAACGCTGGTTCGCGCTGCGCGTGCAGATCCGGCAGCACAACGGCGGCAACCCCTACCTGGGACGCCACCACCGCCGGCTGCTGCTCGAGGCGGGGTTTCAGCACGCCGAAGCCGGTGCGTCGGTCGACAGCGCGGGTGCCGCGCCCGACGTGCGTCGCCACGCCGCGTTCCACGTCGCCCAACTGCAGGGCCTGTCGACGACGGCCCTGGCCCAAGGCTGGCTCGATGCAGCCACCGTGGATGGGATCGCAGCCGACTTCGACGCCTGGTCCCAGCGAGCCGATGCGTTCTGTGCGGTGACGTGGTGTGAAGCCGTGGGCCGCTCGGGCGTCGCTGCGAGCCATGCCAAGTCGACCCAAAGCGCGCCGCTGACGATATAGTTGTCCGCCCATCGATCGCCTCGCCGCGCTCGAATCCTCTGCCTCCGCCAACCCCGAGCACCCCGACGTGCAGCCCCGTTCAACCGTTTGTGGTCCCGTCGGCTTGGCGGCGCTGCTGGCGTCGATCGCCGTGTCGGCCGCGCCCACGGTGACGATCGTCGAAGGCCCGGGCAGCGTCGTCTCGGGTGCTGCGGCGTACGTCGCGACACCCGGCATGCGGCTGCAAACCTGCGACATCGTGCGCACGGGAGCGCAGGCGATCGTGCAACTCGAGGACGAAGACGGCGGCCAGATCTTGATCGGCCCCGACAGCCTGTTCGTCGTCGATCTGCCGCAAGGGGGCGAAGGCGTGGTCGGGCCACACTTCCTGATCTCGGGTTGGGCCAAGGTCACCGCACCCAAGCGACCCAAGCCGCTGCCTTACCAGATCAACTCGCCGCACTTCGAAGTCTCCACGCCCAGCCGGTGTGGTCGCGCTGCGCGTCGGCACCGACGGCGGCGAATTCTTCGTCGAACTGGGCGATGCCACGGCCACGGCCGCATCGGCGCGGACCGCAGTCACCGCCGGCCACCTCTATGCGCGCAAGGCAGGCTCCGGCCGGGGCGCGCTGGCCGACAACCTCAAGAATGCCTTCGTGCAGGCCATGCCGCGCGCGTTTCGCGACACCCTGCCCACGCGACTGGCCGTGGTCAAGGCCAACAATCCGCGCCCCCGGCCGGCACCCGACTACAACCCGTCGGACGCACAAGGCTGGCTGCGCAGTGCGCCGGAGTTGCAGGCCTGCGTGGTCAGCGACGCCGTTCGCGCGGCCCAGCAGATGCTGAGCAAGAACGGCTTTGACGTCGGCCCGATCGACGGCATCCTGGGCCGGCGCACGGGCGCTGCACTGCGCGACTTTCAGCAACAGCAGCAGTTGACGCAGACCGGCAAGCTCGACGCCGACACGCTGCGCGCGCTCGACGCGCTGGGTCGGCGCTGAGATCGCCTCGCGCTACGCCAGCTCGATCAACACGCGCGCCAGCAACTGCGGCGCGATGACCATCGCGTTGTGGCCGGTCGCAAGCTCACGAAAGCGCCAGCCAGGGTCGTTGCGCAAGCGCGCGGCAAACGGTCCGAACGCGCCGCCAGCCGACTGCGCGCAGGCGATGTAGCTGCTTGGCAGCGAAACGTGTCCTTCGGGCGCCAACGGCATCGGCTGTGTGAAGGTGGCGAACGGCTGGCGCGCCAGGCGCGGCGTGATCCACGCGATGTCCTGCGCGTCGGTCACGCCGTGCGCCTGCGGCGGAATCGGCGCGACGAATCCGGTCTCCTCGCCGGCTTTGACGATGCTCTGGCGACGCTCGAGCGGCAGCAGGTAGTCCACCACGCGACGGCCCGCATCGGGCACGAAGGCATCCAGGTAGATCAGCTGCTTCAGCCGCGGTCGTGCGCGTTGCGCGACCGCCGCGATCACGAAGCCACCGTAGCTGTGGCCCACGAGCGTGGCATCGGTGAGGTCCTCGGCATCGAGCATCGCGAGCACGTCGCGCACGTGCAGGTCGAGATCGATGTCGGAGCGGCTCTGATGCGCGCGATCGCCCAAGCCCGTGAGCGTGGGCGCGAAGACGGCATGGCCCTCCTGCTCCAGCAGGGGCGTGAGCTTCTTCCAGCACCAGCCTCCGTACCAGGCTCCGTGCACCAGCACGATGGGGCTCTTGCGCGCGCGGACATGCGCGGTCGCCACGCTCGTGCATCCCGACGCAAACGCGGCGAGCGCGGCGATCGCCGGCCCGGCCAGAAGGTGCCTTCGCCCGGCCCGCGCCTAGAGCCACGCAGGGACTCCCACAGAGCCCTGGGGGAGCGAACGAAGTCAGCGTGGGGGCATGATGTCTCGTTGACTGAGGGACGATGCTGCGCAGCATTGCAGTCGCCGCGAGCAAAGGCCATGACCCATCGTCCGGATCGTTTGCCGTGGCGTCCGGCGCCGGAAACGGCGCCGCGGTGACTGCGACGGTGGTCCTACGCCCCCTGCCTGGTGGCGCGAGCGCTCAACCCGGTGGCCACTCCATCGCGCCCGAGTGCGTCACCGCACCCAGATTGGCAGGCCCCACCAGCTTGGCGTATTTCTCCAGCACGCCCGCCAATCGTTCGGCTGCGCGCGGCTGCCAAGCCGCGCGCCGGCGCGCGACCTCGGCATCGCTCACGCGCAGAGTCAAGGTGCGCGCCGTGCCGTCGATGCGAATGACATCGCCGTCGCGCACCAGCGCGATCGGCCCGCCGCGCGCCGCCTCGGGGCCGATGTAGCCCACCATCAAGCCGCGCGTGGCGCCGGAGAAGCGGCCATCGGTGATCAGTGCCACCTTCTCGCCCATGCCCTGGCCATACACCAGCGCGGTCACGCCGAGCATCTCGCGCATGCCGGGGCCACCTTGCGGCCCTTCGTTGCGGATCACCAGCACGTCGCCGGCGGCATAGGCCTGCGCCTTGACCGCGGCGAACGCATCTTCCTCGCTCTCGAACACGCGCGCCGGGCCTTCGAACACCGGGTTCTTCAACCCGGCCACCTTGATCAAGGCGCCCTCTGGCGCGAGGTTGCCCTTCAGCACCACCACGCCGCCGCTCGGCGACAACGCTGTGGCGATGGTGCGCACCACGTCGCCGTCGGGGCTCGCCACCGCAGACAGTTCTTCGGCCAGCGTGCGCCCCGACAGCGCGAGCGCATCGCCATGCAGGTGTCCCCCATCGAGCAGTGCCTTCAACACCACCTGCACGCCGCCCACGCGATGCAGGTCCACCGCGAGGTACTGGCCACCCGGCTGCAGGTTGGCGATCAAAGGCGTGCGCGCGAACACCTCGGCCACGTCGTCGAGCGTGAAACGCACGCCGGCCTCGTGGGCGATCGCGGGCAGGTGCAGCCCGGCGTTGGTGCTGCCGCCGGTGGCGGCCACCGCGGCGGTGGCGTTCTCCAGCGACTTGCGCGTGACCAGGTCGCGCGGCAATGGGCCGCCTTGGAGCACCAGCTCGGTGGCGCGCCGCCCGGCCTTGCGCGCCAGCGCGAGGCGCTGCGAATACGCCGCCGGCATCATCGCCGAGCCGGGCATCGCGAGGCCGAGCGTCTCGGCCACCATCGCCATCGTGTTGGCGGTGAACTGCCCCGGGCACGAACCGAGCGTGGGTGCGCAATCGTGGCCGAGCTGATCGAGCTCGGCCTCGGTCATCGTGCCGTTGAGCACCGAGCCCACGCCTTCGTACGCGGTGAGGATGGTCACGTCGCGGCCGCGCCAGCTGCCCGGCAGCATCGCGCCGCCGTAGACGAACACGCTCGGGCAGTTCAGCCGCGCCATCGCCATCATCACGCCGGGCAGCGTCTTGTCGCAGCCGGCGAAACCCACCAGCGCGTCGTAGCAATGCGCGCGCACCACCGCCTCGATGGAGTCGGCGATCAGCTCGCGCGACACCAGGCTCATGCGCATGCCCTTGTGGTTCATCGACACGCCGTCGCTCACCGAGATGGTGGTGAACGGCACCGCGATGCCCTGCCCGGCCGCCACGCCGAGGCGTGCCGCATCGGCCTGCGGCCCGAGCGACATCGAGCATGGCGTGTTCTCGCCGTGCTGGCTGACGATGCCCACCATCGGCTTGCCGAAGTCCTCGTCGGCGATGCCCACCGCGCGCAGGAATGCGCGGTGCGGCACACGGTCGAGGCCTTCGACGATGAGGCTGGAGCGCAGCGGTTTCTTTGGCTCGGCCATGTCAAAAGTCTGCCAGGGTGACTGCTTGGCCCGACTGCGCCGCCTGCGCCACCGCGAGCGTGGCCTGCAAGGTGCGGTAGCCATCGAGCGCCGAGCACACCGGTTCTTCGTCGCCGCGCACCACGGCGGCCAAGTGGCGCAACTGCTCGGCGAACGGGCAGGCCGTGTGCACCGCGGTGCGTTCCATCGTGATCGGATCGTGCCAGCCTTGCGCCGCGCCCTGGTCCGCGCGGTAGCGCCACAGCTCGAGCCGCGGCAGCGTGAGCGAAGCCTCGGTGCCCGAGTAGAAGTGCGCGTTGATGTCCTGGCGCGGAAAACGTTCGGCCTCGCCGGCGCTCAGGTCCCAGTTCCACGGTGCGGCCGCGGTGTCCGACACGGTGACGGTGCCGAGCGCGCCGTTGGCAAAACGCAGTGCGGCCACCGCGGTGTCTTCGACCTCGTGGCCGCGCACCGCATTGGAGGCCAGCGCCTGCACGCTCACGATCTCGCCGTACAGGTGGCGCATCAGATCGATGTCGTGGATCAGGTTGATCAGGATCGGCCCGCCGCCCTTCTGCCGCCGCCAGGCGGCATCGAAGTAGTCCTGCGGCTTGAGCCAGGTGCACAGCACCGTGGCGCTGACCGGCCGGCCGAGTGCACCGGCGGCGATCAACGCCTCGCGCCTTGCGAATGATCGGGTTGTGGCGGCGCTGGTGCCCCACCAGCACCGGCAAGCCGGCGGCGAGCGACGCCTCGCAGATGCGTTGCGCCTGCTCCAGCGTGTCGGCGATCGGCTTTTCCACCAGCACCGCGGCGCCGCGAGCGAGCGCATCGAGGGTGATCGGCGCATGCAGGCCGTTGGGTGTGGCCACCACCACGGCACGCGGCTTCAGCTCATCGAGCAGCGCGACGTGATCGCTGAAAAATGGCACGCCGGCGCCACGCGCCACGTCGGCGCCGGCCGGCATCGGGTCGGCGATCGCGACCAGCTCGACGCTCGCGCTGCGCAACGCGCGATCGATGTGGGTGCGGCCGATCTGCCCGGCGCCGATGACGGCAATCGGCAACTTGGCCATGCGCGTCTCAGGCCGGCGCGTGCCAGCCCGCATCGACCCACAGCTCGCCGCTGACGGCGGCGTTGGCCAGCATGAAGCAGATCGCATCGGCGATCTCTTCGGGCTTGATCAGGCGGCCGAGCTGCGTGAACGGCAGGATGTTCTTGTCGACGTAGTCGCTGCCCATCGCGCGCACCATCGGCGTGTCGGTGAAGCCGGGATGGATCACGCTGCAGCGCACGCCGTGGAACATCGCCTCCTTCATGATGGTGGCGGCGGCGCCCTCGAGGCCGGCCTTGGTGCTGGCGTACGAGATCTGGCCGCGATTGCCCTGCGACGAGATCGAGCCGATGAACACCACCGAGCCCTGGATGCCTTCGTCGGGTGTCCAGCGCTTCATGCCCTTGGCGGCGCGGTCCTCGGCGATGCGGCCGATCATCTCCAGCGCCCAGTACACCGGCGCGATCAGGTTCACGTCGACCACCAGCTTGAACTGCTCCAGCGGATAGATGCGCGCCTTGCCGGTGTTCTTGTCGATGCGCACGGCCAGGTCGTCGCGCGTGATGCCCGCTGCCGGCACGCACAGCGACACCGGGCCGTGGCCGCGGCGCGCCATCGTGTCGTAGACCGATGCGCGAAAGGTCTCGTCGGTGGTGTCGCCGCGAAACGGCACGGCAAACGTGCGGCCCGCTTCGGCGTTGAGCGCGGCAGCCACCTCGTCGATGGTGTCGTTCACGTCGACCAGGGCCACCGCGGCCACATCGCGACGCGCCATCGCGGCGGCCACCGCGCGGCCGATGCCGCTGCCGCCGCCGGTGATGATCGCCACCCGGTTGCTGAACTCCATGCCCACTCCGCCTCGGTATTGCGCTGCAGCAGTGTAGTGCCTGGCCCCACGCGGGCACGCGCGTTGCCAAACCCGCGGGCGAGACATGCATGTGGGCGCAGACGACACATGGCCGAGCACAACAACCATCTCGCGGGGCATCTGCCGGCGCAGCCTCACGCGCTGTTGCGCACGCTGCAACCGCTGGTGGGCACGTGGAAACTGCATGGACCCGACGTTGACGGCGTTATCCGCTGGGAGTGGATGGAAGGCGGCTTCTTCCTGATCCAGCACTTCGACCTGCAACAGCAGGGACATCAAAAGGGCATCGAGTACACCGGCTACGACGAGGAGACCGGCACGTTGCGCTCGCGCCTGATGCAGACCAACGGCAGCCGCTTCACCTACACCTACGAGATCGACGGCGACACCTGGTACTACTGGTTCGGCAACAAGGGCTCGCGCACGCATGCGCGCGCCATCTTCAGCGCCGACGGCCGCTCGTTGAGCGGCCGCTGGCACTGGGTCAACGACGATGGTTCGCCGGGTGGCTACGACTTCGTGGCGACCCGCATCGATGACGGCCCCTGAACGGTTGCACGCGCTCGGAGCCCATGTGGCGTCAACGACTCGTTAGCGCGCCTCGCCAGCCTGCGAGTGTTCGCCGCCCGGCTTGGAGATGCCGGCCAGTGCCTGACCCGCCTGGCGTGCGTTGCGGTTGGTGTTGACGATGTCGCCCAGCGACACGATGCCGACCAGGCGCTTGTCGCGGTTGAGCACCGGCAGGCGACGCACTTGGATGTCGCCCATGTTCTCGGTCACCGTGGCGAGCTCTTCGTCTTCGAAGCAGTACTTCACGTCGTCGCTCATCACCTCGCGCACCGGCGTCTGCGGGCCCTTGCCCTGCGCCACCGCACGCACGGTGATGTCGCGGTCGGTGAGCATGCCCACCAGCCGATCGTTGTCACCCACGGGCAGCACGCCGGCATCGAGCTCGGCCATTTGCGACGCGGCCTTCTGCAGCGTGTCGTCGGGCTTGGCCACCTGGACGTCGCGCGTCATGCATTCACTGATTCTCATCATCAATCTCCTGCGGCAGTTGCCAGCGCCGCTCGCGCAATTTGTGCAGCACGAACGCATGTCGAAGCACGCGCTGCGCGCAGGCCATGCACTGGCGGGAAACTCGGACCCTCCACGCGGCAAGGTGCATGCCGGACGTGCCCTGTCGGCCGCGGCGCGATCAGCGCCGGGTCAGATCGGCCGGCCGCGAGGGCAGGATCTCGGTGGGGCGCGAGTCGCTGATGGCGGTGTCCTTGAACAGCGACGGCCGGAAGGTCTGCGCCAGTGACGTGGGCGCATCCATCGCCCACAGCACGATCGCGCGCGCGCTCATCGGCTTGGCGAACAGATAACCCTGCAGCTCGTCGCAGCCCATCTGCACCAGCAGGTCGCGCTGCGCCGGCGTTTCGACGCCCTCGGCGACCACGCGCAAGCCGAGCGCTCGCGCCATGGTGAGGATCGCTTCGACGATCGACCGCGCGCCGGCGTCGGTGGCCATGTCGGCGACGAAGGCGCGATCGATCTTGATCTCCTGCGCCGGCAGCCGGCGCAAGGTGGCCAGGCTCGAGTGTCCGGTGCCGAAGTCGTCGATCGACACGTGGGCGCCGAGCTCGCGCAGGCGTTCGAACGCGCTGCGCGTGACCTGCGTGTCTTCCATCGCCACCGATTCGGTGATCTCGCAGGTGAAGCGGTTGGGCTGCAGGCCATGCGCACGCAGGCCGGTCTGCAGCCGCTTGGCGAAGTCGTCCTGCCGCATTTGAAAGCCCGACACGTTGATCGCCACGCGCATGCGCATGCCGTCCTTGCGCCAGATCGAGGCCTGCTCGAGTGCCGCTTCGAGCACCCAGTTGCCGATGGCCTCGATCAGGCCGTGTTTCTCGGCGATGGGAATGAAACGTGCCGGGCTCACCATGCCCAGCTGCGGATGTTTCCAGCGCAGCAGCGCTTCGACCGCGGTGACCTGCAGGCTCGTGGCCTCGATCTTCGGCTGGTACACCAGCTCGAGCTCGCGGCGGGCCACGGCCACACGCAGGTCCTGCGCCAGCCGCAGTTCCTCGCGCTGCTCGTTCTCGATGCGTGGGTCGAACAAGGCGTGCGAGCCACCGCCGGCACGCTTGACCGCGCGCATCGCGGTCGCGGCGCGCACGATCAGCTGCGCGCTGGTGCCATGCTTGGGAAACAACGCCAGGCCCACCGATGCACCGGCCGCGAAACGCTGCCCTTCGAGATCCACGCCGCCGGCCAGCACCTCGCTGACGCGCCCGGCCAGCAGCTCGCAGGTGGTGCTGTCGGCGTTGATCCAGATGGCGAATTCGTCACCGGCCATGCGGCACATCGGCACGCGCGCGCCACACACCTCGCGCAGCTTGCGGGCGGCGCCGGCGAGCACCTTGTCGCCCTGCGTGTGGCCATGGCCCTCGTTGACGAGACGGAATCCATCGAGGCCGGCGTAGAGCAGTGCACCGCTGCGGCCTTCGCCGCGCTCGGTGTCCAGTGCCTGCGCCAGCGCCGCTTCGAAGGCCGCGCGCGACATCAGGCCGGTGACCGGATCGGTAGCTTGCCTGCGCGCTCTCGGCGCGCGCCGCAGGAGCCGCTGCGGGGCGCAGGCGGCCGCGCACCGCCCAGGCCACGCCGCCCGCGATCACCACGAGGCCGATCAGCAAGGCCCAAACGAGCGGGCCGGAGGTCGTGAGGCTGAGGGCGGACATGGGTGATTCTTCTTGGACGAGGCAATCGCCCCATCTTCCCGGGCCCGCTCCCGCCCGAAACGCGGAATAACGCGCGATCGCCGGCCATTTCGGGACTTCGGTGGTGCGGTTGTCGAAAACCGCTCGGCCGAATCGTCGTGAAGATGACGCGCAACAATTCCCCCAACCTTCAGGAGACCGTCATGCGATTCATGGTCATCGTCAAAGCCACCGCCGACAGCGAAGCCGGCATCATGCCCAGTGAACAGCTGCTCGCCGAGATGGGTCGTTACAACGAGCAGCTGGTCAAGGCCGGCGTGATGCAAGCGGGCGACGGCCTGCACCCGAGCTCGAAGGGCGCGCGAGTGCGCTTCTCGGGCAAGGACCGCAAGGTGATCGACGGTCCGTTCGCCGAAACCAAGGAGCTGATCGCCGGCTTCTGGATCTGGAAGTGCGCATCGCTGAAAGAAGCGATCGACTGGGTCAAGCGTTGCCCGAACCCGATGCTGGGCGAGTCGGAGATCGAGATCCGCCAGGTCTTCGAAGCCGAGGACTTCGGCGAAGCGTACACGCCCGAACTGCGCGAACGGGATGAACGCATGCGCGCCGAGGTCACTGCGCAGCAGAAGGCGCGCTGAACCGACGCCCGTCCGGCGTTTGCGATGATGGGCGCATGTGGAGACTTCAGCGCCCTCTCGTTCACGCCACCCTGCTCGCCGCCGCACTGCTCGCCGGTTGTGCCCAACCCGGCCGCATGGCCGAGCCCACCGGGTTCGGCCCCACCGAGGCGCGCGAGGCGATCCAGCGCGTGCTGCCGGCCAGCATCGACGACAAGGCCGGCTGGGCGTCCGACATCCATGCCGCGCTGGCCACGCTCGAACTGCCGTCCACGCCCGAGCAACCTGTGCGCGGTGATCGCGGTCACCGAGCAGGAGTCGAGCGTGCGCGCCGACCCGGCCGTGCCGAATCTGCCGTCGATCGCGTGGCAAGAGATCGATCGCCGCGCCGAAAGCGCCGGCGTGCCCAAGCTCGCGGTGCGCGCCGCCCTCGCACTGAAGTCGCCCGACGGCCGCAGCTACGCCGAGCGCATCGATGCGGTGAAGACCGAACGGCAGCTGAGCGAGATCTTCGAGGACTTCATCGGCATGGTGCCGCTGGGCAAGACCTGGCTTGCGGACCGCAACCCGGTGCGCACCGGCGGCCCGATGCAGGTGAGCATCACGTTCGCCGAAACGTTCGCGCAATCGCACAAGTACCCGTACCCGGTGAAGGAATCGATCCGGCGCGAGGTGTTCACGCGGCGCGGCGGGCTGTACTTCGGCACCGCGCACCTGCTCGCCTACGACGCGCCCTACGACAAGCTGCTGTACCGCTATGCCGACTTCAATGCCGGCCACTACGCGAGCCGCAACGCGGCCTTTCAGAATGCGCTGAGCGTGGCCTCGGGCCTGGCGGTCGCGCTCGACGGCGATCTGCTGCCGCGCGCGGCCAACGCACCGCGTGGCGAGACCGAACGCACCGCCGCCACGCTGGCCGGCCGGCTCGGCTTGAGCGAAGCGGCGATCCGGCGCGACCTCGAACGCGGTGAAGAGCCCGAATTCGCCAAGACCGAGCTCTACCAGCGCGTGTTCACCTACGCCGAACGGCTCGACAAACGCGCGCTGCCGCGCGCCGTGGTGCCGCGCATCGAGCTGCAAAGCCCCAAGTTCACGCGCAAGCTCACGACCCACTGGTTCGCCAATCGCGTCGACGAGCGCCACCGCCGCTGCATGGCACGCATCGGCGCGCCGCGCGACCTCTGAGTGCCGGCCGCTGCCGCGGCCGGCTGCGTGTGGGTGCGACCGACCGATCAGGCCGGCACGGTGGTGCCCATCAATTCCTGCTTGCGCGAGGCCAATGCCTCGCCGACCAGCACCAGGTCGAGCTGGGTGCGACGCACCTTCGGGAACATCTCGTCCTGCTCTTCCTTCACGTGGTGCCGGATGTACTCGCCGAGCACCTTGACCTTGGCGTCGTACAGGTCGCTGTCGGGCGATGCGCCTTCGATCTGCGCGATCAACTCCTTGGCGCTCGCGTGTTCCACCTCGGCTTCGTCGAGCAGATCCTGTTCCTTCAGCGCCGCACGCGCCGCCGGATAGAAGATCTCTTCCTCGATCGTGGTGTGCACGGTCAGCATCGCGCAGATCTGGCGTGCGAGCTCGGCCTTCTGCGCCGCCGGCCCGTCGGCCTGGCTCAGCTTGTCGTAGCGCTTGAACAGCGCATCGACGTCCTTGTGGTCCTGCGTCAACAGCTTGATCGCGTCATTCAACTTCTGGGCTGGCATGCTGATACTCCTTTGGCTGGCCATGCGCAAAGTTGGCAATCTTCGTGCCCTGCCGGCCGAGCGGACACGCACCTGCGCGCAGCGCCGCCGGCGGCAAGCCTTCGCCTGCCGCGCAAAGTGCCTTGCGTCAGGCCGCGCCGCGCAGGCGGCGCATCAGCGCGTCGCAGTCGGCCGGTGCGGCGTCGCCCCGCCACACCACGTGCGTGTCGGCGCGCGCCATCACCAGCGCATGGCGATAGGCCGCGGGCCAGCCGTCGCGCGGCTGCGCATCGATCAGTGCGAGCGGCACACGCTGCGCCTGCGCGGCACCGACCAGCGCCGACACGTTTACACCGCTGTCGCGGCGCAGCAGCGTGTAGCCGGGGCCGAGCGCATCGAACAGCGAGCGTCCGTCGGCGAGCCAGACGTGCGGCAGGCGGCAGCCCGGCACGGTGGACTCGGTGAACCCGCCCATCGAGTACGGCGGCGGCGTTTGGTCGTCGCCGACGATGATCGGCGAGTGTTCGTAGAAATAACCGAAGTTGAGGCCGGCGCAACAAAACTGCTGCACGTTGAGTTGGTAGGCCTCGGCACCGAAGCGCTCGCGCGCGGTGGCGCCCGCCGCATCGGCGGCCTCGATGTCGGCCGGCACCGCGGTGCGCGCCTTGATCATCTTGGCCGCATGGTCCATCGCAAAGTGCGACACCTGCTGCGTGATCGGCTGGCGCTCGGCCTCGTAGGCGTCGAGGATGCGCGGGTCTGCCCAGCCGTGCACGCAGGCGGCGAGCAGCCAGGTGAGGTTGGTGGCGTCGGCGATGCCCGCGTTCATGCCATAGCCCGCATACGGCACCCACAGGTGCGCGGCGTCGCCGGCGATGAACACGCGCCCGTTGCGAAAACGGTTGGCCACCAGGCGGCGCGCGACCCAATCTTCCTTGCTGATGATCTCGTAGGGGAACTGCTCGTCCACGCCGAGGATCTGGCGGATGGCCCAATCGCGGTCGACCGAATCGAACTCCGGCTCGCTGGGGCTCAGGTGGTTGTGCACGAGCCAGGTCTCGTGGCCGTCGATCGCGAACATCACGCCGCAGCGATGCGGGTTGTACACGTAGTGCGACCACGCGCGCGGGTGGTGCTCGAGCAGCGCCAGCAGGCCGGGCGCGCGGATGTAGGTCGACTGCACGCGCTGGATCACCGCCGTGCCTTCGAGCAACGCGCCCATCTGCTTGCGCACGGTGGAGCTGCCGCCGTCGCAACCGATCAGATAGCGCGCGCGCAGGCTGCGCGTGGCGCCACTGTCGAGATCGAGCAACTGCACGGTCACGCCGTCGCCGTCCTGCGTGAAGGCGCTGAGCTGCGTGCGGTTGTGCAAGGTCACGCCCGGCAGCTCGGCGGTGTGGCGCAGCAGGATCGGCTCGAGGTAGATCTGGTTGATGCGGTGCGGCGGCTCCGGTGTCGGCCACCAGCCGTCGGGGCCGCTCGCATCGGTGTAGCGGTCGCGCCGGCACGGGATCGGGATGCGCGACATCTCCAGCCCGGTGACGCGGGTGCGGAACACCACGTCGTTGGGCCAGTCCTCGGGCAGCCCGGCGTGGCGCGCCTTCGCCGCCACCCCGAGGCGGCGAAAGATCTCCATGCTGCGCGCGCTCACGTGGTTGCACTTCACGTTGGGCGGCTCGGCGAAGCGGCGCGGCTCGGCGAGCGTCACGCGCACGCCGCGCTGGCTCAGGTCCATCGCCGCGGTCAGGCCCACCGGGCCTGCGCCGGCGATGAACACGTCGGTGTCGAACGATGGCATGTGTGTTGCCGTCAGTCGAGCTTGATCTGGGCGGCCTTGATCACGCGCGCCCATTTCGCGGTCTCGCTCTGGATGTAGGCCTCGAACGCGTCGGCCGTGGTCGGCGCCGGCTCCACGCCTTGCGCACGCAGCGCCGACTGGATCGCCTCGTCGCGCAGTGCGGCCGTGATCTCGGCGTTGAGACGCTGGATCACCGGCGCCGGCGTGCCGGCCGGCGCCACCACGCCGAACCAGCCGGTGGAGTCGTAGCCTGCGAGCCCGGCCTCCGAGGCAGTCGGCACGTCGGGCAACTGCGGCAACCGTTTCGGACTGGTGACCGCAAACGCGATCAGCTTGCCGGCGCGGATGTGCTGCAGTGCCGACGGCAGGTCCACCACCGCCAGCGGCACCTGGCCGCCGAGCACGTCGAGCGCCGCCGGGCCCGAGCCCTTGTACGGCACCTCGGGCATCTTGATGCCAGCCATCTGCATCGAACAGCTGCGACGACAAGTGCATCGCGGTGCCGTTGCCGCCGTGCGCGATCGTCAGCTTGCCCGGCTGCGACTTGGCCAGCGCGATCAGCTCGCTCAGCGTCTTGGCGCCGATCGACGGATGGCCGACGATCACGAACGGAATGGCCGCGAGCATCGTCACCGGCTTGAAATCCTTCACCGGGTCGAACGGCATCTGCGGGTACAGGCTCACGTTGGCCGCCAGCGCTCCGGCCGCGCCCACGCCGAGCGTGTAGCCGTCGGCAGGCGCCTTGGCCACCACCGCGAGCCCGATGTTGCCGCCCGCGCCCGGCCGGTTGTCCACCACCACCTGCTGGCCGAGCTTGTCGTTCAAGCGCGGCACCAGCGAACGCACCACCGCATCGGCACTGCCGCCGGGCGGGAACGTGACGACCACGCGGATTGGCTTGTTCGGATAGTCGGCCTGCGCGAACGCCGCGCTTGCGGTGCCGAGTGCCAGCATGGCGGCGACGAGCGCGCGTGCGCCCAGGGAGCCGGTGACGCGATGCATGCGGTGTGTCTCCTGTCGTTGTGCAGATCGATTTGAACACGGGCTCTGAACACGGGATCGGTGCCACCGGCCCTTCCATGCCATCATGGCGTCGTCGACACCCTGGCCGGTCGACCCGTCTGTTTGGGAGACCGCATGAACACGTCGCTTCCGCTGTCCATGGGCATCGCCGTCTGCCTGGCGCTGGCGGGCACGGCGGCGAGCGCGCAGCGCGCGCCCGGCGCGCCGCAGGCGCGCATCGACAACGTGACGGAGCAGCACCATGGCGAGACGGTGTCCGATCCGTATCGCTACATGGAGGACACCAAGCGCGCCGATGTGCTCGGCTGGATGCGCGAACAAAGCGGTGCCACCGCCGACCTGATGGCGACCATCGATGGACGCGACGCCATCGCCGCGCGCATCCAGGAGCTCACGTCGCTGGCCGGTGACCGCATCACGAGCCTGATGCGTCTGCCCGGCGAGCGCTACTACTACCTGAAGCGCGCACGCGGTGAACGCCAGTTCCGCCTGGTGATGCGCCAGGGCTTGAACGGTGCCGAACGCACGCTGGTCGACCCCGAGGTCGAGGGCCGTGCCACCGGCGTGCCCCATGCCATCAACTACTTCAAGCCGTCGTGGGATGGGCGTTACGTGGCGTTCGGCATCTCGGCCGGCGGCTCCGAAGACGCCACGCTGCACGTGCTCGACGTCCGCCGCGGCCAGCGCGTCGGCGAGCCGCTGGCGCGCGTGGTCTCGCATTCGGCGATCCACTGGCTGCCCGACAGCCGCTCGTTCACGGCCAATCAGCTGCAGGCCTTGCAACCCGGACAGCCGGAGACCGATCACTACAAGAACTCGCGCGTGCTGTGGCAGCGCGCCGGCGCGCGCGCTGCCGAAGCGCAGCCCGTGTTCGGACCGACCGTGACGCCGGCGTTGCAACTCGATGCGATCGACAACGGCGAGATCCTCACCGTACCCGGCAGTCCGTGGATGGTGGCCAGCACGACCGACACCACCCAACCAGAAGGCAATCTGTTCGTGGCGCCGCTCTCGCAACTCGGCAAGCCCGATGTGCGATGGCAACGGATTGCCGGTGCGGCCGACAAGATCACGCAGGTGGAGTTGCGCGGCCACGACCTCTTCATGCTCACCCATGCCGGCGCGCCGCGACACAAGCTGGTCAGGATCGACCTGCGTCGACCCGAGCTCGCACGGGCCGTCGAAATCGTGCCCGAGCCGGCGAGCGGCATGCTGCAGAAGTTCCAGCTCGCACGCAGCGGCGTGCTGGTGCAACGGCGCGAAGGCACGGCGCTGTCGCTGCGCATGCATGGCGCGGGCGATCGCGTGGGCCGTGCCGTGCCGCGGCCGCACGATGGGGCCGCCTGGATGGTGGACGAACCCACGCCGATCGACGATGCGGTGCTGTTCTCCATGAGCGCGTGGACACGCTGGCAGCAGTTCCACCTGGCGCGGGGCGGTCAGGTCACGCGCGTGAGCTTCGGCGCCGAGCCGAGCGTGGCGCCGCTGGACCTGCAGGTCACCGAAGTCGAGGTGCCGAGCCACGACGGCGTGAAGGTGCCGATGACGGTGTTGCACAAGAAGGGCCTGGTGTTGAACGGCAACAACCCGGTGCTGGTGCACGGCTACGGCAGCTACGGGCTGTCGCTGTCGGCCTACTACTCGCCGGACAACGCGGTGTGGCTGGAACGCGGCGGCGTGCTGGCTTTCACCAATCCGCGCGGCAGCGGCGTGCACGGCAAGGCTTGGCACCACGCCGGCTACAAGGCCAGCAAACCAAACACCTGGAAGGACGGCATCGCCTGCGTGCGCTGGCTGATCGAACAACGCTACGGCTCACCGGCCACGATGGCCATCACCGGCACCAGCGCGGGCGGCATCTTCGTCGGCCGCGCGGTCACCGAAGCGCCCGAGTTGTTCGCGGCGGCGATCTTCAACGTGGCCGTGCTCGATGCAATCCGCGCCGAACACAGCGCCAACGGCGCCACCAACACCGGCGAGTTCGGCAGCGTGGCCAACCGCGACGAGTTCCGCGCGCTGCTGGCGATGAGCACCTACCACCAGATCCGCGATGGCACGGCCTACCCGGCGGTGATGCTGGTGCACGGCGTCAACGACCCGCGCGTGCCGGTATGGGAGAGCAACAAGACCGCGGCGAGATTGCAGGCCGCGAGCTCCAGCGGCAAGCCGGTGCTGCTGCGCCTGGACACGCAGGCCGGCCACGGCATGGGCAGCACGCTGACGCAGCGCACGTCGGCCGTGGCCGACCAGTACGCCTTCATGCTGTGGCAGATGGCCAAGCTGAACAAGAAGCGCGACTAGCGCACGCCCTGCCCGTAGGCGTCAGCGCCCGGGCACCTCGAACGTCTTGCGCGCACGCTGCACCTGCGCGCGCACCACACAGCCTTGAGCGTGGTCGTTGACCAGGCCCATCGCCTGCATGAATGCATAGACGGTGGTCGGCCCCACGAACTGCCAGCCCTGCTTCTTGAGCGCCTTCGACAGCGCGATCGAGGCGTCGGAGGTCGATGCGCTTTGCGGTGGTGCCAGCGCCTTCTTGTCGGCCTCGTAGCGCCAGAAATACGCCGCCAGCGACCCTTCGCGCTGCACCAGCTCGCGCGCCCGCTGGGCGTTGTTGATCGCCGCTTCGATCTTGCCGCGGTGGCGCACGATGCCCTCGTCTTTCAGCAGCCGCGTGACGTCGCGTGCGCCCAGGCGTGCGACGCGCTCGATGTGAAAGCCGTGGAATGCGGCGCGAAAGTTCTCGCGCTTGGCCAGGATGGTGCGCCAGCTCAGGCCCGACTGAAACCCTTCGAGGCACAGCTTCTCGAACAGCCGGCGATCGTCGGCGACCGGGAAGCCCCACTCGGTGTCGTGGTAGTGCAGGAACTCAGGCGCGGCCGCGCACCAGCGGCAGCGCGGTTTGCCGTCGGGACCGTCGATCGTGGTCGTCATCGCGCTCAAGCCAGCAATTCCTTGAGCCGATCGTCGCCGCGCGAGGGTGTGATCTCGAGCACCTCGGCACGGACCACACCTTCGGCGACGAACGGATCCTCATTCACGCGCTGCTGCAGCGCTGCGCGCGTGGTGCGATGCGCCACCACAGCGCCCCCGAGGTCGGGTTGCAGGCTACCGGCCAGCAGAAACACGCCGTCGTCGAACCCGCGTTGCAGCCACTGCTTGTGCCCTTGCATCGCCTGCGCCGCACGGTCTCGCTGCGCAAACCTGAGCAATACGATGAACATCACCACCTCCCCGGATCAGATTCGTGCGCCGTGCAGGCACGACGCCAGCCATTCGTGCATCGATCGCACCTCGCGCTGAATGAAGCGCTCGTCGCGCATCGCGCTGGCCAATGCAGCCACACCCTGGCTTCGCGCCAGCAGATGCAAGGCGAGCGCGTCGCCATCGTCGATGCGGCCGAGTTGCTCGAACTGCTGGCGCAGCCAGCCGCGGAACAGCGTGAACAGCACGACGGCCTCGTGCTGCGCGGCATGGCCGAGCTTGGCGAGTTCGCTGCACAGCGTGCCCACAGGGCAGCCAAAACGCTGGATATCGGCCTTGTGATCGACCAGCATGTCGATGAAGCGGCCAATGCGGCGGGCCGGGTCGTCACCCACCTCGGCCTCCCAGCGGTCGAGCATGTTCTGCGTGTCGGCCAGTCGTGCGCCGATCACCGCATCGAGGATCTCATCCTTGCTCTTGAAGTGATGGTAGAAGTTGCCACGCGAGATCTGCACCGCGCCGGCGATGTGTGCGAACGACGTGCTCGCGTAGCCTTGCCGATAGAACAGCCGATCGGCGGCTTCGACGATCTGCTCGCGCGTGGTCCTGTCGCTCACGATGAATAGGACGATTGCCCTAGTTGTCGGATGCGCACACTAGGACATTTGTCCGATCCTGTCAACAGCGGTGGACGAGGTGCCGTCAGACCGTGTAGAACGCCGTGTCGGGCCCCGCCTGCTTCTCGCCCATCGTGGCGCGGAACAGCTGCTCGTCGGCATCGCGCAGGCGGCGGCTCATCTCGCGGGCGATGTTCATCTGGATCAGCGCGAACGACTTGGCGTCGTGCTCGTACAACCGGTACAGGTGCGCCGGCGTGAGTGCGATGGCGCGGCAGTCGGCCTCGGCGCGCACCGAGGCGCTGCGCGGAAACAGATCGAGCAGCGCCATCTCGCCGAAGCAGTCACCCGCATCGAGCCGATGCAGTTGCAATTCGCGGCCGGCCCACTCCTTGAGCACCGAAACGTGGCCCGACTCCAGCACGAACATGCCGTCGGCCGGCTCGCGCTCGCGAAAGAAGAACGCGCCCTTCGACACGCTGACCGATGGCACCGGGTCGAGCAGGAACTGCAGTGCCTCGTCGTCGATGGCGCCGAAGATCGGCATCTGCTGCAGCAGTTGGATGCGTGCCCTGTCCATTGGTTGTTTCCTGTGGCGAACTCTTGCGCGGGCGGCTCGACATCGGTGCTGCCTGCGGGGGAGCGGATCATCGTGCGCCATGCAAACCGAGCCGAGGTCATGGGCATTGCGCATGAACAAGGGGCGCCGCAGCGCCCCTCGTGACTTTGCAGCGCAGGCCGGCTAGCGCACCAAGGTGTCGACGTAACCCTCGCCAAGGCCGCACTCGGCGTAGTGCTTGCGGCACATCGCGATCTTGGTGAACACGTCTTCGTAGCCGGTGTGCTGGCCCTTGTCGTCCACGTAGACCATCGCGCCGTGGATGTTGAAGAAGGTGATCATCTCGGTGGCGCCGACCTGCTCGTCGACCACCAGCGTGTGGATCTCGCCAGGCGGCTCGTAGACGAAGGCGCCCTCCTTGGCGACCCAGTCGTGCTCGAGGTAGCGCCACGCGCCCTTGATCACGTAGCCCACCACCCACGACGGATGGATGTGGCGCGACAACACGCCCGACTTGCGCACGCGCAGCAGGTTGCACCAGCTGCCGGTCACCGTGTTGAGCAGCAGCGGACGGAACCACACGCCTGGCGCCTGCGGCACCCACACGCGCTCGTCGTCGGGAATCGCCTGCATCGCGATCTCGGGCTGGATGCCGGGCAATTGCGTGATCATGGGACTCTCCTTCAAGCAATCAGGTAGCCGCCATCGATCGGCAGCACCACGCCGGTGACGAAACGCGCCGCATCGCTGGCCAGGAACAGCACCGGTCCGGCCACGTCTTCGGGTGTGCCCCAGCGGCCAAGCGGCGTGCGCGCCACGATCGGTGCGGAGCGCGCCGGGTCGTCCTGCAGCGCCTGTGTGAGCGGCGTGGCGATCCAGCCTGGCGCGATCGCGTTGACGCGGATCTTGTCGACCGCATACGCGATCGCCAGGCTCTTGGTGAGCTGCGCGACGCCGCCCTTGCTCGCGCTGTAGCCAGGCACCAGGCCGCCGCCGAAGAAACTCAGCATCGACGCGGTGTTGACGATGCACCCCGCCGCGCGCCTTCAGGCCCGCGCGGGCGGCGGCGCAGACGCGCATCGTGCCGGTGAGGTTGATGTCCAGCGTGTCGGCGAACACCGCCGGGTCGTGCTCGGCGTTGCGCCGGATCACGCCGGCGCAATTCACCACCACGTCGAGCTCACCCAAGCCTTCGACCAACGCGCGCACCGCGGCATCGTCGCGCACGTCGAGCGGGCGCACGTCGATGCCGCTCGGGCCGCTTTGCCCGCGAGCAGCGGCCACCTCGGCTTCGGTGGCGCCGGTTGCGACCACATGATCGCCAGCGGCCGCGAAGGCACGCGCGATGCCGGCGCCGATGCCGCTGGTGGCGCCGGTGATGAGCACTCGTCGATTCGTCATGCCCGCATCATGGCTTGAACACGAAGCCCGGGGTGATGGCCACGTTGTTCGGGATCGGCGGCAGGTCGGAGAACAGCTCCGGCTTGTCCTTCATCACCTTCAGCATGTGCTTGGGCTCGATGTGCTTGTTGACGTCGAAGGTCGACTTGAGGATGCCGAGCCGGCTCAGCCGATCCTGCGCCGCCCACAGCGCGCGGTAGTTGTTGGCCGACAGGCGCCGGTCGTTCTGCTGGATGTTGAACTGCATCGCGGCCTCGGCGACCTCGGGTTTGAGTCCGGGGATCCAGCGCGTGGCCACCTGCGCGGCCTGCTTCGGGTTGGCGCGCATCCACTTGTCGGCCTCCGACACCGCGGCGAGGAACTTCTCGATCGTCTCGCCGTTCTTCTCGACCCAGGCGCGCGTGGCCACGTTGAAGCCGAGGTACGAGATCACGTCGCCGCCGCGCTGCACCACGTAGGCGCCGGGCACGTCCTTGGTGGCGACGATCGGCCACGGGTCCCAGCCCGAGAACGCATCGATGCCCTTGGACAGCAGCGCCACCGTCATGTCGGGCGGCGGCGTGTTGACCAGCGTCACGTCGTCCGGCTTCAGCCCGGCCTTTTCGATCAGCGCCAGCGCGTACAGGTGGTTGATGGTGCCGAACGAGGCGGCGATCTTCTTGCCCTTGAGCGTGGCGAGGTTGGCCTTGTCGATGCCCGAGCCCTCGCGCGCGATCAGCGCCATCGTGGCGTCGGAGCCGAGCTTGGTGGCGCTGCCGCTGTAGTTGCCGAGCGCCACCAGGTCCATGCCGCGCAGCACGGCGCCGATCATCGGCACGCCCACCTGCACGATCTCGCTCTCGCCGGCCTGCAGCGCATTCAATGCGTCGACGCCGGTCGCATAGGGCCGCGCCACGGTCACGTCGAGCCCGTGCTTCTCGAAGAAGCCGCGCTCGAGCGCGATCGGCAGGCCGACCTGGTCGATGCCGGTGACCATGCCGGCCTTCAGCTTCACCAGGTTTTGCGCCGCGGCGCCCAGCGGCAACGCCAGCGCGGCCAGCGCCAGCAGTGGTGCGAACAAGCTCCTTCGTTTCATCGGTGTCTCCTGTGGGTGGGTCATCATTCAACGGGCAAAGGTTCCACGCGCTGCACCCAGTAGGGCCGGGCCACCGCGTTCAGGTTGGCGACTAACACGCCGCGCAATTCGATCGATCGATCCTGCGTACCGGACACACGACCATACGGCTGGAAGGCCAGCACGTGAAAACGCTCCGGCGTGCAGGTGAGCGTGACCCGCACGTTGACCTGGCCGCGTGCGTTCGGCGTGAGGCCCGCCGCGACCTTGGTCGGCGCAATGAGCATCAGAGCGAGCTTCCACAGCACGAGCAGCACGATCGCACCGACCACGATGCGTCCGCGCGTCGAGCGCACCGCGTCGCGCATCAGGCCCATGCGCTCATCCCGTTCATGCCGCCCGCACCTGCTGCAGCACCCTGGCCGCCAACGCCTTGAAGGCGGTGTCCTCGATCAACGCATCCCACGCGCGGGGCCTGGCCAAGTCGACCGCGATGTCGTCGAGCACCGCGCCGTGCGAAAGCACGACCACGCGGTTGGCGAGGAACACTGCCTCGTTGACGTCGTGGGTGATGAACACCACCGTCGAGCGACGCTGTTCCCAGATGCGGGTGAGCTCTTCCTGCAAGGTCATGCGGGTCTGCGCATCGACGCTGGCGAACGGCTCGTCCATCAGCAGCACGTCGGGCTCGTTGGCCAGCGCACGCACCACGCCCACACGCTGCTGCATGCCGCCCGAGAGTTCGTTGGGGTAACGCTCAGCTGCGTGCGACAGGCCGGCCAGCGCCAGGTACTCGCGCGCGATCTCGTGGCGCCGGGCTTTCGGCACGCCGCGCATCTTGGGCCCGAACGCCACGTTGTCGAGCACGGTGCGCCACGGGAACAGCGCGAACGACTGGAACACCACGCCACGGTCGGGCCCCGGCCCGCTCACCGCACGCCCGTCGACGCGGATCTGCCCGCCGGTGGGTGCGAGGAAGCCGGCGATCAGGTTGAGCATCGTCGTCTTGCCACAGCCCGACGGGCCGACCACCGCGACGAAGTCGCCCGCCGCCACCGCGAGCGAGATGTCGCGGATCGCCGTCACCTGCTTGTTGGCGAACGGGTCGAAGTAGGTCTTCTGCAGATGCTCGATCGTGAGGCTCTTCATCGCTTCATTCTTTTCGCGTCACCAGGCCCCAACGCTCGCCGGTGGCGCGCTCGATCGGCGCCAGCACCCAGCTGTCGACCAGGTACCACAGCACGCCCAGCACGATCATGCCGAGCAGGATCTCGACCACCGAGCCGGCGCGGCGCGCGTCGAACATCAGAAAGCCGATGCCGCTGGTGCCGACGATGATCTCGGCGGCGATCAGCGCGCGCCAGCCGAAGCCCAGCCCGTTGCGCAGCCCGGTCATGATGTTGGGCAGCGCGCCCGGCAGCACCACCTCCCACACCACGCGCGCCTTCGACGCACCCAGCGACAGCGCCGCGCGATGCAGTTCCAGCGGCACCGAACGCACGCCCAGCACCGTGTTGAGCACCACCGGGAACAGCACGGTGTAGACGATGACGAAGATCATCGTGGTCAGGCCGAAGCCGAACCAGATCAGCAAAATCGGCAGCCACGCGATGTCGCCGATGGCCTGGAAGAACAGCAGCACCGGCCACAGCGCACGGTGCGCACGATCGCTCAGCCCCACCAGCAACCCGAGCGGAATGCCCAGCGCCAGGCCCACCGCGGTGCCGGCCGCCAGGCGGATCACGCTGTCTTCGAGATAGGCCGGCAGGATGCCGTTGGCCATCAGCGTGCCGAACTTCTGCACCACCTCCACCGGGCCCGGAAAGAACACCGGCGGGAACAGCCCCGACTGCGCGACCGCGGCCCACAGCACGACCACCGGCACGAACGGCACCAGCGACGCCAACGCCGGATAGCGCGCCGACCCTCGGACATACGCGCTCCACAGGCGCTGCCAAGGCGAAACCGAGGGCGCGATGGCATGGGCGCTCATGCCGCCCTCACCAAGCCCCAGCGCTCGATCGTCGCGCGCTCCAGCGGCGCGAGCAGCAGGCGGTCGATCAGCAGCCACAGCACGCCGATCACGACCATGCCGAGCACGATCACCTCGGTGCGGTAGAAGTCGCGCGCCACGAACAGCATGTAGCCCAGGCCGACGTTGGTGGCGATCATCTCGGCGGCGATCAGGCCGCGCCACGCAAAGCCCAGGCCGGTGCGGATGCCGGTCACGATGTTGGGCAGCGCACCGGGCAACAGCACCTCGGTGAGCAGTTGCCAGCGCGAGGCACCGAGCGACGCGGCGGCGTGGCGCAGCGGCATCGCGATGCCGGTGACGCCGAGCAGCGTGTTGTAGGCGACGACGAAGAACACGGCATTGAAGATCACGAACGTGATCGCGCCGAATCCGTAGCCGAACCACAGCGTGGCGATCGGGATCCACGCGATGCCGGCCAGCACCGAGAAGAAACGCAGCAGCGGCGTGAAGAACGCCGACACCGCGCGGTGGGTGCCCATCGCGACGCCGAGCGGCACGGCGAGCACGATGCCGATCACCGTGCCGAGCGCGATGCGGCCGAGGCTGGCGCCGATGTGGCGGATCAGCGTGCCGTCCTGCAGCGCCTCGAGCCCGGCCTGGCCGACCGCACCGATCGCCGGGAACACGCGCGGGCTCACGTCGAAGCCGCGCACCACCGCCTGCCAGATCAGCAGCAACGCCAGCAGCGGCAACACGAACATCGCCGCAGCGACGAGGCGGCTCGAGTTCATCGGACGACCCAACGCGCCACGCGCTGCGGGATTCGCGCTTCGGAGCGGCCGTGCGCGCTCATGCCTCGGCGGCGACCTGGATGTTGGTCGCGGCGCGGTACGACTCGAGCGTGTCGCGGATGTGCAGCGCCAGCGCGCGCTGCGTGGGAGCGACACGGCCGTCGCGGATCAGGCCGACGATGGTGGCGTGGTTCTCCAGGCAGTGGTCGACCTGCTCGCTCTCCTCGGGCAGCCGCGCGCGCAGGGCGCTGATCTTCGAGGCGATCGTCTGGTGGGCCTGCTGCACGTAGGCGTTGTCGCAGTGGTCGACGATGGCCTGGTGAAAGCCCTCGTCGAGCTGGCGGATGGTCTTGAAGTGGCGCGCCTTGCGCGCCAGCGCCATCTCGCGCACGTTGGCCTGCAGCGCCTTCACCATCGCGGGCCGGCGGCCCTCCATCGCCAGCTTGACCGCGGTGACCTCGATCGCTTCGCGGAACACGCAGATCTCTTCCACCTGGCGCGGCGTCAGCGAGAACACGAACGTGCCGCGCTGCGGCTGGATGTCGATCAGCCCGTCCACGCGCAGGCGCAGCAACGCCTCGCGCACCGGCGTCTTGCTGATGCCGAGCTGCGCCGCGAGCGTGGCCTCCGAGAGCTGCGCGCCCATCGGCAGCTCGCCGCCGACGATGAGCTGCCGGATGCTGTCGTGCGCCAGGTCGGTGAGCGACTTCGGCCGCGTGAGCAGGCGGTGCATCGACGTGGGGTTCATCTCGGCCGGGGAGCGCGCTATCTCATACCTAATATATGAGATTGCAGCTGACCCACCACCACCGGGTTTCCTCGCGTGCGGTGCACCACGCGCACCACACGAATCACACAACCACCACCGACATCGAACTCCGATACGCTATGCGTCCGTAGAACCTGTCGCGCGACGTGGGCACGCGGGCCTCGCGGATCGAAGCCAAGCAGATCATCGCCACCAGTGCTACGCAAGCGTCGCTGGCCGAGCATGTGACGGTGAGCTGCTCGTCACCGATGCTGCGGCGCAAGCCAACCGTATGAAACGAGGAACACCATGACGACGAGACGCACCGTGCTGAAGTCCGCGCCGGCCCTGCTGCTGTCGGCCGCGCCGGCGTGGGCGCAATCGTTCCCGACCAAGCCCATCCGCTACATCGTGCCGGTGCCCGCGGGTGGCGGCAGCGACTTCGTCGGCCGCACGGTGACCGAACGCTGGAGCAAGGCGCTCGGTCAGACCTTCGTGGTCGACAACATCGGCGGCGGCGGCGGCGTGATCGCGTCGCAGACGGCGGCCAAGGCGGCGCCCGACGGCTACACGCTGATGCAGGGCTATGTGGCCACGCACGGCACCAGTCCGGCCACGCGCAAGCTGCCGTACGACGCGGTCAAGGACTTCACGCCGATCGGCATGATCGGCGGCACGCCGAACGTGCTGGTGGTCAACGCCAGCTTGCCGATCAACGACCTCAAGGGCTTCATCGACTACCTGAAGAAGAACCCCGGCAAGGCGAGCTACGGCTCGGCCGGCACCGGCTCGCTGACGCAACTGGTGATGGAGTTGTTCAAGCAGCAGTCGGGCACCTTCATCCTGCACGTGCCCTACCGCGGCATCGCGCCGGCGTTCACCGACCTGCTCGGCGGCCAGACGCAGGCGATGTTCCCCGGCCTTGCCGCGGCGCTGCCGCACATCCGCTCGGGCCGCGTGCGGCCGCTGGCCGTCACCGGCACCGCGCGCAATCCCACGGTGAAAGACGTGCCGACGATGATCGAGGCCGGCTTCAAGGGCTTCGATGCACTGCAGTGGTACGGCGTGGTCGGCCCGGCCCACATTCCGCCGGCGGTGGTGAAGCAGCTCAACGACACGCTCAACGCCACCATCTGCGGCGCCCGACATGCGCGAAAAGCTGTCCACCGAGGCGGTCGACCCGGCGCCGATGAGCCCGGAGCAATTCGGCCAGTACATCCAGGCCGAGGTGACGCGTTGGACCGCGCTGGCCAAGGAACGCAAGATCCTGGTCGACGAGTGACGCGGCCCGAGTGCAACACACGATGCGCGCCTATCGCATGCACGATGCCGACGGCGGCCCGCAGCTGCAGCTGCACGATGTGCCGCAGCCCGAGCCCGGTGCCGGTCAGCTGCTGATCCGCGTGCGCGCGGCCGGCTTGAACCGCGGCGAATTCATCGCCGGCCATGGCCTGCACGCGCGCGGCGGCGGCGCCAAGGCGGTGGGCACCGAAGCGGCCGGCGAGGTGCTGGCGATCGGGCCCGGTGTCGACGGCTGGCGCGTCGGCGACCGCGCGATGGGGCGTTGCCCCGGCGCATTCGCCGAATGCGCATTGCTCGATCAGCGCGAGGCGATCGCGGTGCCGCCATCGCTCGACTGGCCGCACGCCGGCGCGATCCCGCTCACCTTCATGGTGGTGTACGACATGCTGGTGCTGCAGGGCCGGCTGCGCGCCGGCGAGACGCTGCTGGTGGCCGGTGTCACCTCGGGCGTGGGCGTCTCGGCCCTGCAGGCCGCCAAGGCGATGGGCGCCACCGTGATCGGCACGTCGGGCAGCACGGCCAAGCTCGACCGCTTGCGCGCCGAAGGCCTCGATGTCGGCCTGTGCACGCGCGCACCCGATTTCGCCGACGCGGTGTTCAAGACCACCGATGGCCGCGGTGCCGATCTGGCGATCGACGCCGTCGGCGGCTCAATGTTCGCCGAGTGCGTGCGCGCGCTGGCGTTCCAGGGGCGGCTCGCGATGGTGGGTTATGTCGACGGCGTGCTGCGCGCCGAACTCGACCTCGAAGCCCTGCACGCCAAGCGCCTGCGGCTGTTCGGCGTGTCCAACAAGCTGCGCACGCCGCAGCAGCGCGCCGAGCCGGTGCCCGGTTTCAAGGCCGACTGGCTGCCGCTGTTCGCCAGCGGGCGCCTGCGTCCGTTGGTCGACCGCGTGCTGCCGTTCGAGCGGCTGGCCGAGGCGAAGGCGGCGATGGAAGCCGGCGAGCACGTCGGCAAGATCGTGCTCGCCGGCAGCCAAGACCGCTGAAGCGCCATCCAGACCAAGCAGGAGACACACGATGCATCGATCGATCAAGGCGCTGTTCGGCGTGGCCCTCGCGCTGATGGGCGCGGCCGCCGTGGCGCAAGGTTATCCGTCGCGCCCCGTGCGCATCGTGGTCGGCTTCGCACCCGGCGGTGCGGCCGACACGGTGGCGCGCGCGATGAGCGATGCGATGGGCAAGGCGCTCGGGCAGACCGTGGTGATCGACAACAAGCCGGGGGCCGGCTCGAGCCTGGCCGCCGAACACGTGGCCAAGGCGGCGCCCGATGGCTACACGGTGCTGATCGCCAGCCCGAGCAGCATCTCGGTGAACCCGGCGCTCAACAGCAAGCTCGGCTACAAGTTCACTGACCTGCAGCCGGTGGTCAAGGTGACGAGCTCGCCGCTGGTGATCGCGGTCAATCCAGCCACCGGCATCCAGTCGGTCAAAGATTTGATCGAGGCGGCCAAGAAGGCGCCGGGCAAGATCAACTACGCCAGCTCCGGCATCGGCTCGGCGCCGCACCTCGGCGCGGCGCTGTTCTCGCAGCTGGCCGGCGTGCAGCTGTTCCACGTGCCGTTCAAGGGCGGTGCACCGGCGGTGCAGTCGGTGGTATCCGGCGACACGCAGGTCACGTTCGGCACGCCGCCGTCGGTGCTCGAGCTCATCAAGGGCGGCCGGCTGCGCGGCCTGGGGGTGAGTTCGGCGCAGCGCTCGCCGCTGGTGCCCGATCTGCCCGGCATGGTCGAAGCCGGCCTGCCGAACTACAGCATGGACTTCTGGTACGGCCTGTTCGTGCCGGCCGGCACGCCGCCCGACGTGGTGCGCAAGCTGTTCGAGGCCGGCACCGCCGCGATGCGCGACCCCGCGGTCAAGCAGGCGCTGATGCGCGACGGCACCGACGTGGACCTGTCGCCGTCGCAGGAACACTTCGCGCAGTTCCTCGCCAAGGACAACGTGTTCTGGGAGAAGCTGGTCAAGGACGCCGGCGTCACCAAGGACTGACAGCGTCGCAGGATCGCTCGCGCCGATTGCGTTGACGCCGATCGCACCATGGACGCACGCGCGCACCCGTGGCTTCGTTTCGTGTGTGCGGGCTTGGCTGCGTGTGCCATGGCCCACGCGCGCAGCGCCGACATCGCCGACACCATCGGCCAGCGCATGCAGCCGTGCATGGTGTGCCACGGCCCCGAAGGACGCGCCACCACGCAGGGCTTCTTTCCGCGCATCGCCGGCAAGCCGGCCGCGTATCTGTACCACCAGCTGATCGCGTTCCGCGAAGGCCGGCGCAGCAATTCGACGATGGCGTACTTCGTCGATCACATGACCGACGCCTACCTGCAGGAAATCGCAGACTACTTTGCCGGGCTCGACCTGCCCCACCCGCCGCCGCGCCCGGCCCAAGCCACCCCGACGCAGCTCGCCCGCGGCGAGACGCTGGTGCGCCACGGCGACCGTGCGCTCGGCGTGCCGGCGTGTGCGGCCTGCCATGGCGTGACGCTCACCGGCGCGCTGCCGGCGATTCCGAGCGTGCTCGGCCTGCCGCGCGAGTACCTGCATGTTGCAGTTCGGCTCGTGGCGGGTCGGTGTGCGCCGCGCGCTCGCGCCCGACTGCATGGGCCAGATCGTGTCGCGCCTGGCGCCGCAGGACCTGAACGACGTGGCCGCCTGGCTGGCGTCGCAACCGGTGCCGGCCAATGCTGCGCCGGCCGCGCAGATCACGCGTCCATTGCCGCTGCCGTGCGGCAGCGACCCTCATTGAGATGACCATGCGTGCGGTCGCTCGTTTCGCCATCGTGCTGCTCGCGCTGTTGCTGATCGCCGGCACGCTGGTGTGGTGGCTCAACGTGCGCGGCGAGGAGCCGATCGATGCCTCGCAGGCCGAGCCCGCCGCCACGCCCGAGCAGATCCAGCGTGGCGCCTATCTCGCACGCGTCGGCAACTGCAGCGCCTGCCACACCGAGCGCGGCGGCGCGCCGTACGCTGGCGGCAAGGGCATCCCCACGCCGTTCGGCACCGTGTATGCGAGCAACCTCACGCCGGACCTGAAGACCGGCATCGGCAGCTGGGACGCGGCGCACTTCTGGCGCGCGATGCACCATGGCCGCTCGAAAGACGGCCGCCTGCTCTATCCGGCTTTCCCGTACCCGAGCTTCACGCGGGTCACGCGCGAGGACTCCGATGCGCTGCATGTGTTCCTGCGCAGCCAGGCGCCGGTGTTGCAGCCGAATCGGCCGCACGAGCTGCGCTTTCCGTACCACCTGCAGGCCGCGCTCGCGGTGTGGCGGGCGTTGTTCTTCGCGCCGCGCAGTTTCGAACGTCAGGCCAGTCAACCCGATGCGTGGAACCGCGGCGCGTACCTCGTGCGCGGTCTCGGCCACTGCGACGCCTGCCACGCGCCACGCAACATCTTCGGCGCCACCCGCGCGGCGATCGAGCTCAGCGGCGGGCTGATCGCCGACCAGCACTGGTACGCGCCGTCGCTCGCCGATGGCGGCGAGGCCGGCGTGGCCGACTGGCCGCTCGACGACGTGGTGCAGCTGATGGGCCGTGGCCGCAGCGCACGCGGCAGCGCGATGGGCCCGATGGCCGAGGTGGTGTTTCGCAGCACGCAGCACTGGACCGACGCCGATCTGCGCGCGATGGCAATCTACCTGCAGTCGCTGCCGCACCGCGTCCCGGCACCTCCCACTGCCCGCCAAGCCACGCCCGAGGCGCTCGAGCTCGGCCAGCGCCTCTATGCGCGCGAATGCGCGCGCTGCCACGGCGAGCGCGGCGAAGGCCAGGGACCGTATCCGGCCCTCGTGAACCACCGCACCGTGACGATGGGGCCGCACACCAACCTCGTGCGCATCATCCTCAACGGCGGCTTCCCGCCCACCACCGCCGGCAACCCGCGCCCGTTCGGCATGCCGTCGCTGCTGCTCGGCGACAACGAAGTCGCCGCGATCGCGTCGTACGTGCGCAGCGCATGGGGCCACCAGGCGCCGGCCGTCACCGCGCTCGAAGTGCGCGACCTGCGCTGAGCGCCTAGCGCCTGTTCACTCCGAGCGTGCTTGGTGTGAACAGGCCCTAACGCGGCGCGGCCTGGTGGCGGAAGGTGTAGTGGCCGACTTCGTGCTCGCCCGCCGCATCCACCGCGAGCAGGCGCACGACCATCTCGTGCGACGGCAGGCCGCGCACCTCGGTCAACTTGGGCGCAAACAGCACCTCGCTGCCGGCGGCATCGAACGGGATGTCTCTCAAACGCGACTCCTGGCCCGGCGCGAACGACCGCACGAACACCGCATCGAGCCGCGTCACGCCCTGACAACGGCACGCTCAGATGCGACACCAGCAGATCGTCTTCCGGCGCCACGCTGCACACCACGCTGCCGTTGTGCGGCACCCGGTACTCGCGCACGCGCCGGCCCGCGGACTTGAGGCGCTCGACGAACGGCGCGCTCAGCATCGACGGCACCGCACCGCCGCGAAATGCCTCTTTCACGCCGCGAGCCAGCGCCACCACCTCGTCGAACGCGTTGCCGCAGGCGTCGCATTGCATCAGGTGCGCGTCGATCGCCTCGGTGGCCGCGGCGTCGGTGTCGCCGAGCCAATAGTCGACGAGCGCATCCCACTCGGGGTGCAGAACCACGCCCGCACCGCTCATGCGGCCCTCCGGCTGTCCACGCAACGCCTGAGCTGGTGCAGGCCGCGATGGCGGATCACGCGCACGTTCCCGGCGCTCAGCCCGAGCGAGCGGCCCACCGCGTCGGCACTCTGCTCGTCGTAGAAGCTCATCACGATCACCGCGCGCTCGCGCTCGGCCAGGCGCTCCAGGCAGGACGCGACGCGCTCGTGATCCAGCCGCGGCGCCACGTGGATGTCGGCGATGGGCAGGTCCTCGGCATGACGCTGCAGGATCTCGTCGCGCCGGCGCTGGCCGCGCAGCAGGTCGATCACCGTCATGCGGCAAGCGCCGAGCACGAACGACACGATGCGCTCGGGCGCATCCAGCGCGTTGGCGCGCAGCTTCTCGATCGCCAACGCCATCACGTGCTGCATCAAATCATCTGCGAGGTGATCGTCGCGCAGATGGCGCTGGCCGTAGCGGCGCAACCGCGGCGCCAGCAACCGGTACAGCTGCGCCTCGGCCTCGCGCGCGAGCCGCGTCGGCGGGTGCGCCCGCGATGCGCTGCGCCAGCCGCGCCTCGGGCGTGTCCGACAGGTCGGTGACCAGGGCTTCCACGGCGGCAAGCATAGCCAAGCGCGGCGTCCAAAAGAATGCTGTAACGCCCAGCCGGCTGGCGACACAACCGGGCTCCAACCTTCGAGGAGAGTCCCCATGGTCACCGATCCCCAGACCGGCACCAACGTGCACGAAGTCGCCGACGGCATCTATCGCATCAACACGCCCATCGTGCTGCCCGGCGCGATGGCGTTCAACTTCAACCAGTACCTGCTGGTCGACGACGAGCCGCTGCTGTTCCACACCGGCCCGCGCCAGCTGTTCGCCCACGTGCGGCAGGCAGTCGCCACTGTGATGCCGGTGGAGCGCCTGCGCTACGTGGGGCTGTCGCACGTGGAAGCCGACGAATGCGGCTCGATCAACGACTGGCTGCGCGTGGCGCCGCAGGCCCAGCCGCTGTGCGGCCAGGTGGCGGCGCTGGTGTCGATGAACGACCTCGCCGACCGCGCGCCGCGCGCCCTGGCCGACGGCGAGGTGCTCTCGCTCGGCCGCCACGAGGTGCCGTGGTTCGACGCCCCGCACGTGCCGCACGGCTGGGAATGCGGCTTTCTGATGGACCGCAGCACCGACACGCTGTTCTGCGGCGATCTGTTCACGCAGGGCGGCGAAGGCACCGTGCCGCTGACCGAGGCCGACATCCTGGGCCCGAGCGAAGCGTTTCGCCAACCGATGGACTACTACGCGCATGCGCCGAACACCCGCGCGGTGCTGCACAAGCTGGCCGCGGCCCAGCCGCGCACGCTGGCGTGCATGCACGGCAGCGCCTGGCGCGGCGACGGCGCGCAGCTGCTGCGCCATCTGGCCGAGGCGGTGGCGCCCTAGGCGCCGCTCAGTGCGGCGCGCTGCGCTGGAACACGCGCAGCGAACGCTGCAGCGCCTGCGCGGCGCGCGTGTCGGGGCAATACAGCACCAGCGACTGGTTGCCCAGGCCGAGCGCCGACAGCAGCACGATGCCGTGCTCGGCGCGCGCCGTTGCGAGCTCGGCGTCCCACACGCCGCTCCACACGCAGGCGACCGTGTTGGCGCAGGTCAGCGTGAGGCGCGCGTCGCGGCGGTAGCTGCGCCCGGGCGAGCCCTGCTCGGCGTAGTCGATGCCGACGTTGCCGAGTAAGAACACGCGCACCTCGCGCGGCCCGGCGCGAAACGAGATCGACTGCTGCTCGACCTCGGTCTCGGTGATCGCATGCGTGCCGTCGTGGCAGCCGCTCAAGCGCCTGCTCGACGAAATCGGCGTCGCCATAACGCTGTGCCAGCGCAGGCGTTGCCCACAGTGCCAGGACCACGATGCCCGCCGCGACGTGAACCATCGTCAACGCCCCATCTGAAGCCGATTGGCGCAGCTTGCCGAGGGCACCGGTTCTCGGCAACGCCCACGACGCAGGGGATACCCCTGTTCACGCGTAACAGCCGCACACCGGTAATTCGCCTGAGCGCGTTGGCCTCATCGCGCGGCCCTCGCACGGCGCTACCATGGCCGCCGATGGAAGCCAAAGCCGCACCGCCGTGGTGCGGCACCCAGGTAACGCTGGCATCAGCTGCGATGGCTTCGCCGCTGCCCGCGACTGAACACAGGCATCGTGATGAACCACCGCCTCCACACCCCGCGTCACGCAGATGCGCGTGATCCCGGTCGCCGGCCGCGACGGCATGCTGCTCAACCTGAGCGGCGCGCACGGCCCGTTCTTCACGCGCAACCTGCTCGTGCTCACCGACAGCGCCGGCCGCAGCGGCGTGGGCGAAGTGCCGGGCGGCGAGAAGATCCGCCAGACGCTCGAAGACGCGCGGCCACTGGTGGTGGGCCAACCGATCGGCGCGCACCAGCGCCTGCTGCAGACCCTGCAGCGCACCTTCGCCGACCGCGACGCCGGCGGTCGCGGACTGCAGACCTTCGACCTGCGCACCACGATCCATGCGGTGACCGCGGTCGAGAGTGCGCTGCTCGACCTGCTCGGCCAGCACCTCGATGTGCCGGTGGCCGCGCTGCTCGGCGAGGGGCAGCAGCGCGACTCGGTGGAGATGCTGGGCTACCTGTTCTACGTGGGCGACCGCAGCCAGACCGACCTGCCCTACCGCAGCGAACCCGACGCCGACAACGCCTGGTTCCGACTGCGCCACGAGAAGGCGCTGTCGCCCGAGGCGATCGTCAGGCTGGCCGAGGCGGCGCGCGAGCGCTACGGCTTCAACGACTTCAAGCTCAAGGGCGGCGTGCTGCGCGGCGAAGAAGAGGTCGACGCGATCCGCGCGCTGCACGAGCGCTTTCCGCAGGCGCGCGTCACGCTCGACCCCAACGGCGGCTGGCTGCTCAAGGATGCGATCCGGCTGATGCGCGACATGCGCGGCGTGCTCGCCTACGCCGAGGATCCGTGCGGCGCCGAACAAGGCTTCTCGGGCCGCGAGGTGATGGCCGAGTTCCGCCGCGCCACCGGGCTGCCCACCGCGACCAACATGGTCGCCACCGACTGGCGCCAGATGGTGCATGCGCTGGCCTTGCAATCGGTGGACATCCCGCTCGCCGACCCGCACTTCTGGACCCTGGCCGGCAGCGTGCGCGTGGCGCAGACCTGCCGCGACTGGGGCCTGACCTGGGGCTCGCACTCGAACAACCACTTCGACGTGTCGCTGGCGATGTTCACGCACGTCGGCGCCGCCGCTCCCGGCAAGGTGACCGCGATCGACACGCACTGGATCTGGCAGGACGGCCAGCGCCTCACGAAGGAGCCGCTGCAGATCGTCGACGGCCACGTGCAGGTGCCGCAGAAGCCGGGGCTCGGCATCGAGCTCGACATGGCCGAGGTCGAGAAGGCGCACCGGCTGTACAACGAACACGGCCTCGGCGCACGCGACGACGCGGTGGCGATGCAGTACCTGATCCCCGGCTGGACCTTCGATCCGAAGCGGCCGGCGTTCGTGCGCTGACGTCTTCCCTCCTCGACGGCACATCCTCGAAGCACGAAGCGCGACCGCGCGCGGCTGCGCGTCGAAGTGATCCATCGGCGCGGCCGCGCCGTACAAGGGGGCGGTGGCCACCACGCGTCGCGCCGATCCCCTCGCCCGGGACCGGCGTCCTTCGATATGCCCGTTGAGGAGATCCCATGACACGCTGGTTCCCACGCCTGCTGGCCGCTTTGGCCATCGCCACCCTTGCCGCCTGCGGCGGCGACGACGATCCCCCGCCCGCCAACTTGGCCGAAGTGGCCCAGGCCAACGGCTTCACGGCGCTGACTGCCGCTGCCACGAAGGCGGGGTTGGTTTCGACGCTGACCAGCGCAAGCGCGAGCCTGACCGTCTTCGCGCCGACCAATGCCGCGTTCAACTCGCTGGCCACACAACTCGGCTTCGCCGACGCCACGGCCATGGTCAACGCGCTGCCCGCCCCCGCGCTGGCCAACATCCTGAGCTACCACGTGCTCGGTGCACGCAAGAGCGCGGCCGATCTTGTTGCCGGCGGATCGACACAGGCCACCGCCTACACCTTCGACGGCGCACCGGCAAGGCTGACGCTCAACACGGGCGGCGGCGTGACGATCACCGATGCCGTGCTGACGAACGCACGCGTCACCACAGCCGACGTGCCAGCGAGCAACGGCGTCGTGCACGCGATCGACAAGGTGCTGGTGCCGCCGGGCGTGCTCAACATCGTGCAGATGGCGCAAGCCAACCCGGCCTTCAGCACGCTGGTGGGCGCTGTCGTCACGGCCAACCTGCAAGGCACGTTGAACGGCACGGGTCCGTTCACCGTGTTCGCGCCGACCAACGATGCGTTCGCCGCCATCGCATCGACCGTGGCCGCACTCACCCCACCGCAGCTCACCACGGTGCTGACCTATCACGTGCTGGCCGGCCAGGTGCTGTCGTCGCAGATCCCGTTCGGCACGCCGGTCAACACAGTGTCCGGCCAAGCCCTCACCGTCAACGCCAGTCCGCTGTCGATCACCGACACCACCGCCACGCCGGCACCGATCGTCGCCACCGACGTGCGCGCCAGCAATGGCGTGATCCACGTGATCGGCAAGGTGCTGATTCCCACTCTGTGAGTGAACCTTGAGCCCGCGGCGCCGCCGCGGGCTCGAGGCTTCGCGTCAGGCCCCGCGCCAGCGAAACGCCGCGAGGTCGAAGCGCGCCGGCTTGTCTTCGAGCAGGTCGCCCACGATTTCGCCCACCACCGGCGCGAACTTGAAGCCGTGGCCCGAGCACGGGCTGGCGACGATCACGTTGGCCTGCGACGGATGGCGATCGATCCAGAAGTGCTCGTCCGGCGTGTTGGTGTACAGGCACACGCTCGACGCACGCCATGCACCGTCGCCGCTGGGCACGAAACGCCGGATCGCGCGCCGCACCTCCTCCACCTCGGCCGCATCGACCTCGCGCCGCAGCGCATCCACCGCACCGATCTCGCCGCGGTGGTGAAACGCCATCTTGAGGCCGGCCCCCAGGTCGGGAAAGCCGTAGAAGAAGCGCTCGCCGTCGAACTGCCACAGGTGAATCGGCAGCCGCTGCGGCGTGAAGGCATCGGCTTGCGACTGCGGTGCGAACCAGTGCTGCACCTGCCGCTCGACGCGAAACGGCAGGTCCATGCCGGGCAGCAGCGATCCGACCCAGGCGCCGGCGCTGATCACCAGTTGCTTCGCGCGATACGAGCCGCGCGCGGTCACGACGCGCACACCGGTCGCCTCCGCCTGCCAACGGCTCACCGCTTCATCGAAGCACAAGGTCGCGCCGTGCGCACGCGCCTGCTCGAGCTGCGCCTGCACGCACGCCTCGGGCGACAGCACGCCGGCGCGCGGCTCCCACACCGCCACCATCTTCGCTTCGGGGTTCAGCACCGGGTAGCGCGCACGGACCTCGTCGGCCGACAGGACCTGATGCTGCAGCCCGTGCTCGCGCGCGCTGCGCAGCGCGCCTTCGACCAACACGCCACCGGGCTCGCCGATCATCAGGCCGCCGGTCTGCTGCAGCAGCGCGGTGCCCGATGCGCGCTCGAGCGCGCGCCACAGCTCGAACGCACGCTGCACCATCGGCACATAGACCGGGCTCTCGAAGTACGCCTCGCGGATGATGCGCGTGTCGCCATGCGACGAGCCCATCGTGTGCGGCGGCGTGAAACGATCGAAGCCGATCACCTGGGCACCTCGCCGCGACAACTCGAGCGCAGCCGCGCTGCCCATGGCGCCGAGGCCGACGATGGCCACGTCGAACGTGCGCCCGCCCTCCGCGCCCGGCGTCGCGCTCACACGACGCCCTTGTCGCGCAGCCGTGCCACGTCGGCCGGGGTGTAGCCGATCTCGGCCAGGATCGCCTCGGTGTGTTCGCCCAGCAGCGGCGCGCGGCCGCGGATCGCACCGGGCGTCTCCGACAAGCGGATCGGCGTGTCGGCCACCGGCGCCGGCCGCGGTGCACCGGGGAACGCGATGTCGCGCAGGATGCCGCTGGCGCGCACATGCGCATCGTCGAGCGCCTGCTGCGGGCTCAGCACCGGACCGGCCGGGATGCGCGCGGCTTCGAACGCCGCGATCGCGTCGGCGCGCGGGCGCGCCGCGCACCACGCGCCGAGGCGCTCGCTCACCACGTGCGAGTGGCGGCCACGCTGGGTGTCGTCGGCAAAACGAGGGTCGGTGAGCCACTCCGGCGCATCCAGCATCTTGCAAAAGCGCTGCCACAACGGCTGCCCCACCGCCTGCACGATCAGCCACTCGCCGTCGCCGCACAAAAAGAGATCGGCCGGCGCCGAGCCATAACCCAGGTTGCCCTGCGGCACGCGGTCGGGCTGGTTGATCGCCTGCTCGATCAACACCGAGTTGCCGAAGGTGAGCGCGGTGGCCATCAGCGAGCCGCTCACCTCTTGCCCGCGCCCGGTGCGCTCGCGTGCCATCAGCGCGAGCAGCGCACCGAACGCAGCCGAGATCGCGGTGCCGAAGTCGACCCAGTTCACCGCCGCGCGTCGCGGCGCATCTGGCTCGCCGGTCATGTACACGCTGCCCGACAGCGCCTGGCCGAGGCCGTCGAAGCCGAGCCGGTGCGCATAGGGGCCGGCCGTGCCGAAGGCATTGGTCGCCACCAGGATCGCGCGCGTTTGGATCGCCGACACGCTCGCATAGTCCAGACCCATGGCCTGCAAGGTGGCGGCAGGCAGGTTGGCGATCACGATGTCGCTGCGCGCGATCAGCTTGCGCACGATCTCGCGGCCCTCGGGCGCGTTGGGGTCGAGCGCCAGCGACCGCTTGCCGCGGTTCACCTGCATGTACAGGCCGCCCTCGCCGCTGGCGGCCAGCGGCAGCAGGTTGCGGTCTTCGCTGCCGCCGACCTTGTCGATGCGGATCACGTCGGCGCCGTGGTCGGCCAGCAGCGCGCCGCAGAACGGGCCGGCGATGAAGCGGCCGAAGTCGAGCACGCGGACGCCGGCGAGCACACCTTCGTTCATCGGAGGGTCAACCCGTGCTGGGCCTGATGACAAGACCGTGCAGTGTGCCTGACACCGCTGGCCCCGGCGCTCGATCGCGCGGCGGCGGCCGCGCACGGCCGCGATGGCTCAAGACACTAGCGTGCCGGCGTGTGCGACCGCGCGCGATCCAGCGACGCCGCGAGAACCAGCGTCTTCAGCAGCGCGCGGTTGATCTCCAGCGGCGCGATGTAGGCCGCATCGGCCGCGGCGCGGATCTCCGGCGCGCTCGCCGATTCGATCGCGCGCACCAGTTCGAGCATCGGGTGGTACGGACCCTTGTTCTCGACCAGTGCCGCACGCACGTGCTCGGGCACCACCAGCGTCGACAACGCAGCGCCCACCGATTGACCGAGCATGCGATCGAGCAGCGAGAACACGCCGCACATGAACAACTCGCCGCGGGCCTCGTGGGCGTGCGTCGCCGCAGCGAGGTTGCGCATCAGCAAGCCGCGGCGCAAGGCGGCGAAGTTGACGGGCTTGAGGCGCATGTCGTCGCCGGTGCGCGCCAGCAGGCCGCCGAGCCAGCGGCGCAACGGCTGCTCGCCGAGCAGCGAGATGGCCTGGCGGAACGAGCCGGTCTCCAGGCGCAGATCGCCCGGCGCCGCGGCCTGCACGTGGCGCAGCAACTCGAACGCCAGCAACGGGTCGCGCATCAGCGTGTCGTCGAGCGCTTGCGTGCGGCGACCCCGCTCCAGATGCTCGATCAACTCGAGCACCACTTGTGCATCGGGCCGCGCGGGCGCGTGGGGCGTGGCCTGCTCTTCCAGCGGCCAACCGATGACGGCGATCGCCCCGCGCTCGAAGCTGTGCTGCAGTTGCGCCATCGTGCGCACGCCGCTCTGGATGTGCGGGATGCTGCGCGGCGCGCTGTGCGTCGGCGCGGGCGCAGCGAGGCGCCGGTCTTCGGCATAGTCGATCAGCGACCATTTGAAGCACGGCAGCGCCTCGCGCGGCAGCGCTCGTGTCGGCCGGCCCTTGAGCAACAGCAGGTTGCCGCGTGCCGCCAGTTCGCACAGCACGGCCGAGTTGGCCGGCTCGGCGGCCACGAACCACGGAATCTCCACCATCACGTTGCGGCTCGGCCGCGCACGCAGCAGTTCGGCCAGCAGCAGCTCCGACGACACGTTGAGCACCACGGGCCCGCCCTGCTCGGGCCACACCTCGGCGACGGTCTGCAGCAGCGCATCGGCATCGGGCGTGACGCCGATGCGCAGCGGCACCACCGTGAGCCGCGTGGCGATCACGCCTTCGGAGCGATCGATCACCGGTTCGTAGCCGAGCACCACCTGGCCGAGCACGCGGCTGCTGTCATGCCCCACGGCGAAGGTCGTCGCCGGCCCGGCGGGCATCACCTCCGGCAACGCCGACAGATGGCGTGCGGCCTGCAGATCGGTGCGCGCCGCGGCCTGCTCGATGCGCGTGTCGAGCCAGTCGAAGTTGGTCAGCGTGGCGTCGAGCAGCGTCGGCGCCGCTGGATCGTGCGACGACGCGGCTGCCGCGCGCGGTGGATCCGACAGCGTGTCGAGGGACGGCGGGCTCGGAGGGTCTCGGGTCATGGCTGCGGCTTCCACGCGGGTGCGCCCGCCCTCGGACTTTCGGCCAAGGTCGGCCCGCGTAGAACCCGCTGCCGCTGCCGGGTGCCAACTATGTCGCGCTGCAACGCAAACCGGCTCGCCGGCCAGCTGGGCCAGCGCCTTGGCGCGGTGCGCGGCGGTCGGCAGCGGCAGCGGAATGACCGCCACCGTTGTTCACTATTGAATCGGCGCGAAAGGTCTCGAGCGCTTCAATGGACATAGCTCGCAGCGAATCCGATGGGAAACGCAGCAGCTCTATCCATTGACATCAGCTGAAAGGACTTGCCATGAGCGCAGTGCACCTTGAACCCGCTCCAGTCGCGCAGCCCGCCGACCCGGACAAGCTGAACGCTTTTCTCGGCCGCATGGTCGGCGACCTCGGCGCCATCGCCAGCGGCGCGCTGGTTCTGCTGGGTGACCGGCTCGGCCTGTTCCGCGCCATGCGGTCGGGCGAGCCGATGACGCCCGACACGTTGGCGCAACGCACCGGCACCCACGAGCGCTACGTGCGCGAATGGTTGTCGGCGCAGGCCGCGGCGGGCTACGTGGACTACGACGACGCGGCCGGCACCTTCCGCCTCAACCCCGAGCAGGCGGCCGTGTTCGCCGACGACGACAGCCCCGCCGCGATGGCCGGTGCGTTCGAGGTGCTGTCGGCTTTGTGGCTCGACGAGCCGAAGGTCGCCGAAGCCTTCCGCCACGGGCGCGGCCTGGGCTGGCACGAGCACAGCCAGTGCCTGTTCCGCGGCACCGAGCGGTTCTTCCGGCCCGGCTACAACGCCAACCTCGTGTCGGCGTGGCTGCCCGCGCTCGACGGCATGGTCGACAAGTTGCAGCGCGGCGCCACGGTGGCCGATGTCGGCTGCGGCCACGGTGCGTCCACGCTGGTGATGGCGCGCGCGTTTGCGAACTCGCAGTTCGTCGGCTTCGACTACCACGCACCGTCGGTGGAGGCCGCCACCCGCGCAGCGCGCGACGCCGGCCTGGCCAACGTGCGCTTCGAAGTCGCGCACGCCAAGAACTTCCCGGGCCGCTTCGACCTGGTGGCGTTCTTCGACTGCCTGCACGACATGGGCGACCCGGTCGGCGCGGCCTCGCACGTGCGCGAGGCGCTCAAGCCCGATGGCACCTGGATGATCGTCGAGCCGTTCGCCGGCGACACCCTGGCCGGCAACCTGAACCCGGTGGGCCGCATGTACTACGCCGCCTCGACGATGGTGTGCACGCCCTGCTCGCTGTCGCAGGAGGTCGGCCTGGCCCTCGGCGCTCAGGCCGGCGAACAACGGCTGCGCGAGGTGGTGACCGAAGGTGGCTTCAGCCGCTGCCACCGTGCCGCGGAGACGCCGTTCAACATCGTGCTCGAAGTGCGGCCGTGAGTCGCGACCGCACCCGGCCTGCGGCCGGGTGCGCTGTGGGCACTATGCCGCCAGCTCGACGCGCGGCGGGTACCGCACGCCGTCGAGGTGCGCCGCCAGGTGCGCGCCGATCTCGCGCACGTCGTCTTCGGCGCCGTGCATGAAGCTCGACTTGCGCCGGCGCAGGAACGGCAGCCCGAGCAGGTACAGCCCCGGCGCGTCGACGATACCGCGGTCGTGCTTGAGCGCACCCTTGCGGTCGAACACCGGCACGTCGAGCCAAGAGTGGTCGGGGCGAAAGCCGGTGGCCCAGACCACGCTGCGAATCTCGTCGCCCAGCGTGAGGCCCAGGCGGGGCGACGCGCCGACATCGGTCGGCGCAAAACGTTCGACCGGGTCGACCTCACCGGCCGCCAGGTTGCCGGTGATCCACTCGTCGACGGCATCGAGCAGCCGGTTCATCTTCAGATCGGCCAGCGCGCACACGTTGCGCAGCGAGCCCGAGAACTGGGCCTTGCCATCGCGAATGCCCGCGAGGCGGCCGACCAGTTCGACGCCCTCGCTGCACAAGGCATTCAGATCCAGCGTGGCACGCTCGGGCGTGCCGGCGAGCTGCGGCGACGGCACGTGGCGGGCGCGACGGGCATCGTCGACGTCTTCGATGCGCTGGTCGAGCAGGCCTGCGGCGAGCATCCACCATTGGATGTCGCGGCCGCGGTAGACGCGCGGCAGGCGCACGTGTTCACCGACGGCGATCGTCACCGGTCGACCGCTGCGCTGGATCTCCTGCGCCAGCTGCACGCCGGTGGCCGAGGCGCCGACCACCAGCACGCCGCCTTCGGGCAGCTGCTGAGGACGCCGGTAGTCGTGCGCGGAGAGCTGGACCACGCCGGGCGGCACGGCCTCGGCGATGCGCGGCAAGACCGGCAGATTGAAAGCGCCGCTGGCCATCACCACGGCGCGGCACGACCAATCGCCGCGCGGGGTCGATACGAGGTAGCCGCCGTCGCACGGCGCCACGCGCGTCACCGGCGTGTGCGTGAACAGCGGCGCCGACAGCCGCCGCGCGTAGTCGCACACGAAGTCGGCGACCTCGGCGGCGCTCATGAAGCCGTCGGGGTCGTCGCCTTGGTAGCTGTGGCCCGGCAGGCGGCACATCCAGTTGGGCGTGAGCAGGCGCAACGAGTCCCAACGCTCGTGGCGCCATGCGTTCGCCACCTCGGCGCGCTCGAGCACCACGTGCTCGATGCCGCGCTGCCCGAGCTCGTGGCTCATCGCGAGGCCGTTGTGCCCGGCCCCGATCACCACCACGTCGGTCCGGGCGGGCTGGCTTCGCAGCCCGGCCGTCGGACCTTGCGCGTGCTCTGCCATCACACCTTTCGCGTGGTGACCGTCACGTCGGTCGGATTGGTCACGATGTCGAACACCGCCGAGCGCTTTTGCGATTGCGCCACCAGCGCGGCGATCTGCTCGGGCGTGGCGTCGGCGTCGATCTCGTAGTGCACCTTGATGCCGTCGAAGCCGTTGCGCACGTTGTCGTCGATGCCGAGGATGCCCTGCAGGTCCATGCCGGCTTCGAGCGTGGCCTTCACCGACTTGAGCTGGATGTTGCGGTTCTGCGCCACCGCGGCGATGCCCGCGGTGAGGCAACCGGCCAAGCCGACGAGCACGAACTCCACCGGCGTGGCGCCGTTGTCGGGCGAGGCAAAGATCTCCGGATGGTCCGATTCGTACGCGTAGGCCTGGCGGTGCTTCTGTTCGGCGCCGAGCCCGAAGAACTTGTCCACGGTGGCGCGGCTGTGCGTGCCGCGCAGCCACTCGCTGGTGGCACGCCACTTGAATTGCGCGCCTTCCGGCGTGGCGGTGAGCGCTTCGCGAGCACCCAGCAGGGCGGCAACGTTGACGCCGTTGTCGGCGGGGGTCTGGGTCTGGGTCTGGGGCTTGGTCATGGGTGTGTGCTCCTGAATGAGGATGTGAGGCTTGGCGTCCGGGGACATGCGCTGTGCGTGATCCGGAGACTCGCATTAACGCAGATCGGAGTCATGACTTGACAGAGTCCCCCCTATTTCGTCTGCAATAGAGCCTGCGGTGTCCGCAATGCGCCGGCCACTGCGTGGTGTCAACCTGGAGGTCGCACGCACCACCCTTGGTCGCGTTTTTCCACGCCGGCTCACACGCCGATTTCCACGCGCCGGGTGGATGATGCGTCTTCCATCAACCGACTCACCGAAAGGCGGCCATGGCCCGCTACGACGACATCCTGCAGACCATCGGCAACACACCGATCGTGCGCCTCAACAAGCTGGCGCCGCCCGGCGTGCACGTGCACGTGAAGGTGGAATCGTTCAACCCGCTGGGTTCGGTGAAAGACCGCATGTCGCGCGCCATCATCGAAGACGCCGAACGCCGCGGCACGCTCAAGCCGGGCCAGACGGTGATCGAGGCCACCAGCGGCAACACCGGCATCGGCCTGGCAATGGTCTGCGCGCAGAAGGGTTATCCGCTGGTGGTGACCATGGCCGAAAGCTTCAGCGTCGAGCGCCGCAAGATGCTGCGCTTTCTCGGTGCGCGCGTGGTGCTGACGCCGGCCGCGGAAAAAGGCTCGGGCATGCTGAACAAGGCCATCGAGCTGGCCGAAAAGCACGGCTGGTTCCTGTGCCGTCAGTTCGACAACGAGGCCAACGCCGAGGTGCACACGCGCACCACGGCGCGCGAGATCCTCGGCGACTTTGCCGGCGAGAAGCTCTACGCCTTCGTGTCCGGCTTCGGCACCGGCGGCACGCTGCTCGGCACCGCGCGCGGCTTGAAGGCCGCCGACCCGGCGATCCGCGTGGTCGCCGCCGAGCCCGACAACTCGCCGCTGCTGGGCAGCGGCATCCGCCAGCCGCGCAACGCGCAGGGCGCCGTGTCGGCCAGCCACCCGCAGTTCCGCCCGCACCTGATGCAGGGCTGGAGCCCCGACTTCATCTCCAGCCTCACCGAAAGCGCCTTCGCGGAAGGCCTGGTCGACGAAATCGTGCCGGTCAACGGCAACGACGCGATGCGCATCGCGCGCGAGCTGGCCACGCAGGAAGGCATCTTCGTCGGCACCTCCAGCGGCGCCACGCTGGCCGCCGCGCTCGACGTGGCGCGCCGCGCGCCGCCAGGCAGCCACATCGTCTGCATGCTGCCCGACACCGGCGAGCGCTACCTGTCGACGCCGCTGTTCGAAGGCATCGAGGTCGACATGAACGACGCCGAGCTCGAACTGTCGCGCTCCACACCCGGTTATCGCTTCGACGCCCCAGCGCCCAAGCCGGCCCAACAGGCCGAGCCGGTGGCGATCCGCCAGCCCGAGCCGGCCCCTGCGCTCGACGCCGATGCCGAGACGCTGGTCAACGAGGTCGTGCGCGACCATGGCGTGGTGATGTTCGCGCTCGAGTGGTGCGAGTTCTGCTGGGCCGCGCGCAAGTTGTTCGGCCGCATGGGCATCCCGTACCACAGCGTCGACATCGACTCGGTGGCTTACCAGCAAGGCGACATGGGCAGCAAGATCCGCGCGGTGCTGAAAGAGCGCACCGGCGCGCCGACCATCCCGCAGATCTACGTCGGCGGCACGCACGTGGGCGGTTGCACCGATCTGTTCGACGCGATGCGCGACGGCCGGCTGCACAAGATGCTCGATGCAGCCGACATCGAGCACGACCGCGCCGCCGACGTCGACCCCTACAGCCTGCTGCCCAAGTGGCTGCACCCGCGCAAGACCGCCTGAGCCGCAACGTCGAGGCAGCCATGAGCGACGACAGCATTCCCGTCATCGACATCAGCGACCTCGACAGCACGACCGCGCGCGATGCGATCGACCGCGCATGCGCCGAGTGGGGCTTCTTCCAGGTCACCGGCCACGGCATGCCGCGTTCGGTGATCGACGAGATGTTCGCGATGGCGCGCGCGTTCTTCGCGCAGCCGGCGACCGACAAGCGCCGCCTGCTGCGCGACGCCGACAACCCGTGGGGCTTCTTCGACAAGGAGCTCACGAAGAACCGCCAGGACTGGAAAGAGATCTACGACTACGGCCCCGACGTCGGCGACGGCCGCGGCCCGCGCTGGCCCGACGGGCCGTTGCGCCCGCGTTTCGAGCAGGCCGTGCGCGACGCCTACGACAGCAGCACGGCGCTGGCCTTGCGCCTGCTGGCGGTGATCGCGGCCAACCTGGGCGTGGCACCGGATGTCTTGACGCGCGGTTTCGAACCCGGCGAGCACACCAGCTTCCTGCGGCTGAACTTCTATCCGCGCTATGCGGTCGACGACGACAAGCCGGCCGCTCCGCGCCCTCTCGGCGTCGGCGAACACACCGACTCCGGCGCTTTGACGGTGCTGATGCAGGACGAACACCCCGGCCTCGAGGTGTTGCGGCACGGCCGGTGGAGCCTGGTGCGGCCGGTGGCCGGCGCGCTGACCATCAACATCGGCGACATCGTCCAGGTGTGGTCCAACGACCGCTACAAGGCCGCGCTGCACCGCGTGGTCGTGGCCGACCCGCGGTACGAGCGATACAGCATCCCGCTGTTCCTGAACCCGTCGTACGAGACGACCTACGAGCCGCTGCCCGCGACGGTGACGCACGACCGGCCGGCCGCATACCGCCGCATCCAGTGGCGCGAGTTCAGGGGCCTGCGCGCCGCGGGGGACTACGCCGACATCGGCGAAGAGGTGCAGATCCACCACTACCGGGTCTGAGCGACAGGCCCGACACACGAGCAGTATCACCATGGCTTTCATCGAGACCATCGCGCCTGACGCCGCCGAAGGCGCCGTCGAGGCGATGTACCGGCGCCAGCAGGCGGCCTGGGGCTACATCCCGAACTACGCAAAGGTGTTCAGCGTGCGCCCCGAGGTGTTGGCGCGCTGGGGGCAACTGCTGGCGGAGATGCGGCGGCCGATGGACAAGCGGCGCTTCGAGCTGGTCACCTTCGTGGCGTCGGTCGAGCTCGACAACACGGCGTGCGCGCTGGTGCATGGGCGAGCGCTGCAGGAGTTCTTCAGCGAAGCGCAGGTTTTGGCCATCGCCGAAGGTCGCTACGAGGCGGTGCTCTCAGAGGCCGAGCAGGCGTTGGTGGCCTTCGCGCGGCAGACGATCGTCGATGCCACGCGCACCACCGAAGATCAGGTCGCTGCGCTCAGGCGCCACGGCTACAGCGACGGCGAGATCTTCGATGTCGCCGCCGTGGTGGCCGGTCGCGCGTACTTCGCCAAGTTGCTGGATGCGCTGGGAACATTGCCCGACTCATCCCTGATGGCGCTTGACGAGTCGTTCCGACGCGCGCTGACGATCGGTCGGCCGATCGACGAGGCGGCATGCGTCACGATGGAGATGCCGCAGCCGTTCGATCGGTAGCGTCAGTCGGTCAGCAGTCGGACCAGAACGCCCGCAGCCTCCTCGCACTGCACGCCGCTCACGTCGAGGTGGGTCACCGCGCGCACGGTGCGCGGGCCCATCGCATTGACCAGCACGCCGCGCTCACGCGCCCGCGCGCTCAGCGTCGGCGCATCGACCGACTGCGCTGCCGGCAGCTGGAACACCACGATGTTGGTCTGCACGGTGGCGAGATCGAGCTCCACCGGTGCACCGGCCTTCAGCGTGGCAGCGAACGCGCGCGCGTTCGCATGGTCCTCGGCCAGTCGCTGCAGGTGATGGTCGAGCGCATACAGCGCCGACGCACCGAAGATGCCGTTTTGCCGCATCGCGCCGCCCATGCGGTGGCGGTGGCGGTGTGCCGACGCGATCAGCGCCTTCGAGCCGGCGAGCAGTGAGCCGCCCGGCGCACCCAGGCCCTTGCTGAAGGCCACGGCCACGAGATCGAACGGCGCGGCCAGCTCGGCGAGGGCGATGCCGCTGGCGACACTGGCGTTCCACAGCCGCGCGCCATCGAGGAACGTGGCCATGCCCAGCTCGCGCGCGGCGGCGCAGATGCGCAGCACCTCGGCCTGCGGCACCACCACGCCGCCGGCGCGGTTGTGCGTGTTTTCGATCGTGACCAGCGTGGCAGTCGGAAAGATCGGAAAGTTCTTCGGCTTGGCGGCCGCGCGCAGATCTTCGGCCGTGAACACGCCGCCGCGCCCCACCTCGACGACCTGCACGCCCGCATTGGCGGCCGCGCCGCCCACCTCGTGCCAGCCGAGGTGCGACTCGCGGCTGGCCACCACCTCGTCGCCCGGCCGCGTGAGCGTGCGCAGCGCCACCTGGTTGGCCATGGTGCCGGTGGGCAGCCACAGCGCGGCCTCCTTGCCGAGCAGCTCGGCACAACGCGCCTGCAGCTGGTTGGTGGTGATGTCCTCGCCGTACTGGTCGTCGCCCACCGGTGCGGCCGCCATCGCGGCGCGCATGCCGTCGGTGGGCCGGGTCACGGTGTCGGAGCGCAGGTCGATCGGGTTGGCCATGGGCGATCAACTCCAGGTTCAGTCGGCTCGCAATGTACCCGTCGCACCGCAAGCGGGGCAGCATCCCGGCCCATGGACAATGCCCCGGTTCCATGACCACCCAACTGGCCACCGCCTCCATCCGCCACACCCTGCGCGCCAACCCGGTGTTCCGCGGCCTGTGCGCGGGCGGGTTGCTGTACTTCATCGGCAACGCGATGCAGGTGATGGCCACCTCGTGGCTGATGATCGAGCTCACCGGCTCGGCACTGCTGACGGCGCTGGTGCAGACCGCGGTGTTCCTGCCGATGTTCCTGCTGTCGCTGCCGGCCGGCGTGCTGGCCGACGTGACCGATCGGCGCCGCCTGCTGGTGATCGCGCTGGCCACGCAGGCCGTGCTGATCACGCTGCTCACCGTGCTGCTGCTGTTCGACGTGGCCGGCGCCGCGGCGCTGCTGCTGTTCACCTTCGGCTCCGGATGCTGCACCGCGCTGCTGTCGCCGGCCTGGAACACCACGGTGGCCGACAGCGTGCCGCGCGCCGAGATGGCGCAGGCGATCACCGTCATCTCGGTCGCCTACAACGCCGCGCGTGCGCTCGGCCCCACGCTGGCCGGCGTGGTGTTCGCCTACGTGGGCAGCGATTGGGTGTTCGGCATCGCCGTGCTCACCACGCTGCTGATGTGGGCGTCGATCCGGCGCTGGCCGCCGAAACCGCACCCGCCCTCGCGCCTGCCGGCCGAGCGCCTGTGGGGCGGCACGCTGGCCGCGCTGCGCTTCGCACGCCACAGCGACCTGATCTTCGCGCAGCTGTTGCGCACCATGGCCTACAGCGCGGCGGGCTCGGCGCTGTGGGCGCTGCTGCCGGTGATCGCCCAACAGCAGCTCGGCACCGGCGCGGCCGGTTTCGGCGCGCTGATCGGCTGCCTGGGCATCGGCGCGGTCGGCGCGGGTCTGGTGGTGGGCCGCGCACGCACCGAGCTCGGCCTGGAGCGGCTCGTGCACATCGGCTGCGTGGTGTTCGCGGCCGCGATGGCCATCGCGGCGTGGACGCGCGTGCATGCGATCGTGTACCTCGCGCTGGTGTTCGGCGGTGCGGCGTGGATGAGCGTGATGTCCACCTTCAACACCGCCACGCAGACCAGCGCGCCGCCGTGGGTGCGCTCGCGCGCCGCCGCGTTGCATGCCCTGTCGGCGCTCGGTGCGTTCGCCTTCGGCTCGGCCTTCTGGGGCGCGATATCGAGCGCCTTCGGCTTGCAGGCCGCGCTCACGCTCGCCACGCTCACGATGCTGGCCGGCATGCTGCTGGCCAAGCCATTTCCGCTGCGCATCGGGCACGAGCGCGAAGTCACCGCGCGGCCGTGGGAAGACCTGTTCCTCGCCCACGAGCCCGACCCGCAGGCCGGCCCGGTGGCGGTGGAGATCGCGTATCGCATCCGCGCCGACGACGCGCCGGCGTTTCTCGATGCGCTGACCGCGATGCGCGCACCGCGCAAGCGCGACGGCGCCACGCTGTGGCGCATCTATCGCGACCTGGGCGATCCGTCGCGCTACCTCGAGCGCTTTATCGTCACCAGCTGGGCCGACTACCTGCACCAGCGCAGCCGCGCCACGCTGGCCGACCTCGAACTCGAGGCGCGCGTGCGCGCCTTCGTGCCCGAAGGCGAAGCGATCACGATGCAGCACTACATCGCGGAGCGCTAGCGGGCTCCGCCGCGGACTCAACGCGGTGTCGTCGCTGCGCGCTCAGCGCGACGCATCCGCTGCGAACTTGTCGCTGCAGTCGCGCCCGATCGCAAAGGCGCCGATGACGGCGCCAGTGCCATCGCGCGCGAGGCCGAAGCTCAACTCCACGTAGAGCTTGCGCCCGTCCTTGTGCAACGAGCGCGTGACGCGCACGCTGGTCGGCCGCGCGCAGCTCGCCGGAGTGAATGGCGCGGTGAAAGCCCTGCCAGTGCGCGGCGCGAAAGCGCTCGGGAACGATCAGGTCGAGGTTCGCACCCAGCGCCTCGGCCGCGCTGTGGCCGAACAAGCTCTCCGCGGCGCGGTTCCACAGCCTGATCGTGCCCGCGCGGTCGGCGAAGACCACCGCCTCCGACGCCTGCTCGACGATCAAGCGGTGCACGTCAGGCGGCGAGGCGGCCGCGCGCGCGGCCAGCGCGGCTTCGAACTCGTTGGCGTAGCACACCGGCGACGAGTAGGCCCGGCGCTCGTCGGCATCGTCTTCCGGATCGGTGGCGTCGGGGATTCGGGCCATGGGCGATTATCGACAACGGGATCGCGCCGGTCTGTTCGCGTGGGGCTAGTGCGCCGCCGGCTCGAACAACTCGATCGGGTTGCCGTCGGGGTCTTCGAGCTGGATCTGCTTGCCGCCGGGGCCTTCTTCCATCTCGTTGCGAAAGCGCAGGCCCAATGGCTTGAGCGACTCGATCAGGCCGGGCAGATTTTCCACACGCAACACCACGCGGTTCCACCCGCCGGGCTCCTGGCGCCGCCCATCGGGCAGCGCGCGCGAGCCCGAGGCGCCGGGGCCGCTCAGCAGGATCTGCAGTGCGCCGAGCGAGACGTTGGCGAACGCCGGCAGCTTCTGCATCTCCAGCTTGAAGCCGAGGCGCTCGGTGTAGAACGCGACCGCGCGGGCCACGTCGCTCACCTGATAGCGCACGCCATGAAAATCCTTCACCAAGCCTTGTGATTGCGTCATTGCAGTGCTCCCCAAGAAGACGGTGCCCTTCGGAGCGGGCAACCGACGAACCCGGTCCGCTCGCAACACGATTCTCCACGCCGCTCACGGTCGGCACGACAACGGGGTACCCTGCGTGTTCACCGCGGAGCCCACCATCGACGACTCTCACGATCCGACAACCCACCCTGCGCCCGCGCACCGGGGCGCCATGACCGAACCGCTGTTGCTGACCGCGACGCAGATCTCCACGTTTCTCGGCACGCAGCTGCTGACCAAGGCCAGCGGCTTCTACTTCGCGCGCGACGAGCGTCTGTACCTGGTGACGAGCCGGCACGTGCTGCTCGACGAGCCGAGCGCACACCGGCCCGACCGCATCGAGATCGAGCTGCACATGGACGAGGTGAACCTCACGCAGTCGACCGGCTTTTCGGTGCTGCTGTACCGCGACGGCAAGAGCATCTGGCACCAGGGCGAGGACTCGGGCGGCGACATCGACGTGGCGGTGATCGAGCTCGACCGCGAGGCGTTGCCGAACAACGCGAACCTGCGCGCCTTCACGCCGGCGCACCTGCAGGCCCTGCTCGATGAAGTCGAAGTGGGTTCGTCGCTGCTGGTGGTGGGCTTTCCGCTCGGCTTTCACGACACGGTGCACCACCTGCCGGTGGTGCGCCAGGCCACGATCGCGTCATCGTTCGGCGTGCGCTTTCAAGGCCAGGGCTACTTTCTCACCGATGCGCGCACGCACCGCGGCACCAGCGGCGCGCCGGTGGTGATGCGCATGCCGCAGGCCGAACGCCGCGAAGACATGCTGCCGTGGAAGCTGCTCGGCGTGCACTCCGCGCGCATGGACATGGCCACGCGCGACCTGCAGCAGGATGAAACGCTGGGCCTCAACTGCGCCTGGTATGCCGACATCCTGATGACGCTCACCGAAGGCCCGAGCGCGGCCGCACCGCCGCCCTCATCGCCCACGACAACCTCACCGGCCAAGGCAGGCGGTTGACGCCGCCACTTTCGACGCTACTCGATCACCCGATCGGCGCGCACGAGCAGCGACTGCGGCACGCTGAGGCCCAGTGCCTTGGCGGTCTTCAGGTTGAGCAGCAGGTCCATCTGCGTGGGCTGCTCGACCGGCAGGTTGGCGGGCTTGGCGCCCTTGAGCACACGGTCGACCAGCGCGGCCGCACGACGGATGGTGTCGGCGGCGTTGGGGCCGTAGACCATCAGGCCGCCGGCCTCGGCGAACTCGCGGTCGGGAAACATCGTGGGCAGGCGCTGCTTGATCGCAAAGTCGACGATGCGCGCACGCTGCGTCCACAACATGCCGTCGCCCACGGTCACCAACGCATTGGCGCGCGCGGCCACCGCCGCCTGCAAGGCGCCATCCACCTCGGCCGGGTTGCCGGCCTCGATCGGATGCACCTGCACGCCCATGCCCTGCGCCGCAAGCGTGGTCTCGCGCACGGTGTCGGCACCGGCCGGGCTGTTGGGGTTCCAGATCACGGCCAGGCGCGTGATGCCCGGCGCGGCCTCCTTGAGCAGCTGGATTCGCTTGGCACTGAGCTCCGGATGGATCAGCGTGGTGCCGGTCACGTTGCCGCCCGGCTGCGCCAGGCTCGCCACGATGCCGCCCTTGACCGGATCGCCCGCGGCCGCCATCACGATGGGAATGGTCTGCGTGGCGCGCTTGGCGGCGAGTGCCGCCGAGTTGCCCTCGGTGACGATCACGTCCACCTGCTGCCGCACGAGCTCTGCCGCCAAAGTCGGCAAACGATCGACCTGGCCTTCGGCGTGCTTGTATTCGAACGTCGTGTTCTGCCCCTCCATGTACCCGCGCTCGCGCATTTCATGCACGAACAGCTGCGCCACCGGCGCCGCGCGCGGCGTGGCGACCGCCAGGATGCCGATGCGAAAGGTCTTGGCCGGCGCTTGCAGGCTGCGCCTGCGCCAGCGGCAGTGCAGTGCTCACCGCGAGCATTGCCAGCAGGCACTGCGCCACGCGCACGCACGCGTGGCCGATCGAACGTGGGGTCTGGCTCTGCTGCACGGTGCCATTGAAGCATCCATCGCCCGCCGCAACCAGCCACTATTGAACAGCGGCGCTCGGGGGTCGCTCAGCCGGGGCTGGCCCAACGCGACACCATCGGCGCGGCTTCCGGCCGCCGCTCACCGAGGAACCGCCGCCCGGCCCACACCCGAACCACCAGCGCCGACAGCATCCACGACACCAGGATCGCGGTGCGTGTCCACGGCTCCTTGAGCGCGGGGAACAACGCGCCGCCGGCCGAGGATGGAAAACGACGCGTGCGTCGCCGCGAAATTCAAGGCCATCGCGGTCAGGTGTTCCGACAGCCACCACTGCTTGTGGTCGTCGCGGCGCACCCAGCGCCACACCATCGCGCCTGCAACCACCAGGCCCAGCACCGCGAACGCGCCCACCATCGCCATGCGCGCAGGCGCGCCCATCTTGGGCACCAGCGCCAGCAGAAAGAGCGCGTAGCCGCCGAGCAGCAAGCACAGCACGCGGTACGGCCAGCCGAGGTAGCGCTGAATGTGCTGCCGATGGCGCACCGAGCTCCACGCCATCCACACCGACGCCACCGAGATCAGCGACACGTACACGTCGAACACCGCGCGCAGCGGCGTGCCCGCCTTCACCATGCCGACCGACATCACGCCGGTGGCCGCCAGCAGCGCGGCCATGGCCCACACGTACACGCGGCCGCCGCGGCGGTGCCATGTGTCGCCCTTGGGCGCCAGCGCCGCGGTCCAGAACGAGGCCAACACCACCACGCCGATGCCGATGTGCACGGCACGCGCCGATTCGAACAGATCCATGTGTGCTCCTTCGCTTTACACGCGTAAACTTGACACGCGTAAAGTAGCACGCGAGTTGACGCGTGTAAAGTCCCCCATGTGAAGTCGACTCCCCGCCGCAAGGCCGCCGCACCGGCCGCGCCCGAGCCCGGCACGCGCGAGCGCGTGCTGCAGGTGACGCGTGCGCTGATCGCCAAGCGCGGCAACGCCGCGATCTCGCTGGTCGACGTGGCCGCCGAAGCCGGCCTGTCGCGGCAGGCGCTCTATCTGATGTTCGGCAGCCGCTCGGGCCTGCTGCTGGCCGTGGTGGACGACCTCGACGACACGTCGCAGGTGCCGGCCCGGCTGGCTGCGCTGCGCCAGGGCATGCCCGCGACCGACTCGTTCGAACCGTACCTGCGCACCTGGTTCGAGTACATCCCGGTGGTGCTGCCGGTGGCGCGCGCGCTGCTGGCCGCCGCGGCCACCGGCGACGCCGACGCGAGCCGCGCATGGGACAGCCGCATGCAGAAGCTGCGCGGCGGCTACCTGCAGCTGGCCAAGGGGCTCAAGTCCGCGGGCCTGCTGCGCGAGGGCTGGACCCCGGAGGCCGCGGCCGACTGGATCTTCGTGCAGACGCACGTCGACGTGTGGCAGCACCTGGTGGTGGAAAGCGGCTGGAAGCCGCAGACCGCGGTGGCACGCATCGTGGGCGGCTTGCGCGAGACCTTGCTCAAGCCGGGTTGAATGCGCTCGCAGGCTCCACCGGACCCGCTACTTGGAGCGCGGCTTCTCCGCCGGCTTGCCCGACTGCAGTCCTTCCGACATGCCGATCAGCACGCCGCTCACCAGCGCCGCGTAGCTGTCCATCATCGCCTGCGCGCTGCGCAGTCCGGCCGAGCGCCCCTCGCGCAGCGCGGTCTGCGCCTGCGACATCAGCTTGTCGACGCTGGTCTTGGCCAGCGCGCCGGTGTCGGTGCCCTTGACCTTCATCGCCTCGAGCACCTGCTCCCATGGGCCCTTGAGCGTGCTGCCCGCGCCCTCGGCGGCCTTGCCCACGGTGCTGAAGAACACGTCTTCCATCTTTTCGAGGTTGGCCAGTGCGCCCTTCATCTGCTTGTTGTTGAGCTCGACACCCTGGCTCACGAACTGCTGCAGCGCCGCGCGCTGCGCCTGTACGGCCTGCAGCAGCGCGGCGTCCATGCCGGCAAAGGCCTTCTCGAGCAGCGCCTCGACGTCGACCGTGGGCATCGCGTTCTTCGCCGCGCCGCTGGAGGCCGCCTGCGTGACCGCCTTCAGCACGCTGCGGATGTTGGTCACCGTGAGTTCGCGGCCCTGCAGCGCCTTGAGCGTGGCCCCGCTGACCGCCTTGCGCAAGGCCTCGCCTTGTTGTGCGCTGGCCTTGGCGAACATGTCGATGAGTGCGTCTTGATCGATTCCCGACTTGAACATGGTGGCCTCCTGCCTTCTCGCTTCGGTCGGCCAGCTGATGCCTTCAGCCACACCGGGCCTGGCCGGTTTCTGCCAGATCAGTTTGCGCCCGCCGCGCCGCGCTGCCATAGGGGTTGCCACGCCCGAAGGGCCATGCGCGGTAGGCTGTGACCCTGGTTCAGCCGCCAACCGGACGCTTTCCATGGACGACCTCCTGATCCGCCAAGCCACCCTCTACGACGGCAGCGGCGCCGACCCGATGCGCGCCGACCTCGCCGTGCGCGCCGGCCGCATCCGCGCCATCGCGCCCTCGCTGCCCGAAGACGCCAAGCAAGTCATCGACGCCGACGGCCTGGCGCTGATGCCCGGCATCATCGACAGCCACACGCACTACGACGCGCAGATCACCTGGGACCCGTATGTGCGCCCGTCGCCGGCGCTGGGCGTGACCACGGCGGTGATCGGCAACTGCGGCTTCACCATCGCGCCGTGCCGGCCGCAGGACCGCGAGCTGACGATGCGCAACCTCACGCAGGTGGAGGGCATGTCGTTCGAGGTGCTGCAGCGCGGCGTGCGCTGGGAGTTTCAGACCTTTGCCGAATACCTGGCGCAGCTGCGCCGCACCGGCTGCGCGATCAACATCGCCGCCTACGTGGGCCACTCGTCGCTGCGCACCTACGTGATGGGCGCCGCCGCCAACCAGCGCGCCGCCACCGCCGACGAGATCGCGCAGATGGCCGCGCTCGTGCGCGAGGCCATGGCCGCCGGCGCGGTGGGCCTGGCCAGCTCCACCAGCCCGGCACACAACGGCGCCGGCGGCGCGCCGATGCCGTCGCGCCTGGCCAGCGACGAAGAGCACCTGGCGCTCATCGAGGCCATGGGCGAGAGCGGCCGCGGCGTGTACATGGTGACCAAGGGCGCGCAGATGCCGGTGGCGCTGCTCGAAGAGATGGCCGCGCGCTCGCGCCGGCCGGTGATGATCGCCGCGCTGCTGCACAACAGCACCAACCCGGACGCGGTGTTCGCCGACCTCGATGCGATCAGCGCCGCCAACCAGCGCGGCCACCGACTGATCGGGCAGGTGTCGTGCTGCCCGCTGACGATGGACTACACCATGGCCTCGCCCTACCCGGTGGAAGGCCTGGCGAGCTGGAAGCCCGCGCTCGGCAAACAAGGCAAGGCGCTGTGCGCCGTGCTCGCCAGCCCGGCGTTCCGCAACGGCGTGCGGCAGGAGCTGGCGCAGCCGTCGGCCTTCCGCCTATTCAACGGCGAGTGGGACAAGGTGCACGTGGTGGAGGTGGCGCAACCGCGCCACCGCGAGCTGGAGCAGCGCAGCGTGCGCGCCATCGCCGCAGCGCCTGGGCAAGGACCCGCTCGATGCGATGCTCGACCTCGCGCTCGACGAAGACCTGGCCACCATCTTCACCGCGCAGCTGCTCAACAGCGACGAGGCCGCGGTGGCGCGGCTGCTCAACCACCCGCACAGCCTGATCTCGCTGTCGGACGCCGGCGCGCACCTCACGTTCTTCAACGACGCCGGGTTCGGGCTGCACCTGCTGGGGCACTGGGTGCGCGAGCGCGGGGTGATGCGGCTGCAGGATGCGGTGCGGCGGCTGACCAGTCAGAGCGCGGAGATCTTTGGCTTGCCGGGGCGCGGGTTGTTGCGCGAGGGGTATGCGGCGGATCTGTTGTTGTTCGATCCGGCCACGGTGGGGCGGGGGCGCAGCCATCGGGTGTTCGATCTGCCCGGTGGGGCGCCGCGGCTGCACACCGATGCGGTGGGGGTGCATGGGGTGTGGGTCAATGGCGAATGCGTCGCGGACGCTGACGGGCTGCGCAACGACGCGCCGCGGGCGGGCAACCTGGTCGCCGAGTTCGAGCGCTGACCTTCGTTGCCACGTCGTTTGGCACTTCGGCCATCGACGACTTGAACTCAAGAGGGGTGTCGTGCAACTCACGGCAAGTTTTCTGGAGTTGGCATGAGCTCGAGTTGGATTCGAACCAAGCTGGAGACAGTGGTCCCCCTTGCGTACCTGCTGGAGTGCGTTGAAACGGGTACGGCCATCGCAACCGCCGACGGATATCGACGCCTGGTGCTGCGCCTGCAGGCGGCCCTGTCCGAAGACATTCCCGCTGAGGCGCTGCAGGCCATCCTGAGCGCCTATCCGGCGACGGGTGAACTCTTCGAGAACCTCCACTACGGACACTCCGGGCTGTCGCGCGCTCCGCTGGAGCGGTCTGTGTCCTCCGAGAGGCTCGCCAGGCAGGTCCTGGCACGCGTGGCCAAGCGTGTGGTGCCTAAAACCACCTGGCGGCCGCCCGCGCCGGGTTTCGGCAGCACGAGTGCTCCGACGCGCCGCCCTCAGTCCGGCTGTTGAATCGACTGCACGAAGCGCGTCTCGGGTGGCCTCACCTCAAAGGTTCTTCGTCCCCCAGTCGCGCATCGCCTTCACGATCGGCCCGAGGCTCTTGCCTTTGTCGGTGAGCACGTATTCCACGCGCGGCGGTCGCTCGCTGTAAAGCTGGCGGCGAATCAGGCCGCCCTCTTCCATGGCCTTGAGCCGCGCCGACAGGATGTTGGGCGCCACGCCGGGCAGCGAACCCTGAAAGTCCTGGAACTTGCGCGGCCCTTCGAGCAGCAGGTCGCGCAGCAGCAGGATGGTCCAGCGCTCGCCGATCAGGTCGAGCGTGAGGGCCACGGGGCAATCGGGAATGTCATAACTCTTTGCCATTGGCGCGAGCATAGCCGTTTGACTTTCGTTTCGCAAGTCACTATTCTTTGGCTACTTACTTGCACATTGCAAGTGACAGCCAAGGACACACCTCCATGAACCTCTCTCGCCGCAACCTTTCCGTGCATGGCCCGTGGGTCGGCCTGCTTTCGCTCCTGTTCCTGGTCCTCGTTCACGGCGTGCAGTTCGCCCACGCGCAGCCAGAGCCGCAGCCGCAGTCCGGCGCTCCATCGCCGGAGCTCGCCTATCTGAAGCAGGTGAACCGGTGGCGGCCGCCCACCGACCCGCAACTTCACTTCTTGCTGATGAGCCAGTTCGCCAACGCCGGGCGCCACCTCGAGGGCATCGCGTTCTTCGAAGACGCCTTGAAGCGCTTTGGCCCTCAGTTGAGCGACAACCAGAAGGCGCAATACCTGCTGGCCATCGCGTCGCTGCGCGCGGGCCACGCCAACGACGTGTTCCTGCTCAAGCGCATCGGCTGGGTGCGCGACACGATGGCGTTGCTCGACGACGCCAAGCGCCTGAGCACCGGCCGCCAGATGTTCGTCTCGCGCTGGATGTCGGGCGTGGTCCGCGCACAGCTGCCCGCCTTTCTTTCGCAGGGCGACACGGCGCTCGCCGACCTGCATGGTGCGCCGACCACGCGGCCCTCGCGCCGCATCGCGGCTGGCTGCGCGAGGTGCACGCCAAGTTGGCCGACGTGCATCGCGCGCGCGGCGACAGGTGCCCAGGCGGCGCGCCACCTCGCGTTGAGCGGCTACACCACCGAGAGCCGCCCCGCGATCTTCACCACGCCGTTCGGGATCCACGCATCGGCGGGCGGCACGTTTGCGCCGCAGGCGATTCGCGAGGTGGTGAAGGATTCGGTCTACGTGCTGTCGGGCTACGAGTTCACCGAGTACTACTTCATCGTCTCGGCCGACCGGCGCGAGCTGATCGCCATCGACGCCGGCACGCGGCCCGACTCGGCGCGCGCGGCCCACGAGGCGCTGAAGGCGGCCGTGCCGTCACTGCCGCCGCTCACCACCGTGTTGGTCACCCACGCGCACTGGGACCACGTGGGCGGGCACTCGTACTTCCGCAGCCTCAATCCGGCCGTGCGCTTCATCGGCCGCAGCAACTACGCCGACGAGCTCGCCATCGGCGCCATCGCCGACCCGGCCGGGCTTCGCCGCTTCTTCGGCGAGCGGTTTCGTCTCGAAGACGTGCTCAGCTACAAGCCCGACGTGACGGTCGACCGCGCCACGCCGCTGGTGATCGGCGGCACGCGCTTCAGCCTGCTGCCCACGCGCGGCGGCGAGACCGACGACGCGTTGCTCGTGCACATGCCCGATGCCGGCGTGCTGTTCGTCGGCGACATCCTGATGCCGTACTTCGGCGCACCGTTCCAGGCCGAAGGCAGCGTCGATGGATTGCTGGCGGCGATCGAGCAAGTGCATGCGCTCAAGCCGACCTCGATGCTGCACGGACACGAGCCGCTGACGCGCAACTTCAGCTCCACGGCCATGTTGATCGACCTGCGCCCTCACCTGCAATGGCTGCGCGATGAAGTGCTGGCGGCCATGAAGCGCGGCACGCCGCGCGCCGCGATCCAGCAGGCCAACCTGATGCCACCCACGCTCGAAGCGAGCACGTCGGAAGTCCACCTCACCTACCTGCTGCTGCGCGAGAACCTGATCAACCGCGTGTTCCAGCAACACAGCGGCTATTGGCAGAACGGTCTGCGCGGCCTCGACGCGTTGACCGATGCCGATCACGGCGCCGCGCTGGTCGACTACCTCGGCCTTTCAGACGCGCAAATCGCCAAGGCCGCGCAACGGATGATCAAGGACGGCCGCCACGAGTTGGCCGCATCGATGCTCCAGTGGGCGCAAGCGCGCCACCCCGACAGCCCCACCCTCGCAGCCCCGCGCGCGCACGCCTACGCGAAGCTGATGGAGAAGTACCAGGAGTTCAATCCATTCAAGCTGTTCATCTACGGCGCGCAGGCCGGTCAGGCGGTGCCTCAGGTGGCGGCAGAGCCGCCTGTGCCCAACTAAGCGTGGCGTGGGCATCGGCCCAGCAATCCGAGCTGGGTTCGGGGGTTCCAATTGATTGACGATCGGCTGGAATTTCGGCTCACTTCGCGGGCGCTCGCAACCCGGAAAGGCCCCGCATCATGTCGACCCACGCTTCACTGTTGCGCGGCATCGCGCTGTGTGCCCTGCTCGCTTGCACCGGCGCGGCCACGGCGCAGAACAAGCAGTTCTCGTTCGCCTACGACCAACCCAAGACCAGCGCCTACGGCTTCGGCGCCGACGTGTTCGGCAAGCGCCTGTCGGAGCTGAGCAAGGGCACGCTGTCGACCAACCAGTACGCCGGCGCGCAGCTCGGCACCGAGGCGCAGACGCTGCAGAAGGTGCAGACCGGCGACATCGACTTCGTGCTGGTGTCGACCGCCAACTCGTCGACCATCCAGCCCGAGTCGGGCGTGTTCTCGCTGCACTTCATCTTCCGCGGGCCCGACCATGCGGTGAAGGTGCTCACCGACCCCAAAGTCATTGCCGCGATGCGCGAGATGTACGCCAGCAAGGTCAAGGGCGCACACATGCTCACTCTCGGCAGCCAGGGCCTGCGCAACCTGTATTGCAAGAAGGAGATCAAGAGCCTGGCCGAGATCAAGAACGTGAAGGTGCGCGTGCAGGCCACGGTCACCGAAGACACGCTGTTCCCGGCCTACGGCGCGCAGATCGTGCACATGCCGTTCGGTGAGGTCTACACCTCGCTGCAGACCGGCGTGGTGGAGTGCGCGGAGAACGGCTACACGGTGTACATGCTCAACAAGCACTACGAGGTGGCGCCGGTGATGTCGGTCACCGAGCACGAGGCCAACAATTCGGTGCTGTTCGTCAGCGACAAGGTCTGGAGCAGCCTCAGCGCCGAGCAGAAGCAGTGGGTGCAACAGGCTGCCGACGACATGAACAAGGTGCAGCCAGCCAAGGCGTTCGAGATGGAGAAGGAATCGCGCGCCCGGCTGGAGAAGATCGGCGTCAAGATCGTCACCACGGTCGACAAGTCGGGCTTCGAATCGGTGAGCAAGCCGATCCAGGACAAACTGGCCAACGATCTCGGGCCCAACGCGGTCAAGATTCTCGGGCTGGTGCGCGGCGTCCAGTAAGCGGCGCGGCCGTTGACGTCTCCTCGTCCAGCAGAGCCACCGCCACCTCAAGTGGCGCGCGCTCGACGGCCTCGAGCGCGTGCTGATGCTGCTGTGCGGCGTGGCCATCACCGGCTTCACGATCACCGTGGTCTGCGACGTGGTCACGCGCTCGATCGGGCGCCCGTGGCTGTGGCTGCAGGAGGTGACGATGACCTTCTTCATCTACGGCGTGTTCATCGGCACCGCCGCCGCCACGCGGCGCAATGACCATCTTTACCTGGCCGCACTGGCCGAGGCGATGAGCGGCCGCAAGCGCCTGTTCTTCGAGACCTTCAACCGCCTGGTGATGCTGGCCGTGGCGATCGCGATGATCTATTACGGCTACCTCAATTTCCTCGACGGCTTTCGCAGCCTGCGCATGCCGTCGATGACGCCGCTGGCCAGCCTGTACGCCGCTATTCCCGCTGTGCGGCGCGCTGGTCGCGCTGTTCGTCGTGGAGCAGCTGATCAACGGCTGGAGGAATGGATTCGCCGATCCCGAGGCCGAAGGAGCTGCGCGGCGTGACCACAACGGCATGCTGATCTTCCTGATGGCGGGCCTCTTCCTCGGCCTGGGCTACCTCGGCGTGCCGGTGGCGTTCGCGCTGATCGCCGGCGTGCTGGTGGTGACCGCGTTCACGCCGGTGGGCCTGCCGTCGATGATGACGCAGCTCTTCAACGGCATCGACGTCGAGGCGCTGCTGGCGGTGCCGTTCTTCCTGCTGGTGGGCGAGCTGATGACGGCGTCGAACGTGACGGCGCGCATGATCAAGCTCTCGCAGGCGCTGATCGGCCACCTGCGCGGCGGACTGGCGCAGGTGGTCACGCGTGTTCAGCATGTTCTTCGCCGGCGTGTCGGGCTCGTCGGCCGCCGACGTCGCGGTGCTCGCGCGCTCGCTCGGCCCCGACATGAAGCGCGAGGGCTACGACGTCGCCTTCGTGGCCGCGCTGATCGCTTCGGCCTCGACGATGGCCAACCTGATCCCGCCGAGCATCATGGCGGTGGTGTACGGCGCCACCGGCAACGTGAGCATCGGCGGCCTGTTTCTCGGCGGCGTGGTGCCGGGGCTGTTGGTGGGCCTCGGGCTGATGATCTACAGCCACTTCTTCGGCCCGATCGGCGTGATGCGCAAGCGCTCGTCGTTCGGCGACGTGACCGACGCGATGAGAGGCGCCGCGGTGCCGCTGGTGATCCCGGTGATCATCATGGGCGGCATCCTGTCGGGCTTTTTCACACCCACCGAGGCCGGCGTGGTGGCGGTGGTCTACATCGTGTTCGTCGCGATCCCGCTGATCAACCGCGGCTACCTCAAGCAGCTGCCGCACGACATGGCGATGACCGGGCTGCTGTATTCGATCCCGCTGATCACGATCGCGGCCGCGTCGGCCTTCGGCTGGATGTTGGCCTACCTGCGCGGACCGGCCGTGGTGTCGGGCTGGATCAGCGACGCGGCGGGCAACGACCCGATGATGATCATGCTGCTGCTGGTGCTGCTGTTCATCATCGTGGGCGACTTCATCGACGCGATCCCGGCCATCATCATCTTCATGCCGATCATCACCGAGCTGACCAAGAGCTCCGACATCAACCCGGTGCACATGGGCGTGGTGATCATCGTGACGCTGGCCTTCGGGCTGATCACGCCGCCCTACGGCATCGCGCTGCTGATGGCCTCCAAGTTCATCGGCGTGCGCTTCGGGCGCGCGATGTTCGCGTCGTTCCCGATCTACGTGGTCTTCCTCGCGACGATCGTGTTCTGCATCTTCTTCCCGGAGGTGGTGTTGTATTTGCCGAAGCATTTTCTGCCCGAGTCGGTGGGCTGCTTCAAGAACCCGTCGGGCAGCGGGTACATCTGTCCGTGACCGCTCGGGTGCCTTGTCGGCGTCGCACTCCGCCGCAACATCCAATTCACCCCTGCCCACCGATTTCAAGCTTTGCAGCGGTTGCGTGGGATACACAACAGACAAACAGCGCCGCATGGCCTATATGCTGTGGCGTCACAAACCCATTGAAGGCCACCGATGTCCAATGCGATCAAGGCCCACAAGCACCGCGCCCGGCTCCACGTGCTGCGCGATCGCCTGAAGAATGCCGTACGCGATGCCAAGCGTGGGCTGTCGGGTGCCGCGGAAAGAGTGACGGCCCACCGGGCCAAGCGGGCCGAGTACCGCGCGGCGCACCCGTAGCGGGCGCAGCAACTCGTTTCCGCGCGGCGGGCCGCTTTCCCCTGGGATCAGTTGTGTCGTCGGCGCCCTCCGGCGCCGCCGCGGCATGGACTCTCCAGGCATAGTGTGGGTCGATGAAATGCCAGCGCTGCCAACTCGACGCATCCGTCGGCTTTGCATTCTGTCCGCGCTGCGGCAACCAGCTGGCCGTGGCTGCACCCGCGGCTCCCGTGGCGGCCGAGGCCGATCGCCGATCGGCCACCGTCCTGTTCGCAGACTTGTCCGGCTTCACCACGATCTCCGAGGGGCTGGATCCCGAGGACGTGCGTGCGCTGCAGACCGACTTGTTCACCGCGCTGCGCGGGGTGGTCGAACGGTTCGACGCATTCGTCGAGAAATTCGTCGGTGATGCGGTGATGGCGGTCTTCGGCGCGCCGTTGGCGCACGAAGACGACCCGCAGCGCGCGCTTGCACGCGGCGCTCGAGATGCATGCGTGCGTGGCGGCGCTCAGTGAGCGTTGGCGCGATCGACTCGGCCACCCGCTCACGCTGCACATCGGCATCAATTCCGGCCGGGTGGTGGCCGGGCATCTCGGATCGTCGGCGGACGCCGCCTATGCCGTGACCGGTGACGCCGTCAACACCGCGGCGCGCCTGCAGGCTGCGGCGCAGGCGGGTCAGACGCTGGTGAGTCGCGCGACGTTCGAGCTCACGCAGCGCGAGTTCGCGTTCGAGTCGTGCGGCACGCTGGCACTCAAGGGCAAGGCCGAAGCGTTGGCGGTCTACCGCCTGCTGGGTGTCGATGACCGACCGCAAGCCCTGCGCGGCCTCGCGATGCACGGGCTCGCGGCGCCGCTGATCGGGCGCGACACCGAAATCGGGCGCATGCTGGCTGCCGCCACGCGCGTGCCGGATGGCCGCGCGCAAGTCATCAGCCTCGTCGGGCAAGCCGGTGTGGGCAAGACGCGGCTGGTCGACGCGTTGCTCGAGCGGGTCGGGGCCGTCAACGGCTTCGCGCAGGCGCCGGTGCGCCGCGTCGTGTGCTCGCCCTTCGGCCAGCGGCCCTACGGCGTCACGGCCGGCCTGTTCCGCGAGGCCTACGGCATCGCACCGACCGACTCGCTGGACGAAGCACGCCGCAAGGTCGCAGACGTCATGCGCGCGATCGGCGCCGAGGACGTGGAGCTCGCGCTGGTGGTTCCGGTCATCGGCTACATCCTCGGCCTGCAGTCGCTCGATCGATCGCACGAGATCGAGCCCGAACGGCTCAAGCGCCAGATCTTCATGACCTTGCGCACGGTGCTCGAGCGCCGCCTCACCCAGGGCCCGCTGGTGCTGGCGATCGAAGACTTGCAGTGGGGCGATGCGGCGTCGATCGAGGGCCTGCACACGCTGTCTGACTGGCTGTGCGAGCGGCCCTTGCTGGTGGTGCTCAGCGGACGCCCGCCGTTCGATCCCGATGGCTTGGACTTCGGCCGGGTCGCGCACACCGTGGTGCAGCTGGCGCCTCTTGCCGACGATGCGATCGAGGCCCAGCTCGTCGCCCTATTCGGTACCGCCGCCACGTACCCAATCGAGCGCGTACTGCACGAACGCATCGTGCGCCAGGCCGGCGGCAACTCGTTGTATCTCGAAGAGGTGGTGCGCACGCTGATTTCGGCCGGCGTACTGACACGCCACGCCAACGGATGGCGCTGTGTGCCTGCCGCCGGCACGGTGGAGGTGCCATCGTCGATCGAAGGTCTCTTGTTGTCGCGGGTCGACCGCTTGCCGGTGCCGGCTCGGCGCACGCTGCAGAGTGCCGCCATCCTGGGCTCGGAGTTCGACTCTGCGCTGCTGCCCGCGGTCGACCCAGAGGCCGGTGACCCCGCCATGCTCGACGTGTTGTGCGATACCGAGTGGCTGGTGCGGTTGCGCCCCACCGGTATGCAGGGCTCGGAACCGATGCCGCACCCGGCGCCACGCTACCGCTTTGCCAGCACGCTGGCGCACGAGGTGGTCTACCAGAACCTGCTGCTGCGCCGGCGCACCGAATTGCATCAACGCACCGGAGTGGCCCTCGAAAGCCTGCACGGCACCAGCCCGACGCGCCTCGAAGACCTCGATGCGCTGTGTCACCACTTCAGCCTGGGCGAGGATCGAGCCCGCGGCGCGCGCTACCTCGTGGCGGCGGGCGACTGGGCGCGCGGCATCTATGCCAATGACGATGCCTTGCGCTACTACGCAAGGGCGCTGGCCATCCTGCGCAACGTGGGCGCACCCGATGATCGGGCCATCGCCAGCATCCGCGAGCACATGGGCGATCTGCTCGGCACCATCGGGCGCCGTGACGAGGCGCACGTGCAATTCGGCGCTGTGCTGGAGTTCGCGCGTGCCGCCGAAGATCCCGTGCACGAGGGGCGTGTTCAGCGCAAGCTGGCCAGCCTGCACTGGGACGCCGGCGAGCGCGAGACCAGCTTCGAGTGCTTGCGCGAGGGCTTGCGACTCCTCGAGTGCCGCGTCGAGGCGGTCGGCAGCGACATCGACGCCGACATCGAACTGGCGCACATCTTCCACGAGATCGGGCGGCACGCGTTTCGAACCGGCGACAACCAAGGTGCAGATGTCTGGGCCCGGCGCGCGTTGCTGCAGGCCGAACATGCGGCGGAGCGTGGGCGCGACAACCCCATCACAGCCGAGCAGCGGCGCTGGCCATCTCGCATTCACTCAATACGATCGGCGCCGCGCTCGCGCGGCTCGGGCGTTCGGCCGAAGCCGTTGAAATGATCGAGCGCAGTGTCACCGTGGCGCAGGCCGCGGGGCTGCAGCAGGCCGCTTGCCGAAGCTACGCCAATCTCGGCGTGCTGTATGCCACGCTCGATCCGGGGCGCGCCGTCCACACCTGCCAGATCGGGCTCGATACCGCCAAGAAGATCGGTGACCTCGCCTTCCAGTCGCGCCTCTACGCGAATCTCGCGGTGGCTTTCTGCGCGCTCACCCAACGTTGTGACGACGAGGGCCTGCAAGCGGCGCAATCGGCGATCGATCTCGACCGACAACTCGGCCTGCTGGATCACCTGGCCATCCCGCTGATCGTGCTCGGGCAGATCCACCAGTGCCACGGCAACGCGGACAAAGCGCTGCGCTACTACGAAGAGGCGTTGGTACTGGCCGAGGAAATGGGCGAGCCCCAGCTCATATTTCCATGCTTCGAGGGCATGGCGACGTTGTTCCTCGACCAAGGCGACGACGCGCGCGCCGAGTCGTACTTCATTCGCGCCGACGAGGTGTGCGCAAAGGCCGGGGTGGATCGCGACTCGTTGGTGGTGTTGCCCTTCCTGTGCTGACCTTGGCGTTCAGCGTGCGAGGGTGCTCGCGGCGGCGACCAGCTCCGCCGGGCTCGGAAAGGTGGAGAGTTGATTCGGGCTGTCGAGCGCTTCGATCTGCGCCCAACGGACGATGCCCTCCGCATCGACGAGAAAGTGCCCGGCGAGCTGTGTGCCGTGGTTGGCCGCAATCGCTTGATCGACCTCTTCCATCACGAAGCCGTCTTTGGCGTTGAGCACCGGGTTGGCTTCCATGGGTTGCGTAGGCCCGGGCAGTTCGCCCGTGGGGTTGACGCGTGCCGCCATGAATTGATCCATGGTGGCCTTGTACGGCCACTTGGGGGTTTCAGTGCTGCCTTCGGGCAGGAACGCGCCATACGGCACACCGAAGGCGCGATGCGAAAGGCAATCGGGGTCGCTCAGCAGCGTGACCGGCGTCGGCCGATGGCGGTAGTACATGCGGGCGCGTTCGACCGGGGTGTTGATCACCGCCAGCGTCTCGACCCCGACGGCGCGCAGGGCCGGCTGTATGGCACCCAGCTGCACCAGCTGGCGGCGGCAGAACGGGCAGTGCAGACCGCGAAAGAAGCCGATCAGAAACGGCTGGCCGCGCAGGTCGGAGAGGGAGACCGTGCCTTCGCGGTTGGCTGAGGGCAGCGTGAACGCCGACGCAGCGTCGCCCGGTTGCAGCGGGCGCTTCTGGTCTGCCATGAGAACTCCTTGGGTTGCGCGGCTCGGCCGAACGGCCGACCCGCGGATCGATTGTCGCAGGGAGGCATACCTCCACGCGCGAAGCGGTCGTCACGAAGCACTGTCGGCCGCGTACCATGCCAGCCTCGAGCGACCGGAGGCGCCATGACTCAGAAATCGATGCAGGCCGAACCGTACGAATTCGTGTTCGATCCGCGGTCCACGGCGCTGGTGGTGATCGACATGCAGCGCGACTTCGTCGAGCCCGGAGGGTTCGGCGAGGCGCTCGGCAACGACGTGACGCCGCTGCAGGCGGTGATCGCACCGTGCGGTCGAATGCTCGATGCAGCGCGCAGCTTGGGGCTGATGGTGATCCACACGCGCGAAGGTCACAGCCCCGATCTGGCCGATTGCCCGCCGACCAAGATCGCGCGCGGCCGCGGCACCATCCGCATCGGCGACCCCGGCCCGATGGGGCGGCTGCTGGTGCGCGGCGAGCACGGCCACGAGATCGTGCCGCAGCTCGCGCCCAAGGCCGGTGAGGTGGTGGTCGACAAGCCTGGCAAGGGTGCGTTCTGCGCCACCGACCTCGACCTCATCCTGCACAACCGCGGCATCAAGTCGCTGATCGTCTGCGGCGTCACCACGGAGGTGTGCGTCACCACCACCGTGCGCGAGGCCAACGACCGCGGCTACGAATGCGTGGTGCTGTCCGATTGCGTGGGCTCGTACTTCCCCGAGTTCCAGCGCGTGGCGCTGGAGATGATCAAGGCACAGGGCGCGCTGTTCGGCTGGGTGTCCGACTCCAAGCGCGCGCTGGCTGCGCTGCGCTAGGCCTCTCCGGGGGGTGCGGCTCGCCCGGTCAGGCGCGTCGCCGCGTCCCTGCATCAACACGATGCAGGTGATGGCGAACATCACGTAGCCCAGCGAGACCAGCGGCGACACGCCCCAGCCGAGCTGCGCGCCGTGGATCAGGCCGATGTACGACAGCACCGCGCCGGCGAAGGCCCACGCGGCCGCGTGGCGCATCTTGTTGTCGATGATGTAGACGGCGATCGCACCCAGCACCATGCCGGCCAGCACCGAGCCACCGCCCACCGTCTCGAGGCCCTTGTAGAGCACGCCGAAGCCGGCGAGCTTGGCCAGGCCCACTGCCGCGACCGAGGTGCCCGCCGCGCCGAGCGCACCGTCGATCTGTGTCTTGGCCCACTCGGCGATGTTGGGGATCAGTGCCAGCACGATCGCCGGCGCGTGATTCGGTGGTGACGCCTGGAACGCCTGCGCGCCGATGACCAGGCCGATGTACAGCAGGATCGGCAGGATCGCGACCAGCGGAATCAACGCCAGCAGCAGCGCTGTGAGGCCGAGAAAACACACCAGCGCGATTGCGATGCCGGTGGCCAGCGAATAGCCGATGCGGCCGCCCACCGCCTTCCAACCCGGGTGTCCGATGTACACCGCGGGCGGAAACGGGCTGCCGAGCATCGAGCCGATCACCGCGCCCAAGCCGTCGGCCAGCAGGATCTGGCGCAGGTTGTAGTTGTCGCCGGCCGCCGAGGCACTCTCGACGTTGTTCATCGCCTCGGTGAAGTTGTAGATGCCCAGCGGGATCGCGGTGGCCAGCAGCGGCGCCACCTTGGCCAGGCCGGTCCAGACATCGGTGGAGAACACCGGCAGGTGCAAGCCGAACTGCTCGAACGACTTGCTCACCGCGGCGGCCTGCATGTAGTCGCTCCAGCCGGCGAACGACGCGACCCAGCCGATCACCGCACCGACGATCACCGCGACCAGGCCGCCCGGCAGGCCGCCAGGCAGCCGCACGTTGGCGGTCCAGGCGATCAGCACGATCGCGAAGCACGCCAGGCCGATCCACGGCGTCTCCCAGAGTCTGGAACGCCGGGCGCATCGAGATGAAGGCCACCGAGATGCCGGCCAGCGTGCCGAGCATCGCGGCGCGCGGCGTCAGTGCGCGCAGTTGCGGCCCGATGAAGGCGCCGAGCAGCACGATGACACCGATGATGAAGCACCACGCCAGGCCGGCCAGCCAGGCGACGCGCGCGTCCTTGGTCTCCAGGTACACCGGCAGCATGACCAGGAACACCACGATGAACATGTGCGGCACGCTGGGGCCGTACGGCATCGCGGTGACATCGTTGCGGCCTTCGGCCTTGGCGAGCTTCCACGCCAGGTAGGCATAGAACAGGTTGCCCAGTGGCAGCGCGATGCCCAGCGCCGGCAGGATGCGCCCGAACACGGTGTCGGCGGGCAGTTGAACGACCCCCAGGCACAGGCCGGTCAGGACGATGACGTTGAGCAGTACGTTGGTGAACAGGCCGAAGAAGCCGTTCCAGTCGCCAGGGACCCAGAGACGTACCGCACCTGCATGGGTGCCAGCATTCATTGTTGTCTCCTCGTTTTAGCTGTCGAGATCGCACGCGCATGAGTCAGCGCGTGGCCGGCCATCGGTACATCCCCAAGCCATCGATGGCGCGCGAACGATACTGCCGCCGCTGCGCCAAGTCGAGCGCGATCTGCGGCGCCGTTGCGCCGTGCGCGAAGCCGCTATTGCTGCGCTGCGGTGTATGCGCGCCAGCCGCCGAACGACGTGATCTCGCGCTGCCCTTGACAGAGCCACGGTTCGCCGAGCACCCCGAGCACCACCGAGCCGTCTTTCAGCACCACCTTGCCGATGGCCAGCCCCGGTGGCTCGTTTTGCAGGATCGACGCGAGGCCCGCCAGCGGCACGGCCCACAGCTCGAGCGCCACGCGCACGCCACCGCTGCCAACGCGTTGCATCGCCGGATGGCGATCGCCGATCGACCAGATGCGATAACACGCGTCGGTCTCGTCCTCGCGCACGAAGGTGGCGCCGACGGCGAGCATGTTGGGATTGAGCTCGAGTCCGCGCATCAAGGTGCCGTTGACGGCCAGCAATGTCGTTTCCATTTTTCTTGTCAACCCACAGTGCTTCAACGTTCGATCCAGGTGCCGGTTTCGCCGCGCAGCGCGCGCCCGATGTTCTCGGCGTTGGTGATCACGCCGCGCCCACCCGCGCGGCCTTTGACGAATTTGAGCAAGGCCTCGATCTTCGGGCCCATGCTGCCGGCACCGAAGTGTCCCTCGGCCGCAAAGGCCTCGGCCTGCGCGACCGTGATGCGGTCGAGCCACTGCTGGTCGGGTTGGCCGAAGCGGATCGCCACGCGCGGCACGCCGGTGGGGATCATCAGCAGATCGGCTTGCATTTCACACGCCAGCAGCGCCGAAGCGCGGTCCTTGTCGATCACCGCCTCGAGGCCGCGCAATTCGCCGTTGGCGAGCTGCTCCACCGCGATGCCGCCGCCACCGCAGGCGATGATCAACACGCCTTCGCGCGCCAGGCGCTCGATGATCGGCGCCTCGATCACGCGCACCGGCTGCGGCGACGCGATGGCACGCCGCCAGCCGCGGTTGCTGTCGGGCATCACGGTCCATCCCAATTGCGTGGCCAATCGGCGTGCGACCTCTTCGGTCATGAACGAGCCGATCGGCTTGTCGGGCTTCACGAAGGCCGGGTCGCGCCGATCGACCAACGTCTGCGTGACCAGCGTCACCACCGGCACCTGGAGCCCGCGCTGCAGCAACGCGTTGCCGAGCGCGTTCTGGAACATGAAGCCGATGGCCCCTTGCGTGTCGCCCACCGCGTACTGCACCGGCACCGTGGGCACCTGCCCGTCGGCGATCTCCGAGCGCCGCAGGATGAAGCCCACCTGCGGGCCGTTGCCATGCGTGAGCACGACGTTCCAGCCCGCATCGATCATCGTCGCCACGTGGGTGGCGGTGGCGCACACCGCGTCGTATTGATCGTTGAGCGCCATGTGCTGGTCGTCGCTGATCAATGCATTGCCGCCGACGGCGACCACCGCGAGAGGCTTCTGCAATGGAGCACCCTTGGCGCTGCGCGCCTTCCCTCCGAGAGGGAGCGAGCCCACCTTCGGGCGGCCGGGCGGTGGGCTCATGACCCCGCCTTCGCCACGACGCTGCGCGCCAGCGCCTTCACCGCGGCGGTGAAGCACGCCATCGGCGCGGTGGTGACGCCGGCGCCGATCTGCCCGACGCCGGCCTCCTTGTGCGCGATGCCGCTGTTGATCACCGGCAGCACGCCGCAGTCGACCACCTTGCGCGCGTCGATGCCGGCGGCCGACGCGGCGAAGTCGAGCGGCGGCAGCGTGAACGTCGGATTCACGCCGAGCGTGATGGCGCGCATGCGCAGGCTGTGGTGCATCGCATCGGTGGGCGTGCCGCCGACGAACTTGACGATCGCCGGTGCCGCGGCCATCGCGAAGCCGCCGACGCCGGCGGTCTCGGTGATCGCCGAGTCGCCGAGGTCGGCCGCCGCGTCGGCGATCGAATAGCCGGGAAAGTACAAGCCATCCACCGGATTGGCCGGTGCCTCGAACCAGGCATCGCCGGTGCCCGACAGCCGCACGCCGAAGTTCACGCCGTTGCGCGCCATCGCCGTCACCATCGAGCTGCCCGCGACGCCGGCGGCCGCATCGCACATGGCCTTGCACGCCGCCATCGACAGGTTGAGGAAGAAGTGGTCGTTGCCGGCGATGAACTGCAGCGTCGCCGCCGCATCGGCGCGCGGCACGTCGGCCTCGAACAGCGCGGGCGCGATGCGCTTGAAGAACAACGACGTGGCGGCCGCGTTGCGGTTGTGCACCTCGTCGCCCATGTTGAGCGCCTGCGCCATCAGCGGCTTCAGCTCGATCGGGCCGCTGTGCGCCAGCACCGCGCGCAGCGTCGGCGCGATGACCGCGGCCATCGTGCGCAGGCGGCTGATGACTTCGGGCCCGTTGGCGCCGAAGCGCAGCACCTTGCCCAGGCCCTCGTTGAAGTTGCAGTACGCGCGGTTGCCGCCCACCTTGTTCTCGACCACGAACAGCGGCATCGACGGGCTGATGATGCCGGCCATCGGCCCGACCGCGCCCTGGTGATGGCAGGGTTCGAGCTCGATGCCGCCGCGATCGACCAGCCGCTGCGCCGCGTCCACCGAGTCGGCCCAGCCTTCGAGCACGACCGCGCCCAGCACCGCGCCGCGCATCGGCCCACACATCTGCGGCCAGGCGATCGGCGGCCCGGCGTGCACGATCAGGCGCCGCCCGTCCGCCATGCCGCGCAGCACGTCGCGCGCGATGGCCACACCGGTGAGCACGGGTTGTGCGGCGAGAAAACGCGCCAGCGCGAACGCGTTGGCCGTGTCGACCGTCGGGTGGTTGAGCAGTTGGGCCAGCGCCCAGCCGCCCTCGCGGTCGCCCTGCGCCGGCGGCTGCCACTGCAGTGCGATGCACTCGCCGCCCGCCGCGGTCACGTTGTCGGCAAAGCCCTGCAGGCCGACGTTGACCACCGTCAGCGTGTCTTTGAACAGCGTGTCGGTGGTCATCGTGGCTCCTCAGGCGCGTTGCGCCGCGAGATGCGCAGCGAGCAACGCCGCCTCGACGTTGCTGGCGACGATGAGCGCACCCACCGCTTCGAGCTGCCGCACCTGGGCCGCCTTGTCCTGCGGGTCTTCATCGGTGCCGCACACATGGCCGATCAGCGCCAGCGTGCGGCCTTGTGCGCGTGCAACGCTTTGCGCATCGGCCAGGGCCTGCGCGAGGCCGCGCGCGGGGTCGTCGTGCGAGCCGAAGCCGAGCACCACGTCGAACAGGATCGCGGCCGTGTTGGGGTCGGCGCCCTGCGTGCGGATCGCCGCGTCGCGCAGCGACGGGTCGATCATCGGGTGCGGCCGTCCGCGCGTGTAGTCGTCGTCGCCGAGGTCGAGGAACACGTGGCCCTCGAAGCGCCCGGCGTGGCTGTCGAATGGTCTGAGCGCCCTTGGCAGGGGCGTTGGAGCTGCACGGCAGGCCGCGCGCGATGAACGCCAGCTGGGCCTCGTAGCAGAAGGTGCCGCCGGTGAACAGCGCGCGCACGGCTTTCTGTGTCGGCGCCATCTGGGCAACGAGCCGCTCCACGGCGGCGACCGCGTCGTGATCGGGCGCTGCGACGGACGCCGGGGTGGGCTCGCCGCGCGCGAGCGCCACGGCCGCGTCGGCGGCATGCCGCAACGACGTGGCGGCGAACAGGCCGCTGCGCATGCGCTCCGGTGCCGCGCCGAGAAAGTGCACCACCACGGGCTTGCCCGCAGCAGCGGCGGCCTCCTCGATCTGGCGCGCGATCGCCGGCGCCGGCGGCTTGGAGATCAACACGATCACGCGGGTCTGCGCATCGGCGGCCAATGCAGCGAGCCCTTGCAGCATCGTGATGCCGCCGATCTCTTCCTTCAGGTCGCGGCCGCCGGTGCCCAGCGCCTGCGAGATGCCGCCGCCCAGGTTGTGGATGCGGCAGGTCACCTCCTGCAGCCCGGTGCCCGACGCCGCCACCAGGCCGATGTCACCGCGCCGCACGACGTTGGCAAAACCGAGCGGCACGCCGTTGACGATCGCGGTGCCGCAATCGGGCCCCATCACCAGCAGGTCTTTGGCGCGCGCCACGGTCTTGATGGCAAGTTCGTCGTCGATCGACACGTTGTCGGAGAACAGCATCACGTGCATGCCGAGCGCCAGCGCCTTCAACGCCTCGGCCGCGGCGTAGTCGCCGGGCACCGAGATCAGCGCGAGGTCGGCATCGGGTGCCTGCTCCACGCCGAGCGCCAGGCTGGTCAGCGGCAACGAGAACGCTGCCGAGCCGCCGTCGCCGACCGCGCCCCTGGACTGCAGCATCTCTTCGGCGGCGGCGATGGCGTCGCTGCAAGCGGTCGGGTCGCCGCGCACCACCACCAGCAGATCGGACGGCGACGCCTGCGTGTCGATGGACAGATCGGCGTCCTGCAGTTGCGCCAGGTTGGCCGGCGTGGCCATCAGGCACGACGCCTGCGCGATGCCATCGCGCTCGCGCAGCCTGGCGCCCAGCTGCATCAGCGTGACCGAATCCTTGTAGAGGTTCGCAAAGACCTTGAAACGGGTGGTTGCCATGGTCACGCCGCTTCGATGCACGCGGCCATCGGCAACCACGCCCGCAGCCCGGCCGACAAGCCGCTCACCGTGTCGGCGCCGGATGTCGCACCCACGGCCAGCGCGTTGCGCAACGCGGCATCGACGACATCGGCGTTGGCTTCGCACAGCAAGGCCCGGCGCAGGCGAATCAGCGGCTCGGTGTAGTGGCCGCCGGCGGCCAGCCGCAGGTAGTGCGCGGCAATGGGCGTGGTGCGCGGCGTGAGACCGCCGATCACACCAGCGAGCGCACTGCGGAACCGCGACGCGCCGCGGCTCGCCCTGCACGAACGCATCGAGCCCGGCGAGCAAGCCGATCAGGAAATCGTCACCGGCCGGCGTCAGGCCCTCGCCCCAACCGACCAGGCGTTCGACCTGCCGCGCAGCGCGTTCGAGGTCGAGCGCGCGACACGCATCATGCAGCGCCGACGCCGCTGCGGCGCCTTGACGATCGATCACGCTGGTGTGCTGATGAGGGCGTTGTGCGAGAGCCAGGGCAACGCCGCTCAAGTGCTGTTCAATCCGCGCCGTGGGCAGCAGGACGCCGAGGCCGGCTGGCCACCAGACAGGGACATCGGTCAGCCGCACTTCGACACGACCGCTGCGCAGGCAGCCATCGCGAAACTGGACACGCTCGCCGACGCGAAACAGCTCGCGCAAGTCCGGCGCGCGGTGCGCCAGTGTGAGCGTGGTCGGGCCTTGACCCGCGCCGGCTGCACACAGCGTGAGCAACGTGTCGTGGCACGCGATGTTGCAGGCGCGGGCGAAGACGCTGTGGATGCGCCCCATGAAACTCCGTGCGCGGCACCAGGTAGCCGACGGACTCGACGGCGAGCACAGTGCACCGCGCTCGCAGGCCGATGCGGCAGCGCTTGACGGGGGTATGAGGAACCCCGCAGGACAGCTGGCGGCGCCGGCTGGAGGTGCATGGCCGCGATCGGAGGTTGTGGGCAGTTGGGGTGACGAGCGGGCGGCAACCGTAGCACACCGCCGGTCACGGGTCAAAAACGGCAGCGGGTGTGGGAAGCCTGCTGCCGAGGGCCGGCACCATGCAACGGCGCGCTACGTCGCCTGATCGGGCATCCACCCTTCGAACTCGAACGCCTACGTGCTTTCGCACAACGACTAGAGTGCCCAGCCGCGTGAGGTACGCGCAGGTGCAGCGCTGCACACGCACTTCACCACGCGCGGCGCGTGGCGGCTGAGCGCGCTTCAGGCCGACTGGGCTGCAATGTGCGAATGCGGGGCGCAATCTTCGCGCGCAGCTCGCGTTCGCGAGGGCAGCGCGGCCTTGCAACAAACCGGCCATCAGCACGCAAACCGCGAGCCGCTATCAAGCGCTGGCCAACGGCACCCATCAAGCGAACAACCCGCCCAAGGCTTGCACCTTTGGGGCGGGTTGTTGGTCATACGACGGCAGCGTCGGTTGCGCCAGTGGGCCTGTTGAGGCTGAGTGAAACCCTGCGGCTTGGCGTGTCGTGAATGACGCCCTGAGTGTATGCCTCTTGCTTGAGTGCAGAGGCAACAACAGTCGCTGAGAGGGTCGCAGTGATTCGACGATAGGGCCTCTGCGCGCGAGAGGATGTCGGAGAAGGCCCACGCGCAACCTATGGGTGTGTGGTGGCGCACAGACAGGCAGGCATTGCCGGGAATAGATGTCATTCATGTCCCGATGCGACACGTGCAGGGCGTTTGTAGGTGCGGTGAGTAGCATCGAGCCACACGCTAGGCTTCGTCGAATCGATCTAGAGCGCCATTTGCGCGGAGCGATGAGCAACGCCGGGCTCTACCGTTGCGCGGACTGTTCAACACCTTGGGTCCGGCACATGACCGCCAGCCCGTACGCCCGGGCTGGCTGGCTGGCGCGTTGACGTCTAAAACGTTTCGGCTGCAGTCCGCCTGCGGAGGCAGTTGGCCGGGCACGTCGACTGGTGCGGTTGCTTCGGCCGCGACCAGCGCGGCGGAGCGTGTCGAGCGGCTGCTTGCAGCGTGCGGCCCCAGTGTCCGTTCCTGGCCGAACTGAGACGTGCGCACCGTCATTCGTGTCAATAATTGCTTCATGCCTGCTTGCCCACGCGCTCTGATCCGCTTCCTCTTCGCGATCGCGCTGGGATGCACGTCACCGCCGGGCATGTCGCAGGCGGTCCCTCATACGCCGCGTGTCGGCGTGCTCTACATGGGCACCGAGGACAAATCGGGCGGCTTCGAACAGGGTATGCGCGAGCTCGGCTACGCGCCGGGACAAAATGTGGTCCTTGAATATCGGTATGCCGAAGGGAGGCCGGAGCGACTTCCGGCGCTTGCCGCGCAGCTGGTCTCCGAGCGGGTCGACGTGATACTCGCCGCCGGCCCTGGACCGTTGGCCGCAGTCCGACGGGCTACGACAAAGATTCCGATCGTCACTGTCGCCGGAAGCGATCCGGTCCTAGAGGGATGGGCGAAGACGCTCGCGCGGCCCGCCGGCATCGTCACAGGGCTTTCGGTAACGTTCCCCGAACTCCAGCAGAAGCGCCTTGAGATCATGAGGGAACTGCTGCCTAGCGCGTCGCGGATTGCAGTCGTCATGGCTCCGCTGGAGTTCCCTGACGGCGGCGACGCCGCGTCGCGTGACATCGGTGCCGCTGCGAAGATCATGGGTTTGCAGCTGCACTGGCTTCCGGTGCGCAGCGTCGCCGACCTTGACGAGCTTGGCGACGCCTTGCGCCAGGGGCGCGGCCAGGCGGTCTTCACCGTCGAGACGACCTTTGTCGCCTCTAATCGCAGGCGCATCGCGGAGATCGCGGCGCAGCAGGGGATCCCAGTGATCGGGGAGTTCACTGTCTTCGGTGCGGACGAGGTCCTAATCGCCCACGGCGCCAATCTCAACGATCTGTTGCGACGCGCTGCCAAGCACGTCGACCGCATCCTGAGGGGCGCGCAACCAGGCGACCTGCCTGTCGAGCGCCCGACCAAGATCGATCTCACTGTGAATCAACGGGTGGCACGTGGGCTCGGCATCACGATTCCGCGCTCGATACTGCTGCGTGCTGACCAGGTCATCGACTGACGTGGCCCTGCGTGGCGACCGACGCTTCTGGACCGGCAGCGGCCGTCGCCTGGCGACAGCTCACGACCCGTCGCGGACGTCCGCTCGACAGTGGAAGTTTGCCTCCGGCAGGTCAGGGAATCAGCTCGTCAGCACGCTGCCGCAGTGATGGCGGGATGGCTAGCCCGAGCACGCCGGCGGTCTTGAGGTTGACGACGAGCTCAAACTTGGTGGGTTGCTCGACCGGGAGGTCGGCGGGCTTGGCGCCCTTGAGGATCTTGTCGGCGAAGACGGCAGCGCGCCGGGAGTTGTAGGCCAGGCTTGGTCCGTAGGACATGAGCCCCCGGCCGCCACGTTCTCCCGCATGCCAAACATGGTTGGCAGTCGGTACTTCAGCGCGAGGTCTGCGAGTGCTGTTCGGTGGAGATAGAACAACGACTCCGCGACGACGAGGAGTGCGTCGACACGCTCCCCGGATGCCTCCGCAAATACGCGATTGAATTCGTCCGGGCTACGGACTTCCTGCAGAAGCAACCTCAGTCCCAACTGCTTCGCCGCGACCTTCAGGTGTTTGATCGCGAGGCCCTGAGCCGGGGTTGTCCGGGTTCGAGAGAACCGCAACATGTTGAGCCTTGGGGACCGCCGCCTTCAACAACTCCAGCGCTTTGGTAATCGTTGCCAACCCGACGTCGAATGCAGTGCCCGTGACATTGCCTCCCGGTCGTGCGAGGCTGGCCGACCAGCCCGATCCCGGCGGGATCACCCACGTTGATCATGACGATGGGGATGGTTTGGGTGGCGTTCCTGGCTGCCAAGGCGGCCGGCGTAGGCTGCGCGACGATGAGGTCCACCTTGAGCCGGACCAGCTCGGCCGCAAGCTCTGGGAGCCGATCGAACCGCCCGTCAGCAAAGCGATACTCGATGGCGATGTTCTGCCCTTCGACCCATCCGAGGTCGCGTAACCCCTGGCGGAACTGCTCCTGAAAGCCAGAATTGGATGAACCAGTCGCCAGATAGCCTATCCGGCGGACCTTGGTCGTCGACTGGGCGTCGACCACGATCGGCACAGTGACCAGACTGACTGCCACTGCCGTGACGAACTTAGCGAAGCACTTATTCAACACGCGCCACCCCTCAGAAATGGCGTCACGCCTGCGCATCGGATCCACCACTCAACCCAACAAGCTGCTTAGGCGCCAAACCATCAGGCCACACGTTGATGATGGCCACTGTCCAGGCCCCAGGATCTGGTCGATTGAAGCACCTGCAGACCGACGCGACCAACGGTTCCTGCGTTCACTATTGAACGCCCACCGCGGCGGCCAGCACACCCAGGATTGCCCAGCAGCGTGAGGTTGCCGAAGAGCTTGAAAAGGGACGCCAGACGAGACCGAAGGGCTCGTCTAGCCCGAAGGGGCTGAGTCCCGCAGCGGCGAAGGCGGACCTTTCGCGCGAAGCGCAAGGCCGCCGTGCACTCGGGCAGCGGGCCCAGGTAGACCAGCAAGCCGGTCATCAACCGGAGCGCGCCCTGCAGCGCCTGGTGCCGCGCGGCAGCCGATCGGCAGCCTCGCTGTTGAAGGCGCTGTCCTGACCCTGTCGTTCACGGCAGGTCGATGCCGCGCTCCTGCGCGTCAGCGCGTGCGCCGTAGGGCGCCAGCGTTGTCAGGCGGGGATCGTCGACCGCGCCGCCGACCGTGAAGTGATAGAGCGACTGGAACGCAAAGTCCTCGATCCCGAACACCCGATGCACCGGATCGTCGAAGAAGCAGCCGATGCCCGTGGCCCGCACGCCCGCGGCTTCGGCCTCGAGATACAAGACCTGCCCGATCAGCCCCGCTTCCCAGAACAGCCGCCGATAGAACCAGGCCCCGTGCGTGAACAGCGCCTCTTGGTACTCGGCGATCATGGCGAGCGAGAAGGCGCCGTCGCCGGCAATGTCCTGGTGGCAGCTGAGTTGCGTCGCGAGCCGCCTGGCGTCGCCGGCCTCGAGCAGGCGCAGCGGCAAGTCGGCTGGGCAGCCCGGCGGCGTCGACCAGTCGAACCGCTGCGTGCATCGCGCGCTTCAGCCGATCCATCTTGGCCGGGTCACGAACCAGCAGGTACAGCCCGGGCGCGATGCCATCGACCCGATGAACGAACAAGCCGAGGTGGACGGTCGGCATCCCAGGCCATCGTGTCCCAGGGCATCGGACGCCGGCTCGTTGGCAGATCGCCGCGTGGCATCACCCGCGCGAGCATCCGGTAGAAGCCTTCGGCGGCGATCGACGTCTGGCCGTCGCAGGCCAGCAGGCTTCGCCGCTGCAGGATGATCTGCCCGGCCACAGGGCCGTCGGCGCCTGCGCGGCCGTTGCTCTCGACCACCGGCGTTTCGAGCGTGTCGAACCCCTGCACCTCGCCGGCCGGTTTGCGCGTGGCCACGGCGACTTCGTCGATGACCTTCCAGCGCACCGGCTCTTCGCGGCTGAGCCGGTTCGCGGCACCATGCCAACCCGCTCGAGTCAGTTGGTGCACGAGGGCCGGATCGAGGTGCCGCGCAATCGTGCGCTGCGCCGGCCCGCCCGTCCCCAGCGAGGTCGGTCGGCCAGACCACCAGCACGGCATCCGGGTGCTCGCGCTCGGCACCCGCGAAGTCCTCGGCGCGATTCAGCCCGAGCAAGTCTTCGATCGTCTCGTCGGCCAAGCCATGCAGCAGCGCAGCGCTCCAGCCCAGGGTCGCGGCGGCGATCCGCAGCGCGCCGATCGCGTGTCCCGCGTCATGCTGGCAATAGCGGAAGGCACGCTCGCCGTACTTCCACGCCTCGCGCCAGTGGATCGACGACAGCCCGACCAGAAATGCCTGCGCCGGGAATCTCGCGCATCAACGCCGCGAACAGCGGCACGCTGCAGTCGGCGCGCCGTTCGAGCCCGTGCTCGCGTGGCGCGTAGTGGTACAGGCCCGGAGCGTCGCCAAGCCCGGGCAACGCACCGATCAGCAGGTAGCCCTCGGTCGGATGCAGGTTGCCGCTCGACGGATTGCAGCGCAGCGCCCAGCGCGTGGCGCCGGCTTGCTTCCAGGCGGAGATGGCCAGCGCGTACTGCAGCAGGCGCGACAGCGAGCGGATCGTCAGCGCCGCGCTCGGCACCGAACCGCGACGGTACAGGTCGTCGTAGCGGGGCGACAGCGGCTGCGCGTCGGCACCGAGCAGCGGCAGGCGGATCAGCGGTGCACCTGCGTAGTGGCGAAACGGATTCGGCTGGTTCGCCCAATCGAGCTCGCCGGGCCCGGGCGCATAGCGGTTGAAGCGATGCTTCGTCCGCTCGTGATAGCGCATCACCGTTTCGATCTGCGTCGGTGTCGTGCATGGCAACGACAGCCGTGCCGGCGCTGCCGGGCGTCAGTCGCGCTGCCCGGAGATGTAGTGTTCGAGTTGCTCGATGATGAACTGCTGCTCGGAGATGGTGGCCTTGACCAGGTCTCCGATGGAAATGAGGCCGATCAGTCGGTCGCCGTCCATCACCGGCAAGTGGCGAAGCCGGTTCTCGGTCATCAGCGCCATGCACGCGTCGCTGGTCTGATCGGGGTGCACGTACATCACCGGGCTCGACATGAGGTCGCGCAAGGGCGTGTCCGGCGCGGAGCGCGCCATCAGCACGAGCCTGCGCACGTAGTCGCGCTCCGAGACGATGCCGACGACCTCCCCCTGCTCCACCACCAACAGCGCGCCGATGTTCTTGTCGGCCATCAGCCTTGCGGCCTCGAATGCCGAAGCGGTCGGCTCGATGGTGTACACGGCCTGGTCGGGCTTGGATCGGAGAATCTGCGCAGCGGTATTCATGAATCGCCTCTCGAATGATTGCTGGCACACCAAGGTCGGCGCCTTCGCCTACCAAGTGTCAGCCCGGGTGCGTGCAAACATAGTAGACACCGCCGCTAGGCCGTTGGCGCGAGACGTTGAATAAGGGCCTGTGCCCATCAGGCCGGTGCCGAGGAAGGCGATGGTGGTGATCGGGGGGTCCTGCTTTGAATTTCCTTCGCATCCTCGCATGTCCGTCAGCTGGAACTGCCCCGTTGCTCAACACCGCAACTGGCTGTCGTGCTCCGGGTTGGACCGCGCAGCCTTCTCGCGGCTGCGGCGGATGAATGCCTGCAGGAAGTTGTCGAACGCCGCGTTGCGTTGCGCCACGAGTTGCCGGAAGTGCACCGGATCGTTGCGTTCCTGTCCGGTGACCACGGCCTTCACGCAAGCACGGACTTTCAGGTCCGCCTCGTTCGACTCAGCCAATGCCTTCTGAACTTCGTCTCGCGGAATCACGCCTGCCTCCTTCAGATCGATGCGAGCCGGCCCAACGTCTGGTCATCGATCTCGCCGAGTTCGCCCAGAAGAATCTGCATCTCCTGCTCAATCTCCTCGCGGCGAATGCGTGTGGCCTCCAATCGGGCGAGCTCGAGTGGGGTGGGACCGGCCTGCTGCTGCAGCTCCGCGGCCGCCGTGCGCCTCCGGATCGCGGCCAACACCCTCGTGATCTCCCTCTCGGCGAGGTCCAGACGGGCGAGCAGAGCCTGCCAGTGCCGCTCTCGGTTGGCTTCCGAGGCCCGGGGGGTCGTCGGCGCAGGAGCATCGGCCAGGTCGGGTGTCATGGCTTCACAGGCTGGGCGCGCGGGGGGTTCGCATCGTGTCGCAACGACGTGGCTGGCTCTGTGCGCTTCCGCACACAACGGCCCCCGCTGCGCGCTCAACGGCCACCGCGCTGCATCAACCGCAGGTGGCAACCGCGGCGAGGAGTGGACCGACCCCTATGACCTGTGGTCCTGCGCCATCGAAGACTTCGGTCAGTCCGCCAGGATGAACGTGACCTTCAGGATCACCTTGTATCCAGTGACCTTGCCCTTGTCGATCGTCACTTCCTGGTCCTTCACCCAGGCGCCCTTGACGTTCTTCAGTGTCTTGTTGGCACGCTCCACGCCCTGGACGATGGCATGCTGAAAACTCTCCGCGCTGACGCTGCTGATCTCGGTGATTCGTGCGACGGTCATGATCTGCTTTCGAGTGGCAATCGGGCGATCAGTCTCGAACAATCGACGCCGATGGATCTGTGCGGTGGCAAACAGACATCGCACGACGGGCCTCGCAATGTGCGCGAGCGCACAGATCAGATGCCACCTGCAGCGCGAGCATGCTTTCTCTCGATCTGCCAGCGGAGGCCCTCATGGGAGCTTCAAGCAGTTTGGATCCGGCCGGCGCCCGGCCGCGTTCGCCACTTCGGCGGCTGAATCACCCAAGTTTCGATCATGCCTTGGTACTGCTGGTCGATGACGAACCGGCGAATCGGATGGTGGCTTCCGAGATGCTCTCGTTCATGGGGATCAAGCCGCTGTTGGCGGCCAACGGCGCCGAGGCGGTGGCTCTTGCCTGCGAGCTCCGCCTGGACCTCATCCTGATGGACCTTCAAATGCCCGTGCTCGATGGCTTCGCGGCCACTGCGCAGATCCGGCGCTTCGAGCGTGAGCACTCGCGCAGGCGAGTGCCTGTGGTGGCGTACACATCAGACCTTGTATGTGGCGATCTGTCGCGCTTGCGAGAAAGCGGCATCTTTGCCGTGCTGGAGAAGCCTGCTGACCCGCGCACGATTCGAGAGTGCGTGATGCGCTGGTGCCTTCCAGACGACAAACGCAACTCGGCTGCATCTGCGCGGACCGACCTGCCGCTTCACCAACAGGCTGCTCGGGCCCAGCTCCCGATCACCGAAACATCAACCAGGAGACTGTCATGACCGACTACGTACCCGACGTCCAGAAGTACACCGACAACGTGAACGCGGCTGCCGTGGCCGCCATCGTGAAGTACTGCGGCATTGCATTGCATAGACCCGATTCGGCGAAGGTATCCGCAACAGACCCGAAGGAGCTCGCGACCATTCGCGATGGTTTCGCGGCCAAGAAGCTGGGGTTGAGCGCCGCGGCAGCGGACACCGGCATCAAGGCCGCCGCCGAAAAGATGAAGGCAGCCGGGCAAAAGAGCCGCGTGACCTTCTATTACCTGCTGGCCGAGAACACCGGAACGCTGGGCAAACTCAATTGACCTTCGACAGCGCGGTGCGCCAGGCCGAGAAGCGCTATCCGTCATCCCATGCGCCTGCCCAACTTCATCGCTGCCAACCAGGCGTCCATTCTGGTTGACTGGGTCGCGTTTGCGCGTCTTCAGTTGCCTGCGGCGCACGACATGGACGAAACCGCGCTGCTCGACCACGGCAAGGCGATTCTGGAAAAGATCGTCAGCGACATGCGGCGGCCCGAGGACGAGCATGAACGGCAAGTGAAGTCCGAGGGGAACAGCCCGAGCGCGTCCACCTCGGATGTCGTGCCTTCGCGCAGCCATGCCCGGCAGCGCGAACGACACGGCTTCGAGATCGAGCAGATGGTCGCCGAGTACCGGGCGCTGCGCGCCACCGTGCTGCGCCTGTGGAGCGCGGCGTCGGACACGTGGCAGCACCAGGATGTGGAGGACGTCACCCGCTTCAACGAGGCAGTCGACCAGGCGATGGCGGAATCGCTGAAGGTCTTCGTCGTCGAGGTGGACAGGACACGCGACCTGTTCGTCGGCATGCTGGGCCACGACCTGCGCGGCCCGCTCAGCACGATTGCCGGTTGTGCGAACCTCGATCTGCGCTTGCGGCCGGCAGATACGCGGCAGGCCGTGGTGATCCTGCGCAGCGTGGCCCAGATGAGCGCGCTGCTGGACGATCTCACGGAGTACACCCGCCATCGGCTGGGTGCGGGGTTGGCCATCGATCCGGTGCCGCTGCAGCTCGGGCAGTTCGCGCGCAACACGCTGGACGAAATCGATGTGATCAACATGGGCCCGCCCATCGCGCTGACACTCCACGGCGATCTGGCGGGTGAGTGGGATGCGCGGCGACTGCATCAGGCGCTGTCCAACCTCGTCTTCAACGCGCTGAAGTACGGCGCCCCGGGCGCGCCCATTGGCGTGGACATCGACGGCACGCTCGAGCGACGAGGTGGTGATCGAGGTGCGCAACACGGGCGTGCCCATCCCCCGCGACTTGATCCCCAGGCTGTTCGATCCGCTGGTGCGCGCCGGCAGCGACGACTGGCCAGCCGATTCGCAGGTGGCTGGTGCCAACCTGGGCCTGGGTCTGTACGTGGTGCGAGAGATCGCCACCGCGCACGGCGGTAGCGTGGAGGTGGCATCAGATGCCGCGTCGACGCGCTTCGAGTTGCGCCTGCCACGCGTGTGCACGCGCGGCGGAGCGGCTCAGGGGTAAGTCCACGGCATCTTCTCTGTGCGGTGGCAAATAGACCTCGCGCTGCGCACCACCGCGCGCATGCTCTTCAACCCGCGCCTGCGTCGAGCGTCTTGAGTTCGCGGCGCATGATCTTGCCGGTGGACGTCTTGGGCAGATCGGCAACGAACTGCACTGCCCGCGGCACCTTGTACGCCGCCAGCTGATCCCGGCACAGCGCAAGAATCGCATCCGCGTCCTGCGTGGCGCCCGGCTTCAGCACGACGTAGGCCTTGGCGATCTCGCCCTTGAGCTCGTCGGGCTGAGCGGCCCACGGCCACCATGGCCACGCCCGGATGCGGCGCCACGACGCGCTCGATCTCGGCCGGGAACACCTTGAAGCCCGCCGTGTTGATCATGTCCTTCTTGCGGTCGACGATGAAGATGGCGCCGGCGGCGTCCATGCGGGCGAGATCGCCGGTGTGCAGCCAGCCGTCGGGCTCGATCGCTTCCCGCGTCGCCTTCTCGTTGCCGTAGTAGCCCTGCATCACGATCGGGCCGCGATCATCAGCTCGCCCACCTCGCCGCGCGGCATGGTCCTGCGAGGCATCGGCCACGTCGGCGATGCGCGCCTCGACGTGCGGCAGCGCGATGCCGATCGAGCCGAGCTTGTGCGGGCCGTGGCAGGGAAAGGTGGTGCCGAGTCCGGCGAGCTCGGTCATGCCCCAGAGCTCGATCAGCGGACAGCCGAAGTGCTGCTCCACCTCCTGCATCTTGGCGACCGGCATCGTCTGCCCGCCGACGGTGCAGCGGGTCAGCGAGGAGAGATCGAAGCGGGCGAGTTCCGGGTGCGCCAGCATGATCATGTACATGGTCGGCACGCCCTCGAACATCGTGGCACGGTGTTGCCTGGATGCTCGTCGAGCACCTCCAGCGCGATCGAAGCGCGGATGCAGCACCAGCTTCAGGCCGTAGAGCAGCGCCGCCGTTGAAGACGACATTGCCGTAGACATGCGGGCAAGGCAGTGCCGTGACCACCGTATCAATGGCGACTTGAGGTGCAGTTGCGCCGTCATGCGCAGCGTTGAGCAGCACGGCCCGATGCGACTGCATCGCCCCCTTCGGATGGCCGGTGGTTCCCGACGTGTAGCCGATGGTCGAGAGCGCATCCGGCTCGACGGCAACGATCTCGAAGTCGGCCGGCTGAGCGAGCAGCTCGTCGAACGCTGTCGCGCCGGCGATGGCCTCGCGCCCGAACACCACCGCGGTCAGGCCCGAGACGCCGGCGTCGAGCGCCGGCTTGACCTTTTCCGGGCTGCCGATGAGCGCCTTGGCGCCACAGTCGCGCGTGACGTAGGCCACTTCGGCAGGCGTCAGCATGACGTTGATGGGATTGATCACGGCACCGGCCTTGAGCGCGCCGTAGTAGCTGACGATCCACTCCCAGGAGTTGGGCGCATAGAGCGTCACACGGTCGCCCGGACGCACCGAGAGCCTGACCAGATGGGCTGCCAGCGTGCTCGAGAGCTGGTCCAGTTGGCGGAAACTGAAGGTTCGGCCACCGGCCACGAGCGCCACCTTGTCACCGAAGCGCCGCGCAGCGGCGGGCAGCACCTGTCCGAGCGAGTTGAGCATCACCGGCTCCCGATATCAGATTGGCCCCGATGACTCGAAGGTAAGGCGTTGCGCGCCTGGGCCGTCATAGGGCGGATACCTAAGGGCCCGGCGCTGCGATGAAGTGCTCGCCGCGCCCTCGTCACTCGCTGTCGACAAGCTGGTTGATCCAGCAGATCAGGTTCTCGCTACCGACGCCCGAGTGACCTGCAATGATTTCGACCCCGACGCCGGCCACGATGTACGGCGAATTGGGGATCGACGATCGCTTTTCTTTGCGAACGACGCGGATGTTCGAATCCGGGAAGTAGCTGCCGCGGACCTTCGGCTCGGCGGGGTTTTGCGCCCGCGCTTCTGGCGTCATCGGCTCATCCGGGTCATCGGATGCCTGGCGCAACAGCTCTTGCAGCTGTGCCGCATTCGGCGTGCTGCATTGCTCGAGCCTGGCCCGCCGCGCTTCCGGCGCGGTCAGCTCGCCTGCACCAGCCGGCTCAGCTCGCGACAAGCCGCAGCGGCCAGTGGGTTCTGAAGTCCGTGAAGTTGCCCACCGTGTCGCGATCCATGTTCCATTCGACGTAATCGCCGGCCGGATCTGGGCTCTCGCTGGGGGAGATCCGGTTGTGGGCCTCCAGCGCGGTCGAGAAGAACCGGGCAATCGGGAACGTGAAACGCGTCGCCCAGTCACCCTCTGACGACAGGATGATCAAGCGGGGCTTCCTCTCGTGCACGAAGTCGAGCTTGGGCAGCTGCTCGCGCGCCGCGTAGTACGCGACCGCACTTTGCAGCGGCATGTAGCGCATGGCTTCGATGGCTGGGTTGATCAACACCGTGAGGTCGCCGTAGCCGCGAAACCGCTCGCCAGGCTTGGTGTCGTACAGGCCCTCGACGAACCGCAGCATGTGCAGGTGCCCCAGGGCGTTGAAGGCCACCGATGCGCCGAAGCTGTGCCCGATCAGTACCAGCCGGTTCTTCGATGCTCGGTCGGGCTTGACCGAGCGCTCCAGGCGCAGCAGAAACTCCAGCAGGCTGCCGCGACCGATCTCGTCACTGGTGTTCTTGCGATCCCAGAACGTGAGGTAGCCCAACGGCAGGGGCAGTGACGAGCCGCGCCAGCCGATGTAGATGCCGCGCACGTCGTCCTGCGGGCGCCAGTGCTTGACCCGCGCCAGCGCGTGATGGAAGGCCTGCACGTTGGCATCGTCGGGCGCAGCGTTGTGATGCCAACCGTGGATGAACACCACGACGTAAGCCATCCGTGCGTTGCCCGAGGGCGGTGCTTCGGCAAAGGCAATTGCGTCTTCAGCCGCAGCCCGGTTGTGCAGGACACCCTGCTCGTCGATCTCGACGTGGTTGACGCCGTGCGACGGCGCACGCACGGCCCAGCTATCACAGAGCTTGCCATCGGAGCGCTCCCAGGGCGCCGCATCATTCGCCGGCGCCGCAACGATGCAGGGCTTGCCCGTGGTGCGGTGGGGGTTGGTGGTGCAGCCGCCGAGCAGCAACGGCAACGCAATGATCCAAGGCAGTGCGGACCAGCGACGCATCTTCCTCTCCTCATGACGCAGTCGACCCTCGCAGCGCAACTCTAGCCGCAGCAAGGCTACGAGTTCAGTGCGCGGACGCGCCGAATCATCAATTTGGAGGATGAATCATCGAGCACAGTCGCTCACGCATACAAGTCTGGCGGCTGCTATGGCCGCTAGCTGACAACGTTAGGTGTCCGCGCGCCAGCCACGATCATCCTCAACCTTAACTAGGTTTTCGAGCAGACGGCCCGGTCTTACCTTGCCCACACGGCGCATTGGGCGTAGCTTGCCGCTACAGACGATGGGCTAGTTGGCGAAGAGATTGACTTCGACGTTTGTGTTGGCTGCCCGCAGTCGATCTCGGTTCCGCTTTGACATCGTCTAGGTGTGTGGTCGATGCCCACCGCGCGGCCAGCCGACCCACGACGCCTTGAGTGCCGAGCGGCTCAGCGCGCGCTTGCGACCACGACCCATGCGCTGTGCTGCAACGCAAACGGATCCAACGCTGAGCGCACCGGCAACTGGCTCAGCACACGTTCGCGCACCGCACGCCGCCCGGGCTCGGGCAGACCGAGATACGCCTGCCCCAGCCGCCCGCCGCCGGCTTCGATCGGCTCCCAGAAATCGCCGTCGAACGACGTGAACGGCGAGTCTCGCGTTTGCAGCGTCACGCGGACGTCGCCAAAACCTCCTGCCCTGTACAACGCCGCGTTGGCATCCGGATCGGCGAGCGAAAACGGGCGAAGCAGGTCCGCGCGATCATCGGGCAATTGTTCGGCAAGCGCTTGTGCCACCAGCCCTGCAAACGGCGCCTGCGTCGGCGTGGCCCAACTGGTGGCCACCACGAGCCCACCCGAACGCAACGCGCGCCGAAAGCCGACAAGCATCGCGATCTGGTCGGGCACGAACATCACGCCGAACAGGCACACGATCGCATCGAAGCTGCCGTCGGCGTACGGCAGCCGCTGCGCGTCGGCCACGGCAAACTCGATGTGGCGCGAGCCTGCCTTGGCCTGAGCCTCGCGCAGCATCGGCGCTGAGATGTCCACCGCCACCACGCGTCCATGGGCACCCACACGATCCGCCGCAGCGATCGCCGCGTCACCGGTGCCGGTGGCCACGTCGAGTACCCGGCTGCCTTCGTGCACACCCGCCGCATCGAGCACATGGTCGACGTACATCCGCGACCAGCGGCCCGTGAGGCGGTCGTACGCGCCGGCACCAGCGTCGTATCGCAGCGTGTGCATGGAGCCTGAGTGTGCTCCGTCGTGCCGTTGTTGAGGCACCCTTACCCCGCCGCCATATCCAGGTGTCCTTCGCCGCGCCGGATGCCCTCATCCAACAACACCGCCAACGCCGGCACCATCGCTAGCGCCTGCCCTCCGCGCGCGGCCAGTCTCAACAATCAGGCGCAGGTCGTTCCAGCCCGCCAGGCTATCCGCCCAGCCGCCTTAGCAGCCCCGGCTCGATGGCCGCCGCAGCCAGCAGGCCACTCATGCACGCAGCCTGAATTCCCGGGCCGGATACGTCTTGCCCGGCCAGCAGCAGGCCCGGCACGGGCGTGCGTATATCGAGTGCGTCGGAGCCCAGGCGTTGCGCACTCATCTCGATGCCGTACATCGCGCCATCGGGCGAGCGCACGAAGTGCTGCTGCGTGACCGGTGTCGACAACTCGTGAAATCTCAGCATCGGTGCCAGCGCCGGAAAGTGGCGCCGAAACTGCGCCAGCATCCGTTCCTCGACCCAGGCCTTGAGCGCCAGATACTCTTCCGGTCGTTCGTCCGCATGAAGATGCAGCCAGGGTCCGAAGGCCTGTGCGTCGCACAGGGCCACCACTTCGGCGGTGTGCTTGCCTTCGTTGACGCGATCCTTCAACGAAGGGAACGAGACGAACAGTGCCGGCGCATCCTCGTCGGCTGGCGCTCGCCAGACACGGCCGATGTCCTCGCTCTCGTAAATCCACACGTTGGCGGCTGTTGCGCCGGCCGCGGCGATGTCGCCATCGAAGCCCAGGTACAAGGCAAGGTACGACAGCCCCGGACGCAAGGCGTGCACGGTCTCGTGCCAGGCCGGTGCGACTTGTGCATCGAGGCATGCGACGGTGTTGGTCACCCCCATGGCCGAGAGCACATGAGTGCCTTGTTCGGTGTGCTGTTTGCCGTGCTGTTCGAATGCAACAGCGCTTGCCCGTCCGTGGGTCAAGACGATCTGCTTGACATCGGCGCCCAGGCGCACCTCGCCGCCCGCCTGTTCGATCACCGGTTGCATCGTCTGCACAAAGCGCACCGGGCCACCCACCGGATAGTAGGCACCGCCGTCGTAGGCCCCGGTGACCAGAGCATGCTCGAGCAGCGGCGCGGTCTGCGGTGGCGAGCCGTAGTCGCCCCAGCGCGCGCCAAGCACCGCGCGCAGTTGCGGATCGTCGATCGCCATCAAGGCTTCGGCCAGCGTGCGCTGTGAGAAACGTCGAGCCTCGGCGCCGCGCCACAAGCGCCAACCCCAGGCCAGCCAGGCCGGCAGGCCGCGCATCACCAGCAGCGCACGAGCCGACTGGCTCGCCGAATCCAGTTGTTCGAACCAGGCCTTGATCGCCGCTTGTTGCGCGGGAAAGCGCACCTCCAGTGCCTTGCGGAACGCGGCCTGCGGATGCTCGATGCCGAACTCGAATCCAGGGAACCGCACGATGTCGTACGGATTGCCGCAGCTGGTGAACTGCAAGGCGCCGTCCGTCAGCCAGTGCAGCATGCGCCCGAACTGGCCGTTAGGGCCGGGGGCGGGGTCGACGCCGCTGACGTAGTGCACACCTGTGGCGAAAGACCAGTCGTGTCGCTGGAAGGTCTGCGTCAATCCGCCGGCCACTGTGTGCTGTTCGAGCACCAACACGCGCTGGCCGCAGCGCGCCAATGCGGTGGCAGCCGTCAGTCCGCCGATACCCGAACCAATGACGATGGTGTCCCACATGGATGCCATCAACCGCACACGACGAACGCATTCAAGGCGCGCCGGAGCGCGCGCTCCACCGGCCGCCGCCCGTCACTCGCCCTCGGCCGCGGGCACCGCCGGCCGCGAGCGTTGACCACGAGGGTCGTGTTTTGCGATTTCGGCTCCGACCGCGCGCTTGAGTTTGCGCAGCGCCCCTTCGATGGCTTGATGAGCGTTGCCGGCGTGATCCTTCACCACGATGGCATCGAGACCCTTCAGACTGGCCTCCAGGGTGCAGTGGATGTCGCCGTCGCCCGACTTGGGCTGGCCATTGACGTCGGACAGGTGGGCCTCGACGCGGGTTACCCGTTCACCGAAGCGCCCCATCGCGGTTTTCACCACGGCCTGGAGGTGTTCGGCCATGAGGTGGCTGCCGTCGGTGTTGGGGTCTGAGTGAACCAGGATTTGCATGGGTCGCAGATTGCACCGTGCGCCTTGGCGCGTCGGTGCACCAGCGCACACAGGCTCAGGTCACCGATTCCCGGTACGCTGACCCTACGGTTCGACGCCAACAGTTGCAGGTCCTTGCGCGCCATCGACATCTCGAACGACGGCGGATCGTACTGGCCGCCTGAGATGCGCTTGGAGCTCCATGTCGATTTCTCACGGTGTGGATCGTCGTGGAAAAGTCGATCAACATCTGGATACTGCCGATGAAACTCCTGCTCACTTCAGGCGGCGTCAGGAACGCCAGCATCCACAACGCATTGCTCGGACTCCTTGGCAAGCCCATCTCCGAGTGTGCGGCTCTGTGCATTCCCACGGCAGGCTACGGGCATCCGCTGGGCAGTCCGGAGGGAGCTTGGCGGTTCGTCACGGGTCGGCAGTCAGTCTGCCCGATGGTCGAACTGGGGTGGAAGTCGGTTGGCCTCCTGGAGCTCACGGCGCTGGGCAGCATTGGCGAAACGCGCTGGGTTCCGTGGGTTCGTGCGACAGATGTCCTGTTGGTGAGCGGTGGCGATACCCTGTACCTGGCCTACTGGATGCGCCAGTCAGGTCTGCTCGCAATGCTTCCGTCGCTGCGACACACGGTGTGGGTCGGCTTGAGCGCGGGCAGCATGGTGATGGCACCGAAAGTGGGCAACGCGTTCATCGAAATGAAGCCGCCCATAACGGGCGAAGACCGCGCCCTGGGCCTTGTCGATTTCTCCATCTTCCCGCACCTGGACCACCCCGGCTTCGACGAAAACACAATGGCATGCGCTGAAAGGTGGGCAGCAGAGATCGGCGGCCCCGCCTATGCCATCGACGACCAGACTGCCATTCAGGTCGTCGACGGCAAGGCCACAATCATCGCCGAAGGAAACTGGCGCTACTTTGGTGGTTGACCTTCGATGCCAAACAGTGGCGCCCGACTCCTTCGCGTCCGTGCCACGCGCGCTGCCTCCCTACCGCCCCAAGCGCAAGGCCGCCGCGCAACGCATGCGCATACCATCGCTGCATGGACGCACGTGAGAGCGCGCCTTCCGCCGAGCGCAACAAGCAGCCGATCCTCGAGGCGCTCGCGCGCGTATTGCCTCCAGGTGGCCTCGTGCTCGAGATCGGCAGCGGCACCGGGCAGCACGTGGCGCACTTCGCCAAGGCTTTGCCAGCCCTCACGTTCCAGCCCAGCGAGATGGATGTGGAGCGCCATGCTTCCATCGCGGCGTGGGCGGCCGCAGGCAACCTGTCGAACGTCAAGCCGCCCCTCGCCATCGACGTCACGAAGCGTCCCTGGCCCGTATCCGCGGCCGACGCAGTCGTGTGCATCAACGTGATCCACATCTCCCCGTGGGAGGCCACGCTCGCGTTGATGGCGGGCGCCGGCAGGATCCTGCCCGCTGGTGGCGTGCTTGTGACCTACGGCCCGTACATGCGCGGCGGCGCGCACACGTCGGCGAGCAATGAAGCGTTCGACGCGAGCCTGCGCGCAAGAAATCCGCTCTGGGGCGTGCGTGACATCGACCAGGTGGCGGAAGTCGCGGGCCATGAAGGCCTTGCGCTGGAGGAGGCCGTGCCGATGCCGGCAAACAACTTCACGCTGGTCTGGCGGAAAACAAGCGGTGCGTTCCAGAGAGACTAGAGACGAGGTCGCCATGGAGTTCTCCGTCAGGCCCATCGGACGCGTGGCGTCGCCGCTGCGCAGCCGCAAAGACGCACCCAAGCAAGGTGAGGAAGGTGCGCCGCCCGCTGTGCTCGTGTTCGAGCCGTCCGTGCAGGCTGCGCTGGCCGACATCCGGGTCGGTGACAGGTTGCTCCTGCTCACATGGCTCGATCGCGCCGATCGAGGCCTGCTGCAGGTTCATCCGCGCGACGACAAGACGATGCCGTTGCGCGGCGTCTTCAGCACGCGATCGCAAGACCGGCCCAATCCGATCGGCGTCCACCGTGTCATTGTGGTCGGCATCGCAAGCCCGTTGCGCTTCGAGGTGCGCGATCTCGAAGCGTTCGATGGCACACCGATCGTGGACGTGAAGGCGACGCTGGCGGGCATGGTGGAGTGAACACCCGGCGGCCGTGGCGTTCAGCGTGATGCCTTGGCCTTGGGCTTGAAGATGTGGACGGTCTCGCCGCGCGCCAGCATCTCCACCAGCTGGGCGATGCGCCGGGCGCGCGTCTCGGGCTTCACGGCCGTTTGTATGCGCCACAGCACCGCGTAGCGATTGGACGCGTTGATCGTCGCAAAGAAGGCTTTGGCCTTCGGCTCGGCGGCCAGTGCCGCCAACAGGTCCTTTGGCACCGCGGACGTGCGCGGTCCGTCGTAGGCCTTGGCCCAGCGTCCGTCGGCCTTGGCGGCCTCGATCTGCGCGTGGCCCGGCGCCTGCATGCGGCCCGCCTCGATGAGCGCCGCGACCTTGTCGATGTTGATCTTGGACCACACGCTGCGCGCGCGCCGCGGTGTGAAGCGCTGCAGCCAATGCTGGTCGTCGAGACCCTTCTTCTGGCCGTCGATCCAGCCCCAACAGAGCGCGATCTCCACCGCCTCCGGGTAGGTGACGCTGGGTTCAGCGGCGCCCCGCTTGGCGATCTTGAGCCAGAGGCCGTCGGAGGTGGCGTGATGCTTCTTCAGCCAGGTCTCGAAAGCCTTGGCGCTCTTGAACAAGGTCGGGGAGGAGTCGGTCATGAACGGCTGGTCTCGTGTTTCGCGACGTCACGCCTTCGGAACCCTCACCCCCGCCGCCACATCCAGCTGCCCCTCCCCACGCGCAATCCCCTCATCCAACAACTTCGCCAGCGCCGGCACCATCGCCAGCGTCTGCCCGCCGCGCGCCGCCTCTTCCACCATCAGCCGCAGGTCCTTGCGCGCCATCGACATCTCGAACGATGGTGGGTCGTACACACCCGAACTGATGCGCTTGGCGCGCTGCGGCAGCGTCTGGCCGGGGTTGAAGTGCTCGAACAGGCTGAACGCGTCTTTCATGTCGATGCCCACCGCGGCGGCCAGCCGGCCCACGTCGCCCAGCACACCCAGGATGCCCAGCAGCGTGAGGTTGCCGAACAGCTTGAAGGCGGCCGCGCGCTCGGGCTGCGGGCCCAGGTAGACCAGCGAGCCGGTCATCGCCTTGAGCGCGGGCTGCAGCGCCTGGTGCCGCGCGGGGTCGCCCGAGATCAGCATCCAGCCGGTGCCCTCGGCGCAATTGGCCGGCGCCATGAACACCGGCGCATGCACGTAGCGCACGCCGCGCGCGTCCCAGCGCGCCACGCGCTCGGCGGTGGGGCGCACCGCGGTGGTGGTGTGGTCCACCACCCAGGTGCCGGCCGGCAGCGCGCCGGCCAGCGGCTCGAGCACGGCGTCGACCGAGGCGTCGTCGGCCAGCGAGAGGTGGATGCGCTCGGCGCCGCGCACCGCTTCGGCCACGGTGGCGCAGGCGGTGACGCCCGCGGCGTCGTTGGCGGCCAGCGCCTGCGCCTTGGCCGCACTTCGGTTCCAGGCGCGCACGGTGAGGCCGTTGGCGCGCGCTCGTTGAATAAAACCCGTGCCCATCAGGCCGGTGCCGAGGAAAGCGATGGTGGTCATTGGAGAACTCCTGATTGCTGCGGCTGACGATAGCGCACGCAGATTGATCTCGTTCTCTGGCGCCCTCCGGTCATGCGTCACGCGCGCCCGGAACGCAGAATTCCGTGTAATGCTGTGCTACGCTCGCGCCCCAAGTCGTAGGACAGGATGATTCAGCCCCCAATCCGAGAACGCTTCCGAATGCTCGCGTGAATCTGATTCCGGACAAGCTGACGATCGTTGTTGCTGGAGCTTTCAATCCAGCAATTCTGGTACCGCCTTGGGTTGGGCGATACGGGCTCGGGTACCAACCCCAGCATGCGTTCCAAGTCGATTTGCTGGCGCCGGTGGCAGGCATAGGTGGCATGCCTCGCTATTCCTTCGACGGTATTTCTTACTCGCCGAACTTCCAGAACGTCACCTTCTTTCTTACTGGCCTGGATGCTGCAGGATGTCAGCGAGTCGTTGGAGTTGTCGAGCGCATCCTCCGCGAACTCCCACACACTCCGATAACGGGTATTGGCTTCAACTTCGCATTCAACGTCCCCAATCCCGGCGAAGGTCTCGCTAACCTCTTCTCAACGCATGCCGGTTTGATTGAAGCGTTCCCTGGTGGCGGCGACATTGTGAGTCGAACTTGGTCAAACGTCGTGGCGTGGCAAGACGCGGTCGTGACGGTCCAGTGCCAGCGCCAGGACGCCGCGGTTGCCATTGACACCAACTTTCATCACAACACGGTCTCGGCCGTGGCTGCAGCTGACGCAGTATCAGGCGCAGACTGCTACCAACGTCATTTCAATGCAGCGGTCGCTGTTGCGAGAGCGCTCAGCGGCCAAGATTTGGAGCAGCAAGCATGAGCCACACAACTCACAAGACTGATCTTGACCATGACTTCTTGCGCGCATACGCAGAGGTTGAGACAGCCAAACAGGGCACATCCTCTAACCCACCATCATCAGACGCGGATGTTGTCAGCGTAAGGGTAGTCATCTCGACCACCTCCAACACAGTAAAGGCCTCGTTTGATCCCGTATCGGCCGAGCGAGCCTTGAAGACGCGCTCGCTCAATCGAACTGCACGCTTGGGGTATCGCGTACCCAAGAAGCCGACTCGCTAGCCGCCGACTGCCCGTTGGCGAAATGTGGAAGCATTGGCTCTATAAGCAGGAGTCACCGGGGCACACCCTGGAGCAAGGGGACGTCCTCCAGCGGACTGACCCTCTCGTAAACCTGCTGCAGGACTATCACCCTTACTACGCGCAGCACGCGGACAATCGCTTCTTCCTGGTACTCACGCAGTCGTGTGACTTGGTAGTCCGCGGAGGCACTTGCGCTGCTCGGTACATAGCCATTGCGCCCGTTCGGCCTCTGAAAGCAATCGTCCAACGAGAGTTCGACGCAAAGCTTAAGCGCATTGACGTCGGAGATCCTTATGCGAGCGATGTCGTTCGCTCCGATGTTGAACGTTTTCTAGCACGTCTGTTTAACAATAACGAATCATCGTACTTCTATCTGGAAGCGGAGCATGGTGCCGGTCTGTACGAGGCGATGTGCGGAGTACTCGCTCTGCCCATATCCTTCAAGACTGAGCACTATCAGACCTTTCTGGCAGCGCGCATCATTGGCATTGATGAGCCGTTTCAAGCCAAGCTAGGTTGGCTGCTTGGTCAGCTCTACTCTCGAGTAGGCACTCGGGACTTCGAGGGCGCAGCGATTAGGAGCAAAGTCGACGAGATCACCGACACCATGGCGGTTTGGCTAGAACCTGCGCAAGTCGCCGCCGTAGAGAAGCTCATCCTCGACTACCGCGCTGCGAATGCCGGTGTGCCCGTAGATACCAACGTATTTGAGGCTCTTTTAAGACAAGTACCAAAGAAGAAGCTGCGCGCGATTGAGGTCGTACTGGATGTCGCAGCAAAGATCGGCCTCGCTGCGAACCCCAGTTTGCAACGACGGCAGCTCCGAACCGCGCTAGAGAACGATCACGGGTTCGCTGGTCTCTTCTAACCGGGCCGCAACTAGTCCCGGAACAGGCTGCCCCCTCCCCCAGCAATCCTCATCACTACCCCGCCGGCTCAAACCGCGCCCCGCACTTCTTCGCCAGCTCCCGCGCCCGCTCCACAAACTTCTTGGGCCCATACGCGTTGATGAACTGCAGCGCGCCTCCCTGGAACAGCGCGAAGCCCCAGCCGAAGATCGAGCCGATGTTGCCGTCGGCCACCGAGCGCAGCACACCCTCTTCGTAGCAGCGCGCGGCCTCGTTGCCCTGGGCAAACATCAGGCGGTCGATCAGCTCTTGCTGGTCTGGCTGCTCGGGCTTGGGCGGGTACATCTTGGTGAGCTCGGGCCACAAGCGCTTTGCGCTTGTCTCATTTCCGCTCTTGCCCGCGCCGTCGGCAGCCAAGCCCCAGTCGTAGAAGCCCTTGCCCGCCTTCTTGCCGATGCGACCGATATCGCACATCTGGCGGATCGCCCTCTCAACCGGATGTTCCCGAGTGGCGACTCGACCGGAGCGGCACGCGGGAGTACGCTGCGCCCCTCGGCGGAGGCCGGCCGGGGAGCGTTAAGACGGATGTTGTCCGCACCGAACGCGCCCTTCGTTGGCCGGGCCGAGAGATGGACCGAGCATGAAGTGCAAGACCTGCAGCACCGCGGCGCGCGATGGACAGCGCTTCTGTGAGGCGTGCGGCGCGGCTCTGGAAAAGACGTGTCAAAGCTGCGGCGCGCTGGCGCCCGCTGCGGCGCGGTTCTGCGGCGCTTGCGGATCCACGTTTCCTGTTGAACCATCCGCATCCGCGCATGCCGCCACCCGTGGCGAATCATTGACCCCGAACTCAACCGAAGGGGAGCGCCGCCAGCTCACCGTCTTGTTCGCCGATGTGGTCGGGGCGACGGCACTGTCCGGCCGCATGGACCCCGAGGCCTTCCGAACGCTGCTGCGCGCGTACCAACAAGTGTGCGTCGAGTGCGCCGATCGCTACGGCGGCAACGTCCACCAATACGCGGGTGATGGCGTGCTCGTCTACTTCGGCTATCCCACCGCGCACGACAACGACGCCGAACGTGCGGTTCTAGCTGGTCTCGATATCGTCGATGGAACACGACGCCTTGCCGCGGACATGCGGCAGCGCGGTGAGGAAGAGATCTTCGTGCGCGTCGGCATCCATACAGGGCTAGTCGTTGTTGGCGAAATGGGGGCCGGCGACGTGCGCGAAGTGCATGCGATCGGCGAGACACCCAACATCGCCGCGCGCATTCAGGGCGAGGCTTCGCCGGATTCGGTCTGCATCAGCGCTACGACCCTGCACCTGCTCAAGCCGCGGTTTCCGACGCACTCCATGGGGACTCGCCCGCTCAAAGGAGTGGTGAACGACCTCGAGCTGTTCGCCATTGATGCTGCGGTCGCCGGACTCTACCGCGCCCAGGCCGACCGCACCGCTGATCGGGCGCGAGAGGGAACTTGAACATCTTGAGGAACGTTGGGCGCTGGCCCGCAGAGGCCCAGGGGCAGGCAATCCTGATTTCGGGCGAAGGCGGGATCGGCAAGTCGCGCCTGCTGTCGGCTTTTCATGAACGCATCGGCTCGCCCCAACTGACATGGAGAAACGTCTACTGCTCGCCCTTCTATCAGAACAGCGCACTGCATCCGATGATCGACTTGATCGCGCGCCGCATCGGGTGCGTCGGCGGTTTGCCGAGCCGAACGTGCCGGCGCGCTGCGGCACGCGCTCGAAGGCGTTGGGCTGGCGGATGACATGACATTCGCACTCGTCGCCTCCCTCATCGGCGTCGGCGCCGGGCACGACGCCGCCCTGGATGAGCTCGCGCCCGATCAGCGCAAGCGCCGCACGCTGGACGTCCTGATTGCGTGGCTCAACGCCGATGCCCAACAGAGCCCCCTGGTGGTGGTGGTCGAAGACTTGCACTGGGTTGACGCCTCGACAAGCGAACTGCTCGGCACGCTGCTCGAGCGCATCGACGACATGCCGATCATGGTCTTGCTGACATTCCGCCCCGAGTTCGTTCCCGCATGGGCAATGCATGGCCGGATCTCCCTGCTGCCCTTGGCCCGCCTGACATCTGAGCAGAGCGCGAGGATGACCCTGAGCGTTGTCGGTGGCAAGGCTCTGCCAGCACGCGTCGTCGAGGAGGTGGTGCAGCGCACTGACGGCGTGCCGCTGTTCGTCGAGGAGTTGACCAAATCGATTGTCGAAGCGCTCACGGTCGCGAACAGTGACGCCGGTCTTCCACACTGCATTGACGTCTCGTCGGTATTTGAGGTACCGGCGACATTGCGTGATTCGCTGACCGCACGGCTGGACCGCTTGGGAGATGCAAAGATGGTGGCGCAGGTGGCGTCCGTGCTCGGGCGGGAGTTCGACTACGCCGTGCTTCACGCGATCTGCGGCCTCCCACAGGCGGAACTGGAGCAAAGGCTCGCAGCGCTCAACCGTGCGGAGATCATTCACCAGCGCGGCATCCCTCCGCGCTCACACTACGCTTTCAAACATGCCCTGATCCAGGAGTCCGCCTACGACACGCTGCTGAAGACCACGCGGGCGCAGTATCACCGGCGCGTGGCGCAATGCCTATGTAGCAGGTGTTTGCGGATGTTGCACAAGCACACCCGGAAGTGGTGGCACACCATTTTCAGCCGCGCATTGATGCCGGCGCAGGCCATCGAGTATTGGCGGCGCGCGGGCGAAGTCGCCGTTTCGCGCTCGGCTACAGCGAAGCCATCGGGCATCTGGGTGCAGCGCTCGAACAACTGGCCCTGCTGCCTGAATCGCCCGAGCGCATGAAGACCGAACTTGCGCTGAGAGTGAAGATCGGCCCGGCGATCACTGCGATGAAGTCCTTCGTGGCGCGGGAAACGATTGAGAACTACTGAGCGCGCCAGTCGCATCGCGGAAGACCTTGGGCGACAGCCCAGAAGGGTTCATGGCTTTGTGGGGCGACTGGCGCGGCAAGAATGGACGGCCGCCTCCTTGAGGCGGCCCGGAGGTCCGACGACTTGGTCGCGCTGAGCCCAGCGGCTGGGTCGTGACGACTATGTGCTGCAGGCCCATCATTCCCGCTGGACCAATTTTTATTCGATGGGCGACGCGCGAATCTGCCGTGCCGAACACCTTGGTTGGCATTCGCCTGTACGACCGCGAGCAGCACCGGCAACATCGCCACCTCTTTGGCGGCCACGATCCGGGTGTCTGCGCCTGCGGCAACGGTGCCAACGCGGCCTGGTTGACCGGATGCACCGACGAAGCGATGCAGCTCGCAGAACAGGCAATCGCGCTCGGCGCGGAGATCGACCACCCGTTCAGCCAGTCCATTGCACTCGTGTGGACGATGGTGGCTGCTTTCGGCATGCGTGACTACGCACTGCGCGCGCACGGTGCCGAAAATCTGCTGCAGATCAGCGAGCGGCATGGCTTCCCGGAATGGAGGGGCGCGAGCATGGTGGTTTCCGGCGCCTGTCAGGCGTTGGCGGGAGAGACCGAGTTCGGTCTCAAGTTGGCCGGCAAGGGATTGCTAGAACATCGCCGCACCGGCGGAGGTGGCAGCTTATTGGCGTTCGTGTTCGCGACTTCCGCGGCCGCACAAATGCAATCGGGCAACCTCCGTCATGCGCAAGAACTGCTGGCGGAAGCGATCTGCGCATGCCGAAAGGACAAGTGCCAGGGTACTGCTGCCCGAGATAGAACGTCTGCACGCGGAAGTGCTCCTCACCGCCAAGCAGATTGGTACGGTTGAGGCATGGCACGCATCGAGGCGGCGGCCGCGCTTGCCCGTCAGCAGGGAGCACTCGCCTTGGAGTGGCGCGCGACGATGTCGCTGGCGCGCTTGTATTGCGACATCGGACGCCACGTTGAGGCGCGCGACATGCTGCGCCACAACTACGCGGCGTTCTCCGAGGGCTTTACGTCACCCGACCTCGTGGAGGGAAAACGATTGTTGGACGCAATGCACTAACGGGCTTGAGTACGTTCAATCCGCAAACCCCTTCCCCTCCCCCGCCATCCTCACCACCACCCCCGCCGGCTCGAACCGCGCCCCGTACTTCTTCGCCAGCTCCCGCGCCCGCTCCACAAACTTCTTGGGCCCATACCGCGTTGATGAACTGCAGCGCCCCGCCCTGGAACGGCGCGAAGCCCCAGCCGAAGATCGAGCCGATGTTGCCGTCGGCCACCGAGCGCAGCACCTTCTCTTCGTAGCAGCGCGCGGCCTCGTTGGCCTGGGCGAACATCAGGCGGTCGATCAGCTCCTGCTGCTCGGGCTGCTCGGGCTTGGTGGGGTACATCTTGGTCAGCTCCGGCCACAGGCTCTTGCCCTTGCCGTCGGCGCCCTGGCCCCAGTCGTAGAAGCCCTTGCCCGCCTTCTTGCCGATGCGGCCGATCTCGCACATCTGGCGGATCACGCTCGCGCCCGGGTGCTCGGGGTAGGTCTTGCCTTCGGCGGCCAGGTCTTTGCGCGTTTGCTCCTGCACGTGCAGGCTGAGTGACAGGCTCACTTCGTCCTGCAGCGCCAGCGGCGGCATCGGCATGCCGGCCTGCAGGCCGGCCACCTCGATGATGCGCGGGTGCACGCCCTCCTTGAGCATGGCGATGCCTTCGGTCACGTAGGTGCCGAACACGCGGCTGGTGTAGAAGCCGCGCGAGTCGTTCACCACGATCGGCGTCTTGCCGATCTGCAGCACGTAGTCGAAGCCCTTGGCCAGCGTGTCGTCGCTCGTCTCCTTGCCGACGATGATTTCCACCAGCGGCATCTTGTCCACCGGGCTGAAGAAGTGCAGCCCGATGAAGTTCTTGGGCCGCTCGCTGGCCTTGGCCAGGCCGGTGATCGGCAGCGTGCTGGTGTTGGAGGCAAACACCGCCGATGCGGCGATCTGCTTCTCGGCCTGGGCCGTGACGCCGGCCTTGATGGCGCGGTCTTCGAACACGGCTTCGATGATCAGGTCGCAGCCCTTGAGCTCGTCGTAGCTGGTGGTGGCTTTGATCTTGGCCAGATGCGCGTCGCGCTTCTCCGCTGTGCTGCGGCCCTTCTTGATGGCGCCGTCGAGCAGGCCTTGCGAATACGCCTTGCCTTTGTCGGCCAGCTCTTGCGTGCTGTCGAGCAGCACCACGTCGATGCCGGCCTTGGCCGACACGTAGGCGATGCCGCCGCCCATCATGCCGGCGCCGAGGATGCCCACCTTCTTCACTTTGCTCGGCGCCACGTCCTTCGGGCGCGAGGCGCCCTTCTTGATGGCGTTGAGCTGGTACCACAGCGTGTTGATGAGGTTCTTGCTCTCCTGGCTCATCACGCAGGCGGCAAAGTAGCGGCTCTCCACCACGCACGCGGAGTCGAAGTCGAGCAGGCCGCCCTCGAACACGCTGCTCATGATGTGCTTCACGGCGGGGTAGTTGCCGTAGCTCTTGGCGCTGGCGATGCTGGGCGCGATCGCAAACATCTGCTTGGCGCCTTCGCTGCGGCTGTCGCCGCCCGGCCACTTGAACTTGGGGTTGTCCCACGGCTGCTGCGCCTTGGGGTTGGCCGCGATCCAGGCGCGTGCCTTGGCCATCAGGTCGGCGCGTGTCGGTGGCGGTGTCGGTGAGCAGGCCCATCGCCTTGGCCTTGGCGGGCGCCAGGTCGTTGCCCTCGGCGCACAGCTGCAGGCCCTGCTGGATGCCCAGCAGCCGCGGCAGGCGCTGCGTGCCGCCGCCACCGGGCAGCAGGCCGAGCTTCACCTCGGGCTGGCCGATCTTGAGCCGCGGGTCGTCGATGGCGATGCGCGCGTGGCACGCGAGCGCGAGCTCCAGCCCGCCGCCGAGCGCGTGGCCGTTGATGGCGGCCACCACCGGCTTGCCCTGCAGCTCCATCTTGCGCAGCACGGTCTTCATCGCCATCGCGGCGTTGAACGGCTCCTCGGGCGTCGTCCACTTGCTCATGTTGTCGAGGTCGCCGCCGGCGCAGAAGTCGGCCTTGCCGCTGGTGAGGATCAGGCCCTTCACCGCGGGGTCGGCGAGCTTGTCCACCGCGGCCTGGATGCCGGCCATCAAGCGCATCGCCCACCACGTTCATCGGGCGGCCGGGCACGTCCATCGTGGCGACGAGGATGCCGTCGTCTGCCGAGTGTCAGATTGCACTGCGTTGCTCATGTTCAGACCCTCTCGATGATCGTGGCGATGCCCATGCCGCCGCCCACGCAGAGCGTCGCGAGGCCGGTGCTGAGGTTGCGGCGCTCGAGCTCGTCGAGCAAGGTGCCGAGGATGATGCAGCCGGTGGCGCCGAGCGGATGGCCCATCGCGATGGCGCCGCCGTTCACGTTGACGCGGTCGAGCTCCACGCCGAGGTTGCGCGCGGTCTGCATCGGCACCACGGCAAACGCCTCGTTGATCTCGAAGAGGTCGATGTCCTTGGGGTCCATGCCCGCCTTGGCCAGCGCCTTGCGGCACGCCGCCGTGGGGCCGGTGAGCATGATGGTGGGCTCGCTGCCGATCACCGCCGCGGCGCGGATGCGCGCGCGGGCTTTCAGGCCCGCCTTCTTGCCGCCCTCTTGGCTGCCGATGAGCATCAGCGCGGCGCCGTCGACGATGCCGCTGGAGTTGCCGGCGTGGTGCACGTGGTTGATCTTTTCCACCGTGGTGTACTTGCGCAGCGCGGTGGCGTCGAAGCCCATCTGGCCGATGGTGATGAAGCTGGCCTCCAGCTTGGCCATCGCTTCGAGGCTCGCGTTGTCGCGGATGGTCTCGTCGCGGTCGAGCAGCGGCAGGCCGGCGATGTCGGTCACCGGGATCACGGCGCGCTTGAAGTGCCCTGCAGCGCGCGCGGCGCGGCGCGCTTGTGCGAGTTGAGCGCAAAGGTGTCGACATCGGTGCGGCTGAAGCCTTCCATCGTGGCGATCAGGTCGGCGCCGATGCCTTGCGGCATGAAGCCCAGCTTGTCGTTGACGCGCGGGTCCATCGCCCACGCGCCGCCGTCGGAGCCCATCTTCCAGCGGCTCATGCTCTCGACGCCGCCGCCCACCACCAGGTCTTCGAAGCCGCTGGCCACCTTGGCGGCGGCGAGGTTCACGCTCTCGAGGCCCGATGCGCAGAAGCGGCTTTGCGTGACGCCGGCGCAGGTCTGCGCCCATTCGGCATCGAGCACCGCGGTGCGCGCGATGTCGGCGCCCTGCTCGCCCACGGGCGTGACGCAGCCGAGCACCACGTCGTCGACCAGCGAGGTGTCGAGCTCGTTGCGGCGCTCCATCTCCTTGAGCAGCGTGCGCAGCAGCCACGTGGGCGTGGCCTGGTGCAGGCTGCCGTCCTTCTTGCCCTTGCCGCGCGGCGTGCGCAGGTGGTCGTAGATGTAGGCGTGGCTCATTGCTGGAGCTCCTTCAGGATTCGGGCGGGTGCATGCCGTTCACGTGGCCCATGAACGGCGGGTGGATGCTGTAGCCGAGCAGCTGCTGGATGCGCTCGGGGTACTGGGCAACGATTTCGGGCGGCACGGAGAGCAGCATCGCTCTCCATCTGGCGGCCCCAGGCCACGCAGTACTGCGGCGTGATGGCCAGGCGAGAGCCATTGCTGTTGTTGGCGCCGCCGCGGTGCCACAGCGTGCCGGGCGTGAGCATCAGCGAGCCGGCGGGCATGATCACTTGCTCGAGGTCGGGGTGGTCTTCCACCGGCACGTGCTTGCCGTTGACGAACGCGTCGTGGAACGACACGCCCACCGGCGCATCGCCGCCCCATTTGTGGCTGCCGGGGATGATCTCGGTCGGGCCGTTGTCTTGCGTGAAATCGTCGATGGCCCAGAACGCGCTCACGCCGTACGCCGGCCGCGGCCGCGGCACGCGATAGAAGCTGTCGTCGAAGTGCAGCGGCTGCGCGTTCTCGCCGGGGTGCGTGTTGATCGCCAGGCACGCGCTCAGCATGAAGTTGGCGCCGAGGACCTGTTCGCACACGTCGAGCACCAGCGGATGCGCGGCGAGTTCGCCGAACACCGGGCTCTTGGCCAGCAGCGCGTAGACGCGCTCGCTGTCGTAGCCCTCGAAGTCGTTGCGGCCCATCTGCTTGCGCTGCAGGTACGGCGCGAGCGCATCGCGGATCGCCTTGCACTTGCGTCGGCGGCAGCAGCGACGGCAGGATCACGTAGCCGTCTTCGTCCATCTGCGCGAGCAGCTCGGGCAGTGGCGTGTCGGGCTTGGAATGCTTGAGCATGCGGCCCCTCACTTGATCAGGAACTTGAGCAGTGCGTTCATCCGCGCGCCATACGGCGGGCCGAGGTACTTGAGCGCCGACACCGGCGCCTGGCGGAACACCGGCCGCAGCTTGGAGAAGGTCTCGAAGCCTTCGCGGCCGTGGTAGTGGCCCATGCCCGAGGGGCCCACGCCGCCGAACGGCAGGTCGTGCTGGGCCACGTGGAACAGCGCGTCGTTGATCGACACGCCGCCCGACATCACGTGGTCGAGCAGGCGCTGCACCACGGCCTTGTCCTTGCTGAACGGATACAGCGCGAGCGGCCGGTCGCCGGCGTTGATCGCGGCGATCGCCTCGTCGAGCGCGCGGTAGGGCTTGAGCGGCAGGATGGGGCCGAAGATCTCGCGCTGCATCAGCGCCGAGTCGGCCGGGTGCATCGAGCACGATGTGCGGCGCGATCTTGCGCGTGGCGGCGTCGAACGGCGGCCCCGGCAGCAGCGGGATCACGCGCGCGCCGCGCTCGCGCGCCTCGTCGAGCGTGCCGAGCAGGCGCTCGAACGACTTGGCGTCGATGATCGAGGTGTAGTCGGGCGACGCCAGCGACGGGTACATGCGCGGCACGATGGCTTGAGCCAGGCGCACGAACTCGTCGACCTTGTCGGCCGGCAGCCAGGCATGGTCGACCGTGGTGCAGATCTGGCCGGCGTTCATGCACTTGACGAACAGGATGCGCTCGGCCGCGGTAGCGAGCGGGAAGTCCGGCGCCACGATCGCCGGCGACTTGCCGCCCAGCTCCAGCGTCACCGGGCACAGGTTCTGCGCCGCCGCCGCCATCACCGCGCGCCCGGTGGTGCCGGAGCCGGTGAACAGCAGGTGGTCGAACGGCAACTGCGAGAACGCGATGCCCACGCCGCCGGTCTCGTCGAAGAACTGCAGCTTCTCGGGCGCGAAAGTACGCCGGCACCTTGTCGATCAGCAGCGCCGCCAGGTGGCGCGAGTTCTCGCTCAGCTTGACCATCGCGCGGTTGCCGGCGGCGAAGATCGCCGTCAGCGGCACGAAGCTCAGGTTGACCGGAAAGTTCCACGGCACGATCACGCCCACCACGCCCAGCGGCTGCGGAATCACGCGGTTGCGCGCCAGCGGAAAGCTGATCCAGTCGGCGCTGCGGCGCTGCACCTTCATCCACGATTTCAGGTGCTTCAGCGCATGGCTGATGCCGTCCACCGCCGGCGCGATCTCGGCCAGCCGCGTCTCGTGGCGCGAGCGGTGGCCGTAGTCGGCGCTGATCGCGTCGGCTATCGCCTCTTGGTGGTCACGCAGAAACGCCTGCAGGCGTTTCAGGTCCTGGCGCCGTTCTTCGTAGCTCGGCGCGGGTTGCGCGTGGTAGGCGGCGCGCTGCAGTGCGAGCGCGGCGCTGAGGCGTTGGGACAGGGGCAGGTCAGAAACGTCCATCGTTCGCTCCTTACATCGAGCGTGACGCCAGCTCTTTCATGATCTCGTTGGTGCCGCCGTAGATGCGCTGCACGCGCGCATTCACGTACAGCTCGGCGATCGGGTACTCCATCATGTACCCGTAGCCGCCGAACAGCTGCAGGCACTCGTCCATCACCTTGCCCTGCTGTTCGCTGACCCAGGCCTTGGCCAGTGCGGCGCGCGGCGCGTCGAGCTCGCCCTTGAGGTGCGCCACCATGCAGGCGTCGACGAAGGCGCGCGCGGCCAGCACGATGGCATTCACCTCGGCGAGCTTGAAGCGCGTGTTCTGGAACTCCCAGATCGCCTTGTTGAACGCCTTGCGCTCCTTCACGTAGGCCAGCGTCTCTTGCAGCGCGCGCTCCATCGCGGCCACGCCGCTCAGGCAGATCTGCAAGCGCTCCTGCGGCAGCTGCTGCATCAGTTGAATGAAGCCCTGGCCTTCGCGGCCGCCGATGCAGGTTGTCCACCGGCACGCGCACGCCGTCGAAGAAGAGCTCGCTGGTGTCCTGCGACTTCAGGCCCACCTTGTCGAGCCGGCGCCCGCGCCGAAAGCCCGGCGTGGAGTTGCGCTCGCCCAAGGTGTCGGTCTCCACCACGACCAGCGACGTGCCCTTGGCGCCGAGCGCCTTGTCGGTCTTGCACACCACGATGATGATGTTGGCGTTCTGGCCGTTGGTGATGAAGGTCTTGGACCCGTTGATCACGTAGTGGTCGCCGTCGCGCACGGCGCTCGTGCGCACGGCCTGCAGGTCGCTGCCCGTGCCGGGCTCGGTCATCGCGATGGCGCCGACGAGCTCGCCGGTGACCATCTTGGGCAGCCAGCGGCGCTTTTGCTCGTCGGTGCCGCATTCGTAGAAGTACGGCGCGACGATCGACGAATGCAAACCGCCGCCGAAGCCGCTGAGCACGGCGCGCGACGCTTCCATGAAGATCACCGCGTCGTGGCCGAAGTCGCCGCCGCCGCCGCCGTATTCCTCCGGCGTGGATGCACACAGCAAGCCGTTGGCGCCGGCTTCGCGCCAGGTCTCGAGCGGCATCTGGCCTTCTTCGCGCCACTTGGCCGCTTGCGGCACCCAGCGTTCGCGGAAGAAGCGCGCGGCGCTGTCCTGCAGCATGCGGTGCTCGTCGGTCATCCAGACCGAAGGGAAGTTTTGGATGCTCATGACTTTGCCGTTCGTCACCGTGCGGCGACACGCGTCGTTGATCACGCGCAGCTCGGCCAGCGTGGCGTCGATGTGCGCGCGCTTGGCTTCGAGCTGCGCGATCGCCTTGTCGGTGCGCGCCAGCACCCAGCGCGCCTGCTTCTCGCGGCCCTCGCCGTGCGAGCCGTAGAGCTCGAGAAAGGTCTTGATCTCCGACAGCGGCGCGCCGATCGCCTTGCTGCGCAGGATCAGCGCCAGCCGCGTGCGGTCGCGCCGCGTGTAGATGCGCGTGTTCTTCACGCGGCGCGGCGTGAGCAGGCCCTTGTCTTCGTAGAAGCGCACGGCGCGCGCCGTGACGCCGAACTCGGTGCACAGGTCGCCGATGCCATAGAGGTCGTCGGAGCCCGTCTCGTGGTGGCGCGCCACCGCGGCATGGGCATCGTGCGGCGGCTCTTTGGCCGCGGCGCGTTTGCGAACCAGGGTCTCGGCCAATCGGGCTCCTAAAAGACCTTCTGCAGCTTGAGGGCCACGCCCATGTCGCCGGTGACCTGGATCTTGCCGGTCATGAAGGCGTTCATCGGGTTGAGCTCGCCGCTCATCATCTCGCCCAGCGTGTCGAGGCTGAGCGCGATGGTGCAGTCGGTCTCGCGGTTGGTGTTGTCCACCGTGTTGGGCGACGACGCCCCGTCGATCACGATCACGCCATCGGCGCCGCAGTCGAACTTGAGCGTGGCGCCGAGCCCGCTGTCGTCACCCACCTTGCTGCGGAAGGATTCGGTGGCAGTCTGCAGATCCATGGCGTCTCCGTGCTTGGCGGTGCGTGTGGCTTGCGGGCCATGCTATCGAGCGCGGCGGCGCGGCGCACCCTCGTAATCACCTATGCGTGACTTGGTTGACGTTAACGTAAACCTGATGCTCAATCAAGCCCCGCGCCAGCTCCCTGCCCCAACCATGCCCGACCCAAGCACCGGCTACCGCAGCGTGTTCGCCCCGGCCTGTTCGCCGGCCAGACGGTGTGGGTGACCGGCGGCGGCTCGGGCATCGGGCGCTGCGTGGCGCACGAGCTGGCGTCGCTCGGCGCGCTGGTGGTCATCAGCGGGCGCAGCGTCGAGAAGCTCGACCGCGTGCGCGGCGAGATCGCCGAAGACGGCGGCCGCTGCATCCAGCGCGCGTTCGACATCCGAGACGAAGAGGCGGTGAAGGCCAACGTCGCGAGCGTGGTCGCCGAGGTCGGGCCGGTCCACGGCCTGGTCAACAACGCCGGCGGCCAGTTCCCGGCGCCGATGGCCGCCATCAGCAAGAAGGGCTTCGAGGCGGTCGTGGCCAACAACCTGACCGGCGGCTTTCTGATGATGCGCGAGCTGTTCAACCAGAGCATGGCCGCAGCACGGCGGCGCCATCGTCAACATGACGGCCGACTTCCGCAACGGCATGCCGGGCATGGCGCATTCGCGGCGCCGCGCGCGCCGGCACCAGCAACATGACGATGACCGCGGCCTACGAGTGGGCCAGCGCCGGCGTGCGCGTGAACGCCGTCGCGCCGGGCTGGATCGCCTCCAGCGGCATGGACACCTACGGCGGCGCGATGAAGCAGACGATCCCGCTGCTGAAGGCCCACGTGCCGATGCAGCGGCTCGGTCTCGAAGCCGAGGTGAGCGCGGCGATCGTGTTCCTGCTATCGCCCGGCGCGGCCTTCATCAGCGGCATCACGGTGCAGATCGACGGCGCCGCATCGCTCGGCAAGGCCAGCGTGTGGCCACTGGCCAAGCACGACAAGAGCCAGCCGTTCGACGGCTTCCATCGCGCGGTCACACCCGAGGTGCTCAAGTGACCTCCGGCATGCCGGCGCTGCCCATCGACGCTGCTGCCCAAGGGCGACACGTTCAAGGCCAACGCCAACCGCATGCACGAGAAGCTCGCCGAGGTGCGTGCGCTCGAGGCGCTGGTGGTGGCCGAGTCGGAGAGCAAGCGCGCGCGCTTCGAGGAGCGTGGCCAGCTGCTGCCGCGCGAGCGCGTGGCGCGGCTGATCGACCGCGGCTCGACGTTTCTCGAGCTGAGCACGCTGGCCGGCCTGGCCATGCACGACGACGACGGCAAGAAGACCGTGATGGGCGGCGGCTCGATCGCCGGCATCGGCATCGTCAGCGGCAAGCGCTGCGTGATCGGCGCCAGCGACTCCGGCATCAAGGGCGGCACGGTCGCGCCGATGGGCGTGAAGAAGAACCTGCGCGTGCAGCAGATCGTGATGGAGAACAAGCTGCCCTTCATCCATCTGGTGGAGAGCGGCGGCGCCAACCTGATGTACCAGAGCGAGATGTTCGTCGAAGGCGGCCGCGGCTTCGCCAACCAGGCGCGCATGTCGGCCGCCGGCATCCCGCAGATCGCGGTGGTGCACGGCTCGTCGACCGCGGGCGGCGCGTATCTGCCGGGCCTCTCCGACTACATCGTGCTGGTGCGCGGGCGCTCGAGCATCTACCTGGCCGGGCCGCCGCTGGTGAAGGCCGCGATCGGCGAAGACGCCACCGACGAGGAGCTCGGCGGCGCGATGACGCACGCCGAGGTCACGGGCCTCGGCGAGTACCTGGCCGAGAACGACGCGCATGCCATCGCGATCACGCGCGAGCTGATGCACCAGCTGCCGTGGGACCAGGCGAGCGCGCAGGCAGGCGCCGAGCCGCCGCTGTTCGACACCGAAGAGCTGATGGGCGTGGTGCCGATCGACGAGCGCGAACCGTACGACGTGCGCGAGATCGTGGCGCGCATCGTCGACGGCTCGCGCTTCCTGGAGTTCAAGGCGCCGTACGCCACCGACACGATCTGCGGCCACGCGATGATCGAAGGCCACCGCGTCGGCTTCATCGGCAACAACGGGCCGATCCAGCCCAACGGCTCGGTGAAGGCGGCGCAGTTCATCCAGCTGTGCGACCAGTCGGGCACGCCGCTGGTGTTTCTGCAGAACACCACCGGCTACATGGTGGGCCGCGACGCCGAGCGCGCCGGCGCCATCAAGCACGGCAGCAAGATGATCCAGGCGGTGGCCAATGCGCGTGTGCCCAAGTTCACCATCGTGGTGGGCGGCAGTTACGGCGCCGGCAACTACGGCATGTGCGGCCGCGGCTTCGACCCGCGCTTCATCTTCAGCTGGCCGAGCGCGCGCGTGGCGGTGATGGGCGGCGCGCAGATCGCCAAGGTGATGGAGATCGTCAACCGCGCCAAGCTGCAGCGCGCCGGCCAGCCGGTGAACGAAGGCGCGATCAAGGCGATGGGCGACCACCTCAAGGCGCAGGTCGACAAGGAGTCCACCGTGCTGTTCGGCACCGCACGCCTGTGGGACGACGGCATCATCGACCCGCGCGACACGCGGCGCGTGCTGGCGCTGTGTCTGAGCGTCTGCGCGGAAGCCGCTGCACGAACCTTGCGACCGAACACCTTCGGCGTCGCCCGCATGTAGAGAAAGATTCTTTCGGAGACCCCATGAAGTTCACGACCGAACACGAGCAGATCCGCGACACCGTCAAACGTTTCATCGTCAACGAAGTGAATCCGCACGTGAAGGAGTGGGAGCAGGCGCAGCAGTACCCGGCGCACCAGGTGATGAAGCGGCTCGGCGACCTCGGGCTGCTGGGCCTCAAGTACCCCGAGAAGTTCGGCGGCGCCGAACTCGACTTCAGCTACTCGATGGTGATGGCCGAGGCGCTCGGCTTCTGCGATTGTCGGCGGCGTGCCGATGTCGATCGGCGTGCAGACCGACATGGCCACGCCGGCGCTGGCCCGCTTCGGCTCCGACGAGCTGCGCAACGAATGGCTCAAGCCGACGATCGCCGGCGACCTCGTGAGCTGCATCGGCGTGAGCGAGCCCGGCGGCGGCTCCGACGTGGCGGCGCTCAAGACCAGCGCGCGCAAGGACGGCGACGACTACGTGATCAACGGCACCAAGATGTGGATCACCAACGGCTTGCAGGCCGATTGGTGCTGCCTGCTCGCCAACACCAGTGCCGAGGGCGGGCCGCACAAGAACAAGAGCCTGATCGTGGTGCCGATGAACAGCCAAGGGCATCACCAAGCAGAAGATCCACAAGATCGGCATGTGGTCGAGCGACACGGCGCAGCTCTTCTTCGACAACGTGCGCGTGCCGCGCAGCAACCTGATCGGCCAGGAGAACATGGGCTTCATCTACCAGATGATGCAGTTTCAGGAGGAGCGGCTGTGGGCCGCGGCCTCCGGCATCACCGGCATGGACCTCACGATCGACCAGACCATCGACTACACGCGCCAGCGCCAGGCGTTCGGCAAGAGCATCCTCGACAACCAGGTGGTGCACTTTCGCCTCGCCGAGCTGCGCACCGAGGTGGAAGCGCTGCGCGCCCTCACCTATCGCGCGGTGGAGCTCTACATCGGCGGCAAAGACGTGACCAAGCTCGCGTCGATGGCCAAGCTGAAGTGCGGGCGCCTGGCGCGTGAAGTGAACGACGCCTGCCTGCAGTACTGGGGCGGCATGGGCTTCACCTGGGACAACCCGGTGTCGCAAGGCTTCCGCGACGGCCGGCTCGGCTCGATCGGCGGCGGTGCCGACGAGGTGATGCTCGGCATCATCTGCAAGATCGAAGGCACGATGCCCAAGAGCATGCATTGAACGCATGGTTCGCTTCTCTGGACTGGCTCTGCTGCTGACCGCGACCACTGCGATGGCGATCGACCTGCGACCGTTGTGGGACTTCTCCAAGCCCGCGCTCAGCGAGGAGCGCATGCGCGCGGCGCTCGCCACCGCGCAGGGCGACGACGCGCTGATCCTCAAGACGCAGATCGCGCGCAGCTGGGGGTTGCGGCGCGACTTCGCCAAGGCACGCCAAATCCTGGCCGAGGTGCAGCCGCAAGTTGCGCAGGCCGGCGCCGAAGCGCAGGTGCGCTACTGGCTCGAGCTGGGCCGAACCTGGGCCTCGGCCACGCACACGCCCGAGCAGCTCACGCCGGAAGCCAAGACGCAGGCGCGCAGCGCCTACGACCGCGCGCTGGCGGCCGCGAAAGCAGCGAAGCTCGATGGCTTGGCGATCGACACCGTGCACATGTATGCCTTTGTCGACACCGACCCGGAGAGCGGCATCAAGTGGGCCGACGAAGGGCTCAAGCTCGCAAAGGCCTCCACGCAACCCGCAGCGCGCCGTTGGGAGGCGACGTTGCGCAACAACCGCGGTGTGGCGCTGAGTCAGCTGAAGCGCCACGACGAGGCGCTGGCCGAGTTCAAGGCCGCGCTGCAGCTGACCGAGGCCGACGGCAAACCCTATGACATCCGCGTCGCGCACTGGATGGTCGCCAACACGCTGCGCCTGATGGGCCGGCTGGACGAAGCCCGCGACATCCAGTTGCGCCTGGAGCGCGAGTGGGATGCCGACAAGGAACCCGACCCCTACGTGTTCGAGGAGCTCGAGGCGATCTACAAGGCGCAGGGCAATGCCGAACGCGCGGCGCACTACGCGGCGCGGCTCAAGGCCAGTCAAGGCAAGCCATGAGCGATCTGCTGCAACGGCGCGAAGGCGGCGTGCTGCACCTCACGCTGAACCGACCCGAGGTGCGCAACGCGATGTCGCCCGAGATGGTGAGCGGCCTGCGCGCAGCGTTTGCGCATGCGCGCGATGCGGGCGACGTGCGCGCGGTGGTGCTGCGCGGCGCGGGTGGGCACTTCTGCGCCGGCGCCGACTTGAAGGCGATGGCCAGCCGCCCGCGCGACTTCGATTCGATGGCCGCGGCCAACGCCAGCTTCGGCGAGATGTGCGTGGAGTTCGCGGCGCTGCCGATGGCCACCGTGGCGGTGGTCGAAGGCACGGTGATGGGCGGCGGCTTCGGCCTCGCCTGCGTGGCCGACGTGGCGATCGCCGGCACGAGCGCCGTGTTCCGCCTGCCCGAAACGTCGATCGGCGTGGTGCCGGCGCAGATCGCGGCGTATCTCGTCGAGCGCCTCGGCTACTCCGAGGCCAAGCGTCTCGCGGTGAGCGGCGGCAAGCTCGACGCGCAAGCCGCGCTCGCGATCCGGCTCGTGCACGCGGTGCACGCCGAGGCCGAGCTCGACGCCGCGCTCGCGCGCACGCTGCACGAGCTGCTGCAGTGCGCGCCGCAGGCGGTGGCCGCGACCAAGGCCTTGATCGCCAAGGCGCGGTTCACACCGCCGGCCGATCTGGTGCAGGAGGCCGCACGTGTGTTCGCGCGCGCGGCCAGCGGCGAAGAAGGCATCGAGGGCAGCACGGCCTTCGTGCAGAAACGCAAGCCGAAGTGGGCACCATGAAACGCGGGGCCGCTCGGCGTGTCGGCCACGCCCGCCGATCGGTGGCAAGCGGCGCGAGCACGCATCGGCGTGCTGCCTCAGGCCGGCCAGTACTCCGGCAGTTCGCGCGCCAGCCAGCGCGCGAGCGCCGCGTTGACCTTGGCAGGCTGCTCCTGCGCCATCCAATGCCCGGAGCGCACCGTGCCCTCGGTGAGGTTCGTGCAGTCGCGCCGCATCGGCTCGGCCAGGCGCGAGGCCACCGTCTCGCAGGTGAAGTCGAGCTCGCCGTGCAGAAACAGCACCGGCAGGCTCAGGCGCCCACCGTCGCGCGCCTTCAGTGCGTAGGCCTGGTTGCGCGCGTGGTTCATGTACCAGCTGTTGGGGCCGAAGAATCCGTTGCGCTGCAAGCCGCCGGCGTAGTGCTCGAGATCGTGCTCGGTGATCACGTCGAGATCGATCGGCACGTCGGGCGCGCGGCCGAGGCCGCCGAACCAGCCGCCGTCGCGCCGCGTGGTCGACAGCCGCGCCGGCTTGCCGCGCATCGCCGGGTTGCCCTTGCGGAACAGCGCACGCACGGTGGCGCGCACGTCGGCCTCCATGGCGCGCGTGGCGGCGTCGAAGCTCTCTTCGTAGTGGTACTGGTAGTCCCACTGCCCCACCGGGTACTCGGCCTCGGGGTACACGCTGCGGTCGATGTAGGGCACGAGCTCCTGCGGGCAGAAGCCCTTGGCGAAGTACGGCACGCACAGGTTGGCCACCGCCGCGCAGGCTTCGGGATGGTGGCTCGCCAGGCTCCACACCACCGGGCTGCCCCAGTCGTGGCCGACCCACACCGCTCGCTCGCGGCCGAGGCTTTGCAGCAGCTCCAGCATGTCGGCCACTGCGTGTTCGAGCGCGTAGTCCTCGTGGCGCGGGTAGACGCTGGAGCCGCCGTAGCCGCGCATGTCGGGCGCGATGGCGCGAAAGCCCAGCGCCCCGAAACACGGCAACTGGTGGCGCCAACTCGACGACAACTCGGGCCAGCCGTGCACGAAGATCATCGGCGGCCCGTCGACCGGGCCGCACGCCAGATAGAACGTGCTGTGCCGCGCGCTCTTGGCCACGTGTTCGGTCACCGCGAACGCCATCGTCTGCCTCCTGAACTCGCCGCGCAGTATCGCTGAAGCATGTTCCACAAGATCCTGATCGCCAACCGCGCTGAAATCGCCTGCCGCGTGATGCGCACCGCGCGCCGCATGGGCTACCGCACGGTGGCGGTGTACAGCGAGGCCGATGCGCAGTCGCCGCACGTGGCGCTGGCCGACGAGGCGGTGTGCATCGGGCCGCCGGCGGCGGCGCTGTCGTACCTGTCGATCCATGCGTTGCTCGACGCGGCCAAGAAGACCGGCGCCGATGCGGTGCACCCGGGTTATGGCTTTCTCTCCGAGCGCGCCGACTTCGCGCAGGCCTGCGCCGACGCGGGCCTGGTGTTCATCGGTCCGCCGCCGGCGGCGATCCGCGCGATGGGCGACAAGGCGCTGGCCAAGCGCCGCATGCTCGAAGCCGGCGTGCCGTGCGCGCCGGGTTATCTCGGCGACGACCAGAGCGACGACCGTCTGATGCAAGAGGCGCAACGCCTCGGCTTTCCGCTGCTGGTGAAAGCGGTGGCCGGCGGCGGCGGCCGCGGCATGCGCCTGGTGCGCGACGCGAGCGAGGTCGCGCCCGGCGCTCGCGGCCGCGCGCCGCGAGGCCGAGAGCGCGTTCGGCGACGGCACGCTGATGCTCGAGCGGCTGATCGAACGCGGCAAGCACATCGAGATCCAGGTGTTCGCCGATGCGCACGGCCACGTGATCCACCTCGGCGAGCGCGACTGCAGCGCGCAGCGCCGGCGACAGAAGGTGATCGAAGAAGCGCCCTCACCGGTGGTGAGCGCCGCGATGCGCGAGGCGATGGGCGCGCGACGCGGTGGCCGCGGCGCGCGCCGTGGGCTATGTGGGCGCGGGCACGGTGGAGTTCATCGTCGACGATGCGCTGAAGCACTGCTTCCTCGAGATGAACACGCGGCTGCAGGTCGAGCACCCGGTCACCGAGTGCATCACCGGCCTCGATCTCGTCGAGTGGCAGTTGCGCGTGGCCGCCGGCGAGCCGCTGCCGCTCACGCAGGACCAGGTGCGCTTCGACGGCCATGCGATCGAGGTGCGGCTGTACACCGAGGATCCGTATGCGCAGTGGCGGCCGCAGACCGGGCGCATCGTGCACTGGCGGCCCGATCCCGCGAGCGCGCACTGCACGGACGAGGCGCACGCTCGGCGTGCGCGTCGACGACGGCATCGCCGAAGGCGGCACGATCACGCCCTACTACGACGCGATGGTGGCCAAGCTGATCGCGCACGGCCGCGACCGCGCCGATGCGGTGCGCCAGCTGGTCGCGTGCGCTCGATGCCTCGCCGCTGCTGGGCGTGCGCAACAACGGCCGCTTCTTGCGCGACTCTGCTGCAGCACGAGGCCTTCACGCGAGGCGCAGCTGACCACGGCGATGCTCGACGACTGGTCGGCGCAAGGCGCGCCGATCGTGCAACGGCCGCTGCCCGACGACGCCACCTGGCTGATCGCCGCCGCGGCGCGCGCCACGCGCGACGGCACCGGCTGGCGGCCGGCCAGCGTGTCGCGCTACGACATGACGCTGGCCTGCGAAGGCGCCAAGCGCACGCTCCGGCTGCGCACCGACAACGGCGGCGCCGACATGCAACTCGACGGCAAGAGCCACACGCTGCAGATCGTGGCACGCGACGACCGCTGGCTCACGCTTAGCCTCGACGGCCGGCAGCGCCGGGCGCTGGTGGCCGACGACGGCCACACGCTGCACTTGGCGCTCGACGGCCACACGTTCGCCTTCACCGAGGTGTCGCCCTGGCCGCAGCGCGACGCCCACGTGGATCCGCGCCGCGCGCGCGCGCCGGTGGCCGGCACGGTGGCGCAGGTGCTGGTGCGCGCCGGCGACGCGGTGGCCGCCGGCCAGCCGCTGGTCAGCGTGGAAGCGATGAAAATGGAAATGTGGTTGAACGCCGCCGCGGCGGGCACGGTTCGTGCCGTGCATGCCATGCCGAAGGCAACGGTGGCGAGCGGCGCGGTGCTGGTCGAACTCGACATCCCGGAGGCAACATGACTGCGAAAGACAAAGCCATCCTCACCTGCGCGCTCACCGGCGTGCTCACCGACCCCAAGCAGCATCCGGTGCCGGTGACGCCGGCGCAGATGGCCAGCGAGGCGCGCGATGCGTTCAATGCCGGCGCAGCCATCCTGCACGTGCACCTGCGCGACCAGCGCCCCGGCATGGGCCACCTGCCATCGTGGGATCCCGATGTGGCCGAGACCATCATCGATGCCATCAAGGCGGCGTGCCCCGGCATGGTCATCAACCTGACCACCGGCGTGATCGGCCCCGACGTGTCGGGACCGATCGCCTGCATCAAACGCATCAAGCCGGAGATCGCCGCCTGCAACGCCGGCAGCCTCAACTACCTGAAGATCAAGGACAACGGCCAGTGGGCGTGGCCGCCGCACACCTTCGACAACCCGGTCGACAAGATCCAGAAGATGCTCGACGCGATGGCCGAGACCGGCACGCATCCGGAGTTCGAATGCTTCGACGTCGGCATCGTGCGCTCGGTGGCGATGTACCAGAAGGCCGGCATGTTCGAAGGCGTGCCCGAGCTCAACTTCGTGATGGGCGTGGCCTCGGGCATGCCCTGCGATGCCGACCTGCTCGAGTTGCTGCCGCGTTATGCACCGCCCGATGCGGTGTGGCAGACCACGCTGATCGGCCGCAAGGAGATCTGGCCGGTGCACCAGAAGACCGCCGAGCTCGGCGGCATGCTGCGCACCGGGCTGGAAGACAGCTTCTACCTGCCCAGCGGCGAACGGGCGCCCGGCAACGGCGCGATGATCCAGGCGCTCGCGGCCTGCGCAGAGCGCGCCGGCCGCAGCGTGGCCAGCCCCGACGAGGCGCGCGCGCTGCTCGGCTTGCGCGCCACCGCTGCGGCTTGAAAGCGATCCGCACGATGGAGTGACCGCGATGACGACCCGCCGCCGCAGCACACGATTCGTTCTCTTCGGCGCCGCCACGCTGGCGCTGGTCGCCGCGCTGTTGTGGCCGTTCGGCCAGCCGAACGGGCGCACCGATGCGTCGCCGCGGCCGGTGGCCACGCGCAGTGCGCTGACCGCGGACGAGGTCGCGAACATCGACGTGTTCAAGCGCATCAGTCCGTCGGTGGTGCACATCACCACGCTGGCCAGCCGGCGCGAGATGTTCTCCACCAACGTGCAGCAGGTGCCGCGCGGCACCGGCACCGGCTTCGTGTGGGACGACAACGGCCACATCGTGACCAACTTCCACGTGATCCAGGGCGGCAACGCCGCGCGCGTGACGCTCGACGACCAGACCAGCTATCCGGCGCAGCTGGTGGGCGTGTTCGCCGACCGCGACCTCGCGGTGCTGCGCATCGAGGCCAAGAGCAAGCTGACGCCGATCCCGATCGGCACCAGCCGCGACCTGCTCGTGGGCCAGCGCGTCTACGCGATCGGCAACCCGTTCGGTCTCGACCAGACGCTGACCACCGGCATCGTCAGCGCGCTCAATCGCGAGATCGAGTCGACCAACGAACGCCTCATCCGCGGCGTGATCCAGACCGATGCGGCGATCAACCCCGGCAACTCCGGCGGCCCGCTGCTCGACTCCGCCGGCCGCCTGATCGGCGTGAACGCGCAGATCGCCAGCCCGAGCGGCGCCAGCGCAGGCATCGGCTTCGCGATCCCGGTGGACGAAGTCAACCGCGTGGTGCCGCGCCTCATCCGCGACGGCAAGGTGGTGCGCCCGAGCCTCGGCATCGCGGCGTTGCCGCCGCAGGTCAACGAGGCGCTCAAGCTGCCCAAGGGCGTGGGCGTGGTCGAGGTGACGCCGGACGGGCCCGCGGCCAAGGCCGGCCTGCAGGCGTTTCGCCGCGCCGACAACGGCGCCGTGGTGCAAGGCGACGTGATCACCGCGATCAACGACGAGCCGGTGGCCAACCTCGACGACCTGCTCACTCAGCTCGAGCGCTTCAACCCCAACGACAACGTGACGCTCACGCTGTCGCGCGACGGCAAGACACGCAAGCAGGCAGTGACGCTGGGCGCGTCACAACAAAGCTGAGAGCGCCGGTCCGGCGACGGGCCGTCCCTAGCCGGACCGCACCTCCTCGGGGGCAGCGCCGCCGCGAAGCGGCAAGCGTGGGGGCCAACACCTACGGCGCGCCCGGCACGCGACCGGCCGCCACGCGCGCTCGCGATGGCGCGGGCGCGCTCTCGAGCAGCGGCACCATCGGGCTCTTCATCTGGCGCGCCAGACGCAGCACCGTCATGTCGGGCTGGTGCGGCAACTTGATCTGCCGGATTGGCGCCGCGCGCGAGCAGGTACTCGACCATCTTCTGCTTCTGGTTCGGGTTGTCGAGCCAGTCGTCGGACAGTGTCTTGGCCAGCGGCACCCATGGCAATTGATTGCCTTGCGGCGGCGGCACGCGGTTGGCCAGCTCCGGCGCACGCGCGAACCACCAATCGAGCGCCTCGAAGTTGCCGCTGCGAAATGCCTCTTCGAAGCCCGAGCGCAAGGTGCCCTGGTAGGGATCGAGACCGGTGCGCGCACGGTGGCCGTCGGCCTCGAGCCGCGCCGCCAGCGGCGACGACAACATGTTCGGATGCAGCGCCGACAGCGGACTGAAGCTCATGCGGGCGGCCGGCATCTGGCCTTGCTCGATCCAGCGTGCGATCGCGCCGTCGAAGCCGACCTCGCGCGCCTTCGGACAGCTCAGCATGCGCACCACGTCGTGATGCACCGAGCGCGCATCGGCCTGCGCCAACCACATCATCGACTCGCGCACTTTCGGCGAGGCGGCGGCGAAGTCGGGGCAGGCGTCGACCTGCGCCAGCTCGGCCAGCGGTGCACGCTCGCAGCTCTCGGGCATGGCGCCCTTCTCGATCAGTTCGGGCAACACATGCCACAGGCGCGTGTCGCGCGCGGCCACGGCCAGCGGACACATCGGCAGCCGGTTCGGCGCGGCCACGTCGGCCGCCTTGATCGTGCCCGCGGCATACGGCTGGCATTGGATGGCCAGCGCGCGCTCCACGGTGTTGTCGAACCGGTAGCAAGGCACCGGGCCGCCCTCGACCCACTTGTCGTGGATGTGCTTCACGATGGACCAGCTCGCGCTGGTGTCGGTTGCCACCCCGATGAGCCCGATCACCGCAGCCGGGCCCGTGCAGGCCGACAGCATGCAGGCGACGGCAAACAGCGCAAGTTGCTTCAAGGGGCGTGGAGCGATCTGCATGGCGTCGGCGCTTCAGCGCCGCGTGTTGTGGTTGTCGGAGAAGCGAGGCAAAGCGTGACACGGTTACATCGGTCGCTGTCGGGTGCTTCCGAAACGCTCGTGAACGATTTCCCGATGGATGAAAACCTTGCTGGTAACTGGAGGTTGGCAACACTTTCGTGTTTTGTCCGCGCGCAAATTTCGCCGCGACTGTCCACCGACTGTGCGTTTGGGATGCTGCGCCGCGCCATGTTCGAAGTGCTCCAGAGTGGCGCAGCAGACACCCCCTGCAAGTGGGTGGTTTTGCCACTTGGGCAGGGATTGCGAGGGTGCGCGACACGTCTCGGCGCAGAATCATGGCCTTGGGCGCGCGCTGGGAACGGCACGTGCCCCGTCGAGGGGGGAAGCGATACGTGCCGTCCACTCCAGGAGGGTTTCGATCGATGCCGCAGCCGACCGTGCTTGTTGTCGACGATGTGCCCGAGAACCTCACCGTGCTCGGAGAGCTTCTGTGCGATGAGTACACCGTGCGCGCCGCCAATTCCGGCCCCGCCGCGCTGCACTCTGGCGCACGTGAACCCGCTACCCGACCTGATCCTGCTGGACGTGATGATGCCCGGCATGGATGGCTACGAGGTGATGGAGCGGCTGAAGGCCGACCCGGCCACGCGCCACATCCCGGTGATCTGCGTCACCGCGCTGAACGACTCCGAGGAGGAAGAGCGCGGCCTCACGGTCGGCGCGGCCGACTACATCACCAAGCCGTTGAAGCCCGCGCGTGGTGCTGGCGCGCGTGCGCTCGCAGATCGAACTGAAGCGCGCCCGCGATCGTCTGGCGGACCAAAACGCTTTCCTCGAGGCGGAGGTGGCGCGCCGCATGCACGAGAACCAACTGGTGCAGGAGGCCAGCATCCACGCGCTGGCACGGCTGGCCGAAACGCGCGACAGCGAAACCGGCAACCACCTGCTGCGCACGCAGGAGTACGTGCGACGGCTGGCGCTGCTGTTGCGGCACCACCCTCGTTTCGCCGCCGAACTCGACGACCATGCGATCGACCTGCTGGCCAAGTCGGCGCCGCTGCACGACATCGGCAAGGTCGGAATCCCCGATCACATCCTGCTCAAGCCGGGCCGGCTCGACAGCCGCGAGTGGGAGATCATGAAGACGCATGCGCAGATCGGCGCCGAGTCGATCGAACGCGCCGAGCGCGATGCCGACCATCCGATCGAGTTCCTCGCGGTGGCCAAGCAGATCGCGCGCCACCACCACGAGCGTTGGGACGGACTCGGCTACCCCGACGGCCTGGTGGGCGATGCCATTCCGCTGCCGGCGCGCCTGATGGCGCTGGCCGACGTGTTCGACGCACTGATCTCCAAGCGCGTCTACAAGGCAGCGTTCCCGTACACCCAGGCGCGCGACATGATCGCCGCCAGCCGCGGCAAGCACCTCGACCCGGTGGTGGTGGATGCGTTCGTCAGCGACTTCGCGGCGTTCTGCGAGATCGCCGAGCGGCACGCCGACACCGACGAAGCGGTGAACGCCAAACACGCCAGCTTGCGCATCGTGGGCGGCACCTCGACACGCGGGCCGACCACGCCCCGATCATGACCGCTGCGGACGCACCGGCCGCAGCCGGTTCGGCCGCGCGACCCTCATTGCGCTGGGCGCTGGGCCTGCTCGCCGTAGCGGTGGGCGTGCTGTCGATCGGCGCCGTGTTCGCCAGTTACCGCCACCAGCGTGGCCTCGAGGTCGAGCGCCTGGAGGTGATGGCCGCACTGCGCGCCAACCAGTTGCACAGCTGGATGTCGGATCACATGGCCGACGCCCGTTTCGTGGGTGCGAGCCAGTTCCTGGCGCAGGAGTTCCGGCGCTGGCAGGACGCGCGCGACGAGGCCAGCGGCGCGCGCTTTGCAGAGCGCCTGCAGGACTACAGCCAGGCGCATCGCTACCAAGCCTGGTCGGTGTTGGATGCCAACGGCAACTGGCTGGCCGGCAGCCGTGCAGACGACCGTGCGGTCGCGCCCGAGTTGAGGCAGGCACTGCAGCGCGCGATCACCACGGGCCAAGCGCAGCTGACCGACTTCTACGGCCGCGACGGCCCGGCACCGGCGCCGCGGCTCGACTTCGTGACACCGCTTCTGCGCAGCGGCACGCCAGCCACGGCCGTGGTCGTGCTGCGCATGGACGCCACCTCGTTCGTGCTGCCGACGCTGAGCGCATCGATCGTGCCCGGCAGCAGCGCACGGGCGTTTCTGGTGCGCGAGCGCGATGGTTTCGTCCATGCCGCACTGGATGATGTTCAGCCGCTGCCTTTGACCTCGCCCGAGTTGCTGGCAGCGCGCGCGATCCGCGGCGAACAACCGATGGGCGCGGCGTTCGACGGCATCGATTACCGCGGCGTGGCGGTGTTGGGCACGGTGCGACCGGTGTTCGACAACGGCTGGTACCTGGTGACCAAGGTCGACCGCCGCGAGCTGTTCGCCGCGGCAGCCGGCAACGCGGTCTGGATCGCGCTGTTCGGCGTGCTGGCCTGGTGCGCCGCCGCCGGCGTGCTGGTGTGGCAGCGCGAACGCCACGCCCTGCAGATGGCGCTGATGGAGAACACGTCGCGCGACGCGCGTTTGCGCGCGCTGACGCTGCTCGACTCGATCGCCGAAACCTCCAGCGACGCGATCTACGCGCGCGACCGCGAGGGCCGCTATCTGTTCCGCAACCGCGCCGCGCTGGAGTCGATCCCGTTCAAGGGCGGCGCCAGCGAAACACTCCAGGACCTGGCGATGGTGCCGCCGGAGCAGCTGGCCCGGGTGCGCGCCAACGACCAGCGTGTGATGGACGAGAACCGCACGCTGCGCTTCGAAGAGCAGCTCACCACCATCCGCGGCGTGCGCACCTTCCATGCGACCAAAGGGCCGCTGCGCGACGAGCATGGCCATGTGATCGGCATCTTCGGCATCTCGCGCGACGTGACCGACGAGGCGACGGCGCAGCGCGAGTCGGCCGAGCGGCTGGAAACCCTGGTGCAGGAGCGCACGCGGCAGTTCGAGAGCGTCGCCGCGCAACAGGCCGAGTCGGAATCCTTCGTGCGCACGCTGGCGGCCAACATCCCCGGCATGTTCGGCTACTGGGACCGCAACTTCTATTGCCGTTTCGCCAACGATGCCTACGCACGCTGGTTCAGCACCACGCCCGAACGCTTGGTGGGGCGCCACGCGCGCGACGTGCTCGGCGAAGAGCGTTATGCCGCCAACCTGCCGCGCATGGACAACGTGCTGGGCGGACGCGCCGAAGTGTTCGAGATCGAGGCGCGCTCATCCACCGGCACCACGATGCCGACGCTGGCGCAGTACGTGCCCAATGTCGTCAACGGTGTCGTGCACGGCTTCTTCGTGCTGGTCACCGACGTGAGCCACCTCAAGCTCGCCGAGCAGAGTCTGAAAACGCTGAACACAGAGCTCACGGCGGCGCGCGACCGTGCCGAGGCGGCCACGCAGGCCAAGAGCGCGTTCCTCGCCAACATGAGCCACGAGATCCGCACGCCGATGAACGCGGTGATCGGCCTGGTGCACCTGTTGCGGCGCGACGACCCGACGCCGGCGCAGGCCGATCGGCTGGAAAAGATCCACGACGCCGCGCAGCACCTGTCGCAGGTGATCGACGACATCCTCGATCTGTCGAAGATCGAGTCCGGCAAGTTCACGCTCGAGCACACCGGCTTCTCGCTGCGCGCGCTGTTGCGACGGGCCGAGTCGATGGTCAACGAGCGGGCCCACGCCAAGGGCCTCACGCTGGCGGTCGACGCCGGCATCGTGCCGGACCGTCTGCGCGGCGATCCCACGCGTCTGTCGCAGGCGTTGCTCAACCTGCTGAGCAACGCCGTGAAGTTCACCGACCGCGGCGGCATCGAGTTGCGCGTGCAGGCGCGGCCGGCCGACGGCGACGCCCTCAAGGTGCGCTTCACGGTGGAGGACACCGGCATCGGCATCACCGCCGAACAGATCAGCAAGCTGTTCGGTGCTTTCGAGCAGGCCGATAGCTCAACGACGCGGCGCTTCGGCGGCACCGGGCTCGGCCTGGCGATCACGCGCCATCTGGCGCAGCAGATGGGTGGCGAGGTCGGCGTGGACAGCGCGCCGGGACGCGGCAGCCGGTTCTGGTTCGAGGCCAAGCTCGAAATCGCCGAGCCCGACGCGCTCGACGACACGGCAGCCGACCAGACACAGGCGTTGCTCGATGGCCAGACGCTGCGCTCGCTCGAGGCCCGGCTGCGCGCCACGCACGCCGGCGCGCGCGTGCTGCTGGCCGAGGACAACCCGGCCAACCTGGAGGTCGCGCTCGAATGGCTGCGCGCGGCCGCGCTGCAGGTGGACGTGGCCATCCGCGGCGAGCGTGCGGTCGAGGCGGCCCAGCGACAGACCTACGACCTGATCCTGATGGACGTGCAGATGCCCGGCATCGATGGGCTGGAGGCCACGCGCCAGATCCGCGCGTTGCCCGCTCATGCGCACACGCCGATTCTGGCCATGACGGCCAACGCGTTCGGCGAAGACCGCTTGGCGTGCGAGCAGGCCGGCATGCAGGACCACATCGTCAAGCCGGTCGACCCACGCGTGTTCTACGCCATGCTGCTGCGCTGGCTGCCGGCGCGCATGCGCAGCACCGAGCCGCCGATGGACAGCACGCCGATGCCGCTCGGGCCACCGCCCGCCCCCATCGAGCCGGGACCCGCGGGACTCGACGACAGCGTGCTCACGCGCTACTTCGGCGGCCGCGTCGACATGTACGAGCGCGTGCTGCTGCAGTTTGCCGCCACCTACCGCAAGGGCGTGGCCGCGCTGTCGAGCGCGATGGCCAGCCCCGGGCTCGACGACGCACGGCGCGAAGCGCACTCGCTGAAGAGCGCCAGCGCCGCGATCGGTGCCGCCACGTTGTCGTCGATGGCCGCGGCACTCGAGAAGCAGGCGCGCGACGGCGACCCCAACGACGACTTTGCCGATGGCGCACACGCGCTGCTGCAAGAGCTGTCGCAAGTGGTGGCGGCGATCGATCGCCGCTTCGCCGCGCCGCCCGAGCCGGTGCCCGAAGCGACGATTCCCGACCCCGCATGGCTCGATCCCGAGATCACCCGCCTCGAGGAGCTGCTCGAGCGCGGTGACTATGCCGCGCTCGGCCGCTTTCGCGAATTGCAGCCCGCGCTGCGTGCGCACCTCGGCCCCGAGTGCGTGCGCGTGCATGCGCTGCTGCAGCGATTCGAGTTCACGCCGGCGCTGGAACTGCTGCGCCAGCTGCGAGCGCGGCCGCCCGCCAAGCACCGCGTTGGCACATGAACAGGACGCGCGGCATTCCATCACGTGCGTTTGGCCGCTCGGTTACGTGGCCTGTTGTGCGCCCGCACGAGCGCGTGTGTGGGATTCAACGCGCGGCGCGTCGGTAACGCAACCATCCCCCGCCGCGGGGGCATGCAAACGGCGCGCGGCAGCCTACCGTAGCGACATCGCCAGGGATTTCACCCCGGCTTGTTTCGGGAGGCCACGATGGACCACAAGCACATGCACCACATCGCACGCAACTGTGCGGCGGCATCGCTGCTCGCGCTTGCCGCTGCGCACGCGCTGGCGGCCGAACCCAACGTGGTGTGGGTCGACAACGAAAGCTTCGGCTTCACGAACTGCAGCTCGGTCGATGCGCTGCCGGGCAGCCAGGATCCCAGGGAGCTGATGAGCGCGCTGCGCGAGCGCGGCCTGGCCGATGCCGGCCGCATGGCGCGTGCACGCGGCTTCGGCGACAGCACGGTCACGCTCACGCCGGTGAGCGGCTCGATCCGTTGCGAGGGCAGCACGTCGGCCGTCGTGTTCCGCGTGGCGTCGCACGATGGCACCAACGGCCGCTCGTGGAGCAGCAACCTGGTGAGCCGCCTGCCGGCCACCGGCGTGCCCTCCAGCGGACTCCGCTCGACACGCTGACCACCCCCGAGGCGGCCTGGCGGCCGCCGCCCCCTCGAAGGGGCGACACCAGCGGCCCGGCAGAGCCGGATCCGCGGTGTCCGCTTGGGGAAGCGTGCCTGGAGGCACGCTGTTTCTCCGCCGTTATGCTCGCGCGATGACCCATGCGCCTGCTCAACGCCGCAGCGCGGCCGAACAAGGCCGCCTCGATGCGGCACTGACCACGCTGTTCGAGCAGCAGATCTCGTTCAACCAGCTGCTGGGCCTGAAGTTCACCGGCCACGGCACCAACGGGCCGACGTTGCGCTTCGACATGCGCCCCGAGCTGGTGGGCCACCACCTGTACGGCCGGCTGCACGGCGGCGTGATCTCGGCCACGCTCGATGCGATGGGCGGCCTGGCGGTGATGTGGGCGATCGCCGAAAAACACGCCGACGAAGCCGCCGCGCAGGTGATGCACCGCTTCGCCAAGCTCGGCACCATCGACCTGCGCGTGGACTATCTGCGCCCCGGCCTGGGCAAGCACTTCGTCGCGCAGGCCGAGGTCATGCGCCTGGGCGGCCGCGTCGGCACGACGCAGATGCGCCTCGTCAACGACGAGGGCACCTTGATCGCCACCGGCGCAGCGGCCTACATGGTGAGCTGACGCGTCAATTGAACGGCGAGTAGCGTCCCTCGCGCCAGGCCGCGTTCGGCGCGAAGCTGATGCGCCGGCGCTCGACGATCTGCTCCGCCGGCACGCCGCTCGGCTCGTCGAATCGCCAACCGCCCGCCTGCAGCCGGCCCTCGACGATCTCGTAGCCCATCAGTGCGAGCACGCGGTCGCCGAGGAAGATCGGGCGTGCGTTGCCGTACCAGTCGACGCAGCTCGCCTTGCACGCATCGTCGCGCACACCTCCGTCGCTCGCCTGCAGCTGACCCAACCCGGTGAACTGCAAGCCGCGGTTGCGCAGGAACAGCACCGCCGCCGCACCCTGCCCGCCGCTGTACACGCCTTGGCGACGCCGCGCGCCGGGGCCGAGCACCGGCAGGCCGAGCATTCCGCTGTCGTCGTTCTGCGGCCGGTAGAAAAAGCCGTGCGTGCGCGTCTCGCCCTGCGCGACGCCGCTTTGCACGTGCCGCCCGGCCAGCTGCGGCTCGCGCCGCGACAGCCGCACCGCGCTGAACACCAGATCGCTGTCGCGCGCGCCGACGAGCACCGCATCGCGGCCGAGCGCTTCGATGCGCTCCACGGCATGGCCGGGCGCGAGGGCCATCGCATCGCCGGTGGACGCAAAGCGCAGTGCATAGGCCGACGGGCCGGCTTCGAAGCCGCGGCCGTGCGCGCCGCCGTACAGCAACCAATCGCCGACGAAGCGGTTCTGCACCGCATACCCCTGCACGGCGGGCAGACGCCGGTAGTGCTCGCGCTGCGCCGCGCCGCGGCCGTCGCCGAAGTCGGCCAGCGGCACACGCAACAGCGCCATCGAACCGGCGGTGGACTCGCTGCCGATGCGCATGCCCTCGCCGCGGCCCGATTCGCGCAGCAGCACGTTCAGGTGGCCGCCCTCTTCCAGGAAGGACATCTGGTCGATCGGCACGCCGGCGGTCTTGATCGCGCTCGGCGCCGCACCGTCGAGCGGAATGCGAAACACCGCCGAGCGCGAGCGCGGCTCCTCGGGCTGCGGGCGGTGCGGCTCGCCGGGCCAGCGGCGGCGCCAGCTGCTGGTCCACACGTAGACCGAGCCTTGCGACACGTAGAACACGCGGCCCGCCGGCCCCAGCACCGCGGTCGATTCGACCTTCAGCTCGTCGTGGCCCAGCTCGCACGACGTGATCGTGTGCAGCGCCAGCGCCTCGCCGGGCTCGAACTCGTCGTCGGTGCGGTACACGCGCGTGGCCGGCAGGATGCGCTTGAACCCCTGCGCATCGGCCTCGCCCTGCCAACGGCGCAGCGCCGGGAACTGTTGCCACGGCTGCGCCTGCCACGGTGACAGCAAGGTCGGCGTGTAGAACACCAGCTTGCGGCCGATCAGCCGGCTCGCGTAGTTGCGCGAGCTGTAGTAGTCGAACGAACGCAGGTGGTGCGTGGCGCGGTAGGCGAGATTGCCACCGCCATCGAGCTCGAACAGGCCGATCTCGGTGCCGCCGCGCGCGTACGAGTAGCCGATCACCACCACGTCGCGACCCGACACCAGCAGTTCGTCGTACCACGCGCCGCTCGGGTTGGAGCCCGGCGCGAACGCATCGACCGCCGCGATCGGCGCCAGCGCGTCGCCACCGACACGCACCGTGAACAGCCGACCGCGCCGCAGGATGATGAGGAAATCGCCGGCGCGCTTGACGATGCCGCCCTCGTCGACGCCGGCGGTCTGCACGTTGGTGATCGACTCGGCTTCGGCGGCGCGTTTCTCGGCCACCGCGCCCGCCGCCTCGCTCTTGGCCGCGGCCATCGGCGCCGGCGCGGTGCTCGGCGCCATCTGCAAGGCGGCCGTCGCATCCGCTGCGGCAGCCGTCGCGCCGCCCCGCCAACTGGCGCTGGCGCGACTGCTCCTGCCAGCGCGCCAGCGCCTGCCGCATCTCGGCTTCGCTGGTGTAGGCCGTGAGCGTGGCGCGTGGCGTGCTGTCGGCCAGCAGGCTGGTGAAAGCGCGTGCGTGCAGCGCAAACGGCGCAGCAGCGGCGACGAGCGCGCTGCGGGCCAGCAACTGGCGGCGGTGGATGGACATGGGCGTTGCTCCGTGGTCAGGGGTGGTGGCGGCGCGCCCCATCGGCGAACCGTTCCCTGCGTTGAACGGCACAGCGCTCCCAACGGGGTTAACCACCCGAGCCAAGGGTTGGCACCACCCCCGGAGCCCGCGGGAGCGCGTCGCATGGCACACAGTTCTTTACGGCCCCTGCGATACCATCCGCAGCCACGCGGCAGCGCGCCATCGAACTGCCGGTCCCCGGAGTCCACAACGTGCAGGTGATCTGCCTCGATCTCGAAGGCGTGTTGGTGCCCGAGATCTGGATCGAGTTTTCCAAGCGCACCGGCATCGCGGCGTTTTCGCGCACCACGCGCGACGAGCCCGACTACGGCAAGCTGATGCGCGAGCGCCTCGGCCTGCTCGAACAGCACGGGCTCAAGCTGCCCGACATCCAGCGCGTGATCGGCGGCATGCAGCCGATGGACGGCGCGCGCGCCTTTCTCGACGACCTGCGCGCGCGCTTCCAGGTGATCATCCTGTCGGACACGTTCTACGAGTTCGCCGATCCGCTGATGCAGCAACTCGGCCGGCCCACGCTGTTCTGCCACCGGCTGCTGGCTGACGCGAGCGGACGTGTCGTCGACTACCGGTTGCGCCAGCCCGACCAGAAGCGCCACGCGGTGAATGCGCTCAAGGGCCTGAACTTCCAGGTGATGGCCGCGGGCGATTCGTACAACGACACCGGCATGCTGAGCGCGGCGCACGCCGGCTTCTTCATCCACCCGCCGGAGGCGATCGCGCAGCAGTTTCCGCAGTTCCCGGTGACCCGTTCGTATGCCGAGCTGAAAGCGGCATTCGATGCGGCGTCGAAGCGGCTGGCGAGCTAGGGCGGCACTGACATGGCGGCGAACACGCTCGAGTTGCTCGCGCCGGCGCGCGACGCCGACATCGGCATCGAGGCCATCAACCACGGCGCCGACGCCGTGTACATCGGCGGGCCGGCGTTCGGCGCGCGCGACAAGGCACCGAACTCGATCGAAGATCTGGCGCGCCTGGTGGCACACGCCCACCGCTATCACGCGCGCATCTACGTGACGCTGAACACCATCCTGCGCGACGACGAGCTCGAAGGCGCCCGCCGCCAGGCCTGGGACCTGTACAACGCCGGGGTCGACGCGTTGATCGTGCAGGACATGGCGCTGTTGCAGATCGACCTGCCACCGATCCAGCTGCACGCCAGCACGCAGTGCGACACGCGCACGCCGGAGAAGGCGCGCTTCCTGCAGGACGCCGGCTTCTCCAAGATCATCCTGGCGCGCGAGCTCACGCTGCAGCAGATCCACGCGGTGAACGCGCAGGTCGATCGCGCGATGCTGGAGTTCTTCATCCACGGCGCACTGTGCGTGGCGTACTCCGGCCAGTGCTTCATCAGCCATGCGCACACCGGCCGCAGCGCCAACCGCGGCAGCTGCTCGCAGGAGTGCCGCCTGCCCTACACGGTCACCGACTCGCTGGGCCGCGTGATCGCGCACGAGAAGCACGTGCTGTCGATCAAGGACAACGACCAGAGCGCCAACCTCGCGGCGCTGGTCCGCGCCGGTGTGCGCAGCTTCAAGGTCGAGGGCCGCTACAAGGACATGGGCTACGTGAAGAACGTCACCGCGCACTACCGGCGGTTGTTCGACGCGCTGCTCGAGGGCCGCAGCGACCTGCGCGCCGCGTCGTCGGGCCGCGCCACGTTCGGCTTCGAGCCCGATCCGCAGCGCAACTTCAATCGCGGCGCCAGCGACTACTTCGTCAACGGTCGCACCGACGACCTGGGCGCGTTCGACACGCCCAAACACGCCGGGCTGCCGCTCGGGCACGTGGTGCGCGTGGGCAAAACCGAGGTCGACATCGAGCTCGACGACGCGACGTCGTTCGTCTCCAACGGAGACGGCCTGACCTGGTACACGCTGCACAACGACTTGTTGGGGCTGCAGGTGAACACCGCGCAGCCGCTGGGCGGGCGGCAGTGGCGCATCGTGCCCAACGAAACGATCGCGCCGCTCAAAGACCTGCGCGCAGGCACCGCACTCAGCCGCAACCGCGACATGGCGTGGGACCGGTTGCTGGCCAAGAAGAGCGCCGAGCGGCGCATCGGCGTGACGCTGCGGCTGAGCGAAACCGCCGACGGCTTTGCGCTCGACGCGCACGACGCCGATGGCATCCACGCGCGCGCGCAACTGGCGCACGCCAAGGCGCCGGCGCGCGACGCCGGCAAGGCCGACGCGACGCTGCGCGAGCACCTGGGCAGGCTCGGCAACACGATCTTCTCGCTCGACGAGATCACGCTCGCGCTGTCGCAGCCCTGGTTCCTGCCGGCCAGCGCGCTCAACGCGCTGCGCCGTGACGCGATCGCGGCGCTGGAGTCGGCGCGGGCCGCGGCGCTGCAGCGCCCGCCGCGCGCGCTGCCGGTGGAGCCACCGGCGCCCTACCCCGGCGACGCGCTGACCTACCTGGCCAATGTGTACAACCAGAAGGCGCATGACTTCTACGTGAAGCACGGCGTGCAGATCGTCGACGCGGCCTACGAGAGCCACCAGGAGCTCGGCGAGGTGAGCCTGATGATCACCAAGCACTGCGTGCGCTGGAGCTTGAGCCTGTGCCCCAAGCAAGCCAAGGGCGTGACCGGCGTGCAGGGCACGGTCCGCGCCGAGCCGCTCACGATGACCAGCGGCGGCGACACGCTGACGCTGCGCTTCGACTGCAAGCCGTGCGAGATGCACGTGGTGGGCCGCATCAAGCGCCACGTGCTCAACGAGGCCAAGGCCCAACCGATCACGTTCTACCGCGCCCGCAAAGCGGTGGCTGCTTGAGCGCCGTCCGGCCGCTCCGAAGGCGCTCATTCCCCCTTGGGGGACGGCGCGTAGCGCCAAGGGGGCTGCACGACCGCCGCCCGGCCGCTCCGAAGGCGCTCACTCCCCCTTGGGGGGACGGCGCGCAGCGCCAAGGGGGCTGCATGACCGCCGCCCGGCCGCTCCGAAGGCGCTCGCTCCCCCTCGGGGGGACGGCCCGCAGGGCTCAGGGGGTCGAGTGAGGCGCAGGATTCCGATCGCGCTGGCCGGCGCGTGGCTGAGTGTGTGCGCCCATGCGCAGACGCCGCCGCCTGCGCCCGCTCCCGCCACGGCGCCCGGCGGTCCGGCGTCGCCCGGCGCGGGCGACAGCGCCACCACCACGGGCGGCACCGGCAGTTCGGCCGGTGGCGCCAGTCCGCAGCGTGTCGAAGTCACCGGCGGCCGGGGCAGCGACAGCGAACAGCGCCGGCAGTCGACCGCCGCCAAGATCATCGTCGGTCGCGAGGAGATCGAGCGCCATGGCGATGCCACGCTCGGCGAGATCCTCAAGCGATTGCCCGGCGTGACGCTCGGTGGGCCACCCGGGCGCGGCGGACAGATCCGCTTTCGCGGGCTCGGCGCGGGCTACACGCAGATCCTGCTCGACGGCGACCGCGTGCCACCGGGCTTCCAGATCGATTCGATCAGCCCCGAGCAGATCGAGCGCATCGAGATCCTGCGCGCCCCGACGGCCGAGACCGGCGCGCGCGCCATCGGCGGCACCATCAACATCATCACGCGCGAAAACTACTCGCGCAAACTCAACGAGGTGCGCATCGGCACGCAGTTCGAGAACGACCATCTCGGCGCCGGCGGCAGCTGGACGCGCCACGACCGGCTCAACGAACAGTGGACGCTGAACTTCTCGCTGTCGGCCTCCGGCGGCGAGGCCGAAGAGCACACCGTCACCACCACCACCGACACCGACCTGGCCACCGGCGAGGTGACGCGCCTGGCCGACGAGACCAGCACGCGCAACGTGCTGCGCAAGAACCTGCACCTGTCCACGCGCGCGCAGTACCAGGACGACCAGGGGAATTTCGGCTTCGTGTCGCCGTTCATCGTGTTGAACGAGGCCGACGCCACGCGCTTCAGCCGCATCGTGCAGCCGATCGGCATCGACCCGCCGGCCTATGACCACGCGCAGTCCGACACCGACTACCGCTTCTCGCTGGTGCGCGTGCTCGGCCAGTGGCGCCATCGCCTGGGCGACGGCACGCGGCTGGAGTGGCGTGCCAACGGCGGCGAGTCGCAGATCCGCGAGCACACGGTGCGCGAAGAACGCGATGCCGGCGACATCCTGCTGGCCACGGTCGACGACAGCACGCGCATCCGCGACCGCTCGCTGAGCGGCGGACTCAAGGCATCGAAGCTGCTCGACAACGACCACAGCCTGGTCGGCGGCATCGAGGCCGAGACGGTGAAGCGCAGCGAGACGCGCACCACGCTGCGCGACGGCGCGCCGCTGCTCACCGACTTCGGCGAGAACCTCGAGGCGCAGAGTTCACGCAGCGCGGTCTATCTGCAGGACGAGTGGACGGTCAATCCGAACTGGGCCGCGCACGCCGGCCTGCGCTGGGAGGGCATCTACACGCAAGGCACCGGCGCCGACGGCGAGCGGCCGAGCAACCGCAGCAGCGTGTGGACGCCACTGCTGCATGCGGTGTGGAAGCCCGACCCGAAGGGCCGCGACCAGATCCGCATGAGCCTCACGCGCAGCTACAAGGCGCCCACGCTGAGCAGCCTGCTCGGCCGGCCGAGCCTGTCGTTCCGCTTTCCGGTGCCGGGCGCCAACACGCCCACCAGCCCCGACCGTGCCGGCAACCCCGACCTGAAGCCCGAACTCGCCACCGGCATCGACATCGCCGCCGAGCGCTACCTCGCGGCAGGCGGCGTGCTCAGCGCCAACTTCTTCTATCGGCAGATCAGCGACTACATGCGCAGCGTGACCACGCTGGAAACCGTGTCGTGGGCGCCCGTGCCGCGCTGGGTGTCGCGCCCGCAGAACGTGGGCGACGCCACCACGCAGGGGCTGGAACTGGAAGCGAAGTTCCGCCTCAGCGAGGTGATGGCCGACGCGCCGCCGCTGGAGTTGCGCAGCAACGCGAGCTTCTTTCGCTCGCACGTGAAGAACGTGCCCGGGCCCAACAACCGGCTCGACCAGCAGCCCGACATGACGTTCAACGTCGGCGCCGACTATCGCTTCCGCGGCACGCCGTTGTCCGTGGGCGGCAACCTCAACTACACGCCCGACTACGACACGCGCCTGTCCGAAGAACAGGCCGCGCTCACCGGATCGAAGCGCGTGTTCGACGTCTATGCGCTGTGGACCTTCCAGCCGGGCCTCGCGTTGCGCCTGTCGGCCAACAACTGGCTGCCGCGCGACTACACCACCGGCAGTGCGCTCGACTTCGAATCCACCCCGGGCACGTTCACGCGCGAGGCCTCGCGCACGGTCACGTCGAGCTTCACGCAGTGGCAACTGCGGCTGGAGATGAAGCTCTAGCGCCCACCGGCTCCCACACCGACGCGTGCTCGCGCAGCCACGCGGTGGCGAGGCGATCGTCCTGTTGCGACGGATGGAAGTCGGCGCGCAGGTAGCCGCGCCAGGGCGCGCTCAATGCACGCACGATGCCGTGGCGGCCGAACAGGAACCGCCAACCCTCGAGCCAGGTCCGCGCGCGCCACAAGCTGCCGTCGTGCCACAGGTTGTTGACCGTCTGGCGCAGCGCATCGGTGATGAAGTTCCAGGTCACCACGCGAAACAAGCGAAGCCGCCACTCTTCGTTGCCGCCCATCGCGCGATACAGATCGAACGCGGTGCAACGGTGCTCGGTTTCTTCGCTCGCGTGCCACAGCCACAGCGTGGCCAGCCGCGGCTCGGCGCCCACCAGCGACGAGCGGTCCGACAGCAGGTGTTCGGCCAGGATCGCGGTGAAGTGCTCGGTTGCCGCCGTGGCACCGACCCAGATGCGCAGGTCCACGCCTTCGAGCTTCTTCAGCCGGCGCAGCGCGCGCGCATCCCATCGGTTGACCAGGCCTTGCTGGGCCAGGTGGTCGTTGAACAGCGCATGGATGCGCCGGTGCGTGGCCTCCTGGCCGATGAAGCCCTTGATCGCCGGCTCGAACGGCACCCGCTGCTCGGGGGTCAGCGTGGCCACGCCTTGGCGCACCGCATCGATGAAGAACTGCTCGCCGACCGGAAAGCTCATCGACAGCGCGTTGAACCACGCGGTGCGAAATGCATCGCCGCCGCACCAGTGCCGCGGCGGCGGTGTGTCGAGGTCGATCAGCAGGCGGCGCACCACCGGCTCGGCGGCCTGGACTTCGGCGATCGGTGCGTTCATGTCTGAAGCGATGGCGCCCTGCAATCGGCGACACACACCATACCACCGCGGCCGCGCGGTTGCCGCGCCCGGTGCATGATGCCGCTCATGGTTCCAATGTCGATTCTCGATCTCGCCCCCATCGTCGAAGGCAGCGATGCGGCCAGCGCACTGCGCCACAGCCTCGACCTCGCGCAGCGCGCCGAAACCTGGGGCTACAAACGATTCTGGCTCGCCGAACACCACAACATGGACGGCGTGGCGAGCTCGGCCACCGCGGTGCTGATCGCCTACGTGGCCGCCGGCACGAAGACGATCCGCGTCGGCTCGGGCGGCGTGATGCTGCCCAACCACGCGCCGCTGGTGATCGCCGAACAGTTCGGCACGCTGGCCACGCTGCACCCCGGGCGCATCGACCTCGGGCTCGGACGCGCCCCCGGCACCGACCAGTTGACCGCCCGCGCGCTGCGCCGCCACCTCAACAGCAACGAAGAAGACGACTTCGCGCGCGACGTCGTCGAGCTGATCGCCTATCTCGATCCCTCGCAGCCGGGTCAAGCGGTGCGCGCCATCCCGGGCGCAGGCACGCAGGTGCCGGTGTGGATCCTGGGCTCGAGCCTCTATGGCGCGCAGCTCGCGGCCTACCTCGGCCTGCCGTATGCGTTCGCGTCGCACTTCGCGCCCGATCTGCTGGAGCAGGCGCTCGACGTCTATCGCGAGACCTACCGACCCTCGGCGCGCTGGCCCGAGCCGCACGCGATGGTGGGCGTCAACGTGGTCGCGGCCGACAGCGACGCCGAGGGCGCGCGGCTGCTCACGTCGCTACAGCAGCGCTTTCTCGGCATGCGGCGCGGCGTGCGCGGCCCGCTGCCGCGGCCGGTGGACTCGATGGACGGCTTGTGGAACGAGGCCGAGCGCCACGGTGTGCAGCGCATGCTGGCCGCCACCGCGAGCGGCGGGCCCGACAAGGTCAAGCGCGAGCTGCAGGGCATCGTCGAGCGCACCGGCGCGAAGGAACTCATCGTCGCCGGCGCGATCCACGACCATGCCGCGCGGCTGCGCTCCTACGAGATCCTGGCCGGCGTTGCGGCCACCTGAACCGACACCACCCACCACGACCATGCACCGGCTGCATGTTGCCGCGTTCATCGCTTCGACGCTGGTCGCGTTGTGGGGCGGATCTGCACCGGCGCAGACTGCAGCCCCGGCTGCGTCGGCGCCGCCGGCCGAACGGTCGTCGTACCCGCTCGCCGGCGCGCGGCTGGAAGGCGCTGCGCTGGTGCGCGCGCTGCGCGAAGGCGGGCTGGTGATCTACTTTCGCCACACCGCCACCGACTTCTCGAAGAACGACCGCGGCATGCGCGACTTCGACGATTGCGCGAACCAGCGGCCGCTCAGTGACCAAGGCCGCGCCGATGCGCGCGAGATGGGCCAGCGCATCGCAGCGCTCAAGCTGCCGATCGGCGTGGTGAAGGCGAGCCCGATGTGCCGCACGATGGAACACGCCAAGCTGATGCTCGGCATGGCCACACCGACCACGCCGATGCGCGAGCTCACCGGACCGGGCGAATACCTCGGATTGAAGCGGCTGCTCAGCGCGCGCATACCGCCCGGCATCAACCGCTGGATGGTGGGCCACGGCACGCCGTTTCGTGCGGTGGCCGGCCCGCCGCACCTGGCCGAGGGCGAGGCCATCGTGCTGAAGCCCGACGGCGAAAGCTGGACGGTGCTGGCGCGCCTGGCGGTGAACGACTGGGCGGCGCTGCCGCTGCGCTGAACATCCGCTGACACCCGCCGGCGCGGCGCGCCCGAAGCGGCTCGCGCGCTGCACCTATCATGCGGCCATGCTCGCGCAGGTTCCTGCGATCTCGGTCTTCACGCTGCTCGGCCGCAATGCGGCGCGCTGGCTGGTCGGCTGGTGGCGCATCGTGCACTTCGGCGCCGTGGTCGGCGTGATGGCGCTGTCACCAGGCAGCTACTCGCGGCCGCAACAGACCGCCATCGCACGGCACATGGTGCTCGACACCGCGCCGGTGCTGGTGTGGTTCACGCTGCTGTCGTCGCTGCTGAGCGTGGTGATCTCGCGCATCGTGGTCGTCACGGCGCTCAGCTATGGCCTGACGCAATACGCGCTCGAGATGCTGGTGCGCGTGCTGGTGATCGAGATCATCCCGCTGACCGCGGCCCTGTTCGTCGCGGTGCGCTGCACCATGCCGCATGGCGAGGAGCTGGCCGCGATGCGCCTGCGCGGCGAACTGAACCGCATGCGCGACCGCGGCCTCGATCCGATGCGCCACGAGGTGTTGCCGCGCGCGGTGGCCGGTCTGTTCAGCGTGGCGCATGCTGTCGGTGCTGGCCGGCGCGGTGGCGCTGGTGCTCGCCTACCTCGCCACCTACGGCTTCACGCTGTGGGCGCTGGAGGGCTACACGCGCACCGTGGGCCGCGTGTTCAGCCCCACCGTGGTGGTGGTGTTCCTGCTGAAGGCGCTGCTGTTCAGCCTCGCCGTGGTGCTGGTGCCGATGGGCTCGGCGCTGTACGACCCCACGCGCTCGCGCATGAGCGCCGAGGTGCGTGGGCTGGTGCGCCTGTTCGCGCTGGTGCTGCTGATCGAGGCCGCGTCGCTGGCGGTCAACATCTTGTGAAGTCCGACGATGGCCGACACCGAACGCGACGCAGCGGCCCAGCCGATCGCCAACGTGGGCTTCAAGGCCGGACTGCTGCTGGCCGCGCTGGTGCTGCTGGTGGCGGCGTCGGTGGTGTTTTTGCTGTACGCACGCGGGGTGTTCGAGCCGACGCAGCGCCTGACGCTGGTGGCCGACGACTCCGAGGGCGTGGTGATCGGCATGGACCTCACGTTCGCCGGCTTTCCGATCGGCCGCGTGCGCTCGGTCGAACTCGCCGACGACGGCAAGGCGCGCGTGCACATCGACGTGCCGCGCAAGGATGCGCGCTGGCTCAAACAATCGAGCGTGTTCACGCTGGTGCGCAGCCTGGTGGGCGGCACCACGCTGCGCGCCTACTCCGGCATCCTCACCGATCCGCCGCTGGCCGACGGCGCGGTGCGCACGGTGCTGCGTGGCGACTCCACCGAAGAGATTCCCAAGCTGGTGGCCGGCCGCGAAGGAGCTGCTGGCCAACCTCACCACACTCACCGCCGAGAACTCCGAGCTGGCGCAGACGCTGGCCAACCTCAATGCGGCGAGCGCGCGCTTGAACGGCCAGCGCGGCGTGCTCGGCATGCTGTTCGGCAACGAACGCGACGCGCAGCGCGTGGTCACCACGCTCGAACGCACCAACACGCTGCTGGCGCGCCTGGATGGCATGACGGCCAAGGCCGACACGCAGTTGTTCGGCGAACGCGGCGTGCTGCCGGAGGTGCGCGAGGCGATCGTGCAGCTGCGCGGGCTGCTCAACGACACCGGCGCCAGCTTGAAAAAGGTCGACGCCATCCTGGCCGACGCACAGGCCATCGCCGGCAACGCCAAGGACGCCACCCAAGACCTCGGCGCGCTGCGCACCGAGGTCGAGACCAACCTGCGCAAGATCGAGCAGATGGTCAACGAGCTGAACCGCAAGTGGCCGTTCGCGCGCGAGGTGGAGATCAAGTTGCCATGATGGGCCCACCCCCGATGCGGGCCGCGCTGGGCTTGGCCGCCCTGCTGTCGATCGCCGGCTTGTTCGAGTCGCCGCCGGCACCCGACTGGAAGGCCAATGCGCAAAGTGCGCTCGAGCGCGGCACCTCTGCGTATCTCGAAGGCCGCACGTCGATCGCCGAACGCGAGTTCGGCATCGCGCGCAGCGAGATCGCGCGCACCGGCCGCGCAGACCTGCTGGCGCGCGCCGAGCTGGCGCGCTGTGCCGCGCAGGTGGCGAGCCTGCAGTTCGATCCGTGCAGCGCGTTCGAGGCGCTGCGCAACGATGCCGCGCCGGCCGAACGCGCGTATGCGGCCTACCTCGCGGGCCGCGCCACCGCGGCCGACGTCGCGCTGCTGCCCGAGCACCACCGCGCCGCAGCGAGCGCGGCGACTTCAGAAGCGGCCGCCGTGTCGTCGCTGCAAGCGATGAAGGATCCGGTGGCGCGCCAGGTCGCCGCCGGCGTGCTGCTGCAAACCGGGCGCGCCAACCCCGGCGTGATCGCCGCCGCGATCGACAACGCGTCGGCGCAAGGCTGGCGCCGACCGCTGCTGGCCTGGCTCAAGGTGCAAGAGCAGCGTGCGCAGGCCGCCGGTGACGCCGCCGCGCTCGAGACCATCAAGCGCCGCATCGCGCTGGTCGAGAGCAGTGCCCCGCCCCGGCCGTGACGCCGATGGACAATGCCGCCATGGACCCCAACACCGTCAAGCCCGAATCGCTCGCCGCGCAGTCGCTCGGCTGGGTCGACCCCGTGACCAAGGCGATCTCGCCGGCCGATCCACGCGTCGACCACCTTCATCCGCGACGCCGACAACCAGTACCGCAATGGCCGCAGCTACGCGCGCGCCGACAACCCGGCGTTCGACCAGGCCGAACAACTGATCGCGCAACTCGAACGCGGCGCGCAAGGCGCGCTGTTCGCGTCCGGCATGGCGGCCGCGACCGCGGTGTTCCAGGCCTTGGCGCCCGGTGATCACGTGATCGCGCCGAAGGTCATGTACTGGTCGCTGCGCAACTGGCTGATGAACTTCGCCACCCAGTGGGGCCTGCAGGTCGAGTTGGTCGACATGGCCGATCCGGCCGGCGTGCGCAGCGCGCTGCAAGCCGGCAAGACCAAGCTGGTGTGGATCGAAACGCCGGCCAACCCGCTGTGGACCGTGACCGACATCGCCGCCACCGCGGCGCTGGCGCATGCCGCCGGCGCGCGCGTCGCGGTGGATTCGACCGTCGCCACGCCGGTGCTCACGCGTCCGCTCGAGCTGGGCGCCGACCTGGTGATGCACGCAGCGACCAAATACCTCAACGGCCACTCCGACTTGATCGCGGGCGTGCTGGTCACGAAGGCCGACGACGAATTCTGGAAGCGCGTGAAGACCGTGCGCGCGCAGATCGGCGGCACGCTCGGCTCGTTCGAGTCGTGGCTGTTGCTGCGCGGCATGCGCACGCTGTACCTGCGTGTGCGCACGGCCAGCGCCTCGGCGCAGCGCATCGCCGAGCACTTCGCGCGGCACCGCCACGTCGAGGCCGTGCTCTACCCGGGCCTGCGCGACGCACCGGGCCACGCGATCGCGGCCCGGCAGATGCAAGGCGGCTTCGGCGGCATGTTGTCTGTTCGGGCCAAGGGCGGCGAGGCGGCCGCGATCGCCACCGCGGCGCACGTGCAGCTGTGGAAGCGCGCCACGTCGCTCGGCGGCACCGAAAGCCTGATCGAGCACCGGGCCAGCGTCGAAGGCGCGGGCACGCCCGCGCCACCCGACCTGCTGCGGCTGTCGGTGGGCATCGAACACGTCGACGACCTGATCGCCGACCTCGAACAAGCGCTGGCGCGCGCACACGGCTGATCTATGTGCGCCGCGCCGACTGCCATGGGCCTGATCGCCGACATCGAAGCGCAGGCCGACGACATCGCGGCGCTTCGGCGCCGCATCCACGCCCACCCCGAGCTCGGCTTCGAGGAGCGCCTCACCTCCGACCTGGTGGCCGAGCGCCTGACCGTGTGGGGCATCGAGGTCGATCGCGGCTTCGCCAAGACCGCGGTGGTCGGCCTGGTGCACGGCCGCGACGGCGGCGCGTCGAAACGGATGGTCGGCCTGCGCGCCGACATGGACGCATTGCCGATCCAGGAGGTCAACACCTTCGCGCACCGCAGCCAGCACGCCCACACGATGCACGCCTGCGGCCACGACGGACACACCGCGATGCTGCTGGGCGCGGCGCGCCATCTCGCCGCCACGCGCGACTTCGACGGCACGGTGGTGCTGATCTTCCAGCCGGCCGAAGAAGGCCGCGGCGGCGCGCTGGCGATGGTGAATGAAGGCCTGTTTCAGCGCTACCCGGTGGAGGCGGTGTTCGGCATGCACAACTGGCCCGGGTACCCGCAAGGCACGCTGGCGGTGAGCCCGGGGCCGGTGATGGCCTCGGCCAACACCTTCAAGATCGTGGTGCACGGCCGCGGCAGCCATGCCGCGATGCCGCACCTCGGGCTCGACCCGATGCCGGTGGCGTGCCAGATCGTCGGCGCATTGCAGACGGTCATCACGCGCAACAAGCGGCCGATCGACACCGCGGTGCTGTCGGTCACGATGGTCCACGGCGGCGAAGCAACCAACGTGGTGCCCGAGACCTGCACGATCGAAGGCACGGTGCGCGCCTTCAAGACCGACGTGCTCGACCTGATCGAGCGCCGCATGCGCACGGTGGCCGAGCACACCTGCGCCGCCTTCGAGACCGGCTGCACGTTCGAGTTCAATCGGCGCGCGCCGCCGGTGGTGAACCACGAGCGCGAGGCGCTGTTCGCGGCCGAGGTGATGCGCGCCATCGTGGGCGATGCGCAGGTGCGCGTGCAGGAGCCGTCGATGCCGTCGGAGGACTTCGCCTTCATGCTGCAGGCGAGGCCAGGCGCCTATTGCTTCATCGGCAACGGCGACGGCGACCACCGCGCGCTGGGCCACGGCGCCGGACCGTGCACATTGCACAACCCGAGCTACGACTTCAACGACGCGCTGCTCCCGCTCGGCGCCACCTACTGGGTGCGCCTGGCGCAGGCGTGGCTGAACGGCACTCCCGGCGGCACCAGCGGCGGCAGCGCCACGGCATCCGCGCACCGCGCCGACCGCTGAGCGCACGCACACCGGCGATCGCGCCAATTCAGCACGAATGGCGCCGCTGTTCGGCGCCTCGGTGGCGCGTGGCGGGTTTAAGGTATGGCGCATGGTCACCCCCGCCATCGACGCCCCCAGCGATCGCCGCGCCAGCCTGGCCCTGCGCCTGGCGCCGCTGCTGATGGTCGCCGTGTTCGGCCTGGTGGGCGCCGAGATGCTGCTGTTCGACACCGCGGTGGCGATCGCGCTGGCGGCAGCGGTTTGGGTGGTGTACGAACTGCACGCGCACCAGCGCGCGGTCGACGAGCACCAGCTTCGCATGATGCAGGACCAACGCGTGTGGCCGGAGTTCGATCCGGACGAAGCCGTGGCCCGCGCACCCGAACTGCTGGTCGACAGCCAGTTCGGCTGACCCTGCGGGCGCGAACGCGCCAATCGATCGACTATCCGCCACGTGCCGCGCCGGGTGCATCGATGAAGCGCTGCACGAACACCAGATCCAGCCAGCGATCGAACTTGCGCCCGACTTCGCGAAAGTGCGCCACGCGCTCAAAGCCGAGCCGCTCGTGCAGGCGCAGCGAGCCTTCGTTGGCAGCGTCGATGCCGCCGATCATCACGTGCTTGCCCATCTTCGCAGCGACCGGCAACAGCGCCTGCAGCAGCGCGCGGCCGATGCCCTGGTGGCGGCAGTCTGCGCGCACGTACACCGAGTGCTCCACCGAATGCAGATAGCCGGGCCACGCGCCGCGGAACTCGGAAAACGACGCGTAGCCAACCAACTCCTCGCCGCGCAGCGCAGCCAGCACCGGCCAGCCGCCGCCGGTGCGCACGCGAAACCACTCGCGGCGTTCGTCGACTGAACTCGGATTGAAACTGTAGATCGCCGTGGAGTTGGCGACGATCTCGTTGTAGATCGCCATCATCGCCGGCACATCGTCGGCGGTGGCATCGCGCACGCGGGTCGGCTGCATGGTGCACCTCGTGGTTTGCTGGCATCATTCCATCATCGTCAACTCAAGTCAACGATGATGGACAGCGATGCGCACGATCCCACGCCGCTGATCGCCCGCCGCTTGCGCGACGAACGCGCACGCCGCGGCTGGACGCTCGACGATCTGGCGCAGCGCGCGGGCGTGTCGAAGGCGATGCTGAGCAAGCTGGAGCGCTCCGAAGCCAGCCCGACCGCGGCGCTGCTCGGGCGCATCAGCGGCGCGCTCGGCATGACGCTGAGCACGCTGCTGGCCGCCGACCACGAGCCCGGCGCGCGCCTGGTGCGGCGCGAAGACCAGCCGACCTGGCGTGACCCGGCCACCGGCTACCTGCGGCGGCAGGTGTCGCCGCTGTCCGACCTGCCCGTGCACTTGATCGAGGTGGAGTTCCCGCCCGGCGCCGAGGTGGCCTACCCGGCGGCGGCGTTCGCCTTCATTCGACAGGCCATCTGGGTCCTCTCGGGCGCGCTCGAGTTCGCCGAGGGTGCGCAGGTGCACCGCCTGCGCCCGGGCGACTGCCTGGAGCTCGGGCCGGCCGCCGACTGTGCGTTCCGCAATGCCGGCCGCACGCCCTGCCGCTACTTGGTGGCGGTGGTCAAGCGCTAGCGGGGCGACGAGCCGGCCCCCCACGCATCTGGGTGGCCGCTGCGCGCTGCGCCGGCATCGCGGTGGCATGCTCCGGCCGGGTCTCGACCCGTTCCGAGCGCCAATGCCATCGTCCTCCACCCATCGCCCCGTCGTGCGACTGCTCGGGCCGCCTGCGCTCGTGCAGCCGCAGGCCCGTGCGTTTGCGCCCGAGCGTCGCTACCGGCTCGCCGCGGTGCTGGCGGCGCGGCCCGACGGCCTGAGCCGCGACGAGGCAGCAGCGCTGTTCTGGCCCGACCGCAACCAGGAACGCGCGCGCAGCAACCTGCGCAAGTTGATCCAGGAACTGCGCCAGCTCGAGTTGCCCGACATCACGCTCGATGGCGCGCGCCTGGTCTGGCCGGTGGCCAGCGATGCGCTGGCGCTCATCGCTGGCCGCGGTGATGCCGCCGCGCCGGAGTGGGCCGTGCCGCTGCAAGGCCTGGACGGCGGCGACAGCGCGGCCTTCGATGCCTGGCTGGCGGAGTGGCGCCTGCAAGTGCAGCGGGCCTGGCGCGACCGGCTGCTGGCAGCTGGCCAGACCGCGCCGATCGCGGCGTGGACCGCGGCACGCGCGCTGCTCGACCACGACCCCAGCGATGAAGCCGCGCTGGCACAGGCCTGCCGCGCCCTGCAGGCGCTCGGACGCGCCGACGAGGCCGATGCGCTGGTGCAGGCGACCCGGCGCCGCGCCGCGATTGCGCTCGATGCCGCACCGGCTGCCATCGAGGTTTGCGCCGAACCGACCGATGCACTGATCGGCCGCCAGGCCGAGATGCAGCAGGCACTGGCCCTGCTGCACGAGCGCGACTGCCGCCTGCTGACGATCACCGGACCCGGCGGCATCGGCAAGAGCAGCGTCGCACTCGAACTGCTGCAGCGCGGACTGGCAGACGCCGACGAGTGCGTGTGGGTCGCGCTCGAGGACCTCGAGCGCGAGGATCAAGTGATGCTGCGGCTGGCGCGCGAACTCGGCGTGCCGGTGGCCGCCAACGGCGATGCCGCGGAGGCCGTCGCGGCCCGGCTCGGTGATCGGACGACGCTGCTGCTGTTCGACAACGCGGAACACCTGCCCGGCCTGCCGCCCCTGCTGCAACGGCTGCTGCAGCGTCACGCGCGGCTGCGTTGCGTGGTGACCTCGCGCACGCGGCTGTCGATCGAGGCCGAATGGCTGCTGCCGCTCGGGCCGCTGGCCCCGGCGGCGGCGCGCCGACTCTTTCTCGCGCGCGCACGAGAGGCACCGCCTCGCCATCCGCTGCGCGACGACGACCCGGCACTCGACGCGCTGGTCGAGCGGCTGGGCCGGTTGCCGCTGGCGCTGCGGCTGGCCGCGGCCTGGACCCGTCACCTGCCGCTGGCCGCACTGCTGCGCGAGGCCGACCGCGCCAGCGCGTGGCTGGAGGTCGGCGACAGCGTCGACGAACACCCGGCGCACCGCAGCCTGCGTGCCACCTTCGAACGGTCGTGGCAGCTGTTGGACCCCGCTTTGCGCCCGCAGTTGGCCGCGCTGTCGGTGTGCGTCGGCAGCGTGCGCCTGGACACCGCGTGTCGCGTCGCCGATGCCGGTGCAGCGCAGATCGCGGCGCTGGCCGACGCCTCGCTGGTGGATATCGGTGCCGATGGACGCGTCGGCATGCACCCGCTGCTGCGGCAGTTCGCTCGCGCCCATCTGCTCACTGACGACCGCGCAAGCCAGCCGCCGCTCGAGCGGCACGCGCAGGCGATGGCTGTTCTGATGGCACCGTTCGGCGAGCTCGACGACGTCGACCACGCCCAGGCGCTGAAGGAGATCGGGCCGGAGATCGGCAACGTCGAGCTGGCGTGGCGCACCGCGCTGCAGTGCCGGCGCGCCGACTGGCTGCACGACCTGGCCGGCGCGCTCGCCGGCCACTACAGCGCACGCGGCGGCATCACGCAGGTGCTGCCGCTGTTCGAGCAGGCGCAAACGCTGCTCGCGTCGCTGAGCGCGCGCCAGCCGCGCGCGCTGGCGAAGGTGGCCATGGAACACGCCACGCTCACCTTCTGGCTCGGCGACTATGACGCCGTGGAGCGCTCGATGCGTTTGGCCCTGCGCGCAGCGCGCAGCGCGCACTGGCCGCGCGCGCAACGGCAGGCGCTCAACGGCTTGGCGCTGGCCGCGATGCGCCGCGGCCGCATCGCGGAAGGCGCGGCCTGGCTGGGTCAAGCGCTCGCCCAGGCCGAGCGCGACGGCGAAGAGCGCGAAGCGGCCATCTATGCCGGCAACCTGTGCGGCCCGCTGCGCGAGCTCGGCGAGCTTGGGCGCGCGCGCGAACTCGCCTTGCGGTCGCTCGCACTGCACCGCCGCCACGGCCACACCGTGGCCGAAGTCAGCGTGCTCAACGAGCTGGCGCTGATCGCCCAGCAGCGCGACCAACTCGACGAGGCGTTCGACTGGTGTGCGCAGACGCTGGCGCGCATCGAAGGCCAATCGATGGCGTTGCGCCGGCCGGTGATGCTCACGCTGCAGGCCGGCGTGCGCCTCGATCAGGGTCGACTCGACGAGGCGCTGGCGCTGGCGTTGGCCTCACAGGCCGAGGTCGAACGCGTCGGCGCGCGCAGCCACGCGCCGATGTTGCACCGCACGCTGGCCGAGATCGCGCTGGCGCGAGGGTGCACGGAAGATGCCGCGCCGCACCTGCGCGCGGCGCTGGCGGTGGTGCCCGCGCACCAGGGCAGCACGGCCTCGCGCGGCCTGTTGTGCAGCTGTGCCTGGCTGGCGCTCGAACGCGGCGATGCGCCCCTTGCGCTGCTGCTGCTGGCGCGCGCCGAGCGCGACCGACCCGCGGCCGCCGCACCGATGGCGCGTTATGCGCGCCTGCGCGAGCGCGTGGAATCGGCCTGCAGCGTCAGTTTCGCCACGCTCGAGGTGGATGCGGCGGCACTCGACGCCACCGCGCTGCGCCACTGCCTCGAACGGCTGCTCGGCTGACGAAACGCCAGCGAAACGGCGGCCCGCCTACCGTGCGGGCATGGCCAACTCCCACCTGTTCATCGTGCGCATCACGCGCGATCCGCGCCGCTTCGTCGCATCGGCCCGGCGCATCGACGGCGAGGTGTGCGGCGAGTTCAGCCAACCTGAGGAACTGCTGAGCTTTCTGCTCGGACACTCCGCCGACAACCGGCCGAGGCCGGAGGACTGCCCAGGCACCACGCCGATTGCACCCGGCCGCGGATCGAAGCAACCCACACGGTGAGCCCATCCGTCGAAAGGCCAAGTCATGGACCGCACCTCGTTGCTCCGCTTGTTGCTCGCCGCCGTGCTCGCGGTCTTGCTGATCGCCGGTGCCGGCTGGACCACTGCGCATGCGCACAACGGCGTGATCGTCAATGGCGCGCCGCTGGAGCCGCGCCACACGGCAGCGCTCGAACAGACCTATCGCACACGCCTGGTCCCTGGCCGCTACTGGTACGACGCGATGTCGGGCTTGTGGGGCCTCGAAGGCGGTGCGTCGGTCGGTCTGATCGCACCGGGGCTGCCGTTCGGCCGCATGGACCCGAGCGCCAGCGTCGGGCGCCGTGCCGGCATCACCGGCGTGTTCGTCAACGGGCGCGAGATCCATCCCGACGAGTTGTCGTACCTGCGCGCGTTGTACGGGCCAGTGGTGCGGGCGCGCTACTGGCTCAACGCGCGCGGCATCGCCGGCTACGAAGGCGGCCCGCCGTTGTTCAACCTGGTGGCGGCGGCGCAGCAGGCGCGCGGCAACAGCCATCTGCGGCGCGGGCTGTTCGGCAGCACGGGCAGCGACGGCCAGTGCTCCTACTACATGCACCCCAACGGCTCGAGCGTGATGACCGGCCGCTGCTGACCGATCGCACGCCACGTACGAGCTGTCACTGGTACTGACGCGCAACTGAAATCCCAACCGAACGGAGAAGCACGATGAACACGCGATGGCATCTGGTGCTGGCGGCCTGCGCCGCATGGGGCTTGCTCGGCTGCGGCGGCGGCGGGGTGGCGGTGGCGGTGGCGGTGGCGGTGGCGGAGGCGGGTCCAACACGGCCGAGTTCGTGTTCGACTGCAACCTCGGAGGCCTCAATGCGGTGATGACGATGCAGGTGGAGGCAGTCGCTTCCAGTGGTGCGGTCTGGGGTCCCGGACCGACGCCGCAGATCACAGGCGTCATCGGCAACGGCAGCTTCATCTACTACACGGCCGGCACCGTGGCGTCGTCCACCGCGCAGTATTCCTTCCGCGGCGAGAACCAGTACGCCGACTTCACGATGCTCAACGGGAACGACCGCTTCACCGTCGAGTGGATCGTCACCGCACCGGGCCTGACCATCCGCGTCAACCCCTTCGGCCCCGGCCCGACACAGTATGACTGCGCGCTGCGCAGCTCGCGGCGCTTGTGAGCCGGCCAAAGGCCCGTGCACGCGGCGTTGATGCGCGGCTGGATTCAACCGCTGGACGCAAAGAACGTGCGATACCCCTAGATTGAATTCGCGTGCATCCACTGCGTCGCGGTTCGGCGTATCAGCGCCCACTTCGACAGGAGATCAGCATGCGTCATTCGATGTTCAAGGTGTCGGCCGTGGCCTGCGCGGCCGCGGCATTTCTGGTGGCTTGCGGCGGCAGCGACTACGACGATCCGGCGCCCGCGCCGGCTCCCGCACCCGCACCCGCGCCGGCGCCGACGGCGGTGCCGGTCGGCGACACGGTCGCACTCAGCGCCAGCGGCAAGCTCATCTCGTTCAATCGCGCGACACCGGGCATGCTCGTGGGCAGCGTCGACGTGAGCGGCATGGCCAGCGGCGAATCGCTGCTCGGCATCGACTACCGGCCGGCCGATGCGAAGCTGTACGCGCTCGGCAGCGCGGGCAACGTGTACACCGTGGAGCCGTCGACCGGCGTGGCCACCCTGAAGGCGGCCCTGAAGGCCGCGCCCGGCGACGACGACCCGTTCGCGGCGCTGTCGGGCAACGACTTCGCGGTCGATTTCAACCCGGTGGCGGATCGGCTGCGCGTGGTATCGAACCTCGGACAGAACCTGCGCATCAACGTCGACACCGGTGATGCGATCACCGACGGCCTGATCTCGCTGACCGGCGCGGCGGCCACGGTCACCGCGGCGGGCTACAGCAACGCGTTCTTCGGCACCACGGCGACTCAGTTGTTCGACATCGACGCCGCCAGCGGTCTGCTGCACCTGCAGGATCCACCGAACAACGGCACGCTCGCGGCCGGGCTCGCACTCGGCGTGAACGCCGAGGCGGTCAACGGCTTCGACGTCGATGCGCGCAACAACACCGGCTATGCCGCGCTGCGCGTCGGTGGCACCCCCACGCTGTACCGCGTGAACATCGCGTCCGGCGCAGCCACCGCGGTCGGCGCCATCGCCGGCGGCGAAGCGATTCGCGGGCTGGCGCTGCAGCAACCCGCGGCGCCGACGGTGCTCGGCCTCACTGCCGACAACCAATTGCTCGCGTTCGATCCGAAAGCGCCCAACACGATCACTGCGACGACGCCGATCACAGGCCTCGGCGCGGGCGAAACCGTGATCGGCATCGACACCCGCCCGAAAGACGGCTTGTTGTACGCGCTGACCAGCGCCGCCAAGCTGTACACGGTGAACACCGCCACCGGCGCGGCCACGCTGAAGGTGACGCTCACCGCCGATGCCGCCGACGCCACGGCGCCGTTCACCGCGCTCGCGGGCACGGTGTTCAGCGTCGACTTCAATCCCGCGGCCGACCGCTTGCGCGTGATCGCCGACAACGGCCAGAACCTGCGCATCAATGTCGACACCGGTGCCACCTTCACCGACGCCATGATCAACCGCACCGGCAGCGCGCCGATGTTGCTGGCATCGGCCTACACCAACAGCTTCGACGGCGCCGCCGCGACGATGCTGTTCAACCTCGACGCCGCGAGCGACGTGCTCACGTTGCAGGCGCCGCCGAACGACGGCACGCTGGCCAACGTCGGCACCCTGGGCCTCGACATCTCGGGCATGGCAGGCTTCGACATCGCCGGCGGCGCCAATGGCCTCGCGTTGGCGGCGCTGCGCAGCGGCGCCAGCGGTCCGTTCACGCTGTACTCGGTGTCGCTCACCACCGGCGCGGCCACGCTGTACCGCAACACCAGCGGCAACGCGGCGCTCAACCAGATCGGCGGCGCCAACGGGCCGGCACTGCTCGATATCGCGATCCGGTTCTAGGCGTCCGCGCATGGGGGGCACCGCCGCGAGCACGGTGACCCCCATGGTGCAAGGCCCTTCACCCGCGCCGCCATAATGCGCCGCCACGCGCCGCCCGAGCGCGGGTGATGGACCACAACACGAGGAGACTGCCCCATGCTCGCCCGAATCGCCCTGCTGTCCAGCGCCGTTGCGCTGGCGGCTTGCCAGTCCAAGCCGACCGCTCCTGTCGCGGCAGCGCCCGCCCCCGCGGCCGCGCCCGCGGCGCCGCCCCCACCGGCCTGGCAACAGGGCCGCAGTGCCGAATACGCCAACTCGCGGCTGGCGCCGGTGCCCGGCAAGATGACCGCGACCGCAGCCGGCGAGATCCCGCTGGCCAACTACAAGCTGCCGCCGGGCTTCAAGGCCGAGGTCTGGGCCACCGGCCTGGTCGGTGGCCGTGCGATGGTGCGTGGCGACAGCGGCAAGGTCTACGTCGGCACGCGCGGCATCGGCCGCGTCTATGAAGTCACCGACAGCGGCGGCCAGCGCGAGGTGCGCGTGGTGGTCGACAAGCTCACGCAGCCGGCCGGCGTGGCGATGCGCGGCGGCTCGCTCTACGTGTTCGCCATCGACAAGGTGCTGCGCTACGACGGCATCGAATCGCGACCCACCGCGCAGGCGGTCGACATGACGGCCGCGTTCAAGCTGCCGCCCGAGCAGCATCACAACTGGAAGTACGTGGCGTTCGGTCCCGACGGCAAGCTGTACGTGCCGTTCGGCGCGCCGTGCAACATCTGCACGCCGGGCGACGAGTACGCGCAGATCCGCCGCTACAACGCCGACGGCTCCGGCATGGAGGTGGTGGCACGCGGCGTGCGCAACACGCAGGGCTTCGACTGGCACCCCGACACGCGCGAGATGTGGTTCACCGACCATGGCCGCGACTGGATGGGTGACGACACACCGGAAGACGAACTCAACCGCATGCCGCGCGCGGGCCTGAACTTCGGCTTCCCGCACTGCCATGCCAATGGCGTGCCCGACAAGGACATCCAGAAGAACGACCCCTGCGGCGGCGTGACGCTGCCGGTGCAGACCGTCGGGCCGCACGCCGCGGTGATGGGCATGCACTTCTACACCGGCAGCATGTTCCCGCCCGAATACAGGAACACGATGTTCGTGGCACGCAAGGGCTCATGGAACCGCACCAAGAAGTTCGGCTACGACGTGATCACCGTGAAGACTGACGCCGACGGCAAGAACCCGAAGATGACGCCGTTCATGACCGGCTTCCTCGATTCGACCACCGAAGCATTCAGCGGGCGGCCGACCTACTTCCTGCAGATGCCCGACGGTTCGCTGCTGGTCTCCGACGAGCAGCTGGGCGCGATCTACCGCATCAGCTACGCACGCTGACCGGCATGCGCGGTGCCGCGGGCTGGGTGCTGGCGGCGCTGTGCAGTGGCGCCGCGTTTGCGCAGCCCGGCAGCGAGCGCCTCGCCGTCTGCGGCGGTTGCCACGGCTCGAATGGCCAGTCGGTGATCGCCGGCACGCCATCGCTCGCCGGGCAGCCGAAGGTGTTCATCGAAAACCAACTCGTCATCATGCGCGAGGGCCTGCGCGACGTGCCGGCGATGAAGCCTTTCGTCGCCGACCTGAAGGACGCCGATATCAGCGCGCTGGCCACGCACTACGCCGCGCTGCCGGCCAAGGCGGCGGCCGCGCCGGCGCAAGCCGACAAAGCGAAGGCCGGCGCCGCGCTGGCGCAGCGCCTGCTGTGCAACACCTGCCACTTGCCGGACTATGCCGGCCAGCAGCAGGTGCCTCGCCTGGCCGCACAAGACGAAGCCTACCTGGCGCAGTCGATGAAGCAGTTTCGCGACCAACCCGGCCCGGGGCGCGACACCATCATGGCCGCCACGCTGCGCGGCCTGAGCGACGACGAGCTCGCGCAGCTCGCACACTTTCTCGCGCACTTCAAGCCGTAGCGCGTTCGCATGCCCGCGGCGCATGCGTCGCAGGTCCGACATGCCGCAATGTCATGCACGGTTGTCGCTGCCGGGACAAGAGCGCGTGCACCCGCACACCTACACTTTTGCATGTCACAAGCGGCCACGCTTGCCCTCGCCCACCGATCGGTTGACCCAAGGGCCGGTGCTGCCGGTGATGCTGTCGCTGGCGCTGCCCAACATGGTGGCGATGGTGTCGGCCGCCGCGGTGAGCATCGCGGAAACCGCCTACGTCGGCGCGCTCGGCCGCGACGCGCTGGCTGCGATGGCGGTGGTGTTCCCGTTCGTGATGCTGATGCAGACGGTGTCGGGCGGCGCCATGGGTGGCGCGATCTCGGCCGCGGTGAGCCGCGCGGTGGGCGCGAACCGCGACGATGCCGCGCACTCGCTCGCACTGCACGCCGCAGTAATCGGGATGACGGGGGGGTTGATCTTCCTCGCGGTGTTCCTGCTGTTCGGGCCCTGGCTGTATCACGTGGTCGGCGCGCGCGACGCCGTGCTGCAGCAGGCGCTGCTGTACTCCAACGTGTTGTTCCTCGGCGCACCGCTCATCTGGCTGAACAACTCGCTGGTATCGGTGGTGCGCGGCGCCGGCAACATCCGCTTCTCGGCGCTGCTGATCGTCGGCGCCACGATGATCCAGGTGGCGCTGGGCGCGGGCCTCGGCCTCGGGCTCGGACCGTTCCCGCGCTGGGGCATGGCCGGCGTCGCGCTCGGCCAGGTGATCGCATCGTCCGCGGCCACGCTCGTGCTGCTGTGGTACCTGCGCTCGCCGCTGCCGCGAGTGCGGCTGCGGTGGCACGGCATGGCGCTGAAGCGCGAGTCGTTCGCGCAAATCCTGCGCGTCGGACTGCTGGGTGCGCTGTCGCCGGTGCAGAACGTGTTGACCGTGCTGGTGCTCACCGGCCTGATGGCGCGCCTGGGCGTCGATGCGCTCGCCGGCTACGGTATCGGCGCGCGGCTCGAATTCCTGCTGCTGCCGCTGGCGTTCGGCATTGGTGTCACGCTGGTGCCGATGGTGGGCATGGCGATTGGCCGCGGCGACGTCGCGCGGGCACGCCGCGTAGCCTGGACCGGTGGATTGCTTGCGGCCGCGGTGGTCGGCACGATCGGCTTGTGGGCCTGCATCTGGCCGCATGCATGGGCCTCGATGTTCACCGATCAGCCGCTGGTGCTGGCGCAGGCCGAGGCCTATTTGCGCTGGGCCGGACCGGGCTTTGCGTTCTACGGCCTGGGCATCACGCTGTACTTTGCGTCGCAAGGCGCAGGGCAGGTGCTCGGCCCGGTGCTCGGCGCGACGATGCGGCTGGCGGTGATCGCCATTGGCGGCACGCTGCTGGCGCAGGCGCAAGCGCCAGCCTGGAGCTACTTCGCACTGGTGTCTGTCGCGATGCTGGCCTATGGGTTGTTCAACGCGGCCGCACTGGCGCGCACCAACTGGCGTGCCGCGGCGCCCGCGGCCAAATGAGCCACGGCGCGACGCCGCGCGACAATCCGCCGCCATGAACGCGCGCGGGAACCCCACCGACTCAGCGCCCTGGTACCTGCCGCTGGGCGACGAAGTGGCGCTGTTCGAGGCGGCGTACCGCGCGCGCCTGCCGGTGCTGCTCGAAGGGCCTACCGGATGCGGCAAGACGCGCTTCATCGAGCACATGGCGTGGCGCTTGTTCGCGCAGCGCGCCGGCAGCAGCACGCCGCTGATCACGGTGTCGTGCCACGAGGACCTGACGGCCACCGACCTCGTGGGCCGCTACCTGCTGTTGAACGACGAAACCGTGTGGAGCGACGGCCCGCTCACGCGCGCCGTGCGCCACGGTGCAATCTTGTACCTCGATGAAGTGGTCGAGGCGCGCAAGGACACCACGGTCGTGATCCACGCGCTCACCGATCACCGGCGCCTGCTGACGATCGAGAAGACCGGCGAGCAGCTCACCGCGCACGCCGATTTCCTGCTCGTGATCTCGTACAACCCCGGCTACCAGAGCGTGCTGAAGGACCTCAAGCCATCGACGCGCCAGCGCTTCGTCACGCTGCCGTTTCGCTACCCGCCGCTCGACGCCGAGGCGCAGATCGTGGCGCACGAAGGCGGCGTCGATGCCGAGACCGCGCGCCGCCTCGCGGAGCTGGGCCACAAGGTGCGCCAACTCGAAGGCCAGGGCCTGAACGCATCGGTGGGCACGCGCCTGCTGGTTTACGCCGCGCAGTTGATCGCGCAAGGCATCGCGCCGCGCCGCGCCTGCGAGGCCGCGATCACGCGCGCGCTCGGTGCCGACGGCGACCTGCAGCAGGCCATCGGCGACCTGATCGACGTGATCGTGCCGTGAGCGACACCGGACCGCCGCGTGCCGAGGCGCACAGCGCCTGGTCGAGTTTCGCGTCGGCACTGACGGAGCGGCATGTGGTGGTGCGCGAAACGCCAACCGCCGCGCACCTGATCGACCGGCCGCAGTTGCGCGCATCCATGCATGCCGATGAGTGGGTGGTGCCGCCGCCCGCACCCGACACATCGCGCGCGACGTTGCGGCTGGTGGTGATGCGGCAGGTGCTCGGTGGCGCGATGCCCGCAACCGCCGCCGCGCGCTCGCCGCTGTGGCGGCGCGTGTTCCGCACGCTCGAACTGCGGCGGGTCGATGACGCGATCGCGCGCGGCTATCCCGGCACGCGCCAGGATCTGCTGGCTCTGCGCGCGCAGACGCTGGCCGGCCGGCCGATGACTGGCTCAGCGATGCAGGCGCTGCTGCGTTGGGCACTCGGCGCGCCACCGTCGCATCCACTGGTCGAACTGGCCCAGCACGCCCCGCTCGACACGCCGCTCGACAGCGTGCGCGCGGCGTTCCGGCTGTGCGAATCGCTCTGCCCGCATTGGCGCGATCGCCATCACATCGACGAACGCGACTCGGCACCCGCGGCGGCGCTCGAAGCCCAACTCGCCATCGCCGACGACGCCGGTGCGGCGCCGGCGAAGGCAGGGCCCGATGTCGCGTTGCCCCAATGGGCCAGCGCAGGCCCGGGCTCTGCCGGCAGCGGCATGCTGGCCGATCCGTTGGCCGACACGGCTACATGGTCGCAGGCTGCCTCGGACCGACTGCCCGCGCGCACACGCACGCGCCCGCTGCCGAGTGCGCCCGCGCGCGCGATGCCGCACGAGCCGCCTGCGGGCCGCGCCCACGCCGTCGACGAGTGGGATTGGCACGCGCAGCGCTTTCTGCCGGGCTGGTGCACCTTGTACGAACAGCGCCTGCAAGGTCGCGACACGCGCTTCATCCACGGCGTGCGGCGCCGCCATTCGGCACTGGCGCGTGACGTGCACCGCAGCCTGGCCGCGCTGCGGCCCGAGGCGCTGCTACGCGTGCACGGCGCCGACGACGGCGACGAACTCGAGCTCGACCGCGTGATCGAGGCGCTGGTCGAGCGCCGCGCCGGCCGCACGCACGATCGCGCGCTGTACCTGCGGCGCGACCGCGCGCAGCGCGACGTGTGTGCGGTGTTCCTGGTGGACACCAGCGCGTCCACCGACTTCGTGCTGCGCGATCCGCACGCACCACCGCCCGCGCTGCCAGCGCCCAGCCAGGACGACGAGGTCTACCTGTACGCCGGCGCATTGGCGACCGCCGCCGCCTCGCAGGAGCCGCCACCGCGCCGCGTGATCGACGTGGCCAAGGAAACGCTGGCGCTGATGTGCGACGCGCTGCAGGCACTCGGCGACCGCTTTGCGGTGTATGCGTTTTCCGGTCATGGCCGTGCGCAGGTGGAGTTCCGTGTCGTGAAGCATTTCGACGACGCGGTGACGTCGCACACCGCGGCGGCGTTGTCGGCGCTGCGCCCGCAAGGCGCGACCCGCGCAGGCGCGGCGATACGCCACGCGAGCGCGCTGCTGGCGCGCCAGCCGCAGCGCCACAAGGTGCTGATCGTGGTGTCCGATGGCTACCCCGAGGACATCGACTACGGCCCCGAGCCGCGTGACCTGCGATATGCGATCGAGGACACGGCGCACGCGTTGCGCGAGGCGCAAGGCATGGGCATCGACAGCTTCAACCTGTCGATCGATCCCGCGGGGCACGACTACCTGCGCCGCATGTGCCCGCACGAGCGCTACATGGTGATCGCCGACGTGGCTGCACTGCCCGGCGAGCTGACCAAGGTCTACCAGGCGATGACACGCGCGGCCGCGTGAGCGGCTAAGCCGCCCGCGCGTGCGCACGCCGACGGGTGCCGCCACCGCATGCGCACGCCGACACGTGCATTTCATCTGCAACACGGGTGCGTCGCATCGGCGCATGCGCACGTTTGTATGGATGCGCGACGCGCTCGACCGCGGACGCCCAACGGACGAACGCCACCTACCCTGCCGCACGCCAGCCCGACGCCATTCACGAGATCATGACTCGCCACCACTTGTACGCCAGCACCGCCCGGATCGTGTCGACGCGCGCGCCGGTGCTGCTGTGCCTGCCCGCAATGGGCGTGCCGGCACGCTTCTACCAGCCGATGATGCAGTCGCTGGCCAACGCCACCGGCGGCCCCGTGTACACCGCCGAATTGCGCGGTCAGGGCGACAGCGCCGAGCGCGCCGAACGCGGCGCCGACTTCGGCTATCGCGAAATCGTCGAGGAAGACCTGCCGCGCTGGATCGACCACCTCGCGTTCCACCATCCGCACCGTCGCATCGTGCTGATCGGCCACAGCCTCGGTGGGCAGCTCGCGGTGCTGGCCAGCGCCGCGCTGGCGCGGCGCCTGAGCGCGTTGGTGCTGGTGGCTGCAGGCACGGCGCACCACCGCGCGTGGCCGGCATCGCATCGACTGCGCGCGAAGCTGACCGTGCACGCGGTTTCGCTCGCCGCACGCCTGCTGCCGTGGTACCCCGGCCGGTGTTTCGGCTTCGGCGGCAACCAGCCCAGACGACTGATGCGCGACTGGTCGTTCAACGCCTTCACCGGCCGCTATCGCATGGAAGGCAGTGCACGCGACGAACTCGCACTCGAGCACGCGCTGCACGATGTCGAGCTGCCGGTGCTGGCGCTGCACATGGCCGACGACCCGGTGGCCCCGCCCGGCGCGCGCGACGAACTGCTGGCGCAGCTGCCGAATGCGTTCATCACGCGGCGCGACCTCGCGCACCGCGCGGCAGGCAGCGCGTGGCAACGCCACTTCAACTGGGCGCGCGATCCGGATGCGATGGCCGCTCAGGTGGCCAGCTGGCTCGCGCCGCTGCATGGCATGCGTCCGCACGAACCCTGGCTTCCGTACGTCGCTCACCCCCAACAAGAAAGTCACTCCCATGTCCTGGCTTGAAATCGGCACGCTCGCAGTGCTGCCCGCGTTCCTTCTGCTCGACCTGTTGCTCCCGGCGCCCAAGGGCTCGCGCAGCCGCTGGTGGCGCACCCGCGCCACCGCGGTCACTGCGGTGAGCTTCTGGCTCTCGCTGACACTGGGCCAGCTGTACGGCCAATGGTTCGGCGACTCTCACTTGCTCGACGGCAGCGTGCTCGGCACGGCCGGCGGCGCCATCGTCGGCGTGCTGGCGTACGAGTTCTGCCACTACTGGTACCACCGCAGCGCGCACCGCTTCAACGCGCTGTGGCGCATGGGCCACCAGATGCACCACAGCGCCGAGACGCTCGACGCCTGGGGCGCGTACTACCTGCACCCGATCGATGCCGCCATCTTCGCCAGCCTGCCCAGCCTGCTGCTGTTTCCGGTGCTCGGCGTCACGCCCGAGGCCGGCGCGTGGGCAGCCGCGTTCATCACGTTCTGCGGTGTGTTCCAGCACGCCCATGTGCGCACGCCGCGCTGGCTCGGCTACCTGATCCAGCGGCCGGAAAGCCACGCGATCCACCATGCGCGCGGCGTGCACGCCTACAACTACGCCGACCTGCCGCTGTGGGACCTGGTGTTCGGCACCTTCCGCAACCCGCCCGACGGTGCAACGCGGCCCGCGCAAGGCTTCTACGACGGCGCCTCGGCGCGCGTGTGGGAGATGCTCGCGTTCCGCGACGTGTCGAAGCCCGCACGCTGACGCACCACCCTTCGCCAACGCCCGCCGTGATGGCCGTCACGGCGGGCGTTGTGCGTTGCGGCGGCGCTGGCAAATGACGGTATGGTTGCCGATCGTTGAATGGGCAAGGAGCGCGCGATGGCGCACGCACGGCTGCTGCGACGGGTGATGTGGACATTGGCGTTGATGCTGAGCCTGACCGCGAGCGCAGTGGTGCGCGCGCAGCCGACGCCCGACGCATCGCGCAACGCCTTCCACACGTGCGACGACCGGGCGTTCCTTGCTCTCACCATGGCGCGCAACTACCTGATGACCGGGCGCAACAAGGACATGGTGCTGCCGCACCTCAACGGCAACGCGGACGCCGAGGCCATGGCCGAAGAGCTGTTCCGGCGCGTCGAGGCCAATGAGATCCGCCATCCCGGCCAGTTCGCCGCCGATGTGCTGACGCAGTGCGCCAGTGACGAGAAGCTGAAGGTGGGCGCCGCACGCTCGCTGATTGCCACTTGTTTCGTGCGAACCGATGTCGCGTTCTTCATGCACGGCAGTCGCGCGGACAACCTGACGCAGGTCGAGGCCGTGCGCAGGGTGTCGGGACGGTTGAAGGCACGGGATCTGTACCCGATGTGGCTGATCACCGATGTCAGCGAGGCTGTCTATCGGCCCGCACAAGCGCCCGAATTGCGACCGCTGATGGGCGCCGTGGCCTGGGGCTGCATCCACCGTCGCGGCGCTGCGTCGGCAGCTCAACCAGCCTCGGCTGCGAGCCGTTGACGAACCGACCGCCGTATCACGCTGCAACAGTCCCCATTGCGAGACTTGTTCTGGCAGCATGCGCGATGGCGCCGCTGCGCCACATGCCTATGAATCAACGATGGTGATCGCTGTTCTCCAACCGTCTGCGCAGCCCACGAGTGCACCGGCCCGCCTGGGCCGCATGCTGGGCCGGCTGGCGCTCTGGGCCGGCGTGCTGTGCGCAATCGCAGCGGCCGTGGCCGGCCCAGCCTACCGCGTGGAGCTGGTGCCACTGAACGTGGCGTTGCAGAGCGTGCGTTGGGCCGCCACGGTCGCACTCGGTGGCGCGGCGGTCGCGCTGTTGGCCGTGCTGCTGACCTTGGGCGCTTCGGCGCGCGGCCGCTGGCGCCGGCGCGCACGGTGGGCGCTGGTGCATCAACCTCGCGGTTGCTGTGTGGCCGCTGTACATGTTCTATCAGCTGCAAACGCAGCCGCGCATCCACGACATCAGCACCGACACCGCGAATCCGCCGGCGTTCGATGCCGTGCTGCCCTTGAGACGCGGCGCCAAGAATCCGCCCGAGTACGTGCCGGCCACCGCGACCGAACAGCGCAAGGGTTACCCCGACATCGTGCCGCTGCAGCTGTCGCTCGCGCCATCGGTGGCCTTCGACAACGCCGAGCGCGCCGCACGCGCGATGGGCTGGCAGGTGGTCGCTGTGGCTCCCGACAAGATGCGCATCGAAGCGACCGACACCACGCTGCTGTTCGGCTTCAAGGACGACATCGTCGTGCGCGTCACGCCCCAGGGCAACGGCAGCGTCGTCGACGTGCGCTCGCTGTCGCGCGTGGGCGGCAGCGACTTCGGCGCCAACGCCAAGCGCGTGCGCGCCTACCTGCAGCGCGTGGCCACCGCCAGCGGCACGCAGTAGCGCTCGGTCAGCCGAGCGGCGGCACCGAGGCGCAGCCGGGCGACTGCACTCACTGAGGCGGAGCCGAGCGACTGCACCGAGGCGGAGCCGAGCGCTGCTTCAGCACGCGCAACATCAACTCGACCACCGCCGGCCCGTCGGCGGACATCGCTACCTGTGCATTGGCGCGGCCCAGCGCGGCGGCGCGAAAGTCGCACACCGTCATGCCGCGCGTGAAGCGCCCTGCAGTTCGATGTCGACGCGCGCCGGCTCCAAGCGGAACAGCTCGGGATGCCCACAACCAGGCCGCGACCACCGGGTCGTACAGCGGCATCGGCGCGCTGCCATCGGCCTTGCGCAGGCGCTGGTACGCGTCGAGGTAGCCGGCGAGCCAGGCCGCGCGCGCGCCCGGCCAGCGGCGCACCGCGTCGACGTGCTCGCGCGTCAGCAGCACCTGGCGGCACACGTTGAGGCCGAACATGCGCAGCGGCAGCCCGGCCGCAAACACGATGTCGGCCGCCTCGGGGTCGGCATGGATGTTGAACTCGGCCGCCGGCGTGTGGTTGCCGCGCTCGGTCGAGCCGCCCATCAGCACCAGCTCGGCGATGTGCCCGCGCAGCCGCGGCTCGCGCTGCAGGGCCTGCGCGATGTGCGTCAACGGGCCGATCGCCAGCAGCGTCACGGGCTCCTCGCTCGCCAGCAGCGCGTCGATCATCGCGGCGACCGCGTCGTCGCCGTCGGGCCGTGCGTCAGGCACCTCGGGCAGCGGCTCGCCGGTGGTGCGCATGCCTTGCGGCCCGAGCACGCTGCTGCGCGGTCTGCAAGGCGCCGATCAAGGGTGTCGCGCTGCCGCTGTGGATGGGCACCTTGAGGCCGTAGTGGTGTCGGATGCGCAGCGCGTTGGCCAGTGTCACGTCGAGCGGCGCGTTGCCCGCAACCACGCTGATGCCGAGCCAGCGCAGCCCGCGGATGCGCGGCCAGCATCAGCATCGCCAGCCAATCGTCGAAGCCAGGGTCGGTGTCGAGCCAGACCGGTCGCATCGCAGAACTCATTCGCGCAGCGAAATCACCTGCAGGACCTTGGCGATGCGCGCGCGGTCCTGTTGAATAAACGACACGAACGCGGCCGGCGTGCCACCACCGGCCAGCGCGCCGGTCTGCGCGAGCTTGGCGCGCACGTCGTCGGCTTTCAGCACCGCATCGATCTCGCGGTTGAGCTTGGCGACCACGGTGGCCGATGTCTTCGCAGGCGCGTAGACACCGGCCCAGCTCACCACCTCGAAGCCCTTGAACGCCGGCGTCTCGGCCGCGGCCGGCACATCGGGCAGCAGCGCGAGCCGCTGTGCGCCGGTGACCGCGATCGGCTTCAGTGCCTTGCTCTGCACGAACGGCGCGGCCGACGCGGCGATCAGCATCGCCAGCTCGACCTGGTTGCCGGCCACGTCGTTGGCGATCTGCGCGCCGCCGCGGTACGGGATGTGCACCATGTGGATCTGCGCCGCCTGCTTGATCATCTCGGTAGCCAGGTGCGGCAGCGTGCCGACGCCCGAGGTGGCATAGCTCAGCTTGCCAGGCTGCTTGCGCGCCAGCGCCACCAGCTCGCCGAGGTTGCACGCCGGCAGCGACGGGTGCGACACCAGCACCATCGGCGCGGTGTTGACCAGCACCACCGGCTGCAGATCCTTCAGCACGTCGTGCTTGTAGTACGGGCCGCCCTTGGGCGCAGCCGGATCGAGCGGCGCGTCGCCGGCGACGAGGAACACGCTGCCGTCGGGCGGCGCTTGCAGCGCCTTGGCGAAGCCCAGGCCACCACCGGCGCCGGTGACGTTCTCGACCAGCACCTGCTGGTTCAGGCGCTCGGCGAGCTTTTGCGCCACCAGGCGCGTGGTGGCATCGAGGCTGCCGCCGGCGCTGTACGGCACGATCAGCGTGATCGGCTTGGTGGGCCACTCGCCCTGCGCCGGTGAGATGCTGGCGGCCAACAGGCCAAGGCTGGCTGCGAGCGCGCGCAGTGCATGGGCGAAGGTCGAGCGTCGAACAGGGGTCACGGTGTCAGGCTCCTGGCAGGTGTTGTGCGCGCAACGCGTCGAAGCGGCGCATGCCACTCGGTGCGCCATGCGCGGCGCGTGGTGTCGTCGATCCACGCGGCGTCGAGGCCGTTGTCGAGGCAGCGGCGCAGGTCGTCGATCGAGTAGCCGAAGTCGCGCGCCATCATCAGCCATGCACCGGTCGGCGTCACGTGGTGCAGCGTCGGGTCGTCGGTGTTCGGGTGCACGCGCAGGCCGAGCTCGCGCATGCGGCGGATCGGGTGCTCGGCGGCCCAACGTTCGGCCGGCAGCGTGCGCAGGTAGTAGGAGTTGGTCGGCACCACGGTGAACACGATGCCCGACTGCGCGGCACGACGCGCCAGCGCTTCGTCGTCGACGATCGTGTAGCCGTGGTCGATGCGGTCGACGCACAGTTCGTCGAGCGCGCAGCGCACGTTGTCGGCCGGCAGGCCGAACTCGCCGGCGTGTGCGGTGGTCTTGAGCCCGGCGCGGCGCGCGGCGGCGTAGGCGTCGACGAACAGCGCCGGCGGCCCATCGGCCTCGCGGTAGTCGATGCCGATGCCGGGCACCTCGTCGACCCGGTGGTCGATCACCCACTGCACCATCTCGCGTGCCGCTTGCGGCCCGGCCTCGCGGTCGATCGCCGGCACCAGTCGGCCCACGATGCCGAAGTCGGCCTGCGCATCGGCGATCGCGCGGCGGATCGCCGGCAGCACCTGCGCGTAGGCCAGGCCCGGCACCTGCGCCGTGCCGGTCGGGTTCCAGAAGAACTCGGCGTAATGCACTTGGTGACTTGCCGCGTCCTGCAGGTATTCGTACGCCAGGCGGTGAAAGTCGTCGGGCTCGGCCAGCAGCGTCTGCTCGAGCGCGCGCAGCACGCGCAGCACGCCCACCGGCTTGTCGCCGCGCGTGTAGAAGGCCTCGATGTCGGCCGCCGACGGCGCTGGATGCAAGGCATCGGCGCTGCGCGCGGCACGCCGTGCGAACGCCTCGAACGTCGCGCGCCGCACGGTGCCGAGCAGGTGGCAGTGCAGCTCCACCTTCGGCAGCGCGTGCAGGAAGCGTTCGAGTGCGGGCTCGGCGATCACGGTGCCGATGCTAACGGCCGGCGCTTCCGCGGTTTTCGCACCTGCCGTGTCACCCGCGTGTGCGCGCCTCCATCGGATACGCCGGGTCGCTGTAGCCGGGCGTCGACGGATGTCCCGGGCGCACCAGCGAATCGACGAACACCTCGTCGGCCGCATTCACCTCGACGTCGGTCGCCGGCAGGTAGTCGGTCCACTGCTCAAAGGTGCGTGGTCCGGCGATCACCGAGCTCACCGCGCGGTGCGCCAGCACCCAGGCGGTCGCAAAGTGCGACAGCGAGACCCCCTTGCCGGCGCAGTGCGCCTTGAGCTCCTGCGCAACACGCAACGACTCGTCGCGAAACTCGGTCTCCATCATGCGGCTGTCACCGCGGCCGGCGCGCGTGCCCTCGGCGGGCTTGGCGCCGGGCGCGTACTTGCCCGACAGCACGCCGCGCGCGATCGGGCTGTACGGCACCACGCCGATGCCGTGGTGCGCACAGGCCGGCAGCAGCTCGACCTCGGGCATGCGGTTGAGCAGGTTGTAGTACGGCTGGCACACCACCGGCGGCGCGATGTTGAGTGCTTTGGCGGTGTGCACCACCTCGGCGACGCGCCAGCCGCGGAAGTTGCTGATGCCCCAGTAGCGGATCTTGCCGGCCGCCAGCAGCGCGTCGATCGCACGCAGCGGCTCCTCGAGATCCATGCCGTTGAAGTCGCGGTGCAGGTAGTAGATGTCGATGTGGTCGGTGGCCAGGCGCTGCAGGCTGGCGTCGCAGGCTCGCTGCACCCAGGCGCGCGAGTAGCCCATCTCGTTGGGCCGGTCCGACATCTTGTTGCCGAGCTTGGTGGCCAGGATCCAGTCGTGGCGCTGGCCTTTGAGCAGTGCGCCGACCATCTTCTCGGACGCGCCCTTGCTGTACACGTCGGCCGTGTCGATGAAGTTCACGCCCTGCTCGCGCGCGTGCGACACGATCTCCCCGGCCACCTTGGCGTCGGTCTGGTCGGCGAACATCATCGTGCCCAGGCACAGCGTCGAAACCTTCGAGCGGGCTCTTGCCGAGGTGGCGGTATTGCATGGCGTGTCTCCTTGCGGGGCTGTCGCGGCGCAGTATGCCGGGCCGGCGCAAGCCGTCGCCGAAAATGGGGCATGCCCACCCGCCGCCTGCCCGCGCCGCCGCTGGAGCTCTACCGCGCCAAGCGCGACTTCGCCGTCACGCCCGAGCCGAGTGGCGACGAGGTCGCGGCGCGCGACGGCGAGCGTGCCTACGTGATCCAGAAGCACGCGGCCACGCCGTCTGCACTACGACCTGCGGCTCGAGCACGGCGGCGTGATGTGGTCGTGGGCGGTGCCCAAGGGCCCGAGCTACGACCCGAGCGACAAGCGCATCGCGATGCGCACCGAAGACCATCCGATCTCGTACAACAGCTTCGAAGGCACGATCCCCAAGGGTCACTACGGCGCCGGCACGGTGCTGGTGTGGGACCGTGGCCACTGGGAGCCCGCTGGCGATCCCGAAAAAGGCCTGGCCGAAGGCAAGCTGCTGTTCACGCTGCACGGCCTGAAGCTCAAGGGCCAGTGGGAGCTGGTGCGCATCAAGCCCAAGGACGGCGAACGCGGCGACCCGTGGATCCTGTTCAAGAAGCGCGACACCCATGCGCGCTCGAAGCAGGACTACGACGTGGTGCGTGCGCTGCCCGACAGCGTGGGACCGGCGCCCGCGCCGGCGACCGGCCAGCAAGCCGCAACGCAAGCGCAGCGGTCCGGTGCGCAAAGCCGCCGGCCTGCCGCTGCCCGAGGCCGCCGTGCCGGCCCAGGTGCCCGCCGCGCTGTCGCCCCAGCTGGCCACGCAGGCAAGCGGATTGCCCGCCCATGGTCAATGGATCTTCGAGATCAAGTTCGACGGCTACCGCATGCTGGCGCGGTTCGACGGCGCCCGGCCGCGCCTGTTCACACGCAATGGGCACGACTGGTCGAGCAAGATGCCGGTGCTGATCGACGAGCTCGCGGCGCTCAAGCTGAAAGGCACCTGGCTCGATGGTGAAGTGGTCGTCTTCGGCGCCAACGGGCTGCCGGATTTCAACGCGCTGCAGAACGCCTTCGACGGCAAGCGCACGCGCGAGATCCGCTATTTCGTGTTCGACGTGCCCTACTTCGAAGGCCACGACCTGCGCGCCGCGCCGCTGGTCGAACGGCGTGCATTGCTGGAGGCGTTTGTCGAGCAGCACGGCAGCGAACGCCTGCTGTTCAGCGCGGCCTTCGACGCCGACCCGGTGAACCTGATGCGCTCGGCCGAACAGCTCAAGCTCGAAGGCATGATGGCCAAGCGCGCCGACGCGCCCTACGCGTCGCGCCGCACCGACACCTGGCTCAAGCTCAAGGGCAAGCAGCGTCAGGAGTTCGTCATCGGCGGCTTCACCGATCGCACCGGCGACGCCGATGCGGGCGAGATCGGCAGCCTGCTGCTCGGCGTGTTCGACGAGAAAGGCAAGCTGCACTCGGTGGGCAACGTCGGCACCGGCTGGTCGGCCGGCACCGCGCGCGCGCTGAAGGACAAGCTGGTCAAGCTGGAGACCAAGACATCGCCGTTCGAGCCGTTCGATCCCAAAGCCAAACGCCGCTGGCCCAAACGTGCCGGTGTGGCCGACCGCTGGGTCAAGCCGCAGCTGGTGGCCGACGTGAGCTTTGGCGATTGGACGCCCGACGGCTCGATCCGCCATGCCATCTTCATCGGGCTGCGCGAGGACAAGCCCGCCAAGCAGGTGAAGCGCGAGGTCGACGAGACGCCGGCCGGCGCGATGCCGCTCAAGCGTTCGAGCGAAGGCGCATCGAAGGTCACGCACCCCGAGCGCGTGATCGATCCCAGCACGGGCCTCACCAAGCTCGACCTGGTGCGCTACTACGAGAGCGTGGCCGAGTGGATGCTGCCGCACCTGAAGGGCCGCCCGTGTTCACTGGTGCGCGGCCCCGACGGCATCGGCAAGGAGCTGTTCTTCCAGAAGCACCTGGGCAAGATGCAGCTCAAGGGCGTGAACACGCTCGACCGCAAGCTATGGCCCGAGCATGAGGCGCTGCTCGAGGTCGGCACGGCCAAGGGCATCGCCGAAGCGGCGCAGATGAACGTGATCGAGTTCCACACCTGGAACGCCACCGCCAAGCGCATCGACCATCCCGATCGCATCGTGTTCGACCTCGATCCGGGCGAACGCGTGCCGTGGTCGCGCGTGCAGGAGGCGGCCACGCTGGTGCACTCTTTTCTCGACGAGCTCGGGCTCGAAGCCTGGCTGAAAACCAGTGGCGGCAAGGGCCTGCACGTGGTCGTGCCGATCGCGCCCAAGCTCGACTGGGACACCGTCAAGGGCTTCTCGCAGGCGATCGTCGAACAACTCGCCGAGGTGCTGCCCGAGCGCTTCAGCGCCAAGAGCGGGCCCGCCAACCGCATCGGCAAGATCTTCGTCGACTACATCCGCAACTCCCATGGGGCCACCACCGCGGCGGCGTTTTCGGCGCGGGCGCGGCCCGGCCTCGGTGTGTCGATGCCGGTCGATTGGAGCCAGCTCGGGTCGCTGAAATCGGGCGCGCAATGGACCATCGCCAACGCGCGCGAGCACCTGTCGTTCCAGAAGGTCGACCCCTGGGCCGGCTACTGGAGCAACAAGCAGACCCTGGCCAAGGCGATGAAGCGGCTCGGATACAACAACAAAGTGACCGCATAGGCGTTTTGAAGGCCCATTTCGAGGCATCGGCACACCTCTCGGCTTAAGATTTCCGTCCCCCGTGGGCGTGGAGACCCGACATGGCAGCTCGTTCGATCGCGTCATTGACCCTGGGCTTCGGCCTGGTGTCGATCCCGGTCAAGCTCTACTCGGCCACCGAAAGTTCGGCGGCCGTGCGCTTCAACATGCTCACCAAGGATGGCTCGCGCGTGAGGCAGCAGTACATCTCGGAGAAAGACGGCAAGGTCGTCGAGCGTGCCGAGATGGTCAAAGGCTACGAGTTCGAGAAGGACAAGTTCGTGCTGTTCGATCCGTCCGAGCTGAAGGCGCTCGAAGAGGGTTCGAGCCACGTGGTCGACATCGTGGCCTTCGTGCCCGAGAAGTCGATCGACCCGATCTACTACGACAAGGCCTACATGCTGTCGCCCGACAAGCGCGGCGGCAAGCCGTATGCGCTGCTGGCCGAAGCCATGCGCAAGAGCGGCCGCTGCGCGCTGGCGCGCTGGTCGTGGAAGACCAAGCGTTATGTCGTGCAGGTGCGCCCGGCCGAAGACGGCCTGATGCTGCAGCAGCTGTTCTTCGCCGACGAAGTGCGCTCGCTGAAGGACCTCAACATCGAACAAGTCGACGTCACGCAGCCCGAGCTCAACCTGGCGATGCAGCTGATCGACCAGATCGCCGAAGACGGCTACGACCCGGCCGCGTACAAAGACGAAGAGAAGGTGCGCGTGCTCGAGGCCATCGACCGCAAGATCGCCGGCCAGCAGATCGTCGCGCACGAAGAGGTCGAGTCGCCCGCCACCGGCCAGGTCATCGACCTGATGGAGGCGCTGCGCGCCAGCCTGGGCAAGAAGGGTGGCGCGGCCGCCAACGGCAAGGCCAAGGCCGCCGAACCCGAGGCGATTCCCGCCGGGGCTCTCAAGGAACGCAAGGGGGTGCGGCGCGCGGCGGCGGAGGCGCCCGCGCCGGCGCGCGCACGGGCATCCAAGAAGTGATCGCGAGCGCGGCGCCGCAAACCTACTCCTTGAAGAGCGTCCGCGAGATGCTCGGCTTGTCGGCGGGCACGCTCACCCGCCTGATCGACGCCGGCTTCGTCACGCCGGCCCGCGGCCCGCGCAACGAATTCCGGTTCTCGTTCCAAGACGTGATCCTGCTGCGCACCGCCGACCAGCTGCTGGCCAACAAGATCCCGCCGCGCAAGGTGGTGAAGGCGCTGGTGCAGCTGCGCCGCCAGCTGCCCGATGAAGTGCCGCTCACGGGCCTGCGCATCTCGGCCGTCGGCCCCGACGTCGCGGTGCGCCAGGGCGATCTGCAATGGGATGCCGAGTCGCAGCAGCTGCTGATGGACTTCGACGTCACGCCCAGCGGCAAGGCTGGCGGCGCCGTCACGTTCATCGCCCGGCCCACGCCGCATGCGGTGTCGGCGGCAGTGCCCGAGGCGGAGCTCGCGCAAGCCGAGTCCTTGGAGCACAGCGACCCCGCGGCGGCCGAAGCGGCCTATCGCAACGTGATCCGCCACGCCGCCGACCGCATCGACGCCTACCTCAACCTCGGCGCGCTGCTGTACGAAGGTGGCCGCCTGCAAGAAGCGCTGGCGGTGTACGAACAAGGCTTGCAGCGCGCACCGCGCGAGGCCCGGCTGCACTACAACCGGGCGTTGGCGCTCGAGGACCTGCGCCGCGAGAACGACGCTCTGGCGGCCTACGAAGCCTGCATCGCGCTGGCCGACGACTTCGCCGATGCACACTTCAATGCCGCGCGCCTTTACGAGCAGCTGGGCCGCAACCAGCTCGCGCTGCGCCACTTCAGCGCCTACCGGAGGCTGCAGCGCTGACGCGTTCGCGCGCTGTGCTGCAGCGCCGCCATGAGCCCATCCCAATCCCCGTTGCGCATCACCATCGACGCCGATACATCGGTTTCGGTGTTGATCGACGCGCCTGCCGCACCGCACGCCGCCTGCGCGCTGGCGCACGGCGCCGGCGCCGGCATGACCCATCCGTTCATGGCGCGCGCGGCGGCCGCGCTGGCGGCGCGCGGCATCGCCACGCTGCGCTACCAGTTCCCTTACATGGAGCGCGGCTCGAAACGACCCGACGTGCCGAAAGTGGCGCATGCCGCGGTGCGCGCCGCGCTCGCCGAGACGGCGCGCCGCTGGCCCGGGCTGCCGCTGATCGCGGCCGGCAAGTCGTTCGGCGGGCGCATGAGCTCGCAGGCGCAATCGGCGGCGCCGATGCCGGGTGTGGCGGGCCTGCTGTTCTTCGGCTTTCCGTTGCATCCCACGGCCAAGCCGTCGATCGAACGCGCGCAGCACCTGGCAGCGATCCGCGTGCCGATGTTGTTCGTGCAGGGCACACGCGACGAGATGGCCGACGTGAGCCTGATCGAATCGACCGTCGGTGCGCTCGGCCGCCACGCCAGGCTGCACTGGGTCCAGGATGGCGACCATTCGTTGAAAGTGCCGGCCCGCTCCGGGCGCAGCCAGGCGGAGGTGTTCGACGGCGTGTTCGATGCCGTCGCGCGCTGGATCGAAAACCTCGACGAAACAGCCTGATGCCACGCGCGGCGACGGCTCGTGCCATCATCGCCGCATGCAGTTGATCGAGACCTTGTCGCTGCTGCGCGCGACACTGGAATCCACCGCCGACGGCATCCTCGTGACCGCGCCCGATGGCCGCATCGTCACGTTCAACGAGCGTTTCCTGGCCATCTGGGGCCTGCCGCGCGAATCGGTGGAGGGTGCCAGCCACATCGACATGGTGCGGCTGGTGGGCAGCCGGTTTCGCGATCCATCGGACCTCGGCCGGCGCATCGAGTCGCTGTACACCCTGCCCGACACCGAAGCGCTCGACACCCTGGAGATGACCGACGGCCGCGTGTTCGAGCGTTACTCGCGCCCGCAATGGCTCGATGGGCGTGCGGTGGGCCGCGTGTGGAGCTATCGCGACGTCACCGACCGGCGCCGCGCCGAAGAAGCGGTGCGCGAAGAAGCGCGTGTGCTCGACCTGCTCAACCGCACCGGCGCGGCGATCTCCTCGACGCTCGAGCTCGACATGCTGCTGCAGACGGTGACCGACGCCGGCCGCGAACTGAGCGAGGCCGAGTTCGGCGCCTTCTTCTACAACGCCACCGACGACTCGGGCGGCTTCTACCAGCTCTACACCGTGTCGGGTGCGCCGCGCGAGGCCTTCGAATCGTTCGGCCATCCGCGCGCCACGCCGCTGTTCGGCCCCACCTTCGCTGGCAGCGCACCGGTGCGCATCGCCGACGTGGCGCAGGACCCGCGTTACGGACAATGGGGCCCGCACCACGGCATGCCGCCAGGCCACCTGCCGGTGCGCAGCTACCTCGCGGTGGCGGTCACGTCGCGCAGCGGGCGCATCCTCGGCGGGCTGTTCTTCGGCCATTCGACGCCCGGCGTGTTCAGCGAACGCGCCGAGCGCCTGGTGGTCGGCATCGCGGCGCAAGCGGCGATCGCGATCGACAACGCGCTGCTGTACCAGGAAACGCGCCGCGTCGCCGCCGAGCGCGAGCGCCTGATCGATGCCGAGCGCGCGGCGCGCAACGACATCGCGCGCGCCAGCCAGCTGAAGGACGATTTCCTCGCCACGCTGTCGCACGAGCTGCGCACGCCGCTGACCGCCATGCTCGGCTGGGCACGCGTGCTGCTGAAGAAGCGCGACGATCGCGAGACCCTCGAGCGCGGGCTGGAGGCGATCGAGCGCAACGCCACCGCGCAGGCGCAGCTGATCGAAGACCTGCTCGACATGAGCCGCATCATGTCGGGCAAGGTGCGGCTGGACGTGCAGCCCACCGATTTCAGCGCGGTGGTCGACGCCGCGGTCGAATCGGTGCGGCCCTTGGCGGACGCCAAGGCGATCCACTTGACGAGGGTGCTCGACCCGCGCGCCGGCCCGGTGCCGGCCGATCCGGCGCGACTGCAGCAGGTGGTCTGGAACCTGCTCACCAACGCGATCAAGTTCACCGCCACCGGCGGCCGCGTCGACGCGGTGCTGCAACGGATCAATTCCGAGATCGAACTCAGCGTGTCCGACACCGGCATCGGCATCGCGCCCGCGTTCCTGCCGCACGTGTTCGACCGCTTCCGCCAGGCCGATGCGTCGACCACGCGCTCGCACGGCGGCCTGGGCCTGGGGCTGTCGATCGTCAAGCAGCTGGTCGAGCTGCACGGCGGCAGCGTGCGCGCGCACAGCGCCGGTGTGGGCCACGGCGCATCGTTCATGGTGTCGATGCCGCTGTCGGCGCTGAAGGCCAAACTCGGCGACGCACATCCGGGCGCCGACAGCCTGGCACCCGAGGTCGACATCAGCCTCGATGGCATGCAGGTGCTCGTGGTCGACGACGAGCGCGACACGCGCGAACTGCTGTCGCACCTGCTCACGGACCATCAGGTGCGTGTGCACACGGCCACGTCGGCGCGCGAGGCGATCGCGTTGCTGCGCCGCCTGAAGCCCGACGCATTGATCAGCGACATCGGCATGCCCGATCAGGACGGCTACCAGTTCATCCGCGAAGTGCGCCGCCTGCCGCCCGACCAGGGCGGGCGCACGCCGGCGATCGCCCTCACCGCGTTCGCACGCTCGGAGGACCGCACGCGCGCGATGTTGGCCGGCTACCAGTTGCACATCGCCAAGCCGATCGAGCCGCACGAACTGCTCGCCGCACTGGCCAGCCTCGCCGGGCGCATGCCGGAATTCCAGTCCTGATCCAGTCGCCCCTTGGGGGCACGCCACTTGCGAACGCAAGGCTTGCAGCAGCGGCTGCGATTTGCCGCATTTGTGCACTTCACGCATCGAGGCGTGTTGGCACCCGGCTTGCCCGATATCGGATGCAGCGCCGTCATCCGTCGGCGCGCAACGACATGGAGATATGAGCATGAACCAGCAACCTCGCAACCCGAGCCAGGGCGATCAACAACAGCCGAATCCGGGCAACCAAGGCGGCGGCAACCAAGCGCCGCAGCGTGAACCGCAGCGCCAGGACGACGGCAGCAATCCGCAACGCCAGCCGAATCAGCCGAAGCCGCAAGGCGAAAGGCAGAAGTGATCGGCTGCAGCCGCGAAGAGGGCCACGTCCGTGGCCCTCTTTTTTGCTTGCCGCGCGCCGCGGCGCCCCTCATGGCGTGGCCAGTTCGCGCCGCTTGATCGCCAGGTATTCGTCGCGCTCGAGCTCGTGCAGCTGGCGCGGATGTTCCTCGGTGAGCGCGAACCAGTCCTGCAGCCGCTTTTCCTGCTGTTGCGCCGACGGCGCCGACATCGCGCCGAAGTACGCCTCGATGGCCAGGAAGTAGCGCATCGCGTTGCGCTCGACCATGCCGCGCACGCCGTTGATGTAGACCGGCTGGCCGTCCTTGGCCTTGCCGGTGACCGTGAAACCCACCTTGTCGCGGCCGGCGGTGGTCATGTAGGCCTGCGTGGCCATGCGCGCCACGCCGCCGAACGTATAGGCGTACGACAAGTGGACGAAGCTTCGTTTGGCGTCCAGTGGGGCCGCCTGCAACATGACGCGGTGATCGCGCGTGCTCATCGGCCCCTCCCGCGCCGCCATCTGCACGCGCACGAAATCCGCCGTCAAGGCCTCCACGTTGAACGTGAAGTCCATCTTGTAGCCCTGCTCCGGTGAACTCTGGGCCTTGCGGCCGATCACGATGTCCATCCGGTCCTTCGGCGTCTGAGTGCCGGCACGACAGCGCTTGATGTTCTGGTGCAGCATCACCACTTCACACCAGCGGGCCTTGTCCTGCAGCACCTGCACCGTGGTCTTGAACGGCTGCTCCACGATCGCGTAGATCTCGCCCTTGAGCTCTTCGTTGGCCTCGGAGGACTGCACGACCAGCGGCCGCTTGAACGGGCTGCTGGCGAACGCGTCGCGCAGCAGCTCGTGCTTGGCGCGCAAGGCGGTGGCCTCGGGCGACATGGCCGCCCCGGCACAGCACGCCGCCGCCCTCTCGGGCGCCGCGCCGCACACCGTCGCCAGCGCGAGCGCGGCGACGTGGTGCGCGAGATCACGCGGCGTTGGCATGCGGATCGGCATGGCGATGCACCAGCTTCCAGGCACCATTCTCTCTCCGAAAGATCTCGGTGACGCGAAGTTGCATCGGTGCGGGCTGCGTCATGTCGCCAGTCTGGACGGTGGCGTGCTGCACGCCGACCCAATACGCCAGGTCGCCGCTGGCGCCCACCTGCAGCACCTCCAGGCGCGTGCTGCCCGCGGCACGGAAGTCGTGCGCATCGCTGACATAACGCGCGCCGACCTCGGTGGCGCCCTGCACCACGCCACCGCGCGGCGCGAAGAAAGTGGCCGGCGAATCCACCGCGAGCAGGCGCACGAGTGGCGACGCGTCGCCGGTGACATAGGCACCAGCGGCTGCGATGCGCTGCTCCATGAAATCGTCGAAATCATCGACCGGTGTGTTCATTGCCTGCGGCATGGTGTGGCTCTGCTCGAGAGGGAGTGCCCCATCGTCGCCAACGCGCGTCCGCGCGGCTGCCGGACAGCCCCGCGAGCGGCTGTCGGAGCAAGCCGACACCGAGGCTGCTGCTAAGTGGGGTGCACCACGAACCTGCGGCGCCACAGCAGGCAAGCCAGCGCCAACACGGCCACCGCAGGCGGCACCCACGCCTGCCCGGCACGCAGGCCCCACAACAGCGCGCCATGGAACAGGCACCACAGCACCGGAACCACGATCAGCAGGCGGCGCGGGGGTTCGGCCAGCAACAGGAAGCCGAGCGTCGTGATCACGGTCGGATCGGGCGACACGGCGAACACTTCGGCCTGCAGCCAGGGCCGACCGAGCATCGGTGCCAGCAGCGGATAGACGATGACACCCAGCACGATCAGCAGGATCGCCACCGGATCGGTCGGCGACAGCTTGCGCCGCCGCACGCGCCCGCCGCGCGACACGCCGACCCACAGCAGCGCCACCGCTTGCAATGCAAACAACACGGCCGCGTAGTCGGCGGCCCAGTTGATGGGGGCAAAGCGCCGGTGCAGGAAGTCCCAGGCAACCCACGCCCAGGCCAGTGCCAGCAACACGAACACCACGCGGTCGCGGCGCTGCGAATGCGGGCGGCCCAGCCACAGCAGCAGGCCCATGCCGGCCATCAGCGTGACCATCTGCAGCGGCCACACGTCGGTGTTGTTCGACTCGATGAGGCGCTGGTAGGTGCGGGCCGAAAACAGCAGGAAGCTGTCGATGCGGTAGGTCCACCACTCGGTCAACGGACCCCCTTGAAGTTGTGCCCGAGGGTCCGGCCCGCGACGTTCACAACAGGCCCGCGGTCTGCGCCGCCATGCGATTGCGTTGGCCCAGGTCGGGCAGGTTCGACAAGCCCGCGGCCATGTTCTCGCGCACGTGGGCCACGCTGGTGGTGGCGGGGATGGCGCAGGTCACGTCGGGATGCGAGGCCACGAACTTGAGCGCGAACTGCGCCCAGCTGGTGCACTGCAGCTCGGCCGCGATCGGCGGCAAGGCATGGCGGGCCAGCGCGCGCAGCAGTTCGCCCTGCTCGAACGGCCGGTTGGCGATCACCGCGATGCCGCGCTCGCGCGCCAGCGGCAGGATGCGATCCTCGGCGCGGCGGTCGGCCAGGCTGTACGTCACTTGCACGAAGTCGATCGGGTGCGCGCGCATGATCTGCTCGATGTCGCGCATGCGCCGGCCCTCCGACGTGGTGATGCCCACGTGGCGCACGCGGCCGGCGGCCTTCATCTCCATCAGCACCGGCAGGTGCTCCTGCCACGACAGCAGGTTGTGCACCTGCATCAGGTCGAAACGCGGCACGCCCCACAGGGTGCGCGATGCCTCCATCTGCGCCGCGCCGCGCGACGCCGGTGCGATCCACACCTTGTCGGCGGAATACACGCGGCCGAGCATGTTGAGCTTCTTGAGCCCTTCGCCGATCACGGCCTGCGACGAGCCGTACATCGGGGACGAATCGATCAGGCGCCCACCGGCGGTGAAGAACGCCGCCATCACGTCGGCGCATTGCATGCGCGCGGCGGCGTCGTTGCCGACGTTGAACGTGATCCAGCTGCCCAGGCCGACGCGCGGCAACGCGCCGCCGCTGGCCAGCGTGGGTGCGCCGCGCGGCGTGGGACCCACCGCCGATGCCGCGCCTTCACGCTGCGCCAGGGCCTGCGTTGCCAGGCCGCACAGCGCGCTCGCGCCGCCCAGTTGCAAGACCGTCCTGCGTTTCATCGCACCGGAGTGTCCGGGCCGTGCCGGACAAGTCAAGCGCCGGTGCGGCACATCCTTGTCACCGACACGGCGTCGCAACGAAACGAATCAGGCCTTCGCACTCACCGCCTGGGCCACCTCGGTGTGTTCGTCGGCGATCGACCGGTATGCAAACGCACCGATCACGGCGCCGACGATCGGTGCCACCCAGAACAGCCACAGTTGCGCCAGCGCCCAGTCGCCCACGAACACCGCCACGCCGGTGCTGCGCGCCGGATTGACCGAGGTGTTGGTGACCGGAATGCTGATGAGGTGGATCAACGTCAACGCCAGCCCGATCGGGATCGGCGCAAAGCCCGGCGGCGCGCGCCTGTCGGTGGAACCGATGATCACGATCAGGAAAAACGCCGTCATCACGACCTCGGTGACCAGCGCGGCGGTCATCGAATAACCGCCGGGCGAGTGCGCACCGTAGCCGTTGGACGCGAAGCCTTTCGACACGTCGAAGCCCGGTGCACCGCTGGCAATCACGTACAGGATGCCTCCCGCCGCGATGCCCCCCAACACCTGCGCCACGATGTAGGGCGCCAGCTCCTTGGCTGGGAAACGGCCGGCCGCCCACAAGCCGATCGACACCGCCGGATTCAAGTGGGCGCCCGAGATCCGGCCGATGGCATAGGCCATCGTCAGCACGGTCAGCCCGAACGCCAGCGACACGCCGTGCAGCCCGATGCCCACCTGCGGAAACGCGGCCGCCAGCACTGCACTGCCACACCCTCCGAGCACCAGCCACAACGTGCCGAGAAACTCTGCGCCATAGGACTTCATGCGACCCTCCTTTGCGGGTTGGGCCGGCCCACCACGCCAGCGAGGCGCGATTATTGGAGCGAGTGGCCCGCTCCGCGCAAGAGCAGCGACCCGGCCCCAGGGCCTTGGCGGCTGCGCCTACAGTGGAGCCAGCAAGCATCCAAGGCCCCTTCGATGACCGACACCGCCCTGCGCCGCCAAACCCTGGCCGACCTGCTGCGCCGCACCGCCGCGCGCCTGCCCGACAAACCCGCCATCCGCTGCGGCGATACCGCATGGACCTGGGCGCAATTCGACGGCGTGGTGTCGCGCCTGGCGGCCGGCTTGCATGCCGAGGCGGTCCAGCCGGGCGACCGCGTCGCGGTGCTGGCGCGCAACTCGCACGCGTTCGCCGCGCTGCGCTTCGCGCTGGCGCGCATCGGCGCGGTGCTGGTGCCGATCAACTTCATGCTCAACGCCGACGAGGCGGCCTACATCCTGCGCCACGCCGGCGCCAGGCTGCTGGCAGTGGACAGCGGCCTGGCCGCGCTCGGCCGCGACGCCGCTGCGCGAGACACCGCGGTCGAACGCCTGTTGTGGCTGCCGTCGGAGGCGGGCAGCGCGGCACCCGACGGCATGCACCTGCGCTTCGATGCGCTGGCCGACAGCACGGCGGCCTGCCCCGAACCCGAGATCGGCCGCGACCACCTGCTGCAGATCGTCTACACCAGCGGCACCGAGTCGGCGCCGAAAGGCGCGATGCTGACCCACGGCGCGGTGATCGACCAGTACGTGAGCTGCATCGTCGACGGCGAGATGGCGGCAGACGACCGGGTGCTGCATGCGCTGCCGCTGTACCACTGCGCGCAGCTCGACGTGTTTCTCGGGCCCTGCGTCTACCTCGGCGCGAGCAGCGTGATCACCGCCACGCCCACGCCCGACAACCTGCTGCCGCTGCTCGCAGCGGCACCGCATCAGCGTCGTTCTTCGCGCCGCCCACGGTGTGGATCGGCTGCTGCGCTCGCCGCTGTTCGACCGCGACCGACCTGACGCCAGCTGCGCAAGGGCTACTACGGCGCGTCGATCATGCCGGTGGAGGTGCTGCGCGAGCTGACCGAGCGCCTGCCGGACGTGCGGCTGTGGAACTTCTACGGCCAGACCGAGATCGCGCCGCTGGCCACGGTGCTCAAGCCCGAAGACCAGTTGCGCAAGCCGGGCTCGGCCGGACGGCCGGCGCTCAACGTCGAGACCCGCGTGGTCGACGACGCGCATGCACGACGTCACGGCCGGCGAAGTGGGCGAGATCGTGCACCGCTCGCCGCAGCTGCTGCTGGGCTACTTCAACGACCCCGAACGCACGGCGGCCGCGTTCGAGGGCGGCTGGTTCCACTCGGGCGACCTGGCGACGATCGACGCCGAGGGCTACATCACGGTGGTCGACCGCAAGAAGGACATGATCAAGACCGGCGGCGAGAACGTCGCCAGCCGCGAGGTCGAGGAAGCGATCTACCGGCTGCGCAGGGCGTGAGCGAGGTGGCGGTGATCGGCCTGCCGCATCCGCGCTGGATCGAGGCGGTGACGGCCGTGGTGGTGGTCAAGGCCGGCCACACGCTCGACGAGGCGCGCGTGCTCGCGCACTGCGCGCGCAGCAGCCTGGCGGCCTTCAAGGTGCCCGAAGGCGCGTGCTGTTCGTCGACGCGTTGCCGAAGAACCCGAGCGGCAAGCTGCTCAAGCGCGAGCTGCGCCAGCGCTTCGCCTCGCACTACGCCGCATCGTGAGCGGCCCCACCTCACGCGCGAGAGGCTGTTCATGACCGCGATGGCCCCGATCACCGCTGCCAACCCGTCACTGGAGCAAATGGAAGCGCGCGTCGCCCGCTTCGCGGCGCTGCAGCCCACCGCCGACTACGTCGATGCCGGCATCCCGGGCTGCGAGCGCACGACCTATCGTGTGCTCGGCACGCCGCCCGATGCGCCGCTGGCGGCTGCCGACTTCCACCTCAACCTGGTGTGCTGCGAGCCGGGCAAGTCGGCGCCCTTGCACAACCACCTGACGCAAGAGGTGTTCATGCCGCTCAGCGGCACCTGGGAGGTGTTCTGGGGACCCGACGGCGAACGCTCGCTGCGCCTGCAGCGCTGGGACACCATCAGCATCCCGCCCGGTGTGTCGCGCGGCTTTCGCAACGTGGGTGCCGAGCCGGCCTATCTGGTGGGCATCGCCAGCGGGCACGACCCCGGCATGATCAACTGGCCCGAGCCGGTGCGCGCCGCCGCGCGCGCGGCGGGCATCGCACTGCCCGAGGCTGACTGCGCTCAGGCCGGCGGCACGTTGAAACGTGTGCGCCGGTCGTGCGCGGCACTGCAGTCGATGTGCGGCGCATGGGCAGCGAGCAGCGCCAGCACTTCACCGTCGAGTGCATGCAGGGCGCGAAACGCCTCCGGCAGCGGCGCCACCAGCAGCGCCTCGACACGATCGGCGAGATCCGGCGGCGCGTGTCGCAGCTCGCCGGCAAAGCGGTGCATGCGCTTGAACTGGAAGACGGTGTAGTAGCGGTGGTTCAAGCCGGCCAGCACGCCGAACAACCGATAGCACGCATCGACCAGCAGCTCGCGGCACCACAGCGCGGAGTCGCGCTGCAGCAGGTAACCGAACCACTTCCACGGCGTGGGTTCGGCGAGATGGTGGCGCATCATCGCGTCGGCCAGCCCCTGCGGATAACGCGCCACCTGGGCGCGCCACGCGGCCAGGCGCTCCGGCGCGATCAACGGCTCGGCCTTGAGCAGGCCCTCGGCCACCTTGTGGTTCAAGGTATCGGGCTTGTGGTCGACCAGCAGTTCGTCGAGGTCGCGCTGCAGGATCAGCGGGTTGCTGTAGGCGATCTGAACCTCGATGCCCTCGAGGTCGAAGCCGACCGCCATGCCCTCTTCATGCAGGTTGCCGTTGTGCCAGCTCCACGCGGCGCCGCCGGCGCTTTGGCAGGCGGCGCGCAATTCGTCTTCGGCCGGCAGCTCGTCGAACACGATTCCCATGTCGAGGTCGGAGCGGCCATCGGCCATGCCATCGACGGTGGAGCCGAACACCATCGCGGCGAGCGCGCCGGGCAACAGCGGCTCGTGCGCCAGCGCCACCCGATGTGCGATGTCGCGCCGCACATCGGCCGGTGGCTTGACTGCGGCGGCGTCGGATGGAGCCATTGGGCGTCCCTTCGGTCGGCGCGATGCTACGCCCGTTTGCGCGCGTCATGCACGCGGCGCGGCTACCATCGCCGCATGCTCGACCCTCGTTGCTTGCCGCTCGCGGCCGCGCTGATCCTCGGCGCAGGCGCCGCACACGCCCAATCGGCCATCACGTTGTACGGCGGCGCACGCGCCGGCAACGGCTTCGAGCAGGCGACCACGCCGCCTGCCGACGCCGACCTGCGATCCAGCGGCGCGCTGTCGCATCGGCATCGATTGGCCGTACGACGGCGCGCGGCTGTTCCAGCTGCTGCTGTCGCACCAGCGCACGAAGCTGGAACTCGCGCCGACGTCGACGCCGGGCTCGCCCACCGAGATGCCGCTGCGCATCAGCTACGTGCACCTGGGTGGCCTCAACTACTTCCAGGGCCAACTCAATCAAGGCCCGTACGTGGCCGGCGGCCTCGGCATCACCTACTTGAGTCCGACCCTGCAAGGCACGTCGTCGCGTGTGCGCGCGTCGATGAACGTCGGCATCGGCTACCAGTTTCCGCTCGGCAAATCGCTCGCGCTGCGCACCGAGTTGCGCGGCTACCTGACGCTGATCGACAGCCAGGGTTCGTTCTTCTGCTCCGGCGGCTGCGTGGTGCAGATCAAGGGCGACGCGATGACGCAGTTCGAAGGCATGGCCGGGCTGACGCTGCAGTTCTGATGCTGCAGTTCTGATGGGCCGCGCAGCGCTCACGCTGCAGCACCACAAAACCCTTTGGCGATCAAGGCGCCTGTCACCGCCGGCATCCATCAACAGCCGGCGCGCTCGCCGATGACGTTCGCCGACGGACCCGGCGGCAAGCGGCTGCCGCCGCCGCCAGGGCAAGCCCACTGGCCGTGGGTCGACTGACACACGGCTGAACCCAAGCGGATGCCGGCGGCGCACAATCGGCCGCCATGGCATCCGCACCGGTTCGCGGCGAAGAGTTTCGCGAAGACCTGCGCCCGCTCGCAGCAGGCCGCGCGCGCGTCGGCACCGGCAACGATGCCGCGCGACGCGTGTTGAGCGCGGCCGAACTCGCGCCGCTGACGCAGCTCCACGATGGCCGTTCACTGCTGGCCGTGGCGCAGACCTTCGGTGCCATCGGGCTGGCGATCGCGTTCGGCGTGTGGGTGTGGCCGAGCCCGTGGGTGGCACTGTCGGTGCTGGTCATCGGCGTGCAGCAGCACGCGTTGTTCATCCTCGCGCACGAGTCGGCGCACTACCGGCTGCTGAAGTCGCGCGCCCTCAACGACGCTCTCGGCCGCACCATCGGCATGGCCGGCGGCATCTCGATGTGCACCTACCGCGTGATCCACCGGCTGCACCACAACAACCTGTACACCGAAGAGGATCCCGACACCGCGATCCACGGCGGCTATCCGCGTGGCGTGGCCTACCTCTGGAAGAAGCTCGCGCTCGACCTCGCCGGGGTCAACGCGTGGAAGACCTTTGCCTACTTCTTCGGCGCGCCCGCCTTGAACACCGACACCCAGCGGGCCGCGCGCCCGCTCGACGACACGTCGCCCGCGCTGCGCGCCAGCGCACGGCGCGATCGCTGGCTGGTGGTGGCCTTCCACGTCGGCAGCGCCGCTGCTGGCCTTGGCGCTCGGCGGCCTGCACGCGCTGCTGCTGTACGCGGTGCTGTGGCTGCTGCCGATGGTCACGGTGTTGCAGCCCATCCTGCGCCTGCGCGCGATCGCCGAGCACGGTGCGGTCACCGATCTGTCGTCACCGCTCACCGCGGCGCGTTGCAACCGCACCTGGGGATCGGTCGCCAACACATTCGCCCGTGCGCTGCTGTTCCCGCACCACGTGAACCACCACCTCGAGCACCACCTGTACCCGGCGGTGCCGCACTACCACCTGCCGCGTCTGCACCGCCTGCTGCACGAGAAGGGCGTGCTGGCCGGCGCCGAAGTGCGCGACGTCGGCGCCACGTTGCGCACGGTGTTCGCGCCCAAGGCGCGCTAGAACACTCGCTGCTGCTCCAGCGTGTTTCGGGCACACCGGCCCGATCCCAATCTAGGGCCCCTGATGGAGGGTGTCCGGGTTGGCCGGACCTCGCGTGGTACGCGGCATGGACATCGTCTACATCATCATCACCGCCATGCTGGTCTGCGCCGCCGCCTGCGCCATCGTGCTCGTCTGGCCGGCCCGACCGTCGAACGATCGCAAGACAACGCCCACCGCGGAACGCGTGCACGACCCGGGCCACGGTGGCAGCAACGGCTGACGCCGCGCACCCCCGCCCCGGCGCGCCGCGCTTCAGGCGTTCGGCACCTTGCCGTGCATCTGCGCCGCGCGCATGAAGTCGAAGTCGACGCCCTGATCGGCCTGCGTCACGGTCTGCAGGAACAGCTTGCGGTAGCCGCGCTCGGCACTCGGCGGCTGCACCGGCTGCGCCTGTGCACGCCGGGCCAGCTCGGCATCGGACACCAGCAGGCTGATCTCGCGGTTGGCCACCGACAAGCGGATGCGATCGCCGTTGCGCACGTGCGCCAGCGGGCCACCGATCGCCGACTCCGGCGTCACGTGCAGCACGATGGTGCCGAACGCGGTGCCGCTCATGCGGCCGTCGGAGATGCGCACGATGTCCTTCACGCCGGCGCGCGCCAGCTTGCGCGGGATCGGGATGTAGCCGGCCTCCGGCATACCGGGCGCGCCTTTGGGTCCGATGTGCTTGAGCACCAGCACGTCGCCGGGCAACACGTCGAGGTCGTCGGAATCGATGCGCTGCGCGAGATCGACTGCGCCTTCGAACACCACCGCGCGACCTTCGTGCTCCATCAACTTGGCGTCGGCGGCCGACTGCTTGATGATCGCGCCGCCGGGCGCGAGGTTGCCCTTCAGCACGGCAATGCCGCCCTCGCGGTACAGCGGCTGCGCCATCGAATGCACCACGCTCTGCTGTGAAGGCCGGCGCCGCGCCTTCGAGCTCTTCGCCCAGCGTGCGCCCGGTGACCGTGAGCGCATCGAGGTGCAGCAGCGGCTTCAGCTCGCGCAGCAGGGTCGTCATGCCACCGGCGGCGTGGAAGTCTTCCATGTAGTGCTGGCCCGACGGCTTCAGATCCACCAGCACCGGCGTCTCGCGGCCCATGCGATCCAGCGCCTCGAGGTCGACCTCGAAGCCGGCCCGGCCGGCGATCGCGGTCAGGTGCACGATGCCGTTGGTCGAGCCGCCGATCGCCAGCAGCACGCGCATCGCGTTCTCGAACGCCTTGGCGGTGAGGATCTTGTCGATGGTGAGCCGGCTGCGCGCCATCTGCACCGCCACCGCGCCGCTGCGTTCGGCGATGCGCATGCGATCGGCCGTCACCGCGGGCGGCGACGCGCCGCCGGGCACGCCCATGCCGAGCGCCTCGACGATGCAGGCCATCGTGCTCGCGGTGCCCATCACCGAACAGGTGCCCACGCTGGCCACGAGCTGGTCGTTGACCGCCGCGATCTCCTGCGCATCGATCTCGTCGGCGCGATAGCGGCCCCAGTAACGCCGGCAGTCGGTGCACGCACCCACGGTCTCGCCGCGGTGCGAACCGGTGAGCATCGAGCCGGTGACCAGCTGCACCGCCGGGATGCCGGCCGACGCCGCGCCCATCAGCTGCGCCGGCACGGTCTTGTCGCAACCGCCGATCAGCACCACCGCATCCATCGGCTGCGCGCGGATCATCTCCTCGGTGTCGATCGACATCAGGTTGCGCAGGAACATCGACGTCGGGTGCGCAAAGCTCTCGCCGATCGAGATGGTCGGGAACTTCACCGGCAGGCCGCCCGCCAGCATGATGCCGCGCTGCACCGCCTCGACGAGTTGCGGCATGTTGCCGTGGCACGGGTTGTAGCCGCTGCCGGTGTCGGTGATGCCGATCACCGGGCGATCGAGCGCCGCGTCGGTGTAGCCCGCGCCCTTGATGAACGCCTTGCGCAGGAACAGCGAGAAGCCGGCGTCGCCGTAGCTGGTGAGGCCTTTGCGCATACCGGTGTCGGCGGGTTCGTCGGGCTTGGCCATGGGCTCCTCGTGATCGCTGGGCCCGATTGTGGCGCGCGCCGCGCAACAGCGAAAAAGCACCGCTATCCGTGGTCTTTCGGGCCGCCTTTGCATTGACGGCCGCGGCGCGGCGCATCGACAGTGGCAGCCACCGCGCAAGCTGCGCGAACGAGAGCTCAGCCGTGCACGCCCGATCGATCGCCACCCTGGCCTTGCTGGCCTGTCTTGCCATCGCCACCGCCCAGGCGGCAGACGACACACCCGCCGCGCCCGACACGAAACCGGATGTGAAGCGCACGGGCAACGTGCTCAAGCTGCGCAAGACGCGCGCCCGCGGAGGACCCTGCGCCGACGATCGAATCGTTCGTGCAACTGGCCAAGGGGCAGAACATCGATGCGATCTACAAGACCTTCGGCGACGTGCCGGTGCAGGCCAACGGCGAGATGGCGCTGAAGCACTACCTGGCCACCGAGGTGGTGCCGTTCTTCGCCGACGCCGATCGGCTCGAGGGCGCCTGGCGCGTGGTGGGTGCCACGTTCGAAGACGACAGCACCGGCCAGATCGCCTATGCCTACGTCGTGACCAAGAGCGGACGGGTCAAACCGTTCACGCTCGCCTGGCGTGTCGAGCACAACCGCGCCAAGCTGATGGACGTGAAGGTCGATCGCTGCGTCAAGGCGCGCCACCCGGTCACGCCGGGCGGCTGCGAGCGCTGACGCGCGGCCGCTGTGCGTCGCGTCAAGCCGCGCGGCGCAGATTGCGTTCGAACAGGTCGAACAGGCGCACCCAGTGGCGCTCGGCCGACGGCTTGTGGAAGCAGTGCCGCTGCGGAAACGCGAAGCCGTGTTCGGCGCCGGGGTACCACTCCACCCGGTGTTTCACGCCGGCATCCTGCAGGGCCGCCTGCAATTGGGCCACTTGCTCCTTCGACGCCCACTTGTCGATCTCGGCACACGCGAAGTAGGCCTCGCCTTTCAGTTTGTTCACCATGCGGTGCGGTGAGTTCGGCTTGTCGTTGACCATGTTGGCGCCGTAGATCGACGCGATGCAGCGCAGCCGTTCGGGGAACGCCGCGCCGGCCCACACCACGAACGGCCCGCTCATGCAATAGCCCACCGCGCCGATGCGGCTCTTGTCGGCCTGCGGCTGCGCATCGACATGCTTCAGCATCGCTTCGGTGTCGCACACCGTGGTCTTGTAGCCGAGCGAGTTCATGTGCTCGAACATCACCGCCATGTTGGCCTCGGTGCGCTCTTTCAGCTCGTACTGGCGCGTGCGGCGGTAGTACAGGTTGGGCAGCACCACGAAATAGCCCACCGCGGCGATGCGGCGCGCCATGTCGTGCAACTCCTCGCGCTTGCCCGGCGCATCCATGTAGAACAGCACCACCGGGAACGGCCCGCCCTCGTCGGGGTGCACGACAAAGGTGTTCATCGCGCCGTCGGCGGTCGGGAGGTCGATGTGCTGCTCGATCACGCGGGTCTCCTGCTGTTCGTGGGATGGTTCAGCGCTTGGCGGCCTGGTTCTTGACCCAGGCCTGGTAGCGCGCCTTGTTGTCGTCGTTGGGCGGGTACAGGCCCGGCAGCGCAGCGCCGGCATCCACCTGCGTCATGATCCAGCCCTCGAGCCGCTCCTGTTCGACCGACGCGTCGATCACCTCGCCCAGCATCGCCTGCGGGATCAGCACCGCGCCATCCTGGTCGACGACGATCACGTCGTTGGGGAACACGGCCACACCGCCGCAATCGACCGGCTCCTGCCAGCCCACGAACGTGAGCCCGGCCACCGACGGCGGCGCCGCCGTGCCCTGGCACCACACGGGCAGGCCGGTGCCCAGCACACCGGCCACGTCGCGCACGACGCCGTCGGTGACGAGCGCGGCCACACCGCGGCGCTGCATGCGCGCGCACAGGATGTCGCCGAAGATGCCCGCGTCGGTGGTGCCCAGCGCGCCGACCACCGCGATGCAGCCGGCCGGCATCGCTTCGATGGCCGCGCGCGTGGAGATCGGGTTGCCCCACGAAGCCGGCGTGGCGAGGTCTTCGCGGCCCGGCACGAAACGCAGCGTGAATGCGCGCCCGATCAGACGCGGCTGCCCTTCGCGCAGCGGGCGCGTGCCGCGCAGCCACACGTTGCGCAGGCCGTGCTTGAGCAGCACCGTGGTCAGCGTGGCGGTCGACACGCCCGACAGGGCGTGCACGACCTGTGGGTCCAGGGGCAATGCGGGCAACGACATGGCACGGCCTTCGACAGTGGCGTGAAAAGCGCCATTGTGGCCGAGCCGTCGCGTGCGGCCTCCGGCGCCTTTCAGGCCATCGGCATCGCCTGCTGCCTCAGCAAGCGTGCCCGTGTCGCCGCGACACCGCCGTGGGCTTCGGCCGCAAGCGACTCGACTTCCGCACGCACGATGCCGATGTCGCGCAGCGTGCGGTCGTCGAGCTGCAACAGCGCACGCCGCGTGGCGCTGCGCAGGCGCCGTTCGCGCCAACCCGCCCAGACGTCGCGCAGCAGCCGATGCGCCGAAGCCAGCAGCGGAGTCGATGGCGTCGGTGCCGGCGCCGGCGGCAGCACGGCCCACGCGCGGGCGAACAGCTCGGACGGCCGCCGAGCGGCAGCGATCGGCAACGGGATGGTGGTCGACATGATGGAGTTCCTTTCGACCGACGCCACGCAACGAGGATGCACGAACCGGACAGGCGCGCAGCCCACCCGTTCGCGGGTGCTTGACAGCGCGCCGTCATCGCCTAGAATTTGAACACTCGTATAAACCGTGTGTTCAAACCAGATGGACAAATCGCCCGCCACCCGCGCCAGCGCCGCGCCGCCCACCGAGCCGCGCCTGTTCGGCGACGCCGAGCGCGGCGACACGCGCGCCAAGATCCTCGACGCCGCGTTCCGGCGCCTGGCCACCGAGGGCTACGCGGCGCTCAGCGTGCGCGAGATCGCCAGGGACGCCGGCGTCAACCACGCGCTGATCAACTACCACTTTCGCACCAAGGACCAGCTCGTGATCGCCGTGCTCGACGCCGCCAACCAGCGCCTGCTGGCGCGCCAGGCGGCGATGTACCAGGCGCCGAGCGGCTTCGCGCAGAAGTGGGCCGATGCGCGCCGCTTCTACGAGAGCGACCTCGGCTCGGGCTTCGTGCGTGTGCAGGCCGAGCTGTGGGCGGCCAGCCTGTCCAACGCCGAACTGCGCGACAAGTTCCTGCCGCGCCTGCTGGCATGGAAGCAGCTCGTGCTCGAGGCGGTGCGCGAGGCGCTGGCGGCCGCGCAAGGCGCAGGGCGTGGAGCTGCCGCGCGTGCTTCAGCGCCGAGGTCATCGCCTGCTGGATCTGCGAGTTCTGGCTCGGCATGGAGTTCGCCGATCTGCTCGGCGTGAAGGAAGAGCAAGCCACGCACCGCGCCGCGCTCGACGCCGTGCAGTCGCTGCTGGAGTCGCTCGATGCGCGCGCGAGCGCCGCGCCGCGCAAGCCCGCGCGCAAGGCCGCTGCCGGTGCAGCGCAAGGCCACGGCGCGCAAGGCCGCGACGCAAGAGGAGTCGCTGATGGCCCGCGACGACCCACCGCTGCCCGAGCGCTTTCGGCCGCATCGCCGGCGCGCTGCCCGAGGCCGGCGCCGTGCCCGGCCGCCGACCGCGTGCCGTTCCAGACCGTGCAGCCGGTGCAGGAGCGCTTCGTCGAGCGCGACGGCGTCAAGCTCTACGCGGCCCAGTGGGGCACGAGCGGTCCGTGGCTCGCCTTCGCGCAGCCGTTCCAGATCGTGCACTCGCAGATGCTCAAGGCCGCGGTGCCCTACCTGTCGCAGCACTTTCGCGTGCTGACGATGGACGGGCGCGGCAACGGCCGCTCGGACCGGCCGCGAGGGCCAGGACGCCTACAGCTTCGAGCACTTCCACGACGACTTCGTCGCCGTGCTCGATGCGTTGGCGATCGATCGCGTGGCGTTGGTCGGCATTTCGGCGGCCGCCATGATGGTGCTGCGGCTGGCCGCCGAGCAGCCGCAACGCGTGAGCCATCGTGATCACGGCGGGCGGCTTCGCCGATTCGCTGGTGCAGGCCGAGGCGATGGCCAAGCGCATGCGACAGGAGACCGACCTGCTGGCGCGCGACTGGCCGGGCTACATCGACTACTTCATGTCGTGCATCTTCAGCGAGCCGCACTCGACCAAGCCCTACGAGGACGGCGTGCGCTACGGCTGGGCCACCGATCGCGACGTGATCCAGTGGGTGCGCCAGGCCTGGATCAACCACGACCTGCGCGACCACGCGCGCCGCGTGACGCTGCCCCACGCTGGTGATCCACGGCGACGACGACCGCCGCGTGCCGCATGTCAAAGGGCGCGAGATCCACGGCGCTGGTGCCGGGCGCGCGAGCTGCTCACGATCGGCGGTGGCGGCCACGTGACGGCGGCGCGCGATCCGGTGTCGTTCAACCGCGCGGTGCGCGATTTCGTCGCCGGCGCGCCGGCCACCCGCAGCTGGGTGCGCGGCATGAAACGGCAGCGCAAGGCGCTGTTCATCTCGAGCCCGATCGGCCTCGGCCACGTGCAGCGCGACCTCGCGATCGCGCGCGAGCTGCGCAAGCTGCAGCCCGATCTGCAGATCGACTGGTTCACCGTCGACCCGGCGGCGCGCTACCTGGAGCGTGAGGGCGAGAAGCTGCACCCGATCACCAAGCGGCTCGCCAACGAGAGCCAACACTTCGAGGGCATGGCCGGCGAGCACGACCTGAGTGCGTTCTTCGCGCTGCGCACGATGGACGAGATCATGACCAACAACTTCATGACCTTCGTCGATCTGATGGAGGCCGAGCACTACGACCTCGTGATCGGCGACGAGGCGTGGGATGTCGACTACTACTACCACGAGAACCCGGAGCTCAAGCGCCAGCCGTTCGTGTTTCTCACCGACTTCGTCGGCTGCCTGCCGATGGAGCCGGGCAACGAGCGCGAGGCGCTGCTGTGCGCCGACCGCAACGCCGACGACATCGAGCACGTGGCGCGTTATCCGTACCTGCGCGACGCCGCGATCTTCGTCGGCAACCGCGACGACGTGACCGAACAGCCGTTCGGCCCCGGCCTGCCCGGCATCCGCGACTGGACCGACAAGAACTTCTGCTACTGCGGCTACTGCCTGCCGTTCGATCCCAAGACCCTGGCCGACACCGAGCGCTTGCGTGCGCTGCACGGCTACCGGGCCGACGAGAAGGTCGCGATCGCCGCCGTCGGCGGCACGTCGACCGGGCGCCACCTGCTGCAGCGCATCGCGCAGGCGTTCCCGCGCATGAAGCGCGCAGCTGCCCGAGCTGCGCCTGATCCTGGTGGCCGGCCCGCGTCTGGACCCGAAGGATCTTCCGCAGCTGCCCGGGCTCGAGGTCAGGCCCTACGTGCACAACCTGTACGAACACCTCGCGTGCTGCGACCTGGCGCTGGTGCAAGGCGGCCTGTCGACCACGATGGAGCTGGTCGCCACGCGCCGACCGTTCCTCAGCTTTCCGCTGCAGCGCCACTTCGAGCAGTGCGTGCACGTGCGGCAGCGCCTGGCCAACTACCAGGCCGACCGCTCGCTCGACTACGCCACGCTCGACCCCGACACGCTGGCCGAGCGCGCGCTGAGCGCCATGCACGAGCCGGTGCGCTACCGGCCGGTGGAGACCGATGGCGCGCGGCGCGCCGCGCTGCGCATCGCGCAGGTGCTCGACAACCGCGAGTGGGCGCGTTGACCGCAGCCGGTCCGCATCGCTCGCCACGCCATGACCCTCGACCGCGCACCACAGGCCACGCGCACGCCGCAGCCGCGGCGGCCGGCCCCTTGCCGCCCGCCGCACACGCCGCCGGGCGGTGAAGTGCCGTAGCGCGCGCCGCGCGCGACTTTTTCATCAGCGGAGCGATCGCACCCTGCGTGCGGTCCGGCTGTGTTCGCCCTGCCCGATCGGCGCTGCCGTTCAGCACCGGTCGTCGGAACGGCTCGTCCCTCGACTTCTCAACTGGAGTGTCGCCATGGCTGCCTTTGGCTTCTTGTACGGCTTGCTTGTCTACGTGTTCTTCCTCGTCACCTTCGTCTACGCGATCGGCTTCGTGGGCAACCTGCCGCTGCTGCCGAAGACCATCGACAGCGGCGCGAGCGCACCGCTGCTGGAAACGCTGCTCGTCAACGTGGCGCTGCTCGGCCTGTTCGCCGTGCAGCACAGCGTGATGGCGCGGCGCGGCTTCAAGCGCTGGTGGACGCGCATCGTGCCCGAGTCCGTCGAGCGCAGCACCTTCGTGCTCGCCGCCACCGCGGTGCTGGCGCTGCTGCTGTGGCAATGGCGCCCGATCGCCGAGCCGGTGATCTGGCAGGTCGACAACCCGATCGGCCGCACGGCGCTGCACATCGTGTTCTGGGCCGGCTGGGCGGTGCTGCTGATCAGCACGTTCCTGATCAATCACTTCGAGCTGTTCGGCCTGCGCCAGGTGTTCGCCAACCTGCTCGGCCGCGACATCCCGGAGCCCGAGTTCCGCACGCCGGGCTTCTATCGCCACGTGCGGCACCCGATCTACCTGGGCTTCGTGCTCGCCTTCTGGGCCACGCCGCAGATGAGCGCCGGGCACCTGCTGTTCGCGATCGCCACCACCGGCTACATCCTGATCGGCATCTGGTTCGAGGAGCGTGACCTGGTGGCGCAGTTCGGCGCGCGCTACCGCCTGTACCGCGAACAGGTGGGCATGCTGTTGCCGCGCCTGATCAAGTCGCGCAACGGCCCCGCGGGGCAGTGACGCGACGGCACCTCAGCGCATGGCCTTGCCGGCCATGCGCAGGATGTCGTCGAGCGCGTTGCCGTCGCCGTTGAAGTCGAGCATCGAGGCCAGCCCGCCGCCCGGCGCCGCCGCCGCGCCGGCGCGGCCACCGAGCAGGCCGCCCAGCAGATCGCCCAATCCGCCACCGGCCGTCGTCGCCGAACCCTCGGTGACCGCGGCGGCCCCCTGCTGCTTGGCCATGAAGCCAGCCACCAGCATCGCCAGCATCGGCAGCATCTGCCGCAGCAGTGCCGGGTCGAGCCCGGTGCGCGCGGCCGCGCTTTGAGTCACGGTGCGGCTCACGTCCTTGGAGCCGAAGATCTGCCCCAGCACGTCGTTGCCTTGGCCCACATCGGTGGGCTGCGGCGACAGCACGTTGTCGAGCAGACCGCCGCCGCCCAACTGGCCGAGCAGCCCGCCCAGGCCGTCGAGTCCGGCGGGCTGCGCCTGTGCCTGCTTCTTGAAGCCGCCGAGGATCGCGGGCAGCAGCGCATCGGCGCCGGCGGTGGCGCGCGCCTCGCTCACGCCCAACTCCCGTGCGATGGACTGCAGGCCGCCCAACTGACCCAGCACGTCGGTGATCTGCATGCGCCGCTCCTTGGAGGCGAACGCCGCCTCCTGCGGCACATGCTACCGCTAGCGCAGCTCGGCCAACTTCGCGCCGGCTTCTTTCTTGCCCATTGCGCGCAGCGCAGCAATGGCGGGCATGTGCTTGGCGCGCGGCCGCACTTCGCCTTCTTCCCACTTGTAAACCGACTGGCCCGAGGCACCGAGCAACAGCCCACAATCGTGGGCAGACAGCCCAAGGCGCCTGCGGTGCGATGCCAGACCCTTGGCGCTGAAGCGGAACGGCTGCTCGGCTGAATCGTCGTGCCCATTGGCCATCGGCTCGGCCTTGCCGGCGCGCTTGCTCAAGCGCCGCAGTTGCTGTTCGAGCGCCTGCGCGCGGCGCTTGAGGGCTGCGATCTCGGAACGGTAGGCATTGACGGCCTTTTTCAGGTGGACGGTTTCGCCGCGAACTTCCTTGCGGGCGACGCGAGCGATTTCGCTCTTTAAGAGAGAAGCAATGTTTGGCATGGGCCCGATTGTGCCGTGCCGCCCGAGTCGCATCGGGAACCCGTGTGACGAACGGTGTCGTCGCGTGGGGTTTTCGGAACCGCAAAGCAGTTTTTGCGGCGGTAGGATTTACCAACACGCTCGGCTCCCGCGACGATGCGGCATGCGTGCCCTGCGCGCTCGAGCAGTCCCAGCCAGCGACCGCTGCGACGCGCGCCGTGTCTTCGCTGTGTCTTCATTGGGCGTCTGCCCAAGCCGCGTCCACCGCTCGCCCATCGCAGCCCGCGCGTGGGCGAAAGGCCCTGCACCGACGAGGCTCGCGCCCGCGCGCTGCAATCGGCACGGGCTTTCCCGCTGATTCCCGCGCGGCACATCGGCGACGATGGGCGCGCGACACGGCGTTCGAAGTACATCCACCCAAGAAGGCGCTCAGCGCCACACAGGAGACGACACCCATGTGCAAACTGTGCGAACGCGGTTGGCTGCAACCGCACGCGGCGTCATCGCGCCGGCAGTTCTTCAAGACCAGCACCGGGGCCGGCGTCGCCGCGGCCGCGGGCATGGCGTTGTTCAACGCCCCGGCGCGCGCGCACGGCGACGATGACGGGCCCGAGCACAGCGGACGCCATGGCCGCCGCTATGTGATCCGCGGCGGCGCAGTGATGTCGATGGACCCACGCGTCGGCAATTTCGCCACCGGCGACGTGCTGATCGAAGGCAAGAAGATCGTCGCGGTCGGCCGCCACATCAACGCCGGCGGCGCCGCGGTGATCGATGCACGCGGCCGCATCGTGATGCCGGGCTTCATCGACACGCACCACCACCTGTTCGAGACCGCGCTGCGCAGCTGGCTCGCCGATGGGCTGCTGATCAACGACGGCTCCGACACCCCGAGCGGAAACCAGACCTATTTCGAGAACATCCTGCTGCGCTTCGCGCCGGTGTACCGCCCGCAGGACGTGTACATCAACCACCTGTTCGGCGGACTGGCGCAACTCGACGATGGCGTGACCACGGTGCACGACGTGTCGCAGATCCACCACTCGCCGCAGCACTCCGACGCCGCCATCCAGGCCTTGTTCGACACCGGGCGTCGCGCCGCGTTCGGCTACTTCGAGAGCGCCGGTGCCTCGGTGATCGGCAGCAATCCGGACAACAAGTACCCCGACGACGCGGTGCGCATCCGCAACCGCTGGTTCTCGTCGAACGACCAGCTGGTGACGATGATCATGGGCGGCGAGATCTACCTGCCCGGCTACGAAAAGGCCTGGAAGATCGGCCGCGACCTCGGCCTGCCGATCGCGGCCCACATCCTGTCGCCGTTCGGCATGCGGCCCACTTTCGACCTGCTCGCCCAGGGCAAAGGCGGCGACAGCGGCACCTTGGGCCTTGGCTCGGACAACCTGTTCATCCACATGACCGGCATGTCAGACCTGGCGTGGCAAAAGGTCAAGGAGGTCGGCGCATCGGTGTCGCTGGCGGTGCCGATCGAGATGAACATGCGCCACGGCATCCCGCCGATCCTCAAGCTGCAGCAGCTCGGCATGGAGCCGTCGCTGAGCGTGGATGTCGAATGCACGATGACGGCCGACTTCTTCACGCAGATGCGCTCGATGATGACGATGCAGCGCATGGTGGTGAACCAGATGGTGCTCGAGCAGGGCGACTTCAACCCGCCCAACCAGTGGCCCACGCCCACGAAGGACAAGCCCAAGCTGCTGAACACACGCGACGTGCTGCGCTATGCCACCGTCAACGGCGCCAGGGATTTGCGCCTGGAGAAAAAGGTCGGCTCGCTCACGCCCGGCCTGGAAGCCGATGTGCTGATCCTCGATGCGCAGGCGATCAACGTCGCGCCGCTCAACCACGTGCCGGGCGCGGTGGTGTCGTTGATGGAGCGCACCAACGTCGAGACGGTGATCGTGGCCGGCAAGATTCGCAAGTGGAAGGGCCGGCTGCTCGACGTCAACCTCAACCGGCTGCGCCGCGAGATCGAATCCTCGCGCGACTACCTGTTCTCGGCCGCCGGCATCGCGCAGGACTTGTTCGGCAACGCCGATTGAGTGTGGAGCGCGCCGCTGCGGCGCGCGCGACCGCTAGGGCCGTATCGCCTCGGCCTTGGCCGTGTTCACCGGCGTGATCTTCGCCCTCGGGGCGGGCGACTGCGTCGCCGCACGCAGCTGGTCGGCGCGCATGCGGTCGCCGCGCTCGACCCCTTGCTGCAGCACCGCGACAAAGCCCCACAGCAACAACATCAGCAGCGCGCACAACGCGGCCGCGAACAAGTGCCGCGGCTTGATGGTGATTCGGATGCCGCGGGCGAGGATGACGGGCAGCTTCGACATGCGCACCTCCGGGCAATGCAAGCAGTGTGCGCAGCGGCGGCGCGGGCTTCCATCGGGCAGACCCTGGTGGCGCATTCGGCACGGTGTGCCAGCGTGGCACAGGGCAGCGGCACCAGCGTGACAGCCACCGCCACGTTGCGGTGCACGCACAATGGCCTTGCCGCCGGCTGTGCGCCGCCGGCCTTTGAACAGGAGCGAGCATGCCGACCTTGAGCACCGACGACGGCGTGAGCCTTTACTATGAAGAAGCCGGCAGCGGCACGCCGATCGTGTTCGTGCACGAGTTCGCCGGCGATCACCGCAGCTGGGAACCGCAGCTGCGCCACTTCGCACGCACGCACCGTTGCATCGCCTACAACGCGCGCGGCTACCCGCCGAGCGGCGTGCCCGATGGACCCGACCCCTACGACCAAGCGCGCCAGCGCGACGACATCCGCGCGGTGCTCGATGCACTGGAGATTCGCCAGGCCCACATCGTCGGCTGCTCGATGGGCGCGTTCGCCACGCTGCACTTCGGCTTGCAGCACGGCACGTCGGCCGCCAACTCACGCGCGCTGTCGCTCACGCTGGTGGGCGTGGGCTCGGGCGCGCACCCGGCCCAGTACCGGCGCTTCCAGCGCGACTGCGCGGCGCTGGCCCAAAGCATCCGGCGCGACGGCATGGCCCACCTCGCGGCCACCTACGGCCACGGCGCGTCGCGCCTGCAGTTCCTGCGCAAGGACCCGCGCGGCTTCGCCGAGTTCGCGCGCCAGTTGGCCGAGCACTCGGCCGCGGGTTCGGCGAACACGATGGAGGGCTACCAGGCACGTCGGCCGTGCCTGTACGAGCTGACCGACCGGATGGCATCGATCGATGTGCCCCTGCTCGTGATCAGCGGCGACGAAGACGAGCCGTGCCTGGAACCGTCGCTGCTGATCAAGCGCACGGTGCCGACCGCGGGCCTGGCGATCGTGCCCTGCACCGGACACGCGGTGAACCTGGAGGAGCCGGCGCTGTTCAACCGCCTGCTCGAGGATTTTTTGCACCAGGCGAGTCACGGCAAGTGGCCTGCGCGCGATGCGCGCACCCGACCCGAGTCGATCTGGGGACCCGGCGGCCGGCCGGAGATGGCGTGAAGCGGCGCACCTTCGCGGCGCTGCCGATGGCGCTCGCGCTGCCGCGCGGGCACGCGAACGCCGTCGACGGCGACTCGGCAAGCGCGGCAACGCCGCTCGACGCCGCGAAGGCCTGGCACGAGTTCGCCGAGCTGCTGCGCCTGGACTACGCCTACTTCGAGCGCCCCGGCGTCGACGGGCCGAAGATTCTGGCGCACTTCGAGCCGCTGGCGCGAACGGCGCGCGACCGCGCCGCCTTCATCGCGCTGCTCAAGACGGTGGCGCGCAACTTCGCCGACCCGCACTTCAACGTCGGACCCGGCGCACCGAACGATCCCGGGCTGGTGCCGACGGCGTCCGATCTGTTCGGCGAGGTGGCCGATGGGCGGGCCGTGATCCGCGCCGTGCGCGCCGGCAGCGATGCCGCGGCGCAAGGTGTGCCGGTGGGCTCGGCGGTGGTTGCGGTCGATGGACACGACCCGGCCTCGCGCATCGCCACCTTGCTCGGCCAGCCCTTGCAATCGCTGTCGCGCGTGCAGGCGCAACACGCGCTCAACCTCGCACTGGCCGGCGTGCGGGGCCAGCCGCGCCAGATGGTGCTGCGCGTGGCCGGCGGCCCGCCACGCACGTTCCGCTTGAAGTCGCCCGACGAGCTGGCACGGGCATTGGCGACCGCGCCCCCCGTGGTCGCCGAGCGGCGCGGTGCCGTCGGGTTGATCCGCTTCAACAACTCGCTCGGCCGCGACGACACGCGCGAACGCTTCGACGCGGCGCTGCAGGACCTGCTCGACACACGCGCGCTGGTGCTCGACCTGCGCCAGACGCCGAGCGGCGGCAACACCACGGTGGCGCGCGCGATCATGGGCCACTTCGTCACGCGCGAGCAGCCGTACCAGGTGCACGTGGTCAGCGGCGAGCAGCGCCGGTTCGGCGTGCCGCGCAAGTTCGTCGAGCTGGTGGCGCCCCGCGCGCCGCACTACGACGGCCGCTTGTTCGTGCTCTGTGGCCGTTGGACCGGCAGCATGGGCGAAGGGCTGGTGATCGGCTTCGATGCACTTGGCCACACGACGGTCGGCTCACCGATGGCACATCTGCTGGGCGCGCTGTCCCACGAGACCTTGCCGACCTCGCAAGCGCATGTCGAGCTCGGCGAAGAGCAGATGCTGCATGTGAACGGCACACCGCGCGAGGCGTTCCACCCAACGATCGCGATCGACCCGGCCGAGGCGCGCCTCGACGGCGACCCGGCCTTCGACGCCGTGCAACGCGCGGTCGATGCATCGCCGGCGGCGCGCGAGCGCCGCTGACGCGGCACGCGTCAGAACAACTGCGCTTTGTCGGCGGCGCCGAACACCACCTTGGTCAGCTCCGACAACTGCGCGCTGATGTCGGACGAGGGCGACGCGCTGGCCTTGGCGGTCCACAGCAGCTTGCCGCTGCCCACGTCGGTGACGCGGCTGTTCATCGCATAGCCGGTGTTCGACTGCTGGCCGCCCACCGGCATCGACACGCCGACGCCGACACCGCCGCTCGAGCCGCGGCCGCCACCGCCATAGCCGAAGCCACCGATGCCGACCGACATGCCCGAGCCGCCCACCGCCACGTCGGCGGCGGTGACCGAATGCGTCAGCACCGCTTTCGCACCGGCACTGCGCGCGGCACCGATGTACTGGTCGTTGTTCAGCGGGCGCACCGGGGCGCCGCTGCCTTCGTCGGGGCCCGGCACCGCGGTGCCGCCGCGCGCCACCACCTCGGCCGCCATCTGATCCTGGCAGATGCGCTTGACCGCCAGGTCATAGGCCTCGCACACCACCATCACACGCGCCCCGCGCAATGGATTGGCCGACAGCTGCGGATCGGCCCACTGGGCGTCCAGCCGCGTGGAAGCGCAGCCGGCCAGCATCGCTGCCGCCGCCGCGAGAGCAAGAGTCGAGGTGAACAATGCGGGGCGTTTCACAGCCATGGTCAAACTCCGGATGGAACGGACGCCGCCAGCTTAAGGCGTCTGCGATGGTGTTGCACAGCGTCACGGGGCAACGTGCGTGCCAGCGTCACGCTTTGGCGCTCAAACCCACGACGCCGACAGACGACGAGCGCGACGACGACGATCACGATCGACGCCGACGGACAAGCGCGGCGCGCCCCGGCAGCGGGGCGCGCCATGTGAACATCGCCACGCCAACCGCCATCGAGCCGCGTCGGCCGCCTAAGCCGCCCCGATTCTGCGCGACCATTCGCACCTCGACAGCGGAAGGTGTGTGCGGTGCGCAAGGGGTGGTCTGCGACATGGTTGTGGCTGGGTGCATCGGCGGCGGCCCTGGCGGGCGAGCTCACGCCCACCGAAGTGCGCTGGCTGCAAGGCGCCGCGCCGGTGGTGGCCTATGCCAAGGAGAACCGCATCCCGCTCGACATCGTGGTGCAGCCGCAGGATGCGCCCGGCGCCGCGCCGCTGGCGCTCGCCTTCGTCGACGGTCGCTGCAAGCTGGTGCTGTCGATGCGCGGCAACCCCGAGGCACAGGCCACGCTGGAGCGCATCGACGCCGATCTGCTCGACGCAGCGCTCGAGCTGATGGCCGCGCACGAACTCGGCCACTGCCAGCGCTACCTCGACGGCACCTGGCAAGGGCTGCCCGCCGGCTTCGTCGCACGCGAACCCGCGGCGCTGGGCCGCGAGGATCGCCAGGCCTATGTCCAGATGCGCTCGACGCGGCGCGAGGAAGCGTTTGCCGATCTGGTGGGCCTGGCCTGGGTGCAGCAGCGCCATGCGCCGCTTTACGAGCGGCTGCACCGCTGGCTGCGCAATGAGCGCTCGAGGGATCTGATCCCCGGCGCACACCACGACACGCTGGCGTGGATCGAGCTCGCGCGCGATGGCCGCGCCCTGGCCGGTGCATCGGTCTTCGCGAGCGCGGCCACGCTGTGGCCGCAAGGGCTCAGTCGCGCCGATCCCTGAGTGCCCTGCGTGGGCGCATCGGCCGATTGAACCGGTTGCAGCGGCGCTGCAACCCATCACCGGTGTCGTTGCGCGTGCAGCAGCGCCTGTGCGCGCGGTGAGCCGTTGCCCATTGGGAACGACCGCAATCGCCTTCGTGACCGGACTCCGCGCCTCCGCACGTGATACCGGGCAGCCACCACCAGACTCGATTCGAGGAGTGATCCCATGACGTCCATTGTTTCTTCCACTTCGCCCGGCGGCGCCACCGCGGTCGCGCAAGACGCGGCACACGAAGCCGACGCAACGCATCCACACGCGCCCACAGAGCCCTCGCACGACGGCGCCGAACACCCGTTGGCCAAGCTCGCGCTCAACGATCTGCACCAAGCGGTGCAGCAGTTCGCCGCCTTCGCGCCCGATGCCGGCCATGGCGCCGACACGCTGTTGGCGCCGCACACGGCGCGCGCGGACGGCCCGCCCGGCACCGGCATCCCGCTGTACGGCGGCCAAAAGCCGGGCACCGTGCAAGGGCAGCAGCTGCCGAGCACACCGCCGGTCAAGCCCGGCCCGCCGATGGAGCTGCAGCAGATGGAGGCGCTGAACCAGACCGCACAGAAATTCCGCGTCGCCGGCAGCCCGATGGACCACGGACGCCTGAAGTACACGCAGCAGGTGTTCCAGGCTGCGACCGACGCGCTGAAGAAGGGCGACTACCCGGAGGCGCAGAAGCAGTTCGCCAAGCTCGGCTTGCCGTTCCCGGCGCTGGGTGACAAGACGCCGCTCACCGAGCAGCAACAGGCCACGGCCCACGTGCTCGGCGTGCGCGCCAGGGCCGATGGCAACGGCTGGAAGCTGGACGAGGTGCGGCTGGGCGCACGCGGCCACCAAGGGCTCAACGACCTCAGCGGCTATGCGGCCAACACCGCGATGATCAACCGCATGGCGTCGATGCCCGGCGGCGTGTCGAACCCGCCGACCGAAGCACAGGCCACCGGCTACATGCGCGAGCTTGCGCACCCCGCAAAGGGCAAGCCGGCACCGACGGCGCAACAGGTCATGCAGGCGGCCAGCGACATCACGCGCGGCACGATCATGCACTACAGCGCCGCCGGTCGACCCACCGATCCGGTGTACGACCGCAACCCCAACCCGCGCGCGTTCTACCTGGGCGCCGACGGGCAGCGGCACGACTTCGATTCCGCAGCCGCGGCACAGAAGGCAGCCGACGCGGGCACGCCGGCCAAGGCACGCGGCGCGCAAGTCACCATCATCGAGTCGCGCTCGCCCGACAAATGGAGCGACATCACGTCGCAGGGCCAGCGCGCGGGCCGCTACATCGGCGACTGCGAGAGCAAGGTCTACCTGCAGACGCGCCTGCTCACCGAGGCCGGCTTCACGTCACTGGGCAGCGTCGACGTGCAGCACAAGGATCGCAGCGGACCGGGCCACATGTTCGGCGTGTTCAAGGCGCCCGACGGCACGATCTGGGTCACGTCGAACGAGGAGTTCAAGCAGGTGCGACCCAACTACGGGCGCAAGGACGTGACGCAGGCCGACATCGACGCCACGGTGCGCGAATTCACCGGCGAGGTCTATCACATCCAGCCCAACTACAAGGGCGAGATCGACGTCAGTGCGTTCGACTTCAACGCTGCCTCGACAGCCAAGCTGAGCGGACCGAACGCCGCGGTCGATTCGATCCGCCGCTCCACCGAGCTCGGCGTGCTCCGCCGCACCGAGACGCTGATGCGCTGAGCGCCGCGCGGTCACTTGGTCGCAGCGGTGGTGGCCCGTGAGACGGTCGAGTAGTGCACCGCCTTCTCGGCGGGTTGCGCGGCCACGCGGCGCTGTTCGGTGCGCAGCTTTTCGCCGCGTTCGACCGAATGGTGCAAAAGCATGACGTACAACCCCAGCAAGAGCGCCACCGCCAGCCACGCACCCGCCAACAACAAGCCGTGAGGCGTGATGTTGAAGCGGAGTCCGTAGGGGAGGATGACGGTGACGGTCCACATGTCGATGTCTCACGGGTCGGCGCCAGTGTCCGTGCGCGCGCTCGAGCGCGACATCGGCGGCCATCCGATGTGCATGTAGGACGGCGCCGCGCTGCGCGCTGGGCCGCGCACCTATCATGCGGCCGATGCGCGAGGCGGACGCGGTCATCATCGGCGCCGGTGCGGCCGGCCTGCACTGCGCCGCGATCGCCGGCCAGCGCGGTGTGCGCGTGCTGCTGATCGACCATGCGAGCGCGGTGGCCGAGAAGATCCGCATCTCCGGCGGCGGCCGCTGCAACTTCACCAACCGCGACGCGACGCCGGCAAACTTCGTGTCGGCCAACCCCGACTTCTGCCGCTCGGCGCTCGCGCGCTACACGCCGCAGCACTTCATCGACCTGATGGACCGCCACGGCATCGCGTGGCACGAGAAGCACAAGGGCCAGCTGTTCTGCGACGACTCGAGCCAGCAGGTCATCGACCTGTTGCTGGCCGAATGCGCGCGCGGCCGCGTCGAGCGCTGGCAGCCATGCACGGTGCAGGCGGTGCGCCACGGCGCGCACGGCTTCGAGTTCGACACCACCCAGGGTCCCGTGCGAGCCGCGCAGCTCGTGGTGGCCAGCGGCGGGCTGTCGATCCCGAAGATCGGCGCCAGCGATTTCGGCTACCGGCTGGCGCGCCAGTTCGGTCATGCAGTGATCGAGCCGCGGCCGGCGTTGGTGCCGCTGACTTTCGATGCGCAGCAGTGGGCGCCGTTCGCCGCGCTGTCGGGCCTGTCGCTCGAGGTCAACGTGCGCAGCAGCGGCAGCCGCATCGCCTTCGACGAAGACCTGCTGTTCACGCACCGCGGCCTCAGCGGACCGGCGATCCTGCAGATCTCGACCTTCTGGAAAGCCGGCGACGCATTGCAGATCGATCTCGCACCGGGGCAGGACCTGGCGCACGAGCTGACCGCCGCCAAAGCCGGCTCGAAGAAGCGGCTCGGCCACCTGCTCGCCGAACGCATGCCGCGCCGGCTGGCAGAAACCTGGCTGACGATCCACGGCATCGATGGCGACAAGCCCTTGGCCGACCTGCGCGACCGCGACCTGCAGGCGCTGGCGGCACCCCTGCAGCGCTGGACGCCCGTGCCCAACGGCAGCGAGGGCTACCGCAAGGCCGAGGTCACGGTGGGCGGCGTCGACACGCGCGAACTCGGCTCGCAGTCGATGCAAAGCCGGCGCGTGCCCGGCCTGCACTTCATCGGCGAGGTGGTCGACGTGACCGGCTGGCTCGGCGGCTACAACTTCCAGTGGGCCTGGGCCAGCGCGTTCGCCTGCGCGCAGGCGCTGGAGTCACGCCCATAGCGAACCAGCTGCGGGCGGACCGCATTTGTCCTATTGACTGGACAATCGGACTGATACACGCTTGGCGCATGGCGCCCGCCGTGCCGCTGCCCAAGTACCACCAGGTCTATCTGGTGCTGCGCGAGCAGTTGGCCGAGGGCCGCTTTCGCGACGGCCTGCCGCCGGAGCTGCGCCTGGTGCAGCAGTTCGGCGTGGCACGCGCCACCGTGCGCAAGGCGCTCGAGCGCCTTGCCACCGAAGGCCTGATCGACCGCCGGCCCGGCCGCGGCACGCGTCCCCGCGCGCCATCCGAGCGCGCGTCCGCGCCGGCACCCGCATCCGGACGGATGGCCGGGTTGCTGGAGAACATCGTCCATGCGAGCCTGCAGACGAGCGTCAACGTGCTGTCGTGCGACACCGTCGCCGCCCCGCCCGCGGTGGCGCAACGCCTCGCCTTGCCGGCGCGTGCGCGCGTGCAGAAGGCGGTGCGGGTGCGTGCCACGCAACATGGCCCGCTGTCGCACATCACCACCTGGGTGCCGCACGAGCTGGCACGCAGCTTCGGCAAGCGCGAGCTGGCGCGCGAGCCGATCCTGTTGCTGCTGGAGCGCGCCGGCGTGCGCATCGGCCGCGCCACGCAGAGCATCTCGGCCCGCCCGGCCGATGCCACCGTGGCAGCACGCCTCGGCGTGGCCAAGGGCACGGCGCTGCTCGCGGTGGAGCGCGTGGTCTACGACAGCGACGACCGGCCGGTGCAGTGGCTGCAGGGCCTGTACCGCCCCGATCGCTACCAGTACGAGATGCAGTTGTCGCGCGTCGGTGGCATCGACGCAAAAGTGTGGGTCAGCACCGAGCTGTCCGCGCAGTTCCATTGATTGACGGGTCACCCTTGAAGGAGAACAGCCCATGAGCAACCGTCGCACGTTCATCCGCCATTCGGCTGCCGCCGCATCGGCGCTGGCATTTCCGCTGGTCGGCGGCGCACAGCCGAAGGCCGTGAAGGTCGGCATCCTGCATCCGGTGACCGGTGCCCTCGCCTACTCGGGCCAGCAGTGCCGCGAAGGCGCGCTGATGGCGATCGACGACATCAACAAGGCCGGCATCAAGGCTCTGGGCGGCGCCAAGCTCGAAGTGATGCTGGGCGATGCGCAAAGCACGCCGCAGGCCGGCACCGCCGAGATCGAGAAGATGAACGAGGCCGGCTGCGCGGCGGTGGTGGGTGCCTACGCCAGCGCGATCTGCCTGGCCACCACGCAGGCCGCCGCCAAGCACAACCTGCCGCACGTGGTCGACGTCGGCGTGGCCGACCAGATCGTCGAGCGCGGGCTGAAGAACACCTTCCGCTTCGGCCCCGGCTATCGCACGTGCGCGCAGATCGCGATGTCGAACCTGCACGTGCTGAACACCGCCGCCGGCAAGCCGGCCAAGAGCGTGATGATCATCCACGAGGAGAGCCTGTTCGGCACCGGCACCGCCAACCTGCTGGCCAAGGAGTTGCCCGGCTTCGGCTACGACGTCAAAGAAGTCATCAAGCACGCCAACCCGACGCGCGACTTCAACAACATCGTGCTGCGCATGAAGGCGGTGAACCCCGACATCGTGATCCCGGCCAACTACTACAACGAGTACGCGCTGCTGGTGCGCACGATGCAGCAGCAGAAGGTGGCGCCGAAGGCGATCTATTCGGTGCTCGGCGGCGCGGCCTCGAGCTACAAGTTCGTGAAGGAGTTTCCCGATGCGGCCAACGGCATCATCGATTGCAACCACTGGTTCAACCCCAAGGACAAACGCGCGATGGAGTTGAAGAAGCGCACCGAGGCGAAGAACCTGTTCTACAGCTACGAGGTGTTCAACACCTACACCGCGGTGCGCCTGCTGGCCGACGCGATCGAGCGCGCCAAGAGCGCCGACCGTGCCGCGATCACCGATGCGCTGGCTTCCAGCACGTTCAGCGATCACTTCATGCCGTATGGCCCGACCCGGTTCGAGAACGGCCAGAACGTCGGAGCCCAGCCGCTGATGACGCAGGTGATCAAGGGCGACATCCGCGTGATCGTGCCGCGCGACTATCGCGAAGCGGAGCCTGTGTTTCCGTTGCGCAGCTGAAGGTGGCTTGCGGTGGTTTGTGAGCGGCGCGGCGGGCGGTGCCCGGTAGCGGCTCCTGCTGTGGCGGTCGGCCCTGCGGGCCGACTGCGCTGCGATGCTCGCAGCACGAGGGCGGCTGCGGTACCGCTCGTCGCGGCGCTGAACGCGCCACGACCTCATGGCTCCTCGCCGGTCCGGCCCTGCAGGGCCGGACTCCCCCTCGCGCTGCTGCGCTTCTCGCCGCCCCACAAGTCGCCGCCACCAGGCACCACCCACCGCGCAGCACCGCTCGCGGTATCCGATCATCACGCATGCCACCACATTGCCGGCAAAGCCGTGGGTGGGGGTGCGTCGGCAGCGACATATGCGGCGCCGAGCAGCGCAGAGCGCATGGCCGCGCGCGCGCAGCGCGCGCTTCAACTTCTGACTCGCCGAGACTGTTCGAGCGCAACGACCGCAGGGAGTGAAGCGAGTTTCTCGGCGGGCCATGCGATCGAGCAGCGCAGGGAACCCCTCGCTCAGCGAGGGGCTGCCGCATCCGAGCGCCGGCGCACACCCGCCCGCGGCTTTGCAGCGCTCAACCTCGGCATGGCGCAAGCAACGTGAGCCTCGACATCCTCTTCGCGTCGCTGCTCAACGGCATCACCACCGGTGCGATCTACGCGCTGGTGGCGCTCGGCCTCACGCTGATCTACGGCGTGCTGCACATCATCAACTTCGCGCACGGTGCAGCGTTGATGGTGGCGCTGTACGGCGTTTACGGATTGAAAAGCACGTTCGGAATCGACCCCTACCTGGCGCTGCCGATCATGGTGCCGGCGATGTTCGCACTCGGCTACGCGTTGCAACGCGGCGTGATCAGCCGCGCGAGCCACGGCAAGGACGAGAACATCCTGCTCGTGACGCTCGGCATTGCGATCGTGCTGGAGAACCTGGCGCTGCTGCTGTTCAAGAGCGACACGCGCACGATCGACACCGCCTACACGCTCACCACGGTGCAGATCGGCCCGGCCTTCATCGCGCTGCCCAAGCTGCTGGCGTTCGCCGGCGCGCTGGTCACGTCGGCGCTGATGCTGCTGATCGTCACGCGCACCGACCTCGGCCGCGCGATCCGCGCGGTGGCCAAGGAGAAACAGGGTGCCAAGCTGATGGGCATCGACGTCGAGCACGTCTATGCGATGAGCTTCGGCATCGGGCTGGCCTGCCTCGGTGCAGCGGCGTGCTTCCTGCTGCCGGCGTACTACGTGAACCCGCAGGTCGGCGCCGGCTTCGTGCTGGTGGCGTTCACCATCGTCGTGCTCGGCGGCATGGGCAGTTTTGCCGGCGCGCTGCTCGGCGGGCTGTTGATCGGCGTGGTGGAGTCGCTCGGTGGCCTGTTTCTCGGCGAATCGTTGGGGCAGATCGGCATCTTCGCCATCTTCATCGCGGTGCTGCTGTTTCGCCCGACCGGCCTGTTCGGAGCCAAAGCGTGAGTCGCGACGTCATCGGCATCGTCATCTTCGCGCTCGCCGTGCTGGCGCTCACGCTGTGGCTGACTTCGGGTGTCTGGCTCAACGCGCTGATGATGACCTTGTACGCCGCGCTGCTCGCGCTGGCGTGGAACCTGCTCGGCGGCTTCGGCGGGCAGTTCTCGTTCGGCCACGCGCTGTTCTTCGGCAGCGGCGCATATGCGAGCGCGGTGCTGCAGGTGGCGCACGGCGTCAACGCGTGGGCCGCGTTGTTGGCGGCGGTGCTGATCGCCGCCGCAGTCGGTGCGTTCGTCGGTGCGCTCGCGTTTCGCTACGGGCTCAAGGGCTCTTACTTCGCGCTGGTGACGCTGGCCTTCGCCGAGGTGTTTCGCATCCTCGCGCTGTCGGTCGACTTCACCGGCGGCGGCGTCGGCCTGATGCTGCCGCTCAGCGAATCGTTCGGCACGCTGCAGTTCGCGTCGCGCAAGGGATTCGTGGTGCTGATGCTCGGCTTCGTGGTGGTGGCGCTGGGCATCACGGCGTGGCTGCGCCACTCGCGCTTCGGCGCGCAGCTGCAGGCGGTGCGCGACAACGAAGACGCGGCACGCGCGATCGGCGTCGACCCGTACCGCACCAAACTGCTGGCCACCATCGCATCGGCGGCGCTGATGGGTGCGGCCGGCGCGTTTTACGTGCAGGTGTTCCACTACATCGATCCGGCCATCGCGTTCGGGCCGCACGTGAGCGTCGAGGCGCTGGTCGGCGCGATCGTCGGCGGCATGGGCACGCTGTGGGGCCCGGTGCTCGGCGCGGCCGCGCTGCACGCGCTCGGCGAAGCCACGCGCAACCTGTTCGGCACCTTGCCCGGCTTGAACCTGGTGATCTATGGCGCGGTGCTGGTGGGCATCGTGCTGTTCATGCCGCGCGGTCTGGCGGGGCTCGGGCCCGCGCTGCGCGCCCGTTGGACACGAGGCGGCCGTGGCTGACGCCCTGCTCGAACTGTCCGGCGTGTCGATCGCGTTCGGCGGCTTGCGCGCGGTGCAGGACGTGAGCCTGCGCCTGGCCGCCGGCACGCTGGGCGCGCTGATCGGCCCCAACGGCGCGGGCAAGACCACGCTGTTCGCGCTGATGTCGGGCTTTCTCGAGCCCGATGCGGGCCGCGTGCACTACGACGGCCGCGACATCACCGGCCAGGCGCCGCACCTCAATGCCCGATTGGGGCTCACGCGCACGTTCCAGATCGTGCAGCCGTTCGCGGCGCAGACGGTGCGCGACAACATCGCGGTCGGCGCGCACCTGCACGAGCCGCGCCGTGGCGCCGCACTGGCCGAGGCAGAGCGCGTCGCGGCGCGTGTGGGCCTCGGGCCGCAACTTCACAAGCCGGCGGCCGACCTCACGGTGGCCGGGCGCAAGCGGCTCGAGCTGGCGCGCGCGCTGGCCACGCGGCCCAAGTTGTTGCTGCTCGACGAGGTGCTGGCGGGACTGAATCCGCAGGAAGTGGCCGAGATGATCCCGGTGGTGCAAGGCATCGCAGCCGGTGGCGTCACGGTGCTGATGATCGAACACGTGATGCAGGCCGTGATGCACCTGGCGCAACACGTGTGGGTGCTGGCGCAAGGCCAGTTGATCGCCGAGGGCACGCCCGCCGCGGTGACCAGCGATGCGCGCGTGATCGAGGCCTACCTCGGCCCCGGTGCGGCGGCGCGCCTGCGAGCGGCTTGAGGCCGAGGCCGATGACCGCCCTGCTCGACGTGAACGGCCTGCGCGGCGGCTACGGCCGCGTGGAGGTGCTGCACGGTGTGGACCTGCAGGTGCACGCCGGCGAGATCGTCGCGCTGCTCGGCAGCAACGGCGCCGGCAAGACCACGCTCAATGCGATCGTCTGCGGCCTGGTGCCGGCCAGCGGCGGCCGCGTGACGTTCGACGGCGCAGACCTGACCAACCGCCACTACCGCGACATCGTCAAAGCCGGCCTGATCCAGGTGCCCGAGGGGCGACGCATCTTTCCCAACCTGAGCGTGCGCGAGAACCTCGAACTCGGCGCGTTCGCCCGCGCGCGCGAGCGGCGCGCCGCCAACCTGGAGCGCGTGTTCGCCACCTTCCCGCGCCTGGCCGAGCGCACCACGCAGAGGGCCGGCACGATGAGCGGCGGCGAGCAGCAGATGCTGGCGATCGGCCGCGGCCTGATGGCCGAGCCGCGCCTGCTGATCCTCGACGAGCCGTCGCTCGGCTTGTCGCCGCTGTTGGTCGAAGAGCTGTTCGCGTTGATCCAGCGCCTGCACGCCGACGGGCTGTCGGTGCTGCTGGTGGAGCAGAACGTGGGCCAGTCGCTGGCGATCGCGCAGCGCGCGGTGGTGCTCGAGAACGGCAGCCCGCGTTTTGCCGGCACACCGGCGGAACTGCTGGCCTCGAGCGAACTCAAGCGAGCGTATCTGGGACTGTGAGGTCGAAGATGTTGCTGCAACGACGTTCTTTGCTCGCACTCGTTGCCGCGCCCGCGCTCGCGCGCGCACAAACCGGCGCACCGATCCGCCTGTGGGTCGGCACGCCGCCGGGCGGCAGCACCGACACGATCGCACGCGAGCTGGCACCCGAGATGGGCCGCCTGCTCGGCCGCAACGTGATCGTCGAGAACAAGTCGGGCGCCGGCGGCAACATCGCGGCCGACACGGTGGCCAAGTCGGCGCCCGACGGCAACAACCTGCTGGTCTCGTTCACCAGCCACACGATCAACGCCACGCTGTACCCGAAGCTGCCGTACGACCCGGTGGCCGACTTCACGCCGCTCACGCAGCTCGTCACGTCGAGCTCGGTGCTGGTGGCGCATCCGTCGCTGCCGGTGGCCAATGCGAAGGAACTCATCGCCTATGCGCGCGCGCGCCCGGGCCAGCTGAGCTTCGCGCTCGGCGGCATCGGCTCATCGGTGCACCTGGCGGGCGAGGCGTTCAAGCTGCAGGCGCAACTGTTCATCGTCAACATCCCGTACCGCGGCACGTCGCCCGCGGTGGCCGACGTGGTGGCGGGCAACGTGCCGCTGATGTTCGCGCCGGTGGTCAACACGCGCGCGTTGATCCAGGCCGGCAAGCTCAAGGCGCTGGGTGTCACGAGCCCCAAGCGCCTGCCGCAGTTTCCGGAGGTGATGGCGATCGCCGAGGCGTTGCCCGGCTTCGAGTCGCGCGCCTGGTTCGGCCTGTTCGGCCCGGCGAAGATGGCGCCCGATCTGGTGCGGCGCGTCAGCGACGCCGCGCGCACCGCGATGAAGAGCGAGGCCATCCGCAAGCGGCTCGAGCAGGACGCGGCCGAAGCCGTGGCGTCGAGCCCCGAAGACTTCGCGCGCTTCGTCAAGGCCGACGTGGCACGCTGGGCACCGCTGGTCCAGCGCAGCGGCGCCACACCGGAGTCGTAGAAATGAAGCCCCCACGCTCACTTTGTTCGCTGCCCCCCGCGGGGGCGTGTCAGCGGCTTCGGGCGGCCGGGCGCCACTGACATGCCAGCGCAAACGCTCGCGCAAAAACTGATCGCGCGCGCCGCCGGCCGCGCGACGGTGACGCCCGGCGAGACGGTGACCTGCGCGGTCGACCTGGCGATGTTCCACGATTCCAGCGGCCCGCGGCGCTTGAAGCCGATGCTCGACGAGCTCGGTGCGCAGATCTGGGACAAGCGCAAGGTCGTGCTGGTGCTCGACCACTACGTGCCCGAGCGCGACGACGAGTCGCGGCGCATCGTCAAGATCGCGCGCGACTGGGCGGCCGAGCAGCAGCTGCCGCACGTGGTCGACAGCCAGGGCATCTGCCACATCGTCGTGCCCGAGCGCGGCCTGATCCGGCCCGGCATGTTCTGCGTCGGCGGCGATTCGCACTCGCCCACCGGCGGCGCGTTCGGCGCCTACATGTTCGGCATCGGCGCCACCGAGATGCTGGGCGTGGTGGTCACCGGCCAGATCTGGCTCGAGGTGCCGCAGACGATCGCGATGCAATGGCACGGCCGCCTCGCCGCCGGCGTGAGCGCCAAGGACATGATGCTGGCGATGCTCGGCCGCTTCGGCATGAACGGCGGTCGCTACCAGGCGGTGGAGTACACCGGCGATGCGGTGCGCGCGCTGTCGATGGCCGAGCGCATGACGCTGGCCAACATGAGCGCCGAACTCGGCGCGCAGGTCGGCTTGATTGCGCCGGATGCCGTCACGCGCGATTGGCTGGTTGCGCGCGGCGTCGACGGCTCGGCCATCGACATCTCGCACTGGCACAGCGACGCCGGCAGCGCCGACGAGACCCACGAATTCGACGCCACCACGCTCGCGCCGCAGGTCGCGCTGCCGCACAGCCCGGCCAACGTGCAGGCGGTGAGCACGCTCGACGCCACGCCGGTCGACGTGGCCTACATCGGCGCCTGCACCGGCGCCAAGCTCGACGACTTGCGCGCCGCGGCGCACGTGCTCAAGGGCCGCAAGATCGCCAGTGGCGTGCAACTGCTCGTCGCGCCCGGCGAGCGTGGCCGAACGCGGCATCGCCGAACAAGACGGCACGATGGCCACGCTGGTGAATGCCGGCGCCACCGTCCTGCCCAGCGCCTGCGGCGCCTGCGCCGGCTATGGCGGGGCGATTCCCGAAGGCAGCACGGTGATCTCGTCGACAGCGCGCAACTTCCAGGGGCGCATGGGTGCGGCGACGGCGCGCGTGTACTTAGGGTCGCCGTACACCGTGGCCGCTTCGGCGGTTCGCGGGCTGCATCAGTGATGCGCGGGAGATGCTGGCGTGAGCTTTGCGCGGCGCGGTGGGCGGTGCCCGGTCGCAGCTCCTGCTGTGGCGGTCGGCCTTGCAGGCCGACTGCGCTGCGATGCTCGCAGCACGGTCGCGCGCCGAAACTCGCTCCGCTCACTGCGTTCGCTGTGCTCGAACAGTCCGCGCGAGTCAGATGAACGAAGCGCGCGAGTACACGCGCCGACCGCGCTGCTGACCTTGCAGGTCGCGCCGTGCCTTGCGGCCCGGCCGTTCGGCAGGCGTGACCAGTCCACTGGACTGATCACGTCCGGCCTCACCTTCTCGCCGCCCCACAAGTCGCCCCCACCGGGTACCGCCCACCGCGCAGCACCAGTCGTGGTCTTCTTTCGACGCATGCCACTGCGGTGCCGGCAAAGCCGTGGGTGGGTGTGCGTCGGCAGCGACATATGCGGCGCCGAGCAGCGCAGAGCGCGTGGCCGCGCGCGTCAGCGCGCTTCGTGTTCTGACTCGCCGAGACTGTTTGAGCGCAACGACCGCAGGGAGTGAAGCGAGTTTCTCGGCGGGCCATGCGATCGAGCAGCGCAGGGGACCCCTCGCGCAGCGAGGGGCTGCCGCATCCGAGCGCCGGCGCGCACCCGCCCGCGGCTTTGCAAGCTCCAACCCATGAGAACCTGGAAGCTCCCCGCCGACGTCGACACCGACCAGCTCGCGCCGGGTCACGCAATGAAGCACGGCCTCGACGTGATCGCACGCCACTGCCTTGAACGCGTAAGACCAGAGTTCGCAGCCCAAGTCCAGAGAGGCGATGTCATCGTCGCAGGCCCGAACTTCGGCATCGGCTCGTCGCGCGAACAAGCGGCCAGCGTGCTGGTGCATCTCGGCGTCGCTGCGGTGATCGCGCCGAGTTACTCCGGCCTGTTCCACCGCAACGCGTTCAACGTCGGCCTGCTGCTGCTCACCTGCCCGGAGGCCGATCGCATCGAAGACGGTGAGGCGATCACCTTCGACGCCCGCGCCGGCCAGCGTGCAGCGCGCCAACGGCGAAGAGCTCGCCTGCAAACCCATCTCCGCTCTGCTGCTCGACCTGGTCGAGGCCGGCGGTCTGCTGAATCAACTCAAACGACAGAGGAACCTTTCGCCATGAGCAAGGCACCGCAACATGATCTGTTGATCCGCAACGTGCGCGTCGTGCGACCGCACGGCAACGTGGTGCACGAGGCCGACATCGCGGTGAAGGATGGCCGCATCGCCAAGGTGGCGCCGGGCCAGGATGCGAAGAGCGCGAAAACGGTCTACGACGGCAAGGGCCGCCTGGCCTTCCCTGGCGTGGTCGATGCGCACATGCATGCCGGCATCTACTCGCCGCTGGAAGAAGACGCGATCAGCGAGAGCCAGGCGGCGGCGATGGGTGGCGTGACGTCGAGCCTCAACTACTTTCGCACCGGGCAGTACTACCTGAACAAGGGCGGCCCGTACAAGAAGTTCTTTCCGGAAGTGCTCGCGTTGGCGAAGGATCGCTTCCACGTGGACTACGCGTTCCACCTCGCGCCGATGGACCGCACCCACATCGAAGAGCTGCCGATGCTGATCAAGAAGCACGGCGTGGCCAGCTTCAAGATCTTCATGTTCTACGGCTCGCACGGGCTGCACGGCGCCAGCGATTCGCAGCGCCAGTTTCTGATGATCGGCGAGGACGAGCGCTACGACGTGGCGCACTTCGAATTCATCATGCGAGGCCTGCAGAAGGCGCGCGAGCAGTTCCCGGACAAGGCGCGCCAGATCTCGCTGTCGCTGCACTGCGAGACGGCCGAGATCATGACGGCCTACACCAAGATCATCGAGAAAGACAAATCGATGAAAGGCCTGGCGGCCTACAGCGCGTCGCGGCCGCCGCACAGCGAAGGCCTCGCGGTATTCACCGCAGCCTATCTCGCCAACGAAGCCGCGCTGCCCAACATCAACCTGCTGCACCTCAGCTCGCGCAAGGCGGTGCAGGCAGCGATGATGATGGCCGAGGTGTTCCCGCACATCGACTTTCGGCGCGAGGTGACGATCGGCCACCTGATGCTCGACATCACGGCGAAGGCCGCCGAGCTGGCGAAGGTCAACCCGCCGATCCGGCCGCGCGAAGACGTGGAGTTCCTGTGGCAGGCGCTGCTCGCCGGCGAGCTCGACTGGGTGTGCTCCGACCACGCCTGCTGCCGCCACGAGACCAAGATCCCGAAGCGCTACTTCGGCAACATCTGGATGGCCAAGTCGGGCTTCGGCGGCACCGAGTACCTGCTGCCCGCGCTGGTCAGCGAAGGGTCGAAGCGCGGCATGGGATACAGCCACATGGCCCGCGTCACGAGCTGGAACCCGGCGCAGCGCTACGGGCTGAACAGCAAGGGCGACCTGGCCGAAGGCTTCGATGCCGACATCGCGATCGTCGATCCGTCGCACAGCTGGACCATCCGCGCCAAGGAGTCGCCCTCCACGCAGGGCTACACGCCGTTCGAAGGGCTGGAGCTGTCGGCGCGTGTCGACGCCACGTTCCTGCGCGGCAGCAAGATCTATGAAAACGGCCGCGTGATCGGCAAGCCGATCGGACAGTACCTGCATCGACCGACATGAGCGATGGACCGGGTGTGCGTCGAGCCGCACAAATGCCAGACGGCACGCCGCACGTGCCGATGGCGATCGTCGGCGCCGGCGCGTGCGGCCTCACCGCTGCGCTGATGCTGCGCGACGCCGGCGTCGATTGTGTGCTGCTCGAACGCGACGCATCACCGCAAGGCTCGACCGCGCTGTCGTCGGGCTTCATCCCCGCCGCCGGCACCGCGGTGCAGCGCGCGGCCGGCGTGCACGACGACAGCGCTGCACGCTTCGCCGCCGACATCCAGGCCAAGGCGCATGGCGGCGCGGCGCCGCACCTCGTGGCCGCATACACCGAGGCAATTGCACCGGCGCTCGATGCGCTGCAAGAGCGTCACGGCATCACGTTCGAGCTGCTCGACGGCTTTCTCTACCCAGGCCACTCGGTGCGCCGCATGCACACGCTGCCGCAGCGCACCGGCGTGGCGCTGATGGCGGCGCTGCAAGCCGCCGCCGAGCGCGCCGGCGCCACGCTGCTCACGCAGGCGCGCGTGCACACGCTGTGGTGCGACGCGCACGATCGTGTGCTCGGCGTGAGCATGCAGCGACCCGACGGCCGCGACGAACACCTGGCGTGCGACGCGTTGCTGTTGGCCTGCAACGGCTTCGGCGGCAACGCGGCGATGGTGCGCGAACACCTGCCCGCGCTGCGCGATGCGGTGTTCGCCGGCCACACCGGCAACGATGGCAGCGCCATCGCATGGGGCCGCGCGCTGGGCGTCCGGCTGGCCGACCTGAGCGGCTGCCAGGGCCACGGTTCGTGGGCCGTGCCGCACGGCGTGCTCATCACCTGGGCCCTGATGACCGAAGGCGGCATCCAGGTCAATGCGTCGGGTCGGCGCTTCCACGACGAGACGCGCGGCTACTCCGAAGCCGCGGTCGACGTGCTGGCGCAGCCCGGCGGCGTGGCGTGGAACGTGTTCGACACGCGGCTGCTCGAACTGGCGCGCCGCTTTCCGGACTTCGCCGGTGCCGAGGCCGCTGGCGCGGTGCGTCACGCGGCCAACGCGCAGTCGCTGGCCGACGTGATCGGCTGCGACGCCGCGACGCTCATCGACACGCTGGCCACCACCCGCCTGGTCGCGCCGTACAACGCGATCCGCGTCACCGGCGCGCTGTTTCACACCCAAGGCGGCCTCGACATCGACGCGCACTCGCGTGTGCTGCGCGCCGACGGCACGCCGCTGCCCAACCTGCTCGCCGCCGGCGGCGCCGCGCGCGGCGTGTCGGGCGACTCCGTGTCGGGCTATTTGTCGGGCAACGGCTTGCTCAGCGCGGTGGCAGGCGGCTTCATCGCGGCGCACACCGCCATCGCACAGTTCAGAGGTACCGCATGACCCTCACGCTCAAACAACGTCTGCATGAGTCCCGCGTGCTGCTCGCGCCCGGCGTCTACGACGCGCTGTCGGCGTTGATCGCCGAACAGTCCGGCTTCGAGGCGCTGTACCTGTCGGGCGCCTCGATCGCCTACACCCGCCTGGGCCGCAGCGACGTCGGCCTCACCACCTTCAGCGAGGTCGAGGACACGCTGGCGCGCATCAGCGAGCGCGTGGCGCTGCCGTTGATCGTCGACGCCGACACCGGCTTCGGCAACGCGCTCAACGTGCAGCGCACGGTGCGTGGCCTCGAGCGCGCCGGCGCGGCGATGATCCAGCTCGAGGACCAGTCGTTTCCCAAGCGCTGCGGCCACCTCGAAGGCAAGGCCGTGATCCCGGTCGACGAGATGTGCGGCAAGCTGCGCGCCGCGCTCGAAGCGCGCCGCTCGAGCGACACGCTGATCCTGGCGCGCACCGATGCGCTGGCGGTCGAGGGCTTCGACGCCGCGCTGGAGCGCGCCGAGGCCTACCTCGCCTGCGGCGTCGATGCCCTCTTCGTCGAGGCGCTGCGCGGCCCGCAGCAGATGGATGCCGCGTGCATGCGCTTCGCGGCGCGCGTGCCGCTGCTGGCCAACATGGTCGAGGGCGGCCAGACGCCGCTGCAGTCGGCCGGCGAGCTGGCGCAGCGCGGCTTTCGGATCGTGATCTTCCCGGGTGGCACCGCGCGCGCGGTGGCGCACACGCTGCAGGGCTACTACGCCAGCCTGCACGGCCATGGCAGCACGGCGCCGTGGCGCGAGCGCATGCTCGACTTCGACGCGCTGAACGCGCTGATCGGCACGCCCGAGCTGCTGGCGCTCGGCAAGCGCTACGCCTGAACCGGTCTCAGCACTGAAACACCGGCGCGTCGCGCGACAGGATCGCGCTGCGCGTGTTCAGGCCCCAGATCGTTTGCAGCTCGCGCTCCAGCGTGGCCACCAGTTCGCGCACGTCTTGCGCCGCGCCGTCGTGCAGCGCCTCGGCCACGATGATCACGCGCGACGTCGACGGCTGGATCGCCGACAGCGCGCTTTGCCGGTTGGTCCAGCGCCGCGCGTGCGAGCGGCCGGCATCGTCGGCAAAGGTCACTTCGTTGGACTCGGGGTGTTCGTGTTCGCCGCCGAACGACAGGTAGTCTTCGCTGCCGGTGGCATGGCGCACCTGCAGGTTGCCGCCGACATGCGCGAGGTCGAGCGCGGCCACCGGGATCGCATGCGCCACCGAGATCGCGTTGCACAGGTCCACCAGCGGATGCAGGCGCGGCAGGTCGCCCTCCTTGCGCAGCCTGCGCAGCAGCGCCTCGGAGGCGCAGCGGTATTGCGTGGGCTTGAGCCCCATGCGCTGGAACGCGCGCCGCCACGCCTGGATGGCCGGCAGGTCGGATTCGGTGCGGCCTTCGATCTGCGCTTGCGCGCGTGCGGTGTGGCGGGTGATGGCGTCGTCGACGTGCGCCCGGTCGTGGATGCCGTCGGCATGGATCACGCCGGCCACCAGTTCCGGAAATGCCAACCAGAGCGCGTTCGAATGGCTGAACTGCATGCGTCAGTGCCTCGCCGAGTGGGTCGAGGCATCGCATTGTCACGCAGCGCGCAACGGCAGGCGCATCACGAACTCGCTGCCCTTGCCCAGCCCTTCGCTGTGCGCCTCGATCGTGCCGCCGTGCATCTCGAGCAAGCCCTTGGACAACGACAGGCCGATCCCCTGCCCGCCCTGCGCGCGATCGACGCTCGACGTCACCTGGCCGAAGATCCGAAAGATCTGCTCCATGTGCTCGGCGGCGATGCCGATGCCGTTGTCGGCCACGCGCACCACGACCACCGCGCCCTCCACCTGCACGGTGAGGCGGATGAGTCCACCGGGCGGCGTGTACTTGGCGGCGTTGATCAGCACGTTGGAGAACACCTGCGCCAGCCGTGTCAGGTCGCCCTCGACCCGCAGCGGCCGCGGCGCCATCGACACCTGCAAGGTGTGGCGGCCGGCATCGATCACCGGCCGCGCGATCTCGACCGCATGCTCGATGGCGGTGGCCAGCTGCATCGGCTCGAGGCGCAGCTTGAGCTGCCCGCGGCTCAGGCGCGACACGTCGAGCAGGTCATCGAGCAGGCGGGTCATCTGGCTCACCTGGCGGTCCAGCACCGAATGGCACCAGGTCGCGGTGGCGTTCTCGCTGCCCACCTGGCGCAACAGGTGGATGGCGTTGCGGATCGGCGCCAGCGGATTGCGCAACTCGTGCGCGAGGATGGCGATGAAGTCGTCCTTGTTGCGATCGGACTCGCGCAGCATCTGCTCGATCTGCTTGCGATCGGTCACGTCCATCATCACGCCGAAGCTGCGCGACGCCTTGCCGTGCGTGTCGTAGGCGGCATGGCCCCGAATGTGCAGCCACACCGGCACGCCGCCGCGCCGCACACGGAACTCGAACACGAACGGACGGTGCAGCGCGATGGCCTCGTTGCGCACGCGCAGGAACTCCTTCGCGTCGTCGGGTTGCAGCAGCGTGAGCACGCTGCGCGGCGTGACCTCGAAGCGCTTGGCGTCAACACCGAACAGCGCATACATCTGCGCCGACCACCACAACGTGTTGGCACCGAAGTCCATTTCGAACGCACCCATCTGGCCGGCGGTGAGCGCCAGGCCGAGCCGCTCGCGTTCGATGCGCAGGCGCTCCTCGGTCTCCTTGCGCTCGCTGGCATCGGCCATGATGCTGATCAGCCGCTGCGCCTTGCCGTCGGCGCCGCGCGCCACCACCAGGCCACGACCCTGCAGCCACAACGTGGTGCCGTCGGGCCGGACGATGCGGTATTCGGCATCGAACGAATCCTGCTGGTCGGCGAGCGCGTAGAACGCAGCCACGCGGTGGCGATCGTCAGGATGGATGGCGGCCACGTACTCGTCGCCGTCGCCGCCGATCTGCCCGCGTCCATCGGGCAGCGAGAGGCCGAACAACGCCATGCCCTCGTGCGACCAGTGGCGGGTGCCGGTCGCGAAGTCGGTCTCCCACGACCCCATGCGACCGGCCACCAGCGCGGCGCGAAAGCGCGCCTCGCTTTGGGCCAGTGCGTCGCGCTCGGCCGCAATCCGCGCCCACAAGTCGGGCGCAGGGTCCTGCCTGGGTTCGGCCGGGCGCTCCACCGTCCCGAGGATAGCGGCAGCGCTGCCGCGCGTTCGTGCCGACTCGGCCACGCACGGGCCCAGGTCGTCAGGCGGGCTGCAACGACCCACTGACCACGCGCACGCGCTGTCCGCTCGCGTAGCCGGCCGCGTCGGCGAGCGCCGTAGCCGTCATGGCGAACGAGTGGCTCTTGTTCTTCGACATCGCTGGCTCCAGAGCGCTGGCGCGCGTCACTGACGCGCCGGCGGCGGCTGCGTCGCGACCTTGCTCGCGTCGTTCGATGCGCTGTCGGCGTTGCCGCCGGCGGCGCTGTCGTTGCTCACGCTGCTGCGGCTGCGCGTGCTGTCGGCGCCCGGTTGTGCGGGAGCCGTCGCGTTGGCTCTCTTGTCGAGCGGCGCATCGATCTTGCGTGCGTCGTCGTGCTGGGCCCACATCGTCACGCCCAGCACGGCCGCCACGATCGCTGCTGCACCGAGCAGGCCGGGCCAACGCGAGCGATTGGGTGTGTAGGCATGCGTGTGAGGTGCACGCTCGTTCGGATTGCGCAGCGGTTCCATCGTGTGCTCCGTGTCAGTGTTCCCACTCGCACTTTGCGGCGATGCCACGACGCGACCTGTCGGTGCGGTGCGTCCTCGCCTGTAGGACAGCGCCGCGTCGCGCGCTCAGGCGCGTTGCACCAGCTCGAGCACGGCGTCGGCGAACACTTGCGGCGCTTCCTGCGGCATGTTGTGTCCCACGCCCGGCACGATGCGGTGCGATCGCGCGCCGCTGAAGCGGTGTGCGTCGTGCGCCGCCGGCGCAGGCGCGCGCACGCCGTCGTCGGTGCCGTCGAAGGTGATCGTCGGCACGTCGATCGTTGGCTGCGCCGCCAGGCGCTTCTCGATGGCGGCGTAGGCCGGATCGCCAGGCACGAGTCCAAAGCGGTGGCGATACGAATGGATCACCACGTCGACGAAATCGGGGTTGTCGAACGCCGCGGCGCTGCGTTCGAAGGTGGCGTCGTCGAAGGTCCAGGTCGGCGACCAGGTCTGCCACAGCAGCTTGCACAGCGCGCGCCGGTGGGCGGCCAATCCGGCACGGCCGCGTTCGCTGTGGAAGTAGTACTGGTACCACAGGCGACGCTCGCCGTCGGGTGACAGCGGCTGCATCGCGTTGGCGATGTGCTGGATGTTGTAGCTGTTGTAGCTGACGAGCCCGGCGCACCGTTGCGGCCACAGCGCTGCCACCACGCAGGCGGCGCGACCGCCCCAGTCGTAGCCGGCAAGCACGGCGCGCGGTAGCGCGAGTGCATCCATCAGCGCCAGCAGATCCGCACCGAGCGCGGCCTGCTCGCCCGAGCGCGGCGTGGCGGCATCGACGAAGCGCGTCGCGCCGTAGCCACGCAGGTACGGCACGATCACGCGGCAACGTTTCGCGGCGAGCATCGGCGCGACCTCGGCATACGCGTGGATGTCGTACGGGAAGCCATGCATCAGCAACACCGGCGGGCCCTGCGCCGGCCCCGCGTCGAAGTAGGCCACGTTCAGCACACCGGCATCCACGTGCTGCAGCGGTTCGAGTCGGGGCGGTGGCATGTGCGCATCGATGGCCGCAGCAGAGCGACCGCATGAGATTATCTCTAGCGCGGGCCCCTGGCGCGCCAAGCGCGAAGACTTCGCACACCACTTCGTCAAGCCGATCGAGCCGGGCGAACTCGACCGCGTGCTTCGCGAAACGATCCGCCACATCGACGGCACGCGCCCCGCTGCGCACTGAGACCCGCACAGGCAGGTGCCCATCGGCCGGCCGCACGCCGCTGCTGTTCATTGCGCAACAACGGCCTGTTCATTTTTGAACGGCGCCAGCGTCGCGTACGCAATCGATTCGAAGCCTCCGCGTGGGCACAGTGACATCCACTGCACCGCACCTCACCGGGAGCCCACATGAACAGCATCCAGACGCCGATCGCGATCCGCACCACGGCCGCTGCGTTGGCCGTGTTCATGACAGTGGCCACGCTGAACACGCTGTTCTTCGAGACGCAGCACAGCGCCCTGATCGCCCAGACCGCGGCCCGCGAGGCCGCACGCGCCGCATCGGCGCCGCGCCTTGTGTTACTTCTGGCGCAGGCACCGATCGGCGAGATCGAGATCGGTCACTGACCTAGAGTTGGGCCAGCCCGCCGTCGACCACGTACTCCGCGCCGGTGACGAACGACGCATCGTCCGACAGCAGGAAGGCGGCGACGGCTCCCACCTCGGCCGGCTTGCCGAAGCGGCCCAGTGGCACCGCGGCGAGCACGGCGGCACCGAACTCGTTGATCGCCTCCTGCGGCATGCCGGTGCGCTCGAAGAACGCGGTCTCGATCGGGCCCGGGCTCACCGCGTTGACGCGGATGCGACGCGGCGCCAGTTCGCGCGCCAGCACGCGGGTGAGCGTGCGCAGCGCCCCTTTCGTCGACGCATAGATCGCCATCGCAGGAAATCCCTTGTCGCGGGCGATCGAGGTGTTGAACAACATCGAGGCGCCGTCGTTCAACAACGGCGCCAGCGCCTGCGCCTGCAGCAGCGGGCCGCGCACGTTGACCGCGTACTGCGCGTCGAACTCGGCCGCCGACACGCCTTCCAGCGGCTGAAAGCGTCCGAAGCCGGCGTTGAAGAACACGCCGTCGAGCTTCGGCGTTACCGCCTTCACCGCGGCGGCCAGCGCGGGCGCCGAGGCCGGATCGCCGGCGTCGTTGATCACGTAGTGCGCGCGCTCGCCGAGCGCACGCTTGGCCTGCTCGATCGACGCGGCGCGCGAGCCGGTGACGATCACGCGCGCGCCTTCGCGCACCAGACGCTCGGCACTGGCCAGTCCGATGCCGCTGGTGCCGCCGGTCACCAGCACCGTCTTTCCTTCGAAGCGATTCATTGGGGTTCCTTCCTTGGGTTTTGTTCGTCACCGATGCGGCAACGCGATGCGCACGGTAAGCTGCGCTTTGACGCAAGGAAATTCACAATATGGGCAAACCGACTTTGCAAGAACGCACAGGCACGCTGGACTGGAACGACCTGCGCACCGTGCTGGCGGTGGCGCGCGCCGGCAGCCTGGCCGGAGCGGCGCGTGCGCTCGAGCTGCGCCATTCCACGGTGTTTCGGCGCATCGAGCAGGCCGAGCGCCGCCTCGGGTCACGGCTGTTCGAGCGGTCGCGCAGCGGCTGGTCGCCCAACCCGCAGGGCGAGGCGGTGGCGCGTGCCGCCGCCGACATGGAGAGCGCCGCGCTCGGCGCCGAACGTGCGATCAGCGGCGCCGACGCGCGGCTCGAAGGCACGATCCGCATCGCCACCAGCGAACTGCTGGCCGGCCACCTGCTGCTGCCGCTGCTGCGGCCCTTTCTCGCCGAGCATCCGGGCATCGAGATCGAATGCGACGTGTCGAACCGCAACGTGGACCTGACGCGGCGTGAGGCCGACCTGGCGCTGCGCGCCACGCCGCAACCACCGGACACGCTGGTGGGTCGCCGCATCGGCTCGATGCGCTATGCGGTCTATGCGGCCAAGCCACTGATCGGCAAGCGCCAGAGCGCGCCGGTATTGAGCGAGCTGCCCTGGGTCGGCTTCGACGAACGCATCGCGCACTTCCAGATCGCGCAGTGGTTCCGCCGGGCGTTGCCCGACGTGCGGCCGCGGCTGCGGCTCGACTCGATGAGCGCGTTGATGAAGGCGGCGGCGGCCGGCATCGGCGCGGTGCTGCTGCCCACCTTCGCCGCCGCGCAGGAGCCCGCGCTGGTGCGCGTGACCGAAGAGATCGACGGGCCCGAGATGGGCCTGTGGCTGCTCAGCCACCCCGACGTGCGCGGCAATGCGCGCGTGCGCGCGCTCGCGACCCACCTGGCGCAAGCCGTGCCGCTGGAGATCGAGCGCCTGATGCGCAGCGGCGCCACGTGCAAGACCTTCGCCGCCTGTCCGCTGGCCGGCCACGGCAGGCGCGGCGCGCGTCGCGCGTGAGCCCAGCGGTGAAGGCCGCGCTTTCTTCCCGCGCGTCGAAGGCATTGCGAGGGCTGGCAAGATCGCCGCCGCAGGCTCGCTGGTGATGCCGCCGGTGTTGCCGTTTTCGCTGCGGGTGCGGCGCTACCCGTCAGCGAACTGACCGCTGGCGCCGTGAAGAGATAGGAGACCCATGTTGCCGTCCACCTTGAGCGGCGCCACGCGCCTCGTGCCGATCATCGCGTGGCCGGTCGACCACGTGCGTGCACCGCGCACCTACAACCCGGCGTTCGCCGCCGCCGGGCTCGACTGGTGCCAGGTGCCGATGGGCGTGCACCCGGATCACCTCGCCGGCGTGCTGGCGCAGCTCGCGCACGTGAGCAACCTGCAAGGCATCAACCTCACCATCCCGCACAAGCCGCAGGCGTTTCGCCTCTGCAAGCGGCTCACGCGCGAGGCGGCGCGCACGCGCATGGTCAACACGCTGCGGCTGCATGCCGACGGCTCGTGGGCCGGCACCAACTCCGACGGCGCCGGCTTCATCGGTGCGGCGCGCGAGCACGGCATCCTCGACACCGCGAAGCCGGTGGCGATCGTCGGCTCCGGCGGCGCCGGCACGGCGATCGCCTTCGCGTTGGCCGATGCGGGCGTGCGCGAACTCCACGTGTGCGACGTCGACAGCGCACGCGCCGAACAGCTCGTGTTGTCGCTGCGCGCCACCTTCGCTGGCATCGAGGCCACGACGAGGCGCGACGCGCTGCCGCGCGTGGGCCTGGCGGTGAACGCGACACCGCTCGGCCTGCACCCCGGTCAAGACCTGCCGTTCGACCCCGCGCTGCTGAGCGACGACGCCGCGCTGTTCGACATCAACGCCGCGCGCGACACCGAGCTGGTGGCCGCCGTCAAGGCGCGCGGGCTGCGCGCGATCGGCGGCCGGCCGATGGTCGAACACCAACTGGCCACGCAGATCGCGTTCTGGCGCGGCGACCCTGTTCCCTTGGAGCCCCATGCGTGAAGCGCAAGCTGTGGCGCGCATCGACGCCGACTGAACCGCCAGCGGTTTTCGCGCAACCCACCGGCCATGCCGGCGCACTTCTGACGTGAAGTGCGCCGCGGCGAAGGAGCGCTGAATGATCGAACGCCTGCAGGCCGGTGCGCCGTTGAGCCTCGCACCCGAATGGACCGATGCCAACACGCACGATCCCGGCGTCACGTTGCTGGAGTTGCACGCGTTCCTGGGGGAGAGCGAGCTGTACCGCATCTCGGCGCACGGTCAAGTGAACGGTCTGGCCGTGCAGGCCGGCGACGGCGACACGTCGTCCGTGCGCGTGTCACCCGGCGTGGCCCTGGATCCCCAAGGCCAGAGCCTGCCGTCCGGCCTCTCCGCTGTCGTCAGCCGCTACATCGGCGAAACCGAGAAGCATCTGGACGCCGTGTTCGGCCAGGCCACGCGCGCCGACGCGACCCTGCTCTACGACGACACCGCCGCTCTGTTCCGCAAACCCGACTGACGGCAGCGCGCGCGGATCAGCTCGCCTTGGCCGCCGTCCACTTTTGCAGCGTGGTCCGTGCGCCGTTGAGCGCCGGGTTCATCGCGGCGTCGTGGCCGGCGCGTTTGGCGCACAGCTCGATCACGTAGCCGTTGGGATCGCGGAAGTAGATCGAGTCGATCATGCCGTGGTCCGACGGCCCGCGCACGTCGACCCCCGCGTCGCGCCCCTTCTGCAGCATCGTGCGCAGCGACTCGGGCCCGACTTCGAGTGCGATGTGCAGGTCGTAGTCGTGCTGCTTCTTGAACTCGAACGGGAAATCGTCGGTCTCGAAGAACGCCAGGCAAGAGCCGTCGTCGAGCTGGTAGAAGGTGTGCAGCGTGTGCGTGGGGCGGCCGGTCTTGGTTTCGCTCAGGTCGAGCGCGTTGACCAGCCGCAGGCCGAGAAAGTCTTCATAGAAGCGCCGCGTCTCCTCGGAGTCGCGGCAGCGGTACGCGTTGTGGTGCAGGCCCTTGATCATGCTCGCTCCGTTCACACCCCGACCAGCTGCTTGCTCTTGAGCGACTGCGCGAAGCCCTCGATCACCTCGTAGGTCTGCGACCAGCTCTTCAGCGACTTCATGCGGCCGAGCCAGCGCTTGACGTTGGGGTAGGCGGCGAGATCGCTGCCGATCACCTCGGCCAGGTGCACGTAGGACGCGGCGTGGTAGTCGGCGATGGTGAGCGCGTCACCGCACAGGTAGGGGTTGTTGGGCCCGAGCACATGCTCGTCGAGCACCTTCAGCCACACGCCGGCGCGCTCGCGGCCGCGCTCCAGCGTGGCCGACTGCGCCTCATCGCTGCGGCGCTTGTGCGAGTCGAAGATCTGCGGGTAGACCAGCGCGTACACCAGGTCGCTGCACAGCTGGGTGCTGGTCCAGTCCATGCGCTCGTTGACTCGCGCGCGCTTCTTCAGGTCTTTGGGATAGGCGGGTGAATCGATCTTGTCGGCGAGGTACTTGAGGATCGCCGAGTTCTCGGTCAGCACGAAGTCGCCGTCTTCCAGCGTGGGGATCAGCTTGTTCGGGTTCAGCGCGGAATACGGCGGCTTGACGTGCTCGCCGGTGAACAGATCCACCACCTTCATCTCCAGCGGAATGCGGCTCTCGGCGGCAAACAGCATCACCGGGCGGCTGGTCGTCGAGATCGGGTGGTAGTAGAGCTTCATGGATCGGTTCTCCTCGATGCGGTTCGGCGTGGGCGCGCACGATAGGTGCTGGCAGCCGCGGCGTCGATGCCCATGGCTGCAAACCGCGCATGCAAGAATCCAGCGGTGCGGACGCCGCCCGGCCGGGGTGGCGTGCCGCGGGGGACAGTCGTGTCGCTGGAGTGGAGTGACCTCAGAGTGCTGCTTGCGCTGGCCCGCGCCGGCTCGGTGGCGGGCGCCGCGCGCGAGCTGCAGGTGGACAACTCCACCATCAGCCGCCGCCTGGCCGCGCTCGAGGAAGCCGTGGACGCGAAGCTGCTGATCCGCGGCGGGCGGGAGTTCGCGCTGACCGGCGAGGGCCGCACGATGCTGCAGGCGGCCGTTGCGGCCGAAGCGGCCACTGAAGCCGCGCTGCTCGCGCTGCGAGCGTCGAAGCTCGACCTGAAGGGCAGCGTCTGCGTCTCGGTGGCCCCGGCCTTCGTGCCGGTGTTGGTGCGCCACATGATCCCGGCGCTGCGCGAGGTGCATCCGCAGCTGGCGATCGAACTGCGTGGCGCCTTTCTGCGCGCCGATCTGGCCAAGGGCGAGGCCGACATCGCCTTGCGCATGGCGCGACCCGAAGAGTCCAGCCTGGTGGCGCGCCGCGCCTTCGACACCGGCTGGTGCGTGTATGCCGCCAAGAGTTACCTGGCGGCACGCGGCTGCCCTGCCAGCTTCGACCAGCTGGCGCAGCACGACCTGGTGCTCTACGCCGAGAACCTGCACAGCGCACCGCCCACACGGTGGCTCGAGCCCTACAAGGCGGCGGCGCATACCGCGTCGCGCATGGACAGCCTGGAGACCGCATGCGACGCCGCGGTGGCCGGCGGCGGCATCGCCGTGCTGCCTGCTTTCGTCGGCGACGCCGCACCCGAGCTGCAACGCGTGTTCACCGAATGCGTGTCGGTCAACACCGGCTGGGTGGTCTATCACGAGAGCGTGCGCGACAACCCGCGCATCCGCGCCGTCGCCGACGCGCTGCTCGCGTTCTTTCAGGCCAACGGGGCGATGTTCTCGGGCGCGCCGCGCGGCTGAGGCCGCGCCGGCGGCGCTTTCACCACAACCAGCGCCACCACACCTGACCGGCAATCTGGCGCTCGGCCGAATCGCGCCACCACCACAGCGCGGCGCCGATCTGCTGCTGTGCATCGATGAGAAAGCTGGCGCTGCCGTTGAAGCCGGTGATGATGCCCGGTGCGAAGCGCTGTGCGGTCGGCAGCGCCTCGCCGCGCGATGCCACTGCCGCCACGTGCACCCGTTCCGTGCGCGCGACCACGCCGGCACTCGCCAACTGCACGTCGCCGCCGGCGGGGTGGCCGAGCGGCATGCTGTCGTGCGTGTAGCCCCGCGGATAGACGCTGCTGGTGTAGGTGATGCCGGGCGGGCGCTTGGTGCCGTAGGCATGGCCGGCGATGAGGTCGTTCCATTCGATGAAGCCGATCAGCTCGACACCACGCACGACGATGCGCGAGTCGAAGCCCGCCTGCACGATCAGCGCGCTCGGCATGTAGCCGTTTTCGTCCTCACCGATCGCCTGGCCGTAGAACGACCATTGGCGCTCGGGGCCGAACGACAACCGCCAGTCGAAGCCGCCGAGCTGGTTGCCGGGCTGGTTCTCGGCGGTGATGCCTTGCGTGCCGGCGTTGTCCCAGCCGACCAGGCCACGCAGCAGCGCGGGCAGGTTCTCCTGTCGCCCGTCCCCGCCCCACTGCAACGCACGCGACAAGCCGAACTGGAAGTTCTCGAACGGTTGCAGCTGCAGCCGCATGCCGATCAGTGCCGGTTGATTCGGCTCGACGTGTCCGAACAGTCGCCCGAAGAACACGTCGGCCGACCATGGGCCCATCCACTGCAGCCACGGATGTTCGCTGGCCCGATCCTGCGCGCGCCGCCAGCCGATGGCGGCCAGAGGCTGCGCCGCGCCATCGAGGATCAGGCTGCCGGTCCAACCCGGACCCCAGTTGCGCCGCTCCATCGAGGCATAGAACTCGCCGCCATCGTGGCGCAGTGCGAGTGTCGAGCCCTCGAGGTTCCAGCGCCGGGCGGGGGGCGGCTGAAACGGCGGCGCCACACCGGTGGAGCGCACCGCGGCGTAGCCGCCACCAATGCGCAACAGGAAGTGCGGCTCGTCGTGCACGGTGTAGCGCAGCTGCGCGCCGCCATCGCCGCGCACCAGCGGGCTGATGATCCACGGCACGTCGACACTGGGCCCTTCGACCGCGACGATGACGCCATCGGGCGGCGCTATCACCGCCAGCTCGGAGGCGCGGCTCGCCCGAGGCTCGGCGCGCACGCCACTCCCCACCACGGCACAGATCAGCACGCCGAGCGTACCAATGATCGACAGGTTGGGGATCGGCATCAGCGGATGCAGGCATTATGGGCGGCGCCCAAAAGCACTTCGGCTGCGCGGACTTGCTGCACAGGCCGCAGGCGCGACGCGCCTCGGCCGCGGTTACGCGGTGTTGTGTTCGCCCTTCGCCTTGACTGGCGCGTCGTGGAACTGCAGCTGGTTCATGCCCAGCTTCTTGGCCGCGCGCAGTGCGAGGCTGGCCTGCTTCATCAGCGTGCGCTCGTCGGTGGCATGCATCGGGTACGCCGCGAGGCCGACGCTGGCGGTGATGCGGAACTCGCCTTGGCCTTGCAGCAGCACCGGCGCACCGACGGCATCGAGCAGCTTGCGCGCGATCGGTTCGGCCTGCCGCGGGTCGGCAGCTCGTGTGCCAGCACGGCGAACTCGTCGCCATCGAGGCGCGCCACCACGTCGCTGGCACGCAGCTGCTTCTTCACGCGTGCAGTGAGCTCGCGCAGCAGCGCGTCGCCGACCTCGCGGCCCAGGCTGTCGTTCATGCGCTGGAAACGGTCCACGTTGAGCAGCAGGATCGCGAAGCAACGTTCGTAGCGCTTGGCCAGCTCCACCGCTGCGTCACCAGCTGGCGCAACGCCGCCCGGTTCGGCAGGCCGGTGAGCTCGTCGTGCGTCGACAGGTATTGGATGCGCTGCGCCTTCGAAGCGCACGAAGCGGTACTGCGCGTCCTGCTCCCAATACCAATCGGACGACAGCGCCGTCAGGGACCGAAAGCGCTTCTCGCTCTCGCTTGACCTGCGCCTGCGCACGCAGCAGAAACTGCGCCACCTGGCCGCCGAGCAACCGCAAGCCGGTGACCATGACCGTCGCGGGCCCCACACCGGCGCGGCGGTCAGCCACGCCGCACCGACGATGCCCGCGTTGTTGAGAATCGGCCGCCGACCGTGCGTGTGCTGCAGGTACTCGGCGATGCCGGGCGCGTCGAGCACCGGCGCCAGACGCTGGTCGATGCGCAGCAGCGGCGCCAGGCCCGCGGCAACGGGCGCATCGGACAGGGTCGAGGCGGTCATTTGTGCTGCAAAAGAAGAAGGTGCACCGGCACTATCGGCACGCGACCCGTGGGATTGACCCTTTCGGGTGCCACGCCCGTCACGCGTTGGGCCCCGAGCAGCGCGAACCGGCTGCCACCAAGATAATCACGCGCTGACGCGCAAGAACTGAAAAGGAAGCTTCCCACGATGCGACGCCGTGCCTTCGCCCGCTCCGCCGCTGCACTGGCCGCACTCGGCCTGCCGGTCTCGACCTTGCTCGCCGCCGACGGCAGGCCCGCGCCGCTGAAGAAGCTCGGCTCGCCGCAGCCGTTCGACTATGCGCGTGCTGAAAGGCCGCGCGCGTGCACTGGCGGGCCGCGCGTATCAAGTGCCGCCGGGCACGTTGCCCACCGAGGTCAAGGCGCTCGACTACGACCAGCACCAGTCCATCAGCTACCGCGCCGAGCACGCGCTGTGGGCCGACGGCCGCGGCCGCTTTCGCGCCAAGTTCTTTCACCTCGGCATGTTCGCCAACATGCCGGTGCGCATGCACGAGCTCGCCGATGGCCTGGCGCAGGAGCTGGCCTACGACCCGGAGATGTTCGACTACGGCAAGAGCGGGCTGCAGGCTTCGCGCATGCCGCGCGACCTTGGCTTCGCGGGCTTTCGCATCAACTTCCACAGCGACTGGAAACACGACGTGGCGGCATTCCAGGGCGCGAGCTACTTCCGCGCCGTGGGCGGCGAGCGCCAATACGGCCTGTCGGCGCGCGGCCTGGCGATCGACTCGGGCGGCAACGAGGAATTTCCGACCTTCACTGAGTTCTGGCTGCAACGGCCGGCACTCGATGCGTCCACGCTCACCGTGTACGCGCTGATGGATTCGCCCAGCGTCGCCGGCGCCTATCGCTTCGACATCCTTCCGGCCGAGCGGCTGGTGATCGACGTGGATGCGGCGCTGTATCCGCGCAAGGACCTCGAGCGCGCCGGCATTGCGGCGCTGACCAGCATGTTCCAGTGCGGCGAGAACGACCGCCGCATGGCCAACGACTGGCGTCCCGAGATCCACGATTCCGATGGGCTCGCGATGTGGTCGGGTGGCGGCGAGTGGCTGTGGCGCCCGCTGGTGAACCCCCAGCACATCCGCTTCAGCGCGTTCGGCGACGACAACCCGCGCGGCTTCGGCCTGCTGCAGCGCGACCGCGAATTCAGCCATTACCAGGACGACGGCGCGTTCTACGATCGCCGCCCGAGCCTGTGGGTGGAGCCGAAGTCCAACTGGGGCAAGGGCTCGGTGCAACTGGTGGAGCTGCCCACCGACGACGAGACCAACGACAACATCGTCGCCTTCTGGACCCCGGATGCCAAGCCGCGCGCAGGCGAAGAGCGCCTGTTCAGCTACCGCCTGCATTGGGGCGCGCGGCCGCCGGTGCAGCCGCCGGCGGCGCGCGTGGCGGCCACGCGCACCGGCATCGGCGGCATCGTGGGCCAGAAGCGCAAGTACGCGTCGTGGCGCTTCACGATCGACTTCGAAGGCGGCGACCTCTCGCTGGTGGGCGACGAGTCGCAGATGGTGCCGATGATCACGCCATCGCGCGGGGTTGTGGAACTCACGTCGGCGCGGCCGCTGAAATCGATCCAGGGCTATCGCGCGATGTTCGACCTGCGCCTGCCCGACGATCGACCCATGCCGGTGGAACTGCGCCTGTACCTGGCGTACCGCGGCCAGCCGATGACCGAGACCTGGTGCTACCAGTGGACGCCGCCGCCGGCGGCGGCGCGCAGCGCCTAGGCGTCTTCCTGCTTCTCCTCGGCGATCGAATCCACGCGATCCGGATAGAACGCGAGGTGCTCGCGGATCGGCGCCACCGGTTCGAACGGCAGCTCGTAGGTCCACACCGCGTTGGCGCCGCGTTCGCCGCTGGCCGGAATGCTGTAGTACGCGCAGTCGCCCTTGTACGGGCAGTACGTGGTGAGCTCGCTGCGCTGCAGCTGCGACATGTCGACGTCCTTGCGCGGGACGTAGTGCACCGGCGGATAGGTGGCTTCGCGCAACGTGAGCGCAGAGCGCGTGTCGGCGACCACGCGCCCATTGGCTTTGACGATCACGCGCGCGGGGTTGGGTCGCACGGTGATGGGGTGCCTGGCATCGGGAATCTTGACCGGTCGGTCGCTCATGACGAGATCCAACAACGAGATGAAACCGATTGTCTTGCCGCCCCCAAGAGCACACCCGCCGCACGGGCTTGGGCGTTGCAGCATGAGTGTGGGCAGCCGCGGCCCACTGTGGGCCGAGAGCGATGCCAACCGCTCCGGGCCTGTGCGCGGTCGGTCTGTATTTCGCAGCGGCAAAAACTCTTCGGGCGCGATCGCGTGTCGCGTGCGAGTTGTCGCCGGATCTGAAAAACTCGAACGCGGCGTGGCAAGACGCGTGCCGCAAAGAGACCGCGTTCACAGCGCAACAAAGCCCGCTTTTCGATTGACAAGCGCAAAGCCGGTGCGATCATTCGCTCCCCCAAAACGGGGTCCCCGACATGCACGCACAACGCTCTCGCGTTTCATTGCCTCACGATGCCGATCGTGCGGGTCGAGGCGCATCGGGGCCGCTGATGCCGGTGCTGATCGCGTTGGTGGCGTTCGCGGCTGGCGCGCTGATGTTCTTCAAGCCCGCGGATTCGACCGCACCGCGCGAAGACAGCGCGACCGCGAGCCCGGTCGCTCCCGCCAAGCCGGCGCGGCCGGCGCTGACGGCCGATGAAGAGCGCTACATCCGCGCGCTGTGGCCGATCCATGGTGACGTGCAGCGCAGCACGTTGCGCATGAGCCTGGGCCAGATCTTCTACTCCAACAAGGATCTCGGTGCACCCGAGCTCAAGGCGCGCGTCGAGCAGGCACTCGGCGTGTACAAGAACGCGCGGACGCGCATGCAGGAACTGCAGCCGCCCGAATCGCTGCGCGCGCAACACGATGACTACCTCGTCGCCGTTCGCCTGTTCGAAGAGTCGGCGCACGAGGTCATGAAGATGTTTGTCGATGGCCGCGAGGAGCACCTGCTGGCCGCTCACCCCAAGGGCCAGGCCGGCGCCGACAAGATTCGAGAGATCGGCGGCAAGTTCTGGCCCAACGAATTCGCGCCGCATTAGGGGATGCCGTTCGGAGGGAACACAAAGACACCAACAACCAAAGGAGACCCCATGAAACGCAAATTCCTGCTCGCCTGCGCGGGCATGGTCGTCGCGCTCGGCTCGCTGGGCATCCCGCAGCTGCTGCAGGCCAACGGCAGAGACCACGACGACGATCGCAACGACCACCGTCGACCACCGCAAACCCTGAGGCAAGGCTTCGAGAGCACGGGTCAGTTGCTGCACGACGTGCGCCGTGCCGAACAAGGTCCCAAACACTCGGCGTGGATCGTCGAGAGCAGCCGCTTCATGAACGTGCCCACACGCGCCTTCATGCCCGACGTGGGCACGCCGGCCACGGTGGATCTGCCGGTGAACATCGGCATCATCAAGGCGCCCGACGGGCAGATCACGCTGTACGACAGCGGCTGGAAGCAGCTCGGCTACATCTTCGACTGGAACACCTCGTGCTGCTGGGCCGCCATCCGCCAGCAGATGGGGTCGCATCGGCCTGAATCCCGACCACGTGACCCGGATCGTCGCCGGCCACGGACACTGGGATCACTCCGGCCAACTGAGCGAGTTTCCCAACGCCGTGCTGTATATCCAGAAAGAGGAACTGAAGCAGATCGACTTCTTCCTCGACTATCCGACCCAGTTCAACAACGGCAAGATCCGCGCGGTCAACACGGTCGACCCGCTCACCGGCGACCAGTTGGGGCCGCCCGAGCAGGCGTGCGCGCGCAGCCCGGCATGCGGCTATCCGCCGCAGACGGTGCAGGAGATCCTCGGCAAGATCCTGTCGCGCAAGGCGAAGATCATCGATGGACGGCACCAGGTGGCGCCGGGCATGGTGATTCACCCGGCGTTCCGTGGCCACACCTATGGCTCGCAATTGCTTCAGGTGAACACCGCGCGCGGACAGCTCGTGTTCGGCAGCGACACCTACTCTTCGTGGACCGGCATCCGCGACTGGCTGGTGGCCAACATCCAACAGACCGACACGATCCAGCAGTTCCTCGCCTACGAGAAGTGCTATGTGCTGACCTCCAACTCCAACGGCCACAGCTACAACAACTGCATCGCCGCGCACGAGCCCACGTCGTACAGCGACGCCTATCCGATCACGGCGAACTGGTGGAACATTCAAAACGGCAACTGCTCGCGCGCTGCCGAGTTGGTGTTGGCACCGGGTGAAAAGAGCCGGGTGCCGGCCAACCCGGATCGCACGCCGCCGGCCAACTGCGTGTCGACGGTTCCGCCGCACACGCCCACGAAGTAATCCTGACTGCTGCTTGGTTGTCTCCGCACCCGAGGCTCGCGCTGTGAACGTCGCGGGCCTCGGCTTTTGTCGGGCGCGCAGCACCCGACGCCGAGCGTGTGCCGCGGCCTGTTTGATGGCGGCCGCCGCCCTGTTCCACGCCGGCGCATCGGGGCACGACGCCGGCGTGCAGAACGGCGTGTTCCGCAGCCGCGATGGCGGTGCCACGTGGCTGCAGGTGAACCCCGAGAGCTTCGCGCGCGGCGCATTGGCGCTGGCGGTGCATCCGAGCGACCCGCACCAACTGCTGTTGGCCACCGACAGCGGCTTGCTCGGTTCGCGCAACGGTGGGCGCGATTGGGTCCCTGAAGCACCCAACCTGCTCGCCGGCCCCGCGTTCGCCGTGGCCTTCAGCATCGATGGCCAGGAGGCGCTCGCCTCCGGTGCGCACGTGCTGTTTCGCTGGGAGGGCAAGCGCTGGCGCGAAGCACGCACGCCCGCCGGCTCGGCGCCGGCACGCGCACTCGTGCCCGGTGGTGAACCCGGCCGCATCTACCTGGCCGGCTGGGCCGGCCTGCATCGCAGCGACGACGGCGGCCGCAGTTGGACGCGCGTGGGCCAGGCCATTGGCGCCGATCCGGTGAGTGCGCTGGTCGCCTCGCCCGTGCGACCCGACGACCTGCGCGCGCTCGCCGCCGGGCGTGTGTGGCACAGCATCGACGGTGCGCGCCATTGGCGCGTGGACGAACATGCGCCCGCGCGCGTGGAGGCCCTGGCGTTCGACCGCAGCGAGCCCACGCGGCTGTGGCTGGTGGCCGACGGTCGCGTGCATCGACTCGACGACCGCGCCGCGCAATGGGAGCCCGTGGGCCAGGCGCTGCCCGATCCGCAAGCGAAACCGCGCGCCCTCCACGTTAGCGGCGAGGCCGTGCTGGTCGCCACCGACCGCGGCGTGTTTCGCAGCGTGAACGCCGGCGCCGACTGGTCGCTGCTGAGCGCGGAATTGCCCGACCATTCCGAGACGGCGCTGGTGCGCGACCCGCGCGACGCGGCGACCGTCTACGCGGTTTTCTCGCGCATGGGTGCCGAGCAGCTCAAAGGCGTGCCGGCGGACCGCGGCGTCGCAGACAGCGACGTGATGCTGCTGGTGGCCGCCTACGGCGGCTTCGCCTTGCTGTTGCTCGGCGTGGGGTTGGCGGTGCACCGGTTCACGCGCGTGAGCCCGGCCGCAACCGGCAGCGAGCACGCCATCGACTTGCGCAAGGAGCCGACCACATGAGCTATGTGCCGGCGGCGCGAGCGCCCATCGTGTGGTGGAAGTGGCTGCTGCCCGGCGTGGCCATCGTGGCTGCGCTCGCGTGGCTGGCGTTGCGCGCGCCCTGGCCGATCGGTGGCACGGGCACGCGTGGATTCGAGGAGTACAGGCTGCCCGATCGCACCGCATTTCCGGTGGCGCTCGCAGTGGCACCGGACCGCTCGGGCGTGTGGTTCACGCTCGAGTCGTCCAACATGCTCGGCGTGCTGCGCGACGGCCAGTTCACGTTCGTGCGCAAGGAGTTCGAGAGCATCGAGCCGCTGGGCCTGGCGATCGATGCGCGCGGTGCGGCGTGGCTCACCGAAGCACCCAAGCAGGCCATCGTGCGCGCCGCCCCCGACGGCTCGATCGCTTCGTTTCCGCTGGGCACGCCGGTCGCGCGCCTCGGCCGCCTGGCCGTCGGCCCCGACGACTCGGTGTGGTTCGCCGAACCGACGCGCGGCAGCGTCACGCAACTCAAAGAGGGCCGCCTCATCCGCCACTCAGTGCGCAGTGCGGCGACTGCGACGACGCTGGCCGTGGATGCCGTGCCCTACGGCGTGGCCGTCGCGCCCGACGGCACCGTGTGGGCCACGCTGCCCAGCGCCGACGCGCTGATGCGCATCGCCCCCAACGGCGACAAGACGATCGTGCAGGTGCCGATCCGTCAAGCCGGTCTGAACGACATCGCGGTCGGCAAAGACGGCGCCGTGTGGTTCGCCGCCGCGGGCGCCAACCAGATCGGCCGCTACGCCGGCGGGCGCTTCGAGACCTTCAAGGTGCCCACGCCCAACGCCGGGCTCACCGCGCTTGCGGTGTCACCCGACGGTGCGGCCTGGTTCAGCGCGCTGCGTGCGCACCGCATCGGCCGCGTGCACAACGGCGTGGTCACCGAGTTCGCGCTGCCACGCGACAACGCAAGGCCGATCGGCATCGCGGTGGATGCCGATCACAACGTCTGGTACGCCGATCTCTCGGGCTGGATCGGCAAGCTGCCGGCCGATCGCGCACGCGTGCGCTGACCGGCTCAGTTCACCTTCTGCCGCACGTAGCTCGGGCGGAAATCCTCGGTGAGGTGGTACACGAGCGAAGCCACCATCTCCTCGCGCGGGTTGGACACGCCGCGCATGCCGCCGCTGACCCCCTGCTCGGCCGACACCTTCACGGCGCCGAGTTGGCGCCGCGCCCAGGCCGAACTGCTCCACATGCTGGCTCCGGTGCGGGTCTCCAGCAGCTCGATGTTGATGTCGCCGCGCAAGTCCATGCGCACGCCACCTTCGAGCTTGGTCACATCGGTGATCGTGACCTCGGTCTTCGGCTCCGAATAGTTCAGGCTGCCGACGAAGATCGCGTCCACGCCGTACTTCTTGCCGATCTTGCGCATGGTCTGCTGATCGAACTCCTTGCTGCCCACCGCCGCCAGCACCGAGTCGCGGCTGCCGAGCTTGACGATCCGCGTGCCCGGCTGCGCGGCGTGGATGTGCGAGCCGAATTCGCGCGTGGTCTGGGCATCGATCGAGCGGGTGGCGTTGGATTCGAAGTCCACCAACCCCAACGTGCCGAAGCCCTGCAGGTCGGCCCGCGGCGGCACCTGCACGGTGACCGTCTTGGTGCTCGAGCACCCTGACAGCACGGCCAGCGACAACAACACCCCGCAGCGAATCCAGCAACCTTGCGCATACACAGCCCCTGTCGTTAGTGACCGCGAGTGCGCAGCAGGTTCAACTGGCGGGGTCACGTCACCATTCTTGTGCCGTGACGAGTGGCCCGATCACGCCGGCGCGCCGGCGCCACACGGTTTCGTGAAATCCGGCGCCGGCGGTGCATGCGGTTTTACCGCTGCTGCGACCTCACGCCGCGACGGGCTCCTCGATCGCCAGGGCCTCGATCTGCGACTGCGCCGAGGCGAGCGCCTGTTGCTCGGCCTCGGGGCCCATCGCGAGGCCTTCGGCATAGACAAGCTGGATGTCGCTCATGCCGAGGAACGACAACACCGTCTTCAGGTAGGGCACCTGCGTGTCGGCGGGCGTGTTGCGGTATTGGCCGCCGCGCGTGAGCGCGATGTACGACCTTCTTGCCCTTGAGCAGGCCCTTCGGGCCGTTGGCGGTGTACTGGAACGTGACCTTGGCGCGCGAGATCGCATCGATCCAGTTCTTCAGCGGCGCGGGCACGCCGAAGTTGTACATCGGCACGCCGAGCACCACCACGTCGGCCGCCTGCAGCTCGGCGATCAACGCATCGTCGAGCGCCACCCGCTCGGCTTGCGCCGGCGTGCGCTGTTCGGGCGGCGTGAACAACGCCTGCAGCGTGGCCTCGTTCAGTTCGGGATGCGGCGTGCGACCGAGGTCGCGCACCGTGATCGCGGCTTGAGCCGGGTCGGGCAGCGACGCTTGCAGGCGCTCGACGATCTGGCGGACCAGCCGAGTGGAATGCGAGCCTTCGGCGCGTGCGCTGGAGTGGATCTGCAGGATGTTCATGTGGGCTCCGGGGTTGGTTTCGGTTCGATGAAGTCAATGTAGTTGTCCCAAAATCAAACCGGAAGTCGTCGAATTGGATAACATCGTTCCATGGAAGAGACAATCGGAGGGCGTCGACCGCCATGAACCTCGAAGCCAACGACCTGATGTTGTTTGCCCAGCGTGGTCGACGCCGGCAGCTTCAGCCGCGCCGCCGAGCGCGCCGGCCTGCCCAAGTCCACCGTGTCGCGCCGCGTGGCGATGCTCGAAGCGCAGCTCGGCGAGCGGCTGCTGTTGCGCACCACGCGCAAGCTCACGGTGACCGACTTCGGCCACAGCGTGCTCGAGCATGCGCACCAGGTGGCTGCCGAGGTCGAGGCCACGTCGGCACTCGCGCAGCAGCGGCAAGTGCAGCCGAGCGGCCGGCTGCGCGTGTCGATGCCGGCCGATTTCGCCAACGGCGTGCTGGCGCAACTGCTGTCGGTGTTCGTCGCGCAGCACCCGGCGATCTCGCTCGAGCTCGATCTGTCACCGCGGCGCGTGGACCTGATCGGCGAGAACTTCGACCTCGCGATCCGCATGGGCGACCTGCCCGATGACGCCTCGCTCGCAGCGCGCCGACTGGCGGTATTCGCCGGCGGCCTGTACGCGTCGCCGGCCTATCTCAAGCGCCGCGGTGCCCCGCAGGAACCCGAGGCGCTGATGGAGCACGATGCGCTGCGCATCCTCACGCGCAGCGGCGAGCCGATGCGTTGGCTGCTGACGCGCGGCGAAGCGAGCTGGGAAGGCACGCCGCCCGGCCGCGCCACGGCCAACTCACCCGACCTGCTGATCCGCATGGCACGCGACGGCGCCGGCATCACGGCCGTGTCGCACCACTTCGCCGAGCCCTACCTGCGCAGCGGCGAACTCGAGCCGGTGCTGGAGGATTGGTCGCTGCCGCCCGGCGTGGCATGGGCGGTGTTTCCAGGGCCGTCGTCTGATGCCGGCGCGCACGCGCGCGTTCCTCGATGCGTTGCAGGCCGAGTTCTCGGGGCCCAGGTGCCAGGCGCAGCATGACCGGCTGGAAGAGACACGGCAGGGCCGGGCCAAGGCAAGGAAGGCGGCCGCAGGACACCGCCAACCCGCCTAGCGAGTGCACATGCCGCGCGAGTTCAAGCCCTATCCGTTCGAGCCGCGGCATCACCCGGCCAGGCTGCCGCCGCTGCGCCACGGCGCCGATACCCTGCGCCATCCGGTGGTGATCGTCGGCGCCGGCCCGGTGGGCTACTGCACCGCGATCGGCCTGGCACAACACGGCATCCCCGCCGTGCTGCTCGAAGCCGACGACTCGGTGTGCGTGGGCAGCCGCGCCATCTGCATCTCGCGGCGCAGCCTGGAGATCATCGAGCGGCTCGGCGCACTTGAAGGCTTTCGCAAGACCGGGTTGCCGTGGACCGGCGGACGCAGCTTCTATCGCGACACCGAGGTGCTGCACTTCCAGATGCCGCAGGACCACAACCAGAAGCACCCGCCGATGGTCAACCTGGCGCAGTACCACATTGAACAGATCCTGCTCGATCGCTGCCTCGAGATGCCCGAGCTGATCGACATCCGGTGGGGCACGCACGTGACCGCGCTGCGCGCACGCGCCGACGGCGCCAGCCTCACGGTGAGCACGCCGCTGGGCGACTATGCGATCGAGGCCGATTGGCTCGTGGCCGCCGACGGCGGCCGCAGCTTCGTGCGCGAGGCGCTCGGCCTCAAGCTCGAAGGCACGAGCTACGAAGGCCGCTACGTGATCGTCGACATCCTGATGAAGAGCGATCGACCCACCGAGCGGCTGGCCTACTTCGACCCGCCGTGCAACCCAGGCTCCACGGTGCTGGTGCACAAGCAGCCGCACGACGTGTGGCGCATCGACTACCAGTTGCGCGACGGCGAGGATCCCGACGCGGCGATCCAGCCCCAGAACGTGATGCCGCGCGTGGAGAGCCTGCTGCAGATGATGGGCGAGCGCGCCGAGTGGTCACCGATCTGGACCGGCATCTACAAGGCCAACGCTCTCACGCTGCCGCGCTACCGCGAAGGGCGCGCGCTGCTGGCAGGCGACGCGGCGCACCTGCTGCCGATCTTTGGCGTGCGCGGCGCCAACTCCGGCATCGACGACGCCGACAACCTGGCCTGGAAGTTGGCCTTCGTGATCCAGGGCACTGCCGGCGAGCGGCTGCTCGACACCTACTCGCACGAGCGCGTGGCCGCGGCGCGCGAGAACCTGAGCCAGGCCAGCAAGAGCACCGAGTTCATGGCGCCGCCATCGTTCGCGTTCGAGTTGATGCGCACCGCGGTGCTCGGCCTCGCCGTGAAGCACGCGCACGTGCGCTCGCTGATCAACCCGCGCCAGACCTCGGCGATCACTTACACCGATTCGCCGCTGAACGTGGCCGACGATCCCGACGATGGGTTCACCGCGGGTCCGCCACCCGGCGCGGTGTTGTTGGAGTGTCCGCTGCTGTGGGTCGACGACGGCGGTGTTCGGCGACAGGGCCACATCACCGACCTGCTGCACCACACCGGCACCAGGCCGGCCTTCACCGCGCTGCACTTCACGCGCACGCCTGACGCCGCAGGGCCCTTGCAGGCATTGCAGGCGCGCTTGGCGAACGACCGGATCCTGCTCAACGTGATGCCGATCTCGGGCTCTGCTCATGGCCCGAATTCCCGTGCGTTTGCGCTGTACGGCGTCGAAGCAGAAGCGCTGTACCTGGTGCGCCCCGACGGCCATGTGATGGCACGCTGGTGCCACGCCGACGCCGCAAGGCTGGTTGCGAGCGTCGAACGCACATTGAGGAGCCTTGCATGAACGACGCCGAGCTGGATCAGCTGTACACGCACCTGTGCCGGACGATGACCGACCTCGGCGAGTCCAACTCGACGCTGTTCCTGGCGCGCTTCGCGCTGCTGGCAATGGCGCACATCGGCGACGCGGCGATCGTGCGCGAGTTGGTTGCCGCTGCGGCGCAAGGCCTACCACAGAACGTTTGACCGCACAGCCGCGCGGTGCGGCCCGTTGCACGGATACTGCGGCGGCTCTTTGCATCGGAGTCTGCCGCATGGACGCCTCGTCGCCCTACGCCCCACCCAAAGTCTGGACCTGGAACAAAGAAAACGGCGGCCGCTTCGCCAACATCAACCGCCCGATCGCCGGCGCCACGCACGACAAGGAGCTGCCGGTCGGTCGGCATCCGCTGCAGCTGTATTCGCTGGCCACGCCCAACGGCGTCAAGGTCACGGTGATGCTCGAGGAGCTGCTCGCGCTGGGCCATGTTGGCGCGGAGTACGACGCCTGGCTGATTCGCATCAACAGCGGCGAGCAGTTCGGCAGCGGCTTCGTCGCGGTGAACCCCAACTCCAAGATCCCGGCGCTGCTCGATCGCAGCGGCCCGAAGCCGGTGCGGGTGTTCGAATCCGGCGCGATCCTGCAGTACCTGTCGGAAAAATTCGGCGGCGCCTTTCTTCCGGCCATCGGCACGCCCGAGCGCGCGGAAGCGCTGTCGTGGCTGTTCTGGCAGATGGGCGCGGCGCCGTATCTCGGCGGCGGGTTCGGCCACTTCTATGCGTATGCGCCGAGCAAGATCGAATACGCGATCGATCGCTACGCCATGGAGGTGAAGCGCCAGCTCGACGTGCTGGACCGGCGCCTTGCCGAGAGCGCCTATCTGGCCGGTGAGGCTTACACCATCGCCGACATCGCGGTCTGGCCGTGGTACGGCGCGCTCGCCAAGGGCCTGCTCTACGAGTCGGGCGAATTCCTGCAGGTGCAGGCAGTACAAAACGTGCAGCGCTGGACCGAGGCGATCGCCCAGCGCCCGGCCGTGAAGCGCGGCCGCATGGTCAATCGCACGTGGGGTCAGCCGTCAAGCCAGTTGCACGAGCGGCACGAGGCGAGCGACTTCGAAACCAAGACGCAAGACAAGGTGGCGCCGGCGGGGTAACGCGGCGCCGCCCGGGTCCCGGCCTCTCAGTTGAGGTCCTTGTCCTTCCAGAACTTCGAGGCGCCCCCCGCCAGGCCGACGTCCAGGCCGGTCTTCGTCAGCGTGTAGGTGGTGGCGTCTTCCATCGCGCTCGCGCCCTTGCCGCCACCGGCCGTCGCGCCGCTGGCACCGGCCGACGCGGTCATGCTGCCGGTGGCTTCCCAGCCCTTGTCGATGAACTTGGTCATCGCCGCGGGTGTCTTGAAGACGATCAGCAGCTCGGTCTGCGATGCACCCAGTTGTATGCCCGCGCTGGCACCGCCGACGTTCATGTAGGTGTTCTTCTTGGTCTTGTTGTCGTGCACGAGGCCCGTGCCGCCCGAGCCACCGACGATAAAGCTCACGCCGTAAGTGGTGAAGATGCCGTAACCCGGCGCCTTCGCGACCGCGTCCTTCAAGTCCGGCTTTGCCTTGTAGAAGCGCTCCATCGCTGCCTGCGTCGACTTCACGATCTCGGCCTGCTTGGCCGCCTTGTCCTGGGCAAACGCGGTGGCGGTCAGCAGCGAGAGCGACAGCACGCCGAGCCCGAAGAATCTTTGAATCCTCATGGATGTCTCCTTTTTCTGTGTGGGTCACATTCTGCAGCGATCGCCGCTGCGGGGTGCGGAGGTCATTTTGCGCCCCTTTTCGCCGCATGCCACGCCCTTGGTGCGATCCAACACGTGCGCGGCCCCAGGTTGCCATCACCAGCCCGCGCGGCTGTGCCACACTGGCCCGTGACCCAACCACTCTTGCAAGCTGCCGATCTGCGCGGCGCCGCCCGCCTCACCACCGACGCGGTGGCCGGCCTCACCAGCCTGGTGGAGGCGATGCATGCGCGAATCGCCAGCCTCCCGCGCCTGACGGGCGCGACTTCGCCCGACGAGCGCACGCGCGGGCTCACCGGCCTCGTGTACGAAACGGTGCGCGGTGTCACGCATGTCGTGGGCGGCGGTGCCGAAGCGCTGCTCGCCTGGCTGGCGCCTGCGCTGACGTCGTCCGACCCGCGCGAGCCTCCCCATGCCGAACGCGAGGCGGTCGTGGCCGCGCTCAACGGTGTGCTGGGCGATCACCTTGCGGCCACCGACAACCCGCTGGCGATTCCGATGCGGTTTCGGCGGGCGGGCCACGGGTTGTCGCTCGAACGTTTTGGGTTGCGGTCGCGAGTACCCGATGCGACGCCGCGGCTGCTCGTGCTGGTGCACGGCCTGTGCATGAACGACCTCCAGTGGCAGCGCGCCGAGCACGACCACGGCGATGCATTGGCGCGCGAGCTGGGCTACACGCCGGTCTACCTGCACTACAACAGCGGCCTGAGCATCTCGACCAACGGTCGCATCCTGGCGCAACTGATGGAGCGTCTGTACGACGCCTGGCCGGTGCCGATCGAGCGGCTGGTGATGCTCGGCCACAGCATGGGCGGGTTGGTGGCGCGCAGCGCGATCCACCACGGCGCTTTGATCCAACGAGGCGGCCTGCGCTGGCCGGCGCGTGTCGATGACCTGGTGACGCTGGGCACCCCGCACCAGGGCGCGGCGCTCGAGCGCGCGGGCCACGGGGTGGACCTGCTGCTCAGCGCGGCGCCCTATGCCGCGCCGCTGGCGCGCCTGAGCCAACTGCGCAGCGCCGGCATCAACGACCTTCGGCTCGGCAACATCCTGAGCAGCCCCGGCGGCGACTCCGGCGCCCAGCGCAATCCGCAGGTCGACCTGCCGGCCAAAACGCGCGGCTTCGCCGTGGCCGGGAGCCTGGGCTCGCCCGGCGACGCCAAAGGCAAACTGCTCGGCGATGGTTTGGTGTCGGTGGCCAGTGCCTTGGGTCAACACGCACAGCCCGATCGCCGCCTGGCGATTGCTCCGGAGCGCCAGGCCGTGGTGCACGACACCGGCCACCTCGACTTGTTGTCGAGCGCCGAAGTGTTCGGCCTGCTGCGGCAATGGCTGACCTGACGCGCTGGCGGCTCAGCACGGGTTGCGTCGACCTCTGAAGGCGCCTAACGCGCCCGCACCGCCCACGTCGCCATCACCAGCAGCACGAAGCCCAGCACGGCGAGGGCCGCGTGCGCGACCACCAGGCCCTTGGGCAGCGGCAGCTGCTTCCAGTGGTACTTCAAGTTGAGGATCGCCCCACCCGCGGCCGCAGCGAGAAACAGCACGAGCGCGAACAGCGCAAGCCCGGGCAGCCCGACCGTGGCGGCCGCGTACAGCAACAGCGTCACGGCCGCCGCCGCCAGGAACCCGTGCAACATGGCCAGCGCCGCCGGCGGCGATCGATCGCCGACGAACCGCATGCCGGCCATCAGCAGGCCGCCTGCCGCGGCGATGGCCAGCAGGACCGTCGAGGTGAGCAGGACCAGTCCGGGTTCCATGATGGGCTCCTGATGCCTGTGGCGGTGTACGGCAGTCAGATGCGCCCGCTTCGGCTGGCGTTCCCGGCGGGCCGCCATGGACAAAACGCCGACTGCGATCGACGACCCAGGTTCAAGCGCAGACTCGCGCTTTCGCGAGCGATGACCCAAGGGCACACGATGAACCACGACGAACGCAAAGCGATCGAGCAGACGGTGCAAACCTACCTCGACGGTCTCTACGAAGGCGATGCCGACAAGTTGGCCAGCGTGTTCCACGACACCAGCGCCCTCACCTACGAGCAAGACGACAAGCTCACCGTGCTGCCGCGCGACCAATGGCTCAAGGCCGTGCGCGAGCGCGGATCGCCACAGGCCAAGGGCCTGGCGCGCGACGACGCGATCCTGCTGGTGGATCAATCGGGGCCGACGACCGCCTTTGTCAAGGTCAAGTGCCAGATCCCACCGCGCTACTTCACCGACTATCTCAGCCTGCTCAAGGTCGACGGACGCTGGGTGGTGGCGCAGAAGGTGTTCGCCACGGTGGTGCGGTCGTAGCGAGTCAGATCCCGGAGCGGCCGTCGTGCCGACCGATCCCGCGAGCGAAGGTGGCTGCCTGTGCGGCGCCGTGCGCTACCGCATCGTCGGCGAGCCGCGTTCGAGCAGCGTGTGCTTCTGTCGCAGTTGCCGACTGGCCAGCGGCGCGGCCTCGGTGGCCTGGCTCGTGGTGCGGCGAGATCAGTTCGCACTGCTCGGCGGCGCGCCGGCGAATTTTCAGTCATCGGCCGAAGTGACGCGCAGCTTCTGCGCACGCTGCGGCACGCCGATCGCGTACCAGCACACCGACGATCCCCAGGCGATCGAGCTCACCACCGCCACCCTCGACGACCCGCAGCGCTTTCCGCCCACGCGCGAGATCTGGCATCGCCATCGTCTGGCGTGGGCCGCGTCGGACCCACGGCTGCCGCATTTTTCGGGCGACAGCGGGAGCGACCCCGCGACACAGCCGACACCTAACGCTTCTCGAGCGTGAGCGGCCGTTTGCCTCGGACGCCGGTCACGGCTTGTTCTCGCCGACCTTGAGTTCGCAGGAGGCGCACTCGCCCGCACGCCACCCGAATGCGGGGCGGTCATATTGCCGCCCGCATCCCTATGAACGTGCCTGTTGCGCATCCATGCAACAAGACGTGATTTGCTGACTCTCAAGCGCCGCGCTTCGCCGCCGAAAATCATCCCGAGCGGAAAGGGGCGGACGTGAGGCGATGCATTGCCATTCAGGCCGATGGCCGGCGGAGATGCTCGACGTTCGTCCGCGGGCTGACGGTGGTCGAGCTCTGCATCGCTTTGTGCATCGGCGGCGTGTTGCTGGCGATCGGCGTTCCCGCCTACCAGCAGTACCGCGAGCGGATCCGCATCGACCAGGCCAAGCGCGACATCGCCGTGATGTCGGCGCTCATCGCGAACCACTTCAACGACGCACGGGCCTATCCCGACACGCTGGGCGAAGTTGGCCTCAGCGGCATGCGCGATCCCTGGGGCAACCCTTACGGCTACCTCAACCTCGGCGCCCGCGACGCGCGGGGCTTCGCGCGCAAAGACCACTCGCTGGTGCCGATCAACACCGACTTCGACCTCTACAGCATGGGCCCCGATGGCCGCAGCGCGCCACCCCTCACCGCCAAATACAGCCGCGACGACATCGTGCGGGCCAACGACGGTGCGTTCGTCGGGCTGGCGTCCGACTACTGACGCGCGCCGGAGCACGAGTTCACCCGCGATGAGGGTCCAGGGCACCTTCCTCACCAGCCGCGCCGGCCGCCGCATCTTCTGGACGCTGCTGCTCGCCGCCGCCGTACCGCTGGCGCTGTTCGGCGTGGCCATGCATGCCTTGCTGTCTGCGCAGTTCGACTCGCAGATGCAACGACAGCAGCTTCAGCTCACCAAATTCGCCGGCATGGGCTTGCTCGATCGCCTGCTCGTGGCCCGCACGGCGCTCGACATCACCGCGCGCACCGGGCGGGTGACCGCGGAGGCCGACGCCGACTCGCGCAGCGGCCGTGTGCTGGCCGAAGTGGCCCAGGTCGATGCGCGCGGCCGCGCCGTGTCGGGCAGCGCAGCGTTGGCCCGCCGGTGGCGCGACCAGACCAGCGCATGGCTGGCGCAGGAGCACAACGGCTCGGCTTCGGTGGTGCTCGGCGCCGAAAACGCCGTGGGTTCCGCGCGACCGCTGTTGTTGTTGATCGCCGATCCCTCGCATCGCTATCGCGCGTGGATCGCCGAGGTCGAGTCGACCTTCCTGTTCAGCGAACTGTCGAGCGATGCCAGCGGCTGGCGCATCTGCGTGTTCGACCGGCCGTGGACCCCGATCCATTGCCCCGGTTGGACGGCGTCGGACGCATCGATGTTGTGGAACGACGCCACCGGCCTCGGCGGCACGCGCTGGAATCTGTTTCTGCGCTCGGACTTCGGCGTCGACGACTGGATCCTGGTGTCGATGGACGCGCCCAACGAACAGACGACCTCGGCGCCGCTGGCCCGCATGTCGGCGCTGGTGGCCGCAGTGACGCTGTTGTTCGTCGGCATGCTCGGCATGATCCAGGTGCGTCGCACGATGGTGCCGCTGGAGCGGCTGATCGCCGGCACGCGGCGCCTGTCCGAACACGACTACGGTGCGCGCGTCGACTTGCGCCCCGGCGACGAGTTCGGCGAGTTGGCGCAGTCGTTCAACCACATGGCCGAGCGCGTCGGGCATCAGATGCAGGCGCTGCAGGTGCAGTCGTCGATCGACCGCGAGATCCTCAACGGCTTGAACGTCTCGCGCGTGCTGCAGCGGGTGGCGCAGCGACTGGAACAGCTGATGCCCGGTGCATCGGCCTGCGTGGTGGAGCTGGATCGCACGTCGCGCATGCTGGCGCGGGTGCATCACGCCGCGGGTCAGGTGTCGTTGACCAGTCTGCCGCGCACCGATGCCCTCAGCATCGCCCAGTTGGCGAGCGAAGACACGCTGCGACACGACGAAGCGCCGCCATGGCTGCGCGGTGTCCTGCCGATCGACGCGCCACACCTCTGGTTGCGCTGCGCCAGGGCGGCTGACGAGCCGCTGGGGCTGCTGGTGATCGCGACCGACCGCGCCGCGCTCGCCGTCGACGTCGAGCGCGAGATCATCGAGTTGTGTGACCGCGTGTCGGTCACCCTGACCAGCGCCGACCGCGAGCGCCGACTGTTGGAGCGTGCCACCCACGACGGCCTGACCGGGCTGGCGAACCGCGCGGGGTTGTACGACTGGATCGAGGCGCACCTGGCCGACGCTCGGCGCAGTCCGTTCAGCGTGCTGTTCATGGACCTCGATCGCTTCAAGGAGGTCAACGATGCGCTCGGCCATCAGGCGGGCGACGAACTGCTGCGTGCCTTCGCGTCTCGGCTGCAGCGCCTGGTGCCCGTGGGCGCGTTGGTCGCGCGCCCCGGCGGCGACGAGTTCGTGCTGCTGGTGCGCGGCCCGCGCGCCGCCGCCGACGAGCTGGCACCCGCGCTGTGCCGCGAACTCGGGCAACCGATCGAGGTGGCTGGACGTCCGATCGTGGTCGGCGTCAGCATCGGCATCGCGCACTTTCCGGACCACGGCGTGAGCTCCTCCGATCTGCTACGCCGCGCCGACATGGCCATGTACGCCGCCAAAGCCCGAGGCGGTGGCGTGGCTGCGTGGTTCGAGCCGGCCTTGGATCTGCAGGTCACCGAACGCGCATCGCTGGTGGCCGATCTGCGGCAGGCACTGGCACGCCATGAACTCGAAGTGCACTACCAGCCCCGCATCCAAGCACGCAGGCGCACCACGGTGTCGGGCGAGGCCTTGCTGCGTTGGCGGCATCCGCAGCGCGGTCTGGTGCCCGCGCCCGCGTTCGTTCCGCTGCTGGAGGAGACCGGGCTGATCGATGTCGTCGGGCTGTGGGTGATCGAGCAGGCGCTCGCTCAGCTCTCGCGCTGGCGAGCGCAGGGTCTGCGCCTGCAGTCGATCGCAGTCAACGTGTCGACGCGGCAACTGCACTCGACGCATCTTCCCGAGCAGGTGGCACAACTGATCCGTCGTTACGGCTTGCAGCCCGGCGATCTCGAGCTCGAGGTGACCGAGTCCATCTTCATGGGCGACGCGGCGGTGCCGATCCGCACGCTGCAGGTGCTGCACGACGCCGGCATTCACATTGCGCTGGACGACTTCGGCACCGGTTATTCGTCGTTGTCGTACCTGCACAAGCTGCCGATCGGCATCCTCAAGGTGGACCGCAGCTTCGTCACCGAACTCGGCCAGCGCGACAGCGCACTCGCTCTGACACGCTCGATCGTCACACTGGCGCGCACCCTGCATCTGCGCGTGGTGGCCGAAGGCGTCGAGACGCAGGACCAGGCCGAGCTTCTGGTCGGGCTCGGGTGCGACGAGTTGCAGGGCTATCTGTACGCGCCCGCACTCGAACCGTCGGCCTTCGCGGCGCACGTGGCGCGCGAGGCCCGCGAGTCCGCCGCCTTCACCGCCTAGCGCCGCGTCACGCGGTGCCGGCCGCGGCCCGCGTGAGCACCTGCCCCGCGCGCGCCCCGGTGTGCGCACCAGCCTGCCATGTGATGCGGCCGTTCACGATCACGCTGTGAATGCCTTCGGCCGGCAGTGTCGGGCGTGGTGTAGTTGGCGGCGTCGCGGACCGTGGCGGCGTCGAAGATCACCACGTCGGCGTGGTGTCCGACCTGCAGCGTGCCACGCTGCGGCAGGCCGAAGGTGCGCGCGGTGAGCCCGGTCATCTTCCAGATCGCGGTCTCGAGCGGGAACAGGCCGAGGTCGCGGCTGTAGTGGCCGAGCACGCGCGGAAACGTGCCCCACAGCCGCGGATGCGGCTTGTCGCCCACCGGGATGCCGTCGGAGCCGATCATCGTCTCGTCGAAGGCGAGGATGCGCTGCACGTCGGCCTCGTCCATCATGAAGTAGATGGCCGTGCCCGGCTGCAGGCGTTGCGCCGCCTCGGCACCGCTCACGCCCCACTCGGCGGCGATGTCCTTCAGGTCACGGCCGGCCATCTCCGGATGCGGCACGCTCGACGCGATCAGGATTCGCGCATCGAGCATGCCGCGGTCGGTGCGGATCATCGTCGAGCCCGCGGTGTACGGATAACAATCCAGGCCGATGCACTGGTGCTTCATCGATTCGCGAATGAACGCCAGCGTCTCTTTCGTGCGGCCGTGGTTGTGCGTGTTCTGCACCTTGTGGTGCGACACCACCACCGGAATGTCCAGCGCACGGCCGATGCGGAACGTCTCGTCGAGCGCTTCCATCACGCGGTTGCCCTCGTCGCGCATGTGCGTCACGTACAGCGCCTTGCGAGCCGACAACGGGCGGCCCACCTCGATGATCTCTTCGGTGGTGGCACTCGAGGCCGGCGGATAGAAGGTGCCGGTCGACATGCCGATCGCGCCGGCCGACATCGCCTCCTCGACATGCGCGCGCATCGCCGCGATCTCGGCCTCGTTGGCTGGGCGGTCGAGGTCGGCCATCACGGCGGCGCGCAGCGTCGAGTGCCCCACCATCGCCGCCACGTTCACCGACGCCGGCTGCGCACGCAGCGCGTCGAAGTACGACGCAAAGGTGGCGTGGCGCGCGGCGCGTGGCGCGTCGATCAGGCTGAGCGGCATCGGCAGGTCCATGTCGGCGCGCAGCGGCGCCGCGCTGATGCCGCAGTTGCCGGCCACCACGGTGGTCACGCCCTGCGAGACCTTGAAACGAAGGTCGGGCTGGCTCAGCACCGCCTGGTCGTCGTGCGTGTGCGAGTCGATGAAGCCGGGCGCGACGATGCGGCCGCCGGCATCGAGCACGCGATCGGCGGTGGCATGCGCCAGATCGCCGATGGCCACGATGCGGCCGCCGCGGATTCCGATGTCGGCATCGTGGCGCGGCGCCTTGGTGCCGTCGATGACGGTGCCGCCGCGGATCAACAGGTCGTGGTGTGTGCTCATGGTCGCTTCGTGTGGGTCGTTCAAGCTTTGCCGAGCGGTGGCCGGCCGAACAGAGTCGACGCTCGGCTGATCGGCCCGAGTTCCGCGGTGGCCGCCAGCAGCGCCGGCGCCAGCGTCTGCATGCGTGCCGGGGTCAAGCGCGTGCGCGGGCCGGCGACGCTGATCACGCCGATCGCTTCGCCGCCGCGCATCACCGGCGCCGCCATCGCGGTCATGCCGGGCGCGAACACTTCATCGATCGATGCATAGCCGCGCACACGGGCGGCGTGCAAGAAGCCGAGCAGTGCCTTGACGGTCGCTGGTGCCTTGGGTCCATAGTCCTGCGGCTTGCCGAACCCTTGTCGCGTCACGAGTTCGAGCGCACGTTCGTCGCTCAAGGTCAGCAACCACGCATGGCCCGACGCGGTGCACGACAGGCGCGCATCCATGCCCATGTCGGGGTCGTAGCGCAGACCTTTGCGCGAGCCCTGCGCCTTCGCCACCCAGGTGAGGCGGTCGCCGTCGATGATCGACAGGCGCACCAGTTCGCCCGATTCCTTGGCCAGGCGCTCGAGCAGCGGCTCGGCGATGTCGACGATGCCCGAGCTGCTCAGAAACCCCAGGCCCATCGACGCGAGCTTGGCGGTGAGCATGTAGTCGCCCTGGCTGCGCATCTGCCGCACATAGCCCCTGCGCTCGAGTTCCACCAGCAGGCGATGGCAGGCGCTGTGCGGGATGTCGAGCTCGTCGGCCAGCGCCGTCAGCGGCATGCCTTCGGGCTGTCCGCACAGCCGTTCGAGCAGTGCGAGGCCGCGATCCAGTGCGAGTGTCATGGGTGAATTTTGGGATGCGGCAATGGTTTCCAAGAAGGAACGCGTTTCTCTTGCGTTTCGAGAATAGCGCGGCCGCGTCGCTTGCGCGTAGCACACCCATACAGGAGACAACAGCCATGTCCAAGCGGACTTCGATCAAGACGGTCGTGATTGCAGCGCTTGCTGCGCTGGCCGCAGCAGGAGCGGCGGCCAACGGCCAGGGGCCGGCCGAACCCACCGAGGCGCAACCCACCGGCCGACACATGCCCTGGGGCACGTGGGACAACTTCGATCCGGTCTACAACGTGTGCCGCGGCACCGACGCGCGTTGCTACAACCCCTGGGTCACCGACCGGCAGAACAAGGTGCTGATCTACACGCGCACCGCCGGTCCGCGCCACGCCAACCTCGGGCCCGCGTTGCCAGCCGGCCGCAACCCGCCGCTGACCGCAGCCCATGTGGTGCAGAACGCACTGATCGCCTGGTTGGCCGAACAAGGCGTGCAAGCGGACTGGACCGAAGACGTCACGCAGCTGTCGGGGCTGAACCAGTACAAGGCGGTGATCTTCGCGAGCACCAGCCGCGACACCTTGCACAAGCACGGCACGCTGGCCGCATCGCCCACCGCGGCAGTGAACACCACCACCAACGCGCACCTCGATGCCGGCCGCACCGCACTGCGCCAGTACATCCGCGCCGGCGGCGGCTTCGTGGGCATCCACAACGCGTTCGGCACGGAGTACAACTGGCCGTGGTACGAAGGGCTGCTCGGCAACGCCAACTACTACGACCACGGCGCCAACCAGAACGGCACCGTCAACATCGTCGGCCGCGATTCGTCGACCGCGGGCCTGGGCAGCTTCCCGTTCCGCGACGAGTGGTACAACCTGGTGCCTTTCCCCACCCGCGTGAAGTTCCTCGCCACCGTCGACGAGAACTCGCTGGCCACCAAGCGCACCGTGCATCCCGGCCATGGCGACTTCCATCCGGTGGCCTGGTGCCAGTACTACGACGGCGGTCGCGCCTGGCTGACCACGCTGGGCCACGACGCGCAGGCGTTCACCGATGGCTCGGGCTTCCCCGGTCAAACGCAGTTCAAGCAGTTGATCGTCAACGGCATCCTGTCGGCGATGGGCAACAAGCCGTTCTGCCGCTGATGCGGGCGGCCCGTCGTCGCGGCACTCGCCTTTCGACGGGCCGGCTGGCTCTCGCGGTTGGTGCCGAGTGCGCATGGCCGACGCAGCGGCTGAGCCGCCGCGACGACGGCCTTTACTAATCGGCCATCGACGGCGAACATGGCGCCTGCGATGAGCCGCATCGTTTTCGATCAACCTCCGTGGTGGCAGCGGCCCGGCTGGCAAGCCGCGATCGCCGCGACGCTCGCCGTGGTCGCCTGGGCCATCTGGTGGACCGCGTTGACGCCGGTCGATCACGGTCCAATCGTCGCGCGAACATTGCCAGCGCCCACGGTGATGGCGCGATCTGCACCACCGGCTCCGCTCGTGCCACTGGCGCCTGTCACGCCCGTCGCGCCAGCGGCCCGGACGGCGCCGCCGATGACCGCCGCGCCGGCCATGCCGGACGACACGCCCGCGCCAGCCACGCCTGCCTGGTCGGCCACGGGTTCGCCGGGCACACGCGCGACGCCGCTGAGCGCACCGCCGGGTCTGCTGGCCCCCGCAGAGTCGCCGACCGAAGACAACCTCGAGAACTGAGGCGCCGGCCACGAGGCCACATCGCGAGACCATGATATGGAAACCGTTTCCAAATCGGAAAGCCTTCCCTCGCCGCCCTGAAAATCGCCTCCAACCCACGCCGAGCCTGACGCTCGCGAAGGACGACCATGCCCCATCCCCTGTTCGTGCTCAACGGCACGAACCTCAACATGCTCGGCAAGCGTGAGCCCGAGCTGTACGGCACCACCACGTTGGCCGAGATCCAGCAGCGCACCGAGCGCCTGGCGGCCGAGCTCGACCTCGACTGCACGTTCCGCCAGACCAATCACGAGGGCGTGATGGTCGACTGGATTCAGGAGGCGTTCGCGCGCGACGCCGCCGTGATCATCAATCCCGCCGGTCTGTCGTTCGGCTGCGTGCCGGTGCTCGATGCGCTGAAGCTGCTGCGCAAGCCGGTGATCGAGGTGCACCTCACCAACATCCACCAGCGCCCGGCGCCGTACACGCACTCGCTGGTCTCGCTCGCCGCCACCGGCGTGATCTGCGGGCTCGGCCCCACCGGTTACCTGCTCGCCGTGCGCGCGGTGGCGGAAGCCCTGTCATCCCAGCGCAGCGGCAAGACGTGACATCCCTGCATCCATCAATCGACCCCTAGAGGAGACACACATGCAATTCAAGTTTGGTCGTCGTGATCTGCTGAAGGCCGGCGGCGCGCTGGCGGCAACATCCGCCCTGCCCGTCCTGGCGCAGGCCAAGCCGACGTTTCGGCTGGCCGCCGTGTTCTCGGACAAGGACATCCGCGCCGACATGGTGCGCATGCTCGCCAAGGACGTGGAGGCCGACTGCACGATCGAGCCGCATTTCGGCGGCACGCTGTTCAAGCAGGGCACCGAACTGGTGGCGCTGCAACGCGACAACCTCGAGATCGGCAACATCGCGCCGCAGGACATCTCCAAGCAGATCCCGGCGTGGTCGATCCTGACTTCGGCCTATCTGTTCCGCGACGCCAACCACGTCAACGCGTTTTTCGCCAGCGACCTCGCCAACGAGATGAAGCAGTTGGCCGAGGAACAGCTCAAGGTCAAGATCCTGGCGCCCACCTTCTTCGGCACGCGCCAGGTGGGCCTCAAGGGCAAGAAGAAGATCAGCACGCCGGCCGACCTCGCCGGCGTGAAGCTGCGCATGCCGCCGGGCGACGCGTGGCAGCTGCTTGGCCGCTCGATCGGCGCCAACCCCACGCCGATGGCCTATGCCGAGACCTACACCGGCTTGCAGACCGGCGCGATCGACGGCCAGGACAACCCGCTGCCCAACGTGCAGAACATGAAGTTCTACGAGGTGATGCAGCAGATCGTGCTCACCTCGCACCTGGTGGCGTTCGACATCCTGACGATGAACCTGAAGGCCTGGAACGGGCTGGGCGCGGCCAAGCAGAAGACCTTCCAGACCGCGGTCGACAAGGCCACGGCGTGGAGCACTGCCGAGCACCTGAAGCGTGAGGCGGAGCTGGCCAACAGCTTCAAGCAGCAGGGCCTCGAGGTCTACGTGCCCGACATCGCGGCGTTCCGCACCAACGCGCAGAAGGTGTACCTTGCGTCCGATGAAGCCAAGGCGTGGCCCAAGGGCATGCTCGAGAAGGTCAACGCGATGAAGTGACGCGCGCCACGCGCGTCCGAGGGCCGGCGCGGTGACGCCGGCCCCATGCCAGCAACCGGAGGGGCCTGCATGCATCCCAGCATCAACCGCGCGGTCGAATGGATTCGACGACGGGCGGAAAACGTCGTGGCCGGCCTGCTCGCGGTGATGTTCATCGCTTTCATCGTGCAGATCGTCTTCCGCTACTTCTTCAATTTCCCGATCGGCTGGAGCTCGGAGCTGTCGGTCGTGGCCTGGCTGTACATGACGCTGATCGGCTCGGCGTTCTGGCTCAAGGAGCACGAAGAGGTGCGCTTCGACCTGATCCCGGCGCGCCTCGGGCCGCGCGGCAAGCGCGTGCTGGGCCTGATCGTGGCCATCGCGGCAGTGGTGATCTTCGGCATGGCGATGCCCGCCACCTGGAAGTACGTGACCTTCATGAAGGTCGAGAGCAGCTCGTACCTGAAGATCCGCCTCGACATCCTGTACTCGGTGTACCTCGTGTTCGCGGCCGCGATCATCGTGCGCTACCTCGCCGCGATCGTGAGCCTGGCGCGCGGCGAGGCGCCCGAGGAAGCCGACATCACCAAGACGGGGTCGGCGCTATGAGCGCGAGGGTCGTGCAATGACATCACCGTTCGCGCTCGCGGTCCTCGCCATCGTCGTGCTCAGCCTGGCCGGTCTGCCGGTGGGCTATTCGATGATCGGCGGCTCGATCCTGTGGCTGCTCATGAAGGGGCAGGACATGGGCACGGCCGCCGAGCAGCTGCTCAACGGCATGATGACCAGCCAGCTGCTGCTGGCGATCCCGCTGTTCATCCTGGCGGCCGAGTTCATGAACACCGGCAGCATCATGGACAGGCTGCTGCGCTTCTGCAACGCGCTGGTCGGGCGCTTTCGCGGCGGGCTGGCGCAGGTCAACGTGGTGCAGAGCATCATCTTCGCCAGCATGTCGGGCTCGGCGCTGGCCGACGCGGCGGCCTCGGGCAAGCTGATGCAGTCGCTGATGACGCGCGACGGCAAGTACCCGCCGGCGTTCGCCGCCGCGCTGACCTGCGTGTCGTCGGTCATCGGGCCGATCATCCCGCCGTCGATCCCGCTGGTGCTCTACGCGTTGGTGTCGGACACCTCGGTGGGCTACCTGTTCCTCGGCGGCGTCGTGCCGGGCCTGCTGCTCGGCATGGTGCAGAGCGGGCTGATCGCGGTGACCGCCAAGCGGCGCCACTTTCCGATCGAGGCGCGCGTGCCGCTGTCGGAGATGCCGCGCGTGACCTGGGAGGCGCTGCCCGCGCTGCTGATGCCGGTGATCCTGCTCGGCTGCATGTACAGCGGCATCACCACGCCGACCGAGGCGGCCGCGGTCGCCGCGCTCTACGCGCTGCTGGTGTCGGCGCTGCTGTACCGCAGCGTGGGGCTGCGCGATGTCTACCGCTCGCTGGCCAACAGCGCGCGCATCACGGTGTCGATCGGCATGCTGATCGCCGGCGCGCTGGTGTTCAACTACGTCATCACGTCGGAGAACATTCCCAAGACGCTGAGCGCCGCGCTCTTGGCCTACCAGCTCTCGCCGCTTGATGTTCCTGATCAGCGTCAACGTGCTGCTGCTGGTGCTCGGCTGCTTCCTCGAGGGCACGACGATCATCCTGGTGATCCTGCCGGTGCTGACGCCGACCGCGGCCGCTCTCGGCGTCGACCCGGTGCACTTCGGTGTCATGTGCATCGTCAACATCATGATCGGCCTCGTCACGCCGCCATACGGGTTGCTGCTGTTCATGATGAACAAGATCGCCGACGTGTCGATGACCGCGCTCGTGCGCGAGGTGATGCCGTTCCTCTACGTGATGATCGGGGCGCTGGCGGTGATCATGCTGTTTCCGGATCTGACGCTGTTCCTGCCGCGACTGCTGGGCTACAAGGGTTAGCCGAACGCGATGGTCACGACGGTCGACTCCCGGCGCATCGAGTGCGTCGTGCGCGGCAGCGACCAGCTCGGCGAGACGCCGCTGTGGTGCGAACGCGAGCGCAAGCTGTGGTGGCTCGACATCGAGCGGCCCAGGCTGCAGTCGTTCGATCCGTCCAGCGGCGCGCACGAGATCGTGCCGGTCGACCACACCACCTACCTCGGCAGCCTCGCGCTCGGCGACGATGGCTCGCAGCTGCTCGCGCTCGACCTGGCGCTGCACCGCCGTGCCTCATCGGGTGAGCTGTCGATCGTTCGCGCGCGTGGAGCAAGGGCTCGACAACCGGCTCAACGACGGCCGCGTCGACGCGCGCGGCCGCTTCTGGGTCGGCACGATGGACAACCAGCTGCACCGGCCGAACGGTGCGCTGTACCGCGTGGACCCCGACGGCGGCGTGCACCGCATGCTCGACGACGGCGTGATCGTCAGCAACGGCATCACCTTCTCGCCCGACGGCAAGGCGCTGTACTTCACCGACACGCGGCGCCACACGACCTGGCGGTTCGATCTCGATCTCGACGACGGCACGCTGTCGAACCGGCGCGTGTTCGCCGACCACACCGCCACGCGCGAGCGCCCCGATGGCGCCTGCGTCGACGCGCAGGGCTGCGTCTGGACCGCGTTCTTCGCCGGCCGGCGCGTCGTGCGCTACCAGCCCGACGGCACGATCGATCTCGTGGTGCCGATGCCGGTGACCAATCCCACCTGCGTGTGCTTCGGCGGTGACGACCTGCGCACGCTGTACATCACCACGGCCGCGAAGTTCCTGACGCCGGAGCAGCACGCAGCCGAGCCATTGGCCGGCAGTCTGTTCGCGGTCGATGGCATCGGCCAGGGCTTGCCGGAGCATCGCTTCCGGTTCACGGCGACCTCTTCCATCCCTTCACCGCACGGAGCTGCACGGACATGAACCCCACTTTCACACGGCGCGCGCTGCTCGGCGCGGGCGCCGGCCTGCTGGCGACGCCCGCGCTCGCACAGGCCAACAAGATCAACTTGAAGTTCTCCGACGTGACCACCGCCGACGCGCCGCGCTCGCTGGCGCTGGTGAACATCTTCGCCAAGGAGATCGGCGACGCCTTCACGTTCGAGCCGTTCTTCGGCGGCACGCTGTTCAAGCAGGGCACCGAGCTGGTGGCGGTGCAGCGCGGCAACCTCGACATGGCGCTGCTGCCGCCGTCGGACTTCGCGCAGCAGGTGCCGGCGTTCGACATCCTCGGCGCGGCCTACGTCGTGCGCGACGCGGCGCACCTCGAGCGCGTGTTCAAGAGCGAGGTCGGCCAGTCGTTCGTCAAGCTGGCGCGCGAGAAGCTCAACGTGGTGATCCTCGCGCCGGCGTACTACGGCACGCGGCAGCTCAACATCAAGGGCAGCAAGAAGGTGCGCGTGCCCGAGGACCTGGCCGGCGTGAAGCTGCGCATGCCCGGCGGCGAGAGCTGGCAACTGCTCGGCCGCTCGATCGGCGCCAACCCGGTGCCGCTGGCCTACGCCGAAACCTACGTCGGGCTGCAGACCGGCGTGGTCGACGGTCAGGACAACCCGCTGCCCAACACGCGCTTGATGAAGTTCCACGAGGTCACCAACCAGATCGTGCTCACCGGGCACAACGTCGGCTTCGGCCTGCTGATCGTGCGCGCGCCGCTGTTCGACGCGCTCACGCCGGCGCAGCAGCAGCGTTTGAGCGACGCCGCCTTCAAGGCGTTCGCGTGGAGCACGGCCGAGTACCTCAAGCAGGAGCAAGAGCTCGTGGCGTTCTTCAAGAGCGCCAACCTCGATGTCTACACGCCCGACGTGGCGGCTTTCCGCGGCTACGCGCAGAAGCAGTACCTGCAGTCGCCGCTGTCGAAATCGTGGCCGCCGGGCATGTTGGACAAGATCAACGCGTTGTAGCCCTTGTGCGAGGGGCACGCTCGGGGCCCGACCACGAACGGTTACGCCTCTTCGCCCCAAGAGGGGACAAACGGGTACAAACGGTGAATGCGCCGCGTTAAGAAAACCCCACCCGACCCGTCCGGCAGCTCGACGCTGCCGCCCGAAGGGTCGGCACGCGCTGCGTCCTGGGCGAGTCGACGCTCCTTTCTCACCCAGCTCAGCGCCGCAGTTGCCGCCTCGGCTTGCGGCGGAGGCGGCGGTGGTGACGCGCAGACACCTGCGCCAAGCCCTGCACCTCCTGCGCCGGCACCTTCACCGGGTCCGACTCCTGCGCCTGTACCGCCTTCTCCTCCACCTGCTCCACCTCCTCCACCTTCCCCATCTCCGCCGCCACCACCCCCTCCTTCCGGGACGCTCGCAGGATTGGATTGGCGCTTCGAGCGAGCCACGCCGGAACAGATCGGCGTCTACCTGCCCACAACGCGCACCTTTGCCCTGAATACGGCAGCCGGGCTGCGGTACCGCCGCGTGGGCGTCGCGAACTGGTCCCAGGCACACCCGTTGTTGCGCATCCGGCCGGACCTCAGTCTCTCCGGACCCGTGGCGGTCGTGGATGCGTTCGCCGGCTCGATCTTCGATGTGTCGTCGGGCACGTTGTACGAGCTTGAGGTCACAGTCGATGAGCCGGGTCAGCCCGCCCAGGTTGCTACTCGCACGTTCTCGACCCGTGCTATGCCATCTTCTGCAAGCGCGGCCAACAAGACTGCCACGCCGGCCAATATCGTGGCTCAGCTCGCAGCACTGAACCCGGGCGACGTGCTGCAACTCGCCGACGGCCAGTACAACGAGCTCAATCTCTTCCTTGCGCGTTCGGGCACGTCGACAAACCCGATCGTGATCCGCGGCATCAGCCAGGCAGGCGTGGTCATCCGCGACAGCGGTGTCTGCTTGCAGATCCGCAACGCCTCGCATGTCGTGATCGAGAACCTCACGCTGCAGGGCTCGGGAGTCAATTCTGGTACTGCTGCGTCGTCGCTGGGTGTGCAGTTCCACGACGGCGTCCCGGGCCAAACCCAAGTCACGCTGCGCAACCTGTTGATCAACGGCGTCGACATGGGCATCGTGGCCAGCGACACGGTCAACGGCGTGCTCGTCTATCACTGCCGCCTCACCGGCAACAATCCGTGGACGCAATCGGAGATCGAGACCAATGCCACGTGGAACGACGATGGGATTCGCTTGCCCGGGGAGGGCAACTGCGCATGGAACAACACCCTCGAAGGCTTTGGCGACTGCTTTGCCGTCGCCCAGGGTGTGTTTTCTGCGGCCGTGCACTACTGGCGCAACCTCGTCAGGATGACCGGAGACGATGCGTTCGAGGCCGACTACGGGACGCGCAACCTGAGCTTCTACGACAACCACATCACCAACTGCGGCACGTTGATGTCTGTCGACCCGGTGTATGGGGGTCCGCTCTACTGCTTCCGAAACGTGGCCATCAACACCATGCGGGGACCGTACAAGCTCAACAACACCAACAGCGGCTTCATGATCTACAACAACACCGTCGTGCGCACCGAAGGGCGCACCGGATGGGGCTGGGTGCAAAACAACGATGGCACGCTGCGCGGCTTCAGCTATCGGAACAACATCGTGGTCTACCGTGGCAGCGGCGGACAGACACTGGCATTCGAAGCCACCGGCCAAAGCCCGGTCGATTTCACGCACAACGCCTGGTATCCCAATGGACCGGTGTGGTGGACGAACTCTGGCACCAGCTACCCCACGATGTCGCAGGCCATCGTCGGGGCGGGCCAAGTGGCCAGCACAGCGCTGTTTGGTTCATCCACACGACGCCATCAGTTTGACGTCGTCACCACCAGCGATCCGTTCACGCCTCCGATCACTCTCGGTGCCACCCACCTCATCCGCGTGACCACCACGCAGATTCCTGCGTTGGCGGCAGGCGCTGCCATGCGCAATGCGGGTGTCGCCATTCCCAACATCACGGATGGATTCACCGGCACGGCCCCGGACATTGGTGCCATCATCGAAGGCCGCGCCGCCGTGGTCTACGGCTCACCCTAGGGCAGACCGCGCAAGATCGAAGGTGATAATCGTCCTCACCGATGAGGACCGTCATTGCCACCCGCTACGTCACCCCGCTGCGCGAAGGCGGCTCGCTGCCCGCGGTGGTCGAGGCCGACGACGATGGCCTGTACGTGCTCAAGTTCCGCGGCGCGGGCCAGGGGCGCAAGGCGCTGATCGCCGAGCTGGTCGCAGGCGAGCTGGCACGCGCGGTGGGCTTGCCGGTGCCGGAGATCGTGTTCGTGCAGCTCGACGCGGAGCTGGCGCGCACCGAGCCCGATGCCGAGATCCAGGACCTGATCCGTGCCAGCGCCGGCCTCAACCTGGCGCTCGACTACCTGCCCGGCGCGGTCGCCTACGATCCGCTGGTGCATCGCCTTGACACCGAACTGGCCTCCGCGATCGTCTGGCACGACGCGTTCACGACCAACGTCGACCGCACGCCGCGCAACGTCAACCTGCTGATGTGGCACCGCCAGCCGTGGCTGATCGATCACGGCGCGGCGTTGATCGTTCATCACCAGTGGGAGGGCTATCTGGAGCGCGCCGGCAGCCCGTTTCCGATGATCAAGGACCACGTGCTGCTCGCGCGGGCCAGGGCCATCGCGCAAGCCGACGCGCGCATCGCGGCGCATTTGTCCGTCGAGGTGGTGACGCGCATCGTCGATCTCGTGCCCGACGACTGGCTCGAGGAGACACCGGAGTTCGACGGACCGCGCGCGCAGCGCGCTGGCTATGTGCGCTACCTGATGGCGCGGCTGCAGCCGCCACGCCGCTTCGCCGAGGAGGCCGCCCGTGCCGGCGCTGCGCTGCACGTATGACTACGCGATCGTGCGGGTGGTGCCGCACGTCGACCGCGGCGAGTTCGTCAACGCCGGCGTGATCGTCGCTTGCGCGAATCAAGGCTTCCTGAAGGCACTGATCGAGCTCGACGACACGCGCGTGCTCGCGCTCGACACCGCGGCCGATCTGGAGGCGATCCGTGCCGCGTTGCAGGCGATTCCGCTGGTGTGTGCCGGCGGCGATGCCGCGGGGCCGATCGGCCGGCTGTCGCTGCGCGAGCGCTTCGACTGGCTGGTGGCGCCGCGCAGCACCAGCATCCAGGTCTCGCCGGTGCACGTGGGCCGCAGCGACGACCTCGACGCCGAGTTGCAGCATCTGATGGACAGGATGGTGCGGCGGCGTGCCGGCGGCGCCGGCTAAGGCACCGGTCCTACACGGCGACGCGTCTGCGGACGACACGCGGCGGCGCTGCCGCGGCCTACCGTCGCCACTTCCACCACACCGGGGTGCGCCCAAGGCGCACGCGATTGCGCGCCATGAGTGCCAGACCACGCCTGTTCGACATTGACTGCAAGCTGAGCTACACGCTGGCGGCCGCCACCGACTTCGTGTTCCAGATCCAGGCGCTGAACGGGATCGACCAGGAGGTGGCGTCCGAGGCGCTGCGCATCACGCCAGGCGCCACCCACCACACCTTTGAAGATCCGCTGGTCGGCCATCGCTTCTTGCGCGTGCAGGCCCCGGCGGGCCCGTTGAGCCTGAGCTATCGCGCTCGCGTGCGGGTGGCAAGGCCGCGGCGCGACCCGCATGCCGAGGAGAGCCCGATCGCCGAGTTGCCCGACCATGTGCTGCACCACCTGATGCCCACGCGCTACTGCCAATCCGATCTGCTCGGCTCCGCGGCGATGAAGCTGTTCGGCGACATGCCGCCGGGTTGCGCTCGCGTGCTGGCGATCTGCGAGTGGATCCACCGCAACGTCGACTACCGCACCGGTTCGAGCGACTCGACCACGACCGCGTGCGACACCTTCTTGCGGCGGGCCGGCGTCTGTCGGGACTTTGCGCACCTGGGCGTCACGTTCTGTCGGGCCTTGAACATACCGGCACGCCTGGCCGTCGGCTACGCGATCTTCCGCTCGCCGCCACCGGACTTTCACGCCATGTTCGAGGCCTTCATCGGCGGCCGCTGGGAGTTGTTCGATCCCACGCGGATGTCCGACCCGCGCGAGCTGGTGCGCATTGCGGTCGGCGGTGACGCGAAGGACGTGGCCTTCGCGACGATCTACGGCGCGGCGCAGAGCCGCTCGGTCCAGCCGAAGATCAGGCGTGTGGCCACGCGCTGAGACCTGAAATCCCGTCGCCAGGAGCGCAGCGCGTAGCATCGCTGTCTCGTTTCCCGGAGGTTCACCGTGAGCAGCCCAGATCGATCCGACATCGAACGCGCCGTCCCGACCCACCTCGACGGCCTCTGCGAAGGCGCCACCGGCAAGGCCGCCAGCGGGGTGAAGCCATGAAGCCCAATGCGATCAAGGCCGATGTGCTGGCCGGCAAGACGGTGGCCGGCTCGATGGTGTTCGAGTTCTTCTCGCCCGGCATGTCGGCCATCCTGGCCAATGCGGGATGCCGCTTCGTGCTCTACGACATGGAGCACACCGGCCTCGGCTTCGAAACGTTGAAGTGGCTGTTCTCCAGCTGCCGCGGCCTGCCGATCGAGCCGATGGTCCGCGTGCCCCGCGGCGAGTACACGTGGCATTGCACGGGCGCTCGACCTCGGCGCGCGCGGCGTGATGATCCCGATGGTGGAGTCGGCCGAGCAGGCGCAGTCGATCGTGCAGGCCTGCCGCTATCCGCCGGTCGGGCGGCGCGGTGCGGCGTTCGGCTTTGCGCAGTGCGACTACCTCGGCGGCGACGTCGGCGACAAGATCCTCCGCTACCACGAGCGCACCCTGGTGATCGCACAGATCGAGACCGAACGCGGGCTCGACCAGGTGGAGAAGATCGCAGCGGTCGACGGCATCGACGTGCTCTGGGTCGGCCACTTCGATCTGTCCAACTTCATGGGCATCCCGGCCAAGTTCAACGACCCGCGCTTCGACGCCGCCATGCGCCACGTGGCGCAGGTGGCGCGCCGTCACGGCAAGGCCGCCGGTTTCATGGCCACCGACGCGGCGTGGATCGCACGCGCGCGCGACATGGGCTACACGATGATCGCCGCCGGCACCGACACCGGCCTGCTCGAATCGGCGACAAAGGACCTGGTCGGCCGCATCGAGGCGCCGGCGAAATGAGCGCTGGACAACAGACGTTTCGCCTCGGCCTGACGCGCGACCTGCTGAGCGCCAGCGGCGAGCCCTCGTTCGGCCGCGGTCCGCTCGCGCTGCTCGACAACGATCCGCGCATCCAATGGGAGTTCCTGCCCGAGCCGCTGAGCGAGATCACGCCCGACGTGATGGCGCGCTACGACGGGCTCTACGTGAACTCGCCCCAGGTCGGCGCCGCGAGCGTGGCGCGCGCCGACCGGCGCGTGCGCATCGTGAGCCGGCACGGCGTGGGCTACGACTCGGTCGACGTGCGCGCGCTCGCCGCCCAAGGGCGTGATCGTCACCAACACGCCGGTGGCGGTGCGCCGCCCGGTCGCGGTGGCGGCGCTGACGTTCATCCTCGCGCTGGCCGGCAAGCTGCTCGACAAGGACCGCCTCACGCGCGCCGGCCGCTGGCACGAACGCACCAGCCACATGGGCCAGGGCCTGACCACGCGCACGCTGGGCGTGATCGGCGGCGGCGGCATCGGGCGCGAGCTGCTCGCACTGGCGCGGCCGTTCGGCTGGAAGATGAGGGTGGCCGACCCGTATGTCGACGCGGCGGCGATGCAGGCGCTCGGCGCCGAACGCGTGCCGCTCGAGCGGCTGCTGCGCGATTCGGACTTCGTCGTGGCGACCGTGCTGCTGAACCAGGAGACGCGCCACCTGATGAACGCCGAGCGTTTCGCGCAGATGAAGCGCAGCGCGTATTTCATCAACCTGTCGCGCGGGCCGATCGTCGACGAGCCGGCGCTGATCGCCGCGCTGCGCAACGGCACCATCGCCGGCGCCGGGCTCGACGTGTTCGAGCAGGAACCGGTGGCGCCCGACAATCCGCTGCTGACGATGGACAACGTGCTGGTCACGCCGCACGCGCTGTGCTGGACCGACGAATGTTTCGACGCCATCGCGCGCGAGGGGCTGGGCTGCATGGTGGACTTTGCGAACGGCCGCACGCCGAAATCGGTGGTCAAGGTGAGCAACGATGTTTGACTTGAGCGGCAAGGTGGCGCTGGTCACCGGCGCGTCGCGCGGCCTCGGCTGGGCGATGGCCGAGTCGCTGGCCAAGGCCGGCGCCCACGTGGCATTGAACGCGCGCGATGAAGCGGCGCTGGGCAAACGCGTCGCTGAACTCTCGGCGCAGGGACTGCGCGGCGAGGCGTGCGCGTTCGACGTCACCGACACCGCGCTCGCCCAGCGCCGTGTGGCCGAACTGGCGCAGCGCCACGGCCGCTTCGACATCCTGGTGGCCAACGCCGGCATCAACCACCGGCAGCCGATCAGCACGTTCGAGCAGGCCGACTTCCAGCGCGTGCTCGACACCAACCTGACCGCGGTGTGGGCGCTGTGCAAGGCGGCGGCGCAGCAGATGATCCCGCGCAAGACCGGCCGGCTGATCCTCACCGGCTCGATCAGTGCGATCAATGCACGGCCGACGATCTCGGCCTACGTCGCCACCAAGGGCGCGGTGCACGCACTGACCAAGCAGCTCGCGGTCGAGTTGGCGCGCGACGGCATCACGGTGAACTGCATCGCGCCGGGCTTCTTCGCCACCGAGATGAACACCGCGCTGATCGAGAACGCCGAGTTCAACCGCTGGGTGCAGCAGCGCACGCCGGCCGGCCGCTGGGGCCAGCTGGCGGAGATCGGCCCGCCGGCGGTGTTCCTTGCGTCAGACGAAGCGTCGTATGTCAGCGGCCTGGTGATGACGGTCGACGGCGCGTTCACGGCGGCGATGTGAAGGCCCGAGGATGATCACCCTGTACGACTGCAGCACCGCGCCGAGCCCGCGGCGCGCGCGCATCCTGCTCGCCGAAAAGGGCGTGCCGCACGACACCGTGCAGATCGACCTGCGCGGCGGCGAACAACTCGGCGATGCGTACCGGCGCATCAACCCGCATTGCACGGTGCCGACGCTGCGCACCGACGACGGCGCGCTGCTGACCGACAACGCAGCGATCACCGCCTACCTCGAAGCGTTTTGTCCCGAGCCGCCGCTGCTCGGCATCACCCCGCAAGAGAAGGCCGAGGTCGCGAGTTGGAACTGGCGCATCGAGTTCGAAGGCCTGATGGCGATTGCCGAAGCCATGCGCAACGGCTCGCCGGCGATGGCCAACCGCGCGCTGCCCGGCCCGGCCGACTACGCGCAGATTCCCGAGCTGGCGCAGCGCGGGCTGCAGCGGCTGCAGCGGTTCTTCGTCACGCTGAACGAGCGCCTCGCGCAGCGCGAATTCGTCGCCACCGAACGCTTCAGCGTCTGCGACATCAGCGCGGTGGTCGCGGTGGACTTCGCGCGCGTGGTGAAAATCAAGGCCGGCGAGCAACACCCTCACCTCGTGCGCTGGCGCGCCACGATGGCGCAGCGGCCATCGATGGCCTTGTGATGTGCGGCGCGCCGGATCGCTCGCCGCGGTGAGCCTGCGCGTCGCCATCGTCGGTGCGGGCCTGGGTGGGCTCGCCGCGGCGCTGTTCATGCGCCGGGCCGGCCTCGACGTCACGGTCTACGAGCAAGCGCTCGAACTGCGCGAGGTCGGCGCCGGCATCGTGGTGTCGCCCAACATGGTGCGGGTGCTGGACAAGCTTGGGCTCGCACCCCGCCTGTCCGAGTTCGCCGTGCGGCTGGAGGCGGCGTGGGAGTTCCGGCGCTGGCAGGACGGCCGGGTGCTGTTCGAGCAGCCAATGGGCGAACACTGCCGCCGCCTGTACGGCACCGACTGCTTCGTGGCGCATCGCGCCGATCTGCTCGCGCTGCTGCGCGGCGCCTGGCCGGCCGACCGGCTGCAGCTCGATCGCCGCTGCACCGCGCTGAACGCGCACGCCGACGTCGTCGAACTCACGCTGCAAAGCCGCGATGGCACCATCGAGACCCCATCGGCCGATGTGGTGATCGGCGCCGACGGCATCCACTCGACGGTGCAGTCAGCCGTGGTGCCACCGCTGGAGGCACGCTTCTCCGGGCTGTGCGCGTTTCGCTGCCTGGTGAGCGCCGAGCACGCCCCTGCGATGGCGCTGCGTCCGGTGCAAACCCTGTGGCTCGGGCCGGGCCGCCACTTCGTGCACTACCCGATCAGCGCCGGGCGGCTGGTCAACGTGGTGGCCATCGTGCCGGCCGGCGCCTGGCGCGTCGAGTCGTGGAACGCCGATGGCGAGCTTGCGGACCTGCGCGCCGAGTTCAGCGGCTGGGACGAGCGCGTGCAACAACTGATCGTCTCGGCCAGCAGCACCAAACGCTGGGCGCTGTACGACCGCAACCCGCTCGAGCGCTGGACGAAGGGGCGCATCGCGTTGCTCGGTGACGCCGCGCACGCGATGCTGCCGTTCTTCGCGCAGGGTGCGGCGCAGGCACTCGAAGATGCGTTCGTGCTCGCCGGCTGCCTGCAGGGTGCCGATCGCGCCACGGCGCCGCAGGCACTGCAGCGCTACGAGGCCATCCGTCAGCCGCGCGCCGACCGGGTGCTGCAAATGAGCCGCGGGCGCGAGGTGCGCAACCACCTGCCCGACGGACCCGAGCAGCAGCAACGCGATGCCGAGCTGGCCCATGGCGACCCGCTGCGGCAGAGCGCCTGGCTGTATGCGCACGACCTCGATGCGGACTTGGGCCGCGCCGTGTAGCCGCTCGCGCGCCGAACGGCTACGCTGTCGCCGCACTCGGCGTCATGCGATGACCACGGCGACCTTCCGCTTCTACGAGGAGCTCAACACATTCATTGCGCCGGAGCGGCGCGGCCGCTCGTTCGATTGCCGCTGTGCGCGTGCCGCCACCGCCAAGCACATGATCGAGGCGCTCGGTGTGCCGCACACCGAGGTCGAGCTGGTGCTGGTCAACGGCGAGTCGGTCGACTTTCACTGCCTGCTCGCCGACGGCGACCGCGTGGCGGTGTACCCCAAGTTCGAGGCCTTCGACATCACGCCCCTGCTGCGCGTGCGCGAGCATCCGCTTCGCGACACGCGTTTCGTGGCCGACGCGCATCTGGGCGGGCTGGCGCATCTGCTGCGCATGACCGGCTTCGACACGCTGTACGACAACCACTACCACGATGCCGAGATCGAACGCATCGCGCTCGACCAGGGCCGCATCGTGCTCACGCGCGACCGCGAGCTGCTGAAGCGCCGCGGCATCACGCACGGCTGCTACGTGCATGCGCTGCGCAGCGAGCTGCAGCTGCGCGAAGTGTTCGCTCGGCTCGACCTGGACCGGTCGGCGCGGCCGTTCACGCGCTGCCTGAGTTGCAATGCGCCGCTGCGCCCGCTCGCGGCCGAACTCGCGGCGCCTCGCGTGCCGCCGCGCGTGCGCGCACACCACGATCGTTTCGTCACCTGCGACGGTTGCGGCCGGATCTTCTGGGAAGGCAGCCATTGGCGCCGCATGCGCACGCTGCTCGACACGCTTCTGGGCGGTGTCGACGCGCTCGGCTAGCGCGCCCGCAAGCGCATGCTCAAGCCCACCGGCACCATCGTGAACGACATGCGCTCTTCGGCCTCGGCGCCACCCGGCGCGGTGACCGACTGGATGTCAAAGCGCGTGAGCAGCATCGCCAGCAGCATCTTCATCTCGATGAGCGCGAGGTAGCGGCCCGGGCACATGCGCGGCCCGCCGCCGAACGGCGACGCCACGCGCTTGCCGTGACCCGCGCTCTCGCCGATCCAGCGTTCGGGATCGAACGAGCCGGGCTCGGGAAAGTGCTGCGCGCTCACGCTGTCGTGGCGCATCGCGCACCACAGCAGCGTGCCTGCCGGCACCTGCACGTCGCCCAGTTGGGTGTCGCGCAGGGCTTCGAACACCAGGAACGGCGCCACCGGCTTCAGACGCATCGTCTCGTGCAGGCAGGCCTCGATGTAGTCGAGCTGCGCCAGGTCTTCCGGCGTCAGCGGCTCGGCCTTGTCGGCCACGCGCATCGCCTCGTCGCGCGCACGCGCCATCACCGCGGGGTGCCGGTGCAGCAGGTGCAGCAGCCACGCCAGGGTGTTGGCCGTGGTGTCCTCGCCGGCAAGCAGCATGGTCAGCACGTTGGCCGACACCTGCTCGTCGCCGATGCCGGTGCGGCCCTCCTCGGCGGCGACGATCATCGCCTCCAGCAGGTTCGGCGGCTGCTCGCGGCGCGCCGGGTCGGCGCGCAGGCGCTCGCGCGCCTCGGCGACGAACTCGGCAATCGCCTGCTTCACCGTGGCCACGCTGCGGTCGAGCGCGCGGTCGGCAGGCAGCTTGAGCCAGCGCCAATACGGCAGCGGCGCCATCAGGCGGCGAAACAGCGCCGGAAAGATGCGGTCCAGGTGCTGCTGGATGATGTCGCCATCGCTTTCCAGCGTGTTGATATCGCGCCCGAACGCAAGGCCGGCCACGGTGTCCACCGTGTAGCGCATCAGCTCGGGCTGCAGCGGCAGCGCGCGCCCTTCGTTCGCGGCCTGCAGCCAGCGGCGGTGCAGCCGCTCGGTCACGCGCTGCAGCGACGGAAAGTACGCTCGCACGCGCGACGGATCGAGCCCGCTCATCACCATGCGCCGCTGCGCGCGCCAGGCCTCGCCCTCGGCGCCGAACAGCCCGGGCTTGAGCCCCATCTCGCGCGACACCACCTGCAACTGCTGCGTGCGGCGCCAACCGTGCGGGCGATCGCGCAGCACGTCGGCGATCAAGGCATGGTCGGCCACCACCAACAGCTGGCGTCGCCCGATGCGAAACTTGAACAGCGAGCCGTACTGCTCGCACCAGCGCTCGACGCCTTGATGGATCACGTCGCGCTTGAGCTGGAACAGGTTGCCCACCAGCGGCCGGCCCGGCGGCCCCGGCAGATCGGCGATGCGGCGAAGCCCGCCTTGCGGCGGGCCAACGGTGTGGGTCGCGGTCATGGCGCGGATTGTGACGCGCTTGGAAGCTTCTCAGTGCCGCGGCGGGAACAACGAACGCACCACGCCGCGCAGCCACAGGTTGGCCGGATCCTTGTGGAAACGCAGGTGCCAGAACTGGTGCACCGCGATCACCGGCGCCTTGATCGGCGGCTCGACGATGCGCAGGTCGGCGTAGCGCTGGCACACGTCGGCGAGATCGCGCGGCACGGTGGCGATCATGTCGGAGTTCTCCAGCACCGGCAGCAGGCTCATGAAGTGCGACAGCTCCACCAGCACGCGGCGCTGCAGCCCGCGCTGCTGGATGAACTGCTCGAACACATGCTCGCGCCCGTCGGGCCGAACCACCGCGTGCGACGCCGCCAGGTAGGCCTTCAGCGTGAGGCGCTTGCCGATCGCCGGATGGCCTGCGCGCACGATGCACACGTGAGGGTTGTCGAACAGCTTCTGCTGGAAGAAGCCCGCCTTGTGCAGGTCGGGAAAGTAGCCGACCGCCAGCTCGGCCTCGCCCGACTCCAGCCCTTCGGCGGCCGCCGGCCTCGGCTTGGCCAAGGCCCGCAAGCTGGCGCGCGGCGCCACCACGGCAAAACGCGCCAGCAGCCGGGGCACGAAGTTGATCTCGCCGATGTCGGGCGTGATCAGCGTGAACGTGCGTTCGGTGGTCGCGGGGTCGAACTGCGAGCGCTGCAGGATGTCGGTGCGCACGGTCTCGATGACGCGGCGCACCGGATCACCCAGCTCGAGCGCGCGCGGCGTCGGCTTCATCTCGGCGCCCGAGCGCACGAACAGCGCATCGTTGAACAGCGCGCGCAGCCGTGCCAGCGCGGCGCTCATCGCTGGCTGGCTAAGACCGATGGCCTCGCCGGCGCGCGTGACGCTGCGGTGCTCGGCCATCGCGGCGAACACCACCAGCAGGTTGAGGTCGATCGCGCGAACATCCATGGCATGGATTCTATGTACTCATGGAATCGACTATCTGGATGGAGGCGTGCTGCCTAGACTGCGCCTCCCACTTCACCGCCCGCCATGGCTTCACCCTGGATTTCGGCGCTGCGCAGCGTGGCGCTCACGGTGCCCGACCTGGCGGCGGCCGAGGCGTTCTACACGCGGGTGTGGCATCTGTCGGTGGCGGCGAAGACGGCCGATGCGCTCTACCTGCGTGGCAGCGGAGACGATCACCACCTGCTGTCGCTGCAGGCCGGCGGCCCGGTGCCCCAGATCCGCCACGTGACGCTGCGCGCGCGCGATGCGTCGGCGCTGTCCGCCATCGAACGCCGCGCGGTCGACGCCGGCGGCACGCTGCTGCAGCCCACCGCCCCGGTGCGCGACCCGGCCGGTGGCACCGGCCTCGTGCTGCGCGACCCCGACGGCCGCGTGATCCAGGTGGTGCACGGCGATGCACGCCACGCCGACGCGCACGAGCGCAAGGACCATCCGACGCGCCTGGCCCACGTGGTGCTGAACAGCCACGACGTCGAGGCGACGCAGGCGTGGTTCGAACGGGCGCTCGGCTTCGCGCTCGCCGACCGCACCAAGATCATGGCGTTCCTCAACTGCAACGCCGACCACCACAGCGTCGCGCTCGGCATCACCGACAACGACGCGCTGAACCACATCGCGTTCCTGATGCCCGACCTCGAGTCGGTGATGCGCGGCGGCGGCCGCATGAAGGACGCCGGCCATGCGATCGAATGGGGCCCCGGGCGCCACGGCCCGGGCGACAACGCGTTCAACTACTTCATCGACCCGTTCGGCGTGGTCATCGAATACACCGCCGAGGTCGAGCAGGTCGGCGCCGACCACGTCGCGCGCGGTCCCGCCGACTGGCAATGGCCGCCGGGCCGCGTCGACCAGTGGGGCATCTCGCCGCCGCCCAGCGCGCGCCTGAAAGAAGCGCAGCGCCTGGTGCTGTTCAAGCCGACTTCCTGAGGACCGAAACCGCATGCGATTCACCACCTACTTTCAGCAAGGTCGCACACGCCTGGGCGTGGTCGACGGCGACGCCGTCGTCGACCTGAACGCGCACAACCCCGAGGTGCCGCCCGACGTGCGCGCCGCGCTCGAAGCCGGCGTGGACCTGGTCGGCGCCGCGCGCGCCGCACTGAAGTCGAGCGCCAAGCGCCTGCCGCTGGCGCAGCTGGACCTCGCACCGCTGGTGCCCGAGCCCGGCAAGGTCATCTGCCTGGGGCTCAACTACTTCGACCATGCCAAGGAAGGCGGTCGCGACAAGCCGGACTACCCGTGGTTCTTCTACCGCGGCAAGAGCTCGCTGCTCGCGCACGGCAAGCCGGCGCTGGTGCCCAAGGTGTCGAGCAAGTTCGACTACGAGGCCGAACTGGCGCTGGTGATCGGTTCGCGCGTGCCGCGGCACGTGAAGCGCGCCGACGCGCTGAAGCACGTGTTCGGCTACGGCTGCTTCAACGACATGTCGGTGCGCGACTACCAGAAGCGCACCGCGGCAATGGACCATCGGCAAGAACTTCGATGCCACCGGCGGCTTCGGCCCGGTGCTGGTCAGTGCCGACGAGTTGCCGCCGGGCGCCGCGGGCCTGCACATCGAGAGCCGCTTGAACGGCACGGTGATGCAGAGCGCCAACACCACCGACATGATCTTTCCGGTCGACGAGACCATCGACCTGCTGGCGCAGTGCATGACGCTGGAGCCCGGCGACGTGATCGTGATGGGCACGCCGGCCGGCGTGGGCCAGGCGCGCACGCCACCGGTGTGGATGAAGTCCGGCGACGTGATCGAGATTCAGATCGAGCGCATCGGCACGCTGCGCAACCCGGTCGAGAACGAAGCCGCCTGATGAACGGCCCCCACGCTCACTTCGTTCGCTGCCCCCGAGGGGGTGCGTCAGTGCCTTCGGGCGGCCGAGCGGCACTGACCGATGGCGCCGCGCTGCACGACGTCGCCATCGTCGGCTTCGGGCCGAGCGGCGCGGTGGCCGCCGGGCTGCTGGGCCAGATGGGCCTCGCCACCTTCGTCTGCGACCGCATGCGCGAGGTGTACGACAAGCCGCGCGCGATCTCGCTCGACCACGAGGTGATGCGCATGTTCCAGCAGCTCGGCGTGGTGCGACGACATCGAGCCGCACGTCGAAGCGTTCACGCCGTCGGAGTACTTCGGCGTCGACGGCCAGCTGATCCGGCGCATGACGATGCTGGCGCCGCCGTATCCGCAGGGCTACACGCCGTCGATGGTGTTCAACCAGCCCGCGGTGGAGCGGGTGCTGCGCGCGCGCGCGGCGGCGCTGCCCAACGTCGACATCGCGCTCGGGCGTGGAACTGGTCTCGCTGGCGCAGGACGACTCGGGCGTCACGCTGCGCCTGCGCGATGCGCAGGGCGACGTGCACACGCAGCGCGCGCGTTACGTCATCGGCTGCGACGGCGCGGCGAGCACGGTGCGCGCGCTGCTGGGCATCGAGCTCGACGACCTCGACTTCGACGAGCGCTGGCTGGTGGCCGACGTGCGCGTCAACGCGCGCGGGCTGGCCAAGCTGCCGAAGACCAGCGTGCAGTACTGCGAACCGCAGCGGCCGTGCACGCTGGTGATCGGCCCCGGCAACCACCGGCGCTGGGAGATCTCGCTGCACGCGCGACGAAGATCCGCAGCAGGCCGCCACGCCGGAGGGCACGTGGCCGCTGCTGGCGCGCTGGCTGACGCCCGACGACGGCGAGCTGTGGCGCCAGGCCAGCTACCGCTTCCATGCGCTGGTGGCGCGGCCCTGGCGCGTGGGCCGCGCGTTCATCGCCGGCGACGCCGCGCACCAGCAGCCGCCGTTCCTCGGCCAGGGCATGTGCCAGGGCCTGCGCGACGTCGCCAACCTGGCGTGGAAGCTGAACGCCGTGATCGCGCGGCGAGGTGCGCGGTGCGCGCCGCGCAAGCGCTGCTCGACAGCTACGGCGTCGAGCGCGCCGGCCATGTGCGCGAGCTCACGAGCCGCATCAAGCACGTGGGCGCGCTGATCGGCGAGCGCGACGTGGCCAAGGCGCGCGCCCGCGATGCACGCTTGCTCGCCGAGTGCGGCGGCGTCGTCAAGGACACGCCGCGCCAGGACATCCTGCCCGCGCTCGAGGGCGGCTGCCTGTCGGAGCGCGCGAGCGCCGCGCGCGGCACGTTGTTTCCGCAGCCGTGGCTGCACGTCCGGCGGCGACGCGGCGCAACGCATGGACACGCAAGCCGGCCATGGCTGGCGCCTGGTCTGCGATGACGCGCTCGCGCATGCGGCGCCGGCCGCCGCACGGCATCACGCCGGCTGCACATCGGCGCACGCGGCGTGCACGAAACACAAGGCGTGGTGGCGGCCTGGATGCGCCGCCACCAATGCCATGCCGCGCTGGTGCGGCCCGACCACTACGTGTTCGGCGTCGCGGCGACGCCTGCTGAACTCGACGATCTGCTCGACGAACGCAGCGCGTGGCTGCACGGATCGCCCCACCCTCAACCGGAGACCAGCGTCCGATGAAGCGCCGACCCTTTGCCCTCGCGATCGCGGCCGCCACGCTGATGCCTTGGCGCGCGCGCGCGCAAAGCTGGCCCGACAAGCCGGTGAAGTGGGTGTTGTCGCAGCCACCCGGCTCGGGCCCGGACAACGTGGCGCGTCTGTTGTCCGATCGCCTGCAGAAGACCTGGGGCCAGGCGGTGGTGATCGAGAACAAGCCCGGCGGGCAGAACACGATCGGCGCACAAGCCGCCGCGCGTTCGCCGGCCGATGGGCATCACTTCTATTTCGCCACCACTGCGGCGCTGGTCACCAACCCGTTGCTGTTCAAGACGCTGCCTTACGACCCGCAGAAGGATTTCGTGCCGGTGGCGTTCATCGCGCGCAGCCCGTTCGCGATCGTGGTCGAAGCCTCGTCACCGATGAAGTCGATCGAGGAGCTGATCGCGCGCTCGAAGGCCGACGCCGGCAAGCTGTCGCTCGGCAACGAAGGACCGCGTACGTTCAGCGGCATGATCGCGCGCCTGTTCAATGCGCGCACCGGCGCCGGCGCCAACCTGGTGTCGTATGCGTCGGTGGCCGTCGGCGTGCAGGACCTGATCGGCGGCCATGTGAATGCCATGGTGGCCGACGTCGCCTCGACCGCGCAGCTGGTCAAACAGGGGCGGCTGCGCATGCTGGCGACCACGTCGGCCAAGCGCGTCGCCGGCTGGGACGCGGTGCCGTCGCTGGCCGAGTCGCTGCCCGGCTTCGAAATGGTCGGCTGGTTCGCCGTCGTCGCACCGGCCGGCGCGCCGCAAGAGGCGATCGCGCGCGTGAACCGCGATGTGAGCAGCGTGCTGGCCGACAAGGAGGTCGCCGAGCGCATGGCGGTGATCGGGCCGATCGCCGAGCCGGGCTTGAGCGTCGAGCAGGTTGGCGCGTTCTTGCGCAGCCGAACACCAGCGCTGGACGCAGATCGTCAAAGAGATCGGCGTGCTGCCGGAATGACCGTCACGACCACTGGAAGGGGGACCACCATGATGCAACGACGCACCGTGCTCGCAGGCGCACTCGGGTCGGTCGCCGCGCCACTGCTCGGCCTGTCAACGCATGCACGGGCCCAGCTCGCCGGCAATGCCTTCATCGTGTCGGGCTTCCCGCCGGGCGGCATGGGCGACATGGTGGCGCGCCCGCTGGCCGAGAAGCTGCGCGGCAAGTACGCCGAGTCGCTGCTGCTCGACAGCCGGCCCGGCGCCGGCGGCCGCATCGCGGCCGAGTACGTGAAGCGCGCCGCGCCCGACGGCAAGACCATCCTGCAGATTCCCGGCTCGATCATGGCGCTGTACCCGCACATCTACAGCAAGCTGCCATTCGATCCGGTGGCCGACTTCGTCCCGGTGAGCACGCTGTGCACCTATGTGTACTCGTTCACCGCCGGCCCGGGCCTGCCGGCCGAGATCAAGACGGTGGCCGACTACATCCAATGGGCGCGCGCCAACACCGCCAAGGCGGTGTACGGCATCCCGGCGGCGGGCTCGGCGCTGCACTTCGCCGGCATGATGCTGCAGCGCGCGGCCAAGTTCGACTTCAACAGCGTGCCCTACCGCGGCGGCGCGCCGCTGCTGCAAGACCTGTTGGGCGGCCAGGTGCCGGTGAGCTTCAACGTGCTCGGCGAGGTGCTGCCGTCGATCAAGAGCGGCAAGCTGCGCTCGCTCGCGGTCACCAGCCCGAAGCGTTCGCCGTTCATGCCCGAGACGCCGACGATGGTCGAGCAAGGCTATCCCGACATCGCGCTGCAGGAGTGGCTCGGCTGGTTCGTGCCGGCGAAGACGCCGAACGACCTGGTGCAGAAGCTGAACGCGCAGGTGCGCGACGGCCTGCAATCGCCCGACCTGGTGGAAGGCCTGGCCAGGAACGCGCTGCGAGCCGATGGCGCAGTCGCCGGAGGAGTTCGCCGCCATGCTCAAGCGCGATCTGGCACATTGGGGCCCGATCGTGAAGGCCACCGGATTCAAGGCCGAGGAGTGAGCGCAGTGGAGACTCGATGCGACTGACCGGCGCGCAGGCGCTCGTGCGCTGCCTGGCGGCCGAGCAGGTCGGCTTCGCGTTCGGCATCGCCAGCGGCAAGCTCACGCCGCTGCTGCATGCGCTGTCGCTGCACGCCGTCGATCCGCTTCGTCGGCCTGCGCCACGAGGCGGCCGGCGCGATGATGGCCGCCGCGGTGTTCGCCGGCACCGGCCGCGTGGCCGTCGCGCTCGGCGAGATGGGCCCGGGCGGCCTGAACCTGGCATCGGGCGCCGGCGTCGCGTTCAACAACAACCTGGCCGCGCTGCTGATCACCACCAACCAGCACCATGCGGCCGCCTATCCGCACCGCGGCATGTTCATGGACATGGACACGCGCGCCGTGTTCGCGCCGCTGACCAAGTGGAACGCGGTCGTCACCGACGTGCGCCGCATCCCGGAGCTGGTGCGCACGGCGTTTCGCGAAGCGCTCAGCGGCCGGCCCGGTCCGGTGCACCTGGACATCGCGCAGGACGTGCTGGCCGCCGAGTGCGACTACCCCGACGATGAGTTGGACGTCCCGCCATCGCGTTACCGCTCGCTGGTTGGGCCGCGGCCGTCGCGCTCGTCGATCGACGAGGCCACCGCGCTGCTGTGCGATGCGAAGCGCCCGTTGCTGGTGGCCGGCGGCGGCGTCGTGCTGAGCCAGGCGCAGGCGCTGGTGGCGCAGCTCGCCGCCGCGTTGCGCGCGCCGGTGGTGCCGACGCAGATGGCGCTCGGCGTGGTGGACAGCGCGAGCCCGCATTTCATCGGCCACGGCGGCCTGATCGCCGGCGACGCGGTGCGCCGGGCCTTCGAGCGCGCCGACGCGGTGTTGAGCGTCGGCTGCCGCTACTCGAGCTGGATGTGGGACCAGCACGGGCCGTTCGTGCGCCGCGCACACCGCCACGTCAACATCAACATCGATCCCGCGGCGCTCGGCGCGCCGGCGCTGCACGACATCGGCATTCAGGCCGATGCGAGCGAAGCGCTGCGACGATCTGCTGGCTGCAGTCGGCACCCGGCCCGCACACGCCGAGGCCGATTGGTTGCCGTCGATGCGCGCCGCGCGCGCGCACGACGACGCCCGGCTGGCCGCGCTCGCGAAAGAGGACGGACCGGCGATGCACCCGGCGGCGCTGGCCGCCGCGATCGGCCGCGCGCTGCCGCACGACGCGCTGGCGGTGTACGACGGCGGGCACACCACGTTCTGGAGCAACGACCTGACGCCGGTGCACGCGGTGCGCACGCGCTTTCACGACCCGGGCATGAGCCATCTCGGCTTCGGCCTGCCGTATGCACTCGCGCTGCAACTCGCCCATCCGCAGCGGCCGGTGTTCCACCTCACCGGCGACGGTTCGTTCGGCTTCACGCTGCAGGAGCTCGACACCGCACGGCGCCACCAGCTGCCGGTGATCACGCTGATCCACAACAACGAGGCCTGGGGCATCATCCGCGCGGGCCAGCGCAAGCAGTACGACTTCGAGTTCGCCACCTCGCTCGAGGGCACCGACTACGCCGCCATTGCGCGCGGCTTCGGCTGCCACGGCGACACGGTGACCCAGGCCGACCAGGTGGCACCCGCGATCGAGCGCGCGCGCGCCAGCGGACTGCCCGCGGTGATCGACTGCCGCACGCGTTTCGTGCCGCACCCGTGCTTGCCGGCGTTCGCCAGCATGAACCGCTTCGGCTTCGACGCCTAGCGGCTCAGCCCCGCGCGCTCAGCGCCGCACTTCGAACACGATGTTGAACGCCGTCTCGGCGGCGCGGCGGAAGTGCGTGAAGCCGGCCTTGCGGAACACGTCTTCGAGCCGCTTCGGTCCGGCCTGCGCGCCCAACACCAGCTTGCCGCCCTCGGAGATCGAGTGCGCGCAGCAGATCAGCGACGAGCCGGTGTAGTACAGCCGGCCCACCAGCGACAAGTTGTCTTCCACCTTGTCGTGCGCAAACGGTTCCACCAGCAGCACGGTGCCGCCCGGTGCCAGCGTCTTGGCGGCGTGCTGCGCCGCGGCCACCGGGTCGCCGAGGTCGTGCAGCGTGTCGAAGAAGCAGATCAATCCGTACTGCTGGTCGGGGTAGTCGACGGCTCGCGCCTCGAGGAACTGGGTGCGCGCGCCAACACCGGCATCGGCGGCGTGTTGCCGGGCCTCGCGGACCGAGTCGGCATGCGTGTCGAAGCCGTAGAAGCGCGAGTTCGGAAACGCCTCGGCCATCAGCCGGGTCGAGTGGCCGTGGCCGCAGCCGACATCGGCGACCGTGATGCCGGCCTTCAATTGCTCCACCACGCCGTCGAGGGCGGGCAGCCAGTGCGGCACGAGGTTGGCGCGGTAGCCGTTGCGGAAGAACGCGGCCACGCCGCACGCCAGGCGCGCATCGTGCTCGCCCCACGACACGCCGCGCCCGGTGCGAAACGCTTCGAGCGCTTTCGGCTCGTCGGCCCACAGCGCGGCCGGCAGATGCCACGCCGGCGGGATGTAGGCCGGGCTGTCCTCGTCGGCCAGCACCATCGCCTGCTCGGGCGTGAGCTCGTAGGTGTCGCTCACCGCGTGGTAGACCACGTATTCGCTCGCCGCCTGCGAATTGAGCCACTCGCGCACGTACCGTTCGGCACAGCCGGCGCGTTGCGCCACCTCCTTGGCGCTGAGCGGCCCGGCATAGGCCATCGTTTTGTACAGGCCGAGCTTGCTGCCCAGGCTGATCATCAGGCCGGTGTAGGCCGATGCGAAGTCGCCGATGGCCTTGCCGGCGAAGGCTTCGAGCTTCGATTGATCGATCACGGGGGCGTCCATAGCGGGTCCTTTCGCGTTGCAGATGGTCAGAAGTGCTGGCGCGCATCGTGGCCGCCGCGCGTCCGTTGCCAGTCCGTTGTGGCGGGGCCGGTTGCAGTTGAAATGCAGCACCCGCGGCTTCGAGCGGCCTCGTGTCTCGCGCGGCCGTAGCGTTCGCTCACCACAGGGTCGCTGCACCGGCAGGACAATGTCGGTCGATGCAGCAAAGGCCGCTTCTTCCCGTAGGCGCGTGGGTCCGTGCCGTTCTTGTGCTGGGCGCACTCAGCGGATGCGCCACGCCGACGGCGCACGTGCCGGTGACCGCGCCACCCACCTCGTCGCCGGACATCACGTTGCCCTCGACCGTGCCGGTGGCCCCCCCATCCCCGCCATCCGAGGCTGCGGCCTCCGCGCCGGTGGCCGAAGCCGCCGCATCGGCGCCAGTGGCGGAAGGCGCCGCATCGGCGCCGGTGAACGAATTGCCGCTGGAGCAGCGCTTCGTCGCCTGGGTCAGCGCCTTTCGCGCCACGGCGCTGGCGCAAGGCATCAGCGAAGCCACGCTGCAGACCGCGTTCGACGGCGTGCAGTACCTGCCGCAGGTGGTCGACCTCGATCGCGCACAACCCGAGTTCACGCGCCCGGTCTGGCAGTACCTCGACAACCTGGTGTCACCGCAGCGCGTGACCCGCGGCGTCGACAAGCTGCAGCAGGTGCGCACGCAGGCCGAGGACGCGGCCGCGCGTTACGGCGTGCCGGCGCCCACGCTGGTGGCGATCTGGGGCATCGAGAGCAACTTCGGCGACAACTACGGCAGCACGCCGACGATCGATGCGCTCGCAACGCTCGGCTTCGACGGCCGCCGCGAAGCCTGGGCACGCGGCCAGCTGATGGCCGCGCTCAAGATCGTGCAGAACGGCGACATTGCGCGCTCGCAGATGATCGGCTCGTGGGCCGGCGCGATGGGACAGACGCAGTTCCTGCCGACCAACTTCCTCGCCTACGCCGTCGATGCCGATGGCGATGGCCGGCGCGACATCTGGGGCAGCGCGGCCGACGTGATGAGCTCCACCGCGCACTTCCTGCAGCGCGTCGGCTGGCAATCGAGCCAGCCGTGGGGCGTGGAGGTGCAGTTGCCGCCCGACTTCGACCTCGGTCGGGCCGATGGGCAAACCCGGCAGTCGAGCGCACAGTGGGCGCAGGCGGGTGTGCGCACCTTGAACGGCGCGCCGATGCCCGAGCTGGGCGACGGCGCCGATCCTGCTGCCGGCCGGCGTGCGCGGGCCGGCGTTCCTGGTCGGCCCGAACTTCCGCACCATCCTGCGCTACAACAACTCGACCAGCTATGCGCTCGCGGTCAACCTGCTCGCGCAGCGCATCGCCGGCGGCCCGGGCGTGCAGGCCGCCTGGCCGCGCGAGTTGCAGCCGCTGTCGCGCACGCAGGTGACCGAGCTGCAATCGGCGCTCAACGCGCGCGGCTTCGACGCCGGCCTGGCCGACGGTGCCGCCGGTCCGGCCACGCGCGACGCGCTGCGCCGCTACCAGCGCAGCATCGGCGCGCCGGCCGACGGCTTCCCGACGCTCGACCTGCTGCAGCGTTTGCAAGCGCCCTGACCCGCTTGAACCGATGCGGAGGGCGCAGGCGGTCCGCGCTCGTACAGAATGCGCGATGACCGCCCCACACCACCCCCCACTGCGCTTCGGCATCCTCGGATGCGCCAACATCGCGCGCCAGTTCGCGCGCGACGTGGCGCCGAGCCGCCAGGTGCGCCTGGCGGCCGTGGCGAGCCGAGACGGCGCCAAGGCCAACGCGTTCGCCGCCGAGTTCGGCATCCCGCGCGCGCACACGAGCTACGAGGCGTTGCTCGACGACGGCGGCATCGATGCAATCTACATTCCGCTGCCCAACAGCTTGCATGCCGAATGGGCGACGCGCGCCGCGCAGCGCGGGCGCCATGTGTTGTGCGAGAAGCCGCTGGCGATGACGCTGGACGAGGCGCGCGCGATGTTCGAGTCCGCGCGCCGTCACGGCGTGATGCTGCTCGAGGCGTATCCGTGGTGGTTCCAGCCGCAGACCGCGGCGCTGCTCGGGTTGCTGCACGGTGGCGCCATCGGCACCGTGCGGCAGGTGCAGGCCAGCTTCGGCTTCATGCTGCGCGACCCGGCGGGCAGCAACATCCGCTCGATCGCCGCGCTCGGTGGCGGCGCGCTGATGGACGCCGGCTGCTACTGCCTGAGCCTGATCCGGCTGGCGATCGACCGCGCACCCCACAGCGTGCAGGCCAGTATGCGCATCGGCCCCACCGGCGTCGACATCGCCACCCAGGCCACGCTGCACTATGCCGATGGCGCGATGGCGCAGCTGTCGTGCGCGATGGACGTGGCGCTGCACCGGCAGGCGTTGATCCTCGGCAGCGACGGCGTGATCAGCACCGAGTTCCTCAACCACACCAGCGAGCACGGGCGCACGCACCCGTGGGGCTATCAGCCGAGCCAGCTGCGCGTGCGCCGCGGCAGCGGCAACGGCCCGTTCGAAACCGTGCGCAGCGCCACCGGCAGCGGCTTCCGCTTCGCCGCCGAGGCGTTCGCGGCGGTGATTGCCGCGCGCGACTTCGCGGCCGTCGAGCGCGCGGCGAAAGCCAGCCTTGACATCGCGGCCATGCTCGATGCCATCAGCGCCAGCGCACGCTCTGGTGCGACAGTCACGCTTTGACCGCAGGAGCCCCCGCATGATCACCGTCCTCCACGACCAGCGCGAGACCCGACACGCCGACGGCGTGGTCGATGGCGATGCGCTGTGGCTCGACGCGTCCGCGATCGATGCCGCCACCGGCTGGGCTTGGAAGCCCGAGGGCCTGTGCCGCGGCGACATCTGCGTGCCGGTGCCGCCGGTGGCCAAGCGCGAACTGGTGCGCGACGACCAGCTCAACGTCGCGGCCATGTGGCGCCGCAGCGGCCAACCGGTGGTGCACGACACCGCGCGCCGCACCTGGGTGCTGGGCAGCGGTGCAGCGCAGCGTGCGTCGGCGCTGGCCACGCTGCAGGCACCGGACTTCGAGCTGCCCGATCTGTCGGGCCGCACGCACCGGCTGTCGCAGTACCGCGGCCGCAAGGTCTTTCTCGCCACCTGGGCGAGTTGGTGAGGCTGCCGGCTGGACTTGCCCGTGTGGCAGTCGCTGGTGGAAGAGCTGAAGGATCACCCGTTCACCGTGCTCGCGGTAGCCCTGGACCACGCCGATGCGGCGCGGCCCTGGATCGAGGCCGCCAAGGCCACCTACCCCTGCCTGATCGATCGCGATCACCACGTGGCCGACCTGTACAACCTGGTCAACGTGCCGCAGGCGGTGTGGATCGACGAGCAGGGTCGCATCGTGCGGCCACCGGAGACCGCGGGCTCGACCGATGGGTTTCGGGTGATGGACCGCAAGACCGGCGCGATGCCCGAGGCCGCGAACAGCGAACGCGTGCGCGTGAAGGCTTTGTACATCGACGCCGTGCGCGATTGGGTGCGCAACGGCGCGGCGAGCGTCAACGCACTCAGCGAGGCGCAGGCCGGCGCGAAACTGCCGGCGCCCGACGACACCATCGCCGAAGCACATGCACGGTTCCGGCTCGGGCAACACCTGTTGCGCGAAGGCAAGACCGAGGAGGCGCAGGCGCAGATGGCGCAGGCGGCGCAACTGCACCCGGATTCATGGGCGATGTGGCGGCAGGCCTATGCCAAGAACGAACGGGGGCTCGCCTCCGGCCCGGAGTTCTGGGCCCGCGTCGACGCATTGGGTGACCGGCCGTACTACCCGCAGGCCGACATCGCGCCGGTGCAGCGCTGAGAGCCGCACGGGCGCGCATCACGCCGTCGGTCGTTTGATCTCCGAATACACCTTCACCGCGTCGCGCCCGCTCGCCTTGGCGGCGTACATCGCGGCGTCGGCGTTGCGCACCAGCGCATCGGCGGTTTCGCCATCGGCCGGGAACAGCGCCACGCCGATCGACGCGCCCACGTGCACGGGAACGCCGTCGATCACGATCGGCTGCGCGATCGTCTGCAGGATTCGATGGGCGAGGCCGAGTGCGTTCTCCGGCCGGTCGGCGCCGCGTTGCAGCACCGCGAACTCGTCGCCGCCGAGCCGCGCCACGATGTCGGCATCGCGCGCCAGCGCGCGGATGCGCGCCGCGATCTCGGTGAGCACCTGGTCGCCGGCGGCGTGTCCGTAGGTGTCGTTGACCGGCTTGAAGCGGTCGAGATCGATGTAGTGCACGGCGAAACGCGCCATGCTTTGCAGGTTGGGGATCGTGGCGCCTGCCAGGTGCTCGAGGAAGACGGCGCGATTCACCAGCGAGGTCAGTCCGTCATGCCGTGCCACGTGCTGCATGCGCTCTTCGTTGCGCTTGCGCTCGGTGACGTCGGTGTAGGTGCGCAGCACGCCGCCGCCATCGATCGGCACGCTTTGCACTTCGGTCACACGGCCGTCGGGTCGCTTGCGGTCGTAGCGGTGCGGGCGATCGAGGATGCCGCCCACGCGCAGGAAGTTCAGCATGTCTTCGGACGTCAACTTGAATTCGTCCTGGTCCCATTGGTGCGACAGCACCGACTCGAAGCTGGGGCGTGAGGTCATCATCGACTCGGGCAGGCCGAGCAGTTCGATCGCGCGACGGTTGCACACCTCGACGATGCGCTCGGCGTTGACCATCACCACGCCCTGGTCCATGCGCTCCAGCGTGGCCTCCAGCATGGCCGACTTCTCGGCCAGCAGGCGCTCGCTGTCGCGCGCACGCGCCTCGGCCAGCTGCAACGAGCGCTGCTGGCGCTTCAGCTCGGTGATGTCCACGTGCGCGAACACCCGGCTGCTCTGCGGTCCGCGCTGCTCGATCACGCGGCTCCAGCGGCCGTCGGGCAACGGCACCTCGAAGGGCGCGCCGGTGAAGCGCATGTTCTCGGCCAGCACCGCCAGGCCTTGTTCGTAGGGTTCGTGCTGCTCGATGCGCGCGCGTTCCCACACGCGCTGGTACACATCGACGAAGGTCTGCCCGCTGGCAGCACGCCAATCGGGCAGGCCGTACATCACGATGAATGCGTGGTTCACCCATGCCAGCACGCCGCTGGGCTCGGCCACCGCGACGCCATCGGGTACGTGGTCGAACGCGTCGGCATTGCTGAAGAACGGCTCCTGCGGCCGCGACAGCGAACGCACCCGTTCGCCGACCGGCGGGTGTTTGGCCGATTCGTCGAGCCAGATGCGGATGCGGCCGCCGCCGGCCAGCTGCAGCGACGCCACGCGCAGGTAGCGTCCCCGGTGCGCGAACGCGAACGGGCGCGACTGCGCGCGGTGACGCGCCACGCCTTCTTCGACGTAGCGCTCGATCTTGGGCATCTCGTCGGCATTCAGCCGGCCCTGGTAGTAGCGCCGCAGGTTCTCGCGATACGGTTCGCCGACGTGCACGTGGCCGTCGTGCTCGGGAAAGAACTCCAGAAAGATGCGGTTCCACAGCACCGTTCGGTCGTCGTCGTCGAAGACGCACATCCCGATGCCGAGCCCCTCCAGGGTGGCGGCGATGGTCGCGAGCAAGGCCGAATCGTTCATCTTCGAATGCAGGCCCGATCCGGCGTCAGCCGCGGGCGGTGCTGCAGCGGCAGCTCTCGATGGTTGGCCATCGCACCGCTGCGCAGGAGTGTTCAACGGGCTCCCGCCCGACGCAACACCATTGTCGGCGCATTCCCTGTGCGCCTATCCCTTAGGCAGCGCCAGGGTTTTGATGCAGCGCAGAAGGCAGCGCCGCCAGCGCCTGTGGCAACCAACTCTCACGCGGGCGCCGTTGCGCCGGTGCTCAGCGAGGCTTGCGGCGCGGCCGGCGGCGCCGGGTCGTCGTCGAGGGTGCGGCAGGCGGCGTGGCAGCCGCCCTCTTCACTGGCGACGTCGCAGCCGCTGGCCGGTGCGCACGACGACGAAGCTGCCGTCGCGCTCGGCGTTGCAGGGCTCGTCGCCCAGTCGGTACTCGCGCAGGCCTTTCAGTTCGGCGCCGGGGAACGACAGCGTGCCTTCCTCGAGGACCTCGGCGTACTCGTCGACCACGAACGGGCGGCCGCCTTCGTCGAAGACCTTGAAGCTGCCGGTCTGCAAGACGCTGTTGCCCATGTGTACCTCCAGCGCGCGTGGCCAGCAGCGTACTCCGACGCGGCGGTTTGGCAAGGCCGGCGTGTCCGCGCGGTCACGGCGCAAAGAACACGTCGAGCGAGGGCTCATGGCGGGCGGGCTCGAAGAGCATGGACCGCTCTTGCGGTATGAATGGCGCCATCTTCCCCCGAATGGCGCACAAGGCATCGGGACGCTTTCAGGCGTAGGCGCCGAATGGATTGCGACCGCGCCGCGATGCTGTGACTGACGGACGCCAGTAGGTGCAACTGGCCTATCCCGCTTGGTGCAGAGGCAAGATCGCTTGCGGGAAAGCAGACGTTCGTGGCTGCGTGCTATCGGCCACTTTGGGAAGACCGTCGGCACCGCCGCCCTCGTGCTGGCCGCCGCGCCGATGACCGGATGCTGGCCAACAAGGGAGGCTTCCCGGTACGCCGTGCACGGAGTCTGCGTCAAGGCGTGTACAGGGGAACGTAGGGGTCGAGCAAGTGCAGGCCCAGGTTGGTCACGTCATGGTCGCTGTTTCCAAGGACAACGACGCCGTGCCTGCGTTCGACGTCCATCCCCACATACGCACTGAAGCCGGGCGTCGATCCAGCGTGATGGACGATGCGGTTGCCCGGCAACTCGGCGTGGAACCATCCCAGACCCATAGGCAGGTCGGGCCGTTGGCGATCGGCCTCGGTTCGCTGCGTCGCTCGCATCGGCCCGGCGAGCTCCGAGTCCCGCAGACCGAGATGGGCCTGGACGAAACGCGCCAGGTCGTTGACCGTGGAGCGCAGCCCCCCTGAGCCCAGCATGCCACGCGCTTCCGCCGGCGTGCGCGGCTTCCCGCGACCCGTGTGGCCAGTGGCGTGTTCGGCCCTGAGCTGCGGCGTGAGCGCGAACCCCGAGCGCGTCATGCCCAGCGGCTCCAGGATCCGCGTCCGGACGGCCGACTCGAAGTCCGTTCCGGCGCGGCGCGCCAGGAGCTCGCCGAGGAGGGCCACGCCGTAACTCGAATACGAGTGGTGCACGCCCGTTGCCGCGCGCATCGGCTGCAGATCGAGGGAGGCGAACATCGCGTCGTTCGTGGGGGCGTCCATGGGATGCTCGGCGTGGGTCGAATCGAGGTTGTCGGCGAACGACATGAACCCGGCCGTATGCCGCGCGAGATGCAATAGGGTGATCTCCTTCGCGCGCGGCGTCGTGACGCTCGGGGGCGCGTAGAGCGCGATCGGGTCTTCAAGCCGCACCTCGCCGCGTGCCGCCATCTGCGCGAGAAGGAGCGCCGTGAAAACCTTGGTGACGGAGCCAACCTGGAAAACCGTGTCGCCATCGACCGGCCGCTCCTCGCCGCTCGTGGCGTGCCCGTACGAGACCACGCGAGCACCCGCCTCGTCCACAAGCGCGACGACGTAGCCCACGCCGCGCCCCGCTACCTCAATGCGCTGACGCAGGATTTCGCGCACGGCCTCGTCCGTCGGGAAGGCCTGGGCAGCGCCCGCTACCGGCACAAGCAGCGCGACAGCGAGCGCCCTAACCCCTTGTCTGAACGACCGCCACACGCGTCTGTCTCTCGTTCATCGCCGACCTCCGAGTCCGAGTTCCTCCCTAGCTACCAAGGGGCCCCAGCGATGCCCGGGAGGCAGCAGAAGTTTGACGTTCAAGCGGCGTGGGACTGCAAGTATCACGTGGTGCTCATCCCGAAGTGCAAACCAAGTCATCGCACGGCGATGGGCTGTGTAATGTGCCATGTAAGGTGCCGCGGGCGTGTGTTCTACGTGGGCGAGCGTCGGACCCGTAGCTTCGAGCGCTCTGCGGGCTTGTTCAAGCGCGAAGACCAACGCGCCACTTGCGAGCCGTGGGGGCTCGAGACGTCATGGGGCGGCAGCCCGGTTCCCCGGGGCAGCGGACGCATCATAGGTCGCGGCCTTGTCGGCGGTGGATGCGGATCGAAAGCTGCGCCATTCAGCAGTAATCTTCTCTGCCCCGATGCAGAGGAGACAGCCATGGCTGAGCCCACAGGTCGCGACAAGAAGCTGAGCCCCGCCGAGCAGGCGTTGCGCGAGGCCGCGCTCGACTACCACCGCCAGCCGGTGCGCGGCAAGATCTCGATCACGCCGACCAAGCCGCTGTCGAACCAGCGCGACCTGTCGCTGGCCTATTCGCCCGGCGTGGCCTACGCCTGCCTGGCGATCGCCGACGATCCGGCGCTGGCCGCCGAGTACACCAGCCGCTCCAACCTGGTGGGCGTGGTCACCAACGGCACCGCGGTGCTGGGGCTGGGCGACATCGGCCCGCTGGCCGGCAAGCCGGTGATGGAAGGCAAGGGCTGCCTGTTCAAGAAGTTCGCCGGCATCGACGTGTTCGACATCGAACTCGCCGAGAAGGACCCCGACAAGCTGGTCGACATCGTCGCCGCGCTCGAGCCCACGCTGGGCGGCGTCAACCTCGAAGACATCAAGGCGCCGGAGTGCTTCACGATCGAGCGCAAGCTGCGCGAGCGCATGAACATTCCGGTGTTCCACGACGACCAGCACGGCACCGCGATCATCAGCGCCGCGGCGCTGCTCAACGGCCTCGAGCTGGTGGGCAAGGACATCGGCGCCGTCAAGATCGCGGTGTCCGGCGCCGGCGCGGCGGCGATCGCCTGCCTCGACGTGTTCGTCGGCCTCGGCGTCAAGCGCGAGCGCATCTTCATCGTCGACAGCAAGGGCGTGGTGCGCGCCGGCCGCGACGACTTCGCGCGCCTTGACGAGAGCAAGCTGCGCTACTGCCAGAAGACCGAGGCACGCACGCTGGCCGACGTGGTGAAGGACGCCGACGTCTTCCTGGGCTGCAGCGCCGCCGGCGTGCTCAGCGCCGAGATGGTGAAGACGATGGCCGGCAGCCGATCATCCTCGCGCTCGCCAACCCGGAGCCCGAGATCCGGCCCGAGATCGGCGCGCGCCGCGCGCGCCGACTGCATCGTGGCCACCGGGCGCAGCGACTACCCGAACCAGGTCAACAACGTGCTGTGCTTCCCGTACATCTTTCGGGGCGCGCTGGATTGCGGGGCCACCAAGATCACCGAGGCGATGAAGCTCGCCGCGGTGCGCGAGATCGCCGCGCTGGCCAAGGCCGAGATCAGCGACGAGGTGGCCGGTGCCTATGCCGGCCAGGAACTGCGCTTCGGGCCCGACTACATCATCCCCACGCCGTTCGACTCGCGCCTGATCCTGCGCATCGCACCGGCGGTGGCCAAGGCGGCGGCCGAGTCCGGCGTGGCGACGCGGCCGATCGCCGACCTCGACGCCTACCGTCAGAGCCTGACCCGGTTCGTCTATCAAACCGGCATGCTGATGCGCCCGGTGTTCGCCGCCGCCAAGGCCAAACCGGCCCGTGTGGTGTACGCCGAAGGCGAGGACGAGCGTGTGCTGCGCGCGGTGCAGGTGGTGATCGACGAAGGTCTGGCCAAGCCCATCCTCGTGGGCCGGCCCGAGGTGGTGAAGATGCGCATCGAGCGTGCGTCGCTGCGCCTGGCGGCGGGGCGCGACTTCACGCTGGTGGACCCCGAGAACGACCCGCGCTTTCGCGAGTACTGGGAGCTGTACGCCCAGCTGATGGGCCGCGAAGGCATCACGCCCGAGGCGGCCAAGGCGGCGGTGCGGCGCAGCACCACGCTGATCTCGGCCCTGATGCTGCGCCGGGGCGAGGCCGATGCGATGTTGTGCGGCCTGGTGGGCCGCTTCGACCACCACCTGGAGCACGTGCGCGGCGTGATCGGCCTCGCAGCCCGGCGCGCGCACGCTCGCCACCGTGAACGCGTTGATGCTGCCGCAGCACACGCTGTTCCTCACCGACACCTTCGTCAACGAGGAGCCGAGCGCCGAGGAGCTGGCCGACATCGCGCTCACCGCGGCCGGCGCGATGCAGCGCTTCGGCATCCCGCCGCGCGTGGCGTTCCTGTCGCACAGCGTGTTCGGCAGCAGCCAGCGGGCCAGCGCCAAGCGCATGCGCGCGGCCCGCGACCTGTTCGTCGCGCGGGCGCCGCAGATCCCGTGCGACGGCGAGATGCAGGGCGACGCCGCGTTGTCGGAATCCGTGCGCCAGGGCTACCTGCCGGGCAGCACGCTGACCGGTGACGCCAACCTGCTGGTGCTGCCCAACCTCGACGCGGCCAACATCCTGTTCAACGTGCTGAAGATGACCGGTGGCCATGGCATCACGATCGGGCCGGTGCTGCTCGGCGCGGCCAAACCTGCGCACGTGCTGACGCCCAGCGCCACGGTGCGCCGGGTGGTCAACATGACGGCGCTGGCGGTGGCCGACCTGGCGGCGTTATAGCGGTTGCCGCGCCCCGCGTCCGGCGTCCGGCGTCCGGGTATCGATAGGACCTGGTGACGGGCGTCCGCTGCCAAGGTTGCCTGGGACTTGGATAGTGAGCCTTTCTGCCGATAGCGGACGCGCGACGCGCGCAGCTCGAGCTTCCGCTTTGGTCGGACTGGTACGTCGAACGTCCGCTGATGGCGGCGCACCGCAATCCGGATCAAGGTTGCAGCAATCGCGATCAAGACGGCGATCGCGGCCGCGGGCACGATGGGGATCCCACGCACCCGCCACCGAACCATGCCGAAACGAAGCCGTGCTCCTTCAGTCGCGAGTTCAGAGTCGCTCGTCGACATCGCCCGCGCCATTCGACACCGCGAGCGCTCCGCAGTTGAAACGCTCGAGCTGCATGCCCAGCGCATCGCCGAGTTCAACCCGCGCCTGAACGCCGTGGTGGCGCTCGACCTCGAGCGTGCCGCCGCGCGCGCCCGCGAAGCCGACGCGGCGCTGGCTCGCGGCGAGATCTGGGGCCCGCTGCACGGCGTGCCGTTTGCGCTGAAGGATTGTCACGAGGTCGCCGGCGTGCCGACCACCGCGGGCTCCAAGTGGTTCGAGGGCTTCGAGCCGCCGCATGATGGCGCCGTGATGCGCAGCCTGCGCGCTGCCGGCGCGATCCTGATGGCGCGCACCAACGTGGCCGAGTTGCTGGCGGACTTTCAGTGCACCAACCCGGTGTACGGTCGCACGAACAATCCGTTCGATGCCGCGCGCACGAGTGGCGGATCCACCGGCGGCGCCGCCGCGGTGGCCAGCAGCATGACGCCGTTCGACATCGGCACCGACCTGGCCGGCTCGATCCGATTGCCGGCGGCGTTCTGCGGCGTGTATGGATTGAAGCCGACCGAACACCGCGTGTCGCTGGTGGGCGCGTTCCCGAACCCGCAAAACCACCCGCGACAGGTGCGCGGCGTGTCGTGCATCGGACCGCTGGCGCGACACGTCGACGACCTCGTCCTCTTGATGGATCTGTTGGCCCATCCGAGCGCCGACGACATGGACGTGCCGCCGGTGCCGCTGATCGAGCCCACGAGCGGCGCCAAAGGACTGCGCGTGGCCTGCGTGCCGTCGCTCGACGGCGGTCCGATCGCCGCCAGCACTGCGCAGGCGCTGAGGCGCGCCGCCGACACGCTGGCGCGCGGTGGCGCGATCGTCGACGAGGTCACGGCGCCGCTGTCGGACCTGTCGAGCGACGTGCAGGCGCACGGCGAGCTGGTGGAGATGATGGTGGGGGCGTTCCAGCCGGGCGGCGGCCGCAAGCCCACCTTTGAAGATCATCTGCGCGCCGCTGCGCGGCGCGAAGACCGTGCGGCGCATCTGGAACAGTGGTTTGCGCGCTGGGATGCGCTGCTGTGCCCGGTGGCGATGACCAACGCGTTCGAGCACTGCGAGGCCGGCGGACCGATCCCGGTGGATGGCCGGCCCGAACCCTACTACCGCATCGCGAGCCAAGTGGCCGTCTTCAACTACACCGGCCATCCGGCGCTCTCGGTGCCCGCGGGGTTCGACGCGCGCGGCTTGCCGCTGGCCGTGCAACTGGTGGCCGCACGCTGGCAAGAAGGCAAGCTGTTCGCGCTGGCGCGCGCTCTGCAAGCCGCCTAGAACACCGCGTCAAGTCCGCAGCAAGTCTTGCGGACGGCTCAGCGCTCCGTGGCCTCGTCGCCCTCGTCGTCGACGAGATGTTCCGCGCCGCGTGGAACGATGTCGGCGCCGTCGGTGCCTTCGGCATCACCGGCGGCCGACGCCCGTTCTCCGGTGCCGGTGGCGTCGGTCGTGCTGTGGCGTCGCACCGGGATCGACCCGAGTTCGTCCGGCGCATTGGGCGCGGTCGGCATGCGGCGCTGCAGCTGCACGTCGCTGCCGCTGTCGCTGCTGTCGCTCGGGCCGAGTGAGTCGACGTCGGTGCCGCTCGGTTGGTCGTGCGGGCGCTCGCCGCCCAGGATGCTGCTGGTCGCCACGATGGTCTCCTTCGTGTCTTCAATGGAGTCCAGCGTCGCGCGGTGAAGCCACGGTGTCTGTAGGACGATGCCGCGTGCGAGATCCTTGCGTGCCCCGCGCTAACGCCACGCCATCAACACCAGGCCCGTGACGGCGAGCGCCGAGGTCCAGACCTGGCGCGCCACCGTGCTGTTCAGCAGGCGCGGCTGCAGCGAGACGCCGTGGCACACGCCAGTGGCGATCACGCCGGTGGTGAGCAGCATCGCCGCGGTGTGCACCGCGACCGCCGCCAATGCCATCACCAGCGAGCCCGACGCGCTGATCTCGCGCACCGGCCCATCGGACGCGCACAGCGGCACCAGCGCGGGCACCAGCATCAAACCGGCGCCGTGTGCGGTGGTCATCAAGAACGACCACAGCGCGATGCCGGCGTGGCCCGCCGTCGTTGGAAGTCTAGCGGTTGCGGGCTGCGCACGCCGCTGCGAACCATCGTGGTGGCCCGTCACGCCGCGCGGCGCCCACGGCTCGGCGCTGCGCACCAGGCGGTACGAGGCGGCGGCGACGAGCAGTGCGCCGGCCAGGCTCTGGAACAGTGCTCGGTCCACCGCCAGACCCTGCGCCACGACCCCCGCCACCACGGCAACCGATGCCGCATGACCGAGCGCGATCGGCAGCAGCGCACGCTGCGCCTCGGCACTGCAACCGGCGCGCACGCCGCACGCTGCAGCAAACATCCAGCCGTTGGCGGGACTCAGCCCATGCAAGGCACCGAGTCCGGCCACCGCGAGCCAAGGCCACAGGTCTGCCATGGCGCATGCACGTCGTGCACGGTGAGTCGCTGCGCGCTCAAGCGTGCGAGGCGCAGCCCGGACAGGCATCGCTCTTCGCCGGCTGCGGCTCGTAGCGGTCGTGGTGGCGCACCCACTCCATCTTGTAGGCCACGTCGCGCTCGTTGCGGCCCAGCGGCGTGAGGTCGAGCAGGTTGTAGGTGCCCATCATCACTTCCACGCCGCGACGGTAAGTGGAGTAGGTGTGGAAGATCTCGCCCGCGTCGTTGCGATAGAACACGCTGATGCCGGGCATCTCCTCCGATTCGAAGGGCTGCTGGCGGTAGTTGTAGGTGACCTCGTTGTTCAACTGCTCTTGCGGCGTGAAGCTCACGCCGTAATCGAAGTTGAAGTCGCTGCCGTGCGACGACACCCAGTTGAACTGCCAGCCCATGCGTTGCTTGAAGCGCTGGATCTCGGCCAGCGGTGCGCGCGAGATCGCCACCAGCGTGGTGTCGCGGTGTGCCAGATGCACCGTCATGCCGTCGCTGTGGTCGGCCATGTACGAGCAACTCGGACAGCCCTGGTCCCAGCCGGGTCCGAGCATGAAGTGCTGCACCAGCAACTGCCGCCGCCCTTCGAACAGATCGGCCAGTCGACGCGGGCCTCCGAGCGTGTGAAACACGTAGTCCTTGTCGACGCGCACCCATGGCAGCGCACGGCGCTCGGCGGCGATGCGGTCGCGCAGGTGCGTCAGCTCGCGTTCATGCGCGAGCAGCGCCTTGCGTTCGGCGAGCCAGCGCTCGCGCGACACGATGGTGGGTTGGGGTTGGCTTGCGGGGGTGGTGGTGTTCATGCCTGTGCTCCTGGATCGAAATGCATCGCCATTGGGTTCATCGTTTCGCCGGCTTCTTCGGTCGACGCACCGCGCGCACCTTTCCGCCGGCGCCGCCGCCGCAATAGAACAAGCCCGCGCCGTCGGACTCCAGGCCGCTGACGCCGGTGCCGGGCGGCATTTCCAGGCGCTCGAGCACGGCGCCGTTCTGCGGATCGATGCGCCGGATGTCGCTCTCGTCGCCATCCCAGGTGCCGTGCCACAACTCGCCGTCGACCCAGGTGACCCCGGTGACGAAGCGGTTCGACTCGATGGTGCGCAGAACCGCGCCGGTGTCGGGGTCGATCTGGTGGATCTTGCGTTCGCGGTAGTGACCGACCCACAAGCTGCCTTCGGCCCACGCCAGGCCCGAGTCGCCGCCGTTGCCGGGCGCTGGGATCGAGGCCACGACGTGGCCGCTGGCAGGATCGATCTTGTCGATGCGCGCTTCGGCGATCTGGTAGAGGTGCTTGCCGTCGAATGCGGTGCCCGCGTCGCACGCCCGCTCCAGCGTGCGCACGGCCGCACCGCTCGTCGGGTCGAAGGCCACCAGCATGGCGCCGGTGGCGGCCCAGACGCGCTCGCCGTCGTGCGTGACGCCGTTGACCCGATCGGTGCCGTCGAACGGGCCGTATTCGCGCACGATCTCGGCGGCGCGCGTTGGGGCGGGATGTCTGCGTGCAGTGCTCATCGTCATTGCTCCTGTGGCGCCTTCGATCGCAGCGCCGTGGCAGCCAATCTACGTGAGCGGCAGCGAAGCGGGGAGTAACAAGATCGTCGTGAATCCGGCCAGCGGCGGCGCCAACCAGCGCTGCGCACGCGCGCGCCCGATCGAGCGCACGCGTTGCGCGGCCTCCAAGTCGACCAGCGCGCGCTGCACGGTGCGCTGGCTTGCACCGAGGGCCAGCGCAAGCGCCGAGGTGCTCCACGCGGCGCCGTCGGCCAGCAACGCGAGCAGCGAGGCCTGGTCGCCATCGATCGGCGGCACCAGCACGGCGACCTGTCGCCCATCGAGGGGCACGAGCTCGAAGCCGCGCTCGCTGGCCTCGATGCGCGCCAGCGGCTTCACCAACGCGCGCAAGCGGCCGATCTCGACGCGCAGGCGCGCACGGTGCGTCTCGTCGGGCCGGCGCGTGCGAAACGCGTGCGCGATCAACTCGTTGCGGTCCACATCGTCGGGCCATGCCTCGGCCAGCGCACGCGCCAACACGAACAGGATCGGCCGCCGCGCCAACGGCAGCGCGGTATCGCCGGCACGCAGGCCATGGCGCAGGCCGTCGAGCACCAGCGTGTCCGCGTCACGCCACAGCACCTCCACCTCGTTCAGCCGCAGAGCCTCTGCGTGGCCGCCTGCATGCAGCCGCCGCGCCGCGGGTCGATCGAGTGCCGCTCGCGCCTCGGCCACTTCGGCGATCAACGCAGGCACGCCGGTGCGATGGGCCGCGTTGTGCGCGCGCGCCAGCGCGATGCCCGCCGGCACCGTGCGCAGCATGCGCAGCGCGATTTCGGCCGCGGCCATCTCGGCCACCGCGGTCAACAGCGGCGGCAGTCCGCTGGCGTCGATGGTTGCCAATGTGGATGCGGCCTCGTCGAGGCGGCCCAGCAACAACAGGCGACGCACCGCGATCAGCCGCACGTGCAGCGCGTTGGCCCGATCGGCACGGGCCTCGAGCGTGGCCGCTGCCGCGGCCAGCGTGCGCGGCGAACCGCCAAGGTCGCGCATGGCCAGCGCCACCTCGGCCTCCGCGACCACGCAGCGCGCACGTGCCAAATCCTCGTGCGCGCCGAAGTCACGGGCCGCACGACGCAACAACTCGCGCGCACGTGCATGCTCGCCGAGCTGGGCCATGGCAATGCCACGCAACGCAAGGGCCGGCGGGTCGTCGCGCAGCGCCACGCGCTTGAGGGCGCCCAGCGCGTCGCCGGCGCCCAGCGCGCGCGCGGCTGCGGCGATCAGGGAATCCATCGGGATCTCGGCACCGCGGCGTGCATCATGACGCGGGGCATCATCAGGGCCCGGGATTGTGCACGTTCCGGATGGCCGGCTACCCGTGCGCGACCGCAAGGGCATCGGCGATTGCCATAGCACTGCAGGTCGACGGAATCGGCAACACTGCGCCGCAGGCACGCGGCAGGCGCGGCCAACAATGGGAGGTCCATGCTTCAGACCGTCAACCCGGCGCTGCTCGGCGTCTTCGCCGCGGCCGCGGTGTTTCTCGGCATCCTCGGATTTCTCACGATCGGCCGCGTGGTCGGGCGGCGCGCAATCCGTCTTCATGGCAGCGCCGGCCTGGCCAGCACGGGTTCGCTCGAGGCCGCGGTGTTCGCCCTGCTCGGCCTGCTGATCGCGTTCACCTTTTCGGGCGCGCTCAGCCGCTTCGATGCACGGCGTGCCCTGGTGGTGGATGAAGCCAACGCCATCGGCACCGCGTACCTGCGCATCGACGTGCTGCCGGTGGCCGCTCAGCCGCGGATGCGCGAAGCGTTTCGCAACTACACCGACGCACGCATCGCCACCTACAAGAAGCTGCCGGACCTGGATGCCGCCGGCGAAGAGCTGGCCCGCTCGCTGCAGCTGCAGGGCGAGATCTGGTCACAGGCCGTTGCGGCCACGCGAGGGCCGGAAAGCCGGCCGGGCACCGAGATGCTGGTGATGCCGCCGCTCAACGAGATGTTCGACATCGCCACGGTGCGCGTGATGGCTGCGCAGATGCATCCGCCCGACCATCGTCTTCGCGATGTTGATCGCGCTCGCGCTCGCGTCGGCCCTGCTCGCCGGCTACCAGAGCGCCGACGACAAGGGCAAGGTCCGCAACGGCCTGCACAAGGTCGGGTTCGCGGCCATCATCGCCTTCACCGTCTATGTGATCATCGACATCGAGTACCCGCGCCTTGGTTGGATCCGCATCGACGCCATCGACCAGGTGCTGGTCAACGTGCGCGCCAGCATGAAGTAGCCGACGATGATGCCCCCCGAGGACCGCCTCACGATCTGCTTTGCCCACAGCGCGTACCGCATGGCCGAGCGTTTCGCGCTGCGCGACTCCGGCATCTCGCACGTCGAGGTGCGTGATGCCAGCGGTTTGGCCCGGCAGCTGCCCGAGGCCGACGTGTTGGTGGTCTCCGGACTGTGGAAGAACGAACTCGCTGGCATTGCCAACAAGCTGAAGTTCATCCAGTCGATCAGCGCGGGCACCGATCAGTACGACAAGGTGTTGCTGCGCGAGCGCGGCATCCGTCTGGCCAGCGCCGCGGGGGTCAACGCCGAGGCCGTGGCCGAGCACGCGATGGCGCTGATGCTGGCGCTGTGCAGGCGCCTGCCCGAGGCGCGCGATCACCAACAGGCCAGGCGCTGGCGCGGCATGATCTCGGAGATCGGCGCGCGCGAAGACCAGCTCACCGGCAAGACGCTTTTGATCGTGGGCATGGGTCGCATCGGCGGTCGGCTTGCGCGGCTGGCCAAGGCGTTCGACATGCGCGTGATCGCCACCAAGCGCGATCCCACGACCGGCACCGCCGGCGCCGATGCCGTTTACGCGCAGGACCGCCTGCACGCCCTGTTGGGTGAAGCCGACGTCGTTGTGCTCGCCTGCCCGCTTACGCCCGAGACCGAGAACCTGATTGATGGCGCCGCTTTGGCGGCAATGAGGCCGACGGCCCACCTCATCAACGTGGCCCGCGGCCGCGTCATCGACGAGCCGGCACTGATCGAGGCGCTGCAGCAGGGCCGCATCGCGGCCGCCGGCCTCGACGTGACGCGCGAGGAGCCGCTGCCCGCCGCCTCGCCGCTGTGGTCGATGCCGCAGGTGCTGATCACACCGCACAGCGCGGGCGAGACGCAGCGTTATGAGGATGCCGTGATCGACATCCTGCTCGACAACCTCGCCCGCCTCCGGCGCGGCGAGGCCCAACTCACAAACCAGATCGTGTGACGGCGCTTCAGTAGACCAGCAGGTTCGCCTCGCCGGGAATCGCATCGTCCCGGTCGAAGTTGCGGTAGGCACCGATCCCGAGCGTGCCGCCGTCGCGGCTGAGCACCGGGAACATCCAGTTCTGCGCCAGAGGCGGCGTCTGCTGCCACCAGCGGCGGCAACGTGGGCACGATCGAAGCCGCTTTGCTCCAAGTGCCGGTGTCACCGCGCTGGATACACGTGCGCGCCATGGCTCACGCCGGTTTGCTGTGTGAGCGGGTTGCACGCTTGCGCTGCCGCGGGCGGCGTGGTCGACGCGTAGTTGCGGTTGACGCCGCTGGCCGGCGTGAAGCGGCCGCAAGCGCTGGCGGCAAGCACACGGCCATTGCCGCTGAGCGAGAGATTGAGGCCGAACAGATCGCTGGCGGGCTCGCCCTCGTTCACCAACAGCGCGCGACGCTGCCATTGACCGGCACCGACGTCGCCGAAGAGGTAGACGTTGCCCGGCCGCGCGGTCGAGCGGCTGCGCGGCGCACCGACGGCGAGCGTGTTGCCGTCGTCGCTGAGCGCGAGGCCGGCGTTGCCGAAGTCGTCGAGTGCGTCCGCGCCCTCCGCATACGGGAAGCCATCGGAGCGCAGCGTGGCGCGCAGTGGCCAGGCGTTGCTGCTGCACTCGTGGACACGCACCTCGAAGTGACTGACGTCGAAGGTTCCCCCGCCGCCTGTCGGCACCGGCGTTACGCCGGCGGTCGAGCCAAAGGCGATCACCAGGCCGTTGCCGCTCATCGCGAGGCGGTTGTTCGAGGCGCCCGGAATCTGCGCCATGAATTTCCATGTGCCATCGGCCTGCTTGTCGAACACCAGCACCGAGTTCTGGCTCGACCCGAAGCCGCTCGGTGGTCGCGGTGGCGGCCAGGCGACGGCCATCGTCGCTGAGGGCGAGGCCGAAGCCGAGCCCCTCGACGGTGCCGAGGCTCGGCGGTGCAGCGATCACCGCTTGCAGCCGCCACGAGCGGCCATCCACGACGATCGTGTTGGTTTCGTTGGTGTACACCACCACGACGCCCGCGATGCCCTCCGGCGAATTTCCGCCGCCGAAGCTGTACAGCAGCGGTATGGCCAACGTGTTGCCATCGCCGCTGAGTGCCACCGCTCCCGTCGTCGAGCGGAAGTCGGGCGTCGGGATGCCGAACGGCGGTGACGGGCCGGCCAGGTTGCTGTAGAGGTCGACGCGTGCCGGGCTGAAGTTCTCCGCCGGGTTGCCGAACATGCCGACGTCGGTGGCGCGCAGCGCAGCGATCAGCGTGCCGGCATCGTCGATCACGTACGAGCTGCTGCCGCCGACGGTCGACGTGTTGGGGTTCACGCTCGGGATCAGGCTCGGGCGCGCCTCGACCAGGGCCTCGGCGAGCGGCAGCGCGTTGCTGTCGGCGCAGTTGTCGCCGCTGGCATCGCAGCCGCGCACGCGCACGAGCGCGGTCGGAAAGTCGAGCTTCCAGCTCGGCCCCGGATGGAAGACCGCGCGGTTGTCGGTCACGTCGGCGGCAACTTCGACAAACGGCTGGCCTTCACGGGGCGACAGCCAAGCGGTGAAGCTCGCCGCCTCGCCGGTGGTCGACCACTCGAGCACGATGCGGCCGTTGGCATTGGGTGGACCCTGCTCCGAGCGCGCGACATCCAACGTGATGGTGCCCACCGCCTGCAGCACCTGCGGGGGCGCACCATCGTCTGGCGCCGCTGGCAGCGCGGCGCCGCTGCCGTCGGCACCGCCGCCACACCCCGACAACAAAGCCACGCACGCGCACAGCACGGCGCTGCAGCGCCGCCACAGATCACGACCCATCGTTGTCTCCTCGCGCCCCTTCCGGGCGTCGTTTTAGCGCGGGGCAGAAGGGCAAGCGGGATGCCGTGGCGAAGGCCGCGCTCGGCCGTTCGGACGGCCGAACACACGGTGCCGGCGCCGCCGGCGCCCCTGCAGGGGGTCGAGAGCGCCGCCGAGACGCGAGCAGCGCCCTTCAGGGGCCGGCTTTCTCCACTTCGCCGTAGGCGTGGTTCAACCACAGCTTCAGGCGTTGGCGCTCCATGATGTTGAGCAGCGGGCCGCTGGCGCCCGGGGCGGTGTTCTTCGCGGCCCAGAAGCTGCTGTTGCGTGCGTCGATCTTCTGCACCAGCGGGCCGTGCAACTGCTTGAGATCGATCACCTTGGCGCCGAGCGGTCCCGCGCGTTCGAGAAGGCCGGATTTTTCCAGCAGGCTGAAGTCGCCGCCCCGCAGTTGGTTGCGCACGATCACGTAGTGCACGCGGTGGCCGAAGCGATCGAACAGCTTGGCCAGCAGATCGATCGAGTCGCGGCCACTGTCCATCACGTGCCAGTACTTGAGCGTGAAGCCCGACAGGTTGCCCATGTCGAGCACGCCGGATTCGTCCATCCATTTCACCAGTGGCTCATGGGTCTGCGCGGCCAAGTCGACCAGCACGCGCACGCCCGCCCGCGCCAGCGCCGCCTCGACGATGCGGTCGAGCGCCTCGTACTGGTCGATCAGCGCTTCGGACGCGTAGTCGGCGTAAAAGCGCCGCAGCGAGCCGTGCGAGCGGTCGGTGTCGAAGCCCACGAACGGCCACTCGCGGTCGATGAAGTATTGCGCCAGCACGCGCGAAACCATCGACTTGCCCACCCCGCCCTTCTCGCCGCCGATGAGATGGATGACCGAGGTGGGGCTGTTCTCGAGCGTGGGGATTTGCATGGCGGTGCGAGGCAGGGCCGGGATGCCGGATTGTGCACGGCACCCGACCCTCAGCCCGCGCGCAGCCGCCAGGGGGACTCGCGCTCGGCCGCGTCGCGCCGACGGAACTCCCTGGGCGACACGCCCGCTGTGCGCTTGAACACCTTCGAAAAGCTGAACGCGTCCTGGTAACCCACTTCAGCGGCGATGCGCTCGAGCGGGTGCTCGGTGTCGGCCAACAGGCGCATCGCGCACTGCATGCGCACCGTGCGCAAGTACGCCAGCGGCGTCTCGTCCATCGCGGCACGAAAGCGCTCGGCCAGGCTGGTGCGCGACAGGCCGGCGTGCTGCGCCAGGTCTTCGAGTGTCCACGCGCGCGCGCAGTCGTCATGCATGGCCACCACCGCGCGCCGCACGGGCGGATCGTGCACCGCCTGGCTCCAGCCGGCACCGGCCGCGCCACGCTCGGCCACGATGGCGCGCAGCAGGAAGGCGAACACCACATCGAGCAGGCCATGCACCACGGTTTCGGCCCCGAGGTCGCGGCGCCGCACCTCGTCGTCGAGCAAGGCCAGCGTGAGCGGCAGCGGCCCGAGCGACGCACGCCGTTCGGCGCGCACCACGTACCACGCCGGCAACTCGGCGAAGAACGGGTGCACCGGTTGGTTCCAGAGTTGGTACGCGCCGCTGATCACGGCAGGGCCCGAGGCGGCCGGCGCCGCATCGGCGGCGACCGGGTCGGCCCAGGTGCAGGCCACCGTCTCGACCTCGCCCTTCTTCCACTTGGCGCGTGTGGCCAGCACGTGTTCGCAGCCGCGGCCCATGACCGCGATGTCGCCCGCGTTCAGTTCGAGCGGCGCTTGCAGCGTCGGCGCGTGCACGAACACGCGGCCTTGCGTCACCACGTGCAAACCCAGGCTCTTGGCGCACGGAAAGTGCAGCGCGGTGCGCTCCGACAGCTGCCGCAGATCGAGGCGGCGCCGCTGCAGCCCGGCTTCGCGGAAGAGACTGGTCAGGATATCCATAGTCCGGACGATTGGACATGAAACTTGGACTGATGTCCATTGTACGTACGGATTTTCGGCCGGAAGATGAACGCCATTCAAATCGAGTGCAGAGGAATCCCGATGGCCACCACCCCCACCACCCTCGTCGTTGGCGCCAGCGGCACTGTGGGCAGCGAACTGAGCCGCCTGCTTGCCGCGCGCGGCCACCGTGTTTTGCGCACGACGCGCAACCCCACATCGGCTGACCAGGTGCAGCTCGACCTCGTGACCGGCGACGGCCTCGCCGATGCGCTCACCGGCGTCGACCGCGCGTTCCTGCTCGCGCCGCCAGGTCATGTCAACCAAGACGAACTGCTGGTGCCGCTGATCGACGCGGCGCGGGCCCAGCGGCTGAAGAAGGTGGTGCTGATGACCGCGATGGGTGCCGATGCATCTGACGACCTGCCGCTGCGCAAGGCAGAGTTGGCGCTGATCGGCTCGGGTGTGGCATGGAACGTGATCCGGCCGAACTGGTTCATGCAGAACTTCCAGACCTTCTGGCTGCACGGCATCCAGACCCAGAACAAGATCCTGCTGCCGGTCGGCTCCGCGAAAGGCAGCTTCATCGATGCACGCGACATCGCTGCGGTGGCCGCGCAGTTGCTGTCGCACGGCGACTTCGACCAGCAGGCGTTCGACCTGACCGGCCCGCGCGCGCTCGACCACGACGAAGTTGCGGCCATCCTGTCGCAGGCGGCCGGCCGCACGATCACGTTCGAAGACATCACGGCCGACGCGATGCGCGCGGGGCTGCTGCAAGGCGGCGTGCCGGCGCCGTATGCCGAGTTCATGGTCACGATCCTCGGCTACTTCAAGGCCGGCTACGCGGAGCGCACCACCGACGCGGTGCAGCGCGTCACCGGCCGCGCGCCGCGCAGCATCGAGCAGTACGCACACGACAACCGCCAGGCCTGGGTCGCCTGAGCGCGGCGGCGGGCACGGCGCAGAATCGGCCGATGCTCGCCACGATTCGCCGCCTGCTCATCTGGCTCCTGCTCGGACTGGTCGCGCTGGCGGCGTTGGGCGCGCTGTTCTTCTATGTGCAGACACAACGCCGGCCGTCGCTCGAAGGCTATCCGCTGATGTCGCCGGCGCCTGCGGGCGCGCCGATCCAGGTGCGCTTCGCGGGGGTGGCCACGCTGTTGTTCGACGATGGCCAGACGGCCTGGATGACCGATGGCTTCTTCTCGCGGCCTTCGCTGGCGCGCACCGCGTTCATGCGCATCGCGCCGGATCGCGTGGCCATCGAAGCCGGACTCAAGAGCCTGGGTGTGACGCGCCTGGCCGCGGTGGTGCCGGTGCACTCACACCACGACCATGCGATGGATTCGCCGCTGGTGGCGATGCAGACCGGCGCGCTGCTGGTCGGCTCCGAATCCACGTTGAACATCGGGCGCGGTCTCGGCATGCCCGAAGGCCGCATGCGGCGCGTGCAGCCGCGCGACAAGCTGACCTTGGGCCGCTGGTCGTTGACGTTCCTCGCCTCCAGCCACGTGCCGTTGCCCGTGTTGCGCGAGGGCGTGGTGCAGACCATCGACGCACCTCTCGTGCCGCCCGCGCATGCCACCGCATGGCGTGAGGGCCAGACCTGGGCTCTGCTGGTGGAACACTCGGCGGCGGCCGCGCCGATGCTGGTGCTCGGCAGCGCGGGCTTCGTGGTCGGCGCGCTGGAGGGCCAGCGCGCCGGCACCGTGTTCCTCGGCGTGGGCAGCGCCGGCAAGCAGTCACCCGCGTACCTCAGCCAGTGGTGGGACGAGAGCGTGAAGCGCGTCGGCGCGAAGCGGGTCGTTGCGATCCATTGGGACGACTTCGGCGAACCGCTCGACAAGCCGATGGTCGCGTTTCCGTACCTGATCGACGATCTGGGCGTGACGATGCGACACCTCACCGCATGGGGTGCGCGCGACGGCGTCGAGATTCGGCTGCCGCCGTTGCTCACGCCGTTCGCACCTTGACCGCAGCGCGCGCCACGGCTGCATCGCGATCGATGCCCGCTACGATGACCCGCGAATGGGCTCTCGCACCGAGCCCGCAGGAGCGCCGCAACCATGAAGATCGTCGACATCAAGAGCCACGTGCTGTGCACCGAGCTGGAACAGCCCTTCTCGTTCTCGATGGGCTGGGTCACGCGGCGAAGCACGATGATCGTCGAGCTGCTCACCGACGCCGGTATCACCGGCTGGGGCGAGTCGCTGTGCCATGGCCTGCAGCCGCCCGAGATTGCACGCACCATCGTCGAGGTGGCGCTCAAGCCGCTGCTGATCGGCCAGGACCCGACCGACGTCGACGTGCTGTGGGAGCGCATGTACAACCTCACGCGACCCTACGGCCAGAAAGGCGCGGTGCCCAATGCGATCAGCGCGGTGGACATCGCGCTGTGGGACTGCCTCGGCCGCGCCGCGGGCCAGCCGGTGCACAAGCTGCTGGGCGGCGCGTATCGCACGCGTGTGCAGCCTTACGCCACCGGCTTCTACCGTGTCGAGGGCAAGAGCTATCCGGCCGACGCGGTGGCCGAAGCCAAGCGCCACATCGGCAACGGGTTCAGCGCGATGAAGCTCAAGACCGGTTTCGGTGTCGAAGACGACATCCGCTACATCCTCGGCGTGCGCGACGGCATCGGCGACGGACCCAAGCTGATGGTCGATGCCAACCACGCGTACAACGTGGGCGCTGCGCGACGCATCCTCAAAGCCATCGAAGGCGCAGGCATCCACTGGTTCGAGGAACCGATCTCACCCGAAGACATCGACGGCTACCGCGAACTGAAGTCGCTGACCGGCGTGTACCTTGCCGCTGGCGAAAACGAGTTCACCAAGATCGGCTTTCGCGAATGGATCTCGCGCCGCGCGGTGGACATCCTGCAGCCCGACCTGTGCTCGGCCGGCGGCTTCACCGAGTGCCGCAAGATCAGCGCGCTCGCGCAGGCCTGGCACATGCCGATCATCCCGCACGTGTGGGCCTCGGGCATCGGGCTGGCGGCGTCGCTGCAGTTCATCGCCACGCTGCCGCCCGCGCCGCTGGCGCTCAAGCCGATCGAGCCGCTGCTGGAGTACGACCAGTCGTCGCACCCGTTCCGCCAGGACCTGATCTTCAGTGCGATCACGATGCGCGACGGCATGGTCGACATCCCGCAGACGCCGGGAATCGGCGTGGAGATCAACCGGGCCGTGATCGAACGCTATTCGGTGCGTTAGCCCGCCGGCGTCGATCACGCCGATGCGATCACAAGACCTCGCGCGCCACCCGCACCATCGCCGCGGCGCTGCGCTCGACATCGGCATCGGTGGTCGACCAGTTGGACACGCTGATGCGCATCGCGGTGCGCCCCTGCCACACGGTCGGGCCGGCCCAGCAAGTGCCCTCTTGCTGGATGGCTTCGATCACGCGCAGCGTGCGCGCCGCGTCGCCGAACGACACCAGCACCTGGTTGAGCTCCACCTCGTTGAGGATCTCGAAGCCCGCGGCCGCGAGCGCCGACGCGAACCGCCGCGCCTGCGCGCAGTGGCGCTCGATGAGTGCCGACAGGCCGGCGCGGCCGAGCGACTGCAGCGCCGCCCACACCTCCACGCCGCGCGCGCGGCGCGACAACTCGGGCGTGTAGTCCGCCGGGTTGCGATGCTCGGATTCGGTGGGCAGGTAGTCGGCCGTGATGGCCATCGCGGCACGCAGCGCGTTCGCGTCGCGCACGAACGCGAGCCCGCTGTCGTAGGGCACGTTGAGCCACTTGTGCGCATCGGTGGCCCATGAGTCGGCGCTGCGCGATGCCTTGCGCCAGGTGCGCGCGCGACGGAGCGGCCGCGGCCCACAGGCCAAACGCGCCGTCCACGTGCACCCAGGCGCCGGCCTCGTGCGCACGCTCGCACACCTCTGCGCACCGGATCGAACGCACCGGTGTTGACGTTGCCGGCCTGCACGCACACGATCGCCGGCCCCGACAGCGCGGGCAGCCGGTCGGCGCGCATGCGGCCCTGGCCGTCGACCGGCACCTTGAGCGCGCGGTTGCGCCCGAAGCCGAGAATGCCGAGCGACTTGGTCAGCGAAGGGTGGGCCTCCTCGCCGACCACCACCGTGACCGGCGGTGCGCCGATCAGTCCCTGCGCTTCCACGTCCCAGCCGGCGCGGGCCAGCACGGCGTGGCGCGCGGCCGCCAGCGCGCACAAGTTGGCCACCGTGGCGCCGGTGACGAATGCGCCGGCGCATTCGGGCGGCAGTTGCAACACGTCGAGCAGCCAGCGCAACGCCACCTGCTCCAACACCGCGGTGCCGGGGCTCACGCGGTGCAGCGCGCTGTTCTGGTCCCACGCGCTGGCCAGCCAGCTGCGCTGCCAGCGTGACCGGCAGCGCACCGCCGATCACGAAGCCGAAGAAGCGCGGGCCGGCCATCGCCATGGTGGCGGGCGAGCCGAACTCGTCGAGCATGCGCAGCGTGAGCATCGGGTCGCCAGCCTTCGCGGGCAGCGGCACGTCGAGCGCGGCCAGGCGCGCAATGGCGTCGGCGCTCGGGGCGACCGGGCGCGAATCCAGGCCGTCGAGGTAGCGCGCGGCGCGCGTGCTGGCGTCGCCCAGCAGGTGTCGGGTCGAGTCGTCGAGCATGCTTGTCCTGGTTGTGAGTTGGCAACGATCGGTACCCACCCACCACGCAGCGCAGGCGTGCAGGCGGACATGCCCGCCGGCGATGGCCGGCTCTCAGGACTGCTGGCCCACAGCGGCCAGCCGACTACAGCGCTGGGCTGACTTTCGTGGGCACGTCTTGCGGCATGGAATTCGGGGTCGGCGCCGCGAGATTGTCGCGTCGCCCGCAGACGTGCGCGATGGCGTCGCTCGGCACCACGACCGCGTAGGCGTCCAGTGCAGCGCACAGGCCCTCGAGGGTGGGTGTCTCGGCAGTGATGGTGGCTTGCAACGCGGCATCCCGGCTTTTGGCCAGCGCCGTCAGCGCGTGGTCCAGCACCAGTTGGCAACGCATCGGACGCTCGCTGGCGAGCCCACAGAGTTCAGTCCAGTTCATCGTCGTCACCGGAAGCGATATGTGCGAGCCGGCCATTTTCCAGGGCAAGCCGTGATCCTACCCCCGAAGAACCCACCTCGGATGGGTGGAACGCCATCTGCGCCTTGGCGAGCGGTGATGCGCTGCGCCGCTACACGTCGAGCGTGTACACGCGGGCTGCGCGGCGCTCGGCCGCGCTGTGGCCCGACAACGCATGGTCCCACTCGGGGCCGTCGGCGCCGCTGGCGGGCGCGAGTCCGCGCGTCATCACGGTGACCTCTTCGGTGCTGGCATCGAACTCACCGACTTGCTGGCGGGCAGCGGAGAGCAGGCGCGCGATCGCGGCCCCGCCGGAATCGATGACCACCAGGAAGCGCGCGGCCTCGCGGGTGGGCGTCTCGTTGTGCCGACGCGGGACTTCGTTGCCGAACACCTGAGCCATGGACCTCGCCCTTCAACCGCCGGGGGTCAGCACCACGCGCCCCACCACCTTGCCGGCGCGCAGATCGCCCAGCGCCTCGCCCACCTCGTCGAGCGAGCGCGTGCGGATCGGCACCTCGGGCATGCCGCTGCGATTGACCAGCTCCAGCAACTCGGCGATCTCGCGGTGGCTGCCCACGTAGGAGCCGCGCAGCGTCATCGCCCGCAGCGGCAGGAACGGTGTGGGCACCGTCACGTCGCCGCCGAACAGACCGACCACGACGACCGTGCCTCCCTTGACGATCGAGCCGATCGCCAGGTTGGCGGTCTGGCCGGAGCCGACGAAGTCGATCACCGCCCAGGCGCCGCCGCCGGTGGCCGCGTGCACCTGCTTGACCGCATCGGGTGCGGCGCCGTCGATGACACGCGTGGCGCCAGCCTTGAGCGCCGCATCGCGCTTGGTCGCGTCGATGTCGATCGCGATGACCTCTTTGGCGCCCATCTTGCGCGCCAGCGTGACGCCCATCAAGCCGACGCCGCCGGCGCCGATCAGCACCACGGGCTCGTCTTTCAGCGTGGCTTCCACCTTCTTCAGCGCCGAATACGCCGTGACGCCCGAGCAGGCCAGCGGCGCCGCGTCGCGCGGCGTCAGCCGGCCGATGTCGAACAGGTGCCGCGAATGCGGCACCAGCAGGTGCGTGGAATAGCCGCCCTGCCGGTACACGCCGATCGATTGCGGCTTGACGCACAGGTTCTCATCGCCGCGGCGGCACACCTTGCACTCGCCGCAGCCGATCCACGGATTGACGAGGCGCACGTCGCCCACCTTCACGCCGCTGGCCTCCGGCCCGACGGCGATCACCTCGCCGACGTTTTCGTGGCCCATCGTCAGCGGCAGCTTGATGCCGCGCTCCACCAGGTTGAGCTTCCGGCCGCCGCCCACTTCGTAGTAGCCATCCCAGATGTGCAGATCGGAATGGCACACGCCCGCCGCCAGCACTTTCATCAACACCTGCGTGCCCTGCGGCGCGGGGGTGTCGCCTTCGGCGAGTTGCAGCGGCGCACCGCACTCGCACACTTGGTAGCTGCGCATTCTCATCGTGAAACTCCGTGGTGCATTTTGAGGGCGTTGTAGCGCGCTTGTCGCAATGTCGGTACCGGCCCGAACCCGAACCGGTCTGACGCGCGCGCGACAGCCCGAGCGCCCCGCCGGAGGGACTTGCAGGATGTAGGACACTTTGCGTCCCTCTCATCCTGCCAGTGTTGGATTGCCCATGCCGCGCCACTGTTTCGCGATGACGATTCGCTGCCTCGCAGCCCCGCTGCTGATCGCCGGCGCGCTTGGCGGCGGCCCTGCGTTTTCGCAGCCCAATCTCGATTGGAACCAGGTCGCGGCCAAGGCCAGGGGACAGACGGTGTACTTCAATGCCTGGGCCGGCGACGAGAAGACCAATGCCTTCATCGCCTGGGCGGCCGGCGAGATGAAGGCGCGCCATGACTTGAACGTGAACCACGTGCGCCTCAAAGACACCTCGGAGGCGGTGACGCGGGTGGTGGCCGAGAAGGCCGCCGGCCGAAACAGCGACGGCACGGTCGACCTCATCTGGATCAACGGGCCGAACTTCCTGGCCATGAAGAACCAGGGCCTGTTGCATGGGCCGGTGACCCAGGCCCTGCCCAACTTCAAGTGGGTCGACACGGTGAACAAGCGCTCCAACGTGATCGACTTCACCACGCCGGTCGACGGCTACGCCGTGCCGTGGAAGCTGGCGCAGATTGTGTTCGTGTACGACAGCGCGCGCATCAAGGCCGCCGACGTGCCGCGCTCCGCCGCCGAGCTGCTCGAGTGGTCGCGCAAGCATCCGGGCCGCCTCACGCATCCCAAGGTCAGCAACTTTCTCGGCTCGACATTCCTCAAGCAGGCGCTGTACGACCTCACGCCCGACACGGCGCTGTTGCAGCGGCCCGCCACCGACGACAACTTCGCCGCCACCGCCGCGCCGCTGTGGGCGTGGTACGACCAGTTGCGCCCCACGCTGTGGCGCAAGGGCATGCAGTTCCCCGACAACGGCTCGGCGCAGCGCCAGTTGCTGAACGACGGTGAGATCGACATCACGCTGTCGTTCAATCCCGCCGAGGCCGCGGTGTCGGTGGCCGGCGGCCAGCTGCCGGCCTCGGTACGCACCTTCACCCTGCGCAAGGGCACCATCGGCAACACCAGCTTCGTGGCCATCCCGTACAACGCCGCCCACAAGGAAGGCGCGCTGCTGCTGGCCAACTTTCTGCTCGAGCCGGCCACGCAGGCGCGTGCGCAAGACATCCAGTCGATGGGCAGCGTCAACGTGCTCGACCTGGCGCGACTGTCGGCGGCCGATCGCGCACTGTTCGACAAGCTCACGCCGAGCGATGCCTTGCCCACGCCGGCCGAGCTCGGCAAGCCGCTGCTCGAGCCGCACGCGAGCTGGATGACGCGCATTGCCGCGGAGTGGCAGCGCCGCTACACGCAATGAGACGGCGGCGCGCCCGCCTGCCATGACGCCGCCGCGCGCGCTGGTGTTGCGTTGGGCTCCGGCCGTCACCGTGGCCGCATTTGCGCTGCCGATCGTGGCCGGACTGCTGGGCACGCTGCTGCCCGCATTCGGCGTGCTGCCGGCCATCGGCGCCGAGCGCTGGAGCCTGGCGCCCTGGCGCGAGCTGCGCGACCACCCCGGCTTCGCAACTGCATTGCGCCTCACGCTCGTGACCGGCCTCGTCACCACGCTGCTCGCTGTGGTGCTCGCGACCGGCGTGTCGGCCTGGATGCACGGCCGCGCCTGGGGCCGGCGCATCGGGTCCTTCATCGCCCCGGTGCTGGCGGCGCCGCACTCGGCGCTGGCCATCGGCTTGTCGTTCCTGCTGGTGCCGTCGGGCTGGCTGGTGCGATGGGTGTCGCCCGCGCTCACCGGCTGGGAGTTGCCGCCCGACGTGAGCACCGTGGGCCATCCATCGGGTTGGGCGTTGATCGCCGGCCTGCTGATCAAGGAGGTGCCGTACCTGGTGCTGATGACGCTGGGCGCGCTCAACCAGGTGCCGGCGCAACCCTACGTGGCTGCTGCACGCGCGCTCGGCTACTCGCCGCTGCAGGCCTACCTCAAGGTCGTGGTGCCGTTGGTGTACCCGCAGATCCGCCTGCCGATCTTCGCCGTGCTGGCGTTCTCGCTGTCGGTGGTCGACGTGTCGATGATCCTGGGCCCCGGCAATCCACCGACGCTGGCCGTGCTGGCGGTCCGGGGGTTCGCCGATCCGGACTTGCAGCGCGTATTGCCCGCCTCGGCGGCCGCGGTGCTGCTGCTGGTCATCGTGGCCAGCGTGCATCGCGGCATGGCGCGCGCTCGAGTGGCTGCTGGCGCGCTGGGGTCGACGTTGGCTTGCGCAGGGCCATCGCGACGGTGCGTTCGCGCACGCCGCCCGCCTCGCCAGTGTGCTGTGCACCGCGCTGTTCGCGCTCACGGCGCTCGCGCTGCTGGCGCTGTGGATCTGGTCGTTCGCGCGCCAGTGGCGCTACCCCGATGCGCTGCCGCAGGCCTGGACGCTGGCCAATTGGCTGCGCCAATCGGGCATGGCGCTGCGCCCGGCGCTCGACACGCTGTGGATCGGCCTGTGCGCCACCGCGGTGGCTGCGGTGCTCGTGATCGCGTGCCTCGAACACGAGGCACAGCGCGCCGGAGGCGCGGCGGTGCCACGCTCGTTCGGCCAGCGCAGCCTGTGGCTGCTGTACATGCCGCTGCTGGTGCCGCAGGTGGCGTTTCTGTTCGGCGTGCAGGTGCTGCTGATCAAATCGCGCCTCGATGCCACGCTGTTCGCGGTGGTGTGGGCCCATCTGGTGTTCGTGCTGCCGTATCTGTTCCTGTCGCTGGCCGATCCGTGGCGCGCCTTCGATGCGCGCTACGCGCGTTCGGCCACCAGCCTGGGCGCCTCGAGGGGGCGCGTGTTCTGGCGCATCAAGCTGCCGATTCTGCTCAAGCCCACGCTGATCGCCTGCGCGGTGGCGTTCGCCGTCAGCGTGGGCCTGTACCTGCCGACGCTGTTCGCCGGCAGCGGCCGGGTCGCCACGCTCACCACCGAGGCGGTCACGCTCGCCTCCGGAGAAGACCGCCGCGTGACGGCGGTGTGGGCGCTGCTGCAGGCGCTGTTGCCGTTCATCGCCTTCATGGGCGCCACCGCGCTGCCGCGCCTGCTGTTCGTGCACCGGCGGGCGCTCGCATGAGCCGCAGGGCCGCTCCCAAGGCGAATACCGCAGCGCGCAGCGCGGAGGTCACCGGATGAGCACCGCGAACCCCGATTCGCTGCACCTGCGCCAGGTGCGCATCGCGCTCGGCGCGCAGGTGCTGATCGATGGCCTCGACGTCGAGGTGGCGCCCGGCGAATGCGTGACCGTGATGGGGCCGAGCGGCAGCGGCAAGTCGACGCTGCTGGCTTACCTGTCGGGCACGCTGGCGCCGGTGTTCCACGCCCGCGGCGCGGTGTGCATCGGCCCGAGCGACGTCACGGCGCTGGCACCCGAGCGGCGCGGCATCGGCATCCTGTTCCAGGACGACTTGCTGTTCCCGCACATGTCGGTCGGCGCCAACCTGGCGTTTGCGCTGCCGGCCGACGTGAAGGGCCGTGCGGCCCGCGAGGCCCAGGTGGCCGAGGCGTTGCGCGAGGCGGGATTGCCCGACTTCGAGGCGCGCGATCCGGCCACGCTGTCGGGCGGCCAGCGCGCGCGCGTGGCGCTGATGCGCACGCTGCTGGCCCGCCCGCGCGTGCTGCTGCTGGATGAGCCGTTCAACAAGCTCGATGCGCGGTTGCGCCAGGAGTTTCGTGCTTTCGTGTTCGACCATGCGCGCGAGCGCCGGTTGCCGATGCTGCTGGTCACGCACGACGAGCAGGATGCGCACGCCGCGGGCGGACCGGTGATCGAACTGGGTGGTGTACCATGAGCGATGTCGACCTGCTGCGATCGCCTGCGCCGCGCACTGCTGGCGGCGCGTTCGCCGTGGGCCGGCGCCGCGCTGCAGCCGATGGCCGACAAGGGCCTCGCACACCACCACGTGCGCCTGCTGGGCAGCGGTGCGATCGCGCGCTTGCCCAAGCAGAGCCAGATGGGCCTGGATGCGCAGGCGGCGCTCGACTACCAGGCCGCGTGCTTCGAACGTGCCGGTGCCAGCGGCGCGACGCCGCGGCTGATCGGCCGGCTGCCGCCGAGCGACGCGCTGCCGCGCGGCGGCCTGCTGGTGCAGGAGATCGTCGGCCGCAGCGCGCGCCTGCCGCAGGACCTGCCGGCGATCGCCATCGCACTGGCCGCCATCCACGCGCTGCCACTGCCGGCGCCGGCTCACCGATGCGCCGCTGCGCCACGACGCCGATCCGCTGCAGGCGCTGCGCGACGAGATCGACGCGCAGGCGAACCATCTCGACGGCGCCGGGCTCGACGCGCCGTCGCGCGCGCGCATCGAAGCGCAGCGCGCGAAGTTGCAGCAGTGCTGCGAAGCCGCTTCACGGCCGCTGCGGCGCCTGATCGCGTTCGATGCGCACCCGGGCAACTTCGTCGTGCAAGACGACGGCCGCGCGGTGCTCGTCGACCTGGAGAAGGCGCGCTACAGCTTTTGCGCGCTCGACCTCGCACACGCCACGCTGTACACCTCGACCACCTGGGACGTCGACGTGCGCGCCGAGCTCACGTTGGACGAGATCGCCGGCACCTACGACGCCTGGGCCGCGCACACCGAAGCGGCGGCGATCGAGCGCGCGTGGTGGCTGCCGTTGCGCGCCGCGATGTGGCTGTGGTCGGTGACCTGGTGCGCCAAGTGGCGCGCGCTGTCGGCGCGCAGCGCGCGCACCGACGCGCGCGGCGAGGACTGGTCGCAACACTTGAGCGATGCCGCGCTGGTGGCGCACGTGCGCAACCGCGTCGAATGTTATCTGTCGGCTGCGGTGATCGAGCGCATCGTCGAGGAGTTCGCCGCGCTGCAACGGCGCTGGCGTTGAGCTCTCAGCGCGCTGCGGCTTCGAGCTTGCGGAACAGGTCGCCGAAGATCGCGTCGCGCGCCACCGCATAACCCTCGCGCATCAGCGGCCGCCCCGGTGCCGCGCGCCAGCGGCGATCGGCGCCGAGGGTCGGCGTGCGCAGCAGCTCGCTCGGCACCCAGTTGGGATGAATCAGCCACGCCAGCGTGATCACGTCCCAGATCACCCACGAGTGCGCGTGAAAGCTGTCGATGCCCGCCAGGTCCCACAGCGGGTTGTGGGTGAACAGGTGGTGCAGGTGGTCGCCGATCGCACCGCGCCCTTGCACGTGGCGCTCCATCTCGGGCAGCGACAGCCGCAGTTGCGCGCCGACGTGAAAGCCGGGCAGGTAGACCAGCGGCACGCCGCTGTCGAGCAGCACGGTGGTGGCGACCAGGTCCTGCTCCAGATTGAACGAGTGGTTCACCTGCGGCGCGGTCGACGGGTAGCCGCTGGTCCACACCACGACGATGCGCTCGGCGATGTCGGGTGCGAGCAGCAGCGCGCTGGCCACGTTGGTCACGCAGCCCATCGCCACCACGTAGAGCGGATCATCGGCACGGCTGGCGCGTGCGGTGGCGATCAGGTGTTCGACCGCTTCGCTGTGCAACGGCTGCTGGTCGCTGCGCAGGTAGTCCGCGCTGCCGCGCCACACCAGTCCGTCGGCGTTGCGGCCGAGGGCGCGGCACACGGCCACGATCTCCTGGTGGCTGCGCTCCATGCCGACGCCGGGCGGATCGAACACCGGCCAATCCACCGTGGCGATGTCCCAGCCCTTGCGCTCGTAGAAATCGAGCCGCGCCGCGTTGTGCTGCACCAGTTCGGCCTCGTCGGTGGACAGCGGGGCCCCGCTGCGCCGCAGCGCACGGGCGCGCACCATCTCCTGGCGCCGGTATTCGAACGAGAACGGCGCGGCATAGATCGCCCGCAGGTCGAGCTGCTGCGGCGACAGCAGCGCCCAGGCGAGCGCAAACGGATCGTCGATCTCGTTGGCGGCATCGGTGTCGATCACGATGCGCGGCACGCCGCGCGGCGGCGCCAGGCGCTCGCGATACCAGTCGTCGCCGTGGGCAGCGAACCCGCCGCTCATTGGATCTTTGCCGCCTCGGCTTCCATCTGCGTGACCAGCGTGTCGAGCTGGTCGATCACCGCCTGGATCGTCGCGCGCTGCGTCAGGTCGACGCCGGCCTTCTTCAGCTGCTCCATCGGGTGGTCGTTGCCGCCGCTCTTCAGCAGCGCGAGGTAGCGCTCGGTCGCGGCCTTGCGCGACTCGGGCGTGCCGCTGCTCATTGCGCGGAACAGCTGCGCCGACGACGCGAAGCAGGTGGCGTACTGGTAGACGTAGTACGGCGAGTTGTAGAAGTGCGAGATGCGGGCCCAGGTGTACTCGTAGAACTCGTCGAGCGTGACCGCGTCGCCGTAGTAGGTGCGCGCGATGCCGCCGTAGATCTTGCGCAGCACGTCGGTCGTGATCGCCTCGCCGCGCTCGACGAGCTGGTGCGCCTGCAGCTCGAAGTCGGCGAACATCACCTGCGTGTAGTAGGTGTTGACGATCGCATCCGCCGCATGCTGCAGCAGCAGGAAACGCTCCTTCGGGTCGGCGGTGCGGCGCAGCAGCTCCTCGAGCAGGAAGCGCTCGTTGGTCGTCGACGCCACCTCGGCGACGAAGATCGTGTAGTCGGCGGTCACGAACGGCTGGTTCTCGTAGGACAGCACGGTGTGCATCGCGTGGCCGGCCTCGTGGGCCAGCGTGAACACCGAGTCGAGCGTGTCGTTGTAGTTGAGCAGCAGGTACGGGCCGACGCCGTACACGCCGGCGCTGTAGGCGCCGCTGCGTTTGCCGGGGTTCTCGTACACATCGATGCGGCCGCCGCTCACGAAGCGGCGGTAGCGCGTGCCGTAGTCGTCGCCGAGCGGGGCCACCGACGCCAGCGCCAGTTCGCGCGCGGTTTCGTAGGGATAGGTCTTGTCGCTCTTGAACAGCGGCAGCGAGCCGTCGTAGGGGTGGTAGGTCGGCAGCGCGAGCAGCTTCTTGCGCAGCCGCAGGTAACGCTGCAGCGGTGCGGTGCCCGCGCGTGTGGCCTCGACCAGCGTCTCGACCACCTTGCGCGGCACGGCGTTGCCGTCGAGCGCGGCATCGAGCGTGGTGGAGAAGTTGCGCGCCTGCGCGACGAACCAGTCGCGCTGCAGCACGCTGTTGTACAGCGCGGCATAGGTGTGTGCGGTGCTGGCGTAGGCGCCGACGTGGGCCTCGGCTGCCTTCGCGCGATCGGCCTGGTTGCGGTTGTTCTCGAGCAGCGCGTAGTAGTTGCCGGGCGACAGGGTGACGCTGCGGCCGTCGGACAGCGTGACGGTGGGGAACTTCACGTCCGAGGTGCTCAGCTCGCCATAGGTCTCGCGCGGCGTGTCGCCGAAGCGGCCGGCGAGCGACAGCAGCCGCTCGCCCTTCTCGTCGAGCGTGTGCGCGGCACGGCGGTAGGCATCGAGGATCGGAAAGCGATACGGCGTCAGCGCCGGCGTCTGCTCGAGCCAGCGCTGCATCGTGGCCTTGGGCACCGTCAACAACTCCGGCGTGAACCACGCGGTGGCGGTGTCGAACTTGGAAAACAACGCGGTCACGCGCTGAAAGCGCCCCGCCACGGCCTGGTCGCGCGTGTCGACGTCGCGCTGCAGTTGCGGGTAGCGGTACAGCCGGTACTGCAGCTTGCCGATCTCGTCGAACGCTTGGTAGGCCTTCAGCACCGCGGCCGGCCCCTTCTTGAGCGAGCCCTTGAGCGCCGCGAACGCGGCGATCTTGGCTTCCATCTCGCGCATGCCGCCTTCCCAGGCCTCCCAGTTCGGATAGATCGGGTTGAAGTCCCAGCGGAACTCCGCAGGGATGTCGGCGCGGCTGCGCGGCGCATTGGCCGCAGGCGAAGGCGTCTGGGCGACGGCGGAGAAGGTCAGCACGGCCGTGAGTGCCATCACGGGACCAGCAAGGCGGGCGTTCATGCGAGGCATTGTGTCAGCCGTTCATTTGTCCGCACCGCGCGGCAGGTTGAGCAGCATGCGAACCGCGCCGAAGGCCAGCAGCAGGCCGGCCACGACCGCGAGCAACCCGGCCACCTGCAGCGCCGTGGGGATCTCGTCCAACACCGGGATCGCGAGCAGCGACGCGGCGCCGGGCACCATCGCGCCGAAGAACGACGCCCGCCCCGGCCCGAGCAGCAACGCGGCCCGGCTGTAGGCCAGCACCGCAACCAGTCCGGCACCCAAGCCGTGCGCCACCGCTTGCAGGGTGACGAAGCCTGGAGCCGCCGCGAGCAACGCGGCCGGGTCGGCGAGCGCCGCGTACAACGGCGCGAACATGGCCAACGCCAGCACCACCGCGACACCGGTGACCCGCACCGGGTCGACCAGCCAGCGCCGCGACAGCGCACCGAACAGGCCGAAGCTCGCGCCGGCGGCGGCGAACAGCACGTCGCCCAGCAAGACCGAGCCGCCTTCGGCATGCAACAGCGCGTCGCTGCCCATGAAGCCCAGGCCCAGCAGCACGAAGGTGGCGCCGAACACGGTCTCGCGCGTGACCGGGGCGCGCGCGAGCCAGGCGGAAAAGCCGATGCCCGCCAGCATCTGGCAGGCCGGCGCGATCACCGCGCCGTGCGCCAGCGGCGCATGGGCAAAGCCCGTCATCATCAGCAAGCTGAACACCGGGCCCGACAGCGCGGCCAGCGCGAGGCCGCGCCGCCAGCCGATGCCCGCCATGTCGCGCCAGCCCCAGCGCCACACGAAGGGCAGCATCACCAGCGCACCGGGCATGAAGCGCAGCAGCGTCATGTCGAACGGGGTCAGCCCCGACTTGATGCCAAGACGCGCCAGCACCGAATAGACGGTCCAGATCGCCGCGGCGGTCAGCCCCCAGGCCAGGCCGGCAGCCGCAGGCGACAGGGCATGGGTCTTGCGCGGCGCGGACATGCGCCACAGTAACCCAGCCGCGAATCCACGCTGAAGGCGGCTCCTCCGCGCGCGTCTGCGCTGCGACGCCTCAACGCGTCGACAGCGCGTCGAGTGCAGTCTTTACGGCTTCGGAGGCGTTGCGGTCCGACACGAGGAAGAACAGCAGATCGCCGGAATCGGTCGTGCTGAGCGCCTGCTGGGTGCAATCGTCGGCAAACTCGGCTTCCTCGACGTGGATGAAGCGCAACGCACCGTTGAGGTTCTTCTCGAGCGAACGTCTGGCCAACGCGTCGAGAAGATCACGCGCACCGTCGCTCAAGCCGACATCGGTACCCTTGGCCACGACCTTGCCCTCGGCGATGCCGATCAGGAAGCGTCCACGGTCGCAGACGCATTCAAACGCGTCTCCCGGCAACAGACGCAGTGGCTCTTTCACGATTCGCACGGTGTGGTCGCAGTGTTCGCTGCAACCCTCGGCAATCGCGATGCCTCCCACAGTTGCACAAACCCGGCGCACTTTCGCTGGGAATGCGGGTTGCCCGTGTTCAGGCCTGCCATACAAGAGGAGTCGAGCATGCAGCAGTATTCGACCCACCGATCCAACACGCCGCTGGTGATCGCCGCCGTCGGCATCGGCGCGTTGCTCGCCTACGTCCTGTCTTCGCCGCGGCGCCGCACAGCATTGGTGGCGGCCGGCCAAACCGCGTTCGACGCGAGCTCGCGGTTCGTGAACCACTCGGCCGAGCGCCTGCGCGAGATGCTGCCCGAGGCGTCGCCCGATTCGATCAATCGGTTCGCGGCCCGCACCGAACGCACCGCCACCGGCGTGGCCGCCACGGCAGCCAGCAAGCTGCACGATGCGGTCGATCGGGCCGGCGAGCTGATGCACGAGGTGGTGGCGCGGGCGCGCCGGCTGCCCGCCGATGCCCAGCGCGAAGCGCGCGAGCAGGCGCGTGACTGGCGCGACTCGGCCGACGATGCCGTGGACAGCGGCGGCCACGGCCGCGCGGCGGCCGGCGGCTTGATTCTTGCCGCAGCCGCCGTCGGCGCGGGCCTGTATGCGCTGCAGCGCTACGGCGGCAGCGAACGCCTGCGCGAAAAGATCGGCGCCGACGACAGCGGCACCATCACGCTGAGCAAGAGCCTGTTCATCGAAGCGCCGATCGAACACGTGTACGACACCTGGTCGAACTACGAGAACTTTCCGCAGTTCATGTCCAGCGTGAAGAGCGTGCAGCCGCTGGCCGGCGATCGCTCGCACTGGACGGTGCGTGGCCCCGCCGGCATCGGCCTGCAGTTTGATTCCATTGCCCGCATGGAGCGCCCGAGCGAAGTGGCCTGGGAAAGCGAGCCGGGCAGCAAGGTGAGCAACAGCGGGCGCGTGACCCTGGTGCCTGAGGGTTATGGCACGCGAGTGAACGTGCAACTGTCGTACCGGCCGCCCGCCGGCGCCATGGGCCAGGCGGTGTCGTCGCTGCTCGGTGCCGATCCGAAGCAGCAGTTCGAGGATGACCTCGAGCGCATGCGTCAGTTCATCGAAAGCCGTCGCCCGAACACGCCACTGAGCTCGATGCCCGCCGCCGGCACTGAAAGGTCGAACACATGAAAGAAACCGCCGCCGATCCGCACCCGATCAGCAACCTGGCCTACGACTGGATCACGCTGATCCAGAACAAGGCCCAGGCGCTGATGGCGTACGACCAGTACATCAAGGATGCCGAGGAGGCGAAGTCGCCCGAGTGCGTCCAGTTCTTCCGCAAAGTGCACGATGCCGACAAGGCGCAGCTGGCCGAAGCGCAGCGGCACCTGGTGGCGGTGCTGCAAGGCAAGATGGGTTCGACTTCGCGCTAGTCATCGCGTGCCGCGATGCGCGTAGCATCGGGGCACGATGCACACCCTGTCTCCGCAGCAGATCCAAAGCTGGCACGCGCACGTGTATTTCGACGGCGCGAGCCGCGATGCCGCCTGGGCGCTGCGCGAGGTGATCACCCGCGAACTGGCCGGCAGCATCGAGATGGGCCGCTTCCACGAGAAGCCGGTAGGCCCGCACCCGATGTGGAGCTACCAGTTGGCGTTTGCGCCGGCGCACTTCACTCACGTGGTGGGCTGGCTCGCGCTCAACCATGGCGCGCTCGACGTGTTCGTGCATCCCAACACCGGCGACGAGCTGCGCGACCACCGCGACAGCGCGCTCTGGCTGGGCCGCTCGCACGCGCTGAACCTCGCGGCCCTGACCGGCTGACGGCCACGGCACGCTCGACACGAACGACGTCTTACTTCGCGGCCTGCCAGGCGCGGATGATCGGCTCGATCGACATGTTGGCCTCGATGGGACCGAAGTGCGCCTCGAGGCCCGCCTTGCGCAGATCGTCTCGCGCCGGCCCGCGCGCCTCGGCCAGCATCAACGTGACGCCACGCCGCTGCAGTTCGGCGCGCAGGTGCAGCAGCATTTCGGCGCCGGCCAGGTCGACCGCAGGCACGGTCGACAAACTCCAGACAGCAAGCCGGGCCGGTGGCTGCTCCTGCTCAAGCAGCTCGACGAAGCGGTCGCGCAGGTACTCGCAGTTGAAGTACAGGATGGCCGAGGCCGCACGAAACACGAACACGCCTTCGGTGCGCTCGTTCTCGGGGTTGGGGACGATGTTGCCGTAGAACTCGGTGCCCGGCACGCGGCCGAGCACCGCCACTTGCGGCTGCGATGCGCGGCGCAGCAGCAGCACCAGCGAGATCACTGCACCGATCAGCACGCCGCGCAACAGCCCGGAGCCGAGAACGCCGGCCAGCGCCGCCGCGGCGATGGTGAACTCGCTGCGGTCGAAGCGCCACAGCCGCTTCAGCTCGTCGAGCTTGAACAGCCCGGCCACCGCGACCAGCACGATCGCCGCCAGCACCGGCTGCGGCAGGTCGCGCAACAGGCCGGAGAAGAACAGCACCACGACCACGATGATCAGCGAGGCGATCAGGCCCGACAGCGGCGTGCGCGCGCCGGCGCTTTCGTTGACCAGCGATTGCGACATGCCGCCGCTGACCGGAAAGCCGTGGCCGAGCCCGGCGCCGAGGTTGGCCGCGGCGATGCCCAGGAACTCCTGATTGGGATCGAGACGGTAGCCGTGCTTGAGCGAGAACATGCGGCCGATGGCCACCGTCTCGACGGCGGCGAGCAGGAAGCACGCCATGGCGAGCGGCAGCAGGTCGTTCAGGTCGCTCCACTGCACAGCCGGCAGCCCGATCGTCGGCAGGCCCTGCGGCACATCGCCGAGCAGCTTGACGCCCCGCGCTCCGGCATCGATCAGCGACGCCGCGACGATGCCCGCGATCACCACCGCCAGCGTCACCGGCTTGTGCTTCAGGTACATCTTGCCCAGCACCAGCACGGCGAGCGCCACCCCGCCCATCGCGAGCGCCGTGCCGTTGGTGTCGCCGAGGTGCGAAAGGAAGCCGCCCATGCGCTCCCAGAAACTGCCGTGGCCGCCCTTGAAGCCGAACAGCTTGGGCAACTGCGTGCTGGCCACGAACAGGGCCACGCCGGTCTTGAAGCCGATCATCACCGTCTCGGACACGAAGCTGACGATGGCACCGGCTCGCGCGAGCCAGGCCACGAAGGCCAGCGCCGCGACCAGCAGCGCGGTCGCGGCCGCGAGCGCCACGAAGCGCGTCGGGTCGCCGCCCGCGATCGTGCCGAGCGACGCGCCCATCAGCACCGAGATCGCCGACGTGACCGTGATCGCCGTGTGGCGGGAGCTGCAGAACAGCCAGAACACCAGGCCGGAGAACAGGCAGGCGTACAGGCCGGCCTCGGGCGGCAGGTCGGCGAGCGACGCGTCAGCGATGCCGGCCGGCAGCAGGTAGGCGGCCAGCGTGATGCCGGCCACCACGTCGCCACGCATCGACGCCGCGCTCAGCGACGGCAGCCAATTGACCGCGGGCACCATCCGGCTCAGCAAGCCGGACTTCCCGACGGTGGCCACTTCGGACATCAGCTGATCTCGGGGATCACCTTGAAGGGATGGTTCGACTCCCTGTAGTCACCCCGCTCCTGGCGCGCCGGCAGCTTGATCTTTTCGCGCTTCAGTTCCTTGTAGGGCACCTGCTTGAGCAGGTGGCTGATGATGTTGAGGCGGACCTTCTTCTTGTCGTCGGACAGGGCCACGAACCACGGCACTTGAACCGTGTCGGTGGCGGCAAACATGTCGTCGCGTGCGCGCGAGTAGTCGTACCAGCGGCTGTACGACCTGAGATCCATCGGCGTGAGCTTCCAGATCTTGCGACCATCCTCGAAGCGCGACTTCAAGCGGCGCGTCTGCTCCTCGGGACTCACCTCGAGCCAGTACTTCAGCAGGATGACCCCCGAGTCGACGATGGCCCTTTCGACAGCCGGCACCATCTTCAGGAAGACATCGACCTGCTCGGGCGTGCAGAAGCCCATCACGCGCTCGACGCCGGCGCGGTTGTACCAGCTGCGATCGAAGATCACCACCTCGCCCGCCGCCGGCAGGTGCGGCAGGTAGCGCTGGACGTACATCTGGGACTTCTCGCGTTCGGTCGGTGCCGGCAACGCGACGACGCGGAACACACGCGGGCTGACACGCTCGGTGATGGCCTTGATGGTGCCGCCCTTGCCTGCGCCGTCGCGACCCTCGAACAGGATGCAGACCTTCAATCCCTTTTGGACCACCCATTGCTGCAGTTTCACGAGCTCGACGTGCAGCTTCTTGAGGGCCTTCTCGTAGTCCTTGCCGGACATCGGCTCGCGCGCATCGGCGGAAGCCTTGGCCTCTCGCCGGCTGCGCGCCGCCGAGTCGACCCCCTTCAGCTGGGCCTTGCGCGCCGACTTGGGTGACTTGGACGTCTTGGCGGGCTTCACTGTCTTCGTTGCGTTCATCTGAATCTCCGTGTCGAACTTCAGCCGGGCGTCGCCGGGCCACCGAGCTTGTCGCCGAAGCGCTCGCGCAGCGTCTCGCGCACCGCCGTGACCAACGCTTCTGCCTCGAGCGTGCCGAGCTTGTCGTAGGCGTTCTCCTTCACCAGGAAGCCCATCTCCAACAGGTTCTTGAGCTTCTTGAACGAAACCGGATTGCGCGCCCCGCAGACACTCTCGTTGCCCTTCAGCACCGCATCGATGACGCCGGGGTCCAGCAAGCGGACCTTGCAGATCAACGCTTGGCGGCCGATCTCGGTCATGATCCCGTCGATGTGGGTTCCCCAGCGCTTGATTCGGTACTCGTCAACCATGTGGTGCTCCTTGTGGTCAGGTCGTTCGTCGAATGCGCTCAGGTCTTGAACAGCACGGGGACGATGTCGACAAACAAGATCTTCACGATCGTCATTCCGGGAAAGATCATGGCGTAGCCGATGTCGGGTTTGTCGGTCGGCGCGAGCTTGTTGGCATAGGCCAATATCGCCGGATTGCCGCATGCGCCGGTCACGATGCCGGCCACTTCGTCGAACGGCATCCGCAACACCCACAGGCCAAGGACCAGAATCGGTATCACCAACGCGGCCAGCACCACGAGACTCAGGATCAGCATCAACAAGCCCGTTTGCGACACCGTTGCGGCGAACTTGGGGCCGGAGGACATGCCCACCTGCGCGAGGAACACGGTGAGCCCGAAGTTGCGCAGCACCAGGTTGGCCGACAGCGGCATGGTCCAGTTCAACCCGCGGGTGCGGCGCGCGTTGCCGAGGATCAGCGCCATGATCAGCACGCCGGCCAGGCCGAACGAGACCTTGCCGATACCCGGCAATGGGATGCTGATCGCACCGATCAGGAAGCCCAGCGCCATGCCGAGTCCGATGGAGATGTAGCTGAACTCGGTGGTGCCCTTGATCGAATCGCCGAAGAACTTGCGCAGCGCGGCGAAGTCGTTTCGGTGGGCGAGCAAGCCGACGCGGTCGCCGAACTCCAGCACGAGATCGGGCCGCGGCAACATGTCGGCATCGCCGCGGCGAACCTGGATTGCAGCGGCCGCCTTGTCGCCAGGCAATTGCAAGTCACCGAGCATCCTGCCCACGACCGCCGGGCGAGAGGCGAACACACGCAGATAGTCGAGGTTCTGGCGGTCCGTGATCAGGCCGGTGGCCTTCTCGCCGAGCAGCTGGCGCGCATCTTCGAGCACGCTCATGCTTGGACCGACCACCAACACCACGTCGTTCTCGGCGATCACGGTGTTGGACGAGGGCAGCTCGTTCTGATGGTGTCGGCGCAGGGCCGTGATCTGCACGCCGGCCGGCAACACGTCCATCACCTGGCCGAGCCGCTTGCCGAGGAGATCGGGGTTGCGCAGCGAGATCTCGAGCATCGACAAGCCCGTGCCCGTGGGCACCACGACCTTCGGCTTGAACACCATGAAGACCAGATACAGGAACAAGATCGGCCCGGCCACGCCGATGGGGTAGGCCACCGAGTAGCCGACTGCCGCATCGTCGTTGCCGAGTGTCACGATGGCCGCCTGCAAGGTTGCGGTGCTGGTGCCAGCGCCCGCGAACATGCCCAGGCCGAGGCCCAGGCCGATGTCCATGGTGTTCACGAAAAGCAGGCTGACCGCGCCGGCCGAGACCACGCCGATGATGGCGAGCACGTTCGCCTTGATCCCTGCGGCACTGGTCAGGCCGATGAAGAACTGCTTGCCGTACTGGATCCCCACCGCATACAGGAACAGCGCGAGGCCCAAGCTTCCAACCAGTGCCGGCGGGGCGGACTTGGGCGCAAACCAGCCCACCGCGAGCGCCACGAAGAGCACCGCGCCGACGCCCAAGGAGAACCCTTTGACGTTGATCTCACCGACGATGTAGCCGATCGCGATCGTCAAAAACAGCGCCATCAACGGCTGCTGCTCGAGCAGCGTCTTCACGAAGTCCATGCTGGTCCTTGTTGTTCGATCGGTCAGTACACGGTCAAGCCGCGGCTGCGGAACTGCCCGCGCACGCGTTCCGACAGCTCGGCACTGGGCGGCTCGACGTTCTCGAGCTTGTATTCGAGGCCGAGCCGATGCCACTTGTCTTTGCCCATCTGGTGGAAACGAAGGATCTCCACGCGCTCGAGTGACTTCAGCTCGGCGCAGACATCGGCCACCTTCTCCACGTTGTCGAAGTCGTCGGAGAGCCCGGGGACCAGGACGAAGCGCACCCACATCGGACGCCCGAGCGCCGAAAGCCGGCGCGCATAGTCGAGCGTCGGCTGCAGCGGCTGGTTGGTGATCCTTTGATAGGTGTCCGGATCACCGGACTTGATGTCGAGCAACTGCAGGTCGATGTGCTGCAGATCGTCGTCGCTCAAGCGGTCACCCAGGCGGCCCGCCGTGTCGAGGCAGGTGTGCAGCCCGAGCTGCTTGCAGCGACGGAAGATCTGCATCGTGAACGCGCGCTGCACCACCGGCTCGCCGCCCGACAACGTGAGGCCGCCGCGGCTGATCTTGAGGACCTTCGCGTACTTGCCGATCTGCTTCATCGCCTGCGCCACGGTCACCGCCTGGCCGTTGCTCTTGTGCCAGGTGTCCGGGTTGTGGCAGTACTGGCAGCGCAGCAGGCAACCGGTGAGAAAGCCGACGAAGCGGATGCCCGGACCATCGACCGTGCTGCCGACCTCGTATGAATGCACGTAGCCGGTGATGTCGTCGCCGTCGGCCGTCTCCTCGATGTCGGCCGGATGGATGTCGTAGTAGCTGTGCGCCTTGCCGTCTGCCGCGCCCTTGTGCGTGACGTGAAGCGAGTAGCGGCTGCCGATCAGAGACTTGCTCATGCGGCCCTACATCGATCCGTGGAAGGTGCGGTTGATCACGTCGAGCTGCTGCTCCTTAGTCAGCTTGATGAAGTTCACCGCGTACCCCGACACGCGGATCGTGAGCTGCGGGTACTTCTCCGGGTGCTTCATCGCGTCCTGCAGCGTTTCGCGATTGAGCACGTTGATGTTGACGTGAAAGCCGCCGCTGCCGAAGTACGCGTCGAGCGCGCCGGTGCCGCGTGCGAGGCGATCGTCTTCGCTGCCGAGCGCCGACGGCACCACCGACAACGTGAGCGAGATGCCGTCCTCGGCGTCGTCGTACGGGATCTTGGCCACCGACATCAGCGCGGCCAGCGCGCCGTGCGTATCGCGCCCGCTCGAAGGGTTGGCCCCGGGCGCAAATGGCTCGCCCTTCTTGCGACCATCGGGCGTGTTGCCGGTGCTCTTGCCATAGACGACGTTGGAGGTGATCGTCAGCACCGACTGCGTGTGCAGCGCATCGCGGTATGTCGGGTACATGCGGATCTTGTTCATCATCACCGACACCAGCATCTTGGCGATGTCGTCGGCCCGGTCGTCGTTGTTGCCGAAGCACGGGTACTCGCCCTCGGTCTTGAAGTCGACGATGATCCCGCGCTCGTCGCGCACCGGCTTCACCTTGGCGTGCTTGATCGCCGACAGGCTGTCAGCGGTGTGCGAAAGCCCGGCGATGCCGCAGGCCATGGTGCGCAACACGTCGCGATCGTGCAGCGCCATCTCGATCGCCTCGTAGCAGTACTTGTCGTGCATGTAGTGGATGACGTTGAGCGCGTTGACGTAGGTCTTCGCCAGCCAGTCCATCATCGGGTCGAGGCGGTTCATCACCTCCTGGTAGTCGAGCACATCGCCGGTCACCGGTGCGAGACGCGGTCCGATCTGCTCGCCGGTCAGCTCGTCACGCCCGCCGTTCAGCGCGTACAGCATCGTCTTGGCCAGGTTGACCCGCGCGCCGAAGAACTGCATCTGCTTGCCCATGCGCATCGCCGACACGCAGCAGGCGATGCCACAGTCGTCACCCCACTTCGGACGCATCAGGTCGTCCGACTCGTACTGGATCGCACTGGAGTCGATCGAGCACTTGACGGCGAAGCGCTTGAAGCCGTCGGGTAGCCGAGGCGACCAGAACACCGTGAGGTTCGGCTCCGGCGCCGGCCCCAGGTTGTAGAGCGTCTGCAGCGTGCGGAACGCGGTCTTGGTCACCAGAGTGCGACCGTCCTCGCCCATGCCGCCGACCACCTCGGTGACCCACACCGGGTCGCCCGAGAACAGCGCGTTGTATTCCGGCGCGCGCAGGAAGCGCACGACGCGCCACTTGATGACGAGGTCGTCGATGATCTCCTGCGCCTGCTCCTCGGTGAGCGTCTTGTCGCGCAGGTCGCGCTCGAAGTAGATGTCCCAGAAAGTCGACAGGCGGCCAGCCGACATGGCCGCGCCGTTCTGCTGCTTGATCGCCGCCAGGTAGGCGAAGTAGGTCCACTGCACCGCCTCGCGCGCGGTGCGCGCCGGGCCCGAGATGTCGTGGCCGTAGCGCTTGGCCATCTCGGCCAGCTCCTTCAGCGAGCGGATCTGCTCGGCGAGTTCCTCGCGCAGCCGGATCACTTCTTCGGTCGAGTGCCGGTCGTCGATCTCGGCCTTCTCGCGCAGCTTGTCGGCGACGAGAAAGTCCACGCCGTACAGCGCCACGCGGCGGTAATCGCCGATGATGCGGCCGCGGCCATAGGCGTCGGGCAGCCCGGTCACGATGCCGGACGAACGCGCCTTGCGGATCTGCGCCGTGTAGGCGTCGAACACGCCGTCGTTGTGCGTCTTGCGGTACTTGGTGAAGATCTCGCCGAGCTGCGGATCGGGCTTGTAGCCGTAGGACTCCAGGCTCGCCGCGACGACGCGCCAGCCTCCGAACGGCATGATCGCGCGCTTGAGCGGCGCCTCGGTCTGCAGGCCGACGATGATCTCGTTGTCCTTGTCGATGTAGCCCGGCCCGTGCGCGAGGATGCTTGACGGCACCTGCGACACATCGAGGATGCCCTTTTCGCGCTCCTGGGCCAGCAGCGGCGTCAGCTTCTCCCACATCGCTTGCGTGCGCTTCGTCGAACCGGCGAGGAACTTGCCGTCGCCTTCGTATGGGGTGTAGTTGCGCTGGATGAAGTCGCGCACGTTGACGCGCTGTTGCCAGGTTCCGGGCGCGAATCCGCGCCAGGCGTTTTCGGGCTTCTGTCCGGACTGATTCAAGACGGCTGCCATGGATGCCTCCTGCTTGCGTGTGGGTGCGCGCCGTTCGGGCCGCTAGGCCTGCAGCAGACGCTGAGTGTGGCGCGCGATCATGAGTTCCTCGTTGGTGGGGACCACCCACGCCGACACGCGGCTGCCGGCCGCGCTGATGCACGGCTTGCCGCCGGCATTCGCCTGGGCGTCGAAGACAGGCCGGTCCACGCGGCGTCGCGGCACACCCGCTCGCGGATGGCCGCGCTGTTCTCGCCGATGCCGGCGGTGAATACCAACGCGTCGATGCCTCCGAGCGCGGCCACCAGCGAGCCCAGTTCGCGCCCGATGCGGTAAATGAACACGTCCACCGCGAGTGCGCGCGCGCGCATCGTCGGACTCGAGCAGCTTGCGCATGTCGCTCGAGATGCCCGACATGCCGAGCAGACCCGACTGGCTGTAGATCAGCTTCTCGATGGCGCGCGCGTCCATCTTGCGCTCGTCCATCAGGTACAGCAGCACTCCGGCATCCAGCGCGCCCGCGCGGGTCCCCATCGGCAGGCCGTCCACCGCGGTGAACCCCATCGTGCTGGCGATGCTCTTGCCACCGTCGATGGCGCACATGCTGGAGCCGTTGCCCAGGTGGCACACCACGACCTTGCCGGCCGCCGCGCGTGCATCGACAGAGGGCAGCACCGAAGCCACGTACTCATAAGAGAGTCCGTGAAAGCCGTAGCGGCGCACGCCGGCGTCGTGCAGCTCGGCGGGGATCGCGAAGCGCCGCGCGACGTCGGGGTTGGTGGCATGGAACGCCGTGTCGAAGCAGGCGACCTGGGGCAGTTGCGGCCGGCGCTCCAACAGCACCCGGATCGGCGCCAGGTTGTGCGGCTGGTGCAGTGGCGCCAACGGGACCAGCTTTTCGAGCGCGGCGAGCACGTCGCGATCGAGCCGCACCGGGCTGGCGTGATCCAGACCGCCGTGCACCACGCGGTGCCCCACCGCGCGCAGTTCGTAGCCGGCGCCATGCTCCTGCAGAAACGCGGCCAGGTGCGCCACGGCACCGTCATGCCCCAGCGGCTGGCCTTCGCCCCACGATTTCTCGGCCAGCACACGGCCGTCGGCGTCGCGAGCGATGAAGCGCGGTGCGGTGTGCAGCGCTTCGACCTGGCCGCGGATCACCGGCGACAGCTCACCCTGCCGCTCGGCAAAAAACAGGAACTTGATGCTCGACGAGCCGGCATTGAGAACCAGGATGCCCGACTGCTCCATACCACCACCTCCACAGCTGCTCACACGTGGCCTGCGCGACCCGAGTCGCCGCGGCGCTGCTTCGCTGTGAGGTCCTTCGACGGTCGGGGACGTCGCCTGTACCCCGACCCTTGTCGCGCATCCGAAACGAAGGGCGAACCGCCCGCCGTGGCTCGCATCCTCCGCCAGACCGCGGGCACCGGCTATTGGCCCAAAGTCCAACCGCCGCTCACCCGGCGTTCGAGTGGGAGGCGGCCCGCGGCATGTGGAACTCAGCGTTCGTCGGGCTCGGCGCGCGCCGGCACCGCCCGGGCGCCGCGGCGCAGGTACACGAACCAGTACACGGCGCCGACCAGTACCGTGCCGCCCACGACGTTGCCCAGCGTCACCGCAACGAGGTTGCCGGTCAGGAACGCCTCCCAGGTGAGCGTCGGATAGTCCGCGGGCGTCTTGGCGATCGCTTGCCAGAACGAGTCCGGTGCGCCCCACTTGATCAGCAGCGCGTGCGGAAAGAAGTACATGTTGGCCACGCAGTGTTCGAAGCCGGCCGCCACGAATGCACTGATCGGGAGCATCAACACGATCACCTTGTCGCCGCTGGTGCGCGCGCTGTACGTGAGCCACACCGCCAGGCAGACCAGCACGTTGCACAGGATGCCGAGACACACGTCCTGCACGAAGGTGTAGCCCAGCTTGCCGGTGGCGACCGACAGCGCCGTCGCACCGACCGCGCCGTTGCCGAAGGTGTATTGCCCGCTCACGTAGACGAACACGGCGGTGGCGCCGGCGCCGACGAAATTGCCGACATACACGATGACCCAGGTGCGCAGCATCGACGCGGTGCTCACCTTGCCGCTCGCCCAGGCCATCACGATCAGGTTGTCGCTGGTGAAGAGTTCGGCGCCTGCGCAGATGGCCAGCACGAGGCCGAGCGAAAACACCACCCCGCCCAACAGGCGCACCACGCCGTACGGCAGCGTCGCGCTCGCACCGGCGATGGTGACCGTGTAGAAGAGGCCGCCCAGGGCAATGAACGCACCGGCCAGCAGCGCGAGCAGCAGGAGGCTGAGGTTGTCGGTGCCCGCCTTGGTAACGCCGGTCAGTTCGGCCTTGGCGGCCATCTCGGCGGGCAGCAGCGCATCGATGCGGATGTCGCTGCTGCCTCGCGGCGTCATGGGGCGACCTTCTCCGGCCGCTCGCGTTGGGCCTGCACGATCAACGCGGCGACCGCGCAAGAGGCCAGGCGCGCGCTCACGGAATCGGCGCGGCTGGTGAGGATGATCGGCACGCGGGCACCGAGCACGATGCCGGCTGCCTCGGCACCCGCCATGAAGGTGAGGCTCTTGGCCAGCATGTTGCCCGCCTCGAGGTCGGGCACGATGAGGATATCCGCCTGCCCGGCCACCGGCGAGTTGATTTTCTTGATCTTCGCCGCGGTCAGGTTGATCGCGTTGTCGAGCGCCAGCGGGCCGTCGAGGATGCCCCCGGTGATCTGGCCGCGATCGGCCATCTTGCACAGCGCGCCGGCCTCGACCGTGGTGGGCACGCTCGGGTTGACCGTCTCCATGGCCGAGAGAATCGCCACCTTCGGCAGCGCGAGCCCGAGCGCGTGGGCCATGTCGATCGCGTTCTGGATGATGTGCACCTTCTCCTGCAGCGTGGGGAAGATGTTGACCGCCGCATCGGTGACGATCAGGGCCTGCTGCAGCGCCGGCACGTCCATGACGAAGCAGTGGCTGATGCGCCGCGCCGTGCGCAGGCCCGTGTCGCGCTTGACCACTGCGGCCATCAGTTCGTCGGTGTGCAGGCTGCCCTTCATCAGCGCATCGACCTTGCCTTCGCGCACGAGGCGCACCGCGGCTTCGGCGGAGGCTTCGCTGTGCTCGGCGTCGACGATCGAACAGCCCGAGAGATCGAGGTCGAACTCGGCGGCCACCTTCCGGATCTTGACCTCCGGGCCGACCAGAATCGGCACGAACAGACCCTGCTGCGCCGCCTCGAGGGCCCCGCGCAGCGAACTCTCGTCGCACGGGTGCGCCACTGCGCATCGGATCGGTTCGACGGCCTTGGCCCGGGCGATCAGTCGCTCGTACTTCTCGTGCTTGGCTTGCATGGGGCGACTCCTTCGGGGCGTGGAGCGGCGAACGCGCAAGCTCCTCACGAAGAGCCGACGACGGCTCGCCGTCGGCCGCATTCTTCAACGAAGGTCAGCGCAGACCTATTGGCCCAAGGTCCAATCGCCGAGCGTCCGCCGCGGCTGCGTCCGGCAGTTCAGGCCATGATATGCACGCCACCGTCGACGTAGATGGTGTCGCCGCTGAGGCGCCGTGCATAGGGTGTGGCCAGATAGGCGCAGGCAAAACCCACGTCCATGATGTCGACGAGTTCGCCCAGCGGTGCCTTCTGAGCGGCCTCGGTCAGCAACAGGTCGAAGTCCTTCAGCCCCGAGGCGGCACGCGTCTTCAACGGCCCCGGCGACATCGCGTGCACGCGAATGCCCTGCGGCCCCAGCTCGTAGGCGAGGTAGCGGCACGAAGCCTCCAGCGCAGCCTTGACCGGACCCATCACGTTGTAGTTGGGCACCACGCGGTTGGCGCCGTGGTAGCTCATCGCGAACATCGTGCCGCCGGCGGCCATCAGCGGTGCCGCGAGCCGCGCCATGCGAATGAACGAATGGCACGACACGTCCATCGCCTTGGCGAACCCCTCCGCCGAGCAGGCGAGCAGGCCGCCCTGCAGGTCGTCCTTGGGCGCCCAGGCGATCGAATGCACCAGGATGTCCAGCTTCCCCCACTGGCGTTCGATGGCCGCAAACACCGCCTCCAGTTGACCCGCTTCGCTGACATCCAGCGGCAACACGATCGCTGCGTCGAGTTGGCGCGCGACAGGCTCGACATGCGGCCGCGCCTTCTCGTTGAGGTAGGTGACGGCCAGGTCGGCGCCGAGCTCGCGGAATGCGCGCGCACAGCCATAGGCAATGGAATGCTCGTTGGCGATGCCGACCACCAGCGCCTTGGCGCCGCTCAGCACGGGGTTCGAAGGGGCAGCTGTCATCGGTGGTTTCCGTGGTCAATGCGCGGCGGCCGCGCGGCGTGGCGTGGCTTGCGAGCGCGTGCGCGCCTTCACCTTGCCGCGCTTGCGTGCCGGCGCCGTGGCCATGGTCGCCGTAGCGAGCACCTCGCGAATGCGCTGCAGCATCGCGCGTTGCGCCGGCGTGGCGCGGGTGGCCGAGACGCGCGGATCGGCGAGCAGCCGCTCCAGCAACGTCAGGCAACGCGCCCGGTCTTCGGCCGAGGCCAGCAGCTTGGGCAGCGTTTCGACCGCACGATCGGGCTCGTGGCGGCAGATGGCCTCCTGGCGGCCACGGATCGCGCGCCATTCCTGCGCAGCCAGCGGAGGCAGCAGATCGGCGTATTCGCGGGCCAGCTGGCCCTTGAGCTCGAAACGCGCCAGTGGCAACGGCTCGCCCTTGCGGGCCAGCAGACAGGCCGTGCGCGCGAGCGCCTCCGCGTAGCCGCCTTGTTCGATCGTGTCGAGCGCCTCGCGCACGGTGGGGTGTTGGCGCGGATCGGACGGCTGCGCCTTGGCACGCGTCTCGGCGCGCTTGGGCTGCGCGGGCTGCAGCGCCGGAAACATCACGCCGAAGGTCTGGAAGAACTGGGCCTCGCTCGCCGCGTCGCGCAAGTCACGGTAGTAGTCCAGTGACGCGCTGATGCACTCCGATGCAGCGCGTTCGGCCTGCTTGAACTGCGAGCTTTCCGCCGCGGGCTGGCGCGCCGCGCGCACCGCCGCGGCCATCGGGCCGAGCCACGCGAGCCATGGGTTGCGGTCGGACATGACCGACTGCTCCAGCCGCATCGGATGCAGTTGCCGCCCGATCTCGGCGCTGCTCTCGCTGGACAGGGCCTGCACCGTGGGCTGCGCGAACATCTCGTAGGCCTTCTGGTTGAACTCGGACATCGTGGCGACCGCTTCGAACGGCTCTTCGTCCTTGCGCTCGAAGCGATTCAGCTGGGCCACGATCTCTTCGAGCTGCCGCTCCACGAACGACACCCGGTACTCGACCTTGCCGCCGGCGGTCTTCACCTCGTCGATCTTCATGCCGTACAGCCCGGGCGGCAGCAACTCGATCGACTCCAGGACCTCGACGATCTGGGCGTGTTCCTTCTTCGCGACCTTGCCCGACACGAAGATGCCCAGGTGCCCGATGTCTTCGTGCAGCAGGCCGACGATCACCTGGCCCCGCGCCTTGATCTCGTCGGTGGACCCGTAGACGTCGGCGACCCAGTTGAAGGCCTGCTGCGGCGGCGTGATGTTGTCGCCCATCGATGCGAACAGGACGATCGGCATGCGGATCTCGCGCAGGTCGAACAGCTTGCCGTTGGCGCCGGTCGCACCCGACCACACCTTGTCGCCGACGAACAGGTTCTGCACGATCCACTCGATCTCTTCGCGGTTCATCAAGTAGAAGCCGCCCCACCACCGCTCGAACTCCAGGAAGCGCGGCGGCTCGGTGTCGATCTTGGAGTAGAGGTTGTAGTACTTTTCCCAAAGCGCGTTGGCCGGATTCAGGGTGGCGAAGTTCGACACCAGGTGGGCGCCGTCGAACACGCCATGGCCCATGTCGGCACTGAGCGAGGCGAGCCAGCTGCCGCCGAGCAGGCCGCCCGAATAGCGCATCGGGTTGTCGCCCTCGCCTTCGCTCCACGCGCCGCCCCAGTACGACATGGGCGCGCCGTTGATGACGATCGGGCCAGTGATCTCCGGGTCCGACGCGGCCAGCATCATCGCGGCCCAGCCGCCCTGGCAATTGCCGACGATGGCCGGCTTCGGGCTCTTCGGATGCAGCTCGCGCACCTTGCGCACGAAGACCTGCTCGGCGGTGCACACGTCCGCCAAGGTCTGTCCGGGCTGCGGCTCGGGAAAGAAGATCACGAAGTAGACCGGATGGCCGCCCGCGAGCGCCACGCCGACCTGCGAATCGTCCTTGAACCCGCCGATGCCCGGACCGTGCCCGGCGCGCGGATCGATGATGACGTAGGGGCGCCGCGTCGCATCGACCTTGACGCCTTCCGGCGGCACGATGCGCACCAGCGCATAGTTGACCGGCTGTTCGAAGCCGCGTGCGTCGAGCACCATCTCCCACTCGAAATGCAGCAGCGGAGGCGTGCCTGCCGCCTGGTGCTCGTGGTAGTTGTTGCCACGCTGGCGCAGCGTGTCGAGGAACAGCACCGAACGCTGGGCCGAGTCGACCAGGTACTGGCCCCATTCGGTCCAGCTCGCCAGCGACGGCAATCCCGCCGAGGTGGCGAGCGGCCACGACCCTCCGGCCTTGGCGACGCGCTTGTTGAAGCGGTCCTGCGCGATTTCGACGCGGCGCTGGAGCACTTGTGCGACCTTGCGCGAACCTTCGACGGGCGAAGGCGGGGATTCCTGTTTGGCGGGCATGGCGAACTCTTTGCCTCCTTGGCATAGAGGCTGAGGGGCATGCTACTCCGCTCGACGCGCCCACCCCTGAGTAATGTCAAGCTGCGCACATCGGCATCGCGGCGTCGACAGCGCACGCCCTGGCCCGCTGCGACGCCAGCGCCAGTGCTGAACGCCGGCGCGTTCAATACTGAACGGACATCGCCAACCGGGACGGCGACATTGATCTCACCCGTTTCCCCGAAGTACCACCTCGATGAACATCCCAGCCCCTGCGCGACCGACCGGCGCCGGCAGCACCCCGCTGCGCCCCAGCGTGATCCAACTCGTGTTCCGCGAGAAAGGTGCGCTGTACGCCGCCTACGTGCCGATCCTGGCCAACGGCGGCATCTTCGTGCCCAGCACGCGCGACTACAAGCTGGGCGACGACGTGTACCTGCTGCTGTCGCTGCCGGATGATCCGCAGCGTTACCCGGTGGCCGGCAAGGTCGCCTGGATCACGCCGGCGAATGCGGCGGGCGGACGCACGCAGGGCATCGCCGTGAGCTTTTCCACCGACGAGAAGGTGCGTGTGCTGCGGCAGAAGATCGAAACGCTGCTGGGCACGCAGCTGCAGTCCGCCAAGCCGACGCAGACCATCTGAGGCCCGCTTGTCCCCGCGCCGCGGTGGATCGAGGCGGCTGGTGTACAACACGCGCCCCACCACTGCCGATGCGGTCCCATCATGACCCAGCCGGCGCGTAACGACAGCGGCGCCTGAAGGGTGCAGGTGCGGCGTCAAGTACGAGTCGTTCAAGTACCCCGGCACGCAGCACGGCTTCAACAACGACACCACGCCACGCTTCGATGCCGCCGCCGCACAGCAGGCCTGGGGTCGCGCGCTGGCGCTGTTCAACCGGACCCTGCGCTAGCCGGCGCGCTCACGAGGGCAACCTTGTCGGGGCCCGAACACCCGGCGGGCTTCGATTCGCGACGATCTTGTTACTCCCAGCTTCGCCAGTGGCTCCCGTAGATTCACCGTCAGCCGTGCTCATGACGGCAACCTACTCGACGCAATCAACTGGAGATCAACATGGTGGATATCGTGCACAGGGTCGGCATCAAGGCGCCCGCCGCCGACGTCTATGCCGCGCTGTCGCGCATCGACGGACTGGCGGGCTGGTGGAGCCAGGCGGCGACCGGCGACTCGAAGGTCGGTGGAACCATCGCGTTTCGCTTTCACACCGAGGCCGGCGAGGAGATCGGCGGCTTCGACATGGACGTGCTCGAACTCACGCCCGAACAGAAGGTGCGCTGGCGCGTGAAAGGTGGTCCGGCCGAGTGGGTCGGAACGGACATCGAGTTCTCGCTTTCGCGGCAGGACGACTACACGATCGTGATGTTCGGCCACCGCAAGTGGCGCGAAGAAGTGGAGTTCATGGGTCACTGCAGCACCAAGTGGGCCACGTTCCTGTTGAGCCTGCGCGATCTGGTGGAGACCGGCCAAGGCAAGCCGGCGCCCCATGACCTGCGCATCAGCAACTGGCACTGAACGCGCTGCCAGCGCCGCGGAGCTCGATCACGCCATCTTCCGGTGAGAGACCGGCTGGTTGCGACGATTGGCGCGGCGTTGCCGCTGCGAGCGGCATGACGGCGATGCCGCGCACTACAGCAGCAGCAACGCGGCGGCCGCGACGACCGTCGGCACCAGCGCACCGGCCAACAGCCCGGCCGCGCCGATCGACTCGTCGGAGAAGCCCCGCTTGAGCAGCGCGAAACCCGCCGGGTTCGGCGCGTTGGCGACCACGGTGAGACCGCCACCCGCCAGAGCGCCGGCCATCAACATGTACTTGGAGGGTTCGCTCATCCCCGTCACGAGCGAGCCGAGGTACGTGAGTGCCGCGTTGTCGGTGAAAGCCGTCAGCCCGAGCGCACCGAAGAAGAGCGCCAGCGGCTCCAGTTGCGAGATGACCGGTTGCAGCCACCAGCGTTGCAGACCGCCCAGCAGCACCAAGCCCGCGAGAAAGAAGCCGACCAGCAGTGCCTCCTTGATCAACAACGGGTTCTGGTGGCGCTCGTATGCCTGCGCGAAGCCGAGGAACAGCAGGAACAAGCCGAGGAACGCCACCGGATGGTGCGCGAACACGATCACGCCAGCCAACAAGGCCAGATGGACCAGCGTCACCGGCCATGGCGCCAGGTCGGCGAGGTCGTGCCGGCATCGAGTCTGCGCCCGCGGCCAGCAAGTGCTTGCGCAACGCGGCCGTGGCGATGGCCGCGTTGACGAGCACGGCGATCGCCGCCTTCCAGCCGAAGTGCGCCAGCATGTGGGCGCTGTCCCATTGCCAGGTCGCCGCCACCATCAGCACCGGCGCGGGTGAGTGCCGCGTTGTCGGTGCCAACCGTTCGAACGGCCTGGCGGCAAAGGTGTGGATGAGAGCGGCCGCGAACAGGCAGGCGGCGATCAGCTCGATGGGTTGCGGGAGCATCGATTCGTCTCGTGCTCGTGCCGCGAGGCGGCCCGACCTTCGCGTGAATCTTCTGCGCCAGCGTGCACAACACCCGAAGCCAGTCTAGCCGACAAGCCCAATGACTCATTCTGTCATGCGGCCTGCGCCACGCAACCAACCGTCGTGAGGACCTAGCCGAGTTCGACCTCGAAGTCGTTGTCGCCGTCGCGCAGATCGTGCAGCGGCACCACGACGCCACCGATGCGGTACGGATGGGCTTCGCGATCGAGCGCCAGCGCGCGCCCGTTGCAGCGGATCGCGACCGGGCCATGGCCGAGCGGACCGACGCGGTAGCGCAGCGCCACGCGGCGGCCGTGCAGCGACACGCGCACGTGCAGGCCGTCGAGCGAGCGCGGCAGCACCGGGTCGATGCCGACAGCGTCGTGGCGCAGCCGCAATCCCAACAGACGCTCGCGCACCAGCCGCACGAAGATGCCCGCACCGCTGGAGTACACACGCCAGCCGCCCTCGACTTCGACCGCGCCGGTGCGCACGGCGTCGTAGCGTTCGGTCGCATCGTAGCGGTCGGCGAACGCCGCATCGGAGCTCGAGGTGTAGCAGTTGGCCTGGCGCAGGCGCGCGTTCGGCACCGTGTCGCGCAGGCCGATCGGGTTGGCCACACGCAGCGCGTGAAACGCGGCTTCGCCGTCGCCGAGGTGCGCCAGCGCCTCCGCCCAGCGCAGATGCGCATGCATGTACATGAGGCCGATCTCGCGGCCGAAGAAGGTGCTGGTCTCCGCGCGCTGAAAGTTGCGCTGCAGGCCGCCGCGGTACGGCAGCGGCCGGTCGAACAGGCGCACCCCGTCGGCGGCCAGCAGGTGCTGCCGGATCAGGTCCACGTGTCGCAGCGCCTGTTCGCGCGTGAACAGATTCGACAGGATGCCGTGGATCATCGGCAGCACGCTGTAGCGCACGCCGGTTTCGCGGTCGCTCGGGTGCAGCCAGTGCGCCACGTTGCCGTCGGCGTCGAAGCGTGCATAACCGGCCACCACGCCGTCATGCACCAGCAGGCGCTGGAAGCCGTCGCGTATGGCGGCCAGCGGCGCCTCGAGCTGGTCGGCGAGCGCGGCCCGGCCGACGTGGCGCAACGCCTGTGCCAGCGTGTCGACCATCTGGTGGTGCAGCGTGACGGTCCAGGCGCTGCACAGTTGCTCGGCCAGCGCAGGATCGGCCGGCTGCAGCGAGTCGTTCCAGTCGCCGTGGCCGTACGCGGCCAGGCGCGTGCCGGCAATCACCCGCCGATCGATCAGCGCGAGCGCACGCTCCACGTGCGCCAGCACGCTGCCATGCTGCGCATGGGTGTCGCCGCGCGGATCGAAGAACGGCAGCGTCTCGTCGAGCAGCGCGCCGTCGCCGGAGGCCAGCAGGTACTGTGCGAGCGCGAGCAGCGGCCAGAACACGATGTCGCCATGCGAGTCGCCGGCGCGGATGCCGCGTTCGCGCTCGAAGAACATGAACCACTGCGGCCAGTCGCCATCTGCGTTCTGGTTGCGAAACACCTGCTTCAGCAACTCGCGCACCGGCGACGCCTGTCCGAGCGAAAGCAACAGTTCGACCGGCCCCTGACAGACGTCGCGCGTGCCCCAGCCGCCACCCGAGTACTGCTCGAGCCCGCGCGGCGCGAGGTAGTGGATCGTCGCGTCGTGCGCCATCCAGGGCAGGATGGCGGCCAGGCGCGTCACCTCCTGCGACTTCGGCGCCTCGAACGCCGAGCCCGGTCATGTCGCGCCAGAAGCGAGCCGCCGCGGCCGCATCGTGGGCCGACGGCGCGACCACCGTGGCCGCTGCCGCGCCGACCAGTTGCCCGGTGATGCGCAGCCCGAGCGATGTGCCGGGTGCGGTGATCAGCACCACGAAGGGCTGGTCTCGCGAACGGCCATCGGCGAACAACAATTCGTCGCCTCCGACCCGCTCGATCGTCGTGTCAGCGGTCGCATCGATGCGGAACGTGCCGTTGGGGAAGCGCCGCCCCACGTCCGACTCGCTCCGGCAGCCGACGATCACACCGGCTCCATCGCGGCGCCATGGCGCGGGCACGGCGTCGGCGCCGTCGTCGCCGTTCAACGCGACGTGGTTCGACACCAGCAAGCGGCATGGCGCACCGCGCAGCACCTCGCGCCGTCAGCCACAACTCGTGGCGCTCCATCGCGGCCCAGCTGCGCACCTCGAGCAGCAACTCCTCGCAACGATAGAGCCAGCGCGCGCCGCTGGGCGTCATCTCGAACGCGGACGGCTCGGCGAGCAGGTGCCAGGCGGCATCGCGCTCGACGAACAGGCGCAAGCCGTGCGAACGGAACAACCCGAGGTACGAGTGGGTGGTCGAGAGGAAGCGGTTGATGCTGACGTGGCCCTGCGTCACCATCGAATGGAAGACGCCACCCATCCACACCGTCGTCGTCAGCGAGGCCTCGTCGGGCACGAGCCGATCGCCGGTGCGCAGGATCTGCCCATGCGGCCGCAGGCTGGCGCGCTCCTTGGCCGGCATGACGACGTGTGCGCCGTTGGCACCGAAGAAAGAAAGCAGTTGGCCGTCGGCCGCTTCGACCGAGTGGTGATCGGGGCCGAAGCACGCGGCCAGTTCGGCCGCGTCGAGGGCCGACGAACTCAGCAGCGGCGCATCGCTGAACAGCGTCGCCGCACGCGGCACGGCGCGCCGCGCGCCGCGCGGGCGGACGCGCCGCGCGCCGCGGCCGGCGCGGTGGCCTCGGGCAGCGCGAGCGCGCGATCGACGAAGCCCAGGTCGCCGCGCTGCTGGCGCCCGGATGATCGGGCTCGTACCAGGCAAAGAAGCCGAGCGTGGCGCGCTCGCCTGCCGCCAGCGGCAGCGGTGTTTCCTGCAGCACGGCCATCGAATGCTCGTGCTGATGCCGCACGCCGCTCAGGCGCGCGCCTTGCAGCGCGGCGGGCGCGCCGCCCGCTCGTGTCGACAGGCCATGGAGCTGGATCGCGTCGGTGCAAAAGCTCTGCGCGCGCCGCAACGATCCGGCGACCAGCCACGGATGGCGGCCGCCGACGCCGAGGTTTTGCCGCACCGCCAGCACGACGCCACGCGACGCGTGCTGCAGCGGCGTGTGGTCGACGTACTGGCTGAGGTAGTACTCGTTCAGCCGCACCGTGGCGTATTGCGCGAGCGCAATGTCCTGCGCGCAGACGAGATCCACCGTCTGGGCTTCCGTGCCGGTGTTCTCCAGCGCGACGTGCCAGAACCACGCGGGTGCCGACTGAGCCAGCACCAGCGACAATCGAAAGGCGATGCCCTGCCACGCACCGGTGATGTGCAGCGCGTCGGGGTCGAGCCGGACCGCACCCGGGCCGCGCGGTCCGAGCAGCGGCGTCCACTGCATGCGTGCGCCGTGGCGCCGCAAGTACAGGTTGGCCGGCCCGCCCTCCAGCTCGTTGCCGAGGAAGGCGTTCACGATCACAGGGCCGCAATCGATGCGGTGGATCGACCCATTGGCGTTCACGCGCACCGCCAGCCCGGACGGGCTGGAAAGCCGGAACGGAGCCGAGGCGCTCACGGCGCGCGCGTCCCCGCTTCGAGCAAGCGCCCGTGCACCACGCGCGACGGCACTGCGAACGCACCGCCGCCCAGGTGGTGCAGCGTGTGCAGCGCCGTGTTGTCGTCGCGGAACGACCAGCGCCCGCGGGCGAAGACGCGCTCGTCGGCCTGCGCCGAGACGACCTCGCCGAACACCGTGTCGTACGCGGTCTCGCTGTGCGGCTCGGCGATGCGGCGCAGCTCGAGCCACGCGCAGCAGCCTTCGACCAACGGCAGCTTGAGCGCGGGGCCCTCGAAGGTCGCGATGCCGTGGCGCTGAAACTTGTCGGTGCCGTCCGCGAGGTCGCGTCCGCTCTCGCTGCCCACGCGATAAGTCAGGTCGGCCAGCGCCGGCACCGGCAGGCTGAGCGCGAAACGGTCGCTCGCCTTCAGCAGGTCGCTGGAATAGGTCTTCTTGTCGACCACGATCGCGATGCGCGGTGGCGTGAACTCCACCGGCATCGACCACGCTGCGGCCATGATGTTGCGACGGCCGCCGTGCGCGGTGGTCACCAGCACGGTCGGGCCATGGTTGACGAGGCGGCTCGCATGGTGGAGCTCGACGGGTTGGCGCATGGGCGAAGTCTAGGCGGCCCGACGGCGGCCCCGCGGCCGGCATGGGCGTTGCTCCAGGCTCACCGGGGTCGAGGGTATCGCCACGCGGCGGCGTTTGCTTTACGCTGGCTTCTGCAGAAGCACGCCAACCCGGAGTCCGCATGCACGCCAATGCCGCGATCCCCACGTTCCGGCTCCCGCCGGGCATCTCGCTCGCGCAGGCGTCGCCCTGGCACACGTCGGAGGTCACGCTCGAGTCGCCCGCGCTCGACGTGATGACCGACCTCACGCAGGTGAAGGCGGCGACGATCCGGCCCGATGCCACGCTGGAGCAGGCCGAACAGACGATGATCTACCAGGGCGTGCGCATGCTGTTCGTGGTCAGCGACATGCCGGAGCTCGAAGGGTTGATCACCAGCACCGACCTGCGCGGCGAGCGCCAGATGCGACTGGTGCACGCACGGCAGCTGCGCTTCGACGAGATGCGCGTGGCCGACGTGATGACCGAGCTCGGGTGGCTCGATGCGATCGAGTTCGGGCACATGCGCAGCGCCACCGTCGGCAACATGATCGCCACGCTCAAGCGCGTGGGCCGCAACCACCTGCTGGTGGTGCAGGTGCCCACGTCCAGCACGCCGCTGCGCGTGCGCGGCGTGGTCTCGCGGGCGCAGATCGAGCGCCAGCTCGGCACCGTCATCGACATCACCGAGATCGCGAGCAACTTCTCCGAGGTCGAACGCGCGCTGGTGTGACCGGCGCCTGCGGCGCCGCCGTCAGTGCTCGGGCTTGTCGAGCGTGAAACGCTCGAGCGCGCCGTGGCCCACGTCGGCCCACGATGCCACGTCGAAGCGAAAACGCGCGACCGCACAGGTCGGCATGTCGACGCCCTTGCCGGCCAAGCGCCCGGCCAGCTCGCTGAACTCGGGGTTGTGGCCGAACAGCATCACGCAATCGTGGCCGTCGTCGACCTCGTGGATCAGCGCGAGCAGTTCGTCGGCCGTGGTCGCGTAGATGCGGTCATCGATCACGATCGACTGGCGCGCGAGGCCGAGTTCATCGGCGAACAGCTGTGCGGTCGTCAACGCGCGCAACGCCGGGCTCGACACGATCAGATCGACCGCTTGTTTGGCCAGGCGCTTGCCCATCGCCGGGGCGTCGTTCAGCCCGCGCTTGTTGAGCGGCCGGTCACGGTCGGCCAGCGACGGGTCGTCGCGACTGGCCTTGGCATGGCGGACGAGAAACAATGTCTTCATGGGGCACGACACGCGCAGGCCGCGCAACGTCGTGCCCGATGATAGGAGGCGCTCTCGCGCCGTGCTGCGCGTGCGGCCTCTGCCCCGTTGCCAGCGAGGGCTAGTTGCGGGCCGGCCGCAGCAGGAACCTCGACAGCGCCGGGATCAGCACCAGCGCGCCCACCATGTTCCACACGAACATGAACGCCAGCAGGATGCCCATGTCGGCCTGGAACTTGATCGGCGAGGCGGCCCAGGTCGCCACGCCGACGGCCAACGTGATGCCCACCAGCAGCACCACCTTGCCGGTGAAGCGCAGCGCGCTGGCATAGGCGTCGCGCAGCGACACGCCGGCACGCTGCTGCGCCAGTTGCACCGACAGCAGGTACAGCGCGTAGTCGACGCCGATGCCCACGCCCAATGCGATCACCGGCAGCGTGGCCACCTTGACGCCGATGCCCAATGCCACCATCAGCGCCTCGCACAGCACCGACGTGAGGACCAGCGGCACCACCGCCACCACCACCGCGCGCCAGCTGCGAAACGTGATGAAGCACAGCACGATCACCGCGCCGTACACCAGCAGCAGCATCTGCGTCCACGCCTGCCTGACCACGATGTTGGTCGCCGCCTCGATGCCGGCGCTGCCCGCGGCCAGCATGAACTGGCGGCCCTCGCCGCCGTGTTCGGCGGCGAATGCACTGCTGGCCTGCACCACACGGTCGAGCGTCTCGGCGCGGTGGTCGGACAGGTAGGCGATCACCGGCATCACCGAGCAGTCGGTGTTGAACAGGTCGGGGTTGTTGACGCTGGCCTGCTGCGCGCCGTAGTTCAGCACGTCCTGGTTGCGTGCGATCGTCAGCCACTTCGGGCTGCCCTCGTTGCTGCCGGCAGTGATCTGGCGCACCGCGTTGGCCAGCGACACCGTGGTCTGCACGCCGTCCACCTGCTGCAGCTGCCACGCGAGGCGGTCGGCCTCGATCAGCGTCGGGTACTTCAGGCAGCCTTCCTTGTCGGTCTTGACGATCACCGCGAAGGTGTCGCTCGACAGGCTGTAGTGGCCGGTGATGTAGGCGTTGTCGCGGTTGTAGCGGCTGTCGGCACGCAGCTCCGGCGCACCGGGCTCGAGGTCGCCGATCTTGAGCCGGGTGCTCACCGCATAGCCGGCCACCAGCAGCACGGCCGATGCAGCCACCGCGGTGATTGCCCAGCGCCGTTCGACGAAGCGCACCAGCAGACCCAGCAGGCGGTTCAGCCCTTGGCGCTGGCCTTCTTCGCTGTCGGCCTTGAGCGCGCGCGCCGCGGCGGCCTCGCCGACGCCGACGTAGCTCAGCAGCACCGGCAGCAGGATCAGGTTGGTGAAGATCAGCACCGCGACGCCGAGGCTGGCAGTCAGTGCCAGGTCCTTGATGACCGCGATGTCGATCGCCATCAACACCGCAAAGCCCACCGCATCGGCCAGCAGCGCGGTCAAGCCGGCGAGGAACAGGCGGCGGAACGTGTAGCGCGCGGCCACCAGCTTGTGCGCGCCGCGCGCGATGTCCTGCATGATGCCGTTCATCTTCTGCGCGCCGTGGCTGATGCCGATCGCGAACACCAGGAACGGCACCAGGATCGAGTACGGATCGAGCTCGAAGCCGAACGCCGCCACCAGGCCGAGCTGCCACACCACGGCCACCAGCGAGCACGCCAGCACCAGCACGGTGGAGCGTGCACAGCGCGTGTACAGCCCGATGATCACGGCGGCCACCAACGCGGCAACAGGCGAAGTACAGCGCCACCTGCATCAGGCCGGCGATCAGGTCGCCGGCCAGCTTGGCGAAGCCGATCACGTGCACCCGGGCATGGCCGCCGGCTTCGACGCGCTCGCGCATCTGCTCCAGCGACTGCGACAGTGCGCGCACGTCGACGCGCTCGCCGGTGCGCGGGTCGATGTCGAGAAGCGGCACCACCAGCATGCTCGACTTGAAGTCGTTGCCCACCAGGCTGCCGACGATGCCGGCGCGCGCGATGTTGCCGCGCAGCGCTTCGGTGGCGGCATTTGAGCCGTCGTAGTTGTCGGGCATCACCGGCCCGCCGCGAAAGCCCTCTTCGGTGACCTCGGTCCAGCGCACGCCAGGCGCCCACAACGACTTGACCCACGTACGGTCGACACCCGGCGTCAGGAACACCTCGTCGTGGACCTTGCGCAGCGTCGCCTGGTATTGGGGGTCGAAGATGTCGCCGCTCGGGTTCTCGACCACGATGCGCAACGCATCGCCCAGGCCGCGCAGCTCCTTGCGGTGCTCGAGGTAGTTCTGGATGTACGGATGGCTGCGCGGGATCATCTTCTCGAAGCTCGCGCTCAGCCCCAGCCTCGTGGCCGCCAGTGCCGCCAGCAGCACGGTGACCAGCGCGCAGATGACCAGCACGGCGCGGCGGTGATTGAACACGGCGCGCTCCAGCAGCGAGCCGCTGGCCGGATCGAAGCCGCGCAGCGACTCGTCGGTGGACGCGTTGGAGTTGGGGACGGTGGCGGTGTGCATCGCGAGTTCCATTTCAGACTCCTGACACGGTGTGCAGGCCACGCGGACCGCCGAGCACCAGCGTGCCGGCGCCGGCCCGTGTCACGGCGGCGGCCGGTTGTGTGCGCGCGGCCTTCAGCAGCGCGAAGGTGGCGCCGTCGTCGGCGCTGGCGAGCACGTGTCCGGCCTGGCTCACCAGCACGATGCGGCCGCGCTCGTCGAGCGTGCCCGCGGTCAGCCCCACCGGCACGCCGGTCGAGGCCGCCTGCCATGTGCGGCCGCGGTCGGTGCTGCGCACCACGTTGCCGCGCAGGCCGAAGGCGAGCACGACACGTTCATTGCCGAGCACGCCGAACAGCGTGCCGGGATAGGGAATGTTGAGCGCGACAAAGCGGCCGCTGCCGGCGTCGTGCTTCAGCAGCAAGCCCTGTTCGCCGGCGATGTAGAGGTCGGCGCCGACCCGGCGCACCGCATACAGGTGCAGCGCCTTCGGGTTGTCGGTGGCGTGCAGCAGCGGCTCCCAGTTGGCACCGCCATCGCCGGTGCGCAACACGAGGCCGAATGCGCCGACGATATAGCCCGTGCGCGCATCGTCGAACCACACGTCGAGCAGCGGGTTCTCGGCGCCCTGCGCCGCGAAGCGCTGGGCTTCGGCGAGCCACTTGGCGTCGCCGAGCCGCGCGTAGTGCTTGACCAGCACCTCGCCGAGTGCGCGACCGTCGAGTTGGCGTTGCCAGCTGCGGCCCTGGTCGATGCTGGCGATCACGACGCCGTCGTGGCCCACTGCCCAGCCGTGCGTCGCGGTCGGAAACGCCACCGCCACCAGGTCGGATGCGAGCGGCACGTCGGCCTGCTGCCATTGTTTGCCCTGATCATCGGAGCACAGCACGTGGCCACGCTGACCGACGGCGACCACGCGGTCGCCGGCGAGTGCCAGGCCGTTGATCAACGCGCGCGCGGCGAGCGGGCTCGGCTGTGCGGCGCTGTCGAGCACGTCGCGCAACGGCGAAGCCGCGCCGGCGGCGCGGCCGATCAACGGCGCGGCGCCGGCGGCCGCCATGGCGCACAGCAGATGTCGGCGATTCAGTCTTGGCACGGTGTCTCCTCTTGGGCGGTGCGCACCTGCCCTTGGTCGCGGCGGTGGCGTGGCGCGATTCTTTGCGTGGCCAGCGCCGCGAAGCCCCCTCTCGCCGGGGGAGCGCCGCCAAAGCGCGAGCACGCCGGGCCGGCTCAGGCCGGCTTTGTCTCGACGAAGCGCTCGACGCGGCGCGCGGTTTCGCCGGCGCGCTCGAAAACGAACAGGTGTCCGCTGTCGACCGATTCGAGCACCGCGTTGCGCAGGCACGATGCGACGATGTGGCCGTTGATCGGCGCCACGAATGGATCGTCTTCGCCCATCAGCACCAGCGTCGGTGCCTGCACGTGATGCAGCCGCTGCCAGCTGGTCCAGCCCCAGATCGCCAGCAGCTGGTACAGGAAGCCCAGCGGGCCTTGGCCGTGCAGGGCGTGAAGATGCATGCCGGGCAGCAGCGCCGGGGCCGGACCGAGGCACGGATTCAGCATCTTGAGCAGCTCCTGCGGGGGCCCCGGCAGCATCACGAAGCCAGCGCCGGTGGCCGCCAGCGTCAGCGTGTGGCAGCGATGCGGATGCTGGATCGCGAACTCCTGCGCGGCCGCCCCGCCCCACGAGACGCCGAACACGTGGGCTCGGGCGATCTTCAGATGGTCGAGCAGGCGCGTGGCCAGCTGGGCCACATGGTGCGGGCGGTAAGGCAGCGGCGGCGCCGGCGATTCACCGACGCCGGGTGCATCGAACGCCACCACGCGGGTGCGTTCGAAGTGCGACATGAACGCCGCCACCGTCTCCACGTTGGCGCCGAGGCCGTTGAACAGCAGCAGCGTGTGTTCGGCGTCGGTGCGGCCGCCGAGCGCGTAGCGCACGCGCTGGCTGCCGAGGGTCACGGTGCCGATGCGCGGACGGCGCGCGGCACCGCCGCGCGCACGTCGGGGCATGGTCGAGCTCGAGAGGACGTCGGTGGCGTCAGCGCACACCGGCGCCGGCCAGCGAGTCGGCCGTCCACTCGCGATCGGGCAGCGGCTTGGTGTGCTTCAGGCCGCCGGTCTCGGCGATGAAGCCGGTCAGCGAGTAGACACCCGACACGAGGTCGTAGTGACCGAACATGTCGGTGTACGGCGCGGGCAGGTCGTAGCTCGGCGCCATGTAGGCGAAGCCGGTGCGGTACAGCTGGCCGCGTGCGTCGTACTCGTCGCTGGCGAGCGCCGCCCACGAGTCTTCGTCGAGGTAGAACGTGCGCTTGCTGTAGACGTGGCGCTTGCCTTCGCGCAGCGTGGCCTCGACCACCCACACGCGATGCAGTTCCCAACGCACGAGGTCAGGGTTCAGGTGGTTGGGCTTGAGCAGCTGGTCTTGCTTGGCCTGGTACACCGCCGCATAGGCGTTGTACGGCACCACGATCTCCTTCTTGCCGACCAGCTTGAAGTCGAAGCGGTCCATCGAACCGTTGAAGATGAACGTGTCGTCGAACGTCGTCGCGCCGGCGGTGCCGGGGTTGGGCGTGTCGTGCGCCAGATCGGGCGCCACCTTGACGCGGCGCTGGCCGGGCAGATAGGTCCACGCACGGCGGTCCTTCGTGCCCATGTCGATCGGGTCGACGATCATCAGCGCCTCGCCGGCGCGGCGCGCAGGGCCGGTGTAGGTCAGCTTGATGCGCCAGTAGGTGTCGGACTGGTCTTGCTCGGATCCCAGTACGGGAACTCCTGGTTGCTCAGGCCTTCGGTGGCCAGCGCGGTGCGGCCGCTGGCGTCGACGTTGAGGTTGCGGTACTTCGCCTCGTAGGCCTGGCCGTTGAAGCGCACCAGGTGGTTCCACATCGCCTCGTAGCCGGTCTTCGGGATCGGGAACGGAAAGCCCGCCTGCGCGCCTTCGATCGAGCGGCCTTCGTTCAGCGTCTTCACCTTCACCGCGTTCTTCGCGGTGTTGTCGGTCGACCCACTTCGGGAACGCGACGCTGCGGTGCGTGGGGTACACGTCGACGCGAAAGCTCGGGTATTTCTGCAGCAGCGCTTTGGTGCCTTCGGTGAGCTGCGCGCCATGCTGCGCCATGTTCTTGGCGTCGATGCTCAGGCGCGGCTTCTCGCTGGCGAACGGGTTCGGGCGGATGCCGTCGCCGGCCTTGAATTCGGCCGGCAGCTTGGTCATGCCACCGCTGTAGGCGGGAATCGTGCCGTCCTTGTTGGCGGCGACTTCGGCGCCGACAGCGGTCAGCGTGGTGCCGAGTGCCTTGGCTTCGTCGGCGCCGATGGCGGCCATCGCGGGCGCGCCGCAAGCGAGCGCGGCCACGGTCGCGGCAGCGAGCCGCGTGAGTCGAGTGTGCATGGTGTCTCCGGTCAGAAAGTGGTTCTGAAAGTGAGGCTGACGAAGCCACGGTCGCTGCAGGAACGTGGTCAGCCCGTTGGTCGACGTGACCGCGGTCCCGTTGTCCTTGTAGCGGCCGATGAAGTCGATGTACTTGAGGTCGAAGCGGTACTTCTGCTGCACGTCGGCCGACACGCCGAGCGTGTAGTTGCCCAGGCCCTCGTTGCCACCGAACACGGTGGCCGCGTTGCCGGCGATGCCCACGGCGTAGGTCATCGGTGCCGACAGGTCGACACCTGGGAACACCTGGTACCAGGTGGGCGTGAAGGCCATGCCCACGCCCCAGTAGTCCTTGGTCGCGCAGCCGTCCCACTTGTCCTTGGCCGCCGCGGTGGCGGTGGCGTTGCACGGCGCGAAGCCGAGCGCGTTGAACAGGTTGGCGCCGCTGCGCACCTGGTCCCAGCGCGACCACTGCAGTTCGGCGGCCCAGGTGGCGGCGTCGAACAGCGCGCGTCTTCGGCACCGTGCCGAGCACGTTGACCAGCGCGTGCCAGGTGTCGCCGCGCGGGCCCTTGGTGTCGCCTTGCGTCGGCAGGCCGGCGCGCGACGCCGAGCACCTGCGCGCTCAGCGGCGTGTTGCGGCGCTGCGAGACCTCGGCGCCGACGCTGACGCCACCGATGTTCTTGGCCAGGCTCAGGCCGTACAGCTCGATGTTGTCGGCGTAGATCAGGTTGTAGACGCTGGCATTCGGTGCCGCGGTGGTCAGCAGCGTCTGCGGCAGCTTGTCGGCGAAGTTGCGGTAGTACGCGCCGAGCGTGCCGTCGAGCCACTCGGGGCTCCAGCGCGCCGACAGGCCCCACTCGCCGGTCTGGCCCGGCTCGGCCGCGTTGCCGCGCGTCGCGAAGCCGAGGCCCGGCGACAGGAACTGTCGATCCGGCCCGTTGAACACGAAGTCCACCGGGCCGAGGTAGGTGCCGCCCTCGGGATAGCGCGCGGCTTCCCACTCGAGCATCGCGTGCGCGGCCAGCGACAGCGTGTCGGTCACCTGCGCCTGCGCCGACAGCTGGTTCAGCGGACGGAACAGCTCCTTGGCTTCGGTGCCGGGCGTGGCGAAGCCCTTTTGCAGGTCCACCGGGTTCTGCGCGTACGACACGCTGTGCAGGTGGCCGCCGAGGAACAGCGACTCGCCCCAGTACGTGGTGTGACGGCCGAGCTTCAGCATTGACCGGCACGTCGCCGAGGTCGATGCCGCCGAACACGAACGCATCCATCAGCTCGCCGCTGCCGCCGCGATACAGGCGCTTGGTCGTAGCCGCTGTACTGGTTGCCGACGTAGCTGGGGATGTTGGCCAGCGGCGCGTTCGGGTTCGAACGGCTCTGGCTCGCTGTAGGCGCCATCGTACCCACGCCGTGCCGCTCACGCGGCCACCGTAGCGCTTCTTGTAGATGACGTCGAACTCGCTCAGCAGGTCGAGGCGCTTGGACACGAAGTCGCCGTTGTCGAAGCTGTAGGTGCCCTCGTCGGCGAGCGCCGAGTTGCCGATCTTGTTGTCGCGCCCTTCGACGCGCACCGCGGCGTTCGCGCGCACGGTGTTGTCCCAGCGGATCGCGACATCGGGGTTGCCGCTGTCGATCTCGAGTGCGTGTGCGGTGCCGGCCAGCAACGTGCAGAGCGCCGCCACGGCAACGCGGGTGCGGGCAATGGCGCGACCGCTGCGCGCGCATGGGATTCGGGAATGAAGGCTCAAGATATCTCCGCGTGGGGTTGGGGGTCGTGTGCCTCGCAGACGCACGGGCTGCAGGCTTCAGCGCGGCGAATTCTCGGCAGCGCCCTGGGGCGCTCGCCCCCTCTTGGCAGGGGGGCCGTTGCAGCGCGGCCGCGGCTCGCGCCGCTCAAGGCACCGGGCGGTCGACGATGCGCACGAACAGATCGCGCAATGCCTTGTCGACATCGGAGCCGGACAACGGATCGCGGTTCTGTGCGAACGCGGCGTCGATTGCCCGCCAGTCCTCGGCCAGCAGGTGGCTGCTGCGCAGCCGGCAGGATCACGCCCTCTTCGCGGCCCAGGTGGTTCCACAAGAATTCGGCGTAGCGCGACACCTCGTCGTGCAGCGCAGCGGTCGCAGCCACGCGCGCTTGCGCATCGACCGCGGCGAGCGCCTCGACCTGCTGCGCCAGCGCCGCGAGCAGCTGTGCATCGCGTTCGTGCTGACGCTCGAGTTCGTCGAGCTCGGCATGGCAACGGGTCGTGCGCGCGCGCAGGCGGGCGAACAGATGTGCCTCTTCCTTCGGATGGTGCACGCGCGTCGGAAACTGCTGCAGGTACAACACGATCGAGCGCATCCGCGCCGCGTCGGCCGCGGTGCCTTTGCGGCAGGCTTCGCTCAGCGCTTGCAGCCACGCGTGCATCACCGCGGCCAGCGCGCGGTGCTCGTCGCGGATGATGCCGATCGCGCGGGCCCGGGCGGCAGGTCGCCGGTGGACGACACCAGCACCGGCAGGCCGCTGTTCATCAGCACCGACAGCGTCTCGGATGAAAAGACCATGCCCAGCTTGTTGCGATGGCCGTGCGACGCCATGAAGATGAGATCGCAGCCGCTGCTGCGCGCCGCGTCGATCACCGCCTGAGCCGGGCGGTCGCCGACGGCGTGCTGCGACCCGCACGGCACGCCGAGCGCCCGTGCAGCGGCCTCGGCCTTGGCCAGCAGCTCGCCGGCCTTGCGCAGGCCGTTGTGGTCGTACGCATCGCTTCCGGTGGCGCGCAACAGTTCGGCGTCGCCGTGCAGCAGGTCGGCCGCGGCGTCGGGCACGGCGTGGAAGAAGGTGATGCGCGCGGAAAGCGCCCGCGCGAACGCGACGGCGTTGCCCACCACGTCCACCGACAGGTCGGTGTCGTCGATCGGAACCAATAGATGGTGATACACAGCAGAACTCTTGGATTGGGGTCGACCGATGCTAGGCAGCGCGCGGCGCGCTCACCCTCCCCGCGGCGGGGGGCCAACGCGATTCCGCGGCCGCTGACGCTTACCATGCCGGTCCAGGCAGCGCTCTCGACCCAACGTCCGTGGCCACCCATCCCGCCCGCAAGCACGTCGGCGCCGCCGACGATCTGATGCTGCGGGTGACGCCGCCGCGCGTGCCGCGCCACCAGATTTCGAGGGCGCGCCTGCAGTCCGACAACGAGGAGCTGCGCGACCAGCCGGTGATCCTGGTGCAGGCGTCGGCCGGCTCCGGCAAGACATCGCTGCTGGCGCAATGGCGGCGCGAGCACCTGGCTCGCGGCAGCGTGGTGGCGTGGCTTTCGGCGCAGCCGCAGGACGACGTGCCGCGTTTCGTGCAAAGCCTCGCGCTGGCGGTGCGTGCAGGCGCCGGGCGGCCGACTTTCGGGCACACGCTGATCGAGGCGGCGCCGCCGACCAGCCTCGAGGGTGTCACGGCATGGCTGGCCGAGGTGGCGCAGAGCGCGCTCGACATCGTGCTGATCGTCGACGAGGCCGAACGCCTGCCGGCGCCCACGCTGGATGCGCTGGCCTACCTGCTGCGCAATGCGCCGTCGAACCTGCGCGCCGTGGTCGCCGCGCGTGCCGACCATCGGCTCGAGATCGACGACCTGCTCGCCTACGGCAGCGGCATCGTGGTCGGCCCGGCGCAGCTGCGCTTCCGCCTCGACGAGACCATCGAGCTGGCGCGCGCGCGCTTCGGCGACCGCGTCGATCGCGACGCCGCCGCCCGTGTGCACGAACTGGCCGAGGGCTGGCCGCTGGGGCTGCAACTCGCGCTGTCGGTGATGGCCGCCGGCAGCGACCCGCAGGCCGAGGTGTCGTCGATCGCCACACAGGGCGGCGGCGCGCTGCGCCAGCCGTTCGTGGATCTGCTGCTGGCCAACCTCGCCCCCGGTGATGTCGCCTTCCTGACGCGCATCGCGATCCTCGACGACTTGCATCCCGATCTTTGCGAGCGCTTGATGCCGCGCTCGGATGTGCGCGAGCAGCTGGCGCGGCTGGCGCGCGACACGCCGGTGTTCGTGGTCGGCGAAGCGAGCGATTGGCTGCGCATGCATTCGCTGGCGCGCGACGAGCTGCGGCATCGATTCGCGCAGCTGCCGGCCGACGAGCAGGCGGCGCTGCATGCGCGCGCGTCCGAGGCGCTCGCCGAACGCGGCCTGATCGAGAGCGCGGCGCGGCATGCGTTGGCCGCCGGGCAGCCCGAGGTGGCCTACGATCTCGCCGAACGCACGCTGTACGACTCGCTGATTGCGCGCGGACACCATGGCGCCGTGCTCGACTGGCTGGCGCGGCTGCCGGCGGCCGAAGTGGACAAGCGGCCGCGCCTGTTGCTGGCCGCGGCGTGGTCGCTGGCCATCAGCGAGCGCCACGAGGAGGCCGGCCGCTACATCGATCGCATCGAGGCGCGGCCCGGCGTCGACGATGCGCTGCGTTGCGAATGCGCTTTGATCCAGAGCGCCGCGGCGGTGTTCGCCGACGATCCGGACCGTTTCGCGGCGCTGCACGATCCATGGGCGAACGAGCCGCCGCTGACCAATCCGCTGCTGCTGCAGGTGCATGCCAACCGCTCGGCGTTTCGCACGCTGCTCGATGGCGAACCCGCGCTGGCGCGCTTGCGCCAGCAGCAGGCGCCGCGGCGCGAGCAGGAACCCGCGTTCAACTACCTCGACCGCTGGGGCGACTTCATCGTCGGCCTGGCCTATCTGTGGGAAGGCCAGGTGCTGCTCGCGGCCAAGCTGTTGCAGCCGACGCTGGCGCAGGCCGAAGCGGATCTCGGCCGGCGCAGCCCGTTCGCCTGCATGCTGGCCGCGCTGCTGGCCGCCGCGCTGTGGGAGCGCAACGAGCCCGACGTGGCGGCCGGACTGCTGGCCAACCGGCTCGACGTGCTGGAGCGCAGTGCGGTGCCCGAGGCGGTGCTGCTGGGCTTTCGCACCATGGCGCGCATCGCATCGGCCGAGGGCGCCGAACATCGCGCGCTCGAGCTGTTGGGCGCGCTCGAGGCGGTGGGCGTGGCGCGCCGCCTGCCGCGGCTGCGCGTGGCCAGCCTGTGCGACCAGGTGCGGCTGCATGCGCGTCGCTTCCGACCCGAGACCTGCCGCGACCTGTGTGCGCGCATCGACACGCTGTTGGCCGACCCGGCCACGCCTCAGGGCCCGCTGTGGCGGCGCAGCGTGGCGGTGTTGCGCGACGTCGCCTTCGGCCACGCGGCGATCGCCGCGCAGGAGTGGCGGCGCGCGGCCGAGGTGCTGGACCAGGCCGACGCGCGCGCGCAGGGCATCCGGCAAGGCCGCCTGCATCTCGAGCTGCTGGGCCTGCGCGCTTACGTGCTCGACCGCTGCGGCGAAAAATCGCTGCCGATGTTGCGCGAGGCGGTCGACCTCGCGGCCACCTATGGTTTGGTGCGCGTGTTCGACGATGCGCACCCGGCACTGGGCGACTGGGTGCGCCAGACGCTGCAGGGCAGCACGCCGTCGGCGGCCGGCGCGCTGGCCGCGCCGATGCGCGCGCCACAGCCCAGCCCCGCCGGCCAAGGCACGCTCGACGCCGACCATGGCGCTGACGCCCAAGGAGCGCGAGGTGCTCGAACTGGCGGCGCGCAACCTCTCCAACAAGGAGATCGGCCTGGCGATGCAGGTGGGCGAAGAAACCATCAAGTGGCACATGAAGAACCTGTTCGCCAAGCTCGATGCGGGCACGCGCAAGCAGGTGGTGCAACGGGCGCGCATCCTCGGTCTGCTGGAAGCCGAGGGCTAGCGGAGCCACTGGTCCACGTCGCCGCTTGCAAGCGGCTCCGGCTCGGCAGGCGACAGGGCGTGCGCAGGCACGCCCTGACGTCCGGCCTCGCCCCCCTCCACGATGGGGGGCTGGTGGACGAGTCCCGTTCTTACGCTTCGTCCCAAGCCCAGGAGCCCGACTGCTCCCGCTCACAGGAGACAGAGCCATGGCCACCGCCACCGCACAAGCCACCACACAAGCCGCCGCCGTCGTTCACAGCACCTCGCTGCCCGACTCGATCCGCGTCGAGCCGCTCACCTGCGCCATCGGCGCCGAGGTGTCCGGCGTGCACCTCGGGATGGCTTCGCGGTCGCCCGAGCGGATGGCGCAGATCCGCGCGCTGCTGCTGCAGCACAAGGTGCTGTTCTTCCGCGACCAGGACATCACGCGCGCCGAGCACGTGGCGTTCGCGCGCCACTTCGGTGACCTCGAAGACCACCCGGTGGCCGGCAGCGACCCCGAGCATCCGGGCCTGGTGCGCATCTACAAGTCGCCCGACGCGCCCAACGACCGCTACGAGAACGCCTGGCACACCGATGCCACCTGGCGCGAGATGCCGCCGTTCGGCTGCGTGCTGCGCTGCATCGAGTGCCCGCCGGTGGGCGGCGACACGATGTGGGCCAACATGGCGCTGGCCTACGAGCGCCTGCCCGAGCCGATCAAGCAGCAGATCGCCGGCCTGCGCGCACGCCACAGCATCGAGGCCAGCTTCGGCGCCGCGATGCCGACCGCCAAGCGGCTGGCGCTGAAGGCGCAGTTTCCCGACGCCGAGCACCCGGTGGTGCGCACGCACCCCGAGACCGGCGAGAAGATCCTGTTCGTCAACGCCTTCACCACGCACTTCACCAACTTCCACACCCCGAACAACGTGCGCTGTGGGCCAGGACTACACGCACGGCGGCGCGCAGCTGCTGCAGTACCTGATCAGCCAGGCCTTCATCCCCGAGTACCAGGTGCGCTTCCGCTGGAAGCCCAACAGCGTGGCGATGTGGGACAACCGCTCGACGCAGCACTACGCGGTGATGGACTACCCGCCCTGCCACCGAAAGATGGAGCGCGCCGGCATCGTCGGCAGCGCCACCTTCTGATCCACGACCCCGACCCCTTTCACCCAAGGACCTCACCATGAATTTTCTCGACGGCTCGCTGTTCCCCGAGAACCAGGACAAGCTGGTCATCACCGCCGCGCCCTACGGCCCGGAGTGGATTCCTTCGGACTTCCCCGAGGACATCCCGGTGACGATGGAAGAGCAGATCCAGAAGGCGGTGGACTGCTACAACGCCGGCGCCACGGTGCTGCACCTGCATGTGCGTGAGCTCGACGGCAAGGGCTCCAAGAAGCTGTCCAAGTTCAACGAGCTGATCGCCGGCGTGCGCAAGGCCGTGCCCGACATGATCATCCAGGTCGGCGGCTCGATCTCCTTCGCGCCCGAGACCGACGGCGCCAAGGCCAAGTGGCTGTCCGACGACACGCGCCACATGCTGGCCGAGCTCGACCCGAAGCCAGACCAGGTCACCGTCACCGTCAACACCACGCAGATGAACGTGGTGGAGCAGATGGAAATCGACGACATCGCCGGCACGTCGCTGGCCGATCCTCAGAACTACCAGGCCTATCGCGAGATGATCGTTCCCTCCAGCCCGAGCTGGGTGGAGGAGCACGTGCAGCCGCCTGAGCGCCGCCGGCATCCAGAGCGCCTTCCAGTTCTACAACATCAACAGCTACGAGACGGTCGAGCGCCTGATCCGCCGCGGCGTCTACAGGGGCCCGCTGGTGATGAACTGGGTGGCGATCGGCGGCGGCATGGACCAGCCCACGATCTACAGCCTGGCCCACTTCCTGCGCGCCATCCCCGACGGCTCCATGCTGACGGTGGAAAGCAGCATGCGCAACGTGCTGCCGATCAACATGATGGGCATCGCGATGGGCCTGCACGTGCGCTGCGGCATCGAGGACAACCTCTGGAACCAGTCGCGCACCGACAAGATGAGCACGGTCAAGCAGATCGAGCAGTTGGTGCGCATCTCGCGCGAGTTCGGCCGCGAGGTCGCCACCGGCAAGGAAGCGCGCAAGATCTGCAAGATCGGCGTGTTCTACGACACCGTCGAGGAGACGCTGGCGGCCAACGGCTTCGCGCCCAACCCCAAGGGCCGGCAGCAGGGTTTCCTGCGCAAGGCGGCTTGACGATGGCCGCTGCCACCGCGCCGACGGTGCTGATCGTGCCTGGTCTGCGCGACCACGTCGACGCGCACTGGCAGACGCTGCTCGCGTTCGACCTCGAAGCCCAGCGGCGCCAGGTGAAGACGGTGCCGCCGATGGGCCGCAACGACCTCGACTGCTCGACGCGCGTGGCCGCGATCGAGCGCGCGGCACAATCGATCAATGGGCCGATCGTGGTGGTGGCGCACAGCGGCGGCTGCGTGATGGTCGCGCACTGGGCGCGGCAGACGCAGCGACCGATGCACGCCGCGCTGCTCGCCACGCCGCCCGATTTCGAGCAAGCGATGCCCGAGGGCTACCCGACGATCGAGGCGCTTCAAGCCGGCGGCTGGCTGCCGGTGCCGCGCGAGCAGCTGCCGTTCCCCAGCGTCGTGGCCGCCAGCCGCGACGACCCGCTGGGCCGCTACGAGCGCATCGAGGAACTGGCGAGCGCTTGGGGCAGCCTCTTCGTCGACCTCGGCCTCGTCGGGCACCTGAACCCAGCCTCGGGCTATGGCCGCTGGGCCCGCGCCGAATCATTGATCGACAGAATTTCCGCCGCTGCTGAGCGCAGCACGGGCGGCGTTGAACGAAAAGGAGACAACGATGGCACACGCCATTCGCCTGCACGAGACCGGTGGTCCGGACGTGCTGAAACTCGAAACCGTCGACGTCGGCGACGCCCGGCCCCGGCCAGGCACGCGTGCGGCACAGCTACGTGGCCGTCAACTTCATCGATGTCTACTTCCGCACCGGCCGCTATCCGCTGCCGCTGCCCAACGGCCTGGGCTCCGACGCGGTCGGCGTGGTCGAGGCGGTGGGCGCCGGCGTGACCGATGTCAAACCCGGTGATCGAGTGGGCTATCTGCTCGGGCCGCAAGGCGCCTATGCCGATGTGCGCGTGATGCCGGCCGACGTGCTGATCCCGCTGCCCGCCGGCGTCTCCGACCGCACCGCGTCGACGCTGATGATGAAGGGCATGACGGCGCAGTACCTGTTCCGTCAGGTGTTTCCGCTGCACGGCGGCGAGACGATCCTGTACCACGCGGCCGCCGGCGGCGTCGGCCTGGTGGCGTGCCAGTGGGCGCGCGCGCTCGGCGTCACGATGATCGGCACCGTCAGCACCGAAGAGAAAGCCGCCGTCGCCCGCGCGCACGGCTGCACGCACACCATCGTCACCGGCGGCATGAGCGCCGAGGACATGGCGCGCGAGATCCCCAAGCAGGTGCGCGAGATCACCGGCGGCAAGGGCGTGCCGGTGGTCTACGACTCGGTCGGCAAGGACACGCTGATGGCCTCGCTCGACAGCCTGCAGCCGCGCGGCTCGCTGGTCAGCAACGGCACGACGTCGGGCTCGGTGGTGATCGACACCACGCTGCTCGCCGTGAAGGGCTCGATCTGGGTCACGCGGCCGGCGATGGTGCACTACGCGGCGCCGCGCTCGCAGATGCTGGCGATGGCCGACGAGCTGTTCGCACACGTGCTGGCCGGCCGCATCACCGGCGAGCCGAAGCAGGAATTCGCGCTGGCCGATGCCGCGCAGGCGCACCGTGCGCTCGAATCGCGCCGCACCATCGGCGCGACCGTGCTGGTGCCGTGAACGACGGGATGCTGCGATGGATCTGAACGCACTCGACCAGGCGCCGACGCAGGACGACTACCTGTTCGGCCGCGGTCCGGCCTGGTTTGCGCTGGCGATGACGCTGGCGCTGATGATCTTCGACTACGTCGACCGCCAGGTCATCGTGTCGCTGTTCCCGTACCTGAAGGCCGAGTGGCACCTGTCGGACACGCAGCTCGGCGCGCTGGTGTCGGTGGTGTCGATCACGGTGGCGCTGGGTGCGCTGCCGGTGGCGCTGTTCGCCGACCGCGTCAGCCGCGTCAAGAGCATCGTCGCGATGGCCGCGGTGTGGAGCATCGCGACCATGTCGTGCATGTGGGCGCGCGGCTACGGCGCACTGCTCGGTGCCCGCGCGATGGTCGGTCTCGGCGAAGCCGGCTACGGCTCGGTGGGCGCCGCGGTGATCGCCAGCCACTTTCCGTCGCGGCTGCGCGGCGCGGTGCTGGCGGCGTTCTTCGCCTCGGCATCGGTCGGATCGGTGCTCGGCGTGTTGCTGGGCGGCGTGATCGCGGCGACGTTGGGGCTGGCAGGCCGCATTCGGCGTGGTCGGCGTGCCCGGCCTGCTGCTGGCGCTGCTGTACCTGAAGGTGCGCGACTACCGCACCGTGGCGATGACGCCGGCGCTCGACGCCAAGCGGCAGTCGCTGCTCGCGGCCACGCTGCACATCGTGAAGGTGCTGACGCGGGCGCCCACGATGCTGTGGGTGTGCATCGGCGGTGCCGCGCAACTGATCGTGGTGTCGGCGCTGTGGTCGTGGCTGCCGAGCTTTCTGAACCGCGTGCACGGCGTCGCCCCGGACAAGGCCGGCATCCAAGCCGCGCTGGTGGTGCTCGCCGGCGCAGCCGGCGCGGTGGTGTGGGGTGCGGTGGTCGACCGCGCCGGCATGCGCCGCCCGCGCCTCAAGCTGGCGACGATGGCGCTGCTGTGCCTGCTGTCGATGGTCGTGCTGGTCGCGGCGTTCACACTGGCGGCCGGTTCGGCTGCGCAGTTCGCGCTGATCGCGCTCGGCGGCTTCATGGCCACCTGCACCGTCGGCCCGGTGTCGGCGATCGTGATCGACGTGGTGCACCCCGGCGTGCGCGCCACCGGCTCGTCGGTGCTCGCACTGTTCCAGAACCTGTTCGGTCTGGCTGCCGGCCCGCTCGTCGCCGGCCTGCTGTCCGACGCCTTCGGCCTCGTGGCCGCGTTGAGCGCCACACCGCTGTTCGCGTTGCTGGCGGTCGGCGCCTTCATGCTCGCGGCGCGCAGCTACGAAACCGACAAGGCATGCGCCGCCGAGCTCCCGCCGGCCCCGACCCTGCCACGCGCCGCACAAGCGGCGTGACTGAACTGGAGACACCATGAATGCATCGATGATGCAGCAACCGCTGCTGATCTCCTCGCTGCTGACCCATGCGGAGCGCCATCACGGCGATCAGCAGATCGTGTCGCGCCGCGTCGAGGGCGACATCCACCGCACCACGTACCGCGAGCTGGCTGCACGCGCACGCCGCATGGCCAACGCCCTGGCGGCGTTCGGTGTCAAGCACGGCACGCGCGTGGCCACGCTGGCATGGAACGGCCACCGCCACATGGAGCTGTACTACGCGGTCAGCGGCTCCGGCGCCGTGCTGCACACGCTGAACCCGCGGCTTGCACCCCGACCAGCTGGTGTGGATCGCCGACCATGCCGAAGACCAGGTGCTGTTCTTCGACCTGACGTTCCTGCCGCTGATCGAAGCGATCGCCGGCCGCGTGAAGACGATCAAGGCCTTCGTCGCGATGACCGATCGCGCCCACATGCCGGTCTCCGGCAAGGTGCCCGGGCTGCTGTGCTACGAGGAGCTGATTGCCGACGCGTCGTCCGAGTTCGCCTGGCCGACGTTCGACGAGAACGAACCTTCGTCGCTGTGCTACACCTCGGGCACCACCGGCAACCCGAAGGGTGCGCTGTACAGCCATCGCTCGACGATGCTGCACACCTACGCCGCCGCGCTGCCCGATGCGCTGAACTGCTCGGCACGCGACACCATCCTGCCGGTGGTGCCGATGTTCCATGTCAACGCCTGGGGCCTGCCCTACATCGCGTGCATGGTCGGCGCCAAGCTGGTGTACCCCGGACCCTTCCTCGACGGCAAGAGCCTGCACGAGCTGTTCGAGGCCGAAGGCGTCACCGTGTCGGCCGGCGTGCCCACGGTGTGGCAGGGCCTGCTGGCCCATGTCGAGGCCAACCACCTCGAGTTCAGCACGATGCGCCGCACGATCATCGGCGGCTCGGCATGCCCGCCGGCGATGATGCGTGCGTTCCAGGAGCGTTACGCGGTGCAGGTGCTGCATGCCTGGGGCATGACCGAGATGAGCCCGCTGGGCACTGCGTGCACGCTGAAGAGCAAACACGCCACCCTCGACGGCGAGCAGCGCCTGGCGGTGCAGGCCAAGCAGGGTCGCACGGTGTTCGGCGTGGACATGAAGATCGTCGGCGACGACGACGAGGAGCTGCCGCACGACGGCAAGGCGGCCGGCGAGCTGATGGTGCGCGGGCCGTGGATCATCGCCAGCTACTTCAAGGGCGAAGGCGGCGACCCGTTGCGCTACGACGCCAACGGCCTCGGCTGGTTCCCCACCGGTGACGTGGCGACCATCGACGCCGACGGCTACATGCAGATCACCGACCGCAGCAAGGACGTGATCAAGAGCGGCGGCGAATGGATCGGCTCGATCGATCTCGAGAACATCGCGATGGCGCACCCGTCGGTGGCGATGGCCGCGTGCATCGCCGCCAAACATCCCAAGTGGGACGAGCGCCCGCTGCTGGTGGTGGTGCTGAAGCCCGGCGCCGAGCTGACGCGCGAAGCAGCTGCTTCAGTTCTACGAGGGCAAGATCGCCAAATGGTGGACGCCCGACGACGTGGTGTTCGCCGACGCGATCCCGCTCGGTGCCACCGGCAAGGTGCAGAAGAACAAGCTGCGCGAGCAGTACGTCGACCACAAGCTGCCGACCGCGTGACGCCGTGTTGATCGCCATCGACTCGAGCATGAACCGCGCGCGCTCGCTGTTCCCCGGCGTGATCGCATGCGCGGTGGTGGCCGCCGCCGCCGGCTTCCTCGGCCAGCACTATGGCGCGCCGGTGCTGCTGTTCGCGCTGCTGCTGGGGCTGGCGATGAACTTTCTTTCCGGCGACGGCGCCCCGTGCGCGCCGGGCATCGAGTTCTGCGCACGCACCGTGCTGCGGATCGGCGTCGCGCTGCTCGGGCTGCGCATCACCGTGGAGCAGGTGATGGCGCTCGGCTGGGGCCCGGTGGTGCTGGTGGTGGCCAGCGTCGCGATCACGATCACGCTGTCGATGGTGGTCGCGCGCGCACTCGGCTTCCAGAGCCTGTTCGGCCTGCTGACCGGCGGCGCCACCGCGATCTGCGGCGCGTCGGCGGCGCTGGCGCTGTCGGCCGCCCTGCCGGCGCACCCGCTGAAGGAACGCGCGACGCTGTTCACCGTGATCGGCGTGTCGGCGCTGTCGACCTTCGCGATGGTGGCCTACCCGATGATCGTGCAGGCGCTCGGCCTCAACCCGCAGCAAGCCGGCATCTTCCTCGGCGGCACGATCCACGACGTGGCGCAGGTGGTGGGCGCGGGCTACAGCCTGTCGCCGGAAACCGGCGATGCCGCCACGCTGGTGAAGCTGTTGCGCGTGGCCATGCTGCTGCCGGTGATCGTGGTGGCCGTCGATGATCACGCGCGCACGCGCTGCCGCCGACGGCACCAGCGAAGGCAAACGGCCGCCGCTGCTGCCCGGCTTCGCGGTGGCGTTCGCGGTGCTGGTGGCCATCAACAGCACCGGCTGGCTGCCCAAGCCGCTGAGTGCGCTCGGCAGCGATGCATCGCGCTGGTTCCTGGTGGCGGCGATCGCCGCCATCGGCATGAAGACCCAGCTGAAAGAACTCGCCACCGTGGGCATCAAGCCGGTGGCCCTGATGATCGGCGAGACCGTGTTCCTCGCCGCGCTGGCGCTGGCCATGATGCGCTGGATGATCTGACCCCAACCCCGACGCCTGGCGCCTCAGCGGCCCGGCGACGCCGGATCCGCGGTGTCCACTTGAAAGACTCTGCAAGCATGAAGCAGATCCCTTCTCTCACACGCCGCCAGCTGGTTGGCGGCGGCCGCATGGCGCGCCCTGGCACCACTGCGCGCCTTCGCACAAGCCTTTCCGAGCAAGCCGATGCGCGTGATCGCCGCCGGCCCGGCCGGCGCCACCGCCGACCTGATCGCGCGGCTGATCACCGAGCCGCTGGCCAAGGAGTTGGGACAGACGGCGATCGTCGAGCCCAAGCCCGGTGCGGCCGGCGCGATCGCGGTCAACGACCTGCTGCAGTCGCCGCACGACGGCCACACGCTGCTGGTGGCCGTGAACTCGCTGGTCAGCGAGATCCCGCACATCGTCAAGCTGAAGATCGACATGCAGCAAGTCGCTGCGGCCGCTGGCCGAGCTGGCGCGCGGCGGCCTGGTGCTGGTGGCCAACCCGAGCTTCCCGGCCAAGAATCTGAAGGAGCTGATCGCCTACGTGAAGGCCAATCCCGGGCAAGGTCAACGTATGCGTCGTACAGCCCGGGCACGCTGAGCCATGTGTTGGGCCTGCTGCTCAACCAGGCCGCCGGCATCGACCTCACGCACGTCGGCTACAAGGGCTCGACGCCGGCGCTGACCGACGTGATGGGCAACCACGTGCCGCTGATGTTCGACGGCATCGGCACCTCGCTGCCGCTGATCAAGAGCGGCAAGATCAAGGCGTTCGCCGTCAGCACGCCCAAGCGCAGCCCGGTGCTGCCCGACGTGCCGACCTTCACCGAGCTCGGCTACCCGAAGCTCGAGGCGCTGGCGTGGATGGGCCTGTGGTGCACGCCCGACGTGCCGGCGCCGCGGCGCAGGCGCGCGTTCGCGAAGCCACGCTGAAGGTGCTGACGCAACCGGCGGTGCGCGAGCGCCTGCTCGAACTCGGCTTCGACGTCGGCGCTGCGCGCGGCGTCGACGACATCGTGGCCGGCCTGAAGGCCGACCACGACCGCGTCGGCGCGGTGCTGCAGTCGATCGGATTCAAGCCCGAGTAGCGACGGCGGCGCAGCGCGCCAAAGTCGGCGGCGGTCAATCGGTCCCCGCCCTCCTCGCCGAAGGCGTGGCCGGCCAGGAGCACACTGCGGCCCACACCATGAGCGTGTTTCCGTTCACCACCCTGTGGCGTCTCGATCCCGCGCACCGCATCTTCGTCTGCCTGTGCGTTGCGTCGTGCCTGGCGTCGCCCTCCGCCGCCCGCGCTCAGGAATCGACGGCGCTGAACGGGAACGAGAAGCCCGCCTCGGGCGTCGACTCCACCATGACCTATTCATGTGTTGACCCCACCGACGCGTCTGCCCGCCGCAGGTTCCAGCAGCAGCCATGCAAGCTGCCCATGTACCGGCCGATCGCGCGGGATGCGACGGCCAGTCCATCCAGACGCTGGCCGACCTACCCGCCGAAATCGCCCGAAGCGGATGGCGCGCACCCGATGTTCTGGCGATTCCCCGTGCAGCCCGGTGGCCCGCACGAGGTGCCCCGGCACAGCAGGCGCTGATCGCCTATTCCTTCCACCAGCCGCCGCCCAGCGCCTGCAGCAACGCAGCGGAATCGGCATACCGATCGGCAACGGCGCGCGTCCGGTCGAGCAGCGCGGACTGCAGCTTTCGCTCGGCATCGAGCAGCAGGTACTGGCTGACCCCACCCGCCTGGTGGCGCGCCGACACGATGTCGTAGTGGCGTCGCGCCTGCGCGGCCGCGTCGGCGCGCTCGTGCAGCTGCTGGGCATCGGCTTGCAGCGCGCGCAGCACGTCGGCCACGTTCTGCAGCCCCAGCAGCACGACCTCCTGGTAGGCCGCCGCGGCTTGCTCGTAGGTGGCCACCGCCGCGCGGCGCTTCGCCTGCAGTTCGCCGCCGCGAAAGATCGGCTGGGTCAATGACGCCCCCAACAGGTAGAACGCGGTGCCGCCGCCGAACAGATCGCCCGCGTGCGTGGCGAGCGAACCGGCGTTGGCCGACAGCGTGATCTGCGGATAGAGATTCGCGGTGGCCACGCCCACCCTCGCGCCCGCCTGCTGCAGCAGCGCCTCGGCGGCGCGGATGTCCGGCCGCTGCCGTGCGAGCTCCGAAGGCAGGCTCAGCGGCAGTTGCGCGGGCAGCTGCAGGTCGGCCAGGCGAAACTGCGGCAGCTGCGCCGCGCCCGGCGCCTGGCCCACGTAGATGGCGAGCCGATGGCGCACCTGCTCGAGCTGGCGCTGCAGATCCGGCAGCAGGACACGCGTCTGCGCGAGCTCCAGGCGCTGCGCCACGACGTCGCCCTGCGCGGCCGTGCCGAGCTGCTCGAGCCGCTCGACGATGCCGAGCCGGCGCTGCTGCAGCGCGATGATCTGTTCGCAGCTGGCGATCTGTTCGCGCAGCGACGCTTCGCGGATGGCCGCCGTGACCACGTTGCCGGCCAGCATCAGGCGCGTTGCTTCGAGCTCGTAGCGCTGATGGTCGATCTCGGCTTGCAGCGCCTGCAGTTCGTTGCGCGTGGTGCCGAACAGATCGAAGTGGTACGACACGCCGACCGAGGCGAGAAAGAGATTGAACGGCGTCGAGAACGGCAGGTTCTGCGCACCGAGCGATTGCGGGTTCACGTCGATGCGGTTGGCCGACAGCGTGGCGTCCACTCGAGGGAGCCGGCTGCCTCCAGACAGCGCATCGCGCTCTTCCTGCACCTGGCGCAGCCTGGCGCTGGCGCGCGCCATCGTGGGGCTGCTCTCCAAGGCCTGGCGCACGAGCCCGTCGAGCGCGGGCGAGCGGAACAGCATCCACCATTGCGCCGGGATGTCCTGCCCGGTGATGAAACGCTGCGCATGGCCGCCGTGCATGTCGCCGGCCGCGGCGGTCTGCTCCACGGCCGGGCCCGGCGTGTAGCTGGCAGGCTTGGCAACTTCCGGCGGCTGCACGGGTTCGCTCGCACAGGCTGCTACCGCGGCGCACACCACGCAACAGATTCGTTTCATGGCTAATCCAGGGTCTTGCGATAGAAGCGCAACGCGATCGACAGCACCACGGTCGTGAACAACAGCATCGGCCAGATGTGGGGCCAGAGGTCGACCCAGTCGTTGCCCTTGAGCAGGATGCCGCGCACCGAGCGCATGAAATAGGTGGTCGGAATCACCGAGCCGATGGCCTGGGCCCAGCGCGGCATGCCTTCGAACGGAAACATGAACCCGGACAGCAGGATCGACGGCAGGAAATAGAAGAACGTGAGCTGCATCGCCTGCAGCTGGTTCTGCGCGAGCGACGACAGCGTGATGCCGACCGTGAGGTTGGCGCAGATGAAGAGCAGCGCCACGACATAGAGCACGGCGATGCTGCCGACGAAGGGCACGTTGAACAGATAACGGGCGGCCAGCAGGATGATCGTCGACTGGATCAGGCCGATGAAGACGTACGGCACGATCTTTCCCGTCATGACCTCCAGCGGCCGCGCCGGCATGGCGAGCAGGTTTTCCATCGTGCCGCGCTCGCGCTCGCGCGTCATCGCCAGGCCGGTCATCATGACCATCGTCATGGCGAGGATCACGCCCATCAGTCCCGGCACGATGTTGTGCTGCGTCAGGCCCTCTGGGTTGTAGTGCCGGTGCACGCGCACCTCGAACGGCGCCTCGCCGCCGCCGAGCGCGGCCAGCGCGCCGCCGAGATCCTTCTTGGCCACCGACGCGGCAAGGTGGCTCACCGATGCGAGCGCGGCGCCGGCCGCCGCCGGATCGGTGGCGTCGGCCTCGATCAACACCGCGGGCCGCTCGCCGCGCAACAGGCGGCGCGTGAAGTCGGCCGGAATGTTCACCACGAACTTCACGTCGCCGCGCGCGAGCGCGGCGCGCGCGGCGGCCTCGGTCGGCAGCTCGGCCACGAATTGAAAGTAGCTGCTCGATTGCATCGCCGCCAGAAAGCTGCGCGTGAACTCGCTGTGGTCCGCGATCACGACCGCCGTCGGCAGGTGCTTGGGCTCGGTGTTGATGGCGTATCCGAACAGCAGCAGCTGCACGATCGGAATGCCGACGATCATGCCGAAGGTGATGCGATCGCGCCGCAGCTGCAAGAACTCCTTCAGCACGATGCCCCACCAGCGCGAAACCGAGAAGGCCTTCATCGCTTGGTGCCGAAGTTGTCGGAAGCCCGGCTCATCAGGTGGATGAACACGTCTTCGAGCCCGCTCTCCGCCGGTTCGATGCGCGACGCGGTGTCGGCCGTCGCGCGCCGCAGCGTGGCCTCGAGCGCAGCGGCGTCGCGTCCGGTCACGTGCAGCGCCGCGCCGAAGGCGGCGATCTGCTCGACGCCCGGTTCGCCCTGCAGCCGGCCGGCCACCGCCGACAGATCGCCGCCAAGCACCGCCCACGTGGTGAGCCCCTGGGCCGCGATGATCTCCGCTGCGGTGCCCTGCGCCATCAGGCTGCCGTAGGCGATGTAGGCGAGCTTGTGGCAGCGTTCCGCCTCGTCCATGTAATGCGTGCTGACGAGGATCGAGATGCCGCGCGCCGCCAGCGCGTGCAGCTCCTCCCAGAACTCGCGCCGCGCCTTCGGGTCGACGCCCGCGGTGGGCTCGTCGAGCAGCAGCAACTCGGGCTGGTGCAACATGCAGGCGGCGAGCGCGAGCCGCTGCTTCCAGCCGCCCGACAGCGAGCCGGCCAGCTGCGTGGCGCGGGCCGTCAGGTTGAGATCTTCGATCGCACGGTCCACCGCCTCGCGGCGCGAGTCCATCTCGTACATGCGGGCCACGAAGTCGAGGTTCTCGCGGATCGACAGGTCGTCCCAGAACGAGAAGCGCTGCGTCATGTAGCCCACGTGGCGCTTGATCTCGTCGCTCTCTTTGCGGATGTCGTAGCCCAGGCAGGTGCCCGAGCCGGAATCCGGCGTCAGCAGGCCGCACATCAAGCGGATCGACGTCGTCTTGCCGCTGCCGTTGGGGCCGAGGAAGCCGAGGATCTCGCCGCGATCGGCACGAATCGACAGGTTGTTGACCACGTGCTTGTCGCCGAAGTGCTTGTTCAAGCCGTGCACATCGATCGCAGCCTCGCTGCGCGGCGGGCTCATGGTGCCCCGTCGCCAGGCGCTCAGCGCGAGCCGCAGCGCGGGCCTTCGGATCGGCCGTGCGGCGCTCATTGCAGCGTCACCGTCACCGGCTGGCCCGGACGCAGCGCTTGCGGGCTCTCTGCCGCGGGTCGGGCCTCGACCATGAACACCAGCTTGGCGCGCGTCTCGTTGCTGTAGATGATCGGCGGCGTGTACTCGGGCGCGTCGGCGATGAAGCTCACCGTCGCGGCCACGGCGGCTTCGCAACCGTCGCAGTGCAGGCTGACCTTGCGACCGGGCTTGATGCCGCCGACCAATGCTTCCGGCATGAAGAAGCGCACCTTGACGTTCTTGGGCGGCAGCAAACGCACCACCGGGCTGCCGGCCGGCACCCATTCGCCTTCGCGGTACAGGGTGTCGACCACCAGCCCCGCCTGGGCCGCAGCGACCTCCTTCTGGTTCAAGCGCCAGGCCAGCTGGCTCGACAGGGCGCGCGCCGCGGCCACCTGGGCGTCCTGCGCGCGGATCTGCTCTTCGCGCGCCGGCAGCCTGGACACCTGCAGTTGTCCGGCGAGCTCGCGCACCCGCGCCGCCTTCATCGCCAGGTTGCTGCGCGAATCGTCGAGCTGGGCGCGCGCGATGCCGCCGATGTCGAACTGCGCCTCGTCGCGCTTGAGCTGCTGCGCGGCCTGCTCCTCGGCCGCCTGTGCCTGCGCGAGTTGCGCCCGCACGACTTCGAGCTCGGGAGAACGCCGGCCGACCCGCAGGTCGGCGAGTTGCGCCTGGGCGGCCTTGAGCTGCTCGTCGGCCTGCTGCTTGGCCGCCGTTTCCTCGTCGGCCTCCAGCTTGAACAAGGCCGCCTTGGCATCGATGGCCTGGCCGCGTTGCACCAGCAGCCGCTGCAGGCGCCCGCCCACCGGCGAGGCCACGTGCACGTACTCGCCTTCGACGTAGCCCTGATAGGTCGAAGGCTTGTCGGACGAGCAGCCACTCAAGAGCACCAATGCAAACGACAGCGCAAGCCAGGTATCGCGCATGGGGCGGTCCATCTTGTTGGCGGTGGCCGGATGCTAACCGTGGCCGCCCGCGCGCAAGCGCGCGCCGCCGGTCGGCGCGGCGCGACCCGGCGCACGGTGTTCGACAGGCCGAGCGTCAGCGCAGCGGCGTCACCACCTCGAACGGCGCGCGGCGCAGATCCAGTGCCGGGTTGCGGTCGAAGAAGTTGGACGGACGCAGCTCGAAGCTCATCTTCTTCATCGACATCACCGGCCAGTCCTCGGCTTGCGTCACATGGTGATGGCCCAGTGTCAGCCAGAGCACGAGGTCGCGGTTGGCCAGGCGCTCGTGATTGCCCACGAACCTGGGCAGACCCGGCGAGCCCGGGTGCTGGTTCGGCGTGTCGCCGGCGGCGTAGCGCTCGTCGCGGTCGTGCGCGGTCACCCACAGCGGATGCGCGATGAAGGCCGCGCGCCGGTAGTCGTCGAACGCCAGCAGAGGCTCCTCGTAGTCGTGGCTCTCCACCACGTAGCCGGTGGGCTGCCCGAACGCGTTGCGGCGATTGGGATTGACCACGCGCCAGATGCCGTGCTCGTGCGCATCCATGCGGCCCTCGGCTTCGCTGGCGATCACGTCTTCATCGAGCGTCCACACGCTGCGCCGCGGGCCCGGGGCATGCGTCTGCTTCAATCGGCCGAGCATGAAGCTGTTGTCGGGGCCGTCGATGTCCACGTCGAGGCGGAAGCTGAAGTGGTGGCTGTGGTACGGCGCGACCAACTGCTGTGCGATCGGCGCGCTGTGCCGATTGCCGTGCTCGCCGAAAGCGTGTCCCGCGATGGCCTTGGGTGCGTCGATGCCGGTGAGCCCGACCTCGGCACGCAGCCCGCCGTTCTGCGTGAACACCCAGTCGATCAGGTAGTCGTAGTTGCCCACTTGCGAGATGCTGCGCACCACCAGTTCCACCGCAGCGCGCCCTTCGTAGCGGCCGCGAAAGCTCTCGAAGTGGCGCCACGCCGGATCGCCGGTCAGGCGTTCGAAGACGCCCACCACGCGCGGCAGCGGCAGCGGCACCACCGGCACCGTGGGGTCGGGCAGCGCCGCGGCAACCAGTGCGTCGAGCAGCACGGCATTGGCAGGCACGTCGAGCCCGAGCGTCAGCGGCGAGGCCATCAACCCGAAGCCGAACTCGCCCTCGTCCATGTAGGTGCGGTAGTACCAGTTGGGGCCGGGATCCTGGTACGGCACGAAGATCTCGCCCAACGAGCCTTGGTAGAGCACCGAACGCCCGTCGTAGGTGACCAGCGAGATCACCGGTCCGGCGCGGCGCTCGAAGCGCACGTGAAAGCGCCACTTCTGCCACTCGACGAAGTTGCCGTCGATGCGGAAGTTCGCGCCCTGCGGCTGCGTCACCTGCAGCGGCTTCAGTGGCGGCCGCAGTCCGACCAGCGCGCCGACACTGGCCTCGTCGAACTCGTGGGTCGCCATCGGCACCGGCACGACGCCGGTGTCGAGCACCTGCAGCACACGCCGTTCGTCGAGATCGATGATGGCCTGCATGCCCTCGATCGGCCGTGCGTACAGGTTGATGCTGGCGCCCTCGGTGTAGTACATCTGCGCCTTCACGATGCGGCGCTGCTCTTCCGGCAGACCGAAGCTGCCGGGCGTGAGCGGCGTCACCAGCACCTGCTGCAATTGCTGCTGCGACGTGATGCCGCGCAACGCCAGCGCGCGCAGGAAGGCGGGATCCTGAAACGCGAAGCTGAAGTCCACCACCTCGGTGATGGTGAGGCCGAGCTGGCCCTGGGTGCGCGGTATGACCTGCGGCCGCGTGAAGCTGCCATCGCGCAGGTTGACGGTGCTGGTGAAGCTCTGCTTGTTCTGGCGCCAGAACACCGTGGCCTGGCGGTCGCGGGCGCTGCCGTTCAGCACGGCGGCCTTCGGCGGCTCGCGCAACTCCACGCTCTGAAAGATGGCGCCCGGTTGTGCCGCGCCGCCGGCCAGCAGCACGTTGGCGGCACCGATGATCTCGTCGGCCGTGAGCGGGTCGAGCGGATGCGCGCTGGCGATGCCGCAGCACAGGCACGCGGCCAGGGCTTGCAGCGCTCGTGGGATCAATGGCCGGTGCATGGCGATCTCCTCTCTTTTTGGCAGGGCGAGGACCGTACTCCCGGACGGGTGCTGCTGTCCACCGCCGGTCAATACTTCGGTTCCGGAGCGGGGCTTGTCGGCTGCGAACGCCGCGCCGGCGCGCGACAATTTCGACACAGCGTTGTCGAGCGCGCACTGCGGTAGGCTGCGGCCAAGAGAGACCCACGAGCGATACGCAGATGCAATTTCATCTCGATGGCTTCAGGCCCGGCGATCCTCGACTCGCGCCGGCGGACGCTCGGGCCGCGCCGCATACCGACACCGCACCGGCCGAGGTCGACGTGCTGATCGTCGGCTGCGGGCCCGCGGGCCTGACGTTGGCCGCGCAGATGGCGGCGTTCTCCGACATCCGCACCTGCATCGTCGAGCAGAAGGAAGGCCCGCTGCAGCTCGGCCAGGCCGACGGCATCGCCTGCCGGACCATGGAGATGTTCGAGGCCTTCGGCTTCAGCGAGCGCGTGCTGAGCGAGGCCTGCTGGATCAATGAAGTGACGTTCTGGAAACCCGACGAGAAGCGGCCCGAGACGATCGTGCGCCACGGCCGTGTGCAGGACACCGAAGACGGCCTGTCGGAGTTTCCGCACGTGGTGCTGAACCAGGCGCGGGTGCATGACTTCTATCTCGACGTGATGCGCCAATCGCCGAGCCGGTTGCAGCCGCACTATTCGCGCCGCGTGCTCGACGTGGCGGTGGACCGCGGCGCGACGGATTTTCCCGTGACCGTGGAGATGGAACGCACCGATGCGACCCATGCGGGCCGGATCGAGATCGTGAAGGCGCGTTATGTCGTCGGTTGCGATGGCGCGCGCAGCGCGGTGCGCAAGGCCATCGGCCGCCAACTGGTGGGCGACTCGGCCAATCAGGCCTGGGGCGTGATGGACCTGCTGGCCGTGACCGACTTCCCCGACATCCGCTACAAGGTGGCCGTGCAGTCGGCCAATGGCGGCAATCTGCTGGTGATCCCGCGCGAGGGCGGCTACCTGGTGCGCCTGTACGTGGAGATGGACAAGCTCGACGGCGAGGAGCGCGTGGCCAGCCGCAACATCACGGTGGAGCGGCTGATCGCCGCGGCGCAGCGCATCCTGCACCCCTACACGCTCGAGGTGAAAGAGGTGCCGTGGTGGTCGGTGTACGAGATCGGCCAGCGCATCTGCGACAAGTACGACGACGTGCCGGTCGAGCGCATCGGGTCACAACTGCCGCGTGTGTTCATCGCCGGCGACGCATGCCACACGCACAGCCCCAAGGCCGGGCAAGGCATGAACTTCTCGATGCAAGACACCTTCAACCTCGGTTGGAAACTGGCCGCGGTGCTGCGCAAGCAGTGCGCACCGGAGCTGCTGCACACCTACTCGGCCGAGCGACAGGTGGTCGCGCAGGAGCTGATCGACTTCGATCGCGAGTGGGCCAAGATGTTCAGCGATCGCCCCAAGCAGGCAGCCACCGGCGAGGCCGACGGCGTGGACCCGCTCGAGTTCCAGCGTTACTTCGAGCGCCATGCCCGCTTCACGGCCGGCATGGGCACGCACTACGGCCCGTCGGTCATCTGCGGCGATGGCACGCATCAGCACCTGGCCACCGGCTTCGTGATCGGCACGCGATTCCATTCGGCGCCGGTGGTGCGCATCAGCGATGCCAGGCCGGTGCAACTGGGCCACGCCGGCAAGGCCGACGGCCGCTGGCGGTTGTATGCCTTTGCCGGCGCGAACGACCTGCTCAACATCGAGGGCGGCGTGCGCGCGCTGTGTGCGTTTCTGGAGCAAGCGCCCCACTCACCGGTGCGCCGGCACACGCCTGCGGGCCAGGACATCGACTCGGTGTTCGACCTGCGCGCCATCTTTCAGCAATCGCATCGCGAGCTGGACATTCAATCGATGCCCGCCTTGCTGCTGCCGCGCAAGGGACGGCACGCTCTGCGCGACTACGAGAAGATCTTTGCGCCGGATCTGAAGAGCGGCCCCGACATCTTCGATCTGCGCGGCATCGATCGTGTGGCGGGCGCGCTGGTCGTGGTGCGCCCCGACCAGTACGTGGCCCACGTGCTGCCGCTGCATGCGCACGAGGCGCTCGCGGCCTTCTTCGGCGGATTCATGTCGTCGAACTGAGCGGCGGTCATCGGACCGAGCAGCGCTCGGCCGATCGGTATAGGACTTTGCCGGCCCGCAGGCTGCCCCAGCCACATGGCGACGGCCGGTGCGCCTCGTCCGTAGAGGGCGCGAGGTCAACAGTCCGAGACCGAAACTGCCCCAGGCCAGCCGTGCGACGCGAGATGCTTCAATATCGCACCATGGGCCTCGTGAGGCACAGCGAAGCGGAGTGTCATGCGTGCGGCGTTGAAGATGCTGGTTAGCGGCGGGGTCGCCGCGACGACCTCAGAGATCGGCCTCGCGGCAGTATGCGGGATAGCGTCCGTCGTGCTGGCGGGTTGCTCACTCACCGGCACAGCGCAAGCGGCGACCCCGACAGCGACGGAGTCCGAACGCACCGCCGCGGCGGCCGCAAAAACCTCGTCGAAGGGCGCGATGCCGACGCCGGCCACCATCACGGGCAAGCCGGTGAGCGGGCAGATCGTCGCCAAGGAAGGGCAGGTCATCGAGAACCTGCACATCACCACGACTCGCGGCTCGTGCATCGTGATCAAGGGCGTCAGCCACGTCACGATCCGCGATTCCGAGATCGGGCCATGCGGCTCGCCGGGTGACCCCAGCACCCAGGGCGTGGAGATCGAGCGAGCCAGCCACATCACGATCGAGCGCAACGTGATTCACGACGTGTCGTCGGGCGTGTATGCGGCCAGCTCGCGCCATCCGATCATCATGGATCGGAACTATGTTTACAACGTGCGCGGGCCGCGGCCGCGCGGGCAGATGATTCAGATGGATGGCGTGACGGGTGGCGACTCCGGCAGCAAAGTAACCTGCAACGTGTCCGATGCGATGCCGGGCATGCGCTACGGCGTGCTGCACGGCGATACCACCGATGGGGTGGAAGATCACATCAGCATTTTCAAGTCGCCCGGGCTGGAAGCCGAACGCACGGAGATTGCCTACAACCGCCTTCGCGGCGGGCACAGGTTCAGCAAGTCGGGCACCGGGTTCAACATCGGAGATCTGGGTGGCGGCAACGTCAGCGCGCATCACAACATCGTGGTGAACGTGGCCAACGTGGGCGCCGGTATTTCCGGTGGGCACAACATCAGCATCGAGAACAACCGCATCTATCAGAACCGCAGCGACGGCATCTACGTCAACCTCGGCTTGATGGTGTGGGCGCAGGCCGGCGCCACCTGCACGGGCGGCCACACGATCCGCAACAACCGGGTCTGGACGCTCAACTCGCGTGGGGAGCAAAACAGCTTCTGGAACGCCGGCAATTGCGGCGATGTGACGATCAGCGGCAACGTCCTCGCCGACAAATCTCTCACCCCGGCGATCTTTGACGAGGTTCCTGCGGCCTGCCAGTAGCTGGCCTACGTCGCAGCGCCAAACGCAGCGGTCAGTCGTCCGGCTTGCCCTTCTTCACCGGGGTAAGAAGGAACGCGTGCCAACCGCCGTTGAAGATGCCCTTGCCCACGATCTGGCCTGAATTGTTGACGCCATCGGCCATGTGCAGATGCCACCCGGCGCCGCTGGCATCGACGAGTTCATTCAGATCCCGCACCGTGCCCGCGCTGTACAAGACGGCGCGCCGAGTGGTGAAGTCAGCGAAATTCCAAGTGCCGGACACGCCCGCGATGAGTCCCTTTTCGTTGATCCCAAGGCCATGGCAATCGGTATCGCCGTCGAGGCAGCCGAGATCCTGCATGACGCCGTGGCCGTAGACAAACGTGTGTCGCGCGACATTGCCGACCAAGTCAGCAGCCCCGGTCACTTGTCCCTTGTTGTTGATGCCGTAGCCCACGCTCCTGGAGCCACCAAGGGTGCCCAGGATCTTCAAGTGGCCGCCGGTGTTGAGAAACGCCTGTTCGCCTGCCGACCCGGTGATCTGTCCCTTGTCGTTGATGGCATTGCCTTCGCTCGAGGACGTGCCGAGGGTTCCCACGTCCTGCACGACGCCGTCGCTGTAGAGAAACGCGTGATGACTTGCTTCGCCCAACATCGGCGCATACCCCGTCACGCGCCCTTTCTTTTCGATGCCGTAGCCCACGCTGAAGGCGTGCAGCGGGGCGCCGACGAGGAGCCCGAGGTCCTGCATGGCGCCGTGGCTGTAGAGAAACGCATGCCACATCGTCTTCTGGACCAAGGGGTTCACGTACCGCGAGTACCCCGTGACCTGCCCCTTGTCGTTGATGCCGCAGCCGGCGCTGAAGCCGCCGGCCAGGGTGCCGAGATCCAGCCGCACGCCGTCGCTGTAGAGAAACGCATGCTCGTTGATGCCGCCGGGAAAGAACGCGGACCCTGCGACTTGCCCCTTGTCGTTCAGGGCAAGGCAACCGACCCGGTCAGTCGACGTGATGAGAGGGTTGACGGCGATCTCGCCGAGATCGGTCAGATGGTATTGCTTGACGCTGGCCTTGGCCTTGAGCGCAACGGCAACACATGACCGCCGGCCGCCGGGTCTAGGCGCCCAATGCGGCCTTCACGACGGCGGGCGTCATCGGCAGGCTGCGCACCCGCGCGCCGGTGGCGTTGCAGATGGCGTTGCCGATCGCGCCAGGCAGGCAGCCGATGGCCGCTTCACCCGCGCCCCACGAGGGCTCGCTCGGGCGGTCGATCAGCACGATCTCGATGTCGGGCACTTCGTCGAAGTTGAGCACCGAGTAACCCAGCTCGCCCGGCTTGTCTTCCCAGGCCGTGCTGGTGATGCGGTCGCCGCTGTAGCTCACTTCTTCCTTCAGCGTGCGGCTGACGCCCTGGATCACGTTGCCCTCGATCTGGCTGCGCAGTCCGTCCGGGTTGATGATCATCCCGCAGTCGTGCGCCACCACCACGCGAGTGACCTGCACGGCGCCGGTCTTCTTGTTGACCAGCACCTCGACCACGGTGGCAACGTACGCCTCGATGGTTTCGTAGCGCAGGAAACCGATGCCGCGGCCCGCTGCGAAGCCGCGCGGCGCCGACAGCGCACGGCCCCAGCCGGCCCGGTCGGCCGCCGCCTGCAACACCGCGGCGGCACGCGCGTCGCCGGTGTGCTGCAGTCGGAACGCCAGCGGATCGGCATTGGCCTTCTTGGCCAGCTCGTCCATGAACGACTCGTTGGCAAACGAATTGGAGAAGCCGCCCAGGCCGCGCAACGCCGAGCTGCGCGGCAGCGACCAGGTGAGCGGCAACGCGGCCTTGCGCGTGCCGGGCACGAGGTTGAAGCTCTTGACGAAGTTGCGGATCAGCCGGTTGTTGGCGAAGGTGTAGGTGACCGGTGCGTTGCGCGTGGCCGAGTTGGCGCCGAGGTTCGGCGCATCGGCAGGCGCCCCGCCCAGATGCTGCATCGGCAGCAGGTTGCCCGCGCCCGCGAGGCTGGGCCGCGCGTTGTGGCTCGGGCTGTACACCGCGTGTTCCCAGGCCATGCAACTCATGCCCGTGACGCCGCCGCGCATGTTGTGCACCATCGCCGGAGTCAACGGCTCCCAGCCATGCTCATCGGCGCGCGTCCACTGCAGGCGCATCGGCTTGCCCACGAGCTTGGAGACCAACGCGGCTTCGGCCGCGACGTCGTCGGCGCCGTTGTGGCCGTAGCAGCCCGAGCCCTCGACGTAGATCACGCGAACCGATGTTTCGGGCAGACCCAAGAGCACCGACAGCGCGCCGCGCAGCGGGAACGGGCCCTGTGTGGCCGACCACACGCTCGCGCGTTGCTCGCCCATCCTCACGTCGGCCACCGCGCACGAGGGGCCCAGCGAGGCGTGCATCTGGAACGGCGTGAAGTAGCTGGCGCTGACCGTGGCGGCCGAGGCCGCGAGCGCGGCATCAACATTGCCGGTGTTGATCTCGTTGCCGCTGGCGTAGATGTTGGCCGGATCCTGCAACGCCGTGCGCAGCATCGACTGCGGAACCATGGCGGCGCCCGCGGTCCAGTTCACGCGCAAGGTGCGCGCGCCGACCATCGCCGCATACTCATCGGTGGCCACCACGGCCACGAAGTTGCCCTGGCGCACCACCTGCACGACGCCCGGAATCGCTTGCACCGAAGCCAGTGACGCGGCGTCGAAGCCGACGAACGTGGCATTGCGCCCGGCCGGACGCACCACCCGCGCATGCAACATGCCCGGCAGCTTGAATTCGGACAGGAAACCGGTCTTCGCGGTGAAGCGGCCCGGCAGATCGACGCGCTTGACCGACTTGCCGACGATCGAATACTCGCTCGTCGGCTTCAGCGGCACGGCTGTGCTGCTGGTCATCTGATAGGTCAGGCTGCCGACCAATTGGCCATAGGTCTTGCTGCCGCGCAGGTGCTCACCGATGCCGATGCGCCCGTGCTTGGCGCGCAGCTGAGAAGCGGAAACGCCGAATTGCGCAGCCGCCAAACCCAGCAATCCCTGAAACGCCGTGGCCGCGGCCAGGCGCAGCGACGGCCCTTCGTTCTGAATCGTCTTGCTGCCGGCGGTGTAGCCCTGGCTGCCCGGCGTGCGGTCGGTGTCGCCCTGCACATAGGCCACTTGCTGGAACGTGACGGCGAGTTCCTCGGCGACGATCTGCGTCAGCGCGGTGCGCACGCCGGTGCCGAGCTCGACCTTGCCGGCGTAGATCGTCACCAGCGTGTCGTTGCCGCCGCTGATCTCGAGCCAGGAGTCGACGGCCAACCGGCCGTCGGGAGTCGTCGACGCTGCAGTGGCCAGGCCGTTGAGGGTGGCCGTCAGGCTGAAGCCGACCGTCAGGTGGCCGCTGGCCGCCAGAAAGCGGCGCCGCGAGAGTTGGACAGCGGTGTTCATCAACGGCCTCCCTTGAACGGACCACTGCGATCGTCGTCGTAGCAATCGTCGCCGTCGTCGTCGTCGCGGCCGCGATCGAAGCCACCATGGCGCATGTCTTTGGCGGCGCGCTGGATGGCGCGCACGATGCGCAGGTGCGCACCGCAGCGGCACAGCGTGACCGACACCGCGCCGGGCCCCTTGCCCGAGAGAAAGCGCTTGACCTCATCGTCGCTCGGCACATCGCGTTCGCCGCGGGCGGCGCGGCCGTTGAGCCAGGCCAGCGCGCTCATGATCATGCCGTTGGAGCAGAACGCACACTGCGCAGCCTGCTCTTCGATGAAGGCACGTTGCAGCGCATGCAGCCGTTTGGGCTTGCCATGCTTGTTCTCGGCCAGTCCGTCGAGCGTGCGCACGTCGGCGCCACCGGGGATCGACTTGACTTCGGCACAGCAAGAGCGCACCGCGGCGCCATTGACCAGCACGGTGCAGACACCGCACTGCTCGGCACCGCAGCCGACCTTGGGACCGACCTGATCCAGCTTGTTGCGCAGCACGAACAACAGCGGTTCGCTACCGTCCGCGACAGGCACCGATTTGGGCACCCCGTTGAGCACGATGTTCAGCGACGTCGGTCTTGGCATGTCATTGCTCCCTCTTGCAATCCGTCGATGCTTCAACGCGGCCTCGCGCTGAAACAACTTCTGCCACTTGTTGTTGTGAGGGAGCCTACCGACGGCCCTTGCGCAAGGCAGTGATCGAATCAACATCCGTTTGTGGGGTTACATCGGCGAATGCCGAATTCACGCTTCGCGTGATTGCCAAACAAGCAAGTGAGCGCACCCACGCTTGTCGCGGACACACATGTAAGAGCAGATCGACCGCGCGAAACCGTGTTAGGTGCAGCGGTTACGTTTGGTCAGCTGCAAATACAGGTTAGGTGTTGCGCCCGACGACCGCCGTCCTGCAGGGCGACAGCACCTCCGCTGGGACGCGACCGGCGCGATCGCGCCGGTGCACGAACACGGCGCGTGCCGCGCGCTACCGGACCGGCTCCATGCCCTGCTGCCTGATAACGGGTGCAACGGCAGGACCGGTGAGGAACTCGATCAACGCTCGCGCGGCATCCGGCGCCTTCGATGTCGCGCTGACGCCTGCGGCGAACGTGATGTGGTACTGGATGTCGGGCGGCAATGGGCCGGCGAGGTCCACACCGGGCGTGGTGACGATCTGCGTGATGACCACCACCCCGAGTTCGATCTCGCCCTTGGCCACCTGCTCGACGACGGTGTCGGTGGGAGAGACCGTGGTCTTGGCCTTGAGCGCCTCGCCGAGTCCGAGCCGATCGATCAGTTGTGGCACACCTGCCGTGGCGATGTAGCCGATCGACCGCGCGTCGAGCAGCGCGCGCTTGAAGCCCTCGACCGAGCTGATGTCCGGCTTGGGCGCGCCGGAGCGCACCGCGACGCCAAAACCCGAACGCACGAGCATCGTTCGCGTTGGCGCGACGACATGGCGTTCGTTGATCAGCGCATCGATCGTCGATGGCGGCGCCACGATCAGGTCAAACGGCTCGCCATCGCGGATCTGCTTGACGAAGACCGGGCTGAATCCAGACACGACGACGAGCTTGTGACCCGTGGCGCGCTCGAACTCGGAGCCCGTCTTCTCCAGCACGGTCGCGATGGCCCTGGAGGTGAACACCTTGACCTCTGCCGCCTCGGCCGTCTTGCCGAGCAGCCAGACAGCACAAAGCATGAACAGTCCGACGCGGGTGCGCAATTTGGACATGGCCACCTCCTGGAGTGTCTGGATGTCCAACGCAATCCGAAGCATCGAGCGGCCAGCGCGACTGTCAGCCCGATGGCCGCAAACCAGTGGACAGCCGGCGGCGCCGTGCGGCCTCGAGCGCCGACGCCGTCGGTGCTCGGCGCGGCGCCCCCTAGAAGAGCAATGCGACCACGAAGACGCCGATCATCACGAACGCGATGACCACTTTGGCGATCATCGCGACGACGAGCCCGAGGCCGGTGGCCACGCCCACACGCGCCGCAGCCCGGTGATCGCGCCGCGCCAGGTACTCGCCCGCTGCAGCGCCGACGAACGGCATCACCAGCACGCCGACGAAGCCAAGAAAGAGTCCGGCCACCGTGCCCAGCGCGGCGCCGATCAGCGCCTGTTTGCTGGCGCCGACCTTCTTTGCACCGAGCACCCCCGCCGCGTAGTCGAGCACCCACGACAGCAACGCCAACGCGACGAGTACGCCGACCGTCCACCCGCCGACGCGTTGGAAGCCATCGATCCACGCGCCCAGCACGGTGCCAGCCAGCACGAGGGCAGCGCCCGGCATCACCGGCATCACGGCACCGACAACGCCCGGCGACCATCAGCCCGACGCTGAGGATCCAAAGCAGAACGTCGGTGACCGGCATGGACTCAGCATACCTGCGGCGCGGCCCAGGGCCGCCGTGGGGGCGACGCGCAATCGGTGTGCCGATGCTTGCACGCTTGGTGGTTCGGCCCCCTCTCTTGGGTGTGCGCGGCGTCGCCACGACAACGGTTCGCTCGGAGCCTGTGAGAATCCGCGCAATGGCCCGCATGCGGATCGCAAACGTCTCCGAGGTGGCACCGCCACGCCCCGTGGATGTGCCCGAGCCGCTGGCGTACTGGCCTGGGGAGGACCCCGACCCGCTCGGTCGCAAGCTGCGCAATCGCCGGCGAACGGGTGTGGCGCTGTTATCTTCCGCGCTCACGCACATCCTGGTGCTGCAGCTGACTTTCGGTGGCCAGGGATTGGGGCTGCCGGGCTTTGCCTTCCCCTGGAGAGAGCGGCGGATCGAGGTGCCCGCTCTGCGCATCGTGCTCGCTCCGGCGCCTGTCAAACCGGCAAAGCCCGAGGTCCAGCCGGCCCCGCAGCCGTCGCCGCAGCGACCGATCGAGCCGCCCGCGGCTGTGAGGCCGACCCCGAACGCACCCAGGTCGCCTGCGCGCGCCGAGCGCAAAGCGCCGGTGGCCAATCCCCCGCTCGAGGCCGCAAGGCCCGCGTTGGTGGTGCCGCCCGTTCCTGCTGCGCCAACGACCGCCCTCGCGATTGCGCCAAGCGCATCGAGGCCGGAGATCGTGACCCCTGCGAATCGTGATGAGGCTGGGCGACTGGAAGCCGCGCGCGTCGCGGCTGCACGGTTGGAGGCGCAGCGGCAAGAGACGGCTCGCCAGGAAGCCGCGCGTGTCGAGGCTGCGCGGCTGGAGACCGAGCGCCAACAAGCCGCTCGACTCGCAGCGGCACAACTGGAAGCGCAGCAGCAGGAGGCTGTTCGCCAGGAAGCCGCGCGTGTCGAGGCTGCGCGGCTGGAGACCGAACGCCAGCAAGCGGCTCGACTCGCAGCGGCACAACTGGAAGCGCAGCAGCAGGAGGCTGTTCGCCAGGAAGCCGCGCGTGTCGAGGCTGCGCGGCTGGAGACCGAGCGCCAACAAGCCGCTCGACTCGCAGCGGCACAGCTGGAAGCGCAGCGGCAGGAGGCTGTTCGCAAGAAGCTGCGCGCGTCGAGGCTGCGCGGCTGGAGAGCGAGCGCCAGCAAGCCGCTCGACTCGCAGCGGCACAGCTGGAAGCGCAGCGGCAAGAGACTGCTCGACAGGAAGCCGCGCGTGTCGAGGCTGCGCGACTGGAGACCGAGCGCCAGCAAGCCGCTCGACAGGCCGCGGCACAACTGGAAGCGCAGCGGCAAGAGGCTGCGCGACAGGAATCCACGCGTGCCGAAGCCGCGCGACTGGAAGCCGAACGCCAGCAAGCCGCCCGACAGGCCGCGGCACAACTGGAGGCGCAGCAGCAAGAGGCTGTGCGACAGGAAGCCGCGCGCGTCGAAGCTGCGCGACTGGAAGCCGAACGCCAACAAGCCGCTCGACTCGCGGCAGCACAGCTGGAAGCGCAGCGGCAAGAGGCCGCACGACAGGAAGCCGCGCGCGTCGAAGCTGCGCGACTGGAAGCCGAACGCCAACAGGCCGCTCGACTCGCAGCAGCACAGCTGGAGGCGCAGCGGCAAGAGGCTGCGCGACAGGAAGCCGCGCGCGTCGAAGCTGCGCGACTGGAAGCCGAGCGCCAACAGGCCGCTCGACTCGCAGCAGCACAGCTGGAGGCGCAGCGGCAAGAGGCCGCTCGTCAGGAAGCGGCGCGCGTGGAGGCCGCACGACTCGAGGCCGAGCGCCAACAAGCGGCACGCCTCGCGGCAGCACAGCTGGAAGCGCAGCGGCAAGAGGCCGCACGACAGGAATCCGCGCGTGCGCGAAGCCGAGCGCCAGCAGGCCACTCGACAGGCCACGGCGCGCCAAGAGGCCGCGCGGATCGCGGCCGAGCAAGAGGAAGTGGCCCGACGTGAAGCGGTGCGTCGAGCGATCGGGCGTCAGCTCGATGAAGAGGCCGCTCGCCGCGAGGCCGCTGCCGCGCGCCCACCCTCGCCGCTGCCACCTTCGTGGAGCAGCGCGCGCCGAGCCAGGCTATGGGGCCGCACCGACCCCAACGTCGAACTCGTTCAGTACGCCGAGGCGTGGTCCCGCAAGATCCACTTCAACACGCCGGTCGACACCGTCCGCGAAGTTGGCCAAACAGCCGCACACGAATCCCGTGGTGACTGTGGCCATTCGAAGCGATGGATCGGTGGAGTCAGTGACCTTCGTGATCTCCAGCGGCGTGGCCGAGGTCGACGAAGCGATACGGCGCATCGTGCAAAGCCAGACGCCTTACCAGGCGTTTTCGCCTCGGCTGGCGAGCGACTTCGACGTGATCGAAATCCGCCGGACCTGGCACTTCGATGTGGCCGTCCGGCTGAATTGATCGTGCCCTGCGCTCAGTAGCCTCGACGGCCGCCGTACGAGTCGCCGCCCGAGTCGCGACGCTGACCGCCGCCGCCGAAACCGCTCGATTCCTTGGGGCGTGCCTCGTTGACCACGATGTCGCGGCCTTCGATCGACTTGCCGTGCAGGCCGCGGATCGCGGCTTGCGCTTCGTCGGACGAGCTCATCTCGACGAAACCAAAGCCCTTCGAGCGGCCGCTGTCGCGGTCCATCATCACCTTGGCGGACACGACAGTGCCGAAATCGCCGAAGCGGCTCTGCAGGGATTGGTCGCTCATCGAATAAGCGAGATTGCCGACGTAAAGTTTGCTGCCCACTGAGGGCTCCTTTCAACGATGCGTGCGCAGCGGCCGGTATCGGCTTGCGACGCGAGAACACGAGCGGTGCGCGCGGCTGCGCGCGCCACTCAACGAAATGTGCGGCGCGCCGGCCGCGGCCCCATCGTGCGTTGCTCGATGTGGCGGAACGTGATGCGGCCCTTGGTCAGGTCGTAAGGCGAGAGTTCCAGCGACACCTGGTCGCCCGCCAGGATGCGGATGGAGTGCCGGCGCATGCGCCCCGAGGTGTAGGCCACCAGCGAGTGCCCGTTGTCGAGGGTGACGCGAAAGCGCGAATCAGGCAGCACCTCGTCGACCTTGCCACGCATCTCGATCAGATCTTCCTTGGCCAATCAGTTCTCCTGTTGGGTGAGCGACGCGGCATGGGCCACGCCATGGTCCACGGCATAGCGCCGCGCGCTGTCGCGCGAGTTGAAACGCGGCACGAAGCGCAACACGCGATGGTGCGTGGCGCGACCCTTGCCGCTGCGGATGACCACCGAAGCCGCAAAGCGGCCCGAGTCGGTGGCGGTGACCAGTGGTGAGACAACAAACTTGCCCACCACGATTGAATGTTCGTGGTTGGTGATCATGGGGGTGCAGCCGCCTCGATGGCGGCACACGGGTCCCGGTCAGGACAACACAGTCAGAGGACCGGGATGAACAGCTCGCCGTATGGAGAAGCTGACTGCCCGCGGGTGATCGGATGAAACCCGACCGGAGGGGCTTGGCAGGCGGCAAGTGTGATGCCGTGGCCGTGTCAGTCGACAACTGCCGCGTTGGTGAGCAACCGCGACAAGAGCCGGCATTCTACCCGATGCGCGCGAAGGGCCCTTCGCCACGGGTTCGCGGCGCTCGGCCGGCGCGTGCAGTACGGCTCACCCGGTCTGAAAGTGACGCGGGCGCCGCCAGCAGCGATCCCTCGGCCCGATGGCCCAAGGGTCATTCCACGCACGCATCCATTCGAGCCAATGCCTGATCGACCGCCTGGGCGAACGAGGCCCACTCCACATCCAGCGCCTGCAGCCAGGCTCGCAGCCGCCGCTCGTCGAGCGCACGCTCGCCGCGCTCGAACTTGCTGACCTCGCTCTGCGTGATGCCGAGCCGGGCGGCCAGCGCGGTCTGGTTGACGCCCGCGGCCACGCGCAGCCGCACGAGCAGCTGCAGCGTCGCTGCCGGCTCCATCGACTGCGCGGGCCGCTTCATCTCCGGTCGGCTATTGCACAGAGATCGCCTTCGCCGTCGGCGTGGCATCGAACCGCAGCGTCGACGGCCACGCGGGCCAGGGGACGCCGAGTGCGGCGTTGTTCGGGTCGCCGGTGCGTGCGAAGGCGCCGATGCTGCGCATCATCGCGTCCGACAAGGCCACGCGGCCCGGCCGGTTCGCCGTGGTGTACGAGATGTTCGAATACAGCGACGGCGCGAAGTTGCCGAACGCGAACGCCAGGTCGAAGCTGTGCGCTGCGCCGAAGATGTCGTTGAACGGCGACGGCAGCTCGTCCCAGTCGAAGCGGTAGGCCCACACGTTGCTCTGCTGCGTGGTGAGCGCCGCCGCCACTTCCGTGCGCCCGATGCCGAAGAAGATCTGGTTGAGCTTGTCGGCCACCGCGTTGAAGCCGGTGGTCGGCGTCGTGACCGGCAGGTAGACCGGCGGAATCCACTGCTCCAGCGTCGTCTGCGGCGCTGCCTCCGGGTCGTAGTTGAACGCGATGGAGAACACGGTGGCGTCGCTCATGCTCGGCAGCCGGCCGCTGCCGGTGCCGCCGGCCAGCGGGAACAACGTCGGGAACAGCTTGCCTTCGTCGCGCGTGTTGCCGATCAGCACCGGCACCTTGGTGTACTGGCCGGCCTTGATGGCGTTGATCGGGCTCACCGGCACCACGTTGCCGTCGGGGATCGGGCCCGGAGCCCGAGGCGCCGAGCGGTGCCAGGTAGGTGAGCACGGTGCTCAGGATGAAGTCGGCGCTCTTGCCGCGCATGTAGGCCGCGATCTGCTCAGTGGTCTGCGTCGCGAGGTACGCCTGGGCCGACGGGATGTCGATCGCGAGGCCGTCTTTGATGACCATGTAGACGATCAACAGGCCGCCCTGCGCCGCGAACGCCGAGGCCGGCGCCAGCGCCGCGATGCTGCCGGCCGGCAGCTCGCTGGCCAGCGAAATGCCGCCGCTGATGGGGATCGTGCGATGGATCAGCGCCGGGCTGGCGTTCACGACCAGCGGCGAGGTCATCACGGCATACACGTTCACCGCGCCCGCCGACTCGCCCATCAACGTGACGTTGCCGGGGTTCCCGCCGAAACTGGCGATGTTGCCGTTGACGAACTTCAGTGCCTTGATGATGTCGAGGATGGCGAAGTCGCCCGAGTCGTTGAGCGGCTCGCCGTTCTTCAGCACGCTCGAGTTGAGAAAGCCAAACATGCCCAACCGGTAGTTCACCGATACCACCACGGCGTTGGCGGTGCGCGCGAGGTGCGCGCCGTCGTACAACGGGTCGGCGGTGTAGCCCGTGATGTTGCTGCCGCCGTGCACCCACACGATCACCGGCAGGTCGGTCGCCGCGCCGGCGGGCCGCCAGATGTTGAGGTAGAGGCAGTCCTCGGAGCCGACGGGCTGGCCGAGCGTGGTGCCGATCGTCGCGTCGTACTTGTTGTTGAGCCCGGGGCCGTAGAGCCGGCCGTTTTGCACGCAGGCGTTGCCGAACTGCTGCGTGTACTTCGGTGAGGTCCACGCCGCGGGGTCGACCGGCGGCTTCCAGCGCAACTCGCCGGCCGGCGCCTTGGCATAGGGCACGCCCTTCCATGCATAGGTGCCGCTTGTCGCCGAGAGGTCGGTGCCGACCACGGTGCCGTATGCGGTCTGCCGTTGCGTTGGTGGCACCGCAGCGTGCGTCACGCAGTTGAACGACGCGGCGGCGTTGACGTCGCCGCTGCCGTTGTACAACGCCCACGTGGGGTACTCGCACAGCGGCCGCGTGCGCCCCGGCACGCCGACCGTGTCGGCGACGACCTGCGGGCCCGGCGCCTTGCCTTGCTCGACCCATTTCTCGAGCGTGGTGAGCGAATCCCACGCCGCGTTGAAGATCGAGCTCACGGCATGGCCGAGGCCCGGGACCTCGTAGTAGCGCACGAACTTGTCGACCTCTGCGTGGCCCATGCGCGCCTGCAGGCGCTGGTAGTACTCCTCGGTGGCGCGGCTGCTCACCAGGATGTCGGTGAGGCCGTGCACGAGCAGCAGCTTGCCGCCCTTGGCGGCGAACGCGTCGAGGTCCACCGGCTGATCGATCAGCGCGCTCAGCTCGCTGAAGCGCGGGCCCCACGGGCCGGGGTTCTCCGGGTCGACCGACAGCGAGTCGTAGCCCGGGATGCGCGTGATGCCGTACTGGATGCCCTGATCGACCTGGACACTGATGTACGGCGCCGTGCGCGGCATCGGGATCATCGGCTGCGACGTGCCGAACGCCAGGAAGGTCACCGTCGGCTGGATCGGCGCCGGATTGCTGGTGATGCCGAGGTCGGCACCCCAGATGTTGTAGCCGGGGTAGTGGTCCTCACCGCTGGCGAGCGTGAAGTTGAAGTGCGCGTCGGTGTTGACCACCTTGAAGGCCGCGATCTGCACGTCCGAGAGGCACGTGTCGCCGGTGTCGGCGCCGTCCGGGCAGCGCAGCGGCGAGCCGTCGACGCTCGCGGTCGCCGGATCGAACACCGCGTTGCAATGCAGTTGGTCGTTGATGAGTCCGTCGAGCACGCCGTCGAGGCCGTCGCAGGCCTGCAGCGAGGCCTTCAGCAGCAGCGCCCGCTTGGGCACGCTCGGGTAGGCGCCGGGTTGCGCGAGGGCGCGATTCACGCGGTGGCCACCGAGCATCGCCGAGGCCTGGTTCCACGCGGGATAGGCCACGATCGCGCCATCCCAGTCGTCGGGCCAGCGGGTGATCGACTGGATCGCCTCGCGGCCGCCGGTGGAGCCGCCGGCAAAGTAGGCCTTGCGGATCGGCTTGCCGTAGCGTGCCTTGATCAGTTGCACCGCGGCGTCGCGCGTCTTCTTGAGCGCCTCGCCACCCCAGTTGCGCAGCGCCTCGTCGTTCAGCATGAAGGTGCCGTCCTGCGAGCCGAGCGCGCCCGCCTGGTGGCCCGAGTCGCTGGCGAACGTGGCATAGCCGCGCCCGAGCGGCCGCAGTTGATCGGTCGGGCCGACGGGCACGTTGCCGGCGACGTTCGGGATGCTGCCGTCGAAGCCGCCGCCGCCGAACATCACGACCTTGGCGTTCCAGTCGGTCGGCAGCGCCACCCTGAACAGGATGTCGGGCGCGGTGGTGTCGATCGGCGAGATCTTGCCGTTGACCAGGCAATGCTCGGGAATGGCGCTCGCGCCAGTGCCGGCGGCCGCCACGATCGACGCTGACGTGACCGCCGCGCCACGCGTGGGCAGATCGATCTCCTTGGCGGCAACCGTCAAGCCCACCATCTTGTCGCACGCTTTCGAGCCGTCGGGGCGCCCGCGCCGGTCGCCTTCAGCGCCGCAACCGCCCAGCGCCGGATCGCAGCCCTGCGCGTCCACTTCGACGGCGAGGGCTGTCGTCGATCCCTGATCACCGCCGCCTCCGCCGCAACCCGCGAGCGCCACGGCGACGAATACAGCGTAGCCCGCGCGCAGCGCGGCGTTCGACTGGCCCATGAAAGTCTCCTGTGTGTGTTCTTCGACATCGCGCGCGAAGGACACGCCCCGGGCTCACTCGGTGCGGCGCGGCCTTCGAGCGTTGGCTAGTCTCTTTGCGGCCATCGCGGGCATCAATGTGGAGGCCGCACACTCGCGGCCGGTGGCCGATGTGGTCGACGGCCACCGCGAAAACCCTTGCGCAGACGCACCTTGCGCGGCGCCGCAGGGTCTACTGCGGGCGCAAGCTCCACAGCCGCACGGCGATGTGAATCTCCAGCGCGCGCGCCGCCTGGCCCCAGTGCCCGATGAGGTCTTCGATCGTGGCCAGCCGTTGCCGCACGGTGTTCACATGGATGCCCAGGCGCTGCGCGGTGGTCTTGGCGTTCTGGTTGCAGTCGAAGTAAGCGAGCAGCGTGGCCGCCAGCTCGGATCCGCGCTGCTGGTCGTGCGCCAGCAGCGGGCCGATGGTCACCTCGAGAAACGACGCCAGGCTCGCCTGGTCGTGGGTCTCGAACAGCGTGGCGTAGATGGCCAGCTCGTCCTGGCCGACGATCTGGCCCTGCACGCCGATGCGGCCCAACACCGCCAGCGCGCGGCGCAGCGTCGCATACACGGCTGGAATGTCCGCCGCGCGCGCCACCGGTCGCGACAACGCGCCGCGGTACACGGCATGCAGGTCCTGGCGCATCCACTGCGCGATGGTCTGGCGCACGTCGACGGCCGCGGTCGCGCTGCACATCACGACCAGCACGCCATCGATGTCGTCGACGAGCGCTTGCGTCAGCGACTTCAGATTGGCGAAGTGGCGCGCCGCGTAGTCGGCGCCCGGACTCTCCACCTGCACCATCACCAGCGACAACGGGCGCGTCGAGGTCGAGGCCGTGCTGCTCGGCGCGGTCGGCGAGCACCGCCGGGTCGTCCTGGCGCGGCGACACCAGCGAGCGCAGCAGCGTGGCCGCATTGCGGTTGCGCGACGCTTCGATGCGCTGCTGCGACAGCAGCACGATGCCGATGACGCTGGAGCTGCGCTCGAAGGTGCGCACCGCGATCTCTTCCAGCTCGCCGCGGTGGAACAGCAGCGCCGAGCCGAGGATGCCGTCGCCGCCGATCACCGGCAGCAGGCGGCAGGTCTCGCCGTCGACTCGGTAGGCCACCTCGGAGCGCCCGGTGGCGCGGCTGTTGCGCAATGCACGGCTCAATTCGGCCGCGTGCTCGCCGTGCGGCGCATGGGCCTGCGCCAGCGCGCCGTCATACCCGGCGGCGATGCCGCGGCTGACCACCAGGCCCGCCTCGTCGAGCACCAGCATGCTGCCGCCGAGCAGCTGCGCCACCGACTGGCACAGCGTGGCCAGCGAGGCGCCGCGCGCCAGCAGCGAGGTGATCTGCTCGTGCGCATCGATGGCGGCCTGGATGTTGCGCAGGTGGCGCTCCAGTTCGTCGCGCGCCTGGTCGGCGCGCAACGAGCGCCGCGTTGGCGCGCTCGAAGTCGTGCGCGTTCTTCAACGCCACGGCGGCGTAGGTGGCCAGCGTGGACAGGATCGACGTGCTCTGCGCCGTGTGCGTGCGGTGGTAGCGATCGGCGACGAACAGCAGCCCCACCACCTCGCCGCCCGTCATCAGCGGCACGCCGACCAGCGCGGCGATGCCCTCCTCGCGAAACGTGTCGTCGAGCTTCGGGTCGTGCACGAAGCGGTGGTCGTGCAGGTAGTCGGGCGTGGTGAACGGCAGGCGCGTCGACATCACGATGCTGACCACGCCGCGATCGCGCCGCGCCACCATGAAGGAGGTCTTCTGCGACAGCGCGCCGTCGACCACCAGCACGCGGAACTCCTCGGCCTGCGCGTCGTAGATCGTCAACCACGCCACATCGGAGCCCAGCAGGTTGCGCGCGCGCGAGACGATGGTCTTGAGCAGGCCTTGCAGGTCGAGCCGGCTCGACAGGTCCTGCGCGGATTCGATCACCGCCAGCAAGCCCCGCTCGCGCTCCTGATGCAGCTCGAGCCGGTTGCGCACCGCCATCGCCATGCGCACCGTCTCCACCAGCGCCGACTTGGCGGGGTCGTCGGGCGGCAGCGTGTCGAGCAGCGCCAGTCGGCGCGCGAACTCGTCGGCCGACGCGCCCTGGTGCAGCAGCTCGACCAGGTCGCGCACCATCTGCGCGTCGCGCTCGACGCGGGTCGGCCGATTTCATGGGCGGTGCAGCCGACGGCGACATTGAAGCGCCGCCGCCGATGTGCGCGGATCACATAGGGTTCTGCGCGCAGACCGGCGAGACTCGCGCGCCATGTCGATCCTCGACTCGCTGCGCCCTGCGCCGAACCTGCGCGTGCTGGTCACCGCCGGTGCCGGCGGCGTGGGCGGCGCGATCGCGCGTGCGTTCCACGAGGCCGGGTCGCGCGTGCACGTGTGCGACGTCGACCGCAGCGCGCTCGATCGCTTGACCTCGGGTGTGCCGGGCATCACCGGCAGCATGGCCGACGCATCGTTCCCGGCCGACGTGGATGGCGTGTTCGACGACGTGCGCGGTGCGCTCGGCGGCCTCGACGTGTTGATCAGCAACGCCGGCATTGCCGGGCCGATCGGGCCCATCGAGGACATCGACGGGAGTTTTTGGGAACGCACGATCGCGGTGAATGTTAACAGTCAGTTCTACTTCGCCCGGCGCGCCGTGCCGCTGTTGAAGCAGTCGGTGGCGAGCCCTTGCCTGATCGCGACCGGGGCGATGGCCGGCAGACCGGGGCGCGGCTTTCGCACGCTCTATGCATCCGGCAACGCCGCCGTCGTGGCCTTGATGCAATCGCTGGCCCTGGAGCTCGGCCCGCACGGCATCCGCGTCAACGCGATCTTGCCCGGCGTGATCGTCGCTCTCGACGATGTGGCCGCGCTCGCGCTGTTTCTCTGCTCGCCGGCCGCGCGCAACCTGACCGGACAAGCGGTGCGCATCGACGGTCAAGCCGAAGGTCCTTGATTCACCGAGCTGAGCGGCGGCGCCCGCTTTGGTCGCGGCCATCTAGAGCGCATCGCAAGCCAGGGCATCAACGACGCTATACTCCCGGCTCGGCTGGATTCATGTCCAGCCGTTTCGTTCATCCCCTCTGACCTTTGCCATGCGCCGTTCCAGGCCCATGGCGCCGCAAGCGGTGCGGTCGGCGGCGATGCCGTCGCCTTCGACTTGCCCGTAGCGCCGCACCGGCCACATGCCCGGTGCTCGACGCGAGCTGATCTCCCGGTGACTTGAACCCCAGCGTCCCGCAATTGGGCCGCTTGGCGCGCCGTTGCGCGCGCACCTTGCGAAAGAGTCCGATGAGTTTCGAACCCCTGAACCTGCAACCCGCCCTGCTGGCCGCCGTGCGCGACGCCGGCTACACCGAGGCCACCGCAGTCCAGCAACGCGCGATCCCGCCGGCGCTCGAAGGCCGCGACCTGATGGTCTCGGCCAGCACCGGCAGCGGCAAGACCGCGAGCTTCGTGCTGCCGGCGCTGACGCGCGTGCTCGCGGCGCGCAACGACCCCACGCAGCGACCGCTGAAAGGCCAGGTCCACGGCCCGCGCGTGCTGGTGCTGGTGCCCACGCGCGAGCTCGCGATCCAGGTCTCGAAAGCCGCGATGGCCTATGGCCGCCACGTGCGCGGCCTGCGCGTGTCCACCGTGGTCGGTGGCGTGCCTTACGGCCTGCAGCTGCGCCAGCTGAGTGGCCCGCTCGACATCCTGATCGCCACACCCGGCCGCCTGATGGACCACATGCAATCCGGCAAGGCCGTGCTGGCGAATGTGGAGATGCTGGTGCTCGACGAAGCCGATCGCATGCTCGACATGGGCTTCATCGACGACATCCAGTTCATCGGCCAGGCCCTGCCGGCCGAGCGCCAGACCGTGATGTACAGCGCCACCTTCGGCGGCCACGTGGGCCGCCTGGCGCAATCGCTGCTGCGTGACCCGCAGCGCCTCGACGTGGCTTCGCACACCGACACCCATGCCGACATCGAGCAGCGCCTGCACTGGGCCGACGACCTGCAGCACAAGAATGCGCTGCTGGACCACCTGCTGACCGACCGCAACGTCGACCAGGCGCTGGTCTTCACGAGCACCCAACGCGACGCCGACAAGCTGGCCGAGCGCCTGTACGAAATGGGCCACCGCGTGGCCTCGCTGCACGGCGGCATGCCGCAGCGCCAGCGCAACCGCGTGCTGACGGGCATGCGGACGCGCGACCTGCGCGTGCTGGTGGCCACCGACGTGGCCGCGCGCGGCCTCGACGTGCCCACCATCAGCCACGTCATCAACTACGGCCTGCCGATGAAGGCCGAAGACTACGTGCACCGCATCGGCCGCACCGGCCGCGCGGGCCGCGCGGGCCTGGCCGTCACGCTGGCCGAGCGCCGCGACGCGGCGATGATTCACCACATCCAGCGCTTCACCACACAGCGCATCCCGGCGGCCGTGGTCGCCGGCCTGGAGCCAAAGCGGCCCGAGCCGCAATCACAGACCAAGCCCTTCGGTCACAAGCCCACCGGCAAGCCCGGATTCGGCGGCAAGCCGGGTTTCGGCAAGAAGACCTTCGGCAAGAAGCCATCGGGTGGTGGTGGCACGCGCGAGCGCGGGCCGTTCGCCGGCCCGGCGCGCAAGCCCTTCGGCCCGCGCGCGACTGGAACGCGCTGACGGGTCTTCGCCCAGCCGCTTTGTGACGTGCAGAGTCGCCGCTATGCTTGCCGCCCCACCGCATCGACCGACTCAGGATCCTCGTGCCGTTCTCGAGCCTGCACGATCTGCCGACTTCCAACGTGCCGCGGGAGGTGCTCGCGCATTGCCCGGCCGGCGTTGCGGGCTTGTCGATCACGGTCATGCCGATTCCGAGCCACGCCGAGTTGCGCGACGACTTTCATCCGAATCCTCGCATCTTCGTGGCCCAACAGGGCTTCGGGCGTCGCTGGTACAGCCGCGGCGGCTTGACCCGCTCGCTGCGCACGGCGCCGCGCATGATCGAGATCTACGAGCAAGGACTCTCGTTCGATCGCGAGGTGTGGCAGGGTGATGCCGGGCGCTGCGTCGCGATCGATTTCGTCGATCGCGACGTGGAGGCTTTGACGCACGGCCGCGTGCATTCGCTCAAGCTGCAGACGCGTCACGAGGTGTTCGACGATCGCGTCAGCCGCATCGCGTTGGAGATCGGCGAAGAAGCGGTCGGCGGTTTGCCCAATGGGCGGCTGTACGTGCAAGGCCTGTGCGTGGCATTGCTCGGCATCGTGTCGGCGCGCTACTGCGCGCATGCACCAGACACGTCGGTTGCTGGCCGTCGGCTCAGCCCGCAGCAGGAGCACCGCGTTGTCGAGTTCGTCCGAGCCTGCTCGGATCGAAGCTTTCATTGGCGACCATGGCCACCGAAGTGGGCCTGAGTCCGCAGCACTTCGCGCGCTTGTTCAAGGCCAGTTTCGGCACCACGCCCCACGCCTACGTCGAAGCACTGCGCATCGACGCGGCGGTGGCCGCGCTGCGGCACGAGCGCGCCCTGTCGATCGCCGCCATCGCGGCGTCGTGCGGCTTCTCGAGCCAGTCGCACATGACCGAGTTGATGCGCAGGCGACTGGGCGTCACGCCCAGCCAGGTGCGGCGCGGCATGTACGCACCGGCGTCGAGCCGGCGGCACGACCATCCATCCCTTCGAGGAATAGACCGTGTCCGGGAAAGTCCGGGCGCCGTCGAGCACGCTTCTGATAACCGTGGTGCGGTTCTGGTAGAGCCAAGTCCGGCCGCGACCTATCGTGCATGCGCCGCACGCGGCAAGCCGAACCACAGCGTGCAAAGGAGTGCATATGAACAGGCGCATGACCCTCTCCACTGCAGCAGCCGTTCTGGCCGCTGCATTCGCCGCTGGTGCGACGCTGCCTGCGCGCGCCGATGACGACGGCCCTGATCGGCATGGCCACGGCCACGATCACCACCACAAGCTGCTGGCGTGCGATGACACGATGAAGGAGCGCTTCAGGCCGGACCGGCATACCAGCGTGCTGCTCGTCAAGGCCTTCAAGAAGGGCGACCCTCTCGCTCTCTCCGGCACACCGGCCACGCCGCCACCGCCCGTGGCGGACAACGACGTGTGCGTGGTCAAGCTGCTGGTCGGACCGGGCCATCCGGGCCCCGAGGGGTTGCCCTCGACATCGGCCGGCATCGGCATCGAGGTCTGGCTGCCGGCGCGTGCCAACTGGAACAACCGCATCCATGCCATCGGCGGCGGCGGCTGGGCGGGTGGCGTGCACACCAACATCACCTTGCTGGCCGGCGCCGGCGGGGCCACCGGGCCCACCTCCTCGCCGCGGGTCGCTTCGACGATCGAAGGCGCGGTCTCTGCAACCACCGACACCGGCCACACCGCCGGCTCGGGATCGTTCGCGATGAACCCCGACGGCACGATCAACACGGTGCTGTGGAACGACTTCTCGCAGCGCGGCATCCACGAGTTGGCGGTCAAGACCAAGGCCTTGACCAAGGCCTATTACGGACGCCCTGCCCGCTATGCCTACTGGGATGGCTTCTCCACCGGCGGGCGCCAGGCGCACAAGCTGGCACAACTGCACCCGGATGACTTCGACGGCATCCTGGCCGGCGCACCGGCATTCAACTGGACGCGCTTCATCACCAACGAGCTGTATCCGCAGATTGTTTACCAGCGCGATCTCGGCGGCGTGCCGCTCACCGCGGGACAACTCAACCTGCTCGGCAATGCGGCCATCAACGCTTGCGACGTGGTCGGTGGACAGCACCTCGGCTACATCGAAGATCCGTCGGAATGCCGCTACGACCCGACGCGCGACGCCAACGTCTTGTGCGTGGCCAGCGGCGGCCTCAACACGAGCGCCAACTGCGTCAGCAGCGTGCAAGCGCAGGCGATGAACAAGCTCTGGTACGGCCAGACGCGCGATGGAGCCGTGCCCTCACCCGCAGTGGACAACAGCTGGGAGCACACGCTCGACGGCAATCACCTCTGGTACGGCCTGGCGCGAGGTACGAGCTTCGGCGGGCTGGGCGGGTCGACGCCTGCCGGCGTGCCAGCGCCTTTCCCCATCGCCACCGACATGGTTGCACTGGAGAACCAGAACCCCTCGCTGGGCACCCCCGCATTCCAGAACCCGACCGGCAACGGCACGAACGGATGGCTCAACCTGTCGTATGCGCAGCTGGGCGACGCCTTCGACAACGGCCTGTTGCTGCAGCGGCCCTTCGCGCACATCAACACCGATGATCCCGACCTGCATCGCTTCAGAGCCGCCGGCGGCAAGATGCTCATGTACCACGGCCTGGCCGACGTCCTGATCATGCCGCAGGGGTCGGTGCGCTACTACAATCGCGTGGTGCGCGAGATGGGCAGCCTGAAGGCCGTGCAACGGTTCTATCGCTTCTTCCTGATCCCCGGCATGTCCCACGGGTTGAGCAACGGCACGACCAATCCCAACGCCAATCCGCCGCTGCCCGGCAACGCGTCAACCGACGGCACGCAACAGCTCTACGACGTGTTGACCCACTGGGTGGAGAACGGCGTGGCGCCCTCGCGCATCGACATCGCTTCACCGGTGACGGCCACGTTCCCGGTGGCCAAGTCGCGTCCGATCTGCCTCTTCCCGATGAAGGCCAAGCACATCGGCGGCGACATCAATGCCGCTGCGAGCTACGTCTGCGCCGACTGAGGACACCGCGAAATGGCGGGCCATCCCGAGCCCGCCGTTCAACACGCGAGCCCGGCAATCGGCGCGACCGCCACGGTTGCGGCAATTTGAACGGCACCGGCGGCGATGTCGAACGCACGCGCACGGCCCGCCGCGCAGGGGCGGTCGCGAGGCCGGCACACACCGCGGCCTAACGATCGTCTACGCTGGCCATCCTCATCACGCAAGGGATCGATGGCGTCGACGGTCCGATCGCACGCGGATCACATCCTGGGAACGCCTATTGCCGCGATTCGCGGGTGTCGCTGCGCTCGAAATGCAGCGCTACTCGGGTTCAGACCCATTCAATGGGAGAGCAACGATGACCCCCAAGAACACGATCTGCCTGTGGTACGACGGCACCGCGGTGGACGCCGCGCGCTTCTATGCCAAGACGTTTCCCGACAGTGCGGTCGGCACGATCCACCACGCACCGGGCGACTACCCCGACGGCAAGCAGGGGGATGTCCTGATGGTCGAGTTCACCGTGGCCGGCATTCCTTGCATCGGGTTGAACGGTGGGCCGGTGTTCAAGCACAACGAGGCGTTCTCGTTCCAGATCGCGACCGACGACCAGGCCGAAACCGACCGCTTGTGGAACGCGATCGTCGGCAATGGCGGCCAGGAAAGCGCCTGCGGCTGGTGCAAGGACAAGTGGGGCCTGTCTTGGCAGATCACGCCGCGCGCCCTCACCGCCGCGATGGCTGACCCCGACCGCGCCACCGCCAAGCGCGCATTCGACGCGATGATGGAGATGAAAAAGATCGACATCGCCGCGATCGAGGCCGCGCGGCGCGGTTGAAGCGCCATGTTGAAGACCTACAAGGGCAGTTGCCACTGCGGCGCAGTCCGCTTCGAGGCGGACATCGATCTGAGCGCCGGAACGGGCAAGTGCAACTGCTCGATCTGCACCAAGAGCCGCAACTGGTCGGCCACCATCAAGCCGCAAGCCTTCCGCCTGCTCGCCGGCGAGGACGCCCTCAGCGACTACCAGTTCAACACCCACAGCACGCACCACCTGTTCTGCCGTCACTGCGGCATCCGTTCCTTCGGTCGCGGCTATGTCGAGCAAATCGGTGGGCACCACGTCTCGGTTCAACTCGCGTCACTCGACAACGCGACGCCGGAAGAGCTCATTGCCGCGCCGGTCAAGTACGCCAACGGTCGCGACAACCGGTGGTGGGATGAACTGGCGGAGACCCGGCATCTGTGAGACAGCTGTCGACGGGCGCAGGTGTGGGTCACGTCGCCGCGCTTTGGTAGCCCGGGTGCCAGCGCAGCCAGCCGCGTTCCAGGGCCTTGGCCAATGCGTCGGCCAGCTTGCCGAGCGCTGCGTACAGCAAGATGCCGACCAGCACCACGTCGGTCTGCAGGAACTCGCGTGCGTTCATCGTCAGGTAGCCGATGCCCGACTGCGCCGAGATGGTCTCGGCCACGATCAACAGCACCCACATCAGGCCGAGCGAGAAGCGCAGGCCCACCAACACCGACGACAGCGCGCCGGGCAGGATCACGTGGCGGTACAGCGCCCAGCCTGACAACCCGTAGCTGCGCGCCATCTCGATCAAGCCCTTGTCGACCGACCGGATGCCGTGGAAGGTGTTGAGGTAGATCGGGAAGAACACGCCCACCGCCACGAGGAAGAGCTTGGCGCTCTCGTCGATGCCGAACCACAGGATGACCAACGGGATCAGCGCCAGCGCAGGGATGTTGCGCACCATCTGAAAGGTGGTGTCGAGCAAGGTCTCCAGGCTGCGGAAGCTGCCGGTCAACAAGCCGAGCAGCAGCCCCAGTCCGCCGCCGATGGCCAGGCCCGCGAGCGCGCGCCCCGAACTCACCAACACGTGCTGCCACAGCTCGCCGGTGCGCACAAGTTCCAGAACGCAGTCGCCACCGCGAGCGGCTCCGGCAGCACCCGCGTCGACAACCAGCCGCTCACCGAGGCCAGCTCCCAGGTCAACAGAATCAACACGGGCAGCGCCCAGGGCAGCGCGCGTTGGACGAATGCGGTGTGGACCCGACGTGCGGCCATGATGATGCTCGTGGTGTGAACTGCCGGCGTTTCAACGTGACGCGGTCGCGAGCGCCTTCGGCAGCGCGTCGCGGATGCGGATCGGCTTGGGGATCAGCTTCAGGTCGGCGAACGCATCGGCGATCTTTTGCTGCTCGGCGGCCACCGCGGCGTTGATCGGCTGGATGCCATAGGCGAAGCGCGCGGCCGCGACTTCGGTGATGCCCACGTCGAGCCCGATCTGCGGCGCCAGCAGCGTGGCGACTTCCCTTGGCGTTGCCTTCGGCCCAGCGGTCGAGCTTGGCGAGCTCCTCGACGATGGCCTGGATCACCTGCGGGCGCTTGTCGGCGTAGGACCGCGAGGCCAGGTAGAACTGGTGGTTCGACTACCAAGCCCTTGCCGTCGGCCAACACGCTTGGCGCCGAGTTGCTTCTCGGCCGCCGCGAGAAACGGATCCCAGATCACCCACGCATCGACCGCGCCGCGCTCGAAGGCCGCGCGCGCATCGGCCGGCGGCAGGAACACCATCGTGCACCTCGCCGTACTTGACGCCGGCCTTCTCCAACGCTTTCACCAGCAGGTAGTGCACGTTGCTGCCCTTGTTGAGCGCCACCTTCTTGCCCTTGAGCTCGGCCACCGACTTCAGCGGCGAATCCTTCGGCACGACGATCGCCTCGGCCGTCGGCGCCGGCGGCTGGTTGGCGACGTACACGAGGTCGGCACCCGCAGCCTGCGCAAAGATCGGCGGCGCCTCGCCCACCGTGCCGAAGTCGATCGAGCCGACGTTCAGCCCTTCGAGCAACTGCGGCCCGGCCGGGAACTCGGTCCACTTGACTTCGATGCCCTGCGCAGCGAGGCGCTTCTCGAGATCGCCACGCGCCTTCAGCACCGTGAGCGTGCCGTACTTCTGGTAGCCGATGCGAAGCGTCTCGGCCTTGTTTTGTGCCAAGGCCGGCAACAGCGCAGCGGCCAGACCCAGGGCGGCGCCTGCGCGCAAACCGCGTTGCAGCCAGCTGCGGCGGGAGGAATCGTGTTTCATGTGCATGGTCCTGTTGTGTTCGAAAGAGGTGGCGCCCGCGATCAAGCGCCGTAGCGCAGCACCTCGAGCTTGTCGTTGGCCGCCTGGCCGCTCGGCACGTGCACCGCAGCGCTCGCCGAGGCGGCAGGCGGTGCGACGACATCGGGCTCGTCGAGCGCAGCTCGCGCTTGGGATCTGATCTTCGAGGGCAGCGAACGCCGCGTCACCGTGCGAGCGCGGTCGCGGCAGCGTCACCGCCTGATCCAGCGCGATGCGATGGTCCTCGATCAGGATCACGCGGTCCGCCAGCGCCACCGCCTCGGCCACATCGTGGGTCACCAGCAGCGCGGTGAAGCCGTGCTGCAGCCACAACGACTCGATCAGGCGGTGCATCTCGATGCGCGTGAGCGCGTCCAGCGCTCCGAGCGGCTCGTCGAGCAGCAACAGCCGCGGCCGGTGCACCAGCGCGCGCGCCAGCGCCACGCGTTGGCGCTGCCCACCCGACAACACCGCCGGCCAGTCGTGCGCGCGATCGCCCAGGCCCACCTGCTCCAGCGCCTGCATCGCGCGCACGAACGCACCGGCGGCGGGCAGCCCGAGCGCCACGTTGTGGATCACGCGCTTCCACGGCAGCAGACGCGCGTCCTGAAACATGATGCGGATGTCGGCGCGCTGCGCCGCGATCGGTGCACCATCGAGTGCGAGCGTGCCGGCGCTCGCCTGATCGAGCGCGGCCAGCAGGCGCAGCAGTGTGCTCTTGCCGCAGCCGCTGCGGCCGACTACGGCGACGAACGAACCCGGCTCGATCGTCAGGTCGACACCGTCGAGCACCCGGCGCTCGCCGAAGTGCTTGCCCAGCCCGCGCACCTGCACACCGAGCCCGGGCACCCGCGTGGCCTGGCGAAGGGTGGCCGGGCTCTCGGATGCATCGAGCTGCGCGCGAAAGTGGCGCACGCTGTCAGGCAAACCACCCAGGCCGAGTACGGCGCCATCGATCTCGCTCATGTGCATGGTGTCCTTCGTGATGTTGGGTTTCAGGCCGCCGCGATTGCCCGCGTGCCGCGGGTCGCGGAGGCTTTCGGCACGATGTCGTTGGCCACGATCTCGCCGAACGGGCCGCTCAGCGATGGCTGTGCAATCCGTTCGCGCACGCCCAGCGGCAGCAGCGGGAATACCAGCTCGGCAAAGCGATACGCCTCTTCGAGGTGCGGGTAGCCCGACAAGATGAAGTACTCGCAAGCCGAGCTCGGCGTACTCGCGGATGCGCGCGGCCACCTGCTCGGGGTTGCCGACCAGCGCTGTGCCGGCACCGCCGCGCACCAGGCCCACGCCGGCCCACAAGTTGGGTGCCACCTCGAGGCCCTTGCGCACGTTCGTGCTGGGTCGAAACGGCCGTCGTGCAGCGCAGCCATGCGTCTGTTGGCCCACCGAGTCCATCTGCGCGAACTTCTTCTGCGCCGCCGCCACTGTGTCGGCAGTCGAGATGCTGGATCAACTCGCGCGCGGCGTCCCATGCGGCGTCTTCGGTCTCGCGCACGATCACGTGCAGGCGGATGCCGAAGTTCAGCGTGCGGCCGTGGCGCGCGGCACGGGCACGGATGTCGGCCACCTTGTCGGCCACCGCCGCCGGTGGTTCACCCCAGGTGAGGTAGGTGTCGAGCTGGCGCGCGGCAAGCTCGTGCGCCTCCGGCGACGAGCCACCGAAGAACAGCGGCGGATAAGGCCGCTGCAGCGGCGGGTACAACACCTTCGCACCCTTCACCTGCAGCTGCTCGCCGGCGAAGTCGAGCGTGCCACCGTCGTGGCTGCGCGCGAGCACCTCGCGCCAGATGGTCAGAAACTCCTCCGACAGCTGGTAGCGCCCCGCATGGTCGAGGAACAGGCCGTCGCCTTCCAGCTCCTGCGGGTCGCCGCCGGTCACCAGGTTCACCAGCAGCCGGCCGCCCGACAGCCGATCGAAGGTCGCCGCGATGCGCGCCTGCTGCACCGGCGTGACCAGCCCCGGCCGCAGCGCGACCAGAAACTTCAAGCGTCGGGTCGCATCGATCAGGCTCGACGCCACGGTCCAGGGGTCTTCGCACGAGCGGCCGGTGGGCAGCAGCACGCCTTCGTAGCCGAGCGTGTCGGCCGCCACTGCCACTTGCTTGAAATAGTTGAAGTCGGCGTGGCGCGCGCCGTGCGTGGTGCCGAGATAGCGGCTGTCGCCGTGCGTGGGGATGAACCACAGGATCTTCAGGCTCATGGACGTCTCCGGTTGGGTTCGACGGCTCAGCGCGACGCCACCGCGGCGCCCGGGCGCCACACGATGTCCGCCACACGGATCGGTTTGGGGATCAACTGCAGCTGCGCGAACGCATCGGCCACCTGCTGCTGCTCGGCCACCAGCGCCGCCGTCAACGGCCCCACCGGCGACGGCGGGCGGCGTTCGAGCACGCGGTGCACGGTGGCCAAGCCGAGGCCCGCGAAATCGGCATAGCGCTGAGCGGCCTCCTTGCGGTGGGCCTGCACGTGCGCATCGGCCTCGGTCAGCACGGCGAACAGCGTGCGCAACGTCGGCTCGCGCAGCGTCGAGCGCGCGCGACGCCAGGTAGAAGGTGTTGTTGTTCGGTCAGGCCGCGGCTGGTGGCCAGCACGCGCACGCCGCCCGCCACCTCGGCCGCCGCGTAGTACGGATCCCAGATCGCCCACGCATCGACCGCGCCGCGCTCGAACGCCGCGCGCGCATCGGCCGGCGGCAGGTACACCGCCTGGATGTCCGATCCACGACAAGCCGCCCTTCTTCAGCGCCTGCACCGTGAGGAAGTGCGAGCTCGATCCTTTCTGCAGCGCGACGCGTCTGCCCTTGAGATCGGCCAGCGTCTTCAGCGGCGCATCGGGCTTGACGAGGATGGCCGAGCTGTCGGGCTTGGCCGGCTCGGCACCCACGTAGTACAGGTCTTTGCCGGCGGCTTGCGCGAACACCGGCGGCGAATCGCCCACAGCCGCCGAAATCGACGCTGCCGACCGCCAACGCTTCGAGCAGCTGCGGCCCGGCCGGGAAACTCCACCCAGCTGACCCGCGTGCCCGGCAGGCGCGCTTCCAGCAGCGCCCAGGCTCTTCAGCTGCACGAGGTTGAATGAACCCTTCTGGAAGCCGATGCGCAGTTCCTGGGCGCCCTGCGCGCGGGCACCGACCGACCATGCGGCAGCCGTCACGGCGAGCAGCGCCAGTGCGGCGCGGCGCGAGGTGGGCTGAGATCCGGTGCGCGATGACATGGGCAACCCTTCTTCCAGAAATGAAAACCCTCCCTCCCGACCTCGCGAGGCCAAGTGGGAGGCAACGGCCCTTGTTGCGAGCCGAGGAGACAAGCAGTGCGTCGAGCCGAACGGTCAACAGTGCAGCGCCACTAGCCCCTCGGCCACTTCGGGCGACGCGCCGCTGCGGTGCGGCCGCGGTGCCGTCGCCGAAGAGCGCTGCAGCAATAGCGTCGAGCGCCGCATCGAGGCGATCGAGCAGCGCAGCATCGGCACGAAATCCGCCGTGCTCGTCTTGCTGCAACTGACCGTCGACCGCGTACACCGCATCGACGATGTAGCGCGCGCCGAGCGCGGACAGCACCGGCTTCAACGCATAGTCGATCGCCAGCAGGTGACCGGGGCTGCCACCGGTGGCCAGCGCGAGCACCGGCTTGCCGCGCAAGGCGTCGGCCGGCAGCGCGTCGAGAAACACCTTCAGCAAACCGCTGTAGGCCGCCTTGTAGATCGGCGTGTCTGATCACCACGCCCTGCGCCCGTGCGAGCGCTGCGGTGCGCCTGCGCGATCTGCGCGTCAGACACGTCGCCGTCCATCAGCGCCTGCGCCTGCAACTCGCGCACCGCGATCGCATCGTGGTGCTCGATGCGCACACCGGCGCGCTCGATGCGCGTGCTGCAACAACCATGACGAGCGCACTGACGCGACGTACTCCCAGAGATGCTGACCAGGTGCATGGCACTCCCACCGAACAACGATGGCGTGACCATACGCAGCGCCTCGCGTTCGGCCAACGAAGCGTTTTGAGCTTGCTTATCCGCGCCTCGCTTATGCCGCGGCCCGCGCTCGTCGGTCTGCGCCGTGCGGGTGGGAACGACAGTTGCCACGATCGAGTGACTTCCGAGAGCCTCGCGTCGAGGTCGCCACGCGAAGCAATGCATGGGATGGCGGCACATGGAACGAAGGAACGACAGTTGCCGGGAACCTGGGCAGCCTGCGTGGTTGCGCATTCAGCAGCAGGAGACGCAAATGCCAGACGATCGTACCCAACGCGGGGGTCAGGACCGCAAACGGATCAACGTCAACCAGGATCACGAACTGCGGAACTGGGCCCACAAGTTCGGTGTGTCCACCGACGACTTGAAGAAGGCCGTTCAGGCCGCGGGCGACAGTGCCGACGCAGTGGAAAAGCACCTCAAGTCGCGCGGCGCATCATCGAGCAACCCACGGTAGACCTGAGCGCCAAATCGCTCGGCACTGCTCGCACGTTCCGTTCCGCGCAGTGCCGCCCAAGCGGGCGATGGCGATGTCAAACTGCACACTGTTGCTCCGACTCACCCGGGGCTTCGATGGCAACATCCGCGCTCGCCAATGCTTGCGGCCGTCATCGGGAGCATGGGTGTCCGATGGAGCGGGGGCGTTCCAAATGCGCGAGGGTGGGGATGGCGACGATCGCCCGCTTGAATCGACTGTTTTGTCCGCTGTGTGGGCAGCGCATCCATGTGTGGCACACGTCGCAGTTCGACCAGACCGATGCCGACGCACTCGTCGTCACGACACGGTGGGTCGGCGGCGTGGCCCAACTGGGCGTCGCGCACGTGCATGCGGGCGAGCCCGAGCTGATCGGCGAGAACATGTCGCACTACTGCAATGGCGTGGACCAGCCGCACGAGCTCGCGATGCGCGAAATGTGATCAATGCGGCATGGCGGCCGTCGTTCGTGATCGCGTGCTCGGAATCGATTGGCCGTAGCACGCCATCAGCACACGGCCAGCACCACGAGCGAGATCGCGCGCACGACGTGCGGTGTCATGCAGCGCCCAGGTAGGTGCGCGCCAGCACATCATCCGTCGCGAGCGAGGCCGAGCTGCCTTGCGCGACGACACGACCGCCCTCGATCACGTAGGCGTGGTCTGCCAGTGTCAACGCAAGGCCTGCCATCTGGTCGACCAGCAGCAGCGTCATGCCATCGCGGCGCAGCGCATCGAGGGTGACGAACAACTCGGTGATGACCTTGGGTGCCAGGCCGAGCGAAGGCTCGTCCAGCAGCAGGATCTGCGGACGGCTCATCAGCGCGCGGCCGATCGCCAACATCTGCTGTTCGCCGCCCGACAGCAAGCCGGCTCGCTGGTGCAGGCGTGCGCGCAAGCGCGGGAAGCGCTGCAGCTGTTGTTCGATGCACACATCCAGGTCGTCTGACTGCAGGAACGCGCCGAGGCGCAGGTTGTCGCGCACGCTCAACTCCGCGAACACCTGGCGACCCTCGGGCACCAGCACGATTCCGTGCGCGACGATCTGCTCCGCGTCGAGTTGTGCGAGATCCCGTCCGCCGACGTGCACGCCGCCTTGCACCGGCCGGTGCAGTCCGGCGAGCGCGCGCATCAGCGTGGACTTGCCGGCGCCGTTGGCGCCCAGCACGGCCACGGCTTCGCCCTGCCGCACCTGCAGGTCGATGCCGTGCAACACCGGCTCGGCGCCATAACCGGCCACCAACTTGCCCACGCCGAGCAACTCCGGCGCCTCAGTGCGCGAAAGACGGCGCGCACCGACATCGCGAAGCGACATCGCTTCGCCGAGATAGGCCTGGCGCACCGCCGGGTCGGCCTGCACGGTGGCGGGCGCGCCGGTGGCCAGCGGCACACCGGCATCGAGTGCAACCACCTGGTCGCTCACACCCATCACCAGCGCCATGTCGTGCTCGACCAGCAGCACGGTCACGCCGGCATCGGCGATGCGCCGCAGCAGCAGCGCGAGCCGCTGCTTGTCGGCCAGCGACAGGCCCGCAGCCGGCTCGTCGAGCAGCAGCGCGTCAGGATCCATCGCCAGCGCGCGCGCGATCTCGACCAGCCGTCGGTCCACGTGCGGCAGGCTGGACGCCGGCGTGCTCGGCCGGCCGGCATAGCCGCAGAAGGCGAGCAGTTGCAGCGCACGCGCGACGTGTCGTGCGTCGTGGCGCCGCGCTGCGCCGAACAGCGGGCCGAGCCGGCCGCGGTGCATGCCGATCACCACGTTGTCGAGTGCGCTCAGGCTGCCGAACAACAACGAGGTCTGGAACGTGCGCGCGATGCCGCTGCGCGCGATGCCGAGCGTGCCCTGGCCTTGCAGCTCACGCGACCCCAGCGCGAACGCACCGGCGCTCGGCTGGTAGAAGCCACTCAACATGTTCAGCGCGGTGGTCTTGCCGGCACCGTTGGGCCCGATCAGGCTGGTGATGCGGCCCGCGGGCGCGGTGAAGTGCAGATTCGACACCGCCTGCACGCCGCCGAAGCGCATGCTCAGCCCGCGCGCACTCACCGGCTGGCCGATGCGCGTCGGCATGGCGATCCCGCTGGTGGGCAGCGCAACGTCGATGGGTTGGCCGTCGAAGCGGCGCAGCACGCCCATCACACCGCTCGGTGCAACCCACAGCACACCCAGCAGCAAGGCGCCAAACATCAGCAGCCGGTACTCCTGCAACCCCGACAGCAGCTCGGGCAGCAGCCCGACCAGCACGGCGCCGACCAAAGGCCCGGCCACCGAGCCGGCACCACCGATCACCACCACCAGCACGAACAGGATCGATTGCAGAAAGCCGAACGCGTGCGGTGTGACGAAGCCCGACAGCGGCGCGAACATGGCCCCCGCAGCCGCCGCGCACAGCGCCGACAGCGCGAACGCCACCGTCTTCAACGCGATCGGATCGAGCCCCACCGACTCGGCGGCCACCTCGGCATCGCGCACCGCGCGCAGCGCGGCGCCCCAGCTGCCGCGCGACAGCCAGGCGAAGCCGGCGAGCGCCACGGCCACGGCTGCCAGCGCAAGCAAGGCCATCGCGCGCTCGCCCTGTGCCAGCGCGCCAAGCGACGGCGCTGTGATGCCCATCAAGCCGTTCTGGCCGCCGGTCAGGCGCGCCGCCTCGACGATCGTGTGTTCGACGATGAAGCCGAAGGCGATCGTCATCATCGCGAGGTACGGGCCCTTGACGCGCAGCGCCGGCAGCGCGAGCAGCGCGCCGCAAATGCCGCCGAGCAATGCGGCGATCGGCCAGGCCAGCCAGAAACTGACACCCGCCTTGCTGGTGAGGATCGCGACCGTGTAGGCACCGATCGCATAGAAGCCCACATGGCCGAACGACACCTGTCCGGTCAATCCGAGCAGCACGTTGAGTCCGATGCCCACCAGCGCCAGCAGCGCCACGTTGGCAAGCACGAACACCCAGTAGCCGTTGAGCGTGAGCGCGAGCGCGGCGCACACCAGCAGGGGCACCGCCACCGCCACCAGCTGTCGTGCGGTGCCGAGTCCAAAGAGCAAGCGCGGCGCGCGCGCGCCGGGCGACACCGGCGCGCCCGGCAAGGCGGCTTGTGTCGTCACACCTTCTTGACCGCGATGCGGCCGAACAGCCCCGCCGGGCGCCAGGCCAGTGCCGCGATCACCAGCGCGAAGCTCACGATCTGTGTGTAGCCCGAGCCCAGCGTGGTGGTGATCAGTGCCTCGACCACGCCGTAGATCAGGCCGGCCAGCATCACGCCCCATGCGTTGTGGATGCCGCCGAGGATCGCCACCGCAAACGCCTTCAGGCCGAACAGCGTGCCCATGTCGGCGTTCACGTTGAACAGCGGCGCGATCAACACACCCGCCACGCCGGCGAACAACGTCGACAGCGCGAACGCCAGCGCCACCGCACGCCGGATCGGGATGCCCATCAGCCGCGCGGCCTGCTGGTTCTGCGCCACGGCCAGCATCGCGGTGCCCCAGCGCGTGCGCCGCGACGCCGCGTGCAACGCGGCCGCGAGCGTGAGCCCGACCAGCGGGATCAGCAGTTGCAGCGGGTACACACCGAGGCCGACGCCGGCGATGTCGAGCGGCGCCTGCGCCAGCGGCGAAGGCAGGCTGCGCGGCTCCTTGCCGTAGGTGAACAGCACGGTGTTGTCGAGCACGATGCCGAGCGCCACGGTGGCCATCAGCCAGGCATCGGAGCCGCGCTTCACGAACGGGCGCACCGCCATCGCTTCGACCAGCAGGCCGTACAGCGCGCACAGCAGCAACGCCAGTGCCACCGCCGCGATGCCGGGCCAGCCGAGCGTCTGCGCGAAGGTGTAGGTCAGCACCGCGCCGAGCATCATCGAGCTACCCTGCGCGAAGTTGACGGTGCCCGACACCGCATAGGTCACGTAGAAGCCGAGCGCCATCAGCCCGTACATGCTGCCCAGGCCGAGGCCGCTGATCAGCGCCGACAGCGCCAGCATCGATGCCGCTCGTCAGTTCAGGCCGACCGGCACGATGCGGTTGTCGATGAACTGCGCCCACACGTAGTCGTCGGCGCCGATGGCGTCGTGGCTGGTCGGCGAGAACGGCTTGACGTAGGTCTTGATCAGGCCTTCGTGGCGCTCGATCTTGTAGAAGCCCTGGCGGATCGCATCGCCCTGCGTGGAGCCGGCGGCGCTGATCGCGAGCGCCGTGAGGTGCACCGCGTCGTACGCGTTGGCCACGCCGACCGCGGGCGTGATGTCGCCCGGTCCCTTGACGTTGGGGTACTTGGCCATCAACGACTTGATCACCTTCTCGCCCACCGGCGACTGCTTGCCGAAGAAGCTGTAGGTCTGCACGAAGTGCACGTCCTTGGCGTTGGGGCCGGCGAGTTCGGTGAAGCGCCCGCCGGCCGGACCCCAGTGCGACACCACCGGCACCTTCCAGCCCATGCGATCGAGCGACTTCACCACCTGCGCCGACGGCCCGACGTTGCCCACCAGAAACAGCGTGTCGGCGCCGGCCGCCTTGAGCCGGGCGAGCTGCGGCACCATGTCGACGTCGTTGGCCTCGTACTTCTCGATGCCGGCGGGCGTCACGCTCTTGGCGGCCATCGCGGCGGTGAGGCCCTTCTCGTTGCTCTCGCCCCAAGGGTTGTTGACGAGGATCAGGCCGGGCTTGGTGGTCTTGAATGTCTTCTGCGCATAACTCAGCATGCCGACGTCGACGATCTCGTCGACCGCCGACACGCGAAACGCGAAGTTCGGGTTGGCGCCGTTCTTGGTGATGCCGGTGCCGGCCGCCCAAGGCCCCATGAACGGCACCTTCTCCTGATTGACCAGCGGCACGATGGCCATCGACACCGGCGTGTCGAGACCGCCGAAGATCACCGCCACCTTCTCCTTGAAGATCAGCTCGCGCGCCGCCAGCACGCCTTTGGCCGGGTTGGCTTCGTCGTCGCGTCGCACCAGCTCGAGCTTGCGGCCGCCCAGCAGGCCGCCCTTGGCGTTGATCTCGTCGACCGCCACCTGCATGCCGCGCGAGATCGCCTCGCCGGCGAGCGCCGACTGACCCGACAACGCGGTGACGAGGCCGATCTTGATCGTCTCTTGCGACTGCGCAATGCCGGGTAGCGCAGCCAGCGCGACGGCGGCGGTGAGCAGCGCGCGGCGCCGCAGGCGAGTGACCAGGGCCGTTGAGTTCATGGCGAGTTCTCCGTGGAGGTGAGTGCACCGAAGGCGGGACGCCCCGCCGCTCGCCGCCAACGGCTGCAAGTGCCATGCCAACATGGCGACAATCCGTGCAACGATTGTCGACAATGTTGGGTTCCGTTTGTTCACCAGATCGGCACGTCTCTTGCGTGCAGCGACGGGCGACGCCTCGTGGAGCCGCGATGAACGACACCGCCATCACCACGCCGACACCGGCCGCCGTGGTCGACGAATACCTGCGCCTGCTGATGATCCCCGACCCGGCTTCGGCGCGCCGCTTCGTCGCCCCGGATCTGTGCATCCGCTTCACCGGAGGGCGCGCGATGCGCGATCCCGGTGAATGCGCGGCGTTCAACGCCACGCGCTACCGCTGGGTGAAGAAGCGCATCGAGCGCACCGAGACGGTGGCGGGCGGCAGCGACGAGGCCACCGTGGTCTACAGCATCGGCACGCTGCACGGCGAGTGGCCGGACGGCACGCCGTTCGAAGGCAACCGCTACGTCGACCGCTACCTGGTGCGGCGCGGCCGCATCGTGCAGATGGACGTGTGGAACGACAGCGCGGAGTGGCTGCTGGTGCGCGCCGGGCTGGCCACGTCGTGAAGACCCCGATGGCCGCACCGTACCTGGGGCCGCTGCCCGACCATGGCCGCTTCGGCTACCGGCCGATCACGCGGCGGGCGGCGTACCGTTGGCCCGGCGGTGCGGGGTTGGCGCTGTACATCGGGTTCAACCTCGAGCACTTCGCGTTCGGCGAGGGGCTCGGCGCGGCGATCGGCCCGCCGTCGCCAGCGCCTGACGTGCTCAACCACAGCTGGCGCGAATACGGCAACCGCGTCGGCGCGTGGCGCTGCCTCGAGCTGTTCGACCAGCTCGGCCTGCCGACCGCGGCGCTGATCAATACCGCGCTGTACGACCACTGCCCCGAGCTGGTCGAGGCCTGTCGCGCGCGCGGCGACGAGTTGGTCGGCCACGGCCACACCAACTCCGAACGGCAGGGCGCGCTCGACGAGGCCGCCGAACGTGCGCTGCTGCTGCGCTGCCGCGAGCGCATGCGCGAACACAGCGGCGTTGCGCCGCGCGGCTGGCTGTCACCGTGGATCTCCGAGAGCCTGCAGACACCGGACCTGCTGGCCGAAACCGGCTACGCCTACACGCTCAACTGGTGCCACGATGACCAGCCGATGCCGATGCACACCCGCAGCGGCCAGCGCCTGTGGGCGGTGCCGTACCCGCAAGAGTTGAACGACATCCCGATGATCGTGGCGCGACAGATGGATGCCAAGGACTTCGCGCAGATGGTGATCGACCAGTTCGACGAGATGCTCGAGCAGTCGCGCGCGCAGCCGCTGGTGATGGGCCTCGCGCTGCATCCCTATCTCGTCGGTCAGCCGTACCGCTTGCGTCATCTGCGGCGCGCGCTGCAGCACGTGGCGCTTGCGCGCGAGCGCGGCGCGGTGTGGGTCGGCACGCCCGGCGCGATCTGTGACCACGTGGCGGCGGCGGCCGCCGCCGAGCCGGAGGCGTTCGCGTGACGTTTCCGATCGACGACACGGTCGGCGCGTGGGTGCCGCACGGGCGCTTCGTGATCGAGGGCGCGGCGCAAGGACCGCTGCGCGGCCTGCGCTTCGCGGTGAAAGACCTGTTCGACGTCGCCGGCCACCCCACCGGCGCCGGCAACCCGACCTGGCTGGCCACGCATCCGGTGCCCACCCAGCACAGCCCGTTGGTGGCGCAGCTGCTGGCCGCCGGTGCCACGCTGATGGGCAAGCTGGTCACCGACGAACTGGCCTACAGCATCCACGGCGACAACGTGCACTACGGCGCGCCGCGCAACAGCGCGGCGCCGCAGCGCGTGACCGGCGGCTCGTCGAGCGGCTCGGCCGCCGCGGTGGCCGCGGGCCTGGTGGATTTCGCGCTCGCCACCGACACCGGCGGCTCGACGCGCGTGCCGGCGAGCTATTGCGGCCTGTGGGGCCTGCGCACCACGCACGGCGCGCTGCCGGTGGCCGGTTTGGTGCCGCTGAGCCCGTGCTTCGACACCGCAACGTGGTTGGCGCGCGATGCAGCGGTGTTCGACGCGGTCGGCCGCGTGCTGTTGCCACCCGACGCCGCGGGGCTGCACAACGGCGTGCAGGGCCTGTGCGTGTTCGACGACGCCAACGAGCTCGCCGATGGCGAGCTCAGCGACCCGCTGGCGCGCGTGACGGCCGCACTGGCCAAACGGCTCGACCTCGAGCCGCGGCACGACCGCATCGCGGCCGGCGCGTCGCTGGCCGATTGGCGTGCCACTTACACCACCGTCGGTGCACACGATGCATGGCGCGTGCACGGCGCATGGATCGACGCCGCCAAGCCGCACTTCGGCACGGCGATCGCCGAGCGTTGGCAGGCGGCCAGCCGCGTCGGCGAAACCGAAGCGGCGATGGCCAGAGCGGCGATGCGCGACATCCGCGTCCGCGTGCGCGACGCGCTCGGCACGGGCGCGATCGCCGTGCTGCCGTCGGCGGCCAGCCTGGCGCCGTTGCGCGCGGCCGACGCCGCGCAGGTCCAGGCGGTGCGCATGCGTACGATGGCGATCACGTGCATCGCCGGGCTGGCCGGGCTGCCGCAGGTCAGCCTGCCGCTGCGCACGTCAGCCGGCGAACCGGTGGGCGTGTCGTTGCTCGGGCCGGCGGGCAGCGACCGCACGTTGATCGAACTGGCCTCACAACTGCATGGCGACCTCGGCTGACACCCATCGCTCCAAGCGCAAGCGCGCCGCCAAGCCGCTGCGCGCGAAGCCGTCGGTGCGCTCCAAGCGCGCGGCCAAGTCGAAGCCGGCGGGCCCGCTGACGCCCTCGACCGAGGGCGACGACATCGAAACGCGCATCTACCGCACGGTGTTCGACAGCGTGATGAGCCAGCGCCTGATGCCGGGCACCAAGCTGCCGGAGGCTGCGCTGTGCGAGCTGTTCGGTGTGAGCCGCTCGCTGGTGCGCAAGGTGCTGCAGCGTCTGGCCCACGACCACATCGTGCAATTGCGGCCCAACCGCGGCGCGATCGTGGCCGTGCCCACGCGCGAGGAAACGCGCCAGATCTTCGAGGCACGGCGCGCGCTCGAGGCGGCGATCGTCGCGCTGGTGGCCGAGCGCGCCACCAAGGCCGACCTGTCGGCGCTGCGCGCGCAACTGCACGAGGAGCACCAGGCGGTGCACCGCTTCGACCAGCCGGCGTGGGCGCGCCTGGCCAGCGGCTTCCATCTCCGACTCGCCGAGCTGGCCGGCAACGACATCCTGCGCGGCCATCTGGTGGAGAACGTGTCGCGCTGCTCGTTGATCGTGGCGCTGCACGAGCCGCCCGGCAATGCGTCGTGCGAACACGACGAGCACGAGGCCATCGTGGCCGCGATCGGGCGCGGCGACGCCGCCGGCGCCGTTGCGCTGATGGACCGGCACTTGCGCGAACTGGAGCGGCATCTCGATCTGGATGGCGCGCCGCGCGAGCGCAGCCTGGCCCGGCTGCTGGGCATGGCCTGACCGCTCGGCCGGCGACCTGCCGGGAGCCGCTTCGTCGAGCTGACACGGCCTTGGGCATTGGCACGCGCTTTGCGCGAGCCCCAGGCATGTCCTCGCTCGCCCCGTCCGGCTCCGACGCCCATCACCGGCTGCAGTTGCTGCTGGAAAGCACCGGCGAAGGGCATCTTCGGCATCGATCTGGCCGGCTGCTGCACCTTTGTCAATCGCGCGGCCGCACTGATGCTGGGCTGGCGCACCGAAGAGGTGCTGGGCCGCAACATGCATGCGCTGATCCATCACGCGCACGCCGACGGCAGCCACTACCCCGAATCGGAGTGCCCGATCTTCAACGCCTTCCGCCGCGGCCTGCCGTGTCGCATCGACGACGAGGTGCTGTGGCGCGCCGACGGCAGCGCGTTCGCCGCCGAATACTCGAGCTACCCGATCATCGAGCACGGCCAGGTGCGCGGCGCGGTGGTGACCTTCGTCGACATCACCGAGCGGCGCCGCGCGCACGAGCTGCTGCGCAGGACCAACGACGAGCTCGAGCGCCGCGTGGCCGAGCGCACGCGCGAGCTGCGCGAGCTGGCCAACCACATGGAGGGCCTGCGCGAGGACGAGCGCACGCGCATCGCGCGCGAGATCCACGACGAGCTCGGCTCGCTGCTGGTGGCGCTGAAGATGGACACGCACTGGCTCGGCCAGCGGCTGGCCGAGCGGCACGAGCTGGCCGCCAAGTGCCAGCGCATGGGCCGGCTGATCGACGCCGCGGTCGACAACGTGGGCCGCATCATCACCGACCTGCGCCCCAGCATCCTCGACCACCAGGGCCTGTGGGCGGCGCTCGAGTGGCAGGCGCAGGAGTTCATCGAGAACAGCGAGCTCGACGCCAGCCTGCACTGCCACGTGGCCGCGGGCGTGGCGCCGCCGCAAGGCGGCCAGGCGATCGCGGTGTTCCGCATCTTCCAGGAGATGCTGTCCAACGTGGCGCGCCACGCCAAGGCGCGCAGCGTGCTGATCCGCATCGCGGTCGACGACCCGCCGCAGCCCACGCTGTACCTCGACGTGCGCGACGACGGCGTCGGCGTGTCGGCGCAGGCGCTCAACGATCCGCGCAGCTGGGGCGTGATCGGCATGCGCGAACGCGCGGCGCAGTTCGGCGGCCGCATGCTGATCGACGGCGCGCCGGGCCAGGGCACGCTGGTGCGGCTGGTGATGCCGCTGCAGGAGCGGTTGCAATGATCCGCGTGCTGGTCTGCGACGACCACCAGATCGTGCGCGAGGGCATCCGCCAGATCCTGGCCGACGCCAGCGACATCGCGCTCGCCGGCGAAGCGGCCAACGGCGCCGACGCATTGGCGCGCGCGCGAGCCGGCGGCATCGACGTGGTGCTGCTCGACATCGCGATGCCGCAGCGCGACGGCCTCGACGTGCTCAAGCAGTTGCGTGCCGACCTGCCCGCATTGCCGGTGCTGATGCTGTCCACCTACCCCGACCGCCAGTACGCCGTGCGCTGCCTGAAGCTCGGCGCGGCGGGCTACCTGAACAAGAGCGCCGACTCCGAGCAGCTCGTCGAGGCCATCCGCAAGGCCGCGAGCGGCCGCCTGTTCATCACGCCGGCGGTGGCCGAGCTGCTGGCCGGCGCGCTCGGCGAGCCGGAGGCGCCGCTGCACGAACGGCTGTCGCACCGCGAGTACCAGGTGTTCCGCCAGCTCGCGGCCGGGCGCAGCGTGGGCGAGATCGCCGAGACGCTGCACCTGGCACCCAACACGGTGAGCACCTACCGCGCGCGCATCCTCGACAAGACCGGCGTGCGCAACGACGTGGAGCTGGCGCTGTATGCAGTGCGGCACGACATCGCATCGATGTAGCCGCGCGCTGTAGGGCTGGCCCTACAGCCGATTCACGGCGGCGTCGATGGTGTTGATCGGGCCGCGTTCCTAGCATTCGTTCCAACCGGTGAGGACTTCGACCATGAGCCGTTTGCCCGACCCCTACGACGCCGACCGCCCGCTGATGCTGCGCTGCGCCTGCGGCGCCCACGCATCCGCCGCCGAACACGCCGCGCGACGCAGCGGCCGACGCGCAAGACGAGTCGAACGCGTTCATCGAAGCCAGCCTGGTCAAGGCGCTGTTCCCGCACGACGGCGTGCGCCGGCGCTTCCTGAAGGCGGTGGGCGCCGCACCGCGATGGCGGCGATCGGCAGCGTGCTGCCGATCGCGTCGCTGCAGGCGATGGCGCAGGACAAGGGCAGCGATCGAGAAGAAGGACCTGAAGATCGGCTTCATCCCGATCACCTGCGCCACGCCGCTGATCATGGCGCACCCGCTGGGCTTCTATTCGAAGCAGGGCCTGAACGTCGAGGTGGTGAAGACCGCGGGCTGGGCGCTGATCCGCGACAAGATGCTCAACAAGGAGTACGACGCCACGCACTTCCTGAGCCCGATGCCGCTGGCGATCTCGCTGGGCCTGGGCTCCACCGCCACGCCGATGAACGTGGCGACGATCCAGAACACCAACGGCCAGGCCATCACGCTGGCCATCAAGCACAAGGACAAGCGCGACCCGAAGGACTGGAAGGGCTTCAAGTTCGCGGTGCCCTTCGAGTACTCGATGCACAACTTCCTGCTGCGCTACTACGTGGCGGAGAGCGGGCTCGACCCCGACAACGACATCCAGATCCGCGTGGTGCCGCCGCCGGAGATGGTGGCCAACCTGCGCGCCGGCAACATCGACGGCTTCCTCGGCCCCGACCCGTTCAACCAGCGCGCGGTGTTCGAGGAGGTCGGCTTCATCCACATGCTGACCAAGGAGCTGTGGAACGGCCACCCGTGCTGCGCGTTCGGCACCAGCGCCGAGTTCATCCAGAAGAACCCCAACACCTTCGCCGCGCTGTACCGCGCGGTGCTCAACGCCGCCGCGATGGCGCGCCAAGCGAGCAACCGCGAGCTGATCGCCAAGGTGATCGCGCCGCAGCAGTACCTGAACCAGCCCGAGACGGTGATCGCGCAGGTGCTGACCGGCAAGTTCGCCGACGGCCTGGGCAACGTGAAGAACGTGCCCGACCGCGCCGACTTCGACCCGATCCCGTGGCAGAGCATGGCCGTGTGGATGCTCACGCAGATGAAGCGCTGGGGCTACCTGAAGGGCGACGTCAACTACAAGCAAGTCGCCGAGAAGGTGTTCCTGCTCACCGACGCCAAGAAGCAGATGAAGGCGCTGGACATGAAGACGCCGGACGGCGCGTATCCGAAGTTCACGGTGATGGGCAAGGTGTTCGATCCCGAGAAGGCCGATGCGTACGCGGCGAGCTTTGCGATCAAGCGGGTTTGAGGGTGTCGTTGTCTGCCTTGATGATCGAGCTTGGCCCGAGGGCGACGCAACGCGCGCGGTGTTGGTCGACGAGCACCTCGGTGGCGCTGGCAAAGCCGGGGTCGGGTGTGCGTCGGCAGCGAAGCTGGCGCACACCCGGCCGCGGCTTTGCCTCGCTCCGCTCCGCGCAAGCGGGGGCCGCCTGATGATGCAATCGCTCCACTTTCGCGCGGCGCTGCTGTCGCTGCTGCTGCTCGCTGCTGATCCTCGGCGTCTGGCACCTGGCCACGCTGTCGCCGGCAGCGGCACCGGTCGCCGCGGCGCCGGCGCTGACGCCCGAGCAGATCGAGTACGCCAAGCTGATGGGCAAGGATCCGACCCCGGGTGCAGCGGCAGCGCCGGCGAAGTCGGGCTTCCCGACGCTGGCGCAGATGGGCACGGCCGCGTGCCAAGCACCTGTCGCAGCCGTTCTACGACAACGGCCCCAACGACAAGGGCATCGGCCTGCAGCTCGCGCATTCGCTGCGCGCGCGTGGCCTGGGCTACGGGCTGGCGGCGCTGGTCGCGATCCCGCTCGGCTTCGTGATCGGCATGAGCCCGCTGGTGTACCGCGCGCTCGATCCGTTCATCCAGGTGCTCAAGCCGATCTCGCCGCTGGCGTGGATGCCGCTGGCGCTCTACACGATCAAGGACTCGAGCATCTCGGGCGTGTTCGTGATCTTCATCTGCTCGATCTGGCCGATGCTGATCAACACCGCGTTCGGCGTGGCCAGCGTGCGGCGCGAGTGGCTCAACGTGGCGCGCACGCTGGAGGTCAAGCCGCTGCGCCGCGCCTTCGAGGTGATCCTGCCCGCGGCGGCGCCGACCATCCTGACCGGCATGCGCATCAGCATGGGCATCGCGTGGCTGGTGATCGTGGCGGCCGAGATGCTGGTCGGCGGCACCGGCATCGGCTACTTCGTGTGGAACGAGTGGAACAACCTGTCGCTGCCCAACGTGATCTTCGCGATCCTGGTCATCGGCGTGGTCGGCATGGTGCTCGATGCGCTGTTCGCGCGGCTGCAGAAGGCGGTGACGTATGTCGAGTGATCGGCCCACCCCCGTTGCGCCTTGGCGCTTCCCCCTCAAGGGGGTCCGCCTGCGGACCGGCAGAGCCGGATCCGCGGCGGCCGCTTGGTTCTGACGGAGCGCGGCGATGAGCAGCGCGTTCCTCGCTGTCGAAGGCCTGGCCAAGCGTTTTCCCGGCGCCGCCGAGGCCGTGTTCGACGAGGTCAACTTCACCATCGCGCAAGGCGAGTTCGTCTGCATCATCGGCCACAGCGGCTGCGGCAAGACCACCATCCTCAACGTGCTGGCGGGGCTCGACAGCGCCAGCGCCGGCCACGTGTTCATGGACCGCCGCGAGGTCGCCGGCCCGAGCCTGGAGCGCGGCGTGGTGTTCCAGGGCCACGCGCTGATGCCGTGGCTGAGCGTGCGCAGCAACATCGCGTTCGCGGTGCGCAGCAAGTGGCCTGACTGGAAGCGCGCGCAGGTCAACGAGCACGTCGAGCGCTACGTCGCGATGGTCGGGCTCTCGGCGGCCATCGACAAGAAGCCGTCGCAGCTGTCGGGCGGCATGAAGCAGCGCGTGGGCATCGCGCGCGCCTTCGCGATCCAGCCGCGCATGCTGCTGCTCGACGAGCCGTTCGGCGCGCTCGACGCGCTGACGCGCGGCACCATCCAGGACGAGCTGCTGCGCATCTGCGCCGAGACGCACCAGACGGTGTTCATGATCACGCACGACGTCGACGAGGCGATCCTGCTGGCCGACCGCATCCTGCTGATGAGCAACGGCCCGCAGGCGCGCGTGGCCGAGATCGTGCGCAACACGATGCCGCGCAGCCGCATGCGCGCCACGCTGCACCACGACCCGCAGTACTACCGCATCCGCAACCACCTGGTCGACTTTCTGGTCGTCGCGCAGCGCCGACGCTGGCGCACGGGCGTGCGCCGGCGCGGCCGCTCGAGGTGAGCCCGGGCCTCGAAGACGAACCCACGCCGCCGGCCAGCACCAGGCCGCACACAACCCAGCACCCGCTGAGGAGAATCGCATGAGCCGTCTCGACGTCACCGAGAAGATCGTCGCCACCAAGGTGGCCAAGGGCCTGAAGTGGGCCGACGTCGCCGCCAAGGTCGGCCAGAGCAAGGAGTGGGTCACCGCCGCCTGCCTGGGCCAGATGACGCTCACCGGCGAGCAGGCCGGCGTGGTGGCCGAGATCTTCGGCCTGACGGCCGAAGAGAAGAAGTGGCTGATGGTGGTGCCCTACAAGGGCTCGCTGCCGACCAGCGGTGCCGACCGACCCGCTGATCTACCGCTTCTACGAACTCGTCAACGTGTACGGCACGACCTTCAAGGAGCTGATCCACGAGGAGTTCGGCGACGGCATCATGAGCGCGATCGACTTCAAGATGGACCTGCAGCGCGAGCCCGACCCGAAGGGCGACCGCGTGTCGATCACGATGTCGGGCAAGTTCCTGCCGTACAAGACGTACTGACGTTCGGGGTACGGATGGCATGTTGCTTGCGAGCGCATGATCATGCACCCATCGAGCAGGAGCATCGGAATGGCATCGAAGAACCCCTCGTCTGCGGCGCTGCCGTCGTCCGCCCGTCGCCAGGCTTTGCGCGCGGGCATCGCCGGCGCCTTGGCGACACCGGTCGTCGCCCACGCGCAAGGCACCTTCAGCTGGAAGATGACCAGCGCCTACGCCAAGGGCGCGCCGTTCTACATGGACGGCCCCGGCAGCGCGACCGACCTCGCCAAGCGCATCGAGGCGATGTCGAACGGCCGGCTGAAGATCCAGGTGTTCGGCGCCGGTGAACTGATCCCGGCGCTCGAGGGCTTCGACGCGGTGCGTGCCGGCACCGTCGAGATGAACCACGCCAACAGCTACTTCTGGACCGGCAAGACGTTTGCAGCGCAGTACTTCACCGCGGTGCCGTTCGGCCTCAACTTCCAGGGCATCAACGGCTGGCTCTACGACGGCGGCGGCCAGCAACTGTGGAACGAGGTCTACGCGCCGTTCGGCATGGTGGCGATGCCGTGCGGCAACACCGGCGTGCAGATGACCGGCTGGTTCAAGAAAGAGATCAAGTCGAGCGCCGACCTCAAGGGCCTGAAGATGCGCATCCCCGGCCTCGCCGGCCGGGTGTACGCGGCGCTCGGCGTCGACGTGAAGCTGCTGCCGGGCGGCGAGATCTTCCCGGCGCTGGAGCGCGGCGTGATCGACGCCGCCGAGTTCGTCGGCCCGTTCCAGGACCGCAAGCTCGGCCTGCACAAGGCCGCCAAGTACTACTACACCACCGGCTGGCACGAGACCGCCACGGTGTCGGAGCTGCTGATCAACAAGGCGGCCTGGGACAAGCTGCCCAAGGACCTGCAGGCGATCGTCGAGAACGCCGCCGCCGCGTGCAACGTGATCAGCGAGGCGTGGTGCCAGCGCACCAACGCCGAGGCGATGGAAGACCTGGTGAAGAACCAGGGCGTGATCGCGCGCCCGTTGCCCGACGAGGTGCTGAAGAAGCTGCGCGAGACCACCGACCAAGTGCTGGCCGAAGCCGTGGCCAAGGATGCCACGACGAAGAAGGTGCACGAGTCGTACATGGCCTACAAGAAGAAGTACGACGCCTGGGCTGGCTACAGCGAAGGGCCGTACCACGACAAGATCCTGACGGCCTGACGCCGTGGCATCCCCTGCGTCGCCACTCGCGGGTGGCTGGGTGGGTCGCGTCGACCGCGCCATCGAGCGCATCGGCCGCGCCGCATCGTGGCTCACGCTGGCCATCGTGGTGCTGATGGCCACCAACGTGCTGCTGCGTTATGCCTTCTCGATCGGCTCGGTGTGGTCGCAGGAACTCGAGTGGCATCTGCTGGCGCCGCTGGTGCTGATCGGCATGACCTATGCGCTGCAACAGGGCGAGCACGTGCGCGTCGACATCTTCTACGCGCGCTATCCCGAACGCACCAAGGCCGCGATCGACCTGCTGGCCGGCGTGCTGGCACTGGTGATGGCGCTGCTGGTGATCCGCTACAGCATCAACTACGTGCAGCAGGCGTACGCGATCAATGAAGTGTCGTCCGACCCCGGCGGCCTCACGCACCGCTGGGTGCTGAAGGCGCTGATTCCGCTGGGCTTCGCGCTGTTCGCGCTGCAGGCGCTGGCGCAAAGCGCCGCGGCCGCGCGGCGACTCACCCAGACCGCTGCGCGATGACGCCACACGAGTGGCTCGCGATCGGCCTGCTGATCGGCTTCTTCGCGCTGCTGATGGCCGGCGTGCCGGTGGGCATCACGCTGGCCGCGAGCGGCTTCGTGTTCGGCTTCATGGGCTTCGGCGAAACGCTGTTCAACCTGCTGCCGGCGCGCATCTACGGCGTGGTGGCCAACTACCAGTGGCTGGCGATCCCGCTGTTCGTGTTCATGGGCGTGATGCTGGAGAAGTCGCGCCTGGCCGAAGACCTGCTCGACGTGATCGGCCACCTGGCCGGTGGCCTGCGCGGCGGCATGGCGCTGGGCATCATCGGCGTGGGCGTGCTGATGGGCGCCACCACCGGCATCGTCGGCGCCACCGTGATCACGCTCGGGCTGCTCACGCTGCCCACGCTGCTGCGCCGCGGCTACGACCCGGCGATCACCTGCGGCGCGATCTGTGCCTCGGGCACGCTGGGGCAGATCATCCCGCCGAGCCTGGTGCTGATCCTGCTGTCGGACATCATGCAGCAGTCGGTGGGCACGCTGTTCGCGGCGGCGGTGTTGCCCGGGCTGATGCTGGCGGCGCTGTACTGCGTGTACATCGTGGTCTACGGCATGGTGCGCCCGAACTCGATGCCGCCGGTGCCCAAGGCCGAACGCGACGCGATGCCGCGCGCCGAACTGTGGCTGCGTGTGTTCAAGGTGGCGCTGCCGCCGCTGGCGCTGGTGCTCTCGGTGCTGGGCTCGATCATCGGCGGCGTGGCCGCGCCGACCGAAGCCGCATCGATGGGCGCGTTGGGCTCGATCTTGGTCGTCGCATTGGCGCGCCGCTTGACGCTCGACGTGCTGCGCGACGTGATGCGCACCACCACGCGCATCTCGGCGATGGTGCTGTTCATCCTGATCTGCGCGCAGGTGTTCAGCCTGGCGTTTCGCGGCCTGCAGCGGCGAGAAGCTGATCGAAGACCTGTTCGCGTTCCTGCCCGGCGGCGTCAATGCGGAGATCTGGTTCCTGATGGCGCTGATCTTCGTGCTCGGCTTCTTTCTCGAATGGATCGAGATCAGCTACATCGCGGTGCCGCTGTTCCTGCCGATCTTCAACGCCGCGGGGGTCGACCCGGTGTGGCTGGCGATGCTGATCACGGTCAACCTGCAGACCTCGTTCCTGACGCCGCCGTTCGGCTGGGCGCTGTTCTTCCTGCGCGGCGTGGCGCCGCCGCAGATCACCACGCGGCATATCTACGTCGGCATCATTCCCTTTGTCGCGTTGCAGGCGCTCGGTGTGGTGCTGGTGTTTTACTTCCCGGCGATCGCCACCTGGCTGCCCAAGGCGATCGGCTGGTGAGAACGCCCAGGAGACGATCGCATGGAGACCAAACCGCCGCTGCCCCCGTTCACGCCCGACAGCGCTCGACAGAAGGTGCGCATGGCCGAGGACGCCTGGAACACGCGCGACCCCGACAAGGTGGTGCTGGTCTACACCGAGGACACGCGCTGGCGCAACCGCGCGGAGTTTCCGGTCGGCCGCGAACAGGTGCGGCAGTTCCTGCAGCGCAAATGGGCCAGGGAGCTCGACTACCGCCTGATCAAGGAGTTATGGGCGTGCGCAGAAAACCGCATCGCGGTGCGCTTCGCCTACGAGTGGCACGACGACTCGAACCAGTGGTTTCGCAGCTACGGCAACGAGAACTGGGAGTTCAACGCGCAAGGCTTCATGCAGCGCCGCTACGCCAGCATCAACGACCTGCCGATCGCGGAGAGCGAACGCAAGTTCCACTGGCCGCTCGGCCGGCGGCCAGAAGATCACCCCGGGCTGAGCGAGTTGGCGCTGTAGCTACTTCGAGCTTGGTTTCAGGTGCCGCACCAGGAAGTCGACCACCTGCTTGCGCGCATCGATCGCCTGCGCATCATCGGCCTGCGTGTCGAAGCCATGGCCGGCGCCAGGGTACAGCTTGATCGAGTAAGTCGCCGCGCGCGTGCGCGCGATGGCCTCCATGGCGTGCGCCTCCTGGACTGGAACCACCGTGTCCGCCTCGCCGTGCACGATGAGGGTGGCGGGCAGGCGTGAGATCTGGCGAAGGCCTGGGTGACCCGCGCCGCGTTGGGCTGGTGTGGTCTTCGCGTCCCAGGTCGACCTTTGCCCCGGCATGCGCGTCCTTTCCTCGATTGGTGGTTGACCCAAACTATCGCCGCTCCGCGTGCGATTGCCAAGAATGTGCGATTCCAGGGTGCTTGTGTTCCGCACAAGCCTATCCTCGAGCCGAGTTCGCCGCGTGCTCACAGGAGGATCCTTGCGAATCGGCAATCGGTTGCTGCTTGATTTGTTGCGTGCGCGTCAGGACACCCATTGGACCTGATCACCTTGGCCACCATCCTGTTGGTGGCTGGGTTGTGCTTTGGCGGGTTCTGGATGTACAAGGCCGTGACCAAGCCGTGCTGGAATTGTCGAGAGCGGCTGTCGAAGTCCGCCGGTGTCTGCGTGCGGTGCGGCCGTCCACAGTCGTCCAAGCCTGCTGCGCCTTGAGACACGGAAGGTGAGACGAGACGTGGCAATCCACAGCGGAGAGTTCAGAGGCTGCACGATTTCCGTCAAGACGGAAGAGTTCCGGCATGACTTGTTTGGCCTGCGCTATCGCGTCGTCGCCGTCACCGTGACACGTGCGGGAAAAGACCTTGGCTACCCTCTTGCGCCGGCCGTCGAAGGGCGCGACGAGAGCGAGGTCGTCGAGAAGGCCGCCAGCGCGGCGCGGGTCTTCATCACCAATCGATTCCCTCCCTGATCGTTGCCCCTGTCGGGGGACCGCAGCCTTCGGGCGCCCGATCGGCGAACCCCGCCACCGATCGCCGGCGGGTCACGAGCTTGGCCACGCGCCGGGTTGCACGCATCTGATTTTTGCCGGACGTGTCGATCGGGCCGCCCTTAGTTCGTCGGCATGGAAGTCGGGTGCCACCAATGGAATCGTCCACCGTGGGCCGACCCAGGAGAAACGACCATGCGATTTTTGTCGATGATCCGCATCGAAGAGAACACCGGCCAGGTGCCCAGTGAGGAGCTCATGAGCGACATGGGCCAGCTGATCGAGGAGTTGACCCGCACCGGTCAGCTGGTGAGCACCGCCGGGCTGCGGCCGACTTCGGAAGGCGTGCGCGTGAGGCTGCGCGGCGGCAAGCTGTCGGTGATCGACGGGCCGTTCATCGAGACCAAGGAAGTGATCGGCGGCTACGCGATCCTCGAGGCAGCGTCGAAGGACGAGGCCATCGAGCTGACGCGGCGCTTCCTGAAGGTGCACGGCAACGATTGGGACATCGAGTGCGAGGTGCGCCAGCTCGACGGACCCGAGTTCGGCCGCGAGGCGTGAGGCAGGCTCAGGAGCGGTTCGCCGCCAGGTCGACTGGCGTCGAACCCTTCGAGCGACTGCTCCATCACTCACCGCGTCCTCGTCAGCATCGGCACCGAAATAGCGATCAGCAGCCGCATGCCGTCGATCTGGCGTCATCGGTGATGTCAATCTAGTTAGTGTCACTGGTGCTGCCCATCACCTCTTCCGCTACCCTGCTCAGGTCGCCATTCATCTCGTCGTTGCGCTTGTAGTAGATGTAGCGCGGCCGCCGTCGCCTGCAGTCGGGTGTGCCGGTCACGGTCAGCGCCACGCGCACGGCTCCCGTTGCGCCGTAAGCCTGGCGGCTGATGATGCAGGCCGTGCGTTCGCGCCGTGGCACCAAATCCGGCGGCGGCTTCGCGAAGGCCAGTTGGTCGGAGAGCCGCCACCCACGCTGCGCCTGATCGACGCTCGCGAGCACTGCAACGAGCTTCGACGACGGCCGATGAGCGGATCATGCCGCGACTGGACCTTTGCCCGCCCGCGTGACATGAGCCGGATTTCATCGCGTCAGGCCCAAGCTCGAACGGATCAAGCCGATCGAGCCCATCACTGCAGTTCTCAAGCTGCATAAGGTGGCCCGCGCTGTGGCGCAAGCGTGCGCACCGCCGGCACGCCGGGCTGCACGTCCTGAGTGCGCGCGGGCTCATGCCATCATCGCGCCGTTCGCAGCCGACCGGAAAATCCCACGTGCCTCGCATCAGCGGACGCAGCGCGTTCCTGCAGCTCCTCGTCGACGAGGGCGTCACGCACCTGTTCGGCAACCCGGGCACGACCGAGCTGCCGATCATGGAGGTGGTGCCGGACTTTCCGCAGCTCAAGTTCGTGCTCGGGCTGCAGGAGTCGATCGTGCTGGGCATGGCCGATGGCTACTGCCGCGCCTCGCACCGGCTCGCCGCCGCCAATGTGCACGTGATGCCGGGCCTCGGCAACGCGATGGGCGCGCTCTACAACGCCAAGTTCTCCGGCTCGCCGGTGATCCTCACCGCGGGGCAGCAGGAACAGGGCCATGGGTTGCTCGAGCCCCTGCTCTACGAGCCGCTCGTGCCGGTGGCACAGCCGCTCGTGAAATGGGCGGTCGAGGTCACGCGCGCGGCCGACCTGCCGAGGATCCTGCACCGCGCGGCCAAGATCGCGCTCACGCCGCCGACCGGGCCGGTGTTCCTCAGCCTGCCCGGCGACGTGCTCGACGAGGCCGCTCGAGATGGACCTGGGGCGCCCGGTCCGTGTGGTCTCGTCGTCCAGACCCAGCGACGAGACGCTCTCCCGCTGCGCTGAGCTTCTACTCCGCGCAAAAAAGCCAGTGATCCTCGCCGGCCACGAGCTGGCGCGGCACGATGCGTTCGCCGAGGCCGCCGAGCTCGCCGAGCGGCTCGGCGCGCCGGTGTACGGCGACTCCATTCCCTACTCGGCCCACTTCCCCAGCGAGCACCCGGCCTACATGGGCATGCTGTCGCGCCAGCAGAAACAGGTGCGTGCGCTGCTCGAGCCGCACGACCTGCTCATCTGCCTCGGCGCCGACCTGTTGCGCATGTCGGTGTACAGCCCGGTCGAGCCGCTGCCCGATGGCCTGCCGGTGATCCATGTGTCGGAGCGTGCGCACGAGCTGGGCAAGAACTACCGCACCGACCTCGCGGTGCACGCCAACGTGAAGGAGACGCTGAGGGCGCTGCTGCCGTTGCTCGAGGATCTTCCGCGCGACAACCCGAGACTCGCCGAGCTGAAAAGGAGCAACTGGTCGGCCCAGCGCGAGCGGCTGCGCGTGGAGGCGATGCGCGCGGCGGACACCTCGCCGATCGATCCGCAGCACCTGATGCTGCGCGTCGCCGAGGCGTTGCCCGCCGATGCGGTGGTCGTCGACGAGGGCCTGGTCAGCACCACCAGCCTGCCCAAGTTGCTGTCGATGCGCGACACGCGGTCGTACTACGGCCTGGCCAGCGGTGGCCTCGGCTTCGCGGTACCGGGCGCCGTGGGCATCAGCCTCGCGCTGCCGGGCCGGCCGGTGGCGGCGATCGTCGGCGACGGCAGCGCGATGTATGGCATCCAGGGCCTGTGGACCGCGGCGCACGAGAAGCTGCCCATCACCTACGTGATCGCCAACAACCGCGGCTACCGCATCATCAAGGAGCGGCTGGTCGCCATGCGCAAGACCGACACCTTCACCGGCATGGACATTCGCCAGCCCGATATCGACTTCGTGGCCTTGGGAACGTCATTTGGCCTGAAATCGACAAGAGTCACCGGCCCCGAGGACATCACTCCTGCGCTGCGCGCAGCCTTCGCCAGCGGTGGGCCGAATCTGATCGACGTGCGGGTCGCGGACGGGTTTGGCGGCTAGCGCCCTCAGCGCGGACCGTCGACCGCCGGCAGAATCCATGGCAACGACGGACCCGACGGCGCGTTGGGCCGTCGTCAGCGCCAGGCACGCGTTCGCCTGCGAGCCATGAGGAGACGACCATGCAACCGAACACCCTGCGTTGCCCGCAATGCAACGGCGAAATGACGATGGCTCCCCTTGGGCCCATCGAAGGTGAAGAACACGGTGTGCACATGAAGATCGAGGGCATGCCGGCGATGCAATGCGCGAACGGGCACAAGTGCTTCGTGGCATCCACTTTTCCGTCGAAGCTGCTCGATGAGCTGCTTGCCGAGCCCAAGCTCGTACCGCTCGACGCCGCTGCGCAGAGGGGCTTCCTGCGCCGGCGTTACTGCTGCACCGTGTGCGGCGAAGCACTCGAGTCGCACGGCAGTGGCCGCGTCGAGGCCACGCACTCGGTCGAACTCGCAGGGCTGGACCGATTCGGTGTGGAGATCGACCTGCCCTCTTACCGCTGCCCGTCGTGCTCGCGAGAGTACGTGGAGCCGCTCGACACGATGGTCAGCGACTTGATGAAGGCCTCGGCTCACGCCTTCCGGTCGGCCCACATCATCGCGCCGAGCTGAGGCCTTCGCGCTGCCGAAGGGGCACGCGCAACCCAGCACGTCGCGCTGCTCCCCGTCGCGGTGGGTGTCATCGAGCCGGCGCGCGGGCCGAGCGCTTGGCGCGCTCGATCGGGGCGCTTCAGCCAGACTTGTTGGCGAACTTGATGGCCAACTGCTCTGAAAACTTGGCCAGATCGATGATGACGCGCGCGTGTGTCCCATGGCCAATTTCCTCGCCGCCATCCATCGCGCGCACGCGGAATGCGATGTGACGACCGTCGACGCGGGTGACCTCGGCGTGGGCCACGATGCGACGGTCCACCGCAGTCGCCGCGACATGGCGCACGTCCACGTGCGTGCCCACGGCACTTTCGCCCGCGTCGAAGTACGGCTTGATCGCATTGAGCGCCGCGTTCTCCATCGCCATGATCATGACGGGAGTCGAGAGCACGGCGGGGAGTGTCGCGTCCTTGAACCGATTGGCCAGGTGCTCAGGCAATACCACCATGGCAAAGGAACCTTGCGCCCCATTGGGTATCGCGCGCATGCGTCCCCCTTCTTCCTCTGGCCACGCTGACATTCGCAGTATAGGTACCCGCTCACGGTGTTGCGACGTCGGTCTGCTCGACCGCGGCCACCGATTGGTACCCGATTGTTCGCGGTGCATCCGCCACCGCTTGGCCGGCGTATTCCAGCGACCATGTTCTAGTCGCCCACCTTCGTCACAACGCATCTCTGCACCTGGGTCGAAGCCTCAACGCAATGACGATCAAGCCTGGTCAACTTCTATCATCGCTTGCTCGAGAACCTGAACTCGAGTCCTTCGTGAGGGCAGCACGGGCAATGAAGGTCTGCATCGTCGGCGCCGGTGCGATCGGCGGATTCATCGGCACGCGGCTGGCAACGTCCGGCCACGACGTCTGTGCATTCGCACGCGGCACCACGCTCGAAGCGCTGCGCAAACACGGCTGGCGCCTGCGCCAGAACGGTGAGCTGCGCGGTGCGCCGGCGAGCGCCAGCGATTCGACCGACGAACTCGGCCCGCAGGACCTCGTGGTCATCGCCGTCAAGGGCCAATCATTGCCCGACGTGGCACCGCTCATCCAGCCGCTGCTGAAACTGCACACGCTGGTGCTGCCGGCGATGAACGGTGTGCCTTGGTGGTTTGGCCGCGGTGTGCGGGCGCTCGAAAGTGCGCCGCTGGCCTGCGTGGACCCGGACGGCGTCGTGTCAAAGGCGATCCCGTTCGAGCGGGTGATCGGCTGCGCGGTGTACATCGGCGCCTCCACCTCGGAGCCCGGCCTGGTCGAGCACCATACGGGCGACAAGCTGATCATCGGTGAGCCCGCCGGCGGCGAGTCGGAGCGCGTGCAGGGCTTGGGCCAGGCGCTGAAGCAGGCCGGCATCGAGATCGCCGTGTCGGCCGCTGTGCGGCGCGACATCTGGTACAAGCTGATGGGCAACCTGACCATGAACCCGTTGGCGGCGATCACCGGCGCGCCGACCGATCGGCTGCTGGCCGACCCGCTGGTGCGTGGCTTCTGCTCCGCGGCGATGCACGAGGCCGCGGCGGTGGGCGCCCAGATCGGTTGCGCGATCGACCAGCAGCCCGAAGACCGCCACGCCATGACGCTCAAGCTCGGCAGCATCAGGCCCAGCATGCTGCAAGACGTGGAAGCCGGCCGCACGCTCGAGCTGGATGCCATCGTGAGCGTGGTGCGCGAGCTCGCACAGCGCGTGGGCATCGCCACGCCGAACATCGACGCGCTATTGGGCGTCACGCGGCTGTTCGCGCGCACACGCGGGCTGTATCCGGCGTAGTGCAACGATGACGCGAGGCAATCACGGAACCAGCCGCGGACTCGGCCCTCCAAGTGCGATGCTCGCCCGTGTGCTGTTGTCTGCCGTGTTGCTGCTGGTGGCCCCGGCCGCCTTGTCGAAGCCGCCCGCCGAGTGGAAGTTTCAAGACTGGCAGACGGCGGTGGCCACCGCCGAGAAAACCCAGCGCCCGTTGTTCGTGCTTTTCGGGTTCGAGCAATGCCCGTATTGCGATCACCTCTACCGCCACGGCATGGACAGCCCGGACCTGCGCGCCAAGTACCAATCGAGCGTGGTGCTCGCCTACTACGACACCCGGGCCCGCGGACCGGATGACCCGGTCCCGGTTCCCGGCGGGGCGACGATGAGCCATGCGCAGTTCATCAAGCAGTTTCGCGCCTACCCCACACCGTCGTGGCTGTTCCTGTCCAGCAAGGGCACGGTGCTGAAGGCCAATCGAGGCAGCAAGTCGACGAGTCGAGATCTGCAGCGTGATCTGGACGCTGCGCTGGCCGCCGACCGGCGGTGAGCTGCCTGCCCGCCGCGCTTAGCGCCGCGACTTGAACATCGCCGCCACCGAGGCCGCCCCGATGCACGCGAGACCGATCGCCGCTGGCGACAGCAGCACCAACAGGTCGATGAGCGTGTCCATCGCGACCTCGACTAGCTCCGCCTGAGCAGGCCGGCGACGAATCCGGCGAGCGCGAGAACCAGGAACACCACGAACAGGATCTTGGCGATGCCTGCGGCGCCGGCCGCGATGCCGCCGAATCCGAGCACGGCGGCGATCAATGCGATGACCAGGAACACGACTGCGTAATACAGCATTCTGAAGCTCCTCTTTGGTTATCCTCTTTGCATCGCCGCGCGGCGCGCTGCGATGGGCGTCACAGTAGGGCCGATGGGTCCCAAGCGAACTCGGATGACGCTCAGGCTGGTTGTCCGCAAAGCGCTGGAGTTCTTGTAGGACGCGATGCCGGGATGCCCGCTTCAACCGTCGCTGTGGCACGATCGGGCATGTCCATCGTTGTTCACTACTGCGCCGCCTGAGGCTACAAACCTGAAGTCCTCCGTGTGAAGGCTTGGTTTGAGTCGCGAGGCCGCGGGCCCGTCGACATCCAGGTTGGCAAGAGCGGCCAGTTCGACATCGTGGTCGATGGCCGGCTGGCCTATTCCAAATACAAGACAGGACGTTTCCCTTCCGAGGCAGACCTGGAGACGCTATCCGCTTAGGCGATCTACGGCAGCCCAGGCGGACCCATCGAGGCAGTCGCTTGCGCGCGTGGCTGCGCGCCGGGCACATTCAGGCCCGTCACGGCGACAGGCGCGATCGCGTGCATCCTTCTTCTCACGGCCTGCACCGACTTGCGCACGCGACCGACGTTCCGTAGAGCGTGTTGTGATGCGACGCCAGCAAGCCTGCAGGCACCCAAGCCGCTGGGAGCGTCGTTCACACTCTTGCCAACGCGCCCTGCCACATGCGGCGCGATCTCGGCGTCAGGCTCGGCCACGCTCGCGAGGATCGCGCTTCTGGCGGCAGCGCGCAGCGCGAGTGCGGCGTCCCAGTCGTTTTGGATCGAGACGATCGGCGCGCCAACGGTGATCACGATCTCGCAGCGGCGCGGCAGCCACTCGCCGGCTCGCAGCAGCGACCGCGTGCCGGCCAGAGTGACTGGGATGATCGGCGCACCCGTGTGGGCCGCGACGACGAAAGCTCCGAGCTTGAACGGCAGCAGACCCGGCGCGCGCCGGAAAGTACCCTCAGGGAAGATCACCAGCGGTTCGCCGGCGCGGGCATGCGCTTCGAGAACCGCCGTGTCCTCGACGCCGCCTGCCGCATCGGCCCTCTCGATGAACACCGCGCCGAGTCTGCGCAACGGCGCACCGAGCAGCGCCGTGCCATCCAACTCACGCATGGCCGCATATCCGAATCGCGGCGGCAGCACAGCGGTGAGCAGGATCGAATCGACATAACTCGCGTGGTTGGCAACGACAAGCACCGCACTCGTGTTCGGTAACGATTCGGGTTGGCGTTCGGGCAGGTGTTCGAGCCCTTCGACGCGGACCTGAATCCCAGACAAGGCGAGCGCGCAACGCGCCCACGCACGCGCCGCGCGGCGGCGCGATGTAACGCCAGGCAGCAGCATCGTCGTGAGCCACGCGCCGACGGCCGCAACGACAAAGACCACCCAGGTCCAGGACGCCCAGGCGACGTGGACCACGCCCCACGCGACGCGCCAGGCTTGCGCCGCAGCGGCGCGTGTCACGAGCCTGGTGAGCTGCCACCACGGCGCGCGCTGCGTGCGGCCGAGCGCGCGCTGTTCGTACAGTTCGCGCGCCGTGGTGCGGCGAACCTTGCCGCTCGAAGTCTTCAGCACTGAGCGCGGTGGCGCGAGCACGATGTCGTCGGGCGGCATGCCGATGCGCTCGACCGCGAGTTGCGTGATGGCCGCGGTGATCCGCTTGCGCTCGCCGGCATCGGTGACCCGCGTTTCGGCCACCACGATGAGGCGCTCGCTGCCGTTGCGCCGATCGGCAGCGGCAAAGACGGCCACGCCTCCCTTGCGCACGCCGGTCAGGTCTGCAGCGGCAGCCTCGAGGTCGGCCGGGTGGATGTTGACGCCGCGGCGGATGATGAGATCCTTTTCGCGGCCGGTGAGGTAGAGCTCGCCCGCGGCGAAGTAGCCCAGGTCGCCGGTGTTCAGCCAGTTGCCGGCGAACAGGGTGGCGTTGGCCGACGGGTTCCTGTGGTAGCCGTGCGTCGCCGACGGCCCGCGGAACTGCACCCGGCCTTGCGCGCGCTCGACCAGCTCGTGAGCGGCCGCATCGACGACGCGCACCTCATGCCCCGGCAGCGGCACGCCGCACGACACGAGACGCAACGCGTTCGGGCCGCCGGCGCGCGCCGGCTTCGCAATGCCGTCGCGCATCAATGCGTCGCGGTCGACGCAATCGATCAGCGGCCCGCGCCCGACCGGCGGGAAGGTCACGCCGAGCACACCTTCGGCGAGGCCGAACACCGTGAACATGGCTTCGCGCTTGAAGCCGTAGCGAGCGAAGCGCGACGCGAAGCGTTCGAGCGTGGAGGGGTTCACCGGCTCCGCACCGTTGAAGGCGAGCCGCCACGAGCCGAGATCGAGCCCATCGAGCTCGTTGTCGGCGATACGGTCCGCGCACAGTTCGTAGGCGAAGTTCGGCGCCGCCGACAAGGTTGCGCGATGCCTGTGGATGGCCCACAGCCAACGCGACGGCTTGGCGAGAAATTCGAGCGGCGACATCAGCACCAGCCGATAGCCGACGACCAGGCTTCCGATGCACGCGCCGATCAGACCCATGTCGTGATACAGGGGCAACCAGGACACGAAAGTGTCGGCGCTGCTGACGCGCGAAGCGCGCCACATCGCCCGCACGTTGGCGAGCAGGTTGGCGTGGCTGAGCACGACGCCTTTGGGGTTGCCGGTGCTGCCCGAGGTGTATTGAAGGAAGGCCGTCGAATCGGCGTTGATGGCAGGGCGTGCCACCTGCCCGCGCGGGATCTCGAGGTCGGAGGTGGTTGTGATGGACCGCAGCGCTTCGCAGCGCGCGCGCAGCAGCTGCGCGAAAGGCTTCGCCTGGGGCACCGTGATCAGCAGCCTGGCTTCGGCGTTGCGCAGGATCGCGACACAACGCTGCAGGTGGTCTTCGAGCTGCGCCAGGCGCGCCGGGGGATACAGCGGCACCGGCACGCAGCCGGCATAGAGCGCGCCGTAGAACGCCGCGAAGAACTCGCTTCCGGTGGGCAACATCACGGCCACCGCGTCGCCGGCGCCGCAACCACGCTCGACCAGGCCCGCGGCCACGGCGAGCGCGTCGATGCGCAGCCTGGCATAGGTGAGGTGCACCGGCGCACCGTGTTGCGACTCGATCGTCACCAGCAGCCGCTCACCGTGCCGCTCGGCGTGCCAGTCGAGCACGTCGATCAGGGTGTCGAACGTTGCGGGCGGGTATTCGATGCGCGAGTCGTCGCGCGTGGGCTCGGGCACCGATGGGGACGAAACCGAGGCCGGCCCGGGCGACGAAAGAGCGCGCAGCAGGTCGTGGGGTGTCTCGGCCTGCAAAAGGTCAGCGGGTGCCAGCGACACGCCCAGTTCGCTCTCGATGCGCGTCAAGAGCTCGGCGCGCGCAAGGCTGTCCAGCCCATAGTCGCGCTCGAGCGAGTGGTCGACGCCCAGGGCTTGCGCGAAATCGTTCCCCGGGCGCAGCTGGTCGGCGAGTTCACGCACCAACCGCAACAGCGCCGATGTCAGGTCGCGATCGCTGGACATTGAGGACCGCAGGTATCGGGCAAGTTCCCAGGCTGAATTTGCACCTTCGAAGGTCAAAGATCAATGCTTGGCCGGATCCACGCGCGGCTATTGCCGACCCCCGTCGCGCTGCGCCGTGAACCGGCGCAAGGGCCTTGCGGCATGGCCTAACATGCCGGCATGAACAACGATCCACAACGAGTCCGCGTGACTGTCGACGAACGCGGCGTCGCCGAAGTGGCGATGGTGCGCGCCGACAAGATGAACGCCATCGACGCGGCCATGTTCAAGGGCCTGATCGACGCCATCGACCAGTTGCGCGGCGACCGGCGCGTGCGGGTCGTGGTGGTGCACGGTGAAGGCCGCGCGTTCTGCGCGGGGCTCGACATGGGCCGATTTCGCGAGATGGGCTCCGGGCAGAGCAGCGGCACGCTGGGCGACATCGTCGCGCGCACGCATGGCCTGGCCAACGGTCCTCAGCAGGTGGCCTGGGGCTGGCGCGAATTGCCGGTGCCGGTGATCGCGGCCGTGCACGGCGTGGCCTTCGGCGGCGGCCTGCAGATCGCGCTCGGCGCCGACATCCGGTGCGTGCACCCGGACACGCAGATGGCGGTGATGGAGATCAAGTGGGGACTGGTGCCCGACATGGCCGGCTGCGTGCTGCTGACTCGAACTCGCGCGGCCCGACGTGGTGCGCGAACTCACGTTCAGCGGGCGCACGGTCAGCGGCACCGAAGCGCTGACGCTCGGCCTGGCCACGCGCGTGTCGGCCAATCCGCTGGAGGATGCGCGTGCGCTCGCTGCGCAGATCGCGAGCCGCAGCCCCGATGCGGTTCGTGCCGGCAAGCGCCTGCTCAACCAGGCATCGCCGGTGAACGCCGCGCCGGTGTTGCTGGCCGAGTCGCATGAGCAGCAGCGTCTCATCGGCAGCCCCAACCAGCGCGAGGCCGCGCTGGCCGGGTTGGAGAAGCGCGAGCCCAAGTTCACCGACTGACTGCCGGGTCGAGACCAACGCAGCGATCGCTGCACAGGAGATGACCATGGACAAGTTGTTCTCGCTCGAAGGCCGCGTGGCGCTGGTCACCGGCGGTTCGCGCGGCATCGGCCGCATGATCGCCGAGGGCTTCTTGCGCCACGGCGCCAAGGTGTACATCTCGGCGCGCAAGGCCGAGGCCTGCGACCGCACGGCGGCCGAGCTGTCGGCGATCGGACCGTGCGTGTCGCTGCCGGCCGACGTGTCCACGGTGGCCGGCGCCGAAGGGCTGGCCGCCGCGATCAGCGCGCGCGAGCCCAAGCTCGACATCCTGGTCAACAACGCCGGCGCGGCCTGGGGCGCCGCGTTCGACGAGTTCCCCGAGCAGGGCTGGGACAAGGTGGTCGACCTGAACCTGAAGTCGCCGTTCTTCCTGACGCGCGCGCTGCACGGCGCGCTCAAGGCGGCCGGCTCGGCGGCGCGGCCGGCCAAGGTGATCCACATCGCGTCGATCGACGGCATCTCGGTCAACCCGCTGGAGACCTACTCCTACGCCGCCAGCAAGGCGGGCCTGATCCACCTCACGCGGCGCATGTCGCTGCGCCTGATCCAGGACCACATCGCGGTGACCGCGATCGCACCGGGCGCGTTCGCCTCCGACATGAACCGCGCCGCGCGCGACCACGGCGAGGATGTGGCCAAGCGCATCCCCGCGCAGCGCATCGGCACCACCGAAGACATGGCCGGCGCGGCCATCTTCCTGGCTTCGCGCGCGGGCGACTACGTGGTCGGTGCGACGATCGTCGTCGACGGTGGGGTGTCGCTCGGCACGGTCAGCCGGCCGAGCTGACCCGCCCGCCGCGCCTTCGGCGCGCCGCGAGGCCCGCTAGTTTGGCCAACGCGAATCGCAGCAGTCCATATGACGGCACACCGGCGGGTCATGGCACGAGAGGCCGCGGGCCAGTTCACGAGCAGGCTGCGGCGGCACGCGTTGTCGTTCGGGTCGGCCTTCGCCATGGCGCTCGGCGCTTGCCTTTCGGCGCCAAGCCGTTCGCAGGTGAGCGCGCCGCCTTCGTTCGCGGAGCTCGAAGCCGCCCAGGCGCGCATCGGCGAGGTGCGGGTCCGCACCGAGGATGTGTTCGACACCGAGAACCCGAAGGAAGACCGCGCCTTCTACCGATGGACCAACGCGCTGCACATGCAGACCCGCGTGGGCGTCATCGAGAACGCGCTGCTGTTCAAGCGCGGCGACCCGGTCTCCGTGGCGGTGATCGACGAGACCGAACGCCTGCTGCGCGCCCAGCGGTACCTGTATGACGTGCAGATTCGCCCGCTGGCCTACCACGACGGCGTGGTCGACATCGAGGTGGTCACGCGCGACAGCTGGTCGATCATTCCGGGTGTCAGCGCTGCCCGCACCGGTGGAGAGACTTCAACCGGCATCCGGCTGCGCGAGTACAACCTGCTCGGCACCGGCACGACGTTCGGCATCGACCATTCTTCCGATGTCGATCGCACCAGCGACCGGGTGCTGCTGTCGAACGACCGTGCGTTCGGCACCTGGACCGCAGCCAGCCTGAGCCTGGCCCGCAACAGCGACGGTGAACGCTATGCGGTGTCGGTCGTGCGCCCGTTCTACTCACTGGATGCCGATTGGGCCGCTGGCGCCGCGGCGGTCAAGGACAACCGCATCGATGCCATCTACAACGCCGGCCAGGTGGTCAGCGAATACCGGCACCGGCAGGAACAGGCCGAGGTCTTCGCTGGGTGGTCGCGCGGTCGCGTCGACGGCTGGGTGCAGCGCTACTCGATCGGCATCAGCCTTCTCGACGACCGCTACGCGCCCGAGCCGGGGCTGACCGCGCCCGCCGCGCTCAATGCCGACCAGAGACTGATCGGCCCATTCGTGCGCTACGAGCTGATCGAGGATCGCTACGAGAAGGTCGTCAACCGCGACATGATCGGCATCCCCGAGTTCGTCGCTCTCGGCTTCAACTCGACCGTGCAGCTCGGCTGGGCCGACACCGGCCTGGGGTCGAGCCACGACGCGTTGCTGTACCAGGCAGCGGTGAGTCGCGGCTTCGTGCCGTGGCCCGAACAGACCTTGCTTGCATCGGCCTCGATCACGGGCCAGTACAGCGACGGGCGTGTGCGCAGGCAGCTGTTCGGAATGGATGCCAAGTATTACCTGCCGCAGGGCGGGCGCTGGCTGTTCTACGCCGCTGCGTCGGCGGACACGCTCACCCATCCCGATGTGCTCGACATGTTGCTGCTGGGCGGCGACAACGGCCTGCGCGGTTATCCACTGCGTTACCAGGCCGGCGACAGGCGCGCGCTGTTCACCGCCGAAGAGCGCCTCTACAGCAACGCGTTTGTCTGGAACCTGTTCCGAGTGGGCGCCGCCGCGTTCGTCGACGTCGGCCGCGCCTGGGGCGGCCCGCACGTGAACACCGCCAATCCCGGCTGGCTTGCCGATGTCGGCATCGGCCTGCGCATCTCCAACGTGCGCGTGTCGACGAAGGACGTGCTGCACATCGACATCGCTTTCCCGCTCAACGCCACTCCCGACATCAGCAAGGTGCAATTCTTGGTCAAGGGCAAGACGAGCTTCTGAGGGGCCGGCACTGCGCGCGCCCCCGCAATGACGCGTGCCTTCTGGGCCGCGCGGCGCCTGGCAAGGGCGCGTGTGGCCTCGCTGTTCAATAGTGAACAGCACCATCGCTGGTCAGCCGGCTCGGCCAATGCTTCAATCCGCGGGGTTGTGGCATCGAAGTCCGACAACGCGGTGGTTGCCTTCAACCGCCCTTCGCCGAGAGGTGGCGTCATGACGGATCGGCGAACGTTCATCGGCGCGATGGCAACGCTTGCCGGTGCCATGCCACACGTCGCCCAAGCACAACCCGGCAAAGTTCCCCGCATCGGGTTCCTCGGCAATGGCGACCCGACCTCCGGGGAACCTCAACTCAAGGCCTTTCATCAGGGGTTGCGCGAGCTGGGATGGATCGAGGGGCGCACCTTCACCATCGTGTACCGCTGGGCCGAAGGAGACTCGGCTCGTCTGCCGGCGCTTGTCGCGGAGTTGGTCCAGGCCAAGGTCGATGTCATCGTGCTCTCGGGCACACCTGCGATCGCTGCTGCGCAGAAGGCCACCCGCACCGTTCCCGTGGTTTTCGTGCTCCTGGTCGATCCGGTTGCGATGGGCTTCGTGCAAACACTGGCGCGCCCGGGCGGCAACATGACGGGCCTGGCTTCGCAGTTCGACGAGTTGATCACCAAGCAGCTCCAGTTGCTGAAGGAAGCCGTGCCCAACCTCACCCGGGTCGCTCTGTTGCGCCACGTCACGAGCTCGCAGTCGATCCTGGCGGCAGCAGAGAACGCAGCACGCAGCCTCGGTCTGGTCTCTCGCACGCTCAGTGTCACCACCGAGGCCGACTTCGAAGGCGCCTTCAAGACGGCACGCAGCGAGCGGGTCGGCGCCGTTCATGTGCTGCCATCGCCGTATCTCGGTGCACGGCGCGCACGCCTGATCGAGTTGGCTGCCCGGTACCGACTGCCCGCGTTCTATGAGCTCAGGCTGTACGTGGTAGACGGTGGGCTCATGTCCTACGGTCCGAGCACCACCGATCTGTACGGGCGGTCGGCAACTATGTCGATCGGATTCTGAAGGGGGCCCATCCCGGCAGCCTGCCCATCGAGCGGCCGGCCAAGTTCGAGTTCGTGATCAACCACGGTGTCGCCACCGCGCTCGGTTTGGCCATTCCCCAGTCGCTTCTCAGTCAAGCGGACGAGGTATTGCGGTAGTCGAGTTCCGGTACCGGGTCGCCAGGCGCCTACCGTCCACCCGAGGCGCGCAAGGCCCTCGACGCGCTGCGCGCGCTGGCCTGCGCGACCTGCTGCCGGGTCGGCGCGAAGGCGCTGGTGCCCAACATCCGCCAAAGCCGTTGTGCGTCGCGCCGATCGCCGTCGATGTGCACGTCGCCCGATGCCAGCGCCTCGGTGGGCGTGCGATCACCGCTCCAGATTTCGGTGAGGGCGCGCAAAGCGGCCACCACCACCAGCGTGACCTCGCGGCCCGGGTCGTCGCGGCACAAGTCGGCCACGCCGTCCTCGACCACCAGCCACCACGAGCGCTCGCCTTCGCGCGCGTCGGGCAACTGGAAGTGAATCACCACCGGGCGTTGCGGGAACTCGTCGAGGTGCACGAAACGCCGGATGTCCCACATCAGCAGCCCGGCATCGAGCTCGTCTTCGCGCAGCCGGCTGCCGATCCAGCGCGCGCCCCAATGGCCGAGCGCCATCACGATGGGCCGCAGCTCTTCGCCGGCATCGGTGAGGCTGTACTCCCAGACCTTGCCCACCGCGGTGCGCTTGACGACGCCGGCCGCTTCGAGCGTTTGCAGGCGGCGTGCCAGCAAGCTGGTGGACATGCGCGGCACGCCGCGATGCAAGTCGTTGAAGCGCCGGCTGCCGCACATCAACTCGCGCACCACCAGCGGCGTCCAACGTTCGCAAAGGATCTCGGCCCCCCGAGCCACCGTGCAGAACTGTCCGTAGCCAACTTCCATCGCCACGTTCCCCACATCCGATCGACTGCCTCGGATTGTGCGCGCACGCAGCGCCGCGAGGTCAGGCCAGCACGCTCTTGGTGTGCCGGAACAGCGCGTCGGGATCCAGACGGCGCTTGAGTTCGGCCAGGCGCTGCAGGTTGGCGCTGCCGTAGGCGGCCTCGATGCGATCGCGCCCCTCGTCTTCGGTGAGGAAGTTGACATACACCCCGCCGGTCGAGCAAGGGCGTGCGGCTTCGAAGCACTCGCGTGCCCAGCGGATGTTGGCCTCGTCGTCCTCGGGCCGTTCCCACGACCCGGCGATGTTGAGCACGTACGCCGCATCGCGGTTGCCCGCCGGTGAATGGCCGGCTGACAGCTCGCCCAGCGCACCGCCGATCTGGAACATCAGGATCGCCGAGTGCGGCGACTGGATGCGAGCCGCATGAGCGATGGTGGTGTCGATCAGCCGCGAGTCGATGCGCGGCAGGTAGTGCGACTTCCAGTAGTAGCGTCGCCCCTTGGGCTGCGTGGCGTCGAGCAGGCTCTGCATCTGCGTGTACGGCCGGCGCGCGACGATGTCGGCCACCGGCTTGCCGAGCGAGCGCAGGGGCGCGAGCAATCGCCTCGCCCTCTTGCGGCGAGGCGCCGCTGTAGCAGACGAAGATGGCGACGATGGGCTTGCCGTGCACCTCTTTCGGCAGCCATGGTGCCGGCGGCGCGATGCGCAGCACGGCCACGCTGGTCAGCTCGCGCGGCGCGTTGGCGCTGAAGTCTCGAAACGCTTCGAGCACGCTGCGGCTGTCTTCCGCGCGCCAGGCAATCGCGCCGCCCACGATCTCGGGCCCGACCGAAAACAGCCGGTACTCGAACGACGTGACGATGCCGAAATTGCCGCTGCCACCGCGCAGGGCCCAGAACAGATCGGCGTTCTCGTCGGCCGACGCGCGCACGACGCGCGCATCGGCGGTGACGACCTCCATCGACACCACCGTGTCGCAGGTCCAGCCGTGGCAGCGCGTGAGGTAGCCGAAGCCGCCGCCCACCGTGAGGCCCGCCACGCCGGTGGCGGACACGAAGCCCAGCACGGCCGCCAGGCCGTGCACCTGGGTCTCGCGATCGACGTCGCCGAGCGTGCAGCCGGCCTGGGCACGGCAGGTGCGGCCGGCGGGGTCGACCCACACGCCCCGCAGCAGCGACAGGTCGATCATCAACCCGCCATCGCACACCGCGAGGCCGGCGATGTTGTGGCCGCCGCCGCGCACGGAGTTGACGATGCGGTGCTCGCGCGCGAACTGCACGGCGCGCAGCACGTCGGCGGTGCCGCTGCAGCGCGCCAGCAGCGCGGGCCGGCGGTCGATCATGGCGTTCCACACCTTGCGCGTCTCGTCGTAGGCCGGGTCGTCCGCCGTGAGCAACGCGCCACGGAACGAGGCCTTGAAGGCCTGCAGCGCAGGGTCGGGGACTTCGATGACTGCGCCATCGAGTTGCGTGAAGCGAAGGGCCATGGTCTTCTCCCGCAAATTGCATGTCCAGGGGCCTGACGGCCGCATGCTGCAGGGGGGCGGGCGCGCGGCCAAGTCCAGAAAGTGAAGCGTTGCGGCCCACGGCGACGTGTGAAGACGACTCGCGCTACAGTGGTTCGGCCATGGCCGAACCCGCGCGCTGGACCGTCGTGCTCGACACACCGGAAGACATCGCCGCCGTGGCGCGGCAGTGCCGGCGCCTCGTGAATCAGCGCGCGCTGCTCGCGGCGGGCGTTGCCGCGGTGCCGGTGCCCGGCATCGACTGGATCACCGATGTGGGCATGCTGCTGAAGGTCATCCCCGAGATCAATCGAAAGTTCGGCCTCACGCCCGAGCAGATCGAACGGCTCGCACCGGATCGGCAAGTGGCCGTGTTCAAGGCGATCTCGGCCGGCGGCAGCGTGTTGATCGGCCGGCTGGTCACCCGCGAGGTGGTGCTCGCGGTGCTGAAGATGGTGGGCATCCGCCTGACGACCAAGCAAGCGGCCAAGGTCGTGCCCATCGCCGGGCAGGCGGTGTCGGCGGCGTTGACCTTCTCGGCGCTGAAGGTCGTGTGCGAGCAGCACATCAGGCAGTGCATCCACGTGTCGCGGCAACTCGCGTTGCCGGCGCCGCGGCGCTGACGGTCCGCGCGCTACTCGATCACGCGATCGGCGCGCATCAACATGTCGGGTGGGAAGCGGATGACCTGTTCTGAAGCAGGACCCGCAGCACGACATCGGGCCGCACCAGCGTCGCCGGTCTCGCCACCAGTCGTGCCACGCTCAGGAATGCGCTCGCCACATCGTGGTCGTGGTGACCGGCGCGCAACACGCGCTGCACCCAGCGGTGGCGTGCGCGTTGCGCCCAAGTGCCATGCGGGCCGCCCGGTGAAAGCTGGCGATCGTTGCCGACCGTGATGCCCCAAGGCGCATCGATCACCCGCGAAGCGGCGCGGAAATAGCGCGTCTCCAGTGTCGCGCGCTCGCGATGCGACAAGCACGCACGCAGCGCCAGCGCTTGCAGCGCTGCAACGCTCATGCCTTGCCCATACACCGGGCTGAAGCTGGCCATCGCGTCACCGATCGCCAGCAACCCGGCAGGCCGTGTCGTCATGCGTTCGTGATGCACACGCTGGTTGGCCGCAAAGGCAAACGGGCGAATCGGCCCCAGTGGCTCGGCTCGCTGCAGCAGTTCGCCCACCTCAGGCGCGGGCAGGCCGCGCGCGAATTCGAGAAAGCCAGCCTCGTCCAGCGGCGGCTGATCACCGAAGTAGCCGATCATCGTGACGATCCAGCAGCCGTCTTCCTGCGCCAGCAAACCGCAAGCGCGCGGCCGCCCAGCCGAAGGCGACACGCTGAAGAACAGACGGCCGTCGAGATCACTGGGCACGCGCCGCACCACGCCGTGATGCGTAGCGCATGCCCACCTCGACCCGCTCGACGAATGGGGCTGCATAACCCGCACTGGCCAACCAAGCCGCGGTGCGCGAGCCGCGGCCGCTGGCGTCGATCACCAGGTCGGCTGCGATCTCGCGCGCGCTGCCGCCGTCAAGCGGTGTCGCGCGCACGCCGACGATGCCGCCGCGCTCCAATTGCGGCGTCTCGGCCTGCCAGCCGTCGAGCAAGGTCAGCGCGGGCTGCTCGAGCACCCGGCGCCGCAACTGCGCCTCGAGCAGCGGGCGGCTCGCGTACAGGCTCGGGTCGCGCGCCGGCGCGTGCAGATAGCCGCCGGCGGTGAAGAAGCTGCCACTGCCGAATTGCGCGCCTCGCTCGAGCAGCGCGCGGGTCCAACCCGGACACAGCGACTCGATCGCGCGCTGGCCGCTGGTGAGCATCGCGTGTGCGTGGTGCGCCTGTGGCGCACCTTTGCGCACACCGCACGGTTGCTCGCCGATGTGGTCGCGCTCGATCAGCACGATCTCGCTGGCGTGATCGGCCAGCACGCGCGCCGCCAGCAAGCCGGCGATGCTGCCGCCGATCACGGCCACGGTGCCGAAGCTGCGACGCATCGCCGCCTCACTGCGGCGTGACGCCCAACGCGCGGATCAGCGGCGGGATCAGCGCGAGGTCGGCGCGCAGCGTGGCGGCCGCGTCGGCCGCGCCGAGTGCGCGCTCGATCTCGAAACCGGCGAGCTGCAGCGCCTGCCGCACTGCAGCGTCGTCGAGCGCGGCGGTCAGTTCGTGCTCGAGCCTCGTCAGCGTTGCTGCCGGGGTGCCGGCAGGTGCCATGAAGGCGGCCCATTGCCGCAACTGGAACACCGGTTGCTCGAAGCCCAGTTCGCGCAGTGTCGGCGCATTGGGCAGCGCAACGCTTCGCCGTTCGCCGGAAACCGCCAGCGCGTGCAGGCGACCGGCCATCGCGTGGGGCGCGGCCGCAGGCGGCACCGCAAACCCGGCGTTCAACTGACCACCGATCAGGTCCTGCAGCATCGGCGCGAGCCCACGATACGGCGCGTGCACCGCGTCCAGATGCAGCTGGCGCACGAGCAGCGATTCGGCGAGCAGGTGGGCATGGCTGCCTTCGCCCCAAGAGCCGTAGCCGATGCGGCGACCTTGGCCCAGGTCCGGAAGTCCGCCAGCGTGCGCGCCCCGATGCCGCTCGGCACCACGAGCACCAGCGGCACCGGGCCGATCAGCGCCAGCGGCTTGAAATCGCGCAACGGGTCGTAGGGCAGGTCCCGAAACGTCGCGGTGTTGTTGACCAGCACGTCCGCCGGCGCAAACAACAACGTTTGGCCATCGGGCTCGGCGCGACGCACCGCCTCGGCGCCGAGGCTGCCGGCAGCGCCCGGCTTGTGCTCGATGATGAGCGTCTGGGCGCTGCGTTCGCTCCAGCGCGCAGCGATTGCTCGCAGCACCACGTCAGAAGGACCACCGGGCGCAAACGGCACGATCACGCGCAACGGCGCGAGCCCCGTCGAGCGCGCCACCAGCGGCCATGCGCAGGTGGCCGCCGACGTCTGAAGAAAACCGCGGCGTGTCGCGTGAAAGAGGATGGGCATGTGCAGCTCCGAGTTGACAGTCGGAGCCAGCGTAGGAGCGCACCGCCGCACACTCCAGCGCAAACGCTGTTCAATCGCTGATGAAAAGTCGCGCTGCGCGCGCGTCGAGTGTCACTCGGGCCGCAACGCGGCCGCAATGCGTTCGATGCCTTGCTGCAGCCGGTAGCGGTAGGTGGCGAACGGGATGCCGAGTTCAGCGGCCACCTGCTCTTGCTTGTGCATCGGCTCGATGTAGGTGTGCCAGATCGCGTCATGGAACTTGCGATCGCGCGGATGCGCGGCAAGGCGTTCGAGTGCCTCGCGCAGCCGCGCGCGCAGCGCCGGCGGTTCGCAGGCGGCACCGCCCGCAGCCAGCACATGCACCAGCATGCCTTCGCGCAGCGCCTGCGGATTATGAAAGTCGCGCAGCGCCTGGCGAACCGCATCGACGAATGCCACCGGGTCGGCGCGCTCGGCCACAGCTGTCGTCAGCCGCAAAGGGCATCGGCCTGCGCTCGCCGACGATCCACGCCGCCGCCGCCTCGGCACCCCAGTCGTGCACGAACGCACCGAAGTGCCGGCCGCCGACTTCGAAGTCGGCCTGCGGCGCGCGTACGAAATGCACACCCTCGAAGTGCGGCTGCCAGATCGCGGGATCGGCCATGTTGACCACGCTCCACGCCGCCTCGGGGTTCGTGACCAGGTGCGTGACGCGTGCATCGCGGTGAGATTGATGGCTGCGCTGACTTCCTGATGCAGCTGCGCATGCATCCACTGGCGCAGCACGACCAACTCGTCGGAGCCGGACTGCTCCCGGTGTCGCTCGACGAAGCGCAGTGCCGCGGCCACGGCCGGATTGGCGCGATCCGACGCCGGCGTGTCGGCGGTCAAGCGCAGCATCAGCAAGAACCCGTCGCACTCGCCCGCTGCGTTCCAGAACAACTGAAAGCCGGCGCGCTGGCGCTGCCACCAATGGGCCAGCCACCGTCGCGCAGCGTGGCCCTCGTGCACCTCGGCCATCGCAGCCACTCTGGATTCGTCGGCCGCTTGTGCCGGCTCGACCCGGTGCACGTCGAGTGCCGACCAGTCGAAGAATTTCTCCTTGTGCGGCTGGTGTCGCAGCACGTACAACACCGCCGCCTGGTGATGCAGCCGCTCGCGGCCATGGGTGGCGGCGATGCGTGCGTAGAAGTGGCTGCATGCGGCAGCACGAAGCGCGTCTGTGCGCTGCCGGTCGCGCCACATCGTGTCGGCCACGAGCACGTCGCGCACCAGCTCGTGCGGCACCAGCCCGCGCGGTCCCGGTTGCATGAAGCCGAGCGAGCGCAGCCAGTCGAACAGCGGCCGCACGTCGTTGCCCGGCAGAACCGCGTTCAGCACCTCTTCGTTGGTGTCGCGCACGAAGGCATCCACACGAAGTGCGTCGAGGTGACGCGCATCGGGCACTTCTTGCGCCAGGCTCTCGACCAGCGCCTGCACCACCGAGCCGCCGGGCGCGACGGCCTGCAGCGGCAGGTCGGACTCGACGCAGCACGTCGGCCAGCAGACTGAGCGCCAGCGGATGGCCGCGGCACCACTGCGTGGCCTCGACCCAGTGTTCCTCCACACCGTGCGCCTCGAGCACAGCGAACGCTTCGAGCCTCATCGAGGTCGACAGCTCGGCACCGCAACATGGGCTCCAATGGGCATCGTGGCGCCAGCGCGGCTCGGTGGCCGTCGACCGCGCTCAAGGTGAGCCAGGCCTGCGGCATCGCCGCAGAACTGCTCGCGCGCCAGGGCTGGGAGCCTCGGTGGGCTCGCAGCCGTCGACCAGCAGCATCGCCGGGCGTCGTCGCAGCGGGTCGTTCGAGGCCAGTGCATCTACAAAGCCCTGCGGTCCGCGTTCGATCGAAGCGCCGTCGACCCGCACGACGCGGCGTCCGCCAGCGATCGCGCGTTCGTGCAGGCGGCGAGCAACGCACTCTTGCCCACGCCGCCGGGGCCATGGATCCACAGCACCGCAAACGGCGGCAGCGCCGCGGCGAGCGCACGCTCGAAGATCTGCAGCTCCGCCGCGCGGCCCACGAAGCAGCGATGGGCTGTCTGCGCCAGCCAGTGCGACAGCGAAGGCGCGGTGATCGTCTCGTGACGATACCAGTCCTCGCCCCCTCGGGCGGACAATGGCCGTCATCGCCATCTGGACAGGGTCGCACGCACGTCGAGTCACGAAGCCTGGACCCGTCTCAGGACCGCGCTCGGCGTGCAGAACGCGAGCGCACAGCGGTCGTTGAGGCGCATCGCCCGCCCAAAGTCTCTCGCACACCTTCAGCCGACGTGAGCGAGCCGCCGGCCCGGCCTGTGCGAAGTCGCGGCGCCGCGCGTTGAAGGTGCGGGTCTGCAGGTCGACTGCACCACGGCCTGCAGCGCGTCGACCGCACGGTCGACCTCCTCCAGCGTGTTGTAGAGGTAAAAGCTCAACCGGCAGCTGGCCATCGGATCCAGCTTCAATGCCTGGTGCGCGAGCGTCGCGCAGTGGCAGCCCGCGCGCGACTCCACACCGTGCTCGTTCAGACCCTGCGCCAGCTCCGTCGGGTTGCGGCCGGCGACATTGAACGCCACCAGCGCGCTGCGCCGCGCTGCATCGCGGGGACCGTAGATCGTGATGCCGGGCACCGCGGCCAGCCGTTCGAGGGCAAGCGCGGTGAGCTCTCGGTTCCACTCGCCGATGCGGTGCATCGCGCTGCGCACGTCGGCTTGGGCGATGGCCCGGTCCGCTTCGAAGTACACGGGCCGCTGCGGGCTGAGCGCCAGGTCGAGCAGCAGGCGCAACGCCTGTGCGCCGACGATCGTGCCGAGGATGTTCGGCGTGCCGGCGGCGTATTTCCAAGGCAGCTCGTTGTATTCGACATGGTCCGCGCTCACGCGACCCTCGGCGATCATGTCGCCGCCGTACAGGAAAGGCAGCGAGGCGTTCAGCAGGTGCTCCTTGGCGATCAGTGCGCCGACGCCGAACGGAGCCAGCATCTTGTGGAACGAGAACGACAGGAAGTCCACGTCCAGCGCTTGAAAGTCGACGAAGGTGCTGGGCACCAGTTGCGCACCGTCGACCAGCAGGTACGAGCGGCGCTCGCCGGTGGGCTGGGCGTAGCCGCTCCCGTTGGCCAGCGTGCGCACGGCATCCAACGGATTCTTGGTGCCGAAGAAGTTCGACGCGCCGGTGCAGCAGACCAGCTTGGTGCGGTGGTCGATCAGCGAAGCCAGGTGATCGAGGTCGAGCTCGCCGGTCGAGGGGTGAAAGCGTGCCAGCCGATACTGCACCCGGCGTCCGAAGCGCGGCAGGATGTCGGTGCACATCGCGTACCACGGCACGTAGTTGGAGTTGTGCTCCATCATCGTGGTGACCACGTTGTCGCCATCGCGGAACTCGCTCATCAGCGCATACATGACCGTGTTGTGCGCTTCGGTGGTGTTGCGCACCACCACCACGTTGCGGCGGCTCGGCGCGCCGACGAAGTGGGCGATGTCGTCGTAGGCGGCCTCGAAACGCGCGGTCGTGATCTGCGATGCGTCGGACTGGCCGCGATGCACGTTGTCGTAGGTCGGCGCCAGCGTGTGATACAGCTGCAGCAACTCGCGCGCCGGCTGCGTGCTGGCCGCGTTGTTCGTCACCACGCGACCCTGTTCGGGGAAGCCGAAGTGCCCCCGGATGGCCTGAATGTCCCACGGTGCATGGTTCATGAGCGCTCCCAGCGGACTCGAGGCCGGCGAGCGCCGGCTGCCAACCCTGGGTTGCGCCAAGCCCCGGCCCCGTTCATGCGGGGATTCCCGGACATTCACATGCAGTGGACGCGCGTTCGAGTGCGCTGCGCGTGTGCGTGCCGACACGGCGTGATGTGGATTCGACGGCAGATCGGTCGGAGCGATCCATCCACAAAGGTGTGGTTGAACTGGACGCCGGTGCATGGCCAGATGACACGGTCGCATGGCAACCATTCGCCGCTCCATGAAAATGCGCGTCACGGCCTATGCAGGCGGCCTCAACCTGCGCAGCACCCCGACCAAGGAGCCGGCCAACGTGATTGGCCAGCTGTTCCTGCTGCAGACGGTCGACACCACCGGGCCGGCCGAAAATGGCTTCCTCCCCTGCAAGGCCACGGTGGGCTCTGCAAAAGTGCGGGGCTTTGCTTCCGCCAAGTACCTTCGGCCGTTGCTGTCACCACGACGTGAAGCACTGCTGGACCGGGTTCGCGTGGAGTACGAACGCTTCCAGCGCGGCCTGGGCAAGGAGCACATGGCGCCGTTTGCCGGCTTCGTGGGCGAGATGTGGCGGGCCATCGGCCTCAACCTCGACGGCACCGACAGAGATCAGCCCTGGTCGGCCGCCGCGGTGTCGTTCATGGTCCGCAAAGCCGGTGCGGCATACGGCAACTTCCGCTTCGCGGCGGCGCACAGCAAGTTCACGCACGAGGCGATCGGCGCGCGCCGGAGAAACGATCGCGCAGCGCCGTTCTGGGGTGTCGAGCTGTTCGAAGCGCGACCGCAAGCGGGCGATATCGTCGTGCGCGACAACCCGGACTTCGCGCCGAGTGTCGACTTCGGCTTCGCCGCGCAGAGCGACAGCTACCGAAGCCACTCCGACATCATCGTGCACGTGGACAGCGAGGGCCAGAAAGCGATCGCCATCGGCGGCAACGTCAACCACTCGCTGGCCATCTCCGAGTACGACCTTGCGCCGGGCGACTTTCTGGCGCCGACCCGACACACCTTCGCACTGCTTGCCAATCGGGCCGACGAGATCGCCCTCTGACGAGGGCCGCCGCGGCCATCACCACGCGCGTGAGCCGATCGGTGAAGGCACCGCGGCAATTGCGCAGACGCTGCACGCAGCCAGCGGCTATGACCCAACCGGTTGCATGGTGCATCCGCTGTAGCCTCGCCAGCCTGCGGCATCGCTGCGATACGCTGAGCCCTCGCCGCGCGATGCCCCATGGAGGAGTTGCAATGAATCACCTTGCCCGGCCGCTGTCTCGCGGCATCGTCTTGTGCAACCGCTCGATGACGCGTGCGATCGCGGCCTCAGTGGTGGCTTGCGCGGCCGTGCTGAGCGCGGGCGCCGCGCAGGCTCAGGCCTACCCCACGCAGACGGTGCGCATCGTGGTGCCGGCCACACCGGGCGGCGCCATCGACGTGATCGCGCGTCTGGTGGCCGAGAAGATCGCCGGCCCGCTGGGGCAACCGGTGGTGGTGGAAAACAAGCCCGGTGCGGCCAACAACCTGGGCACCGACTTCGTCGCCAAGGCCGCGCCCGATGGCTACACGCTGGTGATCGTGGCCTCGAGCCACGCCACCAACAAGTCGATCTACAAGAAGCTGCCCTACGACCCGGTGAAAGACTTCGAGCCCGTGGTCTACACCCACGTGGTGCCGCTGATGCTGGCGGTGAACCCATCGGTGCCGGCGCGCACGGTGCCCGAGCTGATCACCTGGATCAAGCAGAACCCCGACAAGGCCGTGTACGCGCACAGCGGCAACGGCAGCTCGCTGCACATGGCCGCCGAATTGTTCATGACCATGAGCGGCACCAAGATGCAAGGCATTCCGTACAAAGGCAGCTCGGCGGCCCACCCCGACCTGCTGGGCGGCCGCGTGGCGCTGATCTTCGACACCATCACGGCGATCCAGCAGCACGCCAAGGCGGGCGGCGTGCGCCCGCTGGCAGTCACCACCAGCAAGCGCTCGCCGTCGTGGCCCGAGCTGCCCACCATCGCCGAAGCCGCATTGCCCGGCTACGACGCCAGCACGTGGGGCGGCATCCTCGCGCCGGCGGGCACGCCCAAGCCCATCGTCGCCAAGTTGAATGCCGTGATCAACACCGCCCTGCAGTCCGAAGACGTGCGCGCCAAGCTCGGCGCGGCCGGCATCCAGATCCAGGGCGGCACACCGGAAGCGTTCGGCGCGGTGATCGCCACCGAAGTCGACAAGTGGGCCAAGGTGGTGGCCGCGGCGGGCATTCAGCCGGAGTGAGTGCGGCGGCTCGGCCGGCGCCGCGTCATTCGCGATACCACTCGTGGATGCCGGCAAAGCCCTGACATCAAGGACTTCATCGCCAACTCCGATGAGTTCAAGAGCTTCTTCGTTTCGGTGATGCTCGACGTGGCGTCAGCGGTGGCGGACCTGTTGTTGCACATCCAGATCCTGAGCGCGTCGCGGCTATTGACTTGGCGTGTTGGTCAGTGGTTGCAGCAACGCCTTGACGCGGTTGACACCCCCCTCGGCCTGGATCCACCCGAGCAGCGCCTGGCCGCCGCTGGCGCTTGCGTCCGGACTGATCGCGTTGCCGGGTTCGAGCCTCGGCGAACACCGCGCTGCCCCAGGTGCCGGTGGCGCGCGTCGAAGCGGTTGATCCCGATGTCGCTGCGTGAGCCAAGCAAGGAGGGCCGCCTTATTACCGCTGCCAGATCGCGATGGCGTGGCCTAGCGGATCGACGGCGAGATCGGCCTCGCCCGCCGCCGCCGCCCACGGCGCCGTCTATCACCTTCGCCGCGCTGGAGGCGGCACCGGTTGGGTCCACGCGGATCGCCTTGAGCGTTGTGCGCACCTCCCGTCGCATCTCGCTGAACATCAGGAGCGCGTTGCCGGTGGCATCGCTGCCGAAGTAGTTGTGCGCAAGCCCGACGCTCTTCTGAATGCTACCCGGTACCAGCGTCTGCGGCTCACTCCACGTCCGGGTGCTACTGGTGAAATGCGCGGTGCGGATCTCGGTGTGCCTTCAACGTCCTCACACCGACCCGCCCATGCCAGCAGGAAGTTGCCGTCGGTGGAGGTGGCCAGCCTCAAGGTTGCCGATGCCGCCGACGACGGCGCTGCCGGGCACCACGCCGAGCAGCTCGCATTCAATCGGGTGCCAACTGGAACACCCAGTCCCCGGTGCTGCGTGCGAAATAGTTACTCGCAATGACATCAACGAGGCCGGCGAACACGCCCGTTGTTGAAGGCGACGAGCGCATTGCCGTTGCCGTCCAGCAATGCGCGCCGGGCCGAAGCTGTGATCCGTTGAAGGTGCGCGTGTTCTGCTCGATCGCAGCATCCGGCTGCCAAGTGCCACTGGCGGGGTCGAAGAAGCGCCCACGAATGAATTCGACTGCGAGCGAGTACACGGCGAGCACGGCGCCGGTGGCATCGCTGGCGACGCGTAGGCTGGCTGGCGTTGGTGCTCAGCGGCACCGGCGTGGCCCACGCGCCGGCGCCGGCGTCGAAGCGCGCGCTCATCACCACGCCGCGGTCGCCGAAAAAGCCGGACGTCGGCACCTCGTGCCATACAACCGTCGCGTTGCCGCTGGCGTCGACCGCGAGATCCAACTCGTCGATCTTCGTCGTACCTCGCCTCGATCTTGATCGGGCTGCCCCACGCGGCCGTGGCGGCGCTGTAGCGGTTGGCCCAGAGGAAGCTGAGCGTGTGGACCCCTCATCGTCGGCCAGCCAGACCGCGAAGCCATCGCCGTTGGCGCTGCGCGCCACGCGCAGGCTCACGGGATTGCCGCTCGCGCCGTTGTCGATCGACTGCGCCGTGCCAACGACCAGCTGCGCCGGTGCCGGGGGCGGCTGTGTCGAGTTCGGTGCCGGCATGGGCGCCGGCGTCTGCTTGGCACTCGGCGGCGGTGCGCCGTCGCTACCTCCACCGCAGCCGCTCACGCAGACAAACAGCGCAACGCATCCCGCACGCAGCATGGCCGCCGGAGCAGCCCAGGTGAGGCGGGTCAGAATCCTTTGGCTTGCCAAGCACATCGCAGCCTCCGTAATTTTCTCGCCCAGCGGGTCGCACCGGCTATTGACCGGGCGTGTTGGTCAGTGGTTGCAGCAGCGCCTTGACGCGGTTGGCGCCGCCCTCGGACTGGATCCACCCGAGCAGCGCCTGGCCGCCGCTGGCGCTTGCGCGCGGACTGATCGCGTTGTCGGGTTGCGTCTCGGCGAGCACCGCGCTTGCCCAGGCGCCGGTGGCGCCGTCGAAGCGGTTGATCGCGATGTTGCTGCGTGAGCCATCGTCGGCACGGCCTCCTTCGAACTGCTGCCAGATCGCGATGGCGTGGCCCTGCGGATCGATACCGAGATCAGCCCGCGCGGCGCCCCCGCCCACGACGCTGTCGATCACCTGCACCGCGCTCACAGGTGGCGCCGGCCTGGTCCACGCGGATCGCCTTGAGCGCCGTGCCGCACGTCCCATCGTCATCCCTCGCTCCACAGCACGAGCGCGTTGCCGCCGCCATCGCCGCCGATGCGCTGAAGCTGTCGTTGTTCTGTGCGTTGCTCGGCACCAGTGTCTGCGCCGCACTCCATGTCCGGGTGCGACTCGTGAAACGCGCGATGCGGATCTCGGAGCTGCTCTCGGGCTCGTCCGAACAGCGTCATCTCCCATGCCAGCAGGAAGTCGCCGCCGGCGAAGGCGGCCAGCTGAACGTTGTCGTTGGAGCCGGGAAGGTGAAGCTGCCGGGCACCTCGCCGAGCAGCCCGTATTCTTCGGGGAGCAACTGGAACACCCAGCCCCCGCTGCTGCTCGAGAAGTAGTTGCTCGCAACGATCCCCGCGCTGGCGCGCGCATTGGTGAAAGCGACGAGCGCATTGCCGATGCCGTCCAGCAATGCCGCCGGGCCGTCGCTGAAGCCGGTGCCGGTGTTGTTCTGCTCGATCGCAGCTTCCGGCTGCCAGGTGCCACTGACAGGGTCGTAGAAGCGCCCGCGAACAACAACTCGATCGAACCGACGTACACGGCCAGCACGGCGCCGCTGGCATCGCTGGCGACGCGCGGCTGGTTGGCGTCGGTGTTCAGCACCACCGGCGTGGCCCACGCGCCGGCGCCGGTGTCGAAGCGCGCGCTCATCACCACCCACCGGAACCCCCGCTGGGCGTCACCTCGTGCCATGCGACCACCGCGTTGCCGCTGGCGTCGACCGTGAGATCGAAGTCGTCGATGTTGGCGCTGCTCGCCTCGATGTTGATCGGGCTGCCCCACGCGGCCGTGGCGGTGCTGTAGCGGTTGGCCCAGAGGTTGCGACGCATACCGTCGTCGGCCAGCCAGACCGCGAGGCCATCGCCGTTGGCGCTGCGCGCCACGCGCAGGCTCACGGGATTGCCGCTTGCACCGCTGTCGATGGACTGCGGCGCGCCAACAACCAGTTGCGCCGGCACCGGTTGCGGCACATCCGGCGTTGGCATGGCACTCGACGGCGCTTCGCCGTCCGCCGCCACCGCATGCGCTCACGCAGACAAGGATCGCAACGCATCCCGCACGCAGCATGGCCGCGGGAGCAGCCCGGACCCCGTGGGTCGAAGTCGTTTCGGTTGCCACGCGCATCGCAGCCTCCGCAAAGAGCGCGGTCAGGGGGCAAGCGCGAGCCCGAGGCATCGCACACGCGGATGCAATGTGGCGCTCGACGCGGCGATGGCTCGCGCAGCCCTGAAATGACGCGGGCGCTCCCACCGAAGTGTGGAGCGCCCGCGGGTCTGGCTACAGAACCAACTACGTGAGGTAGGGCTCCGCCCCAAACCTAGATACCTTAGACATATCACCTCCTTTCGTAGTTGATCGGAGCCTGTAGGGTACTCGCATTCACGCCGTCTTGGCCAGTCGCGCCGGCTGGTGTCGAAATCGGCCGACCTCACCCGTCGTGGAGATGAGACAGGCATCGTCCGTGCCCCACCTCCAAACCCCAGGAGTCGCCCATGAGAAAGCTCATCGCGTCCACCATGGTCTCGCTCGACGGCGTCTTGCAGGCGCCGGGCGGGCCCGAGGAAGACCCCACCGCCGGCTTCGCCTTCGGCGGCTGGTCGTTCCCCTTCTGGGACGACGCGCCTGACCGCGACATGCGCGGCCTCGACGGCAAAGACCGCGAGCTCCTGCTCGGCCGCAAGACCTACGAGATCTTCGAGGCGTACTGGCCGTACCAGTCGGCCGACAACCCGATTGCGCAGACGCTCAATGCGGCCAAGAAGCACGTGGCTTCGCGCACGCTGAAGAAGCCGCTGCAATGGAACAACTCAACCTTGCTGCCGGGCGACGTCATCGCGGCGGTGAGGCGCTCAAGGCCGAGGCGGGGCTCGACCTGCAGATCATCGGCAGCGGCAACCTGATCCAGTCGCTGCAGGCGGCATCGCTGATCGACGAGTACAACGTGTGGACCTTCCCGGTGGTGCTCGGGCGCGGCAAGCGGCTGTTCGAAGCCGGCGCGAAGCCCGGTGCGCTGCGGCTCGCCGCATCGCAAACCTCGGCCACCGGCGTCGTGATGAGCACCTACCTGCCGGCGGGCGACATCCCGCTCGGATCGTTCGCGCAGCCCGAGCCGAGCGCCAAGGAAGTCGCAAGGCGCGCGAAGCTGGCGCGCGAGGCGGGCTGACAGTGGCCACGGTCCTCGACAAAGAACTCAAGCGGCAAGTCACCATCGACGGCGCGGAGTACACCGTCGCGGTCGATCCCGACGGCCTGCGCTTGATTGGCAAAGGCAAGAGAAAGCCGGAGGTCGAGCTGCGCTGGCGCGATCTATTGAGCGGTGATGCGGCCATGGCCGTCGCGCTGAACGCTTCTTTGTCGAAGAACGGGCGGCCAGCCACCAAGCCGGCACCCGAACAGTCGCCCGAGCGAGCGAAGAAGCGCGTGCCCAAGAAGACGCAGCGCTAGCAGACCTTCCACTGCATCGCGAGTCGGGCCGCTGCAGGTTCACGCCAACACTTCGGCCGTCACCTCATCGCGATCGGTCTCGTCGTGCAGCCCGTACCGCGGCTAAACCTGCGCAGGACGCGCGAGGGCCGTTGCCGTACCGACCCGCCAATCGGCCGCCGAACGCCTCATCGCGCGCAGCTCGACGAGACCCCGCGCGGCCGCGATGCCGGCGGCCTGGGTGCGCGAGGTCGCGCCGAGCTTGCTCATGATCGACGTCATGTGCGACTTGACGGTACGCATCTCGATCCTGAGCTCACGAGCGATCGCCTTGTTGGATGCACCGAGTGCGACGAGGCTCAACACCTGAACCTCGCGTGACGTCAGAGACGCGCGTGTCAGGCTGTCGGCCATGCGCTGCGCGACCGAGCGGGACAGATAGCGCAATCCATTGGCGACCGCCGTCACGCCCTCGATCAGCTCGGTCATCGGACCGCCCAACAAGATGTAGCCATAGATGCCTGCCTCGATGGCGCGCCGGATGTCCGTCTCGCGATCGTTCGTTGTGACGACGAGGGTCCTGGCCGCGGCCGTCGTTGAGGCATCAGAAATGCCCTTCAGAGCCTCAACGCGACCCGAACGCTTCAGCTAGCTACTGGCTCAGGCTCCGGACTCCCGCTTGCTGCAGCTCGGTGGCCAGTGATTGCAGCTGCGCTTGAATCTTGCGGTCAGACACGCGGGCCGCAGCCTCGTAGATACGACGAAAGGATGACGTCGCGAACGCCCCCGGCTTGGCGGAAGTGGCGTGGTGGCTTTGTCCCGCACCAGTCATCGTTCGATCACAACCAAGCGCAGGCAGAGTGCGCTGATTCAAAGAGCCGCACCTAGACCGCGTCGACGATCTGCGCAACAACGCGAATTCCACCGCGCCGATCCGCTCAGAGTTGTACGCCCCCGCTGTCATCACCACGACCAGCTCGAGTTCGGCACGACGTACAGGCGCTGTCCTCCGTTGCCGAAGCCACCCGTCCATGACAGGTTTTGTTCGGCGCGCGCACCTGCCCTGTCCACCACTGCTTTGCATAACGCAAACGGCGGCCCTCGCCGACCTTGACGCTCGGCTGCAGCATCTCGGCAACCCACGCTGCGGGAACCACCTGACGCCCTTGCCACTGGCCACCCGACAGCACGAGGCGCCCGAGCCGCAGCAAGTCGGGCGGCGTCAGGCGCAGCCCGGCGTAGGCGAGCGGATGGGTGTGCGCACCGGTGCGCCACTCCCACTTCTTGATGCCCAGCGGTTCCAAGAGATCGCTGCGTGCCAGGTCGAGCAGCTTGCGCCCGCTGCGCTGCTCGAGGATCTCGGCCAGCAGCACGGTGTGGCCGCCGTTGTAGTTCCACAGCGTGCCCGGCGGGGCGACCAGCGGGCGATCGAGGATGTACCGCGCAGGCGTGCCGTCCCACCACAAGCGGGATTCGTCGTTGCTCTTGTCGCCGTAGGTCGCGGCCGTCTCGCGCCAGGCCAGGCCGCTCGCCATGTCGAGCAGATCCGACACACGGATGTTCTCGCGGCCATCGCGCCGCAGATCGGCCAGCGCCGGATAGAAGTCGAGCACGGGTGCGGCGACATCGATCTCGCCGCGCGCGACGGCCTGACCGACCAGCAGCCCGACCACGCTCTTGCTGATCGAACGCAGGTCGTGCAGCACGTCGGGGCCGAACGTGACTTCGCGCGCGACCCGGTCACCGACCGGTCGATCCTTCGAGCGCCGGTAATGCTCCAGCATCATGCGGCCGCTTTGCCAGACCAACACGCTGTGAAGGTCGGCCTCGGCCGCGGCACCTTCGATGGCCGACGCGTCGAGCGCCGCGCGCACGCTACCCGGCAAGCCGACCGACAACGCCAGTGCCGACAGCGCGCGCAGTGCGCCGCGCCGATCCACCGCGTGTGCTGCATCCGGCTGTCGTGCATCCATGATCACATCGACCTCCTGTTCGGCCAACGCATCGCACTGCATCTTGTCGCGATGGGTCTTGTTGAGCAGCAAGTGCCGGCGGACGATCGACAAGAGGTGCTGGCCGCCATCCCGGTCGAATCGTACGCTTCACGGGCTGCAAAAGCGCCTTCGAGACAAGCAGGCCCGGATCCTCGGGCAAGATTTTCGGACGCGCGGCCGGGCGTGATTCGCGCCGCGCCTCGACCATGGCCGCCTCTTCCACGCACGCTGAAAGCGGCCGCCATGCAAACCACCCTCCCCGCGAATCCGTACGCAAAGGTCATCGCCAATTCCAAGCGCGTGCGCTGGGACATCGACCACGACGTGATCCGTGGCCGACGTTTCGATCTCACAAAGGCATTCCTGCCCACCGGCCTGTCGCTGGTGAACGAGCTCGGTTTCCTCACGCCCGATGACCAGCGGCTGCTGAGCCAGGTGCAGGGTCGAAGCTACGCCTACCTCTTCGGCCTGGTGGAGCGGTTCATCGGCGCCAAGGTGATCGAGGTCGGGCGCCAGCACGCGCTCGGCGATCAGGTGGCCATGGAGGCGCTCGTGCGCATGGCCGACGAGGAACTCAAGCACCAGGAGTTGTTCCGGCGCCTGGAAGTGCTGATGGCCGAGGACATGCCCTACGGCTACGTGCCGACGGCCGAGCCCAACGCCGTGGCAGAGGCCGTGCTGAGCAAGAGCACATGGTCGGTGCTTACGCTCACGCTGGACATCGAGCTCTTCACGCTGGCCCACTATCGCGCCAGCATCGAGCCGCAGAACGACCTGTGCGAGCTGTGGAAAGACGTCTTCCGGGCCCACTGGAAAGAAGAAGTGCAGCATGCGGCGCTCGACGAGCTCGAGTTCGTGCGCGAGAACGCGCGCCTCGACGCGGCCGAACGCGACGCGGCCGTCGGTGACCTGATCGACCTGGTGGTGGCGGTCGACGGCATCCTTCAAGCGCAGGCGCGCGCCGATGCGAGCTACTTCGCATCGATCGCGGCCGGGCACTACACCGACGCGCAACGCAGCGCGGTGGCCGAGGGCGTGCTCAAGGCGTATCGCTGGCAGTACATCGTGTCGGGCGTGACCGAGCCGCGCTTTCAGCAGGTGCTGTTCGGCATGCTCGACGAGACCCAGACGGCACGGGTGTCCACCGCACTGCAGCCGCTGCTGCATGCGATGCCCGCCGCCTCGCCCGCCGCGCCCCGCCACTAGCGCGGCACAACGATCCCTCATCCATCGCTGGAGCGCAGAGCATGAACCACTTGCCCGAAACCATGCTGGTGGGGTTTGCCGCCTGGACGCTGTTGCTTCTGCTCGCCACGGTGGGCGTGTACCGGTTCGGCCGCATCTTTCGCGGCCGGGCCGGAATGGGCGACTTCCCGGCCGACAGGATCGAGGGGCAAGGTTGGTACGTGCGCGCCATGCGCGCGCACGCCAACTGCATCGAGAACCTGCCGGTGTTCGCCGTGCTGGTGTACGCGTTGCGCGCCTGCGGCGTCGAGCACCCCGCGGTGGGCCCGCTGTGCGTGGCCATTCTGGCGGCGCGGATCGCGCAGTCGCTGGTGCACGTGAGCGTGGTGCAGACCGATCGCGTGGTGTCGGTGCGCTTCGCGCTCTACTTCGTGCAGTTCCTCTGCTTCAGCGCGTTGATCGCGCTGATCGTTTGGCACGCTTGAGCTACGGCGGCGCCTCGGCGCCGTGCTGGCGGCGCCACGAAGCCGGGGGCACGCCGAACTCGCGCTTGAAGGCGCGGCTGAAGGCCGCATCGGTCTCGTAGCCGACTTCGAGCGCGATCTGCATCAGGCTCGAGCCGCTGCGCCGCAGCAGGTTCGACGCAATCGCCATGCGCCACTTGGCCAGGTATTGAATCGGCGACTGTCCGACGTAGTGGGTGAACTTCTCGGCGAGCACCGAGCGCGAGGTGCCCGCCTCGCGCGCCAGGCTGTCGATCGTCCATGGATGCGCCGGCTTCTCGTGCATCAGCGCGAGGCACTTGCCCACCGCGCGATCGCGCAAGCCCGCCAGCCAACCGGTCTGGCCTTCGGGCATGCGCGAGATGTAGCGGCGCAGCGTCTCGACCACCAGCACCTCGGACAGCTTGGCCAGCACGCCTTCGCCACCCGGCTCGGTGGCCGCTGCCTCGGCCACCGCATAGACGAACGAACGCTCCAGCCAGTCGGCCTTTTCGTCGCGCAGCCGCACCGTGACCACCCTGGGCAGTGCCGTCAAGAGCGGCCGGCACAGGATGGGATCGCACGACAGGTAGCCGCAGATGACGCGCGTGGGCTCGCCACCGCCGCCCAGCTGCAGCTCATCGGGCCGGTCGCGCAGCAGCGTCTGCACGTCGAGCAACGGGCCCCGCCCGTCGGCGTCGGCCGAGGCCATGGTGTGCGCATCGCCGTGCGGAAACAGGATGATGTCGCCGGCCTGCACCTGGACCGGCGACAGACCGTCGAGCTGCACGGTGCACGAGCCGTCGACGAAGAAGTGATAGAAGAGCAGGCGCCGGGCGCGGGCGTCAACCTGCCGGGCCACCGCGTCGGCCTGTGGAGATGCCAGACACCACGGTGCCGTGAACCGGGCCTTGAAGAAGATCGCGCTGTCGAACTGCAGGACCTTCAAGACCTCGGACAAGGCATCCACACGTCCTCCTCTATTTCGGAATGCCCGCGGCGCGAAACACTTCTGCGTCTCTTCTCGATCTTCGACAGTCCCAGTGCAGCGTCCTGGCGCGCGCGCCTTCGCGTTGACTCAGGGCGCCGCGTGCCCGACGCCCTTGTGGCAGTCGATGCAAGTGGCTCTGCCATCGAGCGTCGGCGCATGCAGGGCCCGCACCATGTCCTGCTGCTTGGCGAGGACGTCACTGGAGAATTCGTGACAGCCACGGCAGGCGCGCGAATCGTTGCTCTTGTACTCAACCCACACCAGGCTGGCCATGTGCATCCGCTGCTGCCGAAATTTGTCCTCCGTGGAGATGACGCCGCGGATCTCGCCGATGACATCCTTCGTGCCGGCCGCCGCCTTGTACCAAAGGAGCTCGGGATAGTCCCTTGGAATGTGGCAGTCGTGGCAGGTCGCGCGCATGCCGGTGCGGCTCGCGCCATGGATGCTCTGCTGGTGTTCCTTCGCGACCCATTGCATCGAGTGACATGCCGTGCCGCAGAATTGATCGGTGCCCGTGACATGGACCATCACTTGGGTGCCGATGACTCCAATGGCACCCACCATGAGGCCCAGGGTGACGAGCGTCAGCACGGACCAGCGGGCACTCGGGCTGTGCAGACGCCGCCATGCCCGCATCAGCGCGCCCGGCTGGCCTCGTGCTCGGTCTGTCGGCGGCGTTTCGGCCATTGCCCTCAGCGCTTGGCCGGCGGCGGTGGCGGCAAGTTGACCACGGGGATGGTCGGCTTGAAGGCCGGGTCACGCAGCGCGATCTGGCCCTGGCGCGCGAAGTCGATCGATTCGCCGAGGATCCGCGCCGCCTCCTGCGGCGCATGAAAACCCGTCGAGTTCTCTGCCTCGACGAAATCCAAATAGAACTGCGAGCGTCGCTGCAGATAGTGGGCGGCGGACAGGTCCGTTTCCTTGCGCCCACCGGCTTTGGCCGCCTTCAAGTCGTCGATCAACCCAACCACCGCGGCCATCGCCTTCTCGCGAAGCGCCCAGTGGCGATCCTGGATCTGGTGGACACGGGCCTGCAGATCCTCCGCGCTGGCCTTCTCGTCGTGCTTCTTGTGGCAAGCGACGCATGCGGCCTCGACGTTCAACATGGGGCTGCGCACCCAATGGTCGGTGAACGACTTGGAGATCGACGGCATATGGCAATCGGCACAGGTGACACCGGCGCGCGCATGCGGGCCTTGATTCCACATCTCGAACTCCGGATGCTGGGCCTTGAGCGCGGGGGCGCCGGTGTCCTTGTGGGTCCAGTCACGGAACCCGATCTCATCGTAGTACGCGGTGATCTGCTCGACCCTGAGGCCCTTCGACCACGGATAGACCAGGCGCTTGTCGTCACCCTTGAAGTAGTACTCGACGTGGCACTGGCCGCACACATAGGCACGCATCTCGGCGGAGGAGGCGTGCTTGTTCACGTCGTAGTCCTTCACACCCAGTGAAGCCTTGTAGGCACGCATGCCTTCGATGAACGCGGGCCGCGTGACTCGCAATGCAAGCGTCTTCCCATCGTGGCAGTCGATGCAGGCGACCGGATGGCTCACGAGCTTGGACGCCTCCGCATAGGGCATCGCGTTGATCTTCTCGAAGCCCTTGGTGATGTCGCCGTTGCCCGCCCGCTTGTACGCGAGATACATCGACGCATGGCAGTTCACGCAGGCTCCGGGCTGCTTCACGACCACCTGGCGCTTCGTGAGGCGCTGGTCCTCGAGCATGTGGGCGTGGCCGCGCTCCTCGCGAAAGTCCTCCGAGAAGGCGTAGCCCTGCCAGATGGCCTTGAGGCCCTTGTCTTCCTCCACCTTGGAGCGCGCGACCACCGAGCGCGGGTCTGCCTGGCTCGGCGTGTGCGGCACGGCCTCACTGCCGCCGTGCTTGGTGCGCTGCATGTCGACCGACTTCTTGTAGAGCTCGTAGTGCTTCGGAAACGCCTTGCCCCATTCGGCCGGGTCGTCAATGTTGTCGTTGAAGGGCGGGTTGGCTCCCTTGTCAGCTTGGGATTGCGTGATGCCAGTTGCGGGAACGAGCACCAAGACCGCGGCGAGCGCGATCAACATGGCGCTCGTGAAAATGCCCAGCGAGTACCTGAACTTGCGCGTCATGGGGTCGCTCCACTGCACACTCGATCTTGCATCGAAATCCGGCTATCGAACCATCCACTTCTTCTTGGACCAAGGTCCAATTGCCGAGATCGCAGGCATCGGCCGAGCATGAAACGTTTTGCCTTGGCGAAGCAACAACCAAGTGCCAACGACGAACTCTTGAGCTTCGACCTAGGGGTCGATTGCGCAGCAGGACGGGACATCACACCGTCTTGTCCAGCCACCCCAACACGTCGGCCGTCACCTCATCGCGATTGGTCTCGTTGAGCAGCTCGTGCCCATGCCGTCAGCACGCCACCGACGCATGAAGCCTTGTTGCGTGCCCAACGGTGGCGAGTCAAGGAGCAAACGTGTCGGTTGGCCTCGCGGGTGGCGCCGTACTCCACCCCTTCGTGGCGATCTTCGCAGTGGGCTCCCCTACCACGTGTATCCCATCTTGAAGAGCAGTGCCCTGTTGCCATCTTTTCCTACGGCGTACTCCAGGTTGGCCACGATGCCCTCGGCCGGCTTGAGCAAGTACTGCACGCCCGCGCCCACGCTGGGAAAGACGTCAGATCCCGAGCAACCACTGCGATTTGCGCCGTACAGGCACGCGACGCCGGCGAACAGCGTGGCGCCCCAGCGCTCGGCGAGCCGGTAGCGCTCTTCGACTTCGATCGAGGACATCGACTTGCCCAGGTACTCCCCCGTCGTATAGCCCCGCAACAGCACGGGCGCATAGGCCGCCGGGGGCGCATCTTGAGTCCACTGGTTGCTCTGACGGAGCGCGAAGACATTGCCGTCGCCGTGACTCCAGAAGTGCCGGTAGTCGAGCCGGTACACGTCGAACTCGGCGCTTTGCCGATAGGCCACGTTGTTGAGATTGAGCAGCCAACCCTTCGTCGGCGCGTCCTGGCGATCGCGCGAATCATGCTGGACGACCAGGCCTGCGCCGCCCGACTTGAACCCGGTCAGTCCGAGAAAGGCAAGCACGTCGTCGTCGAGTGCGGTCTGCCCGACGATCTGGTAGTTGGTCGACAACGCCTGCGCGCCGATGAACCAGTCACCCTGCACGCGATACAGGTAGCGCACGAAGATCGCGCGAATGTGGTCTTCGGAGTTCAGCGGCTGACCGGTGCCGAGGAAGTCGTCGTAGTCGTTCTTGATCAGGCCGCCGATCGCCCCCATCGAGAGCCGGTGATGATCGCGGTCAAACGAGGTTCGGGCAAACAGGGCCAGGGTCGCGGAGTCCGTGGAGGTGTATTGCGCGCTGGCTCCGAACATGGACAACTGCGATTCCGCGTCGAACTTGCGGAGATACGCAGCAAGCGCGCCGACCGACGTGCCGAGCTTCGGGTTGTTGGCGAATGTCGGCAACAACACCCATGGCGATGGCGCCTTTTTGGCCTCCTCCGATGGAGCCTCCTTCGGCTCTTCGGTTGGAGCCACCTTCGGCTCTTCTTGTTGCGCGGGCACCGGGTCGGCGCCGAGGCAGCCCGCGGCCACAAGCGCCAACGTGGCGATGCGTTTGGCGCACCTCATCCGGTGGACTGCGCTCGGGCAGCGAGCAGATGCGGCGGCATCGCCATGATCGCCTCCGGCGTTGCGGCGATCCGCAGCCAGGGTGCGATCTCGTGGTGCTGCTGCGTGCTCAGCAGATTGAGGCTGAGCGTCTCGTCGATGATCTTCACGCGCCCAGTATGCCGGCGCGCGGTGCGGATCCGAACGGTGCAGATGCCGGTCGCGGAGAAAGGACTGTCCGAGTTGCGGGGCGTTTCAGCTGGGCCGGTCACTCACCACTGATCCGAACGCACCAACGGCACCCATGCGCCGCCGCGCCGCTCGTAGACCGTAATGGCGCCGTACAGCTGTTCGCCTGCTGCATTGAATCGCATCGTGCTGGTCACTGGAGCCATTGCGTCGATGGTGTGCAACTTGGCGCGCACGGCTGCCTTGTCCGCGCTGCCGACCGAGCGAAGCGTATGGGCCAGCACGTAGATCGCGTCGTACGCATAGTGCGCGCCCCACACGGGTTCGGATTTGAACTCGGCGCGGAACTTCGACGTGAAGGCGCTTCCGCCGGTGAACTCGCCGGGCTCCAGCGCGCTGGAAGTGAGGTACAGCGTCTTGATGTCGGCTGGTGCCTTGACCAGCTTGGTGGTCTTGGCCGAGTTGGTGCCGATCACCTTCAGGTCCGACAGTCCGGCCTCGCGCAGCTGCTGGCCGAGCGGGATCAGTTGCGGATCGCGCAGCACGGCCACCAGCACGTCGGGCGGCGCGGCCTTGAGCTTGGCGACGAAGGCTGCAAAGTCAGTCACCTTGTTCGACACGGCCTGTTCGGCCTCGAGGCTGGCGCCGACCTTCTTCAGCGCCGCCGCGATGTCGCGCCGCATCGGATTGCCGAACGCGGTGTCCTCATGAATGATCGCAACCTTCTTGGCGCGCAGCGTGTCGGACAGGTAGCCCACCACGGCCTTGGCCTGCAGCTCATCGTTGGCCACCAGGCGGAAGGTGTTGCCCTCGCCTTGCTTGGTCAGTTCGCTGGCCGACGACGTGAAGACCTGGATCACGTCGCCTTGCTTGTAGATCGGAATCGTGGCTTCGGTGACGTCGGAGCTCAGGTGGCCGAGCACGGCGAACACCTTGCGCTCCACCAGAGACTCCGCCGTCTTCTTGGCTTCGGCGGGATCGGCCTTGTCGTCGGCCGACACCAACTCCAGCGTGACCGGCTTGCCCGCGATCTTGAAGCCAGTCTTGTTGATTTCGTCAATGGCGAGCTTGGCGCCGTTGAGCAGGTCCTGGCCGCGTGCCGCGGAAGGTCCGGACAGCGGCTGCGCGACTGCGATGGTCAAGGTTTCGGGAATGCGCGGACCGCAGGCCGACAGGGCCGTGGTGGCAGCAATCAGGAAAATCGCCTTCGAACGATTGAACGAGGTCATCGTGCTCTTCCCATGTTGGACTTGCGGCGCGGACTGGACCTGCGCTCGGTAGGTACAGCGCATGGCGGGCCGGCCATGAATCGAGGACTCTAGGGAGGCCGCGCTCCAAGTGCAGCGCACAACTTCACGGCACGCAGATGCGTTCAGTCACACCTCGCGGTACGTGTGACCCATTGCGCGCACGGCGCGGGGCGCGCCCCGCGGGTCGAGCCCGGACTAGGCCAGATCTGCGCCCAACCATGGCGGGCGGGTCAGGTCTGCATCGATGTTCATCGCCACGCTGGCGACTTCGATCGCGCGCCAAAGATGCGGCGGCATCGCCATGATCGCCTCCGGCGTTGCGGCGATCCGCAGCCAGGATGCGATCTCGCGGTGCTGCTGCGTGCTCAGCAGATTGAGGCTGAGCATCTCGTCGATGATCTTCACGCGCCCAGTATGCCGGCGCGCGGCACGGATTCGCCACGGTCCACCGATGCCAGTCGCGGAGAATAGACTGTCAGAGCTGTATCCATTGGGCCCCGTCTCATGTCCGGTGTTGTTGTCCCTTACACCCGCCGCAGGGGCGGAAAGTACTACCTGAACTTGCGCGTTCCGGCCGATGTCCGGATGCATTTTCCGACGGCAACGGGCGGCCAGCGCACACACATCGTCGAAACATTGGGGACTGGCGATGCCCTGGCGGCACGTCGCATCGCGAGTGAGCGCCAAGCGCACTGGGCGCTTCAGTTCGCGGATCTTCGACGGGCCGGTGCGAAGGCCACCGGATCCGAGGCGCGCTCCGCGATCAGTCAACGCATCGGTCGCGTCAAGTAGACGCCTTCGCGGCCGACGATGGGCTGGCGCGTCGGCATGAAGATCGTGCAGTCGTCGATCGGCGCACGGATCTCCTCGTCGCCATCGGTGGCGATCAACTCGCCTGTCGCGAACGTCTCGAAGCCGATCACCGGCCGTGCGAAGCGGAAGTCCGCGTGCTTGATGACGTGCGTGCGCAGCAGCTCGAAGCGCCGCGGCGGCTGCGCAGGCCGCGGCACCGCGCGATCGATGAGCTTGAAGTGGCCGAGCACGTTGAGCGCGACCTCGGTCGCCAACTCGGCGCTCGATCGCTTGAAATGCTGGCCGCACTCGACGACCAAGGCGCTCCCCTTGCCGTCTGCGCGGCCGTGGGCGCCGTACTGAATGATCGGCGTTCCCGAGCCGAGCCCGAGCGGCATCACCAGGTGCACGTCGGGGCTCGGCAGCGCGTTGGCCACCGCGGCATTGCGCTCGAACGCCGGGTAGACCCAGAACGGCACGACGTCTTGGGCGGTCGAGTGGATGTCGAGGATGTGATCGGCAGCGGCCACCGCAGGGCGCATCGCGCGGGCTCGGCGCAGTTCGACGCTGTCTTCGCTGCCGTCGAGCTGCGCGGCCGACCAGGTGCGGTTCAGGTTGTGCGTGATCTGCCGGCTGTCGAACGGCCGCTCCGGGTCGAAGCTCTCATAGGCGGCGACGTTGCCGAAGCTCAGTGTCAGCGTCCCGAGCCTTCGGCCGCACGCCGCTGTCGAGCAGATGGCAGACCGCGACCATGCCGCAGAACTCGTTGCCGTGCGTGATGCCGTTGATCAGCACGTGCGGGCCGGGCTTGCCCGACTCGAAGCGATGCACGTAGTCGATGCCGGCATTGCCGGCGCGGTAGGGAGCGAGGTCGCGTGGCAGGACCTCGAAGGCGGGGGAGTTCATGCCGACGATTGTGCAACGCGCGGAAAGCCGGCAGCTCAGGTGGGACGGCGCGCCCCGTCCGCATGCGCCTTGTTGGCGCCCCGGGCGGGGCACGCCGCTTGCCGCGACAACGGCATCACTTCGCGGCGCCGTTCGGCACGCCGCTCAACCGATGGAGACAGCACATGCAAATGGACCAATTGAAGAGCAGCCTCGAGCGCATTGAACAATGCACCGACCGCGCGGTGGCGACGATGCGCCAAAGCAACAGCAAGGCACCCGACGACCTGTGCCGCATTGTCGACGACATGCACGCGCAAGCGCGCGAGGTGCGCGACATGGCGCAGCAATCCAGCGATCAGCAGCAGCTCACCGGCACCATCGACCGGCTGGAACAAACCGGCGACCGCGCCAAACAAGCCTGCCAGCGCGCCGGCAACGCGGTGAGCACGCAATTGCAGTCAGCGGTGATCGAAGCGCACGACCAGATTTCGAGCCTGAAAAAGCAAATGCACTGACAGCGAATGCAGATGCACTGACAGCGCCGGCCCATTGAGTTCCCAGCGCTGCGGCCCGCGTGTAGCCGGCCCTTCATGCCGACTACACAGGAACGCACTTTGCCGCGAATTGGGCATCACAGAGGCCAAGACTTGAAGACAACATCGACCATCAAGACCGCGAGGAGGTCCGATGAGTCTGCAGCTATTGACATTGCCGCCGAGCCTTCCGGAGTCGGGCAAATCATCGTCTCACAGGCGTTCTGGCCGAAGTGGATGATGGTCTCGCCAGCGGTGGAGCCAGGTTAGAACGCGATCGACCTCGGCAGCGAAGTGAAGTGGAGGACAAGCGCGGGCGAGATCTACCTGACAGACTTCGATCGAGGCCTCTCGGCTTGGCTGCTCAGGGTCAGGCGCTGGCGCGTGTTTCTCGACCTCGTGGCGGTAGAGCAGGACGGCAAGGTCGGCGGGTACACGGTAGCCTCTCGCCCCGGCGCCACCTGACCTGCGTGGCACGCAGGCGAGCTGTGCGCCGTGCGCATCACGTCGCAGTGGGTTCGACGACCGGTATGCGCAGCGCGGCCCGAGTCCTTTCCACGATGCTGCGCTGAGCATTGCTACCGCCGATGCCTGGCAATTCCGCGCGGCAGGCGTCGAACTGCTTCAATGCCTCTGACGTGTCGCCGTCGATCAACGCCTGAAGTGCAGCGGTCCAGCGCCGAACCACTTCCGCACCCCGATGGCCTGTGCGCGCCAACGACTCGAGGCGACGCCCGCAGTCCTCAAGTTCTCCGCGCTCGCGGTAGGCGGCAGCCAGCATGGCGAGATGCAGTTCGCCAAAGACGTTCGATCCTTTTGGAAAGAAGCGGCGCGCGTGTTCACGAGCGGCGCTCCAGGCGGAGATGCGAGTTCCGCGCAGTCCCAGCAGCCAGAGCAGGGAGACGGTGTCCGGCAGTCCCATGAACGGCGTGCCGCGCGGAAGGTAGTCGAGGATGGGCCCGAGAAGCCGCTGCAGCGCGAGGTCGTCGCGCCCCATCGCCAGTTCGGTCAGAGCCCAGTGCCACTGCAGGTGACCCCACAGCAGTGCCTGGTCTGGATAGGAAGGCAGCCAAGAGGCGAGAAAGGCCTGCGCGGCAACCGGGTCGCCCTTCTCGTAGTACCCGTGCATCACCATGTGCGCGTTGTGTCCGTTCGCTGGACGCGCCGCGATCGCTTCGAGCACCATCGCCAACCCCTCGTCGAGGGCGCCGCATTCGATGCGGCACCAGCCGCGATGCGCCAGCAGCCAGGGAAAACCACCCGGAAAGTGCGGAGCGAGACGTTCAACGAACGCGAGCCGGGCGGCATCGTGGTCGGCACGCCCGCTGAAGGCGAAGAGCCCGTACGCCCCCAGCGCGGGCGCGATCGCCACCACGTCGGTCGGATAGCGGTTCGCGTGGAGTTCGACCGCGGACAACGCATCGCGAATCCGCCCTTCGATGATGGCGCCGACCAGGTCGACGTGGTCGCGCTCGCGATCACTGGCGCCCTCCATGCCTTCTCGCGCGTGAGACAAGCACGTCCGGGCTTCGTCACCGCGGCCATACATGCCATGTGCCAAGCCACGCAGGACGTGGGCCAACGCGAATCCCGGGTCGTGCGCCAGCGCTTCCTCCGTGGCCTCGAACACACCGGGAAGGGCATGCAGATAGCTGTCGACGGCACGGTCATATGCATGCACCGCGGGCGTGGAAGAGCAAAGGACGTTGTTGCCGAACGCGTCTTGCATGAGGCCCTCCACCCAAACGACGCCGCCCCAATCGCTTGGTTGAGCCCGAGGAATTGATTATGTGCTGCGCCCAACATGCGCGCTTCGAGCGCGGGGGGCGCGATGCGCACGAAGCCCACAAGATGTCGCGCGTGCGCGAAGACTCAGTCGTCGGCTTGACCCTGAAACCGCGCACGCACGCCGCGGTTGTCGTCGAACGACACGTCGACGCGCTGTCCATTGAAAGTCAGCCGGTAGCTCGAGACGATTCCTTCGGGCAGTGATCGCACGATGACCTGAAAGGCGCTGTCGCCGAGCCAGTTGCCCTTGGCCGCCAACGGCGGCTCGGAGCCTTGCGGGTCGCGCAAGCGAAACAGACCGTCGAGGCCGAGCGGGCCCTCGAAGCGGCGCGGCGGCGCACTGGGGCCGGCCGTCGCAAAGGTCGCGTCGTAGCGCGCGTTGCCCGGCGTGAGATCGAGCTTCAACGACCTCAGCCCGACGACATTCGCGGCGAACCGATACGTCTTGCCAGAAATCGCTGACGCGAGGCCGGAGGTGGGCGTGACCGGCGAGCGCTTCTCGACGCCGGCATCGGCGATGCGCTCAGCCAGCCGCGCACTGCCCAAGGCATCCGCGGCAAGCGGCACCGGCGACCTCGCCGCATCGACGATGCGATCGATCAATTCGTTGAACAGGTAATGCTTGCGACCGGTGACGACAGCCACCGTGTCGATCTCGGGCAGCACGATGATCAGCTGGCGCAGGAAGCCCACGGCCATGTAGCCGCGCTTGTCAGGCAGCGTCCACCAGCCGTTGGCGTAGCGGAACGAGCCGAGGCGCATGTCGACCCGGGATTGCAGGAGCTTGGGGACCCAGTCCGATGGCAACAGCTGTTGGCCGGCCCACTGGCCACCGCGCAGGTACAAGTAGCCGATCTTGGCCATGTCGCGCGGCTGCATGTACAGGCCATAGCCGCCAATGGGAATGCCCTGCGGATCGCGGCGCCAGATCACGTCGGTGATGCCCAACGGTGCGAACAACTTCTGCTTGGCGTACTCGAGCGCATCGCCGCCGGTCTGCCGGCCGACGATGGCCGACACGAGGTGCCAGCCGCCGCTGTCGTAGTTGAACGAGACGCCGGGCGCTTGTGCCATCGACCGGTCGAGCACAAAACCGATCCAGTCTGCGCTGCGCTCCATCTGCAGCATGGTCTCCGGTGGTTCGTTCGACAGCGGCTCGCGCCAACTCAGCCCAGACGTGCTGTCGAGCAGGTGCTCAACCGTCATCGCCTTCTTGTGCGCATCGGCGTTAGCCACGCTGCGCCCCGGAAAGAAGTCGAGCACCGGCGCGTCGAGCCGCTCGAGCTTGCCTTCTTTGAGCGCGATGCCGGTCAGCGTGCCGACCACGGCCTTGGTCGCCGAGTTCACGGTGTGTTTCATGCCGGGCCTGAACGGCGCGTAGGTCGCGTCGAGCACCATTCGCCCGTGCCGAATCACGAGCATGCTGTCCATGTCGTTGGCGGCACCGAAGTCGACCAGCTCGGCGAGCGCGGCCGACGCCATGCCCTGCTCTTCGGGCGACGACGTCGGCCATGCCTGCGTCGGCCACACGACGGGCTCGGCGGCTTGTGATGCCACCGCAGCCAGCCACAGAACAACGAGACAGGCTCGGCTTGCCCAACTGGCTGCCGTGCGTTGAACCTGCATTGCGGGCGCTGATTCGATCACCGCCCCGCCCTGCCTCGCCCTCACACCGTCTTGCCCACCCACCCCAACACGTCGGCCGTGCACCTCATCCCGATTGGTCTCGTTGAGCAGCTCGTGCCGCGCACCGGTGTAGTAGCGCGTCTCGACGCTTCGACAACCCCAGCGCCTGGTAGCGCGCCACCAGCCGCCGCGTGCCGACGAGGTTTTCGCCCACGGGGTCGAGCTCGCCCTGGATCACCAGCACCGGCAGGGTCTTGGGGATGCGCGCTTCGAGCGCGGGGTCGCGCATCTTCACGAAGCCGACGAAGATGTCGCGCGTGAGCTCGTTGGTGAAGGCAAAGCCGCACAGCGGATCGTCCACGTACTTCTTCACCTCGGCGGCGTCGCGGCTCAGCCACTCGAAGCCGGTGGGTCCACCGAACGGCTTGTTGAAGTCCTTGAAAATGCCGGCCCACACCGCCGAATCACCCAGCGGCTCGGCTGCGCACCGCACCGTTGAGCATGTCGATCAGCCCCTGCGGCGGCGGCGGGCCGTATGACGTGCCGCTGAGCACCAGCGCATCGAGCAACTCGGCGCGGCGCTGAATGTAGTCCTGCGCCATGAACGAGCCGAGGCTGTGGCCCAACAGCACCAGCTTGGCGCCTGGGTGCGCGGCGCGCAGGCGCTGGCTGAAGGCGATTTCGTCATCGACCATGCGGTTCCAGGCGTCGGGGCCAGCGTCGCCGGTGCGGCCCGAGCGCAGCCGCGTGCGGCCGTGACCGCGATGGTCGGTGCCGTACACCGCGTAGCCGCTGGCGACAGCAGCGCGCGCAAAGCGGTCGTAGCGGCTGGCGTGCTCGGCGGCGCCGTGCACGATCTGGATCACCGCTTTGGGTGAGCCGGCCGGCAACCAGCGCCGGTAGTGGATGGCGGTGCCGTCGGCGGCACCGAACTGCTGCCAGTCGGCAGCGGGTTGGCCGCCGGGGGTGGCGCAGCCGCCGAGGGCGGCGGTGGCGGCGAAGGCGAACATCACGTCGCGGCGGTTCGGGGGCATGGGGGTCTCCTCGTTGTCGTTGTCGCTCGGCTCTGCGGACGGGCGCAGGGCAGTATAGGAATGCGAAGCGCCCGTGCGCTGGGTGGTCGCCATCACTTGGGGTTACTGTCTCTGGAGCGACAACGGGCTGTCGATCGCGCGGTCCGCACGCATCAGCACGCCGGCAGCGAAGTGGATGCCGGTACGCGAATTACCACGCCGAGAGGTGTACGACCGCCGCATGTCCGCCGTCATTGAAAGACCTTGTCGGCGCGAATGACCAGCGCTCGCGGCACAACAATGCCCAGCGCATTTGCAGTGCGAGCGTTGAGCGCCAGATCTGCATGCGTGGGCAGTTCGAACGGCAACCGTGCCGGATCGGCGCCGCGCAGCACCTTGTCAATCTGGACGGCGGTGCGCTCTGTCTGCTTGACCCAGTCGAGGCGGTAGCTGATCAAGCCGCCTCCGTCCACGAACACACGGTCCGGGAACATGGTGGCCGTGCCGGCCTGCAGGGCCGAAACGGCGATATCTTGCGGCGTGATGTCGGCGATGCCGAACATGTAGGCCGCGTGGCTACGTCCGCCGGATGTGCTGCGCAGAGCGGCACGCAACTCGGCAATCGACCCGACGAGCACGACACGCGTCTTGATGCCCGACCGCTTGGCGGCCAGCTCCGGCGCACGCGTCGCGTCGCTGGCCATATCGCGCAACCGCGACGGAAACACCAACGTCAGCTCTTCGAGCCGGGGCATCAGCTCGCGCAGCAGTTCAACGCGTTTGGTGCTGACCTCGACCTCGGCCCACGACAGACCCGTGATGTTGCCGCCGGGCGCAGCCAGGCTCGCCGCGAAGCCGAGACCGATGGGGTCGCCCACGCCCGTCACGATGGGCACCGCTTTCGTGGCCTGCTGAAGTGCGCGCGTGGCGGGCGTGCCGCGAGTCATGATCACCTCGGCGCCGGAACGCACCAGCGCCTCGGCCAGGGTGGGCAGCCGCGAGGCGTCACCCTCTGCATACCGCCAATCGACGGTCAGATTCACGCCCTCGCGCCAGCCAAGGCCGGCTAGCGCGACGCGCAACTCTTCGACGACGTTGGCCCAGATCGACGCACTATCAAACAGCAGCACGCCCAGCCGGCGTCCGCCGGTTGCTGGCGTCGCGGCACGCAACGGCCCAGACGCAACCATCGACAAGAGGCAGAAAGAACGCCGTGATGCCAAGCAATCCCCCGAGCCATCGCCATCAGTGATGGGATTAGAGCAGCCTCGGGGCACCGCGGCTCAGGTGGCGCGTTCAGAATTGAACGGACCATCGTCTTCTCTTGAATCGGGCTGCGTGCCGGCGAGGTGTCGCCGACGGGTCGAGCTCGCCCTGCATCATTAGCAGCACCGGCAAGGTCGTGTGGACGATCGAGCCGTGAACAACGGACGCACGGCTGTTCAATATTGAACGGTGTGCGCGCTGGTCGCTGCGGGTGTTCAGTGCTCAGAATCGCCACAGTGGCTCCATGCATCGACCTTCTATGGTGAAACGACGCGCCCTATTGAGTCTGCTCGGCACATGCGTCGCCTCTCGTGCGCTTGCTCAGCGCGCTTCGACAACGCCTCGGATCGGCATCCTGGAAGGCATGCCGCCGGAGGTCTTTCCGGGACGCTACGAGGCGTTCAAGGAGGGTTTGCGAGCGGCAGGCTACGTGGAGCGCAACAACCTGGATCTGGTCTATCGAACGGCGAATGGCAATCTTCGCGAGCTTCCTGCGTTGGCGGCCGAGTTGGTGAGTCTCAGCGTCGACGTGATCTTTGCGGCGACGACGGCCGCGGCGGTTGCCGCCCGCGATGCCACGAAGGACGTTCCCGTTGTCTTTGCCGTTGTCGCCGACCCCATCGGAGCCAGACTCGTCGACAGTCTCGCGCAGCCCGGCGGCAACCTCACGGGCACGACAACGAGCAACACCGACGTGGCACAAAAGCGCCTTCAACTGCTGAAAGAGTTGCTGAACGGCAAGGCTTCCCGCGTTGCTCTGGTGTGCACCCTGGCGACCAGTCCAACGTCATCGTTGCAAAACTGATGCGCGACGCCGGCCGCGCCCTGGGGATCGAAATCCCCGAGCGGGAGGTCCGCACTCAAGAGGACATCGAGCGCACCTTCGTCAAGCTTGCCGCGGAGAGAGTCGACGGGGTCGGCGTCGCCGCGGGTGCGCTCACCGACACCCACGGGCGCCGCATCACCGAGCTAGCCGCACAGGCGCGCATTCCAACGATGTACAGCGCGCCCGAGTTCGTCGAGGCAGGTGGTCTCTTCTCGTACTCGGGCAGCTTCTCCAACAACTACCGGCGTGCCGCAGCATACGTCGATCGGATTCTGCGGGGCGCGAGGCCCGCCGAGCTCCCGGTCGAGCAATCGCGAGCGCTCGAGTTAGTCATCAACCGCAAGACGGCCTCGACGCTGGGCCTGACCATTCCGTTGTCGCTCTTGGTGCAGGCGCGCGTCATCGACTAGCCTTGTCGCCGGTTAGCACCTTTCGCAGCGTCGCCACCAGGCGGCATCCGTCGTGCGGCCAGGAGGGGACAACGCGTCGTTCAATACTGAACAAGATGCCTCTGGGCGTGGGTGTCTGCCGGTGCTCCAATGTTTCGCCATGGACCTGCGATCGAGCGGCAAGGTGATCGGACTGATGCGACGCAGGGCTTTCGGGGCCTGGGCCGTTGCAGGACTCCTTGTGCCCCGGCGACAAGCGCGCGCGCAGTCCGAAGCGCGCGTGTTCCGTGTGGGCGTGCTGCGCCCCGGTGAACCGCCCTTGCCAGACGATCTGCAGAGAAACCTGCTGCCGGTCGCCATGGGTGAACTCGGCTACCGGGAAGGTCGCACGCTCGTGCTGCAGGCGCGCTACGCCAACGGCGACAAGAAGCTGCTGCAGGCGCTGGCGAGCGGCTTTGTCAATGAGGCATTCGACGTCGTCGTCTCAATAGGCGCGCCGGCGACCGAGGCGATGAAGAAGGCCACTTCGACGCTACCGATCGTGATGTTCGGCAACTTCGACCCCGTGCAGCTCGGGCTCGTCGACAACCTGGCCCGCCCCGGCGGCAACGTCACCGGCGTGTTGATCGCGCCGGACGGCACACTGGCGGGCAAGCGCCTCGAGCTGCTCAAGCAGGCCGTCCCGCAAGCCACGCGGATCGGCCTGCTGATACCCGACGATCAATCGATTCGCCAGACGGAGGAGACACGCAAGGCCGCGCAGGCGCTCGGCGTCACGCTGTCGATCGTGACCGTACGCGATCGCGGCTACGCGGCTGCGTTTGCCGCACTGGTGCGCGAGCGCGCCACGGCGCTGGTGGTCGGGTCGCACCAATACTTCGTGCGCGATCGGCGGGAGATCATCAAGCTGGCCGAAGCGCATCGCCTGCCGGCCATCTACGAGTGGCGCGAGCAAGTCGCCGACGGTGGACTGATGACTTACAGCACCGATCTACTCGGAAGGTACAGGCGCGTCGCGTCGTACGTCGACCGCATCCTCAAGGGCGCCAAGCCCGGCGACCTGCCGATCGACCGGCCCGATCGCTTCGAGCTCGTGATCAACATGAAGACCGCGCGGGCGCTCGGGTTGAACATCCCGCAGCCGCTCTTGCTGCGCGCGGATGAACTGATCGAGTGACTCTCGGCACCACCCTACTTCGCGTACACCAGATCCCGCAGCGTCAGCGACAGCGCCGGCACGTAGGTGATCACCAGCAGGCAGGCCAGCACCACCAGCACAAAGGGCACGAGCTGGGTCACGATGCGGTCCAGCGAGATGCGCACCACGGTGCAGGCGGCGAACAGGTTCACGCCGAACGGCGGCGTGATCATGCCCAGCGCGAGGTTCACCACCATCACCAGGCCAAAGTGCACCGGGTCGATGCCGAAGTGCAGCGCCACCGGCGCCAGGATGGGAGCCAGCACGATGATGGCGGCGCTGGTCTCGATGAACATGCCGATCAGGAACAGCGCCATGTTGATGCCCAGCAAAAACATGCCGGGCAACTTCAACACCTCTTGCAGCCAGTGACCGATGGCGTCGGGAATGCCGGCGCGCATGATCAAGAACGCAAACAGCCCGGCGTTGGCGATGATGAACATCATCACCGCGCTGCTCATCACCGACTTGCGCAGGATCTGCACCAGATCTTTGAACTTGATCTCGCGGTGGATCACCACGCCCACCAGCAGCGCATAGAACACCGCCACCGCCGAGGCCTCGGTGGGCGTGAAGATGCCATCCGCCCAGCATGATCACCGGCATCAGCAGCGCCCAGCCCGCCTTGACCGTGGCGGTGCCCACGCCCAAGCGGCCGTCACCGTCGTTCTTGCCCCAGCGCTTGTACTTGCAGTACACGTAGGCAAAAGCCATCAGCGCCAGGCCGATGAAGATGCCGGGCCCGAAGCCGGCAATGAAGAGCTCGCCGATCGAGATCTCGGCGCTCACGCCATAGAGAATCATCGGGATCGACGGCGGAATGATCACGCCGAGCTGGGCGCTGCTGTTGATGAGCCACGATCGGGCGCAGGCCAGCATCACCTGCTGCCCGCGCAATTCCACCCGGGCATGCGTGCGTGATGCGCAGAATCAAGATTGGCGGGATGCTTGCCGGCCGACGCACGGAAGAAGCAGCGTGATCACGGTCCCCGCGCCCGGCCAGGTCTGCAACAGCAACGAACCGCCCGACTGCCTCACGAACCCCTCCACGGCAGCCAGTCCCAGCCCGGCCAGCGGATCGTTTACCTTGGTCGTGAAGAACGGCAATGCGGCGCGTTGCGAGGTGTCCATCGTCATGCCGGCGCCGGAGTCGAGAAGCGTCAACGCGACAACGGCCGCGCCATTGTCCGGCTCGGCCAGGCGCGCCTCGAAGTGCATGCGTCCGCCATGCGATATCGCGTCACGCGCATTGACGGCCAGGTTGAGCAGCGCCTCCTCCAGGGCGCGCGCATCGACCCGGCAAGGTGGGCAATCGTCATCGACGTGCACCGTGACTTCGATGCGCCTGTCCAGAGTGCGGCGAAGCAGGTCGGCCAACGAGCATAGCAACGGCCGCAATTCGACTGCTTCGGGAACCAGCCGCTGGCACCCCGAGTAAGCCAGCAACTCGCTGGCAAACCTATCGCCACGGGTCACCTTGGCAAGCGCGGCGGCGATCAGGTCATGCCGCTCGTTCTCG
>CAVTJT010000009.1:0-14645 GCA_963735095.1 uncultured beta proteobacterium | reverse complement strand
GCATCGCCCAGCGCATGCAAGCTGTGCTCGACCACGGCCAATACATCATGGGCCCGGAGGTCAAGGAACTGGAAGACCAGCTCGCCGCATACACCGGCGCGCGGCATTGCATCACCGTGCGCCAGCGGCACCGAAGCGCTGCTGATCGCGCTTGATGGCCTCGACCTGAAGCCCGGCGACGAGGTCATCACCACGCCGTTCACGTTCGCCGCCACCGCCGAGATGATCGTGCTGCTCGGCGCGCAAGCCGGTGTTCGTCGACATCGAGCCCGACACCTGCAACATCGATCGCGCGGCATCGAGGCCGCGATCACGTCGCGCACGCGGGCGATCATGCCGGTGCGCCTGTACGGCCAGGTGGCCGACATGGACGAGATCAACGCGATCGCCGAGCGGCATCGGCATCGCGGTGATCGAGGACGCGGCGCAGAGCTTCGGCGCCGACATACCAAGGGCGCGCAAGAGCTGCAACCTCTCGACGTTCGGATGCACCAGCTTCTTTCCGAGCAAGCCGCTGGGCTGCTACGGCGACGGCGGCGCGATCTTCACCGACGACGATGAGCTGGCGCAGGCGTGCCGCGAGATCCGCGTGCACGGGCAGAGCGCGCGCTACACGCACACGCGCGTCGGCGTCGGCGGACGCATGGACACGCTGCAATGCGCGATCGTGCTGGCCAAGCTCGAGCGCTTCGAGTGGGAGTTGCAGCGCCGCGCGCGAGATCGGCGCGCGTTATCACGCGCTGCTGGCCGGCGCGAGCCGGCGTCGGTCTGCTGGCGGTGCGGCCGGACCGCGACTGCGTGTGGGCCCAGTACACCGTGCTGGTGCGACGACCGCGACGCGGTGCAAGCCGGCGCTTCAAGCGCAGGGCATTCCCGACCGCCGTGCACTACCCGCTGCCGCTGCACCAGCAGCCGGCTTATGCCGCGTCTGTGCGGTGGCGATGCGTGCCCCAACAGTCATGCAGCCGCGCAGCGAGGTGATGAGCCTGCCGATGAGCGCCGACCTGACGATGGCCGACCAGGACACGGGTCGTCCATGCATTGCGCGCGCTGTACGCTCGCGGTGCGCGTGAGCGCACAACGACAACGACGACACAGATCTCCATGGAACTTGCAGCGGCAAAAAATCTCGTCGTCATCGGCGGCGCGGGTCTGATCGGCTCGCACACCGTCGACGCGCTCGTCCAGGACGACGTGCGCGAGATCGTGGTCTACGACAACTTCGTGCGCGGACGCAGCGAAAACCTCGCCAGCGCGCTGAAGGATCCGCGCGTCAAGATCTACGACGTCGGCGGCGACATCCTGCAGACCGACATCCTCGAAGTCGGCGCTCGAGGGCGCCGACGGCGTGTTCCACCTCGCCGCGCTGTGGCTGCTGCAGTGCCACGAGTATCCGCGCAGCGCATTCGACGTGAATGTGCGCGGCACGTTCAACGTGATGGAAGCCTGCGTCAGGAACGGCGTGAAGCGGCTCGTCTATTCCTCGTCGGCCTCGGTCTATGGCGACGCCGTGCAGGAGCCGATGGACGAGGACCATCCGTTCAACAACAAGAACTTCTACGGCGCCACCAAGATCGCCGGCGAGGCGATGCTGCGCGCCTTCCATCACCGCTACGGGCTGAACTATCGTCGGCCTGCGCTACATGAACGTCTACGGGCCGCGGCAGGACTATCACGGCGCCTACATCGCGGTGATCATGAAGATGCTCGACGCCATCGATCGCGGCGAGGGCCCGACCATCCTCGGCGACGGCACCGAGGCCTTCGACTTCGTGGCCGTCGAGGATTGCGCCGCGGCCAATGTCTGCGCGATGAAGGCCGACAGCGTCGACCGCTTCTACAACGTCGGCACCGGCAAGCGCACCTCGCTGAAGGAACTCGCCGAGATGCTGCTCGAGCTCACCGGCTGCGACGCAGCCGATCAAGTACGCGCCGCGCAGCCAGGCGACGCTGGTGCGCAACCGCATCGGCGACCCCGAAGCGAGCGAGCGGAAGAGATCGGCTTCACCGCGCGATCGATCTGCGAGGAAGGCCTGCGCCGGCTGATCGACTGGCGCGCGCACGCACAAGTGCCGAAGTCGAAGCGCGCCGCCGCGCCGTGGGCTTGCCGGCCTGAATGCAGACGCCGTGACGCCGACAGATCCCCATTTCGCTGCCGTCCACCGGCGACGACGAGTGGCAGGCGGTGCGCGAACCGCTGACCACCGGCTGGCTGACACAGGGCCCGAAGGTGGCGCAGTTCGAGAAGGCGTTCGCCGCGCGCCACGGCGTAGCCCATGCATTGGCGACCACCAATTGCACCACCGGGCTTCACCTGATCCTTGCTGCGATGGGCATCGGAGCGGGCGACGAAGTGATCGTGCCGGCCTTCACATGGGTTGCGACCGCAAACGTGGTCGTGTACTGCGGGGCAACGCCCGTGTTCGCAGACGTTTCGACCGCGAGACCTACAACCTCGATTCCGCCGATGTGGCCGCGCAGGCTGACCCCGCGCACGCGAGCAGTGATTGCCGTTCACCTGTTTGGCCTCTGCGCCGACATGGACGCACTGAAGGCCGTGCTGCCGCCGGGCATCCCGATCATCGAAGACGCCGCCTGCGCGGCGGGCGCCAGCTACAAGCGGCATTTCGGCCGGAGCGCTGGGCGATGGCGGCAGCCTTCTCGCTTCCATCCGCGCAAGTCGATCACGACCGGCGAGGGCGGCATGGTCACCACCAATGACGGCGCGCTGGCCGACCACTGCCGACATGCTGCGCAACCACGGCGCGTCGATCTCCGAGGAGCAGCGCCACCAGGGGCCGCGGCCATATCTGCTCGCGGAGTTCAACCTGCTCGGCTTCAACTACCGGATGACCGATGTGCAGGGTGCGATCGGGGCTGTGCAACTGTCGAAGCTTGACCGCTTCATCTCCGAACGCAGACCGCTGGGCCGCGTGGTACACGGAGCAGCTCGCAGCGCTGTCATGGCTGCGCATGCCGCAACGACCGGTGCACGGCGTGCACGCATGGCAGGCCTTCGTTACCTATGTCGATCCGCAGCGCGCACCGATGCCGCGCAACGACATCATGGAGAGACTGCAGCGCAGGGGGATCAGCACACGCCCCGGTACGCACGCCGTGCACATGCTCGGCCTCTACCGCGAGCGACTTGGCACCCGGCCGGACGACTTTCCCGGTGCGCGCGACTGCGACGCGTACACGATGGCGCTGCCGCTGCACAACCGGATGACGTCGGACGACTACCACTACGTGGCCGACGCGCTGCGAGAACTTCGACTGATGTGCGGCGTTGCCGGTCTGATCCACACTGACCGGTCAACGGTCACCGGTGCAGACGCTGCAGCGGATGACCGACGCGATGGCCCACCGCGGGCCCGACGGGCAGGGTCACTGGATCGACGGCCCCGTCGGTCTGGGCCACCGCCGGCTGGCCATCATCGATCTCTCGCCGGCGGGGCATCAGCCGATGGTCGATGCCGGCGACCGGTTCGTTCTCAGCTACAACGGCGAGGTCTACAACTTCCGCGAGCTGCGCACCGAGCTCGAGGCGCTGGGCTTCCGGTTCCGCTCCAGCGGCGACTCCGAAGTCGTGCTGCATGCGCTGGCGCGCTTGGGGCGTGGAAGCGTTGCGTCGCTTCAACGGCATGTTCGCGTTCGCGCTGTGGGACCGGCGCGAGCAGCGCCTGCTGCTGGCTCGCGACCGCTACGGCATCAAGCCGCTGTACTGGGCCTGCCAGGGATCGCGCTTCGCGTTCGCCTCCGAGCAAAAGGCGATCCTGGCAATCCCGGGCTTCCAACGGCAGCTCGACAAGCCGGCGCTGCTCGAATACTTCACGTTCCAGAACTTCTTCACCGATCGCACGCTGCTGCGAGGACGTGTCGATGCTGCCTGCAGGGCACTACGCGGTGCTTGACCTGCGCAGCGAGCAGCCCCGACTGGAGTCCACGCGCTACTGGGACTTCCACTTCAGCGAGCCCGAGCAGCCGATCGACGCGCGCGAGTACCGCGAGGAGCTGGAGCGGCTGTTCCAGCAGGCCGTGAATCGGCAGCTCGTGTCGGACGTCGAACTCGGCAGCTACCTGAGCGGGGGCATCGACTCAGGCGCCATCACTGCGATCGCCGCGCAGGCGCACCCCTATCTGAAATCCTTCACCTGCGGCTTCGATCTCAGCTCGGCTTCCGGCATCGAGCTGGCTTTCGACGAACGGGTCAAGGCCGAGGCCATGTCGGCCCGCTTCAAGACCGAGCACTACGAGATGGTGCTGAAGGCCGGCGACATGGAGCGGGCGCTGCCGAAGCTGGCGTGGCATCTCGAGGAGCCGCGCGTCGGCCAGAGCTACCCCAACTTCTATGCGGCCAAGCTGGCCAGCAAGTTCGTCAAGGTCGTGCTGTCAGGCGCCGGCGGCGACGAGCTGTTCGGCGGCTATCCCTGGCGCTACTACCGCGGCGCTGTGTCGAGCGACTTCGAGCACTACGTCGAACAGTATTACGGCTTCTGGCAGCGCCTGGTCGACGACGAGCAGATGCCAGAGCTTGTTCGCGCCGATCTGGGGCGACGTCAACGCACGTGTCGCCGCGGACATCTTCCGCAACGTGTTCCTCGAACCACGCCAACGAGCTCGGCACGTCCGGAGGACTACATCAACCACTCGCTGTACTTCGAGGCCAAGACCTTCCTGCATGGCCTGCTGGTCGTGGAGGACAAGCTGAGCATGGCGCATGGCCTCGAGACTCGCGTGCCGTTCCTCGACAACGACCTGGTCGACTTCGCGATGCGTTGCCCGGTCGGCCTCAAGCTGAACAATCTCAGCGACGTCGATTCGCATGAACGAGAACGAGCCCGGCGACAAGCGACGGCAAGTACTTCCTGAAGACCAACGACGGCAAGCAGATCCTGCGCGATGCGATGCAGGCCACCATGCCCAAGGACATCGCCGAGGCGTGTAAGCAAGGCTTTTCGGCGCCGGACGCTTCATGGTTCAAGGGCGAGAGCATCGACTACGTCCGCCGCACGCTGCTCGACGGCTCGCCCGGCTGTACGAGTTCATCGATCGCGGCACGGCGCAGAGGCTGGTCGGCGAACACCTGGCCGGTCAGCACAACCGGCGCCTGTTCATCTGGTCGCTGCTCAGCGTCGAGCACTGGCTGGCGACGACGCTCGATTGACCGGGCCATCCGATGCAGGCGGCCCATCGAGTCCTGTTCATCGGCAGCAAGCAACTCGGGTTGAGCTGTGCTGCGCGCGATGCAGCGCCGTGCGTCGAAGCATCTGATCGGCGCGCTGACCATCGACGACCGCAGCGATCGGCGCAGCGTGCACGCCGAGTTCGTCGCATTCTGCGCCGGATGCGCGTTGCCGCTAACTGTCGTCGACGACCGACGCCAGGCCGAGCAGGCGATCGCCTCCTGAAGCCCGACTTGTGCGTCGTGGTCGGCTGGTACTGGTTGATCTCCGAGCGACGCTGCAGTCGGTGCCGAGAGGCTTCGTCGGCATCCATAACTCCAGACTGCCGAGCTACCGCGGCGGCGCTCCGCTGGTGTGGCAGATGATCAACGGCGAGCCGCGTGCCGGATTCTCGATCTTCCGCTGACTGCCGGAATCGACGACGGCCCGCTGTGGGCGCAGGGCAGCGTGCCGATCGGGCCGCACGACTACGTGGCCGACGTGCTGGCCAAGCTCGAGTCCAAGAGCCTCTCGGCATTCGATGCGGTGTATCCGCGCATCCTGTCCGGCCGCGCGCGGCCGCGACGGCAACCGACGCGCGGTGAAAGCCACTGCGCGCAGCGGGGCCCGGACGATGGCTGCATCGACTGGTCACAACCCGCGCGTCGCCTCTACGACTTCGTGCGTGCTCAGTCGGAACCGTATCCCGGTGCCTACAGTTTCCTCGGCGACGACCGCCTGACGATCTGGCGCGCGACCGTGCATGAAAAGCCCTTCCACGGCAGCAGCGGCCAGATCGCCCGTATCACGCCGACCGGCGTGCACGTCACCTGCGGCCAAGGCAGCGCGCTGACCTTGCTCGATGTCGAGCTCGATGGGCGGCGCGGGCCGGCCACCGAACTGATCAAGTCCACCAAGGTGCGTTTGGGGGCGCCGCGATGACCCGCGACGCATTCGTCACACGGCTCCGTTCGGTCTTCTCGGAGCCGATCGATCTCGATGGCAACTTCGTCTGGGCGAACGCGACTGCTGATGCCGTCAATCAGCAGCAGACCAACGAGGTGTTCTCGGAAAAATGGCGCAAGTATGGCGACAGCGGCGAGAAGGAGGCGCTGTACGAGTTTCAGCGCCGCTGGTACCTCACACTCTATGGCTTCGCCTCAGAGGAGGGTCTGCGCGACTTCCTGCGCGAGCGCAGCGTGATCCTCGACGCCGGTTGCGGCCTCGGCTACAAGGCCGCCTGGCTGGCGCAACTTGCGCCGCACGCGCTCGTCGTGGGCATGGATTTCTCGCACGCCGCGCGCCAGGCAGCCACCGCGTACGCGGCGCATCCCAACCTGTACTTCGTACAGGGTGACATCGCACGCACGGGCCTGCGCGCAGGCAGCATCGACTATGTCAGCTGCGATCAGGTGATCATGCACACCGAGGACCCGACCCTGACGTTCGCCGAACTGGCCCGTGTCACGAGCCTGTCGCAAGGCCAGCTGGCATGCTATTTCTACGCGAAGAAGGCGCTGCCGCGGGAGCTGCTGGACGAACACTTCCGTTCGCAGTGCAAGCAGATGTCGGTCGACGAGCTGTGGCAGATGGCCGAGCAACTCACCGAGCTGGGTCACCGGCTCAGCGCGCTGAAGGTGAACATCGAAACGCCGGCGATTCCCGCACTCGGCATTCGTGCCGGTACGTTCGACATCCAGCGCTTTATCTATTGGAACTTCCTCAAGTGCTTCTGGAGCGAGGAGCTCGGCAGCGAGACCTCGGTGGTGACCAACTTCGATTGGTACAGCCCGAGCAACGCGCGCAGATTCAGCGAGCATGAGGTGCGCGATCTGGCACACGCCCATTCGATGTCCGAGGTGTTTTTTCATGCCGAGGAGGCTTGTTACTCGGGCCGTTTCGCGCACGCGCGCGCGGCCGGAGCGCCGGGATGAGGGTGTTCGTCGGACCGCGCGAGATTGGGGGCCTCGGCATGGGCTGGGTACAAGGCCTGCGGGCCGCGGGCGCTGCGGCCGATCTCGTGTGCACGTTTCCGCACCCATTTGCCTACGCCGGAACGACGAATCCTCGGCGCTTGCATGCCGTGTGGGCGTATGCCGGGCGCCGACGCCTGTCGCTCGGCCGCGGACAGCCATTGTCCAAGGCATTGGCAATGGTGTTGCACCAGGTGGTGAGCTGGCTCGTACTGCTGCACGCGCTTCGCTGCTACGACGCTTTCATCTTCTTGTTCGGCGAGACCATCACGAACACGGCGTTCGAGCTGACGCTGCTTCGTTGGTGCGGCAAGCGGGTGATGGTGGTGTTCCTGGGTTCCGACGCACGGCCGCCGTACATCGACGGCGCGCTGTTCCCTTCGGACCAACCGTTCGATGCCGCGGCAGCCAGCGCGGCCGCGGTACGGCATCGGCACCGCGTCCGGCGGCTCGAGCGCGGCGCCCACGTCGTCGTCAATGCACGCGCCACGGCCCAGTTCCTGACACGGCCATTCGTCAACTGGTTCGCGCTCGGCATCCCGCGCGTGTCGCAGCCCACGCCTGTACCGCCGGTTCACTCGACGGTGCGCGTGCTGCACAGCCCGTCACACCCGGTGCTCAAAGGCACGGCCGAAGTGCGCGCCGCGATCGAGCGTCTGCGTGCACGGGGTGTGGCGGTGGAGCTGCAAACCATCGAGGGACGCCCGAACGCCGAAGTGCTGCAGGCGTTGCGCGAGTGCCACCTCGTGATCGACCAGTTATATAGCGACACACCGATGGCCGCGTTTGCCACCGAGGCCGCGACGCTGGGTCGGCCGGTGATCGTCTGCGGCTTGGCCGCCGATCGTGCGGCCGCACAGGTGCAGCCGATGCCGCTGCCCCCGAGTGTTTATGTCCGTCCCGACGACCTCGAAGAAGCACTCGAGGAACTGGTGCATGATTCCGCGCGCCGCCAGATGCTCGGTGAGGCGGGTGCGCGTTTCGTGGCCACGCATTGGCATCCGCAGGTGGTGGGCGAGCGACTGCTGCGCGTGCTGCGCGATGACGTCGCCGCGCAGTGGTGGTGCCATCCGCACGAGGTCGACCATGTGGCCGGCTGCGGGCTGCCCGAGCCAGTGGTGCGGGCGCACATTGCTGCCGTCATCCGGTACGGCGGCGTTGCGGCGCTGCAGGTCGAGGACAAACCCGCGCTGGAGAAGGCGTTTGCGCGCTACGCCGGAGTGACCGTGTCGTGATCGGCGCGTTGTGGCGCGATGGCGCGATCTACGCGTTAGGCACCATCGTCTCGCGTGGCCTGGGGTTGCTGCTGCTGCCGCTGTATACCCACGCACTGCCGCCGGATTCGTTCGGCCTGCTCGACCTCATCGTCACTGCGGGTGTGCTGGTCAACCTGATCGTGCCGCTGGAGACACCGCAGGCGGTGGCGCGCCTGTGGAACGAGCGTGAAGCCGGCGCCGCGCGGCGGCAACTGGCGGCCACGGGCCTGGCGTTCGCTGCCGCCGGCTATGCGCTGTTCGTGGTCGCTTGCTGGAGCCTCGCACCGCTGGCCGCACCGCTGCTCAGCACGCGCGACGATGCGGCTGGCGCGTTGCGGGCCGGGGCCGGGTTCATCGCCGCCAACGGATTGATGATCGTGCTGCAAGGGCAGTTCCGCTACGCATTGAGGCCGCGCGCCTATGCCTTGGTCGGCATCGCCTACTCGTTGCTCGTGCTCGCCGGCATGGCCGCGCTGGTGGCGTTGCAGCGCGCCGACGTGGCCGGGGTGTTGTGGCTGCAAGCGGCGGCCGCAGCAACCGTGACCATGGCGTCGGCGTGGGCGCTGCGCAGCGACATCGGTTGGCGGCTCGAGCGCGCCGAACTCCGCGAGATGCTGAGCTACTCGATGCCGCTGGTACCGGCCGGCATGGCCATTTTCGCCACCCTCCACCTGCACCGCTATCTGCTCGGCGCGTTGGGCACGCTCGACGAGGTCGGGCTGTACAGCGTGGCCAGCCGTTTGGCCGGCGTGGCGACGCTCGTGCTGATGGGCGTGCAGAGCGCGCTGACCCCACTCGTCTACGCCCACCACGGACATCCCGACACACCGGCCAAACTGGCTCGCCTGCTCGAGACCTTCTGGAGCTTGTCGCTGCTGTCTTGCTTGGCGCTGGCGGCCTTCGCCCCGGAGCTGGTGGCGCTGCTCACGCCCGGTGGCTATGTGGGATCGGCGCCGCTCGTGCTGTGGCTGGCGCCGGCGGCGCTACTTGCACAGATGTACATCTTTTCGCCCGGTATCCCGCTGGCCAAGAAAACGCGCTGGCAGCTCGTGCTGACGGTGACTTCGGCAGCAGTGGGCGTCATCCTGGCGGTCCAACTGATCCCGCTGTGGCAGGCCTTCGGCGCAGCTGTGTCGACCTGTGCCGCCGCGGCGCTGTTCTTCGCTGGCTGGCTTGTCGCGGGCCAGCGCCTGTACCCGTTGCCGTTGCGCTGGGGTGCGCTGGCCGTGGTGTCAGTCGCCTACCTGGTGCTGGCGGCCGTGGCGTCGCAACTCGTGGGGTGGACGGTGAATGTCGCAGCCTGGACGGCCAAGGCGGCAACGCTGCTGGCAATGCTGGCGGCAACGGCGGCGGCCGGTCTGCTGCGCCCGTGGCCGCTGTCGCGTCGGCGTGCTCGAGCGAAACCCTGACCATGTGCGGCATCGTCATTGCACTCAGCCCGAGGCAACCCTCGACAGTTGCGACCATTGTGGCGATGGCACGCATGCTGCGTCATCGCGGGCCCGACGACGAGGGGTACGTGGTGCTCGATGGCGGGCGCATGCTGCGACTGGCTGGCGAGGACACTCCGGAAGGCGTGATGACGATGCCCACGCCGTCACGGCCCGAAGGCCACGTGCGCGACCATGCTCAACGCAGCAGCCCTCTGCTGATGGCGCATCGGCGGCTGTCGATCGTCGATCTGTCGCCGCACGGGCACCAGCCGATGCGCCGCGGCGAGCATCTGCATGTGGTGTTCAACGGCGAGATCTACAACCACGTGGAGCTGCGCGCCGAACTCGAAGGGTTGGGTCATTCCTTCGAATCGCACTCTGACACCGATGTGCTGTTGGCCGCGTATGCGCAGTGGGGCGAGCAGGCCTGGGCGCGCTTCAACGGCATGTGGGCGTTCGCGATACACGATGCGCAGCGCCGCAAGCTGGTGATTGTGCGCGACCGTTTCGGCGTCAAGCCGCTGTACTACTGGACCGGCGACGGGGGCGAACTGCTGCTGGCGAGTGAGATCAAGGCCCTGCTGGTGCATCCTCGGGTGCAGGCGAAGGTCGATGCAGTGACTTGTGCCCGCTTCGTTGCTCATGGCCCCGAGGCGTGGGCCGAGGCGACGCTGTTCGCCGGCGTGCGGCGCTTTCCGGCGGGCCACTGGGCCGAGGTGTCGCTCGACGGAAGCGTGGTGCTGAGGCCCCGACCATACTGGTTGGCACCCGCAGTCGATCCCCATGCATTGGAGGCGCCTTTTGCGCAGCACACCGCCGATCGGCTGGCCGAGGAGTACCGCGCCCTGCTTGACGACGCCGTGAGACTGCGTATGCGGATGGACGTGCGCTTTGGCACCGCTCTGTCTGGCGGACTCGACAGCTCGCAGATCGCCAGCCGGGTCAATGCCGAACTGCGCCGACGCGGCACGCAGGAGCGGCAGGAGGTCTTCTCCAGCGTCTACCGCGGCCAGATCCCAGGCCCCGCAGGGGCTGGGCTGGCGACGGAGCTTCGCAAGGCCGACGAAAGCCGTTTCATCGCGTCGATCAGTCGCGCGCTCGACGTGCGCTCCAACACCATCGAGCCGCGCTGGCAAGACGTGCCGATCGAGCACGAGCACATGATCTGGGCGCTCGATACGCCCCCAGCCAACACCCTGATGTCAAGCTGGCACACCTATGCGCTGGTCGCGCAACGCGCGGTGACCGTCACACTGGACGGCCAAGGTGCCGATGAACAGCTGGCTGGTTACCAGCGCTACTTGCGCAATGTGCTGATCCACAGCCGAAGCGCTGACGCGGTGCGCAGCGCCGGCGCCTTGATCCGCAACAGCGACAGCGGCGTGCGCAGCGCTTGGGTGGGGTTGGCGGGCCACGGCCTGCGCCGGTTGCTCGGGCACGCGGGCCTTGTCGCGCTGACCCGGCGCGCCCCGCGCATGCGCGACTTTGCTCTGACGCTTCACGAGGCGCTGGCTAGAGACTTCGCCACCGAATTGCAAACGCTGCTGCATTACGCCGATCAGTCGGCGATGGCCTGGTCGATCGAATCGCGCATGCCGTTCATGGACTGGCGATTGGTGAGCTTTCTGGCCAAGGTGGCGCCAGCGTACCTTGTGCGCGATGGGTGGACCAAGTGGCTGGCGCGCAGCGCCATGCAGGGCGAGCTGCCGGCCGACGTCGTCTGGCGGCGCGACAAGGTTGGTTGGGCGATCCCGGAGCCGGCCTGGTTCGGCGCTGGTGCGCCACTGCATGCGTGGCTAGGTCAAACCTTGGACGCCAGCGAGTTCGCTGCTGCTGCGGCCCGCGAGGCCGGCATCGACACCGCTGGCGCGACGCTCGCCACACGCCTCAGGCTGTTGAATCTGGCCGTCTGGCATCGCCTGTTCTTCGAGGAAGCCGGGAGGCCGGGCCGGCAGCTGGGTCGCCACTTCGCCAACAGATTGGTTCCAACGCCCGCCGCCGCATGCGCATGATCTTTCACCACCCGTTGCCGATCGTGCCCGGCTCGGCATCCGCCAGCGGCATCCGACCGCTGCAGATGATGGAGGCGTTTCGTTCGCTGGGCATCGAGGTTGACGCGGTGTGCGGCTATGCGGCGGAACGTGAGCAGGCGGTGGCGCGCATCGAGCGCAACATCGGCCAAGGCGTGCGCTACGCGTTCATGTACGGCGAGAGCTCGACCGAGCCGACGCTGCTGACCAACCCGCATCATTTGCCGCTGCATCCGTGGCTGGACTTCGGCTTCTTCGCGCGCTTGAAGGCACGCTCGATCCCCTTGGGCGTGTTCTATCGCGACATCTACTGGCGTTTCCCGGGCTACGGCGCGGGGCTCGCCTGGTGGAAGAAGGCGGCTGCACAACTCTTCTACCGCTACGACCTTCTGCAGTACCGCCGGTTGCTCGACAGGCTGTACCTGCCTTCGATGGCGATGGCGCGGCACGTGCCGTGGTTCGATCGTTCGCGCATGGCCGCCTTGCCGCCGGGCTCGATCGAACGTTCACCGACACGTCCACCAGGTGGCGCGCTCAGGCTGCTGTACATCGGCGGCATGGGTGATCACTATCGGATGCATGAACTGTTCCGCGCCATCGCTTCGCTGCCTGGCGTGGAGTTGACCGTGTGCACCCGAGAGACCGAGTGGGCCGCCGTGCGACACGAGTACCCGCTGCCCGACTCGGGGCGGATCCGCGTCGTCCACCGGTCGGGGACGGAACTCGGGCCGCTGCTCGACGCGGCTGACCTGTGCGTGCTGTGCGTCAAGCCGCATCCGTACTGGGAATTCGCCGCGCCGGTGAAGCTCTACGAGTACGTCGGCGCGTCGCGGCCGGTGATCGCCAGCAGGGGCACGCTGGCGGGCGAGTTCGTCGAACAGCAGGGCATCGGCTGGGCCGTCGACTACGGCGCCGATCCGATCGCCGCGCTGCTGCAATCGCTCCTCGACAAGCCGGCTGTGCTGCAGGCGCCGACCGAGGCCACCCACCGCATCCGGCGCGAGCACACCTGGCAGGCACGCGCCCGCCAGGTGGCCGACGACCTCGCGGAGGCCCGATGAAGGTGGCCCTCGTCGGCGCGGCGAACTCGATCCACACCGCCCGCTGGGTCAACGGGTTGGTCGGACGCGGCATCGATGTCCACCTCATCAGCGCGCACGAGCGATCGCCGGACGTCGATCGTCGCGTGCACTGGCATGCGCTGCGGCGGCGTACGCCGCTGGCCTACCTGGCATCGGCGCACGAACTGGCCACGCTGCTGCGGGCGATCGCGCCGGATCTGGTCAATGCCCACTACGCGACCGGCTACGGCACGCTCGTTCGCAGGTCGAGCTTCCGGCCGACGCTGCTGTCGGTCTGGGGCAGCGACGTCTACGACTTTCCGCGCCGCTCGCCAGTGCACCGCTGGCTGTTGCGCCGCAACCTCGCGGCCGCGACGGCCATCGCGTCGACCAGCCACTGCATGGCTCGCCGCGTGCGCGTGCTGCGACCGGATGCCGACGTGTTCGTGACTCCGTTCGGCGTCGACGAGCACGTCTTCGTGCCGGCGCCGATGGCGCGGGTGGACGACACGATCGTGATCGGCACCACCAAGGCCCTAGCCAGGCCCTACGGCATCGACGTGCTGATCGAGGCCTTCGCGCTGGCGGCCCGGCGGCTCGCACCCGGCGTCGCGCTGCGGCTCGAGATCACGGAAGCGGGCCCGACGAGCAGGCGCTGCGGCGACAGGCCACTCGTCTCGGGATCGAGTCGATCGTGACCTTCCATGGCGCCGTTGCGCACGCCAGCATCCCGCGGATGCTGCACCGCCTGGACGTGTTCGCCGCGCTCAGCCGCGACGAGAGCTTCGGCGTCGCGGCCCTCGAGGCGGGCGCCTGCGGCAAGCCCGTCGTCGTCTCCGATGCCGAGGGGCTTGCCGAGGTGACGCTGCCCGGAAAGACGGGACTGGTCGTGCCGCGCGAAGACGTGCCGGCTGCGGCCGACGCGCTGGTGGCGCTGGCCGGCGACGGCGAGCTGCGCGCGTCGCTCGGCCGCGCCGCGCGAGCCCATGTCGTCGAGCACTACGGCTGGAGCCATTCGCTGGACCGCATGATCGAAGCCTACCGCGCGGTGCTCGCGCGGCACACGGCCGGGAAGACGCAGGCGTGAAGACGATCGTCACCGTGCGCGCGGCGCGCCCGCCGACATCGGCACCCGCTGCGACGACGTTCAACCCGATGGCGACGGCGATGCCGCCGGCCGCATCGTCGAGCGCCTGCGCGGCGACCTGACGGCGTGAACATCCTCTACATCAACCACTACGCCGGCGGCCCGTCGTACGGCATGGAGTTCCGCCCCTACTACCTGGCGCGCGAGTGGGTGCGCGCCGGCCATCGCGTGCGCATCCTGGCCGCCACGTACTCGCACGTGCGCAGCGTGCAGCCGGCGGCCGGCTCCGAGGTGATCGACGGCATCGACCATCACTGGGTCGAGACGCCGCCGTATGCCGGCAATGGCGTCGGCCGCGCGTGGAACATCGCGTGCTTTCTCGGCGGCGTGTTCCGGCTCTCGGCGGCGATCGCGCGCGAATTCGGCCCGATGTCGTGATCGCCTCCAGCACCTATCCGATGGACATCTGGGTGGCACGACACCTCGCGCGGCGGGTTCGACCGCGGCCGGCGAAGCTGATCTACGAGGTGCACGACCTCTGGCCGTTGTCGCTGATCGAACTGGCCGGCATGTCGCCGCGCCACCCGTTTGCGCGGTTGTGCCAGTGGGCCGAAGACGCAGCCTATGGCGATGCCGACCA
>CAVTJT010000008.1:0-575987 GCA_963735095.1 uncultured beta proteobacterium | reverse complement strand
AATCACGTCGCGCAGATTGAGTCCGAAACGTGGCTGGCTTCGGGTACATGAAACTCTCCATTCGTCAGTGCCCAGGGAACTACTGTGAAGCCCAACGTTTGAGCTCACCCGAGTGCGCAAGCGGGCGAAGCCCGCTGTAGCACTGAGTGCAGCGAAGGGTTAGGCCTCATTTGCGCCGAAGCCGATCAACCGATTCCTCCCAGTGTTGCCCGTCAAACTCCACTACCTCCGGACTGCCCGGCTGGATGTTGAAGTTCTCCAGTGTGCGCACGTTCACCGAGTACAGCTCTGGTGCGCCACGTGGCCGGGCGAAGACGTGGATACCGCAGACGGTGCAGAAGTGGTGTTTGGCTTCGCCAGTCCCGAAGCGATACGTGCCCAGCTGCTCCTGCCCGCACAGCAACCTAAAGTTGCTCGCTTCGACCGCGTGATGCAGGGCGCCCTTCTTGCTGCAGATGGAGCAATTGCATGCAACGACACCGCTCGATCGGACTTTCGATCTCGAAACACACGCTCTTGCAATGACAGGAGCCGGAGTAGTAGCGTTGCATGTCGACTGAAGCCTAACGTTTGAGTTCACCCGCATGCGAAGGCTGGCGCAGCCAGCCGTAGCGCGTCGGGTGGAACGAAGGGTTAGCCGGTCCACGCAGACGGACGCGGGCGGATGAGTTGCCGCCGCGCTTCAGACGCTGAATAGATTCCACAGTCGAGCTTGAGCCGCGTGCGGAGGGCAGACACCGCCGACTCAAGCTCTGGCTTGTGGGTGTACTCTGACCGCAGCAGGTCGAGCAGGCGGAACAGAAGTTGCGTGGCGTTCCAAGACAGGAACAGTGCACCGGCCTGCTTCGTGTACCACTCAAGGATCGATCGGTCGAGTTGCTCCCGTCGATCGATTGGCACCGCGGCACTTGCTCCAAGCGCAGTGAGTTCCACAGGCAATGTGGTGATCTCCCACAGCTTGCGCAATGCCTCGGCGCGTTGCTCAGCAAGAGCGCGGACCAGTTCATCTCTGGACTTGCGGGCCTGAAGCATCCATTGTGCGGCGAACCCGGCGATGAAGCCTATCGCCGGCAAGATCAGTACTTTGACAACCTCAGGGCGACTTGCGCTGTGTCGTATGCCATCTGCATGGTCCCCCTACACAAGTTGAGAGCGGGCTAACGTTTGAGTTCACCCGCTCGCGGAAGCGGGCGAAGCCCGTTGTAGCAGGTCGGGTGCAGCGAAGGGTTAGCCGGCTGCATGTGCAGCAGGAGACAAAGGGAACGCATGCATTTGTTGCCAACGGCCAGAAGCGTTCTCGATAAGCACCAGCTCGCTGCACGAGCAAGCAATGCCAGCAGACAACGAGATCAGCAACTCGGTTTCGACGCGACTGTGCTCCAGCCTGCCGCCGTGCGCAACGGTGAGGTGCGGGACGATGCCCTCGTATTGACCACCGTACGGCGGGAACTCGGGGAACTGGCGCACCAGACGCTTTGTGAGTTCGATGAACGGAGCCGCTGGTTCCGGTGCTAGGTAGAGCGCGCCAGGAAAGCGACTGACTCTCGCGAGAGTAAAGGCGAAACCGTGTGTGGCAGCCACTGCCGCGCGAGCGCGCTCGAGCACGGCGGCGCTGATGAGCTCGGGTGACATGAACGGATAGAGAAGCGTGATGTGAGCTGGCACGCCGAGCTTGGCCGAAGGATCGACCTGCTCACGCAAATGCGCTACGTAAGGCTCAGCCTCCGGCACACGAGCGATGAAGGCAGACTCGGCCACTCGAAAGACGGCTAACGTTTGAGCTCACCCGAGTGCGGAAGCGGGCGAAGCCCGCCGTAGGCGCGTCGGGTGCAGCGAAGGGTTAGGCAGCACGCCTAACGAACACGAACGCAACATGAAGGAGGCTGCCAAGTAACACCCCAGAGCCGAGAGCGAGAGCGCAGAGGACAGTCCTTCAACGGGTGAAGAGCTGTTGCGCCGCAGATGCTCCGCCGATTGACCTGTGCGCTTGGCTAGAGGGCTCAGACGAGCCAGCGCCACAGCCAATACGTGAGGCCGACGAGCGCAGCTATGAACACAGGGATGCTTTGCACGGTAAATCGGAAGCAGTCCACCGCAACAAGCTCACATATGGAGCGGCGTAGAACTAGGGCGAGCACGATCCCGATGATAAAAGACGCTAGATACATAGTATCGAAGCGCTTGGCTTCCTAACGTTTGAGTTCACCCGCCTGCGCAGGCTGGCGAAGCCAGCCCTAGCAGGTCGGTGCAACGAAGGGTTAGACCGCGCCCTGCTCATTGATCTTTGCTCCCGACCCTGTGAACCAGCGGAACCAGGAACAAGGAACAGGAGGCAAGCAGAGCAAAGATGAGGCCCGTAATGTTGCGCAGGACTGCCTATCCGAACACAGCGGCAACGGCAACGTCGCGCGACGCGGCATGGGACACGAACACGAGCCATTTGCCTCACTCTCCAGCGGGTCACGCATGCATCACTAGCCGGGAGCCACTGGCTTCAGAGCCGCCGCCGTCAGTCCATAGACAGCGTTGACTGTCCGCTACCGCCCCGTAGCGGCCAGGCAACCGACTGCTTCTGGCCGTTTGCAGCCCATCGCCGTCGCCGCCCAACGCAAAGCGAGTCAACACGCCGCGCATTGGTGGGGCGTGAGCGTCGACCCCATGGGCCTGCGGCACACTCGTCTCTCCAAACCTCCGGAAGCCGAGCGCCATGACCAACATCTACGACGAATTGCGCGCCAGCCACGCGAAGCAGCGGCGCCTGTGCAGCAGCATCGTGCGTAGGCTGGCAAAGAGCTCCGCGAAACGCGAGGCCTTGTTTCGGCAATTGCGCATCGAGCTCGCCGCGCATGCCGCGGCGGAGGAGCGATATCTATACGTGCCGATCTTGATGTACGACATGGGCCTGAACAGCGCACGTCACGCGCTGGCCGAGCACCATGACATGGACGAACTGGTGGAAGACCTTCAGGCGCTAGATTCGGCCGGAGAGGCGTGGGGCATCAAGGCCGGCGAGTTGGTGCACAAGGTGCGGCACCACCTGAAGGAGGAGGAGACCAAGTTCTTCCAGGTGTCGGGCAAGCTGCTGAGCCCCAGGCAGAAGGTGCGGCTGGCGGAACAGTATCGAAAGGACTACGGGAGGATGTTGGTGGTCGCGGCGCAGCGTTGACATCCGGCGAAGTGGCCAACCCGTACGTGCGGCACCGCACCGACACCGCCGCGCCAGACGATCAACCTCGCGTGCACCCTTCGCGCCAGTCCGGTCCATGCGAATTGCGATGGCGAGGCGAATCCGACGATGTTCTACTCCGGGCTCTTCGATCTGCAGTGGTGGGCGTATCCGCTGGTCGCGCTGGGGTTGACGCACGCCACGATCGCCGCGGTGACGATCTACCTGCATCGGCACCAGACGCATCGCGCGTTGGATCTGCACCCGAGCATCAGCCATGCCTTTCGGTTCTGGCTCTGGCTCACCACCGGCATGGTGACCAGCGAGTGGGTGGCCGTCCACCGCAAGCATCACGCCCGATGCGAAACGCCGCAGGATCCGCACAGCCCACAAGTCCTCGGCATCGCGCGGGTGCTGTGGGGCGGCGTGTTTCTCTACGTGCGCGAATCGCGCGACCGCGAGATGGTCGAACGATACGGCCGCGGCACGCCGAACGACTGGATCGAGACCCGTCTCTATTCGCGCTGTCCCTACTGCGGCCTTGTCGATCATGGGATTGGCCGACGTGGTGGCGTTCGGGATCGGTGGGGGCTTGCTCGTCTTCGCGATTCAGATGGTCTGGATCCCGTTCTGGGCCGCCGGTGTGATCAACGGGATGGGGCACTACTGGGGCTACCGCAACTACCCGGTCGAGGACGCCAGCACCAATCTCTTCCCCATCGGGCGTCCTGATCGGCGGCGAGGAGTTCCACAACAACCACCATGCGCATCCGACGTCGGCGAAGCTTTCGAGTGCCTGGTACGAGTTCGACATCGGCTGGATGTACATCCGGCTGCTCGAAACGCTGCGGCCTGGCCCGGGTCAGGCAGGACGGCGCCGATACCCCAGTTCAGCCCGGGCAAGACCGAATGCGACGCCGACACCTTGCAGGCCATCATCACCCACCGCTACTACGTGCTGGCGCAATACACACGCTCGGTCAGGAATGCATGCCGCAAGGAGATCAGCCGGCTCGATCGGCTCGCCGCCGTGCACAGCGAAGCGGGGATCGATGCGAGCTCCGCTGCCGAGTTGCTGCGCTGGTTGCGCCTGCACACCTGGCATCGAAGAGCGCGCCGACCGCTGACGTTCGACCCGACATTGCGCAAGGCACACCTGCTGCGGACCGTCTATTCGATGCGACAGGAGCTGAGTGCGCTCTGGAGCCGATCCAGCGCCACGCGGACCGCAGACCAGTTGTTGGAGCAGCTGCGTGACTGGCGCGCCCGCGCCGAGTCAAGCGGAATCGCGGCGCTGCGCGAGTTCGCGCGCCGCTTGACCCAGCTTGTTTGAGCGCGTCGGCGGCGCCCTGGCGGCGCCGTCCGGCTTCTTGCAGAGCACTAGCCGACGCGGCGGCCGGTGATCAACTGGTAGGCCACCACCACCACCGCGATCACCAGCAGCACGTGCAGAGCGCCACCGGCGGTGAAAGAGGTCGCAAAACCAAGAAGCCAAAGAATCACCAGTACGACAGCAATGGTGTAGAGCATGATGTTCTCCTATCGAGATGCGAGATCGAACGTCAATGCGTCAAGCTGACTCAGAGGCGTACGACGATCTGGTTCTTCACCGACTTCACGCCGTCGACCTTGCGAGCTTCGCTTTCGGCACTACTCCTTTCGGTCTGGCTCTTTGCGAACCCCGACAGCATCACCGTGCCGTTGAGTGTCTCGACACCGATGCTGGACGCGTCAACGTTCTTGCTATCGACGTAGCGAGCCTTCACCGCGCTAGTGATGGCGGTGTCGTCGACGTAGGCACCCACGGTTTCCTGACCGCGTGTGACTGCGCAGCCGGACGCGGCGATGAGGCAAAAGGCAGCAAGCGTGGCTGCAACGGTGGTGCGCATGGTCATGATGATTTCTCCAACGAGGATTGACCCAGGGCAAGGGAGTGGCTCTGGTGTCGAGACCTTTGTCAGGTCTCCCCTCTGAGGAGACTAGGCGCTCTGCGACGCTGCGTCTGTGCGGCGGCGCACAGGGGAGTGAGTCCAACGCCAGAGGGGCCTTGGCGGCTCTCCGAAGGCGTCGCTTGCGCGAGTGGGCCGACTTACTTCTTGGCGGCGGGACTCGTACTGGCGCTCGCCTTCTTCGTTTTGGACTTCGCCTTGGCTGCCGTGCTCGCGCCCTTCGCCTTGGCTGGGGTTTTGGCCGCTCCCTGGGCTTGCTGCTGCGCCGCGCGCGCCTTTAGCTCGTCTGCGTGCCTCTCCACCGCCGCGACCTTCGCTGGGTCGTTGCTCACAGTGACGCCGCCACGGTCGGCCTGAGCGAACGCACCGGATACCCCAAAGCACATCAACAGGATCGGGAAGAGCTTTCTCATGGGTGAACTCGCTGCTTGTTGAAAGAAACGAATCAACGCGCGAGGGCGGCTCGTGGATGACCACCCATCGGGCGACGGAGGTCGGACCGAGTAGATTCTCTTCATTCGTTGCAGGTCGCAGGTACGCGTGCGTTCCGCGATCGCCCGCTTCTCAGTGCGCCGGTCGCGACGGTCGGTCGACGTTGGCGTAGGCGTCGAGCGCGGAAGGCACGTCGTTGCTCTGCGCAATGGTTGCGCCTCCGAGCGGGCAATTCTGCGCCTGGGTGTCAGGCGGGGCCCCTAAACGTTCGGCCTAGTCCACCCTGGGGAGCCGAGCCCCGAAGCGCCGAGAGCCTCAGAGCGGGCCGGAAGCTCCGCAAACAATGACGCCCCGACCTACTGAACCGGAAAACGACGTTCACCTGCTTTCGTGCCGCCAGCCGCTGGCGATTGCCTCTACACCAATGGCAAGCGAGCATTTGCGTGCGTTAGCGGTGCAGCCTTCCTGGTCGATTGGAAGCGGCCACAAAATATGCTAGCGCTCGGGTGGTCGTGGCCGAAGCGCTCTTGAACCGATCGCGGCGAGCGGCACGCTTCAATGCACAAACGCTGGCACGAGAGGCTGGAAGAAGATCTCCTCCACAGCAAAGTCGTATTTGAACGTGCAGCTCATGCTCGCAGTGGCGTCGAGCTTCATCTGCCGGTCCAGCAAATCGTGGAAGGTGCGCATCGCCCCGTCGATGTTCTTCGGCATGTTTTCACCGGTGAGGAAGTCGGACAACACGGCTTGCGCGCCTAGCACGCGCGGCTCGATGTGCAGGAATTGGGTCCCAGTGTTTGCTGTGTGGCAGCCGTTGCAGCTGGCCAGCGAAAACAGGCGCTTGGCCTCGGGGTTCACGATGCCCGCGGCATTCCACCCGAAACCCGCGCCTACGTCGACATGCGCGCCGCGGAACGGGCTCATGCCTGGGTACTGCAGCGGCACGCTGTGCGTGCCTGATAGGACTTCAACATCATCATCGTTGATAAAGTCGCGCAGAGTCGCTGAGTTCTGCAGTGACGTGTCGGGCGTCTGGGCGATCGTATCGTGCAGCAGGCGGCCGGCGTCGGCTCCGGCACTGCGCAGATGCGATTCGCGCAGCTGCCAGAAGTTATCCGCCGGAACGGTGGCAAGTGCGAACTCGTTCGTGCGCACCTGGTTGATCGCGCTGCGGTTCGGCAGCTGCGCCAGATTGGCATCGCGCAGCGTGAACTGGTCGGTGATGGCCTGCAGCGCAGCGTTATAGGCCGCGGACCCCAGCACCATCGTTCCGAGCGCGCGCCATTGTTGGGCCCAGTCGCGCACGGCGAAACAGCCGTTCTTGCGGATGCCGTACTCAAAGATCACCGTGAAAGGCATGGCCTGCGGCGACGGTGGGGCGCTGATGATGCCGCCGCAGTTGAGTGCGCCGAACACGAAGCGCCCCTCGCCGGCATCGCCCGAGCCGTACATCGTGTTGCCGCGCAGGTCTTGGCGGTTCACGATGGCCAGCAAGCGGAACGGCGCCACGGCCAGATCGAGCTTGCCGTTGGGCAGCCGAGGCCAACTGTCGAGCAGGCGCTGTGCGCCCGCAGCGCGCTCAGGTGCCGTGAAGCCATTGATTGTCAAATCGGTACTCCATTGACTGATCCACGATTCGACGAGGTCGGCCGGGTGGATGCCGGTGACCGGCTCGTTGGCAATTTCGGTCACCAGCTTGCCGAAGGTCCAGGCGCCCATCTGTGTGCCGTTGCCGCTGCAGGCGTCGTAGGTCCGGCCGGAGTCCTCGACCACCAGCAAGCTGGTGATGAGCAACTCGCGCGCTGCGTCGACCGGGTAGGGCGCGCCCTTGAACTTGTTGAGCAGCTGGGGATAGCCGGTGTCAACTCGATGTTGGGCGAGGGCCGGAAGGGTTCGTGGCGCAACAGTTCGCGCGCCTCGAACACCGGCAGCGTGGGGTACTTCGACGCGAGTTCGATACGACGCTGCTTCGCGCGGCGGTACTGCTCGACATTGAGCGCACGACGGCGGCGTAGCGTCCATCGCCCGCGCGCGTGTCGGGCGCGATGCCGTCGTCGCGCAGCAACGCGGGACCGGGACCGCCTTGGATCACCACCGGCGTCCTGCTGCGACGGTCGGTGAACTGCATTCGCACCACGGCGTTGCCGGCTGTGGTGGGCTGGGCCAGGAGCTCGATGGTCGCGGCCGCCACCTGCGGCGGCGCCTTCGCGTGCGCTGGGTCGAACATCAGCTCAGTGGCTTTGACGGGCGGTGACCATGCGAGCAGCGCACAGGCGAGGGCCAACAGCGGCGTGAATGAGGGGAGCACAAACATCAAGCGACGATGCATGGCACGACTCCCGTGATCGGCGGTGGCGTTGCACCGAGAGTGCCTACTCTAGGCAAACTGCAGTTCTGTCACCTCTGCCAAGCTAGGGAGCGGTGCGTACGCAGCTAGGGGGTGGCCCGCCAAGGGCAGCCGCGTCGCTTCACGGCTCTCGTTGTCAGACTATGCACTTGCTGCTTAACAGGGGTTAACAGCCTGCGGGCTGTACGGGCCGCCGGCCTCGCGCGCGCGTATTGTTCCAAACGGATCAAAGGGTCGCCATCGCGAAACGGTGCTGAGTCGCTTTTCCTTTCCCGCATGACAGACGAGGCGACACGCCGTGAACCAATATTCTGAGGGCCACGGCGCTATCGCCCGATGGTCTCCAGCAGACATGCCGCCCGAGGCCGTTGCGCTTACATCAAGCGACTGCGGTTGAACGAGACGCAACGCCTCTGCGTTCTGGTGCAACCACTCTTCGCCGCCTAACGTTTGAGCTCACCCGAGGGCAGAAGCGGGCGAAACCTGCTGTAGCACTTTGGGTGCAGCGAAGGCTTAGGCCCAATACTCATCGACGAGTCGTTGGTCTTCGTCATAGATCCAGCACTCTGCCAACTTGTCATCGCGCACGCTGTACCTGAGCATTCTCTCAATCTCGACGGATTCACCGAGGCGTTCGAAGCGCTCAACCGCGATGATCAAACCAAAGTGCTCTCCGGCAAGGACGTCCCGAACGGAGACTAGGCGCCGGTTTGTCTTCTCGCGCACCTGCTTCAGGATTGCCAAGCAGGCAGTCTTTCCGCGATGCGTGCCTGCAAGAGGGCTACGACCGAAGTAGTGGAATACGACATCATCGTGATAACTCTCGATGATGGCGCGCAGATCGTTCGCGACCCACGCTTCGGCGTAGCGCTTGACGACTGCGTGTATGCCGCTATCGAGCTGGGAAGTCATCACTCCTCCGTGTACAGGTGGGGCCTAACGTTTGAGCTCACCCGAGTGCGTAAGCGGGCGAAGCCCGCTGTAGCACTTTCGGGTGCAGCGAAGGGTTAGGCGGCGCCATACGTTCTGCGCGTGGGATAGGCCTCAAGTGCGGCAGCTGCCTCTGGCGCAAGTACTCCAATGTGCCTAGAGACGGCCGCCGCGAATTGCCGGTACGCCCAAGGCTGAGCAGTGATGAAGTGACCATCTTGCACAAGGTTCGCGCGCTCAAACCGCATGCCCTGCCAGAACTTCTCTGTGGCAGCCACCTTCTCAGGTGGTGCGTGCTCGGCTGTGTAGTTGTGCGTACCTCGACGATTGACTAGCAAGCCTGCCGAAGCGAGCACAAGACTACCAGCGCAGATGCCGGCGAGCAGTGCACCGCGCGCTGCTTGGGCGCGCAGCAGCCTTGCAGCGCTGGGCTCAGGCAGCAAGATACTTTGCGGATCCCCGCCGGGAATGAGCACAGCGGCCACCGTGGCACTGACGAGAGCTTCGAAGTCACCGCTTGGGAGAATGTGAGCGCCGTTGGATGCGATGTGCGTTTGACCATCAGGCGTGTAGTACTTGACTGGCACGTGTGCGGCAAGAGTCTCTACGGCGAGCGCGATCTCGAAGAAGATGCATCCGGGATACAACATACGGCGACCTCACGTGACATAGAAAGACTTGCGTAGAGGAGCGCGACGCCTAACGTTTGAGCTCAGCCGCCTGCGTAGGCTGGCGAAGCCAGCCGTAGCAGGTCGGCTGCAGCAAAGGGTTGGGCGTCATCGCGCGGATGCCAGCGATCTGCATGAGAAGCTACGTTTCGAGCCCGATAACCGGGTCAATCTCGCGCGCTGACAGACCGTGGCGCGCCATTAACTCGCGATGCGGCGAGCTCCCGAGGTAGCGCGCAAGGTATGCATCGAAGCGATTGCGAAGCACAAAATTCTGGCGAGCGAACGAGAACGCGCCGACCGGAACGGCTGTTGCTGAGAACGACACACTGTTGGTCAACTCGACCGCGAGCAACGCTGGGTTGTTGAGTGTGCGAAGGAACATTCGATTCCCCAACGCCGTGCTGGCGTAGGCGTCAATATCGCCTGCGACCAGTGCCTGCACGACGGCCTCCTGGGTTGGAAACAGATCTATTCTGGTGGACGGTACGCCTGCGCGGGCTGCAGCTTCATGCTGAACCTGTCCCGCTACAACACCCAATCGGGCATCCCCCACTGCTGCCACGGCGCTGTAGCTGTGAAGACTCTTGGGATTCCCCGCTCGAACGATGAATCCGTCTTGCAGTGCCCACACAGGGCGACTGAAGGAGACCAATGCCGCACGCTGCGGCGTGACAAATAGCGGAACGTTGAGTGTCCATCGGCCGGCAGCGACTCCGGGGAGCAACTCTGCGAACGTCGTCAGGTGAGTTACGACCTCCTTGATGCCGATCGCGCGCAAGACAAATCGCGCGAGTTCCACGTCGCATCCCGTTCCTTTGGCGTCCAATCCAGGCCTTCCGAAGGGAGGCTCATCGATGTAGGCCAAAACAGCCTGCCGTGGCAGTGGGTTGGCCTCGGTCATGTGGTCTCGCCGTCTGACGCCCAACGTTTGAGTTCACGCGAGTGCGGAAGCAGGCGAGGCCCGCTGTGGCACTTCGGGTGCAGCGAAGGGTTAGGCCCGCACTAGCCCTTCTCCGCGAACTCCGGCCGTGCATAGGATTGGAGGAAACCACAACCGACACAGCGAAATGTGGCGACTGGAATGCTGTGTTCGCGTGGCGCCCGAACGCCGCCGCCCCAAACTGTGTGAACCGGTTCGCCTTCAACCCACAGGCCAACCGTTGCTGCGCCCATGTTGTGGTCCACGACGAATCCACGATTCATCGCTCCTCCACACTTCGGGCATGCATCGCTTGCGCTCACTTGAGCCTCCACCACTGGTCAGACGGCCGGCGGCCGAAATCTGCTAGGTGAAGGAAGGTCGACCCTCCAGGATCGGCAGGACCGCGATACCAATCCTCTGACGCAGTGTAGTAGCCCCAGTGAGCTCGCACTGAACGCATCCTCGGCGACGTGGATCTGCGCTTCGAGCAATTGCCCGAGCAACGCCCCGTGCGGCCTAACGTTCGAGCTCAGCCGCCTGCGGAGGTTGGCGAAGCCAGCCGTAGCAGGTCGGCAAGCAAATGCTGCGTGGCTAACCACCGAAGAACGGGCGGCCCGCAGCTGTGGTGACACGGAGCGGTAGCTGGGAGACTGCAAAATGCGCGTCGAAGCCGAGGGTGAGACAACACGCATTGCCTTGCGCGCTGCGCGACCAGACGTTTGGAGCCGGTGACGCCGGCACAGGAGCCACGATGACCAGAGAAGAAGCAACGCCGGCGGCGCTTGACTCGAATGAGGGATTGCGCCAATCGTGGCCTGACACGCACAAGACATTCGGGATAGGAGACAAGGTGCGCAAGGTGCGCGGTAGCCAGTGGCGCGGCCGCGTTGTAGGGTGGTACTCGACGGACCTGACGCCGGAAGGCTATGCGGTAGAGAGCGATACGGAGCACGGCTCTGTGCAAATCTACCCGGCCTCCGCATTGGAGCGTGCGGTCTAACGTTTGAGTTCACCCGCGGACGGAAGCGGGCGGAGCCCGCTATAGCACTTCGAGTGCACGACGCAAGCCAAACGGAGGCCCCTGGCTGGGTCCGGAATGGCGGCGCGCCTTGACACTGAATGTCCGAGTTTGGCACGGGGCCGCGTTGTACAGGGTTTGTGTGCTCGCAGCGGGTGACTTGTGGCAAGACTTCGAATGATGGGGTGCATCGCACTGGCGTACGTGCTGGTGCCTGGCTGCGAACAGTCAGAACCGCACTTGACCGGACCGATAGTTGGAGGGGTCGATGTGGCGCAGGTGCGATCCTTTGGACTCCCCGGGGGATCGGACAGTGAGGCTGCCGGCGGAGCACCGATCGGGCTCATGCTGTCCAATGTGCTTCCTCAGATTGAACAAACCGTCTCGGCCGCAGCAGTGTTCGGGATCGTCTTGTACCTCTACTTGCGCGATGGAGGCGAAATCATCATTCCCACCTCGCCGGTCGATGTTTGGTGACGCCTAACGTTTGAGTTCACCCGATGCGCTACAGCGGGCGAAGCCCGCTGTAGCGATTCGGGTCCAGCGAAGGGTTAGCCGTCGTCATGTCAGCGCGACACGGTACCGAAGCCCAGGTTTGCACCCGAACTGCGGTGGTTGAATGAACTTCTCGTAAAGCTCCCCACCGACTGCCTCGATGACTCGTTGCGACGGAAGATTCTCCGGGTCTGTCGTGATCTCCACGTAGGGCAGACCGACCGCCCGCGCTTCGCCCAACATGAGTCGAAGCGCCGCCGTGGCATAGCCCCGACGCTGCTTCCACGGGACCACCGCGTAGCCGATGTGGCCCAGGCAATGTGGCGGCAGTGCGGCGGTGCCTGGTTGCCACCGTAGGCCGATGCTTCCAGCAAACTCACCGTCCCATAACCAGCGACGAAAGCCGGGAAGGCGAGGCACCAGCGAGCCATCGGGCAATTTGACCGACGAACCTTTGCCCTCGCGATCCTCAATGCTGTCAAGAAACGCCCGGGCATCGGCACGAATGCGTTCCAACTCCTCCTGCGCAGCGGCAGCACCGCGAAGGTTGTCGGCGGACCAGCCCCGCTCCAGCGCCGCTACATAGCTAGCGAGATGCTCTTGCGTTGGCCGAACAAGATCCATTGCAGTCCGCCGAGGAGTTCACCCGCGTGCGGAGGCTGGCGAAGCCAGCCGTAGCACGTCGGTGTGGAACGAAGGGTTAGGCATCGGCAATGAGCCTCACCATACCCCTGGGTCCCTGCTCCAGCCGTGACCTCAGGCCGGTCGCAGCGAAGATCTCTGCAACGGCGTCAGGTTTCAGCCTGAGCTTGCGGTAGCTACTCACCTTGGTTGTCCAAGATCCGCTCGTGCGTTCGTGGAGCACGTCATGGACTTGCACGTGATCGCCAGACTCCTCGAGAAAGCACATGAGTATTCGGTGCTCATCCGAACGGACCGGAATGAAGCGCGAGGTGCCAGACGGCAAACGACTGTAGTCGCGGAAGGTGGCGATGAACCGGCCGCCGCTGGCGAGGCAGCTAGCGACGCTGCGGCTGAGCTCGACAACCGAGTCAATGGTATCCAGATGCGTGAGCGTGTCGCCCATGCAAACCACAAGGGCGGCGCGTTCCCCCGGCAAAAGCCGCTTGTTGAAGACAAGCAGATCGTCACAGTGAACCTGGACAGGCAGACCCGTCGCTGAAGCCTTGAGCTCGGAAAGCAGGTGTGAAGAGGAGTCCACAGCCAGGACGCGCCAGCCTGCGCGTGCCAGCGGGATGGCATGCATTCCGAACCCTGCGCCGAGATCGACAGCAAGACCGACGACCGGGAGAAGCGAGGCGAGATCAGACTCGCCAAGCGCAAACGCCGCTTCAGAGCCACCTAGCATCCAGGAGTAGACGGGGGCAAGGAGACTTGCGTAGTGCTCGGGCACCGAGGACATGCGAACTCCGATGCCTAACGTTTGAGTTCACCCGAGGGCGGAAGCGGGCGAAGCCCGCTGTAGCACTTCGGGTGCGACGAAGGGTTAGGCCTCACGGCGCCAGATCCTCAAGCCGCACTCGGAGATGGTTGCCACTGAGAATGAGAAGCCCACGCCTCTGCGGCGAAGTAGATCAGATCGACCGCTGGGTCCTTGACATCGGCATAGGCATCCTCGTTGTCCAACGACCCTGCCAGACGTTGCTTGAGTTCCCCATACGCCGCAGCGGCGGGCGGGTGCGCGACAAGGTAGTCGCGAAAGAGCAAGGCATAGCGCTGGTTTGGTCGCGCCCGTTGACGAACGTGGACGTTGATGCGGCGTTGCCCGTTCGGCTGCACGAAGAAGAGTTTCGCCCAGTCGCCCTCGGGTCCGGCATACCCAGGCGGTACGTGATCCCCTTCGATCTCCGGATGCTGGACGAAGCCGAGGTGGCGCAGCCTTTCGGCGATACCTCCATCGAGCTTCGCGACCGTGACCTGGAGGTCGATGACATCCTTGGCACACAGGTCAGGAACTGACGTTGACCCGATATGGTCTACGTGCAGGGCCATTTCCCCAATGCCTGCTCGAAGCGCGGCGGCAATCTCTTGGAACTCAACGCTCCAGCTCGGACGATGCGGGACGATGTTGATCATCGTGAGGCCTAACGTTTGAGTTCACCCGCGGGCAACAGACGGCGATGCCGGCTGTTGAACGTCGGGTGCAACGAAGGGTTAGGCCTCGGGTTTGTGGCACACCGCTTCAACGTTGTGCCCATCGGGCCCAATGACGAACGCACCATAGTAGTTTGCATGGTAGTGAGGGCGCAGGCCAGGAGGCCCGTTGTCCTTGCCGCCGGCCTCGAGGGCAGCGCGGTAGAACTCTTCGACCTGCTTGCGACTACTGGCGGTGAACGCGAGGTGAAGATGCGCCGGCTTTTCGGAGGACTGGCTTAGCCAAAGTAGCGGCTTGCCTGTGGGGCCAAGGCCGACACCATATGGCCCCTCCATGACGACAGCGTATCCCAAGGGTTGGAGCGCCTTGAGGAAGAACGCCTTGCTTGCCGCGAAGTCATTGACACCGAAACCGATGTGGTCAAACATGTGACGCTCCTGGTGGGGAAGGTTCGATCAGAGGCCTAGCCGCGATACCACTGCCGCAGCTCGATCGGGTTGCCGTCCGGATCACGGATCTCAGCGCGAGCATAGTTCTGCCGCTTTACCGGACCCCATGCTGCTCGCACCCCTTTTTCCTCAAGATTTCTGAGTGCGTGGTCTATGTCATCCACCTCGAGGGCCAGGCACTGCCAACCGAGCCGCTGCTCTTCGCTACGAGGTGGGATCGCCTTCGCTTCCGGGTAGCACATCACTTCGATAGTGGTGCCGCCTAGCTCGAGGTACACGAGGTCCAGTGGCCCAGAAGGTGTTTCGGGAATGCGCGCGCGCTCACGTTCGCGGAAGCCGAGCACGCCGATGTAGAACGCGGTCGTGCGCTGTGGTGCCGCGGTGAGCAGTTCGATATGGTCGATTCGCTTGAACATGCAGCCTCCGTATGTATCCCGCCGCACCTGCGGCCGGCCTGCCCAACTTCGATGACTCGCGTGACGCCTAACGTTTGAGCTCAGCCGCGCGCTACGGCTGGCGAAGCCAGCCGTAGCGCGTCGGCTGGAGCGAAGGTTTAGAACTCACCAGCGGGCACGCTTCCAAAAGTCCTGAAGAAGCGCGAGGCCCGGGGAAATGGCCGACGAGCCAGGCGCTTCAACTGCCATGCTCTGCCAGCGTGCCGTTGACAGCGCCAGTAACTCAGACTGCGTTGGCTGTGCAAACCCCATTTGCCAATCGGGAAAGCTGCGCTGGGCAACGCGCTCACTCAGGATTTCGATGATGTCCTTATGCTGTCGGCTGGCTCGAATGCGCTCATACGTGACGCGCACGGACTCTTCTGAACCCTCGAAGTACTGCATGAAATTGCCGTCACTGTAGAGCAACACCCCAGTAACGGCATCTTCAAGATTCAGGCCGCGCGCCACGAGAAGCAAAGACTCTAGCTGCGACACAGACATGAGTTGTATCGCTGTGCTGACGTAGACAATGGCTCGCAGGTCGGACATATCGTGTGTGAGTTCTAACGTTTGAGTTCACCCGCCTGCGAAGGCTGGCGAAGCCAGCCGTAGCACGTCGGTGTGGAACGAAGGGTTAGGCCGCAAGAGCATCGAACACAAGCAGTGATGTTTCACCCTCGACGCGTCCGTGATGCCCCAGCGCGGCACGCACCGGGGCGGCGCTCATGCTGCAATCGCCCGAAGAAGGTTCTCGACGACCTGTGAGCCTCGATGAGGCTCCCGGTGAATGTCTGCAAGGACGGAATCGATTGAGGTCGCCGTACCCGCCAGCCCCGCCCAAACCGCCATCTGTTGCGGTGTCGCACTGAGGTAGGCCATCCTCCAGCTCGTGAAGGTCGGGCTGTCAACCTCAGCCTCATAGAAGACCTTCACACCAGTGTGCCGCGAGTCACTCGTAATGCTCAGCAGCAAGCTGCGAAGCACCCGCTCGTCGCCTTCGAGGATCTGAAGAAAGACCCCATCGACATAGACGAGCACTCCAGTGACCTTGCGCTTCTCGTTGCCTGTGCGAGCGTCAACGAGGATCTCCTCAAGGTCGGTAAGCGACATGGCCGCCGTTGCCTGAGAAGAGTAGATCATTTGGTAAGTCATATCGTGCTCCGTCCAGTGCCGCCGCGCGTTCGAGATGGCCGCGTACCGGAACAGTAGCAGGGCTTACTGACATGGAAGGTGTCGCGGCGCGCCAGTGTGGCTTCGGGCGGCCTAACGTTTGAGCTCACCCGAGTGCGGAAGCGGGCGAAGCCCGCTGTAGCACTTCGGGTGCAGCGAAGGGTTAGGCCGCACGTAGCTCTTAGCGGGCACGAATCTCACCCGCGGCGGCATACAGCAACCGCACTCCGAATGCGCCGACGACAGCGCCAGCAGTGCGACCGATTGCCACTCGCTTGCGCGCGTACTGTGCCTGCACACGGTGATGGGAGAAAGCCAGGGCGAGAAACATGTGCCACACGAAAGCATTGACCACAACCAGCCCCACCGCAAGCAGGAGCAGCTGCGGTGGTGGCTCCGGTGGAAGTGCGGTGGCGAAGACGCTGCCGAAGAACAGCGCGGACTTGGGATTCATGATGTTCGTGAGAAACCCAAGGCGGAACGCCGCGGTGGGCGAGAGTTGTACGTGCTGGCTGCTGCCAGCAGCAACGCTCGAGCGCCAGAGCCGCTGGGCTACGGACAGCAGATAGAAGCCGCCCGCGACTTGAACTGCAATGCGTAGGTACGGATGGGCGGCAAAGATCGCATTCACGCCCAGCACAGCCAGCGAGGACCAGATGCCAGCAACGACGGTAACGCCGAGACCCGCAAAGATTGCCGCCTGCCGAGAGCCACTGGCGGCGAGATTGGAGACGACCAAGACATTGGGGCCTGGCGTCATGAGAGCGACCCAGTTCAGCAGAGCGATGGCAAGAAGCGTGGAGAGCATGAGTGCGGCCTAACGCGGAGCGGCAGACTCGGCAAAAGGAAACTCCAAGTGCGTGTACACAAACTTCATGTAGGGCTGACTAGCCAGCAGTGCGGCCTACCGCATGACCGCGACCATCGTCGGAGACTTGGAACAACAACCGTGAGCGTGGACGCGAATGGTAGTTGCGTAGCCGGCCTGGAACTCGGCCAGCGAGTAGAGCACCAGGGACCGGACGATGGCCGCAGCGATGCTACTTCCGGCTGTGCTTCGATCGTGGTACTCATGCGGCCTAACGTTTGAGTTCACCCGCCTGCGCAAGCGGGCGAAGCCCGCTGTAGCACTTCGGGTGCAGCGAAGGGTTAGGCCCAGGTGGCGATGAGCCCGAGCCGCATAGAGCAGGGTTTGCCAGGAGGACGCCTCGGAAGGGAATGCGGAAGAAGTACTTCCGAGCGATGTAACGCATAGCCCACAGCAGCACCAAGCCCGAGCGACAAGAGGAAGGCCGAGTGGAACAAGACACTGCTGTGCACGAGCGCCAGGTAGCCGTAGACGGCACCGAACGAAGGAGACGCGCAGCTATCGAGTGGCATTGAAACCGACCCATGCCCTCCACATTGTTGTTTGGCGGGTGATGACCGGTAGACCTCCTGCATGCGAGCTTGCAGCTCCACGGTCGCGTGGCTGCAGCTTGGAGCCGATCAGAAGGTGCACAGAAGGTGCAACGCACGCCAGCGACCGAGAACCGATTGCCGCGCTAGCAGCAACAAAGCCAAGGTGCGAGCATGTGCATGAGGTTCGTGGGCCTAACGTTTGAGTTCACCCGCGTGCGCAGGCTGGCGCAGCCAGCCGTAGATCAGGTGCAACGAAGGGTTAGCCCGTACCATGCTGAGCGGACCTCAGCAACTGATTGCTTAGCGAGCCTACGGGGAGACCGGATACAAACCGGCACGAGCTGTGCTCGCGGAGCCGCATGTAGAGGCCCGCCGCGTTTGCCAACTTCGCCACCCCCCAGTCGCTGGGAGCGCGAGAAGGTACTCGCGAGCCAGCTACGCCACTGACCCTAGCGATCCTCCTGCAGATGGAACTGTACATCAGGCGGTGCACTATTGACGCAAAGACCAAGCCCGCAGCGACCAAGAAGACGTGAAGACCGACACCAGAGCGTCGAGACGCGGCAAACACCTTGCCGCCGTTGATGCGGGAGCGTCCGCCGGAGCCCATGCCACCCACTGGGCATTGCGTCAGGCACGCGTCGCAGACACGAGCAAGTGCTCGAAGTATTCGTAGCGCAGCCACGCCACAGGCCGAGCGAGAACAGTCCAGCGCTGACGCCCCAGGCTGCGTCGCGCGCAGCAGAAGGCGCCTGATGAACCGCTCGGGAGGCATCGGTGACGAGTGTAGATGGAGCTGGACCACGTGGCGCTTCGCGGACCATGATTCATGCGCCTAACGTTTGAGTTCACCCGCTCGCGAAGGCTGGCGCAGCCAGCCGTAGCGCGTCGGTGTGGAACGAAGGGTTAGGCGGCGCCATAACTGCGGCGAACTGGATAAGACTCATGGTCGCGGGCCTCCGCCTCACTGAGCACGCCGAGGTGCTGAGCGACCGCCGCACTGTACTGCCGATACGCCCATGGCTGCGCGGTGATGACCGAACCATCCTTGACGATATTGGCGCGCGCGAACGTCATGCCCTCCCAATACGATGCAACCGTTGCCACCATCTCGGGTGAGGCGTGCTCCAACGTGTAGTTGTGGGTTCCTCGGCGACCTCGCAGAAGACCAGCCGATGCGATGACGAGGTTGCCCGCACAGATGCCGGCGACCAAAGCGCCCCGGATGGCAGCATTTACTAGTGCGGCGCGCGCCAGATTCTCAGGTAGCAAAATGCTCTTAGGATCTCCGCCCGGCACCAAGACAGCGGTGATCCTCGTCGAGCCGGCTAGCCGTTCGTAGCTACCGTGGACCTGTAGAACTGCCCCATTTGATGCTTGGTGTGGCAGACCATCGGGCGAGTAGTAGCTGACGGACAGCTTGGGAGCTAACGTCTCCACAGCGAGTGCGACCTCGAAGAAGACGCATCCCGGGTAGAGAAGAACCGCGACTTCAGTGGACATGCTTGCCTGCGGGGAATGAGGCGTGCGCTGCGCCGCCTAACGTTTGAGTTCACCCGCTCGCGTAAGCTGGCGAAGCCCGCTGTAGCGCGTCGGTGTGGAACGAAGGGTTAGGCCGCAACGTCATTGGCGCGCTTCCCGCCAAACCATAACCGCGAGCCCTGCCGCGACCAAGCACGCGATTGCACTTGCCCACAGAGGGATAGCAAAACCGTTGACAACCACCGACCACCCGAAGATCAGGCGTAGCAACTGCACCAGAGCGACCAGTCCGAGTATCACGGCCGCGATGACACTGAACGGCTTCATACTGCTTCTCCTGATCTTCGCGGCCTAACGTTTGAGCTCAGCCGAGGGCAAAGGGCGCAGCCTTTTGCACTTCGGCTGGAGCGAAGGGTTAGCTCGTCATTGTGTAGTTGCCCGCGGTGGGCCTGCGTCAGTGAGTGATGGGCCGAAGTACATGCGGCTGACTCCAGCCTGAGCAGCAGCGGCCTCGCATTGGATGCAGGGGCGTGAAGTTGAGTACAGCACTGAGCCTGACAAGATGGTTCGGCCGACACGGCGCTGGGCGTCCTTGATCGCTTCGCGCTCGGCATGAGCGTTCGAGTCTTTGTTCCTCACAACGCGACTCGGACCTTCACCGAGAAGAACACCACTCAATATGAGAACGGCACCGTAGGGTTGATCGCCCCATGATTCAGCGAGGCGCCTCTGCGATACGGCAGCTTCGTACCACCTGCGGTCTGGCTCGCTCGGAGATGAGTGCTCTGTCGCCAGCGACTCGCCGGCAACCAGCGTAACGGCGGTGCGAGCAATCGCGGCGCGGCGCGTACAAGCAAGCACGGTTAGCGAGAGGCGCGTTCTCATGACGGCTAACGTTTGAGTTCACCCGCGGGCGGAAGCGGGCGAAGCCCGCTGTAGGCCGTCGGGTGCAACGAAGGGTTAGGCAGCGGGACGCTAGGCATTGCGACCGAACCTATGGGTGAGTGCGTGATTGACGACGCCAGGCCCAGCGCGCAACAAGCAGCGGAATGACGAGCACGCAGAGCCAGCCGAGCAGCAGCGTAGCGGTGTGGAGCGACGCAGGCAAGACACCGCCGTGAGGGCCAGCGAGGAAGATGACCGCAAAGAATGCCGCCACTGCGGTGGGAACCAGCGCGGCGACGAACGCAAGCAACGTGACTAGGAAACGCATGCTCCCTATAGCTGCCTAATGTCTGAGTTCACCCGCGAGCGAAAGTGGGAGAAGCTCGCTGTAGCACATCGGGTGCAACGAAGGGTTAGGCCGCATCGGACCATGACCTTTCGATGTCTTGGGCATAGAACAGGATTGCCTCACGGTAGCTCTGAACTTGGGCGTCACTCGATGACTGCGCCAATACGGTGAGTAGCAACTCGACCGCCTGCTTTGACTGCCCGAGGTTGTGAAGAGCCATGGCCAGAAAGGCTTTGAGTTCAGCTGCATCGGGGAAGCGCGTAAGACCTTCGCGCAACGTGCGCTCTGCCTCGGGGTACTGGCCCAAAGCGCGGTACGTGCTGCCGAGGCCGAGATATGCGCTGCGGAGATGCTCGGCCGAGAGCGAGCCGGACATGGCGGCGAGGTAGAAGGGAACAGCCTGTGCTTCGCGACCGAGGAAGTCATGAACGCACGCTGCTTGATACTGAAGCTCGGCGTCCGCGGGGTACTGCGCGGCAAGCGAGACCGCAAGGAAGCAAGCCTCCTCGTGCTGGCCTGCACGGCGAAGCGACAGAACTTGCTCGGTGGGCGACATGCGGCCTAACGTTTGAGCTCAGCCGAGTGCGTAAAGCGGGCGAGGCCCGCTGTAGCAGGACCGATGCAACGAAGGGTTAGGCCGCACGATGCTGAGTGCCAATACCCATGGTGACGAAAGGAATACGACTTGGCAGATTGATCTCTTGGCAGTGTGCCAAGTGCCCCTTGGGCACCACAACCGCCGCGCGGCCAGAAAGCGGCACTTCTTGAACTCCGGCGGGCTGCTCCACAGCAGCACTGCTGCGCCTGACAACAGATAGACGAACTCCTCGGCCTCGGGATGCATTCGCCCGAACCAACTTCCGCGAGTCCAGGGCGCACCGCCACATCATGCGCCCCCCTTCGCCAGAGGCAGCGCGACATAAAAGGCGGCGCCGCGCTCGGCCCTGCGCTCCGCCCACATCCGGCCGCCGTGCGAGGTCACTAGCGTGTGGCAGATGGCAAGGCCCATGCCCAAGCCGCCAACCTTGGTGGTATGGAACGGCTGGAACACGGTCTCAACGTCGTCCGGCAAACCGACTCCGCAGTCCAGCACGCCGATGCGGAGCTCGTTCTTCACGACGAAAGTCATCAGCGTGAGGTTGCGATCGTCCGGTGGATTCGATTCCATGGCATCGCACGCGTTCACAATCAAGTTGAGAAGGATCTGCTGGAGCTGGATGCGATCCGTCATAGCCGGGGGAAGGTCGCCGGTAGTGAGATTCGAGACGGAGATACCGCGCGCAATGAGATTGCTACGGATGAGGCGCAGCAGCTCTTCGAGACTCTCATTCACCCTCACCGGCTGAAGTGCGACCTCGCCGCGGCGCAGCATGGCGCGCAGGCGCTCGATGATCTCTTCGGCGCGGCATTCCGCGCTGACGATGTCCGCGAGAATGGTTCGAAGCTCGACGAGGTTGGGTGGCTCCTGCGACATGAAGCGCTGGCCCGCCTGCGCGTTGCTGAGAATGCTGGTGAGCGGCTGAACCAACTCGTGCGCGATGGAACCCGAGAGCGTGGTAAGGGTGGTCACGCGCGAAAGATGCGCCAGCTCGTCCCGATGCTGCTGCGCCTTCGCATCGGCTTGCTTTTGCCGCGTGATGTCAATCGAGATGCCGAGCACTCGCGGGGGGGCGCCATCTGCGGCGGAGCTTCGGCTGCGGCCGCGGCCGGCGATCCATCGCACCGAGCCATCGGGCAGGATGATGCGAAATTCGGCCTCATAAGAACCGCCGGTCGTCATCGTGTGCTGGATCGCGGCGGCCCGCGCGGCGCGATCTTCAGGATGGACGCATCGCTCCAAGGTGGTGTGATCCATGGGTTCGCCCGGCTCTAGGCCGAAGAACTTCCGTCCTTCATCCGAGATCCAGACCCTGTCGTTCACGATGTCCCAATCCCACAGCACCAGTTGCGCGCTCTCCGCCGCCAGGCTCATGCGCTCCTGACTGGCGCGCAACGCCTCCTTCGAGCGCCTTTCTTCAGCGATGGCGACCGCGAGCAACATCAGTGGAGTCGCCACCATCAGGAGGAACAACTGCAGGGCCAGTGCGTTTTCCGAGGGGGTTTGCGTCAGGAAGGGCCCGTGTCCATGCATCGTTCCCCAGATGGCCAGGATCGTGATGACCAGCATAGAGGCGCTGATGCCTCCCAGCCCAAAGCGCAGCGCCGCCCAGATGAGCAGGGGAACGGGTGCATAGAGGAGCGCGGGCGACGTGTCCGGTCCGGCGGGCAATCGATCGAAAGCGAGCAAGCCGACCGCGAGGATGCCTACGGCGAGGAAGCATGCTTCCAGGATGCGCCTGGGCGCGGCTTTGAACCCTCTTGTGGATAGCTTTTGGACGCCGATCAAGATGACCGGCACCAGCACGATCGCTGTCACTCCATTCGAGATGCTGAGGTTGCGCCATTCGACCCAGTAGTGACTTCCATACTGATTGGAGACGGTGAAGGCAGCCCCCCAGAAGGCTGTGCCAACAGGAACGATGACCACCGCGATCAAGACAAAGTGGATGGCTTCACGAAGGCTGATGAGATGGAACGGTGACTTGACAAACATGCGAATTCCCGCAGCCGTCAAAACATATTTCACGGCATCGAAAACCTCGCACTGCAGTGCATACAGAGGCGGCCAATCTGCCTGCTGCGTGGCGAAGAAGTGACTGGCAGCGGCGGCCAGCGTGTAGGCCCACCAATGCCGGGTGGGGACGAGCAGCAGAATGGAAACGAGGACCGCGTGCGGAGGAAAGAAAAGGGAAACCTTGCTGTCGGGAAAGGTCAGCGCCCAGGCGACTCGGGTCGTCAGGTAGTAGCAAGCGCCAGTGGCCAGAACCCAGAGTACCGTGCGAAAGGAGAACTCAGCCGGCTCCTTGGGCCGGGTGCCGGCGTGGAACTCCAAGTCGCCTTTCGCTCCCGCTTGCTGCATGACCTCCACTATTCGGACCATTCGATCCACTCCAATTTCGCGAGTTTGCGAAACGGTGAGTCAGGGAGACAAGTGATCGCACCCCGCGACGCCTGGCCGACCCGAATAGTTCCTGACAGTTGTCGACATCGCGCCGGCGTTCACCCGAGCTAGGTAGCAGGGCGCACTTTCGCCCCAATGGCCGCGCGGCGTCAAGCGGCGGCTGGCAGACGGCGGCTTTCGCTCGTACGAAGAGGACTTGGCCGCAATGTGAATAGGCAGGGCGTGCGCCTATGCCGCCATCCCCACCGCACCGCCCTGCTCCGCCTCCAGCCTGCGCTGCACGATGCGCCGGTACTGCACGAGCGCCGCGTCCATCGCCAGCGGCAGCATCGGCGCTTGCGGGTCGATGGCGATGTTGCGCGCCTGCGCGGTGATCATGCGGCGGTCTTCCTCGAACGCCACCAGCAGCGACTCGTAGATGCGCTGCGTGATCGTGTCGTCGCCCTGCGTGGCCAGGTGCGACTGCTGAAAGAAGTAGTGCGTGGTGGTCTCGGTCTCGGGCGTCAGCGTCTGGCAGCTGTGCAGCTGCACGGCGTCGCGCATGTCGTCGGGCGGCTGGCCCACCGGCCGGCCGCCCGATTGCATCAGCAGCGTGCCGGGCAGCACGAAGTCGTAGATGAACCAGCGGTCCACGTTGCTGCTGAAGCTGCGCATGCGCTGGTAGTACGGCGGCGGCGGCACGTCGGGCACATGGCGCGCCACGCGGATGCCGTGCGGCACCGGGTCGATCACCGCCCGCGCCTGCGCGATGCGCGGCGAGCCGCCGAGCGTCTTCTCGTGCACATAGCTCAGGTGCGAAAAGTCGAGCAGGTTGTCGCAGATGAGCAAATAGTTGGCGTCGTAGTGCAGGTAGCCCGGCCGGTAGCGCCAGTCGGGGTGGTCGCACGAAAAGTTGTCGGGCAGCATCGTCATGTCGATGTGCGCGCTGTCGCCCATCCACACGAACACCCACTTGTTCTTCACCGCCACCGGGTAGCTGCGCACCTTGGCCTTGGGCGGCACGGTCTCCAGCCCCGGCACCTCCACGCACAAGCCGGTGGGGTCGAACTTCATGCCGTGGTAGCCGCAGCGCACGCAGTCGCCCTCGCGCCGCCCGGCCGACAGCGGCGCCAGCCGGTGGCAGCAGCGGTCTTCCAGCGCCACGATGTCGCCGTCGGCCTTGCGGTACAGCAGCAGCGGCTCGCCGATGACCGTGCGGCTGAACAGCCCGTCGGCCGCGATCTCGTGGTCCCACGCCACCATGTACCAGCAGTTGCGGATGAAGGCCATCGCGTGTCTCCTGCTCGCGTCGTTCGTGCGCCGGAGCATAGCCCGGGCGTCGCCCCCACCGACATGCGGGCGATGACCTGGCAGGTAATGGCGGCGCGACACGCCGGCCGGTCAGAATGGCCGCCATGCCGCCGACCGCGCCGACCACCCCTGCCTGCGCCGCACCCGTCGTGCCCGCCGCGCCGCTGCCCGTCGTGTGGGTGATGCTCGGCACCTTCATCGTCACCTTCGACTTCTTCGCCGTCAACGTCACGGTGCCCACGCTGCGCGAGGCGCTGGCGGCCGACGCGGCGCAGCTGCAATGGGTGGTGGCGGCATTCGGCCTGCTCTACGGCGCCGGGCTCATCGCCGGCGCGCGCCTGGGCGAGCGCCACGGCGTGGAGCGCGTGTTCGGGCTCGGCCTGGCGCTGTTCGCGCTGGCCAGCGCCGCCGCGGCCGCCGCGCCCGACCTGGCGTGGCTGATCGCCGCGCGCGCCGTGCAAGGCGTGGCCGCCGCACTGCTCACGCCGCAGGTGTTGTCGCTCGCCGGCCGCGTGCCCGATGCGGCGCAGCGCCAGCGCGCCTTCGTGGCCTATGGCGCGGCGCTCGGCTTTGGCGCGGCGCTCGGGCCCCTGCTCGGCTCGGCGCTGGTCGAGGCCAATCTGTTCGGCCTCGGCTGGCGCGCCGTGTTCGCGCCGCAGGTGGCGCTGGCCACCGCGGCCGCGCTGCGCGTGCAGCCATGGCGGCGCAGCGGCGGGCAGGGCCCGGCGCTCGATGTGGCGAGCGTGCTGCTGCTGGCCTTCAGCACCATGGCGCTGGTGGTGCCGCTGATCGAAGGCCGCCGCCTCGGCTGGCCGCTGTGGCTGCTGGCGCTGCCGTTGGCGGCGGCGTTCGGGCTGCTGTTGTTCTGGCGCCGCCAGCGCAGCCTGGCGTGGCACCACGGCCCGGCGCTGGTCGACCCGGCACTGATGCAGCGGCCGTTCGTGCACGCGCTGATCACGGTGCTGGTGTTCTATTGCAGCAACGCGTCTTGCATCCTCATCGTGTCGCTGTGGCTGCGCAGCGTGTACGAGCTGCGGCCGATCGCCGCGGCCGCGGTCTACACCGCGATGTCGGTCGGCTTCATCGCCACCACGTTCGGCGGCCGTGCCTGGTTCGCGCGCTGGGGCGACCGCCGGCTCGTGATCGGCGCGATCGCGCTCGCGCTGAGCCAGCTCGGCATTGCCTGGCAGTTGCACGCCGCCGCCGCGCTGTGGGCGCTGTTGCCCACGCTGCTGTTCAGCGGCGCTGCGTTCGGCATGGTGATGAGCCCGCTGGTGGCGCGCGCGGTCGACACGCTGCCGCTGGCGCGCGCCGGCATGGCCGGCGGCGTGGTCGTCACCGTGCAATGGCTCGGCAACGCGCTCGGCGTGGCGGCGCTGGGCTCGATCTATTTCGCGCTCGCACCGCGCGCCGGCGTGGCAGGCTGCGGCGCTGAGCCACGTGCTGCTCGGCGCACTCGCCGCCGCATGGTGGCCGTGCTGCTGCCGCACTGGATCCACACGCCGCCGGGCACCGCGCACACCGCATGAACCCCACCTCGCAGATGCACACCAGCGCCGCCGCCGCCGGCCGCAGCACGAGACCATCGGCTCGCTGCTCAAACAGTGGCGCTCGCGGCGGCGGCTGTCGCAGCTGGACCTCGCGCTCGATGTCGGCGTGTCGCCACGCCACCTGAGCTTCGTGGAAACCGGGCGCTCGCGGCCGAGCCCCGAGCTGCTCACGTCGCTCGCCACGCGACTGGAGGTGCCCTTGCGCGAACGCAACCGTCTGCTGCTGGCGGCCGGCTATGCGCCGCGTTATGCCGAGCGCAAGCTCGATGCCGAGGTGATGGAGCAAGTGCGCGGCGCGCTGCAGCGCCTGATCACGGCGCACGACCCCTACCCCGGCGTGGTGCTCGATCGCCAATGGAACGTGCTGCTCGCCAACCGCGCCGCGCAGGCGCTCACCGCCGGCCTGCCGCAGCACCTGCAGTCGCCGCAGGTCAACGTGATCCGCGCCGGCCTGCACCCCGACGGCTTCGCCAAAGTCACCGTCAACTTCGACGACTGGGGCGGCCACTTGATCGACGTGCTGCAGCGCGAGGCCGGCAAGACCGCCGATCCCGAGCTGGTGGCGCTCGAGCAAGAGGTGAACGGCTACGCCAACGTGCGCGCGATGCGCGAGCGGCGCGACGCGTCGTTCGAGCCGGTGCCGCGCCTGCTGGTGCCGTTCATCGTCGACACGCCGCTGGGCCGCATGTCGCTGTTCACCACGCGCACCTTCTTCGGCTCGCCGCTCGACGTGACGCTCGAAGAGGTGTCGATCGAGCTGTTCTACCCGGCCGACGTGGCCAGCGAGGCGCTGCTGCGGCAGATGGCGCGCTCCGACTGAGGCGCAGCGCCATCAACCCCACGTGTTGGCGTTCTTCGGGTAGCCCGGACGCTGGACGCGCACGACGCAGAAGCGCTGTCCGGTGGGAGCCTGCATGACGACCCAGCGCTCCAGCTGCCGCACGACGGTGGCCCCGAGTTTCTCGAGCCTCGCCACCTCGGCGGCAATGTCGTCGGTCTCGATGTCGAGGTGAACTCTGCTCTCGTGCTCGACCCGCTGGATCTGCACGATGGGCTCGTCTTGCGGCGTCTCGAGCATGCGATATTGGGCTCGCGTGCCGGGGTGGTCCATGTCGACCTTGCGACCGAGCGCACCGGCCCAGAAGGTCGCCGCGGCATCGACGTCATCGGTGTTGCAGTCGATCAAGATGGCGCACAGTCTGGAGTGGTGCATGGCAGTTCCCTTTACTTGACGTGCAGGCGCACCACCGGCCGATCGTGGCGGCGCCGCGCCACTTCGTCGAAGCCCGCTTCGTCGAACATGCGCTTGGAGCCGAACCATGATGCATCGGCGACCGACGACTCGCTCTTGTCGACCGGATAGGCCTCGAGCAGCTTGACACGGCGCTTCTTGGCGTACGCGGTCGCGCCGGCGAGCAACTCACGCGCGACGCCTTGCCTGCGGAACTCCGACGGCACGACGAAGCAGACAATGGACCACACCGGTTGCTCGTCGACCGGCTTCATCACCGGCGACTTCGCCAGCTTGGCGTAGTGGGCGCGCGGGCCGAGCGCAATCCAGCCCACCGGTGTCTCGCCGCGATAGCCGATCAGCCCGGGCGGCGGGTCTTTGCCGGCGAGCGCCTTGAGAGCGCTCTTGCTGCTGCGGCGCTGGCTGTCGCCCGGTCGCGTCAAGCTCTTGCCGCTCACGCGGTAGTACATGCACCAGCAGCCGCGCGCCACCGAGCAGCCTTTGGCGTTGAAGATCGCTTCGAGGTCGCCAAAGCGCTCCGGCGTGAGCGGGCGCACGGTCAGCGCCATCGCAGCTACAGCGTGCGGCGCAGCGCCTCGAAGAACAGCTCGGACTGCAGCCGTTCGCCGCAGCACTGCGTGCCCACGCGCGCCGCGAGCGCCGGCGCCACCGGCATCAGCGGCCGCCCGGTCTGCTGCGCCAGCACCTGGTGCATGCAGGCGCGCTCGAGGTAGTACAGGTCGTCGTAGGCATAGTCCACGCGCTCGCCGCACACCACCACGCCGTGGTTGCCGAGAAACGCCACGTCGGCGCCGCCCATGGCGCGCGCGATGCGCTCGCCTTCGGACACGTCGAGCGCCAGCCCGTTGTACTGCGGATCGATCGCGACGCGGCCATGAAAGCGCATCGCGTTCTGCGACAGCGTGGTGTCCAGGCCGCGGTCGGCCGTGAGCGTGAGCGCGGTGGCGAACGGCATGTGGGTGTGCAGCACGCAACCCTTGCCGGCCACGCGGTGGATCGCGGCGTGGATGAACATCGCGGTCGGCTCGATCTCGTGCCGACCGGCCAGGCGCGTGCCGTGCTGGTCGACCAACACGATGTCGTCGGCCTGCACCTCGCTCCACAGGAATCCGCGCGGGTTCAGGAGGAAGCGCCCCGAGCCATCGGGCAGCTCCACGCTGAAATGGTTGCACACGCCCTCGCCCAGGCCATGATGCGCGGCGGCGCGCAACGCGAGGGCCAGGTCAGCGCGCAGTTGGCGCACGGTGGGGCTGCGGTAGTCGGCGGTGTGGGTGGTGGACGGGCTCATGGTCTGCAGTATCCGTGTTTCACAGGCGCCTCACGTTCAGAACCAATAGTCGCGCACGCAGCGCCCATCGCGCGGCAGGTCTTCCCAGGATGCAAATCCGTCGAAGTGATCGACCGGCACGTCGGCCACGAGTTGCGGGGCGGCCAGGCGCAGGTTGACCGCGATGCGGCGCTGGCCCTGCGTGTTGGGCTGCAAGCCGCGCCAGGATGCCATGCAGCCGCAGGTGGGACAGAAGTGAAAGCCCAACGAGTCGCCGCGCACGTAGGCCGTGGTGGGCCCGGACACGTGGATGCCCTCGCACTCGTGGTCGTAGGCCCACGGCGTGCCGTAGCGCCGGCAGGCGGTGCAGTTGCAGGCCGTGGCGGCCTCGGGCACGCCGTCGAAGCGCCAGGTCACGGCGCCGCAGGCGCAGGAGCCTTTGATCATCGCCAGCCTCTTCGGTGTCGAGGCGGCTTCAGCGCCGCAGAAGCATCGTGACACCCACCACGATCAGGATCGCCGGCCACCACTGCGCGAACAACGGTCCCAGGCGCGGCAGCAGCCCGAAGTTCGACAGCAGGAAGCCGATCCCCAGGATGATGAGAACCAGCGCGGGAACGAGTTTGGATCGCATGGGGCGAATCTTATGCGTTGGCCGCGAACGGCCCGGTCCGGCTCGGGCCGGTTAGTGCAGCGCGGCGAGAAACTGCTGCAGCTCCGGCGTCTTCGGCGCGCCGAACAGCTCGGCCGGCGGCCCCATCTCGTGGATGCGCCCGGCATGCATGAACACCACGCGGTCGCTGACCTTGCGCGCGAAGTTCATCTCGTGCGTGACCATCATCAGGGTCATGCCCTCTTCGGCCAGCGACTCCACCACCTTGAGCACCTCGCCCACCAGCTCGGGGTCGAGCGCGGAGGTGATCTCGTCGCACAGCAGCACGCTGGGCGCCATCGCCAGCGCGCGCGCGATCGCCACGCGCTGCTGCTGGCCGCCCGAGAGCTGATCGGGCCAGGCGTCGAACTTCTCGGCCAGGCCCACGCGCTGCAGCAGCTTGCGCGCCTCGCGCCTCGGCCGCGGCGCGATCGGTGCTGCTTGACCAGCGTGGGCGCGAGCATCACGTTGCGGCCCACGCTCAGGTGCGGGAACAGGTTGAAGCTCTGGAAGATCATGCCCACGTGCTGGCGCAGCGCGCGCATCGCCGGCGCGTTGCCGTACTTGCAGCGCCTGGCCGTCGACGGTGAGCGCGCCCTCCTGGAACACCTCGAGGCCGTTCACGCAGCGCAGCAGCGTGCTCTTGCCCGAGCCGCTCTTGCCGATGATCACGACCACCTCGCCGCGCTTCACGTCGAGGTCGATGCCCTTCAGCACCTCGTTCGTGCCGAAGCGCTTCTTCAGCGCGTGGATCGAGACGATCGGATTCAGTCGGCGTGACCACGGCGCATGCTCCGTTCGAGTTGGCGTGCCGCGGCCGACACCGGCCAGCACAGGATGAAGTACATCAGCGCCACGCAGGCGTACACGGTGAACGGCTTGAAGGTGGCGTTGGTGATCATCGTGCCGGCCTTGGTCAGCTCGATGAAGCCGATCACCGAGGCCAGCGCCGTGCCCTTGATCACCTGCACCAGAAAGCCCACCGTCGGCGGCAGCGCGATGCGCAGCGCCTGCGGGCCGACCACGTGGCGCAGCTTCTCGCCGAAGACTGAGCGCCAGGCTCTCGGCCGCCTCCCACTGCCCGCGCGGAATCGCATCGACGCAGCCGCGCCAGATCTCGGTGAGGTAGGCGCTGGTGTACAGCGTGAGCGCCAGGCCGGCGGCCACCACAGGCGACACGTTGATGCCGAACAGCGCGAGGCCGAAGTAGGCGAGAAACAGCTGCATCAGCAGCGGCGTGCCCTGGAACAGCTGCACGTAGCCGATCACCGCGGCGGTGGCTGCGCGCGAGCTCGGACAGGCGCGCCACCAGCAGCGCCAGGCCGACCAGGCCGCCGCCGACGAACGCGATCAGCGACAGCACCACCGTCCAGCGCGCCGCCAGCAGCAGGTTGCGCACGATGTCCCAGAGGGTGAAGTCGACCATGCGCCGAGCCCGATCAGCGGCGCGCCGTCGCCACGCGGCCCGAAGATGCCAGCGCGGCCCGGCCCAATTCAGCGTCTGGCGCAGCGCGAACGCCAGCGCCAGGTAGAGCAGCGTGGCGATGATGAAGGCCTCGAAGGCGCGGAAGTTGCGGCTCTGGATCAGGTTGGCGTAGTAGCTCAGCTCCTGCGTGGCGATCTGGCCGCACACCGCCGAGCCGAGCATCACGATGATGATCTGGCTCACCATCGCCGGCCACACGCGCGCCAGCGCCGGCGGCAGCACCACGCGCGTGAACACCTGCCACTCGTTGAGCGCCAGGCTGCGCGCGGCCTCGAGCTGGCCGCGCGGCGTGGCCTCGATGCCGGCGCGCGCGATCTCGGCGGCATAGGCGCCGAGGTTGAGCACCATGGCGATCACCGACGCCATCTCGGGCGACAGCCTGAGCCCCAGGCTCGGCAGCCCGAAGAAGACGAAGAACAGCTGCACGATGAACGGCGTGTTGCGGATCAGCTCCACGTAGCACGCCACCGCGTAGCCCAGCGGCTTCGGCCCCCAGGCGCGCGCCCAGCCGCAGGCCACGCCGAGCAGCCACGCCGAGCACGGCGGCCAGCACGGTGAGCAGCGACCGTCATCGCCACGCCGCGCAGCAGCTGCGGCCACTCGACCCACACGGCGGCGAAGTCGAGCGTCATCGCTTCGGGGTCACAGCGAGCCTCGGGCAGTCGGCGCCGGGCCGCTCCCAAGCCGACTGGCGCGCTCCCTCGGGCAGCGAACAACGTGAGCGTGGAAGTCGACATCAGTTCGGCAGCTCGCCGGCCGGGCGGCCGAGCCACTTCAGCGCCATCTTGTCGAGTTCGCCCGCAGCCTTGGCGGCGGCGATGATCTCGTTGACCTTGGACCTCAGCGCGTCCTCGCCCTTGGCCACGCCGATGAAGTTGGGCGAGTCCTTCAGCACGAACTTGTACTCGGTGTTCAGGTTCGGGTTGCGCGCGATCATGTTGCCGGCCACCGACGCGCCGGTGGCGATCACCTGCACCTGGCCCGAGACGAAGGCCGACACGGTGGCGTTGTTGTCCTCGAAGCGCTTCACGTCGGCGCTGGGCGGCGCGATCTTGGTGAGCTCCATGTCTTCGATCGCGCCGCGCGTCACGCCGACCGATTTGCCGGCCAGGTCGGCCGCGCTCTTGACCGCCAGGCTCTTGGCCGCGAACACCGCCTGATAGAACGGCGAGTAGCCGGCGGTGAAGTCGATCACTTTCTCGCGCTCGGGGTTCTTGCCGAGCGTGGAGATCACCAGGTCGGCCTTCTTGGTCTGCAGGTACGGGATGCGGTTGGCGCTCGTCACCGGCACCAGCTCGATCTTCACGCCCATCTTGGCCGCGATGAGGTTGGCCATGTCGATGTCCAGGCCCTGCGGCTTGAGATCGGTGCCGACGAAGCCATAGGGCGGAAAGTCGGTCGGGATCGCGATCGTGATCAGCTTCTTGCTGGTGATCGATTCCAGTGCGCTCTGCGCGGCGGCCCCGAACGGCGCCAATGCGGCGGCGGTGGCCAAGGCCAGCGTGAACGAACGGCGTGCGTGCATGAATCCTCCTGGTTGGGCGCAGCGCGCCACAAACGTGCACCTGCACGCACCAGCGCCTGCTCAGGAGGGCACAGCTGCAACCGCCGTGCCAACGTGCCGCGCGTCAGAACGAAGGCGATGGGTCGTCGGGCGCGACGCCGGCTTGCACCAGCAGTGCGCGCGCGGCCGCGCCGGCCGCGCGCGCCACTTGCGGCGCGCTGCCGTCGGCCTTGCGCTGCACGGCCAGCGCCACCGAGCCTTCGACCAGGATCGACAGCTGCGTGGCCAGCGACCGCCGGATGTGCGCCGCGCCGAGCGCGCGCAGGCGCAGCTCGAACCACGCGGTGTTGCGCGCCTTGATGTCGCGCGCCACCTTCAGCGCCGGATGCCCGGCATCGCCGCCGAGCTCGGCGATCGCGTTGGAAAACGGGCAGCCGCGGAACTCGTCGGTCGCGAACCAGCGCTCGAAGCGTTTGAACACGCCGAGAATCTCGTGCAGCTCTTCGCCGGGCTGGGGCGTTTCGGGCTGGCGCGCGCCGCGCCGCGCGAGGTAGGCCGCGATCAACAACTCGCGCGAGCCGAAGTGCTGGTACAGCGTGCGTTTGCTGATGCCCGCTTCGAGCACCACCGCATCGACGCCGATGCTCTGGATGCCGTGCGCGTAGAACAGCCGCTCGGCGGCATCGAGGATGCGATCGCGCATGCCCGGCGCTTCGACTTGCAACGCACTCATGAGGGCGCAAGCTGCACCCGACTCGATCGGTGCAGCGCGAAGCCGATCTGCACGATGCCGGCCGCCAGCCCGGTGGCCACGCCCACGTGCACCGCGGTGTTGTAGCTGCCGAGCAGGTCGTACAGCAGTCCGCCGCCATAGGCACCGACGAAGCTGCCGACCTGGTGGCTCACGAACGCCACGCCGCCGAGCATGGCCTGCCAGCGCAGCCCGAACACGTCGATGATCCAGCCGGTCACCAACGGGCCCACGCCGAGCCACAGGAAGCCCATGACCGCGGCGAACACCAGCGTGCCGCCCGGCGTCGGCAAGGTCGCGAAGTACCACAGCAGCGCCAGCGAGCGGAAGAGATAGATGCCGCCCAGCAGCACCAGCTTGTTCCAGCGCCCGCCGGCCCAGCCGAAGAACAGGCTGCCCAGCACGTTGAAGCCGCCGATCACGCCGAGCGCCTGCGCGCTGAGCATCGGGTCCATGCCGCAGATCTGCAGGTACGAAGGCAGGTGCGTGGTCAGGAAGATCAGCTGCATGCCGCAGACGAAGAACGCCAGCGTCAGCACGATGAACGGCACGTGCTTGATCGCACTGCCGAGCGCAGCGCCCGCGCTGTCGCTCGCCTTGCCGGGCGATGGCGGCAGCGGCACCTTGTCGACCTTGCCGGCGTACCACGCGGCCGGCAGCATGATCAGCGCGAGGATTGCAAAGCCGATCACGCCGACGCGCCAGCCATAGGCTTGGTTCAGTGCCTGGCCGATCGGCGCCGACAGCATCGCACCCAACGAGCCGGCGGCCGACACCGCACCGAGCACCGCGCTGCGCATCGCCACGCTGACCGGGCGCGACACGGCAGCCGACGCCAGCGCCGGACCGGTGCAGGCCATCGAGGCGCCGATGAACAGGCCCGCGCCCACCACCACGCCGAAGGTGCCCTGCGCGCCGGCCAGCATCAGCATGCCCAGCAGGTACAGCAGCGAGCCACCCACCATCAGGGATCGCAGGCCCCAGCGCACCGAGAGCGCGCCCGCCACCGGCTGCAGCACGCCCCACATCAGGTTCTGCACCGCGATCGCCAGGGTGAAGTCGGACACCGAGATGCCGATGTCCTTGGTGAGGTCGGGCATGAAGATGCCCAGGCTCTGGCGCAGGCCCATCGCGAAGGTGAGCATCAGCGAGGCGCCGATCAGGATCGGCATCGCGGGTTTCAGGCTTTCGAAGCGGCTCGACACACGGTCTCCTCGGTCGTCTCTCCGGATCAGGCGGCCTCGCACGCTAACCGAAGCCCTCCACGAAGTAAACAGATCTGTTTACCTGCGCACGCGGGTATTGGTAAAACGCCGGCCGACGAACGGCGCTTGAAAGCGCGCCGCTGCGGCATCATCTGCGGCGCCATGTTCGCCCTGTGGCTGTCGGCGCTGCTGCACCTGTACATCGGCTGGCGCATCGCCCCCGAACTGCCCGGCCCGGTCGCGCCATGGGCATTCAGCGCCGTGCTGCTGGCCTCGGCGATTCTGATTCCGCTGGCGTTCTTCGGCCGTCGCTCGCGCGACAGGGCCACAGCCGATCGCTACTCATGGGCCGGCATGCTGGCGCTGGGCCTGGTCTCCACGCTGCTGGTCTTTACGCTGCTGCGCGATGGCGTGCTGCTGCTGGCGTGGCCGTTCGGCCTGGCGGCGCTGCCGGAACAGTCGGCGCTGGCGGTGCCGCTGCTGGCGGCGCTGTTCATGGCGATCGGCATCTTCAACGCGCGCCGCACCGCGCGCGTGCGCGACGTCGAGGTGCCGGTGGCCAACCTGCCGGCCGGCGCTGCAGGGCTTCACGATCGCGCAGATCAGCGACATCCACGTCGGCCCGACGATCAAGCGCGCCTACCTGCAGTCGATCGTCGACGCGGTGAATGCGTTGCAGGCCGACGCGGTCGCGGTCACCGGCGACCTCGTCGACGGCCGCGTGCAGGACCTCGCGCCGCACGTGGCGCCGCTGCCGCAGCTGCGCTCGCGCCACGGCACCTTCTTCGTCACCGGCAACCACGAGTACTACAGCGGCGCCGAAGAATGGATCGCCGAGCTGCAGCGCCTGGGCGTGCAGGTGCTGATGAACGAACACGTGGTGCTGCGCCACGACGGCGCCAGCCTGGTGATGGCCGGCGTGGCCGACCCGAGCGCGCACCACTTCAACCCGCAGCACCGCAGCGACCCGCAGCGCGCGCTGCACGGTGCGCCCGCCGACGCCGGCGTGCGCGTGCTGCTGGCGCACCAGCCGCGCAGCGCCGATGCCGCCGCGCAGGCCGGCTTCGACCTGCAGCTGTCGGGCCACACGCACGGCGGCCAGTACTGGCCGTGGAACCTGTTCGTGCGCCTGCAGCAGCCCTACACCGCCGGCCTGCACCGCCTGAAGCAGCTGTGGGTCTACACCAGCCGCGGCACCGGCTACTGGGGCCCGCCGGTGCGCTTCGGCGCGCCGAGCGAGATCACGCGCTTGAGGTTCGTGGCGGCGCTTTGATCGCCTGGAGCAGCGGCCCCACGATGTCGAGCGGCAACGGGAACACGATGGTCGAGTTCTTGTCGGCCGCGATGACGGTGAGCGTTTCCAGGTAGCGCAGCTGCAGCGCCTGCGGGCTGCGGGCGAGGATCTCGGCGGCCTCGGCGAGCTTGTGCGACGCCTGCAGCTCGCCCTCGGCATGGATCACCTTGGCGCGGCGCTCGCGCTCGGCCTCGGCCTGGCGCGCGATGGCACGCACCATCGTGTCGTTCGATGTCGACTTCCTTGATCTCGACATTGGTGACCTTGATGCCCCAGGCGTCGGTCTGCGCGTCGAGGATCTTCTGCACGTCGAGGTTGAGGCGGTCGCGCGCCGACAGCAGCTCATCGAGATCGTGCTTGCCGAGCACCGCGCGCAGCGTGGTCTGCGCGAGCTGGCTGGTGGCGACGAGGAAATTCTCGACCTGGATCACCGCCTTCTCCGCATCGACGACCCTGAAGTACAGCACCGCGTTGACCTTGACCGAAACGTTGTCGCGCGTGATCACGTCCTGCTCGGGCACGTCCATCACCACCAGGCGCAGGCTCACGCGCACCATCTGCTGGATGCCCGGAATCAGGATCACCAGGCCCGGGCCCTTACGGCCCAGAAGCGGCCGAGCTGGAACACCACGCCGCGGTCGTACTCGCGCAGCACGCGCAACGACAGGCGCCAGCAGCGCCAGCAGCATGATCAGCACGATTCCGAATCCGATGGCCATGTGCTACGATCCTCTCGACCTCGAGCGTGAGGCCATCGGCGCGTGTCACGCGCACGCGCTCGCCAGGGTGCAGCGGCTTCGCGCCGCGCACCCGCCAGTGTTCGCCGCGCACCTGGGCCCAGCTTTCGGCGCCACCATCGCCTTCGACTCGACACCACCTCGCCGATGGCGCCGACCAGCGTGGACACCCCACTCACCAACGGCCGCCTGCGCGTGCGTGCCGCCAGCAGCGCCATGCCAAGCACGAACAGCAAGCGAGGCGAACGATCAGCGTGGCGATCAGCGGGCGCGACACGGCCACACCCGGCACGTCGCTGTCGAACAGCATCACGGCGCCGAGCGCGAACGCCACCACACCACCCAGACCCAGCGAACCGTAGCTCGGCACGAACGCCTCGGCGACGAAGAAGGCCATGCCCAGCATCACCAGCGCCAAGCCGGCGTAGTTGACCGGCAGCGTCTGCAGCCCGAACAGCCCCAACAGCAGACACACCGCACCCACCACGCCCGGCAACACGTAGCCCGGGCTGGCGAATTCGAACAGCAGGCCGTAGAAGCCGATCATCAACAGCAGCAGCGCGAGGCTGGGGTCGCCGATCACCGCGAGCAGGCGGCCGCGCCAGTCGGGCACGAACGGCTCGACGGCAACGCCGGCAGTGGCCAGCACCACGCTCTGCCCGTTGCCGGTGTTCACCGCGGCGGCCGTCGAGCTGACGCAGCAGATCGGCCACGTCGCTCGCGACCACGTCGATCACATGCTGCGCCAGCGCCTCGCCCGAAGGCAGGCTCACCGCTTCGCGCACCGCACGTTCGGCCCATTGCGCATTGCGCTCGCGCATCAGTGCCAGCGAGCGGATGTAGGCGACGGCGTCGCCGACGCGCTTGGCCTCCAGCGTGTCGCGCGGCGCGCTTGCAGCCGGCGCGCTGGCGCCGCCGTCACCGCGCGGCGTGGCCTCCGGGCCGGTGCCCGGCGGCGTCATGCCGATCGCCACCGGCGTGGCCGCGCCGAGCGTGGTGGCCGGAGCCATCGCGGCGATGTGGCTGGCGTACAGGATGTAGGTGCCTGCGCTGGCTGCGCGCGCACCCTGCGGCGCCACGAATGTGGCCACCGGCACCGGCGAGGCGAGGATGTCCCTGATGATGGTGCGCATCGCGGTGTCGAGGCCGCCGGGTGTGTCGAGCCGCAGCACCACCAGTGCGGCACCTCGTTGTTGCGCACGCCGCAAGCCCCGCTGCACGTAGTCGGCAGTCGCCGGCCCGATGGCGCCGTCGACCTGCAACAGCGTGACCGCCGCCGGACGGGCCGCCGTGGCGGCCGATGCCGGAGGGTCTTGCGCGCCAGCCAACGCAGCGGCACACAGAGCCAGCGCGCACACCAGGTGGCCCGAGTGGCGCATGCGCGGATCGTACGCCGGACGCGCTCGGTCTGTGCGCGCCGCCCGAGGCTCGGCTTTGCACGCTGGGCTGCGCGAAGCGCTAGACGGCGTTCAAGTGCATGCCGAAGTCGAGCTCGACGATGGCGCCGGTCATCATCGATGCGCCGGTGGTGAGCCACCAGATCGTCTCGGCCACTTCGTCGGGATGGCCGATGCGGTGCAGCGGCGACACGTTGATCTGGTGCTCGCGGCGCTTGGCGAACGACTCCGGCGCCAGGCGCTCGACGAAGCCTTGCTCGACCAGTGCCGGGCACACCGCGTTGACGCGCACCTCGGGCGCCAGCACGCGCGCCAGCGCCATCGTCAGTGCGTTGACGGCCGCCTTCGACGCCGCATAGGGGATCGACGAGCCGCTGCCCATCAGCGCGGCGCGCGACGAGATGTTGACGATCGAGCCCTTGCCGCTGGCCTTCAGGTGCGGCGCGGCGGCGCGCATCATCTGGAAGGTGCCGATCGTGTTGACGGCGTAGATGCGCTGGAAGTCCTCGGCCGACACGCCGTGCAGGTCGGGGTGCGCCACCATCTTGCTGATGCCGGCGGCGTTGACCAGCGCATCGAGGCGGCCGAACTTCTCCATCGTGCGCTCGACCATGCGCACGCAGTCGGCGTCTTTCGTCACGTCGCCTTCGACGGTGAAGCTCGCCGTGCGCGGCACGTCGACCTGCACGACGATCAGGTCGGCCGCTTCCTTTTGCGCCGCATCGACGTGGTTGATCGCCACGCGCCAGCCCTCTCTCAGAAAACGGCGCGCCGTGGCCGCGCCGAGGCCCGATGCGGCGCCGGAGATCAACACCACCTGTTCGGAACGCGTCATGACATGAACTCCATCAACAAGCGGCTCACCGCTTCGGGTTGTTCCTGCTGCACCCAGTGGCCGGCGCCGTCGAGCAGGTGGGCGGCGCGCAAACGCGTGCAGGCGGTGGCCTGCATCGCTTCGAACGCGCCGGGATTCTGATAGACGCCCCAATCGCTCGAGCCCGCGATGTACATCGACGGCACGTCGATCGTGCGGCCGGCGAACAGCTGCAGTTCGCGAATGCACTGGGCATCGGCGGCGCAGCGGTACCACTGCAGGCCGCCCTGGAAGCCGGTGCGCGCGTACTCGCCGCTGTACACGCGCAGCTCGTGCTCGGGCAACCAGGCACAGTCGGCGACCTGTGCGGCACCGGGCATCTCGTGCGCGACCGTCTGCGCCATGGTCTCGTGCAGGTCCATCACGTAGTAGGTGGGCATCTTCGCCAGTTCGCCGGCGCTCCACGACGCCAGGCGAAACGGCCGGTTGTGCGCCCAGTCCGCGCTCTTGTGGTGGTAGTACGCGCGCAGGAAGTGATGCACGCCTTGCGGGCAGTGCCACATGTCGTCGTTGGCTTCGCGCGTGGTGTAGTAACGCTGGTAGTGCTTGCGCGGGCGCGGCAATGCGGCGAGCGCGGCGTGCACTTCGGCACGCTGCGCGGCGTCGGGCAGCGGCAGCGCCGGCGCACCGGAGAACGGCGCGCTCATCAGCACCACCTTGCCGAAGATGTCCGGCCGCACCAGCGCGCACCACGCCGCCACCCACGAGCCGAAGTCGTGGCCGACCACGGCGTGCACGCGGCGCACGCCGATCGCCGCCAGCAGGCCCATCGCATCGCGCACCAGGTTGAGAAAACGGAACGAGCGCCAATCGCCGTCGTGGCTGGCATCGCCGCCGCTGGTGCGGCCATAGCCGCGCTGGTCGGGCGCGACCACGTGGTAGCCCGCCGCGGCCAGTGCCGGCATCACCTTGCGCCAGCTGTAGGCGAGCTCGGGAAAGCCGTGCAGCAGCAACACGCATGGCCGCTCGCTCGCCTCGAAGCCGGCCTCGAGCAGGTGCATCACCAGGCCGTTGCCGTTGTCGACGAACCGGCTGCGCACGCCGTGCGGCAGCACGGCGGACGTCGAGCGGTTGCGGCGCCGTGGCGTTCATGCGCTCAGCGCTGCCGCCATGCCTGCGGCGACAACCCGGTGTGTTTCTTGAACGCGCGGCTGAACGCCGCCTCCGACGCATAACCCACCGAGTCGGCGATGGCGCGCACCTTCATGCTGTGTTCGGCGAGCAACCGTGTGGCCAGCTGCATGCGCCAGCCGGCGAGGTAGTGCATCGGCGGCTGGCCCACCAGCTGCGCGAAACGCTCCGACAGCGTGCTGCGCGACGCGCCGGTGCCTTCGCTCAGCGCATCGAGTGTCCACGCACGCGACGGTTGGGCATGCAGGCGCGCCAGCACGCGCGAGATCAGCGGGTCGCGCAGCGCGGCCAGCCAGCCGGTGGACTGGCTTGCCCCCTTGCTCGCTGCGCTCGCGTCCCCCCAGGAGGGAGCCGTCGGCTTGGGGCGGCCCGGCGCCGACTCGCCCGCCTGCGCCAGCTGGCGGCGCACCACCTCGACGAACATCAGCTCGCTCAGGCGCAGCAACACGTCGCGCTGCCCCGGGCCGCGCTCGCGCAGCTCGGCCATCGCATAGGCCAGCAGGTGCGACAGCCGGTCGCCCGGTTGCGTGACGCGGTGCAGGTGGATCGCGCGCGGCAGCGACCACAGGATCGGGTTGAACGGCCGCGCGTCGCAGCCGAGAAAGCCGCAGATGAACGACGTGTGCTGCGGCCCTTCGCCGCCCTCCTTCACCACCGGCGGCAGTTCGCCGGCGGCCATGCTGCGGAAGAACGCCACCGCATCGTCGTCGCCGTAGGCTCGCCGGCGTGTCGGGATGCGACGCCAACGCGTAGCGCGTCGCCGTGCGGCACCACGAGGCCATCGCCTTCGGCGAGCGGCTGCAGCGGCTCGTCGCTCAGGCCGGCCCAGCACTGGCCGCGCACGACGATGTGGTACGACACCAGGTGCTGCGCCTGCGGCATCACCTGGCTGCGCGAAGGTGCGTGCGTGCGGTGCCTGCGAGCGCCACGGCGCCGTGGCGTCGACCAGGAACAGCATCGCGCCGCTCAAGCGCACCGTGCGCAGCACATCGGACAGCACGTCGGGCTCGTGCGCCGCCGACTGCAACGCACCGAGCCCATCGGACTGAAGCGCCGGATGCTCGGTCAAACGATTCGGTTGCTCGGTCATGGCCATCGAAGCGGATGGCGCGGATGCTACGGCCATTCGTCGAGGCATCCGACCATGACCCTGCCCACCACCGGCCGATCCCGTGGCCGCCCGGCCTCCGGCCGAGGTGTACGAAGAAGAGTTCGTCCCGGCGCTGTTCCGGCCGTTTGCCGGCGCGGTGCTCGATGCCGCCGCGGTGGCGCGCGGCCAGCGCGTGCTCGACGTGGCCTGCGGCACCGGCGTGCTGGCGCGCGCCGCCGCCGCGCGCGTCGGGCCCGGCGGCGGTGTCACCGGGCTCGACGCCAATCCCGACATGCTGGCGGTGGCGCGCCGGCTCGACGCCTCGATCGAATGGCTTCACGGCCGCGCCGAAGCGCTGCCGCTGTCCGATGCCAGCGTCGATGCGGTCGTGAGCCAGTTCGGCTTCATGTTCTTCGACGACCGCGTCGCCGCGCTGCGCGAGATGAAGCGCGTGTTGCGGCCCGGCGGCCGGCTGGCGGTGGCGGTGTGCGACGCGGTCGAGCGCTCGCCCGGCTACGGTGCGCTGGCCACGCTGTTGCAGACGCTGTTCGGCGCGCGTGTGGCCGATGCGTTTCGCGCGCCGTTCGCCATCGGCGATGCCGCGCGCCTGCACGCACTCGCCGCGCAGGCCGGGCTCGACGGTGCCGAGGTGCTGCAGCGCACGGCCGACGTGCGCTTCGGCTCGGTGGATGCGTTGGTGGCGGCCGAACGCGCCTGCATCTGGACGCTCGGTGGCCTGCTCGACGACACGCAGTTCGAGGCGCTGCGGCGCGAAGCGCGGCGCGTGCTGGCGCCGTTCGTGCGAGGCCGATGGCCGCGTGGCGTTCGCCATGCCGGCGCTGGTGATCGTCGCGCGCCAGCCCTGAGGCCTTCGCACGCGGCGCGCGCCGCCGCACTATCATGCGCGCCATGTCGCTGCGTGGCGTGCGCATGCCGTGGTTGGAATCGGGCCCTCGTTGGGCCTGGGCGCTGCTGCTCGCGCTGTTGCTGCCGTTCGCCCAAGGCGTCGCGGCCAGCCACGCGGTCACGCACCACGGCACGCCGGCGCAGCAGCGCGATGCCGCGCCGAGTGCGCTCGACGCCCATTGCACGTTGTGCCTGATCGCCGCGCCGGTGGGCGCCGGCGCGCTGCCGAGCACAGCGCCCACCACCGCCGCACCCGCTGCGGCGCATGTGGCGCCGCAGACCGCCGCCGCGATCGAATCGGCGATCGCGCCGGCGCTCGCCTACCGCAGCCGCGCGCCGCCTTCGCTCTTGCATTGACCGTTGTGCTGCACGCCGCCGCTTGATGCGGCCGTCGTGCATCCATCCACGTTGATGTGCAAGGAGCATGGCCATGCGCCATCTGTTGCCCGCGGGCCTCGCGCTCGCGTTCGGAGTCACTTCCACGTGCGGCCACGCGACCGACGACCTGGCGGCGCTGCGCGCCGAGATGCAGGCGCTGCGCGCCAGCTACGAACAAAGAATGCAGGCCCTCGAGGCACGCCTGCAGGCGGCCGAACGCGCTGCCGCACCGACGACCGCGGCGGCACCCGCTGCACCACCGGCCCCCGCGCCGGCGGCGCCCACCGCCAAGCCCGCCCGCGAGCACCGCCGCAACGCCAACCGCTTCAACCCGGCGATCTCGCTGATCCTGTCGGGCCTGTACACGCGCACGTCGCACGACCCGGCGGACTACACGATCACCGGCTTCGCGCGACCCGAAGACGCCGAGATCGGCCCCGGCACACGCGGACTGAGCCTGGCCGAAACCGAGCTCACCTTCTCGGCCAGCATCGATCCGTGGTGGCGCGGCGCCGCCAGCATCGCGCTGACGCCCGACAACGAAGTCGAGCTCGAAGAAGCCTTCGTGCAGACCACCGCGCTCGGCAACGGGTTCACGCTGAAGGCGGGCCGCTTTCTGTCCAACGTGGGCTACCTCAATCCGCAGCACGCCCACCTGTGGGACTTCGTCGACGCACCGCTGGCGTATCAGGCCTTGCTCGGCGGCCAGCTCGGCGACGACGGACTGCAGCTCAACTGGCTGGCGCCGCTCGACACCTTCGTGGAGTTGAGCGCCGAGGTCGGACGCGGGCGCGGTTTTCCCGGCAGCGACACGTCGCGCAACGGCGCCGGCCGCGCCTCGCTCGCGCTGCACGCCGGCGGCGACATCGGCGCCAGCCACAGCTGGCGCGCCGGCGTGTCGTACATCGATGCGAAAGCGAGCGAGCAGGTGCTGCTGGGCCTCGACCCGTCCGACGCCGGCATCGACAGCCTGTTCAACGGCCGCACGCGCGTGACCGTGCTCGATGCGGTGTGGAAGTGGGCGCCCGACGGCAACGCGTCGCGCACGAACTTCAAGCTGCAAGGCGAATGGCTGCGCAGCGTGCGCAGCGGCACGCTGAACCACGACCCGTCGGGCGCCAACCTCGACGGTGACCTGCGCGCCACGCAGACCGGCGCCTACGTGCAGGCGGTGGTCCAGTTCATGCCGCGTTGGCGCGTGGGCCTGCGCAGCGAGCGGCTCGACTCGGGCACGCCGGAATACGCGGGCGGTGCGCTCGGCGCCGACGGCTTCAAGCCGAAGAAGCACACCGTGATGGTCGACTTCGGCAGCAGCGAGTTCTCGCGCGTGCGGCTGCAGGTCGCGCGCGACCAGGCGCGGCTCGGCGTCACCGACAACCAGCTGATGCTGCAGTACCAGATGAGCCTGGGCGCGCACGGCGCCCATGGCTTTTGAGGAGGCCCCGATGAAACGCATGTCTTTCCTGGTCGTGCTCGCGGCGACCTTCACGCACGCCGCACCCGCCCACGCCGCACTGCGCGTGCTCGCGTGCGAACCCGAATGGGGTGCGCTGGTGCAGGAGCTCGGCGGACCGCTGGTCGAGGTGTCGGTGGCCACCACCGCGCTGCAGGACCCGCACCAGATCCAGGCCCGGCCGAGCCTGATCGCGCGCACGCGCAACGCCGACCTGCTGGTGTGCACCGGCGCCGAGCTCGAGATCGGCTGGTTGCCGGTGCTGCTGCAGCAATCGGGCAACGCCAAGCTGCAGCCGGGGCAGCCGGCGCACTTCCTGGCCGCCGACGTGGTGCCCAAGCTCGAGGTACCGACCCAACTCGACCGCGCGCAGGGCGATGTGCACGCCGCCGGCAACCCGCACATCCAGACCGACCCGCGCAACATCGCGCTCGTGGCCGCTGCGCTCGGCGCGCGGCTGCAGCAGCTCGATGCCGCCAACGCGGCCGCCTACCGCATCCGACTGCAGGACTTTCAGCAACGCTGGCAGCAGGCCGTGCAACGCTGGAGCGCGCAGGCCGCGCCGCTCAAGGGCGTCGCGGTGGCATCGCAGCACAAGGCGTTCGGCTATCTCTACCAGTGGCTTGGCTTGGTCGAGGTGGCGGTGCTCGAACCCAAGCCGGGTGTCGAGCCGTCGGTGGCGCATCTGCAGCAGGTGCTGGCGGCGCTGAAGGCGAGGCCGGCGCGGCTGGTGGTCTACGCCGCTTACCAGGATCCGCGGCCGTCGAACTGGCTGCAGCAGAACGCCGGCGTGCCGGTGGTCAAGCTGCCGTTCACCGTGGGCGGCAGCGAGCGCGCGAAAGACCTGTTCTCGCTGTTCGACGACACGCTCGAGCGGCTGCTCGCCGCCACCCAATGAACACCGCCGCGCTCGACCTCGCGATCCTCGGTCTGCCGTTCCTCGCCGGGCTGCTGGTGCTGGCCACGCACGTGCCGCTGGGCAGGCAGGTGCTCGACCGCGGCATCGTGTTCATCGATCTGGCGATCGCGCAGATCGCGGGCCTGGGCGTGATCGCGGCCGACGCCATGGGGTTCGGCGCGCAAGGGCTGGTGATGCAGGCGGCGGCGGTCGGTGCCGCGCTGCTCGGCGCCGCGCTGCTCACCTGGACCGAACACCGCGTGGCGCAGCAGCAGGAGGCGCTGATCGGCGTGCTGTTCGTGCTGGCATCGTGCGCGGGCATCTTGTTGCTGGCGCACAACCCGCACGGTGGCGAGCACCTGAAGGAGTTGCTGGTCGGGCAGATCCTGTGGGTCAACGGCACCCAGGTGGCATGGCTCGCCGCCGTCACCGCGGCGGTGCTGCTGGCGATGCGCATCGGCGTGCTGCGGCGCTTCGGGCGCTTCGGCTTCTACGGTGTGTTCGCGGTCGCGGTCACGGCGTCGGTGCAAGTGGTCGGCGTGTACCTGGTGTTTTCGGCGCTGATCGTGCCGGCGCTGGCCACGCGTGCGCTCAGCGGCCGCGCGCCGCACGGCGTGGGCCTATGGTCTCGGGGGTTGCGGATTCGCGCTCGGGCTGGCGGCGTCGGCGTGGTTGGACCTGCCGTCGGGTGCGTTGATCGTGTGGTCGCTGGCGCTGTGCGGCCTGGTCGTGGCCCTGCAACCGGCGCACAAAGAAAAACCGGCCCCCTGAGGGGCCGGTGCCTCTGTCTCGCGGAGCCTGTGGGACCTCCGCGAATCAGGGGACTTACCAGTCGGCGCCGTAGTAGTTGTAGACGCGCTTGCCGTAATCTGCGGTGTATTCCGGCACTTCGGTCTCCGCATAACGCGGCGCCTTTTCGAGTTTGTCCTTGTCGAGCGGCACGACGTAGCCTTCCTTGGCGGTGTCGTACTTCAGCATGTTCCACGGCAGCGGGTAGCGATCGGTGCCCATGCCGAGGAAGCCGCCGAACTCCAGCACCGCATAGCGGATCTGGCCCGAGACCTTGTCGATCATCAGGTCGTCGACCGAGCCCAGCTTCTCGCCGGCGGTGTTGTAGACCGTGGTGCCTTCCACCTTCTCGGAAGAGATCACGTCGCTGCTGATGGTGGATGATTTCATTCAGTACTCCTTTGTCCCGGTTGCCGTAGCGATCGTGCGAGCCGTCGAACGACGATTCCCACACGCCACGCATCCATGATCGATCGGCCTCTTCGCCACGACGATCGGCGTGTGGCGCGGCCCTGTGTAGGACGATGCGCCAATGGTCGCCATCGCGGCAAACGGCATGCCGCGGCACTTGGAGCCGGCTAGTGCGCGGGCACGGGCGCGTCGAGGCCGGCACGCCGCAGCACGGCGGCCACGATGCGGTGGCAGCGCAGGCCGTCGAACGCGAACACGTCGCTCGAGTTTGAGGTCGGCGTGTTGCGCCAACCGCTCGCGCAGCAGGCCGCGCGCACGGAACAGCCGCGTGCGCACAGTGGCCTCGGGCAGATCGAGCGCGGCGGCCACGTCCTCGACACTCATCTCCTCGACGGCGCGCAGGATGAACACGGTGCGAAACGCCTCGGGCAGGCGGTCGATCGAGGCTTCCAGCAGACAGCGCAGTTCGGCGCGCATCGCCATGCCCTCGGGTTGTCGGTCGGCATCGTCGTCCATCGGCTCCTCCCGCGCGGGGTCGCGAGTCGCCCCGATCGCGCCGGGGTCCAGTGGAGTCCCCTGCGCACCGCGGTCGCGCCGCAGGCGCGCCAACGATTCGTTGATCACGATGCGCGCCAGCCAGGTCGACAGCTTGGCCTCGCCGCGAAAGCCGTCCATCGCGCGCCAGGCGCGCAGGTACGCGTCCTGCAGCGCATCCTCGGCTTCGGCGTCGCTCTTCAGGATCGAGCGCGCGGTGCGGAACAGCAGCCGGTTGTGGCGCCGCATGATGAGCGTGAACGCCGCGCCGTTGCCGGCGGCCGCGCGTGCGACGAGTTCGTGATCGGCCAACGGCTCGGCCGTGCGCGGCCGGGCCGGGGTTTCGACAGCGGTCATGGCACCTCCGCGGGTTGGATGCAGCCGGGGCGAACGGCGTTCCCGCAGCGGCTCATCGCTCCAGGCGCAGGATGCGGCCGTTGCCGCTGTCGGTCAGCAGGTAGAGCCAGCCGTCGGGCCCTTGGCGCACGTCGCGGATGCGCTCCTTCAAGTCGGTCAGCAGGCGCTCCTCGCCGGTGACCTTGCGGCCATCGAGCGTGAGGCGCACCAGCATCTCGCCGCGCAAGGCGCCGACGAACAGGCTGCCCTTCCACCCCGGGTAGCGCTCGCTGGTGAGAAACGCCATGCCGCTGGGCGCGATCGACGGCACCCACACCTTCAACGGCTGCTCGTAGCCGGGTTGAGGGCCTTCTTCGCCGATGCGCGTGCCGGTGCCGTAGTTGCGCCCGTAGGTCAGCAGCGGCCAGCCGTAGTTGCGGCCGGCCTCGGTCACGTTGACCTCGTCACCGCCTTGCGGACCGTGCTCGTGCGTCCACAGCTCGCCGGTCGACGGGTGCAGCGCGCCGCCCTGCACGTTGCGGTGACCCAGGCTCCAGATCTCGGGCAGTGCGCCGGCGCGACCGACGAACGGGTTGTCCTTCGGCACCTGGCCGTCCGGCTCGATGCGCACGACCTTGCCGTGATGGTTGTTCAGCGTCTGCGCGTCGTCCTTGCGCGCGAAACGATCGCCCAGCGTGACGAACAGCTTGCCGTCGCGCGCGAACACCAGCCGCCCGCCGCAGTGCGCGCTGCTCGAATACTTGGGCTGCTGGCGAAAGATCACGCGCACGTCGGTGAGCGCGTTGTCGCCCAGCTTGGCGCGCGCCACCGCGGTGCTGTTGCCGCTTTCGCCACCGCTCGCCGGCTCGGCATAGCTGAAGTAGATGATACCCGTTGTCGGCGAACTTGGGATCGAGCGCCACGTCGAGCAAGCCGCACTGCCCGCCCACCGACAACGCCGGCAGCCCGCCGATCGGCGCACCCACGGCGCCGTTGGACCTCGACGATGCGCAGCCGGCCGGGCTTCTCGGTGACCAGCAGGCGCCCATCGGGCAGGAACGCCAGCGACCACGGGTTGACCAGCCCCTGCGCCACGGTCACCACCTTGGGCGCATCGGCCGCCCATGCGGGCGCCGCGGGCAGCACCACCGCGAAGGCAGCCGACAAGGCGCCAGCCACGAAATTGCGCATCGGCCGATGATGCCCTGCGCACGCCGACCTCGTGCCCGCGGGGGCATCGACGCCGGCGGGCGCCAGGCTGGTCTCTGATCGCGGCGCGGCGGCGCCGCCCGGTCACTTCTTGAAGATCAGCGCCACCTTGCCGAGGCCGGCGTCGTAGATGCCCAGGATGGCTTCCTTCGCCTTGTCGTCGGGAGCGCCGTCGGCATCGAACGTGGAGTGCCACTTGACCCGGGTCTTGCCGTCGGCCGTTGTGCTGAGCTCGATGGTGGCGACGTAGTTCTTCACCGGCAAGGGCGATTTGACGAAGGCATAGCTGTAGCTGCGCCGTTCACTGCTGTAGGCCAGCAGCTTTTCGGTCACGCTGGCGTTGTTGCCGAGGTCGAGCACGCGCACGGCGCCGGGCTGCGTGGCCGAACCGGTGAACGTGCTGGCGAGCACCGGCGGCAGCCAGACGTCGAGCGAGTTGAACTCGCCGACGAGCTTCCAGACCGTGTCCGGCGCGCGGTCCACCGTGATCTCGCGCGACACCGCGAGGTGACCGGCGGCATAGCTGCCAGTGGCCAACACAAGGCCCGCGGTGGCCACACAGTGGCGAATGGTTGAAGTCATGCGTTGCTTTCGTTGAATGAGTCTCGACGGCCAAAATGTGCCGTCGATCCATCCACGAACTTGTGCGGCCTATATGGACATTCGCGTTTTGAATGCCTGCCGCGGCAGGCTAGGCCGGCGCGAACACCGGCACCGGCGTGCCGTCGTCACTGGGGCGGAACTGCACCTGCACCGCCATGCCGATCCGGTACGGCCCCTCGCCCACCAGGTTGGTGAGCATGGTCGGGCCCTCGGCCAGCGTGACATAGGCGAGCGTGTACGGCGGGTCGACCCGTTGCATCGTCGAGTAGGCGTACACGGTGCCGCGGCCGCTGGCCGGTTTCCACTGCGTCTTGGTGCTCCAGCAGTGCGGGCACACGGCGCGCGGGTACCAGTGCGTCTTGCCGCAGTCGTCGCAGTGGCGCAGCATGAAGCGGCCTTCTTTCGCCGCGGCAACGAACACATCGTTGTCGGGGCCGGTGCCGGGCGACGGCAGCGTGCGGGTCTTGGTGGGTGTGCTCATGGCTGAGGCTCACTCGCGCTCGAGGATCAATGTCGAACTCGCATGCCGGCTGCCGAGGTTGCCGCCGGTGCCCTGCGCGAGCGCGAGGCCGCAGCTCTTCACCTGCACCGCCGGATGCGCCTCGCCGCGCAGCTGGCGCACGGCCTCGATCACCTTGGTGATGCCGCCGCGATTGGCCGGGTGGTTGTTGCACAGGCCGCCGCCATCGGTGTTGAACGGCAGGCTGCCGGTGCCCGAGATCAGGTTGCCGTCGGCGACGAAGCGGCCGCCCTCGCCCTTGTTGCAGAAGCCCAGGTCCTCGAGTTGCAGCAGCACGGTGATCGTGAAGCTGTCGTAGATCGATGGCGTACTGGATGTCGGCGGGCTTGACGCCGGCCTCGGCGAACGCGGCCGCGCCCGAACGCGCCGCACCGGTGGTGGTGAGGTCGACGTCGCCGGCACGCGGGCCGCGCACGGTCTCGCCGCTGCCGATCACCTTGACCAGCGGGCCGCTTCAGGCTGCGCGCGATCTCCGGCCGCGCGACGATCAGCGCGCCGCCGCCGTCGCTGACCACGCAGCAGTCGAGCCGGTGCAGCGGATCGGAGATGACCGGCGAATCCAGCACGTCCTGCACCGTGACCAACTCGCGCAGCATCGCGTGTGGGTTGTGCTGCGCATGGTGCGACGCGGCCACCTTGACCCACGCCAGTTGCTCGGAGGTGGTGCCGAACTCGTGCATGTGGCGCATCGCGACCATGCCGTAGCCGTTGACGGTGGTGATGCCGTACGGGCCCTCCCACGGCGCCTCGGGCGTGCCGGCGCGCGTGCGCGGCGCGGTGCCGCTGGAGCCTTCGCTGCGCGGCCGGCCGGCCAAGGTGATCAGTGCGACGTTGCAGCGGCCGGCGGCGATCGCATCGCGCGCATGCGCCACCAGCGAGATGTACGACGTGCCGCCGAGGTCGGTGCTCTCGGTGTGGCGCACCTGCAGGTTGAGGTAGTCGACCATCGACGTCGGGCCCATGCCGGGCGCATCGCCGGAACAGAAATAGCCATCGATGTCGCTCTTGCTCAAGCCCGCGTCGCGCAGCGCGCCGGCCGCGCACTCGGCATGCAGCTGGGCCACGGTCTTGTCGGGCGCCTTGCGTGTCGGGTGCTCGAAGGCACCGACGATGCAGGCCTTGGCGGGACGGGATGTCACGGCAACGCTTCCTTCGGGTTTGATTGTGGCTGCTCGGCCCGTGACGCGACCACCGCGCGCCCGGCCAAGACCTCGCGCTCGCCGACCGCGGCGCGCAGCTCGATGTGGGCATCGCCGTCGGCCTCGACCGATGCGACCGTGACCTGCACCTCGACTTCGTCACCCGGCCGCACCGGTGCGAGGTAACGCGCCGACAGCTGCCGGATGAACAGCGCATCGCCGCCATTCCACTGCCGGCAGGCGTGCTGCAGCGCCGATGCGGTGAGCGCCAGTGTGAGGTTGCCGTGCGCGATCACGCCGGGCAAACCTTTTTCGAGCGCGAACGGCTGGTCGTAGTGGATGCGGTTGAAGTCGCCCGACGCACCCGCGTACTGCACGAGCTGCGTGGTGGTGACCGCCGGCTTGCGCACGCGCAGCTGCTGGCCCACATGCAATGGCGACTCGGTCGCGCTCATGGGCGGGCCTTCAAGGCGCCGATCGCTCGATAGGCGGTGACGCGGCCGTTGGTGACGACGAGCTGCCCGCTGGCATCGTGCGCACGCATCTCGGCGTGCATGAACTGCAGGCGGCCGTTGCGGCCTTCTTTCTCGACCACATCGACCAGGTGCAGCCGGCAGGTGAACACGTCGCCGGCGACGATCGTGCGTTCGCTCTTGAACCACTGTTCGCCCGCGAGGTAGCGCCCTTCATCCAATGCCGCCTGCCAGGGCGGCCGCAACGGCGGTCGAAAGGTGACCGCGAAGGTCGGCGGCGCGATCACGCTGCGCCAACCCTGGGCCCGCGCATGCGCCTCGTCGACGTACAGCGGCTGCTCGTCGCCGATCGCGGCCGCGAAGGCGCGGATCGCACCCTTCTCCACTTCGACGGTCCACGGCTCGGTGGCAGTGCCGATGAAACGGCGGTCGACCTCGTTGGCGGCGTCGGCATCGTGCATGCGCTGTCACTCAATCCTTGTTGCCCACGCTTTGCAGCTCGTAGCCGACGGTCGGCTTGAAGTTATCGCGCAGTTGCTGCAGCGACCAGCCGCCGAACGAAAACGCCTCGGCGACTTCTTTCGGATGCGACCACAGCGACAGCTTGTCGCCGCCGATGCCGACCACCTGGCCGTTGATCCACGCCGATTCGTCGAGCGCCAGGAACACCGCCACCGGCGCGATCTCCTCGGGGCTGCCGCGGCGGCGCACGCCGCCGTGGCCCAGATGCGCGTCGCGCTTGGTGGCCACGTCGCTCGGGATGCTGGCGGTCATCGCGGTCTCGGCGCGCGGCGAGATCGCGTTGACCGTGATGCCGTACTTGACCAGCTCCTGGGCCATCGTGCGCGTGATGCCGAGCACGCCGGCTTTGGCGGCGGCGTAGTTGGTCTGCCCCACGTTGCCACGCAGGCCCGAGCGCGACGTGAGGTTGATGATGCGGCCGCCGCGCTTTTCGTCGCGCATCCAGCGCACCGCGGCGCGCGAGCAGGCGAAGGTGCCGGTGAGGCACACCGCGATCACCGCGTCCCAGTCGGCCGCGCTGGTATTGAAGCTCATGCGGTCGCGCAGGATGCCGGCGTTGTTGACCAGGATGTCGATCGCATCGAAGTCGGCCAGGCAGCGGTCGATCAACGCATCGGCGCCGCCGAAGCTGGAGATGTCGGTGTCGTCGGCCTCGGCGACGCCGCCGGCTTCGCGGATCGACTTGACCGTGAGTGCGGCCTTGTCGGCCTGGATGTCGTTGACCAGCACTTGCGCGCCGGCAGTCGCCATCGCCTTGGCGATCGCCGCGCCGATGCCCTGGCCGGCGCCGGTGACGACGCAGGCCTTGCCTTGCAGCGGATGGTCGTTCACACGCGCCTCAGTGGCTGGGCATGTTGGCGGCGCCGCATGGGCATGGCAACGGCACTAACCCACGCGCAGACGCGCGACCACGTCGCCCTCGGCGACCTCGGCGCCGGCGTCGATCAGCCACTCGGCCACGATGCCGCCGCGCTCGGACTCGATCGGGATCTCCATCTTCATCGACTCCACCGTGCACAGCGGTTCGCCCGCCTGCACCGCCTCGCCGGCCTTCACGTGCAGCGCGAGCACGCGGCCGCTGATGGGGGAAGACACGTCACTCATTGTTTGCGGAAGGTTCAGGGTCGATAACCGAACGCGGTGGGCCCGGCCACGCGCAGCGGCGCGGCCAGGTTGGCAAACTCGACCAGCCGCGCGCGCGTGTCGGCCGGATCGATGATGTCTTCGACGACGAAGGCCTCGGCGCTGCGGTACGGCGAACACAACGCACGCACGCGCTGCTCGATGGTCTGGCGCTGCGCCTCGGGATCCGGCGCGGCTTCGATCTCGGCCTTGTACGCCACCTCGAGCCCGCCTTCGATCGGCAGCGAGCCCCACACCGCGCTCGGCCATGCATAGCGAAAGCTGAAACGGTCGGGATGCTGGTGCGCGGCGCCGGCCACGCCGAAGGCCTTGCGGATGATCACCGTGCACCACGGCATCGTGGTCTGCGAAATCGCGGTCAGCGCGCGCACGCCGGCGCGCATCACGCCTTCGACCTCGGCATCGAGCCCGATGCGAAAGCCGGGGATGTCGACCAGGTGCACCACCGGCAGGTGAAAGAGTTGCGCCAGGTCGACCATGCGATTGACCTTCTCCGAGGTCTGCCGGTCCCATGCGCCGCCGTAGTGGTAGGGGTCGCTCGCCACCACCAGCACCGGCCAGCCATCGATGCGCGCGAAGCCCGTCGCGCTGGCCTTGCCCCAATGGCGGCCGATCTCGAAGAACGAGCCGGCATCGACCAGCGCCTCGACGATGGCGCGGATCTTGTACACCGCGCGCGGGTTCTCGGGAATCGCCGTGCGCAGTCGGGCGAGATCGCCCGCATGCGCACGCTCGCTGTCGCTGCGCGGCGGCAGTGCGAACACCGACGGCGGCAGGTACGACAGAAAGCGCCGCGTGCGCTGGAAGGCCTCGGCCTCGCTCGCGGCCTCGTCGTCGACCACGCCGTTGCGCGTGTGGATCTGGCTGCCGCCGAGTTCGTTCTTGCCGATCTTCTGCCCGGTGCGTTCGACCACCGGCGGGCCGGCGACGAACAGCTGCGACGTGTCCTTGACCATCACGCTGTAGTGGCTCGCCGCGACACGGGCCGCGCCGAGGCCCGCCACCGAGCCCAGGCCGAGCGCGACCACCGGCACGGTGGCGAGATTGCGCGTCACGTCGGGCCACACGCGCACCTTGGGCAGCAGCGTGTAGCCCTTCTGCTCGATCGTCTTCACCGAACCGCCACCGCCGGTGCCGTCGACCAGGCGCACGATCGGGATGCGCAGGTCATGCGCCATCTTCTCGGCCACGATCATCTTGTCGCCCACGGCGCCGTCGCTGGCGCCGCCGCGCACGGTGAAATCGTCGCCCACCACCACCGCCGGGCGCTGCTCGATCGTGGCGCGGCCGAACACCAGGTTCGATGGAATGAAGTCGACGAGCTGGCCGTTGTCGTCGTAGCGGCCGCTGCCGGCCAGCGCGCCCACCTCGACGAAGCTGCCGGCATCGACCAGGGCATCGATGCGCTCGCGCACCGGCAGCCGGCCGTTGTCGCGATGGCGCTGGATCTTCTCCGGCCCGCCCATGCGGCGCGCGAACTCGGTGCGCCGCTTCAGTTCGTTCAGTTCGTCGTCGCGCGACACGGTGCCTGGGTCTCGGATGTCTGCACCGCAGAACACGGCGCCCGTCGTTGCATTCGAGTATCGCGAGGCGCGCGATTCAGCGTCAAGCGCAGCAACCCTGCACGCCACGAGACTGGAACATGCGCGACATCTCGCCGCGGGTTCCCGATTGACAGCCGCATTGTGCGCATGCTCACATGGGGTGTCCGCCACATCTCAGGCTCTGCGCAAACAGAGCCTCATGCCCTCCGCGATGCCCCAACCTTCGCGCGCGCCGCCCGATCCGTTGCCGATGCTGATCGGCGATGCGTGGCACGCCTCGAACGCGACGCTCGATTCGATCAACCCGGCCAACGGTGTGCTGAACCACCGTGTCGCTGCGGCGACCTCGACAGAAGTCGATCGCGCCGTGCTGGCCGCCACCGCGGCGGCCGCGGCGCCGGCATGGCGCGACCTGCTGCCGCACCGACGCGCCGCGTTGCTGCACGCCATCGGCGCCGCGATCGATGCCCGCGCAGAGCCGTTCGCGCGGCTGCAGATGCTCGACAACGGCAAGGTGTGGAGCGAGTGCGTCGCGCAGGCCAAGAGCGCGGCCGCGACGTTTCGCTACTACGCGGCGGTGTGCGAAACCATCGGCTCGGAGCTCACGCCGCCGCGCGGCGACTACCTGTCGATGAGCGTGCACGAGCCCTATGGCGTGGTCGCAGCGATCACGCCGTGGAACTCGCCGCTGACGATGGAGGCGCAGAAGGTCGCGCCGGCGCTCGCGGCCGGCAACGCGGTGATCCTGAAGCCTTCGGAGTTCACGCCGTCGGCGGCGCTGGAGCTCGGCCGCGTCGCGCTCGCGGCCGGACTGCCGCCGGGACTGCTCAACGTGCTGCCCGGCACCGGCGCTGCGGCCGGCACCGCGTTGGTGGCGCACCCCGGCGTGAAGATGGTGTCGTTCACCGGCGGCACCGCGAGCGGGCGGCGCATCGCCGAAGCCGCGGCGAAGAAGCTGATGCCGGTGTCGCTGGAGCTCGGCGGCAAGTCGCCGCACATCGTGTTTGCCGATGCCAATCTCGACGCCGCGGTGCCGGCGGTCGCCGCTGGCATCTTCGAAGGCAGCGGCCAGTCGTGCGTGGCCGGTTCGCGGCTGTTCGTGCAGCGCAGCGTGCAGGCGAAGGTGCTCGCCGCGCTGCGCGAGATCGCATGCACGTTGCGCGTCGACCTGCCGGATGCGGCCGGTGCGCAGATGGGGCCGATGGCGTCGTTCGCGCACCGCGAGCGGGTGGCCGCGATGGTCGACGCGGCGCGCCGCGAAGGCGCCGACATCGTCTGCGGCGGCACGCCACCGGCGTCTGCGGCGCTGCGCGACGGCGCGTTCTACCTGCCCACGCTGATCGCCGGCATTGACAACCGCGCCACCATCGCGCAGCAGGAGATCTTCGGACCGGTGCTGTGCGTGCTGCCGTTCGACGACGAAGACGATCTGATCGCGCAGGCCAACGACTCGGCCTACGGCCTGGCGGCCGGCGTGTGGAGCGGCGACGTCAAACGCGCGTGGCGCGTGGCGGGGCGCCTGCAGGCCGGCACGGTGTGGATCAACACCTACAAGCAGCTGTCGATCGCCACGCCGTTCGGCGGCTACAAGATGAGCGGCCTCGGCCGCGAAAAAGGCATCGGCGGCTTGCGGCTGTACCAGCAGACCAAGGGCATCTACATCGGACTCGACGCATGAGCGATGCAAGCATGGACACCGGCCCCCTCGCCTTCGTCGGCCTGGGCGTGATGGGCGAGCCGATGTGTCGCAACCTGGCGCAGAAGTGCGGCCGGCCGGTGCGTGCCTTCGACACGCAGGCCGAACCGTTGCAGCGCCTGTCGCGCCACGGCGTGCTCGCTTGCGACTCGCTGGCCGGCGCGGTCGGTGGCGCCGAGGTGGTGTTCCTGTCGCTGCCCTCGGGCGAGGTGGTGCACGAGCTGGTGCACGCCGCCGCTGGATTGCTGGCGCACACGCACGCCGGACAGATCGTGGTCGACCTCGGCACCTCGCCGGTCGAGACCACGCGCCGGCTCGCCAATGACTTTGCGGCACGCGGCGCCACCTGGGTCGATGCGCCGGTGGCGCGCACGCGCGCGGCGGCCGAAGCGGGCCAGCTGTCGGTGATGGTCGGTGCCGCGCCGTCGGTGTTCGAGCGCGTGCGGCCGCTGATCGCCAGCTTCGGCAGCGACATCACGCGCTGCGGTCCGGTGGGTTGCGGCCAGGTGGTGAAGATCCTGAACAACATGGTGCTGTTCGAGACCGTGGTCGCGCTGGCCGAGGCCAAGGCGATCGGCGAACGCGCCGGTGTCGACGCCGCGCTGCTGTTCGACACCTTGAGCAAGGGCTCGGCCGACAGCTTCGCGTTGCGCAACCACGGCATGAAGGCGATGCTGCCCGGCGACTTTCCCGAGCGCGCGTTCTCGGTGCGCTACGCGCGCAAGGATCTGCTGTACGCGCTGCAGCTCGCCGAGCAGACCGGCATCGACGCGCGCGGCGCGTTGCTGGTCGACCAGTGGTACCAGGCCGCGATCGCCGCCGGCCTCGGCGAGCGGTACCACCCGGTGATCGGCACGCTGGTCGCCGGCCCCAAGGCCGGCACCGGCTTCGACCGCTGATGCTCGACAAGACCGTCGCCACGCTGGCCGCCGCGGTGAAAGACATCCGCGACGGCGCCACGCTGCTGGTGAGCGGCTTCGGCTCGTCGGGCGTGCCCACCGAGCTGCTGCTGGCGCTGCTCGACCAGGGCGCGCGCGAACTCACGGTGGTGAACAACAACGGCGGCAACGGACCGATCGGCTTGTCGCAGCTCTTTCTCGCCGGCCGCGTGCGCAAGCTGATCTGCTCGTTCGCGCGTTCGTCGAACCCGGCGCAACCGAGCGCGGCCGCGTTCGCCGAGGTGTACCGCGCCGGCCGGATCGAGCTGGAGTGCGTGCCGCAAGGCATCATGGTCGAGCGCATGCGCGCCGCGGCGGCCGGGCTGGGGCCGTTCTTCTCGCCGGTGACCTACGGCACGCGCCTGGCCGAGGGCAAGGAGTCGCGCGTGATCGACGGCAAGGGTTTCGTGCTCGAGCAGCCGCTGCCGGGCGACTATGCCTTCGTCAAGGCGCAACACGCCGACCGCTGGGGCAACCTGATCTACCGCTACGCCGGCCGCAACTTCGGTCCGGTGATGTGCATGGCGGCCAAGACCGCGATCGTGCAGGTCGACCGCATCGTGCCGCTCGGCAGCTTGCCGCCCGAGCAGGTGATGACGCCGGGCGTGTTCGTGCAGCGCGTGGTGCAGGTTGCCGCGCGAGGAGGGATCGTGAGCGCATCCGCCCCCCGCTACCGGCCGCTCGATCGCGACCAGCTCGCACGCCGCATCGCACACGACCTGCCCGACGGCGTGGTCGTGAACCTGGGCATCGGCATGCCCACGCGCATCGCGCGCTGCCTGCCGACCGATCGCGAAGTGATCCTGCACAGCGAGAACGGCATCCTCGGCATGGCCGCGGGCGGCGACCAGCTGATCGACCTCGACCTGATCAACGCCAGCAAGGAGCAGGTGCGGCTGCTGCCCGGCGCGTCGATTTGCGACCACGTCACGTCGTTCACGATGATGCGCGGCGGGCACATCGACCTCACCGTGCTCGGCGCCTACCAGGTGTCGGCCGACGGCGACCTCGCCAACTGGGATACCGGCACGCCCGACGCGATCCCTGCGGTCGGTGGCGCGATGGACCTGGCGGTGGGCGCGCGCAGCGTATGGGTCATGATGGAACACGTGGCCCGGCGTGGCGGCGTGCCCAAGATCGTCGAGCGCTGCACGCTGCCGCTGACCGGCGCGCGCGTGGTGCACCGCATCTACAGCGACCTGGCGCGCATCGACGTCACGCCGCAGGGCCTGCTGGTGCGCGCGATGGTCGACGGCCTCGACGCCGACACGCTGCAATCGCTCACCGCCGCGCCGCTGCGCTTCGCCGAGCCGCTCGACGTGATGCGCGCCTGACGCTGCGCGCGTTCAGCGCTCGCTGCGCAGCACCACCACGCCGATGCCCAGCGCCACCATCGTCGTGCCCGACACGCGCCGCAGCCAGGTGCGGATGCGGCCCTGCATGCTCCAGCGCGACAGTGCGGCCGACGCGCCGAGCACCACCGCGACGTCGACCGCGGTGTTGAGCGCCACGCAGATCAGCCCGAGCACGACGAACTGCGTCAGCAGCGGCAGCGCCGGGTGAACGAACTGCGGCAGGAAAGCCAGAAAGAAGATCGCGGTCTTCACGTTGAGCGCCTCGACCACCACGCCTTCGATGAACGCACGACGCGCACCGTGCGAGCGGATGCGGACCTCGCCCGCCGGCGCGGAGCCAGCGAACAGCGTGCGCACGCCGAGGTAGATCAGGTACAGCGCACCGACGTAGCGCACGATCGTGAATGCGCCGGCCGACTGCATCAGCAACGCCGACAACCCGGCGGCCGCCGCCACCACGTGCACCAGCCCGCCGAGCGCGGTGCCGGCGGTCGACGCCAGGCCATCGGCACGGCCACCGCTCACCGTGCGCGCCAGCACGTAGGCAATGCCCGGACCGGGCGTGATCGCCAGCGCGACCGCGGCGAGAAGGAAGAGGCCGAACAGCGGCGAGGTGACGAGTTCCATGCCGACGATTGTGGCGGACTCGGCTCAAGCGGCGGCGACCTGCTTGTAGAAGTAGGTCGTCGCGCAGGGCTCGCCGGTGGGCAGCAGCGCATAACCCGGGATGCGGCCGCATTCGACCCAGCCGGCGCGCGCGTACAAACGCTCGGCGGCGTCCGACGCGGTGTCGAGCACCAGCAGGGTCTTGCCGGCCTGTCGCGCGGCGGCTTCGGCGGCGCGCATCAGCGCCTCGCCCAGGCCCTGGCGGCGCACGCGGCGGTGCACCAGCATCTTGGCCACGTCGCCGCGGTGCGGCTGGTTCTCCGGTTGCGCCAGGATCACCTGCACCGTGCCGCTCAAGCGGCCCTCGCCATCGCGCGCCACCAGCACGATGCGTTCGCCGCGTGCCATCGAGTCCAGCACGCCGCGCCAGAAGGCCTGGGCCTTGTCGCGCGACAGCGGTGACATGAAGCTGACCGACGCGCCGCCATCGACACAGTCGAGCAGGATGTCGGTCAGCGCAGGCAGCACGTCGGCCGTGTCGTGCGGCTCCGCGCGCTCGACCTGCGGCACATCGGTCTTCAGCATCGTTCGTGTCCTTCGGCTTCAACGCGTGGCGATCGCCACGATGTAGCGCGCGGTCTTGCGACCCGGGTTGTGGTAGCCGTTGTTGCGGTCCAGGCGCATCGCCAGGCAATCGCCAGCCACCAGACGCACCACCTCGTCGCCCGTCGTGGCCTCGACCACGCCATCGAGCACCACCACCTGCTGGTGCAGCTCGGTGGCGCGCGCCACGCTGTCGTACATCACGCGCGCGCCCGGCGGCAGCTCCACCGCCACCAGTTGCAGCGGCGACGGATGGTTCGGCGGCGACAGGTTGCGCCGCACGTAGCCGCTGGCCGGGTCGCGCCACTGCAATTGCGCATCGCGGCGCGACAGCGGACTGGCCGGCGCGGCATCGTCGTCGAACAGCGAGGCCAGCGCCACGCCCAAGCCGGCCGCGAGCCGCTCCAGCACCACCGCGGTGGGGCTGCTCTCGCCGCGCTCGATCAACGAGATCATCGACTTGCTCACATTGCACCGCTGGGCCAATGCCTCCAGCGACAGGCCGCGTTGCTGACGCAGCGTGTGCACGCGGTGCGCGATGCGCGCGGTGGTCACCGATGCGGCGGCCTCGTCTTCGCTCGATTCCCTCATGATGGACAAATCATCCAGTAAACAGGACGCACGCGTCAAGCACCTTCGAGCCATGTGCACTCACCAGTGCGGCGCGCGCGTCACGCGGGTGTCATCGATTCGTTCGTATTGGGGATGGCCTTGTCGGCCCGCCTCCGCAGAATCGAGCCAACCCGTCACGCACCCCGCGAGGAGGTCGACATGCTGCACACGTTGCGCCCCACCCTGGCCTCGATCACGCTGCTCTTCCTCATCGCCGCCTGCGGCGGCGGTGGCGGAGACAACCCGGCGCCTGCACCTGCGCCAGCCCCGGCGCCCGCGCCGGCCCCCGGTGGCGGCACGCTGACCAGCGCGACCATCACCGGCACCCTGCTAGCGCCCGACGGCACCACGCCGTTGGGCAACGCGCTCGTTTATGTGGAAGGCAGCGCGATCGCTCGCGCCGGCGTGCGCTCGCGCCCGCTGGGCGTGCCGGCGGCCGACGTGTGCGGCACGCCGCCCACCGCCGGTTGGTCGTACACCTGCAGCGCGGCCGACGGCACCTTCACCTGGGATGGCAACATCCCGGCCAACGCCAAGCTGGTCGCGGTCAAGGGCGCGTTTCGCATCGAACAGACCTTGAGCGCAACGGGCGGCACGGTGGCGCTGGGCAACCTGCTGGTGCCCACCGGCACACCGGCGGCCACGCGCATGGCGGTGGTGACCGGCTACTTCGACAGCGTGCAAGACGTGCTGGCCAAGCTTGGCTTCGGCACCGTAAGCCCGAGCGGTCAATTGGTGGCCGGCAGCGAGCAGTTCGACCTGTTCGATGGCAACGACACGCTGCCATCCACCTACCCGGAGTTCGTCGCCTTGTTCCAGGACGGCGACGCCAGCGGGCGGCCCGACATCTTCAACTACGCGATCGTGTTCCTGAACTGCGGCATCGATGAAACGATTGCGGCCGACCCGGCGCGGCTGCAGATCCTGCGCGATTACGTCGAGCAGGGCGGGCGCCTGTACGTGAGCGACTGGGCGTACGACTTCGTCGAGCAGGTGTTCCCGCAGTACGTCGACTTCGAAGGCGCTGCGGGCACGGCCGCGGCCAGCCCCGAAACGCCCGACGTGGCCCAGGTCGGCGAGGGCAACATCACCAGTGATGCCACGCTCGACCCGCAGCTGCAGTCCTGGCTCGGCGGCGTGACCTGCGGCAACGGCGGCTCCTGCCTCAACGCCAACGGCACCGCCACGATCGAAGGTTTCCTGAGCAGCTGGGCCGTGATGGCCGGCGCGCATGCCAGCGCACCGTCGAGCATGCGCGTGTGGGTCAGCGGCCCGGTGACCTTCGACGGTCAGGCCACGGCGGTGAACCGCCCGTTGACCGTGGGGTTCAACGTCGGCAGCGGGCGTGTCACGTACACCTCGTACCACAACGAGCCGTTCGGCGCCGTCGGCTTCGTGCCGGTGGAGCGCATCCTGCAGTTCCTGGTGTTCGAGCTGTAGGCTCAAACGGCGGCAGTGCCCGGCGCGCCGCAGCGCGCGCTCACCGCTGCGGCGTCTTGTGCAGCTCGGCGATGCCGTCGTCGCCGGGCAGCAACGGGTAGCGCTGCAGCACCAGCGGGTCGTGGCCCGGCACGAAGTGATCGATCGAGCCGGCCAGCTTGAGCAGCCGCTGGTGCCCCTCGAGCATGTCGGGCACGCTGTAGACGATCGGGAACAGGCGGCCGGTCTCGGCGTTCTCGTAGTAGTGCGCGGCGTCGGACGCCAGCACGACCCAGCCGCGCGCGGTGTGCACGCGCACCGACTGCAGCCCCTTGGTGTGGCCGCCGATCAGCAGCAGCTGGATGCCCGGCGCGAGCTCGGCATCGCCGTTGTGGAACACCACGCGATCCTGGTAGACCAGGCGCACCAGGTCGACCACGTCGTCCACGTGGTACGCATAGCGCATGCCGATGTGGCACATGCAGCGCCCGGTGGCGTAGTCCATCTCGGCGTCCTGCACGTGCAGCCGCGCGCGCGGCAGCTTGCCGAGGTTGCCGGCATGGTCGTAGTGCAGGTGCGTGATCACCACGTCGTCGATGTCGTCGGGCGCCACGTCGAGCTGCGCCAATGCATCGATCGGGCAACGCTGCCAGGCGCGATCGCGGTTGCGCAGTCTCGCCGTGGCCTGCGTGAAGCCGGTGTCGACCAGCACCGTGCGCGCCGGCGAACGCAGCAGCCACACGAAATAATCCATCGGCATCGGCGCGTCGTGCGCATCCGCCGGCACGAAGTTCTCATGGCGCCGCCGCTCGGCCATGTGCGCGTAACGCACGGCATGCACGGTGAAGGTGGCGTTGGCATCCAGCGGCGTGGTCATGGCGGGCCTCCTGGCGCCATCCTACCGGCGCAGCGGCGGGCGTCGGCCAAGGCATGCGCGACCCGCTTCTGCCGCGCCCATGCCGCTGCGCGCTTTCACTCGTCGAGGAAGCCGGCCTTGTAGAAGCTCCACACGGTGCCGTCGTGCAGATAGAACGTGCCATCGGCGCAGAAGTCCTTGCCGGGGAAGAACTCGCGCACCGCGCGCGGCAGCAGGCGCACGAGCTGCTCGTCGCTGAGCCGCTCGAACTGCTCGGGCGTGATCGCGCGGCCGACGCGCAGCTTTGGTTCTGAACTCATCTCTCGAACGATACTCCGCAAGATTTGTGAAGCCTGGTCGCGCCATCCATCGCCCCCGACACCCATTGAAGGGCCCGCCATGACCACGACGATCGCGCCCGAACGCACGATGCCCACTCGATCCCCGGCACAACGACCGGCCGACACCGACACCGCGTCACCATGAAGCGGCCGCTCACGTGGACCGAGCGGCTGCACGATGCCAAGCCGCACGAGGTGAAGCGCACACCGGTCAGCATTGCCGGCATGCGCAAGGACCAGCTGATGCTGGTGCCGAGCGTGCAATTGGTCGACCGCTTCGTGCGCCAGGTGCGACGCGGCCGCTCGTTGGACGCTCGTGAGTTGCGCGACGCGCTGGCCGCGGCGCATGGCGCCGAAGTGTGCTGCCCCATCACCACCGGATTTCATCTGCGCACGGTGGCCGAAGCGGTGGGCGAGGCGCTGGCCAGCGGCGTGCCGATCACGCGCGTCACGCCGGTGTGGCGCTTGCTGCCGCCCGGCGCGCCGACGCTGGCCAAGCTCAGCTTCGACCCGGCCGTGCTGCTGCGCCAGCGGCGGCTCGAAGGACTGGATCGCTAGCGGCGGGAAACGTCGCTGCAGCGCAGCGCTGATCCCACGCCACGGAGCCGCGCTGGCTCCCTCAGGGTTTCCCTCGGCGGCGGCGCAAGGGCAGTCGCTACATTGGGCCCCCGAGGTGGGAAACCCATGTGGCTGCAGGCATGCCAGAGCCGACGCATACGGGTGCCGGTCGTTGGCTGGCAGACACTGATCGCCCTGCTGGGCGCGTTGTGTGCAGGGCCTGCTGCTGCGGCTACTCCGGATGACTGGCGTGCCCAGGGCTGGCTCTGGATCGTGTTGGCCGGCAGCCTGCTGGCACTCGCAGGGTTGGTGTTCTTCCTGCTGCGCCTGCGCGGCTCGCGCACCGCGCTGCAGAACCAGACCCGCATCCTGCGCTCGGTGCTCGACGGCATCGGCGACGCGGTGCTGGTGGTCGACCGGCACGCTGACCTGCTGCTGATGAACCCTGCCGCCGAACGGGTGGGCGGCTCCGGCATGACCACCGGGCGTGGCGGCAATTGGTCACGACGCTTCGCCCTCTACCTCGACGACCACGCCACGCTGTGCCCGCCGCAGCAGTTGCCGCTGGTGCGCGCGCTGCGCGGCGAGGCGGTCGACCACGTCGATCTGTACCTGCGGCGGCACGACGAGCCGCCCGACGGCGGGCACTGGTACACGGTGACGGCGCGCCCGTTGCTCGACGACGCCGGTGGCGTGCGCGGCGCCGTGGCGGTGTTCGCCGACACCACGGTGCGGCGGCGCGCCGAGGACGAAGTGCGCGCGCTGGCCGCCAGCCTGGAGCAGCGTGTGCGCGAACGCACCGAGGAGCTGCAACGCGCGCAACACGAGGCCGAGGCGGCGACGCACGCCAAGAGCGAGTTCCTCGCCAACATGAGCCACGAGATCCGCACGCCGATGAACGCGATCCTCGGCATGTCGTACCTGGCGCTGCAAAGCGGCCTGGACGCCGCAGCAGCGCAACTACGTCGCAGAAGGTGCATCGCGCCGGCCGAGTCGCTGCTGGGCATCATCAACGACATCCTCGACTTCTCGAAGATCGAAGCCGGCCAGCTCGACATCGAGCGCATCCCGTTCGGCCTCGGCGACGTGATGGACAACCTGGCCAGCCTGGTCGGCATGAAGGCCGAGGAGAAGGGCCTGGAGCTGCTGTTCGTGCTGCCGCCCGAGCTGCCGACCGCGCTGGTCGGCGACCCGTCGCGGCTGGGCCAGGTGCTGCTCAACCTGGGCAACAACGCGGTCAAGTTCACCGAGCAGCGGCGAGGTCGTCGTGGCGGTGTCGCAGCTGGCGCGCGCAGGCGCGATGCGAGCGCCACGCTGCGCTTCGAGGTGCGCGACACCGGCATCGGCATGAGCGAGGCCGCAGCAGCGAGCGCCTGTTCCAGCCGTTCACGCAGGCCGACGCGTCGACCAGCCGCCGCTACGGCGGCACCGGCCTGGGGCTGGCGATCAGCCGGCACCTGGTGCAGCTGATGGGCGGCGAGATCGGCGTCGACAGCGCGCCGGGCCGCGGCAGCCGCTTCCACTTCAGCGCTGCCGCTTCGGGCTGCAGGCCGCCGTCGGCCGCCGAGCCGCTGCAGCTCGAGCGGCCTGCGCGGCACGCGTGCGCTGGTCGTCGACGACAACGCCGGCGCGCGCGAGGTGCTCGCAGACATGGCCGCGTCGCTCGGGCTGGAGGTCGAATCGGCGGCCGACGGCCAGCACGCGCTCGAGTCGGTGGCGCGCAGCGCCGCAGCGGACCGGCCGTTCCGAGCTGCTGCTGCTGGACTGGAAGATGCCGGGCATGGACGGCATCGAATGCGCTCGAGCGGCTCGCCAAGCGTCGGCAGCAGCCACCCGCCGCCGACGGTGCTGATGGTCACCGCGTTCAGCCGCGACGAGGCCGAGCGCCAGCTCGGCCGCGCGCCAGTTGCGCGTGGCGGCGCTGCTGGCCAAGCCGGTCACGCCTTCGACGCTGCTCGACGCCTGCGCCAGTGCGCTCGGGCGGCCGCTCGCGCCGACGCCGCGTCGAGCAGCGCCACGAGCTGCTGCAAAGCCGGCAGGCCGCGCTGGCCGGCGCACGCGTCCTGCTGGTCGAGGACAACAGCATCAACCAGGAGCTCGCGCGCGACCTGCTCAGCCGCGCCGGCATCGTCGTCAGCGTCGCCGGCGACGGCCAGGAGGCGCTGGACGCTGCTGGAGCGCGAGACGCTTCGACGCCGTGCTGATGGACTGCCAGATGCCGGTCATGGACGGCTACGCCGCCACGCCGGCGCTGCGCCAGCGGCCGCGCGCTGCAGCAGCTGCCGGTCATCGCGATGACCGCCAACGCGATGGTCGGCGACCGCGAGAAGGTGCTCGCAGCCGGCATGAACGACCACATCGCCAAGCCGATCAAGGTCGACGATCTGTTCGCGACGCTGGCGCGCTGGCTGCGCCCGGCGGGCGCGGCGCCGTCGCCTTCGCCGTCGTCCGGCACGCTCGACTTGCTGCCCGGCATCGACACCCGCGCCGGCATCGCCGCGGTGATGGGCAACGAACCGCTGTACTGGCGCCTCCTGGGCATGTTCCGTGACCGCGAGCGTGATTTCGAGTCGCGCTTCCACAGTGCGCGGGCGGCGGGCGATGCCGGCGCGTGCACGCGCTATGCGCACGACCTCAAGAGCGTGGCGGGCAGTCTCGGCATGCCGGCGCTGCAGCGCGCCGCCGCCGCGCTCGAGGCCGCGTGCGAACACGACGCCGACGACGCAGCGATCGAGACCTTGCTCGACAACACGTTGCGCCTGCTCGAACCGCTGATGGATACGCTGCAGAGCGGGCTGCAGCGTGTCAGCACGAGCCCAAGCCCACTGTCGCCGATGTGATTGTTGGGACTTCAGGCGCTGGCTAGCATGCGCTACACATTCCGAGCACACCCAAACAGGAGGCCGCATGGACTTCTCGCCCACGCCCAAGGTGGTGGAACTGCAAGCGCGCGTGATGGACTTCGTGCGCAAGAACGTCATTGACGCCGAAGCGGCGTTCAAGCAAGAGATGAACGCGTTTCGCGCCGCCGGCAATCCGTGGCAGCACACGCAGACCATGGAGACGCTGAAGGAAAAGGCCAAGGCCGCGGGCCTGTGGAACATGTTCCTGCCCGACTCCAAGGACGGCTTCGGCTTGAGCAACCTCGAGTACGCGCCGGTGTGCGAGATCATGGGCCGCTACCCGCTGACCGCCGAAGCGATGAACTGCTCGGCCCCCGACACCGGCAACATGGAGGTGCTCGAGCGCTACGGCACCGAGGAGCACAAGCAGCGCTGGCTCAAGCCGCTGCTCGAAGGCAAGATCCGCTCGGCCTTCGCGATGACCGAGCCTGGGGTGGCCTCGTCGGATGCCACGCAGATCGAATGCAGCATCCAGCGCGACGGCGACCACTACGTGATCAACGGCCGCAAGTGGTGGACCTCGGGCGCGCCCGATCCGCGCTGCGAGATCCTGATCCTGATGGGCAAGACCGATCCCGAGGCGGCCACCTATCGGCAGCAGTCGATGATCCTGGTGCCCAAGAACGCGCCGGGCGTCAAGGTCGAGCGTGCGCTCAGCGTGTTCGGCTACGACCACGCGCCGCACGGCCATGCCGAGGTCACGTTCACCAACGTGCGCGTGCCGGCGAGCAATCTGCTGCTCGGCGAAGGCCGCGGCTTCGAGATCGCACAAGGCCGCCTGGGCCCGGGGCGCATCCACCACTGCATGCGCCTGATCGGCATGGCCGAGCGCGCGCTCGAGTTGATGTGCCGGCGCGCACTGAGCCGCAAGCCGTTCGGCCGCCTGCTGTCCGATCAAGGCGTGACGCGCGAGCGCATCGCCAACGCGCGCATCCTGATCGACCAGGCGCGTTTCCTTACGCTCAACGCCGCCGACCGCATGGACAAGGTGGGCAACAAGCAGGCCAAGCGCGAGATCGCGATGATCAAGGTCGCCGCGCCCAACATGGCGTGCCAGGTCGTCGACTGGGCGATGCAGGTGCATGGCGCGGCCGCGGTCAGCGAGGACACGCCGCTGGCCTACATGTACGCCGGCGCACGCACGATCCGCTTCGCCGACGGCCCGGACGAGGTGCACCGCAACCAGATCGCCAAGTTCGAGCTCGAACAATACTTGGAGAACAAGCACTAGCAAGCGAGTGCTGCGACGCTTCAGCGTCGCATCCCAAGCGAACACCGCGGATCCGGCTTGCCGGTCCGCTGGTGTTGCTCAAAGAATTTCATGTAGCCAGCCCAGCAAAGTGGCGCTGTGAACGTCACCTTCCAGTCTCTCGCGCCCGCCAGAGGCGCAAAGGCGGCCAGTCCGATCCGCATGCCCGGCAACCACCGTTGACAACGGCCACGTCGAGATCTGGCTGCTCTCGGCCATAGGCGGTCGTCTGAGCCGTTTCCGCAAAGCCGTCGCACGCACCTTCCAGAGACGCAGCCACGGTTGGCCTCAGTTGCGCTGGATCGCAACGGGTTCCACCTTTCGCATCCAGAGGCCGCCTGCTCTCCAATACGAAGCGAACCACACCCTTAAGCGACGCGGGCCGGTCAATCAGCGACCCTCTGCTGGTTCAGCAGTAAGCAGTTGCCCATTGGCGGCGACAGGCTTGCCAGTGCTTTAATTGCTGTCGTTGGCATGGACGCGAGCGCGGGGGTGCACAATGCGACGGAGAGCCTTTCTCGCGCGCTGCGGTGCTTCGTTGGTGGCGCCTGCGGGCGCATTTGGCCAGACTGCCGGCCGAACCTACAGTGTCGGTCTGTTCGGCATGGGCGCACCCTTAGACCATGCAATCTGCGAACGGCAAAGGCGCTCGGTCTCGACGTAGCACCATCGTTGATCAACCAGGCAGACGAGACAGTCGACTGATCCCCTATGTCACGCCGGGTGCTGCCTGACGCGTATTGGACCGCATGAGCACAAGTCGTCGGGAACTGCTCGTTGCACTCGGCACCGGCGCGCTCGCTGGTGCGATACGCGCGCAGGTGCCGCCAATGGTTCGCCGGATCGGACTGCTCTCGGGATTTTCGGCTGCGACCTACGCGGCCTCCGACCAAGCATTCCGGCTCGGCCTCCGCGAGCTCGGATGGGTCGAGGGAAAGAACATCAGCATCGAGTATCGCTATGCGGAGGGCAGGCACGATCGCCTCCCTGACCTCGCGGCTGACCTCGTCCGTCTCAAGGTTGACGTCATCGTCACTGTCGCCACTTCCGACTCCTTGGCTGCCAAAAGAGCGACCGGGGTCATCCCTATCGTGATGGTGGCTGGGGGTGACCCTGTTGCGAATGGGCTGGTCGAGAGCTTGGCGCGGCCCCGCGGCAACGTCACGGGGTTGTCCCAAATGCTCCAGGAGTTGAGCGGGAAACGGTTGGAACTGCTCAAGGAAATAGTCCCCGAGCTTTCGCGCGTGGCCGTGCTCTGGAATCCACAGAGCGCAAGTGCGACACTGAACTGGAAGGAGAACCAACTACCAGCACGGCAGCTGGGAATCCAGCTTGATTCACTGGAAGTGCAGAGCCCAAGCGAGTTGGACAAGGCGTTCAAAACTGCGAGCACGGCGCGCGCTGGCGCTATTGTCATCCTGCCAGACCCGGTGATCTCTACGAACCTGAAGCGAATCGTGGACTTCGCCGCCAAGAACCGCTTGCCCTCGATATACCAGTCGTCGGATTTCGCTGACGCTGGCGGTCTGGTGACCTACGGGCCAGACCGTGCCGACTTATTTCGGCGTGCGGCCACCTACGTGGACAAAATCCTCAAGGGCGCGACGCCCGGCGATCTATCAGTCGAGCAACCGACCAAGTTGGAACTGGTGATAAACCTCAAGACCGCGAAAGCGCTCGGGATCACGATCCCGCAGTCGGTCCTGTTTCGCGCCAATAGGGTCGTCGAGTAGTGGGCGCAAATGACCGCTTTCCCGTATCGGTTGAATCCGCAGTCGAAAGCAGTCGCTTGGACTCTTGGCAGCCTCGCGACGTCCCGCGCAAAGGCTCTTGAGCTCAAACGACGCCGAGCCGAGCTTCGGTGAAGTCGAAGGGATCGTTAAACGCAAGTTGCTACAGCGTCATTCTTAAACGCGAACACCCGGTAGACAACGGCGCCGCTGCGCAATCCATCGTAGAGCATCGTTCCGCGCAACCCGGCGAAGTGGCCGAATGCTCGCACCAGCGGACGATCGATGTTGGACGCTATCAAACCCCGCTTCGACTCGTCGTCTGCATCCAGCGCAGCCAGCACGCCGCGCGTGATGTCCCGGTCGAGGACGAGCCGCAGGCCGGTGGCCAGCAGCTCTTCATACCAGGCGTCGAGCTCGGTGCGCGAGCGGAAATCGGCGTATAGAAAATAGCCGTTCGGGCGCAATACCCGCCGTACCTCGCGCAGGAAGGCACTGAGGTCTCCGTAACAGTGTGACGACTCGACATTGAGGACCGTATCGAAAGAAGCGGCCGCGAGATTGAGTCGCTCCGCATCCCCGACCTCGAAAGAAAGCCCCGGGACAGCATGTCGAGCACGGCTGAAGGCCACTGCTCGGGGCGATACGTCGATGCCCACCATTCTGCGGGGCCGAAGGTAGCGAAACACGAAGGACGCACCGCCACCGCGCCCGCTGCTCAATTCCAGGACGTCTCGCCCGGTCAGATCCACTGCTCCCGCGACCAGGCGATAGAGTTGGATGCAGGATCGATCCGCTTCGTCCTCCGGGTGCAGCGCTAGCGGCGCCATGCCGTGCGGCGGGTGATAGCCGTAGTTCATGAACGTCCATCGCCGGTCTCGGTATCGGCGCGCCAGGAACTGGTACCAGGAGCGCCAGAGCAGCCGCCTCACCGACGGCATGCGGTAGACGATCGAGAAGGCACGCATCAGCATCGTCCGCACCGTAGCATTTTCTTTGGAGCTTTTTAGTTAGAGCCGTCGGGGTTGCGTTTGACCTTGCGCACCGACATACCAAGTCGCCGCGCCGCCACCGACTGCTTGACTCGCCCCTCGCCGACTTCCCGAATCACCACCAGCCGCTCTCACTCGGGCGCACTCATCGCCAGCAAGCCATCGTCGCAATCCTCTTCCAACCCCGTCCCTCAGCCACGTAGGGGACACTTCTACGTTGCACGACGGGTTATGGTCACGGCGCAGAACTGAAAATCCAGTGTCTACTTGCGGCCACTAGCGGTCACTGGCTAACTCGTCCGAAAGCGGCCGTTCAGTGGGTGTAGATCATCGTCGTCGCCACGCCGCATCCGGTTCGGCGCTGCGTCGGACGATGAGCAAGCGATGTTGTCTGCGTTACCAAGCCGTCACGTGCTGAACCTAGGGCTTCAGTGGCTCGATCGCGTCGATGGCCTCGATGACATGGCGCACCGCCTCCTTCTCGCCCTCGGTGAGGTGCGGGTTCCAGCAGTCCATCAACAGGATCAAGCGCGGCTGGTCCGAACGGTTCCAGGCCTCGTGTTCATAGGTGTCGTCGAAGAGGATCGGTTCGCCCTCGCGCCAGCGGTGCTCGACCCCGCCCACGTTGAGCGCGCAGTCGGGCGGAACGACGAGTGGCAGGTGGAACACGAGCCGTATGTTCGTCACGCCGTAGTGAGGCAGGATCGATGACTGCGGGCGGATCAGCGAGAAGCAGATTTCCGGCGCCTGGCGTGCCACCCGGCACAGCTCGATCGACTCGAGCAGCGCGCTGGTGCGCGGGCAGCGCTTGTGGTTGGCGTCGTAGCGGACGCCATGGTTGTAGAAGAAGAACGCGTCCCAGGCTGGGTTCGCTGCCGCGCCGCCAATGGACTTCGGTGCCCTCTGGCCCGGCTTGAGGCCGAGGAAGCTGACGAAGTCGCGATCCTCCCGCAGCAGTTCTGCGGCTTCGTCGCGGATGTCCTGCCACGCGTCACGCAGTGTCGTCGCCCATGGTTGCAGCATCGGGTCGTGGTAGGGCCCCGGCGGCAGATCGGGGAACCAGAAGAACTTCGGACGCTGGCGCGCGTCGGGCGGGCGCGCGTCCCATTCACGGAGATAGCCGGTTAGCGCGCGTTCGAAGCGGCGGAGCGAGTCGGCACCGTGTCGTTCGCGAACTTCAGCGAATGCCGCGAACAGCAGCTCGCGCTTGTCGCGCCGGTAGGCTTCGATGGCGCGGCGCACAGCGTGCTGCCACTGCGGCTCGGTCGTCTCCGGGCTGAGCCAGCGACCCTGGGCGTTCGCTTCGACGAAGAGGCGGCTGCGAGCCCGCACTGCCGCGTGCGTATCGCCCAGCACGTCGCAAACCTCGCCGAGCATCAACCATCCTTCCAGGAAGCGTTGCTGGCGAAGTAGCACGGCTTCGAGCGCCGCACGCGCTGCCGCCGGGTCCCCACGGGCAAACTGCAGCCGTGCGACCGCGAAGCCCAGTTTGCCGTCGGAGTCATCGGCCTGCGGGGTGCGCAGCCATTGCAGGGCACCATCGAGGTCCCCGCGCTCGACCATGTAGTCGGCGACCGCCAACCGTGCCGGCGTGCAATCGCGGTGCTCGGCGAGCAGGCTGCGCAGCAGCATCTCTGCATGCAGCACCTCGCCGCGCATTGCATGTTCTTTGGCACGCGCCCATCGTGGATCGCTCGCCCAAGCTGCCTGCCGGTTGGTCCAGTCCATTCCGTCCGATTGCTCAGCTGCGTGAGTGCTCGCTCGTCGAAGCGTGTTGCGTCATGACGAATACGCTGCATGCGCCTATCGATCGCATCCTTGACGTCACGCTCGCTCATCTTCTCATAGCTCGCGAGCGTCTTGCCATTCGCCGGACTGACCGATTGCAGTCCCGTCCGCACTCAGTCCGGAATCGTCAACACGTTGCCGCTGAAGGCAATCAGATTGCTAGCGGGCGGCGAAGCCAAGATCGGCGGCACGTTGGCCAGCCGAACTTCCTGAGAATGCATGCCCTTCTGTTGCGTGGGATTGGTCTCACTGCTTGGACTCCGAACTGGCAACCAGTGATGGCTCTGGCGCTCCGCCAATGACCTCGTTCTTGCCTGCCGAGTCGAGCGCGTGCGTGATCAGCGCAGCTAGGTTGCACAGTTCGGCGCGCAGCGCCCAAACCCCTCAGCGTCATGGACCTCGGCATTGCGCATCGCTGTCGCAACGTCAAGCGCAAAGCCGGCGACGATGCGCTCGCAGTCCCGAGGCAGCGCGTCGCCCAGCTCGGCAAAGCGCGCAAACAGCGTCCGCGAGGGGCTCGTCCCCCATGACCGCAACCGGGATGCTGTTCTTCGAGGTCGCCCAGGCACAGCGTTTCAAGCTCACCGTCGGCAAGGCGCTTCACCACAGCCAGGAAGTTGCGATCCCGCAGCCGATAGCGGTGCCCACAGCGAGGCCGCCGCTAGGCCGCTTCGGGGGTGGTCCTGTTCTCCGCCTCCTGCAGGGCGCGCCACATCACCTTGCCGGTGCCGGATTTCGGCAGGCTCTGCACGAACTGCACGATGCGCGGTGCACTTGTAGGTCGCCATGTTGTCGTGCGCCCAGTCGATGATCTGCTGCTCGCTCACCTGGCCGGCGTGGCGCGGGCTTGAGCACCACCAGCGCCTTCACCGTCTCGCCGCGCCGCGGGTCCTTGGACGCGATGACGCAGGCCTCGTGGATCGCCGGGTGCTGGTACAGCAGCGCCTCGACCTCCGCCGGCCACACCTTGAAGCCGGCTGCGTTGATCATGCGCTTGAGCCGGTCGACGAAGAAGAAGTAGCCCTCGTCGTCGATGTACGCGAGGTCGCCGGTGCGCAGGAACCGTTTGCCGTCGATCTGGATGAACGCGTCTTCAGTCGCCTTGGGCTGGCGCCAGTAGCCCAGCATCACCTGCGGGCCGTGCACCACGATCTCGCCGGTCTCGCCGCGCGGCAGCTCCTGCAGCGTGGTCGGGATCGATGATGCGCGAGTCGACGTCGAACACCGGGATGCCGAGGCATTGCCGCTTGGGCCGATCGGGCGGGTTGACGTGCGTGGCCGCCATCGTCTCCGACATGCCGTAGCCCTCGCCGTACTTGAGGCCGAGCTTGTTCTCGATCAGCGCGGCCAGCGCCTCGGGCATCGCCGCGCCGCCGCCGGCGATGCGGCGCACGCTGCTCAGGTCGTACTGATCCAGCTTCGGGTTGGCCATGAAATCGACCACCATCGCGGTGATCAACGCCAGACCGGTCACGCGGTAGCGCTGGATGCACAACGCCGCGGCATCGCGGTCCCAGCGCGGCAGCAGCACGATGGTGGCGGCGTTGTAGATCGGCGCCGTTCAGGTTGGCCTGCATGCCGGTCACGTGGAACATCGGCAGCACCGACAGGCCCACCGAGCCCTGGTTGGCCGTGCCCCACACGCTGGCGGTGTTGAACATGGTCGTGCGGTGCGTGTGCATGCAGCCCTTGGGATGCCCGGTGGTGCCCGAGGTGTAGGGCATCACCGCCAGGTCGTCGGGCCCGCCTTCGATCGGGCCCGGTGCGAGGTTCGCCGCCAGCATGTCGGCCCACGCGATGCAGCGCTCGTCGGTGAGCGGCACGCGCGGCGCGGCGATGAAATCGGGCACCTTCAAGTCGGTGGGCGCGCGCAGGCTGTCGCTGTAGGTCGCGACCACGATGTGTTCGAGCCCCTCGCCCAGCAGCGGCTGCAAACGCGGCAGCAGTTCCTGCGCGGCGAATGCGACGGCGGCGCCGCTGTCGCTCACGTAGTGGCGCAACTCCTGCGTGAGGTTCATCGGGTTCACCGGCACCACCACCGCGTCGGCGCGCAGGATGCCGTAGAACGCCGCCATGAACTGCGGGCTGTTCTGCATGTACAGCAGCACGCGGTCGCCCTTCTTCACACGCAGCCGATTGCGCAAATAGCCCGCGATGGCTTCGGTCTCGCGCTGGAACTCGCGATACGTGATCGCCGTGTCGTAGAAGATCACGAACGGCTTGTTCGGAAACCGCATCGCCGACACCTCGACGTTGCGGTACAGGTGGGTCTCGGGCACCCACAGGTGCTTGGGTGCGTGCGCGGGCCAGAACGGCAGGTGCAGGTTCGACGGCATCGGTCAGGCCCCGGTGGGGCGATGTGGTCTCAGTATCCGCTCAGCAGCGCCGCACGGTCCATCTGGAACGACGCGTCGCCGAACAGCTCCTGCAGCACGCGCGCGCGCTTCATGAACAGGCCGATTTCGAGTTCGTCGGTCATGCCGATGCCACCGTGCATCTGCACGCCCTCCTGCACCGCGCGGTTGGCGGTCAGGCAGGCGCGTGCCTTGGCCTGCGCGCAGCGCAGCGGCGCATCGCCGGCGCCGTCGTCGAGCGCCTTCTGCGCCTGGCGCACGAGCGCACGCGTGAGCTCGAGGTCGCAGAACAGCTCGGCCGCCCGGTGCTGCAGCGCCTGGAACTCGCCGATCGTGCGCTCGAACTGCTTGCGCTGCTTCAGATACTCCACCGTGCGTTCGAACACCTCGTCGGCCAGGCCGAGCAGCTCCGACGAGGCGACCGCGCGGCCGACGTCGAGCACGCCGTCGAGCAGCGCGGCGCCGTGTTCGATCGAGCCGATCAGCGCATCGGCGCCCACGCGCGCGCCGTCGAAGCGCAGGCGCGCCGCGTTGTGCGCATCGACCATCCGCGTGCGCTCGACGGCGACGCCGGCCGTGCCCTTGGGCACCAGCAGCAGCGCGGTGCCGCCATCGGCGCGCGCCGCCACGATCCACGCATCGGCCACGTGGCCGTCGAGCACCAGCAGCTTCTGGCCATCGAGGCGCCAGCCGCCGTGGTCGCGCGCCGCCGTGGTGGCCAGCGCGCTCGGCTTGTGGCGCGACTGCTCGTCGACCGCCAAGGCGACGATCGCTTCCGCCGCGGCGATGCGCGGCAGCCAGGCCTGCTGTTGTGCCGCGCCACCGGCGGTCTTCAGCAACCATGCCGACAGCACCGCCGTCGAGAAGTAGGGCGACGGCGCCAGCGTGTGGCCGATCTGCTCGGCGATCAGGCCCGCTTCGGCCACGCCGAGCCCGAGGCCGCCATGCGATTCGGGCACCAGCGTGGCGCTGTAGCCCTGCGCGCCGAAGGCCCGCCACAGCGCCGGGCTGTGACCATCGGCCTCGTTGCCATCGCGCAGCGCGCGCAGGTGCGACACCGGCGCGCGTTCGCTCAGGAAGTTCTGCGCGCTGTCGCGCAGCATGCGGCGTTGTTCGTCGAGGATCCCAGAGTCATCGCGACTTCACGAGCTCCCGGGCAAGCCGAGGATGCGCTTGGCCACCACGTTGAGCTGCACCTCGCTCGTGCCGCCTTCGATCGAGTTGGCCTTGGTGCGCAGCCAGGTGCGTGCGGCCGCGCCCTGCTGCGAGCGTTCGCCCTCCCACTCCAGCGCATCGGCGCCGCCGATGGCCATCATCAATTCCCAGCGCCGCTTGTTCAGCTCGGCGCCGTAGTACTTGAGGCCCGACGACACCGCCGGGTGCGCCTCGCCGGCGCGCGCCTGCTCGCCGACCATCTTCATCCAGGCGCGAAACGCCGCCTCGTCGACCTCGAAGCGCGCGATCTCGCCGCGCAGCACCGGATCGCTCGGCGCGCCCGTGCTCGTCGCGCCCGAGCCGTTCGGCGGCGAAGCGGCCCACCGGCCGTGGCGCCGAGCGTTCGCCGATGGCGCCGATCATCTCGCGCTCGTGCGTCAGCAGGTACTTGGCGATGGTCCAGCCCGCGTTCAATTCGCCCACCAGGTTGGCGCGCGGCACCTACACCTGATCGAAGAACGTCTCGCAGAACGGCGATGCGCCCGAGATCAGCTGGATCGGCTTGGTGCTGATGCCGGGCGACGTCATGTCGATCAGCACGAAGCTGATGCCGGTGTGCTTCTTGGCGCTGTCGGTGCGCACCAGGCAGAAGATCCAGTCGGCCTTGTCGGCATACGAGGTCCAGACCTTCTGGCCGGTGACGACGAAGTGCTCGTCGTGAACCTCGGCGCGCGTGGCGAGCGAGGCGAGGTCGGAACCGGCGTTCGGTTCCGAGTAGCCCTGGCACCAGCGGATCTCGCCGCGCGCGATCTGCGGCAGGTAATGGCGCTTCTGCTCTTCGCTGCCGTACTTGAGCAGCGCCGGCCCGAGCATCCAGATGCCGAAGCTCTGCAACGGCGCACGGCACTTCAGCGCCGCCATCTCCTCGCGCAGCACCGCGGCCTCGCGGTGCGACAGCGCGCCGCCGCCGTATTCGCGCGGCCACGTCGGCACGGTCCAGCCGCGCTCGCCCATGCGCTGCATCCATTGCCGCTGGGCCTCGCTCTGAAACTTGAAGCGCTTGCCGCCCCAGCAGACATCGCCCTCGCTCTTCACCGGCTGGCGCATCTCCGGCGGGCAGTTGGCCTCGAGCCACGCGCGCGTGTCGCGGCGAAACGCGTCGAGTGCGAAGGTGTCGGCGGTGGCCGCGTTGGCGCTCACTCGTGTCTCCTGTGTTCAATCATCGGGAACGCCGCATGGGTGCTTTCCCTAGACAGGGCCAGATTTCCAATCGAAACCGATGGATGTTCGATTTGTTCTGGTCTATAACAGCCGCCGCAACCATACCGCGAACTCGAAAACGCGACAAGGAGACAAACCGCGATGGTGCTGATGCTGGCGCTCCCGCGGGTGCGTTGATGGGTGCCTATCTCGCGCGCCGTCTGCTCGCATTGGTGCCGACGTTGCTGGTCGCCACCGTGATCGTGTTCATCACGATCCGCATGATCCCGGGCGACATCATCGACTTGATGATGAGCCAGAACGACGTGGCCGCCGACAAGAAGAGCCGCGACCAGATCGTGGCGGCGCTCGGCCTGGACAAGCCGGTGCTCGAGCAGTACGTCAGCTGGGTCGGCAACGCGCTGCAGGCCGACCTTGGCCACTCGCTGTGGCAGAACACGCCGGTGCGCGAGTTGCTGCTCGCCCGGCTGCCGGTCACGTTCCAGCTCGGCCTGATGGCGCTGATCGTGGCGCTGTCGCTTGCCATCCCGATCGGCGTGTACTCGGCGATCCGGCAGGACACCGCAGGCGACTACCTGACACGTTCGTTCTCGATCCTGATGCTGGCGGCGCCGAGCTTCTGGGTCGGCACGATGGTGGTGGTGTTCCCATCGATCTGGTGGGGCTGGTCGCCGCCGGTGCACTTCACGCACTTCACCGACAACCCGTGGGCCAATCTCAAGCAGATGGCGCTGCCGGCCGTGATCCTCGGCATGGCGCTGTCGGCGATCACGATGCGGCTCACGCGCACGCTGATGCTCGAGGTGCTGCGCCAGGACTACATCCGCACCGCCTGGGCCAAGGGCCTGAGCGAACGCATGGTGGTGATGCGCCACGCGCTGCGCAACGCGATGATCCCGGTGATCACGCTGGTCGGCCTGCAGGCGCCGATCCTGATCGGCGGCGCGGTGATCATCGAGCAGATCTTCGTCATCCCGGGCATGGGCCTGTTGCTGCTCGATGCGGTGAACCAGCGCGACTATCCGATCATCACCGGCGTGTTCCTCGCGGTCGGCGTGGCGGTGATGCTGATCAACCTGGCGGTCGACTTGAGCTACGGCTGGCTCGACCCGAAGGTGCGGTACCGATGAACCACCGGACGCACCGCTGACATGGCCGCCGTCGTTCCCGTCATCGACCCGATCGCCAAGAGCCTGGCCGGCACCATCGTGCCGCTGAGGCCCGCGGGCTTCATCAAGCGCCTGTTCCGCGACAAGCCGCTCGGCGCCGCCGGCGGCGTGATCATGCTGCTGTTCGTGCTGATCGGCGTGTTCGCCGCGCTGCTCGCGCCCTACGGCTTCAACCAGATCGCGCCGCTCGACCGATTGAAGCCGCCGTCGATGGCGCACTGGTTCGGCACCGACAATCTCGGCCGCGACGTGCTGTCGCGCTGCATCTACGGCGCGCAGATCTCGGTGATCATCGGTCTGTCGGGTGCCGCGCTGGCCACGATCATCTCGGCGGTGATCGGCATCGTCAGCGGCTACTTCGGCGGCCGCTTCGACCTCGCGCTGCAGCGCTTCGTCGATGCGTGGATGACGTTTCCGGACCTGATCATCCTGATCGTCGTGGTGTCGGTGCTCGGCCCCGGCGTGTACCAGACCGTCGGCACGCTCGGATTGCTGCTCGGCATCGCCGGCTCGCGCATCGTGCGCAGCGCCGTGATCAGCGTGCGCGAGAACATGTACGTGCACGCCGCGCAATCGATCGGCGCCTCGTGGTTGCGCATCCTGTGGCGCCACATCCTGCCCAACGTGATGCCGCCGCTGATCGTGCTGTTCACCACCCGCGTGGGCACGGTGATCCTGGCCGAATCGGGCCTCGCATTCCTCGGCCTGGGCGTGCCGCCGCCCACGCCCACCTGGGGCGGCATGCTGTCGGGCAGCGGCCGCACCTTCATGTTCCATGGGCCCTGGCTCGCACTCGCGCCCGGGCTGTGCCTCACCGTCGTCGTCTACGCCACCAACGTGTTCGGCGATGCCTTGCGCGACCTGCTCGACCCGCGCATGCGCGGGTCACGCTGAGGAAGCCGCGCATGCGCGGATCGCGCTGAAAACCAAAGCAGTCAAGGAGACAAGCGATGAAGAAGACCGCACTGTCGAAGAACGGGATGCGCCGCCGCCAGGCCACGCAGCTGGTGCTGGCCGCCAGCTTGATGCCCACGCTCGCCCGCGCGCAGGCATCGCGCCCCGAGGCGCCCAAATACGGTGGCAAGCTGGAGATCGGCACCATCTACGTCACGCTGTCGGCGCTGTCGTGGGACCCGGCCGACTGGGCCTGGAAGATCAACCACGACGGCGGCATGTACGAGCAGCTGTTCGCCGCCGATCTGTCGAAGTCCAAGCGCAACGGCGGCAAGCACACCTTTTACGCCGACGCCTGGATCCCGCCCGACGCGATCAAAGGCGAGCTCGCCGAATCGTGGCGCTGGGTCGATCCGCTCAAGCTCGAGATCAAGCTGCGCAAGGGCGTGATGTTCCCCGAGAAGGCCGGCGTGATGAAGGCGCGCGAGCTGGTGGCCGACGACGTGGTGTTCAGCTTCACCCGGCTGTCAACCAGCCCGAAGAAGACGGCCAACTACTTCGACCATGTGAAGAAGGTGTCGGCGAGCGACCGCCACACCGTGGTGTTCGAGTTCGCTGAGTACAACGCCGAGTGGGACTACCGCTTCGGCTACGGCTACTACTCGGCCATCGTGCCCAAGGAGGTGGCCGACGCCGGCGCCACCAACTGGAAGAACACCAACGGCACCGGGCCGTTCATCCTGCAGGACTTCGTGTCGGGCAACTCCAACACCTACGTCAAGAACCCGAACTACTGGGACAAGGAGAAGATCGGCGACACCGAGTACAAGCTGCCGTTCGTCGACCAGATCGTCTACCGCACGATCAAGGACGAAGCCACCTTCCTCACCGCGCTGCGCACCGCCAAGCTCGACATGCTCGAGGCGATCCGCTGGCAGCACGTCGACGAGCTGAAGAAGAATGCGCCGCAGCTCAAGTGGGAGCGGTCGCTGGCGATGGCCGGCACCTACCTGGCGATGCGCGTGGACACCAAGCCGTTCGACGACGTGCGCGTGCGGCGTGCGCTGAACATGGCGATCAACAAGGAGGAGATCATCAAGGCGTACTACGGCGGCAACGCCGAGATGTTCGCCTTTCCGCAGCACCCCGACTACGGCGGCTATTTCGAGCCGCTGTCGAGCATGCCCGACTCGGTGAAGGAGCTGTTCACCTACAACCCGCAAAAGGCCAAGCAGCTGCTGGCGCAGGCCGGATACCCGAACGGCTTCACCTTCAAGACCCAGCTGTCGTCGGTGGCGGTGGACCATCCCGACCTGATGTCGCTGTTGCAGGCCTACCTCGAACAGGTGGGCGTGAAGGTCGAGGTGCAGACGATGGAGTACCCGGCGTTTCTGTCGGCGATGACCACGCGCACCAACGCGCCCGGCTACCTGATGAACAACGGCCACACCAACCCGCTGACGACGCTGCGCAAGAACTTCGTGCCCGGGCAGGTGTGGAACCCGTCGCAGTGGAACGACCCGGCGTTCAGCAAGAAGATCGATGCGATGTACGAGGAGCGCGACGAGGGCAAGCGCCAGGCGCTGGCGCGCGAGATGATCCGCGAGATCGTCGACAAAGCACCCTACATCTGGCTGCCCACGCAGTACGTCTACCGCGCCTGGTGGCCATGGGTCAAGAACTACGGCGGCGAGGTGCGCGCCGGCGCGGTGCGGCCATGGCCGATCTATTCGCGCATCTGGGTCGACCAGGAGATGAAGAAGAAGATGGGTTTCGCCTGAACGGTTGATATGACCGAACCGCTGCTCAGCGTTCGCGGACTGACCACGAGGTTCCGCACCGACCGTGGCACCGTGACCGCGGTCGACGAGGTGTCGTTCGACGTTGCGGCCGGCGAAACGGTGGCCATCGTCGGCGAGTCGGGCTCGGGCAAGAGCGTCACCGCGCTGTCGATCCTGCGCCTGATTCCCAATCCGCCGGGCGAGATCGCCGCCGGCCAGATCGTGTTCGAAGGACGCGACCTGCTCAAGCTCAGCGATCGGCGACATCCGCGCCATCCGCGGCGATCGCATCGCGATGATCTTCCAGGAGCCGATGTCGTCGCTGAACCCGTCGCTGACCGTCGGCATGCAGATCGCCGAGCCGGTGCAGCTGCATCGTGGGCTGAGCTGGGCGCAGTCGCTCGACGCCGCACGCGTGCTGCTCGAAAAAGTGCACATCCCCGATGCGGCCAGCCGGCTGCACACCTATCCGCATCAATACTCCGGCGGCATGCGCCAGCGCGCGATGATCGCGATGGCGCTGGCCTGCAAGCCGCGCCTGATCATCGCCGACGAGCCCACCACCGCGCTCGACGTGACGGTGCAGGCGCAGATCCTCGATCTGCTGAAAGAGCTCACGCGCGAGACCGGCGCCGCGCTGATCCTGATCACGCACGACCTCGGCGTGGTGGCGCGCTACGCCGACCGCGTGGTGGTGATGTACGGCGGCCGCGTGGTCGAGACGGCCCCCGCGCGCTCACTCTACGGCCAGCCGCAGCACCCGTACACGCGCGGCCTGCTGGCCAGCGTGCCACGCCTCGACGGACCCGCTGGCGAGCGGCTGGTGCCCATCGACGGCAGCCCGCCAGATCTCGCCGCGCTGCCCGCCGGCTGCGCGTTCGCGCCGCGCTGCACGCTGGCCGTCGACGCGTGCCACACCACGCGGCCGCGCCTGCGCGCGGTGTCGGCTGCACAACCCATGCACATGCACGCCTGCCTGCTCGATCTGGCGGGAGACACCGGCGCCGCGCGCGCCGTCGCGCGCAGCCCGCAAGGGGCGTTGCCGTGAGCACACAAGCCAGCGCAACCCACGGCGACGCGCTGCTGCGCGTCGAAGACCTCAAGGTGCACTTCCCGCTGACGCGCGGCGTGCTGTTCAGGCGCTCGGTGGGCGTGGTGAAAGCGGTCGACGGCGTGTCGTTCACGCTCAGGCGCGGCGAGACGCTGGGCCTGGTCGGCGAAAGCGGATGCGGCAAGACCACCACCAGCCTCGCGGTGCTGCGCATGCAGCCGGTCACGGCGGGTCGCATCCATTTCGAAGGCGAGGACATCACCACGGCCGACCGCACCAGCGGGCGCTTTCGGCGCCGCATGCAGATGGTGTACCAGGACCCGTACGGCTCGCTCGATCCGCGCATGAAGGTGCGCGACATCGTCGGCGAGCCGCTGGCCGTGCACGGCATCCACAAAACGCGCGCGGAATACCGCGACCGCGTGGCGCAGCTGCTGTCCACGGTGGGCCTGCTGCCCGACATGGCCGAGCGGTATCCGCACGAGTTCTCCGGCGGGCAGCGCCAGCGCATCGGCATCGCCCGCGCGCTGGCGCTCGAGCCGAGCCTGGTGATCTGCGACGAGCCGGTGTCGGCGCTCGACGTGTCGATCCAGGCGCAGGTGATCAACGTGCTGATGGAGCTGCAGCAGCGGCTGCATCTGTCGTACCTGTTCGTCGCGCACGACCTCGCGGTGGTGCGCCACATCAGCCACCGCGTGGCCGTGATGTACCTGGGCCGCATCGTCGAGATCGCCGATCGCGACACGCTGTTTCGCGAACCGCGGCATCCGTACACGCAGGCGCTGCTGTCGGCGGTGCCGGTGGCCGACCCGGTGGTCGAAAGCCCAGCGCCCGCGCCAGATCCTGCGCGGCGAAGTGCCCAGCGTGATGCGCCCGCCGAGCGGCTGCCGCTTCCACCCGCGCTGCCCGCATGCGATGGCCGTGTGCAGCCAGGAGGATCCGCCGCTGGTCGAGCTGTCGCCGGAGCGCTCGGTGGCGTGCCACCTGCACCGCGCGGCCATCCCGATTTCACAGGAAAGCGGTTGCGGCATGAGCCATCGCCGGGCCGCCCCAAGATGGCTCGCTCCCCAGGAGCCGCGCAGAGGCTCCCTTGGAGCCATGGGGGACGGTGCCGCAGGCACCAAGGGGGTCAGATGACCGAACGCTTCGACGACAAGCGCGAGGCCATCCTCGACGGCGCGGCGCGGCTGTTCAACCAGCACGGCATCAAGGGCGGGCTGCTGTCCGACCTGGCACGCCGCGTCGGCCTGGCGACCAACAGCCTCACCTACTACTACCGCAAGAAAGAAGACCTCGCCGACGGCCTGCCTGCAGCGTGCCATCGACGCGCTGAGCGACATCGCGATCGCCGCCGCCGAGCAGCGCACGCTGGCGCAGCGCATCCGCTTCTTCTTCGTCGGCTACCTGAAGCTGCTGGCCGACATCGCCGACGGCCGCCATGCCGAGCTGATCGTGTTCAGCGACCTGCTGTCGCTGGCACCGCCGCACGGCACGCGCATGACCGAGGCCTACACGCAGATGTTTCGCCACGTGCGCGCACTGCTCGACACGCCGGGCCAGCCGCGGCTCGATGCGCCGGCGCGCAACGCACGCGCCCACCTGTTGTTGTCCAGCGTGTCGTGGGCGCGCGCGTGGATCGCGCGTTACGAGCCGGTGGACTATGCGCGCGCCGCCGGCCAGATGGCCGACCTGGTGTTGTTCGGCGTCGCGGCCCAAGGGCGGGCGGTGGCCGCGACCAGCATGTCGGCGATCGATCTGGCACCGGAGTTCCACGGTGCCGCCGACAACGCCAACGACACGCGCGCGGCCTACCTGCGCGCCGCGACGCGCCTGGTGAACGAACAAGGCTATCCGGGCGCATCGGTCGATCGCATCGCGGCCGAGCTGCAGCTCACCAAAGGTTCGTTCTACCACCACCACGAAACCAAGGAAGAGCTCGTCGCCGCGTGCTTCGAGCGCACCTTCGCGGTGGTGCGGGCGGCGCAGAGCGCCGCGCTGTCGAGCGCCGGCAGCGGCCTGGAGCGGCTGGCCGTGGCCTGCCGCGCCTTGCTGGCCTACCAGATGTCGCCGCAAGGGCCGCTGCTGCGCGTGACCGCTTGGACCGGCCTGCCCGATGCGATCCGCAGCGACACGCGGCGCACGATGGGCCGGCTCGGCGAACGCTTCGGTGCGCTGGTGGTCGAGGGCATGTCCGACGGCTCGATGCGAATCGTCGATCCGTCGATTGCCGCGCAGGTGGTCAACGGCATGGTCAACGCCGCGGCCGAGCTGGAACGCTGGGTGCCGGGCGCGCACGCCGGCAACGTGTTCGAGCTGTACGCGCTGCCGCTGTTCACCGGCCTGCAGACGCTGCCGCAGGCGGCAGCCGCGCGCAACACCGTCGACGCGACCTGAGCTCCGGGGCTTGGGGCATCGGTTGGCCGCTATGCTCTTCGCATGACTGCGCCGATCACCGTCGCGGCCGCCGAGCCGCTGCCCGATTTCCAGACCCTGCCCGACCTGATCGCCGCGCACGCGCGCGCGCGGCCCGAGTCGATCGCACTGGTGTGCGGCGAGCAGCGCATGAGTTATGCCCAGCTCGATGCCGAAATGGACCGCGTGGCGGCCACCCTGCAGCGCGACGGCCTGAAGCCGCGCGAGGCGATCGCCATCTGCGCCTATGCGAACAACGCCTACCTCGTGCTGTTCATGGGTGCGCTGCGCGCCGGCATCGCGGTGGCGCCGCTGGCACCGAGCAGCACGCCGGCGCAAATCGCCGGCATGACGGCCGACGCCGGCGCCAGGCATCTGTTTCTCGACGCCGCCAATGCACAAGCGGTGCCGGCCGGACTCACCGGCGCCCAGGTGCAGCGCATCCGCCTCGATGAATCGGAGGGCGACACGCGCTTGTCGTCGTGGCTGGCCCCTGCCGGCTCGCGCGGGCAGGCGGTGGCGATCGATCCGGCGTGGCCGTTCAACATCATCTACTCCTCGGGCACCACGGGCACGCCCAAGGGCATCGTGCAACCGCACTCGATGCGTTGGAGCCAGGTGCGGCGCGCCGAAGCCGGCGGCTACGGCCCCGACGGCGTCACGTTGATCGCCACGCCGCTGTACTCCAACACCACGCTGGTGGTGGTGATCCCCACGCTGGCGCGCGGCGGCGCCGTGGTGCTGCAGCCGAAGTTCGACTGCGCGTCGTACCTCGAGCTGGCCGAGAAGCACCGCGCCACCCACACGATGCTGGTGCCGGTGCAATACCAGCGCCTGATGGCGTGGCCCGACTTTCACCGCTACGACCTGTCGAGCTTTCGATTCAAGGCCTGCACCAGCGCGCCGTTTCGCGCCGAGCTCAAGGCCGAGGTGCTGCGCCGCTGGCCGGGCGGTCTCACCGAGTACTACGGCATGACCGAGGGCGGCGGCAGCACCATCCTGTATTGCCACCTGCACCCGAACAAGCTGCACACAGTGGGCCAGCCTGCCGAAGGGCACGAGATCCGATTGATCGACGAAGACGGCCGCGAGTTGCCCAACGGCGCCGACGTGATCGGCGAAGTGGTGGGCCGCTCGTCGAGCATGATGCTCGGCTACCACAACCAGGCGGCCAAGTCGCGCGAGGCCGAGTGGTTCGACGCGAAAGGCCGCCGCTTCATCCGCACCGGCGACGTCGGCCGCTTCGACGAAGACGGCTTCCTGGTGCTGATGGACCGGCGCAAGGACATGATCATCAGCGGCGGCTTCAACATCTATCCGAGCGACCTCGAGGCCGAGTTGCGCCAGCACCCGGCGGTGGCCGACGTCGCGGTGGTCGGCGTGGCCAGCGAACAATGGGGCGAAACGCCGGTCGCCTTCGTGGTGCGCCGCACCGGGCACGGCGATGCGCCCGATGCCATCAAACATTGGCTCAACGAACGCGTCGGCAAGACGCAGCGCCTGGCCGATCTGAAGCTGCTCGACGAGCTGCCGCGCAGCGCGATCGGCAAGGTGCTCAAGCGGGAGCTGCGCGACGGCTATCGGGCGTGAGCCGCGGCGCGTGAACGCGGTGAACCCCGAGTGGCCGCGGTGCGACAGCCCGCCCGTGACGCAGCGGTCAGAATAGGCGCCATGCAGCCGATGACGACGTGAGCCGATGACCGCCTGGCTTGCCGCGACATCGACCCTGCTGGCGCGCTGGACGCGACGCGCCGCGCTGGCCGGCAGCCTGGCCTGGCTGGCCGGCTGCTCGATGCTGCCCGTGCTGCCGCCGCGCGCGCCGACCTTGGCCATGCCGCCGGCGCCCGACACGGCGCTGGCGCGCATCGCCACCGCCTCGACCGCCGACCCCGAACAGAGCGGCTTCCGGCTGCTGCCGACCGGCCAGTTCGCGCTGCAGGCGCGGCTGGAACTGGCGCGGCGGACGGAGCGCTCGCTCGACGTGCAGTACTACCAGATCCACGACGACCGCACCGGCCGCTTCCTGCTGCGCACGCTGCGCGACGCGGCCAGCCGCGGCGTGCGGGTGCGCCTGCTGCTGGACGATCTGTACACCGCCGGCTCCGACGACCGTTGCTGCTCGGCGCTCGACGCGCACCCCAACGTCGAGGTGCGCTTGTTCAACCCGTTCCCCGGCTGGCGGCGCAACCTGCTGACGCGCTTCGCCAGCTCGATGCACGAGTTCAGCCGCGTCAACCGGCGCATGCACAACAAGCTGTTCATCGCCGACGGCGTGATGGCGGTGGCCGGTGGGCGCAACATCGCCGACGAGTACTTCATGACCAGCGAAGGCGCCAACTTCGTCGACCTGGACACCTTCATCATCGGCGCCGATCCTGCGCGCGGCTGTCGAACATCTTCGACGAGTACTGGAACAGCCCGTGGACGTACCCGCTGGCGGCCATCGTCCGCGCCGAGCAGCCGGCCGAGGCACTGCGCCAGGCGTTCGAGCACATGACCGGCGCCGACACCACGCCGCCGCCCGAGCCGCCGCCGCCGAACGACGTGCTCGGCTACAGCCCGATCGTGAACGAACTCGACGCCGGCAAGCTCGGCCTGATCTGGGCCGATGCGCGAGGCCTACGCCGATTCGCCCGAGCAAGGTCATGGGACGCGAGATCGACCTATGCCGCGGTGCCGCATCGCCGACGTCGACAGCGTGCGCTACAACGTGATCGAGCTGATCCGCCGGGCGCGCCGCGACGTGGTCATCACCAGCCCGTACCTGGTGCCCGGCCGCGACGGCATCGAGGTGCTGCGGCGACCGCGCCCAGCGCGGCGTGGCGTTCACGCTGGTGACCAATTCGCTGGCCGCCACCGACGAGCCGGTGGTGCACACCGGCTACCGCCGCTACCGCCCGCAGATGCTGGCCATGGGCATGGAGCTGTACGAGCTGAGCCCGCAACGCGTCAGCCGCAGCCTGCGCCTGGGGCGCTTTTCGACGTCGATCGGCCGGCTGCATGCCAAGAGCGCCGTCATCGACCGCGAGCGGGTGTTCATCGGATCGATGAACTTCGACCCGCGCTCCGACCGGCACAACACCGAGATGGGCCTGTTCATCCAGAGCCCGGCGCTGGCGCAGCAGGTGCTGAAGCTGGTCGACGTGATCAAGAGCCAGGGCGCCTACCGGGTGCGCCTGGCGAGCGACGGCGAGACCCTGCAGTGGAGCACCGTGGGCATCGGCCAGACCGAGGTGCTGGTCGAGGAGCCGGAGACCGACTTCTGGTCGCGCATGATGCTCGAGGTGCTGTCGGTGCTGGTGCCCGAGGACCTGCTGTAGGTGCGCTAAAGAAAGTCGCTGCGCGACTTTCTTTAGCGAGTTTGATCGGTGCGAGCGGCTGGCGCCGCCCTCTTTCAAGACTGTGCGGAGTCACACGCAGCGCAGTCTCTACTGGAGCCGGATCGCCTCGATCTGGATCAGCAACCGGACCGCATCCTCGAAGCCGAACTGCAGGCCCCACAGCATGCCCCACTGGCTGCGCTGGATGGTGGTCTCGAAATCGCCGCCGCAAACCTCGCGCTTGACCAGCGGGTTGATGTAGCAGTTGAACTTGTTCGCCTTCAGCATCACCGGATGGGTCTGGCCCTTGAGCGTGAGTTGGCCGTGCACCTCGCTGACCTTGTCGCCGTTGAAGACGAACTTGTCCGACTTGAAGGTGCCGATGGGAAAGTCGGCCACGTTGAAGAAGTCCTTGCCCTGGATCTGCCGGTTGAGGAAGTCGACGCCGGTGTTGACGGAGATGATGTCGATCATGATCTCGACCTTGCCGGTGCTGCCCGGCGCGGTCGAAGAACAGCGTGCCGTCCTTGGTGCTGAAGCGGCCGCGGTTGGTGGTGGTGCCGTAGTGGCCGTTTTCGTAGTTGACGAAGGTGTGGGTCGGATCGATGGCGTAGTTGGGCGCATCGGCCTGCGCCAGCGCCAACGCGCTGGCCATCGCGGCGCCGATCGCAACCATGCAGCGCAACGGTCTCATAGCGGGCCCAGGCCCGTGAACGCCAGCTTGAATCGCACCTGGACGTCGTTGGCCACCACCGTGGTGTCGGTCCATTCGCCTTCGCCGATCTTGAAGTCGAGCTCGCTTGACGACGAAGCTGCCGATGGCGGTGGAAGTCCCGCCCGACTGCGTGATCGTCACCGGCACGCCCACGTCGCGCACGTTGCCCTTGATGGTCAGCTTGCCGTCGACCATGAACTTGCCGTTGCCCAGGCCCTTGATGGCGGTCGACTTGAAGGTGGCCTCGGGAAACTTCGCGACGTCGAACCAGATCGACTTGGGCAGCTCCGCATCGGCCTCCGGCACGCCCAGCAGTCCGCTGAGCATCGTGATCTGCACGCTGATGCTGCCGGACTCGGGCTTCTTCGGGTCGAGATCGAGCGTGGCGTCGAAGGTCTTGAACTTGCCCTCGACCGGCACGCCCATCTGCTTGGTCACGAAGACCACCTCGCTCTGCGAGGGCTGCAGGCGGATCGGCGTCTGTGCGCCGGCGGAGGCCGCACAGAGCACCAACGCACGCCATCCAGAGAAATCGACGAGCAAGTTTCATGGGTGGGTTCCTAACGCTGCGTGAACCACATGCGCGACATCAGGCCGTCGCGGTCGATGAACTGGTGCTTGAAAGCCGCCGCCACGTGCAGCAACACCACGCCGCCCAGCGTGAACGCCGCATAGGCAGTGCAGTGGCTTGAGCAACGCGTTGGCCAAGTCGCTTGTTGACCGGCACGAAGTCCGGCAGCGGCAGGACGCCGAACCAGACGATCGGCAGGCCGGCCGCCGAGCTGTAGGCCCAGCCCAGCAGCGGCACGGCGAAGAACAGCACGTACATCAACCCGTGCGACACCTTGGCGGCGCGCTGCTGCCACGCGGGCATCACGGCCAATTGGCGCGGCGACAGCGGCGGCGGCCGGTGCGTGAGGCGCCACAGCAGGCGCAGCAGCGACAGCGCCAGGATCGTGATGCCGGCCCACTTGTGGCAGTTGAACAGCTTGATGCGCGCGATCGAGAACGGCAGGTCGTGCATGTACACGCCGAGGCTGAAGGACGCCACGATGGCCAGCGCAAGCACCCAGTGAAAGGAGATGGCGACGCCACCGTAGCGCGGTGACGCCGGTGACGTCGCGGCTTCGCTGGGTAGGGCCATGCTGGGCGCAATTTATCAGAACCGCTGCTGGCGCCGTGCGGGGGCACTGCGGTCGTTGTGCGGGCACAATCGCGCGTCGTCGTGGCGGTCGCAGGTACCGCCGAAGGAATTCACGCCCATGCATTTCGACATCATCACGTTCGTCGGCCTTCTCGGCGGCGCGCTCTACCTGGCCAGCCACTTCATGCGCGGCATGGTGCCGCTGCGCGTGCTGTCACTGTGCAGCAATGTGGCGCTGATCGTCTACAGCGTGTTCCACCTGCGGTTCGACTTCGCCCAGCTGGCCGTGCTGCCCGAGTTCCTGCTCAACGTCATCTTGCTGCCGATGAATGCCAAGCGGCTGGTCGAGATCCTGCGGCTGACCAAGCAGATCGAGGAGGTCACCGAGAAGTCGCCGGTGTCGGAGTGGCTGCTGCCGCACATGCACCTGCACAAGCACCATGCCGGGCACGTGCTGTTCCGCGAGGGCGACAAGGCCGACGAGATCTTCTACGTGGCCAGCGGCACGCTGCGCCTCGAAGGCATCAACGCGACCCTCGGCGCCGGCGACCTGATCGGCGAGATCGGCCTGTTCTCGCCGGAGAAGACGCGCACGGTGACCATCGTCTGCGAGACCGACTGCGAGCTCTACCAGATGACCGACGAGCAGATCTATCGCCTGTACTACCAGAACCCGAAGCTCGGCTTCTTCTTCATGAAGCTGGTCGTCGAGCGGCTGCTGGCCGACGTGAAGCGCCACAAGCTCGCCGCGCAGGTGGTCTACCCGCCGCGCTTCACGTCTGAAACCGCGTGCAGCCGCTGCGCGCAGCGCGTCACTACGGCTCGATGCGCGTTTGCGATTGCTCGCGCGGCCGTCTCGGCCACAGGCCCAGCGACAGCGCCGTGCCCATCAGCACCACCGCGGCGCCGGTCAACGTCTGCCAGGTGAGGACCTCGCCCAGGTACAGCGCACCCGCGATCAAGCCACCACCGGATTGAGAAAGGTCACCGACATCGCGCGCACGGTGCCGATGCGGCGCAGCAGGCGGTAGTACAGCAGGAAGCCGAGCCCCGAGCTGCCCACGCCGAGAAACGCCATCTCCATCCAGGCGCGCAGCGGCGGTGGTTCCGTCGGCCACGTGACCGCCGCCAACGGCGCCACCGCCAGACTGGCCAGTGCGAGGCTGCCGACCGTCAACGCCAGGTTGTCCATCCCGCCGAGTCGACGGCGCGTGAAATTGGCGCCGACCGACCACAGTGCCGAGGTCAACAGCACCGCACCCACGGCCAGCAGTCCATCGGTCGATTTGAACGACACGCTGCCCGCGGTGAGCAGCGCCACGCCGCCAAAGCCGATCACCAGCCCGGCACCGCGCCAACGGCCCAGCCGCTCGTGGTACACGAAGTGGGCCAGCAAGGCAGCGAACAGCGGCGCGGTGGCATTGAGCACCGACAACAGTCCGGCGGTCAGGTGCTGCGCGGCAAAGCCCAGCATCAGGAACGGCAACGCGGTGAACGGCAGTGCCAGCACCAGCAACGCCACCGGGTGCGCGCTCAACTGGCCGATGCCGCCGCGCCAGGTGAGCAAGGGCAACAGCACCAGGGCGGCGATGGCCATGCGCAAGGCGATCAGCGGCCCGGGCCCGAACGCCGGCACCGCGGCGCGCATGAACAGATACGCCGCACCCCACAACACGCTGAGCAGGAGCAGTTCAGCGACATCACGCGTTTGCATGGCATGCAGCTTAATCGGCCGGCGTCACCCGGCCCGTCGGCTGCTGCTTGTGTGACGCAACGCACGTCCACTGGGAGAACGTTTCGCCGCCTGCGCCGCTCGTGCGTTGATCGGCTCGAGGGACGGGCACGATCGCTGTCTGCTCCGTCCAGGTTGTTGTCACCCTTGCCGTCTTCGCTCGTGTCGTCTTCGAGTTCGTCCCCCGCCCCCGCCTCCATTCCCCAGCTTTACGCCAGTCTCTGGCGACATGCCCAGGGCGCACGCTGGCCCTTGCTCGGCTCGGCCGCGCTGCTCGTCGCCTCGCAGCTGGTGAAGCTGATGGCACCATGGGCCGCCGCGCGCGCCATCGACACGCTGCAGCAAGGCGGCGCGGGTGCACTGATGCAGGCCGGCCTGTGGGTCGCCGCGGTCGTGCTGATCTCGGTGTGCGCCTGGTGCCTGCACGGCCCCGGACGGATTCTCGAGCGCAACGTGGGCGTGCGCGTGCGGCAGCTGGTGGCGCACTCGCTGCATGCGCGGCTGGCCGATGCGCCGTTGCAGTGGCACGAGCAACACCATTCGGGCGAGCTGCAGCAGCGCGTGTCGCAAAGCAGCCGTGCGTTGCAGAACTTCGCGCAGAGCCAGTTCATCTATCTGCAAAGCGCGGTCAACTTCTTCGGTCCGCTGGTCGCGCTGTGGCTGCTGGCGCCCTGGCTTTCGCTGGTGGCTTGCGCAGGGTACGTGGTGGTGGCCTGCGTCATCCTGCGTTGCGACGTGGCGATGATGAAGCTGTCGGAGAACGAGAACCAGGCCGAGCGCCGCTATGCCGCGGGCGTGCTCGACGTGCTGGGCAACATCGGCAGCGTGATGTGCCTGCGCCTGCAGCCGTCGACGCACCGGTTGCTGGCGCGCCGGCTCGAGGCGGTGTTCGTGCCGCTGCGCCGCATGATCGTGCTCAATGAAGTGAAGTGGTGCGCGGTCGACATCCTCAGCGTGTGCCTGACCTGGGGCCTGGTCGCGAGCTACGTGTGGCACACCGGCACCGGCCACGGCACGGTGATGCTCGGCACGCTGTTCATGGTCTATCAGTACGCACAACAGGCCGGCGGCGTGATCGGCTCGATGGCGGGCAACTTTCAGAGCCTGGCCCGCACGCGCGCCGACTACGCCAGCGGCCGGCCGATCTGGCAGGCACCGCAGCGCCCCGCCGCGCCGGCCGTCGCGCTGACGCACATGGCAGACGATCCAGATCAACGGCCTGCAGCACCGGCCCGCCGGCGACGACAGTGCAGCGGCCGACGATCGCGCGCCATCGCGCGGCCGGCTGCATGACGTCTCGCTGCGGCTGAGCCGGGGCGAGCGCATCGCCATCGTCGGCCCGAGCGGATCCGGCAAGAGCACCTTGATGCGCGTGCTCGCCGGCCTGTACGAACCGCGTGCGGCGCAGATCGCCGTCGACGGCGTTGAACGACCGGGTTTGCACCACCTGGGCGCGATCGCCACCCTGATTCCGCAAGACGCCGAGGTGTTCGAGGCCAGCGTGCGCGACAACATCGTGTTCGACGCCACGCCCGAGCCCGGCGCGCTCGAGCAGGCGATCCGCGTCAGTGCGTTCGACGAGGTGCTGGTCACGCTGCGTGAAGGGCTCGACACCTTCATCAGTGAAGGCGGCGCCAACATGTCGGGCGGCCAGCGCCAGCGGCTGTGCCTGGCGCGCGGCGTGTTCATGGCGCGCGACCGTTCGCTGTTGCTGCTCGACGAGCCCACCAGCGCGCTCGACCCGATGACCGAATCGTCGGTGGTGCAGCGGCTTTGCGGCCACTTTGCCGATGCCTGCATCGTGGCCGCGGTGCACCGCATGAGCCTGCTCAAGCACTTCGACCGCGTGGTGCTGCTCGTGGCCGGCCGAGTCGTCGACAGCGGACCGGCGAGCGAGCTGGCCGCGCGCCAACCGCTGTTCGCGCGCATGCTGGCGAGTCAGGCGGTCGACTCGCCTGCGAGCGAAATCGGCACCATCGTCTGAGCCGGCGGCTCAGCCACCCGGTAGGGGCACGCCCTGCCCGGGCGTGTCGGTCGGAGCCACGCCGGGCGGGATGTGCGGCAGGCGGTGCGCGATGCCCTTGTGGCAATCGATGCAGGTTTTCTCTTTGCTGGCCAGGTACGTCGAATGCATGTTCTGCGCGCGCACGCTTTGGCGCGTGAAGTCCATGTAGTCGTAGTCGTGGCAGTTGCGGCACTCCAGCGAGTCGTTGGCCTTGAAGCGCGCCCACTCGTGTTGCGCCAGCTCGAGCCGCTTGTCCTGGAACTTCTCGCGTGTGTTGATGGTGCCGAACACCTTGCCCCACACCTCTTTCGAGGCCTGCATCTTGCGCGCCATCTTGTCGGTCCAGTCGTGCGGCACATGGCAGTTGGAACATTTGGCCCGCACGCCCGAGCGGTTGGTGTAGTGGATGGTGCTCTTCAGTTCGGCGAACACGTTGTCGCGCATCTCGTGGCAGCCGGTGCAGAACGCCTCGGTGTTGGTGAACTCCATCGCGGTGTTGAACGCACCCCAGAACACCACGCCGCCGACAAAACCCGTCAGCGTGAGAACCCCCAGGCTGAAGTGCAGGCTGGGGCTGCGGATGACTTGCCAGTACCGTTTGAGAAGGGCCCACATGCAGCGTGATTCCGGTCAGGGCTTGCGTGCCGGCACGGCGGGAGCCGCCTGCGCAGGAGCGGGCAGGCGCTGGAAGTGGTTGTCGACCAGCGGCGCGACCGCTTCTTGCGCCACGTGGCACTGGTTGCAGAAGTAGCGCCGCGTGGAGATCTGCTCGAGCACCTTGCCGCTGCGGTCGATGTAGTGGGTTTCGCTCACCGGCACGGCCTGGCTGAACTCGGTCTTGCCGCGCGCATGGCAATCGAGGCACTTGTTGAAGTTCTTGTCGACCTGGTAGCCATCGATGCGGTGCGGAATGATCGGCGGCTGGGTGCCGTAGTTGCGCGCGCGGCGCACATCGTCGTTGACGGCGTTGCCCAGCCGCGGCGGTTGCGTGGCTTCAACGATCGGCACCGGGCCGCGCGCGGCATCGATGAAGCCGGGCGGCGCGGCGGCCACGCCCGATGCCACCGCGGCGAGCGCCGCCGCGGCGAGCCACGCCAGCCAGCGGGGGATCAGGCAGCGGGCGCGCATCGCATCACACCTTCACGAGCTTGACCGCGCACTTCTTGAAGTCGGTCTGCAGGGAGATCGGGTCGGTGGTGTCGAGCGTCACCTTGTTGATCAGCTGGCTGGCGTCGAACCACGGCACGAACACCAGACCGCGCGGCGGCTTGTTGCGGCCACGGGTCTCCACGCGCGTGCGCATGCTGCCGCGACGCGATGCGACCTCGATTTCGTTGCCGCGGCGCACGCCGAGTGCCTTGGCATCGTCGGGGTGCATGTAGCACACGGCATTGGGCACGGCGCGGTGCAACTCGGGCACGCGGCGCGTCATCGAACCCGAGTGCCAGTGCTCGAGCACGCGGCCGGTGGACAACCAGTACGGATAGTCCTTGTCGGGCACCTCGGGTGGCGGCTCGTACGGCAGCGCGAAGATCACCGCCTTGCCGTCGGGATGGCCGTAGAACTGAAAGCCGGTGCCCGGCCTTCACGTACGGGTCGGCCCCCTCGCGGTAGCGCCACAGCGTTTCCTTGCCGTTGACCACCGGCCAACGCAGCCCGCGCACTTGGTGGTAGGTGTCGAACGGAGCCAGGTCATGGCCGTGGCCGCGGCCGAACTGCGCGTACTCCTCGAACAGGCCCTTCTGCACGTAGAAGCCGAACGCCTTGCTTTCGGCGTTGTCGTAACCGGCCTCGATGTCGGACAGTGGAAAGCGATCGACCTGGCCGTTGCGGAACAGCACCTCGAACAAGGTCTTGCCGCGCAGTGCGGGCTTCTTGGCCAGCAACTCGGCGGGCCACACCTCGTCGGTCTTGAAGCGCTTGGAAAACTCCATCAGCTGCCACAGGTCCGACCGCGATTCGCCCGGTGCGCTGACGAGCTGGTGCCAGAAGTGGGTGCGGCGCTCGGCGTTGCCGTAGGCCCCCTCCTTCTCGACCCACATCGCGGTCGGCAGGATCAGGTCGGCCGCCACCGCCGTGACGGTGGGATACACATCGGACACGACGATGAAGTTGTCGGGGTTGCGGTAGCCCGGATAGCCCTCTTGCATCAGGTTGGCCGCGGCCTGCATGTTGTTGTTGACCATCACCCAGTACGCATTGAGCTTGCCGTCTTTCAGCATGCGGTTCTGCAACACCGCGTGGTAGCCGGGCGTGGTCGGGATGGTGCCCTCGGGCAGCTTCCAGATTTCTTCGGTGTGCGCGCGGTGCTTGGGATTGGCCACCACCATGTCGGCCGGCAGTCGGTGCGAGAAGGTGCCCACCTCGCGCGCCGTGCCGCACGCCGACGGCTGGCCAGTGAGCGAGAACGGGCTGTTGCCGGGCGTGGAGATCTTGCCGGTGAGCAGGTGGATGTTGTAGACCATGTTGTTGCACCAGACGCCGCGCGTGTGCTGGTTGAACCCCATGGTCCAGAACGACATCACCTTGATGTTCGGATCGGCGTACAGCTCGGCCAGCGCCTCCAGCCGGTTCTTCGGCACGCCGCTCATCCGCGCGGTGGTGTCGAGGTCGTAGCGGGCAACGAACTGCGCGAACTCGTCGAACGTCATCGGCTTGGCGCCGCCGACATCGTTGGCGTTCTTGGCGGCCTTCTGCAACGGATGCTCGGGCCGCAGCCCGTAGCCGATGTCGTCGTTGCCGAGCTTGAAGTTGACGTGCTTGCCGATGAATTCCTTGTTGACGCGACCGGTCTTGATGATGTGGTGGGCGATGTAGTTGAGGATCGCCAGATCGGTCTGCGGCGTGAAGGTGAGTTCGATGTCGGCCAGCTCGTACGAGCGGTGTTCGAAGGTCGACAGCACCGCCACCTTGACGTTCTTGCCGCTCAGGCGCCGGTCGGTCACGCGCGTCCACAGCACCGGGTGCATCTCGGCCATGTTGGAGCCCCACAGCACGAACGCATCGGCGGCCTCGATGTCGTCGTAGCAGCCCATCGGCTCGTCCATGCCGAAGGTGCGCATCATGCCGGCCACTGCCGAGGCCATGCAGTGGCGCGCATTGGGGTCGATGTTGTTGGTGCGAAAGCCGCCTTTCATCAGCTTGAGCGCGGCATACCCTTCCCACACGGTCCATTGACCGGAGCCGAACATGCCCACCGCGGTGGGACCCTTGTTCTTCAGCGCGCGCTTGAACTGCTCGGCCATCACGTCGAAGGCCTGCGTCCACGACACCGGCTGGAACTCGCCGTCTTTGGCGTAGCGGCCGTCCTTCATGCGCAGCAGCGGCTGCGTCAGGCGATCGTGCCCGTACATGATCTTCGACAGGAAATAGCCCTTGACGCAGTTGAGGCCCTTGTTCACCTCGGCCTGCGGGTCGCCTTGCGTGGCGACGACGCGGTCGTCCTTGACACCGACCGTCACCCCGCAACCGGTGCCGCAGAAACGGCACGGCGCCTTGGACCACTTGACACCGTCGGCGCTCGCGCCGGCGCCGCCCGCTTGCGCCGCCGCGACCACGGGAATGCCGGCCACCGCGCCCGCAGCGGCCGCCGCCGACTGGCGGATGAAGTCACGTCGCGCAATCGCCATCGGGGAGAACCTCGTTCATCGCATCGAGCGAATCGGCACATTGATAGACCAGCGACGCCGACACGACGCCATGCATCGCCTGGATGTCGCGCAAGCAGGCCAGCAGCGGATCGGCACCGTGGGCCTCCAACGTCACCACCAGCTTGCCCAGCGGCGAATCGCCATGCACGTGGGCCCCGGGCAGCGCGCTCACCGCGCTGCGCACAGCGGCCAGCCGCTGCGGCATGGCATGCACCACCAGGCCGGCGATGTGCAACTCTTGCGCGCTGTTCATCGTCTCAATTGCCGGGGGGTCCAGCCACAACCTGGAACATCCACACCAGAAAGCCATAGCCGGAGACCACGGCCACCGCGACGACCGGCGCCATCACGAAAGCCAGGAACAACATGCTGCGCAACTCCTCGGCACGCGTCGTGGCGGTCGTGTCCGCTCGATTGTTGTTCATGGATTCATCAGCATGGATGGTCACCGGATGGCAAGCGTTGTAGCAGCGATCGTGGGTCGCCACAAGCCAACAACAACCCGCGTATCGCCGCCATGCAATGTGCCACTCGCGCTCATGTACACCACGCAGCGATCGTGTCCCACAGGCCGTGGCCGAGCGCCCAGGCCGACGCGGTCACGAGCGCGGCGCCCGCGAGGCGCACGCCCCAGCGCCCCGAGTGCAGGCCGATGCGTCGGCCCCATGATGCGCCGAGCTGCAACGCCGCGCCCGACGACAGCGCGAACAGCGCCATCACACCGGCGCCATCGAGCGGCGTGTCGGCCAGCGCGGCCAGCATCAATGCTGCATACAACAGTCCACACGGCAGCAGCGACCACAGCGCGCCGGCCGCAAATGGCCAACGCGCAGTGTCCAACGACAGCGTGCGCACGCGCAACGCACGCCACACGTGTTGCGCGCCTCGCTCGACCCACGCCGGTTGTGCGCCGAGCCAGATCAAGCTCGCGCCGAGCAGCAGCACCGCCACGTGGAACATGCCCCACAACGGCTTCAACAGCGCCGCATGCGCAGCCGCCCATTGCAGCGCGCTGGCCGACGCGGCCACCAGCGCGCCGAGCGCGGCGTAGCCGATCAGACGGCCGGCCTGAAACGCCAGTGCGTGCCCCGCTCGCTTGCCCGTGACACCAGCGCAGGCAGCACCGCACATGGCCAGGCAGTGGGGGCTGCCGGCCAAGCCCGCCACCGCGGCCGCGACGAACAGGCTGCTCGAGGTCATTCAGACATGCCGAAAGGCGTCGCTTGCCCGTTGGTCTTGGGGCACGCCGATGGCCGTCCGTCGAGCGGCAGCGGGCAGCGGTTCACCTCGAACGGCGATTGCGCGAGCAGCGTGGTCAGCGCACTGCTGGCCATGGTGGCGATCCAGAACGCGAAGAATGCCAGCGTGTACACCGCCGGGCGAGACAGCTCGAGCGGCTCGCCGTTCAGACCGTGCAACTGCTGCGGGTCGACGAAGGCGAACACCACCATCTCGACCACGCCGGCGACGAGGAACGCCGGCCAGGCGATCCACATCAGGCGCTGCTTCACGGTGCAGCCGTCTTCGGTGTGGCCGCGTGGTTGCGCGCCTGCACGGCCGGCGGCTTGCTCGACTCGGCCTTGATCACCGGATCGGGGCGGTGCATTGCAATGCCCGCCGTCACCAACGCGGCCACCACGACGACGGCCGGGCCGCCGAGCACGAGCCACATCATCGGCTCGCGCCACCACGCCCGTGCAGCAGATCGGTCGTTCATGCTTGTCTCCTGGTCAACGGGGAACGATGAAAGTGGACTTCTCGAGCACCACGCTGGCGCCGTGATGCTCGCCGTCGGCCAAGCGCTCGATGCGAAACGTGATGGCACTGGAGCGGCCGGCCAGCGGCACGGCGGCGTCGTGCGGCAACTGCACGCGCACCGGCACCCAACGCGCCTGCGCCGGGCCGACGTCGGCGGGTTCGTTGGCCACCACCGCGATAGCGGGCAGGCCGTCCACCGTGATCGCATAACGCTGATTGCGCTCGGTCGCATTCATGATCTGCAGGCGATACACGTTCTCGACGCGCCCGTCGCCGACGATGCGCGCCAGGCTGCCGCGATCGCGCACCACGTCCACCTTGAACGGGTCGCGCAGAAAGAGACTGACCGCTAACGCGGTGGCGATCGCTGCCAGCACCGCGCCGTACACCAGCACGCGCGGCCGCAGCAAGCGCGCCAGCATCTGCGACTGCGTCAATCCGCGCTCGATGCCGTTCTCGGTGGCGTAGCGGATCAGGCCACGCGGATAGCCCACCTTGTCCATCACCTGATCGCACACGTCGATGCAGGCGGCGCAGCCGATGCATTCGTATTGCAGCCCGTCGCGGATGTCGATGCCGGTGGGGCATACCTGCACGCACAGCGTGCAGTCGATGCAGTCGCCCAGGCCCACCTGGCGCGGATCGACCTTGCGTGAACGCGAGCCGCGCGGCTCGCCGCGCGTCGCGTCGTAGCCGATGATCAGCGTGTCGCGGTCGAACATCGCGCTCTGGAAGCGCGCGTACGGGCACATGTGCTTGCACACCTGCTCGCGCATGAAACCGGCATTGCCGTACGTCGCGAAGCCGTAGAACAGCACCCAGAACGATTCCCACGGCCCGACCCCGAACGACGCAATCGAAGGCACGAGGTCGCGGATCGGCGTGAAGTAGCCGACGAACGTGACGCCGGTCCACAGGCCGATCGCCACCCACACGCCCTGCTTGGCGGCCTTGCGCCACAACTTGTTCCATCGCCACGGCGCGGCGTCGAGCCGCATGCGCGCGATGCGGTCGCCTTCGATGCGCCGCTCCACCCACAGGAAGATCTCGGTGTACACCGTCTGCGGGCAGGCGTAGCCGCACCACAGGCGGCCAGCCACCGCCGTGAACAGGAACAGGCCGAGCGCGGACAGCACCAGGAGCGCCGTCAGGTAGATGAAGTCCTGCGGGTGCAGCATCAGCCCGAAGACGTAGAAGCGGCGCGACGCCAGGTCGAACAGCACCGCCTGGCGCGCGTTCCACTCCAGCCACGGCGCACCGTAGAACACCAGCTGCGTCAGCCACACCAGCGCCCAGCGCCAGCGCGCGAAGGCGCCGCTGACTGCACGCGGGTAGATCTTGGCCGTCTTCTCGAACAGCGAGACGAGCTTCGGCTCGTCGGCCGATGACTCGCGCAGCGGCGCGATCGGGATGACGGCGGTCTTGCCGTTCGAACTCACGGCTACATCCTTCGGCGTCGCGTCGCGCAGGAAGCTACGGGGCCTTGACGGCCGCGAGCGACGATTGCGACAGGCTCCATACATAAGCCGCCAGCACGCGGATCTGCTCGGCGGTCAGCTTGTCGGCGTGCGCCGGCATCTGGTTGTCCTTGCCGCGCTGGATCGCGTCGATCACCGCCTGCTCGCCCCAGCCGTGCAGCCACACCTTGTCGGTCAGGTCGGCGGCGCCGAGCGCGGGATTGCCCTTGCCGTTGACACCGTGGCATGCGGCACAGGCACTGAACTTGGCCTTGCCGGCCTGTGCGGCAAACGCGTTGTGGGGGCTGCCCGACAGGCTCAACACGTATTGCGCAACGTTGCGCACGTCGTCCGCGCCACCGACCGCAGCGGCCATCGGCGGCATCACGCCGCGCCGGCCCTGCGTGATGGTCTCGACGATCTTCTCGTGCGAACCGCCGTACAGCCAGTCGGTGTCGGTGAGGTCGGGGAAGCCCTTGCTGCCGCGCGCGTCGGAGCCATGGCATTGCGAGCAGTTGTTGATGAACAGCCGCTCGCCGATGCGCATGGCCTTCGCGTCGGTGGCCAGCTGCGGCGCGTTCATGCCGGCAAAGCGGGCATACAGCGGCGCCACCTGCTGCTGCAGGCGCTCGACCTCGGAGTCGTAGGCCTGGCGCTGCGACCAACCGAGCGTGCCGGCGTAGCTGCCGAGCCCGGGGTAGAAGACCAGATAGGCCAGCGAGAACACCACCGTCAGCACAAACAGCCCCATCCACCAGCGCGGCAGCGGGTTGTTGAGCTCGCGCAGGTCGTCGTCCCAGACGTGCCCGGTGGTGTTGTCCGAGGCCATCACCTTGCGGCGCGCCGCCACCCACAGCAGCAGCAGGCACGCCACGATGCCGGCCAGCGTGAGGGCGGCAACGTAGACCGACCAGCCGGAACTGAAAAAGTCGCTCATCTCGGTTTCCTGTCAGGCCTGCCCGTCGCCGTGGAACGGCAGGCGTGCGGCTTCGTCGAAGTGATGGCGGTTGCGCCGCGCCCAGGCCCAGGCACAGATGCCCACGAACAGCAGCAGCGACACCACCGTGGCGGTGATGCGCAGGTCGTTGACGTCGATGTTCATGTCAGCCTCCGCCGAGCCGCCACAAGGTGGCTGAAGCCCCCCGATGGGGCGGCGAACGATAGCGAGCGTGGGGCATCATTTCTCCCGGATTCACTTGATCGCGGTGCCGAGCACCTGCAGGTAGGCGATCAGCGCGTCGAGTTCGGACTTGTCCTTCACCGCCGCGCCCGCGCCGGCGACCTCGTCGTTGCTGTAGGGCACGCCGACCATGCGCAGCGCTTTCATGTGGGTGCCCATCGTGTCGCCATCGACCTTGGCCCGCTCCAGCCATGGATAGGCCGGCATGTTCGATTCGGGCACCACGTCGCGCGGATTGAGCAGGTGCACACGGTGCCACTCGTCGCTGTAGCGCCCGCCCACACGGTGCAGGTCTGGCCCGGTGCGCTTGCTGCCCCATTGAAATGGGTGGTCGTAGACGAACTCGCCGGCCTGCGAGTACGGGCCGTAGCGCAGCGTCTCCGAGCGGAACGGCCGGATCATCTGCGAGTGGCAGTTGTAGCAGCCCTCGCGCACGTACACGTCGCGCCCGGCGAGTTGCAGCGCGGTGTAGGGCTTCAGGCCCGGCACGGCTTCGGTCGTGGAGCGCTGGAAGAACAGCGGCACGATCTCCACCAATCCGCCGATCGCGACGACCAGCACGATCAGCACGATCATCAAGGTGTTGCTGGTTTCGATGCGCTCGTGCGACAGCACATCGACTTTGTGTTCGGCGGCCATGGCTTTCCTCGGGTCAGATGCGGGCGGCGGCGGTGGCAGGCAGCGGTGGCGCCGGCACGCGGCGCCCGGCGGTAGCCGTCATCCAGGTGTTCCACGCCATCACGAACATGCCGGCCAGGTACAGCGGCCCCGCCGGTGAAGCGGATCACGTAGAACGGGTAGGTCGCCTTCACGCTCTCGACGAAGCTGTAGGCCAGCGTGCCGTCGTCGTTGACGGTGCGCCACATCAGGCCCTGCATCACGCCGGCGATCCACATCGCCGCGATGTACAGCACGATGCCGATCGTGGAGATCCAGAAGTGCAGGTTGATCGCCGGCACGCTGTGCATCTGCTTGCGGCCGAACATGCGCGGGATCAGGTAGTACAGCGATCCCATCGAGATCAGGCCGACCCAGCCGAGCGCGCCGGAGTGCACGTGGCCGACGGTCCAGTCGGTGTAGTGCGACAGCGCGTTCACCGTCTTGATCGACATCATCGGCCCCTCGAAGGTCGACATGCCGTAGAACGACAGCGAGACGATCAGGAACTTGAGGATCGGGTCGTCGCGCAGCTTGTGCCACGCGCCGCTCAGGGTCATGATGCCGTTGATCATGCCGCCCCAGCTCGGCGCCAGCAGGATCAGCGAGAACACCATGCCGATCGATTGCGCCCAGTCGGGCAGCGCGGTGTAGTGCAGGTGGTGCGGGCCGGCCCACATGTAGGTGAAGATCAGCGCCCAGAAGTGCACGATCGACAGCCGGTAGCTGTAGATCGGGCGCTCGGCCTGCTTGGGGATGAAGTAGTACATCATCCCGAGGAATCCGGCGGTGAGGAAGAAGCCCACGGCGTTGTGGCCGTACCACCACTGCACCATCGCGTCCTGCACGCCAGCATAAGCCGAGTAGCTCTTCATCCAGCCGGCCGGAATCGCCGCGCTGTTCACGATGTGCAGCAGCGCCACCGTGAGGATGAAGGCGCCGAAGAACCAGTTGGCCACGTAGATGTGGCGCACCTTGCGTTTGCCGATGGTGCCGAAGAAGACGACCGCGTAGCTGACCCACACCACTGCGATCAGCAGATCGATCGGCCATTCGAGTTCGGCGTATTCCTTGCCTTGCGTATAGCCGAGCGGCAGCGAGATCGCAGCGGCGACGATCACCGCTTGCCAGCCCCAGAATGTGAACATCGCAAGCTTGGGCAGGAACAGGGTCACCTGGCACGTGCGCTGCACCACGTAGTAGCTGGAGGCGAACAGCGCCGAGCCGCCGAACGCGAAGATCACCGCATTGGTGTGCAGCGGACGCAGCCGCCCGTAGCTGAGCCAGGGGATGCCGAAGTTCAACTGCGGCCAGGCCAGCTGCGCCGCGATGAGCAGGCCCACGGCCATGCCGACGATGCCCCACGCCACCGACATCACGGTGAAGCCGCGCACCGCGTCGTCGTCGTACACAGGGGCAAGTGCGGTGGTGGTCGTCATCGGCGTGTCCGTGGTGGGCTCAAGATCAGTTCGATTGTTCGAGGGCGGGTCGCGTCGGGCCCTGATGCGCATCAAGCGCGGATCTCGGCGCTTGATCTGCATCAAGCAAGATGCGCAGGCCTTCGGCCTCGACCTCGTCGAACTGGCCGGCCTGCAGCGCCCAGGCGAATACGCCGATCACCAGCAGCGCCAGCACCACCGACAGCGGCACCAAGAGGAACAGGATGTCCATCGTGATCCTCGGGCTTTCAGGTGCGGCGCAGGCGCTGCGCGTTAAGCACCACCGCCAGCGAGCTCGTGGCCATGCCGAGGCCGGCCGCCCACGGCGGCAGCCAGCCGGTGAGCGCCAGCGGCACGCAGGCCGCGTTGTAGAGCGCCGCCCACGCCAGGTTCTGGCGCACGACGCGCACCATGCGACGCGCCAGCGCGCGTGCCGCCAACAGCTCGGACAGGCGGCCCGACTGCAGCGTGAGGTCGGCGTGCGTGCGCGCCAGCGCGGTGCCGCTGCCCATCGCCACCGACACGTCGGCGCGCGCCAGCACCGGCGCGTCGTTGATGCCGTCGCCGACCATCGCGACGCGGTGCCCCTGCGTCTGCAGCGCCGCCACGCGCGCGAGCTTGTCCTCTGGCGACGCCGAGGCATGCACGGCGCCGAGGCCAAGTTCGTGGCCGACGCGCCGTGCTGCGGCACCGCGATCACCCGACAGCAGCAGCGTGTGCACGCCGGCGCGGTGCAGCGCAGCGATGGTGGCGCGCGCGTCGGCGCGCAACGCTTCGTCGAAGGCGAAGCACGCCAGCACCGCGCCGTCGCACGACAGCCAGCTGGTGGTGTGAGCCTCTGTGAGCGTGGCATGCGCACCCCCGGCGAAAGCGGCCGAACCAAGGCGCCAGCATCGCCCGGCCGCGTCGAAGCCTTCGACGCCTTGTCCCGCCACTTCGTGAATGCGTTCAAGCACGGCCGGTGAGGCATCGGGCCAGACCTGCGCCAGCGCGCGTGCCACGGGATGCAGCGACGCACCGGCCAGCGCCATCGCCTCGGCGCGACCCGCGCGTTCGCCGCGCGTGTCGAACCAACGCACGTCACTCAGGACCAGGCGGTCCTCGGTCAGCGTGCCGGTCTTGTCGAAGACGAACACGTCGGCCTGCGCGAGGTTCTCGAGCGCCGCCAGGCGTTGCACCCACACGCCGCGCCGCGCCAGCGCCCCGGTGGCAGCCAGCAGGGCCGACGGCGTGGCCAGCGACAGCGCACAGGGGCACGTGACCACCAACACCGACACCGCGACCCACACGCTGCGCGAAGGATCGATCCAGGACCACACGGCGGCGGCGCCGGCGGCGAGCAGCAGCACGCCCCAGAGGAACGGCTGCGCCACGCGGTCGGCCGCGCGCGCCAGCGCCGGGCGCTCGAACGCCGCACGCTCGACCAGCGCGACGATCTGCGCATGGCGCGTGTCAGGGCCGACGCGCTCGACGTGCAGCACCACCGGCGACGTCACGTTGACGCTGCCGGCCAACACCGCGTCGCCGGCGCGGCGCGGCAGCGGCAGCGACTCGCCGGTGAGCATGGCCTCGTCGACCTGCGTGGCGCTCGACGCGCCGAGCCGGCCATCGACCGGAAACGCCTGGCCCGCGCGCACGCGCACGCGGTCGCCGACGCGCAGCTCCTGTGCGGCGACCGACTCCAACGAGCCATCGTCGCGCAGGCGTTCGACCGCATCCGCGGAACGCTGGACCAGCGTGTCGAGCGCACCCAGCGTCGCACGGCGCGCACGCAGCTCGAGCCAGCGCCCGCCGAGCAGGAAGAAGACGAACATCGTCAGCGAGTCGAAGTAGACCTCGCGGCCGAACACGCCTGCCGGATCGAACGCCGCGCCCGTGCTGGCGACGAAGGTCACCGCGATGCCGAGTGCCACCGGCACGTCCATGCCGATGCGCTTCGCGCGCAGGTCGCGCCACGCACCGCTGAACCACGGCCGTGCGCAGAACAGCACCACCGGAATCGTCAGCAGCCAGCTGGCCCAGCGCAGCAAGGCATCGATGTCGGGCGTGATCTCGCCCGGTGCCGCGACGTACGCCGGCGTGGCGTACATCATCACTTGCATCATGCAGAAGCCCGCGACGAACAGGCGCCACAGCGCCGCGCGCTGTTCGTCGCGCCGTGCCACGCGCGAGGATCCGAGCTGCGCCGGCCACGCACGGTAGCCGAGCGCTTGCACGGCGCGCACGAGTTCGCCTACCTGCGTGCCACCGGGGGTCCAGCGCACCCGCGCGCGCTGTGTGGCGCCGTTGACCTCGGCGTCGACCACGCCCGGCACGCCGCGCAGCGCCGCCTCGATGGCCGGCGCGCAGGCGGCGCAGTGCATGCCGTCGACGGCGATCATCGATTCGCTGACGTTCACCGGGGCAGTCTGCTGGCCACATCCGCGCACGCCCTTGCGATTTGTCAAGCTCGGGACCGGTGGATTGCGATCGCTCAAGGCACGGCCGCCGCCGGCTTCCTAAAGTGACCGCAACCGCAGCAGGAGCACACCTCGATGAACATCCCGAACGCGTTGAAAATCATCCGCGACGAACACGCCGCACTGGCAGCGGTGTTGCGCTCGATGACGCTGCTGGTGCGCGACGCGCGGCGGCGCAACCGCACGCCGAACTTTCACGTGCTGCGCGCGATGCTGTTCTACGTCGACGAATTCCCAGAACGCCTGCACCACGTGAAGGAATCGACCATGCTGTTCCCGCGCCTGCGCGAGTGCACGCGCGAAGCCTCCGCCGTGCTGGCGCGGCTCGACCACGACCACCGCAACGGCGCGGCGCACATCCGCGAACTCGAGCACAAGCTGGTGGCCTGGGAGTTGCTCGGCGATGCGCGCCGCGAATCGTTCGAGCGCGCGCTCGACGACTACGTGGCCTTCTACCTCGAACACATGCGCGTTGAAGAGACCGAGGTGCTGCCGCTGGCGGAGCGGTATTTCGGCGAGGCCGACTGGTTGATGCTCGACCGCGCCTTCGGCGCCCACCGCGACCCGTTGGTGACGGCGGTTCCCGAAACACCGTACATCGAGCTGTTTCGCACCATCGTCAACATCACGCCGGCGCCCTACGGCCTCGGCGAGGCCGCCTGAACCGTGATTGCCGCGCATCAACGGCCAGCATGCGCCGCAGACCGCGGCATCGATGCATCGCTCAAGCCTGAAGGAACAACACCGTGAAGATCCTGCTGCCCGTGGATGGAAGTCGCTACACCAAGCAGATGCTGGGTTATGTCGCCGCGCACGAGGAGCTGTTCGGGTCGCAGCACGAGTACATCTTCGCCACGGTGGTGGCAACAGTGCCGCCGCATGTCACGCACTTCGTCGGGCGCACCGCGCTGCAGGGCTACTACAAGGAAGAAGCCGAAAAGGTGCTGGCACCGGCGCTCGCGTTCGCCGCGCAGCACGGTTGGAATGCCCGCTCGCTGTCGCTCGAAGGGCCGGCGGCCGAAACGCTGGCCAAGGTCGCGAAATCGGAGAAGGTCCCAACCTCGTTGTGATGGGCAGCCACGGCCAGTCGGCGCTCGGCAACGTCGTTCTCGGTTCGGTGGCCAGCGGCGTGCTGGCACGCTGCGACGTGCCGGTGCTGCTGATCCGGTAGCGCAACGGCGTGGCCGCTGCCAGTAGTGGCAAACTCCATGCATGAGCGCCACCCACCTTGCCGTGGTCGATGACGAAGCGCAGATCACGCAGCTCGTCGCCAACTATCTCAAAAGCCACGGCTACCGCGTGAGCCAGATGCACGATGGCGCATCGCTGTTCGAGCTGATGGCTGCCGATGCGCCGCTGCTGGTGATGCTCGACCTGGGCCTCGGCGATGAAGACGGCCTGGCCATCGCGCGACGCCTGCGCGAACACCACCGCTGCGGCCTGGTGATCGTGACCGGGCGCAGCGACGCGGTGGACAAGATCGTCGGCCTCGAGGTCGGCGCCGACGACTACGTGACCAAGCCGTTCGACCTGCGCGAGCTGCTCGCGCGCATCAAGGCCGTGCTGCGCCGCCTCGAGCCGGATGCGACCGCGCCCGCAACCGCCGCGCCCGCCGCTGCCGCACGCGCCAGCCTGCGCTTTGCCGGCTGGGCGCTCGACACCGCGGCGCGCACGCTGACGAGCCCGCAGCAGCGCGATGTGGCGCTCACCAGCGGCGAGTTCGACCTGCTGAGCACCTTCGTCAAGCACCCGGGACGTGTGCTGTCGCGCGACTTCTTGCTCGAAACCACGCGCGGACGCGGGTCGGGACCCTTCGACCGCACGATCGACGTGCAGGTGGGCCGGCTGCGCCGCAAGATCGAAGACGACCCCGAGAACCCGCAGATCATCAAGTCCGTGCGCGGTGCCGGCTACCTGTTCGTGCCGGCCGTGTCGACGAGCTGATTGCAGCGATGCCACCTGCGCTCGACTCCGAACCGATCCACCGCGCGCTGTTCGCGGCCTACCCCGATGCGCTGCTGCTGGTCGACCACGGCGGCAGCATCGTGCTCGCCAACCCCGCTGCCAGTGCATTGCTCGGCTACACCGCAGACGAACTCATCGGGTTGTCGGTCGATGTGCTGGTGCCCGATGCGGTGCGCGCGCGCCACGGCGAATACCGCGCATCCTACGGGCGCAGTCCGCGCGCGCGCCCGATGGGCGCACAGATGGAGCTGGTGGCACGGCGCCGCGACGGCAGCACGGTGATGGTCGAGATCGCGCTCAGCCCGCTGGCCAATATCGAGCCGCCGCTGGTGGTGGCCGCCATCCGCGGCATCGAAACCTATCCGCGCGTGAAGCAGGCGCTGCACCGTGCGCGTTACAGCGAATGCGTGGCCGAGGTCGGGCGGCTGGCAGTCGACTCGCGCGACCCGCAACCAGTGCTGCGGCACGTGCCGGCGGCCGCCGCGCGCGCGCTCGACGTGGACGGCGCGGTGCTGTACCGGCTCGAGCCCAACGGCCTGGAGTTGTGCGTGGCGGCGACCGCCGGAGTCGTGGACCTGGAGCGCGAAGGCGCGCTACTGCCGAACCGGCGCGACACGCTGCACGGCTATGCATTGGCCCACGATCGCCCCACCGTCGTGGCCGATTGGACGCAGGAGACGCGGTTCGCCATGCCGGCGGCGTACCACGCACAAGGCATCACCAGCAGCATCGCAGTGCCGATGTCCGATCGCGGTCATGCGATCGGCCTGCTGGCCGTGCACGCGCGCAAGCCGCAGCTCAGTGGCGATGACGAGATCCACTTCCTGCAGTCGTTGTGCAACGTGTTGACCAGCAGCTTGCAACGCGCGGAGTCGGAAGAAGCGTTGGCGCATTCGCAGCGCCTCGAGAGCGTGGGCCAGCTCACCGGCGGCATCGCACACGACTTCAACAACCTGCTCACCATCATCCAGGGCAACCTGCAGGTGCTGCACGAGCGGCCCGAGCTGCAGGACAACGCGCAGGAGCTCGTCACGTCGGCCACGCGTGCCGCCAAACGCGCCGGCGAGCTGACCGGCAAGCTGCTGGCCTTCTCGCGCCGCCAGCTGCTGCAGCCGGCGCGTGTCGACGTGGCGGCGATGCTGCAGTCGCTGGCCGACATGCTCAAGCGCACGCTCGACCAGCGCGTGCGCATCGACGTCGATGCGGCGCCGGACTGCCTCCCGGTACTGGCCGACCCGGGCCAGCTGGAGTCGGCGCTGCTCAACATCGCCATCAACGCGCGCGATGCGATGCCCGAGGGCGGTGGGCTGTCGTTCAGCGCGCGCGCCGCCGACGACGGCGAGGTGGCGATCGCGGTGAGCGACACCGGCAGCGGGATGTCCGATGAAGTGCGCGAACGCGCGTTCGAACCCTTTTTCACGACCAAGGCCAAGGGTCGCGGCACGGGTCTCGGCCTGAGCACCGTCTACGGCTTTGTCAAGCAGTCGAAAGGCACGGTCGAACTCGACAGCACGCCCGGTCGCGGCACCACCGTGACGATGCGCTTGCCGCGCTGGCGCGACACCGAAGCGCCGACCACCGTCCACGATGCCGCAGCCGGCGCGCCGCTGCCGCGGCACCTGAAGGTGCTGCTGGTCGAAGACGAGCCCGAGGTGCGCAAGGTGATCGGCACCTTCCTCACCGGCCTGGGGGTGGCCTACGCGACCGCGGTCGATGGTGAACAGGCGTTGGCCTGGCTCGAGTCGGACGGCGATGTCGACCTGCTGCTGTCCGACATCGCATTGGGCCCCGGCATGCGCGGCACCGACCTGGCACGCAGCGCGCGCCAGCGAGACCCCGATCTCGCGGTGTTGCTGATGTCCGGGTTCGCACCCGAGCTGATCGACGCCGATGCCGAACCCTTGGCTTGGGAGCTGCTGCGCAAACCCTGCACGCGCGAGGACCTGGCCGCCGCACTGGCGCGTGCGCTGGCGGCGCGCTGAAGGATTGGGGGGCGGCGAGCGGCCGCGCTCAGTGCACCATCGCCGGTGCGCTGCAGCGCTCGATGAACGCGTTGAGTGCGCCCACCTCCGGGATCTGAATGTCGCGCCGTCCCTTTTCGGGGAAGCGGATCACGCTGGCACGCGCCAGCCGCGACAGCGCACGGCTCACCGACTCCAGCGTCATGCCGAGGTAGTTGCCGATCTCGGCGCGCGTGAGGCGCAGCGTGATGCAGTCGTTGCGCATGCCGCGTTCGGCCAGCGCGTCGGCCCAATAGCGCAGAAAGTCGGCCACGCGCGCATCGGCCGGCAACGTGGCCAGCGACAGCATCGAGTCGCGATCGCGACCGATCTCGCGGCTCATCGCCGCATGCAGCAGCGCCATCAGCTTCGGTTCGCGCGCGCAGGCCTGCAGCAGCTCGTCGTAGCGCAAGGACCAGATCTCGCCGGTGTCGATGGCGATCGCGTCGCAGCTGTAGTGGCCGAGCGCGATGCCGTCGAAGCCGAGCCAGTCGCCCTTGAAGTGCAGGCCCACCACCTGCTCGCGACCGTCGGTGGACGTGTTGACGACCTTGAAGAAGCCCGAGTTCAGCACATGCAGCATCGTGAAGCGCTCGCCGGCCTGGTACAGCCGGTCGCCGGCATGCACCACGCGGCGATGCAGCGGCACGTGCTGCTGCAGCAGGCGCAGCGTCTCGGCGATCTGGCGCGAGGCTTCGGTCGGTTCGTTGCGATGCGTTGCGTCGGTCATGGTGGTCTCGCAGGTCGGGATGCGTTGCAGCGTAGGCCGCCAGCGCCAATGGCGTGCCAATGCTCGATGTCGCTCGGTAACGCTCGGTGAACCGTTTGTATCGGTGAGCGACGGCGGTCGCTCGCTTGATGGCCGTCAAGGGCGCCGGCAGGCCACGGCCTACGCTTGCCCACCGCTGTTCCTTCTGTCGCATGACCTCCACCGTTCCGCACCGCCACCTGTGGTCCCCCGAGCGGCTGTCGAGTGCCGACTTGCACACGCTGCTCGACACCGCCGCGGCGCTCAAGCGCGCCAAGCAACGTGACCACGGCTGGGGCCCCCTGCGCGGCCGCCACCTCGCGTTGCTGTCCAGTGTCGCCACCGACGACGCGGTACTGGCCTTCCAGCGCGCGGTGCAGGGACTGGGCGGCACGGTGGCCCGGCTCGACACGCAAGACTGGCAGTCAAGCGCGGGCGAGCGGGTGCCCGATGCGGCGCGCATGCTCGGCCGCCTGTACGACGCCATCGATTGCTGCGATCTGCCCGAGCCGCTGCTGGAGCAGATCGACGCGCACTGCGGCGTGCCGGTGTTCAACGGCCTTGCATGCACCAACCATCCGTTGCGCGTGGTGGGGGCCCTGTTGACGATGCGCGAGGCCGGTGCCAAGCCGCTCAACCGGCTGCACGTGCAGTTCAACGGCGACACGCAGGGCCCGCGTCAGCACGCGGCCGCCGTGCTGGCGCGGCTGGCCGGCATCGACGTGCGTGGACGCGAGGCCTCGAAGCCCGAGCTCGACTTCATCTTCGATCTGCAGGCGGTTGCGAACGACGGGGGATGCCTGACGCTGCCCGAGGGCAGTTCCGACCAGCAAGCGCAGCTGGCCGCGCTGCTGGCCGGCAACTGCGAGTGCACGCTGCAAGCATTGATGGTGTGCAGCCTGCATTGAATGATTCGACGGCACGCGGCCTCGCCGCACATGTCGCAATCGTTCAAGACAGCCGCGCTGTCGATCTCTAGAGTGCCGCGAAATCGCGCCACCTGCAGACCGCATGTCCACCCCACCCCACCACGCCGTTTCCGCTGACGCTGCGGATCCCGACGTCGCCGCGCTCGTGCAGCGGGCGACACAAGCCCATGCCGCGCTGATGCGCGGCGACGTGACCCGCTACCGCGAGCTGATCTCGTACAGCGACGACTTCACGCTGATGGCGCCGTTCGGCGGCCAGCCGACCCACGCCGCTGACCTGTCGGAGGACCGCTGGCAGGCCATCGGGCGCTTCTTCCGGCACGGCCGGGATTCGACGCTGGAACTGGTCCGGGCCTATCGCGCTGCCGACCTGGTGGTGCTGGCCGTCATCGAACGCACCCACGTCGCGGTCGGCGACATCCCGGCGCAGCCTTGGGCCTTGCGCGTCACGCTGGTGTTTCGCCGGCAGAACGGACGGTGGCTGCTGGCGCACCGCCATGCCGATCCGCTGGTCGAAGGCATCCGCGTCGAGGAGTCGGCGGCACTGGCCCGGCGTGCGCCGGCCGTGCAAACCGTCACGACTTAGAGGTGCCGCAGGTCGACGGTGGGCCGCAACGGCTCGACCGCGGGCGCATCCACCGGGCCGAGCAGCCGGTCGCGGAAGCTGAGCCAGGCCTGCTCGGTGTTGCGCCGCGTGGCGTGCCGCTGGCCGCAGGGCACGCACAGACCGGAGGCCGGTGGCAGTTGCTGCGGCCGCAGGAAGATCGACCGGGCGCAGTGGGCGCAGAAGAGCGATGGCATCGAAGCGCACTCTAGCCACCGCCCTGGCATCACACGAGTGCGCATTCCTCGCTTTTCGAGTCCCCGGAGAGTTTGGCGTACCAGGCCGCCAGTTCCTGCCAACGGCAGTCGCGCGCGTCCCTCAGCGGCGCGGATCTTCGCCTGCGCTGCGCCGCGATGCGCGCAACTGCAGCGCCTGCCGCACGCACATCGCCGCGTGGCCGACGCCGAGCAGCAGAAAGCCGGCTTCGGTGCCGAGGTGCTGGCTGACCACACCACCGGCCACCGCACCGGTGATGCCGCCCGCCGTGGGCGCCAACGAGCTCAGGCCGCCGATGCGGCCGCGGCCGTGGCGCTGCATCAGCTCGCCGAACCGCGTGGTGCTGGTCACGCCTTGCAGGCCGACGCCGACTCCCATCAGCGCAGCGCCGAACCACAACGCAGCCGCGCTGTGGCCGAAGCCGAACAGCAACGACTGCGCGAGCAGCATCAGGAACGCCACCAGATAGCGCTGCTCGAAGCGCCAGCGCGCGACCAGCGTGCCGCCGACGACCAGGGTCGCCACGTACAACGCCCCTTGCAGCGTGATCAAGCCCGCAGCAGCCTGCAGCGACATCGCGTACTCGCGCATCGCCAGCGGGATCGAGAACACCACGAAGTACGCCACGCTCATCTGCGCCAGGCCGTCGATCACCGTGGTGCGGCGGAAATCGGTGTCCTTTCGCAGAAGCGCGATCTGTCCCTTGATGCGCACCAGCAGCGGCGCGTCGCCAGCCTGGCCCGCCACGCCCGAACGGCGTTTCAACACGCGGCGGCCGACGAAGAACGCCAGCAGCAGGGTCGCCGACACCAGCAAGAACAGTGCGGTGAAGCCGAGCGACGACACCACGGCGGCCGACACCGCGGGGCCGATGAAGGCCAGCCCGAGCATGAACGCGCCGCGGTTCCAGCCGGCTTTGGCAGGCCCGAGGCTCGGCAGCATCGCGAGGAACTCGGTCTGGATCGGCACGGTGCGAAACGGCAGCACGAGGCCGAGCAGCGCCGCGCCGCCGATCACCAGCCATGGCGTGTGCAGCAGCAGGCAGCAGCAAGTACAGCAGCGCGGCCACCGCGGCACCGCGCAGGAACATCGTGCGGCTGCCGTGGCGATCGATCCACGCGCCCATCGGCAGCGCCATCAGCAGCACGCCGAGGTAGCCGAGACCGCCGACGATGCCCACCTGCCACGGTTGCGCGTGCGCGGCCACCGCATAGAGCGGCATCGCCACGCGCGACAGCCCGTTGATGGTGCCCACCATCAGCCCGAGGCTCAGCAGCGCGGGCAGATGAGGGACGGTGTGGTCCTGCGGGCCTTCAGGCGTGGGCAAGTGCGGCGTTGGTGTGGGCGAAACGGCGCAATTGTGCGTCGGTGCCGCCGAACGCCAGCTCGATCGCCAGCAGGCGCTTGAACCAGTGGCTGAACTGCAGCTCGTCGGTCATGCCGATGCCGCCGTGCAGTTGCATCGCTTGCTGGGCGACGAAGCGGCAGCCCTGCCCGACCACCACCTTGGCCGCAGCCAGTGCGCGCGTGCGCGTGATGTCGTCGGGGTCGTGGCAGCGCAGCGCGGCGAGCCACATCATCGAACGCGCCTGTTCGAGGTGCACCAGCATCTCCACCGCGCGGTGCTGCAGCGCCTGGAAGCGGCCGATCGGCTGGCCGAACTGCTGCCGCGTCTTCAGGTACTCCACCGTCTCGTCGATCGTGGCCTGCATGATGCCGACCGCTTCGGCGCAGATCGCCGCCAGCGTGGCGTCGTAGGCGCGCTGGATCGCCGGCATCGCGCGGCCCTGCGCACCGACGCGCGCCGACGCGGGCAGCTTCACGTCGGTGAACGTGAGCTCGGCAGCGCGGCGGCCGTCGATCGTGGCGCACCCGCGCACGTGCACACCGGGCGTGTCGCGCGCCACGCGGAACACCGACACGCCTGGCGTCGCCGCGGCGTCACCCGACTCGCGCGCACTCACGAGCCACTCGTGCGCGACGCCGGCACCCGGCACCACGGCCTTGCGGCCGTTGAGCACGAAGTCGCCGCCCTTCGCTTGAACGCCCATCTCGACGAACGCCACCTCGCCGCGCCCGGCGGCCTCCTGGTGCGCCACCACGACCAGGCGCTCGCCGCTCGCGATGGCGGGCAGCAAGGCGGCGCTCGCCGCGTCATCGCCGAGCGCGTTCAACAACACGGTCGCCGTCACCGCCACGTCGAGCCAAGGCTCGACCAGCAGCGCCGGCCCGGCGGCCTGCATCGCGAGCGCGGTCTCGATCGGCCCCTGCGCAAGGCCGCCGTGCGCCTCGGGCACCAACAGGCCGAGCAGGCCGAGCTCGGCCAGGCCGCTCCAGACCTTGGCGTCGAAGCCGTCGCCGCTCTTCAATACGGTCTTGCGCAACTCGAAGCCATAGCTGCCACGCACGAAGCGCTCGACGGCGTCGCGCAGCTGCTGTTGTTCGTCGCTGAGGTCGAAATTCATGTCAGCCTCCGCCGAGCCGCCTCGAGGAGGCCGACGAACGAGGCGAGCGTGGGGGTCGTCATGGTCGGCTCACAGTTCGAGAATCATCTGCGCGACGATGTTCTTCTGGATCTCGTTGGAGCCGCCGAAGATCGTGACCTTGCGCATGTTGCAATAGGTGGCCGCGAGCGGCGCCGCATAGTCGGGGCCGACGCGTTCGCCGGCATAGTCCAGGCTCATCGCCGCGCGGTCGAACGGCAATGCATACACGCCCGCCGCCTGCATCATCAGCTCGGTGATCGCCTGCGTGATCTCGGTGCCCTTGATCTTGAGGATCGACGCCTCCGGACCCGGCGCGCGCTTCTCGGCCTCGGACGCCAGCACGCGCAGGTTGGTGATCTCCAGCGCCATCAGGTCGATCTCGACCTGCGCCAGCCGCGCGGCGAACAGCGGGTCTTCGAGCAACGGCCGGCCGTTCAGCGATTCACTGGCCGCGATGCGCTTCAGGCGCGTCAAGTTGCGCTTGGAGTTGCCGGTGCCGGCGATGCCGGCGCGCTCGTGGCCGAGCAGGAACTTGGCACAGGTCCAGCCCTTGTTCTCTTCACCGACCAGGTTGGTGACCGGCACGCGCACGTCTTCGAGCCACACCTCGTTGACCTCGTGCGCGCCGTCGAGCGTGATGATCGGCCGCACGGTGATGCCGGGTGTCTTCATGTCGACCAGCACGAAGCTGATGCCGCGCTGCGCCTTGGCCTCGGGGTCGGTGCGCACCAGGCAGAACATCCAGTCGGCGTACTGGCCGAGCGTGGTCCAGGTCTTCTGGCCGTTGATCACGTAGTGGTCGCCGTCGCGCACGGCGCGCGTCTTCAGCGACGCGAGGTCCGAACCGGCGCCGGGCTCCGAGTAGCCCTGGCACCACCACACCTCGCCGGAGATGATGCCCGGCAGGTGGCGCTGCTGCTGCTCGGGCGTGCCGAACGCCATGATCACAGGCGCCACCATCTTCACGCCGAACGCCAGCTGCTGCGGCGCGCCGTAGGCGGCGCACTCCTCGTCGAAGATGAAGCGCTGGATCGCGTTCCAGCCGGTGCCGCCAAACGCTTTCGGCCAGCCGGGCGCGCCCCAGCCCTTCTTGTGCAGCGCGCGCTGCCAGGCGCGGATGTCGTCGGGCGTGGCGCTCAAGCCGGCGAGGATCTTGCTGCGCGTGGCCTCGGGCACGTGGCCGCGCAGGAACGCGCGCACCTCGTCGCGAAACGCTTGTTCTTCGGCGGTGAAGTTCAGGTCCATGGCCACTCCCGATCGCGTGCGACCGATTCTGCTACGCACGGGCGCGAATCCGCTTTCGCTCAGGTGACACGCGGGCCGCGTGCGTCCGCGCGTCAGCCCTCTTCCATCGCCGGCGGTTCCTGCTGCGGCGTGCCGGGCCACGGCCGATCGACGAATGCGAACACCGCGCTCGAACGCAGCACGTGGCGCTCGCCGACCTTGAGGTCGCAATTGGCATAGGCCAGGCGCTGACCCATGCGCGTGACGCTCACGTGGGCCTCGAGCCAGTCGCCGAGTCGCGCACCGGACAGGAAGTCGGCCGTGAGCGACACCGTCACCTGCGCCTGGCGGCGTCCGCGCGCGATGGCCACGTTGCGGCCGAGTGCGCCGTCGGCCACCGTGGCCAGCATGCCGCCGTGCGCGACGCCGCCGAAGTTCAGATGGCGTTCTGCCACGCGCAGCGCCACCACCATGCTGCCGTCGGACAAGGTCTTGCCGTACACGGGGCCGAGCTGCTTGAAGTAGCCGCCACCGACCTGCAGCAACTCGAAGCCATCGGGCACGGCATCGGCATGGTTCGGGGCGGACTCGGGCATGACGAGCATTTACACCGTGCAGGGGCGTCGCTAGGATCATACCGGCGCTTCTAAACACGGTTCTGCCCATCGGAACGTGCGTGACCTGCGCGACACCGCATGAGCAACTACGAGCAATTCATCGGCACGCGACCGGTCGCGCCTCAACATGCATTCGACGAAGCCGCGCTGGCGCGCTACCTGCGCGAGCGCATCGAAGGTTTCGGCGACGACCTGCGGGTCGAGCAATTCAAGGGCGGCCAGTCCAACCCCACGTTCCTGCTGACCGCAAGCGGCAGGCGATATGTTCTGCGCCGCAAGCCGCCGGGCAATCTGCTGCCGTCCGCGCACGCGGTCGACCGCGAATTCCGCGTCATCAGCGCGCTCGCCGACACCGCGGTGCCGGTGGCACGCGCGCATCTGCTGTGCGAAGACCCGGCCGTGATCGGCGCGATGTTCTACGTGATGGACTACGTGGAAGGCCGCGTGTTGTGGGACCCGCGCCTGCCCGATCTCACGCCCGCGCAGCGGCGCACGCACTATGCCGAGCTCGGTCGCGTGATCGCGGCGCTGCACAAGGTCGACTATGCAGCCGTCGGCTTGAGCGACTACGGCAAGCCGGGCAACTACATTCAGCGCCAGGTCGCGCGCTGGACCAAGCAATACAAGGCCGCCGAGACCGAAACGATCGAGGCCGTCGACTGCCTGATCGATTGGCTGCCGGCGCGCATCCCGCCCGGCGACGAGACCGCGATCGTGCACGGCGACTACCGCTTCGACAACGTGATCTTCCATCCCACCGAGCCGCGCATCCTGGCCGTGCTCGACTGGGAGCTGTCGACGCTCGGCCATCCGCTGGTCGACTTCGCCTACCACTGCATGACCTGGCGCATGCAAAGCGCCGAGGGCTCGCGTGGCCTCGCCGGCGCCGATCTCGCCGCGCTGGGCATCCCCGGCGAGCAGGACTATCTGCAGACCTACCTCGAGGCCACCGGCCGGGCGCCCGACAGCGTGAGCGACGAACACTGGACCTACTACATGGTGTTCAACATGTTCCGGCTGGTCGGCATCCTGCAAGGCATCATGAAACGCGCGTTGCAGGGCAACGCATCGAACGCGCAGGCGCTGCAAGCCGGCCGGCGCGCACGCCCTCTGGCCGAGCAGGCCTGGGCACTGGCGCAGCAATCCACACGTTGAAAGCGGGTTCCCCATGGAGATGAAAGGCAAGGTCATCGTCGTCACCGGCGGCGCATCGGGCATCGGTGCGGCCCTGGTGCGCCGCTTCGCGAAGGAGGCGCCGGCCGGTCTGGTGGTGGCCGACATGAACCACGATGCGGGGCAGGCCATCGCGCACGAAGTCGGCGGCATCGCGGTGCGCACCGACGTGTCGAAGGAGCGCGAGGTGCAGGCGCTGATCGCGCAGGCCACGCAGCGCTTCGGTCGCGTCGACGTGCTGTGCTCCAACGCCGGCATCGCCACCGGCGGCGGCGTCGACGCGCCCAATGCCGACTGGCAGCGCATCTGGGAGGTGAACCTGATGGCGCATGTGTACGGCGCGCGCGCGGTGCTGCCGCAGATGGTCGAGCGCGGCGAGGGCTACCTGCTGCAGACCGCGTCGGCCGCCGGGCTGCTGTCGCATCCCGATTCGGCGCTGTATGCCGTGACCAAACACGCCGCGGTGTCGCTGGCCGAATGGCTGAGCATGAACTACGGCGACAAGGGCATCCGGGTCAGCTGCCTGTGTCCGCAGGGCGTGCGCACGCCGATGCTGATGGGCCCGGAGGGCGGGCGCAAGAGTTTCCTGCTCGAAGGCTCGGTGAGCGCCGAGCAGGTGGCCGACGACGTGATCGCAACGATGCGCGCCGAGCGTTTTCTCGTGCTGCCGCACCCCGAGGTGCATGAGTACATGCAGCGCAAGGCGAGCGACGTCGACCGCTGGCTCGGCGGCATGCGCAAGCTGCGCGCCAAGGCCGAAGCGATCCGCAAGCAGCGCCCCTGATTCACCGGCGCGGCACGGGCTGCGTGGCCTACCATGTGGGCCGCCTTCGATTCGAAGGGGCGCCCGCATGTCCGCAAGCGATCTCCTGACGCAACCGTACTCGGCGATGGAGCTGGCGGCATTCTTTGCCGCCTTGATGGCCGCGTTGTTCGTCGCGCTGTGGCAGCGCGATCGCGAGCCCGGCATGGGCTGGTTCGCGCTTTCGATGGCCTTGCTCGCCGCGTGGCTGGGCGCCAACCGCTGGCACCTGCCAGTCGGCGAAGAACTGCCGCGCAGCGCCTGGACCGTCTTTCCGGGTCTCGTTGCCGCCGCACTCACGGTCGGGTTGGCGCGTTTCCTGCCGCTCGAGCCCGGCTGGCAGCGCAGGCACATCACCATCGGCTTGCTGCTGACGGGCGCCTACGTCGCGGCCGGCCTCTATGGGCTGGCCAGCGATCCGCCGCTGCGGCGCGATGCCGTCAACCTGCTGTTGATGGCCACTTACCTTCAGCTGGCGCTGATGTGCTTTTGGGCTGCACGTCGCGAACCGGGTGCGGGCTTCTTCTGGGTCGGCGTGTGCCTGCTCGCGGTGGTGCCGCTGGGGATCGGCCTCGCGCTCGCGCACGTGCACGGCGTGGTGTTGCGCTACTGGGCCGTGTTGCCGATCGTCGCGATGCAGCCGATGCTGCTGATCGTGATCCTGATGCGGCGGCGCATCCGGCTCGAGGCCGAGGTGGCGCGCCGCGCCGCCGCGGAGCACACCCTGACCGAACTGAACGCCTCGCTCGAACAGCAAGTGGCGCAGCGCACCGGCGACCTGGTCGACATCATTCAGGGCCTGGAGAGCTTCAATCGCAGCGTGTCGCACGACCTGCGCGGGCCGCTCGGCGGCATCGCCGGGGCCGCGACGCTGGCCGAGCAAGCCTTGGCACGCCGCGACACGGCGGCGGTCCAGCGCATGCTGTCGGCCATCGGCATGCAGGCCATGCGCTCGACCGAACTGGTCGATGCGCTGCTGCAACTGGCGCGCGTGCGCGACGCACCGCTGCACCCGCAGCCGGTCGAGCTCGCTCGCATCACGCGCGACGTGATCGAACAACTGCGCCTGACCGTGCGTGACGCGCCGTTCCCGCCGATCGACATCACACACTCCACCACGGTGCAAGCCGACCCCGAACTGCTGCGCGCGATCCTGACGAACCTGATCGGCAACGCGGTCAAGTTCACGCGCGGGCATGCCGAGCCGAGCATCGAGGTGGCCGCGCGGCCGCTCCCGGGCCAGATCGAGGTGTCGGTGCGCGACAACGGCGCCGGCTTCGAGCCGACGCAAGCCGAGCGGCTGTTCCAGCCCTTCCGTCGCCTGCACGGCAGCGCTTTCGAAGGCAGTGGCGTCGGCTTGAGCGTCGTGCAGCGCGCGGTGCTGCGCCACGGCGGCCGCGTGTCGGCCGAATCGGCGGGGCGCGGCCACGGCGCGTGCTTTCGCTTCACGTTGCCTGCGGCGCCGTCGCAGTGAGGCGCGCGTTCAAAGCACGCCGTCGCGCGCCAGCCGCAAAATCTCCATGACGTCGTCGGCGCACTCCAGCGGCACGAAGCGCCAGCGCAGCGCGCCGTCGGCGGCCCTCTCCGCCACCGGCGTCAGCGCCATGCCGAGCGTGAGCGCGGCCTCGTCGTGGGCACCGATCAGGGCCTCTTCGATCACGCCGGGCGCGAGCTCGACCTCACCGATGACGCTCGGCACGGGCAGGCCCGGCACCAGTTCGGCATGCACCGTGACCATGTTGCGCAGCACGGCCTGCGTGCACGGCACGGCGCTCAAACGCTCGCGCGGCGCGCCGCAGACGCGGCAGCCGTAAACATGGGCCGGAAAGCTGTGCGCGCCGCAGTCCGCGCAGTGCGCCAGCTCCAACACCGCGGCGGAGGGTTCGCTCATGCCGGGCTCGTCATGCGCAATGCAAGGCGCCGCCGCAGGTCGCGCTTGAGCGCGGCGATCGCCTCGGCGATCGAACCCTCGCCGGGCGACAGCATCGATTGCAGCCGCAGCCCGCGCACCGCAGCGATCAGCAGCTGCGCCTCCATCTTCGGGTCGGCGTCGCGTCGGATCTGGCCGCCTTTCTGACCCTTGGTGATCTGTGCGGCCAGCGCCCGCTGCCAGCGCGAACCGATGTCGGCAAAGGCATGGCGCACGTGCTGCGCCGGGCCGATCGACTCCGACATCAGCACGAAGAACGCGCGCGAGTGCATCGGCGGATCGTCCATCCCTTCGAGATAACAATCGATCTCGACCTCGATCGCTTCCAATCCCGCCAGGCCCTTCAGCCGCGGCAACAAGCGCGCGCGGTGCGCCTGCGCGATCTCGCCGATCAGCGCCTCGAGCAGCTTGTCTTTCGAGCCGAAGCGGTGCTGCACCAGCGCGCGGCTGTAGCCCGCCTCCAGCCCGATCGCCTCCAACGTGGTCTGGCTGTAGCCGCGGGTGGCGATCAGGCGCAACGCCGCATCGAGCATGCGCCGATCCGATTCGGCCACACGCTCCGCCTGCGTGCGCCGCATCGGCGGCCGCTGTCTTGGCGCGGCAGCCGAGGTGGTGGTCGACGACGTGTGCAAGCCCGCTGCTCCTGCCGCGAGCTTCGAAGGCACCCGCTGCGGCTGAGAATAGACTTATTGGCATCTCCGCCAATAAGTAGTTTTCCAAGCCGGCGCTGCACCATCGCCGCGGCCGGCAGCGGCGTGCACGTACAGTACAGCGCGCACGAACGGAGGGGACGGCGTGACCGACGTGTTGGTGATCGGAGGCGGCAACGCGGCGCTGTGCGCGGCGCTGATGGCGCGCGAGGCCGGCGCTTCGGTGACGCTGCTCGAGTCGGCACCGCGCGAGTGGCGCGGCGGCAACTCGCAGCACACGCGCAACCTGCGCTGCATGCACGACGCGCCGCAGGACGTGCTGGTCGACTCCTACCCCGAAGAAGAGTACTGGCAAGACCTGCTCAAGGTCACCGGCGGCCGCACTGACGAAGCGCTGGCGCGGCTGGTGATCCGCGAGTCGTCGACCTGCCGGCCCTGGATGTCAGAGCACGGCGTGCGCTTCCAGCCGTCGCTGTCCGGCGCTCTGCACACGGCACGCACCAACGCATTCTTTCTCGGCGGCGGCAAGGCGCTGGTCAACGCGTACTACCGCAGCGCCGAGGCGCTCGGCGTCGACATCCGCTACGACGCACCGGTCGATCGCCTGCTGCTGCGCGACGGCCGCTTCGTCGCCGCCTTCGTACGCGGTGCGCGCATCGAGGCGCGTGCCTGCGTGCTGGCCGCCGGCGGCTTCGAATCCAACCGTGCCTGGTTGCGCGAAGCGTGGGGGCGCAACGAGCGCGGCGAGTGGCCGGCCGACAACTTCTTGATCCGCGGCACGCGCTTCAACACCGGCGTGCTGTTGAAGTTCATGCTCGACGCCGGCGCAGACTCGATCGGCGACCCGACCCAGGCGCACATGGTGGCCATCGACGCACGCGCGCCGTTGTACGACGGCGGCATCTGCACGCGCATCGACTGTGTGTCGCTGGGCGTGGTGGTGAACCGCGACGCCGAGCGCTTTTACGACGAGGGCGAGGACTTCTGGCCCAAGCGCTACGCGATCTGGGGCCGGCTGGTCGCGCAGCAACCGGGGCAGATCGCCTACTCGATCATCGATGCCAAGGCCTGGGGCCGTTTCATGCCGCCGGTGTTTCCCGGCGTGCGCGCCGACACCTTGGGCGAGCTGGCGCTCAAGCTCGGCCTCGATGACCTGCGCTTCGAGCACACCGTGCGCAGCTACAACGCGGCCGTGCGCAGCGGCCGCTTCGACCACACCGTGCTCGACGATTGCCGCACCGATGACCTCGTGCCGCCGAAGTCGCACTGGGCGCAGCGCATCGACACGCCACCATTCCATGGTTTTGCGCTGAGGCCCGGGGTGACCTTCACCTACCTCGGCCTGAAGACCGACGCCAGCGCCGCGGTGCGCTTCAACGGCCGGCCGAGCGACAACCTGTTCGTCGCTGGCGAGATGATGGCCGGCAACGTGCTCGGCCAGGGCTACACCGCCGGCGTGGGCATGAGCATCGGCACCGCCTTCGGCCGCATCGCCGGTGTGCACGCCGCCAAGGCAGCGATCGGAACCCGGAGCGCACAGCATGCAGCGGCTTGATGCGCTGGTGCGCCAGGCCGCCGCGCTGGCCGGCAGCCGACCGTCGCTGCCCGCGCCGTTGCGCATCGACGAGGGTGACGCCGCACGCATGCTGACGATCTGCAACGCGTGCCGCTATTGCGAAGGCTTTTGCGCGGTGTTCCCGGCGATGACACGCCGCCTGCAATTCGAGCGTGTCGACCTGCACTACCTCGCCAACCTGTGCCACCACTGCGGCGCCTGCCTGCACGCCTGCCAATACGCGCCGCCGCACGAGTTCGGCGTGAACCTGCCGCGTGCGCTGGCGCGCGTGCGGCTGCACACCTGGGCCGACCACGCGTGGCCGGCGGCCTTCGCCGGCCTGTACCGGCGCAACGGACTGGCGCTGTCGTTGGCGCTGGTGGTGTCACTGGCGTTGTTCCTGCTGCTGGCCGCTGCGCAGCAGGGGCCGCTGTGGCGGGTGCACGCGGCGGGCAACTTCTACAACGTGTTCCCGCACGGCCTGATGGTGTCGCTGTTCGCGCCGGTGTTCGTGTTCGCGGTGGCCGCCTTGACCATTGGCGTGCGGCGCTTCTACGCCGGATTGAACGCGGGCCCGCGCACGCCCGAGGCCACCCTCGAGGCGACACGCCACGCACTCGCGCTGACCTATCTCGACGGTGGTCATGGCGAAGGCTGCAACGAAGCCGACGACCGCTTCACGCTGGCGCGCCGGCGCTGGCACCACCTCACGTTCTACGGCTTCATGCTGTGTTTTGCCGCCACCTGCGTCGCCACGCTGTACCACTACGCCTTCGGATGGCCGGCCCCGTACGCATGGAGCAGCCTGCCCAAACTGCTCGGCACCACCGGGGGCGTGATGTTGACGCTCGGCACGGCAGGCCTGTGGCGCTTGCACCATCAGCGCCATCGGCTGCAACGCGACGCCCTGCAGCGCACCGTGGACCGCGGTTTCATTGCGTTGCTGTTCGCCACTGCCGCCAGTGGCCTGCTGCTCGCGCTGGCGCGCCACACGCCGGCGTTGGCGCTGTTGCTGTCGTTGCACCTGGCCTGCGTGATGGCGCTGTTCCTCACCATGCCGTACAGCAAGTTCGCACACGGCGTGTACCGCGCCGCGGCGCTGCTGAAGTGGTCGATCGAAAAGCGCCAGCCCGCAGGGCTTGATCCGGGCATCGATTGACACCCGCCGCCGCGTGCGGCACCTGCGCACGCACGGCTGCGCACGATGCGGGCGCGGTCTCAAGTTCGGGCGGCAACTGCCGACATGGGATGTGGCTTCTCATTCCAACGCATGACCCGCCTTGCCGCCGCGCTCTCGCGCGCGACCACCTTCTTGCTCACCGACGACCGCCGTTTGCGCATGTCGCTGACGGTGACATTGACGTCGGTGTTGAGCTATCTGCTGTATTCGGCGATCGGCAGCCTGCAGGTCGCCGCGGGCACGATGACACTGCCGTGGCTGCTGGTCGGGGCGGTCGGTGGCGTGGTGCTCAACCTGGGTTTCTATGCCGTCGTGCGGCTGGGTTTGACGCGCCATCTCGCCGATCCGGCGCTCGGCCCGCTGCAACTCGGCGCGGGCGTGCTGTTCATGTACCTCACCTACGCCACGTCGGGACCGGCGGCGCCGGCCACGCTGATCATCCTGGCCAGCCATGTGGTGTATGCGATGTTCGCGTTCCCGGTGCGCCAGCTGTGGCACTTCGTCGTTGGCGCGCTGGCGGGCCTGGCCGCCACGATGGCATTGAGCCACCTGATCGATCCGCTGCGCTATCCGGCGCAGCTGCAGGTGATCGGCTTCTTGTATGCGTGCCTGGTGATGCCGTTGATCGCCAGCCTCGCGGGCCGCCTCACGCGTCTGAACGAACGCCTGCAGTCTCAGCGAGCCGAGCTGCGCGCCGCGCTCGACAAGGTGCAGCAGATGGCGATCCGCGATGAGCTGACGCAAAGCTACAACCGCCGCCACATGGCCGACCTGATCGCCCTGCAGCGCTCGCACCACGACCGCAATGCGTTGCCGCTGGCGGTGTCGCTGATCGACATCGATCACTTCAAGCAGGTGAACGACAAGCTCGGCCACGCCGCCGGCGACGAGGTGCTGCGCCGCTTTGCCTCGGTGGCGAGTGCTCAGTTGCGCAGTGGCGACCTGCTGTCGCGCTGGGGCGGCGAGGAGTTTCTCGTGCTGTTTCCGTCGACGCGCCGGCCCGACGCCTTCGCGGCGCTCGAGCGCGTGCGCCAGGCGCTCAGCGCGCAAGACTTCTCCGACATCGCGCCCGACCTGCGCGTGACCTTCTCCGCCGGCGTGACGATGATCGAGCCCGACGACGGTGACGCCGCGGCGATCGAGCGCGCCGACCGCGCGATGTACCGCGCAAAGAACGAAGGCCGCAACCGCACCGTGGTGCACTGAGCGCGCGCGCTCGCATTCTGTTTCATTCGAAATCCCGCCTCCCTCGTCCGAGGGTCAGCGCACGGCGTAGGTACGGGCACACTGCCGGGCCATTTTTCCTACGCCATGAAGATCCTGTTCATCAGCGGGCCGCTGTACGGCCACGTGAATCCGATGTTGTCGCTCGCGCTGGCCGCTCGCCGCGCCGGCCACGACGTGGTATTTGCCACCGCACGCGACATGACACCGCACCTGCAGCGCTTCGGGCTTGCGGTGTGGCCGGTTGGACTCACCCACGCCGAGGCCGGCGGCAGCCAGCACGGTGCGTGGTTGAACTACTTTGCGCAGGCCGCCGCGGCACGCGCGGCCGAACTCGTGCCCCAGGCGTCGGCATGGCGGCCGGACCTCGTGGTGCACGAAGAGACCGAGTTGGCCGGCCCGGTGGTCGCAGCCGTGTGCGGCGCGCGCCATGCGGTGCATGGGCTCGGCCTGGTGCCGTCGATGAAGATCTGGCCACCGTTCGTCGACGCGGTGATGCGCGTGGGCGAACCCTGGATCGCGGCCACGGACTTGCAACACCGGTTGTCGCTGGCCACCTACCTGCGCTTGAGCCCGCATGCGCTGCAGCCGGAGATGCCGCCGTCTTGGCGCCGCGTGTTGCCGCTGCGGCCGGTGATGGCACCGCCCAGCGCGCGCGATCGACTGCCGTTCGACCTCAACGTGCTGCCGTTCGTGCAATCGATCCACCTCACGCTGGGCACGGTGTTCACACATGGCACGGCGGTGCTGCGCGAGGCGCTCAAAGGGTTGCGCGATCTCGGCTGCAACGTGATCGTGGCGGTCGGCCCCGATGGCGACCCCGACGCCTTCGGGCCGCAGCCGCTGCACGTGCGCATCGAGCGTTATGTGCCGCATGCGCTGCTGCTGCCGCGCTGCCGGCTGGTGGTGTCGCAAGGCGGTGCCGGCGTGATGTTCGGTGCGTTGAGCCTGGGCCTGCCGCAGCTGGCGTTGCCGCAGGGCGCCGATCAGTTCGGCAACGCCGAGGCGCTGGCGCGCTCGGGCGCCGGCGAGATGCTGAGCGGTGCCGAGGTGACCGCCGCGCGCATCGCGGCGTGCGCGAGCCGCCTGCTCGCCGACACGCGCTTCACCGATGCGGCGCGAACCATTCAAGCCGAGCTCGCTGCAATGCCCGATGCCGACACGGTGCTGCGCGAGCTCACTGCCCCGCACCCGCAGCACGCGCTGTCGTCCTGAGCGCTTCGGCGCGGCGCCTCAGTACACTCGCCGCGCCGTATGACCGCCGCGATGCCCGCAACCGTCGAGCGCGCCCCGCCCGTGCCGCGCCGCATCCTGCCCGCGATCGCGTTGTCGCAGTTGGCCGGCACGTCGTTGTGGTTCGCGATCAACGCCGTGATGCCCGACCTGCAACGCGACGCCGTTTTGCCGGCGCAGGCCGTGGGTTGGCTGACCGCCGCGGTGCAGCTCGGCTTCATTGCCGGCACGCTGGTGTTCGCGCTGCTCGCCGTGGCCGACCGCTTCTCGCCGCGCCGCGTGTTCCTCGTGTGTTCCCTGCTCGGCGCGGCGCTCGCGGGGCTCACGGCGTGGCTGCCACCCGAACTGTCGACGCTGCTGGTGCTGCGCTTTGCGACCGGCGTGTGCATCGCCGGCATCTATCCGGTCGGCATGAAGATCGCCGCCGGCTGGTATGCCCACGGCCTGGGCTGGGCGCTCGGCGTGCTGGTGGGCGCACTGGTGCTCGGCACCGCGTTTCCGTATGGCCTGCGCGCACTCGGCGCCGAATGGCCCTGGCAGACGGTGATGGCCAGCGTGGGTGCGGTCGCTGCGGCGGGCGGCGTGCTGATGGCGCTGGCGGTGCCCGACGGGCCGCACCTCGCGCCGCGCGGCACGCACGGTGGCTGGGGCCCGGGCGCGCTCACCGTGATCTGGCACGACCGCCGCCTGCGCGCCTCGGTGCTGGGCTACTTCGGCCACATGGGCGAGCTGTACGCGCTGATCGTGTTGCTGCCGGCGATCATCGGCCTGCGCATCGCCGACGGCGCCGCGGCATCGGGGTGGGCATTCGCCGCGATCGCCGCCGGCGCCATCGGCTGTGTCGGTGGCGGCCTGTGGGCGCGGCGCATCGGCGGTGCGCGCGTCGCCGCGATCCAGCTCGGCTGCAGCGGCGCGTGCGCGTTGCTGGCCCCGTGGATGCTCGATGCGCCGCTGTTGCCTTGGGCACTGTGGCTGCTGCTGTGGGGCCTCACGGTGTCGGGCGACTCGCCGCAGTTCAGCGCCCTTACCGCCACCAACGCGCCGCGTGAACTGGTGGGCAGCGTGCTCACCTTGGTGAACAGCATCGGCTTTGCGATCTCCACCGCCACCATCGTGCTGTTCGTGCACCTGGCCGGCGTGGCGCCGCTGCACGCGGTGCTGCCGTGGCTGGCGGTCGGCCCGGTCATCGGCGTGTGGTGCCTGCGGCCGCTGTGGCGATGAGCCCCACGCTCGGCTCGCGCGCCTCGGTGCGCACGCTGCTGCCGCTGGCCTTGCTCACCGGCACCAGCATGCTGGCGATGGACCTGTTCCTGCCCGCGGTGCCCACGCTGCAGGCGCACCTCAACGTGGGCGTGGCCCCCGCACAAGCCACCGTCGCCATCTATCTCGCCGGCCTGGCAGCCTCGCAACTGCTGTGGGGCGAATTGCTGAACCGGCTCGGACCTCGTGGCTGCGTGTGGTGGAGCGTGAGCCTGCTCGCGCTGGCGAGCGCCGGCTGCGCGCTGGCGCCCACCATCGAAGTGCTGCTCGGCATGCGTTTGCTGCAAGGCATCGCGGCGGGCGCCGCCACCGTGGTGGCGGCGAGCGTGATCCGCGCCACGCTGGGCGATGCCGACGCGGTGCGCGGCATGGCGACGATCGCGTCGATCGAGGCCATCGTGCCCGCGGCCGGGCCGGTGCTCGGCACGCTGCTGCTGGTGTGGACCGATTGGCGCAGCACGTTCTGGATCGTCGCACTGGCCACGCTCGCGGTGCTGCCCTTCGTCGTGCGCGTGGCGCCGCGGCAGCTGCCCGGGTTGAACCTCGATGTGCCGGCGCGCTACCGCGACATCCTCGGCAACGGCAGCTTCACGCGGCTGGCGTTGTCGCACGCGCTGGCGCTCGGTGCGCTGTTCGCGTTCGTCGGCAGCGCGCCCCAGCTGCTGCAGCACACGTTGAAGCTGCCTGCGGGCGCGTTCGCCGCGCTGCAGGTGATCGGCGTGCTCGGCTTCATGGCCACCGCCACACAAGCGGGGCGCATCAGCCAGCGCATCGGGCCGGCGCGCGCGGTGCACGCCGGGGGTGCGGTGCAGATCGTGTTGTGCGCCACGCTGATCGCGGGCAGCGTGATCGCCACGCCGACGTTCGCCGCGCTGGCGGTGTTCTGGTGCCTGTTCTGCGCCGCGCTCGCGGTGCGCGGGCCGGCCGCGTTCAGCGAAGCACTGCGCGTGCCGCCAGCCCAGATGGGGCGAGCGTCGGCCATGATGGTGTTGCTGCTGCTGATCGCCGGCGCGCTCGCCATCCAGGGCGTGGCGCCGTACATCGCCGGCGACTCGGTGGTGCCGCTGGCCGCGGTGATGCTGGCGATGACGGCAGCGAGTCTGGCGCTGGTGGTGCCGTATCCGCGGCCGCGAAGCCTGAAGACGTCAGCTTGGTTTGATTGACAACGCGGTCACCTGCAGCGCGTCGGGATCGCCGCGCGGCCGCTTGGTCTTCTCGGGCAGGCCCTTGAGTCGATCACGTTGTGCTTGTGCCAAGTCCGGCGCCGTGGACGGCTTCTGCGCCGGAGTGTTCCCAGGATCGCCGGCCAGATGGTTGTAGATTGCCCGCGCAGCCACTGGCGCCGCCACGCTGGTGCCGCCCATGCGCATCAGCATGTTCGAACGCACCGCCGCCGCCAACAGACCGATCGCCGTATTGCTCTCGTCGGCAGGCGCTGCGGCGTCGATCTGGCGGCCCGGCCTCCCGCTGCGCCGATCGCGGCCTCCGAGCGACGTGTAGCGCGACAGCCGGCCATCCTCGGCGCGAGAAGCGCCCACGACGATGGTTCGCTGACCGGTGGCGAGGTTGCTCAAGCCGCCCGCGGCACCACCGACCTCGACACCGGGCGATGCGCCATCGAAGAATGACTGCACGGAACAGCGGCTCATGTCCCAAGCCGGTTCGTCGCGCTGGATCCACGCGTCGAACCGCGCGGCCACGGCTGGCGCGTCGTTGCGCAGGCGGATGCGCCAGACGCCGGGCGCGGTAGCGCGCCTCGGCCCTGCGCTCGGCGCAGTGGCCAGCAGGAACAGGCCTCCGCCGTCGCTGGCGACCGGCTGGCGAGCGATCACCGCAGCCATCAGTCGCCCTTTGGCATCGTCGATCGTGTGCGGATCGGCGCCGTCGAAGCGGATCCAATCGCTCGCTCGGCCATCGGGCGACACGAGCTGCAATGCAAGCTGGGCCGATGCTTTCCGGTCCGCGGCATCGATCCACACCTCGGCAAAGCTGTCGGTGCTGTCCTCGGGCATCGTGCGCCAACGCAGTTCCGTGATCTCTCCGTTGCCCGCCTTGAATTCACCGCGGGCGTGCCAGCGCTCGAGCGCCGCGTTGCCCGCTGCGATGGTGAGCACCATGTGCCCGTCGCATTCGAGAAACTCGTCGATAGCGCGTTCGATCAGCGAGGTGCCGTCGTGTGGGCCTGCGAACGCACCCAGGCTGATGTTCACGACCACCGTCGCACCGCCGGCGCGGCTGCGGATGTAGCGAAGCGCATCGAGCAGGAACGCCCCGTTCGACGCACCGGTGGAATCCTCGGCTGACTGCGAGGGCACGTCGACGAAGATCAGCGGTGCCCGCGATGCAGCGTCCGGCGCGAGCGGCTTCGCACTCGACAGCGGCGGCCGCGCATCGATCGCCCCACCGAGCGCGTCGAGCACGTGCGTGCCGTGCGCAATCTCGCGCACCATGTTTCGATCGTCGAGCAAGTAGTCGAGCGATGTGTACAACGCAGACTCGCTTGCCGTCTGGCCGGATGCCAAACGGTGCAGCAATGCGTCGATCGCCGCCTTGTCGAGCTCACGCCCGTAGCTGAAGCCATGGGGTCGCTGCCATGGCGACTTGGCATCCGATCGGCCTTGGTCCCACAGCGCGATCAGGCGCGTGTGTTCGCTGTCGATCCGAAACGCGCGCTGCAACAGCGCGCAGCCGTGGTCGATCACCGCGATCACGGGCTCGCCGAACGGCGGCTCGGGAGCCTGCGCAGCGGGTGCCCTTTCGGGCACGTGGATCGGCAAGGCCATTTCCATCGCTGGCACAGCCGCTTCGACTGCGGCCAATTGGTCTTTCGACGCCAACGCAGTGCAAAAACCGAAGTCGGCTTGCGCCGGCTCGGCAACGGCAATCCCCTTTTGGCGAAGCACCGCACGTTGCGCCGCATCGGCTTCGATCAACAGCGGGATGCGCGCATCCGAACCTTGCATCGCGGCATGGCCCTCGAATTCGGTGCGCGCCGACCATGCCAGATACGGGTCACGGTACGTGGCCATGGTCACGCGTCCTTGCGTTGCCACTCCGCTGCCGCGGCGTTCCACATCTCCGCCAGCAAAGGCGATGGGCTGCCCTTGCGCGCCTCGGTGAACGCTTTGCAGCCAGGGCCGGAGAATCGGGGCGCGGCATCGAAGGTGTCAACCTGGCCGTTTGCGCCGTCGGCCTTGAACGCACCGCCCCACCACTCGACACCCACGCCGCAGCGTGCCAGCACGTAGCTCGCCACTGCATCACCGAGCAGGCGGCCGGACGTCATGTCGCACGGAAAGTGCACGCCGGAAATCACCCGGTTCTCGGCGATGCGATGGGCCAGCCGGCGCAGCAGCTCATCGGTCTTGCTCTTGCCGGCCTCGGCGCCGGCCAGAGCGCCCAGCACGGCGGCCGTCACATGCGCCTCGGCGGCATGGCCGGCGGGCAGCGTCGGATGCATCGGCACCTCGATCATCGGCTGCATGACCAGCGAATACTCGCTCGGCCGCGGGCAGGCGAGCGCATGCTTGAACTGCATGCAAACCGCGTACGTGAACTGCAGCGCCGCATTCACCAGCTCGAGCGTGCGCCGATGCCGACCCACCTGCAGGTTCAGCAGCGACGCGAAGTAGGCGACCGGCGGCGCCACCTGCGTCACGATCTCGGCCGCTCGCACGTCGCGCCGCGCCGACCACGAGTCGACCAGTTGCAGCTGGCTTTCGAAGTAGGTGCGCGACGGCCGCTCCATCGTGACCAGCGTGGCGCGAGCTGAATTGTCTTGGCCGACGGTGTGAGTGCCGTCTAGCACGGCTTTCTCCCCGTCCATGCGAAACGCCACCGACGATTGCAACTCGAACAGCGCCAGCGACGCACGCACCTGCGTGCCGTAGGCATGGATATCGGGCGCGTGACTCACGGCCGGCAATGACGTGGCGTTGGGGGCGCCGGAGAAGGCGATGCCGGCTCGGCGGTCGCCGTCTTGCCCTAGGGGTTCGATCGTGACCTCGCTCAGCAACGCGTCGCGGGTGGCCGTGATCGCGGCGGCCAGCATCGGGTCGCCGGCGAAGCCGCCGATGCCGCTGTTGTCCCCGGGTGCGCTGTAGGCGTAGGCGTTGGTGCTGTATGCGTAGGCATAGGCGTATGCATTGCCGCTGTATGCCAAGCCATCGGAAAACGATCGTCCATCAGCCATGGTGTCCTCCTCGGTACGCCTGCGGTAGCGTCATTGCGTGGGCAAGCCGGCGGCGCGCAGTGCACCGGCGCAGCGCTCGGCGAACGCGGTGCCGCGCCCCGAATAGCGCGTCTGAAACATCGCGATCGAATATTTCGGGTCGACTCGCCGCAGCTCCAGCACCGCCTTGCGCGCGGCGTCCATCTGGCCGTCCATTGCCAGCGCAATCGCCAGCGAGCGGTGGGTCGGCATGTGCGTGGTGTTGGACCGCAGCGAGCGCTGCGCCAGCGCGATCGCCTCGTCGAGGTGCCCGGCAGCCAGCATCGCGTGCGCCGCGAACGAATCGTAGAAGTAGCGGATGGGATCCAGCGGCGACAGGTGCAGCGCGGTACGCGCCGCCTGCGCGGCCTCGGGCCCACGATCGCGGTATGCATGCAACGCCGACATGAAGAGCCACGCCAGCGCTTCATTCGGGTTGGCAGCGATCGCGGCTTCGTAGCGGCGCTGCGACAAGTCGAGGTCATGCTGAAGAAAGCCGGAGATCAGCCCGTCGACCGCCAGCCCCAGCGCGTGATCCGAGCGCTCGTCGAGAGCGCGTTTGGCGCAGGCATGTCCGGCGGCGGCATCGGCATCGGGATCGCTGCTCCAGCCTTGCACCGCCTTCATCACGTGCCACTTTGCAAACCAAGCATGCGGTTCCGGCGCGCGCGGATGGCGTTCACACAGATGCTCCAGCAACGTGCGGGCGCGATCGAAATCGTTCTTCGACAATCGGTGCATCAGCGCCACGGCGCTGAACAACAGCGTGTGGCTGGCCAGCGTGGGCAGCGGCTGGCTGCGGCTGCGCTTGAGCTCGAAGTCGAAGATCGCCGCGGTGATGGCTTCGACGATGCGCGCGCCGACGGCGCCGTCGACCATCAACACGTCGCCTTTCTTGCCCTCGACGATGCCGGTCCACACCACGGACGCCGAGCTCGCGTGCGCCAGCTCCACGCTCACCTGCACGGTGTCGCCCATCACGCGGCAGCGGCCGGAGGTGACGTAGGTCAGCTTCAGTTGCTGCTGCAATTGCGGCAGGCCGACGTGGCGGCCGCGCATGCCCATCGTGCTCAGGCGCGAGATCACACGCCACGCGCTGTTGACCGACAGGTCGCGGATGACCTGGTCGACCAGGATCTCGCCGACGATCGCCGACTCGGCGTCGCGTGCGCGGGTTTCGAACGGCAGCACCGCGATCGTCGGCCGCTCGTCCCAGAAGGTGTCGAAGCCCGGCAGCGACGGCTCGGTCGCCTCGCCTCGGATGCGAAACGCGCGCACCGTGCCGGTGAAGTTCTTCACCTGGCATTCGCCCAGGTCTTCGGCCTCCGGGTCGAGTCCGGGCACCAGCTGGTCCCGCACGTCGGCCGATACCACGGTGGAGCCCGGTGAGGCGAGCCCGGCCAGGCGTGCCGCGAGGTTGACGCCGGAGCCAAAGACATCGAGGTCGTCGCTGACCACGTCGGCCAGGTGCACGCCGACGCGCAAATGCATCTCGGCGGCGGCATCGCGCCCATCGTTGTAGGCGCCGATGCGGGCATGCAGTTCGCAGGCGGTGGCCACGGCCTCGGTCACTTCCTCGAATTCGATCAGCATGCCGTCTCCCAGACTCTTGACGAGGCGCCCGCCGCGCCCGGGCAGCACCCGGTCGCGCACCTCGCCGACGAAACGCCGCCAGCGGTCGATCACGTCGGCCTCGAAGGCCTGCAGCAGACGCACCGACTCGACGACATCCACCACCAACAGGGCACGCCGCACCCGATGCAACTCGGGCCAGCTCACTTCCCCATCGGGTTCATTCATCGTGTCGGCACTCGCGTCTTGGAGCATCCACATTCTGGGGGAGGATCGGGCGACGGCATAGGTGCGCTCACCCTCGGTGGCGGTGCGCGGCGAATGTAAATACCGCACAAAGCCGCGGCCCCATTTCCTCACCACTTCGGCGGACCCCTCGGGCCTACCGTCCAGCCTGCGTCGCGGAACGGCCGCGGCGCGGTGACACGACGGTCGACTCCATGTCGATGACCGCTGTTGCTCCCGAATTGCCGTTGCGTGTCGAGGCTCCGCCCCGCGTCGAAGAGGCCAGCTTGCTCGCCCTGCTGGCCGCCACCGTGGACGAGCTCGACTACGGCCTGCTGCTGCTGGATCGCAGCCTGCACGTGGTGCATGCCAACCATGCCGCGCGCTGCGAGTTCAATGCCACGCACCCGCTGCAGCTGCTGTTGGACCGACTGCAGGCGCACGATCCGCACGACGGGGTGCTGCTGCGCGACGCGTTGGCCGATGTGTTCCAGCGCGGCCACCGCAAGCTGCTCACGCTGGGCCCGGCCGCGCGCCGCGTCAGCCTGTCGCTGGTGCCGCTGGTGCCGCTGGCGCCGGGAAGCGCGTCGCCGAAGTGGGCACTGGTGCTGCTGGGCAAGCCGCAGGTCTGCCAGGACCTCTCGGTCGAGGCGTTCGCGCGCACGCACAAGCTCACGCCGGTGGAAACCCTGGTGCTCAAGGGCCTGTGCCGCGGCGCCCGCCCGGCCGAGATCGCACGCAGCCACAACGTGGCGCTGTCGACGGTGCGCACGCACGTGGGCAGCATCCGCTCCAAGACCAGCGTGCCGTCGATCGGCGCGCTGGTGCGCACCGTGTCGATGCTGCCACCGATCGTCAGCGTGTTGCGGCAGACGCCGCATTGGGGCGCCGTGTGAACACGCCCGCGCAGACCGATCGGGCCGCTGCTGACCGTGGTGCTCAGTGCCGCCGGCACCGTGGCCGTGCTGGCGCTCGGGGTGGTGCTGCTGTTGCCGTAGCGCGCCAGCGTCACCAGCGCGGCGGCAGCGGCCGCAGCAGGCGGATCACGCTGCCATCGTGGTCGATGTATTCGCCGCGCTGCAGGTCCTTCATCAGCCGGCTCACCATCTCGCGCGAGCATCCGATGCGGCTCGACATGTCCTGGTGCGTGAGGCGCTCGTTCAACGTGCGTGGCAGCGGCGTGTCGGCATCGGCGTGCGACTCCAGCAGCGCCTTCAGCCGGCCATACACGTCGTTGAGCGCCAGCTGCTTGGTGCTGAGCGTGGCCGCGCGCACGCGGCGGATCAGCTTGGAAAGCAATTCGAACGCGAATGCCGGCTGCTCGGCGATGTAGGCCTCGAGCGCGTCGCGTTGCACGACCGAACACGCGGTGGTCTCCAGCGTGATGACGCTGGCCGAGCGCGGGCCTCCGTCGAGGCTCATCTCGCCGAGGTATTCGCCGGCGCCGTAGACGCCATAGCTGACCTCGCGGCCGGCTTCGTTGCTGGAGTACACGCGCACCCGGCCCGACAGCACCACATACAGCGTGTCGCCGCGGTCGCCCTCTTCGATCAGCACCGTGCCCTTGCGGTAGCTGCGCACGGCTCCGCGCTCGGCCAGCGCACGCACCGTCTCGCTCAGCGCGGCAAAGCGCGCATCGGCTCCCGAATCGCCTCTCGTCATGAAGGCTCGCTTGGTGCCGCAGCACCGATCCCAACGACCCGCACTGTAGAGGAAATCGCCGTGCGCCGCGGCGCTGCACGCGGGGGCGCGGCCTAGAATCGGCGCGCCATGAAGCAGCAGGTTCGCTTTGCGCGCAGCCACGACGGTGTGCGCCTGGCCTGGGCCACCACCGGCAGCGGGCCGCCGTTGATCAAGGTGGCCACCTGGCTGTCGCATCTGGAGCACGACATCGACAGCCCCGTCTGGGGCCACCTCGTGCGCGAGCTGTCTCGGCGCGGCACCTATGTGCGCTACGACGAGCGCGGCTGCGGCCTGTCGGATTGGACCGTCGACGACTTGAGCTTTGCCAGCTGGGTGGCCGATCTCGAGTCGGTGGCCGACGCGGCTGGCTTCGACCGCTTCGCGCTGCTCGGCATCTCGCAAGGCGCCTCGATCGCGATCGACTACGCGGTGCGCCACCCCGAGCGGGTGACGCATCTGGTGATCCACGGCGGCTACGCGCGCGGCCGGCTGGTGCGCAGCAACACGCCCGAGCAGCGCGAAGAGGCCGAGATGATGACGCGCCTGGCTGCGCTCGGCTGGGGCAAGGCGGATCCGTCGTTCCGCCAGTTCTTCACCACCCAGTTCATCCCGGACGGCACGGCCGAGCAGCACCAGTGGTTCAACGAACACGAGCGCATCTCGACCTCGCCGGCCAATGCGGCACGCTTCATGCGCGAGTTTGCGCACATCGACGTGGTGGAGCGCCTGCCGCAGGTGAGCTGCCCGACGCTGGTGCTGCACAGCCGCCACGAGGTGCGCGTGCCGTTCGACGAAGGCCGATTGATCGCCAGTGCGATTCCCGGCGCGCGCTTCGTGCCGATCGACAGCCGCAACCACCTGCTGCTGGAAAGCGAGCCCGGCTGGCAGCATTGGATCGACGAAGTGCGCGCGTTCCTGCCGTCGGGCCACCCCGCGGTGGGCCGCGCTTTCGATGCCCTCACCGGCCGCCAGCGCGAGTTGCTCGAGCTGATCGCACAGGGCCGCGACAACGCGCAGATCGCGGCGCTGCTCGGCCTGTCGGAGAAGACCGTGCGCAACCACATCACGGGCATCTTCGACCGCCTGCACGTGGAGAACCGCGCGCAGGCGATCGTGCGGGCGCGCGAGGCCGGCTTCGGCCAGGCGCCCCGCTGAGCGTCGCAGCTATTTCAGCAGCTTCATGTAGGCCACCATGTCCTGCTGATCCTGCTCGGTGAGCTGGATCGGCGAGATGGCACCGAAGAATCGCGCGTAGTGGCGCGCCACGTCGTCGAGCGTCCTGGCCGAGTTGTCGTGAAAGTACGGCGCAGTGCGCGCAGCGCCCCACAGCGATGGGATCTTGAACGCATTCTTGGCTTGCGCATCGCGCGCATCACCGGTGATCAGCGCGCGCCCGGGGTCGGGGCTGGCGAACTCGGTCACGGTGCCGTCGGGGTTCTTGAAGCGCCATTGCAGCACCGGGTTGCCGGCCTCGTTGAACTCCGACACGCCCACGCTCTGAAAGCGGCCGCCGCGCGCGAACGGCGGCGCCGGGATGAACTCGTTGGTCTCGTTGAGCATGTCGCCGCTGTGGCAGCCGGCGCACAGCCCGGTCTTGAAGTCACCGCTGGGCGCGGCGTCGATGAAGAAGCGCCGCCCGCGCTTCTCGGACTCGGAGCGTCCGGTGGGCAGCTGGGGCTTGGTGCCGATGTAGGCGAACTTCAGCATCGTCAACGAGCTGAAGAACTGCGGCGTGTGCTGGAACGCCGCGATCTGCAGCAGCTCATCCGTGCGCGGCTCGCGTTGCGCCTGCGCATGGTCGGCGGTCGCGCCGCGCGCTTGCGCCAGCAGGTCGGGCTGGCGTCCATCGAGCATCAGCTTGTCGTCGAGCGCCGGCGTGTTCAGCGTCGACGGAATGCCCCGGCGCAGCACCACGCTGCGTGCGCCCGGGTCGCCGACGATGCTCACGTGGTCGGGCAAAGCGATGCGCACCAGCACGGTCGCATCCTTGAGCATGCGGGTGGCGCCGTTGCCTTGACCGTCGTCGCTGCCGTCGGCCCGGAACAGCGCGTCGTTCGGATCGGCGGCGAAGCGTCGCTGTGCATCGTGCGGCGACACGGTGCCGCTGTCGCGGCTGTGGCAGGTGAGGCAGGTGCGGCCATTGCCATCGAAGGTCTCGCGCTCGAACAAACGCCTGCCCTTCAGCAGATCGAGCAACGCGAACTCCGGCTTGCGAAACGCGATGCGCGCATGCACGCCGGTGGACAGCAGCGCCTCCTGTTCCTGCTGCTCGCGCACCCGTTGGGCCTGCGCCTCGTGGTCTTCGGCGCTCGACGCGACGGCTGCCGCATCCGTCGGCGTGGGTGCCACCGCGGGCGTGTCGCCGCCACCGCCGCAGCCGAGCAGCGCCAGCGCGGCGGCCACCGCGCCGACGCTGCGAATGAAAGTGATTGAAGGCATCGTTGCTCCCGCCAAAAAGCGGCGCACTGTGCCGATGGCCGGCGCGCCGGTCTTGGACGATTGCGACAACCGCGCGGTCCGGGCACCCCGGCGCGCGATGCCGCGTGCGGCGCGAGTCGGGACCTCGGTCCCAGGCCGAATGGGCGGCTGGGTGCCGCCGCGGGGCCACGGTCCCGAGACGGCGATGTCCGCTTTGCGAACAATGTGCCCTCGCCCGCCACGCGGGCGCAGACGCCGTGCCGCGCCGTGAGGATCCCGGCGCCAGGCGTGTGCCACGGAGTACCCCACCATGCCCGATCAGCCGCTGCTGGCGGCCGCGTTCGTGCCCACGCACGACCACGCCGCCTTTTTCGCTCGAAGCATCGATGTGCCGACCGCGCTGCAGGCGCACGTCCGTGCGCTGGTCGCCGCCGAAGTGGGCACCATTGCGTCGCACCCGATGTTCGTGGCGCCGCACGAGTCGATGGTGCTCACGGTGCAGCTCGGCCGCGCCTCCGATGCCTGCATCGAGGCCAAAGGCGAACACGGGCAGAACACCTGCGTCACCGGCATCCGCGATTCGACCGGTGCGTTCGTGCCGGCCGGCCGCTGCGTCACGCTGTTTGCGCTGCTCACGCCGCTGGGCGCGGTGCAAGTCCTCGACAGCCAGCCGCTGTCCAGCGTGCCGCGCATCCGCGCCCACGTGGCCGAGTTGCTGGACCGGCGCACGACCATCGCGCTGGAGTCGGCGGTCGCGCTGGCGCCGACCATCGACGCCAAGCTGCACCTGTTCGCATCGTGGATCGAGGCCCGCGTGACCGTGCGCCGGCAGCAGTCGGGCGCCGCGTTGCGCGCCGCGCGCGCGGCGATGCGCCTGCTGGATGAACCGGGCATTGCGATCGACGATCTCGCGCGCGAAGCGGCGGTGTCGCGGCGCCAGCTCGAGCGCCACTTCGCGCACTGGTTCGGCACCTCGCCACGCCATCTGGCGCAGGTGTCGCGGGTGCAATGGGTGTCGCGCCATGCGCAGCAGGGCGCCTCGCTGGCCGATATCGCAGCGCACACGGGCTTTGCCGACCAAGCGCACATGACGCGCGTGGTGCGCCAGCTCACCGGGTTGACGCCGCGCCTGTTCGTGCAGTCGCGCCACTCGCCGCTGGCCCACTCGTTTCGCGCCGCCACGCGCGGCGCCACGGTCTACCTGTGATCGCGATGCCGGGCCGCGTCGCCCGCGCTGCGCTGCTGGCGGGGCTGGCCTTGGCGGCGGGCTCGTCGATCACCGCACCCGGCCCCTGCCGGGGTGGCGCGCAGGCGTTCGCGCGCACCGACCTCTTCTTCGGCCGCGCCATGCCGGGTGGCGTGGTGAGCGAAGCGCAGTTCAAGATGTTCGTCGATGAGCAGGTGACGCCGCGCTTCCCGGACGGGCTGACGCTGCTGGCCGGCATCGGGCAGTTTCGCGATGCCCGCGGCGCCACGATGGTCGAAGGCGCGAACGTGCTGATCCTGTTGTACCCGCACGGCGATGCACGCGCCGATCGCAAGATCGACGCCATCCGTCGCGACTACCGCCAGCGCTTCGAACAGCAGTCGGTACTGCGCGCCGACAGCCTGTCGTGCGTGTCGTTCTGATGCGCTAGCTCGGCGCGGCTTCGAGCAAGCTCAGCGCGCACGACGTCGGCAGCACGCGCAGCAAACGAAGACCGCGACAACCTTCTTCGCATGTCGCATTCCTACAAGACCCCAGGGGGCAGCACGCGCCACGATCGCGCATTGGCCAGCACGCGCGGCCGACACCAAGGCCCACCGATGAAACCCATGCTTCAACCGCCACCCGTGGTCACCCACCGGGGCTTCGCCAGCAACCGTCACATGCCGGCGCAGGGACCCCTGCACGTGCAGGAGCTGATCGGGCGCTACGACGAAGCCACGTGGCAGCTGTTGGCTCGCCTGGGCTATGGACCGCGGCGCATGGTCAACGAGCGGCGCAGCCTCATGGCGCTGGAGCACAAGATCGTGCACATCGAAGAGGTGCGCGCGGCCACCGTGCTGCACATCGAGTCCGACCTGCTCGAACTCGGTGACACGCGTGTGCGCTGCCTGCACCGCATGTGCGACTCCGAGTCGCAGCGCACGCTGTCGACGATGGAGATCAGCTTCGTGCTGGTCGGCAGCGACGAAGGCAGCGTGACGGCGTTGCCGCCCGATCTCGTGCGGCGCGCGCTGGCGGTGTTTCCGAGCCTGCAACGTCGCAGCGCCGCGCCGCCCGAGTCGGCGGCTCGCGAGGCCTTGGCGCTGCCGGCCTGAGTGGCCCGGCTGCGTTCGGCGCGATGGCGTCCGTGACGTTGTGCTCGCGCGTCAGCCGACGAGAAATGAAGCTCCGTTGACGCAAATCAACGGACGTTCAAATCGCTTTTAGCCCCCGCGACTCGGCGTGGATTCGGTCCACCCGCGGCGCCCCGCGCTGCGGTTGCGATGCGGGAAAACCAGAGGTCTTGGGCTTGCGAGGCCGGCCTCGCGATACCGGCGTCCCGGCCATGTAGAACGGGCGTATTGCGCGCTCCGTGGGCCCGTTTCAATTGCGGCGGACGAATGTCACGCTCCACCGAGGCTCGCCGGAGTGGCGCACGGGCACACTCGACGGCAACAAGACCTTACCGATCAAGCGTGCTGCAACTCACCCGTCACCGCAGCTTGGGGCACCCCGGCCGGCTGCTCCACCGGCGCCACCAGGCGGCGCGGCGGCACGTGTTCAACCACTCGCTGGTCGTCGAACACGGAGAACGGCGTGGCATGGCGCGCAGCCCAGGCGCTGCGCGAGATCGTGTACTCACGCAACGTGAGCCGACCGATCTCGAAATCGCGCTCGACCGTGCCCACCGGCGTCATCCCGACGGCACTCATCAAGTGGCACGAACCTCGATTTTCCAGCGTTGTCGCACCCAACAGCTGGTTAATGCTGGACAACGAGAAGGCCGCGGAAACGCACAACTGGCCGAGTTCCAGGCCGTAGCGGCCATGCCAGTACTTGTCGTGCATCCACACGCCCATCTCCACCGTGCCGGGCAGCGTGCCGTGGGGGATGAAGCGGAACAGCGCGATGAATTCTCCAGTCGTTCGCTGGACTGCCGATAACGCGGTGAGACGACCCTTTCTCGACGCATCCATGATCAGGCGAATCCGCTTCAGCACCAGGTCCTCCGTCTCGGGCTGTGCCCAGCTGAGGTGCCTGTTGAATTCCGGATTCCTGGTGGCGGCAAAGAGAGGCCAAGCGTCAGAAAGTGCCACCGGTCGCAAAGCCACGCGCTTGGTGAAGCTGCACTCAAGCGCTTCTGTGAGTTCTAGGAAGTCGAATCCCATACCACCCCACCCAACGATTTCTTGGTCGCCCCAACCTCTAACCCAACGATAGCAGAGCGTTTCTTCCGGGAGTGCAACAACAATGCGCCGCGAGGACATCGAGTCGCTGTTCGGCCCGCTTGAAGGGCTTGACCTCGACCATTTATTGAGGCAGGCGGGAGAGGCCATCGTCTACGTCGACGATGACTGGACGGTGCGCTACTGCAACTCCATCTACCTGTCCAACCTCGGGCTGAGCCGCGGCGAGGTGATCGGCAAGACGCCGTTCGAATACTTCCCCAACTTCAAGCGCTCGATCTTCTACGAGGTCATTGAGCGCTGTCGCCGAGAGCGCAAGCCCACGGCCAAGATCGGCTACTCCACCGTGCTGGACCGCTGGCTGATGGCTCGGGTTTTCCCGGTGAACGATGGGATGTTGTTGCTGGCCAACGACGCGTCCGAGAGCGTGGTGCGCCAGTACCAGTTGGCGCAGCAGGTGGTGAAGGACCCGCTGACCGGCATCCCGAACAAGCTGGGCCTGATCAACGACCTGGAGAGCCTGTTCGAGCACAACCACGCGTTCTCGCTGCTGGTGATCGGACTGGACCGTTTCCGCAGCATCAACGACGCGCTGGGCTACGCCGGCGGCGACATGGCGCTGCTCGAAGTGGCCTCGCGACTGCAGACCGAGACCGTGCCGGGCGAGCAGCTCTACCGCCTGAACGGCGACGAGTTCTGCGTGCTGCAGAAGCAGGGTGCCGAGGGCTTGCACGAACGCGCCGCGGCGCTGATCGACATCGCCAAGCAGCCGCTGATGCTGCACGGCCACCGCTTCGTGCTCGGCGCCAGCGCCGGCTGCGTGATCCGCGACATCGAGTGCCGCGACCCCGAGCAGATGCTGAAACGCGCCGCGCTGGCGCTGCGCCACGCCAAGAAGACCCAGCGCGGCGGCCTGGTGGCCTACGAGCCGGGGCTGGAGCGCTCATCGCAGCTGCGCACCGAGCTCGAAGGCGAGCTGCGCGCCGCGATCGAGCAGCACCAGCTGATGCTGATGCTGCAGCCCAAGGGCTCGCTCAGCGAAGGCACCCTGGCCGGCGCCGAGGCACTGATCCGCTGGGCGCACCCCAAGCGCGGCATCGTGTCGCCGGCGGAGTTCCTGCCGCTGGCCGAGGACGCCGGCCTGATGGCGACGATCGACCAGCTGGTGCTCAAGCAAGCGCTGGGCCACATCAGCACGCTGTACGCGATGGGCATCCAGGTGCCGGTGAGCATCAACCTGTCGGTGCAGTCGCTCGGCGACGTCTGCATGGTCGATCGCGTGCGCGAGGCGTTGCGCGCCGCCAACGTGCCCCCCAACCTGCTGGAGATCGAAATCCCGGAGGGCGCTTTGATGCAGGACGTGGACGTCAGCGCCAAGGTGCTGGGCGATCTGCACCGCATGGGCGTGCGCCTGAGCATCGACGACTTCGGCACCGGCTATTCGTCGTTTGCCTACCTGGCGCGCTTTCCGGTGCACACGCTGAAAGTCGACCGCTCGTTCGTCAAAGAAATCTCCACCAACGACACCAGCCACAAGATCGTCAAGAGCCTGGTGCGACTGGCGCACTCGCTGCAGCTGAGCGTGATCGCCGAAGGCGTGGAAGAAAGCGCCGACATGGAGATCCTGAAGCGCATCCGCTGCGACATGGTGCAGGGTTACGCCTATGGACGGCCGATGCCGTTCGACAAGTTCGTCGAGTTCGCTCGCGAGCACCATCCCGACAGCGAGACGATGCGCTGGTTCACCGTGTGACGGTGCGCGACACCGCGCAGCCACCTCGGTGACGTCGGCGCAAACACGCTTGCGCCAAATCAACAGTTGAGCGTACACACCCCCAGTGGGCGCCGGCACAATGCCGCGACCACGAGGTGTACGTGACACAAGCAACAAACAGGTTGGGAGCGGCCGCCGCCGGCGCTGCAGCAGAAGCCTCGTCGGGCCCGGTGGCCCACCGCATGACACTGCTCGACAGCGCGCGCCTGCTGGTGATCCTGGCCGGCGCGTTCATGGTCGCGCTCGATTTCTTCATCGTGCTCGTCGCCTTGCCGTCGATCGCCAGCGAGACCGCAGCCACTCCAGGACAGCTGCAGTTGATCGTCGCCGGCTACGGCATCGCCAACGCGGCCGGGCTGATCGCCGGCGGCAAGCTCGGTGACCTGTTCGGCCGTCGCCAGATGTTCCTGGGCGGCATGGCGCTGTTCGGCGCCACCTCGGTCGCCTGCGGCCTCGCCACCTCGGGCCTGATGCTGGTGTTGATGCGCTTCGCGCAAGGTGCGTCGGGTGCATTGCTGCACCCGCAGGTGCTGGCGCTGCTCGGTTTGAACTTCCCCGGCGCCAAGCGCGCGCGGGCGTTCGCAGCCTATGCGATGGCGATGGGCCTGGCCGGCGTGATGGGGCAGGTGCTCGGCGGTGCGCTGATCGAGACTCGACTTCGCCGGCACCGGCTGGCGAAGCTGCTTCTTCATCAACGCGCCGATCGCGCTGGTGGCAATCGTGCTGGCCACGCAGCTGCTCGAGCGCGACCCGCCGAGCACACAGGGTCGTCGCATCGACGTCTGGGGCATGGTGCTGACGGCCGCTTCGCTCACCTGCCTGATCGTCCCGCTCACCTATGGTCGCGAGGCCCTGTCGGGCGCGTGGAACATCGGCCTGCTGATCGCGTCTGCCGTGTTGTTCGTCGCTTTCATGCTGAGCCAGCGCTCGCGCAGCATGGCCAAGCTGTCGGTGATGATTCCGCCCGAGGTGGTCTCGGTGCGGCTGTTCCGTCTGGGCGTCGGCACGGTGCTGGTGTTTTACGCCGGCATCGCGTCGTTCTACTTCGTGCTCGGCCTGCACCTGCAGGCCACGCTCGGCGCGTCGCCGTTGGGTTCCGGCTTGGTGTTCGCGGTGCTCGGCGCTGCGTTCTTTGCCGCGTCGATGGGTGGCGCCGCCATCGGCCGAAAGCTCAAGCGTCCACTGGTGGAAATGGGCGCGCTGGTGCTGATCGGCGGCCATGTCGCGCAGGCCCTGGTGGCATCGCGGGGGCTGGGTATCGCGGCGATGCTGGTGCCGCTGCTGATCGAAGGCGCCGGGATCGGTCTGATCATGGCGCCGCTGGTGTCGCTCGCGCTGTCGCGCACGCCGCCGCAACACGCCGGCGTCGCGGCAGGCATCCTGTCGACCATGCAAAGCACCGGCAATGCGCTCGGCGTGGCCGCGGTCGGCCTGTCGTACATCGCGGGCCTGTGGCTGCCCGCCGACGTCCACTCGGCGCACGCCCGCTTTGCCGGCGCGCTCGGTTTCCTCGCGGTGCTGGCGCTCGCCGTGTGGTACTTGGCGCGCCGCATCCGGGTCGAGGCCGGGCCCGCGGCCTGAGCGGTTTGCGCGCTTTGTGTGAGCAATACGCATGGCGATGATCGATGCGCTCGATCATCCCGAGCGCAGCGCGGTGGCGGTCAGCGCACCGTTTCGTCCCCCGCCCGGAATACCACGCGAAAGTGCTCGCACAGCACCGGCATGTCGGGCGCCGGATCGCGTTGGATGCGGGCGCACTCGCGCTGGAAGAAAGCGGTGTGTGCCCGACGCCAGTACGTCAACGAGCGATCGCCCTCGCCTTCGGCGTGCGCGAACGATTCGCCGACGGCGCCGAACGCCACCACCTCGACTGCCGTCGTCTCGATGACGCACAGCGGCCGCTGGTCCCAACTCGTCACGATGCTGAAGTCGCCTGGTCGGGGCTGCGGCTTGTGCTCGACGTCATAGGTCCACACCAGGCTCGCGGTCGCCCGCTTGATGCCTCGCAGCACGAGGTCGGCCAACTCGGTGGCGAGGGCTTCGCTGTCACCGAACGCGAACGCCTCGTAGAACCGCTCGGCGTCGAGCGCAGGCACCACGCGCTGCGCGTGGGCCCAGAAGGCGCGGAACGGCTCGGCGATTGTGTTCATGGAGTTGCGGCGGCATACTGCGGCCCCGCTATCGGAACTCAGCCGCCCTCGCCTGGCAACATCCTACCCATGCCCATCGTCACCATCACCGTCCGCCGCCACAAATCGGCCGAGTTCAAGGCCCGCATGCTGGCCGCGATCCACGCGGCGCTGGTGGATGCGGGCGCCAACCCGAACGACCGCTTCCACCGCGTGCTCGAACTGGGCGACGACGACTTTCAGTTCGACCCCACGTTCCCCGACGTGCGCACGCGTCGCACCGACGACTTCGTGCTGGTGGAGATCCTTCTCGGCACGGGCCGCAGCGTCAAGGTCAAGAAGCAGGTGCTGGCTGGCATCGTCGAGCGGCTGGCGTCCGGCGGCTTCGACACCGAGCAGCTGATGGTCGTGTTCCAGGACATGCCGTGGGAGAACTTCTCGCCGGCCGGCGGGCGCATGCCGCACGGCTGATCTACGCGGTGCGCTCGGCGCGCAGCCCCAACAAGTCCATCATCGCCTTGCGCATCTCGAACTTCTGCGGCTTGCCGGTGGCGGTGAGCGGGAACTCCGGCACGATGCGCACGTAACGCGGCACCTTGTAGTGCGCGATCTGGCCGCGGCAGAACTCGCGCACCTCGTCCTCGCTCAGCGCCTGGCCGGCCCGCGCTATCACCCAGGCGCACACCTCCTCGCCGTACTTCGCATCCGGCACGCCGAACACCTGGGCGTCGGCGATGCGCGGGTGGCGCATCAGGTACTCCTCGATCTCGCGCGGGTACACGTTCTCGCCGCCGCGGATCAGCATGTCTTTCACGCGGCCGACGATGTTGCAGTAGCCCGCCGCATCGAGGGTCGCCAGGTCGCCGCTGTGCATCCAGCCGGCGGCGTCGATCGACTCGCGCGTGCGCTCGTCGTCCTGCCAGTAGCCGCGCATCACCGCATAGCCGCGCGTGCACAGCTCGCCCGGCTCGCCTACCGGCACGATGCGGCCGGCGGCATCGACGATCTTCACCTCCAGGTGCGGCTGCACGCGGCCGACGGTCGACACGCGGCGCTCGACGGCATCGTCCAGGCTCGACTGGAACGAGATCGGCGAGGTCTCGGTCATGCCGTAGCCGATGGTGATCTGGCGCATGTGCATCTGCGCGATCACCTTGCGCATCATCTCGATCGGGCACGGCGCGCCGGCCATGATGCCGGTGCGCAGCGACGACAGATCGTGCTGCGCAAAGCCCGGGTCCTGCAGCATCGCGTTGAACATCGTCGGCACGCCGTGCAGCGCGCTGCAGCGGTGCTTGGCCACCGTCTTCAAGGTCTCGGCGGCATCGAAGCCCTCGCCCGGGAACACCATCGTCGCGCCCGACGTCACGCAGCACAACACGCCCAGCACCATGCCGAAGCAGTGGTACAGCGGCACCGGGATGCACAACTTGTCGTCCGGCGACAGCGCCATCGCCTTGGCGCAGAAGCGCGCGTTGTTGACGATGTTGAAGTGCGACAGCGTGGCGCCCTTCGGCGCGCCGGTGGTGCCGCTGGTGAACTGGATGTTGATCGCGTCGTCGGGGTCGAGCGCGGCACTCAACGTGTCGAGCCGGCCGCGCTGCGCAGGCCCGCCGAGCCGACACACCTGCCGGTACGACAGGCAACGCGGCGGCACGGGTTCGTCGTCGAGCAGGATCACGTGCTTCAGCGACGGCAGCCGCACGCTGTCGAGCACCTCGCTCGCACCCTTGAAGTGGATCTCCGGCGCGATCTCTCCGAGCATGCCGAGGTAGTCGCTGCTCTTGAAGCGGCGCGCCATCACCAGCGCACGGCAGCCCACCTTGTTGAGCGCGTATTCGAGCTCGCTCTTGCGGTAGGCCGGGTTGATGTTGACGAGGATCAGCCCGATGCGTGCGGTGGCGAACTGCGTGACCACCCATTCATGCCGGTTCGGCGCCCAGATGCCCACGCGGTTGCCGCGCCGCAGGCCCAGCGCGAGCAGACCGGCCGCCAACTCGTCGGCCTTGGATTTCAGGTCGTACCACGACAGCCGCAGGTTCTCGGCTTCGAAGATCGCCGCATCGCGCGCACCATGGCGGCCGACCGTCTTGTCGAGTTGCTGCGGCAGGGTGAGAAAGCGCAGCACCTCGTCGGTGGTCCCGGCCACGTACGACTGCGTGCCTTGCGGCCGCAGCCGGTCGTCCTGGCCGGCGGCCAGCCAGTCGGAGCGAAACGGGTTGGCCGACATCGTGCGCTGGCGATCCGCGGTCAGAAGTTGCGCCAGTCGCCGAGCTGCTCGAACGCGTGCGCGGCGCGGTAGATGGTCGATTCGTTGTAGTTCGCCGCCACCAGTTGCATGCCCACCGGCAGCCCGGCCGACAGGCCGCAGGGCACGTTCATCGCCGGATGGCCGCTGACGTCGAACGGGCAGGTGTTGGGCAGCATCTCGAACGCGCGCTGGCAGTACAACGACAGCGGCGCGTCCTGCGCGGGGATCGGCGTGGCCTTCATCGGCGTGGTCGGCATCAGCAGCAGGTCGTGGCGCGCGAAAGCGTCGTTGTAGGTCTTCTTCAGCAGGCGCGACAGGTTCTGCGCCTTGGCGTAGTAGTGGCCGCGGTAGGTGCGGATGAAGTACTCGCCGGCCAGCATCGAGATCTTCAAGGTGCGCGAGAGTTGATTCGCGCGCGCGCGCCAGTTGGCGTGCGCATCGAGCAGGCTGGTGGTGTACAGGCCTTCCCAATTGAAGCCCATGCCGTTGCCGTGCATCATCTGCGCCTGCAGCCCTTCGAGCGCGATCGGCGTCCAGATCGCCGGGCCGTCGAGGTGCATCGGGATCGAGATTTCCTCGACGATCGCACCCAGCGCGCGGAACCGATCGGCCGCCTGCCGCACCTTCTGGTCGACGTCGGGCTCCGACGACGGATGGCGAAAGCCCTCGGTCAACACGCCGATGCGCAAGCCCGCGACGCCGCGGCCGAGTGCGGCGGTGTATTTGTCGACGCGCACGTTGTATTGGCGCGGATCGAGCCCATCGGGGCCGGCGATCACCTCGAGCAGCAGCGCGTTGTCGGCCACCGTGGTGGTCATCGGACCGGTGTGGTCGATCGTCGCCTCGATCGGCATCACGCCGGTGTAGGGCACGAGGCCGTGCGTGGCCTTCATGCCGTAGCAGCCCGAGTACGAGCCCGGCATGCGGATCGAGCCGCCCTGGTCGCCGCCGATCGCCATCTCGACCTCGCCGGCACCCACCAGCGCGGCGCAGCCGCTCGACGAGCCACCGCGCCGAGTAGCCGATCTTGTAGGGGTTGTGCACCGGCCCCGCGGCCGACGTGTGGCTGCCGCCGGAGAGGCAGAAGTACTCGCAATGCGCCTTGCCGACGATGGTGCCGCCGGCATCGAGGATGCGCGTGACCACGGTGGCATCGACATCGGGCACATAGCCTTCGAGCGTGGACGCGCCGTTCATCATCGGCACGCCGGCCAGGCAGATGTTGTCCTTGAGCACGACGCGCTTGCCGGCCAGCGGCCCGTAGGGCGCGCCCTTGATCTCCGACTTCACATACCAGGCGCCGAGCGGGTTGTCGCTCGCGCTCGGCCGCGTGCCCGGCGTGCGCGGATAGCGCACCTCGGGCAGGTAGTCGGGCAGTTGCTCGACGCGATCGTAGGCCTGCATCGTGCCTTCGAGCACGTCGAGGTACTCGCCGATCTCGCGCTCCGACATGCTCATGTGCAGCGAGCTGACGATCTTCTGCAGTTGCTCGATCGTGGGTCGTTTGACCATCGCCATGGTGTCACCTCGAAGGGTTGCAGCGGGTTCGACGACCCGCGGCGCAGAAGCAGATGGAGTCGTCGTGGTCGTGATTGCCCGCGGCAGCGGACTGGACGCTTGAGCCGCCGCACGCGGCATGATGTCGGCGCGCGGCGCGTCAGGTGGCGCGCCGGGCTTGGCGGTGCGCGATGGCGCCGAACTGCGCGTTGCGCGCGGCGCGCCCATGCCCAACAGCGTGGCCAGGCCGCCGGCTTGCACCGTGTGCGCGTCGACCTCACGCTCGATGCGGCCGCGTTCGACCACCACGATGCGATCGGCCACGTCGAGCACGAGGTCGAGGTTCTGCTCCACCACCAGCAGCGACAGCTTGTCGCGGCGGCGCAGCTTGACCAGGATCTCGCCGATCTCCTGCACGATCGACGGCTGGATGCCTTCGGACGGCTCGTCGAGCAGCAGCAGCCACGGCACCGGCATCAGCGCGCGGCCGAGCGCGAGGATCTGCTGCTCGCCGCCCGACAGCGCGCCGCCCTTGCGATCGAGCAGCGCGCGCAGCCGCGGCAGCGTGTCGATCACGCGCTCGAGCGCGCTGGCCTCGATCTCGCCGGAGTCGGCGCTCCACGCCAGGCGCAGGTTCTCCAATGCGGTGAGGCCGGGCAGGATGCCGCGGCCCTGCGGCACATAGCCCACGCCGAGCCGGCTGCGCTCGTACGCCTTCATGCGCGTGACATCGACGCCGTCCATCGTCACGCGCCCGGCGGTGGCCGGCACCAGGCCGAGCAGCGCCTTCAGAAAGGTGGTCTTGCCGACACCGTTGTGGCCGACGATGCCCACCGCCTCGCCCTCGCGCAGCTGGAAGTCGATGCCGTGCAGCACCGGCACGTGGCCGTAACCGGCGCGCAGACCGGCGACGTCGAGCACCACGTCGCTGCGCGGGCTCTCGGCGGGCGCGTCCGCGTCGGCGTCTCTGATGGCGCGATCCATCTCGGCGCTCACTTGGCACGGCTCCCGATGTAGACCTCGCGCACCAGCGCGTCGGACAGCACGTCGTCGACCGGCCCCTCGCGCAGGATCGCGCCCTGGTGCAGCACCGTGACTCGCGCACCGAGCATGCGCACGAACTCCATGTCGTGATCGACCACCACCATCGTCGTGGTCTGGTTCACCTGCTGGATGATGCGCACGAGCGCTTCGGTCTCGGCGCCGGTGATGCCGGCCGCGGGCTCGTCGAGCAGCAGCAACCAGGGCTTCTGCGCCAGCACGAGGCCGATCTCGACCAACTGGCGCTGCCCGTGCGCAAGCTCGCCGACCAGCCGGCGCGCGATGCCGCTCAATGACATCTGCTCGATCACGTCGGCGACGACACCACTCACGGCGTCGCGGCCGACGACACGGCGCGCCGACAACCAGAGGTTCTCCTCCACGCTCAAGCCGTTCATCACCGATGGCACCTGCGTCTTGATGCCCACACCCAGCCGCACGATCTCGTAGGCGCGCCAGCCGGTCACGTCGTGGCCGCGGATGAACACGCGGCCGTGGCTGTGGTTCAAGCGGATCTGCCCGGTGAGGCACTTGAAGAACGTACTCTTGCCGGCGCCGTTGGGGCCGATCAAACAACGCAGCTCGCGCTCCTTGAGTGAGAAGTTGACGTTGTTCACCGCCTGCACGCCGCCGAAACGCATCGACAGGTCGCGCGTGTCGAGCACCGTATCGGTCACACATCGCTCCGCATGCTGCGCCGGCGGCGCACGCTGCTCGCCTGGCGCTTGGTGATGCCGGCCATCGTGCGCTGCTGGCGCCAGCGCAGCAGCGTGGGCAGGATGCCGCGCGGCAGCAGCAGCACCACCAGCACCAGGATCGCGCCGAGCACCAGGGAGTTGTCGACCACCGTCTGCTGGCCCAGCAGCAGCTTCAACGCGCCGAGCACGATGGCGCCCAGTATCGGGCCGACCAGCGTGCCAAGGCCGCCGACGATCGTCCACACGATCACCTCGGCCGACTGGCCCAAGCTGAACACCCCGGGCGTGACGATCTCGGCCCAGTTGGCGAACAGGCAACCCGCGAGGGCGGCCATTGCCGCCGAGATGGCGAAGATCGCGGTCTTGTAGAGCGGCGCGCTGTACCCCAGCAGTTCGACACGCGCCTCGTTCTCGCGGATGCCGATCAGCACGCGGCCGAAGAACGAGCCGAGGATCCAGCGACTGAGCAAGTAGCACAACAACAGCAGCACGACCACGAGGTAGTAGAACGGCAAGCCGTAGATCTGCGTCGACGGATCGCCCGGCACGTTGAGGATCGGGAAGGCGGGGATGCCGTTGAAGCCGCCGAGCCGCGCACTGCCGATGCGATACGCATCGCCGGCGGTGGCGTTCATGAACTTGAACAGGATCAGCGTGACCACCAGCGTGATCACGCCCATGTAGACGTCGCTGATGCGGCCGTAGAACATCATCGCGCCGATCACCGCCGCGACAATCGCCGGCAACAGGATGGCGAGCAACAGCGGGCCGGTGCTCTCGCCGATGTTGGTCGATGCGATCGCGTAGGTGTACGCGCCGAGCCCGAAATAGGCCGCATGCCCGAAGCTCAACAAGCCTGCGAAGCCCCACAGCAGCCCGAGCGACAGCGCGAACAGCGCCCAGATCAGCAACAGCGTCGCGGTGTGCGTCTGGGCGACCGCGGGCCACAGCACCAAGGCCAATGCCCCGACGACGAACCAGCCCCAACGGATGCCGCCGACGCCAAACGACGGACCGGTCATCGACAAGCCTCCGTGCTGCGCACTCCGGTATTCGCCTTGGGAGCGGCCCGGCGGCTCATGTGGAGTTTCTGAAGAAGCGCCCGGTGATGCCCTGCGGCATCAGGCGCAACAGGATGATCGCCAACGCCAGCATCGCGATCTCGCCGATCACCGGCGTCGAGCCGAATGAGACGATCTGGTTGATCGTGCCGAAGATCGACGCACTGGCCAGCGTGCCCGAGATGATCGCCGCGCCACCGGTGATCACGGTGATGAAGGCCTTGGCGATGTAGAGCGACCCCGACGACGGCAACAGGCCGGTCAGCGGCGCCATCACGCCACCAGCCAAGCCCGACAGCGCAGCGCCCGCGGTGAAGGTCCACATGTAGATCTTCTGCGGGTTGTAGCCGAGCGACGAGGCGACCTCGGCGTTCTGCATCGCACCGCGCGCGATCAGGCCGACGCGCGTGTAGCGCAGCGCCAGCCACAACAGCAGCACCAGCAGCACCGCGATGCCGATGATGAACAGGTTGTAGCCACCCATCTGGTAGGCGCCCACCTGGTACGACTGGATCGGCGCCGGCACGCTGACCGCGGTGTTGCCGAAGATCAAGGTGACCAGCCCCACCATCAGCAGGCTCAAGCCCCAGGTGGCGAGCATGGTGTCGATCATGCGGCCGTAGAGGTGGCGCACGACCACACGCTCGACGATCAAGCCGATGATGCCCACCACCAGCGGCGACAGCACCAGCATCGCGAACCAGATGTCGATGCCGGCCTGGATGCTGGCGATCGTGGTGTAGCCGCCGATCATCACGAACTCGCCGTGCGCGAGGTTGATCACCCGCATCATCCCGAACACCACCGCCAGCCCGGCGCTGATCAGCGCCAGGAAGGCGATCATGTACAGAATCTCGAGCAGGACGACGGCGGCGTAGTCCATGGCCGGTGCGCGTCGATCGACAGCTGACTAGATCGTCACCTCGAACTGCTTGTTCTCGTTCGGGTTCTTTTCCAGGTTGCACGACGCCGCGGTGTCGCTCGGCGGCCGCGCCTTCGAAGCCGACTTGATCGTCAGCTTCTGGCCCTTGACCTCCATCACTTTGATGTCGAGCGACGCGTGGTGGGTCTTGCCGTCCATCTTCACGGCACCCGCCGGCCCGTCGATGGCGACGCCGCCTTCCAACGTCTTGATCAGCTTCTCGCGATCGAGCGAGCCCGCCTTCTTGACCGCCTCGGCCCACAGCTTGATGCCCTGGTATTGCGACACCGCGATCTCGTGCACGATCTTGGTGTCGCCGAAGCGCTTGGCCCAGCGTGCCAGGAAGTCCTTGTTGGCCGGCGTCGTCTCTTCCTGGCTGTAGTTGCCGGCGATCAGGATGCCATCGCCTTCGGCGGCCGACAGCGCCAAGTGCTCGTTGCCGACGCCGAAGGTGGTCGAGAACAGCGGGATCTTCTTGTTCATGCCCGAGGCGGCCCACTGACGGAAGAACGACAGGTGCGCGCCACCGACCAGCGCCGCGCAGACCGCATCGGGCTTGGCCTCCTGGATCTTGGCGATCGTCGAGCCGAAGTCGGACACGTCGAGCGGGAAGAAGCTGGTCTGTGCGATCGAGCCGCCGCGCTGCTTCACGTAGTGGGCCACCCACTTGGCGGTGATCTGGCCGTAGTTGTAGTCGGCGGCCAGCACGTAGATCTTCTTGCCCCACTGCTTCATCGCGATGTCGACGATCGGCTCGACCGCCTGCGCCGGCGTCGTGCCGGTGACGAAGCAGTTGCGGTCGCACACGCCGCCCTCGTACAGCACGTTGTAGAAGTACAGCACGTTGGCGCGCCGGAAGGTCTGGCGGATGGCCTCGCGCGACGCCGACGTGATGCCGCCGTGCACGACATCGACCTTGTCGTCGCGCGCCAGTTGTTGCGCGTACTTGGTGTACAGCGCGATGTCGGACTGCGTGTCGTACTGCTTGACCTCGATCTTGCGTCCCAGCAGTCCGCCGGCCGCGTTGATCTCCTCGGCGGCCATCAGCGTGGCCTGCACCATCGGCTTGCCGTAGGCGTCGAGGTTGCCCGAGTTGTCGAGCACCGAGCCGAGCTTGATCGGCCCGCCCTGCGCCAGCGCGTATCGCATCGGCAGCGCACTGCCCACCGTGGCGACGCTGGAGGCCGTGGCGATGAAACGGCGACGTGAAAACGACATGGTCTTCTCCTCTCGTGAGCGCGAAAAGCGCCTGTGGGTTCGGTGTGTGCGGGCTCGGCCTAGGACTTCTTGCCGCTGCTCGGCGGTGCGGTGGCGGTGCCGCTGGTCGGCATGACGGCTCCCGACAGGTCGACGCCGATCGATTCGCCGATGCTCTTCAGCGCGGGCAGCTGCAGCGCCATGCCCAGGATGCTGTCCATCACCTGCGTCATCGGCGGCTTGGACGGATCACCGCTGCCGCCACCGGCCCGCACCGTTGGCGAGCTGTGTGCTGCCGCCGAAGCCGGTGACCTGGTGGATGCGGATGCTGTCGATCTTCTCGGCCGGCTTCATCATCTGGCCGATGATCTCGGGCATGCGGTCGAGCCGGTACTGCTCGAGCTGCATGCGCATCAGCTCGCTGGTGCGCGAGTTCTCGGCCGCGATCAACGCGCGCGTGCCTTCCGATTCGGCCATCAATCGAATCCGCTGCGCCTCCGCGCGCGTGGTGGTGGCCGACGCCTCGGCCTTGGCGGTCATCATCAGCACCGAGGTCTCGCTCTCGGCCTTTGAGGTCTCGACCTCGCCGCGCTCCTGCTCGCGCTTGAGCGCGATCTCGCGCGAGCGTTCAGCCACCGCACGTTCGCGCTCGGTCTGCACCTTCTCCTGCGCCAGCACGATCTCGATGCGCGCCTTCTCGGCCTCGGCCTGAGCGCGCGCCTCCTCGGCGTGTTTCTGCGCCAAGGTGATGGCGCTGTCGACCTTGCGCACCTCGGAGCTGAGCTGCGCTTCGATCTCGATGCGCCGCAGCTCGCGCTGCTTCTGGATCTCGGCCATCCGCGTTTCTTTCTCGCGTTCGATGCGGGCGCCTTCGGCCGCGACGGTGGCCGACTCGCGCGCCCGCGCGGTGTCGGCGTCGCTCGCCGCCTTGAGCTTTTCGATTTCGAGCCGCTGCGCGATCTGCGCCTGCTCCTCCTGGCGCGTGAGATCGAGCCGCTGCTTGATCGCCTCCAGCTGCGTCTGGCGCACCGACACGTCGGCGTCGGCCTCGATCTCGGCACGCTGCTTCTTGCTGGTGGCGATGATCTCGGCCAGCTTGCGCAGGCCGACCGCGTTGAACGCGTTGTTGTCGTCGAGCGCCGCGAACGCCGCCTGGTCCATGCGCGTCAGCGACACCGACTCGAGCTGCAGGCCGCTGTGCGCCAGGTTCACACGCACCGACTCGCCGATCGTGCGCACGAACTCGCCGCGCCGGTCGTGCAACGAGTCCATCGTGAGCCCGGCCGCGGTGGCCTGGATGGCGTCGATGAAGCGGCCTTCGAGCAGGTTGCGCACGCCCTCGGGGCTGAGCGACTTGGAGCCGATCGCCTGCGCGGCAGTGGCCACGCCATCGACCGTGGGCTGCACGCGCAGGTAGAACTCGAGCTCGACGTCGACCCGCATGCGGTCTTCGGTGATCAACGACTTGGCGCCCGTGCGGCTGACCTCGACGCGCAGCGTGCGCATGCTGATCTCGTCGACCTTGTGCAGGAACGGCAACGCCAGGGTGCCCCCCGCGAGCACGATCTTCTGGCCACCAAATCCGGTGCGGATCAGCGCCACGTCGCGCGAGGTCTTGCGATAGAACCGGTTCAGGAACGCGACACCGATCGCCACCGCGACGATGAACGCGATGATGCCGAACAGCCAGGCCAGCAGGATCATGAACCCTCCTCGCTCGCCCAAGACCCCAAGGATCCTGGACAGGACGAAATACTTTCCACGGAAACTATAGTGCCGTTGGAGGGCGCAGGGGGATTGCTGTTTTCCAGGAGTTCAAGACGGTGAGCGCGCGCCCCGATCGGTGGCGCGATGCACCGCTACAGCGCGATCGGCGGCTGGAAGAAGTGGCCCTGCGCCTCGGCGAGGAAGGTGGGCTGGGAGCACTCGTCGTTGTCGAAGTAGCGCGTGCCGCGCACCGAGCGATAGGCCAGCGGCGCGCTCAACGGCCCGAGCAACTGGGCGTTGTCGTCGGCCGCGCGCCGCGCCAGCGCGGCCATGAAGTGCATGCCTTCATAGGTGCTCTGGCCGAGCGAGTTCAGGGTCGGCGCACGTTCGCCGAAGTGGTTGTGGTAGCGCTCCTTGAACCCCATGTTGGCATCGTTGTCGAGCGAGCCGAAGTAGCCCGACGAGACGAACAAGCCGTCGGTGTTGTCGGCGCCCATCGCCAGCAGGCCGTTCTCCTCGATCGCGCACGACAGCCGGAAGGTGTCGCGCGCCAGGCCGCAACGGCCGAACGCACGATTGAAGTTGACCGCATCCTGCCCCACCAGCGACAACAGGATCGCGTTGGGCTTCAGGCGCTGGATCTCGTCGAGCAGTTGCTGGTGATCCTCGACACCGAACGGCAGGTAGCGGTCGGCCAGCACCTGCCCACCGCGGTCGCCGACGTAGCGCGCGGCGAGCTTGTGCGACACGCGCGGCCAGACGTAGTCGTTGCCGATGAACATCCAGCGGCGCGCGCGGTAGCGCTGCATCAGGTGCTCGATCGCGGGCCGCAGTTGCTGCCCCGGCGTCTCGCCGATCGCGAACACGCCCGGCGTGCGCTCGCCGCCTTCGTACAGCGGCGTGTACACATAAGGAATCTGGCGCGCCACATCACGCAGCACGCGCTGGCGCACCTGGCTGGTGTGCATGCCGACGATGGCATCGATGGCACCCGAGCGCATCAGCTCGCCGGTGACGTGCCCGACATCGAGCGCCTCGTCGGACGAGTCGACCACGCGCAGCTGCAGCTGCCGATCGAGCAGGCCACCGGCTCGCATTGATCTCGGCCTGCGCGAGTTGTGCGCAGGCGATCGACGACGGCCCCCAGATGCCCGCCGAACCGTTGATCGGCACCAGCAGCCCGACGACGAAGTCGTGGCGTCGGTCGATCGAATCGCGGCGCGCCGCGCTCGCATTGACACGCGCAATGCGTGGCGAGACTCTGGCTGCGGCATCGATGCCGCCCGACGTCTGCTGCTGCATGGAGAGCTACCCCCTCTTGAGGCTACGCAAGCCACTGATGCAAGCTGCGTGCGCGCGTTGCTTTCCGCGGAAAGCGACTTCTACAATAGCACAAGCATGTCGAAACCCCACCTCGCTTTGCTGCTCGAGCGTGCCACTCGGGTGGTGGCCGATCGCCTGTCGCGCGACATCGGCCTGGATGGCGTCACGTCGGACCACTGGCGCGTGCTGCGCCACCTGTCGGACGGCGCCGGCCATCGATGGGCGAGCTGGCCGAGCGCGAAGGCATCAACCCGCCCACGCTGACCAAGCTGGTCGACCGCATGGTGTCCAAGTCGATGGTGCAACGCGCCGCCGACCCCGAAGACAGCCGCCGCGTGCTGGTGTACGCCACCGACGGCGGGCTGGACCTGTTCAACGAGCTGCAGTCGCGCGTCGATCAACACCACGCGTCGATGGGCGCGCTGCTCGGACCGAGCAACGCGCGCCAACTCGAGCGCCTGCTCACGCTGTTGATCGACGAAGCCGAACGCCCGTCGGCCTGACGCCCGGCCTCAGATGCGCGGATGGCGGCGGTGCCAGTCCGTCGCGGCTTGAAATGCCCGGCCGGCGCGGCAGATGTCCACTTCGCCCAGGTGCTTGCCGACGAACTGCACCGCGACCGGCAACCCCTTGGCCGTGAACGCGGCCGGCACGGTCAGCGTCGGGTTGCCGGCGAGGCTGAACGGCGCGGTGTAGCGGATCAGCGCGGCCAGTTCCGCGGGCACCTGACCCAGCGTGGCCATGCGCGCGACGGTGGGTGCCGCAAACGGCTGCGCCGGAATGAGCATCACGTCGACCGGTTCGAGTGCACGTTGCACCAGGCCCGTGAACACTCGGCGGCGCAGCAGCATGCGCTGGTAGTCCGTGCCTGACAGCGCGCGACCCGCGTCGATGAACGCCGACAGGCCCGGGCCGTATGCCGTCGCGACGCGATGGAAACGTGGCGTCGTGCGCCACCGCGGTCTCGACCGCGCAATGCGGGCCCCAATCGGCCACCGCAGCACTCACGTCGGGAAAGCGCATCGGCACGATCTGCGCGCCCAATGAACGCATCGCGCGCAGACGCTTCGTCGACCGCACGGTGCACATCGGGCTCGACATCCGACAGCGCATAGGCTTCGTCGAAGCCGATGCGGAAGCTGCGCAGATCGCGAGCGTCGCCGCCTTGGTAGTCGGGCACCGGCGCGAGCAGCGCGGTGGGATCGTCGGCATCGGCGCCGGCGATCGCGCCGAGCATGATCGCAGCATCGGTGGCGCTGCGGCACATCGGCCCGATGTGATCGAGCGACGCCGCGAGTTCGAAGCAGCCGTGGCGCGACACGCGGCCCCAGGTGGGTTTCAGCCCGGTGTTGGCGTTGGCGGCCGACGGAAAACGAATCGACCCCCCGGTGTCGGAACCCAGCGAAGCAAAGCACAGGCCGGCTGCCGTCGCGACACCGGACCCGCTCGACGATGCACCGGACCAGTGATCGGCATGCCATGGGTTGACGGGCGGCGCGATCGATGGGTGGTGGTCGGCGAAAGCGCCCTCGGTCAATTGCAGCTTGCCGAGCAGCACCGCGCCGGCCTCGCGCAACTTGCGCACCGCCGTGGCATCGAACTTGGGCACAAAGTCGTGGTGGATCGGCATGCCGGAGGCGGTGCGGACGCCTTCGGTGAAGCACAGATCCTTCGCTGCGATCGGCACACCATGCAACTGCGACAGGATCTGGCGGCGCCCGAGCATGCGGTCGGCCTCTTGCGCTTGCGCCAGCGCGAGCTCGGGTGTCACGAGGGCATACGACTTGAGCGACGGGTCCACGCGCTCGATGCGCTGCAGCATCTGCTGCGTGAGTTCCACTGCAGACAGCTGGCGCGACGACAGCAGGCGCGCGACCTCGTTGATCTCCAGGTAGTGCAGCTCATGGGTCTCGAGCACCGCGCCTCCACGATTTTTGACGGCCGTGCAAGCTATCGTGCGCGAGGCCACTGCGTCAAGGGGTCGACCCGGTTGGACGCTGTCCACCTTGCGGCTGGCGCTAGAAGAAGCCGTGCATCTCGAGAAAGTACAAGCGCCGGTTCTGTTGGGGGAACTCTTGCGGCCCGTCGTATTGCCGCACCCCACCTCGCAACTGCAGGTATTGGATCGGCGAGTATTCGTAGACCGCGCTGTAGCGGGTCTGGCGGTTGTCTGCAATCTGCTGATCGGGATCCAGGTACTCGGCCGTGAGCTTCAGGTTGTGGCCTTGCACGATGCGCCAGTTGCCCTCCGCCAGCCAGGCCGACGATCGTTTCTCCCGGCCAGCGGTCGGGATGAACGACCGGTCCTTGATCGAGTCGAGCTCCACCAGCCATGAGACCGGACCGGTGAGCAAGCCGGCAAACACGCCCCACACGCTGCGATCGCCCTGCGCTGCATCATTGAGGTTGCCGGCAACGCCGAGCCGCCATGCGTCGGTGACGTACTCGGTTTGCAGAGAGAACTGCTTCCTCCGGTCGACCTCGGGTCCACCGAAGGTGCCGTTGCTGGCGGCAAAGCGCACCGCGATCGCACCGCTGTCCCAGCCGACCTCGACGCCGGTATCCGATCCACTCATGTTGACGCCGGATTCGGTGCGCACGAACGCGCCCTCGTCCTGAAGACGCCAGCCGAACGGCAGGTACAGGCGCCCGGCCTTGAGGTAGTACTGGCCATCCTCGGTGCTGTAGCGCACGAAAGCCTCGCGGTTGAGCGACGAGCCCGGCGCGACCAATTGATCGACGTAAACCGTCAGACGGTTGGGTATTGGCGAGAAGCTGAAGTAGACGCGCGCCTCGTGCAGATCGAACGAGTTGGTTTGCGGCGCGCCGGGCACGTCGGTCACCGTCAAGCCCGAGCGCGCATTGGCGCCCAGCCCGAAAAAGGTGCCGATGTTGCCGAGCCAGGTGGCATCTCCGGTGTCCAGCTTGGTCGCCGCGAGCTGGGTCTGGGCAAACGCGTTGCCGAACGGCGTGCGCATGCCGCCGCCCGTGCCATTGACGTGGCACTGCGCGCACTTTTGGCCGGTCTGCACCGCGAAGTAAGGCTCCGCGCGCACACCCGCTGCGCACAGCGCCAGCAGCACCGACAAGGCGAGTCGCAGCATGCACACCCGCATCGTGCGGGGGCTCATGCGCAGGTGGCGGTCACTGCGTGGTCATGGAATGCATCCGTTGTCGACTGAACCGTCACGCCCTGCCCGGCCTTCAGCGCCTGCAGCTGGGCCGGCGTGAAGGTCACCGAGTGCGGGTGATTGGCCGTTCCGAGGATGCTGTAGGTCATGTTGGTGGCGGAGTCGAGGTCGGCCACCGGGATCGTCAGTGCGTGCCCGTGGTTGCCGGCGATCGCAGCGTCTGCGGCTCCACACTGCGCGGGTCCCGGTCCCGGCGCGGGTGCCGGCGCAGGCGCCGGCGCAGGCGCGGGTGCTGCCGAGTTGTCGTCGTCTCCACCGCCACAGGCGTGCAGCAGCAGCACCACGGTGCTACCGGCGGTGGCACCGAGAAAGGCCTTTCGTGTGATCGTCATGTCGCGCTCCTTGAACCGACGGCGTTGCGTCTGGCGGTAGGTGCGCGGCAGTGACAGAAGAGTTGCACGCTGCGCGAGAAACTGTGCGCAACGGCCCGACGGCGCGTCAGGGCACGGTGCGTTCGCCCTGCGCAAGCGGCGCCGGTTTCGCATCGACCGCGGCACAGGTCGATGCATTGCGCAGGCTCGCCATCGCAGCGCAAGCGCTGATCGAAGTGCCTTCCCCTTCCTTCTGGTGCGTGTGACTGCCCTGCAGCAGGGCTTGCAGACGTTGCGGTGCGACGGGCACCTGTCCCGCCAGCAGCAGGGCGACCACGCCGGTGACGTGTGCGGCCGCAAGCGACGAGCCGTTGCCGAAGTCGTAGCGTCCTCCGGGCACGAGAGTCAACACGCCGTGGCCCGGGGCGTTGAGCACGCCCGGGCGTTCGGGCCGGCCGACCGAATCGACCACGATCACGCCGGGCACGCCCACCGGAAATCCGCCAAGATCACCGTTCGGGGGTGTAGCAGCCACGACGATTCGCCCTTGCCTGATCGCGTGCAGCACCAAGCGGCTCAACAGCTCGTCGGCCGGTCCGCCGAGGCTGAGGTTGATGATGGGAGCGCCTTCGTCGATGCTCGCGGACAAGGCCTGCGCCAAAGTGAACGAATTGCAGCGCGCGCCTCCGCCGTCGGCGATCGTGCGTTGCCAGCATGCCTTGTAGACCCTGAGGGTCGCTTCCGGAGCGATGCCGACGATGCCCTGGCCGTTGTTCGCGACCGCCGCGATCACGCCCGCCACTTCGGTCCCGTGCCGATCACGTTGAAACTCGCGTTCGTCGCGATCCACCAGGTTGCGCATGCTCGCGATGCGGCCGCGCAGATCGGGGTGGGACGCATCGACGCCAGTATCGACCAGCGCGATCTGCACGCCGTTGCCGCGCGACGTGGCGTGCGCCTTTGCGGCCTCGACCTGAGCGAAGCCGCGCTGCAGCGAGGCATACGGATCGTTGTAGGCGACGCCGGTCTCGGAAAAGGTGGCGAAGGTTTGAAGCGCCTGCGCGACCTCCACGTTCGTGTCGCGCCTCAACGCGGCCAGCACGTCGTCGCGAACGCTGTTCGCGGGCACCTCCAGCACGACGCAGTGCAGTCGCAAGGCCGGGATCGGCCATGCGGCGACCTCGCGCAGGCCGTGCGCACGCTTGACCAGTTCCATCGTGCGGTGGGCCGCCGAGCCGGCCACGTACTGTTGCAGGGAGCCGTAGTTGCCGATTGTCGAACCCGCCGAAGCGCTGCTCGCGCCTCTTGGATTGGCCACCGCCACAACGATCAAGCGCTCCGGGCGATCGCGCATGGCGGTCCAATCCGACGGCGTGCTCGGCAGCGCCGCGGGCGGGCTTCCGCAGCCTGCAAGGCACAGCAGCACGATCGCGCCGAGCAGCGCCAGCAGCTTCATCTCGAGGACTTGCCTTCGACAACGGCGATCGGCTCGACCAGCCGCATGCCGGGGAGCGCCCGCAAGCTGGCGATCTGCGCCTCCTGCGTCGGCTGGTCGTTGTTCGGCGCCAGCGCATACGCACCGACCGCATTGGGACCAGACACCACGGTCAGATTCAAGGCATGCAACTGCTGCTGCAACTCGCCAACCTGCATGCTGGGCAAGGGCACGATGAGAATGGTCGCGCGCTTTGGCGCCGCGGCGGCTTCGGTCAACGTCTGATACTCAGGTTCACTCGCGCCGCGCAGCACCAGCGCCACACCCAGCGCCGACAGGCCCATGGCTTCGACGACGACCGCGGCCACCAGCCAATGGTTGATGACAGCCATGCCGTGCCAACCACGGCGCGCAAGGCCGCCGCCCGGTGTCGCGGCGATCCTGTGATCGGTGGTTTCGTCGATGCGCTTGAACAGGCGCTTCAGGCCTGCATCGACATCGGTCACCGGATTCATTTCTTGCGCCACCGCCGACTGCAGGCCGCGCTGCCGCGCGAGTTCGAGCCGGCAGTCCGCGCACACCTGCACGTGCTCGTCGATCAATCGCTGCTCGGAAACGCTCGCACTGCCGTTGACAACCCACGGAATGACATCCCACGCGCGCCGGTGATCTCCCTCTGCCCTATGGGGGTTGTTCATCTTGGTTCTCCTGAAGCGCGGCTTCGTGGGCGCCGACCGATCCGCCGGCGAGCACCGGAAGCAGATTGCGCAGCTTGACGCGGGCGTGAAACATGCGGGCTTTCACGGTGCTGACCTGGCAATCCATGATCTCGGCGATCTCCTCCAACGAGTGACCTGCACCGTATGCCAACTCCAACGCCACTCGCTGCTCAGGTGTCAGCCGGCACAGGCCCTTGGACACCCAATCGGTCGTTTCATGGGTCGCAAACGGATCGTCGATCGCCTCCGGTGCCGGGTTTCCTCCGGCCGACTCCGCATCGCTGTGACCGTGATCGCGCAGCGCCTTGAGCATGCACCTGTACGCGATGCCCACGATCCAGGTGGACACTCTTGAGTCACCGCGAAACTGATCGGCCTTTTGCCAGACGATCCAGAAGGTGTCGTTGACGGCCTCCTCGATGATGTCCGGACGGCGCGTCAGCCGAGCCATGAAGCGCGTGAGCCGGCGGTGGTAGCCACGGTACAGGGCTTCGAGCGATTCGCGCTCCCCTCCCGCCACGCGCCGCACCCGTTCGGCATCCGACTCATCGTCGTCCGTGGCACGGCGGGCGGTGCGGATCATGGAGAGGTGCGCCATGGCGGCCTTGAGAACCTGGAAGATGAGTCCGGCGGTGAGTGCGCGCGCGCGTCCCGAAAGTTGCAGAAATCTGCTTTCGCCGCAGTGGAAGGCTGGTGATCAGAACTGCCAGGCCAGGCTGCCGGTCCACTGGTTTGCCGCAACAGAACCGAGGCGCCTCTTTGCTGCTGAATCCGTCGCGATGTACAACAAGTCCGCCTGGGCGCCGCGCCACCGCGCACCAATCCCTGCATGGCCGTACGCATAGTCGTAGTTCGCGTGCAGTGCAGCGCGGTATCCGATGCCGGCGGTCGCGCTCAGCCCGGACTGGAGAGGATGGTTGGCCACGATCTCGTACGCCACGCTGGTGCGTCGCTCGCCGTAGGTGTGCACGTTGCGCAAGCCGGCCAACGACAGATACAACAAGTCACGATAGGCCAGGGTCGTGGCCAGTTCGTGATGCGCGTAGGGCCTCAGCCGCTCCGACCCGGGGTAGGCGTGGTACGTGTAGGCCGATTGCCAGGCCCAGTCGGCGTCGAGGACACGAGCGTGGCCGAACTTTAGCGACAGCTGTGCGTCCCACTTCTCGTGTCGCGCCGGTGACTGCAACGCAGCCACGCCCAGGCTGGTGAGCCAGCCGGCCGCCGTGCTGTAGCTCGCCATCGACCGAGCGGTCAGCTCGCCCAGCACGACCCCGCGCAACACCGTGCTAGAGGCCAGACCGAGCGACAGATCGACCTCGTCTGCGCGCACGGCACCGCACCACACGACCGACGCCGCGGCAGCAAACAACACCATCCATCGGCAGTCGCAGCGCTCACGCCGAATTCTGTAGCCCGAGGCGCTCATTCGTTCCTGCTGGAGCCACCAGCGGTCAGCGGCCGCGGCGCATCATAGTCAGTCGCGCGACGCCTTGTGTCGTCGGCGTCACTTCACCGGGATCGCTGACAGCCTTTCGACTCGGGCGGTCGATGCGGCATCCAGTCGCCCCAATGCGCGCCAATTGCGCAACCCCACGGTTTTAGGCCGATTTCGGCAATGTCTGCTTCTTGCCGATAGCAGCCGGCCGCAAGGCTCGGCCCTTCACTGGGCGGGGCCGACCAGCGCGTGGCGGACGCCTGAACCCGCGCGCGCCCAGGCTGAGTGGCCTGAGTTCAGAAGCACGACTGCTGAATCGGCTGACCCGCACTCGCCGTGGGGCTTGCACCGATCGTCATAGCTAGCGCACTCCGTGGAGAGCAAACTCGTTTCGGGCCAATCCGCGCCGCCGGCCCAGCAAACGGTCGGCCTCTCTCGCCTGCGCCAGCGCAAGTTCGTGCGTGACCCGCGCATACGACTTGAGCGTGGGGTCCACTTGTTCGATGCGGCGAAGCATCTGCTGCGCCAGCTCGACTGCTGAAATCTGGCGCGACGACAACAGACGAGCGACCTCGTTGATCTCCAGATAGTGCAGTTCGCTGGTTTCGGGCACTGTGCCTCCACGCTTCGACGTGGCGCAAGCTATCGTGCACCAGGCCGCTTCGTCAAGAGGTGCGTGTGGCCGACCGCAGCGGGTGCAATCGCCAAGGGACAAGACGCTTCACGCGTTCGCTTCTTGCGCAAGTCGAAGTTGCAAGCGATCCTAGTCGCCCGACCCTCCCGGCACGCCCACCCATGACCCATCGCCGCCATTTCCTCGCTGCCGCCGCCGCGCTGGCCGCTCCGGCGCTGTCACGGGCCCAGCACCACGGTCACCACAGCGGCCAGTTCGAGCGACTCAACCAACCCGGTCGCATCGACCTGCCGCCGCTGCACGCGCAGCAGGCCGTGACCGACAGCCCGGCGCCGCGCGCCGCACAACCGGGTGCCTGGCGTGCGCGAGCGCCGCTGCCGATCCCGCGCACCGAGATGGCGTGGGCGGTGGCCTACCGCAATCGTGTGCATCTGGTCGGCGGTTATGCCGAGCAGCGCGTCGACAAGCCCTATCACCACGCCTACGACTTGGCCAGCGACCGCTGGGAAGAATTGCCGCAGTTGCCGCGCGGCGCCAACCATGTGGGTGTCGCCACGCTCGGCGAACGGCTCTATGCGTTCGGCGGCTTCATCGAACAGAACCGCACGCCGCACGACGAGGCCTTCGCGTTCGACGGCCAGCGCTGGGAGCGCATCCGCCGTCTGCCCGAAACCTGCGGCGCGATGTCGTGCATCGCACTCGGCAATCGCGTGCACCTGATCGGCGGCGCCATCGGCAGCGACTGGCGCCGATCGATCGACTGGCATATCGTCTACGACCCGGCGAGCGACCGCTACGAGAGGCGCCAGCCGTTGCCCGTGGCACGCGATCACACCGGCATCGTGGTCGTCGGCAGCGCGATCCATGTGATCGGCGGGCGGGTCGATTCATTTCATACCAACAGCAGCCTGCACCACAGCTACGACGCACAAGCGGACCGCTGGGAGTTCCGCACGCCGCTGCCCACGCCGCGCAGCGGCCATGGCTGCGTGCTGTACCGCGGCAAGGTGTTCGTGATGGGCGGCGAAGGCACGAATCGCGTGTTCGGCCAGAACGAGGCCTGGGATCCGGCCACCGATCGCTGGGAGGCGTTACGCGCCAATGCTCACGCCTCGCCACGGCATGGGCGCGGTCGTGGTCGGCGACGCGATCGTCGTCGCCGGTGGCGGGCCGCAGATGGGCGGCGGCGTGAAGAGCGCGATCAACGAGGCCTTCAGCATCGGCTGATGCTGCTCAGCGGGCCGCAAGCCGAAACCTCCTCGTCGAGTGCACCTGCGGCGCGCGTGCCCAAATGGTCGGATGTCCCTTCTTGGTAGTACGATTTTGCGGTGGCAGGCAGTGCGCCTCTCAGCACCGCATGGCGCATCGTCTACACAACCGAGACTCCCCTTGAAGACCATGATCCTTCGCCTCGTTTTCACATGCGTCTGCATGGGCCTCACGCCATGCGGCCACACCGCCACCGCCGAAACAACCGCGGCTGACGGGATTCTTCAATCGAGCTTCACGCCGCTGTCGGTCACCATCATCGGCAAGAACACATTCATGGTGCGTGATGCGCTGACGATGACGTTCAAGGACGGGACACCGGCGATCGTCGTGCCGGCGGGCTTCATCACCGATCTGGCAAGCGTTCCGAAGCGTCTGCGCTGGTGGGAGGGCAAGTCCGACGCATCCATCGCGCCTGCGATCGTTCACGACTACCTTTATTGGGTCCAGCCCTGTTCGCAAGACGAAGCAGACGCGGTCATGTTCACAGCGATGAACGCGCTCAAGGTGGGGGCCGCCAAGAATCCGGGCACGTGGCGCTTGGCAGGCTATCAAACCTTGGGCAGCAGCGCATCCGGTGTCTTCAAGCAAAACAGCGAAAGCCGCCGCAACGGCGAAAGGCGCACGTTGACCGTCGAGTACGCCAGCCGACTCCTGCAGGCACCCTTCGAGCCCGACGAAACCGTGGCCGCGGCGTTGCAGAAGGCCAAGGCAGTGTCCGGGCTGGTCCAGCAAGAGTCAGCCAGCCCGGCCGTCAAGCTCACGTGCGCCAGAGCGCTGGAGAAGTGCAGGGCGTGTCGCAATGACGCGGCAAAGAAGAAGCGCTGAACCGCGAGCAGCGGGATGGTCGTGGGTGCACGCGAGTGCGCACGCCATGGGCAATGCGAAGCAACCGCTTTGCGCGGTCACTGTCATGGTCCGGTGTGATTGGTGGGCCCTGCAGGATTCGAACCTGCGACCAACGGATTAAGAGTCCGCTGCTCTACCAGCTGAGCTAAGAGCCCTGGAGTTCTGACGCGATGCCACCGGACTTCGGTTCCGATGGTGGGTCGTGCAGGATTCGAACCTGCGACCAACGGATTAAAAGTCCGCTGCTCTACCGACTGAGCTAACGACCCCGGGGGTAGAGCCGGGCATTCTATCACCGGGCCTGCACGCGCCTGCCGCTGGGCGCCGCCCGCAGTCGCGGTCTAGCGGGCACTCGCGAGCAAGCCCATCACCTCGCCGGCAGCGACCATGCCGAACGTGGCCGTCACTGCCACGCTGGACCCGTAGCCATTGCAGTTGAGGCTGCCGTCGACCGGCTCGTCGTCGCCGATCGCACAGCCGGCCGCGTCGGGCCGCAGCACGGCTTCGCGCGAGAACACGCAGCGCACGCCGATCGCGCCGCTGCGCGGCGCGCCGCCCTTGCGCAGCCGTTGGCGCATTGCTGCGAGCAGCGGATCGTGCGTCACCTCGGCCAGATCGGCCACCTCCACGCGATGCGCCGCTCGCTTGCCGCCGGCCGCGCCGGTGCACACCAGCGCGACACGCGCCGCCACCGCCCACGCCGCGATGGCCGCCTTGGCACGCACCTGGTCGCAGGCGTCGATGATTGCGTCGATGGGCGCGGGCAACAGCTGCGGCCAGTTGTCCGGCTCGACGAAGGCCTCGACGCTGTGCACCGTGCAGCCGGGATGGATGCCGGCGACGCGCTGCTGCAGCGCCCAAGGCTTGGCCATGCCGAGCGTCTGCGTGGTGGCTTGCAGCTGGCGGTTGACGTTCGACTCGGCCACGTGGTCGAGATCGATCAACGTGAGCGCGGCCACGCCGCTGCGGGCCAACGCTTCCACCGCCCACGACCCGACGCCACCCAAGCCCACCACCGCGACGCGTGCGGCACGCAATCGCCGGTAGCCGGCATCGCCATACAAGCGACGCAAGCCGCCGAAGCGGCGTTCGAGATCGGCCTCGTCGGCCGCAACGGCGGATGCAGCGGCAGCCATCGCGGTCAGGCCATGCGATCCAAGCGCCACACCTGGTAGCGCAACGCAAGCACTGCGCCCAACAGGATCCCAACCAACGCAATGATGCTGCCGATCGACAGGGTCGACAGGCCCGACAAGCCCTGGCCGATCGTGCAACCCAACGCACTGACACCACCCACGCCCATCAACAAGGCACCGACAAAGTGGTTGGCGGTGTCTTCGACGCCACCGAAGCCCTCCCAGCGGAACGTGCGCGTGGCCAGCGCGACCAGCGCGCTGCCGACGATCACGCCGATCGTCGTCACGATGCCGAGCGTGAGCACCTTGCTGGTGTCGCTGAAGAACAGCAACCAGTCGATCGTGTAGGCGATCGGCGACACGAAGCTGAGCGACTCCATGCGCTGCGAGTTGGTGGCGAGGAAGGCTTCTTCCAAGGTCTGCGGGTGTTCGGCCACATGACCGAGCCGCCCCGACACGTACCACACGCCTGCAATGACGGCGCCGGTCACGAGCCCACCGAGCAGCGCCTCGCCTCTGCGCCCTTCGGGTCGCGCCAGCGCCCACACCAGCAAGGCGCCACCCACCAGGGCGCCCAACACCAGCGCGAGCGTGGGGCGCGCGAGACCGGTGGCGATGGACAGCAGCGACGGCAGGTCCTGCCCTGCAGGCAGCGCGAATGCCGCGCGATCCACCGTGGCCACCCGCACGACCGCGGTCACGCCCTTGAGCGTGGCGAACGCCGCCAGCCCGAGCACGAAGAACACCAGCAGCGACTTCAAGTTGCCGGCACCGAGTCGGACCAGGGTCTTGCTGCCGCAGCCCGATGCCAGCACCATGCCAAAGCCGAACATCACGCCACCGAGCGCGTTGCTGAGCCAGATGAACTTCGGCGTGGCATAGATCGAGTCACCGGCTTCGATCCAGCCGAGCGCCACCATGGCGTTGAAGCCGAGGATGGCCACGCCGGCGGCCAATGCCCACATGCGCATGCGCGACCAGTCGCCCATGTTGACGATGTCGGCCACTGCGCCCATGGTGCAGAAGTGCGTGCGCTGCGCCACGCCGCCGAACACGACGGCGAGTGCGAACGCGATCCACAACACCTGTGTCGCGAGGCCTTGCAGCTGGGACTCTTGCATCACCTTCGGCGCAACGCGCATGGCCGCCAAGCGGACGCCGCGGATCCGGCTCTGCCGGTCCGCTGGCGGCGCCCCCTGGAGGGGGAGGCGGCCGCCAGGCCGCATCGGGGGTGGGTCATTGTCTCGGCACGCCGATGGCGACCGGCCGGATCACCGCGCCCGCGGCACCGCGGTCGCGCGGCGGCAGCACCATCGCGCACGAGGTCCACACGCGGTCGTTGGCCATCGCGGCGAGGTTCATGTTCTCGAGATGGTGGATGCCGAACTCGGTCAGCATGTGGTGGTGGATCGCAAACGGCAGCCCCGGCGGCGTGCCAGGTGCCGGCGGTGCCTTGCCCTGCAGCATGCCGTTGGCCACCGCATCGATGAACGGCGTGTCCAGCCCGATCGCGACGATGCGCTTGCCGGCGAGCCATCGCGCAGCATCGACACCGAGGCCAGGCGCCATCATGTAGTAGCCGTTGTCTTCCGCGGGATCCTTCCAGCGCTCGCTCCAGCCGGTGTAGATCCACACCATGTCGCCGGGCAGGATGCCGCGCTTGTCGAGCCCCTGCGCTTTCAGCATGCCCTGGATGTGCGCGGCGGTGACGGTCTGGCCGTCGCTCATCGACTGCCCCTTGCCGACGAACCCGCGCGCGTCGAGCAGCACGGCGGTCGTGACCAGCGGCGGGATCTTTTCGATGCCCAGCTTGAGCAGCGGGGAGTCCGGCGTGGGTTTGACGTCTTTCTGCGTGAGGCCGCCGTAGTACACCGCCTCGTCGGCCGGCATCGGGGTCTTCGGATCCCACGGATTCTTGATGCGCGCGAAGTGCCCGAGTGCGTCGAGCTGGGTGCCCTGCTGCGCCGGCTCGGCGTCGGCCTGCATCACCTCGCTGTTGAACGCATGGGCGGAGAACGGCACGCCCGACGTCGCCTTGTGCTGCGTGCCACCCGGGCTCGCGAACGGCGACTTGGGCATCGTGTTGCTGCGCACTTGCGAAGCCTCGTACACGCGCGCGCTCGGCTGCGCCATGTGCCAGGCGCAGCGCTGCGTGGTGATCGATCCCAACGCGTTGGCCATGCCGCGCTCGTCGCCGGCGGGCCACGGCGGCGCCGGGCTCTTCTTGGCCGCCGCAATCATCGCTGCCGGCTCGGCCGCTGCAGCCATGCACACCACGCCCGCACACGCAGCACCGGCGAGCGTGGCTGCACCCATGCGCCACGACCACATCGTTGGATTCATCGCTGGAGCCCTCCGAAGCACACGACCATCGGACCGCCGCACAACGATCCCATTGGCAAGCGAGCGGCGGCGCACACGCGGCTCCGGCTCGCCACTGGCTTGTGCGTGGCGGGCCTGGAAGCGCGGGGCGCTACTTTAGCGCCGCCAGCCGTTCACGCCCGGCCTGTGCGGCTTCGGACTTCGGGTAGACCTTGATCAGCTCGCCGATGGTGGCACGCGCGGCCTTGCTGTCGCGTGACCTTCGACCTGGCAGTTGGCGATTGCCAGCAGCGCCTCGGGCGCGCGCGGATGGTCGGGCGCGCTGTTGGCCATGGTGCGGAACACGGTGATCGCTTCCTTGTAGTCGCGCTTGCCGTACAGCGCATTGCCCAGCCAGAAGCGTGCGCTGTCGGTGTAGCCGCTGCCGGGGTAGCGGCGCACGAACGCGCCGAACATCATCGAGGCCTTGTCGAACTCGCCGCCACGCAGCACCGCCAGCGCCTCATCGAACTGGCGTTTCTCTTCCGGGTCGGCCATGAACTCACGGCCGTCGACCGTGGTGCGCATCGGCTCCAGGCGTTTGATGCGGTCGTCGACGCCCTGCGTGGCCTTCACGTCTTTCTGCCTGCGCTGCACATCGGCGATGTCGCGCGCGAGTTGCTCATCGGTGCCACGCAGCTTGGCCATGTCGCCGCGCAGCATCTCGAGCTGGCTGTTCAGCTCGAGCACGCTGCGCCGCAATTGCTGCACCTGCTCGAGCAGCGCCGCGTTGGCCTTGGTCAGCTCGGCGTTGGTCGCGTCCTGCTTGGCACGGGCCTGTTCATTCGACTTGCGCAATTCGAGCAGGGCCTTGCGCGCCTCGTCGTCCTCGAACAGCGCCGCGCGCGCAGGCGCCGCGGCGGCCACCGCCAGCACCAGCCCGACGCACACCGCGCCGAGCCGCTTCGCGGGCGAGAACATCATCGATCCTTCAACTCGGCGCGGCGGTTCTTGGCCCAGGCCGATTCGTCGTGGCCCTCGCTGGCCGGCCGCTCCTTGCCGTAGCTCACCGCCTCGATCTGGCCGTCGCTGGCGCCCAGCAGCATCATCGACTTGGCCACCGCCTCTGCGCGGCGCTGGCCGAGCGCGAGGTTGTACTCGCGGCCGCCGCGTTCGTCGGTGTGGCCCTCGATCACCATCTTCTTGGTCTTGAGGGCGCTCAGCGAGCGCGCGTGGCTCTCGATCAACGGCTTGTACTCGTCGCGCAACACGTAGCTGTCGAAGTCGAAGTACACCACGCGCGCGAGGTTCGATGCCGCCAGGTTGTTGGCACCGACGTCGACCGTGGTCACCGCCGATTGTGCGGCGCCACCGGACCGCGCACCGCTGTTGGCGCCGGCGGCATTGGGGTTGGGTCGCGCATCGACCACTGGCGCGGCCTCGTCTAGCTTGACGGATGAGCCGCAGCCAGCGAGCACGGCGCTCAGCACCGCGGCACTCACTGTGATTCGAAGCGTCGTCATGGTTCCACTCCTACACTAAAAGCGCCGGTCGATCACCGGCCGAAAGGTCCCCAAATCGGCTCGCGCACATCGATGCCCGACGACAGCAGTCGCGTGCGGATGCGGCCATCGAGCGTGGTCGTCATCAACACATCGCGCCCCTGCGCACGCGTGGCGTAGATGATCAGCTTGCCGTTGGGTGCAAAACTCGGACTCTCGTCGTCGGCTGTGTCGCTCACGGTGCGCACCGTGCCGCCGGCGATGTCCATGGTCGTGATTTTGAACTCGTTGCCGTTGCGGTTCACATAGGCGAGCATGCGTCCATCGGGGCTCAGCGCGGGGCTGATGTTGTAGTTGCCGGTGAAGGTCACCCGCTCCGGATTGCCGCCGCCCGCGCCCACACGGTAGATCTGCGGGCTGCCGCCGCGGTCGCTGACAAAATAGATCGCCTTGCCGTCGGGCGTGAACACCGGCTCGGTGTCGATCGCGCTGCTTTGCGTCACGCGGCGGACGTTGCTGCCGCTGGGGTCCATCAGGTAGATCTGCGAGCCGCCTTCGCGCGACAAGCGTGACGGCCAGCGTGCGCCCGTCGGGCGACCACGCGGGCGCGCTGTTGCTGCCGCGGAAATTGGCGATCGCGCGGCGCTCGCCGGTGGCAACGTCTTGCGACCACACCACCGCCTTGCCGCTTTCGAACGACACGTACGCCAACGATCTGCCATCGGGCGCCCAGGCCGGCGAGATGATCGGCTGCGTGCTGTTCAGCGCCACCTGGCCGCCCTCGCCGTCGGCATCGGTGACACGCAGCGTGTAGCGGTTGGCCACCCGCGTGACGTAGGCGATGCGAGTGGAAAACACGCCCTTGTCGCCAGTGAGCTTCTCGTACACCGCATCGGCGATGCGGTGCGCCGCCAGACGCAGGTCGGCCGTCACCACCGCCATCGCCTGGCCGCCGAGATCTTGGCCCTTGACCACGTCCCACAGCTTGAAGCGCACGTCGAAACGGCCATCGGCCAAGCGGGCCGTCGATCCGGACGTCAGCGCATCGGCACCCCGGCCGCGCCATTCGGGGAAGCTGGGGCGCGAGGTCTCGTCGAACTCGCCCGCCGAGTCGACGACGCGGAACACGCCGGAGCGCTCGAGGTCGGCGCGCACGATGCCGGAGATCGACTGGCCGGATTTGTCTTCGTCGCGAAAGCGCGTCACGCCGATCGGCAGCTGCGTGCCGCCGACGCCCGAAATCTCCACCCGGAACTGCGCCTGCAGCGCCAGCGGCCAAGCGCCGAAGGCCAAAGCACCCGCCAGCAGGCGGCGGCGAGGGTGGGACTGCGGCGTCTCGGGTGGTGTCACCATGAAGTGTTGTGGATTCGCTTCGGCAAAACGGGTTCCGTGCGCCGGCTTGGGGCACGCGGGCGCATTGTAGGCAAGCGGGGCACCGATAATCGTGAGCTGACGTGTCATGCGGTTTGCCGCATCGGGTCCAGAAGCCTCATGGCCACCGTACTGCAGCGCATCACCCGCATCCTCCCGTACTTCAAGAACGGACGCCTCGGCATCGCCGTGGCCGGCCTGGCGTCGCTGCTAGCAGCAATTACCGAGCCCGCCCTGCCGGCGCTGATGAAGCCGCTGCTCGACAAGGGTTTCGTCGGCGGGGGAATCCCGATGTGGATCGTGCCGGTGGCGATCATCGGTCTCTTCACGTTTCGGGGCCTGGCCGGGTTTACAGCGCAGTACGCCCTCACCTGGGCCGCCAACCAGGGCGTGCAGGCGCTGCGCATGCGCCTGTTCGACCACCTGTTGCGCTCCGAGCCGGCGCTGTTCACCCGCCATTCGGCCAGCAGCCTGACCAACATGCTGGTCTACGAGGTGCAAGGCGCGTCCACGCAGCTGGTGTCGTCGGTGCTCACGCTGGTGCGCGACACGCTGACGTTGGCCGCGCTGCTGGTTTACCTGCTGTATCTGAACTGGGCGCTCACCTTGTTCATCGGCTTGCTGTTCCCCGCCGTCGCCTGGGTGATGCGCACCACCGGCCGGCGCGTGCAACGCCTGACCAAGGAAGGCCAGCGCGCCAACGACGACCTCGCCTACGTGGTCGAGGAAAACGTGCTGGCCTGGCGGATCGTGCGCCTGCACGGCGCCGGCGAGACACAGGCGAACCGCTTCGAGCAACTGAGCAACGCGCTGCGGCGCCTGGTGCTGAAAAACGTGACCGCGTCGGCGGCGATGACGCCGCTGACGCAGATCATGGCGGCGTGTGCGATGTCGGCCGTGATCGTGGTCGCGCTGTGGCAAAGCGCCGCCGGCGGCCAGACGGTGGGCGGCTTCGTGGCCTTCATCACCGCGATGCTGATGACATTGCCGCCGATCCGCCACCTTGCCGACGTGATGGCGCCGATCGTGCGCGGCGTCACTGCGCTGGAGCGCAGCGTCGACCTGGTCGAAGAAGGCGCCGCCGAACAAGGCGGGCCGCATGCGGTGGCGCGTGCCACCGGCAACATCGAGCTCGATGGCGTGACGCTGCGCTACGCCGCCGACCAGGCCAATGCGCTGGAGGACTTTTCGCTCACCATTGCCGCCGGCGAGACGGTGGCGCTGGTCGGCCCATCGGGCGCCGGCAAGTCCTCACTCGTGAACCTGCTGCCGCGTTTCATCGAGCCGACCTCGGGCGAGTTGCGACTCGACGGCGTGCCGCTGCGCGAGTGGAACGTCGACTCGCTGCGCAAGCAGTTTGCACTGGTGAGCCAGGACGTGGTTCTGTTCAACGACTCCGTGGCGGCCAACGTGGCCATGGGTGTGCCCACCGACATCGAGCGCGTGCGTGCCGCGCTGAAAGGCGCCCACCTGCTCGACTTCGTGGAGTCGCTGCCGCAAGGGCTGGACAGCGAGATCGGTCACAACGGCAGCCAGCTGTCGGGCGGGCAGCGCCAGCGCCTGGCGATCGCCCGCGCGATCTACAAGGACGCGCCGATCCTGATCCTCGACGAAGCCACGTCGGCGCTGGACAGCGAGTCGGAGCGGGCGGTGCAGGCGGCGCTCGACGTGCTGATGCGCGATCGCACGACACTGGTGATCGCGCACCGCTTGTCGACCATCGAACACGCCGACCGTGTGGTGGCCATCGACGCCGGCCGGCTCGTGGAGGCCGGCACCCATGCCGAACTGCTGGCACGCGGTGGGTTGTACGCTCGCCTGCACGCCTTGCAGTTCCGCAACGCATGAACAGACCCACCCCCGAAGCGGCCTAGCCGCCGCCTCCCCCGCGGGGGGCAACACCAGCCGCCCGGCAGAGCGCGGATCCGCGGTGTTCGCCTGGGAATACAGTGCCGCTCTCGTGACCCAGGAGTTCATCATGAGCCCACCGATCAGCCGCTACCCGGTGCCCGAGCTGAAGAGATCTACCGACCGACATCCGCGAGCGCATCGAGCAGGTGCAGGAGAAAGCCGGCTTCGTGCCCAACGTGTTCCTCGCGCTGGCTCACCGTCCGGCGGAGTTCCGCGCCTTCCTCGCCTACCACGACGCGCTGCTGCTCAAGGAAGACTCCAACCTGAAGCATCAGCAGGGGTCAGGCCAAGGCCTGACCAAGGGCGAGCGCGAGATGATCATCGTGGCCACCTCGGGCGCCAACAACTGCCTGTACTGCGTGGTGGCGCACGGCGCGATCCTGCGCGTGTACGAGAAGAAGCCCCTGGTCGCCGACCAGGTGGCGGTGAACCACCGCAAGGCCGACATCACACCGCGCCAGAAGGCCATGCTCGACTTCGCGCTCAAGGTCACGCGCACGTCGCACGAGATCGGTGATGCGGATTTCGAGGCGCTGCGCGCGCACGGCTTCAACGACGAAGACATCTGGGACATCGCCGGCATCAGCGCCTTCTTCGGGCTGTCGAACCGCATGGCCAACGTGATGAACCTGCGGCCGAACGATGAGTTCTACTTGATGGGCCGCGTGCCCCGCGACAAAAAGGAGACACGATGAATCGCATCGACCTGCACGACCGTGTGGCCGTGATCACCGGCGGCGCCCAGGGCTTCGGCTACGCCACGGCACTGCGCATGCTGGATTCCGGCGCCTCGGTGATGTTGTGGGACATCGACGCCAACCGCGTCGAGCACGCCCGCGGCGAGCTGTCGGGCCGCGGCAACGTGGCCAGCGCGGTGGTCGAGCTGACGCAGGAGGATTCGGTCGATGCCGCGGTCAAGGCGACGATCGAGCGCTACGGGCAGATCGACATCCTGGTCAACAACGCCGGCATCACCGGCGGCAACGGCACCACCTGGGAGCTCGATCCGGCGATCTGGCGCCGCGTGATCGAGGTCAACCTGATCGCGCCATACCTGGCCAGCCGGGCCGTGGTGCCGCACATGATCGCGCGCCGCTACGGCCGCATCGTCAACATCGCGTCGATCGCCGGCAAGGAGGGCAACGCCAACGCGTCGCACTACAGCGCGTCGAAGGCCGGGCTGATCGGCTTGACCAAGTCGCTCGGCAAGGAGCTCGCGAAGCACGGCGTGCTCGTCAACTGCGTGACGCCGGCCGCTGCCAAGACCGCGATGTTCGACACCATGACGCAGACCCACATCGACTTCATGCTGTCGAAGATCCCGATGGGCCGTTTCCTGCATGTCGAGGAGCTGGCCTCGATGGTGTGCTGGCTCAGCTCGCAGGATTGCGGGTTCTCCACCGGCGCCGTGTTCGACATCTCCGGCGGCCGCGCCACCTACTGAGCCAGCGCCACGTCGCCGCGGCGCCTCGATGGCGCGGCAGTCGTGGCGGTTGCGCCCGGCGGCGGCTCGGCCTTGGGCATTGCGCCCAGGCTGATGGTGGCGGTCGAGCCGCTCGCGCTCGGCGCCTCGAGCTGGATGCGATCGGAAGCGACGCCGTCGGCCACGAGCTCGCGGCTGATCGCCTGCGCACGGCTCGCGCCGAGCGCGCGCAGCTGCTCGTCGGTGATGGTCTGGGCACCGTGCAGGCGCTCGAGCAGGTGCGCATGCAGATCGGCGCCCTTGAGCTGCGCGCTCTCCTCGGCCGACAGCGGCGGCGGCGTGGACTTGAACAGACTGCCCAGGCGCGACGCCAGCCGGCCCGCGGCGTCGGCTGGCGGCGGCGCGGGATTGGCCTGCGCGAAGTTGGCCTGGATCGACTGCAACGCCGGAGCGCCGAAGTGCTTCGCGTACAGGGCCTCGATCGCGGCGCGGGCCTGCGGGTCGCTGGTCGAGACCGGGCCCGCATCGGCGCCGGGCTGGAGCGAACGCCCCATCTGCACCGCCACCGCACGGCGCAGGCTCGCTGCTTTCAGCGCCTCACCGTCGGCGGCGGGGTCGAAGGCCGCGTGCACAGCGAGTGACAGGCGTGGCCGCTTGGCCACTGCCTGCGCCACCTTGTGGACCTTCTCGCGTTCGGGCGGCAGGAGATCGTCGTCGCCCGCGTCGAACACCACCTTGGCCGTCTGCTCGTCTTCGCCGCCGAACAGCCCCCCGAGCGCCCGGAACGGCGCGGTCACGACCTTGGTCAGCACGGTGGTCAGCGCCTTCCCGATCATGCCGCCGTAGCTGAACTGCGGGTCGTCGAGGTTGCCCGACACCGGCAGGCCGAGGGTGATCTTGCCGTTCTCGTCCTGCAGGACCGCCAGCGCCAGGTCGAGCGGCAGGTTCGAGGCACTGGGGCTGTCGACGTGCTCGCCCAGCGTGAGTTCGTCCATCACCACCTGGTTCTCGCCTTGCAACTGGCGATCCTTGATCTTGTATTCGAGGTCGAGCGAGAGCTTGCCCGAAGCGATCTTGCGGCCGGCAAACGTGGCTGAGTACGGCGTGAGGCGCGTCATCTCGACGTTCTGGAAGATGACCCGGATGTCGGTGAATGCCGTCGGGTCGAACAGATTGATCTGCCCAGCCGCGCGCGACAGGCCGTATTCGTCGACTTGACCCTGGAACTCGACCTGCGCCAAACGGCCTGGCTCATTGGACAGGCCGACCATCTGGCCCTGCAGGCCGTGGATGCGTGCGCCGAACGGCAACGCCAACGAGAGGTCGGCGAAATCGACGTCGCCTTCGCTGACGCGCACGCGCGCGATCTTCACGCCGTAGCGTGGTGCAGTCGCGGCGGGTCGTGACACCGCGCCATCGGTCTTCGGCGCCTGCGCGTCGCCCTGGGGCCGGGCCTTCGTGATCTTGGCCACATTGGTGGTGCGGTCCTTGTCGATCAACACCTTGGCACCCAGGCCGACGATGTGCAGCTCGTCGATCTCCGCTCGCTCGGTGGTCACGGCCAGGCGTTTCGTGCCGAGCGACTTCCAGGCCAAGAAACGTTCGTCGGTGTCGGATTCGTTCAGAAGCAGGTCCTTGATCTCGAACGCACCGTCGTAGCGCACCTTGCTGCCCTGCAGGCGCACGCGCCCGGCGCTCGACACGCGGCCCCCGGCGAGCTTCAGATGGGCGGCCTGCGCAACGAACGGTTGCGCGGGCTGCAGCGCGAGGTCGTCGAGCTTGACGCGCAGGTCGACGGAGGGCTGGGCACGCACCACCTGGCCCTGCGCTTCGAAGCGGCCGCCCTCGCGCACCTGCAGCTGCAGCCGCACCGGCACGGCTGCCTTGCCATCGTCGCTGATGCCGCGCGCTTCGGCCTTGATGTGCTGCAGCGTCATCGACAGCGCCGGCTGCACCGACTCGTCGCGCAGCGCCACCTGCACGCCGTCGGCCTCGACGCGGTCGATGCGATAGCGCCACGGCACGGCGGGATCCGACGGTGCGTTTGCCGTCGCCGCCGGTGCAGAGCGGGCCGTGCGCAGCGCCGACAGCAGTGACACCTCGCCGCCGGCCTCCCGCGTCACACCCGTGCGCGCGCCGTGCAGCGCGAGCTTGGCCAGCGTGGCGGTTTGCCGAACGACGTCGATCTGGCCACCTTGCAGCACGATCTGGTCGAGCTCGAGCAGCGGACTTTTTTGCGCCGCCGAGGTCAGCCGCACGTGCTGCACCTCGGCCGCGAGGTCGTTGGCATTCACCGTGCGCCCCCCGGCCCACGTCTCGATGTCCGCCCGCAGCGTGGCCTTAACACGGCCGACCTCGGCGGACAGCGGCGCCGCAAAGGTCTTGTCAACGACGCGACAAGCGACGCCGTCGATGCCGACACGGCCGACGGAAAAGCGCCATCGCTGCTCGCTGGCGGCGGCCTCGGCCGGAACGGGCGATGTGTCGCCTGCCGGCAGTGTCCACTGCTGCACGTTGAGCCGGCCCTCCGCCGAACGCTCGAGCGCGATCTTGCCGCCGTCGATCTGAATGGCGTCGAGCGATCCGGTGCGCGCCACCAGGTCGAAGCGGCCACCAGTCAGCGCCACCCGGTCGAACGACAGCGTCGCTTCACGGTCGTCGACGCCACGCACCCCCAATTGCTGCACCTGCACCGCAAGCTGTTCAACCTGCGCAGCCAAGCGACCTTCCTCACGACCCACGCGGTAGGCGAACGTGAGCTTGACCTGGCCTTCCGGCGGCGCGATCTGCAGCGGGCGGCGCAGGTAAGGCCAGATGCTCTGCAGCTGCAACTCATCGATGGCCACGTCGCCGCGCGCGGTGAGCGGGTTCAGGCCCAACTCTCCTTTCCAGCGCACCACTGCGCCGAACGACGTGCGCAGCGACACCACGTGGTCACCCTTGTTATCGGGCAGCGTCGATAGCTCGTGCAGCTCCAAATCGAGCGGCTCGGCCGCGGTGCGAAAGCTGCTGCCGGCGCGCCGATCCTCCAGGATCACGCGGCCTTTGTGCAGCACGGCGTGGTGGATCAGCACGCGAGGCAGCTCTTCATCCACAGCGGCTTCGGCTTTCGGCGCACCGGCAAAAGCCTCGACGAAGCGCTTCCAGTTGAGCTGTCCGTCGGGGTCGATATCAACCTGCACGGCCGGTCCGGTGAGCTGCACTTTCTCGAAGACGTACGTCCGTTTCAACACGCTCTCGAGTTCGAAGTCGACCCACAGTTCATCGAACGCCAGCAGCGGCCTGTCGTTGGGCTCGCTGAGCTTCACGTCGGTCAACTGCACGGTCAGCCGAAACGGATCGAAGCGGGCGTGCCCGATCGTCAGGCGGTGCGCGCTCTGGTCGGCCACGAACTTGGGCGCCAACCAACGCGTGAGCGGCTCGAACCCCACCCACGCGAACAGCAGGTAGGCGCCCATCAACCCGGCCACGATCAGAACCGGCAGGCTGAGGACAATTCTTCGAACGGACAACACGGGCTTCACTTCCAACCACCGGCATCGTCGCATCGTTACATGCGGCTGCAAAGCGGGTCGGCACCGCCCACCGAAGCGCCCCGAGCGATGCCAAAGGCCACGGCGCGGCCGCGGTCAGCCCGCAACGGCGATAGTGCGCAGCCGTGATCAAGAGCGACATTCCGGCGCGGCTCGACCGCCTCCCTTGGACGCGCTGGCACTGGCGCATCGTGATCGCGCTCGGCGTCGCGTGGGTGCTCGACGGGCTCGAGGTGACCATCGTCGGCTCGATCGGCAGCGTGCTCGAGCGCGGCGACACGCTCGCATTGACCGCCTCGCACATCGGCTGGGCCGGGTCGCTCTACGTCGGTGGCGCTGTGCTGGGTGCGCTGGTGTTCGGCCGGCTGGCGGACCGGCTCGGCCGCAAGCGCCTGTTCATGCTCACGCTGGCCGTCTACATGGGCGCCACGGTGGCCACGGCGTTTTCCACCGGCTTCACGTCGTTCGCCATTTGCCGCTTCCTCACCGGCGTGGGCATCGGCGGCGAATACGCGGCGATCAATTCGGCGATCGATGAGTTGATTCCGGCGCGCGTGCGCGGGCGCGTGAACCTGGCGATCAACGGCAGCTTCTGGATCGGTGCCGCGCTCGGCGCGCTGATCAGCCTGGTGCTGCTCGACGTGCGCGTGCTCGGGCCGCAACTCGGCTGGCGCGCCGGCTTCCTGCTCGGCGCGGTGCTGGCGATCGCCATCCTGCTGGTGCGGCGCCACGTGCCGGAGAGTCCGCGCTGGCTGATCGCACACGGCCGCGCCGACGAAGCCGAAGCCATCGTCGCCGACATCGAGCGCCAGGCGCAAGCCGAGCGCGGCCCGCTCGCGCCGGTGACCGGCCAGGTGGTGCTGGCACGGCGCGACACGCCCACGCTGAGCGAGGTGTGGCACGTGTTGTGGCGACGCTATCGCTCACGCAGCGGCATGGTGCTGGCGCTGATGGTGTCGCAGGCGTTCTTCTACAACGCCATCTTCTTCACCTACGCCTTGGTGCTCACGCGCTTCCATCAGGTCGACGAGACGCAGGTGGGCCTGTACATCGTGCCGTTCGCGATCGGCAACGTGCTCGGGCCGCTGCTGCTCGGCCCGCTGTTCGACCGCCTGGGGCGGCGCGTGATGATCGCCGCCACCTATGCGCTGTCGGGCGTGGCGCTGGCGCTCACCGGATGGGGTTTTCTCGCCGGCGTGCTCAACGCGACCACGCAGACGCTGGCTTGGTCGGTGGTGTTCTTTCTGGCGTCGGCCGCGGCCAGCTCGGCCTACCTCACGGTGAGCGAAGTGTTCCCGCTCGAGATGCGCGCGCTGGCCATCTCGATCTTCTACGCGGTCGGCACCGGCGTCGGCGGCTTCGCCGCGCCGGCTCTGTTCGGCGCATTGATCGAGAGCGGCGACCGCGCCAACGTGTTCGCCGGCTACCTGTTCGGCGCCGTGCTGGTGGTGGCAGCAGCGGCGATCGCGTGGCGTTGGGCGGTGAACGCCGAACGCAAGCCACTGGAAGAGGTGGCGCCGCCGCTCGGCTCGGCGGACGACGGTCCGCGGCGGTAACGGTCTGTTCATCCGCTCGACGGCGCGGGTTGTCGGTCCGCTCGAGCCTGCAGCTCGTCATCGTGACCCGCGCTGGGCACCATGTCCTGTGTCATCATTTGCCCGCGTGCAACGACGCCACAACGACATGCCCGATGCGCCGAAACGCCGCAGGGCTCTGAGCGGCGGCCCTATGACCTTCCCTGCCACCGCGGCCGGTGCGGATTCGGCGACGGAAGGCAGCCGTCACTACGTCACACTGCTGTTTTCGGATCTGTCGCGTTCGACTGAACTGGCCGGCGCGATGGAGGCCGAGCAGTATGCGGCGCTGCTGTCGACGTTGCGCATTGCCTACCAAGAAGCGGTGCCTCGTTGGGGCGGCACGATCGTGCGCGTCCAGGGCGACGGACTGCTGGCCATGTTCGGCCACCCGGTCGCGCAGGAAGATGCCGGCCGCCGTGCGGTCGAAGCGGCAATCGCTCTGCACCAGGCCGTTCGGCGCCTGGCACCGCGGCTGCCGGAGGGCTTCTCACTGCAGTTGCACACCGGCATCCATGCCGGGCTCGTCCTGATCGGCGCCGGCGACATCGAGCGCGGTCGCTTCGAGCTGATGGGGACCGTGCCCAACATCGCGGCCCGGTTGTCGGAAGCAGCCGCTCCGCACGAGATTGTTGTTAGCGACGAGACCTTGGGGCCGGCACGGCGCTTCTTCGGCGCAAGCGCTCCCAGCATGCTCTCGGTCAAGGGCCGCGAGACGCCGATCCTTGTCTACCGCATTGAAGCACTCGCCCAAGCGGCCGCTGGTGCGGAGGTCCGCGGCCGTCCGCGCGCGCCCATCGTTGGCCGCCAACAGGAATTCGATCGGCTCGCGCATGCGCTGGACACGGCATGTGCTGGCCGGCTCGCTCGTCTGGAGGTGGTTGGGCCACCCGGCATCGGTAAAACGCGTCTGGTCGAGGAGTTTTTGCACCATGCTCGACAGCACGACTGCCGCGTGCTGCGTGGCAGTTGTGAGGGTGATCTCCGCGGCGCGCCACTGCAGCCATTCCGGCAGATGCTGATCTCGCTCGGTGTGGCCGAGCCGCCATCGAAGCCACGCGGTTGGGTCGAGTGGTTCGAAGGCCTGGCCCTGGAGCAGCCGCTGGTGCTTTTCGTCGACGACTGGCAATGGGCTGACGATGCCTCACACCACGTGCTGGCCGCCGTGCAGCGTCTGTCCAACCTGCGCTTGCTGATCGTGCTGACGCGGCGCTTGAGCGGCGCGCCCGCAGAAGTGACGCCGGGCGTGCAAACGATCGCCCTCGAGCCTTTGGACAACACCACCGCTGCTCAGGCCGTCGGCGCTCACCTGCCCGGGGCCGACCCCTTCGTTGTGGCCCAGATTTGTGCGCGCGCCGGCGGCAATCCGCTGTTCATCGAAGAGCTGTGCCATTCGGCCGCACGCGGCGACAGCGGACGCCTCGCTGCACTGTCGAGCCCTGCAGGCTGGATCAATCAGCTGATCGAGTCGCGCGTGCAGCGCCTGAGCCCGGCGCTCGTCGACATGGTGCGCACGGCCGCCGTCATCGGCAACTCGGTGCCCGCCTGGCTGCTGGCCCGCATCGTCGGCTGCGCTCCCGACAGCCCGCTGATCCGCGACCTGGCCGAGTACGACTTGCTGTTCCCCGGCGAACATGCGGGGACGCTGCGCTTCAAGCACGGTGTGACGCGCGATGTGATCTACGCCTCGGTGGGGCTGCTTGCACGTCAAGTGCTGCATTTGCGCATCGGGGCAGCACTGATGCAGCATGCGGCCGCGTCCGGTGAAGAGGATGCCGAGGCGCTGGCACTGCATTTTGGTGCCGGTGGCGATCCCGCACTGGAGGCGCACTACGCCGAACGTGCGGGCGACCGGGCGCTGGCCGTTTCGGCTCTCGACCGTGCCCGAGCACACTACCGTGCGGCATTGACGGCGCTCGAGCGCGGTGAGCTGGCTGGCGAGCGCGCGCTGCGCTGGGTGGACATCGCGCAGCGCCTGGCCATGGTGTGCATGTTCGATCCCGAGCGCAACCAGATTCAGCTGGCCGAACGCGCCGTGGCGTTGGCCGAACGCCACGGCGATGCACTTCGCGTGGCGCGGGCTCGGCACTGGCTGGGTTGCGTGAACTATGCATTGGGCGAGCCGCGCGTGGCCATCGCGCACGGCGAACGTGCGCTGCGAGAAGCCGAGCAGGTGGGTGACGAACCGCTGGCTGTGCAAGTGATGGCTTCGCTGGGCGAGGCGCATACAGCCGCCGGCCAGTACGAGCGCGCGACCGCACTGCTGGACCGCGCGATCGACATCAAGCGCAGCCACCGCAGCGGCCGCCACACGAACGTCGGCCTGGCGTACTCGTTGGTGTGTCGTGGTGTGATGCTGGGCGATCACGGTCGATTCGCCGCGTCGGCCGATTGCTTCGACCAGGCGCTGGAATGTGTCGTCGGCCTGACGCATCAGATCGGCGCCAGCATCCAAGGCTGGCGCGCTGCGGTGTTGCTGTGGCAGGGCCGCTGGGGCATTGCGCGTGAGGCGGCGTCTGAGTCGGCCCGCATTGCCGAGGCAACGCGCAGCCTGTGGCAGTTGTCGATCGCACGCGCAATCGACGGCTACGCGCGGTGGATGCTCGAGCGCACGCCCGAGGCGATGGACGGCATCGTCGCCGTCACCGACTGGCTCTTGCCACGCGACAGCGGATTGTTTCGCTCGCTCACCCATGGCTGGCTGGCCGAAGGCCTGCGCGAGCTGGGTCGTCCGGCCGAAGCGCAACGGCATGCCCTGCTGGCCCTGCAGCGAGGCCGTCGCGGCGACCGCATCGGCCTGGCGATGGCCTGTCGAGCGATGGCGCGCGCCGCGCAGGAAGGTGGTCGCTTCGACGCGGCACAGCGCCAACTGGCTTGGGCTTATCGCGTGGCGCGCGGACGCGAGTCGGCGCACGAACTCGCCGTGACGCAACTCGTCGAGGCCGAGCTTGCGGCCGCCGCCGGCAAGGCTGCATGCGCGCGCAAATTGATCGACCAGGCGGCGGCCGCCTTCGACACCATGGTTATGGACTGGCACCTGACGCAAGCACTGCAGCTGCGCGAGCGCCTTTGATCAAGGCGGCGCTGGCTTCGCCTTTGGCGTCAGCATCAGCAGCACAGGTGACCCGGTGGGGCGCAACGTGCCCGCATCGAGCAGCATGGCGGCCATCGCGAGCATCACGCCGACGCCCATCTTCGAGCCGGGGCAGGCGTGCAGGCCCCAGCGGTCCGATCCTTTGGCGAAGTAGTCGCCGCCGAACAGCAGCGCGTCGCGTCGCTGTTGGTGCTGCGCTGGGGGATCCAGGCTCTCGATGGCCGAGGCCAACCCCAGCACGACCGGCAGCGCCTTCGGATCGGGCGCGCCTTTCACGACCGGCCGGCGCCACACCATCGGCGGCACCGGCTCGCCCTGCATGGTGTCGAGCAGCGGCCGCAACAGCACAGCGCGTGCGGCGGCCAGTGGTGTGTCGCCGGCCTGGATCCGTTCGGCCAGATCCTGCTGCAGGGTCCAGAGACGCTCGCTTTCGATCCAGTTCCTCATCACGGTGAGGAAGTTGCCATGTACGGTGGGCGCGAAGCCGAGCAGCAGGCCGGCGAGTTCGCGTTCCACCAGATCGGCGCCATAGGCACTGCCAAGCTGCGTCAGCGGGTCTCGTATGAGGGCCGTGAGCACGCCTGTTCCGGCGCCAACCCCGCGACCACCGCATCCTTGACCGCCTGCAGCACCTGCGGACCGTGGAGCTCGCCTTCGGCCCGCACATGATCGGGCGGGTGGGTGTTGAAGATCATGCGCGAGGGGCCGATGATGTGCCCCGGGCAACGCGCCTTGCGCGCGGCGTCGGGCGCCGGAAACCGGCCGCCGACCGCCATGTGTTGGCCCTCGGGCAAGCCGAACCACAGCTTGGCCAACGTGCCGACCACGTGCTCGGAGAAGTTCATCAGGTCCACCGGCAGGCGCAACCGGCCGTCTGGGTGACGCAGCGCGAAATCGCCACTTGATGCCTGGGCGATCCGGGCCAGCACCCCAGCAGCCACAGGCGTCGCAGTCGCGAAAGCCTGGTCTTCGTTGATCGCCGCGACCACCGGATTGACCACGCTGCCGACGGCCGTGTGGCCAGTGGCCGGATCCATGCCGAGGTGGTTGATGCCCACGGTGGCATGCATGCGCTCGCCGAAGCCCTGCACCGACACCTTCGCGCATTGGGCGTCGGCCAGCGCATCGAACACGCCCGCGGCCGTGCCGACCAGCCGGCCGTAGTGCGCCGCGTTCTGTTCGCCACCGTGCTGCTCGCGCACCGCCTTCCAGGTTTCGCGGCCGTGGTCGCGGTCTTCGAGCCGGGCACGCCACTGGTCGACCTCCGCGGCCGGCGCGGGCATCGCGGCAGGCGCCGGTATCGGTGCACTGCGGAAATCGGCCAGGCGCCTCAGCGCCTCCAGCGCAGGCACGAAAAGGTACAGGCCCCACTGCAACTCGACGAAGGCCTTGGTCCCGATTTCGGCGCGCTGCGGAGCGCCGGTCGCATCGACCCAGCGGAACATTCGTCGCTCGTCGTCGCGCGGCACACCCAGCAAGGGGTCGGACTGTGCCGAGCCCACACCGCTGCTGTTGCCGCCGGCGACCCAGCGCTGCACGGTCTCGAACTGCTCGGCAATGCTCGCGCAGTAGGCCATGAACAACGTGCCGCGCTCGGCGTCGGCCGGCGCCTCCGCAGCCGACGGCCCGTAGCCCATGCCGCGGCGCAGGATGCGCGGCATCGCCGGGCGGCCGTCGCGCGGGTTGGTGCGCCGTGCGTGCGATGCGAAGGGACACTGCAGCCCATCGGCACCGCGGAAGTCGAAATCGTTGCGACCTCCGGGGCCGGCAGTGACCATTGGATCGCCGTTCTGCCTGCGGCCCATCATGCGCTCGAGCAGTTCGGTGCGCAGGCCCGGGTCACCGCCGCTGGCTGCACCGAGTGCCTCGTTCAGGTGGTCGAGCCGTTGGCGCAGCTTGCGCACGACCAGAAAACTGCCTTGGTCGAGCAGGCCGTCGGCTTCGACCGGGAACGGCCGTCCCCGCGGTCGTTGCTGAAGCCCAGCACCAGTTCGCCCGGGCGCACCTCGTGCTGGCGCGGGTCGGGCGCCCGATCGGACACGAAGATTGGCTGGCTGATGCCGTCGGCAAAACCGAAGTGCTCTCGTCCGTCCGGCTGCGTGGTGCGGCTGCGCGTGACCTCCACCGCCAGCACCGACAGGCCCGTGCCGGGCTTTCCGAGTGCGGTCACTTCGGCGGCCAGCAGCGGGTGCAATGCGTGGCCCGGGTCGGCCGCGTCGATCGTGCGCAGCATGACCGCGACGTGCACCACACCGAGCGAGATGCGGTCCTCGCGCGCGGGGTCCACGCCGTGGCGAAGCGGACGGCGCCAGTGATCGGGATGGTTGCCGCGCACATCGCCCAACAGGCCGGCGCGTGGCTCCATGCCTTCGTCGAATTCGGCGGGCAGGCGGTCCAGGCGCTCGGGGTGAATCTGCAGCGCACGCAGCCCGGCCATCGTGAATGCCATGTGCAGGCGCGCCTGGCCCTCGGACGCCGCCGGTGCCGCACAGCGCGGCGCCAGCGAACTCAGGTGTGCCGCTGCGGCGATCGGGTCGGTCACGCGCAGCAGCACCAGCGCGCCGTGCGTGGCGCGGGGACCGTCGTCCAGCAAGGCCGCCTGCAATTGTCTTTCGCGCCAATCCAGGCGCTCGACGGTCGCGGGTTCGGCAAGCGGCCGCGCGAGCCAGGCCAGTTCATCGGCGAACAGCGCACCGATGACCTGCGCCTCCGGATGGGTGGTGAACTCTGGCGCCTTGATTGCCTTCTGGAATCCCGCGAGCACCAGTTGCGCAAAGCGCAGCAGGATGTCGCCGTCGGACCCGGCCCAGAAACCGGTCAGCCGGTACAGGCCTTTGAGCGCGCGCAGGTGCAGCGGAAGGTGCATTCCGATATCGCGCAGCGCCTTTTCCAGACCCTGGCTCATGGCGGTGAGATCGTCCGGCTCGGCGTGGGCAGCGATCGCGCGCTCGGCCGCGACCGGGTTGCCGCTTTCGCGCTGCAGGCGCTCGACGCTGGCCAGATAGCGCTGGTCGGCCAGCGTGACCGGGGAGTCGGTGTAGTAGATGCCCGCGTCCAGCTCGGCTGCTCGCACCCATCGGCAATAGGTGTCGAAATCGCTGGTGCGCGAACCCGGGTAGCCCTCGCAGTGGCACAGCAGCGCGTCCAGCAGTGGGCCGATGTCGCGGTAGATCACCCGCATGTAGGGCTCCCAGCCGCCGTCGAAGGTGACGTTGAGCGACAGGTGCCAGCGCTTGGCGCCGACCAGATCCGGCGGCACCAGCGCGTAGCGGAAATGGCTGATGATGCCGAACCGGCCGATCGAGTCTGGGAAGACCGACCCGCGCAACTCCGACTCGCGCGCGTTGCGGCGCGAGGCATGCATCGCGTTGAGCAGGCGGCGCAGCCGCTCGAGGTAGCTCACCGGTTCGAAGGCCGGCGCCAGACCTTCTCGAACCGGGGCCAGCAGCGCCAGGTTCGTCGTGCCCGCCAGCCCATTGCCACGCACCTTCGACCGCATCGCGTGTCCCTCCCGCGGGCCGTGCAAGGCCCGGAAAGCAAACTTACAGGCCCAGGCCGCGCCCTGCAATGGCACGGGTCGTCACTTGTGATGAAAGCAGGGCAACGAGGCCCGCACCCGTGGGATGACGGAACGTCAAGGTCCCGAAAATCGATTGGTCTGCCAATGGCGCGAGGCGAGACGCGCTCGAGCTCACATCAGCACGATGTCGTACTGCTCCGGATTCATCGCGCTTTCGGCCGACAGCGAGATCGGCTTGCCGATGAACTCGCTCAGGCCCGCGAGGTGCGCGCTCTCCTCATCGAGCAGCATCTCCACCACGGCCGGGCTGGCGATGACACGGAACTCCTTCGGGTTGAACTGGCGCGCCTCGCGCAGGATCTCGCGCAGGATGTCGTAGCACACGCTGCGCGCCGTTTTCACCTGGCCGCGGCCCTCGCAGGTGGGGCACGCTTCGCACAGCATGTGGGCCAGCGACTCGCGCGTGCGCTTGCGCGTCATCTCCACCAGGCCGAGCTGCGTGAAGCCGCTCACCGTGGTCTTGGTGCGGTCGCGTGCCAGCTGCTTGCGGAACTCGGCCAGCACCGCGCCGCGGTGCTCGTCGCGCGTCATGTCGATGAAGTCGACGATGATGATGCCGCCCAGGTTGCGCAGCCGCAGCTGGCGGCCGATGGCCAGCGCGGCCTCGAGGTTGGTCTTGAAGATCGTGTCGTCGAAGTTGCGCGCGCCGACGAAGCCGCCGGTGTTGACGTCGATCGTCGTCAGCGCCTCGGTCTGATCGATGATCAGGTAGCCGCCGGACTTCAGATCGACACGCCGCGCCAGCGCACGCTGGATGTCTTCTTCGATGTTGAACAGGTCGAAGATCGGCCGCTCGCCCTTGTAGTGCTCGAGCTTGCCGACCGCGCCGGGGGAATACGTGGCACCGAAGGCCTGCAGCGCGTCGAACTGCAGCTTCGCATCGATGCGGATCGTCTGCGTGCCGTCGTTGGTGAGATCGCGCAGCACGCGCTCGGCGAGGTTCAGGTCCTGGTGCAGCAGCGTGCCGGCCGAGCGGGTCGTCGCCGCCTCGCGGATCGTGGACCAGGCCTTGCGCAGGTAGGCGATGTCGTCGGACAGCTCCTCGTCGCTGGCGTCCTCGGCATTGGTGCGCAGGATGAAACCGCCGCCGCCGTCACCCACCAGCGCCTGCATGCGGGTGCGCAGCTGCTCGCGCGCTTCGGGCGAGCCAATCTTCTGCGAGATGCCGATGTGCGTGTCCTGCGGCAGGAACACCAGCATGCGCCCGGCGATCGAGATCTGCGTCGACAGGCGCGCACCCTTGGTGCCGATCGGATCCTTGATCACCTGGACGAGCAAGGTCTGGCCTTCGAACACCTGGCGTTCGATCGGCACCAACGGCGCACCTTCGGTCCGCGCGCCGTTGCTGGTGTGCAGGTCGGCCACGTGCAGGAACGCAGCGCGCTCCAGGCCGACGTCGACGAACGCGCTCTGCATGCCGGGCAGCACGCGCGCCACCTTGCCGAGGTACACGTTGCCGACCAGCCCGCGCTCGAGGGCGCGTTCGATGTGCAGCTCCTGCACCGCGCCGTTTTCGACCATGGCCACGCGGGTCTCTTGCGGCGACCAGTTGATCAGAATGTCGTGTGTGGCCATGAGCTGCAGTCTATTCACTCGCTGAGCGCGGTCGGCACGCCGGCCCGCTGCAGGAGTTGCGCTGTTTCAAACAAGGGCAACCCCATGATGCCCGAATGGCTGCCATCGATGCGCTCGACCCAGCCGGCGAGCGCACTCTGGATCGCATACGCGCCCGCCTTGCCGAACGGCTCACCGCTGGCCACGTAGGCGTCGATCGTCGCGCGCGGCAGCTTGGCGAAGCGCACGCGCGACACGTTCAGCCGCAACGCGCTGCGCGCACCCTGCGTCACCGCCACGCCGCTCAACACGCGGTGCCAACGACCGGACAGCCGCGCCAACATCGCGCAGGCTTCGCCCGCATCCATCGGCTTGCCGAGGATGGTGCGGCCGAGCGCGACGGTGGTGTCGGCGCTCAGCAGCGGCGCCGCGGGCAGGCCGCGGCGTAGCAGGCGTTGGCGCGCGGCGCTCAACTTGGCGCGCGTGACCCGGCGCACGTAGGCCTCGGCGCCTTCACCGGGCCGCACGGCTTCGAGCGCTTCGGCATCCTCCGACGCATCCGGCAGCAGCAGTTCGAAGCGCACACCCAACTGCTGCAGCAGTTGCTGGCGTCGCGGGCTTTGCGAGGCGAGGTAGACGAAGGGCGGCGCATGGCGGCCGCGATTGTCCGCTGAAGCGTCGGTACCCCTGTACTGACGTCGCGGACCGGGGCACCCCCCTAACAACGAAATGGCCGCTTTGAACCTCGAGCTTCGTTTCGGTCATCAAGGGGATGAGCGGTCGTTTTCAACGGTCGGACCCGATGTCCGGTTGCTGATGTTTTTCACGTGTGAATCGCACGCTCGCTGCGGCACGTGACGGACTGTGCAGCGAACGACCCCTCTGCCCCCGGAATCGGTGGGCGTCATGTGACCGAGGCCGTGAACGCTGACCTCGCCACCTGCGACCCACCGGCCGAACATGGGTTCACGTCATCACGGCATTCCAGCGTTCCAAGGTCTTCACCCGGAGTTCATCATGTCCCGCACTTTCCAAACCTTCCGCGCCTCGATCACCGTCGGCGCATTCCTGATGGCCTTCGGCGCGCTGCACACCGCCCGCGCCGCCGATGCCCCCGTGCAACGCGTGGCGATGGCCTGCACCTACGGCAGCGATGCCGCTGGTTGCAAGGCAGCGCCGATGCAAGTGCGCTCCATCACGACCGCGCAACGCGCCGAGATGGGCGTCGCCAAGGCGCCGGTGCGCCGCGCGCAAGAGCGCACGGACTCGCGCGACAGCGACGGCAGCCGCTTCACCTACGACAGCTGCGGCTGCTCGAACTAAGACTCAGTCGCGGTGGTACGGATGGCCTGCGAGCACGCTCCAGGCCCTGTACAACGCCTCGGCCAGCAGCACGCGCGCCAGCGCGTGCGGCAAGGTCAGGTCGGACAGCCGCAGGCTCTCGTCGGCGGCTGATCGCAATGCCGGGTCGAGGCCGTCCGGGCCACCGATCCACAGCACCACGTCGCGACCCTCGTCGCGCCAAGTCCGCAATCGCTCGGCCAACTGTGGTGTGCTGAGCCGCGTGCCGCGTTCATCGAGCGCCACGCGGCGCGCACGTTGCGGCGCGGCGGCGGACAAACGGGCCGCCTCGGCCACCATCATCTGCGCCGCCGTCTTGCCGCCACTGCGCGGCTCGGCTTTCACCTCGACCAGTTCGAGGCGGCAATCGGGCGGAAAACGTTTGGCGAACTCGCTGTACGCATCGCGCGCCCAGGCCGGTTGGCGCTGACCCACGGCCGCGATGAGCAGGCGCATGGCGCGCTGCCGTCAACGCGAACGCGCGGCAGACTTGCGGGCCGGCGGCTTGGCCGTCTGCGCGCGCTGCGGGCCGGCGGCCTTCTTCGTGGCGGTCGACTTCTTGGCCGGAGTGGCCTTCTTCGCCGCCGTGGTCGTCTTCTTCCCTGCCGGTGGCACGGGGGCCGGGCGCGCCTCGCCGTCGATCTTCATCTTCACCGGCTTGTCGCCCCAGATCTCTTCGAGCCGGTAGTAGTCGCGAATCGCGGGTTGCATGATGTGCGCAACGGCTGCGCCGCAGTCGACGATGATCCACTCGCCGTTTTCGGCGCCTTCGACGCTGAGGACGGGCCAGCCGCGCTCTTTCACCGTCTCGCGCACGCTGCTGGCCAGCGCCTTGGTCTGTCGGTTGCTGTTGCCGGACGCGACGATCACGCGTTCGAACAGCGGTGACAGGTGCTCGGTGTTGAAGACCACGATGTTGTGCGCCTTCACGTCTTCCAAGCCATCGACGATGGCACGTTGCAGCTTGCGGATGTCCATTCAATGCCCGGCGGCACTCCTGTACAGGTGGTGATGGTCAATATAGCTCGCGACCGTGTCGGAGACCAATCCCGAAATCGATTCACCGCGTTGCACACGTGCACGGATGTCGGTGGCGCTGATCGGCATCGGCGGCAGCGGGACGGCCTGATGCGGCACGCGCGCCACGTCGGGGTCGGCGCGCATCGCCACGCCCGGGCGCGGCGCCACCGCCAGCGTCACCAGGCCGAGCAACTCGCGCCAGCCGCGCCAGGTGTGCAGGTTGTTGTACTGGTCGGCACCGATCAGCAGGACCCACTGCGCATCCGGCCGGGACAGCCGCAACTCTTGCACCGTCTGCAGCGTATAGCTCGGACCGGCGCGTTCGAGCTCGCAGCGCTCGAGCACGAAACCGCGCTCGCCGGCGATCGCCAACCGCACCATCGCTTCGCGGTGCCGCGCGGTCAGTGACCGCATGGCTTTTCTGCCACGGCTGGCCACTGGGAATCCAGCGCACTTCGTCGAGCTGCAGCGCATCGCGCGCGGCGCGCGCCAGCGCCAGGTGCGCGAGCTGCGGCGGATCGAACGTGCCGCCGAACAGGCCGATGCGCTTCAACCGTCGCACCAGTCGCGCGGCTTCAGGAAGTCGCTGTACAGCCGCGCCTCGGCGGTGCCCGGATCGGGCTGGTGGTTGTAGACCCAGCGCACGCGCGGCGGCATCGACATCAGGATGCTCTCGGTGCGCCCGCCCGACTGCAACCCGAACAGCGTGCCGCGGTCGAACACCAGATTGAACTCCACGTAGCGGCCACGGCGCATGGCCTGGAACTCGCGCTCGCGCTCGCCGTACGGTGTGTCGCGCCGGCGTTCGACGATCGGCACGTAGGCGCCGAGGAACGCATCGCCCACCGAGCGCAGCATCTGAAAGCCGCGCTCGAAGCCGAGCTCGGAGAAATCGTCGAAGAAGATGCCGCCGACGCCGCGCGGCTCGTTGCGGTGCTTGAGGTAGAAGTATTCGTCGCACCAGCGCTTGAAACGTGGGTGCAGATCGGGTCCGAAGGCTGCCAGCGCGTCGCGGCAGGCGCGGTGGAAGAGGCGTGCATCGTCCTCGAAGCCGTAGTACGGCGTGAGGTCCATGCCGCCGCCAAACCACTGCACCGGGTCTTTGCCGGCGGGGAGCGCGGCGAACATCCGCACGTTCATGTGCACCGTGGGCACGTAGGGGTTGCGCGGGTGGAACACCAACGACACGCCGAGCGCTTCGAATGGCGCGCCGGCGAGTTCGGGCCGGTGCTGCGTGGCCGATGGCGGCAGCTGCGGCCCGCGCACGTGGCTGAAGTTGCAGCCGCCGCGCTCGAGCAGAGCGCCGTCGTCGATGCACAACGTGAGGCCGTCGCCTTGCAGCCGTTCGCCCGGCGCGCGCACCCAACCGTCACGCAAGAACGTGCCGCCGTCCAGGCGCTGCATGGTGTCGGCGATGCTCTGCTGCAACTGCAGCAGGTACTCGCGCACCGCGACGGTGGACATCGAGGGCTCTACTTGCGCAGCAAAGCGCGGTAGGCCGATGTCGCGCCGGAACTGGGCGCCGTCGAACCGGATGCTCGCCAGGCCCTCGTAGGCGCGCTGCTGCGCCGCCTTGATCGTGACGCCGAGCGCGGTCACGCACAGCACCCGCCCGCCGCTCACGCTGACGCGTTGACCATCCCACTCGGTGCCCGCATGGAACACCATCAGGTCATCCGCCGCTGCGGGCAACCCTTTGATCGTGGCGCCTTTCAGCGGCGCCTCCGGATAGCCGCCGGCGGCCATCACGACGCCGACGGCGACACTGCGATCCCATTGCAGCTCGATCTGATCGAGCGTGCCATCGGCCGCGTGCATCAGCACGTCGAACAGATCGCTCTTCAAGCGCATCAGGATCGGCTGCGCTTCCGGATCGCCGAGCCGCGTGTTGAACTCCAGCGTGCGCGGATTGCCGTCGGCATCGATCATCAGCCCGGCGTACAGGAAGCCGCTGAACGGGATGCCGTCCTTGCGCATGCCGGCCACCGTGGGCTTGATGATCTCGTTCATCACGCGCGCATGCAGGTTCGGCGTGATCACCGGCGCCGGCGAATACGCACCCATGCCGCCGGTGTTGGGCCCCTCGTCGCCGTCGCGCAGGCGCTTGTGGTCCTGGCTGGTGGCCAGTGCCTGGACGTGGTCGCCGTCGACCATCACGATGAAGCTGGCTTCCTCGCCGTCGAGGTACTCCTCGATCACGACGCGCGCACCGCCCTCGTTGTGCAAGACACCGAGCGAACTGCCGTCGAGCATGGTGTCGATCGCCTCGTGCGCCGATCGCTCCGACATCGCGACCACCACGCCCTTGCCAGCGGCCAGCCCATCAGCCTTGACGACGATCGGCGCGCCTTGTGCGTCGACGTAAGCGTGCGCAGCCGCTGCATCGCTGAACGTCGCGTAGCGCGCGGTCGGGATGCCATGCCGATGCATGAAGGCCTTGGAAAACGCCTTCGAGCTCTCGAGCTGTGCCGCCGCCTGGGTTGGGCCGAAGATGCGCAACCCGCGTGCGCGGAACACGTCGACCACGCCTTGAGACAACGGCGCCTCGGGTCCGACCACCGTCAACGCCACCTTCTCGCGCTGCGCAAAGTCGGCCAGCGCGGCGGGATCGGTGATGGCCACATTCTCCAAGCGAGTGTCGGTGGCGGTGCCGCCGTTGCCAGGCGCCACGTAGACGCATTGCACCTTGGAGCTTTGCGCGAGCTTCCATGCCAACGCGTGTTCGCGGCCGCCGCCGCCAATGACAAGAACTTTCATGTCAGTGCCACCCGGCCGCCGGCCGTAGCCAAGAACGTGAGCTTGGGGGTCGTCTCATCTCATGTCCTGATGCGGAAGAACAGCAACCAGCTCACGTACAGCACGAGCACCACGATCAGCGGCACCAGCAGCGCCAGGGCACGGCGCGCCTTGGTCTGCAATTCGGCGGCGCGTTCATTGACGCCGCGCGCAATCTCCAGATTGGCGCGGGTGTCGTCGATCAGCTTGCGCTGCTCGGCCAGCGCGTCCTTCTGCAACGCCAGCGATTCCCGCTGCACCGCCAGCGCCTCGCGCTTCAGTGCATTGGCTTCCTCGAGCAATTGTTCGACCCGAGGCTCGCTCATTCGAGCACGGCGTTGTGGTACACGGCCTGCGCGTCGTCGAGGTCTTCCAGCACGTCGAGCAGCTTCTGCATGCGCTGCGAGTCGTCGCCGGCGAGCTCCACCGGATTCTCGGCGCGCCAGGTCACCTCGGCCAGATCGGGCTTCAAGCCGGCCTTGTGCAGCGCCTGCTGCACGGCCTCGAAGTCCAACGGTGCGGTCAGCACCTCGATCGCACCGTCGTCGCCGGTGATCACGTCGTCGGCGCCGGCGTCGAGGGCCACCTCCATCAGCTTGTCTTCGCTGGTGCCGGGCGCAAACACGAACTGGCCGCAATGCTTGAACTGGAACGCCACCGAGCCGTCGGTGCCCATGTTGCCGCCGTGCTTGGAGAAGGCATGGCGCACCTCGGCCACCGTGCGCACGCGGTTGTCGGTCATGGTGTCGACGATCATGGCCGCGCCACCGATGCCGTAGCCCTCGTAGCGGATCTCCTCGTAGTTCACGCCCTCGAGATTGCCGGTGGCCTTGTCGATGTTGCGCTTCACGGTGTCAGCAGGCATGTTGACCGCCTTCGCCTTCTCGATGGCCAGCCGCAAGCGCGGGTTGGCACTTGCATCACCACCGCCGGTGCGTGCGGCCACCATGATCTCGCGGATCACGCGCGTCCACGCCTTGCCGCGCTTTTCGTCCTGGCGGCCCTTGCGATGCTGGATGTTGGCCCACTTGGAATGACCGGCCATGGATGCCGCGCTGGCTGCGCGTTCGGGATAGGATGCCGTGGATTTTATTCGTCTCGCCGGAGGGTGGCATGGCCGATCCGATCCTGGTTGCCAAACACGGCGACATCGAGTGCTTTCTGCTGCCTGCGCTGGCCAACCGCCACGGGCTGATCACCGGCGCCACCGGCACCGGCAAGACCATCACGCTGCAGACCATCGCCGAGAACCTGTCGCGGCTCGGCGTGCCGGTGTTCATGGCCGACGTGAAGGGCGACCTGACCGGCATCACGCAGGCCGGCAAGCTGCCCGAAAAGGTGGCCAAGATCCTCAAGGAGCGCGGCCTGCCCGAGCCCGAACCGGCGAGCTGCCCGGCCACGCTGTGGGACGTGTTCGGCGCAGCAGGGCCACCCGGTGCGCGCCACCGTCAGCGACATGGGCCCGCTGCTGCTGGCGCGCATGCTCGAGCTCAACGACATCCAGGCCGGCGTGCTGCAGCTGGTGTTCAAGATCGCCGACGACAACGGCCTGGCGCTGCTCGACATGAAAGACCTGCGCGCGATGCTGCAGCACGTGGGCGACAACGCCAGCCAGTTCACCACCGAGTACGGCAACGTCAGCGCAGCGTCGATCGGCGCCATCCAGCGCGGGCTGATGCAGATCGAGGAACAGGGCGGCGACAAGTTCTTCGGCGAGCCGATGCTCAACATCGGCGACTTCATGCAGACGGTCAAGGGCAAGGGCGTGATCAACATCCTGGCGGCCGACAAGCTGCTCAACGCGCCGCGCCTGTACGCCACCTTCCTGCTGTGGATGCTGTCCGAGCTGTTCGAGACGCTGCCCGAGGTGGGCGACCTCGACAAGCCCAAGCTGGTGTTCTTCTTCGACGAGGCGCACCTGCTGTTCAAGGACGCGCCGAACGCGCTGATCGAGCGCATCGAGCTGGTGGTGCGGCTGGTGCGCAGCAAGGGCGTCGGCGTGTACTTCGTGACGCAGAACCCGCTCGACGTGCCCGACAGCGTGCTCGCGCAGCTCGGCAACCGCGTGCAGCACGCGCTGCGCGCCTTCACGCCACGCGACCAGAAGGCGGTGAAGGCCGCGGCCGAGACGATGCGCGCCAACCCGAAGATCGGCGACATGTCGGCGGCGATCACCGAGCTCGCGGTCGGCGAGGCGTTGGTCAGCTTTCTCGACGACAAGGGCCGCCCGAGCGTCACCGAGCGCGTCTTCGTGTTGCCGCCGGGCAGCCAGATCGGCCCGATCACGCCGGAGCAGCGCAAGGCCTTGATCGCCGGCTCGCTGGTGGCCGGCGTGTACGAAAAGATGGCCGATCGCGAGTCGGCTTACGAGGCGCTCAAGGGCCGCGCGGCCGCGAGCGCGTCGGCCGCCGGCGGTGCGGCGACGCCGCCACGCGGCACCGTGCCAAGCGGCACGGCCGCTCCCAACGCCGATGACGGCGGCATGTTGGGCGGCTTGAAAGACGTGCTGTTCGGATCGACCGGTCCGCGCGGCGGCAAGCGCGAGGGCCTGGCCGAATCGGCCGCACGTTCGGCGATGCGCTCGATCGGCTCAGGTGTCGGGCGCGAGATCGTCCGCGGCGTGCTGGGCGGCATCTTCGGCGGCGGACGCCGCCGCTAGATGGTGCACCCGGAGGCGCTGTTTCGCGCCTTCAGCCGGTCGCGCGGCGTCGCGCATCAAGGGCGCACCAGCGCCACCGTCGGCGGCGCGCGCACGCGCATCGCGCCATCGAGCGTGCCGATGACACGGTTGGCGAAGTAGCTGTTGGGCGTGTCGGGCTCGAGCGCAGCCACGACCAGATGGGCCAGCGGCTGGTCGAGCGGCACGTACCAGCTGCCGGCCGGCGCGGCGAGGGGCACGGGCGTCAATTCCACCTGCACCGCGATCATCGTCGACGCCGCGTCGGCCACCGTGCCGCGCACGTCGGGCCGTGCGCTCTCGCTGCGCGACAGCTCGCGCCACGATTCGGCTTGCAATTGCACATCGGCGGCCAGGCGCCACACGCGCACGCCGAGCTCGTTCAGCTTGTTGGCGGCTTCGGCCTGATCGGCGGCGAGCCAGTAGCCGCAGGGCCGCGGGCGCGCACGCAGCACGCGCGGATGCAGCGACGAGCCCCATGCCACCGACACCGTCTTGTCGGCGCCGGTCTCGGGATCGAGCATGCGCACGTCGCGCTGGATCGAGGTGGCGCCGGCGAGCACCACCACATCGCCGCGGCACGCCTGCGCCGCCACCTCGGTGCCGGCGCGGCGCTGCAACTCGACCAGCGCAGCCGCCTGCGCCGCCGCACTTTCCAGCAGGCTGTGCACGGCCACCACGTGCGAATGCACGCGCCGCTGCAGGTGCAGCCGGCCGATGCCGACGCCACGCGATTCGAGCAGCAGGCTCACCGCCTGCTTCAGCCCGTGCACGTTGCGCCCGGTGTCGGGCTGCATGCCCCCCATGTTCAGCCGCAGGTCGCCCGGCGGCGTCGGGTTGGTGTAGTACCACTCGTGCGTGAGCCCCTCGCGCGCAAGGGCCTGCTGCAGGGGTTGCAGGAAGGATTGCTCGCTGACTTCGGTGAGTGCGACCGGGTAGTTGGCGGTGGTGGTGTACTGCAGCAGCAGGTCGTTGCGCTGCACGGCGTTGAACTTCTCCAGATAGCGGCCGACCACCGTGTGCTCGTGCACGTCGACCACCAGCACCGGGCTGTAGCGCCGCGTCAGTTGCGCCTGCGCCTGCGCCTCGGGCGTGCGCAGCAGCAAGTGGTCGCGATTGATGTCGTGGCCGTCGGCGGCGACGCGCGTGTTCCACGCCGCGCCGTCGGGGTTGGCACGCGCCAGCACGATCACGTCGATGCGATCGAGCACGTGCCCCAAGCGCTCGCGCGCGAGCTGCTGCGCCACCACCATCAGCGCTTCGGCACCGGCCGGTTCGTCGCCGTGCTGTTGGCCGATGAGCAGCACCGTGGGGCGGCCCTCGCCGCGCGTGAAGCGCAACGCCTGCAGCGGCTCGTCGCGCTGCGAGCGGCCCAGATCGAGGCCCTCGATGCGCGTGCCGTTGCGGCCGCCCTGGCGCAGCATCTCGCGGTGCCACGCCTGCATTTCCTCGTTGGTGGTGAACTGCTCGCGTCCGGGCTGCAGGCCGGGCGTCTGATAGCTGACGCGGGGCGCCGGAAACCGCGCCGCGACCGCGGCCGAATACGGCAGCGCCGTGTCGGGCGGCTGCGGCGCCGCCGCACACGCGCCGATCAGCGCGCTGCCGCACAGCCAAAGGCGCGCGACACGCGTGCGCGCCGCGTCATCGAAACGCCGGATCACACGCTGAATATAGCGACGAAAGTCTGCGCGCCGCGTCGACGTGCGATGACAATCGGCGCGCCGCGTGGGCGGCCATGGGAGGCGATCGATGAACTGGCTGATCGGCATCGTGATCACGCTGGCGGCCCTGGTGGTGCTCGCCGTCGCGGCGGGGCAGCTCGGCTTTCTGCAGGGCAAGCCCGCTGCCGATCTCGGCGTCAACGGCGGCCGCTTGAAGCGCCCGTCGAGCACGCCCAACAGCGTGACCAGCCAGGCGGACCTGTTCGCCGACCATCCGATGCGCGACTACGCGCGCGTGGCGCCGCTGCCGGCCAGCGGCGGGGCGCAGGCGTCGATCGCGCGGCTGCGCGCGGTGGTCGAGCGTTGGCCCGGTGCGACCGTGGTCGAGCAGCGTGACGACTACCTGTACGCGCGCTTCGAAACCAAGCTGCTGCGCTTCGTCGACGATGCCGAGTTCTGGTACGACCCGGCCGCGCAGGTGATCCAGGTGCGCTCGGCGTCACGCCTCGGGCGCAAGGACTTCGGCGTGAACCGCGCACGCATCGAAGCGATCCGCGAGAAGCTGTTGCATTGACCGGCGGCGCCGGCCGCGCGTGGCGCCGATCAGCGCACGGTGTAGCCGCGCCCCTCGAGACAGGCCCCCTGGGCGCGCGCATAGTCCGAGCGCTGAGTCGGACCGGTGCCCTGCCCGGCCGCCGCGGCGCTGGGGTCGAAGCCGGTCTGGTCCGCTGCCCAACGGTGGCATTCGTATTCGTCGCTGGCCTGCTTTTCGGCCGACTGGCCCAGCTTGGGATAGACGAAGGAGCGCGCGGGACCGCGGTGGTTGGCGGTGCTCACGACTTCGGGCGACGGCACCACCTCGTAGCTGCTGTCACCGCGGTCGCGGTAGTACACGCCGTTGGCATAGAGATAGCCCAAGCCGCCGATCGTCACGGCGGTGGCAAACGCCGGCAGGCCGGCGACGACGATGCCCACCGGCGGGCGCGCCACGACGTAGGCCGCACCATACGGCTGGTACCACACGCCGTTGCAGTAGCCGTAGCGCACGCCGTACCACGGCACCCAGTGCACATGGCGCGGCGACGCGTGGCGACACGCCAGCCGGTCGCCGGGTAGTAATGACGATGGCCGTGCGCGCCATCGAACCACTGGCCGGACCGCGGTCGCATGACCGGCCGCCGGCCTGCGCGGCGGGCAACCCCAACGACCAGCAGCGCGCCGCGCATGAGCAGCAGCACGCGGAAGGCGAGCGAGACAAAGCGGCGCACAGACATCATGGCGACCCTCCTCAACCGACACGGTAGCCGCGCCCGGTCATGCAAGCACCCATCGCGCGGCGGAAGTTGTCGAGCGGCACTTGATGGTACGCCAGCCGTCTTGCATAGGCCTGCTCGGCCGCCTGCACCCGGCTTTCATGGGCGGCGGCGCCGATCAACGTACCGAAGATCGCCCCCAGCACCATGCCTTCACCGGTGCGGTATGGCGATGACACCGCTGCGCCGACGATCGCACCGGTGGCGGCGCCGGCCACCACCTCGGCACCGTCGCGCACCGCGGCGCGCGGCGGAGGCACCTGACGCACCGGCGTCATGCCGGGATCGACGCCGCTCTCGCGCGCCGCCCAGCGGTAGCACTCGTAACGGTCGCGATCCTGGCGCTGCTCGCCCTGCGACAACTCGGGGTAGAAGTACATCGTGGGCTGCGGCGCGGGCTGGGCCACCGGGGGTGGCTGCTGCGGTGCAACCACGCAGCCGGCAAGCATCCCGGCGGTGGCGGCCAGTGCGGCAAGCTTGCGCCGGCCGGTCGAGAGTGCGTCCATCGTCTGACAACGGCCAACCCGCCTGGCCCGGTGGACAGCGTCTACAGGTAAAGCTTTGCAAAGCGGCGCACTGGCGGCCCTGGCCGGCGCCATCTGCGCATTCGTGCGCAGTTCGGTGAATCTGCAAGCACGGATGGAACGTAGTCCCGACACATCCACTCTCGACGCGCGCCAGCGCATGCACCTCCGCCACTTGGCAACTGCCGCGCCCGACCACGCCCACCGGCTGCCTCTGGTATGGTCGCGGCCTTCGCGCGCCAGCCGGGCGCGCCACCTTGTCATGCGCGAAGCCGCCAACGCCTCAGAAGCCGGGCCGCAAGGGCCGCCGGTCGACCCGCAACGCCGCGCCCGCGACGAGCGCCTGGCGTTGCTGCTGCTGCGCAGCGCTGGCGGCGATGCGCAGGCATTCGAGGCGTTCTACGACGCGAGCATCGTGCACGCCCGCACGCTGGCGCGGCGCATCCTGCGCGATGCCGAGCTCGACGACGTGCTGGCCGACGCGTTCTTCCAGGCCTGGCGCGACGCAGCGCGCTTCGACGTCGCGCGCGGCAGCGCGATGGCCTGGCTGCTGACGATCGTGCGCACGCGCGCACTCGACCTGTTGCGCCAGCGCCAGGTGCGTGGCCAGCCGGGCGAGACCGAGCCGGCCGACGTGATGAGCGACGAGCCCGGCCCGGCCGACCTGCTGGCGCAGGCGCAGGTGGGCTCGCGGCTGCAGGCGGCGCTGGGCCAACTGTCGCATCAGGAGCGCTGGTTGTTGGGACTGGCGTACTACCGGGATCACACCCACGTGCAGATCGCGGCCACCACCGCGCTGCCGCTCGGCACAGTGAAATCGGTGCTGCTGCGCGCGCAACACAAGCTGCGCACGCTGCTCGAACAAGACGCCTTCCATGGCGCAGGACCCTCACGATGACCACCAAGCCCATGCCGCCGACGCTCGATGCCGACATCGTCGAGCATCTGCACGACGCGCTCGTGCCCGAACCGATGGATGCCGAGCTCGCCGCACGCGTGAAGCGGCGCGTGCTGCAGCGCATTGCCGAAGAGCAGCGGCCGCAACACCTGACGGTGCACGCCGGCGACGGCGTGTGGCAGCCGTTCGGCCCCGGCGTGCAGCTCAAGCTGCTGCACGCCGCCGGCGACATCTGGAGCTATCTGCTCAAACTCGAGGCGGGCGCGCAGTTGCCGACGCACCGCCACCCGGTCGACGAGGAATGTGTGGTGCTGCAAGGGGTGGTGCAGGTCGGCGAGCTGCGTGTGGCGGCCGGCGGCTTCCATCTCGGTCGCAAGGACGTGCTGCACGCCCCGATCACCGCGGTGGAATCGGCGTTGCTGTTCCTGCGCGGCGCGCGACCCGAGGCCGACCTGCTGGTCTGACGGCCCGACGACTCGCGCCGCGCCGGCCGACGTTTCACGACCGCGGCCGGCCACCGGTCGCTCGCGCCTTGGCTGCGCCGCAGCGTGCCGCCAGCATGCGCTCCATCCACCGAGGAGCCCATGCCGTGAACCACCTGCCGCTGTCGACCGTGATCGTCCAGATCGTCCAACACACGCCGGGTTGGGTGTGGGGCATCCTCGCCGCCATCACGCTGCTCGGACTGCACCAGATGCGCGACCACGAAATGCCGCGCGTGCGCCTCTTGCTGGCACCGGTCGGTCTCGGTGGCTACTCGCTGTGGGGCGCCACCGCGGTGTTCGGCATCGATGCCGCCGCGGCATGGCTGGCTGGCCTCGCGCTGGCGTTGGCCGTCAACCAGAAGCTGCAATGGCCGCGCGATGTCGCGGTGCTCGGTGACGGCCGCTTCGCCCTCAAGGGCAGCCCGTGGCCGCTGCTGCTGATGTGGGCGATCTTCGGGTTGCGCTACGCAGTGGCCGTGACGCTGGTGTTCCAGCCGGCGCTGGCGCAGCAGGCCGCGTGGGTGATCGGCGCGCCGCTGGTCTACGGCACGTTGTCGGGGTTGTTCGCTGCGCGGGCCTGGCGCGTGCTGCAGTCCGCGCGCACGCCGGCCCTGGCGCAACCGGCCTGACCGCCCGGCACAAGGCCCGATAGACTGCCCGGCGATGGACCCGATCGACCGCTTCCTGCTGTTCTTCGCCACGCCGACGGTGTTCGCGCTGTCGCTGGTCGAGGCGCTGGTGCTGTCGCGCCGCGAACGCTACGACTGGCGTGCCTTCGGCGCCTCGGTGTTCAACCTGGTGGGCCGCATCACGATCTCGATCGCGCTGCCGCTGTCGATCGCCGCGCCGCTGGTGGCCTGGGCGGTGCAGCACCGTGTCACCACGGTCACGCTCGACGGGCCCGGCGTGTTCGCGCTGCTCTTCATCGGCCAGGAGTTCTGCTACTACTGGTACCACCGCGCGGCCCATCGCGTGCGCTGGTTCTGGTGCAACCACTCGGTGCACCATTCGCCGAACCAGCTCAACCTGTCGGCGGCCTACCGCATCGGCCTGTTCGGCCGGCTGAGCGGCAGCGTGCTGTTCTTCGTGCCGCTGATGTGGCTCGGCTTCCATCCGAAGCTGGTGCTGCAGATGCTCACGCTCAACCTGCTGTACCAGTTCTGGCTGCACACCACCTGGATCCCGAAGCTCGGCTGGCTCGAGGGCATCGTCAACACGCCGTCGGCGCACCGCGTGCACCACGCGTCGAACCCGGAATACCTCGATGCCAACTACGGCGGCGTGCTGATGGTGTTCGACCGGCTGTTCGGCACCTACCGCGCCGAACGCGACGACCTGCCCGTGCGCTACGGCCTGGTGCAGCCGATGACCAGCCACAACCCGCTGAAGATCGAGTTCCGCGAATGGGGCGCGCTGGCGCGTGACCTGTGGCGCGCGCGCACGCTGCGCGCGCTGCTCGGTGCGATCTTCATGCCGCCGGGCTGGCGCGCCGACTCCGCCGCCCCATCGCGCGCCGGCGTGCAGGCGCCTGCGGCGCATCCATGAGTCCGGCTGCCGCCGCGGACGGCGCGCGCCGTCCGCTGCTGCAGCGCACGCTGCTGTGGCTGTGGCACGAGTTGCGCGTGGGCGTGCCGATCGCCCTGGTGGCGTCCACTTTCATCAGCGTGATGTTCGACGACCCGTTCGTGCGCACGCTGATCTACTCGTTGTGCATCGGCCTGAGCATCCAGTTGCTGATCGAGGCTGGCCGTTATGGGCTGGCCGCCTGGCTGCTGCGACAAGGTGCCGACAGTGCATCGCTGCGCGAGCATTGGCCGGGCTGGAAGTGGATGCTGCCATGGTGCATCGGCGCCGCACTGATCGGCTACTTCGGTGGCTCGCTGCTGGCCGACTGGCTGACCGGTGCCCAACGCACGCACAGCCCGTTCGGCAACAACCTGCGCGCGCTGTCGCTGATCCTGATGTTCAGCCTGGGCTTCACGCTGGCCGCGGTGTGGTTCTTCTACTCGCGCAGCCGCATGATGACGCTGCAGGCGATGACGGTGGCCGCCGAGCGCAGCGCGGCCGAGGCGCAGTTGAAGCTGCTGCAGTCGCAGCTCGAACCGCACATGCTGTTCAACACGCTGGCCAACCTGCGCGTGCTGATCGGCACCGACCCGGCGCGCGCGCAGGCGATGCTCGACCGCCTGATCGCTTTCCTGCGCGCCACGCTGACCGCGTCGCGCAGCGGCTCGCACGCACTGGCCGACGAGTTCGATCGCCTCGGCGACTACCTCGCGCTGATGGCCGTGCGCATGGGGCCGCGTTTGAGCGTGCGCGTGGAACTGCCCGATTCGCTGCGCGCGCTGCCGGTGCCGCCGCTGCTGCTGCAGCCGCTGGTGGAGAACAGCATCCGCCACGCGCTCGAGCCCAAGGTGCAGGGCGGCCGCATCGACCTGAGCGCCGCCGCGACGGCGACACGCTGGTGCTGTGCGTGCGCGACACCGGCATCGGCCTGGCCCACGTGCCGCCGTCGAACGGCACCAAGTTCGGCCTGCGCCAGGTGCGCGAGCGCCTGGCCACGCTGTACGGCACGCGCGCCTCGCTCACGCTGGAGGAAGCGCCGGGCGACGAAGGCGGCACGCTGGCCACCGTGCGGCTGCCGCTGCAACAATCGCCTGCATGACCGTGCGCGCACTGATCGCCGAAGACGAACCGTTGCTGCTCGAGGGCTTGCGCGCCGAGCTGAAGACCGCATGGCCCGAGCTCGAGGTGGTGGCCGCGGTGCACGACGGCGACAGCGCGTTGCAGCAGGCGCTGCAGCAGCGCCCCGAGGTGTGCTTCCTCGACATCCGCATGCCCGGCGCGAGCGGCCTCGAAGTGGCGCAGGCGCTGGCCGAGGATTGGCCGGCCGGTGAACCGTTTCCGCTTGCTGGTGTTCATCAGCGCCTACGACCAGTACGCGCTGCAGGCCTTCGAGGCGCAGGCGGTCGACTACCTGGTCAAGCCGGTGCAAAGCGAACGCCTGGCGGCCTGCGTGCAGCGCCTGCGCGCGCGACTGGCCGAGCGCGCACCCGGCGGGCCCGCTGCCGCAGACGCTCGAGCAGTTGCGTGCCCTGCTCGCTGCGCCCACCGGCAGCCCGGCGGCCGGCGGCCGGCTCGAGGTGATCCAGGCCAGCGCCGGCAACACGGTGCACATGGTGCCCGTCGACGAGGTGGTGTATTTCGAGGCGGCCGACAAGTACGTGCGCGTGGTCACGGCCGACAAGGAACACCTGATCCGCATGTCGCTGAAGGATCTGCTGCCGCAGCTCGATGCGCAGCGCTTCTGGCAGGTGCATCGCGGCACGGTGGTGCGCGCGCGCTCGATCGTGAGCGCGCTGCGCCACGAGTCGGGCAAGGTCACGCTGACGCTGCGCGAACGCCCCGAGCGCCTGATCGCCAGCCGCCTGTACGCCCACCTGTTCAAGGGCATGTAGGGCCATCGCGGCGCCGTCTGGCGCCGCCGCGCCGACGCTTCGTCGCCGCCGTCTTCATCGCATCGCGCGGCCGTCGCGCCGCGCGACGGCCGCTTCCTAGCATGGGTTCGATCCTGCAACGAACCGATGAGAGGACGCCCATGACCCGCTTCATCACGCTGATGCACGACAAGCCGCTGGTGTTCGTGCACCTGATCGCCGCCGTCGCCGCGCTGCTGCTCGGCATCGCCATCCTCACACGCCGCAAGGGCACGTTCAGCCACCGCACGCTGGGCTGGACCTGGGTCACGTTGATGGCCGCGGCCGCCGCCTCGTCGGTGTTCATCCGCGACTACAAGATTCCGAACATCGCCGGCTACACGCCGATCCACCTGTTGACCCTGACGGTGGCAGTGATGTTGCCGCTGGCCATCGCGTACATACGGCGCGGCAACGTGTCGGGCCACCGCCGCATGATGACCGGGCTGTACGTCGGCGGCTGCATCGTCGCCGGGCTGTTCGCGCTGGCACCGGCGCGCTTCCTCGGACGGGCTGCCGCCGGCGTGTTCGTGTAGGGCTTGGCACGCCGGCAGCGCGCAGCCGGCATTGACCCGGGAAATCGGGCCCCGCCCTCTACAATGCGCGGCTGTCGAACGAACGAGCCGTATCGTGTCCACCAACGGAGCCACCCCCAACGGCGCAGCCCCGAACGCGCTGGAATCGGAGCTGGCCGACCTCCTTGTGAGCTCGCTCAACCTCGACATGAAAGCGAGCGAGATCGATCCATCGGCCTCGCTGTTCAACGAAGGGCTCGGCCTCGATTCGATCGACGTGCTCGAGCTGGCACTCGAGGTGTCGCAGCACTACGGCATGCAGCTGCGCGCCGACGACGAGAACAACCACGCCATCTTCCAGTCGCTGCGCTCGCTCGCCGCACACGTGGCGCAGCACCGGACCAAATGATGATGCCCCCACGCTCACTTCGTCCGCTGCCCCCCGCGGGGGCGCAGTCGGCTCGGGAGCGGCCCAGCGCCGACTGAGACCGTTTCGATGCCGAGCTGGCGTGCCCTTGCCGTAGCGCTGGCGTTGGCCGGCTACGCGCTGCTGTCGCATGTGCTGATGGTCGTGGCGGCCGATCGGCCTTGGGCCGTGCTGGTGCTGCTCGGGCCGCTGTTGCTCGGCGTGTCGGCGCTGGCCCTGCAGCAGCGCCACCTGCCGTCGTTGCTGGCCTGCATGGTGGCCGCCTGTGGGCTGTGGGCCTATGTGTCGGCACACGAAGGCCTGCATCGCATCGAGCACCTCTACGTGCTGCAGCACGCCGGCATCCACTTTGCGCTCGGCTTCGTGTTCGCCACCACGCTGCGGCACGGTGCCACGCCGCTGATCAGCGCGTTCGCGTTGCGCGTGCACCGCACGGTCACGCCCGAACTGCTGCGCTACACGCGCCAGGTCACCTGGGCCTGGAGCCTGTACTTTGCAGCGATGGTGGCGCTGTCGCTCGCGCTGTTCGTCGCCGCGCCATGGTGGTGGTGGTCGGTGTTCGCCAACCTGGTGACGCCGGTGGCCGCGATATCCCTGTTCGTCGGCGAATACCTGCTGCGGTACCGGCTGCACCCCGAATTCGAACGCATCACGCTGGCCCAGGCGCTGCAGGCCTATCGCGACACACCGCTGATCGAGGCCCGCCGCCCGTGACCGCTGGCGACCCGCTGTTCGCTCGCTCGGCGCTGTCGCGCACGCTGGCGTGGCGCGATGGCCGCCCGATCAGCGTGCAGCGGTTCCTGGCGCAGGCGGCCGCCTTGGCCGAACGCCTGCCCGCTGAAGGCCAACCGGTGAACCTGTGCAGCGACCGCTACCTGTTCCTGCTCGGGTTCGTGGCCGGCCTGATGCGTGGCCAGATGAGCCTGCTGCCCCCCAATGCGATGCCGCAGACCTTGCGCCAGGTGGCGCAGCCGGGTGCCACACCGTATGCGCTGGTCGACGACGCCCCGCAAGACACCGGCGGACTGCATGCCATCGTGCTGTCGCACGACGACGCCGCGCCCGCCGTCGACGCGGCCGCGCAGATACCGACGTTTCACCCCGAGCTGTGGTCGGCCTGCCTGCTCACCTCGGGCTCGACCGGCGTCCCGCAACCGCAACAACGCCGCTGGCGTGCGCTCACGCTGAGCATCGAGGCCGAGCGGCGCAGCCTGGCGCAATTGCTCGGCTGGCCGACGATCGATGGCCTGAACATCGTCGCCACCGTGCCGGCGCAGCACAGCTACGGCTTCGAGTCGTCGGTGCTGCTGGCGTTGCTCGGCGGTGCGGCATTCGACGTCGGTCGGCCGTTCTACCCGGCCGACATCGCCGAGGCACTGGACCGCCTGCCGCGGCCGCGCGCGCTGGTGACCACACCGGTGCACTTGAAAGCCCTGTTGGGCTCGAGCCTTGGCGCACTGCCGGCCGTGGACCTGGTGCTGTCGGCCACCGCGCCGCTGTCGCCGCAGATGGCGCAGCAGGCGGAACAGGCACTCGGCGGCCGCACGCTGGAAATCTACGGTTGCACCGAAGCGGGCCAGGTCGCCGCGCGCCGCACCACCGCCGGTGAGGTGTGGACCACGCTCGGCGACCTGCGGCTGCACGTCGAGCAGGCGGGCGACGGCGAGCGTTTCATCGTGTCGGGCGGCCATGTGCTGCAGCCCACGCCGCTGGCCGACCTGCTGGAGCTGATCGATCCGCAGCGCTTTCGGCTGCTCGGGCGCGCCAACGACCTGATCCACGTGGCCGGCAAACGCAGTTCGCTGGCGCACCTGAACTTCCACCTCAACCGCATCGCGGGCGTGCAAGACGGCGCGTTCTGGCTGCCCGACGACGTGCCCGAAGGCGTGGTGCGGCTGGTGGCCTTCGTCGTCGCACCCACGTTGAGCGCACGTCAGATCACCGATGCGTTGCGCCGCGAGGTCGAAGCCGCGTTCGTGCCGCGCCGCGTGGTGCACGTGGACCGACTGCCACGCGAGGCCACCGGCAAGCTGACGACCCAGCGGCTGCGCGAGTTCGCGCTGCAGACGCTGGCCCGTCGTCAGCGCCGGCGCGGCGCGCCGATGAACGAGCCGCTGCTGCCTTCGATCGAGATCGAGCAGCCGATCGACGCGGACCTGCCGGCCTTCGACGGACACTTTCCCGGCGCGCCGGTGCTGCCCGGCGCCATGTTGCTCGCGCTGGTGTTGCGCGCGATCGCACGGCAACCCGCATGGGCGAGCAAGGCCGGGCCGACGCCGTGCGTGCAGCAGGTCAAGTTCCTCGCCGCGGTGGGGCCCGGACAAAGGCTGCACATCCGCCTGAACGACTCCGCCCGCGCGATCGGCTTCAGCGTGCGCAACGGCGAGACCGTGGTGGCCCGCGGGCAGATCCAAGCCACACCGTGAGCGATCAGCCGGGCCACGGCACCTGGGCGAAGCAAAGCGAGCGCGGCAACCGTTTCGTGGTGCGCCTGATGGCCTGGATCGCGGTCGCATTCGGCCGTCGCATTGCACGCGGGGTGCTGCATCCGGTCACCGCGTACTACCTGGTGTTCGCCACGCAGGCGCGACGACAATCGGCGCGTTACCTCGCACGTGCGCTCGGCCGGCCGCCCACCTTGGCCGACCGCTATCGCCATGTGTTCACGTTCGCCGCCGCGGTGCTCGACCGGGTGTACCTGGCGCGCGGCCGCCTGCAGGATTTCGATCTGCGCCTGGAAGGCGCGCCGCTGATGGACCAGCTGGTCGCGCAGGGTCGCGGCGCCCTGCTGATCGGCGCGCACCTGGGCAGCTTCGAGGCGCTGCACGCGGTTGGCGCCAGCCGCCCCAAACTGCGCGTGGCGATGGCGATGTATCCGGACAACGCGCGCATGATCCATGAGACGCTGCAGGCGATCGCACCGGACTTCCACCTCGACATCATTCCGATCGGCCGCCCCAGCTCCACGCTCGCCATGCGCGACTGGCTCGACACCGGCGGCTTGGTCGGCGTGCTGGGCGACCGCGTGCTCGCCGCCGAGCGCACGCGCACGGGCCTGGTGGAGCTGCCGTTCCTGGGCCAGGCCGCGCGCTTCAGCGACGGCCCGTTTCGCCTGGCGCTGCTCCTGAAGCGCCGGCTGGTCTTCATGGTCGGCCTGTACCGCGGCGGCAACCGCTACGACGTGCGCTTCGAGCCGCTGGCCGATTTCAGCGCGCCGCCGGCGGATGGGCAAGCGCGCGACAATCTGCTGCGCGACGCGATGCAGGTCTACGTGCAACGGCTCGAAAGCCTGTGCCGCGAAGCGCCCTACAACTGGTTCAACTTCTACGACTTCTGGAATGAAGATGCGCGCTGACCGCCGCCGCGTCTGCATCGCGCTCGCCGCCGGCGCTGCGGCGTCGCCTGCGCGTGCGGCGTTCGGCTTCGACGAGCTGATGGGCACGCTGGCGCAGCGCCGTTCGGGCGAGGCCAGGTTCGTCGAGCAGCGTTTCGTGTCGGTGCTCGACCAGACGCTCATGTACACCGGCACCTTGAGCTTCACCGCGCCCGACCGGCTGGCGCGCCACACGTTGACGCCGCGGCCCGAATCGTTCGTCGTCGAAGGCAACCAGCTGACGCTGCAGCGCGGCGAGCGCGTGCGCCGCCTTGCGCTCGACAACGTGCCCGAACTGGCGGCGATGGTCGAGGCCATGCGCGGCACGCTCAGCGGCGACGGCACGGCGCTGAAGCGCCACTTCAAGCCCACGGTGCAAGGCACGGCCGCGCGCTGGACGCTGACCCTGGTGCCGATCGAGTTTCGTCTGCTCGGTGTGGTGCGCCAACTGCGCATCGACGGCCAGCGCTCCGATGTTCGTGTGGTGGAACTGCAGCTCGCCGACGGCGACCGCTCGGTGATGTCGATCGAGCCAGTGGCAGAGAAGTCGCGCACGCCGTGACGCGGCGTGCCGTGCTGACGATCGCGCTGTGGCTGGGCGCGCTCGCCGCCTGCGTGGCGGTGATCCTGCACACGCGCTTCAGCGCCGACCTGTCGGCCTTTCTGCCCGCCGCGCCGGACCCGCGTCAACGGGCGCTGGTCGAACAGCTCAAGAGCGGCGTGGCCGCGCGCACGCTGCTGATCGGCATCCGCGGCGGCACGGCCGAACAACGTTCGGCGGCTTCACTGGCGTTGGCCGAACGGCTGCGCGCCGACGCTTCGTTCGAGCAGGTGCTCAACGGCGACCTGTCCGCGTTCGCGGCGGTGGGTCGCTGGACGCTCGAGCATCGTTATCTGATCAGCCCGGCCGTGAATGCGCAGCGTTTCACCGCCGAAGGGCTGCACGAAGCGATCGACGACACGCTGTCGCTGCTCGGCACGCCGGCCGGGGTGCTCGTCAAGCCGCTGCTGGAGCGCGATCCCACCGGTGAGGTGCAGCGCATCGCCGAAAGCGCAGCCACGCGCGGCGGGCCGCGCAAGCACGACGGCGTTTGGGTCTCGAAGGACGGTGAGCGCGCGTTGCTGATGACGCAAAGCCGCGCCGATGGGGGCGACCTCGATGCCCAGGCGCGCACGCTGGCGGTGGCGCGTGAAGCGTTCGCCGCCGTCGCCGCGCCGGGACTGGTGCTGGAGCTCAGCGGTGCGCCCACATTCGCGGTCGACAGCCGCGCGCAGATCCAGGGCGAGACCAAGGCACTGGCCCTCACCGGCACGCTGGTGATGGGTGGGCTGCTGCTGCTGGCGTTTGCATCGCTGCGCGCGCTCGGCGCTGCGATGCTGCCGGTGGCCTCGGGCATCGTGGCCGGCGTGGCCGCGGTGTCATTGGTGTTCGGCGGCGTGCACGGCATGACGCTCGGCTTCGGCACCACGCTGATCGGCGAGGCGGTGGACTACGCGATCTACTACCTGATCCAGGCGCGCGGCAGCGGCGGCGGTGAACCCGGCTGGCGCCGCTGGCTGCACGAGGGCTGGCCGACCGTGCGGCTGGGCCTGCTCACGTCGGTGTGCGGTTTTCTTGCATTGGCGTTCTCGGGCTTTCCCGGGCTGGCGCAGCTCGGCGTGTTTTCGATTGCCGGCCTGATCGCGGCCGCGCTCACCACACGTTTCGTGCTGCCGCTGGCGCTGCCGAACGGCACGCCGGGCATCGGCTTGCGCCGCCACCTCGGCCGTTGGGCGCAACGTCTCGTGCGCTTGATGCCGCGTGCGCGCCACGCCTTCACCGCGCTCGGCCTGGCGGCGGTGGCAGTGCTGCTGTGGCGGCACGACCAGTTGTGGCAGACCGAGTTGTCGTCGCTGAGCCCGGTGTCGGCCGAGGCCCTCGCGCTCGACGAGCAACTGCGCGACGAACTGCTGTCCGGTGACGACCGCACGATGGTGGCCGTCAGCGGGACCGACGTCGAAGGCACGCTGCAGCGCGTCGAAGCCGTGACGCAGCGGCTCGACAGCGCTGGTGCAGCAGGGTCAGCTGGCCAACTACGACGCGATCACCCGCTGGCTGCCCAGCCAGGCCATGCAGCAGCGCCGCCGCGCCGCGCTGCCCGACGCCGCGGTGTTGCAGGCCCGTCTGGATCAGGCCACGCGCGGCGGCTCGTTGCCGGCCCGCCGGCTCGACGCGTTCGTGGCCGACGTGCAGCAATCGCGCACTGCGCCACCGATCCTCTTGGACTCGCTGCGGCACACCGCGCTGGCGCCGATCGCGGCGGCGCTGCTGGTGCAAGGCGCCGATGGCCACGTCACGGCGTTGCTGCCGCTGGTGCACCCACCCGCACGCGACGGCGAAGCCGTGCAGGCAGCGGTCGAACAGGCGCTGCGCGGCCTGGACCACGTGCACGTGCTCGGCATCGGCGAGGAGCTGCGCCGCCTGTACCGCCACTACCTCGGCGAGGCGCAAGCGCAGGCCTTGGTCGGTGCGTTCGGCGTGGTGCTGCTGATGGCCTGGTGGCTGCGTTCGCTGCCGCGCCTGCTCGCCGTGTGCAAGCCGCTGCTGCTGGCCGTGCTGTTGACGATGGCCGGCTTCGCGCTGGTCGGCGTGCCGCTCGGCATCCTGCACCTGGTCGGGCTGCTGCTGGTGGTGGCGGTCGGCTCGAACTATTCGCTGTTCATGGACTGGATGCGCCACCAGGCGTCGACCGACGAAGACACGCTGGCGTCGCTGCTGTTGGCCAACATCACGATCGTGTTGTCGTTCGGATTGATCGCGTTGTCGCAGATCCCGGCGCTGTCGGCGATCGGCCGTGTGGTGGCTCCGGGCGCGCTGCTGGCGCTGCTGGCGTCGGCCGCCTATGCCAGTCCCTCGGCACGCAGCGGGGTGGCCGCAACGCCTGTGTGAAAATTCGCCCGACCGAATCGGGCCGAACCCATGGCGTTGCAACCTGCAGTACCTGTTCGCCGCTGGAGCGCGCCGCCCGTGCTCACCGCGAGCTTCGGCTTGCACGCGCTGGCTGCGGCCTCGATCGCCGTCGCGCCCGACACCTGGCCGTGGGCGCTCGGCGCCATCGCGCTGAACCACGCCGGCCTGACGGCCGCCGGCCTGTGGCCGCGCAGCCGGCTGCTCGGCCCGAACCTCACTCGCCTGCCGGCACCCGCGGCCGAGCGGCGCCAGTTCGCGCTCACGCTCGACGACGGCCCGGATGCCGAGATCACGCCACGCGTGCTCGACCTGCTCGACCGCCACGGCGTGCGAGCCACCTTCTTCTGCATCGCGCAGCGCGCGGCACAACACCCGGCGCTGGTGCGCGACATCGTCGCGCGGGGCCACGACGTGCAAAACCACAGCCACGCCCACCGGCACAACTTTTCGTTGTCGGGCCCCGGCGCGCTGCGCCGCGAGATCGAACGCGCGCAACAGGTGCTCGCCGAGCTCACCGGCCAGGTTCCGCACTGTTTTCGCGCGCCGGCCGGCTTGCGCAACCCGTTCCTCGACCCGGTGCTGCATCGCCTTGGCCTGCACCTGGTGAGCTGGACGCGGCGCGGCTTCGACACCGTGACACCCGATCCGCAGCGGGTGCTGGCGCGGCTGACGCACGGCATGGCGCCCGGCGACATCGTGCTGCTGCACGATGGCCACGCGCGTCGCGCACCGAATGGCCAGCCGGTGGTGCTCGAGGTGTTGCCGCGGCTGCTCGCGCACGCGTCGCAGCTGAAGCTGCACGCCACCACGCTGCGCGCCGCGGTGCCGCCGCGGGCCCAGGAGCCCGCGCGATGAGCGCACCTGGCGCGCACGCCTCGGCAGTGCCCGGCGCACCCGCGCCGATGAGCCCGCATGCCGCGTGGCTGAAACTGCACCGACTGGCAACCGACCGCTATCGCAGCGGCAGCCGCTTCGCCTGGCACTTCGCGCGCGGCAAGCTCGGGCGCGATCCGGTGTTCCGCGCGCTGCTCGAACGGGGCTCGATCGCCGCGCACGCGCGCGTGCTCGACATCGGCTGCGGCCAGGGCTTGCTCGCCAGCCTGCTGGCCGCCTGCGACGGGCTTGCCGCCGCACACCAATGGCCCCACAAATGGCCCGCCGCACCGGCGCACACGCGATACACCGGCATCGACCTGATGCCGCGCGACATTCAGCGTGCCCAGCGCGCGCTGGGCACGCTGGCGCCGCCGCCCACGTTCATCTGCGGCGACATGTGCACGACGCCGTTCGAGCCCTGCGACACGGTGGTGGTGCTCGACGTGCTGCACTACGTGGACATCGCGACGCAGGACGACGTGTTGGCGCGCATCCGCGCGGCGCTCGCGCCGGGCGGGCGCCTGCTGCTGCGCGTGGGCGACGCGTCGCAATCCTGGCGTTTCGCCGCCAGCCAATGGGTCGACCGCGTGGTCACGTCGGTGCGCGGGCACCGTGCGCCGCCCACCTGGGGTCGCACGCTCGACCAATGGCGCACCACGCTGCGCTCGCTCGGCTTCACCGTGACGCCGCTGCCGATGAGCCAAGGCACACCGTTCGCCAACGTGCTGCTCGACTGCGAAGCTGGCCCGATGAAGCCGTTGCCGATCAGCGCCTTCAGCATCGTCACCGCGCTCGGCGAGGACCAGGCCACACACGCCAGCGCGTTGCGCGCGGGCATCAGCGGCTTGCAAGCGCGCCGCTTCGAGACCGCCACGTTGGATGCCTGGCTCGGCGTGGTCGACGCGCTCGACGGCGTTCGCCTGCCGACGGAGCTGGCGCGCTTCGACTGCCGCAACAACCGGCTGGCCGCGCTCGCATTGCGCAGTGACGGCTTCGACGCCCACGTGCGCGATGCGCGCCGCGCGCCACGGCGCACACCGCGTCGGCGTGATGGTCGGCACCAGCACGTCGGGCATCCTGCAAAGCGAGATCGCGTACCGCGAGCGCGCGGCCGACGGCGCACTGCCGGCCTGGCTGCACTATGCCGAGACGCACGACAACGCGTCGCTGGCGCGCTATGTGCAGGCCGCGCTGCAGTTGCAGGGCCCGGCCTGGGTCATCTCGACCGCCTGCTCGTCCGGCGCCAAGGCCTATGCCGCGGCGGCGCGCCTGATCGCGCTCGGCGTGATCGACGCGGCGGTGGTCGGTGGCGTCGACACGCTGTGCATGACCACGCTGTACGGCTTTCATTCGCTGGAGCTGCTCAGCACCGAGGTGTGCCGGCCGTGGGACGCACGGCGCAACGGCCTGTCGCTCGGCGAAGGCGGCTCGTTCGCACTGCTGCAGCGCGACGACACCGCGCCCGCCGCCTGGTTGCTCGGCTGCGGCGAGAGCAGCGACGGCCACCACATGAGCAGTCCGCATCCCGAGGGCGCCGGCGCGGTCGACGCGATGCGCGCCGCGCTGGCCGACGCCAGTCTGCAATCGAATCAAGTGGACTACGTGAACCTGCACGGCACCGGCACGCGCAACAACGACGCTGCCGAAGACGCGGCGGTGTGCCAGGTGTTCGGCCACACCGTGCCGGTGAGCTCGACCAAGAGTCTGACCGGGCACGCACTCGGCGCCGCCGGCGCGATCGAAGCGGCGATCGCGCTGCTGGCCCTGCGCCACGGCTTTGTGCCGCCCGGCACGCACTGCGAGCAGCCCGACCCGACGCTGCACGCACGCTACCAACGCGAGGCGAGCGATGCCCGCCTCGCCGTGACGGCGAGCAATTCGTTCGGCTTTGGCGGCAGCAACAGCTGCCTGCTGTTCGGAGCGGCGCGTTGAACGCGAGACCCACGTTGCGCACCGGCATCGCCGGCATTGGCCTGCTTGGACCCGGGCTGAGCCACTGGACAGCGGCTGCGCCACTGCTGCGCACGCCGAGCGACTGGAAGGCAACCCCCACCGTGGTGGCGGCGCCGGACCGGCTGCCGCCGACCGAACGGCGGCGCGCCAGCGTGGCGGTGAAGGCGGCGGTGAGCGTGGCCGACCAGGCCAGCGCGATGGCCGCGGTCGATCCGGCGCAGGTGGCCACGGTGTTCACGTCGGCCAGCGGCGATCCGTCGATCTGCCACGCGATGTGCGAGGCGTTGGCCAAACCCGAGCGGGTGCTGTCGCCGACGCGCTTCACGAACTCGGTCCACAACGCACCGGCCGGCTACTGGCACATCGCCGTGCAGTCGCGCTGCGCATCGACCAGCCTCGCCGCCTACGACGCCAGCGCCAACGCCGGCCTGCTGGAGGCGGCGGCGCAATGCGTGAGCACGCAAGCGCCGGTGCTGCTGGTGGCTTGCGACATGCCTTACCCCGAGCCGCTGCACGCGCTGCGGCCTTTGCCCGACGTGTTCGCACTCGCCTTGCTGCTGGTGCCAGAAGGCGCGGCGGCACCTTGGGGTTTGCAGGTGGCGATGGCCACCGGCGGGCCGACCTCGCGCTGCGATGGCCCAGGCCTGGAGGCACTGCGCGCAACGATCCCCGCGGCGCGCCTGTTGCCGCTGCTGCAGGCGCTGGCGCGAAGCCAAGATGCGTCGATGCAAATCGAGGCCGGCGGGCTCGACCTCGCGGTGCAGCTGCAGGTCCGGGTGCCGGCATGAACGGCCTGCCCGCCACGCTCGACCGCGCCGGCATCGCGGCGCGCGTGCCGCACCAAGGCGCGATGTGCCTGCTGGAGGCGATGGAATCGTGCAGCGCCGACGAGATCGTGTGCCGCATCGGCAACCACGCCGCCGCCTCGAATCCGCTGCGCCTCGACGACCGGCTGCCGGCTGCCGCTGCGCTCGAATATGCGTCGCAGGCGATGGCGCTGCACGGCAGCCTGGCGGCCAGCGGTGCGCCGCCGACGTCGGGGTTCCTCGCCAGCGCGCGCGACGTGCGGTTTCGCGTCGATCGGCTCGACGACGCTTCCGCTCCGCTGCGCGTGCGCGCACAGCGGTTGGCCGGCGACGGTGGTCAGGCGATGTACCGCTTCGAGCTTCGCGACGGCGCCGACCGGCTGCTGGTCGAAGGCCGCACGACAGTCGTGCTCGACACGCCGCTCGCGTCACCGATGGGTCCGCAATGAGCCTGCAAGGCAAGCGTGCGCTCGTCACCGGCGCCAGCGGCGCGCTCGGCAGCGCCATGGCGCGGCGGCTGGCGGCGCAAGGCGCGAGCGTGCTGCTGCACGCCAATTCGCGGCCCGATGCCGTGCAGGCGCTGGCCGAGTCGATCCACGGCGCCGGCGGCCAGGCGCGCACGCTGGTGTTCGATCTCGGTGACGACGACGCCACACGCGCTGCCTGCGAGCAGATGCTGGCCGACGGCGCGGTGCAGATCGTGGTCAACAACGCCGGCGTGCACGACGATGCGGTGTTCCCCGCGCTGCGCGCCGAGCAGTGGCACCGCGTGATCGACGTGTCGCTCAATGGCTTCTTCCGCGTCACGCAGCCCTTGCTGCTGCCGATGCTGCGCACGCGCTGGGGCCGCATCGTCAACATCTCGTCGGTGGCGGCGATCATGGGCAACAAAGGCCAGGTCAACTACGCCGCCGCCAAAGGCGCGCTGAACAGCGCCACGCGCGCGCTGTCGCTCGAAGTGGCCAGCCGCGGCGTCACGGTGAACGCGGTGGCGCCCGGCATCATTCACAGCCCGATGGCCGCCGCGGCGTTCGATGCCAAGCAGATCGCCGAGCGGGTGCCCGCCAAACGCGCCGGCACCCCCGACGAGGTGGCGGCGCTGGTGGCATTCTTGTGCAGCGACGACGCCGGCTACATCACCGGGCAAGTGATTTCGATCAACGGCGGTCTGGCGTGATGAACGCGACCAGCGTGCACGGCCTGGAGGCGCTGCTGTTCTACACGCTGCTGCAGCTCGCGGTGATCGTGCTCGCGGCTCGCGCCGGCGGCGCGCTCGCGCTGCGCTGGGGCCAGTCGGCGGTGGTCGGTGAGATCGCCGTCGGCGTGTTGCTCGGCCCGTCGCTGTTCGGCGCGCTCGCCCCGCACACGTTCGAGGCCGTGTTCGGCTCGACGCCGGCCGAGCCGCTGACGATCCTGTCGCAGGTGGGATTGTTGCTGCTGATGTTCCAGATCGGCTTGGAGTTCGACTTCTCGCACCTGGCGCAGCGCGTTCACCGGCGCGTCGTCTGGACGGTGGCCGGCGCGGGGCTGGCGGCGCCCTTCGCGATCGGCGCCGCGCTCGGCGCGGTGATGCCGCGTGAGATCGCCGGCACCGACAACCGGCTCGGCTTCGTCTTGTTCGTGGCCACCGCGTTTTCGATCACCGCGCTGCCGGTGCTCGGGCGCATCCTGGTGGACTTCAAGATGACGCGCAGCCCGCTCGGCGTGATCGCGATCAGTTGCGCCGCCATCAACGACGTGATCGGCTGGCTGATGTTGGCAATGGTGTCGGCGCTCAGCGTGTCGGCGTTTTCGCCCGGGCCGTTCATGCTGCGCGCGCTCGGCATCGTCGCGCTGGGTGTGCTGGCGTGGTGGGTGCTGCGTCCGCTGCTGTCGCGCTTCGTGCGCCAGCAGATGCGCAACGCGCGTGGCGGCTCCGAGGTCGGCGCGCTGCCGCCCACGCTGATGGGCGCGATGCTGGCGTGTGTGTTCGTCGCCGGCATGACCACCTACCAGCTCGGCATCTTCGCCATCTTCGGTGGCTTCCTGGTGGGTGTGCTGCTGCACCGCGAGACGGCGTTTGCGCGCGCCTGGCACACGCGCGTCGGCACTTTCGTCAACGTGTTCTTCGTGCCGATCTTCTTCACGCTCACCGGCCTGCGCACCGACGTCGGCTCGCTGCACGACGGCCCTGCGTGGGGCTGGTGCATGCTGCTGATTGCGCTGGCCACGCTGGCCAAACTCGGCGCGTGTTATGTCGCGGCGAGATGGGCCGGCCTCGATCCGGTGCGTGCGCGCATCATCGGCATGCTGATGAACACGCGCGGCCTGATGGAGCTGGTCGTCATCAACGTCGGCCTCGAGATGGGCATGATCGGCCGTCAGGTGTTCACGATGCTGGTGCTGATGGCCCTGTTCAGCACGGTGATCACGTCACCGGCGCTGCGCCGCTGGCTGCCGCTCCTGCAGCCGCATGGCGAGCCGACGCCGTCGGTGGCGCTCGGCGGGCGCGGCTGATGCTCGAACACCCGTGATCGGCCGGCGCACCTGCCTGCTGTCTTTGCCGGCGCTCGCTGGTTGCCGCTGGCTGCCGCGCGCGCCGCTGGCGCCCATGCCCGTGGTGCGCTTGCCGCTGGCGCGCGACGGGCGCGCGCCGCTGCTGGTGGTGATGCTGCCCGGGGTGTACACCCTGCCGGCGGACTTCGTCGACGAAGGCTTCGTGGGCGCGCTGCGTTCACGCGGCTTCGCGGCCGACGTGTGGATCGCCGACTCGCACTGGGGTTACGCCGACAACGGCACGCTGTTCGAGCGCTTGCGCGACGACGTGATCGCGCCGGCGCAACGCGCCGGCTATCCACACCTTTGGCTGGTGGGCATCTCGCTCGGTGGCTTCGCGTCGCTGGGACTGCTGCGCCAACAGCCGCAAGCCATCGATGGCGTGCTGGCGATCGCGCCCTATGTCGGCCGGCCGGCCGTGGTGCAACGAGTGACGGCCGCCGGCGGCGCGCAGGCCTATGCGCGCTCGACGCACGACGCGGATGCCGACAGCGTCCTGTGGTCGTGGTTCGGCCAGGCGCCGGACGCTGTGCGCGACAAGGTGCATCTGTACACCGGCAGCGACGACCGCTTCATTGCCGCCCAGCGCCTGTTCGCACAACGCCTCGCGCCCGATCACGTGCTCGAGGTCGCGGGCGATCACGACTGGCCGGCCTGGCGCGAGTTGTGGACGCGCTGGCTCGAGCGCGCGCCGTGGCCACGCCGCGCGGCCTGATCGGACTCAGGGCTGGAACGGCGGCTGGCGTCGCACGCGGCGCCAGACGAGCACGGGCAGGCGCAGCACGAAGCCGATCATCAGCCGCGTGTGCATCCAGGTCAGCAGCGCGTTGTCGCGCACATAGCGGAAGTGCGACACGCCGCCTTCTTCGGCACTGAGGTATCTGACCGGTGCATCGCGGTTGATCGGCTTGACACCGCGCCACGCGAGGCGCACCACCGCCTCGGTGTCGAAGTCGAAGCGGCGCATCCAGCGCTGGGCCTGCATCACCGCGATCAGCGAGTGGATCGGATACACGCGAAAGCCGTACAACGAATCGGCCACGCCGGCGCCCAGCGTCTCGAGGTTGGTCCACCAGTTCGACACACGCCGCCCGCGCACGCGCAGCAGCGGCGCACTGTCGTCGAACACGGGCCGGCCGAGGATCATCGCCTCCGGCCGCTGCTGGCTCGCCTGCATGAACGGCGCGATCATCTGCGCCGGGTGCTGGCCATCGGCATCCATCGTCAGCGCGTGCGTGAAGCCGGCGGCGCGTGCTTCTTCGAGCCCCCGCAGCACCGCCGCGCCCTTGCCCTGGTTGTGCGGCAGCACCCACACCCGCAGGCCGGGATCGTGGGTCGCCATCTGCTGCAGGCCTTCTGCGGTGCCGTCGCGGCTGCCATCGACCACCACGAACACCGGCTGCCACACCGCCCGCGCAGCGCTCACCGTCTCGTAGACCTTGCGCCCGGTGTCGAAGCTGGGGATGACGACGACATGGGTGCGCGACGCCGACGGCGTGTGACGGGCCGAGGCCGACGGCGTCGAGGGCGCCGGCGCCTGTTGTGTCATGCGTCGGGGTGCAGCGGCATCTGGCGCACGTTGGCCGCCATGTATCGCTCGATGTCCTTCACCCAGACATCGACGTCGGGACCGGGCTCGAAACGCCGGCCGACGCGCACCGAAAACTCGATCGGCAGCGGCGGCAGCTTCCAGATCGGCCACCCTTTGCCGAGGTACGGCGACGTGGTATCGATGAACACGGTCTGCACCGGCACATGAGCACGGCGCGCGATCAATGCGAAGCCGCCATGGAACGGGTGCAGCGTGGCACCGGTGGTGCGCGTGCCTTCGGGAAACATCACCAACTGGCCGCCCGCGCGCAGGTCGTCGACGGCCTGGCGCACCATCGTGCGCGCGCAGTCGTTGCGGATGTAGCGCGCCAGCAGCGCGCCCGGCCCGAGCAGCGGGTTGCGCATCAGGCTGGCCTTCATCACGCAGAAACTTCGCGGCAACTGCGCCACCAGCATCAGCGCGTCGAGCAGGCTCGGATGGTTGGCCACGATCACCAGGCCGCCGCGCTCGCCGGCCAGTTCACGCAGCGCCTGGGACTGCATGCGCAGCAGCCCGGAGGCGCGCGCCGCCGACCAGAACATGCGGTAGCCGAACGCGATGCCAGCCCGGCCAATGCGCAGCCCCGTCGCGCGCGGCAGCAGCGGATAGAACAGCAGTGCGACCATGCTCCACAACACCGACATCAGGCCAAGCACCAGCAACAGCGACTGCAGCACCAGCCACGCCAGCGGCGTGGGCCAGGCGCGTTGGGGCAGCCGCTCAATCCTCATCCGGCACCCTTTGGTCCGACTCGGCGAATATCCACGACACCGCGATTCCGAATGCCACCGTCTCGCGCTGGCGCACCAACGGGCTGTCGTGGAAGCGCGCATTGCGCACGCTGTCGCCCGAGATGTAGCCCCCGACCCAGAAGTCGCCGAGCCGGCGCGACACCGCACCCAGCAGCCGCCAACCGGCATAGCCGCCGCGTGACTGGTAGGCCGGGCGTTCGGCGGTGGCGAACTCGGGTGCGACATCGAAGAAGTAGCCGTTGATGCGCCGTGTGCCGAAGATCGGCCCGGTCAGCATGCCGACGTTCCAGCCGTGCACCCGCATGTCGAGGTTCACGTTCGGCGTGGCCATCCAACCGATCATGTCCGGACCCGATTCGAGTGTGAAGGCGGCCCGGATCGGCAGGCGTGCCTGCAGCTTCCACTGCTCGCCGCGCGACAGCGTGTAGTTGATGTTGGGCCCGATCTCGACAGTGGGCGCGAGATCCGGCATGCCTTCGCGGGCGCGGTTGTCCTCGCTGCGCGTCGGCGCGGTCGCCGCCGCGCTGACGTCGACGTCGAACCGTTCGTCGTTGAACAGCCGCGCGCGCGCGCCGTCGCGGTCGGCGCGCAGCAGGTCGCCGCGGTAGACCACGTAGGGCACCGGCAGCACCCAGGTGTGGCTTTGATCGGAGCCGCGGTAGTGCGGCAGGCGCAACACGCCCACACCCACGCCGGCCTCCCACAACGGCTGGTCGGCACGCGCGCCGCCGGCCAGCGCGAGCGCCGCGATGAGCAGGGGCCAACAAGCGCGCCCACGCCGGCTAACCTTCCACAATCACGTTCTCCCCCTTCGTCGGCCCGACTTGGATCACATTGCGGCGGCGGGCGCGCCAGGCGCGCAACGCAGTGGGCGCGTCGCGCAGCCAACTCAGGTAGTAGATCACCTTGAATGCGAACAGCGAGAGCCACATCGGCGAAGCCCGGTGCACATCGCCGGCCAGCACGGTCAGCAGCGCCTCTTTCACGCGCAACGGGTTCTTCGGATGCATGAACAAGCCGCGCATCGTCGGATTGGTCATGCGATAGATGAACCAGGAGAACTCCTTCGGGCCCTTGTTGGCCAGCGCCGCATAGGTGCGGCGCGCGGCCGGCGCGCGCTTCGGATGATCGAGCTCGGTGGCCACGAGCTCCGCCGCACCGAACGCACTGCGCATCGCGAAGTACACGCCCGACGAGAACACCGGGTCGATGAAGGCGAACGCATCGCCGATCAGCGCGTGGCGCTCGCCGCAGGCCTGCGCGCTCGCATAGCTGTAGTTGCCGGTGGCATACACCATGTCGTCGATCAGCGTGGCGTCGCGCAGGCGATCTTGCAGCGCCGGCGCCAGCGCGATGGTGTCGTCGAGGAACGCGCGCAGCGGCTTGTCGCGCGACTTCAGGTAGTACGGCCAGCACACCGCGCCGACGCTGGTGGTGTCGTCGGCCAACGGGATGAACCAGAACCAGCCGTGCTGAAACCAGAAGATGCTGATGTTGCCCTCGAGCTTGCCCTCGAGGCGGCGCGCCTTGCGGAAGTGGCCGAAGATCGCTGCACTGCCGTGCGCTTCGTTCTTGCGCTTCCAGCCGTTTCTGGCCGCGAGCATCGTGTCGCGGCCGCTGGCATCGACCAGGTAACGGGCACGCCACTGGCGCGTCGTGCCGTCTTTCATCACCGCCGATGCCGACACGCCGTCGGCATCGAAGTCGACCTTGGTCACGCGGCAGTCCTCGAACGCCTGTGCGCCACAGGTGGCCGCGTTGCGGAACAGGATCTCGTCGAGCACCGAGCGGCGGACCTGCCACGCGTAGGGCATCGACTTGTCCCACGCGTCGGCGAACTCCAGGAAGCTGGAATGCGAGTGCGCGGGCGACACGAACTCGATCCCCCATTTGCGCATGCCGATGCGCTCGAGCTCGCTGCGCAACCCGAGTTCGTCGAACAACCGCACGTTGGCTGGCAGCAGCGACTCGCCGATGTGAAACCGCGGGTGGCTCCCCTTCTCTGCGAGCACCACCTTGCGTCCCTGGCGCGCCAGCAATGCGGCCGCAGTCGAGCCGGCAGGGCCGCCGCCCACCACCAGCACGTCGCACTGCTCTGCGACGGGGACTGCCATCGTGCTCATGCGACGTTCGGCTTGCGCGCGGTGTACTCGTAGAACAGGCCGAGCTCGACGTAGTGGCCGACGTCAATGAAGCCGGCGCGCCGCATCGCATCGAGCACCCGCTCCGCCGGGATGCAGGCTTCGATGGTGTCCCAGTAGTAGCGCCACAGCGTGGCGGTGTCGGCGCTGCGCGTGACCAACCGAGCCGCCATCGGCACCACGGCGCGCATGTAGCCCTTGAGCATCAGCGTCGCCATGCGGCCTTGCGGCTTGGTGATCTCGAGGATCACCAGCTTTCCACCCGGGCGCAGCACGCGCAAGAACTCCGACAGCGCGCGATCGAGGTCGCTCAGGTGGCGCAATGCATAACCCATGGTGACGAAATCGGCCGTCGCATCGCCGCACGGCAGCTCCTCGGCGCGACCCTGCAGCAACGTGACATCGGCGAGCTTGGCCTGCGCCATCATGCCCGCGCTCGGATCGACACCGGTCACGCGCCCGGTCGGTCCGATCAGCGTCAGCGCCTCGCGCGCCACCAGGCCGGTGCCGGTGCCCACGTCGAGCACGTGCATGCCCGGCGCCAGGCCCGCGCGACGCAACGCCTGGCGCCGGTACCACGGGCCGGTGCCGAAGGCCAGCATGCGCTCGACGCGGTCGTAGTCGGGCGCGGTGCCGTCGAACATCTCGCGCAGGAAGCGCAGGTGTTCCTCTTCGTCGTGGTAGTAGCGGCTCAACGGCGCGTGCGGCGCAAGGCCCACCGGTTCGTCGCGTGATGGGGCAGCGGGGTTGGGTTTCACGCCAGCATTATGGCGAGCCGCCATGGGCGTGTCGTCGGCCGGCGTTGGCGGTGATACTCTCGCGCGCAACAGGCTCCAGCGCCGCACCGCAGTGCCAACGAAAGCCCTTCAGTGACCGAGCGCCCGCTGCCGGCTGCACACCCCATCGGCCGGGCGGCGACGGCTGACGCGCACGCCGGCACGCTGCGCCGCGTGTTCGCGTGCCTGCTCAGGCTGTTCTGGCTCAAGGCCTTGGGTATCACGGTCTTCATGTCGGTGTTCTTCGTCGGCTACTTCCACCTGTTGCGCCATCCCACGCAACCGCCGATCGAAATGCCCCTGACCGCGATCGATCGCTGGATCACGTTCCAGCCCTGGGCCCTGTGGCCCTACATCTCGCTTTGGTTCTACGTGTCCTTGCCGCCGAACCTGCTCAGCTCGTTTCGATCGCTGGCGGCCTACGGGGCATGGATCGGCGCGCTGTGCGTCGCCGGCCTGGCTTGCTTCTACTGGTGGCCCACGGCGGTGCCGCGCCTCGAAACGTCCACCGCCGATCTGGCGGGGTTCGACCTGCTGCACGGCGTCGACGCATCCGGCAATGCCTGCCCGTCGCTGCACGTGGCCACGGCCACCTTCTCGGCCATCTGGCTCGACCGGCTGCTGCGCGACCTCGCGCTGCCGTCGTGGCTGCGCGGCGCCAATGCGCTGTGGTTCGCCCTGATCGTGTGGTCCACGCTGGCCACCCGCCAGCACGTGTGGTGGGACGTGGTGGCAGGCCTCGCACTTGCGCTGTTGTTCACGCCTTTGTCGTTGCGCTGGAACGGCCTGCCGCGAGCGGGCGATATCATGGCGCCCCTAGGGGAACGGGCGGGTCAAGGGCGATAAGTTCCACACCTCGCGGCATCACACAACGGGAGCTTGAGGGCATGGGATCGCTCCAGCATCTGCAAGACATCATCCGCGAGAAGTACAACATCGAGCCGTCGGCACTTGATCCGCATCAATCGATGCGCGAGCAAGGCCTTGACTCTCTCGCCGTGGCCGAATTCCTGTTCGAAGTCGAAGATCGCCTGGGCCTGACGCTGCCCGATGAACACATGCAGCTCGACACGCTCGCCGGTCTGGCCGGTTTGATCGATCGCATGCGCGACGAACAAGCCGCCTGAACGGCCTGTGGCACGACGCAGGCCCGTGCCCTGAACACACGGCATGGTGAGCGGCGCCGCACACCCGATGGTCGTCGTCACCGGCATCGGCCTGGTCGCTCCGCACGGTGACAACCCGCATGCGGTGTTCGATGCCGTGATGCGCGCCGCATCCGCGGTGCAGCCCGTATTCCCCGAACTGTCCAGACCGGTCGCCGCTGCGGTCGCGCCTTTCGACGCAGCGCACTGGTTCACCAAGCTCCAGCTGCCGGGTGTCGACCGCGTGAGCCAGATTGCTGTGGCGGCGGCATCGCTGGCGCTGCGCGACGCCGGTGCACTCGACGCGGCACCCGAGCGCGTCGGCGTGTACGCGGGCTGCGGCATGGGCGGCGCGGCCGCGCTCGAAGCCGCCTATGCGGCCGGCTTGCGTGGCGGCCGCGTGCCGCCGCTCACGGTGCCGGCGTTCATGCCGAATGCGCCGGCGGCGCACATCGCGATGCGCCACGGCGTGCTCGGGCCGGTGCTCACCTACTCCGTGGCGTGTGCCTCGTCGGCCGTGGCCTTGGCCGAAGCGGCGCGGGCGGTGCGACGCGGCGATGTCGACGTGGCGATCGCCGGCGGCGCCGAGGCGTTGATCGTGCCCGGTGTGGTGTCGGCCTGGCAGGCACTGCAGACGCTGGCCTCATTCAAGCCCGGCGAGGCCGCCAGCGCATGCCGGCCGTTTGCCAGCGACCGCAGCGGCTTCGTGCTCGGCGAAGGCGCGGCGTTCGTCGTGCTGGAGTCGGCGCAGCGTGCGCGGCAACGCGGCGGCCGCGCTTATGCCGAACTCGCGGGCTGCGGCATCAGCAACGATGCCACGCACCTCACCAAACCCGATGTGCAGGGCCAGGCGCGCGCGCTGCGCGCCGCGCTGGCCGATGCCGGGCTCGAGCCGCGCGACGTCGGCTACTGCAATGCCCACGGCACGGCCACCAAGATCGGCGACGTGGTCGAGAGCGGGGCGCTGAATGCGGTGTGGGGCGCGGCGATCGATGACCTGCGCGTCAGTTCGACCAAGGCCCTGCACGGCCACCTGCTCGGTGCGGCCGGCGCGCTCGAAGCGGCGATCACCGTGCTCGCCCTGCATCGCCAGCAGTTGCCACCCAATGCCCACTGCACAGCGCCCGATTCGCACTGCGCATTGAACCTGGTGCTCGAGCCCGGCGCACACGCAGCGAATTTGCAGGCCGCCATCAGCAGCTCGTTCGCGTTCGGCGGCTGCAACGCCGTGCTGGCGTTCAAGCGCGTGTGAGCGGCGACCGAACACGCGCCGCTGCGATGGCGTCGATAGAATCGACGGCAAGTCCTCAGTTCGGCGCGGCTCGTTCGAGCGGCGCAACCGTGTCGATGCCCGCGCCGCCCGCCGCCCCCACGCCTGCCAAACCGAGCAATTTCTTGCGCCAGGTGATCGAGCGCGACCTGGCGACGGGCGCGTTCGCGTCGCGCCACTTCGGCGGCGGGCCCGGCGATGCCGCGCACCATGCGGCCGGCCCGAGCGACCCGGCACGCATCCGCACACGCTTTCCGCCCGAGCCCAACGGCTACCTGCACATCGGCCACGCCAAGAGCGTGTGCCTCAACTTCGGCCTCGCCGCCGAGTTCGGCGGCGTGTGTCACCTGCGCTTCGACGACACCAATCCCGAGAAGGAGGAGCAGGAGTTCGTCGATGCCATCGTCGAGATGGTGCACTGGCTCGGCTGGACCTGGGACGCCAACGGCACCAGCCACCTCTACTACGCCAGCGACTACTTCGACTTCATGTACCGCGCCGCCGAGCACCTGATCGAGGCGGGTCTGGCCTACGTCGACGAACAAACGCCGGAACAGATGCGCACGACCCGCGGCGATTTCACCACGCCCGGCACCGACAGCCCGTATCGCAACCGCTCGAAGAACGACAACCTCAGGTTGTTCCGCGAGATGCGCGACGGTCAGCACGCCGATGGGGCGATGGTGTTGCGCGCCCGCATCGACATGGCATCGCCCAACATCAACCTGCGCGACCCGACGCTGTATCGCATCAAGCGCGCCACCCACCACAACACCGGCGATCGTTGGTGCATCTACCCGATGTACACCTACGCGCACCCGATCGAAGACGCGCTGGAGAACATCACCCACAGCTTCTGCACGCTGGAGTTCGAAGACCAACGGCCGTTCTACGACTGGCTGCTCGACAAGCTCGCCGACGGCGGCCTGCTGCAGCGCCCGCTGCCCAAGCAGATCGAGTTCGGCCGCCTGAACCTGACCTACGTGATCACCAGCAAGCGAAAGCTCAAGCAACTGGTGGACGACAAGCACGTGTGGGGCTGGGACGATCCGCGCATGCCCACGCTGGCCGGCATGCGCCGCCGCGGCTACACGCCGGCCTCGATCCGCAAGATGGCCGAGGACACCGGTGCGTCCAAGACCAACATCTGGGTCGACTACTCGGTGCTCGAGATCGCATTGCGCGACGACCTCGAGCGCGCAGGCGCCGCGCGCGATGGCGGTGCTCGAGCCGCTGAAGCTCAAGCTCACCAACTGGGCCGAGATCTTCGGCAGCGCTTCGCATCGCGAGCCGTGCAGCGCGCCCGCGCATCCGCAACGGCCCGAACTGGGCGCGAGGCCGTTCACGCTCGGCCCCGAGGTGTGGATCGAGCGCGATGACTTCGCCGAGACGCCACCGAAGGGCTTCTTCCGCCTGTACCCACCGAAGACGCAGCCCGACGGCAGCGTCGTGCCCGGCAACAAGGTGCGCCTGAAGTACGGCATGGTGGTCGAGTGCACCGGCTGCGAGAAGGATGCACAAGGTCAGGTCATCGCGGTGCTGGCGCGCGTGGTGCCCGACACCAAGAGCGGCACGCCGGGCGCCGATGCGGTCAAGGTGAAGGGCACGATCACCTGGGTCGGTGCCCACGCAACCGCCGAAGGCGGCGGCGTGAGCGCCACCGTGCGGCTGTTCGATCGCCTGTTCAGCGTGCCGCAACCTGATTCGGGCGATGGCGACTTCTTGAACAACCTCAACCCCGACAGCCTGTCGGTCGTGCGAGCATGGGTCGAGCCCTCGCTGCAACGCATCGAGGCCGACCAACGCTTCCAGTTCGAACGACACGGCTACTTCGTCACCGACCGCGTGGATCACACGCGCGACGCGCCGGTGTTCAACCGCATCACCGGCCTGAAGGATTCGTGGACGAAGTGACCGACGCGTCGATGGCACCGTGCGGCCCATGCCACGCGGTGCGTCGCCTCCCACCCGTGCCCCTCGAGAAAGCGGAGATCCCGTGGCTCTGAAAATCACCCTGGTCGGTTCGCGCTTCTTCGGCGCTGCGGTGCTGGACCAATTGGTCCAGCTCGACATCACCGTGCTGCAGGTCGTGGCGCCCGCGGCCGACGACCGGCTGCTGCTGCGCGCGCAGGCGTTGAAGCTGCCGGCGATCCTGCAGCACGACCCCAAGCACGTGCCGGCCGGCGAGATCGCCAATGGCACCGAACTGATCGTGGCGGCGCACACCCATGCGCGCGTCGATGCCGACGCGCTGGCCAAGTCGCGCCTGGGCGGCATCGGCTACCACCCGTCGCTGCTGCCGCGCCATCGCGGCATCGCCGCGGTCGAGTGGACGATCAAGAGCGGCGACGCGATCGCCGGCGGCTCGATCTACCACCTGGCCGATCGCATGGACGCCGGTGCGATCGCGGCGCAGGACTGGTGTTTCGTCAAGCCCGGTGAATCGGCGCGCGAGCTGTGGGAGCGCGCGCTGGCGCCAATGGGCATCCGGCTGCTGGCGCAAGTGGTCGCCGGCGTGAGCGCCAGCGGCGTGCTGCCGGCGCAGCCGCAGGACGAACAGTTCGCCACGCTGGCGCCCAAGCAGCCGCGCTGACGCGAAAGCCAGTCGGCGCAGGGCCGCCCCAACGCCGACTGCGCCCCCGCGGGGGCAGCGAACGCAGTGAGCGCGGGGTCAATACAGACGCGCGGGATTGCATGGGAATGCAGCCCGCGGTCGGCTCGTAGACTCCAGCGCCCGCCGGCGGGGATCGGCGCGCGCCACTTCAACAAGGAGACCACGATGCCCACCCTGTTCCGCTTCGCAGCGGCCGCTGCGTCCTGCCTGCTGCTGGCCGCCAGCGCAATTGCCCAGGTGCCGCAGTACGGCGCCAATGTCAATCTCGACCAGGCCAAGAAGGCGATCGCGGCAGGCCAGGCCGAGGCCCGCAAGAACAACTGGCCGGTGGCGATCGCCATCGTCGACAACGCCGGCCATCTGGTGGCGTTCGAGAAAATGGACAACACGCAGACCGCCAGTGTCGAAGTGGCGCAGGACAAGGCGGTGTCGGCGGCGATCTATCGGCGCACCACGAAGGTCGTGCAAGACGGCCTGGCTGGCGGCGGCGCAGGCCTGCGCCTGCTCGGGTTGCGCGGCATGAGCCCGGTCGAAGGCGGCATCCCGCTGGTCATCGACGGCAAGATCGTCGGCGGCATCGGCGTCTCGGGCGTCACCTCGGAGCAAGACGGCGTCGTTGCAAAGGCCGGCGCCGATGCGTTGAGCGCGAAGTAGACCGGCGCCTCAGCGCGCGGGCACGCCAGGCCGTGCACGCGCGCGGCGTCGTAGACACTGCGCGCCATCTGCGCGTAGCCGCGGGCGTTGGCGTGGATCTGATCCGAACGCAGCGACTCGTCGGCCAGCACGGCGGACCAGCCTTGCGCGTGCAGCGGCAGCTTCAATGCCGTGCTGACCTCGGCGTACATCGGGTGGTCGCTCAACGACCCGATGAACGCCGATGCCACGCTCGGCCGCGGCACCGCCAGCACCAGCACCTGAGCGCCCGCGGCTTGCGCGATTCGCAGATGCGCTGCAGGTTGGCGCGCGTGTCGGCCTCGGGCAGCCGCCGCAGCAGGTCGTTGCCGCCGATGCTCACCAGCACCAGCGCGGGCTTGTGCTCCTGCAGCAGCGCCGGCAGGCGCTCGAGCGCCTGCGCCGACGTGTCGCCCGGCACGCCGGCATTGACGATCTGCCAGCCGCTCAATCCCGCCAACACCGCCGGGTAGCTGGTCTCGGGCGCCGCGCCGGTGCCGAACGTCAGCGAGTCGCCGAGGGCCAGTACGGTCGAACCCGCGGGCACGCCGCGGCCCAGCGGCTTGCGGCGACCGCAGGCGCTGAGCCCACCGGCGGCCAGCGCACCCAGCAGCACCGCGCCGCTCGTCAACCAGTGACGGCGCTGCGGCTGCGCCAGCGCACGGCGGCGCGGCTTCGTCGTCAACGCAACACGTCGTTGCAACGTCATGGGGGCCAGTGTATGCAGGCAACGTGTGCGGCCCCGCGTCACGAGGCGACAATCACGCGCATGCCTGCTTCCTGTCGATCGCTCCCATGGCGCGTGGCCCTTGCGCTGCTGCTCGCGCTGCCCGTGCTGGCCTCGGCGCAGATGCTCGAGTTGCCGAAACAACGCGGCGTGCCCGGCGGCGTGGTCGCGGTGCCACTCGGTGCGGCGCCGTCGCGCCCGCAGGCACATGTGAATCACGTGCCCTTGATGGTGTTCGGTGACACCAGCAACTGGGTCGCCCTGGTCGGCATCCCGCTGTCGGCCAAGCCCGGGCCAGCAGCGATCCAGGTGCGGCGCGCCGGCCAAGAGCACAGCGTGGCGTACACGATCGAAGCCAAGCAGTACGCCGAGCAGCACCTGAAGGTGCCGCAGCGCACGGTCGACCTGTCGAAGGAAGACCTGGCGCGCTACGAACGGGAGCGTGCGCACCAGAACCAGGTGGTGGGCACCTTCACCTCCGACCTGCCGCCGCGCCTGAGCCATGTTGCAACCCACGCCGGGGCCGCGCTCGAGCTCGTTCGGCTTGCGCCGCGTGTTCAATGGCCAGGCGCGCAATCCGCACAGCGGCATGGACATCGCGGCCGACACCGGCACGCCGGTGATCGCACCGGCCGCAGGCCGCGTGCTCGACACCGGCGACTACTTCTTCAACGGCCACACGATCTGGATCGACCACGGCGCCGGCCTGCTGACGATGATGTGCCACCTGAGCGCGATCGACGTGAAGGCGGGCGATCAGGTGCAAGCTGGTCAGCGCATCGGTGCCGTCGGTGCCACCGGGCGGGTGACCGGACCGCACCTGCATTGGTCGGTGAGCCTGAACCGCACGATGGTCGACCCCGAACTGTTCCTGCGCGACGACGATGCGGCGCCCAAAGCCGCCAAACCTTGATTTCACCCAGGAGACTTGAGTTGAAACCACAGTTGATCGGTGCCGCCCTGGCGTTGTTCACCGCCTCCGCCGCGTGGTCGCAAGCCGCGCCGTCCGAGGCCGCGGCCAAGGCTGCCAAGGAGCCTGATGCGCAAGTGCTGCCGTCGGGCCTGGTGTTCCGCTCGCTCAAAGAAGGCAGCGGCGCCAGCCCGCAAGCCACGGACAAGGTGCGCGTGCACTACCGGGGCACGTTCCCCGACGGCAAGGAGTTCGACAGCTCCTACTCGCGCGGCCAGCCGGCGGAGTTTCCGCTCGACCGTGTGATCAAGTGCTGGACCGAAGGCGTGCAAAAGCTCAAGGTTGGCGGCAAGGCCAAGCTCACCTGCCCGCCGGCCATCGCCTACGGCGAACGCGGCGCGGGGGGCACGATCCCGCCCAATGCCACGCTGCATTTCGAAGTCGAACTGCTCGGCATCGCGGGCCGCTGAGCCGTTGACCAGCGTGCGGATGCAAGAAAACCAGAACTCGCCCGACCAACGGGGGTCTGATCGCAACACGCTGGCCGAGGATTCCATGACACGCCGCAACCTGTTTTCCCTGCTCGCTGCCGCAGGGCTCGCCTCCAAGGCCGACGCCGCCACGCAGGCCGCGCCGCTGCGCGCCGACATCGTGCCGCTGCGGCTGAGCGCGGCGCAATGGCGCGAGCGCCTGTCGCCGCAGGCCTATGCCGTGCTGCGCGAGGAAGCCACCGAGCGCCCGGGCTCGAGCCCGCTCAACGCCGAGAAGCGCAAGGGCCTGTTCGTCTGCGCCGGCTGCGAGCTGCCGCTGTTCAAGTCGGAGCACAAATACGAGAGCGGCACCGGCTGGCCGAGCTTCCACACGCCGATCGACGGCGCACTGGGCCTGAAGACCGATTTCAAGCTGGTGCTGCCGCGCACCGAGTACCACTGCGCGCGCTGCGAAGGCCACCAGGGCCACGTGTTCAACGATGGCCCGCAGCCCACCGGCAAGCGTTATTGCAACAACGGCGTGGCGTTGAAGTTCGTGCCGGAGGTCGCATGAAGCGCATCGCATCGTTTGCCGCGGCGGCTGCATTGGCGCTCGCAGCCGTTGTGGCGGGGGCGCAGAGCGCGGCGCCTGCCACGAGCGCAAAAGCCACGTTCGCCGGTGGCTGCTTCTGGTGCGTGGAGGCTGATTTCGACAAGGTGCCCGGCGTGCTTTCGACCACCTCGGGCTACATCGGCGGCAAGACGGCCAACCCGACCTACGAGCAGGTGGCGAGCAAGATCACCGGCCATGCCGAAGCGGTGGAGATCGTGTACGACCCGAGCAAGGTCAGCTACGAGAAGCTGGTTGAGCACTTCTGGCGCACGATCGACCCCACCACGAAGGACGCGCAGTTCTGCGACCACGGATCGCCATACCGCAGCGCGATCTTCGCCAACGACGCCGCTCAGCTCAAGATCGCGCAGGCCTCGCTCGAGACACTGAAGAAGAACAAGCCGTTCAAGGAGCCGGTCGTCACCGAGATCCTGAGTGCCGGGCCGTTCTACAAGGCCGAGGACTACCACCAGGATTACTACAAGAAGAACCCGGTGCGCTACCAGTACTACCGCTCGGCCTGCGGGCGCGACGCACGGCTGAAGCAGCTCTGGGGCAACCAGGCCGCGGTGCACTGACACGCCGCTTGAGCGGCGCGCCGGGTGTCCGGCGCGACTCGCGTACAGTCGCGCGCGACGGGAGGGTTGCGCAAGCGTGACATCGAGCATCACGGTGCCTTTGTGGCTGGCAGTGGTCATTGCGCTGCTGGCGCTGCTGGCACTGCTCGACCGCTTGCTGATGCCCAGCGCGCGCTGGTTCATCCGCAGCCGTGCCAACAAGGTGCTCGACGAGGTGTCGCAGCGCCTGCCGATCCACATCCGCCCGTTCCAGCAGGTGCGGCGCCAGGCGTTGATCGATCGCCTGGTGTTCGACGAGAAGGTGCAGAACGCGGCGCGCGCATTCGCCGATGCGCAGGCGATGCCGCGCGAAGTGGCGCTGGCGCAGGTGCAGCGTTATGCGCGCGAGATCGTGCCGGCGTTCAACGCCTACATGTACTTCCGCGTCGGCTACTGGGTCGGCAAGAAGGTGTCGCAGTCGCTGTACCGCGTGCGCATCGGCTACACCGACGACGCGGGTTTGGCCGCGATCCCCGAGAACGCGACGGTGGTGTTCGTGATGAACCATCGCAGCAACATGGACTACATCATCGCGTCGTACCTCGCGGCGGAGCGCGCGGCGCTGTCGTATGCCGTCGGCGAATGGGCCCGGCTGTGGGGCTTGCAGCAGCTGATCCGCACGATGGGCGCGTACTTCGTGCGCCGCAACTCCAAAGACGATCTGTACCGCCGCGTGCTCGAGCGCTACATCGCGATGGCCACCGAGGCCGGCGTCACGCAGGCGGTGTACCCCGAAGGCGGCCTCACCAAGGACGGCTGCCTGCGCGAGCCGCGATTCGGCGTGCTCGACTACATGCTGCGCGGCTTCCACACGCACGGCGAGCGCGACCTCGTGTTCGTGCCGCTCGGGCTCAACTACGACCGCGTGCTCGAAGACCGCACGCAACTGCTGGCCGCCGACGCCCAGGCGCCGCGGCCGGGGCGCTTGCGCGCGCTGTCCAACACGCTCGGCTTCATCGTCAACCAGATCGGGCTGCTGCTGCGCAGCCGCTGGCACCGGCTCGGGTATGCCTGCGTCAACTTCGGCACGCCAGTGTCGGTGCGCGGCTGGACCGCCGAGCGCGGCATCGACTTCGACCACCTCGACAAGCAACAGCGCCACGCCGAGGTGGCGGCGCTCGGCCGCCATCTGATGGGCGAGGTTGGCCGCTTGATCCCGGTGCTGCCGGTGCCGCTGGTGGCCACCGTGCTGCTGGCCGATCCGCAGCGCGCGTTCAGCCGGCTCGATCTGAAGGGTGCGGTCAGCCAGCTCGTGAAATCGCTCGAGACGCGCGGCGCGCGCCTTTACGTGCCACGGCACGACTGGGACTATGCAGTCGATGCCGGCCTGCGTATGCTGACGTTGCGGCACCTGGTCGACGAGGTCGACGGCTTGTTCGTGATGCGGGCGCACGAGGCGCCGTTGCTGCGCTACTACGCCAACTCCATCGCGCACTTGATGCAGACCCCGGCGTCCGCAGCGCCGTGACTCTCGTAGATGCTGTCGGCGTGTGGCCGGGCCGTTGCGTTGGGCGGCCACGGGCGCCAAACCCGTCGAAGGAGGTGACCATGCGATTCCTAACACCCGCCGTCGCGCTGTCGTTGCTGGCCGCGTCGGCCGCGGCGTCCGCCGCCGGCACCGTGAACGTGTCGTTCATCGAGCCCGACAAGTTCTACGACTCGGGCAACAACCAATTCGACAAGCCGGTCAACCTGAAGACGATCGAGAGCTTCCTGCAAGACCTCGGCAAGCGTTACCTGCCCGACGGCCAGGTGCTCGACATCGAGGTGCTCAACGTTGACCTCGCCGGCTATTGGCGGCCCACGCGCCAGGGCGATCTGCGCATCGTGCGCGGCGGCGCCGACTGGCCGAGCTTCCAGCTGCGCTACAAGCTCGCCGCCGATGGGCAGGCCATCAAGCAGGGCGAAGAACGCGTGGCCGACATGAACTACACCGACAAGATCCCCACGCTACAGCACGCGCGAGCCGCTGCGCCACGAAAAGCAGATGCTCGACAGCTGGTTCCGCGCGCGCTTCAGCGCGCCGCCGCAGTAGGTCGGGTCAGGCGAGCTGCACCGGCAGCGGCTCGTCGTCGTCCGCGTCTTCGCCGAGGAAGCCGCCGCTCTGGTGCGCCCACAGGCGCGCATACAGGCCGCGGCTGCGCCAGCAGCGAGCGGTGGTCGCCCTGCTCGACGATGCGGCCGCGGTCGAGCACGATCAGCCGATCCATCGCCGCGATGGTCGACAGCCGGTGCGCGATCGCGACCACCGTCTTGCCTTCCATCAGTCGGTACAAGCTGGCCTGGATGGCCTTCTCCACCTCGCTGTCGAGCGCGCTGGTGGCCTCGTCGAGCAGCAGGATCGGCGCGTCCTTCAGCATCACGCGCGCGATCGCGATGCGCTGGCGCTGCCCGCCCGACAGCTTGACGCCGCGCTCGCCCACGTGGGCGTCGTAGCCGCGCCGGCCGTGCGGATCGACCAGCGCCTCGATGAACTCATGCGCCTCGGCGCGGCGCGCGGCGGCGACCATCTGGGCATCGGTCGCGTCGGGGCGGCCATACAGGATGTTGTCGCGCACCGAGCGGTGCAGCAGCGAGTTGTCCTGCGTGACCATGCCCACCTGGGCGCGCAGTGACGCCTGCGTGACTGCGGCGATGTCCTGGCCGTCGATCACGATGCGCCCGCTGTTCAGGTCGTAGAAGCGCAGCAGCAGGTTGACCACGGTCGACTTGCCGGCACCCGATCGCCCGACCAGGCCGATCTTCTCGCCCGGCCGGATGTGCAGGTCGAGCTGTTCGACCACCGGCGCGCCGGCGTTGTAGGCGAACGTGACCTGTTCGAAGCGCACGTCGCCGCGCTGCACCTGCAGCGGCTTGGCGTCGGCGCGGTCCACCACCGCCTGCGGGCGCGACAGCGTGTTCATGCCGTCCTGCACCGTGCCCACGTGCTCGAACAGCTCGGCCATCTCCCACATCACCCAGTGCGAGATGCCGTTCAGGCGCAGCGCCATCGCGGTGGCCGCCGCCACCGCGCCGACACCGACCCGCCCTTGCGTCCACAGCCACAGCGTGAGCCCGGCCGAGCCGAGGATCAGCGCGATGCTCAGCACGTGGTTCACCAGTTCCACGCCGGTGACGAGGCGGAACTGCGTGTACGCCGTGCCCATGAACTCCTGCATCGCACCGCGCGCGTGAAGCGCCTCGCGCCGCGTGTGCGAGAACAGCTTGACGGTGGCGATGTTGGTGTACGCATCGGTGATGCGCCCGGTCATCAGCGAGCGTGCATCGGCCTGCGCCTGCGCGACGCGGCCGAGCTTGGGCACGAACCACGTCAGCGCGGCCAGGTACAGCACCAGCCAGCCGCAGAACGGCAGCAGCAACAGCAGATCGAAGCCGCCGGCCAGCAGCACCATGGTGACGAAATAGATCACCACGAACACCAGGATGTCGCACACGATCATCACGCAATCGCGCACCGCCAGTGCGGTCTGCATGACCTTGGTCGAGATGCGGCCGGCAAACTCGTCCTGATAGAACGTCATGCTCTGGTCGAGCAGCAGCCGATGGAAATTCCAGCGCAGCCGCATCGGAAAGTTCGACGAGATCACCTGGTACTTGATCAGGCACCACACGCCGACCACCGCGATGCTGGCCAGCAGCAGGCCGGCCAGCAGCAACAGCGTCGGCCCTTCATCGAGCCACAGGCGCTCCCGCGGCATGCGGCCGAGCCAGTCGACCACCTGGCCGAGCACGCCGAACAGCAGCGCCTCGAACGCGCCCACCAGCGCCACCAGCACGATGATCAGCGCCACGTAGCCGCGCATGCCCTTCGTGCAGGCCCACACGAACGGGAACAGCCCGCGCGGCGGCTGCGGTGGCGCGTCCTCCGGATACGGGTGGAGCAGGCGTTCGAAGCGTGAAAACAAGGGGCTCGTCCGCTGAAAACCCGTGAGCGTAGCGGATTGCCCGCGCGGCCTCGTCACCGGGGTCCGATGACCGGCGACACGAGGCGACAACTCGCGGGCACGCACCGACACAAAACCGGTCGCGAAGGCGGAATCCAAACCCCGCGCTCTGCGTACGCGTGCACACCCGGGCGGTCCGTGCTGCCATCGCGTGCGGCGTCCACGGGCGGGAGCACACCATGGACATCACGCGCAAACGCTTCATCGAGTTGTTCAGCGGCGCCAGCGCGCTGCTCATCCTGCACGGCTGCGGAGGAGGCGGCGACTACGGCGACCCGCCCGCGCCGGCGCCGGCGCCCGCAAGCGGCTGTGGCGAAGCCATATCAGCCAACCACGGCCACGCGTTGGCGGTGCCGGTGGCCGACCTCGACTCCGCGACCGCGATGACCTACAGCATCATGGGCGCGGCCGCGCACAACCACCAAGTGACGTTCAGCCCGGCGCAGCTGCAACAGCTGAAGGCCGGCACGGCAGTCACGGTGGTGTCGACGGACTTCCCCGGCGACGGCCACAACCACAACGTGACCGTCACCTGCGTCATCGTCTGAGTGGGCGCGCCGGCGCCGCTCGCGTAACGCGCCGGCGTCGAGCCGGCGCGCCGCGTCACTGGTAGGCGACGAACTTGTTGCCGGCGGCCTTGTAGCGCTCGATCGCCTTCTTCAGGTCGGTGTATTCCTCGCAGCCGAACGTGCAGGCCTTGTCGAGCACGGCCAGGCGCTTCTCGGCGCTGGGCAGGTCGCCCTTCATCAGGTACAGCTGGCCCGAGTACTCGAGCGCGCCGCGGTGGTTCGGGTTGATGCGCAGCGCTTCGTTGTAGTAGCGCTCCGAGGCGTCGAGATCCGGCGAGCTGCCGCGGCGGATGCTGAAGCCCATCAGGTTGTTCCAGTCGGCGCTGGCCGGGTCATTGACGCGCTGCAACTCGGCCACGGCCTCGGACCACTTCTTGGCCTTGATCAGCGTCCGGGCCTCCGACAGCTTGTCGGGCGCGGCAGCGGCCGGCGTGGTGGTGTCTGCGGCCCACGCCGCATGTTGCAGGGCGAAGGCCATGACGATGGCGGGCAGGAGGCGCGAAAAGGGCTGCTTCATGGTGTCATCCTCGATGAGTTCGGTGGGGACTGAAAACGCAACACCAGGCGGTGTCTGCAGCGCATCTACGGGGCGGTCTCGCGGACGGACGCATCGCCGCGGACGACCTCACCAGAGTTTGACGCAATGGCCGCTGGCCACGAACGGGGTCGACGGGGCCGCCGCGCCGGCGGCCACCGGGTCGATCGTCAGGGCCAGCCGGCCGACGGTGAAGAACAGCTTCTCGGCGCTGTCGGTCAGCGCGATGGTCGCCGAGCCCCGCGCCGGCACCAGGCCCACCAGGAACGGCGCCCCTTCGCGCGGCAGCGCCCACAGCCGGGCCACCTGCCCGTCGGGCACCGTGAGCGGCTGCAGCAGCTTCACCGTGATGCTGCGGCCGTGCCGGCGCGAACTGGCCAGCAGCGCCGGCTGGCCGGCGTCGTTGATCAGCAGGCCGACGTAACTTTGCGGCAGCGCCTCGCTGCGCGACTCCAGTTCCAGCCACTGCGGCTGCAACTTCAGCACCACCGTGGCCGCCAGCACGCCGGCCAACGCGCCGCCCAGCACACGCGGCGCCAGCAGCGCCTGCACACGAGCCCAGAAGCTCGGGGCGACAGGTTTCTCGCGGCTTGCGAACAGGCGCTGCTGCAGGCCGCTGCCACACCTGATCGCGCGGCTGCACCGGTGGCACGCCGGCGGCCAGCACGTCGAAGCGCTGCTGCCAACGCGCCACCACGCGAGCGGCCAGCGGGGCCTCTGCCAGCAAGCGCTCGAAGCGGCGGCGGGCGCGCCCGGTCAGCGTGCCCAGCACGTACTCGCGTGACAGCCGCTCCAGGCGCTCGGGCTGCAACAGATTCACGCGGTGACCCCCCGCGCGCCCAGGCACTCCTTCAGCTTGTCCAACCCGCGCCGCACCCAGGCCTTGGCGGTGCCCAGCGGAGCACCCATCTGTGCAGCGATCTCCGTGTGCACCAGGCCACGGTAGTACGCCAGTGCGAGCGCCTGACGCTGCTGCGCGTTGAGCGTTTGCATGCAGGCGTCGATGTGCGCGCGCTGCAGGCTGTCGTCGAGCATCTGTTGCGGCTCGAGCGCGCTGTCGGCGCGCACCTCGAACGCCTCGTCTTCGAGCGCGCCGGTGCTGCGACGCTCGGTGGAACCGGAGCGCAGCGTGTCGATCGCCTTGTTGCGCACGACGTTGATCAGCCAGGTCATGGGGGTGGCCACACTCGGGTTGTATCCGCGCGCGCCGTGCCAGACATTGACAAACGCCTCCTGCAATACCTCTTCTGCACGCTCGCGGTTGTTCAATATACGGAGCGCGACGCCCAAGAGATGCGCGCAGGTGGCGTGGTACACGCGCTCAAACGCAGCGCGATCCTGCATGGCCACACGGGCCATCAGGGCGCTGAGGTCGTCGCTGGGCGTCATCTCGTGTTTGCTGCAGTCGGCCAGGGGCCGCCATTGTGCGGTCGCTGCGGCTACACCCGGCGACAACGTCCGTTGCGCATGTAATCCAAGGTGCCCGGGCATGCCGTATGCTGCGCGGGCACGGGGCACCGGGTGGTGTCCTGCAGGGAACCAGCCACTGTAGGAGAGCCGATTGGCGACCCCGAATTACGCATACGAGAAACGCCAGCGCGAACTGGCCAAAAAACGCAAAGCAGAAGAAAAGCGGCAGCGCAAGCAAACCCCGGGCGGCCGCGAGGGCGAGGGCACGGGCGCACCGGCCCCGCGAGGGCCAAGCCCCCACCCCGGCCCAGGGCAGCGAGCCCACACCCTGAGTCCCAGGTCGACCGGACCGCAATAAAGCAAAAGGCCGCGTTACCGCGGCCTCGTCGCTACGGCGCGCCGCATGGCGCACCGCCAGCCCAAAGGTGTCAGAGCACGCGGATGTTCGCGGCTTGCAGACCCTTTTGGCCCTGCTTCACTTCGAACTCGACGCGCTGGTTTTCCTGCAGGCTGCGGAAGCCGCCGTTGTTCTTGATTTCGCTGTGGTGGGCGAACAGGTCCTTGCCGCCGCCTTCGGGCGTGATGAAGCCGTAGCCCTTGCCGTCGTCGAACCATTTGACGACGCCGATCTGGGTGCCTGGGGTGCTCATGGATGCATTTCCTTCGTGAAACTGTGAATAGACAAGCTCACGCGGCAGGCTCACGCCCACCGCGGACAGAAACACTCAAGAAACGTCAAACCGGGAGTAACTCGGGTCGCAGATCCGGTGCGGCGCTTACAGGCGCACCGGGCGACGAGAAGACCTTGTGGAAACGGCCTCGTGTATGTCTGTGCCGTTAATGTAGCCGCAAATCGGACATACCGGTCGATTCAAACGCACCGGCCCGCCGTGCGCACGGCACGTGCGGGTCGGTCTGGCGAGACTCAGTCGCCGTCGGTGCAGCCGTTGTCGCGCACCAGACAGCGTGCGTAGCCAGGGTCGTTTTTCAGCTTGAACATCACGCGCGCCGCCACGGCGGTGTCGGCAAAGTCGGAAAACAGGCCATCGACGCCGAGTTCGTAGAAGCGAAGGTATTCGTTCACCGGATTGCCCTTGTCGTCGAGCGGCTGCCGCGAACGCTCGTTGCGGAAAGTCCAGGTGTGCACGATCAGGCCCCGCGCATGGGCGCGCTCGATCAGGTCGGTGGGTGCGATCACCTCGCGGTCGGCCTCGTTGACCGCCCCGTCACCGTTGGCGTCGGCGCATGCGGTGCCGCTGGGCGCCAGCAGCTTGCACCGGGTGCTCTGGATGTAGTACTTCCACGGCCCGATGCCGTCGGCGTAGGTGGCCACCTCGGCCAGGCCTGCCGGCGTGACGAGGTCGCGGAACAGCCCGGCGCGACCCGACACCACCCAGTCATACGGCTTGTCGAACGGCGCCGCGTAGGTGATGGTGCCGTCGGGCGCGAGGTCGTCGGCATCGACCAGTTGCACCAGGCGCAAAGGCGTGCGCGGGCGCAGGTAGCGCAGGTTGGCGGTCTCGAACGACTGGATGATCACCGGCGCGAAGCGGTGGTTCCAGCCGGCGCGCGTCAGCACGCGCAGCAGACGGTCTTCGAGCGCGAGGCCGTGCTGCTGGTGGTAGGTGGGATGTTTGGTCTCGGGGTAGATGCCGATCGTGCGGTCCTTGTCGCGCGACTTGCGCTTGGCCAGGTCGATCACCTCTTCCAGCGTCGGGATCTTGAAGCGGCCGTCGAACTGCTGCCCGCGGTCGGCCACCGGCTGGATCGCGCCGAGTTGCTTGATCTCGGCCAGCGTGAAGTCGCGCGCCCAGTAGCCGTCGGTCGGCACGCCATCGACCATCTCCATGCGGCGCCGGCCTTCGAACTGCGGCAGGCTGGCCACGTTGGTGGTGGCGATCAGGTTGGGTTCGTGGCGCGCGATCAGGTGGCCATCCTTGGTCGCGACCAGATCGGGCTCGATGTAGTCGGCGCCCAGCTCGATGCCGAGCGCATAGGCCTCCAGCGTGTGCTCGGGCAGGTAGCCGCTGCCGCCGCCCCGGTGGCCGATGACCAGCGGCTTGGGTTCGTTGTGATTGAAGTGATGCGGTCGCCAGTCATGGGCCTGGCTCCACGTGCAGCCGAACAACAGCGCGGTGAACGACACGCCGGCGGCAGCGCGGCGCAGCAAGGATGCGAGCTTCATGGTGTCTCCTGATGGACCACCGATCGTGCGCGGTGCCGATGACGCCGCTGTGACGCCTCGGCCCGCGCGGCCCGTGTTGTGGGATCGGGGCGTGAACGATAGAGCAACGCCCACGCCGCTGCGGTGCGGGCCAGACGCGCAGGATGGTTATTCGCGGCGGCGCGTCACTCGACCTTGCCGATGCGCTGCACGACGTTGGCCATCACCGCCGCGTCCTGGTCCCAGTAGGTCTGGAAATCCGGCGCGTCGAGGTACTCGACCGGGCTGCCAGCGGTGCGGATCGTCTGCAGCACCTGCGCATCGGCGGCCACCTTGCGCGCCGCGGCGCGCAGCTTCTGCACCACGTCGTCCGGCGTGCCCGCCGGCACGAACAGGCCCGACCATTGCGCGAACTTCACCGGATGTCCGAGGCTCGCGAGGCTCGGCACATCGGGCAGCGCAAGCAATGGCTTCTCGCCCCAATGCGCCAGCGCACGCAAACGTCCCGAGCGGATGTGTTGGGCCACGCTCGCCGGGCCGCTGGCGATCGCATCGACCTGCCCGCCCAGCAACGCCACCACCGCCGGGCCGGCACCGGTGAACGGGATGTGCACCATGCGAAAGTCGGCGTCGGCTTTCAGCATCTCCATCGGCACATGCATCGTGCCGTAGTTGCCGGAACTGCCGTAGTTGAACGCACCCGGCTTGCGCTTCGCGTCGGCGAGAAACTCAGCCAGGCGTCTTCCACGGCGCATCGGCACGCACCACGAACACCGTGGGATCGGCGGTGAAACGTGCGATCGGCTTGAACTGGTTCAACGTGAACGCGGGCCGGCGGCCGAACAGCTTGTCGGCCTCGGGCAGCACCGAGATCGACGACAACGCCATCAGCACCGTGTAGCCATCGGGCGCGGCCCGCGCCACCTGGCCCATGCCGAGCGCGCCGCCGGCGCCGGCCTTGTTCTCGATCACCACGGTCTGCTTGAGCTCCTTGCCCAGCGCGTCGGCCACCGGCCGCGCCACCGTGTCGGCGACGCCGCCGGGCGGGAACGGCACCACCATCGTGATGGTGCGGTCCGGATACTGGGCCCGCGCCGCCATGCAACAGACCAGCAGCGTGATTCCTGCAGCGAGCCAGCGCGCCGTGGCGCGCAACGATTGATTCATCGTCGACCTCGTGTGTGCCATGCGTCGACTGTAGAGGCGGCGCTCCATTCCTTCCATTGGTGGCACCGATATCATGGCCCTCACCTCCACTCGGCTTGGCTGTGCCGTGCAGACATTCGACTACCTGATCGTCGGTGGCGGCTCGGCCGGCTGCGTGCTGGCGGCGCGCCTGAGCGAAGACCCGCAGGTGCGCGTGGCGCTGTTGGAGGCGGGCCCGCCGGACAAGAGCGTGCTGATCCACTGCCCCGCGGGGCTGGCGGTGCTGGCGCAGAACGGCCAGGCCAACTGGGCCTTCCAGACCGTGCCGCAGCCCGGTTTGAACGGGCGGCGCGGCTATCAACCGCGCGGCAAGGTGTTGGGCGGTTCGAGCTCGGTCAACGCGATGGTCTACATCCGCGGCCAGCGCGGCGACTACGACCATTGGGCCGCCGAAGGCAATGCGGGCTGGTCGTTCGACGACGTGTTGCCGTACTTCAAGCGCGCCGAGCACAACGAACGCGGTGCCGATGCCTGGCATGGCGGCGGCGGGCCGCTCAACGTGATGGACCTGCGCAGTCCGAACCGCTTCGGGCCGGTTTTCGTCGAGGCCGCGCGACAGGCGGGTTATCGGCTCAACGCCGACTTCAATGCGGCCGAACAGGAGGGCGTCGGCCTGTACCAGGTGACGCATCGCAACGGCGAACGCTGCAGCGCAGCCAAGGCCTACCTGGCGCCGGCGCGCGTGCGCCCCAACCTCAAGGTGATCACCGGCGTTCACGTGACCCGCATCGTCACCGAAGGCCAGCGCGCCACCGCGGTCGAATTCATTCAGTCCGGCCACCGGCAGCGGCTGCACGCGGCACGCGAGGTGCTGCTGTGCGCCGGCGCGTTGCAGTCGCCGCAGGTGCTGATGCTGTCTGGCATCGGGCCGGCCGACGAGTTGGCGCGCCACGGCATCGCGCAGGTCCACGACCTGCCCGGCGTGGGCCGCCACCTGCACGACCACCCCGACGTCGTGCAGGTGGTGGATGCGCCGCACTTGAAAGACCTGTTCGGCTTGTCGTTCGCCGGGGTGATGCGCGTGCTGCAGGGCATCTTCGAGTGGCGCCGGCAGCGCAGCGGCATGCTGACCACCAATTACGCCGAGGCCGGCGGCTTCATCAAGAGCCGGCCCGACGAGCCGACGCCTGACCTGCAGCTGCACTTCGTGATCGGCAAGCTGGTCGATCACGGCCGCAAGACCGTGTTCGGCCACGGCTACTCGTGCCACGTGTGCCTGCTGCGCCCCAAGAGCCGCGGCCGCGTCACGCTGGCGAGCGCCGATCCGCTGGCCGCACCGTTGATCGATCCGAACTTCCTCGCCGAACGCGACGACGTCGATCGTCTGGTGCGCGGCTTCAAGCTGATGCGATCGATCCTGCAGCAGCCGGCATTGGCCGGCTACACGGGCCGCGAGCTCGACGCGTCGGCGCGTGCGCAGACCGATGCGCAGATCGAGGACTTCATCCGCAACTTCGGCGACACGATCTACCACCCGGTGGGCACCTGCCGCATGGGCTCGGGGCCGCTCGACGTGGTGGATTCGCAGTTGCGCGTGCGCGGCCTGCAGGGCCTGCGCGTCGTCGATGCATCGATCATGCCGCGCATCGTCAGCGGCAACACCAACGCGCCGACGATCATGATCGCCGAGAAGGCCGCGGACCTGATCCGCGGCCGTGTCGCCACGGTGACCGCGGCGCCGGCGGAGCTGGTCGCAGCCTGAACCCGCCGTCAGCCGGCGCAGCGCAGCTCCACTGCCTGCACCGTGGCGCCGCTGACGGCGTCGGTCAGCACCGCGATCACACGCGGCACGCGCCCTCCTTCGCCGCGCGACGGCGCGTCGATGCGGCGCACCAAGGCACCGGCGAACGGCGCGATGCGCCCATCCATGCGCACCACGTGGTCGTGGCGCAGCGTGACGCCGTGGTTCTCGCCGGCCTTCACATCGCTCACGTGACCGTCTTCGAGCACGGCCCACCACAACGTCCAGCGCGCCCGCACGTCTTGCAGCGGCTGCACCTGCAGCTCGACCTGCTCGCCCACGCGCTGCATCGACAGCCGCACCGTTGCATTGGATGCCGGCGTCGGCAGTTCGGGCCAGCGCCGCCAATCGCGACCGTTGACCACCACCTGCGGCGTGTAGCTGTAGCGCGCGCCCGCGGCCGCTTGCTGCTGCGCTTGTCGCTCGGTGTGACGCGCGTGGCCGAAGCGGTCTTTCCAACCGAGGCGATCCCAGTAGTCGACGTGAAACGCGGCGGCCAGCACGCCGGGCTTGTCCTTCAGGCCGGACAGCCAGCGATCGGCTGGCGGGCACGAGTTGCAGCCTTCCGAGGTGTACAGCTCCACCACCACGGGCACCTGCGCGCCCGATTCGGCGCGGCAGGCCTGCTGCGCATGAGCGACCGAGCGCGGCAAGCGCACCGGCTGCCACGGCGCCGACCAGCACAGGCATGTGCAGAAGTCTTTGATGCATGTGTTGGTTCTCCGGGCGATCGACCGAACGTGCGGCAGGTTCGCAGGCACGAGCAGATGTTGGGTCGGGTCCGCCCAAGCCCCTCTTACAGCGCGGACACCGGCGACCGCAGCAAAGTGAGTGGCGCGAGCAGGTATCCTTGCCGCCCCGCCGCAAGCGCCCATGGCAGCGATCCACATCACGGACATCGAGTCCGCCATCAACTGGTGGCGCGAGCGTTCGCCTTCGCCGGATGGGATCAGCGCATGCCCCGAAGTGCGCGCACTGGCCGAAGTCTACGGGCTGCTGGTGTACTACCGACAGCATGAAGCCGACGAGGTCACCATGCCGCGCGCGGCGCGCGAGGCCTGGCTCGCATGGTATGCCCACACACCCGATGCGCCGTGCATCGCGATCTGCTCCACCGCGCAGGGCGATCCAGTTTGCAAAGGCTGCGGCCGCACGGAGGACGAAGTGCAACACTGGCCGCTGCTGACACCGGCCGAAAAACGCACCGTCTGGCGCCGCATCACGATGGAGGCCAAGGCCTGGCGCTTCAACCGCTATGCCGAGCGCGCCCGAACCGCCACTGGCGTTGACCATCCGCAATCGATGCCGGCCGACGCCGAGGTCGCGCGCCCATGACGGCGCCGGTGCTGCGCCAGCCGGCCCGCACGCCGGCCGCCACGTTGCGCCACGACGCGCGGAACATCGTCTCCCTCGCCTGGCCGATGTTGATCGGCCAGCTCGCGGTGCTGGGCTTCTCCACCGTCGATACCGTGCTCGTCGGGCGCCATTCGGCCACCGACCTGGCGGCATTCGCGGTCGGCTCGGCGGCCTACATCACGGTGTTCATCGGCCTGATGGGCGTGGTGCTCGCGATCGGACCGATCGTGGGGCAGCTGTACGGCGCCAAGCGCCTCGAAGACGCCGGCCATCAACTGCACCAAAGCGTGTGGCTCGCGCTCGGGTTGTCGGTGATCGGTTGCCTGCTGCTGGTGTTTCCCGCACCGTTCTTGATGCTGTCGCGCGCCACGCCTGAGGTGGCCGACAAGATCCGCGGTTATCTGCTGGCGCTGGCGTGTTCGCTGCCGGCTTCGCTGCTGTTCACGGTGTACCGCGGTTTCAACACCGCGGTGTCGCGGCCGAAGGCGGTGATGGTGCTGCAACTCGGCGGGCTGGCGCTGAAGATCCCGCTGTCGATCTCGTTGGTGTTCGGCGTGTCGTCGCTCGGCATCCCCGCGCTCGGCGTGACCGGTTGCGGCATCTCGACACTGATCGCGATGTGGGCACAAGCCATCGCCGCCTACGTGGTGCTGCGCAACGACCGCTTCTACGATCGCTTCGCGCTGCGCGGCCACGGCCTCGATCGGCCGCAGCGGGCGTCGCTGCTGGCGCTGCTGCGGCTGGGCATTCCGCTGGGCCTGACGATCCTGATCGAGGTGACCGGCTTCGCCTTCATGGCGATCTTCATCGCCCGCCTCGGCGCCACGCCGGTGGCCGGCCACCAGATTGCGGTGAACCTGGTGTCGATGATGTTCATGATGCCGATGGCGCTGTCGAACGCCACCACGACCCTGGTGGCGCAAAGCATCGGCGCGAACCGCCTGCGCGACGCGCGACGGCTGAGTCTGCACGGGCTGCAGGTGACGATGGCCCTGGCCGCAATCACCGGCTCGTTGGTGTATCTGTGGCGCGAGCCGATCGTCGGCCTGTACACGTCCGACGTGGCGGTGGCCGCGGTGGCGCTGTCGCTGCTCAGCTGGGTCGGCTGGTTCCATCTGTGCGACGCGCTGCAGACACTGGCGCAGTTCGTGCTGCGCGCGTGGCGTATCACGGTGATCTCGCTCGTCGTGTTCGTGCTGTCGATGTGGGGCATCGGACTCGGCGGCGGCTACGTGCTGGCCTTCGACGTGGGCGGCTTCACGCCACCGGCATGGCAGGGTCCGATCGGCTTCTGGATCGCGGCGACGGCCGGGTTGCTGAGCGCGGGCGTCGTGTTGACCTCGTTCCTGCTGTGGATGCAGAAGCAACGGGTCCGCGCGCTGCCGGCAGCAGCAGCCGCGTGAGCGCTCGGCGTCAGGCCGGCAGCGTGATGACGAAGCAGCTGCCGCCGCCGTCGCGCGGCTCGCAGTGCACGTTGCCGCCGTGGCGCTCGGCGATCTGCTTGACGAGGCTCAGGCCCAATCCCACACCGCCTTCACGCTCGGCATGTCCCGGCAGGCGAAAGAACGCCTCGAAGATGCGCTCGCGAAACGCCTCCGGGACCCCGGGGCCGCGGTCGCACACGCGCAGCCGCACCGCACGGCCGTCGCGCTCGACGATCGCATCGATCGTGCCGGCGCCGTAGCGGCGTGCGTTCTCGAGCAAGTTGCGCAGCGCGCGCCGCAACAGGCGTTCGTCACCGCTCAAGCTGACCGGCTCGCCGCTGACTTGCGCATTCACACGCGCCGCCTCTTCGGCCGCCAGGCCGAGCAACTCGACCGGTTCGCGCTTGAGCTTCCAGGCATCGGCATCGAGCCGGCTGGCGAGCAGCACCTCTTCGACCAGTGCATCGAGCTCGGCGATGTTGGCCTCGATCTCATGGCGCAGGGTGTCGCGCTGTGCGCCTTCGGCCTGCGGCAGCATCGCCATCGCCATCTTCATCCTCGCCAGCGGCGAGCGCAGTTCGTGGCTCGCATTGGCCAGCAGACTTTGGTGCGAACGCACCAAGGTCTCGACGCGCTCGGCCGCCTGGTTGAAGCTGCGCGCCACCTTGGCCACCTCGTCGCGGCCCGATTCGTCGACGCGCTGGCCCAGCGAGCCGGCACCAAAACGTTCGACGCCACGCTGCAGCGATTCGAGCCGGCGCGTCAAGCTGCGCACCACCGGGTACGCACCCAATGCCACGGCGGCGAACAGCAGCGCCAGCAGCGCCAGCAGGCCCACGGTGGACGGCCACTGCGGCGGCATCATCAACGCCGCCCAACGGCTGTCGCCCGCGCGCGGTCCGCGCTCGCCGCCCTGCGGTCGCTCGCCATCGGCCGCTGCGGAGCGCGGCATGCCCGGACCATAACGCGGCATCGGCCGCATCACCCACAGCGTGCGCCCGTCGTCCAACGACACCGGAATCCCGCGGCGTGCTGTGTCCGATTCGCGACGAAGGTAGGCATCGGCGGCGGCGATGCGCCGCCCGTTCGCGTCGTCCAATGCCATCGGCAGTCGCAGGCGCAAGCGACCACTCGCGCAGCTCGGCCGCCTGCAGCTCGGGTGCCGCATCGGCCGGCGGCAGCGAACGCTGCACCAGCTCGGCCCAGGCGCTCAGGCGCTCAGATTGCGCGGTCTCGATGCGCACGCGCTCGTTCTCGAGGTGGCGCTGCACGAACCAGCCCGACGCGATCGCAAAGGCGCCGAGCATGCTCACCACCGTGAGCCAGATGCGCAGGTACAGCGACTTCATCGCGGCACGCTGTTCAAGCGTCGGCGTCCTGCTTGCGCGCGAACACGTAGCCGACGCCGCGCACCGTCAGCAGGCGCTTGGGCGCCTTGGGATCCTCTTCGATCGCGGCGCGGATGCGCGACACGTGCACGTCGATGCTGCGGTCAAAGGCCTCCAGCGGATGGCCCTTGAGACCGTCCATGATCTGGTCGCGCGACAGCACGCGTCCGGCACCTTGCGCCAGCACCACCAGCAGGTCGAACTGGTGGCTCGTCAGGTCGCAGGGCTTGCCGTCGAGTCGGGCCTGGCGCGCACCGAGGTCGATCTCGAGCCGGCCGAAGCGCAGCACCTCATCGTCGCCCATCGGCGTGGCGCTGCGGCGCAACAGCGCCTTCACGCGCGCCAGCAGCTCGCGCGGCTCGAACGGCTTGGGCAGGTAGTCGTCGGCGCCGATCTCCAGGCCCACGATGCGATCCGGCGACTCGCCGCGCGCCGTGAGCATCAGCAGCGGCAGGCGGCGTGTGCGCGCGTCGGCGCGCAGCTCGCGCGTGAGGTCGAGCCCATCGCCGTCGGGCAGCATCAGGTCGAGCAGCAGCGCGTCGTAGCTACGCTGCTTCAGGCGCTCGCGCCCGGCCGCCAGCGAGCCGGCCGACGTGACTTCGAAGCCGTTGGCCTGCAGGTAGTCGGCCACCATCGTGGTCAAGCGGGCGTCGTCGTCGATCAGCAGCAGATGTGGCGTCATGGCTCGAGGGCTTTCAACGGCATCGCGCCGGCCGGCCGCTTCCGGGCGACCGGCGCATCGCCGCACTGGGGATCAAAGCTTAGCGCGTGGGTTGCTCCAGCGCGCGACGCTCGCGCATGTGGCGCTCACCCAGGTCGCGGCGCTGTTTCATGCGCTCGGCCAGTTGCTTGCGCTGATCCGGCGTGAGCACGGCGCTGGCGTCGAGCATCGCCTGGGTCCAGCGGCGGCTCGACTGGTCGTGCTGCTGCACCATCTGCTGGCGCAAGGCTTCGACCGCACGCGCATCGACGGTCGGCTGCGCGAACAAGGTCATCGCCTGTTCACGCAAGCCGCGCGACGCCTCGCGCTGCTGGCGCACATCGGCTGCGGCGGCCTTCATGATCTCGCCGATGCGCGTGCGCTGCTCCGGCGTGGCGTTCACGGCATCGAGAGCGCGCCCGAGCATGTGGCCACCAAACGGCGCACCGCCAGGGCCACCGTGCCCGTGGTGGCGCGCTTCGGCATCACGCGGCACGGCGGACTGCGCCTGCGCGACCGAGACACACACGCCCGCGGCGGCCACCGCGAGGGTGACGACCATCAAGCGCACGCGGTGCGACGAAGAAACGAGGGGCTTGGCTTGCATGACGATCCTTTCGGTATGGGTCCAACGATGGCCGTCATGGTCGATCGGGTCGCGTTGCGCCGGCGTGGGCGCGGCGTAAAGCAGCGTAAAGAGGCGCGAGGGGGTGATCCCTGACAACCCGGCGCTCAGCCGGCCGGCGGCTCCACACGCACGAGGCGGCGGCGCATCGAGTAGGTAGGGTTCGCCGACGAGAGTTCGAGCCGCAGCAACAGTCCGCTGGAGCGGTCGACCGCCATCACGCCACTCAGGCGCGTGCTGTCGTTGTCACCCAGCGGCGCGTCGCCGAACAGCTCGATCACCGCCACGTCGAACGAGCGCCCGGCGATGGATTGCACGCCCTGCGCCACGACCTGGCCACGCAATCGCGCATGGCCGAGGGTGGTCGGGTCCGCCGCGTACAGGTCGCCGGACAGCACCTGGCCGAGTTGCATGTCGGGCTGCAGCAGCCGACGCCATCTTGATCAGTGGCGCGCGGTTGTCGGCCTGGGAGTTGCCCGCCAAATCCTGCGACCAGGGCCCCGGCAGCGCCTGGCCGCCGATGTCGGCCGCGAACTCGATGCGGTCGCGTTTCAACGCCAGCACGCGCAACCCCAGTTCTTGCGGCGGCGCCTTGGGGTGGACGCGCTCCTCGTAGACGAAACGCTCGCCGGTGACCAGTGGCAGTTTCGCGGCACGCTGAGCGCTCATCGCCTCGGGCGGCGGCGGGCACGGGCGCTGCCGCGCAGCGCTGCCCAGCGCCTCGTAGCGGCCCTTCAGTGCCGCCAGTTCCTGTGCCTCGATGCCGTCGGGCCGCATCGCCAGCAGCGCCGGCCAGAACACCGTCACGCCCACCCCGAGCATGATCATGTTGTTGCCCGAGCGCGCGTCGACCGCATAGGCCACGTCGGCGGCGCGCAGTTGCACGCGATCGGACTCCTCGTCCATGCGCTCGCAGCTCCAGTCCACGAACTCGGCGGGGTCGGTCTTTTGCGGCACCACCTCGCTCGAGCGCGTGGCGCAGCCGGTGGCCGCACACGCCAGCACGGCGGCTTGCACGACTTGGCGGCGCAGGAGGGAGATCACGGCGGGTGCGGCAGCGAGCAACTATGGTAGCGCCTGAGTCAGGACCCATGACCCGGCTGCTATGCTGGGGCGCCATGAACAAGAGCGCCGCGCTTGGCATCGTCGTGTTGCTCGCCGCATGCGGCTCGAAGCCGTCGGCGCCACCACCGCAGCCACCGCCGCCGCGGGCGCAGGCCACCGACCCGGTGAACCGCGTGGGCAACGAGATCGCGCAAGCAGCCACCACGCCGCTGAACGACCTCAACCTCGTGAACGCGCCGATCCCGGCGCTGTTGATCGAGGCGCAGCGCGCACCCTACGCCGAGCCAGCCGACGGCACCTGCGCAGGTATCGAGGCGCAGGTGATCGCGCTCGATGCGGTGCTTGGCGCCGACCTCGACACGCCACAGACGCCGGTCAATCGCAGCCTGATCGATCGCGGCGCGGCCGCGGCGACCCAAGCCGCGACGCAGCAGGTGCGCGGCGCCGCCGAGTCGGTGGTGCCGTTCCGAGGGTGGGTGCGGTACTTGAGCGGCGCGGAACGCTATTCGCGCGAGGTCGTGGCTGCGATTGCCGCCGGTACCGTGCGGCGTTCGTATCTGAAAGGCATGGGCGCCGTGCGAGGTTGCCGGCCGCCGGCGGCACCGGCCACGATCGAGCGCCCCTGACGCTCGCGTCAGACTAGCGCTGCGCGGCGCGCCGGCTCACTGACATTTCAGGCGTGCGCGCCAGCGTCTGGTAGACAACACAGTAGCGCTCGGTCAGCCGCAGCAGCGTGTCGAGCTGTTCGTCGCTGGCATCGGTGTCGAGCGCGAACTGCAGGCGGATCTGCTGAAACCCCACTGGCACATCCTTGGCCACGCCGAGCGTGCCGCGAAAATCCAGATCGCCCTCGGCATGCACTTGCGCATCGCGCAACAAGATGCCCAGCGCGGTGGCGACCGCGTTGAGCGTGACACCGGCACAGGCGACCAGGGCCTGCAGCAGCATGTCGCCCGAGCATGCAGACAGGCCGTTGCCGCCGGTGGCCGGGTGCAGGCCCGCCTCGACCAGCGCCCGACCCGTCTCGACACGACAGCTGACACCGTCGCCCAGCCGGCCGACCGCATGCAGTGTGATGCGGGCCGACTCGGGCTGCGTGCGATAACGGTCTTTGAGCGGCGCCTGCAAGGCGCGCAAGGTGTCGGTGTTCATCGAGAGGCTCCGGATCCGGCCATCGTCATTGTGTCAGCCTATGCGGACACCGTCGCCAAAGACGTGGGCGTCTTGCCGTCTGCGACACTGCCCGCGCATTGCATTCAAGCGAGGCACCGATGCCGATCGTCGTGTTCTGGATGGAAGATGCGGAGATGCCCGGCCATCGTGCGTTCGGCGACTCCGAGCTGATCGAAGCGCTGAGATTCACCGAGGCCTTGCGTGCGTCTGGCAAGCATCACGTGACGATTTCCAGCGAGCTCGGCGGCAGCATCGGCAAGCCAGGCGTGGATGCCGTCGAAGGCGGGCGTCTGCCCGGTGGTGACGCGTACGAATTCGACAAGCGCCACCGCGGCGGCGGACCTCGTTCGCAGTGACTGAAGCGCCGCCCAGAAAGAATTGGCCCGATGACGCGAAGTCATCCGGCCAAAGCTGCCATCACGCACTCAGGGAGCAGAGCACGACTACCGACGGCAGAGCGGCGATAGTAGCAAACGTGACTATCCAGTCGATACGGGGAATATCCGTATAGGCTGATGTAGAAGCGGCCGCAGGTCGGCCTTCCACTTTCGTGCACCCCGGAGCCGGGGAAGCCACCGCAACTTCATCCCGCTACGATTCAGGCGGGGAAGTCGGAGGGGTTCACATGGAGTTGCTGCCCGCTGTCGCAGCTGCGATCGGGCTGCTCGTGGTCGCGCGGGGTGTCTATCGCGGCGTCACGAAGCGCTGTTGGGCCTGCAACCAGCGGCTCGCGAAATGGACGCGCGTGTGCACGCACTGCGGCCGACGCTCGGAGCGGGCCAAGGCGCCGCCTCCGTCGTTGGCCCGCAGACGTTGATGCAGGGGCCCCTTCAGGGCGCTACGAAGCCCACAGCGCCGGACGTGTAGGGAACCACCGTCACGCCCGAACTCCGGATGTCGAGCGCGGGGCTTGCGCCTTGCACGCGGTTGTTGTCAACGCGCACACCGTTGTTGAACGCGCTGAACACGCGGATGCCGCCCGGGCCGTTCTGCACGATGTCGTTGCGGGTCAGCGTGATATTGGAGTTGGCTTCCTGGCCGTCGCTGTACACCATTGCCGCAGCGTGGCCGGTGGGCGGCCCGCCGCAGGTCTTGAGCGTGTTGTAGCGGGCCACGACGTCGCGCGCGGCGTAAGTCGAGTACGAAGCTTCCTGCGCGATGTACAGGCAGGCTGCCCCAGCGAGGTTGCCCTCGAGGAAATTGTTCTCGTACAGCACCTGGCCGCCGCCCACCACGCTCATCTGGCGGCCCCACTTGTTGTTGCGGATCACGTTGTGGCGCGCGGTAATGTGGTGCGTGAGGCCGCCATCCTGGCGGTAGCTGACCACGGCGATGCCGTCGTCGCCGGAGTTCTCGATGCGATTGTTCTCCAGCGTGACGTAGCTCGCCTTGCCGGTGAGATGGATCGAGTCGGACAGCGTGTTCTTGATGGTGTTGTTGGTGATGCGGCCGTTGTTGGCCGACCGCGCGGTCTGGATGCCGGCGGCGCCGCGCCATCGATGGTGACCTTGTCGATCATGAAGTTGGTGGCGCCGAACAGGGCGATGCGGGTTGCCTCCCAGGCGGCCTGCCGCGCGGTGGCCTTCTTGCCGCTGAGCTTCAGCAGACTGACCTCGGTTCCGTTGCCGAACATGTAGATCGATTCGCGGCTCGGATTGAGCGCATAGAGCACTGAGGTATCGCCGGCGCCGACGAGCTTGACGCCGTCGAGGCGGATCACGTCGCCGTAGGCACACACGCCCGCCGGCACGTACACCGCCACGCGCTTGGTCTTGGCGGCGGCAATCGCCGACGCGATCGCATCCGAATTGTCGAAGCTGCCATCGCAGCGCGCGCCGGTCGTGCGGATGTCGATGGCGCCGGCAGGCGGCGTGGCCGCCGTGGTGCCGCTGCTGGTGCCCGATGCCGCGAGTTGCGCGTTGCCCGCTGCCGCCGCACTGGCGCTGACCGGCAGGCGCAGCGCTGCATTCCAAAGGATGGCGCTCTGGCCATCCTTCACATGAGCGCCATCGAACGCCGCAGCACCGGAACCCACATCGAGCAAGGCACCGCTGTCGGTGGGGCGCAGCGTGCGGTCGCCGAAGCGCGCCGAATCGACATACAGGTTGCGATCCTCCGAACCCGTTGCGCCGTCGTTCGGGAACACGATGTCCACGCGTTGGCTCGGCAAAGTCTTGAGCGCGAAGCGGTAGTCGGCGTAAGCGGTCGACTTGACCTCGACGCTGCCCGTCGCGACGCCATCGACGAGCAATTGCATCGTCGGGCCCACGCCGTCGGCCATCGATGCGCGCGCGCGTACGACGAGGCTCGCACCGGGCGCCTTCAAGCGCAGCGCCGCGTTCCACAACAGATCGCCGCGCCCGTCGATGACGTTTTGGCCATCGAACGCCGCAGCGCCGCTGCCCAGATCCACGGTCGCACCGGCATCGGTGGGCCTCAACGTGGCGCCATTGACGCGCACCGACTCGACGATACAGGTTGCGGTCCTTGGCCGCTCACGGTGGCGTTGTTGGTGAACACCACGTCGATGCGCGCACCCGGTGCGACGGCCGAGTTGAGCGGGAAAACGTGGTCGGCGAATGCCGTGGCTTTGACTTCGGTGGATGCCACTCGCACGCCGCCGACCAGCACCTGCATGACCGGACCCACGCCGCCGGCAATCGTGCCGCGGGCCCGCACCGTGAGGCTGGAGCCGGTGGCCGATGAGGTGACCGCTTGCGCGTCGACGTCGTGGACTTCGATCGTCGACTCGATCAACGGCCCTGTGCCCAACGGCTCGTCCGCACCTGGTTCTGCCGCTGCCAGCGATGCAGCATCGTCACCTTGCGACGCCACTTCCGCTGAGCTTGCACTGCCGTCGGATGCGCCACCGCACCCAGCCATCAACACGGTCGTGAACGCGGCCGCAACCGCACACAGAATCCCTCTTTCCATCTGCCCCTCGGAACTTCGGATTGATACTGCCCCGAGACCACCTGGCACAACGGGTGGCGCAGACTAGGCGCTGCATGCGTGCAACGCTGTTCAATCGTTCACGAGGAGTCGCGCTCGCCGCGACCATTGCGCAACCAGACGTGTGGTCGCGCGTCGATGCGCAACAGGCGCAGCGGTGCGTTGTGATCGTCACCGACGGGATTCAACATTTGAGCGAGATCAAGTCGTATCGGGTGTGACGAATCGGGCGCGTTTTGCGACGCACCATTGGTTCCCAAAGGGTCGACGGCCGGCCAGCCCTGGACGCCAATGCCGCCGACTGGGCTTGTGTCGATGCGGCCAAAGGCCACTCAGTTTGAGAGCCTGAACACCCAGGCGTTTTGATCAACGCTGTTGATAAGGGCGAACACTCGATACTGCGGGACATACCCCCACCGCCCGAAGGTCCCTTGGATCGGTGGCGAGGCGGAGGGGCCGGCATTGGAGGCGACTTGGCTCCACACGCCCGAGTCCATATTCAACGCGTAGACGTTGCTGCCACCGGACCATGCGACGATGCGATCAGCCACGGGATCGTAGGCAACCCCCGGCGAAGTGTCTTTGACCAACGACGGTGTACTTGTCGTTGCAATCGATGTCATCTCGAACGTCGACAGATCAACCGCCTTCACCCCATCGTGGCCGATCATCACGAACTTGCGCCGTTTGGTGTCGATGGCCCCCGTCAGGTGATAGTCGACGTTCAGCCCAGTGGCCAGCACGGTGTAAGCGTTGCTGCCGAAGTCATACGCGTACAGCGCGGTCGTGTCATGCACGAAAACCAACTTGGTGACGGTGTCGTACTCGGCCATGACGCCGGAGAGTGCCACCAGAGGCGATTTAGCGACATTCATCGTCCATTTTTTGGCCCCGAAGTCATAGGTCCACGTTGCAGGATCACCGTATCCGCAGGGTGACAATGCCCCGCCTATGGCGAAGAACCGATCGGCCGCTGCGATGTAAGTCAGGCCGTCGCCGGTGTGTCGCGCCGTCGGCGTGCCATCGGGCAAGGCCGACTTACAGTTCGATGCCCCTGTCAATGCGCTCCGCTCGACGACCCGTTGAATGCTCGCGCTGGGCAGATCCAACGCGTAGACTTCGTTGCCACTGTAGTCCGAGTGCCCTCCACCCCACACCAGCAGGCGCCCACGGGTGGTATCGACCGTGCCTCCGCTCCAGGCATTGACCACGTTCTCCACCAAGTCAGAAGCAGGAGGTGCGACTGAGCGGATCTTGGTATTCGGCAGTTCCAACCACTTGCCAATCGGCAGGTCGGCGATGGCACCAGGGGCAGTGCTGGCTCGTTGTTGTTAGACGCACTGCCGCTACCGTTAGCGCCGTTCAGACCATCGTCCAAGCTCAAACCGCAGATGGCACAACGCGCATCCGGTTCCGGCAGCGGGGCCTTGCAGGACCTACACTTCAATCGCTGCACCTGACTTACCCCCGGCCGCAGCGTACTTCGCCTTCGGCATTCATTCACCGTCGGAGCACTCAATCAAGGGGTGGCTGCCAACAACCCAGGTGCTTCGCACCGTCTGCGTCCCTCGCCACTCGGGTGCTTGCCTAGCGCACACGGTCCGCTCGCGCTGGAGCGCGGCCAAGATCGCCACCTCCGCTTCCTTGCGCTTCAGAGTCTGGCGGATCACTCTGTGATTCAATGGTTCTAGGGGTCCGGAACCTAACGGCAGCCCTCTTGGTTGAACTTGTGCCTCGCAGCGGCAACCAAGGTGACGCACGCGCGCCCGTGCGTCGGGGATATTTGTGCAGAGTCGTCAGAACTTTACGTGTCCACGCTGCGCTGGCCCCGTCGACCGCGTCAGGCGCCGCTTGATTGACCGGATGATCAGTTTGTTCGCTCCGGTGCGGCGGTACCGTTGCCACGGTTGCAAGTGGGAACGGAGCCTGCGCGACTAGCAGACAACCGCTCTCACTTGACGGATCAACTGCGCCGAAAGGGGATGCTCGCCCCTTGCGCCGTCAATCCCCCTTGCTCGTGCTTAGGCCACAGGCGTTCTGGCGATCCTGCTAACGCTGCCGATCTGCCAACGCCCTCCGCTGCCGCCAATACAGTTTCCAGGCGCGCAACGGACGTCTCTGCCAGCGCTCGAACCGATTGACTCCAAACGGCTTGTAGTCGTCGACATGGCCTGATGATCGATGTCGGTTGCCAGCAGGAAATTCAGTCGCCGAAAAGAGGATTGGCACTGCCGACAATTTCGCGCCGGGCGCATCGCCCACGCGCGCTACCAACGAGCGCTAGCCGCCGTAGCTGTATCGCATGGGACTGTCGATTCGGGCGAAGACAAGGTCCATGTATGCGATTGGGCCGCCACGACTCATCGGGCTGATCTCGGCAATGTTGATAGCCGAGAACCCCAATGACTCGAGCAGGTTCAGGTAAGCCCCAAGCGAAAGGCCTACCTCGGTGCGCGGCGCCACCGAAACCTCAGAGATGATGACGTCAACATCTTGGAGTGTTTGTGTCGCACCCTTCAACACCTTTGCTTCGTATCCCTCGACATCAAGTTTGAGCAGGGTTGGTCCAGCGAACGGACCGAACTCATCCAAGGTTCTTACCTGCACCTCTTGCTTAGCCATCGCAGGAAGTGACGTGCCCCTATAAGCCGCTTTGACGTACTCTCCCGCATAACTGGCCATCGTTGAACTGGTCGGATGTTCGACATTCACTTCGATTGCCAACGTGCCGCGATGATCGCCAAGCGCACAGTAGTGAACGGCTGCGTCGATCTGGTTAGTTGATTTCTCGATCAGTGGCCGAAACAAATCGAGCGGCTCGAAAAGCTCGAAGTGCGCCGCAGGAAACGAGCCGTATACCATGGTGTTCCCGGGCCAACTCCGACATCGATGACCGTTCCCGGCTTAAACCCGGCCGCGCCCAGGCGCGCACACGCGCCTGCCAAACCGGGAGGATCTGCAGCGGAGTCAGCGAGCCGGTACTCGTATCGCTTCAGCAGGCGTTCGACTCCTTGTCGAACGAATTGCTTCATCGCGCCATCGCCATTGCGCGCATCGCGGACCGTCGCGATCACTTGTTTGGTCCCCGGAGCCTATGCGACCCGACTTGAGGTTGTCTCGCTGACATCCCGTCCACATGCTACATCCCCGCTATGAACGGCGCAGCAACCGCGATGGCAGCGGCCACAAGAACGCTGAGTAGCAACAACAACAAGCCCTGTCTCAACTCGCGCCTCCTGCGGCTATTGCCAGCACCGTCGTCCAACATGACACCTCCATTGCTGCAATGCGCGTCCGTTTCGGGCGGCCGCACCTCAATTGCAGCATCGCTGCCCTTGTCTTCAGCCTTGCCACTTCGAACAACGAGGGCACACGATGGTGCGCCGGCGCAGAAGGCCACGGCAGCGCGAGCAACGCCTGCTTGATCGCTCCCTTTCCCCCTCCTGATAGTCGGCCGCACGCTGACGGTTCATGGCCTTCAGCGACGTCCACTCAGGTAGGGCAGCCCAGGTGCGAGTCTTGCCTCATGGCCAGCCAGCCAGGCGGTGACGAGCAATGACCGGCGGGCGAAAGTAAGCCGCAGCGACGCGAAGCATCCAAGATGTTTACGCCTGATCGCTCTCCTCTCATCCCTGGCCCGGCGCGGAGTGTCGAGCGGACGGGCCGAGCTGAAGGATTGCTGCCCTCGATTGCATCGCTCGGCCGCGATGATCCGGATTCGCTTCGAGCGAGAGACTGAGAGTCGTTCCAGGCCCGTGCTCGGGCAGAGGCAATTCTTCAACCCGGCGCGAGTTGCCTAGTCATGGTCATGGACTGACCGCTGCCATTGGGTCGCAAAAGCCTGGGGTTCCGTGCCCAATCTCCGAGCGGGCGCTACGGCTGTGCCGGAAAGTTTAGGCCAGCTAAAACGCTGGGTCGATCTGAGCGAACAGGCAGAATGATGCGCGGTATCAATGGGTTAGTTGTTTCCGAGCGCCGACCTTCGGCGATTTAGGCGGAATGCAGCCATGAAACCAGTTCCGTCCAATTTACGTTAGAGCGATCCATCAGGAAACCGTCACGTGCTGTTCGCCTTAGTCGTACTCGCCGCCGTCTTCGCCCTTGCTTGGCACACGTGGGTTGCCAACTTCGCGCTTGCCGTGCTCGCCAGTACGCTCTGCACGGCTGGTTTGTTCTGGGCTTTCACTGCAAGCCATTTCGGCTGGCTAGACTCAGTGTTTTGGAAGAACAGCATCACCGCACTGTCAGTCTCACTAGTCGTCTCAGTACTCGTGGGCTTCTTGCCAGCGTTTCGGCGCCGCCGCCTGCGCAACTCTTAGCCCTATTCACAGTCCAGCATGCCCAGGCTTGCTCCTGATCGCCCTAACCCTTCGTTCCACACCGACGTGCTACGGCTGGCTTCGCCAGCCTTCGCACGCGGGTGAACTCAAACGTTAGGCAGCACACAACCCATGAGCACTGCGTCTGCTCCAGTCCTTCGCTCCGTGCTCACTTGCCCGGTTTGCGGTGCAAAGAGCGAGGAGCTCATGCCCAGTGACGCCTGCGTTCACTTCCACAAGTGCGAGTCTTGCCGCACCATGCTTCGTCCACTGGCCGGGCACTGCTGCGTGTTCTGCTCGTTCGGTAGCGTCCCGTGCCCACCGATGCAGCTCTCCTCGCAGTGCTGTGCTCGTACAAATAGCGCGAGCTGTGCTGCCTAACCCTTCGTTGCACCCGACTCGCTACAGCGGGCTTCGCCCGCTTCCGCGAGCGGGTGAACTCAAACGTTAGGCCGCCCAACCCGTGCTCTGGCTACTTTTTCGCTTCGTGCTAGTTGGGCCCGCTGCCGGCGCGCTAGGCTTTGTGGCCGTCGATCAAGGTCTCTCGGTCTCGGGCTTCATCGCAAGCACGCTGGCGCAACCACGTGAAGCCTCTGCGCTACTCGGCACAGTTCCTGTGCTGTGGCTATACGGGTTGCTCTTGGCATACCCGATCGGAATCCTACCTGCGTCTATCACTGGTGCGGCCTATGCGCGAGCGCTTGTCGGCCGAGTCTCAAATCCTTCGCGGCCATTTCGCCTTCTGCTAGGAGGCGTGCTCGGGTTTGCTATCGGTGGTCTCTTTGGCGGTCTGTTCTTCGCGGCCGGTACGTCGCCCTTGCCAATATTGAGCCTCCTTCCATGGGCGGGCGCAGGCGGCCTTGGGGGAGCTTCTGCCGCTTTGTCGGTCACCGACTCGCTCTTTTCCGTCGTACAGCTTGGGCGGAGCAGTCGCAGTGCGGCCTAACCCTTCGTTGCACCCGACGGCCTACAGCGGGCTTCACCCGCTTCCGTCCGCAGGTGAACTCAAACGTTAGACCCCGCGATGGAGCATTGCCCGCACTGCCACAAGGAGCTCAATCCTCAGCTCCACGTCGTCCGGGCATCGTTGCTGGAACTGCCGAACTCGTTGCTCACTTGGGAGTGGCCAAGCGCGAAGCGAGCCCGCAAGTTCACTGTGCGCTGCCCACACTGCACTGGCACCTACGTCAGCCATACTCTGCGCAGGTTTGGCTTCGTCACATATGGAAGCTACGTCCATGTTGTCGCTCTGGTGTGCATCGCGGCGTTCGCGCTCATTCTGTTGTCGCGGCCGCGTGGCTAGCCGGAAGCGCGCGGGGTCTAACCCTTCGTTGCACCCGACCTGCTACGGCTGGCTTCGCCAGCCTCCGCAGGCTGGTGAACTCAAACGTTAGCCCGCATGCAAGACCTCCTAGCGGTTCGCGACGTGCAGCTCTTTCTTTGCTGCATCGTCCTCGCTCTCGTCATCGCGTGGCTTACCTCTCCGCGTCAGGCCACTGAAACTCCGGTCTGGCCCACCCGCCTCTACTTGCTCATCATCGACATGAGCAACACCATTGGCATTGGTCAGTACAGCAAGACACGCAAGGTCTTTTCCCGGCGCGAGCAGTTCCTCACAACGTTCTTTGTCTGGTTCTTCATCCTCTTTGCTGCGGCGGTGCTTGTCTTCGGCTGCAGCGGGCGCCAAGGGTGCTAGCCTCTCGCGCATGCTGGCTAACCCTTCGCTGCACCTGACTCGCTACAGCGGGCTCCGCCCGCTTCCGCGAGCAGGTGAGCTCAAACGTTAGCGTTGCAATGCGCGAGCTGGTGACTGTTCTGGCACGCATCGCGCTGTCGTTGGTCTTAGGCTGGTACTTGCTAGTCACTCCCGCTGCGGTGGCGGAGGAGTTCCTTGGGTTCGACGGTTGGGCGTTCTTCCATAGTGGTTGGATTCTTGTTCTCATTTGGCCGTCCATCGTGCTCGCGTGTTGGCTTCTCGGCTTGTTCCGTGGTTCCGCACTGGTAGTTCGTGTGCGCCAGTCAGGCAGCGTGAGTAGCGTGATCGCAACGCCTAGCCACTTGCCTGGCCGTAGCCACTCGTAGAGAGGATGGAGCCATGTATTTCCTGAGATCCGTGGAAGAAGCGCTGAAGCGCGGCGAGCTGTCAGTTGACCTGCTCAACGCGGTTGTGCACCACGACAGCTTGGGCTGGAGAATGACCAGCGCCCGAAAGACACACATCGACGAGTTCGGCGACGAAATCAAGCGCGGAGGAGACTACTACCGACGTGAAAGCGGCCCCGAAGTCGTCGACGTGTTTAGGCTGTCTGTCCGCTCAATGGACAAGGTTCTGCGTGTGCTCTTTGAGTGGAACAACGGGGGATTGGCGATGGCGAAGCTCGTCCTGAGAGAGCGCGACGACAGCATCCGTGCAGCCTTGGACCGACTCGACGAAATGCAGCGAAATGAGAAAGAGGGTCCGGCGCCGCCTAGCACGCAGTGAGACCTAACCCTTCGTTGCGCCCGAGGGCTTACAGCTGAGGTCTGCTGATGCACAACGTTGGCAAGCCTCTCTGCACGAGTACAGTGGTCGTTCATGCGGAAGTACTTAATCGCCGCAGGACTTGTGACTCTTGTTGCCCTGGCAATCGACGTCGTCGTGTACCTTGCCGGTGTCATCTGGACCATTCGGTTTGTCAGGCGCAGCCGATCGTCTCTAGCCGCTCATGACTAAGCTGGACGCGATCGCAGTGCATTGCGGCGCGCGCTTGTTTGGACTCGTGGTCCCTTGCTCACCTGTAGGCGAGGTCGATCCATGCGCCATCGACGGGCAGCTCTGGCGAAGATTCCCTCAGTGATCACACCAGCGATGAGTACCAGAACCAAGCTCAACAACCCCACGAACCACAGCATCGTCCGCGCTGCGCGCAACACGGCTGTCAGGCCAACGGGCAAGCTGCGTTCAAGGCGCATATGCGAGCGGGCACGCGAATCGTCGCGCGGAAGGGGGCGGCGCATGGGTCATCCACAGTGTTGATGACCTGGGTTGCGGTCCGGCTCGATCGCGTTCAAGTAGGCCGGGCATGGCTCGTTTCACCTGCAATGCCGGCGGCTATTGCTATGTAACGCACGCGGCTTGCAATGCCCGCCATGTACCTCAACCGCGACCACACGGCGACGATTCCGTTGGGCACATTGCCCCCGCGGATTGCAGTGCGGGAGCGTGTCAGCACGGTTGGAGGAGGCGGACGGAGGCTCCGGGGCCGCTGTCTAGGGTGTGGCTGGGAGGCGGGCGAGGCGCGTCGGCAATTTGCCCTTGAGCCGGGGATGCTTCGCACCGTGTTGCCATGGATCTTGGCACCGTGGGCTGCGCTGGCGCTGGTGGGTTTACTGCTCTGGGGATAGATCACTTCGATCGCTTGCCCCTTGTGGCAAGTGTTGCCTCGCGGCGCTGGACGCGGGCACTCGGAGCAACGAGCACCAAATCACACGTGTTTAGCCGGGCACAGCAAATCGTCAATGAACCGATCACAACCACTCGTTCCGGGCTAGGGGTCAAGCTTAGATAGGACCACCCACACGCTCGCCGCCTCGTTGTTGCCGCGGCGATGCTTCGTCACGGCTACGCCACGCGCTGCGAACTTCTCCACCATTCGCCGCCAGCTTTCGCCGGTCGTGCCATCTCGAAACACGGTGCTGCGCAACGGGCGCCATGGCAGTTCGACAGGTTCACCCTGCTGCACTCGTTCCACCCACAGGTCAATCAGCTCGTCTGCGGTCACAGGACATCGGTTAGCCCCAAACGCGACAACTCTAGGACCACATGTGTTGTGGTGCCAATGAGGGCGCGTACGACGCTCGATTGCGGGGCTAGGAACGTCGCAGAAGGCGCCGCGTGATCGGACACTGCGCAAAAGGCACCCAACCCCGTGCAGTAGTTGGACCCATGAGCTCACCCAACTTGACTTGGATCAGCTCACACAGGGTCGATCGATGCGTTCATCGGTGGATAGCGGAAGGACTGACCATGACAAGACTTCAAGGGACCCAGCGACTGACTGCTGAGTGGGTGCGCCAGTCAGCTCGCCCAAGAAGCGAACCGCACCGTGGATATGACTTCCGGCACTGCGCGACCGACGTTGACCAAGAGCGTGCACGGCAGGAGGCGATCGCAGCTGCCGCAATGGCCCAGCAGTTCTTGGTCAGCAAAGTCGCTGCGTAAGCCGGACGAGCTCTTGGCTCAACCCAAGAGACTGGGTCGCGTCACGTGCGCTCCCCTGCTATGTGCGTCCTTGCTTGGGTAGCGAGCTCGGAACAGGCGGTCGTACCTGGCAACATCCGCTTGCTCCGAGCTCCTTGGCCTACCTCGCCTGGATTCAACGGCTCGCCGAGACAGGAAGCGACATTGATCGCGGCCTATTCATTGACGTTGGGCCGCCGATGACCTGGACACCGCCGCCTTCAAGCCTAGCAACAGCCGGCGCCGAGCCTTGGAGAAGGGCAGGAAATAGAGGTTAGCCACCGACGAGAACTCTGCCGGGTTCAAGTTTGGCACCCCGAGGCGAAACGTCTCGTGATGCCGCGGGACGTAAAGCGTGCGGAACAGAGCGTCCCACAGGGCAAAAACGAAGCCGAAGTTCTTGTCCAAATGCCGGACCTCCGAACTGTGGTGGATCTGGTGCTGGGCGGGGCTGATGAGGACTCGGCTCAACCACGGCCCATACGAGAGCCAGATGTGCGAATGACGCAACTGGAAGGCCACCAAGAAGAACAGGAAGGCGATCGCGTTCACGCCCAACAGGGTCGGCAAACTCGGTTGCAGTTCGGTTCCACCACTATGGACGGCCGTTGCCAACCCGACGAACACCCCCGTGATCATCGCATTCACCAGGTCTTCGACGGGGTGCGTCCGATACACGGTGACAGGTGTGAGCACCTCGGCCGAGTGGTGCACCTCGTGGAACGACCAGAGCACCGGGACCTTGTGCATCAAGTAGTGGGAGAAGAAGAAGCAGAAATCGCCCAGCACGAACATCGCAACGCCAAGGACTAGCGGATGCGGGTCGAGAGCGGCCAAACCGGGCAATGAAGCTTTCACTGCCCCGGCGGCAGCCGCGGCACTCTTGTAGACCACGTAGCCAAGCCCCGCAACCACAGGCGAATAGACGAGCGATTTGATGGTTAAGTCGACGAAGACAAATCTGTAATCGGTGAGTGCAGACCGGTGCAAGTAGACGGCGCGCGGAAAGACGAACGCCCACAGGGATTGACCGGGTTCGGTCCCGGATTTCCTGTGCAGGGCGTATATGCCGATTGCCACCGCGAGGCTCGAAAGCAAATACAGCCAGGCGGTCTTGCTCCCAAGATCCGACACCGCCCACCAGGTACCGGCCAACGCGGACGCAAAAGATTGTGCGGAGGCAAACGGCGCCGCAATCCAGCTCCACGCTCGAGAGACGATGTCTTCGATCATGATCGGATCGTATGTAGGAGAGGGCCGCCGTCCCATCCCCGATCCCGGGCACGCCTTAGAGGCAATCGCGTCGGCCGTCTCGCTAGGCCGCCGACTTCAGGGCATCAAGCTCAATGGCTGCGTCACGGAGGAACGGCGATTTTGTTGCGCGAGATGATGAGTTCGTCGTACCAGGTGTAGGCGACGGGTGTGCTCGGGAAGCGCTCTTGTCAGAGTGACAGGGCGGAGGCCAGATCTTGCCGAGGCGTGCATCGCTTCACGTTAGTGCGGCAACGCGCAGACGCTCCGCGGGCGGCCGGGCCTCGCCGCGGCCCCCATTTGAGGGCCTCCGCGCAGGTGGAGGCGCGGCCTCACGATCGGTGGAAAACTGCGATTGGGTCGTCATGGAAGGCGTTGAAGTAGGAGCCTGCGATGAATCAACAACCCGGCGCCCGGGAAGCATTCCAGGAAGCGCATAGGGCGTGGCGCATAGCCACCGCCGAGTACGAGGCAAAGGTGGCGCGTGTTGTCGAGGGCCGGCAAGTTGCCTGGCAGGAGGCGTTGCTGCGCGAAGCGGAAAAACTGGCGCGCCTGCATCGAGACTTTATGGAAAAGGCCAAGCCCTTTGTGCACGGTGCGGCGGATTGACGACGCCAGCATGATCAACGGCCATCCGAGCCATCGGCGCAGAGCCGACCGGGCTCGTTGGAGGTTGGCGCACATCAGACAGTCACTGTTGATTGGCCGGCTGGGCTTTTCTACCATCGAAGCCTCGAAGCTACCCGGAGGTCATCGCTTGAGAAACGATGGGAAGTGGGAAACGCGGTTGGTGTGGCTCAAAAGAGGGGCTCGGCGGGGATGCGTGCTGTCTGCATGCGCAGCAAGCGCGCACGCGGCCGATGGGATCAATTGCCGCCCTCTTTGTGGCTTGACCATGAAGCGGTGCACCGGGTGCTCCGCTCCTTGGGGCGCATCTACGTGCCCTCGCCGTTTGGTGTGGGCAAGGCATTGCGGCCGCGTCGCTTCCATTGCGTCATGAAAAGACTCGCTCGCCGCGGGCTTGAGCGTCTCCTTGAACGGTTCGAATATCGTCTAGCTGACTCGACAGCAGATCCACCCGGTTTGTCAGGCGCATGCGCGCGGCTGAGTGCGGCCGGATTTGTGCCAAAGACAGTCATTGACGTCGGCGTTGGTCCTGGAACGCCCTGGCTATACGCCTCATTTCCGTCGGCTCACTTTGAGCTTTTCGAGCCGATCGAGGCGTTTCGGCCAAAGATCGAGCGGGCGACAAAGGATCTCGACGCAGTCGTTCACTACTGTGCGCTTGGCGATCAGCGTTCTACCTTGCCGCTTCAAGTCAACGTCGAGTCGCCAACGAGTTCAACGATGGCCAGATTTACGGGCAAGTACATCCGGGCTGCCATGGGAACCCGTGCGATACCCAGGATGGTCGAAAAGGAAGTTGAGGTTCGAATGTTGGATGAGTTCGGCCCCTTCGCTGGGCCTACGTTGTTAAAGCTAGATGTCGAAGGGTACGAAGCGAAGGTTCTGCAAGGCGCGAGAGAGACTCTCTACGACGTCGACGTCATCATCTCGGAGGTCTCTGTAGCGCCGCGTACCGAAGTCGGTCTCTCGATGCCCGCGTACCTAAGTCTCCTCGAATCATTTGGCTTCGCTGCGATTAATGTGGCGGACATCAGCTTACTGGGACGAGGCGGTCCGATCGCGTACATGGACGTTGTCTTTGCTCGAAGCGACAGCCCTATGCGATTTGGCGACGCGCGATAGCCTTCGATGCAGTTGCCGACAAGCGTTTCAGTGGTCTGCCAAGCCTTGGCAAGCATGCCAAGTGAGAGCAGTTGTGCGGGCTAACCCTTCATTGCACCCGACGTGCTAGCGCATCACCCCGTCCCCGCGAGCCACCCGCCGCGGAAGCCGGCGCGCTCGAGGCCGCGCCGCAACGGTAGGCAACCGCGCATATCGTCCCACACGAGTTCGTTGCGATAGTTGGCGATCCCCGCGAGTATCGGACCCTGGTCGATGCCGAGGTAGTCACTGGCGACCCAGCCGAAGCCGCTGTCCACACGCCCATTGCTGAGCCTGACGTCGTTGGACGTGAAGCTGCGGTTGAACGAATCGAGGAAGCCGTACTTCGAGTAAATGAACTTGCCGTAGCGCGCGTGCATCTCCTCGATCGCCGGAATCACGATCTCGGGCGCGAACGGCAGCGACGACAGCGCGGCCGTGGGTGCGATCGTGCCGTCGTCGATCGTGGTGGTCAGCCCTGCGCCGCGGGCCCTGTAGTCGAGAAAGAAGCGCCCGCGCCCGCGGCGGTCGGTGTCGTGCAGCCAACCCGGGCCGTCGCAAGCGGTAAAGCCCCACACGTTGGCTCCGTACTCGAACCAGCCCTTCGGGTTCGCGATCGCGTAGGCGCCTCGAGTCAGCGGGACCTCTCGAGCCTGCCGCAGGTGCGTGCTGCGCTGGCAGCCCCGGCGACCGAGCGGCAGCGCGAAGGCCAGACGTTCGACACCAGCATGTCCGGTGCCTCGGTGCTGTCGGCGAATGCACCCGTCCCTGTGCTCGGGTGGCAGGTGTTCTTCGAGCGGCCGGTTGCCGAGATCTTCAATCCGCTCTGGAGCGCGGCTCTCAGAGGCATCGTCCTGTTGGTCCTCGGCCTTGTGGCGGTCCTTCTCGCGAGTGCGGCAGCGCGCCGCCGCATGACGGTGCCTCGACCTGCGTAAAACTAAGAAACACGATTCGAGCCGATGACCGCGAGCCGCCAGCGCGAGCGACTGCTTCGCGGCGAGCAAGTCAGGGAGTTGAATGTCGCTGAAGGGTCGAAAGGTGCCCTTCTGTGATGGGGGGTAGAGGCTTCTTGCCGGGCGGTGTACGAGAGACACTGCCTCTTGCCCCAAGCGTGACACGCGATCCGGACAGGACCACAATCTGCTGCGGTGACACGCTTTCGCCGACTCCGGTCGGTCGAAGATCACCAAGCAAACAGAGGGTCGCCTCATGAGTGACCGACGCATCCTCATCGTTGCGCACCGGACCGCGGCTGCACCCAAGCTGCTCGCTGCCGTGGCTGACCGGGCCGCGCGCGGACCTTGCAGCTTTACCCTTTTGGTGCCTCGGCCGTATTGGGATCCTGACACCGAGGAAGCTGCTATCACCCTCGAGCTCGCGATCCCGCTGCTCGATGCCGCGGCGGGCTCGCATGTGCAAGGAGTCGTCGGAGCCACCGACCCCTACGAGGCCGTGCGCCAGGCGCTTGAGCGCGAAAAGTACGACGAGGTGATTGTCTCCACGTTGCCTGCGCGGGTCTCGCGGTGGTTGCACCTTGACCTCGCGCACCGTATCGAGCGGCTCGGTGTGCCCGTGAGCGTCGTCACCGCGGAGCAGGCCGATCGGCTCCTTTCGTCTGCACGTGGGTCTGGCTGAGGACACCGTGCGCCGGTCGACGGCGACATCGCGAGTACCACACCGCGGCGAGATCAGGTCTCCTGACTCGTTCCCGGACGACTAGCAAGACGCTTTCGCCGAGCGTCCGTCACAAGAAAGGTGTCCGACCGCAAAGGGTCGGGAGTACGCGTTCACCGGCTACGACAGCAGCCGTTGGCGGTGGATCTCCTCCACCTCGCCGTGCGCAAACGAATGAGCGACCGCTTGCGGGACTGAAGCGGACCCGGGCGTAGCGAAGTGATGAACGACGGCTCTCGGCATCAGCGGTCGTTCAGCTGATTGAGCCCGAGTGTCTGAGATCAGTCTCAAGCGGTGGTTCGTCAACCCAAACCAGGGCCCGCTTCTGGCCGATAGCGGCCCTCCACCACCGTCTCGTTTTCGGCCAACGGATTGCACTGTCCGTTGCAGCGCACATCGACCGGGCCGGAAGTCGATCCTGACGCGATCTAGAGGGTCGATGTTGCGCTGATCGCATCGCGCTCCGAGTTTTCACACAGCCTCGGCCAACATCAGTCGGCCAGCTCTACCGAGCAGATGGCAGTTCAAGACTGGTCTGGGACTCTCGAAGCCCGCGCTCGAATGAACACGATCGCCAGGACCGGTCATTCGCGGCCGGCACCACGAACGAGGCACAAGTAGTCGGCCCGACGGTTTCACCCCTCAGCGCTTGTGATAGGTCACCGGCTTTCCGGCCTCTTCGGGAACCTCCACCTCCACCGCGCGCGGGCGCACCCGGGTCTCGACCGGCGGCAGGTTCGCCGCCTCGAGGAACCGGTTCTTCAGACTGCCGTAGATCTGGAACCGCTCGTACCGAGGGTCGCCCACCGAGTCGCCACCGCTCTTGACCCAGTGCAATAGCTCGTGGACCTTGGTGCCGAGGAGGTCGTCCCAAACATCCCTGTGGGGCGTCACGACGAGATAGCGCGGGTCGATCACCATGTCTGGGAAGTGCGCCCGGTTCGCCAAGTGCTCGATGTCGCCCGGGGGATAGCCAAAGTAGGCCTTGAAGAGCGGCGAGAACTTCTTCTGCACCGCGCTGAAGGCGGCGTCCGCCTCACGCTTGGTCAGCTGCCCGCCGGCGGCGAGCTTGCTCGTGGCGGTGGCGTAGGCGTTGCCGGCCCCGGACAGCGAGTCGGCGGCGGATTGCCACAGCTTCCGCACCACCGGATCGTCCGGGATACGGCTCAGGCCAAAGGTGGACAGCAGCTGGTCGAAGTCCTTGATAAAGACCTTCTCGACCGCGCTGGTGGCGAGCGTGCTCGCGCCGTCGAACTCTGCGCGCAGCAGGACCTCGCCGATCTGGCGCTCGGCCATGCCGGCAAAGTCCAGGAGCTGCTTGGGCACCGAGCCCGGCACGACGGCCTTCACCGTGTCGTAGATGCGCTCGAGCTGCGGGACCATCTCGGCCGCGAGCTTGCCCTGGGTCCTGACCATGTCGACCGCCTCGCCGATAGTCTTCGCGAACCCCGGCAGCTTGCCGAGCTTCGCCGCGTCGCCGAGGTAAGGGACCATGCTCGCCGCGCTCATCGCGGCGCCGACGTAGTCGCCGCGCATCAGCGAGATCACGCCGTCGATGGCGTCGCAGGTCGGCGTCGGATCGAAGATGCCGGCGATGCCGAGCGCAGCCTGCGCGAGGTCAAGGAGCAGCGTGGCGCCGCCGCCCGACGCTCCGGTGCTTGCCGTAGCCGCCGCCGGCGCGGTATGCGCACCCATGGCCTGCGCCACCTCCTGAGCAAGCTTCGGGTGGTCGGCCGCGGCCAGCGCGGGTTTCATGCCTTCCAGCAGGTCGGCGGCGCGATGCGGATTGTCGAGCGCGATGCGCGCCACGGCCGCGCCCAGCGAGCGTAGGTCGAGGACCCCCGCCTGCGTCGCAGCCCGCAGCATGCGCGCGGCTTCGGACGCCACGGCACCGACCGTGTGCGTGACGGCGGGAGTCATCAAGTTGATCGGATTTGACATGGCGCGCGTTCCTGGGCAAGGCCCGATGTGGGCCGTGGGTCGTATTGCACTAGTGGCTGCAAGCGATGCGCGGCCACACCGATCAACTACGAGTTCGACCCATCAAGGAGACGCTTGAAAGGCTCGCCTCAAGCTAGGGGGCAATGGGTCCACCTCGAAGGCTTTCGCGCTGCTGAGGCTGGCTTGCTGCAACAGCTCGATCTGCAGATGCCTCTGCTTGGCGACAGTGATGCGATCGACGGCTGGCGGGCCGGGTGTCTCATCGTCGCTTCACGTGGTCCCTCGTGCCTGCACTCGGACCTCATTGCGGCTCTTCGCATTGTCGAGCTGAGTGCCGGCTATGCAGCGGTTGCGGTCAATGACCGGTGCGCCGTGAATTGACGGTCAATGACCTGTAGCGGTCATTGAGGCTACCCGGGCGGGCCGGTCCCAATGACCACTATCGAAGGTACTTCGGACTTTGCGGGCGTCTGACGTGATCGCGACGGTCGAGCGTCTCGTCGATGGCTCAAACTGGCACTCCCGACCCTAAGCGGATCTACGACTCGCTCTAGCCGCGTTGGTCGTCCTGATGAGAAGATGTCCAGAGCACGACACACACCGCCCATCTCTACGCCAACCGACCATCTGTCTTTGTAGACGCACAGAATCCTGCCCGATGAGCCGTTATCGAACATCACGTACACGACCGGTATCGGCAAGAGACAGAGCATGAGTAGCCTTGACATGCGCCGTCGCCTCATGGCTATCCTGGCCGCGGACGCGGTGGGTTATTCGCGCCTGATGTCTGTCGATGACCGCGCCACCGTAGACGCGCTCGAATCAGCACGCGGTGTGTTTCGAGTCCACACCTTGGCCAATGACGGACGCGTGATCGACACGGCCGGAGACTCGGTGCTCGCAGTGTTCGAGACCGCCGCAGGCGCAGTAACTGCCGCACTCGAGGCCCAGCAGGAATTCAGTGCCGCCTCGAGCGTGCTACCTGAAGACCGCCGCATGCGCTTTCGCATTGGCGTGCACCTGGGCGACGTGATTGAGAAGGCGGACGGCACGGTGTATGGCGACGGCGTCAACATCGCTGCGCGGCTGCAGGGCCTCGCCGAACCGGGAGGCATCACGGTCTCCAATTCGATCCGCAGCGCCGTCAAGGGCAAGGTCAGCGCCACGTTCCATGACTTGGGCGAGCAAACCGTCAAGAACATCGCCGACCCAGTGCAGGCGTATGCGGTCAGGAGCGCGCAAGCGTCGCTCGCCGCTGCCACGGGAATCAATGTCTCCGCGCCGGTGCCGGGGTTCGGCGGTCGGCCGGCGATTGCGGTGCTGCCGTTCTCCAACCTGTCAGGCGACCCGGAGCAGGAATATTTCGCCGACGGGCTCGCCGAGGACATTCTCACCCGGCTGGCAATGTGGCGCCGGGTGCCGGTAATCGCGCGCAATTCAAGCTTCACCTACAAGGGTAGCGCGGTCGATGTGAAGGCGGTGGGGCGCGCGCTTGGCGCCCGCTATGTGCTCGAGGGCAGCGTGCGCAAGGCCGGCAACCGGGTGCGTGTGACTAGCCAGCTGATCGACGCCGAGACTGGACACCAAGTCTGGGCAGAGCGCTACGACCGCGTGCTTGAGGATCTGTTCGCGATTCAAGACGAGCTCACTGACGGTATCGTCGGCGCGCTCGAAGCCGCGGTGGGCCGCGCCGAGACCGAGCGCGCTCGCCTCAAGCAGCCAGGCAACCTCGACGCCTGGGACACCTGCCAGCGCGGTCTATGGCACCTGCAGCGTTTCACGCGCCAGGATTTCGCCGCAGCGGAGCCGCTGTTCCTCCGCGCCACGCAACTCGATCCCAACCTCGCGCAGCCGAATACAGCACTTGCGTTGTTGCGAGGGAAAGAGGCGGCCTTTCTTTGGACCGCGAAACCGGCCGAGGCCCTTGGCGAGTCCATGATGAGCGCGCGCGCAGCGCTCGCAGCCGATGGCCTGGATCCCGCGGCGCACTCGCAACTGGGCATTGCCCTTGCCTTCACCGGCAAGCACGACGATGCGCTTGCCATGGGCCAGAAGGGTGTCGAACTCAATCCGAGCAATGCTTTCGGATACTGGGGCCTCGGTCTCACATACATGTTGCGTGGCGAGCCTGAGCAGGGCATCAGGGCGATGGAGACAGCCATACGCATCAGCCCCAACGATGTGCTGCTGCCCCTATGGCTCACGACGCTTTCCACACTCCACTACTTGGCGCGCAGCTACGAAAGATCCGCGGAAGTCGCGCGGCTCGTCGTGCAGCGCGCGCCACCTTATCCCCTCGGATGGCGCAGCCTCGCCAACGCGCTCGGCCAACTCGGCACGCTGGACGAGGCGCGCGAAGCCCTTGCTCAGTTCCTCACGCTGATGCCGAGCTACACCACCGAGCAGGCAGCGCGCGCATCGGTCAGGTTTCGCGACGAGCCGGTGTTCCAGCACTACCTTGAGGGCCTGCGCAAGGCTGGCTGGAAGGGCTGATCGACATTCGGGCGCGCGGGCGAGTCGGGTTGACTTCGGTCAAATGCTGCCCAGGCATATTTCATACTGGCGTCACGCTGCGTGTCGACACGAACTTCCTCGCGCGCTGACCGCGTTGTCGTGGTGCGCGAGCCGTGGCGCGCGCACCCGCTCGCCTGGATCCACCGCGCCGAGGCGCGCAGCATCGCCCGAGAGCTGGGCGCGCAGCTGGTTTCAGGGAAGGTCCCGCCCGGCTCGCTGCTGCGGTTGTCCGATCCGGTGATGCGCGAAGTGGTGTGCACGCTGCGAGTTCCGTACTTCGGACCGGGAAGCGCCGCGCTCGAGCGCTGCTACGACAAGTACGAAGCCTGCCGGCGGATCGCCGGTGCGCCGCGCACGTTCCTCGCGAGCGATGCGCATTCGCTGCCGGCGCCGTTCGTGCTCAAGCCGCGCCGCGGTTCCGACTCGATCGGGGTACGGCTCGTCGGTGACGTTCCACCGGGCAAAAGAGACGAGGACCACTTGGTACAGGAGCGCATCGTCGGCGACGAGGTGACGGTGGCGCTGTTCCGCGAAAGTGTCGGCATGCCGCTGCGCATCCTGCTGCCGCCGGGCACGCCGTACACGTTCCTGCGCAAATACCTCTGGCGACCGGCGCGTCAGGTGCTGCGCGACGAGGCGATTCGCGATGCGGCGCTCAGTGCCGGCCGTGCGCTCGGTGTCGACTGGGCCGCGCGCGTCGACTTCATCGTGCGGGACGGCAGGCCGCTCTTTCTGGAATGCGACGCCGCGCCGCTCGTGGGTCGCGACTCGGCGTTCGCCGCGAGCTTCGCCGCGGCCGGCGTCACGCGGGCTACCCAGCTTGCCTGGCTGACTTCATAGAACGTCAATGGGAGTTTCAAAACCACGCGTCACCTGGCGGGCTTCCACCGGCCTGCGATGGTCCGGCATGGGTCGGACTACCAGTTCCGCTGGCGCCGAAAGCTGCCGATTAGGGACCGCGGTGGTCGATTCCCCGACGATTCGACTTACCCAATGCTGATGGCCGATTGATGTGCAGAGTGGCAAATGCTCGCCGACTCGCTCAATGACCGCTGACGGCAGCGACCGTCACTCGCCGAATGCGAGCGCACGACGCAGTCGAGTCTGAAGCGGTCGCTCAAGTCAAACGCTTAAAAGCCGCTCAGCGCCCTCAGTCGACGGACCGTTAAGACTCACAAAGCTACCTGCAGTCTAGAAATACCAGCAGTCGTTGATAGGCTGCAGAGTGTTCAGGACACTGGACGACCCGTCTCAGCGCCAGGGACCTTCACGGTCGCTGGCGCACGTGGGCTCTCCAGTCTTGAACGAGAAACACCTTCGAAAGTCGGGGCGATGCCACGTGCGCGTCGCACGTCGGCGCGATCGATCGTGCGTGCGCGAGCGGCGCGGTGTCGTGCCACCAGCAGCAGGTTCGCGAACGGCAGGCGCCCGTTCATCGGACGGCACTCCACCTCGAAGCCCAGCCGATTCAGCACGGCGCGCCACGATTCGAGCGTGCGACCGTGCACGGGCTCGAAGCCGCCGCCCTGGACCGCACGCGTGATGCGGTCGATCCACAACCCGAGGCGCCAGCGCAGCGGCGCCGAGGCGTCGTTCACGCGCAGCAGTAGCACGCCGCCGGCACGCAATGCGTTGCGCGCGCGCAGCAGCACGTCATCCTGCTCGGACAGCGGCAGATAGTGCAGCGTGTCGATGCAGGCGACGACGTCGCACGGCGGGAAGTCTACGTGGCGCATGTCCGCCAACACGAAACGCGCTGCGGCGAGGCCGCCCACTGCCGCCCGTCGCAACTGCAGCGGGCTCAGCTCCAGCCCGATCATGCGGGTGTCCGTCGGTGCCGGCCCCCAAGCGGCCGGCCAGTCGCCGCGCCGCTGGGCCTCGGCTGCCGCCGCCAAGCAGCCGGCCAGCAAACCCTGGCCGCAGCCGAGGTCGAGCACCGTGGCGCCCGGTGGGATCAGCCCGTGCTCGAACACATGCCGGAACACCGGGTCCCGCTTGAGCTTGCTCGAAGCGAATCGGGCCGCGTGGCTGTCGACCGCGCGATAGGCATCGCTGACGCACGTGACGAGTGCGCGCCAATGGCCGTCTGCGCCGGCCCACGCGTTCAACGCAGCGTCCCGCGCATGAGCCACACGCGGCTGTGCGAGCCGGGCTTCAGCGCACTGTTGACGATCGCGATCTCGCCATCGGGCCGCACCGCGAGCTTGCGCATCAGCCGCCCTTGCGTGCTGCCGTTGGCACCCCCACCCGGGTCGGTGCTGTCGGGAACCTTCTGCGGCGCCCCGAAGACCTGGCCATCGTCCGACACGGCAAAGCCGAGCCCATACGACGTCATCGCGCCGACCCCGTGGACCCGCTCCCACGTCACGACCACGCGGCCCATGGCATCCACACCGAGGGCGGGATAGCTGGCGCCTGGCGCGCCGGGCTCCGACGGTCCGGAGATCGTCCGGGGCGGGCCGAAGCGCCGTCCCCCATCGTCGGAGCGCAGGTGCAGGACCACCTTATCGTCGCGCGCGCTGCCGGCGCCCTCGTGGTGCACGAGGTGCAGCACGCCCTGTGGATCAAACGCGAGCTGGGGAGCGTCCGAGTGGCCCGGTGTCGTCGCGGCCTGCGCGGGCGCATCGAAGCTGCGGCCGCCGTCGTTCGAACGAGCGACCCAGATGTCGGCCGCTGGGTCCTCGCCCGTGGTCCACGCGAGCACCACGTGGTCGCGCCCACGGACGGCCAGCGCGGGCGCGCGCGCAGGTCGCTCGGGGGCCTTGCCGGCAACCGGCATCGGCCTGGAGAAACTTCGGCCGCCGTCCTCGGACCGGGTGATCAAGAGCCGGCCCTCGTATTCGGTCCAGGCGGCGATCACCACGCCGCCGGGTGCGGCAACGATGTCCAGGCTGCCGTTGTCCCAAGTGTCGCGGTCCAGCCGCCCCTTGCCGTCGCCGGCACGCGATCGCGACAGGTTCAGCGCCGGGGCGAACGAGCGGCCGCCATCGTGTGACACGGCGGTCATCACCTCGCCGCCGTGAGATCCGCCCGAGAAGATGATCTCCTGCCAGAGCACGTGCAGCCGGCCGTTGTCGTCGGGTGCCCAGGCCATCCGCGGCAGCCAGGAGAAGGTGGCCGGTTGCCGGGACACGTCCACCGGCGTATTGATACCCGATGCCGGCAAACGGCGGATCAGCACGGCCTTGCTGGCCTGGTCCACCCAGATCACGGCCAGATCGCCGCGTGGGCTCCACGCGACGCTCGCGTCGTCGACGAAGCGGAAGCGCGACTCATTCTGCTGCCATGGGCCACGCTCGCCGCCCCCGTGCGCGATCTCCGTTGGCGCCTGCCAGCTGATCCCGCCTGCACCGGCGACGCACGGCCACAGCGCAGCCCACGCTGCCCACCTGCAGAAGCGACGGCGCGCCCAGCGCACGGTTATCGCCTGCCAGGCGGGTCGCACCACAGAGGCCATTTTGAACATCGTCCTGGAGAAAGGGCCCGACGCAAGCCGGGGCAAGCCGCGGTCCGGCCCGACGGAGGCGCGTTCAGGACTGCGGGGCGACGGACAGGTGGCACATGTCGCTCGGGGGTCGAGGCCGCTTGGCCCCGGGGGCGACTGGGGGCGCACGACGCGGTCCAGTCTGAAGCAGTCATCCGCTCGGCACAGATCACCGTCGCCTTTTGGCCGCAAGTTGAAATAGGACCACTCAGCCGTTCACCTATGAAAAAAGGCCCGCTTGAGGCCTTGGTGATCTCGCGTGATACGTGCGGGTGGCGGAGAGAGTGGGATTCGAACCCACGTCACGGGAGAACCCGTGAACCGGATTTCGAGTCCGGCGCATTCGACCACTCTGCCATCTCTCCATTCGCTCACCCGGGGTCGGCGGGTGAGGGGCTGCGATTCTAGTCGATCAAGGCTTCAGCACCGCCGCACCGCCGAGGTACGGGCGCAATGCCGTCGGGATCGCGATCGAGCCGTCGGCCTGCTGATGGTTCTCGAGCACCGCGACGAGCGCGCGGCCCACCGCCAGGCCCGAGCCGTTGAGCGTGTGCACCAGTTCGGTCTTGCCCTGTGCGTTGCGGAAGCGGGCCTGCATGCGCCGCGCCTGGAAGGCCTCGCAGTTGCGAGCAACTGCTGATCTCGCGATACGTGTTCTGCGCCGGCAGCCACACCTCGAGGTCGTAGGTCTTGGCCGACGCCGAAGCCCATGTCGCCGGTGCAGAGCAGCACCACGCGGTACGGCAGCTCGAGCTTCTGCAGCACCGCTCTCCGCGTGGCCCACCATCTCCTCGAGCGCCGCGTAGCTGGCGTCGGGATGCACGACCTGCACCATCTCGACCTTGTCGAACTGGTGCTGGCGGATCATGCCGCGCGTGTCGCGCCCGGCGCTGCCCGCTTCGCTGCGAAAGCACGGGCTGTGCGCGGTGAGCTTGATCGGCAGCGTCGTCGGCCTTGAGGATCTGCTCGCGCACGGTGTTGGTCAGCGAGATCTCGGAGGTGGAGATCAGGTACTGCTCGGCCTGCTCCTCGTCGCCGCCCGCGCAGCACCCAGAACATGTCGTCCTTGAACTTCGGCAACTGGCCGGTGCCCTCGAGGATCTCGCGGTTGACGATGTACGGCGTGTAGCACTCGGTGTAGCCGTGCTCGCGCGTCTGCACGTCGAGCATGAACTGCGCCAGTGCGCGATGCAGCCGCGCCGCCGGACCGCGCAGGAACGTGAAGCGCGAGCCGCTCAGCTTGGCGCCGGTCTCGAAGTCCAGCCCCAGCGGCGCGCCCAAGTCCACATGGTCCTTGGGCGCGAAGTCGAACGCCCGCGGCGTGCCCCAGCGCCGCACCTCGACGTTGGCCGTCTCGTCGGCGCCCACCGGCACGCTCGTCTTGCGGCAGGTTCGGCACGCTCATCAGCATCATCGCCAGTTCGGCCTGGATCGCATCGAGGCGCGCGGCACCGCTCTTCTGTTCGTCGCCGATGCCGGCCACCTCGGCCATCTCGGCCGATGCGTCGTCGCCCTTCGCCTTTGAGCTGGCCGATCTGCTTGGACAGCGCGTTGCGGCGCGCCTGCAGCTCCTCGGTGCGCATCTGCAGTTGCTTGCGCTCGGCCTCGAGCGCGGAGAAACGCGTCACGTCGAGGAAAGGCTGCGGGTTCTTGCGCGTTCGAGCCTGGCGATCACGCCGGGCAGATCGCGGCGCAGTAGGGCGATGTCGAGCATGAAGGGATCCTTGGCGATTCGATGGGGTCGGTGCGCAAGCGGCCGATGGCGCACCGCGCGCGGCGCGTGTTCAGGCACGGCGGTCACGATCGCGACGCCGCCACTTCTTGCATCGACTTGTCGCCCAGGCCCTTGGGCAGCGGGAAGTGCACCGTCTCCTGCACGCCCGGCAAGCGCGCGCACACTGGTCGCGCCGAACGCGCGCAGACGCGCGATCACCTGCTGCACCAGCACCTCGGGCGCCGAGGCGCCGGCGGTCAGGCCGACGCGCGGGCGATCGACGAACCATTCGTCGCGCAGATCGGCTGCGCCTTCCACCATGTAGGCGGGCGTGCCCAGGCGCTCGGCCAGCTCGCGCAGGCGGTTGCTGTTGCTGCTGGTCGGGCTGCCGACGACGATCACCACGTCGACCTTCGGTGCCAGCAGCTTCACCGCATCCTGCCGGTTCTGCGTGGCATAGCAGATGTCCTGCTTCTTCGGCTCGCGCACATGCGGGAAGCGCCGCTTCACGGCGGCGAGGATCTCGGCCGCATCGTCCACCGATAGCGTGGTCTGCGTCACCACCGCCAGCTTGTCGCCCAGCGGCTTCACGCGCGGCCACGTCGGCCACGTCCTCGACCAGGTAGATGCCCTCGCGACAGCTGGCCCATCGTGCCCTCGACCTCGGGATGGCCCTTGTGGCCGATCATCACGAACTCGTAGCCCTCGCGCGCGAGCTTTGCCACCTCGACGTGCACCTTGGTCACCAGCGGGCAGGTGGCATCGAACACCTGGAAGCCGCGCGCCTGCGCCTCCTCGCGCACCGCCTTGCTGACGCCGTGCGCGCTGAACACCAGCGTGGCGCCGGCGCGGCACGTCGGCGAGGTCTTCGATGAAGATCGCGCCCTTGGCCTTCAGGTCGTTGACGACGTAGGTGTTGTGCACGATCTCGTGGCGCACGTAGATCGGCGCGCCGAAGCGCCTGAGCGCGCGCTCGACGATCTCGATCGCGCGGTCGACGCCGGCGCAGAAGCCGCGCGGCTCGGCCAGCGAGACGTCGGTGAGTTGCGGGCCCGCGTCCATCACAGCACCCCGATCAGCTCGACCTCGAAGGTCACGCGCTGGCCCGCGAGCGGGTGGTTGAAGTCGAACAGCAGCCAGTCGGCGGCGGCCTCGCGCACCACGCCGGCGAAGCCCGGCTCGCCGTCGGGCGCGGGAACTGCACCACGTCGCCGACCTCGAACCGGTGGTCATCGGCGCTCGCCGAGCTCGCCAGCAGCGAACGCGCCACGCGCTGCAGCAGCTCGGGCTTGCGCTCGCCGAATGCCTCGCCCGGGTCGAGCTCGAACGTCTCGTGCCGCGCCCGGCGTCAGCCCGATCAGCAGCGCCTCCATCGCCGGCGCGAGCTGGCCCTCGCCGAGCGACAGCGTGGCCGGCTGGGCGCCGAACGTGTTGATCACGTCGGCGCCGTCGGGGCCGGCCAGGCGGTAGTGCAGGGTCAGGAACGACCCCGTGTCGACAGGTTTCACGAGTGGGCGAGCGATGCGACTAGACTCGTGCGCGATTCTAAAGGGGCGCCCCGATGGATGCCCACGTGCGGCGGGGTGTGGCGAGCATGTCGATCAAGAATCTGCCGAGCGCCACGCGACCGCGCGAAAAGCTGCTCGCTCTGGGCCCGCAGGCCTTGGCCGACGTCGAGCTGCTGGCGCTGCTGTTGCGCACCGGCCTGCCCGGCCAAGGCGTGCTCGACTGGCCCAGGCCGCTGCTCGAGCGCTTCGGCGGCCTGGCCGGGCTGCTCGCATGCCGACGCGCGGCAGCTGGCCGGCGTGAAGGGGCTTGGCCCGGCCAAACGCGCCGAGCTGGCCGCGGTGTTCGAGATCGCGCGGCGAGCGCTTGGCCAGCAGCTGGCGCAAACGCCGGTGTTCGACAACCCCGTCGCCGTCAAGCACTTCGCGGCGCTGGCGATCGGCGCGCTGGGCTTCGAGGTGTTTGCGGTGCTGTTCCTCGACAACCAGCATCGCCTGCTCAAGCACGAGGAGATGTTCCGCGGCACGCTCACGCAGACCAGCGTCTACCCGCGCGAGGTCGTGCGCCGCGCCCTGGAGCTGAACAGCGCAGCGGTGATCCTTGCGCACAACCACCCGTCGGGCACCGCCGAGCCCTCGCGCGCCGACGAGTTCCTGACCCAGTCGTTGAAGTCGGCGCTGCAGCTGGTCGACGTGCGCGTGCTCGATCACCTGGTGGTGGGCCGCGGCGAGGTGGTGTCGTTCGCCGAGCGGGGGTTGTTGTGAGCGGCGCGCGGCCGTTCCGGAGGCGCTCGCTCGAGGAGCGCGCGCAGCGCCACGGGGGCACGATGAAAGTGCGTGGGCTCGAGCAGTTGAAGGCGCTGCGCGAGCGGATGCAGCGCGAGCAGGAGACCCAAGCCGCGTTGACGGCGCAGCGCGCGGAGCAAGCGCTGCGCGAGCAGCAGGCACGCAATGTGTTCGCCGAAGCCGTGGGCCCCGTGCAGAGCCTGCGCGACAACGGGCGCGCCGAGGTGCCGCGCCCGCGGCCGGAACCGCATCCGCACCAGCGCGAACGCGACGAGCGCGAGGCGATGCGCGAGGCGCTGTCCGATGAGGTCGACGTCGAGTCGCTGCTGCTCACCGACGATGGTCTGAGCTTTCGCCGCCCCGGCATCGGTGCCGACGTGCCGGTGCGGCTGCGGCGCGGCCAGTGGGCGATCCAAGGCGAGCTCGATCTGCACGGGCTCACGCGCGAGGAGGCGCGCGAGCGCCTGGCCGCCTTCTTGCGCGAAGCGCATCGGCGCGGCCAGCGCTGCGTGCGCGTGGTGCACGGCAAGGGCAACGGCTCACCGGGCCGGCAACCGGTGCTCAAGGACAAGGTGCAGCGCTGGCTCGCGCAGCGCGGCGAAGTGATCGCCTTCGCGCAGGCCAGCGGCGCGCAAGGCGGCGCCGGCGCGTTGCTGGTGTCTGCTGGCGCCGCGCGGTGCGAAAGAGTGAACCCGAGCCCCTGTCAGGACGCGCGGTTGCGCATCCAGTCGGCCGTGCCCTGAAACGCCTGGCTGCAGCCCCGCGGCAAGGTCCGGCTCGACGCCGCACTCTTGCAGCGCCTGGGCCATGCACGCCATCCACTGGTCACGTTCGGCATCGCCGATCGCAAACGGCAGGTGCCGCGCGCGCAGCATCGGATGGCCGAAGCGGTCGATGTAGTGATTGGGCCCGCCGAGCCAGCCGCACAAGAACCAGAACAACTTGTCGCGCGAGCCGTCGAGCGTGGTGGGATGCAGCACGCGGATGATCTGGTACTGCGGTTCCAGGTCCATCAGGTCGTAGAAGCGGTCGACCAGCGCACGCACCGCGCTTTCGCCGCCGAGCCGTTGGAACGGCGTTGCCGCTTCAGCCATTGACGGAGCATCAACCGGCCAGTGCTTCGATGCGGCTGCGGCGATGCCCACCGCCGCCGGAGCGCCCGGTGCATGCTCGATCAGCAGCTCGCGCTTGATCACCGACTCGCGCACCGCGGCATCGAAGGGCACCTCGCCGAGCAGCTCGATCATCACCGGCTTGTCGAGGTTGGTGCTGACGTAGCGGTCGACCACCAGCTGCAGCTGCTTGCGGATGGCGCGGCCTTCACCGGCACGCTGCACCTGGTTGACCAGCAGCCGGATCAGGCGCCGCGGCTGCGTGGTGGCCAGCACCTTGATCGTGGCGTAGGCATCGGTCAGCGAGGTGGGCTCCGGCGTGGCCACGATCAGCACCTCGTCGGCCAGCGACACCGTGTACAGCACCACGTCGGAGATGCCGGCGCCGGTGTCGAGCAGCACGTGGTCGAAACGCGGCCGCACGTGCTGCGATGACCTCGTGCAGCTGGTCGCGCACCTGGGCGTCAGGCGCGAGTATTCGATCATGCCCGAGCCCGCCAGCAGCACCGAGAAGCCGCCCGGCGCGGGCAGGATCGCATCCTCGAGCCGCGTCTGGCCGGTGAACACGTCGTGCAGCGTGAGCTTGGGGTACAGGTTGAGCACGACGTCGAGGTTGGCCAGGCCGAGGTCGGCGTCGAGCACCAGCACGCGCTCGCCCTGGCGCGCCAGCGCCGCTGCGAGATTGGCGGTGACAAAGGTCTTGCCGACGCCGCCCTTGCCGCTGGTGACGGCGGTGACCCGCGCACCGCTGCTGAGTGGCGGTGTTCATGTCGGCGCCCGCACGGCCGCCCCGCAAGGCACCGAAGCCCCCTCGGGGGACAGCGAATGGAGTGAGGCGCCATCGGGCTTCATGTCAGGTCCTGAAATGTCGAGCTGGCGAACAGCAGCCCCTTCTCTTCGGCGCTCACCAGCGACACGGCGGCGGGTTCCAGGCAGCAGCGGTTGCGGCCCTCGCTCTTGGCGCGGTACAGCTGCAGGTCGGCGCGATCCATCCACAGGCGCGCGGTGGTACGCACCCATTGCGGTGCGAACGCACCGCCCACGCTGACCGTGACGTTCACGTGTTCGCCCGGCGCGATCTCCACCGGCTGGCGTGCCACACGCGTGCGGATGCGCTCGGCCACCTGCGGGCCGAATGCGGCCGGGCAGTTGGGCAGCACGATCGCGAATTCCTCGCCGCCGACCCGCGCCACCATGTCCATCGGCCGCACCGTTTCAGCCAGCACGTGTCCGACCGCACGAATCACCTGGTCGCCAGCGGCGTGGCCGTGGTGTCGTTGACCCGCTTGAAGTGGTCGATGTCGAGCGTCAGCAGCAGAGCCGGTTCGCCCGAACGGGCCACGCGGTCGATTTCGCGCGACAACGCGAGCTCGAAGCTGCGCCGGTTGGCCAGGCCGGTCAGTGCGTCGCGGCTCGACAAGTCGACCAGCGCATCGATCAGCGCCTGCAGCCACGCGTCGGTGCCCGGCGTGCCCGGCAGCGGGCCATGGCCGGATTGTTCGAGCAGTTGCAGTGCGACCTCGGGCCGCAGTGAGCTTGCAGACGTCGCGTCAACGGGCGGCGGCATGCGCTCCGCCGGCGCGCTCGGCGGGCGCGGTTGCGGCGTGGCGCGGTCGCGAGGGTCCAACGTGCGAATGCGGGTGCAATGTTGAAGGCCAGTCTAGCAGTGCCTCCCCAGGTAACAGCCCTGTGAAATGAGCGCAAAACGCGCCCCATCTCGCGGCCCGCGCGCACCCTCTCGCCGGCAAGATGCCTCGTCGTCCGCTGTCTTGCCATGTCTGCCGCCCTGCGCGCCGCTCAACCGTCGATGCTCCCTGCCGAGGAGCAGGAGTTCGCGTTTTCGGCGCAGGACTTCGAGCGTGTGCGGCGCCTGATCTACGACCACGCCGGCATCAGCCTGCACGCCAGCAAGCAGGCCATGGTCTACAGCCGGCTGTCGCGACGCCTGCGCGAAACCGGGCACCGCACGTTCGCCGAGTACCTCGGTGGCTGCAATCGAGCGGCCACGACGCGCGCGACGAATGGCAAGAGTTCGTCAACGGCCTGACGACCAACCTGACCTCGTTCTTTCGCGAGTCGCACCACTTCGACCACCTCGCACGACGACTTGCGCGAGCGCGCAGTGCGCGGCCGCGCGCATCTGGTGCTCGGCCTCGTCGACCGGCGAGGAGGCCTACTCGATCGCGATGATGGTGGACGAGACGCTTCGGCAACGGCTCGCGCGCCGAGATCGTGGCCAGCGACATCGACACCACGTGCTGGCCGCCGCGCAGCGGGCGTCTACGACGCCGATGCGCGCGGCCTCACGCCCGAGCGGCTGCAGCGCCACTTCCTGCGCGGCACCGGCGCCAACGAAGGCGCGCATCCGCGTCAAGCCCGGCGTGGCACGGCTCGTCGCGTTCCGCACGCTCAACCTGATGGACGCGCGCTGGGACGCTGGGCGAGCCTTTCGACATCGTGTTCTGCCGCAACGTGATGATCTACTTCGACGCCGCCGACGCAGCGCCGCGTGCTCGAGCGGCATGCACGGCGCGATGCGGCCGCAGGGCCTGCTGTACGTGGGCCACTCCGAGAACTTCACCGACGTCGCGCGACCTGTTCCGCCTGCGCGGCAAGACGATCTACGTGAAGGTGTGACGTGACTCTGGCCGCCTCCTCGCCCTCGCCGATCGCGCGAAGCGCACGCCTGGAACGCCTGCGCACGGCGCCGCGATCGCCCGGCGAAGCGTCGTTCTTCTTCTACGACGCCCACTTCAAGAACGACGCGGTCAAGGTGCTGCCCGGCGAATTCTTCGTCTCACGACGAAGACATCCTGATCATGACCACGCTCGGCTCGTGCATCGCCGCCTGCCTGTGGGACCGCGAGCGCCGCATCGGCGGCATGAACCACTTCATGCTGCCCGAGGGCCAGGGCGACTCCGGCCGCTACGGCTCGTACGCGATGGAGCTGCTGATCAACGAGTTGATGAAGCGCGGCGCCTCGCGCTCGACGCTGGAGGCCAAGGTGTTCGGCGGCGGCGCGGTGATCGCGGCGATGACCACCCTCAACGTCGGCGAGCGCAACACGCAGTTCGTGCTCGACTACCTGCAGCACCGAACGCATCCCGGTGGTGAGCAAGGACGTGCTCGACCATCTACCCGCGCAAGGTGTGCTTCCTGCCGGCCAGCGGCAAGGCGATGGTCAAGCGCCTGGCGCCGACCAACGCCGACGCGCTGGTGGCGCAGGAGCGCGCCGCGGCCGCAGAAGGCCGCGCCGCAGGCCACCGGCGGCGGCTCGGTCGATCTGTTCTGAAGGCCGCCACGAGCATGGACACGCGCACGCGAATCACGGTGGTGGTGGTCGACGACTCGGCGCTGGTGCGCAGCCTGCTGAGCGAGATCATCAATCGCCAGCCCGACATGGAGTGCGTCGGCGTCGCCGCCGACCCGCTGCATGGCGCGCGAGATGATCCGCGCGCTGCAACCCCGACGTGATCACGCTCGACGTCGAGATGCCGCGCATGGACGGCATCGACTTCCTCGCGCAAGCTGATGCGGCTGCGGCCGACGCCGGTGGTGATGGTCTCGCACGCTCACCGAGCGCGGTGCCGAGGTGACGCTGCGCGCGCTCGAACTCGGCGCGGTCGACTTCGTCGCCAAGCCCAAGATCGGCGTGGCCGACGGCCTGAGCCAGCTCGCCGACGACATCACCGACAAGATCCGCGTCGCGGCGCAGGCGCAGGTGCGCCGCTCGGCGACCGCGCCGCCGCGCCAGCCGATCACGCCGCGCAGCCCGGCCGCGCCGGCACCGCTGCTCGGGCGGCTGTCGACCGAAAAGCTGATCTTCATCGGCGCCTCCACCGGCGGCACCGAGGCGACCAAGGACGTGCTGATCGGACCTGCCGGCCGACTGCCCGGCGATCCTGATCACGCAGCACATGCCGCCCGGCTTCACGACCAGCTACGCCAAGCGGCTCGACGGCGCTGTGCCGCATCCGCGTCGAAGGAGGCGGTCGACGGCGAGCGCGTGCTGCCCGGCCACGCCTACCTGGCGCCCGGCGGCTTGCACCTGAGCGGTCGAGCGCTCGGGCGCGAACTACATCGCGCGCGTCCGCGACGGCGAGCCGGTGAACCGCCACCGAGCCGTCGGTCGAGGTGCTGTTCGAGTCGGCCGCGCGCGTGGTCGGGCCCGAACGCGCTCGGCGTCATGCTCACCGGCATGGGCGCCGACGGCGCGCAGGCGATGCGCGAGATGCGCGACGCCGGCAGCTACAACATCTGCCAGGACGAGGCCAGCTGCGTGGTGTTCGGCATGCCGCGCGAAGCCATCGCCGCGGCGCGGCGCACGAGGTGCTGCCGCTGTCGCGCATCGCCGCGGCGCTGGTCGCGCGCCTGCAGAGCACGGCGGGCGCCACGATCCACCGCATCTGATCGGTGACGCGCCGCCTCGAGCCGGCGCAGTTCAGTCCAGGCCCCGGAACATCGCGTCGCGTTCGGCCGCACGCTGCTCGCGCCAGTATTGCGCCGCGCTCTGCCACTCGGGCAACGCGCCGATGTCGTGCAGCACGCCGGGGCTCAGACGGCGCAGCGCCTCGAACTCCGCGGCACGCTGGCGCGCGGCCTGCCAGCGCTGCCAGCCCCTGACGACGGCGTCTTGCACGCGCGTCAGCGCCGGGCGGGAGACGGCAACGGGTCGTTGAAGGATGGTGTCCATGCGATTGCTCCTGTTCGATGTTGGGCAGTATGTCTGTCCATCGTTCGCAGTGGAATCGACATGTTCTGCATGAGTTGGTAAGCTATGCTGACCATGTCGCGGATCCCGCTGCACACCCTGCCGAGCTTTCGCGTGATCGCACGCACCGGCAACCTGCGCGCAGCCGCCGACGAGCTGCACTTGACGCACAGCGCGGTGAGCCAGCAGATGCGCCTGCTCGAAACGCAGCTCGGCTTCGAGCTGTTCGACCGGCGCGCACGCCGCATCGTGCTCAATGCCGCCGGAGCGGCCCTGCTGCAGGCGATCGAGTCCGGCGCTGGATCAAGCTCGACGACGGCGTGCGCTCGGCCGCGGCCGCGGCCTCGGGCGCGCAGCAGCGGCTGCGTGTGACCGTGTTGCCGTCGTTCGCGCAGCGCTGGCTGTTGCCGCGCATGGGCGACTGGCATGCGAAGCACCCCGACATCGCGCTCGAGCTCCATGCCTCGCAGCAGGTGGTCGACCTGCAGCGCGAGGGCTTTCACGCCGCGCTTGCGCCAGGGCAATGGCGTGTGGCGCGGACTGCATGCCGATGCGCCTGATCGACTCGCCGCCGCGTGCCGGTCGGCTCGCCGCAGGCCGCGCAGCGCCTGACCGGCAAGGACGTGGCCGCACTGGCGCACGAGCCCTTGCTCGGGCAGGCCGACCTGTGGGAGCGCTGGTTTGCGCTGTCCGGCCTGAAAGTGCGCGTGAATCCGGTGGCGGTGTTCAACGATGCCGGTCTGATGCTGCAGGCGGCCGAGCAGAACATGGGCATCGCGCTGTCGCGCGAAGTGCTGGCCGCCGATGCCCTGCGCGAGCGCAAGCTGTTCCGCCTGTCGTCCTTGGCGTTGCACGAGGCGATGGTCGACGCCTACTGGCTCGTCTACCCGCCAGACCTGCACGACTGGCTGCCGCTGGCCACGCTGCGGCGCTGGCTGCACACACAGATCGATGCGTCGGCGCGCGCCTGGTCGGCCAGCGACGCGTCGCCCATGTCGGCGCACGCGGGCTCGCGGCGTCCGTCAAGACGGCGGCAGGAAAAGCTGCTGCAGGTCCGACAAAAAGTCGAAGCCGCGCACGCTCGGGCGCACCGACGTCGCGTCGCGCTCGATGAGGCCGCGTGCCTCGGCTTGACGCAGCGACGGTTCAATCGACGACAGCGGCAAGCCGGTGCGCTCGACGAACGCCTGCGTCTTGAAGCCATCGCGCAAGCGCAGCGCGTTGAGCATGAACTCGAAAGCGAGCGCATCGCGCGGCACCTCGTGTTCGTTGCTCACGGCTGCGCCGGCCAACGCCTTGTCGATGTAGGTCATCGGCTCGCGCCAGCGCTCCTGGCGCAGCGACGCGGTGCGGGAAAGCTGATCTTGCCGTGCGCGCCGGCGCCGATGCCGAGGTAGTCGCCGAACTGCCAGTAGTTGAGGTTGTGCAGGCACTCGCGGCCCGGTCGCGCGAATGCCGACACCTCGTAGCGGTTGAGCCCTGCAGCGTGCGATGCGATCGACGATCGCATCGAGCATCTCGCTGGCCAGGTCGTCGTCGGGCAGTTCGGGCGGATCGAGCGCGAAACGCGTGTTGGGCTCGATCGTCAGGTGGTACACCGACAGATGCGGCGGCTCGTAGGCCAGCGCCTGGTCGAGGTCGCCGTGCAGCTGTGCCAGCGTCTGCCGCGGCAGCGCATACATCAGGTCGATGTTGAAGCGCTCGAAGGTCTCGCTCGCTTCTTCCACCGCGGCGCGCGCCTGGGCGGCGTCGTGCACGCGGCCGATGCGCTTGAGCAGCGTGTCGTCGAAGCTCTGCACGCCGATCGACAGGCGCGTTGACGCCGGCCGCGCGAAAGGCGCGAAAGCGCTCGCGCTCGAACGTGCCCGGGTTGGCCTCGAGCGTGATCTCGCAACCCGGCTCCAGCGGCAGCAGGCTGCGCACGCTCGAGATCAGCGCGGTCGATGCCGTCGGGCGAAAACAGGCTCGGCGTGCCGCCGCCGATGAACACGCTGACCACCGGCCGGCCCCAGACCAGCGGCAGCGCGGCCTCGAGGTCGGCGACGCAATGCGTCGAGGTAGCGCCGCTCAGGCAACGCCTTCGGCTGAATCTCGTGCGAATTGAAGTCGCAGTACGGGCACTTCGCCAGGCACCACGGCAGGTGCACGTACAGCGCCAGCGGCGGCAGCGCCGGCAGTTGCAGCGTGCCGGGCCGCAGGTGATGCTCGACGGTGGCGGCAGGCATGGCCTTCAGCCCAAATGCCAGACCTCGCGCATCAGGCGGCGCATCTGCTGCGCGGCCAGCGCGCGGTGGCTGATGTCGTTCTTCAGCGCGACATCGAGTTCGGCCACGCTGCGGTCGTGCGTCGGCACACGCACGAGCGGGTCGTAGCCGAAGCCGCCGCTGCCGCGCGGCGCGGGCAGCAGCTCGAGCTCCCAGCGGCCGATGGCGATCAATGGTTCAGGATCGTCGCGCATGGCGCAGCGCGACCAGTGTGCTCACGAAACGCGCACGCCGGTCGGTCACACCGGTCATGCGCTGCAGCAGCAGCGTGTTGTTGGCCGCGTCTTGGCGTGCGCGCCGCTGCTCGCGATCACCGTCGCCGCGAACTGCCGGCGCGTAGTGCGCCGATACCACGCCAGGCTCGCCGCCCAGCGCGTCCACGCACAGGCCCGAGTCGTCGGCGATGGCGGCTCCGTCCGATTGCTGCGCGGCGTGGCGCGCCTTGGTCAGGGCGTTCTCGACGAAGGTGCCGTGGGGCTCGTCGGCTTCTGCGATCTGCAGCGTGCCTTGCGCCACCAGTTCCACCGGCAAGCCGGCGAACAGGCCCTGCAGCTCGATCAGCTTCTTGGCGTTGTTCGACGCCAGCACCAAACGCATCACGCCAGACCCAAAGCCGCGCGTTGCGCCGCCAGCAATTCGCGGATGCCTTTGTCGGCGAGGCCGAGCAGCGCGTCCATCTCGCGGCGCGAGAAGCTCGCGCCCTCGGCCGTGCCCTGCACCTCGACGAAACCGCCCGAGCCCGTCATCACCACGTTCATGTCGGTGTCGCAGGCGGAGTCTTCGATGTACTCGAGGTCGAGCAGCGGCGTGCCTTGCACGATGCCCACCGACACCGCGGCCACCTGGTCGCGCAACGGCGAGGCGGCGATCGCCCGCTTGGCCAGCAGCCACGTCACCGCATCGTGCGCGGCGACGTAGGCGCCGGTGATCGCCGCGGTGCGCGTGCCGCCATCGGCCTGCAGCACGTCGCAATCGAGCACGATGGTGCGCTCGCCGAGCGCGCCGAGGTCGAACACGCAACGCATCGCGCGGCCGATCAGCCGCTGGATCTCCTGCGTGCGGCCGCTCTGCTTGCCGCGCGCGGCCTCGCGGTCGCCGCGCGTGTGCGTGGCGCGCGGCAGCATGCCGTACTCGGCCGTGACCCAGCCCTCACCGCTGCCGCGTTTGTGCGGCGGCACCTTGTCCTCGACCGACGCGGTGCACAGCACCTGGGTGTCGCCGAACGCCACCAGCACCGAGCCTTCGGCGTGGCGCGTGTACTGGCGATGGATCGAAATGGGACGCAAAGCGTCCGCTGCACGGTCTGACGTGCGCTGGTAGGAACTCATGGGGACGAAGTCTAGCCGCCGCCGGGCCGCCCCAAGGCGGCGACGCCCCCTCGGGGGGAAGCGAGCGCAGCAAGCAAGGGGGCCTAGTTCTTCTTCTGCGACGAGCGCTTGATCGCTTCGTTGATCTCGCGGATCGAACGTTCGATCTCCGCTTCGTCGAGCTCGTCGACCGGCGGGCTGTCGTTCAGCAAGCTGGCCTGGATGGTGGAGGCGAATACCTCTTCGCCCAGCGCCTGCGTCGACACCTCGGCCGCGCCGTCGCCGTCTTCGGCCGCTTCCCACTCGGCGGTGAGCACGGTCACGTTGTCGCTCTTGGCGCCGCCGTTGCGCAGCGCCAGCTCGACCAGATCGGGCACCGCGTCGGAGATCGGCCGCGACGCGAGGTGTTCGGTGATCACCGCATCGCTCACGCTGCCCCACAAGCCATCGGAGCACAGCAGCACGCGGTCGTGCGGCTGCAGCAGCAGCGGGCCGGCGGTGTCGACCACCGGCTTGCCGGGTGAACCCAGGCAGGTGAACAGCACGTTGCGGTTGAAGCGCTCGCCCACCGGCACGACTTGCGACAAGGTTTCCTGCAGTTCGGAGTACGAATGGTCGCGCGTGCGAGCAACCAGCTTGTCGCCGCGCACCAGGTACAGGCGCGAGTCGCCGCAGTGCGCCCAGTACGCGGCATTGCCCTGCATCAGGCACGCCACGACGGTCGTGCGTGGCGTGTCGATCAGCGCCTTCTCGGTCGCGTAGCGCAGCAGCTGGTGATGGCCCGCGATGATGGCCTCGTGCAGGAACTTCAGCGGCTCGGCCAGCATCGGCTTGGCATCGCGCTGGAACAGCGCGGCCAAGGTTTGCAACGCCAGCTGCGACGCCACCTCGCCCTCGGGGTGGCCGCCCATGCCATCGGCGAGCGCGAACAGGCCGGCGTCGCGCGTGTAGCAATAGCCCATGCGGTCTTCGTTCTTGTCGCGGCCGCCCTTGCGGCTGACTTGGTAGACGGAGAATCGCATGCGGCTCTTCTAGTTGTGGGGGTCCGGGCGGCCGTCCGCCGGGCCGCCCCAAGGACGGCCAGCCCCCTCGGGGGGCAGGAGCGGAGCGACGTGGGGGCTCACGGTTTTGCGCCGGTCTTCAGGTTCTCGAGCTGCAGCTTCAGGCGCTCGCCGAAGCTGAGCTTGGTGTAGCGGCGTTCGGTCTCGCGCGCCAACTCCTTCTGCAGCGCGAACACGCTTTGCGGCCGCGACAGCGGATCGAGCGACATGCACCATTCGGTCACTTCGATCAGGTTGTCGGAATACACGTTGCGCAGCCGAGAGAGGCTGAGCGCGAGGCGATCCTTGTCGATGCGCTGCGGCGCGTCGTTGGGCGGATAGCCCTGCATGCAGGCGTAGATGCACGCGCCGATCGCGTAGATGTCGGTCCACGGACCCAGCGTGCCGTCGCGGCGGTACATCTCGGGTGCTGCGAAGCCGGGTGTGTACATCGGGCGGATGAAGTTGCCCTCTTTGCTCAGCACCTCGCGCGCAGCGCCGAAGTCGAGCATCACCGCCTTGTTGTCGTTGGTGATGAAGATGTTGGCCGGCTTGATGTCCAAGTGCAGCATCTTGTGCTGGTGCACGATGCGCAAGCCACGCAGGATCTCGTCGAACAGCGAACGGATCGTCGACTCGCGAAACACCTTGTCTCGCTTCAAGTCGCGCGCGGTGACGATGAAATCCTGCAGCGTGTCGCCCTGCAGGTAGTTCATCACCATGTAGACGGTTTCGTTCTCGCGGAAGAAGTTCAGCACGCTCACCACGCTCGGGTGGCTGATCTGTGCGAGCGAACGACCTTCTTCGAAGAAGCTCTTCAGGCCCAGGCGGTACAGCGGCTGCTTCTCGGGTTTGACGCGCGGCGTCAACTCACCCGGCGAACGCTCGGCCAGCGAAGCCGGCAGGTATTCCTTGATTGCGACCAGATGACGGCTGTCGTCTTCGGCCAGGTACACCACACCAAAGCCGCCGGCGGCCAGCTTCTTGACGACCTGGTATCCACCCACCACAGTGCCAGCCGGCAACGGCGCTGGTTTCGGCTTTGACATAATCGAATTTTCGTGGCGCGAAGTGGCGATGACAGTCTACAGCATGACCGGTTTCGCAAGCGCCACGGCAGCCCCTGCTGCACACGCGCAAGACAGCACGACTTCACGCGCGGCCGTCACGGTGGAGTTGCGTTCTGTCAACGGGCGCTTCTTCGATCTCGCTTTGCGCTTGCCCGACGAATTGCGCAGCCTCGAGCCGGCTCTGCGCGAGGCGGTGGCCGCGCAGGTGCGCCGTGGCAAGGTCGAACTTCGCGTGGCGACGCAGCGGGATGCCGAAGCGGGCATCACCATTCCCGCGCCCGAACAGCTCAACCGCCTTGCACGGCTCGAGGCCAACGTGCAAGCCTGGCTGCCGCAAGCACGCGCCCTGAGCGTGTACGAAGTCCTGCAATGGAGCCGGCCGGGCGGCATCGATGAAGGCCTGCAAGCGGCGACGCTGCAGGCCACGCGTGAATGTGCTCACGCTTTGCGCGATGCGCGGGCTCGCGAAGGGGCACGTCTGGTCGAAGTGCTGCGCGACCGCGTGCAGCAACTGCGTGCGCTGGCCAAGCAGGCCGAGCCCTTGGTCCCGGCTTTGGTGCAGCGACAGCAGCAGCGTTTCATCGAGCGCTGGAACGAAGCGCTCGCCACGGCCGGCGGCAGCGACACCGACTCGCCGCGCGAGCGCGCGCTGAGCGAGGCCGCTGCGTTCGCATTGCGCATCGACGTGGCCGAGGAGTTGGCCCGCCTGGGTTCGCACCTCGATGAGATCGACCGCCTGCTGGCGGTCGGCGGCGAGATCGGCAAGCGGCTTGACTTCCTGATCCAGGAACTGCACCGGGAAGCCAACACGCTGGGCTCCAAGTCAGCGACGCTGGAGATGACCAACATCGCGGTCGACATGAAGGTGCTGATCGAACAGCTGCGCGAGCAGGTGCAGAACATCGAATAGCACATCCGCGCATCGCGAACGCGCTCAAACGCACGGGCGTTGATATGCCGCACCATCGATCGTGAAGTTGCGGCGCAGCGCGCCGTGCTGACCTAATATCGGCGCTGGTCCCATGCCGGCCATGTCAAGCGCCCAATCTCCCATCTCGTTGCATCGCGGCCTGCTGCTGCTCGCACTGACCTTGTCGGTGGCCTTGCTGGTGCGCCTGACTCCGCAGTTTGCCTCGCCGGTCGGCACGATGGCCGCGATTGCACCCGCAGCCGGTTTGGTGCTTGCCGCTTCAGCGGTATGGGGCTGGATCGCTTGGCCCGCCCTGGTCCTCGGCGCCTGGATCGGCAGCGGCTTTGGCATGAACGGCGGTGCCGCGATCGCCGTGGCGCGCCACTGGCGTGCATGCGGCCGTTGGAGTCTGGTTGTTGCACCGTCGCCATCGCGAGCAGCGACTGCTGCTGGAGAACACGCGCGACTTCTTCACCGATCTGCTGCGACCCGCCCTGCTCGCCGCCGCGGCCGGCGCCCTGCCATCGGCGGTCGCAAGTGCGTCGGCCGGATCGGCCGCTGGCGGCGTCGCGTTGACCGCGTTGCTGCAGGCTGGCGCCGCGGCCGGCGGCATGGTGTTGTTCACGCCGCTGGCATGGACATTGTTCGGCGATCCGCGCGTGCACTGGCGCGCGCGCCGCGTGCCGGTGGGCATGCCGCTCGCGCTCGCGTTGGTGGCGCTGGTGGCGGCTCTGGTCACGCTCGCACGCTGGGACCTGCAGCATGCACAGGAGGCGTTCGACGAAGACGCACGCACGCACGTCGGCGTGGTCCGCGAACAGCTGAACCGCGTCTTGAACGGCGTCAACGCGCTGCACGGTGCGCTGCTGCTGACACAAGCGCGCGTCGGCAGCGAGCAGTTCCACGTGCTCGCCTTGCCGTGGATGGGCACCGCGGGCGTGCTGGAGTTCGGCTGGCTCGAGCGCTTGGACCGCAACCCCATCAACGCGCGCCTGCACGACAGCGCGAACGGGGTGCCCGCAGAGCAGCTGCGAGCCGATGCCGATGCGCTTGTGTGGCGCCACCGCGCGACGCAACCGCGCGAGCCGCAGCACGCCGAGCCCGGCCTCAACCTGCTGTCGCAACCCGAACTGCGACCCACGCTGCTGCGCGCGCTGGGCGGCGGGCCGGAGCGCGCAACACCCGCGTATGCCAGCGACCCGGCAGGGCAAGAGCTGCGTCTGATGTTGATGCGGCCATTGCGCCTGCTTGATGGCCGCATGGGTGGCATCGTCACGGCCACGGTCGACCTACCGCGCCTGCTCGGCACCGGCGAGTCGCGCGCCACAGGCTTGACGTTGTGCGTGCTCGACCTCGATGACGGCGCACGCTGGCGCCGGCTCGCCGGACCCGCAGGCTGCGACGCCAGCACGGCGCGCGACGCGACGCTGGCGTTGTCCGAGGGCGCCGAGTTTGGCGGGCGCCGCTGGATGCTGCGTGTGCAGCGCCCTCTGGCTGATGCGATGCGCGAAGGCGGTCATTGGAACGTCTGGCTGGTGGCCGGCCCGGCCTGGGTCGGCGCGACGCTGCTCGCGGCGCTGCTCCTGGTGATGACCGGTGTCGCGCAACGCGAGGCGCGCGAGCGGCGTCACGCCGAACGCGCGGCGGCGATCAACGAGCACGAACTGCGCAGCATCTTCGACACGGTCAGCGCAGGCCTCGTTCAGACCGCACCCGATGGCCGCATCCTCAATGCCAACCCGGCGTACTGCCGCCTCACCGGCTACACGCTGGACGAACTGCGCCAGATGAATGTGACGCAGCTGTTGGCGCATGCCGACGAACCCGATGCCGACAACGCCCCTGGTGACGCAGCCACCGGGCGGCAGATGGTCTACCGCCACCGCAGCGGCCGCAGCGTGCCGGTGAGCGTGAGCGTGCGCATGGTGCGTGACGTCGACGGCCGCGAGGTGCATGCGGTGGGCACGGTGCAGGATCTGAGCGAAACGCTGCGCCTGCGCGAGCTCGAGCGCGAACGCGAACGCGCCGAGGTCGCCAACCGGGCCAAGAGCGAATTCGTGGCGCGCATGAGCCACGAACTGCGCACGCCGCTGAACGCGATCCTCGGCTTCGCGCAGCTGCTCGACAACCACGCCGGCGCGCAACTGCAGCCGTCGTGGCGCGAATGGCTCACACGCATCCAGCAGGCCGGCTGGCACCTGCTGGCGATGATCAACGACGTGCTCGACCTGTCGCGCGTCGAGGCCGGCACGTTGGCGCTGCACGACCAGCGCATCGACGTGCGTGAGACGATCGAGGCATCGATCGCGATGATCGACGCGGCAGCGCAGCGGCGGCGCATCACGGTCGTGCGCGACCTGTCCGATGGCGCACCCGAGGTGCGCGGCGATGCGGTGCGCGTGCGCCAGGTGCTGATCAACCTGCTGTCCAACGCCGTCAAGTACAACCGCGAAGACGGCCATGTGCTGGTGTGCAGTCGTGCGTTGCCCGGTCCGCGCGTCGAGATCGAGATTGCCGACACCGGCCTGGGTATGACGGCCGAACAGATCGAGCGGCTGTTCCAGCCGTTCAACCGCCTGGGCCGCGAGCGCCTCGGCGTCGAGGGCACCGGCATCGGCCTGGTGATCGCGAAACGGCTGACTGAATTGATGGGCGGTTCGCTGCAGGTACACAGCCAACCGGGCAACGGCTCGGTGTTCACGCTCACGCTGCCGGCACCGCGCCGGCCCCAGCCGACGACACCGGACACGCCGCTCGGAGAAGCCGACGACGAGCTGTATTCGGCCCGTCGCGTGCTGTACATCGAAGACAACGAAACCAACGTCGAACTGATGCGCGGCATGCTGGCCAATCGGCCGCAGATCGAGCTGTCGGTGGCCGTCAATGGCCGTGACGGCCTGGCCGCTGTGCGGCAACGGCCACCGCATCTGATTCTGCTCGACGTGGGCCTGCCCGACATCGACGGCCTGCAGGTGCTGCAGCTGATCCGGGAAGACCCGCGACTGGCGCGCATACCGGTGATCGTGGTGTCGGCCGACACGTCGGCCCAGCGCATCGACGCTGCGCTGACCAGTGGCGCGTCGGACTTTCTGCCCAAGCCGCTCGACCTTCAAGCTCTGCTGCGCGCGGTGGACATCCAGTTGGAGACGCGCCACACGGTGTTTTGAGGCAGTTCCGAGGGGCATGTCACGCGCACGCGACGCGGCCGCGGCCGATGCGGGCGACGCGGACCTACACTTGCCGCTGCATGAAGCGCGCGCCCGCGATGATCGAAACGCCCGGCAACCTGTTTGTCGTGGCCGCGCCGAGCGGTGCCGGCAAATCGAGCCTGGTCAACGCGTTGCTCGAACTCGATTCGCATCTCGCGCTGTCGGTGTCGCACACCACGCGGGCACCGCGCGGCCAGGAGCAGGATGGTCGCGAGTACTGGTTCATCGATGAAGCGCGTTTTCGCGCCATGGTCGAACACGGCGACTTCTTTGAGTGGGCCGAGGTGCACGGACATCTGTACGGCACTTCGCGCAAGGCCATCGAGTCCCGCCTGGCTGCCGGCGAAGATGTGGTGCTCGAAATCGATTGGCAGGGCGCGTTGCAGATCAAGCAGCTGTTCGCGCATGCGGTGCTGATCTTCATCCTGCCGCCGAGCTGGAACGAACTGCGCCAGCGCCTGCTGCGCCGCGGCGAGGACGCCCCCGCGGTCATCGAAACCCGCATGGCCAACGCCCGCATCGAGGTGGCCCACGCCCGCGACTTCGACTTCGTTATAATCAACGCCCTGTTCGAAACCGCGCTGTTCGACCTCAAGACGGTCGTGCATTCCCAGCGGTTGAAGTTCGCCGCGCAGCGGCGCAACAAATCCCAGGTGTTCAAAGCCCTCGATCTGCTCTGAATGGGCAGTCGGCCTTCGCGAAGGAAACCCGTCTCATGGCCCGCATCACCGTCGAAGACTGCCTGCACAAAATACCCAACCGTTTCCAGCTCGTGCTGGCGGCCACCTACCGTGCGCGCATGCTGAGCCAAGGCCACGCGCCGAAGATCGACAGCAAGAACAAGCCCGGCGTGACCGCGCTGCGCGAAATCGCCGCCGGCGAGGTCGGTGTCGAGATGCTGCGCCGCGTGCCGATCTGAGGCGATGGTGGCGGCATCTGCCGCCGCTGCCACAGCCCCCATAGGCGCCGCAAGGCGCCTTCTATTCACACGAAGGGCGCCGCAAGGCGCTTTTCATTCACGACAAGGGCACCGCAAGGCGCCCTTTGTCGTTGGTGGACTGAAAGCACGAGCCCCCGCGCGGCTGCGGATCGTTGATCCGCGCTAAAGTGGGCTTCATGGGCATTCGTTCGTTCGCCGCCGAACTGCTGCCGTCTGCGCTGCAGGGGTTTCAGCGCGTCACCGCGGCAGCGCCTGCGCCGAAGCCCCAGGCGGCATCTTTCGCCGCGCTGCACGACAAGTTGTCGTACCTCGGCAAGCCCGAGCTGAAGCTGATCCGCGAGGCCTACAAGTTCGCCGACGAGGCGCATCTCGGCCAGTTCCGCGCCAGCGGCGAGCCTTACATCACGCACCCGATCGCGGTGGCCGGACTGGTGGCCGATTGGCGCCTCGATGCGCAGGCGGTGATGGCCGCGCTGATGCACGACGCGATGGAGGACTGCGGCATCACCAAGCCCGAGCTGATCGAGCGCTTCGGTGCGCCGACCGCCGACCTGGTCGATGGCCTGACCAAGCTGGACAAGCTGCAGTTCTCCACGCGCGAAGAAGGCCAGGCGGAGTCGTTTCGCAAGATGCTGCTGGCGATGGCGCGCGACGTGCGCGTCATCCTGATCAAGCTCGCCGACCGTCTGCACAACATGCGCACGGTGCAGGCCATCGCACCCGACCGGCGCCAGCGCATGGCGCGTGAAACGCTGGAGATCTACGCACCGATCGCGCACCGCCTCGGCCTGAACCAGACCTTCCGCGAGTTGCAGGAGCTGTCGTTCGGCTGTCTGCATCCGTGGCGCCACGTCGCCCTGGGAAAGGCCTTGCAACGCGCACGCGGCCACCGGCGCGACATCGTCGAGCGCGTGGAGCAAGACGTGATGCGCGCGTTTGCGGCCGCCAAGATCAAGGTGCAGGTCGGTGGGCGCGAGAAGACGGTGTATTCGATCTACCGCAAGATGCGCGAGAAGCACACCAGCTTCGCGCAGGTGAGCGACATCTTCGGTTTTCGCATCGTCGTGGGCTCGCTCAACGAGTGTTATCTCGCGCTCGGCGTGCTGCACCAGCTGTACAAACCGGTGCCCGGCCGATTCAAGGACTACATCGCGATTCCCAAGCTCAACGGCTACCAGTCGCTGCACACCACGCTGGTGAGCCCGCTCGGCACGTCGGTGGAGTTCCAGATCCGCACCGGGCCGATGCATGCGGTGGCCGAGTCGGGCATCGCGGCGCATTGGCTCTACAAGACCAAGGACAAGGACACCGACGAGGCGCAGCGCCTGGGCACGATGTGGCTGCAGTCGCTGCTCGACATCCAGGACGAGACGCGCGACGCCGCCGAGTTCCTCGAGCACGTGAAGATCGATCTGGTGCCCGATGCGGTCTACGTGTTCACGCCCAAGAGCAGGATCCTGTCGCTGCCGCGCGGCGCCACGCCGGTGGACTTCGCCTACGCGATCCACTCCGACGTGGGCGACCACACGGTGGCCGCGCGCGTCAACAACGAACCGGTGGCGCTGCGCACCGAGCTGCGCTCGGGCGATGTGGTCGAGGTCGTCACCGCGCCCGGCGCGCGACCCAACCCGGCATGGCTCAATTTCGTGCGCACCGGGCGCGCCCGCTCCAAGATCCGCCATCACCTGAAGACGATGGAGCTGGAGGAGTCGCGTGCGCTCGGTGAGAAGCTGCTGGCGCAGGCGCTGCGTGCCGAGGGCCTGCAGCTGCCGCCGAACGGCGACGACGAGCCCGCGGGCAACGCGCTGTGGCAGCAGCTGATCCGCTGGAGCGGCAACCGCACCCGCGGCGAGCTGCTGACCGACATCGCGATCGGCAAGAAGATCGCCTCGATCGTCGCCAAGCGCTTGTCGCAGATGATGGGCGAACAGGGTGCCCGCCCCGATGCGGTCACCCTGACCCTCGGCCGCTACGCCAGCGACGATGCGGTGCCCTCGCACGGACTGGTGGTGGTCGATGGCAGCGAGGGCGCCTCGCTGCAACTGGCCACCTGTTGCCGCCCGATCCCGGGCGACGACATCGTCGGCTACCTCGGGCGCGGCGAGGCGCTGCTGGTGCACACCGCCGAGTGCCATGTGGCCAAACGCCTGGCCGAGCGGGATCCCGAGCGCTGGATGGGGGTGGAGTGGGCCGAAGAGCCCACTCGCACCTTCGAGACCGAGATCACGGTGCTGGTGCGCAACGGCCAGGGCGTGCTGGCGCAGGTGGCGAGCGCCGTCAGCGCCGCGCAGGCCGACATCACGCACATCGACATGGGCGAGGACCGTGCTTCCGAGACCACCGAGCTGCGCTTGCTGGTCACCGTGCGCGACCGGTTGCACCTGGCCGACGCGCTGCGCACGATCCGGCGCTGTCCGCCGGTGCAGCGCGTCTGGCGCATCAAGCCTTGAGCCTCACCCGGCCGCCGGCCCCGGGTACTTGACCTCCAGCACCTCGATCGTCTCCACGCCGCCGGGGGTCGAGAGCTTCAGCTCGTCGCCCTCGCGCGCCTTCAGCAGCGCGCGCGCGATCGGCGATATCCAGCTCACCTCGCCGGCCAGGCTGTCGGACTCGTCGATGCCCTTGATCGTCACGGTGCGCTGTTCGCCGCGCGCGTTGGCATAGGTGACCGTTGCGCCGAAAAACACCTGGTCGCTGCCGTGGTGCAGCGACGGGTCGGTCACTTCGGCGATGTCGAGCCGCTTGGTCAGGAAACGGATGCGCCGATCGATCTCGCGCAGCCGCTTCTTGCCGTAGAGGTAGTCGCCGTTCTCCGAGCGGTCGCCGTTCGACGCTGCCCACGACACCACCTCCACGACCTTGGGCCGTTCGCGGTCGATCAGGTCGAGCAGTTCCGCGCGCAGGCGCTGGTAGCCCTGCACGGTGATGTAGTTTTTTCCGCCGGCCGGCAACGGCGGCGCCGCGCCGTCGGCGTCATCGTCGTCGCCAGCGTCGTCGACTTCGCGGGTGAAGGCCTTGTTCATCTCGCCCCGATCGTAGCTGCGGGGCGAAAAGACCCACTACAAGCGCACGATCTCCACGCGCCGGTTGCTGCCGGCGTACGGGTCCACGCCGCGCCGCGGCACGCTGGAGGCCATGCCCACGCTGTGCAGGGTGGCCGCATCGACGCCGCGATCGACGAGGTACAGCTTGATCGCATCGGCGCGACGCTGCGTCAGCGACCGCCGCGCCTCGATCGGACCCGACGCGTCGGTGTGCACCTCGATGCGCACGGCCGAGGCGCCGCTGGCCCGCAACGCATCGGCCACTGCGTCGAGCGGGCGCTGCAACTCCCGCGGCAACTCGGCGGAATCGAGCGCGAACGCCTCGGCGCCGAGTGTGAAACGCGCCGGCACCTTGTCGGCGCCGCCGATCTCGACGGTCTGCTCCAGCGGCAGCGGCGTGCCGCGGCGCAATGCATCGGCCGCACTGGCCGACAGCACCAGTGCGGCAACGGACAACAGGGCCCAGGGCAGGATTTCGACGGGCTGACGCAAAAGCACGCCTTCGATGGCGACCGCGCCGGCCCTGGGGCCGGCGCGCGAGGTCTGAGGGATGTGATCGATGTCACGATCCTAGCGACGCTCCGCGCCCCGACCACCCCGGGGATGGGGGACGGGGGGACCCCAGGCACCGCCGCGCTCAGGTGCCTCGGTAGGCCCCGGGCGCTGCGCCCGTCCACTTGCGAAAGGCCCGGTGCAGCGAGCGCGCATCGCCGTAGCCCAGGCTCTCGGCCACCTGCTCGAGACTGAGCGCCCCGTCGTTGAGCAGCCGCACGGCCAGGTCGTGGCGCAATCCGTCGACCACGCGCTGCCAGCTGGTGCCCTCGGCCGCCAGCTTGCGCCGCAAGGTCACCCCCGAGACACCCCACTCCCGTGCCACGTCCTCGGCGGCCGGCCAGTCGGCACCGCGCCGCAGCCGCCGTCGCACACGTTCCGACCAGGCCGCCGCGCCCACCTGCTTGAGGAACACCGACTGCGGCGCGTCGCGCAGGAACTCGCGCAGCGAAGCGGCACCGGGCGAAGTGCGCCCGCCCAGCACCGATGCGTCGAACTCGATCGACGTGGTGGGCGCGTCGAACGCCAGCGCCGCGCCGAACATGCGCCGGTACTCCGCCGCATGCGCCGGACGCGGCCAGGCGAACGCTCCGGCGCGCAACGGCACGCGCCGCCCGGCGAGCCAGCACAGCAGCCCGTGCAGCATGACCAGCAAGGTCTCGTCGGCAAAGCGGCGCAGCGCCAGCGGCTGGATGCGGTTGTGCAGCAGCAGGCGGGCGCGCGGGGGGTCGGATTCCAGCTCGACCCGCACATCGTCGAAGAACAGGTTGAAGCCGCGCTGCGCCTCGCGCAAGGCCCCGCCGACCGTGCCATGGCCGAGCAACGCGCGACACAGCAGCGCGAAGCTGCCCACCTTCATGCGGCGCGAATCGAGGCCGAAGAATTCGTCGTCGAGTTCGTCGGCCACCGCCAACCAGAGCGCTCCGAAGGCCGCAGCCGGCACGCGCGCATCCGCGGTGCCGAGCACCTGGGGCGCGATGCCGCACGCGGCCAGCACCCGCCTGCGCGCCGCCGGGGTCAGCCGCGCGACCGCGCTCGCGACGAACGCGACAGACACCGTGTGCGCAGCGGCGACGGTTGGGTGGGCCACGCCGGATTCTGGCAAATGCGATCGTGCGGCTGATCGGTTCGGCCATCGCCGCCGCCACGCCGCAGCCCTAGACTGCCGAATTGACGCGAGCGCCCGCGGGCCGTGCCGGCCGTGCAGACGGGCGACCCCGGAGACACCCCATGACCGATCTGTCCGCCGAGTTCAAGGCCCTGGCCGAATACCGCCCCACCCACAAGGTGCGGTTCGTCACCGCCGCCAGCCTGTTCGACGGCCACGACGCGGCCATCAACATCATGCGGCGCATCCTGCAGGGCATGGGCGCCGAGGTGATCCATCTCGGACACAACCGCTCGGTCGACGAGATCGTGACGGCCGCGCTGCAGGAAGACGTGCAAGGCATCGCGGTGTCGAGCTACCAGGGCGGACACGTCGAGTACTTCCGCTACATGGTCGATCTGCTGCGCCAGCGCGGCGGCGCGGACATCCAGGTATTCGGCGGCGGCGGCGGCGTGATCGTGCCGGCGGAGATCCGCGAGTTGCAGGACTACGGCGTGGCGCGCATCTACAGCCCAGAAGACGGCCAGCGCATGGGGCTGCAGGGCATGATCGGCGAGATGGTGATGCGCAGCGACAAGGATCTGTCGTCGCACGCACCAAAGGCGATCGGCGCGCTGCAAGGCCACGGCGAAGCCGCATGGCGTTCGCTGGCGCAGCTGATCACCGCGCTCGAGAACAAGGCCGTCGGCGCCGGGCTCATGAAGGCGCTGCAGACACAGGCTGGCGCCAAGAAGGTGCCGGTGCTCGGCATCACCGGCACCGGCGGCGCGGGCAAATCGTCGCTCACCGATGAGCTGATTCGACGCCTGCGTCTGGATCAGGATGACGCGTTGCGCATCGCGGTGATCAGCATCGACCCGTCGCGCCGCAAGAGCGGCGGCGCGCTGCTCGGCGACCGCATCCGCATGAACGCGATCGGCCCGTGGAACGACGGCCAGCGCGTCTACATGAGAAGCCTCGCCACGCGAGACACCGGCAGCGAGATCAGCGCCGCGCTGCCCGACGTGATCACCGCCTGCAAGGCCGCCGGCTTCGACCTCGTGATCGTCGAGACCTCGGGCATCGGCCAGGGCGACGCGGCCATCGTGCCGCTGGTCGACGTGCCGATGTACGTGATGACGCCCGAGTACGGCGCGGCGAGCCAGCTCGAGAAGATCGACATGCTCGACTTCGCCGAGTTCGTGGCCATCAACAAGTTCGACCGCAAAGGTGCGGCCGATGCGCTGCGCGACGTGGCCAAGCAGGTGCAGCGCAACCGCCAGTCGTTCGGCAAGCGGCCCGACGAGATGCCGGTGTTCGGCACCATGGCCAGCCGCTTCAACGATGACGGCGTCACGGCGCTGTACCAGGCGCTCAGGCCGCGGCTGCAAGCGCTGGGCCTGGCGCTGCGCGAAGGTCGCCTGCCCGCGGTGAACACGCGCCACAGCACCCACCAGCACCCGATCGTGCCGGCGGCGCGCACGCGTTATCTGGCCGACATCGCCGACACGGTACACGGCTACAAGAAGCGCGCTCACGAGCAGGCCACGTTGGCGCGCGAAATCCAACAGCTGCGCGCCGCCGCCGCCATGTTGAAGGTCGGCAAGCCCGACCGTGCGCCGGCCGCCGAGGCCACCATCAACCTCGCCGAGCAGCGCGAGGCGCGCCAGGATCCGCATGCGAAGAAGCTGCTCGGCATGTGGCCGGCGATGCAGAAGGCCTACGCCGGCGACGAATACGTGGTGAAGATCCGCGACAAGGAGATCCGCACCGCGCTGACGCACACCACGCTGTCGGGCAACAAGATCCGCAAGGTCGCGCTGCCGAAGTACGAATGCCACGGCGAGCTGCTGAAGTGGCTGCTGTTGGAGAACGTGCCCGGCAGTTTTCCCTACACCGCCGGCACGTTCGCGTTCAAGCGAGAAGGTGAAGACCCGACGCGCATGTTCGCCGGCGAGGGCGATGGGTTTCGCACCAACCGGCGCTTCAAGATGCTCAGCGATGGCATGCCGGCCAAGCGGCTGTCGACCGCGTTCGACTCGGTCACGCTGTACGGCAACGACCCCGATCTCAGGCCCGACATCTACGGCAAGGTCGGCAACTCGGGCGTCAGCATCGCCACGCTCGACGACATGGAGGTGCTGTACTCGGGCTTCGATCTGTGCAGCCCGAGCACCTCGGTCAGCATGACGATCAACGGGCCGGCGCCGACGATCCTCGCGATGTTCATGAACACCGCGATCGACCAGCAACTCGACAAGTTCGCCGCCGAGAACGGCCGCGAGCCGACCGATGACGAAGCGGCCAAGATCCGCGAATGGGTGCTGGCCAACGTGCGCGGCACGGTGCAGGCCGACATCCTGAAGGAAGACCAGGGCCAGAACACCTGCATCTTCTCCACCGAGTTCTCGCTCAAGGTGATGGGCGACATCGCGCAGTACTTCGTGCACCACGACGTGCGCAACTTCTACTCGGTGAGCATCAGCGGCTACCACATCGCCGAGGCCGGCGCCAACCCGATCAGCCAGCTCGCCTTCACGCTGAGCAATGGCTTCACGTTCGTCGAGGCGTATCTGGCGCGCGGCATGCACATCGACGACTTCGCGCCCAACCTGAGCTTCTTCTTCTCCAACGGCATGGACCCGGAGTACACCGTGCTGGGGCGCGTGGCACGCCGCATCTGGGCGGTGGCGATGAAGGAGCGCTACGGCGCCAACGAGCGCAGCCAGAAGCTGAAGTACCACGTCCAGACGTCCGGCCGCAGCCTGCACGCGCAGGAGATCGCGTTCAACGACATCCGCACCACGCTGCAGGCGCTGATCGCGATCTACGACAACTGCAACTCGCTGCACACCAACGCCTACGACGAAGCGATCACCACGCCCACCGAGGAGAGCGTGCGCCGCGCGATGGCGATCCAGCTGATCATCAACCGCGAGTGGGGGCTGGCGAAGAACGAGAACCCGAACCAGGGCGCTTTCATCATCGACGAGCTGACCGAGCTCGTCGAAGAAGCGGTGCTGCAGGAGTTCGAGCGCATCACCGAGCGCGGCGGCGTGTTCGGTGCGATGGAGACCGGCTACCAGCGCAGCAAGATCCAGGAAGAGAGCCTGCACTACGAGATGCTCAAGCACACCGGCGAGTACGGCATCGTCGGCGTCAACACCTTCCGCAATCCGCATGGCGACCCGGTGCCCGAGCACATCGAGCTGGCCCGCTCCACCGAGGACGAAAAGCAGTCGCAGCTGAAGCGCCTGCACGACTTCCACGCCCGCCATGCCGGCGCGGCGCCGGCCATGCTCAAGCGCCTGCAGCAGGCGGTGATCGACGACCACAATGTGTTCGAGGTGCTGATGGACGCTGTGCGTTGCTGCTCACTTGGGCAAATCACCGCGGCCCTGTTCGAAGTGGGTGGCCAGTACCGTCGCAGCATGTAGCAATCCACCTTTTGACGGTGGCGCAGGCGGCGCGCGGATTCGATAATCCGGCGCATGTCGAGGTTTGGGGAGCTGTCGACGTCCACCAAGAGCCTGCGCCTGGCGCGCAAGGCCTGGCAGCTGTTGCATCAGGATTCCGCGCGCTCGGTCGCACTGGCACGCGAGGCGATCGAGGTCGCGCGCCACGGCGCCGACATCGCCGGCGAGGCCTGGGCCCACCTGGCGATCGGCTTCCACCTGCTGTACTTCGGCACGCCGGCCGAGGCAGCGCCCGAGCTCACCACCGCACAACAGCAGTTCGACAGCATCCACGACCGCGCGGGCTACGTGCTGGCGGGCACCGGACTGGCGCGCTGCCTGTGGCGCGAAGGCAAGTTTGCGGCGTCGCTCGACCTGGTGCTGCCGCTGCGCGAAGAGGGCCTGCAGGTGCTGCGCCACGAGCAACGCGGCGTGATGCTGAACACCATCGCCGGCTGCTATTCGGCGCAGGGACGCTCCGAACAGGCCTTCGCCTACATGTACCAGGCCCTGCGCGACTCGGGACCCACGCACGGCCACGGTTTCGATGCAGTCCTGTACTGCAACCTCGCGCACGAGCTGCAGCAGATCGGCGACTACCACGAGGCGCTGCGTTACCTCGACCAAGGCATCTCGCGCTGCCACCATCTGAACAACCCGCGGCTGCTCAGCGTGCTGCTGATCAACCGCGTGATCTGCCTGACCGAACTCGACCGCGCGCAGGAGGCCATGCTCGATGTGTCGCGTGTGCGCAGCCTGCCCACCGGTTCGCAAGGGCGCGGCACGATCGCGATGTCGTTCGAGACCATGGCGATCGCGGCGCTGCGCGCCGGCGAGCACGAAATCGGCCGCGCCCTGGTCGAACAGGCGCGTGCGGCGCCACGCGAACAGATCCCCGACGAGCACGTGGAACTGGCGATCGCCGCCGCCTTGCTCGCCGGACAGGAGAAGCGCTGGCCCGACGCGCTGCAAGACCTCGAGCAAGCGCTGCCGCTGGTGGGTGCCGACGACACCGACGCCGCCGAGGGCTTGAGCCTGCGCGTGCGCTGCATGTACTTCCTGATTCGCAGCGAGATCCACGAACAGCTCGGTGACACCGCGCAGGCGCTGGCGCACATGCGCATCTGGCAGCAGCTGCACGTGGCGCGCGCTCACATGGCCTCGCGTGCACGCTATCAGGCAGCCGCGCTGCAGACCGAGCTGATGCGACTGCAGCACAAACTCGACGAACAACAGTCGCAGCGCCGCGCCACCGAACGCGCACGCGCCGAGCTGGAGACCACCAACGCACAGCTGTCGCGCAAGATGGCCGAGGTGCAAGCCTTGCAGGAGGCACTGCACGAACAGGCCGTGCGCGACGCGCTGACCGGCCTGTTCAACCGCCGCTACCTGAACGAGACGCTGCCGACCGCATTTGCCCTCGCGCAACGCGAGCACCAGGCCTTGGCGGTGGCCATCATCGACCTCGATCACTTCAAAGCCGTGAATGACCGCTACGGCCACGGCGCCGGCGACACGCTGCTCGCGGCCTTCGGCCGGCTGTTGCTGGCGCACTGCCGCAAGAGCGACGTGGCGTGCCGCTACGGCGGCGAGGAGTTCTGCCTGCTGATGCCGCGCACCGACGCCAAGACCGCGCAGCGCAAGGTGGCCGCGCTGCTCGAGCTGTGGCAGCAGCAGCGCTACGAGATCGAAGGCGACACGCTGAGCGGCCTCAGCTTCTCGGCCGGCATCTCCGATTCGCAGCGCGCGCCGCTGTCGCCGCACATGCTGCTGCAGGCCGCCGACCAGCAGCTGCTGAGTGCCAAACAGCATGGCCGCAGCCGCGTGCTGGCACCCGGAACGACCGAATCGGCGTCGTGATCTGCTGCAGCTGGTCGCTAGCTGGTCTTGTACGTCATCAGATGGATGCTGGTCTCGGTGGCGCCGATGCCCTTGATCAGCCGCAGCCGCTCCAGCACCTGACCGAGCTCGGTCAGGTTCGATGAACGGATCTCGGCCAGCAGGTCCCAGCGGCCATTGGTGTCGTGCACCGCTGCCACGCCGGGTTCGCCCAGCAGGGCCGCGATCACCTTGCGCATCTGGTTGCCCTCGACGGCGATGCTGGTCCACGCCTTGATCTCGTTGGGCTGCGTGTCGGGCTTCAGGCGCACCGTGTAGCCGGTGATCACGCCCTCGTCTTCGAGCTTGGTGATGCGGTTCTTCACCGTGCCGCGCGACACGCCGAGCTTGTGTGCCAGCGTGGCCACCGTGCTGCGGGCGTTGGTGCGCAGCAGTCCGATGAGCTGCTGATCCAGGCTGTCCATGCAGCAAAGTGTCAACATTGGCCTGCCGAAATGTCAAGAAACCGCGCGATCTGATGCATTGGAGGGGGTTCTGCTTGCCGCGCGGCGTCCAGAACAATGACTCGCATGACGCTTGTTGTTGACCCCCCGCGACGTGGCGTTGATCGTGCAGGCGCAAGGCATGGCCGGCGCGCTGCACCGCCTGTCGCGCCAGATCGAAGCCGACTTTCGACGCTGGCCCGCGTTCGACAAGAGCGCACGCGTCGCCAGCCACTCGCGCGACGGTGTGATCGAGCTGATGCCGATCGCCGACGGCTCGTTGTACAGCTTCAAGTACGTGAACGGGCATCCCGGCAACACGCGCATCGGCTTGTCGACCGTGATGGCGTTCGGCGTGCTGGCTGACGTGGCCACCGGGGCGCCGCTGCTGCTGAGCGAACTCACGCTGACCACCGCGCTGCGCACGGCAGCCACGTCGGCGCTTGCCGCACGCGTGATGGCGCGCCCCGGCAGCCGCACGATGGCCTTGATCGGCAACGGCGCGCAGGCCGAGTTTCAGGCCCTTGCGTTTCACCACCTGCTCGGCATCCACGAGATCCGTCTGTTCGACGTCGATCCTGCGGCCACCGCGAAGCTGCAACGCAACCTGCAGCATGTACCGGGCCTGGTGCTGCGGGCGTGCGCCAGCGCCGCCGAAGCGACGCGCGGCGCCGACATCGTCACCACCGCGACCGCCGACAAGACCCATGCCGCCATCCTGACGCCCGACATGCTGGCGCCTGGCGCGCACGTGAACGCCGTCGGTGGCGATTGCCCCGGCAAGACCGAACTGCATCCCGGCGTGCTGCAGGCTGCACATGTCGTGGTCGAGTACGAGCCGCAGACACGCGTCGAGGGCGACATCCAGCAGATGCCGCCGTCGTTCCCGGTCACCGAGTTGTGGCAGGTGCTGCTTGGACAGGACCCGGGTCGCCGACACGACAATCGGTGGACCGTGTTCGACTCGGTGGGATTCGCGCTCGAAGACTTCTCGGCGCTGCGCTGGCTGCGCGAAAGCGCGCACGAACTCAAGCTCGGCACAGCCACCGAGCTGATCCCGGCGCCGAGCGACCCGAAAGATCTGTTCAGCCAGATCGCGCTGCACGCGCAAGGCCACGGCGCCGCCCCCGATGCGCTCGCGCGCACGGCGGCCAACGACACGCTGCACGGCCGCGAATCGGCCTGACGCTCAAGCGTTGGCGTTCGGCAGGCGCACGCGCAACAGCGCGCGCACGAAGCCGTGGTCGCTGCGCCAGACCACCGGCGGCACGGTGGCGGGCGGCGGCCCATCGTTGGCCGGGCCGTCGTTGAACAGGGACGACATGGCGCGGGAGTGTCGCATCGCTTCACCGTTGTCGCGCCAGCGACAACCATGACCCTGGGTTTGCGCGGAGCGCGAAACCACGCTCTTGTTGTGCCGGCCACGCAGACCTAGAGTGCCGTCGGGCCCTACACGACTACACGGAGACAACCCATGATGCATGCCCACGCCGGGCGGCTCGCGATTGCGGCCGCCCTCGCCGGCTTGGCCTTCAGCGCCAGCGCCGGCGTGTCGGTACGAACCAGCGGCACCGACCCTGCCGCCACGCCATTCCCGAGTGACCGCTTCACGGTGCGCGACTGGCACAACAACAGCTTTCGCCGGGTCAGCCTGCCCAAGCCGAATTGCGCCGCCAGCACGGCCGCCGCGCTGGAGTGCGCCGACATCGACGTGATCAACGAGCTCGACGGCTTCTCGACGCAGCCGCGCATCACGATCCCGTTCACCGGCGCGATCGATCCCTCCAGCGTCACCGACGATACGGTCTACCTCGTCAATCTCGGTGACACGCTGACGCTGCGCGGCTTCGGCCAACGCGTGGGGTTGAATCAGCTCAGCTGGGATCCCGCGAGCAACACGCTGGTGGCGCAGCCCGACGACCTGCTGCAACAGCATTCGCGTTACCTGCTGGTGATCACCAACGGCGTGCGCGACGCCAGCGGCAAGCGCATCGAAGACGACCGCGACGATCAGGGGCGCGGCTTCCATGAATACGACCGCGACCTGCGCGACAGCATGCGCTGGGGCTGGCACCGCAACCGCGTGGTGGCGGCAAGCCTGTTCACCACGCAAAGCATCACCGCCGATCTGCACAAGATCAATCACCAGGTGCGGCATGCCACGCCAGGCGCGATCAACTTCAACATCGGCAACGGCGGCGCACGGGCCGTGTTCCCGCTGGCCAACATCGCCGGCATGACGTTCAACCGGCAGACCAAGGTGGCAGGCCCGCTCGTGTCGGGCGCGTTGCCGGTCGCCGCGCTCGGCATCGCCGGCCCCACGGTGGGCACGGTGGCCTACGCCACCTACCGTTCACCGGAGTACCTTACGCTGGGCAAGTACATCCCGCCAACGCCCACCCTCACGGGCGCTCCCGCGCCGCAAGGTCAGGCCGACATCGTGGTGCAGATGTTCCTGCCGGCAGGGCCCAAGCCCGCCGGCGGCTGGCCGGTGGCGATCTACGGCCACGGCTTCACCGACAGCTCGTACGGCACCACGTTCACGCTGCCCTCGGTGTATGCATCGGCTGGCCTGGCCACGGTGTCGATCAACGTCGTCGGCCACGGCGGCGGCGCACTCGGCACGCTCGGCGTGGCCCTGAAGACCGGCACCACGATCACGGTGCCCGCAGGCGGCCGCGGCATCGATCAGAACGGCGATGGCAACATCGATTCGACGGAGGGATCGAGTGCCGATGGGCTGCGCAACATCATCAGCAGCCGCGACGCGTTGCGCCAGACCACGATCGATCTGATGCAGCTGATCCGCCAGATCGAAGCCGGCATCGACGTCGACGGCGACGGCAGCGTCGACTTGAGCCCGCAGCGCATCTACTACTCGGGCCAATCGTTCGGCGGCATCTACGGCACCATCCTGATGGGCACCGAGCCGCACATCAATGCCGGCGTGCTCAACGTGCCCGGCGGCTCGATCACCGAGATCGCGCGCTTGAGCCCGACTTCCGCCTCCTGACCGCGCTTGCGCTCGCGCCGCGTGAGCCTGCTCAACCTGGATCCGCTGCCAGGCGTGCAATTCCCGTTCAACCTGCAGTTCAACGAGAACCTCCCGCTGCGCGACGAGCCGGTGCGCGTCAATACCGTGCCGGGCGCGATGGCGATCCAGCAGACGCTCGATCGCTTCCAGTGGGTGCAGCAGGCCGGCAACCCGGTGTCGTACGCACCGCACATCCGCAAGCAGCCGCTGCATGGCGCGGCCAAGCCGGTGCTGGTGCAGGTGGCCAAGGGCGACATGACGGTGCCCAACCCGACGTCCAGTGCATTGGTGCGCGCCGGCGGTTTGCAAGACCGCATGGTCTACTTCCGCAACGACCTCGCATTCGCGGCCAACAGCGCCACGCCGAAGAACCCGCACACCTTCCTCACCAACATCGCGTCGGGCGGGCTGGCGCCGACCATCGCGGTGGGCACGCAGACGCAGATCGCCACCTTCTTCGCCAGCAACGGCGTGACGGTGATCGATCCCGACGGTGCGGGTCCGTTGTTCGAAGTGCCGATCGCCGGGCCGCTGCCCGAAACGCTGAACTTCATCCCTTGATCGTGTGATGCACGCGGCCGCTGCACCGCGCAGCGGCCGCGCCGTTACGCAAACGCCCCCCGGCGTCGGGGGACCGGGCTGGTGAGCGCGCTCCGATAATGGCGCAGACCACTCAAGGCCCGCATGCTCGCTTACATCTCCGCCGCATCGTTGCTCGCCGGCCGGGCCCTGACGATCACTGCCGTGGTTGCTGCATGCTGCAGCGGCGTCGCGGCGCAGACCAGCAAGCCCACCAAGACCAAACCCGCCGCACCGCCGGCCGCCGCGCAGGCGAGCGCACCGGCGGCCGTGCCGTTCGTCAACGGCTACCGCATCGCGCCGAAGCCGTCGTGGGTGGCCGAGGTCGATGCACCGGTCAAAGCGCCGGCATCGCACGGCGCGCCGAGCTACCGCTTGTTGTTGTCCGACGTGCAGACGCGCCTCGATGCACCGGGCGAGCAGCAGCAGTTCGCTCGCTCGCGGTTGGTGGCCACCGAAAGTGCGTCGCTGGCTGAAGTGTCGAAAGCCGAGTTGCACTTCAATCCCGCGTTCCAGACGCTCACGCTGCACGAGGCGGCGGTGTGGCGCGACGGCGTGCGGCAAGACCGCCTGCAAGGCGCGCGCATCGAATTGCTGCGCCGCGAAGAGCGGCTGGAGCAGAGCACGCTCACCGGCACGCAGACGCTGCTGGTGTTGATGAACGACGTGCGCGTCGGCGACGCGGTGGACATCGCCTACACCGTGCACGGCGCGAATCCGATCTTCAAGGGCCGTTATGCCGACAACTATCAATTGAACTTCGGCTCACCGGCCGACGTGGTGCAGGTGCGCATCGACCACCCGGCGAGCCGGCCGCTGCGCGCCAAAGGCATCCGCGCCGACGTGACGCCGGAGATCCTCGAGCAGGGTGATCGCCGCGTGCTGCGCGTGTTGAAGCGCGACGTGCCGATGGTGCGCGCGGAAGAAAACGTGCCGCCCTGGTACAAGGTGTGGCCGTCGGTGCATGTGAGCGAGTACGCCGAGTGGTCGGACGTCGCGCGCTGGGCAGACGACTTGTTCGGCGGCAGCGCCGACCTCGGCCCGGAGCTCACGACGCGCATCGATGCGTGGCGCGCGCAGAACCTGCCGCGCGAGCAGCTCGCCGCCGTGGTGCTCGAAGCCGTGCAAGACGAGGTGCGCTACTTCAGCCTGAGCCTGGGCGAGAGCTCGCACAGGCCGAAGGCACCCGCGCTCACCTTCGCCGAGCGGCTCGGCGATTGCAAGGACAAGGTGGCGCTGCTCAATGCCGCCTTGCAGCGCCTGGGCTTCGATGCGAAACCGGCGCTGGTGTCACTGCAGCGCAACCGCGGCATCGCCGACTACCTGCCCGGCCACGACCAGTTCGATCACGTGATCACGCGGCTCGAGCTCGACGGCAAGGTCTATTGGCTCGATCCCACGCTGCAAAAGCAGGGGCGTCAGCTCGACACCCGTGGCCACTCCAGCTACGGCGTCGCGCTGGTGGTGGCGCCACAGGGCGGCGCACTGGCCAAGGTCGAACCGCCCGCGGGCGCGATCGAAGGGCTGGAGTTCGATCAGACCTGGGACGTGTCCGACATCGCGCGCGCGGCGCAATTCACTTCCGTCATCCGCGCACGTGGCCTGGCCGCCGAGGGCTGGCGCAATGCCGTGGCGGCCGGCGGTACCGAACGCCTGGCCGAGAACATCGCCGGCGCCTGGGCACGCGTGCTACCGGGCCTGAAATCGGTCGGCGAACCGTTGGTGCGCGACAACCGCGACAGCAACCAGTTCGAGTTCGAACTGCGCTACGAGTTGCCCGGCTTCGGCAACTACGAACGCGGTTCGTTGACGTTCGAAGCGCCAGCGCTCGAGATTCTCGACACCATGGCCGGCCCGCGGGAGGCGCGCCGCGACATGCCATGGATGTACGACCCGCCGCGCCTGGTGCGCCAGCGCATCCGCGTGATCGCGCCGCGCCGCTTCGTCACGCGGCCGCCGGCGCCGCAAGAGGTGGGCGACAAACACTTCAGCATCAGCTCGCGCATGGAAGTCAGCGGCAACACCTTCACGCTGCAACTCGGCTACCTGCGCAAGCTCGACGAGGTGCTGCCGGCCGACCTGGCGTCGTACCGCGAGCGCATGCAGGCGGCGCGCCGCATGGCCGGCACCACACTTCGCCTGCCGCTGCTCGACGCGGATCGCTTGCAAGGCGTGTTCGCCGACATCGAGCGCCGCGTGCAGCGCCAGCACGGTGCCAACGCCGACAGCTTGCGCGAGATCGTGGTGCGCCAGGAACTCGAACTCGCTCTCGCCACCGAGGTGCTGAAGGTCGCGGGCGACAAGTCACCGCTGGCCGGCCCGGTGCTGGCCAAGCGCGCCGTCGCCAACAACATGCTCAACCGCTTCGAAGCCACGCTGGCCGACGTCGACAAGGCGCTGCCGCTGTCCGCGCAAGCCGGCGAGCTGCACTATGCGCGCGGCCTCGCGCTGCTGTCGCTCGGCCGCGCCGACGAAGCGGTGGCGGCGATGAAGAGCGCGCAGGAGCCGGCGACCAAGAGCTTCGTCACCAAGGGCCTCGGCAACGCGCAGTACTACCAAGGCCAATACGCCCACGCCGAAGCGTCGTTCCGCGAGGCGGCGCAGGAGTCGAGCGGCGAAGACCGCGACTTCGCGCTGATCTGGCTCTACCTCTCGGCCGAGCGCAACGGCGGCAAAGGCCGTGTCGCGATCGCGCCGTTCGTCGAGCAGACCGATGTCGAACGCTGGCCGGGTGCCGTCGTGCACCACCTGGCCGGCCGCATCAGCCAGGACGACATGCTGCGCGCGGCGCGCAAGGACAAGCAGATGGAACGGCTCAACCTGTCGGAGGCGTGGTTCTATGTCGGCCAGCGCCTGCTGCTGGCCGGCGACACCGACGGTGCGCGCCGCATGTTCCAGCGCACCGTCGACATCGGCGCGCTGCCGTACCGCGAGCACGCGTTCGCACAGCTCGAACTGAAGCGCGCGTCGACACGCTGAAAGCGGCGACAGCGCCTGCAGCGCGCGACCGATCCGCCGATCAGGCCCACACCTCGGCCGCGACCTCGACCACACGCTCGAGCTTGCGCCATTGGTCGTCCTGCGACAGCGCGTTGCCATGATGCGTGCTGGAGAAACCGCATTGCGGTGACAGGCACAGGTTTTCCAGCGGCACGAACTTCGACGCCTCGTCGATGCGGCGCTTGAGGTCGTCTTTGCTCTCGAGATCGCCGACTTTGGTGGTCACCAGACCCAGCACCACCTTCTTGCCGCGCGGCAGGATGCGAAGCGGCTCGAAGCCACCCGCGCGCGAACTGTCGAACTCCATGAAGTAGCCGTCGACGTTGGTCGAGAACATCGCCTCCACAACCGGGTCGTAGCCGCCTTCGGCCACCCATGCGCTCTTGAAGTTGCCGCGGCAGGTGTGGATCGTCACCGTCATGTCCGACGGCTTGCCGGCCAGCGCCGCGTTGATCGTGTCGGCGTAGCGGCGCGGCAGCGCGACCGGGTCGTCGCCGTTGTTGCGGCAGTTCTGCTGGATCTTCGGATCGCACAGGTACGCAAACGTGATGTCATCGAGCTGCAGGTAGCGGCAGCCGGCGTCGCCCAGATGACCGATCGCATCGCGGTACGCGGCCGCCACGTCGGACCAGAACTGCTCGAGATCCGGATACACCACCTTGTCGATCGATGCGCGCCCGCCGCGCAAGTGCAGCATCGAAGGCGACGGGATCGTCATCTTCGCGCTGCGTGTCGTCGTCGACTTCAGGAACTTGAAGTCCTCCACCATGATCGGTCGCGAGCAGGCGATGCGACCCGTCACGGTGGCGATCGGCGGCTGCTCCTGGCCCGCCACCTTGAACTTTTCGCCGGCGTTGTGCTTCAGCGTCACGCCGTCGAGCTGCGAAAGAAAGTCCAGGTGCCACCAGTCGCGGCGGAACTCGCCATCGGTCACCGATTGCAGGCCGATCGCCTCCTGTTGGCGCACCGCCTCGCGCACCGCATCGTCTTCGGCGCGACGCAGCGTCGCCGCATCGACCTCGCCTTGTTTGTGACGCACACGCAGTTGTGCGAGCGCGGCGGGGCGCAACAGGCTGCCGACCTGGTCGGCGCGATACGGCGGACGTTCCTGCATGGCGATGGCTCTCTGGTGGGGCCGCCATCTTGCCGCAACTGCGCGCGCAACTCGGCGATACACACGCGTCGCGTCGAGCAAATGGGCGATCGATTCATTTGCACGGAGCGCGCGATTCCATCGAAGCGTTACGTCCCCCTTGCAAAGACTAACCGTCAGGTTGGTCTCGGTTTGTAAGCGCTCCATACGACTTTTCACACTTTCGAACGCGAGGGTTACCAACACAAGCGATTGCGTGCTTGCAGCCAGGAGGTGAAGCGTAGGTTCGCGCTGCCCAGAGGTTTCAAAGGAGGAGCCCATGAGACCCTTGATCTTTGCCTTGGTAGCCGGAGCGGGCCTGATGGCCTGCAACGGCGGATCCGACAGCGACACGCCCGCTGCAGCCAGCGACGCAGCGCCCACCAACGCCGGCAACGACGCCGCCGCCAACCCGGCGGCCGAGACCGCCAACGCGGTGCGCGAGACCGTGGCCGCATTCGAACGCAGCGCAACCGACAGCACGTCGAGTGCGCTGACGATCCGGCCGTCGAGCGCGCGCGACCCGGGCCCACGCGCCGGCAACGACAGTGCCGGCCTGCCGCTGCGCAACCTGACGCCGCCACAACTCGCGGCGTTCAACGCCGGCAAGGCCGACTTCGAGGAAGCCGAGGAGGTCGACGAAGGCCTGGGGCCGACGATGAACCTCGACGGTTGCGGGGGTTGCCACTCGCAGCCGGCGATCGGCGGCACCAGCCCGGCGGTGAATCCGCAGGTGGCGTTCGCCAACAAGCACGGCATGACGAACAAGGTGCCGCCGTTCATCACCGCCAACGGCCCGGTGCGCGAGGCGCGTTTCGTGCGCAACGCCGACGGCTCGCCCGATGGCGGCGTGCACGCGCTGTTCACCATCGCCGGCGCGGCGGCCGGCTGCACGCTGGGCCAACCGGACTTCGCTCGCCAGCTGAGCAACCGCAACGTGGTGTTCCGCATCCCCACGCCGGTGTTCGGCGCCGGCCTGATCGAGGCCATTCCCGACAGCGAGATCTTCAAGAACCAGACCACGCAGGCCGACGTGAAGCGCAGCCTCGGCATCCGCGGCCGGCCCAACTTCCTGCTCAATGCCAACGCGATCTCAGGCCAGGTCAACCGCAATGGCAACGATGGCACCGCCGGCCGCTTCGGCTGGAAGGCGCAGAACAAGTCGCTGCTGATCTTCTCCGGCGAGGCCTACAACGTGGAGATGGGCATCACCAACGGCATGTTCCCCACCGAACGTGGCGACGAGGGCGAGGCCTGCAACCCCGCGCTGCTGCCCAACAGCGACTCCACGCTCGACGGCGTCGCACCCGGTGTGTTGAGCTCGATCGACCTGTTCACGCTGTTCATGCGTTTCCTGGCGCCGCCCACGCCGTCGGCCACGTCGCCCGGCGGTACCGAGTCGCTCACCCGCGGTCGCGGGCTGTTCGCGAGCACCGGGTGCGCGCTGTGCCACACGCCCAGCATGAAGACCTACAACTCCAGTGTCGGCGCGATGCGCTACCAGACCGCCAACCTGTTCTCCGACCTGTTGCTGCACGACATGGGGCGCGGCCTGGCCGATGGCATCCAGCAAGGGCAGGCCGGCGGGCGCGAGTTCCGCACCGCGCCGCTGTGGGGACTGGGGCAGCGGCTGTTCTTCCTGCATGACGGCCGCACGTCGGACCTGAAGCAGGCGATCCGCGAGCACGCCAGCGACGGGTCCGAGGCCAATTCGGTGACCCAACGCTTCTTCAACCTGCAGGACGTCCAGCAGCAGGACCTGCTCAATTTCCTGCGTTCCCTGTAGCCCGCAGCAGGCGGATACCATGCTCCCTCGCGGCCCTTCCCCGGGGCCGTCGGGGAGCATGCCCATGCAGCAACGCCCGCTCGGCCGCAGCGGCCTCACGGTCGCGCCGCTCGCTTTCGGCGGCAACGTGTTCGGCTGGACCGCCGACGAAGCCACCTCTTTCAAGCTGCTCGACGCCTTTGTCGATGCCGGTTTCAACCTGGTGGACACCGCCGACGTGTATTCACGTTGGGCCAAGGGCCACAGCGGCGGCGAGAGCGAAACGGTCATCGGCCGCTGGCTCAAGAAGAGCGGCAAGCGCAACCGCATCGTGCTGGCCACCAAGGTCGGCATGGACATGGGCGACGGCAAGGTCGGCCTGGCGCCGCGCTACATCCGCCAGGCGGTCGATGATTCGCTGCGCCGCCTGCAGACCGACCACATCGATCTGTACCAGTCGCACCAGGACGACCCGAAGACACCGCTGGAGGACACGCTCTCGACCTACGCCGACCTGATGCGCGAAGGCAAGGTGCGTGCGATCGGGGCCAGCAACTACACGGCGCAGCGGCTCGAGGAGGCGTTGCAGACCAGCGCACGGCAGAAGCTGCCGCGCTACGAGACGCTGCAGCCCTTGTACAACCTGATGGAGCGCCCGGCCTACGAAGAGCAGCTCGAGCCGCTGTGCCGTCGCGAGGGGCTGGGCGTCATCAACTACTTCGGCTTGGCCAGTGGATTTCTCACCGGCAAGTACCGCAGCGAGGCCGATGCCGCCAAGAGCGTGCGCGGCGGCAACCTGGTCAAGAAATACCTCAACGATCGCGGCCGCAAGGTATTGGACGCGCTCGACAGTGCCGCCGCGCAGCACAAGGCCACGACGGCCCAGGTGGCGCTGGCCTGGCAGATGGCGCGCCCCGGCCTCACCGCACCGATCGCCAGCGCCACGTCGCTGGCACAGTTCGAAGAACTGGCGGGCGCCGCATGGCTGTCGCTCGATGCCGCGACGCTGGCCGCGATCGATGCAGCCAGCCGCTGAATACCGCATACCTCCACACCCCAAGGACAACAACGTGAACGCCCCGCTGCCGCTGCCCGCACTCGACGAGATCCGCCAGCACGAAGACGAGATGGTGGCCATCCGGCGCCAGATCCATGCCAACCCCGAGCTGGCCTACGAAGAGAACGCCACCTCCGATCTCGTCGCCGAGCGGTTGCGGCGCTGGGGCTACGAGGTGCACCGCGGGCTTGGCGGCACCGGCGTGGTCGGCACGCTGCGCGTGGGCACGTCGTCGCGCCACATCGGCCTGCGCGCCGACATGGATGCGCTGCCGATCGTCGAGACCGGCAACCGGCCCTGGTCGAGCAAGGTGCTCGGCAAGATGCACGCCTGCGGCCACGACGGCCACACGGCGATGCTGCTGGCGGCGGCGCGCCACCTGGCCGCGACGCGCCGCTTCGACGGCCACCTGCACCTGGTGTTCCAGCCCGCCGAAGAGGGCCAGGCCGGCGCCAAGCGCATGCTCGACGACGGCTTCCTCAAGTTGTTTCCCTGCGAGGCGATGTACGGCATGCACAACATGCCGGGGCATCCCGAAGGCAAGTTCGTCGCCGTGTCGGGCCCGGCACTGGCCAGCTCCGACAGTTGTGTGATCACCGTGCGCGGCAAGGGCAGCCACGGCGCGATGCCGCACACGTCGGTCGATCCGGTGGTCGCCGCCTCCAGCATCGTGATGGCGCTGCAGACCATCGTGTCGCGCAACGTGGCGCCGCTCGACATGGGCGTGGTCACGGTCGGCGCGTTCCACGCCGGCGATGCGCCCAACGTGATTCCCGGCGAGGCGCAGCTGCGCCTCACCGTGCGCGCGTTCAAGCCGGCGGTGCGCGACCTGCTGCAGCAGCGCATCACCGAGATCGCGCAGACGCAAGCGGCGGTGTATGGCGCGAGCGCGCAGGTGGACTACCAGCGCCGCTATCCGATGTTGTTCAACGACCCGGCGCACACCGAGTTCTGCCGTCGCGTGGTCACCGATTGGCTCGGCACCGATGGACTGATCGCCGATGCCGAGCCGGTGACCGGCAGCGAGGACTTCGCGTTCTTCCTCGAGCGGGTGCCCGGCTGCTACGTGTTCATCGGCAACGGCGTCGGCGAGCAAGGCGGCTGCATGGTGCACAACCCGGCCTACGACTTCAACGACCGCGTGCTGCCCACCGGCGCGAGTTATTGGGTGCGCGTGGCCGAGGCCGCCCTGAAGCCGCTGGCCGCTTGATCGGTGAAGAAGAGTCCCACGCCCGGCGCGACGAATGACGCTGCCACGCCGCCGGCGGCGCGCGCCGACGAGCCGGCGCCGTTCGTGCTGAACCTGCTCGATGTTCAGGTGCCAGCGGCGCCAGCAGCGAGCGCCGTCCCGTTGCACGACGGCCTGGTGCGCTCCGATGCCGAGGTGCGACCGGTCCCTTGGTTCGGTGACCCCGAGGCAGAACGCGCCGAACAAAAAGCGAGCCGGCGCGCGCAAGTGCGCCGCGAGCGGCAGCGCGATACCGAGCCCGGGGCGCTCGCGCCCGATGTGCCCGCGATGCTGGTGTTCTGTGCGGGAGATGCGGCGAGCAGCCCGTTGTGCACGCTGCTGCACGCCTTCGGTTTCGCGGTGACCACGATGCGCGATGTGCCCACGCTGCCGGCGCCATGGCCATTCGTGGCGGTGTTCGTCGACGTGACGCAGGGTGCGCTGCCGGCGGCCGACGCCATCGACCTGTGCAATCGGGTGCGCGAAAGCAGCCGCTTGCCGGGCGAGCGCAAGCCCGCGCTGGTGCTGGTGGCCGAGCAGTTGAACTCGACCGATCGAGTGCGTGCCGGCCTGGCCGGCTGCAACGAAGTCATCGTGGGATCGATCTCGCGCGGCAGCGTGGCCGGCGCGCTCGAGGCGCGCGGCATCACGCTGCCATCCGACGCCCGCCGCGCCTGACCTGCGGCCCAGGTCAGCCGTCGCGCGGTGGTGCCGAGCCGCGCCACACCTGAGCCAGCGCGCCCAGCCGCGTGCGCCACGGCAGCGACTCCTCCGACAACACGTCGAGAAAGTCCGACAGCCGCTTGGACTTGCCGATGGTGAACATCGTCAGCGCCGCCGTGCCGGCGAACACCACGGCGAACGCGATCACGCGCACCACCAGCGGCGTGTCGGCCATGGCCAGCAGGTTCATGCCGAGGAAGCCGGTGGTCACCGTGCCGACCAGGCCGAAGATCGTCACCACCGTGAGCCGCACCACGGTGTTGGCCTGTCGGCGCAGGCTGTCGGCATCGAGATAGGCGTTCATGTCGTGCATGCGCTCCTTGACCTCGGCATACAGCGGATCGAGCCCGAGCTGCGTGGTGCACATGCGAAACAGTGCCCGCACCTGCGCCTGCTCCGACACCTCGTGGAACCAGTAGCGGTGCGTGAAGCGCAGGAAGGCCGCGTAGCCGCTGCGGATCGCGCGCTTGAACTGCCGCACGCTCTCGGGGTCGCTCACCTCGAGGCGCTTCAGCGCATCGACCAGACGATCGGAGAACATCAGCAGCGACGCCTTCTGCACATGGGCGATCAAGAACAGCATGAAGTGCTGATGGCGAAACTGCGCCAGCACACCACGGTCGCGGCAGCGGTAGAACTCGGCGTTCGCATCGCCCACCACGACCAGCGCATGGCCGCAGGTCATGTAGCGCGTGCGCGGCGCGGCACCCACGTCGGCCCAGAAGCGGTCGTAGCAGTGACGCTGCTCGAAATCGGCCAGATGCTGCTCGTTGAACGGCAGGTTGTTCTCGCCGGCGTCGGTCACCAGACCCAGCCGCACGAAGTCGCTGCGCGCCATCGAGCGCGGATCGTCGACCGCGAGATACGCCATCAGCGGCATGCGGTAGTACTCGATCTGGCGATAGCGCAGCGAACCTTCGAGCTCGGAGTGGTCGGGCACCAGCGGCTTGAGCATGAACTCCCAGTGCGCCGCGATGCGCGCCGCGCGGTGCGCGCCGACGAACGCCAGGAACGTGTCGCGGGCCTGCGCGTCGGAGCGCGCGAGAACGGCCCCCTGGGCATCGAGCCACTCCACGCCGGCCATCGCGTGCAAGGGCTGGCCACCCGAGTCCCAGCCCGACGGGTAGCCGCGGCCGAAGCGGTACAGGATCTCCTGCGCATCGTGCAAGCGCAGGTCGTCGGCCGCGACCTCGACGTTGAGCAGCACGATGTCGACGTCCTCGAAGAAATACAGGTCCACGTGCACCACCTGCAGCGTGAACGTGGCCGAACCCACGCGCGGCTGCACGCGCACCGCGCTCACGTCGGCGCGCCGGTACACGTGCATCGACGATTCGGAGGCTTCGCCGTGCCGCCCGCGGCCCTCGCCGTACGAGGAACTGCTGCACGTAGGGCAGGAAGGTGACGAACTCGTTGTAGTGGCGCTCCTGGAAGCGTTCGCGCGCGCCGGTGTATTCATCGACCACGCGCTTCCAGGGACTCGCCGGCGTGTCGGCGCCGAGCAGTTCCCACGGCCGGCGCTGCACGTCGTCGCCGCGTCGCAATGCGACCAGGCGCAGCGGCCACAGCAGGATCTGCCGCAGGTGCTGCACCTGACGCACCGAAGGCGGCACGCTCGCCGCGAGGTCGATCGAGGCCGGCTGCATGGCGCGACAGTGTAGGCGCCTGACGCCCGGCGCGACGAATGCACGCCCATCAGCGCGATCTGCTGGCGACAATCGCGTCGGCCGGCAACGGACCGGCACTCTCAGGGAGTGGGCATGGACACCGTGCAGTTCGATGCAATGGTGCAGCGGCTCGAGCAGCAGAGCACACGCTCGCCGCGCACGTATCTGGTGAAGGTCGCCCTGCTGGCGGCGCTGGGCTTCGGCATTCTGGCGCTGCTCGTGGGCATCGCCACCTCGGGCTTGTTGCTGCTGGTGGGCGTTGCGCTCGCGATGGTGCTCAAGGGCGGCACGATGTGGCTTTGGCTGCTCAAGCTCGGCAAGCTCGGTCTGCTGCTGGCGATTCCGCTGTGGCTGCTGGTCAAGTCGTGCGTGCAGGCGCTGTTCACGCGCCTGCCCAAGCCGCAGGGCCGCGAGGTCACGCGTGAGGAGGCCCCAGCCCTGTTTGCCGCGCTCGATGACATGCGACGCCGCCTGCACGGGCCACGCTTCCACCACGTGCTGATCGATGCCGACATGAATGCCGCGGCCATGCAGCGGCCGGCGTTCGGCCTGTTCGGCTGGCCGCGCAACCACCTGATCCTCGGCCTGCCGCTGCTCGAAGGACTGCAGCCCGACGAAGCGCTCGCGGTCGTGGCCCACGAGTACGGTCACCTCGCCGGCTCGCACGGTCGCTTCGGCGCGTGGATCTACCGGCTGCGCCACACCTGGGGCACGATCCAGGACATGGCCGCCGGCTGGCAGGGCTGGGGCGGCCGCTTGCTCGGCCGACTGGTGGCGTGGTATGCGCCCTACTTCAATGCCTACACCTTCGTGCTGGCTCGCGCCAACGAGTACGAGGCCGACGGCGCGGCGGCCGATCTGGTCGGTGCGCCCGCAGCGGCGCGCGCCCTGAAGCGCTTTCACGTGGCCAGCGGCCAACATGCCAGCTTCGTCGATCGCACGTTCGACGCGATGCGCGACCAGTCCGCGCCGCCGCGCGACTTCGCGCAACAGTGGGCGGCGCGCGCGGCGCAGGCACCGGCGCGCGAACAGGCGCTGCAGTGGCTGCAGGAGGCGCTCGACCGCGAGCCGCGCTCGATGGACACGCACCCCACGCTGCGCCGGCGGCTGGAGGCGCTGCTGCCGCACGACGGCGAACGCTCGACACCGCCCGATATGTTGCAAGGCCCGAGCGCCGCCGACGCGTGGTTCGGACCGCTGGCCGATCGCCTGCGCGACGAACAACAACGTCAATGGGCCGAGCGTGTCGCCGAGCCCTGGGGCGAACGCCATGCGTTCTGGCAACAGCGGCGCGCGCGCTATCAAGAGCTCGCCGCACTGCCGGCACCGGGGGCCGACGAGCAGTTCGAGTTGCTTCGCCTGCGCATCGACTTCGAGCCCGAGTTCGATGCGGTGGCTGCGTTCGAAAGCTTCAATGCGCAACATGCCGAGCACGCCCTCGGCTTGTTTCTCGAGGGCTCCCACCGCCTGGAGCGAGGCGACGAACAGGGCCTGGTGTTGCTCGACCGCGCAGCGGCGCTCGACGCCGATGCGATCAAACCGGCCTGCGAGCGCGCCTTCGGCCACCTGAGCACACGCGACGACCCGCGTGCCGAGGCGTACCAGAAACGCTGGCTCGAGCGCGACACGTGGGAGCGCGCACGCCAACACCAGATCGACACGCTCGAACGCAGCGACACGCTGGTGGCCGCCGCACTCGACGGCGACATCCGTGCGCAGGTGCTGCAACTGATCGCCACGCACGCACAGTCGATCCGCCGCGCGTGGATCGCGCGCCGCGTGATCCAAGCCGATGCCCAAGCGCACTGCTACGTGATCGGCGTGCAGGCCACGCTGTGGACGCGCCTGCGCCGCAAGGACAAGGCGCTGATCCAGGCGCTGGCGAAGATGGAGTGGCCGCTGTCGCTGCACGTGTGCCTGCTCGACAGCCACTACAAGCCGCTGCTCAAGCAGTTCAAGGCACTGCCCGACTCGCCGTTGCGCTGAACGCGTAAGCTCGTGGCGTGCCCACGCTGCCCGAACGCATCGTCTGCCTGACCGAAGAGCCCACCGAGGTGCTGTATGCGCTCGGCGAGGAGCGCCGCATCGTCGGCATCTCCGGCTTCACGGTGCGCCCGCCGCGTGCACGGCAAGAGAAACCCAAGGTCAGCGCCTTCACCAGCGCCAAGCTCGATCGCATCCTCGAGCTGCAGCCCGATCTGGCGATCGGCTTTTCCGACATCCAGGCCGACATCGCACAGGCGCTGATCAAGGCCGGCATCGAGGTGTGGATGGCCAACCACCGCTCGGTCGAGCAGACGCTCGGCTACGTGCTCCGCCTGGGGGCCATGGTCGGCGCCAGCGACCGCGCGCAGGCGTACGTGCGACAGCTGCAGCAGCATCTCGACGCGGTGCGCTCGAGCGCCGCTTCGCTCGAGCGCCGGCCGCGGGTGTACTTCGAGGAGTGGGACGAGCCCGCGATCAGCGCGATCCGCTGGGTCAGCGAGCTGATCGGCATCGCCGGCGGCGACGACGTGTTTCCCGAGCGCGCGGCGAGCAGCCTGGCCAAGGATCGCATCGTCGCCGACACGCAGGAGATCGTGCGCGCGGCGCCCGACATCATCATCGGCTCGTGGTGCGGCAAGAAGTTCAGGCCCGAGCATGTGGCGGCGCGCACGGGGTTTGCCGCTGTGCCGGCGGTGCGCGACGGCGAGTTGCACGAGGTGAAGTCGCCGCTGATCCTGCAGCCCGGCCCCGCCGCGCTGACCGATGGGCTCGATGCGCTGCATGCGATCATCCGCCGCTGGGCCGCGCGCCACGCTTGACGAGACCACTGGAGTTGCCGATGTTCAAAGCCATCCTGCTGTCGCAGACCGAAGACAAGAAGACCCGAGCCGAGCTGCTCGATCTCGACGAGTCGCGCCTGCCCGATCGCGACGTGACGGTCGACGTGGAGTACTCGACGCTCAACTACAAAGATGCGCTGGCGATCACCGGCCGCGGCGCGGTGGTGCGCAGCTGGCCGCTGGTGCCCGGCATCGACCTCGCCGGCACCGTCAGTGCCAGCAAGAGTGCCGACTGGAAAACCGGCGACAAGGTCGTCGTCACCGGCTGGGGCCTGGGCGAGAACCACTGGGGTGGCCTGACACAGAAGGCACGCCTCGACGCGGGCTGGCTGCTGAAGATTCCCGCCCCGTTCGACACGCGCAGCGCGATGGCGATCGCCACCGCAGGCTTCACCGCCGCGTTGTGCGTGATGGCGCTGCAGCGCCACGGCTTGCAACCCGGCGATGGCGAGGTGCTGGTCACCGGCGCGGCCGGCGGCGTCGGGTCGGTGGCGGTCGCGCTGCTCGGCGGACTCGGCTATCGCGTGGTCGCCTCGACCGGCCGGCCGCAGGAGGCCGACTACCTCAAGCGCCTCGGCGCGCAGCGCATCGTCGAACGCGGCGAGCTCGCGCAGGCCGGCAAACCGCTGCAGAAGGAGGTGTGGGCCGGCGTGGTCGACACCGTGGGCAGCCACACGCTGGCCAACGCCTGTGCGCAGACGCGTTTTTATGGCGCGGTCGCGGCCTGCGGCCTTGCGCAGGGCGGCGACTTCCCGACCACGGTGATGCCGTTCATCCTGCGCGGCGTCACGCTGTACGGCATCAACAGCGTGCTGGTGCCCAACGCGCAGCGCCGCGAGGCCTGGGCGCTGATGGCCAAGCACCTCGACGCGAAGGTGCTCGAAACCCTGGTCACCGAGATCGGCCTGTCGGAGGCCATTGGCTACGCGCCGCGCCTGCTCGAAGGCCAGGTGCGCGGCCGCACGGTGGTCAACGTGAAGCGCTGATCCGGTTCGAAGGCGGACGCCCAGCGGACGCCCTTCGACCAAGCTGCGATCCTCGCGCTGTCTGTTTCGGGCGGCGCACTGCGTGAAGGATCGCACCATGACCCGACCCGAGTTCACCGTCGTCCGCCATGTCGGCCTGGCCAACGGCGTGCAGCTGGAGATCGCCGAACAAGGCCCGCGCGACGGCCTGCCGGTGCTGCTGCTGCACGGCATCACCGATTCGCGCCTGTCGTACGAGCCGGTGTGGCAGCAGCTGCCCAAGCATTGGCACACGATCGCCGTGTCGCTGCGCGGCCATGGCGATTCGGACCGCCCACAGCCTTGCACGTTGCCCGACATGGCGGGCGACGTCGCACTGCTCGCCGACACCCTGCAGCTCAAACCCATGGTCGTGGTCGGCCACTCGATGGGCGCCGCGGTGGCGATGCAGCTGGCGATCGACCGGCCCGACCTGGTGCGCGCGCTGGTCGGCATGGGTGCGTTCGCCCGCTTCGGCGACAAGCCCGACCTGCGCACGCTATCGCGACACGGAGATCGAGACGCTGCGCGACCCGATCCCCGATCGAGTGGCGCGCGAGTTCCAGGTGAGCACGCTGGCCGGCTCGATGGAGCCCGCGATGCTCGAGATGATGGTGCGCGAGAGCCGCAAGGTGCCGTCGCGGGTGTGGCGCGCCGCGTTCGACGGCCTGCTGGCCGACAGCTTCTGCGCCGGCCTGCCCACGTTGACGATGCCGGCGCTGCTGATCTGGGGCAGCGCCGACGCTTTCGTGCCGCGCGCCGATCAGGACACGCTGCGCAGCGTGCTGCCGTCGGCGCAGCTGCAGGTGTATGAAGGCGTCGGCCATGCGCTGCACTGGGAGCAGCCGGCGCGCGTGGCCGGCGACCTGCGCCGTTTCGTCGATGCCCTGTTGGTGCGCCAGTCGATGCACGAGCCAACCGAAGGCGGCGTCATCGCGGAGGGCGCGCTGCCGCGCGCAGGCTGACATGCGGCGCGTGGCGATGCGGCTGCTGTGTCTGCTGGCGCTGCTCGGCGCGGCGTGCAGCGGCACGGTCGCGCCGCAGCGCGCCACCTCACCCGCCTGTTCGCACGACACGCCCGATCCGGGCGTGTGCTCACCGCTGCGCCACCCCGTCTGACACGCAGGCGTCGGCGCGCGCCAGCACCGCACGCAACGCGGCGTCGTCGCTGAGCGCGCGGCCGGCTTCCCGCAAGCTCGCGTGTGCCGCAGCGCCGAGCGCCGCATCGAGGCGCGGCCGCACGCGTTCGTGCACCGCGCGCGCATGCCAGTTGCGCGGCTCGCTGCCGCGTGCGATCGCCGCGTCGGCCCAGCCGCTCAGCCGCGCCGCGAGCTCGGCATCGCCGGTGTCCAGCGCCCACAGGCTCAGGTGGTCGGCAATCCAGGTCGGTGCGCCGGCCACCCGCAAGCAGCGTGACCCCTTCGCGCACCGCTGCCGCCGCTCCCAGGCCCTCGCCGGCTTCGATGCGCGCGATCAACAACACCGCGGGCCGTGTCCACTGCTCGCGCAACAGGCCGACCTCGCGCAGCCGCTGCACCACCGGTTCCATCACGTCGATGGCCGCGCGCGGCTGCTGCAACGCGATCTCGGCCAGCGCCACGTGGTACAGCGCACCCCACAAGCGCATCTCGTCGCCGGCCTCGACCAGCATCGCCGCCTCCTGGCGGAAGCGCTCGCGGTACGCGTGCCAGTCGCCGGCACGCGCCATCACGATGCCCTCGACGCGCATGCGCAGCATGCGGCGCAGCGGCGGCCAATCGGGTTGTTCGATGGCGCGCATGCGCTCGAGCAGCGCATGCACGTCGAGCGGCGGGTTCACACGCCGGCCATGCTGCACCAGCAGCGCGAGCATGCGGTAGCGGCCGAGGTCGTCGCCGAGCCGGTCGAACAAGCCCAGCGCGCGCTGCGCCGCCTCGAGCGACTGCGCGATCGGCACCACCGGGTTGACCGAACGCAGCGCCACCGCCTGCCAATAACGCGCCGCCAACAGCGGCGGCGTCTGCTCGTGCACGCTGGCGCGAGCGGCGGCAATCCATGGCGCCGCCTCGCGATCGAGTGGCGCCGGCGCCCAGAACGAGCCGGCCAAACCGACCAGCGCGAGCATCAAGCTCGGCGTCGTTGTCGGCGGCCCAGCGCAGCGCGGCACGCAGATCGTGCACCTCGGGCCACAGCGCATCGAGCCAGCGGCGCAGCGGTTCGTCGTGCACCAGCGGCGCCGCGCGCTCGAACACGCGGTGCACCCACCCCGCGTGGCGTCGCATCGTCGCGCCGCGTTCGCCGGACTCCTCCAGTCGTTCGAGCGCAAACGCGCGTGCGGTGGCCAGCAGACGCACGCGCCTGGACGCACCGGCGTGCACCGTCTGCACCAACGACTTGGCCACCAGCGCATCGAGCGCGTCGAGCACCATCCACTCGTCGATGGCGTCGTCGCCGGCCACCGCCTGCGCGCCCTGCAGCGTGAAGCTGTCGGCAAACACCGCGAGACGGCGAAACACGGTCCTTTGCGTCGCATCGAGCAGACCGTGACTCCACTGCATCGCCGCGCGCAGCGTCTGCTGGCGCTCGGGCGCGTCGGCGCTGCCGCGAGTGAGCAGCTTCAACTGATGGTCGAGCCGCTCCAGCACGCCAGAAGCGCCGAGCAGCGGCACGCGCGCCGCCGCGAGCTCCAGCGCCAACGGCGAGCCCTCGAGATGGCGGCAGATCTCGGCCACCGCGGCGAGGCTGTCGGGGTCGAGCCGAAAGCCTGCGTCGACCGCGCGCGCGCGCGCGGCGAACAACTGCACCGCCGGTGCCTCGTCGATCGCATCGGCCGGACCGTCGCAGCGCAGGCCCTGCAGGCGCAGCACCTGTTCGCCGTGCAGGCCCAGCGGCTCCTGGCTGGTGGCGAGCACCGTCACCTGCGGTGCTGCCTGGAGCAGGCACTCGACCACCGACGACACCGCGCCGAGCAGGTGTTCGCAGTTGTCGAGCACGATCAGCGCCGCCAAGGGCGTGCATGCGCGGGCCAGAGCCACCTCGTCGACGCGGCCCGGCATTGCCGGCAGCCGCAACGCACGCGCCACCGCCTCGGGCACGCGGCGCGCATCGGCGAGCGATGCGAGCTCGACCACGCTGATGCCATCGCCAAAGCGCGAAGCCAGCGACTCGGCGGTGGCATTGGCCAGCCGGGTCTTGCCGATGCCGCCCGGGCCGACCAGCGAGACCAGGCGCGAAGCGGACAACGCGCGTTGCAGCTGCGCGAGCTCGCTGTCGCGTCCGATCAAGCCCGCGGGCACTTGCCCATTCGCCGCGCGGGATCGGGTCGCGTCGCAGCCGCGCAGCGGCAGCCCCAGGCGGTAGCCGCGCCGCGGCACGGTGGCCACCGCCTCGGCGCCGAGCAGCTTGCGCAGCGCCATCACCTGCACCTTGAGGTTGTCGTCGATCACCACGCGGCCGGGCCACGCGCGCGCAAACAGCGTGTCGCGCGACACCACGTCGCCGCGCGCTTCGACGAGCGCCGACAGCAGATCGAACGCGCGGTCGCCGATGCGAACCGGCGCGCCGTCGTCGAGCAGCTCGCGCGCGTGAGGCCGCAACACGAAACGATCGAACTGGAATTCTTGAGTCACCATGCGCAGCAACGTACGGGGCCACTGCACGCACGGCTGCATCGCTTGCGGCCATGCGCACGAAATGATTTACCGAAGTTTTACCGGCGTCTCACCGACGGCGGTGTGCGAGCGGCCGATGATGCACCCGCCTGACGCACTTGTTGCCCCTTTTCAGCCATGCATCCGATGACAAATGAAACCGGCGCCGTGCCGCTCGCCCTGCACCTGCACGGCTACCCCACGGTGCGCCTCGACGGCCACGTCACGCCGCTGCCGTTGAAGCACGGCCTGGCGCTGCTGGCCTACCTCGCCGACCATCCACACCCGGTGGGGCGCGACACGCTGGCCACGCTGCTGTGGCCCGACGCCGCGCCCGGCGTGGCGCGCACGCGGCTGCGCCGACTGGTGCACGCGCTGCACGAGCGCATCGGTTGCACGCTGGTGCGCGGCGACCACGATGCGCTGTGGTTGCACGACCCGGTGCGCAGCGATCTGCGCGACACCGAGTCGGCGGTGGCGCGTGTGCTGCTCGGCCACGCGCTCGATGTGCCTGCGTTGGCGCCGCTGCTCAAAGCCGAAGCAGGCCATGTGCTCGCCGGGTTCGCGCTCGACAGCGAGGCCTTCGAAGACTGGCTCGAACAACGCCGCCGGGTGCAGCACTCGCGCCTGGTGCGCGCGCTGCAGCGCGCCGCCGAGCTGGCGCGCGCGGCGCACGACCGCGCGGCCGCGCACGCCGCGGCGCTGGCTCTGTTGCGGCTCGAGCCGCACGACGCGCTGCCGCTGGCGGCCTGACCATTACGATCACCCCGGAGTTCACCATGACGATCCACGACAGCCTCGGCCATGCCTACAGCGGCGCCACCGCGCAATCGCTCGAACACCACGAGCTCGCCTGCGCCGACTTCCGCTGCTACATCAACGACCCGCTCGCCGGTGCGCAGCAGGCGCTCGCCGCCAGCCCCGACATGACGATGGCCCACGTGCTGGTGGCCTACCTGAACCTGCTCGGCACCGAGCCGGCCGGCAACCTGGCGGCGCGCGAAGCGCTGCAGGCCGCGCTGCCGCTGCCGGCCGACGAGCGCGAGGCCTTGCACGTGCGCGCCGTGGCCCACCTCGTCAACGGCCGTTGGCACGCCGCCGGGCTGGTGCTCGAAGACCTGAGCATCCGCTACCCGCTGGACCTGCTGGCGCTGCAGGCGGGCCATCAGGTGGACTTCTTCACCGGCCACTCGCGCATGCTGCGCGACCGCATCGCGCGGGCCGAAGGCGCATGGCACCTCGGCATGCCGGGCTACCACGCGGTGCAGAGCATGTACGCGTTCGGCCTCGAAGAAACCGGCGACTACGCGCGCGCCGAGGCGATCGGCCGGCGCGCGGTGGGCCTGGAAGAGCGCGACGGCTGGGCCTGGCACGCGGTGGCGCACGTGATGGAGATGCAGAACCGCCGCCGCGATGGCGTGGCCTGGCTCGGCGCACGCCCGCAGACCTGGAGCGACGGCAGCTTCTTCGCCATTCACAACTGGTGGCACCTGGCGCTGTTCCACCTGGGCCTGGACGAGACCGACGAGGTGCTGAAGCTGGTCGATGCGCGCATCCTCGGCACCGAATCCGCCGTGATCCTCGACATGATCGACGCGTCGGCCATGTTGTGGCGGCTGCACCTGCGCGGCATCGACGTCGGCAACCGCTGGCAGGCGCTGGCCGATCGCTGGTCGGTGGTGGCCGAAGCGGGCAACTACGCCTTCAACGACCTGCACGCGATGATGGCGTTCGTCGGCGCCGATCGCCAGGCCGACGCGGCGCGGCTGCTGGCCACGCAGGCGCGTGCGCTGCAGCTCGACGGCGACAACGCGCAGTTTCTTTGCGACGTGGGCCGCGCGGCCACGCAGGCGGTGCATGCTTTCGGCGCCGGACGCTACGCCGAGGCGGCGCAACTGCTGCGCCCGCTGCGCAGCAAGGCCTATCGCTTCGGCGGCAGCCACGCCCAGCGCGACGTCATCGACCTCACGCTGATCGAAGCCGCCGAGCGCGACGGGCAGAAGCTGTTCGCCGACGCGCTGAAGCGGGAACGCGCTGCGCGCTGGAGCTAGCCTCTAAACCACGAGGCTCAGCTCCGCCGCTTCGAAGGTGTGGGCCTCGTCGGACACCTCGTAGTCCAGCAGGTGGCGCGCCTTGCGCAGCGGCCCGACGCGCTCGGTGACGGCCTGGTGCACTGGGTGCTGCTGGTAACGGCGCAGCGCGTCGGCATCGTCGAAGGTCGCGATCAGGCACACGTGCACCGAGGCCGGCAGACCGGCGCTGCGCACCGCCACCTCGTAGCCGCGCTGGCCCTCGACGAGCTGCGCGCACGGCAGCAGCGCGTTGCGAAACGACTCGGCGTTGGCCGCGTCGTGCAGCTCCCACATCACCACGTGTCGGATCATCCTGGCCTCCTGTTCAAACGTTGCGCTCGCGGTGTCCCTCGAGGCGCCGCGTGGTGGGAAACAGCGACCAGCCCTAGCGCTGCTGCAGCCAGCCCCACAGGCCCTGCTTGAAGAAGATGCGTGACGCACGATCGCCAGCAGGCCCAGGCCCATCAAGTACCAGCTGCCGTAGTCGCTGAAGAACTTGTTCAGCGCCCAGAAGATCGACCGCGCCGACGATCGGCCCCTCGATGCGGCCGATGCCGCCGATCACCACCATGAAGATGGCGAACGCCGTCCAGTTGACGCTGAACGCGGCGTCCGGGCTGATGCGCAGGTTGCCGACGAAGTACAGCGCGCCGGCCAGCCCGGCGCCGAACGCCGCCACCACGTACACCGCGAGCTTCGTGCGCTGCACCGTGGATGCCCTGCGATCTCGGCCGCCACCTCGTTGTCGCGGATCGCCAGCAGCGCCAGGCCGCGCTTGCTGCGCAGGAAGAGGTAGACGCAGCGCGATCGCGGCGACCACGCAGGCGAGCGCCATCCAGAAGGTGAGGCTTTCGCGCGTGGCGCGCTCGATGCCGCGCAGCGCGGTCAGGTGGTGCCCGAGCCGCCGCCCACCTGCCGAGACGTTGGCGAAGCTCAGGCGGAACACCTCGGCGATCACCCAGGTGCCGATCGCGAAGTAGCCGCCCTGCAGCCGAAACGCCACGAAGGACACCGGCAGCGCGATCGCCGCGGCGGCCAACGCGCGCGAGCGGAATGGCGACGAACGGGTTGACGCCGGCGAAGTTGCCGAGCATCAGCATCGCGTAGCCGCCGAAGCCGAAGAAGGCCTGCTGGCCGATGCGACACCATGCCGCCGTAGCCGGCGAGCAGGTTCCACATCATCGCGAAGATGAAGTAGCAGGCGATCTCGACGAACTCGCGCATCCAGCTCGACTCGCGCCCAGCAACGGCATGCTGGCGGCGAGCAACACGAGCCCGGCCAGCGACCAGCCAGCGGCGGCGACGGCTCGACGACGTGCACCGCGCCACGCACTGCTCGCCAAGCGCCGCGGATCCGGCTCGCGGTCGCTGTGTCGCCTGAGGAGGCGGCCTTGGCCGCATCGGTGGCCATTCAGCCGCGCGTCCTTGGGAAGCAGGCCCTGCGGCCGCAGCACCAGCACCGCGAGGAACACCATGTGGCCGAACCAGATGCCCCAGCCGGGGTCGAGCCGGAAGCCGATCTGCTGCGCCAGGCCGAGCACCATCGCGCCGGCGAAGGTGCCCCAGAACGAGCCCATGCCGCCGATGATCACCGCCTCGAACGCGAACAGCAGCAGCAGCGGCCCGTCGCTCGGCGACACCGTGGTGCGCATGCGCCTGCAGCGCGCCGGCCAGCGCGATCAGCACGAAGGCGATGGCGGTGGCCAGCGCATAGACCTTGTTGCGCGTCCAGCCCCATCAGCTCGGCGATCTCGCGGTCGTCGCGACACGGCGCGGAACGCGCGGCCGAGCGCCGTGCGGTCGAACAGCGCACTGCAGCGCCGCGGTGCGCAGCCAGCGCCGACGCCGAAGATCGCCAGCGGCAGCACGCCGACCGCCACGCCGCCGCAGCGCCCAGGCTGCGCGTGTTGAAGCCGTCGGGTCCGAGCGAACGCGGATCGGCCGAGAAGACTTCGAGCAGCAGGTTCTGGATCACGATCGACAGGCCGAAGGTCACGACCAGCGACGGCAGCGGATCCCGCCCCAGGGTGCCGTTGAGCACCGCAGCGCTGCAGCGCATAGCCGAAGCCGAAGGCCACCGGCAGCAGCAGCAAGCGCAGCCACCACGGAGCGCGACGCCACCAGCGGCGCGCATCGCGATCGCCGCGAACGCGGCCAGCACGATGAAGTCGCCCTGCGCGGTGTTGGTGAGCCGCATCACGCCGAACATCAGCGACTGGCCGAGCGCGAACAGCGCGTACAGGCCGCCGAGCAGCAGGCCTTGGATCAGCGTGTCGAGCATGCTTGGTTGCTTGCCGAATGTCGAGCGAGGCAAAGCCGCGGGCGGGTATGCGCCAGCGCTCGTGCACGGCGGTCGGCCTTGCAGGCCGACTCCCTTCCGGTCCTCGATCGCATGGCCCGCGTCGAAACTCGCTCCGCTCACTTCGTTCGCTGTGCTCGAACAATCGACGCGAGTCAGATGTGGATGCGCGCACTGCGTGCGCGCGGCCATGCGCTCTGCGGTCCTCGGCGCCGCACAATGTCGCTGCCGACGCACACCCACCCACGGCTTTGCCCGATTCACCGTGGCATGCCCACAGAACACCACGAGTGCCTCCGCGCGGTGGGCGGTACCCGGTGGCGGCGACTTGTGGCGCCGCGACAACGAAGTTGCGGCGTAGGGTCATATGCGCGAAGCGCATGTGAGCCGGAGCCAGAAGCGGAGCGACGCAAGGGGAAGTCCGGCGCCGCAGGCGACGGACCGGCGAGAAGCCATGAAGCAGTGGCGCGTTCAGCGCCGCTGCGAGCGGCATCGCAGTCGCCCTTGTGGTGCGAGCATCGCAGCGCAGTCGGCACGCAGCGCCGACCGCGACAGCAGGAGCCGCTACCGGGTACCGCCCGCTGCGCCGCGCTCCCCTTACGCAAGAAATCAAACACCGAAATACGCACGGCTGATCTGCTCGCGCGTCAGCGCCTCACTCGCCCTTCGAGCGACACGCGGCCCTCCTGAAAGCAGACGACACGCTGCGACACGCGCTGCGCCATCGCCACGTCCTGCTCGACGATCACCACGCGTCATGCCTTCGCGCGTGATGCGCGGGCATGGCGTCGTAGATCTCGCTGGATCACGATCGGCGCCAGGCCCAGCGACAGCTCGTCGCACAGCAGCACGCTCGGGGTTGCTCATCAGCGCGCGGCCGATCGCCACCATCTGCTGCTGGCCGCCCGACAGCGACGTGGCCGGCGCGCGCCGCTTCTCGCTCGAGGATCGGGAACAGCGCGTACAGGCGCTTCAGGTTCCAGGGCCCCGGCGCGCTCGGCGAACGCGCCCATCAGCAGGTTCTCCTCCACGCTGAGGCTGGGAAACAGGCGGCGCCCTTCGGGCACCATCGCCATCCCGCGCGCGCACGATCTCGCCCGGCGCCAGCGCCGCCGATCGGCTCGCCGTTGAAGCGCACCGCGTCGCGCGGCGCACTTCACCAGGCCGGTGAGCGCCTTCAGAAACGTGCTCTTGCCGGCGCCGTTGGCGCCGATGATCGCCACCACCTCGCCGGCGTGCAGCTCGAAGTCGATGCCGAACAGCGCCTGCGCGTCGCCGTAGAAGGCGGTCAGGCCGTGCGTCTCGATCAGCGTGTCGGCGGCCATCGTTCGCCCGTCAGGCCTCCACGCCCATGTACACGCGCTGCACCTCGGGGTTCGCCATCACCGCCTGCGGCGCGCCGTGCGCCAGCGGCTGGCCGAAGTTGATGACGAACAGGCGGTCGGCGATCGCCAGCAGCGCGTGCACCACGTGCTCGATCCAGATCATCGTGACGCCCTGCGCCTTGATGCGCTGCAGCTCGTCGACCAGCTGCTGCGCCTCGTGCTCGGTGAGGCCGCCGGCGATCTCGTCGAGCAGCAGCAGCTTCGGCCGCGTGGCCAGCGCGCGCGCCAGTTCCAGGCGCTTGCGGTTCAGCAGCGTCAGGCCGCCGGCGGGCTGGTTGGCATGCGCGCAGCAGGCCGGTCTGCTCGAGCACCTCGCTGCGCGGTGTGCCAGGCCTCGCGCTCGCGCTGGCCGCCGCCGAAGCAGGCCGCGGTGACCAGGTTCTCGAACACCGTCATGTGGCCGAACGGCTGCGGCACCTGGTAGCTGCGGCCGATGCCGGCGCGGCAGCGCTGGTGCGGCGGCAGCGCCGTGATGTCGCGGCCGTCGTACTCGACGCGGCCGGCGTCGGCGCGCACGTCGCCCGAGATCAGGTTGAACAGCGTGGTCTTGCCCGCGCCGTTGGGCCCGAGGATGCCCAGCGTCTCGCCCTCGTCCACCGCGAGCGAGATGTCGTCGGTGACCTTCAGCGCGCCGTAGGACTTGCTGACGCCGTGCAGGGCGAGGAGCGGCATGCCGCCGGATGATGCCGGACGGGCTACATCAGCTTCAGCGTGCCGCCGGTCGGGATCTGTGTGGCGGCCTGGTTGTTGACGATCACCAGCTCGTACTTGTACTTCTGTGCCCTTGACCCACTGGCCGAGCACCAGCGGCGTCTTGCTGACGTTCTTGAACGGGCCCTGCGCCGCCCCACTTCACCGGGCCGACCACGGTGTCCAGGTTGGTCGCCGCCGACGGCGTCGCGCACGTCGGCGCGCCTTCAGCGACTTGGCGCGCTTCAGCGCGTCGGCCGCCACCTCGAACAGCGCGTGCGCGAAGCCGATCGGCTGCGTCCACTGCTTCTTCGTGCCGCTCTCGTAGGCGTCGGCCAGCGCCTTCGCGCTCTGCTTGGTCAGCGACGACGTGAACGGGTGCGACGGGCTCCACCACACCTCGGTGGTCAGGCCGTCGCCCAGGTCGCCGAGCGCCTCGATCGCGCCCGGGAACAGCAGCGCCTTGCCGAGCGTGATGACCTTGGGCTTGAAGCCCTGCTGGCGCGCCTGCGTCAGGAAGGTCTTCGCGTCGGGCGGGATCACCACGCCGGTGACGATCTCGACGCCGTCGCGCTTGAACGCGGCGATCTGCGCGCTGAAGTCCTGCGTGCCGTTCTGGAAGCGGCCCGGGTCGGTGAGCGTGAAGCCCATCGCCGGCGAGCGGCTTCGGAAAGCCGAGCTCCTTGTCGCCCCAGGCGTTGCCGTCGCCGTCGTTGGGGAACAGGCCGCCGACCTTCTTGTTGGTCTGCACGCTCTTCCAGCCGTTGGTGAAGTTGGCGATGACGTCCTCCAGGCCCCAGAACATGTGGTACGTCCAGTTGAAGCCCTTGGCCGGGTCGCCCTTGCGGCCGAAGAACCAGGGCTGCCACGGCACCACGCTGGAGATGCAGGGCACCTCGTTCAGCTCGCAGGCGTCGCTCACCGGGTTGGCGGTCTCCGGCGTGCCGGCGGTGAGCACCAGCGCGACCTTGTCCTTCAGGATCAGGTCGTTGGCCACCTCGCCGGCGCGGTTCGGGTTGGACTGGCTGTCCTTCAGCACGATCTGCACGTCGTACTTCTTGCCGCCGACGGTGAGGCCGTCCTTGAACGCGGTCTTCATCTGGTCGATGACCCACTTGTCGGCCTCGCCGAACGGCGCCAGCGGGCCGGTCTGCGGCGACACGTAGCCGATCTTCAGCGTGTCGGCGGCATGCGCCGCGCGGCAGCGCCGAGTGCGGCGAGCGATCGCGGCGGCTCCCTGGGTGAACGTGGCGGCGGTTCGATCGTCATCGTTGTCTCCTCGTTGTGGTGTTCAGGGCTCAGGTTCGCGGCGGCGCGCCGTCGAACGCGCGCTGCAGCAGCGCGCGCAGCGCGGCGCGCTCGAGCGGCGCGCGGGTTCGGATACGGCGTCTGCACGGCGAGTCGGCGGCGCGGTCCAGGCCGTCGGCCGGCATGCCGATGTCGCGCAGCGCGACCGGCGCGCCGTGGCGCGCGCGCCAGCGCCTGCAGGCGCGCGCGCCGCGCGATCGCGCCGTCGCGCGCCGAGCGCGCGCGCGATGCGCGCCATCGCCTCGCGGCGCGGCCGGCGCGTTGTAGGCCAGCGCATGCGGCAGCACCACGGTGTGCATCTCGGCATGCGGCAGGTTGAAGCTGCCGCCCAGCGTGTGGCACAGCTTGTGGTGCAGCCCCATGCCGACGTTGCCGAGCACGGCGCCGCACAGCCAGGCGCCGTACAGCGCATCGTGCGCGCGCGTCGACGATCGTCGGTGTCGGCGTGCAGCGCCGGCAGCGCGCGCGCCAGCGCGGCGATGCCCTCCTCGGCCATCAGCGCGATGATCGGGTTGCGCGTCCGGCGCGTACAGCCCTTCGGCGGCATGCGCGATCGCGTTGAGTGCCGCTGGTCACGCGTCAGCGCCAGCGGCAGCGTCAGCGTCAGCTCGGGGTCGTAGATCACGGTCTTCGGCAGCACGCGCGCGTCGCGGCCGGTCTTCTTCACGCCGCCTTCGGTGAGGCCGTAGATCGGCGTCATCTCGCTGCCGGCGTAGGTGGTCGGGAACGGCGAGGATCGGCAGCCCGGAGTCGAGCGCGATCGCCTTGCCCAGGCCGGTGGTCGAGCCGCCGCCGATGGCGACGGCGCAGTCGGCGTCGAGCCGCCGCGCCTCGTCGCGCGCCTCGCGCGCGGTCTCGATCGGCACGTGCATCACGGCGCGCGCGAACACGCCGGCCGCGCGCTCGCCGAGCAGTCGGCGACACGCTTGGCGGCCGCGCCCGCCTGCTCCGGCGTGGACAGCACCAGCGCGCGCCGCGCGCCCAGGCGCTCGATCTCGCGCCGGCAGCTGCTTCAGCGACCCGGCGCCGAACACGACGCGCGGGCAGGCTGAGTTGCAACTCGAAGCGGTTCGGGCTCATCTTCGGATACCAAGGCGGAATCTGCGCGTCGACGTTGACCCACACGCTCTTCACCTGCGTGTACTCGCGCATCGCGTCGAAGCCCATCTCGCGGCCGTAGCCGCTCTGGCCGACGCCGCCGAACGGCGAGCCGGGGTTGACGCGCTTGTAGCTGTTGATCCACACCATGCCGGCGTGCAGGTCTCGCGCGCCAAGCGGTGCGCGCGCTGCAGGTTGGCGGTCCACAGGCCGCTGCCCAGGCCGTAGTCGGTGCCGTTGGCGATCGCCAGCGCCTCGTCGTCGTCCTTGAAGGTCAGCACGGTGACGAACGGGCCGAACACCTCTTCCTGCGCGACGCGGTCGTGCGGCGACTTGGCGCGCACGATGGTCGGCTCGACATAGCAGCCGCGCGCCAGCTCGCCGCTCGGGCGCTCTTGCCGCCGGCCAGCACCTCGCCGCCCTGCTCGCGCGCCACGCTCGACGTAGCCCAGCACGCGGTCGCGGTGCAGCGCGCTGGTCAGCGGGCCCATCTCGGTGGCGGCATCGAGCGGGTTGCCGAGGCGGATCGACTTGCGCCAGCGCGATGAACTTGTCGAGGAAGGCGTCGGCGATCTTCTCGTGCAGCATCAGGCGCGAGCCGGCGATGCAGGCCTGCCCCTGGTTGTGGAAGATCGCCCAGGCGCTGCCGTTGACCGCGGCCACCAGGTTGGCGTCGTCGAACACGATGTTCGGCCCCTTGCCGCCGAGCTCGAGCTGCACCTTCTTCAGGTTGCCGGCGCTGGCCTGCACGATGCGCCGGCCGGTGGCGGTGCTGCCGGTGAACGCGATCTTGGCGATGCCCGCGGTGCTCGGCGATGTACTGGCCGGCCACCGCGCCCAGACCCGGCACCATGTTGACCACGCCGTCGGGCAGGCCGGCCTCGCGCATCAGCTCGGCGATCTTCAGCGACGTGAGCGGCGTGATCTCGGCCGGCTTCATCACGATGCGTGTTGCCGGCGGCGAGCGCCGGCGCCATCTTCCAGCTGGTGAACATCAGCGGGAAGTTCCACGGCACCACCTGGCCGACCACGCCGACCGGCTCGCGCAGCGTGTAGTTGAGAAAGCCCGCCTCGACCGGAATGGTCTCGCCCTGGAACTTGTCGGCCATGCCGCCGAAGTAGCGGAAGCACGCCGCGGTGCGCGGCACGTCGAGCGCGCGCGAGTCGCGCAGCGGGTGGCCGGTGTCGAGCGACTCGAGGCGCGCGAGCTCCTCGGCATTGGCTTCGATCAGGTCGGCCAGCTTCAGCAGGATGCGCCCGCGATCGGCCGCGGCCATGCGGCTCCACGCCGGGAAGGCGCGCTCGTCGCCGCCGCCACCGCCCGGTCGACGTCGGCCGCGCCGGCCAGCGCCACCTCGGCGATGGTCGAGTTGTCGTGCGGGTTCAGCGTGGCCAGCGTCTCGCCGTCGATCGGCGTCGACGAAGTCGGCCGTCGATGAACAGCTGGTGGCGGATCGGCGTGCGCAGGCCGGCGGCCTGGGCATGTCGGCAACGTTCATGCGAGTGGTCCCTGATGCAGATGCGCTTTCTTCAGGCGGGTTGAGCCATGGGTAGCGCTCGGTGTCCTTGCCGGCGTAGTCGGGGTCGAGGTAGATGAAGCAGCGCTGGATCTGCCAGTCGCGGATCTCGAACACGTCGCACCAGCGGCCCGCGCCCCACTCGGGCACGCCGGCGCGCCAGGGGCCGTCTTCGTGCTCGCCGTGGCTGGTGCCTTCGCAGACCACCAGGTCGCTGCCGGAGAAGATCCAGTTGAAGTCGGCGTAGTGGTGGCCGATCGATTTGCAGCGTGCTGCCCACGTCGCCGAACAGCTTGCCGATCTCCGTCCTTGCCGCTGGCCAGGCCCCACTTCGGAAAGTAGACCTGCGCGTCGCTCGGCGAACAGATCGAGGATCGAGCCGCCGCTCGGACGTGACGCCGCCGTTGTCGAAGGCCTTGAGGTATTCGAGCGCCACCGACTTGCGCTGCTCGTCGGTCATGGTTTGTTTGGACAGTGCCATGAGTCGCCTCCAACAGGTTTGAGCCGCGTGCAAGCGGCGCGACGGGCCCGGCTCCCGGTCCATCGCGCGAGCGGCTGGCAAGCCGCGATCAGAACTTCACCGGGATCTTCGGGCGCTTCGCCCTTCTGGATCTCGTAGACCAGGTTCGGCGAGCCGTTCTCCCACACCAGCAGCATCGAGCGCTTCGGGCTGTAGCCCTGGTGGCGGCAGTAGGCCGGCATCGCGGCCATGTCGCCGGCCTTCATGATCACGCGCGCCAGCGGCTTGCCGGTGTTCTTGTCGGCGCAGTCCCAGTGGATCTCGTCGGTCATCTGGAAGAACCACTCGACGCGGTCGTTGGCGTGGATGATCGGCAGGATGTGCTCCTCGGTGGTCGGGCACATGAAGCTGTACTTCACGACCGAGGTGAAGCTCGGGTTCCAGGTCACCTGCGAGCGGCGACAGGAAGCCGAACAGGTTGAAGGCGTGCACCTCGTTCTCGAAGCCGGGTTCGGGGTGCAGCTCGGGCTGCGTCCTGCGGCACGTCGGCGAACGCGCGGTTCACCGGCGTGCCGCGCGCGTCGGTGCGCAGCGCGCAGGTCGTCCTTCAGGCCGACGCAGCGCTTGGCGAGCTCGCGCGCGCGGGTGATCTTGCGCGCGTGTTGTTGCCGTTCTTGCGGCCGTAGGGCGATGCCGGTTTCCTGCGGCGCGGCGAAGGGATCGAAGCCTCTCGTTGGTCCAGTCGTCGAGCATGTCGCTCGAAGGTGGCGCGCGATCTGCTCGGTCGGGAAGTTCTCCAGCAGGTCGACGCCGGCGGCCTTCATCGTCGCGTTGTAGCGTGCCGGCGTACAGGTCCACCGTCTGGTAGTGGTTGGTGGTGCCGACCACGTCGTCGAAGTTGACGCCAGCCGTAGAAGAAGCCCCAGGCCACGTCGCGCATCAGCGCGCGCAGGAAGTTGCCGACGTCCAGCGTGTGGCTCATCGGCCGGCCGTCGCGTGGTCTTCCAGCTGATGTGGGCGAAGTACTCGTCGCGGCGGAAGCCGAAGCTGCCGAGCGTGAAGTCCTTGTAGCCGAGCGTGGCGTCGGGCTGCGAGGCGATGACCTTGGCGAGTTCGGTGGGTGCGTTCATGGTGCTGTCTCCTTCGAGTGGTTCAGGCGGTCTGGCAGATCTCGGCCCAGCGCTCGACGCTGAGAGTCGCCCTTGCAGGTCTGCAGCACCACGCACGCCGGGCTTCGCGGCTGCGGAACTGGTAGGCGCTGTTCTTCGGCAGCAGCGCCTGGTGGCCGCGCTTGAGCTTCATCCAGCCCATCTTCTGGCCCGTGGGCTCGCCCTTGACCAGCACCGCGCCGTTGTGCTCGGCGTCGGGCACGGTCTGCTCGGCGTCGAGCTTGACCAGGTGGATCTCGACCTCGCCGTCCATCACAGCGCGAACTCGTCGTGCGCGCAGGTGTACCAGGGCGATGTGCCTTCGGCGCGCAGCATCTCCAGCACGTAGATCTGGTTCTGGCCGAACACGACCTTCTCGTACGGCTTGCTCTTGCTCGCGATCTCGAAGCAGTTGGAGAAGGCGTAGTTCTTGACGTCGTCGTCGATCGGCTGCACGCCGCCCTTTTCGAAGCGCTCGAGCGACCCGAACTGGGTCTTGTAGGTCACGGCCATCGTGCGTCTCCTGAGGTCCGTTGAACTCGGGTGCGGACTGTAGGAAGCGCGCGGCCTCGCCGGAAGCCGGCCACCGGCGATTGGATTGTTCGGCGAATCCGAACAATTGCCCGGGTTAACCCGCCCGCCCAGTCGAAGCGCAGGTCGCCAAGCTGGCGGCCAGCGCCGGCGTGCTGTCGGTCACTCGCGACGAGATGCGCACGGCTCGAGACCTCGTCGACGCCCAACTTCCTCGGCCTGTCGGGCCCCGACGGCCTCTGGGCCAACGCCAGCGTCAAGGGCGAAGGCGTGATCATCGGCATCGTCGACGGCGGCGTGTGGCCCGAGCACCCGAGCTTCGACGACCGCACCGACCTCAATGGCAATGGCACGAAGGACGGCAAGCTCGGCTATCAACAGATCCCAGGCTGGAACGGCAAGTGCACGCCCGGCGAGCTGTTCAATGCGTCGAACTGCAACCAGAAGCTGATCGGTGCGCGCTACTACAACGCCGGCTGGGCGGCAACGCGGGCATCGACGAGCAGCTGCCGTGGGAGTTCAACTCGCCGCGCGACTACAGCGGCCACGGCACGCACACCGCGTCGACCTCCGGCGGCAACGAGGGCGTGCAGACCACCGGCGATGCCGCTGTGTTCGGCAAGATCAGCGGCATCGCGCCTCGGGCGCGCATCGCCGCGTACAAGGTGTGCTGGGAAGACGGCGACGGCGGCTCCTGCTTCACCACCGACAGCGTCGCGGCGATCGACCAGGCCGTGGCCGACGGCGTTGACGTGATCAACTTTTCGATCAGCGGCAGCCAGACGAGCTTCCGCGATCCGGTGGAGATCGCGTTCCTGTTTGCCGCCGACGCCGGCGTGTTCGTCGCTGCATCGGCGGGCAATGCCGGGCCGACCACGTCGACGGTCGCACACCCGGGGCCATGGCTCACCACGGTGGCCGCCGGCACGCACAACCGCGACGGCAAGGCTCGGTCACGCTGGGCAACGGCGCGACCTACAACGGCGCATCGGTGGCCGCGGCCGTGAACGCGTCGCTGATCGTCAACGCGGTCGATGTCGCGAAGGCCGGCGCCGACCTCGCGTCGGCCGCGCTGTGCTTCGGCGCCGCCGACGGTGGCGCCACGTCTCGACCCCGCCAAGGTCGCGGGCAAGATCGTGGTCTGTGATCGCGGCATCTCGGCGCGCATCAACAAGAGCCTGGCCGTGAAGCAGGCCGGCGGCATCGGGATGGTGCTGGTCAATCCGACGGCCAACTCGATCAACGCCGACTTCCACTTCGTGCCGACGGTGCATCTGCAGAACACCGAAGGCGCGGCGGTCAAGACCTATGCTGCGACTGCGGGCGCACCGCATCGATCGCGCAATCGACGCTCGTGTTCGATGCAGTGGCGCCGCTGACCGCTGCGTTCTCGTCGCGCGGCCCGTTGCGCGCCGGCGGTGGCGACGTGCTGAAGCCCGATTTGATCGCGCCAGGGCAGGACATCCTGGCGGGCGTGGCGCCGCCCAACAACAACGGCCGCCTGTTCGACATCTACAGCGGCACGTCGATGTCGAGCCCGCACGTCGCGGGTCTGGCGGCGCTGTTCAAGGAAAAGTATCCGGGCTGGTCGCCGATGGCGATCAAGTCGGCGCTGATGACCACCGCCTATGACGTGCTCGACGGCGGCACACCGGCGCCGAACACCAACCCGGTGCTGATCTTCCGCCAGGGCGCGGGCCATGTGCAGCCGAAGAAGATGCTCGACCCGGGCGTCGTCTACGACTCGAACTTCACCGATTGGCTGCGCTTCATCTGCGGCGCGCAACCCGGCGGCGGCTGCACCGGCGTGACGCCGATCGACCCGAGCGACCTGAACCAGGCCTCGATCGCGATCGGCGACCTCGCCGGCGGGCAGACCGTGACACGGCGCGTGACCAACGTGAGCAACAAGCCGCTCACGCTGACCGCATCGGTGGCGGGCACCGGCTACACGGCGGTGGTTTCGCCGAGCACGCTCAACCTCGCGCCAGGCGCGACCCAGTCGTTCACGGTCGCCTTCACGCGCACCAGCGCCGCGCTCAACGCCTATGCCGGCGGGCAGCTCACGTGGACAGGCGGCGGGTACACCGTGCGCAGCCCGATCGTCGTGCGGCCGGTGGCACTGGCGGCACCGGCAGCGGTGGCGTCCACCGGCGCCCCGATCAGCTACACGGTGGCGTTCGGCTACAACGGCGCGTTCACGGCGACGCCGCGCGGGCTCGTCGCCTCCACGGTGTCCGCTGGCACCGTGGCCGACGATCCGACCGACAGCACCTGCTCGCTGACCTCGCCCAATGCGCAATTGATTCCGGTGGCGGTCGGCGCCGGCACGACCCATGCGCGCTTCGCGCTGTTCGATGCCGACGTCAACGCCGGAACGGACATCGACATGTGCGTGTTCAACTCGGGCGGCACGCTGGTCGGCACGAGCGGCAGCGGCACGTCGGCCGAAGAGGTGAACCTGATCGATCCCGTGGCCGGCACCTACACGGTGGTCGTGCAAGGTTGGGGCGTGGTGGGCAGCAGCCCGTTCAAGCTGCACACCTGGCTGCTTGGGTCGGCCTCGGCCGGCAACATGGCGGTCTCGGCACCGGCCGCGGCAACGCTGGGCACATCGGGGACGGTGCAACTCACCTTCAGCGGCTTGATCGCCGGCCTCAAGTACCTCGGGTCGGTGGCTTACGCCGGCGTGTCCGGCATGCCCAACCCGACGATCGTGCGCGTCGACCCCTGAACGCGGCGGTTCCGCTTGCGGGCTGAACGGCCTGCTGCCCACAGCGCCTCATGGAGCAATCCGTGAGGAGCTGTGCTTTGGGCGCGGCAACGCGTCAGCGGCGCGCGACGACTCAGGCTTCGATCAATCGGGCAGAGATCAATCCGCGCGCGATCAGCTCACGGTCCCACGGCGGCTCGCCGTGGGCGAACGCTTCGGCCAGGCACTCGATGAACAGCTTGGGCTTGAAGGCGCCGCGTTGCGTGCGCGGGTACACCGCCGACAGCCAGAACGGCGACAGCTGGAACTGCGGCAGCACCACCTGCAGCTGGCCCTGCTGGATCGCGTCGGAGGCCACCAGCGTGGGCAGGCAGACCACGCCGGCGTGTTCGCAGGCGAAGTCGCGCAGCAGGTGCACCGAGTTGCTCATCAGCATCGGCTTCAGGTCCAGCGTGGTGATCTCGTCGTCGCTGCCACCATCGCGCTCGCGGTAGAACACCCAGCGGTCGCGCGTCGGATAGCCCGAGTACAGGCCGAGCCGGTGGCCGAACAGATCGCTCGGCTGCTGTGGTGTGCCGTGGCGCTGCAGGTAGTCGGGCGATGCGCAGAACAAGCGGCGCACCGGAAACAGCCGGCGCGACACCAGCTCCTCCGATGCCGCGGGGAAGATCTGCAGCGCGACGTCGTAGCCCTCCTTCACCGGGTCGATCACCGCCTCGCTGACGTACAGGTCGAGCACGACCTCCGGGTAGCGCTCCTGGAAGTCGCGCAGCAGGTGGCCCATGTGGCTGTGGCCGAGCGCGAAGCCGGTCAGCACGTGCACGCGCAGCAGCCCCGCCGGCGAGCCGCGCACCTCGCGCATCTGGTCGACGATCTCGTTGGTGCGCGACACCAGCTCATGGCAGTCGCGGTAGAACGCCTGGCCCATCTCCGACAGCCGCACGGCGCGCGTGGTGCGATGGAACAGCGGGCCGCCGAGCAGGTCTTCGAGCTGCTGCACGCGCGCGGTGACCACCGACTTCGACAGGCGCAACTGCCGCGCCGCCTCGGCAAAGCTCTGCGATTGCGCCACGCGCACGAAGGCTTCGATGCTCAGGAAGCGGTCCACGCCCCAGTGTAGGTGGCCCGCCCGACGCCCTCGTTCGACTGGTTGGAAGCACCAATTGCTGCGACGCATCGCGGCAGACAAGATGCCGCCATGAGCAGCAGCCGATTCGCGCCGACCTCACCGAGCCGCCCATGCCCTCGCGCCGCAGCCTGCTGCTCGCCGCAGCCGGTGGACTCGTCGCCGGCTGCGGCGGTGGCTCGTCGCCGCCCGAGGCCAACGTGCCGCTGCTGCCGCGGCCGCCGGTGGTGCCGGTGGACGGCCCGGCCGTGGACGGGCTTCGGCGGCAACGCCGCAGCACACCGCGCTCGGACAAATCGCCACGCAGCAGATGCGCGGCTTCTACTGGACCACGCCGGTCGACCTCAATCCGCAGTACGCCAACGGCGCGTTGACCACGCACTACGGCTCGCCGCTGGTCACGCGGCACAACACCGTGCTGGTGCCGGTGAAGGTGGGGCCGTCGGCGACCTTCCGCGTCTACGGCCGGGTCGGCGCCACCGGCGACCTGCTGTGGCAGCTCACCAGCGACTACATCACCCCGCCGACGCGCTGGATCCCGAGCTTCAACCCGGTGCTGACGCCCGACAACCGCATGGTGATGCCGCTGATCGGCGGGCGCGTGCAGGTGCGCGCCGACGCCGATGCCGACATCTCGACGGTGGAGAACATCGCGTTCTACGCGAGCAACGCGGCGTACGTCGCAGCAGCTGGACTGCTTCAACGCTTCCGTGTTCATCAACACGCCGCTCACCAGCGACAGCGCCGGCAACGTCTTCTTCGGCTTTTCGGTGCTGAACATCGCCCCCGGCGGGCCGTCCGGCGGCGGCGTGGCGCGCATCGCCCCCAACGGCACGGCCATCTTCGTGCAGGCCGCCGACGTCACCGGCGTGCCCACGCTGGTGAAGACGGCCACCAACTGCGCGCCGGCGCTGTCGGCCGACGGCAGCACGCTGTACGTGGTGTTCAACAACGTGCCGCCGGTCAACACCCGCCCCAGCGGGCGCCTGGTCGCGCTGGATGCCAACACGCTGGCCTGTAAGACTCAGATGGCGCTCACCGACCCGGCCACCGGCAACCCGGCAGGGATCAGCGACGACGCCACGTCGTCGCCCGTGGTGGGACCGAACGGCGACGTGTTCATCGGCGTGCTCGAGTCGAACGCGCCGGGCCACAACTACCGCGGCTGGCTGCTGCACTTCAATGGCGCGCTGACGCAGGCGCGCACGCCGGGCTCGTTCGGCTGGGACAACACGCCGTCGGTCGTGCCGCGGGCGATGGTGCCGCAGTACACCGGATCGTCGGGTTATCTGCTGCTCACCAAGTACAACAACTACGCCGGCGCAGGCACCGGCGATGGCAAGAACCGCATGGCGATCCTCGACCCCAACGACCTGACGCAGCCCGACCCGATCGCGCCCGGCGTCACCGTCATGCGCGAGATCCTGACCATCCTCGGGCCGACCGCCGACGCCGGCGGGCCCGCCGGCAGCGTGCGCGAGTGGTGCGTCAACACCGCGGCGGTCGATCCGTTCACGAGCTCGGTGCTGATGAACAGCGAAGACGGCGTGATGTACCGCTGGCACCTGCCGAGCAACACGTTCAGCGAGAAGATCACGCTGAACGCCGGCTTGTTCCAGTCGTACACGCCCACCATCATCGGGCCCGACGGGCGCATCTACGCGATCAACAACGCGACGCTGCACTCGATCGGGCAGTGATTATTCGCTGGCGAATTGCTGCGCAATTCCCCACCGAATTTAGTCAGTGATCTCAGGCCCGGCAAAGCCGGATCCTGATTCCAGTAGAGACTGCGCTCCGTGTTACTGCGCGCAGTCTTGGCGGTGGGCGGCCAGGCCCGCCCACCTTGTCGGACCCGGCGTAGCAACGCGCAGCGGGGTCCCTGCTGCGAGAAGGATCCGGCTCTGCCGGGCCTTCTCGCTCTGTCCAAACCACAGGCAAATCGCACAGCGATTTGCCTGTGTCAAGGCACCAGCGCCAGGAAGGCGAACGCGGCAAAGATCACCAGATGCACGGCGCCGTGCATCATGTGCGTGCGGCCATAGGTGAGCGTGATCGCCGACACCACGAAGGTCAGGGTCAGCATCACCAGGTCCTTGGCCTCGAGGCCGAGCACCAGCGGGATGTCCATCCACAGCGCGGCCACGGCGACCACCGGGATCGTCAGCCCGATGCTCGCCAGCGCCGAGCCGTAGGCGAGGTTGAAGCTGGTCTGCAGCCGGTTCACGTGCGCGGCGCGCACCGCGGCCACAGTTTCGGGCAACAACACCAGCAGCGCGATCGCGACGCCGACCACCGCCTTCGGCGCGCCCGAGGCGGCCAATGCAGCCTCGATCGTCGGCGACAGCACCTTGGCCAGGCCGACCACCGCCACCAGGGCCACCAACAGCAAGCCGAAGCTCGCCAGCGCCTTGGCGTTGCTCGGCGGCGCGGCGTGGACCTCTTCGTTCGACGGCTCGCCGGCCGGCAGAAAGTAGTCGCGATGCCGCACCGTCTGCACGAACACGTAGACCGCCCACAGCACGAGCGACGCCACGGCAGCGAACACCAGCTGCCCGGTGGTGTAGGTGCCACCGGGTGAACTGGTGGTGAACGACGGCAGCACCAGCGACAGCGTGGCCAGCGCGACCAGCACCGCCAGGCTCGACGACGCGCTTTCGATGCGATACGTCTGCTCGTGGTGGCGCAGGCCGCCCACCAGCAGGCACAAGCCGACCACGCCGTTGCAGATGATCATCACCGCCGCAAAGATGGTGTCGCGCGGCAGCTCGGCCTTGTCGGCACCACCGCCCAGCATCATCGAGACGATCAGCGCCACTTCGATCACCGTGACCGCGAGCGCCAGCACCAGCGTACCGTAGGGCTCGCCCACGCGGTGCGCCACCACTTCGGCGTGGTAGACGGCGGCCTGCACCGCACCGATCAGCGCAAGCCCGGACAACACCAGCAGCGGCGTGCCGCCGGGCCACGCCATCGCCGCGCCGAGCAGCGCGATGGCCAGCAACGGAACGATCAAGGCCCAGCGCGGCACGGCACCTCTCCGGTGATGCCGGCGCGACGCGCCAGCCGGCGCCGATTGTGCCTGCCGCCGCTTGCGCGCCCGGCGACGCGGTTCAGCCGCGCGCCGGCTTGCGATCGCGCTGGCGTGCCCGCAGCGCGGTCAGCAGCAGCACGCCGCTGAGCGTGCCCAGGGCCATCGGACTGGAGGCGATGATCTCGGGCAGCCGCAGCAACATCTCGGGCGACTTCTGCTGCACATAGCGCGTGAGGTCGAGCACCTGGTCGGGACGGATGCGCAGCACGTCGTCGAGCTGCGCATACGCGCCGCTCCAGCGCCCGTGCGGCAGCAGGCTCGCAAATGCGCCGGTGGCCACCGCCGCCAGCGCGAGCGGCCCGACCGGCCGCAACAAGTGATTCAACAGCCGCTGGCGCAGGCCGACCGGCGCTTCGTCGTACACCGCCGCCACCAGCACGGGCACGTTGGCCTCGCGCGGTTCGGGCAGCGCCGCTTCGTTGATGGCCGCGGCAGCGATGGGGGGTAGGGTGTCCATCGAAATCATGGCTCACACCATACGCCGGTCGCGTGCCGCGCGGCGCGGATCAATGGCAAAGAACTGTTTCGATGCGCTTCAAGAGTCCCTGCACACCATCGAGACATTGCACATCGTGCGAGTGCACACCAGCGCCCATTTGCTTCATCACTTGAAGCACACCGCCTCGATGTTGTGGCCATCGGGGTCGAACAGGAACGCGGCGTAGTAGTTGGCGCTGTAGTCCGGCCGCAAGCCCGGCGCGCCGTTGTCGCGTCCGCCAGCGGCGAGGCCCAACGCGTGGAAACGTTCCACCGCCGCGCGGTTCGGCGCCCGCAACGCCACGTGCGCGCCGCGGCCGGCCCCGCCGGCGTTCGCGTGCAGCCACAGTGCAGGCTCACCTTTCGGACCGAACCCGGCGTAGTCCTCGCCGCTGCTGGCCATCTCCAGCCCGAGCGCACCCAGCGTGGCCTGGTAGAAGGCGATGCTGCGCGCCAGGTCCTGGACCTTCAATCCCACGTGATCGAACATGCTTCGCTCCTGCAAACAATGTGGAGCAAATGCTAGGTCGGGGTACCGAAGCGTTCTTGGAGATTCTTGCGATCGGCGCGGGTGCCGCGCCGGAACGCGCGCGGCGACACGCCGGCCGCGCGGCGGAAAGTGCGCACGAAGTTCGACAGGTCGGCAAAGCCGCAGTCGAACGCCACGTCGGTGATCGGCTCATCGCCCTCGGCGAGCCGGCGCGCCGCGCGGCGCAAGCGGCTGCGCACCAGATACTGGTGTGGCGTGACGCCGAGCGCCGACGAGAACAGCCGCAGGTAGTGGTAAGGGCTGAGCCCGCAGGATCGTGCGAGCGCCTGCAGATCGGTGTCGTGCTCGGCATGCGCGTCGATCCACAGCGCCGATTCCACCGCGCGGCGACGGTCTGCAACCCGTGCCGCCGCGTGCGCCTTGTCGTCATGCCGCAAGGCCACGTAGCGCGCAGCGAACGCGAGCGCGGCCTCATCGAGCCCGATGTCGGAGTCGCCGTTGCACACGGCCTGCATGCGCTCGCCGCTGATCATCAGTTCGGCGCACGGTGCCACCGCGCCGGAAAGCCAGGCGCCGCGCGGCGCGATCTCGTCGACCAGTTCGGCGCTGAGGTGCACGGCCAGGCATTCGTCGCCGCCGCCGCGGTGCTCGTGGGTGCAGCGGTACTCCTCGCCCGGCCGGCCGAGCAGCACCGAACCCGGCACCAGCTCGTGCACGCGACCGCGGCAGTGGCAGCTGAAGGTGCCACGCTGCACGAACGACACCGACCAGCCTTCGTGCGCTTCCCAATAGGCACGGTCATGCGGGCCGGCATCGCAGCGGTAGGCCACGACCGACACCGGCCCTTCGATCAACGTGTGCGTTTGCGGCATCGAACGGAGTTTAGACGGGGCTGCGAGCCCACACCGCTAGCGCGACAACACCACGTACCACGCGTCGACCGGCCGATGCTGGTCTTCGCGCATCGGTTGCCGCACGCACTGCAACACCGCGTGGCCATGCCGCTGCGCCAGCGCCTCGATGTGGCGGCGCGAGTGGGCGAAGCGCAGGCTGTCGCGCAGCTGGAACTCCACGTCGTCTGGCGCGGCCTCGACCGAGAAAGCGAGCAGGCCATCGGGCAGCAGCACGCGGGCCAGCGCGGCGAACACGGGCTCGATGGCACCGACGTAGGTGAACACGTCGGCCGCCAGCACCAGGTCGTAGCGCGATTCGGTGGCGTTCAAGTGCTCGGTGATCTCGGCCTGCACCAGGTCGTCGTACACCCCGCGCCGACGCGCCTGCGCGATCATCTGCGGCGACAGATCGACGCCGTCGACCTGCGCAGCCAGCGACTTCAGCAACGGGCCGCACAGCCCCGTGCCGCAGCCGAGATCGAGCGCGCGTCGAAAACGCCGCGCCGGCGCGGCCGCCTTCAAGGTGTCGACCAGGATCTCGTGGCCGTGGTAGCGCAACGCGCCGAGCAGGTGCGCGTCGAAGGTCGCGGCGTAGTCGTCGAACAGGCCGCGCACATAGCTGCGCGGCGCGCTCGCGGCGTGGCCGCCCTCGAGCGGCGCGAGGTAGAAGTCCACCAGTTCGCGCTCGGCGCCGTGCGTGATCGCAGTGCGATAGGCGGCGATCGCTTCGGCCGTGCGGCCGCTGTGCTTCAGGAGGTCGGCGCGGTTGAGCCACGCCTGCGGCTGCGCGGCATCGAGCGCCAGCGCGCGCTCGTACGACGGCAATGCCTCGGCATGCCGGTCGAGCGCCTGCAGCGTCTGGCCGTGGCGGAACCAGGCCTGTGCGTGCGGCGAGTCGTTGCCCTCGAGCAGGCGCTCGAACAGCGACAGCGCACGCTCGTGCTCGCGCTGTTCGTTGAGCGCGCAGCCCAGGTGGTACAGCGTGGGCGCATGGCGCGCATCCAATCGCAGTGCGCGCTCGAAGCTGGCCAGCGCGTCGGGCACACGCTCCAGATGCAGCAGCGCGATGCCGCGCTGGCACCAAGCGTCGGCCTGTTCGGGATCGATCGCCAGCGAGCCATCGAGCGCGCTCAGCGCGGGCCCATGCTTGCCGAGGCGCACGCGCATCGCGCCCAGGTTGAACAGCGTCGAGCTGCGCTGCGGCCACAGCGCGAGCGACGCCTCGAAGCAGGCTTCGGCCTCGGCAAAGCGAGCGGCCTCGCTGTGCCGCACGCCTTCGACAAAGGCGGCCTTGGCGCGCTCGAAGGTGTCGTCCATCGGCGTCACCATAGCCGATGCAGCCGGGGCGTCAGCGCCACATCTTCTTCTTCTTCCAGCGCCGCTCGCCGCGCACGCCGGCTTCCTTCATGCCGAGGTAGAACTCGCGGATGTCTTCTTTCTCGCGCAGCTTGTCGCAGGCGTCTTCCATCACGATGCGGCCGTTCTCCAGCACGTAGCCGTAATCGGCCACGTTGAGCGCCATGTTGGCGTTTTGCTCCACCAGCAGAATCGTGGTGCCGCGCTCGCGGTTGATGCGCACCACGATCTCGAAGATCTCGCGCGTGAGCTTCGGGCTCAAGCCCAGGCTCGGCTCGTCGAGCAGCACGAGCTCCGGCGCGCCCATCAGCGCACGGCTGATCGCCAGCATCTGCTGCTGGCCGCCCGACAGCAGGCCGGCATCCTGCTTGTCGCGCTCCTTCAGGATCGGGAAGTAGCTGTACACCACCTCGAGGTCGCGCATCAGCGCGTCGCGGTCGTTGCGCGTGTAGCCGCCCATCACCAGGTTGTCGTGCACCGACAGCAGCGGAAACACCTCGCGGCCCTCGGGCACGTGCACCAGCCCGCGGCGCACCACATCGGCCGGGTCGCGGCCGGTGATGTCGTCACCCTTGAATGCGACGCTGCCGCGCGTGGGGTCGAGCACGCCGGAGATGGTCTTGAGGATCGTCGACTTGCCGGCGCCGTTGCTGCCGAGCACGGTGGCGATCTCGCCCTTGCGCACCTTCAGGCTCACGCCGCGGATGGCACGGATCGGGCCGTACGCGCTCTCGACGTTGGCCAGCACGAGCAGTTCTTCACTCATGCGGCCGCCTTCTGTCGGCGCAGCGACGACACGTCCTCGGGCGAGCCGAGGTAGGCCTCGATCACGCCGGCGTGCGCTTGCACCTCGGCGGGCGTGCCGAGCGCGAGCACCTCGCCCTGGTTCATCGCCAGCACGCGATCGGACACGCGCGACACCAGGCTCATGTCGTGCTCGACCATCAGCACGGTGATGCCGAGTTCCTTGCGGATGTCGCGGATCCACCAGGCCATGTCTTCGGTCTCTTCGACGTTGAGGCCCGACGACGGCTCGTCGAGCAGCAGCAGCTTCGGTCCCATGCACAGCGCACGCGCCACCTCCACCACCTTGCGCACGCCATAGGGCAGCCCGTGCACCAGCGAATCGCGGTGGTGCTGCAAGTCGAGCAGCTCGATGACCCGCTCGGCCTGCATGCGCGCCTCGCGCTCGGCACGGCGCGCGGCCGGCGTGAAGAACAGGTTGGCGACGAAGCTGCTGCTCTGGTGCACGTGGTGGCCGATCAGCAGGTTCTGCAGCACCGACGCGTTCTCGAACAGCTCGATGTTCTGGAACGTGCGCGCGATGCCCAGCTCGGCGACCTTGTGCGGCGGCAGGTCGTTGAGGCGCCGCCCTTCGAACGTGAGCTCGCCGGTGGTCGGCGTGTAGATCCGGCTGATCAGGTTGAACACCGTGGTCTTGCCGGCGCCGTTGGGCCCGATCAACGTGAACACCTCGCCACGCTGCACGTCGAAGCTGACCTTGTTGACCGCCAGCACGCCGCCGAAGCGCACGCTCAGGTCGCGCGCGGAGAGCAACACTGCTTGATCCGCATTCATCGGCACGTCCGTCCGAGAGCGACGGCATTCCAAGCGGACGCCGCGGATCCGGCTCCGCCGGTCCGCTGGCGGCGCCCCCTGGAGGGGGGTGAGGCTGGACGCAACGGGTCCAGTGAACCCGTTGCGCCTGCCGAACGGCCGAGCCGTCCGGCTCGGCCTGGGGCCGAAGGCCCGGCCGCCAGGCCGCTTCGGGGGTGGGCCATCACCGCAAGCGCTCCGACTTGGTGAACGCCTTCTGCCGCCTGAACATGCCGCGCCGGTAGAACGGGAACAGCTGCAGGTAGGTGCGCATCTTCAACCAGCGGCCGTACATGCCCATCGGCTCGAACAGCACGATGCCCACCAGCACCGCGCCGTAGATCAAGCCTTGCAGGCCGCTGGCCTGGCCGATCGCCGGCGGCAGATAGTCCTTGCTCACCGCGATCACCTGCGGCATCGCGATCAGGAAGATCGCACCGAGGAACGCGCCGTGCACCGAACCCAGGCCGCCCACCACCACCAGCAGCAGCAGCTCGATCGACTGCAGCGCGCCGAACTGCTCTGGCGAGATGAACTGCAGCTTGTGCGCGTAGAGCGCGCCGGCCAGGCCGGTGAGCGCGGCGGAGATGGCGAACGCCAGCGTCTTGTACTGCGCGATGGCGATGCCCATGCTCTGCGCCGAGATCTCCGAATCGCGGATCGCGATGAAGGCGCGGCCGGTGCCCGTGCGCAACAGGTTCAGCACCCCGAAGGTCACCAGCACGCACAGCGCCAGGCACAGGTAGTAGAAGCCTGCACCCGAGCCGATGTCGAAGCCGAAGATCACGACACCGGGCACGCTCTTGCCCGCGTTGCCGCCGGTCACGTGCTCCCAGCGCGCGAACACTTCCTCGACGATGAAGCCGAACGCCTGCGTGGCGATCGCGAGGTAGATGCCTTTCACGCGCATCGCCGGCAGGCCGACGATCACGCCGACCGAGGCCGACAGCGCCGCCGCGGTGCTCATCGCCAGCAGAAACGGCCAGCCGAGGCCGAGCAGGAACACGTGCGTGTACGCACCCACGCCGAGAAACGCCGCATGGCCCAGCGACGCCAGCCCGGTGAAGCCGGCCAGCACCATCAAGCCGAGCCCGGCGATCGAATAGATCAGGATGAACGACAGCTGCGTCATCCAGTAGTCGCCCACCAGCCACGGCGCGACCAGCATCACCCCCATCAGCAGCGCATACCAGAACACCTGGCCGCCATGCTTGACGACAGCGATGTCCTGGTCGTAGTGGGTCTTGAAGATGAAGCGCATGTCAGCGGCCTGCGCTTCGCTGTTGGTTCGAGCCGCGCCGGCAAAGCCGACTCTGACGGCAAAGCCGCGGCCGGGCGTACGCGCCGGCGCTCGAATGCGGCCGCCCCCCGCTGCGCGCGGGGTTCCCTGCGGTGCTCGCCCAGCAAGGGCGGCTGCGATCGCCGCTCGGTCGTGGCGCTCGAACGCGCGCCGCGAGCTCAGACTGTCTCGCCGGCGCGTCGCCTGCGGCGCCGCGACGGCCCCTGCGCCCTGCGCTCCTCGGCGCCGCATATGTCGCTGCCAACGCATACCCGCCCCCGGCTTTGCCCAGTGGCACCGTGGTTCTTCGTCGACGAATGCACAGTAGTGCCTCGCCAGGCCGCGGTCGGGCGGTACCCCGTTGGGGCGACATTGTGCGGCCGGCGAGAAGCGCAGCGACGCAGGGGAAGTCCGGCGCCGCAGGCGCCGGACCTGCGAGGAGCCATCGACTCGCGGCGTTGTTCAGCGCAGCGAACGAGCGAGTGGACCGCAGTTTCGACGCCCTCGTGGCGCGAGCATCGCAGCGAACCCCGCGCGCAGCGGCGGGCGCGGCACATCGAGCCGCCGGCGGCACGCCCGGCCGCGGCTTTGCATCGCGTCGGCATCGGCAAGGAGAAGTTACTTGCATCTCAAACCTTCTTCCGCACCGATCCACCGAACAAGCCGTTGGGCTTGATCACCAGCATCAACAGCACCACCACGTAGGCCGCGATGTCCTTGAAGCCCTCGGGCATGTACAGCCCGGCCATCGACTCGATCACGCCGATGATCAGGCCGCCGACGATCGCGCCCGGCAGGCTGCCGAAGCCGCCGACCACCGCGGCCGGGAACGCCTTCAGCCCGATCAGGCCCATGTTCACGTGCACGAAGGTCCACGGCGCCAGCAGCAGCCCGGCGATCGCCGCGACCGCGGCCGACAGCCCCCACACCAGGCCGTTGAGCCGCTGCACCGGGATGCCCATGTAGTAGGCGGCGAGCTGGTTCTGCGAGCTGGCCTGCATCGCGATGCCGACGCGGCTCTTGTTGAACATCAGGTACAGCAGCGCGCACAGCACCACGGTGACCACGATCACCACCACCTGCTCCACGCTGATGACCAGCGCGCCGAAGCTCCACACCTGGCCCTTGTACGGCGCCTGCATCGCATGGGTTTCGCTGCCGTAGCGCGGCACCATCGTCATCAGGCCGCGCGCCATGTAGCCGATGCCGATGGTCAGCATCACGATGGTGAACTGCGGCTGGCCGAGGATCGGCCGGATCGCCACGCGCTCCAGCAGCACGCCGAACGCCGCCATCGCGCCGATCGCCAGCACCGCGGCCACGAAGAACGGCAGTTGCGCCACCTCCATCAGCGCCAGGCCGGCGAAGGCGCCGAGCATCATCAGCTCGCCCTGCGCGAAGTTGACGGTCTCGGTGGCCTTGTAGATGAGCACGAAGCCGAGCGCGATGAGTGCGTAGATGCACCCTTGCGAAATGCCGGAGATCAGAACCTGCAGAAAGGTCACGAGCCCGCCCCACCCGTGCCACGGGCGCCAAGCATGCCCGCGGCGCCGATGCGCCAAGCGCCGGGACTTCCCCTATGCCGCGGCCTGGGCCGAACCGGCGCGCATCTGGTAACGCAACGTGCCGTCGGCGCCCAACTCGCGCGACGCCTCGCCGCGCGCCACCAGGTGGTTGAGGTGCGCGATGCTCTCGCCGGTGGCCATGCCGAGCAGTTCGGCGCCTTCGATCGGCCGCGCGAACAGCGCGCCGAACACGTCGATCGCGCGCTTGGGTTCGGCCAGCGCGCGGCGCAGCCGCGCGAGGCTCTTGTCGTGGCCCGATGCCAGGCGGTCGAGCCGCGCGTGCAGGCCGCGGAACGGCTCGCCGTGCGACGGCATCACCAGCACGTCGTCGGGCACCGCGGCGCGCAGCTTGGCGATCGACGCGATCCAGTCGGCCAGCGGATCGGCCTCGGGCTCGGTGGGAAACACCGACACGTTGGACGAGATGCGCGGCAGCACCTGGTCGCCCGAGATCAGCAGCTTCAGCTCTTCGTTGTGCAGGCACGCGTGCTCGGGCGAATGGCCGTTGCCGACGATCACGCGCCACTCGTGCGCGCCGATGCGCACGCGTCTCGCCATCGTGCAGGCGCCGGAAGCTGTCGGGCAGCGTGTGCACCACGCGGCCGAAGCTGCCGAAGCGCACGCGGTAGTTCTCGATCGCCTCGTCGTCCCAGCCGGCGCGCTTGTAGAAGCGCATCGCCGTCTTCCGGCGCCTCGCGGCCGGTGTCGGCCACCAGCGTGCGGCAGGTGAGGTACTCGAGCCGAGTCATCCACAGCCGCGCGTCGAAGCGGCGCGTCAGCCAACCGGCCATGCCGACGTGATCGGGATGCATGTGCGTGACGAACACGCGCGTGATGCGCTTGCCGCCCAGCGCGTCTTCGGCCGCGAGTGCGCGGGTCCAGTTGGCGAGCGCCTCGCGCGTCTGCGCGCCGGTGTCGACGATCGGCCCAGCCGCCGTCGTCGGCCAACGCGTAGAGGTTGATGTGCGCCAGCGCCCAGGGCAGGTGCATGCGCAACCAGCGCACGCCGGGCGCGATCTCCTTGCCGTGACCGCTGTCCGGCGGCGCGCCGCAAGGATACGTGAGCCCGTGGCCTTCGTCGGGACGACCGTCGGCGCCCGGTTTGGGTTGCTGCGTCATCGCGCGCATTCTCGCGCGAATCGGCCACGCCGCTATTCGTCGGCGCCGCGCGCGCGCAGGCGGTCGAACAACACCGCGACGATGATGAAGCTGCCGACGAAAGTGCCCTGCCAGAACGTGCTGATGCCGAGCAACGTCAGGCTGTTGCGGATCACCTCGATCAGCGCGGCGCCGACCACCGCGCCGAACGCGGTGCCGATGCCGCCCGACAGGTTGGCGCCGCCGATCACCGCGGCGGCGATCACGGTGAGCTCCATGCCCTGCCCGAGGCCGGTGGTGATGGTGCCGAGCCAGCCCACCTCGAGGATGCCCGCCAGGCCCGCGGTGAAGCTGCAGAACATGTACACGCTGACCTTGATGCGCTTGACCGGCACGCCGGTCATCGTGGCGGCACGTTCGTTGCCGCCGATCGCGAACACATGGCGGCCCCAGCGCGTGAAGCGGAACGCGTAGGCGGTGGCGAGCATCAGCACCAGCAGGAACAGCACCGGACTCGGGATGCGGATCGCATCGAGCAGCGGCAGTGGAAGGTCGACAAAACCACCACCGAGCGCCAGCAGCTTCGGCTGGTCGGGGCCGAACTCGTAGACCATGCGGTTGTCCGACAGCACCATCGCCACGCTGCGCGCGATCGACAGCATGCCGAGCGTGACGACGAAAGAAGGCACGCCGACGTAAGCGATCAGCAACCCGTTGATCGCACCGACCAGCAACGACACGCCGAGCGCCAGCGGAATCGCCAGCCAGATCGACATGCCCGCATGCATCGTCATGCCGATGACCATGCCCGAGAGCACCAGCACGGCACCCACCGAGAGATCGATCCCGCCGCTGACGATGACCGCAGTCATGCCGATCGCGATGATCGCCACGAACGCGAAGTTGCGCGTCACGTTGAACAGGTTCTGCTGCGTGGCGAACACGTCGCTGGAGAACGACAAGACGACGAACGCCACCACGGCCGCCACCGACACCCAAAACGTCTGCTGGCTGGCCAGCCAGGCGAACCAGCTGCCGTGCACGCGGCGCGCAATCGACTCTTCGAGGCTGGTCACTGCCATGTCAGTGGCGCCCGGCCGCCCAGAGCGACCGGCGTCGCAGCATTGGGGGGACGCGAGCGAGTGCAGGCAGTTTCATCTACGCAGCCTCGATCGCGCCGGTGATCAAACCGGTCACTTCTTCGGGCGAACTCTGGGCGATCGGCTTGTCGGCCACCTTGCGGCCGCGGCGCAGCACGACGATGCGGTCGGCCACCGCAAACACGTCGGGCATGCGGTGGCTGATCAGCACCACCGCGATGCCGTGATCGCGCAGCCGGCGGATCAGGTTCAACACCTCGGCCACCTGGCGCACGCTGATCGCCGCGGTGGGCTCGTCCATCAGCACGATCTTGCAGTCGGCCAGTCGCGTGCGCGCGATCGCCACCGCCTGGCGCTGGCCGCCCGACATCTTGCGCACCAGGTCGCGCGGCCGCGTCTCGGACTTGAGCTCGGCAAACAACTCGCCAGCGCGCTTGAACATGGTGCGGTAGTCGAGCACGCGCAGCGGACCGACACGGCGCACCAGCTCGCGCCCGAGGAACACGTTCTCCGCTGCTGTCAGGTTGTCGCACAGCGCGAGATCCTGGTAGACGATCTCGATGCCCTCCTCACGCGCGTCGGTGGGCTTGTGGAATGCGACCTTGCGGCCGCCGATCGTCAACGCGCCGTCGCTCGGCGGATAGTTGCCGGCCACGATCTTGACCAGCGTCGACTTGCCGGCGCCGTTGTCTCCCATCAGGCCGACCACTTCGCCTTCGTGCAGTTCGAGCGACACGCCGATCAGCGCCTGGATGGCGCCGAAGTGCTTGGAGATCCCGCTGAGCTCGAGAACGGCCACTGAAGCGCTTGCACATGACAAGGGCGCCTGCGGGCGCCCTTGTGATTCAACAAAGGAGGCTGCTGCGCCCGTTTACTTTGCCGGGCACTTGTCCAGATTGGTCGGCACGCACTCGTCGAGCCCGGTGTACAGCGGATCGGCGACCTTCTTGCCGTTGATCAGGTCGATCATCACGGTCGGCGCGCGGTAACCCATCTCGAACGGTCGTTGGCCGATCTGCGCGTGGCTGCGACCGCCTTTCAGCGCCGCGAGCTGCGGGGGCAGCGTGTCGCCGGCGATGATGATCAGCTCCTTGCTCTTCAGCCGGCTCATCACCTGGTCGGTGACCTGCGAGTACGCCTGCGGCCCGAACTGCGCCCAGCCGCCCACCAGGATGAACGCGTCGAGCTTCGGGTTCTTGGTGAAGACATCGGCCATCTGCTGGTTCGCGAGGTCGATCTGGTCGTTCGTGAACAGCGGGCAACCGGCGATCTCAGTCCAGCCGCCATCGCCATTGAGCTTGCTGATGCCCTTCTTGCCGGAGATGGTGTCGCGGAAGCCCGCCGCACGCGCGTTGATGTTGTCGGCCGCCACGTTGCCGAGCTGCATGCACACCGTGCCGCCCTTGGGCTTCAGACCCTTCAGGTGCTTGGCCATCAGCACGCCCATGTCGTAGTTGTTGGTGCCGAGGTAGGTGGTGCGCAGCGAACGGTCGGCCGCCGAGAGGTCGGCGTCGATCGTCATGATCGGCATCTTCGGCTTCTTCGCCTTCAGCATGTTGGCCATGGCGGGTGCATTCGACGGCGAGATCGCGATCGCCGCGGCGCCCTTGTTGATCAGGTCTTCGACGATCTGCACCTCGCCGGCTTCGTCGGCGCTCGATGCCGGGCCGGTGTACAGGCAGCTGTACTCCGACTTCGCATTCTCCTTGTTCCATTTGGCGCAGCCGTCGCCCAGCACGGTGAAGAACGGGTTGTCCAGGCCCTTCACCACCACGGCCAGCGTCTTCTTCTGCTGGGCCAGCACCGGCCCCGTCAGTGCCAGCGCCAACAGCGCGGCACCGGCCATCGTCAGCATTGCCTTCTTCATCGCTGCTCCTCTTCGTTGCGCGTCGTGCGCTTCCAACAGTTGGCCGGCGCGAACACCGAACCGGTGTCGCGTGCTGCGCGCATGACCCGCGCAGGCATACCGCCCGTTCTTCAAGGCGCCCGATTATGAGGTGCGCACCTCAAGATGATGCTGGTGATTTCCCTTGCGGCTCAGGGCATGTTGTCGCGTAAAAAAATGTCGATCCGAATGCGCTCCTGGTCGTGCAGCACACGCTCGCCCGACACGGCCGCCAGCGCCAGTCGACAGGCCGACCGCACCTCGTGACCGGCGTCCTGATTGATCACCGCATCGGCCACGCCGCTAAGCAGTGCCTGACGCGCGTGCGGCGTCAGCTCGTGGCAGATCCAGACGATGCCCGCCGCGCGGCCGTTGCGTTCGAGCGCCGCCTGGATGCCACGGTTGCCTGCGCCGATGCTGTACAGCCCGACCAGATCGGGCTCGGCTTGCAGCAGCTGCGTCATCAGCGGTTCGGTGCGCTTGGACAGGTCGTACCCTTCGATCGGCGGCAGCACCCGCAGCGACGCGAACTCGGCCGCCATCACCTGCTCGAAGCCGAACAGTCGCTCGGCGTGGTCGCGCAAGGCACGACTGCCCATCACGATGCCGACGCGCCCGTCACGCGCGCCGACGAAGCGGCCGAGCAGCGACGCGGCGGTGCGGCCGGCGGCGACGTTGTCGATGCCAACGAAATGGCTGCGCCTGGAAGCCGGCACGTCGGAGACCAGCGTGACCACCACCGTGCCCTCGGCCACCAGGTTGTCGATCGCAGCGCGCACCAGCGGATGGTCCAGCGCCATCACCACCACGGCGTCGCAGCCGCGCAGCGTGGCCAGGTGGCGCGCCAGTGCGTCGGGCGAGAACACGTCGACGCGTTGCACCGCGGCCGTCGCACGCTGCTCGGCCAGCCATGGCGAGGTCGCGTGCACCTGCTTGTCGAGCATGTCGACGAAGGTGTTGGTGCCGGTGGGCAGCACGAAGACGACACGCGTGTGGCGCTTGCGCGCCAGGCGCGCGGCTGCGGGATCGGGACGGTAGCCGAGGCGCTGGACCACGGCCTGCACGTGCGCCACCGTGCGGGCGCGCACGCCGCTGCGCCCATGCAGCACACGATCCACCGTCGCCAGGCTGACACCCGCCGCCAGGGCCACATCGTGCAGGCTGACGCGTTGTGCCTCGCTCATTCAAATATCATAGCGTCCAGAATGAGGTGCGCACCTCATTTGCGGCGGGTGCGGCAGGTCGGACGATACGGAGAGGCGATGAAGAAAGTGGTTTGGGGTGTTCTGAGCACCGCCCGCATCGGCATCGATCTCGTGCTGCCGGCGATGCGCGCCAGCCCGTTGATCGACCTGCGCGCGATCGCGTCACGCTCGTTGGAGAAGGCACAACGCGCTGCAATGGCGCTCGACATCCCGCGTGCGTACGGCTCGTACGACGAACTGATTGCCGACCCGGAGATCGAGGCGATCTACAACCCGCTGCCCAACCACCTGCACGTGCCGCTGACGCTGCAGGCCGCGGCGGCAGGCAAGCACGTGCTGTGCGAGAAGCCGATCGCGCTCAGTGCAGACGAAGCCGAGGCGCTGCGCGTCGCCGCCGCCCGCGTGCACATCGAAGAGGCATTCATGGTCCGCCACCATCCGCAGTGGCAACGCGTGCGCGAACTGGTGCGCAGCGGCCGCATCGGCACGCCGCGCGCGGTGCAGGTGTTCTTCTCGTATTTCAACGACGAGCCGGCCAACATCCGCAATCAGGCAGCCATCGGCGGCGGTGCGCTGTACGACATCGGTTGCTACGCCATCCTGTGCGGGCGCTATCTGTTCGAGAGCGAACCGCTGCGCTCGATCGCCCTGGTCGACCGCGATCCGGCGCTCGGCACCGATCGCACGACCAGCGCGCTGCTCGACTTCGGCAGCGGCCGCCACGTCACCTTCACCGTGTCGACGCAGAGCTGCCGCTACCAACGTGTCAACGTGGTCGGTACCCAAGGCCGCATCGAGGTGGCGATCCCGTTCAACGCGCCGCGTGGTGGCGCGATGACCATCGCGGTAGACGGCAGCGGTGCACTCGACGGCAGCGGCATGCACAGCGAAACCTTGGACCCGGCGGATCACTACCAACTGCAGGCCGAAGCCTTCTCGCGGCGAGTCCGCGGCGACGCGGCACCGAGCTGGGGTGTGGACGACGCCATCGCACAACTGCGCGTGATCGACGCATTGTGGCGCTCGGAGAAGAGCGGGCGGTGGGAAACCGTCGCCGCGTGACGCCGCAATCATGCGCTGCGACCGACGCCCCTGCCATGCACGGCCGATGTGCGAACCTCGGCGCAGCGGCGTGTCGTTGCCAGGCCCCTTCGTATTCGGGAAAACCACCAAAGCCGTTCTGAGGTGCGGACCTCATCATGCCCGCCCCGCCCGACTCCGAGCCGCATTCGGCACGGCAGGAGGGCTCGAACACCGAGCGGCGGGTTATGGCTGATCTGCACCATCCGAAATCGTGTGCACCGACACCGTGGTCGATCGAGGTCGCTCGGGTGCATTGGTGCAAACCCCGCAGGCGGGCTGCCTGCAGCCACTTGGAGAAGGCTTCATGAAACGCATCGCGAATGCGCCTGCAACGGGCGTGTCGATCATCGCCGCCCTGACCCTGTCGCTGGGCCTGGCAACGGGCGCGACGGCGCAGGAGAAGAAGACCCTGGCGTTCGTCGTCAACGGCGCATCGGATTTCTGGAAGATCGCCGAGGCCGGCGTCAAGAAAGCGCAGGGCGAACTGCCGAAATACAACCTGCAGTTCAAGTACCCCGAGCAGGCCGCCGCCGCGGTGCAGCAGCGCGTGATGGAGGATCTGGTCGCCGCCGGCGTCGCCGGCATCATGGTCAGCTCGGTCGACCCGAAGAACCAGACCGACGGGCTCAACAAGGTGGCCGGGCAGGCGCTGCTGTTCACGACCGACTCCGATGCGCCGAAATCCAAGCGCGTGGCCTACATCGGCTCGTCGAACGTCGAGCTCGGCAAGGACGCCGGCAAGCTGATGCTGAAGGCGCTGCCTCAGGGCGGCAAGTGCATCGGTTTCGTCGGCCTGCCCGGGGCCGACAACGCGCGCGAGCGCATCGAAGGCGTGCGCGAGGTGATCAAGGGCTCGAAGGTGCAGCTGACCGACGTGCGCGGCGACGAGATCGACCAGGGCCGCGCCAAGCGCAACGTCGAGGACGCGCTCGCCGCCAACCCCGACGTCGCCTGCCTGGTCGGGTTTTACTCGTACAACACGCCGCGCATCTACGAGGTGCTGAAGGAAACCGGCAAGCTCGGCAAGATCAAGGTGATCGGCTTCGACGAAGATCCCATCACGTTGGGCGGCGTCAAGGAAGGCTCGATCGCCGGTACGGTCGTGCAGCAGCCGTTCGAGTGGGGCTACCGCGGAATGAAGCTGATGGCCGCCCATCTCGAGGGCAACAAGTCCGGCGTGCCGAAGGACGGCATCATCATCGTGCCGGGCAAGGTGATCGACAAGTCGAACGTCGACACCTTCACCGCCGAGCTGAAGAAGATGATGGGCAAGTGAACCCGCCACTGCGCGCGTGTTTCGCCGACGCTGCGGGCGTCGGCACACGCGCGCGCGGATGGGTGCCGGGCCCGCCCCGGCGCACTTTTGCGGTTCTCCTCGGCCAACCGGCATGCCAGCGCCGCTGCTCGAACTGATCGACATCCGCAAGACCTACCCCGGCGTGGTCGCGCTCGATGCCGTCAGCCTGTCGGTGGCGCGCGGCGAGGTGATCGGCCTGGTCGGCGAGAACGGCGCCGGCAAGTCGACCTTGATGAAGGTGCTGGGTGGCGTGATCGAACCGGACTCCGGCACGATCCGCACCGACGGTGTCGAGCGCCGCGCGCTGAGTGTGAGGGACGCACTGGACGCCGGCATCGCGTTCGTGCACCAGGAACTCAATCTGTTCGAGAACCTGGACGTGGCGGCCAACGTCTACATCGGCCGCGAGGTGCTCACCGGCGGCCCGCTGAAGCTGGTTGACGACCAGACGTTGCGCGAACGCGTGCGGCCGTTTCTCCAGCGGCTCGGCTGCGACTTCGGCGCCGATGCGATGGTGGAGAACCTGTCGCTCGCGCAGCGGCAGCTGGTGGAGATCGCCAAGGCGCTGTCGCTCGACGCGCGCCTGGTGATCATGGACGAGCCCACCTCGAGCCTCACGATCGCCGAGACCGAGCGGCTGCTGCGCGTGATCGCCGCGTTGAAGGCCGATGGCGTGGGCGTGATCTTCATCTCGCACCGGCTCGCCGAGGTGGAGCGTTGCGCCGACCGCGTGGTGGTGCTGCGCGACGGCCGTGTCGCCGGTCGTCTGGAGCGCAGCCAGATCGACCATGCTGCGATGATCCGGCTGATGATCGGCCGCGAGCTCAAGGGCAACTACATCGCGCCCGCGCGCCCGACCGGGGCCGAGATGCTGCAGCTGCGCGACGTGCGCACCGCCACCTATCCCGACCACAGCGTCGACCTCGCGGTGCGCCAGGGCGAGATCCTGGGGCTTGCCGGCCTGGTGGGCTCGGGGCGCACCGAGCTGGCCCGCGCCGTGTTCGGCATCGATCCGCTGCTCGGCGGCAGCGTGCAGGTCGACGGCGCGCCGCTGGCCGCCTCCTCGGCGCGGGCGGCGATCGAGCGCGGCCTGTACTTCGTGCCCGAGGACCGCAAGCGCAGCGGCCTGCTGCTGGATGTGTCGATCGCCGAGAACATCTCGTTGCCCAATCTGCGCGCCTATGTGCGCCGGATGGTGGTGGCGCTGGCGGCCGAGCGGCGCAACGCCGAAAAGCAGAAGCAAGACCTCAACATCCGCGCGCCCGATGTGGACACGGCCGCCGGCTTGCTGTCGGGCGGCAATCAGCAGAAGGTGGTGCTCGCCAAGTGGCTGTCGATGAGCCCGCGCGTGATCATCCTCGACGAGCCCACCCGCGGCATCGACGTCGGCAGCAAGAACGACATCTACGCGCTGCTGCGCAAGCTGGCGGACTCGGGCGTGGCGATCCTGATGATCTCGTCGGACATGGAAGAGGTCATCGGTGTGTGCGATCGCATCGCGGTGATGCGTGAGGGACGCATCAGCGGGCAACTCGAACGTGCACAGTTCAGCGAACACAATGTCCTGCACCTGGCCGTCGGCGCGCCGCTGGCCTGAACAAGCGCAAGAAGAGTCGGAGGCCCGAAGGTGATCTTCAAGAAGGACATCGGTCTGCTGGTGCTGATCCTGGTCGTCGGCACGGTCGTCGCCATCATCAATCCGCGCTTCCTGTTGGCCGCCAACATCTCCAACACCGCCAACCAGGTCGGGCTGTTCGGCATCCTGGCCATCGCCCAGGCCTTCGTGATCGTCACGGCCGGCATCGAGCTCTCGGTCGGCGCCGTCGTCGCGCTGCTCGGCGTGCTGTTCATCGACCTGATCGTCAACGTCGAGGTCCACTGGCTGCTCGCCGCGCTGATGGTGGTCGCTGCGGGCATGCTGATGGGCCTGGTGCACGGCCTGCTGATCGCCAAGGTGGGGCTGCAGGCGTTCGTGGTGACGCTGTGCGCGCTGCTGATCTACCGCGGCACCGCGCGCTACTACACGCAGGACGCCACGGTGGGCTTCGGATTCGGCGCGAGCTTTCCGACGCTCGAATGGCTGACCGCCGGACGCTCCGAGGTGTTCGCGCCGCTGGCGCGGCTGTTCGGTCACGACGGGCCGACGATCGCCGTGCCGCACACCTTGATCGCGCTGGCCGTGGTGACCTTGGTCGCCGGCGTGTTGATGCACCGCTCGGTGCTCGGACGCTACCTGTTCGCGATCGGCAAGAACGAGGAAGCCGCGCGCTACTCCGGCATCGCCACTGCCCGCGTGACGATCACCGCCTACGTGATCTGCTGCGGCTTGACGGCCTTCAACGCGATCCTGCTGGCGATGTACACCCGTTCGATCGCGCCGGCCGTGCACGGCAACTTCTACGAGCTGTACGCGATCGCCGCCGCGGTGCTCGGCGGCTTCTCGCTGCGCGGCGGCGAAGGTTCGATCATCGGCGTCGTGCTCGGCACGATCCTGCTGCAGATCCTGCAGAACCTGGTCAACCTGTTGGGCATCCCGAGCTCGCTGAACTTCGCGGTGATGGGCTCGGTGATCCTGCTCGGCGTGCTGGCCGACCAGCAGTACACGCGCTACCGGCAACGCTCGCTGGCGCAGGCGCGGCGATCGCGTGTCGCACCCGAGCCCGCCAGCGACGCGCCGGTTGCCACCGCGTCTCGGCAGGTGCCGCGGCAATGAGCGCCCCGCACGGCCGCTCCGAATCGGCGCTCGCTCCCGCTCGGCGGGAAGCGCGAAGCGCAAGGGTGCACCAGTGAGCGCATCGGACCCGCTGATCCTGGTCACCGGCGCCACCGGCAAGGTCGGCCGCGCGTTCATCGATTGCATGCTCGCCGAGCCCGCCTTTGCGCACTGGCGGGTGCGGGCGCTGTGCCACTCGCGCGCATTGCCGACGCGTGAACGGGTCGAGTCGGTGTTCGGCGCGATCCAGGATCGCGAGGCCGTGCAGCACGCGCTGCAGGGCGTGACCCACGTGCTGCACCTGGCCACTTGCAAGGAGACGCCCGACGACGCCATGGACGTCGCGGTCAAGGGACTTTTCTGGTTGCTCGAGGGATGCCGCACGAGCGCCTGCTTTCGCCAGTTCATCCTGATCGGCGGCGACGCGGCGATCGGGCACTTCCACTACCCCCACCCGGTGCCGGTGGTCGAGTCGCAGCCGCCGAGCGCCTACCCGGGCTGCTACGCGCTGTCGAAGGTGCTCGAGGAGGCGATGCTGCAGCAGTACTTCATCCAGTACGACTTCAACGGCTGCTGCCTGCGCGCGCCGTGGATCCTGGAGAAGGACGACCTGCGATTCCACCTGAGCTTCGGCACCGACGTGTTCGGGGCGCCGCGCTGGTGCGACCTTGTCGGCGCCGAGGCCGCGGCGGCACACGTCGCCAGTGGCGCGATCCCCGTGCTGCTCGATCGGGCCGGCGCGGGCGTGCTGCGCAACTTCGTGCACGTGCACGACCTGGTCGGCGCGATCCTCGCGGCGATCGACCATCCGCGGGCGCGCCAGCAACTGATGAACGTGTGCATGAACGAGCCCGTCGACTACGCGCAGCTCGGTGCCTATCTCAAGCGCACGCGCGGCAGTCCGCTGGTGCCGATCCGCCAGCACTACCACTCGACCTGGCTGGACAACAGCAAGGCGAAGTTCCTGCTGGGTTGGCGCCCGCAGCACGACCTGGAGCGCCTCGTCGAGTCGGCTTGGAACTACCGCCGGGATGCCGACGAACCGCGCAAGATCTGGTATCCGGGCTAGTCGCCACGCCTCGATTCAGGTCGCTGCGGCGACCGAACGGCCCAACAGCCGGGTGAGTGCGTACACCGCATCGATGTGCGGCGTGGGGGTCCGGGTCAGGCGCGCCAGTTCGACCACCGAGCCGACCAGCGCTTCCACCTCGGGCTCGCGACCGGCCTCCACGTCCTGCAGCATCGAGGTCTTGTGCGCGCCGACCTTCTCGGCGCCGGCGATGCGCTTGTCGATCGTCACGCGGAAGGTGATGCCGAGCTTGTTGGCCACGGTCTGCGCCTCGGCCATCATCGATGCGGCCAGTTCGCGCGTGGGCTCGAAGCGCGCGATGCCTTCGAGCGTGGCGCGTGTCAGCGCGCTCACCGGGTTGAACACCAGGTTGCCCCACAGCTTGAGCCAGATCTCGGCGCGGATGTCGTCGAGCACCGGCGCCTTGAAGCCGGCGCGCACGAATGCAGTCACTGAGCGCTTGCGCGCGCTCGCTGACCGAGCCGTCGAGTTCGCCGAGCGGAAACCGATCGCCCTCGATGTGGCGCACCACGCCCGGCGCGACGAGTTCGCTGGCCGGGTAGACCACACAACCGATCACGCGCTGAGGCGGCAGCGCACGGCCGATGCGGCCGCTGGGGTCCACGCTGTGCAGCCAGTGGTTCTCGAACGGGCCGCCGTGCTTGTGGAAGTACCAGTAAGGAATGCCGTTCTGCATCGGCACGATCACCGTGTGCGGGCCGCAGAGATGGGCCACGTCGTCGGCCACCGCGTCGAGCTGGTGCGCCTTCATCGCCAGGATCACCACGTCGTGCACGCCGGCTGCGGCGTAGTCGTTGGTGGCGCGCACGTTGCGTGCGACCTGCTCGCGGCCATCGGCCTCGATCAGCTTGATGCCGTGATCGGTGATGGCCTGCAGATTGGCACCGCGCACGAGGAAGGTGACCTCGTCGCCGGCCAGCGCCAGACGGGCTCCGACGGTGCCGCCGATGGCACCGGCACCGATGATTGCGAACTTCACTTCCGCTTCCCCCTGCAAGCGCCGTCGGTGCAATGCGCCAAGGCGCTTGAAGTCTTTGTGACAGCGAGGGAAATTCTAGCCAGCGGGTCTTTCCCCGAATCTTGACCGCAGTCAATGGTTCCGGACAAAGGCTCCGCGCAGAATTTTGGCGCCGCCCGCACGCGAGCCTCGCGTGTGCATGGGCGCTGACAAATCGCTGAGAAACGTTTGCCTTAAGGCATCTTTGAACCGGAGACAGACATGGCATACGACAAAGCCGCCGTGCGACAAGCGCTCGACCGCGTGCGCGCCGACAAGCGCACCGCCCTCACCGCCCCCGAAGGCAAGCTGATCTGCGACGCCTACGGCATTCCCGGTGCCGCAGGAAGGCGTGGCCTCTTCGGCCGCCGAGGCGGGCAAGCTCGCGCAACAGATGGGCGGGCCGGTGGTGCTGAAGATCGTGTCGCCCGACATCCTGCACAAGACCGAAGCCGGCGGCGTGCTGGTGGGCGTGAAGACGCCCGAAGACGCGGTGAAGGGCTACGACACCATTCTCGCCAACGCCAAGAAATACAAGTCCGACGCCAAGATCGTCGGCGTGCAGGTGCAGCAGATGCTGGGTGGCGGGCAAGAGGTGATCGTCGGTGCGGTGACGGACGGCAGCTTCGGCAAGCTGGTGGCGTTCGGCCTCGGCGGCGTGCTGGTCGAGGTGCTGAAGGACATCACGTTCCGCTTGGCACCGGCCACGCAGAGCGATGCGCTGAGCATGCTCGATGGCATCCAGGCGGCCGAGATGCTCAAGGGCGTGCGCGGCGGCGAGCCGGTGAACCGCGAGGCGCTGGCCAGCCTGATCGTGCGCGTGAGCGAGTTGGTGAGCGACTTCCCCGAGATTTCGGAGTTGGATCTGAACCCGGTGTTCGCCACCGCCAAGGGTGCGATCGCGGCCGACGTGCGCATCGTCTGCGACTTCGAGCCGAAGGAGCCGCGCCATCGCCCGTCGGAGAAGGACATCGTCACCGCGATGAACCGCATCATGAAGCCGAAGTCGGTGGCGGTGATCGGTGCCAGCGCCGAAGACGGCAAGATCGGCAACTCGGTGATGAAGAACCTCATCAACGGCGGCTACAAGGGCCAGATCCTGCCGATCCACCCCAAGGCCGAAGAGATCCTCGGCTACAAGGCCTTCAAGAGCGTGAAGGACGTGCCGGGCGAGATCGACGTCGCGGTGTTCGCGATCCCCGCCAAGTTCGTGGCCGGCGCGCTGATCGAATGCGGCGAGAAGAAGATCCCCGGTGCGGTGCTGATCCCGTCGGGCTTCGCCGAGACCGGCAACCACGAGGGCCAGAAAGAGATCCAGGACATCGGCCGCAAGTACAACGTGCGGCTGATGGGCCCCAACATCTACGGTTTCTACTACACGCACGCCAACCTGTGCGCCACCTTCTGCACGGCCTATGACGTGAAGGGCTCGGCGGCGCTGTCGTCGCAATCGGGCGGTATCGGCATGGCCATCATCGGCTTCAGCCGCTCGGCCAAGATGGGCGTGTCGGCGATCGTCGGCCTCGGCAACAAGAGCGACATCGACGAAGACGACCTGCTGTGCTTCTTCGAGCAGGACGAGAACACGCAGGTGATCGCGCAGCATTGCGAAGACCTGAAAGACGGCCGCGCCTTCGCCGAGGTGGCCAAGCGCGTGTCGAAGAAGAAGCCCGTGATCATGCTGAAGGCCGGTCGCACCAGTGCCGGCGCCAAGGCCGCCAGTTCGCACACCGGCGCGCTGGCCGGCAACGACAAGATCTACGAAGACGTGCTGGCGCAAAGCGGCGTGATCCGCGCACGCAGCTTGCGCGACCTGCTCGACTTTGCGCGCGGCGTGCCGATCCTGCCCACGCCGAAGGGCGAGAACGTGCTGATCATCACCGGCGCCGGTGGCTCGGGCGTGCTGCTGTCGGACGCCTGCGTCGACAACAAGCTGTCGCTGATGGCGATGCCGCCCGACCTCGACGCCGCGTTCCGCAAGTTCATCCCGCCGTTCGGCGCCGCCGGCAACCCGGTGGACATCACCGGTGGCGAACCGCCCAAGACCTACCAGAACACGGTGAAGCTCGGCCTCGAAGACCCGCGCATCCACTCGCTGATCCTCGGCTACTGGCACACCATCATCACGCCGCCGATGGTGTTCGCGAAGCTGATGGTCGAGGTGAAGAACGAGATGAAGGCCAAGGGCATCGAAAAACCCATGGTGGCTTCGCTCGCCGGTGACGTGCAGGTCGAAGAGGCCGCCGAGTACCTGTACGCCAACGGCATCCCGGCGTATGCGTACTCCACCGAGATCCCGGTGGCGGTGCTGGGCGCGAAGTACAAGTGGGCGCGCGGCGCGGGGTTGTTGTAGCCCGTGATACGCGGTGCGGCACGGTTGTTGCGTGAGAACTGACCGTCAGGGTCCGTTCTCTCATGTTGGTTCAATGCTTGCGCACGAAATCGCCTTTCGCCTCCGACGTCGGCGCGTCAAGCTCTCTGACAAAACTGTCCCGGATATTCCGTAGCGAATCGGGCGCGTGAGTCGAGTAGCCCGATTCCAGGGCGTTGGCTACGTGCCTAGCTACGTCGGCGAGGATCGTGCCCCAAGCTCTCTCTTCCGGCACATTCGTTGTCTCGCGATACATTCCAACTTTCATAGAGCAGTGCAGTCCATGCTCAGCAATCCAAACGCGGAGCATTTCGACTGCATCTTCATCACGTAGCGCGGCCTCAGGTATGGGCCGTTGGTTTAGCTTAATCTCTCTGTCACTCATGGCGGGGTGATTCCCATTCTTGGCCATTTTTCGGGCGCAACTTCATTGCGCTTGTTGTCGAGCCTACCAACACCTCCCCTATCGTTGATCGCCTGCTGCTCACTCGCGCGTCGTGCATCACGATCGCCCTTTGGGTAGGTACCGATCACCTCTGCGCCACCACGGTCTCTTCCATCCGATTTGTCGCGTTGGCGATTGCTCATGTTGTTGGTCGATCCTACGTAGTCCTTGCCTGAACTCGTCTTATCCCCCTTGACGCAGTAGATGCATCCTGCCGCGCCACTCTGCTCTCCCTTTGGCGAGTTGCTTCCGAATGTACCTCCATCCGCTAGGGAGCCCTGTCTTCCCCCACCACCAATGTCGTCCGGCCTTGTTTTGGCTGGGAACCCGCCAGCCACTACTGTTGGCGTCGAGTCCGACCGCACCGAAGGGGGAGAAGGCGGGTTTGCTGCTGCGTTTCCGGCAATCTGTATTACCGTGCATCCCGACATGAAGGCTGAACAGGCAGTTCTTCCATCAGGATCGGTGTAGCGATACGGGTTGTTTGCGGCGTACTCATAGACGTTGAAGTGCTGTCCAGTGTTTGCATCCGTCACGATCGGATCGACGCTCAAGAACCTCGCCGCGATCGGGTCGTAGTACCGCTGCTGCATGTACACGAGCCCGGTGTCCGCATCGTTCACGTGCCCAGTAAACCCGAGTTGCACCGGCACGTCACCCGCCGCCGTGCTTCCGTATGCCTCGTACCTCGTCCGCCTGACGGCCCCTACGCACGTGCTTCCGGACACCGTCCCGCTGGCACAGCTGTAGATCACCGTCGCTGCCATCGTCGCGGTTCCCTGCGCCGTGCACGATGACCCGCTGAGCGTGTACCCCGAGGGACACGCATAGAGCGGCGTGCCCGGCGTCGTCGACGTGGTCGACGTGCTGCACGTCGACCCCGAGAGCGTCTGGCCCGCTGCACAGCTGTAGCTCACCGTGGCCGACTGCGTGCTCGTGCTGTAGCAGTTGCTGCCCGACAACGTCCCCGACGAGCACGTGTACCCGCTCACGCTGGCGGCCTGCGTCGCCGCAGCCGTGCACGTGGTGCCTGACAATGTCGCGCCGGCCGGGCATGAGTACACCGCCACCGGTCCGTAGTAGCAGGCGACCGTATTCGTGCCGTTTGGCCGATACCCCAAAGTCGGCAATCCAGCCGGTGGGTTATCCCAACACGCGTCGTACGCGAGCTTGTGGACGGTGCGCGTCGTGCAGTAGTAGCCGCTCGGCGACCAACTCAACGCTCGCAGCGAGCCTTGCCCCCTGCAATCCCATGTGGAAGTCGCCGGATTGGTCGTCGTGCCAGAGCACGTCGATCCTGACAACGTCCAGCCCCCCGGACAAGCGTAGATTGGCGTCGCCGGGGTTGAGCTCGTGAAACTGCAGGTGCTGCCCGACAGGCTCCACCCAGCCGGGCAGCTGTAGTTCGGCGTGGCCGCGCTCATGGTGGTCGTGGTCAGCGAGCACGTCGAGCCCGAGAGGGTGTAGCCCGACGGACAGCTGTAGCCCGTGACGGTGGCGGCGATCGTTGTGGTGGTCCCTTGCGTGCACTGGGTGCCCGTTACCGTCCAGCCCGGCGGACAGCTGTATGTCACCATCGCAGCGACGTTGCCCACCGTGGCAACGACGCTGCCCAGCACATCGGTGTGCAGGTAGGTGGTGCCGTTGATGCTGCTGACCTGCGCGATCGCCTTGCCGCCGAGGTACACGTAGCGCGTGGCCTCGGCCAGCATGCCGGTGTGCTTGGTGCCATAGAGCAGTTGGCCGGCCTGGCTGTACACCTGGACGCGGTAGGAGCCGTCGTTCGCGCTGATGCTGGTGCGCCGGCCCCAGCCGTCGTACGTGTAGCTGGCCACGCCGTTGGCCAGCGCCATGCGGTTGCCCAGGTCGAAGTAGTAGCCCTGTGTCCCCTTGCCAGTGACGTTGCCTCGGGCGTCGTAGGCGTAGCCGGTGTAGACGCCGTTGATGTTGAGGGTGGCCAGGAGGTTGTTGGCGCCATAGTTGTGAGTGGTGGCACGGCTGCCTACAGTGCTGGTGCGCAGGTTGCCCAGCGGGTCGTAGCTGTAGCTGGCGTTGCCCCATACATTGGGCGCGTTGGCGGTGGTCAGCCGGTCCAGCCCGTCGTACGCCATGCTGCGGTTGGTGATGCCTTCTTGCTGGTCGGCAATCGCGCTGATGTTGCCGTTGGCGTCGTAGCTGTACTGGTCTTGCACCACGCCCGCGTCACGATTGACCAGCGGCAGTCCGCGCACGTTCTGGCTCAGCGTATGCACGATGCCGTTGGCCAGCGTGTAGCCGGCCACCGCGCCGTTGGGGTGGTAGCTCACGGCGCTGGCGTAGCCGCTGGCTTGGGTCGGCTCGCCAAGAGCGTTCGGTGTGTAGGCAACGACAGCGCCATCGGGATACGCCAATTGACTGCGGTTGCCGTTGGCGTCGTAGCCATGGATGACGTAGTGCCATTGGCCACCATAGTTCAGGCTTTCGTTCGTGAGCAGGCGGCGGTTGTTGTAGTTGTAGGTCCAAGTTGACGCGTTTGGTCCAGTTGTCACGACTGCCAGTGGCAATCCATCAGCCGTGTAGCTTCGACCGATGGAGGGGCTGCCGTCGCCGAACCCTGTTCCAGTGACGCGATTGCGCGCGTCGTAGGTGTGACTCACCATGTTGACGGCGGGCACACTGCCCCAGTCGCAACTGCCCGTGCTCAGCAGGCTGAGACCAGCGGCACGCCATGAAACGTTGTTGGCTGCGTCCAGCGCCTGGATCGTGGCCCCGATCTCCGGCTCCACGGTCTTGCAAAGCTGCTGGTTGGTGTCGTAGACGTAGCTGCGTGTGGCGCTCACCGAGTTGCCAGCGTAAGTACCACTGCGAGTGATCGCCAGCGGCTTGCCGAACGCATCGCGGCTGATCGTGACACCGAGGCCTTCGGGTGCCGCCATCCAGGCGATCGCCGATTCACTGGGCTCGTCGAAAACCTGGTAGCCAGTGGTTGTGATCCCGCCGCGGGCATCGGTCACCCGTTTCTGGAACCCGGTGACGTACTGGGTCGTGGTCGTCAAGTCGCCGAGTTCGCTGCTGGCCACGGTTCGCGTCGGCCGGCCGAGTGCGTCATACGTGGTGGCGGTACCCGCCACCGGGGTGGTAATTAGCGCAATGGAGCGCACCGGGTACGCGGCAAAGGTCGTTCGGTTGTACGGGTCGTAGTCGAAGCGCTGCGTGCGTTCGGTGTTGGCGCGGTCAGTCGCGTCGTACGTGGTGGTCAGGCGCTTGCGCCAGCGCGCGTCGAAATAGTGAGTCGTGACGGCGTTGCCGGTGGTGATGGTTTGGCGCCAGTGGTTCATCCCCAGACCAACCTCGTCGGTGGGAATCTGCACGAACGAAAGATTGGTGGTGTTGTAGCCGCCCGCATCGCCACCGGGCGGCGTCTTGCTGGCCAGCCGGCCCATCGCGTCGTAGCCGTAGTTCCAGGCGGTGCCGGCTTCGTTGGTGGCTTTGGTGATCACGCCGAGGTTGTTGACCTCGGCGCTGATGCTCGTGCCGTCTGCAAAGGCGATAGTCCGTGGCAAGCCCCGCATGTAGCTGCTGAACGTGGTCGTGCGGTTCAGTCCGTCGGTCACGCTGTGCATCGTGCCGTCGGCGTTGAAGGCGTAGTTCGCCTCCAGCTTGCCGAACTTGTGGTTCGATGTCGGCTGCGCGGTGGTTGGGTTGAACGTCGTGGTGGAGGCCGTGAGCCCAGCAATCGTTCTGCTCGCGACCTGCCCAAGCACCCACAGGCTCGTGTGATCGTGGTATTCCGTGGACTCGTTGCGGCTGTAGCCGAGGCTGCTGGAGCGAGTGACAGAGGTCGGACGCGCAAAGACATCAAACGCCGTGACCTGCTGCGTGAAGTCCACGCCCTGCTGGGTGATCGTGCGTTGGTTTCGCGGCCTATGGGCAGAACTCATCGAATCGGACGGATGATGGACCGAGCCCACTACGGCCGGGTACGGCCCGGCGCTGGGCAGTGCGTAGGAAAAACTCGTCGAACGAACCTGCGCACTTCCATCCACGCCTTCACGGCTATCTAGGAGCAGTCCCTCGTTGATCGCGTACTGCGTGCCATAGGTGTTTACGGTGACGTGGCCCAGCGGGTCGGTGACCGTGACGGTCTTGGTGTTCGCGCAGCCGTTGCACGGCGCGAAGCTGCCGGAGGCGGGGCTGTAGTCGTACCTCCAAGTCATGGCTGGCATACCCGGGCCGCTAAGCGTCTTGCTCGCAAGCGAGCGAGAAACGAAGTAACGCGACACCGCGTTGGTCGTGAGGCCACAGGTGGTCTGCGAACCCGGCACGTTGGATCGGCCGTGGTATGTCGACTTGACGGTGAACGAGCCCACTGCGCCCGACGGGTGGGTGATCGTGCCAGTCCTGGCCGTTTGGTCAATGGTCCCGTTTTCGCCGCCGTCGCAATCCGGATCCGGAAACGAGAACGGCACGACGATCAGACCATCGAGCGCGAATTGCCACGACGAGCCGTCGGGCCGCGTCACGGTCTGCAGCGAGCCCGTGCTGGCGTGGTAGCCGTAGGTCCAGGTGCGCGTGCCGTCGTTGATGGATGCGATTCGGTTGCCGCTGCCGGTGTAGGTGAAGGTGATCGTGCGCCCGTCGCTGGATGAGATCGATGCGACACGCCAACCATCGACACTGTTGTAGGTGTAGCGCACCCAGTTGCCGAATCGGTCGGTGATGAGGGTGGGCAAGATCCAGACTTGGGTGCGGTAGATGAAACCGGTGCCCGACGCGGCACCGTTTCTGCCGGCGACCTTGGCTTTCTCCCACGGTCTCACGGCGATGTGGTCGAAGCGATAGGTCGTGCCGTCGGGTGAACGAGCAAGGAAGCCCTCGCCGGCTCCATTGACCAAACTCGGCAGACAACTGATCTGCCAGTGGTTCTTGGTCACCACCGGATAGGTTGCCGCAGTGCCGTCGCTCGGGAAGGTCGTGTTGGCTGGAGCCCGTTTCAAAAGTGTCTGGTCGCCGGCGCCAGGAGCATAGAGGTGATAGCTGCTCCAGAAAGCATTGGACCCGTAGGTCATGTATGCGCCGGCGACATAGGCCTGCGCCATCGGTGGCACGGCGAACTGGCTGCAGCGGTTGAAGTTCGTCGCGGCACCGCCGCCATACCAATTTGGTTCCGCCTGGCTGGCCACCGTGCGAAGGTGCGGGATGTCGAGATCCCAGTCGCCGAAGAGTCCCCCCCGTAGGCCATGGCCGCCCCGAGAGCGCGGCGACGGCCGACCGCGACGGACAGCGCATTGTTTCCCGGCAGGCTGACGTCGGTCTGCGTAAACACGACGTCGCCGCTGAATTCGTTGATGGCGTCGCCCATCAGGTCCGGGCCGAGCGGCTCGATGGTCTCGCCGGAGCGAATCAAGATGCCCTGTTCGTGATAGGTCGTGGGGGGAGGTGCATCGCCTCCTCCCTCACCGGGCAGAGCGGCGAAAGTAGCCACAGACGCCTGCACAAGAAGCGCCAGCACATGCGCTTTCGCCATGAGCGAAGAAATACCCATGCGCACCCTCCCATCGTTGCTGTTTGATCGCGCTGGCACTCCGCGCGCGCAGATTCTGCAGGCGAAGCGCGAACAAGCAAGCCTGTAAGCTCTGACAGGTTCGACCGCACTAGTCAGCCGTTAGCGTCTGTCCCAATGGTGCGCGGGTCGGCACTGCGCTTTGTATCGATTCGCGTGGGCTCCAGGCAGGGTCCGGCGCGTTGGCTCACCCGACCGCGCGACACCGCCACTTCTTCGCCCACGAGCCCGCGCGGCCGCCACAGCAGCATCGCCGCGATCAGCACGCCGATCAGGCCCACCTGCAGTGCCGCGGCACGCGCCTGCTCTTCCTGCGCCACGAAGCCGCGCAGCAGCGAGCCGGCCCCGGCCCAGAAGCCCCAGACGACGAGCGCGCCCAGCACCGCGCCGCGGTTGTTGCCAGCGCCGCCGACGATCAGCATGGCCCACATCTGAAACGTCAGGATGGGCAGGAAGTCTTCGGGCGCGATGTAGCCGACGAAGTGCGCGAGCAGCGCGCCGCCGAGGCCCATCAGCATGCTGCCGATCACGAAGCTCTGCAGCCGGAACACGAAGGCGCGCTTGCCGAGCGACGCCGCCGCGTCTTCGTCTTCGCGGATCGCGCGCAGCACGCGGCCCCAGGGGCTGCGCACGAGGCGTTCGAGCCCGACGTACGCCGCCACCAGCACCGCCACCGCGATGCCGAGATACGCCAGGTTCCACAGCGTAGCCGCTGCCGAGCCACGCCTGCAGCGGCTTGGGGATGAACTGCACGCCGAACGGCCCGCCGGTGAGCCGCTGTGCATTGACCGCGACGAGCTGGATCGTGACCGCGATGCCGAAGGTGGTGATGGCGAGGTAGTCGTTGCGCAGTCGCAGCGCCAGCGCACCGACGAACAGGCCGGCGACGCCCGACGTCACCATCGCGGCCAGCCAGCCCAACGCCACCGGCCAGCCGAAGCCGCCGAAGCGCTCGGGCGTGTCGGGCGTGGTGAGGATCGCCGACGTGTAGGCGCCCACCGCAACGAAGCCGGCCACACCGACGTTGAACAGGCCGGTGTAGCCCCACTGCAGGTTCAAGCCCAGCACGATCACCGCGAAGGTCACCGCGAACACGAGAAAGAACGTGCCGTACGACAGCCAGCCCGCGAGATCGGCCATCAGCGTCGCTCTCCGAACAGGCCGTTCGGCCGCACCAGCAGGATCGCCGTGAGCACGACGAACGCGGTCGCCGCGCGGTACTCGGCACCGATCCACGACACGGCGGCGCTCTCGGCGATGCCGACGATCAGCCCGCCGAGCACCGCGCCCCATACCGAGCCGATGCCGCCGAGGATCACGGCGGCGAACAGCGGCAGCAGCAGGTCCAGGCCCAGCGTGGGCCGCAACTGCACGGTGAGTCCCGCGAACACGCCGGCCACGGCAGCGAGCACGCCGCCGATGACCCACGTGGCGCGCAGCACGCGCTCGGGGTCGATGCCGGCGACGCGCGCGAGCTCCGGGTTGAGCGAGGTCGCGCGCATCGCACGGCCGAGCGTGCTGCGCGACAGAAACAGCTGCACCGCAACCACCGTGACCGCGGTGAGCGCGAGCACGAACAACTGGTCGGGCGTGATGCGCATGCCGCCGGCCACGCTGCGCGGCAACAGCGGCAGCGCGATCTGCAGTTCCTGCGAGTAGTACAACGGCACGCCGCCGTAGAGGAACAGCAGTGTGTTGCGCAAGCGCCAGCGCGGCGCCGAAGCTGGCGATCACCAGTGTGATCGCACCCTGCTTGCGCAAGCGCTTGAACAGCGCCGTGTCGAGCGCGAGCACGAGCAGTGCCACCACCGCCGCCGCGACACCGATCGCCGCCAGCAGCGGCCAGCCGAACGACAGCGGCGCGAACGCTCGCGTGCCACCAGACACCGCCGTGAACATCGCCAGCGCCGTGAAGGCGGCGTACGCGCCCCATGCGAGCAGCTCGCCATGGCCGAAGTTGGCGAAGCGCAGGATCGAGAAGGTGAGCGTGAGCCCGATCGCGCCCAGCGACACGACCGAACCGATCACCAGACCATCGGTGAGGATCTGCAGCATGTCAGTGCACCGCGCGCGGCGTGCCGTCCGAGATAGAGCTCGGCGATGCGCGCGTCGCCGCGCAGGTCGGCGCACGGCGCGACCACGCGCTCGCGGCCTTCGACCAGCACCGCGGCGCGGTCGGCGAGCGCGAGCGCCGCCTGCACGTTCTGCTCGACCAGCAGCACCGACACGCCGCCGTCGCGCACCTCGCGCAGCTTGTGAAACACCTGCGCCACCAGCTTCGGGCTCAAGCCGGCCGATGGTTCGTCGAGCACCAGCACGCGCGGGCGTGCGATCAACGCGCGCGCCACCGCGAGCATCTGGCGCTGCCCGCCCGAGAGCCGCCCGGCGCTCAAGCGGCGCTGGCGTTCGAGGTCGGGAAACATCGCGTACACCGGCGGCAGCCGCTCGCGCTTGTCGGCGCCGAGCAGCGCGGCCGCGAGCTCGAGGTTTTCGGCCACGGTGAGGTTGGCGAACACGTTGTCGGTCTGCGGCACGAAGGCCAGCCCTTCGAACACCATGCGGTGCGCCGGCACCGCAGTGATGTCGCGGCCGTGCAGCGCCACCCGGCCGGCGAACTTGGTCACCAGCCCGGCTGCGGCCTTGACCAGCGTGGACTTGCCGGCGCCGTTGGGGCCGAGCACGGCAAGGATCTCTCCGGCGTGCAGCGTGAGCGAGGCGCCACGCACGATCGGCAGACCGGGCTCGTAGCCCGCCTCGAGCCCCTGCACATCGAGCGCGGCGGTCGTCATTGGGCATCCTGCGCGCTGCGCGCTTCGGTATTCGCCTTGGGAACGGCCCGGCGGCTCATGCCGCGCTGCCGAGATACGCCTCGACGACGCGCGCATCGCGCAGCACCGATGCGGCGTCGCCCGAGATCAGCAGCTGGCCCTGCGCCATCACCATCACCGGGCGGCACAGGCTGATCACGAGATCCATGTTGTGCTCGATGATCAGGAACGTGGTGCCGCTGCGATTCAGCGCCGCGATCTTGTCGACGATCAGATCGAGCAGCGCCGGATTGACCCCAGCGCCGGGCTCGTCGAGCAACACGAGTTTCGGAGCCGACACCATCACGCGCGCCAGCTCGAGCAACTTGCGCTGCCCGCCCGACAGCACACGCGCGGGCTCGTCCTGCAATGCCGCGAGGCCGACGAAGTCGAGCCAGTGGCGCGCCGCCTCGCGCGTGCGCCGCTCGACCGCGGCCACCGCGGCAGGCCGCAGCCAGTTCGCCCAGAAGCGCTCACCGAGCTGTCCCGTCGGCGCGAGCATCACGTTTTCCAGCACGCTCATCTGCGGAAACGGCCGTGGGATCTGGAACGTGCGTGCGAGGCCGGCGGCGAACACGCGCGACGGCGGCGCACCGCCGATCGACACGCCATCGACGCGCACCTCGCCGGAGGTCGGCGCCATGAAGCCGGCCAGGCAGTTGAACAGCGTGGTCTTGCCGGCGCCGTTGGGGCCGATCAACCCGCCGATCGCACCGCGCTCGAGCGCGAACGAGACGCCGTCGACGGCGCGTTGCCCGCCGAAGACTTTGGTAACCTCACTCGCCTCCAACAGAGCGCCGCTTGCCACCGCGGCGAGGATACATGGCCGACGATCGCTTCGAGCTCTACGACCTGCGCGTCGAGGTCGTCGCGCCCGAGGGCGCGAAGATCCTGTGCCATGCGAAGGCTGGCGATTGGTTCGAGGTGCGCGGCGAGATGCTGCACTTTCCGCCGGGGCAAGGGTTTTCGATGTACTCGTTGGCCGCATTGCTGCCGCTGCTGCCGGCCAAACAACGCGCGACCGATCCCAACGACTGGATGACCAGCGACGCCGAGGTCGCGTGTCCCGACCCGCACTGCCCGACGCGCTTTCGCATCACGCGGCTGGGCAAGCGCAGCTTCAGCCACGCCGAGACCACCGCGGTGCCGCTGCCGGACCGGCCATGATCGAGACCGTCGAGCTCGCGCCCGGCTACCGCATCCCGCGCATCGTGCGCGGCGGCTGGCAACTCGCCGGCGGCCACGGCGAGGTGGACCGCCAACGCGCGGTGCGCGAGATCGCGGCCTTCGTCGATGCGGGCCTGAACACGGTCGACGGCGCCGACATCTACACCGGCGTCGAAGCGATCTACGGCGAGTTCAACGCGCGCCGCCGCGCCGAGGGCCAGGCGCCGCTGCAGGTGCACACCAAGTGCGTGCCCGATTACGACGACCTCGCGGATGTCGACGCCGGCTACATCCGCGGCATCGCCGAACGGTCGCTCGACCGGCTTCAGGTGCAGCGCCTCGACCTCGTGCAGTTCCACTGGTGGGACTATCGCGTGCCGGGCTGCATTCACGCCGCATTGGCGCTCAGCGAACTGCGCCGCGAAGGGCGCATCGCGCACCTGGGCGGCACCAACTTCGACAGCGAACACACCGCGGCGATGCTCGACGCCGGTGTGCCCTTGGTCAGCATGCAGGTGCAGTACTCGCTGCTCGATCGCCGCCCCGAAGCAAGGCTGGTGCCGCTCGGCCAACGGCGTGGCGTGCAACTGCTGTGCTACGGCACCTTGGCCGGCGGCTTCTTCTCCGAGCGCTGGCTCGGCGCACCGGAGCCCAGCGAGCTGACGAACCGCTCGTTGATCAAGTACAAGCTGGTCATCGACGATTGCGGCGGGTGGAGCGCGTTCCAGTCGCTGCTGCAGACCCTGAAGCCGATCGCCGAACGGCACCGCACGTCGATCGCGGCGGTGGCCACGCGCTGGGTGCTCGATCGGCCTGGCGTGGCGGCGGCGATCGTCGGCGCGCGTTATGCGGATCATTTGAACGACACCCTGGCCGTGTTCTCGCTGCGGCTCACCAACGAAGACCGCGCGTCGCTGGCGCCGTGGCTGGCGGCCCATCCCGGGCCGCAAGGCGACACCTACGCGCTGGAACGCGACAAGACCGGCCGCCACGGCCGGATCATGAAGTACAACCTCAACAAGACCTGAAGGAGCTCCACGATGCGCACCGCGATCGCCCTTTCGTCCCTCGCTGTCGCCGCGGCTCTCGTGCCGTCGCATGTCCGCGCACAAACTCCATCGTGCACGCACACGGTCGGCATGGTGGTGTCGCTGACCGGTGCCGCCGGCCGCTTCGGCCAGGCTGCTTCGAAGTCGGTCGAACTGGCGTTCAGCGAACTGAACAAAGCCGCAGGGGCCGCCGGCATCGCCGGTTGCAAGCTCGCCTTCGACCTGCGCGATGCGCAGAGCCAGGGCACGGTGGCGGTCGACCAGGCGCGCCAGCTGGTCGACCTGAAGAAGGTGCCGGCGATCATCGGCGGCATCATCAGCTCGGTGTCGATCCCGGTCGTCACGTCGGTCACGGGGCCGGCGGGCGTGGTGCAGATCTCGCCGGCGTCGACGTCGCCCACGCTGACCAAGCTCGGCAACGAAGGCAAGACCGGTGGCTGGTTCTTCCGCACCATCACCAGCGACGCGCTGCAGGGCACCGCCGCGGCGAAGTACGCGATCGACAACGACATGAAGACGTTGACGATCATCCACGTGAACAACGACTTCGGCGTCAACATGCTGGCCGAATTCCGCCGCGCCTACGAGGCCCTGGGCGGCAAGGTGACCAGCGTGACGCCGTACAACGCGCAGCAGCCGTCCTACGCCGCCGAGGTGACCAATGCGCTCAAGGGCGATCCGCCCGCGCTGTACTTCATCGGCTATCCCGGTGACGGCACGACCATCGTGCGCACCTGGATCCAACAAGGCGGCCCGCAGCGCTTCCTGCTCAATGACGGCATGAACGCCGCCGACTTCATCAAGGGCGTGGGTCCGCAGTACCTCGGCAACGCGTTCGGCACGTCGTCGGGCACGACCAAGACGCCGTCGACCGAGTTCTTCACGCAGGCCTATCCATCGATGAGTGGTGGCTTCGATGCCGGCGCACCGGCGGCCGACCGCGCGTTCGACGCCGCATCGATCCTCGGTCTGGCCATCGCGCACGCCGGCAAGTTCGAGGCGGCAGCGATCCGCGACTCGATCCGCAAGGTCACCGAGCCGGGCGGCGAAGTGGTGCACGCCGGCCCGCAAGGGTTTGCGCGCGCGCTGCAGCTCATCAAGGACAAGAAGCCGGTGCGCTATGTCGGCGTGATCGGCGCCGTGCAGTTCGACAAGAACGGCGACATCGTCGGGCCGTTCCGCACCTGGCGCATCACCAACGGCGAGGTCGCGACGGTGGGCCAGATGTCGATGGAAGACGTGCAGGCGGTGCAAGCCAAATTGCCGAAGTGAGCGCCGCGCGGCCGTTCCGGAGGCGCTCGCTCCCCCTCGGGGGGACGGCGCGCAGCGCCAAGGGGGTGGGATGACCACGCGCCCCGAGCGCACGCTGCTCGCGCCCGGGCTCGAGATCCCGCGCGTCGTCACCGGCCTGTGGCAGGTCGCCGACATCGAGCGCCGCGCAGGCCGCGACATCGACCCCGCGCAGGGCGCGCGCTGGCTCGCCGACTATGTCGACGCCGGCTTCGATGCCTTCGACATGGCCGACCACTACGGATCGGCCGAGGTCATCACCGGCACGTTGCTGCAAGGCCCGCAGCGCCGCGGCGTGCGCGCGTTCACCAAGTGGTGCCCCGCGCCGGGGCCGATGACGCGCGAGGTCGTGCGCGCCGGCGTGCAGCGTTCGCTCGATCGGCTGCGCGTCGAGCGCATTCACCTGCTGCAGTTCCACTGGTGGACGTTCGAGCATCCCGGCTATCTCGATGCGATGCTCGAACTCGCGGCGCTGCGCGACGAAGGCCTGATCGCCCACCTCGGGCTGACCAACGTCGACACCGATCACCTGCAACTGCTGCTCTCCGAAGGCGTGCCGATCGCGAGCAACCAGGTGTGCGTGTCGCTGCTCGATCGCCGCGCCACCGAGCGGCTGTCGGCGCTGTGCCTGCAGCGCGGCGTCAGGCTGCTCGCCTACGGCACGCTCGGTGGCGGGTTCTTGAGCGAACGCTGGCTCGGCCGCGACGAACCCGCCGAGATCGCCGACTGGAGCAAGATGAAGTACCGCCGCTTCATCGATGCGACCGGCGGTTGGGCTGCGCTGCAGGCCGTGCTGCGCGCCTGCGATGCCATCGCGCGCAAGCATGGTGTGTCGATCGCCAACGTGGCGACGCGCTGGGTGCTCGAGCAACCAGCGGTGGCCGCGGTGATCGTCGGCGCGCGGCTCGGCGAGTCGGAGCACCGCGACGACAACCTGAAGCTGTTCTCGTTCGCGCTCGATACCGAGGACCTTGCCGCGCTGACCGCGGCATTTGCAACCACGCGGCGCATCCCTGGCGACTGCGGCGACGAATACCGCAAGCCGCCGTTTCTCACCGCATCGGGCGACCTGAGCCACCACCTCGACGCGCTGCCGCCGCTGTGGCCGGCACAGGCGATGCCGCAGCGGCCCGATCGACAGCGCGTCGACAGCGGCAGCGTGTGGGAGCCGATCGCCGGCTACTCGCGCGCAGTGCGTGTCGGCGAACGCATCGTGGTGTCGGGCACCACCGCCACGCACGGCAGCGGCCGCCTCGTCGGCGCGGGCGATGCGGCGACGCAGGCGGTCTACGCCCTCGACAAGATCGCCGCCAGCCTGAAGTCGCTCGGCGGCAGCCTGGACGACGTGATCCGCACGCGTGTGTACCTGCGCCACGCCGACGACTGGCGCGCGGTCAGCGAGGTGCACGGCCGCGTGTTCGGCGACGTGCGGCCGGCCAACACGCTGCTGCAGGTGGCCGGCCTGATCGGCGACGGCTACCTGGTGGAGATCGAAGCCGAGGCCGTGGTCGGTGCGAGCCGACCCGCCTGAGCGATCAGGTCAGGCCTTCGGCGGCTTGCTCAGCGCGCCCGCCGCCTTCAGCGTGGCGATCTTGTCGCCGCTGTAGCCGAGCACGTCGCGCAGGATCTCGTCGTTGTGCTCGCCCAGGGTGGGCGAGCGTTCGATCTTCACCGGTGAGGCCGACAGCTTGATCGGCATGCCCACGTTGAACCACTTGCCGCGCTGCGGATGGTCGAGCTCGACCCACATGTCGCGGCCCTTCACGTGTTCGTCGGTGGCCAGGTCTTCGGTCGACATGATCGGGCCGCAGGGCACGTCGAGCGGATTGAGGATCGCCATCAGCTCGCGCTTGGTGTACTTCTCGGCGAACTTGTTGAGCAGCGTCCACACCAGCTGCTGGTTCTTGCGCCGCTCGGCGATGGTGCCCACGCGCGGATCGTTGGCGAGGTCCGGCACGCCGACGTCGGGGCCGATGCGGTTGGCGAGGTCGTTCCACACCGCCTCCTGCACCACCACGTAGAGCCAGTCGTTGGCGCCGTGCGGCTTGCAGTGGATCGCGTTGCCGAGCTGGCCGCCGCCGGAGTCGTTGCCGGCGCGCGGCACGTCACCCATGTTCTGGTAGGTGGGCACGGAGTACTCGGCGAGCGACTGGCGCGTGAGGCGCTGGTGGTCGCGAAACTTCACGCGGCACAGGTTCATCACGCCGTCCATCATCGCCACTTCGACGTACTGGCCCTGGCCATCGCGGCGCGCCTGGTGCAATGCAGCCAGCAGGCCGATTGCCAGGTGCAGGCCGGTGCCCGAGTCGCCGATCTGCGCGCCGGTGACGAATGGCGGGCCGTCGGGCACGCCGGTGGTGCTCATCGAGCCGCCCATCGCCTGCGCCACGTTTTCGTAGGCCTTGAACTCGGCGTACGGGCCGCTGGAACCAAACCCCTTGATCGAGCCGACGACGATCTTCGGATTGATCTCGTGGATCTTGTCCCACGTGAAGCCCAGGCGCTCGAGCACGCCGGGGCCGAAGTTCTCCATCATGATGTCGCAGGTCTTCAGCAGGTCGACGAACACGGCCTTGCCTTCGGCACTCTTCATGTTCACCGTGATCGACCGCTTGTTGCAGTTGAGCATCGTGAAGTACAGCGAGTCGGCGTTGGGCACGTCGCGCAGCTGGCCGCGCGTGGCGTCGCCCTGCGGCGGCTCGAACTTGATGACGTCGGCGCCCATCCACGCCAGCAGCTGCGAGCAGGTGGGACCCGCCTGCACGTGCGTCATGTCCAGGATGCGGACGTCCTTGAGTGCTTCCATTTTTCAGTTCTCCAATGCATCGAAAGGCAGATTCGATGCACGAGCCGCGCGAACCAAGCGGCCGCCGCGGATCCGGCTTTGCCGGGCCGCTGGCGCCTCCCCCTCGAGGGGGAGGCGCCGGAGGCGCATCGGGGGTGGATCATTTCTTGGCCGCGCTCGGATTGAGGCTGGTGATGCGGCCGCTCTCGGTGCCGGCAGTCTCGTCGATCACCGCATTGATCAGCGTGGGCTTGCGCGAGCGGATGGCGTCTTCCATGCCCTTGCGCAGTTCCGCCGGCGTGGTGGCGTTGACGCCGACGCCGCCGAAAGCCTCCATCAGCTTGTCGTAGCGCGCGCCCTTCACGAACACGGTGGGCGCCGGATCGCGGCCGGTCGGATCGACATCGGTGCCCTTGTAGACGCCGTTGTTGTTCATCACCACGATGCACACCGGCAGGTCGTAGCGGCAGATGGTTTCGACCTCCATCCCCGAGAAACCGAACGCGCTGTCGCCCTCGACGGCGATGACCTGCTGCTGGGTCGTGACCGCAGCGGCCACGCAATAGCCCATGCCCACGCCCATGATGCCCCAGGTGCCGACGTCGATGCGCTTGCGCGGCTTGTGCATGTCCACGATCGAGCGCGTGAAGTCGAGTGCGTTGGCGCCTTCGTTGACCAGCATCGCGTCGGGGTTGGCCTTGACGATGTCGCGCACCACGTTGAGCGCGCTGTGAAAGTTCATCGGCGAGGGGTTCTTGGCCAGCGTCTCGGCCATCTTGGCGACGTTGGTGGTCTTCTTCTCGTAGACCGCATTGAGCCACTCGGCCGGCGGCTTGCTCCAGCCCGAGCCGATGCCTTGCAGCAGCGCCGCCACGCACGAGCCGATGTCGCCGACCACCGGCGCATCGATGCGCACGTTGCTGTCGGCTTCCTGCGGCGAGATGTCGATCTGCACGAACTTCTGGCCGCCCCAATCCTTGTGGCCCTTGCCGCCCCAGGTCTTGCCCTTGCCGTGCGACAGCAGCCAATTCAGGCGCGCGCCGATCAGCACCACCACGTCGGCCGCCGGCAGCACGAACGATCGCGCCGCCGACGCGCACTGCTCGTGCGTGTCGGGCAGCAGGCCCTTGGCCATCGACATCGGCAGGTAGGGGATGCCGGTCTTCTCCACCAACGCCTGGATGTCGGCATCGGCCTGCGCATAGGCCGCGCCCTTGCCGAGGACGATGAGCGGCCTCTTCGCACCCTTGAGCAACTCGAGCGCCCGCTTGACCGCCTCGGGCGCGGGAATCTGCCTGGGCGCTGCATCGACCACCTTGATCAACGAGGCGCGACCGGCCGCCGCATTCACGCTCTGCGCGAACAGCTTGGCCGGCAGGTCGAGGTACACGCCGCCCGGCCGGCCCGACACCGCGGCGCGGATCGCGCGCGCGATGCCCACGCCGATGTCATCGGCATGCAGCACGCGGAATGCCGCCTTGGCCACCGGCTTGGCGATCGCGAGCTGGTCCATCTCTTCGTAGTCGCCTTGCTGCAGGTCGACGATCTCGCGCTCGCTCGAGCCGCTGATGAGGATCATCGGAAAGCAGTTGACGGTGGCGTGCGCCAGCGCATTGAGGCCGTTGAGGAAACCCGGTGCCGACACCGTCAGGCAGATGCCGGGCTTTTGCGTCAGGAAGCCGGCGATCGACGCGGCATAGCCGGCGTTCTGCTCGTGACGGAACGCGAGCACGCGCAGGCCATCGCCTTGCGCGCGGCGCGTCAGGTCGGTGATCGGGATGCCCGGCAGGCCGTAGATCGTGTCGAGCCCGTTGAGCTTCAGCGCTTCGATCACGAGCTGAAAGCCATCGATGGTTTCTTCGGACGATGCAGTGCTGCTGGCCGGCGACGAGGCGGGGCGGTTTTCGGTGGTGACAGCCATGGGCGTGTGTCTCCGGTCTGTTTTATTCGACGTGCGTCGAATGGGAGAAAATCATCATAGTTTCAACGGCTTGGCGCCTCGATTGACCGTGGTCAATTATTCGAAATCACACTCGTCACAACGGCCGCCGATCGCCGAGCACGGCGAGCGCAACGTCATCCGCTTGCAGCTGGCGCAGAACATCGTGCTGAAGCTGTTGCCGAAAGACGCACTCGCCGAGCTCGAGGCGCAGCTCGTGATCCAGGAATGCGGCAAGGGCGACTGCCTGGTGTTCCAGGGCGACCTCGACATGGCGCAGTGCTTCATCCTCGACGGCATCCTGAAGCGCGTGGTGTCGAGCCCGAGCGCCAAGGAGATGATCCTGCGCTTCGCGGCCGAGCGCGACATCGAGACCAGCTATGCCGCATGGCGACTGCACACGCCGGCGCCGTACAGCATCATCGCGGTGACCAAGGCGCGCGTGGCCACGCTGCCGCTGCCAGCCTGGGTGGCCTACATGGAGCGGCATCCCGAACTGAAGCAGGCCTTCGAATTTCAGGTGATGAGCCTGATGAGCGAGGTGATGGCACACACCATCACGCTGCATCTGCTCGATGCGCCGGGGCGTGTGCACCGCTTCATGCGCAAACATGCCGAACTCGCCGAACGCTTGCCGAAGAAGGAACTCGCGGCCTATCTGAACATCTCGCCGGAAACGCTGTCGCGCTTGAAGCAGCGGGGAAAGATCTAGCCTTCGCGGCTTCTCTCGCGCGGCTCAGCGCTGCTCCGGCGTGGCGGCGCGCGTGCCGCCCCCCGAAGCCATGCCCTTGACCGCCTGCATGCCGCGGCCGACCAGCGGCCACAGCAGCAGGACCAGCGCCAGCGTGGTGATCGAGCCGACCAGCCAGTTCGACCACAGGATGCCCACGCTGCCCTGCGACAGCAGCATCGACTGGCGGAACGAGTCTTCGGCGCGGTCACCCAGCACCACGGCCAGCACCAGCGGTGCCAGCGGGTAGTCGAGCTTCTTGAACACGTAGCCGATGACGCCGAAGCCGAGCATGAACCACACGTCGAGCATCGCGTTGTGCACGGTGTAGGCGCCGATGGCGCAGATCGCGATGATCACCGGCGCAATGATCGCGAACGGCACGCGCAGGATCGACGCGAACAACGGCACCGACGTCAGCACGATGATCAGGCCGGCGATGTTGCCCAGGTACATGCTGGCGATCAGCCCCCAGACGAAATCGGGCTTCTCGACGAACAGCAGCGGACCCGGCTGCAGGCCCCAGATCAGCAAGCCGCCGAGCAGCACCGCCGCAGTGGGTGAGCCGGGGATGCCGAGCGCCAGCATCGGCAGCAGCGCGCTGGTGCCGGCGGCATGCGCAGCGGTTTCGGGTGCGATCACGCCTTCGACTTCGCCCTTGCCGAACTTGTCGCCGTTGGGCGACATCTTCTTGGCGATGCCGTAGCTCATGAACGACGCCGGCGTGGCGCCGCCCGGCGTGATGCCCATCCAGCAGCCGATCAGCGTGCTGCGGATCGACGTCATCCAGTACTTGGGCAGCTTCTTCCAGGTCTCGATGACGATGCGCGTGTTGATGCGTGCACTGCTGCCCTGGAACTTCAGGCCCTCTTCCATCGACAGCAGGATCTCGCCGATGCCGAACAGGCCGATCACCGCAATCAGAAAGTCGAAGCCGCGCATCAGCTCGTGCTGCCCGAACGTGAGCCGCAACTGGCCGGTGACGGTGTCCATGCCCACCGCGGCGAGCGCGAAGCCGAGCATCATCGACGCCAGGATCTTCATCGGCGAGCCTTTGCCCATGCCGACGAAGCTGCAGAAGGTGAGCAAGTAGACCGCGAAGAACTCGGGTGGCCCGAATTTCAGTGCGAACTTCGCCACCAGCGGCGCCAGGAACGTGATCATCAGCACCGCGAAGAACGCGCCGATGAACGACGAGGTGAATGCAGCGGTGAGCGCCTCGCCGGCACGGCCCTGCTGCGCCATCGGGTAGCCGTCGAAGGTGGTGGCCACCGACCACGGCTCGCCCGGGATGTTGAACAGCACCGAGGTGATGGCACCGCCGAACAAGCGCGCCCCAGTAGATGCACGACAGCAAGATGATGGCCGAGGTCGGCGGCATCGAGAACGTGAGCGGCAGCAGGATGGCCACGCCATTGGCGCCGCCCAGGCCCGGCAGCACGCCGATCAGCACGCCCAGCACGATGCCGAGCATCATCAGCATCAGGTTGAACGGCGTGAGAACGACCGCGAAGCCGTGGAACAGGGATGAGAGTTCAGCCATGGCTGCCTCCGCGCAGCCGTCTGGAGGAGGCTGAGGCCCTCTCGGAGGGCAGCCAACAAAGTGAGCGTGGAGCCTCATGTCAATACCCGAGGAAGCGCAGCGGGGTGAAAGCGCCCTTGAACAACGGCACCTTGAACCACACCTCGAACATCAGGAACGCGATCACCATCACCGCCAAGGCGATGCCCGCGCTCTTGGCCCAGTGGTACTTGCCCACCCAGATCATGAACCCGGCGATGAACAGGAACGAGCCGACGTAGATGCCCAGCAGCTGCACGCCGATCACGAACGCCAACATCGGCAGCAGCACGGTGAGCACGCGCTTGAGCTGATCGTAGGTGACGAACACCTTGCCGTCGCGTCCGGCATGCCGGATCGCCCCGAAGCCGACCACGCCGCTGGAGATGCAGATCAGCAGGCCGATGTAGAACGGAAAGTAGCCGGCACCGGGGCCGTCATCGCGCCATCCGGCGCCCAACCGCCAGCTGTTGTAGGCCACCACCGCGCCCAGCACGAACAGGCCGACGGCAACGATGGCTTCGATGATCCAGTTCTGGATGCCATGCTCGGATCCTGGATCGACGGTTTCGGAGTTCATGTGCTCACACCTCGGATCTTCGGGCACGCCCCCGCCCGCAGCGGCCGCTGGTGCGGCCGGCTGTCAAGGACGAACAGACGTCGCGGACCGGCGCTTACTTGGCCAGGAAGCCGGCTTCCTGCATCAAGTCCTTGTGCAGCGCTTCGTTCTTCTCGACCCACTTGACATAGTCGCCACCGGTCATGAAGGTGTCGTTGAACGCGCCGAGCTTGATGAAGTCTTTCCAGTCCTGGGTTTCGCGCACCTTCTTCATCAGATCGACGTAGAAGGCCACCTGGTCGGGCGTGACACCGGCCGGCATGAAGATGCCGCGCAGCATCAGGTAGTCGGTGGGCACACCGGACTCTTTGCAGGTGGGGATGTCGGCCCACGACTTGCCGCCGGCCAGCGGCTCCTTGTTGCTCATGCGCTGGTCGTCGAACACGCACAGCGGCCGCAATTGCCCGGCACGCCATTGCGCCACCGCCTCGATCGGGTTGTTGACCGACGAGTCGATGTGTTTGCCGGTGAGCTGCACGGCCACGTCGCCGCCGCCCTTGAACGGCACGTAGATGAACTTGACGCCCGTGGCCTTCTCCAGGCCCACGGTGATGATCTGGTCTTCCTGCTTGGAGCCGGTGCCGCCCATCTTCATCTTCAATGGGCCGGCGGCCTTGACCGCGTCGATGTACTGCTTGGCGCTCTGGTAGGGCGACTCGGCGTTGACCCACAGCACGAATTGGTCGAGCGCCATCATCGCCACCGGCGTCAGGTCCTTCCAGTTGAACGGCACGCCGGTGGCCAGTGGCGTGGTGAACAGGTTGGACAGCGTGATGACGATCTTGTGCGGCTCGCCCTTGGCGCCCTTCACGTCGAGAAAGCCCTCGGCACCCGCGCCGCCCGACTTGTTCACGACGATCAGCGGCTGCTTCATCAGGTTGTGCTTGGCGACGATGCCCTGGATCAGGCGCGCCATCTGGTCGGCGCCGCCACCGGTGCCGGCCGGCACCACGAACTCCACCGGCTTCTCGGGTTGCCACGCGGCCTGCGCGGGCGCCACGCCCGCCAGCAGCGCGACGGCTGCGACAGCGGCTGTGCGTTGCATGCAGCCGCCAAAGGCGGCTTTGAGATTGCTGCTCATTGGCTGACGTCTCCTATCGTTGGTTGAAGCGCACACCGAGGACCGAAGGCGTGCGTTCTATTGAACGCGATCATACGGCCAACGGTTGAACGACCAGCCCTGTCGTTCGCTCATTCGCCGCCTGAATATGCTCCGGCGAATCAGCCAAATTCCTCTTGACCGCAGTCAATTTTTTTCGGCGACCAGCGTCCCTTGTTTCGATGTGCGCCGAGCAGCGTGGCGACGCATCGGGAAAGTACCGAGAACCTAGCGATACAGCGCGCGGCGCGTCTGCTCGATGGCGTTGATCAGGCAGTCGACACCGTATGCACGCAACAGGTGCGGCCGGTGCTGCTGCACGTAGGCGCGCAGCGCGGCGCGGCCGTCGCCGTCGGCGCGCAGCCGGCTGTAGGTCTCGCGATCCCAGTGCCAGTCGAGTTCCATCGCGGCGAACGTGGTGTTGTACGCGTTGCGGGTGGCCTCGTCGGTGGCGGCCGGTGCGGTGGGGGCTTCGATGTCCATCTGCGTCTCCTGGTTGCCTGCATACTAGGCAGCCTACAACCATCAATGAAACTGAAAGTTTTTGATGGTTTGCATAAACGATCATTAATGGAAGGCGTTGGCCCGCGATGAAGAACGCGACGCTGCGGCAGCTCAAGGTGTTCGAAACCGCCGCGCGGCACCTGAGTTTTTCGCGCGCGGCCGAAGAGCTGCATCTGACGCAGCCCGCGGTGTCGACGCAGATCAAGCTGCTGCAGCAACATGCCGGCGCCCCCCTGTTCGAGCAGCTGGGCAAGAAGGTCTACCTGACACCGGCGGGCACCGACCTGCTGCGCTACAGCCGGGCGATCATCGAGCTGTTCCGCCAGGCCGGCGAAGCGATGGCGGCGCGCCAGGGCGTGTCGGGCGGCACGCTCAACGTGGCGGTGATCAGTGCGGGCGACTACTTCTTCCCGCAGCTGCTGGCCGAGTTCTCGCGCCAGGCGCCGGGCGTGAAGCTCAACCTCGGCGTGTTCAACCGCGAGCAGCTGCTGCAGCAGCTCGCCGACAACCTGACCGATCTGGCGGTGATGGTGCGCCCGCCGCGCGAGATCGACACCGTGCACGAACCGTTCGCGCCCCACCCTTACGTGATCGTGGCGCGACCCGACCACCCGCTGACGAAACGCCGGCGCATTCCGAAGTCGGCGCTGCTGCAACGAGCGGTGGCTTACACGCGAGCGCGGTTCGGACACCTGGAACTCCATGGAGGACGGCCTGGGCGCCCATCTGGACAAGCTGCAGATCGCGATGGAGATCCGCTCCACCGAAACCATCAAGCAAGCGGTGATCGCCGGCATGGGCGTGAGCTTCCTGTCGGCGCACACGATCGCTCGGGAACTGGAGACGGGCCAGCTCGCGGTGCTCGACGTGGCGGGCTTTCCGGTCATGCTCAAGTGGTACGTGGTTCACCTGCGCCAGAAGGTGCTGGCCCCCGTGGCCGTGGCCTTTAAGGCGTTTCTGCTGCAAAGCGGCGCCGGACTGATCGACCAGGTCACCGGGCAGCCCGGCATCGCCGCACGCCGCCGGCGCTGACACTGGGGAAAGAAGCCTACCGCCGCAGCCGGCCGCGGGTCCACAATCTCGCCGTCTTCCTGCATGCACAAGCGATGAACCTGCACGCCAAGCTTCAACAGCGCGCCGCCGAAGGGCGGCCGGTCCGCGTGGGCCTGATCGGCGCCGGCAAGTTCGGCTCGATGTACCTGGCGCAGGTGCCGCGCACGCCGGGCGTTCACCTGGTGGGCATCGCCGACCTGTCGCCCGATGCCGCGCGCGCCAACCTGGCCCGCGTGGGCTGGTCCGCCGAGCGCACGCAAGCCGCCGTCGCTCGACGCCGCGCTGCGCGACGGCCACACGCACATCGGCGACGACTGGCGCGCGCTGGTGCGCCATCCGGCGATCGACGTGATCGTCGAATGCACCGGCGCGCCGGTGGCCGCCGTCGACCACTGCCTGGAGGCATTCGCACAGCACAAGCACGTGGTCAACGTGACCGTCGAGGCCGATGCGTTCTGCGGCCCGTTGCTGGCGCGCAAGGCCGCCGAGGCCGGCGTCGTGTACTCGCTCGCGTTCGGCGACCAGCCGGCGCTGATCTGCGACCTGGTCGACTGGGCGCGCACCTGTGGCTTTCCGGTGGTGGCGGCCGGGCGCGGCCACAAGTGGCTGCCGCACTTCTGCGAGTCGACGCCCGACACCGTGTGGGGCCACTACGGACTCACGCCGGAGCAGGCCGACGCGCGGCGGCCTGAACCCGAAGATGTTCAACAGCTTTCTCGACGGCAGCAAGCCGTCGATCGAAAGCACCGCCGTCTCCAACGCCACCGGCCTCGGCGTGCCGAGCAACGGGCTGCTCTACCCGCCGGCCAGCGTGGCCGACATCCCGTTCGTCACGCGCCCGCGCAGCGAGGGCGGCGTGCTCGAGCGCAAGGGCATGGTCGAAGTGATCAGCTCGCTCGAGGCGCGACGGCCGCGTGATCCCTTACGACATCCGCATGGGCGTGTGGGTCACCGTCGAGGCCGAGACCGACTACGTCAAGAACTGCTTCGAGGAGTACAACGCCCACACCGATCCCGACGGGGCGCTACTTCACGCTGTACAAGCGCTGGCACCTGATCGGGCTGGAGGTGGGCGTGTCGGTGGCCAGCGTGGCGCTGCGCGGCGAGCCCACCGGCGTGGCCACCGCCTGGAATGCCGACGTCGTGGCCACCGCCAAACGCGACCTGCGCGCCGGCGAGCTGCTCGACGGCGAAGGCGGCTACACCGTGTGGGGCAAGCTGCTGCCGGCCGCGAAGTCGCACGCGATGGGCGGCCTGCCGCTCGGGCTGGCGCATCAGGTGAAGCTGAAGCGGCCGGTGGCCAAAGGCCAGAGCCTCACCTGGGACGACGTGGCGATGGACACCGCCAGCCGTGCCTACGTGTTGCGCCGCGAGATGGAGCACTTGTTCACAGCCGGGACCCGTTCGGTGACGGCCGCGGTGCGCGAAGCGGCGACGATCCGTTGACACGCATGTCGTACCCGCACGCCGGCCCCTGGAAAGCTCAGCCGTGAAACAAACCGTGCTCGGCGTCCTCGCCTGGCTGCTGTATCGCTCGATGTCGTGGACCTGGCGCGTCACCTGGCGCGAACCCGACACGCTGCGCGACGCGCTGCGCGACGGACGCCCGTTCGTGCTCGCGCACTGGCACGGCGACATCATGGCGCTGCTGCCGACGGTGCGGCGTTACCGCATGGTCACCCTCGCCTCAGCCAGCAAGGATGGCCGTATCATCACCACGGTGCTCAAGCTGCTTGGCGCTCGGGTGGCCGTGGGGTCCTCGAGCCGCGGTGGCGCCTCTGGCCTGAGGAGCCTGATGCGCGAGGTGCGCGCCAAGCACAACTGCGCATTGGCCGTCGACGGACCGCGTGGCCCGATCTACAAGCTCAAGCCCGGCGTGCTTGAGGTGTCGCGCGTACTCGACTGCCCGATCTACTACGCCAGCGTCAGCTGCGACCGCGCTTTCCACTGGCACCGCGCGTGGGACCGTGCCTTCCTGCCCAAGCCGTTCGCGCGCGTGCAGATCGAATGGCGCGGGCCGGTGCAGCCGCTCGCGCGCACCGAGGACCCGCGCGATCCGCTTGTGCTCTGCCGGCTCGAACAGCTGATGCTGCAAGCCAAGCGCGACGGCCGCGTGACGGGCCAGCAAAGCGCGCCCGAGATGCCGCCGGAAATGCCGATACCAGAGATCCGGGTTGCCGAAGTTGCGGTGCAGGAGATCGCGGTACCGGTGCCTGAGCGCACATCGTTGTAGCCCGCAGGGGGGCCCGGCGTCAGGCCGGCTGCAGGGCCAGGCGTCGCGTGCGCTTGAGCAGCGTGAAGGCGATCGCCAGGTTCAGCAGGTTCCAGGCCACGCCATTGACGAACGCGGCGTGGTAGCTGCCGGTGAGGTCGAACACCTTGCCCGACATCCAGCCGCCCAGCGCCATGCCGAGCAGCGTGCACATCAGCACCGTGCCGACGCGCGCACCGGCTTCGGCGGGCGGGAAGTACTCGCGCACGATGATCGCGTAACTCGGCACGATGCCGCCCTGGAACAGGCCGAACAGCGCCGAGATCAGGTACAGCGACACCAGGCCGTCGAACGGCAGGAACAACACCAGCGCCAGGCCCTGCAGCGCAGAGCCGAGCAGCAGCGTGCGCAGTCCGCCGATGCGGTCGCAGATGAGGCCGGAGATCAGGCGGCTGACGATGCCGCAGGCCAGCATCAGCGACAGCATCTGCGCGCCGCGCGCGGCGCCGAAGCCGAGGTCGCTGCAATAGGCCACGATGTGCACCTGCGGCATCGACATCGCCACGCAGCACGCCACGCCGGCGATGCACAACAGGGTCTGTGCGCCGTTGAGCGACAGCCCGAACGGACGATCCGACGGCGTGCCGAAGTGCGGCGCGCTGGGTGCCGCCTGCGCCGCCGGCGGCCGGCGCCACATCGCCATCGCCAGCAGCGGCAGCGTGATGGCGCAGAACACGCCCAGGCCGATGTAGGCCTGACGCCAGCCGATCGTCTCGACGAAATGCTGCACCACGGGCGGCCAGATGGCGCCGGCGAGGTAGTTGCCGCTGGCGCAGATCGCCACCGCGATGCCGCGCCGGCGCACGAACCACAACGACGTGTCGGCCACCAACGGCGCGAAGGTCGCCGACGAACCCAGCAGTCCGATGCCCACGCCGTGCGCAATGGCGAACCACCACACGTTGCCCGACAAGCCGGCGCCGATGAAGCCGCAACCCAGCCCCATGCTGCCGATCAGCAGAGGCCACACCACGCCGCGCCGGTCGGCCAATCGCCCCATCAGGATGCCGCCCAGGCCAAAACCCACCATCAGCAGCGTGTACGGCAACGACGCATCGGCGCGTGCGACACCGAACTCCGCCTGCACGGCAGGCAGCACCACCGACACCACGTACATGCCCGACGAGCCGATCGTCATCAGCGCCAGCGTGACGGCCAGACGCGTCCAGGCGTAACGTGAGTCGGTGGCCGGTTCGCTCGTTGGCATGGGGCGGCGATGATGACATGGCGCTTGTCGGCCCCGGTCCGCTGTCCTACAGACGTAACACGGCGCCGTCGTGGCGGTGGTCGTGCCGCTCGCGCCATTGCAGTCGGGGGTTCGCAGAGTCGGCACCCGCAGCCAGGGGATGGTGTCCACACGCCTGCGCTCGATACTTGGCCCAGCAAATTCAGGGGTGGCGTATGGCATTGCTGCTGCACACAGGTCCGAACGTGGATGCGGTCGTCCAACCGGTGGCCACGGTGCAAGTGCAACTGCAGGCGGCACCCACGGTCACGTACCGGTGCGCCGGCTGCGGCGATGTGCTGCACTTCAACGCCCTGTCAGCATCGTGCCGATGCATCGACGAGTGCTACTCCGAGTCGGCCGACGCAAAGCCGTCGCGCTGATGCCGACACCTCGGTTCTGACAGGCTGCGCCTGGCTGCGGTCAGGCAGGGTACGCTTGGCGCCAGTGACATCCACTGGCCGACCCACGTGACCGCTTCCACCCTGACCGGCGCTTACGGCGTCTATCCGATCGCCCCGACGCCGTTCCTGGACGACGGTCGATCGACTTCGCATCGATCGACCGCCTGAGCGAGTTCTATCTGCGCACCGGTTCCACCGGCGTCACGGTGCTCGGCCAGCTCGGCGAAGCACCGAAACTCGATGCGGCGGAGAGCCTCGCCGTCGCCAAGCGTTTCATCCAGGCCTTCGGCTCGACGCCGGTGATCGTCGGCGTCACGGCGCCCGGGTTCGCCGCGATGCGCACGCTGACGCGCGAGTCGATGGCGCTCGGCGCGGCCGGCGTGATGATCGCGCCGCCCAACACCTTGCGCACCGACGACCAGATCGCCGGCTACTACGCGCAGGCCGCGCAGGCGATCGGGGCGGACGTGCCGTTCGTGATCCAGGACTACCCGCTGACCTTCAGCGTGCAGATGACGCCGGCCGTGATCCGGCGCATCGTGCAGGACAACGCCTCCTGCGTGATGCTCAAGCATGAAGACTGGCCGGGGCTGGAGAAGATCAGCGCGCTGCGCGGCTTCGAACGCGACGGCTCGATGCGCCACATCTCGATCCTGTGCGGCAACGGCGGCCTGTTCCTCGACTTCGAGTGCGAGCGTGGCGCCGATGGCGCGATGACCGGCTACGCCTTTCCCGACATGCTGTGCGACGTGGTGCGCCTGCAGCGCGCGCAGCAGCGCGACGCGGCGCACGACCTGTTCGATGCGCACCTGCCGCTGCTGCGCTACGAGCAGCAGCCCGGCGTGGGGCTCGCCGTGCGCAAGCACGTGCTGCAGCGCCGCGGCCTGATCGCCTCGAGCGCGCAGCGCGCGCCGAAAGCGCTGCTCACGCCCGCGGCCCGCACCGAGGTCGAGTACCTGCTGGCACGGCTGGCGCGCCACGATTCACGCGCCGCATTGAAGGCGCTTTGACAGCGCCCATTGGCTCGCCGCTCTAGCGGGCCGGCAGCAACGCGTCGTCGAAGATCGCCACCGCCCGCGTCCAGCCGGCCGACGCGCCGCGAATCTTGTGCGGGAAGCAGCTGATCGTGAAGCCATCGGGCGGCAATGCCTCCAGGTTGTGCAGCTTCTCGAGGTGGCAATAGCCGATGTCGCGTCCCGCCTTGTGGCCTTCCCAGATCAGCGAGGCGTCGCCGGTCGCGCCGTACTTCTTCGCGGTGTGCACGAACGGCGCGTCCCAGCTCCAGGCGTCGGTGCCGGTCAGCCGCACGCCGCGCTCGAGCAGGTACATGGTGGCCTCGTAGCCCATGCCGCAACCGGCACTCACGTAGTCGTTGTGCCCGTAGCGCGAGCCCGCGCGCGTGTTCACCACCACGATCTCCAGCGGCTGCACGCTGTGGCCGATGCGCTTCAGCTCGGCCTCGACATCGGCCGCGGTCACCACGTAGCCGTCGTCGAAGTGGCGGAAGTCCAGCTTCACCGCCGGCTGAAAGCACCACTCGAGCGGCACCTCGTGGATCGCGATCGCCGGCTTCTTGGCGCCGAGCGCGTTGTCCATCGTGGAGTGAAAGTGGTAGGGCGCGTCGAGGTGCGTGCCGTTGTGGGTCGACAGTTGCACGAACTCCACGGCCCAGCCTTCGCCGTCGGGCAGGTCGCTGCGCTGCAGGCCCGGAAAGAAGCCCGCGATCTGCTCGACGGTGTTCTCGTGCGTGAAGTACTGGATCTTCGGCTTGAACGACGGCGGGTCGCTCAGCACGTCGTTCTCGAGAAAGATCGACAGGTCGACGAAGCGGCGCGGCATGGCGGCTCGCCGATGCGATTCGACGTCAGGCGGCGGTGGCCAGTGCCGGCATCAGGCGATCGGGCGCCACGTAGTCCTGGCGGAATGCCTCGAACGGCATCGTGTCGGCCTGCTCGATCGCGGCCTGCTCGGCCAGCGACTCCTGCGCCTCGCGCTCGAAGCGCACCTGCTGGTCACGGCTCCATGGCAGGGCCAGCAGTTGCTGCTGCGTCTGCAGCGCACGGTCGTGCACGAACGCGGTGTACGCACAATTGTCGGCCTGTCCGATCTGCTGCAGCACCCGCGCCGACGGCAATTGCTGGGGCGTGTGCCATGACTTCTGTGCCGCAGTCAGCGCATCGCGGTACTCGCTGCCGCCGAACGCACCATCCAGGCGGGCGGCGATCGGCGCGCAACCTTCGATCAGCTCGGCGCCCCACTCGGCGAGCGTGACGCTGCCGCGACCGCGCTCGAGCCGCAGGCCCGGCTCGCGGCCGCGCGCCGCCGTGGCGTGCTGGTTGCGCGCCAGCGCGGCGATCTCGTCGCGCGAATCGGGCGGGCTGTCGCTCAACAGGCAATGCAACAGGAACAGGTCGATGAAGCGCATGGTCGGTGCCTCGATGCCCACCGAGACGAACGGATCGAGGTCCATGCAGCGCACCTCGACGTACTCGACGCCGCGGTCACGCAACGCATGCAGCGGCCGTTCGCCGCTGCGGATCACGCGTTTGGGGCGGATCGTGCCGTAGAACTCGTTCTCGATCTGCAGCAGCGTGGTGGCGAGCTGGTTGTACTCGCCGCCCGGGTTGCGCACGCCGATCGCCTCGTACGCCGGATAGGGTTTGGTCAGCGCCTCCTGCAATGACGCGGCGTAGCTCTCGAGGTTGTTGTAGCTGACCGATATCTGCGACTGCGCATCGCTCTGGTAGCCGAGCCGGCCCATGCGCAGCGACGTGGCGTGCGGCAGGTGCAGGGTGTGCGGCGACAGCGCTTGCAGCTCGTGGTTGCGGCCGGCGACGAAACTCGAACACACCGCCGGCGACGCGCCGAACAGCACCAGCAGCACGAACGAATGGCGCCTGAAGTTGCGGATCAGCGCAAAGTACTCGTCGTTGCCGAGCTTGGGCAACGACCAGTTGTAGTGGATGCCCGAGATCGTCTGCATGCGACGGCCGTAGCGATGCCCCAGGCCCACGCGGTACACGCTCTTGGCATGGCCGATGTTCGACGTGCCGTAGCGGCCGATCGGGATGGTTTCGTCGGTCGGCAAGCCGCACGGCATGCTGGCCACCCACAGCATCTCGCCACCCGCCTCGCGCAGCGCACGGTAGACGAACTGGTGCACCTCGGTCAGCTCCTGCACGCAGGCTTGCACATTGGCGTGCGCACCGGTGATCAGTTCGAGCTGCGACTCGCTGTAGTCGGTGGTGATGCGGGCGTGCGTCAGGGCAGAGCCGAGCGCCACCGGATGCGGCGTCAGCGCCAACGCGCCGTCGGGCAGCACGCGCAGGCTTTCTTTCTCGACACCGCGCCGCATGCCGCGCAGCCGCTCGGGCGTCAACTGGGCCAGCCGGTCGTTGATGCGCTTCAAGTCCTGTCCCCTCTGTCGGGCCGGTGGCCGCTTTGCATGGTCGGTGCGGAACCCATTGGCTTGTGCCTCCGGAGCGGCCGCGCCGCGGGTTTGGCCGCATCGTAGCGGGGCGCGGAACTTTCTGCAGACCCTGGCGGCCGAGGGTTATCCGCAGCGCCGCGCTGACGACGCTGCGAATTTGTGCTTCATCGCGCGCTGCGGTAACCGAGCCGCTCGGACACAGAACGTGCTGCATCGCGCAACGCGTTTGCGGCCGGCCCCTGCCAACGGGTGTCGAACGCCGCCGACGGGCCGATCGCCGTGATGGCCAGCGCCATCGCGCCGCGGTGGTCGAACACCGGTGCCGACATCGCGCTCACGCCGGCCACCACCGCACCCTCGGCGCGACCGAGGCCGTGACGCCGCACTTCGTCGAGCTCGCGATGGAACTGTGCCCATGCCGGCCACGCGCGTGCAGTGGCATCGCCGCGCGCGGCGGCACCGGCCGCGCGCCGCTCTGCGTCGTAGAGCGGGCGCACGGTGTCGACCGGCAGGAAGGCGGCAAACAGCCGACCCGATGCGGTGCCGACGATCGAAAACACGGTGCCGTGCCGCATGTCCACGTGCACTGCCGACGGCGACGCCTCGCGCAGCACGATCGTCGGTCCGCGGCTGCCCCACACCACCAGCGCCACGGTCTGCGCCGTGCGCGCCGCCAGTTCCGGCAGCAGCGGCGCGGCGAGACGCACCGGGTCGGCCTGCTGCAGGCTGATCAAGCCCATCTGCAGGGCCAGCGGCCCGAGCGCATAACGCCCGCTGTCGCGCTCCTGCTCCACCAGCCCGATGTGGCCGAAGCTCACCAGGTACGGGTGGGCCTTGGCAGGCGGCATGCCGGCGTCGGCGGCGAGGTCTTTGAGTGCCATCGGGCGCCCGTGGTGGGCCAATGCATGGAGCAGGCGGCCGCCGACCTCCACGCTCTGGATGCCGCGCCGCGCACGCCCTTGCGCCGGGACCCCTGTGTTCGACATAGACAAATGCGTTTGTTATAGTCGGATCAGCTTAACCGATGCCCCGTTCGGAGACAACCGTGTCCAAAGCATTCGCTTCGCAAGCCGACCTCACCGACAAGAAGATCAGCTTCACCCAGCTGTCGCCCAACGCCTATGCCTACACCGCAGAAGGCGATCCCAACACCGGCGTGATCGTCGGCGACGACGCGGTGATGGTGATCGACACGCAGGCCACGCCGGTGATGGCCGAAGACGTGATCCGCCACATCCGCACGGTGACCGACAAGCCGATCAAGTACGTGGTGCTGAGCCACTACCACGCGGTGCGGGTGCTGGGCGCGTCGGCCTACAAGCCCGAGCACGTGATCGCCAGCCGCGACACCTACGACCTGATCGTCGAGCGCGGCGAGGCCGACAAGGCGAGCGAGATCGGCCGCTTCCCGCGGCTGTTCCGCAACGTCGAGAGCGTGCCGTCCGGCCTCACGTGGCCGACGATCACGTTCACCGGCTCGATGAGCCTGTGGCTCGGCAAGCTCGAGGTGCAGTTGCTGCAGGTCGGGCGCGGCCACACCAAGGGCGACACGATCGCGTGGCTGCCGGAGCAGAGGATCCTGTTCTCCGGCGATCTGGTCGAGTTCGACGCCACGCCGTACGCCGGCGATGCGTACTTCCAGGATTGGCCGCACACGCTCGACAAGCTGGCCGCGATGAAGCCGCGCGCGCTGGTGCCGGGCCGCGGCGCCGCGCTGACCACGCCCGACGCGGTGGCCGCCGGCCTGAAGGGCACGCGCGACTTCGTCGCCGACGTGTGGAACCACGTCAAGGCGGGTGCCGCGGCGGGCAAAGACCTGAATGCGGTCTACAAGGACACGCTGGCCCAGCTCCGGCCGAAGTACGGCCACTGGGTGATCTTCGACCACTGCATGCCGTTCGACGTGACGCGCTGCTACGACGAAGCCACGCAATACAAGGACCCGCGCATCTGGACCGCCGAGCGCGACCAACAGATGTGGAAGGCGCTCGAATCCTGACGCCGCGCGCGCTCTCGAGCATGGACTATCAGCAGGTCGTCTTTCCCTACCAGCGCAGCGCAGACCACGGCGGGCGCACGCCGCGCGCATCCGGTGGTGGTGGTCGGAGCGGGTCCGGTCGGGCTTGGCGCTGGCGATCGACCTCGCGCTGCAGCAGGTGCCGGTGGTGCTGCTGGACAACGACGATCGGCTGTCGACCGGCTCGCGCGCGATCTGCTTTGCCAAGCGCACGCTGGAGATCTTCGATCGGCTGGGCCTGGGCCAGCGCGTGGTCGACAAGGGCGTGTCCTGGAGCACCGGCACGCGTGTACCTGCGCGATGCGCCGATCTTCAGCTTCAACCTGCTGCCCGAGACCACGCACGAGCGGCCGGCGTTCATCAACATCCAGCAGTACTACGTCGAGGGTTTCCTCGTCGAGCGGGCGCTCGAGCTGCCGCTGATCGACCTGCGCTGGAAACACGCGGTGGTCGGCGTCACGCAAGACCACGACGCGGTCACGCTGCAGGTGCAGACGCCCGACGGCACCGTCGCGCTGCAGGCCGAACACGTGATCGCGTGCGACGGCGCGCGCTCGAGCGTGCGGCAATTGATCGGCCAGGAAGCCAAGGGGCGCACGTTCAAAGACCGCTTCCTCATCGCCGACGTGAAGATGGCGGCCGACTTTCCGGCCGAGCGCTGGTTCTGGTTCGATCCGCCGTTCCACCCGGGGCAAAGCGTGCTGCTGCACAAGCAGCCCGATGGCGTGTGGCGCATCGACTTCCAGCTCGGCTGGGACGCCGATCCCGAGGCAGAGAAGACAACCCGAGCGCATCGTGCCGCGCGTGCGCGCGCTGCTCGCGCATTCGGCGATGAAGGATGCGCCGTTCGAGCTCGAATGGGCCAGCGTGTACAGCTTCTCGTGCGAACGCATGGATCGATTCCGCCATGGCCGCGTGCTGTTCGCCGGTGATGCCGCGCACCGCGTGTCGCCGTTCGGCGCGCGCGGCGCCAACTCCGGCGTGCAGGATGCCGAGAACCTGGCGTGGAAGCTCGCGGCCGTGCTGCCAGGGCCGCGCGCCCGACGCGCTGCTCGACAGCTATTGCGTCGAGCGCGAGCTGGCGGCCGACGAGAACATCGGCCACTCCACGCGCGCCACCGACTTCATCACGCCCAAGAGCGAGATCAGCCGCCTGTTCCGCGACGCCACGCTGCAGCTGGCGCGCGACCATGCCTTCGCGCGCTCGCTGGTCAACAGCGGGCGCCTGTCCACCGCGTCCACGCTGCACGGCTCGCCGCTCAACACGCCCGACGTGGACACGTTCACCGGCGCGATGGTGCCCGGCGCACCGGCGCTCGACGCGCCGCTGCACTGCGATGGGCGCGATGGCTGGCTGCTGCGCGAGGCCAGCACCAGCACGTTCACCGCCCTGCTCTTCGCCGGCGTCGACGACGACGCCCAAGTGCGCACGCTGCAGCAAGCCGCCGAGGGCCTGGCGCCGCTGCGGGTGTTGCGGGTGGCGGGCAGCGCGAGCCCATCCGCCGCATCCGCGGCACGCACGGTGATCGACAGCGCCGGGCTGATCGCGCAGCGCTACGACGGCCTGCCCGGCACCGTGGTGCTGCTGCGGCCCGACCAGCACGTGTGCGCGCGCTGGCGCCGCGTGTCCGGCGATGCGGCGCACCGTGCGCTGCGCCGCGCGCTCGCGCTGCACTGACCGACCAGGGCTCGCCGTCATGCCGCTGATCACCGCCCCGCACTTCGAAGCCGCCGATGCGTTCTACGAGGCGCTGATCGATGCGCACCGCGAACTCAGCGCCGCACAGAGCCACGAACTCAACGCCAAGCTCGTGCTGCTGCTGGCCAACCACGTCGGGCAACGCGAGGCGCTCGAGCAGGCGCTCGCCGCCGCGCGCGCCAGCGTGCTGCACGAAGCCCCGAACAAGGATCTCAGATGATGTCTTCCGATCTTTCCTACCTCAGCGGCTTCGGCAACGAATTCGCCACCGAAGCGGTCGCCGGCGCGCTGCCGCAGGGCCGCAACAGCCCGCAGCGGGCGCCGCACGGCCTGTATGCCGAGCTGGTCTCCGGCACCGCGTTCACCGCGCCGCGTGCGCTGAACCGGCGCACCTGGATGTACCGCCGCCAGCCGTCGGTGGTCGCGCGGCGCGCTACGCACCGTACGAACAAGCGCTGTGGACGACCGGCGCGGCCGGCGGCGTCGACATGCCACCCGATCCGTTGCGCTGGAACCCGTTTGCCGATCCCCGAGGCGCCGCTCGACTTCGTCGATGGCGTGCGCACGATCGTCGCCAACGGCGACGTGCAGGCGCAGGTGGGCATGGCCGCGCTGGTCTACACCGCCAACCGCTCGATGCAGCGCCGCGTGCTGGTGAACGCCGACGCCGAGATGCTGTTCGTGCCGCAGCAGGGCCGCCTGCAGATCACCACCGAGTTGGGTCGTGCTTGGAGGTGAGCGCCGGCGAGGTCGCGCTGGTGCCGCGCGGGCTGGCGTTCCGTATCGCCTTGCCCGATGGCCCGTCGCGCGGCTACGTGTGCGAGAACTACGGCGCCTTCCTGCGCCTGCCCGAGCTGGGACCGATCGGCTCCAACGGGCTGGCCAACGCGCGCGATTTCCTGGCCCGGTGGCGGCCTTCGAGGAAGACGCCGGGCCGGTCGAAGTGATCCGCAAGTTCGGCGGCAAGCTGTGGCGCAACACGCAAAGCGCCACGCCGTTCAACGTGGTGGCCTGGCACGGCAACCTGGCGCCGTTCAAGTACGACACCGCGCACTTCATGACCATCGGCACGGTCAGCTTCGACCACCCCGATCCATCGATCTTCACCGTGCTCACGTCGCCGACCGACACGCCGGGCACCGCGAACTGCGACTTCGTGATCTTCCCGCCGCGCTGGATGGTGGCCGAAGACACCTTCCGTCCGCCCTGGTACCACCGCAACCTGATGAGCGAGTTCATGGGCCTGGTGAAAGGCCAGTACGACGCCAAGCCCGAGGGCTTCAAGCCCGGCGGCGCAAGCCTGCACAACAGCATGGTGCCGCACGGGCCCGACGCCGAAGCGTTCGAGAAGGCGATCGCAGCGCGCCACTCGCGCCGCACAAGCTCGACGACACGCTGGCCTTCATGTTCGAAAGCCGCTGGCGCTTCGTGCCGACCGCGTTCGCGATGAGCGGCGGCGCGCTCGACGCCGACTATGCAAGCTGCTGGAACGGACTGAAGGATCGATTCCGCTTGTGAGGTCGTGGGCTCAAACGGCAGGCCGCACGACAACATGGTCGCTCGCCTCGAGCACATCGCGGTCGTCGCACCGACCCTTGAAACCAGCTCCGCGTACGTTGAAGCCGCCCTCGGGTGCCGCCCGATGCCGCACGCGCTGGTGCTTTCTACTCCGCGGGCAGCCCGAGCACCTGAAAGGAGCGCTCGAGTTGGGCGCTCATCGGCAGGCCGAGGCGATATCCCGAAGGCAGGCTGCGCAGGAACCACTTGTTGTAGATCCACCGGATCTCGCCGGTCGTCGCCAGGCGCCGGAACGCTTCGTCCACCGCCGCGGCGAGCGGCGGGTCGCCGCGGGCAAACATGATCCCGTAGGGCTCGAACGAGAGCAGGTCGCCGACCACGGCGTACTGTCCGCGCAGCCCCTTCTCCGCCAGGTAGCCGGCGATCAACACATCGTCGGCGGCGAAGGCGTCCGCTTCACCGGCAGCGACCATTGCAAGCGCCTGCGGGTAGTCGCCCGCGACCTGGACGACGAAACTGCGCCCGGGCGTCGCGGCCAGCCGCTGCATCACCGTCTCGTTGGTGGTGCCGCGGGCCACGACGACCCTGCGTCCCGCCAGGTCGCGCACCGAGCGGACGGGACTGCCGCGCTTCACGAGAAGCCTCGTGCCCGCTATGAACATGAGAGGCGAGAAGGCGACACCCTGGCGGCGCTCCGCCGTGTTGGTGGTGGCGCCGCACTCGAGGTCGATGCGGCCGTCGGCCACCTGGTCGATGCGGTCGGCGGGGGTCACGCGCCGATACTCGACGCGCAGCAGCGCGACGCCCACTGCCTGCGCGACGCTCTCGACAATGGCCTGGCAGATGTCGATCGAGTAGCCGTAGGGGCGCGCGTCGGGCCCGGCGAAGGAAAAAGGAACGGCGTGCTCGCGGTAGCCGACCCGCACGACCCCTTGCGCCTTGATGCGCTGGAGGACTCCGGAGAGCGCGAGCACCGGCGGCTCCTCGGCGGCCTGCGCGGATGCGCACGGCGCCGCGGCCCCGAGCGTGGCGGCGATGCACGCGGCGACCCATTGGCGAAGCAGGGCCATCACCGGCGCGACTGGCGGTGCCATCGCCATCAGGCCGGCGCGCCGGCGGGCCGGGCGCTGCCTTCGTCGGTGTCCGCCAACGGTGGTCCGAGCTGCCCCTCCCACTTCGCCACCACCGTGGTCGCGATGCTGTTGCCGATCACGTTGGTCGCGGTGCGTCCCATGTCGAGGAACTGGTCGATCCCCAGGATGAGCAGCAGGCCGGCCTCGGGCAGCCCGAAAGTCGGCAGCACCGCGGCGACAACGACAAGAGAGGCGCGGGGAACGCCCGCGATGCCTTTGCTGCTCACCATCATCACCAGCAGCAGCGTGATCTGCTGCCCCCAGGACAGGTCGATGCCGTAGGCCTGGGCGATGAACAGCGCGGCGAAGGCCTGGTAAAGCATCGAGCCGTCGAGGTTGAAGGAGTAGCCCAGCGGCAGCACGAACGACGTGATCCGGTCGTTGACACCGAACCGGCGCAGCTGCTCCATCAGCTTGGGATAGGCGGCCTCGCTGCTGGCCGTGGCGAACGCCACCATCAACGGCTCCTTCACCTGGCCCATCAGCCGCAGCACGGTCGGACCCAGGAACAGGAAACCGGCGGCGATGAGCGCGGTCCACAGGACCAGCAGCGCGAGGTAGAAAGAGCCGATGAACTTGCCGTAGGTGGCGAGCACGCCCAGGCCCTGCAGCGTGATCGCCGAGGCGATCGCCCCGAACACGCCGGCGGGAGCGGCCATCATCACGAAGTCGGTGACCTTGAGCATGACGGGCACCAGCTCGGCAATGAACGCCTTCACCGTGGCCGCAGGCTCGCTCCGAAGCGAGGCGAGCGCGAAGCCGAAGAAGCACGAGAACACCAGGATCTGGAGGATCTCGTTGGTCGCCATCGCCTCGAAGAAGCTGCGCGGGAAGACGTGGGTGAAGAATTCCCGAGGTTGAGGCCACCCGTTTTCAGGTTGGTCGCCGCGTCCTTCTCGGGCAGCGGCAGCGCCAAGTCGCGGCCCGGCCCGAGCAGGTTCGCGAACAGCATCCCCAGCAAGAGCGAGACCAGCGAGGCGGACACGAACCACAGGATCGCCTTGCCGCCGATGCGCCCGACCGTTTTGGCGTCGCCCGCACCGGCGATGCCCGCCACCACGGTCGCGAACACCAGCGGCGCGATGATCATCTTGATCAGGCGCAGGAACACGTCCGACAGGATCGAGAAAGAGCCGGCGAGCGAGGCGGCCGCCGCGGCGTCGGGCGAGAGCTCGTGTCCTGCCCAGCCGGCCAGGACGCCGGCTGCAGCCGCGACGAGGATCCACACCGTGAGCTTGGAGCTCATCGCCGCTTCTCCCTGTGCGATGGATTCACCGCGGCCGCGTTCAGAACATCAGTTTCGCCAACAGCAGTCCCGTGAACACGGCGACGAAGGTCGCGATGAGGCCCGGGATCATGAACGAGTGGTTGAGCACGTACTTCCCGATCTTCGTGGTGCCCGACAGGTCGAAGTTGATCGCCGCGATGAGCGAGCCGTAGGTCGGGATGAAGAAGTAGCCGTTCACCGACGGGAACATCGCGATCAGGAACTGCGGGGGAATCCCGAGGGCCATGCCCAGCGGCATCAGCGCCCGGGTGGTCGCCGCCTGGCTGTAAAGCAGCACCGACGCGAAGAAGAGTCCCAGCGCGAAGGTCCAGGGCGCGGCCTTGGCCATGTCGCCGATGGCCGGCACGATCACGTCCTTGTGGGCGGCGATGAAGCTGTCGCCCAGCCAGGCGAGGCCGAAGATGCCGATCACCGCGACCACGCCCGCGCGCAGCGTCGGCGTCTTGGGCACGTCGTCGACGTTGACCTTGGTGAAGAGCAGCATGATCGCCGCCACCGACAGCATCACGATCTCGATCACCAGCGGCATGCCCAGCGCGGCCTTTTCGCCGGGCAGCTTGCGCAACTCCGGGAAGAAGCCGAACAGCACGACCAGCGCCACGCCGACCAGGAACAGGTAGGCGGAAATCTTGGCCGAGGGCTTCAGCGGCGGACGCGCGGTGCCGCTCGCCGGCGCGGGAATCTTGCCGTCCTTGAGGCGCGCCTGGTACTCGGGGTCGTCCTTGAGGTCCTTGCCGATGAACATCGAGACGATCGCCGCCGCGACCACGCCGGTGAGCGTGGCCGGAACGCAGATCATCAGGATCTGCGGCAGCCCCCACTGGGACAGGCCCTTCTCGGAAAAGAGACCGATCATGGCGGCGGTGGCCGCGGCCACCGGGCTCGCCGTGATGGCTTGCTGCGAGGCGATGGTGGCGACGGCCATCGGCCGCTCGGGCCGGATGCCGCTCTGGTGCGCCGTCTCGTAGATCACGGGCAGCAGCGGATAGACGATGTGCCCGGTGCCGGCGACGAAGGTGAAGCTCCAGGTGGTGAGCGGCGCGACGATGGTCACGTACTTCGGATTGGCGCGGATGATGCGCTCGGCGATCCGGACCAGGAAGTCGATGCCGCCGGCGGCGTCCATCACCGAGGCCGCCATGATGACCGCCAGGATGATCAGCATCACGTCGATCGGTGGCGAGGTCGGGTTCACACCGAATGCGACCACCAGGACCAGCAGCCCGACCGCTCCCCACAAGCCGAGGCCGACGCCGCTGTAGCGTGCGCCCATCCAGATCGCAGCGAGAACGACGACAAACTGCAGGAAGATCGATACGGTCATGGCCTGTCCTCCCGGTGGTGGCGTGCGCGCCTACTGTTCGAACTTCGGATTGATCAGGTTCTCGAACGAGAACACCTCGTCCCACTTCGCCTGCGTGAGCAGCTTCCTTTCCTTGACGACGATGTCGTGAAGGGGCTTGCCGGTCTCGTAGCCTTCGCGCGCGATCTCGGCGCACTGCTTGTAGCCCAGCGAAGGCTTGAGCACGGTGACGATGCCGAGGGAATTCAGCACCATGTCCCTGGTGCGCTCGGCGTTCGCCGTGATGCCCTCGATGCAGTTGGCCCGCAGGCTGTCGACCGCGTGCTCCATCGTCGCGAGCGAAGTGAACAGCGCGAAGGTGATCACCGGTTCCATGACGTTCAGCTGCAGCTGGCCCGCAGAAGCGGCGAGCGTGACAGTCAGGTCGAGGCCGATCACGAGGAAAGCGACCTGGTTGACCACCTCGGGGATCACCGGGTTGACCTTGCCCGGCATGATCGAGCAGCCCGGCTGCATCTGCGGCAGGTTGATCTCGTTGAAGCCGCAACGCGGGCCCGAGGCGAGCAGACGGAGATCGTTGCAGATCTTGGTGAGCTTCGACGACGTGCGCTTGAGCACGCCGGACAGCAGCACGTAGGCGCCGGTGTCGGAGGTCGCCTCGACCAGGTCGCCTGCGAGGATGAACTGCGTGCCAGTCAGCTCCGACAGGTATTTCGTCGCGAGCTCGGGGTAACCCGGCGCCGCGGTGACGGTCGTGCCGATCGCGGTGGCGCCGAGGTTGATCTCGTGCAGCAGCTTGCGGACCTCGGCGATCCGCTGCACCTCCTCGCCGATCGTCGTCCCCCAGCCGTGGAACTCCTGGCCGAGCGACATCGGTACCGCGTCCTGCAGGTGCGTGCGGCCCATCTTCAGCACGCGATCGAATTCCTTGCCTTTGGCGTTAACGCACTCTGCAGTCGTGTCAGCGCTTCGGCGTAGCTCGAAAGCCTAAGGATCAGCGCGAGCCGGAACGCGGTCGGGTAGATGTCGTTGGTCGACTGCCCGAAGTTCACGTGATCGTTCGGGTTGACGAGCTGGTACTCGCCCTTCTTGTGGCCCAGGTGCTCGAGCGCGAGGTTGGCGATGACCTCGTTCGCGTTCATGTTCGTCGAGGTACCTGCGCCGCCCTGAATGAAATCGGTGACGAACTGGTCGCGCATGTCGCCCGCAATCAGCCGGTCGCAGGCAGAGGCGATCGCATTGGCTATCCTGGCGTCGAGCACGCCCAGATCGCGGTTGGCGAGCGCGGCCGCCTTCTTCACATAGCCGAACGCCTTGACGAAGTTCGGCTCCAGCGACATTGGGATGCCGGTGATGTGGAAGTTCTCCTTCCCCCGCAGCGTCTGCACGCCGTAGTAGGCGTCTTCCGGGATCTGCTTCTCGCCCAGGAAGTCCTTCTCGATGCGGTTGGCCATGGTGTTCTCCGTGGTGTGTCGATTGCTACGCGGCCAGCCTCAGACCAGCGGCCATGCGGGCGTCAGACGGTCTACGAGTCATTGTTCGCCTCGAAATACGGCACGTATTGACCTGCCTCAAGTCCGCAGGCGCGCCGTCGATTCCATGGTTGCTCGGCTGCGCCGCGTGCTCCGCTACTTGAGGCCCTGGCGCACCATCTTGCGGCGGATGAATGCGATCTGCGTCTGCAACGGCAACTGCTTCGGGCACACGTCGTGGCAGGCGAGCAGCGACATGCATCCGAACACGCCGCTGTCGTCGCCGATGAGCTCGTAGTAGTCCTCGTCGGTGCGCTTGTCGCGCGGGTCGAGGCGGAAGCGCGCGATCTTGTTCAGGCCCACCGCGCCGACGAAGTCCTCGCGCATGCGCGCGGTGCCGCAACCGGCCACGCAGCAGCCGCACTCGATGCAGCGGTCGAGCAGGTAGATCTCCTCGGCGAGATCGGGCTCCATGCGCTCCTCGATGCGCGTCAGGTCGACCTCGGCTTGCTTCAAGTGCACCCACGTTTCGAGCCGCTCGCTCATCGCGCGCATCCAGTTGCCGGTATCGACCGACAGGTCGCCGACCAGCTTGAACACCGGCAGCGGCGCCAGCGTGATGTCCGGCCCGACGTTCTTGGTGAGGGTTCGACAGGCAAGGTCGGGGCGGCCGTTGATCATCATCCCGCAGCTGCCGCAGATGCCCGCGCGGCAGACAAAGTCGAACTGCAGCGACGGGTCGAGCTTCTCCCGGATCTCGTTCAGCGCGATGAACAGCGTCATGCCTTCCGTCTGCTCGAGCTCGAACGTCTGCATGTGCGGCACGCTCGCCGGGTCGGCCGGGTTGTGGCGCACGATGCGCAGCCTGATCTTCTGGCCGGTCACTGGCTGACTCTGGGATGTACTCATCGGGTTCCTGCCTGGATGGGTTGCGTGACGTCAGGCCCTCACTCGCCTTCCCGGACAAACACCGACTCCGGGGCATCTTTCGCCGGCGAAGGTTGAGCCGGTGCAAACCGATCGTCGATTCTTTCGTTCCTTCCGCGAAGCGGCTCGGGAAGCAGATGCTCGTACGGCATCAACGTGTGCTGCAGCTCGTAGCGGTCGTTGATGTTCTGCTTCGCCGCCTCGACTTCGGCCTGACGTGCCGCCGTCTCCGGGTGGTCGGTGTAGTCCTTCGCGCCGTAGCCGCGCCAGCCCGGCGGCAGCTCCATGCGCTTGACATCGATCGGCTCGTAGCCGAGCGTCGGCAGGGAATCGGCTTCGTTCTTCCAGGTGGCCAGCGTGCGTTTCAGCCACGTGGCGTCGTCGCGCCGTGGAAAGTCTTCGCGGAAGTGTGCGCCCCGGCTCTCGGTGCGCTGCAGCGCGCCATGGGCGACACACAGCGCGAGCTTCAGCATCCGCTGCACGCGATAGGCGGTCACCAATTCCGGGTTGACGCCCGGGGCGCGCGACTTCAGACCGATGCTGCGGCTCCTGACCAGCAGCTTCTGCAATCCATCGACCGCCTGCTCGAGGTCGCGGCCGGTGCGGAAGATGCCGACCTTGCTGGTCATGAGCTCCTGCATCTGCGCCTTGATCGCGCTGGCGTCCTCGGTGCCCGAGCCGCGCACGATGGCGTCAAGCCTGGCCTGCTCGCGGGTCAGGAATTCGCGCACCAGTCCGGTGGGAATGTTGGCGTCATTGCCGGGGCGATCACAGAAATCGGCGATGTACTCGCCCACGATCATGCCGGCGACGACGGTCTCCGCGACCGAATTGCCGCCCAGCCGGTTGAAGCCGTGCATGTCCCAGCAGGCGGCCTCGCCGGCGGCGAACAGGCCCTTGAGGGTCGGGCTCTCACCGGTGTGATTGGTGCGCACGCCGCCCATCGTGTAGTGCTGCGCCGGACGCACGGCGATCAGGTCCTTCGTCGGGTCGACGCCGAGAAAGTGGTGGCAGATCTCGAAGACTTCGCGCAGGTTGTGCCGGATGTGGTGCTCGCCCAGCAGCGTGATGTCGAGCCAGAGGTGGACGCCGAAGCGGCTGTCGACCCCCTTGCCCTTCTTGATGTGCTCTTCCATCCGGCGGCTCACCACGTCACGCGATGCGAGCTCCTTTTTCTCGGGCTCGTAGTCGGGCATGAAGCGATGCCCGTCGGCGTCCTTGAGCAGGCCGCCGTCGCCGCGGCAGCCCTCGGTGACGAGGATCCCCGCCGGAAAGATCCCGGTCGGATGGAACTGCACCGCTTCCATGTTGCCGAGCGCCGCCACGCCGGTCTCGAGCGCGATGGCGTGGCCCATGCCCTCGCAGATGACCGCATTGGTGGTGACGCGATAGATGCGGCCCGCGCCGCCGGTGGCAATCGCGGTGGCTTTGGCAACGTACGCGGTGAGTTGGCCGGTGACGAGGTCCCTGACCACCGCCCCGTAGCAGCGTCCGCCGTCGTGGATCAGCGCGAGCGCCTCGACGCGCTCGAGCACCGGGATGGAGTCGGCGATCGCGCGGTCGGCCACCGCGTTGAGCATCGCGTGACCCGTGCCGTCGGACACGTAGCAGGTGCGCCACTTCTTGGTGCCGCCGAAGTCGCGTTGCGCCACGGTGCCGTGGGCTTCGTCGCGCTCGGTGATGGTGACCTTCTTGCCGTTGATGATGACGTCGCGGTCGCCGCGGCGTATCCGGCTCCACGGCACGCCCCAGGCCGCCAGCTCGCGCACCGCCTTCGGCGCTGTATTGACGAACATGCGCACGACTTCCTGGTCGGCGCCCCAGTCCGAGCCGCGCACCGTGTCCTCGAAGTGGACGTCCTCGTTGTCGCCCTGTCCCTTGATCACGTTGCCGAGGCTCGCCTGCATGCCGCCCTGCGCCGCCTTGGAATGCGAGCGCTTGGCCGGCACCAGCGAAAGAATGACGGCCTCGTGGCCGCGGCGCTTCGCGCCGATCGCCATGCGCAGCCCGGCGAGGCCACCGCCGATCACGAGTACGTCGGTGTAGACGATGTTCATTTCGGCCCCTCCTTCAGCCAGGACGGCCACCAGAACGGCGGTGGCGCCTGGGGCGGGCTCTGCAGCCACGCCGGCGTGTAGCGCGCGCCGGCCTGGTCTCGATGCTCGTAGCCGATCTTCATGTACGCGGCGAGCGTGGCCAGGCCGAGCACGAGGAAGAAGACGGTCAGGATCCACTTCAGCCACTTGAGCCGCTTGCGGCTCGCGTTCAAATCCTTGCCTTCGAACCAGCCCCACTTCACCGCCAGGCGATAGAGGCCGATGCCGCCGTGCAGCTCGACGCAGAACAGCATGACCAGATAGATCGGCCACCACCGGCCCGTCCACACGCGGTCGGCCGATTCATAGGGGCCGATGTCACCCGGATGCATCAGCATCTGATAGAGGTGCACGGTGGCCAGGAAGAACAGCGCGAAGCCGGTCACGACCTGCACCCACCACAGGGTGGTGTCTTCGTGCCGCAGCAGGTTCTTGTGGCCGACGAACAGGCGGTATTGCCGGTAGTTCGCGGGGAACTTGCGCATGGCCAGAAACGCGTGCAGCACGACGAGCGCCACGATGCCGAAGACGATCACCGACACGATCCCGGGAAAGGCCCTTCCGACGAAGAAGTAGCCCTCGAACATCTTGGTGATCGTCCACATGAAGTCCTTGCTCACCAGAATCGATGAGACGAAGAACATGTGGCCCCACATGAACAACCCGAGGATGAGGCCGCTCAGGCTCTGCGCGAGATCCATGCGCGCGGGCCAGGAACTCTTGCGCCGCCGCTCGGTCAGTCCGACGCCTGCGATGACCCGAGATCTTTGCTCCATAGACCTCCCTTGCTTCAGACTACGTTGGGGTTAGTTCACGCGGCAAGTTGGACCTTGGTCCAACCCACTCTGGCTGCGAACTGACCGCGGTGGGCGCGATTGCCGAGAGATCTAGCGATCCAGGCGACAGCATGGGCGCTGTCTCCTTGCGAAGAAGGCGGTGCAATCTGCCAGTTTTGGCAGGCGCCGTCAGAGGGAACCTTGGGCCGGCGAGCGAGCACGCCCCGCTCAGGAGGCCTTCGGAGGCCGAGCCGGTTTGACGCCCGCGGCGTCAATACCTCCCGTGCTGCTTGAAAATGTAGTTTGACAACTCGGCCTGCTGCATCGACAACCGCCGCTGGATCTGGTGGACGCCGCGGATGATCGATCGCATCACGCGGTAGACGATCCACGGGTTCGTGTCGATCAGGGATTCGAGTTTCTCGCGCTCGAGCGCCAGCACGTGGGTCGCCCCGAGCGCGACCTTCGACGCATACGCCTCGCTGCCATCCATGAAGCCCATCTCGTTCATGAAGTCGCCGGCGGACAACGTGTTGATCGTCACCTCGCCGGGCGTGCCGTGGCCCCTGACGACGCCGAGCGTGCCCGAGAGGATTGCGTAGATGTGGTTGTCGACGGCGCCTTCGTGCGCAAGGACCTCGCCTTGCTTTAGATCGCGCAGCGTGGCGAGGTCGGCGAGAAGCCGTAGCTCGTCGGCAGACAGCTCGGCGGCGAGCCGGGTCGAACGCAGGGCGTCGACCGTGATCGGATCGGTCATGGTGGGGTGCTCCGATCGGGAAGGGGCAGTGGCGCCAGGAGGGATGGTAAATCCAATGGGCATTCACGCCGTTCGTTCGGGCTTGCGGCGCGACAGCGCCACCTTGTGCAGCAACTCCACCAGCATCGCGCGCTCCGCCGCACTCAAACCGTCGAGCGCCACCCGCTCGCCTTCGAGCAGCGCCTGCACCGAGCGCTCCACCAGCGCCGTGCCGCGCGGCGTCAGGCGCACATGCTGCATGCGCGCATCGCTCACGCTGCGCTCGCGCGCGACCAGACCGCGGGATTCCAGCTTGTCGAGCCAGATCGCGATGTTGGGCGGCGTCACCGCCAGCGCCCGCGCCAGCTGGCGCGCGGTGACGTCGCGGTTGACCTGCACCAGCGCCAGGATGGTGAACTCCACGCGCCGCAGACCGCCGCGCGCGTGACCCACCCGTTCGTCGAACACCTGGCTGGTGACGATCGCCGCCTGGGCCAGCTGGTAGCCGACGATCGCGTGCACGTCGCCTTCGCGCAGCCGCGTGAGCGGCGTGCGGTCTTCGGCGGCCGGTGGGGTTGTTTTTCGCGTCATCGATGCGGATCAGAAACCTGCTTATCGATCGGTTCGCACTGCAGCTAAGGGTTTGGCCTCAAACGGTCGCAAAAAATCGATAAGTACGATAACCAAATGGCGGACCCACGGTGGTTGCCGCCGCTGCACCGGCGCAGTCGACCGGGACGTCCAAAGGAGACTTCATGCCCTCGAACCTCCCGCGCCGGCTGGCGCGCAGTATCGCCGCAGCCACGCTGGCCTCCCTGGCCGCCGGCGGCCTCGCCCACGACAACGACCGCGATCGCCACCGCTTGCCGCAGCTGTCTCCGGCCAAGCCGGCGGCGCTGATCGGCGCCTGCGAGGATCTCGCCGCCCGCCTGGCGGGTTTGCCGAACACGGTGATCACCGGCAGCGCCACGATTGCCGCCGGCACGCTGTCGGTGGCCGGACAACCGATCGCCGAACACTGCCGCGTCACGGGCAGGTCGCATGAGCATGTGAGCCCGATCGATGGCAAGACCTATGCGATCCAGTTCGAGATGCGCCTGCCGAAGAACTGGAACGGCCGCTTCTTCCACCAGGGCAATGGCGGCATCGACGGTGCCGTGGTGCCGGCCGAACACCACGTTCGGCGGCGGCGCCCTGACCAGCACGCTGCTGCAAGGCTTCGCGGTGCTGAGTTCCGACGCCGGCCACGCCAATGCGCAAGGCGGCCCGGCCTTCGGGCTCGACCCGCAGGCGCGACTCGACTACGGCTACCAGGCCGTGGCCAAGCTGACGCCGATGGCCAAGGAGACGATCGCCCGCGCCTACGGCAAGGGCCCCGACCGTTCGTACTTCGGCGGTTGTTCCAACGGCGGCCGCCACACGCTGATCACCGCGGCGCGCCTGCCGGGCGAGTACGACGGCTATCTCGCCGGCGCGCCGGGCTACAACCTGCCGCTGGCGGCATTGGCCAACATCTTCGGCGGCCAGCGCTATGCATCACTGGTCGAAGCGCCGGCGGTGCCGACCACGCCGGCCGGCCTCGAGACCGCGTTCACCACGGCCGAGCGCAAGACGGTGGCCAATGCGGTGCTGGCGCGCTGCGATGCACTCGACGGTGCCCGTGATGGCCTGGTGCAGGACACACGCACCTGCCAGCGCAAATTTCACTTCATGCGTGACGTGCCCACCTGCGCCGGCGCACGCGACGGCAGCTGCCTGACGCACGCGCAGAAGATCGCGATCGCGCCGATCTTCAGCGGCGCCACCACGTCGAACGGCACGCGGTTCTACGCGCCGTTCCCGTTCGACAGCGGCATCAACGGCATCAACATCTCCTTCTGGGAATTCATCGCGCCGCTGAACCTCGACTCGGGCGCGGTCGGCACGATCTTCAAGGTGCCGCCGTCGACCGATGCGCTGACCAACGGGCCGGCGTTCGCTCTCGGCTTGAACATCGACACCGCGCTGGCCGAACTGTTCGCCACCAACGCCATCTACACCGAGTCGGCGATGAGCTTCATGACGCCGCCCGACGCAACCGACATGAACGACGTGCGGCGGCGCGGCGCAAAAATTCTCGCGTATCACGGCGTCAGCGACCCGATCTTCTCGGTGGCGGACACCGAACGCTGGTACCGCGGCATCGATCGCTCCAGCGGCGGCCGTGCCGACGACTTCGCGCGCCTGTACCGCGTGCCCGGCATGGGCCATTGCTCCGGCGGCCCGGCCACCGACCAGGCCGACTTCATCACGCCGCTGGTCGACTGGGTCGAACGCGGACGCGAGCCCGAAGCCATCATCGCCAGCGCGCGCGGCCCGGGCAACGCCGGCGGCGTCAATGCCGAGGTGCCGGCCGACTGGGCGCCCGATCGCACGCGGCCGCTGTGCCCCTACCCGTCGGTGGCGCGCTACGACGGCCGCGGCAGCATCGAACTCGCGAGCAACTGGGAGTGCCGCAAGCCACAGGGTGGCGGCTATCACCACGGCCACGGTCACGGACACGATCACCACGACCAAGGCGACTGAGATGCGCGCGGCCGACGCAGCGCCATCGCGTGGGTACGCTAGGCAGTTTCGACGTCGAAGTGGAACACCTTGGCGATGATCTGCCAGCGCCCGTCGACGTGGATCAGCGTCAGCAGGTCGGTGAAATGCTTCGGCCGGATTGCGCACTGCACCTTGACCCACGCGGCCGCCGCGCCGACGAAGTCGATCGCCAGGATGCGGTCGGCGCGCACATCGCCGCGCGCGGCTGGCGCGGGTCGCCGGTCGACCACCGAGAAGTACTCCTCCATGCGCAGAATCACCGGCGCGCCATCGGTCGCCGTCGCATACACCGCCTGCGCATGGAACACCCGTCGCAGGCGTCGCGTGTCGCTGAAGTACAGGCCGTCGAAGTAGTCGCGCAGCAGTGACGTTAACGCCGGCAGCGCGTCGGCGTTGGCGATCGGCGCCGACACGCAGTCTTGGCTGGTCCCATCTGCCATCATGAGGCGCCCTTCTTCGCGGGCGCACGCAACGCGGTGACCGTTTCGCCGGCGATGCCCCAGTGGTCGGTTTCGACCTCATCGAGGATGACGAACGTGGTCGCCGGGTTCTTGTTCAGCACGCGAACCAGCAACTCGGTGACGCCGCGGATCAACTCGGCCTTCTGTTCGCGCGTGGCGCCTTCGCGCGTGATCTTGATGTTGACGTAGGGCATGGGCCTGCTTCTGGTGGATGGAACGACGGCGCCGCCTTGCCTGCGCGTGCGCCGACGTCTCAGGTGAGCAGCCCTTCGGCGCGCATCGCCTCGCGCACCGCAGGCCGCTGGCCCACGCGATTCATGAACGCCTTCAGGTGCGGTAGATCAGACAGGTCCAATTTGACGAACCGCGCCCAGCCGGTCACGGCGAACAGATACGCGTCTGCGGCAGTGAAAACATCGCCGGTGAGGTAGGACTTGCCGTCCAGCTGTCCATCGACCCATTCGTACTTCTTGCGCAAACGCGCGGCCAGCGTGCCCTTCGCGGCGGCGTCGAGGCCGTCGGCGAACAGCGGCGTGAAGGACTTGTGCAGTTCGGTGGAGACGTAGTTCTGCCACTCCATCACCCGGTAGCGTTCGATCGTGCCCGCGGCCGGCATCAGCGCACTGGCATTGGCGAGATCGGCGACGAACTGCGTGATCACGGGGCCTTCGCTGAGACGGGTGCCATCGTCGAGCTCGAGCACCGGCACCTGGCCTTTGGAGTTGATCGCGTAGTAGTCACCACCGTCGGCGGTGACGTGACGTTCGGTGTCTACCTTGTGCAGCGTGAATGGCAGCGCGGCTTCGCGCAGCACGATGTGCGGCGCCAGCGAACAGGCCGCAGGCGAGTAGTACAGCTTCATGCGATGGCTCCTTTGAAGGCGAGGCTTGAACGCGGCGCATCGTATTGGCGATCCACACGACAATGGAGCCACACATTTTCACTTCACTGCTTACATAGAGATCGCCAATGCAACGCCTCTTCGGTACCCAGCGCCTGGGCAGCATCGAGCTGTTCTGCCTCACTGCGCAGTGGCAAGGCTTCACGCCGGCCGCCAAGGCCGCGGGTCTCACGCCGGCGGCGGTGAGCCGCTCGGTGGCCCGGCTGGAAGCGCAACTCGGCGTGCGCTTGTTCGTGCGCACCACCCGCACCGTGCGCCTCACCGAGGCGGGTCGCCGCTATCACGAACAGTGCCGTCAGGCGCTGGGTCAGCTCGCCGAAGCCGAGCGCGAACTGTCGGGACAGCAGCAACGGCCCTCGGGGCTGGTGCGGGCATCGCTGCCGACATCGTACGGACACTGCCGCATCCTGCCGTTGATTCCGGCGTTCACGCAGCGCCATCCGGAGATCGAACTCGAGCTGCAGCTGACCAACCGCAACGTCGACATCGTCGACGAGGGATTCGATCTCGCCGTGCGCGGCCGCACGCCTGCGGACTCCGGCCTGGTTGCGCGCAAGCTCGAGGACGCCGACCTCGTGATCGTCGCATCGCCAGCGTACCTGCGCCGACGCAAGCGGCCGCACAACGAACATGACCTGGCCTCGCTGTCGTGCATCCAGTTCCTGTTGCCGCGCAGTGGCCAGCCGGTGCCGTGGCTGCTGCGACGCGACGGGCAGGAAATCGAGTGGCTCACGAGCGGGCCGCTGCGCTGTGCGGACGACATCCTGGCCACCGTCACACTGGCGCGCGCCGGCGCCGGCGTGCTGCAGACCTATCGCTTCATCGTCGAGCAGGACCTGCGCGACGGCAGCTTGATCGAGTTGCTGCCCGATCTCGCCGGCGCGTCGCGCCCGTTCTCGGTGATGCACCCGGCGCACCGGCACATGCCGCTGCGCGTGCGCGTGTTCATCGACTTTCTGCTGAGCCGACTTGCGTCGCGCTGATTGCGTGCGCTATGCCGGGTCGGGCGTGGTCGTCTTCGGCCGCCGCACGAAGCGGATCGGCACCTCGCGCGGCGGGCGCGGCGCGCCGCCGTGGCGCAATAGCGTGGCGTCGAGCGCGCTGCCGGCTTCGTCGGCCAGCGCGGCGCCGCGCGCTTGCGCGATCGCCTGTGCGCGCTGCGCGTGCGACGCAAACGGCGCGCGCTCGGCCAATTGATCGAGGATGTGCAGCAGGTTCGCGCGGCCGCGCTCGTGCGTGCCGCCGTAACCCTTGATCAGACGGCCGCACAACACGATCTCGTGGCCCAGCCGCCAATCGGTGGCGCTGTGACGCACCACCGCGTCGAGCCAGCGCTCGATCAAGGCCTGCTCGTCGGCATAACGGTGGCCGCGGCGGCGCAGCCACCGTTGCGCGGCCAGCAGCTTCAACAGCACCGTGCCGAACACGGTGTGGGTGCCCAGCTGCATCGGCACGGCCCAAGGTTCGTCGCCGCGCGCGCGGCGTGCGGCATCCCAACGCAGCAGCGAGCGCGCCAGGCGCGGCGGCAGCAGGCCGGCGAACTCGGGCACGCCGGGCTTGAAGTGGTCGTAGACCTTCAACACGTCGTCGTCGCCGGCGCGCGCCTCGCGGCGCACGCGCGCCCAGCGCTCGGCCGTCAGCTTCAGCGACGCCACGCGCACGATGTCGTCGAACGCCATCCACAGCGCCAGCCAGCGCGCGGCTTCGCGCGTCGTGGCCCAGCTGCCGGCCGCCACGGGATCGGACGCGCGCTCGGCCTGCAGCACACGTTGCAGACGTGTCACGTACAGAGCCGCGTACGCATCGTCCTGGTACTCGCGTCACGCGCGCGTGACCGAGCGCCAGCATCGGGTGCACGGCCGGCGGAAAGGCGGCGGCCACGTCGGTGGGCAACGGCGGCAGGCGTCGCCGCATGGCGATGCCGGAGTCGCGACCACACGCTCCACGTAGGAGCCATGCGCCCGCGCCGACGCCACGCGCGCAAACGCCAGATCGAAGCCGCGCCGGCTGGCTTCGGCCCCGCGTCCGCCGCGCGCCACCACGTGCTCGTAGTGCTCACGCGCGAACGGCAGCAGGCCGCTGGCCGCGATCGCACCCAACATCACCGCGCTCACCACCGTGCCGGCCTCGCGTGCCAGCGCATTGAGGTCGAGCACGTGGTGCTCGCGGCTGTGCTCGCGCAGCAACTGCAGCAGCGTGTCGGCTTCGACGCGCCCGTCGCCGAGCGGCATGCGCTCGGCCGTGGTCAGGGTGCGCGCGCTCGAGGCGATGACCAGCGTGCGCTTCGCATCGACCAGGCCCAGCGTGACCAGGCGCGCGGCCTCCAGCAGTTCGGAACACACCAGCGCGTCGAGCGCGCCCGGCACCGGCACGAGGCCGAACACCGGCCGGCGCCCGCCGGTCGCTGCCTGCGGTTGCGGGCAGAACTCGAGGTAGTAGGTGGTCGCGCCGGTGCGCTGCGCCACGCCGGGGATCGACGTGCTCTGCGCCGCATGGCCGGCACGGATGGCCACGTCGACCAGCCATTGCGCCAGCACGCCGCCGCCCTCGCCGCCCAGCGCGCACACCAGCAACGTGATCGGCTTCATGGTGCCACCTTGGCGCCGGCCCGGCGCTCGCTCGCCGGCACCAACATCCGCCGCACCGCACCGCGCACGCCCGCCAGCAAGCGCTCGTGCCAGCCTGGGTTGCTGACCACCTCGGCGCGGTAGAAGCTCGGGCACAAGGTGGCGGCGTGGGCGTTGGAGCCGCACAGGCCGCAGCCGACGCAGCCGTCGATCACGGTGGCCACCGGGTCGACCTTCAGCGGATCGGGGTTGTCCTTCAAGGTCAAGGTCGGGCAGCCCGACAGGCGGATGCAGGCGTGGTCGCCGTTGCACACCTCGTCGTCGACGCCGTACTTGGTGCGCACCACACGTTCGCCGCGCTGCAGCAGCGACGCGATCCAGGGGCGCAGCCGCCGCTGCCGTTCGAGCTGGCACTCGCCTTCGGCGACGATCACCTTGAGCCCGTTGAAGTCGCTGGTCAGCGCCTCGATCAGCGCGCGCCGCATGGTCTCGACCTCGTAGGTGTGCACCGTGCGCAGCCAGCGCACGCCGAGCCCGCCCAGTGTCCGCTCGATTGTCGTGTTCTTATCGACCAGGCTCTCGCGCGGGTCGGTGGCCTGATCGCGCGCCTCTTGGTCCGGCGTGGAGATGATCTCCTGCGTGCCGGTGGCCGAGGTGTAGCCGTTCTTGAAGATCAGCAGCACCGCGTCGTCGCCGTTGAACAGTGCGCTCTGCACGCCGGTGAGCAGCCCGTTGTGCCAGAAGCCGCCGTCGCCGACGATCGCCAGCGTGCGCCGCGCCATCATCGGCGATACGCCGGCGCGGCTGGCCAGGCTCATGCCGTAGCCGAGGATCGAGTGACCGAAGCCGAACGGCTCGAAGGTGCCGAAAGCGTGGCAGCCGATGTCGGCCGCGATGTGCACGCGCCCCACCTCCTGTTGCGCAAGCTTGAGCGCCGAGAACACCGGCCGCTCGGGGCAGCCGATGCAAAAGCCGGGCGGCCGCGGCGGCAACGGCGCACTCAGCGCCTTCGCCGCCGCCTCGCGGCGCGCGCGGTTGCCGTCGAGCCACGCGATCGCAGTGTCGACGGGATGCCGCGGCAGGTGGCGCTGCACGAACTTCAACAGCGCCTGCGCCATCACCTCGACCGTGTACTCGCCGGCCGAGGGCAACAGGTCCTTGCCGTGCAGCGGCGTCTGCACGTCACGCCGGCGCAGCAACGTGGCGAGTTCCTGTTCGATGAACTCGGGTTGCCCTTCTTCGAACAGCATCACCGCACGTTTGCCCGCGCAGAATGGCACCAGCTCGTCGGGCACCAGCGGATACGTCACGTTGAGCACCAGCACCGGAATCTCGCAGGTGCCGAAGGCGTCGGCCAGACCGAGCTGCTGCAGCGCGCCGACCAGCGCGTGGCTCAAGCCACCCTGCACGATCAGCCCGAGGTCGCCATGCGTGCCGGGCCAATGTTCGTTGAGTTGATGCTCCACGATGTAGCGCCGTGCCGCCGGGATGCGCTCGTCGCCCTTGAGCTTCTCCTGCTTGAACGTGACCGGCGGGTGCGCCAGGCGCATGTAGTCGAACGGCGCCGGTTCTTCCTGCAGCGCCCGCGTCGACAACTTGGGGGAGACGTTGTCCTTGCACTCGAAGTTGCCGCGCACGTGGCAGGCACGGATGCGCAGCTCGAGGATTGCCGGCATGTTCGACGCTTCGGACATCGCGAACGCGTGTTCGACCATGTCGACCATGCATGTCAGGTCGGGGCGCGGGTCGAGCAGCAGCATCGTGCTCTTGAGCGCGAACGCGTGCGTGCGCTCCTGGATCACCGACGCGCCCTCGCCATAGTCCTCGCCGACGACGATCAGCGCGCCGCCGACGACGCCAGGCGAGCTCAGGTTCGACAGCGCGTCACTGGCGACATTGGTGCCGACGATCGATTTCCAGGTGACCGCGCCGCGCAGCGGGTAGTGAATCGATGCGCCGAGCATCGCGGCGGCCGACGCTTCGTTGGAACAGGCTTCGACGTGCACGCCGAGCTCGTCGAGGTAGGGCCGCGCCTGCACCATCACGTCGAGCAGGTGCGACACCGGCGCACCCTGGTAGCCGCCGACATAGGCAACGCCCGATTGCAGCAGTGCCTTCGTGACGGCAAGGATGCCCTCGCCATGGAACGTCGAGCCCGCGCCCTGGCGCAGGCGCTCGACCTCTTGCGTGAATTGGACTTCCATGGCGCCATTGTCGCCCGGCCCAGGAAGGCGGGCGTTCGCTGGCGAGACGCCCGCTCAGACCGGTGGTGGCTGCGTCGACAGCATGCGCACGGCTTCGAGCGCGCGCTGGCGCAGCGCATCGTCGATCATGCGGGCTGGCTTCTCGGCGCGCGCGACCACCCGCTTGCGCACCGGCGCTTCGCCGATCAGCGGCAGCATCGGCTCGGTCCAGTAGGCCACCATCTCCTGCTCGGCGCGCCACGCCAGCGCCATGTCGGACTCGGCGCGCAGCGAAGGCGACAGCTCCGGCGCGATGCCCGATTGCGGCACCGTCATCGCCAGCGCGGCCAGGCCCATCATCAGGCTGGCCGACGCCAGACGCAGCGCACGGCGCGGCCGCGCCCACGCCAGCGCGGGCTGCTGCTGCACCGGCGGCACGGGCACCAGGTCGATGAAGCTGTGGCTCTCGCTGGCGCGCACCAGCTCGCGCGTGGGCCGCCACTCTTCGGGCGTGCGCAGCAAGCCCAGCCGCGCCACCGCACGGCCGACGCGCGGATGGCCGGTGATCACCGCGAACGGCACCGCAAGCGACAGCGGCAGCAGCATCGGCACCATGGCCACGAATGCGGCGCGCAAGCGCAGCAGCCCGAGGCTCGCCACCAGCGGCAGCAGCGTCAACGAGCCCATGCGGCGCGACGGCATCGCGCCAGCCCACCGCCTCGCCGCCGCGCGGCGGCGACTTCCATTCGAGCTTCAGGCCGGTGAGCGCGCCCAGCACGAACAGGCAGTGCGCCAGCATGCGGATCGGTGCCTGCATGCGTCGACATCAGCAACTCGATGACCGCGCCGATCGACAGCCGCACCGTGCCGCCGAACGCCGCCGCCTCGCCGCGCGCTGCGATCACCACCACGCCCAACGCACGCGGCAGGATCAGCAACGCCAGCGTCAGCAGCCACAGCGACAGGTCGCGCCCGAGCATGCTGCCGCCGCCCAGCCCCAGCACCATGAACAGCAGCCACAACGGCGCCACCAGGTACGACAGCGCGCCGACGCTGAACATCATGCGGTGCGCGGGCCGCCAGCCCGGCTCGGCCACCAGGCGCAGGTTCTGCAGGTTGCCCTGGCACCAGCGGCGGTCGCGCTGCAGCTCGTCGAGCAGGTTCGACGGGCTCTGCTCCCAGCTGCCGCCGAGGTCGGGCACCAGCCACACCTCGTAGCCGCGGCGGCCCATCAACGCCGCCTCGACGAAGTCGTGCGACAGGATCTCGCCCGCCAGGCCGCCGCGCCCCGGCAACTTGCGCCAGGGCGCAATGGCGCATGAAGGGCTCGACGCGCAGGATCGCGTTGTGGCCCCAGTAGTGCGCGTCGCCGAGCTGCCACCAGGCCATGCCGAGCGCGAACAGCCGCCCGGTGACGCGGCCGGCGAACTGCTGCGCACGGGCGTGCAGCGTGGCCGGGTTGGCCACCTGCGGCAGCGTCTGGATGATGCCGGCGCGCGGGTGCTGCTCCATCAGCCGCACCATGTCGCACCAGCGTGTCGCCGCTCATCGTGCTGTCGGCGTCGAGCACGACCATGTAGCGGTAGTTGCGGCCCCAGCGGCGGCAGAAGTCGGCCACGTTGCCGGCCTTGCGCTTGGTGCGGCGCTTGCGCCAGCGGTAGAACAGCGACAAGCCGCTCGCACGTCTCGCGCCAGCATCGTGCGCAGCCGCTCGACAGGCCCGCGTCTCGGCCGCCGCAGCGCCGGATCCTTGGTGTCGGACAGCACGAACACGTCGAAGCAGCTGCAGCGCGCCGGTGGCGGCGAGCGACTCGCAGGTGGCGCGCAGGCCGGCGAACACCTCGGCGATGTCCTCGTTGCAGATCGGCATCACGAGCGCGGTGCGCACGCCGGCAGTCGATCGGCGCCGCGCGGGCCGCGCAGCTTGGGCGCATAGCGGGTCGCCGCGCCACAGCGCCCAGGCGCCCATCACCGCGGTGGCGCAGCCGACGCCGACCCAGGCGAACAGCAGCGTCATCAGCACGGTGGTGGCCCACCACCATGCATCGGGGTTGTACGGCCCGGAGTCGATGCGCAGCGCCAGCGCCGCGCCGACCATCACCGCCACCAGCGCCAGCAGCACGCGGCGGCGCTGGCGCGCCGCGCCATGCCAGGCGCAGTCGAAACGTTCGGCGCCGCTCCAGCGCAGCCCCGGCCAGAGCGCAAACAGCAGGCCGCGCCAGAAGCCGAACCACGGCGCACGGCGTCATCGAGCCGCGATGCAGCGGGGGTGCGGTGCGGGCGCGCACGGACGGCGCGGGCATCAGTCGATCATTCCGGGGGCGAGTGCATGGGACCAAGTTTCAGACAAAGTGCGGGACCCTGCGCGTAGGAAGGCGCGCAGTTCGACGGGCTGTTTGGGGTTGACGCGTTCGTAGTCCAACGTGACGCGCCAGCCTTGAACGGCGGGATTCGGGTTGGGCGATGACACGCATGTCACGCACGTTGGAGTTTCCTGCTGGCGACGGCTTCGACTTCTTCTTCCGCAAGGCCCTGCAGTGCCGGGCCGGCAAAGTCGAGGTGGAACTGCATGCGGCCCGCGGGCAATTTTCCTTCCCGGTAACCGTAGCCAGAACCGGCTTTGCACCACCCAGGCGCCCGGCGGCAGCGGCTTCTGGTCGGTGATCGTCACGCGCCAGCTGAAATCCATCGGCTGGCCCGGCGCCGCCACGCTTGTCGGGCACCCAGTAGGCGCCGATATTGTCGTGGGTTTCGTTGGGCGTGTGGAACTGCAGCAGCTCGACCCGGCCCGGCCCCCAGTCGCTCATCGGCTCGACCCAGGCGCTGGGGCGCAACTCGTAGTGCGCCTCCAGATCCTGGTAATTGACGAACGCGCGGTCGCGCTGCATCAGCCCGAAGCCCCGGACCGACGGCATGCGCGAAGCTGGTGACGAACACGCCGCGCGGGTTGGTGAGCGGCCGCCACAGCCATTCGCCGCTGCCGCTCAGCACCTGCAGGCCGTCGGAGTCGTGCACCTCGGGGCGATAGTCGCTGAACCGGCTGCTGGTTCTCGGCGCCGAGGAACATGCTGGTCAGCGGCGCGATCCCGAGCCGCGCCACCGGCGCGCGCAAGATCAGGCGAGCGCGCACTTCGGCCACGGTGTTGCCGGCGCGTCGGGCGCAGCACGAAGGCGTAGGCGCCGGTCACGCGCGGGGATTCCAGCAGCGCGTAGAAGCGGACCTCGGTGTCGCCGGGTTGCGGTCTTTGCAGCCAATAGGTGGTGAACTCTGGAAATTCTTCTCCGCTGCCGCCCACCGTGTCGACGGCCAGGCCGCGCGCCGACAGGCCGTAACGCAAGCCCTGTGCCACCAGCCGGAAATAGCTGGCGCCGAGGAAGGCGCCCACCTCGTCGCTGCGGCGCGGCTCGCCGACCCAGCGGTGCACGCGGAAGCCGGCCACCGCGCCCGACGCCGTGCCCTCGAAGGCGTTGGGCGGCAGGCTCAGCGGCTTGACCTCGTCGCCGACGATCTCGTGCAGCACCAGCGCGCGCGTGAAGGTGCGCCCGAGCGGGAAGTAGCGCAGCTCGAACGGCGTGCCGCTGTCGCGCCAGGTGGAGTGCTCGTTCTTGAAACGCAGCTTGCGGTAGGCGTCATAGCTCATCGCCAGCGCCGGGTCGGCCGCGGGCGGCTTGCGGTAGGGGGCGCGCGCGACGCGCTCTGCCTCGCGCGCGACGTCTTCGAAATCGAAGGCAGCCGCATCGGTCACGGCCAACGCACACACGAACAGCGCAGCGACGGTGCACCCGGTGTGGCGGGGCCGAAAAACTCGCATTGCGAATGGATTATCGGGACGGCCGAGGAGCCTTCAAGGAGCAGCGGGCATTTCCGGTCGCAACCGGATGCAATCGCGGTGTTGTCCTACGCCCGACTGCCAGGATCGGACACCGCCACGCCGCTCACGGGGTGTGACTGGCCTCCAGGCCCGGGCACAGCACACCCTGCAGCGCCGGCCGGACGAACAGGTCGGCGGCGTTGTCGAGGGTCGCGCTGGCCACCCAGCGGTGCAACTCGGCGGCGGCGTTGATCGCCGCGATCGAAGCCTGTGCGGCGATGTGCGGGTCGAGCGCGCGGACCGAGCCGTCGATCATGCCGTCGACGACCACGCTGGTCATGCGCTCGGTGAGGCGCTGCAGCGTGCGCCGCACCGCCTTGCGTTGCGTGTCGTCGGGCAGCGCGCTGACGGCGGTCGAGCGCAACAACGGGCCCTCTTCCGACAACTGGTAGCGCACCAGCGCACGCGCCGCGGCGCAGGCGCGGCTCCAGCCGCTGCCCGGGCCGTTCTCCGCCAGGCTCAGTGCGCGCCGCACCACGGTGAAGGTGCGTTCGAAGCACTCGGCGATCAGATCGTGCTTGTTGTCGTTGTGGTGGTAGAACGAGCCCTTGGTCACGTTGATGCGGGCCGAGATCTTGTCGACCGACGCGCCGCGGTAGCCCTGCTCGTTGACCAGCGTGGTCGCCGCACGCAGAAACGCTTCGCTGGTGCCGCCGGAGTCCTCGCCCAGCTTCCAATGCCGCTCGCCGTCGGCAGCCTGCCAGCCGGCACCCGATGCCGCCAGCCCGTGCAGCACGATGTCGGCCAGCCGCTGGGCCACGCGCGGGTACTCCTCGACCTCGTAGCGGTCGATCCATTGGCGCAGGTTGTGCGCGATCGACAGCACGATGTGGCCGCGCGCGTTCAGGTCGTGGCGCGCCAGCCGCGCCGCCTCCGGCCCGGTGATCAGGCCGCGCACCTGACGGAACATGTCGGTGTAGGCGGTGAACACCTGGTCGGTGTGCGGGCTCGGCAGTGCGCGGATGTCGTTGAAGTTGACGATCGGCGCGTGGCGCCCGAGCTCGATGTCGGCGAGCAGTCGCGCCAGGTGCGAGAAGAATGCGTTGATGCGTGCCTCGGTGCTCGTCTGCTGCGCTGCCGCCGCCGCCAACCCGTTGAAGGCGTCGATGGTGCGCAGGAAGCAGGCCGTCGCGAGGTCTTCCTTCTTGCGGTAGTAATAGGTGACGCTGTTGGTCACCAGGCCGACGCTGGTGGCGATGTCGGACAGCGTCGCGCCCTTGACGCCGCGCTCGTTGAACAGCACCGCGGCCGCGTTCAGCACGGCTTCGCGCTTTTCCTGGTAGCGCGACGTCTGAGGCGGTGAGCGCTTGGGCATCGGCGGCGCGGTCCGTGAGGGATCGGAGGGCGGCGCATTATGCCCACGCGTGCGCAACGGACGAACGCGTGCCACGGTCACCGCCCCTGCGGCCAGGTCTGCAGCAGCGCGCGCAACGCGCTCACCAATGCCAACGGCTGATCCACCATCACGTGGTGGCGCGCGCCCGGGATCTCGATGCGCGGGGCATGCGCCCCGGCCAGCTCGCACGCGTAGGCGGCCACCGGCGGCGTGACCAGCGCCGACTCGCTGCCCCAGCCGATCGCCACCGGGCATCGCGCTTCGCGCAGCGCCTGGCCCGGATTGCCGGGCCCGAGCGGCCCGACCTGCGGATCGAAGCGCCAGGTCCACGCCGGCGTGCCGTCGTCGGCGCGAACTTCCTTCAACGAGGTGCGCGCGATGTGATCGGCGACGAACAGGTTTTCGCATGGCTGCTCGGGCGCGAAACGAAAGCGCGCCAGCGCAGCGGCCAGGCTCGGATACCGCTTGGTCGGACGCGGCGCGAAGGCATCGCGGATGCTCGGCCGCACGCGCGCCGCGCGATGCTCGCGCGACATCAACGGCATGTCGAGCGTGAACACGCCGCCGAGCCGCGCGCCGTGCTGCTGCGCGCACAGCAGCGAGACGAAACCGCCGAACGAATGGCCGACGATCAGCGGTGGCGCCGGGGCGTCGAACAGGCCTTCGCCCTCCGCCACCGCCATCGCCTCGTCGGCCATCGCCTGCACCGAGTAGCCGGCACGCCAGTCCGAGCCGCCCATGCCGCCGAACGACAGCGCCACCACACGATGGGTGGCGGCGAAGAACGGTGCGATGAAGCTCCACCACTGCGCGTGCGCCATCTTGCCGTGCAGCAGCAGCAGTCCCGGCCGGCCGCGCTCGCCCCAGACCAGCGTCTCGATGCGTGCGCCGTGCACGTCGTGCCAGGTGCGCGCCGGTGCGACCGCCAGCGCGTCGCTGAACCAGCGCGGTGGCTCCGGCACCGCGCCGCCGAGGGCGGCCAAAGGTGCGGCCAGCGGCGTGGCGTCGTTGGGCGCGTTCAACGGGCGGCCGCCATCGCGAGCGCGATCTCGTTGCGGCCCTGAGCGCTGCCGTTTTCGGGCACCGTCTCGCCGTGCCGATCGGAGATCGCATCGAACGATTCCGCCACGTGCTCGGCGGCATCGGGCCCGACGCCGATGTGCAGTCCGGGTGTCAGCGTGATGTGGGCGCGCGCAAACGTGCCGGCGCCGGCACACACGATGGCGCGCGTCGGCGCGTCTTCGGACACCAGGTGCAGCAGCGCCGGCGTCACGGACTCCGGCGTCAGCAGCTTCAGCATCTCGGCCGGCAGCAACCCCTCGGTCATGCGCGTGGCGGCGGTCGGTGCCAGGCAATTGACGCGGATGTTGTCCCGCGCCCCTTCGACCGACAGCGTCTGCATCAGGCCGACCAGCGCCATCTTGGCCGCACCGTAGTTGGCCTGGCCAAAGTTGCCGTAAAGGCCGGAAGACGATGTCGTCATCGCCACGCGACCATATTTCTGGGCCCGCATGGTGTTCCACACCGCCTGCGTGCAGATCACGGCGCCCATCAAGTGCACGTCCATCACGAGTCGGAACTCCTCGAGCGCCATCTTGCCGAAGCTCTTGTCGCGCAGGATGCCGGCGTTGTTGACCAGGATGTCCACGCGGCCCCAGCGCGCCAGCGCCTGCTCGACCATGTCGGCCACGGCGGCCTCGTCGGTCACCGACGCACCGTGCGCGATCGCGTCGCCGCCGGCAGCGCGGATGTCGGCCACCACGGCATCGGCGGCCGTTCCCTCCCCCGCGTCCGCGGGGCGGCCGAAGTCGTTGACCACCACCTTGGCACCGCGTGCGGCCAGTGCCAGCGCGTGCTGCCGCCCGAGGCCACCGCCGGCGCCGGTGACGATCGCCACGCGGCCGTTGAAGTTAATGCCCATTCTCGCCTTTCAAAAACTCTGGTATGTTCGCCGCGCTGGCCTGGATTGGCTTTGTATCCAGGGGAATCATAGGCCAGGCGACCCGGCTTTCAGAAAAACGGGTTTGGCGCCCAACCGCAGGCGTACCAAGCCGTGAGACCTTGAGTATTCAGGAGACGCACATGTCGCTGTTCTCGCTCGACGGCAAGGTCGCCGTCATCACCGGTTCCTCGCGCGGCATCGGCAAGGCCATCGCCGAGCGGATGGCGGAGCACGGCGCGCGGGTCGTCATCTCGTCGCGCAAGGCCGAGCCGTGCCAGCAGGTGGCCGACGCGATCAATGCCAAGCACGGCGCCGGCCGTGCGATCTCGATCCCGGCCAACATCTCGCGCAAGGAAGAGCTGAAGAACCTGGTCGACAGCGCCACCAAGCAGCTCGGCCGGATCGACGTGCTGGTGTGCAACGCGGCGTCGAATCCCTACTACGGGCCGCAGGGGGGCATCGAGGACGACCAGTTTCGCAAGATCCTCGAGAACAACGTGATCGCCAACCACTGGCTGATCAACTTCACCGTGCCGCAGATGATCGAGCGGCGCGACGGCTCGATCATCATCGTGTCGTCGATCGGCGGCCTGCGCGGCTCGCCGATCATCGGCGCGTATTGCATCTCGAAGGCCGCCGACTTCCAGTTGGCACGCAACCTCGCGGTGGAGTACGGCCCGCACAACGTGCGCGTCAATTGCATCGCCCCGGGCCTGATCAAGACCGACTTCGCCAAGGCGCTGTGGGAAGACCCCGAGGCGCTGAAGAAGCGCACCGCCACCACGCCGCTCAAGCGCATCGGCGAGCCCGACGAGATCGCCGGCGCCGCGGTGTTCCTGGCCGCGCCCGCGTCGTCGTTCATGACCGGGCAGAACATCGTCATCGACGGCGGCGTCACCATCTGAACACGCGCGGCGCGCGTATACCCACCCAATCGAAAGGCCTGCCATGAGCAGCACGTCGTACGAAGTGCGCGGCGCCAACGCGCTGATCCGCCTGGACTACCCGCCGGTCAATGGCCTGGGCGCCGCGTTGCGCCAGGGCCTGATGCAAGCGCTCGACCGCGCGCTGGCCGATGATGCGGTGAAGGCGATCGTCGTCACCGGCAGCGAGCGCGCGTTTTCGGGCGGCGCCGACGTCAAGGAATTCGGCACGCCCAATGCAGCGCGCGAACCGCGCCTGCCGGCGCTGATCGCGGCGTTCGAGAACTCGCCCAAGCCGGTGGTGGCGGCGGTCGCCGGCGTGTGCATGGGCGGCGGGCTCGAGCTCGCGCTCGGCGCGCACTACCGCGTGGCCAAGAGCGATGCGCAGATCGCGCTGCCCGAAGTCAAGCTCGGCCTGCTGCCCGGCGCCGGCGGCACGCAGCGGCTGCCGCGCGCGATCGGGCTGGAAGCGGCGCTGAACATGATCGTGTCGGGCGCCAGTCGTGCCGGCAGCCAAGCTGAAAGGCACCGCGTTGTTCGATGACGTGGTCGATGGGGATCCGGTCGCCGCCGCGGTCGCGCTGGCCGACAAGGTGGTGGCCGACAAGCTGCCGCTCAAGCGCGTGCGCGACCTGAAGGTGAAAGACCCGCAGGCCGAAGCCTTCCTGCAGTTCGCGCGCAACACGGTCGGTGCCGCGTCGAAGAACTTCCCGGCGCCGCTGAAGTGCGTGGAGGCGGTGGCGATGTCGGTCAACAAGCCGATCGACGAGGCGCTGCGCCTGGAGCGCGAGAGCTTCATGTCGCTGATGAACACGCCGGAGTCGCGCGCGCTGCGCCACATCTTCGGCGCCGAACGGGCGGCCACCAAGATCGCCGACGTGCCCGAAGACACGCCGCTGCGCCCGATCAAGAAGGTGGGGATCATCGGCGCCGGCACGATGGGCGGCGGCATCGCGATGAACTTCGCCAACGCCGGCATCGCGGTGGCGATCCTCGAGATGAAGCAGGAGGCGCTCGACAAGGGCCTCGGCACCATCCGCAAGAACTACGACAACACCGCCAAGAAGGGCCGCATCACCGAAGCGCAGGTGAACGAGCGCATGGCGCTGATCACGCCGACGCTCGGCTACGACGCGATGAAGGATGCCGACCTGGTGATCGAGGCGGTGTTCGAGAACATGGACGTCAAGCAGCAGGTGTTCAAGACGCTCGACGAAGTGTGCAAGCCGGGCGCGATCCTGGCGTCGAACACCTCGGCGCTGAACCTGAACACCATCGCCGGCTTCACCAAGCGCCCGCAGGACGTGATCGGCCTGCACTTCTTCAGCCCGGCCAACGTGATGCGGCTGCTCGAGATCGTGCGCGGCGACAAGACCGCGCCCGACGTGCTGGCCACCTGCATGGCGATGGCCAAGAAGATCAAGAAGATCGGTGTCGTGTCCGGCGTGTGCGACGGCTTCATCGGCAACCGCATGCTCGCCAAGTACGGCGCCGCGGCCAACGGCTTGCTGATGCAAGGCGCGCTGCCGCAGCAGGTGGACAAGGCGCTGGAGAAGTTCGGCTTCGCGATGGGGCCGTTCCGCGTCGGCGACCTCGCCGGGCTCGACATCGGCTGGGCCGGACGCAAGCGCCGCGCAGCGGAGAACCCCAGCGCCTATCAACGCGTGGTGGCCGATGCCATCTGCGAGAAAGGCCGCTTCGGCCAGAAGACCGGCGCCGGCTGGTACCGCTATGAGCCCGGCGCGCGCGATCCGATTCCCGATCCGGTGGTCACCGAGATCATCGAATCGTTCCGCAAGGAGCGCGGCATCACGGCACGCAAGATCACTGACGACGAAGTGGTCGAGCGCTGCGTGTTCGCGCTGGTGAACGAAGGCGCGCGCATCCTCGAAGAGAAGATCGCCGCGCGCGCCAGCGACATCGACGTGGTCTACCTCAACGGCTACGGCTTCCCGCAGCACCGCGGCGGCCCGATGCTGCACGCCGACATCGTCGGCCTGCCCAACGTCGTGCGCTCGCTCAAACGCTTTGCCGCCGAGCCGGGGGCCGAAGCCTGGTGGCAACCCGCGCCGCTGCTGCAGAAGCTCGCCGATGACGGCAAGTCGTTCAACTAACCCGAGGAGCCGACATGACTGATGCTGTGATCGTCTCCACCGCGCGCACCGGCCTGGCCAAGAGCTGGAAGGGCGCCTTCAACATGACCTACGGCGCCACGCTGGCGGCGCACAGCATCAACAACGCGGTCAAGCGCGCCGGCGTCGACCCGGCCGAGGTGGAAGACGTGATCCTCGGCGGCAGCTTGACCGAAGGCACCACCGGCGGCAACATCGCGCGCGTGGCCGCGCTGCGCGCCGGGCTGCCGGTGACCACGGCGGGCGTCACCATCAACCGCTTCTGCTCCTCGGGCCTGCAGGCGATCGCGATGGCCGCGCAACGCATCATCGTCGACCAGGTGCCGGTGATGGTGGCCGGCGGCGTCGAGAGCATCTCGTGCGTGCAGAACGAGGTCAACCGCCACATGCGCGTGGACCCGGCCATGGCCGAGATCAAGCCAGAGATCTACTGGACCATGCTGCAGACCGCCGAGCAGGTGGCCAAGCGCTACAACATCAGCAAGCTGGCGCAGGACGAATACGGCGTGCGCTCGCAGCAGCGCGCCGCCGCCGCACAAGCCGCCGGCAAGTTCAACGACGAGATCGTGCCGATGACCACCGTGATGGGCGTGGTCGACAAGGCCTCCGGGCGCATGACGCGCAAAGAGGTGACGATCGCCGCCGACGAAGGCATCCGCGCCGACACCACGCTCGAAGGCGTGAGCAAGATCCGCAGCGCACTGCCCGGCGGCGTGATCACCGCCGGCAACGCGAGCCAGTTCTCCGACGGCTCGTCGGTCTGCCTGCTGATGGACGCCAAGCTGGCCGAAAAGCGCAACCTGAAACCGCTGGGCATCTTCCGCGGCTTCGCGGTCGCCGGCTGCGAGCCCGACGAGATGGGCATCGGCCCGGTGTTCGCGATTCCCAGGCTGCTGCAGCGCACCGGCTTGAAGGTCAGCGACATCGGCCTGTGGGAGTTGAACGAAGCGTTCGCCTGCCAGGTGCTCTACATCCGCGACAAGCTCGGCATTCCCGATGACCTGCTCAACGTCAACGGCGGCGCGATCGCGGTGGGCCACCCGTACGGCGTGAGCGGCTCGCGCCTGACCGGGCATGCCTTGATCGAAGGCAAGCGGCGCGGCGCGAAATACGTGGTGGTCACGATGTGCATCGGCGGCGGCCAAGGGGCCGCCGGCCTGTTCGAAGTGGCCTGACAGCACACCCTTTCAGCACGGAGGTTCTTCAGATGGAAGCGATTGCCACCGACTTCGGCCTGTCCGCGATGCGCGCGCCAGGCACGAGACCTTCGCTGGCGAGCACCGGCAGCACCTTGCGCGAGGAAGAGTTCAACGCGCTGCACGCGGGCCGTTGGTTCTCCGAACTGCCCGAGGGATTGCGCCAGGCCATCGTCGGCCGCGCCCGCGTGCAACGCGTGGCCGCCGGCGCGCGCATCACGCAGCGCGGCGACGCCGCAGGCAACTGGGTCGGCGTGGCGCGCGGCGCGGTGCGCCTGGGCACGGCGCTGTCCGACGGCCGCGTGTTCACGCTCGACTTCATGGCACCCGGACAGTGGTTCGGCGACATCGCGCTCGTCGACCTGCGCTCCGAAGACCTCGACATGGTGGCCCATGTGCCGTCGACGCTGCTGATCGTCGGCAAGCAGGACATGCACGAGCTGATGGAGCTCAGCCCCGACTTCCGCGATGCGCTGCTGCAGCTGAACTGCCAGCGCCTGCGCCGCATGTACAAGCGCTGCGAAGAGCGCCACGCGCTGAGCCTGCCGCAACGCCTGGCCAAGCAGGTGCTGCGGCTGGCGCGCCAGTTCGGCCGACCCACCACCACCGGCGTGCGCATCGACCTGGCGATCTCGCAGGGCGACCTCGCGTCGATGGTCGGCGGCAGCCGCCAGCGCGTGAACCGCGCGCTGCGCCAGATGCAGCAGCTGGGCATCATGCAGCTCGGACCGCAGCGCCTGCTGGTGCTCGATGGCCCGGGGCTGGATGCGGTGGCCAGCGGTCACACGCTGCTGCCGGGCTCGAGCGCGCAGGCCGAGTGACGCCGCGGCGGCGCTAGACCGGCGCTCAGGCGCCGGTGTCCTGCGCCTTCTGCAGCGTGTAGCGGAAGTCGCAGTGCGATGCGCCCTGCATCAGCGTCTGCGTGCGCGTCAGCTGCACGCCGGCGCCATAACCTTCGGCCAGCGGGAAGTCGGCACTGCAGGTGAGCAAGAAGCCGAGCTCCGGCACGCCGAGCTGCTGATAGAACTGCGCGTAGCGGCAGCTCGTCACGTGCGCCTCGAACGCATCGGGCGTCTGCTGCACCACCTCGTAACCCAGCGCATCGCCGGCGGCAAAGCCATCGAACGCCTTGGCCATGGTCTGACCGAGGTCGGACGAACCCTGCGCACGCCACCACTTCTCGCCATAGGCGCGGTAGAGCTCACCCAGCGTGCGCTGCACCAATGCGTTGGCGCGCGGCTCGCCGAGCTCGGTTCGCAGCGCCTTGATCAACGGCACCAGCACCTGCGCCTGGATCTTCACGCGCTCGATCAGGGGAATGTCCATCGTGATGTCCTCAGTAGCCGGCGTTCTTGTCCACCGCACGCGGCTGCGGCAAACCCTCGCGCGCCAGGCGCAGTGCCTCGAGCGTCTGCTGCGCCACGATCTCGCGCGACACCTCGCCGGCGATGTGCGGCGTGGCCAGCACCAGCGGATGCGACCACACCCAGTTGTCAGTCGACGGCGGCTCGCGCTCGTACACGTCGAGCGCAGCGCCGGCGAGATGGCCTTCGTCGAGCAATGCACGCAGATCGGCCTCGACCATCTGCTCGCCGCGGCCCACGTTGATCACGTAGGCGCCGCGCGGCAGCATCGACAGCGTGCGGCGGTTCAGCAGGCCGCGCGTCTGCGCCGTGAGCGGCAGCGCGCACACCAGCACATCGGCCTGCGCGAGCAGCGTCGCCAGACCCTGGTCACCCGCGTGCGAGGTCACGCCCGGCATCCGGCGCGTCTGGCGCGACCAGCCCGAAACCGGATAGCCCAGCGGCAGGAACGCTTGCGCGATCGCCTGGCCGACCGAGCCCATGCCCAGCACCCCGATGCGGCACGACTCCGCCGGACGCGGACGGTAGCGCTCCCAATGCGCTTGCGCCTGCTGCACGGCATAACGCGGCAACTCGCGCGTGTGGCGCAGCGTGCACGCGACCACGTATTGCGCGATCTGCTGGCACTGGTGGGGGTCGACCACGCGCGTGACCGGCACGTGCGGCGGGATGTCGCCGGCGCGCAGCAGCTTGTCGACGCCGGCGGCCACCGCGCACAACACGCGCAGGTTCGGATAGCCCGCGAGCACGCCCGGCTTCATGCGCCAGGCGAGGATCGCCTCGACCGCACGGGCGTCGTGCGGCTCGTCGGCGGCCCACACGGGCACGCTCGGCGGCGCGGCTTCGCGCAGCGGCAGCAGGTACTGCAGCGCCGGCAGTGGCGCGGTCATCACCAGGATCGCCATGCGGCGATTGTGCGGGCCGCCTTGCGGCAGGCAAGCCCGCAGGGTCAACGCGTCATTTCGCCAGCAGGCCGAGGCGCTCGATCAGCGCGCGATCCTGCGCAAACGTGGCTTTGGCCCATGCCAGGTACTCGTCGCCGGTCTTGTACCAGACGTCCTGGTTCAGCGTGTCGAGCATCTCCTGGTGCTTGGGCTCGTCCATCGCCTTCTTGAAGCCGTCGTGCAGCGCCTTGACGATCGCCGCGTCCATGTTCTTCGGGCCGACGAAACCGTAGGGCGAGTTGCCGACGATGTCGTAGCCGAGCTCCTTGGCAGTCGGCACGGTGGGCCAGCGCTTGGTGCGCCGCTCGCCGAACGTGACCAGCAGGCGCATCTGGCCGGCGTCGACGAAGCGGTCCCAGCCGCTGGCGTCGCTGGCGGCCATCACGTGGCCGCCCATCAGCGCCTGCATCAGGTCGGCATTGCCTTTGAACGGGATGTGGTTGAGCTGGATCTTCGCCGGCACGCTCACCTGCTCGAGCAGCAGGTGCGGCGAGGTGCCGATGCCGGTGGAGCCGAAGCTGATCTGGCCCGGCGCCTTGCGCGCGGCATCGACGTATTCCTCGAAGGTCTTGTACGGCGAGTCGCTGCGCACCACGAAGCCGAAGGTGTAGCCGGTGATGCCGATGATGAACGTGAAGTCGTTGATCGGGTGCCACTGCGTCTTCTGCATGTGCGCCACGCGGATCATGCTGATCGGGTACTGCGCGATCGTGTAGCCGTCGGGCTTCGCATTCAGCGCCATCGCACCGGGGCTGTTGGTGCCGCCGGCGCCCGGCTGGTTCTGGATGATCACGTTCTGGCCGAAATGTTTGCCGGCCAACTCGGCGATCGCGCGCATGTGGCGATCGGTCGACCCGCCGGGCGGCCACGGGCAGATCAGGTTGATCGGCCGGCTCGGAAACTTCTCCTGCGCGAGCGCGAGGCCAGGGCTCGACAGCATCGCCGCGGCGGCACCCGCGTGTTGCAGCACGCTGCGGCGCGTGGGACGTGAACGAAACACACTCATCTACAGCTCCCGAAAGAAGCCCGCATCGTCGCTGCTTGCGCGTGCGCCGCCAAGCGGGATTTCCGCATGCGGTGTCACTCAGGTGCCAGTGGTGCGCTGCGCGACTGCGGGGCGCGCGATCCCCTCAAGCGATCGCGCGTTCGAGGTCGCGTTTCAGCTGCCCCGCATGTTCGCGATAGTCCACCTCGAGCGTGTAGCGTGGCGAGTCCACATAACGCTGGCGCAGCGCCTCGAGGTGCGCATCGATCTCGGCGTGCATCGTCGGTTCGTCAGGCAATGGCACCGCGCCGGCCAACACGGCGGCCAGCCAGCGCGCCTGCACCTCGACCAGCGGAATCGTCGGCCCGATCGGTTGCACCAGGCCGATGAAGTACAGCCCCGGCCGGCCCGGCACCGCGATGCGCCGGTACAGCCGCGCCTCGTGGTCGCGCACCGCGAACACGTCGGGGTCGAGGAACGGGAACCGCGTGTCGTAGCCGGTGGCGTAGACGATGGTGTCGAAGGCCTCGCGGCTGCCGTCGGCGAACGACACCGCATCGCCGTGCAGCTCGCGCACGTCGGGCTTGATCGCGATCCAGCCGTGACCCACGCAGCTCAGCAGGTCCTGGCTCACGCACGCGTGTTCGCGCCACACCGGATGCGGCGGCCGCGGGATGCCGAAGCGGCGCTGGTCGCCGATCGCCAGGAACGCCAGGCGCGACACGATCGTGCGCGTCCAGCGCGTCGGCAGGTGCAGGTGCCGGTTGAGGAAGCCGCCCCAGCGATCGGTGGGAATGCCCATGATGTACTTGGGCATCAACCACGCACCGCGCCGCGTCGACAGGCAGACCCGTCGCGCGCTGCGGCACAGGTCGACCGCGATGTCGACGGCGGAGTTGCCGATGCCCACCACCAGCACGCGCTGTCCTTCGAACGGCGACGCCGTGCGGTAGTGGTGCGAATGCATCTGCCGGCCCTCGAAGCGGCCGGCGAACGTGGGCCAGCGCGGCGACCACAGGTGCCCGTTGGCCACCACCACGGCACGCCAGTCGCGGCCCGTGCCGTCGGCCAGCGTGACCTGCCAACGCCCGTCGGCGCGCGGCTCGACGCGCTGCACCTCGCTGCCAAAGCGCACGTGCTCGCGCACGCCGAAGCGATCGGCATACGACTCGAGGTAGGCACACATCTGCTCGTGCGACAGGTAGTCGGGCAGGTGCGCGGGGATCGGGAAGTCGGGATAACCGAGGCTCTTGCGGCTGGTGTCGATGTGCAGGCTGCGGTACGCCGACGACTGGCCGTTGTCGTTCTCGTAGCGCCACATGCCGCCGAGTTGCGTGCCCTTCTCGAAGATCTGAAATGCGATGCCGCGTGCCTTCAGCGCCTTGCCGGCGCACACGCCGGACGAGCCGGCGCCGATGATGCAGACGTCGGGTGTGTTCATTGGCTCACCTCCGCGCTTCGCGCTGCGGTGCGAGCCCCCTTCGGAGCGGCCGGGCGCGGGCTCATGCCGCGGCGTCGAGGTGGTCGTCGATCAGCGCGTCGAGCGACACGCTGCCCGACAGGCCGAGCGCGCGCGCACGCGCCGAATCGAAGCGCTGCGGCCACTGCTCGACGATGGCCTGCAGCGCGGCGTCGGGCTGCCAGTGCGTGCGCCCGAGCGAGGCCGGGCTGCCGCGGCGCTGCGGCACCGCGGCCACCGCATCGATCAGCTCGCCCACGCGCACCGACAGCGAGGGCAGGTTCATCGTGCGAAACGCACCGACCGCGTCGGCCGGTGCATCGGCCAGGCACAGCAGCGCACGCGCCACCGTCTGCACCGACGAGACCACCATGCGCGTCTCGGGCGCCAACGGGCACACCGTGTCGGCACCCCGCAGCGGCTCGCGCACCAGCGAGGCCACACGATCGGACACCGACGCCACCGGCGGGCCGGGGCGTGTCAGCACGATCGGCAGGCGCAGCGCACGGCCATCGACGAACCCTTTGCGCGACGCATCGTTCAGCAGCAGCTCCACCACCGCCTTGTGCGTGCCGTACGACGTGAGCGGCGTGCGCGCCACTTCGTCATCCACCGTTTCCGGCAGCGTGCCGCCGAAGGCGGCGATCGAACTGCTGAACACCAGCCGCGGCGCGCGTGGCTGCTGGCGGCAGGCGTCGATCAGCTGCAGCATGCCCATCACGTTGACCTGCAGGCCGCGCGCGAAGTCCGCTTCGGCCTGCTGCGTCAGCGTGGCGCCGAGCGCGAACACCCGATCGAAAGGCCGCGCGAACAGCGCGCGCAACACCGACGCGTCGGTCGCGTCGCCGGTCACGTCGGTGACACGGCTGCTGCGCGGGCCCGCCGGCGGCGACACGTCGAGCGCGACGATCTGCGCCTCGCCTGGTTGTTGCAGCAGCGCGCGCGTCAGGTGCTGACCGATGAAGCCGCGCGCGCCGGTGATGAGCACCCGCATCGAAGAGGATTTCCCGGGGACAGAAGACCCACGCAGCGTAGCATCGCCGCCAGCTGCACCCCGGTTCGCCGCCATGCGCCAACCATGGCTCGCGGGCCGCAACTGAAAGGAATGTCCGGATGAGCGCGATGCGCAACCCCCGCTGGACCCAACGCCCCGAAGGTTCGACCTGGGGCGACTTCGGTGCCGACGACCAGATCGGCCGCTTGAACCTGCTGACGCCCGCCAAGGTGAAGCAGGGCATCGCCGAGGTGAAGGACGGCCTGTCGTTCTGTCTGAGCCTGCCGCTGAACTACCCCGGCGAGTCCAAGCTCAACGCGCGCCGCAAGCCGCCGCAGATCAAGCCCACCAGCGCGCAGGGCAAGCCGTTCCTGAACTTTCCGCTGAGCGACATCGACGCGCGCAACACCGACGTGATCTGCGACGACCAGGTGCTGATGACCTTGCAGTACAGCACGCAGTGGGACAGCTTCGCGCACGTGGGCTCGTGGTTCGACGCCGACGGCGACGGCGAGCCGGAGATGGTCTACTACAACGGCTACCGCGCACACCAGCACATCAAGGGGCCGAGCGACTACCAGTTCGTCGGCGACCCGTGCGACGGGCCGTCGTGCGCCGAGGCGCTGGGCATCGAGAACTTCGCCGTCAAGGCGATCCAGGGCCGCGCGGTGCTGGTCGATCTGCACAAACATTTCGGCGACGAGCGCAAGCTGATCGACGCCGCCACGCTGCAGCGTGTGCTCGATGCCGACAAGGTCGTGATCGAGAAAGGCGACATGGTGCTGCTGCACACCGGCTTCTCCACGCTGATCATGGGCATGCATCTCAAGCCCGACATCGATGTGCTGAACAAGGCCTGCCCGGCGCTCGACGGCCGCGACCCGGGCCTGCTCAACTGGATCACCGAGTCCGGCGTGGTGGCGCTGTGCGCCGACAACTATGCGGTGGAGCACTACCCGGCGCGCGAGCAAGACGGCCAGCGCCCGGCGCTGCCGCTGCACCAGCACTGCCTGTTCAAGCTCGGCGTGCCGCTCGGCGAGCTGTGGTGGCTCAACGACCTGGCGCTGCATTTGCGCGGCGCGGGCCGCAGCCGCTGCCTGCTCACCGCGCCGCCGCTGCGGCTGCCCGGTGCGGTGGGCTCGCCGGTGACCCCGGTGGCCACCGTGTAGTGCGCGGGGCCGATCCGGCGAGCGCTAGGATAGGCCGATGGATCCGATCCTGTTGGCGCGCATGCAGTTCGCCGCCAACATCACCTTCCACATCCTGTTCCCGACGATCAGCATCGCCCTGGGCTGGCTGCTGCTGTTCTTCCGCTGGCGCTATCTGCGTCGCCACGCGCGGCCGACGTGAAGCAGGCCTGGCTCAACGCCTATCGCTTCTACACCAAGGTGTTCGCCTTGACCTTTGCGCTCGGCGTGGTGAGCGGCGTGGTGATGAGCTTTCAGTTCGGCACCAACTGGCCGGGGTTCATGGAGCGCGCGGGCGACGTCGCCGGCCCGCTGCTCGCCTACGAGGTGTTGACCGCGTTCTTTCTCGAGGCCGGCTTTCTCGGCATCATGCTGTTCGGCCACGGCAAGGTGAGCGAGCGTGTGCACTTGTGGGCCACCTTCTTCGTCGCCTTCGGCACCACGCTCAGCGCGTTCTGGATCCTGGCGCTGAACTCCTGGATGCAGACGCCCACCGGCCACTCCGTGGTCGACGGCCGCTTCGTGGTCGACGACTGGCTGCGCGTGATCTTCAACCCGTCGTTCCCGTACCGGCTCACGCACATGCTGCTGGCCTCGACGCTGACCTGTGCCTTCCTGCTGGCCGGCTTGAGCGCGTGGCAGCTGCTGAAGGGTTCGGCGCAGCGCTCGGCCCCCAAGGTGCTGCGCGTGGCGCTGACGCTGGCCGCGCTGCTGATCCCGCTGCAGATCTTCGTCGGCGACCTGCACGGGCTCAACACGCTGGAGCACCAACCCCAGAAGGTGGCGGCGATGGAAGGCCTGTGGGACACCACGCGCGGCGCGCCGCTGCTGCTGTTCGCAATCCCCGACGGCGAACGGCGCGAGAACCATTTCGAGATCGCGATCCCCAAGCTGGCCAGCCTCATCCTGCGCCATCACCTCGACGCCGAGATCCAGGGGCTGAACGATTTCCGCGACCAGCACCCGCCGGTGTTCGCGGTGTTCTGGTCGTTCCGCGTGATGGTCGGCATGGGCGTGCTGATGCTGCTCACGAGCTGGGTGGGCTGGTGGATGTACCGCCGCAGCGGCTGGCAGGCCGCTCGACTGCCGCGCGCGCTGCTGTGGTGGTTGTCGGCGATGACGTTCTCCGGCTGGGTCGCCACGGTGGCCGGCTGGTGGGTCACCGAGATCGGGCGCCAGCCGTTCATGGTGTATGGCCTGCTGCGCACCGCCGACATCGCCTCGCAGGTGACGGCGCCGATGATCGGGCTGACGCTCGCGCTTTACGTGGTGCTGTACACCGTGCTCGGACTGGCCTACGTGGCGGTGCTGAAGTACATGGCCGAGAAGCCCGAGGAGGTGCTGGCCGCCGACGCAGCACAGCACGCCGCCACGCCCGCCGGCGTGATCAGCGGCCACCGGCGACCACGACGGTGCTGCGCCATGACCTTCATGTCGTTCGACGAGTCGCTGCCGGTGATCTTCATGGCGCTGATGGGCCTGTCGATGCTGGTCTACGTGGTCAGCGACGGCTACGACCTCGGCGTGGGCATGCTGATGCACCGGGCCACGCCCGACGAGAAAGACGTGATGATCGCGTCGATCGGGCCGTTCTGGGACGCCAACGAGACCTGGCTCGTGCTCGGCATCGGCATCCTGCTGGTCGCATTCCCCAAGGCGCACGGCGTCGTGCTGACCGAGCTGTACCTGCCGGTGGCGCTGATGCTGATCGGGCTGATCCTGCGCGGCGTGGCGTTCGACTTCCGCGTCAAGGCGCAGGCGGCACGCAAGCCGATGTGGGACCGTGCGTTCTTCGCCGGCTCGACGCTGGCGGCCGTCTCGCAGGGCTGGATGCTCGGCCGCTACGTCAGCGGCTTCGGCAGCGGCTGGAACTACCCGCTGTTCGCCGCGGCGATCGCCGTGGCGCTGCCGATGGCCTACACGTTGCTGGGCGCCTGCTGGCTGGTCATGAAGACCGAGGGCGAGCTGCAGCGCCGCGCGCTCGCATGGGCGAAGATCGCCTGGTTGCCGATGGTGATCGGCCTGGTGCTGATCTCGATGGCCACGCCGTGGATCAGCGCCACGGTGCGCATGCGCTGGTTCGTGCTGCCCGAGTTGATCGCGCTGATGGCGATCCCGCTGATGACCGGCGTGGCACTGCTCGCGGTGCGCGCGCTGCTCAACACGCGCCAGGTGCTGGGACCGGTGTGCTGGCTGCCGTTCGTGCTGTTGATCGTGGTCTTCGTGTTGAGTTTTCTCGGCCTCGCGTACAGCATCTATCCCTACGTGGTGATCGACCGGCTGACGATCTGGCAGGCCGCCAGCGGTGTGGCGGCGCTGAAGGTGATCCTGATCGGCGTGTGCATCTCGGTGCCGGCGATTGCGGCCTACACCGTGTTCTCGTACCGCGTGTTTCGCGGCAAGACCGGCGAATTGCGCTACGCCTGAGTCGGACGCGGCCCGGCACCTGCGTGCCGGGTCGCGCCTACGAAGGAGCCGGCGCATGCAGGCGCCGGCGCGCGCCGCTAGGCGTAGCCGGCGGCACGCCGGGCCCAGCAGTCCACCAGGCGCAGCAGATCCTGGAACTCCACCGGCTTGGTCAGGTAGCGCTCGAAGCCGATCGCCATCGCATCGGCGATCTGCTCGGGCAGCGCATCGGCTGACAGCGCCACCAGCCGCACATCGCGCAGCGCCGGCTCCAGGCGCAGCAGATGCGCCAGCTGCCGGCCGGTCATGTCGCCGAGATTCATGTCGATCAGCATCAGATCGGGTGCGCGCTCCTTGGCCAGTGCCATCGCGCGGCTGCCGGACTCGGCGACGCGCAGCGTCACCGCCGGACGCAGGCTCAGCACCTGTCGCACCAGCTCGGCGTTCACCGGATCGTCTTCGACGTACAGGACATCGATCTGTCCGGCGATCGGCGCGAGCTCGGAGTGCGTCTCGTCCTGCTGCGGTGCCACGGCCTCGGGCGGCGACAGCTGCAGCGTGAGCGTTGCGGTGGTGCCATGGCCGACTTCGCTCTGCAGGGACAGCCCACCACCCATCATTTCGGTCAGCCGCCGCGACAGCACCAGCCCGATGCCGGTGCCTTCGACGCTGGTTTTTTCGGCGCCCAGGCGGTTGAACGGCTCGAACAAGCGAACGAGCTGGTCGGCGGCCATGCCCACCCCGGTGTCGGCGATGCGCAAGGTGCAGGTCGTCTCGTCGATGCGATACGACAGCGTGACCTGTCCACCCGCGTGGTTGTACTTCACGGCGTTGCTCAGCAGGTTGACGATGACCTGGCGCAGCCGCACGGTGTCACCCGCCACCCAGGGGCCGTGACAGCCGGCGCCCGCGGCGCCCCGGTCCGGCGGCGGCCCGACCTCGTGCGAACCGGTGTCGATCAGCAGCTGCACCGACCGCTCGGCGGCCAGCGACGCGACCATGCCGAACGACTCCAGCACCACGTGCCCGAGGGCGACGGGCTCCAGCGTGACCAGCATCTGGCCCGACTCGACGCGCGAGAGGTCGAGCACGTCGTTCACCAGCGCGAGCAGGTGCGCACCGGCGTTCTCGATGTGCTGGATGCGCTCCAGCTGGTTCAGCGTGGGCGGCTGTCGCTCGTCGAGCCGCAGCAGCTGCGAGAAGCCGAGCACGGCGTTGAGCGGGGTGCGCAGTTCGTGGCTCATGCGCGACAGGAACTCGGTCTTGGCGCGGCTGGCCGCCTCGTGGGCCTCGCGCGCGCGCCGTTCCTCGCGCATCGCATGCTGCTCGGTGACATCGCGCAGCACGATCGTCAGCAGCGGTCCGCTTTCGGCCTCCAGCCGCGACACCGAGACTTCGATCGGAAAGGTTCGCCCATCGGCAGCGATGCCGCGCAGCTCCACCACACCGGCGGGCACCGGGTCGAAACGCGCCGGCGTGCCGAGTGGCGACGTGATGAAGCGCCCGACGCGGCAGCGCTTGGCCGCGCCGGAAGTCATGCCGAAGAGGGTTTCCGCCGCACGGTTGAAGAACACCACACGATCGCCGGCATCGATGGTGATCACACCTTCGATCACCACGTCCATCAGCTGCAGCACGCGCAGCTCGCCGGCGCGCAGCGCGGCCTGCAGCTTCAAGCGCTGCGAGATGTCGACGAAGGTCACCACGGCGCCCTGGGTGCTGCGACCTTCCACGACCGGATGCGACCAGCACTCGGCCGGGAACGAGGTGCCGTCGCTGCGCCAGAACACCGTGTCGGGCAGGTGCACGCGCTGGTTCAGGCGAAAGGCCGCGAAGATCTCCGACTGGCCCACCGGCAGCGCGCTGCCGTCGGCGCGGCTGTGGTGGATCAGCTGGTGGATGTCGCGACCGAGCAGCTCGTCTTCACGTACATAGCCCAACATCTGCAGCGCCGCTCGATTGATGAACGTGCAGCGGCCCTGCACGTCCACGCCGTACAGCCCTTCGGCCGCCGAATCGAGCAGGCGCTGCAGCGACTCCTCGCGGCGGCGCAACGCGTCCTCGGCTTGTGCCTGCATGCGGGCACTGCGCCGCACGAACGCCAAGCCGGTGGCGCAGAGCAGCAACGCCAGTCCGATGTTGGCGCCGATCAACAACGTCTGCGTCTGTCGCGAGGCATGGCCGAGCTGCTCGGAGAAGCGAGCCTCGAGCGCGCTCAGGCGTTCGTTCAGGTCACGCACCTGTTGCCGCACCGGCGCCAGCGCGGCCGCATCGACTTGCGCGGCCACAAGCCGCTTCGCTTGCCGTCCGAGGTCGCGCATGCGCGCGATCAGCGCGTCGGCCTCGGTCCAGGTGGTGATCGCGGCCGCCATGAACGGCAGTTCGTCGAACCAGACGAACAGGCGCACCATGCCGTCGATGTCGCCCGCATGGTTGCCACCGGCCAGAAAGCCGATCCGCGCTGCCTCGACGTCGGGGCGCGGCTGCTGCAGCGACTCGCGCGCGATGCGGTCACCCAGCGGCACCGCGAGCGCGCGCTCGAAGGCCTGGTAGTCGTCTTCGTGGCGGTACTCGATGTAGGCGATCAGGCGCTCGTGGCCATCCTTCTGCGCCTTGGAGTACAGGCTCTCGCCGTTGACGTACGCACGCACCGCGCTCAGCACCTCGATGCTGAACGCCGTCACGGCCAGCTGCAAAGCCACGATGGTGACGAACACAGCGACGATCGGCCACCGTGTCCGGCGCTGCGCGCCTCGGTTCTTCGCGTTCATGTCCTCGATGGGGCGGCTGGTTGCCGCAGGCGCACGGCTCGGGTCTTGCAGCGGTCTTCGGTACGAAGCCGTGCGTCACTGTCGCCACGCGCGCGCCGCACGATGCCAGAGGTGGCTGCGCTCCGGTCGGTCGCGCCGCCCAAACCGGCCCGACAGGCCAACACGATGCGCGGCCTGGCCGCTGGTGCCGCTGTGTGGCGGGTGCGCCGCTACACGCGGCCCTCGCGCACGCGATAGCCGCGTGGGGTCGTCTGGTAGAGCCGGCGGAAGGCACGCGACAGCGACGACTCGTCGGCGAAGCCGAGCAGCGACGCCACGTCGGCGACCGGCACGGCGGTCGTGCGCAGGTAGTCGCGCGCCAGCAGCATGCGCACGTCGCTCAGCACCTGCGTGAACGACGACCCTTCTTCGTGCAGGCGGCGGCGCAGCGTGCGCGGGTTCATGTGCAATGCCGCCGCCGCGCCGTTCAGGTCGGGCAGCTTGCGCGGCCGTTGCAGCAGCAAGCGCCTCAGGGCGGTGGTGGTGTCGGGCCCGGCGCGCATCTGTTCGAGCAGCCGAGCGCACTGGGCCCGGCAGATCTCGTTGGCCTCGGTGTGTGCATGCGGCATCGGGCGATCCAGCAGGCTGCGCTTGAAGCGCACCAGCGACTGCGGCTGGTCGAAGTGCACCGGGCAAGCGAACACCTCGTGATAGTGCTCGGGCAATTGCGGATCCGGAAAGGCGCAATGCACCGAATCGAAGTGACGGCCGGGGCCGAGCATGCGCTGGGCGTTGCCGGCCCAGGTGGCGAGGTCGTGCTCGATGCCGAACGCGCGCGCCCGCGGTCCGATGCCCGGTGGATCGCGCTCGAGCAGCACCAGTTCGACCGAGTCGTCGCCGGCCGTCTGCAACTGCATGCCGAAGTACGGCCGCAGCAACGGCGAGAAGCGGATGCGCTCGATCAGCGCCTCACCGACCGTGTCGGACGACAGGATCGCGTAGCCGACCATGCCGTTGTCGAGCAGCGTGGGCAGGCGGTTGAACAGCAGGCCGAAGCCGCGCCGCGGAAACGCCTCCAGCACGTGCTCGAGCCACAGCATGGCCTTCTGCGCGTCGACCGCGGTGTCGTTCTTCAGCGGCGAGGCGATGCCGAAGCGCGCCAGCGTCGGCATGACGTCGACCCGGCACATCGTGAACGCCTCGGCAATGTTGAGCAGCCGCGAACCGGGGATGGTGTCCCAGATCTCGGGTTTGGCGACGGCCAGCGTGGTGGGAGACATTCGGCGGGTCGCCGCCACTGTGCCCAACAGCCGGTCGACGCGCCATTGGACAAAGGTCCCGGTCCCGTGCGCGGCACGGCGGCGCCACGCATCGATGCCATCGATGGTCTCGATGCAAATTGGCCACTGTGGGATTTGGCGCGGCGTTCTTATGCTGACCGCGGCAGACACGCAACCAGAGCCTTGCGTCCAGCAGGGCCGAACCGGAGACAAGACATGGTCGAGCAACTCATGGCCGCTGCGGCTCGGCGCAGCGCACGGCGGCTGCTCCTGTCGGCATGGGCCTTCGCAGCCGCAGCCGCCTTCGCACACGGCGGCGACGGCCGTCACGACCGCGACGACGACTGCCCCGACGGCCGCGAGATCACGCTGGTGAACGGCCGCATCCACACGATGGATCGCCACAACCGCGTGGTGTCGACGCTGACGATCCGCAACGGCAAGTTCGCTGCCGTGGGCCACGACGACGGCGGCTTCGGCCGCAACGGCTGCCGCCAGGTGATCAACCTGCGCGGGCGCACGGTCACGCCGGGGCTGGTCGACAACCACAACCACATCGTGCTGCTCGGGCTGCGCCCGGGGCACCACACGCCGCTGGAGACCGCGGCCTCGTTTGCCGACATCGCCACCATCTACCAGCAGCGCCTGGCGCGGCTGCCGGCCGGTTCGTTCGTCACGTCGATCGGCGGCTTCAACCCGGTGCAGTTTGCCGAGAAGCGCCTGCCCACGCTGGCCGAACTCGACGCCATCTCGAGCTCCAGCCCGCTGTACCTGCAGGTGGCGTTCATCGGGCCGTCGACCACCAACTCGGCGGGCAAGGCATTCTTCGCCAGCCGCGGCGTGCCAGTGGGCGCCGACGGCTCGATCGCCTTCGGCGCGCCGACCGTGGCGGCGCTCAATGCGCTGCGTGCGGTGCAGACCTTCGACGACAAGAAGCGCGGCACGCGCGATGCGATGGCGTATGCGGCCGCGCTCGGCGTGACGACGCACTTCGACATGGGCGGCTTCCTGATCCCCGGCTCGCCGAACCACGAGGACGAGTTCACCTTCGACGGCGCGGCGAGTTGGGACCCCTACACCGCCTACGAACCGATCCTCGCGCTGCACCGCAACGGCGAAATGAAGGTGCGGGTGCGCGTGTTCTTCCTGAGCATGGACAACGCCGCCGCAACGCCGATCCTCACGCGCCGGCTCGACAACGCGTTCCGCGAGTTCGGCAACGACTGGCTGCGCATCGCCGGGCTCGGCGAGTTCATCACCAACTGGCCGCTGTTCGGCGCGGTGACCACGCCGTCGAACTATCCCGCCGCGGTGCGGCAGGCGGCCGAACGCGGCTGGATCTACTCGCAGCACACGCTGACCTCGGCCGAAGACGAGGTGGTGCTCAGCAACTGGGAGGCGCTCAACGCCAGCGTGCCGATCGCGCCGCTGCACTGGTCGATCGGCCATGCGGTCACGATCACGCCGCAGCACGTGCAGCGCCTGAAGGCGCTCGGCGCCGGCCTGGCGCTGCACGGCTTTCGCTACCTCGCCGGCACGCCCACCGCCAACGGCCCGCCGTACCGCATGATCGTCGACAGCGGCATCCAGGTCGGTGCCGGATCGGACTCGGCGCAGATCTCGGCACTCAATCCGTGGCTGATGCTGTACTACATGACCACCGGCAAGAACAGCTCGGGCGCGCTGATCAACGCCGGCCAGACGCTGACGCGCCACGAGGCGCTGCGGCTGTACACGCGCGAGAACGGCTGGTTCAGCAAGGAAGAGGACAAGCTCGGATCGATCGAGGTCGGCAAACTGGCCGACCTCACGGTGCTCAACGCCGACTACTTCAGCGTGTCCGACGACGCACTGAAGCAGCTCAACTCGGTGCTCACGATCATCGGCGGGCGCATCGTGCACGACGCCGGTGTGCTGAACGTGCACGACCGCTGAGGCAGCGCGCGCCGCGCGGTTCAGCGCGTGTCGGATCGCGCTTTCAGCCAGGCGCGGCGTTCGGCCGCGCCTTGAGCTTCAGGCCGCCCGCGTCGGGCGCCGGGATGCGCGCCAAGGCCGTGCCGGGCACTGCGCCGAAGTGGCGGCCGGCGTTCCAGTCGGCCGCGGCGCGCTGAATCTCCTCGGCGCTGCGGCCGACGAAGTTCCACCACATCAGCAGCGGCTCGTGGAACGGCGTGCCGCCGATCAGCAGCAGTTGCGCACTGTCGTCGCACGCCAACGCCACCTGCGTGCGACCCGGCGCGGCATACAGCAGGGTGCCGGGTTGAATCGGCTCGCCATCGACCCGCGCGCGACCGCGCAGGCACAGCAGCGCATGCTCGAAGCGCGGCTCCAGATCGAGGTGTGTGCGCGCCGCGCGTTCGGCCGTGAGGTCCATGCCGACCAGCTCGGAGAACAACGGCACCGGCGACTGCTGTTCGAAGGCGCGGCCGGCGAGCACGGTGACCCGAAAGCCATCGGCTTGCACGACCGGCAACTGCGACGTGGTGCACGAACGCCGGCTCGCCGTGCCGATGCGCATCGGGCAGCGCGATCCACAGCTGCGCGGCGTGCACCGCGCCGGAGTCGCCGACCGATTCCTCGCTGTGTGCGATGCCGCGACCCGCGCTCATCAGGTTGACCTCACCCGGACGGATGACCTGGCGGTTGCCGAGGCTGTCGTTGTGCAACACCTCGCCCTCGATCATCCAGGTGAAGGTCTGCAGCCCGATGTGCGGATGCGGCCCCACCTGCATGCCAGGGCCTGGCGGGAACCGCGCCGGCCCGGCATGGTCGAGGAAGCACCAGGCGCCGACCGTGCGCCGCGCCGCCGTGGGCAGCGCGCGGGCGATCGCGAACCCGCCGCCCAGGTCGGCGTGGCGTGCCGCAATGCGCTGCCAGGCGTTGAATGCCGGCTCGTCCATGCCGGCATTGTGCGGCGCTGAATCGCGAGGAACCAAGGTCCAATGGCGGTCGTTGCCGGATCGTCGTAGGGTCGCAACCCGATGGGCCTCCTTCCTTACCGGCTGGTTCGAGTGGTCGCGCTCGCGCTGCTGCCGATCGTGGTGGCGGCGCAAACCACGCCCGCGCCGGCGCCTCCGGCCGCCAAGCCCGAGCCGATCCAGTCGGCGGCCAAGCCGGCCTCCGGCACGTTCACCAAGGAGCAACTCGAGCAACTGCTGGCGCCGATCGCGCTGTATCCCGACTCGCTGCTGTCGCAGGTGCTGATGGCGGCCACCTACCCGGTCGACGTGGCCGAGGCCGCCAAGTGGTCCAAGGCCAACAAGGACATGAAGGGCGACGCCGCCGTGCAAGCGGTGCAGAACCAGTCGTGGGATCCGGCGGTGCAGTCGCTGGCCGCGTTCCCGCAGGTGCTGCAGGCGATGGGCGACCAGCCCGACTGGGTGCAGAACCTCGGCGACGCGTTTCTGGCCTCGTCGAAAGACGTGCTCGACGCCGTGCAGCGCCTGCGCACGCGGGCGCAGCAAGCCGGCAACCTCAAGTCCAACGAGCAGCAGAAGGTGATCGTCGAGGAGGCCGCGCCCCAGCAGACGGTGATCAAGATCGAGCCGGCGCAGCCCGACGTGATCTACGTGCCGGCCTACAACCCGACGTATGTCTACGGCACCTGGCCGTATCCGTACTACCCGCCGTACTACTGGCCGCCCTACTCGTACTACTACCCGGGCTACTACCCCGGCGCGGCATTCGCCGCCGGCGTGTTCTGGGGCGCTGCGGTCGGCTCCATCCTCTGGGGCGGCTGCAACTGGGGTGGCGGCGACATCAACATCAACACCGACCGCTTCAACCAGATCAACCACAACCGCCAGATCGACCGCGGCCAGAACAAGTTCCAGCACAACGCCGCCAACCGCAAGGGTGTGCCGTACCGCGACCAGGGCAGCCGCGATCGGTATGGCAAGGGCGTCGGGGGCGCCGAGGCGCGCAGCAACTTCCGCGGCCGTGACCCGGTCACCGACTCGCGGCGCCAGCAGGCGCAATCCACGCTGCAAAGCCGCGGCATGGATCCCGCACAGGGACGCGACGCGCTGCGCAACGATCCGGCCACGCGCGAACGGGCGCAGACGGCGGCACAGGGCGCGCGCGATCGCGGCAACGCCGGCGGCGGCAACCTCGGCGGGGGCCGTGACGGCGGTGGGCTCGGCGGCGGCGCCGGCGGCGGACGCGATGGCGGCTTCGGCGGCGGTGGTGGCAGCAACGTCGGCGCATCGCGCGACCGCGCCCAGGCGCTCGGCGGCAACGACCATGCATTTCGCGGCGCCAACAACCCGAGCCAATCGCGCCAATCGTTCGATCGCGGCAACTCCAGTCGCGCGTCGTCATCGAACTTCGGTGGCGGCGGTGGACGCGGCGGCGGTGGTGGCGGTGGGCCGTGGCGGCGGAGGCCGGCGTTAGGCCGCGGGAGACCGCATGACACGATCGTTCGCCCTCCGAGCCCGCACGCTGCTGCTGGCGTGCGTGTTGCTGCCGGCGCTCGCGCACGCGCAGAAGCTCTACCCGACGCCCGAGGCCGCGGCCGCGGCGCTGGTCAAGGCCATGCAGGCCGACGACACGAAGGCCATGCAAACGGTGCTCGGCAAGGACTGGAAGCGCTTCGTCCCCACCGACGAGCTCGGCCGGGACGATGCGCAGGCTTTCCTCGCCGGCTGGGACAAGGAACACAAGATCGTCAACGAAGACGACAGCACGGCGCTGTTGTCGGTGGGCACCGAGCCTGCGTTCACGCTGCCGATTCCGATCGTCAAGAACAAGGCGGCGCTGTGGCGGTTCGATCCCACGCGCGCCACCGAGCGGCTGCGCGTCGCGCGCATCGGGCGCAACGAGCTGGCGGCGATGCAGGCGGTGCTGGCCTACTACGACGCGCAACGCGAATACGCCACCGCAGACCGCACCGGCAAGGGCGTGCTCCAGTACGCGCGCAAGCTGGTGAGTTCACCCGGCAAGCAAGACGGCCTGTTCTGGCCCGCCGCGCTCGACGCCGAACAAAGCCCGCTCGGTCCGCTGATCGCACTGCAGAAGCCCAAGGGTCCGGGCTACTGGGGCTACCACTACAAGATCCTCACCGCCCAAGGCAAGAATGCGCCGGGCGGCGCCTACGACTACGTGATCGGCGGCCGCATGCGCGGCGGCTTTGCGCTGGTGGCCTGGCCGGTGCGCTATGGCGACACCGGCGTGATGACCTTCATGGTCAGCCATGCCGGCACGGTGTTGGAGAAAGACCTCGGGCCGAACACCGACGCCGTGGCGAGCGCGATGACTCGCTTCAATCCGGACGACAGCTGGCACAAGGCACCGGTGCCGTGATGCGGCAGCGCGGCGTCCCGATGTTCGCGCAGGCTTGGAGCGTGTGCGCATCGGCCGCGTGGGACCAAAGTCCAATGGCCCGCGCCGCCAATCGACCCTAGTCTGCGGATCCAATGCGTTCCTCGACACGCTGGCAGTTCTGTCGCATCGCTTTCCTGATGGCGCTGTCGGCGCCGTTGGCCCAAGGGCAGACGCCGGCGCCGGCACCACCGCCGCCGGCCGCAGCGCCCGCGGCACCTGCGAAGGCCCCGGCCAGCAAGGAGCAACTCGAGCAGTTGCTGGCGCCGATCGCGCTGTACCCCGACTCGCTGCTGTCGCAGGTGCTGATGGCGTCCACCTATCCGGCCGACGTGGCCGACGCCGCCAAGTGGGCGAAGGCGCATCCGGACAACAAGGGCGACGCGGGCGTCAAGGCGGTGCAAGACCAGCCGTGGGACCCGAGCGTGCAATCGCTGGCCGCGTTCCCGCAGATCCTCGACATGATGGGCGCACAGCCCGACTGGGTGCAGAAGCTCGGCGACGCGTTCCTCGCGTCGTCGAAAGACGTGCTCGACGCCGTGCAGCGCTTGCGCCAGAAGGCGCAGCAGGCCGGCAACCTGAAGTCCACCGAGCAGCAGAAGGTGGTGGTCGAGCAGGCGGCGCCGCAGCAGACGGTGATCAAGATCGAGCCGGCGCAACCCGAGACGGTGTACGTGCCGGCATACAACCCGACGGTGGTGTACGGCGCCTGGCCGTACCCGTCGTACCCACCCTACTACTACCCGCCGCCGCCGTACTACTACCCGGGCGGGGCGCTGGCCAGCGGCATCGCGTTCGGCATCGGCGTGGCCGCCGTCGGCGCGATCTGGGGCGGCTGCAACTGGGGCGGCGGCGACGTGAACATCAACGTCAACAAGTACAACACCGTCAACAGCAACCGCCAGCTCAACGCCAACCAGAACAAGTTCGAGCACAACGCGGCCAACCGGCGCGGCGTGCCGTACGGCGACCAGGCCAGCCGCGACAAGTTCGGCAGCAAGGGTGTCGGCGACGCCAGCGCGCGCAACGACTACCGCGGCCGCGATCCCAGCCGCGACGCGCAGCGCCAGCAGGCGCAGAGTTCGCTGCAGGACCGCGGCATGGATCCATCGCAGGGGCGCCAGGATCTGCGCAACGACCCGGCGGCGCGCGATCGCGCGAACCAGGCCACGCAAGGCGCCGGGCGCGACAGAACGCAACAGCCGGCGGCCGCGACTCGGCGGGTGCGCGCGACCGCGCGAGCGGCGCCAGCGACAGCGCGCTGCGCGGTGCCGGCGACGGGGGCGCATCGCGTCAGCAGGCCGACCGTGGCGGCGTCGAGCCGCGCATCGGCATCCAACTTCAGCGGCGGTGGTGGCCGGTCCAGCGGCGGTGGCGCACGCGCCGGCGGCGGTGGTGGCCGTGGCGGTGGCGGCGGTCGCCGCTAAGAGATCAGGAAAGCGCATGAGGCGATCGATTGCCCGCTTGCTGTATGCCCTGCTGCTGCTGCTGGGCGCGCTGGCGCGCCGTGCCGGCGCACGCACAGCAGGCGTTCGCCAGCGCCGAGGCGGCGGCCGATGCATTCACCGGCGCGCTGCGCAAGGTCGACCGCGCCGCGCTGGCCAAGGTGCTGGGCGCCAACTACAAACAATTCATCAAGACCGATGGCGTCGAGCGCGCCGACATCGAGGCCTATCTCGCGGCCTGGGACAAGCAGCACAAGATCAACACCGAAGGCGACAAGGCCGTGGTCGCGGTCGGTGATCAGGGCTGGACGCTGCCGATCCCGATCGTCAAGCGCAAGGCTGGCTGGCAGTTCGACGTGGCCGCCGGCAACGACGAGATGCGCACGCGGCGCATCGGGCGCAACGAGCTGACCACGATGCAGGCCATCCTCGCCTACTACGACGCGCAGCGCGAATACTCGGCGGTCGACCACAACGGCGACGGCATCTACGAGTACGCGCGCAAGATGGTCAGCACCAAGGGCAAGAAGGACGGCCTGTACTGGGACAGCCCGCTCGGCATCGACCAGAGCCCGCTCGGCCCGCTGCTGGCCAAGCAGCAGCCCAAGAGTGGCGCGGGCTACTACGGCTACCACTACAAGATCCTCACCGGCCAGGGCAAGGACGCGCCCGGCGGCGCCTACGACTACATCATCGGCAAGCGCATGCGCAGCGGCTTCGCGGCGGTCGCGTGGCCGGTGCGCTACGGCGACACCGGCGTGATGACCTTCATGGTCAGCCACGCCGGCATCGTCTACGAGAAGGATCTCGGCCCCAACAGCGCCGCCGTGGCGAGCGCGATGACACGCTTCAATCCGGACGCCAGCTGGAAGAAGTCGCAGGTGCCGACGAAATAGGCCGGCTGCCCGGCAGCTCGGCGCGCCAGGCACCGCAGGTGCGCGCCCACCACAGCAAGGCGATCGCGTTGAGGCCCGCTCCCAGCGCACAGACGCCGAGCCAGCCGGCACGGTCGTACACCGCCGTCGAAGCGATCGAGCCGAGCGCACAGCCGATCGAATAACACACCATGTAGGCGGCGGTCAGCCGGCTCTGCGCTTCGGGACGCACGCGATAGATCAGGCTCTGGTTGCTCACGTGCACGGCCTGCAGCCCGAAGTCGATCAACAGCACGCCGGCGATCAGCCCCCACAGCGAGTGCGGCAGCAGCGCCGACATCGCCCACGACAACAGCATCAGCAGCAGCGCGATGCCGGTGGTGCGCTGCGCCCAGCCGCGATCGGCCCAGCGCCCGGCCCGCATGGCGCCGAGCGCGCCGAGCACGCCGGCCAGACCGAACAAGCCGACCTCGGTGTGGGTCAGCGCGTGCGGCGGCGCGCGCAGCGGCAACACCATCGGCGTCCACAACACGGTCATCGCCATGAACACCAGCAGTGCCAGCAGCCCGCGCTCGCGCAACACGCGCTCCTGGCGCCACAGCACGAACACCGAGCCCACGAGAGCGGCGTAGCCGATGCGGCCGTTGCGCCGCGTTTGCGCCGGCAGTGCGGCGAGCAGCGCCCACACGATCGCGAAATTGACCGCGGCGGCCGCGCCGTACACCGCGCGCCAGCCCCACAGGTCGGAGAGCGCGCCCGACACCGCGCGCGCCAGCAGGATGCCGGTGATGATGCCGCTGGTCACGGTGCCGACCACGCGCCCGCGCTGCGCGGCGTCGGCCAGCGCCGACGCGTGGGCCACGTGCAACTGCGTGACCACCGCCAGCGCGCCCACTGCCGCCATGCCGGCGAGAAACACCCAGCCCGACGGCGCCGCCGCGACGACACCGAGCGCGAGCACCGAACACGCCGTCTGGCCGACGATCAACCGGCGGCGGTCGACGCGGTCGCCGAGCGGCACCAGCATCAGCAGGCCGACGCCGTAGCCCACCTGGGTCCAGGTGACGACCGCGCCGACGGTCGCCGCATGCCAGCCGAACTCGAGCGCGATGGCGTCGAGCAGCGGCTGCGCGTAGTACACGCTCGCCACGGCCAGCCCACTGGCCACCGCGGCGAGCCACACGACCGCGCGCGTCAGCGGCGGCATGCAGCGCGCCGCCCGCAGGCGCGCCCGCCGTGCCGGCAGCCACCTGCCGGCCATCGCTTGCGGCTGGCATGCGGGTCAGCCCAGCGCGGTGGCGAAGCGCCGGATGTGCTCGGCGATCACGTCGCCCTGGTCTTCGAGCGCGAAGTGGCCGGCATCGAGGATGTGGATCTCGGCCTTCTTCAGATCGCGCCGATACGGATGGGCGCCCGACTCCGGAAAGATCACGTCGTTCTTGCCCCACACCACCAGCGTGGGCGGCTGGTGCTCGCGAAAGTACGCTTGCCACTGCGCATAGCGGCCCGGGTTGCTGCCGTAGTCGCGCAGCAGCGCCAGCATGATGTCCTTGTTGCCGGGGCGCGCGAGCAGCGCTTGTTGCAGCACCCAGCTGTCGGGGTTCACGCGCGCCGGATGCTTGGCACCATGCGTGTAGTTCCACTGCAGCGCGTCGTCCGACATGCCGGCGGCGCGGATGCGCGCGAGATTGGCGGGCGACGGGTCGCGCCACAACTCGCGCAGCGGCGCCCAGAAGCTGTCGGGCAGGCCTTCATCGTAGGCATTGGCGTTCTGCACCACCAGGAACGACACCTTCTTCGGTTGCGCGCTGGCGAGACGAAAGCCCACCGGTCCGCCGAAGTCCTGCATGTACAACCCATAACGCTGCAGCTCGAGGCGTTCGGTGAAACGCTCGACCGTGCCGCGCCAGCGCATCGAACGTGTAGGGGTACTGGTCGGGCGGCGGCGCATCGCTGTGGCCGAAGCCGGGGTAGTCCGGCGCCACCAGGTGGAAGCGATCGGCCAGTCGATCGAGCAGCTCGCGGTACATGAACGACGACGCGGGAAAGCCGTGCAGCAGCAACAGCGTGGGCCGGTCGCGGCGGCCGGCCTCGCGATAGAAGATCTTCAGGCCGTCGATGTGAATGGTGTGGTATTCGGTCATGGCAGGTGACTGGGTCGGGTTGAGAATGTGGTTGCATGAAGCAACCGCACGTGGTTGTACGCGAACCGGTTGTATGATGCAACCACCATCCCGAGACCGGGGTCACCCGTCAAACAGGAGACACGATGGTCAAGCGCACCAGCCACAGCGACGCCAGCTGCCCGGTGGCGCGCCCGCTCGACGCGATCGGCGACTGGTGGTCGCTGCTCATCATTCGCGACGCATTCGACGGGCTGCGCCGCTTCGGCGAATTTCAGAAGAGCCTGGGCCTGGCCAAGAACATCCTGGCCGCGCGGCTGCGCAACCTCAGCGAGCACGGCATCCTCGACACCGCACCCGCGTCCGATGGCAGCGCGTACCAGGAATACGTGCTCACGAAGAAGGGCCTGGCGTTGTTTCCGCTGCTGGTCGCGCTGCGCCAGTGGGGCGAGGAGTATTTTTTTCAGCCCGGCGAAGACCACGTGCGACTGGTCGACTTGAAGACCGGCCGACCGGTGCGCAAGCTCGAGTTGCGGGCGCACGATGGCCGCCTGCTCGGCCCCGCCGACACGCGCGTGAAGCCGGTGCCGGGTGGCTTGGCATCGAACGCGAAGCCACCCAGGCGAACCGCACGCGGCTGAGCCTGCGATGTCGAGCAGTGCGCGAACGGTCGTTCAACGGTTGAGCGGCCGCGGCCACGATCCAAGCGCCGTGCGGAAGCACCGGCCCGGGCTGCGCGCATGTTCTTTGTGCGCAAAGCCGCACACGAGTCGCCGTTTCGTGGCTCTGGCAGACCTCATGGATGGCGCCGCGAAGCCGATGACCTCGGGTAGCGCCCGGCCTTCAGGCTCTGCGAGCCGACGCTGGCGCATCCGGCATGAACGGCCCTCACGCAGAGAACGCGACCCCTATGCGCGACACGCAGAGTTTCCCAGCGGAGGATTGGAACGACCTCTGGTTGGCCATGGCCATGGCCGTGGTGGGTATCGGCGCCGCGCTGGTCGAGCGGGGACCGCTCACCGTCGTTCTGATCACCGTGTTGTGTGCTCTGTGCGCAGCGGCGTTGAGAACAGCCTGGCGCCGCCGCGGCGCCGCCGCCGATGTGCGTCGATTGGTGGCCGAACACCGCATGCTGCGCGAAAGCATCGAGAACAATCCGATGCCCTATGCGGTCTATGACGACCAGGACTGCCTGATCGCTTGGAACAAGGCCTACGAGGCCACCCATGCAGAAGCCTTCCGGCGCTTGCGCTCGCAGGCCGAGCAAGGTCGCCTGCTCTACGGCGAACTCCTGCGCGTGACCGCCGAGGCCACGTTGCCGGCCGAGGCGGTGGCCGAACATGTCGCGCAGCGGCTGCGGCGTCAGCGCGAGGCGAACGGCGTGGCCGTGGATCGTGAGTATCCGAGCCTGGGCTGGCTGCGGGTTTGCAAGTTCGCGACCCCCAGTGGAGCCGTGGCGGGATTTGCCGTCGACATCAACGAGCTCAAGCAGCGCGAGGCCGCGCTCAAGGAGCAGATCGCGCTCAGTGACACGCTGGCGCGTCAGTTGCGCGAGCTGGCCAACACCGACGCGCTCACCAGCACCCAGAGCCGGCGCGCGTTCCTCGAGCGCGCCGCCGAGGAGCTTCAGCGCACGCGCCGCTATGGCCATCCACTGTGTCTGGCGATGCTGGACATCGACGCATTCAAGGCCGTCAATGACCTTCGCGGCCATGCCGCCGGTGACCAGGTGCTGGCACGCGTGGCGGCGGTGTGCCTGGCCCAGTTGCGCACCGGCACCGACCACTGTGGGCGCCTGGGCGGCGAGGAGTTTGCGATCCTGATGCCCGAGACCGACCTGGTCGGCGCGAAGGCCATCGCCGAACGCCTCTGCGCTGCCATACGCGAGCTGAGGTTCGAGGCCGCGGGCCAGGACTTTTCCGTCAGCGCGAGCATCGGCGTGGCCGCGCTCACCGCCGCCGACGACGGGGTCACCGCCCTGTTGGCGCGCGCCGATACGGCCCTGTACCTGGCCAAAGGGACGGGTCGCGACCGCGTGATGGTGGCCCGGGCCGACGCGGAATGGCTCGGCAGCTGACGCGCAACAGTCCCGACAGGTCTCTCGATTGCAGGTGGGGGAAGCCAACCCACCGCGGCGGCGCTACACGCGCCCGACCCTCGCACCCGCCGCGTTGGGCCGGATGCACTCTTTCCCATACGGCGCGCCGTGCTCGAGCGCGTGACGCCGGCCCCACGCACACAGTGCGTCGATCAGCGGGGCCAGGCTGTGGCCCAGATCGGTGGCGTGGTACTGCACGCGCAGCGCGGGGTGCGCTGACACTTGGCGCTGCACCACGCCGTGCTCTTCCAGTTCGCGCAGTTGCTGCACGAGCATCTTCTGGCTGATGTTGGGCAACACGCGTGTCAAGTCGGCGAAGCGCTGCGGCCCGCGATACAGCGCGATCAGGATGAATGCCTTCCAACGGCCACCGATGACTTTGAAGGTGCGCTCGATCGGCAGCTCGGGAAGGCGCTTGATGGGCTGCTGCATGAGATGGACTCGGGCGTCGACAAGCAGCGCCGATTGTGGCGCGCCGCGATCGACCCTGCAGCGGGCAGGCATCTCCGCCCGCGCGCCCCAGGCCACTGACCGAACGGTGAGCAGCGAACGAAACGGTGCGTAGCCGAGCGAAGACCGCAGGCCGTTCAATCGCGGCCTTGTCCACTCTGTTCCTTTCCCACTCCATGAAGGCCATTCAATTCACCCGCTTCGGCGGCCCCGATGTGCTCGAGGTGGTCGAGCGGCCCACGCCGCCGCTGCAGCACGGCGAGGTGTTGGTCGACGTGTCCCGAGCCGGCGTGAACTTCGCCGACACGCTGATGCGCCAGGACCGCTACGCCGTGCACCCGGACCTGCCGTGTGTGCCGGGCATGGAGGCGGTCGGGCGCATTGCCAATGCGAACGGCAGCCCGGCGCTTGCCATCGGACAACGCGTTGCGGTGCCGCTGTTCGCGCTCGGCCGCATGACCGGCGGCTACGCGCAACAAGTGGCTGCACCCGCCGAGTTCGTGGTTCCCCTGCCCGATGCCATCGATGACGACCAGGCCCTGGCGTTGCAGGTGCAAGGTCTCACCGCCCTGGCCCTGACGCGACACGTCGGCGTGCGCGACAAGACGGTGCTCGTCAGCGCGGCGGCCGGTGGCGTCGGGACCCTGCTGACGCAGTTGCTCCGATTGGCCGGGGCGAAGCGGGTGATCGCAGCGACCGGTTCGCCCGAGAAGGGAAAGCTCGCGATGGCCTGCGGGGCGCACGTGTCGGTCAACTATGCCCAAGCCGGCTGGACCACCGCGTTGCGTGAGGTCACGAACGGCGAAGGCCCGGATGTGGTCTTCGAGTCGGCAGGCGGCGCGGTCACCGCCGACAGCCTATCGGTGCTGGCACCCAATGGCGTGATGGTGATCTATGGCGCGCTCAACATCCAGCAGTTCGCGCTCGGAGTGCCCGAGCTGCTGCAGCTGATCTTCCGCAACCAGTCGGTGCGCGGCTTCGCGCTGGTGCCGCTGCTGACGCCGCAGCTGCTGCGCCGGGATCTGGCCGAGCTGTTCGATTTGACGGCACGCGGAACACTCGTCGTGCACGTCGGCGGACGGTATCCGATGCAAGAAGTGGCCGCGGCACACGCCGCGATGGAACTGCGCAAGACCACCGGCAAGGTGACCCTCCAGATGCGCTGACTCGCTGTCGTCCGGCGCGCGGGGCCCGAGCGGGCCGGTCACCCGCGCGCTCTGGCCACCCTCGCCCTGGCCCCGGAGCGCGCTGCCCGGCCGCGCGGCCCCGTCGTGCGGCCGAGGTGGGCGGTGAACAAGGCCGCGCTCAACGTGACCAGGCACGAGAAGTACAGCCACAGCACGAAGACCGGCAAGGTCGCGATCGCCCCGTAGAGCGACCGGTAGGTCGGTCCATGGATCAGGTAATTGGCGAAGCCGCGCTTGCCCAGCTCGAGCGCGATGGCGCCCAGCACACCGCCGACGATCGCGTGGCGCCAGCGGACCTGCGCATTCGGCAACAGGTGGAACAGGATCGCGAGGCCGACGCTGCACAGCGCGACAGGTCCCAATTCGAGCGCGAAGGCCAGCTGCGGCGGCACGTTGTGCATCAAGCCCATCGAGGCGCCGAGCAGGCTCGCCGTCGTCCACAGGCTGGCGCCCACCAGCACCGGCCCCACCGCCAGCATCAGCACATACAGGCCGATGCGTCGCGGCAGCGGCCTCGCCTTCTTGACGTCCCACATCTGATTGAGCGCGCCTTCAAACGTGACCAGCATCATCACCGCCGCCGCAAGCACGCACAGCGCGCCCACCATCGTCAGGCTGCTCGCGTTGGCGGCGAACTGGTGCAAGTACTTCAGGACTGCCCGCGAGATGTCGGCCGGCAACAGGCTCCTCAACAGGTGCTGCTCGATGGCCAGCTCGAGCGGTCTGAAGATCGGAACGACCTTGAACACGGCGAAGCTCACCGCCACCAGCGGCGCAATGGACAACGCGGTCGTCAGCGTCAGGCTGGCGGCCACTTGCGGCAGCCGCACCTGCACCGCGCGGCGGATCGTGGAGCGCGTCAGGTCGAGCATGGCGGGCGGGCGGCGGACATGCCGCCATGTTCGCCCAACTTGGCGACGTGCCGCCGGCGACGACGATGCCAGCGCGCCGCAGCGTGATGTTTGGCGCGCGCAGCTCGGGTCTTTGGGGTCAGGGCCTGCGGCGCGAACTCGCGCGGTCAATGGCAGCGCTTGCACCGTCAGCTGCGGTAACTGGTCGGAGCGTCCGCCTGGCACGAGCGCTGTTGGCCGGCCGTAGGGCTGGGCCCGACGTCTGCCAAGCGGCGGCGAATGGAGCAGTCGCGTCCGGCGATCTACTGATCGGCGGCGTCGCACGCGCTCGGGTCCGGTCTGGCGAATCGAGGTGTGCACGCACTCTGCTGTGCAGCTTTCGATTCAGGCGACGGCCGCGCCGGAGATCGGTCTATGCTGTTCGAGGCGATCGACCACTCGGCGACCGTCGCAGCTTGGTCGCAGTCGACCACGGCTGGCGACCGGTCAGCCCCTTCCACTGCGCAGTGCGATGCCCGATTTGGAGCGCGTCTGCTCGCTTTCGGATGAACCTGCGCTGCGTGCGATGGCGGTGCGCAGATTCATGACCTGTCGTTGAGGAGACTGGTGAGCAGAACGTGCGGTTCTTAGCTGCGAGCCATGCACGAGCATTGATGGACCGGCCGAGCTTTCCGGCCCGCTGCTGTGCGGCCCGCGCCGCGAACGTGCAGCGCGTTCGACGCCTTGGCCGGCAGCTCGGCGAGGCTACCGGTTTCACGAGGTGCGCGGCGAACTCTCTCTGCGCCGATCGCCTCGCGGTCGCGCTCTTGGCCGTGCCCCGAGACCGCAATCATGGCCGGTGCGCCAGAACCGAGGCGACGGCGCAGCTCCTCAGCCGAGCTGATATCCGTCGTCACCCTGCAGGCCGATATCGAGCACTGCGACCTCCGGCGCGAAGTAGGTCGCTGCGGCGAGCGCCTGCACGGGACCATAGGCGATGCACACCTCGTGGCCGGAGGCCCGCAACAGTTCGCCCATCGAGTCGGCGGCGTCCACGTTGAGTCGACCAGCAGGATCCTTCGCGCGAAGCACGTCGAAGTCGGCCTTGGACACGCCCTGCGGGTCACGCGCGCACCGCACACCGAACGTGATGATGTCGCGCGCCTTCGCGGGATCGATGTCCCCGATGCCGGCCGAGAGCTTGGCCAGCGTCTCGTCATCGACGCCCAGCATGCGGCAGCACGCGAGGTGGGCCGCCTCGCAGTAGCGGCATTTGCGATCGGCAGAGATGGCCGCGAAGGTCATCTCCTTCAAGGTGCGCGGAAGCGACCCTCCGACGAGCGTGTGCTGGACGAGCCCCCAGGTGCCGCTCGCAGCCGCCAGGGAGTGCCCCTGGACCTTGATGAAGTTGGGCGCGGCGGGAAATCCCATCCGGCGCTGGAAGTCCAAGTACAGCTCGCGCACTTCGGCGCTGGCGGCATGGGGTTCAACGATCTCGAGGTTGGGCATGGGGGTTGCGCACTTGCCGGGGTGCCGAGCGGACACGCCCGGGCACAGACAGCACAGCGCAACACCTTTGCACGCGCAGCCGCGTCGCCTCTGTTCGTTGGGCCACATAGCCGCGCTTTTCGATCGCGCGCTCGGACGCCGCAGCTGTGCGCTGTGCGCTGTGCGATAGCGTACCGACAAGATGGGGTCGAGCCGACTACTGTCCCGCTGCATTCATTGAAGGAGCCAGGCAGCTGATGGACATGACGATCGTTCCGCAGGTTCTGCGCGAAGCGCACGGCCCCCATGCGATGCCGCCGTTGACCTATGCGATCGACGGGTTGGCACCGGTCATCTCGGCGCGCACGCTGAGCTTTCACCGCGAACGGCACCACCAGGGCTATGTGGACGCCTTGAACCACGGCGTGGCCGGCACGCCGTACGCCGACATGCCGCTGGAGCGGATCCTCAGGACCACCGTCAATCAAATCGACCTGCAGCGTGTGTTCAACAACGCCGCGCAGGTGTGGAACCACAACTTCTACTGGCAAAGCTTGCGGCCCCATGGCGGCGGCGACGCCCCGCATGCGATCAAGCCACTGATCGAGTTCTGTTTCGGCAGCATGGAGGGTTTGCGCTCCGCCATCGCGGCAGCCGCCGCCGATCGCGTGGGCAGCGGCTGGGTTTGGCTGGTGTTGGAGGCCGGCCAATTGAAGGTGGTCGGCACGGGCAATACAGAGCGCCCCGGCGCCGGCCAACACCCGCTGCTGGTCATCGACGTGTGGGAGCATGCGTACTACCTCGACTACCAGAACCGGCGCGCCGAACACGTGGCGGCGGTGACCGCCAAGTTGCTCAACTGGGGATTCGCGGCCGAGAACCTGCGCTAGCGCCTGCACTTTCCGGCATCCGCCACCGGGACAAGCTCGTGTACGGTATCGCACATACGGGTGTACGCTCGCGCCTGCAAACGCGGAGCCGCGGGGGTCCGCGTCGCGCGACCACGGGTTCCCTCGTGTGCAAACCCGAAAGGCGGCAATGGCCCTGGTGCCTGATCCCAAAGCAAACTACCTGCTGGCTGCGCTGCCGTTGGCCGACCTGCAACGCTGGCTGCCGGACCTGGAGGCGGTGGAGATGCCGCTCGGCCACGTGCTGTACGAGTCGGGGCGCACGCTGAGCCATGTGTACTTTCCCACCACGGCGATCGTCTCGCTGCTGTACGTGATGGAGAACGGCGCATCGGCCGAGATCGCGGTCGTCGGCAACGAGGGCGTGGTCGGCATCTCGCTGTTCATGGGCGGCGAGTCCACCCCCAGCCGGGCCGTGGTGCAAAGCGCCGGCCACGGGCTGCGCCTGAAGGCCAATGTGGTCAAACTGGGGTTCGAGAAGGCCGGGCCGGTGATGCACCTGCTGCTGCGCTATACCCAGGCGTTGATCACGCAGATGGCGCAGACGGCGGTGTGCAACCGCCACCACTCGCTGGATCAGCAGCTGTGCCGGTGGCTGCTGCTCAGCCTGGACCGCTTGCAGGGCAGCGAGCTGGTGATGACGCAGGAGCTGATCGCCAACATGCTCGGCGTGCGCCGCGAGGGCGTGACCGAAGGTGCGCTCAAGCTGCAGAAGCTCGACCTGATCCGCTATTCGCGTGGCCGCATCAAGGTGCTCGACCGGCCCGGACTCGAGCGGCGCACCTGCGAGTGTTATGCCGTGGTCAAGAAGGAATACGACCGCCTGTTGCCCGACACGATTGCAACCTGAACGCACCCATCGCGCCGGCTTGATCGTCTGGTTTGCCGCTGTGTGCGCTGACAGACAGTCAAGTCGCAGTCGACTGCGCACATTCCGGGCATCGGGGCTGTTGCCCCTGCCGTTGCAGCAGGCGAGTTTCGACCCCGCACTCCGCTGCCGCCCTCTCACCCGAAGTGCCTTTGACTGCCGTCGAAAACCACCTGATCGAACTGTTGCCTCGCGCCGACCGCCAGCGCCTGCTGGCGGTGTGCGAGCCGTTCCCGTTGGAGTTGGCGCAGGTGTTGTGCGAGCGCGGCGAGACCACGCGCCACGTCTACTTTCCGATCGAAGGCTTCATCTCGCTGGTGACCACCGTCGACAAGCACCCCGGGCTCGAGGTCGGGATGGTGGGCCGCGAAGGCATGCTGGGTGCCCACTTGGCCCTGGGGGTCGCGTCGACGCCGCTGCGCGCGCTGGTGCAGGGCCCGGGGCGTGCCTGGCGTGTGGGCGCCGTGGCGTTCCAACGCGAGTTCGAGCGCAGCCCGATCTTGCGACGCAGCCTGAACCGCTACATCTACGTGCTGATGGCCCAGTTGGCGGCTTCGGCCGCTTGTCTGCGTTTTCACCTCATCGGTCCCCGCCTGGCACGCTGGCTGTTGATGACCCACGACCGTGCGCGCACCGACACCTTTCGCGTGACGCACGAATTTCTCGCCTACATGCTGGGGGTGCGGCGCGTCGGCATCACCGTGGCCGCCAGCGCCTTGCAGCACAGCGGACTGATCCGCTACCACCGGGGCGAAATCACCGTGCTCGATCGCGCCGGACTCGAAGCCGTGGCCTGCGATTGTTTTGCGGCCGACCAGCGCGCCTATGCTGGACTGATCCGCTGAGCGCATGCACGCCACGCGAGCCGTTCACGATCCCCGCGATGGGTTGTTCTCTGTGGCTCGGCGCACAGACTCGGGACACCGCACGCACTAAAAGGTCGGTCAAGCCAACCCGGGTCGATGCCCTTCATCGACCTTCCACGAGCGAGCCCGACCATGATGACCCCACGCAAACCGCAACAAACTTCCAAGCCGTCGTCGCTGCCCCAGCAACAGGCCGACTTCACCGCCGAGGGGGCTCCGCCGCCTGTGCAGGTGGCCGTCGCAAGCCCCGTCATCCCCAAGAAGGCGGGCGCGTTGCCACCGCCGCCAAAAGCGCGCAAGGGCCCGCCGCCGACCAAGGGTCGTTGGCAACGCTGATTTGCCGCGCGCCCTGTCTGAGCGCACACGTTGAGCACGCTGTCCTGCCCAGAGCCCGGACCGACGCCGCCTCGAGATTCGGTGCGATCGCTCCACCCCTTGCCATCCGGACGCATCGACTGGGGCCTGTTGCTGCGCGCAGCGCGGGCACGGCTGCGAAGCCTTGTCGACGATCCGCCCGACGCCTGCCGCGTCGCGGACGATTCGGCACGCCGCGTGCGCGCCGAGGTGCTGGGATGCATGGACACGTTGGATGCAGTGCGCGATGCCGTGCAGCGCGAACTCGAGCGATACCACGTCATCGAACGCGAACTGATCGGCGCGACGGCCGCATTGGCTCAATCGAGGGCCGAACTCGCGGCCACGCGGCACGGTGAACGGCGCGCGCGCCACCTCGCGTTCCACGACAGCCTGACCACGCTGCCGAATCGACTGTTCTTCGACGAGCGTTTGACTCAGGCGTTGATTCCGACGGACCCGGAGCATGCGGGCCTCACCGTGCTGTACATCGATCTCGATGGACTGAAGTCGATCAACGACCGGCACGGACACGCCACCGGAGACGAGGTGATCAAGATCGTCGCCGCCCGTCTGCGCGGGGCGCTGCGCACGCAAGACGTGGTGTGCCGGCTGGGTGGCGACGAATTCGCCTGCCTGCTCAACGAGCCGCTCACCCGCACGCAGCTCGAACCTCTGGCCTGCAAGCTGTTCGACACCGTGTCGGCGCCCATGCAGATCGGCGCACGGGCGCTGGTGGTGCCCGCCAGCATCGGCATCGCGAGTTGTCCTGACGATGGCACCACCGGTGCCGAACTGGTCAAGCAAGCCGACCGCGCGATGTATCGCGCGAAGCGCGATCGAACCGGCTATGCGTTCGGGTCACTCGAGGCAGGACGGCGACCCATTCAACTCGGCTTGCGCAGCAACCCGAGCAGGGCCACCAGCGCGACACCCGCCGCGGCGGCGATCAGCACGGACTTGACCGGTTCTGCCCGGATGTAGTTGACGGTGTTGTCAGATGCGCGCAGCGTCTGCTCGCGCAGCTGTTGCGTGCGCTCGCGGATCGCCTCTGAACTGCGCCGCGCCAGTGCCTCGGCCTGTTCGCCCGCTCGCTCCAGCAACGGAGAGACCTCGTGCCGCAGCTCCTTCGCGGTGTCGGACAGCTTGTCGAGCGCTTGATCGGCCGAATGCATCAGGGTACCGACCGGTCGGGTGGCGCCATCGGCGATGTCGTGGGTCAGGGGGGTCGGCTGGCTGAACATGGTGAGACTCCGTGGGGATTGAAGATCGAATTGCAAATGCAGTGTGCGCGTCACTCCTGGCGCGCGCGATCAGTGGGAAGGCCAGCCGGAAGTAGGACGGGGCGCACCGTCAACCGAGGAGCACCGCGCCACCGCGTGATGCACGGCCGCAGCGACGGTCTCGTTGACGCCCAATGTGGCCCAACGAACGGAAATCCGCCGCCGCGAGGACGCAAAGTGGCGGCCTCCGCAGTCATCAGGGCCCGACCATGACATCACGCGTTCGAACCTCGACCTACAAAGGCTCATCGGTCACCGTGCGGTGGCAGGAGTTGAAGCGAGCCGATCCTCCCGGCAGCCTGTTCATCGCGGGCTACGCACTGACGTCAAGTGACGGAAAGCAAACCGATTGGCGTGAAATCAACTCTCCGACCTTTCACACCCATGACACCGCGGTTGCTTACGCAATCAGCCAAGCGCATCGGTTCATCGATTCCAACGGAACGCCGTCCACAAGTGAAGCGCGTCGAGCGACCTAGCCGCGCATTGCGATCGACCACTTGGCCTCATACCACGCATTCCTGGCTCACCGTTTGACCGCCCTGGTGCCAACTGGTTGCCAGCCAGTAGGGGCAACAACGTCCAGATCGGGCTCCGTCCGCTGCGACTCGATTCCGGAGCCGATCCGCTTGCCCATGAAACCCGACGCCACGTTCCACCCCGCATCGCCACACGGCTCCCGGTCGGACCGAGAACAGACCTGGAGAGCCCTGCAGGCCCGGCTCGGGCGGGTCGAGCGCGTGATCGAAACGCTGCTGTCTGACATTCAGCGCCGAGCCGCGGTCATCGGGCCACCACATCGGCTTGTCGCGCCGACCCAGCTCGAGCTTGCGCGCCTGGAGGCTGCCCGCAGGCTCCGCGAAGACATCGAGGGCGCGATGCAGGGATTCCTCGACGAGACCGCTGCGCAACGGTGAGGTCCACGACGCCGTGCGTGACAGCGGAGAGGCCCTGGCGAGCATCGTCCTTGGCGCAGCGCACGGCGCAGGTGCATTCGGGCTCGAATCACCGCCCGCGCTGAGCGCATCTGGTGAGTGCCGCACCACGACGGTTGTTGCGTGCGCTGGCGCACAGACCCATGGCTGCTTCCCGCGCACCGTACGCCCCGATGAGCCAACCCGCACTCGCATTACCCGGTAAACCGGAACCAAGAAGGTCTGCAGACCCGACCCGAGCTGTGCACGCGCACACGCGCGGCTGGACGGGTCTTCGCGCCCGGCTGACAGAGCGCCTTCGGGCGCTGCTTCGCGCGCGCGAGCACGTCGAAACCGTGGGAGTGAACATGGACACGAGGCCGCACAGCGAAGCCGCATTCCGCCAGCTCGCACACACCCTCAACGACGTGTTCTGGATCTATGAGCCGCATTGCGCGCGCTTTTCCTATGTCAGCCCCGCGTACGAGCGTGACTGGATGCGCAACGCCGAGGCGCTGTACGCGGATGCGAGCGAATGGCTCGCGCCCGTGCATGAAGCCGATCGCTCGCTGGTCCACGCATCGTTCGAGCGCTTGGCAGCCGGTGAAGAGTACGCCATCGAGTACCGCGCGACGACGCCGTCAGGATCGGTTCGGTGGATCTCCGAAACCGCGGTTCGTGCGGCCGAAGTGTCTGGCCAGCCGCTGCGCTTCGCGGGCGTGGCGCACGACATCACGGCGCGCAAGAACGCGGAAATCGCGCTGCATCGATCGAACCGCCGCAAAGACGAGTTCCTCGCGATGCTGTCGCATGAGTTGCGCAGCCCGCTGCAGCCCATCCGCTCGGCGGCGGCATTGCTGGCGCTCCAGCATCGCGACACCCCGCAGGTCGACAAGGCCGTCGCCGTGATCGAACGCCAGGTGGAGCACCTGACCCGCCTGATCGAGGACCTGCTGGATGTGTCGCGCATCTCGCACGGAAAGATTCAGCTGCGCTCGAACCGCATGCGCCTTGGCGACGTGATCGAGGCGGCCATCGAGACCAACCGGCCCCTGATCGAGGCCAACCGGTTGCATGTGCACTTGAACGCGCCGCCGAATGCGCTGTGGTTGCACGGTGATGCCGTGCGGCTGACCCAGGTCTTCAGCAACCTGCTGCACAACGCCGTCAAGTTCAGCGATGCCGGTGGCACGGTGGAGATCGACGTGCAGGCCAGCGAGCGCGACGAACGGTTCACCGTGTCGGTTCGCGATCAAGGCATCGGCATCTCGCCCGATCAGATCGACTCGGTGTTCGAGCTCTTCACGCAGGAGAAGCACCCGCTGGCGCGCGACTTCGGCGGGCTGGGCATCGGACTGTCGGTGGTGCGCAGCCTGGTCGATCTGCACGGCGGGCAGGTGTCGGTGCGCAGCGATGGCGCCGGGAAAGGCAGCGAGTTCGTGGTCACCCTGCCATCGGTCAGGGCTCCGCTCGCCGCGGCCCGAGTGCTATGACACCTCGAGCTTGTCGAGGAACTGCACCATCGAGCAGCGCGCCTTTTCGCGCAGCACCTTGGCTTGCTCGAGTGCTTGGCGGCCTTCCCTGCTGTCTGCTTCGGCGACAGCGCGCTCCCAGTACGTCACGTCGTCGTCCGCGGCGTCGAACGCGGAAGACAACCCCGCCCATTGCGGGCCCAGTTCGTCCAGCGTGGAAAGATGATTCACAGCCCGGTCAGCAGCCATCGCCTTATAAGGGGCAAGCGGCGCTCCACCCCAGCGAGTGCTGCCCATCGAGGGCTGCGGGTTCTGACGCTTGTATCAATACTGGCCGATGGCACAACGCTCCGCAGCAAGGATTGCGGTCATTCCGGGCTTTCTCAAGTGAGGTCAAGTGCCCGTCCGCAGCCCCTGCGCCGATCACTTGCCGACCCAGGCTCTGACGGATCGGGATCGACGGCCTGGCCTTGCGACGCCTCAACGGGAGGTGCGTCCTGCCGATCGTCGTCGAGATCGCCCTGCCCTTGCTCCTGGGTGCGACGCCGCCCCGCTGCTGCCAGCGGGCTCGGTGGGCTTTCGCTTGCGCTTCTCGCAAACGAGAGGTCGACCGGGGGTTGAGTGTCCTTGTTCTTCATGACGTGGTTTCCTGAGCTGGAGGTCAGCGGGCTCAAGGCAAGCCACATTCCGTGCGCCAGCGCACCCATGGAGATGCCCATGCAGGAGCGCGAAAAGCGCGCGGTCGACGCGGTGACTCGCGTTTCGTTGCAAGGCTTGCCGCTCTTCTTGATCACATCAACGCTCGATGGCCCTGATTGCGGCACGGGTTGGCTCGCTGGCGGAGCGAACCTGCGTCGGCATGAGGTTCGAAACGAGGTCATGCAGTCATTCACATCACCACGCGCACCCCATGCGCCACGCCGTCGTCGACCAGCGCGACGCCGGTGCCCGACTGCAGTTCACCGTCGACGGTGACTGAGGGTATGGCCCCGCCGGTGCGGACGATGTCGATGCGGTAGGTGGTCTCGCGGAATCGGTAGTCCACGTGATAGCCCGGCCATCCGGCCGGCAGGCACGGCCGGATGAGGAGTCGGGCCCCAGCGTCGTCGACGTGCAGCGACAGCCCGAGCAGCGACTCGACGATGAGCCGGTACATCCAGCCGGCCGAGCCGGTGTACCAGGTCCAGCCGCCGCGTCCGGTGTGCGGCGCGACGCTGTAGACGTCTGCGGCCACCACGTACGGCTCGACCTTGTAGATCGCGACCTCCTCAGCCGTGCGACCATGGTGCAGCGGATTGATCAGGTCCATGACCTGCCATGCGCGCTGCGCGTCGCCGAGTGCGGCATAGGCCATCGCGGCCCATACCGCGCTGTGTGTGTACTGCCCCCCGTTCTCGCGCACGCCCGGCACGTAGCCCGCGATGTAGCCGGGGTTCGGGCCGCGGCGGTCGAACGGCGGGTCGAGCAGTTGCACGAGGCCTGCCTCGGGGCGCACCAGGTGCGTCGCGACGGCATCCATGGCGCAGCGCACCCGCTCGTCGCTGCCGACGCCCGAAAGCACCGCCCAGCTCTGCGCGATGGCGTCGATGCGGCACTCGGGGCTGTCGTCGCGCGCCGAGCGGCGTGCCGTCGTCGAAGAACGCGCGCCGGTACCACTGGCCGTCCCAGCCGGCGTTCTCGAGCCGAGCGGCCAGGCCGGCGCGCTCGCTTTCGCATTGCCGCGCGAACGTCTCGTCGTGATGCCGGCGCGCCAGCGGCGCGAACTCGCGCAGCACTTCGCACAGGAAGAACCCGAGCCAGACGCTTTCGCCGCGGCCCTCGTGCCCGACGCGATTCATGCCGTCGTTCCAGTCGCCGGCGCCGATCAGCGGCAGACCGTGTGCACCGTAGCGCTGCCCATGCTGAACCGCTCGCCGCGCATGCTCGTACAGGCTCGCCGTATCGGCCGCGCGCCCGGGCATGTCGTACCACGACTCCTGGTGCGGTGCCACCGGTGGACCGTCGAGGAAACCCACCACCTCGTCGAGCACGCCGGTGTCGTTCGTCGCCTGCACGTACCGGCACAGCGCGAGCGGCAGCCACAGGTAATCGTCCGAAATGCCCGTCCGAACGCCGCGCCCCGCCGGCGGATGCCACCAGTGCTGAACGTCGCCCTGGACGAACTGTCGGCTCGCACTGAACAGCAGGTGCTCGCGCAGCAACCGGGGCCGGGTGTGGACCACCGCCATCGCGTCCTGCAGCTGGTCGCGGAAGCCGAACGCCCCGCCGGACTGGTAGTAGCCGCTGCGGGCCCACATCCGGCAGGCGATGGTCTGGTACATCAGCCAGCCGTTGGCCAGCAGATTCAACGACGAATCGGGCGTGTCGACCTGCACGGCGCCCAATGCATGGCGCCAGTGCGCATCGACCTCTGCGAGCGCCGCCCCCGCCGCCGCGCCGCCGCGGTAGCGCTGCACCAGCTGGCCGGCCTCGTCGGCGCTGCGGCCCATGCCAAGGCGAAAGACGATCTCCTGCGACTTGCCCGGCGCCAGCTCGATCGCCACCTGGATCGCGCTGCACGGGTCGAGCCCGGCACCGGTGCGACCGGACAGGCTTGTCCGGCGCATTGCCGCCGGCCTGCGCAGCGAGCCATTGCGGCCGATGAACTCGTCGCGATCGGCGGTGACCGATCCGCCCACGCGGTGAACAGGATCGACATCGAGGAATCCGATCCAATCGCCGAAGTCGTTGCTGTAGCGGTTGCGCGCGTAGAGCGCCCCGTTGTCGGACGCGATCTCGGTGTGGATGTGCGGCGCGTTTCTCTCGCGCAGTTCGCCCAGCACCCACTCGACATAGCCGGTGGCCGAAAGCCGCCGGTGGCGCGTGCTGTCGTTGCGCAGCACCAGGCGCGAGAACTTGACGGCGTCGTCCAGCGCGACGAATACCGTCAGTTCGCTGTGCACCCCAGCCTCCTCATGCTCGAACACGCTGTAGCCGAAGCCATGGCGCGTCAGGTACGGCGTCCCCGCAGCTTCGTCGCGCGGATCGGCGGCGGACAGCTGCGACGTCGGCGACCAGACCTGGCCGCTCTCCTCGTCGCGCAGGAAGATCGCCTCGCCGCCGGTGTCGGCAACCGGATCGTTGTGCCATGGCGTCAGGCGCAGCTCGTGCGCGTTCTCGCACCACGTGTACGCGCTGCCGGCTTCGGAGACGACGGTGCCGAAGCGCGGGTTGGCGATCACGTTGACCCACGGCGCCGGCGGACGATGCTCTGCATCCGACCCGATCACGTACTCGCGACCATCGGGCGAGAAGCCGCCGGTGCCGTTGAACTGCATCAACGCCTTCGTATCGACCGATGGCGGCGCTGCAACCGCGGGCTGAGGCTCGCGCGTCGGCTGCAGCAGCGGCGGCCGGCGCTCCGCCACGCGCTTGACGGTCACCTGTTGCTCGAGGCTGCCGAGGCGGTCGCTGATGACGGCGCGCGCCACGGCCTGCAGCAGCACGCGGTCCTCGGGCGCGATGTGCTCGGCATGGCGCACGAAGATGCCGCCGGGCCGGTCGACTGAATGCGATTCGAGGCTGGTCGCGATCAGGCCGAGCATCTGCTCCTGCAGCCGCTGGCGGTAGACATCGCGCTCCTCGTTCCAGATGACCAGATCGACGGCCAGCCCCTTGAGGCGCCACCAGGCGTGCGCCTGCACCATCTGCCGCACGAGCTCGATGCTGGCGACACTGCTGATCTGCAGCAGCACGATCGGCAGGTCGCCCGAAATCGCATACCCCCACAGGCCCGATTGGCCGCGCCGGTTGCGCAGCAGCGCGGAGGCCTCGGCGCGCAAGGTCGGCTGCGAGTAGACGACGGTGTTGGCGAGCCGGGCGAACGTCTGCGCATCGGTCTCGCTCGCGTTGAGCTGGCGCAGGATCACCTGGCTGTGGGTCCATGCCAGCTCGAACGCGCGGTCGGCAAGGCGCCGGTCCATCGCCTTGTGCGCCAACGCGAGACAGGCGTCGCGGGTGTCGGCCGCACCGTAGACGATGTCGACGAGCGCCGTCTCCTCGGGCTCCAGCGTGATCACCCGCCGGATCGCCGCGATCGGGTCGAGAACCGACCCGGACGCCCCCGACAGCGGCGCTGCATCGCGCATCGCGGCCGGCGCGTGCGGCCCGCGGCCACGGCCGATGAAGCGCGACCGGTCGGTCTCGTGTGACGCCGGCCCCACACGCTGCGCGTGCACGGCGACCAGGTGGAACATCCATGGCGGCTGCTCCTCCGCCGAGCGCGGCCGGCGCGAGCAGAGGATCAGCGACGGCTGGTCCAGCACCTCGGTCTGCACGAACAGCTTGCTGAAGGCAGGGTGCACCGCATCGGCAGTTGCCGGTGCCATCACCACCTCGGTGTAGGTGGTGAATTCGATGCTGCGGCGCGAGCGGCTGCGGTTGGTCAGGCGCAGGCGCCGCAGCTCGATGTCGTCTTCGGGAGAGACCACGACCTCGGTGTACGCGTCGATGCCCTGGTCGCGCCGCCGGAACTCCGCACGTCCTTCGCTGAATATCGCCTCGAAGGTGTCCGCCGGCCACAACGTCGGTTGCGGCGTGGTCGACCAGAAGGTGCCCGTCTCGGTGTCGCGCAGGTAGCAGAAGCTGCCCCACGCGTCCATCGTGCCGTCCTCGCGCCAGCGGGTGACCGCCATGTCCTTCCAGCGGCTGTAGCCCGCGCCGCTGTTCGTGAGCATCACGTGATAGCGGCCGTTGGACAACAGCTGCACTTCGGGCGACGGCGTGTTCGGCGTCGCGATCACGCGCAGCGGCGTCTCGGTGGTCGGCTGGCCGCTGCGGAAGTCGACGCGTTCGGTCATCTCCGGGTGGAACGGCACCGCGCGCGGCACGCGTTCCTGCAGCAGCAGCAGCGTCGCCTGAAACGCGCGGTCGGACGCGAAGCGCCGCTGCATCGGGCGGTCGAGCAGCAGGTACGCCAGCGCCAGCAGGCCCATGCCCTGGTGGTGCGCCATGTGCGAGCGAACGACCGCGCTCTTCTCGCCGCGAGGCAGCCGCGACGGCGTGTAGTCGATCGCCTCGTAGAAGCCGTACGTGCTGGCGAGGCCCTCGGCCGCGAGACGCGCCAGGTTGAGCACCGCGGCCTTCGGGTCGACCATCAACGCCATCATCGTCGCGTAGGGCGCGACCACCAGGTCGGCGGCGAGACCGCGCTTGAGTCCGAGCCCCGGCACGCCGAACGCCCGGTACTGATAGTTGAGATGGGCGTCGGTGGTGTTGTAGCCCGATTCGGAGATACCCCAAGGGACGCCGCGCTGGCGTCCGTAACGCACCTGCCGCTCCACGGCGCCCCGCATGGTCTCGTCGAGCAGCGTGTTCTCGTAGCTCGGCATCACCAGCATCGGCATCAGGTACTCGAACATCGAGCCGCTCCACGACAGCAGCACCGTCTTGCCTTCGAGTGTGGCGAGCTGACGGCCGAGTGCGAACCAGCTCGCCTGCGGGATCTGGCCGTTGGAAATCGCCACGAAGCTCGCGAGCCGGGCTTCGGAGGCGAGCAGGTCGTAGTAGTAGGCATCGCGCCGCCGATCGTCGACGTTGTAGCCGATGGACAGGAGGTCGCGCTCCGGGTCGTAGAGGAAGCCGAAGTCCATGTCGGCCATGGCGCCGATGCGCTCGGACAGCTGCAGCAGCTTGTCGCGCCGGGCGGCGATGGCCGCTTCGTCCCATTCACCGGCCGACGACCCCGCGGCCCCGCGGCCCAGTGCATGCACCTCGATGAGGGCGGCTTCGCACTGGCGCTTCAGCGCGAGCGCCCAGCGCTCGGCCTCGGTCCGTCGAAGGTCTGCCTGCAGCGGCACATCGGCCGCCATGGCGAGGTGCGGCAGCGCGTCGACCAGCTCGTCGGCGTGCTGCGCCAGCGCCTGCAGGGCCGCGCCCAGCTCTGCAGGCGTCTGCGGCGGCTCGGCCAGTGCATCGGCGAGCCGCGCGGCGAAGCGCTCGAGCGGCCTCGCCGCGTCGGCGCCACGAAGCACCGACCGCAGCAACCGCAGTGTGTCCTCCATGCCGCGCAGCAGCGGTTGGAAATGGGGCGGCTCATCGGCCATCAGCTGCAAAGCAGCACGCAGCGTCAGCAGATGGCCGGCCAGGTTGCCGCTGTCCACCGACGACACGTAGGCCGGGCGCAGCGGCTGCAGCGTCTGCGTGTCGTACCAGTTGAACCAGTGCCCGCGGTAACGCTCCATGCGCACCATCGCTTCGAGAGTCGCCGCGGTGCGCTCGATCAGCTCACCGGTCGTCACGTAGCCGAAGTCGCGAGCCGTCAACGTCGCCAGCAGAGACAGGCCGATGTTGGTGGGCGAGGTGCGGTGGGCGATGCGCTCCACCGGCTGCTCCTGCACGTTGTCGGGTGGCAGGTGGTTGTCCTGCGGGCCGACGAATGTCTCGAAGAACAGCCACGTACGGCGGCTCAGCAGGCGCAGATACGAGCGCCTGCGCCTCGTTGATGGTCGACTGGCGCAGTGCGAGTGGCTGGTTGAGCCACCAGACGATGGCCGGCGATGCGGCCCACAGCAGCAGCACCGGCCACGCAACGGGCAGTGCTTCGGGCCGCCAGAAAGAGAGCAGCACAGCCGAGGCGAGAGCGAGCGCCGGCGCGAACGCCATGCGCCGGACCGTTTCGGCGAAGTCGCCGGCGGCGCTGGTGGGCTGCCGACGCGCCACGACGGCAGACGGCTGCCACTCGAGCAGGCCCCGGCGCGAGACAACCAGGCGCCACAGCGTGCGCACGACGGCATCGGTGCTGAACAACGCCTCGTAGGGCAGCGTCGCAAGCGAGATCGCCGCGAGCGTGAACTGACGCCGCGCTGCCGCCCCGGCGGTGCTCAGTTGCGCACGCCAGCCCAGGGGATCGGGCTTGCGCAGAAGGTCGCCCACGAGGCCCAGCAGCACCGGAACGAACAAGGCCGTCAGCACCGCCAGCGTCCACAGCCCGGGCTGCACCAGCATCGACCAGCCGAGCAGCAGCAGTATCGTGAGCGACGCCGGAACGAGGCTGCGCCGCAGGTTGTCCAGGATCTTCAGGCGCGACAGCGGGGACAGCGGATTGGCCGCGCGCACCAGCCGCGGCATGTCACTCCCCGGCTCGGACACCATCGTCGGCACCCTTGGCATCAGCCAGGCGGCGATCTGCCAGTCGCCGCGAATCCAGCGGTGGCGTCGCTTCACGTCCGCGTCGTAGCGCGAAGGCGATTCCTCGACCAGTTCGACGTCGCTGATCAGCGCGCTGCGAGCGTAGGCGCCTTCGAGAAGGTCGTGGCTGAGCACGCGGTTCTCTGGCAGACGCCCGCCGAGTACATGCTCGAACGCATCCACATCGTAGATGCCTTTGCCGATGAACGATCCCTCGCCGAACAGATCCTGGTAGACGTCGCTGGTGGCGCGCGTGTACGGGTCGATGCCGGCATCGCCGCCGAAGAGCCTGCCGAAGCGCGTGCGGCTCGCGGCCGCCAGGCTCACGCCGACGCGCGGCTGCAGGATGCCGTGGCCGGCGACGACGCGTGGCGATTCCGGCCGGCCGCCGATGCGCGGACGGTTCAATGGGTGCGCCATGGTCGCGACGAACTTGCGTGCCGCATCGCGCGGCAGCTGCGTGTCGGTGTCGAGCGTGATGACGTAGCGCACGCCGGGCAGCGCGGCCGTGTTGCCAACGATCACCGAGAAGCGGTCGTGCCCGCCGCCGCGCAGCAGTGCGTTCAGGTCGGCCAGCTTGCCGCGCTTGCGCTCGTGGCCCATCCAGATGTGCTCGGACGCGTTCCAGCGCCGCGGGCGGTGCAAGAGGAAGAAGCGGTCGCCATGATGCGTGTCGCCCGCGGGCTCGGCGTACCGACGGTTGAGGTCCTCGATGCGCTCGCGGGCTAACGCGACCACTGCCTCGTCGCTCGGCAGCGTCTGCTCGGCAGCGTCGGGCAAGTCGGTCAGCAGCGCGAAATGCAAGTGCGTGTCCTGGTTCGCCAGAAACCGCACTTCGAGTGCTTCGACGAGTTCGTCGATGGCCGCCGCACTCGACAGCATCGACGGCACGACCACCAGCGTGCGCGATGCGCTCGGGATGCCGAAGGAGTAGTCCATGCGCGGCAGAACACGCGGTGGCATGAGCATCGGCACGAGCCAGTTGACGATCGCCACCGCGAGCTGGCTCGCCGACAGCAGCAGCACCAGCACCGCGAGCGCGGACCACCACGCGCCGAGGGGCAACGCGGTCAACGGCGCGCTCAAGCCGTGCGAAGCGATCGCCAGCGGAACCATCGTCAACACCAGCATCGCGCAAACGATCGCGCCGCCGAACCAGGCGAGCGGGCGACGCGCGACGGTGCGGCGCAGCCGATGCGCCAGCGGCGCGCGCATCGCGACCGCGCGCTCCAGATCCTCCCGCCCCGCATCGGTGAGGTAGTAGCCGACGTGCGTGCGGTAGAGCTCGCACTGCGGCTGCGCGGCGGCCTCGTTCGCCATCTGGAGCGCGGCACTGGCGATTGCGGGCTCGTCCGCCTTGCTGTGGCGGGCGATGCGTTCCACCGCGTGGCGATAGCTGTCGCGGGTCGCGAAGTCCATGCGTAAATAGACATCGGCCGGGTCGAGGCGCAGCGTCTGGTCGACCCTGGACAGCGTCTCGACGAATTCACGCCAGTCCATCGAGGAGAGCAAGCGCAGGCTGGCAATGCCGTTGCTCACCGACACCTGCGCTGCGGCCTGGCCTTGCCCTTCTAGCTGCACCAGCTGTTCGATCGTCTGGTGGCTTTCGCTCAGGTGCTGCTCGATCCAGCTCAGCGGCAGCGTCAGCGCCGTGCTGCGGCCATGAAGGCGGCGCGACAGTTCGGCCACGAAGGGCGCCGTCATCGGTGGCTCAGATCGCGCCATGTCGGCGACGACAAGGATCAAGTTCTTTGGGTCGTGCTCGGCGACGTCGATCATGCGATCGGCCCAAAGCACCGCGAGCTCGCGCTCCGACAGGCTGGCGGCCACCCGCGCGGCGACCCGCCGAAGGTTCTCGATCAACGCGAGCCGCAGCATGATCGGGATCGCCCACAGCTCACCAATCTGCAGCACCTTGACGGCCTGGTACGAAGCGATGAAGCGCGTCAGCGTGCCCCGTCCGAGGCGGCTGTCGCTGTGGGCGACGGCGTGCAGCGCAAGATCGTAGACCCGCGGCAGCTCGGCATTTGGTCCGCTCGCGACGCGCGGCAACTCACGGCTGTATCCGGGCGGAAGATGGCGCTTCGCCGTGCGCACTTCTTCCTCGATCAGGTAGAAGTTGTCGAGCAGCCACTCGCCGGCCGGTGTCACGCGGCGCTTCTCGGCGCTTTGCGCAAGCAGCTCGCACACGCCGATCAATGTCTTCTCGTTCTCGGCGAGTCGGGGCAGCAGACGGTCGCGGCGTGGTGCTCGCGTGAGTTCGTGGCCGGCAGCGAGATGCCGGCCGTGGTGCTCCATCTCCTCTGCCGTGAACAGCTGCGCGCGCAGCGGCTCATCGTCCACGCTGGCGGCTGTGCCGGTTAACGGAAGCAGCCCTCGAGGGCCGAACAACGCGCGAAGCGGCACGGCCAGCGTGCCATCGAACCAGCTCGTCGCGTTCACAGGTCCTTCGTTGAACGCCATCAGGAAGCGACGGCGGCTTGAGGCTGCTCAGTGTAATACCGCAGCCTGTCGTGGTGGCGCCGGTGACCGGAGGACGGCGATGGGCCGCTTCCGTTCGTGCGATTGCTAGTCCACAGGCGGCACTCTTGGCGGCCTAGTTCGATGCGCCACGAGGCTGTTGGATCGCCGGTTTTGCGGGAACCGATCGGTTCGATCTCATTGGTTGGCGATCATGTGAGCAGCCCGGCAAAGCCAGCAGTGGCCGGTCCGAAGCGGTGCGGTGGCAGGAGGCCGCTTGTCGGCGGCCTAGCGACCGACCGCTTCTGGCCGGTTCCGGTCTCCAGCGACTGTCCGCAATCAACGGCGGATTCAATTGATCGACGCAACACACTGACCCTCGTACGTACGCCAACGTACAGACTGGCCATCACAGGGATCAGAAAGTCCCATCGTGGATTCGACTTTGCTGCCCTTCAGGGCTTCTTACCCGGTCTCGTCTGGTGAACGTGTGAACTGGCACCTTGGAACGTACAACGAACGAAAGATCACGGTCGCTACGTACCGGTGCGACGATGGAAAGTTCTGCATCGAGGGTGTGAGAGTCGATGTGCGCAAGGACGGCAAGATTGTGGGCGTCGACATGCCCTACATGGGGATCGTTGATGCAGACGAGCAGACGGTTGTACAGAAAGCGATGATCGACGCCGTCGCCTACGCCCAGCGCAGGTACTAGCGCCCGGCGCTCACGTCGTATCAGCGATTTGGATCAGAACGAAGTCCAAATCGCATTGGCTGCATCGATCGAGGGCGACCTGAGAGTGCGTTCCTACGTCCAGGCCGTGGTCACCGGGCAGGAACGCAGAGATCCCGCACGCTTCCGGCAGTTGGTGGAGGAGCGAAACGCGGCATTCGCCGACTATCTGCAGGCATTCATGCGACGCAGCCGGGACAGGGCAAAACGAGCGGGTCAGACCGGCGACCGATTAGGCCGAGCATGAGGGATCGGCGGCCTCAGCCATCACGAAGGCGAGACGGGACCCAGACGCGCACCGACGTCGGATAGTCAGCCTGTTTACGCCGATCCACCTACACCACTGCTCGAACTACTGCGGATGGGAAGGCAATTCGCTGCTCAGTTGATCGAGACAACCCTCGGCCTGCCCAGGGTTGCACCGATCGTCCCTTCATCGGCAAGGCTCGGCGACGCGAAATCGAGCGTCATCACGTCAGCCAGCTTGACGCACGAGCCGGGACGGATCGGCAGTTCCTGATCGCGCTGCATCGCCACCCCGTCGACCTCGGTGGATTGGCTGGTCAAGGCTTTCAGCAGATAGCCGTCGGGTTGAGCGCGCAGCTCGAAGTGGCGCCGGCTGACTTGCCTGGCCACCAATGCGTCGGGCAGGCCGAGTGCCACATCATTGGCGGTCGTCCGGTCCACCTGCTCGCCGCGTCCAAAGCACACCGTGTCTTGCGTTGGCAGCACGATGCGCTCGCCCGATTCACGAATCACGACTTGGCTGGGAAACCGCACCGGGTCACGCCACAGCAGCGCCATCAGCTCGACGCTGCGCGTTATGCCTTTCAGGTTCACCTGCCCGAGCGGCCGGCACAGACGGCGCAGGTCCAGGCTCAGTTCCTGGAACAGATCGCGTGACAGTCGGATCTCGCTCGCCCGCGCGGTAGCGACCAGTCGCGCGCACAGGTTGACTGCGTCGCCGGTGACTTGCACGCTGTCGGTCAGCACATGACCCCAGTGCAACCCGACGCGCACGCTCAGCTGGTGCGGCCGTGGTCGGCTCACGTTTTCGCACGTGATCCGGTTCTGCAGTGCCATCATCGCCTGCACCGCTGCACCGGCCGATGCAAAGCAGGCAAACGCGCCATCGCCGGCAGTGTCGACGATGCGCCCGAGGTTCGCCCCGGTGCCCGTGGCCATGCTTTGTTCGAGCAGATCGAAGTGCAAATGCTGCAGCCGTTGCCCGGCTTCGTCGCCGAAGTGGGTGAAGTACGCGCCTGATTCGACGATGTCGGTGAAGGCCAGGGCTGCCAGGCGCTCGAATCGGCGTGCCAGCTCCTGAGACAGCGCAGTCTGATGACGGACGATTTCTCTCATCGTCATGCTGGAGGCGTCAAAGGTAGGCGTCATGCAACGGATCATTCGCGCGAAGTGGCTGACCTCAACATACGCGAGGCCTTGAAGGCCCGGGGCGGGGTTTGAAGTCGAGACCGGCCCTCGTGAAGTTCGAGTGTCTACTTCCCTGCGCGCGACCGTCACCCATCGGGCACTCTACTGCTCTCAATCCCAGCGGTCTGTGCGGCAGGACACCAGTTGGAGTGATCGGCTGCCCACAACCGCCCCACTCCGCCTGGAACGGCGACACGCCCCTACCTTGGCATCCGCAACGGGAATGGAAAAGGGGACCCCGTGTTCGGGTGGAATCGTCGCCTCATCTGCAACTCAGTGCGTTCGACCGCGTGTGCTGACGCACAGACGCGGGTGCGCTGCGAGTCCAGAGTTGCACGCGGCACGCAAGGAGCCCACTATGACCAAGATTGACCGCACGAAGGCGAACGAGCGTCTGCATGCGCCGGCCGCTGAAACGAACACAATGGATGGAGGCCAAGCATCCAGCGCCTCGTTCGAGCGTGAACGCCAAATGGTGGACTTCGGTATCGGCTACAACGGCCTGAACTACGCGTACGACGGATACCGGTACGACCGGCTGGCCGATGCCGTTGCGCATGCGCAGTTGATGCGCTCGCGGCCGTTGCAAGAGGACGCTGGCGGCCGATTCAGCTCAGTCAGCGCGTTGGCCTCACCCACCGACGCACAACGATCGCTCATGGATTCGTTGGCCATTGACTTCCACGATGGCGCGTACCGATTCAAAGGGTATCGGTATGACGGTTTGATGGACGCAGTGAACTACGCAAAGTTGACGCGTCAGCGGCAAGACAAGGATTGAGGGAAGGGCATCGAGGGTCCGCGCGGCACCATGACATCGCTGGAGAACGTCGAGGCGCTCAAGACGCGCTTGGCCAGGGCTCTTTCCGAGCGCGACGCTTGGCGAGCCACAGGGATGCAGGAAGAGTAATTGGAGGCCTAAATCTCGCTACTGCAGTTTCTGACGCGGAAGGTCCATCGTGAAAATACACCCGATTCCGGGCACGTCCTGCACGCTCAAGGCACCGCCGCAAGCCTCAACGCTCCGCTTTGCTATGGAAAGGCCCAGTCCCAGGCCTTTCCTGTTGTCGCCAGCCTGCGTGAATGGCTTGAACATCATCCCTACTGCTCCTGCGGGAAGTCCTCCGCAGTTGTCTTTGACCTCGATCAGCACACGGTCTGCGTCGGCATACGCGTTCAACGTGACCTCGGTGTGCGGGTGGGTGAACTTGAATGCGTTCTGAAGCAGGTTCACCAATGCCGCCAAGAGAAGCTCTCGGGTTCCCGTCAGGCCGATGAGCGGGTCGACCTCGGACACCGCAAACGCACAGCCTCTGACATCCGCATAAAGCCAGGCGGCATTGCGGGCGTCGGCGATGAACGTGGCCAGGGAGAACGCTTCGGTCTGCACTGGCGTACCGATCGCAAGCCGTACCTCCGTCAGAGCCTGTCCCAGCAACGTTGATAGCGAGGCCAGGCTGCGCTTCAGGACGCCTCCCGTGGACCCACCAATCGGCAGTGTCCCCGACTCAAGCGCGCGAAACGCCAGCATCGCAGTGTGCTGATGATTCCGAAGTTCATGCACAAGAACACCCAGACGCTCGTGCTCCTCGGCGGAGCGCCGACGCGCAATGGTCGCATCCCGCTGGACGCTGAACTCCATTACAGCGTCGGCGATCGCATTGTCCAGACACCTGTTCAGGGTCCGAAATTCATCGACCGAAAAGGGCGCGTCGCGTTCGACTGCCAAGTCTGTAATGGCTTGGCAAAGGTCGCCATAGTCGTGTACCACCTGGTCGACGGTGAACCCCAACTCGAGGAGGCGTTTGCCGTGCGCGGCAGCACTGATACCGATCTCGGACAACGCTGTCGCATCACCTCCAGAGGCGCCGGAAATGCTGAGACTCTTGCCAACGTCACCCTCGACTTCCGCCTCGAGGGTTCTCGTGAGCTGTTCCAAGAACAACGGAACGCCATTGGCAAGCTGCTCGGCGGTGGCAGCCCTTCTGGGCCGCTGCGCGACTTTTGCCTTGCACCGCGCAATCAGCTCGTCGCGGTTGTTGGATAGGAAAGCGTGCATCCGTAGACTGCTCTCCGCTCAGCCGAGCTTGCCCAGCGTGCCGGTGGCCTCTGCCAGCAGGTAGTAAAACGTCACGCGGCTCTTGCGGTCCGCCGCCTTCATTCTTTCGATGGCGGCCTTGATGCCGATGTCGGCCACCGCGGGCGCCAGCCCCAGCTTCCTGGCCGCGAATCCATCGCGCACCGTGGCCAGCTCTCTTGCATCGGTGGCAGAAACGATCGACGAATCTGGATTTCGCAACGCAATGCCACAGTACTTCACGATGGTCGCCACCGCAGCTTCATTCACACTGGCGGCGTACTTCTTCACGTCGGGCAGATGGTCGGTCGTCATGTCGCGCCCCTGGGTGATGACGTGGGTGTCGAAAATCGGGGCCGAACTATCGCATGGACCTTGCCGGTGCGTGCGGGTGTGGCCTTGTGGTCGGCAGGAAGGCACCAGCGCGTCACGCACTCTCGCATGGCGCGCACACCAGCAATGCTCTCCAATTGACCTGCGAAGATCGAAAAGTCAAATGGCACGAAGCCGATTCACGGACGCACGGCGATCTGGTTCTTCACTGACCTCACGCCGTTGACCTTGCGCGCGACGCTTTCGGCCGCACTCTTCTCGGTCTCGTTCTTGGCGAATCCGGACAGCATCACCGTGCCATTGAGTGTTTCGACCCCGATGCTGGATGCGTCAACGTCCTTGCTATCGACGTAGCGGGATTTGACCGAGGTGGTGATGGCGGTGTCGTCGACATACGCGCCGACGCTTTCCTGACCGCGGGTGACTGCGCAGCCAGACACGGCAAGGAGGCTCAAGGCAGCAAGCGTGGCGACGGCGATCGTGCGCGTGGTCATGTCGATTTCTCCAGCGAGGCTTGACCCAGAGCACGGGATGGCGCTGGCGTCGAGACCTGCTTCAGGTCCCCTCTTCGGCGAGACTAGGCGCTCTGCGATGACGAGTCTGTGCGGGGGCGCACAATGAGTGAGTGTCGTCTTGATCGCAGGGACGGGCAGTTTCGGACGAACGGCCGCTCCCGGAGGTGAAGGCGACGAAAACGTTGAACGACCGCTGTTAGCGCCACCCCTCATTCCGTAAACCAATCCCGAGCGACGGCAACCAGTCTGAAGCGGTCGTGACGCGCTGGCAAAGTGAATGCAGCTTCTGGCCGAATTGCGACCGACAGGGTCAGCTATCGGGGAAGGCATCGGTGCTTGTCTCGATGACTTGATTCCAACTGCGGTCGACCAACTGCTTGGAGGAGGCAGCACCCGTGGCCGACCAGCCCATACTTTGTATGATGGAATCAATGACGCTCACAGCACAACAAGTCGCGCAGTACGAACGTGACGGTTATGTCTGCCCCGTCCCGGTGATGCCGGCGGCGGAAGCGTTTGGCCTGCGACGTCAACTCGAGGCGGTCGAGGCCCGCCAGGGCGGGAAGCTCGAGGCCGTGCAGCGTAGCCGGGCTTACTTGCTGTTCAAGTGGCTCGATGAACTGATCCGCGATTCGCGCGTCCTGGACCCGGTCGAACAACTCATCGGACCTGACATACTGTGCTGGAGCACCATCTTTTGGATCAAGGACGCCGGCTCGAAGAGCTTCGTATCCTGGCACCAGGACAACACCTACTGGGGATTGTCTTCGCGCAACGTCGTCACGGCTTGGTTCGCCATTTCCGATGCCAGCGTCGAGGCGGGGTGCATGAAGGTCATGCCGGGGACCCACGTAGGCGAAACGTTGTCGCACCAGGATACCTACGACGAGGACAACATGCTGACACGCGGGCAGTCGATTCCCGGGCTGGATGAGTCGCGCGCCGCTTTCATGCCTTTGCAGTCCGGGCAAATGTCTTTGCACAACTATTGCCTGGCACATGGTTCGGGGCCGAATCTGTCTTCGGATCGGCGCATCGGCGTGTCGATGCATTTCATGCCGCCTACGACCAAACAGGTGGTAGGAAGTTGGGATTGCGCGGCGTTGGTGCGGGGTGAGGACCGGTACGGGCATTTTGAGCGCACGCCCGTCCCGGCCCGAGATTTCGATCCCACAGCGGTTGCTTTCCACGCGCGCGCCTCCGCGGCGATGCGAGAAGTGCTCTACGCCGGTGCTGCACGCAAACTGCAACGACTCTGAGTCAGGACCAACGGTAGGTCTCAGCAATAGCTGTCGTTCAACTGCCGAACCTGACAGACCCCAGCCAGCCTGAAGCCGTCATTGGCTGCGTCGGCTTGGATGTCAGCAGTGGCCGATTGCCGACCTGCCCTTCGACTGCTATCGACCGAGGCTGTCCTTCGCCGCGCTGAGCTGAGCGGCAGCAATGCAGCGCTTGCTGCCGTTGGCCGCCGGCGGGCGTACTCACGCTCACTTGCATCAAGCAGTCCTTCGGCCCGGTTACCGGCACTGGCTCCAACGGCAGCTGTGCGAGGTACTGCTGCCGTAGGACGCACACGAGGCGGTTCGCCCTACGCCGCTGGCCGTTTCTCGACCGTATGAGCTCGCGGTGCGGACCAGGTGCCGGCCTTCCCCGACGTGATTCGAGCGTCGGCAACGTAGCCATCACGGACCCTGTGCGCGGTCGCACCATCCGGTGATGCAACCCACGCGCGCGGCGACGGCGAGACAGCCGAGACAGTGGTCACGCGCCGTCCGACCGCGCCGGCCCGAAGCCGAACACCCGCTCATAGAAGGCCAGTTCGGCCTCGAGGCACCTCTCGATCGTCGCTGCCTTGCGGAAGCCATGGCCCTCACCTTCGAAGGCGTGATACTCGACCGGGACGCCGCGCCTCTTCATGGCTGCGACCATGGACTCGGACTGTGCCGGCGTCACCACCTTGTCGTCGAGCCCCTGGAAGAAGATCACTGGCGAGTTCAGCCGGTCTGCGTCGCGAGAAGTTGGGACGCCACCGACTGGGGCGGCTACTAGTGGCCCTTGGTCGCTGTGCGCATGCCGTCTGGCCAGATGACCTGAAGTTCTATGCAGCCTGGATCGTCAGCGTGGCGACGGTGTGCTCACCTGACCTGTGCGCAACGCACCACCTTGATCGTCGAGCGCCTCAGCGTGCGCTTGCAGCACGCGGAACTGCGCGATGCGACGTCGTGTGGCCGGGTGGGTGGCGCTGTCGCTCTGCATCGGCTGGCGCATCAGCAGGGAAAACGCATCGTCCAGCGTGACACCCAGCTGGCGTGCGAGGGCGAAGCCATGGGCGTCGGCCTCGAACTCGTGCCGATAAGACAACTCGTGGGCCTCCCGGCCGAGCGCGGCAGCCACGGGGTCGGTCGTATCGGGTCGAACATCGCCTGGAACGTGTCTGCGGTAGACAGCGCAAACGGCTTGCCAGTGGCCGAGCGTCAGATGGCTCAGTTCATGTGCCAACAAGAGCAGCCGTTCGGCATCGGGCAGATCGCCGACGGCGTCACCCACCACGAGCAAGCGGCCCAGCATGGCTTCGGCCTGAATACCGCCTTGCATCACCTTCAGCTCGACCGATCCGGACGTGATCCGGGCCTGGGTCAACAAACGATTGAAGCTTGCTCGCACCCGCTGGACACGTTCGCTGTCGGAGGCAACGACGCGTTGCTCGAGGCGCAGCCGCTGCGAACGTTCCAGCACGGTCACGATGTCGTCAGCCCGCACTGGCGACATCGCTGCCGCCAAGCACAGTGCGGCTCCAAGAATGCGCATACCAACATCCTGTAGTCAATGCTTCGCCACGGAACCGTGGCTCAGGCAGCGTTGGATTCAAAGCAATCCGCGGGCCAGCCGACGTGAGCGACTCTGCCCTGCCGATTCGGGCGACCGTGGCTGCAATCGCCAACGTCTGCGCGGACGCCTCGATGGCCGTTGTCCGTCGAACCTTGAACCACGCCGCGTACAAGGCCGGTACGAACACCAGAGCAAGGCCGTCGCGACCACCAGGCCGCCCATGATGGAGATCGCCATCGGCCCCCAGAACACGCTGCGCGTCAAAGGAATCATCGCCAAGACCGCGGCCGCTGCAATGAGCACGACGGGTCGCGATCGGCGCACCGTCGCTTCTACGATCGCACTCCAGGGTGCCGTCCCGCGCACGATGTCTTGATCGATCTGGTCGATCAGGATCACCGAGTTGCGCATGATCATCCCGCCGAGTGCAATCACACCCAGGAGCGCGACGAACCCGAAGGGCGAGCTGAAAGCCAGCAGCGCGGGCACGACGCCGATCAAGCCCAGCGGCGCCGTCAAGAAGACCATTGTCACGCGGGAGAAGCTCTGCAGTTGCCGCCGTTCCGCGGATGCGACCTTTCCGAACCGATGACTAGCTTGCTCGACATGGCGTTGAGCCCCTTAGGTAGCAGCCACGCTGCGCCTCGATCCTGTGCAACTCGCCTTCAAAGTATTTCGCTATTGACCACGTTGCATTACTCGATTTGAAGGATGTTGAAGCAAGAGCTAGTCTTACCGACAACCGATGTGCCCGCCGGCGCAGACCAAGGAGAGCGTCCATGACAAGCGAAGCCAAGTGCCCCTTCCACCATGCCGCAGGCGGTGGCACGTCGAACAAGGACTGGTGGCCGAATCAGTTGCGCGTGGACCTGCTGAACCAGCACTCGAACAAGTCCAACCCGCTGGGCGAAAGGTTCGACTACGCCGAAGAGTTCAAGAAGCTCGATTACAAGGCGCTGAAGGCCGATCTGGTCAAGCTGATGACCGACAGCCAGGACTGGTGGCCGGCCGACTTTGGCCACTACGGCCCGCAGATGATCCGCATGGCCTGGCACTCGGCCGGCACCTACCGCACCACCGACGGCCGCGGCGGCGGCGGGCGTGGCCAGCAGCGTTTCGCGCCGCTGAATTCCTGGCCCGACAACGTCAACATCGACAAGTCGCGCCGCCTGCTGTGGCCGATCAAGCAGAAGTACGGCCAACAGATCTCCTGGGCCGACCTGATGATCCTGGCCGGCAATGTGGCGCTCGAGTCGATGGGCTTTCGCACCTTCGGCTTCGGCGCCGGCCGCGAGGACGTCTGGGAACCGGACCTGGACGTCGGCTGGGGCGCGGAAAACAAGTGGCTCGGCGACGACAAGCGCTTCCAGGGCGAGCGCGAGCTGATCAACAGCCTGGGCGCCACCCATATGGGCCTGATCTACGTGAACCCGCAAGGCCCGAACGCCAGCGGCGACTACATGGCCGCGGCCAAGGACATCCGCGCCACCTTCGGCCGCATGGCGATGGACGACGAGGAGACCGTCGCGCTGATCGCTGGCGGCCACACCTTCGGCAAGGCCCATGGCGCCGCGCCGGAATCGCACAAGGGCCCGGAACCCGAGGGCTGTTCCATCGAGGCACAGGGCCTCGGCTGGACCAGCAGCTTTGGGCAAGCGCCACGGCAAGGACACTGCTCTCCAGCGGCCTCGAGGTGACCTGGACCAGGACCCCGACGCTGTGGAGCAACAACTTCTTCGAGAACCTGTTCAAGTTCGAGTGGGAGCCGACCGAGTCGCCAGCCGGCGCCAAGCAATGGGTGGCCAAGGACGCGCCCGAGATCATTCCGGATGCGCATGTGCCGGGCAAGTTCCACAAGCCGACGATGCTGACCACCGACCTGACACTGCGCTTCGACCCGGAGTTCGGCAAGATCTCCAGGCGCTTCCTCGAGGACCCGCAGGCCTTCGCTGAAGCCTTCGCCCGCGCCTGGTTCAAGCTGACCCACCGCGACATGGGGCCGAAGGCGCGCTACCTAGGCCCCGAAGTGCCGAAGGAAGATCTGATCTGGCAGGACCCGCTGCCAGCCGCAACCCACCACCCGACGGCGGCGGACATCGCCGAGCTGAAGGTCAAGATCGCCGCGTCCGGACTCTCGGTCGGCCAGCTGGTGTCGGTGGCCTGGGCCTCAGCCTCGACTTTCCGCGGTGGCGACAAGCGCGGCGGCGCCAACGGCGCGCGCCTGGCGCTGGCGCCACAGAAGGGGTGGGAGGTCAACGAGCTCGGCGTCCAGGCCCTGCCCAAGCTGGTCGAGATCCAGAAGGCCTCCGGCAAAGTCTCGCTGGCCGATGTGATCGTGCTGGCCGGCAACGTCGGCGTCGAACAGGCGGCCAAGGCGGCCGGCGTCTCGATCGAGGTGCCGTTCGTGCCGGGTCGCGTCGACGCCACGCAGGCGCAGACGGATGTCGAGTCCTTCTCGGTGCTCGAGCCGCTGGCCGACGGCTTCCGCAACTACAAGAAGGGCCGGATCGACGCGACGACCGAGGCACTGCTGGTCGACAAGGCCCAGCTGCTGATGCTGACCGCGCCAGAGATGACCGCGCTGGTCGGCGGCCTGCGCGTGCTCGGCACCAATGCGGATGGCAGCCGGCACGGCGTGTTCACCGACCGGGTCGGCATGCTGAGCAATGACTTCTTCGTCCATCTCCTGGATATGGGCACCGAGTGGAAGGCAGTCGACAGCCAGGCCGAGCTGTTCGCGGGCAAGGACCGCAAGAGCGGCCAGCCGAAGTACACCGCCACCCGCAACGACCTGATCTTCGGCTCCAACTCGGTGTTGCGCGCCTATGCCGAGGTCTATGCCAGCTCCGACGGCAAGGAGAAGCTCGTGCGGGACTTCGTCGCCGCCTGGACCAAGGTGATGAACCTTGATCGCTTCGATCTGGCCTGACGCGTTCCCGTGCTTGGGCGCCGCGCAATGGCCGCTTCGGACCCTGAAGTGAGACGCTCGGCTGCCTTTGCCGAAGGTCCGAAAGTGGCCGATAGCGGACCGCCAATGGATCGCACATGCGCCGGTTCTCCTACTCTGCCCTGACCTTCGCGTCGTGCAAGCGAAGACCGGCGCCGCCGTGCTACCTGTCGAGTGACGCTTGAGTCAAACAATGGATCAACGCGCGATCGCGCTCAACTGGATCCGATGGCGGCGCATCCGGGGTGTAGCGTGCACGGAACGCGCTGAGCGCGGCTTCTGGTTGGCGTGTGTCGTAGCCAAGTGCGCGCAGGCCAGTGATTGCGTCGAATCCCGGCGGAGGTTCCGGGTACGGAGCCTCGCACCACAACCCAAAGCCGCTGGCTGCCAACTGCCGCCAAGGGAATAGTGGGCCTGGATCGAGCTTGCGTCGAGGGGCGACGTCGGAGTGGCCGAGAAAGTTGGCCGCCGGCAGACGGTAGCGCTGACGCAGGTCCGACAGCAGGCTTAGCAACGCGTCGATCTGGATCTGCGGATAGGCGGAGCGGCCTTCGTTGTCGAGTTCGATGCCGATGGAGGCGGAGTTCAAATCCACGAGGGCGCCCCACCTGGACTCGCCGGCATGCCAAGCCCGGGAGCGCTCATCGACCAATTGAACGATGGTGCCATCGCGCGAGATCAGGTAATGGGCGCTGACCTGCGACTGCCGGCTGGTCAACGTGCGCACCGCAGCCGACGCGCTGTCGGCGCCGGTGTAGTGAATCACGACGAAGGTCGGCAGGCGCTCGCCGAAATTCGGCGACGGTTGCCACAGCGTAGGGATACTGGCGCGCTGTGGCAGTGGCACGCAGGACGCAAGCACACAGGCCAATCAAGCCCGCACGGCCGGCAATGGTCCACCGATTCATTCGTACGGTCAGGCAAATCGCCAGAGGGTCAAACGCTATGCCGTTGGTGGCAGCATGTTGGCGTCGCGCACCAAAACCCACGAGCCGCTCGCTTGCTTCGACAGAATGGACAAGGCGCTTCCCGCACGAGATTGCGAATGGCTTGTTCGTCAGAAGTCATGGGGACCTCATCGACTCTAACGCTTGAACTCAAGAGAGTGCCGCGGTAGGTTGCGCCGGTTCATCGGGCGTCATTCTGAGACGCTCACTGCGAGAGATCAAACGAAGGGCAGGAAAGCCCTGCATTCTGTTCGACGTTGTCCCAGGCGCCTCGCAACTTGGTCGCGATCCAGGGTAGACATCAAGCTCACTGCCGCGTGTGGCTGCCAGCCTGACACTTGCCGCTGTCGCGCAGCCGATCACGCCTGCTCTTGCATCCAATCGAGTGGCGCGGACAAGCTCGGTGTGCCCGACTTGGTTTCGTGCCATGACGGTGACTTCGCGGGGCTGAGCATCGAACCCATGTCGCCTTCGGACAGCGGCTGCGCGATCAGATAGCCCTGCACCCAGTCGCAGCCAAGTTGTCGCAGGTGGTGGAACTGTTCAGACGTTTCGACGCCTTCGGCCGTGACGTGAAGGCCGAGGCCGTGGCCGAGATCAATGATCGCGTGCACGATCGCGGCGTCGCGCCGCTGCAATGTCATGTCGTGCACGAACATGCGGTCGATCTTCAGCGCGTTCAAGCGGAATCGCTTCAGGTAGGCGAGTGACGAGTAGCCCATGCCAAAGTCATCGACCGCGATCTTGATGCCGCCCGAGGCCAGGGCATCCAGCTTCGCCAAGGTCTGGGTCGACGGATCGAGCAGCAGGCCCTCCGTGACCTCAAGCTGCAGGTGATGCGCTGCGACGTGCGTCTTGCTCAACACGGACAACACGCTTTCGACGAAGTCCGGCTCGGCGAACTGACGCGGCGACACGTTGACCGACAGCGTCAGGTCTTGTGCACCCGCTGCGACCCATTGCGAGAACTGGCGGCACGCCTTCTCGAGGACCCAGCGTCCAGTTGGCACGATCAGGCCGTTCTGCTCCAGCAGGGGAACGAACTCTGCCGGAGCGACCACGCCCCGCGTCGGATGATTCCAGCGGATCAGTGCCTCGACGCCGACGATGCGCCCGTCGTCCAGGTCGGCGATCGGCTGGTAGGCGAGGGAAAACTGCTGCTCGAGCAGCGCCTGCCGCAGTTGGCGCTCGACCGTCAGCTGCTCGTCGCTGTGGGTTTGCATCGCCGCATCGAAGGTACAGGCGCGTCCGCCGCCGGCTGCCTTGGCAGCGCGTGCCGCGGTCTCGGCGCACGTCAGCAACTCATCGACGCCAGTGGCCGACTCGCCGGCCAAAGCGATGCCGATGCTCAGCGTGGCGATGGTCTCCTGCCCGTTGAGCAGGTACGCGGGCTCGGTGGCGCGCAGCAGATTGCGCGCCATCGCGTGCGCCGGCTGCGCTGCGCCTTCGACCAGCACGGCGAACTGGTCACTACCCAGCCGCGCGACCACGTCGTCCATTCTCGTCACCGCCCGGATGCGGTCGGCCACCCCGCACAACAGCTGATCGCCGGCCTTGTGGCCCAACGACTGGTTGATCAGGCGAAAGCGATCGACGTCGATGACCAGCACGGCCACGCCGCGCCGCGTGGTGTGGTTGCGTTCGAGCGAGCGCGAAAGTCTCACCCGCAGGCCGTTGCGGTTGTGCAGCCCTGTCAGTACGTCGCGGCGCGACAACGCGCCCAACAGCGCCTCAGCGCGCCGCAGCGTGTCCAGCGGACGGCGCAGCGCCTTGCGCCACAACAGCACGGCCATCCCGACGGACAGCAACGCACACGACGCCGCAACCAGCAGCGCTCCCGCCAGGCTGCGCGCGACTTCGATCTGGGCGTTACCGTTCGGCCATGCGATCTCGCGCGTCGCGCTGATTCGCGGCGGCATCAGCGCGTCGGGATGTCCATACAGTCGCTGCGCCGTCTGGTCGGTGAACGTGACGGTCCCTACCTCCCCAACGACCTCGACCCCTGGTGCGACGCGCGCAGCGATCGCAGCCGCCGACGACGGTGCCTCCGGCACCGCCAGCTCGCGTCGGACCAAAGTGGCCAAGGCTTGTACCGACGACTGGGCACGCTCCCCTTCGATCCAGATGCCGACAGCTCCCACCAGCAGCGGTGGGGCGATCGCCAGCGCGAGCAGCGCCGCGATCAGCACGCGCGCGGCCCCATCGGCGCTCGAGCGCCCCGCAGCGTCGGCGGCGGTGAAGCCGCTGGCCGGTGCTTGCGAGGCCGCACCGCTGTCTTCTGGCCCGACCCGGCGTTTGGCAGTCTTGCGTGCGGTCATCGCGTCAGAGCACCAACGAAGCCGCGGCCTGCGGGCCCGCGAACATGCTGACGCGGTTGCGGCCACTGCGCTTGGACCGGTACAGCGCCTGATCCGCGAGGTCGATCAGCTCGGCGATCGAAGTTGCGCCGGCGCCGCGCGTGTGCACGCCGACACTGACCGTCACCTTGACGTCGGCGACGTCACTCAGCGCCGCGCTGTGCTCAACTCGGTGCCGGATTCGCTCGGCGAGGGCGCGCGTCTCCTCGACAGACAGGTTTGCTGTGACAACACAGAATTCCTCGCCACCGTAGCGGCACACCAAGTCGCTGGCGTCAGCTGCCGCGCTGATGTGCTTGGCCACCTCCTGAATGACACGGTCGCCTGTGGAATGACCGTAGGTGTCGTTGACCGACTTGAAGTGGTCAATGTCGATCATCAGGCAGCTGAGCGGAAATCCCTGCTTCTGCGACCGCGCGAACAGCGGCGTGAGCTGTTCGTGGAACGCCCGCCGGTTCAGGCAACCACTCAAGCCGTCTCGCGTGGCCATGCGGTGAAGTTCCTGGTTCTTCAGCTCGATGACCGCCTTGGAGCTCGACAACTGCCCCAGCGTGTCGCGCAACTGCGCATTGGCGCGATGCAGCTCGGTGACGTCGTTGAAGGTGGCCAGGCAGCCGCGAGCCGCGCCGCCGGGGTCGGCGATCGGCGCGCAGTTGACCACCAGGTGACGCGACGCGTCGGCTTGCCCGATGTCCAGCGTCATGCCGGTCATGGCGGTGCGCTCGCTCATCGCGCGCACCCACGGGTGCGTCGCGACGTCCGCATCCAGGTTGGCTGCCAGCCACGGCAGCGTCGACAACGGCACACCGGTGCGCACCGCCGGAGCCTCGGCGTGCAGCGCACGGAACGCCTTGTTGGTCAACAGCACGCGGCCGCGCGTGTCCAACACCACCACACCTTCGCTCATGGTGTCGAAGGCACCTTGCACGCGCTCGGGAATGACCGATGCCGGATCCAGGTGCAGAAGCGCACGACGCAGGTACAGCGCGAACGCGACCGCTCCGGCGGTCGACATGAACAGCAGCACCAGCACCATCGGTTCGCTCAACCAGCGCACGACGGGATGCCCCGAGGGCGCGCGGAACGCGACCTCGAACTGACCCCAGCGGCCGGCCCCGGCGTTCAGCGGCACGGCGACCCGGTCGATCGTCGAGCGTTCGCCGACCCCCTCGCGCCACGCTGCGGGGTGATCGCCCAACTGCATCACGACCTTGCCATCGGCGCGGCGGATGGCCAGCGAGCGCACGTCGGAATTGCGTTCGAGCACCGCCGCGAGCGTGCGCTGCAACAGATCGCGCTCGTCGCGCTCCATCAGCGCGGCCACCTGCACGGCCAGCGATTCGCCGACCTGCTTGCGTGCGCGCATGGTTTCCACGTCGTGACTGGACAGCACGCCGAAAAACAGGTCAGCCAGCATCAGCAGCGTGCCGGTCAAGGCGACCAGCGCTGTCGTCATCTGCACCAGAGGGCTCGAGATCTTCATCGTCTTCCGCTTGCTGCGGCTCGCGAACCAACGGGATCGAACAGGTCCGCCGCCGGCGAACCGTCGCCATCGTCCAGCACACTGTCGAACGACGGGGCTTCCGTCATGCTGCGCATGCGCAGTTCCGACAACACGTCGAGGCGGCTCGGTTCAGTCGCCTCCGGCAGCAGATCGAACTCGTCGTCGTCTTCGTCGTCCTCGTCGAACCCGCGTGCAAGAACCGGTGCCAGGTCGATGTGACGCCATGCCGGGATGCCCATCAGCATCGTTGCCAGCAGGCCGCCGCCGCGGGTGAGCCACCAGACGAAGCCGGCCGTGAAGGCCACGCTGCTCACCTTCACCGGATCGGTGACCACACGCAGAATCGCTTCGGTCGTGCTCTGGTCACGCGGCTCGCTCGGTGGTTCGTCGATCTGAACGGCCTGGCCGCGAGTCAGCCCGAATGACTGGCGCAGCAGCGCATCGACCGAACGTTGCAGCGACGACTCGTCGGCTGCGACCGCCTGGGCCTGCAGTTCTTCGGGATTGAGCAGCGCGAACGACAGTGCGATCGACGCGTTGTCGCCGTCTTCGCGCAGCTTGACGGCCCGCGCCGCGCTGCGCCCGCCGCGCGCCGCATCGGTGCCATCGTCGACGATCGTTGCACGCGACGGAGCCATCTCCAGCGCCGGTGGCAGCGTGGCGCCACCGCCCCCGGAGGGCGGCGTGCCACTGGTCGGTGGCGCTACGGTGTTCGGCGTGCCGCCGGACGGCGGTGCAGGTTCTTGCAGCACCGGTGCGGGTGGCGACCACGGCACGCTGGGCGGCGTCAGCGGCGGCAGCTCCTGCTAGCACGACGATCGGCGCCACGTCGACGACCACCGTCTGTTGGTGACTCAGCCCGCCAGCGTCGGTGACCTGCACGGTCAGCGTGTGCTGCGACGCGCTGGCGAAGTCCAGCGATGCGCTGTTCGACACCAGCAGGCGTCCGCTCGCCGGGTCGATCACGAAGCGTCCATTGGCGTCGGTGACCAGAGCTGAAAGTGAACAGTTCGCCGGCGTCGGGATCGGCCACGCTGACCGTCGCCACCAACGTGCCGGCTGGCGAGCGTTCGAGCACGGCGCCGCCGGTGACCTGCAATGCGGTCGGCGCCTCGTTGGTGTTGCTCACCGTGACGTGCAGGGTCTGCACGGCGGCCTGCGTGCCGTCGGACACCCGCACAGTGACGTCGTAGCCGTTGTCGGCATCTGCATCGCCTGCGGTCTCGAAATCGGGCGCGCTGGCGAACGTCAGTGTCCCGGTGTTGCCGTCAACGGTGAACCGCGCCGCGTCGGCGCCACCGACGATCGCGTAGGTCAGCGTGCTTCCGGCGTCGGCGTCGGATGCGGTGACCGTGGTGACCGCGGTGGTGTTCTCCGCCACGTTGACGCTGACGCTGGCGCCGCCGCCGTTGCTGGTGATCACGGGCACGTTGTCGTCGATCGCGGTCACCGCGACCGCGATCGCTTGCGTGTCGGTCAGCGTGCCGTCGCTGACCTGCACGATGACGTCGTAGACGTTGTTGCCGCCCGCATCGGCCGGGGCCTCGAAGTCCGGCGCGCTCACGAAAGCTCAGTGCGCCGGTGGTCGGGTTGATCGTGAAGCGCGCGGCATCGGCGCCGCCGACGATCGTGTAGATCAGCGTGCCGCCGGCGTCGGCGTCAGTGGCGGCGACCGTGGTCACTGCCGTGGTGTTCTCGGCGACGCTGACGCTGGCGCTCGCGCCGCCGCCGTTGCTGCCGATCACCGGCGCGTTGTCGTTGACCGCCGTCACCGTGACGGCGATGGCCTGCGTGTCGGTGGCCGTGCCGTCGCTGACCTGGACGACGACGTCGTAGACGTTGTTGGCGCCGGCGTCGCTCGGCGCCTCGAAGTCCGGTGCGGCGGCGAAGCTCAGCGCACCGGTCGTCGGGTTGATCGTGAAGTGCGCGGCGTCGGCGCCGCCGGCGATCGAATAGGTCAGTGTCGCGCCGGTGTCGACGTCGGTGGCGGTGACGGTGGTGACCGCCGTCGTGTTCTCGGCGACGTTGACGCTGGCGCTCGCGCCGCCGCCGTCGCTGCTGATCACCGGCGCGTCGTTGACCGCGGTGACCGTCACGTCGATGACGTCAGTGGCGCTGGAGAATTCCGTCGTGCCACCGTTGCTGCTGGCGTCGACCAGGGTGCCGGCGACGCCGCCGGTGCGGTCCCAGGCGCGCAGCGTCAGCGCGGCGCTGCTGCTGCCGTTGTAGTTGGCGCCCGGCGTGAAGTACAGGCGCGTGTTGCCGTCGTCGGCCAAGAGCAGCGCCGACGTGTTGCTCACCGCGCCCACGGTGTTCCAGCTCGCGCCGCCGTTGGTGCTGTAGTACCAGGTGCCGTTGGTCTCGTCGGTCGCCGTGATCGCAATGCCGCGCACTGCGGCCGTGTCGGGATCGGTGATGCCGCCGCTGTAGGCGCCGATCAGCGAACCCACCGCGCCGACCGGCGCGCCGGCGTCTTCGGCGACGGTCAACGTCAACGGCGTGTTGGCCAGCACCGGCGCGTCATTGACCGGCGTGTATGTGATTGTCGCGGCCACCGTGCTCGAGCTGGCACTGCCATCGCTGGCGGTCAGGCTGAACGATGGCGCAAGCTCGTTGTCGTCGTCGACGAACTGCACCAACCCGCCCGTCAGCTGCGCGCTGGTGAAGCTGGTGATCGGCACGCCCGGCGCGCCGCTCAACTGGAAGATGCCGCCGCTCAGGCCGCTGACGCTGTAGGTGAAGCTCGCGCTGTCGACGTCGCTGATGCCGATGTTGGCACCGCTCAAGGTGACGGTCTGGCCTTCGCTGACGGTCAGGCCGACGCTGCTCAGCACCGGCGCGTCGTTGACCGCGGTGACGGTCAGGCTGGCCGTGTCGGTGGCGGTCGAGAACGCGGTGATGCCGCCGTTGACGGTGGGGTCTGCATTGCCGCCGTTGTTGCCGCTCGTGCCGTCCCAGGCGCGGAAGGTGATGGCCGCGCTCTGCGTGCCGTTGTAGTCGGCGTTGGGCTGGAACGCGATGCGCGTGCTGCCGTCGGCAGCCAGCAGGCGCGCTGACGCGTCGCTCACCGCGCCCAGCGCGCTCCAATTGGTGCCGTTGTTGGTCGAGATCCACCACGTGCCGTTGCTGGTGTCGGCGCCGGTGATCGCGACCCCGAGCAGCGCAATCGTGTCGGCGTCGGTGACGTTGTCGACCTCGCCCGCCGGCGATGCGAAGTCGACCAGGCTCGACACCAGTGTGCCCACCGCACCCACCGGCGCGGCGGCGTCCTCGATGATCGTGGCCAGCGTCGGACTGCGGCTGGCGTCGAGCACCGGCGCGCTGTTGATCGCGCTGATGCCCGCGCTCAGCTCCGAGGTCTCGCTGGTGGTCAGGTCGGTGGCCGTCGCGCTGACACTCTCACCGGCGGCGACGGTGGCGGCCAGCGCGACGTTGAACGTGGCCTGGCCCGCGCCGTCGGTGACCACGTCGACGTGGCCGAGGTAGCGCTGCGCCTCGCCATGGCCCGGAGGCATCGACCGCCGTGCTGGCGAAGAACTCGACGCGATAGGTGTTGACCGCGGCCAGGCCGTCGAAGCTGCCGGCCACGGTGGTCTGCGCAGTGGAGTTGACCACCGCCGAACTCAGCACCGGGAAGTTGAGCAGGCCGTTGGCGCCCGCATCGGCGTCGCCGACGTCGTTGGGCGTCACGCCGTTGGCCGGATCGGCCGGGCCGGCGGGCAACAGGTCGATGCCGAGACGACCGTTGTTGGAGACGCTGTTCTGCGTCAGCGTGATGCCGCTGGAGGCGGCGTCGACCGCGATGCCCGAGCCGCTCATTCCCGATACGGTGTTGCCACTCACAGTGACGCCGCTGGAGCCGAGGATCCAGATGCCGCCTTCGCTGCCGTGTGCGCCGTCGTTCGTGATCGTGTTGTTGGCGATCAGGCTGCTGCCGGTCACCGAAGCCACCTCGACCGCCGCCGCGCCGCCGGTCAGGCGCTGCGTGCCGCTGACGGTGTTGCCGGTGAAGATGATGTTGGCGCCCGACAGCTTGACGCCGTCGTCGCCGCTGCCGCTGATCAGGTTGTTGGTGATCTGGTTGCCGGTGCTGGAGGCATCGGCGAAGCGGATGCCGTCGCTGTTGTTGTCGATAAGCCGGTTGGCGGTGATCAGGTTGTTGTCGGCAGCGCCGGTGATGACGATCGCACCGACCGCGCCGGTGGCCGACTCGTTGTTGTGCGTCAGCACGTTGTCGCTGATCGTGTTGTTGTCGCCGCCACCGGTGCTGCCGTCGATCATGATGCCGGCACCGGTTGTGCCCGAGCTGCCGTTGACGAAGCCCTGGATCTGCAACCCGCGCACCGTGCTGTTGCTGGCCTGCAGGGTGATGCCGTTGGCGTTGGCGCCGGCGCCGCCGCCTTCCAGCACGACCGTCGGCGCGCCGCTGGCATAGCCGGCCTGCGTGGTGGCATCGATGGTCACCGTCTCGGTGATCGTCGGCAGCGCCGACAGCAGGTTGATGGTCTGCACGCCGCTGCCGACGATGGCGAAGTCGATGGTGTCGGCGCCGGCCAGCGCGTTGGCGTCGATGATCGCCTGGCGCAGCGAGCCGGCGCCCGAGTCGTCGGTGTTGGTGACCGTGAAGCTAGCGAGCAGCCCTTGCCAATCGTCGCGCGCCGTGGCGCTGAACGGGTTGGTCGCTTCGATCGCGCCGGCGGCGTACTCCAGGTCCCAGTCGCCGCCGAGTGAACGCCCGCCGGTGGGGTCGTCGCTGGCAGCCACGTCGGCACCGGTCAGCTCGTGCAACCGCTGCAGCAGCGCCTGCCCCTGCGCGCCGGCCGCCAGATCGCAGCCGTAGAGCAGCAAGTCGGCATCGGCCGACAGCGCGTTGCGCCACTGTGCGAACTGGCCGGCGCGCGCGTCGACGCCGTCGGCGGTGACCCATGTCGAGCCGATCTTCAGCGCGCGGTCGGTGCCGTGCGACACGATGTGCACGGCGTCGACGTCATGCTGGTCGGCCAGCGCCGCAGTGATCTGCGTGACGCCGTCCTGCTGCGTGTCCAACTGCACGACCACGATGTCGGCACCGCTGCGTGCACGCAGGTCGTCGATCAGCGCCTGCGCATCGGCGACTCCGCTGTCGACGAACACGATCTCACGGTGGCGCTGCTGCTCGTCCTGCGTGGCTGGCACCGGCGCCGGATCGACCTCGATCGTGCACACCTCGGCCAGGCCGGGATCCATCGCCATCAGTGCGGGGTTGAGTTCGGCCGAGTACAGGATGCGCGGCTCGAGTTCCTCCACCGCGGCCATGCGCCGCGCCACCCGCTCATCGGGCAGCGCAAAAAAGCGGCGCAGCAGCTGCAGCATGATCGTCAGGATCTGATGGAGCCCGCCTCAGGGCTTGGCCGCGGTGCGCGTTGCCGGCGCGGCGGCCGATACAGGCAGCTTCAGGCCGAGGTCGACCTTGCAGCGCAGTCCGGCGGGAATCGCCGCCGCCGGATTGGGCAGCTCTAAGCGCACGCGGAAGGTGTTGCTGGCGGCGTCGATCACGCGGTCGACGCTCTTGACCACCGCGTGGTGTTCGCCCTGGTTCAACAGCTCGGGCACCACCTTGCCGCTCATCCCGGGCTCGACCTGGCCGAAGGCGATTGCCGGCACCAGCACGTCGACGCGCAATGGATCCACGCTGGCCAGCCGCAGCACGGGCTTCTGGTCGACGTATTCGCCGGGCGACATGAAACGCTCGACGACGACGCCGGATATCGGCGACCGGATCGTGCGCTGCTCGAGTTGAGCGGCAGCCAGATCGACTTCGCGGCTGGCGAGTTTGCGGCGTTCGTGCGCCTGGTCGATGCGCCCGCCCGCCACGCCGGACTCGGCACGCGCCTTGTCGAGGTAGGTCTTGGAGACGAAGTTCTGGTCGTACAACTCCTGCGCGCGCTGCAGCTCGCGGCGCGCCAGTTCCTGCGAGCTGGTGGCAACCCTCACCTCGCCGTTGCCTTCCGCACGCTCGCGCGCGACCGCCAGCGCCGCGCGCTCGACGTGCGCCTGCAGCTGCACGATCGGCTGGCCCTGGATCACGCGATCGCCGCGCTCGACGGCGATGCCGTCGATGACGCCGGGCACCGCGCTGCCCACCTGCACGATCTGGTGCGGCTGGATCATGCAATCCAGCGCCTGCGCCTGGACGGCACCGCTGAGCGCGGCGGCGAGGCACAGCAGGATCGGTTGGCTCTTCATTTCAACTCTCCAGTGACTACTCGGCCCGGCCGGCGAACGCATGCAGCTCGGCGGCGAGGCGATCGGACAGCCGCAGCGCGTGGCGATGACGACGGTCGGTGCGCTCGGCCGCGCGTTGCGCAAAGGCGAACAGCGCGCGAGCGATGAACGGATGCAGCTCTCCACCGCGTGCACAGGCGGCGGCGAGCCGGCGCAGCCAACCCGGCACGAGGCGAGTCAACAGCTCGTCTTCCAGCGACAGCAGGCGCTCGGCGCTACCGGGGTCGCCGTGGCGCGCACAGCGGCCGATCAGCTGGCGGTCGATGCGACGCGACCGGTTGCGCATGCACGCGATCACGTGCAGGCCACCGAGCGCGCGGCTGCCATCGTCGAGGTGGATGTCGGTGCCGCGGCCGGCGATGTTGGTGGTCACCGTGACCACGCCGCGCTGACCGGCGCGGGCGATGCGCGCGGCTTCGTCGGCGTTCTGCAGCGCGTTGAGCACTTGGTGGGCGATGCCGGCGTCCTGCAGGCGCTGCGACAGTTGCTGCGACGCGGCGACGCTGTCGGTGCCGACCAGCACCGGCCGGCCGGTGGCGGCGACGGCGCGCACCCGCGCAACCACCGCGTCCCACTTGCGCGCCGCACTCGCGTAGACGCGCTCGCCGAGCCAATGGCGGCGACTGCTGCGCGCCAGCGGCACCGGCGCCACACCGCGGTCGTAGAGCACGCGCAACTCCGGCGCCGCCTCGAGCAGCGTACCGCTCATGCCGCCGAGCTGCAGATAGCGCGGAAACAAGCGCTGATACGTGATCTGCGCCGCAGTGGTCGACGGCGCGCTGAGCGGCAAGCCCTCGGCCAGCTCGACCATCTGATGCAGTGCGCCGGTCCAGCGCCGCCCTTCGGCGATGCGGCCGGTGACCTCGTCGATCAGCGCGATGCCGTCGGCGGTCACCGCATATTCGCGGTCGCGCCGGAACAGCGCGCGCGCAGCCAGCGCCGCCTCGACCAGCTCGTGCGCACGCCGCGGTGGCCACAACACGCCCTTGGCGCCCAGCACGGCCTGCGTGATGCGGTCGCGGCCGGCATCGGTCAGCTGCATCCGCCGCTGCAGCGGCAGCGCCGTGTAGTCGCTCGTCGCGTCCAGCGTGCCTGCGAGGTCGAAGGCGCGGCGGAAGCCCGCGTCATCGATCGGCGCGCCGCGCGCCGACAGGATCAGCGGCGTGCAGGCCTCGTCGAGCAGGATGCTGTCGGCTTCGTCGACGACCGCGAAGCACAAACCGGGGAGCGCCGGGTCCTGCGCGCGGGCATCGTCGAGTGCACGCGCGCGCAGAACGCGCGGATCCCGTTCGCCGCGCAGGAGAAGGTGGTCCTTCAGGTAGTCGAAGGCCAGTTCCTTGGCGGTGACGTACACCACATCGTGTTGATAGGCTCCTGCACGCTGCTCGCGCGACAGCGTGGCCACGACCGCGGCCGAGCGCAGCCCGAGCGCGTCGTAGAACGGCGCGAGGCCGTCGCGGTCGCGCTGCACCAGGTAGTCGTTGGCCGTCATCACGTGCACCGGCACGCCTGACAGCGCGCCGACCGCGGCGGCCAGCCCGGCGGCCAGCGTCTTGCCCTCGCCGGTGGCCATCTCGACGAAGCGCCCCTGCACGATCAACCAGGCAGCCTGCAGTTGCGTCTCGTAGGGCGTCTTGCCGAGCGAACGCGCCATCAGTGCGGCGGCCACACCCAGCGCGGCAGCACGGGCCGCGTCGTTCGCCAGCCCGTCGCGGCGCAGCACGCGGCGCACGGCTTCGAGCGCGTCGTCGACCGCTGCGCGATCCGCACCCGCCAGGCGAGCCTGCATCGCGGCGATGGCCTGCGCATGGTGCCCGGGCAGCGGTCCTGCGCTGCGGCGCTCGAGGCGGCCCTGCAGCGTGCGCCACAGATCGTGCAGCGCGGTCAGTTCGGCGCCATCGCGGCGTTCTGGGTAGCCGCTCCAGGCGACTGCGCGTGACGACAGCGTATTCATCGTTCGAAGTGGCGCAGGAAGGCGCGCCGCACGAAAGCGCCGATCAGCTCGGCGGCACTGGCATGGCCGTGATCGAAGGTGACCAGCGCGCGCGCACCGATGTGGGCCACCGCCGTGGCCGGCAAGCGCAGGTCGAGTTCGAAGAATGTCTCGCGCGCGGTCAACGACGCGCTGTCGCCGGGCCGCAAAGCGATGGTTCCGCCGCCGGCTTCGCCGAGCGCGGCGCTGGGCAGCGTCACCGCGGCGCGCGGCGTGGCGCCTTCCAGCTGCGCCGGCAGCCCAGCCGCGATCGCCGTGGGCCAGCGCGACGCGGATCGGGCCCGGACGGCGGCTGACCAGCGCGATGTCGTCGTGCCGCACCAGCACGCGCACCAACGGCGGCGCACCGACCGGCAGCACATGGCCCACGACCTGGCCCTGCGGCAAGTAGCGGCCCGCGACGTGCATCCGCGGATCGAACGCGACGCGGCCATCGAGCGCAGCGCGCACCAGCAACTGGTCGACGCGCTGCTGCAGCCGCGCACGCTCGGCGCCCAGGCGCGCGATCTCATCGTCGAGCACGCTGCGGCGCAGCGCCGCGTCGGTGAACAACGACGCGCGTTCGACGTCGCGGCGCTGCAGATCGGCCACCACGCGCTCCAGCTCGACCGTCAGTGGATCGTTGCTGAGCTTGAGCAGCGGTGTGCCGGCGGTCACCTGTTGGCCGTCGACCACCAGCATCTGCTCGACGAAGCCGTCACTGGCCGGGCGCACGACGGCTTCGTTGGGCAACCATACCAGCGCGGGCGCATGGGTGCGATGAGGCAGCGGCACGACGAAGCCGAGCAGGCCCGCCAGCGCCAGCGAGCCGAAGCCGACCGCACCGGCGCGCCAGCGCTGCTGCGTCAACTCCGGCGAGCCCCACAGGTAGGCAGCCGCATCGACCACCGGCTTGATCGCGCAGCTCCACAGTGCGAGCCCGAGCACGAGCAGGCCCAACAAGGCGCTGACATCGGCCAGCAACACCGCCAGCGACACCAGCAGCAGCGCACGGTAGACGAACGACAGCGGCGCATAGGCGCGCAGCCACGCGCGCTCGCCGCGCGCCAGGCCCGGCATGCGCAGGCCCTGCAAGCCCAACAGCCGGCGCTTGATGGCCAGCTGCCAGTAGCGCGTGCTGCGCTGCGCGAGATTGGGCAACTCGAGCGCGTCGGTGGCGACGAAGTAGCCGTCGAAGCGCAGCAATGGGTTGCCGTTGACCAACAAGGTCGACAGGCCGGTCACGGCGACCACGGCGAACGCGACGTCGCGCAGCAGCCCGGGTTGCAGCGCCAGCCACAGCGTCAGCGCCGCAGCGGCCAGCACCACCTCGACCACGATGCCGGCCGCGGCCACTGCGACCCGCTCGCGCTTGTCGGCGAAGGCGCCGGAGGCTGAAGCATCGACAAAGGGCACCGGCGTCAGGCACAGCAGCGTGATGCCGACCTCGTGCACCTGCCCGCCGTAGGCCTTGACCGCGAACGCGTGCGCCATCTCGTGCAGCGCCTTGATCAGCGGATAGGCCAGCCACATCAGCAGCAGCAGGCGGCCGCTGCCGAGGTGCTGTCGGGTCGCCGCGGCGACGGCGTCGGCGTTGAACGCCAACAGCAGCACACCGAGCGCGACGATCAGCGCCAGGCCCCACAGCGATGCGCGGCCGAACAGGCCGCGCACACGATGCACATGGCGTTCGAGCCAGACGTCAGGGTCCCACAGCGGCAGCCGGAACGCGAACGGGTTGACCGCGCTGCGCCGGCGCTGCGCCGACGCTGCGCGTGTGCGCGCGCACGATGGCCGCTGCATCGGGCGCGACGTCGCCAATGAACAGGTTGGCGCCGAAGGCCTGGCTGAAGATGCGGATCGCCTCGCCCTGTGTCGCCGCGTCGTCGCCGTCGGCCGCCGCGCGCGCGGCCCACACCTCGTCGAGCGTGCGCTGGCCGTCGCAGGCGGCGATCAGGCCGTAGGCCAGGCCGTTGAAACGATGGTGGCGCCCGGTCATCGGATCGGACAGCACGTACCAGGTCTCGCCGCGCACCCGCTGGCGCGTCACGCGCACGCCGTCGCGCAGCCGCGGCCGCATCGACGCGACGCGGTACCAGTCCGGCGACAGCAACGACTCGCGAGCGGCCGCGCTCATTGGGCAACCTGCGCGCTGCGCGCTGCGGCATTCGCCTTCGGATCGGCCGGGCGGCTCATGCGACCACCTGCCACCAGGCGCGGCGCAGCCAGTTGGAGACGTTGTGCCACAGCTGTGCACCGAAGCTGCGCTGTTCGATGTCGATCTTGACCACGCCGCGCAGGCCAGCGCGCAGCGACGCGTCGGCGGCGTCGAGGCGACCCTCGACCTCGAACACGTTGCGGCCCTCCAGCGCGGTGGCCACCGGCGCGATGCGCGCAACGCGGAAGTCCACCGGCTTGCTGCTCAGGCCGGCGAACATGACGCGTGAGGTCTGGCCGACGCGCACCAGCGCCACGTCCTGCTCGTCGACCTCGGCGACCACGCGCAGCTCGCGCTGCGGCGCGATCGCCATCAGTTCCTGTCCGCGCTTGACCGGCGAGCCGATGGCCTGGACCCAATCGCCGCTCAGCACCACGCCGTCGAACGGCGCGCGCAACTGCGTGCGCTCGAGCTGGCGCGACGCCAGTTCGAATTGCACCTGCGCCTGTTCCAGCTTGGAGCGCGCGATCACGATCTGCGCCGCGTCGTCCTTGCTCAGCGCCTCGCGGTACTGCTTGTCCAGTTGCGCGGCCTCGGCGCTCCATTTCTCGCGTTCGAGCCTGAGGTCCTGGTCCTCCAGCGCGATCACCAGTTGATCGCCGCGCACCACGTCGCCCGGCCGCGCGCCCACTTCGCGGATGAAGCCATCGACCGGCGAGGCCAGCACGCGCTGCGCCGCGCCTTCGATTCGCGCTGGCGCCACCACGCGCCAAGTCGCCGGCCACAGCGTCAGCACCAGCAGCGCGACGGTGCCTGCAGCGGCGGCCATCGCCCACGGCGACACCGGCCAGCCGTTGTGCCGATGCCCGCGTGGCGCGACCGCGTCCGCCAGGCGGCTGGCCAGCGGCGCGTCGAGCCGGTGTTTGAGTTCGAGGATGGGTGCGACGAACATCGCCGCATCCTTGGTCAGTTCGAGCGCGCGCGCGTCGAAGCCATGGCGGCGCTCGAACAACAGCGCGCCGAGCGCGCGGTTGCGTCCGCCGAACGGAACCGTGGTGATCGCCGCATTGCCGTTCAGGCGCGCCAGTTGCGCATGCGCCAGCGCGACGCCGGTCGCGCCGCCAGTGGGCATCGGATAGACCACGCTGCCGCGCTGCTCCAGCGACTCCTCCATCGCCGCCCCGAGCGCCTGCACCGCGTCTTGCCGGACGCGGAAGTCGGCCTGGTGCGAAACCGCCGCCAATTTCACGCGACCGTTGACGTGGAAGCCGATGCTGACGCGCTCGCAAGCCAACTGGCGCGCGAGGTCGCTGACCACCGCTGTCGCGGCCTCCTGGAAACCGTCGTGCGCGAGGGCACGCGCCTGCAGCGCGAGCAGCACACCGCCACGGTTCATGGAAACGCTCGACTCCCCCGCCTGCGCAGGGTTGCGCCGCGCCGTGCTGGTCTTGGCCTGGTCGTCGATCGTGGTGCTCACGGGATTCGTCGTGCGGTCGGTGTGTACGGGCCAGGAAACGACGCTGCGCCGGCGCGTTCTGCGTGTGGCAAGTGTCCTCACGCAATCCCCCCGCGTAACTATCGGCCGAGTCCCGCTGCGACAGCGGGATGTAGCGGGGCATAAATGGGAAAACTGCACGCCGTTAGAGGAAGTGCCGCTGCCACCGGCATTGCTGGGCGGAGGGACCATGCTCGCCGTGACATGCGCACGCCCATGCGCGTGTGAACTTTGTCGCTGGCAGATCTCAAGCCTGCCGGCGTTCGAGCGCAAGGCCCGGTCATTCAAACCGTCGCGCGCACACACCTGATGCACGATCGCGGCGCTGCGATCGGGGCCTCTGTTTGTCCGGGCTCTCGTGAATGATTTACGGCCAGCTATGCGCACCGGAGGTTGGTAGCAGTTTGGAGTGACCAGTAGAGTCGACTCTGGTCACTCCCCGGTTGGAACGCTGGAGAGTTCAAGCCCGCCGCTTGGCGGGGTTTTCTTTTGGGGCTTCGCTGCTGCAGATCACTTGCCCAGCGCCCAAGCAACAAGGGTGGGCGTGAGCAGCACTGCAAACACAAGCACAGCAATCAGCACTGCGATCAGAACCCAAAACCGCAGTTCGTCGCGCTGACTTGGCTCGTCGTCCATTGCCACATGGACGCGGCAATCCAGATTCCGACCTTCACCTTCCAATTAGGGGCATGAGGTTTGGCAGAAGCAACAAGGACGGATCCCTGAGGCGTGTGATCCCACCGACGCCGGAGCCCCCAAAACCGCGCGCATCAGGTCAGAGGTAGCGAAGCTCAGGTCTCGTCCCTGATCGACCCGCCGGGGCCGTTGGCCTTACAGGACTCGATGCCCTTTTCGGCGCCGCGGTTGCAGGAGTTCGGTACCGACCATTTGGGGCATTTAATGTCCAATCACCTCATGTCGACTGCCGCTCTCCCCACGCCCATCAAGCCGATGCTGGCCAAGATCGCCGAGACGCTCCCAGTCGAGCCCGGGTTTCTCTTCGAGCCGAAATGGGACGGCTTCAGGGCGATCGTCTTCCGCAGTGCCGAGCAGACGCTGCTGCAGAGCCGCGACCTGAAGCCGCTGAATCGCTACTTCCCCGAGCTCGAGCAGGCGCTGCACGACGCGCTGCCGAAAGGCTGCGTGCTCGACGGCGAGATCGTCGTCGCGTCGTCGCGCGGGCTCGACTTCGACGCGCTGCAGCAGCGCATCCACCCCGCGGCGTCGCGCATCGCCAAGCTCGCGCAGGAGACGCCGGCGCGCTTCGTCGCGTTCGACCTGCTCGGCGCGGGCGGCAAGTCGACGATGGCAGTTGCCGCAGTCCGAGCGGCGAATGCGGCTCGAGCGGCTGCTCGGCAGCGCGAGGCCGCCGCTGCACCTCACGCCGATGACGCGCGACCGCGCCGAGGCCGAGCGCTGGCTGGAGCAGTTCGAAGGCGCCGGTCTCGACGGCGTCGTCGCGAAGCTCGAATCGGCGGCCGTACCAGCCGGGCAAGCGCGCGATGCTGAAGATCAAGCACGTGCGCAGCGCCGATTGCGTCGTCGCCGGCTTTCGCTGGTACAAGGACCGCACCGATGCCGTTGGCTCGCTGCTGCTGGGCCTCTACGACGACGCCGGCACGCTGCACCACGTCGGCGTGACGTCGTCGTTCACGATGGCCATGCGGCAGCAGCTGCTGCAGGAGCTGGCGCCGCTGCGCGACGACGCGCTCGCCTCGCACCCGTGGCGCGACTGGGGCTGGCGCGGTGGTCGGCGACGCGCAGCGGATGCCCGGCGCGCAGAGCCGCTGGAGCGGCGGCAAGGACCTCAGCTGGCAGCCGCTGCGGCCGGAGCGCGTCTGCGAGGTCAAGTACGACCACCTGCAGGGCAACCGCTTCCGCCACGCGACGCACGTTCATGCGCTGGCGCCCCGACAAGCCGCCGCAAGATTGCCGCTACGACCAGCTCGAGGTGACGACGCCGTACGAACTGGCGCGGGTCTTCGGCGGCTGACCGCGTCAGGTCGACTCGGCTTCGGCGCCTTCGGCCGCAGCTCGGCGGCACGCGCGTCAGGTTGATCCGCACGCGGTACCACAGCGACGAGCTGCCGCGCATGCGGTCGACGAGCACGTCCGCCGGTTCGAGGTGCGCGGCGGCCTCGGGATGGCGCGCCCTCCACGCGTCGGCGGCGGCGACAGCGTCTTCTTCGCGGTCGGCGCGCGCGATCTCGATCAGCGGCGCCGTCGCGCGCGCTCGCCGACGGTGGCGCGCGCTTCGGCTCGCCCGCCGCCTTGCGGTAGTGCGGCGGCCACGGCGCATCACCCTGGCCATCGGCCTCGTGGCGCGCCGAGAGCTCGAGCAGCGGCTCGATCGAGTCGGGGCGGGCATCGATCGCCGCGTGCGGGTCGCCGATCGTCTGCAAGCGCTTCGGCACCGTCCACAGCGTGAAGTCGGCCGGGTCGCAGTCGTCCAGTTCCTGCCACGTCACCGGCGTCGAGACGCGCGCGTCGGGCTTCGGGCGCACCGAGTAGGCCGACGCGACGGTGCGGTCCTTCGCGTTCTGGTTGTAGTCGACGAAGACGCCGCTGGCGCTCCTCCTTCCACCAGGCGCTGGTGGCGAGGCCGGGCGCGCGGCGCTCGACGTCGCGCGCCAGCGCCAGCGCGGCGCGCCGCACCTGGTCGAAGCTCCAGCGGCGCTCGATCCGCACCAGCACGTGCAGGCCGCGCGAGCCGGAGGTCTTCGGCCAGCCGGTGATGCCCGACGTCGGCCAGCGCCTCGTGCACGACGCTGCGCGACCTGCCGGATCTGCGGCCACTCGACGCCGGGCACCGGATCGAGGTCGACGCGAAGCTCGTCGGGATGATCGAGGTCGTCGGCGCGAACCGGGTGCGGGTGCAGCTCGAGGCAGGCGAGGTTGGCCATCCATGCGAGATCGGCGGCATGGCGCGGAACGACCTCCTCGGCGCTGCGGCCCGACGGGAACCGGATCGACGCCACCTCGAGCCACTCGGGCCGCTTGGCCGGCGCTCGCTTCTGGAAGAAGAACTCGCCGCCGATGCCGTCGGGATAGCGGACCAGCACGCAAGGACGACCGCCGGCGCCGCGCAGCGCGCCTTCGGCCACGGCGACGTAGTAGTTCACGAGGTCGAGCTTGCGAACCTTCGCGTCGGGGATCAGCAGCTTCGACGGGTGCGTGACGACGACGTCGCGGCCGTCGAGCTGCAACGTGACCTCGTCTTCGCCCACCGATGGCATCGCGGCAGCCTACCGCACAAGCGGCGGGACCACCGGATCCGAATCCGAACATAGAGTACGACATCGTCGTCAACGACTTCGGCGCCCTGGTGACGGCAACTTTGCCTGCGCGCTGACCATCGCATCCTCCAATGGAGATCACCATGAAGCTGTTCCGGATCGCACTCGCCGCGCTGCTCACGTCGCTCGCCTCGGCCTCATATGCTGCCGACGGACTTGTCACCATCAAAAGCCCTCGTTCGACGGCTGAAACCGCCGCGCGGTTGACTGCGGCACTGCAGGAGCGCGGGCTGAAGTTGTTCGCGCGTGTCGACCACGCCCGCCGGCGCAACGACAGTGGGCAAGGCCTTGCGACCGACCGAAGTGTTCATCTTCGGCAATCCGCAAGGCGGCACGCCGCTGATGGCGTGCCAGCAGACGGCTGGCATCGACCTGCCATTGAAAGCCCTGATCTGGCAGGATGAGTCGGGGCAAGTCTGGTTCTGCTACAACGATCCGGCTTGGATCGCGGCCCGGCACGGTGGTGCCGACTGCCCGGTCGTGCCCGACCTCGCGAAGGCGCTTGCTGGCCTGGCGACCGCTGCCACTGCGCCCTGACTTCCGACGGCTGGCGTCTCAACGGCCACGACGCCTGTTGACGATGGTCCAGTCGGACGTGTGAATGGACCGCAGAGGTGGCCGGTGCAGGCTCAGGCACGTGGCGGTTCGCATAGGCCAGCCCCTCGCGCAAACAGGTGCCCAATAGAAACCAGCTCGCGTCAGTTGCGTCGAGGGAGGCCCTGCACCTTCTCCAGCTCGACGATGAGGTCGTCAACCTGGGTCAAGAACTCTTCGCGGCTGGCGTGCGGGCAATGCGTGATCAGTTCTGATGAATGCTCGGCCAACTCTTGCTCGCCCGCCAAGCGGGCCCAACGCCGCACTTCGCAGTACAAGAGGAGTGCGAGGCGACCGAGATCGCCGCGCCTGCGCGCGTAACGAAGATCGCCGAGCAGGTCCTCGAGCCCAAGCTGCAGCTGCATCGACGATGCGCCCATGTCACACGCTTGCTGGCTCAGCGACGCTTGGCCTTGCTGGCTCCCTTGGTCACCGCGGCGTAGTTGGCTTCGGCCGTTTCGACCGCTTGGAGGCTGGCATTGCGAAGACTTTCGAACGCGTTGTTCGCGGTCGCCATCGTCGACTTGAGCAACGCGATGCCATCGCCCGACCCTGCGGGCGCATTCTTGCCGGCTGCCTCGATCAGAGCGCCGAACGTGGCTTGCGCCGCGGCAGTCTGCTCGGCACCGACCTTCTCGAAGTCAGCCTTGATGTCGGCAACGATGCGGTACACCTGCTTGCCATAAGCGGCCGCCTGCTCGGCGGCGGGTTGCAGCAGCGCCGCTTGCAGAGCCAGCACTGTCTGCGGATCACGCGCTGACAACACGGCCACGCCGGTTTCCTTGACTTGGTCGAGGCCACCTTTGGCGGCTTGCAGGTTGAGCGCGGTGAGCTGCTCGACACCCTCGAACGCCTTGGCGGTCAGAGCCATCAAGGCTTCGAAGTTGGCTTGGTTGGTGGCAGCAAGTTGGGTATTCAGCATGGTGTGCTCCGGTCGGTGAGTTTGGGGTTGAAGGGCATGTTTGCTGCACTGCAGCATGAACTCATCTTAGTCGTTCGTTTCACCAATGCAAGCGTCAACTGCTGCAATGCAGCAATCTAGAGGGGGAGGCCTAAGACGCGGCGGCTCCGCGGGAGTTGCCTCACACGCGCCGAGAGCGACCCCAGGGGCGTGCCGCGTCATCGCGCGACGCTGCGCGAACATCGCGCGCCGCAGATTGGATCTAGCCTTGTTGAGCCGCGTTCAGTTCCTGCGTGATGCTCACCGCCTGCATGAACGGGCACCATGGCGAGGCTGCAGGACAACAAAAGACAAACGGGTTAGCCACAAGAAGCTAACCCGTTGATTCATGTGGCGCGGCTGGCAGGATTCGAACCCACGACCCCTTGGTTCGTAGCCAAGTACTCTATCCAACTGAGCTACAGCCGCGCGGGCGGGCAGTATACCAGGGGGGTTTCAGTCGATTGCCGCGGCCGCTTGTTCGCAACGCAGCGCGCGCTCCTCGTCGGATTCCTCGCGAGCCAGGCGTGCCAGCGTGCGCCATGCGCTGCGCCGTGCGGCCGGGTCGAGGTGCCGGTCGGCGGCCGCCGATTCGAGCGGCCGGCGCGCCTTGCCCCACAGCCCGCGCGCGGCGAACACCGCGCCCGCGGCGGCTTGCACCGCGGCCTCGTGCACATAGGCCTGCTGCGCCGCCTCGGTGCTGTGCAGCCAGTCGGTGCCGATGTCGTCGCAGGCCACCGCCAGCGCCAGAGCGACCTGTGCGCGCTGCTCGGCGGTGAGATCGCGCAGGTTGTTCCACAACGGCCGCAGCCACTGGCGGCCGTCGGCCGCCGCACCGAGCGCCGCTGCACGGCGCGCGGCGCGCGCGGCCACGAAGGCGTCGCTGCGATCGGCCTCGTCGAGCGAGCCCCATGCGCGGCGCAGCTGGTCGGCATCGCGCGCCGCATCGATCAGCTGCAACGCCAGCGTGCGCAGCATGCCTTGCGCGGCCTCGAGCGAGAACGCCTGGTGCTTGGCCAGCAAGCGCGCGGTGTTGAGCGCCTCGGCATCGTGGCGCATCAAGCGCGCCGCACGCAGCTTCAGGCGCAGCGCCTGCGTGCGGCGCGCGACGCCCGGCGCCAGCTCGGCCAGCAGCGAACGCGCGCGCGGTGCGTCGCCATCGTCGAGCGCCCATTCGGCGCCGAGCAGTCGCGCGCCCTCGTCCACCGCCTGTTGCGGGGCGGCGCGGCGCACGGCCTTGAGCGCCTGGCGCAGCAGCTCATCGCGGCGGGTGCGGTCCTGCACCCGGTGCAGGCTGCGCGCGGCGAGCAGATGGGCCAGGATGCGCAGCTCGCGGTCGCCCGCCAGCTCGTCGGTGCCGGCCTGGATCGCCAGCGCACGCTGCGCCGCCTTGTGCGCGCGGTTGAAGCGGCCGGCGAAGTGCTCGGCCATCGCGTCGCGCAACGCCGCCTGCGCGGCGCGCTCGCGCTTCAGCGCACGCCAGGCCTTGGCGCGCGTGGGCAGCGTGATCAGCGAGTCGACGCCCTGGATCACCATCAGCAATGCGAACGCGCCGGCGATCGCGCCGATCAAGAACAGGTTGAGCGACAGGTCGACGCGCCACTCGCCGTAGAAGAACGACACCAGCCCGTTGTTTTCGCCCAAGGTCAGCGCGGCCACGGTGGCGGCAGCGGACAGCAACACCAGCCAGATCACGCCGCGCATCGGGGCACCCGTGTCGTGTCGCTCACTTGCCCGCGATCACTGCAGCCAGCGCGGCCAAGGTCTCGTCGGGCCGCGGCACGACGATGCCGCGCGCCTGTGCGCTGACCTGTCGCACCAGCTCGCTGACCGTGGTCACGCGGCGGCTCGAGCGGTCGAAGTAGCGCTCGAGCATCAGCTGCACCTCGCGCAGGTCGGCCTGCGCCGTGGTGAACTGGCGCGACAACAAGGCCAGCCGCGCGTTGAGCAGCCGCAGCTTCAGGTTCTCGCGCAGAAAATAAGCCTGCTCGGGCGCGATCAGCATCGCCTCGGGCTGATCGATGCGCGTCACGCGCACCAGGGACTTCGCCTCTTCGACCACCCGCGTGACCAGCAGATCCCAGCGCGCCGCCAGTTCGGCGCGCCAGCCGCCGGCGGCCGCGGTCGCCGCCGCCGATGCCGCGGCCGGCACCGCGGGCGCACCGCGTGCCCGCGCGTCGACGTTGGGCCCGCGCCGCTTGTCGGGCTGCGACAGCAGCGGCAGCTCGTCGGCCATGCGCACCGCCTCGTCGACCTTGATCACCAGCGTGGAGATGTCGCTGACCGCCACCGCGCGCACGCGGTCGAGGTCGTGCACCACGGCGCGCCGCACGCGCTCCAGGCGCGGCTGCGAGTTGCGCGCCAGGCGCTCGTCGGCCTGCCGCAAGGCCGCCACCAGCGGCTCGGTGCTGCCGGTGATCGCGCTTTGCTGCACGGCCACGCGCACCGCGGCCTCGATGTCGGCCAGCATGTTCTCGTCGCGCGAACGCGTGAGCGCCTGCAGCAGCTCTTCGAGCTGCGAGCGTTGCAGCGTGTTCTCGGCGACGCGCGATTCGAGCAGCGCGACCTTGGCTGCGGCATCGCGCGACACGTCTTGCGCCTGCCGCGCCAGCACGCGCGCCTCGGTGGCCAGCGTCTGGCTGTCTTGTTGGCGGCGCACCAGCTCCTGCTCGAGCGCCTGCGTGCGCTGCGAGGTCTGCCACGCCATCCACAACGCACCGACCGCCACCAGCCCGGCCAGCGCGACCAGCCACCACGGCGCGGCCGGCGCACGGGCTTCCTGCCGTGCAGGCAAAGACAAAGACGTTTCGATCGTCGGGGTGGGCGACGCGTTTTCGGGGGTGGGTGGGTTCACGGTACAGCGATCACGGTCGCTGGTCGGACGGTGCGCTTGATTGTATCGACCGACCCCACTGCACCACCACGTCGTGCAGCGTCGGGGCCACGGTGTGCACGCTGCCGAAGCCGATCGTGCGCGCCGCCTGCGCAATGCGTTCGTGCGTGACCCACGCGAGCGCCCGCGACCACGTCGCCTGCGGGAGCAGCTGGCGCAGGTTGCCCACCGCCTGCGAGCTCGACAGCAGCCACACCACCTGCTCGGGCCCGGCCACCGCATGCGATGCCAGCGATTGCTGCTCGGCACTCCAGCGCGGCAACACGCGCCGGTACGCATGCACGAATTCAACCTGCGCGCCGGCACCGCGCAGTTGCTCGGCGAGCCACTCGCGCCCGCCATCGCCACGCACGATCAGCACCCGCGCCTGCTGCCAATCGCGCGCGCGCAGGCGCTGCTGCCACAGCGCCTCCGAATCGAAGGCGGCCGTCTCACGCGCAGGTTCGTCGATCTGCGACGCCGGCACGCCGGCCTCGAGCAGCGCCTGTGTCGTGCCCGGCCCGGTGGAACCGGCGCGTGTGCCGTGCGGCCACGCGTCGCCGTGTGGCCGCAACGCGAAGAACGAGTGCACCGCGTTCGGGCTGACGAACATCACGAAACCTTGGCGCTCGAGCGCCGCCCAGGCTTCGCGCGCCGCCGGCTCGGCCGCGGGCTCGATGGCCAGCAGCGGCAAGGCCTTCGCCAGCACGCCCTGCGCACACAGCTCGCGCACCCAGCTCTCGGCCTGCGCCTGCGGCCGCGTGACCAGCAGTTGCGTCAAGGCCACCGCGCCCGCCTTCACCCGGCCGCGAGGTAGGCGTCGGCGCCTTGCTCGCGCAGGCGCGCCGCCACCTGTTCGCCCAATGCCGTGGCCGCGGCCGCATCGGCTGGGCGGCCGCTGGTGTGCGCCTGCAGCAGCGGCTGCGACGGGTCGCCCGCGTGGCCGAGCGCGGCGCGCAGCACGAGATCGCCATCGGCCCAGCGCGCGTAGGCCGCCAGCGGCACGCTGCAGCTGCCGCCCAGCGTGCGCGACACCGCACGCTCGGCGTGCACCGCCAGCCAGGTCCGCGCGTGGACCAGCGGCTCGAGCGCAGCGCGCAACCCGGCGTCCGCCTCGCGCACCTCGATCGCCAGCGCGCCCTGACCCGCCGCCGGCAGCATCTCGTCGAATGCAAAGCGCGCGCGGATGCGGTCGGCGAGGCCGAGGCGGATCAAGCCTGCCGCCGCGAGCACGATAGCGTCGTACTGCCCCTCGTCGAGCTTGCGCAGCCGCGTGTCGAGGTTGCCGCGCAGCGGTTCGATCTGCAGATCGGGCCGCAGGTGCGTCAGTTGCACCACGCGGCGCAGACTCGACGTGCCGACACGCGCGCCCTGCGGCAGCGCCTGCCACGTGGTGTGGCGCGGCGACACGAACGCGTCGCTCGGATCCTCGCGCTCCAGCACGGCAGCCAGCACGAAACCCGGCGGCAGGTCCATCGGCACGTCTTTCAGCGAGTGCACGGCGAGGTCGGCACGCCGTTCTTCCAGCGCCGTTTCGAGCTCCTTGACGAACAGGCCCTTGCCGCCGACCTTGGACAGCGTGCGATCGAGGATCTGGTCGCCGCGCGTGGTCATGCCCAGCAGCGTGGCCTGCAACTTGCATTGTTCGTGCAGCAACGCGCGCACGTGTTCGGCTTGCCAGAGCGCCAGTCGGCTCTCGCGCGTGGCGATGATGGGCTCGCGGTCCATGCTCACGATTATGGTGCGCGCGTTATGGGTGCCCGCGCTGGCATCATCCCCAGGTAACCCGATTACAGGAAAGCGACCTCACCATGCCCTCGTCGCGCGCCCCGGCCCGCCCCAAGCCCGCCGCCAAGGCACGCCCTTCCGCGCAGGAGAAGGACAACGCGGCGCAGAAGAACAAGCCGTTGGTCGAGGACATCCGGTTACTCGGGCGCATCCTCGGCGACGTGATTCGCGAACAGGAAGGGCACGACGCCTTCGACCTGGTCGAACGTGTGCGGCAGCTGTCGGTGGCCTATCGCCTCAAGCACGACGCCAGCGCGGGCCGCGTGCTCGACCGGTTGCTGAAGAGCCTGTCGGTCGACCAGACCGTCAGCGTGATCCGCGCCTTCAGCTACTTCTCGCACCTGGCCAACATCGCCGAAGACCGCCATCACGTGCGGCGGCGCACGTTCCACGAGCGACAGGGCCGCGTGCAGCCCGGCTCGCTGGCGCACATGATGGCGCGCCTGCACCGCGCCGGCATCCCGAGCGATGAACTGGCACTGGCGCTCGAACAGGCTTACGTGTCGCCGGTGCTGACCGCGCATCCGACCGAGGTGCAGCGCAAGAGCATCCTCGATGCCGAACGGGCGGTGGCCGAGCTGGTGGCGCAGCGCGACGCGCTCGGCAGCGACGCTGAACGCACTGCCAACGAGCACCTGATCCGCGCGCGCGTGACGCAGCTGTGGCAAACGCGCATGCTGCGCACCACGCGGCTCACGGTGGGCGACGAGATCGACAACGCGCTCAGCTACTACCCGCGCACCTTCCTGCGCCAGGTGCCACGGCTGTATGCCGAGCTCGAGCGGGTGCTGCCCGGCCGCGCCGTGCCGACCTTTCTGCGCATGGGCCACTGGATCGGCGGCGACCGCGACGGCAACCCCAACGTCGACGCACACACGCTGAAGCTGGCACTGGCACGCCAGTGCGAGACGGCGCTGCGCCACTACCTGGTCGACGTGCACGAATTGGGCGCCGAGCTGTCGGTGTCGCTGACCCTGGCCTCGGCCACGCCCGAGCTGATCGCGTTGGCCGAACGCTCGGGCGACGCCAGCGAACACCGGCTCGACGAGCCCTACCGCCGTGCGTTGGTCGGCGTGTACGCGCGCTTGGCCGCCACACTGCATGCCCTCACCGGCACCGAGGCGCTGCGCCACGCGGTGGCACCGAGCGCGGCCTATGCGTCACCGGACGAGTTTCTCGTCGACCTGCGCACCATCGAAACGTCGCTGAAGGGCCACCACGCGCAGGCGCTGGTCGAGCCGCGCCTGGCGCCGCTGATGCGTGCGGTGCAGGTGTTCGGATTCCACCTTGCCACCATCGACTTGCGCCAGAGTTCAGACCGCCATGCCGAGGTGGTGGCCGAGCTGTTGCGCGTGGCCGAAGTGCAGCCGAACTACGAGTCGCTCGACGAGGCGGCGCGCCGCGAGGTGCTGCTGGGCTGCCTGCGCGAGCGCCGCACCTTGCGGGTGCGCGAGGCCGAATATTCGGCGTTGGCGCAAAGCGAGCTGGCCGTGTTCGACGCCGCGCGCGAGGGCCGGCGGCGCTACGGCGAATGGGCGATCCGGCACAACATCGTGTCGCACACCGAAGAGGTGAGCGATCTGCTTGAGGTGCTGGTGCTGCAGAAAGAGGTCGGCCTGTGGCACGGCACGCTGCAGCGCGATGCACGCACCGATGCAATCGTGGTGCCGCTGTTCGAAACCATCACCGACCTGCGCCGCGCCGCCGAGGTGATGCGTGAGTACTTCGCACTGCCCGGCATCGCCGCGCTGCTCGCGGCGTCGGGCGCCGAGCAGGAGGTGATGCTCGGCTACAGCGACAGCAACAAGGACGGCGGCTTCTTCACCAGCAACTGGGAGCTGTATCGCAGCGAGATCGCGCTGGTCGAGCTGTTCGACGAGCTGCAGGCCAGCCACGGGCTCAAGCTGCGGCTGTTCCATGGCCGCGGTGGCACGGTGGGGCGCGGCGGCGGTCCGAGCTACGAAGCCATCCTGGCGCAGCCGCCGGGCACCGTGCGCGGCCAGCTGCGACTGACGGAACAAGGCGAGATCATCGCGTCGAAGTACGCGCACCCGGAGATCGGCGCCCGCAACCTGGAGACGCTGGTGGCCGCCACGCTGGAGGCCACGCTGCTGCACGCCACGCGCAACGCGCCGCGCGAGTTCCTCGATGCCGCCGCGGCGTTGAGCGAAGCGAGCTTCGCCGCCTACCGCAAGCTGGTGTACGACACCGGCGACTTCGCCGAGTACTTCTTCTCCGCCACGCCGATCCGCGAGATCGCCGAGCTCAACATCGGCTCGCGGCCGGCGTCGCGCAAGCCCGGCCATGCGATCGAAGACCTGCGCGCGATTCCGTGGGGCTTCTCATGGGGCCAGTGCCGCGTGGCGCTGCCCGGCTGGTGCGGCTTCGGCAGCGGCGTCGAGGCCTTTCTCGGCGGCACAACGGCCACACGGGCCGCACGTTTGAAGCTGCTGCAGCGCATGCACGCGCAGTGGCCGTTCTTGCGCGCGCTGATGTCCAACCTCGACATGGTGCTGGCCAAGACCGACCTGCGCATCGCCGCGCGCTACGTCGAGCTGGTCGAGGACACGCGCCAGGGCAAGCGCATCTTCGCCGCCATCCGCGCCGAATGGGAGCGTACGCGCCATGCGCTGGCGCTGATCACCGGCGAGCCGCATCCGTTGCAGGGCAACCCGGCGCTGGCGCGCTCGATCGCGCACCGTTTCCCCTACCTCGACCCGTTGAACCACCTGCAGGTCGAGCTGATGCGGCGCCATCGCCGCCGCCGTGCCAGCGAAGCCGCGGCCGAAGACCGCTTGAAGCGCGGCATCCTGCTGTCGATCAACGGCATCGCCGCCGGCCTGCGGAATACCGGGTGAGAGCGCGTCAGGGGCGCTGCGGTGGCGCTTGCGCGGTCATGCGCACGCCGCGCTGCGCGGCGTCGCGCGCCTCGCGCCACTGCCGTTCGATGGTCGGGCAGTCGTAGGCGCGCGCGACCGACGGCGGCTCGTTGCGCGCCGCCTCGGGCTGCAGCCAGCGCGCCAGCGCCTCGCAGGTCTGCGCACGGCTCGCGCTGTCGCGGCGCGCGCTGTCGCTGCAGTGGCGTGCCACGCCGGCCAGCGCCTTGGCATCGGCCGCGCGCTCGAGTTCTTCGGCGCGTTGCCAGGCGGCATAACGCTGCAGCGGTGGCGCGCGCTCGGGCATCGCCTGCAGCACCCACGCGGACAGCCGTCCGCGGTGGGTGTCGAAGCGCGGCGCGCGCAGCGCGCGCTGCAACGACTCGTCGACCGGGCCGGTGTCGCGTGTGCTCTGCTCGAGCCACGCGGCCGCGTTGTCCGGCTCCAGCGTGACCCAGCGGCGCGGCGGCAGGCTGCTGCACACCGCCGACGGTGTGGGAACCTCGCACGCACGCGCCGCGATCTGCGCTGCCCACGGGTCTTGGCTGGCCAGCGCCAGCTGCGCCAGCGCATCGACCGCGCTCGGCACCGGCGGCAGCACATTGGCCGGCGCGCCGCCGGGGCAGTCGGTGCCCGCGGCACACGGCTGCATCGTGTCGCCGCCGCCTTCGCGCGCCCACACCACGCGCAGCCACCACGCCGCGGCCTGCGCCTGCGCCTCGCTGCGCGCGCGCAGCTCGTCGAATGCGACGTGCAGGCCAAGTTGGCCCTGGCGCGCCACGTGGGCGACCCGAAACGCCGCCGCCTGCCCGTCGTTGGGTGCGCCTGTTTCATTGAAGCCGCAGACCTCGCTGCGCGGCGCGCGATCGCCGGGCGTGGCAGCGGATGCCGCGGTGCGCGCACGCTGCGGCACGAACTCCGGCTCGGGTCTGCCGGCCGCCGGCGGCTCACCTTCCTGGGCCGGAAACTGGAACTGCGGCGAACCCCCGTTCAACGCCAGCCGCACCGGCTCGGGCGGCAGCGACTCGGGTGTGCGGAACCACGGCACCAACGCCAGCCCCCACAACGCGATGGCGACCACCCAGGCCAGGCGAAAGGCCCAGAAGGTGATGTGCGGACGGATCGATGCGAGCTTCACTGGCCGCAAGGGTCCTGTGTCAGTGATCCTGCGACCCTAACGCATCGCGAACCGCTGTCAATTGCCGCCGTGAAACAGAAAGCTGCTCGCCGTTGGTCAGGCGCACCGCCCAGCCCAAAGGCTCTTCCTGTGATTCGGCGCGCTCCAGCGCGCGCACCGCGCGGCGGGCGACCAGCGCGTTGCGGTGCACGCGGATGAAGTCGCCACCCAGGCGCTGCTCCAGATCGCCCAGTGGCTCGTCGAGCACCCATTCGCCGTCGGCGGTGCGCAAGGTCACGTACTTCAGCTCGGCCCTCAGGTACAGCACCTCGGTCGCCGGGATGCGCAGCACGCGGCCGCGGTCGCTCACCACCAGCATCGGCACCGCGGCGCCGTTGGCCGCAAGCGGTTGCAGCCGCTGGGCCACACGCAACAGCGCCGCCTGCAGCCGCTCGCGCCGCACCGGCTTGGTCAGGTAGTCGACGGCCTCGAGTTCGAAGGCACGCAACGCATGCTCGCCGTGCGCGGTGACGAACACCACCGCCGGCGGCTTCGGTCGGTGTTGCAGCTCGTCGGCCAGGTGCAGCCCGTCGATCCCCGGCATCGCCACGTCGAGCAGCACCACGTCGCACGGGTTGTCGCGCAGCCACTGCAGCGCGCTGACGCCATCGGCCGCCTCGCCCGCCACCACGCAGCGCGGCTCGGCGCAGGCCTGCACCAGGTTGCGCAGCCGCGTGCGCGCGAACAGCTCGTCGTCGACGATCAGCACCGCCAGCGGCGCGCGATCGGTTGCGGCCAGGCGGCAACGCGCTCACAGGTGCGACCGCCTGGCGCGCTCATCAGCGGCACCATCACGCGCGCATGGAACTGGCCGTCGGAGCGCCAGGTCTCCAGCGACGCGCCGAAGTCGTGCAGCAGGCTCAGTCGCTCGCGCACGTTGGCCAACGCGATGCCGGCGCCCGGCGCACCGGGCGTGTCGGGCAGGCTGTTGCTGATGACCACGGTCGCGCTGCCGTGGCGCATCTTGGCGCGCACGCGCACCGTGCCGCCGGCCAGCGAGGTCTCGATGCCATGGCGCACGGCGTTCTCCACCAGCGGCTGCAGCACCAGCGGCGGCACCCGCGCCTGCGACGTGGCGGGGTCGATCTCCCAGCTGACCGCCAGCCGCGCACCGAAGCGCACCTGCTCGATCGCCAGGTAGCGCTGCGCGAGATCGATCTCCTCGGCCAGCGTGACCGATGCACCCACCTCGGCCAGCGCCACGCGGAACAGCTGCGACAGGTCCTCGAGCACGTTTTCCGCGCGCTCGGGGTCGATCTGCACCAGCGCGACCGCGGTGTTCAGCGCATTGAACAAGAAGTGCGGGCGAATGCGCGATTGCAATTCGGCCAGGCGCGCGCTCGCGTCGGCCGGCTTGGCAATGCGTGCACGCTGGTCGAGCCACACCCAGACCAATGCGGCGAATGCCACGCCGACGAGTGCCGAGGTGAACACCGGCCACGGCTTGGCGTCGACCATGCCCAGCGGCAGCAGCAGCGCCCAGCCGGCCACCGCTGCCAGGCCGCCGAACGCCACCGCGATCGCGGCGCGCGCCCACGGCGCCACGCGCGACAACACGACCTTCAGCGCGCAGACGGTGGTCAGCCACAACAAGGTGCCGGCCAGCGCCGGAAAGGCCAGCATCGCCATCTGCGTCAACCATTGCAGCGCGCCGGCCGAGGCTGCCAGGCCGCCGACCGCGACGCCGACCTGCACGAACAGCACCACGCGCAGCACCAGCGTGGGCTGGCACAGGTCGTACAGCTCGACCACCCGTTGCACCTGGCGCGCACGCTCCACCGCGGGGTCGTCGAAGCGGCTGACGTCGAACGCCGTGTGCGCGCCGCCGAGGTCGCCCGGGCGCGTGGTGGTCGGCCACACGCTGGTGGGCCGGCTCTCTTGCGGCTTGGCGGGGGCAATGGGCGGCGTCTGCACGGTGAATGGTGGCGAGGACAGTGAGCCCGGGCTCACAGGGTCGCGCCGATAATAGGCTGGAAGACGCAGCGCGAGACACCATGGCAGGCAACCCACTCGACAAGAAATCACAGGGCTGGTCGGCGCTGTTCTCCGAACCGATGGACCTGCTGGTGCAGCGCTACACCGCCAGCGTCGGCTTCGACCAGCGGCTGTGGCGCGCCGACATCGCCGGCAGCCTGGCGCACGCCCGCATGCTGGCGGCCCAGAAGATCATCTCGGCGCAGGACCTGGCCGACATTCAGCGCGGCCTGAAGCAGATCGGCGAGGAGATCGAGTCGGGCCGCTTCGACTGGAAGCTCGAGCTCGAAGACGTGCACCTCAACATCGAAGCGCGGCTGACCCAATTGGTGGGCGACGCCGGGAAGAGGCTGCACACCGGTCGTTCGCGCAACGACCAGGTGGCCACCGACCTCCGGTTGTGGCTGCGCGACGAGATCGATGCCGTTGCCCAAGGCCTGACGCTGCTGCAAAAGGCGCTGCTCGGCGTGGCCACCTTGCACACCGACACCGTGATGCCCGGCTTCACCCACCTGCAGGTGGCGCAGCCGGTGAGCTTTGCGCACCACCTGCTGGCTTATGTGGAGATGTTCGCGCGCGATGCCGAACGGCTGGCCGACGTGCGCAAGCGCACCAACCGGCTGCCGCTCGGCGCCGCGGCGCTGGCCGGCACCAGCTACCCGCTCGATCGCGAGGCGGTGGCGCGCGAGCTCGGCTTCGACGGTGTGTGCGAGAACAGCCTCGACGCGGTGAGCGACCGCGACTTCGCGATCGAGTTCGCCGCCTTCGCGTCGATCACGATGGTGCACGTGTCGCGCCTGGCCGAAGAGATCGTGCTGTGGATGAGCCAGAACTTCGGCTTCATCGACCTTGCCGACCGCTATTGCACCGGCTCGTCGATCATGCCGCAGAAGCGCAACCCCGACGTGGCCGAACTCGCGCGCGGCAAGAGCGCACGCGTGATCGGCCACCTGATGGGCCTGCTCACGCTGATGAAGGGCCAGCCGCTCACCTACAACAAGGACAACCAGGAAGACAAGGAGCCGCTGTTCGACACCGTCGACACGCTGACCGCGACCTTGCGCATCCTGGGCGAGATGGTCGGCGGCATGCAGGTGAAGCCCGAGGCGATGCGCGCGGCGGCCTCGAAGGGCTACGCCACCGCGACCGACCTGGCCGACCACCTGGTGAAGCAGGGCGTGGCGTTCCGCGACGCGCACGAGGTGGTCGCCCATGCCGTGAAGCTGGCGCTGCAGCGCGGCGTCGACCTGGCCGAGCTGCCGATCGATGAACTGCGCGCGCTGCACTCGGCGATCGGCGACGACGCGCGCGACGCGCTCACGCTCGAAGGGTCGCTGCAATCGCGCGCCGTGCGTGGCGGCACCGCGCCGCTTCGCGTGCGTGAGCAGATCGAGCGGCACCGCCAGCGACTGCGCTGATCGGCGCCCGGGGCGTGATCCAAATCCACGCCGCGGCCGTACAAGCGGCTTGGAGTTCCAACCGAGGATGGCAGCATGGCCCTGGCCGGCCGGCACGCGCCGTTGTTCGCTGCGATGTGCATCTGGCCGCTGGCGGTGGCCGCGTCCGACGCGCCGATGGAACTCGGCGTCGGATTGGACGTTTCGCGTGCTGCTCGACGGGCAGCCGATCGGCGAACATCGCTTCCGCCTCAGCGGCGACCGCGGGGCCGGCGAGCGCACGCTGGTCAGCGAAGCCCGGTTCACGGTGCGATGGCTCGGTATCACGCTGTACCGCTACCAGCACCACGCGGTCGAACGCTGGCGCGGCGACTGCCTGGCCGCGCTGTCGGCCGACACCGATGACAACGGCACGCGCACGCAGGTGAGCGCGCAAGCGCAGGACGCGCAGTTCGACGTGACCGCACCGGTGCCGCAAAGCGCACGCGGCTGCGTGATGAGCTTCGCCTACTGGCATCCGGCCCTGCGCACGCAACAGCGCCTGCTCAACGCACAAACCGGGCGCATCGAGCCGGTGCGCATCACGCTGCTCGGCGATGCGCCGCTCGAGGTAGGCGTGCGCAGCGTGGTGGCCACCGGCTGGCGCATCCACGGGCCGGCGCAGCCGATCGACGTGTGGTACTCGGCGCAGGGCGACTGGATCGGTCTGGACACGCGCGTCGACGGCGGCCGCATGCTGCGCTACCGGCGGCCATGACCGAGCGCACGATGAACCATCGCTTAGCCCCCGCGTACGCGATCACGCTGGTGGTGTTCCTTGCGCTCGACGCGGTGTGGCTGCTCACGATGTACGAGCGCTTGTACCGGCCGGCGATCGGCCACCTGCTGCGCGATGGTTTCGCCATCGCACCGGCGGCGGCGTTCTATGCGTTGTACATCCTCGGTGTGGTGGTGTTCGCGGTGTTGCCCGGGCAGGCGAGCGGCCGCGCATCGGTCGCCGCAGCGCGCGGCGCGTTGTTCGGCCTGATCGCGTATGCGACCTACGACCTCACCAACCAGGCCACGCTGCGCGACTGGCCATGGCATGTGACCTTGATCGACCTTGCGTGGGGCGCCTTCGCCAGCGCCGTCGCCGCCGGTGCCGCATGCCGCGCCACGCTCGCGCTGGCCGCCTCGCGCGTGAGCCGACGCCGCTAGATGCCGACCAGCGCGCCGATCCAGCGCGCGATCGCACCGTCGAACACCAGCCGGCCCTGCACCGTGGCCAGGCAGATGCATTCGCCGCCGGCTTCCAGCACGGGCTGGTGGCGCACGTCGCCGTCGGCGGCATCGAAGTCGCCGGCACCAAAGCGCGAGCGGCCGTCGTGGAACGAACCGCACATCACGTGCGTCAGCTCCAACCCGCTGTGGGTGTGCGTGGCCAGCGCCTTGCCCGCGCCGATGCGCAGCAGGAACACGTTGGCATCGGGTGCGTGCGGCAGCGTCACGCGGCTCCAGCGCATGCCCGGCCCCATCCAGTGCCAGCGCGACACGCCGCACACCGCCAGGCTGCGCGGCCAGGTGACGCCGGGAGGCAGGCCCGGCCGCGGCAACGGCGGTGCTGCGGGCCGTGCCGGGGGTGGCGGCGCGTCGATCGCCGCCAGCGTCTTGGCCAACGCATCGGGCGCCATCAACGCCGGCTCGGTCGACTCCAGCATGGCCCCGCCGACGGCTTCGAACTGATGCAGAGCGGCACGGCAATGTGCGCAGCCTTCGACGTGCGCGCCCAGCACGATGGTCGCGCCGGCATCCAGCGCGCCCGCGGCGGCGGCGAGCAGCAGATCGTCGCTCGGGTGGTGGGCGATCATGGTGCGATTCCTTGCAGCAGGCGGCGCAGGTGGCCCACCGCCAGCCGGATGCGAGACTTCACGGTGCCCAGCGGCACGTTGAGTTCGCTGGCGATGCGCGCATGCGATTGTTCATCGTAGAACGCCAGCCGCAGGATCTGCACTTGCTCCGGCGCGAGTTGCCGCAGTGCCTCGCGCACCGCGCCTTCGCGCCGCGCCGCATCGATCTGCTCGTCCGGGCGCGCGGCGTCGTGCGCCAGCTGCGCCAGCAGGTCATCACTGTCGGCGCCCTCGTGGGCTTCGTGGGCCGCGTGAGCGTCGCGTTGACGGCGCAGTTGATCGATGCGCAGGTTGCGCGCGATCGTGAAGATCCAGGTCGACAGTTGCGCGCGCGCGGCGTCGAACGACGCCGCCTTGCGCCACACGTTGACCATCGTCTCCTGCGCCAGATCTTCGGCCAGCTCGGGCGCCACGCCGGCTCGCATCAAGTGCGCCTTGACGCGCGGCGCGAAGTGCTTGAACAACACCGCAAACGCGCTGCGGTCGCCGGCCACCGCGACCGACCGCACCAGCTCGACCCATTCATCGCCTGTCGGCATCGCTGTCCAACCCGGGTGCGCAGAGACCAGCGACAGGCTCGAGATGCCGAGCACCGGCCGGAAGCCGGGCGCGGTGCTGCCAGGCTGTCGCGAAAGGATCATCGCCGTTTTACGCAACGCGGCGCCGATTGGATCACACCGCTGGCGGTGATCCGATTCGGCACGGCGCGCGTACAAGCGCCCTGGGGCATGGAGTTCCATGCAACGGGAGGCGCTGTGGCGGTATCGAATCTGGCCCTGGAGTGGACCGAAAGGGGCATGGTGCCCGATGCGGTGGTGCGCGCCGGCATCCGCCGGCTGTTGCGCCAGCGCCTGGACGAGATCGGTGCCAACGACAGCGCGCTTGCCGCCGAGCGCAGCGAAGCCTTCGTCGCGTCGCTGTCGCAAGCGCCGCTGGCGCTGCTCGCCGACAAGGCCAACGAGCAGCACTACGAGCTGCCGCCGGCGTTCTTCGCCGCGGTGCTCGGACGGCACCTGAAGTACAGCAGCGGCTGGTGGCCCGAGGGCGTGACCGACCTCGACGCCGCCGAAGCCGCCGCGTTGCAAGCCACCTGCGAACGCGCCGAACTCGCCGACGGCCAGCGGGTGCTCGAGCTGGGTTGCGGCTGGGGCTCGCTGAGCCTGTGGATGGCCGAGCGGTACCCGCACAGCCGCATCACCAGCGTGTCCAACTCGCATGCGCAGCGCGCCTTCATCCAGGCCGAGGCGATGCGGCGCGGGCTGTCCAATCTGCAGATCGTCACCTGCGACATCAACCGCTTCGCCAGCGATGCACGCTTTCACCGCGTGGTGTCGGTGGAGATGTTCGAGCACCTGCGCAACTGGCCCGAGGCGTTTCGCCGCGTGCGTGGCTGGCTGGAGCCCGACGGGCGCTTCTTCATGCACGTGTTCGTGCATCGGAGCACGCCCTACGCGTTCGAACCGCGCGACGACCGCGACTGGATGAGCCGCCACTTCTTCTCCGGCGGCATGATGCCCAGCGACGACCTCGCGCTGCGCTGCCAGGACGATCTGCGCGTGCGGCGCCAGTGGCGCTGGGATGGCACGCACTACGCGCGCACCGCCGAAGCCTGGCTCGACCGCATGGACCGCCAGCGCCCTGCGGTGTGGCGCGCGCTGCAACAGGCCTATGGGCCGGAGCACGCCGGCTTGTGGTGGACGCGCTGGCGCTTGTTCTTCATGTCGTGCGCCGAACTGTTCGCCTACGACAGCGGACAGCAGTGGTGGGTGGCGCACTACCTGTTCGACGCGCGGCCATGACGGCGCTGCCGGTCAGCGCGGGTGCACCGCGGCGCAGCCGCGCCTGGCGCCTGGTGGCGACGCTGGTCGCCTTCGAGTTCGCGTGGTTCGCGTGCGTGCTCGGTGCGGCGCACGGCTGGCCCGGGATCGGCGTGGCGGTGACGGCGGCGGTGGTCGCGGCTTTCGTCGCGCGCAGCGACAAGCCGGCGGTCGATGCCGCGCTGGTGAGTGCCGCCGTCGCGATCGGTGTGGCTCTGGGACACCGCGATGCTGCAATTCGGTTGGATCACGCTACGCCGCGCCGGGCCCGCTGCCGATGCTCGCACCGGCCTGGATCCTGGCGTTGTGGGCGCTGTTTGCGATCGCCTTGCGCGAGCCGCTGCGCTGGCTGCACGGCCGCTGGCCGCTGGCGGCGCTGCTCGGCGCACTCGGCGGGCCGTTGTCGTACGCCGGCGCCGAGCGCCTGGGCGCCTGCACGCTGAACCGACCGGTCGCCACGGAAGCGGCGCTTGCGCTCGGCTGGGCGGCGATCGTGCCGTTGTTGCTGATGCTTGCGCGGCGCTGGGGCACCCGATGAGCGGCATCGGTGCGCTGACGCCCATCTTGGCGCTCGGCCTGGTAGCCAGCGCTGCGATCGCGCTGCTGGCCTGGTTCGCCAGCCTCAGGCTGCGCGACGTCAGCATCGTCGACAGCGTCTGGTCGCTGATGGTCGTCGCGCCCGGCCTCGTGGCCGCGGCGGTGATGCCCGAGTCGGGTCCGCGCGCCGTCGTCGTGCTGCCGCTCGCCGCCCTGTGGGCGCTGCGGCTGGCCGGCTACATCACGTGGCGCCATTGGGGCCACGACGAAGACCGCCGCTACCGCGAGATCCGCGCGCGCAACGAGCCGCACTTTCAGTGGAAGAGCGCCTACCTGGTGTTCGGCCTGCAGGCGCTGCTGGCATGGATCGTGTCGCTGCCCCTGGTCGCTGCCGTCGCCAGCCCCGTGCCCTGGAACGGGCTCGACGCCGTCGGCCTCGTGCTGTGCGGGATCGGCCTCGCGATCGAGGTGCTGGCCGACGCCCAGTTGGCTCGCTTCAAGGCCGATCCCGGCAACCGCGGCCGCGTGTTGGCCAGCGGCCTGTGGCGCTATTGCCGCCACCCGAACTACTTCGGCGAGTTCTGCCTGTGGTGGGGCTTCGGCCTGGTCGCGCTGGCCGGCCGGCGCGTGGTGGGCGATGGCCTCGCCGTTGCTGATGAGCCTGTTGCTGCTGCGCGTGTCGGGCGTCACGCTGCTCGAGAAGGACATCGGCATGCGCCGCCCGGCCTACCGCCTCTACGTCGCGCGCACCAACGCGTTCTTTCCGTGGAAGCCGCGCGCATGAGCGCCCTGTTCTCCCGCATGCGGACCAGCGTGGCGGCCTGGTTCGACTCGCACGCGGCAGCGCCCGGTGCACCGAACGACGACCGCATCGACGTGATGCGGCTGCTGCCGTTCGTCGCGATCCACCTCGGCTGCTTCGCGGTGTGGTGGGTCGGCGTCAGCGCGACGGCGCTGATCGCGGCCGCTGCGCTGTATGCGCTGCGCATGTTCGCGATCACCGCGTTCTACCACCGCTACTTCTCGCACAACGCGTTCCGCACCGGCCGCGCAACGCAGTTCGTGTTCGCGCTGCTCGGCGCGTCGGCGGCGCAGCGCGGGCCGCTGTGGTGGGCGTCGCACCACCGCCACCACCATGTGCACGCCGACGAGCACGAAGACAGCCACTCGGCGCTGCGCCACGGCCTGTTGTGGAGCCACATCGGCTGGTTCATGTCGCGCGCCAACTTCGCGCCGCGCGGCGCGCTGGTGACCGGGCTGGCGCGCTTTCCGGAGCTGCGCTTCCTCGACCGTTGGGACGTGCTGGTGCCGCTGCTGCTGTGCGCGCTGCTGTATGCCGCCGGCGCCTGGGCCGAGGCGCACGCGCCCGGGCTGCACACCAGCGGCGCCCAGCTGGTGGCGTGGGGATTCTGCGTGTCGACGGTGGTGCTGTACCACGCCACCTTCTGCATCAATTCGCTGGCGCACCGCTTCGGCTCGCGCCGCTACGACACCCGCGACGCATCGCGCAACAACGCCTGGCTGGCGCTGCTCACGTTCGGCGAAGGCTGGCACAACAACCACCACCACTACCCGGCATCGGCGCGCCAGGGCTTCTACTGGTGGGAGATCGACCTCACCTACTACGGCCTGAAGCTGCTGCAGGCGCTGCGCGTCGTGTGGGACGTGCGCGAGGTGCCGGCGGCCATGCGTGAGGCCCACCCGCGCGCGCGCGGAGCACGCGCATGAAGATCGCCATCATCGGCACCGGCATCGCCGGCAACGTGGTCGCGCACCGCCTGCACCGCGCGCACGACATCACGGTGTACGAGGCTGCCGGCCACGTCGGCGGCCACACCCACACGCACCGCATCGAGCTCGACGGCGAGGTGCAGCAGGTGGACACCGGCTTCATCGTCTTCAACCACCGCACGTATCCGCACTTCGTGCAGCTGCTGGGCGAGCTCGGCGTGGCGTCGCACGACAGCTCGATGAGCTTCTCGGTGCGCAACGAGCGCAGCAACCTCGAATACAACGGCACCACGCTGAACACGCTGTTCGCGCAGCGGCGCAACCTGGTGCGGCCGTCGTTCCTGCGCATGGTGAGCGAGATCCTGCGCTTCAACCGCGAGGCGCCGCAGTTGCTCGAAGGCGAAGCCGGCGAGATCGCGCTCGGCGACTACCTGGCCGAGCAGCGCCATTCGCGCCGCTTCATCGACGACTACCTGGTGCCGATGGGCGCCGCGATCTGGTCGACCGATCCGCAGCGCATGCTGAAGTTTCCGGCCCGCTTCTTCGTGCGCTTCATGCACAACCACGGCATGCTGAGCGTGAACGACCGGCCGGTGTGGCGCGTGATCAGCGGCGGCTCGGCGCGCTACGTCGAGCGCCTGGTCGCGCCGTGGCGGCACCGCGTGCGGCTGAACTGCGCCGTCACCCAGGTGCGGCGCCTGAACGACGGCGTGCTCGTCAGCGCGCACGGCGTGCCGACCGAGCGCTTCGACCACGTGTTCCTCGCCTGCCATGCCGATCAGGCCCTGCGCCTGCTGGCCGATCCATCGGCGGGCGAGCGCGAGATCCTCGGTGCGCTGCCGTTCCAGCGCAACGAGGCGGTGCTGCACACCGACACCTCGCTGCTGCCGCGGCGGCGCCTGGCGTGGGCGGCGTGGAACTACCACGTGCTGCCCGACGCCGGACAGCGCGTCGCGCTGACCTACAACATGAACATCCTGCAGGGCTTGAACTCGCGCCACACGTTCTGCGTCACGCTGAACCGCAGCGAGGCCATCGATCCGCGCCACGTGCTGAAGCGGCTGAGCTACGACCATCCGATGTTCACGCCGGCCGGCGTTGCCGCGCAGCAGCGCCATCACGAGATCAGCGGCGTGCGGCGCACCCACTATTGCGGCGCCTATTGGCGCTACGGCTTCCACGAAGACGGCGTGGTCAGCGCGCTCACCGCGCTGCAACGCTTCGAACAAGGTGCCCACCATGCACAGCGCGATCTACCGCGGGTGGCTTGAACACCGGCGTTGGGCGCCGCGGCGCCACACGTTCCGCTATCCGCTGTTCATGGTGTACCTGGATCTGGCCGAGCTCGACCGCGTGTTCGCCGGACGCTGGCTGTGGTCGACGCGTCGGCCGGCGCTTGGTGCGCTTCGATCGCCGCGACCACTTCGGCGATCCGGCGCAACCGCTGGAACAGTCGGTGTGCGAGCTCGTGCACGAGCGCACCGGCCGGCGCCCGCAAGGGCCGATCCGGCTGCTGACGCACCTGCGCACCTTCGGCCATGTGTTCAACCCGGTCAGCTTCTACTACTGCTTCGATGCGCACGACCGCCGTGTCGAGACGGTCGTTGCCGAAGTCACCAACACGCCCTGGGGCGAACGGCACTGCTACGTGCTCGACCTCGCGGCAAGCGCCGCCGCCGGCAGCCGCTGGCTGGGTGCGCGCAGCGCCAAGGCGATGCACGTGTCGCCGTTCCACCCGATGGCGCTCGATTACCACTGGGGATTTCGGCTGCCCGATCAACGCCTGGCGGTGCACATGGCCCTGACCGCGCGCGATGCGCCGGCGGCCGAGGCGAACCCGGTGTTCGACGCCACGCTGGTGCTCGAGCGCGCGCCGATGTCGGCGGCCTCGATGGCCGCCACGCTGCTGCGCTTTCCGCTGATGACGCTGCAAGTCGTTGCGGCGATCCACTGGCAGGCGCTGCGGCTGTGGCTCAAGCGCGTGCCGGTGCACGACCACCCCGCACGCCAGCGCCGACCGCATCCGACACGCTGACGAGACCCATCCATGAACAAGATCGCCCTCGAACCCACCAGCGGCCTGGCGTCGCTGTCCGCCGCACGACCGCGCGCCATGGCGCCGGGGCTGGCCGACCGCCTGGGCCACTGGAGCGAACGTGTGTTGCGCAAGCAGCTCGCCAGCCTGCAGCACGGTGAGCTGACGCTGGTCGATGGCGCGCAGCGCCACACCTTTGGCCACCGCACCGACCGCTGCGCGCTGTCGGCCACCGTGCAGGTGCGTGATTCGCGCTTCTATGCCGAGACCGCGCTCGGCGGCTCGGTCGGCGCCGGCGAGTCGTACATGGCGGGCGACTGGTCCTGCGACGACCTGACCGCGCTGGTGCGCATCCTGCTGCACAACCGCGCGATCGTCGACGGTGTCGACGGCGGCCTGTCGCGGCTGCTCGCGCCGATGCGCAAGCTGCTGCACGCCGCCGCGCGCAACACCCGCGACGGCAGCCGTCGCAACATCCACGCGCACTACGACGTCGGCAACGACTTCTTCGCGCTGTGGCTCGACGAGACGATGATGTACTCGAGCGCGGTGTTCGAGCGGCCGGACATGAGCTTGCAGCAGGCGTCGATCGCCAAGCTCGATCGCATCTGCCGCAAGCTGCAGCTCAGGCCCGGCGAGCGCGTGCTCGAGATCGGCACCGGCTGGGGCGGCTTCGCATTGCACGCCGCGCGCAACTACGGTGCGCTGGTGACCACCACCACGATCTCGCGCGAACAACACGACTGGGCGCGCGAGCGCATTCACGCCGCGGGCTTGCAGGACCGCATCACGCTGCTCCGCGACGACTACCGCGACCTCGGCGGCCAGTACGACAAGCTGGTGTCGATCGAGATGATCGAGGCGGTCGGCCACCAGTACTTCGACACCTTCTTTCGTGCCTGCAGCGACCGGCTCAAGCCCGGCGGCACCTTCGTGCTGCAGGCGATCACGATCGCCGACCAGCAGTACGAAGCGGCGCGCGACTCGGTGGACTTCATCAAGCGCCACATCTTCCCGGGCTGCTGCATCCCTTCGATCGCGGCGCTCAGCGCGTCGATTGCGCGCGCGTCGCAGTTGCGCATCGTCGGGCTCGAGGACATCGGCCCGCACTACGCGACCACGCTGGCGCACTGGCGCGGCAACCTGCTGCGCAACGCGGAGCGCACGCGGGCGATGGGCTACAGCGATGCGTTCCTGCGCATGTGGGAGTTCTACTTCAGCTACTGCGAGGGCGGATTCGCCGAGGGCGCGCTCGGCGACGCGCAGATCGTGATGACGCGCTCGCACTGCTGAGGCCGCGCGCGATCAAGATCCCGGGGGTTTGGGCGCATCGGCCGGCTCGCCGCGATCGAACACGATCAGCCAGCCGCCGTTCGGCTCGCGCCGCCACACCGAGCGGAACCGCGCAACCACCTTGCCGTCGGGCGCGCGCACCGGCCCGGTGGAGGTGGCGAGCGTGCCGTCGCCGATCACCACCACCTCATCGGGCGCCCAGGAAAACGGCGCCTGCGCGCCTTCGTAGAAGCGCTTCCACGCAGATACCACGGCAGCCTTGCCGCGCAACACCGATCCCTGCGGACCCGACCACCACACCGTGTGCGGCGACAGAAAGCGCTCGAACGCTGCCAGGTCGCGCTGCACCATCGTGCGCGCGAAGGCGACCTCGGTGTCCCACACCTCGCGCTGCAGCGCATCGAGATCGGGAGTGGGCTGGCCGGACGACGTCATCGCGGGCACCGCCAGTGCGGCGGCAGACAGCACGGCGCGGCGTTTCATGGCCGCGCAGTGTAAGACGGTGGCGTCAGTTCTCGATGCGGATGAGCGTGGCTTCGAGCCGCGTGCCATCAGCCGAGGGGCGGCCGAATGCGGTCACGCGACGGCCGACGCTGAGCGAGGCCTCGGTGCCGTTCTCGAACGTCACGGCGCCGGCATAACTCACCAGGTCGCGACGGCCGTTGAACTCGAAGATGCGCGCATTCGTGTCCACCGCGGCGATGACGCCGCGCATCTGCAGCAGGTCGTCGTTGGGGTTGTTGCCCTGCACCTTGACCTCGGTGGCCACCAGCACGCCGGCCTGCATCCGGCCGTCCACCTTGACGCGCAGTCCCAGGGCCAGCGGCCCGTTCTCGACGCTCGCGCCCGAGGCATTGACGGTCCACGAACCGACCTGGAAGCTGGCGTTCGACGCGAACGACGTGATCAATCCGTGCGCCTTGACCTCAACGCTGTCCTGCTGCATCGACTGGCCGCGTGCGATCGACTGCACCAGCCAGCGGCCGCCCTGCGGCACGGGATCCACCCACACGGTGAGGAAGGCGCCGGCGGCGAGTTCATTGCTGCCGCTGACGCCGGCGGCGTACGCAAAGCCCTGGTTGCCGATCTGGAAGGTGCGCGCCTGGGTATCGAGCGCCGAGATGGCGGCGCGGAACTTGAACGCGGTGCCCGCGCTGCGCGGTTCGATGCGCGTGGCCAGCACTTCGCCGGGCGTGCTGGTGGCAAAACCATGCACCTCGACCACCGCGCCCGCCGCGATGCCGGCGGCACCGCCGCTGAACGACTCGTCGAACACGGTGCCGGCATTGAAACGCACGGGCAGGCCGTTGACGGTGAGGGTGTTGGCCGCCACCGCTTCGACACGGCCGATGCGCTCGCTGGTGATGCGCACGCGGCTGGCGGTGGCCGCGTCGTTGCGCACGGTGTCGCTGTCGACTTCGACCACCGTGCCCAGGCCCAAATCGGCGCGGGCGCGCATCGATCCCGTGTCGTCCTCGATGCGGGCCAAGCTGTCCTCGTAGACCACGTCGTTGAGGATGATCGAGCCGAAGCCGCTGATCGGGCCCGAGGCGAACGCGCCGGTGCCGCCGGTGCCCACGCCGCCCCCGCACGCCGCGAGCGCTGCGATGCCAGCGCACACCATGATCCACAGGCGCCGGGTCCAGCTGGCGCGGGCTGATTGATGGTGATTCACCGGCGTTTCCTCGTCTTGCGCGGCGCCGGCGCGGGTGCCGCGGCCGCCGTGTTGGCATCGAACGTGTACAGGCCCACGCGCAGACGCTGCGTGGCCCCATCAGACTGCTGATCGCGTTCGACCTTGTGCTCCAGCACCGGCACCAGCGTGAGCAGCAAGGTCTTCCACAGGTCGCCGATCTGCTCCCACACTTCCAGCACCGAGGCCTCGGTGAGGCCGTCGGCGAACACCGCCTGCTCGTAATGGCGCTTGCCGTCGGTGAGCACGTTGGTCACCGCGCCGGCCAGATGGTCGCCTACGTTGGCGCCGAGGAACTGCAGCATGCGCACCCGGTCTTCGCTCGGCACAAAGGCGTCACGCACCAGCTCCACGGTGTCGTGCTCGGTGTCGTGCACGGCCAGCTTCAGGCGCAGCAGCTCGTCGAGCAGGCTGCGCGGATGCACGTCGCGCGTGATGGCGTGCGCCAACGATTCGAAGCTCGGCGCCCGGCCCTGGCGCCGCAGCACCCGCGGCTCGCCATGGCGGTCGCGGTACCGCCCGTCGCTGACCCAGTGTGCGAACAGCTCGCTGGCCACAGAGTGTTGCGGCAACTGTTGTGCCGCTCGCGCATCGCGGATCACCGCCAGCAGGCGCGCCACCTCGCGGCGGTTGATGCCGGTGGTGGTGCTGATGCGGCTCACCTTGCGGTGCGGCAACAAATCCGGGTGCGCGGCATCGGCGGCGCCGACGAAGGCACGCCGCACCAGCTCCTCGATCGGCGCGTACGACAGCCCGCGCTGCACCGCCAGCTCCGCCAGCGGCTCGAGCACACGCCGCAGCGCGGCCAGCAAGGCCTCCTGCTCGTTCATCTCTCCTGACGCGTTGCGCTCGCTCATGGGCAAACGGGGTCCGTTCGTCAGGGCTGGCGGCGGGCTGGCCCTGGATGGATGGTGCACTGCTTGGGTCTTCTGAAGTATGGGCCATCTGCACATCCCCTGCCGTCGTGTCACAACTCGAACCACTTGTCCGGGTGGATCAAACCCTGAAACAAAATCACGTTTTATGCCCCCCGCTGCCGAACGGCGCTGGATCGCCCATCTCGACATGGACGCTTTTTATGCGTCGGTCGAGCTGCTGCGTTATCCCGAGCTGGTCGGCCAGCCGGTGGTCATCGGGGGCGGGCGGCGCCACCAGCCCCGCATGCGCGATGACGGCACGCGCGAATTCGCCACGCTGGCCACTTACAAGGGGCGCGGCGTGATCACCACCGCCACCTATCCGGCACGCGACTACGGCGTGCGCTCGGGCATGGGCCTGATGAAGGCCGCGCAACTCGCGCCGCAGGCCGTGCTGCTGCCGGTGGACCATGATGAATACAAGCGCTACTCGCGGCGCTTCAAGGCCGCGGTGGCCGAAGTGGCGCCGCACATCGAAGACCGCGGCATCGACGAGATCTACATCGATCTCACCGAGGTGCCCGGCGTGCAGGACTCGCTCGGCCACGATCCGTTCGGCGGCGTGCGCGCGATCGCACTGGACATCAAGAACAACGTGCGCCGTGCCACCGGTTTGAGTTGTTCGATCGGCCTCACGCCGAACAAGCTGCTGTCGAAGATCGCCTCCGACCTCGACAAACCCGACGGGCTGACGATCGTCACGCACGACGACCTGCCCAAGCAGATCTGGCCGCTGCCGGTGCGCCGCATCAACGGCATCGGGCCGAAGGCCGCGCTCAAGCTGGCACAACTCGGCATCACGCGCATCGGCGAGATCGCCGAGCGCGACACGGCATTCCTGATCGAGCAGTTCGGCGGCCGCTACGGCAGCTGGCTGCACCACGCGGCGCACGGCATCGACGAGCGGCCGGTGGTCACGCTCAGCTGAACCGGTGTCGATGAGCCGCGAGACCACGTTCGACCGCGACCTGCACGCCAAGGCCGATCGCGCCGAGCTGTCGCGCGTGTTCACCGATCTCGCCGATCAGGTGGCGCGCGACCTGCAGCGTTCGGGCTATGCCGGACGCACCATCGGCATCAAGCTGCGCTTCGACGACTTCAAGACCGTGACGCGCGACCTCACGCTGCCGCACCCGGTCAACGACCTGCCCGCCATCCGCCGTGCCGCCGGCCAGTGCCTGAAGCGCGTGGACCTGACGCGTCGCATCCGTTTGCTCGGCGTGCGCGCCGGCACGCTGGTGCGTGCACGCGATCTGCCGGCCGCGCCCAGCCCCGGCGCGAAGCCGGAGCGCGAGTTGTTCAGCGGCGATTGAGCCGGCGTCAGGTGCGCGTCGGCAGGCGCCACAGCCACACCGCCACCGCGGTGCAGACCACCGCCGGCAGCCAGGCCACGCGCGCCGGCAGCGTGAACGCGGCCCACACCGAGCCGAGCGCCATCATCACGGTGGCCAGCTGCTTGGCACGCAACGGCACCGCACGCCGTTCGCGCCAGTCGCGCACCATGGGACCGAAGCGCGGATGTTCGAGCAGCCAGCGTTCGCAACGCTCGCTGCCGCGCGAAAAACAAAACGCGGCCAGCAACACGAACGGCGTGGTCGGCAGCAAAGGCACGAAGATGCCGACGAGGCCGGTGACCAGCGCCAGCGCGCCGGCAGTCGACCACAGCACGCGCTGCCAGCGTGCACGCTCGGGCCGCGGCGAGGCGTTGGGGTGCATGCGCGATGGTATCGGGGCTGCGCACCGAGCTCGCGCCAGCGCCGACAGCGACAATGCCGCACGTGAGCGCCAGCCGAGACCGGTAGCATCGCGCCCGAGGAGAAGCCCGACATGCCGGTGATCACCCACATCGAAGACCTGCGCGTGCTGGCGCAAAAGCGCGTGCCGCGCATGTTCTACGACTACGCCGATTCGGGCTCGTGGACCGAGAGCACGTACCGCGCCAACGAAAGCGACTTCGCCAAGATCAAGCTGCGCCAACGCGTGGCGGTGAACATGGAAGGCCGCACCACCGCGACGAAGATGGTCGGCATCGATGTGGCGATGCCGGTGGCGATCGCGCCCACCGGCCTCACCGGCATGCAGCACGCCGATGGCGAGATCCTGGCCGCCAAGGCGGCCGAGGCATTCGGCATCCCGTTCACGCTCAGCACGATGAGCATCTGCTCGATCGAAGACGTGGCGGCGCACACCAAGGCGCCGTTCTGGTTTCAGCTCTACGTGATGCGCGACCGCGACTTCATCGGCCGGCTGATCGATCGCGCCAAGGCGGCGAAGTGCGGCGCGCTGGTGCTGACGCTGGACCTGCAGATCCTCGGCCAGCGCCACAAGGATCTGAAGAACGGCTTGAGCGCGCCGCCCAAGCTGACGATCCCCAACCTGATCAACATGGCGACCAAGCCGCGCTGGTGCCTGGGCATGCTCGGCACGTCGCGGCGCCAGTTCGGCAACATCGTCGGCCACGTGAAGGGCGTGGCCGACATGGGCAGCCTTTCGGAGTGGACCGCCACGCAGTTCGACCCGCGCTTGAACTGGGGCGACGTCGAGTGGATCAAGCAGCGCTGGGGCGGCAGGCTGATCCTCAAAGGCATCCAGGACGTCGAAGACGCCCGACTGGCGGTGAACTCGGGCGCCGACGCGCTGATCGTGAGCAACCACGGCGGGCGCCAGCTCGATGGCGCGCAGTCGAGCATCGAGGCGCTGCCGGCGATCGCGGCCGAGGTCGGCTCGAAGATCGAGGTGCACATGGATGGCGGCATCCGCTCGGGCCAGGACGTGCTGAAGGCGCTCGCGCTCGGCGCCAAGGGCACCTACATCGGCCGCGCGATGCTGTACGGTCTGGGCGCGATGGGCGAGGCCGGCGTGCGCGCGGCGCTGTCGATCATCCACAAGGAGCTCGACCTGACGATGGCCTTCTGCGGCCGCACGCGCGTCGAGCAGGTCGACTCCAGCATCCTGTTGCCCGGCACGTTTCCGACCTGAGTCGGCGACGCCTGGCCGCCGCTGACCTTTGTCGTTGTGGGATTCTGCCCACTTTCGACGTGGCAAGGCTTGTGGTTGATTTCCCACCGCATCCGCGCCTAGCATGGCCGCAACCCGGCGCACGACCGGTTTCGCGGAGACAAGCCCTTGGAAGCCACGCTGGCCCCCACCCTGCTCGAGAGCATCTCGGCCTGCTGCCGCCGTTCCGGCATGGCCGAATCCACCTTCGGTCGCCGGGCCGTCAATGACGGCAAGCTGGTGTCGCGCTTGCGCGAAGGCGCGCGCATCACGCCCGAGACCTTGCAGCGCGTCAACGAATTCCTGCGCGCCCAAGGGGAAGCGGTCGACCCGCGACCGCCGGTGGAGCTGCTGCCGCTGATCAAGGCCACCGACCGGCCGGTGCGCGCGATCAACGGCGCCGCCATGTCGACCGCGCCGCCGGAGCGCAACTTCCGCTTCTTCGACAACCGGCAGAAGTACCTGCTGTTCGTGCACACCTGCAGCGAGAAGGACGTGGTGGCGCGCCGTGTCGGGCTGGAGTTGCAGCACATCCATCCGCGGCCGCCGGCGATCCGCCTGTTCGACGCCGGCATGGGCGACGGCACGGTGCTGACCAACGTGATGCGCGAGATGCACCGGCGCTTCCAGAGCATGCCGTTCTACATCGTCGGCAAGGAGATCAGCCTGGAAGACGTGCGGCTGTCGCTGCACAAGATGGCCGACCGCTTCTTCGAGCACCCGGCCTCGGTGCTGGTGGTGACCAACATGTTCTACGCCGAGGCGCCGTGGCTGACGCCGAAGTCGCTGCACGCGGCCACCTCGATGGTGTGGAAGGAGCTCGCGCTGGCGGCTCGACGGCGCACGAGTTCAACGAGCAGATCGCCAACCTCGACGGTTTCCTCGCCACCCACTGGCAGGCGCGCCACAGCCCGAGCACCGGCAACCCGATCTACGAACGGCCGGTGGTGCTGGTGATCTATCGCGACGACCAGCGCTTCCTGCTCGACCGCGTGATCCCGCGCCAGGGCCAGGCGCGCGCCGACTTCGATCTGGTGATCGCATCGCAGCCGTATCGCGCGCGCGTGAGTGCCGAGTTCAAGGCGCAGAAGGTGGTGGTGCCGCTGACGCGCGCGCTCGGCTCCGGCGGCCGGCTGCTCGGCATCCACTCGTGCGGCAACGACCCCGGCCTGGAGATCATCCAGCAGGTCTGGCCCGGCGAAGACCCGTTCCAGACCACGCGCCACGACATCCTGCGCGCAGTGAAGCACGAGCTGGCCAAGGACGCGCGCCACTACAACTTCAACGCCTACGCCGACAACCGCGCGGTGTTCCGCTACGACATGCACACGCTGCCGAGCGAGGTGGCGTCGTCGATCGGCACGTCGACGCTGTTCGCGGCCTGGAACGCCGCGGTCTACGTGGCGCAGATCGACGACGAGCGGCTGGGCCAGGTGATCGGCCAGCGCGCTTACCTCGACGCCACCGCGAACGTGCTGCGCAAGCACGGCAGCCTGTGGTTCCAGGACGAGTCGTACGTGATCTCGCGCAAGCGAGATTGACCGCGCGCGCCATGGCCACGCCCGCAGAACCCCTGGTCGCCGACGCCGCCGACGCACGCGCCGCCACGCTGGCCGGCGAGCTGCTCGCCAACGCGTCGCTCGAGGTCGCGTTGCGCGAGGCCGGCAAGCTGACCGAGGCGGCGCCGCTGCTGCCCAGCGGCACGTGTGTCTACGTGCCGTCGCTGCCGGCGCGACCGCTGGCGCTGTCGCTGCCGGTGCTGGCCGCCATCCGCGCGCAAGGGCTGGATCCGGTGCCGCACGTGGCGGCGCGCCGCGTGGCCTCGCACGGCGAGCTCGAGCGCTTCTTGACGCAGGCGGTGCGCGAGCACGGTGTGCACCGCGTGATGCTGATCGGCGGCGACGAGAACGAGTCGGCAGGTCCTTGGCACGACAGCGTGCAACTGCTGGCCAGCGGCGTGCTGCGCGACGCCGGCGTGCGCGAGATCGGCATCGCGGCCTACCCCGAGGGGCACCCCAAGATCGCACAGGATGCGCTGCGCCGCGCGTTCGAGCGCAAGCTCGAGCTGGCGCACGCGCAGAACCTCGGCAGCTATGTCGTCACGCAGTTCAGCTTCGCGCCCGATCGGATCGTGGCGCTGTTGGCCGACCTCGCCACACGCGCGCCCAGTGTGCCGGTGTACGTGGGCATGCCCGGGCCGAGCGATCCGCTCGCGCTGCTGCGTTATGCCCAACGCTGCGGCGTGGGCGCGACGCGGCGCGCGCTGTCGACGCTCGGCAGCGGCATCGCACACCTGGTGGCGCACACCGACCCGTCGGACCAACTTGCCGCCGCGGCGCACTACGCGGCCGCGCACGAAAACCTGGTGGGCGTGCACCTGTACAGCTTTGGCGGCGTGGTGCGCACCGCGCAGTGGCTGCACTTGCGCATGCAGCGCTGACCGCGCCGCGAGCGCAGACCGAGAAGTTTGCACGGTCCCTGCTTGCTGCGCGGGGTGCCGTGGTCCGCAGGCCAGTGCACCGGATTCGGATACCTAGAATCCGGCCGGATGAACAAGGCCATCACCACCGCCGCGCCTCGACCGCTGACGGCAAGGCCGAAGCCCATCGACGGCGACTGGCCGCAGTGGATCGCCGAGAACCGGCTTCGCGATTGCACTCCGGAATCCATGCTGGCCACGATGGTGGCCAGCGGGCTGGATCGCGATGCCTGTGCGACCGCGATCGCCCAGGTCGAGCACGATCCCGCCTACCTAGCGGCGCGCAAGCACCAGCAGTTGCAGCGCAAGCTCGAGTCAGTGCTGTCCAACCTGCAAAAGCTTTGGGAGTCGGACACCGGGTATTCGCAAGTCGAGAAGCGCTGCGCGCCTCCCGTCGACGAATTCATCGCGCGCTACGTGCGCGGTTGCCGCCCGGTGGTGTTGACCGACCTGGCGCGCGGCTGGCCTGCAATGCAGCGATGGTCGCCACAGGACCTGAAGTCGCGATTCGGCCACATCGAGGTCGAGATCCAGGCCGAGCGCAACGCGGACCCGCGCTACGAAGAGAACAAGCTGGAGCATCGGCAGCTGCAAAAGCTTGGCGACTTCGTCGATCGCGTGCTCGCCGGCGGCTCCACCAACGACTACTACATGACGGCCAACAACGAAGCGCTGCGTCGGCCCGAGTTTGCGCCGTTGCTGGCGGACATCGGCACGCTGCCGGCGTTTTGCGATGCCTCCCAGTTGAGTCGGCTGTCGTCGTTCTGGTTCGGCCCTGCCGGCACGGTCACACCGCTGCACCACGACACGCTGATGCTGTTCCACACCCAGATCGTCGGACGCAAGCGTTGGCGCTTCATCTCGCCGCTCGAAACCCCCAAGCTCTACAACAACAGCGGCGTGTTCAGTCCGATCGACGTGGAACGGCCGGACCTGGCGCGATACCCGCTCTTCGCGCAGGCAAAAGTGCTCGAGGTGGTGGTCGAACCCGGTGAAACGGTGTTCCTGCCGCTCGGCTGGTGGCACCAGGTGACATCACTGGACGTCAGCCTGTCGTTCTCGTACTCCAACCTGGCCGTGCCCAACCAGTTCACCTACACCAACCCCAGCATCCACAACTGGTAGTGGGCACTCGGAGCAGTTGTGCTGCAGCACGCTAATTCCGGCCGCTTTCAAAAGTGTCGCAGTCGCGCAGGTTGCCGCTTTGCATGCCGCGCTTGAACCAGCTCACGCGCTGCGCGCTGCTGCCGTGGGTGAAGCTCTCGGGCACCACCGTGCCGCGTGATTTGCGCTGCATCGCGTCGTCGCCGATCTGCGAGGCCGCGTTCAGCGCCTCTTCGATGTCGCCCTGCTCGAGGATTTGGCGCGTGCGCTGCGCGTGATGCGCCCACAAGCCGGCAAAACAGTCGGCCTGCAACTCCATGCGCACCGACAGCGCATTGGCCTGCGCCTCGCCCGCGCGCTGGCGCATCGCATCGACCTGCTCGGCGATGCCCAGCAGGTTCTGCACGTGGTGGCCGACCTCGTGCGCGATCACATAGGCCTGCGCGAAGTCGCCCGGCGCGCCCAGGCGCGTGCGCATCGTTTCGTAGAACTGCAGGTCGATGTAGACCTTGCGGTCGCCCGGGCAGTAGAACGGCCCCATCGCCGACTGCCCGGTGCCGCACGCGGTCGGCGTGGCGCCGCGAAACAGCACCAGCCTGGGCTCCTGGTAGGTCGCGCCGCGTGCCGTGAACTGCGCCTTCCACACGTCTTCGGTGTCGGCCAGCACGGTGGACACGAATGACGCCATGCGGTCGTCGGCCGGCGGCCGCTGCGCCGGGCCCTGGCTGACCACCGGGGCCTCCGGCACGCCGCCGCCGCTCAGCACGCCCAGCAGCGTGAGCGGGTTGATGCCGCAGATCCAGCCGCCGACCAGCGCGATCACGATCGTGCCGATGCCGATGCTGCGGCCGCCGCCGAAGCGGAAGCCACCGCCGCCCATGATCGGGCCTTCGCCGCGCCGGTCCTCGACGTTGTCGCTCTGCCGGTGCCTTCCCACTTCATGCTCGCCTCCGCTCCATTGGCGCGACCATCGTGCACCACAGCGCCGCAGCGTCACCGTGGCAGGCGACATGCCCGCTGCGCGTCGCAGGGTGGGACTCAGGCCTTCGGCAACGTCACGCCGCGCTGGCCCTGGTACTTGCCGCCGCGGTCCTTGTAGCTGGTCTCGCAGACCTCGTCGCTCTCGAAGAACAGCACCTGCGCGCAGCCCTCGCCGGCGTAGATCTTGGCCGGCAGCGGCGTGGTGTTGCTGAACTCCAGCGTGACGTAGCCCTCCCACTCGGGCTCGAACGGCGTCACGTTGACGATGATGCCGCAGCGCGCGTAGGTGCTCTTGCCCAGGCAGATGGTCAGCACGTTGCGCGGGATGCGGAAGTACTCCACCGTGCGCGCCAGCGCGAAGCTGTTGGGCGGGATCACGCAGACGTCGGCCTCGATGTCGACGAAGCTCCTCTCGTCGAAGTTCTTCGGGTCGACCACGGTGCTGTAGATGTTGGTGAACACCTTGAATTCCGGCGCGCAGCGGATGTCGTAGCCGTAGCTCGACGTGCCGTAGCTGACGATGCGCTGCCCGTCGGGAGCCTGGCGCACCTGGCCGGGCTCGAACGGTTCGATCATGCCGTGCTCGCTGGCCATGCGGCGGATCCATCGGTCGCTCTTGATGCTCATCGGAGGGCTCGCTTCAAAGGGAGCGCGATTTTATGAGCGCGCGCCCAATCGCCACGGCGGTCGGATGGGCTGAAATGGGGCTGGCACCCTGGTGTGAACGCTCTGGACGTGAGACCCGGCTGTGCAAGACGCCCGCACAAATGTCCGACGAGCCGATGCACAATGGCCCTGTCGCCGGGGCTTGAGGAGGCCCGCCGGCAGGAGACAAGCCATGGCCGCCAGCCCGTTTCGCCCCGCCTTGGACCTGATGGCGCAGTACGCGATGTACCACCGCGACAAGCGCAACATCGTCACCCACTTCGTGGGCATCCCGCTGATCGTGTTCGCCATCGGCATCCTGCTGGCGCGCTTCTCGGTCTTCGGCATCACGCTGGCCTGGCTCGTGTGGGCGCTGTCCACCGTGTGGTACCTGACGCGCGGCAACCTCGTGCTCGGCGTGGCCACCAGCGTGGTCAACGCGCTGCTGATCGCGCTCGCGCACCCGTTCGCCCCGATGCTGCTGGTGCACTGGCTGTCGTGGGGCGTGGGTGCGTTCGTGCTCGGCTGGGTCATCCAGTTCGTCGGCCATTACTACGAGGGTCGCAAGCCCGCCTTCGTCGACGACGTGGTCGGCCTGTTGGTCGGCCCGATGTTCGTGGTGGGCGAATGGCTGTTCATGCTCGGTTGGGGCCAGGACATGCTGGCCGAGATCGAACGCCGCGCCGGTCCCACGCACCTGCGCGACCTGGCGGCTTCCCCCACACGATGAGCTCCCGCGGGTCCGAAGGCCCGCACGCCCCCTCTGACAAGTCCCGCGTGCTCGTGATGGGCGCGGGCGCGGTCGGCTGCTGGATCGGCGGCTGCCTGCAAGCGGCCGGCGCGCCGGTCACGTTCGTCGGACGACCGCGTGTGCTCGACGCGCTGCGCAGCCATGGCCTGAAGCTCACCGACCTCGAAGGGGGCATGCGCCAGTTGGCCGCCAGCGCGCTCGACCTGCGCGCGTCGGCCGATGGCGTGCCGGCGCCGTCGTTGGTGTTGCTGTGCGTGAAGAGCGGCGCCACGTCGAGTGCGGCGGCCGAACTGGCACGCACGCTGCCGCCCGGCACGCCGGTGGTGTCGATGCAAAACGGCGTGTCCAACGCCGCCGCCGCGCAGGCCGCGGCACCGGCGCTCGCCGTGCGCGCCGGCATGGTGCCGTTCAACATCGCCGAGCTGGCGCCCGGCCACTACCACCGCGGCACCAGCGGTGTGCTCGCGGCACAGGACCACGCGCTGTTGCGCCAGTGGCAGCCTCGGTTCGCGCAAGGCGGCGTGCCGTTGCAACTGCATGCCAACCTCGCGCCGCTGCAGTGGGGCAAGCTGCTGCTCAACCTGAACAACGCGGTCAACGCGCTGTCGGGCCTGCCGTTGCGCGCGCAGCTGCTTCAGCGCGAGTACCGGCTGTGCATGGCGGCGCTGATCGACGAGGCGCTCGCCGCGCTGCGCGCCGCGGGCATCACGCCGGCCAAGCTCACGCCGCTGCCGCCGGCGGTGTTGCCGAGCGCGCTGCGCCTGCCGACCGCGGTCTTCCGCGTGCTGGCGGCGCGCATGCTGCGCATCGATGCCAAGGCGCGCACCAGCATGGCCGACGACCTCGCGCACGGCCGCGCGACCGAGATCGACGCGCTGTGCGGCGAGGTGGTGCGCCTTGCGCGCCGCCACGGCACGGCCGCGCCGGCGAACGAACGCATCAGCGAGCTGGTGCGCGCGTGGCCGTCGGACCCGCGCGCGCGCTCCGGCGCCGAATTGCGCGCCGCGCTCGGCTTGTAGCGCCGCAAGCCGCTACGCGATCTAGGCGATCCTGGCGCGCGCTGTTGCGTGACCGCGTGCCGGTAGGCGCTCGGCGACACGCCGCTGTGGCTGCGGAACACGCGGCTGAAGTGCGCCGGGTTCGAGAAGCCGAACGCCAGCGCGATCTCGGTGATCGAGCGATCGGCCAGCTTGGGGTCGTCGAACGCCAATCGACAGGCCTCGATGCGCCGCGCGAGCAGGAAGCCGGCCACGCCATCGGGCTCATCGGCGAACGCGTTGTACAGGTGGCGCCGGCTCACGTTGAGCGCACGCGCGATCTGCTCCACCGACAAATCGGGGTCGGCGAGGTGGCGCATCACGTGCAGCTTGATGCGCTCGCGCAAGGTCTCGCGCTGCGTCAGCGCGGTGCCGCGGCCGGCGAGGTCGAGCAGCGACAGGTGCACGCACTGCGTGATCACGTCGCCGAGCGACTGCGCCGCATCCGGGTTCATGCTCGGCAGCTCGCGCCATGCGCTGCGCATCGTCTCCAGCGCCACGCGCGCGATGCCGCCCTGGCCGCCGAGGCGGCGCGCCATCAGCTCGTCGATCACCAGGCCGCGCTCGGCGAGATGGGCCTTGGGCACCATCACGATCAAGTGCTCGACGCGGCTCGGGTTGCTCACCGCGTAGGTGTCGGTGGTGTCGTAGATGCTCCATTCGCCGGGCGACACCCAGGCCTCGCGCCCCTTCTGCTCGACGCCGGCGCAGCCGTAGAACGGCGCCACGATCTTCAGGTAGCCCACCTCGCTGCCGCGCACCTGCGTGCGCGAGCGCATCACCCGGTGCCGGTTCGATTCGAGCCGCGTCAGGATCACGTCGCCGGCGCGTGCGCTGGCGATGCGGCCGTCGAATTCGGTGTCGCCGTACAGGTCGGACTTGCAGGCCCTGGAACAGCTGGTTGATCCAGTCGTTCCAGAACGGGATGCGGTCGCGCGCCGACACCTCGTCGGTGTCCATCGTCGTGGCGGCGCTGGCGGCTCATGGCCTCGATTATCGAAACCACCCTGCGCGCGCCGCCTGCGGTGCTGCCCTGCCCTAGGGAAACTCCGGGGCGGCACTGCACAAATCGGCAAGCGCGGCGGCATGGCCCGGATAGCGCACGCGCCAATGCGCTGCCTACGATGCCCGCATGGCGCGCGGCACCAGGGCTGCCGATGCCCATGCCGCACACCGCCACACAGAAACGACCACGCAGGAGACCGCCATGACCGACCGCACCCTGACCCCGCGTCGAATCGGATTCACGCGCCGCCGCGCGGTGCAAGGCCTGGCCGCCGGCGCCGCCAGCCTCGGCCTGCCCGCCGCGGCGTTCGCCCAGGCCAGCCCGGTGCGCGTGGGCTATGCGATGGCGCGCACCGGCCCGTGGACCGGCGGCGCGCAGGTCAGCCAGGAGCCCAACTACCTGTTGTGGGCCGAGCAGCAGAACGCCGCCGGCGGCTTGAACGTGAAAGGCACCAAGCGGCCGATCGAGCTGATCTCGTCGGACGACCGCAGCGAGGTCGAGACCTGCGTGCGCACCTACGAGAAGCTGATGGGCAGCGACAAGGTCGACCTGGTGCTGCCGCCCTGGGGCAGCAACGCCAACTTCGCCGTCGCACCGCTGGCCAACCGCTTCGGCTATCCGTTCCTCGCGCCCACGGCATTGAGCAAGCGCCTGATCGAGATGAAGCTGCCGTACTTCTTCCTGATGCTGCAGCAGCCGGCGCCGATGACCACCGCGCTGGTCGACATGCTGAAGGCCAACGGCGCCAAGTCGCTGGCCTGCATCTACGTGGACGACCTGTTCGGCCTGGAGAACTACGCGGCGCTCAAGGTGGCGCTCGCCGGCTCGGGCATCACGATGGTCGAGGACAAGAGCTACCCCGGTGGCGTGAAAGACCTGTCGCCGGTGCTGCGCTCGATCAAGGACAAGAACCCCGACGCGTTCGTCGGCTTCACCTACCCGCCCGACACCATCCTGGCCAGCAAGCAGGCCAAGGAGGTGGGTTTCAATCCGAAGTTCTTCTACGCGTCGGTCGGCACCGCGTTCCAGCTCTACAAGAACGTGATGACACCCGCCGGCGCCGAAGGCGTGCTCGGCATGGGCTCGTGGAACACCAAGACCAGCCCGGGCGCCAAGGCGTACTTCGAGGCGCACAGCAAGAAGTTCAACAAGGAGCCCGACCGCTGGGCCAGCGGCGCCTGCTGGGCCGCACTCGAGATCCTGACCGCGGCAGTGGCCAAACACGGCATCGACCGCAAGGCGATCCGCGACCACGTGGCCAACAACGAGCACAACACGATCCTCGGCAAGATCAAGTTCGTCGGCAGCGAGAACGTCGGCACGCCCGGCTCGGTGAGCCAATGGCAGAACGGCGAGTTCGAGGTGGTGTGGCCGAAGAACATCGCCACCGCGCCGCTCAATGCGAGCAAGCCAGCCTGGAAGTAGGCGTTCAGTCGAGACTTGACCGATGCGCGCTGCGCGGCCGCTCCGAAGGCGCGCGCTCCCCCTCGGGGGAACGCGCGCAGCGCGAAGGGGGCCCCGTGAGTCTCGGAGCGTGGCTGGAGCTCATCGCGTCGGGCCTGATCACCGGGGGCATCTACGCGCTGGTCGCGCTCGGCCTGAACCTGCAGTACGGGCTGATGCGCATCCTGAACATCGCGCACGGCGAGTTCCTGATGCTGGGCGCCTACCTCACCTGGTTCGCGCAGACCAGCCTCGGGCTCTCGCCGCTGTGGATGATCCCGCTGTCGTTCGCGCTGCTGATGGCGCTCGGCCTCGCCGTGCACTGGCTGTGCTTTCGCCGCCTCACCAAGACCTCGCCCAACCTCGACATCTTCGAAGCACGCGCGCTGATGGTGGCCTTCGGCCTGATGTTCGTGGTGCAGAACGGGGTCTCGTGGGTGTGGGGCGGTGAGCTGCGCGGCTACGACTTCCTGACCACGCCGGTGCCGGTGGGCGGCGCGCAGTTCGCCGGCAACAAGCTCGTGGTGTTCGCGCTCGCGCTGGTGTTCGCCGGCGCATTGATCGTGCTGCTGCGCCTCACGCTGCTCGGCAAAGGCGTGCGCGCGCTGATGCAGTCGCCGGTCGGCGCCCAGCTCGTCGGCATCCACACCGAACGATTGCACCCGTTGATGTTCGGCATCGGGCTCGGGCTGTCCGGCGTGGCCGGCTGCCTGCTGTCGATGGCCTACACCATCAGCCCGTCGATGGGCGAGCCGTACACGGTGACCGCGCTGATCGTGATCACGCTCGGCGGCTTCGGCAGCATGGAAGGCGCGTTGATCGGCGCGCTGTTGCTGGGCGTGATCGAGGCGCTCGGCATGCACTTCTCCAGCCCTTCGCTGAAGGCGCTGCTGTCGTACACCGTGTTCATCGCGGTGCTGCTGCTGCGGCCCAAGGGCCTGTTCACCCGATGAATCCCGGCCTGACCCGCGACTGGCTGGTGCTGTTCGGGCTCGCCGGCTGGGCGCTCGCGCTGCCGTTCTACGCCAGCGAGTTCGTCACGTCGCTGGCGCTCACCTGCCTGATGTACGTGGCGCTGTCGTCGAGCTGGGCCTTGTTCTGCGGCACCACGCGCTACCTGTCGCTGGCCACCGCGGCGTTCTTCGGCATCGGCGCGTACAGCAGCGCGTTGACGCTCGGCGACTTGTCGTGGCCGCAGGCGATCGCGCTCGGTGCGGCGATCGCCGCCGCCGTGGCGCTGGTGATGGGCGCGCTGGTGCTGCACCTGCGCGGCACCTACTTCGCGGTGCTCACCTTCGGCATGACCGAGCTGATCCGCCACGCCATCACCTACTTCGAGAAGCGCGTCACCGGCACGGTCGGGCGCGTGCTGACCGTGGTGCCCGAGCGCGACACGATCTACCTCACGGTGCTGGCGATCGCCGTGCTCGCGGTGGCCACCGCCATCGTCGTGCGGCGCACGCGCTTCGGCCTGGCGCTGGTCGGCATCGGCGCCGACGAGCAGCGCGCGCAGACGCTGGGCGTGAACACGCGCTGGGTCAAGACCGCGGGCTTTGCGCTCACCGCGGCGTTCGCCGGCGCGATGGGTGCCGCGATGTCGGTGCGCTGGACCTACATCGACCCGCCCACGGTGTTCAACCCGTTCATCGGCTTCCAGACCGTGCTGATCGCGCTGATCGGCGGCGCGCTCACGCTGTGGGGGCCGCTGATCGCCGCCATCGTGTTCAGCCTGCTGGCCGAGACGCTGCGCCTGCAGGTGCCGCAGCTGTACATGGTGACGCTCGGCGTGCTGCTGATCCTGTGCGTGCTGTACCTGCCGGGCGGCCTGGCGTCGGTGCGCGCCGACACGCTGCGCGGCTGGTGGCGCGACATGCGCGAATGGTGGCGCGAGCGGCGTGACGAATGGAGCGGCGAGAAGGCGCGGCGCGAGGCGCGCGACAAGCAGCGCGAGCGCGAGGTGCACCTTGTCTGAGGCTCAGACCCTTGCTCGAAGCGCGCGACGTCACCGTGCGCTTCGGCGGCCTGACCGCCGTGAACGCGGTGAGCGCCTCGTTCGCGCGCGGCGAGCTGGTGGGCATCATCGGCCCGAACGGCGCCGGCAAGACCACGTTCTTCAATGCGATCTCCGGCGTCGTTGCGCCGTCCAGCGGGCAGTTGATCGCGCAGGGCTACAGGCTCACCGGGCAGGGACCGCACCGCTATGCCGCCCACGGCATCGCGCGCACCTTTCAGACGCCGCGCGTGTTCGCCGACCTGAGCGTGCTCGACAACATCGCATTCGGTTTGAAGTTCGCCGGCCGCCGGCCGCGGCGCTACTGGCTGTGGGGCGACGAGCCTTCGGTGCCGTGGGCACTGCGCACGCCGCTGAGCATCCTCACGCTGATCGGCTTGCAAGGGCAGGCGGCATTGCCCGCGGCCGCGATCACGCCGGCGCAGCAGCGCCTGCTCGAGATCGGCATGGCGCTCGCCACGCGGCCCAAGCTGCTGCTGCTCGACGAGGTGGCCGCCGGCCTCACCGAAGTCCGAGATCGAAGAGATGGCGCGGTTGATCCGCCGCATGCGCGACGAGCTCGACCTCGCGGTGGTCTGGATCGAACACGCGGTGACCACCTTGCTCCGGCACGTGGAGCGCGTGATCGTGCTCGACCAGGGCCGCAAGATCGCCGATGGCACGCCGGCCGAGGTGGTGCGCGACCCGGAGGTGATCGAGGCCTACCTCGGCGACGAGATGGCCGAAGCCAGCGGAGGCCACCGCCATGATGTACTGGCGCGCCACCCCTTCATGCTCGGCGGCAGCGGCCGCGCGCACCTGAAGGTGCGCGGCTTGAGCGCGGGCTACGGCGCCTTTCTCGTGCTGCGCGACATCCACCTCGAAGCCGAGCCCGGGCTCACCGTGATCCTCGGCCCCAACGGCGCCGGCAAGAGCACGCTGCTGAAGGCGCTCGCCGGACTGATCCCGCGCCGCGGCGTGGTCACGCTCGATGGCGACCACCTGCCCGACAAGACGCACGAGATCGTGCAGGCCGGCGTCGCGCTGGTGGCCGAAGGGCGCCGCCTGTTTCCGCAGATGAGCGTGCGCGAGAACCTCGAACTCGGCGGCTGGCTGGTGCCGAAGGCGGAGCGCAGCGCGTCGCATTGGAACAGGCGTTCAACGATTTTCCGAAGCTGCGCGAACGCGCCGACCAGCTCGCCGGCACGATGAGCGGCGGCGAGCAGCAGATGGTGGCGGTGGCGCGCGCGATGATGAGCGCGCCGCGCCTGCTGATGCTCGACGAACCGTCGCTCGGCCTGGCGCCGAAGATGGTCGACGAGCTGCTCGCCATCGCACGCCGCATCGCCGACGCCGGCACCACCGTGCTGATGGTCGAGCAGAACGTGAAGAAGGCGCTCGCGGTCGCCGAACGCGGCTACGTGCTCGAGCGCGGCGCGCTGGTCGCGCGCGGCCCGGCCGCGCTGCTGGCGCGCTCGAGCGTGGTGCGCGAGGCCTACCTCGGCGCCGACGCCACCGACACCACCACCGCCGCCGATGCGGCGCAACGCCGGCGTGCCGTCACGCCGGCTTGAGACCTGAGGAGCAACCCCATGTCCGATCTGTCGATGTTGATCAACGGCCTGAAGGTCAGCGCCGAAAAAGGCGCCACCTTCGAGCGGCGCAACCCGCTCGACGGCACGGTGGCCACGCGCGCGCCGGCGGCTGTCGCCGGCCGATGCGGTGATGGCGGTGGAGGCCGCGGCCGAAGCCTTCAGCACCTGGAGCGAGACCGGTCCCGGCGAACGCCGCGCGCTGCTGCTGAAGGCCGCCGAGAAGCTGGAAGCCAAGACGCCGTTGTTCATCGAGGCGGTGCCGGCCGAGACCGGCGCCACCGGCATGTGGGCCGGCTTCAACGTGATGCTGGCGGCCGGCATGCTGCGCGAGGCGGCGTCGCTCACCACGCAGGTGGCGGGCGAGGTGATCCCGTCCGACGTGCCGGGCTCGCTGGCGATGGGCCTGCGCGTGCCGGCCGGCGTGGTGCTCGGCATCGCGCCGTGGAACGCGCCGATCATCCTGGGCGTGCGCGCCATCGCCACGCCGCTGGCCTGCGGCAACACCGTGGTCCTGAAGGGCAGCGAGAACTGCCCGCGCACGCACCAGCTGATCATCGAAGCGCTTGCAGGAGGCCGGCTTTCCGCCGGGTGTCGTCAACTACGTGACCAATGCGCCGGCCGACGCGGGCGCGGTGGTCGAGGCGATGGTCGCGCACCCGGCGGTGCGGCGCGTCAACTTCACCGGCTCCACGCGCGTCGGCCGGATCATCGCGATGACCTGCGCGAAGCACCTGAAGCCGGTGGTGCTCGAGCTCGGCGGCAAGGCGCCGATGGTGGTCCTCGACGACGCCGATCTCGACGACGCGGTCAACGCCGCGGCCTTCGGCTGCGTTCGCCAACTGCGGGCCAGATCTGCATGAGCACCGAGCGCCTCATCGTCGACCAGAAGATCGCCGACGACTTCGTCAAGAAGTTCGCCGACAAGGCCCGCGGCCTGCCGCTCGGCGACCCGCGCAAGCCCGAGCCGGTGGTGCTCGGCTCGGTGATCGGCATGACCACGGTGGAGCACTGCAACGCACTGATCGACGACGCGCTCGCCAAGGGCGCCAAGCTGGTGTGCGGCGGCAAGGCCGAGACCACGCTGATGCCCGCCACCGTGCTCGACCACGTGACCCCGAGCATGCGCATCTACCGCGAAGAGACCTTCGGCCCGGTGAAGTGCGTGGTGCGCGTGAAGCGACACCGAAGAGGCGATCGCCTGCGCCAACGACAACGAATACGGCCTGAGCGCAGCGGTGTTCGGCCGCGACATCGCGCGCGCCTTCAACGTGGCGCGCAAGATCGACTCGGGCATCTGCCACGTCAACGGCCCGACCGTGCACGACGAGGCGCAGATGCCGTTCGGCGGCGTCAAGGGCTCGGGCATCGGGCGCTTCGGCGGCAAGGCCGGCATCGCCGAGTTCACCGAGCTGCGCTGGATCACGGTGCAGACCCAACCGCGGCACTATCCCTTCTAGCGCAGGCGGCGCGGCGCGTTGTTATGCTCCGCGCCCAACGCACCGGTCGGTGCCACTGGAGTTAATGTGACCCCCACGCTCACCGTGTTCGCTGCCCCCGAGTGGGCGTCGGCCTCCTAGAGGCGGCTCGTCGGAGGCCACAATGCGACGCAGACTGATCTCGTTGGCCCTGGGTGCGGCACTGCTGGCCAGCTGCCTGCGCGCAGCCCCAACAGCCGCCCGCGCGACCCGCCGCATCCGCTCCGGAAGTCACGCTGACGCGGCTCGATTGCGGCACCAGCGGGCCGCCAGCCGACGTGGGGCGTTTCTCCGACGTGTACTCGCACCAGGGCCTGGTGCTGCAGTTGACGTTCAGCTGCTACCTGATCAAGCACGGCGACGAGTACATGCTGTGGGACACCGGCCATTCGCTGAGCGCGGGCGCGGTGGCACCCAAGGTGAGCCTGGTCGACCAGCTCGCAAAGCTGCAGGTCAAGCCCGAGCAGATCAAGTTCGTGGGCATCAGCCACTACCACCCCGACCACACCGGCCAGGTGGGCTCGTTTCCCGCCACCACGCTGCTGATCGGCAAGGGCGACTGGGACGTGCTCACCAGCCCCAAGCCGCCGGCCAACGCACCGACGGCGCCGTTCGCCCACTTCATTTCGGGCGGCGGCAAGGTCGAGCCGGTGCCGCTCGACAAAGACGTGTTCAACGACCGCACCGTGGTGATGCTGGCCACGCCGGGCCACACGCCGGGCCACCACAGCCTGATGGTGAATCTGCGCGAGAAGGGCACCGTGCTGATCAGCGGCGACCTGATGCACTTTCACGAGAACTACGACAGCGACGGCGTGCCGCCGTTCAACACCAGCCGCTCGGAGACGCTCGCCTCGCTGGCACGCCTGAAGAAGATCGCGGCCAACACGCGCGCCACGGTGATCATCCAGCACGACGCGCGCGACGTGGCCAAGCTGCCGGCGTTTCCGGCGGCGGCGCGTTAGCGCACGGTCCGGCCGCGACGCGTCAGTCCGCGCGCGGCGGCTTCCACTCGCGCAGCACGTCGCCCGCGCGCGGCTTGACCACCTTGCGCGACGGGCTGTTCGCCGGCGTGCCGAGCGCGATCCAGCCGACCAGCGCTTCACCGGCGTCGCAGAACGCTTGCTGCAGCTGCGGATCGCGCACCTTCGCGCCCGACAGCATCTTGCCGCCGAAGCCCACGGCGTGCGCCGCGTTGAGCAGGTTGGTCAGCGCACCGCCGACGCAGGCCCATTGTTCGTGCGCCGGCACCAGCGGATGACCGCTGTCGATGCGTGCGATCACCGCCAGCGTGACGGGCGCGCGGCGCGCACGCTCGCCGTCGATCTGCACATCGGTGTCGGCCTTGCCGGCGTCGGATGCGGACTGCATGAACAGGCGCGCCAGTTCATCGCGCGCCGCACCGCGCACCACAGCAAAGCGAAACGGCACCAGCCCGGCATGATCGGGCGCACGCAGCGCGGCTTCGATCATGCGCTGCAGTTCCTCGTCGCCCGGCCCGGGCTCCCGCAGGTGCTTGATGCCGACCGACTGGCGCGACAGCAGGGCCTGCAGCGCGGCGTTCACCGCTCTGTCCTTCAGGCCGTGATCTCCTTCGCGCTGATCGCGTAGCGGAAGTTGTCGGGCGCCAGCTCGTCGAAGCGGCCGCTGGCGTTCTCGCCATTGGGATACATCAGGAACGGCAGTGTCTGCTTGGACACGCTGTTGGGCAGCGTGACGTCGTGGCCGGTGTTCCAGCCCACCCAGTTGCCTTCCCAGCGGCCGAACAGGCCCTGGTTCACCGGTGCGGCGACCGAGTTCTTCACGTCCTTGATCCAGTCGGGCGTTTCCTGGCGCATCACCTTCGAGCACGTCGGCCGGGTCCATCGCGACCCAGCCGTGTCCCTTGATGTAGGCCTCGGCACGGCAATGCTGCGCACCCTTCAGGTTGGCCGGATTGGCACCGAGCTCGCGGTAGCCGAACGCCGACGGTGCCAGGCGCAGGCCATAGATGTCCCGCGCCGGCACACCGACCGAGCGGCACATGCCGACGAAGATGGCGTTCAGGTCGGCGCACTTGCCGCCCAGGTTGCCGCTCTCGAGCATCGCCTTGATGTCGCCCACGCCGCAGCCGCGGGTCTTGGGCTCGCGGTGCGCGTTGGTGACCACCCAGTTGTAGACGGCGCGCACCTTGTCGACGTCGGTGTTGGCACCCTTCGTGGCCTCCAGCGCGGTCTTGCGCACGATGCCATCGATCGGAATCAACTCGGTGGCCTTGAGGTTGGCCTGCAGCAATGCCGGGTCTTCGGGCTTGGCCTCGGGCTTGGTCCAATCCACGGCACGGTTGCGCGTGCGCACGCGGCTGGTCAACGCCAGCGTTGGCGCGTTCACGCCTTCGGCGAACTCGGCATACAGCATGCGCACGCCGCTCTTCGGGTCGACCACGAGCCGTGCCGAGGTGGCATTGCCGCTCCAGCTGCTGTCGAGCGATTGCTGGTACTCGCTGTTCACGTCGGGCACCGGCAGCCACAGGCGCGTGGCGCCCTTGACCTCGGCCACGTCGCACTGGGTGGTCACTTCGAACGTGCGCCAGCCGGTGACTTGCGGCTCGAAGCGGCGCTCCTGCGCCAGCGCGGGCAACAGCGGCCATGCCGTGGCCGCCGCACCGGCCTTGAGCAGTGCGCGACGGGTCGGATGCATGTTCATGGAAATCTCTCCTGGGGTCACCTGGTTGCGACTCGGCAATCGCGCGCAGCCGCTCTCGAGTCATTGTAGGTGCCGACCAATAGGATGGCCGATTGCTCGGTTAACCCCAAGCTCATGGCGTCACGCCTCGCGAAGCACTGAGCTCTGCGTTGACGGTGAGTCCTTGGACTTGATCACGCGCCTGCGATGGATCAGGTACCAAGCCGCTGGAACCACCAGCATGCTCAGCAAGGGTGCGGTCGCCATGCCGCCCACCATCGGCGCCGCAATGCGTGTCATCACCTCCGAACCCGTTCCAGTGCCCAACAGAATCGGAAGGAGACCGGCCATCACCACGGCCACCGTCATCGCCTTGGGCCGCACACGCAGCACGGCACCCTCGCGAATCGACGCCAGCAGCGTGTCGTCGTTGTCGGGTTCACCGGCCGCCAGACGGCGCGCCCGGGCGTTCTTCAAATAGATCAGCATCACCACGCCGAACTCGGCGGCCACACCGGCAAGCGCGATGAAGCCCACGGCCGTGGCCACCGACACCGCATGGCCGAGCGCCCAGACCAGCCAGAACCCGCCAACCAGCGAGAACGGCACCGCCGCCATCACCAGCACAGCGTCGCCGAACGAGCGGAACAGCAGGTACAGCAGCACGAAGATGACCGCCAGCGTCACGGGCACCACGAGCTTGAGCCGCTCGGTCGCGCGCTCCAGGTACTCGAACTGGCCGGACCACGACACCGCGTAGCCCGCTGGCATTACCACCTGTTTGGCCACCGCCGCCTGCATGTCGTTGACCACCGAGCGGATGTCGCGGCCGCGCACGTCCACGTACACCCAGCCGGACAGGCGTGCGTTCTCGCTGCGCAGCATCGGCGGGCCCTCCTCGATCGAGATGCGCGCCACGTCCTGCAGCAGCACCGTGGCGCCCTTGTCCGTCACGAAGGCCAGCTCGCGCAGGCGCTGCAACGAGTCGCGAATCTCGCGCGGGTAGCGCACGTTCACCGGATAGCGCTCGCGGCCTGACACCACCTCGCCGACGTTGTCGCCGCCGATGGCGGTCGACACGACCGCTTGCACGTCGGCCATCGAGAGGCCGTATCGCGCGGCGGCCAGTCGATCGACGTCCACGTCGATGTAGCGCCCACCGGTCAAACGTTCGGCGAGCGCCGACGACACACCCGTCACGCCCTTGACGGCCGTCTCGATCTGCGTGGTCAAGCGATCGATGGTGGCGAGATCGGCGCCGGCCACCTTGATCCCGACCGGGCTCTTGATGCCGGTGGCCAGCATGTCGATGCGGTTGCGGATCGGCGGCACCCACACATTGGACAGCCCCGGCACCTTCACCGCGCGGTCGAGTTCTTCGACCAGCCGGTCGGGTGTCATGCCGGCGCGCCACTGGTCGCGCGGCTTGAACTGGATGGTGGTCTCGAACATCTCCAGCGGCGCCGGATCGGTCGCGGTGTCGGCCCGCCCCGCCTTGCCGAATACGCGCTCCACCTCGGGCACGGTCTTGATGAGGCGGTCGGTCTGCTGCAGCAGCTCGCTGGCCTTGGAGACCGACAAACCGGGCAGCGCCGACGGCATGTACAGCAGGTCGCCCTCGTCGAGCGCGGGCATGAACTCGCCGCCCAGCCGCAGCATCGGAATCGGCCGTGATGGCCAGGACGACCGCGGCGATGGCCAGCGTGGCCTTCGGAAACCGCAGCACCGCCTCGAGCGCGGGCCGATACAGCGCGATCAGCGCGCGGTTGATCGGATTGGACGTCTCCTTCGGGATGCGGCCGCGGATCAAGTAGCCCATCAACACCGGCACCAGCGTCACCGACAAGCCCGCCGCAGCGGCCATGGCGTAGGTCTTGGTGAACGCCAGCGGCGAGAACAGCCGACCTTCCTGCGCCTCGAGCGTGAACACCGGCAGGAACGACAGCGTGATGACGAGCAGCGAGAAGAACAGCGCGGGCCCGACTTCGACGGAGGCCTCGGCAACGAGCGACCAGCGCTCGGCTGCCGACGGCCGCCGCCGGTGCTGCTCCTCGAAGTGCTCGAGGTGCTTGTGAGCAGCCTCCACCAGCACCACCGAGGCGTCGACCATCGCGCCCAGCGCGATCGCCACACCCGACAGGCTGAGGATGTTCGCGCTGACGCCTTGCCAACGCATCACGACGAAGGCCGTGAGCACACCGACCGGCAGCGTGACCACCGCCACCACCCGCCGAGCGCAGGTGAAACAGGAACAGCGCGCACACCAGTGCCACGATGATGAATTCCTCGATCAGCTTGTCGCGCAGGTTGACGATGGCGCGGTCGATCAGTTTGGAGCGGTCGTAGGTCTCCACCACTTCCACGCCGCGCGGCAGGCTGGGCTTGAGCGCCTCCAGCTTCGCCTTGATCGCGTCGATGGTCGTGCGCGCGTTCTTGCCCGAGCGCATCACCACCACGCCGCCCGCCACTTCGCCCTGGCCGTCGAGCTCGGCGATGCCACGGCGCATCTCGGGGCCCACCTGAACGTCGCGACATCGCGCAGCAGCACCGGCGTCGCGCCCGACACCGACAGCGGTATGGTGCGAAAGTCTTCGAGCGACTTCAGGAAGCCGCGCGAGCGCACCATGTACTCGGCCTCGGCCAGCTCGATCACCGACCCGCCCGAGGACTGGTTGGCCTTCTGCAAGGCCTGCACCACCGTGGCTTGGGTCACCCCGAGCACACGCATGCGATCCGGGTCGAGCACCACCTGGTACTGCTTGACCATGCCGCCGATGCTGGCCACTTCGGCCACGTCGCGCACCGTCTTCAGCTCGAACTTCAGAAACCAGTCGTTGAGCGCTCGCAGCTGACTCAGATCATTGTTGCCGGTGCGGTCGACCAGCGCGTATTCGTAGACCCAGCCCACGCCCGTGGCGTCGGGCCCCAACGCGGCGGAGGCACCGGCGGGCAACCGGCTCTGCACCTGGTTGAGGTATTCCACCACGCGAGAGCGCGCCCAGTACGGGTCGGTCTTGTCGTCGAACAGCACGTAGACGAACGAGTCGCCGAAGAACGAATAACCGCGTACCGTCTTCGCGCCCGGCACGCTGAGCATCGTCGTGGTCAGCGGGTAGGTGACGAGGTCTTCCACCACCTGCGGCGGCTTGCCGGGATACGTGGTGCGCACGATGACCTGCGTGTCCGACAGGTCGGGGATCGCATCGACGCTCGTGTTCTTGACGGACCAGATCCCTGCCATCACCAGGAACGCAGTGGCCACGAGCACCAGGAATCGGTTGCCGACCGACCAGCGGATCAGCGCGGCAATCATTTGGCACCCGCCGTGCGCTGCACCGAGACCAGCTCCCAGCCCATCGAGCCGCCCTTCTTGAACTGAAAGCGAATCGTGTCGCCGGGTTTGATGTCGGCGAAGGCCTTGGCATCCGGCTTGCTGAAGCCCATCGTCATCGAAGGCCACTTCAGCGCCGCGATAGGGCCGTGCGAGATCGTCAGGCCGCCCGCGTCGACGCTCTCCACCTTGCCTTCGCCGACGTGCACGCCAGCGGCCGGCGGCGCGGCGCCGGGTGACGCCGCGGACGCGGGCGCCGATGCAGCCGGTGCCGCCATCGCGCCGGTCACCGAGCGCAGGCGTGCTTCCGAGTCGATCAGGAACTGGCCGCTGACGACGACCTGCTCGCCTTCGGCGAGCCCTTGTGTCACCTCGACGTCGTCGCCGACCTCCTGCCCCAATCCGACGTCGCGGCCCTCGAACGATCCATCGTCCTTGCGCACCAGCACCACAGCGCGCCTGCCCGTGCGAATCACCGCTTCCGAGGGCACCGCCAGGCGCAATGCGCTCGGGCCAGCCACTTGCAAGCGCAACAGCATGCCGGGCGTGAGCTTGCCGCCCCGGTTGTCGACCTCGAAGCGCGCTTGCAGCGTGCGCGTGTTCGCACTCACCTGCGGAAGGATTTCCTTCAACGAACCCTGGAAAGTCTGCGAAGGGTCGGCCTGCAAGATCGCTCTGACCTTCTGTCCGCGTGACAGGCGAACCGCCTGCATCTCGGGCACCTCGGCCACCGCCCACACCTTTTCAAGCCCGGCGATCCGAAACATCGTCATCCCTGGCGATACCGCAACGCCTTCACGCACGCCGAGTTCGGCGATCACGCCGCCCACTGGCGCGGTGAGCGTGAAGGTGGCCTGTGCGCGGCCTGACTCTTCGCTCTGGCGCACCAGCGAGTCGGGGATCGAGAGGGCGAGCAGACGCTCGCGCGCCGCGGCGACCAGATCGTCCGAGACGCCGGCTCTCTTCAACGCCAGCAGTTCATTCAGCGGTCCGAGCCAATCGGGCGCGAACACGGTGGCCAGTGCCTGGCCCTGGCGCACCTGCTCCATCGGCGCACGGACGTCGAGCCGCTCGACATAGCCCGCCACCCGCGTTTGCACGGCCACATTGAGACGCTCGTCGAACTGCACCGTGCCGATGGCATCGAACGACGAGCCGACCTGGGTGCGCTTGACGGCGGTGGTGCGAACCCCGAGGTTTTGCTGAACCGTCGGGCTCACCTTCACGCCCGCATCGCTCGCCTCGTCGGCATACACCGGGACCAGTTGCATGTCCATGAACGGCGACTTGCCTGGCTTGTCGAAGCGCGGACCGGGCACCATGGGGTCGTGCCAGTAGAGCACCTTGCGCTCTCCCGCCGCCGAGGCGGCGGTCTCGGGCGCAGTGGCATTCATCGCGGCATGCCCCGACGGGCCCAACTGCCTTCCGGCGTAGAAGCTGGCGGCGGCGATCGCCACGGCACCGAGGCCGCACCACAGCATCACTTGTGTGCGCTTCATCGAGAGCCTCCGTTGACGAGCGGTTTGAAAGCGAGTTGAACTTGAGCCTTTGCCAATTCGCGCTGCAGTGCAAGCAGCTTGCGTTGCAACACCACCTCGGCGTGGCGCGCCTCGAACAACGTCGTCAGGCTCACTTGGTTGGATCGATAGCCGGCCAGCGCGGCCGCCGTGCGCTGCTGCGCCGGCACGACGATGGACGATTGGTAGCGCTGCACCCGCTCGGCCAGGCGCTGGGCGTCACTGGCGAGCGAGCGGTATTCCGCGGTGGCGCTGCGCATGGCCTCCGCCAGGTTGGCCTCGGCCTTGTCCACGAAAGCCAGCCTGGCCGCGGCTTCGCGGTCCTGTCGCTCGGCGCGCGCGACCGGCAGCGGGATGCTGACGCCGAACGTCACCAGGTCGGAGTAACCGGTGCGTTGGCCATACGAGACCTCCCACGACCAGTTCGGATCGCGGTTGACGGTTGCGACGGTCACGTCGCGCCGCGCAACCTCGATGTCGCGTTGTGCGGCCAACACCGTCGGATGGTTGGCCACGAACAGCGCTTCGCCCGCGGTCGGCGGCGTTGCCGGGGATGCAAGTTCGTCCGCCTGCACGCCCACCCATCGTTCGAGCGCGACCCGTGCGGCACTCTGCTGCTGCCGCACTTCGGCGGACTCGTCCTGCGCGATCCCGTGCGCGCTGGTCATGGCCAGCACCTCCTGGCTGCTGCCCGTCGTGGAGGACAGGCGAGCCTTCGCGGCCTCGAGTTCCTCATGGGCGTGGTGTTCGGACCGTGTGGTGAGGCGCAGCGTCTCGCCGGCGAAATACGCATCCAGGAAGGCCAGCGCCGTCTGGATGCGCACCTCGGCCGCCGTGGCCTGCACCGAGACACCCTCCCGGCCGACCATCGCGTCCGCGGCAGCCTGGCGCGCCGCCCGCTTGTCGGCCGAGACCCACTCCTGCGCGATGCCGATGCGCTTCATCGTCATCGATTCGCGTGTCGTGCTGAACCGGTCGGCGCCGGTCACCGGCAGGTTCTCGATCCCGGCGCGCAGCATCGGATCGGGCAATTGTCCGGCAGCCCGCGCGGCTTCACTGGCGCTCAGCACACCAGCACGCGACGAGCGGGAAGCTTCCGAGCGTTGCAGCTGCCAGCTCGAGCGCTTGATCGAGCGTGAGAGGTGCGGCCTGCGCCAGTGCAGGCAGCACGGCAGCGGCCAGAGTGGCCGCGCGAAGGTGAGAAATGAACATGCGAACTCCGTGGACGAACGGGGCATCTGCCGGCGAGCGGACGTGCCGCGCCGGTGCCAAGCGGTCGACGGAGATTTCAGACTCGAAGTCTGAGCGTGGACAGGTAGACGGGGTCGGGAGGCGGACGCGCCTCAGGCGATGCCGACACTGGCAGCGCAACGGCCTCGGCGCCTTCGAGCAGCAGCGGCATGTCGAGCATTTGCACGACCGCGGGCAGCGAGGCGGCGGGCAGTTTGCCCACCTCGAACGACTGCGCAGTGCCTGTGCCGTACTGATGGCACAACAGCGGCTGCAGATCGTCCATGCCGGTGCACGGCGCACCGGAGGCCATCATCCGGGCCATCGCGGCTGCATCGGCCTGGCCGGGGCAGACATAGCTCGCCAGCGCCATCTGCGAGAACAGCAGCGACACGACCACGAGCAATGTGGTGGTGAGGCGATGGACGAGGCGGCCGGACATACGAGGCAAAGTGTAGCGTCGTGACTGGGCCGCGCCAGGACTTGTCGGTCACTGCCCTGATGCAGCTCAATGCGTCGCACGGCGGCTTCTCCAACAAGCCTTCGCGCTCGACAAACCGCACCGTTTGCCCCCCCGCCGGGGGTGGCGAGTGCGAGATGGGCGACAGCGCGTGCGGGCGGAAGGGAATGGGAGTCGAACCCACCCGGCAGCGCATGGCACCGCCCACCGGGTTTGAAGCCCGGCCGATCCACCAGGATCGTTTCCCTTCCAAGATTCGTCAGCACAAGAGCGCGGCGTCGTCATGCCGCCTCCTTGAACAGATCGGTGTCACTGCGCATGCGGTGCACGTCGCCGGTGCGGCGCAGCAGACCCACGCGGTCGAAGTACTCGAGCACCTGGATCGCACGCTTGCGGCCGAGCCGCGTGGCATCGCGAAAGCTCGCGGCGGTGATGTCGCCCGATGCACCCAGCTCGCGGGCGATCGCTGCCAGCCGGTGGATCGTGCCTGGCGGATAGAACAGATCCTTCACCACCTGGTGCAGCTCCCCTTGCTGCGCCAGCCTCGCCAGCGTGGTGCGCATCAACGCCTCGGACTCCTGCGCATCGCGCGCCAGATCGCGCACCCAGGCGCCTTCGAAGCCCGCGCCGGCCAGCGGCACCGCCGCCTTCTGCGCGATGCGCGCCTCGGTCGCCGACAGGTGGACACCGTGCTCCGGCAGGTGCACGAACGCGCCGCGTTGCGCGACGCGGCCATCGCGGATCAGCCCCGCCAGCAACTCGCGCCACAGCGCCTCGGGCAGCTTCGACACGGCCAGGCGCCGCAGCCGCGCCGCATCGGGGCCGAGCTCCTCGACGTGGCGCGCGTGGTAGGCCTGCAGCGCGTCGAGCGCCGCGGCACGAGCGGCTTGCGCGTGGACCGGCGCGAGCACGAACGCCGGTGCGCCGTCGACGCGTGAACACAGCGCATCGGCCGGCAGCGCGGGCCATGCGGCGCGCTGCAAGGCCTCGGCGCGCACCCAGCGCGCCCAATCGAGACCGCCGGGCGACCCAGCCAACGACGCCCTGCAGCCGCGCCGACGGCGTGTCGAGCGCCGCGGCGTCGAGCTGGGCCAGACGCTGCGGCGTGCGCCGATAGCGCGCCGGTGCGAACGGATCGAGCACACGGCCGCCGGCCAGCGTGCGCGTGGCCGACGTGTCGCGCAGCACCACGCGGTCGCCATGCCACGCGGCCACCGGCCGCTGCAGCACCAGCTGCATGCGGGCGCGTGCGCCGGGGGCCAGCGCATCGCCTGCATCGAGCAAGGCCACGCTGCCCGGCGTGTCGCTGGCGCCGAGGTGCACGTGCACCGGCGTGCCGGAACGCAGTGGCTTCGTTTCGCCATTCCAGAGCTGCAAGCGCCACGTCGATGCGATCGGTCGCCAATGCCGCATCCGGTGCCACCAGCCACTGCCCGCGTTGAACCTCGTCCTTGGCCACGCCGGCCAGCGCCACCGCGCAGCGCTGGCCCGCGCCGCAACGCTGCACCGCGCGGTTCTGCGCATGCAGGCTGCGCACGCGCACCGGCGATGCGCGGCCCCGTCGGCGCGATCGCCAGTTCGTCACCGACCTGCACGGCGCCCGCATGCACGGTGCCGGTGACCACCGTGCCAACGCCGTCGAGCGTGAATGCGCGGTCGATGGCCAGGCGGAAGGCGTGCGGCGCATCGGCGGCGTCGCGTGATCGCACGCCGCACTGCTCGAACAGCCATTGTTTGAGCTCGGCGATGCCATCGCCGCGCGGTGCGGCCACCACGAAGGTGGGTGCATCGGCGAGCGGCGTGTCGCGCAGCAGCGCACTCGCCTCTTCGCGCACCGCATCCACCCGCGCTGCATCGACGCGGTCGGCCTTGGTCAAGACCACCGCGCCGTGTTGCACGTCGAGCAACGACAGCACCGCCAGGTGCTCGCGCGTCTGCGGCATCACGCCGTCGTCGGCCGCCACCAGCAGCAGCGCGCAGTCGATGCCGGTGGCGCCGGAGATCATCGTGTGCACCAGGCGCTCGTGGCCGGGCACGTCGATGAAGCCGATGCGGGCGCCCGATGGCGTGTCGAGGAACGCGTAGCCGAGCTCGATGCTGATGCCGCGCTTCTTTTCCTCGGGCAGGCGGTCGGTGTCCACGCCGGTGAGTGCGCGCACCAGCGTGGTCTTGCCGTGGTCGATGTGACCGGCGGTGCCGACGATCATCAGGGGCGCCCGGCCGTTCCGAAGCCACTGAGCGCCCCCTCGGGGGGCCGCGAACGAAGTGAGCCCGGGGGTCTCATTTCAACGCTTCGGCCAGCGCGTGCAGCTGCTGCGTCATCGGCTCCGGGTCCTCGAGGCAGCGCAGGTCGAGCAGCAAACGGTCGTCGGCGATGCGGCCGATCACCGGCACCGGCAGCGCGCGCAGCGCGGCAGCGAGCTCATCCAGCACCCGACCGGCACCCTTCTTGGACACCGGCTCGATCGCCAGGCCGGCACTGGGCAAGCGGTCCACCGGCAACGAGCCCGAGCCGATCTGGCTTTGCAGCTCGACCGGTTGCACCGCGAAACGCGGCGTCACGGCCGCCGCCAGCGGTGCCTGCAACGCATGCGCCGTGGCCTGGATCGCCGCCAGCGGGCGCGTCAGCAGGCGCAGGGTCGGCAGGTCCTGCGTCAGCCGTTCGGGCCGGAGGTAGAGCGTGAGCGTGGCTTCGAGCGCGGCCAGCGGCAACTTGCTCATGCGCAGCGCGCGCTTCATCGGGAACTTGCGGATGCGGGCGATGGTTTCCCGGGTGCCGACGATCAAACCGGCCTGCGGGCCGCCGAGCAGCTTGTCGCCCGAGAACGTGACCACGTCGCAGCCGGCGCCGAGCATCTCCTGCGGCATCGGCTCGTGCGGCAGGCCGTGCGCGGCCAGGTCGATCAGCGCGCCGCTGCCGAGGTCGGTGGCCAGCGGCAGCCCGCGTGCATGCGCGATGCCGGCCAAGGTCGCTTCATCCACCGCCGACGTGAAGCCCTGCACCGCGTAGTTGCTGGTGTGCACCTTCATCAGCAGCGCGGTGCGTTCGCCGATCGCGCGCTCGTAGTCGTGCGGATGCGTGCGATTGGTGGTGCCCACCTCGACCAGGGTGGCGCCGGCCGCGGCCATCACGTCGGGCATGCGGAACGCGCCGCCGATCTCCACCAGCTCGCCGCGCGACACGATCACCTCCTTGCCGCGGGCCAGCGCGGCGATCGTGAGCAGCACGGCGGCGGCGTTGTTGTTCACCACCGTGGCGGCTTGCGCGCCGGTCAGCGTGGTCAGCAGCGACTCAACGACGTTGTCGCGATCGCCGCGGCCCCCGGTGGCGAGGTCGAACTCCAGGTTGTTCGGCCCCGCCATCATCGCGATCAGGTGCTGCATCGCCGGCTCGGCCAGCAGCGCACGACCGAGGTTGGTGTGGATCACCGTGCCGCTGAGGTTGAGCACGCGCCGCAAGCGCGGCGCGAGGCACTGCTGCACATGGTCGGCGAGTCGCGCGTCGAGCACCTCGCCTTCGATCGCGTTCATCGCCAATGCGCCCGCCAGCGCTTGCGCGCGCAGCGCCTCGATCAGGCGGCGCGCGTTGTCCGCCACCAGCGTGTGGCCGTGTTCATGCACCAGCGCACGCGCGGCCGCGCGTTGCAGCAGGCGGTCGATCGAAGGCAGGTCTTTCGGGGATGCCTTCGAGCCATGCACGATGGACTCGGTGGGCTTGGCCACGGTGCAGGGTACCTCAGGCGGTGATCACGGGCCTCATGTCATCTCCCGATGCCAGGCCACATGCAAAATGGCTCGCATACCCGCACGACGACGGCAGAGCCGTCATCGCAAGACCTCAGTCAAGCCGAATGCCCAGACGACGCATCGAGCCCGAGCCGAACTTCCGCCTGCAGATCAAGCGCGGCGTGGTGCTGGGCCCCGGCAAGGTGGCGCTGCTCGAGCACATCGCCGAATTGGGTTCGATCAGCCGCGCGGGCAAAGCCATGCAAATGAGTTATCGCACGGCGTGGGCGCTCGTCACCGACATGAATGAGCACTTCGTGGAACCGCTGGTGGCAAGCACCAAGGGCGGCAAAGGCGGCGGAGGTGCCAGCCTGACACCGCTCGGCAAGGAGGTGCTGAGTCGCTACCGCGCGATGGAGCGCCGCGCGCTCAAGGCCATCAGCAAAGACGTCACCCGCCTTGAATCGCTGATCCGTGATTGACTCTGCAATCACGATCGACTCCATATGTTTTAATCAACATATCGTATCCACGTGCGTCGGCGAAAGGGTGACCCATGAAGGGGATCTGCATCGGCATGCTCGCCGCGCTCGCAATGTGCGTGGTGGCGCGCGCGGGCGAGGTCAACGTGGCGGTGGCGGCCAATTTCACGGCACCCATGAACGTGATCGCCGAATCGTTCGAGAAGGACACCGGCCACAAGGCCAAACTCGCATTCGGTTCGACCGGCAGGTTCTACGCCCAGATCAAGAACGGCGCGCCGTTCGACGTGCTGCTCTCTGCCGATGACGAGACCCCGGCCAAGCTCGTTCAAGAGAGCGTCGCCGAGGGCGCCAGCCGCTTCACGTACGCCATCGGCAGCCTGGTGCTGTGGTCGGCGAAGCCCGGCTTCGTCGACGCCAAGGGCGAGGTGCTGCGTCGGGGCCCCTACGGCAAGCTGGCGCTGGCCAATCCGAAAACGGCACCCTACGGCAGAGCGGCCATCGAGACGCTCACCAAGCTCGGGCTGATGTCTGCTGCGGAGCCCAAGTTCGTGCAGGGCGAAAACATCGCACAGACCTTTCAGTTCGTCAGCAGCGGCAACGCAGAGCTCGGCTTCGTGGCGTTGTCGCAGGTGATGAAAGACGGCAAGGTGCAGGAGGGCTCGGCCTGGATCGTGCCCGCCGACCTGCACGAGCCCATCCGCCAGGACGCCGTGCTGTTGACCGCCGGCCGGAGCAACCTCGCGGCGCAGGCCTTGCTCGACTACCTGAAGAGCGAGAAGGCCAAGCAGGTCATCCGTTCCTTCGGCTACGCGTTCTGACGCAGCGGCGCTCAATGGGCTTCAGCGACGCCGACCTGGGAGCCATCTGGCTCACGCTGCGTCTGGCCACGCTGGTGACCTGCCTGCTGCTGCTGATCGGCACACCCATCGCCTGGTGGCTTTCGCGCACACGCTCGTGGCTGAAGGGCCCGATCGGCGCGGTCGTGGCGCTGCCGCTGGTGTTGCCGCCGACCGTGCTGGGGTTCTACCTGCTGGTGGCCATGGGCCCGCACGGTTGGGTGGGCCAGTTGACGCAAACGCTCGGCCTGGGCCTGCTGCCGTTCTCGTTCTGGGGCCTGGTGGTGGCCTCGGTGTTCTATTCGATGCCGTTCGTCGTGCAGCCGATCCAGAACGCCTTCGAGGCGATCGGCGAGCGTCCGATGGAGGTGGCCGCCACCCTGCGCGCCGGCCCGTGGGACCGGTTCTTCACCGTCGCGCTCCCGCTGGCGAAACCCGGCTTCATCACGGCCAGCATTCTCGGTTTCGCGCACACCGTCGGCGAGTTCGGGGTCGTGCTGATGATCGGCGGCAACATCCCCGACAAGACCCGTGTCGTGTCGGTGCAGATCTACGACCACGTGGAAGCGCTCGAATACCCGCAGGCTCACGCGCTGTCGGCCGCCATGCTGGTCTTCTCGTTCCTGGTGCTGTTGGGGCTGTACGTGTTCAACCCAAACCGGCGCAAGGCGTGATCCGCGCCCGCTTCAAGTTGGCGTTCACGAGTTTTGCGCTCGATGTGAACCTTGAGCTGCCGGGCCGCGGCGTCACCGCGGTGTTCGGGCACTCGGGCTCGGGCAAGACCACGCTGCTGCGTTGCATCTCCGGGCTCGAGCACGTGGCCGGTGGCGAGTTGTCGGTGAACGGCGCCGTCTGGCAAGACGCCCACCAGTTCATGCCCTCGCACCGCAGGCCCATCGGCTACGTGTTCCAGGAGGCCAGTCTGTTCTCGCACTTGTCGGTGCGGCGGAATCTCGAGTACGGCATGAAGCGCGTGCCGCCGGCGCTGCGTCGCGGGGGCCTTGATGCCAGCATCGACCTGCTGGGCATCCGTCCGCTGCTCGATCGAGCAACGGATGGTCTGTCGGGTGGCGAACGCCAACGCGTGGCGATCGCACGCGCACTCGCGGTCAACCCGGAGTTGCTGCTGCTGGACGAACCGCTGGCATCGCTCGACGTGGCGCGAAAGCAGGAGATCCTGCCGTACCTGGAGCGCCTGCACGACGATCTGGAGATCCCGGTGCTCTACGTCAGCCACGCGCCGGACGAGGTGGCGCGCCTGGCTGATCACGTGGTCTTGCTCGAACACGGACGCGTCGTCGCACAAGGTGATCTGCAGTCCACGCTCTCGCGCCTGGATCTGGCCGATGCCTTCGCCGAGGACATGGGGGTGGTCATCGAGGCGACCATCGGTGAACACGACGACACGGATCACTTGACGCGCATCGACTTCCAAGGCGGCAGCGTCCATGTGAGTCGTTGCGTCGAAGCGCCGGGCTCTCGCATGCGTTTCAGGATCCAAGCCCGCGATGTGAGTCTCGCCACGCAAAAGCCGCAACACACCAGCATCCTCAACGTGTTCCAAGCACGCGTCCTGGAAATCGCGGATGCCACGGTTCCGGGCCAGGTTCTCGTGAAGTTGGACGTCGGCGGTACGCCGTTCATCGCCCGCATCTCCGGCCGCTCGCGCAAAGAACTGCGGATCGAAAGAGACGATTCCGTGTGGGTGCAGGTGAAAAGCGTTGCCGTGTTGCGTTAGTCGCGATGCTTTGCGCGCACTGCATCGCGACGATGTCGGCCGTCGTTGCAAACACTTCGTTGCACCGCTGACCGCCAACACAGCCGCGACGACATCGTGCGCGCCCGTGACGGCGCTTTCATCGGCCTCGCATCAGCGTTGCGACACCAATGCACAGAAAGCAAGTCCAGCACTGGCTTGGCGCGGCATGGTCTTGATCAGCGACTGCTCACGACGGCGGATTCAACCGGTCAACGTAACGGTCTGGCGGAACACCTTCAGCCGGCGTCTTGAAGCCGAGAGTCTTTCTCGGCCTTTCGTTCAATTGTCGCGCCACGGCGTTGAGCCTTGGCCTGTGGAGTAGCTCGAGATGTCGATGCCCTTGGGCAGGTACTGCCTGAGCAGGCCGTTCGTGTTCTCGTTGGTGCCCCGTTGCCAAGGGCTCTGTGAGATAAGTATGCTTGAGCCATCCGGCGATCTGTTCCGGTGACCACAGCAGCCGAAGCTTGTCGGTCACGATCCCAAGGCCATGTTCTCGACCAGTTTGCAGTGCTTCGGACGAAGCGCACGATCCCAAGCAGCGCTGTCTGCTTCGATGGCCCGATAGTCCGATCGACCGCCATTGCGCTTGATCTCGCGGCTGACCGTTGATGGCGCTCGCCCGAGCCGCGCAGCAACCGAAATCGACTGGCCTTCCACCATGGCGCGTGAAATCTCTTCTCTCTCGGCCAGCGACAGCGCCGTGTTCGCAGCGGCTGCGTGCCGGTGGCCAATACCACCCGTCCGGGACAGGATTCCCTGCACCGACGTATGTGCTCGATTGAACAGCTGAGCAGTTTGATGGAGCGTCCAGCCTTCCTTCCATCGCTCCCACATCAATGCCTTCTGAGCGTCTGTGTAGTAGGTCCGCGTCCGGTACCTCATCTGCAACACTCCTTCTGCCTGCGCAGTGGTCAGTGAGGTAGGAATGACTCCGGACGTCTCACTCTCAAGCCACTCAGGGAATCCAAATGTCGAGCGTTGGTTATCACGAGCCGATCGAGGTACTCTCTGATGAAGTACGCGATATGCACCGCGCCATCGTCTCGCTGATGGAAGAACTGGAAGCCGTCGATTGGTACAACCAGCGGGCGTCGGCCTGCAAGGATCCTTGAACTCAAGAGCATCCTTGAACACAACCGCGATGAAGAGAAGGAACACGCATCAATGATCCTCGAATGGATACGCCGAAACGACGAGCGATTCTCTCGCGAGCTGAAAGACTACCTATTCACAACCAAGGGTCTCAAGACCGACGCGCACGAGCACTGAGCTGGTGTGGCTCCCCCGTTGCCCTGCACCGCCTGTCATGCGCGTGTTGGCCGCGGGAGTTTTGGTGCAGTATGACGGACACGTCGTTCGTCCCTTTGTGGTCATGCGCACACTTCAGTGCGCTGGCCGACATAGAACTCAGATTGATTGGCTCCTCTGCTGTATGGAGCTTGAGCGCCGACGCGGTGGCCATCGAGCTCGAGGTCGAGATGAGATCGAAACCGCATTCCGTTCACGCACGACTGGGTTCGATGCGCACAGACGATTTCGCCTGAGCGCCTGAGAGTACCTCTCCCCTTCTGAGAGATCCCCATGGACCGCCGATCCGCCCACGCAGCAGTGCAGCTGAACCAGCGTGCGCAATTCCACCTCGAGCCCACGCCAACTGACACCACTATCGGCGGCGAGGTGCACGGTGACATCGCCGCCTTGACCGGGCAAGTGAACAGCTGCCTGGCTCAATGGGCCGCCGAACGCGTCGCCGGACGAGCATCCGTCGGGCGTGGCGTACCGAGCGAAATCGGTGCCGCGTCATCCGGATCGATCCGGCTCAGCGATGCAGAAGTCGCCCGATCGGCACAAGGCATGCTGCAGTCGATCACGTTGTTGCCGACGGGATCCATCGAGGTGGTCGTCGACGGCGGCTGGATCACCCTGTCGGGCAGCGTGCATTGGAACTATCAGAAGGAGGCGGCCGCAGCGGCGGTTCGTCACGTCATAGGCGCCACCGGGTCACCGTCCGTGTGACGGTCGTCGACATCGGAGCGGTTCCTGCGACTCGAACGCAGCAGGAGACGACATGAACGCCATCCGCATCACCGCCATCGTGCTGATCGTCGCCGGCAAGAAGAGTTAGGGCTTGGGGTAAACAGGCCCTAGTGGATCGATCGCAGCCGATGCAGGGCCGCTTCGTGTGCGCCATGTGGCTCAGGCCGCGCTTGTTGCCGAACTCACGTTCATGCACCAGATCCAGCAGGATTGCTGGACTCGACCTGACGACGTGGTGGTCGAAACCGGCTTGCAGCCTCGCGTGGCGTTCGACTGACGCAGAAGAAGCGCGCGCAGACGGCTCATAGATCCAGAAAGCATCGTTCAGCACATTCGCGAGCTGGGGCAGCGGCTCCGATCGCCGCGATCGAAGAGCCGCTACCGATGGCGCGGCCTAGGTTGCGAACCTATCAGGCAGCAAGCCGGTCGTACTCCTTCTTGACCACCGCGTAGCACTCGCAGGTGCGCTGCTCCAGCCCTGCGCGGTCGAGCACCGTGATGCGGCCGCGCGCGTAGCGGATCAGGCCCGCCTTCTGCAGCTTGAGCGCGGCCTCGGTCACGCCTTCGCGGCGCACGCCGAGCATGTTGGCGATCAGCTCCTGCGTCATCACCAGCTCGTTGCCTTGCAGGCGGTCCAGGCTCAGCAGCAGCCAGCGGCACAGCTGCTGGTCCATCGAATGGTGGCGGTTGCACACGGCCGTCTGCGCCATCTGCGTGATCAGCGCCTGGGTGTAGCGCAGCAGCAGGTGCAGCACCGGCCGGCGCGGTTGAACTCGTCCTTGAGCATCTGCGCCTTCAAGCCGAAAGCCTGGCCGGCGCTTTGCACGACCGCGCGGCTGGGCGTGGTTTCGCCGCCCATGAAGAGCGAGATGCCGACGATGCCCTCGTTGCCGACCACGGCGATCTCGGCCGACGCGCCGTTTTCCATCACGTACAGCAGCGAGACGATGGCCGTGGTCGGGAAGTACACGTGGCTCAGCGTGCGGCCCGACTCGTACAGCACCTCGCCCAGCGGCATCTCGACTGCCTCCAGTTGCGGCAGCCAGCGCTGCCAGTCGGCCAGCGGCAGCGCGGCAAGCAGGTGGTTCTTCTTGGGATCGGGTGCAAGTGCCATCGCCGCTGCCTCGGTTTCGCATAGGACTGACACCAAGACGCCGACGCATAGGCGCAGTTACACGCCGACGGAGCGAGAGTACATCGTACGTGCGGTACCGTACATACGTGACCACCCGGTGGTCACAAACCACACCTGCTGCGGACCGTCTATTCGATGCGACAGGAGCTGAGTGCGCTTTGGAGCTTATCCAGCGCCACTCGTTCGGCCGACCAGTTGTTGGAGCAGCTGCGTGACTGGCGCGCCCGCGCCGAGTCAAGCGGAATTGCAGCGCTGCGCGAGTTTGCGCGCCGTTTGCCGCATCTGGTTTGAACAGATTCAGTCGGCGCGCCGGCGCAGTTCATGCCGCAGGAAGAGGCGGCAAAAAGATTGCCAGTGCTAGCCCACGCGGCTCCGCTTCAAGGCTTGGTGGCGGGCTCGCCGACCTCTCGGGTCACGAGCTCTCGATAGATGCCACCCCCTGCCACGCTGCCCGTGGCCGTGCCCTGCCCCTGCATGCGCAGCACGCAGTCCTGTCGATCGGGTTCGCGCAGCGCCTCGCAGCGCTTGAGCACGTTGCGCATCAGCTGCGCGGGGTTCTCGTCGGGGTGCGACGGCTGCGTGCCGGCGTACTGGGTGCTCGCTTCGCTGAGGCATTCGTCGCGCACGCCCTGATCCTGGATGCGTGCACACACCGCACGGTCATGCTGCAGGCGTGCTTTGGCACTCATCGGGGCCGCCTTGTCGGCGGCGAATGCCGCGGGGGCTGCGGACAGCAGCGCGACAACGGCTGCCAGGGCCAAGCCGCAGAGGTGCAGCGCCATTGGCGCATGCGTCTGCGCGGCTCGCTGACGTAGCGGGTATGGTTCTTGGAGGCACCAGCGCGTCCACACCCCCGAAACGATTGCGCGTCAGCGGGCTTGCGTAGCACAGCATCGATGCCGCTGTCTCGCAAGCGCGGGTGACCGGCGCTGACGGTGGCCGATGTGTACGCCACCACAGGCACGCGCCTGCGCCCATGTTCGCGCTCGAAGCGCCTGATCTGCGCTGTTGCTGCGAAGCCATCGGGCGCGGGCATCTGAAGGTCCATCAAGATGAGATCGAGTCGGAGTTCGCACGCCAGGACCACCGCCTCGGCGCCGCCGGCTGCCAGCAGCGGCTTCATGCCCCAGCATGAGAGCAGCTCGCTGGCCAGTGTCCGATTGACTGGGTTGTCATCGACCACCAGGATCAACGGCCGATCGGTCGATGTGTTGTCGTGCGCGGGCAAGGTCACGCCCCACCCTGGCTCCGCGCCGCCCGCGATCAGACGCTTCAGCCGATCCAAAGCCGGCGAGCTGAGTCGACCACTGGCCGCCGCGAGAATGTTGACAGCTGGCATGGCACTTGTCTCCTGTGCAGAGTTCTGCGGACCCATGATCTCGCTGCAGATGGAAATCCTCTGTGCGCTCGCCGACATTGCGCAGCGATGCGTTGCCGGCGTGGACGTCTGTAGGCGAGCGCACAGACCTGCGCCGCAAAACGGTCAGACACTGGCACCGCACTCCCCTCACACGAACACGACCCGCAATGGCCCAACAGGCACAAGTCACCGGCAAGGTCGAGTACCGCCAAGGCGACGGCGCCAACGTCGCCATCCGCCCCGGCCCAGTAGAGGTGCAGACCACACCCACCGACGCCACGCTGAGTTGGGCCGACGGGCAGACGCACGGCTCGGCCGCGATGCCCATCGCCGACTTCCAGTCCTATGTGTCCAAGGGCCTGATTGCGTGGCGGAGTTGACTGCGTGAGCATTCGCTGCTGGCCCGTGGTCGCCATACTTGCGTGTGCGGCCCTGGCGTCGGGTGCTTTGGCCCGTTCGCAGTCGCGGCCCACCTGCTGACGTAGGCGTCGCGGCATCCGCGCTCGTAAGCGGACAGGTCAACGTCCCAGCCACTTCAAACTCCGAGGCAAGCGCTAGCCCCTGCGCGGCTGCACTGACACCGATCTCGGACAACGCCGGCGCATCACCTCCCGACGCTCCGGAATCCCTTAGGCTCTTGCCGACGTCGCCCTGTACTTCGGCCTCGAGTGTCTTCGTGAGCTGTTCCAGGAACAACGGAACGCCG
>CAVTJT010000007.1:0-97632 GCA_963735095.1 uncultured beta proteobacterium | reverse complement strand
CCAGATTTCCACGCGCACGCCCGCTTCAAGCGGGCGTTTGCTTTTGTCAAGCGGTCGTCGACGGGAGCGCGGGCTACATCAGCGTGGGCGCACCCGCCACCACGCTGGCGCCGGTCACGGCGCTGACCTGGCGCGCCAGTTCGGCGGCGCGGCCTTGTTCGGCGCAGTGACCCAAACGAACCGAGCGCGTGCCGGCGAGTTGCAGTGCGATGCACCACACCACGGCCCGCGCCGGCGACGGCTCTTCGAACACGCGCACGTGGCGGATGTTGCCGAACGCGGCCACCACCTTGCCCTGCTGCGTCGCCGTGCGCGACAGCCGGTCGAACGCGGTCAGCTGGCGGCCCTGGCGCAGCGTGAGCGTGGTCGGCGACTCCGCCTGCACGACCAGGAAGTCGTCCTGACGGCCAAACGGCAACCAGCGCGCGACGAGCGATCGAACGTCCATGCCCTCAGATCTTTTCGTGGTGTTGGAAGGCCATCCAACGTGGCTAGCAAGCTCCGCACCGGGAGTGTCGGCGCAAATGGCCGCCGTGTGTGTTGCGCCTGGTTTCGCCGGGGCCCATCACCTTTTCGGCATGTGCTTATCCACATCGCGGCGTTTTCGCAAGTCTCTGTTTTTGCTGCAAATGTTGCGTGTGTACGGGGTACTCGGGGGCATGGACAGGCGTTTTTAGGCGGCTCGCGGGCTTTGAGGCCCACGAGCGGGCGGTGGCGCCACCGGCCCCCGGTAAGAACTTCCGGGTCGGTCGGAGCGCCCTCGACGCGAACTCCACAGAGATGTCCACAGCACGCGCGGCGGCTGTGGCGCCTGCCCGCCGTGTGGTCGACGGGCCGTGCTCCGACCCTAGGCCGGCAGCGTGTACAGCCGTTCGACCGCGGCCCGCACCGCGCGTCGCGACAGCTGCGGGTCGGACAGCGTGTCCTCGATGGTGTGCACCTCGGCCGCCAGCTCCGGATCCTTGATCTCGTGTTCGATCCAGGTCGAGAAGTCGTGACGCGCCAGGTGGTGCAGCCAGGTGCCGTCGTCGACGCCGTCGCCCATCTGCAAAAACACCATCAGGTTCTGCGCGCGCAGCTTCAGCTTGCCTTCGGGGCCGACGAAGTAGAACGAACGGTCGCTCGCCAGTTCGCCTTCGGCGTACTTGCGGCTGTGGCGCCGGTGGTCGGACCGCGTGCGCTGCAAGGTCACGCGCTGAACCGCCGGCTCGGCGGCTTCGAGCCACACCAGGGCCTGGCCGGCCTGCAGGTCGCGCTCGACAGGCAGCTCGAGGCGGCGTCCGGTGGCGTCGGCAAACTGCTCGATCGCCAGCTGGGCCTCGGGGCCGACCACCAGCAGTCCGTTGATGCGCTCCAGCACCGGACGGGACAGCAACTCGGGGTGCACGGTGACCACGATCATCCGATCGAGGCGCGCGCCGACCGTCTCGATCGGTGGCGGCAGATCGGCACCCAGCATGTGGTGCGCCTCGTCGATCACCAGCGCGTGCGGCTGCCCGGTGCGCAGCCGGCGCTGCTCGATCAGCGGCACCATGCGGCGAAGAAGCGCGGGCGCTCGTCGAGCGCCACGCCGAGCAGGTTGAAGACGATGTTGCTGCCGGTGGCCAGTGCCTGTGCCACCTCGTCCAGCGACAGCGGATTCTTCTGCGTGCCGACCACCACGGCGTGGGGTGCATCGAGGTAGTCGCCCTCGGGATCGATCACGCAGAACGAATAGTCCTTCTCCGCCAGCTGTTCGAGCACCGCCTTGGCCGCGGTCGACTTGCCGCTGCCCGAGCGCCCGGTCACCAGCAGCGAGGTCACCAGCGGGTTGAACACCACCGGCGCGTCGCCGGCCGCCTGGCCGATCGTGATCTCATGGCGCGCCGACAAGCCCTTGCGGCTCGCCAGGTCGTCGGCCAGCAGTTCGTCGATCAGCTCACGCACACCGGCGTCGCGGCTGCCCTGAGTGACGATGTCGGCCGCTTCTTTCAGCGCCGGCAGCGCATTGGCCACCGCCACCGCCACCTGGCAGCGCGCCAGCAGCGCGTGATCGTTCTCCGCATCGCCGACGCCGATCGCGTTGTGGCGCGACAAGCCGAGCGACTTCAGCGCGGCGTCGAGCCCGCTGGCCTTGTTGACGCCCGAGGGCAGCACCATCACCGCGCCCTTGTTGAACACCACGTTGAGCTCCAGCCCCAGCTCGCGCAGCGCGTTGAGCACGGTCACGTCGTGCGGCTCCCAGGTGGCGACGATCGCGCGCCCCACCGACAGCGGCTCCACGTGGCGCCGCTTGAGTTCGTCGACCAAGGCCGGCGGCGGAGGCTGGCACAGCACCTGTTCTTCCGAGTTCGCGGGCGAGAACAGCAAGGCACCGTTCTCGGCCACGACGCGGTGGAACACCGGCAGGTGCGGGAACACCCGCCGCAGGTCGTCGAGCTCGCGCCCGGTCACCAGCAGCAGGTGTCGGCCACTCACGGCCACCCGTTCCAGCGCGCGCACCATCTCGTCGGACACCACGCCATCGTGCGCGATCGTGCCGTCGAAGTCGCAGCACAGCGCGAGGTAGCGTGGCAGCGGAGCCTTGTTGGCCGACTCATTGCCGGGGGATGAAGCCATCGTGCCGGCAACCAGCAACGGGCATACCCGTGACGGCCGGACACATGTTGTGATTGACAATGTGTGCAATGCACATACGCTGCACAACATGCTTTCAGGCCCTCACCCCACGCCGCAGTGCATGGCGCTGATCGACGCCTACCGTCGCTGGAAGAACGCGCAGGACGCGTTCAGCGCGATGCAGGAGTCGGCGCCGCCGGCGGTGCTGGAGCAACGGCCCGACGCGCGCCGCCAGTGCGAGGAAGTGCAGCGCCTGTTCGCCGCGCTCAACGACCAGGCCCGGCGCAGCGTGCGCTGGAAGTAGGCGCGGTTCGCGTGACCAGAAGAACCGTGCGCGGCGGCGACAACGACAAACGTTTGCTGGTGGCCGCCACTCTGCTGGCGGTGATCGCGATCAGCCTCACGATGTGCGCGCCCGAGATATGCGCGCTGGTTCAGTGTGTCGTAGCCGAGCCTACCGCCTCACGGCGCCGTGCCCCGCACCAGGCTCGGGCTTGCGCGCTCCGGGCCGACGCTGCCGCGCGGCTGACGCCGGAACGGCGTCCTGCAGTTGCCGCATCGAGCCGAACGTCTTGGCGTAGACCCAGGTGAACTCGGCACCGAGCAGGAAGATCTGCGCCGAGTAGTACACCCACACGAACACGATGGCCAGCGAGCCGGCGGCGCCGAAGCCGGATGCGATGCCGCTCTTGCCGATGTACAGGCCGATCAAGAACTTGCCGATCGTGAACAGCACCGCGGTGGTGAAGGCGCCCAGCCAGACATCGTGCCAACGCACCTTCACGCGCGGCATCACCTTGTAGATCAGCGCGAACACCGCCGTGGTCAGGAACAGGCTGACCACCAGGTTCACCGCCTGCAGCAGCCACTCCCATTCGCCGAACACGCCACCCCACCATTTGCCGAGTGCCGACAGCGCGGCGCTCAGCACCAGCGAGACCATCAGCAGGAAGGCGATGCCGAGGATCATGCCGAACGACAGCAGGCGCGCGCGCAGCAAACCCCACAGGCCGGTCGTGCCGTCGCGCGCCGGCGCACGCCAGACGCGGTCGAGCGCGTCCTGCAGTTCGCCGAACACGGTGGTGGCGCCGATCAACAGCGCCACCAGGCCGATCGCCGTGCCGATGGCGCCGCGTTCGGGCTTGTTCAAGCTGTTGAGCATCTGCTCGATCGCGCGCGCGGACTCGGGTCCGACCAGCCCGGCGATCTGCGCGAACACCTCGCCGCGTGCCGCTTCCTCGCCGAACACCAGCCCGGCCACCGACACCACGATCAGCAGCACCGGTGCCAGCGAGAACACGGTGTAGTACGACAGCGCGGCACCCATGCTGGGCGCGTAGTCCTCCACCCATGCGCGTGCGGCGGCGCGGACGAGGCCCCACCACTCGGAGAAGGAATGCGTGCGCATGGCGACAGGTTGCGTGGCGACTGCAGGCGTTTCGGCAAGCCTCGTTCCTTGCCCGTCGCCGCAGGCACACCGGTTGCTGTATGTCTGAGCCGATGAACGCAGCCAAGACACCCCACCCCGCCCAACGCACACCTCCCGAAGCGCCGGCTTCTTCGCCGCAGCGGCCGCAAGACCCGCGCAGCGAAGAGCCCGAATTCTTCAACGAGCCGGATCTGCCCCCCGGTGAGCCGAGCGGCGAGCCGACTCGCAACACCAAGCGCCATTTGCCATCGGAGCGCAAACCATGACGGACAAACACACCAACGAACAGGCCGATCACAGCAACATGCGCAAGAACCCCGACGACTGGGTCAGCGGCGACGAGCCGATGACGGGCGCGCAGAGGTCCTACCTGAAGACCTTGTGCGAGGAAGCCAAGCAGCCATTCGACGACAACCTCACCAAGGCTGAGGCCTCCAAGCGCATCGACGAACTGCACCGCCTGACGCGGCGCCTCGAGGCCGCGTCACCCGGCGGCGGCGCTGCCTCGCAAAACTCGCGCGCATAGGCGCGAAGCGATCGCGCTCGCACTGCGGCGCATTGCATAGCCGGCGCCACCGCTCGGAGTGGTGCCAGACCCGCGCTTGATTGCGGGCACACCGCTTGCCTCAGGGCCCGTCGGCTGCACGCAAGCCCACAGGGTGAGCCGAGGGCCGCCACCTAGAATGACCCGCCACCGTCTCGGAGGATCCCCACCCATGCCCAAGGCCAACAAACTGGTCACTTCCGCGCTGCTCAACTCACACCAAGCCGAGATCCTGCAGCAGTGGATGCGCCGCCTGAAGGAAGACGGTGCCTTGGAGAGTGGGCGCATCCGCGAAACCGAGTTGCAAGCGCAATGCAGCGATTTCCTCAGCAAGCTGCGCGACGCGCTCGCCAAAGGGTCGCACGACATCGATGGCGCCGACTTCGCGCCGGTGCGCGCGGTACTGAGTGACCTGTCATCGTCGCGCGCCACCCAGGGCTTCAGCCCGCGCGAGACCGCGATGTTCGTGTTCTCGCTGAAGCCCGCGCTGTTCGACGCCGCGCAGAAGTACGCCGAGGGCGACGCAGCGAGCACGATGGAAGCCAACTGGCAGGCCGGCCTGATGCTCGACCGGCTGGGCTTGTTCACCACCGAGGCCTACCAGAAGACGCGCGAGACGCTGATCGTGCGCCAGCAGCAGGAGATCGCCGAGCTGTCCACGCCGGTGATCAAGCTGTGGGATGGCATCCTCGCGTTGCCGCTGATCGGCACTCTCGACAGCCAGCGCACGCAGGTGGTGATGGAGAACCTGCTGGAGTCCATCGTCGCCCAGGGCGCGACGATGGCCATCATCGACATCACCGGCGTGCCGACCGTCGACACGCTGACGGCGCAGCACCTGCTGAAGACCGTGGCCGCGGCGCGGCTGATGGGTGCCGACTGCATCATCAGCGGCATTCGCCCGCAGATCGCGCAGACCATGGTGCACCTCGGCGTCGAGCTCAACATGGTGTCCAAGGCGTCGCTGGCCGACGCGTTCTCGGTGGCGCTGGCGCGCCAGGGGCGCATGGTCACCAAGCGCCGCACCAGCACAGCCGCGCGAAGGCTGACGCGGTGGACCGCATCCCGATCCTCAAGCTGGGTGACGTGCTGCTCGTCACCATCCAGGTCGACATGCACGACCAGATCGCCACCGCACTCGAGGAGGATCTGACTGCGCGCATCGTTTCCAGCAGCGCGCGCGGCGTGCTGATCGACATCTCGGCGCTCGAGATCGTCGACAGCTTCATCGGCCGCATGCTCGACAACATCGCGGCCATGTCGCGCATCCTCGATGCAGACACCGTGGTGGTGGGCATGCGACCGGCGGTGGCCATCACGCTGGTCGAACTCGGCCTGTCGCTCAGCGGCGTGAAGACGGCACTCGATGTCGACCGCGGCATGGCATCTGATCCGGCGCCGCGACGAATCGAGCCGTCGACGACGCCGACGACAGTGACTGAGCGCATCGAGATCCGGAGCTCGGAAGACGTGGTCCGCGTGCGCCAGCGTGTGCGCGCGCTGGCCGTCGAGTCGGGCCTGGGCCTGGTGGACCAGACCAAGGTGGTCACCGCCGCCAGCGAGCTGGCGCGCAACACGCTCGACTACGGCGGCGGCGGCACGGTCGACATCGAGTTGGTGGACGGCCCGCGCCGCGGCGTGCGGCTGGTGTTCGAAGACCAGGGGCCCGGCATCAAGGACATCGATGCCGCGTTGCGCGACGGCTTCACCACCGGCAGCGGGCTCGGCCTCGGCCTGGGCGGTGCCAAGCGGCTGTGCAGCGAGTTCACCGTCCAGTCGGTGGTCGGGCAGGGCACGCGCGTGACCTGCGCGCGCTGGAAATGATGGTCGACGTCGCCGTGGCCGACGACAGCGCCGTGGCCGAGGCCCGCCGCAAGGCGGCCGAGTGCGGCGCGGCGGCGGGTTTTGAGGAGCTGCGCGCGGGCCAGCTGGCGATCGTCGCCACCGAGCTGGCGACCAACCTGATCAAACACGGCGGCGGCGGCAAGCTGCTGATCGGCGCCGGCGCAGGCCCACGTCGACCTGGTCGCGCTCGATCGCGGCGCCGGCATGGCCGACGTCGAGCGCTGCCTCGCCGATGGCTACTCGTCGGCCGGCACGTCGGGCAACGGGCTCGGCGCGGTGCGCCGCATGGCGCACCGCTTTCACGTGGCCTCGTGGCCGGGGCGCGGCACGGCGGTGTTCGCGCGCTTGCTGCGCAACGGTGCGGCGCCGGATGCGAGCGACCTGGTGGGCGCCGTCGAGATCGCCAAAGCGGGCGAGGTGGTGTCCGGCGACGCCTGGGCGTTGCACCGCGACGCCGCGCACTGCACGCTGTTCATGGTCGATGGTCTGGGCCACGGCAGCGAGGCGGCGCTGGCGGCCAACGAAGCCGTGAGCCAGTTCCAGCGCAGCCGCGCCGAGATGCCGGCCGACATCGTGCAGGCGGTGCACCTGGCGATGCGCCACACGCGCGGTGGCGCGGTGGCGGTGGCGCGCATCGACTTTGCGGCCTCGACCGTGGTGTACGCCGGGTCTGGGCAACATCGCCGCCCTGCTTGCAACCCCAAGCGGGCAGTTGCGCCGCATGGTGTCGCTCAACGGCACAGCGGGTCACAACGCGCGCAAGATCCAGGCGTTCGAATACCCTTGCGGCGAGGGCTTGCTCATCATGCACTCCGATGGCATCGGCTCGAGCTGGACGCTCCAGGCGTATCCCGGCTTCGCGCGCCTGCACCCGATGCTGCTCGCGGGCCTGCTGATGCGTGATCATTCGCGCGGCCGTGACGATGCCACCGTGGTGGTGGCCAGGACGCACGCCGCATGACCCGCACGATCGCTCGCATGCCCATCGACCAGACGGCCGACATCGTGGCCGCGCGACAGCACGCGCGCCGCGTGGCCGAGCTGCTGGGCTTCGATCGGCAGGCGCAGACGCGCATGGCCACGGCGGTGTCGGAGATCGTGCGCAATGCCTACTACCACGGCGGCGGCGGCGAGGTGGAGTTCCTGGTCGACGCGCCGCAGCGGCCGGAGCACTTCTGGGTGCACGTGAGCGATCGCGGCCCCGGATTCACCGACTTGCAGGCCACGTTGAGCGGCCAGCACGAGCCCGGCGCCGCGCGCGGCACGGGCCTGGTGCACGCGCGCCGGCTGGTCGACCGCTTCGAGGTCGACTCCAAGCCCGGCGGCACCCGGGTGCGCCTGGGCCAGCGCATCCCGCGCGCGGCGGCCGCCAAGCTGACGGCGCAGGCGCTCGATGCCATCGAGCGCGCAGTTGCCGGGCGCGCGCACCGACCCGCTGGCGGTGCTGCACGAGCAGGATCGCGAGATCATCCAGAGCCTGGACGAGCTGCAGGAGCGCCAGGCCGAAGCCAACCGGCTCAATCGCGAGCTGGAGGACACCAACCGCGGTGTGGTGGCGTTGTATTCCGAGCTGGAGGAAAAGGCCGATCAGCTGCGCAGCGTGAGCGACATGAAGTCGCGCTTCGTGTCCAACATGAGCCACGAATTCCGCACGCCGCTGAACTCGATCCTGGCCTTGTCGCGGCTGCTGATCGACGGCATCGACGGCCCGCTCAACACCGAGCAGATGCGCCAGGTGGACTACATCCGCAAGGCCGCGCAAGGCCTGCTCGAGATGGTGAACGACCTGCTCGACCTGGCCAAGGTCGAGGCCGGCAAGGTGGACGTGCGACCCGGCGTGTTCGAGGTCGGCGAGCTGTTCGCCAGCCTGCGCGGCTCGCTCAAGCCGTTGCAGGTGAACCCCGCGGTGGAGCTGCGCTTCGAGCAGCCGCCGGGGCTGCCGACGCTGTACACCGACGAGCAGAAGGTGGCGCAGATCCTGCGCAACCTGATCTCCAACGCGCTGAAGTTCACCGAGAGCGGCCATGTGCGTGTCAGCGCGCATGACGACGCCGCGCAGGCGCGCATCGTGTTCGTGGTGGAAGACAGCGGCATCGGCATCGCACCGGAAGCCACGCGCAGCATCTTCGAGGAGTTCACGCAGATCGATGGCGCCCTGCAGCGCGGCGGCACCGGCCTCGGGTTGCCGCTGTCGCGCCGCCTGGCGCTGTTGATGGGCGGCGACGTCACGGTGAAGAGCACGCTCGGCGTGGGCTCGACGTTCGAGTTGTTCCTGCCGGTGCGCTTCGGCAGCGCCGAGATGCCGGCCGCGGCGCTGGCCGACGGGGCGCACCAGCTGCTGGTGGTCGACGACGAGGAGGCGTTTCGCTACGTGATCCGGCACATCGCCCAGGACGCCGGGTTCCAGGTGCTGGAGGCGCACGATGGCGAGGCCGGCCTGCAGATGGCGCTGCAGCACCGCCCCAAGCTGTTGGTCCTCGATCTGCAGATGCCGCGCATGAACGGCTTTGCGATGCTGGACGCGTTGATGCGCAGCGAGGCGCGCGACACGCCGGTGATCGTGTGCACGTCGGTCGCGCTCACGCTCGACCAGAAACGTGCGCTGTCGGCGGCGCACGCCATCGTGCCCAAGCACGACGTGTCGCGAGACGGCCTGACGGCGCTGCTACAGTCAGTCATGGCCTCGAAGGAGTCGGCATGAGACGCCCGGCCGCTCCGAAGTCGAATTCCGCAGCGCGCAGCGCGGAGGATTCCCAATGACCGGGGTGGTGATTCTCAACGTCGACGACACCGAAGGCGCGCGCTACGCCAAGCACCGCACGCTGCGCCACGCCGGCTATGAAGTGGTCGATGCCAGCACCGGCGGCGAAGCGCTCGCCAGATGGAAACCCTGCAGCCCGCGCTGGTGCTGCTCGACGTGCACCTGCCCGACATCAACGGCATCGAGGTGTGCAAGATCATCAAGCAGCGCTGGCCGCAGACGATGGTGCTGCAGACGTCGGCCACCTTCATCGATGCAGCCGACCGGGTGCGCGGCCTCGAGGGCGGCGCCGATGCCTACCTGATCCAGCCGATCGATGCCGACGAGCTGGTGGCGTCGGTGCGTGCGCTGCTGCGCCTGTACGAGGCCGAGCAGGCCACGCGCCAGGCCAACGAAGACCTCGAGGGCCGCATCACCGAGCGCACGCGCGACCTGCGCCAGGCCAACGTGAAGCTGATCGAGCAGATCGCGCAGCGCGAGCGCGCGGAGGCCGCGCTGGTGCAGTCGCAGAAGATGGAGGCGGTGGGCCAGCTCACCGGCTCGATCGCGCACGACTTCAACAACATCCTGGCCTCGATGATGGGCTGGATCCATTTGGCGCGGCGCAAGAGCCAAGACCCCGACATCGGCGCCATGCTGGACAAGGCGCTCAATGCGGGAGATCGCGGCAAGCGGCTGACGTTGCGGCTGCTGGCGTTCTCGCGCAGCGATGCGCTGGTCACCGGCTCGGTCGAGGTGCGCGAACTGCTGCTGGGCATGCGCGAGTGGCTGACCCAGACCGTGGGCAGCGGCATCCAGCTCGAGATCGTGGTCGGCGAGGGGACCCAGGTGGCGGTGACCGACGCCAACCAGCTCGAGCTCGCGTTGCTCAATCTGGTGATCAACGCGCGCGATGCCATGCCTGCCGGCGGTCGCATCCTGGTCGAGTCGGCCACGCGCCGCCTCGACCAACCCGACGGCGACCTGATGCCGGGCGATTACGTGACGGTGGCGGTGCGCGACACCGGCACCGGCATGGCGCCCGATGTGGCGTCGAAGGCGTTCGATCCGTTTTTCACCACCAAGCCCGTCGGGCGCGGCACCGGCCTTGGCCTGGCGCAGGTGGCCAACGTGGCACGCTTGTCCGCCGGCACGGCACGCATTGACAGCCGACCCGACGAGGGCACCACGGTGACGCTGTGGCTCGCGGCGGGTGACCCGGCGCGGGTGGCCCGGCGCGACGACCGCATTGCGCCGGCCAGCCTGGCCGGGCAGGGCGAGCGGGTGCTGGTGGTCGACGACGAGGCCGACATCCGCGGCACGATCACCGCGCTGCTGCGCTACAACGGCTACGAGGTGGACAGCGTGGCCAACGGCAACGACGCGGTGCAGGAGGTCGAGCGCGAGGTGCCGGACCTCGTGCTGCTCGACCAGATGTTGCCCGACATGAGCGGCATCGACGTGGCGCAGCGCCTGCGCGCCGAACACCCGATGTTGCCGATCGTGTTCGTCAGTGGACACGCCGAGCCCGACGAACTGCGCCTCGCAGTGCCCGGCGTGCGCTTGCTGCGCAAGCCGTTCCAGAGCGAGGAGCTGTACAGCGAGGTGCGGCGCAGCCTCGATCAGATGCGGCGCGCGCCCAGGTAGCGGCGCTTCATTCCTTGTACCAGGCGAGCTGCGTGGTGGCGGCCAGCAGCCGGCCGTGGCGTGACCAGATCTGCGCGCTCTGATCGCCGAAGTTGCGCGTGAAGACCTGCGCGTCCGCCACGCCGAGCACCGGTTCCGACCCCTGATCCGCGATCTCGGCCGCGCTGGCGTGGAAGTGCACGGTCATCGTCACCGTGCCCGCCGGCACCGCCGTGCCGCGCACCTGGAACACGCGCACGAAGAACACGTCGCACAGCGCCGCCAGCGACAAATGGTCGAGCGGCCGGCGCGGCACGTCGGCCACCCACAGCGTGGAGTGCGCCGGCTGCGGCTCGGCAAACGGCTGCTCCTGCGTGCGCAGGGCCCCGCGCACGAAGCGGAACTCATAACGTTGCAGCCACGGCAGCGGCCGGCTCGATGTGTCGATCGGCGCCACCTGGTCGGCCGGCGGCACGTCGGGCATCGCGGCCACCTGGTGTGCCCAGGTGTCGCGGCGCCGAGCGAGCACCACGCTGGCCGTGGCAGCGATCGTCTCGCCTTGCGTGAGTTGCACCGACACATGGCCCACCGACTTGCCGCGGCGCATCTCGCGCACGCCGATGTGGAACGCGCCCTTGACCAGCGCCGCGCAATAGTTGACGGTGAGCGCGACCGGCTCCACGCCGTTGGGCTGCTCGAGCAGTGCGGCGCGCAGCAACACGGCCGCCGTGGTGCCGCCGAACGGGCCGGCCATGTTCCAGTAGGCCTCGCTGGTGTGGCCGAGGTAGTGGCCGGGGCCGGAACGCTCCAACGCGCAGGCGAGGTCGAACGGGTGATCCATCGGTGGCTGTGAACGAACAATCGAGCGGCCATTCTTGCAGGGCGCCCTCGGCGCCGCCGCTACGTCGCAGGTCAGATGCGGGGCGCCGAACGGCAGCGGCTTTTGGCAGAATGCGCCGGTGACCCCCGAAGCCGTGACCCTGCGATTGGCCGATGCGGCCGATGCGGAGACGATCGCGCAGATGTCGCGCGATCTGATCGAATCGGGGCTGGGCTGGCGCTATCGCTCCGACCGCGTGCGCCGCCTGATCGGTCGGCGCGACGCCTCGGTATTGGTGGCGTGCGACCGCAGCGGCACGGTGGGCTTCGCCGTGATGCAGTTCGACGACGAACACGCGCACCTCACGCTGCTGGCCGTGCGGCCCTCACACCAGCGCCAGGGCGTGGCGCGCCAGATGATGCAGTGGCTGCTGCACTCGGCGCGCGTGGCCGGCATGGTGTCGGTGCACCTGGAGTTGCGCGCCACCAACCGGCCGGCGCTGCACTTCTACCGCACGTTGGGTTTTGCGCAGACGCTGATGCTGGCCGGCTATTACGAGCAGCGCGAGGCGGCGATCCGCATGATGTGCCTGCTGCGCGCGCCCGACGCGCAGCCGCCGTCGGACGACTGGCTGCAGAGCGCCCGCAGGAAATAGCCCGGTGCGCGGCAGCGCATCGCGCTGCCTCTTTCCGCTCGTTGCCTATTGCCCCATCCAGTCGCGCAGCTCGTCGGCGTGTTCTTCCTCGACCGACAGGATGCCCTCCAGCATGCGGCGCGTGGTCGGATCCTTGTCGCCGATCAGCGCGATCATCTGGCGGTAGGTCTCGATCGCGACGCGCTCGGCGATCAGGTTGCTGCGGATCATCTCGCCCAGGTTCTGCGACTCGTCATAGTCCGAATGGCTGCGCTTGAGCAGCGTGTCGGGCTTGAAGTCGGGGTCGCCGCCGAGCTGCACGATGCGCTCGGCGAGCTGGTCGGCGTGTGCCAGTTCCTCGTTGGCGTGCACCAGGAACTCTTCGGCGATCTTCGGCGAATCGCGCCCTTGCGCGGTGTAGTAGTGGCGCCGGTAACGCAGCACGCAGATGAGCTCGGTGGCCAGTGCGTCGTTGAGCAGGCGCACGATCTCGTCGCGCCACGGGCCGTAGGCTGGCGTCACCGCGCCTTCTTCACTGTCGCGCTTGGCGGCCTGGATCGCGCTCTCGTCGAGTTGAAGGCGGTGGTCGGTGCGGGTCTTGGCTTCGGCGGGCATGGCGGTCCTCGTGCGGCGGTGATGGGCGGGATGTCGGTGAAGCTTAGGGAGCACACGACGTGCCCACGATCGGCCGCCGGCCCATCCCGCTGTCGGACAACGCCGACGCATGCGCCAGCCGTTGCAAGAGGGGTCCGACAGGGTGTCCCTGGCCCGGCCTACAGCGCGCGACGCCGCGGATCGATAACCTGCAAGTCCGTCATCCACAAGGGAGTCTGCAGATGAATTTCCGCAAGAACCTGTTGGCCTCGGTGGGCCTGTGCGCAGCCATTGGCGCCGCGCCGGTGTGGGCCCAAGGCGAAATCGAAACCAGCGTGCCGCCGCAGCCGCAAAGCTACTCGGGCATCCAGGTCATCAACGGCGGCGTCGACCTCGACCAGGCCGATGCGATCAAGCGAGTGCAGTCGCGCTACAACCTGCGTGTCGAGATCAGCGGGCAAGGCGGCAACTACTACGTGGCCGATAAGCTCAAGTTGATGCAGGGCGGTGACGTGGTGGCCGAGATCCCGCAGGCCGGCCCGTGGCTGCTGATGGATGTGCCGCCCGGCCGCTACACGCTGCTGGGCGACTTCGGCGGCACCGAGCTCAAGCGCGACGTGGTCGTGACCCAAAACGGCACCAAGGTGTCGTGGGTCGTGCCGTCGTCGATCCAATGAAGGCGATTCACGCGCGCACCACGCGCGCGTCGTTGCCGTACAGCGCCGCCACATCGGCGGCGCGCCGTTCCAACACGCGGCGCTGGTTGAGGTAACCCTTGTCGGTGATCTCGCCAGCGTCGGCGTTGGGCGGCTCCGACAGCAGCAGGGCCCGGGTCGGCGTTTGCGAAGAGCCTCCGCCGCTGCTGCGCAACGCCGCCAGGCCTTCGCGCAGCCGCTGCTGCGTGTTGCTCCACCGACATCGAGGCGGCTTGCGGCGACGCAAACACCAGCAGGCCGATCTCTTCGCGATCGTGCCCGGTGACCACGACGTCGGCCGCCAGCGGGCTCAGTGCGCTGATCGCGCGCAGCCGCAGCGTGCCCACCGACACCCAGGTGCCGCTGCCGAGCTTGAAGTCCTCGGCGACGCGGCCATCGAACGCCACGCCGCGCTCGGGTGACGCGTCGTCGACCAATCGACCGGCGTCGCCGATCAGGTAGAAGCCTTCGGCATCGAACGCGTTGGCGGTGAGCTCCGGCGCATTGCGATAGCCCGGAAACACGTTGGGCCCCTTCACGCGCATCTCGTACTTGCCGCCGTTGGGCACGAACTTCAGCTCCACGCCCGGCAGCGGGTTGCCGATGCAGCCGGCGCGCTCGATGGGCCAGTGCACGCTGGTGATCGCCGGCGCCGTCTCGGTGGCGCCCCACGACGAGGTGAACCACACCGCACGCTGCTGGGCGTCGGGGCGCACGCGGCGCGCCACCGCTTCGAGCCGCTCCCACGAGCTCTGCGGCAACGCCGCGCCGGCGTAGAACACGCCTTGCAGGCGCTCGAAGAAGTCGCGCGCGAAGCCTTCGTCGCTCTCCAGGAACGGCAGCAGCATGTCGAAGCCGCGCGGCACGTTGAAATAGAAGTTGGGTTTCACCTCGCGCAGGTTGCGCACGGTCTTGTCGACCAGCCCGGGCGCGGGCCGGCCCTCGTCGATGGCCAGGCTGCCGCCGTGCGCCAGCACCATGTTGAAGTTGTGGTTGGCGCCGAAGGTGTGGCTCCACGGCAGCCAGTCGAGCAGGTGCAGCGGGTGTCGCTGCAGGAACGGCCACACCTGCGTCATCTGCTGCTGGTTGGCGGTGAGCATGCGGTGGGTGTTGATCGCCACCTTCGGCGTCCCGGTGGAGCCGCTGGTCAGCAGCAGCTTGGCGGTGTCGGTGGGGCGGATCGACTCGAACGCACGCCGCACCGCGGGCGTTTCGCGCCCATCGAGCAAGCGGCTGAAGGGCAGTGCGCCGTCGAACGCACCGGCGTCGTCGCTGAACACCACCGGCACGCCACCGTCGAAGGCGCGGATCGCCGGGCCGTACACCGAGGGCTCGATCGCATAGATGAGCGCCGGGTCGAGCGCCTGCAGGATGCCGCGCACCTTGGTGGTGTCCTTGGTCAGGCGGCAGTACGCGCTCGACACCGTGCACAGCGGCATGCCGATGTGCATGCTGGCGAGCGCGAGCAGGGCATGGTCGACCGAGTTGTCGGACAGCACGACGACCGGCTTGCCCGCCGGCAGCGCCATGTCGAGCAAGGCCTGCGCGATGCGCCCGGCCTGCTCGCGCACCTGGCCGTAGCTCAGGCGACGCCAACCGCCGCTGGCGTCGCGCTCCGACAGGTACGGCGCATCGGGCGAGGCCGCGGCCCAGTGCTCGAGCCAGTCGCCGATGCAGCGCGCATGCGCTTGCAGCGGCTCCGGATGGCGCAGCACGAAGCTGCCGTCGGCGCGCGCGACGCGCTCGGTGCGCGGGGGAGCGAGGGCAGCGGGGTCGCCGAACAGCGCGATCGACATCAACAACTCTCCATGGGACGGTTCTACACGCCGAGGTAACGGCCGAGCTCGGGGCTGTCGCGCAGCGCGGCCGCGTTGCCCTCGATCACCACCTGGCCTTTTTGCAGCACCACCAGCGTGTCGGCATGCGCGGCCACCTTGCGGTAGTCGCGGTCGACGATCAGCGTGGCGATGCCGGCCTCGCGGATGCGCGCGATCACGCGCCAGATCTCGGCCACGATCAGCGGCGCCAGCCCTTCGGTGGCTTCGTCGAGGATCACCACGTCGGGGTGCGTCATCAGCACGCGGCCGATCGACAGCATCTGCTGTTCGCCGCCCGACAGCTGCGAGCCCAGGTGGTTCAGGCGCTCGGCCAGGCGCGGAAAGGTCTGCAGCACGCGCTCCAGCGTCCAGTCGCGCCGGCCGTCGCGGCCGGGGCGCGCCGCCATCACGAGGTTCTCGCGCACGCTGAGGTTGGGGAACACGCCGCGGCCTTCGGGCACGTAGCCGATGCCGGCGCGCGCCACCTCGTGCGGCCGTGCGCGCGACAGATCGCGCCCGCCGATGGCGATGCGGCCCGAGCGCTGCGCCACGTGGCCGAGCAGCGTGCGGATCAGCGTGGTCTTGCCCATGCCGTTGCGGCCGAGCAGGCCCACGGTCTGGCCGCGCGCGATGCGCAAGCCCACGCCGTGCAGCACGTGGCTGGACTCGTACCAGGCGTGCACGTCGTGCGCGTCGATCAGCAGCGCATCGTTCACGGTGCCCTCCGAGGCGCTGCGCGCTTTCGCCCCGGATGGAGCGAGCGACTTCGCAGCGGTCGTGCGCCGCTCATGCGTGCTCGCCCAGGTAGGCGGCCTGCACGTCGGGGTTGGCGCGCACGGCCTGCGGCGTGCCGCTGGCCAGCACGGCGCCGTTGACCATCACGGTGATCACGTCGGCGACGCGGAACACCGCGTCCATGTCGTGCTCGACCAGCACGATCGCGTGGCCGGCCCTCAGTTCGCCGAGCAGTTGCAGCATGCGCTCGGTTTCTTCGGCACCCATGCCGGCGAGCGGCTCGTCGAGCAGCAGCACCTCGGGTTCGGTGGCCAGGCACATCGCGATCTCGAGCTGGCGCCGCTGGCCGTGCGACAGCGCGCCGGCAGGGCGCTCCAGCACATCGGCCAGCCCGGCGCGCGCGGCGGCGTCGCGCGCCGCGGGCAGCGCGACGGCGCACGTGCTCGCGCTCGACCACAGCGCCCACGGCTGCTGGTGATGCGCCTGCGCGGCGAGGCGGCAGTTCTCGAGCACCGTGAAGTGCGGGAACACGGTGCTGCGCTGGTAGCTGCGGCCGATGCCGGCGCGCGAGCGCTTGCGGCTGCGGCCAGCGCGTGATGTCCGCAGCCGCGCAGCTCCACCGTGCCCGACGTGGCCGGCATCTCGCCCGACAGCACGTTGATCAGCGTGGACTTGCCGGCGCCGTTGGTGCCGATCACCGCGTGCACCTGGCCGCGCGCGAGCTCGATCGACACGCGGTCCACCGCCACCAGGCCGCCGAAGCGGCGCGTCAGCTCGCGCGAGCGCAGCACCACCGCGTCGTCGGCTGCGCTCATGTCGCCTGCACCGCTTGGGGGCGGCGGCGCGCCTTCAGCCGATCGGCCACGCCGACCAGCCCGCGCGGCAGCAGCGCCACGCAGACGATGATGGTCAGCCCCATGCCGAGCAGCCAGTGCTTGGCGAAGCCGCCGAAGATCGCCTCGGACTTGAAGAACTCCTGCAGCAGCGCGAACGCGAACGCGCCGATCACCGCGCCGCGCAGGTGGCCGAGGCCGCCGAGGATGATCATGATCAGCACCGCGCCCGACAGGTGCCAGCTCAGCAGCTCGGGGTTGACGAAACCGTCCTTCACCGCGAACAGGAAGCCGCTCAAGCCGGCGATCGCGCCCGAGATCGCGAACGCGGCCAGCTTGTACGGGTAGGTCGAGAAGCCGGTGGCGCGCATGCGCTCCTCGTTGGCCTTGATGCCCGCCAGCGCGCGGCCGAAGCGCGAGCGCAGCAGCAGCGCAAGAAAGCCGAACACGACCACCAGGCTCGCCAGCATGAAGTAGTACATCGCCAGCGGCGTGTCGAGGTCGACCAGCGTCAGGCTGCCGAGCGCGAGCACCGGCTTCACGTAGAGGTAGATGCCGTCGGTGCCGCCGCCGAGCGGCGTGTCGTGCACCACGTAGTACGCCATCTGCGCGAACGCCAGCGTGACCATGATGAAGTACACGCCCTTGGTGCGCAGCGACAGCGCGCCCATGAAGAGCGCGTACAGCGCCGCGACGCAGCATCGACGCCGGCAGCAGCCACAGCAGCGACGCGGCCGCGCCTTCGGGCGACAGCTTCACCGCGGCATACCCCGCCAGGCCGAAGAACGCGGCCTGGCCGAAGCACACCAGCCCGGTGGTGCCCACCAGCAGTTCCAGGCTGAGCGCGAAGATGGCGTAGACCATCATCTTGGTGACGAGGTCGACGCCGAACTTGCCGGTGACCAGGGGCCACAGCGCAAGCGCCAAGACGCCGATCAGAACCGATGCGACACGAGCGCGCGCCATGGCCATTCAAGCGAACACCGCGGATCCGGCTTTGCCGGTCCGCTGGTGTTGCCCCTTGTAGAGGCTGGCGGCCGCCAGGCCGCATCGGGGGTGGTTCATGTCCTCATCCGGCCTTGAACAGCCCATCGGGCTTCCACAGCAGGATCATCGCCATCAGCACGTAGACCAGCACGCCGGCCGCCTGCGGAAAGATCACCTTGCCGAAGGTGTCGACGAAGCCGATCAGCAGCGCCGCCAGCAGCGCGCCGCGGATCGAGCCGATGCCGCCGATCACGACCACCACGAAGCAGATGATCAGCACCTGGTTGCCCATGCCGGGGTACACGCTGGACACCGGCGCCGCCACCATGCCCGCGAACACCGCCACCGCCACGCCGGCGGCGAACACCACGCGGTAGAGAAACTGGATGTCGATGCCCAGCGACTGCACCATCTCGCGGTTGGTGGCGCCGGCGCGGATCGTCATGCCCAGCCGCGTGCGCGTGAGCACGAACCACATGCCGGCGGCGAGCAGCAGGCACACGCCGGAGATGAACAGCCGGTACACCGGATAGGTCATCAGGTCGCCGAGCGGGATCGCGCCGGCCAGCCACGCCGGCGGCGGCACGCCGTGCACGTCGTCGCCGACCAGGATGCTGCGCAGTTCCTCGAAGACCAGGATCAGGCCGTAGGTCATCAACACCTGCTGCAGGTGCTCGCGCTCGTAGAGAAAACTGAAGAACGCCCACTCGAGCACGTAGCCGAGCAGCACCGCGAGCACCAGGCCGATGGCCAGCGTGGTGAAGAAGCCGCCGCCCAGCGTGGCGTTGACGATCGGCGCCAGCGCGTACGCCATGTAGGCGCCGATCATGTAGAAGCTGCCGTGCGCCAGGTTGATGACGCCCATGATCCCGAAGATCAGCGTCAGCCCCGACGCCACCAGGAACAACAACAGCCCGTACTGCAGGCTGTTGAGGCACTGGACGAGAAAGGTCTCGAAACTCATGGACGTTTGGCCCCCGGCCGTCTGCGGCCGCCCCCGAGGGGCACGCGCCGCGTCCGGCAACCCGTACGCAGCGCGCGCGGCCTTCACGGTCGCTCCCCTGGCCGCTGCGCGGCCTGTCCCGGTGGGACATGGATGTCACATCCGGCAGCCGCGGCCTGGGTCAGCCAGGCCCTTGCTCGCCACACCGATCACCTTGTTCTCCTTGCCGACCACCTGGCGCAGGTAGATGTCCTGCACCGGGTTGTGGCTCTTGCCGAGTCGTGAACGCGCCGCGCGGGCTGTCGATCTTGGCCTTCGCGACCGCGGTCGCGAAGTCGGCCTTCTTGGTCACGTCGCCTTTCACGGCATTCAAGCCGATCGCCAGCATCTGCGCCGCGTCGTAGCCTTGCACGGCATACACGTCGGGCTGCAGCTTGTAGGCCTTGGCGTAGTTGAGGCGAAACGCCTTGTCGCGCGCCGATTCCAGCGCATCGCCATAGTGCAGCGTGGTCAGCAGGCCGTCGGCGTCGGCGCCTTGCGCTTCGAGCGTGCCGTCGGTGAGGAAGCCGGCACCGTACAGCGGAATGCTCTTCTTCAGCCCCGCTGCGGAGTAGTCCTTGACGAACTTGACCGCGCCGCCGCCGGCGAAGAACGTGTACACCGCGTCGGGCTTGATCGAGGCGATCTCGGTCAGCAGCGCCTGGAACTCCACGCCAGGGAAGGGCAGGCTCAGCTCCTTGACGACCTGGCCGCCGCCTTTCTCGAAGGCTTCGCGGAAGCCCTTGACCGATTCGTCGCCGGCCGCGTACTTCCAGGTGATCGTCACCACCTTCTTGTGGCCCTTCTTCGCCACCACTTCGCCCATGGCATAACCGGGCTGCCAGTTGGAGAACGAGCTGCGGAAGATGTGGTTGGCGCACATCGGCCCGGTCACCGCGTCGGCGCCGGCGTTGGGCACGATCAGCATCGTGCCGTTGTCTTTCGCGGCCTTGGCCATCGCCATCGCCACGCCGGAGTGCACGGTGCCGACGATCACGTCGACGTTGTCGCGCTTGATCAGCTTGTTGACGTTGTCGGTGGCCTTGGCCGGATCGGATTCGTCGTCGACCTTGACGAATTCGATCTCGCGCCCGCCGAGCTTGCCGCCCTGCTCGTCGACGTAGAGCCGGAAGCCGTTTTCGATCGCCACGCCCAACGCGGCGAATGTGCCGGTGTAGGGCAGCATCAGTCCGACCTTCAGCTTGGGCGATTGCGCGACCGCGGAGGTGCTCAACAGCACGGCGCTCGAGGCCGCGGCGACCAAGGCGGCCAATGCCAAGCGGGGTTTGAAGTTCATCGTTGTCTCCTGCAAGAAAAAAGCGGGTCAGGCCGCGGGTTGGTGTTCGGGTTTCGATCGCACGGCGGCGTGCGCCTGCACGAAGCGCGTCACCTCGGCGATCACGCGCTCGGGCTGGTCGCGGTGCGGCGAGTGGCCGCACTGCGCGATCTCGACGAGCTGCGTGTGCGGCAGGCGCCGTGCGATGGCGTGGATCTGCTCGAGCGTGCCGTATTCGTCGTCGACGCCCTGCAACGCGAGCAGCGGGCAGGTGATGCCGGTGATCTCGCTCTTCGATGTTCCAGCGCGTGAACGGCTCGTGCAGCCAGATGTCGTTCCAGCCCCAGAACGCCGAGTCGGGGTCGTCGTGGTAACGCGCCAGGCGTTGCTTGAGATCGGTGCGCAGGTAGTTCTCGCGCGCCTGGCCGATGCTGGCGACCGCCTTGTCCTCGACCGACACGTGCGGTGCCATCACGACCACGCCGGCGATTTGATGCGCGAAGCGCGCCGCGTGCAGCAGCGCGATCGAGCCGCCGTCGCTGTGCCCGAGCAGCCACAGCGGCCGCTGTGCGCCGTCGATGTGCAGCGCGTGCAGCAACGCGGGCAGCACCTCGTGGGCCTGGCGGTGCATGAAGTCCACGCCCCAGTGGTCATCGGGCGCGCGCGGCGTCGAGCGGCCGTAGCCGGGACGCGAGTACACCAGGCCGTGCACGCCGGCGGCGTCGCACAGCCGCTGAGGGAAGTCGCGCCACATCGCGACCGAGCCGAGCCCTTCGTGCAGCCACACCATCAGCGGCGCATCGGCGTCTGCGCCCGCAGGCGCGACGCGCTGCAACTCGATGCGCACGCGCCGATCGCGCCAGGGCACGTCGACGAATTCGATCGCGGCGGCCATGCTCAGCGCTTGCCGGCCTCGAGCTCGCGCAATCGGAAGCGCTGGATCTTGCCGGTCGAGGTCTTCGGCAACTCGGCGAGGAACTCGATCTGCCGCGGGTATTTGAACGGCGCCAGCCGTGTCTTGACGAACGCCTTCAACTCTTCTTCGAGTGCTGCGCCGCTGGCGAGGCCCGGCTTCAGCACGACGAAGGCCTTCGCGCGCGTGAGCCCCTCGGCGTCGGCCACGCCGATCACCGCCGCTTCGAGCACCGACGCGTGCTGGCACAGCGTGGCCTCGACCTCGAACGGCGACACGTACTGGCCGCTCACCTTGAGCATGTCGTCGCTGCGGCCGGCATAGGTGTAGGTGGCGTCGGCATTGCGCACGTACTTGTCGCCGCTCTTGGTCCACGGGCCCTGGAAGGTCGCGGTGGTCTTTTCGCGGTTGGCCCAATACAGCAGCGCCGCGCTCGGCCCGCCGATGTAGAGGTCGCCGACTTCGCCGTCGGCCACCGGGCGGCCGTCGTCGCCGCGCAGCTCGATCGAGTAGCCCGGCACCACCTTGCCGGTGGTGCCGTAGTGCACGTCGCCCGGCCGGTTGGAGATGAAGATGTGCAGCATCTCGGTCGAGCCGATGCCGTCGATGATCTCGCAGCCGAAGTGCGCGGCGAAACGTTCGCCGAGCTCGCGCGGCAGCGCCTCGCCGGCCGACGAGCACAGCCGCAGTGCCACGTCGCCGCGCTTGGGCAACGCCGGCGACACCATCATGCCGGCGTAGCCCGTGGGCGCGCCGAAGAACACCGTGGGCTTCTGTCCAAGCCCGCCAGTCCAGCGCTTGAACACCGCGTCGGGCGTGGGCCGTTCGGCCATCAGCAGCACCGATGCGCCGGCCCACAGCGGAAAGGTGAGTGCATTGCCCAGGCCATAGGCGAAGAACAGCTTGGCCGCCGAGAAACAGACATCTTGTCTCGGTGAGTGCAAGCACGCCCTGGCCGTAAAGCTCGGCGGTCCAATACAGATTGGCCTGGGTGTGCACCGTGCCTTTCGGGCGGCCGGTCGATCCCGATGAATACAGCCAGAACGCCGGCTCGTCGCCCGCGGTGGCCGCCGGCGCCCCGATCGGCTCGACCGCGCCCAGCCGCTGGGCGAAGTCGGCCTGGCCGGCGGCGAGCGGGCCGCTCGGCTGCGACACCCACACCTCGCGCACCTCGTGGGCAGCGCTGGCCATCGCGGCCAACAACGCCGGCAGCACCGACGGCGACGTGAGCACGAGTTGCGAACGGCTGTGCGCCAGCATGTAGGCGAAATCGTCGGCGGTGAGCAGCGTGTTCACCGCCACCGGCACCACCCCTGCATAGAGGCAGCCGAGGAAGGCCACCGGCCAGTGGTTGTTGTCCTGCATCGCGAGCAGCACGCGCTCGTCGCGCCGCACGCCGGCGGCGCTGCAGCGCGGCCGCCATGCAGCGCGACTGGCGCTCGAGCTCGCCGTAGGTGAGCGAGCCGCGGTCGTCGGTGTAGGCCACCTTCGACGCACGCGACGCGTTGCGCTGGAACAGTTGCGCGGCGAAGTTGAACTGGGCGGGAGGGGCGGCTTGCGGCATGACTTCACTCCATCGACAGCAGGATTGCACGACCGGGCGCGTGATGGCCGATGCCACCGTCACTCGCCGCGGTACCCACCGCGTGCGCCTTGCGGCGGACCGCGCTATGCATTATTGTGCGTGCGGCGCGACGATAGTTTTGCTGCCGCCGTCTGTCAAGCACTATATTGCATGAGCCGATCCACAGCCCCGCGATCGCCCCGTCCGTCGAAGCCGCAGGTTGCCACCAGACCGCCGGCGAAAAAATCGGTCCGGACCCGCGCCTCCGGCAAAGGCACCAAGGGGAAACCCGCTGCTCCGAAGGGCAATGGCCACGACCGGCTGCTGGCTGCGCTCGGCGAGCGTGTGCGCAGCCTGCGTGCGCGCCGCGGCCTCACGCGCAAGGCGGTGGCGTTGTCCGCCGGCGTGTCGGAGCGCCACCTGGCCAACCTGGAATACGGCATCGGCAATGCGTCGATCCTGATCCTGCAGCAGGTGGCGCATGCGCTGCAGTGCCCGCTGGCCGAACTGGTCGGCGACGTCAGCACGTCGTCGCCCGAATGGCTGCTGATCCGCGAACTGCTCGAGACCCGCAGCGAGGCCGACCTCCGGCGCGCGCGCATCGCGCTCGCCGAGTTGTTCGGCACGCGCGGCGATCCGCAGGCGCGCAGCCGGCGCATCGCGCTGATCGGCCTGCGCGGTGCGGGCAAGTCCACGCTCGGCCAGATGCTGGCCGACGACCTGGAGTTTCCGTTCGTCGAGCTGTCGCGCGAGATCGAGAAGTTCGCCGGCTGCACGATTCGCGAGATCCACGACCTGTACGGCACCAACGCGTACCGGCGCTACGAGCGCCGGGCGCTGGAAGAGGCGATCCAGATTTATCCCGAAGCGGTGATCGCCACGCCGGGCGGCATCGTGTCGGATGCCGCCACCTTCAACGAGCTGCTGGCGCACTGCACCACGGTGTGGCTGAAGGCCAACCCGGAAGACCACATGCAGCGCGTGGCGGCACAAGGCGACATGCGGCCGATGGCGGCGAGCGCAGAGGCGATGGAGGACCTGAAGCGCATCCTCACCGGACGGCTGCCGTTCTATGCCAAGGCCGACCTGAGCTTCGACACCAGCGGCCATGCGCTGGAGCAGGCCTTCGTGGCGCTGCGGGCGCAGGTGCGGCGAACGGTCGGCCTCGCCGCCTGATCGGCGCGCACAGCGGTTGCCGCGCCGAATGACCCGGCGCACAGTAGGCGCACCTTCATTGCCTTGACAGGGATCATCATGTGCACTATCGTGCATGTGTTGGTGGCGACCTTGCTGCCGAACAGGCACGATAATGCATATCGTGGTGCTCCGAACCCGCAGGAGACCGGCATGAGCGCAGCGCCCGTCGTTGACTACCGCACCGACCCCTCGTTGTACCGCCACTGGAAGCTGAGCTTCGACGGCCCGGTTGCCACGCTGGCGATGGACGTGGCCGAAGACGGCGGCATCAACCCCGGCTACAAGCTCAAGCTCAACAGCTATGACCTTGGCGTCGACATCGAACTGCACGATGCGTTGCAGCGCGTGCGCTTCGAGCACCCCGAGGTGCGCTCGGTGATCGTCACCAGCCTGAAGGACCGCGTGTTCTGCTCGGGCGCCAATATCTTCATGCTGGGGCTGTCGAGCCATGCCTGGAAGGTGAACTTCTGCAAGTTCACCAACGAGACGCGCAACGGCATCGAAGACAGCTCGTTGCATTCCGGGCTGAAGTTCGTGGCGGCGCTCAACGGCTCGTGCGCCGGCGGCGGCTACGAGCTGGCGCTGGCGTGCGACGACATCGTGCTGGTCGACGACCGCTCGTCGTCGGTGTCGCTGCCGGAGGTGCCGCTGCTCGGCGTGCTGCCGGGCACCGGCGGCTTGACGCGCGTGACCGACAAGCGCCACGTGCGCCACGACCTGGCCGACATCTTCTGCACCACCACCGAGGGCGTGCGCGGCCAGCGTGCCGTGCAATGGCGGTTGGTCGATGCCGTGGTCAAGCCGGCGCAGTTCGGTGCTGCGGTGCAGGAGCGTGCGCGCAAGCTGGCCGAGTCGAGCAACCGCCCCACGGGCGCCAAGGGCGTGGCGCTGCCGCGCATCGAGCGCACGCAGAGTGCGGATGCAGTGACCTACGAGCACCTATCGGTGCAGATCGACCGCGCGCGCCGCACGGCTACGCTGACTGTGAAGGCGCCCACCGCTGCCCAGCCGACCGACATCGCCGGCATCGAGGCCGCGGGCGCCGCGTGGTGGCCGCTGGCGATGGCGCGTCAGCTCGACGACGCGATCTTGCACCTGCGCACCAACGAGCTCGACATCGGCGTGTGGCTGCTCAAGACCGAAGGCGATGCGGCACCGGTGTTGGCCTGCGATCAAGCGCTGGCCCGGCACGCCGATCACTGGTTCGTGCGCGAGACCCAAGGTCTGCTGCGCCGCACGCTGGCGCGCCTGGACGTGTCGGCGCGCACGCTGTTCGCGCTGATCGAGCCCGGCTCGTGCTTCGCCGGCACGCTGGCCGAGCTGGCGTTCGCCGCCGACCGCGCCTACATGCTGGCACTGCCCGACGACGAAGCACGGGCACCCAGGCTCACGCTGTCGGACCAGAACTTCGGCGCCTATCCAATGGCCAACGACCAGACGCGGCTGGTGCGCCGCTTCTATGGTGAGGCCGAGCCGCTGCGCGCCGCGAAAGACGCGATCGGCCGCGCGCTGGATGCCGATGCCGCGCTCGCGCTCGGCCTGGTGACCGCCGCGCCCGACGACATCGACTGGGGCGACGAGACGCGCATCGCGATCGAGGAGCGGGTGGCGATGTCGCCCGATGCGCTGACCGGTCTCGAAGCGAACCTGCGCTTCGCCGGCCACGAGAACATGGCCAGCCGCATCTTCGGCCGCCTCACCGCGTGGCAGAACTGGATCTTCATCCGCCCCAACGCCGTGGGCGAGAAGGGCGCGCTCAAGGTCTATGGCAAGGGCGAAAAAGCGCAGTTCGACTGGAACCGAGTTTGAAGACTGGATGAACCGATGAGCAGCATCGACTACAGCGAGAAGATTCCCAACAACGTCAACCTCGCCGACGACCGCACGCTCAAGCGCGCGCTCGAGCAGTGGCAGCCCAACTTCATCAACTGGTGGGACGAAGTCGGGCCCGAGGGATCGCAGAACTTCGACGTCTATCTGCGCACGGCGGTCAGCGTCGACCCGCAGGGCTGGGCCCAGTTCGGCTACGTGAAGATGCCGCAGTACCGCTGGGGCATTTTCCTCAACCCGGGCGATGCCAACCGCGAGATCCAATTCGGCGATCACAAGGGTGAGCAGGCGTGGAACGACGTGCCCGGCGAACACCGCGCCAACCTGCGCCGCATCATCGTCACGCAGGGCGACACCGAGCCGGCCAGCGTCGAGCAGCAGCGTCACCTCGGCCTCACGGCGCCGAGCCAGTACGACCTGCGCAACCTGTTTCAGGTCAACGTCGAAGAAGGCCGCCACCTGTGGGCGATGGTGTACCTGCTGCACCGCCACTTCGGCCGCGATGGCCGCGAAGAGGCCGAGGCGCTGCTCGAGCGCCGCAGCGGCGACGAGAACAACCCGCGCATCCTCGGCGCGTTCAACGAGAAGACGCCCGACTGGCTGGCGTTCTTCATGTTCACCTACTTCACCGACCGCGACGGCAAGTTCCAGCTGTCGGCGCTGGCCGAAAGCAGCTTCGACCCGCTGGCGCGCACGACCAAGTTCATGCTGACCGAAGAAGCGCACCACATGTTCGTCGGCGAGAGCGGCGTGTCGCGCGTGGTGCAGCGCACCTGCCAGGTGATGAACGAGCTGAAGACCGACGATCCGGCCAAGATCCGCGCCGCCGGCGCGATCGACCTGCCGACGATCCAGCGCTACCTCAACTTCCACTACAGCGTGACCATCGATTTGTTCGGCGCCGACCAGTCGAGCAACGCGGCCACGTTCTACAGCTCGGGGCTGAAGGGCCGCTTCGAGGAGACCAAGCGCAGCGACGACCACGTGCTGAAGGACCAGACCTACAAGGTGCTCGAGGTGCAGGGCGGACAGCTCGCCGAGAAGAGCGTGCCGATGCTCAATGCGCTCAACGAGGTGCTGCGCGACGACTTCATCAAGGATTCGGTGGCCGGCGTCGGCCGCTGGAACAAGGTGATCGAGAAGGCCGGCTTGCCGCACCGCCTGCAGGTGCCGCACAAAGCGTTCCACCGCAACATCGGCGCGTTGGCCGGCATCAAGATGTCACCCGACGGCCGCGTGGTGAGCGAGAGCGAATGGAACGACAAGGTGGGCGAATGGCTGCCCTCCGATGAGGACCGTGCCTTCGTGGCCAGCCTGATGGGCCGCGTGGTCGACCCCGGCAAGTTCGCCCACTGGATCGCGCCGCCGGTGATGGGCATCAACCGCCAGCCGATCGATTTCGAGTACGTGCGCTTCGGCTGACGGGTTAGCGCTCGGAGCATGATGCGGACCGGAGGCTGAAATGGACATGGCCGTTGCCGACGACGTGCTGAACCAGCACGTGATCGACCCCGAGATCTGCATCCGCTGCAACACCTGCGAGGCCACCTGCCCGGTGGATGCGGTGACGCACGACGAGCGCAACTACGTGGTCGATCCGGCCAAGTGCAACCACTGCCTGGCCTGCATTCCGCCGTGTCCCACCGGCTCGATCGACAACTGGCGCCGCGTGCTGAAGGTGCGCGCGTACACGGTCGAGGAGCAATTGGGCTGGGACGTGTTGCCGGCCGAGGTGCCGCTGGACCAACAGCGCGACGAGGCGCCGGCCACCTCGACCGTACCGACGCCGGCCGCGCCGCCGGCGGTCCAGGCCGAGCCGGGCGAAAGCGTATTCAGCAGTGCCGCGTTCAACGCCACCTTGCCGCCGTGGTCGGCGGCGCACGCCTACGCCAACGTCTATGGCCCGAAGAGCCCGACCAGCGCCACCGTGGTCGGCAACTTCCGCGTCACCGAGGTCGGCAAGGACTACGACACGCACCACATCGTGCTCGACTTCGGCGCGATGCCGTTCCCGGTGCTCGAGGGCCAGAGCGATCGGCATCGTGCCGCCCGGCGTCGACGAACAAGGCCGCGCGCACCATGCGCGCCAGTACTCGATCGCCAGCCCGCGCAATGGCGAGCGGCCCGGCTACAACAACCTGTCGCTTACCGTGAAGCGCGTGCTCGAGGATCACTCGGGCAAGCCGGTGCGCGGCGTGGCGAGCAACTACCTGTGCGACCTCAAGGTCGGCGACACGGTGCAGGTGATCGGTCCGTTCGGTGCGAGCTTCCTGATGCCGAACCACCCGCGCTCCAACATCGTGATGATCTGCACCGGCACCGGCAGCGCACCGATGCGCGCGATGACCGAATGGCGCCGCCGACTGCGCGCCTCGGGCAAGTTCGAGGGCGGCAAGCTGATGCTGTTCTTCGGCGCGCGCACGAAGGAAGAGCTGCCGTACTTCGGCCCGCTGCAAAGCCTGCCGAAGGATTTCATCGACATCCACCTCGCGTTCTCGCGCACCGCGGGCGCGCCGAAGACCTACGTGCAGGACCTGATGCGCGAACGCGCCGCCGACCTCGGTGCGCTGCTGAAAGACGGCAACACCTGCCTGTACGTGTGCGGCCTGAAGGCGATGGAAGAGGGCGTGCTGCTTGCGCTGCGCGACGTGGCGCAGCAAAGCGGCCTCAACTGGGACACGCTCGGCGCCGCGCTCAAGCGCGAAGGCCGCCTGCACCTCGAGACGTACTGAGCGCGGCGCAGAAGCGTCAGTGCAGCTTGACGCGCGGCTCGGAGCGGCGCTGAAGCAGGCGCGACGCGGTGCCCATCGCGGTGCGCCACCAGCCGTGCACGGCGAGTTCGTGCATCTTGTACAGCGACAGGTACATCAAGCGCGCGAACAGGCCTTCGACCCACAGGTTGCCGCCCACCAGCGAGCCCATCAGGTTGCCCACCGTGGTGTGCTCGCCGAGCGACACCAGCGATCCGAAGTCGCGGTAGCGCCAAAGTTTCAACGGCAACCCGCGCATGTGGCGCGGCAGCTGCTTGGCCAGGTGCGACGCCTGCTGGTGCGCGGCCTGGGCGCGCGGCGGCACGGTGCCCTTCTGGCCCAGCCACGGCGCGGCAGCGCAGTCGCCGATGGCGAACACCGCGTCGTCGCGCGTGGTCTGCAAGGTTGGCCGCACCACCAGCTGGTTCAGCCCGTTGGTCTCCAGGCCGGCGAGGTCCTTCATCCATGCCGGGGCCTTGACGCCGGCGGCCCACACCACGAGCTGCGCCGGCAGGAACGTACCGTCGCGCAACTCGACGCCGTCGGCGCGCACCGCGCTCACCGGCGTGCCGCAGTGCACCTGCACGCCCAGGCCCTTGAGCAGCTCGCCCGCCGCGTCGGCGATGCGCTGCGGCAAGGCCGCGAGGATGCGTGGACCCGCCTCGATCAAGTGGATGCCGATGTCGCGCTCCGGATCGATCTGATCCAGCCCGTAGGTCACCAGCAGGCGCAGCGCCTTGCGCAACTCGGCGGCGAGTTCGACGCCGGTGGCGCCGGCGCCGACGATCGCCACCGTGACCTGGTGCGCACCCTGCGCCGCGCCCTGCACGTGGGCGCGGATGCAGGCGTTGACCATGCGGCGGTGGAAGCGGTCGGCCTCCTGCGGCGTCTCGAGCGCGATCGCATGTTCGTGCACGCCGGGCGTGCCGTAGTCGTTGGTGTGGCTGCCGGTGGCGATCACCAGCGTGTCGTAGGCGCGCGTGTAGGGCGGCGTGATCGGGTTGCCCTCGTCATCGAGCACCGGCGCCACCTGCACCTCGCGCCGCTCGCGGTCGAGCCCGACCATGGCGCCGAGACGGTACCGAAAGCCGTGCCAGTGCGACTGCGCGAGGTAGTCGATGGCGTGGTTGTTGATGTCGATGCTGCCGGCCGCGATCTCGTGCAGGTGCGGCTTCCAGAAATGCGTGCGCGCCTTCTCGATCAGCGTGATGTGTGCGCGCCCGCGTTTGCCCAGTCGGTGGCCGAGCTGCGTGACCAGTTCGAGCCCGCCGGCGCCGCCTCCCACGACGACGATGCGGTGCAGACCGTTGGTGTTGTTGGAGTCTGCCAAGCGGCGGTCAGCGGCGATGCAGAGACGTCAGGTGACGCGTCCGAACCACCACAGGCTCATGCCTGCGGCCAGCACGGCGAGCACGGCACCCAGTGCCGCGAACATCGCCGTGACCTCGGTCTCGCGCTTTTCGACCACCAGCTTGCTCGACAGGCTCTGGTAGACCTTCTTCAGGTCTTCGGCGGTGCCGGCATAGAAGTACTCGCCGCGCGTGAGCAGCGACACCTGCTTGAGCGTCTCTTCGTCGAGCCGCACGCGCATGCTCCAGCCCTCGAAGCCGATGATCTCGCCTTCCTTGGTACCCATGCCCACGGTGTAGATGCGCACGCCGCGGTCGGCAGCGAGCTTGGCCATCTCGAGCGTGTCGGGCCCGGTGGTGCGCTGCCCGTCGGTTAGCAGAATGATCGCGGCCGACGCGTACGAGCCCGGCTCCACCGGCTTGAACGCCTCCTTGTCATGCTTCTTGTCGCCGAAGCCGGGTGGCATCGGCTTGGCGCCGGTGATCTGCGACAGATCGAAGCCGGCGTCGGGAAACAACGTGGCCAGCGACAGCACGATGCCCGAGCCGATCGCGGTGGCGCGCTGCAACTGGAAACGATCGATCGCGGCCACCACGTCTTCGCGGCTCAGCGTGGGCGCCTGCACCACCGCCGCCGTGCCGGCGAACGACACCACGCCCACGCGCACCGACTGCGGCAACTCGTTGACGAAGCCCTTGGCCGCGTCCTGCGCGGCGACGATGCGGCTCGGCTTGATGTCGGTGGCGCGCATGCTGCCCGACACGTCCATCGCCAGGATGATGGTTTCCTGCGCCGATGGCAGCTTGATCACCGCCAGCGGCCGCGACACTGCGAACAGCAGCGTGGCGATCGCCAGGCCCAGCAGGATCGGCGGCACGTGGCGGCGCCAGCCAGGCCCTTTGCCGAGCGCCTGCTTGACCAGCGCCACGCTGGCGAAGCGCACCGTGTTCTTCTTGCGACGGTGCAGCAGCCACAGATAAAGCATCACCAGCAGTGGCATCGCCACCGCCAGCACCCACAAGGCCTCAGGCCACAGGAACTTCATGTCGGTTCTCGATGGGGGTTGCAGCACCGCGCAGGTGTGCCGGCATGTGTGTACCGCTGCGCTGACGTGCGCGTTGACGGCGCAGCGCGACGAAACGCAGCAGCGACTCCAGCAGGTCGTCGTTGGTGGCGAGCTCCAGCGTGTCGACCTGGGCCTTGCCGAGGGCGGCGCGCAACTCGGCCTCGTGTTGCGCGGCCAGCGCGGCGAACCGCTCGCGGAACGACGGATCGTTGGTGTCGACGAACACCTGCTCGCCGCTCTCGGCGTCTTCGATCGTGACCAGGCCCACGTCGGGCAGCTTCAGCTCCAGCGGGTCGTACAGGCGCACCGCCAGCACCTCGTGGCGCCGCGACAGGCGGCCGAGCGCGTCTTCCCAGCCCGGCGCGCTGATGAAGTCGGACACCACGAAGATCATCGAGCGGCGGCGGATCAGCGTGTCGGCCGAACGCAGCAGGTCGGCCAGCACGGTCTGCCGCAGCGGCGGTGCGCCGCGGCGCGACTTCTTGCGCGAGGGCTTGGGCGAGCGCGGGCCGGTTGCGCATGCGCTGGATCAGCTCCAGCACGTGATTGCGCCCGATGCGCGCCGGCAGCATGCCGTCGACCTGGTGGCTGTACAGCAGGGCGCCCACGCGGTTGCCGTGGCGCGTGAGCAGGCGTGCCAGCACGGTGACGAAACCTTCCGACACCGACAGCTTGGTGCGCTCGTTGGAGCCGAAGTCGATCGAGCCCGACAGGTCGAGCAGGAACCAGGCACTCAACTCGCGGTCTTCGGTGAACTGGCGCACGTGCGGCTCATCGAGCCGCGCGGTGACGTTCCAATCGATGTGACGCACGTCGTCGCCGTGCTGGTAGGCGCGCAGGTCGGCCAGGTCCAGTCCGGCGCCACGCCACAGCGTGCGGTAGTCGCCTTGCAGCAGCCCGTCGAGACGGCGGATCACCGTCCACTCCAGCTGGCGCAGCAGCTGGTCGGGCGTGGCAGTCGAGACGGCGACCTCAGGCATGGTGCGAGCGGACTCGTGGCTCAGGATTTGACTTGTTCGGGATGCTGCAGCGGCTTGTCGGGCACCGGGATGCGGGCCATCACCTTGGCGATGATCGCGTCGGCGTCGAGCCCTTCGGCCAGCGCCTCGTACGACAGCACGAGGCGGTGGCGCAACGTGTCCACCGCCAGGTCGGTCAGGTCTTCGGGCAGCACGTAGTTGCGTCCGCGCAGGAACGCGAGCGCGCGCGCGCCTTCCACCATCGAGATGCTGGCGCGCGGGCTGCCGCCGTAGGTGAGGTACTTGCTGAGCTCGCCGAGCCCGGCCTTGTCGGGGCGACGGGTCGCGCCGACCACGCGCACCGCGTACTGGATCAGGCTCGGGTCGACGTAGACCTTGCGGCACTCCTGCTGCAGCTCGGCGAGCTGGCCGGTCGACGCCACCGCGCCCACCACGGTCGGCGGGCCGATGACGCGCTCGACGATCACGAACTCCTCGTCGTCGCTCGGGTAGTCGACCAGCACCTTCATCATGAATCGATCGACCTGCGCCTCGGGCAACGCATAGGTGCCTTCGGTTTCGATCGGGTTCTGCGTGGCCATCACGACGAACGGCGAGGGCACCTTGTGCGTCTCGCCGGCGATCGTGACCTGGCGCTCCTGCATCACCTCGAGCAGCGCGCTCTGCACCTTGGCCGGCGCGCGGTTGATTTCGTCAGCCAGCAGCAGGTTGGCGAACACCGGACCCAGCGTGGTGCCGAACTCGCCGTTCTTCTGGTTGTAGATGCGTGTGCCCACCAAGTCGGCCGGCACCAGGTCGGGCGTGAACTGGATGCGCCTGAACGAACCGCGGATCGCCGAGGCGAGCGTCTTCACGGTCAACGTCTTGGCCAGGCCCGGCACGCCTTCGACCAGCAGGTGGCCCTGCGCCAGCAGCGCGATCATCACGCGTTCGAGGAAACGGTCTTGCCCGACGACGACACGCTTCACCTCGTAGAGGATGCGTTCCATCAGCGTGGCCGGTTCGGCATTCGGATTGGGGGTCATCGGATACGGCGGATTGATTGAGGAAGTGAAATGAAAAGCAGAAAGTGGAAAACGCTCTAGAACGGCGGCAAGCCGGCGGCGGTGGCGGCGTTCTCGATCGGCACCGCAAATCCGATGCCAATGAACGTGCGCGCCTCGGTCGGATTCATGATCGCGGTGACGATGCCGACCACGTGGCCGTCCGTCGTGACCAGCGGGCCGCCCGAATTGCCCGGATTGGCGGCAGCGTCGAACTGGATCAGGTTGGTCAGGATGCGTTTGCCTTCGGGCGAGCGGAACTCGCGTTTCAAACCCGACACCACGCCCTGCGACACCGACGGCCCGATGCCGAACGGGTGGCCGATCGCGATCACTTCCTCGCCGGGGCGCAGGCCGCCGGTGGAGCGCATCGTCGCGGCCTCGAGTTCGTCGGGGCGCGACGCGGCCTGCAGCACCGCGAGGTCGTTTTCCGGTTGCACGTTGATCAGTTGCGCCTCCGACTCCATGCCGTTGGCATAGGTGATCTTGATGCGCGACGCGCCATGGACCACGTGCAGGTTGGTCAGGATGATGCCCTTGTCGACGATGACCACGCCGGTGCCCACGCTTCTGCGGTCTTCGCCTTCTTTCGGGTCGACGCGTCCGGGCGGCTGCTCGCCGATCACGCGCACCACCGAACCGATCACCGCCTCGTAGGCATTGGCGGCGGCCGACTGCAGCGGCTCCTTGGCGATCGACTCGCGCATCGCGTGGTCGATCTGCTCGAAGGTGGGCATCTGGCGCTCGCGCAGCGTCCACGCCGGCCAGCCGGCGATGACCGTCAGCGCGACGGCCAGTGCGGCCCACGCCAATCGTTCGTGGCGCTTGATCACCGCGCCCGTGCGCTGGCTGCTGCGGGCCAGCCAGCCGGGCGGATCGGGCGCGTCGTCGTCGATCTCTGGGTTCGGGGCTTGGCCCGGAAGCGCGCGGCCGGGAACGGCGCGCGTGCGATCGGGCGTTCGGCTGTACAGGGGCACACGCTTCATCGTCACCGGCTCCCGCAACGCGCAGATGCGTTGCGAGCCCCCAAGGTACCACGACAGCGCCGGCCGTGCACCTGAACCGCCGGCATCCCCGCTGCCCGTTTCGGATACCGGGCCCACGAAGTGAGCCGATCCGCGATCGGCGGTCCAATGCCGTCTGGCGGAATGGCCGCCGTGTCGGTGGATGATTGGCAGTTCGACACCAAGCGCCGACACGCCGCCCTTCATGCCCTGGATCGACACCCATTGCCATCTCGACGCCGGTGAATTCGATGCCGACCGCAGCGCGGTCTGGCAGCGCGCGCGCGCCGCCGGCGTGACGATGGCGGTGATCCCGGCGGTCGCCGCGCCCACGTTCGACGCGGTGCGGGCCTTGGCGCACGAACTGCAGGTGGCCTACGCGCTCGGCATCCATCCGCTGTGCGTCGACCGCGCCGAGCCGGTGCATCTGGAGCAGTTGCAGGACGCGCTGCGCCGCCATGCCGACGACCCGCGGCTGGTCGCTGTGGGCGAGATCGGCCTCGACTGGTTCGTGCCGGGGCTCGACCGCGAACGCCAGCAGCAGTTTTACATCGCGCAGCTCAAGCTGGCACGCGACGCCGGCTTGCCGGTGTTGCTGCACGTGCGGCGTTCGGCCGACGGCCTGGTGGCCGGTCTGCGCCGGATCGACGTCCCCGGCGGCATCGCGCATGCGTTCAACGGCAGTGCCGCGCAGGCAGACGTGTGCGTGGCCATGGGGCTGCGGCTGGGCTTCGGCGGCGCGATGACGTTCGACCGCGCGCTGCAGATCCGGCGCCTGGCGGCCGTCGTGCCCGACCATGTGCCGGTGCTGGAAACCGATGCCCCCGACATCCCGCCGCATTGGCTGTATCGCAGCGCCGCGCAGCGTGCGCAAGGCCAGCCCACGGAGCGCAACGAACCCGGCGAGTTGCCGCGCATCGCCGCCACGCTCGCCGGGCTGCGCGGCTGGTCGCTCGACGACACCGCGGCGACCACTGCGGCCAATGCGCGAGCGGCGCTGCCGCGCTTGGCCACGTTGATGGGCGTGGTGGCATGAGCGCGCGACTGGCTTCGAGGTCGCTTCGGCTGCTCGGCCTCGCACCGGTGGTCGCGCCGCACACGCGCGTGCTGGTGTTGGGCAGCTTTCCCAGCGCGGCCTCGTTGGCTGCGGAGCAGTACTACGCGCATCCGCGCAACCAGTTCTGGACCATTCTGTCGACGCTGTGGGGCATCGATCTGCGTGCGTTGCCCTATGCGCATCGGCTCGACGAGGTGCGGCGCCGTGGCCTCGGCATCTGGGACGTTTACGCCAGTTGCCGGCGCGAAGGCAGCCTCGACAGCGCGATCGAAGCGGCGCAGCCCAACGACCTGGCGGGGCTGGTGCAGCGCCTGCCGCAGTTGCGCGCCATCGCGCACAACGGCGGCGAATCCGCGCGCACGATGGCCCTGACGCGCAAGTTGGTTCCCGAGGTCGTGCGCCTGCCGTCGACCAGCCCGGCCAACGCCAGTTGGTCGCTCGAGCGCAAGCTGCAGGCGTGGCGCGCGTTGTTGGCGGCGCATGGGCTGTGCGCATGACGTCGCGCGCGGACCCCGATCTGCCCGAAGCCACGATTTCCGAGCAGGACGGCGTGCGTTACTTGCACCTGGACACGCCGTGGGTGCAGGGCGCGATGCTGCTCAAGCAGCCGCGCACGCTGGTGCTCGAGTACGTGCAGCGCATGATGGCCTGGATGTTGTGGCGCGCGCCGGAGCAACTGACGCAAGGCCGCGCGGTGCAGTTGGGCCTCGGCGCGGCGGCGATCACGCGCTACACGCACCAGGTGCTTCGCATGCCCACCGTTGCGGTCGAGCTGAACCCGGCGGTGATCGCCGCTTGCAGGCGCTGGTTTCGGCTGCCCGACGACGATGCGCGCCTGCGCGTGTTGCAGGCCGATGCGGCGCGGTGGTTGCGCAGCGACGACGCGCCGCGCGGCGACGTCAGCGTCTTGTGTGTCGATCTGTATGACCACGAGGCCGCTGGCCCGGTGCTGGACGACGAGGCGTTCTACGCCGACTGCCGCGCGTTGCTGGCCGAAGGCGGGCTGATGACGGTCAACCTGTTCGGCCGCCGTGCCAGCTTCGCCCGCTCGATGGCGCGCATCGCGGCCGCCTTCGGGACGGACCAGTTGTGGCACCTGAAGCCGACGCGCGAAGGCAACACGATTGCGGTAGCAACACACACGGTGGTTGTGCCAGATCGTCACACGCTGCTGGCACGGGCGGATAACATCGAGTCCCGCTACGGATTGCCGGCGCGCAAATGGTTGCGGCTGGTCCAGCCATGGCTACCGCAAGCCCAACCCGAACCGTGAGCCCCACAGCGACAAAGGTGCGCGGTGCCGCCCGTGGTGCGCCGGCACGCGGCAGGCTCGAGTGGCGCACCATGCTCGGCTGGTTGCGCGAAGACGGCCTGATCGACCAAGAGGCCGCCGATGCGGTGGTCAAGCGCTTCGGCGGCGCCGATTCGAGCCAGCATCCGCTGGTGCGTCTGGGCAGCGCGGGCCTCAAGCGCCTGGGCGCGCAGACCGTGTTCGACACCGAGGCGCTGACTCAGTGGCTCGCGCAGCGCTTCAACCTGCCGTACCTGCGCATCGATCCGCTGAAGGTCGACGTCGGCCGCGTGGCCGACGTGATGAGCGTGCACTACGCCGAGGTGCGCCGCGTGCTGCCGGTGACGGTGGGCCCACACGAGATCGCGATCGCCACCGCCGAGCCATTCGACAACGCCTGGGTGCCGGAGATCGAGGCGCACACGCGCAAGAGCGTGAAGCTGGTGGTGTCGAATCCGCTCGACATCGCGCGCTTGACCACCGAATTCTTCTCGCTCGCCAAGTCGGTGCGTGCGGCCCAGAAGACCGGCGAACATTCGGCGGCGGCCAATTTCGAGCAGCTGGTCGAGCTTGGCAAGACCAACAAGCAGCTCGATGCCAACGACGCGGGCGTGGTGCAGGTGGTGGACTGGTTGTGGATGTACGCGTTCGATCAGCGCGCCAGCGACATCCACCTCGAGCCGCGGCGCGACATGGGTGCGATCCGTTTCCGCATCGACGGCGTGCTGCACACCGTGTACCAGGTGCCGATGACGGTGATGAGCGCGATGACGGCGCGCATCAAGCTGCTCGGTCGCATGGACGTGATCGAGAAGCGCCGGCCGCTCGACGGCCGCATCAAGACCAAACGCCCCGATGGCGTGGAGGGCGCGGGCCAGGAAGTGGAAATGCGCCTGGCCACCATCCCGACCGCGTTCGGCGAGAAGATGGTGATGCGCATCTTCGACCCGGACACCGCGGTCAAGACGGTCGAAGCGCTCGGCTTCTCGGCGCACGACGGCGAGCGCTGGCAGCAGCTGACCACCCAGGCCCACGGCATCATCCTGGTGACCGGCCCGACCGGCAGCGGCAAGACCACCACGCTGTACTCCACGCTGAAGAAGCTCGCCACCGACGAGGTCAACGTCTGCACGATCGAAGACCCGATCGAGATGATCGAGCCTGCGTTCAACCAGACGCAGGTGCACAGCGCGATCGACATGGGATTCGCCGAAGGCGTGCGAGCGCTGATGCGGCAGGACCCCGACATCATCATGGTCGGCGAGATCCGCGACCTCGCGACCGCCGAGATGGCGATCCAGGCTGCGCTCACCGGCCACCTGGTGTTCAGCACCTTGCACACCAACGATGCGGCCTCGGCCATCACGCGCCTGGCCGATCTCGGCGTGCCGCCTTATCTGATCAGCGCCACGGTGATCGGCGTGTTGGCGCAACGGCTGGCACGCACGCTGTGCGCGGCCTGCAAGAAGCCCGACGACGACACCTCGCGCGACCTGCTGAGCGAGGTCGCCAAGCCCTGGCGGCTCACGGGTGGCGTGCGCATGTACAAGGCGGTGGGCTGCCTCGAATGCCGCAACACCGGCTATCGCGGCCGTGTGGGCCTGTATGAATTGATGCACCTCACGCCGCAGGCGCACGAGCACATACACCCGGCGTACGACATTCCGGCGTTGCGCCATCAGGCACTCAAGGACGGCATGCGGCCGTTGCGCCTGGCCGGCACGATGAAGATCGCCGAAGGCGTGACCACGATCGAAGAAGTGCTGCGCTCGACCCCGGCCTGGTCCGAAAAGTAGCGTCGCCAAGGTGTCTTGCACCACGCGCGTGCCCGCGCGCGGCTGATGCTGGTTACGTGGAAACCCACAGGTGGCAGCCCCGGGCGTCTCCCTAGAATGGTCTTCAAAAGGGCCTCTGGCCCACGAGGAGACCCTCAACGTGAAGATCAAAAGCCAGAAGGACTTCTGGTCCGGGCTGATGTTTCTGGCCGTCGGCTTGGCGTTTGCCTGGGGCGCCACGTTCTACAGCTTCGGCACCTCTGCGCGTCCGGGTCCGGGATACTTTCCTCTCGGGCTGGGCTTGTTGCTTGCAGCGCTCGGCGCGCTGGCGCTGTTCGAGGCGCTGACCATCGAGACCGAAGACGGCGAGCCGATCGGCGCGTTCGCGTGGAAGCCGCTGTGCACCATTCTGTTGGCCGTGCTGCTGTTCGGCCTGCTGCTGCCGCGCCTGGGCATGGCCCTGACGATCCCCGTGCTGGTGATCATCGCCAGTTTTGCCGGTGACGAGTTCCATTGGCGCGGCGTCATCATCAGCAGCGTGGTGCTGGCGATCGGATCGTGGCTCATCTTCATCCTCGGGCTCAAGCTGGTGATCCCGCTGTGGCCGACCTTCCTGCCGTTCGCCAGATAAGGGGCACCCATGGACCTCATCCAGAACCTCGGCATCGGATTCCAGACCGCGCTGTCTTTCCAGAATCTGCTGTATGCCTTCATGGGTGCGGTGCTCGGCACGCTGATCGGTGTGCTGCCCGGGCTCGGGCCGGTGGCCACGATCGCCATGCTGCTGCCGTCGATCTACGCGCTCGATGCCACGCCGGCGCTGATCATGCTGGCCGGCATCTACTACGGCGCGCAGTACGGCGGCTCGACCACCGCGATCCTGATCAACGTGCCTGGTGAATCGGCGTCGGTGGTGACTGCGATCGACGGCTACCAGATGGCGCGCCAGGGCCGCGCCGGTGCGGCGCTTGCGGCCGCCGGCCTGGGCTCGTTCTTTGCCGGATCGTGTTGCCACGCTGGTGGTGGCGGCGTTTGCGCCGCCGCTGACCGAGCTGGCGTTCAAGTTCGGGCCGGCCGAGTACTTCTCGCTGATGGTGCTGGGCCTGATCGGTGCCGTGGTGCTGGCGTCGGGCTCGCTGATCAAGGCCATCGCGATGATCATCCTCGGGCTGCTGATGGGGCAGATCAACACCGACGTGATCTCCGGCGTGCCGCGCTACAGCTTCGACATCCCCGAGCTGACCGACGGCATCGGCTTCGTCGCCATCGCGATGGGCGTGTTCGGCTTCGGCGAGATCATCGCCAACCTCGGGCGGCCAGCCGAACACCGCGAGGTGTTCACCAAGGACGTGAAGGGCCTGTGGCCAACCAAGGAAGACTTCAAGGCCGCCTGGCCTTCGGTGCTGCGCGGCACGACGCTCGGCTCGATCCTCGGCGTGCTGCCGGGCGGCGGTGCGCTGCTGTCGAGCTTCGCCACCTACACGATGGAAAAGAAGATCGCCGGCGCGAGCCGGCCGTTTCGGCAAGGGCGACATCCGCGGCGTGGCCGGCCCCGAGAGTGCCAACAACGCCGGCGCGCAGACGTCGTTCATTCCGATGCTCACGCTGGGCATTCCGCCCAACCCGGTGATGGCGTTGATGGTCGGGGCGATGACGATCAAGGGCATCCAGCCCGGGCCGCAGGTGATGACCAGCAACCCCTCGCTGTTCTGGGGCCTGATCGCCAGCATGTGGGTCGGCAACCTGATGCTGATCGTGCTCAACCTGCCGCTGATCGGCATGTGGATCAAGCTGCTGACGGTGCCTTACCGCTTCCTGTTCCCGGCCATCCTCACGTTCTGCTGCATCGGCCTGTACACGCTGAACAACTCCAGCTTCGACGTGTACATTGCCGTCATCTTCGGCTTCATCGGCTATTTGTTCTACAAGCTCGGCTGCGAGCCGGCGCCGCTGCTGCTGGGCTTCATCCTCGGACCGATGATGGAGGAGAACTTGCGACGAGCCTTGCTGCTCAGTCGAGGCGACTGGTCGACCTTCCTGACGCGGCCGTTGTCGTCGGGGCTGCTGATCGCCTCGGCGCTGATGATCGTGATCGTGGCGCTGCCGTCGATCAAGGCCAAGCGCCAGGAGGCGTTCGCGGCAGAGGAGCCTTAGAGCGCCGCGCGGCGGTCCACGCGCATGCGCGAAGCCCCGGCTTGCCGGGGCTTCGTCGTTTGGGCTCCGGCATCACGTCGCATTGCGCCATGAGCCTGCGGCGACGGCCCGCGGCCGTGGTCTGCACTATGCTCACGGTCAACGCATGAGTGCATCCCCCGAGAACGCTGCCGGCGGCGCGCTCGAACCGCTGCGCAACCCGGTGTTCCGCATGCTGTGGCTGGCCTGGCTGGCCGCCAACATCTCGCTGTGGATGCACGACGTGGCGGCGGCGTGGCTGATGACCACGCTGACGACCAATCCCGCGCTGGTGGCGCTGGTGGCCACCGCGGGCACGCTGCCGATGTTCCTGCTCGGCCTGCCGAGCGGCGCGCTGGCCGACATCGTCGACCGCCGCCGCTACTTCGCGGGCACGCAGCTGTGGGCCGCGCTGATCGCGCTGTTGCTGGTGGCGCTGTCGGTGGCCGGAGCGCTGACGGCGCCGACGCTGCTGCTGCTCACCTTCCTCAACGGCATCACGATGGCGATGCGCTGGCCGGTGTTCGCCGCCATCGTGCCCAGCGTGGTGCCGCGCGCGCAACTGTCGAGCGCGCTGGCGCTCAACGGCGCGGCGATGAACGTGCCGCGCATCGTCGGCCCGGCGATCGCCGGTGCGCTGCTGGCCGGTGCCGGCAGTGCCGTGGTGTTCGGCTTGAACGCCGCGATTTCGGTGCTGTCGTTCGCGATGATCCTGCGCTGGAAGAGCGCGCGCAAGGAAAGTGCGCTGCCCGGCGAACGTTTCGTCGGCGCGATGCGCGTCGGCCTGCAGTACCTGCGCCAGTCGCCGCGCCTGCAGGTCACGATGCTGCGCATCAGCCTGTTCATGCTGCAGGTGTCGGGTCTGATGTCGCTGCTGCCGCTGCTGGCCAAGGAAATGCCCGGCGGCGGCGCCGGCACGTTCAGCGCCTTGCTGGCGGCCACCGGCGTCGGTGCGGTGGGCATGGTGGTGTTCATGGGACGCTTGCGCGAGCACCTGGGGCGCGACCGCGCGGTGATCACCGGCAGCCTGTTGCATGCGATGTCGGGTGCCGGCGCGGCGCTGGCGCCCAACGTGTGGTTCGCGCTGCCTTGCCTGGTGGTGTCCGGGGCCTGCGTGATCCTCACCGCCAACACCATCACCGTGGCCGCGCAGCTCACGCTGCCCGATTGGGTGCGTGCGCGCGGCATGGCGGTGTACCAGATGGCGCTGATGGGCGGCGCCGCCGCGGGCGCAGCGGTCTGGGGCCACGTCGCCGCCGGCCTCGACGTGCGGCCCACGATCCTGGCCTCGGCCAGCTTCGGCGTGCTCGCGGTGCTGTTCACCTACCGCATGTCGATCGACCGCGTGAACCCCGACGACCAGCGGCCGGTGCCGGTGGCGGCACAACCGCAGCCGGCCATCTCGATCGATGCCGACGATGGCCCGGTGATGGTGACCGTGGAGTACCAGATCGACCCGGCGCGCGCCGCCGAGTTCGCCGAGGTGATGCAGCTCACGCGCCGCGCGCGCCTGCGCCAGGGCGCACTGTCGTGGGGGCTGTTCCGCGATGCGATGGTGCCGGGGCGGTATGTCGAGTACTTCGTCGATGAGTCCTGGGTCGAACACCAGCGGCGCCTCGAGCGCTTCACTGCCGGCGATGCGGGGCTGCGCGAACTGCGCCTGTCGTTCCACATCGGCGAGCAGCCGCCTGCGGTGCGCCGCCTGGTGGGCGAACCGATGCTCGAGTGAACGACTCGCCCACTGCCCACCGATTGCCGTGCTGCCACGCGGATCACCTTTGCGCCGGCGCCGCGTGGCGACCGACTAGCATTGGCGCATTCCCGATGCCGTTTCCGGAGTCTGAATGAGCTTGCCCTTCAACTACAAGACCAGCTACCCGACGCCGCGCCGGCCGGTGTTCGCGCGCAACATCGTGTCGACGTCGCATCCGCTGGGGGCGCAGGCGGGTCTGCGCATGCTGGCCAACGGTGGCAATGCGGTCGATGCCGCGATCGCCGCCGCCGCGGTGATGACGATGGTCGAGCCGTGCAGCAACGGCCTCGGCTCGGACTCGTTCTGCATCCTGTGGGATGGCAACCGGCTGCATGGCCTCAATGCATCCGGCCCGGCGCCCGCCGCATGGACGCCGCAGTACTTCCGCGACAAGCACGGCGCGAATGCCGCCACGCCGCCGGCGCGCGGCTGGGACTCGGTCAGCGTGCCCGGCGCGGTGGCGTCGTGGGTCGCCATGAGCGAGAAGTTCGGCAAGCTGCCGTTCGCCGACCTGCTGGCCCCGGCGATCGACATCGCCGAGCGCGGCTATGCCGTGCCGGTGATCGTGCAGCACAAGTGGCGGCTCGCGCACACGGTGAAGGAGCTGGTCTCGCAGCCGGGGTTCGCCGAGGTGTTCCTGCCGAAGGGCCGCATTCCCGAAGTCGGCGAGCTGATGCGCATGCCGGGTGCGGCGAAGGCCTTGCGCGCGATCGCACAGACCAAGGGCGAGGCGTTCTACCGCGGCGAAATCGCGCAGGCGATCGAGCGCCACGCCAAGGAACACGGCGGTGCGATGCGCGCCTCGGACCTGGCGGCCTACAAGCCCGAGTGGGTCGAGCCGATCGGCATCGACTACCACGGCTACCGCTTGCACGAGCTGCCGCCCAACGGTCAGGGCATCGCGGCGTTGATCGCGCTCGGCATCCTCGAACACTTCGATCTCGGTGAGATCGAAGTCGACAGCGTGGCCTCGCAGCACCTGCAGATCGAGGCGATGAAGCTCGGATTCGCCGACACCTACCGCTACGTGGCGGAGCCGCGCACGATGACCGTCACGCCGGCGCAGATGCTCGACCCTGACTACCTGAAGCAGCGCGCGCGCCTGATCGACCCCAAGCGCGCGCAGCCTTTCAGTGCCGGCACACCCCCCAAGGGCGGCACGATCTACCTGACCGCGGCCGACGAGCGCGGCATGATGGTGAGCTTCATCCAGAGCAACTACATGGGCTTCGGCTCCGGCGTGGTGGTGCCGGAGTTCGGCATCAGCCTGCAGAATCGCGGCCACGGTTTTTCGCTCGACGCGCAAAGCCCCAATGTGGTCGGTCCGGGCAAGCGGCCGTTCCAGACCATCATTCCGGCGTTCCTCACCAAGGATGGCCAACCGCAAATGAGCTTTGGCGTGATGGGCGGCAACATGCAGCCGCAAGGCCATCTGCAAACCTTGGTGCGCATGGTCGACCACGGGCAGGATCCGCAGGCCGCCTGCGATGCGCCGCGCTGGCGTTTCGACGGCGGCATGAGCGTGGAGGTCGAGCCCGAGATGAAGCGCGACACCGTGCAGGGCCTGATCGCGCTCGGCCATCACATCGAGCCGCGCTTCGACACTTACATGGACCTCGGTTCCGGCCAGTTCATCTGGCGCCTCGGCGATCCGGGCAGCGCGGGCTATGTGGCGGCGAGCGACTCGCGGCGCGACGGCCTGGCCGCCGGTTTCTAGCGCAGCATTCACATGCCGGCTCCGTCCGCGCGCACGCCGGCCGATGCCCTTGATGTGCTGATCGTCGGCGCGGGCTTCGGCGGCCTGTACGGGCTGCACAAGCTGCGCAGCCTGGGCCTGAAGGTGCGTGTGCTCGAGGCCGCGCCCAGCGTCGGCGGCACGTGGTACGCCAACCGCTATCCCGGCGCACGCGTCGACATCCAGAGCCTGGAGTACTCCTATTCGTTCGACGAGGCGCTGCAGCAGGAGTGGAACTGGAGCGAGCGTTATGCGGCGCAGCCCGAGCTGCTGCGCTACGCCAACCACGTGGCCGACCGCTTCGACCTGCGGCGCGACATCGAGCTGGACACGCGCGTCGAGCAGATGCACTTCGACGAAGGCGCGCGCTGCTGGCACGCGCGCAGCGCCGACGGGCGCGCGTGGAGCGCGCGTTTCGTGATCATGGCGATCGGCCCGCTGTCGTCGCCCAACACGCCGGCGTTCGAAGGCTTGTCGAGCTTCGAGGGCCGCGTGCTGCACTCGGCGGCCTGGCCGCACGAGCCGGTGGATTTCGCCGGCCGCGATGTCGCGGTGATCGGCACTGGTTCCTCAGCGGTGCAGATGATTCCGATCATCGCCGAGCAGGCGCGTTCGCTCACCGTGTTCCAGCGCACGCCGGCCTATGCCGTGCCGGCGCACAACGGCCCGATGGACCGCGAGCGCGAGCGCCGCATCAAGGCCGACTACGCCGGCTTTCGCGCGCGCAACCGCAAGATGCGATCGGGCTTCGGCAGCGAGCTCTCGCCGCACCCGCTGCCGGCCATGCAGGTGAGCGACGCCGTGCGCGACGCGGTGTTCGAGGAGCGCTGGGCGATCGGCGGCTTCAGCCTGCTGGGCGCGTTCACCGACCTGTTCACCGACATGCGCGCCAACGAATACGCCTGCGAGTTCGTGCGCAGCAAGATCCGCAGCATCGTGCACGACGCCACCGTGGCCGCCGCGCTGTGCCCCTCGCACCCGATCGGCTGCAAACGCCTGTGCGTCGACACCGGCTACTACGCCACCTACAACCGGGCCAACGTGACGCTTGGTCGACGTGAACCGCGCGCCGATCGAGCGCATCACGCCGCACGGCGTGTTGGCCGGCGGCCGCGAACACGCGGCCGATCTGCTCGTGCTGGCCACCGGCTTCGATGCCTTCACCGGGCCGCTCACGCGCATCGACCTGCGCGGCCGCGGCGGGCTGCACATCCGTGACAAGTGGCAGCCCGGGCCGCTGAACTACCTGGGCCTCGCCGTGGCGGGCTTTCCGAACCTGTTCAATCTGGTCGGCGCAGGCAGCACGTCGGCCTTCACCAGCGTGATCGTGTCGATCGAGCATCACATCGACTGGATCGCCGACTGCATGCAGTGGATGCAAGAGCGCGGTCACACGACGATCGAGCCCACCGAAGAGGCCGAGTCGCACTACGTCGAGCTGATGCATGCCATTGCGCAGCAGACCATCTTCCTCAGCTGCAACTCGTGGTACCTGGGTGCCAACATTCCAGGCAAGCCGCGCTTGTTCATGCCGATGGCGGGCGGCTTCCCGATGTATGCCGAGCGCTGCGCCGCGGTGGCGCGCGACGGCTACTCCGGCTTCGTTCTGCACTGAGCCGAGGCGCGCTGCCGATGCCCCCGCGTCGGGCCCGCCGGCGCCACCGCTTATGATCGTTCGCTGATCCCACCTGCGCGGTTAGCGTCTCGATGAGATTGCACTCTTCGGCTGTCGTTGTTCGTCGTTCCGTCATCGTGCGTGGGGTCGCCGGTTTGGTCGTGCTGGCGCTGGTGGGCTGTGGCAAATCGGCCGACGCGCCGGCCGCGGGCGGCGCGGCGCCGGCGATGCCGCCGCCGCAGGTCGCCGTGGTCACCGTGCAGCCGCGCAGCGTGGCGCTGAGCACCGAGCTGCCCGGCCGTGTCGAGGCGCTGCGTGTGGCGCAGGTGCGCGCGCGGGTCAACGGTGTCGTGCTCAAGCGCCTGTTCGTCGAAGGCAGCGACGTCAAGGCCGGCCAGGCGCTGTTCCAGATCGACCCTGCGCCATACCAGGCGGCGCTCGACTCGGCGGGCGCCATGCTCGCCAAGGCGCAGGCCAACCGTGCGATGGCCACCGAGCTGGCCACGCGCTACAAGCCGCTGGCCGAAGCCAAGGCGATCAGCCAGCAGGACTACGTCAACGCAGAGGCGGCGCGCTTGCAGGCCGAGGCCGACGTGGCCGCCGGCCAGGCCGCGGTGCAGACGGCGAAACTGAACCTCGCCTACGCGCACGTGACCGCGCCGATCGCCGGGCGCATCGGGCGTGCCACGGTGACCGAGGGCGCGCTGGTCAGTGCCGCCGAGGCCACGCTGCTGGCCATGATCCAGCAGGTGGGCACGGTGTACGTGAACTTCACCCAGCCCAACAACGAGGTGCTGCGCCTGCGCAAGCTGATGGCGGCCAACAAGCTGCGCAAGGTGGGCAACGGCGAGGGCGCCGAGGTGCGCGTGCTGCTCGACGACGGCAGCGAGCTGCCGCGCCCGGGCAAGCTGCTGTTCACCGACCTGTCGGTCGATCCCACGTCGGGCCAGGTCACGCTGCGCGCCGAAGTGCCCAACGCACAAGGGCTGCTGCTGCCGGGCCAGTACGTGCGCGTGCGCATCTCGCAGGCCGAGTTGCCGGCCGCGGTGCTGCTGCCGCAGCAGGCGGTGACGCGCACCGCGCAGGGCGACAACGTGATGGTGGTGGGTCCCGAGAACAAGCCGCAGGCGCGCCAGGTGCAACTCGGCGACGCGCAAGGCAACGACTGGATCGTGCTGTCGGGGCTGCAAGCCGGCGAGCGCGTGATCGTCGAGGGCTTCCAGAAGATGATGGTGCCCGGCGCGCCCGTCAATCCGGTGCCGTGGTCGGGTGCCGCCGCGCCGCGTGCGCAGGGTGCGGCTTCGGGCGCGGCGCCCGGCGCATCGGCCCCCAGCGCCGGCAAGACGTCGTAAGCGGCGGCCCGCCATGGCACGCTTCTTCATCGACCGGCCGATCTTCGCGTGGGTGATCGCGCTGTTCATCCTGGTGATGGGCGGCGTGTCGGTCAAGCTGCTGCCGGTGTCGCAATACCCGACCGTGGCGCCGCCCTCGATCAGCGTGTCGGCGTTCTATCCGGGCGCCTCGGCGCAGACGCTCGACGAGACCGTGATCAGCGTGATCGAGCAGGAGATGAACGGCTCGCCCGGGCTGATCTACATGGAGTCGGTCACGCAGGCCAACGGCTCGGGCTCGATCACGCTCACGTTCGAGACCGGCACCGACCCGGCGCTGGCGCAGGTCGACGTGCAGAACCGCCTGAGCCGCGCCGCGCCGCGCCTGCCCGCCGCGGTCACGCAGCAGGGCGTGCGCGTCGACAAGGCGCGCAGCAACTTCTTGCTGTTCACGATCCTGTCGTCGACCACCGGCGCCTACGACCCGGTGGCGCTCGGCGACTACGCGTCGCGCAACATCGTGCCGGAGATCCAGCGCATTGCCGGCGTCGGCCAGGCGCTGCTGTTCGGCACCGAACGCGCGATGCGCATCTGGCTCGACCCGGCCAAGCTGGTCGGCTACGGCCTGTCCACCAGCGAGGTCAACGCCGCCATCCGCGGCCAGAACGCGCAGGTGTCCTCCGGCACGATGGGCGATCTGCCGATCGTGCAGGGCCAGCAGATCAGCGCGACGGTGGTCGTCAACGGCCAGCTCGACAGCACCGAGGAGTTCGGCGAGATCGTGCTGCGCGCCAACACCGATGGCTCGACCGTGCGCCTGCGCGACGTGGCGCGCATCGAGCTCGGCGGCCAGAACTACGCCACTTCGGCGCGGCTGAACGGCCAGCCGTCCACCGGCATCGGCGTGCAGCTGTCGCCGACCGGCAATGCGCTGGCCACCGCCACCGCGGTGCACAAGCGCATGGACGAGCTGTCGAAGTACTTCCCGCCCGGCATGAAGTACGAGATCCCCTACGACAGCTCGCGCTTCGTGCGCATCTCGATCGCGCAGGTGGTCGAGACGCTGCTCGAGGCGATGGCGTTGGTGTTCTTGGTGATGTACCTGTTCTTGCAGAGCTTCCGCTACACGCTGATCCCGGCGATCGTGGTGCCGGTGGCGCTGATGGGTTCGTTCACGCTGATGTTCTCGCTCGGCTACACCATCAACGTGCTGACCATGTTCGCGATGGTGCTGGCGGTGGGCATCCTGGTCGACGACGCGATCGTCGTGATCGAGAACGTCGAGCGCATCATGAGCGAGGAGGGCCTGCCTCCACGGGAGGCCACGCGCAAGGCGATGGGGCAGATCACCGCGGCCATCATTGGCATCACGGTGACGCTGGCGGCGGTGTTCATCCCGATGGCCTTCTTCCCCGGCTCGGTGGGCAACATCTACCGGCAGTTTTCGCTGGTGATGGTCAGCTCGATGATGTTCTCGGCGTTCCTCGCGCTGTCGCTGACGCCGGCGCTGTGCGCCACGCTGCTCAAGCCGGTGCAGGCCGGCCATCACCTCGAGAAACGCGGCTTCTGGGGCTGGTTCAACCGCGGGTTCAAGCGCACCACGCACAACTACGAAAGCGGCGTGGCGTGGATCCTGGGTGCCGCCCCCGGGGCCGGGCAAGCCCGGCCCGCCCCCCAAGGGGGTCCGGGCGCAGTGGCGGAGCCACATTCGCGCGGGCGCGTCGGCCGCACGATGGTCGTGTTCGTGTTGCTGGTGGCGTTGGTGGTGTGGATGTTCCTGCGCCTGCCGGCGTCGTTCCTGCCCAACGAGGACCAGGGCTACCTGATCGTCAACGTGCAGCTGCCGCCCGGCGCCACGCAGGGCCGCACGTTGGCGGTGATGCAGCAGGTCGAGGGCTTCATGCTCAAGCAGCCCGAGGTGCAGCACATGGTCGCGGTGATGGGCTTCAGCTTCTCCGGCCAGGGCCAGAACGCCGGCCTGGCGTTCGTGCCGCTGAAGGACTGGAGCGAGCGCAAGGGACCGGAGCATTCGTCGCAGGGGCTCGCCGCGCGCGCGTTCGGCGCGCTGATGGGTGTGCGCGACGCCTTCATCTTCGCCCTTGCCCCGCCAGCGATCCCGGAACTCGGCACCGCCACCGGCTTCAACTTCCGCCTGCAGGACCGCGGCGGCAACGGCCACGCGGCGCTGCAGTCGGCGCGCAACCAGCTGCTCGGCCTGGCCGGCCAGAGCAAGATCGTCGCCGGCGTGCGGCCCGACGGGCTGGAGCCGGCGCCGCAGCTGCAGCTGGACATCGACCGCGACCGCGCCGCCGCGCTCGGCGTGTCGTTCGAGGCGATCAATGCGTCGCTGTCGACCGCCCTCGGCTCGACCTACGTCAACGACTTTCCGAACCGCGGGCGTTTGCAGCGCGTGGTGGTGCAGGCCGATGCGCCGTCGCGCATGCAGCCCGCCGACCTGCTGGCCATCAACGTGATGAACGCGCAGGGCAAGCTGGTGCCGCTGTCGGCGTTTGCCACCACGCGGTGGGTGGTCGGCGCGATGCAGACCGTGCGCTACAACGGCTATCCGGCGATGCGCATCGCCGGCGACGCGGCGCCGGGCTACAGCACCGGTGAGGCGATGGACGAGATGGAGCGCCTGGCCGCGCAGCTGCCGCCTGGCTTCGCGTTCGAGTGGACAGGCCTGTCGCGCGAGGAAAAGCTGGCCGGCGCGCAGACCACCGCGCTGATCGTCTTCTCGCTGCTGGCGGTGTTCCTGGCGCTGGCCGCGCTGTACGAGAGCTGGAGCATCCCGGTGGCCGTGATGCTGGTGGTGCCGCTGGGCGTGCTCGGCGCGATCCTCGGCGTGACGATCCGCGGCCTGCCCAACGACGTGTTCTTCAAGGTCGGCCTGATCGCCGTGATCGGCCTGTCGTCGAAGAACGCGATCCTGATCATCGAGTTCGCCAAGGACCTGCACGCGCAGGGCAAGGGGCTGATCGAGGCCACGCTCGAGGCCTGTCACCTGCGCTTCCGGCCGATCCTGATGACGTCGATCGCGTTCATCCTCGGTGTCATGCCGCTGGTGCTGGCGTCGAGCGCCAGCGCCAACAGCCAGCGCGCCATCGGCACCGGCGTGATGGCCGGCATGATCAGCGCCACCTTGCTGGCGGTGTTCTTCGTGCCGGCCTTTTTCGTCTTCGTCCGCCGCATCTTCAAGGGCAGCGAGCGGCAACGGCAGATGTACGCGCACGAACTCGGCGGCGCACCGGCCGCCGATACGGCGTCGAAGGAATGACCGCGATGAACGGGCGCGGCGTGCTGCACGGGCTGTTGCCGGCAGCGGCGCTGCTGCTCGCCGGCTGCGCGTCGATGGCGCCGCCGTACGAGCGGCCACCGGCGGCGGTGGCGCCGCAGTTTCCGACCACCACGCCCGACACCGCCGGTCCCGCCGGCGGCCGACCTCGAATGGCGCCAGGTGTTCACCGAGCCGCGGCAGCAGCGGTTGATCGAGCTGGCGCTGCAGAACAACCGCGACCTGCGGATCGCCGCGCTCAACGTCGAGCAGGCGCAGGCGCGCTGGCAGATCCAGCACGCGAGCCTGTGGCCCACCGTCAGTGCCGGCATCGGCGGCAACCGCCAGCCGCTGCCCAACGGCAACACCGCCACCACCTACAGCGCCGGCCTGCTGGTCACCGCGTACGAACTCGATTTTTTTGGCCGCCTGCGCAGCCTGAGCGAGTCGGCGCAGGCGCAAGCGGTGTCGGCCGAGGAAGGCCGCCGCGCCACGCAGATCGCGCTGGTCGCGTCGGTGGCCGCGGTGCATCTGTCGCTGCTGGCCGACGACGAGCTGCTGAAGCTGACGCAGCAGACGCTCGACACGCGCATCGAATCGCTGCGGCTGACGCAGCTGCGCTTCGACAACGGCGCCGCCTCCGAGCTCGACCTGCGGCTCGCGCAGTCGGTGGTGTCGAGTGCGCGCGCGGCGCTCGCCCAGGTGCAGCGCGCGCGCGCGTTCGACGAGAACCTGCTGGTGCTGCTGGTCGGCGCGCCGTTGCCGCGCCGACCTGCCCACCGGCGCCGCCTCGCTGGCCGCGATGCCGGCGTTTCCGACGCTTGCCGGTGGGCCTGCCGGCCAGCGTGCTGCAGCGGCGCCCGGACATCCTGGCCAGCGAGCAGCAACTGATCGCGGCCAACTTCAACATCGGTGCCGCGCGTGCCGCGTACTTTCCGCAGGTGTCGATCACCGGCAGCGCGGGGCGCATCAGCAGCGACTTCTCGGGGCTCTTCAATGGCGGCAGCTGGGGCTGGAGCGTGGCCCCGCAGCTGCTGTTGACCTTGTTCGACTCGGGCCGCCGCGATGCCACCAACCGGTTGGCCGAGGCCGATCGCAAGGCCGCGCTGGCGTCGTACGACCGGGCCGTGCAGACGGCGTTTCGCGAGGTGTCCGACGCACTCGCAGGTCGCGACACGCTGAGCGAAGAGGCGTTCCATCTGCAGGAAACCAGCAACGCCGAGTCGGCGCGCTTCCGGCTGGTCGACCTGCGCTATCGCAACGGCGTGGCCAGCAGTCTCGACCTGCTCGATGCGCAGCGCTCGTTGTTCGTCGTGCAGCAGCTGGCACTGCAGTCGCGGCTGGCGCAGGCGCAGAACCAGGTGGTGCTGTACCGGGTGCTGGGCGGCGGCTGGAGCGAGACGTCGACATCGGCGAAGGCGCCGTGACCGCGCACACCGGCCTCGTTGCGCGGTTGTCCACCCTCGCAATGGGCTGACTCTCGGCAGCACCACGCGAGGATCTGCGCGATGTCGGGCGCTGCCGCGACGAGTGAGCCGACGAGGCCGCGGGTGCGGCGCTGGCTTCTCAGAGGATCGTTGGCAGCCACCTGGGCGCTGTGCAGCGCAACGGCGTGCGCGCTCGACGCGGTGGGCTATGCGCGCATCGGCACGGCGGACGCCGGCGACTCCGAGCGCACCTGCTACAACCTCGGCATCTCGGGCGGCCACTACCGGCTCGGCAACGAGTGCGACATCTACGGCGAACTCGGCCTCGCGCACGCCGGCACCGTGGATGGCGCGCGCTACCGGGCCCTGGTGATGGCCAACTACCAGCGACCGGCCAGCGACGGCAGCGGGGCCCGCTTCGACCTCAATCAGTTCTACGTCGAGGGCAGTGGCCTCGCCGGCGCACCGGCCGCCGTCACCTTCTGGCTCGGCCGGCGCTTCTACGGCCGCGCGGACGTGCACATCCTGGACACCCACTTCGTGCGCATGGACGGCGCCGGCCTGGGCGCGGACGGCATCGCCTGGGGCGGCGCCAAGCTGGGCGTCGCCTACTTCAGGGTCGATGCCGGCTCCGGCGCGCCGCTCGGAGCGCACACGTCGCAACGGTCGGCGCAGCCGCGTCAACATCGACGTCAGCGACATGCCGCTCGGTGGACGCGGCCAGCTGCGCGCGACCGCCGCATTCACGCGCGGCGACGACGAGCCCGCCAGCGGAGAAAGCGGCACGCGCGGTTTCGCGCTCAGCCTGCAGCACGACCAGCGCCTGGACGGCATCGGCGGCGCACACAGGGCGTGGCTGCAATACGCGCAGGGGTCCGCGGCGCTGGATGCCAACTTCGGCAACATGACGGCCCCGCCTGCCGTCGCGCAGTGGCGGGTGGTGGAAAGCCTGACCTGGCAATCAGGTGCACTCGGTGGACAAGCCGTGGCTTTGGTCGGACGCCACGCTGCCGATCCGCCGCACGGCGTCGCCGCGCGTTATGCCGAGCTGTCGATCGGCGCCCGTGTCGCGTACGCCGTGTCGCAGCACATCAAGCTGGTGGCCGAAGCAGGCCACATGCAAAAGCGGCCCGACGGTGGCGCCCCGCAGCGCCTGACCAAGCTGACGTTTGCGCCCACGTGGTCCACCGGCCCGGGCTTCTCCGACCGCCCCGAAATGCGCCTGTACGTGACGACGGCACGCTGGAACGAGGCCGCCAATGCCGGCGCGGGCGCTGGCGGTCTGACCGGGCTCGGCGACGGTGCCACGCGTGGCACCAGTTGGGGCGCGCAGCTCGAAACCTGGTTCTGAGGCGGGACTCACGACGGCACGCCGTCGCCTGCGTCGCGCCGGTCAATGGCACGGCAGCGCCGCAAGGGCCCGCGCACGCGCCTCGCCGCGCCGATCGATATAGTCGCATCCGGATCGGCCTGCAGCGCCGCGCTGTGGGCGCCACACACGAGGACACGACCATGGATCTGGGCATCAAGGGACGCTGGGCGCTGGTGTGCGCCGCCAGCAAGGGACTCGGCAAAGGCTGCGCGCTGGCGCTGGTGCGCGAAGGCGTCAACGTGGTCATCACCGCGCGCGGCGCCGAGGCGCTGCAAGCCACCGCGGCCGAGCTGCGCAAGCTGCCCGGTGCGGGGCAGGTGATCGCCGTGCCGGGCGACATCACCACGCCCGACAACCGCAAGGCCGCGCTCGCGGCCTGCCCGCAGGTCGACATCCTGGTCAACAACGCCGGCGGTCCGCCGCCAGGCGACTTCCGCGACTGGAGTCGCGACGACTGGGTCAAGGCGATCGACGCCAACATGCTGACGCCGATCGAGCTGATCAAGGCCACGGTCGATGCGATGGCCGAGCGCGGCTTCGGCCGCATCGTCAACATCACCTCGGGCGCGGTGAAAGCGCCGATCGACGTGCTGGGCCTGAGCAACGGCGCCCGCAGCGGCCTCACCGGGTTCGTCGCCGGCCTGGCGCGGCAGTCGCGCGTGGCCTCGCGCAACGTCACGATCAACAACCTGCTGCCCGGCGTGTTCGACACCGACCGCATCCAGGCCACGCTGAAGGGACAGGCCGCCAAGACCGGCAAGTCGATCGAGGAGTTGAAGGAGGCTCGCAAGGGCGGCGTGCCCGCCAAGCGCTATGGCACGCTGGAAGAGTTCGGCGAGGTGTGCGCCTTCATCTGCAGCGCACAGGCCGGTTACCTCACCGGGCAGAACATCCTGCTCGACGGCGGCGCGTACCCAGGTACCTATTGAGCGAACGTCAGCCGCGCTCGATCGGCTGGTCGAGCGCGTCCTGCAGCCACTGGGGCAGGATGATGACGGGGACCGACGCCGCCTTGCGGGCCTCGGCCGGCTGTCGGCATTGAGGCCAGACAGACGGTGTGCGAGCGCATACAGGCCGCCATCGCGGGTTAGCGTCAGGCGTCGAAACGCACTTCGGCGGCGGGCAGCGGCGTCACGCGAGGCCCGAAGCTGTCCACGTGCGACAGCGTGATCGTGTGGTGGGCCGAAATCTGCGATGCCTTGAGCACATCGTTGTCGATGGTGGAGTGCGCGTCCGACACCAGCACGACGGGGTAGCCCAGTGCGAGCGCGCGCCGAACGGTCGAGTCGACACAGAACTCGCTTTGCAGGCCGCACACCACCAGGCGCTCGACGTCGCGGGCGCGCAGCAGCGCTTGCAGCTCGGTGTGGTGGAACGAATCGGTGGCGGTCTTGCGGATGCGGATGTCGTCGGGCTGGGCAGCCAGGCGCGCGTCGAGCTGCCAGCCCTCGCTGCCGTGCTGCATCGGGCCGTGGTCTTCGTGCTGGATCAGGAACACCGGCATGCCCGCGGCCCGTGCTCGAGCAGCCACCGCGTTGATGCGCTCGATCACGCGCGCGATGTCGAAGGCGGCTTCGTCGCCGTTGCAAAGAATGTGTTGAACGTCGATGACGAGAAGGGCGTGGGTCATGGCAGGAGGTGTGTCGGTCGATCGGGCTGCGGGTGGTCGCGTGCAGCGGACTCTGTGCTCCATCGAGCACGGCAGCGGCAAGGGCGAGGACATCGGCCCGTAGGAGGAAGCCTACCGGCCCTTGCCGTGGTGTCCGATCGAAGCGCGGGGCCCATGTTGTCACACTGCCTGGACGCCACACGAAAGGAGTTTCGCATGCAAGCACCCAGCAAGACCCTGATCGACCTGGAGAACAAGTTCTGGCAGTCGATGGTCGACGAGGACACCGACACGGCCTTGGCGATGCTCAATGAACCCGCGCTGATGGTCAGTTCGCACGGGGCGATGAAGTTCGACCATGCTGGCTACCGGCAGATGGCGGAGAAGGGCTCGATGGTCCTGAAGTCCTATCAGCTCAGCGACATCGACGTCGTGTTACCGGCCGACGACACCGCGATCCTCACCTACCGCGTCAAGCAGACGATGGCGCCGCGTGGCAAATCGGAGAGCATGACGCAGGAAATGGCCGACACATCGACCTGGATTCGCAGGGGCGGCCAATGGCAGTGCGTGATGCACACCGAGACGCCGGTGCAAAAGGCGGCCTGAAGCGCCGGCTCAGAGGGTGGCCATCGCTCCGCACTTCCAGCATTGCGTGAAGGCCCCTTCGATCAGCTCGCCACACTGGGTGCACACCCAGCGCCGGAAGGGCGGGTGGCGCAGCTGATCGAGCAGCGTGCGCGCCGCGTCGAGCCGATCGTCGTCGGCGATCCACACCTCGGGCAGCGCCTGGTCGGGCGGAATCTCGCCGGCAATGCTGCTGGTGTAGGCGCGCTGCACGCTGACGTCGAAGCCGGCTTGGCGCAGCATGTCGGACCACAAGGTGGCCAGCGCCAGATTGGGTGCTTGCGTCAGGCGCTTCATGCACGCCGCTGCGCCGCGACGCGCGGCGCAGGTCGCAACGCAGAGCTGGCGATGCCGGCCACGATCAGCACGAACGCCAGCACGTGATACGGCTCGGGCCAGCTGCCGAGCACGGCACCCGAGACCAGCGCGGTGAACAGCGGCGTCAGGTTGGAGAACAGGGCCGCGATCGCCGGGCCGGCCCGCGCCACACCGTGACCCCAGGCCCAGTAAGCGATCAACGACGGACACACGGCCACGTACACCAGCGCCAGCACCACCCAGCCGCTCCACTTCACCGCCGCGGCATCACCCAGCACCGCGGCCTCGCCTGCGGCAGCGAGCCCGGCCCAGCCCAGCCCGAACACCACCTGCACCAGCAGGAACTGCGACCAGTCCCAGGCCGGCCGCGCGTCGCCGCGCATCAGCGCCGGTGGGCGCGCCAGCATCCAGCTGTAGATCGACCAGCAGACGATCGCCACCAGCAACAGCAGGTCGCCCGGCACGAGGTGCAACTGCAGCAAAGCACTCGGCTGACCGCGTGTCAGCACCACCACCACACCCGCCAGCGACAGCGCGGCTGCCATCAAGTCACGCGGGCCGGGACGCACGCGGTAGAACAGCGCACCCACCAGCATCATCCAAAGCGGCTGGCTGGCGGCGATCAACGTGACGTTGAGCGGCGTCGAAGTGACCAGCGCCATGTACTGCATCGCGTTGTACATGCCCACGCCGAGCAACCCAAGCAAGGCCAGGTGGCGCCAGCGTTGCTTGACCTCGGCGCGCCGCGCCGGTGTGGCGAACGCGTGCCAGCCGAGCGGCAGCAGCAGCAACAGCGCGCCGCACCAACGCATGAAGTTGAGCATCAGCGGTGGCGAGTGATCGACCATCAGGCGGCCGATCACGGCGTTGCCGGCCCACATCAGCGGCGGCAGCGTCAGCATCATGGCCAAACGCGGGGTGAGCTGCATGCGTGCATCATGCCTGCCCGCCTGGTGCAAGACCCGCCGTGCGGATCGATGCCCGGGTGCCGACAGGGCCGGCCGTGCTTGGCGTACGCTTGCGGCCTCTCACGACCCACCCTTAGGAGACACGCATGGCCAAGACGATCCAGATCCAGAAGACCGGCGGGCCCGAGGAGATGAAGCTGGTGGACCTGCCGGTGGGCGAGCCGGGGCCCGGTGAGGTGCGCATCCGTCACCATGCGTGCGGGCTCAATTTCATCGACGTCTACCAGCGCACCGGGCTGTATCCGTTTCCGCTGCCGCTGGGCATGGGCAACGAAGCAGCGGGTGTCATCGAGGCGGTGGGCGAAGGGGTCACGCACCTGCGAGTGGGCGATCGCGCGGCCTATGCCGGTGGCGGTCCCGGAGCCTATTGCGAAGCCCGCGTGATGAAGGCCATGGGCGTGTGCAAGCTGCCCGACGCCATCGCCTTCGACACCGCGGCGGCGATGATGCTCAAGGGCATGACGGTGCAGTACCTGCTCAAGCGCACGTCGCCGCAGGGCGGGCTGCACAGCGGTGACGCCATCGTGTGGCATGCCGCGGCCGGTGGTGTGGGCCTGATCGCGTGCCAGTGGGCCAAGGCCCTCGGCTACCAGCTCATCGCCACTGCCGGCAGCGACGAGAAGTGCCAGCTCGCCAAGGAGCACGGCGCGGCGCACGTGATCAACTACAAGAAGGAGAACTTCGTCGAGCGCGTCAAGGCCATCACCAACGGCAAGGGCGTGAAGGTGGTGTACGACTCCGTGGGCAAAGACACGTTTGAAGGCAGTCTCGATTGCCTGCGCCCGCTCGGCCTGCTGGCGAGCTTCGGCAATTCGTCGGGTCCGGTGCCGCCGTTCGCGCCGGGCATCCTCGGGCCGAAAGGCTCGCTGTACGTGACGCGCGCCACGCTGTTCACCCACGCGTCCACGCGCGAGACCACGCAGGCGATGGCCGACGACCTGTTCTCGGTGGTGGCCAGCGGCGCGGTGAAGATCCGCATCGATCAGCGGTATCCGCTGGCCGAAGCGGCGCAGGCGCATCGCGACCTCGAGGCGCGCAAGACCACGGGGTCGACGGTGCTGCTGCCGTGACCGGCGTGCGCGCACTGCGCGCGTTTGTGCTGGCGGTCGCAGTGCTGTGGGCGCCGCTGGGGGCCGTGGCGCAGGCGCACCCCGACGCGCCCCAGCCCATCGAACCCCCAGTGTGGTTCACGCAGAGTTTTCTCGATCTGCCAGACGAGGTCGCTGCCGCCAAGCAGGAGCGCAAGCGGCTGATGCTGTACTTCGGCCAGGACGGCTGTCCGTACTGCCGCCAGTTGATGGACGTGAACTTCAGCCAGAAGGCCATCGTCGACAAGACGCGCGAACACTTTCGCGCGATTGCGTTCAACATCTGGGGCGATCTCGAGGTCACCACGGATCGACGGCCGGCGCATGACCGAGAAGCAGTTCGCCAGGCACCTCGGCGTGCAGTTCACGCCGACGCTGCTGTTCCTCGACGAGCAGGGCCGCGTGAGCACGCGGCTCAACGGCTACTGGCCGCCGCACCGGTTCGCTGCCGCGCTCGACTACGTGGCCACGCGCCAGGAGGGCAAGCTGCCGCTATCTGACTACCTCGCACGCCAGGCGCCGGAAGCGGCGCGCGCGCAGCTCAACGAGCAGGCGTTCCTGATGAAGGCGCCGTTCGATCTGCGGCGCGGCAAGGGTGCCAAACCGCTCGCCGTGCTGTTCGAAACGCGCCACTGCCGCGCCTGCGACGAGATGCATGGCGAGGCGTTTCAGCGCGACGAGATGCGCGCGCTGCTGGCCCGGTTCGACGTCGCGCGCTTCGCGCTCACCGATGCCACGCCGCTGACTCGGCCCGACGGACGCAGCACCACCGCGCGCGACTGGGCGCGCGAACTCAACGTGGGCTACACGCCGGCCGTGGTGTTCTTCGACGCCGGCAATCGCGAGGTGTTTCGCTTTGAAGGCTACGTGCGTCCGTTCCACCTCGCCGGTGCGTTCGACTACGTGGCACAGGGCGCATACCGCACGCAGCCGGAGTTTCAGCGTTTTTTGCAGAACAAGGCCGATCAAGCACGCGCCAGCGGCAAGCCTGTCGACCTGTGGCGCTGAAGGCCAGCCGGGCCGCGCGAGCCGTTGCAGCGGCCTGAGCCGGAGACGGAACTCGGTTTGCCTGCGGCGGTCTGTCGGGACCGATCACAACGCCCGCAGGAGGCCGCATGGACATCAAATTGCATCTGCTCGAGTCGTTCGAAGCCCGCGGATCGGATGGCCACACCTACAAGGTCATGGGCTACGAACGCTTGGCACGTGACGAGTCCGTGCCCAACGCGCTCGAGCGCTGGTCGCCCACCGGTACCAGCGAATACCGGCTCGCCGACGGTGGGCTGGTCGATGCGTACGGCGATGGCTCGATGCGCATCCACAACAGCGGCGTGACGCTCGAGCGCGCCTGAGCGCAACTCGCGCGGCTGCGGCCGGACTATGCGCGCGCGGACACCGCGCCGAACACGCCGCGCGTGCGCGCCAGCCACGCGCCGGCGGTGCTGGCCCAGCCGAACAGGCGCTCGACCTGCGCGCTGCTGTTCTGTCCGGAGCGGCACCAGTGGCAGAAGTGCTCGCAGTTGTTGGTGGTGATGCGGTAGCGGTCTTCGCCGAGACGTGACTTCGCGCGTGCCACCACGTCGGCCGGTGCGAATGCCAGCGGGCTGTCGCGCAGCACCGCCACGCCGCAGTCACCGGCAAACTCGGTCAGCGACACCTCTTCCACCGGGCGCCGAGTGAGCGCGGCGCGCGACAGGCCGGCATAGTGCACGACGCGGCCGCTGCCAATGTAGATGCCGTGGTGCGTGTAGCCGCAGCGCGGCGTGATCAGGTGGGCGCCGATCGGGAACGGTTCGGCCTCCGGCGGCCAAGCCGCCGGTGCGCTTTGCTGCGGCCAGTGCCGCCGGTGCACCTTGCCGCGACCATGCCGGCGCGCTTGCCGGCGGCAAGGGCGTGCGGGTGGCGGCGGTGGTCATCGGGTTGCCTCGGTTCGTCTTGTGTTGCAGCGGCTTGAAGCCTTGGCTGCATTGAAGCGAGGTGCGCGCGCCGGCGTAAGTCGGTGGCGTTCCGAACTTCGGGACAGCCCCAACTGCGGCGAGCGCGTGCTGGGAGTGACCCCAGCCTGGCCGTGCGAGCGCCGTCAGGCGCCCTTGGCGACCATCGCCTTCAGCTGCGCGCGCAGCGCACGCCGGCCGGCGGCATCGGTGGCGCGGTGCGCCGCCAGTGCAAGGTCGAGGAACGCGCGCTCGGCGGGTGTGGGTGCATCGGAGTCGCGCGCTTCGTCGAGCCAGCCTTTGGGCTTGGCGCAGTGGCGCTCGATCTGGCGCGCCAGCTTGTCGCCGATCGGGCGCGACGACTTGATCTGGCTCCACATGCTGGGGGAGATCTCCAGCGCGGCGGCGAACGCCTGCTCGAGCCCTTTGGGTGGCGCGCCGCCAGCGACCGCGCGCTCGGCGTGGGCCTGGAACAGCGCGAGCACGTTCATGCGGCGGTGGCGTGCGAGGGATTCATTCATTGGAGTCCGATGGCGAGTGGTTGCCGCGCGACGGCGTGCCGTTCAGTTGCAGATGAAATCGTCCTAGGGGGTTGACGCTTCAAGTTAAGTGACTTTACAGTGCCACCCATCGTCAATTGCTTGCCATCCATTCACACACACCCATCCACACGCGAGGTCCATACATGAACCGCAACCCGATCGCCAACACCCCACGCCGCCTGCTCGGCGCGTGCGTGTGCCTGCGCGCTTGGGATGCGCGCATGTCGCATGGCGCCGCTCTGGTGGGTTTCGGTCAAGCCAGCCCAAGTCCGGGTTCGGGAGGTGCGCCTTCGTAAGGCGCCGCACCCGTCCACTCTGTTTCCACAGAGGCCCGGATTCCGAAAGGATCCGGGCCTTTTTGTTTCGTCCGTCATCTGTCGTTTGTCGTTTCACTTAGTTGTCTGTCGTTCTTCCACTTCGGGTGTGTCCCTGCACACCGGCGCCGCCCACATCGGGTGCATGCGGTCCGGGATGTGCGCGGTTCGGCACCAGCTGGGTCGAAGCCCCGTGCAGCGAGGCACTCCGTCCGACGGGACGCTCGCGCAGCGGATGCAGCCGAAGTGGAAATCGAATCGAGAAAACGGCCGCGCGTATGGGGCGGCGCCGGAACCCGTCACCGGCTCGAGCATGTGTCCCGGGGCTCTCCCTGCACGAAGGGCCCCGGGCGCGGCGGCGCCGCCACCACGGCGTTCTTGTCAAACCCAGTGCAGGACAACTTTGATTGGAGAAGCATCATGGAACGCATCAAACAAGTTGCCGGCCTGTCGTGGGTTGGCGCCGTCGTTGCCGTCGTGGCCGCCATGCTCGCCAGCATGGTCTCGTTCGGTTTCGTCGTCGCCGTCTATGCGGCATCGTCCGGTGAACTGCAAGTGGCCATTGCCAAGGTGCGCGGTGTTTCCGCGCCTGCCTCGGCCGTGGTCGCTGCACCGCGCAAGCCGAGGTCGGGTTAGCGCGGGCGTCGCGCCGCGGGGCATCCGTGCCTCGCGGCGCGTTCGCTATCATCGCGGCGCCCCGGGTCGAGGGCCGGACGGAGGGAGGGCGTGGCGATGGATCCAGTGTCGAAGCTCAACCAGTTGAGCGCATCGCACGGCGAACTGCGCAGCGGCAAGGGCATGGTGTCGGGCGTGATCGCGCTGATCCTCGCCGTGCTGGTGTTCCTCGGCGTGCTGGTGTTTCACTTCCCCGAGTACCTGTCCACACCGCAGCTGCGCAAGCAGTACAACGTGGATCTGATGCGCCAGTTGCTGTACTGGTCGATGGTGCTGGCCGGCGGCTTGTCGCTGTTCAACGTGGTGCGCGGCCGCGCGCGGTGGCTGGCGCTGTGGACCTTCGTGCTGATCGCCGCATCGGCACTGCTCGGCGGCCACAAGGTGCCGGTGAACGACTTCCCGGACAACACGCCCTACATCGGCCTCGACTGGTTCGTGCTCGACCTGCTCGGCTCGTCGCTGATCTTCATCTTCATCGAGAAGCTGTTCGCACTGCGCCGCGACCAGCCGGTGTTCCGGCCCGAGTGGCAGACCGACCTGCACCACTTCATCGTCAACCACATGGTGGTGGGCTTCGTGCTGCTGGCCACCAACCTGCTGGTGCACAAGCTGTTCGGCTGGGCCGCGCACGACGGCATTCGCGGCTGGGTGGCGAACCTCAACTTCTTCGTCGCGGTGTTCCTGATCGTGCTGGTGGCCGATCTGGTGCAGTACTGGACGCACCGCGCCTACCACGAGGTGCCGCTGTTGTGGCGTTTGCATGCCGTGCACCACAGCGTGAAGAGCATGGACTGGCTGGCCGGATCGCGCCAGCACATCATCGAGCTGCTGATCACGCGCACGCTGGTGCTGGCGCCGATCTACGTGCTCGGCTTCAGCAAGGAAGTGATCGACGCCTATATCGTGATCGTCGGCTTCCAGGCGGTGTTCAACCATGCCAACGTGAGCGTGCGCCTCGGACCGCTGCGCTACGTGATCGTGACGCCCAACTTCCACCACTGGCACCACGCGCAGGACAAGGAAGCGCTCGACCGCAACTACGCGGCGCACTTCGCGTTCCTCGACTACGCGTTCGGCACCGCGGTGAAGGCGGATCGCGAGTGGCCCGAACGCTACGGCGTGCTCGGCGACTACGTGCCGAACGGGTTTCTCAAGCAGCTGGCGTTTCCGTTCACCTGGAAGGGGTGACGGGCCGCGGTGGCGTCGGCCAGACGATGGCAGGCGGCGAGCAGCGTGCGCGAGCGGCCCTTGCCGCGCTGCCCCGGCGCGACGAACAAGTAGTTCAGGTTCACGGTGTGTCCGACGGCGTGCGCCGCGCCGCTCGGATGCTGGATCACTATGAGGTTGGCGCCACCGACCACAGCGCCGCTGTTGTCGCGCGCCACCATCACCAGCTCTCGGAACGGACCGTAGCGCGCACGCAGGCGCTCATGCGCGCCACCCACGTTCAACGCCAGGCAGTCGTGAAAGCCGTCGAGCTCTTCCTTTTCGTTGGCCAGCACGAACGCTTTGTCGTAGGCGGCATAAAACGCATCGAGCACGCCATCGTCGGCGCGATCGGTGGCTTCGATCGAGAGATCCGCTTCGCGAAAGCAGGAGTCCGTTGCGGCCAATGCAGGCTCCACGGTGGATGCGCGCCCATCCTACCGTGGTGTGATCGCGAGCCGATGTTCAGTCAGTGCGACGGTACCGCCCTGCCACCGCCGTTGCGCAGGATGCTGGCCGACACCACGCTGGCCGCCACCACGATCAGCATCGCCAGCACCGAGGTGAACTGCATCGAAGCGGTGAACGCGGCTCGCGACACGCTGAGCAGCGCATCGCCGGCCGGCCCCGGGTTGGCCTGGGCCGCGGCCACCGCGCCGCCGAGCGTGGCCATTGCCGCAGCCGCCGCGTCGGGCGCCACGCCGGCGGGCAGGTCGCTCGACAGCAGGTGGCGGTACAGCACCGTGCCCAGGCTGCCGAACACCGCGATGCCCATCGCGCCGCCGAACTCGGCGCTGGTTTCCGACAGCGCCGACGCGGCACCGGCGCGTTCCGGCGGCGCGGCGGTGATGATCATCTCGTTGCCGATGGTGATCACCGGCGCCATGCCGAGGCTCATGATGATCGTGCTGGCGATCAGCAGCGCGAGCGCGTGGGGGCCATCGGCCAGCGCGAGCAGTGCGAAACCGACCGCGCTGGTGACGAGCCCGCCGACCAGGATCGCCAGCGGCGACACGCTGCGCGACAGGCGCGGCGCCGCCAACGAGCCGAACACGAAGCACAACGACCACGGCACGGTCGCCAGCCCGGCCATCAGCGGCGACAGCCCGAGCACCAACTGCAGGAACTGCGTGATGAAGATGTACATGCCGAACATCGCCAGGCACGACAGCGCATAGGCCGCGATGGCGGCGCTGAAGCGCGGCTGGCGGAACAGCTTCAGGTCCATCAACGGATAGGGCAGTTGCGCCTGGCGCCTGACGAACAAGGTGCCGACCACCACGCCAAGCAGCACGAAGGCCGCCGCCGGCCAATGCAAGCCGTGTTCGGCCAGCCGCTTCAAACCGTAGATCGTGCTCAGCACGGCCACCAGGGACAGCGCCACGCTCAACGGGTCGAGCCGGCCGGCGTCGGGGTCCTTGTACTCGGGCAGCAGCATCGGTCCGAGCAGCAACAGCAAGCACCATCACCGGCACCGCGACCAGGAACACCGAGCCCCAGTGGAACCACTGCAGCACCACGCCGCCGACCAGCGGGCCGATCGCGCCGCCGATCGAAAAGCTCGCGATCCACACGCCGATCGCGAACTGGCGCTGGTGCTCGTCGTGAAACATGTTGCGGATGAGTGACATCGTCGATGGCGCCAGCGTCGCACCGGCGATGCCCAACAGCGCGCGCAACACGATCAGCATCTCGGCGCTCTTGGCGAACGCCGCAACGATCGATGCCAGGCCGAACGCCGCGGCGCCGATCAGCAACAGCTTGCGCCGGCCGATGCGGTCGCCGAGCGTGCCCATCGTGATCAGGAAGCCGGCGACCATGAATCCGTACACGTCGATGATCCACAGCAGCTGCGCACTCGACGGTTGCAGCTCGGTGCTGATGGCCGGCAGCGCGAGGTTGAGCACCGTGAGGTCCATCGCGTAGACCATGCACGGCAGCGCGATCACGGCCAAGCCGATCCACTCGCGCCGCGTGGCGCGAGCGGTGGAAGAGGGTGAACTCATGGGCGTGCCAGCATGCCAGAGCCCGGCAGGGCGCGGCGATGCCGGCCCGGCCGGCTCAGCCGCAATTGGGATCCATGGCCTTCATGCCTTCGACAATCTGCTCGTGGGTGAGGTCGCGCGTGTGCGTGGCCACCGACCACTTGTGGCCGAACGGGTCCTCGAGCTGGCCATAGCGGTCGCCCCAGAACGCGTCGTCGACCGGCATCGTGACCTTCGCGCCGGCCTTCACCGCTTGCGCCACGGTGGCATCGACGTCCTCGACGTACAGATGGATCGTGACCGGCGAGCCTTTCAGCGACCTGGGGCCGAGCGCGCCCCACTGCGGCATCTCGTCGACCAGCATCAGCGCCGAGTCGCCAATGCGCACCATGGCGTGCATCAACTTGCCGTCGGGACCGGGCATGCGGCCTTCCTCCTTGGCGTTGAAGGCCTTCTTGTAGAACTCGATCGCGTCGGCGGCGCCGGCGCACACGATGTGCGGCGTCAGCGACCGCATGCCGTCGGGAATGGGTTTCACGGCTCTTTCGGGCATGGTTTGAGGCTCCTTTTGGGTTGACGTTCCGGTGTCGGCTGCGCGGGCAAACCGCGCGCCTCCACCCATGACGGGTCAGGCGGCCGGGGTTTCGACAACGCACGCCGATTTTTTACCCATGCCCGAGCAGATTGGCGTCCGGCCTTGTTGCGGCCGTGCGTGGAACTCGAAATGGGCCTTTGCGGCGTGCCGACTGTGAGCGCGCTGCGCGGTCCTGCCACAGGGAGTGAACCATGATCAGAACCCGCCTTGCCGCGCTTGCGGTCGCTTGTTTTGCCACGCACGCCGCCGTGGCCGAAGCCTTGCCCGCATTGGCCGACGCGCAGCAGGCCTACCACCAAGGTCAGTACCGCCGCTCGCTGGCGCTGTTCGAACGCCTGGCAGCGGCGCGCGACGCCGAGGCGGCCGAATGCGCCGGCTTCATGCTGCTGGCCGGCGAAACCATGTACGGTCTGCAGGTGCGGCGCGATACCGAGCGCGCCAAGCGTTATCTGCTGCAGGCGGCCGGCTCGGGCCGACCGGCGGCGGAGTTCCTGCTCAACATGATCGAGCGCACCGACTGACGGCTCAGCCGCCGATCGCCTCGCGCACGCGCTGCGTGCCGGCGCGCCCCACGCTGCCGGTGAGCGCCACCGACGCGCCGGCGTGCTGCATGCGTGCGAACGCGTCGCGCACCTGCTCGCCGGTGATCGCACGCACCTGCTCCACACGCTCGGCTGGCATTGCGAACGCGCTGCAACGCGAACAAGTCGAGCGCGGCGTCTTCGGTGCGTTGCGTCAGCCGCTCGTCGTGGCGCATCAGCCGCACGATCACCTGGCAACGCGCGCGCTCCAGGTCGACCGGATCCACCCGGTCGGCGTGACGCCGCACCAACTGCATGGCCTCGCGCAGCACGGTGTTCATGTGCTTGGGCGCGAACGACGCCTCGATCGCCAGCTGGCCGCCGAACTCGAAGCGGTCGGCGTTGCAGGCCGCGTGGTACACCAGGCCGCGCTTCTCGCGCAGCTCCAGCAACAGCGGTGAGCTCATGCCGTCGCCGAGCACCGCGGCGGCGAGTTCGCCCAGCGCATCGTCGTGGCCGCGCGCAGACAACGGATAACCGAGCACCATGTGGGTCTGCCGCCCGACGTCCATGCGTTTGACGCGGATGCCGCCGGCGTAGCCGGCGCCGGGCAGCGGTTGCAGCGAACCGCGCGCCATGTCGCCGAATGCCGACGCTGCGGCATGGACCACCGCGGCCGCATCGATTGCGCCCGCGGCCGCCACCACGGTGTTGGCACCGGTGTAGTGCTGTGTCACGTGGTCGATCAGCTGCTCGCGCGTGCAGCGCTCGATGACGCGTCGCTGGCCGATCACCGGTTGCGCCGCCGGATGCGCGCCCCAGCACGCCTGGTCGAACTGCTGGTAGGCGATGGTCATCGGATCGTCCTCGACCTCGGCCACTTCCTGCAGCAGGACCTCGCGTTCGCGCGCCAGCTCGTCGTCGGGAAACGTCGCATGGCGCACGATGTCGGCCAGCATCGTCACGAACTGCGGCGCGTGCGTGCCCAGGCCGCGCATGTGGTAAGCCGTGTGGTCCTTGTCGGTGTGCGCGTTGACCTCGGCGCCGAGCCGTTCGGCATCGAGATTCACGCGGTGCGCGTCGCGCTCGCGCGTGCCCTTGAACGCCATGTGCTCCAGCACATGGCCGATGCCGTTCAGCGCGCGGCTCTCGTGCGCACTGCCCACACGCACGAACACGCTCACCGACGCGGTGTGCAGGTGCGGCATCGGCAGCGCCACCACGCGCACGCCGTTGGGCAGGGTGTCGATCAGCGGTGAGGGCAGGTCGGCTTGCAGCATCGTGTCGCTCGTAGGGATGCGCAAGTATCAACCGAGTCACGCAGGCGCCGCCCGCGGCCCGGCGCGGCCCCGCGGCACATCAGGCTTTACGGCGCCGTCGCCGGCAGACCGGGCGATAGGCGCCGGCACGCGCGGCAAGAGCCGGCGCGCGTCGGTCCTGTCTGGGCCGCGCGGCTGCTAGCGCTTGCTGAGATCGCGCTGCGCGCCCAGGCCGGCCGAGGCCAGCATCACCGACAGCAGATGGCTGCGCGTGTCGCCGCGAGCGTTTTGCACGGCATGGGTGGCGGCAGCGACCGCCGAGCATTCGTTCATCGCGCCCACGCCCATCGGCATGTTCTGCGGAATGCTGGCCAGCGCGGCAGCCACCTGCGTGCTGCTGGCCATCGGGCGCAGCGGTTCGCGTTGGATGCCGGCGCGCAACGCCAGGCGGAAGCCGTCAAAGAACTCGTTCAGCTCCGACGGGTGCATGCGGCGCACCAGCGCCGACATCGAGGCACCGCGCACGCCGGAGTTGTTGCGCGTCTCGGCCTGGTAGGCCGCGCACTGTTGCGCGTCCAGGCGGCCGAGCGCCGTGCCCACCGGGCGCAGCATCTTCCACGCGGCGTCGTCGTTGGCGCGCGCGAACCCTTCCATCATCACGTTGCCGAAGCGCTTGGCGAAGCCGGCACGGTCCTGCGCCATCTGGTCGATCATCCAATCGAGCACCACCGGGTCGCGGTACATGTTGCCGATGCTCTCCTTGGCCGCCGTGAACATCGGCTCGCCACGGCGCATGCCGGAGAACGCCTCGTACAACTCGTCGCGCTGCGTCATCGCGATCACGTAGCCACGCAGCACCTCGCGCTGTTGCGCGTCGGCATCGGCGGGTGCGGCGGCGCTCACGGCCGGCTGGGTCGGTGCGGTGCTGCACGCGCTCAATACCAGGGCCAGCAACAGCGTTGCGGACACGCCGGCACGACGGATCGGACTTGCGCTCATGCTCACTCCTCCACGGCAACGTTTGCTTGCCGGGGATTCTCCCGGTTGGCCGTGTGGGCGGCACGCGTGCCCAAAGCGCGGCGCCGAATCCGTCACGCCGCGCAGCGTCAAAGCGTCACGCCGGGGCGGCGCTTACAACGGCGCCACCGGAATCGTGATCTCGCAACTGAACGCGCCGGTCTTGGGGTCCCAGGTCGAGTCGACCGGATAGTGTTCGAAGCAAGGTCGCATGTCGAGTTGCAGCCGACTCGACGGCAGCCATTCCCCCAGCAAACGGCGCCAAGCCAAGAAAATCTCGGCACCGTTGCCATGGAACGGCATCACCGCGTAGCGGCCGCCGGGCAGTGTGGTGACCTGCGCGCGGCCCGATGGCACGTAGCGCTCGTCGACCTCGATGCAGGCGTCGTAGCGGCACTGGGAGGCGTCGGTCACGCTCGGGTCGTCGTGGCTGATGCCGTAGCGGGCGCGGCCCAACAGGCTGTCGGTGGACATCCACGGCGCCACCTCTTCCATCCAGAACCGGCTGATGGGCTCGCCGTATGGACCGGTGTGTCGCATGTAGGCCACGCGGGTGGGCTGGCGTTCGATCAACTTGACGTGCATGGGGGGCCTCTCGTGGCGTTTGCCGAGGTCTCCACTCTGGCCGCTGCCGTGGCGCCAGGCCTGATCGACCTTGCCGTCGATCTGATCGTCCTTGCGCTGTGCGCGCCAGGCGCTCGGCGAGCAGCCGAAACGCGCCTTGAAGGCACGCGAGAACGCCTCGCCCGACCCGAAGCCCACCGACAGGGCGGCCGTCAGCACCGACAGGCGCGGTTGCGCGGCCAGCCGGCTGGCCGCCTGCTCGACCCGGCGACGCCGCAGGTAGTCGCCCAGCGTCTCGCCCATCCAGGCGGCGAACACCCGGTGAAAGTGGTAGGGCGAGAAATGGGCCACCGCCGCCAACGACGCCAGGTCCAGCGGCTGGTCGAGGCGCCGGTCGATCGCCTCGATCACGCGGTGCATGCGCCGGTCGTACTCGTCGCGCGAGTCGGCCGCTGTCACTCGAGCCCCGCCAGCGCTGCCATGGCTGCCGATTGTGTCGCAAGCCCATTTGCACCCGCCTTTGCCGAGTGGACGGCGGATGGCGGGGTTATGCGCATGCACCGATATGAGTCGGACAGTGGAGCCACCGCAGCAGACGGCGGCGAACGATCTGTTGCAAGGCGGCCCCTGTAAGACTTTACAGGTTGCCGGCAGCGGGGGCGGCACTGTTGAATGTCATCCGACGAACAGGGATGGGTGCATCGCGGTCAGTGCGTGCAGCGCCAACCCGCCAAACGATCGGCCAGCACCTCGGGAGGGCCACTTGCGCCGGCGACGACCACAGCTCGCATCTGCGCACTGTCAGGACAGGCGCGACCCGGCGTGGCTCCTGCGCGAACCCTCCGAGATCGCGCGCGGAGGTGGTCGCAATTGGATGCCATCCACACGGTTGCGCACACGCTGCGCTTTGCGCAGCGACAAAACTGCTACCCGATCATGGCGTTAGAAGGGGAACCTGTGATCTCAAAAGCGCAAGCGGCCAAAGCCGTGCCCACCGTAGACCGACAACGTGCCCGAGCGGATGTGCCGGTGGCTCACCTGACGGACCTTTCGTTCGCCACTGACGTCGTCGATGAGCCTCATGCCGCTGTGGCCCATCCGGCCATGTGTCGCTGGCACGAGACCACCGTCAACAAGACCGACAGGCGCAAACTCAATGGCCATGGCAGTGGGGTGATTTGGCTCACGGGGCTGTCCGGGGCAGGCAAGTCGACCCTGGCCAATGAGCTGGAAAGGCGCTTGCGCGCGCGCTCGGTGCGAACCTATTTGCTGGATGGCGACAACGTGCGCCATGGCCTCAATAGCGACTTGGGCTTCAGCACCGAGGACCGCGTCGAGAACATTCGCCGCGTCGCCGAGGTGTCCAAGTTGATGGTGGATGCAGGGCTGGTGGTGATCACCGCGTTCATCTCCCCGTTCCGCGCAGAGCGCCAACTGGCCCGCAACCTGATGGCCGATGGCGAGTTCATCGAGGTGTTCGTCGATACACCGCTGGTGGTCGCCGAGCAACGCGATCCCAAGGGCCTCTACAAGAAAGCACGCCGCGGCGAGCTGAAGCACTTCACGGGCATCGACTCGCCCTACGAAACACCGGACAACCCAGAGATCGTGATCGACACGACATCGATGTCGGTCCAGGAGTCGGCCGACAGTCTTTACCAGATGTTGAACACGATGAGGTTCTTCAAACTTTGATCGATGGAACCCGAAACCCATGACCAGCCCATACGCGTCGTTTGAGAGTTCGTTCGCCCGGCCTGGTGTGTCGCCAAAGGCGATTCGGACTGGCTATCAAGACTCCGAGAACCTCAGAGCCCTTCCGAACACCCCGGCGCTGTTCGTCTTGACCGCGCCGAGAAGCGGCACGACGCTGACTTCATACATCGTCAAGCAGATTCACGATGGCGACGCATCGGACTCTGGCTACGACGGCACCGGGTACTTTCAGAGTCACAACGAACGTGTGCCTTGGATCGACGGCCTCTTTTTCCCTCGCGAAGAGCTGGAGCGCCTGATCGGTGTTGCGCAAGACGCGGACCTTCGGCTGCTCTACAAGACCCATCTGGAGCCCCACGCGATTCCTGCCATCGAAGGCGCGCGGATGATCATCGTTGGCCGGCCACCGGCCGATGTGGCGGTGTCTCTGTGGGACTACTTCACCGGCATCAAGCCGTTCGGGTTTGCCGTGCACGACGAAGCCGCGAAGCGCCGCGGCTGGAACAACGGCACCTTCCCGCGACCCTCGGACTATCCGTCAACGGGGGACTTCTTCCGGCAATGGGTCCAGCGGCGAGGGTTCCCGTTTGTCGACCTGGTGGAGATCTACCGGCAGGCGTGGAGCCTGCGCGGCCATGAAAACGTCTTGCTGCTGCACTACAACGAGATCATCCAAGACCTGCCGGCCGCGGTGCGGCGGATTGCCGCCTTCGAACACGTCGACTTGACCGAAGCCAGGATCGAGGACATCGTGGCGCTGTGCAGGTTTGATGAGATGCGGCGACAAAGCCGAGCCATCGCTCCGAGTCACAAGCGGTTCGACACCGAACACCACCTCAACAAGGGCATCGCGGGGCGCGGCGAGGAGGTATTCCCCAGAGAAGAGTTCCCCGTTGAGTATGGCGTTCTGGAGGACGCGCTCGGCAGCGAGTGCTTCCAGTGGTTGAACAAGGGTACTTAGCCGAGGGCGTGTGCCTTGCCTAGTCTGGTTGTATGTGGAGTTTCACCGAAATACTGTGGGGCCATTGAAAATTGAGTTATCAATAACCCAGCCAGCGAGCGCATTCTTCGCCTGCCTCATCCGGAGTTACTGACGATGAAAACTCCCATGCTTTGCGTCGCCATCGCGGCGCTGAATCTCTTGTGCTCAGGCGCTGCGCTTGCGCAGATACGCATTGGTCAGACCTCGGCCCTCACCGGGCCCGCTTCCGCGGCGGTGAACGAGATCAACATCGGCGCCAAGATGTACTTGACTGCGGTCAATGCCGAAGGTGGCATCGGCGGCCAGCAGATCGAGATGGTTTCGCTGGACGACAACAACAAGGCCCCGGCGGCTGCCGAGAATGCGACCCAACTGATCAACGACCAGCGGGTGGTGGCGTTGTTCCTCAGCCGTGGGACGCCGCAGACACAGGCCATGCTGCCGCAACTGGCCCAGGGCAAGATCGTGCTGATCGCGCCTTCCACCGGGGCCATGGCGCTGCACCAGCCGGTGAACCCTTGGGTCTTCAACGTGCGCGCAAGCTATCAGCGCGAGGCTGAAGCGGTGGTGCGACATCTGGGTTTGACGGGCCTCGACAAGCTGGTGCTCCTTTACGTCAACGACTCCTTTGGCGAAGACGCCATTCAGGGTGCGATGAAGGTCTTCAAGGAGGCCAACGTCAAGCCGGCCATGATGCAGTCGGTGGACCGCGAGAAACCCAACTACGCGGCGCTCATCCCCAAGCTCACCGAGCTCAAGCCGCTTGGTGTGGTGATCATCGGATCGCCGACCTCGGTGACCGCCGGCATCCACGCGATGCGCGCGGCGGGGCTGAAGGCGACGGTGGCCACGCTTTCAAACAATGCGGCAGGAGGGTTCATCACCGGCCTGGGCCCCGATGCCGGGAGCGTGATTGTCAGCCAGGTCTTCCCATCAGAGCGACGCCTGGCGGTGCCGATGATCGCGGAGGCCTCGCGCCTGGCGGCCGCGCAGAAGGTGACCCATCTCACCCCGGCCATGATTGAGGGCTATGCGGCGGCCAAGGTCCTGGTGGCCGGGTTGCGGCGGGCCGAGAAAGAGAACAAGGTCGTCACGCGTCTCAGTCTCAAGCGCGCCCTGGAGTCGTTGGACCGTTTTGACATCGGTGGCCTGGAGATCAGCTACAGCGCCACCGATCACACGGGACTCGACTTCGCCGACCTGTCGATGATCGGACCGGACGGCACTTTCCGGCGCTGACGAGAGGCACATCAGGGAGAGGAACGAGTGTCGGAGTCGCTGCGCGCACTGGCGACGGCACTCTAGTCGGTGCGTTGGGGAAACAAACGGGCGGCCTCGGCCGCCCGTTTGCCTTGGCGCTGCGTCGTCGGTCGCGCCTGCGAGGGCGGTCCGCTCGCGCGCGGTGGGGCTTGCTGCACGGGTAGGATGCGGTCGCATCGAGCCGATCGGCAGGCTTCTGGAGAACCCGATGTCCCTTTCCCTTGCACACGGCGCTCGCCCCATGCTGCGCCGCGTCGTGCTCGGCGCGTGGCTGTTCGCCGCAGCCGCCGCCTTCGCGCAGCAGCCGACCGCACCGGCGCGGCCGTCGGCATCGGCGCCCACGGCGGCACCGCGCGCTGCGGTCGCGGCCAGCGGGGTGACCGCGCGCACTGCGCCTCGCGCGCAAGCGGCCACGCCGTGGCCCACCAAACCGCTGAAGATCCTGGTGGGCTTCCCCGGTGGGTCCACACCCGACGTGGCGGCGCGCATCCTGGCCGATGGCCTGTCGAGGAGCCTGGGCCAGACCGTCGTGGTGGAGAACCGCCCGGGGGCGTCGGGCAACATCGCGGCCGACCTGGTGGCCAAGGCCGGCGACGATCACACCTTCGGCCTGGTCATCAACGGCAACCTGTCGTCGGCCAAGCTGCTGAACCCGAAGCTGCCGTTCGATCCGGCAAAGGACTTCTCGATGCTGTCGTTGGTGGCCAACGCTCCGTTGGTGCTGGTGACGCAGCCGGACAAGCCGTCGGGTGATCAGTTCTTCCTCGCCGCGCGCAATGCGGGCGAGAAGTGGAACTACGGCTCGGTGGGCATCGGATCGGCCGGCCACCTGGGCGTGGAACTGTTGAAGAGCCGGGCTGGCAACTTCGGCGCCGCCCACGTGCCGTATCAAGGCAACCCGCAGGTGATCACCGCATTGCTGCAAAACGATGTGCAGATGGCATTGATCCCGCCCGGCCTGGCACTGCCGCAGGTGCGCGCCGGCAAACTGAAGGCCGTGGGATTGACCACCAGCCGCAGCACGCTGGCACCCGATATCGCACCGCTGGCCGACGCCGGCGTGCGCGGCTTCGACATGGATGTGTTCGTCGCGCTGGTGGGTCCGGCCAAGCTGCCGCCTCACGTGCAGGCGCGGGTGGCCGACGAAGCATCCGCCGTCGCCCGTTCGGAGGAGATGCGGTCGCGGTTCTTCAACGCGGGTTGGTCGCCGGTGGGCGGCTCGCCCGAGGCGCTGAAGCTGCGCGTGCGCAATGAGACCAATCTGCTCGGCGGCATCATCATGATCCGCGGCATCAAGGTGGAGTAGCGGCTCCTTGCCTCCGCGCTCACTGCGTTCACTGCCCCCCGAGGGGACGCCGGGCCCGTCGGGCGGTCGAGCGAGCGCCGTGTTCGTCGACGAGCCTGCGCGACGCACGCCGCTGTTCGGCGAGTTCGACGTGGTGGTGGCCGGCGGCGGACCGGCCGGGCTCGCCGCCGCGGTGAGTGCGGCGCGCCACGGCGCACGAACGCTGCTGGTCGAGCGTTATGGTTTTCTCGGCGGCATGGGCACGGCCGGCGGCGTGACCAACTTCGCCGGCCTGTACGGCAAGCGTCACGGCGAGACCGTGCAGCTGGTGCGCGGCGTGGTCGATGAGCTGCTCGAGCGCATCGACCGGCTCGGCGGCCTCAACGCGCCGCAAGACGGTTTGCAAGGGCGCATCCGCGTGCGTTCGTACGACATCCCGGCCTACAAGTGCGCGGCCGATCAATGGCTCACGGCCAGCGGTGCGCAGCTGTTGTTCCATGCCAGCGTGGCCGGCGTGCACTGCGACGGTGAGCGCATCGACGCGATGCTGATCGAAACCAAGTCGGGGCGCCGCGCGATCCGTGCGCGCTGGTTCGTCGATGCCACCGGCGATGCCGACCTGGCGCATCACGCCGGCGTGCCGTACGAGCTCGGCGATGGCCACGGCGATGCGCTGTATCCGTCGACGATGTTTCGTGTCGGTGGCGTCGATGCCGAGCGCGCGATCGCCGCCATCGGCAGTTTCGGCGCCATCGATGCGTTGATGCGAGAGGCCGCCGATCGCTACGACTTCCCGCGCGAGGGGGCGATCGTGCGGCCGCAGCGCAACCGCAGCGAGTGGCGCGTCAACGTCACGCAGGTCGCCAACGCGCAGGGCCGCGCGGTCGATGCCACCGATGCAGTGCAGCTGAGCGCCGGCGAGGTCGAGGGCCGGCGCCAGGTCATCGAATACCTGCGCTTCCTGCGCGCCGAAGTGCCGGGCTTCGAACGCGCCGACCTGATCGACGTCGGCACGCAGCTCGGCGTGCGCGAAACGCGCCGCGTGCAGGGCGCCTACCGCCTGCGCGGCGACGACGTGCTCAACGGCGCACGGTTCGACGACAGCATCGGTCTGAACGCGTGGCCGATCGAGCGCCATGCGCAAGGTCGCGTCGAATGGGCGTTTGCGCGCGATGCGAACAACGCGTTCAACCAGTTGCCGTGGCGCATGCTGATCCCGCAGCAGGTCAGCAACCTGTTGGTCGCCGGCCGCTGCGCGTCGATGGAGCACGAAGGCCAGTCGGCCGCGCGCGCCAGCGGCGCGTGTTTCGTGATGGGTCAGGCCGCCGGCACCGCCGCCGCGCTGATGCTCAAGCAAGGCCTCGCCTCCGGGCAGGTCGGACCGGCGCTGCAGGACACGCTGCGGCGCGACGGTGCCGAGCTCGGTTGAGCGTGCGCCGACTTCCAAGGATCGAGCCCATGGACCTTCAGTTGAGCGGCCGCACGGCGCTGGTGACCGGTGCCAGCGCGGGCATCGGGCGCGGCATCGCCAAGGCGCTGGCGGCCGAAGGCGTGCGGATTGCGATGACCGCACGCCGCATCGACAAGCTGCGCGAGTTGAGCCGCGAGATCGTCGCGGCCGGTGGCGCCGAGCCGGTGTGCATCGAGCAAGACATGCTGGCCGACGACGCGGCTGCGCGCATCGCACAGGCGGCCAACAGCCGGACTCGGCCACGTGGACATCCTCGTCAACAACGCGGGCGGCTCGCGCAGCTTCAAGGATCTGCATGTCAGCGAGGACGCGTGGAACGAAGCCATCACGCTCAACTTCCATCGCCCGCGCCAGCTGGGCGATGCGTTGATCGATCCGATGATCGCGCGCAAGTGGGGCCGCGTCATCAACATCACCGGCAAGAGCGAGCCCGAGCACATCAACGGCGCGTTCTGCGCCAAGGCGGGCCTGCACAGCTGGGCCAAAGGCCTGAGCCGCATGGTGGGTGCGCACGGCATCACCGTGAACTGCATTCCGCCGGGGCGCATCCACAGCGAACAGATCCTTCGCAACTACACACCGCAATACCGGCAATGGCAAAGCGAGCACGAGATTCCGGTCGGTCGCTACGGTGAGCCCGAAGACATTGCCGACCTGGTGTGTTTTCTCGCCAGTCCGCGCGCCGGCTACATCACCGGCACGGTGATCCCGGTGGACGGTGGCTTGCGCCGATACCAGTTCTAGAGCCCAAGGAGACGACCATGACCGTTCATCGCCGCACGCTGCTGGCCGGCGCGTTCGCGCTGCCGCTGCCCGTGTCGATATTCGCGCAGGCCGTTTGGCCGCGCCAATCGGTGCGCTTCGTCGTGCCTTTCGCGCCGGGCGGCACGTCGGAGATCGTCGCGCGCACGGTGGCCAACGAGTTGACCAAGCAGCTCGGCCAGACGGTGTTCGTCGACAACAAGGGCGGCGGCGCCGGCTTGCCGGCCATGCAAGAAGTGGCCAAGGCCACGCCCGATGGCCACACGATCATCCTCGGCCATATCGGCTCGCTGGCGGTCAATCCGTACATCTTTCCGAACCAGCCGTACGACGTGAACAAGGATTTCATCCCGGTGACCTTGCTCGCCAAGGTGCCGAACCTTTTCGTCGTGCATCCCGACGTGCCGGCGCAGAACTTCAAGGATTTCGTGGCCCACGTGAAGCAGAACCCGGGCAAGCTGAACTACGGCTCGGCTGGCAACGCGAGTGCGGGTCACCTGGCCATGGAGTACTTGAAGCTGGTGACCGGCATGTTCATCACCCACATCCCGTACCGCGGCACAGGCCCGCAGCTGACGGACCTGCTGGCCGGTCGCACCCAGGCGAGCTCGGCGGGGCTGCCGGCCCTGCTGCCGCACATCAAGAGCGGCAAGCTGCGCCCGATCGCCGTGGGCACGGCGCAGCGCCTGGCGCAGTTGCCCGACGTGCCGACCGTCGCCGAGATGGGCTACAAGGACTTCGAGACCTCGCAGTGGTACGGCATCCTCGCACCGGCGGGCACGCCGCGCGACGTGGTGATCAAGCTGCAAGAGGAGTCGCTGAAGGCGCTGAAGTCCAACGCGGTCACCGAGCGATTCGCCAGCGACAGCGCTGTCGGCGGCGGTGGACCCCCGGCGGAGTTCGCTGCGTTCATCGCCCAGCAGCAAAAGGTCTGGAGAGAGATCGTGCAGCGTGCCGGCATCAAGCCGGACTGATCGCCAGACCCAATAAGCAAGCGGCCTGCAGCGCCGAGGCGCGACAGGCCGCCAGGGCCGGGCAAATCGCTTGCCGGGCCTTTACGGGCATGCAACGTGCGCAGGAAAGACCTGCGGTCACTGCGCACGTCGGCGTTGCAAAGTGCTACTGCAGGCGCCCTTCCCAGTCGCGCACTTGCTTGTCGGCTTCGTCCTGGCTGATGCCGTAGCTTTCCTGGATGCGGCCCACGAGTTGATCGCGCTTGCCAGCGATGGTGTCGAACTGATCGTCGGTCAGCTTGCCCCATTGCTCCTTCGCCTTGCCCTTCAACTGACGCCAGTTGCCTTCGATGCGGTCCCAGTTCATCACGGTCTCCTTAACGGAATTGACGATGAGAACAACGGGCAATCGCGGTGCCCGCAACAGGACCGTCACGCGATCGTGAGCAAGACCAGTGCGAGCAAAGCCGGAAGCGCCTGCACGAAGAGGATCTTGCGGCTCGCGGTCAGCGCACCGTAGACGCCAGCGATCAACACGCACAACAGGAAGAAGATCTTGATGTGCGTGCCGCCCGCGCCGAGGCTCAAGCCCCACAGCAGGCCGGCGGCGAGAAAGCCGTTGTACAGGCCCTGGTTGGCGGCCAGCACCTTGGAGGCCGCGGCGGCCTCGGCGGTGTGGCCGAACGCGCGCAGGCCCGCGGGCTTGTCCCACAAGAACATCTCGAGCACGAGAAAGTACACGTGCAGCAACGCGACGACGGCGATCACGACGTTGGCAGCCAAGCCCATGGCATCTCCCTGCAGGTGTGCGACGCGTCAGCGTTTGGCGTCGCCGGTGGTCTTGTTGATCTCGCGCTGCAGTGCCTGGCACTGCAGTTCCAGTCGCTCTTTCACGTCGCTTGCGGCGGCGCTCTTGGTCAGGTTCTGCGACGCACGGCGTCGCTCGCTGCGGTACAGCGCGCTGGCGCGCGTCTCCTTGAGCGTGGCGCGCAATTCATCGTCGAGCTTCAGGCGGTACACACTCGCATACGCCTGGTCACCCAGGCCGCGCATATCGGGGTACTTCTTCTCGCACTGCGCATAGCCGACATCGAACTGCGCCAGCGACTTCGAGCGCTGCGGGGCGGCGAGCGCCGTGCCCAGTGCCAGCGCGCCACACAGGCCGACCCACAGAGGCCGTTGTTTCATGCGATCTCCCCCAACGAGGCGCGCATTGTCGCCGAGGGGTTCAGAACGGCATCTCGAAACGTTGCCCGCGCACGCGCAGCACGGCAGAGCGCTGCCGGATCTGCTCGATCTGCAGCTCGTTGGTCACCGCATCGCCCTCGCGCAGCACCTGGCCGTTGAGGATCACCATGCGCTGCGCCGGCGTGTCGGAGTACACCGAGCCGCCGAACGCGAGTTGCGGCACGCTGCCGCGCAAATCGTCTGGCAACTCGGCGAGCGTGCGCAGGCGCTCGGGTGGCGGGGCAGGTACCGGTACCGGCGCGGCGTTGCGCGTGTTGGCAGCTGCCGGCGAGGCGGGCGCTGTCTGCACCGAGGGCGCTTGCTGCGCCTTGGCCGAAGGCGCGGGTTGCGCTGTCGGCGAGGCTGACTGTGTCGGGTCGTCGCCGCGTCGCGGTGCGGCCGAATTGGCGGTGCTGCGTGGCGGCGGCGCGGGCTTGGTGGCGCGTGTCGTCGCCTCGTTGGCGGCAGCCGGCGGGTTGCCCCTCGTCGGCGTGTTCGGCCCAGGTGCGGCCGGGAGTGTGGCGCCCGCTGGCGGTGCGCCCGTGGGCGGCGCTGCCGGTTGGATTGGCGCAGGGACCGGCGACGCCGGCGTCGCTGCGGCAGGCGCCTCGGCGCTGCCTTGCGACACATTGCCGCCCACGGGGGCGCGCGCCAACGTGGCTTCGTCGACCAGCGGTTCCGCCGACCACCCGCGCCACAGGATCATCAGCAGCACGCCGATCGACAGCCCGGTGACGATCCAGCCCCATGGGGCGCCCCGCCGTTCGCCGGTGTCATCGGGCGACGGACTCGGCACGGGTTGTGCATGCAGGCCCGGCACGCCGCCGCGCTTGCGCTCACGCTCGGACTCGGCGCGGCGCAAGGCTTCGAGGATGTACGACATGGCCGGCTTGCTCCTACTTCGTCGCCGGTCTCGCGGCCGATGCGGGCGGCCTCGCAGCCGATGCGGCCGCACTGCGCCGACTCGCTTGGGTTGGTGCCGCAGCGCTCGCCTTGGCCTCGGCCGCCGGGGTGGCGGCGGCTGCCGGCGCTGGTGCGCTCGCGGCCACGGACACGGGTGCCGATGCGGCCGCAGCGGCACTGGCCCCAATGGCGGCGCTGGCTGCGCTCGCTGCTGCATCGGCGGCGGCAGACGGGCCGACCGAGCGCCGCGGCCCGCTCACCAGCGCGACCGCCACGCCACCGATCACCAACGCGACGACGGCGATGGCGCCGCCCGCCAACGCGTTGCGCCGGCGCTGCCACCGTTGTGCGCCATGGCGACTGAAGTCGAACACCTCGCTGGCCGCCTTGTCGACGATGGCGCGGTCCACGCGCTGCCGGCCGCTCGCGTAGGCGCCCAGCAGTGCGCGGTCGCACAGCAGGTTGATGCGCCGGGGCACGCCGCGCGTCAGTTCGTGGATGCGATGGCGTGCGTCGCGATCGAACGGAATCAACCCGCTCATGCCGGCCACCGACAAGCGGTGCTTGATGTAGTGCGCGGTCTCTTCTTCGGCCAGCGGGTCGAGGTGGAACCTCGCCACCACGCGCTGCGCCAGTTGCTCCAGTTCGGGCCGCGCCAGCATGTCGCGCAGCTCGGGCTGGCCGATCAGGATGATCTGCAGCAGCTTGCGCTCGTTGGTTTCCAGGTTGGTCAGCAGGCGCAGCTGCTCCAGCACGTCGGCCGACAGGTTCTGCGCCTCGTCGATGATCAGCACGCTGTTCTGGCCGGCGGCGTGCGTGCGCAGCAGGTATTCGTTGAGCGCGTCGACGTGGTCCTTCTGCGTGGGTGCCGCCGCGCCGTCGCGCGCGGTCACCGTGATGCGGAACTCCTCGCACACCGACTGCAACAGTTCCAGCGCGGTCAGCTTGGGGTTGAAGATGTAGGCCACGTTGGTGCGCTTGGGCACCTGCTCGAGAAAGCAGCGGCACACCGTGGTCTTGCCGGCGCCGATCTCGCCGGTGAGCAGCACGAATCCGCCGCCCCCGCGCACGCCGTACAGCAGGTGGGCCAGCGCTTCGCGGTGGCGCTCGCTCATGAACAGGTAGCGAGGGTCCGGCGCGATCGAGAACGGCTCGCGCTTCAGACCGAAATGGGCCGCGTACATGGCGTCAGGATACTGTGCGGCTCGAACCCGCCCCGACCGGGCTTTCCGCCCCGGACCAACCCGCGGGGCGCACCGGGGCAAGCCCGAGGTGCGCGGCCGCGGGAGGCTGCCGATAATGCAACGTTCGCGCGTCACGCCCGTGTGACGTGCCGATGTCTCAGCAACCCGGAGGGGGGCGGTTGAACATCCCAAGTGGTCCGCTCGTGTCGCCTCTGCGACCGGGTCAGCGGGTTGTTTTGTCTTGCGCCGGCGCGGCGTGTGCAGCGCGGGGCGCGCCATGAAGCTCGGTCTGCGCGGCCGCATCCTGTGTGCCTCGGGGGCGGCAGTCGTGAGCGTGCTGCTGGCCATCGGCGCCGCCGTGTTGTTCGCGGTGCCGTCGCACGAGCGCCTGGAGTTGCTCTGGCGCCTGCTGGTCGCCGGCACGTTGATCGTCGCCGTGGTGCTGCTGCTGTTGGCCGCGGTGCTGCAGCGCTGGGTGGTGCGGCCGCTGGCCCGCACGGTGCGCGTGATGGACAAGGTGCGGCGGGGCGAGCAGGACCTGAGCGCGCGCCTGTCGACCCGTGGCGGCGGCGAGGTCGCCATCCTCAACGACGGCTTCAACGGCCTGGTGCAGGCGATCGCGCAGCGCGACCGCGAACTGCAGGCGGCACTCCAGGCTGGCGACGAGGGCGGTCGGGCCAAATCGCAGTTTCTCGCGCTGATGAGCCACGAACTGCGCACGCCACTGAACGCGGTGATGGGCCTGGCAGAGCTGCTGCACGGCACGCGGCTCGATGCGCGCCAGCAGCGCTTCGTGGCGCTGATCCGCCAGTCGGCGCGCACGCTCGCCGGCGTGATCGACGACGTGCTCGATTCCAAGCACATCGACGCCGGCGCGCTGCGCGTGGTGAACGCGCCGTTCCGCCTGCGCGATGCGGTGTTCGGCATCGTCGAGCGCTACCGCGACAACGCCGAGCGGCGCAGCCTGAACCTGTCGGTGCACTTCGACTCGGCATTGCCCGATGTGGTGAGCGGCGACCTCGTTCACGTGGGACAGATCCTGGGCAACCTGCTGAGCAACGCCATCAAGTTCACCGAACACGGTGGCGTGATCGTGCGCGTGACGCCGTCCGAGCTGGGCGTTCGGCTCAGCGTGACCGACACCGGCCTGGGCATCTCCAGCGACGTGATGCCGCACATCTACGATGCGTTTCGTCAGGGCGACAGCTCGAACACGCGGCGCTTCGGCGGAGCCGGGCTCGGGTTGTCGATCGCGCGCCAGCTGTGCGTGGCCATGGGCGGCCACATCGATGCCAGCTCGCGCCCCGGCAAGGGCTCGACGTTCTGGTTCGACCTGCCGTTGCCTGCAGTGCCGGCCGGCCTGCCCGATGTGCAGACGTGGGAGGCGACGGTGCTGCCGGGACACAGCGGCCCGCAGCTGCCCGGACCGCTCGGCGCCTAGGCGACTCTGCCTCGCCGGTGCAGTGGACGTCGGGCACCGGTCCTGGCGCACGCGTGACACGCCTCAGTTCGGGCGCCGTGAAATTGTTTGCATTCTGACAACGGCCCGCGCGCGGCAGCCCGCAGCACGCCAACAGTTCCACAGAGCGCAGCGCTTGCAAAGCATCCGCAACGCCGCTTCGCCGCGTACAAACGGCATTGCTTTGAAAAGCCGTGGAAGGGAGAGACTCAAATGAACCAGAAAATCATCCAGCGTCCGGCGCCGGCCAAGCCGTCGCGTCTGGGCTTTTCGCTCGTATTGCCCATGTTGGTGTTCGTCGGCGCGCTGAGCGCCGGTGCATGGTGGGTCAGCGAAGCGCAGGTGCTGCGCCAGACCGTCAGCGAAGGCCGCACCGTGGCCGACATGGTGGAGAACATCGGACGCTGGGCGTCGCAATACGGCGGCGTGCACGTGCGCACCGTCGGCTCCAACGCCAAGATCCCGGGCAACTTCCTCACCCGTTCGGTCTATGCCGTGTCGGGTGCGGATGGCCAGGTGCTGTCCGGCGCCAAGGTGGAGGCGGCCGCCGCCGAGCGTGATGCGCTCGAGCGTGTCGAGGCCTACCACTGGAAGAACCCGGCGCTGATCCAGCGCGAGGTGGCCGACGTGATCTCGGCCTCGGGCAGCAAGGCGCGCTATCGCCTGACTGCGCGCACCGTGCTGAACAAGAACAACGCGCCCGACCAGTTCGAGACCGAAGCGCTCGATGCGATCCAGACCGCCGCCAACACCAAGGCCGATGCGACCAACGCGCAGGAATACTGGCGCGTGAGCGGCAACCGCCTGCTCTACGCCCGCTCGGTGGTCGCGCAAGCGAGCTGCCTGCGTTGCCACGACAAGCAGGACAGCGCGCCGGAGTTCATCCGCACCAACGCCCAGTTCAATGGCGGTGGTGGCTATGGCTACGTGGCCGGCAAGCCGGCTGGCCTGATCAGTGTGTCGGTGCCGCTGACGAGCAACAGCAACTTCGTGCAGAACCTGCCGCCCTCGGTGTGGGCCGCGGTCGGCGTGGCCGTGATCGCCGCGCTGTGGATGTTGATGCTGGCGTTCCGCCGCCGCTGATTCGCGTCTGCGAGCGCAAACCGAGGACACCGGGCTTCTGCCCGGTGTTTGCTTTTGGGCTCCGACCGGCGCTCCGCCGCTTCACAAGCATTGCGCGAAGCGAGCCTCGCCGAAACGGCCTGGCGGCCGTTTTCAGTGCAGGTTGCGCTTCTTGCGTGCCGCGCGTTCGATCGCGTCGCGCGCTTCGCGCTGCGCATCAGCGCTGCTGACGCGACGGCGGCGCAGCAGGCGCTGCACCGCATCGCGGCACCACCACCAGCTGCGCTGCAACCGGCGATCGAGCCGCGTGCGCTGCGTGGGCCGCAGCAACATGCGCACGAGCGCGCCCGCGCACATCGCGAGGATCACGGCGGCGAGCAGTTTCTCGGGCATTTCGTCGGATCGCGTTGGGGGAAACAGTGTTCTGCCGTCACCTGGGTTTCATGCGGGCTGTCAGAGCATCGGCCCACGGACTCTTCAAGGGCCGATCATCCCCGCACGGGTGCAGTCTACCGAGGTCACATGGCACGGTTGTACATCCAGATTTGACACTCTTGGGTTCCCGGCGCCCGTTCGCACGGGTTGGCATTGGGCGGCGTCGGCAGGCCGCAACCCGCGAGCATGGAGAGCACCACGACGATTCGAGTGGTTGCCAGCATCTTGACCTCCGGAGGTTGGCGTCAGGCACGGAGAACCCGCCCCGCACGCCGGACGGTATACGCACGTCGACGTGAAGTCAGCCACCTCGGACCAAAGAACGACCATCCGGCGACCGATCAGCCAGCAGAGGTGGTGAAGTCAGGTGGAGCCGCTTGGGCGCGGTTGTTCATCCAGATGTGGCACTCCTGGGGTCCGGGCGCCCGATCGCACGGTGTCGCGTTCGGCGGTATCGGCAGGCCGCAGCCAGCGAGGAGGGTAAGCACCACCAGGACACGAGCGGCTGCCAGCATGTTGACCTCCTTGTAGGTCGTCAGGCTCGCAAAACGAGCGAGACGCTCCCTGGTCACACGAGAGTGTGCTCCGGAAGGGTGACGCCCGTTCAGTCGCGCCGCCGAGGTGCACTCGCTGTACCGGGTGCAGGACAAGGGCTGGAGCGCGAGGCGATGCAGCGGTTTGCTCAGAGGCTTGGCAGGACGTTCACGAGGGCGACGATCTGAGTCGTGGCGAGGTCGCGCGAGTCGATGACGAGTTGCCTGACGCTCACCTGGGCCCCACCAATCTCCAACTTGAGCCGCGCGCCCGGATGTGCTATCCCCATGCTCGGTGCTGCCGCAGCCAGCGGTGGGTGAGTGGATCACGTGCACCCTGCTTTAGCAGTTTGTACTTCGGGTCCTTCAGTACATCGTCGATCCACTGCGTCGCCAACGCTGGCATCTTGGCGCGAGCCGCGCGGCCAGCCCTTGTCGGCTTCTCGAAGGCGCCAATATCGAGTTCTAGAGGGCCAGGGTGACGACCCAGCGCGCGTCCCAGCGCCGCCGCCGCGAGGTCTAACGCGGTGATGCAGGTGCCTGCCGCCCAGTGGGCATGCGCAAGCTCAACGACTTCCTTTAGGTGTCCACCAGGAGCACCAGCAATACGCAGGTGGTCCCATACACCCCGCTGCGGTCGGTCATTGGCGGGACACCCAGACCTAGCTATTCCACGATGTCCACATTGTTCACAGGTCGGAGCCACTTACTGAATCACCTCGTCGGCGCGCAGCAGCAGCGACTGCGGAACCGTCAGCCCAAGCGCCTTGGCCGTCTTCAGGTTGACGACCAGATCGAACTTGGTTGGCTGCTCGACCGGCAGTTCGGCGGGCTTGGCGCCGCGCAGGATCTTGTCTACGTACTTTGCCGAGTAGCGAAAGCTCGCGAACAGATTCGGGCCGTAGCTCAGCAGGCCGCCGGCCAGCGCATCCTCACGCAGGATAAAGGCGCTCGGCGCCGTGACTCGTCGCAGCTTGTCATGCAGCGCGCTGCGTTGTGCGCTGAACACCGGGTCGGCATGCACGACGACGGCTTGCGCCCGTTGCGTGACGATGCGATCGATGGCAGCGTCGAACCCGTCTGGCGAATTGACGGCGACGCGCTGCGCCAGCAGCCCAAGCCTGCCACACGTGCGCTGCGCCGCAGCCCAGTACCCCGCATGCGACGGGTTGCTCTCGTTCAGCAGAAAAGCGATGCGCAGGGCCTTCGGCGCAATCGCGTGCAACTGCTCGATGAGTTTGCCGAACACATCTTCGAGCTGGTTGGAAATGCCGGTGATGTTGCCGCCTGGTTTGGCCAGGCTGGCCACCAGGCCGTTGCCCACGGCGTCGACGCTGAAGGTCATGACGATCGGGATGGCCTTCGTGGCACGCTGCGCGGCGCGGGTACTGACCGCGCTGCTGGTCACGATGACTTCGACCTGCTGCGCGATCAGGTCACGCACCATCGCATCCAGACGACGGGTGTCGCCATCGGCATAGGCGGTGCGGTACTCGATGTTCCGGTCCTCGACCCAGCCCAGATCGCGCATGCCCGACTTGAACGGGTCTTCCGTGGTACTGGCAGCGGGCGCGCCGATCGTGATCACGCCGACGCGCCGCATCGCTGCGGGTGCTTGCGCCGGTGCGAGGCGGTGCATCCCCGGCAGTCCAACGCCGGCTGCCAGTGCCACCGTGCGCCTGGAGATCACTGGATCACCTCGTCCGCTCGCACCAGCAGCGACTGCGGAATCGGTCAGCCCGAGCGCTTTGGCGGCCTTGAGATTGATCGACGAGACCGAACCGCGTCGTCTGCTCGACGGCCAGATCGCGCGGTTTGGCACCCTTGAGAATCTGATCGATGTACCGGGCGGCGAGTTGCGCGTACTCGTCCGGCGCCGGTCCGAAGGCGAGCAGCCCACTTGTCGGGAAGTTACGGCTGCAGCCAACGACGGCCAGCGGCAGCGCGTGGGCCTGCGCGAAGGCCGCAATGGCGTCGCGCTTAGACAAGATCAGCGGCTCCGGGGGAAGCAGTATCGACTGCGTGTTCGTGCTGCGGATGGCCGCGAACGCGGGCTCGAAGTCGCCAATGCCCGTGACCTCGATGACCTGCACCTGCATGCCCAAAGTCGCGGCCTCCGCCCGCATTTGTTTGACGAATGGACCAGCGGCTTCGTTGCTCGGATTGGTGAACAAGGCGACGCTGCGCAGCCGAGGGGCCGCCTCCTTGAGGAGTTGCAGGAGCTTGGCCGCATACTCGTTGGCCATGAAGCTCGAGCCAGTGACGTTGCCACCCGGCTTGCGGTAGTCCGCGACGATCCCGCGCTCGACCGGATTGCCCACGCCGACCATCACGATGGGTATCGACTTCGTTGCCTGCATCAGCGCGCGAGTGGCGGGCAAGGTCTGGACGAGAATCAGGTCGGGACCTTGTGCGACGAGTTCGGCTGCCGCGGACGGCAGACCTTCGTTTCTGCCCTCCGTCGTCCGCGGCTCCAGCAACACGATGTTGCGACCGTCGACCCAGCCGAGCTTCTCCAGCTCGGGTCGAATCTGGCCGTAGGAAGTCCTCCATGTCGGCCCGCGCAAACAGGGAAAGGAACCCGATGCGGCGCGTCTTGCCCGTGCCCTGCGCGCGCAGGCCGGTGGACATTGGAAGTAGGGCGCCCGCGGCTACGGCGACGAATGCCCCGTCGGTTCGGCACTGAGTCCTTTCGTCGGCGAGTGGAGCGTCACCGATACTACGCTTCTGCGAGTGGCGAGACCGTCACACACGCGCGATGTGATTCGTCACGCACTGATCCGATTGAAACACCGGCAGATCAAGGCGACCAGCGGTTCCTCCGTTCACTAATGAACGACCGGTTGCTGGCGAGCAGCACCAATTTCCGTTCATGGCCGGGCGCTGCAGTCGAAATCGTCCGCTATCGACCCGTTGCCGTGGTTCGACGATTCGTCGCGAGGGTCAGCTATGCAGCGGATGCGGTCGGTCGCCCGCGGCGATCGTACTCACGCTGCCCGCCGTTGAGCGGTCGTCGGCGCTGGCGAGCAGCTGAGTGCTAAGCGCCCGATGCCCACCGCCCCTCGGGGCGTTCGCGCCCCGGTCAGCCACCCTCCGCCTGTAGGCGCGCCAGCACCTGCGCCGCCGATCGCGCCATCGCGCGCACCACGTCCCCGGCCGGCTCGATCTCGCGTACCAGTCCTACCCCCTCGCCGGCCAGCAGTGGCATCTCCTGCGGATCGCCGGTGGTTCCCTCGGCCGGCACAAACGCGTCGAAGCGATGCATCTCCAGCGTCTGGCCACAAAACGGCAGCCGCGCGCAGGTCGGCTCGCCGCTCGTGTCCTTGGGGATCTCGGCGACGCGCTCGTGGTAGGCGTCGACCAGCGGCGTGCGCAGCACGCGCATCGGGTTGAAGTCGGGCCACTGTGGGCCGAACACGTGGGTGCGCACGGTGTCGATGCCGTTGGCCTTCACCAGCGCTTGCTTGTACTCGACCATCGCGTCGGCCTCGGCAGTGGCCACCATGCGCGTGCCGACCGATACGCCGTCCGCACCGAGCGCGAGCGCCGCCGCCAGCCCGCGCCCGTCGCTTACGCCACCCGCCGCCAGCACCAGCGTGCCGCCGATCGCGTCAGCCACCTCGGGCACGAGCGCGAAGATCGGCAGGCTGCCGTAGTTGTGGCCACCGGCCTCGGAGCCCTGCGCGATCACCAACTCGATGCCGTCGCCGGCCGCGCGGCGCGCCGCCTCGACGCCCCCTACTTGCTCCCAGACGCTGCAACCGGCCGTCGTCAATCGATCGATCCAGCGGCGTTGCGGATGGCCCCAGTGGAACGAGACGATCGGCGGTGCGGCGTCGCACATCGCGGCAATGACCTCGTCGGTGACGAACGGCGTCAGCAGGTTCGCGTTGAACGCCGCCTTTCCTACAGCCTCGCGGATGGCCGCGACGGCCGGCACGAACGCCGGCGGCGGCATCAGCCCGACGCCGAGAGAGCCGATGCCGCCGGAGCGGCACACTGCGATGGCCAGCCGTGGGCCGGCGACGAACGCCATGCCCGCCTGCACAATCGGAACCTCGACGGCGTAGCGTCGCGTAAGCCGCGTCTGCAACATGTCGGTCTCCTGTGTCTGAGCGATGAGGCGAGCTTAGGCGGCGGCCCGGCCGGCGCACAGGGCTGGTAGCGCAGGCGAGCGGGCCGCCAGCGCAAGAATCGGCGTCCGGCGCCAGAAGCCGGATGGCCTGGAAGGAGTGCACGATGGAGCAGCTGCATTTCCGCACCGACCGCGTCGCGCCGGCACAGCGCTTCGAGAGTTGGCGACAGACGCTGTTCGACACCTACTATCGGCTCGACTGCCACGCCGACGATGCGCGCATGCCGTCGGCGCCGTTCCGCGGCGTGCTCGAGTCTCGGATCAACGGCGGAGTCCGCTGCTCGCGCATCGCATCGTCGCCAAATCGCGTCGTGCGCACGCACGGACAGGTGCGCGGCGGCGAGGCCGATGAGCTGGGGCTGCTGGTGATCGCGGGCGGCACGCTGACCGTTGACCACTGCGGTCGGCACGACCTGCTGCGGCCGGGCGACTTGCTGGCGTTCGACAACGCGCGCGACTACGTGTTCGACCTGCGCAGCGACTACGACTTGCTGTGCTTCCAGCTGCCGCGCGAGCTGCTCCCGCAGCGCGGCTCCCCGTTCGAGCGCCATCTCGGCGCGCGACTGCCCGGCCGCAGCGCTGGCGTCGGTGTGCTGCGCGCCTACGCGAGCACGCTGGCGCAGCGGCTCGACGAGATCGCCGAGGCGCGAGCGGTCGACTTTCTGCGCCAACTCGGCGAGCTGCTGAAGCTTGCGTGCGGCGCCAGCGACGCGTCGCCCGACGCTGAGATGGTCGCGCAGCCGGGGTCGCGCAGCGTGGCGCTATGGCGCGTGCGGTGCTGGATCGAGGCGCACCTCGCTTCGCCGGACGTTTGCCCCGAACAGATCGCGCGCAGCAACGCGATGTCCGTGCGTGCGCTGCACCAGCTGTTCCACGAGCAGGGCACGTCGGTGATGCAGGCGGTGCGCGAGGCGCGGCTGGCTCGCTGCCATGAGCAGTTGCTGGCGCGCGGTGCGACTGGCGAGACGGTCGAGCAGGTGGCGTTCGCAGCGGGGTTTCGCGATCCTTCGCACTTCAGGCGGGCGTATCGGGCGCGTTACGGTGTGGCGCCGTCGAAGCAGTAGTCGTGTAGCCGCATCGAGCCGTGGGCACCGCACCGCGCCAACTACGCCTCCATCAACGCGTTCGACGGCAACGTCGCCTCAAGCAGCTTGCGCGCCGTCTCGACCTCGGCCACCTGCAGGTCCTTCGGATCGAGTAGCCCGATCTGCACCTCTGGTGGATGTGCTCGCGGTAGAGCTTGCCCCCGCGGGAGCGCAGCAAGTCGCCGGGCGCGAGTGACACTGCCCAGTCTGGAGCGCCAACGTCTCGGTGATGCCGGTGCTTCCGGCCATGAAGCGCCACACAATCGGTGTATGACACCTCCCGCCACAGCCCTGTGGCCTTCATGCGGCCGAGCCCATTTGGAGCAGCGCGACGATGGCGCGCTTGTGCCGACGCCGGCTTGGTGGCTACATTGGTTGGCGCGTCCGGAGATGGCGCTGGTGGCTGACTCGTGCCGTGCGGAGACCGCCCTGCACCGGCGCCTGCAGCAGGAGCCGATGCGCGAAGTGGCGGCGCCGGAGCTGGCGGCGATCGCCGATCCCGATGCCCGCGAGAACTACCGCCACCTGCTGAGCCTGCGCGACGGCGTGCAGGCCGCGGGATCGCTGCAGGCCTGGGTGATCGCGCAGTTCAGCCACGGCGTGACGGTGCCGCCGCTGTTCATCGACATGGCGTTGCAGGCTATCGTCGCTGGCATGCTCGACGAGCCGCCCGATCCGCTGCAGGCGCGCGCAGCCGAGCTCTTCTTCCGCACGCAACGGCTGAGCTTTGAGGAAGGCCGCGTGCTCGCCGCTGACCTGGAGACGCTGGAGGAGTTTCGCCAGAGCCAGGGCTTCGGCGAGCTCGGCCGGCTGATGGCGCAAGCGCAGGTCAAAGCGCTGCCGGCGCAGCTGCCGGTGCTTGGCGCCGACACCGAATCGCGCTACTGGCGCGACGCCACCAGCCCGCACTTCCGCAGCTCGCTGCTGCTCGACCTGGCGCAGGAAACCAGCACCGACGTTGGTCACGGCGTGCACTTCAAGCTCGGCAATGCGCGCTCGGGGTTGAAGCCGCTGGCCGTTCTGCTCGAGCGTTGGGTGCGGCAGCTGCTCGGCACCGAGGTGCGGATCATGCCGGTGCCGCGGATCGACGACGCGCGCTGGCGTTGGCACGTCGGCCTCGATGTCGAGGCCACTGCGCTGCTCAACGATCTCTACGCTGGCACCTTGGTCGACGGCGAGCGACTGGCGCGCATCGTCGGCCTCTTCCGCCTGCAGTTCGCCAACGCCGCCGAAATGCGTGCTGATGTGGCCGGCGTGCCGGTCTACCTGGCTCTGATGGCCAACCCGCAGGGCCAGCTGCGGATGAAGCCGCAGAACCTGCTGCTGAATCTGCCCTTGGCTGCGCGGTCATAGGCCCTGCCGCGCGCTCAGCGCCCTTGGTCCGCGTCGGTTCCATCATCAAGCAGGAGTACGGCCGCCTGTCGTTCGCTGACGTTCTGCAATCGCGCAGAGAGCGTCAGTTCGATCGCTGCCTTCGACTGTCTGCAACCAGTCTGAAGCAGTCGCTGGGCTCCACTCAATCGGAGAGCCGCTTCTAGCCGATCGCTGTCACTCGCAATCGTCTGCTATCGACCCGTTGCCGTCGTTCGACGACTCGTCGCGAGGGTCAGCTCTGCAGCGTGTGCTGACGGTGGCCGATCATCGGCGTACTCACGCTGACTGGCACGAAGCGGTCGTCGAGCGCGGCGACCGGTGCCGGCCCCGAAGGGCGGCTATGCGAGTTGTTTCCGTCGTAGGACTCTCTCGACCTTCGGCCGCGACGTGCCACCGACCGCTTCGCCATTGCTGAACTTGCGGCGCCGACCCATGAGCGACAGTCGCACTGCCGAATTGCCATTCACAAGGTCGACCTGCGTGTGACGGCGCGACGCACAGGAACTGACAAATCGCGCAGTCGCACTCGTCGCACTTTCGCGGTCAAGCGCTGCAAGCGCCATGGTCGGGCTTCGTAGTCGGCACACCGTGGCTCACGCCGCTCGGGTAGCGTCGGCGCGGCGTACCATCGCCGCCATGCCGTCACGGGGGGAATCCTGATGAGCAGCATCGTTCAGAACGCCGCGTCGCCGGCACGGCCGGGCCAGCGCTGGTTCTGGCTGGCCGGCGCGCTGTTCGCCGCGCTGGTGGTCTTCGTCGGTTTCTCGCCCACGTTCTATCTCAGGAACCTGTTCGGTACGCCCGAGCTGTCCTCACTGAAGCTCGTGCACGGCACGGTGTTCACCGCCTGGCTCGTGCTGTTCGTGTCGCAGACCTGGCTGGTCGCCACGAATCGCCGCAACGCCCACCGCGCGCTCGGCGCGTTCGGCGCTCTCCTGCTGGCGGCAATGTGCGTCGTCGGCTACCGAATGGTGATCGAATCCGGTCGCAGCGGTTTCACTCCCGATCCTGACAAAGTCTCGGCGCTGAGTTTCATGGCCATCCCGCTGTTCGACCTGGGCGTGTTCGCACTGCTGGTGTTGGCGGCGCTTGTGCTGCGCGCGCGCACCGACTGGCACAAGCGGCTGATGCTAGTGGCCACGCTGAGCCTGTTGCCACCGGCAATCGCACGCGTGGCGATGCAGCTCCCACCGCTGCCAGTGCTCCCCATCGCCTTCGGCGGCACGGCGCTGGTGATCGTCGCGGCGATGGCGCTCGACCGCGTGACGCTGCGCCGCCTGCACCCGGCTACGCTGTGGGGCGGCCTGATCGTCATCCTGTCGCTGCCGGGGCGCCTGCTGATCGCCAGTACGCAGGCGTGGCAGGACTTCGCGGCCTGGCTGATCGCGTAAGCCCCACTTCAGCGGCGGCTGCATCAGGTCCAAGCACGTGCGTAAGGGCGTGCGCTGACGCCATGCCATCTGCCACAGGGGCAGGCCGATAGATCAGCGTTGCCTTGGTTCGCCGCGTCGAGTGCGTGCCGTACTCAGCTGGGTCCAGGCCAAGCTCTTCGACCCAGCCTTCGAGGATTCGGGCGTACTGACGTGTCCCCAGGTGGGGTGAATCGTGAATGCGGCTCGGGAACAGGAAGTCGTCGGACCTCAGTCCCGCAGTCTTGATCCACTTCTGCACGGCGTCACGGGCAGCTTGCGTGACCTCGAACTGAACCGGTCGCTGAGTCTTGTGCTGCATCACGACAGCCCTTGAGGCGACTTGGTCGCCATGGCAGACGTCGCGGACCTTGAGCGCAACGAGATCGCACCCGCGCAGCTTGCTGTCGATGCCAAGGTTGAAGAGCGCGAGCTCGCGTACCCGGTTCTCCATCTGAAGGCGGACTCGAAGTGCCCAGATGTCCTTGAGCTTGAACGGTGCCTTCTGGCCGACGATCTTGCCCTTGTTCCACGGCTCGCGATGAGTGGCGTTGGCTGCGGTTCCCATGATGGTCTCCCATCGAGTTGAGGGACCGCGAACAATGCCTCTGGGATCGTCAAGGTGCCGGTGTCCGTCAATCGGGGAGGAAACGTGCCCGGCGCTGAAGGTCCGCTGTCGGGCCGCCTCGCGAACTGGTAGTCCCGGCCAGAAGCCGACGGTCGATTCGTCCACACTAAGCGGTCGTTCGATAGCTGCTGACGGAGCCGATCGCGACTGAAACCAGCGCTGGCGAAGTGCAATGACGGTGTTGTGCGCGCTGTGCGGCGCGACTTTGGGGCCAAACAGACCACGACGCCCTGCTCACGCCACACATCGGTGTGGCGGGAAGGCGATTCATGGGGTACGCGCCACGAAGTTGGTGTTCATCACGACCGAAACTTCGTCGCGACGCACCTGCAGCTCGATCATTCGAACGATGGCCGACACACCATCGTCGTCGCGAAACACCACCAGTTCCGCGACGCCCGAGAACTCCGGCCCGCCGCTGCCGAACGGAAGACACTGGTCAAGCGTCCATTCGAGGGTGAACGCCCGGCCGCTTGACTCGACTCGCGGCTGCAGCGCAACCCCGTCGACCAGGACCCGAGTGCCAGCCTGGCACGGCATGGCCAGCGACGGGTCGCCCCAGCGCGCCGGGTTCGCTTCATCGTCGAGCACCGGAACCAACAACGCGTTGAGTGCGAAGCGGCGCATGTCGGCGGCAAGGTCGTCGGTGCGGCCCTCGTCGAGGGGCGCGGTGTGTGCACTGGCCTGAGGCGGCAGTGCGCGCTCGGTGCACGCCGCCTGCGCCAGCAGCGCGAGCGCCGCTGCAGCGGCCGCTCTAAATATGAGGCGGGTGCGCATGCAGCGCAGACTCACGGTGCCTCGTAGGCTGCGATCGATGCACCATAGTGCAGGGCGTCGTCGCGCACGTTTTGGCGCAGAACGACCGAGTGGTCGAACTGCTGCTGCGCGCCAGTCGTTGTCGGCGGCGCGCCGGCTACGGGAGGCGCGGCCTCGGTCTGGTCGAGCAACAGATGGCTTGCCAACGCGGCGGCGCTCGCTAGTGCGACGACGATGCCCCGCAGCCTGTATCCCATGCGCCAGGCCGCGCGCGTGTCTTCGTGCGGCGTGACGTGCAGTGGTGCGCCCATGGTGCAGTCCTCCATCAAGTTGCGATGGCGTGACTGTTCACCCGGCGATACGCTGGTGTCCTTAGGTGATCTAAAACGTTCGAAAAGCCGGCCGCGATCACACAGCCGTGGGCACCGGCCAGGGATACCTACAGAGACAATCAAGCCGCATGGCTGACGCCTTCAATTTCGGCTCGCAGTGGCGCTTTGAGTTGCACAGCGCCAGCCGCCAACTCCTGCGCGACGGCGTGCCGGTTGCGCTCGGTTCTCGCGCCTTCGAAGTACTGCTCGCGCTGGTGGAGTCGAGCGGGGGCCTGCTCACGAAGGACGAGCTGCTAAACCGCGCGTGGCCCGGTCTCGTCGTGGAGCCAGCCAATGTCTATGTCACGGTGGCGCAGTTGCGCAAGGTGCTTGGTGCGGAGGCAATTGCCACGGTCGGCGGCATCGGCTATCGGTTTGCGCTGGCCGTGCAGCGGGCCGGCGCCGATGTGCCCCGGCACAACCTTCCGGCAGAGCGCACGCCGTTCATCGGGCGTGCGGCTGCGCTGCGCGATGCACAGGCAAGACTGCAAGGCACGCGACTGTTGACGCTGATCGGCATTGGAGGGACCGGCAAGACGCGACTGGCGCTGAAGCTAGCCGAGTTCTCGTTGGCCGACCACCGCGACGGCGTGTGCTGGGTCGATCTGGCGCCGCTGTCGGCGGCCAACCAACTGGCGCCTGCGTTGGCGCGTGCGCTTGGTTGCAGGCTAAGCCATGTGGCGCCACCACTGGAGACGCTCGGCACCTACTGCCGCGGTCTCGATCTGTTGCTGGTGCTGGACAACTGCGAACACCTGCTCGACGCAGCGACGCAGACAGCCGATGCGTTGCTGGGTACGGCGCCGCGCCTGTGCATCGTGGCCACCAGTCGCGAGGCGCTGGGCGTCGACGGTGAGGTGGTGTTGCCGGTCAAGCCGCTGGACCTTCCCGCGGCCGATGCGATGCCCGACGCCATTGCCGGATCCGAAGCGGTTCGGTTGTTTGTCGATCGAGCCCGCAATGCGGCGCCCGGATTGGTTTGGAACGACGATCTGTGCGCTGTGGCGGCCAGCATCTGCCGCCGCCTCGATGGTGTGCCGCTGGCACTCGAGCTGGCGGCGGCCCGCCTGCGCCTGTTGTCTGTACCGCAACTGTTGAGCTTGCTCGACGAGCGCTTCCTTCTCCTGACCGGCGGCACGCGCGCGTTGCCACGCCAACAGACGCTGCAGGCGATGATCCAGTGGAGCTATGACGCGGCGGGTGCCAGGGCCCAGCAGGCAATGCATGCGATGGCGGCTTGCAGCGGTGGCTGCGATCTCGACACCCTGGCCGCGTTGATGGGCGAGACCGCGCACAAGCCGTCGCTGATGGATGGGTTGACTGGCCTGCTGGACAAAGGTTTGTTAGTGGTCGACCACCATGGCGACCGTACCCGTTACGTCATGCTCGAGACTGTGCGCCAATACGCAAGTGAGCGTCTGGCCGAGAGCGCCGATGCGACTCTCGTGCGAGACCGCCATCGCGATCACTTCCTCCAGCTCGCCGAGGCGGCCGAAACAAACGCTCGCTCAACCGCCAACTGGTTGAATCGGCTCGATGGCGAACACGACAACGTGCTGAGCGCCCTGGCGTGGTGCGATGCGCCCGGCGGAGCCATCATCGGGCTGCGCTTTGCGATCGCGGCACGCCGCTATTGGTTGCACCGTGGTTTGCTTAAAGTCGGCCGCGACATCACCGAGCGTGCGCTGTCGCGCCCGGGCGCCCAGATGCGCGATGCACTGCGGTGCCGGGCGCTGTGCGTGTTGGCTCAACTGTCCTGGTGGATGGGGCAGCCCGATCAGGCGCTCTTGCATGCCGGCCAGGCACTGCGCATTGCCGAGGAAATCGACGATCTGCGCCTGCGCTGTCGGGCGCAGATGGCGCTCAGTTACGCGCATGGGCAGCTCGATCACCATGGGGAGGCCGGGCAGCACGCGCGAGAGGCTTTGCGACTGGCACGCGAATCGGGCAACGGGGCTGACTTGTGTGACGCGCTGTGCGCGCTTGCGGACTACCACTACGAATCGGGTGACATGGAGCAGTCGGCTTCTCTGTACGCAGAACTGCTGCAGCTTCGGCGCGCACGGACCGACATGGTCGGCGAGGGCGGCGCCGCCCTCGCGCTGGCCGAGATCGACATCGAGCTGCAGCGGGCCGAGTCGGCCCGATTGTGGCTTGCGCAAGGTCGCACAACTGGCGCAGCAGACGCAATCACGCTACATCGGACACCACCTGATCGAGCGCTGTGCCTCGTTGGCCTCACTCACAGGTCAAGCTGCACTCGCGCTGCGGTGGTTCAGTGCATCGTCGAAGGAAGGACATGTCAGCGGAATCAGCAAGCAGGTGATGAGCGTCAAACAACGCAGCGCCGCGCTGCAGCGGGCGCGCGCCGCGCTCGACGCCCCCGGCATTGCCCAGGCGGAGATCGACGGTGTGGCGCTCGACTACGCGCAGGCGCTCGAGGAGGTCCAGGCCTGGCTTGGCTGATCGACAGCGCTGCCGACATCGGCGTTTGTGGGTCACTTGGGCGGATGCCGCGGAAAGTCGAATCACGCAAGCGCCAATGACTGCTTCTTGATGCGCTGAGAGGCGGCAACGGGTCGAAAGCCGCCGGTCGGCTGACCCGCAACCACCGACTGGTCCCAGTCTGGAGCAACCATCGGGGCCTGGACGGCGGTCGGGCATTGAGGTTCTAGTGCTCGTCTCGCCATGCCGTTCGTGGCGAAGGTGGCGGCTGCGTTTACCGGTTCTAGAGCCAGTCGTGTGGAATGAGAAGCCCGAGAATCCTCGAAGAGATGTTGCGCCAGATGCTCGACCTCAGGCTCTGCCTTGCAGTACCGTCTCTTGCCCTTGCCGCCGGTTCACCCATTGCAGCCGTCCGCCAGGTCCGATCCCACACGGTATGAGCTGGACTCGAAGTCGATCAGCCCCATGATTTCGCGTGCCAATGCCACGCTGCGGATCATCACGCCCACTTCGGTGTTGTACTGCTCAGAACGGCCGTCCAGGTTCATCGATCCGACGAACACGGCCTTTCATCGAAGACGATCGCCTTCATGTGCAGCGCCGCCGATGAAGCGCCGAACCGTCCCAGTCGCTGCTCGAGCTTCGCGAACATCGGACTCAGCTCGTAGACCTCCATTCCGATCTCGATCATCTCGCGGCGGTACTCCAGGTAGCCGGCGTGGACCACCGGCTCGTCGCTCGAGGCAAGCGAGTTGGTCAGCATGCGCATCCGAACGCCGTTGCGCCTGTTCTGCCGCAGCGACTCGATGCCGATCGCCCGGGTACGTAGTACGGCGAGACCGTGACAATTCGAAGCTCGCGCCCAGACCTTCGCCAGCGATGAAGGCGCGCACAGTGCCTTCTCGATCGCCGACCCGCGTACCCTCGAGCTTGTCCACCGGATCTGCGACGACTTGCGCCTTGCCCCCGTCAGGCGCAGCGTGCCGCTGCGCAGTTCGTCCGGCACCGTTGCGTAGCCTTTCAGGCGAGCAGGCACGCCGTGGTCCGGGGCAGGCATTTCAAAGCCCGCGACGCCGCGTCGAACGTGGCGCATCGGCTCATGGTCTGCCGCCGGAGCGACGATCCTGTCGATCGGCCAGGCGAACTCGCTGTTCCAGTAGTCGTCGAACGACGCCGACATCTGTTCGACCGCCGCGCCGGCGGCCAGTGCGTCCAGGTCGATGAAGTTTTCGCCTTCTTCCGCACGCATGTAGTACGCGTCGCCGATGTTGCGGCCGCCGATCAGGGCCAGCACGTTGTCGGCGATGAACAGCTTGTTGTGCATTCGGTGGTTCATGCGGCTCAGTTCGTCCAGCGATGAAAGCAGCTTGGCCTTGCGCGAACCGCGCAGCCTGACGAACGGGTTGATCAGCCGCACCTCGATGCCGTCGAACGCCGCCATGTTCGACAGCAGCGGTTCGGCCAATCGGTATGCAGATCGTCGATCAGCGCACGAACCCGCACGCCGCGAGCTGCCGCTTCGCGAAGCGACTTCAGCAGCATCGCACCCGACGTGTCGCCGTGCAGCACGAAAGTCTGGAAGTCGAGCGAATGCTCGGCCTGCGTCGCCAGCTCGATCAACGTTCGGTACGCGGCCGAACCGATGGGCAGCAGCCGGAACCCCGACGCATGTGCCTCCTGCGCCAGAGCATCGCTTGCGGTGGTCGCGAGGCGAGCTTGGCGCGAGGAACGGATCGCGAAAGTCGCCGGCGCATCGACTGTGCTCCGCGCAGGCAGGCCTGCGCAGCCCGCCAACGCGATCAGCACCAGTAGGGATCCAACCAGGCGCGGCAAAGCCGGGTGTTTCGCGCTCACATCGATGCGAGAGAACCTGAACGAATTATTGGATGCGGATTCGGCGCCGAGGGCCTGGTGATGTTCAGCGCGCAGGAGTCAGCCGCAGAAGCCGATCGCCGCCATCTGAGCTGCGTGCACGCGGAGACGTGTTGGTGGTGATCAAGTACAGATCTCCATCCACCGAAAGTACGTCGCGCAGCCGGTCGCCGGAACTGAAACCCCGCTCGAGCGATGTTGCCCCCGGCCGGTACGCAAGCAGCGCACGCGCAGCCAGCGCGGTCACCATCAGCCGCCCCTGGTGGAAGGCGATGCCCGAAGGCGCCCACGTGCTGTTGCCGGAGTGAACCAAGGGCTTCTGTGTGGCGGGCGCCGCTCTGTCGCCGAAGCTCGCGGGCCAACCGTAGTTCGCGCCGGGTGTTATCACGTTCACCTCGTCGTTCCCTGAGTCGCCATGCTCCGCCACGAACAGCCGGCCATCGTCGCTC
>CAVTJT010000006.1:0-663948 GCA_963735095.1 uncultured beta proteobacterium | reverse complement strand
CTCATTGACCGGCTCGGCGCTGGCGAGCGTGTAGCTCGACCCCAGCGGGTCATCGGCATAACGCAGGTTCTGCGTCATGCCGCCTTGCAGCCGTTTGTGCCAGTCCACGCTCAGCTCCGGCTCCACGGTCCACAACGACGGGCGCCACTGGCGCGTGAGCGCGAGGCCGCCGCGCACGTCGCTGCTGTCGAGGCGCGCGGCGTCGTAGCCGAGCACCAGCGGTGCCGCACCGCTTTCCGCATAGCCATCGAGCGCGGCGCTCAGGTGCTCGACCCCGACGCGCGGCGACACGGTCCAAGCGCCGACGCCGAATCGTGTGCTGCCGGCCAGCGCGCCGTAGCGCTGCGTGACACGGCGCTGCCCCTGCACGACGAGGCCGTCGCCGCTGACCCCGCGCTGGCTGTCGAGCAGCGTGAGGGCCTGCCCCAGCGCGGCATTGACGCGCACACCCAACGGCGCCTGCCACGACCCATAGGCGGTGATGCTTTCGGAGCGCGAGTCGACGCGGCCGAGCCCGCCGTTGATTTCGCTGTGATCCTGTCCGTGTCCGAGCGCGATGCCGCTGCGCACGCCACGCAGCGGCGCCAGGTCGACTCCCGCGGTCAGCCCGGGTGAACTGAAGCGGCTGCCGGCGGCGCCCAGCGCGCTGGCGACGCGGCCATAGTCCACCGTGCCGGCGGCCCAGGCCGATGGACCGCTGGTGCAGCCGGGTCGGTCATCCGCTTGCGGCGGTTCCGGCACGGCCAAGCCCTCGGGACGCGCGTCGCGCCAAGCGGTGTTGAGGCGAACCTGCGGCTCCCAGCCGGGCCGGCAGTCGATGTCGCCGTCCAGGCGCGTGAGCACGTTGCGCATCTGCGCGGCACTCAGCCGTTTCAGCGTCTCGACTTCACTGGCTTGAATGCCGGCCACGACGGCATCTGCGGCCGGGTCGGCGCGCGCGCCGACGTGGATGCCGATTTCGACTTCCGACGTGTCGCCGTCGGCATCGGTGATCTGCAACGTGATCAGTTCGCTGCCGGCGCGGCGGGCGCGGCCGCTGATCTGGCCGCTCGTGCCATCGAGCGTCAGGCCATCGGGCAACGTGCCGCGCACGATCGCGAAGCGATACGGCCCGGTACCGCCGCGGGCCATCAACGGCGCGGCCACCCGCACGCCAGCCTGCGGCACGCTGAGCGATCGCGGCTGCACGTCGAGCGGCGCCGCGCCGGCTGCGTCACTGGGTGATTGCGCAGCGCCACTGTCCAGCGCGTCCACCGTGCGTACGGTCTGGCTCGGCATCGCGCCGTTCACCGGCGCGGCGGCGAAGTTGTGCAGCGCGCCGCGCGCCGCCATCGACGGCTGCGCCAATGCGGCCGCGGTGGGGTTCAAGTAGGTGCTCGCGCTGGCGACATTGGGCGCACCGATGCGCACCGTGTAGCTGCGCGCGCTCGCCGCCTGCGATGCGTCGGTGGCGGTGATCGTGAAGCGGGCCTGGCCGCGCGCGACCGGTGTGCCGGTGAGCTTGCCGCTGCGGCTCAGGCTCAAACCCGCCGGCAGGCTGCCCGCGGTCACCGCATAACTGTAGGGACCGCTGCCGCCACTGGCCGACAAGGATTGGTTGTACGCGACACCCACGTTGCCCGACACGAGCGTCGGTGGCGACACGCTGAGCTCGATCACGTTGAGCACGGCGTCGTGCACCCCACTGGCGCCGTGAGCATCCCGCGCCACCACGGTGAAGCGGTGGCTCGCGCTCGCCGTGGGTGTGCCGCTGATGGCACCGTTGGGTTGCAACGTGAGCCCGGACGGCAGCTGCCCCGAGATCACACTGAACGTGTAGGGCGCACTGCCCCCGCTGGCCACCAGCGTGGCTCCGAACGGCTGGCCAATCGAGGAGGCGCTCCACGCCGCGCCGATGGTGAGCGTGCAGCCGCCGGCGCGGGCTTCGGCCAGCGGCAGGTCGACCAGCGGCGCCTGCGCACTCGCCCCGGCGGCGTCGGTGACCGTGACGGCTCCGAGGGTGAATGAGCCGGCCGTGCCGCAGGTGATGCCCGACAGCAGCCCTCGGGCATCGAGCCGCAAGCCCGGCGGCAAGCCCGAGCCATCGAACGCAAAGGTGTAGGGCGCGGTGCCGCCGGCAGCAGCCAGCAGCGGCGCCTCGCGGTAGACCACGCCGCGTTCGATCCTCAGCGCCGCAATGCCGGGGGGCGACAGCGGATCGGCTGCAATGGATGCGCCGGCCGCGAAGGCCAGCAACGACAAGGTGGAGCGAAAAAACTGCGAGGTGAACTTCATGGGGCCCGAACCCGCTGCGGTGGCCCCGCGACGGGTACATCAGTCAGGCGCTGGCGAGTATCGCAACGCGAAGCGCGCGTTCAAGGCCACTCTGCGCTCGATCGCGCGGAAATTTGTGTGATTGCGTCACGGTTCGTTGACCTCGAACGCACACGCTGTTGGCGCCGCAGCCGTCGGCATCGCAGCGGGGCGCGCGAAAGCGCGATCCCGGTGCACTGCCTAGAATCGGTGCGCCCTCATCGACCCACCGCGCCGCATGCTGCCGTTCAAATCGATTGCCTACGCCAGCCCCGAGCCCGGCACGCGCCTCATCGTGTTGGGCGCCGTGCACGGCAACGAGATCTGCGGCACGCGCGCGATCGAGCGCGTCGGCGCCGAACTCGACGCCGGCACGCTGAAATTGATGCGCGGCCGCCTGACGATGGTGCCGGTGACCAATCCGCTGGCCTATGCGATGCGTCGCCGCACCGGCGACCGCAACCTGAATCGCAAGCTCACGCCCACCGACACGCCTCGCGAGTACGAGGACCACGTGGCCAACTGGCTGTGTCCGCTGCTGGCGCAACACGAGGTGCTGCTCGACCTGCACTCGTTCCGCTCGCCCGGCGCGCCGTTCGTGATGGTTGGGCCGCAAGACAACCGGGGCGCGCTCGAGCCGTTCGCGCACGCCGCTCGCGAAGAGGCCCTGGCATTGCGCCTGGGCGTGCAGCGTGCGGTCGACGGCTGGCTCGGCACCTACGCGGCCGGCGCGGCCCGGCGTGCGGAGTTCGGCCGCTTCACCGGCGTCGAGCTCGACACCGACCCGCGTTACGGCATCGGCACCACCGAATACATGCGCTCGGTGGGCGGCTGGTCGCTCACGCTCGAATGCGGGCAGCACGACGACCCTGCGGCGCCTGACGTGGCATACCGCGCGATCGTCAACACGTTGGCGCATTTGCAGCTGATCGACGCGCCCGATCCCGCACCAGCCGCGCGCATGGAAGGCCTGCGGCTGTGCGACGTGGTGCCGCGGCTGCACGCCGGCGATGCTTTCGTGCGCGAGTGGACCAGCTTCGATCCGGTGCACGCGGGCCAGCCGATCGCCCGCCGCCACGACGGCACCGAGGTGCGCGCGCCCCGCGACGGCTACGTGGTGTTTCCCAATGTGGCCGCCGAGGTCGGTAACGAATGGTTCTATCTGGCCCAGGCCGAACCGCGTTTGTCGCGTTGAAGTTCAAGCACTGCATCACGCCATGCACGTGACCCAACGGAACCCGGATCGTTGGATGCCTCTAAGGCGCATGCCCTTGCTGCGCCACCGGCTCCTGGCCTTGCTACTGCCCACCGTATTGCTCGCGCCGGTCCTGGCCTGGTCGCAGGCGAGTGACCGGGTCAAGACCGACGAGGTGCAGGCGCAGGTGGTCGCGCATGCACCGGAGGGCGTGGCCGCCGGCAAGCCGCTGTGGCTCGGCCTGCTGATCCGCCACGCGCCGCAGTGGCACACCTACTGGAAGAACCCGGGCGACTCCGGTCTGCCCACCACGCTGGCGTGGAAGCTGCCCCACGGCGTCAGCGCCGGCGCGATCGAATGGCCGACGCCGCAGCGGCTGCCGATCGGCCCGCTGATGAACTACGGCTACGAGGGCACGGTATTGCTGCCGGTGGCGGTGACCGTCGCGCCGGCGTTCGCCGGCGACCGGCTCGACATCGGCCTGAACGCCGAGTGGCTGGTCTGCAAGGACGTGTGCATTCCGCAGGCGGGCGAGTTCCGGCTCAGCGTGCCGGCGGCGGCCAGCACGGTGGCGCATGCCGAAGCGTTTCGCCGCGCCAGGGAACAAACGCCGAAGTCGGTGGACGCACGCACGCAGGCGCAGGTGGATGCGCAAGCGCTCTCGCTCACCGCCGACGGCTTGCCGGCATCGCTGCAGGGCAAGAACGTGCAGGTGTTCGCCGCCGACGCCGGCGTGATCGACCACGCGGCGCGCATCGAGACGCGCTGGGACGGCGCCCGGCTGTCGCTGCGTGTGCCGCTGTCGGCGCAGCGCAGCGAGGCGCCGCCGGAACTCAAGGTGGTGTTGTCGTCGCCGGCCGACGCGCAGGCGGTGGAGTTGCGCTTTGCGGTCGCCAACTGGCCGGCGATCGGCAGCACGTCACCGGCTGCGAACGCCGCCGCGAGACAGACGGCGCCCGCAGGTGCGAGCGCGTCGTTGTGGCTGTCGCTGGCCCTGGCGTTCGTCGGCGGCTTGCTGTTGAACCTGATGCCCTGCGTGTTCCCCGTGCTGTCGCTCAAGGTGATCGGCTTCGCCAAACATGCCGAGCAGCAGCGCCAGCGCGTGGCCGGCGGCCTGGCGTACACCGCCGGCGTGGTGCTGTCGTTCGTCGCGCTGGCCGGCGTGCTGCTGGCGTTGCGTGCCGCGGGCGACAGCCTCGGCTGGGGCTTCCAGCTGCAGTCGCCGCTGTTCGTGGCGGCGCTGGCGCTGCTGTTCGCACTGATCGGCTTCAACCTGCTCGGGCTGTTCGAGTTCGCCGGTGTGCTGCCCGGCCGCATCGCAGCGCTGCGCAGCCGCCACCCGGTGGTGGACCATGGCCTCACCGGCGTGCTCGCGGTGGCGGTGGCATCGCCCTGCACGGCGCCGTTCATGGGCGCCGCGCTCGGCGCCGCGCTGACGCTGCCCAACATCGAGGCCCTGGCCATCTTTACCGCGCTGGGGCTCGGCATGGCGATGCCGTATCTCGCGGCCTGCCTGTGGCCGGGTTTGTCGCGTGCGCTGCCGCGACCGGGCGTGTGGATGGCGCGCTTCAAGACGGCGATGGCGTTCCCGATGTTCGCCACTGTTGTCTGGCTGCTGTGGGTGCTGGGCCAGCAGGTGGGCATCGATGGCGCCGCCGCGCTGCTCGCCGTGTTGGTCGTGCTCGCGTTTGCGCTGTGGGTGTTCGCCAGCTTCGGCGCGCGCCGCTGGAGCGGCGGCATCGCGCGCGTTGCGGCGGCCGCGTTGGTGCTGGCGGTCGGCGCCTGGGCGTGGCCGGCCTTGCAGAGCGCCGAGGACTCGCACCGATCCGAGGCCGCAACCCCGTCGCCCACCGCCGGTGCGTGGCAACCTTGGTCACCGCAGGCATTCGCCCGCGTGCGCGCCGAAGGCAAGCCGGTGTTCGTCGACTTCACCGCCGCGTGGTGCGTGACCTGCCAGATGAACAAGCGCGTGACACTCCACGATGGCGCCGTGATGGACGCGTTCCGCGCGCGCCAGGTGGTGTTGATGCGCGCCGACTGGACGCGCCGCGACCCGGCCATCACCGAGGCGCTGCGTGCGCTGGGCCGCAGCGGCGTGCCGGTGTATGCGATGTACGCTCCGCAGGCGAGCGAACCGCAGTTGTTGTCCGAGATCCTCACGGTGTCGGAGGTGCGGGCCGCCATCGCGCGCTGGCCGGACCCCGTGGCGGCGCGCGACACCGCTGCGGCGCAGCCGCGGCTTCCGTAACCCGATTCGTGGAGCATGTGCAATGAAGAAAGCCTGGATCCTTGGCACCGCGTTGGCGGTGGGCTCGTTGACCCCGCTCGGCGCCGCGGCGCAGGCGGTGATCGGCCAGCCGGCGCCGGCGTTCAGCGCGGTCGATGCCAACGGCAAGGCGGTGTCGCTGGCCGACTTCAAGGGCAAGCACGTGGTGCTCGAGTGGGTGAACCCGGGCTGCCCGTACGTGCAGAAGCACTACAACAGCGGCAACATGCCGGCCACGCAGAAGGCTGCGATCGACAAGGGCGTGACCTGGCTTGCCGTGAGCTCCACCGCCAAGGACGCCGGTGACTACCGGCCGCCGAAAGACCTGGTCGGCTGGATCCAGGGCAAGGGCGGGGCACCGAGCGCCACGTTGATGGACGACAGCGGCAAGATCGGCCGCGCCTACGGCGCGCGCACCACGCCGCACATGTATTTGATCGATCCGCAGGGCAAACTGCTGTACGCCGGCGCGATCGACAGCAAGGCCACGTCGAACCCGGCCGACATCGCCACCGCGACCAACTACGTGAACCAGGCCGTCGGTGAAGCGCTCGCCGGCAAGCCGGTGAGCCAGCCGACGACGCGCGCCTACGGCTGCTCGATCAAGTACGCCGACGGTTGAAGCGGGTCTGAACGTGAGGCGCGCGCGGGCGCAGGTACACTGCGCCCGCCTCGATGTCGCCGCGCCCGCCCGTGTCGCAAGCCCCCGCTTCACTGCAAGACTTCAAGCTGGAAGGCGTGCGGTTCGACTACGAGCCGTACCCGGTGGGCTACAGCGCCGACGTGTTTCCGGCCGACGTGTATACCGACCTGCTGAAGCACTGGCCCGCGACCTCGCTGTTCGAGTTCAAGCCCGTGCTGGGCAACAAGTATTCGTTGTCGGAGGTGAACCATCCCGACAACTACCATCGGTTCATCGCCGAAACGCCGTGCTGGAACGTGCTGCATGCGCGCATCAAGTCGCCCGCGTTCGTGCACTACGTGATCGACTTGCTGAAGCGCCATCGGCTCGACATGGGGCTGCAAGGCAGCAAGGTCGAAGCCCAGCGCAGCACCGGCCGGCGCATCGCCGCCGCGCTGCGTTATGCGGCGGGGCGATTTCCGCGCAAGGGCCTGCGCAGCCGGTTCGAGTTTTCGATGATGACGGCCGACGGTGGCAACATCCTGCCGCACACCGATTCGCCGGGCAAGCTGATCACGCTGGTGCTGTCGATGGTGGGCGCCGGCGATTGGAACGACGCCTGGGGTGGTGGCACCACCGTGCTCAAGCCGATCGATCGCTCGCGCAGCTTCAACTTTCTCAACCACCAGGTGCCGTTCGACGAATGCGAGACCGTGCACACCTATCCGTTCCATCCGAACCAGTGCGTGCTGTTCATCAAGACCTACAACTCGCTGCATGCCGTGCATCCGATGACCGGCCCAGCCGGCGTGATGCGCCGCACGCTGACGATCAACATCGAAGAGACGACCTGAACGGATGAGCCTGCTTCGTTTCGTGCGCGGTCCACGCCGCTTCCGCTGGCGCGAGAAGCTGCTGGAGACCGTGGTCACGCCGCTCGACGGATCGCGAGTTCCGCTTTCGTTGCGCTTCCGAAACCGACGTGTGGCGCGCCCGCACCTTGGCCACCAAGGAGGCCGGCACGATCGAATGGATCCGCACGGCGGTGCAGCCGGGCGACGTGTTCTTCGACGTCGGCGCCAACATCGGCTTGTACAGCCTGTTCGCCGCCGCGCGCGTGGGCCGCAGCGGCAAGGTGTTTGCATTCGAGCCACACGCGGAGAACTTTCTCTCGCTGATGCGCAACATCGCCGCCAACGGCTTCGGCGACGTCGTGCGCCCGCTGTCGTGCGCGTTACACGACCGTGAAGGCACCTTCGACTTCAACTACAACAGCCTGGTGTCGGGCAGCTCGATGAGCCAGCTCGACGGCACCAAGGATGGCGACGAGCAGGAGTTCGCGCCGGTGTTCCGCGAAGGCAAGCTCGGCGTGCGCCTGGACACGCTGGTGTTCGAGTGGGGGCTGCCCGCGCCGACGCACGTAAAGATCGACGTCGACGGCAACGAGATGCCGATCCTGCATGGCATGCAAAGGGTGCTGAGTGCGGCGGCCAAGCCGCGCACCATGCAGGTGGAGATCAACCAGCGCTACCGCGACGAGTTGTTTCGCTTTCTGGCCGACTGCGGCTACGTGCAGTACCAACGCCACGACACCGAACACGGCAAGCAGCTGATCGCCAGCGGCAAAGATGCGGAACAGGTGGCGCACAACGCGCTGTTCCGGCCGGCCTGACGGCACGGCGGACCGTGTGCGGTCCGCGCCTCGCTACTCGACGATCTTCACCGGCTGCCCCGGCTGCGGCTCGCCGCTGCCGCCGTACACGCCGTTGAACAGGCGCAGCTGCTGCTCCGCGCGCGTGGGCAGCGGCGACGGCGCGCCAGCTCGGCGAAGCCGCCGCGCGGGAACGGCACCGTCTTCAAGGTCCACGGCCTGGCCGCAGCGCGGTCGGCGGCGGTCATGGCGCGAAACGACGACTCGGTCTCGCGCAAGCGCGGCGCGGCGCGCTGCATCGTGCCGCGGCGTCGCGCGCCGCATACAGCAGCGAGTAGTGGGCTCCGCCGGCCCGCTGACGATGCGTGACCTCGATCGGCCTGCGCGCTGTCCCTGCGCGTTGCGCCGCGTGCCGACGAAATGCGTGGCCGCCAGGCCATTGAGCGTGCGCTGCTCGGTGCGCGCCGTGCGACCGGCTTGAACACGTTGCGGATGATCTGCGTCGTGCGTGCGTGCCGGCCTTGGGCGGCACCGGCCTCACCATCAGGCCGGCGTCGCCGGCGCGCGTTGACGACGCGCGATCGCCTCGGCGCGTGTTCTGCGATCTTCCAGCCCTGCGGCGCCGTCAGCGCGATGCCGAGCGGCTCGTGATAGAAGTTGCGGCCGCGCATGACCCCCTGTTCGCGGCTCTCGCCGAAGGTCATGCCGTCGATCGCCTGCAGGTAGCGCGCGCGGCCGTCGTCGCCATACCTGCCTGGCTGTACTCGGCGGCGATGCGCTTGATGTCGGCGAGGCGCTTGTCGTTGCTCGGGTGCGAGGACAGCCAGTTCGATCCGCGTCGGCGCCGCCTTGCCCTCGGCCTTGGCGGCGTCGGCGGCGAATTGCTCCTGGTTCTTCAGCACGCCGATCACGTCGACCATGTTGCTCGGGTCGTAGTGGTTGCGCGCCAGGTACTCGGCGCCGAGCTGGTCGGCCTGCAACTCCTGGTCGCGGCTGTACGACGCGACGTAGCCCGCCGCCGCCGTCTGCGACACCTGGCTCGGCGATCTGGTCGCCCGCTCAGCCGCCGACCTCGAGCACGGCGCCGAGCACGCGTGGCGGCCATGCACGCCGATGCCCGCGGTCTGCCGCGCGCGTGGCGCGCTGCGCGCCGTGGCGCGCGGTGACGTGGCCGATCTCGTGGCCGATCACGCCGGCCAGCTCGGCCTCGCTGTCGAGATAGGCCATGATGCCGCGCGTCACGTAGACGTAGCCGCCCGGCAGCGCGAACGCATTGATCTCCGGGCTGTCGAGCACGGTGAAGGTCCACTGCAGGTCGGCGCGGTGCGACTGGCTGCGCCAGCCGCTGGCCGAGCGTCGTTCGACGTAGGCCTGCAGCTTGGGGTTGTTGTAGGCGCCGTACTCCTGCAGCACCTCCTTGTGCGCCTTCTCGCCTTCGGCGATCTCGGCCGCCTCGTCCATCACCGTGCGTTCGGTCTTGCCGGTGACCGGATTGACGACGCGTGCCGCAATCGCGGCCAGCACCGCGACCAGCACGATCGGAAGCGACAGAAAACGCATCAGCCCACTCCATGCCCGCGGCCCACGCCGCAAGTCGGCCGCATTGTGCAGCGGACGAAAAACAGCGGCCGGCAGGCCGCTGCATAAGGCTCGATCGAAACGATCGAACGATCTCTGCTCGTTGTCGCGTTCACTTGCGCGCGTGGCGACGCCCTTCTTCCTCGGCCTTCTTCAGCGCTTCGCGGTCTTCCTCAGACTCGGGGGCGGCGCGGCGTGCCGCATCGTCGACCTGGCCCGACTTGGCGAACTTCTCCTGCGCCTTGTCGTAGCGGCGGCCAGCGGTGTAGTTGCCTTCGCCTTGCAGCGGCGCGTTGGATTCGATCGTGTCATCGACCTTCTTCGCCGGATCGGCGCCTTGATTCGGTTTGGTCATTGCTGCTCTCCTGCCGGCCCGATATGCACACCGACCGCGCTCGGGCCGGCAACGAGCCATCGGCACAGTCCTGCCGCGTGCCGTGCCTCGACTCTTTGGGCCCGACCGGTAGCGACTGCCGTGCACTTTGCCTTGTGGCGACGGCCGCGCTTGTCGGAGCGTGCGGATCGACGGCGTAGGACAACGCCTCACGACGCGAGTGGGCGCAGCCTCGCCTTCGTCAGGCAGTCGATGGGTGCCCAGCCTCGCGCGTCCACGAGCCTTTACTTGCCCTGCTGCACGCCCTCGCGCGCCTTGAGCTGCACCTGCGCCAGATCGGTCATCAGCTTGTAAGCGACGTAGTACTTGTAGATGTTGCGCACGTAGGTGGTGGGCTCGACGCCGATTTTCTCGGCGGTGACCAGTTCGACGTGGTTGAACCAGACGTTGCGTCGAGGCCGCGCTTGGCGGCCTCCTTGCGCATGCGATTGATGTTGGCGGGGCCGCAGTTGTAGGCGGCAAAGGCAAACAGCGTGCGGTTGGTCTCGTCGAAGTGCGCGTCGCCGAAGTAGCGGGACATCAGCCGGTCCATGTACTTGGTGCCGGCATGCACGTTTGCTTCGGCGACCCGGATGTCACCGACCTTCAGCTCTGCGCCGGTGGCGGGCATCACCTGCATGATGCCGATCGCGCCGACGTGGCTCTTGGCGGTTTGATCGAGCCGCGATTCCTGGTAGCCCTGCGCGGCCAGCATCAGCGGATCGAAGCGATACAACGCGCCGTACTTCTTGAACAGCGCCAGCGTGTTTTCGAAGCGCATGCGAGACGCCGAGGTGGTGGGATCGCCGAGCTGCGCGACTCTGGCCTGCGACTGCTTCATGCGCTGCGCGTGCAGGCCCTGCTTCCTGACGTAAGTGGCGTAGAACTCGTCGAGCACAACGCGCAGCTTGGGACTGTCTTTGCGGATCGCCCAGCCCACCTTGGCCCCTGCGCGCACGATCGCCGCATCGTTGACATGAATCTTCGGCAGCACCTGCGACCACAGGCGTGCCTTCCAGTCATCGACGACGATGACCTCGAGCACGCCGGCGCCGACCATCTCCATCATGTCTTCGTCTTCGAGCGCATCGGGCACGAGCACCAACGTGACCGCGGATTTGCGTTCCTTCTTGAATCGCTCGTTGAGCGCCACCAGGCTCTCGTAATAGCTCGACGACTTGCGCACGTGCACGGTCTTGCCCGCCAGTTCGTCCACGCTCGCCGTCGCGCCGACCTTCTCACCGGTGACAACCAATTCCGACACGGGCTTCAAGTCGTTCGGTGCGACGAAGTCCACGGTCTTCAGGCGCTCTTCGGTTACCGTGAGGTTGCCCACCGCGATGTCGTCACGGCCGTCAGCGATGTGCAGGAGCAACTGGTCCCGCGTCGTCGGCCGGATCACCACCGTGAGCGGGCGCTTGCCGAGTTGCTTCTTGTACTTCTGGTTGAGCCACTGCTCGAAGTCGCGCGCGAAATCGGCGCTGATGCCTCGCTCGCGCCCCTTGTCATTGAAGTACAGCGTGCGGCTGAACGGCGCGGCCACGCGGATCACGCGGCGCTCGATCATGCGATCGAAGTCGCCCTTGAACTCGCTTTCCAGCCGCACGGCGAGGGCCCGGGTCTGGCCCGCAGGCGGCTGCGCCTGCGCCGACACGTTGGACCCGGCAACGCAGAGAACGGCCGCAGCCAACCAGAAGACCATGCAGCCGCGGCGGCGTGGCACTGCGCGGACTGTACGATGCATGGTTCGCCCTCGACTGCAAATGACGGCGGTGCGCCCGATTGGACTCGCTGCCCGCAGCCGGGTCAATCGCACATCGACTCGGCGGCAGGGTCGTGCGCGATGCATTCAGCGGGCGAGGTGTCCGCACGCCCTGGTGCCACCCCTGCTGATTGCTTCACGAGGTGGCGCAATTGATGTGCATCAGGCCAGCGCCGCGGCGGCATGTGAACATTGCCGCCTGTCGTGCACCCGCGGATTACTGTCATGGCCACCCCAGCCCAATTTGCTTCGTTTCGCACCCTGCTCGAAGAACGGCGCGCCAGTCTGCGCGAGGAGATCCGCGCCAACGACGCGTCAGCACTGGCGCCAGTCAACCTTTTGGCGGCGCACGACGTGACCGACCGCAAGGACGTGGCTGGGCAAGTGCTGGCCACCGACCTGCAGGGCGCCGAGGTGCAGCGCGACGTCAACGAACTCGCGCAGGTCGAGGCAGCGCTGCTGCGCCTGGATGCCGGCACCTATGGTGACTGCGTCGATTGCGGCAACGTGATCGCGCCGGCGCGCCTTCGCGTGCAACCGGCGGCGCCGCGTTGCACCCCTTGTCAGGTGGCCGCGGAGTCGCGGCGTCGCTAGCTACCGCTGAGCGCCGCCGCTGCCGGCGTTCGCCCCGGCGGAGGGTTGCCGTCAAGCTTCGACGCAGGCACCGTGCTCTGGAACGTGCACGCGCCAGCCAAGCTCGTCCTGGATGCGCATGCGCAACGCATCGGCCGCATCGCGTTCACCGTGCACCACGTATGTCTCCTTGGGCGGTTGCCGAAGGCCGCGCAGCCATTCGACGATGCCGTTGGAGTCGGCGTGGGCCGATAACCCTTCGAACTGGCTGACCTGGGCTTTGACGCTCACGTACTCGCCGTGGATCTTCACGTCTCTGGCCCCGGCCACCAGGTGTGCACCGCGGGTGCCGCCGACCTGGAAGCCGGGAAAGACGATGTGGTGGCGCGGATTCGGCGCCATCACCTTCAGGTAGTGCAGCACGCGACCCCCCGTGGCCATCCCGCTGGAGGAGATCACCACCTTGGGCCAGCGGCTGTTGGTGAGGCGCTGCGACTGCTGCACGGTCTGCACCAGGGTCACCCCGTCGGTCAGCGTGTCGACCTCGCGCGGCGCAATGCGCAACAAGCGCCGATGGCGCAGGTACAACTCGGTGGCGGTGCGCGCCATCGGGCTATCGAGCACGATCGGCAGATCGTGCGGGATCTCGCCGGCGCTGCGCAGGCGCTGCAGCACCAGCAGCAGCGCCTGCGCGCGGCCGACTGCGAAGGACGGCAGCAACACGCTGCCGCCGCGCCGCACAGTCTCGCGGATCACCGAGCCGAGTCTCGCCTGCACGTCCTCATCCGGATGCGTCCGGTTGCCGTAGGTGGACTCCACCAGCAGCACATCGGCGTGGCTCACTTGTTTCGGGCCCGGCATCAGGATGTCGTCGCTGCGACCGACGTCACCGGAGAAGACCACAACCATGCCATCGCCGTGCAGGGTCAGCGCGGCAGCGCCCAACAAGTGCCCGACCGGCGTGAAGTCGACCTTGATCCGTCCGATACGCGCGCTGCGTCCGGCCGCCACCGGCACAATCTTCGCGATTGCACGGCGCGCCTGCGTGGCGTCGTACAAGGGCAGCGCCGGATGGTGCTTGGACCAGCCACCGCGATTGGCGCGGCGCGCGTCGTCCTGTTGCAAGTGGGCGCTGTCGAGAAGCAGCACTTCGGTCAGATCACGCGTCGCGGCCGTGGCATAGATTGGGCCGCGAAAGCCCTGTTTCACCAACACCGGCAACCAACCGCTGTGATCGATGTGCGCATGGCTCAGCACCACCGCATCGATCTCGCGCGCCGGCACGGCCAGCGGCGCCCAGTTGCGTTCGCGATGGGTCTTGAAGCCCTGGAACAGGCCGCAGTCGAGCAAGACTCTCTGTCCCTCGGCCTCGATCAGGTATTTCGACCCGGTGACGCTGTCGGCGCCACCGAGGAAGGTGATCAACCTGCTGCGCAGCAGCGAACGCAGCGTCGGCGAGTTGGCGCAGCTGTGCGGCTACACGTCGGCCAACATCTCGCGCCATCTCGCGTTCCTCACGCGGCAGGCCTGGTGGCGCGCGAGAGCCGCGGCACCAGCGTGTACTACCGCATCGCCGACGAGTCGGTCTATGCGCTGTGCGATCTGGTGTGCGGCAACATCGCGCGCCACCTCAACCGCTCGGCCAGCGGCCGCCAGGTGTTCGCACGCAGCGCCCGGCCCGCGCCCAAGGCGCCGGTGCGGGGCTACTGGAGCAAACGCTGAGTACGTCAGCAAGCTGACTGCGGGCGCTGCCTGAGCATCGCCAGCAGCGGTGTCCAGTCGGCTTGAGCCTCTGCATCCGAATCGCGCGCCGCAACCTCGCAGGAGAACACGGCCATGCGTTCATCGGATCGCAGAGGCTGAGATGTCCGCATCTGGCCGGCCAGCACCGATTCGTCGGCATCGGACGCATCACGACCCAACGCCTGGCGCCGACGCAGGCGTTGCCGCAGCACCTCGGCGTCGACCTCGAAGTCGAGAATGACGAAACCGACGCCCAACTTGGCGGCGAGCCGCCGCGCTGTGATGCGTTGCTGCCGGCGCAAAAAGGTGGCATCGAGGATCGCGGGCCAGCCCGCTTTCAGAACGATCGCAGCGAGCCGGTGCAGGCGGGCATAGGTGGCCGCCGTCATGGCCGGCCCGTAGAGGGCCACGCCCGCCGCATCGCCGCGGTGATCGAGCGGATCCATGCCGACCAGGCGCTTGCGCTCGATGTCGGCACGGATCCGGATCGCACCCGACGCCTCGACCAGGCTGTGCGTCGACGTCGACTTGCCGCTGCCGGAATAGCCATGGGTGATGAACAGCACGGGCCCGGCCGCTGCGCGGGCGCCGCGACTCAGGCGAACGGCCAGCGCGAGATAGGCCGTCGCGGCGGTCCGCTGCTGCGCCGATTCGTCCGGCCCCGGTGAACCGGCAGCGTGCGCTGGCCCGCATTGCGCGGCCCGCAGCAAAGCGACCTTCACCCGCACGAGCGCCCGATACACCATGCAGTAGCGCAGCAGGCCCACGCCGTCGTAGTCACCGCTGGCCTCGAGGTAGCCGTTGACGAATCGATGCGCCAGCTCCGGCAGGCCATGGGCATGCAGATCCATGGCCATGAAGGCCACCTCGTTCATGACATCGATCCAGCGCAGATCGTCGTTGAACTCGATGCCGTCGAAGACCACTGCGTGGCCATCGACCATCGTCACGTTGCCCAGGTGCAGATCGCCGTGGCACTCGCGGATGCGCCCACGCGCCAAACGCCGCGCCATCAGCGCGCGCAGGCGAACGAACGACGCCGACTCGAACGCGCGCAGCTGCGCCAGCGCCGCGCGGTCCGCCGCGTTGTCCATCCGGAGATCCAGATCGTCCAGGGTCTGCAGCACCGGCGCCCGCACCTGGGCTGGCGAGCCCAGGCGCCCGGACCGGGGCGCCACTGCCGCAGCAGTGTGAAACGGCACCAGGATGCGCACCAGTTCATCGATCTGCGCGGCCGCGAGCGCACGATTCGCAGCCCGGCGGTCCCACAGGCCGTCTTGCGCGAAGGCGCGCATCGCCACTGCGGGCTCGAGTTCGGCACCTTCACCGTCGATGCCGGGCGCATCGATGTCGCCGCGGATGCACACAACGCCGAGGTAGAGGTCGGCCGCCAGCCGGCGGTTCAGGCGCAGCTCCTCCTGGCACGCGTGGCGACGGCGCGCCAGCGTGGATTGATCCAGGAAGTCGGTCTTCAGTGCCTTCTTGATCTTGTAGGCGTGCGGGCCACAGACGAGCACGAACGAGATGTGCGTCTCGAGCAGCGCGCAGGCCGTGCCGTGCCGCTCGGCCAGGCGAGCCTGCAAGGCGTGAACCATGCGGGTTTGCTGCGCCAAAGTCGGCTCCGGCGTCGCGGCCAGCGGCCGCTCGGTCTGGAGCATCGTCGATGCGTTCATTGGCGGCCCTGCGGTGCATGGCGCACGCGGCACAGCTTGCCGCTGAGGCGATCGCGCAGCGGCGGCGCGCGCCCGTGCGCGATGCGCACGCCATTCAGGCCCTGGCTGCGCAGGTAGTCGAGCAGCGCGGTTCTGGCGCATCGGAACGACCGGTCTGCATCGATCACCTCGGGCTCGAAGCGCAGCTCGAGCGCATCGGGCGCCGTGCACAGCAGCTGGAACTGCGTCACCCCGGCGTCTTCTTCGATGACGGTTTCGACGGCCAGCGGCAGGATGGTCGCCTCTCGACCATTGGCGCCGCGCAGCAGCAAGGTGTGCCCGCTGCGGCCCTGCACCTCGATGACCGGGAACGCACAGCCGCAGCGGCAGCGTTCGCCGGTGAATCGCACCGCGTCGTCCAGGCGGTAGCGCAGCAGCGGCTGCACATGGTTGGCCAGGTGCGTGAGCAGCACGGCATGCGCCGGGGCACCGGCGGCCACCGGACGCGACTGTGCATCGACCGGCTCGAGCACGAGCCAATCGTCGTTGAGGTGCAGCCGGCCTTGGTCGCACTCCCAGGCCATCGAAAAGAACTCCGATGCACCGTAGTTGTTGCGGATCGGGCAGCAAAAGCCCTTGTGCACCCACGCGCGTTGCGCACCGGACAACTGCTCCCCGCCCAGCCAGACTTCGCTCAGGCGCAGGTGCAGCCGTCCGTCGAGCTGCAGTTGCGCCAGCGCGGCGGCGCAGCTCGGATAGGTGATCAACACGGTGGGCTCGAACGCCCGCAAGGCCCCGGCCAGTTCTTCGAGCGGCATTTGCACCGAGAAGGTCTGCGCGACGGGTGACAGCCAACCGAACGGCGCCAGCGATGGGTCGGCCCGCAGTCGCCGCAGCCGCTCCACGCTGACCGCGCCGGCGAAGTGACCCCCGGTGGCGCCGACGAAAGCCAGGCGCTGGCCCACGCTCCACGCCGTCAGCGGGACACCTCGGGTCGGCGACCCGCGCAAGCGCAAGGTGTCGAGCGCCTCGTAGGCCGACAAGCTGGGCGCATCCTGCACGAAGATGCCCGGCGTGCCGCTCGTTCCCGAACTGGTCCACACCAGGTACTTGTCCAAGAAGGCATCGGCCAGACGGCTCGGCCCGTGCAGGAACCGGTCCACGGCGTCATGCGTGACGCAACGATCGGTGGACCAGTCGTCGAATCGCTGCATCAGCTCGGCCTTGCCAACCGGCTCGATCGCCGTGAGATCGGACAGTGCCGACACGTCGGCACCGCGCAAGCGCTGGCGATACAGCGGCGACGCCTGGGCGGCCCTCAACAGGCTGCCGAACCGTCGCTCGCGTTGCCGCGCGCCGGCCCCGGCCGGATCGAAACCTGCGAGCAGGGTCTCGGCGTACGTGGTCGACCACAGCCAAGGATCGACCGCGGGCGGCCTGGACAGGCCGGCACCGTCGAACGGCACGGGTGTGCCGCGATGGCGCCGCGCCTGCGGGGACGGCATGGCCACATCCCGCGATCTGGACTCAGCCGACGCTGCCGGCAACGAATCCGACCCTGCACCGACGCAGAAAGGCGGCGAAGTGGGCGTCGAACGGATCAATGTCGAACGGGTTGTCGACACGCAGGGGGTTCATCTCGAACTCCTCTCTTCATGGCTGGATCGTGAGCCGGTTGCGGCGTCACGAAGAAAACTGTCGCGCATCCAGAAGGGTCAACCCTTGACATCGCGCAACGCAACGCGACCGCTGCGGCGACAGACCGCCTCAGGGGTACACGGCCGCGCGTCGTTTGCCCGCGCGCTTGGCCGCGTAGAGCGCGTGGTCGGCGTGTTTGCACAGCTCGGCCAACGTGCGGCCACCTTCCGGGTGCATGGCGATGCCCACGCTCGCGGACACCGCCGGCACGACGCCGGCATAGGACGCGCTCAAGGCGTCGATCAGCTTGCTGGCCACATGCCGGGCGTCGTCGAGGCCGACCTCATCGAGCAGCACGGCGAATTCGTCGCCGCCCAGGCGCACCACCACGTCCGATTCGCGCAGCAACCCCGAGATGCGCGACGCGGCAGCCTTCAGCACCGCGTCGCCCGCCGGGTGGCCGTGCATGTCGTTCACCGCCTTGAAGCCATCGAGGTCGATGGCCAGCAAAGCCAGGCTGGTGCCGTGGCGGCGAGCACCGGCCAGGCGCCGACCCAGCAGTTGGTCGAACAACAGGGGGTTGGGCAGGCCGGTGAGCGCGTGCGCACGACCCGAACGCGCCAGACCGTCGGACCTCTCTCGAGGTATTCGCAGCCGAACCGGTCGGGCTGGCGCTGGAACTCGGTGAGCAGGTCGACCGGATCGTGATCGGCAATCACCTCCATGGCCTCACCGCGCCGCAGCAGGCAGCTGGTGTAGATCGCCACGGCGATGCGCGAGCCTGGGGAGACCTCGCGAAGGTCCACGCTCGTTCCGAATTCAGCCGACACAGTCGGACTCCTCCTGCGACAGCTTGCCGCGTGTTTGCGGGAATGCTGGATGGTCGCCGGCGCGCACGATGAACGCATTGACGCGTCGCAATCCACCACGATGTCCGAGACCCCAATGCGCGGTAACCTCGCGCAACGACGCGTTCGGATCGTCCGGGCGCCGTGGAGCGCCCAAGCCCCTCCGCGTGCCCGCTCCGATCCGATGGATCTCGAAGTCGCCCGCAACTTTCTCGTCGCCCTGCTGATCGGGGCGCTGGTCGGCATCGATCGCGAGCGCAAGAAGGCCGCCGATCCCGGCCATTCGTTCGGCGGCATCCGCACCCACATCCTGCTCGCACTGATCGGCGCCGCGTCGTCGCGGCTGGCCCACGAGCTGGCGTCGCCCTGGGTGCTGACGATCGCGCTGGGCGTGGTGGGTGCCGCGGTCGTTGCGGGCTACGTGCGCGGCAGCCGCGGGCCGGACGAGGCGTATGGCCTGACCAGCGAGATGGCGGCGATCACCGTGTTCCTGCTCGGCGCGATGGCGGCCGCCGGCGAGGCCGAGCTGGCGGTTGCGCTCGGCGTCGTCACGTCGGCCGTGCTGGCTTTCAAGCAGCCGCTGCACGGCGCGGTGCAACGGCTCGACACGCAGGACGTGTTCGCCGGTCTCAAGCTGCTGATCGCCAGCTTCATCGTGCTGCCGCTGCTGCCCGACACCACGATCGATCCCTGGCAGGCGATCAACCCGTACAAGCTGTGGCTGCTGGTGGTGCTGATATCGGCGTTGTCGCTGGCCGGCTACGTGGCCGTGCGCTGGTTCGGCAATGCGCAAGGCAGCGCGATCACCGGCCTGGCGGGCGGGCTGGTGTCGTCCACGGCGACGACGCTCAACTTCGCCCGCAGCAGCCGCGACGACGCCGCCGGCGACGGTCATGCGCTGGCCGCCGGCATCCTGCTCGCGTGGTCGGTGATGTTCGCGCGCATGGCGGTGCTGATCGCCGTGGTCAACCGGCCGCTGCTGGCCGCCGCTTGGTCGCCGATCGCCGTGATGGGTGCGGTGACCGCTGCGTTCGCCCTCTGGCACTACCGCACCGGACTGGCCGAGACGCGACGCGAATCGCGACCGCTCGGCGTGCAGAACCCATTCAGCCTGTCGGCCGCGGTCCGGTTCGGCGCGTTGTTCGCCGTGGTGCTGCTGGTCGTCAAGCTGGCCCAGCAGCACGCGCCGCAGCAGGCCGTGTACGTGGTGGCCGCACTGGCCGGCAGTGTCGACGTCGATGCCATCACGCTGTCGATGGCCGATGCGGCGCGCGGCACGAACGGCTTCGCGCCGACGGTGGCCGCGATCGTCATCGCGGCGCTGGCCAACACGTTCGTCAAGTGTGCCGCCGTGCTCGCGCTCGGCAGCGGGCGCGTGCGCGTGCACGTGGCCATCGCCACCGCCGCGCTGCTGGCGGCAAGCCTGCTGGCGCTGGCCGCGATGTGACGGGGCGCTAACGCGCCTCGGCCAGCGCGCGCAACTTCACGAACGCCAGACCGGCCATCACCGCATCGTTGAGTGCATCGTGCGCGTTGCGTGTCGGCAGCTCGAGCGCCTTCATCATCGTGGCGAAGCGCAGGTCGATGCTGCCGCCGCGCTCGTGCGCAGGCAGTTGGCGGTTCTTCCAGTCGTAGTACATCGACGAGACCTCGATCTTGGGCTGCGGCAAGCGCACGCCCAGCAGCGGCCAGATCTCGCGGTTGAGCATCGCCACGTCGAACTCGAGGTAGTAGCCCACCAGCGGTCGCGCCCCGATGAAGGCGAGCAGACGGCGCATCGCCTGTTCGGGGTCGAGCCCGTGCGCCACGTCCTGCTCGCGCAGCTGGTGCACGCGCACGCTCTCCTTCTTCAGCTTGCGCTCGGGGCGAACCAGCAGCTCCAGGCGCTGGCTGGTCAGCAGGCGGTTGCCGGCGATGCGCACCGCGGCGACCGAGACGATCTGGTCGCGCCGCGTGTCCAGGCCGGTGGTTTCGCAGTCGATCGTCACCCACTCGTCGGCGGGCGGCGGGTCGTACATGAATCCGAAGTCGGGGTCGGCCAGGTGGTACAGCAGCCAGCGGCGGCGCACCGCGTCGACCGCACCCACCTCACGCACCCTCGAGGTGGAACTGGTGGCGCACCAGCGCCTTGAAGCGCTTGACGACCGCCAATGCGTCCTTCAGCAGATCGCGCTCCAGCGTGCTCAGCTGGTCGGTCGACACGCCACCGCTCACCGGCTTGCCGGTGTCGATCTCGGCCAGTCCGGCCTTGAGCTTCAGGCCCATCAGCACATGCAGGCTGTCGACGAGATCGCGCGCCAGGTCGGCCGGCAGGCGGCCGGCCGCCACCAGCGCATCGAGGCGCGCCGGCGTGCCGGTGGCGTGCACATGCTCGCGCAGGGCCAGGCTGCGCACGCCGTGCACGATCGGAAAGATGCCGGCCTTCTTCAAGTCCAGCGTCTGCTGATCGGACTCACCGATCAACAGCAGCCGGTTCCACCAGCCGCCGGTGGCGTCGGGGAACGAGTCGATCGCGGCAGCGAAGCGTCCGAGCATCGCATCGTCGGACGAGACCAGCGCATCCACCTCGGCGCGCACGCGCTCCAGCAGCGCAGCGTCGCCCGTCACCGGATGGGCGTCGATGAAGATCGCGAGCGCCATCAGCCCTTCGGGGTCGGGCCGCAGCAGCCAGCGGCGCACGGTGGCAGCGAAGTCGCTGGCGCGCCGTCGCCAGGCGGGGTTGCTGAGCATGATGCCGCCCGGGCAGTCCGGGTAGCCGAAGTCGCGCAGCGCGGCCGAGAAGCGTGCACAGGCCGCTGCCACCTCGGCGTCGGGCGTGACGGCGTCGTCGCGCAGCACGAGGCCGTTGTCCTGATCGGTCTTGAGCAGCTGCTCGGCGCGCCCTTCGCTGCCCATCACGAACAGGCAGCTCTCGGCCTGCAGCGCCGCCGGCGCCACCAGCTGCCAGGCGCGCTCGAACAACTTGGCGTTCAGCGCCTGCACCAGGCGGCCGATCTGGCCGACGCGCGTGCCACCGCGGTACAACAGCGCGACGAAGCGCGTGATGCGCTGCGCCTGCACCTTCAGCGCCGCCAGGTCCTGCGCCTGCACCACCTGGACCGTGATCAGGTAGGAGTGGTTGGACAGAAAGCTCAACAGGTCGAGCTGTTCGAGCAGCCCGACGATGCGCGCGCCATCGGCGACCACCAGGCGGTGCACCTTGTGCTGGATCATCGCCGCCAGCGCATCGAACAGCGGCGCATCGGGTGCGATCGTCGCCAGCGGAAAGGTCGCGAAGTCGCGCACCGCCAGCGTGTCGAGCGCGCGTGCGTCGGCCACGGCGCGCTGCAGCCCGGTGTTGGTGAACATGCCGAGCCGCTCGCCGTCGCGCACCAGCACGCTGCTGGTCTGCCGCGACTGCATCAGCGTGGCCACGGCGACGATGCCGCTCGCGCCGTCGACCTCGTGCGCCGGCCGCAGGAAGGCCTCCGACACGCGCGACAGCGTCAGCGCGTGCATTTCGCGCTGGCTGTGGCGCTCGGCCAGCGCGCCGAGCTTGATCGACAGGTCGGAAAACAGCATCGCGCCGAACGTCGCGTTGCCCGAGATGAGCTCGTGGACCGCCGCCTTGGCGAGCTGGTACGCCACCACCTCCTCGGCGGCGACGAAGCGGCTGCTGGCGCGCCCGGTCACCAGCGAGCGGCCATCGAAACAATCGCCCGGTGCGTAGCTGGCCACCTGCTCGTCGCCTTCGAACTGCGTCACGTAGCCCTTGATCAGCACGAACAGGTGCGCGGGTTCGATGCCCGGGTCGAGCAGCGTCTCGCCGGCGCGGAAGTAGGCGATGTCGACACCGTCGCGCACCACGCGCTGCTCGGCGGCATCGAGACAATCGAAAGGCGAGGCGGTGAAGTCGAAGGCGTTGGGCATGGCGCAATGTGGCGCAAGCCACGCAGAATAGCCAATGCCGTTCCGCGCTGAGCCCGCGCCAATGCCGGGCGAACACCGCAAGGTGATCTTCGCTTCCAGCCTCGGGGCGTTGTTCGAGTGGTACGACTTTTATCTCTATGGCGCGCTCGCGCCGCTGCTGGCCGCCACGTTCTTCGCCGATGCCGGCCCCGCGGTCGGCCTGGTGGCCGCGCTGCTGACACTGGCCGCCGGCTTCCTGGTGCGGCCGATCGGCGCGCTGTACTTCGGACGGCTGGGTGACCTCATCGGGCGCAAGTACACGTTCCTGGTCACGCTGCTGCTGATGGGCGCGGCCACGTTCCTGATCGGCGTGCTGCCGGGATACGACACGTTGGGTCCTGTCGCGCCGGCGGCACTGGTGCTGCTGCGCCTGGCGCAGGGGCTGGCGATCGGCGGCGAGTACGGCGGCGTGGTGACCTATGTTGCCGAGCACGCGCCGCGCCATCGGCGCGGCTTCTACACCGGCTGGATCCAGACCACCGCATCGCTCGGCCTGCTGCTCGCGCTGGCGCTCGTCGTCGGCGTGCGCGCGGCACTCGGCGAGGCGGCGTTCGCCGCCTGGGGCTGGCGCATCCCGTTCCTGCTGTCGGCGCTGCTGCTGGCGATCGGCGTGTGGGTGCGCTTGAGCCTGCGCGAATCGCCGCCGTTCGTGCAGCTCAAGCGCGCCGGCGGCGCGTCGCGCAAGCCGCTCGCGGACGCGTTCGGGCGCTGGCCCAACCTGAAGCTGGTGTTGATCGCGCTGTTCGGCCTGGTCGCCGGGCAGGCGGTGGTGTGGTACGCGGGGCAGTTGCAGGCGTACTTCTTCCTGACGCTGCAGCTCAAGGTCGACACCACCACGGCAAGCCTGCTGCTGTGCGCCGCATTGGCGCTGGGGGCGCCGTTGTTCGTGCGTGTTCGGCGCGCTGTCGGACCGCTTCGGCCGCAAGGCGATCGTGCTCACCGGCTTCGTGCTGGCAGCCATCGCGTACCGGCCGTTGTTCGCCGAACTGACCGTGGCAGCGAACCCGGCACTGGCGCAGGCGCAGCAGCACGTTCGCATCACGCTCGCCGCCGACACTTCCGGTTGTGCCTTGGCGTTCGATCCCATCGGTCGCGTCACCGAGGCGAGCGCCTGCGACCGCGCGAAGCGCCAGCTCGCCGAGCGGGGCGCACACTTCACGCGCACCGACGCCAGCGGACCGGTGTTGGTGACGATCGACAGCGCGCGGATCGAGCTCAGCGCCGATGCCGCCGAAGACCGGCGCCGCCTCGACGCCGCGCTCGACGCAGCGGGCTACCCGCAGCAAGCCGACCCGTCGCGCATCGATCACCTGCGCGTGATCGGGATCCTGTGGCTGCTGGTGCTGTTCGTCGCGATGGTGTACGGGCCGATCGCGGCGCTGCTGGTCGAGATGTTTCCGACCCGCGTGCGCTGCTCATCGGTGAGCCTGCCGTACCACCTGGGCAACGGCTGGTTCGGCGGCCTGCTGCCGAGCATGGTGTTCGCGATCGCCGCGCACACCGGCAACCTGTACAGCGGGTTGTGGTATCCGGTGGTCGTGGCGCTGGCCAGCGCCGCGATCGGGTTGGTCTTCTTGCATGAACCTGACGGTGCCGACCTTGACGTGCAGCAAGGTTCGTTGCCATCCGATGGCGCAGCATCGCCTCCTGATCCGGTGTCGCGGCAATAAGTCGCGCGGCCGCAACCAGGAGATCCCGATGACCGAGCAAGAGCGGATCGCGCCGCCAGCGGCGCTGGCCGAACGCGCGCATGTGTCCGGCATGGATGCGTATTGGGCGCTGGTGCGCGAGGCACAGGCCGATCCGTCGGCCTACTGGGCACGCCTGGCGCGCGAGATGCTGAGCTGGAAGACGCCGTTCTCGCGCAGCCTCGACGCCCGCGAGGCGCCGTTCTACAAGTGGTTCGAAGACGGCACGCTGAACGCCTCGTACAACTGCCTCGATCGCCACGTGCAAGCGCGGCCTGGGCGACAAGACCGCGCTGATCTTCGAAGCCGACGACGGCGCCGTCACCCACGTCAGCTATCGCGACCTGCTGGCGCGCACCTGCCGCCTGGCCAATGCGCTCAAGGCACGCGGCGTGAAGCGCGGCGACCGGGTCGTCATCTACATGAGCATGAGCGTCGAAGGCGTGGTCGCGATGCAGGCCTGCGCCCGCATCGGCGCCACCCATTCGGTGGTGTTCGGCGGCTTCTCGGCGCAGAGCTTGCGCGACCGCATCGAAGACGCCGGCGCCGTGATGGTGATCACCGCCGACCAGCAGCTGCGCGGTGGCAAGCAGCTGCCGCTGAAGTCCATCGTCGACGATGCCATCGCGCTCGGTGGCTGCCAGAGCGTCAAGAACGTCATCGTCTACCGCCGCACCGGCGGCGCCGTGGCCTGGCACCCCGAGCGTGACCGCTGGCTGCATGAAGAAACCGCGGCTCAGCCGGATGCGTGCGAGCCCGAATGGGTGAGCGCGGAGCACCCGCTGTTCCTGCTCTACACCAGCGGCTCCACCGGCAAGCCCAAGGGCGTGCAGCACTCGACCGGCGGCTACCTGCTGCATGCCGCGCTGACCACCCGGTGGACCTTCGATCTCAAGCCCGACGATGTCTTCTGGTGCACCGCCGACATCGGCTGGGTCACCGGCCACACCTACATCACGTACGGCCCGCTGGCGCTCGGCGGCACCGAAGTCGTGTTCGAAGGCATCCCCACCTATCCGGACGCCGGCCGCTTCTGGCAGATGATCGCCAAGCACCGCGTCAGCATCTTCTACACCGCGCCGACCGCGATCCGCTCGCTGATCAAGGCCGCCGAGATCCAACCCCGCGGTGCATCCGCGCCGATCACGACCTGAGCAGCCTGCGCATCCTCGGCTCGGTGGGCGAGCCGATCAACCCGGCCGCATGGCAGTGGTACCACCGCGAAATCGGCGGCGGCCGCTGCCCGATCGTGGACACGTTCTGGCAGACCGAAACCGGCGGCCACATGATCACGCCGCTGCCCGGCGCCACCTCGCTGGTGCCCGGATCGTGCACGCTGCCCTTCCCTGGCATCGACGCGGCGATCGTCGACGAAGTCGGCAACGAAGTGCCCAACGGCCAAGGCGGCATCCTCGTCATCCGCCAGCCCTGGCCGAGCATGATCAGGACCATCTGGAGCGACCCCGAGCGGTTCAAGAAGAGCTACTACCCGCCCGAGCTCAAAGGCTACTACCTGGCCGGCGACGGCGCCATCCGCGACAAGGACACCGGCTACTTCACGATCACCGGCCGCATCGACGACGTGCTCAACGTCAGCGGCCATCGCATGGGCACGATGGAGATCGAGTCGGCGCTGGTCAGCCACACCGAGCTGGTGGCCGAAGCAGCGGTCGTGGGCAGGCCCGACGACACGACCGGTGAAGCGGTGTGCGCCTTCGTCGTGCTCAAGCGCACACGTCCGACCGGCGAGGAGGCCAGGAAGATCGCCAACGAGCTGCGCAACTGGGTGGCCAAGGAGATCGGGCCGATCGCCAAGCCCAAGGACATCCGCTTCGGCGACAACCTGCCCAAGACCCGCAGCGGCAAGATCATGCGGCGCTTGCTGCGCAGCCTGGCCAAGGGCGAGACGATCACGCAGGACACCTCCACCCTGGAGAACCCCGCGATCCTCGAGCAGTTGATCCAAACCAACTGACCCGACCGCCGCGACAGCGGCGACTCGCGAGAACATCTGACCAACCCATCGAGGAGACACACGATGAACGGCACACTCACGCAGCGCATCGCCGACGATCCACGCTACCAGGAGCTGAAGTCGCGCCGTTCGCGCTTCGGCTGGTGGCTGACCGCGGCGATGATGGTCGTCTACTACGGCTTCATCCTGCTGGTCGCATTCGACAAGCCGTTCCTCGCCACGCGACTCGGCGCCGGCGTCACGACGATCGGCATGCCGATCGGCCTGGGCGTCATCGTGTTCACGATCGTCATCACCGGCATCTACGTGCGGCGCGCCAACAAGGACTACGACGCGCTCACCGAGCAGATCGCCAAGGCGGTGCTGAAATGAACCCGTCGCTGCTGATCAAGTCGCTCGGCCTCGTCGCGCTGCTGGCCGCGGGCGCGGCCATCGCCGCCGGCGCCGACCTCGGCCAGGCCGAGAAGCAGGCCACCAACTGGACGGCCATCGCCATGTTCGGCGGTGTTCGTGCTCGGCACGCTGTGGATCACCAAGTGGGCCGCCGCCAAGACCAAGAGCGCCGCCGACTTCTACACCGCCGGCGGCGGCATCACCGGGTTCCAGAACGGGCTGGCGATCGCGGGCGACTACATGTCGGCGGCGTCGTTCCTCGGCATCTCGGCCGCGGTGATGGTGGGTGGCTTCGACGGCCTGATCTACTCGATCGGCTTTCTCGTCGGCTGGCCGGTGGTGACCTTCCTGCTGGCCGAGCGCCTGCGCAACCTGGGCAAGTTCACCTTCGCCGACGTGGCCGCGTTCCGCTTCGAGCAGACGCCGCTGCGCGTGTTCGCCGCGTCGGGCACGCTGGTGGTGGTGGCGTTCTACCTGATCGCGCAGATGGTCGGCGCGGGCCAGCTCATCAAGCTGCTGTTCGGCCTGGAGTACTGGATCGCGGTGGTCATCGTCGGTGGGCTGATGATGGTCTACGTGTTGTTCGGCGGCATGACAGCGACCACCTGGGTGCAGATCATCAAGGCCTGCCTGCTGTTGGCCGGTGCCACTTTCATGGCCGGCGCGGTGTTGTGGAACTTCGGCTTCAGCCCGGAGGCGATGTTCGCCAAGGCGGTGGAGGTGAAGACCGGCATCGCCAGCGCGGCCGGCAAGGCGCCCGACGTGGCGGCCAAGGAGGGCTTCTCGATCATGGGCCCGGGCGGCTTCATCAAGGATCCGATCTCGGCCATCAGCTTCGGCATGGCGCTGATGTTCGGCACGGCCGGGCTGCCGCACATCCTGATGCGCTTCTTCACCGTGCCCAACGCGAAGGAAGCGCGCAAGTCGGTGTTCTGGGCCACCACCTGGATCGGCTACTTCTACGTGCTGACCTTCATCATCGGCTTCGGCGCCATCACCTTCGTGCTGACCAACCCGCAGTTCCTCGATGCCAAGGGCGGCCTGCTCGGCGGCGGCAACATGGCCGCGGTGCACCTGGCCAATGCGGTGGGCGGCAACGTGTTCCTCGGCTTCATCTCGGCGGTGGCGTTCGCCACCATCCTCGCGGTGGTGGCCGGGCTCACGCTGTCGGGCGCCTCGGCCGTGTCGCACGACCTCTACGCCACTGTGGTCAAGAAGGGCAAGGCCGACAGCGCGGCCGAGCTGCGCGTGTCCCGGCTCACGACCGTGGCCTTGGGCATCATCGCGGTGGTGCTCGGCATCGTGTTCGAGAAGCAGAACATCGCGTTCATGGTGAGCCTGGCGTTCGCGATCGCGGCATCGGCCAACTTCCCGGTGCTGTTGATGAGCGTGCTGTGGAAGGACTGCACCACCAAGGGCGCGGTGATCGGCGGCTTCCTCGGGCTGATCTCGTCGGTGGCGCTGACGGTCGTGTCACCCGCGGTGTGGGAAGCGACGCTGGGCAACCCCAAGGGCTCGGCGCTGTTCCCGTACGCGTCGCCCGCGCTGTTCTCGATGACGATCGGCTTCGCCGGCATCTGGATCTTCTCGCTGCTCGACAGGAGCAGGCGGGCGCGCGAAGACCGCGGCGGATTCCTGGCGCAGCAGGTGCGATCGGAAACCGGCATCGGGGCAGCGACCGCCGCGGCCCACTGAGCAAGGTCTAGGGCCCGCTCGTCGTTCGAACGGCCCCTCGCGCGCTTGCCTTGGCGCGTCGGAATGACGACGAAGCGCAGGCGCAGATGAAGCGGATGCAGGAGCAGATGGACAAGCTGCGCCAGACCCAGGACCCACAGGAGCGTCAGAAGTTGCTGCAGGAGCACTACGCGACCATGCAGAGCGCGATGACCGCGATGCACGGCATGTGGGTTCCGGGGATGATGGGCGGCCCCGGCATGATGCGTGGGCGGGGAATGCCGATGGGCGGCCCGGGAATGATGGGATGGGGCGGCATGCGCGGCTACTACTCGAACCTCACGCCAGAACACATGCGGCAGCGCCAGTACATGACGGACCAGTACATGGGCATGCAGCAGATGATGATGGACCACATGATGTGGCGTCAGCAGTGGATGGGGCCGCCCGCGGCGCAACCCGGCAAGTAGGCGCGCAGCCGGGCGCGCCGCACTCGACCCGGCCAGATCCGCTGGCCGGCACGAACCCGGATTCGATCCGATGCACGAACTCTCGCATCCGCTGCGCCCCGCGCTGACCTTGGCCTACTGGCTGCCGTCGGTCCGCGCGGCACTGGGTGTGGTGGCCCTGTTCGGCATCGGGATGGCGCTGGCGCGCCACTTCGCGGTGCCGATCCAGGATGCGCTGGCTGCGCACACCGCATTGGCCATCGTGGTGTTCGTGGCCACCTCGGTGGTGGCCGTGTTGCTGCCCATGCTGACCAATCTGCCGCTGCTGCCGCTGGCGGTGCTGGCCTGGGGGCCGTGGTGGACGGCGCTGCTGTTGCTGCTGGGCTGGGTGGGCGGCGCCGCGCTGTCGTTCTGGCTGGGCCGCCACGCCCGCGACACGATCCTGCGCCACTTCGCGTCGGTGCAGCGCCATGCCGACATCGACCGCCTGATCCACCCGCGCCACCGCATCGCATCGCTGGTGGTGCTGCGCATGACGTTTCCGGTGGACGTACTGTCGTATGCACTGGGGATGTTCAGCCGCAGCACCACGCTGGCCGAGAACATGGTGTCCACGGCGATCGGCGGCGCGCCGTTCGCGCTGCTGTTCGCGTGGTTCCCGACCCTGCCGGCCAGCGGACAGGTGGCGGTTTTCGTGGCGTCGGCGCTGGTGTTCGCCGCCTACGCGTGGTGGGTGCTGCATCGCCCGCGCCCGCCGGGCGGATAGCGGCAGGGCCGCGCCGCCTTGGGTTGCTACTTCTGAACCAACACCGGCGCCAACTTCATCAGAGCGGCCTCGCCGGCATCGATCAGTGCGTCGACGTCGAGGCGCTTGCGCATCAGATGATGCACATCGAGCTTGATCAGGTGCTCGGCACCACTGGTCTGTTCGCGCGCCAGCGTGTTGGTCAGAATGTGCACGGCCTGGAAGGCGTAGTCCGACGATGACGACGGCGCCTCCTCGTGGGGCCGGTAGGCCACGTCCACCGCAACGATGCGCTGAGCGCCGAGCTTGCGCACGGCCCTCACTGGCACCGGCGCAGTGAGACTGCCATCGAGTAGCCGATGCTTGCCGATCGGCACCGGCTCGTTTGCCGCTGGCGCGGCGCACGACGCCTCCACCGCCAGGCCGACCGGGCCTGCGTCGAGAATCACACTCTCGCCGCTGTTCGCGTCGCTGGCCACGGCGGCAAAACGCACCGGCAGGTCAGCAATGCTGCGCCCGCGCACGCCGCGGTCGATCTCTTCGCGCAGCGCGTCGTTGCGCCGGCGGGCCCCGAGCAACGACAACGCACCCGCGGTTTGCCATTCGAACCTGTGTGCGATGCGCACGATCTCGTCGACGGGCAGCCCGGCTGCCCACAAGGCGCCGATCGCCGCACCCACATTGCTGCCTGCGATTGCGAAGGGCTGCAGCCCAATGCGCGCGCAGCCGCGCACGATGCCGATGTGCGCCCAACCGTGCAAGGCACCGCTGCCGAGCGCGAACCCAATCATTGGACTTGATGCAGCTGTCGCGCGCGGAGCCGCGACTGCGGATGTGGTGGCCGCAGCCACGGTGACGAAGGCGCGTCGGCGCATGGCTTGCAGTTCAGAAGGCTCGGAACGACTGACGACGAACTGCAGCAGCATGAGTGGACATGCGTACTCCTGGTCGACAGCGCCCGAGTCGGCGGAACGGCGGACTCAACGGATGAGCAGCACCGGCACCTTGCAACGGGCCAGCACGCCGTTGGCCACCGAGCCCAGCACGACGTTGCCGAGCGCCGAGTGCCCGTGCGTCCCCATGACGATCAGGTCGGGCTGCAGCTCGTCGGCCAGCGATGCAATGGCCTCGGCGGCGTGCGCGTGCACATGCACGACCGAAACCTTCCAATGCTGCTGGTCGGCGAACTTGCGCACCGGCCGAAGCACCGACTCCGCCTGCTCGCTGTAGTAGTCAGCGAGCGTCTGCCTGTCGACGAAGCGGGCGGCGTGCGTCGGGATCGGCGCGACCGCAGTGAACACCGTGTAGTCGTGAGCAGCACCGAACAGTTCGTCGTGTGCGGCCACGTAGCCCAACATTCGCTTGGTGTAGTCGCTTCCGTCAACGGGCAGGAGGATCTTCATGGCTCTTCCTTGGACGGTTGAAAAGGCATGCCGATGGTGGCCATCGAGACGGTCCGGTCCGTTGACTTGCATCAATCTTCGCGAAGCGCTTTGCGCGCGAACGCACGCCGCGCGCAGGTGCGAATCCGCGGCTCACGAAAGCACAAGCGCATGAACGCAGCCGAAGTAGATCAGCAGGCTCAGCACGTCTTGCACGATCGTTGCCAGCGGACCGCTTCCGTAGGCGGGGTCGGTGCCGAGCCGGGACAGCAACCATGGCAGCGTCAAGCCGATCGCCGAGGCCACCACGCTCGCCGCGGCCAGCGCCAGCGCCACCGCGCCGGCGAGCCGGGGTTGGCCGAAGACGGCCCAAACGGCGAGGAACGCCAGAGCTGACAGCACGCAGCCGATCAGCAGCCCGGTGCGCAACTCACTGCCGATCAGCCTGGCGAGGCTGATGCGGCTGAGTGACAACCCGCGCACGGCAATCGCCTCGCTCTGCGTGCCGATCGCATCGGCCATGTAGACCAGTCCGGGCACGAAGAACGCCAATGCCGGCAGCGCGGCCAACGACGCCTCGAAGCGCGACATCACGAATGTGGCCAGCGCGCTGCCCACCAGGCCGAATATGAGCCACGGCAGGCGGTGGCGCGCGCGGCGCAACGGAGGCGCTTCGAGTGCCTGGCGCGCCTGCGCGGTCTCGCGCGAAATGCCGGCCAGGCGGTGCAGGTCTTCGACGTGTTCGCGGCGCAGGATGTCCATCAGCTTCTGCGCCCCGACGACGCCGACCACGCGACCCTCTGCGTCGACCACGGGTAGCGCCGACACCGCGTGATGCAGCGCGACCGACGCCGTGTGTTCCTGATCGAGCGACGACGCCACGCTCGGACGGTCGCGCCGCACGTGCGCGGACAAGACCGCATCGTCGGGCAAGGCCAACAACTCCGGCGCGCTCAGCGTGCCGATCAGCCGCTCATCATCGTCGACCACGCACAGCAAGTCCCAATGGCTCTGCCGATCGGCGCGGATGCGTTGCCGCGCGTCGTGCGCGGTGTCGCGGCCGTGCGCGACCCGTGCGTCACGACTCGCGTGGTGCAGCGACGTCTCGGAGCCGTCGCGCGACACAGCGCCAATGTGGGTCCAGGCCGCTGTTGTCAGTGGAGATCGCATGCCTGCACCGCCGGCATCGCGAACTCGCGGCCGATGACCGTGCGGGCGAAGAAATAGTTGCTGCGCCCCCGCTCGGTCAGGGCGTCGAGATCCACGCATCCCGATGCGTCACACGGAAAACTGTAGCCGCGCCCTTCTTCGAACAACGAGCGAAAGCGCAGTTGGTACTTCGATTCCGCCTGGGTCAACGATGCGACGTTCATGCTGAGCTCCGTCTTCAAGCAGCGCCACCGACACCGCTTCAGAGCAATCTAGTCACGCCCCGTAAGCGGGCAGTTGGGCGACGGTAACGCTGAGAAACGATGCGTGAACACGGTGTGTCGGCGATGCGCCACCTCATTTGCACGCAGGTATGGCAGGCGAACGCCGCAAGCTGACAAACCGCAAGGCCGGTACTTGACACTCGGCTAAGCTGCACCGCGGCGACAACCACAACAAATGGGCCATCGGGGCCCGATTCTTGGAGGGGTGAAATGAGACTACAACGCATTGAGTGGCGGCCCGTGGCGGCCGCGGCCGTGCTGGCCTGCGCATCGACCGTTGCGCTGGCCGAGCAACCGCAGGACAGGTTTTGGGCCGGGCTGGAATATTTCTATCCGACGATCAGTTCCACCGCGCGCCTCGACGCCACCGCCACGGCCCGTCCGGGCACGACGATCAGCCTCGAGGACGAGCTGGACCTCAGCGATCGCAAGGGCACGCCGTATCTCGGCCTGGGCATGCGGCTGGGCGAAGCCTGGCGGCTGGAGTTCGAGTACTACGACCTGAAGCGCTCGGCGAGCAAGACGACCACTCGCCAGATCGACTGGGGCGACACGTCGTTCCCGATCGGCGCCACGATCAACACCGAGTTCGATTCCACGGTCTACCGGGTCACCGGCGGCTGGTCGTTCATCAAGACGCCGCAGGCCGAGGCCGGCCTCGGCTTCGGCCTGCACATCACCGACTTCACGACGCAATTGTCGGGACAGGGCACCGGCCCGCTGGGGTTGGGATTCCAACGCGAGGCGCATGACACGCTGGTGCCGCTGCCCACGTTGGGGGTGTACGGCACCTACATGGTGACGCCGCAGCTGGCAGTGCGGGGCCGCGTGGACTATCTGTCCCTCAACTACGAAGACTACGACGGCCGGCTGATCAACTGGATGGCGGCGCTCGATTGGCGCGTCACCAAGAACTTCGGTGTCGGCGCGGGCTACCGCTATGTCGACTACAAGGTCGGCATCACCAAATCCGATTTCAACGGCGAGGTGAAGTACGCTTTCAAGGGGCCGACCCTCTTCATCGACGTGGGCTTCTGACGCGTCGCGGCCGACTGGATATCAGCTCAGGCGACCGCCTCGAGGGCCGCGACGCCGGCGGCCGTGTTCGAGATCGGGATGTGATAGGCCGTGTGCACCTTGCGAACGCTGTCGCCGAGCGCCGCGCGCGCGGCCAGCCACATCAGCAGCTCCACGCCCTGCGTGCCGGTGAGTCGCACGAGGTCGTGGATCGAATGGCGGGTCGCCCACTTCGGATCGCGCACCAGGCTGTCGATGAACTGCAGATCGAAGTCCTTGTTGATGAACCCGGCACGCTGGCCATCGAGCTGGTGCGACAGGCCGCCGGTGCCCAGCACCAGCACCCTGGCATCGCTATCCCAGCTGCGCACGGCGCGCCCGATCGCCTCGCCGAGCTTGTAGCAGCGGGTGGCGCTCGGCAGCGGGAACTGCACGGTGTTGATGCACACCGGCACCACGCGCACCGGCCACTTCTGATCGGGCCACAACAGCGCCATCGGCAACGTGAACGCGTGGTCGACCACCATCTCCTGGCAGGTGGTGACGTCGAATTCCTCGCCGACCAGCGATTCGATCAGATGCCATGACAAGTCGAGGTCGCCGGTGAACGGCGGCATCGTCGGGATGCCCCAGCCTTCGTCGGTGCTTCGATACTGCGGCGCCGCGCCGACCGCGAAGGTCGGCATCTTGTCGAGAAAGAAGTTCAGCCCGTGGTCGTTGTAGATCACCACCACCACATCGGGCCGCGCCTGCGCGAGCCACTGCCGCACCGGCGGAAAGGCGTCGAAGAACGGCTTCCAGTACGGTTCGGCTGGCGGCCCTTGGCGATCGCGCCGCCGATGGCGGGCACGTGCGAGGTGGTGACGCAACCGACGATCCTGGCCATGCTCAACCCCTTGCGGCCACGAGCCGGGCCTTGAACTGGTCCTTCGACAGGCCGGTCTGCTGCGCGCCGAGATCCTGCACATCGAGTCCGAAGATGCCGGCCAGCTTGGCCAGGTAGTACACGTTGCCCCCGGCGGCCAGCAGCGCCAGCACGTTGCGCGCCTTCACGGCCGCGCGCTGTTCGTCGTCGAGTCCGAAGCGCGCGCAATAGGCGTCTTCGTCGGCCTTGAAGGCCGCGCGACACGCCGCATCGTTGAACGAGTAGCACATCTTGTTCAGCGCGTAGCCCTTGCGCGCCATGCGCGCCGTCGAACAGCCGGGTGCCGGGGATGTCGTCGGCTCTGTTGTCGTCTTTCGCCACCGTGGCGCCTCCTGGAGTTGACCCTGCATCAAAGGCCGGCACGCGAAAGTCGCACGACCCTTGGCGACACAGTGTGTGCAGCGCACCGCGTGCCGCACTTGCGCCACATCAATCGGCGCCTGCCAGGCGACGCGATCGAAGGCCATCCACGGAATCACGGCCGCGCCGCGGCGACTGATGAGCGTCAAGAGGCTGGAGCGCGCGGCTGCCTAACCTGATCCGATGAATCACGCCCTGCCCATGCTCCACATCCTCCTTGGGCTGCTGCGCCTCGGCGTCTGCGGGATCGCCGTGCTGGCGGCCGCACCGGCATCGGCCCAGGCGGTCGCCGGCGCGTTGCCACCGGCACGCGTACCGGAGCTCGCTGCAGCGATCGCACGCCAGTTCGACGTGGTCGTCACGATCGGCGTGGTCAAGCCCCAGCCGGACATGTTGACCGACGAGGAGCTCGATGGCCTGGGCTTCTCCGCACAGGATCTCGTTGGCCGCGGCACGCGCGAACGCGCGCATCCCTTGTCCGGTGGCGTGGCATCCGGTTTCATCATCAGCAGCGACGGTCACATCATCACCAATGCCCACGTGGTCGCCGACGTCGCTGTGGTCACTGTCCGCCTGCGCGACGGCCGGCCGTTCAAAGGACGTGTCGTCGGCCTGGACAAGCGCTCCGACGTCGCGCTGCTCAAGATCGACGCCAGCGATCTGGCCGTTGCCTCCATCGGCAACAGCGCCGACCTGGTTGCGGGCGAGTGGGTGTTCGCGATGGGATCGCCGCTCGGCCTGGAGGGCACGGTGACTGCGGGCATCGTCAGCGCGCCGCGCCGGACCTTGCCCGGAAGCGGCGGCATTGCGCTGATCCAGACCGACGTGGCCGTGAACCCGGGCAGTTCGGGTGGCCCGCTGTTCAACCAGCGCGGCGAAGTGGTCGGCATGAACACGATGATCTTCTCGTTGAACGGCGGCTTCATGGGCATCAGCCTCGCCGTGCCGATCGACGTGGCGATCGCCGTGACGGGCGAACTGCGCGCCAACGGTCGCGTGCGTCGCGGCGAACTCGGCGCCATGATCCAGGAGCTGACACCCGCGCTGGCCCAGTCGTTCGGCCTCACGGATGGCACAGGCGCGCTCGTCACCCGTGTGGTGCCGCGCTCTGCAGCCGAGCATGCGGGGCTGCGCAGCGGCGACATCCTGCTCGGTATCGGCGACCGCAGCGACGCCACGTACGATCAACTCGTGCAGGAAGTGGCCGGTGCGCGTGCCGGCACGCAATTGAGCGTGAACGTCTGGCGCGGCGGCGCGCTGCGACGCGTAACCATCGTCGCCAGGGAGGCCAAACCCGATCTGCCAGCCGAGCCGATCGACCACGAGCGGCGTGCGCCGAGACTGGGGCTGAATCTGTCCGAGCTCAGCGATCAGCGCCGCCGTGCGCTGGGCGTCGACGGCGGGCTGTCGGTCACCCGGGCGCGTGGCCCAGCGGCGCGCGGTGGTGTCGTGCAATTCGACATCGTGGTGGCCGTGGGCGCGCAGCCCGTGCGCAACCTCGGCGAGTTCGACCTCGCGCTGGCAACGCATGCGCCGATCAGCAAGCCGGTGGCGCTCCTGGTCCTGCGCGAGGGGCGCTTCCGGTATCTGGCGATCCAGCAGGTCGATTGAGGTCGCAGCGGCGCCTGGCAGCGCCGGTCGCTGCGCGACCAGAAGAGTGTGACCGTCTACTCGACGGTCACACTCTTCGCCAGGTTCCTGGGCTTGTCCACGTCGGTGCCGCGCGCGCAGGCCGTGTGGTACGCGAGCAGCTGCAGCGGGATCACGTGCAGGATCGGTGACAGCGCGCCGTAGTGCTCGGGCAGGCGGATCACGTGGATGCCGGTGCTCGACTCGATGTGCGTGTCGGCGTCGGCAAACACATAGAGCTGGCCGCCGCGTGCGCGCACCTCCTGCATGTTGCTCTTGAGCTTTTCCAGCAGGTCGTCGGCCGGCGCCACCGTGACCACCGGCATCTCGGAGTCGACCAGCGCGAGGGGGCCGTGCTTCAACTCGCCGGCGGGGTAGGCCTCGGCGTGGATGTAGCTGATTTCCTTGAGCTTGAGCGCGCCCTCGAGCGCCACCGGATAGTGCCGGCCGCGGCCGAGGAACAGCGCGTGCTGGCGCGGCACGAACTGCTCGGCCCAGCTGATGATCTGCGGCTCCAGCGCCAGCACCGACTGCACCGCGGCGGGCAGGTGGCGCAGGTTGCGCATCGCCGCTTCCTCGCCCTTGGCCGGCAGCTTGCCGCGGTACTTGGCCAGCACCAGCGTCAGCAGGAACAGCGCCACCAGTTGCGTCGTGAAGGCCTTGGTCGATGCCACGCCGATCTCGACGCCGGCGCGCGTGATGAAGTGGAGCTTGCACTCGCGCACCATCGCGCTGGTGGCCACGTTGCAGATCGTCAGCGTGCGCTCCATGCCGAGGCCGCGCGCGTGCTTCAGCGCCGCGATCGTGTCGGCGGTCTCGCCGCTTTGGCTGATGGTGACCACCAGCGTGCGCGGATCCGGCACGCTCTCGCGGTAGCGGTACTCGCTGGCGATCTCCACGTTGGTCGGCAGGCCGGCGATCGCCTCCAGCCAGTAGCGCGCGGTGCTGCCGGCGTAGTAGCTGGTGCCGCAGGCCAGGATCAGCACCCGATCGACGCCGTCGAACACCTTGGCCGCGGCATCGCCGAACAGCGACGGGTCGAGCCCGCCCACGCCGTCGAGCGTGTCGGCGATGGCACGCGGCTGCTCGAAGATCTCCTTCTGCATGTAGTGCCGGTACGGGCCCAGCTCGGCCGCGCCGGAATGCGCATGCACCGTGCGCACCTCGCGCTGCACGCGCTTGTAGCTGCCGTCGCTGCGCGACACGATCCAGTGCTTGCCCATCTGCAGATCGACCACGTCACCCTCTTCGAGGTAGACGATCTGGTCGGTCACGCCGGCGAGCGCCATCGCGTCGGAGGCGAGGAAAGTCTCGCCCTTGCCGACGCCGAGGATCAGCGGCGAGCCTTGGCGCGCGCCGACCACGCGGTGCGGCTCGTCGCGGCAGAACACCGCGATGGCGAACGCGCCCTTCAGGCGCAGCGCGGCGCGCTGCACGGCGTCGAACAGGTCGCCGTCGTACAGGTGGTTGACCAGGTGCGCGATGACCTCGGTGTCGGTCTGGCTCTCGAACTTGAAGCCCTTGGCCTGCAGTTCGGCGCGCAGCTCGTCGTGGTTTTCGATGATGCCGTTGTGCACCAGCGCGATGCGATCGCCCGAGAAGTGCGGGTGCGCGTTGTGCACCGCCGGCGCGCCGTGCGTGGCCCAGCGGGTGTGGGCGATGCCGGTGCCGCCGGAGACCTTTTCGTTGGCGACCTGCGCGTCCAGCTCGGCCACGCGCGACGTGCTGCGTGTGCGGCGCAGCTTGCCGTCGGCGTGCACCGCGACGCCACAGGAGTCGTAGCCGCGGTACTCGAGCCGTTTCAGGCCCTCGACCAGGATCGGGACGATGTTCTTGGGGCTGACGGCACCGACGATTCCGCACATGGTGGCTGACCTGGAGCAGTTGGGAGTGGCGCGATCCTAGGCAAGGTGTGTCGGCATAGGCTTTCTTTTTTGTATGTTTCTCGCAAGAATTCGCTTCACTCGCAGATTGATCGATCGATTTCATTCATTGTTCTCGCTATTTATGAACGTTATGAACATGCCACTCCCCTTGGATGCGGTGGATGAGCGGCTGCTCGGGCTGCTGCAGGACGACGCGTCGCGGTCCAACCAGGCGCTGGCCGAAGCCGCCCACATTTCGCCGGCGACGGCGCTGCGGCGGGTGCGCCGGCTGGTGGACGCCGGCGTGATCGAGCGGCAGGTGGCGATCGTGTCGCCGCAGGCCTTCGGCACGGGATTGACCGCCATCGTCGAGGTCACCCTCGACCGCCAGGGCGTCGAACACCTCGACGCCTTCGAAGCGCGCGCCCTCGCCGAGCCCGCCGTGCAACAGTGCTACCGCGTGGCCCCGGGCCCCGACCTCGTGCTGGTGGTCTGGGTGCGCGACATGAGCCACTACAACGCGCTGGTGCAGCGCCTGTTCACCGAAGACGCCAACGTGCGCAACGTCAAGAGCTACTTCGCGACGCGGCGCTCCAAGTTCGAGCCGCGCGTCGACCTCACGCCGAGGGCGTCGCCTGCGTTGGGGCCGGTGCCGGCACCCCCGTCGCGTTCTTGATCAACACCAGGCCCTTGAGGTATTCCCCCTCGGGAAACTCGATCGTCGTCGGGTGGTCCGGTGCCGCTTCAAGCCGCCGCACGATGGCCGCGTTCACGCCCGCATCGATGCCGGCGCCGGCCACGATCTTGTGGAACAGATCGGCCCCGACGCCGCCGGAGCAGGAGAACGTGAACAGCACGCCCCCAGGCGCCAGCAGTTTCAGCGCCAGGCGGTTGATGTCTTTGTAGGCGCGCGCGGCGCGGTCGGCATGCGCCGCGGTGGGTGCGAATTTCGGCGGGTCCAACACGATGGCGTCGAAGGTCTCGCCGGCCTGCAGGCGGTTGCGCAACGTCTGGTTGACGTCGGCATCGACGAACTCGCCGCCACGGTCGCCGAAGCCGTTGCGCCCGGCGTTGGCCTTGGCCTGTTCCAGCGCCGGCGCCGATGAATCGACGCTCACCACCTCGGTCGCGCCGCCGGCCCAGGCGGCGATGCTGAAGCCGCCGGTGTAGCAGTAGCAGTTGAGCACGCGCCGGCATCCCAACTGGCGCACCCACTGGGCGAACAGCTGGCGGTTGTCGCGCTGGTCGAGATAGAAGCCGGTCTTGTGGCCGGTGGCCACATCGAGCGCCAACGTCCAGTCGTGTTCGCGGATCGCCACCTGCGTGGCGCCCTCGCCGCGCAGCCATCCGGTGCGCGATGCCAGCCCTTCGAGGGTGCGCACGCCGGAGTCGCTGCGCTCGTGCAGGCGCGACAAGCCGGTGAGGCGCAGCAGCGCATCGGCGATCGCGTCGCGCCAACGTTCGACGCCGGCCGACAGGAACTGCACGCTCAGCACGTCGGCGTAACGGTCGACGATCAGCCCCGGCAGGCCATCGGCTTCGCCGTGCACCAGGCGCACGCCGTCGCTGGCGATCGGCAAGCGTGCACGCAGCGCGATCGCCACGGCGAGCCGCCGCTCGAAGAACGCGGCGTCGATGCGTTCGGCTTCGTCGAAGCTCCAGGCGCGCACGCGGATCGACGAGCGCGGGCTGTAGGCGCCCCAGGCGAGAAAGCGGCCGTCGTGGGCCTGCACACGCACCGTCTCGCCGGAATCGGCGCCGCCCTTGTCGATGCTGCCCTCGAACACCCAGGGGTGTCGGCGCAGCAGCGAGCGCTCCTTGTTGTCACGCAGCCGGATGGACTTCATGGTTCCTGATTGTCCGATGCCGTCGCCCACCCACCCGTTCGCGGGCACGAAAGGATGGACGCCATGTCAGCGCAGGCGCACGACGCGCGCTCCCACACCTGGAGGAGGGACGCCATGACACGCCATCATCGAGTCGCGTTGGGGATCACCATCGCGCTGGCCTTGGGGCCTGCGGCAAGGTGCAGGAGGCGGCCAGCGAGAAGGCCGCCGAGAAGGTGATCGAATCGGCGCTGTCCAAGGACGGCGGCCAGGCCAAACTCGTTGAGCCTGATCGACGACAAGACCAAGACCTCGATGCAGGTCCACGTGACCAAGGCCGACAAGGGCAGCGAGATCGCGATCCTGACGATCCGCGACAAGGCCAAGTAGCGCTAGCGCCGCTTGGCGCGCGGATGCGCCGCGTCGTAGACCTTGGCCAGGTGCTGGTAGTCGAGCTTGGTGTAGACCTGTGTGGTGCTGATGTTGGCGTGGCCGAGCAGCTCCTGCACGGCGCGCAGGTCGCCGCTCGACTGCAACAGGTGCGACGCGAAACTGTGGCGCAGCATGTGAGGATGCACGTGCGTGGGCAAACCGGCCTGGCGCGCGATCTGCCCCAAACGAGCGCGCACCTGGCTGGCCGACAGGCGCGTGCCGCGCTGGCTGACGAACAGGGCCGCTTCGTCGTCGCGTGCGAGTCCGGCGCGCACGCCGTGCCATGCATCCAGCGCGCGCGCCGCGGCTTCGCCCACCGGCACGCTGCGCCGCTTGCCACCCTTGCCGAGCACATGGGCGCTGCGATCGGCGCGATCGATCCAGCCGCGCGCCTGGGGCGACGGGTCGGCGTCGAGCGCCACCAGTTCACCGATGCGCAAGCCGCAGCCATACAGCAGCTCGACGATCGCGTGGTCGCGCGCGCGCAGCGCGCCCGGCTGCTCATCGCCGACGGCAGCAGCGCCTTGCTCGGCCAGCGCCACGGCCTGGTCGACCGACAACGCCTTCGGCAGCGGCTTCGGGGCTTTCGGCGCGCGCAGCCCATCGACCGGGTTGTGCGCCACCTCGCCGCGCTGACCCCACCAGCGGTACAGCCCACGCCATGCCGACAACTCCAGCGCCATGCTGCGCGGCGCGAGCTTGCGCGTGCGCAGGCCGGCGACCCAGCGCCGCACGTGGTGCGTTTGCGCCTGACGCAGGTCGACGCCATCGGCGGACGCGGCGGCATGCAGGTGCGTCAGCGAGGCGCGGTACAGCGCCAGCGTGCGCGCCGCGAGGTGGCGTTCGACCGCCAGGTGCTGCAGGTAGCGCTCGATCTCGTCGGGCAACGGAGGCCGCCTCAGAATGCCGGCAGCAGACGGCTCAGGCCCGCACTGGCCGTCTCGCCCAGGCGCGCCAGGAACTCGGTGCCCATGTCGGCGCTGTAGCGCGTGGGGTCGGGCGAGCCGAGCACCAGCAGGCCGAAAGCACCCGGCGTGCCGGCGTGACGCAACGGGATCATCGCCAGCGACGCCACGCTCTCGGGCTCTTCCAGCCAGTTGCAGGCCTCGAAGCCGGAGTTGGCGCCGCAATACGGCGCGTGCAGGCTGGCGGCAAAGCTGCGCAAGTCGTCGGACGCGCCCTGCGCGAAACGCAGCGCGGTGTACGGATCGGCCGCGCCCCACATCCGCAACGCGGCGCGCGGCACCATGAACTCGTGCTTCAGCTCGCGCACGATCACCTCGGGCAGTTCACCCGGGTTGGCCGTGAGCAGGATGGCCTGCGTGAAGCGGTGCAGCCGATCGGCGATGGCCTCGTTCTCCTGGCTGTGCCGGATCATCTCGATGATCCTGTGCTCCAGCCCTTTGATCTTGTCGCGCAGCATCTCCATCTGCCGCTCCTGCAGCGACACCGCACGCTGGCCGTGCGGGCTGGTGAGCCGCACCGCGGCCAGCACCTCGGCGTGGCGCTCGAAGAAGCCCGGCGTGTCGAGCAGGTAGCGCGCCAGTTCGGCTTCACTCAAGTTCATAAGTCAATCTCTCCTTCGTACACCGTTTGTGCGGGCCCGGTCATCAGCACGCTGGCCGGGCCGCCGGGCCACTCGATGGTCAGCAGCCCGCCGCGCGTGTGCACATCGACCTGGGCATCGAGCCAGCCCAGGCGGATGCCCGCCACCACCGCCGCGCAGGCGCCGGTGCCGCAGGCGAGCGTCTCGCCGGCACCGCGCTCGAACACACGCAGCGCGATCTGCGCGCGCGACATCACCTGCATGAAGCCGGCGTTGACCTTGCGCGGGAACCGCGGGTGTTGCTCGATCAGCGCGCCGAGCTCGACCACCGGCGCGGTCGCCACATCGTCGACGCGCTGCACGGCGTGCGGGTTGCCCATCGACAGCACCGCCACCTCGACCGCGTGCCGGTCGCGCAACTCGAGCGGCCAGAGCTCGAAGCCATTGACGAGCCGCGGCGTCAGGCCGCCGGCATCGAACGGCAGCGCCGCGTGCTCGAACGCCGGCGCCTGCATGTCCACCGACACGCGACCGTCGGGCTGCAACTTCAACTCCAGCACGCGGTTCATCGTCTCGACACGGATCGTTTCCTGCTTGGTCAGCCCGTGGTCGCGCGCATAACGCACGAAGCAGCGCGCGCCGTTGCCGCAGTGCTCGACCTCGTCGCCGGTGTTGTTGAAGATGCGGTAGCGAAAATCCACGCCGGCGCGACGCGAGGGCTCCACCAACAGGATCTGGTCGGCACCGACGCCGAAGCGGCGATCGCCGAGCCGACGCAGTTGTTCGCCGGAGAGTTCGATCGGCGCCTGGGTTGCATCGAGCATCACGAAGTCGTTGCCCGCGCCGTGCATCTTGGTGAAACGCAACCGCATGCGGGATTATGGCTTCGGCCGGCGGCTGCGCCGCCTTCACGTCGCTGCGCGACATGAGCCTGCACCGCAGCCTATGGTTGTGGCTTCGGCCGGCGGCTGCCCGCCTTCACGTCGCTGCGCGACATGAGCCTGCACCGCAAACTACGGTTGGGGAGCCGCATCGTTGGCGTACACCGATGGCTCGCCCTTCGGACGCGTCTTGAAACGCTTGTGCACCCACAGGTATTGCGCCGGCATGCGCCGCACCTCGTCTTCGATCCACCGGTTCATGCGCGCAGTGTCGGCAAGCGCATCGTCGGTGGGGAAGTCGGTCCACGGTTCGAGAAACCGCACGCGATAGCCCCGGCCGGCGGGCCGCACTTCGGTCACCACCGGCTGCACCACCATGTTGAGCATCTTGGCCATGCGCGATGGCGCCAGCAAGGTGGCCGCCGGCACACCGAAGAACGGCACGAAGGCGGCATCCTTGGCGCCGAAGTCCATGTCCGGCAGGTTGAAGAAATGGTGTCCTTCGCGCACCGAGCGGATCACCGATCGTGCGCCGTCCCAGCGCGAGAACAAGCGGCCTTTGCCGAACCGCATGCGCCCGCGCAGCACCGCCTCCTCGAACACCGGGTTGCTCTGGATCTGGTACATCGACACCACCGGTTGCGACTGGAACAGCTGCACGGCCGCGCCCGCGATGTCCAGCCCGATGAAGTGCGGCACCAGCCACATCACCGGCCGTCCGGCATGTTCGGGCAACGTGGCATCGCCTTCCACATGGATCAGGCGCTTCAGGCGTTCGGCACTCGCGTGCCACAACAAACCGCGCTCGGTGACGCTGCGGCCCAGCAGCGCGAAGTGCTCGCGCGCGATAGCCCGCCGCTGCGCCGGGCTCATCTCGGGCAGGCACAGCTCCAGGTTGCGCAGCGCCACCTCGCGCCGGCTGCGCACGCTCCACCACACGATCGCGCCCAGGCCGCGGCCCAGGGCCGCCAGGACCGGCAGCGGCAGCCAGTGCAGCAGCCACATCAGCCCCAGCAGAGCCGCGCGCGGCCAGGCGCATCAACATGGGCGCCCCGGCGCAGAACCCTGCCCACGGCGTGGGCAACCCGCCCAATGCCCCCGTGTTCGGGCGTTTTCGGACAAGCCCCGGCGTATCGACTGCACACCCATCGTTCCTATAATTGCGGCGTCGCCGAGTTAATGAACCACTTGCGGGGCGATGCGTGCGGGCCGGGCCCGTGGCGCCGGGCCGATGAGGCTCCACAAGTACCGCTAAAGCGTTCGCCGCTCTCTCCTCAACGAGCCGGCAACGCAGGTTGCCAATGTCGGCAGGCTTGAAAACGCAGGAGTGTATTGAAGTGGCGAACGACTTTCTCTTCACGTCGGAATCGGTTTCAGAAGGGCACCCCGACAAGGTGGCCGACCAGATCTCCGATGCCATCCTCGATGCGATCTTCAAGCAGGATCCGCGTTCGCGCGTGGCCGCCGAGACGCTGACCAACACCGGCCTGGTGGTGCTGGCCGGCGAGATCACCACCAACGCGCACGTCGACTACATCCAGGTGGCGCGCGACACCATCAAGCGCATCGGCTACGACAACACCGAGTACGGCATCGACTACAAGGGCTGTGCGGTGCTGGTCGCCTACGACAAGCAGAGCAACGACATCGCGCAGGGCGTCGATCAGGCGAGCGACGACTATCTCAACATGGGTGCCGGCGACCAGGGCCTGATGTTCGGCTACGCCTGCGACGAGACGCCCGAGCTGATGCCCGCGCCGATCTACTACGCGCACCGCCTGGTCGAGCGGCAGGCGCAGTTGCGCCGCGACGGCCGCATGCCCTACCTGCGCCCGGACGCCAAGAGCCAGGTGACGCTGCGCTACGTCGACGGCAAGCCGCACTCGATCGACACCGTGGTGCTGTCGAGCCAGCACGCGCCGGAGATGAGCGACGGCAAGAAGATGAAGCCCGAGTTCGTCGAGGCGGTGATCGAGAACATCATCAAGCCGGTGCTTCCCGCGGCGTGGCTGAAGAACACGCGCTACCTGATCAACCCGACCGGCCGCTTCGTCGTCGGCGGCCCGCAGGGCGACTGCGGCCTCACCGGCCGCAAGATCATCGTCGACACCTACGGCGGCGCCTGCCCGCACGGCGGCGGCGCATTCAGCGGCAAGGATCCGAGCAAGGTCGATCGCTCCGCGGCCTATGCCGCGCGCTACGTGGCCAAGAACATCGTCGCCGCCGGCATCGCCAAGCAGTGCCAGATCCAAGTGGCCTACGCGATCGGCGTGGCCAAGCCGATGAACGTCACGGTCTACACCGAGGGCACGGGCAAGATCAGCGACGAGAAGATCGCCGCGCTGGTCAACGAGCACTTCGACCTGCGTCCCAAAGGCATCATCCAGATGCTCGACCTGCTGCGTCCGATCTACGAGAAGACCGCGGCGTACGGACACTTCGGGCGCGAGGAGCCGGAGTTCAGCTGGGAGCGCACCGACAAGGCCGCGGGGTTGAAGGCTGCTGCGGGCCTGTAGCCCCGCGGCGTCGGAAGTCGACGCATTTCACGGTTGAGTGCAGTTCAGACGGGCGACGCAAGTCGCCCGTCGTGCTTTCCGGCCATCATCGCCCGCGTTTCGACTGCCGCCCTAACGCCCCTGCAGCACGAGTCGAACCTGGCGCTGCAGAAGTTCGCCGAAAAGGGCGGCACCAACACGGTGGTGATCCCGGCCAACATGCAGACCGCGCCGCTGATCCAGATCGGCGGCAAGTGAGCTGCGCGGGACGCGACCGCTAGCGGTCGACGGTGCCGTCAGGCATCCGCCTCGCCCGTCTCGTCGCTCGCCCCTTCGTCCGCATCGTCGCGCTCTGCCGCAGTGGCCGCGCGCACGATCGTCACCGGCACCGGGCTGGCTTGCAGCACGGCGAGCGCCACCGGGCCGAGACCGCCTTCGTCGGCAGGCGCGCCGACGCCGCGTGCGCCCATCACGATGGCGTCGCAGCGGTAGTTCTCGGCGAGCTCGACGATCAGATGTTCGGCGGCGCCACTGGCCACCTCGGTTTCATAGTCGACACCGGCTGCCTCGAGCAGCGCCTCGGCGGCGACGAGCAAGTCGATGCCCGCGTCGCGCCGTACGGCCTCGATCCGCTCGGCATCGTGCGCCACCACCACCTCATACAGCGAAGGCGGCCCCTGCACGTTGACCAGCACGAAGCTGGCACCCGGCGGCGCGCCGCAGCGCTGCAGCGCGTGACGCACGGCGGCCAGCGCATCGGGCGAGCCATCCACGGGCAACAGGATCTTGCAGGTGTCCGGGTTCATATCAGGCCTCCGGCCCTCGCGTGCAATCGACGCGCGCTATTGTGGTGCCCGGGCGTGGCGCGGGCTATCGATCGATCACTTGGTCGCCCTCGCGCGCCAGCACGCCCTGCCCGATCAGTTCGTCGACGAAGCGCACGCACCAGGCTTCGACGGCTGCGCCGGCGCCAAAGCGCTGCCAGGCGGCCCGCAGGAACGGCGTGGCGGCTGCCCATTGCAGCAGCGCGTCGTGGCCGATGCGGCGCTCCTCCATCACGTGGTACTTGATCATCACCTTCACCGCGTGCCGCGCATGGCGCTCGGGTTGGCTCTTGAAGCCGTCGAGGCGCGAGCGCGCACGCGCCAGCGCCGCAGCCACATCGGTGAACGGTGCGCCGTGGCCCGGGATCACCACGCGCACCGGCAGGCGCTCGATCGCATCGAACACCGCGCCGACGTCGTCGAAGCCCGGTTCGCCGTCGATCTCGGGAAACACCACGCCGAAGCCGTTTTCCCACAGCGCGTCGGCCGAGATCAGCACGCCGTGCCGCGCCTCGAACAGCATCAGCGAGAACGGGTCGTGGCCGGGCGCGGCGATCGCGTCCCAGCGCCGGCCGCCGGCGACGACATGCGCGCCGGGCGACAACGTGTCGGCGTGCGTGAAGCGCTCGCTCGACTGTCCGGTGGTGGCATGCGTCAGCCGCATCGTGTCCCACGACGCCACGGCATCGGCATTGCCCGGCGGCACCGTGATCGGCGCGCCGAACGCGCGCTGCAGCGCCGCGTTGCCGCCGCAATGGTCGGAGTGCAGGTGCGTGTTGACGATGCGGTGCAGCCGCTCGCCTCGCAGCGCATGGCGCACCAGGGCCACGGTCTGCTCGGCGTGCGTCACATGGCCGGTGTCGACCAGCACCGCACCGGGCTCGCCAGCCGCCGCATGGATCACGACGTTGTTCGACGACAGCCAGCCGCGCTCGAGCACGGTGAGGCCGCCGAGCGCCGCGTGCGCGGTCATTTCCAGGCGAACACCGGTTGGTCGAAGTGCGCCACGCGCGTGTCGCGTTCGAGCAGGCACCACTCGCGAAACTGGTAGATGAAGGCCGCCGTCGGCGCCGCGATCCAACGTTCGCCCACCGGCATGCGCAGCACCGGATGCTCGGCGCCCTTCACGTGGTTGAGCAGCGGCGCGTCGTCGCGCAGCATCTCGCTGGCCGGGATGCGGTGGATGCTGGCCACCTCGGCCGGGTTGGGCGTGAGTTCGCGCGCCGCGCCGGCCCACACCACCACCGGCGTGATCACGTAGCCCGAGCGCGTGGCGTAGTCGTCGAGGCGGCCGCAGATCGCATCGGGCGACAGGTTCAACCCCACTTCCTCGACCAGCTCGCGCAACGCGGCCTGCTCGGGCGTCTCGGCGCCGTCGATGCGGCCGCCGGGCATGGCCCATTGGCCGGCATGCGCGCTCAAGCCGGCGGCGCGGCGCGTGAGCAGCAAGGCCGTGGCATCGCTCCATTGCGCGTGCACCGGCGTGCCCTGCACCTCGGCGCCAAGGCCGGCTTCGGTCACGGCCACCACCACCGCTGCGCGCCGGCGGCCGGCCGGCTCGATGGCGCGCACGTCGAACCGCGCCAGCCGCTCGCGCAGCACCAACTGTGTCAGGTGATCGACGGCCTCCGGCATCGCGAGGCATTGTCCTGCATCGCCGCGACACGCGCGGGCTGCGGTTCGCGTGACCGGCCGTCAGTCGGGATTGCATGAGGACGTGTTGCCGGCGGCAGAATCATGCGATGAGCCTCGACCTTGCCGCGCTGCGCCGCTTCACGCTGGCGCGCAGCCTGTTTGCTCCCACCACCTTGCCGCAGGCGATCGACCGCCTCGGCTTCGTGCAGGCCGATCCGCTGCGCGCACCGGCGCGCGCGCAGGACCTCACGTTGCGCCACCGCGTGGCGGGTTACGTCGCGGGCGATCTCGAACGCCGCTATGCCGAGCTCGGCATCGAGGAGGACTTCTTCGTCAACTACGGCTTCCTCGGCGCCACGCACCACGCGCTGATGCACCCGCGCAAGGCGCGCCTGCGCTGGTCGAAGGCGCGCCAGGCCAAGGCCGACGCGGTACTGGCTTTCGTGCGCGAGCGCGGTACGGTGCATCCGCGTGAGGTCGACGCGCACTTCGACCACGGCAAGATCGTCAACTGGTTCGGCGGCTCGAGCAACGCCTCGACCGAGCTGCTCGACTCGATGCACTACCGCGGCCTGCTGCGCGTGGCGCGGCGCGACGCCGGCACGCGCGTCTACGCCGCGCGCGAGCCGTGGCCGATGCTGGCCGACAAGGCCGAGATCCGCGCGCGCATGGACACGCTGGTCGATGTGATCGTCGCCAAGTACGCCCCGCTGCCCGCGACCACGCTGGGCCAGCTGGTGCATCGCTTGCGCCTGGCCGCGCCGCAGTGGGCCGCCGACCGGCCGCGTGCGCTCGCGCATGCCAAGCAGCGGCTGGCGCACGCGCGGGTCGACGGCATCGATTGGTATTGGCCGGTGGGCGATGACGTGAGCGCCGCGCCTGCGCTGGCCGACGACCGCGCGTGGCTGCTCGCGCCGTTCGACCCGGTGGTGTGGGACCGCCTGCGCTTCGAGCGCTTCTGGGGCTGGCCGTACCGCTTCGAGGCCTACACGCCGGCGCCCAAACGCAAGCTCGGCCACTATGCGCTGCCGCTGCTGTGGCGCGAGCAGATCGTGGGCTGGGCCAACGTGTCGGTCGAAGCCGGAGCGATGCGGGTCGAGGTGGGTTTCGTCGGGCCGCGCCTCATCGACCCGCAATTCGTGCGCGCGGTGGACGACGAACTGCACCGCCTGCACGGCTTTCTCGGGCTGTCGTGAAGGCGGATGGCGTCGCGCTGTGGCCGCTGGCATTGACCGCCGGCTTGCTGCCGGCTGCCGCGGCGCTGATCGCGTTGGCGCTGGCCGTGCACGAAGGCCTCGCGCCGGCATGCAACCCGTTCGTCGACGGCTGCGTGTCGATCAGCCGCGCCGCGCGCCATGGGCTGGCGAACCACGTGTTTCGCGCGCTGCTGCTGCCCGCCGCCGTATTGCAGGCGCTGGCGTGGCTGCTGCAGGCGCAGGCGCTGGCCTTGACCGCACGCAGCGCGATGCGCGGCAGCGCGATCGTTTTGGCGGTGCTCGGTGTGGCCGCCGGCATCGCGCTGGTGCTGTACGGCAGCTTTCTCGGCACTGAAGGCGCAACGTATCGCTGGCTGCGGCGTTACGGCATCGTGGTGTACTTCGGCGGCACGTGCCTGGCGATGCTGGTGCTGGGCCGCGCGTTGCAGCGCCTGCACGCGCTCGGCGCGCTGCACCTGCCACGCGGCCACGAGCGCGCGCTGCTCGCCCTGTTCGGGGCGATCGTGCTGCTCGGCCTGGGCAACGCGCTCGCGGGCCTGTGGGCCGACGCCGCGCTGCAAGACCGCATCGAGAACGCCACCGAATGGTGGGGTTCGCTCGGGCTGACGCTGGCCTTCGTGACGCTGGCCGACCTGTGGCGGCGCTGGGGTGTGCGCAGCGAACTCGGCCTGCGCCGTCCGACTGAGTGAGCCGGCCGCGCGATCGGCCTGATCGACAATCGCCCGATGGCGGCCGAAGTCGTCTGCATCGCGAGCTGGAATGCCGACCTCACGTCGCGTGTCGCGCGTCCGCTGGCGCGTGGCGAGACGGTGGCCGCTGCGTCGTTCGACATCGGCCCCGGCGGCAAGGGCTCGAACGCCGCCATCGCCTGCGCGCGCCAGGGAGCCCGCACCGCCGTGATCGCGCGCGTCGGCAGCGACGAGTTCGGCGCGATGGCGCTGCGCCTGTGGCGCGACGAAGGCATCGATGCCTCGCAGGTCGAGCAGGCGGCGGGTGAGCGCAGCGGCGTGGCCCAGATCCTGGTCTACGACGATGGCGACAACAGCATCGCCGTGGCCCCCGGTGCCGGTGCCGGGCTCGGCGCGGCACAGGTGACGCGGGCGCGCGACGCCATCGCCGCGGCCCGCGTGGTGATGGCATCGTTCGAAGTGCCGCTGGCGGCCACGCTGACGGCGTTCGCGCTGGCGCGCGCCGCCGGTGTGACCACGCTGCTGAACCCGGCACCGGCGCGCGCGTTGCCCGCCGAACTCGCAACGCTGTGCGACGTGCTGACACCCAACGAGATCGAGCTGCGCGCGTTGGCCGGCGTGGACGCCGCCGCACCGCTGCACGACGCGGCGCACGCGCTGCTGGCGCGTGGCCCCCGCGCCGTGCTGGTCACGCTGGGCGCCGCCGGCTGTCGGCTGTGGACGAGCACCGGTGTCGCGTGTGCGTTGCCAGGCTGGCCGATCGAGCGCGTGGTCGACACGGTCGGCGCCGGCGACACCTTCACCGGTGCACTGGCCGCTGCGCTGGCGCGCGGCGTGGCGCTGGAGGCCGCGATGGCGCGCGCCAACGCCGCGGCGGCGCTGTCGGTGACCGGGCGCGGCGCGATCGGCGGCATGCCCGACCTGGCGCAGGTGGAGGCGCTGCTCGCACGCCGCGATGCGGCACTTTGACCGGTTGGTTCAGCGTTGCAGGAACAGCGGCGTGCGCTCGTGCCGTTGGTGCGCCATGCGTTGCAACTCGTGGCGCAACCGGGCCTGCTGCTCGCGCACCGACAAAGCCATCTCGGTCGCGCGCGCCGGCGGTGGCGCGGGCAACGCGAGGTTCGCGGTCCACGACTCACCCGCCCGCATCTGCAGCGGCGCCGGCAGGTTGTCGACTTCACCGGCGTTGAACCACGGCACCAGCGCTTGCGCCACGGCTCGCGCCCGCGGCTTGACGGCGGCGGCGCCGACGCGCCCGCGCTGGCCCCAGCGCACGATCAGCGTGTTGCTGGTGGTGCCGCCGGTGATCTTGTCGGTGATGGCCACGTCACGCTGGATGTTCAGGCGCCGGCTCATCAACAGCTCTTCGAGCGTCATCGCGGCATCTTCGCGCGAAGTCGAATAGTTGTACTCATCGGTCGCGATGTCGGTGCTGAAGAACAAGGCCACTTCATTGGGCGTGTAGCTGCGCTGCGTGGCATCGGCCGTGACGCCGAAGAACTTGACCTGCGCCAGCCCGGCCAACGCCGCCGAGGTGAGCGGGAACTGCACGCGCAGCGCATCGGAGGCGAGCTGACCGGCGAAGAATCTCGGCGAGATGTTGGCCCAGGCGCTCAAGCCGTTGTTCAGCGCACCGTAGGCCGATGGCGGCATGAAGTCCAGCGCGTGGCCGAGCTCGTGGTACATCAGCCAGCCGGTGTCGTACAGCAGGTAAGTGGCATCGCGATTCACGCGCGAGCGCGGGTCGAAGAACACGAAGATGCTCTGGTTGTTCTGCACGTAGCGCCAAACGCCGCTGTACTGCAGGTCGCGGTCGAAGTCGCTGCGGAAATCGGGCACCTCGCTCACCGTGTCGCGCTCGGACGGCGTGAGCCACAGGTTGTCGGCGTCGAGGTAGATCGCGCCGGTGCCGGCGAAGTAGAACGACGGCCGCACGTGCGTGCCGAGCACGACCGCGGTGGTGCTCATCAGCATGCGGCGGAAGTCGCCCTGCGTGTCCTGCGTGCGCAGAAAGGTCTCGAAGTTGCGGCCGAGCCAATCGTGCGACACCAGCACGCGGTCCATCACCTGCTCCACCGTCGGCGGCGCGCCGCCGTTTTGCTGCGCCAGGAACGGCAGGCGCGACAGCGGGCACAGGTTGCTGTCGCGCTGCGCCGCGTCGTAGGCACAGGGCACGAGGTCGTCGGCATAGGGGCTGCCGGCACGGAACGGAAACACGCGCGACACGTGATCGCCCGCCCACAATGCGCTCGCGTCGTTCGGCGAGGCCTGCACGTGGCGCTCGACCAGCACCAGGACCTCGTCACTGTCGGTGGCGCCGCCGGTGGTGGTGAGCGTGGCGCGCAGCCGGATCACGGTGTCGCTGCCGACCGCCGGCGCCGTGAAGATCGCGACGTACGGGTCGCGGGTGTTCAGCGACACCGCCGGGCCTTCGAGCTGCGTCCACTGGATCGACTGCACACCGGTGCCGGCAGCAGGCCAGGCACGCACCGACGCGTTGCCGCCCATGCGCACCGAATGGCTGGCGCGCAGCGTCAGCAGCGACGTGCCGGCGGCGACATCGACCGCCACGCTTTGTGTGCGCGCCGTGCCCGATGGATCGGTGAAGGCGACGTCGAACGCGTAGCTGCCCGCTGCCGGCGGATCGAAGCTGATCGTCTGCGACTTGTCCGACAGCAACGTGACCGCCGGCCCGGCGGTCTGCGTCCAGCGCGGCGCGCCGATCGCGCCGCTGCAGCCGAGCACCGCCACGGCGGCGTTGTGGCCCACGCGTGCCTGCATGCGCGCGACGGTGCCGAACGCCACGCCGGTGGCGCACAAGCCGCTGGGTGGCGCCGGCGGCGGTTCGGACGACCCACCGCCACCGCCGCCGCACGAAGCCAGCAGGCTCAAGCCAAGCACCGACAGCGTCGCACTCCAACCGATCGATCTCATCGAACCGCTTCCCCTTGAGATGACCACTCGATTGTCATGCATGCGTTCGAGCCGCGAGCAGCGCCTCGGCCACTTCGGCAAAACCGACACCGCGCTCGCTGCGCGTGATGTAGGTCGGCCACACCAGCAGCTCGGCGGCGAAGCGCCGCAGGTTGGCCACGCCCACACTCAACGGGAAGTGGCCGAACATCTCCTGGTCGTTGGTCGAGTCGCCCACGTAAATCCAGTGGCCGATCTCGCGCTCGAGGTCGCGGCTGGTCAGCCGTTGCACGATCCAGCGTGCGCCCGACAGCTTGGTGTGGCTGCCGAACCAGCCGTTGACGTGGATCGAACTCACGGTGGCGCTCATGCCGGCGGCCCGCATGATCGCCACCACCCGCTCGATCGCCCCGCCATCGAGGTGCGCGAACTCGCTGTGGTCGACCGCGATGTCGGTGACGCGGCCCGCGCTGTCGCGCGACAGCGTGGCCCCCGGCACCTCACGCTGCAGCTGCGCCGCCACCTGCTGCAAGCGCAATGCATTGGCGTTGCGCGTGGCTTCGTCCTGCGCGTATTCGACACGCACCGCACCGCCCTCGCGAAACAGCGCCACCGCGCCGTTCTCGGCCACGATCGCATCGAGCGTGCCGTCGCGCACGAACGGCTCGCTCCAGCCCAACGGCCGGCCGGTGATGGCCAGCGCCGGCAGACCGGCGGCGCGCAAGCGCTGCAGCGCCGCTCGCGCGGCCGGCTCGATGACGCCGTCTCGCGTGAGCGTGTCGTCGATGTCGGTCAGCACGCCGTGCACACGCGCCCAGGTTTCACGGGGCAGTTGGTCCAGGTCAAGCGGCTTGGGGGTCAGCGATGGGGTCGCCACGCCGCAAGTGTCCCACGGCGTGGCATGGGCATTGGTTTCGGCGCCGCCGGCCGGCTCTGCGGGCGGCCGAACGTGAGGTGTGCAACAGACGCGTCGCAATCGTCCCCGCGGCGACGGCGAGCGCCTCAAGGCGCGGCAGGCCCCGCCGAAATCCGGGTGTGGCAAACGGTCGCTGTTCGACCGCACCACCCAACGACGGTTGCACGAGACCTCCAACCTTCTACGACCAATCGCAGTCGCAGCAGGCCAAGCGGCTGTTCCTGATGGAGCAATACCTGCGGCGCGATGTGGCCGGCGGTCAGCTGCGCATCCACCTGCAGCCGATCGTCGACCTCACCAGCCGGCGGGTCCTCGGCTACGAGGCCCTGGCGCGCTGGTCGTGCCCCGAGTCGGCGCTCAGCGCCTCGCACGCGGCCAGCGTGCTGGACGCGTTGCGTGCCGCGCGCATCCGCTTGATGGTCGACGACTTCGGCGTGGGCTACTCCAACCTGATGCGCCTGCAACACCTGCCGTTCGACGTGATCAAGATCGATCGCTGCTTCGTGAACGACCTGTCGGCCGACGGCAGCGGTGCGGCCATGATCCGGACCATGATCGTGCTCGCCAAGGAGCTCAAGCTGGACGTGATCGCCGAAGGCATCGAGCACGAGCACCAGGTGCGTGCCTTGCGCGACCTCGGTGTCGCCACCGGTCAGGGCTACCTGCTGGGCCGGCCGCGGCCGCCGGCGGTCGCCCCCGCCAAGCCCATCGAGACCGCCACGACGGCTGTCGGATCTGGCGCACAGACGATCGAACGCTGCTAACATTGCGGCGGTTCCAAGGAGCGTTGCAAGGTCGGGCACTCGAGTGCCGCGACCCCAGGCTTGGATCCTCTTCACGCAACGGCGCTCACCCGCAGGCTCGGTCCGGGTGAGTTCATCTCGACACGGTGCTTTGCGGGTTTCATTTCGATGGAGCTCTGAATGAATGCCGTGTTGAAACCCCTGCACACCGACCAATACGCCGTGGCCGACCTGTCGCTCGCCGACTGGGGCCGCAAGGAAATCCGCATCGCCGAAAGCGAGATGCCGGCGCTGATGGCGATCCGCGCCGAGTTTGCGAAAGCGCAGCCGCTGAAGGGCGCACGCATCACCGGCAGCCTGCACATGACGATCCAGACCGCGGTGCTGGTCGAGACGCTGCAGGCGCTCGGCGCGACCGTGCGCTGGGCCTCGTGCAACATCTTCAGCACGCAAGACCACGCCGCCGCCGCGCTGGTGAAGGCCGGCACGCCGGTGTTCGCCTACAAGGGCGAGAGTCTCAAGGACTACTGGGACTACACGCACCGCATCTTCGAGTTCGGCGCCAAAGGCTCCGACGGCGAAGGCCCGAACATGATCCTCGACGACGGCGGCGACGCCACGCTGCTGATGCACCTGGGCAAGCGCGCCGAGAAGGATGCCTCGCTGATCAGCAAGCCCACTAGCGAAGAAGAGCGTGAGCTGTATGCCGCGATCAAGGCCAAGCTGGCGACCGACTCCACGTGGTACAGCCGCAAGAGCGCGCAGATCGTCGGCGTGACCGAAGAAACCACCACCGGCGTGCACCGGCTCAAGGAGATGAGCGCCAAGGGCACGCTGATGTTCCGCGCCATCAACGTCAACGACTCGGTCACCAAGAGCAAGTTCGACAACCTCTACGGCTGCCGCGAGTCGCTGGTCGACGGCATCAAGCGCGCCACCGACGTGATGGTGGCCGGCAAGATCGCGCTGGTGGCCGGCTACGGCGACGTCGGCAAGGGCAGCGCGCAGGCGCTGCGCGCGCTGAGCGCGCAGGTGTGGGTGACCGAGATCGACCCGATCAACGCGCTGCAGGCTGCGATGGAAGGCTACCGCGTGGTGACGATGGACTACGCCGCCGACAAGGCCGACATCTTCGTCACCGCCACCGGCAACAAGGACGTCATCACCTTCGCGCACATGGCCAAGATGAAGGACCAGGCCATCGTCTGCAACATCGGCCACTTCGACAACGAGATCGACGTTGCCGGGCTCGAGAAGTGCGAGTGGGAAGAGATCAAGCCGCAGGTCGACCACGTGATCTTCCCCGACGGCAAGCGCATCATCCTGCTGGCCAAGGGCCGCCTGGTGAACCTGGGCTGCGGCACCGGCCACCCGAGCTACGTGATGTCGTCGAGCTTCGCCAACCAGACGATCGCGCAGATCGAGCTCTTCACCCACAGCGACTACTACGAGCAGGGCAAGGTCTACGTGCTGCCCAAGCACCTCGACGAGAAAGTGGCGCGTCTGCAGTTGTCCAAGCTTGGCGCCATGCTGACCGAACTCACCGAAGAGCAGGCGACCTACATCGGCGTGCCCAAGCAGGGCCCGTACAAGCCCGACACCTACAGATACTGACCACCCCCGAAGCGGCCTGACGGCCGCACGAGGAGGCTCGCATGCACATCGCCATCGTCGGTGCCGGCGGCATCGGCGGCTACTTCGGAGCGCGCTGGATCGACGCCGGCGCGCAGGTGTCGTTCGTCGCACGCGGCGCGCATGGCGCGGCGATCCGCGAGCGCGGCTTGCGCGTGACCAGCGCGCTCGGCGACACCAGCGTGCGCGCGCACCGCGTGTCGGCCGACCCGGCCGACATCGGCGCGGCCGACATCGTGGTGTTCGCCGTCAAGCTGCCCGATGCCGAAGAGGCGGCCGCCAAGTTGAAACCGCTGCTGCAACCGGGCACCGTGGTGCTGCCATTCCAGAACGGCGTCGACGTGGTGGACATGCTCGCGCGCGAAGTCGGCGCGAGCGCGGTGGCAGTGGGTGTGGCGCAGATCTCGGCGCGCATCGGCAGCCCCGGCGTGATCGAGCACATGGGCCCGCTGGCGCGCGTGCGCTTCGGCCCGTTGCAGCCGAACCAGGCCGACGCGATGCAGGCGCTGCATGCGCTGTGCCAGAAGGCCAAGGTCGACGCCGATCTGCTCGCCGACCCGCGCCGCGCGGTGTGGGAGAAGTTCGTGTTCCTGGTCGGGCTGTCGAGCCTCACCGCACTGACGCGTCAGCCGGTGGGCGTGGTGCGCGAGCATCCCGAGATGCGGCGCCTGCTGCGCCAGGTGATGGCCGAGACCGCAGCCCTGGCGCGTGCCGAAGGCATGGCGCTCGACGAGGCGTTCGTCGATGCACAGATGGCGGGCGCCGACAGGTTGCCGCCGCACGTGAAGGCGTCGATGCTCGGCGACCTGCAGGCCGGCAAGCCGCTCGAGCTGCCCTGGCTCGCTGGCGCGGTGGTGCGGCGCAGTGAACTGCATGGACTGCAGGCCGACGCCAATCGTTTCGTCGCCGCGGCGCTGGCGCCGTACGTGCACGGCGCGCCGAAGGCCTGAGACAAGGAGCGCGACATGCCGTCGTTGCAAGTGCCGATCAGTTTCGAGTTCTTCCCGCCCAACACGCCGGTCGGCGACGACAAGCTGAAGACCGTGGTGGCCGAGCTCGGCGTCGTGAAGCCGCAGTTCTTCAGCGTCACCTACGGCGCCGGCGGCTCGACGCGCGACAAGACGCTGGCCACCGTGAGTGCGATCGCCGCGCTGGGCCACGAGGCCGCGCCGCACCTGTCGTGCGTGGGCTCCACACGCGCCGGCATCGCGCAGATCCTCGACACCTACCGCGCGCAGAACATCCGCCGCCTGGTCGCGCTGCGCGGCGACCTGCCGAGCGGCACCGCCACCGCGGGCGAGTTCCGCTACGCGTCGGAGCTGATCCGCTTCATCCGCGAAACGCAAGGCACCGACTGGCACATCGAGGTGGCCTGTTACCCCGAGGTGCACCCGCAGCAGCGTTATGCCAAGCGCGATCTGCAGTTCTTCGCCGACAAGGTCAAGGCCGGCGCGAGTGCGGCGATCACGCAGTTCTTCTTCAACGCCGACGCCTACTTCCACTTCGTCGACGAGGCGCGCAAGCTCGGCGTCACGGTGCCGATCGTGCCGGGCATCATGCCGATCCTGAACTACGCGCGCATCGCGCAGTTCGCGCAGCGCGACGGCATCGAGATCCCGCGCTGGGTGGCGCTCAAGATGGAAGGCTTCATGGACGACGCCGAATCGATCCGCGCCTTCGGCCTCGACGTGGTCACCCACCTGTGCCGCCGCCTGATCGACGGCGGCGCGCCGGGCATCCACTTCTACACGCTGAACCAGTCGCCGCTGTCGCTGGAGATCTGTCGGCGGCTGAGCGCGTAGTTGCCAGGCGCAGTGGCTCAGGCCGCTTCGGCGATGGCGGTGCGCCGCGCCTGCACGCGCAGCCACTCTTCCATGGCGCGCACCGCGGGCCGCGCGCGCGATGCGGCATCGGTGAGCACGAAGTAGGCCTTTGCGGTCTGCTTGATGTCGCCGAACGGCGCCACCAGCTTGCGCTGGCGCAGCAGGCCATCGATCAGCGGGCGCCGTCCCAGCGCGACACCCTGGCCCTCGAGCGCAGCGGCCACCACCTCGTTGTACGAGGAGAAGGTCACCACCGAGCGCGGCTGCAACTCGGGAAGGCCGTGCGCCGACAACCACGACTCCCACTCCAGCGGCATGCCGGTGCCCGGAGCGATCTCGATCTGCAGCAGCGTGTGCGCGTGCAGATCGGTCGGGGATTTCAGCGGTGGCGCCTTGGCCTTGAGCAGCGAGGGCGCGCACACCGCCAGCATCGATTCGCTGAACAACGGCTCGCCGTCGCCGGCGTTGGCACGCTGGTAGCGGACCGCGATGTCGAAGCCGTCGGCACGCAGATCGCGAATTTCGTAGCTGGCGTCGATCCGCACGTCGACCCCGGGGTTGGCCTGCGTGAAATCGCGCAGCCGCGGGATCAGCCACAACGACGCAAAACTCGGCGTGGTCGACATCGCCAGCACCTCGCGCGCGGCCGGCGCGCGGATGCTCGCCACGGTGCGCCGCATCTGCGCCAGCATGTTCTGGCAGGCGAGCAGCAGTTTTTCGCCCGCCGGCGTGAGCACCAGCGCGCGGTGCTGGCGCGCGAACAGTGCGACGCCGAGGTCGTCTTCCAGTGCGCGGATCTGCCGGCTCACGGCCGATTGCGTGACGAAGCGCTCGGCCGCCGCGCGGGTGAACGACAAGTGCCGCGCCGCCGCCTCGAAGGCCAGCAGCAGGTCCAACGGCGGCAATCGATCGATGTCTTTTCGCATGCTTGGGTGGAATGTCAGAGATTCCAAATCATCGTTTGCGCCGATGGCATCCCAGGTGGATCATTCGGGACATTCGGGCCGCAGAGGGATGTTCAAGCAGGCCCGCTCACATTCTGAAGGAGCATGCCATGTGGATCAATACCCCGAACGCCCGGCTGGCCGTTGGAGCCCGGCGTGGCCTTCGTCTCAACGCCGCACAGGGCACGCTGCTGCGCGCCGTCACCGGCACGCTGTGGGTCACGATCGACAACGACCCGCGCGACATCGTGCTCGATCCGGGCGAGAGCTTCGTGGTCGACACCGGGCAGCCGCTGTTCGTGATGGCGCTCGGCGAACGCGCGACGCTCGATCTGTGCACCGACGGGTTGCGGCGCGAGCCGCGCACGCCGCCCACGGCGCGCTCGTGGCTGGCCGCGCTGTGGTCGCGTCGGCCGCAGGCCGCGGTCGCGCAAACCGCCTGGCGCGGCCCCGCGGCGGCCTGACGCGGCGCACCTGTGCAGCTGCTGGCCGAACAGTCGGTCGACATCGCCTGCCCGGTCGCGGCGGTGTACGACTACGCCACCAACCTCGAGCATTTCGGCGAGTGGTTCCCCGGCGTGATCGGCGTGGTCTCGGCCGACGACCTGGCGCACGCGAGCGTCGGCAAGGCGTACCGCGAGACCGTCGAGGTGCCTGGGCGCGGACGCGTCGAGGTGGGCATCCACGTGCGCGAGGCACGTGCCGACGCCTGGCTGGCCACCGAAGGCGACCTGACGCCTTTGCTGCCGCGCATGGAGATGCAGTTTGCGGCGCTCACGCCGCACAGCTGCCGCCTGACCTGGCGCATGGGCAGTCGGCATCCGGGCGACGACGAGGCCGTGCGCACCGCGCTGTGGCCGGCCGCGAGCCGGCTGCTGTCGCAGCGCGCCGTCGAGGGCCTCGCGCGCCTGAAGCAGCGGCTCGAGCAGCACGCGCCGGCGTGACGGCGCTTCAGTTCTTGCGCGTGCGCTCGTAGTCGGCGGCGGCCTTCTTCGCACCGTCGGTCACCGCGCCCGGGTGGTCGTGGATGTACTGCAGCACGATGTCGGCGAATTCCTTCTCCGGCTGCAGGCCGAGCTTCTCGGCGCGCGCCGCCACCGCACCCTTGGACCAGCCGGCCACGATGCGCTGGATGGTCGGCGTCGGGCTGCTGCTTGACCAACGCGCGCGTGGCCTTGCCGGCCACGGCCTCGAGCGCCTGCAGCATGTCGCTCACCTTGACATTGAGCGCCGGCAGATTGAGCGCCGCACGTCCGCCCATCTGCTCCTGCGTGGCCTCGAACACCGCGATCAGGCCCTGCACCGTGCGGTTCGGTGACGACACCGGGTGCGACACCGACGGGTCGACCGGCAGGATCGCCTCCTGGCCGGCGAGCGGCTCGCGGATGATGCCGCTGAAGAACGACGACGCGGCGCCGTTGGGCTTGCCCGGGCGCACCGTCACCGTCATCAGCCGCGCGCTGCGGCCGTCGATGAATCCCTTGCGCGTGTAGTCGGCCACCAGGTGCTCGCACACCAGCTTGTGCGTGCCATAACTCGTCTGCGGTGTGGGCAGCGTGTCGTCGCGCACCAGCGGCGGCATCGGGTTGCTGGCGTCGGGTCCGAACACGGCGACCGAGCTGGAGAAGACGAAGCGCGGCGCGTTGCCCGCAGCGCGCAGCGCATCGAGCAGCGCGCGCGTGCTGTCGAGGTTGGAGCGCAGGCCGAGCTCGAAGTCGGCCTCGCATTCGCCCGATACCGCCGACGCGAGGTGGAACACGCCGTCGAAGCGGTCGGACTTGAAGGCCTCGCATTGTTCGAGGAGCTTGCCCACGCGCACCTGCACGTGCGGGTCGTTGCCCAACTCGGCCGCTGCGGCCGGCAACGGGAACTGATCGGCGAGCACGATCTGCTGGATCGCCTTGCCGTTGAGTTTGCCGCGCTTGAGCAGTTCGCGCGCCAGACGCGAGCCGACGAAGCCGGTGCCACCGGTGATCAAGATCTTCATTTGACTCTCCTTGCCAGCTTGGAGCGCCGGCGCACGTAGCCGCCTTCTGCCAGCCGGTGTTCGCCCTGCTGGTGGTGGCGCACCGCGGCACGGCGCGCCGCCGCCGGGTCGCCGGCCGCGATGGCATCGTAGATCGCGCGATGCTCCTCGCGCACATGTTGCATCCAGTCGGCGCGCTGCGCCTCGTAGCCCTTGGTGACGCGCATCGCATCGAGCAGGTACTGCTCGATGAAGCTCAGCAGCCGCACGAACTGCGGGTTGCCGGTGGCCTCGCCGATCGCGCGGTGGAAGGCGAAGTCTTCGCTCACCGCAAGGTCGCCGCGGCTGGTGGCAGTGTCGATCGCCTGCAGTGCGCGCTTGATGCCGGACACCTGCACGCGCGTGGCGCGCTCGGCGGCCAGCGCCGCCATCTCGCCTTCCATCACGCGGCGCAACTCCACCACCTGCACCACGGCGTCGATCGATTCCAACACCTGCGGGTCGAACACCAGTGACTGGCGCCGAAGGGCCTGCGACACGAACACACCCGACCCTTGGCGCGAGCGCACCAGGCCGCGTGACTTGACTTGGTGCACGGCCTCGCGCACCACCGAGCGCGACACGCCGTGCGTGGCCGCGAGTTGCGCTTCGCTGGGCAGGCGTTGGCCCGGTTGCAGGCGCCCGCTTTCGATCTGCCCGATCAGGCGCGCGGCCAGGCGATCGGACAGTCGTTCGGCCACCAGCGGCTCTGCAACCGCCAGCGAGGGGGCGAGCGCGGCAGGCATGTCATCAGGTTATCAGACAAGTTCGGGGGTCGGAACGGGTATCCCCTCGGTGACAGCCCGTGGGCGAGCGCGTAGGGTCCGCCACTCGCGCCACCCGTCGGAACTCGCCCCTTCCGCCCGAAGCCCTCCACTTCCGCACATGGCCCGTGTCGACATCCAGTCGGTGAAAAAGCGCTTCGGCGAAGTCGAGGTGCTGCACGGCGTGGACATCGCGATCGCAGACGGCTCGTTCACCGTGCTGGTCGGCCCGTCGGGCTGCGGCAAGAGCACGCTGCTGCGCATGATCGCCGGCCTGGAGAACATCAGCAGCGGCGAGATCCGCATCGGCGGCAAGGTCGTCAACCAGGTGCCGCCCAAGGAACGCGACATCGCGATGGTGTTCCAGAACTACGCGCTGTATCCGCACATGACGGTGCGCGACAACATGGCGTTCTCGCTCAGTCTGGCCAAGACGCCGAAGGCCGAGATCGACTCTCGCGTCAAGCAGGCAGCGGGCATCCTCGGGCTCGACGCGCTGCTCGATCGTTTTCCGCGCCAGCTCTCGGGCGGCCAGCGACAGCGCGTGGCGATGGGTCGTGCGATCGTGCGCGATCCGCAGGTCTTCCTGTTCGACGAGCCGCTGTCGAACCTCGACGCCAAGCTGCGCGTGCAGATGCGCACCGAGATCAAGGAGTTGCACCAGCGGCTGAAGACAACGTCGATCTACGTCACGCACGACCAGATCGAGGCGATGACGATGGCCGACCAGATCGTCGTGATGCACGACGGCCGGGTCGAACAGATCGGTAGCCCGTTGGCGCTGTACGACCACCCGGTCAACCGCTTCGTTGCCGGCTTCATCGGCTCGCCGGCGATGAACTTCATCGAAGGCCGCCTGACCGGCGGCATGGTCGAGGCAGCCAACGGTGCCCGCTTGCCAGCGCCGCGTGCCGCGGCGGCTACCGATGGCACGCCGGTGGTGTACGGCATCCGGCCCGAGCACCTGGACATCGCCGACGACGGCTTCGACGCCGAGGTCGTGGTGGTCGAGCCCACCGGCTCCGAAACGCAGTTGTTCGCACGCCTCGGTCAGCAGGAACTGGTGGGCGTGTTTCGCGAGCGCCACGAGTTCCAACCTGGCCAGAAGATCCGGCTGCGCCCGCGCGGCGACTGCGCGCACCTGTTCGACCCGACGAGCGGCCAACGGATCTAGCAGTCGCACGCTCGCCTTCTTGCCAACCAAACCATCCGCAGAGGAGACAACCATGACCGAACGTACCTTCACCCGCCGCCATGCGATCCAGTCCGGCGCCGCGCTTGCGGGCGCCGGCGCAACGGCCAACCTCGCGTTGTTCGCCAGTGCCTGGGCACAGGCCGCGCCGTGGAAGCCCGAAAAGGGCGCGCAGATCCAGCTGCTGCGCTGGAAGCGTTTCGTGCAGAGCGAGGAAGACAGCTTCATGGCGCTGGTCGCCGCCTTCACCACCGCCACCGGCGTGCAGGTCAAGGTGATCAACGAGTCGCTCGACGACGTGCAGCCCAAGGCGAGCGTCGCGGCCAACACCAACCAGGGTCCCGACATGTTCTGGGGCCTGTACTCGCTGCCGCACCTGTTTCCGGCCAAGTGCGTCGACGTCACCGACGTCGCGGGCTTCCTCGGCAAGAAGTACGGCGGCTGGGTGCCGACCGCCGAGACCTACGGCAAGAGCGGCGGCAAGTGGATCGCCATTCCCGTGGCCTACAACGGCAACGTCATCAACTACCGCCAGAGCATGATCGAGAAGGCGGGCTTCAAGGAGATCCCGAAGGACACCGCCGGCTTCCTCGAGCTGATGAAGGCGCTGAAGGAGAAGTCGGTGCCCGGCGGCTTCGCGCTCGGCCGCGCCTCCGGCGACGGCAACGCCTGGGTGCACTGGGCGCTGTGGTCGCAGGGCGCCAACCTGGTCGACAAGAGCGACAAGGTGGTCATCAATTCGCCGGAGACGGTGAAGGCCCTCGAATACGTCAAGGCACTGTCCGACACCTTCGTCAGCGGCACGGCGTCGTGGAACGACGCGTTCAACAACAAGGCCTTCCTGGAAAGCCAGGTCTCGCTCACCAACAACGGCGTGTCGATCTACGCCGCCGCCAAGGCGGCCGCGGCCAAGGGCGACGCGAAGGCCAAGGAAGTGATGGACGACATGAACCACTCGCTGTGGCCGGTCGGTCCTGTCGGGCACCCCACCGAGTTCCACATCGCGTACCCGCTGATGATCATGAAGTACTCGAAGGTGCCCAACGCCTGCAAGTCGTTCATGGCGTTCATGCTCGACGCGCAGCAGTTCGACAAGTGGCTGATCGACTCGGTGGCCTACCTGACGCACCCGCTCAACGCCTACGACGCCAACCCGGTGTGGAAGTCCGATCCGAAGCTGTCGATGCTGCGCGACGCAGCCAAGCGCACATTGACCGCCGGCGGCCTCGGCTCGGTGGGCGAAAAGGCGGCCGCGGCACTGGCCGACTTCATCATGCTCGACATGGTGGCCTCGGTGTGCACCGGCAGGGCGTCGATCAAGGACGCGATCGCGGTGGCCGAACGGCAGGCCAAGCGCATCTATCGATGACCAACCCCGAGGCGGCCTGCCGGCCGCCTCGGATGCACGCGTAGCGATGAGCCTCCTCTGGCAAAACAGGAACTTCCTCGGGCTGCTGTTCATGCTGCCGGCGGCGGCGTTCCTGCTGCTGTTCCTCGTGTACCCGCTGGGTCTCGGCATCTGGCTGTCGTTCACCGACGCCAAGATCGGCACGCCGGGCGAGTTCGTCGGACTCGAGAACTACGAGTGGATCATCGGCGACTCGAAGTTCCAGACGGCGGTGTTCTTCACCATTTTCTACACCGTGGTGGCGAGCGTCATCAAGTTCGGCATCGGCCTGTACCTGGCGCTGCTGCTGAACCAGCACCTGCCGTTCAAGGCCATCATCCGCGCGGTGGTGTTGATCCCGTTCATCGTGCCGACCGTGCTGTCGGCGATCGCCTTCTGGTGGATTTTCGACCCGCAGTTCTCGATCGTCTCGTGGTCGCTGCGCCAGCTCGGGCTGCTCAGCGGCAACATCAACTTCCTCGGCGAGACGTGGAATGCACGCTACAGCGTGATCTTCGCCAACGTCTGGCGCGGCGTGCCGTTCATCGCGATCACGCTGCTGGCGGGCCTGCAGACGGTGCCGCCGTCGCTGTACGAGGCCGCCACGCTCGACGGCGCCACGCGCTGGCAGATGTTCGTCAAGATCACCTACCCGCTGCTGACGCCGATCATCGCCGTAGTCATGACGTTTTCGGTGCTGTTCACGTTCACCGACTTCCAGCTCATCAAGGTGCTCACCAACGGCGGGCCGGCCGGCGCCACCGAGCTGATGGCCACGATGAGCTACAACACCGCGATCTTGGGCGGCCGCATCGGCGAAGGCGCGGCGATCTCGACCGCGATGGTGCCGTTCCTGCTCGCCGCGATCCTGGTGTCGTGGTTCGGGCTGCAGCGCCGCAAGTGGCAGCAGGGTGAAGACAATGACTGAAGCGGTTGTCAAGAAACCCGGTGCCACCGACGACACGGAGGGCATGAGCTACCTGTCGACCTTGCCGCAGCGGCTGGTCAACGTCTATCTGCCGCTGTCGATCATCGTCGTCGTGCTGCTGTTCCCGTTCTACTGGATGGTGATGACGGCCATCAAGCCGAAGGACCAGCTGCTCGACCTCGACAAGCACAACCCCTACTACACGCTGGCGCCGACGTTCGAGCACATCCACGACCTGCTGTTCAAGACCGAGTACCCGCTGTGGCTGTGGAACACGATGTTCATCGCGGTCGCGGCGACCATCCTGTCGCTGATCGCCAGCGTGTTCGCGGCCTACGCGATCACGCGCATCCGCTACCGCGGCGCGCAGTGGGTCGGCGGCGCGATCTTCCTGGCCTACCTGGTGCCGCCGTCGATCCTGTTCATTCCGCTGTCCACCGTGGTCTACCAGTACGGCCTGTTCGACACGCCGTTCGCGCTGATCCTCACCTACCCGACGATCCTGATCCCGTTCTCCACCTGGCTGCTGATGGGCTACTTCAAGACCATCCCGTACGAGCTGGAGGAGTGCGCGCTGATCGACGGCGCCAATCGCTGGCAGATCCTCACCAAGATCATCCTGCCGCTGGCCATTCCCGGCTTGATCTCGGCATCGATCTTCTGCCTCACGCTGTGCTGGAACGAGTTCATCTACGCGCTCACCTTCATCAACAGCACCGAGAAGAAGACCGTGCCGGTGGCGATCCTCTCGGCCTTCACCGACGGCGACCAGTACCGCTGGGGTTCGCTGATGGCCGGCGCGTTGGTCGGCTCGCTGCCGTTGGTGGTGCTGTACGCCTTCTTCGTCGAACACTACGTGTCGGCGATGACTGGCGCGGTCAAGGAGTAGGGCCGCCCGTGCGCATCGGATTCGTCGGCCTGGGTGCGATGGGCGTTCCGATGGCGCTCAACCTGCTGAAAGCCGGCCACGCGGTGCGTGGCTTCGACATCCGGACGGGCGCAGTCGATGCGATCGTGGCCGCCGGTGGTGCCGCCGCGGCCAGTGCCGCCGACGCGGCGCGTGACGCCGAGTTGTTGTGGCTGATGGTGGTGTCGGGCGAGCAAGCGGAGGCGGTGCTGTTCGACGTCGGTGCCGCCGCCGCGTTGGCCCGGGGCGGCATCGTCGTCGCCGCCTGCACGCAGGCGCCGGCGCTGGCTCGCTCCACGGCCGAGCGGCTGGCCGCGATGGGGCTGGCCATGCTCGACGCGCCGGTGTCCGGCGGCGTCAAGGGCGCGACCGCGGGCTCGCTGACGATCATGGTCTCGGGCGACGCGGCCGCGATCGAGCGTGCACGCGCCGGTGTTCGGCGCCGTGGGCCAACGCATCTTCGACGTCGGCCGCGACGCGGGCCTCGGCTCGACCGCGAAGATGATCAACCAACTGCTGTGCGGCGTGCACATCGCCGCCGCCGCCGAGGCGATGCACCTGGCCGAGCGCGCCGGCGTGTCACTGGCCACGATGCACGAGATCATCTCGGTGTCGGCCGGCAATAGCTGGATGTGGGGCGACCGCGGCCCGCGCATGATGCAGGACGACCCACCGGTGACGAGCGCGGTCGACATCTTCGTCAAGGACCTGGGCATCGTGCTCGGCGAGGCGCGCGCGCTGAAGGCCGGGCTGCCGCTGTCGGCTGCGGCGATGCAGATGTTCCTCGCTGCGAGCGGCCTCGGCCACGGCGCAGCCGACGACAGCCAGTTGATCCGCGCCTACCGTGCGCTCAACGGCGCGGGCGCCAAGCGATGAGCGCTGCGCGGCCGCATTGTCGGCAACCGGATTCTCGCGTCTCGTTGTCCAACAACTCGCTGCCAGAGTGACCGATGTTCGGCACTCAGCTTCGCTGTGCCCGCCTCGTTGCCGTCGGAATGGGCTGCGCGCTCTTTGCCGCGGTCGGTGCCTGGCCGCAAACCGCCGATCCCGCCCCCGGCGTCGCACGCGCGCTGGCGGAACAACGGGCGGGCCGCGTCAGTGACCTGCGCTACGAGCTTCGCCTGTCGATCCCGCCGCAGAAAGATCAGCCCATCGCCGGGCGCAACGTCGTGCGGTTCAAGCTGGCACGCAGCGACCAGGCGCTGGTGCTCGACTTCGATCCCGACCGGCCGCAGCCCGTCGGTATCACCAGCAACGGACAGCCGACCGAGGCGCGATCGGTCAACGGCCACCTGGTGATCCCGCCGGAGCGCCTGATGCACGGCGAGAACGTCATCGAGATCGACTTCACCGCCGGTGACGGGCCCCTGAACCGCGGCGACGACATGCTGTTCACCGTGTTCGTTCCAGCCTACGCGCGGCGCGCGATCCCGTGCTTCGACCAGCCCGACCTGAAAGGCCGCTGGACCCTGACGCTCGAGCACCCCGCCGCGTGGCAGTCGGTGGCCAACGGCCGCGAAGCCGCCCGGCAATCGATCGGCGAGCGCGTACGTGTCCGCTTCGACGAGACGCCGCCGCTGCCGACCTACCTCGTGGCCTTCACCGTGGGAGCGATGCAGGTCGACTCCGCCGAACGCGACGGGCACACGATGCGCATCTTCCACCGCGAGGCCGACGCGGCGAAGTTCGGGCGCAACCGCGACGCGATCTTCGATCTGCACGCCGCGCGCGCTCGACTTCATGGCGCGCTACACCGGCATCGACCATCCGTTCGCGAAGCTCGACGTCGTGCTCGTGCCGACCTTTCCTTTCCCGGCGATGGAGCACGCCGCCGCCATCGCCTACCACGCCGACACGGTGCTGCTCGAGGAGTCGGCCACCCGATCCGACGAATTCGCCCGCGCGCAGGTGATCGCGCACGAGGTGGCACACGCCTGGTTCGGCAACCTCGTCACGATGCGCTGGTTCGACGACGTGTGGATCAAGGAGGTGTTCGCCAACTTCATGGCGGCCAAGATCGCGCAGCCGCTGTTCCCCGAGATCCAGCACGACCTGGCGTTCTTCCTGGCCCATCAACCGGGTGCCTACGCGGTGGACCGCTCGCCGGGCACCCACCCGATCCGACAGCCGCTGGACAACCTGCTCGACGCAGCCAGCATGTACGGACCGATCATCTACCAGAAGGCGCCAGTGGTGATGCGCCAGCTCGAGGCGATGCTGGGCGAGGAGAACTTCCGCGACGGGCTGCGCGACCATCTGCGCCGCCACGCCTTCGGCAACGCCAACTGGGACGATCTGATCGCCGCCCTCGCGCCGCGCGCGAAGTTCGACCTGTCGCATTGGAGCCGGGTCTGGATCGACGAGGCCGGCCGGCCGGCGATCCGCACCGAGCTGTCGAGCCATGGCCAGCGAGTCGAGCACCTGCGCCTGCGCGAGATCGATCCGCAGCAGCGCGGGCGCCACTGGCCGCAGCGGCTGCATGTGGGGCTGCTCTGCGAGGGCAGCATGCGCCGCGTCACGGTCGATCTCGATCGGCCCGAGGTGGACCTGACCTCAAGCCTGGACGGCTGCGCGCCACAGGCGGTGCTCGCCGGCAGCGGGGCCTGGGGCTACGGTGAGTTCCAGCTCGACGCGCGAACGACCGGCACGCTGATGACCGGGCTCGGCCGTCTGGTCGATCCGCTGGACCGCGCGGTGGCCTGGTCGGCCCTGTGGGACGAGGTGCTGGCCGGGCGCCTGCCGCCGATGCGGCTGCTGTCGACCGCGCTGGACGCGCTGCGCAGCGAGCCCGACGAACTCGTGGCAGCGCGGCTGCTGCGCGACTTTCGTTCGCTGTGGTGGCTGTTCCTGCAACCGGCGCAGCGCCGCGCCGCCGCGCCGGGCCTGGAAGCGCTGCTGCAGCTTCGGCTCGGTGCGGCGGCCACGCCGTCGCAGAAGGGCATCTGGCTGCGCGGCCTGCGCACGCTCGCCATCACGCCCGACACGACCGCGTGGCTGCGCTCGCTCTGGCGGCGCGACACCGCACTGCCGGGTCTGAAGCTCGGCGAGTCGGACGAGACCGCGCTGGCGGTCGCGCTGGCGCTGCGCGACGTGCCCGATGCGAGCGCGGTGCTGGATGCGCAGGCCGCGCGCATCGAAAGCCCGGACCGGCGTGCCCAGTTCGGCTTCGTCCGCGATGCCCTGTCGAGCGATGCTGCCCAGCGCGAGCGCTGGTTCCGCCGCCTGGCCGATCCCGCCAACCGGCGCCCCGAGCCCTGGGTGGTCGAGGGCATGGGCTACCTGCATCACGCGCTTCGCGCCGGCGCGTCGGAACCGCTGATCGAGCCCGCCTTGCAGATGCTGCTCGACGTGCGCCAGCACGGCGGGGCCTTCTTCGACTGGGAATGGCTCGATGCACTGCTCGACGGATACGGGTCACGGCCAGCCGCGCTGACCGTGCGCCGCTTCGTCGCCGGCCTTCCGCCGGCTTATCCCCCTTTGCTGCGTCGCCAGATCCTGCAATCGAGCGACCTCTTGATGCGAGCCGCACGATGGTCACCTGAACCGGCCACCACCGCACGGCCCGCGAACGCAAGACGCTGAGGATTTGTCGCGACCCGGCGCGGCGGCTGCGGGCAAGCGAGGAGACTGCCGGTCGCCCGAGGTGGCTAGACTGGCCGCACCCCGCGCCGGGGGCGAAGCCACGGCGGGCCTACGCCACAGATGGAGACATCCATGAAGACGCTGATTCACTCGCTGGCGGCCGCCACCGCCGCGCTGTTCGCCACCACCGCTGCCGCGCAGCAGGTCACCCTGATGACCGGGCCGCAGGGCGGCTCGTGGGTACCGCTGGGCGGTGCCCTGAAAGGCATGTGGGAAGCAGCGGTGCCCGGTTTGCAGATCCAGCAGCAACCCGGCGCCGGCATCGCCAACGTCCGCGGCGTCGACGAAGGCAAAGCGCACATCGGCTTTGCAAACTCCAGCACCACGGTCGACGGCATCGCCGGTCGCGCGCCCTATCCCAAGCAGGTGAAGAACGTCTGCCAGGTGGCCAACCTGTACCCGCAGTACTTCCAGGTGGTGGCCACGGCTGACGCCAAGGTGAACTCGTTCGCCGACCTCAAGGGCAAGTCGCTGGTCACGCAGCCCAAGGGCAACACGGCCGAGATCCTGACTGCGATGGTGCTCGAGATCAACGGCATGAACTACCAGTCGCTCAGCAAGACCAACTTCCAGGCCGCCTACACCGACGCGGTGTCGATGATGAAGGACGGTCACGCGCAGGTCTTCACGCTGGGCACCACGGCGCCGGCGTCAGCAGTGATGGACCTGGCGAGCGCGCGCGACGTCAAGCTGGTGCCGGTGGACGACAAGACGATGGCCGCGCTGAAGAAGGCCAACCCCGGCTACAACAAGCTGATCATCAAGGCAGGCACCTATCCCAAGCAGGACAACGACGTGCCGGTGATCGGCTACTCCACCCACATCGTCGCTGCCTGCGACCTGGCCGAGGACACGGTCTACAAGATGACCAAGGCGATGGCCGAAAACGTCGATGCGATGGCCGCGGTGGTCAAGCCCATCAGCGGCCTCACACCCAAGGACATGGCCCTCGACATCGGCGTGCCGCTGCACAAGGGCGCGGCCAAGTTCTACAAGGAGAAGGGCGCGATCTGAGCGCTTGATCGGCCGCCAGCGCGATCGGACCGCCGCCCGCATGGCCCAGGAAGAAAACGCCGCCACAGCACCAACCACCCGCGCGCTGCACGCGTTGGTGGTCGTGATCGCGGTGACGATGTCGCTGTACCACATGTGGGTGGCCGGCTTCGGGCCGCCCGAGGCCGTGATCTTTCGCGGCACGCACCTGCTGTTCGCGCTGACGCTGGTGTTCCTGCTGTTCCCGCTGCGCCCGGGCGGCGGCGTGCTCGCGCGTGCATTCGATGCGGCCCTGTTGCTGCTCGGCTGGGGCGCGGTGCTGCACATCTTCGTCAACTACCAGGTCTTCACCAACCGCATCATCTACATCGACGACCTGACGCCGTGGGACAAGTTCTACGGCGATCGTCGCGGTGCTGGTGCGTGCTCGAGGGCACGCGGCGCGTGATCGGCTGGGCGCTGCCGCTGACGGCGATTGTCTTTCTCGTCTACGCGACGCTGTTCACGCAGGTCAAGTTTCCGGTGCTGCTGGAGCAGCTGTACTACTCCACCGAGGGCATCTTCGGCTCGACGCTCGGGCGTGTCGGCCTCCTACGTGATGCTGTTCGTGCTGTTCGGCGCCTTCATGGAGCGCAGCGGCACCGGCCAGCTGTTCATGGACTTCGCGATGGCGCTCACCGGCCACCAGGCCGGCGGGCCGGGCAAGGTGGCGGTGGTCAGCTCGTCGCTGTTCGGCACCGTCTCGGGCAGCGCGGTGGCCAACGTGATGGTCGACGGGCCGATCACGATCCCGCTGATGAAGCGCACCGGCTTCAAGCCGCCGTTCGCCGCCGCGGTCGAGGCGGTGGCCTCCACCGGCGGCCAGTTGATGCCGCCGATCATGGGCGCGGCGGCCTTCGTGATGGCCGAGTTCCTGGCCGTGCCGTACGCCAGGTGGCGATGTGGGCGGCGATTCCGGCGCTGCTGTACTACGTGGCGGTGTTCTTCGCGGTGCACTTCGTCGCCAAGCGCGAGGGCCTGGCCGGCGTGCCGCGCGCGGAGCTGCCGCGCATGGGCCGCGTGATGGTCGAGCGCGGGCACCTGTTCATCCCCATCGTGATCATCTTGACGGGCCTGTTCATGGGCTACTCGGCGCCGCTGTCGGCGCTGGTCGCGGCGCTGTGCTGCCTGCCGGTGGCGCTGCTGCGCGCCAGCACGCGCCAGGGCATCAGCTGGCGCAGCGTGCTCGGCGCGCTGGAGGAAGGCGCGCGCAACACGCTGGCGGTGGCGATGGCCTGCGCCTGCGCCGGCATCGTGATCGGCTGCGTCACCATCACCGGCCTGGGCATCACGTTCACGCAGCTGGTGATCGCGCTGGCGCAGAACTCGCTGGTGCTGGCGCTGGTGCTCACCGCGATGGCCGGCATCGTGCTCGGCATGGGCATGCCCACCACGCCGGCCTACATCGTGATGGTTTCGCTGCTGGTGCCGGCCATCATCAAGCTCGGCGCGGTCACGCCGGCGGCGCACATGTTCGCGTTCTACTTCGCCATCCTGTCGGCCATCACGCCGCCGGTGGCGCTGGCGGTGTTCGCGGCGGCCGGCCTGGCCAAGGCCAACATGTGGAGCACCGGCTGGGCGGCGATGCGCGTCGGCGGCGCCGGCCTACATCGTGCCCTTCATGTTCGTCTACGAGCCGGCGCTGCTGATGATCGGCGACTGGACCACCAGCCTGCATGCCGCCGTGTCGGCCACGCTCGGCGTCATCCTGCTGGCCGCCGGGCTGTTCGGCTACCTGTTGCGGCCGGCCACGTGGTGGCAACGCGCGATGCTGATCGCCGCCGCGCTGCTGCTGATCAAGCCGGGCTGGATGACCGATCTGCTCGGCCTGCTGCTCGCGGCGGCGGTGGCCGCGATCCAGCTCGTCAGCAGCCGCCGCGCCGCGGCGCGCGCAACCACCTGAAGGCGGTCCGCAACCGGCGCTAGGGCGCCAGGTCGACGCCAGGCTTCAGCAGCACATCTTGATAGGCGAACAGGCTCGGCACGCCGCCGGTGTGCAGGAACAGCACGCGTTCGCCGGCGCGCAACTCGCCCGCTCGCGCCAGGCCGATGAGGCCGGCCATCACCTTGCCGGTGTACACCGGGTCGAGCAGGATGCTCTCGGAGCGCGCCAGCATCTGCACCGCCTCGACCATGCGCCGGTTCGGCACCGAGTATTTCGGCTGCCAGTAGCCGCCGACGCAGCGCACCGCGCCTTGCGGCACCTGGAGCTCGAGCCCGAGCAGATCGCTCACCGCCTGCGCCTCGGCATGCACCAGCGGCACTTGCTGCTCCGGTTCGCGGCTGGTGTCGATGCCGATGATCGGCGTCTCGATCCGGTTGCCGAGAAAGCCGGTGAGCAGGCCGCCATGCGTGCCCGAACTGCCCGAGCCGACGACCACGCTGTGAAAGCCCACGCCGCGTTCGAAGGCCTGCGATTGCAACTCCTGCGCACAGGCCACGTAGCCGAGGCCGCCAATCGCGTTGGAGCCGCCGCCGGGGATGACGTAGCCCTTGCGGCCCTGTGCTTGGAGCGCATCGGCGACGCGCTGCATCGCCGCGGCCATGTCGCTGCCCGCCGGCACCACCGTGATGTCTTCGACCCCGTACAGCCGGAACAGAAAGTGGTTGCCGCTGGCATCGTCGCGGTAGCTGTTGGCCACACGCTCTTCGATCACGAAGCGGCACTTCATGCCCTCTTTGACTGCGGCCGCGAGCGTCAGGCGGCAATGGTTCGACTGCGGCGCGCCGCAGGTGATCAGCGTATCGGCACCTTGCTGCAGCGCGTCGGCGACCAGGAACTCGAGCTTGCGCGTCTTGTTGCCGCCCGGTGACAGACCGAGCAGGTCGTCGCGCTTGATCCACACCTCGGGGCCCTTGCCGCCGGGACACGTCGCGCCCAGCGCCGCCGAGAAACGCGGCAGCGGCTCGATCGGCGTGGCGCCGCGCGTGTAGCGGCGGCGGGCGAAGCGCGAAAGATCCATGGTCTTGCGGTCTCCAGTTTCAAGACGAGTTGCCAAGTATGACCGCGCGGGCGTCATGGCCGGGTCGTCGCCGCCCAGAAGTGGTTTGCGTGTGCCGAACCGATGTGGGACAGTGCGCCTCCACGCACGAAAGGCGGACCCCCTGGCCGAAACCTACGACGAGCAGCAAGAGCGCGAATGGCTCGAGGCCGCCGCCCGACTCACCGAGAAGCAGCTGCGCACGGCATTGGAGCTGTGCACCCGCGTCATGAACCATGATGCGCGCGTGTCCGAAGGCGCGCTGGTATCGGGCATCGTGCAGGCCATGGCCACCAACCTGTCCACGGTGCGGCGCAAGCGTTAGAGCCTGCGGCGTGTTGGCGCGGTGCCTTCAGCCGCGCACGAACAGGGTCACCAGCGGCTCGCTGCCGACCTGACGGCTCCAGTGGCCGTGCACGGCGGGGTCGAACTGCGCCCCGGTGGGCAGCATGTCCGCCGAGTAGAAGTGTTCGCCCGGCGTGAACACCCGCGAGCTGCCGTCCTGCAGGCCGATTTCCATGTGGCCGCGCAGGATGAACACCCACTGCGGGTTCTCGGTGCAATGAAACTCGCTGCGAAAGCCGATCGGGCTCTCGCGCAGCTGGTAGCCGCCGCTTTGCATCAGCGGCGACAGCCGCGCCTGCGGCTTGCCCTCGGTGAGCGCAATCGATTCGTCGCGCCAGCGCGCACGGCCGTCGGCCGCGGTGTAGAGGATCGTCTTGGTGAACACGCTCATGGTGGGTGGATGCTCTTTCTTCAAACGGTGGCGGTCATGCCGCCGTCGACGATCAGGATGTGGCCGTTGACGTAGCTCGACGCGTCGCTGGCCAGGAACACAGCCACCGGCGCCAGCTCCGTCACGTCGCCCCAGCGGCGCGCCGGTGTGCGGTTGATAACCCAGTTGTTGAACGTGGTGTCGGCCACCAGCGGCGCGGTGAGCTCGGTCTTGAAATAGCCCGGCGCGATGCCGTTCACCGTGATGCCGTGCGACGCCAGCTCCACCGCCATCGCGCGCGTGAGCATCTTCAGCGCGCCCTTGCTGGTGGCATACGGCGCGGTGCCGGGCCGCGCCAGCTCGCTCATGATCGAGCAGGTGTTGATGATGCGGCCGCGGCCGCGCGGCACCATGCGGCGCGCCACCGCGCGGCCGACATAGAACGCGCTGTCGACGTTGGTGTGCATGATCGAGTGCCAATCGTCGTCAGCCATCTCGGTGAAGGGTTTGCGCCGCGTCGTGCCGGCGTTGTTCACCAGCACCTGGATTGGCCCGACCTCGTGCTCGATCGCCTCCACCGCGGCGTCGACCGCCTGCACGTCGGTCACATCGAAGGCGCGCGTGTGCACCTTGAGGCCCTCGTCGCTCAGCAGCGCGGCGGCCTCCTTCAGCCGGCCGGCATTGCGCGCGTTCAGCACCACGGTGGCGCCGGCATGACCCAGCCCGCGCGCGAGGGCCAGTCCGATGCCGGTGGACGAGCCGGTGACCAGCGCCACGCGGCCGTCGAGTCGAAAAGTGTTGGCGTTGATGCTCAAAGGTCAGCCCCTTGCGGTGGGTCTCGCGTCGCAGCTCGACGCGGCCGGTCAGTATCGCATCGCCCCGTGGCGCGCGTGGCACCTGCTAGCCTCGCCGGCATGAGCACCCCGCCGTTCGGCGCGCCGCTGCACGCCGCTCACCTGCGCGACCTCGGCCTCGATGCGGCCTCGCACCCGAGCCGTCGGGCTCATCTGTGCGCCGCCAGCGGGCTGGTGTGCGAGCACGGGCGCGTTTACGTGGTGGCCGACGACGAGCACCACCTCGCGGTGTTTCGCGACCGCGCGACACCGGGCGTGATGCACCGCATCCGCAGCGGCGACCTGCCGCTTCCGAAGCGCGCGCGCAAGCGGCGCAAGCCCGATCTCGAGGCGCTGCTGTCGCTGCCCGCGGGTTGGGCGGCCGAGCCATTGCTGCTGGCGCTGGGCTCGGGCTCGCGCCCGAACCGCCGCACCGGCTTTGCCGTGCCGCTCGAACGCGACGGTGCGCCGTCGTCGCGCGTGCACGCCTTCGACCTCGCGGCGCTGTACCAGCCGCTGATGGCCCGATTCGGCGGCCTCAACATCGAAGGCGCGATGGTCGTCGGCGATCGGCTCGTGCTGCTGAACCGCGGCGGCCGCGACGGCTTGCCCAATGCCGCCGTGTTTCTGCCGATGCCGGCGTTGCTGGACGCGCTGTCGGGCCGCCGCGGCAGCGCGGTGCTGCGTGTGCAGCACTTCGAGCTCGGTGCGCTCGATGGCGTGCCGCTGGGCTTCACCGACGGCGCCGCACGGCCCGATGGCAGCTGGCTGTTCAGCGCCGCGGCCGAGCACAGCGCCGACAGCGTGGCCGATGGCCCGTGCCGCGGCAGCGTGGTGGGCGAAGTGTCGGCACGCGGCGAGCTGGTGATGATGCGGCGCGTGGCCGGCACGGCCAAGGTCGAAGGGATCGCGCTGCAACCCAATGGGCCATCGATCTGCCTGGTGACCGACGACGACGATGCCCAGCGCAGCGCGCAGTTGTTGCAGGCCGAATGGCCGCGCACTCGGGATTGAGGCCCGCTCCCAGATGGCGACCCCGCGCTTGCGCTATCGTCGCCGGCTTTCGAGCGAGAGGCCATCGATGCGCATTCTGGTGACCGGCAGCGCCGGCCATCTCGGCGAGGCCCTGATGCGGGTGCTGTCGAGCTCCGAACACGAGGCCATCGGCATCGACGTACTGCCCTCGCCATACACCCACCGCGTGGGCTCGATCGCCGACCGTGAGTTCGTGCGCTCGTGCATGCAAGGCATGCACGCCGTGCTGCACGCCGCCACGCTGCACAAGCCGCACGTGGCCACGCACGGCCGGCAGGCCTTCGTCGACACCAACATCACCGGCACGCTCAACCTGCTGGAGCAGGCGGTGGCGGCGCGTGTGCAGGCCTTTGTCTTCACCAGCACCACCAGCGCCTTCGGCCGCGCGCTGGTGCCGCCGGCCGGCGAACCGGCGGCCTGGATCACCGAGGCGGTGGTGCCGGTGCCCAAAAACATCTATGGCGCCACCAAGGTAGCAGGCGAAGACCTGTGCGAGCTGGTGCAGCGCGATCACGGCCTGCCGTGCATCGTGCTGCGCACTTCGCGTTTCTTTCCCGAAGGTGACGACGACGAACACGCGCGCGCCGCCTACGACGGTGACAACCTCAAGGTGAGCGAGTTTTTGTACCGCCGCGTCGACATCGAAGACGTGGTCGATGCGCACCTGCTGGCGCTCGATCGGGCGCGCGAGATCGGGTTCGGGCGCTACATCATCAGCGCGACCACGCCGTTCTCCCGCGACGACCTGGCCGAGCTGCGGCGTGACCTGCCTGCCGTGGCGCGACGCCATCTGCCGGCCTACGAGGCGGTCTACCAGCGCCTCGGCTGGAGCATGCTGCCGTCGATCGATCGCGTGTACGTCAACGAGCGCGCGCGTCAAGAGCTGGGCTGGCGCCCGCGCCACGATTTTGCCGCGGTGGTGGCGCGCCTGGCCGCCGGCGACGACGATTTCCGCAGCCCGCTGGCGCGCACCGTCGGTGCCAAGGGCTACCATCGCATGGCACCTTCGTCCTGACTCCCATCGGCATCACCATGAGCACCAAACCCCGCAAGAAACCCGAAGAGCTGCGCAGCCAACAATGGTTCGGCCGGCAAGACCGCGATGGTTTTGCCTATCGCAGCTGGCTCAAGGGCAAAGGCATCCCGCACGACCAGTTCGACGGCCGGCCGGTGATCGGCATCTGCAACACGTTCAGCGAGCTCAATCCCTGCAACTCGCATTTCCGCACCATCGCCGAGCAGGTGAAGATCGGCGTCTACGAAGCCGGCGGCTTTCCGCTGGAGTTTCCGGTCATGTCGCTCGGCGAGGTGTTGCTGCGCCCGACCGCGATGCTGTATCGCAACCTCGCCAGCATGGACGTCGAGGAAAGCATCCGCGGCAACCCGATCGACGGCGTGGTGCTGCTGATGGGCTGCGACAAGACCACGCCGGCGCTGGTGATGGGTGCATCGAGCGCCAACCTGCCGACCATCGGCGTGTCGGGCGGCCCGATGCTCAACGGCAAGTGGCGCGGCCAGGAGCTGGGCTCGGGCACCGGCGTGTGGAGCATGAGCGAGCAGGTGCGCGCCGGCACGCTCAAGCTGCAGGACTTCTTCGATGCCGAGAGCTGCATGCACCGCAGCCACGGCCACTGCATGACGATGGGCACGGCCAGCACGATGGCCTCGATGGTCGAGGCGCTCGGCCTCGGGCTGCCGGGCAACGCGGCCTACCCGGCGGTCGACGGCCGGCGCAACGTGATCGCGCGCAATGCGGGTCGGCGCATCGTCGATCTGGTGCACGAGGACGTGAAGATCGGCGACATCATCACGCGCGAGGCGTTCGAGAACGCGATCAAGACGCTGGCCGCGATCGGCGGCTCCACCAACGCGGTGATCCACCTGATCGCGATCGCCGGGCGACTCGGCGTCAAGCTGTCGATCGACGACTTCGAAACGCTCGCCAGCGAGATGCCGTGCCTGCTCGACATCCAGCCGTCGGGCAAGCACCTGATGGAAGATTTCTGCTACGCCGGCGGCCTGCCCGCGGTGATGAAGGAGATCTCGTCGCTGCTGCACCTCGACCACGTGACAGTCACCGGCAAGACGGTGCGCGAGAACATCGCCGACGCGCGCAACGACAACCCCGACGTGATCAAGACGGTCGACAAGCCGTTCAAGGCCAAGGCCGGCATCGCGATCCTGCGCGGCAACCTGGCGCCGCGCGGCGCGGTGATCAAGCCGAGCGCGGCCACGCCCGAGCTGATGGTGCACAAGGGGCGCGCCGTGGTGTTCGAAGACAGCGACGACTTCCACAAGCGCATCGACGACCCCAACCTCGATGTCGACGAGACCTGCATCCTGGTGCTGAAGAACTGCGGCCCCAAGGGCTATCCCGGCATGGCCGAGGTCGGCAACATGCCGCTGCCGCCCAAAGTGCTGAAGAAGGGTATCACCGACATGGTGCGCATCAGCGACGCGCGCATGAGCGGCACGGCCTATGGCACCGTGGTGCTGCACACCGCGCCCGAGGCCGCGGCCGGAGGCCCGCTCGCGCTGGTGAAGAACGGCGACGTCATCGAGCTCGACGTGCCCAAGCGAAAGCTGCACCTGCACGTGAGCGACGACGAGCTGGCCAAGCGCCGCGCCCAATGGAAGCCGCCGACGCCGCGACTGACCAGCGGCTACTGGAAGCTCTACATCGATCACGTGCTGCAGGCCGACGAAGGCGCGGACCTCGACTTCCTGGTGGGACAGCGCGGCGCGTTCGTTCCCAAAGACAACCACTAGGCCGCGCGCCGATGCACTACGACGCCCGCAAGCGCGACCACGGCCTGGCGCACGATCCGTTCAAGGCCCTGGTCGCGCCGCGGCCGATCGGCTGGATCGGCAGCATCGATGCCGAAGGGCGCGCCAATCTCGCGCCCTACAGTTTCTTCAATGCCGTCAGCGACCGTCCACCGATGGTGATGTTTTCGTCCGGCGGCCACAAGGACAGCCTGCGCAACATCGAGGCCATTGGCGAGTTCACCTGCTCGCTGGCCACCTGGGCGCTGCGCGACGCGATGAACCTGAGTTCGGCCACCGTGGCACCACAGGTCAACGAGTTCGAACTCGCCGGGCTGCCGCGCGCCGCGTCGCGCTTCGTGCGCCCGCCGCGCGTGGCGTCGTCGCCGGCGGCGCTGGAGTGCCGGCTGTGGAAGGTGCAGCCGCTACCGGCGCCGGCGGGCCGGCCCGAGGCTGCATACACCGTGGTGTTCGGCGAGGTGGTGGGCATCTACATCGACGATGCCTTCATCCGCGACGGCAGGGTGTGCACCGGCGAGATGCGGCCGATCGCGCGCATGGGGTACATGGAATACGCAGCGGTGTCGCCCGAGGCGGTGTTCGCGCTCAACCGCCCGGTGCCGACGGCCTGACGGCATGAGCGCCGCAGTGCCCGCCGACTGGGACGGGATGTACCGCTGATGGATCCTGCGCATCGCGCCGCGCTCGTGATCGGCGCCGGGGACGCCACCGGCGGCGCCATCGCGCGCCGTTTCGCACGCGAAGGCTTCGTCGCCTGCGTCACGCGGCGCACGGCCGACAAGCTGCAGCCGCTGGTGAATCGCATCCAGGCCGACGGCGGTCAGGCGCGCGGCTTCGGTTCCGATGCACGCGACGAGACCCAGATGGCCGATCTCGTCACGACGATCGAGCGCGACGTCGGGCCGATCGAAGTCGCCGTCTTCAACATCGGCGCCAACGTGCGCTTCGGCGTCACCGAGACCACCGAGCGGGTGTACCGCAAGGTGTGGGAGATGGGTGCGCTCGCCGGCTTCCTGATGGGCCGCGAGGTCGCCAAGGTGATGGTGCCACGCGGCCACGGCACCATCCTCTTCACCGGCGCCACGTCGAGCCTGCGCGGCTCGGCCGGCTTCGCCGCATTTGCGGGCGCGAAGCATGCGCTGCGTGCGCTGGCGCAGAGCATGGCGCGCGAACTGGGCCCCCAAGGCATCCACGTGGCGCACGTCGTCATCGACGGCGCAATCGACACCGCGTTCATCAAAGACAACTTTCCCGAGCGCTACGCGCTGAAAGAACAAGACGGCATCCTCGATCCCGATGCGATCGCCGAGAACTATTGGCAACTGCACAGCACCTCCTTGCGCGTCTTGTAGCGCCGCATCAGATACGCGCCGCGCATCCACTGCTCCATCGCCTCGCTGTTGCGCCCGACGTGCCACAAGGGGTCGATCGCGCCGTCGTGCATCTTGACGTCCAGCGCGCCGGCAATGCGCCCGGAGACCTCGCGCTGCCAGTTCTGGCCGCTTGCACCGGCGTTATCGAAGCGCTCGCTCCATAACACGGCGCCTCCGGCGGCACGCGCGAGCTGCACATGGAGCTGCAGGCGCTCTGCGTCGCGCTGCAGGGAGCCGGTCAGCACGAACTGCACGCCCAGTTCGCGACCGACTTGCACAGGATCGGTCTGCCCACGTGCGGCCAGCGCCCGGGTTGAACCGCTGGAGATGACCAGCGAATCGCGCATGCGTGCCACATCGGTGAGGATTTCCTCGACCACGGCTTCGGCCACATGCGGCGCAGGCGTTGCGCTGCGGTCGACGAACGGCATCACCGCAATCGAGCGGCGCGCGGCGAGTTCGGCGTCGATGCGCTGAAACGGTGAGCGACCTTGCCAAGCCGGCAGCAGTGTGGCGGTGGTGGCGAGTGTCGCCAAGACGATGCCGGCCGCCGCGGCGTAGCGCGGCCACCGCGATGACACGACCTTCGCAGCGACCGAGGCCGTGTCCGGCGCAGCAAGGGCTGGCCCTGGAATTCCGGCTGCGGCAACGACTTGGGCCTCGTTTGGCAGCGCCTGCACAGGCATGTCGAAGCGGTAGCCCAGGCGCGGCAGCGTGTGGATGAACGACTGCCCACCGCGATCGCCCAGCGCCGTTCGCACTTCTGCCACGCACTGGGTCAGTGAATCGTCGCCGACGACCACCCCGGGCCACACGGCGGCCAGCAGTTCCTCTTTCGAGACGGCGTGGCCTGCGCGGCTAGCCAGCAGGCCGAGCAGGGCCAGGGCCTTGGGCCGCAGCGCCATGGGTTGCCCGGCGCGGCTCAGTTCGGCGCGCCCCATGTCGAGCACGAAGGCACCGAACTGCAGCCGCGGCGCGTTCATGCCGATGTCGACCCTGGCCTTCATGTGTGTGCCTCCCGGCTTCGGCATGGCATTTCGGCGATGTTTCGGTGCGCCCTCGGCGAAGCTTCGGTCAAGCATCATGGACCGATACGGCCCGGCCGCCTAGGTTGGCGGCCTGTCGTACATCAAGGACCCACCGTGAAATCCCCTGTCTCCGTGGTCTCCGCGGCTTCCCGCTTGCATGCCTTCTTTCACCGCGGTCCTTTCAGCGATCACCCTTGCCGCCTGCGGCGGCGGTGGCGAGGCGCCCGACGACAGGGCGCAGACCCTGGGCCAAGGGAAGTCGGTTGTCGTCGTGCCGGGCGAGCCGAACGTCGTGTCGCGCTGGCACGAGGTGGCGATCAACACGATCAACAACACGATCAACGTGCCGTCCTCGCCCATCGGCGCGACCATCGAGGAGCGCGTCGGCGGCCCGGACATCGCGACGGTGCAGATCGCCGTCTACGATGCCGCCATGGCGATCGCCGGCACCCACCAGCCGTTCTTCGTCACCCCGTCGCGCCGCGCGCCGGGGCGTCGATGGAAGCCGCCATCAACGAGGCGGCCTACCGCGTGCTCAAGGGCCTGTTCCCGAGCCGCGGCGCGGTCTACGAAGCGGCGTACACCAGCGATCTGGCCGCGATCGTCGACGGCGACGCCAAAAGCCGCGGCATGGCGCTGGGCGCCGAGGTGGCCGCTGGTGTGCTCGCGCAGCGTGCCAACGACGGACGCCTGGGCGTGCTCGCGCTGCCCGCTTACGTGCACGGCACCGCGCCCGGCGAGTTTCGCGGTTCGATACCGCGGTAGATCCGTCGGCCGGCAGAACCCGTTCATCCAGCCGTTCGCCGCTGATCAGCGTCGGCCAGTTCCGGCCCGAGCCGCCGCCGGCGCTGACGAGCGAGTTGTACGCGCGCGATCTCAACGAAACCAAGGCGATGGCGGCGCGGTCAGCTCGTTGCGCACAGCCGAGCAGCTGGACATCGCGCGCTTCCACACCGATTCGCCGGCGGTGGGCCAATATCGCAACCAGCGCCGCTTCGCCACCGCCAACGCCAATCTGGCCGACAGCAGCACCGGAGCGCCTGGACCCACGAGCTCGACCTGCGGCCGTGGCTCGAGAAGTTCTAGCCGACGGCGCGTCTCAAGGTCCGTCGCCGAACAGCGCGTCGTAGCCGGCTTGGCCGGCCAGCATCACGCCGGTGATGCGATGCTGCGCATCGAGCATCAGGCGCGGATGCACCGCGCGCATCTCGTGTTGTGCGGCGGCGTGCACGAGGATGTCCTGCACGCTGGCGAACGGCAACAGCGAACGCACGGTGGCCACGGTGGCGAACTCCATCTGGAACGTGCCGGCCGCGTGACCCTCGAGCGCGCGGCCCGGCGCAACCCATTCGAGCGTGGTGGTCTCGCCTTCGTCGGGCGCGCGGCGTCTGCCCTCGGGCGCACGCGCCACGAAGAACAGCGTGTCGAAGCGCTTGGGCAGGCCCAGCGGCGTGACCCAGCGGCTCCATGGCTGCAGCGCGCGCGTGGAACCGAGGTCGAGCGCGCACTCCTCGCGGCACTCGCGCAGCGCCGCCACTGCGTAAGCCGGCGCGCGCTCGCCGACACCGGTGATCCGGCCGATGCGCTCGATCAGCGCCACACGCGGCTCGTCGACGGCCGCGTCGGCGTCGGCCGCGTCCACCGCGCCACCGGGAAACACATACGAGCCCGGCATGAAGCTGGCCTGCGCCGAGCGCTTGACCATCAGCACCTCGATGCCCTGCCCGCCGTCACGCAGCACCAGGGTGGTCGACGCGGCGCGCGGCACCACGGCGCGCGCCGCGGCCGGGTCGAGAGCAGGCATCGGCGTGCGCATCGGCAGCGCGCGCTAAGACCGGCTCCACTGCGCGGCGTCGAAGCCCACCGTGATGCGTCCGTCGTCCCACTCGACCACCGGCCGCTTGATCACGCTCGGCTGCTCGAGCATCAGCGCGCGTGCCGACTTCGCATCGGTGATGCGCGCCTGCGCGGCGGCATCGAGCTGGCGCCACGTGGTGCCTTTGCGGTTGAGCAGCGTCTCCCAGCCCGAAGCCTTCAGCCATGCGTCGAGGCGCTTCTCGGGCACGCCGGCCTTCTTGAAATCATGGAACGTGTGGCCGCTGCCGCGCTCGTTGAGCCAGGCTCGCGCACGCTTCACGGTGTCGCAGTTGGGAATGCCGTAGACGATCATGGGACGCGAGCTTACCCGCTGCGCCGTCACGTCGGCGCGCAGCTACCATGCATCGAGCCACGGGAGATCCACATGCCCGCCAAGACGATCGAGTTCTTCTTCGACTTCGGCAGTCCGACGACCTACCTCGCGCACACGCAGTTGCCCCGGCTCGCGGCCGACACCGGCGCGCAGATTCAGTACGTGCCGATGCTGCTCGGCGGCGTGTTCAAGGCCACCGGCAACCAAAGCCCGGTGATGGTGCCGGCCAAAGGCCGCTGGATGGGCGAAGACCTGCCGCGTTTCGCACGTCGCTATGGCGTGCCGTACCAGTTCAACCCCCACTTCCCGATCAACACGCTCACGCTGATGCGCGGTGCCGTCGGCCTGCAGATGCGCGATCCGCAGCGCTTCATGCCCTACGTGAACGCGGTGTTCCGCGCGATGTGGGTCGAACCGGCGAACCTGGGTGACCCGGCGGTGCTCGCTTCGACGCTGGGCGCGGCCGGCTTCGACGCCGAATCGTTCATGGCGCTGGTCGGCGATGCCGAGGTCAAGGCCAAGCTGATCGCCAACACCGAGGCTGCGGTGGCGCGCGGCGTGTTCGGCGCACCGACCTGCTTCGTCGGCCGCGAGATGTTCTTCGGTCAGGATCGCCTGGACTTCGTGCGCGAGGCCGCCACCAGCGCCTGAACCGGCGCGCTACGTCGGCCGCCAGCCCAAGCCGGCAGACGTGCCGTTCTTCACCGCGCCGCGGCTCGGCCTGTATTCACAACCGATCCAGCCGTCCCAGCCGCAAGCGGCCGACACCTCGTCGATCACCTTGAACAGATAGGCGTAGTTCACCTCACCGATGTCGGGTTCGTGGCGTTCCGGCACGCCGGCGATCTGGATGTGACCGACGCGGCCGGTGGGCAGGTACTGGCGGATCTTCATCGCCACGTCGCCCTCGACGATCTGGCAGTGGTACAGGTCCATCTGCACCTTCAGGTTCGGCGCGCCGACCTCTTGCACGATGCGATGCGCCTCGTCCTGCCGGTTGAGCACGAAGCCCGGGATGTCGCGCGTGTTGATCGGCTCGATCAGGCAGTGCACGCTCGCACTCGCCGCCTGCTTCGCCGCCCACGCCAGGTTGGCTTGGTAGGTGGCGAGCAGCTTGGCGCGTTCGACGCCAACCGGCGCCAACCCCGCCATCAGGTGCACACGCGGGCACTTCAGCGCTTGCGCGTACTGCAGCGCGGTGTCCACCGAGCGGCGGAACTCGTCCTCGCGCCCCGGCAGCGCGGCCAGGCCTTTCTCGCCATGGTCCCAATCGCCCGGCGGCGCATTGAACAACACCTGCTGCAGGCCGTGGTCGGCCAGGCGTGAGGCGAGTTGCTTCGCCTCGTGCGCGTAGGGAAACAGATACTCAACGGCCACGAAGCCATCCGCCGCGGCGGCGGCGAAACGGTCGAGGAATTCGTGCTCCGGGTAGAGCATGCTCAGGTTGGCGGCGAAACGGGGCATGGTGGGTTCCAAAAGCGCCGCTACCAGGCGGCGCCGAAGTGCGTGCGCAACTCATCGATCTGCGCATCGCTGAGCGGCGCAGGCCGGGTCAGCAGCCACAGGCGCGCGGTCTCTTCGAGTTCTTCGAGTACCGCGCTCGCCTCGGCCACCGTGCGGTGCCACACCACCGGGCCGAGGCGCTCGAGCATCACGGCGCGGATCGGCGCCTTGCGTTCGCGCGCCTGGGCGATGCGCTGTGCCACCTCGGCCGCGACCGCCGGGTCGCCCGGTCGGCGGTAGCCGATCAGCGGCACGTGGCCGACCTTCATCACGTAGTACGGCGTGATCGGCGGCACGATGTCGTCGCGGCTCCACACGCCGGACAGCGTGAGCGCCACGCCGTGCGTGGCGTGCGTGTGCAGCACGCAGCGCGCGTCGGGATCGGCGGCGTAGATCGCGCGGTGCAGGGCCAGCGTTTTCGATGCGCGATCGCCGCCGACTTGTTCGCCTTGTGCGTTCACATCGGCCAACCGCGAGGCATCGAGCGTGCCCAGGCAGGCATCGGTCGGCGTGATCAGGAAGCCGGTGTCGGTGCGCGCGCTGATGTTGCCGGCGCTGGCGTGCACGTAGCCGCGCGCGTGCAGCGACGCACCGACACGGCAGATCTCGGCGCGCAGCGCGTCCTGCGTCATGGCTTGAATGCCTTGGTAAAGAAATCGGTGCTGCCGAAGTTGCCCGACTTCAGCGCCAGGTGCAGCCACTCGTTGCGCGCCGCCGGCGACCGTGCGGCGGTCCACGGCACGCCGGGATCGATCTGCGCGCCGATCGCGAGCTGGGTGACGCCCAGTGCCTGCACCACCGCGCCCGAGGTCTCGCCGCCGGCCACCACGAGGCGGCGCACGCCGCGCTCGACCAGGCCGACCGCGATGCGCGCGAGCGCGCGCTCCACCAGCTCGCCGGCGCGCGCGACGCCGAGCTCGGCCTGCACGCGTTGCACGGCCGCGGGCTCGGCGGTGGCATAGACGAGCAACGGTCCGTCAGCCGGGCTGCGCATCGCACCACGCGAGCGCGCGCGTCACGGCATCGTCGCTGGCCGCCAGCGCCATCGGATCGATCTGCAGCGCGGGCCCACCGCGGTCGCGGAAGTGCCGCACCTGCGCGTGGGTGGCCAGCGAGCAGCTGCCCGACACCACGGCCATGCGCCCGCTCACCGCGGGCAGCGATTGCACGGCGGGGTTGGCCGCGAGTGCGCCGCGCGCCACCCAGTTCTGCGGCAGGCCCATGGCGATGCCCGAGCCGGCGGTGACCAGCGGCAGGCCGGCGAGCGCCACACCGATCTGCATCAGGTCGGCATCGGAGATCGCATCGACCACCGCCGCGCCGATGCCTTGCGCGCGCAATGCATCGAAGCCGTCGCGGATCGCCGCCGACCCGCGCGCGACCACTTCGTGCGCCACCAGCCCGACCTTGCGTTTCATCTGCGCCTGCAGCACGCGCACGAGGTTGGCGTCGGTCATCGGCGTCAGCGGGTGGTTGCGCATGCCGCTGTCCGAGAGCAGCACGTCGCCGACGAACAGATGGCCCTTGAACACCGTGCGCTGGTTGGTCGGGAACGCGGGGCAGGCGATCGTGAAGCCTTGGCCCGTGCCCTCCAATGCATCGAGCAGCGCATCGGTCACCGGGCCGATGTTGCCTTGCGGCGTGCTGTCGAAGGTGGAGCAGTACTTGAAGTACACCTGTTCGGTGCCTTGCGACTGCAGCCAGCGCAGCGCCTGCAGCGATTGCGCCACCGCATCGCCGGCCGGAATGGTGCGCGACTTGAGCGCCACCACCACCGCATCGGCCTCGGCATCCAGTGCGCCCTCTGGCACACCGATGGTCTGCACGCAGCGCATGCCGCCGCGCACCAGCGTGTTGGCCAGGTCGGTGGCGCCGGTGAAGTCGTCGGCGATCGCGCCGAGCAAGACGGCCCCTCGTCCAACGGGTACGTCGGCCGATCCCCCGAGGGGATGCGAGCCGGCTTGGGAGCGGCCCGGCGCTCGGCTCGCGCTCACTTCGCACCCTTCTCTGGCAACGTGATGCCGGGGAAGATCTTGATCACCGCGGCATCGTCCTCGCGGCCGAAGCCGGCGCTGGACGCCTGCATGAACATCTGGTGCGCGGTCGACGCCAGCGGCAGCGGAAACTTCGTCGCCCGTGCGGTGTCGAGCACCAGGCCGAGGTCCTTGACGAAGATGTCCACCGCCGACAGCGGCGTGTAGTCCGCCGCCAGCACGTGCGCCATGCGGTTCTCGAACATCCAGCTGTTGCCGGCGCTGTGCGTGATCACCTCGTACAGCGCGGCCGCGTCCACGCCTTCGCGCAGGCCGAGCGCCATCGCCTCGGCGGCGGCCGCGATGTGCACGCCGGCGAGCAGCTGGTTGATGATCTTCACCTTGCTGCCGTTGCCGGCGGTGTCGCCGAGCTTGTAGACCTGCGCGGCCATCGCATCGAGTGCCTTGCCGGCCTTGGCATACGCCTCGGGCTTGCCCGCGGTCATCATCGTCATCTGGCCCGATGCCGCCTTGGCCGCACCACCGGAGATCGGTGCGTCGAGGTAGAGAAGGCCCTGCCGATTCAAGCGCTGCTCGTAGCCGATCGACACGTTGGGATCCACCGTCGAGCACATCACGAACAGCGCGCCTGGCTTCATCGCTGCCGCTGCACCCTGTGCACCGAACAGCACCTGCTCGGTCTGCGCCGCGTTGACCACCACGCTGACCACGATGTCGCAGCGCGCGGCCAGGTCGGCCGGACTGGTGCAACCGGTGCCGCCCTCGGCGATGAAGGCCTGCACCGCTTCGGGCCGCACGTCGAACACGTGCACCGCGTAGCCGGCGCGGCGCAGCGAGCCGGCCATGCCGCGCCCCATGGCGCCGAGGCCGATCAGACCGATGGGTGCACTCATTCGTTGAATCTCCGTGGTGGACTCAATGCAAGGCGTCGAGCTGGTCGGCCAGGTGCAGCAGGTCGCGCGCGGCCATGTCCACCGCCACGCTCGGCGCGCGCTCGCCGCGACCAGGGCCCTTTTCGTCGGGGCGCGCGATGTGCGCGGTGCGCAGGCCGGCGCTGGCCGCCGCGGCGAGATCATTGGAGTGCGCAGCGACCATCAGCACCTCGGCCGGGTTCAAGTCGAACGCGGCTGCCGCCGACTGGTAGACGATCGCCTTGGGCTTGTAGTCGCGCGCGATCTCGGCACCGAGGATCGCGTCCCACGGCAGACCGTTGCGGCGCGCGAGGTTCACCATCAGCGAGATGTTGCCGTTGCTGCACGGCGCGACGCGGTAGCGCTCGCGCAAGCGACGTAGTCCGGGCGCCACGTCGGGCCAGGCATCGAGCCGGTGCCACGCGAGGTTCAGATGCGCCTTGGTCGACTCGTCGAGGTCGCGGATCTTGAACTCCTTCAACACCACCTCGAGGTTACGCCGGTGCAGCACGTCGAGCTTGGAGAACGGGATCTGCCCGGTGCGCACCTCTTCCATCGCCGGCTGGTACTGGCCGCGCCAGGCGTCGGCGAAGGCCAGCCAGTCGATGGTCACGCCGCGCGGCGCCAGCACGGCCTGCGACTCGCGCGCGATCGAGCCGCGCCAGTCGACCAGCGTGCCGAACACATCGAACACCAATGCGCGAACCGCCTTCATAGCGGAACTTCGAAGTAGTCCAAGGCCCACTCGCGCATGAAGCGCACGCGCGTGGGCCGCACACGGTACAGCGTGAACTCCGGGTTGTCGGGGCTCTTCAGGTACTGGCGCAGCAGCGCGTCGCGCTGGAAGGCTTCTTCCTGCGTGGCCCGGTCGGTCACCAGCTCGGCCGTGCCGGTGAGGCGCACCTGGTCGTCGCCCTTGTCGAGAAAGCACAGCTCGACCCGGGCGTTGGCCGCGATCTCCTGCGTCTTGTGAAAACGCTTCAGGTTGGCGAAGTAGACGGTGAAGCCGTCGGTCCAGGTGCAGGTGATCGGGCGCGCACGCGGCTGGTCGCCATCGACCGTGGCGAGGATCGGAAACCGGTCGGCCTTGAGCACCGCGCGCGCCAGGTCGGGCAACTGTTCGGGCGTGACCGGTGCGGGGGTGGGTTTGGGCATGGCGGGTTCTCCTTCAAGCCACCGCGCTCGGACGCGCCACGCGGCGCATCGACCACACGATGATGACCGGCAGCACGATCGATGCGACCGACGCGAACAGGAACGACGACTGGCTGGCCGACACCGCGCCGATCCAGGCGTAGACGAGCGCGACGACGGCATTGCCGATCGACACCACCGCGACGAAGCGCGCCAACGGCATGCGCGTGATGCCGGCCAGGATGGTGGTCGCCTCGGCCAACACCGGCATCGCGCGAAACGCCACCAGCCACACGTCGCCATGGCGCTGCGACAGGTGGGTGAAGCGCTCGAGTTGCGCGCGCCCGACGACGCGCTGCGTCAGCGGCCCGCCGGCATACCGCCCGAGCGCATAGCCGGCCAGCGAGGCGCAGGTCAGCCCGACGAAGCACACCGCACTGCCGACACCGAGCCCCAACAGAAATCCGGTGGTGCTCAGCACGAAGCTCGACGGCACCGGCAGCACGATGTCGGCCAGCAGAAAGCCGATCACCGCCAGCGTGATCCAGGCGACCGAGGTCTTGGACTGCAGCGTGGCCTGGACCAGTTCGTTCATGCGGCCCTCAAGCAGCACGAACGGCACCAGGATGAATCCGAGCAACAGCAGCACGAACACGCCCCAGCGCACCGCGGCGTTCATAGCGCCCCCTTGGCGCTGCGCGCCGTCCCCCGCAAGGGGGAAGTGAGCGGCTCCGGAGCGGCCGCGCGCCGCTCACAGCTTCACCAACTCCTTGAAGCCGCCCCAGAACATGCGCTTGGCATCGAACGGCGGGTTCTTGGGGTCCATCATCTTCTCGAGCCGCGGATCCTTCATGACCTTGGCATTCACCTTGTCGCGCTGCTGGCGCGACTTGAAGACGATCCACGAGAACACCACGACCTCGCGCTTCTTCAGCTTCACCGAGCGCGGGAACGACGTCCACTTGCCCTTCTTCACGTCATCGGCCACGTTCTCCTGGACCGCGAGCGCGCCGTGTTCCATCCACACCTTGCCGGCCTTGCGCGCCAGCTTGCGATACACCGCGATGTGTTTCTTCGGCACCGGCACGACGTAGCCATCGACATACACACCCATCGGTCATCTCCTTGGTTTCGATCTGATGACGACCGCTGGAGTGATCGCGAGGTCAGCGCCCCTTGGCCTTGCGCCAGGCGGCGAACGCGTCGCGATTGCGCTCGTCGGTCGGAGGATACAGCCCCAGGATCGACTGGCCTTGCTGAACCCTTTCGGTCACGAAGTCTTCGAACGCGGTCATTTCGGTGGCCTCGTCGGCGATCTCGTCGGCCAGGTGCGCCGGGATCACGACCACGCCCTCGCCATCGCCGACCACCACGTCGCCCGGCCACACCGGCGCGTCGCCGCAACCGATCGGCACGTTGATGTCGAGCGCCTGGTGCACCGTGAGGTTGGTCGGTGCGCTCGGGCGGCTGTGATACGCCGCGAAAGCCATCAACGCGATCTCGGGCGAGTCGCGAAAGCCGCCGTCGGTGACGATGCCGGCCACACCGCGCTTCATCAAGCGTGTGACGAGGATCGAGCCCGCCGACGCGGCGCGCGCGTCCTTGCGGCTGTCGATCACGAACACCGCGCCCGGTGGGCAGTCTTCCACCGCCTTGCGCTGCGGATGGGCACGGTCCTGGAACACGCTGATCGGGTTCAGGTCCTCGCGCGCCGGGATGTAGCGCAGCGTGAAAGCCTCGCCCACCATGTTGGGCGCCTTCAGCTCGCGCTGCGTGTTGACCGGCCGCACGTCCTGGATGAACTGCGAACGCAAGCCGCGCTTGAACAGCGCGGTGCAGATCGTCGCGGTGCTGACCCCCATCAGCTTGTTGCGGGTTTCGGTCTTGAGCATCAGGCTGTCTCCTTCAATGGGAATGCCGCCCCGATCTCGCGCGCGCAGCGCTGCAGCGCAGCGCGCGTGGCGTCGTCGTAGTGAATGCCGTCGCGCCGCGCGGCGGCAAGCGAACGCGCTGCCGAGTCACCCGGCAGACGCACCGGATGCGCGGCATCGATCGGCTTGTTGACGCGGCAGCGATCGCCGAAATGGTCCATCAATCGCGCGAACTCGTCGCGGCCGGCGAACAGCTCGGGGTCGATCACTTGCAGATAAGTGTTGCCGCCCCAGCGCTTGGGCGCATCGACGCGGCCATGCCCGGCCAACCCCTGCGACAGCGCCTCCACCATCAGCGCCAGACCGAAGCCCTTGTGGCCATGGTCGAGGCCACCGATCAGCTGCAGCGAACCGCGCGGCGTGCCGTGCTCGAGCACACGCGGGTCGGTGGTGGGCCGGCCTTCGTGGTCGAGCAGCCAGGGCTGATCGAATTGCGCGCCCTCGGCCACCTTCTGGCGCGTCATCGACGTGGTGGTGATCGACGCGCAGATGTCGACCAGCACCGGGTTCGGCGTGCCGGGGTAGCCGATCGCGAACGGGTCCGGCGTGAACAGCGCCTCGGTACCGCCGTAAGGCGCGACACGCGCGCCGGCGGGATCGGAGTTGGCGATCAACGCGACGAAGCCCTTCTCGACGGCGCGCAGCGCGAGCGCGGCCAGGCAGCCGATGTGGTGGCTGCGCCGGATCGTGACCGCGGCGATGCCGCTGTCGGCGGCGCGCGGCATCGCCCAGTCGATCGCGCGCGCGACGACGTACTGGCCCGGCAGGTAGCCGCCGTCCCACAGCGCGACCACGCCGCGCTGCTTCACGACCTCGGGCTCGCCGCTCTTGGCTCATCGTGCCCTTGGCCAGCTCGGCCAGGTACAGCGGCACCATCGCGAGGCCGTGCGTGCGCCGGCCCATCGCATCGGTGAGCACGAGCAGCTGCGCCAGCGTGGTCGCCTTGTCGGCTGTCCATGCCGGCGGCTTTGAACAGCGCGCTGGCGAACGCTTCGAGCTGGGCGATGGTCGAGTTCATCACAGGCTGCTTGAACGGTCGGAGCGCGCAAAGCCGCGGACGGGTATGCGCCGGCGCTCGGATGCGGCAGCCCCTCGCTGCGCGAGGGGTCCCCTGCGCTGCTCGATCGCATGGCCCGCCGAGAAACTCGCTCCACTCCCTGCGGTCGTTGCGCTCGAACAGTCTCGGCGAGTCAGAAGACGAAGCGCGCTCACGCGCGCGGCCACGCGCTCTGCGCTGCTCGGCGCCGCATATGTCGCTGCCGGCGCACACCCGCCCACGGCTTTGCCGATGCACCGATTGGTGTGCGATAGAGACGCCACGAGCGATGCTGCGCGGTGGGCGGTACCCGGTGGCGGCGACTTGTGGCGCGGCGAGAAGCGCAGCGACGCAAGGGGGAGTCCGGCGCCGCAGGCGGCCGGACCGGCGAGAAGCCATGAGGCAGTGGCGCGTTCAGCGCCACCGCGAGCGGCATCGCAGCCGCCCTTGGGGCGCGAGCATCGCAGCGAAGTCGGCGCGCAGCGCCGACCGCGACAGTAGGAGCCGTTACCGGGTACCGCCCGCCGCGCCGCGCAACCAATGCAGCGCAGTCCGAGCTACGCATTGCCTTCCAACTGATTCCCCGCGCGCTGGATCAAGCCCGACCAGCGCTTGGCTTCGGCGGCGAGAAAGTCGCTGGTCTCCTTCGGCGTCGAGGTCATCACCTCGGCGCCGGCGGCGGCCAGCTTGGCGCGGATCTCGGGGATGCGGATCACGGCGATCAGCGCGGCCGCCAGCTTCTCGGCATTGGCCTTGTTCATCGCGCTCGGGATCGCGATGCCCTGGTAGGTGCCGGACTCGAAGTCCTTGACGCCCTGCTCGGCGATCGTCGGTGCATCGGGCAGCAGCGCCATGCGCGAGCGCTTGGAGATGCCCAGCAGCTTCAGGCGGCCGGCCTGCACCAGCGGCAGCGTGGCCAGCATGCCGTTGAGCACGAGCTGCGTGTTGCCGGCGGCGACGTCGGCGATGCTTTGCGCGCCGCCGCGGAACGGCACGTGCACGAACTTCATGCCGGTGGCCAGCGCGATCTCGACCGCGCCCAGATGATTGGCCGAGCCGATGCCCGACGACGCGATGTTGATCGGCTTCTTCTTCGACAGCTCGGCCAGTTCCTTGACGTTGCTGGCCGGGATCGACGGGTGCGTGCACAGCAGGTGCGGCGAGTACGCGAGCATCGTCGCGCCGGCGAGCTGCGCCGGCTTGTACGGCAGCGCCTTTTCCATCACCGCGTTGATCGCCAGCGACGACATGTCCGACAGCAGCATCGTGTGCTCGTTGGTCGATTGCGCGACCGCCGCTGCGCCGATCGCGCCGTTGGCGCCGGTCTTGTTCTCGACCACCACGGTGGTCTTCAGCGTCTCGCCGAGCGGGCCCGCTGATCAGGCGCGCGATCACGTCCGACGTGCCGCCGGGCGGGAACGGCACGATGATCGACAGCGGCTTGTCGGGCCAGCCCGCCGCGAACGCGAACGAGGGCATCGGCAGCGTGGCAGCGGCGGCGCCGGCCTTGAGGAGGGTGCGACGGGTGGTCATGGGGTCTCCTGTGGATCCTGTTGTCGTCAGTCGTGATCAATAGATCACCGGCTCGCTGCACCGGTGCGCCGAAGGTCGTTTCGAGGAAATCGAAGTCGCAGCCTTCGTTGGCCTGCAGGATGTGGCGGCTGAACATCCAGCCGTAGCCGCGTTCGAAGCGCGGCGGCAGGCGGCTTCCATGCCGCCTTGCGGTTCGCCAGTTCGTCGTCGCTCACCTCGAGGTGGATGCGACGCGCGGGCACATCGACGGTGATGCGGTCGCCGGTCTTCACCAGCGCCAGCGGGCCGCCGACATAGGCCTCGGGCGAGCAATGCAGCAGGCAGCCGCCGTAGCTGGTGCCGCTCATGCGCGCGTCGGACAGGCGCAGCATGTCCTTGACGCCCTGCTTCAGCAGCTTGGTCGGGATCGGCAGCATGCCCCACTCGGGCATGCCGGGGCCGCCCTGCGGGCCGGCGTAGCGCAACACCAGGATGTCGTCGCCGGTCACGTCGAGGTTCGGATCGTCGACCGCTTTCTTCAACGACGGATAGTCGTCGAACACCAGCGCGCGGCCGGTGTGCTTGAGCAGCCGCGGATCGCACGCGCTCGGCTTGATGATCACGCCGTCGGGCGCGAGGTTGCCGCGCAGCACCGCGAGCGCGCCCTCGGCATAGATCGGCTTCGTCAACGGCCGGATCACGTCGTCGTCGAACACCTCGGCGCCCTGGATGTTCTCGCCCAGCGTGCGGCCGTTGACGGTCATCGCGTCCAACTTCAGGTGCGGCGCGATGCGCGTCATCAGGCCGCGCATGCCGCCGGCGTAGTAGAAATCTTCCATCAGGTATTTGTCGCCGCTCGGCCGGATGTTGGCCACCACCGGCACCTTTCGGCTCGCGGCATCGAAGTCGTCGAGCGTCACCGGATGGCCGGCGCGGCGCGAGATCGCGACGAGATGGATGATCGCGTTGGTCGAGCAGCCCTCGGCCATCGCCACCGCGATGCCGTTGGCGAAGCTGTCGCGCGACAGCATCTTCTGTCGGCGTGAGGTCGTCCCACACCATCTGCACGATGCGGCGGCCGCACTCGGCGCTCATGCGGATGTGGTTGGCATCCGCCGCCGGGATCGAGCTCGCACCGGGCAAGGTCATGCCGATCGCTTCGGCGATGCCCATCATCGTGGCGGCCGTGCCCATCGTCATGCAGGTGCCGTGGCTGCGCGCGATGCCGCCTTCCATCTCGTTCCACGCCTCGTCGCTCAGGCGGCCGGCGCGGCGTTCGTCCCAGTACTTGAAGGCGTCCGACCCCGAGCCCAGCGTGTGGCCCCGCCAGTTGCCGCGCAGCATCGGGCCGGCCGGCAGATAGATGCACGGGATGCCCATCGAGAACGCGCCCATCAGCAGGCCGGGCGTGGTCTTGTCGCAGCCGCCCATCAGCACCGCGCCGTCGACCGGGTGCGAACGCAGCAGCTCCTCGCACTCCATCGCGAGGAAGTTGCGGTACAGCATCGTCGTGGGCTTGACCATCGACTCGCTCAGGCTGATGGCCGGCAGCTCGAGCGGGAAGCCGCCGGCCTGCAGCACGCCGCGCTTGACGTCCTCGACACGCGTCTTGAAGTGCGCGTGGCACTGGTTGGCGTCGCTCCAGGTGTTGACGATCGCGATCACCGGCTTGCCGGCGTAGTCGGCCGCGGCGTAGCCCATCTGCATCACGCGCGAGCGATGGCCGAAGGAGCGGAAGTCATCGGGCGCGAACCAGCGCGCGCTGCGCAGTTGATCGGGTGTCTTGCGTGTCATTGGGAAATGTGCGCCTTCGTTTGCTCAGGGCGCGTCGAGGTGATAGCCGCGCCCAGCGTAGTCGAACTCCACCAGTTCACCCATGTAGGTTCCCCGCACCTGTGGCAGCGCGGCAGTGTCCTTGACGGCCGGTGCCGCGTAGTAGGCGCGGATCTCGCGGATCAACCCGCTCGCCTCGTCGAACACGTACCACTCGTCACCGCGCTGCGCGGTGTTGAACTTGCGCTTCCAGTGCGTCCACTCGATCACGGCTTCGTTGGAGTCGGCGCTGACCAGCACCTTCTCGATCGTCCACTGCGAGCCGAGGTTTTCCACGCACCAGATCCACTGGCGCGCGATGGTGTCGGCGCCGCGCCACGGGATGTCGCGCAGCCCCGGCGGAAAGTAGTGCACCGCATCGGGCGTGAAGCACGACACCAGCGCCCGGTGGTCGGCGGCATTGCAGGCGTCGAAGTAACGCCGGATCAGCGCTTCGTGCTTGTGCATCGGCGTCTCCTGTTCAGGTGAGCGGTGGCCTGCCGGCTGCGACCCACGCCTTGTGCTGTGCGCGTGTCTCGTCGCTCGGCGGGTACAACCCCCACAGCGATTCGCCGCGCTGCACGCGCATCGCGAGGTAGGCCTCGAGATCGTCCTGCAGCTCGCACAACGCGGCCATCTCCACGGCCAGAGCGGCCGGCACCACGGTGATGTTGTCGGCGTCGCCATGGATCACGTCGCCGGGGTAGACCGCGACGCCGGCGCAGCTGATCGGCACCTGCAAGTCGGCCACGTGGTGGTAGCTCAGCCGCGTGGTCGCGGTGACGCCGGCGCACCAGGCGGGGATCGGCAGCTGCGCGACCTCGCGGCCATCGCGAAACGCGCCGTCGGTGACCACCGCGCGCACGCCGCGCTTCATCATGCGCGTGATCAGCATGTTGCCCATCGACGCCGCGGTCACGTCGCCACGGCTGTCGATCACCATCACGTCGCCCGCTTGCGTCTGCTCCACGCCGACCCATTGCAGGTTGTCGGCGTTCGGCGAGGTGGTCAGCGTGGCGTAGGTGTCGATGTCCTCGCGTGCCGGGATGAAGCGCATCGTGTAGGCGCGCCCGGCGAAGCGCGGCACCGATGCGCCCTGCAGCGGCTTCAGGCCCACCAGCACCGGTTGGCGAAAGCCCTTCTTGAACAGCTGCGTCGTCAGCGAGCCGCTGCTGGCGCGCGCCAGGCGCTGCAGCGCGGCATCGCTCACGTGCACGCGCGGACGCGTGGCAGCGGGTGTAGGGGTGATGGCGGCGTCCATCGGGTTGTCTCCTCGGCCCTCGCTCGGGGCACGTTCGATGCGGATCCGATCCGCGCGCGCCCTCACGGCCGCGAGTCGGAATGCTAGGGGGCTGGTGTTCGGCGACCAAGCCGGCGTACAGTGCGAGACCCGCCGCAGTTCCCACAATCTGGGAGTCGTACGATGACCGCGAAGGCCGCGGACGGCACCGCGTCACTGGAAAAAGCACTCGACGTGCTCGATGCCGTCGGCCGGGCGCAGTCCGGCCTGAGCCAGGCCGAACTGCAGGCCCGCCTCGGCCTGCCGCGCACCACGCTGTACCGGCTGCTCGGCACGCTGGTCGGCCGCGAGCTGCTGCGCCGCGACCCGCTGCGCCGCGTGTACTGCCTGGGCCAGCGCTGCTTCGAATACGCCCGCAACAGCTATGCGATGCCCGACCTGGTGGCGGCCGCCGGCGCCGAGTTGCGGGCGTTGCGCGACATCAGCGGCGAGACCAGCTACCTGGCGGCGCTCGACGGGCTCGAAGTGGTGTCGCTCGACCGCTGCGACGGCGCGCACAGCCAGCGCTCGCACACCGAACCGGGCCAGCGCAAGCCGCTGCACTGCACCAGCCAGGGCAAGGCGATCCTGTCGGCGCTGCCGGCCGAGCAGCGCGACGCGCTGGTGAAGGACATCGAGCTCAGCGCGCAGACGCCGCGCGCCATCACCGACCGCCGCCGCCTGCAGGCCGAGCTCAAGCTCACGGCGACGCGCGGCTGGTCGATCGACGACGAGGAGATGATCCTCGGCGTGCGCTGCTGCGGCGCGCCGATCATCGACCCGCAAGGCCACGTGCGCGGCGCGATCAGCATCGCCGGCCCGTCGTTCCGGCTGTCGATGGAGCGACTCAACCTGCTCGGCCCCGAGGTTGCCGAAGCGGCGCGGCGCATCGGCGCGCAACTCGGCGACGCGTCGGTGCCGCGGCCCGAAGGCGAGGTGCGCGCGATTCCCGGCGACTGGGCGTTCGAAGGCGCACATGCGTTCTGGCATGGCGAGGCCGGCGTGCTGCTGTGGGCCGACTGCCTGGCGCCGGCAGTGCACCTGGCCCACGTGCAGGCCGATCGGCTGCTGGCGCGGCTCGACCAGCCGATCGAAGCGCTGCTGCCGCACGGCAACGGCGCCGCGGTGTTGTGCGCCGACGGCTGGCACCGGCTCGACCTCGACGGCCAGATGCATCCGCTGCCCACCCTCCCGCGCCGCCGCTGCAGCGCGCTGGCACCCGGCAGCGACGGCATGCTGTGGGCCTGCATGGCCGATGGCGACCGCTGGCGTGTGGCCGAGCTGGCGCACGACGGCACCTTCGTCGGCGGCTGGCATCTCGCCGAGCCGGCGAGCGCGCTGGCCTACGACGCGCGCGCGCAGACGCTGGTGATCGCCGCCGCCGACAGCGGCGTGCTCTATGCCGTGCGTCGCGACCAGACCACGTTGCGCCGCCTGGCCACCGTGCCCAAGGGCTCGGGCCGGCTCGGCGGCGTGGCCATCGATGGATCGGGTGGCGTGTGGGCGGCGCTGCGCGGCGGCTGGAGCGTGGTGCGCTTCGCCGCCGATGGCAGCATGGACCGCGTGCTCGCCTTGCCGGTGCCCAACCCGACTGCGGTGGCGATCGGCGGGGCCGACGGCGATGACCTGTTCATCACCAGCGAGCGCCAGGCGCTGAGCCGCGAGTCGCTCGATGCCGCGCCGCTGTCGGGGCGTTTGTTCGTGCTCGAACACGTGACCGGCGCGGGCGCCGCACACTGAAGGCGGCGCGCGCCGGGTCGTCCCAGATATTGGGAGCCAGGGGGCCACCCCGATGTGTCCATGGCAGTCACCTGCGGCACACTGCAAACGCCCTACTGCAGATCACAACAGGAGACATCCGCATGTTCCGTCGCACCTTCATCGGCGCCGCCGCATCGGCGGCCAGCCTGCCGCTCGCATCGCTGGCGCAGGACGCATGGCCAACCAAGCCGGTGAAGCTGATCTCGCCGTTCCCGGCGGGCGGCACCAGCGACGTGATGGCGCGCATGATCGCCGAGCCGCTGACCAAGGAGCTCGGCCAGCAGGTGATCGTCGAAAACATCGGCGGCGCGGGCGGCACGATCGGCACGCTGCGCGCATCGAAGATGGCGCCCGACGGCTACACGCTCGTCCAGACCGGCGTGGGCCAGAACGCGGTGGCGCACGGGCTCGATCCGAAGCTCGGCTACGACTCGATGAAGGACTTCATCCACATCGCGCAGGTGCACACCGGGCCGAACCTGCTGGTGGTGCACCCCAGCACGCCGTTCAAGACCTTCAAGGAATTGATCGACTACGTGCGCGCCAACCCGGGCAAGTTGAACTACGGCTACACGCACGCGGCCTCGGGCCACATGGCGATGGAACTGCTGAAGCAGCGTGCCAGCGAATGCCCCAAGGGCGTGCCCTCGTGCAACGGCTTCTTCATCGTGGGCATTCCGTACCGCGGCGGCGGCCCGATGATGCAAGACCTGTTGGGCGGACAGATCCCGATGATGTTCATCAACCAGGACGTCGCGCTGCAGCACGTGCGCACCGGCAAGCTGCGTGCGCTGGCGTGCAGCAGCCTGCAGCGCAACCCGCTGTACCCCGACGTGCCGACGCTGAACGAGAGCGGCTTCCCGAACTTCCAGGCGCTGTCGTGGTCGGGCGTGTCGCTGATCAAGGGCACGCCGCAGCCGATCATCGACAAGTTCGAGGCCGCGATGCGCAAGATCATGACCTCGGCCGAGATCAAGCAGAAGCTCGAGTCGGTGGGTTTCATCGTGCCGCCGCCGGGCGCACCGGCCTACACGCAGTTCGTGCAAAGCGAGATCGACCTGTGGACCAAGGTGATCAAGACCGCCGGCATCAAGCCGGAGTGAAAGGGCCGCCATGAACACGCGCGCGATCCAGGCCAACCCGCTCGCTGCCGGCCTTGCCGCCGGTGAGGCGACCACCGACCGCATCGAGTGGATCCAGCTGTCGCTGGTGTTCCTGCCGCTGGCCACGCCGATCAGCGACGCCAAGGTGCTCACCGGTCGCCAGAAGCCGTTGACCGAGATCGCGTTCCTGTTCGCCGAGATCCAGACGCAGCAAGGCCATTCCGGCGTCGGCTTCAGCTACAGCAAGCGCGCCGGCGGACCGGGGCAGTTCGCCCATGCGAAGGAGATCGCACCCAACCTGATCGGCGAGGATCCCAACGACATCGCGCGGTTGTGGGACAAGCTGGTGTGGGCCGGCGCATCGGTCGGCCGCGGCGGGCTGTCGACGCAGGCGATCGCCGCGTTCGACATCGCGCTGTGGGACCTGAAGGCCAAGCGCGCGAAGCTGCCGCTGGCCAAGCTGCTCGGCGCGCACCGCGACGCGGTGCAGTGCTACAACACCTCGGGCGGTTTCCTGTCGAGCCCGATCGACGAGGTGCTGCGCAACGTGGAGACGCTGCTCGAGCGCGGCATCGGCGGCATCAAGATCAAGGTCGGCCAGCCCGACCCGATGATCGACCTGCAGCGCGTGCAGGCGGTGCACAAGCTGATCGACGGTCGCGCGCACCTGATGGTCGACGCCAACCAGCAGTGGGACCGCACGACCGCGCAGCGCTTCGGCCGCCTGGTGGAGCCGCTCAACCTCACCTGGATCGAGGAGCCGCTCGACGCCTACGATGCCGAAGGCCACGCGGCATTGGCGGCGATGCTCGACACGCCGATCGCCACCGGCGAGATGCTGACCAGCGTGGCCGAGCACCACGAGCTGATCCGCCTCAAGAGCGTCGACTTCATCCAACCCGACGCGCCGCGCGTCGGCGGCATCACGCAGTTCCTCAAGATCATGGCGCTGGCCGACCATGCGCGGCTGCGCCTGGCGCCGCACTTCGCGATGGAGATCCACCTGCACCTGTCGGCGTCGTACCCGCACGAGCCGTGGGTCGAGCATTTCGAGTGGCTCGAGCCGATGTTCAACGAGCGCCTCACGATCAACAACGGCCGCATGCACGTGCCGAACCGGCCGGGCCTCGGCTTTTCGTTGAGCGAGCAGGCGCGGCGCTGGACCAAGGACAGCGCGCAGTTCGGCAAGAGGGGTTGACTCGCTGGCGTGCCCTTTTGCGCCCGTGCACACTGCGCGATGCGCGCGATGGGTGTGCGGCGATCGGCCGCCTTCGCGCGTCGCACCACTTCGAGGAGCATGCATGGCATCCAACCTCAAGGGCCCCGGCATCTACCTGGCCCAATTCGCCGGTGACGCGGCGCCGTTCAATTCCTGGTCGGCCATCACCCAGTGGGCCGCTTCGCTGGGCTTCAAGGGGGTGCAGCTGCCGTCGTGGGACGCGCGCCTGTTCGATCTGACCCAGGCCGCCGAATCGAAGACCTATTGCGACGAGATCGCCGGCATCGCGCGCGCCAACGGCGTGCAGATCACCGAACTCGGCACCCACCTGCAGGGCCAGCTGGTCGCCGTGCACCCCGCATACGACGAGGCGTTCGACGCCTTCGCGCCCGCCGCCGTGAAAGGCAAGCCGGCGGCGCGCCAGCGCTGGGCGGTGGAGCAGATGCTGCTGTCTGCGCGCGCGTCGCGCCACCTGGGGCTGACCTCGAACGTCAGCTTTCCGGGTGCGTTGGCATGGCCGTATCTTTACCCGTGGCCGCAGCGGCCCGCCGGCCTGGTGGAGGCCGCATTCGACGAGCTGGCCAAGCGCTGGCGGCCGATCTTCGATGCGTTCGAGGACGTCGGCTGCGATGTCTGCTTCGAGCTGCACCCGGGCGAAGACCTGTTCGACGGCGCCACGTTCGAGATGTTCCTCGAGCGCGTCGACAACCACCCGCGCTGCGCCATCAACTACGACCCGTCGCACTTCGTGCTGCAGCAGCTCGACTACCTCGAGTTCATCGACATCTACCACGAGCGCATCAAGGCGTTCCACGTCAAGGACGCCGAGTTTCGCCCCAACGGACGGCAAGGCGTGTACTCGGGCTACCAGCCCTGGGTCGACCGCGCCGGGCGCTTCCGCTCGCTCGGCGACGGCCAGGTCGACTTCAAGGCGATCTTCTCGAAGATGGCGCAGTACGGCTACGACGGCTGGGCCGTGCTCGAGTGGGAGTGCTGTCTGAAGCATCCCGAACAGGGCGCCGCGGAGGGTGCGCCGTTCATTCGCGATCACATCATTCGGGTGACGGAGAAGGCGTTTGACGACTTCGCGGGCGCTGCCACGGATGCGGCGCAGCTCAAGCGCATGCTTGGCTTGTGAGCTCGACCGAGGAGCTCGCGGACGCATCGCATCCGCGGCCAGCGAGCGTCTGAGGTGAACTGATGCTGTTCGTGGGTTGCTGCCACGGCAGCGAGCCAGATCGGTGTTCAGGCCCTTTGCTTTGGTTACTTTCATTTGGGCCCGCAAATGAAAGTGACCGCCGGCCGGGCGCGACCGGCGGGCTCTCACGCAAAGAACAAGACTGAGACACAGGAGACGAGACTTGGCAAGCAAGCAGCAGCAGCCGCAGCGCATCCGCCTGGGCATGGTCGGCGGCGGCGAAGGCGCCTTCATCGGCGGCGTCCACCGCATGGCCGCCCGCCTCGACGACCACTACGTGCTCGTCGCCGGCGCCCTGTCGGCCGACCCCAAGAAGGCCAGACGCTCCGGCCAAGCGCTCGGCCTCGACCCCGATCGCATCTACAGCGACTACCGCGCGATGGCCAAAGCCGAAGCCGCGCGAGCCGACGGCATCGAGGCGGTGTCGATCGTCACGCCCAACCACCTCCATGCCTCCGTGGCGAGCGCGTTCCTCGAAGCCGGCATCCACGTCATCTGCGACAAGCCGGTCACCACCACCAGCCAGGATGCAAAGAAGCTGCAGAAGCTGGCGGCCAGACACAAGCGCATCTTCGCCGTCACGCACAACTACACCGGCTATCCGATGGTGCGCCACGCGCGCCAGATGGTGCGCGAGGGCCGGCTCGGCGAGATCCGCGTCGTGCAGGTCGAGTACCCGCAGGACTGGTTGACCGAGCGGGTTGAAGCCAGCGGGCAGAAGCAGGCCGACTGGCGCACCGACCCGGCGCGCAGCGGCGCCGGCGGCGCGATCGGCGACATCGGCACGCACGCGCACAACCTCGCCGCCTACATCACCGGCCTGGAGCTCGTCGAGTTGTGCGCCGAGTTGAGCACCTTCGTCAAAGGGCGCAGGCTCGACGACGACGCGCAGGTCATGCTGCGCTACGCCAACGGCGCGCGCGGCCTGTTGTGGGCCAGTCAGGTCGCGCCGGGCAACGAGAACAACCTGCGCATCCGCGTCTACGGCAGCAAGGGCGGCCTCGAATGGCGCCAGGAGCATCCCAACCAGCTGCACTGGTCGCCGTTCGGCCAGCCCACTCAGACGATCGCGCGCGGCACCGCAGCGGCCAACGCAGCCGCGGCACGGGTCAGCCGCATCCCGTCGGGGCACCCGGAGGGCTACCTCGAAGCCTTCGCCACGCTGTACGCCGAGATCGCGCAGGCGATCCGCGCGATGCGCCAGGGCGGCCCCAAGGCCGACACGGCCGCACACTTTCCGACCGTTGACGACGGCCTCAAAGGCGTCGAGTTCATCGAGGCGGTGGTCGCGTCGTCCAAGCGCGGCGGACGCTGGGTCAAGCTCAGCGCCTGACTGCGTCGCCCCGCGTGGCGACGCGTCGACTCGAGCCGCGCCGGTGCGCGTTGCACCATCTCCGCGAAAACCACTAGTGGATTTGATTGATTTATTTATTCTGATGCCTACCATCGGTGCACTTTTGCATCGATTGCCATGTCCACCGCCACCATCGCCGACATCGCACGCCAAGCCGGCGTGGGCACGGCGACCGTGGACCGGGTGCTGAACAGGCGCCCCGGGGTCAATGCCGACACGGTGCAGCGGGTGATGCAGGTGGTGGCCGAACTCGGCACGCCGCCGCAGCGCGGCCGACCGCGCAAGGGCGAGAACTTCCGCTTTGCGTTCGTGCTGCCGGCCGAGGCGGCGCCGTTCAACGAGTTGGTCGACCGACAGATCGCACAGGCGGCGGGCGAGTTCCGGCACCAGCACATCACCGAGATCACGCACCGCATCGAAGCCGGCGACGCCGGCGCAGTTTGCCGCCGGCCTGGCCCAGCTGGCCGAATGCGACGGCGATGGCGATCATGGCGCCCGACCTGCCGCCGGTGAAGCTGGCGATCAACGAAATGGTGCGCACCGGCGTGCACGTGGTGACGCTGTTCTCCGACGTCGCCGGCTCGATGCGCGAGACGCACGTCGGCGCCGACAATCGCGCCGCCGGCCGCACCGCGGGCCTGCTGCTCGGCCGCATGTGCGGTGCCGGCCCGCGCGACACGCTGCTGTTGTGTTCGCAGGCGACCCGGCTGTCGGGCGAGATCGAGCGGCGCATCGGCTTCGCGCAGGTGATCGAAGAGCGCTTTCCGAAGATCAAGGTGCAGCGCACGCCCGACCTGCCGAGCAGCGATGCCGGGGCCTGCCGCGCGCTGCTGCGCTTCTTGCGCGGCAAAGGCGTCGACGTGAACCGCGTGGCCGGCATCTACAACGTCGGCTCGGGCAGTGCCGGCGTGGCGCGCGCCATCGAGAGCCTGGGCTTGACCGGCAGCGTGCCGGTGGTCGTGCACGACCTCACCGACGAGCACCGCGCGCTGCTGGCCGCCAACGGCCTGGCGTTCGTGCTGCACCAGGACATCCACTACTGCATTTCAACCGCGGCGCGCGTGTTGCGCGCGCTGTGCGAGAACGTGCGCGGGGCACTCAACGTGGTGCAACCGCGCGTCGAGATCCTGACGGCCGAGAACCTGCACTGAACGGCGGTCGGATGTGTGTGCTCGTGAAGAGCCATCAAGTTAGGAGACCCTCATGAGATCACTGTTCAAGCAGCTGCCGGCGTTGTCGCTGGCAGCGGCCGCGCTGCTCGGCATGGGCAGCACGTCCGCCCTCGCGCAGGGCAAGACCATCACGTTGTGCTGGGCGGCGTGGGACCCGGCCAACGCGCTGGTCGAGCTGTCGAAAGACTTCACCGCCCAGACCAAGGTCAACATGAAGTTCGAGTTCGTGCCCTGGCCGAACTTCGCCGACCGCATGCTCAACGAGCTCAACAGCAAGGGCAAGCTGTGCGACCTGATCATCGGCGACAGCCAGTGGATCGGCGGCTCGGCCGAGAGCGGCCACTACGTGAAGCTGAATGACTTCTTCGCCAAGGAAGGCATCAAGATCAGCGACTTCGCGCCGGCCACCGTGACCGGCTACGCCGAGTGGCCCAAGGGCACGCCGAACTACTGGGCGCTGCCGGCAATGGGCGACGCGCTGGGCTGGACCTACCGCAAGGACTGGTTCGCCAAGCCCGAGCTGCAGGCCGAGTTCAAGAAGAAGCACAACCGCGACCTCGCGGCGCCGAAGACCTGGACCGAGTTCAAGCAGGTGGCCGAGTTCTTCTCGGGCAAGACGATCGACGGCAAGAAGGTCTACGGCACCTACCTGTTCACCGAGCGCGGCTCCGAAGGCATCACGATGGGCGTGAGCAACGTGCTCTACCCGATGGGCTTCAAGTACCAGGATCCGAAGAAGCCGTATTCGATGGACGGCTTCGTCAACGGACCCGACGCGGTGAAGGCGCTGGAGTTCTACAAGTCGCTGTACAAGTGCTGCACGCCGCCCGGCCTGACCAACTCGTACATGGGTGAAGGGCTCGACGCGTTCAAGTCCGGCCAGGTGGCGATGATGATGAACTGGTTCGCCTTCTTCCCGGGCCTGTACAAGGACCCGAACGTCGGTGGCGACAAGATCGGCTTCTTCGTCAACCCGAGCGACAAGGGCAAGGGCTCGCAGCTCGGCGGCCAGGGCATCTCGGTGGTGGCGTATTCGCCGAACCGCGCCGAGGCGCTGTCGTACATCAAGTGGTTCGCGTCGCCCGAGGTGCAGAAGAAGTGGTGGTCGCTCGGTGGCTACTCGTGCCACAAGGCGGTGCTGCAGGACGCCGGCTTCAAGAAGAGCGCGCCGTTCGCGGCCGAGTTCCTCGACGCGATGGACCAGGTGGTCGACTTCTGGGCCGACCCGAGCTATGCACAGCTGCTGCTGGCCGAGCAGAAGCGCATCCACGACTTCGTCGTCGCCGACAAGGGCACCGCGAAGGAAGCGCTCGACGGGCTGGTGGCCGACTGGAAGAAGGTGTTCAAGGAAGACGGAAAACTGAAGTAGGCCCACCCCCGAAGCGGCCTGGCGGCCGCCTCCCCCTCAAGGGGGCGCCGCCAGCGGCCTGGCAAAGCCAGATCCGCGGCGGCCGCTTGACGGGTCCGCGATCTCCTTCACTCGCATGAATGCGCCTCTAACTGTCGCCGAACGCGCCGCGCAGGCCACGCCGATGGCCCTCGCGCGGCGCGTGCGCGGCCTGTCGGACCGCGCGATCGCCTGGCTGTTCATCGCGCCGACGATCGTGCTGCTGCTGGCGATCAACATCTTTCCGCTGATCTGGACGATCCGGCTGTCGTTCACCAACTTCCGCGCCAATCGGCCCAACGCGACGATCCTGGGCGTCGGCATCGACCACTACGTCAGCATCCTCACCGACCCCGACGTGTGGGGGCCGATGCAGGCCACCGCGCACTTCCTGTTCTGGACCATCACCCTGCAGACGCTGATCGGCTTTGGGCTGGCGTGGCTGATCGACCGCAAGTTCCGCGGCCACGGCTTCTGGACCACGGTGATCCTGATCCCGATGATGTTGTCGCCTGCCGTGGTCGGCAACTTCTGGGCCTTTCTCTACCAGCCGCAGATCGGCCTGTTCAACTACGCGGTGTCGTTCTTCACCGGCATCCCGCCGTCGAGCTTCGAGATGCTCGGCTCGGTGCGGCTGGCGCCGTGGGCGATCGTCATCGTCGACACCTGGATGTGGACGCCTTACGTGATGCTGATCTGCCTGGCCGGCCTGCGCAGCATCCCCGACTACATCTACGAGGCGGCCGAGGTCGACCGCGCGTCGCCGTGGCGGCAGTTCTGGAGCATCACGCTGCCGATGGTGCTGCCGTTCGTGATGCTGGCGATCCTGTTTCGCGGCATCGAGAACTTCAAGATGTTCGACCTGGTGAACCTGCTGACCAACGGCGGGCCGGGCTCGACCACCGAGGTGGTGTCGATCACGCTTGAAGCGCGAGGCGTTCGAGAAATGGCGCACCGGCTACTCGTCGGCGCTGGCGATCATCCTGTTCGTCGCGGTGTTCGGCTTGGCCAACATCTACGTCAAGGCGCTCAACGCGGTGAAGAACCGGTGAATGCGATGAGTCCTCTTGTCATCTCGTCGCTGGCTTATCAGCTGATGCGCACGTCACCGGCAACAGATGCGCGGCGCGGCGGGCGGTGCCCGGCAGGGGCTCCTACTGTGGCGGTCTCCGCTTCGCTCCGACTCCCCTGCGATGCTCGCAGTGCGGTCGCGCGGCGAAACTCGCTTCACTCACTTCGTTCGTTGCGCTCGGACAATCGCCGCGAGTCAGATCACGAAGTGCGCGCTGCGCGCGCACCGACCGCAGCTGCTGCGCTTCTCGCCGCCCCACAAGTCGCCCCCACCGGGCACCGCCCACCGCGCAGCAGCGCTCGTGCTGTTCGACCATGCATGCCACGGTGCCGCCGGCAAAGCCGTGGTCGGGTGTGCGTCGGCAGCGACATTGCGCGGCGCCGAGGACCACAGAGGCGCATGGCCGCGCGCGCAACGCGCGCGCTTCAACATCTGACTCGCGTCGATTGTTCGAGCATAGCGAACGCAGCGAGCGGAGCGAGTTTCGACGCGGGCCATGCGATCGAGGACCGCAAGGGAGTCGGCTCGCAGGGCCGACCGCCGTGCACGAGCGCCGGCGCATACCCGGCCGCGGCTTTGCCTCGCTCAATCGCGGACTGGGAGACCGTCTGAGATGAACACCGGCCTCAGCACCGCACACTCCGTCGTCGAGCCGACGCCGCGCTCCAAGCGCCTGGCGATGACGGTGGTCGTGCTCTACGCGCTGATCACGCTGGTGCCGCTGATGTGGATCCTGCTCACCAGCATCAAGAGCCCGCCCGACTCGATCAGCTACCCGCCCAAGGTGGTGTTCCAGCCGTCGATCGAGGGCTTCTGCAACCTGTTCACCACCCGCTCGCGACAGACCGAGGAGTACATCAAGAGCCTGCCGCCGGCCGACAGCGCCTGCGAGCGCATCGCGCGCGCCAACAGCATGGTGGTGGTCAGCCGCTCCAACTACCTGCCGCGCTTCGTCAACTCGCTGGTGATCGCGATCGGCTCGACGATCCTCTCGGTCGGCCTCGGCGTGATGGCCGCCTACGCCTTCTCGCGCTTCAAGGTGCCGGGCAAGGACGACCTGATGTTCTTCATCTTGTCCACGCGGATGATGCCGCCGATCGCGGTGGCGATTCCGATCTACCTGATGTACCGCGAGCTCGGGCTGTCGGACACCAAGCTCGGCATGATCTTGCTGTACTCGGCCGTCAACGTGTCGCTCGCGGTGTGGCTGCTCAAAGGGTTCATCGACGAGATCCCGCGCGAGTACGAAGAGGCGGCGATGGTCGACGGCTACACGCGCCTGCAGGCCTTTCGCAAGGTGGTGCTGCCGCAAGCCACCACCGGCATCGTCGCCACCGCGATCTTCTGCCTGATCTTCGCCTGGAACGAATACGCGTTCGCGGTGCTGCTGACCAGCGGCGAGGCGCAGACCGCGCCGCCGTTCATCCCGATCATCATCGGCGAGGGCGGGCAGGATTGGCCCGCCGTCGCCGCGGGCACGATGCTGTTCCTGGTGCCGATCCTGGTGTTCACCGTGCTGCTGCGCAAACACCTGCTGCGCGGCATCACGTTCGGAGCGGTGAGAAAGTGACCCCCCCGAAGCGCCTTCGGCGCCTCCCCCAGGGGGCGCCACCAGTGGCCCGGCAAAGCCGGATCCACGGCGTCCGCTTGAAGGGTGCGTGTTCGACCGACAGGGCAAAGCCTCGGGGATGGAGTCGCCATGCAGATGACCCGATGGCCCAAGTGGCTGCGCCGCGGTCCGCTGGAGATGGCCGCGTGCATCGTGATCGCGCTCGGCATCTTCATGATGCTGCAGCCGTTCGCGCTCGCGCTGTACACCTGGTCGTTCGCCACCACGCTGGCCGGCGTGGCGATGTTCACCGTCGTGTCGAAGTTTCCGAAATAGACGAGACACCGCCCATGGCCCAGATCCGCGTGCAGAACCTGCACAAGGCGTTCGCCGACTTCGTCGCGGTGAAGGACTCGACCTTCACGGTGCGCGACGGCGAGTTCTTCTGCCTGCTCGGGCCGTCGGGCTGCGGCAAGACGACCACCTTGCGCATGATCGCCGGGCTCGAGCTGCCGACCACCGGCCAGATCTTCCTCGGCGACGAAGACGTCACCTTCAAGCGCGCGTCGCACCGCGACATCGCCTTCGTGTTCCAGCTGTTCGCGCTCTATCCGCACCTGAACGTGCGCCACAACATCGCGTTCCCGCTGGTGTCGCAAGGCGTGCCGCGCGAGCAGATCGCCGCCAAGGTCGCCGAGGCGGCGCGCATCCTGCGCATCGAGCACCTGCTCGACAAGCGGGTGTCGGGGCTGTCCGGCGGCGACCGGCAGCGCGTTGCGCTCGGCCGCGCGATCGTGCGCCAGCCGCTGGCGTTCATGATGGACGAGCCGCTCGGCGCGCTCGACTCCGAGTTCCGCGAGCTGATGTGCCAGGAGCTGCGCGCGCTGCACGATCGGCTGCACGCCACCACCGTGTACGTGACGCACGACCAGCTCGAGGCGATGGCGATGGCCGACACGATCGCGATCATGAACCAGGGCGTGATCGAGCAGCTCGGCGCGCCGCAGGAGGTGTACGACCGTCCGGCCAGCGTGTTCGTCGCCGATTTCATCGGCTCGCCGTCGATGAACTTCCTGCCGCTGCCCGGCGGCTACACCGCCGGCACGCGCCAGCTGCGACTCGGCGACGCGCTGCTGCCGGTGCCCGAGTTGCGCGAGGACGCGCCCGGGGCACAGCTGCTGCTCGGCGTGCGGCCGGAGCACGTGCGCTTCAGCGGCGACTCGTCGCTGCGCGCCGAGGTGCTCGGCACCGAGTACCTCGGCAGCAGCCAGATCGTCACCTGCCGCGTCGAGCCGGCGACGACGCTGCGCGCGCGGGTGTCGCCGGAGCTGGCGGTGCAGCGCGGCGACCAGCTTGGCCTGGTGTTCGACAGCGCACAGGTGTCGCTGTTCGATGCCGCCAGCGGGCGCGCGCTGCGCACCGCACGCCACGACGACAAGGCGCTCGCGCGCGGCGCGCGCGCTGGCACGGCGCTGGGAGCCGCGCATGGCTGACCTGCTGCTGCAAGGCCTGAACAAGCGCTTCGCCGAGGTGCAGGCGGTGCGCGACTTGGATCTCGAAGTGGGTTCCGGCGAGTTCATCGTGCTGCTCGGCCCGAGCGGCGCCGGCAAGACGACCACGCTGCGGCTCGTCGCCGGGCTCGAGAAACCCGACGCCGGCACGGTGCACATCGGCGGCCATGACGTCACGGCGCTCGCGCCGGCGTTGCGCGACGTGACCTTCGTGTTCCAGCAGTACTCGCTGTACCCGCACCTGAGCGTGTTCGACAACCTGGCGTTCCCGCTGCGCTCGCCGCTGCGGCGCACGCCCGAGGCCGAGATCCAGCGCAAGGTCGTCGAGGTCGCGAAGATGCTGCGCATCGACGACAAGCTGGCCAACCCGGCCACCAAGCTGTCGGGCGGCCAGATGCAGCGCGTGGCGATCGGCCGCGCGCTGGTGCGCGAGCCGGCGGTCACGCTGATGGACGAGCCGCTGTCCTCGCTCGACGCCAAGCTGCGCAACGACCTGCGGCTGGAGCTCAAGCGCATCCAGCAGGACCTCGGCGCGACCTTGCTGTACGTCACGCACGACCAGATCGAGGCGATGACGCTGGCCACGCGCATCGGCGTGCTCGATCGCGGCGCGCTGGTGCAGGTGGGCACGCCGCAGCAGATCTACCGCGATCCGGTCAGCAGCTACGTCGCCGCGCGCCTGGGCTCGCCGCGCATCAACCTGCTGCCGCGCGCCGTGGCCGGCAGCCTGCCGGCGCCCGCGGCCGCGGCCACCATCGGCGTGCGCCCCGACGGTTCCAGACTGCGCCTGGCCAATGGCCACGACAGCGGCCATGCGCGTGCGCTGGTGCGGCGCGTCGAGCACCTGGGCGACCAGACCCATGTGTACGTCGCGCTCGGCGGCACGGCCAACGACGAGATCGAGCTGGTGGCGCTGTGCCGCGACACCAGCGGCCTGGAGCCCGGCCGCGCGGTGTCGGTGGAGTTCAGCGCGCCGTTGTACTTCGATGCCGCCGGCCAGCGCATCACAGCCTAGACCCCGCGGGAGAGACCATGCAGTTGCGCACCACCATCATGGCCTGCACCCAGACGCTGGTCGACCATGTCGAGGAGCTGACGGCGCTCGACGCGGCGATCGGCGACGGCGACCATGGCCTGAACATGAAGCGCGGCGCGCTCGCCATCCAGGCCAAGCTGCCCGAGCTGGAGACGCAGTCGCTGAACGAGGCGCTGAAGACGATGGGCATGACCTGCATGTCCACCATCGGCGGCTCGTCGGGCCCGGTGTTCGGCACGCTGCTGGTCACGCTGGGCAAGGAGCTGCCGCCTCAGCCGGGGTCGCCCGACATGGCGCGCTCGCTGGCCGCCGCGATGGCGGCGCTGAGCAAGCTCGGCAAGGTCGAGGTCGGCCAGAAGACGCTGCTCGACGTGCTCGATCCGGTGCAAAAGGTCTTGGCGCGCGGCGGTGACGACCTCGTGGCGCGTGTCAAACAATGCGCGCTTCGACAGCGCGCAGGCCACCGCAGACATGGACGCGATCAAGGGCCGCGCGTCGTTCCTCGGCGAGCGCGCGCTCGGCCACGTGGACCCGGGCTCGCGTTCGATGGCATTGATCATCGGCGCGCTGTGTGACGCGCTCTAGACCCAGCAGGAAATCGCCATGAAGAAACTGATCAACGACGTCGACAGCGTGCTCTCCGAGAGCCTCGACGGCTTCGCCGCCGCGCACGGCGACATCGTCGCGCTCGGCGAGCAGCGCCAGTTCGTGCGCCGGCGGCAGCTCAAGCCAGGCAAGGTGGCGCTGATCTCCGGCGGCGGCTCGGGCCACGAGCCGCTGCACGCCGGCTTCGTCGGCCACGGCATGCTCGATGCGGCCTGCCCCGGCCAGGTGTTCACCTCGCCCACGCCCGACCAGATGCTCGCCGCCGCGCAGGCGGTGGACGGCGGCGCGGGCGTGCTGTTCATCGTGAAGAACTACTCCGGCGACATGATGAACTTCGAGATGGCCGCCGAGATGCTCGATCGCGAAAACACGACCGTGATCGTCAATGACGACGTCGCCGTCGAGAACTCCACCTACACCACCGGACGGCGCGGCGTGGCCGGCACGCTGATCGTCGAGAAGGTGGTCGGTGCCGCCGCCGAGCGCGGCGACAAGCTGGCCACGCTGAAGGCGCTCGGCGACGACGTCAACAAGGCCACCGCGTCGATGGGCGTGGCGCTGACCTCGTGCACCGTGCCGGCCGCCGGCAAGCCGACGTTCCAGATCGGCGCCGACGAGATGGAGATGGGCGTGGGCATCCACGGCGAGCCGGGGCGCCGTCGCGTCAAGCTGGCCAGCGCCGACGACATCGCCGGCGAGCTGACCGGCGCGATCCTGAAAGACCTGTCGCTGAGGCCGGGACAGGACGTGGTGCTGCTGGTCAACGGCTTCGGCGGCACGCCGCTGCTCGAGCTGTACCTGATGGTCCATGCCGCGCACAAGGTGCTCAAGGGCGCCGGCGTCAAGGTGGCCCGCCACCTGACCGGCTCGTACGTCACCTCGCTCGAGATGGCGGGCTGCTCGATCACCGTCAGCGCACTCGACGCCGGCGCGCTCGCGCTGTGGGACGCGCCGGTGCACACCGCGGCGCTGCGCTGGGGCATGTAGCGGCGCCGCTCGCTGGATCGGGCCGACACGCCGGCCTGGCGAACAGGCCTCAGCGGCGCATTCCGTGCACCGCGCCGCCGTTCACTGCACGCGCATCTCGCCGGTGGCCTGAGCCACCTGGCTGCCTGCACCCCAGCGCACGCGGCCGTCGGGCAGCGGCACGTAGATCGGTGCGACCTCGACCTTGGCCAGGCCCATCTTCGGCGTGATCCCGATCGAGCGCGCGGTGCCGGGCGACAGGTCGATGATGCGGCCCTGCACGTACGGCCCGCGATCCTGGATCGTGACCACCGCGGTCTGACCGGTTTGCAGGTTGGTCACGCGCGCCTTGGTGCCGAGCGGCAGCGTGCGGCTCGCCGCGTTGTCGCCATGCGGATCCATCGGCTTGCCGTCGGCCATCTTGCGACCGAAGAACATGTCGGCGTAGAACGAAGCAACGCCGGTGCGCGCGCGCCCGCTCAGGTCGGCCGTGGGCTTGTCGGTCGCGGGGTCGATGCGTTCTTGGGCCGAGACGATCGCGATCGATCCACCATCGACCCCACCAAAGCGGCCGCAACGCAGATCCGACACCAAGACTGTGGCTGTTCCTTCATGCGGCGAGTCTGGCCGCCGCGCCCATCGAAGTCAGTCGGGCAGCAGGCGGATGCGCTGTAGGACAAGGACGCCGTGCGCCGACGGCCTGGCCTGCGGTGCCAGTCGAGCGACACCGCGAGAAATCCCGTGGTCGTCGGCTCGGTCCGCTGTGATACGGTCGCCGCAGCTGTACATGGCCCCAGACAACGTCGAGCTGCCGCCGGCCGCATCGACACCACGAGGAGACACCCATGAAGCGACTGCTGTGCCTGATCGGCACCGTTGTGGCGTTGGCCGCCTGGGTCGCGCCGGCGGCGGCGCAGGACAAGAAGGTGCGCGCCCAGATGGGCTGGGCCTTCCCGAGCTCCACCGGCCTGCTCGGACCGACGCAGACCCGGCTGGTCGAGCTGATACGCACCCTCAGCGCGGGCAGCATCGACGTGAAGGGCTTCGAGCCCGGCGCGCTGGTGCCGGCCAACCAGTACCTCGACGCGGTGGGCAACGGCTCGCTCGACATGGCCTGGACGGTGTCGGGCTTCTGGACCGGCAAGGACATCGCCTTTGCGATGTACGGCTCGGTGCCGTTCGGCCCCGGCGTCGGCGAATACCTGGCGTGGATGAAGCACGGCGGCGGCGAGAAGCTGATGAAGGAGCTGCACGCCAAGTACAACGTCGAGGTCATGACCTGCGGCGTGATCTCGCCCGAGGCCTCGGGCTGGTTCCGCAAGGAGATCAAGACGCTGGACGACCTGAAGGGCCTGAAGATGCGCTTCTTCGGCCTCGGCGCCAACGTGATGCAGAAGCTCGGCGTGTCGCACCCAGCTGCTGCAGGCCGGCGAGATCTTCCAGGCGCTGCAGCTCGGCACCATCGACGCCACCGAGTTCTCGATGCCGGTGATGGACCTGACGCTGGGCTTCCACCAGGTGGCCAAGTTCTACTACTTCCCGGGCTGGCACCAGCAGGCCACGATCAACGAGCTGATCATCAGCAAGAAGAAGTGGGCCGAGTTCAGCGACACGCAGAAGGCCATCATCCAGGCCGCCTGCGACGCGACGATGCTGCAGCAGTTCGCCGAAGGCGAGGCGGTGCAGTTCAAGGCGATGAAGGAGATCGCAGGCCAAGGGCGTGCAGCTCAAGAAGTGGCCGCAGAACTTCCTCGATGCCTACGAGAAGGCCTGGGTCGAGGTGGCCGCCGAGCAGGCGGCCAAGAGCCCGGAGTTCAAGAAGGCCTGGGACAGCTACAGCAGCCTTTCGCAAGGACTACGCGATCTGGAAGGACATGGGTTACTCTGAAGTGACGCTTCGGTGCACACGAGGCTGCCTCGCGCCGACCCTGGAGCCCGCATGCACGGCCTTGCTGAAGCTCGCCGATGCCATCGAGGCGGTGCTGCGGCGCATCGCCGACGCCGGCGCGTGGGCCTTCATCGCCTGCATCGCCGTCATCACGCTCGACGTGGTGACGCGCAAGTTCGGCTTCCAGTTGCCGGGCATGGGCTCCACCCGGCTGCAGGAGCTGGAGTGGCACCTGCACGCGGTGCTGTTCTGCACCTGGCTCGGTTATGCCTACGTGCGCAACGCGCACGTGCGCATCGATGTCTTCATCGGCGGGCTGACGCCGCGCGGCAAGTTGTGGCTGGAGCTGTGGGGTTGCGTGCTGTTCGCGCTGCCGTACCTGTGGGTGGCGTTGCCGTACGCACTGGACTTCTTCCTCGTCTCGTTTCGCCAGGGCGAAGGGTCCGACGCGCCGACCGGCCTGCCGTCGCGCTGGATCGTCAAGGGCTTTCTGCTGCTCGGCTTCGTCACCGTGACGGCGGCGGTGCTGGCGGTGCTGGCGCGCTGCGTGGTGGCGCTGTTCGGCACGCCCGAGCAGGCCGCGCGCGCCTACACGCCGTTCGCGACCAAGGCGCTGAGGGGAGCCGAAACCATGGACTGGCTGGTCGACCACCTCGCCGTCGTGATGTTCTTCGGCCTCATCTTCATCATGTTCCTGGGCTACCCGGTGGCCTTCCTGCTGGGGGCCATCGGCATCGGCTTCGGTTTCCTGGGCATGCTGACCGATGTCTTCAACGTGGCGCAGTTCGCCAATCTGCTGCCGCGCATCTACGGCCAGGCGGTGCAGAACCAGGTGCTGGTGGCGATCCCGATGTTCATCTTCATGGGCACGATGCTCGAGAAGCAGCGGCGTCGCCGAAGAGCTGCTGCATGCGCTGCAGCTGATGCTCACGGCACGTGCCCGGCGGCCTGGCCATCGCGGTCACGGTGCTGGGCACCATCATGGCCGCCACCACCGGCATCGTCGGCGCCTCGGTGATCATGCTCACGCTGATCGCGCTGCCGGTGATGCTGGCCAGGGGCTACGACAAGTCGCTGTCGGTGGGCACCATCGCCAGCGCCGGCACGCTGGGCATCCTGATCCCGCCGTCGATCATGCTGGTGATCATGGGCGACCTGGTCGGCGTGCCGGTGGGCACGCTGTTCACCGGCGCGGTCCTGCCCGGCCTGCTGATGAGCGGCCTGTACATCGTGTTCATCGTCGTCGCCTGCTTCGTGTGGCCGCGCCTGGCGCCGCGCATGCCTGCGACCGGCAACATCGGCCGGCGACGAGCTGACCACGCAGGCTGCTGGTGCGCAGCTTCGTGCCCGCCGGCGCTGCTGATCACGCTGGTGCTGGGCAGCATCTTCGCCGGCTGGGCCACGCCGACCGAGGCGTCGGGCGTCGGCGCGCTGGGTTCGATCCTGCTGGCGATCGGCAACCGGCGCTTCAGCATGGCGCGCGCTGCGCGATGTGATGACCTCCGCCGCGCTGACCAATGCGCTGGTGTTCTTCATCATCTTCGGCGCCACGCTGTTCAGCTACGTGTTCCGTGCGCTCGGCGGCGACGACCTGGTGGCCGAAATCCTGAAGGCCACCGGCATCGACACCGGCTGGGAGGTGATGACCTTCGTGATGGCGCTGGTCTTCTTCATGGGCTTCTTCTTCGACTGGATCGAGATCTGCCTGATCGTGCTGCCGATCTTCGCGCCCATCATCGCCAAGCTCGACTACGGCACCGCGGTGCAGGGCCAGCAGGTGATCCTGGCCTGGTTCGCGATCCTGATGGCGGTGAACATGCAGACCGCGTTCCTGACGCCGCCGTTCGGCTTCGCGCTGTTCTACATGAAGGGCACGGTGCCGCCGAGCGTGACCATGGTCGACATCTACAAGGGCATCACGCCGTTCGTGCTGGTGCAGCTGGTCGCGCTGGTGCTGTGCATCATCTTCCCGGACATCGTGCTCGTGCTGCCCAGGCATTTCGGCTTCATCGACTGAGCCTGAACCGCCGCCGCGCGCCTCAGACCTGAACGCAGGCCGAAGTCCTCTGGCGCAGGCACTTTCGGTTGCGGCCGATGTCTCACCGATTGTCGAGCCGGTTGTAGTCGAACAAGCCCGGCCTCCAACGGTGACCACTGCCGGTAGGCTGCGGCGAGCGCATCGCTCGCCGGCCAGAAGTCGGCGCTGGTGCGCCGGATCACGAAGCGGTCGGCGAACCGGCTGTAGTCGGCCTGCGAGGCCAGCGCGCCGAGCGCTGCCGTCAGTGCGGGCAGCTGCGCCGGCGTGGCGCTGCAGGATCGCGTTCGGGTAGGCGCCGATGAAGCCCGGCACCACCGTCAGCGTGTTCTCGTCGGGCGCCAGCTGGCCCTCTTCGCGCATCAGGTGCGACACGTTGCGGTGGCCGGTGTTGCGCAGCAGGCTGAAGTACACGCGGCGCGTTCGGCGCCGCGTCGACGCGCAGCACCACCGCCTCGGGCAACCACGACAGGCTCGCGCCGCGCACCGCGGCGAGCCTGTGCAACTGCGCACGCAGCCCGGCATCCGCCACGCTGGCGAGATCGAAGCGCGGACGCAGCACCGGCGCCAGCCGGCTGCTTCAGCAGGCTCGTAGAACTCGCGCTGCGGATCCTGGCTGCGGAAGGCGATGCCGGTCTCGGGCGACGAAGCTGTCCCTGCGACCCGTCGACGTAGGACTTGACCTGTACGCTCGCGCCGCGGTACCAGTGGTCGCGCGTCGGCTGGCGCGCGGCCTTGGGCAGGAACAGCAGGAAGTTCGATTCGCCTTCCATGCGCATGAAGTCCATGTACAGGCGGCTGTCGAGCTGGTGCGCGAGATTGCCGTACGGGTCGTAGCCGGCGACCAGCAGGTAGTAGATGCGTTCGAACAGCGGATAGCCGAGCACCCAGGCGGTCTTCGGCGGCTCGCCGACCAGGCCCTTCACGACCGAGGCGTTGTCGAAGTGGCGAAACACCGTCAGCGCCGCGTTCGGGTTGCGGCCGTCGCCGTCCCAGATCAGCGACAGGTCGACCTTGCGTGCGCCGCCGAACCGCTGGTTCATTTGCGCCGTCTTGGCGGCGAGCACGCGGTCCTCGCGCTCGGCCAGCTTGCGCCAGCTGCCGAGCAGCAGGCGCGCATCGCTGCCATCGGCCGCCGGCAGGCGCAGGTTGTCGGCCTGGCGCGCCAGCAGCTCGGCGCTCCACTCCTCGGCGCCCTGCTTGGGGTCGACGAAGAAGACCCAGAAGCTGATCCTCGATCACGTCCACCGCCACCTGGCCGCGGCAGACCGGGCCCTTGATGAAGTTCATGATGAAGAACTCGGCCTCGTCGAGCAGGAAGCGATAGCGCGAATCGGGCGGGATCGCGGCGAAGCTGATGAACGGGTTCGACGCCTGCTCCAGGTCGTACGACGGCAGCGCGTCGACGCGGTAGTCGGCATCGAGGAACCAGCCGCGGAACTTGGCCATGCGCGCCGGCGACAGCAGGTAGGGCATGTGCGTCTTGGCGAGCAGGGTCTCGCGCTCCGGCACGAGCCGGTAGTACACGCGCGCCACGCCGGGGTCGTCGTAGGGTCGCCGCGTCGCCACGGCCACGGCCGGCGCACCGGGTGCGGTGGTGGAACGGACGATGCGGAACACGTTGCTCGCGGCATCGCCCTCGAACACCAGGTGGCCGAGGAACAGGTGCTCGTACAGGTAGCGGCTCATCAGCTGCTCCTTGAGCGAGCCGCCGTTGAGAAACTGCTCCCACGCCTGCACCTGGCGCGCCACGCACGTCCGACGGCGGCAGCGGCGAGTCACCCGGCGCGCCGGCAGCGAGCCAGCGCGTCAGCACGTCGTGCTCGCGCTCGTCGAGCCCGCGCAGCCCATAGGGCATGCCGGCCAGCGGGTGCTTGCGCTCATAGGCGTCGAACTCGCCCAGGTTGCGGGCACGACTGCGACCGGTCGAGCGAGAAGTCGAAGGCTTCCGGCAGCACCTTCACGTCGGGCAGCGGGTGGGCCCGCTTGAGCGCCAGGCTGCGGTACAGCACGCTGGCTGCCAGGTTGTTCGCAGGCGACGGCGTGCGCTCGTTGAGCACCGCATCGAAGCCCTTGCGCGCGCCACTGCGACGGCAGTTGCGCGTCGACGAACAACCGCGTCGGCGGCGCCTCGCTCAAGCCGCGACGAGTCGTACACCGGCGCCTTGCTGATGCCGCGGGCGATGCCCTCCCACGAGCCGAGCTTGAGCTGGCACGGCGCGTCGTAGCAGCCGTGGCAGACGACGCAGCGGCTTGTCGAGGATCGGCCGCACGTCGTCGCGGTACGACACGCCGCCCGCCGCGGCGACCGGCAAACGATCGAAGCGGGTGGTGTCGGCGCGCCCGTAGCGCTGGTCCAGCGAGTCTTGGGTCAGCGTGGCGCAACCGGCGACGCAAGTGGCGATCAGTGCCAGAGTCGTGCTGCGCATGACGCATCGCGAAGTGAGGTAACGGGCATGCTAACCGACGCCGCTTGCGCGTCGGCACACGCGCCGTCGCCACCGCCTGCAGTGCGCCCGCGCGAGCCGTGCTCAACCCGAGCGCGGCGCCACCAACAACCCCGCCAGCGCTCGCGCATCGTCGAGCGCATCCACGCGCTCGATGGCATCGAGCAGCCGCTGCACCTGTGCGGCCGGCAGCGCATGCGGCGCATAGGCCAGGCAGTCTTCGAAACGCGCGCGGTGCTGCGCATCGTTCAGCTCGGCACCCGGAAATCCTGGAGCGATGTCGAGCGCCCTCTTCAATACCCGGCCGCCGGTGGTGGTGACCTCGAGATCCACCGCCGTATGGCCGCGCGTGTTCATCGACTCGTCGGCGACCACGTCGATGCGCGCGATCAGGGCATTCACCGCGGCGTCGTGCACCTGCGCCGGCGCGAAGTGCGCCAGCTTCGACGCGCGGCGCTGGATCGCGTTGGCCACGCAGTAGCCGGCGTTGAACTGTGCATCGACGCGTGGGTTGCTGCCGATGCGAAACGCGTGGCCCACCAGCTTGTGCGCATAGGGCGGCAGGCGCACCTACAGCGCGCTGCACCTGCTCGGGCGCGAGGCCTTCGTCGTGCACCAAGCCCAGCGCCAGCTCGGTCACGCCCTGCGTGACGCCGCAGCTCGGGTACTTCTTGAACACCACCCGCTGCAAGCGCCACTCGCTGCCGAGGTCGCGCCGCACGGCGTCGATGTCGAAGCGGCCGCGCCCGTACAAGTGCGCATAGCCGTAGTGGCCAGCGATGAAGTTGGGCGGCCCGGTGACGCCGCGCTGCGCGAGCTGCGCGCAATCGACGCCGGTCTCGGCCACCCAGCCCTGCACCATGCGCACCGCGAGCGTGCCGTCGACGTTGCTCTGGAAGCTGCCGCCGCAGCGGTTGAACGCGAGCGCGAGCGCGTTGAGCGTCTGTGCGGTGTTCAGCTTGAGCATGCGCGCGGCCGCCGCGGTGGCGGCGAACACCACCAGCACGCCGGTGGGATCGAAGCCGTCGTACTGCGATTCGCTCAGATTCAGGCGCGAGCCCAGCTCGGCGCCGGCGGCGAGCGCGGCGATGAACTCCGCGCCGCTGCAGCCGCCGGCCAGTTCGGCCGCCGCCAGCGCGGCCGGCAACAGCGACGAGCCGATGTGCGGGCCGGGCGCCATCGCATCGCAATAGTCGAGCGCACGGCACAGGGTGCCGTTGAAACGCGCCGCGGCGGCGGCGGGCAGGCGATCGCCGAACACGAAGGCCGTTGCTTGGGGCGCGCCGCCGCGCTCGCGCAGCAGCGCGCGCAGCGCTGCGATGCCGTCTTCCTCGGCGCCGGCCAGCGCGGTGCCGCACACGGCCATCAGCATGTGGCGCAGCACGCGCTGCGCCGGCGCCGACACGTCGGCCGCGCGCAGCGTGCAGACGAACTCGGCCAACTGCGATTCGACCTTCACCGACGGATCCTTTCGTGCTCGAGTGCGAGGCAGTGTACGGAAGGGCCGATACCATCGACGGGACCGCGAGGAGGCCCACGATGATCATCGCCAACGAACGCGACGTGACCGCCGCCGTGCTCGCCGAAGCGGCGCGCACGCCCGATGCGCGCACGCGCGAGATCCTGCAGGCCGGCATCACGCACCTGCACGCCTTCGTGCGCGACGCCCGGCTGAGCGAGAACGAGTTCCGCCAGCTGGTGATGTGCATCGCGCGGCTGGGCCAGATGACCGACGCGTCGCACAACGAGGTGATGGTCGCCGCCGGCTCGCTCGGCGTGTCGGCGCTGGTGTGCCTGCTCAACAACGATGCCGAGGGCAGCGGCACGACGGCCAACCTGATGGGCCCGTTCTGGCGCGCCGGCGCGCCGCACACCCCGTCGGGCGGCTCGATCGTGCGCTCGCCGACCGCGGGCGATCCGGTGTTCGTGACGGCGTGGGTGCACGACCGCGACGGGTCGGCCGGTGCCAGGCGCCGAAGTCGACGTGTGGCACGCGTCGCCCGAGGGCTTCTACGAGAACCAGGATCCGGTGCAGGCCGACATGAACCTGCGCGGCCGCTTCGTCACCGACGCCAACGGCTGCTTCGCGTTCCGCACCGTCAAGCCCGCCGGCTATCCGGTGCCGGTGCACGGGCCGGTGGGCGACCTGCTGCGCGCGCAAGGGCGCCACAACATGCGGCCGGCGCATCTGCACTTCCTGATCCACAAGCCGGGCTACAAGACGCAGTTCTCGCAGGTGTACTCCGCCGACGATCCGCACCTCGAAACCGACTCGCAATTCGGCGTCACGCGCGCGCTGGTCGCGCACTACGAGCGTCACGACGATGCCGGCAGCGCGCCGGCCAGCGATGTGACGGGCCCGTGGTACACGTTGCAACGGCGCTTCGTGATCGACGCCGGCGACGCGCAGCTGCCGCGGCCGCCGATCAGCGGGCGCAACGCCGGGCCGCGGCCCGAGTTGACGGTGCTGCGCCGACAGCCCTGAGTTGTCAGACAACTTGGGCACCTGCCCCGCGTGCAAACACGGCTGCGGACTTACCCGCATGCGGCGTCTGCGGGTGCGGTGCGCATTGCATCATTGCCGCCGACGCGACAAGGCGATGCGGCATTCGCCGCGCGCAGAGCGCGACGCCACGAAGGAGACGAACCCCATGCGCACGCTTTTCAAAGCGCTCACCACACTGATCGCATCGCTGGCCGCCAGCGCCGCGCTCGCCGCCTATCCCGAGCGACCCATCACGCTGATCGTGCCCTGGGGCGCGGGCGGCGGCACCGACGCGGTGGCGCGCATCCTCGCCACGCTGATGGAAAAAGACCTCGGCCAGCCGATCAACGTGGTCAACCGCACCGGCGGCTCCGGCGTCGTCGGCCACCAGGCGATCTCGGCGGCGCCGCCCGATGGCTACACCATCGGCATCATCACGGTGGAGATCGGCATGATGCACCACCAAGGGCTCACCGACCTGAAGGGCTCGTCGTACACGCCGATCGCGCTGGTCAACGCCGACCCTGCCGGCATCCAGGTGCGCGCCGATGCGCCGTACAAGAACGTCGGCGACCTGGTCGCGGCGATCAAGGCCAACCCCGGCAAGTTCAAGGCCTCGGGCACCGGCCAGGGCGGCATCTGGCACCTGGCGATCGCCGGCTTTCTGCGCGACCAGAAGGTCGACCCGGCGGCGCTGCCCTGGGTGCCGAGCAACGGCGCCGCGCCGGGCCTGAACGACCTCGTCGCCGGCGGCGTCGAGGTGGTGCCGTGCTCGCTGCCCGAAGCGCGTGCGCTGATCGAAGCCGGCAAGGTCAAGAGCCTGGCGGTGATGGATCCGCAGCCGGCATCGCTGTTTCCGAAGGTGCCGACGCTGAAGGCCGAGACCGGCAGCGCGCTGGACGATGGCGGCCTGGCGCGGCATCGCGGCGCCGAAGGGCTTGCCGGCCGACATCCAGACCAAGCTGCTCGCGTCGCTGCAGAAGGCGCACGAGTCCAAGGAGTTCAAGGAGTTCATGACCAACCGCGGCTTCGGCGTGTTGTGGGCGCCGCCGGCGGAGTTCGCTTCGTTCATGGTCAAGTCGGATGCCGATCTCGGCGCCACGATGAAGGCCGTGGGCATCGCCAAGTAGCGTCCGCTTGAAACTCAACGACGCCGTCTTCGGCGCGCTGTTCCTCGTCCTGTCGCTGCTGGTGCTCTGGAGCGTCCAGAGCTATCCGAAGATCCCGGGCCAGAACATCGGCCCGGCGGCCTTTCCCGGCATCGCCGCCAGCGTGCTCGCGCTGTGCGGGGTGCTGTTGATCGTGCACGGCGTTCGCCAACGCGCCGGCGCGCCGTGGTTCCAGCGTGGCGAATGGACCGGGCGCCCGGCGCAACTTGGTCGCATTCGCGGTCACGGTGCTCGGCCTGCTGCTGTACGTGCTGGCCAGCGAACGCATCGGCTTCATCGTGACCGGCACGGTGATGCTGGCCGCATTGATGTTCGCGCTCAAGGTGAAACCGGTCAGCGCGATCGCGGTGGCGGTGGTCGCCACGGTGCTGATCCACATCGCCTTCTACAAGGGCCTGCGCGTGCCGCTGCCCTGGGGCGTGCTGCCGGTTCTTTACTGACGAGACGCGCGTGACCTGGGCCATCCTCAGCCAGGCGATCGCGCTGGTGTTCGACCCCTATGTGCTGTGGGTGATCTTCGCGTCGGCGCTGTTCGGCCTGTTCGTCGGCGCGGTGCCCGGCCTGACCGCGACGATGGCCACCGCGCTGCTGGTGCCGATCACGTTCTTCATCCCACCGGTGCCCGCGGTGGCGGCGATCGTCTCGTGCACGGCGATGGCGATCTTCGCCGGCGACATCCCCGGCGCGCTGCTGCGCATTCCCGGCACGCCGGCGTCTGCCGCGTACACCGACGAGGCCTATGCGATGACGAAGAAGGGCCAGGCCGAGCTCGCGCTCGGCGCGGGCCTGGTGTTCTCGGTGATCGGCGGGCTGTTCGGCACCGCGGTGCTGATCGCCTTCGCGCCGATGCTGGCCGAGGTGGCGCTGAAGTTCTCGTCGTTCGAGTACTTCTGGCTCGTGGTGCTGGGCCTGTCGGGTGCGGTGTTCATCGGCACGTCGAGCAAGCTGAAGGCGGTGACCTCGCTGATGCTCGGCCTGCTGATTGCCTGGTCGGGCTCGACAACCCCGGCGCGCACCCGCGCTTCACGTTCGGCAACGCCGAGCTCACCGGCGGCGTGTCGCTGATCCCGATGATGGTGGGCATGTTCGCGGTGTCGGAGATCCTGCGCTACGTGACCTCGATCCATCCGCCGCCAGTGATCGCCGCACAGAAGATCGGCAACGTGTTCCGCGGCATGTGGGGCCTGACCAAGAAGTACAAGGTGCAGGTCCTGCGCGGCTCGGCGATCGGCACCGCGATCGGCATCCAGCCCGGCGCCGGCGCCGACATCGCGGCCTGGATCACCTATGCGGCGAGCAAGCGCTTCTCGAAGGAGCCGGAGAAGTTCGGCACCGGCCACGTCGAGGGCATCGTCGAATCGGGTGCCGCCAACAACTCGGCGCTGGCCGGCGCGTGGGTGCCGGCGCTGGTGTTCGGCATCCCGGGCGACTCGATCACCGCGATCGCGATCGGCGTGCTGTACCTGAAGAACATGAACCCCGGGCCGACGCTGTTCATCAACAACCCGCAGAACGTCTACGCGATCTTCCTCGTCTTCATCCTCGCCAACCTGATCATGCTGCCGCTGGGCTAGCTGGCGATCAAGGTGGCCAAGACCGTGCTGCGCGCGCCGCAGAAGCTGCTGATGCCGGTGATCCTGCTGTTCTGCGCGGTGGGTGCGTTCGCGATCAACAACACGGTGTTCGGCGTGCTGCTGATCCTGGTGTTCGGGCTGTTCGCCTTCGTGCTGGAGGAAAACGGCTTTCCGACCGCGCCGGCGATTCTCGGCGTGGTGCTGGGCGGCATGCTCGAGGAGAACCTCGTCACCTCGATGATCAAGGCCGACGGCGATGCGTCGGCCTTCTTCACGCGCCCGATCGCCGGCTTTCTCGCCGCGGGCACCTTCGTGATCCTGGCGTGGCCGGTGTTGGCGGCGTTGTGGCGCCGCGCCCGCTCACCGCAGCCGGCCTGACACGCCTGCGCCAGCGGCCGTCAACGGCGGCACGCCGACTACAGCGGCGACTTGCGCGTGGTGTCGGCAGCCACCTTGGTGTTGGTGGTCTGCGCCTTCTTGCTCACGGCCGTCTTGGTCGGCGTGGTGGCTCGGACCGGGGCCTTGGCCGCGGCCATCGACTTGTCTTGCGGGGCCTGGGCATCCTTGGCGTCGTCCGCGGGGCAAGCCAGCGCGCCGGCACTGAAAAACGCGAGCGCGGTCCACAACAACTTCATGGCAACTCCCGGTTGGGTCTTCAGACAAGGGCGAGACTAGGCCCGATCGGGCCACGGATCAAGCCCCTCTTGGCTTCGCGGTCCGCAGGCCTTTGATCCGACGCCCCGACGCCAGCACCCGGTCGATGTCGTCGCGTGCGCTGTCGATCAGCTTCAGGCTGGCGCGCTCGGCGGCCTCGGGCTTGTGCGCGATCACCGCGTCGAGCACCGCGCGGTGCAGCGGCAGCGACGACGCCGGGCCGTCGAGCAGCGTGGTCGACACCTCGAAGCTGGTGCGCAGCAGCGCGCCGATCGCCTTGCTCATCTGCACCATCATGCGGTTGCCGCCGGCGCGCAGCAGCCCCTGGTGGAAGCGCAGGTCGTTGGCGACATAGTCGCCGCCGTGCTCGATCGCTTGCCGCATGCCGGCGTAGGCGGCCTCGATCTCGACGATGTCGCGCGCCGTGGCCCGTTCGGCGGCCATGCGCACCGCGGCCGGCTCGATCACGCGGCGCAGCTCCTGCAGGTCGCGCAGGAACTCGCGCGTCAAGCCGGCTTGCGTCTGCCAGGCCACCACGTCGGGATCGAACCAGTTCCAGCTGTCCGCCGGCAGCACGCGCGTGCCGACCTTGGGGCCGGCCACCAGCAGGCCCTTGGCGGCGAGCGACTTGACCGCCTCGCGCACCACGGTGCGGCTGACGCCGAACGCGTCGCACAGCAGCGGCTCGGCCGGCAAGGTGCCGCCGATCGCGTAGCGCCCGGCGACGATGGCCTCGCCGATGCGGTCGACGGTGTGGCCGTGGGCGTTCTTGCTCGGCGCCGCGGGCAGCGGCCGCAGCGCGCGCGGCGGGTCGCGCTTCACGCGCGAAACCCCAGCCACGCGAGCGCATCGGCCAGCAGCGCCGGCGGGTCGCGTTGGATATCGAACGTGATCGCGTCCTCGTCGTGTTGCGGCGGCTCCAGCGCCGCCAGTTGGCTGGCCAACAGCGAGGGCGGCATGTAGTGGCCGCTGCGGCCGGCCATGCGCCGCCCCAACACCTCGGGCGGCCCGAACAGGTAGATCAACGCCATGTTCGGCGCGCCGCTGCGCAGCGTGTCGCGGTAGCGCCGCTTGAGCGCTGAGCACGACAACACCACGCCGAGGGCCTCGTGCTGCTTCAGCTGCTCGGCCAGCGTGCGCAGCCAGCCTTCGCGGTCGGCGTCGGTGAGCGCGACGCCGGCGGCCATGCGCGCCACGTTCTCCGGCGGATGGAACGAATCGCCTTCGAGAAACGGCACCGACAACGCGTGGGCCAGCATGGCGCCGAGCGTGCTCTTGCCGCTGCCCGACACGCCCATCACGACGACCGGTCGCACGATCAGCGGCGCCCGGCCGCCCGAAGCCGTTGAGGCGTCCCCTCGGGGGGCGTGAGCGCGCTCGCGAGTGGCTGGCGAACGCCTTGTGGCATGCAAGCCACAAGGCAGCGAGCGCAGCGAGCTTGGGGGCGACATACGCGCTTCAGCTCAAGCGCCGGCCGCTGGCCTGGTCGAACACGTGCGCGTGTGCCGCGTCGACACCCAGGTGCACGGTGTCGTCGGGTTGCGCCTGCGTGCGACCGTGCATCACCAGCGTGAGCTGCGCGTCGCCCACCTGCAGCAGCAACTCGGTCTCGGCGCCGGTCGGCTCGACGACGAACACCTTGGCGGCGATGCCGTTGCGGCGCGAGGCTCAAGTCGCCCGGCCGGATGCCATAACTCACCGCTTGGCCGTCGGTGCCGGCCACGCTGGTGGGCACCGGCCAGCGCGCGCCGAGCGCCTCGACGTGCGCACCGCTGCCGTCGCGGCGCAGCGTGCCGGGCAGCACGTTCATCGCCGGCGAGCCGATGAACTGCGCGACGAACAGGTTGCCCGGCCGGTCGAACAGCTCCAGCGGCGTGCCGATCTGCTCGACGATGCCGTCGTGCATCACGACGATGCGATCGGCCATCGTCATCGCCTCGATCTGGTCGTGCGTGACGTAGACCGTGGTCGTCTTCAAGCGCTGGTGCAGCGCCTTGATCTCGGCGCGCATCGCCACCCGCAGCTTGGCATCGAGGTTGGACAGCGGCTCGTCGAACAGGAACACCTTGGGGTCGCGCACGATCGCGCGGCCCATCGCCACGCGCTGGCGCTGGCCGCCCGACAGCTCGCGCGGATAACGCTGCGAGCAGCTGGTCGAGGTTGAGGATCTTGGCGGCGCGCATCACGCGCTCGTCGGTGGTGGCCTTGTCGGCGTTGCGCAGGCGCAGCGAGAAGCCCATGTTCTCGCGCACCGTCATGTGCGGGTACAGCGCGTAGCTCTGGAACACCATCGCGATGTCGCGGTCCTTCGATTCCAGGTCGTTGACCACGCGGCCGTCGATCACGATCTCGCCGCCGGTGATCTCTTCCAGTCCGGCGAGCATGCGCAGCAGCGTGCTCTTGCCGCAGCCCGACGGGCCGACCAGCACGACGAACTCGCCGTCGTTGATGTCGAAGCCGATGCCATGCAGCACCTCGACCTTGCCGAAGGACTTGCGGATGTCGCGGAAGGTGACCGAGGCCATCGTCGACTTTCTTTCAGCTCTTCACGGCGCCGGCGGTCAGGCCGCCCACCATGTAGCGCTTGAACGCGTAGTAGATCGCCGCCGGCGGCAAAGCGTAAACCAGGCCGGTGGCCATCAGCAGCTCCCAGGGTGAATCGTCAGCAGCGAGAAAGTTGCCGAGCGCGACGGCCAGCGTCAGGTCGGTCTCCTTCGACAGCAGCAGGAAGCCGTACAGGTACTCGTTCCACGCCAGCAGCAGCGCATAGGTGCCCACCGCCACCAGCGACGGCACCATCAGCGGCAGGTACACCAATCGCAGCAATTGCAACGGCGAGGCGCCGTCGATGCGCGCCGCTTCGTCGAGCTCCCACGGCAGCTTGTCGGAGGCCTGCTTGAGCACCCAGATGCAGTACGGCGAAGCGATCGTCACCATCGCCAGCACCAGCGACCAGCGGTTGTTGAGCAGGCCGTAGTTGGCCATCGTCTTGTACATCGGCACGGCCAGGAACGCGGCCGGGATGAAATAAGTGAACAGCGCCATGTTCATCACCGCGCGACCGCCGCGCACCTTGAGACGGCTGATCGCAAAGGCCGCGGTGGTGGCGACGAACAGCGTGATCAAGCCAACCGCCACCGCGATCAGCAGCGAGTTGCCGAGCTGCAGCCAGAAGTGGTTGAGGTAGAAGTGCTTCTGCTCGAACACGATCTCGAAGTTCTGCAGCGTCGGGTTCTTCGGCCACAGCCGCCCAGAAGTTGCCGAGTCGCGCTCGGAGATCGAGAACAGGAACAGGTGGTACACCGGAATCAGCGTCCACAGCAGCACCGGGATGCCGATCAGCAGCAGCCGCGCTTCGGCCGCGACGGCCTTCCACTTCATTTGCCGAGCCTCTTCATCATCACGTAGACCAGCGGCAGCACGAAGGGCAGCGCCACCACGATCGAGGCCATCGCGAGTTCGATCTGGTCGAGCCGCAGGTAGCGGATGCCCAATGTCGCCAGCACGTGCGTGAGGTCGGCCGGGCCGCCGCCGGTGAGCAGGTAGACGCTGTTGAAGTCGCCCAGCGTCCAGATCATCGACAGGATGGTCGAGGTGAAGTACAGGCCGCGCATCGACGGCCAGGTGATGAAGCGGAACTTCTGCCAGCGCGACGCGCCGTCGACGCTCGCCGCCTCGTACTGCTCGCCCGGGATCGCGAGCCGACCGGCGATCAGGATCAGCGTCCAGAACGGCAGCGACTTCCAGATGTGCATCAGCATCGAGAAGCTGAGTGCGAGCGTCGGGTCGTTGAGCCAGTTGGGGCCGTCCAGGCCGGTGAGGCGGAAGATGGTGCTGTTGATCACGCCCCACTCGGGGTTGAGCATGAAGCGCACCGACAGAATGGTCGGGATCGACGGCACCGCCCACGGCAGGATGAAGATCGCCGCCAGCACGCTGATCCACCAGCGCGTCTGCACGAAGAAGCCGGACAGTGCGAGCGCGATCACCATCTTCAGGTTGACCGCGACGACCAGGAAGATCAGCGTGTTGACGGCGGTGCGAAAGAAGATCGGGTCGTCGAACAGCCGGGCGTAGCTCTGCGGATCGCGTGCCAGCCACAAGCCGTATCCCACCGGGTAGAGCACGAAGACGACGAACACCACCAGGTAGGGCAGCACCAGCATGCGGCCCCAGAACTCCCAGCGCGTGGTGCGCCGGGCGATCGGCGGCGCAGAGGCGGTGATGGCCGCAGCCTGGCTCATGACGGTCTGGCGCTGAGCTCGGTGAGAGGAAGACGCGAAGGCACCGTTGCCCGAGCGGCCGCCGACCGCTCGGGGTGGATCGTCAGTTCGCGACCGCCTTGATGCGCGCGATCATTTCATCGACGGCCTTGTCGACCGGCACCTTCTCGCTGAGCACGCGATTGGCCGCCTTGGCCCAGACGTTCTCGTTGTTCAGCACCGTGAACTTGTAGTTCTTGGTGAACTCGAACGGCGTCGTGCCGTTCATGAACTGGTTGTACACCGCCAGGCGATGCGGATCGCTCTTCCAGAAGGCGCTCTGCTGCGCGTTCTTGGTCACCGGAAACCAGCGCCCGAGCGAGCCTTCGACATACGGCGTGAGGTTCGACTCGTCGAGCATGAAGGCGACGAAGGCCTTGGCCATCGGCTTGTTCTTCGCATCCTTGAAGATCACGCCGGTCTTGACCGCCGCGCGGTAGGTCATCTTGCTGCCGTCGGGCTTGTTCGGAAAGCCCGCGGTGGCGATCAGCTCGGTGTAGTTCTTCTTCGCGGTGGCGCGCTGCGCCTCGGTGAGCGTGGAGTTGTTCATGTCGTCGAGCCACTTGGCGGCGATCGAGATCGTCGCGTTGTGGGTCAGCACCGTGGTCTTGTTGTGGAAGGCGACGTTGTTTTCCGGGTCCTTCCAGTTGGTCGACGACGGCGGCGTGCAGCCCTTTGCATAGACCGCGGTGTAGTCGGTCAGCGCGTTGATCAAGCCCTGGCGCACCGCCGGGTCGTCGACCAGCAGCTTGCCGCTGTCGTTGACGAGCTTGACGTTGTACGCGTCCATGAAGGTCAGGAACGAGTAGAACGAGTCGCTCGAGTCGACGCCGAGCGGCTGGCCGATGCCGAACGCGCGGTTGCCCGACTTCTGCCGGTAGCCGGCCTGCACCTTGTCGCACCAGAAGGCCCAGTAGTCCTTCCAGTTGGTCGGGATGTCGCTTTCCTTGAACCCGGCTTCAGCCAGCATGTCCTTCCAGTACTGGATGTGCATGGTCTGCTGTTTGATCGGGTAGGCGTAGTAGGCCCGGCTCTTGTTGGCGTCGTTGTAGAGGAAGGTGGTCGACAGCGCCGACGGCTCGAACTTGGCGCGGATCGGGTCGATGATGCTCGACACGTCTTCGAGCTTGCCGTCGTAGGCCCACTTGGCAGTGACCTGGAAGTCGAACACGTCGCCATAGGCCACGTCGGGCGGGTTGCCGGCATCGAGCGCGGCCACCGACTTCGGGATCATCTCCTGCGGCGCGTACAGCGACAGATCGACCTTGACCTTCGGATACTTGGCCTCGAATTTCTTGATCGCGGCGAACAGCGCGTCGTCCTCGGCCTTGTAGAAGCCCTTGCCCCACCAGACGGTGAGCTTGTCTTGTGCAAACGCGGGCGCAGCGGCAAGCAAGGCGGCACTCAGCAGCGTGCAGCCCGACAACAAACGCATCGACATGAGCAATGTCTCCTGTGGTGTGGCGCGCATCCACACGCGCGCGCATCGACGCCTTGAAAACGGCGTGTGCGCCAATCGTATGATGATTGGACCGGCCGCTTAACACGGGACTTACCCGGTGCCGCGGCGCCCGGCGCCGCTTGCGCGCTCAGCGTTTCTCGACGTGGCCGCCGAACTGCTTGCGCAGCGCCGACAACATCTTCTCGGCGAACGTGTGGTCCTGGCGCGAACGGAAACGCGCATACAACGCGGCCGTGAGCACCTCGGCCGGCACCGCTTCATCGATCGCGGCCTGCACGGTCCAGCGGCCCTCGCCGGAGTCTTCGACGACGCCGGAATACGCCGCGAGGTCGCGGTCTTCTGCCAGCGCGTTGGCCGCCAGGTCGAGCAGCCACGACGACACCACGCTGCCGCGCCGCCACACCTCGGCCACGTCGGCGAGGTTGAAGTCGTAGCGGTGCTCCTCGCGCAGCGTCTGCTTGTTGGCATTGCGCAGGATGTCGAAGCCCTCGGCGAACGCCTGCATCATTCCGTACTCGATGCCGTTGTGGATCATCTTCACGAAATGGCCCGCACCGGCGGGGCCGCAATGCAGCCAGCCGCGCTCCACGTTGCCGAGCGGCCCGCTGCGATGCCCGGTGCGCGCCTGCGTGCCGGCGCCGGGCGCGAGCGCATCGAAGATCGGCGCCAGCCGTTGCACCGCGCCCGCCGGCCCGCCGATCATCAGGCAGTAGCCGCGCTCCAGTCCCCACACGCCGCCACTGGTGCCGATGTCGAGGTAGTCGATCGAATGCTGCGCCAACGCCTTCGCGCGCCGTGCGTCATCGTGGAAGTGGCTGTTGCCGCCATCGATGACGAGGTCGCCCGGTTGCAGATGGCGTTGCAGTTGGGCGATCGTGCTCTCGGTGGTTTCGCCGTGCGGCAGCATCACCCACACCGCGCGCGGCGCGTCCATCAACGCCACCAGCGCGCCGAGATCCTGCGCCGGCACGGCACCCTCGCTGGCCAGCGCCTCCACGGCCGACAGATTGGCGTCGTACACCACACAGGCATGGCCGGCGCGCAGCAGCCGCCGCACGAGGTTGGCTCCCATGCGACCCAATCCCACCATCGCCAATTGCATACCCCGCTCCTGCTGCCCGGCCCGTGCGCCGCGGCGAGCCTAACGCAACGCGGAGGAGCACACGCATTGCGGCTTCACCCGATGGCTGGCCCGACCCGAGGGTCCCTATGCTGCTGCGATGCGCGCCGGCCTCGACAAGCTCGCCCCGGCGGTCGACGGCGTGATGAGCGAGCAGTTCAAGCGCCTGAAGGCGTTGGCCGAGACCGGCCGAGCCGAGTAAGTGCACCGACGCGTGTGACGTCCTACCGCCGCCACGGCACACGTAACCGCGGCGTCACTTCACAATCGTCCGCACCATGAACGCCCTGTCGTCGATCGCGCTGTCGGGCCTGCAAGCCGCGCAAACGCGCATGAGCAGCTCGGCACACAACATCGCCAACGCGGTGACGCCGAACTTCCGCCGGCAGGTGGTGGCGCAGCAGACCGCGCCGAACGGCGGCGTGGCCACCGCCATCGAACGTGCGCCCGTTGCGGGCGATGCACTGGCCGAAGACCTGGTGTCGCTCAAGCTCGCACAGCATCTGTTCACCGCCAACCTGAAGGTCCTGCGCACGCAAGACCAGATGCTCGGCACGCTGCTCGACACGCACGCATAGACGGCTTCACCCCCGTAGCGACCTGGCGGCCGCTTCCCCCTCGAAGGGGGCGCCGCCAGCGGACTGGCAGAGCCAGATCCGCGGCGTCCGCTTGAGTTGCCTCGCTAACGCAGCAACCGCTCGCAGGCGGTCTGCACCGAGTATCCAACGCGTACCCCAAGCGCGACCGCCGCGGCATTGGCGTGCGACACCTCGCCGTGCTGCCAGGCATCGAGTGCGTCGCCGATGCGCGCGCTGCCGTGCGCCACGGTGGCGCCGGCCACGCCGCGCGCCTGCAGCATCACCAGCGCCGCGATGCCGGCGCCGTCCTTGCCGACGCCGGCGTCGTTGAAGAACACCAACTGCAACGGCCGTTCGAGCGCGAACGTGCCCGAGCTGGTGCCACCATGCGAACCCGACACCACGATCGCGCCGTCATCGCCGGGCGCGAGCTGCGTGATCGAGTCGATCACGATCACGCGTCCGCCGGGGCCGCGCGCCACTTCGTCCTTGCGCATCGCGCGATTGTGGCTGCGGCCGGCGCTTGCGCGCCTTCACATCGCTGCGCGATATGAGCCTGCGCCGCAACCTTCGGTTGTCGCGCGATGCGGGCAAGGCTCGACGATCACAACGACTTCAGGTATTCGGTCAGGTCGCTGCGTTGCGCCGGCGTCAGGCCGAGGGCGCGCTTGGTGTTGTAGACGGTCACCACATCGGCCAGCGTGGCCGCCGATCCATCGTGGAAGTACGGCGCGTGCTGCCACACGCCCTTGAGCGGCGACGTGCGGACCATCTTGGTCGCCGAGCGCGCGATGTAGCTCGGCGTTTCCGGCTCGACCACCGAATCGGCAGGCGGGTGCAGCCGCGAGTTGGCATCGGTGAACAGCGTGCCGCTGTGGCAGCTCGCGCACTGGCCCGCGCCTTCGAACACGGTCTTGCCGCGCGCGGCCGCGGCCGCATCGAAGCTGCCCGCTGGTGCCGCGGGCGCCGCCAGCGACAGCTGATACGCCTGCAGCGCCGGCAGCTTGCTACTCACGAGATCCTCGGTGCCGTTGGTGATGTCGATGTTGAGCCGCGGCTCGGTCATCGTGCCGAGGCCGCCCATCTGCGTCACCGCGACATAGCGGTTCCAGTAGGCAATGTCGTCGCCGTCGCCGGTCAACGTGATGCGATGGATGCCGTCGAGCCCGTACGCGGGCGGGATCACCACCGGCTTGTTCAAGCCGTCGATGTTGAAGCGCGGGTCATACTTGCCCTTGCCCCAGGAGTTGAACACCTGCTTGGCGGCGGCATCGAGGGCCGGCGACAGCGCGATGATCGCGCCGGGGTTGAGGTCGCGATTCGGCCAGCCGTCGAGCCGCTTGCCGATGCCCGGAGCGAACGAGTTGTCCACGGTCGAGTGACACAGCGCGCAGGTGGTGCCCACCTGCGTCAAGGTGTCCTGTCCGTTGACGGTTTCCACCGTGCCTTTCAGGCCGACCACGGCATTGAGCTTGAGCAGCGCCACCGTCGTGGCCGGAGCGGTGAGGCTGATGCTGCCGTTCTGGATGCCGGCCACCACGGCGGCCGGCAGGGCCTCGGCATCGACCTTCAACCCCACCGCGAGTGCGGTGGTCGGGTCGACGGCGGTCCGGATCACCTCGTGCATGCGCAAGGTGTCGGTCCACTTGGCTTCGTCGCCGAAGGTGTCGAAGCGGAAGACCTGCTGGCCTTCGGCGACCAGCGCGGCATGGCGTGCCGCGGCATCGTCATCGTCATCGTCGCCGCCGCAGGCGACGACGAGGCCGAGCGCGGCGATCAGCGCGCCGGCGAGCGGCAGATGGCGTGGCAGTGAGGACAATGGCTGGCGCATGGCGGGCTCCTGAGCGGTCGATGAGGCTCTTGGTCGTTCGATGCAGCGTCGAAAGCCGGCGTTCCGGCTCATTGCGCCGGCACAGCCCGTCACCACGGCGAACGTGGTGCAATACAGCACCCCCAGCGCTGCAAAACTTTCAACGCCCCCATGCCGCACCAAAGCCGCCCCGTGTCGCTGCTGCTCAACGTCGCGCATGCGCTCGATCACCTGTTCCTGCTGGTCTTCGCCACCGCGGTGACCACGATCGCGGCCGAGTTCGGCTTCGCGCGTTGGGAAGACCTGATGCCCTACAGCGTGGGTGCGTTCGTGATGTTCGGCGTCGGTTCGATGCCGGCCGGCCGGCTCGGTGATCTGTGGGGCCGCCGGCAGATGATGCTGGTGTTCTTCTTCGGCATCGGCGTGTCCGCGCTGGGGGTGGCGCTGGCCAACGGGCCGTGGACGATCGCCATCGCGCTCACACTGCTCGGCACCTTCGCCGCGATCTACCACCCGGTGGGCATTCCGATGCTGGTGCAGCACTCCACGCGGCCCGGCGCGACCATCGGCGTCAACGGGCTCGCCGGCAACCTCGGCATCGCGGCCACCGCGATCGTCACCGGCTTTCTGGTCAAGCACTTCGGCTGGCGCATGGCATTCGTCGTGCCGGGCGTGGTGTCGATCGCCTGCGGCGTCTTGTTCGCTCGGCTGGCCGCCAAGGAGAGCGAGCCGCCGTCGCAGCGCACCAAGAAGGCCGCGGTGTCGCTGCCCAATTCGATGCTGGCGCGCGTGTTCACCGTGATGACCGCGGCCGGTGTGACGGCGGGCCTGCTGTTCAACCTCACCACCAACGGCAACAGCCAGTTCCTCGCCGAGCGCCTGCAAGGCCGCATCGATGACCCCGCGCTGCTCGGCACGCTGCTGGCCGCGGTGTACGCGCTGGCCTCGCTGGCCCAGTTGGTGGTTGGGCGGCTGATCGACCGCGTGCCGTTGAAGCGCTTGTACCTCACCATCGTGCTGTCGCAGGCGCCGCTGCTGGTGCTGGCCGCGATCGCGCAGGGCTGGTGGGTCTACGTGGCACTGGCCGGCGTGATGATGCTGATCTTCGGCGCCATCCCGTTCACCGACGCGATGATCGTGCGCTATGTCGACGACCGCATGCGCTCGCGCGTGGCCGGCATGCGGCTCACGGTATCGATCGGCATCAGCTCGCTGGCGGTGTGGCTGCTCGGCCCGATGGTCAAGGCCGCGGGGTTCGACACGCTGTTCGCGGCGATGGCCGGCGTGGCGCTGATCACCGCCGCCATCGTCGCGTGGCTGCCCTCGGAGGCGCCGCGGGCTCAGCCGGCTGTCGCGTGAGCGATGAGATCGCGGTCAGTCGGCGCCGGGCCGCCCCAAGCCGACTGAGTCCCATGAGCCACAAAGGGGCTCCTACGGAGCTCTTGGGGCAGCGACCGAAGGGAGCATGGGGGCCAACCTATCTGCTCTTCAGGTACAGGTGCAGCGCGCGCAGGTCGGTGTCGCTCATCTTGGCCAGCGATTCGAACGGCATCACCTGCACCGCCGAGCCGTCGGCACGCTTGCCGCTGCGGAACATCGCGATCATCGAATCGGCGCTGGCGTAGCGGTCCATCGCATTGCCTTCGCCTCGGGTCAGCTTGGCCGCTGGCGGCCAGTCGGGCGGACCACCGGGTACCTTGCCACCGGCCAGTTCGGCGCCGTGGCAGCCCTTGCACATGTTGGCCACGTACTGGCCGTGCTCGAGCGTGACGCCTTCGGTCACCGGTTGCTGCACCGGCAGGCTGTGATCGATCTTGTCGGCTGCGTCCTTGATCGCGCCGGCGCCATACAGCGCGCGCACCGGCAACGGCAGCGTGATCTCGGCCGCGCCGCCGCCGGCGGGCGGCAGCGTGCGGGCGTAGGCCACCAGCGCCACCAAGTCGGCATCGGTGAAGCGGTTGTAGTCCTCGCTGGGCATGATCATCGCGGGCGTGCCGTTCGGCTTGACGCCGTGGCGCAGCGCACGGTCCCAATCTTCCGGCTTGTAGGCCAGCGTCACGCTGCCCGGACCGCTGTGGATCGCCGGGCCCTTGATGCGCAGGCTGCCGTTGTCGACGAACACACGGCCGGCGCCGTTGGCGCCGTGGCAATCGACGCAGCCGCGTGATGCATACAGGTACGCACCCCGTTCGCGCGCCGCTGCGTCGTCGATCAGCGCTGGTGTCTTCAGCGCCGGCAACGCCACCACCCGCTGACGCTTGCGCTCGCCGTTCCACACCAGGCCGGCCACCACGAGCGCCAGCAGCACCACCAACGACAACACACCGATCAACGTGCGACGCAACCAGACCTTCATCGACGACTCTCCACGGCACCGATCAGAAACGCACCTCGCCGCTTTACGCGGCCACGCCCTGCTCGCTGGCCAGGGCTTCGCTCAGCTTGTCCCAGGCGCGGTCGTCGAGCACTTCGCGCGCGATGTCCAGCATGGCGCCGAACGCGGCCCGCGGCAGGGCGGCCTGCAGGCTGCGGAAGCGCTGCGCGCGCTCGTGCGGCGGCAGCGCAGGTGTCATCCAGCGCAGCACCAGCGCACGCTGCTCCGGCGTCGATTGCGCGACGATGCGCTGCTCGATGGCGGCGATCGCGGCATCGTCGTAGCGGGCCCACAGCACCTCGTTGTGCACGGTCTCCTCGAAGTGCATGTGCTCCAGGTTCTCGGCCACGAACAGCGCCAGGTGGCGGTACAGGCGCAGGGCCTGGGTGGCGCTCGGAAACACGCGCACCGCCACCACTTCGGCCTCGAGCGCGACGATGGCCTCGAGGTGGTGCACGTGCTCGCGGTGAATGCGTTGCGTGGCGCCCGGCTGGGCGGCCTCGATCTCCGGATGCACGACGCCGTTTTCGATCAGCGCGTGGTGCCGGCACATGTCGAGCAGCGCATCGAGCTGGTCCAGCACGCTCGACACCTCGCGCGCATCGCTCACGTCGAGCGCACCCACACGCGCCAGCATGGCCGACATGAACAGCCGCAGCGCGCGGTGGATCGGCGCGTAGAGGTCGAGGCGGGCGGGGGTTTGAGTCATGGGGTCCTCGTCAAAGGTTCGAGGTCGATCGGTCAGTGTCGGCGTGCGGCGATGCCTGCGCATCGGCCAAAAGAGCCATCGGAGGGTCTACACGGCAGCCAGCGCCTGCTGCAAGTCGGCGCGCAGGTCGTCGACGCCTTCGATGCCCACCGACAGCCGCACCGCGTTGGGTGCGATGCCGGCCACGCGCATCTGCTCGTCGTTCATCGTGCCGCGCCACATCGCCGCGGCGTGCACCACCAGGCTCTCCACGCCGCCCAGGCTGACCGCCTGGCGCGGCAGCTTCAAGGCGTGCACGAAGCGGCTCGCCGGCTCGTAGCCGCCGCGTACCACGATGTTCATCACGCCGCCGAAGCCGCGCATCTGCGCCTTCGCCAACGCGTGCTGCGGATGCGACTCGAGGCCGGGGTAGAACACGCGCTCCACCTGCGGCTGTTGCTCGAGCCAGCGCGCGAGCTCGAGCGCGCTGGCGTTGTGCTGGCGCACGCGCAGCGCCAAGGTGCGCATGCCGCGCAGCAGCAGCCACGCGTCCATCGGGCTCAGCGTGGCGCCCAGGCAGATCTGGGTCGGCCACAGCGCATCGATCAACGTGCGCGCGCCGACCACCGCACCGGCGGTGATGTCGTGGTGGCCGCCCAGGTACTTGGTGGCGCTGTGCACCACCAGATCGATGCCGAGCGCGAGCGGTTGCTGATTCAGCGGGCTGGCGAAGGTGTTGTCGCACACGCTGAGCGCGCCGGCCGCGCGAGCCAGCTTCGCGACCGCGGCGAGATCGGTCAGCGCGCAGGTGGGATTGACCGGCGTTTCGGTCATCACCAGCTTCGTGCCGGGCTCGATCGCACGCTGCCACGCGCCCACATCGGTCTGGTCGACCAGCGTGCAGCGCACGCCGAAGCGCGGCAGCAGCTCGGCGAAGTGTTTGGCACTGGCCATGTAGTGGTTGGTCTGCGCCACCACGTGGTCGCCCGCTTTCAGCAGGCCGAACAGCACCAGCGACACCGCACCCATGCCCGACGCGGTGACGAGCGCGTCGTGCGTGTCGTTGCCGCCCTCGAGTGCCACCAGTTGCTGCGCCACCTGCTCGTGCAGCGGGTTGCCGTAGCGCGTGTAGTAGCGCGCATGGCGCGGCTGGCTCGCCATCTCGGCGAACGCCTGTGCATCGCGCGCCGCGAAGGTGGCGCTGTAGACGATCGGCGGCACCAGCGCGCTGTCGGCCGTTGCGCCGCCGTGCGCCCCTTGCACGCACACGGTGTCGGGGCTGGGCAATTGGGTCATGGCGTTCACCCTCGCGTGTTCAACGTGCGTTTGCCGTGCAGCCGCGCATCATGCCGCGAGTCATCGGCCTTGCGGCGCTGCTCCACAATGGTCGCGGATTTCAGATGCAACCATGAGCGCACTGGCCGTTGACCCATGGACCCCGCGCGCCCGCGCCGGCTGGCTGCTGGCCTGGCTCGCGTTCTGGCTGTTGATGGTGACGGTTGGCGTGCAGGACCACCTGCGCGACAACGGACCCGAGGCGTTGTGGCGTCCGTTGCTGTGGGAGGGCTCGGCGTGCCTGGTGGCCAGCGTGATGCTGGCGCTGATGTGGCAGCACGCTGCGCGCCACGACGATGCACTGACGCAGCCGGCGCGCTGGTTCGCACGCCAGCTGCGCTGGCTGCCGTTGCTGGCGCCGCTGTTCGTGGCAGCGATCTATGCCATCCGCCACGGCGTGGTGGCGGCGCTCGGGCAGACCTATCACCACCCGCCATGGGGCCAGGTGTTCCTCTACGAGTGCACCAAGTTCGCGTTGTTCTACACGCTGTTCGTGGCCGTCATGTTCGGCCTGCGCACGCACATGGCATTGGCCGAACAGCGCGTGCGCACGCAGGCCGCGCAACTGGCGCAGCTCACGCAGCAGCTCGAGCCGCACTTTCTGTTCAACGCGCTCAACACGGTGGCCTCGACGATCCACAGCAACCCGGAGCTGGCCGATTCGATGCTGACGCGGTTGGCCGCGCTGCTGCGCGCCACCACCGACCTCACGCGCAAACCGACCTGCACGCTCGACGAGGAGCTCAAGCTGCTCGAGGGCTACACCGCGATCATGTGCGAGCGTTTCGCCGACCGCGTGACGCTGGAGCAGCGCATCGACCCCGCGGCGCGCACCTGCCGGGTGCCGACGCTGTCGGTGCAGCCGCTGATGGAAAACGCCTTCCGCCACGGTGTCGAGCGGTCGAGCGAGCCGACGCGGCTGGTGCTGCGCGCGCTGCGGCAACACGATCGCGTGCGCATCGAGGTCGAACAAAGCCGCGGCGGCGTCGGCGACGGGCCGATGGGCGTGGGCCTGGGCACGCTGCGCGAGCGCCTGGCGGCACTGCACGGCGCTCGCGCACAAGTGGGGCTCGACGCACTGCCCGGTGGCGGCGCGCGGGCCTGGTTCGAATTGCCGGCGGTGACCTGACCCGATGGCGACCGAACGCACCCTGCGTGTGCTGCTGGTCGACGACGAGGCCCCGGCGCGTGCACGGCTGCGCCGCCTGCTGCTCGCCCATGCGCAGATCGAGGTGATCGCCGAGGCGCGCAACGGCCGCGAGGCGCTCGAGCTGTGTGCGCAGCACGAACCGGATGCGCTGTTCCTCGACGTGCAGATGCCCGAGGTCGACGGCCTGAGCGTGGCTGCGTCGTTGCCGGAGCCGGCGCCGGCGATCGTGTTCGTCACCGCCTTCGACCACTACGCGTTGCCGGCCTTCGATGCCGCCGCACTCGACTACCTGCTCAAGCCCGCCGACGCCGAACACGTGGCGCGCGCGGTGCAACGCCTGCTGCAGCGCGGCCCCGCATCGGCCGCGAGCGGCGCGCGGCCGCCGCCGAGCCAGCTCGTGATTCCCGATCGCGGCCGCACCTGGGTGGTTCCGGTGCCGGAGATCGAGTGGCTCGAAGCAGCCGACAACTACGTGGTGGTGCACGCCGGCACGCGCGCACCGCTGCTGCGCCGCACGCTGACCGCGCTGCTGGCCGACCTGGGTGACACCTTCGTGCGCACGCAGCGCGGCGCCGCGGTGGCGCTGGCGCAGGTGGCGTCGGTGCAGGCACTGACCAAGGGCGACGCGACGGTGGTGCTGCAAAGCGGCACGCAGGTGCCGTGCTCGCGCCAGCATCGCGCGCAGCTGGTGCAGCGATTGGCCGCCGGCCGCTGAAGCAAGTCCGACTCGCCCCGCCGGCGGCCCGACTCGCCACAACGCGGTGGCGCCGCACGCCGCCGGCACCTACCGTGGCGATGCGCCCACTGCTGCAAGTCCAAGGACGTTCACCGTGCACACACCTTCCCAACGCCTGTTCTTTCTCGATTGGCTGCGCATCGGCGCGTTTGCGCTGCTGGTGCTGTACCACGTGGGCATGTACTACGTGACATGGTCGTGGCACGTGAAGAGTCCCGACGCGAGCACCGTGCTGGAGCCTTTCATGCGGCTGTCGTCGCCGTGGCGGCTGTCGCTGCTGTTCCTGATCTCGGGTGCGGCCACGTCGTTCATGCTGCAGCGCGACGGCGCCAGTGCCGCCTGGTTCGGTGGCCGCAGCAAGCGGCTGCTGCTGCCGCTGCTGTTCGGCATGGCGGTCATCGTGCCGCCGCAGTCGTACTTCGAGGTCGTGCAGCAGCACGGCTACGGCGGCAGCTATCTGGATTTCATGCAGCTGTACCTGAGCGGCCATGGCGGCTTTTGTAAAGCCGGTGGCGGGTGCCTGATCCTGCCGACCTGGAACCACCTGTGGTTCGTGGCCTACCTGTTCGTCTACACGGCGGCGTTGTGGGTGTTGCTGCGCGTGTGGCCGCAGGCGCTGCACACCATCGCCCAGGCGCTGGCGCGCGCGCTGCGCGGCGCCGCCTTGCTGTGGCTGCCGATCGCGGTGCTGGCGCTGCTGCGCGTGACCCTGATCGCCCGCTTCCCGCCGACGCATGCGCTGTTCGACGATGCCTATCTGCATGCCGTCTACTTCGGCTTGTTCATCGTCGGCGCCGCCTGGGCGCGCGACGCCGCCATGTGGCAGCGCTGCGCCGCGCTGCGCTGGCCCGCGCTCGGCCTGGCATTGGCGGCCTGGGTCGCGACGATCGTGTTGCCGCTGTGGCTCGGCACGACACCGGCCGAGCGCGAACAATGGGCGTGGCTGGCGCGCACGCTGTTTGCGGCGATGCAATGGTCGGCCATCGTGGCGGCGATCGGCTTCGCCCGCGTGCATCTGAACCGCGATCACCGCTGGCGCGCCACGCTCGCCGAGAGCGTGTTCCCGGTGTACATCGCGCACCAGACGTTGATCGTGTTGTTCGCGATGGCGCTGGCACCGCTGCGTTGGGCGGCGGCACTCGAAGGGCCGGTGCTGGCCGCACTCACGCTCGCCGCGAGTTTCGGCGTCTACCTCGCGGTGCGGCGCGTGCCGGGGTTGCGCACGGTGTTCGGTCTGGCCACCGCGCGCGCCCCGTCGGCGCCGGCCCATGTCGGCGCTGCGCGCGTCAGCGCACCGTGAACGGCGCCTGGTAGGGCCGACCGAACGCGACGCCGGCGACCACCGTGGTCCACGGCAGCAGGTAGACCTTGCCGTTGCGCTGGTTGTTGCGCGTATCGACGAACAGCACCGGCCCCTCGACCACGTCGAATATCGACAGGTCGGCCGGCGCGCCGTTCTGCAGCGTACCCAGCTTGGGCACGCGTCCGATCACGCGCGCCGGATTCACCGTGGCCATGGTGACCACCTGCTCGAGCGTGAAGCCCATGCCGAGGAACTTGCTCATCACCCACGGCAGATACGGCATGCCGGGCGTGTTGCCGGAGAACACGTGGATGTCCGACGAGATCGTGTCGGGCGGGCAGCCTTGCTGAATCGCCGCCTCTGCGATCGTGTAGTCGAAGCTGCCACCGCCGTGGCCGACGTCGAACACGACGCCACGCCGTTTGGCCGCCAGCGCGGCCGGCAACAGCTTGCCGTCCTGCACGATGTTGGTCCCTTCGCCGGCGATGTTGGGCGCGCCGGAATAGCAGTGCGTCAGCACGTCGCCCGGGCGCATCAGGTCGAGGATCTGCGACATCAGCTCGCGCGACTGCACGCCGCCGATGTGCACCATCAGCTTGGCCGGCACGCCCGATTTCTCGCATGCGGCGATCGCACGCTTCAGCGGCTCCAGCCCGTGGCGGGCGATCACGTTCTCGCTCATGCGCACCTTCACGCCGAGCACGAAGTCGGCGTTCTCGGCGATGGCGCGTGCGGTCACGTCGACCTGCGCGTAATCGATGTTGTACAGCTCGGGCACCGGAAAGCCGGCCAGACCCGCCACCGCGATGTGCACGAACGCGAACTGCCGCGTGCGCGTGGCCGGCATCGCCATGCGGCGAAATCCGGCGATGTTGTTGGCTCCGGCATCGCCGGCCGACACCACGGTGGTGGTGCATTGGTGCGCGATCAGCTCGTCGGCCGGGATGCCGATCGCCGAGCCATACGGGTAAGTGTGCGCATGCAGGTCGATCAGGCCCGGCGTCACCAGGCGGTTGTTCGCGTCCATCACACGCAACGCGCGCTCCGGCGCAATGCTGGGCTCGATCGCTTCGATCACGCCATAGCGGATGCCGATGTCGCGCTTGCCGCTGAGGTTCTGGCTCGGATCGAGCACGTTGGCGTTGCGCACCAGCAGGTCGAACTTGTCGTTCGGCCCCATCGCGGCGCGCACGATGCGCGGCGTCAGCGCCATCAGCGCGGCGCAGGCGCCGCCAGTGAGCAGGTAACGCCGGGCATTCGGTGTGGCGGTCATGGCGGCCTCTTCGGAGTTCGAGCGGGCGCGCATTCAAACATGGTCGTCGCGCGGGCGCAATCTCGACAAACGCGATGCCGCAGCGTGACGTATTTGGCCGGCGTCACGTTCGGAAACGCCCGTGGCGCGGCGCTTTCGATAGGGTTCCCTTCGACCGCTTGTGGGGCACCGTCCCACAGGGATTTCAACCACGATGGGACCCGCCACCATGCACACCAACCGAGTTTCCAACCGCGCCCTGCTCGCGCTCGCAGCCGCCGCGCTGTTCGCCACGGGCTGCCAGAACATGAGCGAACGCGAGAAGGGCACCGCCACCGGCGCCGGCATCGGCGCACTCCTCGGCGCGGCCATCGGCTCGGGCAGCGGCAATGCCGGCAAGGGCGCGGTGATCGGCGCGGCCGGCGGCGCGGTGGTCGGCAACCTGTGGTCCAAGCACATGGAAGACAAGCGCAAGGCGATGGAGAAAGCCGCCGAGGGCACCGGCATCAGCGTGACGCGCACCGACGACAACCAGCTCAAGGTCAACGTGCCGAGCGACTTCTCGTTCGACGTGGGCCGCTCCGACGTCAAGAACAACATGCGCCCGGTGCTCGACGAGTTCGCGCGCGGCCTCGACGGCCAGATGGTGGTTCGCGTGGTGGGCCACACCGACGCCACCGGCAGCGACACGATCAACAACCCGCTGTCGGTGCGCCGCGCCGAAGCCGTGCGCGACTACATGGCGGGCAAAGGCGTGAACCCCACGCGCGTGGCCACCGAAGGCCGCGGCTCGCGCGAGCCGGTGGCCGACAACGCCAACGTGACCGGGCGCGCGCAGAACCGCCGCGTCGAGATCTACCTGCGCGAGCCGGCCAAACAGGGCGGCTCCTGAAGCGAGGGGCGATCGGCTGGCGCTATGCTCCAGCCGATGGCGCGCCTGACCGCTGACGAGATCACCCACTTCGGCCGCGAAGGCTGGGTGGTTCCGAGCTTCGCGCTGCCCGCCACGCGCAGCGCGCAAATGCGCGACGCGCTCGACCAGCTGCTGCGCGACAACCCCGGCGTGCGGCCCGAGAAGCTGATCTCGGCGCACATCGAAGGCGACAACGGCGAGGGCGTGCGCGGCAGCCGCGTGTTCCTCGAGCTGGCGCAGGATCCGGAGATCGTGGAGTTGGTGTCCGGCGTGGTCGGCGACGACGTGATCCTGTGGGGCTGCCACGTGTTCTGCAAGCCGGCCACCGAGGGCTTCGAGACACCGTGGCACCAGGATGGCCACTACTGGCCGATCCGTCCGCTGGCCACCTGCACCGTGTGGGTTGCGCTCGAACACTCCGGCGTCGACAACGGCTGCCTGCGCGTGATCCCGCGCTCGCACCGCGACCGCGTGCTGCACCCGCACCTGCATGAAGAGCGCACCGACCTCACGCTGAACCAGCGCATGGCCGAGGGCACCTTCGACGAAGCCGACGCGGTGGATCTCGAACTGGAACCCGGCCAGATGTCGCTGCACGACGTGTACATGATCCACGGCGCGCGCGCCAACACGTCGACGCAGCGCCGCACCGGCGTGGCATTGCGCTACATGCCGGCCACCTCGCTCTTCGATCGCTCGCTGAGGCCGGTGGACGGCAAGAGCGGCGTCGCGGTCAACTTCGCGCAGCGCCCGCTGTGGCTGCTGCGCGGCACGGACCGGGCGGGCAACGACTTTCGCATCGGGCACCGCTAATCCAGCGTGCGGTGCACGCGCCCGGTTCGCGTGCGCGTGTCGCAAACCTTCAAGACGCCGCCCTGACGCCCCGCCACAGTGCGGGCGATGAGCCGTTTCATGTTGTTGGCGCGCCCCGCGCCCGATCTGCAATCACCTGCGACGCCGGCGCGTGCGGTCGCCAGCCAACGAGGGCAGCGGAACGCTTGCTCCAGCGCCTGCCGCACGCGACGAGCCTGAGTCGCGCCGCGCGCAGACCCGAGCGCACGGCATTGTGGTTCTGGGCCGAGCCGTCGCGGCCGGACGCGCCGTGAGCGGTACACCGAGCCTCGCAGTCGACGCGCCGCGTGTGTCGCGCGAGTTGTGGATCGCTGCCGGTCTTGCGCTCGGTCCGATGGCCGTGACCGGCATGGCGCGTTTCGCCTACGGCCTGCTGCTGCCGGCGATGCGCGACGACCTGGCCTGGACCTATGCCCAGGCCGGCGCGATGAACATGGCCAACGCGCTGGGCTACCTGGTCGGCACGGTGCTGAGCCTGCATCTGGCCAGCCGCATCGATGCGCGGCGCTCGTTCGCGCTCGGCATGCTCGTGACTGCGCTGACCTTGATCGCATCGGGCCTGGTGCGCTCGTTCGAGGGGTTGATCGCGCTGCGCACCCTCACCGGCCTGACCAGCGCGCTGGTGTTCGTGAGCGGCACCACGCTGGCCGCGCGCATCGGCTCGGCACGTCTCGCACCGCTGGCCATCGCGGTGTACTTCAGCGGCGCCGGGCTGGGCATCGTGTTGTCGGGTGCCGCGCTGCCGTGGCTGTTTGAGTGGCGTGGCGCCGCGGCCTGGCCGCTCGGCTGGCTCGCGCTCGGCGTCACGGCGTTGCTCAGCACCGCACCCGGCGCGCTCGCCTGCGCCGCGCTGCCCAGCACGCGCACCGCGCAGCGCGCCAGCGCGTGGCCGGCGCATCGACTCGGGCGATCGTTTGCCGGTCACTTCCTGTTCGGCGCCGGCTACATCGTCTACATGACCTTCGTGCATCACCTGGCTGGACGCGAACGGCGGTTCGGCCGCGCAGGTGGCCACCGTGTGGAGCGTGCTCGGTGTCGCGGTGATCGCCTCGCCGCTGTTGTGGGGCGCGGTGCTGCGCGACGGGCGCGGCGGTGCGCCGCTGGCATGGCGCGATCGCTGTGCTGGCGGTTGGCGCCGCGCTGCCGCTGCTCGACGCATCGTGGCCGCTGCTGGTCGCCTCGGCCGCCCTCGTCGGCAGCGCGGTGATGATCCCCGCGGCCGCGTCGGCGGCCTTCGTGCGCCGTTGCGTGCGCGCGCCCGGCGCCGATGCCGCATTGGCCACCTATGCGGTGGTGTTTGCCGCCGGCCAGTGCCTCGGTCCGGTGCCGGCGGGCTACATCGCCGATGCGAGCGGCTCGCTGTCGGCCGCGCTCGCGGGTTCGGCCCTCGTGCTGCTGGCCGGCGCGGCGCTGGCGTGGCGCCAGCGCGAGCTGGTGTGATGCAACGCGACGCTGCGCCGCGTTTGCTGCCACCGAGGTGCAGGTGGAAGTGCGGTGCGCGCTCGAGAGCGACCAGGCGGGCATCGTGGCGCTGGTTCGCTCCGAGCCGCTCAACCCCAACGGCCTGCACTGGCACCGCTTCGTCGTGGCCAGCGCCGCGCAAGGCCTCGTCGGCGCCGCGCAGTTGCGCCGCAACAGCGATGGCAGCCACGAGCTGGCGTCGCTGGTGGTGCGGCCGCAGGCCCGCGGCCGAGGCATCGCCGCGCAAATGATCGATCGGCTCGTCGACGGCCGTCGCGGACGGGTGTTCGCGGTGACGCGGCGCGCCAACGTGGCGCGCTTCGCCCGCTGGGGCTTCGTGGAGATCGATGCGCGCGACGCCGCTCGCGACGTGCGAACGCGCCGCATGATCGGCCAGCTCGCGTCGGTGGTGTCGCTGCTGCGCGGACGCCGGCCGTCGGCGTTGGTGGTGCTCGAACGCGTGCCGCCGACGCAGCCGGCTTGATCGGCGCGGTCAGACGAAGCGGAACGCCACGCTGCCGACTACACGAAGCGGAAGGCGACGCTTCCGAGGGGCCCGTAGTCGGCGTGCAGCGTGTCGCCGGCTTGGGCGTTCACCGGCCGCGTGAACGAGCCGGCGAGCACGATCTGGCCGGCTTCGAGCGACTCGCCGTAGGGCGCGATCTTGTTGGCCAGCCAGGCCACGCCGTTGGCCGGATGGTTGAGCACGCCGGCCGCCAGGCCGGTCTCCTCGACCACGCCGTTCTTGTGCAGCAGCGCGCCGACCCAGCGCAGGTCGACGTCGTGCGGGCGCACCGGTCGGCCGCCCATCACGATGCCGGCGTTGGCGGCGAAGTCGGAGATGGTGTCGAACACCTTGCGCATCTGCTTGGTGTCGCGGTCGAACTGCTCGATGCGCGCATCGATGATCTCGATCGCCGGCGTCACGACCTCGGTGGCGGCAAGCACATCGAACAGCGTGGCGCCGGGGCCCTTGAGCGGCTTGCCGAGAATGAAGGCCAGCTCCACCTCGACGCGCGGCGCGATGAATCGGTCGATCGGGATGTCGCCGCCGGCCGCGAACACCATGTCGCTCATCAGCGGCGCGAAGTCGGGCTCGTCGATCTGGCTCGACTGCTGCATCGCGCGCGACGTGAGCCCGATCTTGCGGCCCACGATGCGATGGCCATCGGCCTGCTCGAGCTTCACCCACGCACGCTGGATGCGCATAGCCATCGTCGATCGTCATCGACGGGTGCTGCTTGGAGAAGTGGCGCAGCTGCGTGCGCGACTTGCGCGCGTCGTACAGCTGCTTGGCCAGCGCGGAGATCGTGCGGTCGTCGAGCGTGGGGGTCATTTGTCGAACAGCGGATGCAGGTTGCCGAACTTGCCGTCGAACGCCTCTTGCCCTTCGTCGACCTGCAAGGTCAGTCCGACCGGACGGCGTGCGAGCACGGGCGCCAGGTGCTCGCGCGCCACCGCGACCAGTGCCTCGCCGGCCCGCTTCTTGACCGCCTCGCTGCGCCCTCGCCCCATGCGCAGGTTGAAGTAGGCGAACGCGCAGTCATCGCCCTTGCCTTGTGCGCGCGCGGCCGCGCCGCCATCGGCCACGGCAAAGTGCGCCGCCGGATAGGCCAGCACGCGCGTGCCGCCGACGGGGAAGACGGCTTTGCCGCTCTCGTCGCGCTGCGCGATCATCGAGTCGGCGAGCTTGCGGCACAGCACGCCCATGTCGGTGTCGCGGTCGAGCTGCGGGGTGTAGAGGATCACGAGATGCGGCATGGCGGCGGGACTCCGAGGCGTGACGCGGGCGGGCGCCACGCGCGATTGTTGACCATCGGCCGCAGCGGCGCCTTCAGCGCACCCGGGCAGGCCAGCCGCCACGACGCAGATCGCCATCGTGTTCGCCGAGGCGCGGCGCGGCATGCGCGATGGCGCCGGGCGTCGCGCTGAGCTTGGGCACGATGCCCGGCACCTTGAGCGGCTGGCCGTCGGCCGCCGTGACCTGCACGATCATGTCGCGCGCCCGGTACTGCGCATCGGCGGCGATGTCGGCCACCGAATAGATCTGGCCCGCCGGCACCTGCGCCGCATCGAGCGCGGCCAGCACCTCGTCGCGCGTGCGCTGCGCGGTCCAGGCGCCGATCGCGGCGTCGAGTTCGTCGCTGGCGGCGGCGCGGCCGTCGTTGTGCTTGAAACGCGCATCGTCGGCGAGATCATCGCGCCCGATCGCCTGCATCAGGCGCTTGAAGATGCTGTCGCCGTTGCCGGCCACCAGCACGTACGAGCCGTCGCGGCACGGGTAGGCATTGGTCGGCGCGATGCCGGGCAGCGCGCTGCCGGCGCGCTCGCGCACCGCGCCGAACGCGTCGTACTCGGGCAACAGGCTCTCCATCACGTTGAACACCGACTCGTACAAGGCCACGTCGACCATCTGCCCGACGCCGCCGTGGGCATCGCGGTGGCGCAGCGCCATCAGCACGCCGATCACGCCATGCAGCGCGGCCAAGGTGTCGCCGATCGACACGCCCACGCGCACCGGCACGCGGCCGGGCTCGCCGGTGACGTGGCGCATGCCGCCCATCGCTTCGGCGATCACGCCGAAGCCCGGCTTGTCGTGGTACGGACCGGTCTGCCCATAGCCCGAGATGCGCAGCATGATCAGACGCGGATTCAGCGCGTGCAGCGCATCCCAGCCGAGGTCCCAGCCTTCGAGCGTGCCGGGCTTGAAGTTCTCGATCAGCACGTCGGCCTCGGCGGCGAGGGCGCGCACCGCGCTCTGACCTTCGGCGCGTGCGCAGGTCCAGGCACACCGAGCGCTTGTTGCGCGACTGCACCTCCCACCACACCGAGGTGCCGTCGCGCAGCAGGCGCCATTTGCGCAGCGGATCGCCGATGCCGGGCGGCTCGACCTTGATCACATCGGCGCCGAAGTCGGCCAGCGTCTTGCCGGCGAACGGCCCGGCGATCAACTGCCCGAGTTCGAGCACCTTCAATCCTTGCAGTGCTTGCATCGCCGCATTCCCCACGCGCCGCCGACCCATTCGCAGCATGCCATGATGCCGGGCTGCGCTCGCCACGCGACCCACACCGCACGCCCGATGTCCGTCACCGTCACTGCCGCCGCCGCGCGGCCGCCGTCCGAGCCACGACCGGCCGCCTTGCGCGTGCTGGGCGCGGTGAGCGCCTCGCACCTGATCAACGACATGATGCAGTCGCTGATCCTGGCGATCTATCCGGTGCTGCAGGGCCGCTTCTGCCTCACCTTCGCGCAGATCGGCATCATCACGCTGACCTACCAGCTCACCGCGTCGCTGTTCCAGCCGGTGATCGGCACGTTCACCGATCGCAAGCCGCGGCCGTACCTGCTGCCGCTGGGCATGACGTCGACCTTGTGCGGCCTGCTGCTGCTCGCCTACGCGCCGAGCTATGCCACGGTGCTGATGGCGGCGGCGCTGGTGGGCCTCGGCTCGGCGGTGTTCCATCCGGAGTCGTCGCGCGTCGCCCGGCTGGCGTCGGGCGGCCGCCATGGCTTCGCGCAATCGATCTTCCAGGTCGGCGGCAACACCGGCAGTGCGATCGGCCCGCTGGTCGCGGCCGCGGTGATCGTGCCGTACGGCCAGCACAGCGTGGCGTGGTTCGCACTGCCGGCGCTGCTCGGCATCGTGCTGCTGCTGCAGGTGAGCCGCTGGCATGCCCAGCACCACACCATCGCCGTGCAACGCGGGCCCGTTCGCGGCCGGCGGCATCGCCCTACCCGAACCGCGTGGTGCTGGGCGCGATCGGCGTGCTGCTGGTGCTGATTTTCTCGAAGTACTTCTACGTGGCGGGCATCAGCACGTTCTACACCTTCTACCTGATCGACAAGTTCGGCCTGTCGGTGCAGAGCGCGCAGGTGCACCTGTTCGTCTTCTTGTTCGCGTCCGCGCTCGGCACGCTGGTGGGCGGCCCGCTGGGCGACCGCATCGGCCGCAAGCCGGTGATCTGGTTCTCGATCCTCGGCGTCGCGCCGTTCGCGCTGCTGCTGCCGCATGCCGACCTGTTCTGGACCACGGCGCTCACGATCGTCATCGGCCTGGTGCTGTCGTCGGCGTTCTCGGCCATCGTGGTCTATGCGCAGGAGTTGGTGCCCGGCAAGGTGGGCATGGTGTCGGGCTGTTCTTCGGCTTTGCGTTCGGCATGGGCGGGCTCGGCGCCGCGGTGCTGGGCGTGCTGGCCGACCACACCAGCATTGACTTCGTCTACCGCACGATCGCCTACCTGCCGCTGCTCGGCGTGGTCGCGGCGTTGCTGCCCAAGGCCCGAGACAAGTTCAGCGCGGTGTGACGCGCAGGTTGGCGAAGTAGCCTTCCGCGCCGATACCCACCCAAAGGCCGATGCCGCCAGGCGCGGGTGTCGCCTTGGTCTCGGCCAGCGCGAGTTCCACCTTGCCGTCCACCGAGACCGCGACGCGCGTGCCATCGATGTCGAGCTTCAGCCGGATCCATTCGTCATCGCCGATGTCGGCGCCGGCTTCGTAGCGTCCATCGGGATACTGCTCGCGCAGCCGCGGGAACTTCCAATCGGGGTAGGCGAAGTACTGCACGGCACGCCGGTCACGCGGCGCGGGCGGGCTCTTCTTGCGACCATTGAGCGGCCGTAGGTACACAGACTCGAAGCGCGCATCGGGATCGACCACCCGGTACGCGAGGCCCACGAACGCGCGCGCATCCGCAGGGCCCTTGCCGTTCAGGCGCCCGAGCAGGTCAACCTCGATCGTGCCGTCCTGGAAGCGGCCCGGAATCAGCACGAAGGTCGGGTTGTCCACCGAGACGCCGCGCTCGGCGCTCATCGCAGCTTCGGTGAATTCGACCTTGATCGCTTGGCGGCCGCGATAGGCGACCGGCACCGCGGTCACCTTGTGCAGCGTGGCGCCCGGGGGCAGCGCGCGCAGCTCATCGGTCAGGGTGTCGGCCTGCGCCCTGGCCAGGATCGGCACGCCGGACAACGCCGGCGGCAGCAAGGTTGCGGTAAGCCATTGGTGGACAGTTCGTCGACGCATCGTGTTCATCCCTTCAAGAACGCAATCCCACTCCCGATGCGGCCACAGGGTGGTCGCACGTTGTGCCGATCGATCGCCTACTTGCCACCGCTGGGTGTCGTGGCCGCGCTGCTGCCCAAGCACAGCGGCGCGCACGCGCCGCGCTGATTCAGCCCTTGGCTGGCGGTTCGGGCTCGCGCGCCGGATCGTCGCGCGGCAGCACGTCGCAGAACATCTCGAAGCGCTTCCACTTCGGGATCGGCGGCACATGGCCCTCGCGCGGCACGTAGGGCGACGGCTCGGTCACCGCCAGGCGGTGGATGTAGCGCGGGCAGTTGGGGAAGATGCGCTCGGCCTTCACGCGCACGATCAACTGCGCGCCCGGCATGCTGGCGCGCAGCGGTTCGTCTTCGACCACGCTCGCGCGGCCGATCACGCGCAAGCCGGTTGGGCCGCTCGAAGTCGATGAACAGCAGCGACACCGCGTCGTTGACGAGCATGTTGCCGAGGCTGCGGAACATGCCGTTGCCGTCGTAGCTCGGGAACACCAGTTCGTCGTCGGCGGTCACGCGCACGAAGCCGGGGTCGCCGCCCTTGTACGAGCAGTCGGGCTGGCCGTTCGCATCGGCCGTGGCGAGGAAGAACAACGAGCGGCTGTCGATGAACGCCGGTCTTCGGTCGTGAAAGCGGTGCGCGACAGCTTCTCGTCGAGCCGGTCGGCGAGGCGCCGCGTGTCGAAGCGGTCCTGCAGCGTGCGCATGCCGTCGTGGTACGCATCCACGCGCTCGTGCGGCTCAGCCATGGCGGTCGGAGGATGCGGTGAACGTCACCGGCCGCTGCGGGCGATCGTTGACCTGCAGCTGGAAGATGTCGGGCCGCGCATAGTGGCCCGTCACGTCGAGGCTGCGGCGGGCCGCGCCGATGCGCTCGAGGTCGAGCTCGGCATACAGGATGCCGCGCTGCTGGTGCAGCGGACCGGCCACGACCTTGCCGCCCGGTGCCACGACGACCGAGTCGCCGGCGTTGATCCACTCGTCGGCGTCGCGGAACAGCTCGCTGCGGCCGGGCAGAGCCGTCGGGCAGGTCGCGCGCCTGGAACGCGATGCCGCAGCTGACGACCCAGCAGCCGCCTTCGCGGGCGATGTGCTGCATCGTGGCCAGCGTGCGTTCGCCGTTGTCGTAGGTGGGCGTCACGTAGATCTGCAGGCCCTGCGCGTACAGCGCGTAGCGCGCCAGCGGCATGTAGCTTTCCCAGCAGATCAGCGTGCCGACACGCCCGACCGGCGTGTCCACCACCTTCAGCCCCGATGCATCGCCGAAGCCCCACACCATGCGCTCGGGGTTGGTCGGCATCAGCTTGCGGTGGCGGTTGATCAGCTCGCCGCTGGGGCCGATGACGACCACGCTGTTGTAGACGTGCTGCCGCCGGCCGTGTCGAGCTCGTCGATGCCGCACACGATCGTCACCCCGTGCTCCTGCGCCGCCTGCTGCAACGGCGTGAGGTGTTGCGCGGCCAGGTTGACCGCCTGCGCCGCCCACAACGCGTGGATCTTCTCGGTCAGCCCCATGTCGGGGCCGGGGCGCAGGCGCCAGATCCACGCCGGATAACCCGGCACGAACGCTTCGGGGAACACCAGCAGCTGCGCGCCTTCGCGTGCGGCCTCCTGCACCGAGGCCACAGCGGCGCGCAGCGTGGCCTCGCGGTCGAGCCACACCGGCGGGCGCTGGATCACCGCCACGCGGGCCATCGCGCTCACCCCACCTGGCCGGCGAGCACCCATTTCTCGCCGAGCACCTGGCCGTCGCGCACCATCGTCATCGTGCCGTCCAGGCGCTTGCCGCGCACCACGCCGTGCCAGCGCAGCAAGCCGTACTTCGGGCTCTCGGTCTCGGCGCTGAACGACAGCGCGTCGCCCATCGGCTGCACGGTGTAGGCGCCGTCGCCGTACTCATAGCGGTCGCACGCCGTCGAGCGAAAGCGCCCACCTTTGAAGATCAGCGAGTCGGCATCGCCCGCGGTCTTGCCGCACTCGAGCACGATGCCATCGAACTGCCTGCCGTCGAGCGCATCCGCCATCGTGGTCTCCACCGGGCGCGACCGCGCGCCCATGGCGATGGATCGTCGGCCTCCCCACACGCGCGGTCAATACGCAGCACTGCGTAGCGAGATCCCGGCGCACGGGGGCGGCCGTCGCTCGGGTCGCGCATGCCGGACCCGTGCGCGGGCCGGCAACGCGTCACGCCGGAGGCGTTTCGCAGGGGCGGGAGCGCTCCGGCGGCATGTAACCATTCATTTCCCTGCCCCTCGGAGGCGGCCTCGGATTTGGGACAATCGGGGCATGAGCAAACCCGCATCCACCAGGCTGTCCGCAAACGGCCTTCGCTATTCGACCAAGGTCTCCGGCTCTCCGTTCTCCGGCCGGGGTCACACGCGCTCGTGCTTCCTTTGCGGCAAGCACCGGCAGGCCTCGGGACTTCAATCCAAGCGCGTGTTGGGCCGCGCCGAGATGGTCTGCGCGATGGGCTGTTCGGCCCCCGACTGACGGCACCCGGCCGCAGCGGCCGCGTCGCACGTGCGCGGCCACACAATGCAGCCGATGAAGCTGCACGTGATGTCCGACCTGCACCTGAGCATGGCCGGCATGGACGTGGTCGACACCGACGCCGACGTGGTGGTCCTGGCCGGTGACATTGCGCGGCCCGACAAGGCGTGCGCCTGGGCGCGACAGATCGCCAAGCCGGTGCTCTACGTGGCCGGCAACCACGAGCACTACCACGGCGACCTGCCGGGCACGTTGGCCGAGCTGCGCCGGCACAGCGCCGGCAGCACGATGCAGGTGCTGGAGTGCGACGCGTGGCTGCACGGCGGCGTGCGCTTTCTCGGCGCCACGCTGTGGAGCGACTTCCGCGTGTTCGATGACGACGGCACGCGCGCCCGCGCGATGACCGACGCGGTGGCGTTCATCCGCGATTTCCAGCGCATCCGCGTCGACGCCGATCGCAGCGGGCTGTTCACGCCGCAGCACAGCCAGGCGCTGTTCGATCGCACGGCGGCGTGGCTCGACGCACAGCTGCAGCAAACGTTCGACGGCCCGACGGTGGTGGTCACTCACCATGCGCCGTCACCGCGCAGCATCCACCCGCGCTTCGAAGGCGCGCTGCTCAACGGCTGCTTCGTGTCGGACCTCGAGCGCCTGATGGGCGCGCCGCGCGTGACGCTGTGGATCCACGGCCACACGCACGACAGCTTCGACTACACGGTGCGCGGCACGCGCGTGTTGTGCAACCCGCGGGGCTACATGCTGCAAGGCGTGGGCGAGAACGCCGCGTTCGATCCCGCCTTGGTGGTCGAGGTGTAGCGCTGCACGCTAGACGCGGCCCTTCACCGGGATCAGTGCGCCGGTGACCGGTGCCCCGTCGTCGGACAGCAGGAACAACACCACGCGGGCCAGTGCCTCCGGGCGCACCCAGCGCGCGGGGTCGGCCTTGGGCATGTCGGCGCGGTTGGCCGGCGTGTCGAGGATGCTTGGCAGCACTGCATTCACCGTGATGCCGCGGTCCTTGAACTCCTCGGCCATCGCTTCGGTGAGCCGCGCCACGCCGGACTTGGCCGCCGCATAGGCACCCATGCCGAGCGCGGCCTGGCCGGCCGCTGCCGCGCCGACATTGACGATGCGCCCGCGCCCGCGCGCCAGCAGATGCGGCAACGCCGCCTGCGACGCCAGCACCGCGGTGCGCACGTTGATCGCGAACATCTGGTCCCAGGTGTCGATGGCTCCGCCTTCGACCTTTTCCCACTGAAAGCCGCCGGCCACGTTGACCAGCCCATCGAGGCGGCCGAACCGCTGCGCGGCTTGATCCATCGCGGCGCGCGCCGCGGCCGCGTCGCCCAGGTCGACGCCGCCCAGAGGCAGCACCGCGTTCGACAACCCCGAAGGCGGCTGGCCGCGGCCGATCAGTGCGACATGCGCGCCGGCTTGCACCAGCACCTCGCCCAACGCGGCACCGAGCGCGCCGAAGCCGCCGGTGACGGCGATGGCGTGGTCAACGAGGGTTGCGGTCATGGTGCGCCTTTAACTCGACTCACGGGCCCTCGGGCCGATGCCAGCGTGGGAAGAATCGGGCCACCTGAGGGCCGGAAGACTTCAGTGCGTGGCAGCCATCGATGCTGAACGGCTTCTCGTCGGGGTCGCCCGGCATCACGCCCCACAGCGCCTGCATCGCGGCGCTGCCCATCGCGCCGGCCAGCTCGTTGATGTGCGTGCAGCCCGCGGTGCGGCCGAACAGCTTGCGGATCGTGTCGCGGTAGCCGCGGCCGATGCGCACGCCGGCGAGGCGCCCGTAGTCGGGCGCGATCGCACCGCAGGCCGCGTCGTACGGCCCGGCATCGGTGGCCGCCTGCGCCGCAACGATGGTCGCGTTGCGGTCCACCGTGAAGCGCAGCCACATCGCGTGCATCGGCTCGCCGCCGGGCAACACGCCGCCGGCGCGCGGAGTGGGCTCGGGCCACACGTCGGTGAGGTGGCCTTCGATGTCCCACAAGCCGTCGCTGCGGGCATAGGCGCGGACGGTGATGGAGCGCTGGTGCGAAGGCGTGCGGTCGCAGTCGGGCGGAGGCAAAGGCATGGGTGACGTGAAAGGTGTCGATTGGGTGGGTTCAACGCCGGGCGTTCAGACCCTCGCGAGCGAGGTACTGGTGGACGAACGCAATGGCCATGCTGCCCTCGCCCACGGCAGCGGCCACGCGCTTGATCGGACTCAGGCGCACGTCGCCGCAGGCAAAGACGCCCGGCACGCTGGACTCGAGCAGGAACGGATCGCGACTGTGCGACCAGCGTCCCGACTTGAGCACGTCGTCGCCGGTGGCCACGTAGCCGTTCTTGTCACGCACCACGTCCTGCGGCAGCCACGCGGTGTCGGCATCGGCCCCGATGAAGACGAAAAGGCCGCCGCAGTCATGGCGCGTCACGGTCTGCTGCGGTCGGTCCACGACGTCGATCGCCTCGAGATGGTCCCGACCGTGCGCCGCCTGCACCTCGCAACGCAGGCGCGCGGCGATGTTGGCCTTGCCGGCGATCTGTTCGACCAGGTAACGCGACATGCTCTTTTCGAGCGAGTCGCCGCGCACCACGAGGGTCACCTGGCGCGCGTGGTTGGCGAAGTGCAGCGCCGCTTGGCCCGCCGAGTTGCCCGCACCGATGAGAAACACGTCCTGCCCATGCGTCGACGCGGCCTCGCTGCGCGCTGCGCCGTAGTAGATGCCCTTGCCGATCAGGCGGTCGAAGCCCTCGATCACCAGATGCCGCCAGGTCACGCCGGTGGCCAGGATGACACTGCGTGCGCGCACGCGCTCGCCGCCGTCGAGCACGACTTCGCGCGTCGACGGGTCCACGCTCTCGACGCAGCGGGTGACGAGGATCTCGGCGCCCAACCGGCGCGCCTGCTGCAACGCGCGGCTCGCCAGCTCGTCGCCCGATACGCCGTTGGGGAATCCGAGGTAGTTCTCGATGCGCGACGAGGTTCCGGCCTGCCCGCCGGGTGCCTCGCGCTCGATGACCAGCGTGCGCAGGCCTTCGCTCGCGCCATACACCGCCGCCGCCAAGCCGGCCGGGCCGCCGCCGATGATCAGCGTGTCGTACACCTCCTGCGCGGGGCGTGTCTGCAGGCCCAGACGCACCGCCAGGTCACGCAGGGTCGGCTGGTTCAACTGCGTCGCGTCGGGCAAGCGCACGACCGGGCACAACGACGCCTCCGGCATGGCGCCGGGCCACGATTGCGCCAGGTCCGGTGTCTCCGGTGACAACCAGTCGTGCGCGATCTGGTTGCGCGACAGGAAGCGGCGCACCTCGCCGCAGGCCGGGTCCCAGCGCGCGCCGAAGACGGTGATCTGCGCCTTCGGCGCCTGCGCCGCGACACCCTGCAGGCCACCCATGCGCTCGCGCGCCAACGCGCCCAGCTTGTCAGCGACCTCGGGCGCCAACGACGCGATGGCAAAGTAGTGCTGTGGCTCGACACGCATGACGCGCGACGGTTCCGCCGCACGGTAGCCCCCCGGAAAGGGCATCGCGAACGCCAGCGGCACCTCGCCGAAGATCATGCCGGGCAGACGCCAGCCGAGCGTGCGCTCGACACCGTCGAATTTCTTGACCACCTCGATCCGGCCGGACAGCACCGCATACAGCGCGCGCTCGCCGCCCTCGTGCACGGCGAACTCACCCGTGTTCAGCCGGATGTCGGCGCAGGTGCGCGCCAGCCGCTCCAAGGCCGCATCGGACAGGCTCGCAAACAGCGGCACGGCGCGGATGTCATCGGGGGTCAACATCGGGATTGGACTTTCCGGTCAAGATGTGGCGCATCGCTCTCATCAACGCCGGCGATGCTAACCGTCGCGGCGCCGGCAGCGCCTGCCGAGAGGCCGCGCCAGCCGGCAAGCGGCGCTAGCGTTGCGCCGTGACCGGGAACATCGCGTTGATCTGACCGGTGCCCGAGCTGCCGAAGTACGGCGTGATGACCTCGACGCCCGGCGTCGTAGCGGTCCCAGCCGAGCACGCCGAGCAGCATCGCGGTGTCGTGCATGCCGCCTTCGCCGAAGCACTTGTCGTTGTACATCGGCAGCATCGCGACGAAGGTCTTGGCCATTCGCCGCTGCTTCCACAGCTCGACCACGCGCGCGGTCGGTCTGCTCGAGGAACGGGTTCCACATCTTGTGCATGAACTCTCGGCGCGGTGCCGTTCTGCGCGAAGCGGTGGCTCAGCGAGCCGCTGGCGAAACACGGCGACCGTGCCGTCGTAGCGCTCTTCGATCGCCTGGCGCACGGCCGCGCCGAAGCGGCGCGCTGTCGTGCAGGTCGTGCCACATGCACCAGCGCCGACACCGACACCACCTTGAAGTGCTGGTCGGCGTTCATGTAGCGCATCGGCACCAGCGTGCCGTACTCGAGCTCGAGCGTGGTGTCGCTGTGCGCGCGGGTCTTGATGCCCGGCTGCGTTGGCCGTCTCGGCGATCAGCTGGCCGAGCTGCGGATTGCCGGGGTACTCGTAGGGCAGGTTGCTGATGAAGTGCGGCAGCTCGTTGCTGGTGTAGACGCCCTTGAAGTGCGGCGCGCAGTTGATGTGGTAGTCGGCTGTTGACCAGCCAGTGCACGTCGAACACCACGATGGTGTCCACGCCGAGCTCGCGGCAGCGCCGCCCGATCTCGATGTGGCCGTCGATCGCGGCCTGGCGGCAGCCCTTGTGCGGGCCGTCGAGCTCGCTCAGGTACATCGACGGCACGTGGGTGATCTTGGCGGCCAGTGCGAGCTTGCCCATGGCGATTGCTTTCTTCGATCACGCGCTGGCCCATCTCAGGCGCCCCAGTGCGGGATGTGGTGCGAGCCGAGGCGACACCGCCACGTTCTTCGGCTCGAGGAACACCTCGTAGCTCCAGGTGCCGCCTTCGCGGCCGGTGCCGCTGGCCTTGGTGCCGCCGAACGGCTGGCGCAGGTCGCGCACGTTCTGGCTGTTGACGAAGCACATGCCGGCTTCGATCGCCGCCGCCACGCGGTGCGCGCGGCCGAGGTTCTCGCTCCACACGTAGCTGCGACAGGCCGTACTGGATGTCGTTGGCGATGCGGATCGCATCGGCCTCGTCGTCGAACGGGATCAGGCACGCCACCGGGCCGAAGATCTCGTCCTGCGCGATCTGCATGCGGTTGTCGACGTCGGCGAACACGGTGGGCATCACGAAGTTGCCCTTGCGCAGGTGCGCCGGCAACGCGCGGCGCGTCGAGCCCGCCGCACAGCAGCGTGGCGCCTTCGCTCGGGCCCAGCTCGATGTAGCGGCGCACCTTGGCCAGGTGCTGCGGGCTGATCATCGGGCCGACGATGGTCTTCTCGTCGAGCGGATCGCCGACCGTGATGCGCCTGGCGCGCTCGGCGAACTCGTGCGGCGAAGTCGGCGTAGATCGACTTCTGCACCAGGATGCGGCTGCCGGCGGTGCAGCGCTCGCCGTTGTTGGAGAAGATCATGAACAGCGCGGCATCGAGCGCGCGGCTCAGATCGGCATCGTCGAACACCACGAACGGGCTCTTGCCGCCGAGCTCCATGCTGAACTTCTTCAGCCCGGCGGCCTGCACGATGCGGTTGCCGGTGGCCGTGCTGCCGGTGAACGAGATCGCGCGCACGTCGGGATGCGCGCACAGCGGCTCGCCCGCGCCTCTTGCCGGTGCCGTGCACGACGTTGAGCACGCCCTTGGGCACGCCCGGCCTCGAGCGCCAGCTCGCCCAGGCGCGCGGCCGTCATCGGCGACAGCTCGCTCATCTTCAGCACCGCCGTGTTGCCGAAGGCGAGGCACGGCGCGATCTTCCAGGTGGCCGTCATGAACGGCACGTTCCACGGGCTGATCAGCGCGCACACGCCGACCGGGTGGAACAGCGTGTAGTTGAGGTGCGTGCGGCGTCGGATAGGTGTGGCCGTCGACGCGCGTGCACATCTCGGCGAAGTAGTAGAAGTTGTCGGCCGCGCGCGGCACCAGCTGCTTGCCGGTCTGGGCGATCACCTGGCCGGTGTCCTGCGTTTCGGTGCGCGACAGCTCGGGCACGTGCTGCGGCGATCAGGTCGCCGAGCTTGCGCATCAGCGCGCGCGCGTTCGGTGGCCGGCCGCGCCGCCCAGGCCGGGAATGCGGCCTTCGCGGCGGCGACGGCGGCGTTGACCTCGTCGGCGCCGCCGTCGGCCACCTCGGCCAGCACCTCTTGCGTGGCCGGGTTGACGGTCTCGAACGTGGCCTTGCTGTCGACCGGTCGGCCGTCGATCAGGTGTTGGATGCGCATGCGGCGTCTCGATTCGATGGCGGTTCAGCGGCCGAACGCCGCGTCGTCGACGATGGTGTTCACCAGCCGGCCGATGCCCTCGATCTCGGTGACCACTTCGTCGCCGGCCTTGACGTCGACCACGCCCTCCGGCGTGCCGGTGAGGATCACGTCGCCCGGGTTCAGCGTCATGAAGCCGCTCAGGTATTCGATCAGCGACGGGATGTCGTGCACCAGGTCGCGCGTGTTGCCGCTCTGCGTCTGCTTGCCGTTGACCAGCGTGCGCAGGTTCAGGTGCACCGGCGTCGCGATGTCGGCGGCGTCGACGAACCACGGCCCGAGCACGGTGCCGCCGTCGCGGTTCTTCACGCGGGCGTTGGGGCGGTACCAGTTCTCCAGGTAGTCGCGGATCGCGTAGTCGTTGGCCACCGTGTAGCCGGCCACGTGGCGCATCGCATCGGCCTTGCGGATGTGTTTGCCCGGCGCGCCGATCACCACCGCGAGCTCGCACTCGTAGTGCATGAAGGTCGCATCCTTCGGACGGCGCGTCTGCCCGCGATGGCCGATGACCGCGCCGGGCCCCTTGAGGAACACCAGCGGCTCTTCCTGCTTGCCGAACGACAGCTCCTTCGCATGGTCGGCGTAGTTGAGCCCGAGCGCGATGATGGTGCCGACGTCGAACGGCGCCAGCCAAACGACGGCGTCTTCGGCGACGATGCGGCCATCGGCCAGTTGCAGGCCGTTGGCGTGCGCCGTGGCCTCGTGAACGGCACCGCTGTAGGCCACCCGGGCGCGCTTCATGCGTGCGGCTCCATCGGATGGTCGTGCGCGGCGGCGGCGAGCGTGTGTTCCAGGCGTGGGAGGCCGTCGATCTCGATCGCGATGCGCTGGCCGGCGCGTGCGGACGGCGCACCGTGCGACGTGCCCAGCAACACGATGTCGCCGGCCGACAGCGTCATGAAGTCGGTGACGTCGGCCAGCAGCCGCGCCAGCGGGCGCACGCGCTGCGCGGTGTCGGCGTGCTGCACCGGCGCGCCATCGACGAACACGCGCACCGCCAGCGCGTCGGGGTTGCCGACCGCGGTGCGCGCCACCGGCGCGCCGACCACGCAGCTGCCGTCGAGCGCCTTGAAGCGCACCGACGGGCGATAGAAGCTCTCGTGCGGCACGCTGAGGTCGTTGACGATCACGTAGCCGGCGACGAACGCCTCGGCCTCGTGCGCCGCCACGCGGCACGCGGTGCGGCCGATCACGATGCCGAGGTTGGCGCCGATCTGCAGCGCGTCGACGCCCGCCGGCAGCTGACAGGCCGATCCGGGCGAGGCCAACGTGTTGCGCGGCTTCACGTACAGCACCGGGGCCTTCGGCGGCGCCTTGTAGGGCGCGGCGTTCACGGCGGCGCCCAACGCCGCCAGCGCCGGCGCGTGGTTGAGCAGCACGCCGTAGACCGTGCCGCTCAACCGGTACGGGGCGAATCCAAAGGAGTGGGTCGAGGGGTGCATCCGAAGCGGCCGCGCGAGGCGGGCCGCTCGGATGTTAGCGCGCGCTGAAGCGCCGGGCTTACGAGGGCAGGAAGTCGACCGGCCAGGACACGACCATGATGTCGACGTCCTTGTTGCCGAACTCGAACTGCTTGATGCGCGCCAGCAGCTTGCGCTCGAGGTCGGAGGCCTTGAGCTCGCTGGACAGGACACGCACGTCGACCACTTCGCCCGACGGCGCGATCTTCAGCTCGACCACCACCTTGCCCTGCAGCGACGGGTCTTCACGCAGCGCGCGGTTGTAGATGGCGTAGATGGCGCCCTTGTTGCGCTCGAACACCAGCTTGATCTCTTCGATCGAGCGGCTGGCCTTGCCACTGCCGCCCTTTTGCAGCGAGCCGCCGCGACCGGCACCGGTGCCGTCGCCCTTGACGCCACCGCCGCCGTAGCCACCGCCACCGCCGCCGCCGGCCACGCCTTCGACCAGCGTGGTGGCGCGACCCGCCAGGCCGCCGCCACCGGTGTTGCGGCTGTAGGCCGCGGTGTTGATGCCGCCGGAACCGCCGGTGGCATTGCTGGTGATCATCGAGCGCACCGGCAAGCCGAGTTCGTTGCCCGCGCCGACGCCGGCGCCGACCCCCGAGCCCACGCCCTTGCCCTGCTTGATCTCCTGGTTGAGCTGCACCGCGACCGGCGCGCCGCGAATCTCGGCGATCTCGTCCTTCATCGCCAGCAGGCCCACGCCTGCGGCCTTGCGGCGAATGCCTTCTTCACCGGGCGCCTTGTTCGGCTTGGGATCGCGCGCCTCGGGCACCGGCTGCTTCACCGTCTCGGGCTTCGGATCGTCGGGCTTCTTCGGGTTGGCGTTGGCGGCCGGCTGCTCTTCCTTCTTTTCCACCTTCACGGGCGCCGGCGGGGGCGGCGGGGCCGGCCGCTCGCGCTCCAGCACGATCTGGGCGAGTTGCGGCGCCAGCTCGGCCACCTGCGTGCGGTCATGCTTGGGCTTGGGCAGCAACAGGAACAGCAGGCTCAGCAGCGTGGCAACGATCAGGATGCGGTTGCGGATGCGCCGGAAGCGCGCCACGTCGGCAGGCGCGTCGGCCCACGGCAGAACCGACGCGCGAAACGAAATCGCGTACAGGTTGCCCGCAGTCATGCGCGCCGCGCTCATGCGGCCCCCTTGGCCCTGCGGGCCTTCCCCCAGGGCTCCGTAGGAGCCCCTTCGTGGCTCCAGGGGAGCGAGCGCCTTCGGATCGGCCGTGCGGCGCTCATACATCAGCCTTCTGACGCACCGCGAACGACACTTCGGTGAAGTTGGCGCGCGAGCTGGTGACCATCACCTTGCGCAACAGGCGGTACGGGATGTCCTTGTCACCCATGATGGTGACGGCGGCCTTCAACGCCTGGTTTTTCTCGCGGATCACCTGGCGCTTGGACAGCAGCTCCAGCTCGGCCTTCAGTGTCGGGATGACATCGTCGCCGGCCTTCATCACCTCGGCCACATCGGCCACCTTGCGGCCATCGACCACGATCTCCGTGCCGCTGACCAGCACGACGATGGTCTCCTTCGGCTGCGTGTCAGCGGTCGACTCGGGCAGCTTGACGGCGCGGAAGCTCGGCAGCGTCTCGACCTCGGTGGCACTGGACAGCAAGAAGAAGATCAGGATGGTGAAGATGTCGATCAACGCCACCAGGTTCATATCGAGCGCGTGGCTGTTGCGCGACTTGCGCACAGCGCGCTTCTGGATCGGCGTGAGCTTCATATGGCCCCCTTGGCCCTGCGGGCCTTCCCCCAGGGCTCCGCAGGAGCCCCTTCGTGGCTCCAGGGGAGCGAGCGCCTTCGGAGCGGCCGTGCGGCGCTCATGATGCGCCCTTCGTGCGCACCGGCGCGTCACCGACCGACACGTCGGGGAACAGCTCCACCCGCACGAGCTTGGTGCCGCCATTGGCGCTGCGACCTGCGCGCACGGCGTCCATCACCTGAACCAGCACCTCGTACGAGGTGTCGGGCTCCGAGAGCACGCTGGCGGTCTTGGTCTCGGGGAACTTCTGCTTCACCGTCTGCATCAGCGTGTTCAACGCCTTGACGTCGTGGTGCCCGTCTTTCTTCTCGATGCGCTGGATCAGCCCGCCGATGCGGTCGCCGACTTCGAGCGCCTCGGGGCGGATCACGATCTCGAGCTTCAGGTCATTGGCCTTCAGCTGCTCGAGCTTGTTGCTCGATTGCGCGGGCAGGCTCAGGTCCATCACCGACAGCCGCGTGAACACGGCGGTGGACAACAGGAACGGCACCAGCACCACGATCAGGTTGATGAACGCGGTGACCTCGAGTGCGGCCACTTCCTTGCGCAGACGTCTCACACGCATGGCAATCTCGCTTTCGCTTCGATGCGGGCGTGGGGATCAGCGCGCGGGCGTGGCTTCGGCCTTGACGCGCTGCACCAGGTTCAGGAAGCTGATCTTCGCGGCCTCGAGGCCGTCGACGATCTCGCTGGTGCGCGCCTGCAGGAAGGCATGGATCAGCAGGAACGGAATGGCGACCATCAGCGCGAACGCGGTGTTGTTCATCGCAATCGAGATCGACGCCGACAGCATCTCGGCCTTCTCGGCCGGGTTGACGCTCGCCACCGCGGTGAAGCCCTTGATCAGGCCGATGATGGTGCCCAGCAGGCCCACCAGCGTGATCACGTTGGCGAAGGTGGCGATGTAGTGGGTGCGCTTCTCCAGGCGCGGCACGATTTCCATCATGCCTTCCTCCATCGCGGCGTCGAGGTCTTCACGGCGTGCCGGACTCTGCATGCGCTGCAAGCCGTTGGAGACGATCTTGCCGATCGCCGCATCGGACTTCGCCGACACGTGCTGCACCTCCTTGAACTTGCCGCTTTGCAGCATGGGCAGCATGTGCTCCCACAGCTTGCGGTTCTCCGAGCGCGCTCGGTGCAGGAAGACGAAACGCTCGATGGCGATCGTCAGGCCCAGCGCCATGATCAGGATGCTGGGGTAGATGAACAGGCCGCTGTCCTGGAAGAACTTAACGGCGGTGTCGAACGCACTCATCACTCACTCTCCTGTCGATTCGGTCGGGCTCGAGCGTTGGCCGGAGCTGTTGCAAAGCAAGGTCATTTGGCCGCGGGCGTCTCGGTGCGCGCCTGCGTCATGCCGTCGTAGCGCACCTGGCGCCGGAACACGTCGCGATCCACCGGTGCCAGGGCTTCGTCGAGCACGCCGCCCAGCGGACGGCCCGACAAGTCGCCTTGCAGCGGCTTCTTCCACGGCACGATGTACAGCACCTTGGGCAACTCGCGGTTGCCGATGATCTGGGTGCGCTCGATGTCGGCGCGGTCTTGCGCCAGCACCGGCGCAGCGAGCGCGCACGCCAGCGCGGCGGCGGCGATCAGCAGCGTGGCGCGCATCGCGCGCACTTGGGAACCTCCGCGCTGCGCGCTCCGGTCCGTGAGCGCTTCGGAGCGGCCGTACGCGCTCACGGCTTCTCCCTCACGCTCAGCGCGACGTGGTCGTCCTTGCGGTTCTTCAGATCGGCCACCCACTTGGTGACCGCCGCATCGCCGCCCGACAGCGCCAGGTACTGGTCGTACAGCACCAGCGCGCGCTTGCGGTCCTGCAGGTACAGGTCGTTCAGGATGCCGAGGTTCAACACCGGCGACGCATAGGCGGCGTCGAGCGCAATCGCCTTCTCGTAGGCCTCGCGCGCCTTCACGAACTGCCCATGCAGGCGGTAGGTGATGCCGAGCTGGTTCTGGAACACCGCCTGCTTCGGGCTCGCCTGCACGGCTTGTTCCATCGCCGCCACCGCTTCGGGCAGCTTGCCGGCCTGGCGGTACAACAGGCCGAGGTTGGCGTGCACGCCGCCGAATTCTGGATTCGAGGCCGCGAGCGCTTTCAGCTGGCGCTCGGCGTCGTCGTTGCGGCCGGCACGCAGCGCGCGCTTGGCGGTGTCGAACGCGGCCTGCGCGCGCGGATCGACCGGCACCTCGGGTTCGGCTTGCGCCAACGGTGCAGCAGGCGCTGTCGCCGCGGGCGCGGTGGCGCCGCGCGCATTGTCGGCGGCCGCCGCGCGTTCGGCCGGCGTGGCCTCGGCGGCTTCGGCGGCCTTGGACTCTTCGCTCGGCGTGACCGCTTGCTTGACCAGCGCAACCGGGTCGGGCAGCGATGCGCACGCCGACAACGCAGCGGCCAGCACCAGCGGCGTGAACCGCGCTGCGGTGGTGCGAAGCGTCTCAACGAATGGCATCGATCACGCTTTCACTGCGTTCCAATTTGCCGTAGCGAACCGGCCGCAACGCGGCCAGCGACTTGAAGCTTTCCTGCACCCACTTGTCGTAGATGCCCGAGGCGGCGCGCTTCGCGTTGACCTCGTGCAGTTCCATCGCCTTCTCTTCGAACGGGAACGCTTGCTCTTCGAGCATCACGTTGTACTGTTCGAGCTCGGCCTTCGACAGCTTCTTCGGGCGTTGCGAAGTGAGCATAGCTTTGCCGAAGTCCTGATACAGCGAGGCAGTGTGATAAGTCGCTGCGGTCGTGACGTCGGCCACGCCGTAGTTTGCGGCGGCGGCATAGGCCTTTAACGCCTCTTCCATCTTTGTTTTCTTCAGTTTCAGGTTGCGCGCCAAAGGCTCGACGAGTGCAACTTTTCGATACGCATCGGCCACCGGCTCGGCCATCGCGAGCGCCGCGGTGGCGCCGAGGAAGCGCGTGCGGTCGGTGCGGCGCGCGCCGCCGGCCAGATCGGCCTGGTGGATCTCCTTCATCAACTGGAACTCGCGCGCCGCGTTGCCATCGGCCTTGGCCATGCGTGCCAGGCGATAACGCACCTCGATGCTGGTCTCGAGCGAGTCGGGGTACTGCTTGATGTAGCGCTCGTAGGCCCGGGCGGCGGCCGCGCGCTGACCGCTCTTTTCGTACAGCTCGGCGGCCTGCCACAACGACGACTTGGCGACCGTGGGGTCCTTGTGCGTGGTGGCGATGCGCTCGAACTCGGCGGCCGCCTGCGCGCCCTGGCCCTTTTCCGTGTAGGCCACCGCGAGCTTGGGGCCGACTTCGGCGGCCAGCGGGTGGTTGGGGTTGCGGCGGCGGAAGTCTTCGAGCGATGCGATGGCCGCGTCCCAATCCTTCAGTGCGATCAGCGCCGCCCCGGCGTCGTACTGCGCGTTGACGCGGATGCTCGATGTCGGTGCCACCGTGCCCACGCGCTCGAAGTGGCCCACCGCCTCGCGCAGGTTGCCGGCGGCACGCGCCTGTTCACCCTGCTTGTAGACCGACGCGGCCACGCGCTCGACCAGCTCGTTGCGCTTCGGATCGCGCTCGGGCGTGAGCGCAATCACTTCGCGGTAGCCTTTCTCGGCCTCGGCGAAGGTGCCTTTGTCGAACGCGTTGTGCGAGATCACGGTCCACGCCACGCGACGCTGCTCGGGCGCGGCCGGCGGATCGAGCTTGAGCACCATCTGCGCCACCTCGGTGGCGCGCTCGTCCTTCAGCGTGAACAGCTTCTCCGACGTGTGTGGTCAGCACCGAGCCGGTGCGTGTGTCGTTCGGGAACGCCTTGGCAAAACGCAACGCGCTGTCGACGCTGCTGCGCTGCAGCTTGGGCAGACTCGTTCGCGCTCGCGGCCTTCTCGAGGCCGGCATAACTCAGCAGCGCCGAATACCCGGCGTCGGCACTCTTCGGGTGCGCCGGGTAGCCGTAGGCGACCTTTTCGTATTCGGTGGCGGCATCGAACAGCTGCTTGTCCTCGAACAGCAACTCGGCCAGCAGGAAGTTGTTCTGCGCCGTGTCCGGATCCTCCGGGAACGAGCCGATGTAGGCGCGGTACCAGCGCACCGCCTCCTGGTAGTCGCTGCTGGCCTTGCTCTTTTGTGCCAGCGCGTGGTGGTGGCGCGCGAGTTCGGTGAGGTGGGTCTTGACCAGCGGACGGGCACGCTCCCAGCCTTCGGGATTGGCCTTTCGGAACTCGCTGTCGATGCCGTAGCGCGACACGTAGTCTTTCTTCGCGTCGAGCGCGAGCATGCCGAAGCCGGCCTGCTGGTAGATCTCGATCACGCGTGCCTGCAGCTGCGGCGCCTGCGCGTGCAGCGGCTGCTGCTTGACGAACGCGCCGAACGTGTCGGCGGCGTCCTTGACGCGGTCCTGCTTGATGTACAGCTCGCCGAGCTGCTGGTAGACGCGGAACTCGTAGCCCTTGCGCTCGTCGCTGTTGACGTAGCTCGGGATCGACGCCGCGCCTTGCAGGTTCTGCAGGCTGATGCTGGCGACGCGGAAGGTGTCCTCGACCAGCTCGCGGTCGGCGCGCGACAGCTCGCTGAGGTTGGCGATGTCGGTCTCGTCGCTCTTCAGCGCCGGCTTGCGGTCGAGCACGGCGAAGAACGACTGCAGTCCGTCCTCGAGCCTGGCCCTGCTTGAACAGCGACCAGCCGTGCATGTAGAGCGCGCGCTCGTGGAACGCATTGCCCGAGTCGCCCTTCATCACGTTGGCGAACGCGACCTCGGCCTTGGCGTAGTCGCGCATCGCGAACAGGATCTCGCCGCGGCGGAACTGCGCTTCGTCGTGGTGCTGGGTGGTCGGGTACTCGGCCACCAGGCGATCGAGTGTCTTGATCGCTTGCTCGAGGTTGCCGCCCTGCTCGTGGGCGCGCGACAGCTGGTACAGCACGCGGTCGTTGCCCGGATCCTTCGGGTGCTCCTTCAGGAACTCCTCGTAGCGGGCGATCGCGGCCTTGTAGTCGGGCGTGGCGGCGTTGCCGCTGGCGAGCCGGTTGTCGGCGGCATCCATCTCCAGATCGCCCAGGCGGCGCATCGCCTCGGTGCGCTGCTGCGCCTTCGGCGCCACTTCGAGGAACTTGCGATACGCGGCGATCGCATCGCCCACGTCGGCCTGGATGCCTTTGTCTTCCGGCACGTCGATCTCGCGGCCCGACAGCGTCTTGAGCGTAGGGGCGTTGTCGGCGTCTTGCTGGCCGCGCTTGCTGGCGCAGCCGGAGATCAGCGCCAGCATGACGCACAGCGTCAGGACACCGAGGCGGCCCGGCGTCGGCCTACTTGCTCGCTTCATCGGGCTTCCGTGCCAGTGCGGCACGGTCATAGAGTTGGGCCACGGCAAAGCGTGCCTGCGTGGTGTAGGCCGCCAGGCGCTCCTTCTGGCGCGTGAGCTCGGCCACGGCGAGTTCCTGCACCTGGCCCTGTTGTTCGTTGGTGATCGCGGCCACTTTCGGGATCAGCGCGCGGATCGTGCCTTCGAGCGTGGCAATGCGTTGGGCGAACGCCTCGTGGCGCGCCGGCTCGTCGCGCTGGGCCTGCGCCAGCGCGGCATCGCGCGCCTGCGCCAGTTCGAATCTCCATGTTGATCGAGCGCAGCGCCTTCTTTGCGTTCCACAGGCGATCGGGAAACTCCTGCGCGAGCTGCCAGGTGAGCGCGCCCGCGACCCGGCGCACGCGGTCGGCAGCCGCGGCGACCTCGGGGTCGGCGCCCGCACGCTGCAACAACGCCTGCATGTCGGCCACGCGCTCGATCTGCGCACGGCGCACCGCATCGGCCAGCGCGGCGTGATCGGCATCCACCTCGGCCTTGTCGAGTTCGCTGGCCAGCGCATCGCGGCGTTTGGTGGCTTCGGCGATGTTGAGCTTGCCGGCGTCGTCGCGCACCTTGGGCAGCCTGTCGGCATAGGCCTGGCGGCGGTTGCTCAGCATGTCGTTGTAGATGCCCAGCGTGTCGGCCCAGCCCTGCAGGTTCTTCGACAGAAAGCGCAGGTCGCGCCAGTTCTTGAACGCCTCCTGGAACTCGTGCTGCGCCAGCACCTGGTTCAGGTGGCTCGCATGCGGCATCTCGGGCAGCTCCTGGATGTTCCAGAACCAGCCCATCTCCTCGCCCGGGTTCTTCTCCAGCAGCCCATCGAGCAGCTTGCCCTTGCGGATGGCGCCGATCGACTCGTCGAGCGCCACGTGTTCGCGGTCGAAGGCGCCGATCGCATCCTGGTAGCGCTCGAGCGATAGCCCATAGGCGCCGAGTTCGGCATACGAATAGGCCACCGCGATGCGCGCCTCGAGCACGGCCGCATCGCCGGAATCGCGGCCCGGCGCGCCGCTGGTCAACTCGGTCCACGGCACCAGCGCGCGTCTTGTGTTCCTTGAGCGCGGACGACGCCCAGCCGAAGCCGAGCAAGGCCTTGTTGGACAGCATGCTCGACAGCCGCACGCGCTCGAGGAAGGCGCGTGCCGCCTCGGGCTTCTCGTCGGTGAGCGCGGCGAAGCCGAGCGCCACGTTGGCCTTGTCGCGCAGCGCCTTGAATTCTTCGCTCGGCGCCGGCGCCTTGCCGACCTCGTCGAGCATCGCGATGCCGCGCGGCAGGTCGCCCGAGCGCACCAGCGCCACGCCGAGGTTGTAGCGCGCGTAAAGACCCGCGCTGCTGCTCTTGGCCAGCGTTTCCAGCACCTGCGCGGCGCCGGCGAAGTCGCCGCGCGCCATCAGCAGCTGCGACTGCAGCAGCACGCGCTCTTCCTGCAAAGCGGGCGGCAGGTTGTTCTCGATGCGCGCCATCGCCTCTTCGGCTTGCTCGATGAAGCCGCGCTGGTAGCGGATCTTGGCGAGGTAGAACCAGGCGCGATCGCGCACCGACGGCGCCGCGCCTCTTTCGATCAGCTGCGCGAAGATCTCGCCGGCTTCCTTGTGCATGCCGTACGACAGCAGCATGCCGCCGCGCAGCACCTCGGCCTCGTCGGCGTGCTGCGTCACGCGGTTGAAGTGCTGCGACGTCATCAGGCCGGTGATGGCCGCTGAAGTACTGGTCCTGCCAGAAGCGGAACAGCGTGTCGCCGTAGTGCGGGTCCTGGACCACGCTCGGCTTGGGCGGTTCGGCCGCATGCACCGCACAGGCGAGTGCCACAGAGACCAGCGCGGCACTCGTGCGCCGCGCGGCCCTGCCGATTGCGAAAGAACAACTGCATCACGACGTCACTGCCAGATCTTGACGTCGAATTCGGGCTGCAGCTTGCCGGTGGAGTCCTTGATGCGCAGCTCGATGTACTTGGGGTCGGTGCCCTTGTCAAACTTGACCGTCGCGCCGCGCTTGTAGTCGCGGAAGTGCGGGCCGCCACCGGTGAAGAAGGCGACGATCTCGTGCGTCCCGGCCTTCAGGTTGCCCAGGTAGACACGCTGCACGCCGCCGCGGTGCAGCGCCTGCACTTCCATCGGCGTGTACAGGTAGTTGGTCACCACCTTGTCATCGAGCTTGATCTGCACCGAGTCCAGCTCGAACATCTTGCCCACGTCCATCGACACGAACAGCGCCACCTGCGTGTTGGAGGGGAACAGCAGTTCCTCTTCCAGCACCAACAAATCGCGATTCAGGCGGATCACGTCGCCCTTCAGGTCCTGGATGCGGCTGTCCAGGCTGCCCGGTGCGGCGGCCGGCGCCACGGCGGCGGTGGACGCCGGAGCCGTGTTGAGTGCCGGGTTGCTCGCAGCGGGCGCTGCCGCGGCCGGCGTCGTGGACACCGGCGACGCCACGGCGGGCTGCGGCGCGGCAGGTGTCGCGGCCGGCTTGTCGGCAGCCCACGCCGCCGCGTGCAGCAGCACGATGGCGGAGGCGATCAAAGAAGCGATGCGTGCAGACATGATGCGCTCTCTCGAATGAGGGTGGCGTCAGAAGGTGGCCGTCACCAGCAACTGCAGCACGTGCGCGCCGTACGAATACGGCTGACCGGTGCGGATGTCGGTGAAGTCGCTGAACTTGTAGTTTTGGTACTCGTAGTTCAGGTGACCCTTGATTTCATACTGGCCGGGCACCTGCTTGTACTGATAGGTGACGCGCGCGCCCGGCGCGAAGCCGTTGAACGTGCTCAGCTGGCGGTTGCGCGAGACGTACAAGGTCTCCACCGGCGCGTTGTCGTAATAGAACAGCGCCTTGCTCTGCCTGTAGTAGCGCAGTGAAGCATCGATCAGGAACGACTCGCCGAAGTGGCGGCTGCCGCCGATCTCGAACGTGTGGGCCTTGATGTCCCAGGTGTCGTAGAAGTATCGATAGTCGGCATGCAGCGACGTGCGCGGCATGATCTCGCCGATCGCGCCGAGCTTGAACGAGCGGCTCGATCGCGTGCGCGGATGGCGCTCCGGCACCAGTGCACCGAACACCTGCGCGGCGCGGTAGGCGCTGCCGAGGAAACCCTCGTCGGACACGGCTTCGAAGTTCAGCGTCGCCACCCAGCGCGGCGTCAGGATCTGCGTCAGCCCCAGGCGGTAGCGCCAGTGTTTGGCGTAGTCGAAGAAGCCCTCACCCTTGCGGCCCACGTCGTCCTGGCCGCGCGAATAGCCGAGCTTGATCGTCGTCATGCCGCCGAACACTTCCTGCGCCACGTCGATGCTCACGCCCTGAGCCTTGTAGTCGGGCTCGTCGCTGTTGGAGTAGCCGATCGACAGCAGCGAGTCGCGGTACGCGTAGTCCGCGCCGATGCCGTATTCCTTGCGCGTCTCCTTGTACGGGCTGGCGGTGGTCACGACGTCGATCGACGCGTTGCTGACCGCGTCGACGTAGTAGGTGCCGGAGAGCGTCACCTTGTCCATCAGGCTCTTGCGCACCAGCAGCGCCGGTCCCTGCGCCGTGACGCCGCCGCCGTCGTAGAGGTGGTACATCGCCTCGGCCGAGTCCTCGGGCAGCGACATGGCCGTGGCCGGCGCCGACGGCAGCGCGCCACCGAGCAGCCCGGCCAGCGGCGCGGCCAGCCGCGCGCCGCGCATGCGCGCAGCGTTTGCCGCCCAGCGCGCAACGCACTGCAGCGCCGCCCACAGCTGCTCAGTTGCAGCCACAGCCGCCTCCCTGCACGCCGTTGGCGCCACGCGAGCCTTCGCGCACCTCGCGAACGTGTTCGTTGTGCTTGGCCACCAGCGACTGGCGCTGCAACTGCATGATCGGGTCGGCCAGGCGCTCGCGCTCGTACGGCTTGACCCACGGTTCGGGAATCGGGCTGCAGCCGACACAGCAGCGACAGGCGCGGCGCCGGCAACGATGGGTGCCAGGCGCACGCGCGGCTCTGACGAGAGTGGCGTTCATTCCTTCAGCAACTCCCGGATCTGTTTGTCGTAGGTGGTCTCGTAGCCGCTCTGGTAGCCGCGATGCAGATAGCGCACGCGACCGTCGCGGTCGATCAACACCGTGGAGGGCATCGCGCTCAGGTCGTACTGGCGGCTGACGCGCTTGTCGGCATCGGGCAGCACCGGGAAGGTGACGCCGAGCTTGGATGCGACACCGGCTGCTTGCGCGGTGTCGTCGTCGACGTTGACGCCAAGCAGCACGAAGCCCGACGACTTGTACTTCTCGTACAGCTTGTTCAGGTGCGGCATTTCCTGGCGGCACGGTCCGCACCAGGTGGCCCAGAAGTTGACCAGCACGACGCGGCCGCGCTGCTCGCCCAGGCGCAGCTTCTGGCCGTCGAGCGTGCGCAGCGTGAAGTCAGGGGCCGGCGCGGTCGGCGCCAGCGGCGCTGCCGACGCCAGCACGGCGGTCGCGGCCAGCATCAGCATGGCCGCCGCGCGCCGCGAATGAAGAAAAGCTCCCGATGTCCGGTTGATCATGGTTGATTGGCTGCAGTCAGAAATAAAAGCTCAACCCGCCCGTCCACTCGAGGTTCTTGGTCTTCTCGTTCTTGCCGAGCAGGTCGAGTTCGAACAGGTGCTGGCGCATGTCCATCTGCACCGAGAAGCGGTCGTGGAACAGCACACGGATGCCGGCGCCATAGTTGATGGTCTGCCGGTTGCGGTGGTTGACCTTGTCGCTGGCGATGAAGTTGGTGTTGCCGATGCCGGCGATCAGATACAGCGACGACGCGAACGCGGTGTTGCGGCCCCAGAACACCTCGCCAGGCAGGACGTTGTAGCCCGCCGAGAGGTTGTAGTACTTCAGCGTCTCCTCGGGCTGCGCGAAGATGCCCCCCGGCAGGATCTGGCGGAAGCTCTCGTCGCTGACCTTGGTCTGCGCGTACACGGCGTGCACGAAGAAGTCTTCGCTGATGTGATAGCCCAGACGCACGCCGGTGACCAGACTGGAGCCGAAGTTCTGCATCGCGTAGGTGCCGACGTAGACACCGATCTCGAAGTCCTTCGACGGGTATTTCGGCAGCTTGACCTCGCGCCGATCGACCTGCGGCTGGATCACCTGCTCGTTGCTCGGTTGCTGCGGCGTCGTGGTTTGCGCGGCGCACCAGGTGCAGGCGCCGATCAGCGAGAAGGCAGCAACGAAGGGGCGCATGGAGCGATCCTCAAGGGGTCCAGAAGAAGAACGCCAGGCCCAGCGTCCAGGCCCGGTATTCGGCGGTGCGCGTGTCGCCCACGAAGGCGGTGTACAGCGTGTAGTCGGCGCGCGCGATGAAACGATCGGTCAGGTAGTAGCGCAGCCCGACCGATGCGTTGGAGAGCTTGGCGTCGGTGGGTTGAGCACCCACCAGACGTCGAGTTGGGCAGGTTCTTGAAGTTGCCGAAGCCCACCGAGAAGAACGGCGACAGCCGCACGTCGGACAGCGGCTCGGCCAGCAGATTGACGTGCCAGATGTCGGTGCCCGAGAACGTGCCCTGCACCTGGCCGAGCGTGCCCTCGAGGTGCAACGTCTCCGACAGCCGATAGCTGCCCCACACCTTGAGCATCGGCTCCTTCTTGAACTCGCCCCACGCAGCGCCCAGCTGCAGCCGCCGCGCCTGGTAGTCGGCAAGCGTCGGGTCGGCGAACGACTTGGGCAGCCCCGCTTCCGTGAAGGTGTTGACCAGCTGCGAGCGGTGCACCCAGCCTTCCTTGCCGCCTTCGGTGCGCACCTTGTACCAGTCGGTCGAACGCAGCTGCACCTCGACCCATTCGTCGCGTGAGACCACGAAGAAGACCGGAAAGCCCCTTCCGGGGCCTGTGTGCATCTCGAGGTAGGGATCGGCCACGCGCAACCGCTCGGGCTCGTCGGCCGCTCGCGCGGACGGCGCTCCCAGCAGGCTCAGCATCACGATGGCCAGGCATGTGGTGATGAAGGTCGCAAGCTCCCGGCACCCCAGAGCCCGGTTCGCCAGGAGCGGTTTCATTGGCTGTTGCAGACGGGGCCCGGTGTGAAGCCGAAGGTGGGATCACTGAACTCGTCGCTGCCGCTGGGTGACGGGTTGTTGATCCAGTACTGGATCAGGCGCGCATCGGCATCCTGTGCGGACTCGAACACCAGACCGCCGCCATGCAGCACGCCGTTGACCATCGGCTTGGCCAGGATGCGCGATGTCAGTGCCGAACCGAACACCACCTCGCCCTGCGCCGAATAGAAGTTCTTGTACATGTCGCTGGCCCGGATGATGTCCGCTGTATTGGCCGGATTGGAGAGGTCGATCGGCTGCGCGTTGGGTATGACACGAAAAGCGCCGCCCGTGCCGTTGGCGTTGTCGTGGCAACCCGACGCCGCGCAGGTGTTGATCGTTGTCGTGCCGTTGGCAAAGCGGATCGGCAGCGGCTTCAGGAACACCGGGAACACGCAGTTCTGGAAGTAGGCGAACCTCAGCCGCTGGTTGCCAGAGAGCGTCGGATTGGACAAGGTGTTGGGGTTGTCCAGCGGGTTGTCGTTGCCGCCGCCGCACGATGCAAGCCCCAAAACGGCAAAGGCCGCTGCGACGGTGCAACGCACCGCCGCAGCGGACCGCCGGGTCCGCTGCGTCTGTTCTGTCATCGTCTGTTCGTCCTCGCGTTGGCGGTCTGCACGCTGCAACCTGCCGCGATCCAGCTGCTGATGGCGTTGTAGTTGGCGCTGCCCACCGGCAACGGCACCGGTGCCGACGCGGCACCCGACGGGTGCGGTGCGGTCGACGGGCGCGACAGCAGGTAGTTCGACGCCGGATTGCAGGTGTCCGACACCATCGTCAGCGTGACGTTGAGGTCGCCCTCGGGGCTGCCGGTCAGCACGAAGCGGTTGCCCTGGAACGACGTGCCCGCGGCCACCGTCGCGCCCGGGACTCCGCCCGCCTGGTGGCAGCTGGACGCGCAATTGGCCGACAGGATCGGATGGATCGTGGTGTTGAACACCGTCTCGCTGAGCGGGTTGGCCGCCATCGCGCCGGTGTCGAACGGGTCGTTGAAGTACTGGCCGCCCAGGTCCATCCACTCGGTGACCAAGCGCAACTCGGCCTTGTTGAGCATCGTTGCGTGGTCGGGCGCAGTGCCCGGCGGGTTCGGATGCGCGGTGCGCGCCTCGGCACCGGCCTTCAACTCCTCGCCATAGAGGATCTCGCCCAGGCGGCTGCCGCGGGTGATGCCCACCGCGTTGCCACCCATCGTCTCGACCAGCGGCACGCCGCGCACGACCTCGGGCACGCCCTCGCGGACCTCGATCTGCGGCAGGCCGGTGACCGAGTCGATCACCGGGTCACCGACCATGAGTTCCTCGTACGACGTGACGCGGCCGTACCCGACGTGGTGGCACGCAAGTCAAGGCGCGCCGGGTCGGTGTGGCAGTTGACGCAGGTGTTGGTCCCGCGGTTGCGGGTCCAGATCGGCGCCACGTGCTGGGCGTAGTTGATGATGCCGTTGACCGGCACCAGCGTCGCCAGGTCATCGGCGGCGTTGGTGTTGCCGGTGTAGCGGATCTGCAGCGAAGGAACGCGCCACTCCGCCAGCGGCCGGGTTGGCCCAGATGTCGGTCGACTCCATGTCGGGGCGCAACTGCAGCGCGGTCGGGTCGAGGCGTGTGCGCGTCGAGGCCATCGTCTCGCCCTGGCTGGGCACCATGCTCGGCAACCACGACGCCGGGCGGTTGGCCGGATCGACCAGCGGGCCGGAGTTCAACGACGCACCACGGCGCGGGCTGTGGCAACCGTCGCAGGTGCGACGCTCGCCGGGGCGAACCTGGATCCAGTTCAGGTGGGTCTGGATCGCGCGGCCCTTGGCGTCGACGATCGCCAGAGCCAGCGGCGTGTCCGCCGGCACGTGCAGCTTGAACGAACCATCGGGTTCGACCGGCGCGTAGCCGAGGATCTTCTGCTGCTCGAACTCGGTCTCGCCGATCGCCTCGCGGCCACCCATCATGTTCGGACGGCGGGGCCACCGCACGAATCGCCCGCACGAAGCGCGCCGGCGCACATTGATAGGCCGGATCCGCCGGGTCCTTCATGCGGCGCAGGTCGGCCACCGAGTTGCGCGTTTCGGTTGGCTCGGTCGGCGGCGTGGTCTGCACGATGGCCGTGTTGCCGCACGACGCCGGCTTCTCGGCGAGGGTGTCGGCCAGCATCACGTTGCCCATGCGATTCAGGCCGTCGGTGTCGTAGACGCTGCGCACTTCGATCAGCGCCATGTCCGCATTCTTCAGCGTGCGTCATCCACTTGGGTGGGCTGCGCCACCTGCGGCGCTCGGCGCGACTGCAACGCCACCGGGTCCACGTACATGAAGCCGGCCGGCGGCGCGGCGACGATCTGCTGGGTGTTCTGCTGCAGATCGAACATGTAGACGGCGTACGACGCCGGCACGTTGTCCCGCAGCGTGCGGCCATCTCCCTGCACCGGCGCGTTGCGCATCATGTTGCCCTGGGACAGCGCCGCGACCTCCGTGTCCTTCAGCGTGGCGCAGGACACCACCACCGGCGGGGTGTTGGGGACGGTGCTCGTCACTTCACACGGCCGGTACGAGGCCAGCACGCGGTTGGTGCCATCCCACAGCGGGTACGGCGTGGTCGCGCGGCCGAAGCGCGAGAAGCCGCGGCCGTCGTTCAGCGCCTGCTGCGTGGCCTGGCGCTGGCCGCCGCTGTTGGGCACCGCGCGCGTCGCCGGCGTGTTCTGCTCGGAGTAGTTGGTGGCGTCGAGCATCATCAGCGCGCCGCCTTCTTGCGTGCCCGACAGCGACATCAGCGACGACGCCAGCTGCCCGCTGTGCGGACCGCTGGGGTCCATCTCGCGTGGGTGCAGGAAGCTGTTGCCGCCGCTCTGCGCGCCATAGAACACGAACATGTCGGTGCCATCGGGCTTGACCTGGAACACCGCAAAGCGGTTGCGCGGGCCCACGTGCTCCCAGCGCGAGAACATGATGTTGCCGTTGTCGCGCACCACCGGATTGCGGTCGTGGCTCTGGTTGCTCGAGATCTGCGTGACGTTGCCGCCGTCGTTGTCCATCGTGTGCAGGTTCAGCACACGCTCACGCTCGTACTCGTCGAGCGCGAAGTACGGCTGCGTGCCCACGGCCTGCGTGGTGCGCGTCTTGGTCTGGCGGTTCGACGCGAACACGAAGCCGCCGTTCGGCAGGTAGTACGGATCGACGTCATCGTCGGTGGTCGAGCTGGTGACGCGGCGCATCGTGCCGTTGGCATAGCCGCCGGCGGGCAGCGTGTACTCCCAGATGTTCCAGCGGCCCGTGCACACCGCACTGCCGATGGCGGCGTTGTTGCCGGTCGGACAGTTCATCGCAAAGACGACCTTCTTGCCGTCGTACGACACCTCGGGGTCCGACACGTCGCCGTTGCCGCGGGTGTAGTTCGCCGTCACGTTGTGCTCGGGCGCACTGGGCGACGACTTCTCGCGAATGATCAGGTCGCCACCGGCCGCGAACGGCGCGCCGTCGGTCGGATTCATGCTCAGCGTGTTGACCCGCTTGGCGTAGGCGATCGCCACGTCGCCGTTGACGGCCACCGTGTCCTCGCTATCGCCCGAGCCCGAGCACCCCGCCAGCAACAGCAGGGCTGCCAGGGTGCAAAGCGCTGGTTGAACCGTCTTCTTGATTTGCGATGTCATGACCGCCTCCTTGAAATTCGTTTGACTCGGTCTCACGAAACTCACTGCCGGGTTTCGCCGCCGGCACCGCGGCCTGCAGCCGCCAAACCGGAAGAGAAATGCAAGGTCCCGGCGGCGTCGATCACGACAGCGTCGACGCCTGGCACCGACTCGATGAGCCGCATGCCGCGTTCAAGCCCCATCACGAACAGGCACTTCGACAGCCCTTCGCTGGTGAGGCCATCGTTGGCGAGGATCGTCACGCTGCGCACGCCGCGCGGCGACGATCCCGTCTTCGGGTCGATCAGGTGGTGGTGGCGCACGCCGTCGCGCTCGAAGTAGCGCTCGTAGTCGCCCGATGTGGAGATCGAGGTGTCCTGCAGCGGCAGCACCGCCACCACCCGCTTGTCGTCGCGCGGATCGCGGATCGCGATCGACCACGGCCGGCCGTGGCGGTCGCCCAGCACGTGGCTGTCGCCGCCGGCGGCGACCATCGCGTGCCGGAGGCCCAGCCGCTTGAGGATGGCGATGCTGGTGTCGACGACATGGCCCTTGGCGAAGCCGCCGAGGTCGATGCGCATGCCGTCGCGGCCGAAGCGGATCGTGCGTTGGCCGGCATCGAGCTGGAGGTGGCGCCAGCCGATGGCTTGGCGCGCACGCTCGAGCGCGGCGGCATCGGGCGCGACGCCGTGGCGGTAGTCGTAGAGCTGGCCGACGCTGGCAAAGGTGATGTCGAAAGCGCCGTCGGACATCTGGGAGAACTGCAGCGAGCGCTCGATCAGTCGCGAACAGTTCGGCGCCCACCGGCACGGCGCGGCGGCCGGCGTCGCGGTTGATCCGCGACAACTCCGAGTCGTCCTTGTACGGGCTCATCGAGCCGGTCGATGCGGTGCATCTCGGCCATCACGGCGTCGAGCGCACGCTCCGCCTCAGCGGCGTCGGCGTGCCACAGCTCACAGCGGATCGCCGTGCCCATGATCGCCTCGTCGCGGCTGAACCAGCGCGCGGACGCAGCCGCGGCCGCTGGCACGGGGCCGGCGGCGCGGGGTCGCAACGTGGGCAGGTTCAGTCGCATGGCGTAGGGCTTTGCTCGGGTTCATGACCCCGCGGGGCGCGCACACAACACGGTCCACGCATCACGGGGCCGGGGCATCTTCACCGAGCCCTTCGCGCCATTTGCGTCAAGAAGTTGGCAAACGGCAATCGCCTTACGTGCGGTCGCACAAGAAACGGCGACCCCCGCGAACGGGGTGCCGGCACGTGTCGACCGTCCGCGTCAGCGCGCGACGCGCGATGTCATCTCTGTGTGGGAACGTGTTGACTGGGCGAATCGCACAGTCACCGGCTCACGCGCCTCAGCGCTCGAGCTCGCCACCCGCGAGCCAGCGGGCACCGCGGCGATAGATCTCCTCGACGACCGCGCCCTTGAGCATCGGCATGTCGAGTTTCACGCGGTAGCCGATGCGCTGCTGGATGTAGGCCAGGTGCCGGTAGCCCTCGGGCAGCGCGGCCAGAGCCTGCGCGTCGAGCTTGAGCGTGGCGGCTGGGTCGACCGGGTCGATGCGGTCCTTCTCGTAGATCGGCTGGCGGTGCAGCAGCTTCCAGTCGCCCTGGTGACGCACGACAAAGTCGTAGAAGCGGCCGGTGCACACCACGTCGCACAACACGCCGTCGACCGGGCCGCGCTGCGAGATCGTCATCTTGGTCTGCGCGATCGCGCGGTCGCCCGCCACCTCGATCGCCGAGCCGCCCAGGAAATGCAGGATGCTGACGCCCTTGGCCCAGCCCTCCTTCGTGACGCGGATGAACTCGGCGAACGGGCCCTGGAACCAGGTGGCCATCATCACGCCGTCGGGGTGCCACACGGTGGCGAAGCGCTCCCAGTCGCCGGCGTCGCGCCACACGGCCCAGCGCTCGACCATCCGGCGGATCAGCAGCTCGTCGTTCATCGCGTCGTCTCCATCGCGGTCCAGCCTTTGGGCAGTCCCGCCTCGGGGGTCATGCCGTAGATCGGCTCACCGGGCAGGCCTTCGCGCAGCGGCGCGCGCGCCGCGATCAGTCGCGGCAGATCGATGCCGGTGCGCACGCCCATGGCCTCGAACATGAACACCAGGTCCTCGGTGACCACGTTGCCCGACGCGCCGGGTGCGAACGGGCAGCCGCCGAGTCCACCGAGCGAGGCATCGAAGGCGCGCACGCCGACGTCGTAGGCGGCCAGGCAATTGGCCAGCCCGAGGCCGCGCGTGTTGTGCAGGTGCGCCGCAGCCGGTCTTGTCGCCGATCGCCGCGCGCACGCGCTGGAACAGCCGCCGCACCTGCGCCGGATTGGCCATGCCGGTGGTGTCGGACAGCCCGATGTCGTCGACCCCGGCCTCGGCGAGTTGCTCGGCCAGGCGCACCACGTCGTCTTCGGGCACTTCGCCCTGGATCGTGCAGCCGAAGGCGGTGGACACACCGACCTCGATGCCGACCTGCGGCGCGTGGGCGTTGCGCAAAGCGACGATGGTGTGCACCTCGGCCAGCATCTGCTCGGGCGTCTTGCGCACGTTGGCCATCAAGTGCGCTGCACTGGCCGACACGGGGATCGTCAGCTTGCGCGCGCCGGCTTCGATCGCCGCCTCGGCACCCTTCAGGTTGGGCACCAGCGCGAGCACCGTCACGCCGGTGTGGCGGCGCGCATGCCGGACCACGTCGGCGGCGTCGGCCATCTGCGGCAGCAGCCGGGCCGGCACGAACGACGCTACCTCGATTTCGCGCAAGCCGGCGGCCACCAGCGCGTCGATCCACGCGCATTTGGCCGCAGTCGGCATCGTCGACTTGACGCTTTGCAGGCCATCGCGCGGGCCGACTTCGCTGATCAACACCTCGGGGATCATCGCTGCGCAGTATCGCCGCAGCGACGCCGTCACCTGGCGGTGAGGTCGACGGTTCCCAGGCGCTGCAGATGCGATTGCGCCTGCTCGAGCAGAAAGTAGCGAAAGGCCTCGGCCGCCGGCGACAGCGTCTTGCCATGGTTCTTCACCAGGTACCAGCGGCGCAGGATCGGCAGGCCCTCGACCTCGGGCGTGGCGATGGCGCCCTGCTTCAGCTCGAGCCCGAGCGAATGCAGCGACATCAGGCTCACCCCGAGGCCGGCCATCACCGCTTGCTTGATCGTCTCGTTGCTCGGCAGCTCCATCGTGTGGCCCGCGTGCAGGTGATGCTCGCGCAGGTAGTCTTCCATCGCCGCGCGCGTGCCCGAGCCCGCCTCGCGCAGCAGCAGCGTCTCCGTCGACACGCGCAGCGCGCTGACCTGCTCCATGTGCACGAACGGATGGTTGGCCGCGGTCACCAGCACCAGCGGGTTGGTGGCGAACGGCTCGGCACGGGTCGCGATCTCGCGCGGCGGCCGGCCCATCACGGCCAGGTCGAGCTCGTTGGCGCGCATCCAGGTGGCCAGTTGTTCGCGGTTGCCCACCCGCAGGCGCAGCGACACCTCGCGGTGTTCAGCGCGAAACGCGCCCATCAGCGCCGGCAGGAACTGCTGCGCCGAGCTGACCATGCCGATCACCAGCACGCCACCCTCGAGCTTGCGCAGCGTGGCCACCATGTCCTGCGCGTCCTTCAGTTCGGCGAGCACCCTTCGCGCGTAAGTCAGCAAGTACTCGCCTGTCAGCGTGAGGCTCACTTGCCTCGACTCCCGGTCGAACAGCGGCAAACCCACTTCGGTTTCGAGCTCCTTGATCTGCATCGACACGGCCGGTGGCGTGAGGTGCAGCTCGGCCGCCGCGCGGGCGAAATTGGCGTGGCTGGCCACCGCGGCGAAGGCCCGCAGCTGGCGCAGCGTCACGTTCTTCATTCAGCAAAGCTTAACTCGATGCCAAGGATTTCTGACTTTTCTTTCGCGAGATGGGTTTCGAGAATGGCCCGACACCGCCTCTCACCCAAGGACCTCGCGATGAATTCCCCGGTCGACCTCGGCGTCATCACCGACCTGAAGCAGCGCTACAAGGGCGGCGTTCTGAAGTACCGGCAGATGGGCTACTGGCGCCCCGACTACGAGCCCAAGGCCACCGACGTGATCTGCCTGTTCCGCATCACGCCGCAGGACGGCGTCGAGGCCGAAGAGGCCGCCGCCGCGGTGGCCGGTGAATCGTCGACCGCCACCTGGACCGTGGTCTGGACCGACCTGCTCACCGCCTGCGACGACTACCGCGCCAAGGCCTACCGCGTCGACACCGTGCCCGGCACCGGCCCCGGCACCGAGCGCGAGACGCAGTACTTCGCCTACGTGGCCTACGACCTCGCGCTGTTCGAAGAGGGCTCGATCGCCAACCTGACGGCGAGCCTGATCGGCAACGTGTTCGGCTTCAAGCCGCTGAAGGCGCTGCGGCTGGAAGACATCCGCGTGCCGGTGGCCTACGTGAAGACGTTCAAGGGCCCGCCGACCGGCATCGTGGTCGAGCGCGAGCGGCTCGACAAGTTCGGCCGCCCGCTGCTCGGCGCGACGATGAAGCCCAAGCTGGGCCTGTCCGGCAAGAACTACGGCCGCGTCGTCTACGAGGCGCTGACCGGCGGCCTCGACTTCACGAAAGACGACGAGAACATCAACAGCCAGCCGTTCATGCACTGGCGCGACCGCTTCCTGAACTGCATGGAGGCGGTGAACCGCGCGCAGGCCAACTCGGGCGAGATCAAGGGCCACTACCTCAACGTGACCGCCGCCACGATGGAGGGCATGTACGAGCGCGCCGAGTTCGCGCACGAACTCGGCAGCTGCATCGTGATGATCGACCTGGTGATCGGCTGGACTGCGATCCAGTCGATGAGCGAGTGGGCGCGCCGCCACGACATGGTGCTGCACCTGCACCGCGCCGGCCACAGCACCTACACGCGGCAAAAGAACCACGGCATCAGCTTTCGCGTGATCGCCAAGTGGCTGCGCCTGGCCGGCGTCGACCACATGCACGCCGGCACCGCAGTCGGCAAGCTCGAGGGCGACCCGATGACGGTGCAGGGCTACTACAACGTCTGCCGCGAATCGCTTCAACCAGCAGGACCTGGCACGCGGCCTGTTCTTCGACCAGGACTGGGCCGATCTGAAGAAGGTGATGCCGGTGGCCTCCGGGCGGCATCCACGCCGGCCAGATGCACCAGTTGCTGCACTTGTTCGGCGACGACGTGGTGCTGCAGTTCGGCGGCGGCACGATCGGCCACCCGGCCGGCATCCAGGCCGGCGCCATCGCCAACCGCGTCGCGCTCGAGGCGATGGTGAAAGCGCGCAACGAAGGCGTCGACATCGCGCACGAAGGCCCCGACGTGCTGCGCGCCGCGGCCAAGTGGTGCAAGCCGCTGGAGCAGGCGCTCGAGACGTGGAAGGACGTGAGCTTCAACTACACGTCGACCGACACGCCCGACTTCGTCGCCACGCCGACCGCCAATGTTTGACACCGGGCAGCGGAGCGTCGCTCTTCGTTCACCGACATCGAGGACTCACATGCGCATCACCCAGGGTCAGTTCTCCTTCTTGCCCGACCTCACCGACGCGGAGGTCCGCGCCCAGGTCGACTATGCGATCGACCACGGCTGGGCGCTGTCGGTGGAGCACACCGACGACCCGCACCCGCGCAACACCTATTGGGAGATGTGGGGCCCGCCGATGTTTGAGATCCGCGACGGCGCGGCGGTGGTCTACGAGGTCAATGCCTGCCGCAAGGCGCAGCCGAGGCACTACATCAAGGTGAACGCCTTCGACAACACGCGCGGCGTCGAGTCGGTGGTGATGAGCTTCATCGTGCAACGACCTGCCGACGAACCGGGCTTCCAGCTCGTGCGTCAGGAAACGGCGGGCCGGCGTGTGCGCTACACGACGCAGGCCCATGTGATCGCTCAGCCCGCGCGCCGCGGCGACTGACGCACGACGCCGAAGCACGCGATGGGCCGCGCCGACACCGAGCACCTCGCAGGCAACGCGCCGGCGGTGGACCTGCGTGCGCTGGTGCGCGATTCGCACGTGCACGAGGTGCTCAGCGAGCTCGATGCCGAGCTGGTCGGCCTGCAACCGGTGAAGCAGCGCATCCGCGAGATCGCCGCGCTGCTGGTGGTGGCGGCCGCGCGGCGGCAGCTCGGGCTCGAGGCGCAAGCCCCGTCGCTGCACATGAGCTTCACCGGCAACCCCGGCACCGGCAAGACCACCGTCGCGCTGAAGATGGCGCGCATCCTGCACCGGCTGGGCTACGTGCGCAAAGGCCACGTGGTGAGCGTGACGCGCGACGACCTGGTGGGCCAGTACATCGGCCACACCGCACCGAAGACGCGCGAGGTGCTCAAGCGCGCGATGGGCGGCGTGCTGTTCATCGACGAGGCCTACTACCTCTACCGCCCCGAGAACGAGCGCGACTACGGCCAGGAGTCGATCGAGATCCTGCTGCAGGTGATGGAGAACCAGCGCGACGACCTGGTGGTGATCCTGGCCGGCTACCGCGAGCGCATGGACACCTTCTTCCGTTCCAACCCGGGCTTGAGCTCGCGCATCGCGCACCACCTGCACTTTCCCGACTACACGCCCGACGAGCTGCTGGCGATCACCGAGCAGCTGGCGCTGCGCTGGAACTATCGCTTCGACGAGCCCGCCCGCGCCGCGCTGTGCGACTACATCGCGGCGCGCGTGCAGCAACCGCATTTCGCCAACGCCCGCTCGATGCGCAACGCGATCGACCGCGCGCGGCTGCGCCAGGCCAACCGGCTGTTCGACGGCGCCGATGCGCACGTCGACGCGATCGCCTTGCAGACGCTCACCGCCGCCGACATCCGCGCCTCGCGCGTGCTGGCGGCGCGCTGAACCAGCCAACAACAACACGAGACAACGCAATGCACCTCGGGCGCCCCACACTGCCGACCTTTCTGGCCCAGCAACTCGTCGGCACCGAGCACCAGCACCAGCTCGCTGCGCTGCTGGCCGACGTGGCCGCCGCGATCATCGCGATCGCGCAGATGACCACGCGCGGCGCGCTCGGCGGCTACCTCGGCCCGCACGGGGCGGTCAATTCGCAAGGCGAGCGCCAGCAACGCCTCGATGTGCTGGCCCACGAGGTGATGCTCGACATGTGCCAGCGCAGCGGCAGCGTGGCGGCGATGGCGTCGGAGGAGATCGAGCAGCCCGGTGGTCGTGCGCGAACCGGCCGGCGGGCCGTACCTGCTGGTGTTCGACCCGCTCGACGGCTCGTCGAACATCGATGTCAATGCGTCGATCGGCACCCTGTTCTCGGTGTTGAAGCGCCCGCACCAGCTGGCACCCGATGCGGCCGACTTCCTGCAGCCGGGCCGCGCCCAGGTGGCGGCGGGCTATGCGATCTACGGGCCGTCGACGATGCTGGTGCTCACCGTGGGCCGCGGCACGCACGGCTTCACGCTCGATCGCGAGCGCAACCAGTTCACGCTCACGCACGCCGATCTGCGCATCCCCGACCAGGCGCACGAGTTCGCGATCAACACCAGCAACACCCGCTTCTGGGAGGCACCCGTTCAGCGCTACGTCAGCGAGTGCCAGGCCGGCGCCACCAGCGTGCGCGGGCGCGACTTCAACATGCGCTGGGTCGCCTCGCTGGTCGCCGACGCGCACCGCATCCTGATGCGCGGCGGCGTGTTCCTGTACCCCAAGGATCACAGGCAACCGCCAAGGGCCGGCCGCCTGCGGCTGCTCTACGAGGCCAGCCCGGTGGCCTGGCTGATCGAGCAAGCCGGTGGACTGGCCGGCACCGGGCGCGAGCGGCTGCTCGACCTGGTGCCCGGCGAGCTGCACCAGCGCGTGCCGGTGGTGTTCGGCAGCCGCGACGAGGTCGAGCGCATTCAGCGCTACCACCATGAACACGACCGCGGCGCCGATCAGCCGTATGTGTCGCCGCTGTTCAACGAGCGTTCGCTGTTCCGAGCGCAAGAGCTGGTGTGATGACGCCGAAGCGCTGGCGGCCGCCGCTCCAAGGGTAACACCGGCGGACCGGCAGAGCCGGATCCGCGTGTTCGCTTGACGAATCACCAGCCATGTCGACCAACATCCCATCATCGCCGTCACGGGCTCGTCGGGCGCCGGCACCACCACGGTGATGAAGAGCTTCGCGCACATCTTCCGGCGCGAAGGTCTGGACGCGCAGGTGATCGAAGGCGATTCGTTCCATCGCTTCAACCGCGACGAGATGCGCGAGCGCGTGCGCCGTGCTGACCACGGCGAGGGCGCGCCGATCAGCCACTTCGGTCCCGAGAGCAACCTGCTGACCGAGCTCGATCAGGCGTTCGCCGAGTACGCCGAGAGCGGCGGCGGCCGCGTGCGGCGCTACATCCACGACGCCGGCGAAGGGCGCGAGCTGGGCGGCGCGCCCGGCACGTTCACCGCCTGGCAGCCGATGGCGGGGCGCAGCGACCTGCTGTTCTACGAAGGCTTGCACGGCGGCTATGTCGGCCCCGAGGCCGACGTGGCGCGCCATGTCGACTTGCTGGTCGGCGTGGTGCCGATCATCAACCTGGAGTGGATCCAGAAGCTGCACCGCGACCAGACGCTGCGCGGCTACAGCCAGGAGGCGGTGATCGAGACCATCCTGCGCCGCATGCCCGACTACGTGAAGCACATCTGCCCGCAGTTCAGCCGCACGCACGTGAACTTCCAGCGCGTGCCGACGGTGGACACCAGCAACCCGTTCATCGCCAAGGACATCCCCAGCGCCGACGAGTCGATGGTGGTGATCCGCTTCGCCAATCCCAAGGGCATCGACTTCCCCTACCTGCTGTCGATGCTGCACGGCTCGTGGATGAGCCGGCCCAACAACATCGTGTGTCCGGGCGGCAAGATGGGCCTGGCGATGCAGCTGATCTTCACGCCGATGATCCTGCGTCTGATGGATCTGAAGCGGCGCGCGGCATGAACGCAGCGCTGACCCCGCAGCCGCTCGACGCGGCACTGTTGCAGCACATGGCCAACGCGCTGCGCGTGCTGTGTGCCGATGCGGTCGAGCAGGCGAAGAGCGGCCACCCGGGCGCGCCGCTCGGCATGGCCGAGATGGCCACCGTGTTGTGGAGCCGGCACCTGCGCCACGACCCGGCCGACCCGCGATGGCCCGATCGGGACCGATTCGTGCTCAGCAACGGCCATGCGTCGATGCTGTTGTACGCGCTGCTGCACCTCACCGGCCACGACCTGCCGTTGGAAGAACTGCGCCGTTTTCGCCAGCTGGGCAGTCGCACGCCCGGCCACCCGGAGGCCGGCGTGACGTCGGGAGTGGAGACCACCACCGGCCCGCTCGGCCAGGGCCTGGCCAACGCGGTGGGCATGGCGCTGGCCGAGTCGCTGCTGGCGGCCGAGTTCAACCGCGACGGCCACACGATCGTCGACCACCGCACCTTCGTGTTCGTCGGCGACGGCTGCCTGATGGAGGGCCTGAGCCAGGAGGCGATCTCGCTGGCCGGCACGCTGGGTCTGGGCAAGTTGATCGTGCTGTACGACGCCAACGGCATCAGCATCGATGGCGCCATCGACGACTGGTTTGCCGACGACACGCCGGCGCGCTTTCGCGCCTGCGGCTGGCGCGTGATCGACGCCGTCGACGGCCACGACCTGCTCGCCCTCGACGCCGCGCTGACCGATGCCGTGACGGTGTCGCGTCAAGCCGAGGCGAAGCCCACGCTGATCGTCTGCCGCACCACGATCGGCAAGGGCGCCGCCGGCCATGAAGGCACGGCCGATGTGCACGGCGCACCGCTCGGGCGCGACGGCATCGCCGCACTGCGCACCACGCTTGAACTGGCCGCACCCGCCGTTCGACGTGCCCGACGACGTGCGCGCCGCGTGGGACGCACGCGATGCCGGTGCGTCGCGTCGCAGCGCATGGCACGCGCGCTTCAGTGCGTATGCCGCCGCGCAGCCGGTGTTGGCGGCGGAGTTCGAGCGCCGCACGCGCCGGGCACTGCCGACCAACTGGCCAGCGCGCACCGACGAAGCGGTGGCAGCGCTCGCCGCGCAGTGGGTGCGCGACGGCAAGCCGATCGCGACGCGGCGCGCATCGCAGCTCGCACTGAACGCGCTGGCGCCGCTGCTGCCTGAGTTGCTCGGCGGATCGGCCGACCTGACCGGCTCCAACCTCACCGACTTCACCGGCCACCGCCGCATCACGCCGCAGCAGCGGGCCGGCAACTACCTGAGCTGGGGTGTGCGCGAGTTCGGCATGGCGGCCGCGATGAACGGCATCGCCCTGCACGGCGGCTTCGTTCCGTACGGCGGCACCTTCCTCACCTTCAGCGACTACAGCCGCAACGCGATCCGCATGGCCGCGCTGATGCAGCAGCGCGTGATCCATGTCTTCACGCACGACTCGATCGGGCTCGGCGAAGACGGGCCCACGCACCAGCCGGTCGAGCAGCTCGCCGCGCTGCGCTTGATCCCCGACCTCGATGTGTGGCGGCCTGCCGATGCGCTGGAGTGTGCCGTCGCCTGGGTGCAGGCGCTGCAGCGCCGCGACGGTCCGAGTGCGCTGGTGCTGTCGCGCCAGGCGTTGCCGATCGCCACGCGGCCGGCGCAGCGGCGCGACGTGATGCGCGGCGGCTACGTGCTGCGCGACGCCGACGGCGCGCGGGCGGTGCTGCTGGCCACGCGGATCGGAGGTGTCGCTCGCGCTCGACGCGCAGCGTGCGCTGGCCGACGCGCACGGCATCGCGGTGCGCGTGGTGTCGATGCCGAACACGCGCGGCTTCGACAGCCAGTGCCAGGCCTGGCGCGACGGCGTGCTGCCGCCCGCACTGCCCGTGCTGGCGATCGAAGCCGGCCATCCCGAGGGCCTGCGCCGTTACGTGGGCCGCGACGGCAGCGTGATCGGCCTGGCGCGCTTCGGCGAATCGGCGCCCGGGCTGCAACTGATGGCGCACTTCGGTTTCACGGTCGACGCGGTGGTGCAGGCGGCCCGACGGCTGCTCGCACCCGATGACGCACTGGCGTAGATTCACGATTCGGAGCTTTCGCATGCAGGCAGTTCTGTTCGACCTCGACGGCACCTTGATCGACACCGCGCCCGACATCGCGGCGGCGCTGAACCTGGCGTTGCAGCGCCAGGGCCTGCGCGCGGCCTCGCTGGAGCAGGTGCAGGGTTGGATCGGCGACGGCACACGCGCCTCGCTGGCCAAGGCGGTGCGCGCCGCCGGCGTGCCGGCAGCCGAAGTCGACGGGCGCGTCGACACGCTGTGGCCTGGCTTTCACTACGACTACGCGCATTGCTGCGGCGAACACAGCCGCGTCTATCCCGGCGTGCGCCGCCTGTTGGAACGCCTCACCGGCGCCGGCATCCAGGTCGGGCTGGTCACCAACAAGGAGTCCGCCTTCGCGCACCGCCTGCTGGTGCGCCACGATCTCAACACCTGCTTCGACTTGATGGTGTGCGGTGACACGCTGCCGGTGCGCAAGCCCGACCCGGCGATGCTCCACCATGCGCTGCAAGCGCTGCAATGCGCAGCCGGCGACGCGCTGTACATCGGCGACTCGGCGATCGACGTGCGCACCGCGCGCGCCGCCGGCGTGGCCGTCTGGACCGTGACCCACGGCTACGGCGGGCCGCTGCGCGGGGACGACGCGCCCGACCAGGTGGTGGACCACTTCGACGAGTTGGCACGCGCGCTCACCACGCACCGCGGCCTGCGCGTGTCCATCGCCTGACGTTGCCCCAATTGGCCATGGCGCCCACCGCGCCGCGCACGACGTTGCGCGCCTTGATCTGGGACGTGGACGGCACGCTCGCCGAGACCGAGCGCGACGGCCACCGCGAGGCGTTCAACGACGCCTTCGCATCGATGGCGCTGCCGTGGCACTGGAGCGTCGAGCGCTACGGCGAACTGCTCACCACCTCGGGCGGCCTCGAACGCCTGCTGCGCGATCTGGCCGAGCGCGACGATGCGCCGCAGGTTGCCTGCGAACGGCTCGCGCTCGCCCGTGAGCTGCACCGGCGCAAGAACGCCGCCTACCTGCGCCGCATCGGGAGCGGCGCGATTGCGCTGCGGCCGGGCGTGCAGCGCCTGATGCACGAGGCGCGCGAGGCCGGCACGCGGCTGGCGATCGCCACCACCACCGGCCGTGCCAACGTCGCTGCGCTGCTGTCGCCGCACCTCGGTTCGGCCTGGCCCGATGGCTTCGCCGCCATCGTCTGTGCCGAGGATGCGCCGCTGAAGAAGCCGCATCCGCAGGTGTACGAGCTTGCGCTGCGCGGGCTCGACGTGCCTGCACACGACGCGCTGGCGATCGAGGACTCACCGCAGGGCGTGGCGAGCGCACGGGCCGCCGGCGTGGCGGTGCTGCTCACGCGCAGCAAGTACTTCGCGGCGTGCGTCTGTCCTGGCGCGATCGCCGAATGCGACGGGTTGGACTCGGTGCGATGGTCGTGGCTGTGCCAGCTGCACGGCCGCGGGCGCACTCGCCCGTGGGGCTAGCGGTCAGTCCGCATACTGCCCGGCGGCGCGGATCAACGCGCCCCATTTTTCGATCTCGGGCTGCAGCCAGGTCTTCAGGCCGTTGGTCGTCTGCTTTTCGTCGGCCACGATGTCGCCGCCGAGTTCGGTGAAGCGCACCGCCACCGCCGGGTCCTTCAGCGCCGCACGCAGCGCCGAGCCGAACTTGTCGACCGCCGCCGCCGGCGTGCCCTTGGGCATGTAGATGCCGTGCCACACCTTGACCTCGAAGCCTTTGAGGCCCTGCTCGTCGAGCGTGGGCGTGTCGGGCAGCGAGCGGATGCGCGAGGTGGTCGTCACGCCGTACAGCTTGACCGTGCCGGCCTTGATGTGCGGCAGCGTCTGCGTGGTCTGGTCGCACAGGATGTCGACCTGTCCACCGAGCAACGCGTTGAGTGCCGGCGCCGTGCCCTGGTAGGGCACCGCGGTGAGTTCGGTGCCGATCATCTTCTGGAACAGCATGCCGCACAGCTGCGACACCGCGCCGAGCCCGGCGTGCGCCAAGGTCAGCTTCGATGCGTTGGCCTTCACGTAGCTGACCAGGTCGGCGCCATTGTTCGGCGGCAGGTCCTTGCGGCCGAGCAGCGTCATCGGCACGTCGACCACCTGGCCGACGTACTCGAAGTCGGTCAGCGGGTTGTACGGCAGCTTGCGGTACAGCCCGGGCGCGGTGGCCATGCCGTTGTGGTGGATCAGCACGGTGTAGCCGTCGGGCGCGGCCTTGGCCACCGCGTTGGCCGCCAAGGTGCCGCCGGCGCCGGTCTTGTTTTCTACCACCACCGTCTGGCCGAGCGTCTTGGCCATCGCCGCGGCCAGCGTGCGCGCCACCACGTCGGTGGGCCCGCCGGCCGCGAACGGCACCACCAGCGTGATGTTGCGCGTGGGATAAGCCTGTGCCCACGCGGTGGCGGGCACGGCCAGTGCCCACAGCAGCGCGCAGAACATGCGGGTGATCATCGATGTGTCTCCTGGGATGTCGTTGATGTCATTGAGGCAGCAGTTCGGAGATCTCGATCAGGTTCAGATCGGGATCGCGCACGTACACCGAGCGAATCTTCTGCGTGGCACCGGTGCGTTCGACCGGGCCTTCGGCGATCGGCCAGCCGCTGCGGTTCAACTGCTCGACCACCTGCTGCAGCGGGCGGTCGGCGATGAAGCACAGGTCGAGCGCGCCGGGCACCGGCAGGTGGGCCTTCGGCTCGAACTCGTGGCCGCGGCGGTGGATGTTGATCTTCTGCCGGCCGAAGCGCAGCGCCTGCCGACCGCCACCAAAGGTCTCCAGCCGCATGCCGAGCACACGGGTGTAGAAGTCGATGCACGCGGTGTCATCGACGGTGGTCAGCACCAAGTGGTCGAGGTGGTCGATCAAGGCGGCGCGGGGTGAGCCGATGCAGCCGCCGCTTCGTCCAGGATGGCGCGGGCGCGCAGCAGCACCGGTGTATCGACCATCGTGCCATCGACGGCGATCGCCGCACCTTCGGCCGAACCCGCAGCCTGCACGACGCGGCGCGCCCATTGCAGATCGGCTTCGCTCGGCGCCAGGCCTTCGCGCACCACGGGCAGCTGGCGCGGATGGATGCACAGCTTGGCGCCAAAACCGAGGCGGCGCGAGCGCAGCACATCGGCGCGCAGCCGCGTGTCGTCGTCGATCGACGGCGTCACGCCATCGATCGGCGCCGGCAGGCCGGCCAGGCGCGACGCCAGCACGACCTCGGCGCGGTGCGGTGCGAGGTCGTCTTCGTCGTGGCCGCGCAGCCCGAGGTCCAATGCCAGGTCGAGGCTGCCGAAAGCCAGCCGCGCGACGCCCGGCGTGCCGGCGATCTCGCGCGCATGCGCGATGCCGCGCGCCGACTCCACCAGCGCGATCACGCGCAGGTCGTGGCGCGCACGCGCGGCGGCGTGCAGCGCATCGGGGCGTTCGGCCTTCGGCCACATCACGGCGCCGACGCCTGGGTGCGCGCACAGCGCCAGGTCGTCGGCGTGCCAGGGCGTGGCGCCGGCATTGATGCGCACGATCACCGGCGTCGCATCGGGCGCGCGGCCCGCGAGCCACTGCTGCAGCGCGGTGCGTGCCGTCGGCTTGTGGTGTGCGGCGACCGCGTCTTCGAGGTCGATGATCACCGCGTCGGCGCCGCTGGCCAACGCCCGCTCGAACCGATCGGGCCGGCTCGCCGGCACGAACAGATAACAACGCGGCGGCATCACGGTGATCGGGTCAACCGAGTAGACGCGTGACACGCGGTGCGCCGGCGATCGACCACACGCGCTGCACGAGAGCCAGCATCTCGGCTTCGCTGGCGCCGCGCTGGTAGCTGGCCAGCCCGATCGCCTTGTCTTCGAGCTCGGCGCGGCTCAGCGTGTTGCCGGGGTCGCCCTTCGGCTCGTCGACGCGCGCCTGCAGCTCGCGCCCATCGCGGGTGTGCACGCTGACCTTGCCGATCCAGCGCGCCGGATACGCCGCATCGACCTCGGGGTCGAGCACCATGCGCACGCGCTCACGAAACGCCGCCACCGCGGCGTCGCCGTGGTGCGCGTCGAATTCCGCGAGCCCGGCACGGCCGTGCAGCGCGACCATCGCGAGCACCGTGCCCATCGAGAACTTCGACTGGTGCACCGTCTGCGGATCGGTCACCGGCCCCAGCACGTCGATGGCGCCCTGGTGCACGTGCGCCGTGACGCCCGCGATGTCCGACGGTGCCAGCTTGTGCTCGATCATGGCGCGCTGCAGTGCATCGGCGGCCGGATGCGTGTGGCGGCACGACGCATGGAACTTGAACGAGGTTTCCGCGGTGACCCAGCGGGTGCCCAGCCCATCGCTCAGTCGCGACGGATCGGCATCGCGCGACATGCCGGCCGCCAGGCCGCGCGCCCCTTCGAGGATGTCGCGCGCCCCAGTGAAACCGTCGGCCGCGAGGTAGGCGGCGCTCAAGCCCGCCACCGCCGCGTGCGCGCAATGCAGTTGTTTGGAGTCGGCCGCTTCGCGCAGAAACTCCCACAAGCCCGCCGATTGGGTGCCGGCCGAGCCGAACGCCTGTTGCATCTGCCCGGCGTCGAGGCGCAACAGGTGGCCGACCGCCGCGGCGGCAGCCAGCGTGCCGGCGGTGCCGGTGGTGTGGAACACCTTGTAGTGCGAGCGGCCGAGGAACTCGCCGACGCGGATGCCCACCTCGTAGCCGGCAACCGCCGCGGTCAACAGCTCGCGCCCGCTGCGCTGCAGCGCCTGCGCCACCGCGAGCGCCGGCGCAAACACCACCGCGGCCGGATGGAACACCGACCCGTTGTGCACGTCGTCCTGCTCGGCGAGGTGCGAAGCCGCTGCGTTGATCGCCGCCGCCACGACCGGACTCGAACCGCGGCGGTGGATCAACACCTCCGACGGCCCGTCGGCAGGACCCTGCGCGAGCCAGAAATGCGCGATCGATTCGACCGGCCGCGCGCCTTTGCCGGCCAGCGTGGAGCCGATCCAATCGAGCAGCAGGTCTTCCGTGCGGCGCTGCACCGGCGCGGGAATGTCGTCGAACCTCAGCTCGGCGGCGAACGCCGCCAGGCGCATGCCGTTGCTCGGTGTGCTCATGCCACGACTCCTTGAAAATGAACTCAGACCACGCCGCTGCGGTGGAAGCCGGCGATCGTGTCGCGATCGAACGCCAACTCGGCGAGCAACGCGTCGGTGTGCTGGCCGACCGCCGGCACCGCATCCATGCGCGGCGCGAACGATGCCGGCAGCGCCGGCGGCCACAGCGCGGCCACCGGGCCGGCGGGCGTCTGCACCTCGGTGAACCGCTGGCGCGCGTGCAGCTGCGCGTGCTGCCACACCTCGTGCATGCCGTTGACGCGTGCATTGGCGATCTGTGCGGCTTCGAGCCGCTCGACGATCTGCTCGGCGGTGAGCGCGGCGAACACGTCGAGGATCAGCGCGCGCAGCGCCTCGCGGGCCTGCACCCGCTTGGCATTCGAGGCGAACCGTTCGTCGCTCGTCAGCGTCGGCTGCTGCAGCACACGTTCGCAAAACAGCTTCCACTCGCGTTCGTTCTGCAGACCGAGCATCACCACCTTGCCGTCGCCGGCGGTGAACGGACCGTAGGGATAGATGGTGGCGTGCGCCGCGCCGGCACGCGGTGGCGGCTCGGCGCCTTCATACGCGTAGTACAGCGGAAAGCTCATCCACTCGACCATCGCCTCGAGCATCGACACGTCGAGCCGGCAGCCGCGACCGGTGCGACCGCGCTGGATCAGCGCTGCCAGGATGCTGCTGTAGGCGTACATGCCGGCCGCGATATCGGCGATCGAGGCGCCCGCCTTGGCCGGATTCTCCGGCGTGCCGGTGATCGACAGAAAGCCCGCTTCGCTCTGGATCAGCAGGTCATAGGCCTTCTTGTCGCGAAACGGCCCGGGCCGCTCGCCGTCGTCGCCATAGCCCGAGATGTCGCAGACGATCAGCTTCGGGAACCGCGCATGCAGCGCGTCGAACGACAAGCCCATGCGCGCGGCCGCGCCGGGCGCGAGGTTCTGCACCAGCACGTCGCTGCGCTCGAGCAGCGCGCTGCAGGATCTCATCGGCCTGCGGGTGCTTGACGTCGAGCGTCAGGCTTTCCTTGGAGCGGTTGGTCCAGACGAAGTGCGACGACAGGCCGCGCACACGCTGGTCGTAGCCGCGCGCCTGGTCGCCGCCGCCCGGGCGCTCGATCTTGATCACGCGCGCGCCGAGGTCGGCGAGCTGGCGCGTGCAAAACGGCGCCGAGATCACGTGCTCGAGCGCGAGCACGGTGATGCCGTCGAGCGGGCGTGTCACGGCTCAGAAACTCCGCGGCAATCCCAGCACGTGTTCGGCCACGTAGCTCAGGATCAGGTTGGTCGAGATCGGCGCCACCTGGTACAGCCGCGTCTCGCGGAACTTGCGCTCGACGTCGTATTCGCAGGCGAAGCCGAAGCCGCCGTGGAACTGGATGCAGGCGTTGGCGGCCTCCCAGCTCGCCTTGGCGGCGAGGTACTTGGCCATGTTGGCCTGCGCGCCGCACGGCTGGTGCGCATCGAACAAGCGGCACGCCTCGTAGCGCATCAGGTCGGCCGCCTCGACCTCGATGTGCGCCTCGGCGATCGGGAACTGCACGCCCTGGTTCTGCCCGATCGGCCGGCCGAACACCACGCGGTCCTTCACGTAGGCGGTGACGCGGTCGATGAACCAGCGGCCGTCGCCGATGCACTCGGCGGCGATCAGCGTGCGCTCGGCGTTCAGGCCGTCGAGGATGTACTTGAAGCCCTGGCCCTCGCGGCCGATCAGGTTCTCGGCCGGGATCTCCAGGTTCTCGAAGAACAGCTCGTTGGTCTCGTGGTTGACCATGTTGGCGATCGGCCGCACGGTCATGCCGTGTGTCACCGCGTGGTGCAGATCGACGATGAAGATCGACAGGCCTTCGCTCTTCTTGGCCACCTCGGCCAGCGGCGTGGTGCGCGCCAGCAGGATCATCAGGTCGGAGTGCTGGATGCGCGAGATCCACACCTTCTGGCCGTTGACGACGTAGCGGTCGCCCTTGCGAACCGCCGTGGTCTTGATCTTGGTGGTGTCGGTGCCGGTCGACGGCTCGGTCACGCCCATCGACTGCAGCCGCAGCTCGCCGCTGGCGATCCTCGGCAGGTAGCGCTGCTTCTGCTCCGGCGACCCGTGGCGCAGCAGCGTGCCCATGTTGTACATCTGGCCGTGGCAGGCGCCGGAGTTGCCGCCCGAACGGTTGATCTCCTCCATGATCACCGACGCCTCGGTGAGCCCCAGGCCCGAGCCGCCGTATTCCTGCGGGATCAGCGCCGCCATCCAGCCGGCCTTGGTGAGCGCGTCGACGAACGCCTCGGGGTAGCCGCGCCTGGCATCGACCTCGCGGTGGTATTCGTCGGGGAACTGGGCGCACAGCGCGCGCACGGCGTCGCGCAGCTCGCCGTGGGATTGGGGCGTGTTCATGGCATCCAAGAAAGAAGTCGAACAGGCTTCAGGCGAGCTCGGCGCTGGCCTGCATCGCCAGCACGCCCTGGTGGTTGCGCGCCCACAGCGCGGCGTGGCGCTCGTCGCTGTGAAAGCGGCCGCAGACGTCGAACGGGTGCAGATCGAACAACGGTGACTTGGCGGTGAAGGTGAAACGCTGGATCCGCGCGCCGGGCCGCTCGCGGCGCAGCAGGTCCATCAACAGCGTCGCGATCAACGGGCCGTGCACGATCAGCCCAGGATACCCCTCGACCTCGGTCACATAGCTGCGGTCGTAGTGGATGCGGTGCCCGTTGAAAGTGAGCGCGGAAAAGCGGAACAGCAGTACCGGGTCGGGCACGATGCGGCGCGAGAACGCCTCGTCGGTGCGCGCCACTTGCGGCGCCGCGGCGGCCGGCGCATCGGCGCGCGGTGCTTCGCGGTAGACGATGTCGTGCTCTTCGCTGATCGCCAGGCCGCGCGCATCGGTGACCTCGTGGCGCACGGTCACGAAGGCCAGCGCGCCGCTGCGCCCGCTCTTGGCATCGACGTTGGCGATGTGCGACGTGCGCGTGATCTCGTCGCCGACCTGCAGCGCGTGGTGGAACGTCAAGCGCCCGCCGGCCCACATGCGGCGCGGCAACGGAATCGGCGGCAGGAAGCCGCCACGCTGCGGATGCCCGTCGGGCCCGATCTGCGACTGCGGCGCCACCGGCAGAAAGTACAGCCAGTGCGCCAGCGGCGGCACATCGCTGCCGGGCAGCGCCTCGGCGTCGTCGCGGTCCAGCATGGCCATCCACGCGTTCAATGGCGCCGCGGTGACGAGATCGGCGCGCTGCTCGCTGCGGCCCAGCCAGGTGCGCCAGTGCGCCAATTGTTCCGATTGAATGGCGGGGGGTGAAGCAGACATCCGTGTGGTGGTCCGAAGAGCGAGCCGACAGCTTGCGGCGAAAGCGCGGTTTGGGCAATTCGGATTTGAGCAACCGGTTCTTTCGCGGCCGTGAGGAGCCACCGCCGCCATCCTGCTAGGCTGCTCGCCCGCCCATCCGACAGGAGACCGTGATGGCCCTGGACATCACCGTGCAGCCACAACCGTGCGGTGCGCTCGTGCGCGGCATCGACCTGACCCAACCGGTGAGCGACGCGCAATCGGCCGAGGTGCGGTCCGCCTGGCTGCAACACCAGGTGCTCGGGTTTCCCGACCAGCCGCTGTCGGTGGAAGACCTCGAGCGCTTCGCCACCACGATCGGACCGTTCGGCCCCGACCCGTACTTTGAATCGATCCCCGGTCACCCGCACGTGGCGCAAGTCAAGCGCGAGGCCGACGAGACCAGCACCCTGTTTGCCGACAACTGGCACTCCGACTGGAGTTTTCTCGCCAGCCCGCCGGCAGCCACGCTGCTGTTCGGCAATGTCATCCCGCCGGTCGGCGGCGACACGCTGTTCGCCAACCAGTACGCCGCATGGGATGCGCTGCCCGCGGCGCTGAAGAGCGCCGTGCAGGACCGGCTCGGTGTGCACTCGGCGCGGCGCGGCTATTCGCGGCAGGGCCGCTATGGCGAACGCGACGCTGGGCGTTCGATGGCGATCCGCTACGACGATTCGGCGCTGGCGACGCAGACGCACCCGATCGCTCGCCGCCATCCGGAGACCGCATCGCACCGCGCTGTTCGTGAGCCCGGGCTACACGATCGGCATCGACGGCATGCCCGACGACGAAGCGACCGCGCTGCTGCTCGAGCTGTTCAAGCACCAGGGGGAGGATCGGTTCGTCTATCGCCACCGCTGGCAGCCGAACATGCTGGTGATGTGGGACAACCGCTGCCTGGTGCACGCCGCCACTGGCGGCTACCAGGGCCACCGGCGGCTCCTGCATCGCATCACGGTCGGCGAGCGCTGAGCACACTGAAGGTGCCGCGCCCGCCGTTGTCCTGTTTTGAAACGACTGCCGCGACACCTGTGCGACAGGCCGTTCGCCGGCTCCGCGCGAACCCGAACGTCTGAAAACGCAAACCCTTCTTCCCTCTAGCGGGCGCGAGGTTCGCGCACTAGACTGCCGCGCTCCACTCGGAGCAACCAAGAAGAGGAGACCGCGATGAGAATTTCAATGAGTGTCCTGGCGCTCGGTCTGGCAGTGTCGGTGTCGGCCTGCGCACAGACGCAGGCGATCCAGTCCTGCCACAAGTCCAAATGGGGCCCCAACGATCAAGTGGGCGCGCTCAACAACATCACCACCGCCAACGTGATGGAAGCCGCCAAGCTGGTCAAGCGCGGCAAGTCGATCCGCATGGGCATCGAGACCAACAGCAAGACGCCGGCGTTTCCGCCGCGCACGTTCTCGATCACCGTGCTCACGCCCGGGCAGGAGTACGGCGGCTCGCTCGGCGACACCAAGACGAACTACCACGACGACATCATCATGGGCTGGGTGGGCATCGGCTCACAGCTCGACGGGCTGGGACACATCGGCATCGACAGCGTCTACTACAACTGCCTGGCCGGGCGCGACGTCGTCACCGCGGGCGGCCTGAAGAAACTCGGCATCGAGAACGTGCCGGCGATCGCCACCCGCGCCGTCATCCTCGACATGGTCGGCCTCACCGGCAAGGATCCGGTGCCCGAAGGCACGGCGTTCAACAAGAAGGAGATCGACGCTGCGCTCGCACGCCAGGGCAACATGAAGATCAACAAGGGCGACGTGGTGATCTTCTACACCGGTTGGACGAAACTGATCGGCAAGGACGACAAGCGCTATGGCTCGGTGGAGCCGGGCCTGGGCATCGAAGGCGCCAACTACCTCGCGTCGCTCAACGTCGCGATGGTCGGCGCCGACACCTGGGGCTTGGAAGTGATCCCGTTCGAAGACCCGAAGAAGATCTTCCACGTGCACCAGATCCTGCTGCCGATGAACGGCATCTACATCCTGGAGAACGTCAACGCCGAGGAGGCGGTGAAGGACAAGGTCTACGAGGGCCTGTTCACGCTCGGGCCGTCGCGCATCACCGGGCGCGGTGCAGGCGATCATCAACCCGATCTTCGTGTACTGAACGCCACGGGCGCGCGGACTGAAACGGGCCCCACGGGGCCCGTTTTTCTTGAGGCCGCTCGCGTCACACCGTGCGACCACCGTCGACCGGTAACTCCACGCCGGTGATGAACTCGGCATCGTCGCTGGCGAGATAGACGGCGGCGCGCGCGATGTCGAGCGGCGCCGCCAAGCGCCCCATCGGAATGGTGGCGATGAACTTCTTGCGGTTCTCCGGCGTGTCGGGCATGCCCATGAACTGCTCGAGCAAACCGGTGACGCCCATCACCGGGCAGATCGCGTTTACGCGGATGTTGTCGGCGCCGAGTTCGACGGCGAGCGACTTGCTCATCAGGTTGACCGCGCCCTTGCTGCTGTTGTACCAGGTGAGGCCGGGACGCGGGCGGATGCCTGCGGTCGAGCCCACGTTGAGAATCACGCCGCTCCTTTGCGCGCGCAGGATCGGCACCACCGCGTGCGTCATGTGGAAGATGCTCTTCACGTTGATCGCATAGACCTTGTCGAACGTGGCCTCGTCCACGTCGAGCAGCGGGCCGTTCTTGTGCGACCAACCAGCGTTGTTGATGACGATGTCGAGCTTGCCGCCACCGAACTTCAGCGTGGCCGCGACCAGCGCATCGATATCGGCGCGCTTGGTCACGTCGCAGGTCACGGCGATGGCGTTGGCACCGAGCGCGCCGGCCACGTCCTTCGCACCGGCGGCGTTGACGTCAGCCACGGCGACCCTGGCGCCTTCCTTCACGTATTGGCGCGCAATTTCGGCGCCAAAGCCGCTGGCCGCGCCAGTGACGATCGCGATCTTGTCCTTCAGCCTCATGCGTGCTCCTCGAAGTCCGACATCCACCGCACGGGCACGGTGTGGCGCCGATTGTGGCGCCATGCCTCCTGGCTCGCACGAATGGCGGCGACGGCGTGATGGGCGCATGCTCGGCGTGGTGCAGCATCGGAGGTGGTTATGGCGGGCATGGTCGATGGCAAGGTGGTGGTGGTCACCGGCGCGGGCGGCGGCATCGGCCGCGACATCGCGCTGGCGCTCGCGGCCGAGGGTGCGAAGGTGGTGGTCAACGACATCGGCACGTCGACCACCGGCGAGGGCACCGACGCCGGCCCGGCGCAACGCGTGGCCGACGAGATCAAGGCCGCTGGCGGCAACGCGGCGGCCAGCACCGACAGCGTCGCCGAGGCGCGCTCGGCCAACCGCATCGTGCAGTGCGCGCTCGATCACTTCGGTCGCATCGACGGCGTGGTGAACAACGCCGGCATCCTGCGCGACCGCATCTTCCACCGCATGAGCGACGACGAATGGGATTCGGTGATCAAGGTGCACCTGTATGGTTGCTATCACGTGAGCCGCGCCGCGGCCAACCACTTCAAGGAGCAGAACAGCGGCGCCTTCGTGCACATGACGAGCACCTCGGGCCTGATCGGCAACTTCGGCCAGGCCAACTACAGCGCGGCCAAGCTGGGCATCACCGCACTCAGCAAGAGCATTGCGCTGGATATGCTCAAGTTCGGCGTGCGCTCCAACTGCATCTCGCCGTTCGCATGGAGCCGCATGACCGGCTCGATCCCGACCGATACGCCCGAGCAGCAGGCGCGCGTGGAGAAGATCAAGCAGATGGTGCCGGCCAAGATCGCGCCGCTGGCGGTCTACCTCTTGAGCGACTCGGCCGCGCAGGTGAATGCGCAGGTGTTCGCGGTGCGCAACAACGAGATCTTCCTGATGAGCCAGCCGCGGCCTTTGCGGTCGGTGCAGCGCAGCGAGGGCTGGACGCCGCAGCAGATCGCCGATCACGCGATGCCGGCGCTGAAGGCGTCGTTTCTCGGGCTGGAGCGCTCGGGCGATGTGTTCAACTGGGACCCGGTCTGAGGTGTGTCGCGCGTGGTGGCTCAGCGGGCGCGCCGATACCAGAACGCATCGGCGACGCGCTCCATCTGCGCGCCTTCGTAGAAGGCCACCGCGTCGGGCACCGACGACAGGATCAACGCCACGCTGGGGCCCAGGTGTGCGCGTGTCGCATCGAGCAATCCCTTGCCGATGCCAAGGCCCTGTGCGGCGCGAACCACCGCCAAGTCCGACAGGTACGCGCACCACGCAAAATCGGTGATCGTGCGCGCCGCGCCGACCAACCGTCGGCCGGGCTCATCGAGGCGGGCGGTCACCACGAGCTGCGCGGCCGACAACATCGCATGCAGCCGCGGCAAGTCATCGATCGGACGGATCGAGCCGAGGCCCGAGTCGACCAGCACCGCGCGGAACTCGCTGGCGTCGAGCGCGGGCTCGACGGCGTAGACAACGCCTCGTGCCGTCATGCGTCGACCTCGAAGGCGGGAACCTGGCGACCGTCGATGTCTTCGCGGTATGCGAGCACGTGCGCGACGTGCGGGCTAAGCGATGCGTCGAACGTCAATGTGCGCAGCGTGCCCGCCGGCGCCTCGGACTCCGGGCTCTGCGTGGCGTCCTCGTGCAGCCGCACGAACAGGCGTTCGCTCATCGTGGCGCGTCCGTCCGAAAACAAGAACGCCGACTGCGAAGTCGGCGTTGTTGGCAGTTGGGGTTGAGGGGCCTCACTGCTGAATCTGGTTGCGGGGGCAAGATTTGAACTTGCGACCTTTGGGTTATGAGCCCAACGAGCTACCAGGCTGCTCCACCCCGCGATAGAGGCCGAAATTCTACCACGGTGAGCACCCCTTCCGAGGTCACAGGCCGACGGTGTTCAGGGTGGCGGCGAAGCGCTCGGCGTTCTGGAAACCCACCACGCGAGCGCCGGCGATCTCGCGACCCTGCGCGTCGAAGAAGATCGTGCCCGGGGGGCCGAACAGCCGAAAGCGCTTGAGCAACTCGCGGTCGTCGTTGTTGTTGGCGGTGACGTCGGCCTTCAGCAGCAGCGCACGCGACATCTTGTCGGCGACCACCGGGTCGGTGAACGTGAAGCGCTCCATTTCCTTGCACGATACGCACCAGTCGGCATAGAAGTCGAGCATCACCGGGCGGCCCGGTGATTGCAGCAAGCGATCGAGCTCGGCGACGCTGCGCACGCTCTGGAAACGCGGACCGGCATCGCTGCGCAGACCCGCCGCACCGTTGCCCCGCGCCCAGTGCGACAACGGCTGGAGCGGGTCGTTGCCACCCGAGGCCGCGCCCACGATCTGCATCGCGCCGAGGATCAACGCCACCACACCCAGCGCCTGCTTGAGCCATGTGCGCGGTGCGACCGCGTGCGCATGGCTGTGGCTGTCGAACGGCCGCAGCATGAACCCGGTGGCGAGCAGCAGCAGGCCCCACGCGCCCAGCACGGCCCACGACGCCAGCACCGGTTGCACGATCCAGATCGCCACGCCGAGCAGCAGCACGCCGAACGCACGCTTGACCGACGCCATCCACGGACCGGACTTCGGCAACCATTCGCCCGCCGACCCACCGACCACCATCAGCGGCACGCTCATGCCGGCGGCCAGCGAGAACAGCGCCGTGCCGCCGAGCGTCACGTCGCGCGTCTGGCTGATGAACACCAGGGCGCCCGCCAGCGGCGCGCTGACGCAGGGGCTGACGATCAGCGCCGACACCGCGCCCATGCCGAACACACCGGCCATCTGGCCGGCGGGCAGGCGCTGCGAGCGTTCGCTCATGCGCGTGGACCAGGACGACGGCAGACGCAGCTCGTAGACGTCGAACATCGACAGCGCAAACACCGCCAGCATCGCGGCGAACAGCGCCAGCACCGGCGGCGATTGCAGCCGCGCGGCCAGGCCTTCGCCGGCCAGGCCCGCCGCAACGCCGAGGCCGGCGTACACCAGCGCCATGCCCAGCGAGTAGCTGCCGGCCAGCCGCAAGGCCTTGCCACGCGACACCGGCCCGCCCGAGCCGGCGATGATCGATGACAGGATCGGCAGCATCGGCAGCACGCAAGGCGTGAACGACAGCGCCACGCCCATCGCGAAGAACGCGCCGACGATGAGCCAGAAGCGCCCGCTCTGCAGCACGCTGTCGACCGCACTGCCGTCGAACCACGACGATGCGGTGTGGGTCGGGGGCGTCACGGCGCCCGCGGTCGAAGAACCGCCGGCGCTCAATGCCACGCCGGCAGCCGGACTGGCATCGACGTTGGCGGCGGTAACGCGCGCGCTGCCGTCGCCGCCGAACGCGGTGAGGCTGATCTGCGCCGCACTGGTCATCGGCGGATAGCACAGGCCTGCGTCGGCGCAGCCTTGCGACACCACGTGGAGCGAGAAGCGCGCGGGCGCTTTTTCCACCGGCACGCGCACGCGCAGTTCGTTGCGATAGGTCTCGACGTCTTTCTGGAACGTCTCGTCGAACTTGACCTTGCCCTGCGGCATCACCACCGGTCCCAGTGTGGCGTCGGGCGACTTCACCTCGAAGCGCTCGCGGTACATGTAGTAGTTGGGCGTGATCTGGAACAGCACCTCCACGTGGCGCTCGTCGGCCGCACGCACCGACAGCCGGAATGCCTTCTCCGGCTCGAGAAACTGATCCTCCGCCGCCCGCGCGCCGATCGCGATGCCGGCGAAAGCCAGGACCAGCATCGCCAGCAGCCATCGCTGCAGGCGTTGTCCGGGAGTCGGATGAAGCGTCATCGGCATGGGTTCGAGGTTCGCAGGCATTGTCGCGCGCGGCGCAGAAACGCAAAGGCCGGCGAACGCCGGCCCTTGGGCTCAAGTGTGGCGCATGCCTCGCGGCCGTTCAGTCGGCCTTGGCAGCGCCCTCGCCCTTGGCCTCATCGGCGGCCACCGGTTCGGGCCGGTCGACCAGTTCGACGAAGGCCATCGGCGCAGCGTCGCCGGCGCGGAAGCCCATCTTCAGGATGCGGGTGTAGCCGCCGGGGCGCTTTTCGTAGCGCGGACCCAGCTCGCCGAACAGCTTGACCACCGCGTCGCGGTCGCGCAGGCGCGAGAACGCGAGGCGCTTGTTGGCCAGGCTCGGGCTCTTGCCCATCGTGATCAGCGGCTCGACCACGCGGCGCAATTCCTTGGCCTTGGGCAGCGTGGTCTTGATCGCTTCGTGGGTCAGCAGCGACACGCACATGTTGCGCAGCATCGCCTGGCGATGCTCGCTGGTGCGGTTGAGTTTGCGAAGTCCGTGACGGTGGCGCATGGTGGATTCCTTTTGATGTGAACCTCGGCCGTGTCAGGTACCGAGGGTTGCAAGCCGGCCCTTCTTGCAGGGGCCTTGGTTGCGTGGCTTGCCGTTCTTCTTGATCGTGCGAGGGCTCAGCGCTTGTCGAGCCCCTGCGGCGGCCAGTTCTCCAGCCGCGCACCCAGCGTGAGGCCGCGCGAGGCCAGCACTTCCTTGATTTCGTTGAGGCTCTTGCGGCCGAGGTTCGGCGTCTTCAGCAGCTCGGTCTCGGTGCGCTGGATCAGGTCGCCGATGTAGTAGATGTTTTCGGCCTTCAGGCAGTTGGCCGAGCGCACGGTGAGCTCGAGCTCGTCGACCGGGCGCAGCAGGATCGGGTCGAACTGCGTCTGGCGCTGGGCCGGCTGGTCGAAGGCGGCGATCTCGCTGCCCTCGAGCTGCGCGAACACGGCGAGCTGCTCGACCAGGATCTTGGCCGACGCGCGGATCGCTTCTTCGGGGCTGATGGCGCCGTTGGTCTCGATCTCCATCACCAGCTTGTCGAGATCGGTGCGCTGCTCGACGCGCGCGTTTTCCACCGCGTAGCTGACGCGCTTGACCGGCGAGAACGACGCATCGAGCACGATGCGGCCGATGCTCTTGGTGGGCTCGTCGCCGAAGCGGCGCAGGTTGCCCGGCACGTAGCCGCGGCCCTTCTCGACCTTGATCTGCATGTCGAGCTTGCCACCCTGGGCCAGGTGCGCGATCACGTGATCGGGGTTGATGATCTCGACGTCGTGCGGGGTCTGGATGTCGCCGGCGGTGACCGGGCCTTCGCCCTCCTTGCGCAGCACCAGCGTCACTTCGTCGCGGTTGTGCAGACGGAACACCACGCCTTTGAGATTCAACATGATGTTGACCACGTCCTCGGCCACGCCGTCGACCGTGCTGTACTCGTGCAGCACGCCGGCGATCGTGACCTCGGTCGGCGCATAACCCACCATCGACGACAGCAACACGCGACGCAGCGCATTGCCCAGCGTGTGGCCGTAGCCGCGCTCGAAAGGCTCGAGCGTGACCTTGGCACGGTGACCGCCCAGCGGCTCGACGTTGATGGCTTTGGGTTTCAGAAGATTGGTTTGCATGCTTTCTCTTGTTCCTCTCAATACCCTCGGCTCGTTACACCGATAAGGCTGATGGACCATGCCGGGATGGATGTTGGATGCCCCGCACCCGGCAAGCGAGACATCCTGAATGGGTTGATGGCCGTCAGGCCATCAGGCCGCTATCGTGAGTAGAGCTCGACGATCAGCGCCTCTTTGATGTCAGCACCGAACTGGTCGCGATCGGGCAGGGCCTTGAAGACGCCCTCGAACTTCGATGAGTCGACCTGCACCCAGGCCGGCATGCCCACCGACTCGGCGAGCTTCAGCGCATCCTGCACGCGCAGCTGCTTTTTGGCCTTGTCGCGCAACGAGATCTTGTCGCCGGTCTTGACCTGGTACGACGAGATGTTGACCACCTTGTCGTTCACCGTGATCGCCTGGTGCGACACCAACTGGCGCGCCTCGGCACGCGTGGAGCCGAAGCCCATGCGATACACCACGTTGTCGAGCCGCGATTCCAGAATCGAGAGCAGGTTGGCGCCGGTGTTGCCTTTGCGGCGCTCGGCTTCTTCGAAGTAGCGGCGGAACTGTCGCTCCAGCACACCGTACATGCGCTTGACCTTCTGCTTCTCGCGCAACTGCAGGCCGAAGTCCGACGTGCGCGAGCCCGAGGTGCGGCCATGCTGGCCGGGCTTGCTGTCGAATTTGGCCTTGTCGCTGATCGCGCGGCGCGCGCTCTTGAGGTAGAGATCGGTGCCCTCGCGGCGAGACAGCTTGGCCTTGGGTCCTAGATAACGTGCCACTTTGTGTTCCTTCGATTGTCGATCTGACGCGAGCCCGACGCTTCAGCAGGGTCGATTCGCGCGAGTCTGGCGGCGTGTTGTTCGAATAACGCTCAGACAGGTGTCACAGGAGGGAAACACGGTTCGCCTGCGGCGAACCGTGCCCGTGTGATGCTTTAAATCCTTCGGCGCTTTTGCGGGCGGCAGCCGTTGTGCGGGATCGGCGTGACGTCGCTGATCGAGTTGATCCGGATGCCCAGCGATGCCAGCGCGCGCACGCTCGACTCGCGTCCCGGGCCCGGGCCCTTGATGCGCACGTCGAGGTTCTTGATGCCCTGTTCCTGCGCTGCGCGACCGGCCGTCTCGGCGGCCACCTGCGCGGCGAACGGCGTGGACTTGCGCGAGCCCTTGAAGCCCTGGCCGCCGGACGATGCCCAGGCGAGCGCGCCGCCCTGGCGATCGGTGATCGTGATGATCGTGTTGTTGAACGACGCGTGCACGTGCGCGATGCCGTCCGCCACGTTCTTGCGGACCTTCTTGCTGACGCGGCGTGAGGCGGTATTGACGGGAGGTTTGGCCATGGTTCAGTGCCTTGAAAACGTGACGGACGGAGCGGCCTACTTCTTCAGCGCGGCGGCGCCCTTCTTCGGGCCCTTGCGCGTGCGCGCATTCGTGCGGGTGCGCTGACCGCGCACCGGCAGGCCGCGGCGATGCCGCATGCCACGGTAAGTGCCCAGGTCCATCAGGCGTTTGATGTTGATCGAGATCTCGCGACGCAGATCGCCTTCGATGCTGAGGCGGCCGATCTCCTCGCGGATCTTCTCGAGCTCGTGATCGGTGAGATCCTTGATCTTCTTGGAGTAGGCGATGCCGGCCGCGGTGCAGATCTTCTGCGCGGTGGGACGGCCGATGCCATAGATGGCCGTGAGACCGATCTCGGCGTGCTTGTGCACGGGAATGTTGATGCCGGCGATGCGTGCCATGGTGGATCCTTAACTTCAGCCTTGACGCTGCTTGTGACGCGGGTCGGTGCAAATCACGCGCACGACGCCCTTGCGCCGGATGATCTTGCAGTTGCGGCACATCTTCTTCACCGATGCAGAGACTTTCATGTTCTCTCTCCTTGGGGCTTGCTCACTTCGCGCGGAACACGATGCGAGCGCGCGTCAGATCGTAGGGAGTCAACTCCACGGTCACCTTGTCGCCCGGCAGGATGCGGATGTAGTGCATGCGCATCTTTCCGGAAATGTGGCCCAGCACGACGTGTCCGTTTTCCAGCTTCACTCGAAAGGTGGCATTGGGCAGGTTCTCGAGGATCTCGCCCTGCATCTGGATGACGTCGTCTTTCGCCATAAGGATGGTCGTGTGTCGCCTTTCTGTTCAATTCGTTCAGCTGGTTTTGAAGTTGGCTTTCTTCAGCAGCGACTCGTACTGCTGGCTCATCACGTAGCTTTGCACCTGGGCCCAGAAGTCCATCGTGACCACCACGATGATCAACAGCGACGTGCCGCCGAAATAGAACGGCACGTTGTACTTGAGCACCAAGAACTCCGGCAGCAGGCACACCCCGGTGATGTAGATCGCACCGGCCAGCGTCAGGCGCGACAGGATGCGGTCGATGTGCCGGGCGGTCTGCTCGCCCGGGCGAATGCCGGGGATGAAGGCGCCGCTCTTCTTCAGGTTGTCGGCCGTCTCGCGGCTGTTGAACACGAGCGCGGTGTAGAAGAAGCAGAAGAACACGATCATCGCGGCGTACAGCAGCACGTAGATCGGCTGCCCCGGCGACAGCGCCTGCGACAGATCCTTCAGCCAACGCAGTCCGTCGCCGGTGGCGAACCAGCCGACGATGGTTGCCGGCAGCAGGATGATCGAGCTGGCGAAGATCGGCGGGATCACGCCCGACATGTTCAGCTTCAGCGGCAGGTGCGAGCTCTGGCCGCCGTAGACCTTGTTGCCCACCTGTCGCTTGGCGTAGTTGACCAAGATCTTGCGCTGCCCGCGTTCGACGAACACCACAGCGAACGTGACCAGGCCCACCAGCACGAGGATGAACAGCGCCACGATGATGCTCATCGCACCGGTGCGCACCAGTTCGGCCAGGCCCGCGATCGCACTGGGCAGGCCGGCCGCGATGCCGGCGAAGATCAGAATCGAGATGCCGTTGCCGAGGCCGCGCTCGGTCACCTGCTCGCCGAGCCACATGAGGAACATCGTGCCGGCGGTGAGGCTGACCACCGCGGTCATGCGGAAGCCGAAGCCCGGCACCAGCACGAGGCCGGGCGATCCTTCGAGCGCCAGCGCGATGCCCAGCGACTGGAACAGCGCCAGTCCCAGCGTGCCATAGCGGGTGTACTGCGTGATCTTGCGCCGGCCGGCCTCGCCCTCTTTCTTGAGCGCCTCCAGCGTCGGCACCACGTAGGTCATCAACTGCATGATGATCGACGCGCTGATGTAGGGCATGATGCCCAGCGCAAACACGGTGAAGCGCGACAGCGCGCCGCCGGAGAACATGTTGAACAGGCTCAGGATGCCGCCGGCCTGGCCCTTGAACAGCTCTTCGAGCTGCGCCGGGTCGATGCCCGGCACCGGGATGTGCGCACCGATGCGGTAGACCACCAGCGCGAGCAACAAGAAGACCAGCCGGCGACGCAGGTCGCCGAACTTGCCGCTCTTGGCCAGTTGATTCGCTGAAGTGACCACCGGGTTGTTGCCTGTGCTGTTTGTGTCGGTTGCGAGAGCCTGCCGATTACTCGGCTGCCGGCACGGCCTCGACCTTGCCGCCCGCAGCTTCGATGGCCGACTTGGCGCCGACAGTCGCGCCGATGCCCTTCAGGCTCACCTTGCGCTTGAGCTCACCGCTCTTGATGACCTTGACGGTCTTGACCATCTCGCGCACCAGACCCGCGGCCTTCAGCGTGAGCAGATCGACCTCATCCTTGCCCAGGCGCTCCAGCTCACCGAGCGTGATCTCGGCAGCGTAGGCTTTCAGCTTGGACTTGAAACCGCGCTTGGGCAGGCGGCGCTGCAGCGGCATCTGGCCGCCTTCGAAGCCCACCTTGTGGAAGCCACCGGCGCGCGACTTCTGGCCCTTGTGGCCTCGGCCCGCCGTCTTGCCCAGCCCCGAGCCGATGCCACGGCCGACGCGGCGGCGCGCCTTCTTGCTGCCCTCGGCGGGCTTGATCGAATTGAGTTGCATGTGAGAGTCCCTGTCGCGGTTCAGAGCACCAGAACCAGATAGGAGATCTTGTTGATCATGCCGCGCACGGCCGGCGTGTCTTGCAGCTCGCGCACGCTGTTCACGCGCCGCAGGCCCAGGCCGCGCACGGTGTCGCAATGCGATTGCTTGCAGCCGATCGGACTGCGGACCAGCTTGACCTTGAGGGTCTTGGTGTCAGCCATGACTGTTTCCTTGGTCTGGTGGCTCAGCCGAAGATTTCTTCGACGGTCTTGCCGCGCTTGGCGGCAATCTCGGCCGGCGTGGACGAATGTTTCAACGCATCGAGCGTGGCGCGCACCAGGTTGTAGGGGTTGGTCGAGCCCAGGCTCTTGGCGACGATGTCGGTCACGCCCATCACCTCGAACACCGCGCGCATCGGCCCGCCGGCGATGATGCCGTCGCCGGCCTTGGCCGGCGCCATCAGCACCTTGGCAGCGCCATGTTCGCCACGCAGGTTGTGATGGACGGTTCCGTTCTTCAGCGGCACCTTGAACATGTTGCGGCGGGCCTCGTCCATCGCCTTTTGCACCGCCACCGGCACTTCGCGCGCCTTGCCCTTGCCCATGCCGATGCGGCCATCGCCGTCGCCGACCACTGTCAGCGCCGCAAAGCCGAGGATGCGACCGCCCTTGACCACCTTGGTCACGCGGTTCACCGAAATCATCTTTTCCTTCAGGCCGTCATCGCGACCTTCGTCCTGAACACGCGGTTGGAACTTCGCCATGTTGCTTCCTTAATCCTTTGCGCTCAGAACTGCAGGCCGGCTTCACGCGCGGCCTCGGCGAGTGCCTTGACGCGGCCGTGGTACGCGAAACCGGCGCGGTCGAACGCCACCTTCTCGATGCCGGCGGCCTTGGCTCGCTCGGCGATGCGCTTGCCGACGATCGACGCCGCGGCAGCGTTGCCGCCCTTGCCCGCGCCGCCGAGCTGCGAGCGCAGATCCTTTTCCACCGTGGAGGCGGAAGCGAGGATGCGCGCGCCGTCGTCGGAGACGATGCTGGCGTAGATGTGCAGGTTGGAGCGGAACACCGTCAGGCGCGCCACGTCCTGCTTGACGATGCGCGCGCGCGTTTGACGCGCACGGCGCAGACGCTGGTCTCTCTTGTTCAGCATGGTGCAGCGCTCCTTACTTCTTCTTGGTTTCCTTGAGGGAAACACGTTCGTCCGAGTACCGGATGCCCTTGCCCTTGTAGGGCTCGGGCGGACGGATCGCACGCACCTCGGCAGCGATCTGGCCCACCGCCTGGCGATCGGCGCCCTTGATGATGATTTCGGTCTGCGTCGGCGTCTCGACCTTGATGCCGGCGGGCATGTCCTTGACCACCGGGTGCGAGAAACCGATCTGCAGGTTGAGCTTGGCGCCCTGCGCCTGCGCGCGAAAGCCCACACCGACCAGCGTGAGCTTGCGCTCGAAGCCCTTGGACACGCCGTTGACCATGTTGTTGACCAGCGCGCGCATCGTGCCGCTCATCGCATTGGCCTGCACGCTTTCGTTGGCGGGCTCGAACGTCACCTTGCCGGCATCGTGCTTGACGAGCACGTGGCTCGACAGCGCGCGCGACAACGTGCCGTTGCTGCCCTTGACGGTGATCTTGTCGGCCGACAGTTGCACGTCGACGCCCTTGGGCACGTCGATCGGCATCTTTCCTACGCGGGACATGTTGTGTTCTCCTCGCAGCGCGTCAAGACACGTAGACCAGCACTTCGCCGCCCACGCCGGTGGCGCGCGCCTTGCGATCGGTCATCACGCCCTTGGGCGTGGTGACGATGGCCACACCGAGGCCGTTCATCACTTGCGGCATCGCATGCCGGCCCTTGTAGACGCGCAGGCCGGGACGACTGACACGCTCGATGCGCTCGATCACCGGACGGCCGGCGTAGTACTTGAGCGCGATCTCGAGCTCGTTCTTGCCGGTGTCGGACTTGATGGCGAAGCCGTCGATGTAGCCCTCGTCCTTCAACACCTGGGCGATCGCCACCTTCAGCTTCGACGACGGCATCCTCACGACGGCCTTCTCCACGCCCTGCGCATTGCGGATGCGCGTCAGCATGTCGGCGATCGGGTCACTCATGCTCATATGTGATCTCCTGCAACCAGCGGCTTACCAGCTGGCCTTGACGACGCCGGGGATGTCGCCCTTGAACGCGAGCTCGCGGATCTTGCTGCGGCCCAGACCGAACTTGCGGAACGTGCCGCGCGGTCGGCCGGTGATGCCGCAGCGGTTGCGCAGCCGCGTGGGGTTGGCGTTGCGCGGCAGCTGCTGCAGCTGCAGGCGCGCCGCATAGCGCTCCTCGTCGGACTTCTTGGCGTCGTTGGCAACCGCCTTCAGCTCGGCAAACTTCTTGGCGTACTTGGCAACCAGCTTTTCGCGCTTGTCTTCGCGCTGCTTGAGGGAAAGTTTCGACACTGTGGTGGCCCCTTAGTTCTTGAACGGGAAGCGGAAGGCGGTCAACAACGCCTTGCACTCGTCGTCGTTCTTGGCACTGGTCGTGATGCTGATGTTCAAGCCCCGGATCGCGTCGATCTTGTCGTACTCGACCTCGGGGAAGATGATCTGTTCCTTGACGCCGACGTTGTAGTTGCCGCGGCCGTCGAACGAGCGCGCCGAGATGCCGCGAAAGTCGCGCACGCGCGGCAGCGCGATCGTGACGAAGCGATCGAGGAACTCGTACATGCGCACGCCGCGCAGCGTGACCATCGTGCCGATCGGCACGTTCTCGCGGATCTTGAACGCGGCAATCGCCTTGCGGCTCTTGGTCACCACCGGCTTCTGGCCCGAGATCTTGGTCAGGTCGCCCACGGCGTGGTCCATGACCTTCTTGTCGGCCACCGCCTCGCTCACGCCCATGTTGAGCGTGATCTTCTGCAGGCGCGGCACCTGCATCACGGTCTTGCAGCCGAGCTTCTTCATCAGGTCGGGCACCACCTTCTCGACGTAGAAGGTCTGCAGGCGCGCGGGCCCGCTGGCCTTGGTTTCGCCAACCGAGACCTTGGCTGCGCTCTTTTCCTTGGGGACCTTCTTTTCCTTGGGCTCACTCTTTCCCTGGGGTGCGCTCTTGTGGTCCTTGGCTGCGCCCTTGTCTTTGGATGCGGCTTTGTCTTTGCTGGCCATGATCGCCTCTTAAGCCTTGATCTCGTCGCCGCTGGACTTGAACACGCGAACCGCGTTGTCCTGCGTCTTGCGCGACTTCTTGTCATCGTCGCTGAGCATCTTGAAGCCCACGCGATCGGCCTTGCCGGTCTTGGCGTTGAAGATGGCGACGTTCGACTGGTGGATCGGCAGCGTCTTGTCGACCACGCCGCCGGTCGTGCCCTTCAGCGGGTTGGGCTTGACGTGCTTCTTCACCACGTTGACGCCCTCGACGATGATGCGCTGCTCGTCGACGCGGCGCGCCACGGTGCCGCGCTTGCCCTTGTCGCGGCCGGTGGTCACGATGACCTGATCACCTTTGCGGATCTTGTTCATCTCACAGCACCTCCGGGGCGAGCGACACGATCTTCATGAAACGCTCGGTGCGCAGCTCGCGTGTCACCGGGCCGAAGATGCGCGTGCCGATCGGCTCGAGCTTGTTGTTCAGCAAGACAGCGGCGTTGGCGTCGAACTTGATCAGCGAACCGTCGGGCCGACGCACGCCCTTGGCGGTGCGCACGACCACGGCGCTGTAGACCTCGCCCTTCTTGACGCGGCCACGCGGAGCGCACTCCTTGATAGACACCTTGATGACGTCGCCGATGCCGGCATAACGCCGCTTCGAGCCGCCGAGCACCTTGATGCACATGACGGACTTGGCGCCCGTGTTGTCCGCGACATCGAGCCGCGATTGCATTTGGATCATTGCTGTCCCCAACTTGTCCCGACTGCCCCTTGGCAGGAGCTGGCCGGTCAGTCTTGGGCCCGTTGGCCGCGCGACTCGGAAAGACGTGCGGTGGGTTAGGCAAAGCTGCAAGCAAGCTCTAGCGAGCCCGTTTCCAGCGAAGCTGCGGATTATGCCCTGACCGGGGTCAGGGCGTCAAACCGAAAGGCGGTGCGTCAGCCGAGTTCCTTGGCCTGGCGCAGCAGCGTGTCGGCGTCGCTGACCTCGAATTTGCCCGGGGCCTCGACGTTGAGCGACTTGACGACGCCATCCTTGACGAGCATCGAGTAGCGGTTGGAGCGCAGGCCCATGCCGCGGCCGGTGAGATCGAGCGTCAAGCCGGTTGCCTTGGCGAAGTCGGCGCTGCCGTCGGCCATCATGCGCACCTTGCCGCCCGACTTCTGGTCGCGGCCCCAGGCACCCATGACGAACGCATCGTTGACCGAGGTGCACCAAACCTCGTCGACGCCCGCGGCCTTCAGGTCGGCAACGCGCGCGACATATCCGGGCACGTGCTTGGCCGAGCACGTGGGCGTGAACGCGCCGGGCAGCCCGAAGATGGCGATGGTCTTGCCTGCCGAAGCCTTCTGGACGTCGAAGCTGTTGGGGCCGACCGAACAGCCGTTGCCCTCGACCTCGATGAACTCCTGCAGCGTGCCCGCGGGCAGCTTGTCGCCAACCTTGATCATGGATGCGTCTCCTAAAGAAGCAGTCAGGCCGGCCACCAGTATTCCAGCGCGCCGGCCTCGGAAGCGCGCGCGGCGGGAATGGCCCCACCTTGCACGCGGCATGGACTTCTACAACTTCAGACCACGCGAGCCTTTTGCACCAGACGGGTGACGACCCAGCTCTTGGACTTGGAGATCGGACGCGACTCGGCGATCTCGACCATGTCGCCCATCTTGTACTCGCCCTTCTCGTCGTGCGCGTGGTACTTGCGCGAGCGGCCGACGATCTTGCCGTACAGCTCATCGGTGACGCGGCGCTCGACCAGCACGGTCACGGTCTTGACACGCTTGTCGGAGACGACGCGACCGACCAGCCTGCGCTGATTCTTGCCCGGCGCGTCGATGACGATTTCACCAGCCGTCGAAGTCATTTGCCGGCCCCTTTCTTCTTCTCGGCCAGGATGGTCTTGGCGCGCGCGACGTCGCGGCGCGTGCGGGCCATCTGCGAAGTGTTGGTCAACTGCTGCGTGGCCTTCTGCATGCGCAGGCCGAAGTGGGCCTTGAGCAGTTCGGAGACTTCTTTCTCCAGCGCGGCCACGTCCTTGGCGCGCAATTCGGATGCTTTCATGACAGTCAATCCTTGTCAGGCGCCGACCTGGCGCGACACGAAGGTGCAGCGCAGCGGCAGCTTGGCCGCGGCCAGCGTGAACGCCTCGCGCGCCAGCGCTTCGGGCACGCCATTGAGCTCGTACAGCACCTTGCCCGGCGTGATCTCGGCCACGTAGTACTCGGGGTTGCCTTTGCCGTTGCCCATGCGCACTTCGGCGGGCTTCTGCGAGATCGGCTTGTCGGGGAAGATGCGAATGAACACGCGGCCGCCACGCTTGATGTGGCGCGTGATGGCGCGGCGCGCGGCCTCGATCTGGCGCGCCGTGAGGCGGCCGCGCTCGGTGGCCTTCAGGCCGAATTCACCGAACGACACCTTCGCACCACGCGTGGCCACGCCGGTGTTGCGGCCCTTTTGTTCCTTGCGGAACTTGCGACGGGCGGGTTGCAACATGCTTACTCTCCTTTGCCCTCGCCGGCCTTGGGCGGCGCAACGACCTTGCGCACGCGCTTGACGGCGGGTTTGGCCGGCGCACCATCCGGTGCGGCCGGTGTGGCGGCGGCCGCATCGAGCGGCTTGGCCACTTCGGGTGCTTCGGCGCGCGGTGCGCGCTCGCCAGGGCGGCCACGGCCGGGGGCTCCGGGCGGCGCACCCCGCGGCGCGCGGCGCGGCCGGCGATCGTCTTCTTGGGTTTCCGTTTTCGGTGCCGCGCCCGGGGCGTCGGAGCGACCCAGGTTGTCACCGCGGTACACCCACACCTTGACGCCGATCACGCCATAGGTGGTCTTGGCTTCCGAGAAGCCGTAGTCGATGTCGGCGCGCAGCGTGTGCAGCGGTACTCGGCCTTCGCGGTACCACTCGCAGCGCGCGATCTCGATGCCGTTCAGGCGGCCCGAGCTCATGATCTTGATGCCTTGCGCACCCAGGCGCATGGCGTTTTGCATCGCGCGCTTCATCGCGCGGCGGAACATGATGCGCTTTTCGAGCTGCTGCGTGATCGACTCGGAGATCAACTGCGCGTCGATCTCGGGCTTGCGCACCTCTTCGATGTTGACGGCCACCGGCACGCGCAGGCGGCGCGCCAGTTCGGCCTTGAGATTCTCGATGTCCTCGCCCTTCTTGCCGATCACCACGCCCGGACGTGCCGAGTAGATGGTGATGCGCGCGTTCTTGGCTGGGCGCTCGATCAGGATGCGCGACACCGCGGCATTCTTCAGGCGCTTCTTCAGGAACTCGCGCACTGCCAGGTCTTCGGCCAGCATGGTGGCGAAGTTGCGGCTGCCGGCATACCAGCGTGACGACCAGGCCCGGGTGACGGGCAGTCGAAAACCGGTCGGATGAATTTTTTGGCCCATGGGATTCCTTGACGGCGCTCGATTCAGTTGCCGACGGTCACGTAGATGTGGCAGGTGCCCTTGCTGATGCGGTTGCCGCGGCCCTTGGCCCGCGCCCGAAAGCGCTTCAGCGTGGCGCCCTGTTCGACGTAGATCGACTTGACCTTCAGCTCGTCGATGTCGGCGCCGTCGTTGTGCTCGGCATTCGCGATCGCGGACTCCAGCGCCTTCTTGATGATGACGGCGGCCTTGCGCGGCGTGAACGTGAGGATGCTCAGCGCCTGGTCGACCTTCTTGCCGCGAATCAGGTCGGCCACCAGCCGGCCCTTGTCGGACGACAGGCGAACACCACGAACGATCGATTTGGTTTCCATCGTCTGGTCCTTACTTCTTCACGGCCTTCTTGTCCGCCGGGTGACCCTTGAAGAGGCGGGTCGCGGCGAACTCGCCGAGCTTGTGGCCGACCATCTGGTCGGTCACGTACACCGGCACGTGCTGCTTGCCGTTGTGCACGGCGATCGTCAGCCCGATGAAATCGGGCAGGATCGTCGAGCGGCGCGACCAGGTCTTGATCGGCTTCTTGTCCTTGGTGGCCGAGGCCTTCTCGACCTTGCCCATCAGGTGATGGTCCACGAAGGGACCCTTCTTGAGTGAACGTGCCATTTCTTAGGCCTCTCTCACTTCTTGCGGCGCGAGACGATCATCGTCTGCGTGCGCTTGTTCTTGCGGGTGCGGTAGCCCTTGGTCAGCGTGTTCCACGGTGACACCTGGGGTTGGCCTTCGCCGGTGCGGCCTTCGCCGCCGCCGTGCGGGTGATCGATCGGATTCATCGCCACGCCACGCACCGTGGGCCGGATGCCTTGCCAGCGGATCGCACCGGCCTTGCCGTACTGGCGCAGGTTGTGCTCTTCGTTGCTGACCTCGCCGATCGTGGCGCGGCAATCGATGTGGATCTTGCGCACTTCGCCCGAGCGCATGCGCACCTGGGCGTAGGTGCCCTCGCGCGCCATCAGCGTGACCGCGGCGCCCGCCGAGCGCGCGATCTGCGCGCCCTTGCCGGGCAGCATCTCGACGCAGTGAATGATCGAGCCCACCGGAATGTTGCGGATCGGCAGCGTATTGCCGGCCTTGATCGGCGCCTCGGAACCCGACATGAGCGATGCGCCGACTTCGAGCCCGCGAGGCGCAATGATGTAGCGGCGCTCACCGTCGGCGTAGCACAGCAGCGCGATGTGTGCAGTGCGGTTCGGGTCGTACTCGATGCGCTCGACCTTCGCCGCGATGCCGTCCTTGTTGCGCTTGAAGTCGACCACACGGTAGTGGTGCTTGTGACCACCGCCCTTGTGGCGCATCGTGATGTGGCCGTTGTTGTTGCGGCCGGACTTCTGCTTCTGCGGCTCGAGCAGCGACGCCTCGGGCGCACCCTTGTGCAGGTGCTTGTGCACCACTTTCACCACGGCGCGGCGGCCGGGCGACGTGGGCTTGACTTTGATGACGGCCATTTAAGCGGCCTCCCCGGAGAAGTTGAGCTGCTGGCCTTCCTTCAGCGACACGTACGCCTTCTTCACGTGGTCGCGGCGGCCGATCGAACGCCCGAAGCGCTTGGTCTTGCCCTTGACGTTGACGATCTGCACCGAAGCGACCTCGACCTTCTGCGCGGCGAACATCAGCTCGACCGCGGCCTTGATCTCGGGCTTGGTGGCGTTGCGCAGCACCTTGAACAGCACTTGGTTGTGCTTCTCGCCGACACGCGTGGCCTTTTCGGACACGATCGGCGCGACGAGGATCTGCGCCAGGCGGCTCTCGTCGTGCTTGGACTTCGCAATGGGTGCGGGTGCCGTGCTCATGCGTACATCTCCTTGAGCTGCTCGATCGCGCCCTTGGTGATCAGCACCTTCTTGTAGAACACGAGCGACAGCGGGTCGGCGTAGCGCGGCTCGACCACCAGCACGTTGGCCAGGTTGCGCGACGCCAGCGCCACGTTCTCGTCGACCGAATCGGCGATCACGAGCACCGAATCGAGTCCCATGGCCTTGAACTTCGCGGCCAGCAGCTTGGTCTTGGGTGCGTCGACCTTGATCGAGTCGACCACGGCCAGACGGCCGTCGCGGGCCAGCTGCGACAGGATCGACGCCATGCCGGCGCGGTACATCTTCTTGTTCAGCTTGTGGCTGAAGTTCTCGTCGGGGCTGTTGGGGAAGGTGCGGCCACCGCCTCGCCACAGCGGCGAGCTGGTCATGCCGGCGCGCGCGCGGCCGGTGCCCTTTTGGCGCCACGGCTTCTTGGTGCTGTGCTTGACCGTCTCGCGGTTCTTCTGCGCCCGTGTGCCCTGGCGAGCGTTGGCCTGGAACGCCACCACCACCTGGTGCACCAACGCCTCGTTGTAGTCGCGCGCGAACAAGGTGTCGGGCGCGTCGACCTTCGACGTGGCCTGGCCCTGATCGTTGAGGAGCTCGAGCTGCATCACTTGGCTCCCTTTTTGGCGCGTACGCGCACCGCGGGGTGCACGGTGACGAAGCCGGACTTCGAGCCCGGCACGGCGCCCTTCACCAGCAACAGCGAGCGCGCTTCGTCGACGCGCACGACGTCGAGGTTCTGCGTGGTCACGGTGTCGTCGCCCATGTGGCCCGACATGCGTTTGCCCGGGAACACGCGGCCCGGATCCTGCGCCATCGAGATCGAGCCCGGCACGTTGTGCGAACGGCTGTTGCCGTGCGACGCGCGCTGCGAGCTGAAGTTATGGCGCTTGATGGTGCCGGTGAATCCCTTGCCGATCGAGGTGCCTTGCACGTCGACCTTCTGGCCGGCGGCGAACAAGGTCACCGGCACGGCGGCGCCTGCCTTGTATTGCGCGGCCACCTCGGCCGAGACGCGGAACTCGCGCAGCACCTCGCCCGCCTCGACACCGGCCTTGGCCAGGTGCCCGGCTTCGGGCTTGGTGATGCGGGAGGCCTTGCGGGAGCCGAACGCCACCTGCAGGGCGTTGTAGCCGTCGGTCGCTTCGGTCTTGACTTGCGTGACGCGGTTGTTGGACACGTCCAGCACCGTCACGGGCACGGCATCGCCGTCGTCCGTGAAGATGCGCATCATGCCCACCTTGCGGCCCACCAAGCCGAGACGATGGCCATGTTCGGCAGTCGTCATGGTTCGTTCTCCAGCACCGGTTGCCCAGCGCCTTTGTTTCACATGCCCGACATCGATTGGCCGGGCTGGTTGATTGCCGCTTGGTGGCCTTTAGGCCCCAAACGGCGAGCCGGCGAGTATAGCCGATGTGGGGTTCACCACATCGGCCCCGCCGTCGCTCGATTCACTGCAACTTGATCTCGACGTCGACGCCCGCGGGCAGATCGAGCTTCATCAGCGCGTCCACCGTCTTGTCGGTGGGGTCGACGATGTCCATCAGCCGCTGGTGCGTGCGGATCTCGAACTGGTCGCGGCTGGTCTTGTTGACGTGCGGCGAGCGCAGGATGTCGAACCGCTGCTGACGCGTCGGCAGGGGCACCGGGCCCTTGACGATGGCGCCGGTGCGCTTGGCGGTGTCGACGATCTCGAGCGCGGACTGGTCGATCAGCTTGTAGTCGAATGCCTTCAAGCGGATCCGGATCTTTTGCTTTGTCATGGCGATTCCTAAAGAGCGATATTGCGGCCCCTAGGGCCGCAACGAACAGGTCTCGAACCGGGTGGGCGCCAAAGCCGCCGGGCCGCCCCAAGGCTTTGGCGAACCCCCTCGGGGGGTGGTCACCGGGCAGGCACGCAGGTGCCTGCGGTGACCGGGGGCTAAAACGTCACTCGATGATTTTTGCCACGACGCCGGAGCCGACGGTTCTGCCGCCCTCGCGGATGGCGAACCGCAGGCCCTCTTCCATGGCGATCGGGGCGATCAGCTTGACCGTGATGCTGACGTTGTCGCCCGGGCATCACCATCTCCTTGTCCTTGGGCAGCTCCACCGCTCCCGGTGACGTCGGTGGTGCGGAAGTAAAACTGCGGCCGGTAGTTGTTGAAGAACGGGGTGTGCCGTCCGCCCTCTTCCTTGCTGAGCACGTAGATCTCGGCGGTGAAGTGGGTGTGCGGCTTGATGGAGCCTGGCTTGCACAGCACTTGGCCGCGCTCGACTTCTTCGCGCTTGGTGCCGCGCAGCAGGATGCCCACGTTGTCGCCGGCCTGGCCCTGGTCGAGCAGCTTTCTGAACATCTCCACGCCGGTGCAGGTGGTCTTCTGGGTGGCGCGGATGCCGACGATTTCGATTTCGTCGCCCACCTTGACCACGCCACGCTCGACGCGGCCCGTGACCACGGTGCCGCGGCCGCTGATGCTGAACACGTCTTCCACCGGCATCAGGAAGGCGCCGTCGATGGCGCGCTCGGGCTGCGGGATGTAGGCGTCCAGCGCGTCGGCGAGCTTCATGATGGCTTGTTCGCCGAGCTCGCCCTTGTCGCCTTCCATGGCGAGCTTGGCCGAGCCTTTGACGATGGGGGTGTCGTCGCCGGGGAATTCGTACTTGCTGAGCAGCTCGCGCACTTCCATCTCGACGAGCTCGAGCAGCTCGGCATCGTCGACCATGTCGCACTTGTTCATGAAGACGATGATGTATTTCACCCCGACCTGGCGTGCCAGCAGGATGTGCTCGCGCGTCTGCGGCATGGGGCCGTCGGCGGCACTGACCACGAGAATCGCGCCGTCCATTTGCGCCGCGCCGGTGATCATGTTCTTCACATAGTCGGCGTGCCCGGGGCAGTCGACGTGCGCGTAGTGGCGCTTGCTGGTCTCGTACTCGACGTGCGCGGTGTTGATGGTGATGCCGCGCGCTTTCTCTTCGGGCGCAGCGTCGATCTGGTCGTACGCCTTGGCCTCACCGCCAAACTTGGCCGCCAGCACCGACGTCATCGCCGCCGTCAGCGTGGTCTTGCCATGGTCCACGTGCCCAATCGTCCCCACGTTCACGTGCGGCTTGGTTCTCGCAAATTTGCCTTTTGCCATCTCAAAATCTCCGTCTCAAAAGAGCATTGCCAGCGGGCATTTAAGGTCTCCGCGCATCGCACCGCCGCTGACCGCAGTGCTCCAAGGCCGAAGACCACCCAAGGACAGGGCTCGCACAGCGAGCCCGCCCTCGTTGTTGATTATTTCGTTCTGGAACTGATGATCGCCTCGGCCACGTTCTTCGGGGCCTCGGTGTAGTGCTTGAACTCCATCGTGTAGGTCGCGCGGCCCTGCGACATCGAACGCAGCGTCGTCGAGTAGCCGAACATCTCCGACAGCGGCACCTCGGCCTTGATGACCTTGCCGCCGCCGGGCATGTCGTCCATGCCTTGGACCATGCCGCGGCGTGAGGACAGATCGCCCATCACGTTGCCGGCATAGTCCTCGGGCGTCTCGACTTCCACTGCCATCATCGGCTCGAGAATCACCGGCTGGGCCTTGCGGCAGCCGTCCTTGAAGCCGAGCGACGCGGCCATCTTGAAGGCGTTTTCGTTGGAGTCCACCTCGTGGTACGAGCCGAAGGTCAGAGTCACCTTCACATCGACCATCGGATAACCCGCGAGCACACCGTTGGGCAACGAATCCTCGACGCCCTTCTTGACCGCCGGAATGAACTCGCGCGGCACCACGCCACCCTTGATCGCATCGACGAACTCGAAGCCCTTGCCCGGCTCCTGCGGCTCGATCTTCAGCACCACGTGGCCGTACTGGCCCTTGCCGCCGGACTGGCGCACGAACTTGCCTTCGACGTCGGAGATCGCCTTGCGGATCGTCTCGCGGTAAGCCACCTGCGGCTTGCCGACGTTGGCTTCCACGCCGAACTCGCGCTTCATGCGGTCGACGATGATTTCCAGGTGGAGCTCGCCCATGCCGGAGATGATGGTCTGGCCACTCTCTTCGTCGGTCTTGACGCGGAACGACGGGTCTTCCTGCGCCAGGCGGCCCAGGGCGACGCCCATCTTCTCCTGGTCGGCCTTGGTCTTGGGCTCGACGGCCTGGCTGATCACCGGCTCGGGGAACACCATCTTCTCGAGCGTGATGATCGACGTCGGGTCGCACAGGGTCTCGCCAGTGGTCACGTCTTTCAAGCCCACGCAGGCGGCGATGTCGCCGGCCAGGATTTCCTTGATCTCCTCGCGCTGGTTGGCGTGCATCTGCAGGATGCGGCCGATGCGCTCCTTCTTGCCGCGGATCGGGTTGTAGACCGAGTCGCCGGACTTGAGCACGCCGGAGTACACACGCACGAACGTCAGCTGGCCGACATACGGGTCGGTCATCAGCTTGAACGCGAGCGCGGCGAACTTCTCCTTGTCGTCGGCCTTGCGCGAGGTCTCCTTGTCGTCATCGTCGGTGCCCGGCACTGGCGGGATGTCGATCGGCGACGGCATGAACTCGATCACGGCGTCGAGCATGCGCTGCACACCCTTGTTCTTGAACGCGGTGCCGCACAACATCGGCTGGATCTCGCCGGCGATCGTGCGCAGGCGCAGGCCCTGACGGATCTCGTCCTCGGTCAGCTCGCCCGACTCGAGGTACTTGTTCATCAGCGGCTCGGACGCCTCCGCCGCGGCTTCGATCATGTTGTCGCGCCACTTCTTGCACTCGGCCTCGAGCTCGGCCGGAATCGGGCCGTACTCGAACTTCATGCCCTGGCTCGGCTCGTCCCAGATGATCGACTTCATCTTGAACAGGTCGACCACGCCCTTGAAGTTTTCTTCGGCACCGATCGGCACGACGATCGGGATCGGATTGGCCTTCAGGCGCGCCTTCATCTGGTCGTAGACCTTGAAGAAGCTCGCGCCGGTGCGGTCCATCTTGTTGACGAACGCCAAGCGCGGCACCTTGTACTTGTTGGCCTGGCGCCAGACGGTTTCGCTTTGCGGCTGCACGCCGCCCACCGCGCAATAGACCATGCACGCGCCGTCGAGCACGCGCATGCTGCGCTCGACCTCGATCGTGAAGTCGACGTGGCCCGGCGTGTCGATGATGTTGATGCGGTGCTCGGGATAGGACAGGTCCATGCCCTTCCAGAAGCAGGTGGTGGCCGCCGACGTGATGGTGATCCCGCGTTCCTGCTCCTGCTCCATCCAGTCCATCGTGGCGGCACCGTCGTGCACTTCACCGATCTTGTGGTTCACACCGGTGTAGAAGAGGATGCGCTCGGTGGTGGTGGTCTTGCCGGCATCGATGTGCGCCGAAATACCGATGTTTCGGTAGCGCTCGATGGGGGTCTTGCGGGACATGATTCACTCCAAATACAGGGGCCGCCCTCGGGTTGGTATCAACCCTGATGAGCGGCCGGTGCAGGGGCTGATTCGGCTCGGTTAGAAGCGGAAGTGCGAGAACGCCTTGTTGGCTTCGGCCATGCGATGCACCTCGTCGCGCTTCTTCATCGCACCGCCGCGGCCTTCGCTGGCCTCCAGCAGTTCATTGGCCAGACGCGCGGCCATCGACTTTTCGCCGCGCTTGCGGGCCGACTCCTTGAGCCAGCGCATCGCCAGCGCCACGCGCCGGATCGGCCGCACTTCCACGGGCACCTGGTAGTTCGCACCACCGACGCGCCGCGACTTCACCTCGACCATCGGCTTCACGTTGTTCAACGCGGTCAGGAAGATTTCCATCGGGTCTTTGCCCGCCTTCTTCTCGACCTGGTCGAGCGCGCCATAGATGATCGATTCGGCCACAGCCTTCTTGCCGGATTCCATCACGACGTTCATGAACTTCGAGAGGTCGACCGAGCCGAACTTCGGATCGGGCAGGATCTCGCGCTTGGGTACTTCGCGACGACGTGGCATTGGAGTCTTCCTTCTTTCAGTTTCAGTTGGGTGAGCCCTTTCGGGCCACGCCTCGAAGGACCATCAAGACCCTTCACTTACTCGCCGGTACCAGAAAAACTGACCCGGCTACGGAGCCGGTCCAAGGGACCGGCTTTCATGTTGGCGGAGCCGCTCTCGAAGCCGTTACGCCTTCTTGGGTCGCTTGGCGCCGTACTTCGAGCGCGACTGCTTGCGATCCTTGACGCCTTGCAGGTCGAGCGAGCCGCGCACGATGTGGTAGCGCACGCCGGGCAGATCCTTCACGCGGCCACCGCGCACCAGCACCACCGAGTGCTCCTGCAGGTTGTGGCCTTCGCCGCCGATGTAGGAGATGACCTCGAAGCCGTTGGTCAGGCGCACCTTGGCCACCTTGCGCAGCGCCGAGTTCGGCTTCTTGGGCGTGGTGGTGTACACGCGAGTGCACACGCCGCGGCGTTGCGGTGAGTTTTGCATCGCCGGCGACTTGCTCTTGGTCGCTTCGACCTTGCGGCCGAGGCGCACGAGCTGATTGATGGTGGGCATGGCTGGAACGGTTCCGGTGAGTGTGGCGCTTAAGCTCGACGGCACAATGCCGGGCGCTCCCGGAAGGCGGCGAGACGGGTGAACCGCTCGAGCCGCGACAAAGAGCGCGCGGGCAGAATCTGCCGAAAAGCCGCGGATTATATGCCGTCGATCGAAGGCCTCACAAGGCTCGACCTCCAGCGTCGCTCCGTCGAGGGCGCGAGCCGATGACCGCAGGCGCCACTGACACGCCGCGCGTGGTGCTCGACACCAACGCGGTGCTCGACTGGCTGGTGTTCCGCGAGCCGTCGGCGCTGGCTTTGGGCGACGCGATCAGGCAAAGGCGATGGACGTGGTGCGCCACGCCGGCCATGCTCGATGAACTCCGATGGGTTCTCGCGCGCCCGCTTGCCGCGCGCTGGGATTCAGCGCAAAAGCTTGCACTAACTATCGATCTTGAGGCATTGGCCACATTGAGCGAGGCCGCCGTGCCCGCACCGCGCGACGCCTTGGTCTGCCGCGATCCGGCAGACCAGATGTTCATCGACTTGGCCCTTGGTTGCCCGCCATGTTGGCTCGTCTCGCGCGACAAGGCGTTGCTCGCACTGCGCCGCCGCGCCACCGCGCGCGGCGTGGTGATCGCCCCGCCGGCGTTGTGGCAGCGCGAGCACGCAGCGCGCCAACCGGCGGCCGCGAGCGACGCCGCATGAAAAAGGGCGGCCCGAAGGCCGCCCCGATCGGTCAGACCGCGCGCGAAATCACTCGGTGGTCTCGCCGCCTCCGGCACCCGCCGCTGCGGCTTGCGCATCGACGTTGGCCAGTTGCGCCGCTGCCAGCTCTTCGGCCTCTTGCAGGGCGATCGCACGACGCTCGGTCTCGTCCATCTCTTCCTTGGTCTTGCGCGCCTGGTGGTACGCCATGCCGGTGCCTGCAGGAATCAGGCGACCGACGATGACGTTCTCCTTCAGGCCGCGCAACTCGTCGCGCTTGCCCATGATCGCCGCCTCGGTCAGTACCCGGGTGGTCTCCTGGAAGGAGGCCGCCGAGATGAACGAGTCGGTCGACAGGCTGGCCTTGGTGATGCCCAGCAGCAGGTCGTTGTAGGTGGCCGGCAGCTTGCCTTCGCCGCGCAGGCGGTCGTTGGTGTCGAACAACTCCGAGCGCTCGACCTGCTCGCCGGCGATGTAGTTGGCGTCGCCGGGGTTGGCCACGGCCACGCGACGCAGCATCTGCCGCACGATCACTTCGATGTGCTTGTCGTTGATCTTCACGCCCTGCAGGCGGTACACGTCCTGCACCTCGTCGACGATGTAGCGTGCCAACTCTTCGACCCCCAGCAGGCGCAGGATGTCCTGCGGATCCGCCGCGCCGTCGACGATCAGCTCGCCCCGGTTCACCACCTGGCCTTCGTGCACCAGGATGTTCTTCTCCTTGGGCACCAGCTCTTCGTAGACCTTGCCGTCCGGGTCGGTGATCTGCAGCCGCACCTTGCCCTTGGTCTCCTTGCCGAACGACACCGTGCCGGTGATCTCGGCCAACGTGCCCTTGTCCTTCGGGCTGCGGGCCTCGAACAGCTCGGCCACCCGCGGCAAGCCGCCGGTGATGTCGCGCGTCTTCTGGCCTTCGACCGGGATGCGCGCCAGCACCTCGCCAGGCGCGAGGTCTTGCCCGTCGCGGATCTGGATCAGCGAGCCGACCGGGAAGCCGATCGTCACCGAGTGGTCGGTGCCGGGGATCTTGACCTCCTGCGCCATGCTGTCGAGCAGCTTGACCTGCGGGCGCACGACCTTGGTCGCGCCGCGGCGCTTCGGGTCGATGACCACCAGTGTCGACAGGCCCGTGACCTCGTCGACCTGCTTGGCCACCGTGACGCCTTCTTCGACGTTCTCGAACTTCGCGCGGCCCGCGAACTCGGTGATGATCGGTCGCGTCAGCGGATCCCACGTGGCGAGCACCGTGCCGGCCTTGATCGACTGATCGGCCTTCACGTTCAAGGTGGCGCCGTACGGCACCTTGTGGCGCTCGCGCTCGCGGTGGTGGCTGTCGAGGATGATCACCTCACCGGAGCGCGCGATCACCACCAGCTCGCCCTTGGCACTGGTCACGTAGCGCATCGTGGTGTTGAAGCCGACGATGCCGTCGGACTTGGCTTCCACGTTGTTGGCCACCGCCGCGCGCTGCGCCGCGCCACCAATGTGGAACGTGCGCATCGTCAGCTGCGTGCCCGGCTCGCCGATCGACTGCGCGGCGATCACACCGACCGCCTCGCCGACGTTGACCAGCCCGCCGCGACCCAGATCGCGGCCGTAGCACTTGGCGCAGATGCCGAAGCGCGTTTCGCAGGTGAGCGGCGTGCGCACCTTGACCTCGTCGACGCCGGCGTTCTCGATGTCGTCGAGCGCCTCTTCGTCGAGCATGGCGCCGGCATCCACGATGACCTGCTGGGTCTCCGGGTGCGGCACGTCGACCGCTGCGACGCGACCCAGGATGCGGTCGCGCAGGCTTTCGATCACCTCACCGCCTTCGACCAGCGCACGCGTCGCAAAGCCGTTGCCGGTGCCGCAATCGTCTTGCGTCACGACCAGGTCTTGCGTCACGTCGACCAGGCGCCGCGTCAGGTAGCCCGAGTTCGCCGTCTTCAACGCCGTGTCGGCCAGGCCCTTGCGGGCGCCGTGCGTGGAGTTGAAGTACTGCAGCACGTTCAGGCCTTCGCGGAAGTTGGCCGTGATCGGCGTCTCGATGATCGAGCCGTCCGGCTTGGCCATCAGGCCGCGCATGCCCGCCAGCTGGCGGATCTGCGCCGCGCTGCCGCGCGCGCCCGAGTCGGCCATCATGTAGATGGAGTTGAACGACTCCTGCTCCACCTGCTTGCCGTTGCGGTCGAGTACCTTCTCTTTCGAGAGCTGGCTCATCATGACCTTGCCGACTTCGTCGCCGGTCTTGCCCCAGATGTCGACCACCTTGTTGTAGCGCTCGCCGGCAGTGACGAGACCCGAGACGTACTGCTGCTCGATCTCCTTCACTTCCTTCTCGGCGCGCTCGATCAGACCCGGCTTCTCCTTCGGCACCAGCATGTCGTCGATCGAGATCGAGATGCCCGCGCGCGTGGCCAGCCGGAAGCCCGACTGCAGCAGCCGGTCGGCGAACACCACCGTTTCCTTCAGACCGCAGCGCCGGAACGACGCGTTGATCAGACGCGAGATCTCCTTCTTCTTCAGCGTCTTGTTGATGTTGGAGAACGGCAGGCCCTTGGGCAGGATCTCCGACAGCAGCGCACGGCCCACGGTGGTTTCGACCAGACCGGTCTGCGCCACGAATTCGCCGCCGTTGCCCTTGTCCTTGACCCACTCGGTCAAGCGCACCGACACGCGCGCGGTGATCTCCACCATGCCGTTGTCGAGCGCGCGTTGCACTTCGGCAAGGTCGCTGAACATCATGCCCTCGCCCTTGCCGTTGACGCGCTCGCGCGAGGCGTAGTACAGGCCCAGCACCACGTCCTGGCTCGGCACGATCGACGGCTCGCCGTTGGCGGGGAACAGCACGTTGTTCGACGCCAGCATCAGCGCGCGCGCTTCCATCTGGGCTTCGATGGACAGCGGCACGTGCACGGCCATCTGGTCGCCGTCGAAGTCGGCGTTGAACGCCGCGCACACCAGCGGATGCAGCTGGATCGCCTTGCCTTCGATCAGCACCGGCTCGAACGCCTGGATGCCCAGGCGGTGCAGCGTCGGCGCGCGGTTCAGCAGGATCGGGTGCTCCTTGATCACCTCTTCGAGGATGTCCCACACCACCGGCGTGCCGGATTCGACCTCTTTTTTCGCCGCCTTGATCGTGGTGGCGATGCCCATGGCTTCGAGGCGCGAGAAGATGAATGGCTTGAACAGCTCGAGCGCCATCAGCTTGGGCAGGCCGCACTGGTGCAGCTTGAGCGTCGGGCCCACGGTGATGACCGAGCGGCCCGAGTAGTCGACGCGCTTGCCCAGCAGGTTCTGCCGGAAGCGGCCGCTCTTGCCCTTGATCATGTCGGCCAGCGACTTCAGCGCCCGCTTGTTGGCCCCGGTCATCGCCTTGCCGCGACGGCCGTTGTCGAGCAGCGAATCCACCGCCTCCTGCAGCATGCGCTTCTCGTTGCGCACGATGATCTCGGGCGCCTTCAGCTCCAGCAGCCGCGCCAGGCGGTTGTTGCGGTTGATGACGCGACGGTACAGGTCGTTGAGGTCGGAGGTCGCAAAGCGGCCGCCGTCCAGCGGCACCAGCGGACGCAGGTCGGGCGGCAGCACCGGCAGCACCGACATCACCATCCAGTCGGGCTTGATGCCACTCTTCTTGAACGCCTCGAGCACCTTCAGGCGCTTGGAGTTCTTCTTGACCTTGAGCTCCGAGCCGGTCATGTCGCCGCGCAGCTTCTCGATCTCGACGTCGAGATCGATGTCGCCCAGCAGCTTCTGCACGCCTTCGGCGCCCATCAGCGCGATGAACTCGTCACCGTACTCGGTGCGCTTCGCGTCGTAGTCTTCCTCGGTCATGATGCTGAACTTCTTCAGCGGCGTCATGCCCGGGTCGACCACCACGTAGGCTTCGAAGTACAGCACGCGCTCGATGTCGCGCAGTGTCATGTCGAGCACGAGGCCCAGGCGCGACGGCAGGCTCTTCAAGAACCAGATGTGCGCGCAGGGTGCGGCGAGGTCGATGTGACCCATGCGCTCGCGGCGCACCTTGGTCTGCGTGACCTCGACGCCGCACTTCTCGCAGATCACGCCGCGGTGCTTCAGGCGCTTGTACTTGCCGCACAGGCACTCGTAGTCCTTGATCGGGCCAAAGATCTTGGCGCAGAACAGACCATCGCGCTCGGGCTTGAAAGTGCGGTAGTTGATCGTCTCGGGCTTCTTCACCTCGCCGAACGACCAGGAGCGGATCTTCTCCGGCGATGCAATGCCGATGCGGATCGCATCGAAGTGCTCGTCGGGGGTGAATTGCTTGAAAAGGTCGAGTAGTCCCTTCATCCTTTTCTCCTTAATTGCGTTCCAGTTCAATGTCGATGCCAAGGGATCGGATCTCCTTGACCAAGACATTGAAGGACTCCGGCATGCCGGCATCGATGGCGTGCTCGCCCTTGACGATGTTTTCGTAGACCTTGGTGCGGCCGTTCACGTCGTCGGACTTCACGGTCAGCATTTCCTGCAGCACGTAGCTCGCGCCGTAGGCTTCCAGCGCCCAGACTTCCATCTCGCCGAAGCGCTGGCCGCCGAACTGCGCCTTGCCGCCCAGCGGCTGCTGGGTAACGAGCGAGTACGGGCCGGTGGAACGCGCGTGCATCTTGTCGTCCACCAGGTGGTGCAGCTTCAGCACGTGCATGTAGCCCACGGTCACCGGGCGCTCGAATGCCTCGCCGGTGCGACCGTCGTGCAGCATCGCCTGCGTGCGCGTGGCGTTCAGGCCCTTGCGCACCGCGATGTCCTCGGGGTAAGCCAGATGCAGCATGCCGCGGATCTCGCTCTCGGCGGCGCCATCGAACACCGGCGTGGCGAACGGAACGCCCTGCGCAAGGTTCTCAGCCATCTCCAGCAGCTCGTGGTCGGGCACGCGCTCCAGCGTCTCGCTCTTGCCGCCAGAGCGGTTGTAGAGCTGATCGAGGAACTGGCGCAGCTGCGCCACGCGCGATTCGCTTTGCAGCATGTCGCCGATGCGGTGGCCGATGCCTTTGGCGGCCCAGCCCAAATGCACTTCGAGCACTTGGCCCACGTTCATGCGCGACGGCACGCCCAGCGGGTTGAGCACGATGTCCACCGGTGTGCCGTCGGCCATGTAGGGCATGTCTTCGACCGGAACGATCTTCGACACCACGCCCTTGTTGCCGTGGCGGCCGGCCATCTTGTCGCCAGGCTGCAGCCGGCGCTTGACGGCGAGGTAGACCTTCACCATCTTCAGCACGCCGGCGGGCAGCTCGTCGCCCTGCGTCAGCTTCTTGCGCTTTTCTTCGAATGCCAGGTCGAAGCTGTGGCGCGTCTGCTCGAGCGAGTTCTTGATGCTCTCGAGCTGGTTGGCCAGGTCTTCGTCCGCCGGGCGGATGTCGAACCAGTGGTACTTCTCGACCTCGGTCAGGTACTCCTTGGAGATCGTCATACCCTTGGCGATCTTGTTCGGTCCACCGTTGGCCGGCTTGCCGATCAGCAGCTTCTCGATGCGGTCGAACGCGTCGGCCTCGACGATGCGCAGCTGGTCGTTCAGGTCCAGGCGGAAGCGCTTCAGCTCGTCGTCGATGATCTGCTGGGCGCGCTTGTCGCGCTGGATGCCTTCACGGGTGAACACCTGCACGTCGATCACCGTGCCGTTGGTGCCCTGCTCGACGCGCAGCGACGTGTCCTTCACGTCGCTCGCCTTCTCGCCGAAGATCGCGCGCAGCAGTTTTTCTTCCGGCGTCAGCGTGGTCTCGCCCTTGGGCGTGACCTTGCCGACCAGCACGTCGCCGGGGTTGACCTCGGCACCGATGTAGACGATGCCGGATTCATCCAGGCGCGCGAGCTGCTGCTCGCTCAAGTTCGGGATGTCGCGGGTGATTTCCTCGGCGCCCAGCTTCGTGTCGCGCGCCATCACCACCAGCTCCTCGATGTGGATCGAGGTGTAGCGGTCGTCGGCGACCACACGTTCGCTGATCAGGATCGAGTCTTCGAAGTTGTAGCCGTTCCACGGCATGAAGGCCACCAGCATGTTCTGGCCGAGCGCGAGCTCGCCCAGGTCGGTGCTGGCACCGTCGGCCACCACGTCGCCCGATTCCACCTTGTCGCCGCGCTTGACGATCGGGCGCTGGTGGATGTTGGTGTTCTGGTTGGAACGCTGGTACTTGATCAGGTTGTAGATGTCGACGCCGACTTCGCCGGCCACCGTCTCGTTGTCGTTGACGCGGATCACGATGCGGTTGGTGTCGACGTAGTCCACCACGCCACCGCGCCGCGCCACCACGACGGTGCCGGAATCGACCGCGGCCACGCGCTCGATGCCGGTGCCGACGAACGCCTTCTCGGGACGCAGTGTCGGCACGGCCTGGCGCTGCATGTTGGCGCCCATCAGCGCGCGGTTGGCGTCGTCGTGCTCGAGGAACGGCACCAAGGAGGCCGCCACCGACACGATCTGCGCCGGCGCCACGTCCATGTACTGCACACGTTCCGGCGAGGTCAGCACCGATTCGCCCTTCTCGCGCGCCGACACCAACTCATCGGTCAGGCTGCCGTCGGCACCCAGCGAAGCGTTGGCCTGTGCGATGACGTACTTGCCTTCTTCGATCGCCGACAGGTAGTCGATCTGGTCGGTCACCTTGCCATCCTGCACGCGGCGATACGGCGTCTCGAGGAAACCGTACTCGTTGAGCTGGGCAAACAGCGCCAGCGAGTTGATCAGGCCGATGTTCGGGCCTTCCGGCGTCTCGATCGGGCACACCCGGCCGTAATGCGTGGGGTGCACGTCGCGCACTTCGAAGCCGGCGCGCTCGCGTGTCAGACCGCCCGGGCCCAGCGCAGAGACGCGACGCTTGTGCGTGATCTCCGACAGCGGGTTGGTCTGGTCCATGAACTGGCTCAGCTGCGACGCGCCGAAGAACTCCTTCAGCGCCGCGGAGATCGGCTTGGAGTTGATCAGGTCGTGCGGCATCAAGCGGCTCGGCCTCGGCCTGGCCGAGGCGCTCCTTCACTGCCTTTTCGATGCGCGCCAGGCCGGAGCGGAACTGGTTCTCGGCCAACTCGCCGACGCAGCGCACGCGGCGATTGCCGAGGTGGTCGATGTCGTCGACCTCGCCACGGCCGTTGCGCAGCTCGACCAGGATCTTGACCACGTCGAGGATGTCCTCGTTGGTCAGCGTCATCGGGCCTTCGGGCACGTCGCGGCCGACGCGGGCATTGAACTTCATGCGCCCGACGCGCGACAGGTCGTAGGTGTCCTCGTTGTAGAACAGGCGCCCGAACAGCGCCTGCACGGCGTCCTCGGTCGGCGGCTCGCCGGGGCGCATCATGCGGTAGATGGCCACACGCGCGGCGAGCTCGTCGGCGGTTTCATCGAGGCCCAGCGTCTGACTGATGTACGCGCCCTGATCCAGCTCGTTGGTGTAGAGGCACTGGATCTCTTTGATGTTGGCCGCACGCAGCTTCTTCAGCAGGCTTTCGGTCAGCTCGTCGTTGGCCTTGGCCACGATCTCGCCCGTCTCGGGGTCGACCATGTTGCGCGCCACGATGCGGCCGACCAGGAAGTCTTCCGGCACGGTGATGTACTGCGTGCCAGTCTGCTCGAGCTGGCGCACATGGCGCGCAGTGATGCGCTTGTCCTTCTCGACGATCACGTTGCCCTGCTTGTCGGTGATGTCGAAGCGTGCGACTTCGCCGCGCAGGCGGTCGGCCACGAATTCCATCTGCGCACCGGTGTCCATCAGCCGGAAGCTGTCGGTCACGAAGAAGTGCGCCAGGATCGCTTCGGGCGTCAGGCCGATGGCCTTCAGCAGGATCGTCACCGGCATCTTGCGGCGGCGGTCGACGCGGAAGTAGAGGATGTCTTTCGGGTCGAACTCGAAGTCCAGCCACGAGCCGCGGTACGGAATGATGCGGGCGCTGAACAGCAGCTTGCCGCTCGAATGCGTCTTGCCCTTGTCGTGCTCGAAGAACACGCCCGGCGAGCGGTGCAGCTGCGACACGATCACGCGCTCGGTGCCGTTGACGATGAACGAGCCGTAGTCGGTCATCAGGGGCACCTCACCCATGTAGACCTCTTGCTCCTTGATCTCCTTGACCACCTTGGCCGGATGCGACTCGCGGTCGTAGATGATCATCTGCAGCTTGGCGCGCACGGCCGCCGCGTACGTGAGGCCGCGCTGCTGGCACTCGCGCACGTCAAACGGCGGCTTGGCCATGTTGTATTCGATGAACTTCATCTCGACCATGCTGTTGTGCGACACGATCGGGAAGGCCGCGATGAAGGCGGCCTGCAAGCCCTCGGGCTTGCGTTTTTGTGGATGAACGTCTTTCTGCAGGAAGGCCACGTAGGCCTCACGCTGCATCGTCAGCAGGTACGGCACGTTGAGCACGCTCGCGCGCTTGCCAAAGCTCTTGCGGATGCGTTTGCGCTCGGTGTAGCTGTAGGGAGAAGCTTGCGCCATTGATCACTCCGGTTCAACCGTGCGGCTCAGGGCCATGAGCCACGGCGGTCGGCGACTGGCGACTTTGGGCGTTGCGCCCCAAGCTTGGTGGCTGGCCACTACCAGCCGCTGGCGGACAACCCCGGGGCATTGCACCCCTGGGCCCGACCAAACCGAGTTCTCTGCAGTCGGATCAGAGAACACTTGCAAGTGGCGATGAACGCTGCACTTGCAAGTGGTCTCCGCAGGGCCGCTTGTGCGGCAGCCCCCGGACAGGGTTCGGTGCGGAGCACCGAACCCGCTTTCCACGTTTACTTGATCTCTGCCTTCGCACCGGCGTCGACCAGCTTCTTCAGGGCGGCTTCGGCGTCGGCCTTGGGGATGGCTTCCTTCACGGGCTTCGGCGCACCGTCGACCAGATCCTTGGCTTCCTTCAGGCCCAGGCCGGTGATCTCGCGCACGGCCTTGATCACCTGCACCTTGTTGGCGCCGGCTTCGTTCAGCATCACGGTGAACTCGGTCTTCTCTTCAACCACCGCTGCAGCGGCACCGCCGCCACCACCTGCGGCCGGTGCGGCCATCGCCGCGGCCGACACGCCGAACTTCTCTTCGATGGCCTTGACCAGGTCGTTGAGCTCCATCACGGTCATGCTGTCCATCGCCGACAGAAAAGCGTCTTTGTCGAATGCCATTTGATTTACCTCGAATGCTTGAATGGGTTCGTTGAATCGAAATGCGGTCAGGCGGCAGCGCCCTTCTTCTCGGCCAGTGCGGCCAACACGCCGGCCAGCCGCTGGATCGGCGAGCGCAACATGCCGGCGATCTGGGCGATCAGCACCTCGCGCGACGGGATGGAAGCCAGGGCCTTGACCCCGTTGGCATCCAGCGCCTTGCCAGCGTACGCACCACCTTTGACGATCAGCTTGTCGTTGCCTTTGGCGAAGTCGGAGATGACTTTCGCCGCGGCGACCGCGTCTTCGGAAAAGCTGTAGATCAGCGGGCCGACCATGGCCTCCTTCGCCACCTCGAACGAGGTGCCGGCGACGGCGCGACGGGCGAGCGTGTTCTTCAGCACGTGAAGGTACACACCCTTGTCGCGCGCCTGCCTGCGCAGCGCGTTCAAGTGTTCGACGGTGAGGCCACGGTACTCAGCCAGCGCCAGTGTCTGGGCGTTGGCAATGTGCTTGCCCACGTCCTCCACCACGGATGCCTTGTCTGTTCGACTGAGACTCAAGGTCTACTCCTTACGAATCGCGCCAACGCATTCACCCTGAGGCAATGCGACCGGCGCACCGGGTTGCAGCGACCTGGCCTTCCGAACCCCTGCGCCATCAAAACTCTTCGATGCCACAAAACGTCCTTCAGACGGGACCGCCATCTGCGCTGGCATCGAGCCGTTGCCGACTCGCAATTACGGTGCCACCAACGAGCAGTGAACACCACCAGCGGTCTTCGATGGCGCGTGGCAGTTGTGCACCGCCACGCCCCACCATCCTTCAGAAGCCGCCGACAACTCCCCGGCGGCCCTCAAATCCAGTCAGCTCAAGCGGCGGTCGCGGTCACGGTCGACGTGTCGACTCGCACCCCGATCCCCATCGTCGACGACACCGCCAGCTTGCGCAGGTAGATGCCTTTCACCGTCGACGGCTTGGACTTGTTCAATGCATCGAGCAGCGCGCTCAGATTGCCGCGCAGCTTGTCGGACTCGAACGAGCGCCGACCGATCGTGGCGTGCACGATGCCGGCCTTGTCGACGCGGTATTGCACCTGGCCGGCCTTGGCGTTCTTCACCGCGGTGGCCACATCGGGCGTCACAGTGCCGACCTTCGGGTTGGGCATCAGCCCGCGCGGACCGAGGATCTGACCCAAGGTACCGACGATGCGCATCGTGTCGGGCGACGCGATCACCACGTCGAAATTCAGGTTGCCGGCCTTCACTTGTGCGGCCAGGTCGTCCATGCCCACCACATCGGCGCCTGCGGCCCTGGCCTCATCGGCCTTGGCGCCCTGCGCGAACACGGCCACGCGCTTGGTCTTGCCGGTGCCGTTGGGCAACACGACCGCGCCGCGCACGACCTGGTCGGATTTCTTCGGATCGATGCCCAACTGCACAGCCACATCGATCGATTCATCGAACTTCGCCTTGGCGCATTCCTTGACAAGGGCGATGGCCGCGTCGATCTCGTAGAGCTTGTTGCTGTCGACCTTGCCGGCCAGAGCTTTCTCGCGCTTCGGTGACTTGTGCCATGTCAGACCCCTTCCACCGTGACGCCCATCGAACGGGCCGAGCCCGCGATGGTCTTGACCGCGGCGTCCAGGTCGGCGGCGGTCAGGTCCTTCAGCTTCATCTTGGCGATCTCTTCGAGCTGGGCGCGGGTGATCTTGCCCACCTTGTCGGAGTTGGGCTTGCCGGATCCCTTCTCGAGCTTGATCGCCTTCTTGATCAGCACGGTGGCCGGCGGCGTCTTCAGCACGAAGGTGAACGACTTGTCCGCGAATGCGGTGATCACCACCGGCAGCATCAACCCCGGCTCCATGCTCTGGGTCTGCGCGTTGAACGCCTTGCAGAACTCCATGATGTTGAGGCCGCGCTGACCGAGCGCCGGGCCCACGGGGGGCGACGGATTGGCCTTTCCGGCCGGGATTTGCAGCTTGATGAAGCCGACGATTTTCTTTGCCACGAAGGGCTCCTATCGAGTTCAAACGCCTCTGGCGCACTTAAGCCGCCGCGGGCTCCTCGTCATTCGACCCGTTGCATTCAACATCCGAGGCGCCGGGTCCATGCGCCGCGAACCGATTCAACTCAAACCTTGCCTGCGGCCCCGCGGGCCTTCGGCGAAGTCCGATGAACTCCGTTCATCAGACTTTCTCGACCTGCGAGAAGTCCAGTTCCACGCCGGTGGCGCGACCGAAGATCGTCACCGACACCTTGACCTTGGACTTCTCGTAGTTCACCTCTTCGACCGCACCGTTGAAGTCGGTGAACGGACCTTCCTTCACACGCACCAGTTCGCCGACCTGCCACTCCACCTTGGGCTTGGGCTTGTCGATGCCTTCCTGCATCTGGTTGACGATCTTCATCACCTCGGCTTCGGAGATCGGCGCCGGACGGTTGCGCGCGCCGCCGACGAAGCCGGTGACCTTGCTGGTGTGCTTGACCAAGTGCCACGTGTCGTCGTCGAGCAGCATCTCCACCAGCACGTAGCCGGGGAAGAAGCGGCGCTGCGTGACCGCCTTCTTGCCGCCCTTGAGCTCCACCACTTCTTCGGTGGGCACCAGGATGCGGCCGAACTTGGCCTGCATGCCCGAGCGCTCGATGCGCTCCTTGAGGTTGCGCTCGACGGCTTTTTCCATGCCCGAATAGGCATGCACCACATACCAGCGCAAACCCGAGGCGGCGGCAGCGGCTTCAGCAGCGGCTTGTTCTTCACTCATGCTCGACAGTCCTTCAGCGCTTCCAGCCCAGGATCAGGTCGTACAGAACCCATTCCAACGTCTTGTCGGTCAACCACAGGAACAGCGCCATCACGATGACGAACGCGAACACGTAGCCGGTCATCTGGATCGCTTCCTTGCGCGAAGGCCACACGACCTTGCGCACCTCGCGTGCCGAATCGCGCCCGAACGCGATCAACTGCTTGCCGGGCTCGGACACGAAGAACATCGCCACCGCCGCAGCCAGCAGCACGAGCAGCGCGACGACGCGCAGCCACAGGTCCTTCTGGCCCAGCAGGTAAAAGGCCGCGATGCCGCCCACCACCAACACGCCGGCAGCGGCCAGCTTGGCCTTGTCGGCGGCGGTGGAGACGGTTTCGACGGATGCAGGTGCGTTCATGGGTGGTCAATCAGCGAACAGTTCCAGGTGGCAGGGGCAGAGGGAATCGAACCCCCAACCTTCGGTTTTGGAGACCGACGCTCTGCCAGTTGAGCTATACCCCTGTGGAACCGTTCCTTACTCGATGATTTTTGCCACGACGCCGGAGCCGACGGTTCTGCCGCCCTCGCGGATGGCGAAGCGCAGGCCCTCTTCCATGGCGATCGGGGCGATCAGCTTGACCGTGATGCTGACGTTGTCGCCCGGCATCACCATCTCCTTGTCCTTGGGCAGCTCCACCGCTCCCGGTCACGTCGGTGGTGCGGAAGTAAAACTGCGGCCGGTAGTTGTTGAAGAACGGGGTGTGCCGTCCGCCCTCTTCCTTGCTGAGCACGTAGATCTCGGCGGTGAAGTGGGTGTGCGGCTTGATGGAGCCTGGCTTGCACAGCACTTGGCCGCGCTCGACTTCTTCGCGCTTGGTGCCGCGCAGCAGGATGCCCACGTTGTCGCCGGCCTGGCCCTGGTCGAGCAGCTTTCTGAACATCTCCACGCCGGTGCAGGTGGTCTTCTGGGTGGCGCGGATGCCGACGATTTCGATTTCGTCGCCCACCTTGACCACGCCACGCTCGACGCGGCCCGTGACCACGGTGCCGCGGCCGCAGATGCTGAACACGTCTTCCACCGGCATCAGGAAGGCGCCGTCGATGGCGCGCTCGGGCTGCGGGATGTAGGCGTCCAGCGCGTCGGCGAGCTTCATGATGGCTTGTTCGCCGAGCTCGCCCTTGTCGCCTTCCATGGCGAGCTTGGCCGAGCCTTTGACGATGGGGGTGTCGTCGCCGGGGAATTCGTACTTGCTGAGCAGCTCGCGCACTTCCATCTCGACGAGCTCGAGCAGTTCGGCGTCGTCGACCATGTCGCACTTGTTCATGAAGACGATGATGTATTTCACCCCGACCTGGCGTGCCAGCAGGATGTGCTCGCGCGTCTGCGGCATGGGGCCGTCGGCGGCACTGACCACGAGAATCGCGCCGTCCATTTGCGCCGCGCCGGTGATCATGTTCTTCACATAGTCGGCGTGCCCGGGGCAGTCGACGTGCGCGTAGTGGCGCTTGCTGGTCTCGTACTCGACGTGCGCGGTGTTGATGGTGATGCCGCGCGCTTTCTCTTCGGGCGCAGCGTCGATCTGGTCGTACGCCTTGGCCTCACCGCCAAACTTGGCCGCCAGCACCGACGTCATCGCCGCCGTCAGCGTGGTCTTGCCATGGTCCACGTGCCCAATCGTCCCCACGTTCACGTGCGGCTTGGTTCTCGCAAATTTGCCTTTTGCCATTTGATCGCTCCTAGCGAAGGACTCTCGTTCGTTGTTCCGGTATGGCGGGTGGTGCCCATGGCGCGGATCGAACGCGCGACCTCTCCCTTACCAAGGGAGTGCTCTACCACTGAGCCACATGGGCATCGACACGGGTCTGGGTACCGAGGGGCGCATGCCCAGACCACTGACGATGACGTTTGGAGCGGGAGACGGGAATCGAACCCGCGTCATTAGCTTGGAAGGCTAAGGTTCTGCCATTGAACTACTCCCGCCCGAAGCCGCAACAGGCCAGACCTGCTTGATCTGAATCGCGCCTTCTCTGACCGGAGCCGTTCTTCATTGCTGTGGTGGAGGAGGTTGGATTCGAACCAACGTAGGCGTAAGCCAACAGATTTACAGTCTGCCCCCTTTAGCCACTCGGGCACCCCTCCGCAGCGAACCGCAGAGTTTAGCACGGGCATAGGTCTTGCCTGACCGCCTCAGACCCGCCAATCGATCGGCGCACGCGCGGGATCAACGCCCGATAGAAACGTCATCGCGGCTCGAAAGTGCCCGCAGCCGATGAAGGGGGTCGGACCGCGCCGCGCCGACAACGGCGACGGGTGGTTCGACACCAGCACACAGTGCCGCGCCCTCGCCGCGCCATCGAAGAGCGCCAGTTTGCCGGCGGCGTGCATGCCCCAGAGCATGAACGCAAGCGGGCGATCAACCTCAATCAACTCTTTGAGTATCTCGTCAGTGAGTGCTTCCCATCCGAATCTTGCGTGGCTGCCGGGCAGGCCGTCTTCGACCGTCAGCACGGTGTTGAGCAGCAGCACACCTTGGCGCGCCCAACCGGTGAGGCTGGTTCCGGCTTGCGCTGGCAAACCCAGGTCTCGCGTCATCTCGGCGAGCACGTTGCGCAGGCTCGGCGGTGCCGGCACCCCGGGTGGCACGGAGAACGCAAGACCCTCCGCCTGACCTGGACCATGGTAGGGATCCTGGCCCAGGATCACCGCACGCACTTGGGACCGCGGCGTCAGCGCCAGCGCGCGCAACGGGTCGCTGGGATAGATCGGGGCGCCATCGAGGCGACGCGCCTCGACGCGTTCGATCAGGGCTTTGCCCTCGGGGCTGCGCTTCCAGCGGTCAACGATCCCGCGCCAATCGGGGGCCACGCGCTCGAGCGAAGCCGCCAACGGCTCGCGCAGGCGGTTGTCGGGCAGCACGGCCGCCACGCGATCAATCGAACAGCTCGGCGAGCGCGCGCCCCGGCTCGGGGGCCCGCATGAACGCCTCGCCAACCAAGAAGGCGTGCACGCCCGCCGCGCGCAGTCGCTGCACGTCGGCACGGACCAGGATGCCCGATTCGGCAATCAGCAGGCGATCGCCGGCGACGCGAGGCCGCAGCGCCAACGTCGTGTCGAGCGACACCTCGAACGTGCGCAGATTGCGGTTGTTCACCCCGACCAGCGCGGTCTTCAAGCGCAGTGCGCGCTCGAGTTCGGCCGAGTCGTGCACCTCCACCAGCACGCCCATGCCCAGCGCATGGGCGCACGACTCGAATGCGGCGAGCTGGTCGTCCTCCAAGCAAGCCGCGATCAACAGGATGCAGTCGGCCCCCATCGCGCGCGACTCGTAGACCTGGTACTCGTCGACGATGAAGTCCTTGCGCAGAGCCGGCAACTCGCACGCCGCGCGGGCCTGTTCCAGGAACGCCGCGCAGCCCTGAAAGAAGGTCTCGTCGGTGAGCACGCTCAAGCAGGCGGCGCCGTGGCGTGCATAGCTGGCCGCGATTTCCGCCGGCACGAAGTGCTCGCGCAACACACCTTTGCTCGGGCTCGCCTTCTTCACCTCGGCGATCACCGCGGCACGCCCATCGGCCATCGCGGTTCGCAAGGCCGCTTCGAAGCCGCGTGGCGGCGCCTGTTGGCGCGCGGCCGCCTGCACGGCAGCCAGCGTGCGCCGCGCCTTCGCAGCCGCCACCTCTTCGCGCTTGACGGCCACGATGCGCTGCAGGATGTCGCTCATGGCACTGGGGCTCAGCCCGCCGGCTTGTACCGCTGCGTGACCTTGACGAACTGCTCGAGCTTGGTCGCCGCCGCACCCGAGGCCACGACCTCGCGCGCGTGCTTCACGCCTTCGGTCACCGAGCCGGCGACTCCCGCGCAGTACAGCGCGGCGCCCGCATTGAGCAGCACCACGTCGCGCACCGGGCCATCCTCGTTGGCCAACGCACGCTGAATGCAACGCACCGACTCCGTTGTGTCGGCCACCTTCAGCGCACGCGAGTCGTAGACCGGCAGCCCGAAGTCGCTGGGGTGCACCACGTACTCGCGCACCTCGCCATTCTTCAGCTCGCCCACCAGGGTCTCGCCCGACAGCGAGATTTCATCCATGCCATTCATGCCGTAGACCACCATCACGTGGTCGGACTGCAGGCGCTGCAGCACGCGCACCTGGATGCCGACCAGGTCGGGATGGAACACGCCGAGCAGCTGATTCGGTGCGCTGGCCGGGTTGGTCAGCGGGCCCAGGATGTTGAAGATCGTGCGCACGCCGAGTTCCTTGCGCACTGGCGCGGCATGCTTCATCGACGCGTGGTGGCTGGGCGCGAACATGAAACCGATGCCGGTCTCCTGCAGGCACTGAGCGACCTGTGCCGGATTCAAGCCGATGAATGCACCCAGCGTTTCCAGCACATCGGCGCTGCCGGAGGTGCTCGACACGCTGCGGCCGCCGTGTTTGGCGACGCGGGCGCCGGCGGCCGCGGCGACGAACGTCGACGCGGTCGAGATGTTGAAGCTGTGCGAGCCGTCGCCGCCGGTGCCGACGATGTCGACCAGATGGCGCTTGTCCGGCACGTCGACCCGCAGCGCGAACTCGCGCATCACCTGCGCGGCCGCCGCGATCTCGCCGATGGTTTCCTTCTTGACCCGCAGGCCGATGGCCACCGCCGCGATCATGACCGGCGACATCTCGCCGCTCATGATCCGACGCATCAGCGCCAGCATCTCGTCGTGGAAGATCTCGCGGTGATCGATGACCCGCGTCAGCGCTTCGGTGTTGGTGATGCTCAAGGCAGCCTCCCTCGGGTTCATAGCGTCTCGCGCAGGATGCGCACGGCGCGGTCGATGTCGCTGGCGCTGACATCAAGGTGAGTGACCAGGCGCAGCTTGTACAGGCCGGTGCACAACAGGCCCTGCTCGCGCAGGCGCCCAACGGTGTCCTGGCGCGAACCGCTCCCGGATGCGAGGTCGACAAAGACCATGTTCGTGTTGGCCGGCGCGTTGGCCACGCCACCGAGCCCTCGCAGTCCATCGGCCAGTTGCCGCGCGTGCGCATGGTCCTGCGCCAGGCGGTCGATGTGATGATCGAGCGCATGCAAGGCCGCGGCGGCCAACACGCCGGCCTGGCGCAAGCCGCCACCGAGCATCTTGCGCACCCGATGGGCGCGCGCGATCAAGTCGCGGCTGCCGACCAGCGCCGAGCCCACCGGTGCGCCGAGGCCTTTGCTGAAGCACACCGACACGCTGTCGAACAGTTGCGCCATCTCCTTGGCTTTGGCCCGCGCATCGCCGCCTGCGGCCAGCGCGACGGCGGCATTGAACAGCCGCGCGCCATCCAGATGCGTCGCCAGCCCATGGCGGCGGGCCAGGTCGGTGGCCTGGCGCAAGTACTCGATGCTGAGCACGTTGCCACCGAACGTGTTCTCCAGGCACAGCAGCCGCGTGCGCGCAAAGTGCGCATCGTCGGGCTTGATGGCCGCCTCGATGTCGGCCAGTGCCAGCGAGCCATCGGGTTGGTTGGCGATCGGCTGAGGCTGGATGCTGCCGAGCACCGCGCCCCCGCCCGCCTCGTAGCGGTAGGTGTGCGCGCCCTGGCCCACCAAATATTCGTCGCCGCGCTGGCAGTGCGCCATCAGCGCCGACAGGTTGCTCTGCGTGCCCGAGGGCATGAACAGCGCCGCCTCCTTGCCGAGCATCGCGGCAATCTTTTCCTGCAATGCGTTGACCGTCGGGTCGTCGCCGAACACGTCGTCGCCGAGCGGCGCCTGCAGCATCGCGGCGCGCATCGCAGCCGTCGGCCGCGTGACCGTGTCACTGCGCAAATCGATCGTCGTCATGGCCATCAGTGCACCTTCATCGTCAGGAAGTTGCGCAACATCGCGTGCCCGTGTTCGGACAGGATGGACTCGGGATGGAACTGCACGCCCTCGAGTGCGATCTCGCGGTGGCGTACGCCCATGATCTCGCCGTCGTCGGAGGTGGCGGTCACCACCAGCTCGCGCGGGCAGGATTCGCGCTCGATCACCAGCGAGTGGTAGCGGATCACGCTGAACTCGCGCGGCAGGCCGGCATAGACGCCGCGCTCGTCGGTGGTGATGCTGCTCGCCTTGCCGTGCATCAGGCGCTTGGCGCGCACGATGCGCCCGCCGAGCGCCGCGCCGATGCTTTGATGACCGAGGCACACGCCAAGAATGGGCAGCCGTCCGCTCAGCGCCTGGATCGCCGGCACGCACACGCCGGCTTCGTTGGGCGTGCACGGGCCGGGCGACAACACCAGGCGCTCGGGCTTCAGCTCGGCAATGCCTTCGACCGTGATCTCGTCATTGCGAAACACGCGCACCTGCTGGCCCAGCTCGCCGAAGTACTGGACCAGGTTGAAGGTGAACGAGTCGTAGTTGTCGATCATCAGCAGCATGGCGAGACCTCCAGCGGCGCAGCCGCGCCGTGCCCAGCCGAATCACTTGCTACTTGGCCTTTTTGGCCGCCGACGCCCACTCCTTGAGTGCGCGCAGCGTGCGCTCGACGTGACGCTCGGGATTCAGGTTGACGTAGTTGTAGACCACCGATCCATTGGGGGCGATGACGTACGAGATGCGGTTGGCGTAGTCCGGCTGCGCCCGCATCACCGCGTCGTACGACACGATCACCTTCTTGTTCTGGTCCGACGCCACCGCAAACTTGCTCTGGCACGCCTCGGTCGAGAACTTGGACAGCGTGTCGATGTCGTCGCCCGACACACCCACCACCGTGGCACCCAGCGCCTGAAACTGCGCCGTCGCTTCGGCGAACTGGTGCGCCTCGAGCGAGCAGCCCTCCGAGAAGGCCAGCGGAAAGAAGTAGAGCACCACGGGGCCCTTGGCGAGCTGCTCCGCCAAGGAGAACGTGAACACCTTGCCGCCGACCGCTGCAGGGATGCTGAAGTTGGGGGCGCGGTCGCCGATGTCCAGCGCCGCCCACGCGGGCCCATGCAGCGCCAGTGCAGCGCCGATGGCGCACAACCATCGTTTCATCTCGACCTCCGAATTGCTGGTCGCCAGCGAGCGATCTTGCCAGGGCGTGCGCGGGCCACGCCGGCGGGGGCCCATCATCACACGGAGCGCCTTGCATCGAGCGGGCCATTCAGAAGCCCTCCTCGACCAGTTCGGCGGCGCGAATCAATGCGCGCGCCTTGGCCTCGGTCTCTCGCCACTCCATCTCGGGCACCGAGTCGGCCACCACCCCTGCAGCGGCTTGTACGTACAAAGTCTGGTTTTGGACGATGCCGGTGCGGATGGCGATCGCCACGTCCATGTCGCCGGCATAGCTCAGGTACCCACAAGCGCCGCCGTAGATGCCGCGCTTGACCGGCTCGAGTTCGTCGATGATCTCCATTGCGCGGATCTTCGGCGCGCCGGTCAGCGTGCCGGCCGGGAAGGTGGCCTTCAGCACGTCCATGTTGGTCATGCCATCGAGCAGCAAGCCTTCGACGTTGCTCACGATGTGCATCACGTGCGAGTAGCGCTCGACCGCGAAGGCTTCGGTCACCTTGACGCTGCCGGTCCTGGCAATGCGCCCGATGTCGTTGCGCGCCAGGTCGATCAGCATCAGATGCTCGGCACGCTCTTTCGGATCGGCCAGCAACTCGGCCTCCGTGGCCTTGTCGCGCTCGGGCGTCGCGCCCCTCGGCCGCGTGCCGGCCAGCGGGCGGATCGTGATCTTGTCGCCGTCGGGCGTGTGCTCGTGACGCACCAGGATTTCGGGCGATGCCCCGACGATCTGGAATGCACCCATGTCGTAGAAGTACATGTACGGGCTCGGATTCAGCGAACGCAACGCGCGGTACAAGCTCAGCGGGCTCTCGGTGAAACGCTTGCGCAGGCGCTGGCCCACCTGCACCTGCATCATGTCGCCGGCTGCGATGTAGTCCTTGGCCTTCAGCACTGCGGCAAGGTAGGCTTCCTTGCCGAACTCGCGTTCCACCGCATACGACGGCCCGCGCTTCACCGGCGGCGCCGTCACCGAATAGCGCAGTTTGTCGCCGAGCTCCGACAGCCGTCGCTTGGCATGAAAGTACGCCTCGGGCGTGTTCGGGTCGGCGTAGACGATCAGGTACAAGCGTCCCGACAGGTTGTCGATCACCGCCAGCTCTTCGCACTGCAGCAGCGCGATGTCGGGCGTGTCGAGACCGCCGGGCTTTTGCGCTTTGGCCAGTTTGGGCTCGATGTAGCGCACCGTGTCGTAGCCGAAGTAGCCGGCCAACCCGCCGCAGAAGCGAGGCAGGCCCGGACGCAGCGCGACCTTGAAGCGCGCCTGGTAGGCGGCGATGAACTCGAGCGGGTTGCCCTCGTGCACCTCGACGACGGCTCCGTCGGTGACCACTTCGGTGCGCCAGTCGTGCACTCGCAACAGCGTGCGTGCCGGCAGTCCGATGAACGAGTAGCGTCCGAAGCGTTCGCCACCGACCACCGACTCGAGCAGAAAGCTGTGCTTCTGCCCGCCGGCGAGTTTGAGGTACAGCGACAGCGGCGTCTCGAGGTCGGCGAAGGCTTCCGCGATCAGTGGGATGCGGTTGTAGCCGTCGCCGGCGAGGCTCTTGAATTCGAGTTCAGTGATCACAGCAACGAACCTTCGAAGATCGCGCCCATCACGCACAACGGCGCAACGGACAAGGATTCAAGGGTGCCGGGCCATCATGGCTGCCATGTGGGACCGGCGGCGGCGCCGGCTCGGAGGGCGCGCCGGAAGTCGGCGCGCGGGCAGGCGTCAGCTCAGTCGTTCGCGCGTCGCCAGGGCCAAGCTCCCCGGCCGGGCGACCTGCGGTTCTGAACGCGTGCTGTATCCACGGCGCGCAGTGTAGCAGCGCCAACGCGCGAAGCGGTGCCGCTCGGCTCATGCATCGCGCACCTCGAGTGACATGCGCACTGACCATGGCGCCAGTGCGGCATCGGCCGGATGGCTGTCGTACAGCACCTCTCCCGGCGGCACCCGACTGCGCTCCATCGCAACCGCGCCAAGGTTTGCCAAGAGGTGCAGGCACCCGTGCTGCGCGCGCGGGCCGATCGGCCAATGCACCGTCAGGCGCCCCGGCGCCAACACATCGAACTCGCCGCGGCGCATCTCGCCCAGGTGCGGCACCAGCCGCACGCAGCGCAACCGAAGCAGGTGGGTGTACAGCGCCAGCCATGGCGCATGCGCAGCGCGTTCGCGCTGGTCCCAGTCGAGCTGGCAACGCGCAAAGGTGGCTTCATCGTTCGGCTCCGGAAAGCGCTCGTGCGGTGCCGGCTCGCCGAAGTGCGCATAGCCTGCGCGGCGGCCACTCGACACGGCTTGCGCCAACGCGCCCCGGAAATCGCAGAAGAACATGAACGGCGCGCTGGCGGCGAACTCCTCGCCCATGAAGAGCATCGGCACCGCGGGCGCCAGCAACACGCAGGCGACGAGCGCCCGCAACGCGGCGAGGTCGGCGATCTGCGCGATGCGTTCGCCGAACGGGCGGTTGCCGACCTGGTCGTGGTTCTGCAGGAAATCGACGAACGCGAGCGGCGGAAGATGACGCGACAGCTCGCCGCGCGGCGCACCCGCGCGATATTGCGATGGCTCGCCCTGATAGGCGAAACCGTCGGCCAGCGCGCGCCCGAACCACCACAGCGGCCGATCGGCATAGTCGGCGTAGTAGCCGTGGCGCTCGCCGGTGGCCAGCACGTGCGCGGCATGGTGCACATCGTCGTTCCATTGCGCGCTGGCCACCCGCGGTACGCCCCGCGCGTCGCGTGCCAGGTCCCGCGCGTCGTTGTGGTCGTTCTCGACGATCAGGTGCACATGGCGCTCTTGGCCCGGGCCGCCGCGCACCGCGCGCGCGATCTCGTCGACGATGTGCGGTTGCGATGCGTCGACGATCGCATGCACCGCGTCGAGCCGCAGGCCGTCGAGGTGGTACTCGGTCAGCCAGAACAGCGCGTTGTGCACGAAGAAGTCGCGCACGATGCGGCTCGACGGACCGTCGAAATCGATCGCCGCGCCCCATGGTGTGTGCCGGCCTGCGCTGAAGAACGGCTTGGCATAGACATGCAGGTAGTTGCCGTCGGGCCCGAAGTGGTTGTAGACGACGTCGAGCAGCACCATCAGCCCGCGCGCGTGCGCCGCCTCCACCAGCGCTTTCAGGTCATCGGGCGTGCCGTAGCTCGCGTCGGTTGCGAACAGCAGCACGCCGTCGTAGCCCCAGTTGTGCTGGCCCGGAAAATCGGCCACGGGCATCAACTCGATCGCCGTGATGCCCAGTTGCACCAGATCGTCGAGGCGGTCGATCACCGCGATGAACGTGCCTTGCGGCGTGAAGGTGCCGACATGCAGTTCGTACACCACCGCCTCGTGCCATGGGCGCCCACGCCACTCGGTGTCGCGCCACGCGTGCGCACGCGGATCGACGAGCATGCTGGGCCCGTGCACATCGGCGGCGTTGAAGCGCGAGGCGGGGTCGGGCACTCGCAGGCCACCGTCGATGCGAAACGCGTAGCGGTCGCCCGTGCTGGCATCGGGCACGACTCGCTCGTACCACCCACCGTCCAGCGCTCGCATCGGCAGCGCTATCGCCGACGGCCTGTCGAGGCACAGTTCGACCTGGTTCGCGCTGGGCGCCCACAGCCGAAAGCGAGCGCCGCCGGCCGGCAACACGGCGGCCCCAAAGGGCATGTCGTGGCAGCGCCGGATCACGCTGCGTCGCGGCGTCGCGCTAGGGCCGGTCGATCGGACGCAGGCGGTCGCCGCCACCGGGGCGCCGCTCGCGCGGCCACCAGCGTTCGAGCAGTGCCGCGGCCCAGTCGCGGCCGCCGATGCCGAAGGCCAGTGCCAGCGCCAGCACCACGCCGCCCAGCAGGATGAGAAAGGTGTGCTGGATCAGCCCACCGCCGATGTCGAGGTGGTCGAACGACAGCAGCACGACGAAGGCCACGATCGCATAGCGCACCACGTGGCCCAGCAGTGCGGCATCGGCGATTTCGGCGTTGCGCAGGTAGGCGGTGACCGCCTGCCCGACGAAGCGACCGAAGTAGGCGCCGAAGATCAGCAGCACCAGCGCCACCAGCAGCTTGGGCAGGAACAACACCACACGCGTCAACAGGTCGGTGACCTGCGACAGCCCGAGCCCGTTGAAGGCGACGATCAGCGCGGCCAGGATCACGAGCCAGTAGATGATCACGCCGAACAAATCGGTCGCGTCCTTCTCGGTGCCGCCTTGCTGCAGGAAGCCGTCGATGCCGGCGCGCTCGGTCAGCACGTGAAAGTTGAACGCGCGCAGCGCTTTCACGGCGGCAAACCGCGCCGCCTTGGCGATCAGCCAGCCGAGAATGAGCACGCCCACGGCCACGAGCAAGCGCGGCAGGAACGCGCCGATCTGCACCAGCAGCGCGCGCACCGGCTCCAGCATCACGTTCAGGTCTTGCATGGCAGTCCCTTGGGCAGCAGTGTGAACAGACCTAGGGCGCCAGCCCGGCGAGCTCGGCGATGCCGGCCAGCGGGACAGCGACCCAGCCCGGACGGTTGTCCAGTTCGTAGCGCAGTTCGTAGAGGGCCTTCTCGATCTCGAACAGCGTCGTCAACTCAAGCGCGCGCTCGAACGCGGCATCGTCCGCATACAGGCCCGCCGACACCACCACCTGCCGGTAGCTGGCCAAGAACGCCTCCCGCACACGCTGGCCCCAATCGCGCGACGGTTGCGCCAGGCGTTCGAGCTCGGGCGGCGTCTTGGCCACCTGGTTCAGCGCCGCGTGGCGCGCATAGTCGAACGAGCGCAGCATGCCGGCCACGTCGCGCAGCGCGCTGTGCTTGGCGCGGCGTTCCTGCAGCGGGCGTTGCGGCTCGCCTTCGAAGTCGATGATCAGAAAGTTGTCCCGCTGCAGCAGAATCTGGCCGAGGTGGAGGTCGCCATGCAGGCGCGTCTTCAGCCCGATCGGCTGCGCCTTGGCGAGGCGCTGCACCCGCTCGTGCAGCGCGGGCCCGCTGTCGATCACACGCGCGATCCCGGCGTCGGACGCATCGATGGCAGCGCCTTCGGCGTGCCGCCGCAACCTGCCGAGCGTGTCGTCGATCTCGCGCGCGACCGCCGCGCCCCAGCCGGCGAGGTCGTGCGACGTGACCGGCTCGGGGTCGAACGCCGGATCGCCGGTGACCGTGGCCAATGCGACGTGCAGCTCGCCGATGCGGCGCGCCAGCACGCGCACGCGCTCGACCACGCCGCTGCCTTCGCTGGTGTCCGACGACTCGAGCATGCGGGCAACCTGGTCGACGACGAAGGCCCAGGCATCGCCCTGGTTGCCGACTTGCGCCTGCAGCAGCGCGAGCGTCGTCACTTCGCCCGCCGCGCTGACGAGGCTGAGGCTGCCGGCCACCGGCACGGCGTGCTTGAACCCGACCGCGTCGGTCAGGAAGCGGCCCATCTCGAGCTCGGGGCTCTCGCCAGGCTGCAGGCGCCGGTAGGCCTTGAGGAACAGCTTGTCGCCGAGCAGGCTGACCGAGTTGCTGCTCGTCATCAGGCGGCGCACCGGCATCGGCTCGAACAGCGCGGCACCGGCCACCGTGTCGAACAGACGCCCGGGCGTGAACTGCAGCGTGCCGCCCTCGGCCTTGAGCGTGCGGCCGCTGCCGATCGCGCGCACCACCGCGCGGCAGAACGCCTCGTCGGCCATCGCGTCGGCCAGCACACCGACGCGGGCCTGCTGGCGCACCCGGGCGACCGCCGCAGCACCAAGCTGGCGCGTGCGCTCCTCGTCGTCGTCTTCGAAGGCGATGGCCAGCGGCGCGAAGTAACGCGTCACGCCCGACGGTGCGTGCGCCTCGGCCAGCGTGAGCAGCCACTGCTCTTCGCCGCCGTCGGTCAGCTGCGCATGCTCGGTCAGGTCGACGCGTTCGAGCTTCTCCGCCTTGGCGGCGTACCAGCGCTGGCGCACGAAGTACGGCGGCAGCAGAGCGCGCTCGAGCTGCATGCGCGTCTTCTCGGCCATGCCGATGCGCCACGGCACGACGCGACCGCGGAAGAAGCTGTTCCAGCCGTCGAACAACACCACCACAGGCAGGTCTTCGATCTGCTGGCTTTCGGTGTGCCAACGCGGCGGGTCGACGTCGGTGGCGAGGCGGAACCAGAAGAAGCCATAGGCCGGCAGCGTCAACAGGTACGGCTGGCTCCCGATCGGCGGGAACGCGTTGCGGCCCATCATCTCGACCGGCACGCGGCCGCGGTAGGTGCCCAGCTCGAGCTCCACCGGCTGCGCGTTGCGGCTGACGTTGGACACGCAGAGCACCACCTCGTCGTCGAGCTCGCGCAGGTAGGCGAGGATCTTGCGGTTGCCCGGATGCAGCATCGTGAAGCGGCCGCGGCCGAAGGCCTGGCTGCTGCGGCGCACGGTGAGCAAGCGGCGCGTCCAGTTCAGCAGCGACGAGGCCTCGCGCACCTGGGCCTCGACATTGACCGCCTCGAAGCCGTAGATCGGGTCCTGGATCGGCGGCAGGTACAGCCGTTGCGGGTCGACGCGTGAGAAGCCGCCGTTGCGGTCGCTGGTCCACTGCATCGGCGTGCGCACGCCGTCGCGGTCGCCGAGGAAGATGTTGTCGCCCATGCCGATCTCGTCGCCGTAGTACAGCACCGGCGTGCCCGGCATCGACAACAGCAGGCTGGTCATCAGCTCGATGCGGGCGCGGTCGTTCTCCAGCAGCGGCGCCAGCCGGCGGCGGATGCCGAGGTTGATGCGTGCACGCGCGTCGGTCGCGTACATCTTGTACATGTAGTCGCGTTCCTTGCTGGTGACCATCTCGAGCGTCAGCTCGTCGTGGTTGCGCAGGAACACCGCCCACTGGCAGTTGGCCGGGATCTCGGGCGTCTGCGCCAGGATCTCCACCACCGGGTGGCGGTCTTCCTGCGCGATCGCCATGTACATGCGCGGCATCAGCGGAAAGTGGTACGCCATGTGGCATTCGTCGCCGTCGCCGAAGTACTCGCGCACGTCCTCGGGCCACATGTTGGCCTCGGCGAGCAGCAGCCGCCCCGGGTACTTGGCGTCCAGGCGCGCGCGCAGCTCCTTGATCACGTCGTGCGTCTCGCGCAGGTTCTCGTTGCTGGTGCCGTCGCGCTCGATCAGGTACGGGATCGCATCGAGCCGGAAGCCGTCGACGCCGGTCTCGAGCCAGAACTCCATCGACTTGAACACGGCCTCGCGCACGCGCCGGGTTGTCGAAGTTCAGGTCGGGCTGGTGGCTGAAGAAGCGGTGCCAGAAATACTGTTGCGCCACCTCGTCCCAAGTCCAGTTGGACTTCTCGGTGTCGGTGAAGATGATGCGCGTGCCGCTGTACAGCTTGGGATCGTCGCTCCAGACGTAGAAGTTGCGCTCCGGCGACCCCTTGGGCGCCCGGCGCGCAGCCTGGAACCACGGGTGCTGGTCCGACGTGTGGTTGACCACCAGCTCGGTGATCACGCGCAGTCCTCGGCGGTGGGCCTCGACGACGAAGGCCTTGAAGTCGTCGAGCGTGCCGTACGACGGGTGCACGTTCTCGTAGTCGGCCACGTCGTAGCCGTCGTCACGCAGCGGCGATGGATAGAACGGCAGCAGCCAGACGGCGGAGACGCCGAGCTCCTGCACGTGGTCGAGGTGCTGGGTCAGGCCGCGGAAGTCGCCGATGCCGTCACCGTTGGCATCGGCATAGGCCTTGATGTGCAGCTCGTAGATGACCGCGTCTTTGAACCACAGCGGATCGTCGGCGTTCGACGGCTCGGCCGGCGCCGGCTCGAGCATCGTCTGGGGGTCGGGTTTCAACGCGAGGGCCTGCTGACGCTACAAGAAGTAGTCGAAATCTTGCTCCCGGCGCACCCGTCGACGCAACCGGAACACGTGCGCGGGCACGCGCAGCGGGTCCAGACTGACGTAGTTTCGCTCGCCATGCCACAGGTGGCGCGCATCGGTCAGCAGCTCGTGCACCTGGAACGCCTCGTCCGGCGCCAGGCCGAGCCCTTCGAGGTCGACGCGGATCCAGCCGCTTTGTGCATGGTGCGGATCGAGGTTGACCACGCAGATCACCACGTTGTCGTGCTCTGGCGTGTGTTTGGCGTAGGCGATCAGCTGTTCGTTGTCCACCGGCAGGAACTGCAGCGTGTCGTTGGCTTGCAGCGCCGGATTGTCATGGCGAATGCGGTTGACGCGGCCGATGAATGCGGCCAGCGAGTCGGCGCGCGCCAGGTCACGCAGCTTCAGCTCGTACTTCTCCGAATTGAGGTACTCCTCGGCACCGGGCTCGCGCGCGGCGGCTTCCAGGTGCTCGTACGACGGGCCGTAGATGCCATAGCTCGAGCTCAGCGTGGCCGCCAGCACGAGCCGCGACATGAACGCCGGGCGCCCGCCGTACTGCAGCGTCTCCGGCAGGATGTCGGGCGTGTTCGGCCAGGCGTTGGGTCTGAAGTACTGGCGCCCGGGGCCGTGTGCGAGCTCGGTGAAGTATTCGGTCAGCTCGCGCTTGGTGTTGCGCCAGGTGAAGTAGGTGTAGCTCTGCGAGAAGCCGAGCTTGGCCAGGCGGTGCATCACCCTGGGCCGCGTGAACGCCTCGGACAGGAACAGCACGTCGGGATGCTCGGCCTTGATGGTCGTGATCGCCCATTCCCAGAACGGGAACGCCTTGGTGTGCGGATTGTCGACGCGAAAGATCTTCACGCCATGGCCAACCCAGAACAGCATCACGTCGGCCAGCTCGCGCCACATCGCCTGCCAGTCGTCGCTCTCGAAGTCGAACGGGTAGATGTCCTGGTACTTCTTCGGCGGATTCTCCGCGTACTGCACGCTGCCATCCGGCCGGCGTCGAAACCACTGCGGATGCGCCTTCACGTACGGATGGTCCGGGGCGCACTGGAACGCGATGTCCAGCGCGATCTCGATGCGGTGGTCGCGCGCACGCTGCACCAGGCGCTCGAAGTCGGCCAGCGTGCCCAGCGGCGTGTGCACCGCCTTGTGCCCGCCTTCCTCGGCGCCGATCGCCCACGGGCTGCCGACATCGCCCTCGACGGGGGTCAGCGTGTTGTTCTTGCCCTTGCGGTTGCGCCGCCCGATCGGGTGAATCGGCGGAAAGTACACGACGTCGAAGCCCATCTGCGCCACGTAGGGCAGCATCGACTCGCAGTCCTTGAAGGTGCCGTGCACGCCGGGGCGCTGCGCCGCCGAGCGCGGAAAGAACTCGTACCAGGTCGAGAAGCGCGCGCGTTCGCGGTCGACGATGAGCGGGAACTCCACCGGATGCACGCACGCAAAGCGCAGATCGGGCAGGCGCATCATCGCTTCGGCCATCTCGGCATCGAGGCCAAGCTGCTTGAGCGGCGCCATGTCGGGCTCGGCGCGCGCCGCACGCTCGAGCCGCTGCGGCCCAGTCGGACAGGCGCGCCGCCGTGTCGCCGCTGCCGCGCTCGGCCGCCTGCGCGGCCAGTGCGGCGCCGCTGGACGCGGCCAGGCGCAGGTCGGCTTCGTCGATGCGGCGCTCGAAGTCATGGCGCCACGACAAGAAGCGATCGACCCAGGCCTGCACCGTGTAGCGGTAGCGGCCGGGCGCCTCGGGCACGAACTCGGCACGCCAGCGGTCGTTGCCCAACGCCACCATCGGCTGCTGGCGCCACTGCGCCTCTTCGTCGCGGCGCCACAGCAGGCGCGCCGCCACCACGTCGTGGCCGTCGGCGAAGCAGTCGGCTTCGATCACGACGCGGTCGCCGGCGATGCACTTGGCCGCGAAGCGGCCGCCGTCCACGCTGGGCGTCACGTTCTCGATCACGGCGCGCACACGCCCATCGGGCGTGGCGGGACCGTGGGACTGGCGCCCGTGCCGCTGCACCGCTGGTGGTGCAGCGTCTCGTCTCATGCCGGGCTCTCGCAGGCCAGCCACAGCGCGGCCAGCGGCGGCAGGGTCAGCGTCACCGAGTGCATCTGGCCGTGCGCAGGCGCCGGGTTGCTCGCCACGCCGCCGAAATTGCCGACGCCGCTGCCGCCATAGGTCTGTGCGTCGCTGTTCGGCGATTTCGCGCCAGTACGCCGGCGCGTGGCACGCCGAGCACGTAGTTCGTGCGCGGCACCGGCGTGAAGTTGCACACCACGAGCACCAGGGCGCCGTCGCGGGCGCGGCGCACGGAAGAGAACACGCTGGCTTCGCGGTCCGACGCATCGATCCACTGAAAACCCGCCGGCTCGAAATCGACCTCCCACAGCGCGGGCTGCGCGCGGTACATGCGGTTGAGGTCGCGCACCCAGCTGCAGAAGGCCTGCGTGCTCGGCGTGCTGCAGCACGCCCCATTCGAGCTCGCCCTCGTGCGTCCACTCGCGGCGCTGGCCGAACTCGCCGCCCATGAACAGCAGCTTCTTGCCCGGATGCGCCCACATGTAGCCGAACATCAGCCGCAGGCCAGCGAACTGCCGCCACGTGTCGCCGGGCTGCTTGCCGATCAGCGACCCTTTGCCGTGCACCACCTCGTCATGCGACAGCGGCAGCACGAAGTTCTCGTTGAAGGCATAGACCAGCGAGAAGGTCAGCCGGTCGTGGTGGTACTTGCGATGAATCGGGTCCTCGCGCACGTAGTTCAGCGTGTCGTGCATCCAGCCCATGTTCCACTTCATGCCGAACCCGAGGCCACCCAGCCACGTGGGGCGCGAGACCATCGGCCACGCCGTCGACTCCTCGGCGATCATCTGCACGTCGGGGAACTCCTGGTAGATCAGCTCGTTGAGCTTGCGCAGGAAATCGATCGCCTCGAGGTTCTCGCGGCCGCCGTGGCGATTGGGCACCCACTCGCCTTCTTTGCGTGCGTAATCCAGGTACAGCATCGACGCCACCGCGTCGACGCGCAGGCCGTCGAAGTGATAGCGAAGCAGCCAGTGGCGCGCGCTCGACAACAGGAACGCGCGCACCTCGTTGCGCCCGTAGTTGAAGATCAGCGAGTTCCACTCCGGATGGAAACCCTGGCGCAGGTCTTCGTGCTCGTACAGCGCGGTGCCGTCGAAGCGCGCCAGCCCGTGTGCATCGTTGGGAAAGTGCGACGGCACCCAGTCGAGGATCACGCCGATGCCGTGTTGGTGCAGCGTATCGACCAGCGCCATCAGCTCCTGCGGCGAGCCATAACGCGCGGTCGGCGCGCAGATAGCCGGTGCACTGGTAGCCCCACGAGCCATAGAACGGGTGCTCGCTGATCGGCATCAGCTCGACATGGGTGAAGCCGGTGTCGAGCACGTAGGCGCGCCAACTCGTCGGCCGCCTCGCGGTAGGAGAGAAACCGCCCGTCGCGCCGCCGCCACGAACCGAGGTGCACCTCGTAGATGGACATCGGCGCCGACAGCGCGTTGCGTTCGCGCCGCTGGGCCATCCAGTCGGCGTCGTGCCACTCGTGGTCGAGCCGCCAGGCGCGCGACGCGGTCAGCGGCGGCAACTCGGCAAAGAACGCGAACGGGTCGGCCTTGTCGAGCTGCGCGCCGTCGCGTGCGCTGATGCGGTACTTGTAGCAGGCGCCTTGCGTCACGCCATCGACGAAGCGCTCCCAGATCCCGGACGAATCGCTGCGCGGGCGCAACGGGTGAGCCGTCGCGTTCCATTCATTGAAGTCGCCGATCACGGCCACCGCAGACGCGTTGGGCGCCCACACCGCGAAGTGCGCACCTCGCTCGGTGAGCTGGCAACCGAACTTGTCGCCGAGCGCGGCGTGCGTGCCTTCGCGAAACAGATAGATGTCGTGTTCGGTGAGCGGGCTGGTGTTCGAAGCGCCTGCAGGCGCGCCAGTGCGGGTCTTCGCGGTCGATGGCGGCTTGCGTGTTGCGGGCATCCGATGGTCCTTTCGGGCCGGGCGCATCGATCATGTCAGAGTGCGCGGCCCCGGCGTCAAGTGCACGCGCGGCAGGCACGCCGACGTTGGGGTCATCGTGACACGACGGCCGTTGCAGCACATGGCGTGCCCGCCCCTCGCAACGTCCTTGCATGCGGCCGACCCTCTGGGCACACTGCGCCGCCATGCCCAAGCCCCGCCTGCCACGCGACGATGCCGATGCCGGGGCCGAAACACTCGTCGCCGAGGGCGACCGGCAGTCACTGCGATTGCTGCAGGCCAACCTGGTGCCGCAAGGCATCCTCGCGGCGCGGCCGGGCGAGGCCGCCGATGCGCGCCGCTACACACGCATCTTCGGCCGCGACGCTGGGATCTGCGCATTGGCGATGATCGGCAGCGGCGTGATGGCGCTCGAGCACGGTGCGGTCGCCAGCCTCGACTCGCTGGCCGCGCTGCAGGCGCCCAACGGCCAGATCCCGAAGTACGTCGATCCGCTGGGCCAGGATGCCGACTTCTGGTACCTCGGCTGCATCGATGCCACGCTGTGGTGGCTGATTGCCGCGCATCGTGCGCGCAGCTTGAGCCCGCTGGCACGCATGCGTTCGCGCTGGCGCCAAAACATTCAGCGCGCGATCCAGTGGCTGCAGGCGCAGGAGCACCAGCGCTTTCATCTGCTGCAGCAGAACGAGGCCAGCGACTGGGCCGACATCATGCCGCGCTCGGGCTTCGTGCTGTACACCAACGCGCTGTGGTACCACGTGAAAACGCTGTTCGGCCTGGCGCACCGCGAGGACACGCACCATCACTTCAACCACCTGTTCCATCCGTTCAGCCGCGACATGCCCGAGTACCGGCGCGCGCGCCTGCTGCGCCACTACGCGGTGCGCGGCCAACGCGACCCCGGCCTTTACCTGAGCTTCGTCAACCTGTCGTTCGTCGGCGACGAGGGCGACGTGTTCGGCAACCTGCTGGCCATCCTGTGCGGCCTGACGGGCCACACGCGCGCGCAGCAGATCATCAAGACGCTGCGCGCCGCGCGGGCTTCCGATCCGTATCCGGTGCGCGTCACGTTGCGGCCGATCACCCGCAGCGACGCGTTGTGGCGCGGCTACATGGAGCGCCACCAGCAGAACCATCCGCACCAGTACCACAACGGCGGCATCTGGCCCTTCGTCGGCGGCTTCTGGGTCGCCGCGCTCGCGCTGCTGCGGCGCACGGACTTCGCGCGCAGCGAGTTGGCCCAGCTCGCGCACATCAACCGCCTCGACGACTGGCGCTTCACCGAATGGTTCCACGGCGACACGCTCGCACCGATGGGCATGGCCGGACAAAGCTGGAACGCGGCGACCTACCTGCTCGCGCGGCGCGCGGTCGAAGGCGGCATCGCGGTGTTCTGAGTGCCCTGGCGGCTGTCGATCCGAGCAGCGCAAACGGGCCGCACGCTCAGTCGCGGTAGCCCGGATCGATGCGCTCGACCAGGCGCACCATCGCATCGAACACATCGCGGCCGCCGCCGTGCTCGGGGTGGAACTGCAGCGCGTCGACGCTCGACTTGCGTTGGATCGCATCGGAGATTGGAATCGTGGGGCCGAGCGCTGCGCCGGCCACCTGCACGTCGCAGGCGCGCTGCAACGTCCACAGGGTGACGAAGGCCTGTTCGATCGTGCGGCCCCAGCTCAGCAAGCCGTGGTTGCGCAGGATCACGGCCGGTCGGTTGCCGATCGAGCGCAGCAGCCGCGGGCCCTCTTCGGCGTGCACGGTGATGCCTTCGAAGTCGTGATACGCCACGCGGTCGTGCAACTGCGCGGAGTAGAAGTTGTCCATCGACAGGCCGGCCTGCGCACCCGCCACCGCGCAGCCCGTGGTGGTGTGCGTGTGCATCACGCAGTGCGCATCGGCGATGCCGCGATGGATCGCCGAATGCACGGTGAAGCCGGCGGGGTTGACCGGCCAGCGCGACTCGCCGATCACCTGGCCGTCGACGTCGATCTTCACCAGGTTCGACGCCGTCACTTCGCTGTAGTGCAGGCCGAACGGGTTGATCAGGAAGTGGCCCTCGGTGCCCGGCAAGCGCACCGTGATGTGGTTGTAGATCATCTCGACCCAGCCCAGCATCGCAAACACGCGATAGCACGCGGCCAGGCGCAGGCGCAGTTCGCGTTCGGTCTGTGTCATGAATCGCCCCTCGAGCAACGACAGCCCGGGCATCTTAGCCAGCGGCGCAGCGATTCGCGCCGAATGTGTGAAATCCCTGGCGGGCTGCTCGCGCAACGGCTGCCTACACTGCCGGCCGATCGCGTTGATCGCATCGACATCCACAACCGAGGAGATCCATTTTGTTCCGCCGCCAACTGTTCGCCGCCGCGCTCGTCTGCGCCGTTGCCATCGCTCCGGTGCATGCGCAGACCACCGACGTCAGCGGCGTCAAGTTCAACAACAAGGTGACGGTGGCCGCGACCACGTTGCAGCTCAATGGCGCCGGCACCCGCTACAAGGCGATCTTCAAGGTCTACAGTGCGGCGCTGTACCTGCCGGCCAAAGCCGGCACGCCCGAGGCGGTGCTCAGCGCCACCGGCCCCAAGCGCATGCACGTGGTGATGCTGCGCGAGATCGACGCCAACGAACTCGGCAAGCTGTTCACGCGCGGCATGCAGGACAACTCGTCGCGCGAGGAGTTCGCCAAATCGATCGCCGGCACGCTGCGTTTGAGCGAGATGTTCGCCGCGAAGAAGCGGCTCACGGCCGGCGAACAGTTCACCGTCGACTACCTGCCGGGGACCGGCACGGTCATCGCGGTCAACGGCCAGGTGCAAGGCGAGCCGATCAAGGAGCCCGAGTTCTTCAACGCGCTGATGCGCATCTGGCTCGGCCGCTCGCCGGCCGACGGCCTGCTCAAGAACGCGCTGCTCGGCCAGTCACCGGAACGGCCGCCGCACGAAAGCTGACCCGCGACCTGCGTCAGCCCTGCAGCTGGCTCCGCATCGCGGCGATCACCGCGCCGTAATCGCGTTGGCCGAAGATCGCACTGCCGGCCACGAAGGTGTCGGCGCCCGCGCTGGCCACGCGGCGGATGTTGTCGACCTTGATGCCGCCGTCGACTTCCAGACGGATGTCGCGGCCGCTGCCATCGATGACCTTGCGCAGGCGTTCGATCTTGCGCAGCGCAGCATCGATGAAGCTTTGTCCACCGAAACCCGGGTTCACGCTCATCACCAGCACCAGATCGACCTTGTCGATCACCCACTCCAGCAGATCGATCGACGCCGCCGGATTGAACACCAGGCCGGCTTTGCAGCCGGCGTCGCGAATCAGTTGCAGCGTGCGATCGACGTGCGTGCTGGCGTCGGGATGAAAGCTGATCCAGTCGGCGCCGGCCTTGGCAAAGGCCTGCGCCAGGGCATCGACCGGTTGCACCATCAAGTGCACGTCGATCGGCACGCGCGAGCCGTCGGCCTGCACCGCGTGCTTGCGAAGCGCCTCGCACACCATCGGCCCGAAGGTCAGGTTGGGCACGTAATGGTTGTCCATCACGTCGAAGTGGATCCAGTCGGCGCCGGCGGCAACCACGCTGCGCACCTCGTCGCCCAGGCGCGCGAAGTCGGCCGAAAGGATGCTGGGCGCAATGCGGTGGGTGCGGGTCATGGCGTCGCTCGCGGGATGCCGTCACATTGTCGCAGCCCGGCAGCGCCCGGCGCGGCTGCCTAGAATGCAGGGAATGGATTCGCCCCTGCGCCTGCTCCGCTTGCTGCCCCTCGAGGGGGCACGTCAACGGCTGCGGGCGGCCGGGCGCCGCTGACATGGCCAAGCCCGAGTTCACGTGCAAGGTGGCGGTGCGCGCATTGCCCGAGCAGTCCGACGCGGCCAAGGACCAGCATGCCTACGCCTACACGGTGACCATCACCAACACCGGCGACACGGCGGCTCAGCTGGTGGCGCGGCAGTGGTGGATCAGCGACCACCACGACCAGGTCCAGGAGGTGCGCGGCCTGGGCGTGATCGGGCATCAGCCGCTGCTGAACCCGGGCGAAACCTTCGAATACTCGAGCTGGGCGCAGATCGCCACGCCGATGGGCTCGATGCGCGGGCGCTACATCTGCATCACGCACGACGCGCACTGGTTCGAAGCCGAGATTCCCGAGTTCGCGCTGGCCGACCCGGCCGCCCTGCATTGACCCGCGTCAACGACCCGAGTCCGGACCGTTGCCATCGCGCCGCCGCTCGCCACGCCGGCGGCCGGAGAACATGGTCCACCACACGATGAACAGCAGCAGCGCGAGCGCGGCGAGCATCTCCAGAATGACGACCCACATGGTGCGTGCGCTGCGTGAGCGGTGGATCGCCCGATCGCGCCACCTGTTGGCAGGGATTCTAGGCATCGCTGCGGGATGCGCCCTGCCCGCACCACCCGTGGTTGCTCCGCAAGACACACCGGCCGCGATCACGCCGGTGGCAGCGACGACGCGCGCGCCCACGACACTCATGCGTGCACGGTCGCGCTGGGTGCCGGCCGCCTGGAGCGAGTTGCCCGGCTGGAGCGACGACCGCACGCGCGAGCTGTGGCCCGCGTTGCTCGCCGGCTGCGCCAGGCCGGTCGATGGCTGGACCGGCGTGTGCAAGCTCGCCCGCGCACTGCAGCCGGCCGACGACGCGCAGGCGCGCGACTTCCTGCAGCGCACGCTGCAACCGTACCGCGTCGAGGCGCTGGACGGCGACACCACCGGCTTGGCCACCGGCTACTTCGAGCCCTACCTCAACGCGAGCCGCATGCCGCGCAGCACGATGCAGGTGGCGCTGTGGCGCCCGCCGGCCGATCTCGCAACGCGCAGGCCGTGGTGGACGCGTCAGCAACTCGACACGTTGCCGGCGGCACGGGCCAGCGTGCGCGGCCACGAGATTGCGTATGTGGCCGATCCGCTCGATGCACTGCTGGTGCAGGTGCAGGGCTCCGGCCGCGTGCGCATCACCGAGCCCGACGGCCGCGAGCGGCTGCTGCGCCTGGCCTACGCGGGCCACAACGACCACACCTACAAGTCGGTCGGCCGCTGGCTGGTCGAACAGGGCGAGCTGCGCGTCGATGAGGCGTCATGGCAAACGATCCGAGACTGGGCGCGCCGATATCCCGAGCGGCTCAACGAGATGTTGTGGAGCAACCCGCGCGTGGTGTTCTTCCGTGAGGAGCCGCTACCCGACGAAACCGTCGGGCCGCGCGGTGCACAAGGCGTGCCGTTGACGCCGGGCCGCTCGGTGGCGGTGGATCCGCTGTCCGTGCCCTACGGCAGCGTGCTGTGGCTCGACACCACCGAGCCGCTCACGTCGCAGCCGATGCGCCGTGTGGTGATGGCGCAGGACACCGGCAGCGCGATCAGCGGCGCGGTGCGCATCGACTATTTCTGGGGCTGGGGCGGGCAAGCCGAGGTGCAGGCCGGTCGCATGAAGCAGCCCGTGCGCGTCTGGGCCCTGTGGCCGCGGCCCTGAGCCGCGCCTCAAGCAGCTTCGAGCAGCGCGACTTCGACGCGGTTGCGCCCGGCCTGCTTGGCGCGGTACAGCGCGCGGTCGGCGCGGTCGATCGCGGCGTCTTGTGCTTCGCCCTCCAACACTTCGGCCACGCCGGCCGAGAAACTGACCTTCAACTGCGGTGCGATGGCGTCGAAGCCGCCTTCGGCGATGGCGCCGCGCAATCGGTCGAGCACGATTCGCGCATCTTCGGCGTGCGTGCCGGGCATCAGCAGCAGAAACTCTTCGCCGCCCCAGCGCGCCAGCGCATCGGCCGCACGCAGCTGATCCTGGATCACCGAGGCAAAGCGGCGCAGCACCTCGTCGCCGGCGCCGTGGCCCAGTTCGTCGTTGATGCGCTTGAACAGGTCGATATCGAGCAGCGCCACCGCCAGCGGGCCCTGGCCGCGCTCGATGCGCGGGTGCTCACGCGCCAGCAGCTCGACCATCGCACGCCGGTTCAGCAGTCCGGTCAGCGCATCGCGGGTCGCCAATTCGCGGTTCAGTGCCAACGCGTCGCCCAGTTCCTTCTTCTGCGCCGCCAGACGCGCGCGCAGTGTGCCCAGGCGGATGGCCAGACTGCTGGTCGACGCGAGAACCACAGCGGCAAACAGGAAATGCACCCACTCCACGCGCGGCGGGTAGCGCTCCGGCACGCTGCTGGCACGCCACAACATCGCCCCACCCAGCATCACGATCGCCAGCATGGCGAGGGCGCGCGCCTGGCGCGGCTGGAGGATGAACATGCCGAACATGATCACCAGGATCATGATCGCGATCACGGCGCCGCGCGCCGGCCCGGTGATCGCATAGGACCAGGTGATGCTGACCATCGCGAACACCATCTGCGGCATGGTCAGCGACGGTTCGCTCGACACCTTCACCGACCAGCCGGTTCGCATCAGCAGGTAGAAGCCAAGGGCACCGCACAGATTGAACGCGGTCAACGCATTCGATTCGGCGAGGTCGATCAGGCCGAGCAGCACTTCGCCATGCTGGGCCAACGCGAACAACACGTAGACCACCAGCGCGATCAGCGCCATCGACGAGCGCACACGCTGCGGCCGCGTCGCCGCCGAGCAGCGCATCGCCCAGTCGTGCACCAAATGATCGAATCGCCCCCATCACGAACGGTTTCGACACCGGGCCGGACAACTTGAGCCGGCCCACCTGCGTCGGCCTTCCCCTCGTGCATTGTCTACGGACGCAGGTGTTCCAGCGGCAGCGCTGCGGCGGACTTGATCTCACCCAAGGAAAAACTGGTGTGGATGTCCTTGACGTTGGGCAGTTTGAACAGCACGTCGCGCGCCCAGCGCGAATACGCATCGAGATCGGTCACCACCACTTGCAGCTCGAACGTGCCGGCACCGCTGATGTAGTGGCAGGCCACGACCTGAGGCTGCGCGCGGATCGCGTCTTCGAGCGCGCGCGTCGCACTGGCGTTGTTGCGCTCGGCATCGACGCGCACGAACGCCAGCACGCCCAGTCCAACCCGTCGGCGATCGAGTTCGGCGTGGTAGCCGGTGATGTAGCCCTGTTCCTCCAGCCACTTGACGCGCCGCCACGTCGGCGCCGCCGACAAGCCGATGCGCGACGCCAGTTCGGCGTTGGACAGCCGCGCGTCACGCTGCAACTCGCCGAGGATGGCAACGTCGTAGCGGTCGAGCCCCGGGCCATGGCCGTCGGGGCCCGCCGGCACAGTGGCCTGCGCGTCTCGCGCTGGTTTGCGCGCTTTTCTTTCTCGGGATGCCATGTTCAAGGAAAGATCGTTGCGCGAAGTATCGCTATGCCGGCATCAAAAGAAAAGACATGCATCGGGCGGCCTTTTACACTTGAGGCCCTGCCTCTAAAAGCCGTCCGCACAGGAGACGCCTCCCGATGAACGCCCCGCTGCCCGAGTCGATCCGCAAGGCGCTGGAAACCGTCACGCTCGACGACAAGTACGCGCTGGAGACCGGCCGCGCCTTCATGAGCGGCGTGCAGGCGCTGGTGCGTTTGCCGATGCTGCAGCGCGCGCGCGACGCGAAGCACGGGCTCAACACCGCCGGCTTCGTCAGCGGCTACCGCGGCTCGCCGCTCGGCGGCTACGACCAGGCGCTGTGGTCGGCGCGCAAGCACCTGGCGGCCAACCACGTGGTGTTCCAGCCCGGCGTCAACGAAGAGCTCGCCGCCACTGCGCTGTGGGGCACGCAGCAGCTCGAGTTCGACAAGGCCAACAACAAGTACGACGGCGTGTTCGGCATCTGGTACGGCAAGGGCCCGGGCGTCGACCGCTGCTCCGACGTGTTCAAGCACGCCAACCTCGCCGGCACCGTCGCCGCACGGCGGCGTGATTGCGGTGGCCGGCGACGACCACGTGGCCAAGAGCAGCACCGCCGCGCACCAGAGCGACCACATCTTCAAGGCCTGCGGGCTGCCGGTGTTCTTTCCGTCGAGCGCGCAGGACATCCTCGATCTCGGCCTGCACGCGTTCGCGATGAGCCGATTCGCCGGCGTGTGGACGTCGATGAAGACGATCCAGGAGGTGGTGGAGTCGGCCTCCAGCATCGACGTGAGCCCGGACCGCGTCAACATCGTGCTGCCGGGCGAGTTCGTGATGCCGCCGGGCGGCGTGCACATCCGCTGGCCCGACACCGCGCTGGTGCAGGAAGCGCGCCTGTTCGACACCAAGTGGTATGCGGCGCTGGCCTATGTGCGCGCCAACAAGCTGAACCACAACGTGATCAGCGGCCCGAACGACCGCTTCGGCATCATCGCCAGCGGCAAGGCGTTCAACGACACGCGCCAGGCGCTGGCCGACCTGGGCCTCGACGACGACACCTGCCGCGCGCTCGGCATCCGGCTGCACAAGGTCAACGTGGTGTGGCCGCTCGAGGCCACCATCACGCGCGAGTTCGCGCAGGGCCTGAGCGAGATTCTGGTGGTGGAAGAAAAGCGCCAGGTCATCGAGTACCAGCTGAAGGAAGAGCTCTACAACTGGCGCCCCGATGTGCGGCCCAACGTGCTCGGCAAGTTCGACCAGCCCGAGGGCGACGAGGGCGGCGAATGGAGCCAGCCCAACCCGAGCGGCAACTGGCTGCTGCGCGCCAACGCCGACCTCACGCCAGCGATCATCGCGCAGGCAATCGCCAAGCGTCTGAAGAAGCTCGGCGTGCCGGCCGACATCGTGGCGCGCATGGACGCGCGCATCGGCATCCTCGAAGCGAAGGAGCGCGCGCTCGCCGTCGGCGCCACCGGCGGCGCCGAGCGCCAGCCGTGGTTCTGCTCCGGTTGCCCGCACAACACCAGCACGCGCGTGCCCGAAGGCTCACTGGCGATGGCCGGCATCGGCTGCCACTTCATGGCGGTGTGGATGGACCGCGCCACCGTCGGCTTCACGCAGATGGGCGGCGAAGGCGTGCCGTGGGTCGGCCAGGCGCCGTTCACCAAGCGGCCGCACATGTTCGCCAACCTCGGCGACGGCACCTACTACCACTCGGGCTTTCTCGCGGTGCGCCAGGCCATCGCCTCGGGCGTCAACATCACCTACAAGATCCTGTTCAACGACGCGGTCGCGATGACCGGCGGCCAGCCGATCGACGGCGTGCTCACGGTGCCGCAGATCACGCGCGAGCTCGAGGCCGAAGGCGCCAAGCGCGTCGTGGTCGTGACCGACGACCCCGAGCAAGTACAACGCCCCGGTCAACCTGGCGCCGGGCACCACCGTGCGCCACCGCGACGAGCTCGATGCGGTGCAGCGCGAGCTGCGCGAGATCGAAGGCTGCACGATCCTGGTCTACGACCAGACCTGCGCCACCGAGAAGCGGCGCCGCCGCAAGCGCGGCAAGATGGTCGACCCGACCAAGCGCGTGGTGATCAACGAGCTGGTGTGCGAAGGCTGCGGCGACTGCAGCGTGCAGAGCAACTGCCTGAGCGTGGAGCCGGTGGAGACCGAGTTCGGCCGCAAGCGCCGCATCAACCAGAACACCTGCAACAAGGACTACTCCTGCCTGAAGGGCTTCTGCCCGAGCTTCGTCACCGTCGAAGGCGGGCAGTTGAAGAAGCCGCAGAAGCAGGCCCAGCGCCCCGACCCGCACACGCTGCCCGAGATCCCCGAGCCGCAACTGCCGCTGGCCGAGAACGCCTGGGGCATCGTCGTGGCTGGCATCGGCGGCACTGGCGTGATCACGATCGGCCAGCTGCTCGGCATGGCGGCGCACCTCGAAGGCAAGGGCGTGATCACGCAGGACAGCGCGGGACTGGCGCAAAAAGGCGGCGCCACCTGGAGCCACATCCAGATCGCCAACCGGCAGGACGCGATCTACACCACCAAGGTCGATACCGCCAAGGCCGACCTGGTGATCGCCTGCGACGGCATCGTCGCCGCCGGCAAGGGCACGCTGGCGCTGATGCGCGAAGGCCGCACCTACGTGGCGCTCAACTCGCACGCCACGCCGACCGCGGCGTTCGTCGGCAACCCCGACTGGCAGAACCCGCAAGGCGGCTGCGAAGCCGCGCTGCAGGCCGCGGTGGGCCGCAACCAGCTCGGCCTGGTCGATGCCGACCAGGTGGCCGTGCAATTGCTCGGCGACTCGATCTACACCAACCCGCTGCTGCTCGGCTACGCGTGGCAAAAGGGCCAGATTCCGCTGAGCCGCGCGGCCCTGCTGCGGGCGATGGAGCTCAACGGCGTGCAGGTCGACAACAACAAGGCGGCGTTCGAATGGGGCCGGCGCTGCGCGCACGACCTGGCCTCGGTGACCGCGCTGTTCAAGGCGGCGCAGGTGATCGAGTTCGTCAAGAAGCCGTCGCTCGATGAAATGGTGGCCAAGCGCGTCGAGTTCCTGACCGGCTACCAAGACGCCGCCTACGCGGCGCAGTACAAGGCCTTCGTCGACAAGGTGCGCGCCGCCGAGGCGCCGCTCACCGCGACCAACAAGCTCAGCGAGGCGGTGGCGCGCTACCTTTTCAAGCTGATGGCGTACAAGGACGAATACGAGGTCGCCCGCCTGCACACCGACCCGGCGTTCACGTCGAAGATCCAGTCGATGTTCGAAGGCGAATACAAGCTGGTGCACCACCTGGCGCCGCCGATGTTCGCCCGGCGCAATGCCAAGGGCGAGCTCATCAAGCGGCCGTTCGGCCCGTGGATGCGCAACGCGTTCGGCCTGCTCGCCAAGATGAAGGGCTTGCGCGGCACGGCGCTCGATGTCTTCGGCCGCACCGAAGAGCGCAGGACCGAACGCGCGCTGATCCAGCAGTACAAGACCTGCATCGACGAGTTGCTGCGCGGCCTCGACGTCGAGCGGCTGGCGTTGGCCACCGAGATCGCGCGCATCCCCGAAGACATCCGCGGCTACGGCCACGTGAAGGCGCGCCATCTCGCTGCGGCGCGACCGAAGTGGGATCAGTTGATGGCGCGCTGGCGCGGCAAGGAACCGATCAGCGCTGCGGCAGCTCCCGCCCGGGTGCCGGCCTGAAGGGAGATTGAGGCCACCGGCTCACAGCTGGCAGAAGACGACCTTCATCGCCGAATCGTTCTTCTTGTAGTTCGGTCCCGGCCGGGTGAAGGTCTCGTCCAGGAGCTCGAGGCCTTGCATCTCCGCCACGGTGAACAGCGGCTCCAGTTGCTGGCTGACGCCTTCGATCAGGAACACCCGCAGCGTTTCGTTGTTGCGCGTGCTGATCCCGTAGCATTGCGGCTCGGCGATGCGCCTGCGCCCGTGGTACACGAATGAAATGCGGCGCTTGTCGTGGATGGCCGATGCAGATCTGCGGCACCCCGGGCGATGGATCCATGCGCCGCACCCTACCCGACGCTCGACGACCCTGCTGGCAGCGTTGAACAACAGCGCCTATCTCGCCCTGGCCGACGCCGTGCTGGTGCTGCACGTCGCGATCGTGTTGTTCGTCATCGGCGGCCTGGTGCTGATCCTGGTCGGCAACCGGCGCGCCTGGCGCTGGGTCAACACGTGGTGGTTTCGCCTCGCGCACCTGGGCGCGATTGGTGTGGTCGTGGCCGAAGCGTGGTTCGGCATCACCTGTCCGCTCACGACCTTGGAGGCGTGGCTGCGCCTGCGGGCCGGCGCGTCGGCGTACGGCGGCAGCGGCTTCATCGAGCACTGGCTGCAGCGCCTGCTGTACTACGACGCACCGCCTTGGGTTTTCACATTCGGCTACACACTGTTTGCGCTGCTGGTCGCGCTAGCATGGTGGCGCTACCCGCCGCGGCGCCACGATGGTCATTGAGCCGCACCGCGGCACTGCAACACTTTCGGGACGATAGGATGGCCACAGCCCAACCGTTGGAGACAGCCCGTGATCCCGCTCATGCGCCGGATCGGCATCGGCCTGACCACCGCGCTGCTTGCCGCGGGCGCGTTCGCCGGCGCCACCGAGACCGCCCAGTCGACCGCCAACAAGGCTTCGGGTGTGGCACACAAGAGCGAAAACGCGGTCAAGCGCGGCCTCAACGCAGCGGGCTCCGGCGTCGAGCGCGGCGCCAAGGCGGCCGGCAACGCGGTGACCAAGGTGGCCCAGAAGGTGGGCATCCCGGGCGCCGGCGCGTCGTCGCCACAGCCGCCGCAGAGCAAGCCCTGACCTCGCTCGCGCGTGGCCACCACCCGCCGCGACCAAACCACCGAACCGCCCGACGAGCTGGCGGCCGACGCGGCACCGGTGCGCATGCGCGCCGTATTGCAGGTGTTCTCGCTGCTGCACGCCGCGCTCGCGCTGTTGTTCGCGCTGGCCGCGCTGCTGCTGGTGGGCATCGCGGTGCACGCGGCTTGGACGGCATTTGGCGACGGCATCGGCCGTGGGGCGGCGCAGCAATTGATCGAAGCGATGGGCCTGCTGGCCGCGGCCGTGGTGGCGCTTCAGATCGCGCAGACCATCGCCGAGGAAGAGGTCATCCGCAATGCGCACGTCAGCGGGCCCACGCGCGTGCGCCGCTTCCTGTCGCGCTTTCTCGTCGTGGTGGTGGTCGCGCTGGCGATCGAATGCCTGGTGGCGGCGTTTCGCGCCGCGCACGAGGATCCCACGCTGCTGATGTACGCCGCCGGCATGGTGCTGGCGCTGGGGGGCCTGCTGGCCGGCTGGGGCGTGTTCATCAGCCTGAACCGGCATGCCGAGGAGCTGGAGCCCGAGGCGATGCGCGAGGCCAAGGGCGAAGACAAGAAACTGAAGTAGGCTTTCCGCCCGGGAGGTGCGCACGATGATGCTGGCCGTGTTCGGAGCGGTGCTGTTGGTGCTGGGCCTGTTTGCCGGGGTGGCTTTGGTGCTGGCACCGCTCGGTCTGGTGGCGTGGTCCACGGGCCCGCTGCTGTGGCTGTTGTTCCCGGTGTTCAGCGTGCTCGGCTATGTGCTGTTCGTGATCGGCGCGCGCAACGCGTCGATCCGCTGGCTGTCGTTGGCCGCGTCGTGCCTGTTGCTGCTGCTGGCGCTGGCATCGGCAGCCGGCCTGGTGCTCGATGCGGCCTCGGTGCTCAAGCCGGTCGGCAGCACGGTCTCGCTGTGGTACGTGTTCATCGTGGCCGGATTGGTCGGCGCCGTCGGTGCGGCCCGCGGCGGCGATGCGGCGCCACCCGCTGCGGCGCGCAGCAGCCCGTGAGCGTGCTGACGCTGCGTGCCGCGCGGGCCGACGAACATGCCGCGCTGACGACGCTCGCGCGGCGTGCCAAGGCGCACTGGGGCTACCCGGACGACGCGCTGGCGCGCTGGCACGACGAGTTGACCGTGACACGCGCATCGATCGAGTCGCTGCCGACCTTGATCGCCGAGCGCGACGGCGCGGTGGTGGGCTTCTTCCAACTGCGCCTCGACGGACCGGACGCCACACTGGAGCACCTGTGGGTGCAGCCCGAGCAGATCGGCCACGGCATCGGCCGCGCGCTGCTGCAGCGTGCGCTCGGCGATAGCCGCGCGACAGGCCACGACCGCTTGTGCATCGACGCCGATCCGCACGCCGAGGCGTTCTACCGTGCCTGTGGCGCGGAGCGCGTCGGCGAGGTGGCTGCGCCGATCGAGGGCCAGCCGCAGCGCGTGCGGCCGCAGATGGTGCTGGCCACTCTGCGGCATCATGCGGCCGATGCGCCCGCACCGTTGCGTTGACGCAGCCCCCTTCTCCAGTCATCTCATCACACCCCCATGTCACTGCAACTCTGGCTTGCCTTTGCCGCCGCGTCGGCGGTGCTGTTGATCATCCCCGGCCCGACCATCCTCACGGTGATCAGCTACTCGATGGCGCACGGACGGCGCGCCAACGTGCCGCTGGTGCTGGCGGTGGCGCTCGGCGACTCGACCGCATTGGCGTTGTCGCTGCTCGGCCTCGGTGCGCTGCTCGCCACGTCGGCCTTCTGGTTCACGCTGGTCAAGTGGGCCGGCGGCCTGTACCTGCTCTACCTGGGCGCCAAGCTGCTGCGCGCCGGCGTCTCGGCGGCGCCCGCGGCGGATGCCGCACCGGTGCTGCCGGCATCGCGCTGGCGGCTGTTTGCCAACACCTACCTGGTGACTGCGCTGAACCCGAAGGGCATCGTGTTCTTCGTGGCCTTCCTGCCGCAGTTCATCGATGCCACGCTGCCCGTCGCGCCGCAGCTGTGGCTGCTGGCGTCGACCTTCGTCGTGCTGGCGGTGCTCAACGCCACGCTGTACGCGGTGTTCGCGGCGTCGGCACGGCGCCTGCTCGGCTCGCCGCGCGCGCTACGGCGCTTCAATCTGGTGGGTGGATCGCTGCTGTCGAGTGCCGGCGTGTGGGCGCTGCTGGCCCGTCGCCCGGTTTGAACGCCGAGCACGCCATGCGCTGGATCTGACGCGTCAGCGCGCCAGGCGCTCGATCACCGCCATCGCGGCGGCCGGCGCCTTCTCTTTCGCGCCGCTGATGAAAAACAGGAACACGTCGCGTGCCGCCGCGGTGGGCGGCGCGTCTTCGACGCGCGGCAGCGCCGCGGGCTCGCCGCCGGCGCGCCACGCTTCGCAGCAGGCGGCGATCTGCGCCAGCGCCTGCGGCGTGCAGCCCTGCGGCAGCGACGCGTCGGTGCGCATCGTGCGCACGTAGACGAAGTCGCCGGTGATGTCGGCGAACGACGGGTAGTCGTCGGAGTCGGTGAACACCGTGGCCGCGCCGTGGCGGCGCGCCAGCGCGAGGTAGTCGGCGCAGCGGAAACTGTCGTGGCGCACGTCGAGCACATGCCGCAACGGCACGCCGCTCACCGCGGCGGGCAGCAGCTTGAGAAAGGCCTCGAAGTCCGCGGCGTCGAAACGTTTGGTCGGCGCGAACTGCCACACGATCGGCCCCAGCTTCGGCCCCAGCTCGGCGATGCCGCTGTCGATGAAGCGCTGCACCGATTCACCCGCTTCGCCGAGCACGCGGCGGTTGGTGGCGAAGCGGTTGGCCTTCAGCGAGAACACGAAGCCATCGGGTGTTTCGTCGCGCCACTTGGCGAACGTGGCGGGTTTCTGCGTGCTGTAGTAGGTGCCGTTGACTTCGATCGCGGTGAGCTTGCGGCTCGCGTACTCGAGCTCGCGCGACGCCGGCCAGCCCTTGGGATAGAAATTGTCGCGCCACGGCTCGAAAGTCCAGCCGCCCACGCCGACGCGGATGGCAGCGGTTGCGGCGGTGGGCTGGCTCATCGTGGGGTCCTTCGGGCGCGGTCGGGCGCGAATCGTAGCGGCAGCGCCGGCATCACAATGCACACCTGTTCGTGAAAGGGCGGGCCATGCAGATCGAAGGATCCTGTCATTGCGGTGCGATCTCGTTCACCGCGCAAATCGACCCGGCGCGCGTGATGGTGTGCCACTGCAGCGACTGCCAGGTGATGTCGGGTTCGCCGTTTCGCGCCGTGGTGCCCGCGCCGGTCGACACGTTCGTGCTGCGCGGCGAGCCCAAGCGTTACATCAAGACCGCCGACAGCGGCAACCGCCGCGTGCAGGCCTTCTGCGGCGACTGTGGCACGCCGCTGTTCGCCACCGCGCCGGAAAATGCCACGCAGGTGGTCATCCGCACCGGCTGCCTCAAGCAGAAGGCGCAACTCGTGCCGCAGGCGCAGATCTGGCAGCGCTCCGCGCTGCCGTGGATCGCCGGCGTGCCGAGCTTGCCCGGGTCGGGCGACCAGCAGGCATTCGTTCCGCCACGCCCCGGCGTGCCGCATTGAAGCGGCGTGGACGCGTGTCGATCGAGCCGAGGTCACTGAAGCGATGCCCTACACCTTGTTTGGAACCCGCGGCTCGGGATCGGCCGCAATCGAGATCGCGCTGGCGGCGTGCAAGCAGCGCTTCGAGCGCGTCACGGCGTCGAGTTGGGAGCCGCAGTCGGCGCAGCGCGAGCTGACGCGTTTGAATCCGATGCGACAGATCCCGACCCTGGTGCTGCCCGATGGTTCGGTGCTCAGCGAGAGCGCCGCGATCCTGATCCACCTCGGCTTGGCGCACCCGGCCAGCGGCCTGCTGCCCAAGGCCGCCGCCGCGCGGGCGCAGGCGATCCGGGGTCTGGTGTTCATCGCCGCCAACTGCTACTCGGCGATCAGCATCAGCGACTACCCCGAGCGCTGGACCACCGCCACGTCGAAGCCCGCGCACGACAAGGTGCGCCAGGGCGCGCGCCGACAGTTGCACCGCCACTGGGAGGTGTTTGCCGACACGTTCACCGGCGCGCCCTATCTGACGGGCGAGGCCCCGGGTGCATTGGATTTTCTGGCCGCGGTGGTGTCCAGGTGGGCGGGCACGAGGGCCCATGTGGCAAAGGCGCGGCCGCGATTCGCTGCCACCTTGCGCCGCATCGAGGCGCACGCGCTGGTGAAGCCGGTGTTCGCGGCGCATTGGCCGGCGTGAGGATGGCCGCGATGCGCGTCTGGCATCGCATCGGCGCGGTCGTGCTGGCGTGCAGCGTCGGCGCTGCCGTCGCGCAGCGAGCCGACCCGGCGTCCGACGCGCCGGAGTCGCGCAGCCTGCCGACGCGGCCGCTGGTGCAAGCCGACACTTACGACGAAGCGTTGGCACGCTGGCGCAGCGCCGACGACATCAACGCCTGGATCGGCGCGCGTTTTCAGTACGACATGCGCCGCGCGCTGCAGCTGTCGGAGACGCAGCGCGAGCGCGGCGGCCGGCTGCCGATCCATGCACCCGACGCGTTCTTCGCGCAACCGCATGGCGTGTGCGTCGACCTGTCGCGCTTTGCGGTGGACACGCTGCGCCGCATCGATCCCGCGTCGAAGCCGGTCTACCTGATGATCGAGTTCGATCCGGTGGCGATCCAGGGCCAGGTGTTGCGCCGCCACTGGGTCGCACGCTTTCAGCGCGACGGGCAGCTGTACTTTTTCGCCGACTCGAAGCGGCCCGGACACATGGCCGGTCCGTATGCCGAAACGGCTGCGTACATCCGCGACTATGCCGCCTACCGCGGGCGCACGATCGTGGCGTTTCGCGAGATGGAGTCCACCGACAAACAACGCCGCACGCTGGCGCTGAAACAACCGCGCGATCCAAAACCCTGAGACTGCGCAGCCCTTTCGGCGGGAAGGCGTCACGCATCGCGGGCCTTGCGCGGCAGGCCCGCGAACTAAGATGCCGGGCCGTATGCACGCGACCGCGCACACCGGATGAGCAACCCCCAATACACGGCCAGCTGCTTGTGCGGCGGCGTGCAACTTGCGCTCGACGCCGAACCGGGGCCGATCAACATCTGCCACTGCGTGATGTGCCGCAAGGCGCAGGGTGGCCCGTTCGCCACCAACGCCAAGATGCCCGCCTCCGCGCTCAATGTGACGCAAGGCGCCGAGCTGCTCGCCAACTACGAGTCCTCGCCCGGCCACCACCGCGTGTTCTGCAAGCACTGCGGCTCGCCGCTGTTCATGACCAGCGCCGACGAACCCGACGTGGTCAACCTGCGCGTGGGCATCATCGATGGCCCGCTGCGCACGCGCCCGAGCTCGCACTACTACGTGGGCCAGATGGCCAATTGGTGGCGCATCGACGACCAGCTGCTGCGCTTCGAGACCGAGTAGCGCGTCGCGTGCCGGCGCACAATCGTGCCCCGGCCGCCATTGGGCCGTATCGCACCAAGGACGATCCATGCTCGACCCGGCCGCGCTGCAGCAGCGCATCGATCCCCTGTTCCCCGGCCTGATGGGTGTGAGGCTGCGCGAGCTCGCGCAGGACCGCGTGCTGGCCGAGCTGACCGTGCGGCCCGACCTGTGCACCACCGGCGGCATCCTGCATGGCGGCGCGGTGATGGCTTTTGCCGACACGCTCGGCGCCATCGGCACCGTGCTCAACCTCGCTGAAGGCAAACGCACCACCACCACCGATTCGAGCACCAAGTTCATTGCCGGCGCCAAGGTGAATACGGTGGTGATCGGCGAGAGCGTCGCGCTGCACCGCGGTCGCACGACGATGGTGTGGCAGACCTCGATCCGCAACACCGAGGGCAAGTTGTGCGCGGTGGTCACGCAGACCCAGCTCGTGCTGGACGGCGCCTGATGGCCCCACCGCTGCCCATCGGTGTGGTCGGCGAACGCGACGACCATGCGTCCTTCGTCGCCACGTTGTTTCAACCCGAACGCGGCGCAAGGCGAGGCGAGGTGCCGCCGCGGGTACGAACGTTCGTGCAGGCGGTGCACGATGCCGCTGCGGCCCACCGATAGGGCGGCGGCGTGAATGCCTGGCCAGCGCTGGCCGCCGCGCGCGCCCACGACACGGCGGCTCGGGTGCCGTGGGTCGTCAGCGACGCGCGCGCAGCGATCGCGGTGGGTTGCGTTGCGCGGGCGCACCTGGCGGCGCTGCGACGCTGGCCGCAGTGGCTCGATGTGTCGCCGGATCGCGTCGCGCTGACTGCACCCGCCGCGGCCCGTGCCGATGCGCTTGCCGCGATGAACCAAACGTTGCGCGCAGAGGGCTTGATCGTCGCCTGGCGCGACGAGCCGTTTCCGCTGTTCGACGTGGACGGCCGCGCGCTCGGCGTGTCGATGGAGCGCGCCGCCACACGCTTCTGGGGCACGCTGACCTTGGGTGCCCATTGCAACGGCTACGTCGCCGACGCCAGCGGCCGGCCGGCGCGCCTGTGGATTGCGCGCCGTGCGCCGACCAAGGCCACCGACCCGAACCGGCTCGACAACCTGATCGGCGGCGGCGTGCCCGCCGGGCAGTCGCCGCACGACACGGTGCTGCGCGAAGGTTGGGAGGAAGCCGGCCTGCAACCCGCCCAGATGCGCGGCCTGCAGCGCGGGCGCGTGCTGCGCTTGCTGCGCGACATCCCCGAAGGCGTGCAGCGCGAATGGATTCACGTGTACGACCTGGCGCTGCCGCCCGACGCCGTACCGTGCAACCAGGATGGCGAGGTGGCCGAGCTGGCGCTGCACGACGTGGACCACGCGCTCGCTCTGGCCGCCAGCGACGAGATGACGGTCGATGCGGCGCTGGTGACGCTCGACTTCGCGCTGCGCCACCGCCTGTTCGATGCGCCGAGCCATGCGGCGTTGAGCGCCGCGGCGGCCGACCTGTTCAGCGGTGCGGCGGCGTGAGCATCGCGGACCCAGGCGGCGAATGCGTCCACGCCGGCGTCGAACTCCGTATGTGGCATTGAACTCGGAGCCTCATGCCATGAACCGCAGCCTTGCCTTGCTTCCATTCGCCGCCCTTTGGGCGCTGATCGCCGCGCCCGCCGCGGCCCAACAGGTGGACCCAGCGGCCAGCGAACTGGTTTTCGTGACCACGCAGATGGGCGTGCCGGTCGAGGGTCGCTTCCAGCGCTGGGCGGCGCAGTTGGCGCTCGATCCGCGCACGCCTGAGGGCGGACAGCTGGGATTGCGCATCGAAATGGCCAGCGTGGCCTTCGACGCGCCCGAGGTCACGACCGAAGCACAGCGTCCGCTGTGGCTCGACACGGCGACGTTTCCGCAGGCGCTGTTCGAGTCCACCGGCATTCGGGCCGCGGCTGGCGGCCAGTACGAAATGAACGGCCGCCTCACGTTGAAAGGGCAGACCCACGACGTGACCGTGCCGATGAGCCTGACGCAAAGCGGCGCCACCGGGACCGCCGTCGGCGCCTTCACGCTCCAGCGCGGCGACTTTCGCATCGGCGATGGCGAGCGCACCGATGCCAGCCTCGTCGCGCCCGAGGTGCAGGTGCGTTTCCGCCTTGCCTTGTCGGGCTTGCCCACGCCGTGAGGTCGGCATGAAGCGTTCCATCCCGTGGCTGCTGCTCGCGCTGGGCGCGACCGCGTCGGCCGAACCGGTGCGCTACCGCTTCGATCCGACCCACACCTTCGTGCACTTCGAGCTGTCGCACTTCGGCACTTCGATGATCCGCGGCCGGCTCGGGCCGCTGCAGGGCGAGGTGCAGATCGATCGCAGCGCGCGCCGCGGCCGCGTGCAGGTGGAGATCGACATGGCGCTGGCCAGCACCGGCGTGCCGGTGCTCGATGCGCGATTGCGCGAAGGCGACATGCTGTCCACGCAGGTGCACCCCAAGGCCTACCTGGTGGCCGAACGTTTCGAGTTCGACGACGCCGGCCGCGTGAAGGCGCTGCGCGGCGAGTTCACGCTGCGCGGCGTGAGCCTGCCGCTGGAGTTGAAGGCGGTGCGCTTCAACTGCTACACCAGCCCGCTGTTCCGGCGCGAGGTGTGCGGCGGCGACTTCGAGGGCCAGTTCAACCGCAGCGCGGTCGGCATCACGCACAGCCTGCCGTTCGTCAGCGACACCGTGCGCCTGCTGGTGCAGGTGGAGGCGATCCAGCAGTAGCGTTCGGTTCGGCTCAGTCTTCGCGCGACTTCAACGACTGCATCAGGTCGACCAGCATCATCGTCAGCGCGATTCCGATCACGACCGCGAGTGACACTTCCTTGAGCTTGATCGCCAGCGGCAGCAGATAGGCCAGCATCAACCCCACGGCCACGATGCCGGCAAATACTTTCACGCCCATTTTCGGCTCCCGATTCCAAGATTCATGTCGATGCGGCCAGTACCTGACCCTCCAGCCAGCGCGCTGTGCGAAGCAGCCGCGCGTCATCGTGTCGGCGGCCGACCAGTTGCACGCCGAGCGGCAATCCGTCGGGGCCATGCATCAGCGGCAGGCTCAATGCGGGCATGCCGGCCAGCGTCCACAAGGTGCCGAACGCCGGGTCTCCGGTCGACGCCAACGGCGGCGCCGTGCCAAGCGTGGCCGGTGTGACGATGGCGTCGAAGTTGGCAAACAGCTCGTCAAAGCTCTCGATCAACCGCGGTACCTTGGCCAGCGCACGTTGGTATGCCAACGCGGTGATCTCGCGGCCGCGTGCCAGCTGCCCGCGCAATGACTCGCTGAGCTGCTCGCGGCCCTTTTCGTATTCGAGGTCCAGGTTGGCCGCCATCTCGGCCTCCATGATCGTGCGGTGCCAATCCCAGGCCTGCGCCAGCGAGTCAGGCAGCGGGTATTGCTGGCATCGCGCGCCAAGCGCGACCGCGAGCTCATCGAAGGCCTGACGAGTGGTTTCGTCGGCGCGCTCCCAGATCGGCGTCCTGACCAGTGCCAACTGCGGCGGCAGCGGCGGCTCGGCAGCCAGTGTGGCCTGCAGCGGAAGGCGCGCGCGCGGCTGCGTGTCGAGATCGTTCTCGTCGAATCCGGTGAGCTGTTCGGTGGCCAGCGCGAGGTCGTCGAGCGAACGCGCGAACACGCCCACGCAATCGAGCGAACGCGAGAGCTTGAGGATGCCGTGGCGCGAGATCAGTCCGTGCGTCGGCTTGAAGCCGTAGACGCCGCAGAACGACGCCGGCCGGATGATCGACGCGTTGGATTGCGTACCGATCGCCAGCGGCACCATGCCCGCTGCCACCGCGGCAGCCGAGCCCGACGACGAGCCGCCGGGCGTGCGCGTGGGGTCGTGCGGATTGCGCGTCTTGCCCGGCGCGTAGGTGGCGCACTCGGTGGTCACCGTCTTGCCGAGGATCACGGCGCCGGCGGCGCGCAGCTGCGCCACCACCGCGGCATCGCGACCGGGCCGGCGGCCGGCATGCAGCACGGTGCCGTCTTCGGTCGGCATGTCGGTGGTGTCGATGATGTCCTTGATGCCCACCGGCACGCCGTGCAGCGGCCCGGTGGCGCGCCCTTCGGCGCGGTCGATGTCGCGCGCGCGCGCCTGCGCCAGCGCGTGCTGCTCGTCGAGGTATTGCCAGGCCTGCACCGCGGGCTCGACTTCGCGGATGCGCGCCAGGCAGGCCTCGACCAGTTGCACGGCGCTCATGGCGCCGCCGGCAATCGCACGCGCCGCTTCGCTGGCCGACAGCCGCTCGGGCCGAGAGACATCGATCATCTTCCGTACAGCGCGTTCGGCAGCCACATCGCGATGCCGGGGAACACGTAGACGATGAACATCGTCAGGATCACCACGTAAACGAACGGCATGCAGCCGCTGAAGATCTGCGTCAGCAGCACCGAGGGTGGACTGACGCCCTTCAGGTAGTAGGCCGACATCGCCATCGGCGGCGACAGGAAGGCGGTCTGCAGGTTGAGCGCGACCAGCACGCCGAACAGGATCGGGTCGATGCCGAAGTGCTCCAGCATCGGCAGGAAGATCGGCACGAAGATGATGATGATCTCGGTCCACTCCAGCGGCCAGCCGAGCAGGAAGATGATGACCTGCGACAGCAGCAGGAACGTGATCGGGTTCAGGTTCATGCCGAGCACGAACTCCTTGATGATCTGGTTGCCGCCCAGGTAGGCGAAGATCGATGCGAAGGTGGCCGAGCCGACGAACAGCCAGCACACCATCGCCGACGTGCGCGCGGTGAGGAACACCGACTCGCGCAGCCCCTGCCAGGTGAGCGAGCGGTAGGCCGCCGCGAGCAGCGCCGCGCCGAGCGCGCCCACCGCCGCCGCCTCGGTGGGCGTGGCGATGCCGAACATGATCGCGCCCAGCACCGCCAGGATCAGCAGCGCCAGCGGGAAGAACGATTTCAACAGCAGCACGACCACTTCGCCGAACGGCACGTTGCCTTGCTCCTTGGGCAGCGGCGGCGCGCGCTCGGGCTTGACGATCGCCACGCCGATGACGTAGAGGATGTACATGCCGGCGAGGAAGAACCCGGGGACGAACGCCGCGGCGTACAGCTTGACCACCGACAGCCCGGCCATCGCGCCGTAGACGATCAGCATGATCGACGGCGGGATCAGGATGCCCAGGCAGCCGCCGGCGCAGATCACGCCGGCGGCGAGGCGCGTGTCGTAGCCGGCCTTCATCATCTGCGGAAACGCCAGCAGGCCCATCAGCGTGACCACCGCGCCGACGATGCCGGTGGCGGTGGCGAACAGCGCGCAGGTGGCCAGCGTGGCCACCGCCAGCGAGCCGGGGATGAAGCGCAGCGCGATCTGCAGGCTCTTGAACAGGTTGTCGAGGATGTTGGCGCGCTCGACCAGATAGCCCATCAGCAGGAACAGCGGGATCGACACCAGCGCGTCGTTGTTGAGCACCGTGAAGGTGTTCTGCGTCAGCAGGTAGAAGACGCGGTTGTCGAAGAAGGCCTGGCGCGTCCTGGAAGTAGGCGTAGTAGCCGAAGCCCACGCCGAGCGCCATCAGCGTGAAGGCGACCGGAAAGCCGATGCAGATGGTGAAGACCAGGATGCCGAGCATCACCAGCGCGATAGCGGGATCGCTCATGCGGGCGCTCCTGGTTGTAGCGCCGGGGCGGCGTCCTTCTGGGCATGCTGCTGCAGGATCTGGGTCTCGAGTTCTTCGACGTCGTGCAGGCGCGGCGCCCAGTCGCCCGTGCGCAGGCAGACGCACGCAGCGCAACACCTCGGCCAAGCCCTGCAGCGCGATCAACCCGGCGCCGAACGGGATCATCATCTTCAACGGCCAGATCGGCACGCCGGCCGGGCTGTTGACGCTGACCTCGCGCAGGCGCATCGACTCGAAGCCGTAGGCGCCACCGGCCACCACCAGCGCCAGGATGCCGGGAAAGAAGAACAGTCACGTACAGCACCAGCTCGACCATCGCCTGCGTGCGCGGCCGCCACTTGCGATAGAACATGTCGGCCCGCACATGGCCGCCGCGCGACAGCGTGTAGGCGCCCGCCATGTAGAACACCGCGCCGTACATCAGGTAGCTCAAGTCGAACGCCCAGCTGGTGGGGTCGTTGAGCAGGTAGCGCACGAACACCTCGTAGCAGGTGCCGAGCGTGAGGATGACGATGCACCAGGCGAACGCGTGACCGACGCGTCTTGCTGAGCTGGTCGATCATGTAGATGAGTCGCTGCACGTGAGTGCGTCCGGCCGAGGACTGGGAATGAAAAGGGGCGGTCCGCAGGCCGCCCCGTTGTCGCTATCGCACGTGGTGCAGATCAGGCCGTCGGCATCTTGGTCTTGAACACGTGCTCGTAGCCCATGTGATAGTCGGCCTCGTTGACGAACATGTAGTACGCCACGCGCTTGGCCCACGCGCAGCTGCGAATCGACGACCTTCTTGAAGAACGGATCCTCGTCGGACAGCCGCTTGGCCAGCATGTCCCAGGCCTTGAGCTGCTCGACGAACACCGCCTTGGGCGTGCGGATCACGTTGACCTTGTGCTTGCCCTGCAGCTCCTGCAGGTCCTTGCGAGTAGTTGTCCATCGCCGTCCACCAGTTCGACGACGAGGCCGCCTCGACGGCATAGCGCAGGATCGCCTGCAGGTCCTTGGGCAGCGAATCGTGCTTCTTCTTGTTGAAGGCGATCTCGAAGAACTCCATCGCCTGGTGGTAGCTGCCCATCATGTAGTTCTTGATCACGTCCTGCGCGCCGAAGCGCATGTCGGAGGTCGGGATTGTTGAACTCGAAGGCGTCGATCACGCCCTTCTCGAGCGCCGGGATGATCTCGCCGCCGGGCAGCTGCGTGACCTTGGCGCCCATCTCCTGGAACAGGTCGGCCGCCAGGCCGACGGTGCGGTACTTCAGGCCCTTGAGCTCCGAGGCCTGCGTGATCGGCTTCTTGAACCAGCCCAGCGGCTGCGTGGGCATCGGCATCGCGAAGTAGCCGACGACGTCGAGGTTGATCTTCTTGAGCAGCTCGTTGTAGAGCTCCAGCCCGCCGCCGCGGTAGATCCAGGCCAGCGTCTGCGGCGCGTCGCAGCCGTTGATCGGGCCCGAGCCGAACAGCGAAGCCACCTTGCTCTTGCCGTACCAGTACACCGGCACGCCGTGGCTGGCGTCGAGCACGCCCTTGCTGGTGGCGTCCATCACCTCGAACGGCTTGACCACCGCGCCGGCCACCAGGTAGTCGATGCGCACGCGGCCGCCGGCCATTTCGTTGACGCGCTTGACGTACTCCTCGCCATCTCGTTGAAGATGTCCTTGGCGCCCCAGGCGCCTTGCATCTTCAGCACCACGGGAGACTGCGCCACCGAGACCATCGGCGCGGCCATCGCGGCGGCCCCTGCCGCACCCGCGGCGGCTCGGCCGAGGAAGCGGCGTCGCGTAGCCGGCTGGACCGGGGTTTCGGCGGATAGGTTCTTGTCGGTCATCGATGTCTCCTGCGTGCCTGTGATGCGGGTTGCGCCATCGGCCGCAGCCGGAGCGTCGAACCCTTTGCTCGATGGACCCGGTCGGCGCGATTCCACACGCATCACCGGGGCGTTTCAGGACGATAACAATGGCCCCAGGGGTTGCCCTCTGGTGCAAACCCGCGCCGACGCGTTGCACGACACAGTCGCTTGCCTCGTGCCTGTCGCGCCGCCCGCAGCAATCGAACCCTGTGCGTGAAGCTGTTTAGCCCGCGACGCAGGCAAAAACCGGTGGCGCACGAGCGTACGCACCGCACCGGCGTCAATGAGACAGCAGATAACGCGTGCTCGGCCCCTTGCCGGTCTGCTGCAGCAGACCGCGCTCGGTCAGCGCGCTCAAGTGCTTCGATGCCGTGGCCGGGCTCACGCGGCACAGTTCGGCGTAGGCGCTTTTGTTGATCGAGTCGCGGCGCAGCAGCCATTCGATCAACGCAAGCCGGGACGCCTCGGGCAGCAGGTCGGCCGCGCCGGCGTGCCAGGCTCCGAGCAGGCGCTGCTCGCGCGTGAGTTCGCGGTCGAACGCGGCGCGCAACGCGCCCAGCTCCTGCGTGAACGAGGCGCGCCAGGCCCGTGGCGCTGGATCAACTCGAGTGCCGCCTCGCGCTCCTTCATCGACAGGTCGAGGTAGGCGCGCGCGATGGCCAGCCGGGCGCGCACATGCGCCTCGGGTGAGATCGGCACCGCCAGCACCGCGCGCTGGCGCTGGATCTCGGCCATCTCGTCGAGGTGGATCGCCGACTCCTGTGGAATCAGCCGGTCCTTCTCCATCTCCTCGAGCTGCCCGAGCACATCGGTCTTCAGCTTGCGCGCCAGCTCCAGCAGGGCCGGGCTGCTCTCGGCCAGCGGGGCATGCAGCACCGCGTCGACGTGCAGGTCGCCGTTGCGCTCGTCGAGCGCATCACGCGAGGTCTGGAAGCGCTTGTAGAAGGCCTCCGCGAGATTGAAGTGCGCGCGTGTGGCCTCCAACCGCAGACCGCTGCGCAGGCTGGCATCGAGCGCCAGCTGGTATTGCTCGATCGCCGCGTCGTAGCGGCCCTGCAGGTAGTAGGTCGCGCCGAGATTGACGTGCGTGCCGGCGACGATCTGCGGCTCGACGTCCTGCCGCGCCGCGACCTCGAGGATGCGATGCGCATAGTCGATCGCGCGATCGAACTGCTGCAACTCGGCGTAGATCGAGCTCAGGTTGAGCCAGGTGGCCAGCACCGAGCGCCGGTCGCCGACGCGCTCGAAGATGTTGAGCGCGCGCTGCTTGTGCTGCAGCGCCTCGCGCAACTGGCCCGAACGGCGCGCGAGTTCACCCCACGACTGCGCCAGCATGCCGGCGATCTCGTCGGGCACGTCGATCGCGCCGCCGATCTGTTGCGTGCGTTCGAGCACTGTCTTTGCGCGCGGATCGTTGCGCTGCAGGTACAGCCATGCCAGGCGTGTCAGCGTGGTCAGGTAGGCCTCGATCGCCGCATGGTCCGACTGCTGCGGGTCGGCCCGCTGCAGGCACTCCGCGCTGTCTTCGTAGCAGGCGAACGCGCGATCGGCATCGCGCGTCTCGTGAAACGCGCCGAGCGCGCCGTAGGCGATGCCCATCAGCAGCTTGTCGCGCGCCCCGACCGCGATCTGCAGCGCCTGCTCGCAGGCCTGCTGCGTGCGATCGGCCATGTTGCGCGTGCGCGCCAGCGCGGCGCGGGCGAGCTCGACCTCGACCCGATCGCGCGCGCTCAGCGCACCCACCGCAAGCCGCTCGACCAGCGCGTCGGTCTCGGGATGGTTGGCCGACTGCAACGCATCGAGCTGCAGCGCATGGATGAAGCCGCGCACGTCGCCGGCGGCGAGGCGGTGCCAGAGTGCGGATCCGACGTCGTGCCGTTGCAGCGCACGCTCGGCCTGACGCCGATGCCACGACGCGCGCGCGTCCGGCGCTGTCGAGGCCCTGACGCCGCGCGACCTCGTTCTGCAGCCAGCGCCGCAACGCGAACCGCATCGGCACGCTGATCGGCTGGCGCACCATCAGCTCGCGCCATCGTGCGCTTGGCGCGGTCGAGGTGGCGGTAGAACGTGCTCGGGCCCACGCTCCACAGGCCGCACAGGTTCTCGATCGCCGGCTCGTCGACGCGGCGCCGATAACGTTCGCGAAACTCGGGCACCGCCAGCAGGCCGGCGTAACAGGTGGCCGCCAGCATCGGTCGCCAAGCCGACAAGTCGAGCCAGGCCTTGCGGTCGATGCCCTCGAAGCTCGGCTCGCGGTCCGGCCGCAACTGCGTCAACGCCCAGCGCACCAGCAGGTCCGCGGCCAGCACCAGCGGCTGCTCGACTTCGAGCGCGTCGCCCACCGTGCCGACCAGCAGCGGCTGGAAGCGCCGCATCAACCAGCGCGCCGCGCGCGGCCGCTGGCGCACCAGCTCGTCGAGCGTGCCGGCGCGCTGCGCGGCCAGCGCGGCCTCGATCAGGGTCGAAGCCAGCGCCACACCATCATGCGCGGCAGGCGAAGTGCGCACATCGCGCGCGCGCTTGTCGGTGGCGGGTGTCTCTGGCATGGTCGCGCGTCGATTCACTTCGGCGCTCGCCGCGCGCGTTTCGAACGTGGGATTGTGGAGTGTAGCGAGCGCATGCTTTGATCCGCGCCCTCACGATGACCGAGGAACATCGAATGAAACAACTGCCGCGTCTGCATCCGCTAAGCCCCAAGCAGCCCGACGGCACCGACAGCGTGGTGCTCGCGGTGTATGCGCCCTTCGGCACCGACGCGATCCTCAGTCGTTATCCCGACTCCCAAGTGGGCATACCGATCCAGCGTCAGGTGCTGGTCAAAGCGCTGCAACGCGTGGCGCGCGAGGGCGTGCACGTGTCGGCGCTGATCGATCTGCACGACGACGACAGCTACCTGGTCGAGATCCCGGCGCTGCAGCCGAAGGCCATGCGAATCACCTCGGTGTGGAAGCAAGACATGACCTCGCCGCGCGCACTCGCCGGCTTTCTGCGCCGCACGCATGCGGTCAATCCATGTGCGGCGATCGCGCTGGCCCTCGAGGGGCATGGCGCGGGCTACATCCCGGAGATCGATGCCGCCAGCCTCACGCCCGAGAAGACCACCTCCAACGGCGACTACGAGTGGACCTTCGCCAACGACGAGGTGCGCCTGAACCCGGCCCCCGGGTCGCCCGCCTTGCCGGTGTTCTCGTCGGTGCTGCCGGTGTTCTCCTCGGTCCTGCCCGCGGTCGACCTGCCGCTGTCGACCTCGGGTCTGGCCAGTGCGCTGCGTTTGTCGCAACGCCAAGGCGTGCCCAAGCCCGCGGTGATCCACTTCAACAACTGCTTCAACATGTCGGTGGAGCATCTGCACACCGTCGCGCCGCACGCCGACTACGCCACCGGGTACGGCAACTACAACTTCTTCACCTCGGGCACGGCCTATCCGCTGGTGTTCCGCCGCTTGCGTCAGGCCGGCATCGCCACGCGCGAAGCGCTGGCGCAATGGTTCGCCGACGAGAACGGCCTGATGCTTCGCGCCAAGGGCAACCATCCGACCATCGGCGGCGTGGTGCGCCTGGCGCGTTTGCGCGAGATCGCGCAATGCATCGATGCCCTCGCGGGCGCCTTGCTGACGGCGTTGCGGCCGCGCCAACCCGGCCAGCCGTCCGGCCGTGCTGGCCAAGGTGCAGGCCGCGGTCACGCAAGCGCAGAAGTACGACACCGTGCCGGGGTACGTGCTGGTGACCCCGGACCAGGTGAGCGACATCGGCAGCTTTGCCGCCGAGTTGTTGAAGCACGATTTCGGCACGGTGCCGGTGCACGCTGCGGCCACCGCGCTGCGCAATGCGCTCAGCGGCGTCAAACGCTACGGCGATGTCGACGCACCGTGGATCGACATGACCACGCACCTACAACTTCAGCGACGCCAACCTCGCGATGAATGTGTTCATGCCCGACCCCGACCGCAAAGGCGTGTGGGACTGGCGCTCGCCGTTCTACATGGCCTCCAAGCTGCCGCCGGGTTCACCGAATCGTGAGGCCAACCCGATCGACTTTCTCACTGGCACGCGCTGGATCGACTTCATCGACGAGTACCACAAGGGCATCAACGCGTTCGCGTTGCTGCCGGCCCTGGCGCCGCAGTTCCCGGTGTTCAACCAGAGGTTCGACCCCAAGAACCCGGGCGGCTCGGGGCCCAACGGCAAACCCGGCGGACCGAAGAATCCCGGCGGCTCTTCGGGGCACGGCGAGCCGAGCGACTGCTGAGGCCGCAAGGCCTCGGCCCCCGCGCGCGACGCCTGGCGTGTCGCGCGCTCCCCCATCGTGGGGAGGCCGGGCCCGCCGCATCGGCAGATCGTCTGCCGATCGTCTACTTTTGAACATCCAACCTGTTGCAGGGTTGCGTCGCAATGCGACGCGCACTCCGGTGCAATGCCTCCAACCCGCTGCTGTTTCGGCGGAACCCGGAGGAACCGATCATGACGACGTCCCTGCAGACCCAAAGCGCGTTGGCGGGCACGACCCGTCAACGGCCATTGCGCCCTTGGCCCGTGCTGATGCCGGTGGACCGTGCGCCCGTGCCCAAGCCCTTGGTGATGGGTGGCACGCTGCCACCCATGCCGCTGGCGCGGGTGCAGACCCGCTGGCAGCCCGGTTCGGCGCCGGTGTTCCCGATCGAGCCGGCCAACGACCCGGTGCTTCACCTCGCCGAAGACGACCGCGCCGGCCTGACGCTGCTCACGCTGGTGTTGTGCGTGACGATGGCGATCGCGCTGCTCGGCTTCGTGCTTCAAGTAGCGCAGTGAGCACAGGCTTTCGTGCTGGCCAGCCTTTGCTGCCGGCGCGTGCGCTCAGCCGACGGCCTCGTTCAGCCGCGGCCCGACGCGCCGGCGGGTGGCGCCGGCGGCCGCGGGCTGCTGCCGCGGCGCTGCTCGTAGTCCGGCGGCGGCTTCATCAACGCGGCCTCGGGTTCGCCGCGTTTCACGTTGATGAGCCGGTAGTGCGTCTCGCCGCTGCGCGGGTCGGCATCGCGTGACTGCACCGTGAGCAGCAGCTCCGGCGAAGTCCAGACCTCGCGCGTGACCACGATCGGCTTCTCGTTGCCGAGCCGGCCCGGCTCGATGGTCCAGGTGGTGCGCTCGCCGTTCACCCTCAACCCCTCGATCGACTGGCTGCCCAGCGGGGTCAACACGCCCGGCCCGCGCGCTGCGAGCGCCGGCAGCCGGTGCGCCAGCGCCGGTGGCAGCAGCAGCGGATCCGGCATCGGCGGCACGCCATGCGGCGCGTCGCCGTCGCGCAGCACCTGCACGTCGATGTGGCGCGCGCCCGCTGGCGCTCCACCTGCGGCCACCAGTTGCTGCGCCGGATCGCCGCCGACGATCACCACCGGGCGCGCGTTCGACCACGACACCGAGCCGGCCGGCGGTACGGCGGGCGTGGCGGGTGCCTGGGGATGCGGCGGCATCGGCGGCACCGCGAGCGCCTCCGGTGCGCCCAACCCGCGCGGCATCGTGCGCATGCGCTCGCTGAAGACGCGCGCCCATTCGCGCATTCGATCGGCGTAGTCGCGCCAGGCTGCGCCGTCGACGTCGGCCGAGCCCTCGAAGCGGCCGCCGCCGGCCAGCAGAGGGCGGGCGGTTGGGACGTCGTCGAGCACGTCGAACGCGCCGCGCTTGAACGCCAGCAGCGCGTGGCGCGCGATGCCCGCGAGGTGAGCGCCGAGCGCGCCGAGCGACGGATCGAAGCCGGTGGGCCGCGACGCCAGCGCCACGAAGGCGTCGTGCGTCGCATCGGCCGAGCGGCGGCGTCGCCGGCCATCGCCAGCGCGTAGCGGTACACCGCGGCGGCCTCGCGCCGGTACAGCGCGTCGAATGCCGCCGCATCGCCGCGCGCCAGCTTGTCCAGCAGCGCGGGCGTGTCGTCGACGCTGGCGCGCGACCAGGGAACGAAGGGCATCATGGATCGAAGGGCTCCGATCGTCCTATTGCGCGCAGGCGGCCGAAAAGTTCCAGCCGCGGCGCGTTTGCAAGCCGGACTGTCGCCCATCGCGACACCTGATCCCGGCGGCGGCGCAGTGCGTCGCCTGCCCGCCCGGCAGGGCCTGCGCTTGCGTACATTGGCCCCCAACGCCAGCACCCGAGCCATGTCCACCACCACCCTGCCGCCCCCTGCCACCCGCTGGCAACGCCTTTCAGCCGCCAGCGTGCGGGCCTTCCACGTCTACGCGGGCTGGCTGGTCAGCATCAGTTGGTGGCGCTTCGTGCTGCTGTCGATCCTGTTGCTGATCGTGGCGTCGATCCTGCAGAACATCCCGCCGTTCAGCTGGCGCACCACCGAGGTCATCACTTTCGACGAGGCACCGGCGCCGCCCGCAGCCCCGGCACCCCCCGCCGCGCCGAAGGAGCCCGCCAAACCGAAGGAGCCGGTGGTCAAGATCGAGAAGAGCAAGTCCGGCAAGGAGCACGGCTACGAGATCTCGATCGACGAGCGTGGCGTGCGCATCACGCCGAAGACGCCGCCCACGCCGGCCAGCGTGCCGCAGGGGGCGGCCAGCATCCCGCCGGTGCCGGACGCGCCGTCGGTGGAGATCCGCCTGCCGCCCGGCAGCCACCAGCGAGACCGTGCGCGAGGCGGTGGAAGAGGCGCGGCGCGCGATCACCGAGGCGATCGATGAGGCCAAGAGCGCGAAGGAAGAGGCCGAGGCGGCGCGCGAAGAAGCCGAGGATGCGGTGCGCGAGGCCACCGGCGTGCGCAAGCGCGTGCGCACCACGCGCCTGGGTGACCCGCTGCCCGAACTGGCCTTCCTGTGGATCATGGCCTCGCTGATCATCAAGGTCACCTACAAGAAACAGATCCAGGCCGAGGCGCAGGCGGCGCAGGCGACCGAGACGGCAGAGGCCGAGTCGCTGAAGCGCCAGGTGGTCGAGGCGCGCATGGCGGCGATGCAGGCCCAGGTCGAGCCGCATTTCCTGTTCAACACGCTGGCGTCGATCGACCACCTGATCGAGACCGATCCGGCGCGTGCCAGCACGATGCAGAAAAACTTGATCGCGCTGTTGCGGGCGTCGATGCCGACGATGCGCGAAGCCAGGCGACGGCGGCCCGCGCGACCTGAATCGCGAGCTGGCGATGATCAGGCCGTACCTCGAGATCCTGAAGGTGCGCATGGAAGACCGGCTGCACACCGAGATCGACGTGCCCGAAGGCCTGCAGTCGGCCGAATTCCCGTCGATGATGATCCAGACGCTTGGTGGAGAACGCCATCAAGCACGGCCTGGAGCCCAAGCCCGAAGGCGGCCGGCTGACCGTGCGCGCCGAAGTGCAGCATGGCAAGCTCGCCGTCACCGTGGCCGACACCGGCGTGGGTTTCGGCAAGGCCGCCACCGCCGGCACCGGCGTCGGGCTGGCCAACATCCGCGAACGCCTGCAACTGCTGTACGGCAACAAGGCCACGCTGAACGTGCGCGAGAACCCGGCCGGCGGCACCGCGGTGACGGTGACCGTGCCGTACAAGAGCATCGAAGGAGCCCACGCATGAACGTGCAATCAACGCCGACCCCGCTGCACGCCGGCGCGCTGCGCAAGGGCCGCTGGTGGCGCGGTGCGCTGTGGCTGTTGTTCGCGCTCGGCGTGCTCGCGCTGTGGGCCGCCTTCATGCTGCTCGACAGCGTGAATCCCGCGCCGGTGCACGTCAGCGTCAACGGCACGCCGTTGCTGGCCGACTTCGACCTCGCTGCGATGCAGCCGGTGTACCGTCTGGTGTTGGCGCTCGGCATTGCGATCGCGCTGCTGGTGGCCCTGGTCGTCGCCGTCGGCGCCGTGGTGGTGGCGCTGGTCGCGGTGGTGCCGATCGTTCTGTTCGCCTTTCTGGTGCCGTTGCTGGTGGCCGCCGTGCTGCTGTCGCCGCTGGCGCTGCTCGGCTGGCTGCTGTGGCGGGCCGTCCGCCCGGTTTCGCGTTCCACTACGATGACCGCATGAGCCGGCGGCGCGCTCCCAGAGCGCACGCCGCACTGCGCAGCACGGAGGACATCCATTGAGCAGCAAGATCTACCGTGCCGTGCTGGCCGACGACGAGCGGCTGATGCGCGAGCAGATGCGCGCCCGCCTGGCCGAAGTGTGGCCCGACCTCGAGCTGGCGGCCGAGGCCAAGAACGGCCTCGAGGCGGTGGACGCGGTGAAGGTGCACCAGCCCGACATCGTGTTCCTCGACATCCGCATGCCGGGCCTCACCGGCGTGGAAGCCGCACGCCAGATCGCGCAGCTCGAGCTCGACGACGACGCGCTGCTGCCCGAGATCGTGTTCGTCACCGCCTACGACCAGTATGCGGTGGAGGCGTTCGAGCAAGGCGCGGCCGACTACGTGCTCAAGCCCGCCGAACGCGAGCGACTGGCGGTGACGGTGGAGCGACTGAAGAAGCGCCTGGCCACGCGCGGCACCGCGGATGCGGCGGCGAGCGCTGCCGATCCAGCTGCTGCTGCACAAGCTGTCGGCGCAGGGCAACGCGGGCGCAACGCCAGGCTACCTGCAATGGATCCAGGCCAGCGTGGGCTCCTCGATCCAGATGATCCCGGTGGCCGACGTGCTGTTCTTCATCAGCGACGAGAAGTACACGCGCGTGCAGACCCCGCAACTCGAGGCGCTGATCCGCAAGCCGATCAAGGAGCTGGTCGACGAGCTCGACCCGAAGGTGTTCTGGCAGATCCACCGCTCGACGCTGGTCAACGTGAACGCGGTTGTCCGGCGTGTCGCGCGACTTTCGCGGCCGCCAGATCGTGGCCGTGAAGGGCCACCACGAGAAGCTCGAGGTGAGCCGCAGCTACGCCGGGCTGTTCAAGGGGATGTAGGCGCGGCGGGTTTCAGCCAAGACGCGATCAGCCACTGCGCCGCCCAGTAGGTGGCAAGGATCCACAGACCCGCCGCCGGAATCGGCATCGCAAACCGATTGACCGCCAACACGGTGTCGGAGGCCATGAACAGCGCCCCGCCGATCATCAGGCCGCGCGCGCGGCGCACGTCGTCGCCCTCCGCGCGCAAGCCCACGACCGCGCGTTTGCGCCGCCATCGCCGTCAGCGCGAACACGTAGGCCGGCCACCGGGATGCGCAAGCCCGCCGGGATGTCGCCCCACAGAAACGCCAGGATCGTGCCGGCGATCAACGCATACGCGCGCCAGCGCTGCCGGCTGCGCGGCAAAGCGGTGCTCGCGCGTGAAGGCCACGATGTAGAGCACGTGCGCGATCAGGAACGCCACCAGCCCGGGCACGAAGCCGTGCTGCGGCCACATCAGCGCCACGTCGCCGAGCAACGAGAACCACAGGCCGGCCAGCACGAAGCGGCGCGCCGCTGGCGCGTCGGCGCCGCGCCGCCAGGCGTGCGCGATGATCAGCAGCGTGGTCAGCGGCTTGAACACGAACAGCAGCGCACGGTGATCGAGCGCCCAGGTGCCGTTGGCGATCGCCAGCATCGCGCTGGCCACCGTGAGCGCAGGCAGCCAGCGCGCCGAGCGCGGTCATGCCTCGGGCTCCACCGGCGCGGTGGCGGCGCTGCTGCGCGCCGCCAGCTCCGCACGCACGCGCTTGAGCCGCTCGCGCGGATCCTCGCGCTGCTTGTGCTCGTCGAGCTTCATCTCCGCGATGAAGCGGCTGGGCTGGCCCGGCACGGTCTCGCGGCCGCGTTTGCGGCGCTTAGTGTGCTCAACGTCAACGTCTGGCGCGCGCGCGTGACGCCCACGTACATCAGCCGCCGCTCTTCCTCCAGGCGCTGCGCGGTGACCGGTTCGGCCTCGCTGGAAAACGGCAGCAGGCCTTCGTTGACGCCGACCAGCATCACGTGCGGCCACTCCAGGCCCTTGGCGGCGTGCAACGTCGACAGCGTGACTTGGTCGGCATCGTCGCCGCGCTCGGCGATGCTTTGCATCAGGCTGATCGTCTGCGCCACCTGCATCACGCTGGTGGCTTCGTTGACGGTGCCGCTGCCGTCGGCGGCCACCTCGCCGCCGCAGCGGCGCGCGATCCAGTCGACGAAGTCGAGCACGTTGCTCCAGCGCGCCTCGGCGAGCCTGGCCTGGTCTTCGCCGTCGTGCAGGTGCTGCTCGTAGCCGATGGCCTTGAGCCAATCGAGCAGGAACGCCCGCGCCGCCTCGGCGCCCTGCGTCTGGCGAGCGCGGTACTCGAGGTCGTTGGCGAAACGGCCGAACTCGTGCAGCGCCTCCACCGCCTTGCGCGGCAGCGCGGTGTGCAGGCTCTCGCTGAACAGGGCCTCGAACAGCGACACCTTCCATTTGGCCGCGAACTCGCCGAGCGCGGCCAGCGTCTGGTGGCCGATGCCGCGCTTGGGCGTGGTCACCGCGCGCAGGAACGCCGGGTCGTCGTCGTTGTTGACCAGCAGGCGCAACCACGCGCACAGGTCCTTGATTTCCGCGCGATCGAAGAAGCTCTGTCCACCGGAAACCTGGTAAGGCATCTGGGCACGGCGCAGCGCCTGCTCGAACACCTTGGCCTGGTGGTTGGCGCGGTACAGCACGGCGAAGTCGCGCCACTTCACGCTGCCGCCACCGGCCGCGTCAGCGGCCGTTCCCCCATTCGCGCGCCGAGCCTGGATCCAGGCCACCGCGCGCTCGGCCTCGTGCTCCTCGTTGTCGCAATCGATGCGCTTCACCGGCTCGCCGTCGCCGTGCTCGCTCCACAGCGTCTTGGCGTACAGCTTCGGGTTGGCGGCGATCACGTGGTTGGCCGCGCGCAGGATCGCGCCGGTGGAGCGGTAGTTCTGCTCCAGCATGATCACCTTGAGCTTCGGATAGTCCTGCGGCAGCCGTTTCAGGTTCTCGATCGTCGCGCCGCGCCAGCCATAGATGCTCTGGTCGTCGTCTCCCACGGCGGTGAACGGCGCGCGCTCGCCGACCAGCGTCTTCAGCAGCTCGTACTGCACCGCGTTGGTGTCCTGCACCTCGTCGATCAGCACGTGGGCGAAGCGTTCTTGCCACGCCGCGCGCGCATCGTCGTGGTCACGCAGCAGTTTCAGCGGCAACCCGATCAGGTCGTCGAAGTCGACCGACTGGTAGGCCGACAGGCGTTCCTCGTAGCGCCGCATCACGCGCGCCGCCACTTGCTCATCGTCGCTTCCCGCTGCCGCCTCCGCGGCCTGCGCCGTCAGGCCCTGGTTCTTCCAACCGCTGATGGTCCACTGCCAGCGCCGCGCCAGCGCCGCGTCGGAGGTGCCACCGGCGTCGCGCATGACCGCCAGCACGTCGTCGCTGTCGAGGATCGAGAAGCGCGGCTTCAAGCCCAGCAGTTCGCCGTGCTCGCGCAGCATGCGCACCCCCAGCGCGTGGAAGGTGCAGATGACCAGCGCCTTCACCGCGCGAGCGCCGGCCATCGCCCGCGTGCGGTCGCGCATTTCCGCGGCCGCCTTGTTGGTGAAGGTGATCGCGGCGATACGATCCGCAGACAGGCCGCCTTGCAACAGGTGCGCGATCTTGTGCACGATCACGCGCGTCTTGCCCGAACCAGCGCCGGCCAGCACCAGGCATGGCGTGTGCGTGTGGCGCACCGCCTGCATCTGCGCGGGGTTCAGGGTGGACATCGGCGGTGGGCTCATCGCGGCGCGCGATGATAGCCAGCGCATCGTCATCGCGAGCCTGGCGACGGTGTGGTATGAAGCGCGCGCCGCGCACTGCGGCACAGAACACGATGCGCGCGCCCGACTCCCTTTCACGCCGCCATTGCCTTGCAGTCGGTGCCGCGCTGGGCTTGCCGTCGTGGGTGCGCCACGCGCGCGCCGCCGACGTGCCGCGCTTTGCGCTCGGCGTCGCGTCGGGCCAGCCGCGCGCGCAATCGATCGTGTTGTGGACGCGTCTGAACGGCGCCGACCTGCCTGCCGACGTGCCGGTGCGTTGGGAGCTGGCGCGCGACGAACGTTTCACCGACATCGCCGCGCGTGGCAACGAGACCGCGCTCGCCGCCGACGCGCACAGCGTGCACGCCGAGCCCACTGCGCTCGAGCCGGGGCGTTGGTACTGGTATCGCTTCGAGGCCTTGGGCCAGCGCAGCACGGTGGGCCGCACGCGCACTGCGCCGGCGGCCGATGTGCGCGAAGGCCTGCGCTTCGCGCTGGCGAGTTGCCAGCGCTACGACCACGGCCACTATGCCGCCTGGCGCCACATCGCGAATGCCGAGCTCGACCTGGTGCTGTTCGTCGGCGACTACATCTACGAGTACGCCTCGCCGCCGACGGCCCTGCGCCGCCACGAGGGTCTGGCGGTGCGCACGCTGGAGCAGTACCGCGCGCGCTATGCCCAGTACAAGAGCGATCCGCTGCTGCAGGCCGCGCATGCCGCGTTGCCGTGGCTGACGGTGTGGGACGACCACGAGGTCGACAACGACTACGCGGCATCGCAGGGCCAGGCGCTGCAGACCGACTTCGTGGCGCAGCGCGCCGCGGCCTATCGCGCGTACTGGGAGCACATGCCGTTTCCGAAGGCGTGGAAGCCCACCGGTGCCGACATGCGCATCTATGGCCGCACCGATTGGGGCGCCCTGGCCTGCATCCATGCGCTCGACGATCGCCAGTACCGCGATCCGCAGGCCTGTCCGCGCGAAGGGCGAGGCGGCGCCAACAGCGTGCGGCTGCGCGATTGCCCCGAGCTGACCGATCCGAAACGTTCGCTGCTCGGCGCGTCGCAGGAGCGCTGGCTCGCTGCAAGCTGGGATGCGCAGCGCCCTTGGAATCTGGTGGCGCAGCAGACCTTGATGACGCGACTGGCCTGGAACAGCGCCAGCGAACCGGTCTACTGGACCGATGGCTGGGATGGCTACGCCGCGTCGCGCGAGCGGCTGCTGGCCACGGTGGCCGAGCGCAAGGTGCCGGGTGTGGTGGTGTTCGGCGGCGACGTGCATGCGCACTACGTGGCCGATCTGAAGCGCGACTTCGACGACCCGCGTGCGCCGGTGGTGGCCACCGAGTTCTGCGGCACGTCGATCGCCAGCCGCGGCAGCGCGCAGGAGCGTGTCGACGAAGCGCTGCGCCACAACCCGCACATCCGCTATGGCCGCTCGGATCGGCGCGGCTATGTGGCGTGCCGGCTCGACGGCCAGTCGCTGCACGCGAGCCTGATGGCGGTGGACGATGCCACCCGGCCCGACAGCGCACTGCAGGTGCTGGCGAGCTTCGTCGTCGATGCCAAGCAGCCGGGCGCGCGACCCGCCTGAGCGATGAACGCGCTGCTGCCGATCCTGGCCGTCACGGTGCCGTTCTTCGCGCTGGTGCTCGCGGGCTACGTGGCGGGCTGGCGGCACCTGTTGCCGGAATCGGCGATCCCCGGGCTCAATGCCTTCGTTCTGTACTTCGCGCTGCCCTGCATGCTGTTTCGCTTCGGCTTGAACACGCCGATCGGCGAGGCGCTGAACCCGGTGGTGCTGGCGGTCTACCTGACTTGCGCGCTGTTGATGGTGCTGGTGGCGATTGCGTTCTCGCTCGACGAGGTGGTGGGCCTGAAAGATGCGTCGTTCGGCGCGCTGGTGACGGCGTTTCCCAACGCCGGTTTCATGGGCGTGCCGCTGCTGGCCGCGCTGTTCGGTCCGGCGATCGTCGGACCGATGATCGCCACCCTGCTGATCGACATGTTCGTCACCAGCTCGTTGTGCATCGCGCTGGCGCAGGTGGGCGGCGCAGCCGGCGGGGCACGCACGGCGGCGATGCGATCGCTGCGCGGCGCACTGTCCAACCCGATGCCGTGGGCGATCACGCTCGGTGGCACGCTCGGTGCACTCGGCTGGCGGCCGGCAGGCCCGGTCGATGCGGTGATCAAGATGCTGGCCGACGCCGCCACTCCGGTGGCGCTGTTCACGATCGGCGCGGTGCTGTGGCGCGCCGGCCAGCATGCGCACACGCGCACCGCGCACAAGCGCTACGTGCCGCAGGCGCTCGCCAAGCTGCTGCTGCACCCCGCGCTGGTGTTCGCGGTGTCCTTGGCCGCACGCGCCGCCGGCGCGCCGCTGACCGACCTGCAGATCATGTCGATCACGCTGACCGCCGCGCTGCCGAGCGCGGCCAACGTGGCGATGCTGGCCGAGCGCTTCGGCGCCGACAACGGTCGCATCGCGCGCATCATCCTGCTGTCGACCACGCTGTCGTTCGTGACCTTCACGACGCTGGCTTGGTGGTTCGGCGCGGGGCGGTGAACCGTCTTAGATCGCCAGCGGATCGACGTCGATCGCCCAGCGCGCCAGGCCCTTGAACGCGCTGCGTTGCGTGTGCAGCTGCGGCAGCCAGGCGGCGAGAAAACGCTGCAGGCGGCTGCGCGACGCCGATTCGATCAGCATCTGCATGCGCTCGATGTTGGCCACGCGCGCCACCGGCGGCGGCACGGGCGGGTAGATCATCACGTCGGCGCCTTCGCTCATCGCCGCCGCGACCTCCGCCGCGGCGCGCAGGAATGCCTGCGCCACGCTGCCGTCGCGCGCCTCCGCGCGCAGCAGCGCCAGGTGCGCGAACGGCGGCAAGCCGGCGCCACGGCGCTCGGTCAGCAGTTGTTCGGCAAACGCCGCATGGTCGTGCGTGCGCAGCGCAGCGAACAGCGCATGGCGCGGATGCCAGGTCTGCACCCACATCTCGCTCGTGCCGCCTTGCTCGGCGTCACGTCCGGCGCGTCCGGCCGCCTGCATCAACAAAGCCAGCTGGCGCTCGCCGGCACGAAAGTCGCTCGAGAACAGCGCGCTGTCGGGATTCACCGCCGCCACCAGCGTGACGCGCCGGAAGTCGTGGCCCTTGGTCACCATTTGCGTGCCGACCAGGATGTCCACGTCGCCGGCGTGCATCGCCGCCAGCGCGCCTTCGAGCGCGCCCTTGCCGCGCGCGGCGTCGGCGTCGAGGCGCGCGATGCGGGCCGTGGGCAGCTCCTGCGCCAGCTGCTCGGCCAGGCGTTCGGTGCCGCGGCCGATCGGCTGGATGTCGAGGTTGCCGCAGCTCGGGCAGGCGCGCGGCACGCGTTCGCTCAGGCCGCAGTGGTGGCAGCGCAGCGTGCGATCGAACTTGTGGAACACGCGCCACGCGCTGCAGTTGGGGCAGTCGCTCTTCCAGCAGCAATCGAGGCACTGCAGCACCGGCGCATAACCGCGCCGATTCAGGAACACCAGGCTTTGCTCGCGCCGCTCGAGGCGCTCGCGCAGCGCCTGCAACACCGGGGGCGCCAGCGCGGGCGGCGGCTGGCCGCTGCTGCGCGGCAGCTGGCCCATGTCGAACACGCGCACGCGCGGCAGCGCGGCGCCGGCGATGCGGTGATCCATCGCCAGCCGCTGGTAGCGGCCCGAACGCGCGTGCTGCCACGTCTCCAGCGACGGCGTGGCCGAGCCCAGCACCACCGGTACGTGTTCGAGATGGCCGCGGTACACGGCCAGGTCGCGCGCCGAGTAGCGCGCACCTTCTTGCTGCTTGTACGACGCGTCGTGCTCCTCATCGACCACGATCAGCCCGAGGCGCGGCAGCGACGCGAACACCGCGAGCCGCGTGCCGAGCACGATGTCGGCCTCGCCCACATGCGCCAGCAGCCAGGTGCGCAGGCGCTGGGCGGGCGTGAGTGCACTGTGCATCGCCACCACGCGGCGCGATGGGAACCGCTGCATCACCCGGTCCAGCAGCTGCGGCGTGAGATTGATCTCGGGCACCATCAACAGCACCTGTCGACCGCGCGCCAGCGCGCGTTCGGCGGCACGCAGGTACACCTCGGTCTTGCCGCTGCCGGTCACGCCGTGCAGCAGCAGCGGCACGGCGCGCGCCTGCGACGCGCTGTGCTCGATCGCCTCCACCGCCGTCGCCTGCTCATTGGTGAGCGTGGGCAGAAGCGCTGGCGCCGCATCGTCCGCGCGTTCGGCCTGCGCGGCACGGCGCGCGCGCTGCAGTCGTTGCGCGAGTTGCGCGGCGTTGACACGGCGCAACTCGGGCGGCAGCACGCTGAGCGCCAGCTCGCCGAGCGCACGCTGGTAGTAGCCGGCGGCGAACTCCACCAGCGCCATCCACGCGGGGCTCAACGGCGGCATCGCGTCGAGCACCTGCGCAACGGGCCGCAGCGCGGTGTCGGCCTGCGGCGCGGGCAACGCTGCCGGCGCCGCCTGCCACACCAGCCCGGCGACCTCGCGGCGCCCGAGCGGCACGCGCACCAACGTGCCGGGCGCGAGCGTCGCGTCGTGCTGGTAGTCGAGCGCCTCGCTCAACGCCGCATGGCGCGGCGCCTCGACCACCACTTGCACCCTCGCCGCGGTCAGCAGCGGTGCGGCAGGAAGGGCTGCGTCCACTTGCAAAGCAACATCTCAACGATCGCCGCTAAGTTGCTGATTGAGAAGAAATTTCCCGATTCAGGCATCTGCTGTGGACAACTTTGTGGGCAAGCTGCCAAGCGGTGACCTAACTGATTGATCCGCCTCGCCTTCGCGCTGCCGCGCCGCTTTGGGGCGTAATTCTGTTCGATCAATGAAATCAAAGACTTAGCACGAAGTTGCGTCACTCGCGTTGGTGCGCCGCACCGCGAGGCCCGGGCGGCCATTCGCTGAACCAAAAGTGGGGATAAGTCAAGCTCTGAGCGCTCACTTACGAGGCAGCGCTCAATGACCGGCGTGAGTGGCGATGCACTTCGTCGATCAGCGCGAGCACGTGGTCGGGCGGCGTGTGCTGGCTGATGCCGTGGCCGAGGTTGAACACATGGCCGGCAAGCCGGCCGTCGGTGCGCCGCCGCGGGCCGAAATCATCCAACAACGTTGCGGGCTTGGGCCCTGACGACGTCAGGCGGCGCGAACAACACCGCCGGGTCGAGGTTGCCTTGCAGCGCCACACGGTCATCGACGCGATCCCTTGCCTGCCGCAGCGGCACGGTCCAGTCGAGCCCGACCACGTCGGCGCCGCAGGCCGCGATGGCTTCGAGCCACGGCCCGCCGCCCTTGGTGAAGACGATGCGCGGCACCACGCGCCCTTCGCGCTCGCGCGTGAGCTGGCTCACCACACGGCGGGTGTAGTCGAGGCTGAACGGCGCGAAGCAGTCGTGCGCCAGCACGCCGCCCCAGGAGTCGAACACCATCACCGCCTGCGCGCCGGCGTCGATCTGCGCGTTGAGGTAGGCCGCCACGGCGGCCGCGTTGATCGCGAGGATGTGGTGCAGCAACTCGGGCCGGCCGTACATCAGCGCTTTGACATGGCGGTAGTCGTCGGAGCCCGCGCCCTCGACCATGTAGCACGCGAGCGTCCATGGGCTGCCGGAGAAACCGATCAGCGGCACGCGGCCATCGAGCGCCTTGCGGATCGACGCGACCGCATCGAACACGTAGCGCAGCTTCGCGAGGTCGGGCACCTGCAGGGCGCGGATGGCGGATTCGTCGCGCAGCGGGCGCTGAAAGCGGGGGCCTTCGCCGGCCTCGAAGCTCAGACCCAGGCCCATCGCATCGGGCACGGTGAGGATGTCGGAGAACAGGATCGCGGCATCGAGCGCGTACCGCTCGAGCGGCTGCAGCGTGACCTCGGTGGCGAAGGCCGGGTTGGTCGCCAGCCCCATGAAGCTGCCCGCACGCTCGCGCGTGGCACGGTATTCGGGCAGATAACGACCGGCCTGGCGCATCAGCCACACTGGCGTGTACTCGGTGGCCTGACGCAGGCAGGCGCGCAGGAAGACGTCGTTGCGAAGCGGTGGGGCCATCGCGGCGATTATCGCGGCCGCGCACCTATCATCGCGTGCAACATGAAGCCCCCACGCCCGCTTTGCTCGCGGCCCCCCGAGAGGCTGCTCGCCACCGTTCGCGCGGCCGGGTGCATGCCGCCATGAAACCGCTGATCCTGATCGTCGAGGACGAACCCGGCATCGCCGACACCTTGCAGTACGCGCTGCGCACCGAGGGCTTCGAGCCGGTGTGGTGCGCCAGCGCGGAGGCGGCCATGGCCGCGGTGGCCCAGCAAACGCCCTCGCTGGTGATCCTCGACGTCGGGCTGCCCGACATGAGCGGCTTCGAGCTGTTCAAGCGGCTGCGCGCCCAGGTCGACGTGCCGGTGGTGTTTCTCACCGCACGCGGCGACGAGATCGACCGCGTGGTCGGGCTGGAGCTCGGCGCCGACGACTACGTGGCCAAGCCGTTTTCGCCACGTGAATTGGTGGCGCGCGTGCGCAGCGTGTTGCGCCGCTCGACCAAGGCGGCCGCGCCGGCACCCGCGGGCGAATTCGCTGCAAAGGTGTTCGAGGTCGACGACGGCAAGCGACAGATCCGCTTTTACGGCCGCGTGCTCGAGCTCTCGCGCTATGAATTCGGCCTGTTGCGCACGCTGGTGCGGCGGCCGGGCCACGTGTACACGCGCGACGCGCTGCTCGAGTTGGTGTGGGACGGCAGCAGCGACAGCCTCGATCGCACCGTCGATGCGCACGTGAAGACGGTGCGCGCCAAACTGAAGGCGGTGGCCCCCGCGCTGGAGCCGATCCGCACGCACCGCGGCGTGGGCTACGCGCTGGCCGAAGACCTGCCGGCAGCGCTCCCTTCGTGATGCCGAGCGCGTGGCGCGCCGCGCCAAGGGCGCTCGCATGATGACCGCCCGCACGCGCATCTTCGTCGGCATCCTGCTGGTCTACACCGTCGGTGTCGGCGTGCTGATGTGGCGCCTGCTGGCCGACATCGACCCGCGCTACCGGGAGTCGGCCGAGGAGTCGCTGGTCGAGACCGCGCACCTGATGGCCAGCCTGCTCGAGGCACGCAGCACCGGCGGACTCGACACCACGTGGATGGAACCGCTGTTCCGCGACCTCTATGCGCGGCGCTTCGAGGCCGACATCTTCGGCATCAAGAAAGAGAGCGTCGAGCTGCGCGCCACCGTGGTCGACGCGCAAGGCATCGTGCTGTTCGATTCGCTCGGTCGCCACGAAGGCAAGGACTTCTCGCAGTGGCGCGACGTGAAGCTGGCACTGGCCGGCCACTATGGCGCGCGCACCAGCCCCGACCTCGACGGCGACTCCAACACGTCGGTCATGGTGGTGGCCGTGCCGGTGCGCGTGCAGGGGCACATCGTCGGTGCGGTGTCGATTGCCAAGCCGGCGCTGAGCTTCGGCCAGTTCATCGAAGCGGCGCGGCGCAAGACGCTGCTGGTGGGGCTGACCGCCGGCGTGTCGGTGCTGGTGCTGGCCATCTTCGTCAGCCTGTGGCTGGTGCGGCCGTTCGGCCTCGTCACCGACTCGTGGCGCGACGTGCGACGCCAGCGCCGGCTCGATTTCGGCCTGCTCGGCCGCCGCGTGATCGGCGCGATGGGTGCCGCGTTCAACGAGATGCGCGATGCGATCGCCGGGCGCCACTACGTGGCCGACTACGTGCAGACACTGACGCACGAGCTGAAGAGCCCGCTGTCGGCGATCCGCGGCGCCGCCGAACTGCTGCGCGAGCCGGGCATGCCGGAAGCCGATCGCCAGCGCTTCATCGCCAACGTCGGCCGCGAGACGCAGCGCATCCAGGAGCTGGTGGACCGCATGATGGAGCTCACCGCGCTGGAGCGGCGCCGCACGCTCGGACCGACCGAGCCGGTGGCGTTGCGGCCGCTGTTGCAAGACCTTGCCGCCAGCGCCGAGGCCGCCGGCGCGCCGCGCCACTTGCGCGTGGTGCTCGATGACGGCAGCGACGTGCGCGTCGACGGCGACGCGCTGCTGCTGCGCCGCGCGGTCGGCAACCTGCTCGACAACGCGATCGACTTTTCTCCGGATGGCGGCACGATCGCGCTGGCGCTCACGCGCAAGGGCCGGCGTGTCGACGTGACGGTGCGCGACCATGGGCCGGGCATCCCCGACTTTGCCGGCGCGAAGGTGTTCGAGAAGTTCTTTTCGCTCGCCCGCCCGCACAATCAGCGCAAGAGCACCGGGCTCGGCCTCGCGTTCGTCAAAGAGATCGCCCAGCTGCACAGCGGCCGCGTGACGCTGCGCAACGCCGACGGCGGCGGCGCACTGGCCACGCTGAACCTGCCGTGCGCAGACGCGCCGCGCTGAGCGCGTACAACGTGGACACGCTGCGCTGAGTTCGCGCTGAATCGCCGGCGCCAAGCGCCGGAGCGCCTTCACACCGTCTTCACACAGCGCGCACATCGCGCGCCGTTCGTGCACGCGCACTTCGAACCCCTTTCTCACAAGCGCACGACAGTGGCGGCCAAGGCCCCATCGATCCACTCGGCTGCACCGTCAGGAGGACTTATGCCGACCGCTCCCCGCCCCTTGCCCATCGGCCGCGTGCTCGCCTGCATCGCGGTCTCGATCCTCGCCGCGCTGGCGCTGGTGGCATGGTCGCCGGCGCATGCCGACGACACCGAGGCACGCGCGGCCGAGAGCCCGTACTTTCACGTGAAGAGCGACGATCCCACGCTCGACGCCTTGCCGTTGAAGGGCACGCAGGTCGAGGTGAAGATCTCCGGCGTGATCGCCGACGTGGTGGTCACCCAGCACTACCGCAACGAGGGCCAGCGCCCGATCGAAGCGAAATACGTCTTTCCGGGGTCGACTCGCGCCGCGGTGCATGCGATGACCGTGCGGCTCGGCGAGCGCGTGATCAGCGCGCAGATCCGCGAGAAGCAGCGCGCACGCGTGGAATACGACGCCGCCAAGCGCGAAGGCAAGACCACCGCGCTGCTGGAGCAGGAGCGGCCCAACGTGTTCTCGATGAACGTGGCCAACATCCTGCCCGGCGACGACGTGCGCGTGGAGCTGAAGTACACCGAGCTGATCGCGCCCGACGCGGGCCAGTATCGATTCGTGTTCCCCACCGTGGTCGGCCCGCGCTACCGATCGGCCCCTACGGCACCTGCGGTGCCGGTCCCCCAAGGGGATCGCCTGCCTTGGGGCGGCCCGGCGGCAGGCGGCTCGCCGAACGCGTCGCCGGCCAACGGCCACCTGTCGGCCACCGCGCACTTGCCGGAAGGCGCGCGATCGAACACCACCTTCGACCTCTCGGTGCAGCTGCACGCGCCGCTGCCGGTCAGCGAGGTGGTGAGCCACACCCACAAGCTCGAGGCGCAGGGCGTGGGCAGCGAGCGCGTGACGCTGGCGCTCGCCGACGAGGGCATGCGCGACAACCGCGACTTCATCCTCGAATACAAGCTCGGCGGCGAACGCACCGCCACCGGCCTGATGCTGTACCGCGCGCCGAACGAACCCAACGCCGAGAACTTCTTTCTCGCGCTGGTCGAGCCGCCGAAGCAGGTGGCGCCGATGCAGATCAACCCGCGCGACTACATCTTCGTGGTCGACATCTCCGGCTCGATGCACGGCCACCCGCTGAACACCGCCAAGGTGCTGCTGCGCAACCTGATCGGCGGCCTGCGCCCCAGCGACAGCTTCAACGTGGTGCTGTTCTCCGGCTCCAGCCGCGTGCTGTCGGAACAATCGGTGCCGGCCACGCAGGCCAACATCGCGCGCGCTATTCGGACCATCGACCAGATGGGCGGCGGCGGCAGCACCGAGATCGTGCCGGCGCTGCGCCGCGTGGCCGCGCTGCCCAAGCCGGCCGACGTGTCGCGCAGCGTGATCGTGGTGACCGACGGCTATGTGTCGGTCGAGAACGAGGTGTTCCAGCTGGTGCGCCGCAACCTCGACAACGCGAACGTGTTCGCGTTCGGCATCGGCTCGTCGGTGAACCGCCACCTGATCGAAGGCCTGGCGCGCGCCGGCCAGGGCGAGGCCTTCATCGTCACCAAGCCCGAGCGCGCGGCCGAACAGGCCGAACGCCTGCGCCGCATGATCGACTCGCCGGTGCTCACGCAGTTGAAGGCCCGCTTCACCGGGCTGGAGGTGTACGACGTCGAACCGGCGTCGCTGCCCGACGTGATGGCCGGCCGTCCGGTGGTGCTGTGGGGCAAGTGGCGCGGCGATCCACAAGGCGCCAAACTGATTCTGCAAGGCCACGGTGCCAGTGGCTCGCACACCGACGTGGTCGAGGCACCGGCGCCCGACGCCGACGCGGTGGCGCTCAAGCACCTGTGGGCGCGCCAGCGCATCGCGCAGCTCGGCGACGAAGAGGCGCTGATGGGCGGGCAGACGCAACGCGAGCCGATCACCGCGCTCGGCTTGAAGTACGGCCTGCTCACGCACTACACCAGCTTCATCGCCGTCGACCAGGTGGTGCGCACGCAAACGCCCGCGGTGCCGGTGAACCAGCCGCTGCCGTTGCCCGAAGGCGTCAGCAAGCTTGCCGTCGGCGAGGGCGCGCAACAGACGCTGGGGGCGGTGGTGCCGAGCACGCCGGAGCCGCGGCTGGTGTTTGCGCTGATGTTGATGACCCTGCTCGGCATCGCGCTGTGGTGGCAGCGCCGCGCGAGCGGCGTGCGCTGACGGAGCGGTCCGGTGTCGCTCGCACACACGTTGCCCTGCCGCCCGGTGCGGCTGGGCGCCGTCGACTGGATCGCGCTGCATGCGCTGGCGCTGTGGCCGCACGGCCTGTACTTGGTGCAGCGCGCCGTCGACGGCTCGGACGATCCGCTCGGCTTGCTGGCGCTGGCTGCGGTGGCCGCCTGGGTGGTGTGGCACCGCCACGGCCTGCGCCTGACGCCGCGCATCGGCTGGCTCGTGGCCTCGATGGCGCTCGCACTCGCGGCCAACGGTGCCTGGTGGATTGGCGTGCCGGCGCTGTTGAGCTCGCTGCTGGCCGCGCTGTCGCTGGTGTGCGCGCTGTTCGCGTGGGGGCCGGCGGCGCAGCCGCGCGCACCGATCGCCGGCCTGGTGGTGCTGGCGCTGCCGTGGATCGCCTCGCTGCAGTTCTATCTCGGCTTTCCGCTGCGCGCGGTCACCGCGCAGCTCAGTGCCTGGGGCCTGCAGCTGGCCGGCTACGAAGCCGCTCGCAGCGGCGCGTCGATGGTGGTGAATGGCCAACTGGTGATCGTCGACGCGCCATGTTCGGGCGTGCAGATGGCATGGCTCGCGTACTTCACCGCGTGCGGCGTCGCCGCCGCGCTCGGCCAGCCCGACCGCGTGTTCATGCGCCGCGCCGCGTGGGTCGGCGTGATCGTGCTGCTGGGCAACGTGCTGCGCAACAGCGTGCTGGTGGCACTGGAGTCACGGCCCGCCGGCCTCGGCACCGCGTGGCACGAAGCCATCGGGCTCGTCGTGCTGGCCGCGGTGTGCGCTGCGGTGTTCGCCATGGTGCAACACAAAGGGGATCTCCATGCTTGACGTGCTTGCGGCGCGCTGGCATCGCCGATGGGCCATGCACGCGGCCGAACATTGGCCGCGTTGGCTGGCATTGGTGCTGCTCGCCTGCGCGTTGTGGCCGCTCGCTGGGCGCGGCCATGCCGAAGCTCCGCACAAGTTGCCGGCTCACGAATGGCCGTTGGCGATCGACGGTTCAGCGCTGCGGCCACTCGCACTCACGGCGGTGGAGCAACGCTTCGCGCAGAAGTTTCCAGGGCGCATCGGCCGTTTCGAGGCCGGCGGCGACATTTGGGTGTTGCGCGACGTGGTGCGGCCGACGCGTGCGCTGCACCCGGCCGGCGACTGTTTCCGCGGCCTGGGCTACCGCATCGAGCAAGACCAGCTGCGCAGCGACGCCGACGCGCGGCTGTGGCGCTGCTTCATCGCCGAGCGCGATGGCGAACGCATGCGCGTGTGCGAACGCATCGTCGATGCGCAAGGCCGCGGATTCGTCGATGCGTCGTCGTGGTTCTGGGCCGCGGCGCTCGGCCAGTCGAGCGGCCCGTGGCGGGCCATGACCCACGTGGAGGGACTGTGAGCCAGAAATTCCGCACAGGGCTGCGCCGTGCGCTGTTCGGCGCGTCGGTGCTCGCCTGTGCCGGCATCGTGTTCGTCGCCACCGTGCTGGCCATCGCGTTGCATGCGCTCAAACCGGCGCCCGATGAATGGAGGACCACCGTGCACCTGGGACCGTGGCCGCGCGAGCTGAGCCTGCCGGGGCTGATCCGCTGGGCCGCGCACCCGTTGGCTGCCCCGCTGCTCGATGGCCGCGTGCTGCACACGCGCTTCGGCCGCTGGCAGTTGCAACGCAGTGGCCACGACCTCAGCGCCGATGTGTGCACCGTGCCGCGTGCAGTTGCCCGCACTCGGTCCGACGCCGCTGCAGTTCGCGCGCGCACACCTGCGCGCCAGCCATGAAGGTGCGGGCCGCTTCGCGGGCACCCTCACGCTGGCCGAGCACGGCCACGAGGTGACGCTCAACCTCACGGCGCAGCTCGATCGGCGCGGCGTGGATTTGAAGCTCGCGATGGCGCCTGCACCGATGGCGACGGTGGTTCGAGTGTTCGGCCACGACCTGCCCGAGGCCGCGAGCGTGCAGGTGGGCGGCACGTTGGCGTTCAGCGCCAGCGCGCGTTGGCCCGAGGGCACGTGGCGGGCCAAGCCGGTGCTGCGCGACTTCACCGTGGCGGGCCTGGGCACCGAGCGGCTGCTCGATGTGCAGCTGCCGGCGGCCTGCCGCACGTCGGCCAGCGATTCTGCGCTGCTCGCGGGCTGGCTGCCACGCGCCTTGATCGCCGCCGAAGACGCGCGCTTCTACGAGCATCCGGGCTACGAACTGGAACCCATGCTGGCCGCCTGGCAGCACAACCAGCGCGACGGCGCGCCGCTGCGCGGCGGCAGCACGCTGACGCAGCAGCTGGCCAAGTTCACGATCACCGGCGACGACCGCAGCGCCACGCGCAAGCTGCGCGAGCTGCTGTATGCGGTGGAGATGGAGCGCACGCTCGGCAAGGCGCGCATCCTGCAGCTGTACCTCGCGCTCGCGCCTTGGGGCGACGGCGTGTGCGGCGCCGAGCGCGCGGCGCAGGTCTACCTCGGCAAGAGTGCTGCCAAGGTAGGCCCCGTCTCCGCCGCCTGGCTGGTCAGCCTGCTGCGCAACCCCGAAGCACAACTGCAGCGTGCCACGCGCGCGCGCGAGATCGACCGTGAACGCCTCAAGCAGATCGTGGCCGGCATGCGGCCGATGAGCCCGGCACAGCGCACGCTGGCCAACGAACAATTGCAGGAGTGGCTGCCCTGACCGGCAGCGCTCTCGCTAGACACGAAAGTTGAGGTCGTCGATCCCGCAGCGCACGCGGCCGGTCACTTCGTAGGACATCAAGTTGCTCGAAACGTGATGCGTCAGGCAACTCGCGTCGCGCAGCAGGCGCTGCATCACGCCGGCACGCCGCACCGCGCTCGCGCCCGACGCGTCGTATGCCGCGCGCACGATCTTCGCACCCTGTTGCACGGCCGTCACGGCGGCGATCCGCGCGTCGATGCGCTGCTGTGCCGTCGCCGGCTTGCCGTGCAGCGCGGTCTCCCATATCGAGCTCAACGCCTCGCGCAGCCCGGCGCGGCAGGCGTACCACAGCCCCTCGGCCGCCTCCAGGCTGCGCTGTGTCGACGGGTGCTCGAGCAGCGGCTTGTTGGTATAGCGATCGACCTTGCCGCGCAATTCGTTGCGCGCCTCGTCGAGCGCACGCCGCGCGAGCCCGAGGTGGGTGCCCGCAGCGCCGATGGCGATGAACCACGGGCCTGGAACGACCACCGCCACGGGATAGGCGGACACCGCGATACCCGCCGGCCACGGGAACGTGCGGTGCCACGGCACCAGCACGTCGTCGAACCGCACGTCGTGGCTGCCGGTGCCGGCCAGCCCCACCGGATCCCAGGTTTCGTCGATGGTCGCCTCGGCTGCGGGAGCCAACGCGACCACGAGGCGAGGCGGACTGCCCGTCGGCCAGCGGCGGTAGCACGACCATGCCCCCGACGAAAGTGGCATCGGTGCAGCCGGACTCGAACGCCCAGTTGCCGCTGATGCGCAGGCCGTCTTGCTGCTCCGTGACCCGGTGATGCGCGTCGACTCGCCCGATCAGCCGATCTGCCGCGGCAGCCAGGTCGCGATCGCCGGCCAGGCGAACACCGCAGCCAGCAACAGCAGGCTCATCGACACGTAGGGCACCACCGCCGCGAAGATGTGGCCCATGCGCACTTCGGGCGGCGCCACGCCGCGCATGGTCATCAGCAGCAGGCCGTGTGGCGGCAGCAGCAGGCCGAGCTGCATGCAGATCAGGTACATCACGCCGAACCACACGGGATCGATGCCCAAGGTCTGCACCACCGGCATGAAGATCGGCAGCGTGATCATCATCATGCTGACCTGGTCGACGAAGATGCCGAGAAAGATCAGCATCGCCATCATCGCCGCCACGATGGCGCCGGTGCTGAAGGCGTGGCCGGTGATGGTCTGCACCAAGCCGTTGCTGGCGCCCGAGAACGACAGGATCTGCGCGAAGGTGGTCGCACCGAGGATGATGAACAGGATCATCGCCGAGATCGCCGCGGTGCCACGCAGCGCGCGCATCAACGCGCCGACCGTCAGCGCACGGTAGACGGCGGCGAACACCAGCGTCGCGAATGCACCGACTGCGGCGCACTCGGTCGGCGTGGCCCAGCCGGCCACCAGTGCACCGACCACAACGCGCGAAGATCGACAGGCACGGCAGCACGTACAACACGAACAGCCGCCAGCGCGCCCAGCCGGTGTGCAGCACGGTGTCGGTCTCGGCCGGCGCCAGGCTCGGCGTGAAGCGCACGCGCACGACGATCCACACCACGAAGGCCACCGACAGGATCAGCCCCGGCATCACGCCGCCGATCAACAGCTTGGAGATCGAGATGCCCGACAACGAGCCGAGCAGCACGGTGAGTGCCGATGGCGGGATCAGCATGTCGACCGCGCCGATCGCCATGATCGGCCCGGTCGCGAGCTTGGGGTGATAGCCGCGTTGCAGCATCACCGGCAGCATCAGCGAACCCAGCATCGCGGTGGTGGCGATCGTCGAGCCCGAGATCGCCGAGAACACGGTGCCCGACACCACCGCCACCACGGCCAGCCGGCCGGGGATGCGCGTGATCAGCCGCTCGACGCCCTCGATCACCTTGAGCGCCAGACCGGTGTGGAACAGGATCTCGCCCATCAGCACGAACAGCGGGATCGGCGTCAGCGAGAACGAAGTCAGCGAGATCACGCTGGAGCGCGCGAGCTGACTCAGGCCCACCTCGCCGCCCATGTAGAGGAACGCGCCGACGATGTTGATCGCGATGAAGGTCAGCGCGACCGGCATGCCGATGAACAGCAGCAGCGTCGAGCCGCCGAGCATCAGCCATGCGGCGAGCTGCCAGCTCATTGGGCCCCCGCGCGGTCCGAGAACGGCCGAGCGGCCGTTCAGCGCTCATGACGCGCTCACTGCGTCGGCGCGCGGCCCGCGTTCGCTGCGCGCCAGACGCTGCATGCGAAACACCATCTCGATCGCCAGCAGCACGAACACCACCGGCAGCGGCGACAACCACCACCATTCGGGCGTGACGAGCGTCTTGATGTTGAGCGCGCCGGCCTTGTAGCTGGCCCACGCCGCCTGGCTCGCGAACCAGGCCATCACCGCGCAGGTGACGAGGCCGATCGCATCACCGAGCCACTCGAGCGCCCACGCCACGCGGGCGGGAAGCGCGCGCAGCAGGATGTCCACGCGGATGTGCTGGCCCTGGCGCAGCAGCCACGGCGCCACGCACAGCGTGATCACGTAGAGCAGGAACTCCGAGACTTCGTTGCTCCACGACAGCCCGCGCGGCAGACCCGGCACCGCCACGTTGCGCAGCAGCACGTCGCCGACGATCACCACCATCATTGCGAACAGCAGCGCGCAGCCGAGCAGTGCCAGCGCGGCCAGCGCGCGCCCGAAGGCGCCGGACAGTCGGTCGAACGCCACGCGTGGCTTCGGCGCCGCGGCGAACGCCTGCACTTGGTGAACAGCGGCTTGAAGCGCGCCGCGACGTCGGGGCTTTGCTTGGCGGCTGCCTCCCACGCCACCTGGTAGGCCTTGTCGCGGAACGCCTTGCTGGTGGCGGCGTCGAACTTGATGGCCTGGATGCCCGCCTTCTCCTGCCGTGCCGTTTCGTCGGCGGCGAACTTGGCCCAGAACGTGTTGTCGGCCTCCAGGGCCAGCACCTGCTTGTTGAGGTAAGCGCGCTGCGCGTCGCTGAGCTTCTTGTACGCCGCCAGGTTCATCACCAGCGACACCTCGGCGTCGTAGAAGCCCGGGTCGATGCGGAACTTGGTCTTCTCGTGCCAGTTCAGGTCGAAGATGCCGCCGATCGGCCAGCCGTAGCCGTCGACCACGTTGCGCTCCAGCGCGCTGTACACCTCGCCGGGCGGCGTGGTGATCACGGTGGCGCCCAGCGCCTGGAAGAACTCGCGATACACCGGCGTGATGCGGATCTTTTGGCCCGTGAGATCGGGCTTGTCCACTTTCTTGTTGGTGTAGATGTGGAACGGCTGGTTCTCCACCACGCGCCCCAGGTACTGCATGTTGGCCTTGTCGTTCCACACCTTGTTGATCGCGTCGAACGCGCCGTTCTTGCGCTGCTCGGCGATCGGAATCTCGGTCAGCTTGAGGAAGTCGGACTCCGGCATCACGTTGGTGTAGAACGCGCCGGTGGCCAGCGCGACGTCGACGACGCCGGTCTTCACCGCGTTGCCGGCCTCGAACGGCGGGATCGCCTTCGGGCCGCCGATGAAGTTGATCTGCAGCGTGCCCTTGCCCTCGTTGTTGAACTTCTGGATCCACGGCAGCAGCCGGCCCACGTAGGTGCCGTTTTCCGCGAACGCGCTGACCAGCCGCAACGTGAGCTCCTGGGCGTGGGGTGTGCCGAGCGCCAGCACCAGCGCGAGGCCCGCGGTGGTGCGCAACAGTTTCAACGTCATGGCAGGTTTGCTCCTGAAGTGCATGCAAGTGGTGGCAGCCGACAGACTGCATCGCGGCGCTGGGTTGCGCTAACCGTGTTTCTCCCAGTGTGAAGACAGCTTCAACGCGCGCGTGCCCGCGCGTGGCGCTTGAAGGCATCCGCCTTGCCCCCATCTGTCGCCGCGACGCGGGTAGCATCGCGCCGGCGTCGAACTCGAGGAGGTTTCACCATGGGTGTGCGTGTGCGTTGATGGCCTGGCTCGCTGCCGCCGCGGCCGTGCTGGGCTTGTCGGGCTGCGGATACAACGATTTCCAGCGGCTGGACGAGCAGGTGAAGGCCGCCTGGTCGGAGGTGCTCAACCAGTACCAACGGCGGGCCGACCTGATCCCCAACATCGTCAACACGGTCAAGGGCGAGGCCAACTTCGAGCAGGAGACACTGACCAAAGTGGTCGAAGCGCGCGCCAAGGCCACCAGCATCCAGGTGACGCCCGAGACGCTGAACAATCCCGAGGCGTTCAATCGCTTCCAGCAGGCGCAGGGCGAGCTGTCGTCGGCGCTGTCGCGACTGATCGCAGTGAGCGAGAACTACCCGAACCTGAAGGCCAACCAGGGCTTCCAGGACCTGCGCGTGCAGCTCGAAGGCACCGAGAACCGCATCACGGTGGCGCGCAACCGCTACATCAAGGCGGTGGCCGACTACAACGTGCTGGCGCGCCAGTTCCCGAGCAACCTCACGGCGATGCTGTTCGGCTATTCGGTCAAGCCATCATTCACGGTCGAGAACGAAGCGCAGATCTCGCGCCCGCCGACGGTGGACTTCAACAAGCCGGCGCCCGCGGCGTCGAAGTGATGGCGCGGCCGCTGGCGCGCGGCTGGTGATTGCGATGGATCCGATCGCCGAGCGAACCCGCACCGTGTGGCGTGGGCTCGCGCGTGAGTGCGCTGCTCTGGCACTCGCCGCGCTGGCGTTGTTCGGTCATGCCGTGCGCGCGCAAGAGCTGACGCCGGTGCCGCCGCTCGAAGGCCGAGTGATCGACCGCACCCAGACGCTCGACGGCCCGCAGCGCCAGGCGATGGAGCAACACCTGGCCAACGTCGAGCGCGAACTCGGCACGCAGATCGTCGTGTTGCTGGTCGACAGCACGCTGCCGGAGGACATCGCCGCCTATGCGCAGCGGGTCGGCGACCAATGGAAGATCGGCCGCCGCGACGTCGGCGATGGCCTGCTGATCGTCGTCGCCAAGAACGACCGGCGCATCCGCATCGAGGTGGCCAAGTCGCTCGAAGGGGCCGTGCCCGACTTGGCGGCGCGGCAGATCATCAGCGAGACGATCAGTCCGGCCTTCAAGCGCAACGACTACGCAGGGGGCCTCAATGCGGCGATCGATCGCCTGGCCACGCGGATCAAACCGGAAGGTTTGCCGGCCCCGGATGCGCAGCGTGATGGGTCGGGCCGCTCGATGGGCTTCGATTGGGAGCAACTCGCGGTGTTCTTCTTCATCGCGGTCCCGATCGCCGGCGCGGTGCTCACCGGCATGCTGGGCCGCAAGCTCGGTGCGCTGGCCACCGGCGGCGGTGCCGGTGCGATCGCCTGGTGGTTCAGCGCCAGCTTGGCTGTGGCCGGACTGGCCGGCGTGGCAGCGCTGATCATGGTCGGCGTGTTCGGCTTCGGCAGCGCGGGCCGCGGACGCGGCGGCGGTCCGCCGATCATCTGGGGCGGCGGCGGCGGTGGCGGCGGCTGGGGCGGCGGCGGGGGTGGCGGTGGCTTCTCGTCGGGCGGCGGCGGCGATTTCGGCGGCGGCGGCGCGTCGGGCGACTGGTGAGGACACGATGAACCGCTGGCTGCGCATTCTCAGGCACCGCCTACTCGACGACACCGACACGCGGCGCGCGATCGGCCCCGAAGTGGTCCAACGCCTGCGCGAGCGCGTGGCCTCCAGCGAGCGCCACCACAGCGGCGAGATCCGCATCTGCGTCGAAGCCGGGCTGCCACTGTCGTATCTGTGGCGCGGCCTGGCTGCACGCGACCGTGCGATCACGATGTTCGGCAAGCTGCGCGTGTGGGACACCGAGCACGACAATGGCGTGCTGATCTACCTGCTGCTGGCCGAGCACGCGATCGAGATCGTCGCCGACCGCGGATTGAACCGGCATGTGGGCGCCGATGAATGGGCGCGCATCGTCGCCGGCATGCGCGACGCGTTTCGTGCGCGACAGTACGAGCAGGGCTTGACCGCTGCGATCGACGCGGTCGACGCCATGTTGGCGCGCCACTTCCCGCTCGCGCCGACACAAGCCAACCCCAACGAGCTGCCCGACGAGCCGCTGCTGGGCTGAGTTCGCCCACTGAAGCACCGCACGGGCACGGCGACGAAAGCGAAGGGGCGGGCGCCGCGGAAGCGTCTGCGCTGCAAAGCACGAAGCCCGCCGAATGGCGGGCTTCGCTTGGGTCTCGCCACCCGCGCTACTTCTTGCGCAGCTTGCTGATCGCAGCGATCTGCGCGGCCATCGTCGCGAACTCGCCCTGCGCCTTGGCAAGATCGAGGTCGCTCTTGGCGTTGCGCATCGCCTCTTCGGCGCGCTTCTTGGCCTCGACCGCCTTGGCTTCGTCGAGGTCGTGGCCGCGGATCGCCGTGTCGGCCAGCACCGTCACGGTGCTGGGTTGCACCTCGAGAATACCGCCGGCGACAAACACGATCTCTTCTTCGCCGTTGTCGGCGCGCGCAATGCGCACCGCGCCAGGCTTGATGCGCGTGATCAGCGGCGTGTGGCGCGGATAGATGCCGAGCTCACCCATCTCACCGGGCAGCACAACGAATCTGGCCTCGCCGGAGAAGATCGACTCTTCGGCGGAGACGACATCAACGTGGATGGTGGCTGTGGTTGCCATGGCGGCGCTCGCTTACTGAATCTTCTTGGCTTTTTCGAACGCGTCGTCGATGGTGCCGACCATGTAGAACGCCTGCTCGGGCAGGTGGTCGCATTCGCCGTTGGCGATCATCTTGAAGCCGCGGATGGTCTCCTTCAGCGGCACGTACTTGCCCGGGCTGCCGGTGAACACCTCGGCCACGTGGAAAGGCTGGCTCAGGAAGCGCTGGATCTTGCGCGCGCGCGCCACGGCGAGCTTGTCCTCGGGACTCAATTCGTCCATGCCGAGGATCGCAATGATGTCGCGCAATTCCTTGTAGCGCTGCAGAGTCTGCTGCACGGCGCGCGTGGTGGTGTAGTGCTCTTCGCCGACCACGTTGGGATCGACCTGGCGCGACGTGCTATCGAGCGGGTCCACCGCCGGGTAGATACCGAGCGCAGCGATGTCGCGACTCAACACCACCGTGGCGTCCAGGTGCGCGAAGGTGGTGGCGGGCGACGGGTCGGTCAGGTCGTCGGCCGGCACGTACACCGCCTGGATCGACGTGATCGAGCCGACCTTGGTCGACGTGATGCGCTCCTGCAGGCGGCCCATTTCCTCGGCCAGCGTCGGCTGGTAACCCACCGCCGACGGCATGCGCCCGAGCAACGCCGACACCTCGGTGCCGGCCAGCGTGAAGCGGTAGATGTTGTCGACGAAGAACAGCACGTCGCGGCCCTCGTCGCGGAACGACTCAGCGATGGTCAGGCCGGTCAGCGCCACGCGCAGCCGGTTGCCCGGCGGCTCGTTCATCTGGCCGTACACCATCGCCACCTTCGATTCGCCCAGGTTCTCGCTGACCACGACCTTGGACTCCATCATCTCGTGATAGAAGTCGTTGCCCTCGCGCGTGCGCTCGCCGACGCCGGCGAACACCGACAGGCCCGAGTGCGCCTTGGCGATGTTGTTGATCAGCTCCATCATCGCGACCGTCTTGCCGACGCCGGCGCCGCCGAACAGACCGACCTTGCCGCCCTTGGCGAACGGGCAGATCAGGTCGATCACCTTGATGCCGGTTTCGAGCAGCTCGGTCGACGGGCTCAGCTCGTCGTAGGCCGGCGCCTTGCGGTGGATCGATGCCGTCAGCGACTGGTCGACCGGGCCCCGCTCGTCGATCGGGTTGCCGAGCACGTCCATGATGCGGCCGACGGTGGCCTTGCCCACCGGCACCATGATCGGATTGCCCGTGTTGGTCACCATCATGCCGCGGCGCAGGCCGTCGGACGAACCGAGCGCGATGGTGCGCACCACGCCGTCGCCGAGCTGCTGCTCGACCTCGAGCGTGAGCGCCGTGCCCTCCATCTTCAGCGCATCGTAGACCTTGGGCATCTCATTGCGCGGGAACTCGACGTCGACCACGGCGCCGATGCACTGAACGATCTTGCCTTGTGCCATTTCTGTGGATCCTTGAAAACGGTGTTCGTTGCTGCGTGCGGCATCAGCCGCTGATGGCTGCCGCGCCGCCGACGATCTCGGAGAGTTCCTTGGTGATCGCGGCCTGGCGCTGCTTGTTGTAGATGAGCTTGAACTCGGCGATCAGGTTGCCGGCGTTGTCAGTGGCCGCCTTCATCGCGACCATGCGGGCCGACTGCTCGCTGGCCATGTTTTCGGCCACGCCCTGATAGACCAGAGCCTCGATGTAGCGCGTCATCAGTTCGTCGATGACCGCCGGCGCGTCGGGCTCGTAGATGTAGTCCCAGCCGTACTGCGATTTCTCTTCGGTGCTTTGCTGGAGACGATCCGCCGTCAGTGGCAGCAACTGTTCGACCTGCGGCTCCTGCACCATCGTGTTGATGAAACGCGTGTAGCACAGGTACACGGCGTCGACCTGGCCGTGCACGAACAGGTCGAGCATCGCCTTCACAGGGCCGATCAACTTGTCGATCTGCGGGCGGTCGCCGAGCTGCGTGGCGTGGCCGACCAGCTTGGCGCCGATGCGGTTGAGGAACGCGAGGCCCTTGTTGCCGAATGCCACCGTCAGCACCTGGGCACCCGCACCCTGAACCTCGCGCATCTTGTTGGTGACGGCGCGCAGCACGTTGGTGTTGAGGCCACCGCACAGGCCCTTGTCGGTGGTGACGACGATGAAGCCCACCGATTTCGGCGTGCCCTCGACCTTGCGCAGGTACGGCGAGCGGTACTCCGGGTTCGCCACTGACAGGTTGGCGGTGATGTTGCGGATCTTGTCCGCATACGGGCGCGCCGCGCGCATGCGGTCCTGCGCCTTGCGCATCTTCGAGGCCGAGACCATTTCCATGGCCTTGGTGATCTTCTTCGTGTTCTCGAAGCTCTTGATCTTGGCGCGGATCTCTTTGCCGGCTGCCATTTAGCTCTCCCGAATCAGCGCGCACGGCCGAGCGCCGGGCCGCCCCAAGCCGGCCGAGCCCCCGCGGGGGGCAGCGAACGAAGCGAGCGTGGGGGCCAACATGATTAGGCGAACGACTTCTTGAAGGCGGCGATGGCGGCAGCCAACTCGTCTTCGGCGGCCTTGTCCAGCGCCTTGTCGGTTTCCAGCTTCTTCAGCAATGCCGCATGGCTGCTCTGCAGGTGCTGGTGCATGCCGTGCTCGAACGACAGCACCTTCTTGACGTCGACGTCGTCGACGTAGCCCTTGTTGACCGCGAAGATCGACGCCGCCATCAGCGAGATCGGCAGCGGCGCGTACTGGCTCTGCTTGAGCAATTCGGTGACGCGCGCCCCGCGGTCGAGCTGCTTCTTGGTGGCCGCGTCGAGGTCGGAGGCGAACTGCGCGAACGCCGCCAGCTCGCGGTACTGCGCGAGGTCGGTGCGGATGCCGCCCGACAGGCCCTTGATCAGCTTGGTCTGCGCCGCGCCGCCGACGCGCGACACCGAGATGCCGGCGTTGATGGCCGGGCGGATGCCGCTGTTGAACAGCGACGTCTCGAGGAAGATCTGGCCGTCGGTGATCGAGATCACGTTGGTCGGCACGAACGCCGACACGTCGCCGGCCTGCGTTTCGATGATCGGCAACGCGGTCAGCGATCCGGTCTTGCCTTTGACGGCGCCCTTGGTGAACTTCTCGACGTACTCGGCGTTCACGCGCGCGGCGCGCTCGAGCAGGCGCGAGTGCAGATAAAACACGTCGCCCGGGAACGCCTCGCGGCCGGGCGGGCGGCGCAGCAGCAGCGACACCTGGCGATAGGCCACCGCCTGCTTGGACAGGTCGTCGTAGATGATCAGCGCGTCTTGCCCGCGGTCGCGGAAGTACTCGCCCATCGTGCAGCCCGAATAGGCCGACACGTACTGCATCGCGGCCGATTCGGAGGCCGACGCGGCGACGACGATGGTGTAGTCCATCGCGCCGTACTGTTCGAGCGAGCGCACCACGTTCTTGATCGAGCTGGCCTTCTGCCCGATCGCGACGTAGACGCAGGTCATGTTCTGACCCTTCTGGTTGATGATGGTGTCGATCGCCACCGCGGTCTTGCCGGTCTGGCGGTCGCCGATGATCAGCTCGCGCTGGCCGCGGCCCACCGGCACCATCGAGTCCAGGCACTTCAGGCCCGTTTGCACCGGCTGACTCACGCTCTGGCGCGCAATCACGCCGGGCGCCACCTTCTCGATGACGTCGGTCATCTTGGCGTTGATCGGGCCCTTGCCGTCGATCGGCTGGCCGAGCGCGTTGACGACGCGGCCGATCAGCTCGGGACCCACCGGCACCTCGAGGATGCGGCCGGTGCACTTGACCGTGTCGCCCTCGGAGATGTGCTCGTACTCGCCCAGGATCACCGAGCCGACCGAGTCGCGCTCGAGGTTGAGCGCCAAACCGTAGGTGGGCTGGCCATCCTTGGTGGGCGGGAACTCCAGCATCTCACCTTGCATTGCGTCGGACAGGCCGTGCACGCGGACGATGCCATCGGTCACGCTGACCACCGTGCCCTGGTTCTTGATGTCCGCAGCCACACCAAGACCCTCGATGCGGCTCTTGATCAGTTCGGAAATTTCAGCGGGATTCAGTTGCATGTGTCAGCTCCGGCGCCGGCTTGAATGGGCCAGCAGGATTGATCTCGATTGTTCGTGTCGCCGTGCGGCCGTCAAGCCACCAGCGCCAGCCTCATCTTGTCCAGGCGGGCGCGCACCGAGGTGTCGAGCACCTCGTCGCCCACCACCACGCGGATGCCACCGATCAGGGAGGGTTCGACCACCACGCTCGCATTGAGCTTGCGGCCGAAGCGCTTCTCCAGCACTGCCACCACCTGCGGCAATTGCGTCGCATCGATCGGAAATGCACTTTCGATCGTCGCATCGGACGTGCCCGAGCGCGACTTCACCAGCGCGTTGAACTGCGCCGAGACCTCCGGCAGTGCCGACAGGCGCCCGTTTTCGACCACGGCGCGCAGCAGGTTCGACACCTTCGGGTCGAGCGTCGTCTTCGCCACGCCGGTGATCACCTCGAGCACTTGCTTGGCAGTCACCTTCGGGTTGTCGGCGAGTTGCTTCATGTCGGGGTGCCCGGCCACGGCAGCCAGCGCCTGCAGCTGCGGGATCAGCGCCAACGCATCGGCGCCGCTGACTGACCGATCGAGTGCCTCGGCGTAGGGCCGCGCGATGGTTGCGAGTTCGGCCATGTCAGAGCTCGGTCTTCAGCCGGTTCAACAGGTCGCTGTGCACACCGGCGTTGACCTCTTTGCGCAGGATCTGTTCAGCGCCCTTGACCGCCAGCGCAGCCACCTGGCCGCGCAACGACTCGCGCGCCTTCACGGCCTCTTGCTCGGCTTCGGCGCGCGCCTGCGCGATGATCTTGGCGCCTTCTTCGCTGGCCTTGGCCTTGGCCTCTTCGACCATCTGCTGTGCCAGGCGCTCGGCATCGGCCAGACGCTTGGCCGCATCGTCGCGCGCAGCAGCAAGCTGCTGCTCGACGCGCTTGTTGGCGTTGGCGAGCTCGGCCTTGGCCTTGTCGGCGGCCGACAGGCCTTCGGCGACTTTCTTCGCGCGATCGTCGAGCGCGGCGACGATCGGCGGCCAGACGAACCTCATCGTGAACCAGATCAGGATCAGGAACACGATCATCTGAAAGATCAGGGTGCTGGTGATGTTCACGGCTCAAGCCTCAATCACGAATGACGGTGGACGGCGCCCTTTTCTCGAGAGGCGCCCAACCGCGTGCGCGCCGGCAGCCGGCGCGGCCACTCACTTGGGAATGTTCGCGAGTTGCGCCAGGAACGGGTTGGCGGTCGTGAACCACAGCGCGATACCCACGCCGATGATGAACGACGCGTCGATCAGGCCCAGCAGCAGGAACACCTTGGTTTGCAGCTCACCCATCAGTTCTGGCTGGCGAGCGGCCGACTCCAGGTATTTGCTGGCCATGATGCCCACGCCGATGCAAGCACCCATGGCACCCAAACCAATGATCAAACCGACGCCAACCGCTACGAGACCGATGAGTTCCATGTTGTGTTTCCTCGACTAAAGGACGTTGCTTGGGGAAAGGGAAAAAGAAAACGCGCGCGCGCGACCTTCTGGTGTGTCAGTGCGCGTCGTGGGCCTGACCGATGTAGACCAGCGTCAGCATCATGAAGACGTAGGCCTGCAGCACGATGATCAGGATGTGGAAGATCGCCCACACGGTGCCGGCGAAGATGTGCAGCAGTCCGAGCACTAGGCCGCCGAACGACAGCGTGACCGCACCGCCGAGCAGCGCGATCAGCAGGAAGATGAGCTCGCCGGCGTACATGTTGCCGTACAGACGCATGCCGTGCGACACCGTCTTCGACACGAACTCCAGCAGTTGCATCGCGAAGTTGGCGACGCACATCAGCAGGAAACCAATCCAGCTCAGCGGGTTCGCGGTCAGCTTGGGCGAGCCGAATGGCGCCGCGATCAGTTCATGCGACCAGCCGCCGATGCCCTTGATCTTCACGTTGTAGATCAGGCAGGCGATCAGCACCGCGAGCGACAGGCCCATCGTCACCGAGATGTCGGCGGTGGGCACCACGCGCAGGTAGGCGTGGCTCGGGTCGTGGCCGGTGGCCGCGTAGATCTTTTCCCAGATCAGCGGCAGCAGGTCGACCGGCAGCAGGTCCATGGTGTTCAGCAGGATGATCCACACGAACACCGTCAGCGCCATCGGCGCGACCAAGCGGCGGCTGTGCGCGTTGTGCACGATGCCCTTGGCCTGGTCCTCGACCATCTCGACCAGGAACTCCACCGCGGCCTGCAGGCGGCCCGGCACGCCGGAGGTCACCTTGCGCGCCACCAGCCACATGACCCAGCATCCGAGCGCACCGAGCAGCACCGAGAAGAAAACCGAATCCCAGTTCACGACCGACAGATCGACCAGCGACTTCGGCTTGGTGTTCTGCAGATGGGTCAGGTGGTGAACGATGTATTCACCGGCGCTGGGTGCGGCGTGCGATTCGGCTGCCATGGGGAAATAGCTCTTGTTCGCTCAACTCTTGCGGCCGCGCCACAACAGCGCGAACCAGTACACCGACAAACACGCCGCCAACGCCGCCAGCAACGCCGGCCAGCTCAACGGTCGCACGAGCGTTGGCGCCGCCATCAGCAAAGCCACCGTCGCTCCGATCTTCACCGTCTCCCACACCATGACGCTCACGGCCGACACCGCGGGCGACAAGCTGGACAGCCGGCTGGTCATGCCGCGCGCCAACAACGCACCCGGCACCACCGCCGTGACGGCGCCATACAACGCCGACCACGCATGTTCCCGTCCGCCACCGAGCAGCCACGCCAACAGCGCCACCACCCCACCGACCGCGGCTTGCGCCGCGATCACCCGCCAGGGGGACACCTGCGGGTTTCGAGTCCGAAACGCTGCCGCCTGCGACGGCGTCAAACGTTGATAGCGCTCATCTGCCGCTTCGTCGTCGTCCCAGGCAGCACGTGCACTGAGCTGTTGCTTCCGCTCCGACACGAGCACACCTGTTGATACGTCGACGTTGACGGCAAACCGCGGGATTATACGGAAATACCCCGTGTGATCGACACCTCCCGACACACCTCGCACCGACTTGCGCTCCAATCGCGCCGATGACACCGCACCACCCGACCCACAAGAACCCCACTCACCCCCTCTCGACCCAATCGCTCGCACGGCGCTGGAGCGCCGCGCTGCTGGCGCTCGCGATGACAGCGTGCGCCAACGAACCGGCTGCCGTGAAAGGCCGCGCAGCACACCACCGCGACGGCACATTCCAAAACAACTACGTCGACTTCGAGCCGCGCGGCCTGATGGCGTTGCTGCGCTGGAAGTGGCAGGCCTGGCGCGATGGCGTGCCGGCCCCACCGAAGACGCCGACACCCAGCATCGTGCCCGACCTGGGGTTGGTGCAAAGCAATGCGAAAGCCGGTGCGGCGATGGTGCCCACCGTCACGTGGATCGGCCACGCCACGGTGCTGGTGCAACTCGGCGGCCTCAATGTGCTGACCGATCCGATCTTTTCGAACCGCGCCTCGCCGCTGTCGTTCCTCGGCCCGGCGCGCGCGCAGAAGCCCGGGCTGTGGTCGCACGAACTGCCTCGCATCGACCTGGTGGTGGTCTCGCACAACCACTACGACCACCTCGATCAGGCCAGCGTCAAGCTGCTGGCCCAACAAAGCGGCGGGCCGCCGCTGTTCGTGGTCCCGCTCGGATTGAAGAAGTGGTTCGCGGGCGAGGGCATCAGCCACGTGGTCGAGCTCGACTGGTGGCAATCGCACAAGGTGGGCGACGTCGAGGTGGTGCTGACGCCGGTGCAACACTGGTCGGGCCGCAGCCTGGGCGACCGCATGAAAACGTTGTGGGGCGGCTACGCATTCTTCGCGCCGCAGTTGCAGGTGTTTTTCGCTGGCGACACGGGCTACTCGAAAGACTTCGCCGACATCCGGGCACGCTTCGCCGATCGGCAGTCACCGGCGTTGGGCGGCGGCTTCGATATTGCGCTGCTGCCCATCGGCGCCTACGAGCCGCGCTGGTTCATGGAGCAACAACACGTCAACGCCGAAGAGGCGGTGCGCATCCACCTCGACCTGGGTGCCAAGGCGTCGCTCGGCATCCATTGGGGCACGTTCGAGCTTACCGACGAATCGCTCGACGAGCCGCCGCGTGCGCTCGCGCGGGCGCGTCAGGCGATGAGCGTGGCCGACAACACGTTCTTCACGCTGGCGGTCGGCCAGACGCGCCGCCTGACCCCGCGTCGGCCGCGCTGACGCGCGCGTCAGTCAATCGGGCAGCGTGCGGTACTGCAACGCGAGCTTCTTGAACGCGCTGCGCTCGGCCTTCGACACGTCGCGCTGCAGTTCGTCGGACAGCAGCGCCGCTACCGGTTCGATGAGTTCGGCGGCTTGGGCCGCATCGAGGAACAACACGCGGCAACGCCGCGCCAGCACGTCTTCGAGCGTGCGTGCCATTTCATGGCGCACCGCGTAGCGCACCATCGCTTCGCTCAGGCCGCCCTCGCCATCGCGCCACAGCCACGTGTCGGCGCCGGGCAGTGCGCGCAACGTGTCGGCCTCGCTGCCATACAGGTGTTCGCCCGGCGGCTCGCACAACGGCCGGCCGGGCGCCGCACCGACCAGCGGCAGCTTCACGGTCACGCCGGCCGGCCGCCGTGGCAACAGCTTGCGCGCCATGCACTGCTCGAGCACGTCCTCGGCCATCGCGCGGTAGGTGGTCCACTTGCCGCCGGTCACGGTCACCAGGCCCGAGCGACCGACCAACACCGTGTGCTCACGCGACAGGGCCTTGGTGTTCTCGCCATCGTCGCCGCTCGGGCGCACCAGCGGACGCAGGCCGACCCACACCGAACGCACGTCGGCCCGCTTCGGAGCGCGGGCCAGGTACGTGCCAGCTTCGCGCAGGATGAACGCGACCTCGTCGGCGAACGGCGTCGGCTCTTCGCTCAAGTCGTCGCGCGGCGTGTCGGTGGTGCCGAGAAGGGTCTTGCCCAGCCAAGGCACGGCGAACAACACGCGGCCGTCGGCGGTCTTGGGCACCAGCAAGGCATGGTCGCCCGGACAGAAATTGCGGTCGACCACCAGGTGCACGCCCTGGCTGGGCGCGACCAGCGCGGGCCGCTTCGGGGCCGACGGGTCGCGATCCATGTCGCGCACCGCATCGACCCACACGCCGGTGGCGTTGATGACACACCCAGCCTGCAGCACGGCGCGCTCCTGCGTCTCGTTGTCGCGCACCGTCACGCCCGTCACACGAGCGCCCTCGCGCTGCAGCGCGATCGCCGAACAATGGTTCATCACCACCGCACCTTCGCGCAACGCCGTGCGCGCCAGTGCGAGCGCGAGCCGCGCGTCGTCGAACTGGCCATCCCAGTAACGCACGCCGCCGACCAGTCCTTTGGCCTGCACGCCGGGCAACAAGGTCTTCGCGCGCTGCGCCGACAGGAACTCGGTGCCGCCGAGGCCGTGCGCACCGGCGAGCGCGTCGTACATCTTCAAGCCGGTGCCATAGAACAGCCGCTCCCACACGCGGTAGCTCGGCATCACGAACGGCAGCCGTTGCGCCAGATGCGGCGCATTGGCCAGCAGCGTGGCGCGCTCGTGCAGCGCCTCACGCACCAACGCGATGTTGCCTTGCGCGAGGTAGCGCACGCCGCCATGCACGAGCTTGGTGGCGCGCGAACTGGTGCCCTTGGCGAAATCGTTGGCTTCGACGCAGGCCACCGACAACCCGCGCGCCGCGGCGTCGAGCGCCACGCCCAGGCCTGTGGCGCCGCCGCCGATCACCACCAGATCCCAGCGCCGCCCCTCGCGCAGCTGCGACCAGCGCTGGGCGCGCTCGGACGCGGGAGCGCGCGCCTTCAAGTGCGGGCCACGTCGAGCTGCATCCAGGCTTGCGCCGTTTCGCCGCTGCCCAGTGCGATCAGTCCCTGGCCCAATGGATCGTCGCTGCGCACGGCGTTGTTGACGTGGCTCACCGGCTCGACGCAGAAGAAGTCGCGCCCCGGCGGTGTGTAGACCACCGCATGAGTGAGTGACGAGGTCAGGCGCAGCGACAGCTTCTCGTCGCGAATTCGCGCCGGCCCGCTCCAGCCATCGAAGCAGTTGTCGAGGTCGAGCACCGCCACGTCGGCGTCGAGCGCGTTTTGCGCGACACGGTGCGTCGGCAGCTTGCCGGCATCGGCCTCCCAGCGGTGCGTGAGCTCCAGGTGCACGCGACTGTGCGCACGGCGTGGGAAGTACGGATGCCAGCCCATGCCGAGCGGCATCTCGCGCGCATCGATGTTGGCGACCACCATCGTGATGCGCAGCGATGTTGCGCTCAACTCGAAGGTCTGCTCGGCATGGAACCCGAACGACCAATGGGCGTCGCTCGGGTGCGTGAGCGCGAGGGTGACGCGGGCGTCGCTGCGCTGAGTCACCTGCCACGCGCTCGACCAGCCGACGCCATGCAGCGAATGCGGCTCGCCGGGCCAGTTGTCGGCGGTGGTATAGCTCCGGCCTCGCCACTGGAACTGCCGCTCACCGATTCGATTGGAATACGGCACCAGCGCGTACGACGCCGATTCGCGCGCGCTGGTCAATGTCGACGGCTCGACCGAACGCAGCACCGGCAGGTCGTCGAGCCACAGCCCGGCAATCGCGCCGCCGAGGTCGGGGCGCAAGGCCAAGCGCAGCGCGCCCTGGCGCAATTCGACGGCAGCGGGTGTGCTCATGGCCTTGTGCGCGAACTCGGCATCGTCATCCCAGTTGCGCCTTCAGGTAGTGCGCACCCGGGATCGGGTTGAAGTAGTAAGGCGGGATCTCTTCGAAGCCGAGCTGGCCGTACAGCCCGCGTGCGGCTTCCATGTCGTCGAGCGTGTCGAGCAGCATCACCGAATAGCCGGCACGCATCGCCTGGTCCATCAGTGCCTGCGCGATCAAGCGGCCCAGGCCGAGCCCGCGGTAGGCCGGCCGCACGAACAGCCGCTTCATCTCGCAGGCGTTGGCATAGTCCACGTCGCCGATCGGCCGGAACGCGCCGCAGCCGGCGACCTGGCCGTTGACCCGCGCGAGCTGCAGCGCGCCGCGGGGCGCGGCGTACTCGCCGGGCAAGGCCGCGAGCTCGGCCTCGAACCCCTGGAAGCACAGGTCGACGCCGAGCCCGGCCGCGTACTCGCGAAAGATCGTGCGCGTGGCGTCGAATCCTTCCGGCGAATCGGGCGTGACCAGCACGATGTCGGGTGCCAGCGCGGCCGAAGCCGATGCCTGACGTGCCGCCAACGCGGCCGATCTGCGCAACACCACGTCATTCGGCGCTGGCGCCGCTCCTGCTGCAATGAGGATCCGGGCGCATGCTCAGCCCCCGAGCTTGACGACCGCAGCCACCAGGCCCGCGCTGGCCAACACGATCGCCAGCGCACGCACGCGGCTCATGCGGTCGTCCGCACTGCCGGGCACGGCGCCGGGCAACCGCTTGTCGCCGCTGAACATCGGGCCGATCAGATCCTGCTTCTTGCGCACGCGATAGAACACGATGGCGAGGATGTGCAGCACCACCAGCACGAGGATGATGCCGAAGCCCGCCCCCTTGTGCCACGCCGTCGCCGCCAAGCCGGTCGCGGTGGACACGAAGCGGTTCAAGGGCCCGACGTTGGCGATCTCGTCGTCTCCGATCAGGCCGGTGGCCACCTGCACGATCAGGATCGCCAGCATCGCGAACACCGACGCACTGCCCAGCGGGTTGTGGCCGACGTGAAAGAGGTCGCCCGCGGCGTGGCGGTTGCGCAGGTAGCGCAGCACGCGAGCCGGGCCGTAGATGAAGCTGGCAAAGCGCGACCAATGGCCGCCGACGAAGCCCCACACCAGGCGAAACACGATCAGCGCGAAGATGCAATAGCCGATGCGGAAGTGCCAGGTCATCGCGGCGCCGCCGATCTTGCCGGTGATCACCTGCGCGATCAGCGCCACCACCAGGGCCCAGTGGAACAGCCGCGTCGGCAAGTCCCACACGCGCACCACACGCTCGCCAACGGGCGTGGGGGCGTTCGTCTCGCTCATGGTGGTCCGGGTCTCCCGCTTGCGGCCGCAGGCCCAACGATACCGGATGTGGCGGCCGGCGCCGGGCCATACCCGAGCAATCGATCGGTGGATTCACCAATGCGCGGAATGCCGGCCGGGGCGGGCACGTACACTCGCCGACCGCCGGGCCAACCGGGCGCGGTGCTTCAACGTCCAACCGACCCCACGCTGGAGGATTTGCATGAAACGTTTGATCGTGACCGCCGTCGCCGTGTTTGGCACGCTGACGGGCCTGAGCGCCCATGCCCAGTTTCAGAAGCCCGAAGACGCCATCAAGTACCGGCAAAGCGTGTTCACCGTGATGGCCAACCATCTCGGCCGCGTGGGCGCGATGGCCCAGGGCCGCGCCCCGTTCGATGCCAAGGCGGCAGCCGACAACGCCGCCATCGTGGTCACGATGTCGAAGCTGCCGTTCGCGGCGTTCGTCGAGGGTTCCGACAAGGGCGCGCCGACGCGCGCCAAGCCGGAGGTCTGGAAGGATTCGGCCAAGGTGAAGGATCTGGCGGGCAAGATGCAGGCCGAGGCCGAGAAGTTCGATGCCGCCGCCAAGACCGGCAACCTCGACAACATCAAGACCGCTCTGGGCTCGCTGGGCGCATCGTGCAAAGCGTGTCACGACGATTACCGGGCGGAGAAGTACAGCTCCAACTGACGATTCCTCGCTCACGATCGGAGGGGGCGGCGCCGCAAGGCGCGGCCCTTTTCGCTTTTTCGCGGAATCACGAGCTCACTCGGCGAAGCCCAGCACCACCCGGCGCGTCTTCGCGCTCTTCTTCTCGATCTTCGTGACCACCACGCGGCCGATGTCAGCCGTGTTGGCCACGTGCGTGCCGCCGCAGGGCTGCAGGTCGACGCCGTCGATGTCCATCACGCGCACGCGTCCCCAGGCCGCGCGGTGGCTGCACGCTCATGCTGCGCACGAGCTGCGGATTGGCGTCGAGTTCGGCCTCGCTGATCCAGCGGTGCCCGACCGCATGCGATTCGCCCACCAGGCGCGCCAGGCCGGCGTTGAGCGCCTCCTTGTCGAGCGGCTCGGTCATGTGGAAGTCCAGGCGCGCGTAGTCGGCCGTGATCGAACAGCCGTCGACCGGATGCGGGATCAGCGCGCACAACAGATGCGTCGCGGTGTGAAAGCGCATGTGGCGGTGCCGCCGCTGCCAATCGATCACCGCCGTCACCGGCATGCCCGGCGCCAGAGCCGCCACGTCGGCATCGGCGGCCGGCACGTGCACGATCTCGCCCGCAGTCGCACCCTTCTTGGTGTCGACGATGCGCAGCTCGCGGCCATCGGCCAGCCGCAGCAAGCCGGCATCGCCGGCCTGGCCGCCGCCTTGCGGATAGAACACCGTGCGATCGAGCCGGATGCCGGCGGCATCGACGGCGAGCACACGCGCGTCGCACTGCGTCAGCGTGGCATCTTCGCGAAACAGTTCTTCGGTCATTCACAGGTCCTCATGCATCGGGGCGCCAGGCCTCGAGCACCACGCGGCCGCGCGGGCTGTCGAGCGTGGCCGACAGCGGCGCGCGCGCGCCCGCGTCGAGCGGCGCGGCCTGCACCGACGGCAGCTTCAGCACATCGTGCGCCTGCGCCGGCACCCCGCGCAGCACCAGCTCCTGCAGCGCCACCGGCGAGCGCGGCAGGTGTTCGCACGGATGCGGCCCCTGCCATTCGATCAGCGTGGGCAAGGCGCCGGCGCATTCGGTGCGGCCGTCGTCGCGCACCGTGATGCGCCACTTCAGCAGGCCGTGCGGCGTGTCGCGCTGCGCCGCCAGCGGCTCGCCCGGGTTGAGGCCGCAGTTGATCAAACCCCAGCGCACCATCTCGATCATGCGCGTGCGGGCCACGGCGTGGATCAAGCGCGGCCGCTCGCGCGCCGCGGCCTGCAGCGCCGGATCGTCGAGGCCGAACCAGCGCGGCCGCTTGATCGCCTCGGCCTCCGGATCGATCGCGATCAGCTCGAGATAACAGTCGGGAAAACGTTCGCTGCCGATCGACAGCACGCGGTTGTGCGTGCCCATCAGCGGATGTTTGCCGCCACCCGACGGCTGCACGCCGAGCGTGGTCACGCACCACGCGATGCCTTGTTCGAGCGAATCGCAGGCGATGACGAGGTGGTCGACCCGGGCGTTCATGGGGCCCCTTGGCTCGCTCGCGCTCGCGTCCCCCCGAGGGGGAGCGAACGCCTTCGGAGCGGCCGTGCGGCGTTCACAACGTCACTGTACCGGAGACCACCGCGCACACGTCGCCGCCGATCCAGGTGTCCGCGCCGACGCGCTGCACGTGCACGCGGCCGGCGCGCTTCAACGCCGCGCCTTGCGCCGCCACGTACTGCACCGGTGCGATGCCGCTGCCGATCAGCCACTGCGCGAGGCTGGCATTCAGGCTGCCGGTGACCGGATCTTCGTAGCCCGGGCCATGGCCGATCAATGCGCGCACTTCGAATTGCACCTCGCCGCCCGCGGGGTGCGGCGCAACCACGCCGAGGCTCATGCCGCGCAGCTGCGCGTAGTCGGGCTTCACCTCCAGGGCGCGCGATGCGGACTGCAAGCGCACGGCGCACCAGCCGGGCCCGTTGTCGACCCACTGGTGGTCGACCACGTCGCCCGGCTGCAGGCCCAATCCCTTGACGATGCGCGCCAGCAACTCGGGCTCGAGCGGCCCGCTGCGCTTCAGCGGCGGTGCGGCAAACGCCAGGCGTGCGCCGTCGCGCCGCACACGCACCAGGCCGACGCCGCATTCCTGGATCACTTCGCTCGCACTGCGCGGCCGGCCGCCGGCGCCGAGCCAGGCGTGGCAGCTGCCGAGCGTGGGGTGGCCGGCGAACGGCAGCTCGCGTTCGGGCGTGAAGATGCGCACCTTGTAGTCCGCCTCGGCGTGGGTCGGCGGCAGCAGGAAGGTGGTCTCCGACAGATTGGTCCAGCGCGCGAACGCCGCCATCTGTGCATCGCTCAATCCACGGCCATCGTGCACCACGGCCAGCGGGTTGCCGAGCAGCGGCACCGCGGTGAACACGTCGAGCTCGCTGTAGCGGCGTGGCTCCGTCATGGTCAGGCTCCCTTCAATACATCGGCAAAGACGTCGCGGTCGACGTTGCCGCCGCTCAACACGATGCCCACGCGCTGGCCGGCGAAGCGGGCACGCTGCTGCATGAGCGCGGCCAGCGCGGCGGCACCGGCGCCTTCGGCGACCTGGTGCGTGCACTCGAACAGCGTGCGCATCGCGGCGGCCACCTCGGCATCGCTGACGCGCAGCAGGCCACCGAGGCCGCGACGCAGGATCTCGAGCGCATCGGGCTCGGCGACGCGACACGCCATGCCGTCGGCAAGTTGTGTCGTCGACCTCGTGCTCGATCACGCGCCCGGCGGCCAGCGACAAGGCATAGGTCGGCGCGCCCTCGGACACCACGCCGATCACCGCCGTCTTCAGGCCGAGCGCATCGCGCGCCGCGATCAACCCGCTGGCGCCCGAGCCGAGCCCGATGGGCACCAGCACCGCGTCGAGGTCGGCGAGCGCATCGAACAACTCGAGCGCATAACTCGCCACGCCGAGCACCAGGTCGGGGTGGAACGACGGCACCATGTGCAGGCCGTCGCGCGCCGCGAGCCGTTCTGCGTGTTCGCGTGCGGCGTGGAAATCGTTGCCGTGTTCGACCAGCTCGGCGCCTTGGGCGCGCATCGCCGCGTTCTTCTCGCGGCTGTTGCCGTGCGGCACGACGATGGTCGCCTGCAGTCCGTGGTGGCGCGCGGCCAGCGCCAGCGACTGGCCATGGTTGCCGCGGGTCGCGCTGATCACGCCGCGGATGCTGCCGGCGCGCGCCATCAGGCGATCGAAGTACACGACACCGCCGCGCACCTTGAAGGCACCGATCGGCGTGTGGTTCTCGTGCTTGACGAACACCGTCGCGCCGACCCGTTGATCGAGCAGCGGCCAATGGTGTTGCGGCGTCGGCGCGACGCGCTGGTGCACGATCGCGGCCGCCGCGCGCAGCTGCTCCAGCGTGGGCCTCATCGAACTCACGGCGTCGGCAGCGCAACGGCGTCGTGCGCTTCCTGGAACACACGGCCGAGCGCGGCCACGCCCTCGGTGATGTCGGCCGGGCTCAGCGTCACGAAGCTCAGGCGCAGCGTGCGCGCGTCGGGTGCCTGGGCATAGAACGGCGCGCCCGGCACATACGCCACACCGGCGGCGACCGCCGGCTCCAGCAGCTGCATCGCGTCCAGCCCCTCGGGCAAGCGCGCCCAGAAGAACATGCCGCCGCGCGGCGCGTGCCACGTGGTGCCGGTCGGCATGTGGCGGCGCATCGCGGCGTCCATCGCGTCGCGCTGCGCACGGTAGCGCGTGCGGATGGTCGGCACGTGCGCATCGAGAAAACCGTCGCGCACCACCTCGTAGACCACGCGCTGGTTGAAGCCCGGCGTGTGCAGGTCGGCCGCCTGCTTGGCCTGCAGCAGCTTGGGCGCGAGTTCGGCCGGTGCCACCAGATAGCCGAGGCGGAAGCCGGGCGCGAGCACCTTGGAGAACGAGCCGAGGTAGATGCTGCCCTCGGGCCACAACGACGACAGCGCCGGCGGTGTCGGCTCGTCGAACCACAGATCGCCGTACGGGTTGTCCTCGACCAGCGGCACGCGTGCGGCGCGCGCCGCTTGCACCAGCGCCTCGCGCCGCAGCTGCGGGATCACGCGGCCGGTGGGGTTCTGGAAGTTGGGCAGCAGGTAGGCGAAGCGCGTGCCCGGTGCGCGCGCCGCCAGTGTGGCCACCGACTGCGGCAACGGGCCGTCGTCGTCGCAGTCGATCGACACGAAGTTCGGTTCGTACGGCGCGAACGCCTGCAGTGCACCGAGGTAGGTTGGCGTCTCCACCGCCACCGGCGAGCCGGCATCGATCAGCACCTTGGCCACCAGGTCGAGCCCTTGCTGCGAACCGGTGGTGATCAACACCTGGTCGGCATGCACCTGCAAGCCCTGCCTGGCGAGATGGGCGGCGACCCATTCGCGCAACGGCCCGAAGCCCTCGCTGGCGGCGTATTGCAAGGCCTCGCGCGGCGTGTCGCGCAACACCTTGGCGCAGGCCTCGCGCATCGCCTCGACCGGGAAGCTGTCGGGCGACGGCAGGCCGCCGGCCATCGAACGCACGCCCGGCTGCTCGGTGAGCTTGAGGATCTCGCGAATGATCGACGGGTTCATGCGCGCGCTGCGGCGCGCCGGTTGCCAGGCACTCATGCTTCGGAACCTTTCATTGGAGCGGCGCCGGCGGCGCGGCGCGACGCAAACACCACGGCCATCACGGCCAACAGGAACAATCCGGTTGCGGCATCGATGCGCTCGTCGAGGATCGGCACCGCCGCCAGAATGGACAGGAAGGGCTGCAGCAGCTGCACCTGGCTCACGCGCACCGTGCCGCCCAGCGCCAGGCCACGGTACCACGCAAAAAAGCCGAGCCACATGGAAAACAGCGCCACGTAGCCGAAGCCGAGCCACGACGCCGACTGCACCGGCACCAGCGGCCGCGTCGACCAGGCCAGCGGCAGCGTGAGCGGCAGCGACAGCACGAGCACCCACGAGATCACGTGCTCGGGCCGCATCGAGGCCGACAGCCGCGCACCCCAGACGTATCCGAGCGCGCCCAGCACCAGGGCCAGCGCCAGCAGGCCGTCGGCCAGTTGCGGCGCCGCGCCGCCGCGCCACCACGCGAACGCCACCACGAGGGCCATGCCGAGCACGGCGAACCACCAGAACGATGCCCGTTGGCGCTGGCCGAGCAACCAGGCGCCGAGCACGGCCGTCACCAGCGGGAGGATGCCGGTGACCACCGACGCATGCACTGCGTCGACGCGCTGCACCGCGAGTCCCATGAAGACCGGAAAGCCGAACACCACGCCGAGCGCGGTCCAAGCCAGCCAGCGCCACTGCGCCGTGCTCGGCCACGGCGCGCGCACCGCCAGCAGGTACAGCAACGCCAGGCCACCGGCCAGCGCCGCCCGCCCAAAGGCCACGAACCAGGGCGACAACTGCGGCGCCGACAGGCTTCCACTCGCCAGGCGCGTCATCGGAATGGTGAGCGCGAACAGCGCAACGCCGAGCAGGCCGAAGGCGAAGCCCCTGTGCACGGCCGCGGCCCGCGTGGCGGCCGTGTGATCGGACCCGGCGTCGGTGGCAGCGATCGGGTTCGCGCTGGCGCTGTTCATGCGCACCAGTCTAGGCAGACAAGCAGTACAGTTTCAGTACACTTCGCGGCACAGAACGAGCATCTGTACTGCTCAAAGAGGCCATACACATGGACCACAGCCACGCCACTTTCACACCGGCCGACGCCGCAAGCGCGGCCGAAGGCACGCTGGGCGAACGCCTGGCGGCGCACTACGCGCAGCGCATCGGCCAGCGCCTGCTGCAGCCGGGCGCGCGACTGCCGTCGGTGCGCGACTGCGCGCGCGCCCACGGCGTGAGCCCGAGCACCGTGGTGGCGGCCTACGACCGCTTGCAGGCCCACGGCCTGGTCGAGGCACGTCGCCAACGCGGCTTCTTCGTGCGCCCGTCGACGCACGCGCCGGCCGCGCGCCTGCACCACGAACCGAACCTCGCGCTGCCCGCGCCGGTGGACGCGGCGGCGCTGATCCGCGCGCATGTTCCGCACGCGCGCGTCGCTGCCGGGCCCGGGGCTGGGCACACTGCCCGAGACCTGGCTCGATCCGTCGCTGCTGCAGCGGGCGCTGCGCCGCGCGATGACCGATGGCGACGACGCGCTGCGTTATGGCGAACCTTCGGGCGACCCTGCGCTGCGCGGCGCGTTGGCACGCCGGCTGTCGAGCGAACTGGGCATCGCCTGCGACCCCTCGCAGATCGTCACCGCGGTGGGCGCGACGCACGCGCTCGACATCGTCGCGCGCACGCTGCTCAAGCCCGGCGATGCGGTGCTGGTCGACGATCCCGGCTGGGCGGTGGAGCACGCACGCCTCATCCGGCTGGGCATGCGACTGCTGCCGGTGCCGCGTGGCCCCGCCGGCCCCGACCTGCAGGTGATGCGCGAGCTGATCTTGCTGCACCGGCCGCGCCTGTATGTGACGGTGTCGGTGCTGCACAACCCGACCGGCGCCACGTTGTCGCTGGCCGCGGCGCACCAGGTGCTGCAACTGGCCGAGGCACACGACCTGATCGTCGTCGAGGACGACACCTATGCGTGGCTCGCACCGAGCCACGCGCCTCGGCTGGCCGCGCTCGATGGCTTGCAGCGCACCGTTTACGTCACCGGCTTCTCGAAGATCCTGGCGCCCAACTGGCGCGTGGGCGCGCTGGCCGCGCCGCGTGCGTTGGTCGAGCGAATCGTCGACACCAAGCTGCTGAGCTCGCTCACCACGCCGGCCGTGCTCGAACGCGCGGTCGCATGGTGCCTCGAGCAGGGCCTGCTGCGCCGCCATGCCGAGCGCGTGACAGCACGCCTGGCCGCCGCGCGCACGCGCGTGGTCCGCCTGGTGCAGGAAGCGGGCTGCAAGATGGCCGCCGAGCCACAGGGCTTGTTCGGTTGGGTCGACACCGGCGTCGACACCGAGGTGCTGGCCGAGCGCATGGCGGCCGAGGGCTGGCTGCTCGCACCGGGCCGGCTGTTCCACGTGCCGGCGCGCGCCAGCACTTTGATGCGGATCAACTTCGCCAGCTCGCAGGACGGGCGCTTCTGGCGCGCCTTCGAACAGGCCAGAGATGCGCTGCGTCAACACGCCACATCCAACGATTCACGCGGAAGCCGGGGATTAGGCTAGTAACATTCGTTTCCAACCGGCCCATGTTCCAGTCCACCCTGCCCCTTGGCGAACCCGATCTGATGCGGGTGAGCGCGTTCCAGCGATACCTCGACGACTTGGTGCGGGTGGGCAGCGTCGACGCCACGTCCACGCGGCTGAGTCTCGCTCAGCCCATCGCTGATGCAGGACCTGGAGCGCTTCGAGCGCGACGGCAAACAAAGCGAGCTGCTCGACGTGTTGGCGGCCTGCCTGCGCCACGGCTACCCGCTGACGGTGAACCTGCAGTGGACCGATCGTGTGGTGCCGCTGACGCTGTTCCCGGCGGAGCGGCTTGGTGCACTGTCCGGTGTCGATGCCGCAGTTCTTGTCGAGCCGCTTGAGTGAACTGCAGGTGCTGCAAGTCGAGCCCGCGATGCTGCGTGCGCCCGGTCACCGCGAGCAAGCGCTGGTCGGCGAGGTGCAGTTGTATTCGCCGCTCGCGCCGTTGTTGTGGGAGATGTCGTTGCGCGGCTCGCGCGAACGCCTGCTGCCCGAGATCGCCGGCACCGCGGCCTACCGCGTGGCGCCGGGCGTGAACCTGCGCGGACTGGAGATGCCGAGCATCCTCGGCGCCGCGGTCGATCGCCTGCGTCGCCGCACCTGCAACCTGCGCGAGGTGGCCGAGTGGCCCGGGCTCGATCGCGAGCGCGCGATGCGCCTGCTCAACGCGCTGTACCTGCAGGGCGGCCTGATCGTCAGCCGCATGCACCCGTCGGCCTCGTCGCCGGACGGCTGGCTGCGCAGCCGCACCACGCGCATCTGACGGCCGCGCGGCGAGCGCGCGGCTCAGGCCTTCTCCATCGGCACTTCGGTCGCCGCCGCCTTGCTCGGCTTGAGCAACGCGAGCCACATCGCCGCCGCCGAACACACCATCGCCAGCCACTGCACGGGGCCGAGCGGCTCGCCGTGCATCACCGCGCCCGACACCATCGCCACCACCGGCACCAGGATCGACGACAGCCCCGCCACGTGAGCCGGCAGCAGGCCGACGATCGAGAACCAGCACAGGTTGCCGATGCACATCGGCACCAATGCGATGTAGCCGATGATCAGGATCGAGCTCCACGACGGCATGAACCACTGGTGGTCGCCGAACGCGAAGGCGCCGATGGTGATCGGCAGCGCGGTGATCAGCAGCTGCCAGCCGGTGAGCACGGTGGCCGGCACCTGCACCTGGCCGCGCTGCAGGATCAGCGTGCCCACCGCCCAGCCGATGCCGGCGATCAGCCCGAGCGCCAGGCCGAGCGGCGCTTGCGCATAGGCGGCGAAGCTCTTCCACATCAACAGCGTGACGGCGAGCGCGCCCAGCGCGACCGCCAGCACCAGGCGGCCGCTCAAGCGTTCGCCCAACACGGCCCAGCTGATCAGCGCCGACCACAGCGGCATCGTGAAGCCGAGCACGGCCGACTGGCCCGAGGGGATCAGCAGCGCCGAATAGGTGCTCGCGATGTTCCACACCACGAGGTAGAAGAAGGTGGCCACGGCAATCGTGCGCCAGTGGCGGCGCGGGATCGCCAGCGACTGACCCATCACGCGCGCCGCGATCAACAGCGCCGCGCCGGCGATCAGCACCGACACCGCACGGAACGTCCACACCGACACCTCGCGCGTGGCGAGCGGAAACAACGGCCAGTTGGTGCCCCACACCAGCCACAGGATCGGCAGCAGCACCAGCGCACGCGGCGGAATGCGCTGGGTCATCGCGGGTTCGCGCGCAAGAAGTCCGCCGCGGTCAGTCGGCACGTCCACTCGTCGCTGCTGCGGCCTTTGAAGTGATCGGCCGCGGCGCGAAACGACGCGCGCTGGAAGCCCAACCGATCGAGCAGGCGCAGCGAAGCGTCATTCAGCGAATCGACTTCGGCCATGAAGTGTTCGATCTGGAGCTCATCGATCAGCCAGTGGATCATGCGGGTGCAGGCCTCGGTCGCGTAGCCTTGGTGCCAGTGCGCCGGGAACACTTCGTACGCGAGATAGGCGGGCGCGTCACAGCGCACGGTGGCTTGCACGCGCCCGATGTGGGCGCCATCGGCCGCCCCGCGCACCACCCAGTTGAGCCACAACGCGTTGCCCTCCGGCGCGCGACGGCCGCTGAGCCACGCCAGCCGCTCGCGCAAGGCTTGCAGCGACTCGGGCGGCTCCTGCGGAATGTGGGCGTACAGCCGGTCATCGCGCAGCAGCTCGAACAGCGCATCGGCATGCCCTTCGCACTGCGGCTCCAGGCGCAGCCGTGCGGTGTGCAGCACCGCTTCGAGCGCTGCGTCGAATGCGTCTCCGGTCCAGGCCGGAGGAGTCGGTACCGCGGCCGTCACGCCGCCAGCGCGCGCTCGAGCGCGTCGGTGAACACGCGCGCCACGTCGAAGCCGGTCTGCTGAGTGATCTCCTGGAAGCAGGTCGGGCTGGTGACGTTGATCTCGGTCAGCGTGTCACCGATCACGTCGATGCCCACCAGCAGCAGGCCGCGATCGCGCAGCGTGGGTCCGATGGCGGCGGCGATCTTCTGGTCGGCCTCCGACAGCGGGCGCGCGACGCCTTTGCCGCCGGCGGCCAGGTTGCCGCGCACCTCGGTGCCCTGCGGGATGCGCGCCAGGCAATAGGGCACCGCTTCGCCATCGATCAGCAGGATGCGCTTGTCGCCCTCGACGATCTCGGGCACGAAACGCTGCACCATCAGGGTCACGCTGCCGTTGTGGCCCAGCATCTCGACCACGGCGCCGAGGTTCATGCCGTCGGCGCGCACGCGGAAGATGCCGGTGCCGCCCATGCCGTCGAGCGGCTTGACGATGATGTCCTGGTGCTCGTCGTGGAAGGCGCGGATCGCCGCGATGCTGCGCGTCACCAGCGTCGGCGCGGTCCACTGCGCGAACTCCAGAATCGCCAGCTTCTCGGGATGGTCGCGCAGCGCGGCCGGCTTGTTGAACACGCGCGCGCCCTCGCGCTCGGCCTGCTGCAGCAGGTGCGTGGCATAGAAGTACTCGCTGTCGAACGGCGGGTCCTTGCGCATCAGCACCGCGCGCGTGCTGGCCAGCTCGACGTCGCGCTGCGCGGTGACGTCGAACCAGGCATCGTCGCGACCGGTGAGCGTGAACTCGCGCGCGCTCGGTCGCCGTCACGCGCCCGCCGCGGCGCCACACCAGGTCGGCCGGCGTGCAATGGATCAGCTCATGGCCGCGGCGCGCCGCCTCGCGCATCATCGCGAAGGTGGTGTCCTTGTAGATCTTGAATGCCTCGAGCGGGTCGGCGACGAAGAGCAGGGTCACGGCAATACCTTCGACGGACTCATGGCGCGGCATTGTCGTGCAATGGCGCGCGCGACCCGCGCCTTGGACAGGTCGCCACGAGGCGGCCGCACGCCGCGTCCGCTAGATCTCGACCTTGGCGCCGAGCTCGACGACGCGGTTGGCCGGCAGGTTGAGAAAGTCGGCCGCCGCCGCGGCGTTGCGGTGCATGCTGGCGAACAGCTTCTCGCGCCACAGCGCCATGCCCTTGCCGAGCGTCGGGATCACGATGTCGCGGCTCAGGAAGTAGCTGGTGTCCATGTCGGGCAGCGGGATGCCGCGGCCGACCAGCAGCTGCAGCGCCTCGGGCACGTCGGGATCGTTCTTGAAGCCGAAGTTGCAGCGTCACCTGCCAGCAGTCGTGGCCCAGCGCCTCGATGCTCGAGGCGGCTGGTCGAAGCCGATCCACGGCACGTCGTGGTGCTTGACGGTGACGAACACGTTGTAGCGCGTGCAGCACCTTGTTGTGCTTGAGGTTGTGCATCAGCGCGTTGGGCGTGAACCCGGGTTCGGCGACCAGGAACACCGCGGTGCCGTCCACGCGCAGCGGCGGGCTGATGAACACCGCATCGAGGAAACCCTTGCAGGTCGATCGCGTCGTCGCGCAGCCGCTCGCTCATCAGCTTGCGGCCCTGCTTCCAGGTGAGCATCAGCGTGAACATGCCGATGCCGATCACGATCGGGAACCAGCCGCCGGCCAACAGCTTCAGCATGTTGGACAGGAAGAAGGTGACGTCGATCAGGAAGAAGAAGCCGGTGGCCGCAGGCACAGCGCCAGCGGATAGCGCCAGCCGTAGCGGATGACGAAGAAGGTCATCACCGTGGTGATCGTCATGTCCAGCGTCACCGCGATGCCGTAGGCCGCGGCCAGCGTTCGACGAGGACTTGAACATCACCACCGCCAGCACGATGAACACGAACAGGCCCCAGTTGACGAACGGCACGTAGATCTGGCCGGTGTCGCGCACCGAGGTGTGGCGGATCGCGCATGCGCGGCAGGAGGCCGAGCTGGATCGCCTGCTTGGTGACCGAGAACGCCGCCGAGATCAGCGCCTGCGACGCGATCACCGTGGCCGCGGTGGCCAGCAACACCAGCGGCAGCTGCGCCCACGCGCGGCGCCATCAGGTAGAACGGGTTCTTCGACCGCCTCCGGGCTGCGCCAGCAGCAGCGCGCCCTGGCCGAAGTAGTTGATCACCAGCGCCGGCATCACCAGCGCATACCAGGCGATGCGGATCGGCAGCTTGCCGAAGTGGCCCATGTCGGCGTACAGCGCCTCGCCGCCGGTGACGCACAAGCACGACCGCGCCGAGCACGATGAAGGCCACCATGCGGCTGCTGCGATCGAAGAAGCGCGATGCGCATACAGCGGGTTCGAGCGCCACGCAGCACCTCGGGTTGGCCGCGATGTGCGGCAGCCCGAGCAGCGCGAGCACGACGAACCACACCAGCGTGATCGGCCCGAACGCCTTGCCGATGCCGCCGGTGCCGAAGCGCTGCACCGCGAACAGCAGCGTCAGCACGACCAGCGTCGACCGGCACCACCCAGTGCTGCAGCGCCGGCGCGACCACGCTCAGGCCCTCGACCGCCGACGAGCACCGAGATCGCCGGCGTGATCACGCCGTCGCCGTAGAACACCGCGGTGCCGAACAGGCCCACCACCATCAGCGTGCGGCGCAGCGGCGGCCGGTCCTTCACCGCGGTGGTCGCCAGCGCCAGCATCGCGATCAGGCCGCCTTCGCCGTTGTTGTCGGCGCGCAGGACCAGCAGCACGTACTTCAGCGAGACGATGACCGTCATCGTCCAGAAGATCAGCGACAGCACGCCCAGCACGTTGTCGGTGCGTGACCGGCACGTGGCCGCCGTGGAAGACCTCCTTCAGCGCGTACAGCGGGCTGGTGCCGATGTCGCCGTAGACGACGCCGAGGGCGCCGAGCGTCAGCGCGGCCACGGCGGCGGGGCTGCGTTGGTGCTGGAAGCCTGGCTCACGAGGCGGGCGCCCGTTTCGAGCGCGGGCCTTCGAAGCGAAGCGGCTATTGTGCGCTGCCTGTTGCGCGCACAGCCCGGCGCGACTGTCGGCTCAGGCTTGCAGCCCGCTCAGGCGTAGACCTCGGCCTCGGGATCGGTGGCTTCGAGTTCGTAGCTGGCGGCGAGCATCGCCAGGCGACCGATCACGCCGTACATGTAGAAGCGGTTCGGCGCGCTCGCGCCGGGCTTCTCGCCCAGGCGCGGCAGGTGGTGGCTCTCGGCGAAGGCCAGCGGCACGAAGCTCGAGCCGGGCGCGTTGAGGTTCTCGTCGATGCCGCGCTCGGCATGCACGCGGTAGAAGCCGCCGACCACGTAGCGGTCGATCATGTAGACCACCGGCTCGGCCACGGCGTCGTTCATGCGCTCGTAGGTGGGCACGCCCTCCTGGATGATGACCTCGGTGAGTGGCAGGCCCTCCTTCACCACGCTCATCTTGTTGCGCGTGCGGCGGCTCGGCTCGTCGAGGTCCTTCAGGTCGCGCACGGTCATGATGCCCATGCCGTAGGTGCCGTTGTCGGCCTTGACGACGACGAACGGCTTCTCGTTGATGCCGTATTCCTTGTACTTGCGGCGGACCTTGGTCAGCATCGCTTCGACATTGGCGCGCACGCAGTCCATGCCGTCGCTGTCGGCGAAATCGACCTTGCCGCAGTGCGCGTGCATCGGGTTGATCAGCCACGGGTCCATGCCGAGCAACTTGGCGAACTTCTTGGCCACCTCCTCGTAGCTCTGGAAGTGGCGGCTCTTGCGCCGCACCGACCAGCCCGCATGCAGCGGCGGCAGCAGGTACTGCTCGTGCAGGTTCTGCAGCACCTTGGGCACGCCGGCCGACAGGTCGTTGTTGAGCAGGATGGTGCAGGGATCGAAGTCCTTCAACCCGAGGCGGCCACGCACGCGTTGCAGCGGCTCCAGCGTGAGCTCGGTGCCGTCGGGCAGCGGCAATTGCGTCGGCGCCTTGATCTCCTCGTCGAGCGTGCCCAGGCGCACGTTCAGGCCGGCCTGGTGGAACATCGCGCATCAGGCGCTGCACGTTCATCAGGTAGAACGTGTTGCGCGTGTGACGCTCGGGGATCAGCAGCAGGTTCTTCGCTTCGGGGCAGATCTTCTCGATGGCCGCCATCGCGGCCTGCACCGCCAGCGGCAGCATCTCGGCGGTGAGGTTGTTGAAGCCGCCGGGGAACAGATTGGTGTCCACCGGCGCCAGCTTGAAGCCGGCGTTGCGGATGTCGACCGAGCAGTAAAACGGCGGCGTGTGCTCCATCCACTCGAGCCGGAACCAGCGTTCGATCGCCGGCATCGATTCGAGGATGCGTTGCTCGAGCTCGTTGATCGGGCCAGTGAGGGCGGTGACGAGGTGCGGAACCATGCCGGCTCAGGTGATGGCGAAACGCTGCGATTCTAGGCCGCAGGCTGTTCCGGCAGGCCCCGCATTCGCGCGCCGGAGCGCCGGTCTTCACAACCGGCCGCATTGCAAATGAAAAGAAGAAGGCCGCCGCGAGGCGGAATAAAAAGGGGCCGCCCTTGCAGGCGGCCCCAAGCTCGCAGTGTCCGTTCTTACTTGCTGTAGGCGGTCTCGCCATGCGAGGAGATGTCCAGTCCCTCGCGTTCCTCTTCCTCGGTAACCCGCAGGCCGACCACGAGGTCGACGATCTTGTACGCCACGGCGGCCACCACGCCCGACCACACGATGGTCAGCAGCACCGCCTTCAATTGGATCCACACCTGCGCACCGATGCCGTTGGAGCCGACGGTCGCGGTGACCCAGTCGGTGACCAGGCCCGGGCCGCCGAGCGACTGCGTGTTGAACACGCCCGTCAGCAGCGCACCGACGATGCCGCCGATGCCGTGCACGCCGAACACGTCGAGCGAGTCGTCGGCACCGAGCATCTTCTTCAGGCCGTTGACACCCCACAGGCAGGCGAAGCCGGCCACCGCGCCGATGATGATCGCGCCCATCAGGCCGACGTTGCCGGCCGCCGGCGTGATCGCCACCAGGCCAGCCACCGCACCGGAGGCTGCACCCAGCATCGATGCCTTGCCGCGCATCAGCGTTTCGCCGATGCACCAGGCCAGCACGGCAGCGGAGGTGGCGGTGAAGGTGTTCATGAACGCCAGGACCGCGGAGTTGCCTGCTTCCAGCGCCGAGCCGGCGTTGAAGCCGAACCAGCCCACCCACAGCATCGCGGCACCCACCATCGTCAGCGGCAGGCTGTGCGGCGGGAATGCTTCTTTGCCGTAGCCGACGCGCTTGCCGATCATGTAGGCACCGACGATGCCCGCCATGGCCGCGTTGATGTGCACCACCGTGCCACCGGCGAAGTCGAGTGCGCCCCACTGCCAGATCAGGCCGGCCTTGGCGTTCATCGCATCGACCACGTCCTTGCTGGCGTAGGCGTCGGGGCCCATCCAGAACCACACCATGTGCGCGATCGGCGCATAGCTGAAGGTGAACCACAGCACCATGAACAACAGCACCGCCGAGAACTTGATGCGCTCGGCGAAGGCGCCGACGATCAGGCAGCAGGTGATGCCGGCAAACGTGGCCTGGAAGGCGGCGAACAGCAGTTCGGGGATGTAGACGCCCTTGCTGAACGTCGCGCCCATCGCGAACGTGCCATCGGCGGAGTTGAACAGGCCTTTCATGAACAATCGGTCCATGCCGCCGAAATAGGCGTTGCCCTCGCTGAACGCCAGGCTGTAGCCGTAGATGGCCCATAGCACGACGATCAGGCTGAAGGTGACCATCACCTGCATCAGCACCGACAGCATGTTCTTGCTGCGCACCAGGCCGCCGTAGAACAGCGCGAGGCCGGGCACGGTCATCATGATGACGAGCAGCGTGGCGACGATCATCCACGCGACGTCGCCTTTGTTGGCGACCGGGGCGGATGCCGCCGCGGCGGGCGCCGATGCGGCGTCCGCTGGTGCCGCGGCCGCCGGTGCAGCGGCCGGTGCCGACGCAGCAGTCGACTGCGCCAGCGATGTGCCGGCCAGGCCCAGCAGGGCGAGGCCGAGCGCAATGGAAGCGATGAGCTTTCTCATGTTGAGGTCTTCGGTTTTCTTCGTGGGTGGATTTACAGCGCGTCCTTGCCGGTCTCGCCGGTGCGGATGCGAACCACTTGTTCGAGCGTGGTGACGAAGATCTTCCCGTCACCGATCTTGCCCGTGCGCGCCGAGGCCTCGATCGCCTCGATCACGCGATCGACGATGGCATCGTCGATCGCCGCTTCGATCTTGACCTTGGGCAAGAAGTCCACCACGTACTCGGCACCGCGGTACAGCTCGGTGTGCCCCTTCTGGCGACCGAACCCTTTGACCTCGGTCACCGTGATGCCCTGCACCCCGATTGCGCTGAGCGCTTCGCGTACCTCGTCAAGCTTGAACGGCTTGACGATTGCGGTCACCATCTTCATGACGCTTCTCCTCCGCTGTTGTGTCAGAAGCTCTTGGTCACCGACAGCACGACGGTGCCGTTGGCGATGTCCTTGTTCTCCAAGGAACCCGTGCCGCCCGAGAAGCTGCGGTCGGTGTCGATGTAGCTGGCGCCCAGGATCCAGCCGCTCAGGTCATACGTGGCACCAAACTTCCAGTCGGTGATCGAGGTGCGCACGCTGCCGTCGAATTCGGTGATGCGCGCGCCGTTCTTCAGGCCGCCCTGGTAGCCGACGTGACCGATCAGCGCGATCTCCTTGCTCAGCGGATAAGTGATGGTTCCGTCGACGTAGTAGGCACCCTTGGTGTCGGTGATGCCGAAGAAGTCGCTCACCGCGTACGAGTACTTCAGCGAAAAGGGACCCCAGCCACCGGCGACGTAGAGCTCGGTGTTGTCGATCTTGTTGGTGCCGGCGATGCCGCTGCCCGGGTAGTAGTAGTACAGCGCGCCGATGTCGTAGGTGAAGGCGTCGAAGCTGCCCTTGAAGCCGCCGTAGAAGTCCATCTCCAGATTGGCGCCGTTGTAGAAGCCGGAGTCGACGTTGGAGTTCCAGTTGCCGAGATAGAAGCCCGACTGGTGGCTGAAATCGAAGCCGCCCTGGAAGGCCGGCTGTTTGACCGTCTGCGAGATGCCGCGGAAACGGTAGTCGGTGAAGAGGCCGGCGTTGCCCGTGAACGTGTACTCAGGCGTCGCGCGCGGTTTGCGCGAAGCTGGGCGCTGCAGCCATGGCGAGAAGAGCGACAAGAGGAAGGGCAGTCGTGTTTTTCATGAGCATGTGTCCTGTCTTCGGTTTGCACGAGGGAAGAGAAGCCGGAGCGCTTACTGCAGCTTCCATGCCACTGAGGCGGACCCACTACGCGCCAAGTCGGCGCACCCCGAAGGCTGCCAAGGCCCGAGATAGCACCAATGTGGTGAATCAAGTGCCCGATCGGCACTGCGGCGGTGCGACACCGGGCCGACCGAGCAGCCGGCGGGCAGAATCCGGCCTGGGAGGACTGCACCGATGTCGTTGGCAACGATTGCCAGCCGCGCGCTGGATGGGTTGGACGCACCCGCCGTGCAAGTCGAAGTGCACCTCGCCAACGGCCTGCCGAGCTTCACGCTGGTCGGTCTGGCCGACACCGAAGTCAAGGAGTCGCGCGAACGTGTGCGCGCCGCGCTGACCAACAGCGGCTTCGCGTTCCCGCACAACAAGCGCATCACGGTCAGCCTTGCGCCGGCCGACCTGCCCAAGGATTCCGGCCGCTTCGATCTGCCGATCGCGCTCGGCATCCTGGCTGCCGACGGACAACTCGACCTGCAGCGCCTCGCGCGCCACGAGTTCGCCGGCGAGTTGTCGCTGGCCGGCGAGCTGCGCCCGGTGCGCGGCGCGCTCGCGCTGTCGCTCGCATTGCGCGCGCAGGACCCACAGCGTGTGTTGGTGCTGCCGGCCGCGAGCGCACGCGAAGCGGCACTCGCCCGCGGCCTCGACGTGCGCGCGGCGGACCACTTGCTCGACGTGGTGCGCGCGATGACACCGGGTGACGCGCCGCAAGTGTTGCCGATGGCGGACCCGCTCGAAGCGACGGCCGCACCCGACGGCCCCGACCTGCGCGACGTCAAAGGTCAGTCGGCAGCCAAGCGTGCGCTGGAGATCGCCGCTGCCGGCGGCCACAGTCTGCTGATGATGGGCCCGCCTGGCAGCGGCAAGTCGATGCTCGCGCAGCGCCTGCCCGGCTTGCTGCCCGCGATGGCCGAAGACGAGGCGCTGGCCAGCGCCGCGCTGCAAGGGCTCGGCGCGCGCGGCTTCGACGTGCGCACATGGGGCCAACGGCCGGTGCGCGCGCCGCACCACACCGCAAGCGCGGTCGCGCTGGTGGGCGGCGGTTCACCGCCGCGGCCAGGCGAAATCTCGCTGGCGCATGGCGGCGTGTTGTTTCTCGACGAGCTGCCGGAGTTTGCGCGCGCCAGCCTCGAGGCGCTGCGCGAGCCGCTCGAATGCGGCCGCATCACGATCTCGCGCGCGGCGCGCCAGGCGGTGTTTCCGGCGCGCTTTCAGTTGGTGGCGGCGATGAACCCGTGCCCGTGCGGCTGGCTCGGCGCACCGGCCGGCAGCAAACATCGGTGCCGCTGCACACCGGACCAGGTGTCGCGCTACCAGCAGAAGATCTCCGGCCCGTTGCTCGATCGCATCGACATGCAGGTCGAGGTGCAGGCCGCGGCGCCGTCGTCGATGCTGGCCGATGCCGATGGCGATGCGTCGGCCACGGTCGCGAACCGCGTGGCCGCGGCGCGCGAGCGCCAGCTGCAAAGGCAAGGCGTCGTCAACGGCGAACTCGAGCCGGGCCAGATCGACACGCACTGTGCGCTGGATGCAGCGACCACGCAGTTTGCGGAGAAGGCGGCGCGCCAGCTCGGTTGGACCGGGCGCAGCCTGCATCGTGTGATCAAGCTCGCGCGCACGATTGCCGACCTGGCCGGCTCGGCGCGCATCGACAGCGGCCACCTGGCCGAGGCGATGCAGCTGCGGCGCGGCCTGCCCGAGTGCTGAGGCGACGCCCCCTCGCGCCGTCTCACAGCATGAAGCCGAGGTTGCCGGTCGGAAACTCGTTCAAACGCGGGAACACGTCGAGCAGCTCCGACTCGCTGGCACCGAACCAGCGGCCCAGCGTGGCGCCGAGCTGCTGCACGCCGGTCTTGGGCAGCAGCGCGCCGTTGCCGAGTTGATCGGGGCTCGAGTCGAAGTTGTTGTTGGTGGCGTTCTTGGTGCCGAGCACGGGGAACTGGCCATACAGGTCGCCTCCTCGCACCGCGCCGCCCATCACGAAATGGTGGCTGCCCCAGCCGTGGTCGGTGCCGTCGCCGTTGCTGGTGAAGGTGCGGCCGAAGTCGCTGGCGGTGAACGTGGTGACGCGGTTGCGGGCGCCCATCAAACCGAGCGTGGCATCGAAGTACGCCAGCCCGTGCGCGAGGCGCGCCATCAGGTCGGCCTGCGAGCGGTTCTGCGCGTCGTGCGTGTCGAAGCCACCCATGCTGACGAAGAACACCTGCCGATCGGCCGCGATGTCGGCGTGACCGGCCGCGTCGATCATGCGCGCCACGATCTGCATCTGCTGCGCCAGCGGGTTGGCGGCATTGGCGCCGGTCAACGGGTTCGCGTACATCAGCCGCGGGTCGGTGTTGGCGTTGTAGGTGCCGCTCGCCGGCGGCGTGCCGAACAGCGGATCGCTGGCCGGCTTCAACGCGCTGCGCAGCGCCAGTTCGGCATCGAGCGAACGGCTGGCCACCGCGGCCATGTCGGCTTCGAACACGTGTGTGCCGCGCGAGCGCGACACGATGCGCTGCATCGCGGCGCCGACATCGGCCGAGTTGAAGATGCGGCCGTTGCCGTCGACGCCCATGCGGATCGCGCCACCGGTCGACACCTGGTACTGACGCACGCTGGCACCGGCCAGCCACACCGCCGAGCCGCTGGACGAGATGGCGGTGAACACCGGCTTGGCGTTGCGGCTCATCAGCATGTCGGCCAGGCGGCCGCCCCAACCTTGCGTGGCGCCTTCGGGCGCCAGCGCCTGCCAGGTGTTCTGCTGGTCGTTGTGCGAGAACAGGCTGATCGGTTTCGGATGGGTCGACTGCCCGTACTGCTGTCTTGTTGGTGGGAATCACCAGCGGCCCCACGTTGGGCACGATGGCCAGCCGCCGGTCGGTGTTGAACAGCGTTTGCAACGCGCCCATCTGCGGGTGCAGCGCGAACGTGCGGCCTTGCGCGTTGGTGGGCGTGATCGCCAGTGCGCCACCGAGTCGCGCCGGCGTGCCGACCGCGGCGCCGGTGTTGGGCGCCGTGCCCGGCGCCAGCAGCGCGATGGAGTCGGGCGCCTGGTTGCGCACCGCGGTGTAGTTGGCGAACGACGCGGTGTCGGTGGGCAGCACCATGTTGTAGGCATCGTTGCCGCCAAACAGGAAGATGCACACCAGCGCGCGGTAGTCGCCCGCCGCCTGGGCGTGCGCGCGTGCCGAGCGCGGCGAGGTTCATCGCCAACGGCGCGCCCGCGCCCGCCAAGGCGGAGTACACCGCGCCGTGGCGCAGGAACAGTGCGGCGCGAGGCGTCGAATCGGGCGGCTTGTTTCATCGCGTGGCTCATTTCTGCACCAGGAATTCGGGGGACACCAGGGTCAGGAACACGGCCGCGTTGACGCGCGTGCGCCTGGCGGCGGCGACCTGGCTCGCGTTGGTCGACGTCGGCGCCGGCACCGCGATGCGCTCGATCGCGCCTTGGATCTCGACCTTCAGGTCAGCCGGCATCGGGCCGTACAACAGTTTGGTGCCGATGCGATCGACCAGCGCGCCCGGTTGGTCGGCGAGGGCCATCTCGGCAGCGAAGTCGGGCTGCAGGTCGCGCCGGTTGCTGCCGCTGGCGTTGGTGCTTGCACCCACGCCGCTGCTGATCGCGTCGCGCATCACGTTCACGTACCCCGCGGCGCTGGTCTCGTGCACGATCTGCATCTCGGGTGACGCCAGGCCGAGCGAGGCCGCGGTGGTTCCGGGCGGCACGAAGCCGGGACGGTAGAAGTTGAAGACGCTCGGCGCGCGCATCGGCGTCTGGCCCAGCGAGGTCGCCGGGTTGTCGGTGTTGCCGATGCGGTATTCGCCGGTGTCGGATCGGTAGTCGAAGGCGCGCAGCAGCGCCGACAAACGCAACACCGGTTCGCGCACCTTGCCGGCCGTCGAACCGCTGCCGTGTGCTTCGGGGTGCAGCAACACCGCCTTGACCACCGCCTTCATGTCGCCGCGCACGCCGGCGCCGTTGTCGGCGAAGGTAGTGGCCACAGCGCGCACGTAGCCGGGGCTCGGATTGCTCGTGACGAGGCGCTGGATCAGCTGCTTGCCGATGAAAGGGCCGACGTTGGGGTGCCGGTGCAGCGCGTCGAGCGCCGCCGCCAGGCTGGCTTGCGGATTGGCCGCGGCCTGCGCGGAGATCGTCGTGCCGAGGAACGTTTTGGCCTCGGTGCTGTGGTACTGCGCGTAGCCGATCATCGACTTGAATGCACGGTCGGGATCCGACGCGCCGTTGAGGCTGCCGTTGAAGAAGCAGTTGTTGGCCGGCGCCGCCGGACAGGCCCAGCTGAAGCCGGTGAACACGCGCGCCAGGCCGGCGATGTCGCTCGGACCGTAGGTCTCGATCGGGCGGCCGGCGTTGGTCTTCACCGAGCCGTCGCCGTTCAATTCGACCAGGCCGATCGAAAACAGCTGCATCACTTCGCGCGCGTAGTTCTCGTCGGGCACACGGCCGGTGCGCGCATCGGCCTTCTGGTTGCGCAAGTGCGAGAGGTACACACCCATCATCGGGTGCAACGACACCGCCTCGATCAGCTCGCGGTAGTTGGTCAGGCCCTTGTCGCCCAGCATGTCGAGCCAGGCGGCGACCGCACGCGGGTTGTCGCCCACCGTGCCGTCGGCCATCGAGATCACCATGATCTGCGACAGCGCATAGGCCACCCGCTGGCGCAGCTGGTCGTTGCCCGACACCGCCCGCTTCCAGAACGAATAGAACACCGGATCCTGGCCCGCGCCCGACATCGGATCGGCGGCCTTGATGGCCGCGTCGGCCGCTTCCCAGCTCGCGCGGTGCGATGTGGCCGGTGTCGCGAACTGCTCGTCGATCCACGCCGAGTAGCCGATCGACATCACGCGATCGACATCGCCCTCGGTCGGCCCGAAGGTGGCCTTCGACAGGAACATCGCGGCCTCGCTGCGCGACGCCGGCAACGAGGCTGGATCGACGGTGGTCTCGTCGTCCTTGTTGCCGCCGCAGGCCGCGAGCGCGGCCGCCAACAAGGTGCCCATCAAGACACGACGACAACGCGATGCAGACGCTGCGCCCGACGGCGCGCGTGACAAGTTGACGATCACGATTTCCTCCGCCCCGGTTGTTGTCTCGATGCCGCAAGAGGCATCCCGGTGGCGAAGATTGTTGAAAGCGCGCGCGAGTGCGCTGTACCAAGTTGTTGGTGTTGGACCGTTGCCTTACAACGGCATGCAACTGCAACGCGTCACGCGACGCGCGAACGTACGCGGCACCGCGCCGGTGCTGTTACTTACAACACCGAAGCGAGCGCACGTTGGGCAGCGGCGCTCTCGATGTCCATCGCGCGCGCCCATGCGTCGAGCTGATCACGCGCGATGCGGCCCACATTGAAGTACGTCGACTCCGGATGCGCCAGATAGAAGCCGCTGACGCTGGCCGCCGGCATCATCGCCAGGCTTTCGGTGAGTTCCATGCCGATCTCGCGCGCCTGCAGCGCATCGAACATTGCACGCTTGATCGTGTGGTCAGGGCAGGCCGGATATCCCGGTGCGGGCCGGACGCCGCGGTACTTCTCGGCGATCAGTTCGTCATTGGCGAGCGCCTCGTCGGGTGCATAGCCCCAGAGATCGGTGCGCACGCGCTGGTGCAGGCGTTCGGCGAACGCCTCGGCCAGACGATCGGCCAGCGCCTTGAGCATGATCGCGCTGTAGTCGTCGTGGTCGGCGAGGAACTGCTGCTCCTTCTTGTCGACACCGACACCGGCGGTCACCGCGAACAATCCGACGTAGTCGTCGCGCACGCCGCGCGGCGCCACGAAGTCGGCCAGGCAACGGTTGGGCCGCGGCACGCCGTCGATCACCGGGCGCTCGGTCTGCATGCGCAGCGGCCACCAGCGCAGCAGCACCTCGCTGCGCGACTCGTCGGCATAGATCTCGATGCAGTCGTCGTCGACCGTGTTGGCCGGCCACAGGCCGATCACGCCATGCGCCTGCAGCCAGCGGCCTTCGATCAGGCGCTGCAGCATGCGCTTGCCATCGCTGAGCACGCGGGTGGCTTCGGCACCGACGATCTCGTCGCGCAGGATCTCGGGAAACTTGCCCGCCAGGTCCCAGGTCTGGAAGAACGGGCCCCAATCGATGCACGCTGCGATCTCCGACAGGTCCTGGTTGCGGAAGTGGCGCCGGCCGATGAACTTGGGCTTCGGTGGCGTGTAGGCGCTCCAGTCGACCGGCGTCTTGTTGGCGCGCGCCTGTTGCAGCGTGACCATCGCCGCCGGCTTCTTCGCCGCGTGCATCGCGCGCACCTTCTCGTAGTCGGTGGTGAGGTCGGAGATGAACTTGGCCGCGCGCTGATCCGACAGCAGCTCGGCGCACACGCCGACCGAACGCGACGCATCGGGCACGTAGACCACCGGCCCTTCGTAATTGGGCGCGATCTTGACCGCGGTGTGCACGCGGCTGGTGGTGGCGCCGCCGATCAGCAGCGGGATCTTCTTGACGCGGAACCAGTCGTCGCGCTGCATCTCGGACGCGACGTGCTGCATTTCTTCCAGGCTCGGCGTGATCAGGCCCGACAGGCCGATGATGTCGGCGCCTTCGACGCGTGCCTTGGCCAGGATGTCCTGGCACGGCACCATCACGCCCATGTTGATGACTTCGAAGTTGTTGCACTGGAGCACGACGGTGACGATGTTCTTGCCGATGTCGTGCACGTCGCCTTTCACGGTGGCGATGACGATCTTGCCCTTGGGCTTGGCCTCGCCGCCGGCGTTCACCAGCGCCTTCTTCTCGGCCTCGATGTAGGGCAGCAGGTGCGCCACCGCCTGCTTCATCACGCGCGCGCTCTTCACCACCTGCGGCAGGAACATCTTGCCGGCGCCGAACAGGTCGCCGACGCTGGTTCATGCCGGCCATCAACGGCCCTTCGATCACGTGCAGCGGGCGCCCGTTCTTGGCCTGCACGGCCTGCCAGCACTCCTCGGTGTCGGCGACGATGAAATCGGTGATGCCGTGGACCAGCGCGTGCGCCAAGCGATGGTCCACGTCGCCCGAGCGCCAGGCGAGCTTGGCGCTGTCGTCCTTGGCCGCACCCTTCACCGCCTCGGCGATCTCGAGCAGGCGCTCGGTCGAGTCGGCGCGGCGGTTCAGCACCACGTCTTCCACGCGCTCGCGCAGTTCGGCATCGAGGTCGTCGTAGACGCCCACCATGCCGGCGTTGACGATGCCCATGTCCATGCCGGCCCTGATGGCGTGGTACAGGAACACGGTGTGGATCGCCTCGCGCACCGGCTCGTTGCCGCGGAAGCTGAAGCTCACGTTGCTGACGCCGCCCGACACCTTGGCTCCGGGCAGGTGCTGCTTGATCCAGCGCGTGGCGTCGATGAAGTCGACCGCGTAGTTGGCATGCTCCTCGATGCCGGTGGCGATGGCGAAGATGTTGGGATCGAAGATGATGTCCTCGGGCGGGAAACCCACCTCCTCGACCAGCACGCGGTAGGCGCGCGCGCAGATCTCGGTCTTGCGCGCCAGCGTGTCGGCCTGGCCTTGTTCGTCGAACGCCATCACCACGGTGGCGGCGCCATAGCGGCGGATCAACGTGGCCTGGCGTTTGAACTCGGCCTCGCCTTCCTTCATCGAGATCGAATTGACAATGCCCTTGCCCTGGATGCACTTCAGGCCCGCTTCGATCACGCTCCACTTCGACGAGTCGATCATGATCGGCACGCGCGCGATCTCGGGCTCGCTGGCAATCAGGTTCAGGAAGCGCACCATCGCCGCCTGGCTGTCCAACATGGCCTCGTCCATGTTGACGTCGATCACCTGCGCACCGTTCTCGACCTGCTGGCGGGCCACGCTCAGTGCGTCTTCGAAGCGGCCGTCGAGGATCATGCGCGCGAAGGCCTTGGATCCGGTCACGTTGGTGCGTTCGCCGATGTTGACGAACAGCGAGCCGGCTTCGAGCCGCAGCGGCTCCAGGCCGGACAACAACAGCGGCGCAATCGGGGGTTTGTCGGCGGGTTCGGTCATGGCGGCTCGCGGGCAGTGGGCCGGTCTCGATCCGCCGGGCTCACCCGTGCGCCTCGATCAGGCCAGGGTGAGCGCCGTTGCGTCCAGGCGCCATCAGCACCTGTGGCCCGAGCCTGGCAGCATCCTTGATGCCGTCGCAACGCTCCTCGAGCCGCGCAGGGATTCTACAAAGATGGGCGACACTTCGAGCCCCGATACAGGTCATAAGCCCCGTTGACTCCCCTGGCTTTGGGCCCAGAAGACACCATGACGTTGCGCCTCTTAGTTGTTCTGCTGCTTGCTGCATTGGCCGCTGGCTGTGCGGTCGGCCCCGCCAAGGTTCCGGGCACCGAGCCACCGGCGACCGCACCGGCCCCGCCGCCGCGTCCGGGACAGCCACCGCCCAACGTGCTGGCCGGCGAGGTCACGTGGATGAAACAACTGTTCGACGGCACGCCAGTGGCGATCGCGTCGGAGCCCGATGGCTCGATGCGGGTCGATGTGCCGATGACTTTCTCGTTCGACGACAAGTCCAACGCGCCCAAGCCGCCGTTGCGCGCGGTGATGGACAAAGTCGCGGTGTCGATGGCGCGCCAAGCCACCACCAAGGTGCAGTTGGCCTCGCCCGGCCCGGTGGCCCGCGGCGCCGCGATGCGCAGCTACCTGCAGGGCCGCGGCGTGATCGGCCTGCGCGTGGTGGTGTTGGCGCCGACGCAGGGTGACGCGGTCACGTTGCGCGTGGTGCCTGGGCCCGTGGCGATCGACAAGCTCGAAGACAAGAACCTGCCACCGCCGACCAACGCCTTCCCCGGCAATCGCGGCGCAGCGGCCAAGCCGGCGCCGTGATCGCCGCGATCAGGCGGCGCGCGAGCAACGGCGTGAACAGCGGATCGTGGCGGTTGCGTGGCCGATAGTTGCCCAGCCGGCGCGCGATCTCGCTGATGTGCTGCGGCGTGGTGCCACAGCAGCCGCCGGCGATGTTGAGGAAGCCGGCGCGCGCGAACTCCTCGAGCAGCGAGCCCGTGACCTCGGGTGTCTCGTCGAAGCCGGTCTCGCTCATCGGGTTGGGCAGGCCGGCGTTCGGATAGCAGCTGATCCAGGTGTCGCCGGCCACCTTGGCCAGCTCTTCGATATACGGCCGCATCAGCGCGGCGCCGAGCGCGCAGTTCAGGCCCACCGCGATCGGCCGCGCGTGGCGCACCGAATGCCAGAACGCCTGCACGGTCTGCCCCGACAGGATGCGACCCGACGCATCGGTGACGGTGCCGGAGATGATCACCGGCAAGCGCTCGCCGGTTTGCTCCATCAACTCGTCGAGCGCGAAGATCGCGGCCTTGGCGTTCAGCGTGTCGAAGATCGTCTCGACCAGGAACAGATCGGCGCCGCCTTCGAGCAGCCCCGCGGCCTGCTCGTGGTACGCGGCGCGCAGCGATTCGAAGTCGGTGTTGCGAGCGCCCGGGTCGTTGACGTCGGGGCTGATGCTGGCGGTGCGCGGCGTGGGGCCCAGCGCGCCGGCCACGAAACGCGGGCGCTCGGGCGTCGATGCGGCGTCGGCGGCCTGGCGTGCGATGCGCGCCGCCGCCACGTTGATTTCGCGCGCGTGTTCGGCCAGGCCATAGTCCTCTTGCGCGATGCGCGTGGCGCCGAAGGTGTTGGTCTCGATCAGGTCGGCGCCCGCAGCCAGGTACTCGGCGTGGATCTCGCGCACCACGTCGGGCTGGGTCAGGTTCAACACGTCGCCGTTGCCGCGCAGGTCGATGCGGTGATCGGCGAAGCGCGTGCCCCGATAGTCGCCTTCCGTCAGCTTGCGCGTCTGCAGCATCGTGCCCATGGCGCCATCGATGATGACGATGCGCTGTTGCAGAATCTCAGGCAGCCGGGCCGCGCGGGTGTAGGTCGAGCGTGTCATGCGCCTGCGCATTGTAGGAACGCTTGGGCGCCTGGACACGATGAAAGAGATGACACCCCTGGAGTCCTGGGCCCAATTGCAGGCCCGCCCGGACACGCTGTTCGTCGACGTGCGCATGGAGATCGAACACCTGTACGTCGGCCATCCGCCCGGGGTGGTGCATGTGGCCTGGTACGAGTACCCGACGATGACGACGGATCGCGATGACTTCGTGCGCCGCGTGCGCCGCGAGGCGGGCGATCGGCTCGACCGCCCGATCTTGCTCATCTGCCGCTCCGGCAAACGCACGGTCGATGCCGCGTTGACGCTGGAAGCCGCGGGCTTCACCGACGTGGCGCACGTGCGCCACGGTTTCGAGGGCGAACTCGACGAGCACTTTCGCCGCGGCCGGCTCAACGGCTGGCGCTTCGACGGCCTGCCGTGGGAGCAGATGTAGGCGCGGGACCGCAGGCGCTATTGCAGCGCGCTGGGGATGTGGCCGGCGAACAGCGAGTGGCTGAACTCGATGTCGTGCGTGTCGTCCTCGCCGTTCATCGCCCACACGGTGAGCATCTGCGCGGGCATCGGGCGCGCGTACAGGTAGCCCTGCAGCTCGTCGCAGTGCAGGCCGAGCAGCACGTCGCGCTGGCGCTCGGTCTCCACGCCCTCGGCCACCACCTTCAGGCCCAGCGCGTGCGCCAGCTTGATCACGGCGTCGACCACCGCCAATGCGTCGGAGCTGTGCTCGATGTCGGCGACGAAGCCACGGTCGATCTTCAACTGCCGCGCCGGCAGCTTGCGCAGGTAGGCCAGGCTCGAATAGCCGGTGCCGAAATCGTCGATCGCCAGCGAGGCGCCGACGCGGGCCAGATGGCCGAACGAACGCATCGTGGCCTGGGTGTCTTCCATCGCCACCGACTCGGTGATCTCGAACGTCAGCAGCGCGGGGTCGACGCGGTGCGCGTCGAGCGCACGCCGAATCCGTGGCACCAGGTCGTCCTGGCGCAACTGGTGCATCGACAGGTTGACCGCGACCCGCATGCGCAGCCCCATGTCGAGCCACTGGCGGATCTGCCGGCAGGCTTCTTCGATCACCCAGTTGCCGATGTGGCCGATCAGACCGAAGCGCTCGGCCACCGGAATGAACACCTCGGGGCTCATCAGCCCGCGCACCGGATGGTCCCAGCGGATCAGCGCTTCGACACCGGTCACCTGGCCCGACGCGCCGTGAATCTTCGGTTGGTAATACAGCTTGAGCTGGTGGCGCTCCAGCGCCAGGCGCAGCTCGGTCTGCATCTCGACCTGCTCGCGCACGTCGAGGTCCATGCGCGCCTCGAAGAACGCATAGGTCGAGCCGCCGGTGCGCTTGGCGGCGTACATCGCGGCGTCGGCGTTGGCGATCAGCTTGGCGGTCGAGCCGTGTTCGGGGAACAGCGCGATGCCGATCGAACACGACAGCTTGACCTCGCCGCGGTTCGGCAGCTTGTACGGCCGAGCCAGCACCTGCAGTGCCTGCTGCGCCACCGCGCTGGCTCCTTCGGTGCCGCCGGGCTGCGGCACCAGCAGCAGGAACTCGTCGCCGCCGACGCGTGCCGCGGTGCCCGACTGGCCTGCCAGCTCGAGCAGGCGTGAGCCCACCTCGCGCAGCACCACGTCGCCGGCGGCGTGGCCGAACGAGTCGTTGATCGGCTTGAAGCCGTCGAGGTCGATGAAGAGCACGGCCATCGCACTCGGTGTGCGGCCCACGCGCTGCAGTGTCTGGTGCAGCCGCTCTTCGAACAGCAGCCGGTTCGGCAGCGCCGTCAGTGGGTCGCAGAAGGCCTGCCGGCGCAGTTGGATGTTGGCTTCGTTGAGCGATGTCGCCAGCGAGCGGTTGTGCGCACGGTTGCGCCAGTCGAACCACGCGCTCAGCACGGCGATCGCCACCGCCAGCGCGCCGACCGAAGCCGCCACCATCAACCCGAGCGCGTCGAGGCCTTCGACGGCCTGCCCGCCAGCGGGCAGGTTGCGGAACTGCATGCCTTGCAGCGCCATGGCCTGGGCACCCGCCAAGCCGATGCCCAATGCCGCCACACCCGCAGCGGCCTGCCAGCCGGCATCCTCGCTCGCCTGGCCTGCGGCGCTGTGCGACCACCACTGCGAGAACAACGCGCTGGCGCCGAGCAGCAGAAACGCTGCGGTGGCCCAGAACGTGCTCAACGACGCCAGCTCGCTGCCGGCGGGCAGCACGTTGACGGTGACGCCCAGTGCCGCGCCGAAGATCACGCTCAGGATCCATGGCAGTGCCCACACGCGCAGGTGGGCCGACGCGATCTCGCGCGCGGCCAGCAAGCCGGCGGCGGCAGCGAGCACGCTGACGCCCCAGGCCAGCGCCACGCCCTTGAAAGTGAAGAGCTGCACGCCGCCCAGGCGCGAGCCGAGCAATGCGAGCGCCTGCGTCGACCACAACCCGGTGCCGACGGCCACCGCACCGGCCAGCACCCAGCCCCAACCGAGCAGGCTGTCGCGCGAGCGCGCAGTCTTCAGCGCATGCGTCAACACGCCGGCAGTCAGCAAGGACACCAGCGTGGCGAGCAACAGCAGCAAGGGGCGGGCTTCGACGTCGATCACGGCGGCATGGAGGTCCGGCCAGCAGCCGGACGCGAATCGCCGTCGATTGTGGGTGGCGCCCCTGGCGCGTCGAAGGATGTAACGGTGACGGATGCCACGCCGTGGCGCGGCCCGTCAGAGGCGAAGACCCCCTGTCTCGGGGGTCTTCGTTCAGTGCAGGATCACCGGCTGCTGGGCCAGCAGCGTGTAGTTGCCGATGAACTCGTCGACTTCTTCTTCGGTGGGGTCGCCCTCCACGAGCGCATCGACACCGGCCTTGAAGCCATCGGCCACGGCACCGTTCAGAAAGATCCCACGGCGCGAGAACTTGTCGACGATCTCGTATGCGCCCTTGCTCGAAGCTTCGCCATCGGATGACACATCGGTGCCCATGTCGAATTCCACGACGACATAGTGGTCCGAGTTGTAGAGCATTTGCATCTGCAGCACTCCTTGCCAGCGAAGCTGGAGGTGCCGACGTCTGTTTTCAAGTGCGCCGACACGCCAGACGGGCAATTCAAGTGCCAGGCAGCGCCGCGGTGCGCTGCTGCAGCAGCCAATCCAGCGGTTCGCCACCGGGAACCTGTGTCTGCCGCAGCTTCAGCGGCCAGTGGCCGGCCGTGGTGTCGAGCCACACCTCGACACGCGTGTCGTAAGGATGTGCCGGCTCGCGCACGAGATGCCACGTGTCGCAATCCTGACCGGCAAACGCCACACGCTCGCTGCCGCGCACCTCGAAGCGCCAATGGCTCGCCGCGCCGCGCGCGCCCACGACCCACATCGCCAGCTCGGCGCCCTCGCGCAAGCCCTCCTGGGTGCCATGGGCCAGGGCCACCAGTTGCACCAGCCAACTCAGCCGGTCTTGCGTGCCGGTTTCCAGAGGCAGTTCCCAGCGCGGGCCCGAGAACGTGACCTTGCCATGCTCGCGTTGGAAGTTGGCGGCGCGCACGTCGCGCCCACGCTTGCGATCGGCCAGGCGCACCGGCGCGATGCCGGCGGCATCGAAGCCGCCGTGGCTCATCTGTTCGATCTCCCGGCCCGACGGCAGCGTGGCCTGCAGAGACAGCGCATAACGGTCGCCGTCGGCCTGCCATGACAAGCGCGCTTGCCCGCTGTCGGCGCCGCGCTGCAACGCGAACAGCAGTTCGATCGATGGCGGCACTCGCGTCGGCGCCAGCGCCACGCTCGACGCCACGTGCGCCACGGGCTGTGCGGGCGCCGGCACCACGGCTGCGCGTGGCGCCGTGTCTTGCGAGGCGCTTGAGTCGCGCCGGGTCTGGGCGGCGTGCCGGCGCTGCTCGGTGCCGCCACGCCCGGTGGCTCGACCGCCTGCGCGATCGCCGCAGGGCTCGGCAGCGTCAGGCTGCGCACCTCGACCGCCACTGCACGCGCGGCGACCGGCCCGGCCAGGCCGCGTGGCCGAAAGCAGCACGGCTGCGTGCGCCGCCGCCACCAGCAAGGCCAGACCCAGAACCCTCGATCGGCGCGAGCTTGAAATCTTGGAGAGTGCCGTCGAGCGCATCGCACAATGGTGCCATCGAACCCCACGGATTGCGCATGTCGCCACCTGCTTCGAAACCCACCGCGCGCATCCGATGGCACCGCTGGGGATGGCTGCTCGTGGCCTCGATCGGCTGCGCCTTGCACGCCGGCTCGCATGCCGCCGATGCGGCCAGCGCGCCCGCCGTGGCAGCCGCCTGTCCGCCGGTCGCGCAGGCGCCCACTGCTGGCCAGATCCAAGCCGCACAGCGCGATGCACGAGACCGCGGTTTCCTATGGCGCGTCACCAAGCAGGGCCGCAGCTCGTACCTCTTCGGCACCTTGCACCTCGGCAAGATGCCTTGGATCTTTCACGGTCCGCGCTTGCGCGAGGCACTGGCGCAAACCGACACGCTGGCGCTCGAGCTCGACCTCACCGACCCAGCGATGCTGCAAAGTCCGCCGAGCGCGGCCACCGCGCCGATGCCGTTGTCGGACCCGTTGCGCGCGCGGTTGTCGCGTCAGATCACGGCGGCCTGTTTGCCCGCGGCCGCGTTGCAGCAGCTCAATCCCCTGATGCAGGCCATCACGCTGACCGTGCTGTCTGCGCGCTGGGAAGGGCTGGACCCCAGTTTCGGCCAGGAGATCGTGCTGGCCACGGCGGCGAGGGTCCAGCAGCGTCCGATCGTCGCGCTGGAGAGCATGCAGTCGCAACTGGCGGTGCTGCTGCCCAATGACGCGGCCGAGGCCGAGCGGCTGCTCGACCAGACGTTGGAGCAGCTCGAGAAGGGCCGCGCGCGCGTGCTGATGCGGCGCCTGGCCGACGCCTGGGCCGACGGCCGCTTCAGCGAGATCGAAAACTACGCCCAGTGGTGCGAGTGTGCCGACACGGCGCAGGATCGCGCGTTCCTGCGGCGGCTCAACGACGAGCGCAACGCGCCCATGGCCGAACGCATCGAGGCGCTGCACGGCGAAGGCAAGCGCGTGCTGGTGGCCGTGGGCGCATTGCACATGACGGGCGAGCAGGGCCTGCCGCGCTTGATGGCCGCGCGCGGCTTCACGGTGGAACGCCTGGTGCCGCCCTGATCGGCGCCGCGATCGCGGCGGCGCGCGCGATTCACCGCTACGATGGCCGCATCGAGCTTCCGTCAGGAGACTTCATGGCCGCCGACTCCAGCCCCGCGTTGACCAAGCTCGTGCCGGGCTTCGAGTTCCTGCAAGGGTTGGTGAAGAACGCAGGGGCCGCAATGCCCAGCGTGGGCCAGTGGATCGCGCCGACACTGGATCCGGCCGAGATCGACAAACGCATCGAGGAGTTGCGCACCGTTCAGTTCTGGCTCGAGCAGAACGCACGCATGCTGGCCGCGACGATCCAGGCGCTCGAAGTACAGCGCATGACCTTGTCGACGCTGAAGACCATGAACGTCGCCGTCGGCGACATCGGCCAGGCGATGAAGCTGCGCGCGCCCGACCTGGCGGCCATGAGCCCGGCCGCCAGGTCGGCGCGCGGCGGTGACACGGCGGCCTCCAACGCACCGGCCGGCGTGGTCGACCCGATGCAGTGGTGGGGTGCGCTGACGCAGCAGTTCACGCAGCTGGCGGTGCAGGCAATGAAAGACGGCACCACCGATGCCGCCAAGAGCTTTGCCGGCGCGGTGGCCAAACAATCGATCGACGTGGCCGGCCGCACGCTGAAGAAGGCCGCATCGGTGCCGACGGCCCTCGCGCAAGGCGCGGTGCGCGCGGCCACCACCGCACCCAAGCCATCGCCGCGGCGCAAACGCAAGGCGCGCTGACGTGCCGCTGACCTTCCTGCACGCCCATGCCGCGCATGCCGACGGCTTGCAGGCGTTGGCGCGCGCGATCGCGCAATTGCGTCGGGACGCTTCGGCCTCGGCGGGCTTCGAGCCCACGCTGGGATTCCTTTACTTCAGCGACCACCACGCCGCACAGGCCGAAGCGCTGCTCGATGCATTACGGGCCGCCTGGCCCGGTGTGTCGGTCACCGGCGGTGTGGGGGTCGGCGTGGCGGCCAGCGGCGTGGAGTACTTCGACGAGCCCGGCGTCGCGCTGATGCTGTGCGACCTGCCGCGCGCGAGCTTCACGCTGTTCAACGGTCGCGCGCCACTCACGCGCGACGATGCCTGGGCGGCGCTGGTTCACGCCGACCCCGCCACGCACGAATTGCCCGCGCTGATCGGCGAGCTGAGCGAACGGTTGCAGTCGCGCTACCTGTTCGGCGGCTTGGCCAGCTCGCGCGCGCGCACGCTGACCTTGGCCGACGGCGTGTTCGAAGGCGGCTTGTCCGGGGTGGCGTTCAGCGCCGACGTGGCGCTGGTGTCGCGCGTGACGCAAGGCTGCCAGCCGATCGGCAAAGCACGCCGTGTCACCCGCGCCGAGCGCAACCTCGTGCTCGAACTCGACGGCGAAGCGGCGCTGCCGCTGCTGCTGCGCGAACTCAAGGTCGACTTGAACGACGCGCCGCGCGCCGTCGCCGCGCTGCGCCGCACGCTGGTGGGCCTCACTGACGAAGGTGATCTGGCGCTGGCGCGCGGCGGGCAGTTCGGCGCCGACACGCGCGTGCGCCATCTGATCGGCGTCGATCCGAACCGGCAGGCGGTGGCGATCGCCGACACCGCCGAACAGGGCTCGCAGCTCGCGTTCTGTGCGCGCGACGTCGAGGCGGCGCGGCGCGACCTGGTGCGCATCTGCTCCGAGGTGCGCGAAGAGGCCGAGAGCAGCGTCGCGATCGCCGGCAACGAGTCGGTGCCCGCACCGCGGCGCATCGCCGGCGCGATCTACGTGTCGTGCACCGGTCGCGGTGGCGCGCACTTCGGCGCGCCGTCGGCCGAGCTGCAGACCGTGCGGCGCGCGCTGGGCGACGTGCCGCTGGTGGGGTTTTATGCCGCCGGCGAGATCGCGCGCCACCACCTGTACGGCTACACCGGCGTGCTGACGGCGTTTCTCGATTGACTCCGCTAGTGCGGGTCCATGATCGACCCGCAGGTCAGATTGGCGATGGTGCCGGTCATCGCGCTGGCGCGGTCGCTGGCCATCATCACCGCGGCGTCGGCCACTTCGCGCAAGGTCGGCAGCCGGCCGAGGGCCGAGCCGTCTTCCATGCGTGCGCGCAGGTCGGGCGGAAACGATGCCCAGGCTTCGGGCACCGCGTTCGACCGCAGGCAAACCACGCGCACGCCGCTCGGCCCCAGCTCGCCCGCCAATGCACGCGACAGGTCCTCGATCGCGGCGCAGGCCGAGCCGAAGCCGCCGGTGCGATGAAACACGCGGTCGCGTCCGGACAGCCCAACCGTCGACGCCGACAGCGTGAGGATCACGCCGCGCCGGGCCTTCACCATATAACGTGCCGCAGTGGTGGCGGTGAGAAAGTGCGTGCGCGCCCCAGTCGACACCGGCAGCACGAAGTCATCGACCGGCATCTCCAGCAGCGGCGTGCCTTGCAGATCGCCGCGGATCCACACCGCATTGAAGCTGACGTCGATGCGGCCGGCATGCCGCATCACGTCGTCGAGGTGGCGCGCGATCTGTGCGCCGTCCAGTGCGTCCACCTGCGCCGCCGCGGCACGACCGCCTTCGGCAACGATGGACTCCGCGACTTGCTGCACGCCAGCGAGCGTGCGCCCGGTGAGGAACACCTGCGCACCCTCGCGTGCAAAGGCACGCGCCACCGCGCTGCCGATGTGACCGGCCGCGCCGTAGATCACCACGTTCCTGTCCTGCGCCAGCATGCGTTTCTCCTCGATGTCATCGATCTCATAAGCGACGAATGAGGTGAACCAGAATCGACAAAGGCACCGCGTATCGAGAAGCTACAGTGCCGCCATGGACGCCGCCGTGCCGAACCCAAACCACGCCGAGCGCCAACGCCGCCAGGCCGACGTGGTGGCGGCACTCGGCGCGGTGCTGCCGCCGCACGCATTGCTGTGGCGGCGCGAGGAGACGCTGCCGTACGAGTGCGATGGCCTCACCGCGTACCGGCAACAGCCGCTGGTGGTCGCTTTGCCCGAGACCGAAACGCAGGTCGCCGCGGTGCTGAAGGCCTGCCATGCGCTGCAGGTGCCGGTGGTCGCGCGCGGCGCCGGCACCGGTTTGTCGGGCGGCGCGTTGCCGCACACGCTCGGCGTCACGCTGTCGCTGGCCAAGTTCAACCGCATCGTGAAGGTCGACCCGCTCGCGCGCACGGCGCTCGTGCAATGCGGCGTGCGCAACGCCGCCATCAGCGAGGCGGCCGCGCCGCACGCCCTGTACTACGCGCCCGACCCGTCGAGCCAGATCGCCTGCACGATCGGCGGCAACGTGGCCGAGAACTCCGGCGGCGTGCATTGCCTGAAGTACGGCCTCACGCTGCACAACATCCTGAAGGTGCGCGGCTTCACCGTCGAGGGCGAGCCGATCGAGTTCGGTGCCGACGCGCTCGACAACGCCGGGCTCGACCTGTTGTCGATCGTGGTCGGCAGCGAAGGCATGCTGGCGGTCACGATCGAGGTCACCGTCAAGCTGCTGCCCCAGCCGCGGGTCGCGCGTTGCGTGATGGCGAGCTTCGACGACATCGCCAAAGCCGGCGACGCGGTGGCCGCGATCATTGCCGCCGGCGTGATCCCCGCCGGCCTGGAGATGATGGACAAGCCGATGACGGCGGCGGTCGAGGATTTCGTGCACGCCGGCTACGACCTCGATGCGGCAGCGATCCTGCTGTGCGAGAGCGACGGCACGGCCGAAGAAGTCGACGAAGAGATCGCGCGCATGCAAGCCGTGCTGTCGAAGGCGGGCGCGACGCGGCTGGAGGTGAGCCGCGACGAAGCGCAGCGCCTGAAGTTCTGGAGCGGCCGCAAGAACGCGTTTCCAGCCTCGGGCCGCATCAGCCCGGACTACATGTGCATGGACTCGACCATCCCGCGCAAGCGACTGGCCGAGATGCTGACTGCGATCGCGCAGATGGAGGTCAAGCACCGGCTGCGCTGCGTCAACGTGTTCCATGCCGGCGACGGCAACCTGCACCCGCTGATCCTGTTCGACGCCAACGACGCCGACGAGCTGCATCGCGCCGAGATGTTCGGCGCTGACATCCTCGAGTTGAGCGTCGCGCTCGGTGGCACGGTGACCGGCGAACACGGCGTCGGCGTCGAGAAGCTCAATTCGATGTGCGTGCAGTTCAGCGAGCAGGAGCGCGAGCTGATGTTCGGCGTCAAGGCGGCCTTCGATCCTGCCGGCACGTTGAACCCCGGCAAGGTCATCCCCACGCTGCACCGCTGCGCCGAGTACGGCCGCATGCACGTGAAGAAGGGGCTGCTGCCGTTTCCCGAACTGGAGCGCTTTTGAGCGCGGCGCCACCCGTCACTCAAGACGCGGCGCTGCGCCGTGTGGTCGATGGCGTGGCCACCGCGCGCGCCACGCGCACGCCGCTGCAGTTGCGTGGCCACGGCAGCAAGGCCTTCTATGGCGAAACGCCGCGTGGCGACGTGCTCGATCTCGCACCGCTGTCCGGCATCGCACACTACGAGCCGACGGAGCTGGTGGCCACCGTGCGCGCCGGCACGCCGATCGCCGAACTCGAAGCCGCGCTCGCCGAACACGGCCAGTGCCTGGCGTTCGATCCGCCGCGCTTCGAGCGCGCCAGCAACACCGGACAAGCCGCCCCGCGCAGCGGCACGGTGGGCGGCATGGTGGCGGCAGGCCTGGCGGGGCCGTCGCGCGCCGCAGTCGGTGGCGTGCGCGATTTCGTGCTCGGCGCCGCGCTGCTGAATGCCGATGGCGAGGTGCTGCGCTTCGGCGGCGAGGTGATGAAGAACGTCGCCGGCTACGACGTGTCGCGCCTGCTCGTCGGATCGCTGGGCATCCTCGGTCCGATCCTCGAGGTGTCGCTGAAGGTGCTGCCGACACCGCCAGCGCGGACGACCTTGCGCTTCGAGATGGCCGCAGGCGCAGGCGCTCGCGCAACTGCAGCGCTGGGCCGGACAGCCGTTGCCGCTGCGCGCCAGTGCGTGGTGGAGCGACATGCTGGTGGTGCAGCTCGCCGGCGCCGATGCCGCGGTGCGTGCGGCCACCCAGGCGCTCGGCGGCGATATCGTCGACGCCGCGCTGGCCGAGCGTTTCTGGACCGATCTGCGTGACCAGCACGACGAATTCTTCGGCGCCGCGGCCGAGGCGGTGAAGACCGGCGCCACCCTGTGGCGCGTGTCGGTGGCCTCGCACGCGCCGCCACTGGCGACCGCCGGCGAGCAGCTGATCGAATGGCATGGCGGCCAGCGCTGGATCGTCAACGAATCCGACGCGCCGACGATGCGCATGCTCGCCGCGGCGGCCGGCGGCCACGCCACCGCGTTTCGAGGCTCCAAAGCGGGCGGCGCATTCAGCCCGCTGCCGGCGCCGTTGCAGCGCATCCATCGGGAGCTGAAGGCGCGCTTCGACCCCGACCGATTGTTCAACCCCGGACGCCTCTACCCCGACCTGTGATGAATGCACCCGCCATCGAAGACTCGATGCGCACGTACTACGCGCAACGCGCGCAGATCTACGAGCGCGTGTACCACAAGCCCGAGCGCCAAGCCGATCTGCGCGCGATGGAGGCCTGGCTGCCTGGCTGTTTCGCTGGCCGCAGCGTGCTCGAGGTGGCCTGCGGCACCGGCTGGTGGACGCCGCACGGCGCTCGCGATGCGCGCACTTGGCTGGCCACCGATGTGAACCCCGAGACGATGGCGGTGGCGCAGGCCAAGGACATGCCGCCGTGCGTGCGCTTTGCCACTGTCGACGCCTACACCTTCGCGCAGATCGAAGGCCGGCGCTTCGACGGCGCGTTTGCCGGCTTCTGGTGGAGCCATGTGCCGCTGGCACGCTTGAACGCGTGGCTGCACACGCTGCACGAGCGGCTCGAGCCCGACGCCCGCGTGGTGATGCTGGACAACCGCTTTGTCCAGGGCAGCAGCACGGCGATCACCCGCCGCGACGATGCCGGCAACACCTACCAGCAGCGCACGCTCGACGACGGCAGCGTGCACGAGGTGCTGAAAAACTTCCCGACCCGAGACGAAGCCTTCGCGGCGCTCGGCGCGCGCGCCCGGAACCGACAGTGGATCGAGCACCTCCACTATTGGATCCTCAGCTACGAACTGACCTGATGCAGACGGACCTGAGTTCCGAATTCAAGGGCACGCCGGAAGGCCAGGCCGCCGAGGCGATCCTGCGCAAGTGCGTGCACTGCGGCTTTTGCACCGCCACCTGCCCGACCTATCAACTGCTGGGCGACGAGCTCGACGGGCCACGCGGCCGCATCTACCTGATCAAGCAGGTGCTCGAAGGCGACACGCCGACGCGCGCGACCCAAGTGCATCTGGACCGTTGCCTCACCTGCCGCAACTGCGAAACCACCTGCCCGTCGGGCGTACGCTACGGCGAACTCGTCGACATCGGCCGCGCCATCGTCGAAAAGCGCGTGGAACGCCCGCGCGCACGAGCGCGCCGCGCGCTGGGCGCTCAAGCAGGGCATGACGTCTTCGCTGTTCGAGCCCGCGCTGAAACTCGGCCGGCTGGCGCGACCGTTCCTGCCCGCGTCGCTGAAGGACAAGGTGCCGCCGGCCCCGAGCGCGCGCGCCCACCGTTGGCCCACGCGCACGCACGCGCGCAAGGTGCTGCTGCTGATGGGCTGCGTGCAGCCGGCGATGATGCCCAACATCAACTCGGCCACCGCACGGGTGCTCGATGCCTGCGGCATTCAGACGCTGGTGGCGGGCGACGCCGGCTGCTGCGGCGCGCTGCGCACGCACCTGGCCGACCGCGAAGGCGGCCTCAACGACATGCGCCGCAACATCGACGCCTGGTGGCCGCTGGTCGACGGCCTCACCGAGGCCGGCCCCGTGGAAGCGATCGTGATGAACGCGTCGGGCTGCGGCGTGATGGTCAAGGAGTACGGCCACGCGCTGGCGCACGACCCCGCGTATGCCGACAAGGCGCGCCGCATCGGCGAGATGACGCGTGACGTGAGCGAGCTGCTGCCCGAGTTGGTGCCGCAGCTGAAGCCCCGCCTGCACCATTCGCCGGCGACGCGCCTGGCCTACCACGCGCCGTGCACGCTGCAGCACGGCCAGCAACTGCGCGGTCACGTCGAAGACGCATTCCGCGAACTCGGCTTCGCCATCGAGGCGCCGGCGGAAAGCCACCTGTGCTGCGGCTCGGCGGGCACGTACTCGGTGCTGCAGCCCGAGCTGGCGCACGCGCTGCGCGACCGCAAGCTGGCGCACCTCGATGCGCTGCAACGCCGGCACGATCGTGTCGGCCAACGTCGGCTGCATCCAGCACTTGCAGTCGGGCACCACCACGCCGGTGCGCCATTGGGTCGAGGTGTTGGACCAGGCGCTGGCCGGTTAGCCCTCGTGCGCCTCAGAAGTACAGCACCACCACTTCGGACACGACACCGTCGCTCAGCACCGGCAGCGCGAGCATGCCGGTGAAACTCGCGGTGGCGGCGTCGCCATCGTGCAGACGGCGCACTGCGTCCAGGCCCGCCACCTGCGCGGCGCCGGTGAGCCACGCGGCCTCGAGCGGGCTGCCCGCACAGTCGGGCCCTCGGCCATTGGCCGGGATGCAACCGCGCACCTCGCAATGCCCGTGCGCACGCTGCAGGTGCGTGCGCAGCTCGCTCGGCAACCAGCTCTCGATGCGGCGCGCGATCGGCCGGGTGGCCGACGACAGCAGGCTCAACACCCATGTTTCGTTGACGCGCACGCTGCACGGCAGTGCCAGCGCGCGCACGATGCCTGCATGCGCAGCGGTCTGCGAGCGCAGGAACTGCGGCGACGTGGCCACGTTGTCGATCAGCACCGCCGCCTCGCGCTGCCACGCCAGGCCGGGCGCACCGGCACCACGCGGCAGCGAGCCGTCGCGCGTGAGCGCTTCCAGATCGGGCGCCGTGGCACCGAAGTAGCCTTCGGCAAGCCTGAGATCACCGGTCAATCGCGGGTCGTTGTGCCACAGCTCGATCGCGCCGATGTCGGCCTGGTCGTCGCCGCACAGCAGCACCACCACCGAAGTCAGCACATCGCCGGCGAAGAACGGCAGTGCCACGGCGCAGGTGAGGCCGGCGGCGCGCGCCGCCTGGGCGCGTCGGAACACCGGCCCTTCGAGCCGGCGCAGCATCACCGGCCGTCCTTCGTCCCAGGCGAGCCCAGGCAGCCCCTCGGCACGGCCGAAGCACAGGGTGCGGCTGAGCGCGCCGAACTGCGGCGCCGCATCGAACAGCCCGCCACCCAACTCGAGCAGCGTGCCGTCGGGCGACGGCACCCACACTTCCGCCACGCGCACGAAGGTCTTCACAACGAAGACCCAACAAGCATCTTCCGCGCCAAGGCGCGGCCTCCACCCAGCGCCGTGCGTTCAGCGCGTTGCGGCGTGCGGCAATCGCACCTTGACCTCGAGCACCTGCTTGTTGTCGTGGCGGCGCTGCAGCTGCACCTGCACGTCGCCGGTGGGCACCTTCGCGTACTTGGACACCACCTTGGCCAATTCGCGCTGCAGCGCAGGCAGGTAGTCGGGCTTGCGCGGCTGACCGCGCGCGGCGCGCTCCTGGTCGAGCACGGCCTGCAGGCGCGCCTTGGCCAGGTGGGCCGACTTCTTGTTGCGACCGAAGAAGAACGACAGCAGCGACATCACGCCCCTGCCCTCGCGAACAGGCGCCGGAACAGCGTGGGCCGCGCCGCCTCGGTGAAGCGCATTTCGCGGCTCTCGCCGAGGAAGCGGCGCACCACGTCTTTGTAGGCCTCGGACACCGCGCTTGCCTTCATGTGGATCGCCGGCACGCCCTGGTTCGATGCGTTGAGCACCGTCTGCGACTCCGGCACCACGCCGATCAGCGGAATGCGCAGGATGTCCTCGATGTCCTGCACCGACAGCATCGCGCCGCCGGCCACGCGCGACGGGTCGTAGCGGGTGATCAGCAGGTGTTCCTTGATCGGCTCGCCGCCGTCGATCGCGCGCTGGGTCTTGGCCGCCAGCATGCCGAGAATGCGGTCCGAATCGCGCACCGACGACACCTCGGGGTTGGTGACGATCAGCGCCTCGTCGGCGTAGTGCATCGCCATCAGCGCGCCGGTCTCGATGCCGGCCGGCGAATCGCACACGATGTACTCGTAGCCGAGCTCGGCCAGCTCGTCGAGCACGCGCTTGACGCCGTCTTGCGTCAGCGCCTCCTTGTCGCGCGTCTGCGAGGCGGCGAGGATCGACAGGTTCTCGCAGTGCTTGTCCTTGATCAGTGCCTGGGTCAGCTTGGCTTCCTGCTGGATCACGTGGACGAAGTCGTACACCACGCGCCGCTCGCAACCCATGATCAGGTCGAGGTTGCGCAAGCCGACGTCGAAGTCGATCACCGCGGTCTTGTGGCCCCGCAGCGCCAGGCCGGAGGCGAAGCGCCGCGCTGGTGGTCGTTTTGCCGACACCTCCTTTGCCGGAGGTCACGACGATGATCTTCGCCATCGCGAATGGGTCCTTTCAGGGCCTCAACGGCCGGTGCGGTGGGTGGTGGAGCCGGCCCAGGGGCCGGACAGCGGTGAGGCCGCGGCGTGCGTCAACACGCCAGCGCCTCGACCACGAGTTGGTCGCCGCTGAAGCGAACCTGCGCCGCCTTGCCGAGCAGCTCGGGCGGCAGCGCCGCCTCGCCGGTGCGGTAGACGCCGGCGATCGACAACAGCTCGGCCTGCATGCAGGTGCTGAAGATGCGCGCCGCGGTGTCGCCCTTGGCACCGGCGATCGCGCGGCCGCGCAGCGGCGCGTAGACATGCACGTGGCCATCGGCGATCACCTCGGCGCCATGGCTCACCAGCGACAGCACCACCACGTCGCCGCCGCGCGCGTAGATCTGCTGGCCCGAGCGCAACGGCTTGTCGACGATCAGCACCGGCGGCGGCGGCAGCTGCACCTCGCGCAGCGTTTCGGTGAGCATCGGCACCGCGGGCTCGCGCGTGCCGCTGCGTGGTGCATCGGGCGCCTCGGCCAGGCCGACCGCGGCGGCCGCGGCCATCTGCTCGGGATTGCCCCCGCGCGCCGCCACCGGCACCAAGCTGTGGCTGCGCAGCAGCGCGATCAGCGCGACGAAATCGATCGGCGCTTCGGCCTCACGCACGCGCCACAGGTCGATCGCCGCAGGGTCCTTGTCGAACAGGCCCGGCGTGACCGCCGCGCGTTCGGCCAAGTCTTGCGCCAGCAGCGCGAGGTCGGGGCTGCGCATCACCACGGCGACCAAAGTGAGCGACGCGCTCTTGAGCTCAAGGAGCGGTGTGTTCTTCGCGGGGGTGGCGACGGCCATGCAGCGCGAGTGTGCAAAAAGTCACGATTCTATCGATCGGGTCTAACACGCGATCCCCCTAGTTGAATGGAAGCGCGCTGCGTCGGCGCGGCACTTGCTACGCACTCGTCGCGTCACGCCGCATGGCCCTCGGACGCCAGCGCCACCGGTTTGGCACGCAGCGCCCATGCCACGCCGGCGATCAACAGCGCGATGCCCAACAACGACAGCGTTTCTGGTGCATGCCCGCGCAACACGAAGGCATACGCCAGCGCCGACAAAGTCTCGAACACGATCAGCTGGCCAGCCAACGTGGTGGGCAGACGCTGGCTGGCCTCGTTCCAGCACAAGGTGCCGAGCCACGAAGCGAGCAACCCGATGGCCAGCATCAGCCCGACGAAGAACGCAGGCCTCGGCCCCAGCGGCATCGCGAACGCATCGCCGCGCCACGCGGTGAAGCCCCACCACAACGCATAGCCGATCAGGGCCAGCGGCAAGGTGGCCACGCCCTGCGCGGTGGCCCAACTGCGCGGGTTGCGTTCGCCGTGCGCACGCAGCCAATCGGCGTTGCGCAGCGGGTACCAGGTCCAGCAGGCGACCGCACCGACCGCGAGCAGCGCGCCGACAGCATAACGCGCGAGATCGGCATTCGGGTCGGCGCGCAGCGCGGCGAGTTCGCTGTGGTTGACGCAGGAGATGCCGGCCGCGATCAGCAGCAGCGACGGCGCCAGCTGGCGCCATGGCAGCCGACCGTCTCGCTGCGCATCGCGCAGGTTCGACGAGATCGCGATCACCACCGGCAAGGTGCCGATGATCATCGTGGGCAGCGGCCCGCCGGCGCGCTGGATGCTGCTGGCCAGGAACAGGTAGTAGACGATGTTGCCGACCAGCGCCAGCTTCAGCGCCTCGATCCAGTCGGCGCGCGTGAGCTGGCGCAGCGCGTGGCGGTCGAGCCAGGCCAGCGGCAGCGCGATCAAGCCGAACGCGAGGTAGCGACCGAACGACTGGATCGCCGCCGGATACTCGGGCAGCAGCAGCGGCCCGACGAACACCAGGCCCCACATCAGGCCGGCGGCCAACGCAAACAACGATCCGGAAACCAACGATCCTCGCGACATGAGGCCGCGAGTGTCGCTCAAGCGCCGGCCGCGCGATGTCGTGGCGCTACGGCGCCTTCGCGACGCGCTCCACCGGCATCTTCCACGCACCGGTCTTGATCTCTTCGTGCGTGAGGCGCCGCACTTCGACGCGCGCGACGCCGCCGATGCCCAGCTTGCGCGCCGCGGCGCGGCTCAAGTCGATGACGCGGTCCTTGACGAACGGCCCGCGGTCGTTGACCTTGACCACCACCTGGCGGCCGTTGGCCGGGTTGCGCACCAGCGCATAACTCGGCAGCGGCATCGTCTTGTGCGCGGCGGTCATCGCATTCATGTCGTACAGCTCGCCGCTGGCGGTGCGGCGGCCGTGGAACGGCTTGCCGTACCACGACGCGAGGCCGCGCTCGTACATCGGCACGTCGGTGTTCTCGGGCTCGTAACGCTCGCCCTTGATCTCGTACGCATGGTTCGGCGGCCCGTTGTTGATGCGCTCCACCCGCGGGCGGGCGTCCTGCGCAATCGGCGGCGGCGCGGGCTTGGCCACCGGTGGCGGTGGCGCTTCGATCACCGCGGGCGGCGGGGGCGTGGGTGCGAGCAGGCCGCAGCCTGCGAGCACCGACACAACGGCCAGCGTAGCCGCCGCGCGGTGCACACGTTGCCGGGTTGGAGTGCGCCACGAAGCCATGCGGGCCACTGTGGCAGCGGCATCGCGTACAGGTGTTTCGAAGGCGTGTCGGTCGTGTCCTGCGTGACCGTGCGCACGCGGATCCCTGCTTTTACAGCCCAAACCTTGACAGGTCGCAGGCTTGTTTATGCTTGCCGCACAACACGATCTCCGGAGACACCGCGATGGCCAAGGAACACCTGCTGGCGCTCGACCAGGGCACTTCGAGTTCGCGCGCGATCGTGTTCCACGCCAGCGGGCGCATCGTCGCGATGGCGCAGCGCGAGTTCCGCCAGATCTACCCGCAGCCCGGCTGGGTCGAGCACGATGCCAACGAGATCTGGGACACGCAGCTCGCGGTGGCGCAGGAGGCGATGGCCAAAGCCGGCCTGAAGGCCGGCGACATCGCGTCGATCGGCATCACCAACCAGCGCGAGACCACGCTGCTGTGGCACCGCAAGACCGGTGCGCCGGTGCACCACGCGATCGTCTGGCAAGACCGTCGCACCGAGCCGCTGTGTGCGCAGCTGCGTGCGCGCGAAGGCTTCACCGAGCAGGTGCGGCGCTCGACCGGCCTGATCATCGACCCGTACTTCTCCGGCACCAAGATCCGCTGGCTGCTCGACCATGTGGAGCGCGCGCACGTCGATGCCGCGCACGGTGCGCTGGCCTTCGGCACCATCGACTCGTGGCTGCTGTGGAAGCTCACCCATGGGCGCGTGCATGCCACCGACGTGAGCAACGCGTCGCGCACGATGCTGTTCGACGTGCGCCACAACCAGTGGGACCGCGAGTTGCTCAAGGTGCTGCAGATCCCGGACAGCCTGCTGCCGAAGGTGCATCCGTCGAGCCATGTGTTCGCCGAAACCGATCCGCAGTGGTTCGGCGCGCCGATTCCGATCGCCGGCATCGCGGGCGATCAGCAGAGCGCGCTGTTCGGCCAGGCCTGCTTCAAGGCCGGGCTGGCGAAGAACACCTATGGCACCGGCTGCTTCATGCTGATGCACAGTGGCGAGCGCTTCGAGGTGTCGACCAACGGGCTGGTGACGACGTCGGCCGCGCAGACCTCGGCGACACCACAGTTCGCGCTCGAAGGCAGCGTGTTCATCGGCGGCGCGGTGGTGCAGTGGCTCCGCGACGGCCTGCGCGCCATCACCGGCAGCAACGAGATACAAGGGCTGGCCGCCTCCGTGCCTGACGCCGGCGGCGTGATGTTCGTGCCGGCCTTCACCGGCCTCGGCGCGCCGTACTGGAATGCCGACGCGCGCGGCGCCATCGTCGGCTTGAGCCGCGGCAGCACGGTGGCGCACATCGCGCGCGCGGCGCTCGAAAGCATCGCGTTCCAGTGCGCGGCGCTGCTGCAGGCGATGGCGCGCGACGCCAAGGCCGCCGGCGTGGCCGCGGTGAGCGAGCTGCGCGTCGACGGCGGCGCCAGCGTCAACGACCTGCTGATGCAGTTCCAGGCCGACCTGCTCGGCATCCCGGTGGTGCGGCCCAAGGTGGTGGAGACCACCGCGCTCGGCGCGGCCTATCTCGCCGGGCTGGCCACCGGCGTGTACAAGAACCTCGACGAACTGTCGGCGCAGTGGCAGGTCGAGCGCCGCTTCCTGCCGACGATGCCGCGCGATCGTGTGGCCGAGCTGATGCAGCGCTGGGAGCGCGCGGTGCGGCAGACCGTGGCCGTCTGAAAACCCGCCCGGCCGCGCTGCTGACACCACGCTGTCAGCAACGGCCGCGCAGCATCGGGGCTCCATCACTTCTCTTGCACAGGAGCCTCGCATGACCACCGATGCCATCAGCTGGTTCGAAATCCCGGTGCGCGACCTCGACCGCGCGCAACGTTTCTACGAGACCGTGCTCGACCGCAAGCTCGCGCGCGAAACCATGGGCGAGGAGCGGCTGGCGATCTTTCCGGCCGGCGAAGGCCGCGCGCAGGGCTGCATCAACATCGGCCCGCAGCCGGTGGCGCCGTCGACTTCGGGCACGCGCGTGTACCTCGACGCATCGCCGTCGATCGACGCCGCGTTGTCGCGCGTGGCCGACGCCGGCGGCAAGGTGGTCGTGCGCAAGACCGCACTGCCGTCGGGCATGGGCTACTGGGCGCACATGAGCGACACCGAGGGCAACATCGTCGGCCTGCACGCGATGAATTGACGAATGTTGACCCCCTTGCTCACTGCGCTCGCGTCCCCCAGGGGGATCGGTCGGCTTGGGGCGGCCCGGCGCCGCCTGACCCGGCCCTACCATCGCCGCATGCGACGTGCCGACCGTTTGTTCCAGTTGGTGCAGCTGGTGCGCGGGCGCCGGCTCACCACCGCCGAGTGGCTGGCCGAGCGCCTCGAGATCTCGCTGCGCACGGTGTACCGCGATGTCGCCGACCTGCAGCAGCAAGGCGTGCCGATCGAAGGCGAAGCCGGCGTCGGCTACCGCATGCGCGCCGGCTTCGACCTGCCACCGTTGATGTTCAGCACCGGCGAAGCCAAAGCACTCGTCGCCTGCGCGCGGCTGGCGCAGCCGCGGCTGGACACCGCGCTGGCACGCGACGCCGACAGCGCGTTGTCCAAGATCCTCGCCGTGCTGCCGGCGGCGGCACGCGCGGCCGCCGAGGGCATGGCGGTGTATGCGATCGACGTCGCCGGCATCGACCTCGCCACGCGCCAGCGCCTGCAGGTGCTGCGCGAGGCGTTCGAAGCGCGCCGCGTGCTGACGCTCGACTACGACAGCCTCGACAACGTGCGCAGCCAGCGCCGCGTGCGGCCGCTGGGCGTGTTCTTCTGGGACGCGGTGTGGACGCTGGCCGCGTGGTGCGAGCTGCGCAACGACTTCCGCAGCTTCCGCGTCGACCGCATCGTCGACATCGCGGTGCTTGATGAACGGTTCCGCGACGAGGCGGGCAAGACGCTGGCCGATCTGTTCCGCCGCGTGCGCGATCAATGAGTTGGGTCAGTCGATGTCGGCCACCCGCATCAGGGTTGGCCCGCCATCGCGGCTTGCACTTGCGGCCAGGTCGGCAACGGCGCCACCGCACCGACCCCGAGCGTGCTGAGCGCAGCGGCCACGTTGGCGGCGCGCGCGGCATCCACCAAGTCATCGCCGGCGGCCAGACGTGCCAGCAGACAGCCGGCGAAACAATCGCCGGCGCCGGTGGCATCGACCGGCGACACGCGGTGCGGCGGCAGCTTGGTGAGCGCGCCGCCGCGCTGTGACACCCAGCAGCCCTCGGCGCCGAGCTTCAACAGCACCGTCGGTGCACCCAGGCCGTGGGCCCATGCCAGCACCTGCTCGGGCGTTCGTGTGCCGGCCAGCAGCGCGACCTCGTCGACGCTCGGCAAAAAGATGTCGCAGGCCGCGACCGTGCGCTCGACCACCGGACGCGCGGTCTCCACGCGCCACAGGCGGGGCCGGAAGTTGAGGTCGTACGACACCCGCACGCCGTGCTGGCGTGCGCGCTCGATGGCCGCGAACACGGTGGCGCGCGCGCTGTCGGAGATGGCCTGCGAGATGCCCGACACGTGAAGCATGCGCGCGCGGTCGACCTGGCTGCAGACACGGCGCGAAGTCGGGGTCGCCAGGCGCCATCCGGCTCGCGGCGCTGCCGGCGCGCCGGTAGGTGAAGGCATGGCCTTGCGGACCGTGGGTCACGAAGTACACGCCGGTGTCGCCGCCCGGCACGACGCGCACGCCGCGCTGTGTCCACCCGCTCGTCGCGCCACAGGTTCAGCAGCTGCTGGCCGAACACGTCGTCGCCCAGTTGCGTGATGTAGCCGCAGCGGGCGCCGATCCGTGCGGCGGCGATCGCGCAGTTGGAGGTGTCGCCGCCGAAACCCGAGCGCCATTGCGTGGCGTCGTCGCGCGACTGGTTGAATTCGACCATCGCCTCGCCGAGGCAGACCAGGTCGAGCGGTGGTTCGGCGTGGGTGGCGCTGGCGCTCATCAATGGGCGCCGAACGTATCAGAAATGAATCGTCACCGCATCGATGACCCGGTGCGTGTCGTCGACGATTGGCATCCAGTGCCACTTGTCGAAGGTGGTGCACGGGTGCGAAATGCCGAGCACCACGCGGTCGCCGACCGCCGGGGCCGGACCGCCTTCGAGCTTGAGGTAGGCGTGCTGGTCGTTCATGGCCGTGACGCGCCAGCGCGCGTCCGGCGCCTCGACGCGCGCCGCACCGAGCGGCGCGAAGCCGATCGGCGTCGGCAGCCCCATGTCGAAGCCGACGTCGCGCCGGCCCGCGGTGAGGATTGCCAAGCCCGGTTCGGGCACGCTTTGCACGCAGGTCCACAGCTGCAGCGCGGGCCGCAGCCCCTCGCGGCAGCCGCAGCGTTCGACCACGGCCTGCACCAGACGTTTGTACTGGCCATGGTCGTGCGTGACGTAGCAGCCCGAGCGCAGCAGCGCACGCACCGGGCGCTGCAGTTGCAGCCGCATGCGCGCGGCCACGAGATCGAAGATGCCCGAGCCGCCGGCCGACACGATCACCTCGTCGGTGTCGAACAGCTGCTCGGCGTCGCACGCCTGCGCCACGGCGGCCACGCGTTGCATCAATGCGCCGGCGTAGTCGCCGTCGCGCGCGCCGTCGCCGGTGGCGCCCAGGCCTTCATAACATTCGATGCCGGCCAATGCCACCGCGGCGCTCGCGTGCAGCGCGCGCGCCAGCGCGAGCGCGTCGTCGTGCACGCGCACGCCGGTGCGGCCGCCGGGGATGCCGATCTCGAGCAGCACCTCGAACGGTGCCGCGCCACGCTGCATGGCGAACCAAGCTTCGATGCGATCGACCTGCGCCAACGAATCGACCAGGAACACCACACGCAAGTCCGCGTGCTGCACGCGCAGCGCTTGCAGCGCCGTCAGCTCGATCGCTTGCACCAGCTGATTGGCGATGATCGCGCGCCGCACGCCGGCCGCCACGCCGACCCGCAGCTGGAACACGTTGGCGAAGGTGATGCCCCACGCACCAGCTTCGAGCTGGCGCCGGAACAACTGCGGCGCCATCGTCGTCTTGCCGTGTGGCGCGAGGTCCACGCCCTGGCTGCGCGCGTACGCTTGCATCCATTGCACGTTGTGCGCCAGCGCGTCGCGGTCGAGCACGGCCAGCGGCAGCGGCAGGTCACCGGCGAGCACGTTCCAGTTGCGCGAGGCGATGTCGCCCACCGCAACCGGCGCCGCGTCGGGTGGAAAGCCCTTCAGCCACGGGCCGAGCCGCGCGCTTGGTTCGTCCGCATGCGCACCCCGCTCATCCGCCGAACAGCCGCTTGAGCCAGGCGACGAATCGCGCCCACGCGCCAGAAGGTGCCGCCGCCACGGCTGGGGCGGCGCCGTGACGCTCCGACAACTTGGCGGTGAACGTGGCGAAGAAGTCGTTGGCCATCTTCTGCGCCGCCATGTCGACCAGGCGCGAACCGATCTGCGCCAGCTTGCCGCCGACGCTGGCATTGGCGGTGTAGTGCAGCACCGTTTCGCGCGCACCCACGCTCTCGAGCCGCACCTGCGCGCTGCCCTTGCCGTGACCGGCCGGTCCACCCTGGCCCTCGAAGTGCATCGTGTACGACGTCGGCGGTTGCAGGTCTTGCAGGCGCAGCTTGCCCTTGAAGCGTGCCTTCACCGGCCCGACGGCGGCCATGATCGCCACGTCGTACTGGTTGTCGCCGGTGGGCGTGATCGACTCGCAGCCGGGGATCGACGCCTGCAGCAGCGACACGTCGTTCAGCGCCTCCCAGGCCTGCTGTTGGCTGACGGGCAGCGTCTGTTGGTTGCTCAGTTGCATGGTGCGATGGAGGTCAATGCAAACGTCCAGGCATATCGGGGCTGCCGAGCAACCGCACGAGATGCTCCAGGCTGTCCAGGTTGTGCACGGGCAGGAAACGGTCCACGTGCGGCAGCATCGCGCGGATGCCGGCCGCCTTGGGCTGGAACTTCTCGAAGCGCAGCAGCGGGTTCAGCCAGATCAGCCGGCGGCAGCTCTTGGCCAGGCGCTCCATCTCGCTCGACAGCGCCTTGGTGTCGCCGTGCTCGAGGCCGTCGCTGATCAGCAGCACCGTGGTGCGGCTGCTCAGGCAGCGCCGCGCCCAGCGCTGGTTGAACTCGTGCAGGCTGGTGGTGATGCGCGTGCCGCCCGACCAATCCTCCACGGCCTTGACCACCTGCGACACCGCCACGTCGGGGTCGCGGCTCTTCAGCAGGCGCGTGGTGCGGGTGAGCCGCGTGCCGAACACGAAACTCTCGACGCGCGCCTCGGCATGGCCGAGCGCGTGCGCAAAGTGCAGCAGCATGCGCGAGTAGCGGCTCATCGACCCCGAGATGTCGGCCAGCACGACCATCGGCGCGGGCAGCGGGCGCGGACGGCGCCAGCGCATCTCGCCCAGCTCGCCGCCGTGGCGCGCCATGGTCTGCAGCGTGGCGCGCCAGTCGACGCGCCCGGCGCGCGGCGACGCTTCGGCGCGCCGCGTGGGCAGCGGCTCGAACACCCAGCGCATCATCGACAGCGCACGCCGCGCGGCGCGCCACTCGTCGGCGCTCATGGTGTCGAAGTCGGCCTTGCGCAGCACCTCTTGCTCGCTGACGGTGAACGCGGCGTCGAACTGCATCGATTCGTCGGGCTCGGGTTGCGGCGCGTCGGGCCGTGGGTTCGGAAACAACGCATCGCCCAGGCGCCGGTTCTCGCGCTGCTCCGGGGTGAGTGCCGCTTGCGCGCGCACCTTGGGCAACAGCATCGCGCGCATGCGGCCTTGCAGGTCGGGGTCGCGCCAGAACAACTCGAACGCCTGGTCGAACAAGTCTCTTGTGCTCGATGCGATCGAGCAGGCAGGTGCTCAGCACCGCGTGGAAGTCGGGGCGGCTGTCGAAGCCGGCGATGCGCAAGGCCTGCAGCGCGAGCTGCACGCGGTCGGTGCCCACCGCGATGCCGGCGCTGCGCAGCACGCGCGCGAAGTGCATGACGTTCTCGGCCAAGCGGCCAGGGGAATGCTGGGGGGCGACGAGCATCGTCTGTCAGCCGTCAGCGCCGCACGATCAAGCCGGCGCGCGCGCCGCGTTGCGCACCTCTTCGAGCAGGCGCGCCGCTTCGCCGCCTTGCATGCGCGCGATGTCGTCCTGGTACTTCAGCAGCACGCCCAGCGTGTCCTGGATCACCGCCGGATCGAGCACCAGCGCATCGAGCTGCATCAACGCGCGCGCCCACTCGATGGTCTCGGCGATGCCGGGCTGCTTGTACAGCTCGACCTGGCGCAGCCGCTGCACGAAGCCGACGATCTGCTGCGCCAGCTGTTGCGCCACGCCCGGCACGCGCCGCTGCAGCACCTGCAACTCGCGCGCGGCGTCGGGGAAGCCGACCCAGTGGTACAGGCAGCGGCGCTTCACCGCGTCGTGGATCTCGCGCGTGCGGTTCGACGTGAGCACCACGATCGGCGGCGTCGCGCGCCTTGACGGTGCCGAACTCGGGGATCGTGATCTGGAACTCCGACAGCACTTCGAGCAGGAAGGCCTCGAACGGCTCGTCGGCGCGATCGAGCTCGTCGATCAGCAGCACCGGCGGCACCTGGCGCGCCGGGTCGATGGCCTGCAGCAGCGCGCGCTGGATCAGGAACTTCGACGAGAACAGCTGACCGGCCAGCGTGTCGCGGTCGGCGTGGGTGCCTTCGGCCAGCCGGATCTCCAGCATCTGGCGGCCGTAGTTCCATTCGTAGGCCGCGCCGGCGAGATCCAGGCCTTCGTAGCACTGCAGGCGGATCAGCTCGCGCCCGAGCATCGTGGCTCAGCGTGCGTCGCGATCTCGGTCTTGCCGGTGCCGGGCTCGCCCTCGAGGAACAGCGGCCGCTGCAGCTTCAACGCCAGGAAGACGGCGGTGGCGAGCTGGCGGTCGGCCACGTAGTCGAGCGCCAGCAGGCGCTGCTGCAATTCGTCGATGCTGGCAGGGAGGTCGGGCGTCGTCACAAGGCGACTTTCTTCGATGCGGCGTTTTGCCTTCGGTCGGCGCGGACGCGCCTTGACTTCGCTGCGCGAAGGCAGCCTTCGACGCAACGGCCTCGCGGCCGTTGGCAGTGTGTCACAGGCGTCGGAAGACCCTCAGCCGACCGCGCGTTTGGCCAGCACCGGGATCAACGCGGCACGGTATTCGCCGGAGCCGTGCAGATCGCTGTTCAGGTTCTTCGCGTCGATCTTCACGCCGTCGCAGGCGCTGCCCGACCAGCTGCCGGTCAACTTCTGCTCCAGCGCAGTGGCGCGGAACACGCCGGGGCCCGCGCCGGTGACCGCGACGCGCACGCCACCCTTGGTCTTGGCGACGAACACGCCGACCAGCGCGAAGCGCGACGCCGGCTGCTTGAACTTCTGCCAGCCCGCCTTCTCCGGCACCGGAAAGCTCACTGCGGTGATGATCTCGCCGTCGTTGAGCGCGGTCTGGTACAGGCCCTTGAAGAAATCGTCGGCCGCGATGGTGCGCTTGTCGGTGTGGATCGTCGCGCCCAAGGCCCAGCGCCGCGGCGGGATAGTCGGCGGCCGGGTCGTTGTTGGCCAGGCTGCCGCCGATGGTGCCGCAGTTGCGCACCTGGCGGTCGCCGATGCTGCCGGCCAAGGCCGCGAGCGCCGGGATCGCCTGCTGCACGTCCTTCGATGCCGCGACCGCGGCGTGCGTGGTCATGGCGCCGATCTTCACCGTGCCGCCCGACACGGTGATGCCTTGCAGCTCCTTGACGCCGCCCAGGTCGACCAGCGCGGCCGGCGCCGCGAGGCCGAGTTTCATCGCTGCCAGCAATGATTGGCCGCCTGCGAGCAGCTTGGCATCGGCGCCGCCCGCGGCGCGTGCGGCGTCGCCCACCGACGACGGCTTGGCGTAGTTGAATGCTTGCATTTGAGTTCTCCTTCGTGTGTTCAGCGGTTGACGGACTGCGCCGCCTTCCACACGTTGAACGGGGACGCCGGCATCGGCATGTCTTTGACGCCGAGCGCATTGCAGATCGCGTTGATCAGCGCCGGCGGCGAGCCGATCGCGCCGGCCTCGCCGCAGCCCTTCACGCCGAGTGGGTTGTGCGTGCACGGCGTGCCCTTGACCGTCTCGACGGTGAAGGTCGGGAAGTCGTCGGCGCGCGGCATCGCATAGTCCATGAAGCTGCCGCTCAACAATTGGCCGCTGTTCTCGTCGTACACGCCGTGTTCGAGCAGCGCCTGGCCGAGGCCTTGCGCCAGCCCGCCGTGCACCTGGCCTTCGACGATCATCGGGTTGATGATGTTGCCGAAGTCGTCGCACGCGGTCATGCGGTCGATCTTCACCGCGCCGGTCTCCGCGTCGACCTCCACCTCGCAGATGTAGGTGCCTGCCGGGTAGGTGAAGTTGCTCGGGTCGTAGAACGCGTTTTCGTTCAGCCCCGGCTCGAGCTTGTCGTGCGGGAAGTTGTGCGGCACGTAGGCGGTGAGCGCCACCTGCGCGAACGGGATGTTCTTGTCGGTGCCCGCCACCTTGAACGCGCCGCCTTCGAACACGATGTCGGTGTCGGCCGCTTCCATCAGGTGCGCCGCGATCTTCTTGCCCTTGGCGATGATCTTGTCGAGCGCCTTCACGATGGCCGTGCCGCCGACCGCGATCGAGCGGCTGCCGTAGGTGCCCATGCCGAACAGGACCTTGCCGGTGTCGCCGTGCTCGATGACGATGTCGTCCATGCCGATGCCCAGCTTGTCGGCCACCACCTGCGCAAAGGTGGTCTCGTGGCCCTGGCCGTGGCTGTGGCTGCCGGTGAAGACCGTCACCTTGCCGGTCGGGTGCACGCGCACCTCGCCGGCCTCGAACAGGCCGGCGCGTGCGCCCAGTGCACCGGCCACGCTCGACGGCGCGATGCCGCAGGCTTCGATGTAGGCCGAGTAGCCGATGCCGCGCTTCAGCCCCTTGGCCTCGCTGGCGGCCTTGCGCTTGGCGTAGCCCGCCACGTCGCCCAGTTCGATCGCCTTGGACATCGTGGCGTTGTAGTCGCCGGTGTCGTAGGTCAGGCCGACCGGCGATGCGTACGGGAACTCGGTGATGAAGTTGCGCCGGCGGATCTCGGCCGGATCGATCTTCAGCTCGGTGGCCGCGGTCTCGACGATGCGCTCCAGCAGGTAGGTGGCCTCGGGCCGCCCGGCGCCGCGGTAGGCATCGACCGGCGCGGTGTTGGTGAACATCGCCGTCACCTCGCACCAGATCTTCGGCGTCTTGTATTGGCCGGCCAACAGCGTGGCGTACAGGATGGTCGGGATCGCGGAGGCAAAGGTCGACAGGTAGGCGCCGAGGTTGGCGGTGGTATCGACCTTCAGCGCGACGAACTTGCCGTCCTTGTCGCAGGCCCAGCTTGGCGGTGCTGATGTGGTCGCGGCCGTGCGCGTCGGACAGGAACGCTTCCGAGCGCGACGCCGCCCACTTGATCGGCCGCTTGATCACCTTGCTGGCGAACACCAGCGCCGTCTCTTCGCCGTAGAGGTAGATCTTCGAGCCGAAGCCGCCGCCGACGTCGGGCGCCACCACGCGCATCTTGTGCTCGGGGATGCCGAGCACGAAGGCGCACATCAGCAGCCGCTCGACGTGCGGGTTCTGGTTGGCCACGTACAGCGTGTAGCTGTCGGCGTTGACGTCGTAGCTGGCGTTGGCGGCGCGCGGCTCGATCGCGTTGGGGATCAGCCGGTTGTTGCGGAACGTCAGCGTCGTGACGTGCGCGGCGCCCTTCAAGCGCGGCGTCGGTGCCGTCCTTGTCGCCGATGCCCCAGTGGTAGCAGGTGTTGTTCGGCGCTTCGTCGTGCAGCGCGCTGCCGGCCTTGGCCGCCTTGGCGGCGTCGACCACCGCGGGCAGCTCTTCGTAGTCGACATCGATCAGCGCCACCGCGGCCTCGGCCTGCTCGCGCGTCTCGGCCACCACCAGCGCGATGCGGTCGCCCACGTAGCGCACCTTGCCGTCGGCCAGCACCGGGTGCTTCGGCTCCTTCATCGGCGTGCCGTCGAGGCTGTTGATCAGCCAGCCGCACGGCAGGCCGCCCACCGGCTTGAAATGCTCGCCGGTGAAGATGCCCAGCACGCCGGGCGCCTTGGCGGCGGCCGCGGTGTCGAGCTTCTTGATGCGCGCGTGCGCATGCGGGCTGCGCAGGAACTCGCCGTAGGTCTGGCCTTCCAGCGTGATGTCGTCGGTGTACTGGCCGCGGCCGGTGAGGAAACGCGCGTCTTCGCGCCGCGTGACGCTCTGGCCGACGAACGGGGCTTGGGGTGCGTTCATGTCAGCCCTCCTTCACTTCATGGCCGCGGCGCCCTGCGCCACCGCCTTGACGATGTTCTGGTAGCCGGTGCAACGGCACATGTTGCCGTCGAGCCCGGCGCGGATCTGCTCTTCGCTGCTGCAGTCGTGGTTCTTCACCAGATCGACCGCGCTCATCACCATGCCCGGGGTGCAGAAGCCGCACTGCAGGCCGTGGCACTCGCGGAACGCGGCCTGCATCGGATGCAGCGTGCCGTCCTTGGCCGCCAGGCCTTCGATCGTGGTGACCTCGGTGCCCGCGGCCTGCACCGCCAGCATGGTGCAGCTCTTCACCGCCCGGCCGTTCACATGCACCGTGCAGGCGCCGCACTGCGTGGTGTCGCAGCCGATGTGGGTGCCGGTCAGGCGCAGCGTCTCGCGCAGGAACCGACCCAGCAGGGTCGTTCGGTTCGACTTCGCGGGTCACCGACGCCCCGTTGACGGTGAGCGTGAGTGGGATGCCCATGGTGTCTCCTGGTAAGCCTTTGGGGAAGCGCGCGCAACGGCTCACGCCGGCGCAAGCGACGATCTTTCATATTAGGTCGCGCCCGACAGCGGCGCACCGGCTGGTTAACCCTGAACCCCCGAACCGGCCGCGCCGACCGCCGGGCACGCTGCTCCAGCCCGCAACAGCGGCCAGCCGCCCGCCCGGGAATTGCCAGTCCGTCACAGCAGCCGCCGGCGCGCTCGCGCACAATGTTCGCCCGACGGACTCGAACTGAAAGCCGATGGACAACGTCGACCTGCAAGTGCTGCGTCAGGTGTCCCAGTGGTGCACCGATGGTCGCCGCGTCGCGCTCGGCACGATCACCCGCACCTGGGGTTCGGCGCCGCGTCCGCCCGGCTCGGTGGTGGCGATCCGCGACGACGGCCTGGTCACCGGCTCGGTCTCCGGCGGCTGCATCGAGGACGACCTGATCGACAAGGCGCGCGAAGGCGCGCTCACCACCGGCCTGCCGCAGGTGGTGCGCTACGGCATCGACGCCGACGCCGCGCACCGCTTCGGGCTGCCCTGCGGCGGCTTGATCGAGCTGGTGCTCGAGCCGGTGATGCCGCGCACGCGCATCGGCGAGCTGCTCGAACGCCTGTCCAAGGGCGAGCGCGTGCGGCGGGTGCTGACCATCGCCAGCGGCGAGGTCACGTTGCAGCCGGCCGGCGACACCGACGAGTTGCAACTCACCGACACCACGCTCACCACGCACCACGGCCCGCGCTGGCGCCTGGTGCTGATCGGCGCCGGCCAGATGACGCAGTACCTGGCGCAGATGGCGCGCGCGCTCGACTACGAGGTGCTCGTCTGCGACCCGCGCGAGGAATACGCCACCGGGTTTGCGATCGAGGGCGCCACGCTGTCGCGCCAGATGCCCGACGACCTGCTCACCGAGCTCAAGGTCGACGGCCACACCGCGATCATCGCGCTCACGCACGACCCCAAGCTCGACGACCTGGCACTGATGGAGGCGCTGAGGAGCCCGGCGTTCTACGTCGGTGCGATTGGGTCGCGCGCCAACCAGACCAAGCGCAAGCAGCGCCTGATCGAACACTTCGGCATGACCGAGGCCGAGTTCGAACGCCTGCACGGTCCGGTGGGGCTGAAGAACGGGGCGCGCACGCCGCCGGAGATCGCGGTGGGCATCCTGGCCGAGCTCACCGCGGTGCGCTACGGCTACCGCATCCCCGCGCCGGTGGCCACCGGCGCGGTCGCCACGGTCGACGCCGGCTGCGTGACATAGGCCCCCACACTTGGCGCTGTCGTGCCGGCGCTGCCCCCGAGGGCTGGCCCGGCTTGGGGCGGCCCGGCGCTCGGCCCACACTCGCAAACCACCATTGAGGACTTGCACCGATGCTCGCGCTTCACTACTACCCCGGCAACGCGAGCATGGTGCCGCACATCCTGCTGCATGAGCTCAAGCTGCCCTTCGAGCTGAAGCTGGTCGACCGCACGAAGAGCGCGCACAAGTCACCCGAATACCTGAAGCTCAACCCCAACGGACTGATCCCGGTGCTGCAGGACGGCGCGCTGGTGCTCTATGAAACCGCGGCGATCTGTCTGCACCTGGTCGACACGCACCCAGAGGCCAAGATGGCGCCGCCGCTCGGCACGGTGGAGCGCGCCCACTTCTACAAGTGGCTGATCTGGATGACCAACTCGCTGCAGGCGACGATGGTCCCGTACTTCTACGCCGAGCGCTCGGTCGACGACGGCAACACCGAAGGCGCCGCGCAGGTGCGCACGCACGCGCAGCAGCGCATCGGCGAACTGCTGTCGCAACTCGACGCGCACCTCGCGTCGCACCGTGGGCCGTGGCTGCTGGGCGAGCGGTTCAGCGCGCTCGACCCGTATGCGTTCGTGATGGGCCGCTGGACGCGCGGCTTCAAGGGCCCGGCCGCCAAGCCGGCGCGCGAGTGGCCGCACCTCGGGCCCTACCTGAAGCGCATGCTGGAGCGACCCGCGGTGCAGCGCGTGTTCGCCGACGAGAAGCTGCCAGAGCCCTACATCTAGATCTAGAGCCCCGCGCTCACCACGAGCCGGTGTTCAGCCGCTCCAGGCGCAGCTTGATCAGTTGCTCCAGGTCGCTGGCCTGCTTGGACAGCGCGCGCGAATGCTCCGGGTCGGCGGCCGCCGCCGCGTCGCGTCGCAGCGCCCCGAGTTGCTGCATCAGCTCGACCTCGGGCGGCACCACGCCGGCGTCGTGCAAGATCTTCATCGCCATGCGCAGTTCGGCCGGCGTGTCGTCGTAGCCGTCGTTGAATTGCATCGGCTTGCCAAAGCTGTGCGCGCTGCGCAGTTCGCCACTGGCTTCGCTCTCGCGCAGGTGTTCGCCGATGTGGTCGTCGATCACCTTCAGCGGGGTGGGCATGGTTGACTCCCTTCAGGCCAGCGCCACACCGAGCCGCTCGGCCCAGTGGCGGGTCAATGGACTGACCGGCTTGGCCGAGCGCCTTTCGTTGAGCACCGCGCGACCGAGCGATCGGACGCCCGGATCGGCACCGGCAGCCGCCAGCAGCGTCTGGTCGATCACGTCGCGCTGGGCGTGGCTGCCGCCAAAGCGCTGGGCCTTGGCACGCACGCCGTACAGCGTCTGCGCCGCCGCGCCCGCCTCGCCGCGCGCGAACGCCAGCAGCGCGCGCATCAGCGGCGCCCCGACCTCACGCGCCATCGTGTGGTTGCTGCGCGGCGCATCGTCGGCGGCCAGTGCCCGCGCGGCGCAGCGCGCCACCCAGTGCTCGGCGCGCGCGCCGTCGTCGGCCGCCAGCATGGCCAGCAGCGCGTGCACGTCGTTGAACGCGTAGTAGCCGGCACAGTCGTCGGCCAGATCCCACCCTGCCACCAGCGCGGTACACCGTTCGCGCACGTCCACGCCCAACAAGTGCAGCCGCCACAACAGTGCGGCCGCATCGACGCGCTGCAGCGTGACCTGCAAGGCATCGCCCGCCAGATGCGCGTCGACCAGTCGCAGCACGCCGGTGTCGTCGAGCCCCTCGAGGCGGAACAGCGCCAGGTGCCACCACAGGTGGCAGGCGTAACCGTTGCCTTCGGCCCAGTGGCGCTGGTGCTGGCGCAGCCAGGCGGCCCCTTCGTCGAAGCGGCCCTGCATCTCCATCACGTGCGCCACCGCATGGATCGCCCACGGCGATCGCGGATCGGACGCCATCACGCGCCGGCCCGCCTCCTCGGCCTGCACCTGCAGGTTGTTCTCTTCCAGGCCGAAGGCGTGCAGCGCCAGCACGTGCGGGAACAGCGGATCGGCCTCGTCCCACTCGGGCAGCGCGCGCGCCGGGCGGGCACGCAGGTTGACCAAGTCGCCGCGGTAGAAATCCCACAGGTGCGCCCACTGCAGCGCCAGCGCGTCGCGCGGATGGTCGAGCAGCCACTCGTCCCACAGCGCGCAGGCGTCGTGCCAGCGTCCGTCGAGCACGCGCTGGGTGGCCTCCACATGCACCCGTTCGCGGGTCGGCGCCGCCGGCAGCAGCGCCAGTGCGCGCTCCAGGTGGCCATGCGCCTCGGGCACCATCGACGGCTCGGTCAGGCTGAGCAGGAAGCCGGCCTTCATCGCGTGCGGCAGCGACCAATGCGGGTCGTGCGCGATCGCGCGGTCGAGGTCGCCGAGCGGCGGGTCGTAGAACGACATCATCCGCCACAGCGCCGTCTCGGTGGCGTCGCGCGCAGCCGCCGAGTCGGTGCCGAGCAGGTTGCCGCGCGCGTCTTTCAGGGCCATGCCGCACTCTAACGCCACGGCTGTGCCGCCATGGAGCACCGAGCCGTTCGGCCCCAGGGGAATCACCGGCTTGGGCCCGATGCGCGCGCCGCGACTTGGTGCTTGAATAGCCGTCACGGCCACAACAGGCTGGAACCGCCCGAAGCCGTGAGGAGACGCACGCCATGATTCCTGCAGGGTTTCACTACCACGCGCCGCGCTCGGTCGCCGACGCGATCCAACTGCTGGGCTCGCTCGGCCCCGACGCCAAGCTGCTGGCCGGCGGCCACAGCCTGCTGCCGATGATGAAGCTGCGCTTCGCGACGCCGAGCGCGCTGATCGACCTCGGAAAGATCCCGGACCTCAAGGGCATCGGCCAATCGGGCAGCGAGATCCGCATCGGCGCGATGACCACCGAGCACGAATTGCTGAATTCCAAGCTGGTGGCCGAGCGGCTGCCGCTGCTCGCCGAGGGCGTGGGCCAGATCGCCGACCCGCAAGTGCGCTACCGCGGCACGATCGGCGGCGACATCTGCCACGGCGACCCGGCCAACGACCACCCGGCGCTGATGCTGGCGCTCGACGCATCGTTCGTGTTGACCGGGCCGAAGGGCGAGCGGGTCGTCAAGGCCGAGGACTACTTTGTCGGGCTGTACGAAACGCTGGCACAAGCCGACGAGATCCTGACGCAGATCCGCATCCCGATGCCAGCGGCGGGCACCGGCTGGTCGTACTCCAAGTTCAAGCGCAAGACCGGCGACTTCGCCACCGCCGCGGCGGCGGTGCTGTTGCAGATGAAGGGTGGCACCGTGGCGCGCGTGTCGATGACGCTCACCAATGCCGGCCCCACGCCGCTGAAGTGCTGCAAGGCCGAGGACTACCTGGTCGGCAAGGCGCTCGACGAGAGCACGCTCACCGAGGCGGCCCGCCTGGCCACCGAACCGTGCGCGCCCGGTGTGTGCCTGCGCGGCGACGCCGACTACAAGACCGCGATGGCCGGCGAGATGGCGCGCCGCGCGCTGCAGATCGCCCAGTCGCGCGCCAAAGCCTGACCAAGGGAGCGGACCATGTCGAACACCCACAAGATCAGTTTCCAGCTCAACGGCAAGGCCGTCGACGTGACGGTGCCGGCGCGCGAGCTGCTGATCCACACGCTGCGCGAGCGCCTGGCGCACACCGGGCCGCACATCGGCTGCGAGACCTCGCACTGCGGCGCCTGCACGGTCGATGTCGACGGCATGTCGGTCAAGGCCTGCACGATGCTGGCCGTGCAATGCGACGGCGCCGACGTGCTCACGGTCGAAGGCCTGGAGCAAGGCGGCGTGCTGCATGCGATCCAGCAGGCGTTCCACGAGGAACACGGCCTGCAGTGCGGCTACTGCACGCCCGGCATGCTGGTGCGCGCCTACCGGCTGCTGAAAGAAAACCCGAATCCGAGCGAGCAGCAGATCCGTTACGGCCTGGCGGGCAACCTGTGCCGCTGCACCGGCTACCAGAACATCGTGAAAGCAGTGCAGTCGGCGGCCAAGAAGCTCGCCGCTGCGCAGACCGCAACGGCCTGATCGGCCTCAACCTCCACCGACGCACACACCGGAGACACGCCATGGGCGACCTGTCCGATCTGAAGGCGCGCGAAGACCAACTGCAGGGCATGGGCACCTCGCTGCTGCGCAAGGAAGACGCCAAGTTCATCCGCGGCCAAGGGCAATACATCGACGACATCAAGCTGCCCGGCATGCTGTTCGGCGCCCTCGTGCGCAGCCCGTATGCGCACGCGCGCATCAAGGGCATCGACAAGAGCAAGGCGCTGGCCTGCCCCGGTGTCGTCGCGGTGTTGACCGCCGACGACCTGAAGCCGGTGAAGCTGCACTGGATGCCCACCGTCGGCGCCGACGTGCAGGCGGTGCTGGCCGACCAGAAGGTGCACTTCCAGCTGCAGGAGGTGGCGATGGTGCTGGCCACCGACCGTTACGCCGCCTATGACGGCGCCGCGCTGGTCGAGGTCGACTACGAGGAGCTGCCTGCGATCGTCGACCCGAAGAAGGCGATGGACAAGGATGCGGTGGTCATCCGCGAGGACATCGCCGACAAGAAAGAAGTCGGCCACGGGCCGCGCACGCACCCGAACCACATCTTCACCTGGGAGGCCGGCGACAAGGCGGCCGCCGACGCGGCGTTCAAGGGCGCCGAGGTCACGGTGCGCGAAGAGATCCTGAACCCGCGCGTGCACCCCTGCCCGCTCGAGACCTGCGGCTGCGTGGCCTCGTTCAGCAAGGCCACCGGCAACCTCACGCTGTACGTGACCACGCAGATCCCGCACCTGCTGCGCACCGTGCTGGCGATGCTGTCGGGCATCGCGGAAAGCAAGATCCGCGTGGTCGGTGGCGACATCGGCGGCGGCTTCGGCAACAAGGTGCCGATCTATCCCGGCTACGTCGTCGCAACCGTCGCTTCGATCGTGACCGGCGTGCCGGTCAAGTGGATCGAATCGCGCATCGACAACATCTCGACCACCGGCTTCGCCCGCGACTACCACGGCGTGGGCGAACTGGCCGCCGACAAGGACGGGCGCATCAAGGGGCTGCGCTTCACCGCGCTGGCCGACCACGGCGCGTTCAACTCGCACGTGTCGGCGAGCAAGCTGCCGGCCGGCCTGTTCTCCATCTGCACCGGGTCGTACGCGATCCCCAACGCGTACTGCCGCGTCGACGCGGTCTACACCAACAAGGCGCCCGGCGGCGTGGCCTACCGCTGCTCGCTGCGCGTGACGGAGGCGGTGTACCTGATCGAACGCATGATGGACGTGCTGGCGCAGAAGATCGGCGTCGACAAGGCCGAGATCCGGCGCCGCAACTTCGTGCAGGCCGAACAGTTTCCGTACACCACGTCCCTGGGCTGGACGCTGGATTCCGGCAACTACCACGCGGCACTCGACAAGGTGCTGAAGGCGGTCGACTACGACGACCTGCGCAGCGAGCAGGAAGCCAAACGCGCCGACCCGAACTGTCCCACGCTGATGGGCATCGGCATTTCCACCTTCACCGAGATCGTCGGCGCCGGGCCGACCAAGGTGTGCGACATCCTCGGCATCGGCCTGTTCGATTCGTGCGAGATCCGCGTGCACCCCACCGGCGGCGTGATCGCGCGCCTGGGCACGATGACGCAGGGCCAGGGCCACGCGACCACCTACGCGCAGATCATCGCCACCGAACTCGGCCTGCCGGCGAGCGACATCGTTGTCGAGGAAGGCGACACCGACAACGCGCCGTACGGCGCGGGCACCTGGGGCTCGCGTTCGACGCCGGTGTCGGGTGCGGCCACCGCGCAGGCGGCACGCAAGATCAAGGAAAAGGCCAAGCAGATCGCGGCCCATCTGCTGGAAGTGGGCGAAGGCGATCTGGAATGGGAGATCGACCGCTTCCAGGTCAAGGGCAACACCAGCCAGGCCAAGACCATGAAAGAGCTGTGCATGGCGTCGCACACCGGCAACCTGCCGGCCGGCATGGAGCAGGGGCTGAACGCGGTGTCGTACTACGACCCGCCCAACCTCACGTTCCCGTTCGGCGCCTACCTGTGCGTGGTCGACATCGACAAGTTCACCGGCGACACGCGGGTGCGGCGCTTCTACGCGCTCGACGACTGCGGCACGCGCATCAACCCGATGATCATCGAAGGCCAGATCCATGGCGGACTGACCGAGGCGTTCGCGGTCGCGATGGGGCAGCAAATGCCGTTCGACGAACACGGCAACCTCCTGGGCAACAGCCTGATGGACTACTTCCTGCCCACCGCGATGGAAACGCCGCACTGGGAGACCGACCACACCGTCACGCCATGCCCGCACCACCCGATCGGCGCCAAGGGCGTGGCCGAGTCGCCGCACGTCGGCGGCATTCCCTGCTTCAGCAACGCGGTGATCGACGCGTTTGCACACTTGGGTGTCACGCACATGGACATGCCCCACACCGCCTTCCGCGTCTGGCAGCAACTGAAGGAGCTGGGGCTGAACAAGCGTTGAGGCATCAACGGTGAAAGTCCAGCTCGAGAAGACCTTTCCCATGCCGGCGTCGGCCGACACCGCATGGGCGCTGCTGCAGGACATCGAGGGCGTGGCCAGCTGCATGCCGGGCGCCAAGGTGACCGAGCGTATCGACGACACGCACTACAAGGGCACCGTCGCGCTCAAGCTGGGCCCGGCGAGCATGTCGTTTCGCGGCGACATCGAGGTCAAGCGACTCGATGCTGCCGCGCGCACGCTGCAGCTGCTGGCCAAGGGCACCGACTCGGCCGGTGGTTCGGGCGCGACGATGGACCTGACCGCGCGCGTCGACGCGATCGACGCTGCGTCGTGCAATCTGGTCGGCATCAGCGACGTGTCGGTCAGCGGCAAGGCCGCCACCTTTGGCCAGCGCTTCATGGCGCCGGTGACCGAGCAGGTGCTCGGCCAGTTCGCCGCCAATTTCGCGACTCGCGTGCAGGCATTGCAGGCCCAGACCGCGTCATCCGCGGCGGCGGGCGGTGTGGGCGCCGCACCGAGCGCGCCCCTGGCGCCGGCGGCGGAGGCGCAGCCGCTCAACGGCCTGGCCTTGATGTGGGCGGTGCTGAAAGGCTGGCTGGGTTCCTTGTTCGGCAGCAAGAAGACATGACGCCGTCGCCACGCAGCGTCGAGCTCGCTGCGTTGCAGCAGGAGCTCGCGCACGCCGGCTACATCGCCGAGCCGTCGCTCGCCGCGGCGCTGTTGCTGATGCACGACCTGCAGCGCCCGCTGCTGCTCGAAGGCGACGCCGGGGTCGGCAAAACCGAGGTGGCCAAGGTGTTGGCCGTGGTGCGCGACGCGCGGCTGATCCGCCTGCAGTGTTACGAAGGGCTCGACGCGCACGCCGCGATGTACGAGTGGAACTACCAGCGCCAACTGCTGGCGATCAAGCTGCTCGAGCACGACGAGCGCGGCCTGCAGCAGAAGGAGCAGGACATCTTCTCCGAGCGCTATTTGCTCAAGCGCCCGCTGCTCGAGGCGATCAGCGGCGATTCGGCGCCGGTGCTGCTGATCGACGAGATCGACCGCGCCGACGAGGCGTTCGAGGCTTATTTGCTGGAGCTGTTGTCGGAGTGGCAGCTGTCGATCCCCGAACTCGGCACCGTGCGCGCCACCCACCGGCCGATGGTGGTGATCACCTCCAACGGCACGCGCGAGCTGTCCGACGCGCTGCGCCGGCGCTGCCTGTACCAGTACATCGACTATCCCGACCACGACAAGGAGCTCGCGATCGTGCGCAAGAAGGCGCCCGAGATCGCACCCGCGCTGGCGCAGCAGATCGTGGCCTTCGTGCAGGCGGTGCGCAGGATCGACCTGCAGAAGAAGCCGGGCATCGCCGAGACGCTCGATTGGGCCGCGGCGCTGCTGCGTTTGAACGTGTCGTCGATCGACGTGAACGGCGTCGAGCGCATCCTCGACACACTGAGCGCCTTGATCAAGACGCGCGACGACCGGGCCGCGTTTCCGCGCGAGGTGGTGGCGCGACTGGCGGCAGCGTGTTGAACGACCGCCCCCACGCTGGTCGCTTCGCGACTGCGCGGCCCCCCGAGGGGGCGCAGCCCGCTTTGGGGCGGCCCGGCGACGGGCTGAGCAGCGGTGCCGGCACCATCGGCACGCGCGTGGCCGAGCGCCTCGCGGGCTTTCCCGCGTTCCTGCGTGCCAACGGCTTCGCGGTGGGTGCCGATGCGGTGCCGACCTTGCGCACCGCGCTGCACGGCGGTGTGCTGCAGTCCGACCTGTTGCGCTGGAGCCTGCAGGCGCTGTTGTGCGGGCGCGCCGACGAGTGGCGGCGCTTCGACGACTTGTTCGACGCCTGGTTCCTGCCGGCCAACCGCTGGCAGCAGCCGGTGGCGCGTGATGCGCAGCGCGTGCGAAGCGGTTTGCAGGCGGGCACGGCGGGTGGCGATGCATCGACCGGCACCGACGATCACGACGCCGCTCGCCCGCCGCATGTCGCCAGCCGCGAAGAAGCGCTGGGTTCGGCCGACTTCCGCACGCTGACCGCGCGCGAACACACCATCGACATCGAAGCGCTGATGCGCCAGTTCGCGCGCCGCATCCGGCAGATGCAGCTGCGCCGCACGCGCCGATCCGATCGCGGCCGCCGGCTCGACTTGCCGGCCACCATCCGCCGCAGCGTGGCCAGCGGCGGCACGCCGGTCCACCTGGCGTGGCGGCAGCGGCGCCGTGTGCAGCCGCGCCTGGTGCTGCTGATCGACGTCAGCCGCTCGATGTCGCAGACCAGCTTCTTCTACCTGCGCCTGGCGCGTGCGCTGGCGGCCGAACGCAGCGACGTGCACAGCTTCATCTTTCACACCCACACCACCGCGGTGTCGCGCGCATTGCACGACCCCGATCCATGGCGTGCACAGGAACAGCTGCACTTCATCGCGCAAGGCTTCGGCGGCGGCACGCGCATCGGCGACAGCCTTGCTGGTTTCAACCGCGAGCACGGGGCGCGTCTGCTGCACTCGCGCACCGCGGTGCTGATCTTCAGCGACGGCTACGACACCGGTGATCCGCAGCGCCTGTCCGATGCGTTGGCCGAGTTGCAGCGGCGCGCGCGGCGCGTGGTGTGGATCCACCCGCTGCTCGACGATCCGGGCTTCGCGCCGGTGTCGATCGGCATGCAGGCGGCGCGGCCGCACATCGACTTGCTCGCATCCGGCGGCAGCTTGCGCGCGCTTCGCGATGCACTGCCCCGCGTGATCGACGCACTGACATGACCCACCTCCGACGTGAGGCACGCCGATGCCGGATGGCCGTTGCCGCGAGTGGCATCGAAATCCGCGACCAGGAGTTCTGACACATGGGTTGCCTGCTCAAAGCCAACGGCCTGTACAGCCGCACGACGGTCGGCGCGGTGCTGCTCGCGGCGGGCGCGGGCTCGCGCCTCGGCCGCCGGCCGAAGGCGCTGCTCGAACTCGGCGGCGTGCCGCTGATCGTGCGCCAGTGCGTCGCGCTGTCGGGCGCCGGCGTCGACGAACTGGTGGTGGTGCTCGGCCACCATGCCGATGCGATCGAACCGGTGGTCGCGCCGTTCCCGATCACGATCGTGCGCAACCCCGAGCCCGATCGAGGCCAGCACACCTCGGTGCGGCTCGGGCTGCAGGCGTTGTCGCCGCGCCTCGATGCGGTGATCGTGGCGCTGGCCGATCAGCCGCTGGTCGGCGAGGCCGACATCGTGGCGCTGATCGGCGCATTCAAGAAGCGCGGCGACGCCTCGATGGTGGTGCCGCGCGTCACCGTCGACGGCGAGACGCGTCCGGGCAACCCGGTGATCTTCGATGCCGCGTTGCGCGACGAGTGGCTGGCGGGTGAATCCGATGCCGCGTGCCGCAAGTGGCGCGCATCGCATCCTGAGCGCGTGCGCTGGTTCGACACCGACAACCGGCGTTATGCGCTGGACATCGACACGCCCGACGATCTGGTGCGCTTCGCGGCCCGCACCGGGCACACGCTGCAGTGGCCGGCGCCCTTCGCCCACGAGATGGCCAAGTGAACGCCGTGACGTCCGCACGTGCGCCGCTGCGCCTGAGCGCGGCGCGCGCGTGCGCGTGGTCGCTGCTGATCGCCGGCTGGATCGGCATCGGCAGCTTCGCGATGGCGCTCGCGCCCGGTGTCGCGAACGGCTTCGCGCTGGTGGCAGCGTGGTTGCTGGCGCTCGGCGCGGCCGCTGCGCTTGCCACCAGCGGGGCGTGGCGGCCGCTGGCGCGCGCCGCCATGCTGATCGTCACCGCAGCCGTCACCGCGCTGGCGTTGTGGAGCACCGTGCACGGCGGTGGGGTCGCTGCACTGTGGATCGCACTGCTCGCCTGGGCTGCGCTCACTGCGTCGGCTTCCGGCGTCGTGCGCGGCCTGCGGCTCGCGCAGCGCCTGCCACCCGCGCCGCCGATCGCCGCGGCCGCCGCCGGCGCGCTGGTGGCGGGCCTGGTGCTCGGCGACGTGGGCGATGGCATCACCCTGTCGCTGCGGCTGGGCATCTTCGTCATCGTGATCGCGATCTTGCTGGTCGCACTGCAGCGCGATGCGCCCGCTCAGCCACGCGCACCGGGTTGCCGCGCCGGTCTGTTCGACTGCTCACTGCCCGCGTGGCCGGCCGGCGCCTGGCGCGACACGCTGCAGTGGCCCACTTTGCTGGCCGGCCTGGCGATGCTGCCGATGATGGCCGCGCTGCCGTGGATGGCCGCGTGGTGCCGTGCGCAATCGGTGCCGCCGCAAGCGATGGTGCTGCTGCACCTCGCCGCGATGTTCGGCCCGGTGTGGCTGCTGCGCGGCTCGATCGGCGCCTGGTCGACCCGCCAGCTGTCGGGCGTATGCGCCGCGTTGCTGGCACTGGGCGCCGCGCTCGCAATGTGGGCCCCGGCGCCGCACGATCTGTTGGGACTCGCGCTCGCGCACGGCGCCGCGTGGGGTCTGGCCTGGGGCGGGCAGTTGTGGGCGCCGGCGCGGCGCGGGGAGCGGGGCACCTCGCCGTTGCGCGCGGCCGCCGGTTATGCGCTGTTGACGCTGGCCTTCGGCGTGGTGGTGGAGCGCTTCGGCGTCGCCGGCGTGGCCGCAGTGCACGGCACGCTCGGCGCCGCGGCGCTCACGGCATGGATCGTCATTGCGGCTTGGCGCAGGGCCACACCGCATTCAAGCCAGTCCCCTGGCGGACCGGCGAACAAACCGAGCGTGGGGGCTAAAAGGTAGGCCAGGGCCTTTGCGGCGGGCGCATCTGCTCGTAGGCCCGCGCCACCTGCAGCACACCCAGATCATCATGCCGGTGGCCGATGATCTGCAGGCCGATCGGCAATCCCGTCGACGTGTAGCCGCAGTTGATCGACGCGGCCGGCTGCTCGCTCATGTTGTACGGCAGCGTGAAGGCGATGTGCTCGAGCGGCCGCTCCGGGTCGTTGGTCGGGACCCGCCCACTCGGCGTCATACGTCGGCACCGGGCTCACCGGTGACAGCACGAAGTCGTAACGGCTGGCAGGCGTCGACCGCGGCGTCGCGCATCGCACCCATCTGGGCTGTAGCCATCGAACACCTCGGCAGCGGTGAGCCGCGCGCCCGGCTCGACCCAGGCGCGGATGTACGGCAGCACCTTGTCGCGCCGCTCGGGCGGCAGCGCCTGCATGTCGAGCCAGCTGCGCATGCGCCAGAAGCGGTCCATGCCGTCGATGTGCGCGCGCGTGGAGAACGCCGGCATCGGCTCGACGATGGCCCCGGCGGCCTCGAACGCCTTCGCCGCGGCCACGACGGCGTCGCGCACCTCGGGCTCGACCGCGAGACCCCAGCCGGCGTCGAGCTGCAGGCCGAGCTTCAGCCCTTTGGTTTCGCGCTGCAGTGCGTGTCCACTCGATGGCCTGGTACGGCAGGCTCATCGTGTCGCGCCAGTCGGGCTTGCTGAGCTCGGCCATCAGCAGCGCCGCATCCATCACCGTGCGCGTCATCGGGCCGGCCACGCGGCCGGCATACGGCGGCTTGATCGGGATGCGGCCCAGGCTCGGCTTCAGGCCGAACACGCCGCACCAGCCGGCCGGCAGGCGGATCGAGCCGCCGATGTCGGTGCCCACGTGCAGCGGCCCGTAGCCGGCGGCCGCCGCGGCGCCGGCGCCGGCGCTCGATGCCGCCCGGGTTCTTGCTCAGGTCCCACGGGTTGCGCGCCAGCTTGTGAAAGCTCGACAGGCCCGACGACAACATGCCGTAGTCGGGCATCGTGGTCTTGGCCAGCAGCACCGCGCCCGCTTCGCGCCAGCGCGCGGCGGGCGGCGCATCTTCGGCGGCCGGGGTCAGCAGCGACGCCGCGGTGCCCACCGGCATCGGCGTGCCCTTGGAGGCGATGTTTTCCTTCAGCGTGCCGGGCACGCCGTCGAGCGCGCGACAGCGGCTGCGCCGTCGGCCCAGCGCGCCTCGCTGGCGCGCGCGCCTGGCCAGCGCGCCTTCGGGGTCGTAGGCATACAGCGCCTGCAGCTTGCGGCTCGCAGCGCTCGATGTGCGCGATGACGGCGCGCACCACCTCCACCGGCGACGCCTCGCGCGCGCGGTACAGCGCCGGCAGCTCGCTCGGCGTCGAGCTGGTGCAGATCAGCCACGCAGCGCGCCCGCCTCACTGCCAGGACACCGCGGCCATGTCGTTGGCGCGATCGGCGAGCTGGCCCACAGGCCCTTCAGGCCCTTCTTCGACACCGCCACCTGCGCCGGGTTGAAGATGAAGGCGTTGACCGCGTCGGTGGCCAGCATCTTCTGCAGCTCGCCGAACAGCCTGCGTGCGCTCCTTCGGGTTCGCCGCTTCGCCGCGTGCTTGGCCGCCAGGTCGCGGAATGCCTTGCTGTCGTAGCCCCAGTAGTACGACGTGTTGGCGTACTGCATGTAGTCCAGCGGCTCGACGTGGTTGATGATCGTGAGGTCGAAGTTGCCCTTGAAGGTGCCGCCGAGCCATTGCGCCCACTCGACGTTCTCGATCTTGGCCACCACGCCGACCTTGGCCAGCATGCGCGGCCACCACCTCGCCGCCCTTGCGCGCGTACTGCGGCGGCGGCAGCGTCAGCGTGACGTTCAGCGGCGTCGCCACGCCGGCCTCCTTCAGCAGCGCCTTGGCCTTCTCGGGGTCGTACGGGTACGACGCCGGTGAGGTCGACATAGCCGGCATCGGTGGGCGCGAAGTGGCTGCCGATCGGCTTGCCCAGGCCTTCGAGCACGCCGTCGATGAAGGCCTTGCGGTCGATCGCGTGCATCAGCGCGCGGCGCACGCGCACGTCGTCGAAGGGCTTCTTCTTGTTGTTGATCGTCATGATGCCCTTGCCGGCGCGTGGCGCCGATCTCGACCACGAAGCGCTTGTCGGCCTGCAACTGCTTGAGCGCTTGCGGCGCGTCGAGGCGCGGCACGCCGTCGATGTCGCCGGCCAGCAGCGCCGCCACGCGCGCGGCCGGGTCGTTGATGAAGCGGAATGTCACGCGCTTGAGCTTGATCGACTTGGCATCGCGAAAGCCGTCCCACTTGGCCAGCGTGACCGAGGTGCCCTTCTTCCAGTCCTCGAACGTGAAACGGCCCGGTGCCGATCGGCTTGGTCGCGGTCGTCGGCGGCGCTCTTCGGGTGCAGGATCACCGCGGTGTTCTCGCCCATGCGGAACAGGAAGTTGCCGTCGGCGTTGTTCAGCGTCAGGATCACCGTGTGCGGGTCGGGCGCGCTGATCGAGCTGATGTTGTCGAACACCGCCCTCTTCGCCTTGTTGGTGCTCTTCTCGTCCTTCGCGCGCTCGAAGCTGAACTTCACCGCCGACGAGTCGAAGGCCTCGCCGTCCTGGAACTTGATGCCTTTCGCAGCTTGAAGGTGTAGCTGCTTGCCGTCGGGGTCCATGGTCCAGCTCTCGGCCAGCAGCGGCGTGACCGAGCCGTCGACGTTGATCTTGGTCAGGCCTTCGAGCACGTTGTAGTGCACGATCTCGCCGATCGCCGCGGCCGGCGCGATGGTCGGGTCGAGGCCCGGCGGCTCCAGCACCATGGCCAGCGTGACGCGTGTCCTTCTTGCCCTGTGCGAGCGCCAGCGGCGCGGTCAGTGCGGCGGCCAGTGCGAGCGCGGCGAGTGCCGCGCGGCGGTGCAATGTCATCGTGAGCTCCTGTCAGCTTCCCGGTGCGAGATGGTGCCCGAACCCGTGGCGGTGGCACGACGTGGCAACCCTAGCAGATGTCGGGATCCGGTCCTGGTGCGTGGGCGGTGCCTGCGCAGCCGCCGCGGCGGCGGGCTAGGCCGGCTGCACCACCGGCGATTCGGCTTGCGGCGCGGCGGCCAGCAGCGTGCGCGTGTAGTCGTGCTGCGGGTGGTTGAACACCTCGCGCGTGGCGCCGCGCTCCACCACCACGCCGTGCTGCAGCACCACCACTTCGTCGCACACCAGGTCGACCACCGCCAGGTCGTGGCTGATGAACAGATAGGTCACGCCGTAACGGTCCTGCAGGTCCTGCATCAGGTTGAGCACCTGCGCCTGCACCGACACGTCGAGCGCGCTCACCGGCTCGTCGGCCACGATCAGCTGCGGCCGCGTGATCAGCGCGCGCGCGATCGCGATGCGCTGGCGCTGCCCACCGGAGAACTCGTGCGGGTACTTGTCGAGGTCGCTGGTGCGCATCCCCACCGCGGCGAGCGCCTCGCTGGCGCGCTCGCGCTGCTCGGCCACGGCCGCGCCGTGCAGCACCGCCAGCGGCTCCGAGACCGTCTGGCCCACCGTGCGGCGCGGATCGAGCGAGCCGTACGGATCCTGGAACACCATCTGAAAGCCCGCGCCGCGCGCGGCGCAACGCTGCGGCGTCGAGCGCCGCGAGGTCCTGGCCTGCGAAGCAGCACGTGCCCCGCGTCGGGCTTCTCCAGCGCCATCACCAACCGCGCCAGCGTGCTCTTGCCCGAGCCCGACTCGCCCACCACGCCGAGGCTGCGCCCGGCCTGCAGCGTGAAGCTCACGTCGTTGAGCGCGCGCACCACCGGCGGCGCGCCGAACAGCGTTTCGCGCGGCAGCCGGTAGTGGCGGCTGACGTGCCCGGCCTCGACCAGCGGCTCAGACATGCACCGCCTCGTGTGCGCCGTGCATGCGCAGGCAGCGCGCATCGTGCGCCGGGTTCACCAGAGGACCTTCGCGCTGCGCGCTCCGGTTCGTGAGCGCTTCGGTGCGGCCGGGCGCGCTCACCGGCAACGCCGGTGGGATCGCGACGCGGCACTCGTCGACCACGCGCGTGCAGCGGTCGGCGAACGGACAGCCCTTGGGCAGGTCGGCCAGTTCGGGCACCCGCCCGGGAATCGTCGGCAGCCGCGTGCCGCGCGCCAGCCCGAGGCGCGGACGCGGCGGCGAACAGCGCGCGCGTGTAGGGATGCGCCAGGCGCGCGAACACGCTGTCGGTGGGGCCCGACTCGGCCACGATGCCGCCGTACATCACCATCAGCCGCCGCACGGTTCGCGCCATCACGCCGAGGTTGTGGCTGATCAGCAGCAGCCCCATGCCGCGCTCGGCCACCAGCTCGCCGATCAGGTCGAGCACCTCGCGCTGCACGGTGACGTCGAGCGCGGTGGTCGGTTCGTCGGCGATCAGCAGGTCGGGTCCGCAGGCGAGCGCGATCGCGATCACCACCCGCTGGCGCTGGCCACCGGACATCTGGTGCGGATAGGCGTCGAGCCGTCGCGCCGCCTGCGGCACGCGCACGCGCTCGAGCAACTGCAGCGCGCGCGCGCGGGCCTCGCGCGGGCTCAGGCCCAGGTGCACGCGCAACGGTTCGGCGATCTGGTGGCCGACGGTGTGCAGCGGATTGAGCGCCGTCATCGGCTCCTGGAACACCATGCCCAGACGCCGCCCGCGCAGCTGGCACAACTCGCCTTCGGACAGGTCCGACCAGCTCGCGCCCGTCGAGCCGGATCGAGCCGGCGACGATCGCGCCCTCGGGCAGCAGGCCCATCAGCGCCAGCGCGGTGATCGACTTGCCGCAGCCCGATTCGCCGATCAGGCCCACGGTGTCGCCGCGGTCGATCGCGAACGACACGCCACGCAGCGCATCGGCCGGGCCGCGCGCGGTGTTCAGCGTGACGCGCAGGTCACGGACCTCGAGCAACGCCATCGTCGTCAAGCCCGCAGCAGGTCGAGGTAGGCGCCGGCGATGCGCTCGGCATGCGCCAGCCCGAGCTCGTGCATCAGCTGGTCGGCGATGCGCACGCCGTCGGCCTCGGCTTGTCCATCGCGCAGCACGACCTCGAGCTCGACGAAATCGCCGAGCTCCTCGACGCGATCGAGATGGATGCGCGTCTGACCCGCCAGCAGCAGCCAGCGCTGCTTGCGCACGCGGCCGAGCAACCCCAGCGCGCGCTCGAGCGCCTCGCGCAGCGCGGCCGGCATCGGGCACCGGCACGCGACGGTAGTCCGACAGTTTCGGCGCCCGCCGTGTCGGCGCGGTGGTAGTGGATCAGCTCGGCGCTGCCATCGGCGAACTCGCGCAGCTTGAGGCGACCGTGCGGCACCCGGAAGAAGGTGTCGTCCTGTGCGATCAATTCGGCATCGTGCTGCGCCAGCGCCCGTGCGGGCGGCATCACGGCATCGATGCTGGCGACGCGCGCCTTGATCTCGATGTTGCGGGCCACGAGGGATTTCAGCCTTCCTGCTCGGCGATCTGGCGCAGCGCGCGCTCGAACACCTCGGGCGGCTGACCGCCCGAGATCAGGTGGCGGTCGTTGATGACGATCGCGGGCACCGAATGGATGCCGGCTTCCTGCCACATCGCTTCGGCCGCACGCACCTCGTCGGCATAACGGCCGCTTTGCAGCACCTCGCGCGCGGCATCGGCATCGAGGCCGACGGCGCCGGCGAGCTCGATCAGCACGTCGTGCGCGCCGGGGTTGCGGCCGTCGCCGTGGTAGGCCTTCAGCAGCGCATGCTTGAGCTCGCGTTGCTTGCCCTGCATGCCGGCCCAGTGCAACAGCCGGTGCGCATCGAAGGTGTTCCACACGCGCGGGCGCTGGCCGAATGCGAAGCCCACGTCGGCACCGCGCTGGCGGATCGCCGCCTGGTTGCGCGCGATCTGCTCGGGCGTGATGCCGTACTTGTTCGACAGGTACAACACCGTGTCGGCGCCTTCGGCGGGCATCGTCGGGTTCAACTCGAACGGCTGGAAGTGCAGCTCGGCGTCGAGCTCGGGCCGCACGCGTTCGAGCGCACGCTCCAATGCGTTCAGTCCGACGGCGCACCACGGGCACGCCACGTCGGACACGAAATCGATCTTCAGGGTCTTCATGCGGTTCATCGCTTTCGCGCGAGTTTGGGATCGAGCAGGTCGCGCAGCCCGTCGCCCATCAGGTTGAGGCCGAGCACCGCCAGCACAATGGCCATGCCGGGGTACACCGCCAGCATCGGCGCCTGGAACATCTGCGTCTGCGCCTCGTTGAGCATGCGGCCCCAGCTCGGCATCGGCGGCTGCGTGCCCAGGCCCAGGTAGCTCAGCGCCGCCTCGGCAATGATCGCGGTGGCGAACTGGTTGGTGGCCTGCACGATCAGCGCGCTGGCGATGTTGGGCACCACGTGGTGCCAGGTGATCTGCCAGCGGTTCTTGCCGGCGGCGCGCGCGGCCAGCACGTACTCGCGGGCCCAGATCGCGTTGGCGGCGCCGCGCGTGACGCGCGCGAACACCGGGATGTTGAAGATGCCGATCGCGACGATGCCGGTCAGCAGCCCCGGCCCGTAGATCGCGCCCAGCATGATGGCCGACAGCAGCGCAGGAAACGCGAACGTGAAGTCCGACAGCCGCATCACGGCTTCTTCGACCCAGCCGCCGCGCGCCGATGCCAGCAGGCCGAGCGCGGCACCGATCGAAAAGCCGATCAGCACCGCGAACACGCCGACCAGGATCGACGCCTGCGCGCCAACCAGCAGCTGCGAGGCGATGTCGCGGCCCAGGCTGTCGGTGCCGAACCAGTGCGCGGCGCTCGAGCCTTGCAGCTTGCTTGGGATGTCGATGTCGGCCGGCGGGTACGGCGACCACACCAGCGACAGCACGGCGGCGATCAGCAGCAGCAGCGACAGCGCGGCGCCGATGGCGAAACTGGGATGGCGCAGCGCGCGCGCGGCGAAGTGGTTCTGCGGCGCGGCGCCGACCAGCACGGCGCTCATGTAGCCCCCGTTGGGCGCCGGCGCGCCCTGGTCGTCCCCCCGAGGGGGACCCCGCGCCTTCGGAGCGGCCGCGCGGCGCTCATGCGTCGCTCGTCTTCAGCCGCGGGTCGATCACGGCGTACAGCACGTCGACCACGAAGTTGACGATCACCACCATCGCCACCAGCAGCAGCACCACGTCGCGCACCACCACCAGGTCGCGGTTGGCGATGGCCTGGAACACCAGGCGGCCGATGCCCGGCAGCACGAACACCTGTTCGACCACCACGGTGCCGCTGATCAGGAACGCGAACTGCAAGCCCAGGATGGTGAGCACCGGAATCATCGCGTTGCGCAGCACGTGGTGCCACAACACGGCGCGCCGGCTCAAGCCCTTGGCGCGCGCGGTGCGCACATAGTCCTCGCGCAAGGTCTCGAGCACCGACGAACGCGTCCAGCGCGCCAGCACCGCGGCCTGCACCACCGCCAGCGCAACGGCGGGCAGCAGCAGCGCGACGAAGCCGTCCCACAGGCCGCCGCCGGCGTCTTCGGTCCAGCCCGGGAAGCCGCCGGCGCTGACCCATTGCAGCTTCACCGCGAACAGCAGGATCAGCAGGATCGCGAACCAGAAGCTCGGCACCGCGATGCCGAGCTGGCTCAAGCCCATCACGCCGACATCGCCCGCCTTGTTCTGGCGCGCCGCCGCGAAGACGCCGGCGCGAGATGCCGATCACCACCGTGAGCACCATCGCCATCACCGCCAGCGGCAGTGTGACCTGCAGGCGCTCGGCGATCAGCGCGGCGGTGGGCGTGTCGTACGAATGGCTCTGCGCGGTGCGGCCCTTGCAGCAGACCGCCGATCCAGTCGGTGTAGCGCACCAGCGCCGGCCGGTCGAGGCCGAGCTTCTTCTCCAGGGCCGCCAGCGATTCCGGCGTCGCGGTGTCGCCGAGGATCACCTGCGCCACGTTGCCCGGCAGCAGGTCGAGCACCGCGAACACCAGCACCGAGGCCACCAGCAGCGTGGCGACGAAGGTCGCAAAGCGCTTGAACAGGAAGACGCTCATATGCCCTGCCGCTTGACGCCAGACAAAGCGGGGCGAGCGCCGTGCTGCGCGCGCACGACACCGGGCGCGACACGAGGCACAAGACCGGACATGCGGACTATCATGCCCCAAACACGAGCGCGGGCCGCGGTGAACGGCCTTTCGTTGCGGAGAGCCCATGCAATCGATCGACTTCGACACCCGGGCGGTGTTCATCGCAGGCAACTGGCAGAGTGCATCGTTCGGGCGCACGTTGCCGCTGATCAATCCGTCCGATGGCAGCGAGCTGACACAGATCGCGCGCGGCAGCCCGGCCGAGATCGACGCCGCGGTCTACGCGGCGCAGGCCGCACTCGAAGGCCCCTGGCGCACGCTGAGCGCGGCCGAACGCGGCCGCATCCTGCTGCGCATGAGTGCGCGCGTGACCGAGCTGGCCGACGTGTTGGCGCGCATGGAAGCACTCGATGTCGGCAAGCCGGTGAAGCAGGGCCTGGCCGATGCGCACGCGCTGGCGCGCTACCTGGAGTTCTACGGCGGCGCCGCCGACAAGGTGATGGGCGAGACGATTCCGTTCACGCACGGCTACACCGCGCTCACGCTGCGCGAGCCGCATGGCGTGACCGGCCACATCGTGCCGTGGAACTACCCGATGCAGATCATCGGCCGTTCGGTCGGCGCGGCGCTGGCGATGGGCAATGCGTGCGTGCTGAAGCCCGCCGAGGAAGCCTGCCTCACCGCGCTCGCGTTCGCGCGCATCGCACACGACTGCGGCCTGCCCGCCGGCGTGCTCAACGTGGTGCCGGGTCTCGGCGAAGAGGCCGGCGCGGCGCTGGCGCGCCACCACGGCGTGCAGCACCTGTCGTTCACCGGCTCGGTGGCGGTGGGCCAGCAGGTGCAGGCGGCGGCGGCGAAGAACGCGGTGCCGGTCACGCTCGAACTCGGCGGCAAGAGTCCGCAGGTGGTGTTCGCCGATGCCGACCTCGACGCCGCGCTGCCGTTCCTGGTCAATGCCGGCGTGCAGAACGCCGGCCAGACCTGCTCGGCCGCCTCGCGCATCCTGGTGCAGGCCGACATCTTCGACGACGTGGTCGCACGCATGGCCGAGCGCTACAAGACCCTCGTGGTCGGCCCGGCGATCAACGACCCCGACGTCGGTCCGCTGATCTCGGCGCGCCAGCGCGATCTGGTGCAAAGCTACCTGAGCGTGGCGCGCGACAGCGGGCTGCGCGTGGCGGCGCAGGCGCCGTTGAGTGGCGACCTGCCGCGCAACGGCTGCTACGTGGCGCCCACGCTGCTGGCGCCGGTGCGCAACGACCACCGGCTGGCGCAGGAAGAGATCTTCGGCCCGGTGCAGGTGGTGATCTCGTTCGACGACGAAGCCGATGCGATCGCGCAGGCCAACGGCACGGCGTTCGGCTTGGTGGCCGGCGTGTGGACGCGCGACGGCAGCCGCGCGCTGCGCGTGGCGCGGCAGCTCAAGTGCGGCCAGGTGTTCGTCAACAACTACGGCGCCGGCGGCGGCGTCGAGCTGCCGTTCGGCGGCGTGAAGAGCTCAGGCCACGGGCGCGAAAAGGGCTTCGAGGCGCTGTACGGCTTCTCGACGCTGAAGACGATCGCCATCAAGCACGACTGAGGGCTGCCGCCCTCAGCCCTGGTTCCACTCACCCAGCGGCGCGTCGCACGCCCTCGGCGATCTCGATCACCTTGTCGGAGTCGACGTCGCGCGCGTCGGCGGCGCGCTTGAGCGCATCGTCGTTCAGCACCGTGCGCAGCGGCGCGAGGTCGCGCGCGGCACCGCCTGGCACCCAGCCTTCTTCGCGCCGCATCAGCAGGCGCAGCACATCGGGCCGCGCGTAGTGGCCCATGGTGTCGACGATCGCCTTGGTGGCCTTGATCATCCACGCTTCGAGCTCGGCGTACACCATCGCTTCGCCGTACGTCGGGCCGGCGAGCGCGATGCCCAGCGGCGCCACCACCTCGCTGCCGCCGTTGGCGTAGGCGATGTTCATCTTGCCCTTGTAGGGGAAGTCGGCGGCGACGTCGTCGTCGTTGATCGACGCGCACGCCGACACGACGAAAGCACCGGCTTCGAAGGCGTGCGCGCGCACCTCGAAGTGGCCCCAGAAGCAGCCCATCTTCTCCGGCTCTTCCAAGCGCGGCCCGGTGTGCAGCTCGAACGCGCCCGGAAACGCCGCGACGTGGATGTCCTCGCCCTGCGCGATCATCGACGCGCGCACCAGCGTCATCAGGTGCTCGCCGCAGATCAGCCCGCCGATGCGGCCGATGTCGGTGTCGAACACCACCAGGTCGTCGGCGTCGCCGTGGCCCCAGAACATGCGCTCGGTGAAGGTCGGCATCAGCTTGCGGTGCCGGCCCATCACGCTGCCGTCGGGCGCGAAGAAGATCAGGCTGTTGTAGATCGGTGCTGACCGCCGGCCGCGGGTCCATCTCGTTGCAGCCGAGCACGACGTAGATGCCCGCCTTGCGCACCGCGTGCGCGATGCGCTCGGCCTGCTCGCTCGGCACCACCAGCGCGTTGTCGCGAAACAGGATGCGGCCGCCGGCCCACTGCGGCAGCGCCGAGTCCCAGCCTTCGGTCCAGTACGGATAGCCGGCCAGCCAGGCCTCGGGAAACACCACCAGTTGCGCGCCATTGCGGCCGGCTTCGAGGATCAGGCTTTCCGCGCGCTCGACGCTGGCATCCAGGTTCATGAACACCGGCGACTTCTGCGCGATCGCGACCTTGACCTTCTCTCGGCCACCCAGGACCGGCTTTGCGGGTTTGGCGGGCATGACGTTTCCTTTCGAAGGCGGTAGAGTGAATCGGCGAAACGCGCCGAACGCTGCGTCGGCGCGGACCATGCTAGGTGCGCGACACGCCAGCGCGTGTGCCGCGCGTGCCAACCGCCTGTGCGCGCAGCGCCAAGGACGAGCGATGAACCTGCAGTTCGACACCGCGCGTGTCATGCCGCGCGAGCGGGCCGGTTTCTGGCGCGAGGTGGTGTGCTCGGTCTACGTGCCGATGGACGCCGAGCCGATCGCGCGCCAGGCCTTCAACGCGCGCATGGACGTGCGCGCCGCGCGCGGCCGCGTGCACTCGCAGGTGGATGCCGGCGCGCAGTGCGTGAGCCGCGGCGCCGCACAGATTTCGCGCGCCGACGAACGCGACGTCTACACCTTCATGGTGCAACGCACCGGCACCTGCGCGGTCGAGCAGGCCGGTGCACAGGCCCTGCTGCGGCCGGGCGACATGCTGCTGTTCCACAACTCGCGGCCCTATCGCCTGCAATTCGACCAGCCGTTCCGGCAAACCGTGATCCAGGCGCCGCGCGGCTGCGTGGGCCCGCTGGCAGGCGGCCTCGACCGGCGCCTGGCGCAACGGCTGCAGCCGACCGGCGGCTTCGGCCGCGTGCTGCAGGGTTTCGTGCAGGGCCTGGACCAGGCGCTGCCCGAAGTCGACGACGTCGAGGCCGCCGTGCTGGTCGACGAGCTGTTCCACTTGTTGGCCGCGCACAGCGCGGCGCTCGACGATGGCGCGGTCGACGCGCGGCGCGCACTGGTGGCGCGAGCGCAGCACGACGCGCGCGAGCGCATCGGCGATCCTGACCTGGATATCGAGGCCTTGGCGCGCGCGCAGCGGGTGTCATCGCGCTCGCTGCAGCGTGCCTTCGCCAGCGTAGGCACCGGCGTGATGCGCTGGCTGCGCGACGAGCGGCTGGCGCACTGCGCCGCCGCGTTGGCCGACCCGAGTTGGCGCACGCGTGGCATCGCCGACATCGCGCTGGCGCACGGCTTTCGCGACGTGCCGGCATTCGGCCGCAGCTTCAAGGCGCACTTCGGGCAGACGCCTGGCGACTGGCGCCAGCGCGGACCACGCCAGTAGGCCGCGTTGGCACCACCCGCCCAGCAGTGCGGCGGGGTTCGGGTACAAGACAGTTGCAAACGCACATAACTCGCGCTACGTTTGCGCCATGCCCCGTCCCGCGCCGTTCGATCTCGAGCAGCATGCGTTCTTCTGGCTGACGCAAGTCATCGGCAGCCGAGACCGCCGGCTGACGCAGGAGTTGCGCGGGTTCGGACTGCGCGTGCCCGAATGGCGTGTGCTGGCGTCGCTGTGCGCGCGGCGGCGCTGCTCGATGAGCGAGCTCGCCGACCTGGCCACGATCGACCGCACCACGCTGACGCGCACGGTCGATCGCATGGAGGAGGCGGGCTGGGTCGCGCGCTTGAACGATGCCAGCGACCTGCGCGTGACCCGGCTGGCACCCACCGCCACTGGCGAGCGCCTGTTTCAGCGCATCTGGCCGACCGTGGAACGCCTCAACCGCGTGGCGGTGGAAGGCCTTCCCGCCGGCGCGATCGACAAACTGAGGGGCACGCTGGAACGCATGAAGGCCAACCTGGATCAACAGCCTGGTGCCGACGAGCGGGCTGCCTGAGCAACAAGGAGTACTCATGTTGGAACAAGACACCGGGTTCGACGTCTCTCGCTGTGTCGAGCCGGACCGCGTGCACAAGCGCGTGTACACCGACCAGCAGATCTTCGACCGCGAGATGGAGCGCATCTTCGAGCGTGTGTGGGTCTATTGCGGCCACGAGTCGCAGATCCCGAACGCCGGCGACTACGTCGCGGTGAACATCGGCCGCCAGCCGATGGTGATGGTGCGCAACGCCGACCGCAGCATTCACGTGCTGCACAACCGCTGCGCGCACCGCGGCGTGCAGCTGGTGGGCAACCTGCAGGGCAACACCGGCGACGCGTTCGTCTGCAGCTACCACGCGTGGAGCTACCACCTCGACGGCAAGATCCGCGCGATCCCGCTGGCCAAGGGCTACGAGGGCACGCGCATGGACAAGAGCAACCCCGACTGCAACCTGAAGCGCGCGGCGCGGGTCGACCGCTATCGCGGCTTCGTGTTCGCCAGCCTGGCGGCCGACGGTCCGACGCTGCTGGAGTTCCTCGGCGAGGCCAAGGTCGCGTTCGACGACATGTGCGACCGCTCGCCGGTGGGCGAGGTCGAGATCGTGCCGGTGTGCCACCGCGTGATCCAGCAGTCGAACTGGAAGTTCTTCATGGAGAACCAGCTCGACGCGCTGCACCCGTCGGTCACGCACCAGAGCACCGGCATCGCGGCCGGTCGTGTCGAGCGCCGGCTGAAGGAACAGAAGGGCTCGGTGCCGCTGTACTACCACTACCTGTCGGCGTTCGCGTCGAGCTTCGAGCAATGGGACAGCGTGCAGACCATCAACTATCCGCAGGGCCACGGCATCCTCAAGGCCTACATGGGGCTGCGCCCGCAGGACAAGGACACGCTGGAGCACGAGGCGTTGTTGAAACAAGCGTATGGCGAGCAGAAGGCCGAGGAGTACCTGTCGCGCAGCATCCACCACGTGCTGGTGTACCCGTACCTGTCGGTGCAGTCGCCGCTGCAGCAGCTGCGCTGCCTGCGCCCGATCTCGCCGGACAAGACGCTGTCGGAGATCTGGCACTTCCGCTTGAAGGGCGCACCCGAGGCGATCTACCGCCGCAGCCTGTGGTACTACAACCTGGTCAACTCGCCGGCGACGATGATCAACGCCGATGACCTGGAGAACTGGACCAAGGGCCAGTGGGGCCTGCAGTCCGACGGCGGCGACTGGGTGAGCTTTCACCGCAACCACGGCGACGACCGCATCGACAACGGCGTGGCGTATTCCAACCACGGCACTTCCGAGGTGGTGATGCGCAGCCAGTTCGCGGCGTGGTCGCGCTACATGCAGTCGCCGCCGGGCCGCCCCAAGGCGACGACGCCCCCTCGGGGGGCCGACGCCGAAGGCGGCTTGGGGGCCAACAAGGGAGGCGCGTGATGGCCGCTGATACCAAAGCCTCGTCGCGCGCCATCCCGAGCGCGGGCCCCGACATGAAGCACCTGCTCGACCAGGACGTCGTGATCGCGGGCGACACCGTCAAGGGCCCGACCGGCGCGCAGTCGATCGAGCCGACCCACTCGCCGCGCACGCCGCACAAGGAAGGCGCGCTGCCGACCGCGCTGCTGACCGCCAGCCGGCGTCGATGTGCAGCGCGAGGTGGAGCAGTTGCTCTACCGCCAGGCCGAGTTGCTCGATGCCAAACAATGGCAGGCGTGGATGGACCTGTTCGCGGACGACGGCATCTATTGGATGCCGGCGCGCCCCGAACAGACCGATTGGGAGGGATCGCCGTCGATCTTCATCGAAGACAAGCCGATGATGGAGATCCGCAAGGGCCGCGTCACGCACCCCAACGCCTGGTCGCAGGCGCCGCTGTGGGAGACCAATCACCTCGTCAGCCACGTCGCGCTCGAGGAGGTCGGGAAAGACCGCATCGTCGTGCGCTCGCGCTTCCACATGATGGAGCTGCGGCGCGAATCGATCCGCCACTTCGGTGGCCGTTACCGGCATACGCTGCGCCGCGGCGCCGACGGCCAGCTCAAGATCCAGCTGCAACGCGTGGACTTGTTCAACGCGCAGGCGCCGTTCGACTACGTGATCCAGATCTGGGTTTGACTACAAAGGGAAACGCATGAACATCGCCGTCCGCACGGGCGCTCGCCTCGCCGCACTCGCAGCCGCCGCCACCCTCGCCGCGACCGCCGCCGTCGCCGCCGACAAGGTGAAGATCGGCTTCGTCAGCACGCTGTCGGGGCCATCGTCGGCGCTCGGCGTCGACATCCGCGATGGCTTCCTGCTTGCGGTGAAGCTCAACGGCGGCAAGCTCGGCGGCCTGCCGGCAGAGGTGTCGGTGAGCGACGACCAGTTCAAGCCAGACGTGGCCAAGCAGCTGTTCGAGAAGAACGTCAAGCGCGACAAGGTCGACTTCATGACCGGCGTGGTGTTCTCCAACATCATGCTGGCCGCGCTGCCCGAGGCGCTGGACAACAACACCATCTACATCAGCCCCAACGCCGCGCCGTCGTCGATGGCGGGCAAGGACTGCAACCCGCTGTTCTACGCGGTGAGCTGGCCCAACGACGCATACCACGAGGCGGCCGGCCAATACGCCAACACGCGCGACCTGAAGACGGTGTACCTGCTGGCGCCCAACTACCAGGCCGGCAAGGATTCGCTGGCCGGATTCAAGCGCATGTTCAAGGGCCAGGTGATCGGCGAGAACTACACCAAGCTCGGCCAGCTCGACTACGCCGCCGAGCTGGCCGAGGTTCGCGCCGCCAAGCCGCAGGCGCTGTACATCTTTCTGCCCGGCGGCATGGGCATCAACTTCATCAAGCAGTTCGTCGGCGCCGGCTTGAGCAAGGACATCCAGCTCGTGCTGCCCGGCTTCTCGGCCGACCAGGACGTGATCAACCCGGTGGGCCCCGCGATGTCGGGCTTGTTCAACACGGCGCACTGGTCGCCCGATTTCGCCAACGCGGCGAACCAGAAGTTCGTGGCGGAGTTCGAGAAGGAGTACAAGCGCATTCCCACGCTCTACGCCTCGCAGGGCTACGACGCGGCGCTGCTGATCAACGCTGCGGTGCGCGACGTGAAGGGCAAGCTGGACGACCGCGACGGATTGCGCAAAGCCCTGAAGGCCGCCAAGTTCGACTCGGTGCGCGGGCCGTTCAAGTTCAACACCAACCAGTATCCGATCCAGAACTACTATGTGCGCACCGTCGGCTCCGACGGCAAGGGCGGGCTGATCAACAAGTCGTTCACCCAGCCGATCCTCAAGGACCACGGCGATGCTTACGTCGGCGCCTGCACGATGAAATGACCCACCCCCGCAGCGGCCTGGCGGCCGCTCCCCCCTCAAGGGGGCAACACCAGCGGCCCGGCAGAGCCGGATCCGCGGTGTTCACCCGGGGATGCGCCGCTGGAGCGGCGCAGATCGGCGGCGCATTGCGGGTGCGTTGCCACAGACGGCGGCACCGCTCATGCCGACGCTGCTGATCGTCGAGCAGCTGCTCAACGGGCTGCAGTTCGGCTTGATGCTGTTCCTGCTCGCCGCCGGCTTGACGCTGGTGTTCGGCGTGATGGACATGATCAATCTCGCGCACGGCTCGCTGTACATGGTGGGCGCGTTCCTCGCCGCCTGGCTGGTGGCCAAGACCGGGTCGTTCGTGTGGGGCGTGCTCGGCGCCATCGGGCTCACCGCAGCCTTCGGCATGCTGCTGGAGACCACGCTGCTGCGCACGCTGTATGCGCGCGACCATTTGTCGCAGGTTCTGGCCACCTTCGCGCTGATCCTGATCCTCAACGATGGCGTCAAGATGGTGTTCGGCACCGACCTGCCGCTGTCGGCGCCCGATGCGCTGGCCGGTCCGGTGCAACTGCTGCCGGGTTTGAGCTATCCAGCCTATCGCCTGTTGATCCTCGGGGTCGGGCTCGCGCTCGCGGTGGCGATGTACCTGCTGGTGGCGAGACGCGGCTCGGTGCGCTGGTGCGCGCCGGCGCGGCCAACCGCGTGATGACCGAGGCGATGGGCATCAACGTGCAGCGTCTGTTCACCGTGGTGTTCGGCATCGGCGCGGGCTTGTGCGCAGTCGCTGGCGCGTTGCTCGGCCCGCTGCTCGCGGTGCAGGTGGGCATGGGCGAGAACATCCTGATCCTCGCGTTCGTCGTCATCGTGATCGGCGGCATCGGCTCGATCCGCGGCGCGCTGATCGGATCGATTCTGGTGGGCTGCGTCGACACACTCGGGCGCACGCTGCTGCAGCAGCTGTTCCGCGAGTTCCTGCCGCCGCAATGGGCGAGCGCAGCCGGCCCGGCGATTGCATCGATCGCGGTCTACATCTTCATGGCGGGCGTGCTCGCGGTGCGACCGCAAGGGCTGTTCCCGGCCCGGGCCTGAGCGTGAGCAGCGCACCCACTCGGGCCCACTGGCGCTCGCGAACTGCACTTGCGGTGTTCGCAGGGTTCGCGTTGGCGTTGCCGTGGCTGCTCGACGCACTGGGCGCGTCGTTCTACATCAGCTTCGCCGGCCGGGTGCTGGTGTACGCGATCGCTGCGACCAGTCTCAACCTCGTGCTCGGCTACGGCGGCATGGTGTCGTTCGGGCACGCGGCCTTCGTGGGGCTGGGTGCCTACGTGACCGGCGTGATGGTCAGCGAGGGGCTCGTCAATGGCTACCTGCATCTCGCGGCCACGCTGTCGATCTGTGCGCTGGTCGCGGCGCTGATCGGTGCGATCTCGCTGCGCACACGGGGCGTGTACTTCATCATGATCACGCTCGCCTTCGCGCAGATGCTGTTTTACCTGGCCAATTCGGTCAAAGGCTACGGCGGCGACGAAGGACTGAACATCCGTGCGCGATCGATGTTCGGCTTCGGCCTCGACCTGAAGAACCCGGCTTCGTTCTACTACCTCGCGCTCGCGGTGCTGGCGGCGAGCCTCTATGCACTGGCGCGTTTTGTGCCATCGCGCCTCGGGCGTGCGGTCCTGGCGATCCGCGACGACGAGCAGCGCGCCGAGGCACTCGGTTTTGCGACCTTCCGGCTGCGCCTGCTGGTGTTCGTGGCGGCTGGCATGTTGGGCGGCATCGCCGGGTTGCTCGCGGTGAATCAGCAGGGCTACGTGAGCCCCAACGTGCTGCACTGGACGCAATCGGGCACGCTGATGGTGATGGTGATCCTCGGCGGTGTGGCCACGCTGTGGGGTGGCCTCGCCGGTGCAGCGGCGTTGTTGCTGCTGCAGGAAGTGTTGTCCGGCTACACGGAACACTGGGAGTTCTGGACCGGCTGGGTGCTGCTCGCGATGGTGCTGTTCGCCCGCAATGGGCTGGGTGGCGTGCTGCAGAAGGTGTTGGCGTCGCGATGAACGCCACCGCTCTGCTCGACGTGCAAGGCCTGCACAAGCGCTTCGGCGGCGTGGTGGCCACCGATGGCGTCGATTTGCAAGTGCGTGTGGGCGAGGTGCATGCCCTGATCGGACCCAATGGTGCCGGCAAGACCACGCTGGTGGCGCAGCTGGCGGGCCAACTCGCACCGGACAGCGGGCGCATCGTGTTCGACGCGCGCGACATCACCGGCGCAAGCGCGCACCAGCGTGCACGCCTTGGGCTGGGGCGTTCGTTTCAGATCACGCGGTTGTTCGCGAGCTTCGGTGTGCTGGAGCATCTGGCGCTCGCCCTGCAGGCCGCCAGCGGACCCAGCATCGGCGCCTGGCGGCCGGTGGCGCGCGAGACCGCGCTGTTCGATCGCGCGCGCGCGATGTTGCCTCGCCTCGGGCTGCAAACCCACGCCGAGTCGCCGATCCACACGCTGTCGCACGGCCAGCGGCGAGCGCTCGAGGTCGGCATGGCGATCGCCGCCGCACCGCGACTGGTGCTGCTCGACGAACCCATGGCCGGCTTGGGCGCGGACGAGTCGCCGCGCATGGAAGCGCTGATCGGCAACCTGCGGCACGAGGCGGCGCTGTTGCTGATCGAACACGACGTCGACGCGGTGTTCCGGCTCGCCGATCGGGTGTCGGTGCTGGTCGGCGGACGCATCATCGCCAGCGGCAAGCCCGACGAGGTGCGGCGCGATCCGCAAGTGGTCGCGGCCTACTTGGGACAGGAATGAACGAATTGCTGCTCGACGTGCAGGGATTGCGCGCCGGCTACGGCAGCGCGCAGGTGCTGCATGGCGTCGACCTGCAGGTGCGCGTCGGCGAAGTCGTCGGCCTGCTGGGTCGCAACGGCATGGGCAAGACCACGCTGGTGCACGCCATCACCGGCATCCTGCCGTCGCAGGCGCGGGCGCTGCAATTCGCCGGCGCGTCGATCGCCGATCAGCCCGTGCACCGCATCGCGCGGCGCGGCATCGCACTGGTTCCCGAGGGGCGGCAGGTGTACGCCAACCTGAGCGTGCTGGAACACCTCAGCGCGTTCACGCGGCCCGATACCCAAGGCGCGACGCCGTGGCACACGGCCCGGGTGTTCGAATTGTTCCCGCGCCTCGCCGAGCGGCGCCACAACCTGGGTGCGCAGTTGTCAGGCGGCGAGCAGCAGATGCTGGCGATCGGTCGCGCGCTGGTCACCAACCCGCGGCTGTTGATCCTCGACGAAGCCACCGAAGGTCTGGCCCCTTTGGTGCGCGAGGAGATCTGGCGCGCGCTCGCGCAGTTGCGCGCGACGGGCCAGGCGATCTTGGTGATCGACAAATACGTGCAGCGCCTGATTCGCCTGGCCAACCACCACGTGGTGCTGGAAAAGGGCAGCGTGGTGTGGGCCGGATCGTCCGAGGCCTTGTCGGCCGACCCGGCGCTGTGGCACCGCTACCTTGGCGTGTGAAGCGCCGATGGGCGGCGGCACGCGGCCGCTGCGATCGATGCCCTCAGCGGTCGTGACGCTGTTCGTGCATGTCGGCCGCGGCGCTCAAGTCGGCCGCGAAGCGCGGATCGACGCCGCGCATGCCGTCTGCCAGGTCGCGCAGCGCGCTGGCTTGCTGACGCGCCGACCAACGGTCGCTCAGCGCCTTGCCGTCGACCAGATTCGACAGCCATTGCAACAACGAGAACGACGGTTGCGTGGCGCTTTGCGGCAGCGGAATCACGCGTGCGTCGACCATCAGCTCACCAGTCACCGTAGTCATGTTGGTTTTCCCCTCGTGCCGATCGAATGGCTCGACCGATGTGGCGCAGGCTAAGTGCGAGGCCCCGATTGCGCAGCGAACGAATGCGCGCTTGCGCGGGCCGTTGCGTTTGCGCGCCCACTCCATCACGAGGCGCACAGGCCGTCCCCCGCGATCGCAGGGGACCGGTCGCATCGTTTCAGCGCAGGCTGGCCGCCTCGTGACGGTCGGCCGCGGCGTTCAGGTCCGACGCAAACCCTGGGTCGGTCGGCGCATGAAGCCGCGCCAGGGCACGCACGTAGGCCGCATCGCGCGCGGCCTGCAGTGCCGCACGCGCAGCCTGCTTCGCATTGCGGCGTGCCGCGACCAAGCCAGAGAACAGGCGCCACGCGGCAGCTGCACCGCGCGCAGCCCAAATCGCGCCGCGCGGGGTTGGGACGGTCGGTACGCCGGTGACGGTGATGGAGGCCATGAGAGTTCCTTCGGAACGAACAGCCAACTGGGGCTGCCAGTGGAATCTAGGGTTAACCCCCATGCTTTGCAATTGAATAATGAGCAACAGCGATATAAACACTGTGCATGCCCAGCCGCCGCGCTTCGGTCAACTTCCGCGCCCTCGATCTGAACCTGCTTCGAGTGTTCGATGCGGTGATGGCCGAGGGCAGTCTGACTCGCGCAGCCAGCGTGTTAGCACTGACTCAACCAGCTGCAAGCCATGCCTTGAAACGGCTCCACGAAGCGCTCAATGAGACCCTGTTCGTGCGCACCGCGGCCGGGCTCAAGCCCACGCCGCGCGCCGAGGCGTTGTGGCCGCGGGTGCGGCGTTCGCTGGCCACGTTGCAACGGGCGCTGGCGCCCGAGCACTTCGACCCGCGCGCCGATGCGGTGAACTACCGCGTCGCGATGGCCGACGCCACCGCCGCGCTGCTGGCGCCCTGGCTGGTGCGCGCGATCGAGTCGGTGCAGGCGGCGGCCAACCTGCGCGTGCTGCCGCTGACCACGCGCGACCCGCGGCCGCTGCTGCAGCAAGGCACGGCCGATCTCGCGGTCGGCCACTTCCCGGACCTGATCGCCTCGCTGCTGACGCAGGAGGACACGTTGCGCCACGAGCGCCTGTACGCCACTCGATACGTCTGCGTGATGCGACGCGACCACCCGATGGCGCGCAAGAAGCTGACGCTCGACGCGTTCTGTGCGGCGCATCACCTGCAGGTGAGCTTTTCCGGCAGGCCGTTGAGCCTGATCGACCGCGCGCTCGCCGACATGGGGCGACGCCGGCGCATCGTGCTCACAGTGAACCAGTTCTTCACCGCCGGGCGCGTCGTCACCCAATCCGATCTGCTGACCGTGTTGCCGCTGTCGTTTCTCGCCGCCACCGGGCGACCGGGCGAACTGGCCACGCGCGAACTGCCGTTCGATCCCGGCGCGGTGCACGTGGAGATGGTGTGGCACTTGCGACGCGACAACGACCCCGCGCACCGCTGGCTGCGCGAGGTGCTGCACAGCGCCGTGCAGGCGCCGGCGTGAAGGCGGCCGCGCGAGGTCAGCCCGCGAGCACGGCGGCGAACGCCTGCGCAGTGCGCTCGACGTTGCCGCGGTTGAGGCCGGCCACGCACATGCGACCCGAACGGATCAGGTAGACCGCATGCTCTTCGCGCAGCCGGTCCACCTGCTGCGGGCTCAGGCCGGTGTAGCTGAACATGCCGCGCTGCGTCAGCAGATAACTGAAGTCGCGGCCGGGCACCCGCGCGCGCAGCACCTCGTGCAGCGCACGCCGCATCGCCTGGATGCGTTCGCGCATCTGCGCCACCTCGGCCTCCCACATCGGACGCAACTTGGCGTCGCTCGAGCACGCGCGCGACGATGCCGGCCGCATGGATCGCGGGGCTCGAGTAGATGCGGCGCACCGTGAGCTTCAGTTGCCCGAGCACGAGCTCGGCCTCCTTCGGCGTCGGGCACACCACCGACAGCGCACCGCAGCGTTCGCCGTACACGCTCATGCTCTTGGAAAACGAGTTCGCCACCACGAACGGCACCCGCGCATCGGCGAGCTGGCGCACGGCATAGGCGTCTTGCTGCAGTCCGTCGCCATAACCCTGGTACGCAAGGTCGAGGTAAGGGATCACCTGCCGCGCCTTCAGCACCGGCACCAGCGCATCCCATTGCGCCGGCGTGAGGTCCACGCCGGTCGGGTTGTGGCAGCAGGCATGCAGCAGCACGATGCTGCGCGCCGGCAGCTGTTCGATCGCCGCACGCATCGCGTCGAAGCGCACGCCGCCACTCGCGGCGTCGTAGTACGGGTACTGCTGCACCGACGAAGCCGCTGCCTTCGAACATCGAGCGGTGGTTGTCCCAGCTCGGGTCGCTGATCCACACGCCGCTGTCGGGGAACCAGCGTTTGAGGAAATCGGCACCGACCTTCAGTCCGCCGCTGGAGCCCACCGACTGGATCGTCGCCACGCGGCCCGAGGTCACCGCTTCGTGCTGCGGTCCGAACAGCAGCGCCTTGCACGGCGCGGCGGGCGTCGGCGGCCCCTTCCATCGGCAGGTATGGCTTGGCGCCGCTCTCGGCCAGCATCTGCGCCTCCGCTTCACGCACGCTGGGCAACACCGGGATGCGGCCGTTGTCGTCGAAATAGATGCCGATCGACAGGTTGACCTTGTGCGGCCGCGGATCGGCGTTGAATGCATCGACCAGCGCGAAGATCGGATCGCCGGCGTACGGCTCGACATGTTCGAACACGGTATGGCTCCAACAACAGAAGAAAGCGGCGCCATTATCAGGCGCGGCGATTCAGCCCCGGTCGAGCCACTGCACCCAGCGCCCGTGCGGATGCGAGCGTGCGAGCAAGGTGGTGATCGGCGCCGCGCCTTCGTGGTGAGACAGCGTCAGCCACCACAGCGAGCCCTTGGCCAGTTGCTCGTCGCTGACCCACGCGTCGCCGCCAGCAGCGGGCGGCGCGTCGGCGAGCGGGATGTGCGCGCCTTCGGCACTGAGCCAGGCGATGCCACGGCGCTGCACCAGGTCGCGCATGAGCTGCACATGGGCCGCCCGCGCCGGCTTGTCGAAGTAGTGCAGCACCCAGCTGTTGAACACCACCGGCTGCACGTCGGTGGCCAAGGTCGCGAGCCAGGGTTCGATCGCAGCGGCGCAATCGTCGCGGCGTTGCACGCGCATGCCACGCTGGCGGGCTGCCTTCACCGCCTGGTCGAATCGCGCCAAGCGCACGCGGTCGTACGGCCACAGGCACGCGCGCAGCCAGCGCACCTGCGCATCGTCGTGCACGTCGACTGGCGCCGGGTCGACGCCGATGCGCTCGACGATCTGCGGCATGCGCGCCGCGGCGCGCTGCAGCGCGGCGTGATCGCCGACCGGGTGGCAATCGATCGGCGGCACCTCGCTGTTCGCATCGCCAAGCGTGAACGCCCCATAGTCGTAGCAGTAGCCGTCGACACCGAGATTCAGCCCCGCACTGCTGCCGAAGTCGAACAGCGCGAGGCGCGCATGACCGGTGCGCCGCGCCAGCGCACACAGCGCCGGCCACAACACGGCGCAGCGGCCGATCTCGTTGGTCTGCGTGCTGCGCGTGGCCAGCAGCCCACACAGTGCTTCGCGCTGCGCAGCGATGAAGTCGTCGAACGCCGCAGGCAAATCGCCATCGGGCGGGCGCGTGCCGCCGGCGCTCGGAAAGTACTCGCGCAACGCATGCGGCACGCCCGCGAGCACCTGGTCGTGCACCGATGCCAGCAGCAGGTTCGGCACGCGCTGCGTCGGCGGCGCGTGCTGCATCAGCGCCAGCAGATCGGGGCGGGCCGCGACGTGGCGGCACAGCGCCACGTACAGCGGATCGTCGGTGACCTCGTGGTCGGCGAAGTAGCTGAAATGCTTGGCGAGCGCCGCGCTGTCGGCAGCCATGCGGCGCGCGTCAGGCAGCCAGCGCCGTCTCGATGTCGCCGACCAGCTTCGAAGGGTCTTCCTGCGGCGAGTAGCGCTTGATCACCTTGCCGTCGCGGCCGACCAGGAACTTGGTGAAGTTCCACTTGATGGCCTGGCTGCCGAGCAGGCCGGGCGCTTCGCTGGCGAGCCATTGGTACAGCGGGTGAGCGCCCGCACCGTTGACCTCGATCTTGGACATCATCGGGAACGACACGCCGTAGTTGAGCTGGCAGAACGAGGCGATCTCGTCGTTGCTGCCCGGATCCTGTGCACCGAACTCGTTGCTCGGGAAACCCGAGCACGACCAGGCCCTGGTCTTCGTACGCCTGCCACAGCGCCTGCAGGCCATCGAACTGCGGCGTGAAGCCGCACTGGCTGGCGGTGTTGACGATCAGCAGCACCTTGCCCTTGTAGCGGCCCAACTTCACGCGTTGACCGTTGATGGTCTGGGCCTCAAAACTCCACACGTCGGCTTCAGCCATAACGATCACCTCCCGCAGCGCGCGTCGCCGTGATGTTATCCCGCGCGCGAACGCATGCGGTGGCGTGCGTGCATTGACGCCCGCCAAGGGGCAACCGACGATACAGACTTCGCGCGCCGCCCTCGCGCCCACGTTTACTTTCCCGGCCTTCCGCATGCCGTTCACACACAGCGTCTGCCTGCTCGGTTTCAGTGATTTCGAGCGCCGTGCGCTGGCAATGCAGTTCGGCCTCGCGAGCGCCCGCAACCCGTCGTATACGCTGGTCGCCACGCCGCAGGAAGCGCGCTTCCTGGTGGTCGACGCCGACGCCAAAACGGCTGTGCAACGCGCGCTCGATGCCGGCCGCCTGGCCGATGCGCTGTTCGTCGGCAGCGGCGCCGCACCGGCCGGTGCGCTGGCCCGCTTGAAGCGCCCGATCGATGCGCTGTCGCTGCTGCGCGAACTCGATGCCGCCGTGCTGCGCGTGCAAGGCCCGGCCGCGGCGGTGTTGGCCGCCGCACCCGCCAAGCCTGCCATGGCGCCCACGGCAGCGCCGATCGCCGTGCCGCCGAAGCCCGCGATACCGCTGCAACGGCGCACGCTGCCGCTCGCCCGCCCGCCGCAATCCGCCGGCGAGCCAGGTGGCACCGTGCCGGGCCTGCTCGACTCGCAGCTGTCGGAGTTGGCCGATCTGTTCCCCGATCGTGCGCCAGCCAACGGCGACCGCCTCGAAAGCGCCGGCCAAGGAGATCCGTTGCGACGCGCTGCTGGTCGACGACAGCGAAATCGCGCTGCGCTTTCTCGAGATCAAGCTCGGTGAGCTCGGCCTGCGTTCGCGCACTGCCACCGACAGCGACGCCGCGCTCGAACAGTTGAGCCAGCACGAGTTCAAGTACGTGTTCCTCGACGTCGAACTCGGCACGTCCAGTCGCATGGACGGCCTGGCGCTGTGCCGCCACATCAAGCGCATGCGCCGCACCAACCGGCCCCCGGTGGTGGCGATGGTGTCGGCACACGCCACCCAGACCGATCGCGTGCGCGGCAGCCTCGCGGGCTGCGACGCCTACCTCGGCAAGCCGTTGGTGGCCGACGAGTTGCGCGCGGTCGTGGGCATGCGCACCGCGCGCTGACGCGCCCGCATCACGACCCGCGCCGGCCCTCCTGCCACGCGGCGAGCACGGCGGCGCCCGCGATCAGCGTGCCGCCGACCCAGGAGGCGGGGGTCAAGTTGGCGGCGCCGAGCAGCACGGCGGACACGCTGGCGAACAACACCTCGCTGACCATCACCACCGACGTGGTGGTGGCGCGCAGTCGCGCGGCGCCGTACTGCAGCGCCAGGTTGGACGCCATGAACCACAACGACAGCAGCGCCAGCGGCAGGCCCCAGGCGAGCGCGCTGGCCCAGGGCGGTGCCGCGATGCCGGCGCTCCCGCCGAGCAGCGCCGCCGAGCCACCGATCAATGCGCCGCCGCTGAACATCGCCAGCGCGCGTGCGTCGGCGTGGCGGTGCGCCTCGCGGCGCAGCATCACGTTGTTGAGCGCGAACGACGCCCCACCGATCAGGCCCAGCCAATCGGCCGGCTGGCTCGGCACCGGCCAGCCGCCCCCTTCAGGCCACAACACCACCAGCGCGCCGCCGAGGGCGAGCGCGGCACGCGCCAGCACACCCGGGTGCAGCGGCTCGCGCAACAACAGCCGCGCCAGCAGCAACGTCCACAGCGGCATCAGGTAGAACAGCAGCACCACGCGCACGACGTCGCCGGTGGTCACGCCCCAGTTGAACGCCGCATTGGTGCAGCCCGACGCGAACATCAGCACCCACAGCGCCGGTGTGCGAATCACGTCGCGCACCGCGCTCGGCCGCCACAGCGCGAGCACCGAGCTGACCAGCAGGTAGCACAACGCGGTGGCCCACAGCGGATGCACGCCTTGGGCGTGCAGCTGGCGAAACGGCCACCACGACACGCCCCAGGTGAACGCGTTGAACAGCAGCGCGCCGGCGGCAGCCGCGCGACGCGGCGCCTTGGACCCTGGATCGCGCCGCGGAGTTCACCGGTTTCATGCGGTATCCCTGCTGGCAACGTCGTCAGCGCGGGCGCGAACAATGGATCGTGCGGCGCCGCGCCCTGCGTGCTTGCCGCATGGCATCCGGTTGTACAGGAGACTCGCCATGACCCACATCCACCGCACGCACCGATGGCTGCTCACCTCGGCCGTGGCACTCGTCGTCGCACTGCTGCCCGAGGTGGCGGCGGCACAGCAGAAGGCGACACCGCAGGACACATCGCCGCAGGCGCTGTTCGTGCGCATCGACACCAACTCCGACGGCAAGGTATCGAAGGAAGAAGCCACCCGCCTGCCGAGTGTGGCCACCCGCTGGGAAGAACTCGACAAGAACAACGACGGCTGGCTGAGCCGCGAGGAGTTCATTGCCGGCTTTCGCACCTGACGCGCATCCGCTTCGCGAACGCACGCGGCGATCGGCGACGCCGCGCGTCACAGCTTGTCGGAGCGCGCGATCGCCAGCAGCCGCTCCACCTCGTCGCGGTGCTGCACGGCGTTGTTGCGGTGCCAGCGGCCGATCCACCACATCGTGCCGGCGACGACGACGCCGAACACCGCGATCGCAACGAACGCCGACAGCCCGAACTTGGTCATGCCGGTGTAGAACGCGCCGAGCCCCAGGATCGCGGCCTGCTCGTTGAAGTTCTGCACCGCGATCGAGCGGCCGGCGCCCATCAGGTTGTGGCCGCGGTGCTGCAGCAGCGCGTTCATCGGCACCACCAGGAAGCCGCCGATCGCGCCCAGCATGACGAGAAACGGCGCGGCAATCCAGGCTTCGCGGATGAAGTTCAGTCCGATCACCAACACGCCCATGGCCACGCCGAGCGGGATCACGCGCGTGGCATGTTCGAGCCGCATCGCCCACGAGGCCACCACCGCGCCGATCGCGGTGCCGATCGCCACCACCCCGACCAGCGAAGAGGCCTGCGTCGTGCCGTAGCCCAGCGCTGCGGCGGCCCAGGCGAACACGATCACCCGCAAGTTGCCCGACACACCCCAGAACAGCGTGGTGGTGGCGAGCGAGATCTGGCCCAGCTTGTCGGCCCACAGCCGCGCGTTGCATTGGCTGAAGTCGGTGACCAACTCGACCACGCTGATCCGCAGCGGCTGCAGCGGCGCGTCGGTGCGCGGGATGTAGAGGTTGAAGATCGCCGCCACGATGTACAGCAGCACGATCGACGCAATCGCCGCCTCGGGCGGGGTGTCGACGCCCGTGTCGAAGCTCGGCAGATCGAAGCCCAGCAGCATCGGCGCCACCCGCGCCCCGACGAGTTGGCCGCCGAGCAACACGCCGAGGATGATCGACGCGATCGTCAGGCCCTCGATCCAGCCGTTGGCCTTGACCAGCTGCGACGGCGGCAGCAGTTCGGTGAGGATGCCGTACTTGGCCGGCGAGTACGCCGCCGCACCGAGTCCGACCACCGCATAGGCCATCAACGGATGGCCGCCGAACAGCATCAACAGACAGCCGGCCACCTTGATGGTGTTCGACACGAACATCACCCGCCCCTTGGGGACCGCATCGGCAAATGCGCCCACCAGCGGCGCCAGCAGCACATAGAACAAAGCAAACATCGGCGTCAACGCCGGCACCTGCCAGGCCGGGGCCTGGGTGCTCTTCAGCAGTTCGATGGCGCCAACCAGCAGCGCGTTGTCGGCCAGCGAGCTGAAGAACTGCGCCGACATGATGGTGTAGAAGCCTTTTTTCATGCGCTTCTGCAGTGTGCGGCGCCCCCAACGGCGCACGAACGGCGTGCAGCCGTGGGCCGCGCGTTATAGCACGCGCACCCCGCTTCACCCGTGACTTCGGGCCGCCACAACCGCGCCGGGCGCGGGAATGTCCGGCCCCTCGTTTCGAGGTCGAGGCACACTGGCGGGCATGCCCCGTCCGATCGAAGCCCTGATCCATCACGACGCCCTGGCGCACAACCTGGGCCAGGCGCGCACGCGTGCGCTCGGCGCGCGCGTTTGGGCGGTGGTCAAGGCCAATGCGTACGGCCACGGCATCGAGCGTGTGTACGAAGCCCTGCGATCCGCCGACGGCTTCGCGCTGCTCGACCTGGCCGAGGCGGAGCGCATCCGTGCGCTCGGCTGGCGCGGCCCGGTGCTGCTGCTCGAAGGCTGCTTCGAGCCACGCGACCTCGAGCTGTGCTCGCGGCTGAACCTGTGGCACACCGTGCACCACGAGGCGCAGATCGACTGGCTGGCCGCGCACAAGACACAACAGCCGCACCGCGTGTTCCTGAAGCTCAACAGCGGCATGAACCGCCTCGGATTTGCGCCGTCGACTTTCCGTGCTGCGTGGGTGCGCCTGAACGCGCTGCCGCAGGTGGACGAGATCTCGTTGATGACGCACTTCTCCGACGCCGACGGCGCCGGCGGCGTGGCCGCACAACTGGCGGTGTTCGAACGCGCGGCCGAGGGGCTCGACGGCGAACGCAGCCTGGCCAACAGCGCCGCCGTGCTGCGCCACGCGCAATCGGCGGCCGGCCGACTGGGTGCGCCCGGGCATCATGGTGTACGGCAGCGCGCCGGACCATCCGCAGCACACGGCCGCACATTGGCACCTGCGCCCGACGATGACGCTGCGCACGCAGGTCATCGCGCGTGCAGCAGCTCGAGCCCGGCGCCACCGTCGGCTACGGCAACACGTTCAGCGCCGAGCGCGCGCTGCGCATCGGCGTGGTGGCCTGCGGCTATGCCGACGGCTACCCGCGTCATGCGCCCAGCGGCACGCCGGTGCTGGTGAACGGCCAGCGCACGCGCACCGTCGGCCGCGTGTCGATGGACATGGTCACGGTCGATCTCGATGCCCTGCCCGATGCTCAGGTCGGCAGCGAAGTCACCTTGTGGGGTACCGGGCCGCACGGCAGCGTGCTGCCGATCGACGAGGTGGCGCACTCGGCGCAGACCGTGTCCTACGAGCTGATGTGCGCGTTGGCGCCCCGCGTGCCGGTGCGCATCGGTTGATGAAGCCGTATGCCGCGCATCGCGTATGTGCTCGACGCGCGCGAAGTGCGCTTCGAGGCCGTGCGCGCGCAGGGCGCCGGCGGTCAGAACGTCAACAAGGTGTCGAACGCGGTGGTGCTGCGCTTCGACATCGAAGCCTCGAGCCTGCCCGATGCGCTGAAGGCGCGGCTGCGCGCACGCAGCGACCAGCGCATCGGCGCCGATGGCGTGGTCACGATCAAGGCGCAGGAGCACCGCAGCCTGCCGCGCAACCGCGACGCCGCGTTGGAGCGGCTGCGCGCATTGATCGATGCCGCGGCCCAGCTGCCGCGGCGGCGCATCGCCACCGCGCCGACGCGCGCGTCGAAGGAGCGTCGCCTGCAGGACAAGACGCGGCGCGGCGTGCTCAAGTCGACGCGGCGCGCCGACGAATGAGCAAGCTCAGGCGTCCGCGCGCTTGGGCGCCCGGGTGGCAGCGAACACGCTGCCCAGGCACAGCACCACACCGGCCACTGACAAGGCCGTCGGGCGCCAGCCTTCGAGCAAGGCCGAGATCGCGAGCGCGATCGGCGGGATCATCACGCCGGTCATCGCCGCGCGCGCCGGCCCCACTCGCTGCGCGAGGCGGAAGTAGACGAAGAACGCGATCACGGTGCCGAACAACGTGAGGTACAGCAAGCTGGCCCACCACGCGAAGCTGTGGCCGACGGCGCCGAGGCTGCCTTGCGCAGCCGCGATCGCCAGCAGCACCAGCGCACCATAGGTCATGCCCCAGCCGAGCAGCGGCAGCAACGGCACGCCGCGCCGCGTGAGCGTCAGCGTCAACGCGTTGCCGCTGCAGGCCATCACCACCGCCAGCAGCCCGACGCCGAGGCCCAGCGCCGCGTTCGGCCGCGCGCCGGTGGCCACCACCTCGGGCCAGAAGATCAGCACCACGCCGACCACGCCGCAGGCGGCTGCCACGAGGAAGCGCCGCGTCACCGGTTGTGCGAACAGCCACCAGCCGCTGAGCGCATTGCCGAACACCATCAACGAGAACAACACCGCGACCAGGCCCGACGGGATGTGACGCTCGGCCTCGTACACGCCCCAGTAGTTGATGCTGTATTGCACGACACCCGCCAACAGCATCCATGCATGCCAGCGCGGCTCCAGGCGCCAGCGTTCGCCACGCACGATCGCCACGCCGAGCAACACCAGGCCGGCCAGCAGAAAACGCCAACCGACCGAGTTGAGCGGCGGCGCCTCGGCCAGTTGGTAGAGGATCACGTGCCAGGTCGAGGCCCAGATCAGCGTGGGCACCCAGAACAGCACACGGGGCGATTCGAGCAGGCGCAAGCAGTGAAGGCGTGGGTCGCGGCGCGCGGGGCCGCGATGCTACAGCGGCTCGGCGCCGCGCCAGCAGCACACGCGTGGGCAGTACAGCCCGCACAATGCCGGCGATGGCACGCGACAAGACCGTCTACACCTGCACCGCCTGCGGCGGCACCAGTCCCAAGTGGCTCGGCAAATGCCCGCACTGCGGCGAATGGAACACGCTGGAGGAAGGCGTGGCCGAAAACAGCGGCTCGGCGCCGCGCCACCGCTACAAGGCCGTCGCGCCGATGCAGCCGGTGGCCACGCTGTCGGAGATCGAAGCCTCCGAGATCGAACGCACGCCCACCGGCCTCGCCGAGCTCGACCGCGCACTGGGCGGCGGCATCGTCGAAGGCGGCGTGGTGCTGATCGGCGGCGATCCCGGCATCGGCAAGAGCACGCTGCTGCTGCAGGCGGCCGAGCGCCTCGCGCAATCGATGCCGGTGCTGTACGTGACCGGCGAGGAATCGGGCGCGCAGGTGGCGCTGCGCGCGCGGCGGCTCGGGCTGCGCGAAGCGCCGGTGCGCGTGCTGGCCGAGATCCAGCTCGAACGCATCCTGGCGGCGATCGAAGCCGAGCAACCGAAGTTCTGCGTCATCGACTCGATCCAGACCGTGTTCTCCGACGCGTTGACCTCCGCGCCAGGGTCGGTGGCCCAGGTGCGCGAATGCGCCGCGCAACTGACGCGCGCGGCGAAGATGAGCGGCACGGCCGTGGTGCTGGTCGGCCACGTGACGAAAGAGGGCGCGCTCGCCGGCCCGCGCGTGCTCGAGCACATGGTCGACACGGTGCTGTACTTCGAAGGCGACACGCATTCGAGCTTTCGCCTGGTGCGCGCGATCAAGAACCGCTTCGGCGCGGTCAACGAGATCGGCGTGTTCGCGATGACCGAGCGCGGCCTCAAGGGCGTGAGCAACCCGAGCGCGATCTTCCTGTCGACGCATGGCGCACCGGTGCCCGGTTCGTGCGTGCTGGTCACGCTGGAAGGCACGCGGCCGCTGCTGGTGGAGATCCAGGCCTTGGTCGACTCCGGCGGCGTCGCGCCGCGGCGGCTGTCGGTGGGCCTCGACCGCGATCGCCTGGCGATGCTGCTGGCGGTGCTGCACCGGCATGCCGGCGTGTCGTGCATGGACCAGGACGTGTTCGTCAACGCGGTCGGCGGCGTGCGCATCGGCGAGCCTGCGGCCGACCTCGCGGTGCTGCTGGCGATCCAGAGTTCGCTGCGCGGCAAGCCGCTGCCGCGCGGCTTCCTCGCCTTCGGCGAGGTCGGCCTGGCCGGCGAGGTGCGCCCCGCGCCGCGTGGGCAGGAGCGTTTGCGCGAAGCGGCCAAGCTCGGCTTCGCGGTGGCCGTGGTGCCGAAGGCCAATGCGCCCAAGGCGTCCGACGCGCGCGCCTTCGAAGGCCTGACGATCCACGCGGTCGAACGCATCGAGCAGGCGATCGACGTCGTGCGTTCGTTGTAGGCTGATGCGTCACAGCCGTCTTGTCGGCGCACCCTGTGCCCCCACGTGGGAGTCGAACCGGCCGCCCAGCCAACCTGTCTTGAAAGGATGCCCGCCATGTGGAAACGTCTCTCGCTGATCTGGGCCGTGGTGCGCGGAGATGCGCGCGTGCTTTGGCATGCGTTGCGCCATCCGCAGGCGCCCGGCTGGTTGAAGCTCGGCACGCTGGGCATCGTGCTGTACCTGTTGTCTCCAGTCGATCTGATCCCCGATGTCGTGCCGCTGTTCGGCGTGCTCGATGACATTGTGGTGGTGCCGTTCGCGATCCGCTGGCTGATCAAGCGGCTGCCAGCGCCGTTGCGCGCCGAGGCCGAGCAGCGCGCCGGTCGCACCATGGTCAACGGATCGCGCTGACGATGCTGACCAACCCCGTCGTCGGCTGGGCCCTCGCGGCCCTGGCCATCGCGATCGGTTACGTGCAGTGGGGCTGGTCCGGCGTCGTGCTGGCCTTCACCATGATCGTGTTTTGGCTGCTGCTGCAGTTCAGCCGCGCACTGCGCGTGTTGCGCAATGCCGGCCAGGCGCCCGTGGGACAGGTGCCGAACGCGGTGATGCTGCATGCCAAGCTGCAGCGCGGCCAGCGGCTGCCGCAGATCCTGGCGCTGACCAAGTGCCTGGGCAGCAAGATCGCCGACGACCCCGAGACCTTCGAGTGGCGCGATGGCGGCGGCGATGCGGTGCGCATCGAACTGCGCGGCGGCCGGCTCGATCGCTGGGACCTGCAGCGCGCCGCGGCCACGACGAGCCACGCACCGGCCGCCACACCGTAGAATCCGCGCCCCTTTTCACCGGCGCGTCGATGCGGCGCGCCCTTGGGTCATGGGAGTTCGCCCGGTTCACTGCGCGATCGACTTCGGCACCAGCAACTCGGCGGTGGCCTTGCCGCGCGCTGACGATGGGGGTGTGCAACTGGTGCGGCTGGAAGACGGCTTCACCGGCATGCCGACCGCGGTGTTCTATGCGGTCGAAGGGCTGGCTTCGCACCAGCAACCGCAGCGGCTGCACGGCCGCGCGGCGATCGCTGCCTACGTCGAAGGCACCGAAGGGCGCTTGATGCGCTCGATGAAGAGCATCCTCGGTTCGAGCCTGGTCGAACGCAGCACCGACGTCGGTGGCGGCCACTCGGTGCGTTACCTCGACGTGATCGGCAGCTACCTGCGCCACCTCAAGGCCAAGGCGGAGGCGGCAGCCGCCGCGCCGATCGCACGCACGGTGATCGGCCGGCCGGTGTTCTTCGTCGACGATGAGCCCGAGCGTGACGCCGCGGCGCAGGATGCGATGACCCGCGTCGCGCATGACGTGGGCTTCACCGAAGTGCTGTTTCAGTACGAGCCGATCGCCGCGGCGTTCGATCACGAGCGCACGGTGCAGAAGGAACAGACCGTGCTGGTGGCCGACATCGGCGGCGGCACGTCCGACTTCAGCGTCGTGCGCGTCGGCCCGAAGCGCCGCACGCCGCATCGACCGCCGCGATGACATCCTGGCCAACCATGGCGTTCACGTGGCGGGCACCGACTTCGACCGCCGCATCGAGCTGCAGCACATCCTGCCGCTGGCAGGCCATGGCAGCTTCGGGCCGCCGCGCACCGACGGCGGCGCGGCGCGCGAGGTGCCGAGCGGCATCTACTTCGATCTCGCGACATGGCACCTGATCAACACCTGCTACACGCCGGCGCGGGTACTCGAGTGGCGCGGCATGCGCGACTGGTTTGCCGACGAGCGGCTGCACGCGCGACTGATGACCATCCTGCACGAGCGCCTCGGTCACGCCCTGGCCGCGCGCGCCGAAGACGCGAAGATCGCGGTGTCCGGCGTACCCGCCGCGCCGATCGACCTGAACATCGTCGAAGCCGGGCTGGCCACCGTGCTGCGCGAACCGCAGGCGATGCAGGCGATCGCCGCCGACCGCGAGCGCATCGTCGGGGCAGCGAACGAGGCGCTGCGCCAGGCTGGCCTGAAGACGGAGCAGCTCGACGCGATGTACTTCACCGGTGGCTCCACCGGTCTGCAGCCTCTGGTGGCCGCGATCGCGGCGGTGGCACCCGCTGCGCACGTCGTGCGAGGCGACCGTTTCGCCAGCGTCGCCACCGGTTTGGGCGTGCACGCGCGGCGGGTCTTCGAAGGCGCTGCAGCCTAGAATCTGCGCTCGCTTCCCTGCAGAGGTACTCCCATGTCGATGTCCGACCGCGACGGCAAGATCTGGTTCGACGGCAAGCTGGTCGACTGGCGCGACGCCAAGATCCACGTGCTGACGCACACGCTGCACTACGGCTGCGGTGCGTTCGAGGGCGTGCGCGCCTACAAGACGGACGCCGGCAAGACCGCGATCTTCCGCCTGCGCGAACACACCGAGCGGCTGTTCAACAGCGCCAAGATCCTGCGCATGAAGATCCCGTACTCGTTCGAGCAGGTGTGCGATGCGCAGCGCGAGGTGGTGCGCGTGAACAAGCTCGACAGCTGCTACCTGCGCCCGCTCACCTGGATCGGCGACCAGAAGCTCGGCGTCAGCCCAAAGGGCAACACCATCCACCTGATGATCGCGGCCTGGCCGTGGGGCGCCTACCTCGGCGAAGAGGGGCTGAGGCAGGGCATTCGCGTCAAGACCTCGAGCTACACGCGCCATCACGTGAACATCACGATGACGCAGGCCAAGGCGGTGAGCAACTACACCAACTCGATCCTCGCCAACCTCGAGGCCACGGAAGAAGGCTACGACGAGGCGATGCTGCTCGACTCGGCCGGCTTCGTCAGCGAAGGCGCGGGCGAGAACCTGTTCGTCATCAAGGGCGGCACCGTCTACACGCCCGATCTGTCCGCCGGCGCGCTGAACGGCATCACGCGCAACACCATCTTCTCGATCTGCGCCGACCTCGGCCTGAAGATCGTCGAGAAGCGCATCACGCGCGACGAGGTCTACATCGCCGACGAGGCGTTCTTCACCGGCACCGCGGCCGAGGTGACGCCGATCCGCGAATACGACCGCATCACGCTGGGCGAAGGCGCGCGCGGCCCGATCACCACCAAGATCCAGAACGGATTCTTCGACATCGTCAACGGACGCAACGCCAAGTACGCCGAGTGGCTGACCGCCGTATGAGCCCAACCGCACCCAAAGCCACCGTCGAGGTGACCGCCAAGGACCTGCAGGGTCCCGGCGTGGTGTTCTGCCCCAACCCGAAGATGCCGCTGTGGAGCAACCACCCGCGCGTGTTCATCGACGTGGCCACCGAAGGGCGCGGCAGCTGTCCGTACTGCGGCACCGAGTACCGGCTCAAGGCCGGCGAGAGGCTGTCGGGCGGGCACTAGACCCTCTACGCAATATGGCGGACCCCTTCCTGCTGCGCGCCCTGAACAGTGCCTTTCGCCGTGCGGCCGGTGGCAATGCGCGGCCCCCGATGTTTGACATTGATGCGACCTACCCGGCACTTCGGGTGCTGGATCGACACAAGGATGAAATCCGCGATGAGATGTTGCCGCTTCTGGCCGAGCGGCATCGGCTGCCCAAGTACCATGACGTTGACCGGAACCAAGCCGCCATCTCCGCAGAGGCCGCCAACGGCCAGGCTTGGCGCGTGTTCGTGTTGAAATGGCTTGCAGGCGGCGCAGAAGCGAATCGTGCGCGCTGCCCGCGCACAGCGAAGTTGCTCGACCAGGTGCCGGGTGTGATCAGCGCCTTCTTCTCCGTGCTCGAGCCCGGAAAATCAGTGCCGGCGCACGACGGGCCCTACCTTGGCTATCTGCGCTACCACCTTGCGCTCAAAGTGCCGGCGCAGAATCCGCCTTCGATACGCATCAAGGACCGCGTACACACCTGGGTCGAAGGACACAGCATCCTGTTCGATGACAGTTGGAACCATGAGGTCCATAACGTCAGCGACGACACCCGCGTGGTGCTGATCGTTGACGTGTTCAGGCCGATGTCATGGCACCTTCACTTGCTCAATTGGGTCGCCCTGCGTCTGCTTGGCCCCCTCTCGGACGAAGCCCGAATGGCCGCGGCGAACATTCGCAAGTACCGTTGACCCAACGGTAGCGTGCGGCATCACGCACCGCTCACGGTCGGTGAGAAGGGGCGCACGAGCGCAGAGGCAACTCCGCGGCTCTCGTCGATTGCGGCAAGCACCGGTGTGAGGCGACGCTGCATGCCGCGAGTCGCGCGGCGCCGTCAGGAAGGTCAGGCAACGGTCGCCGGTTCGGCGACCATCTGCTTGAGCTTCGGCAGGCACGAGCCGCATTCGGTGCCACAGCGCAACTGGCGCTGCAACTGCGTCAGGCGTTCGTCCGGCGGCCCCGACGCGATGGCCAACACCTCGCGGATGCGCGCCTCGCTGACATCGTGGCAGGTGCAGACCTGCGGCGAGCGCACCGGCAGCGCGCCAGGCGGCGTGGCGCCGGCACGCAAAAGACCGCGACCGTAGGCCTGCGCCGGCTGGTCGTCGACCAGCAGCGCGCGCAACCAAGGCTCGGCCTCGGTCTGGCCCGCGAGCAGGAAAGCACGCACGCGCATCGCCTCACCCATGCCGGCGAGCGCGATGGTGCGCCGCGTGCCACGCCGTCCATCGACATAGCGCAGCGCCTGCGCATCGTCCAAACCCAAGAGCGCCTCGATGCGCGCCAGCACGTCGGCGGGCGCGGCCTCGTGCGCCGCGGCGCGCCACATCAGCCCGAGCCGCCCCTGCGCGTCGGGCTCACGACCGAATGGCACACAAGTCGCGTACGGAAACAGCGGCATCAGCTCGCGCAACGCAGAGCGCATCTCATGTGCGCGCGCCTGCGGCAACCAGGCTTGCGCCAGCAGCTTCCACGGCAGCTCGGCCTTGATGAGCTTGACTGCGCAGTGTTTCAGCTCGGGTTGTTTGCTCGTCGGGCAGAACGCACCCGTGGTGAGCTGGTTGACCCCGGCCAGCGCGCGCCCGCTGGCACTCGATCCGCCCAGCACCTCGGCACCCCAGTGCATCGCGATGTGCACCTGCATCGGCGCCATGGCATCGCTCGGCTGAGCCGGCAGCACGATCGAGCCGCGGCGCGACGTCACCTGAAGCAGGTCGCCGGGCTTGGCGCCCAGGCGATCCAGGTCGCGCGGATGCAGTTCGATCGCTGGCTCGCTGGCGTGGCCGAACAAACGGCCCAGCGTGCCGGTGCGGCTCAAGCCATGCCACTGATCGCGCAGCCGGCCGGTGGTGAGTGCGTAGGGATGGCGCACGTCGCGCGCCTCGGCCAGCGGCAGCGGCTTCATGGCGGCGAAGCGCGCGCGACCGTCGTCGAACACGAAGTGGCCGTCTTCGTACAAGCGCGCGCGCCCGGCGGCCGCACCGCTCGGCAGCGGCCACTGCTGTGGACCTTGCGCATCGAGCATCGCGTACGACAGTCCGGTGATGTCGAGGTCGCGCCCGCGCGTGGTTTCGCGGTGTTCGTTCCACGCCGCCTCGGGCGACGCGAACGCAAATCCGCTCGCGGCGCCATCGGTGCGCGGCTGATGCAGGCGCGCCTCGAGTCGCCGCCCCACCTCGGCTGCGATGTGCCAGTCGGCGCGCGCGTCGCCCGGGTGGCGGCACCGCCGCGCGCACCCGCGAAATGCGACGCTCGCTGTTGGTGACGCTGCCATCCTTTTCACCCCAGGTGCTGGCGGGCAGCAAGAGATCGGCGAATGCGCAGGTTGCCGTGGTGCGAAACGCCTCCTGCACGATCACGAACTCGCAGCGTTCGAACGCGCGCCGCACCATCGACTGGTGCGGCATGGACTGCGCCGGATTCGTGCAGGCGATCCACAGCAGCTTGATGGCACCGTCGGCCGCGGCCTCGAACATCTCGACGGCCGACTTGCCCGCCTGCGAGGGCAGCTCCGGTACGCCCCACAGCGCCGCCATTTCGGCGCGGTGATCGGCATTGCCGAGGTCGCGGTGCGCGGCGAGCTGGTTGGCCAGGGCACCGACCTCGCGACCACCCATCGCGTTGGGCTGGCCGGTGAGCGAAAACGGGCCAGCGCCGGGCTTGCCGATCTGCCCGGTGAGCAGGTGCAGGTTGATCAGCGCCGCGTTGTTGTGCGTGCCGTTGACGCTCTGGTTCAAACCCTGGCAGTACAGCGACAGCGTCGGCCAGCGCCCGCCGGGCGCCTGGGCATCGACGCCACCGAACCAACGTGCCGCCTGCACCAGGTCGCTCTCCGCGATGCCACAGGCCTGGGCCACCGCGCGCGGTGTGTGGTCGCGCACGAGGTCGCGCAAGGCCTCGAACCCTTGCGTGTGCGCCGCGATGTAGGCCGGATCGGTCAGACCCTCCCACAACAGCAGATGCGCGATGCCGTGGCACAGCGTGATGTCGGTGCCGGGCTGGATCTGCAGGTGCAGGTCGGCCATCGCCGCGGTCTCGGTGCGACGTGGATCGACCACGATCCACTTCGTCTCGGGTCGCGCGCCGCGCGCGTCCTCGAGCCGGCGCATCAGGATCGGGTGCGCCCATGCCATGTTGCTGCCGGTGATGAACAGCGTGCGCGCATGGTCGAGGTCTTCGTAGCAAGACGGCGGCGCATCGGCGCCGAGCGTGAGCTTGTAGCCGGCCACCGCCGAGCTCATGCACAGGCGCGAGTTGGTGTCGACGTTGTTGGTGCCGATCAGTGCGCGTGCCAGCTTGTTGAAAACGTAGTAATCCTCGGTCAGCAGTTGACCCGACAGGTACAGGCCCACGGCGTCGGGGCCGTGGGTCTGCACCGTGCGTGCGATGCGCTCGGCCGCGAGATCGAGTGCGGCGTCCCACACGATCGGCTGCGGCGCGTCGCCGCGCAGGTAGCGCCGCATCGGCTGCAGCAGCCGCGTTTGCATCGTGACGGGCTTGGACGCGGTGAGGTGCAACGTGCTGCCTTTGCTGCACAGACGACCGAAGTTGGCCGGATGCTGCCGGATCGCCTCGCACGCCGGTGATCTGGTCATCGTCGCTCTGGATGATCACGCCGCAGCCGACGCCGCAGTAGGGACAGGTGGATTTCGTCTCTCGCACGACTCAACTCTGTCGTCGGCTGCGGAGTCCCCCGCCCGGCGGGGGGACGAGAGGGGGGTGCCTCATGTCACCGCAAAGCGGGCCGCCGCAGGCGAGCCCGCAGTAGGGACAGGTGGATTTGGTTTCGCGCATGGCGCGAGGCGCTCAGCAGCCCGGCTTCGGCCGCGGCCCCGCCAGCGGCGCCACGATGTCGAGCGCCTTGTGGGCCAGCTCGTCCGCGTCGAGGTACACCGCATCGCCTTCGACCTTGCACGCGAAGACCACCGCGCAGCCGACATCGGGCGCCTTGGCCTGGCCGTCGTGCAGCGAGATGGTCCAGTTGTGCAACGGGCACGCCACGCTGTCGCCGAACACGATGCCCTGGCTCAGCGGGCCGCCCTTGTGCGGGCAGCGGTCGAGCAGCGCAAACACACGATCGTTCACACCGCGGAACACCGCGACCGCCAGGCCCGACTCGCGCACGACGCGGCGCGCCCCGAGAGGCGGGATGTCGTCGACCTTGCACACCGCCTGCCAGATGACGCATCTGGCGTTCATTGAGCCCCCTTCGCCCTACGGGCGCTCCGTGCGGCGTTCACGCGGTGACCTCGCTCGCCACCGGGGCGAACTGCCGCAGGTCGACGCTGGCCTTGGCGTGCTCGAACCACGGATCGGGCTCGCCGTCGAGCGCGAACTGCAGCCGCTGCCACAACGACTTGCGATTCGCCGCGTCCTCGAGCACCCGCTTCTTCACGTGTTCGATGCCGACTCGGCTCACGTAGTGCACGGTGCGTTCGAGGTACCAGCCCTCCTCGCGGTACAGCTGCAGGAAGGCACCCGAGTACTCCAGCACCTCGGCGGCGGTCTTCACTTTCACGAAGAACTGCGCCACCTCGGTCTTGATGCCGCCGTTGCCGGCGATGTAGAGCTCCCAGCCGGAGTCGACGCCGATCACGCCGACATCCTTGATGCCGGCCTCGGCGCAGTTGCGCGGGCAGCCGCTCACCGCCAGCTTGACCTTGTGCGGCGCATACATGCGCCACAGCGCGCGCTCGAGGTCCTTGCCCATCTGCGTGCTGTCCTGCGTGCCGAAGCGGCACCACTCGCTGCCGACACACGTCTTCACCGTGCGCAGCGCCTTGGCGTAGGCGTGGCCGCTCGGCATGCCGATGTCGCGCCACACGTGCACGAGGTCTTCCTTCTTCACGCCGAGCAGGTCGATGCGCTGGCCGCCGGTGACCTTGACGGTGGGGATCTTGTACTTGTCGACCGCATCGGCGATGCGGCGCAACTCGTCGGCCGTGGTCTCCCCGCCCCACATGCGCGGCACCACCGAGTAGGTGCCGTCCTTCTGGATGTTGGCGTGGCTGCGCTCGTTGATGAAGCGGCTCTGCGGATCGTCCTTGGCCTCCTTCGGCCAGGTGCTGATCAGGTAGTAGTTGATCGCCGGCCGGCAGCTGGCGCAGCCGTTCGGCGTGCGCCAGCTCGAGGAACTTCATCGTGTCGGCGATCGACAGCAGCTTGTGCTCGCGGATCGCGTCGCGCACCTCCTGGTGGCTGGCATCGGTGCAGCCGCACATCGCCTTCTTCTTCGGCGCCGCCGAGTAGTCGCCGCCGGCGGTGAACATCAGCAGCTGCTCGACCAGGCCGGTGCACGAACCGCAGCTTGCGCTCGCCTTGGTGTGCTTGCGCACCTCCTCCAGCGTGAACAGGCCCTTGTCCTTGATGGCCTTGCAGATCGCACCCTTGTTGACGCCGTTGCAGCCGCACACCTCGTCGGTGTCGGCCATCGCGGCCGCCTTGTTGTGGCCTTCGTGGCCGACGTCGCCGATGTTCGATTCGCCGAACATCAGGCGGTCGCGCAGATCGCCGATCGCGCGACCCTCGCGCAGCAGCTTGAAGTACCAGCTGCCGTCGACGGTGTCGCCGTACAGGCAGGCGCCGACCAGCTTGTCGTTCTGGATCACCAGCTTCTTGTAGACGCCGCCCAGCGGATCGGACAGCACGATCTCCTCGGTGCCCTCGCCGACCCATGAAGTTGCCGGCCGAGAACAGATCGATGCCGGTGACCTTGAGCTTGGTGCTGGTCTGGCTGCCCGAGTAACGCCCGATGCCGAACTGCGCCAGGTGCGTGGCGCACACCTTGCCCTGCTCGAACAGCGGCGCCACCAGACCGTAGGCCACGCCGCGGTGCGCGGCGCATTCGCCGACCGCGTAGATGCGCGGGTCGGTGATGGTCTGCAGCGTGTCGTTGACGACGATGCCGCGGTTGCAGTACAGGCCGGCGCTCTCGGCCAGCTCGGTGTTGGGGCGGATGCCGGCGGCCATCACCACCAAGTCGGCGGGGATCTCGTTGCCGTCCTTGAACTTCACCGCGCTGACCCGGCCCTGCTCGTTGGCGAGCAGCTCGGCCGTCTGCGCGCCGATCAGGAACTTGATGCCGCGCTGCTCGAGCGAACCTTGCAGCAGCTTGCCGGCCACCGCGTCGAGCTGGCGCTCCATCAGCCACGGCATGATGTGCACCACCGACACGTCCATGCCGCGCAGCTTCAGGCCGTTGGCAGCCTCGAGACCGAGCAAACCGCCGCCGATCACCACAGCGTGCTTGTGCTGCGCGGCAGCGCCGATCATCGCCTCGGTGTCGGCGATGTCGCGGTAGGCGATCACCCCTTGCAGGTCCTTGCCCGGCACCGGCAGCACGAACGGATTCGAGCCGGTGGCTAGCAGCAGGCGGTCGTATTCGGCCGCGGTGCCGTCGTCGGCGATCACCAGCGCTTGGTGCGGTCGAGCTTGACGACCTTCTTGCCGGTGTGCAGCGTGATGCCATTTTCTTCGTACCACGACAGCGGGTTGAGGATGATCTGGTCGATCGTCTGTTCGCCCGCCAGCACCGGCGACAGCAGGATGCGGTTGTAGTTGGGGTGCGGCTCGGCGCCGAACACGGTGACGTCGTACAGCTCGGGCGCGATCTTCAGCAGCTCTTCGAGCGCGCGGATGCCGGCCATGCCGTTGCCGACGACCACCAGCTTCATCTTCTTCATCGCGGTCTCCGGGGCCTCAGGCCGCCTTCTGATAGGCGGCGGCCTTCATCGCGCCCGCCAACGTGGTGTAGGCGCTGGTCCAGGCCTTGTTGACGTCAGCGCCGAAGCCGGCGCCGAGCCCGCGCTCGAGCGTCCACAGCAGCGCGGCGCCGACGGTGTCGTAGTGCTCCGGCTTGACGCCGTAGCCGACGTGGCGCACGGCCAGAGCTTGAGCCACCGGCACCACGTCGTCGAGCTTGTCGAGGCTGCCGACCACCGCGTTCAGCGTGGCCATCAGCTTGGCACCCTGCTCGGTGAGGTCGCCCTTGAACAGCGGCTTCAAGCTCGGGTCGAGCTCGAACAGCCTGCCGTAGAAAAGGCCGGCGGCGGCTTCCTTGATCGGCACCACGCGCGACCAAGTGAGCTTGACCAGGTTGACTTCAGCAGGCGTCACGTCCATGTCCTTTCGAGGCCACTCAAGCCGCCAGCGCCTCGTTGCGCGCGTGGCGCGTGTACAGGAAGTCGATCACCTCCTTGCGCAGGTGCACGTAGGTCGGGTCTTCGGCCAGCTCCACGCGGTTGCGCGGGCGCGCCAGGTCGACCGGCAGGATCTCGCCGATCGTCGCGGCCGGGCCGTTGGTCATCATCACGATGCGGTCGCGACAGCAGCACCGCCTCGTCGACGTCGTGCGTGACCATCACCACCGTGCTGTGCGTGCGCGCGACGATCTTCAGCAGCTCGTCCTGCAGGTGCGCGCGCGTCAGCGCGTCGAGCGCGCCGAACGGCTCGTCCATCAGCAGCACCTTGGGCTCCATCGCCAGCGCGCGTGCGATGCCCACGCGCTGCTTCATGCCGCCGGAGATCTCGTGCGGCCGCTTGTTCAGCGCGTGCTCCATGCCCACCAGCGCGAGCGCGGCGCGCGTGCGCTCGTCGAGCTGGGCCTTGCTCTCGCTGGCGCCGAACACGCGCTCGACCGCCAGGTGCACGTTGTCGAAGCAGGTCAGCCACGGCAGCAGCGAGTGGTTCTGGAACACCACGGCGCGCTCGGGCCCGGGCGCGGCGATCTCGCGGTTGTCGCACAGCAGCACGCCGGCGGTCGGCGTGCAGCAGGCCGGCGATCAGGTTGAGCAGCGTGCTCTTGCCGCAGCCCGAGTGGCCGATCAGCGTGACGAACTCGCCCTTGTGCGACCTTGAGGTCGATGTCGCGCAGCGCGTGGAAGCGGCCCTTCCTGGTCTCGAACACCATCTCGGCGCTGTCGCACCTCGATGAATGCGGTGGTCATGGTGTGCTCCGATCAATCGTCGTACGTGAAGCGCTTGGCGATCGCCACCAGCATCTGCTCGAGCAGCAGGCCGACGATGCCGATCACGAAGATCGCGATCAGGATGTGCTTGACGTTGAGGTTGTTCCACTCGTCCCACACCCAGAAGCCGATGCCCACGCCGCCGGTCAGCATCTCGGCGGCCACGATCACCAGCCACGCGGTGCCCACCGACAGGCGCACGCCGGTCAGCATGTAGGGCAGCACGGCGGGGAACAGGATGCGCGTCATCACCGTCCACTCGCTCAGGTTGAGCACGCGCGCGACGTTGAGGTAGTCCACCGGCACGCGCTGCACGCCGACCGCGGTGTTGATGATCATCGGCCAGATCGAGCAGATGAAGATGGTCCAGATCGCCGCCGGGTTGGCGGCCTTGAACACCAGCAGGCCGATCGGCAGCCAGGCCAGCGGCGACACCGGCCGCAGCAGGCTGACCAGCGGCGACACCATGCGGTTCAGGAACTCGAAGCGGCCGATCATGAAGCCGAGCGGAATGCCGACCAGTGCCGCCATGCCGAAGCCGAGCGCCACGCGCTGCAGCGAGCTCAGGATGTTCCAGCCGATGCCCTGGTCGTTCGGCCCCTTGCTGATAGAACGGGTCGGCGAACAGCTTGACGCGCGGCGTCGAAGGTCTGACCCGGCGTCGGAAAGGCTCGTGCTCTTGAGCGTGAGCAGCGCCCAGATGCCGATCAGCAGCGCCACGCCGACCACCGGCGGCAGCACCTTGCAGCCACAGGCCGCGCCAATCGAACGGCGGCTCGGCGGCGGCCTCGGGCGCCGTCGGCTCGCCGCGGCTTTCACGCGCCTGGACGTGGCCTTTGCGAGACGCACGCGGCTCGGCAGCCTTGGACGGCAGCGGCACCGGCGTGGTGTCGAGCGGCGAATGGAAAACAGCGGAGACCATGGCGATGCCTCCTGCTTCAGGCGGCGCTGGCGCGCACCTTGAACGAATCGGCGTACTTGGCGGGATCCTTGCCGTCCCACACCACGCCGTCGATCAGCTTGCTGGCGCGCATCAAGTCCTTCGGCACGCTGACCTTGGCCGCTGCGGCGCGCCTGCTTGTAAAGCTCGATCTGGTTGATCTGCTTGGCCACCGCCGAGGTAATCGGGGTGCTCCTTCAGCAGGCCCCAGCGCTTGTGCTGCGTGAGGAACCACATGCCGTCGGACAGGTACGGGAAGTTCACCGCACCGTCGTTGAAGAACTTCATGTGGTTGGGGTCGTCCCAGGTCTTGCCCAGGCCGTTCTGGTAGCGGCCGAGGATGCGCTGGTTGATCGCGTCGACGCTGGTGTTGACGTAGCTCTTGTCGGCCACGGTCTCGGCCATCTTCATCTTGTTCTGCAGGCTGGCGTCGATCCAGTGGCCGGCCTCGATGATCGCCATCGATCACCGCGCGGCAGGTGTTGGGGTACTTCTTGGCGAAGTCGCCCGTGGTGCCGAGCGCCTTCTCCGGATGGTCCTTCCAGATGTCCTGCGTGGTGACGCCGGTGATGCCGATGCCGTCCATGATCGCGCGGTGGCCCCACGGCTCGCCGACGCAGTAGCCGTCCATGTTGCCGACGCGCATGTTGGCCACCATCTGCGGCGGCGGCACGGTGATGATCTTGGCGTCCTTCATCGGGTTGATGCCGTAGGTGGCGAGCCAGTAGTACAGCCACATCGCGTGCGTGCCGGTCGGAAAGGTCTGCGCGAAGGTGTACTCGCGCTTGTCGGCTGGCCATCAGCTTGGCCAGCGCTCGGGCCGTCGACGCGCGCCCTTGTCGGCGAGCTTCTTGCTCAGCGTGATGGCCTGGCCGTTGTGGTTCAGGTTCATCAGCACGGCCATGTCCTTCTTCGGCCCGCCGACGCCGAGGTGCACGCCGTAGACCAGGCCCCACAGCACGTGCGCCATGTCGAGCTCGCCGTTGACCAGCTTGTCGCGCACGCCGGCCCAGCTCGCTTCCTTGGTCGGGATGATCTTGACGCCGTACTTCTTGTCGAAGCCGAGCACCGAGGCCATCACGACGCTGGCGCAATCGGTCAGCGGGATGAAGCCGATGCGCACCTCTTCCTTCTCGGGCTTGTCGGAGCCCTGCGCCCAGGCGTGGCGCGTTGGCGTGGCCGCACGCCGCGGCGCCGAACGCGGCGGCCGAAGCGGCCTGCAGCAAGCGGCGGCGCGACAGGTCTGGCGCGGGCTGCGTCGGCGTGGACTGAACGATGGCTCGGTGCATGGTGCAGACCCTTTTGCGTGAGCCGAGCCGCGCCCAAAACAACAAGGCGCCCGAAGCCGTGCGCTCCGAAGCTGCACGACCATCGGACGCCTTTGTCCTGAACCTCGACGGTTCGACGAATTCAACTGCAACGCGGCTCGCCGTTGAGCCGCAGGCTCATTGTCGCAAGCGCTGTGCCAGGCTCGGAACGCCGCTAACTGCACTGATTTGATTTGAACTGCGTCGGGCGGCGCGCACCAACCCGACGTGCATCGATGGTGCGCCGCACCAAAAGCGGCGGCATCGCTGCGCGCGCGGTATCAGGTGAACAAGTCGCCGAGTTCGAGCAGGCGCTGCGCCACTTCGCCCACCGTGAGGCCCTGGTTCATCGCCGTGCGGCGCAGGCGCGCATAGGCCTCGGGCTCGCTCAACTGGTGGCGCGTCATCAGCAGCTGCTTGGCGCGCGCGACCACCACCTGCGCCTTGTCGCGCTCGCGGCCGCGCGCCGCCAGCGCGCGCAACTCGCGCTCGTGCTCGAAGCGCGCGATCGCGACGTCGATCACCGGGCGCACGCGCTCGGCCGCCATGCCCGCCACCACGTACGCCACCACGCCTTGCGCCACCGCCTCGCGCACGTGCGACGGGTCGTGCTCGTCGGTGAACAGCACGATCGGGCGCGGCGCATCGCGCGAGGCCCACACCACGTGCTCGATCGCATCGCGCGCGCCGCTCTCGGCGTCGACCACCAGCACGTCGGGCGCGAGCGCGGTCAGGCGATCGTGCAGATCGGCATCGGCAGGCAACACGGCACCGACGCGGTAGCCGGCATCGCGCAAGCCGCCACCAGCACGCGCAGGCGGTCGGCCTCGGCCCAGCCGTCCTCGTCGTCGAGGTCGGGCACGGTGGCGGCCGCCGTGATGACCGCCAACATCAACTCGCCGCTGCTCACGCCTGAATTCGCAGCAAGATGTGCGCCACGCACTCGCGACACACGCCGGTGCAGTGCACGCGTTCGCGGGGCCTCGTGCACGCCCGTGCACCAGCGCCGCTCAGCCGAGCGGCGCTTGCAACAAGCTGTTTACAGCGTGAGCTTGCCGGCGAACACCACCGGCCCGGTCGGTGCACCCGAGGGCGACCCGCCTGGCGGCTCCACGCTGACCGCGAGCGCCGATGTCTTGGCGGCATCGAGCACCTGCTGAGGCAGCTTGTCGCGCGCGATCACGGTGACGCCGCTGCTCGAAATCAGGCCCAGCGAACGCGGCGCGCCTTGTGGCGGCACGGCCCACAGTTCGAGCACGCGGTCGGTCTGCACGGCCACCGGCTGCAACGGACGCGTGACGAGCGAACGGCCGTCGGACGAGAAGCTGGCGACGAACGAACCGGGCGGTTGCGCGGCGTCGCCGGTGCCCTGCAGCACCACGACGATCGGCGGCGCCTGCGACGTCGGCACGGTCAGCAGCAGCGCGAGCGCGAGCGCCGCCGTGCTGGCCACACCCGAGGTGCCGCGCCAGAAGCCCACGCGCTGCCACCAAGGCAACGGCGTGGCGGCCGCGGCGAGCTGCGGCCACAACTTGCGCTCCACGCCCTGCCAGACGCGCAACGGGGGCGTCTGCGGCGCCAACACGACGGTCAATGGAATGAGGCGGTCCTGCCAGCGGCGCACTGCAGCGCGCAGCGACGCGTGAGCGGCAAGCAGCGATTCGAAGCGGCGGCGTGCGCGGCCGCGCAGCGTGCCGGCCACGTATTGCGCGGCCAGCGCATCGGCGAGAACGGGTTTGGCGTAGTCCATGTCAGGCTCCGCAGAACCGCTTCAAAGAGGCTGAAACCCCCTCGGGGGGCAGCGACAACGGAACCAACGCAGGAGTGAGGCGCGGAGCGCGGCGAGCCAAGGTAGTGAGCGTGGGGGCTTCATGTTCAGGCTCCGACCGTGTCGCGTTGTGCGGCACGCTCGAGGCACTCCTTGAGCGACAGCAACGCGCGTCGCACCCAGCTCTTCACGGTGCCCAGCGGCTGGTGCAGATGCGCCGCCACCTCGGCATGCGACAGGCCGTCGAAGAAGGCCAGCGCCACGCTCTGGCGCTGCGATGCGGTGAGGACCTGCATGCAGGTGTTGAGCCGGCGCGCATCACCGGCCTGCGACAGCAAGTCGGCAGGTCCCGCGGTCTCATCGGCGATCTGCTGATCGAGGTCGGGCCGGTCGTCGTCTTCGTCGTCGCGGTGCACGCTTTGCAGGACCGGCTGCGATTGCGCGCGGCGCAGCGAATCGATGGCCTTGTTGCGCGCCACGCTGGTGAGCCAGGTCATCGGCTGCGACTGCGCCGCATCGAAGCTGCCCATCGCGCGCCACACGTTCACGTACACCTCCTGCAGCAGGTCTTCGGCCAGCGCGCGGTCGCGCTGGATGCGCAGCACCACGGCGAACAGATGGCCGCTGGTCAGGTCGTACAAGCGCGCGAAGGCCACGCGGTCGCCCAGCGCGCAACGCGACATCAGTTGCGCCAGCTCCTGGCTGCGCGCGCTCCAGGCACTGCGCTCGGTCGTCATGTCCACGGTTTCTCTCCTGCTCAAACGCGCTGCCTACAATGCGCGCCCATGAAGGGCGCCCATCAGGAATACATTCTCACGCTGTCGTGTCCGCGACGCCACCGGCATCGTGCATGCGGTGTCGGGCCTGCTGTACCAGGCCGGCTGCAACATCGTCGACTCGCAGCAGTTCGGCGACGTGGAAGACGACGACGCCACCGGCCGCTTCTTCATGCGCGTGCATTTCGAGGCGCCGCCGCAGCTGGCCGACACGGCCACGCTGGAGGCCCTGTTCGGCCACGCGCGCAAGCAGTTCGACATGGCGCTGCACTTTCGTGCAGCGGGCCGTGCGCGCCCGCGTGCTGCTGATGGTGAGCCAGCACGGCCATTGCCTGAACGACCTGCTGTTCCGCGTGGAGCAGCGGCCAGCTCGCGATCGACGTGCCGGCCATCGTGTCGAACCACCGCACGCACGAAGAGCTGGTCGCGCAGCTACGGCATCACGTTCCACCACCTGCCGCTGGCGCCCGGCGCCGACGCGGCCGCCAAGCGGGCGCAGGAGCAGCAGGTGGTGGCGCTGCTCGAGCGCGAGCGCATCGATCTGGTGGTGCTGGCGCGCTACATGCAGATCCTGTCGCCCGGGCTGTGCACCGCAGCTGGCCGGCCGCGCGATCAACATCCACCACAGCTTCCTGCCCAGCTTCAAGGGCGCGCGGCCGTATGCGCAGGCCCATGCACGCGGCGTCAAGCTGATCGGCGCCACCGCGCACTACGTGACGCCCGATCTCGACGAAGGCCCGATCATCGAGCAGGACGTGGAGCGCGTGGACCACGCGCACGTCGATCGACGAGATCGACCGCGGTCGGCCGCGACGTCGAATGCCTGGTGCTGGCGCGCGCGGTGCGCTGGCACGTCGAGCACCGCGTGCTGATGAACGGCCACAAGACCGTGGTCTTCCGCTGAAGGCCCGCTGACGCGATGCCGCCCCGTACGCCAAGCCGCAGCGCTGCTGGCCAGCACGCCCGACGACGTCGAGGCGCAGTTCTACGAGGCGCTGCAGCGAGGCCGACATCGACCAAGCTGATGGCGGTCTGGTCCGACGACGATGACATCGTCTGCGTGCACCCCGGCGGGCCGCGCGTGATCGGCGCGCGCCGCGATCCGCGCCTGCTTCGAAGCGATCTTCGCGCAACGGCGCCATCCCGGTGCAGGCCGGAGCGCGTGCGCCGCACGCGTGTCGCTCGGCGGCGCCGTGCACAACGTGATCGAGCGATGACGATCCAGAGCGACCGAAGGCGCGCAGCAGGGCCTGGGTCGTCGCCACCAACGTCTACATCAAGACCGCGCAGGGCTGGCGCCTGGTGGCGCACCACGCCAGCCCGGGCAGCGCGCACGAGCCGGGCGAGCCCGACGAAGCGCCCTCCACGCTGCACTGATGGGCGGCCCGCACGCTGCAGCGCTCCACCTGCACCCATCCTCGCGCGCCGCGCTGGCTGCCCGGCGGCAACCTGCAGACGATCTGGCCGGCGCTGGTGCTCACGCCAGCCTCCCGGCAATCGCGCATACGCGGCGCGAACGCTGGGACGACGCCGGACGGCGACTTCATCGACGTCGACTTCATCGACGCCGCGCACGGACGCGCCGCTGCTGGTGCTGTTCCACGGCCTGGAGGGCTCGTCGCACAGCCACTACGCGCGCGCGTTCGCGCACTGGGCGCGGCCGCACGGCTGGCGCTTCGCGGTGCCGCACTTTCGCGGCTGCTCGGGCGAGCTGAACCGGGCGCCGCGCGCCTACCACTCGGGCGACCACGAAGAGATCGACTGGCTGCTGGCGCGGCTGCGGGCGCAGGCGGCCGTGCCGCTGCACGCGGTGGGCGTGTCGCTCGGCGGCAATGCGCTGCTGCGCTGGGCCGAGGAAGCCGGCGATGCGCGCGGCCACGGCGCGTGCGCGCGTTGGCCGCGGTCAGCGTCGCCGCTCGACCTGGCCGCCGGCGGCCACGCGATCGGCCGCGGCTTCAACCGGCTGGTCTACACGCGCATGTTCCTGCGCACGATGAAGCCCAAGGCGCTGGCCAAGCTGGCGCAGCACCCGGGCCTGTTCGACCGCGACCGGCTGCTGGCGGCGCGCACGCTGTACGAGTTCGACAACGTGTTCACCGCGCCGCTGCACGGCTTTCGCGACACCGACGACTACTGGGCGCGCGCGTCGGCCAAGCCGCACCTGGCGCGCATCCGCATGCCGGCGCTGGTGCTGAACGCGCGCAACGACCCGTTCGTGCCGGCGTCCAGCCTGCCGCGCGACAGGCGGCGCGCACGTCACGCTGTGGCAGCCGGCGCACGGCGGCCACGTGGGCTTCCCCGGCGGCGCTTTCCCGGGCCACCTGATGACCCTGCCCGAGGCGGTGATGGGCTGGATGCGCAACGGGCGCTTGAGCTAAGGTCATCGCGATGGACGACATCGTCAAGGCGGCGCTGAAGAAGTGGCCCAACGTGCCGCACTGCTACGGCTGGCTCGCGCTCGATGCGCGCGGCGACTGGTACATGCGCGACGACCGCATCCAGGCGCGCGGGCCCGTTCCCGCAGGTGAAGGGCAGCCGTGATCCAGCACGACAAGCTGCTGGACTTCATCCAGCGCAACTACGAGCACGACGACGCAGGGCTGCTGGTTCTTCCAGAACGGGCCGCAGCGGGTCTATGTGAGCTCGAGGCCGCGCCGCTGGTGTGGCGCGTCGGCTGGCCCGGCGAGGCGCTGCGCGTGCAGGCGCACACCGGCGCCCCGGCCGATGCGCGCGGCTGTTATCTCGACCAGCATGGCCGCTTGTTCCTCGACAGCGCGCTCGGCTTCGGCGTGGTGCACAGCCAGGACATGCTCGACGCGTCGCGGGCGATCGAACAGGGCGTGTGGACGCCGCAGACGCTGCCCTTCGAGCAGATGCCGGCGCGCTTCGGCTACGTGCTCAGGCCCGAGCCGGTGGCCGCTGCCCACCCGCACTGACCGGCTCTGCCGCCAACCCCGCGCTGCACCCACTGAAACCCCTGGCGCCCCCCATGGGCGTCGAGGATGGGTTACGCCCGGGTCGGGGTTCCGGATGCGTCGGATCGCGGGGGCTTTGCGCCCCGCCGGCGGGTTACTTGGTGGCTGCGGTGGCCGGCGCGCTGGCCGCGGCGGCCGGCAGCTTCGGCTCGTCGAACTTGGCGCCCGCCTTGTTGGCCATGAACACCACGGCACGCGCGATTTCGAAATCGCTGTGATCGCCGCCGCCCTGCGGCGGCATGTTGCCCTTGCCCTTGAGCGACGAACTCAACAACGCATCGAGGCCGGTCTTGATGCGCGCCGACCACGCGGCCTCGTCGCCAATCTTCGGCGCGCCGGCCGCGCCGGGCGTGTGGCAGGCGCTGCACTGGGCCTGGAACACTTGGTCGCCGGTCTTCATCGACTTGACGTCGCCGGGATCCTTGAACTCCGACATGCCCACCGGCGCGATGCGACGCGCCACGGCTTCCGCCGACAGGCCATCGCTGCCCGCGGCCGGTCGCGTGTCCCATGCCACGAAGTTGATCAGCAGGATGATGATCACCACGGGCAGCACGAATGACGCAACCACCGTGACGATCAGCTGCTTGGGCGTGCGGATCGGGCCTTCGTGCGATTCGTGGTCGGAGTGCGCGGCGTCGCTCATGGAGTGCAGAACCTTCGGGCGGTGGCTTGAGTTCGCGGCAAAGCACCGTGCGGTGCTCGCAGGCAAAACCGGAGGATTATATCGGCGCGCCTCGTGCGCACCGCCTGCGGCGAGGGGCGCTGATAGAATCGCCCGCTCCTGCAGTGGCGCATCCCTCGGTGGCGCGTCACCCACAGCGCCCGTAGCTCAGTGGATAGAGTACTGGCCTCCGAAGCCAGGGGTCGCGCGTTCGATCCGCGCCGGGCGCGCCAGCTGCGCGGGCACATGTGAAACCGAAGCGCGCCCGCCGCATCCGGTCGCAACCCTTGCTGGTTGCGAAAGTGCCGAGGCCGGCATCGACAGCTGCCGCTAGGATCCGTGCGCATGCAGTCGCCGCCACGAGCGTGGGCTCCCTCATCGCTGAACGAAGTCACCCAGCTGCGCGGAAACGCCGACGTGCACCTGTGGTTGCTGGCGCTGGATGGCGTGGTGCCTGCCGTTGAGGCCCTGCTGGCACCGGACGAACAACAGCGCGCGTCGCGCTTCGTGTTCGAAGCCGATGCCCGCCGTTACCGAGCGGCTCACGGCCTGCTGCGCAGGGTTCTCGGGCACTACCTCGATGCCCCTGCTGCATCGCTGTGCTTCGAACTGGGGCCGGCCGGCAAACCCCATCTGGCCGGCGCGCATGCCGGCAGCGGGCTGCATTTCAACTTGTCGCACTCCGGCCCGCACGGCCTGCTCGGACTGGCACGTCACGCGCTCGGCGTGGACATCGAGCAAGAGCGACCCATGCCCGACATGCATGCGCTGGCCCACGCGAACTTCGCGTCGGTCGAGGTTCGCGCACTGTTGGCGCTGCCGGCCCACTTGCAGCAAGACGGCTTCTTCGCGTGTTGGACGCGAAAAGAGGCGGTCGTCAAGGCGTTGGGCGGCGGCCTGTCGATTCCGCTGGCCGACTTCGATGTCTCGGTCGACCCGCGCGATCCGGCCCGACTGCACGCGCTGCCCGGCCAAGCTCCGACCTCGGCTTGGACGCTGTGGGGTGAACGTGCGCGGCCCGGCGTGTGGGCCGCGGCAGCCGTCGCGGTCGGGCAGGCAGAAATTCACGCTTTCTCGCTTTGCTGACAGTGTTCGGCGACGATCGCCCGCACACCCACGCAATCAAGGGACCGGCGAAGCGGACGCATGCCCGTACCATCGCTCGTTCACGAGCCAGGACAGGCGCCGATGGACGCTGTTGACGGCTGTGGCGGCGAAACCCGCGAACCCGGGTGCTAACCCCATTGGAATGGATCGCGCATCGCTTCCATTCAATGAAGGGCTCGCACGAGCGATGGCATTGCCTGATGGCAGACATGACAACGGTAAATGGGCAATCGGCGCAGTCGGCAGCAGTCACGGCGGCCACACCGATCAAGGCAACCCCGTGGCTGCTGCGTTTCGCACCGCGTCCCGCCGCTCGCCTGCGGCTGTTCTGCTTTTCCTACGCCGGCGCCGGCGGCGCGATGTATCGCACATGGCTCGACGCGTTGCCGCCGTCGATCGAACTGTGCGCCGTGCAGCTGCCCGGCCGCGAGAACCGCTTTCGCGAACCGGCATTCACCTCGATGCAGCGGCTGGTCGAGACCATGGTGCCGGCGCTTTCACCGGCGTTTGACCTGCCCTACGCGTTCTTCGGCCACAGCATGGGTGCGCTGGTGGCCTTCGAGCTTGCCCGCGCCTTGCATGCCCTGCCGCACGTGGCACCGCTGACGCACCTGTTGGTGTCGGGCCGCAAAGCGCCGCATCTGCCGGAAGACGATGCACCGATGCGCGGCCTGGCGGATGACGCGTTCATTGCCGAGATCGGGCGCCGCTACGGCGGCATTCCCGACGAGGTGCTGCGCGAGCGCGATCTGCTCGACCTGCTCTTGCCGGGCTTGCGCGCCGACATGACCGCCATCGAGACCCATGCCCATCGGGCTGGGGCCGCAGTTGCGCTGCCCGATCGATGCGTACGGCGGCGATGCCGATCCGCGCGCCACGGCCGGCCAACTGGCCGCGTGGCGCGACCACACGCAGGCTGGCGCCCGCGTGCGCACCTTTCCCGGCGGACACTTCTATCTCAACGATGCCGCCGTGCGCGCAAGCCTGATCCGCGCATTGCTCAGCGACCTTCACGACGGCCCTGCCTCATGAGCTCGGATCCGGTGGCCATCGTCGGCATCGGCTGCCGGTTTCCGGGTGGCGTGGTCGATGCGCAGACGTTCTGGCAGTTGCTGATCGATGGCCGCGACGCGGTCGGCGAGATCCCCGCCGACCGCATCGACATCGCGCGGTTCTTCGATCGAGCGGCCCGCGACGCCGGGGCACATGATGTCTCGGCGGGGCGGTTTCCTCGATGGCATCGACACGTTCGATGCGGCGTTCTTCGGCATCTCGCCGCGTGAGGCCGAACGTCTGGATCCGCAGCAGCGCCTGCTGCTCGAGACGGCGTGGGAGGCCCTCGAAGACGCCGGCGTCGACACCGCCGGCCTGGTCGGCAGCGCGACCGGGGTCTTCGTCGGGCAATGGATCAGCGATTTCGAGTCGCGCCTGTTCAGCGATCCCCGACCAGGTCGATTTCATGATGACCACTGGCAGCGGCCGCTATGCAGCGTCCGGCCGGCTGTCCTATGCGCTCGAGTCTGCGCGGGCCGAGCTTGACGATCGACACCGCCTGCTCGTCGTCGCTGGTCGCGGTTCACCTGGCGGTGCGCGCGCTGCGCAGCGGCGAATGCTCGCTGGCGCTGGCGGGCGGCGTCAACGTGATCCTGCAGCCGCACATCTCGGTGGCGTACTCGCAGAGCCGGATGATGGCGCCCGATGGCCGCTGCAAGTTCGGCGACGCCCGCGGCGACGGCTACGTGCGCAGCGAAGGCGCCGGCATCGTGGCGCTCAAGCGCGCTGCGCGACGCCATGGCCGACGGCGACCGGATCTACGCGGTGATCCGCGGCAGCGCCGTCAACAACGACGGTCGCGGCAGCGGCTCGATGGGCACGCCCAGCGTCGACGGGCAGGAGGCCCTGCTGCGCAGCGCGTACGCGGATGCTCGGCATCGATCCGGGAGAGGTCGGCTACGTCGAGGCCCATGGCACCGGCACGCGCGCTGGCGATCCGGTCGAGCTGGCAGCGCTGGGACGTGTGCTCGGACAAAGAAGCCGCCGCGGCACCGCCGTGCTGGTCGGCTCGGTCAAGACGAACATCGGCCACACCGAGGGCGCAGCCGGCGTCGCGGGCCTGATCAAGGCGGCGCTCGTGCTGCATCACGGAGCAGGTGCCCGCCAGCCTGCACCTGACGCAACCCAACCCCGATGTGCCGTGGGCCGACTTGCCGCTGCGCGTTCCGACGTCGTTGTGCGACCTGTCGCCGGGCGAGCGCCCGCGCGCGGCCGGTGTCAGTTCGTTCGGCATTGCCGGCACCAACGCGCACGTGGTGCTCGAAGCGCGCACCGTCCGCTGCCGCGCCTGTGCTCCACCGCCGAGGGTCCGATCGTGCTGCCGTTGTCGGCGCGCAGTCCCGAGGCGCTTCGTGCACTGGCTGGCCGCCATGCGCGGTGGCTGGAACAGCGACCCGCCACGCCGCTCGCCGCGTGGTGCCACGCCGCCGCGACACGCCGCACCGCGCTCGAATGCCGCGCCTCGTTCGCCGCCGACGGCCGCGCGGCCTTGGTGCAGGCGCTGCACCACCATGCCGGCGGAGACGACGCCGGCGAAGGGCCGCGCGATCGCCGATGCCGCGGCGAAGCCCCGCGTCGTGTTCGTGTGTCCCGGACAGGGCGCACAGTGGCCGGGCATGGTGCGAGAGCTGCTGCGCCAGGATGCCGACTTCGACGCGTGGGTCCGCCGGTGCGATGAAGCCGCCCGGCCGTGGCTCGATGTGTCGATACGCGACCTGCTGCTCGCCGATCCCGCAACGGTCGCACCACAGCTCGAGCGAATCGATGTCGTGCAACCGGTGCTGGTGGCACTGAGCATCGCTTACGCGGAGTGGCTGCGCGCCAGGGGCATCGTGCCCGATGCTGTCGTGGGCCACAGCATGGGCGAGGTGGCCGCGGCCCACGTGGCCGGCGCGCTGGATCTCGCCGACGCGATGCGCATCGTCTGCCGACGCAGTGCGCTGATGCGCGCGACCAGTGGCCGCGGCGCGATGGCGCTGGTCGATCTGCCGATGGCCGAGACCCAGGCGCGCGTGGCCGGCCAGGGCGATCGTGTCGCGGTGGCCGTGAACAACAGCCCGCGCTCGTGCGTGATTTCCGGCGAGCCGCATGCGGTGCGCGAGGTCATGCAAGCGCTCGAAGCCGAGCAGATCTTCTGTCGGCTCGTCAACGTGGATGTCGCATCGCACAGCCCGCAGATGGATGCGCCGTCCGCCGCGCTGGCGGCCGAACTGGCAGCGCTCAAGCCGCTGGACTTGCGCACACCGATGGTCAGCACCACCCTCGGCCGCGCCTGCGCGGGCCATGAACTCGACGCCAGCTACTGGGCGCGCAACCTGCGCCACCCGGTGCGCTTCGCCGAGGCCGTGCAGCAATTGATCGGCGAGTCGGCCGGGCGCGACACGGTCTTCATCGAGCTCGGCCCGCATCCGGTGCTGCTGCCCGCCGTGCAGCAAACTGCGCACGGCCTGGCGTCACGCAGCGACGCCGCGCCGCTCGTTCACGTCGTCGCCTGCGGCCGCCGCGACGAGCCCGCTGTGACCGCTCTGCTCGGCGCCGTCGGCGCCCTGTGGACGCTGGGCGCAAAGCCCGATTGGGCGAAGGTTCTCGGGTCCACGCAGCCGTCGGTGTTCGTCGAGCTGCCCAAGTACCCGTGGCAACGCGAACGCCACTGGCTGCCAGCCGCTGACCTGCCCCAGCATGGGCACGCCACGCAGCCTTCTGCAATGCGCCCCAGCGACGAAACGCTCGGCTGGCTGCTAACACCGTCGTGGGTGGACCAGGCGGCCGCCGCAAGCACGCACGGCGCCGACGTCGTGCCTCGTGACAGGAGACGACGCGCCCGCCACCGCCACGCTTGCGGATGCCCTGCGGGCCTTGGGATGGGCCTCGGATGGCGCAACGCTTGACGGACTGGCCACGGCGTTGATGCGTGGGCCGCTGCCGCAAAACGTGGTGGTGCTGGTGTCTGGCTCGCCTTCGGCCGCACGGCAACCGCTGCGCGCGCTGCAGGCCCTGCTGGCCGCGCGGGCGGGCTCAAGGCTGTGGTTCGTCACCCGTGGCGCACAGGCGCTCGACGCGAAAGAAGCGCCGGCCATCCACGCCGCCGCGGCCTGGGGCAGCGCGCGCGTCATCGCCGAAGAGCATCCCGAACTCTGGGGCGGCTTGATCGACCTCGACCCCGCGCGACCGCTCGCCCAAAGCGCGCACGCCTTGCACGGCGAACTGCTGCGCACCGACGGCGAGGACCAAGTCGGATGGCGCGGGCAACAACGGCACGTGCTGCGCTGGGTCGCAGCCGAGCCGGCACGCGCGCCGATCACCGCGCCTTGGCGTGCCGACAGCACCGTGCTGGTCACCGGCGGGCTCGGTGGCGTGGGTCTGCATCTGGCGCGTGCCCTCGTCGCCGCCGGCGCGCGCAGGCTCGCCCTGCTGGGTCGGCGCGCACTGCCGCCGCGCGAGGCCTGGCGTGACGTGCCGCCCGCGAGTGCCGATGGCCGACGCATCGCCGCGGTGCTCGAGCTCGAAGCTGCCGGTGCGGCCGTGCACACCGCGGCTGTCGACGTGGGCGACGAGCGGGCGCTCGGCGCATTCCTCGACGGCTGGCGCCGCGAGGCTTGGCCGCCGATCCGCGCCGTGGTCCATGCCGCCGGCACGATGCACAACGCGCTCGCCGCCGAGATGGATGCGGGCACGTTCGAGGCCGTGCAGCAACCCAAGCTCAACGCGGCCCTGCATCTGGATCGGCTGTTGCCCGACCTCGATCTGCTCGTGCTGGTGTCATCCACCGGTGCCTGGCTGGTGCAGCCAGGCCAGGCCAACTACGCCGCTGCCAACGCCGGCCTCGACGCGTTGGCCCAGGCGCGCCGCGCGCGCGGCCAGCCCGCCCTGTCGATCGGCTGGGGCGTGTGGCGCGACACCGGGCTCGTGAACGACGCGGCCGGCGCCGCCAACGTCGCCGAGATGGCACGCCAGGGCATCGCCTCATTCACCCCGGAGCAAGGCGCGCGCCTTGTTCGATTGGCTTTGTGCGCAAGCTGCAGCCCATGGAGTGACGCAGGTCGCGGTGCTGCCGATCGACTGGAACGCGTTTGCGCCGGGCGCGCGGCGCGCGCATGCCGGCGCTGGCTGCCGCGCGCGCACCGCCTCGCGCCGCACGCCGGCCGACGCCGGCGCATCGGTGCGCGAACGCCTGGCCGCTGCCACCGCGGACGAACGCCGTCGCCTGCTCGAGACCGTCGGTGCGCGATGCAGTCGGCCAGGTGCTCAAGCTCGAGCCCGTCGCGCATCGACGCGCGCAAGACGCTCGGCAGCATGGGCCTGAGCTCGCTGATGGCGATGGAGCTGCGCAACCGCCTCGAGCCGCACTGGCAGCGCCCGCTGTCGGCGACGCTGGCCTGGAACCATCCCGACCGTCGACGGCGCTTGCGGCCCATCTTGCGCAGGACACGGCTGCGCCGGCGGCCGTCGTGTCGCCCGCGCCGGCAGCGGTCGCGGTGCCTGTCGATCTTGCCGCCGTGGCCCGATCTCAGCGATGAGGAAGCGGCGACTGCATTGCGCGCCCGCCGCGACCGGAGGGCGCCGGTGAGCTGAGGCGTCGCAGTCGCTGCCGGATCTCTCGGCGCTGAAGCTGGCGCTGATGGCGCGCGAAGCGCGCGCGCCAGTCGCAGGCGCTGCTGGACGCCGACCCCATCGCCATCGTCGGCATGGCCTGCCGCTTGCCGGGCGGCGCCGACACGCCCGCGCATTCTGGCAGCTGCTGCGCGATGGCGTCGACGCCGTCGGGCACGTGCCGCCCGATCGCTGGGATGCCGACGCGTGGTTCGACCCCGACCCCGCGGCGCCGGGCAAGACATTGACGCGACAGGGCGGCTTCCTGCGCCGGATCGACGGCTTCGACGCCGGCTACTTCGGCATCCTGCCGCGCGAAGCCGAGCGCATGGACCCGCAGCAGCGGCTGTTCCTCGAGGTGGCGATCGAGGCGCTCGACGACGCCGGGCTTGCCGCGCGAGCGGCTCGCGCGGCAGCCGCACCGGCGTGTTCGTCGCCAGCTACCACAACGACTACGCGCAGCTGCAGTACGCCGATCCTCGAGGCGATCGACCCGCGCACGCTGACCGGCACGCTGCACAGCGTGCTGGCCAACCGGCTGTCGTACTTCCTCGACCTGCGCGGGCCGAGCCTGTCGATCGACACCGCCTGCTCGTCGTCGCTGGTGGCGATCCACCTGGCGTGCCAGAGCCTGCGCTGCGGCGAGAGCGACGTCGCCCTGGCCGGCGGCGTGTCGCTGATGATCACGCCCGAGCTGATGGTCGTCGATGTCCAAGGTCGGCTTCATGGCGCCCGACGGGCGCTGCAAGACCTTCGACGCCAGCGCCGACGGATTCGGGCGCGGCGAAGGCTGCGGCGTCGTCGTGCTCAAGCGCCTGGCCGACGCCGTCGCCGACGGCGACCGCGTGCTCGCCGTGATCCGCGGCTCGGCCGTCAACCAGGACGGCCACTCGACGCGTGCTCGCCGCGCCCAACGGGCCGGCCCAGCAGGCGCTGATCGCGCGAGGCGCTGGCGCAACGCGCAGCTCGACGCCGGCGCGGATCGGCTTCGTCGAGACGCACGGCACCGGCACGGCGCTCGGCGATCCGATCGAGGTCGAGGCGCATCGCCGCCACCTCGGGCAGCCGCGGGCCGGCGCCGGGCCGCTGCTACCTCGGCTCGGCTCAAGGCCAACATCGGCCACCTCGAAGCCGCGGCCGGCGTGGCCGGGCTGATCAAGACCGTGCTCGCGCTGCAGCCACGAGGCGATTCCGCCGCAGCCGCACTTCCGCACGCTCAACCCGCACATCTCGCTCGACGGCACGCGGCTCGCCGATCCCGACCGCGCTGACGCCGTGGCCGGCGGCGGCGCAGCCGCGTGTGCGCCGGCGTCAGCTCGTTCGGCGTCGGCGGCACCAACGCCCACGTGATCCTCGAGGAGGCGCCGCGCCTGCCCGGACGCCGGCCGATGACGCCGCCGCCGATCAGCGCGCGCTGCTGCCGCTGTCGGCGCAGAGCACCGACAGGCGCTGCGGGCCCGCTGGCAGGCACTGGACGCGACTTCCTCGGCACGCACCACCGACCGCGCGGTGGACGTCGCCTACACGGCCGCGCAGCGCCGCAGCCATCTGCCGATCGCCGCGCCGCCGTGGTCGGCGTCGAGCCGCGCCGACTGGCGGGCGCGCCTCGCACGAGCTGTTGCAGCGCGACAGCGATCGCGGCCCGCAGCCCGGCCGGCCGGTGGCGCGCCCCGCGTCGCTTTCGTCTTCTGCGGCCAAGGTCCGCAGTGGTTCGGCATGGGCCGCGAGCTGCTGGCCAGCGAGCCGGTCTTTCGCGACGGTCGATGACGCCGATGCGACGCGTTGCTCGCGCCCGCTTGGCCGGCTGGTCGCTGCTCGATGAGCTGACCGCCGACGAAGCCCGGATCGCGGCTCGGCGCACACCGAGGTCGCGCAGCCGGCGCTGTTTGCGCTGCAGGTGGCCTTGGCCGCGCTGTGGCAGTCGTGGGGCCTGCGGCCCGACGGCGTCGTCGGCCACAGCGTCGGCGAGATCGCGGCGCTGCATGTGGCCGGCGTGCTGAGCCTGGCCGATGCGGTGCGTGTGGTGTGGCAGCGCGGACGCACCATGCAGCAGGCCACCGGCGGCGGCCGCATGGCCGCGGTCGGCCTGTCGGCCGCGCAGGCCGCCGACGCTCGCGCTGCGCCCTTCGGCGATCGGCTCAGTCGTCGCGGCGGTCAACGGCCCGCGCAGCGTGGTGCTGTCCGGCGAGACCGCCGCGCTTGCAGGACGCCGCTGGCCGCGCTGGCGGCGCGCGGTGTGGGCCATCAGCATGCTGCCGGTGAACTACGCGTTCCACAGCGCGCAGATGGCGCCCGTGCCAGGACCAGCTCGGTCGCCGCGCTGGCGAGGCTTGCGCCGGCGAGGCACGCCGCGCTGGCCTGTCTATTCGACCGTGACCGGCGCGCGCCGCCAGCCGGCCATGCGTTCGACGCCGCCTACTTCGGCCGCAACGTGCGCGAGACCGGTGCGCTCGCGCCGGCCATCGACGCCATGGCCGACGACGGTGTTCGACGTCTTCCTGGAGATCGGCCCGCATCCCGGTGCTCGCCGGCGTCGATCGCCGATACGCTGGCCGCGCAAGGCCGGCGTCGTCACGTCGCTTGCCGTCGCTGCGCCGCGGCAAACCCGAGCGCGAGACGCTGCTGCAGGCTGCGCCGCCGCCTACGCCGCCGGCGCGGAGCTGGATTGGGACGCGCTGCAAGGGCGAGGGCGAGGTGGTCTCGCTGCCGGCCTATCCGTGGCAGCGCCAGCGCCACTGGATCCGACAACGCCCGGCCGGTCGGGTTTCAAGGCCCGATGCCGCCGTGCATGCGCTGCTGGGCACGAGGCTGCCGCTGGCCGCCGTCGAACCCGCCGTGTTCGAGGGCGGCATGTCATCGTGGACCGCGCCGACCGAATGGCTGGCCGACCACCGCATCTTCGACCGGCTGCTGATGCCCGCGGCGGCCCTGATCGAGGTCTTGGCCAGCGCTGCGATGCAGGTGCATCGGCGGCGACGCCATCACCCTCGAAGACTTCGCGATCGAACGTGCACTCCCGCTGCCGGAAGACCCGTCCGCTGCGCCCGCGCGTTGGCAGACGCACCGTGCGCCGGCACAACGCGTCGCACTGGTATGTCGAGTTGCACACGAGCGACGGCCGCGGCTGGCAGCGTGTGGCCAGCGCAACGGCGAGACTCGCACCTGCCGACGCGCCGGCGTCGCAACCTGCCGCGCGCTCGGTCAACCCTCTGGCCATCGATCATCAGGCTTTCTACGACGCCTTTGCGGCGCTGGGTGTGGCGTTCGGGCCGCGGTTGCGCACGCTGCGCGATTTGACGGTCGGTGACGACCGTGCGGCCGCGGCCACCGAGACGCAGGAGCCGCCAACGGGTCCGTGGGCCCATGCCGCGCAAATCGATGCGGCACTTCAGCTGTGCAGTGCGGCGGCGCCCGCCGACGCTCAAGGACAACGTCCGGCGCGCGTGATGCTGCCGGTGGCGGCGCAATCCATCACGCTGCGGCGCTGCGCCGCATCGCATTTGCGCGCCGAGGCCCGCGTCGCGCAAGACCACGACCGACTCAGCGCCGATGTGTGGCTGCGCACCGATGAAGGATCGGAGGTCGTTTCGATGCAGGGTGTGCGCTTCGTGCGCGCCGATGCAGCGGCACCGGCATCGATGCGCAACCGCGATCGTGACGTGTACGTCGAGGTCTGGGAGCAAGCCGCGCCGCACCGACTCGCGCCGCAACGCCCGCACCGCCCGGCCTGTGGCTCTTGGTGGCCGACCGTTCCGGCACCGCCACTGCCCTGGCGACCGAGATGACCACGGCCGGCCATCGCTGCGTGTGCGCCCAGCTGGATGCCGGCGGAGACATCAACCCACCGATGTCCAGCGTGCTGAACGGCGATGACCCGGAGTCGTTCGAACGCTGGTTCGCCGAACTGCGCGCCCGGCATGGCCAGCCGCGCGGCATCGTCCACTTGACCGCGCTGGATGCGCCCGCCGCTTCGCCGGCGGGTCGCTCATCGGTGCTGCGATCCGCGCTGCACTTGGCGCAGGCGCTGGCGCGTGCGCCGTTCGCGACCCCGCCGTCGATTCACTTCGTGACGCGCGGCGCCGTGCCGGCGTCGGCGACGGCCGCGCGCGTCAACCCGGCTGCGGCCGGGCTGTGGGGCCTGGCCAGCGTGATTGCAGCCGAGCACGCCGACTGGGTGGTGCAACGCATCGACCTCGATCCGGCGGAGGTTGCGCCCGCGCATGTCGGCCTGTTGACCCAGCTGACTTCCATCCACGGCTCTGACGCGTCCGACGGTCACCTCGTGGCCTTGCGCGGCAATGTCCGCTGGACGCCTCGCCTGCAGGCGCTGGGTGATGCTGCAAGCGCGCCGTCGGATGCGCTGCAACTCACCGTGGCACCATGCCGCTTCGTCGCGGCGCACAGAACGGCGGCCGCTCGTGCACAAGCCATTGGCTGCCAACGAGTTGCGCTTGCAGGTGCTGGCCGCCGGACTCAACTTCCGCGACCTGATGCTGTCGCTCGGTCTGTATCCGGATGCCGACATGCCCTTGGGCGCCGAATGCGCCGGCCGCGTCATCGAGGTGGGCGCGCGCGTCGACCCCAAGCGCCTTGGTGAACTCGTCTACGGCTACGCCCCAGCCAGTCTGGCCAGCGAAGTGGTCGTGCGTGAGGATTTCGTCGCGCCGGTGCCGCCCGGAGTGGACGTGATCCAGGCCGCCGCACTGCCGGTGGCGATGTTGACTGCCATGCACGGCCTCGATCGCCTGGCTGCGTTGCAGCGTGGCGAACGCGTGCTGATCCATGCCGCCGCGGGTGGCGTCGGGCTGGCGGCGGTGCAATTGGCCCTGCGCCGCGGCGCCATCGTGCATGGCAGCGCCGGCACGCCGGCCAAGCGCGACATGCTGCAACGGCTGGGCGTGGCGCACGTTCACGATTCGCGCTCGCTGGCGTTCGCCGACGAGGTGCTCGCCCTCACCGGTGGCGCGGGGGTGCAGGTGGTGCTCAATTCGCTGGCCGGCGAGTTCATCCCGGCCAGCTTGCGTGCATTGGGTCGCGGCGGACGCTTCCTGGAGCTCGGCAAACGCGACATCCTCGGCCGTGAAGCGATGGCCAAGCTGCGGCCGGATGTCGCCTACCACCCTTACGATCTCGGCGCCGAGGCGTTGGCCGATCCCGGCCTGCTGCCGCCGATGTTCGACGCGCTGCGGCGCGAACTGGCGCAAGGCGTGCTCCAGCCGCTGCCGGCGCAGGCGTACGCGTTCGCCGATGCCGACGACGCGCTGCACCAGATGGCACAGGCGCGCCACGTCGGCAAGCTGGTCCTCGTGCCGCCGACGCAGCGCCGCACGCGCGCACTCCAGATCGACGCCGATGCGAGCTACTGGATCACCGGCGGCCTCGGCGGCCTCGGGTTGGCGACGGCCCGATGGCTGGTTGACTCGGGTGCTCGCCACCTGGTGTTGACCAGCCGCCACGCGACGGGCGCCAAAGCCCACGCGGCGATCGACGCGCTGCGTCAAGCGGGCGCGCAGGTGGACGTGGCGCTCGCCGACAGCGCCGATCGCGTCCGCATGGCCGAGATCTTCGATTCGTTCGGTCGCGCGCGCCCGCCGCTGCGCGGTGTCGTGCATGCTGCCGGCACGCTGCACGACGGCGTCCTGGCGCGCCAACGCTGGGACTCGGCAGCCGAGGTGTTGCGCGGCAAGGCCGACGGCGCGTGGGTGCTGCACGAGCTGACGCAAGCGATGGTCGGTGCACGCGCGCTCGACTTCTTCATCCTCTACTCCGCCGCCGGCGCCAAACTCGGCGCCGCGGGCCAAGGCCTGTATGCCGCCGCCAATGCAGAACTCGATGCACTTGCGCAGCGGCGCCATGCGCTCGGTCTGCCGGCGCTCGCCGTGGCGTGGGGACTGTGGACCGGCATCGGCATGGCGGCCGGCACGCCCGGCGCACGGGATCCCTGGCATGAGCGTGGCTTGTTGCCGATCACCGCCGACACCGGCTTTGCTCACCTGCGCACCTTGCTCGACAGTGGCGCGCCACACGGTGTGGTGCTGCCGATCGACTGGGCGCGTTTCCTGTCGAAGGCGCCGGACGGCGTGGATGCGGGCTACTTCGCAGCGGTCGGTCGGGCTGCAGCACCGCGCGATGCGACGCGGGCTCCGCAGGCCGCGGCTTCGCTGCTGCACCGCCTGCGCGCAACCCCTGGAGCCCAACGCCAGACCGGGTTGCGCGACGCCCTCGTCCAACAGACTCTGGCCGTGCTCGGACTGCCGGCGGGCACTGCCCTCGACGCGCGCGTACCGTTGAAGGACATGGGTTTGGATTCGTTGATGGCGGTCGAGCTGCGCAACGCGCTCGCGCGTGCGCTCGGCGAGGCGTTGCCGGTGACGCTGTTGTTCGACCACCCCACGCTGCAGGCGCTGGCCCAGCACCTGGCGCAGCGGTTTGCGCTGATTGATGACGTCGCGGTCCCGATGAGTGCGTCACCCAGCAGTCCGACGCACGCCGATGTGAAAGCGCTGTCCGACGCCGATGCCGAGGCCCTGCTGTTGGCCGAATTGAACGGCGGCGCCGCATCGACCCGATGAATCGCAAAGCCGATCCGTCCGACGGCGTCGACGACACCCTGTCGCCGGTCAAACGCGCGCTGATCGAGATTCGCGAGCTGCGCGCGCGCGTGGCCCAACTGGAGTCCGCGGCGCACGAAGCCGTGGCCATCATCGGTGCGGGCGCGCGCCTGCCCGGCGCGGTGAACGACCTGGCCGGCCTGTGGTCGCTGCTGTCCGAAGGCCGCAGCGGCATCACCGGCATTCCGTCCGATCGCTGGGACATCGATGCGTGGTTCGACGAAGACGCCGACGCGCCCGGCCGCATGTTCACGCGCCACGGCGGCTTCATCGAGCACGTGGATGGGTTCGATGCGGCCTTCTTCGGCATCGCTCCGCGCGAAGCCGAGACCATGGACCCGCAGCAACGGCTGCTGCTGGAGACCACCTGGCATGCCCTCGAGGACGCCGGCATTGCGCCGGACACGCTCGCCGGCAGCCGCACCGGCGTCTTCGTCGGCCTAGCCAACAGCGACCATGGCCGCGCGCTGCTGGCCGACCGCGAACACGTCGACGCCTACGTGAGCACCGGCAATGCCGCCAGCGTGGCCGGCGGGCGTTTGTCGTATGTGCTCGGCGCCGTCGGCCCCAACATCACGGTCGACACCGCGTGCAGCTCGTCGCTGGTGGCGCTGCACCTGGCGGTGCAAAGCCTGCGGCGCGGCGAGTGCGATCTGGCCCTGGTGGGCGGGGTCAATCTGATGCTGACACCCGAAGTGCATATCAGCTTCAGCCGCGGCCGCATGCTGGCACGCGATGGCCGCTGCAAGACCTTCGACGCGCAGGCCGACGGCTATGTGCGCAGCGAAGGCTGTGCGGTGGTGGTGCTGCGCCGCGCCGGCGATCTGCGGGCGGGCGAGCGCGCTCGCGCGCTGGTGCGCGGCACCGCCATCAACCAAGACGGCCGCAGTGGCGGCCTGACCGCGCCCAACGGCCCAGCGCAAGAAGCGGTGATCGCTGCGGCGTTGGCCGATGCGCGGATTGCGGCCGCCGACGTGGGCTATGTCGAAGCGCACGGCACCGGCACGCCGTTGGGCGACCCGATCGAGATGCACGCGCTGGCAGCCGCGCTGGGCACCGGTCGCAGCGACGCCGCGCCGCTGCTGGTGGGCTCGATCAAGACCAACATCGGCCACCTTGAGGCCGCCGCCGGAGTGGCCGGCCTGTTGAAAGTGATGCTCGCGCTCGAACACGCGCAGATCCCGCCGCACTTGAACTTTCACCACCCGAGTCCGCAGATCGACTGGGCAGCCTGCCCGCAGGTGAGCGTGCCGCGGCAACTCACGGCGTGGCCGACCATCGGCGACCGGCGCATCGCCGGGCTCAGTTCGTTCGGTTTCTCCGGCACCAATGCGCATGTGATCCTGGAACAGGCGCCGAGCGTCGCCATCGAGCCGGCGCACAGGCCGTCCGTGCCCCATCGCCCCGTCGTGCTCGCGCTGTCTGCCCATGACGACCGCGCGCTGGCCGAACTCGCCGCCGCGATGGCGCAGCGCGTCGAAGGTCTGCGTGGGTCCGCCGACGCCGGCGCGCTGGCTGCCTTGGCGGCGCGCGCGAACACCGCGCGCAGCCACCTGCCACGGCGCCTGTCGGTGCGGGCCCCGGATGCGGCCACGCTGGGCGAGCGTTTGCGCGCCGCCGCGGCCGGCCATGCCGAGATGGGTGTGGTGCGCAGCATGCGGCCGGTCGTGGGCGAACCCCGAGTCGCCTTCCTGTTCAGCGGCGGCGGTGCGCAGTCGGTGGGCATGGCGATGGCGCTCGATCGCACGTCGGCCGTGTTTCGCGACCAGCTCGATGAGGCGGCAGCGATCCTCGACCCGCTGCTCGGCCGCCCGCTGCGCGAGCTGATCCAGTCGCCCGGCGAAACCGATGCACCGATTCACCAGACCCGCTACGGCCAGCCGGCGTTGGTGGCGGTGGAGATCGCGCTGGCGGCGTTGTGGCGCTCCTGGGGCATCACGCCCACGGCCGTGCTTGGCCACAGCCTCGGCGAGTACGCCGCCGCGCACGTGGCCGGCGTGCTGAGCCTGCGCGACGCCTTGCACATCGTGGTCGAGCGCACCCGGCAGGTCGATGCGCTGCAGGTGCCCGGCGCCATGGCGGTGCTGTTCGAGCCGGCCACGGTGGTCGCGCAGCACATTGCCGAGGCAGGCAGCAGCGTCACCATCGGCGCCTACAACGCACCCGAACAGGTGGTGGTCAGCGGCGCGGCCGACGAAGTCGAGGCACTGGTGCGCGGCGCCGAAGCGCGCGGCGTGCGCGTCTCTCGGTTGCGCGTGGCCTATGCCTCGCACTCGGCGCTGATGGAGCCGGCGCTCGATCGCTTCGAACGCGCGATTGCCGACGTGCGACATGCGCCGCCCCAAGTCACGCTGATCTCGAACACGAGCGGCGGCGTTGCCGATTCCGCGCTGCTCGGCGGCGCGCGCTACTGGCGCGACCACCTGCGCCAGCCGGTGCGATTCGATGCCGGCGTGCGCACGCTGCAGAGCCTGGGCGTCACCCACTTCGTCGAGATCGGTCCGCATCCGGTGCTGTTGGGCATGGCCGCGGCCTGCTTGCCGCCCGATGGCGCGACCTTGTTGCCATCGCTGCAGCGTGACGAGGACGACTGGTCGGTGATGCTGGAGAGCCTGCAGACGCTCTACGCCGCCGGGGCCGCGGTCGACTGGGCCGGCTTCGAAGCCGAGGCCCCGCGCCAGCCCGTCGACCTGCCGCTCTATCCGTTCCAGCGCCGGCGCTTCTGGGCTCTGAGCTTGCCCACCGAGCGCGGCGAAGGCGTGGCGCACACGTGGCGCAGCATGACGGCGGCGCTGGCGCACGAAGCCGATCGCGCGCCGATCGACACCCGGCTCGATGGCCAAGGCGCGCGCTGGGCCGCGTTGGCCGACTGGACGCGGGCGCATGCGGCCACGGTGTTGCGCGCTGCGGGCCTGTATGGACAAGCCGGCGAATCACACCGTGCCGCCGAAGTCGCGGCTCGGCTCGGCGCGTCGGCAAGCTATCACCACCTGCTGGCACGCTGGCTGCAATCGCTCGCCTCGGCCGGTGCGCTGCGCGCCGAGGCCGACGGACGTTTCACGTGCGTGGCGCCGCTGCCGGATCCGGCGCTCGAGCAGATGACCGCCGAGGTGCGGCGCGCGCTGGCCGACAACCAGCCGCTGCTCGACTATGTGCTGCACTGCGGCCGCTTGCTCGGCAGCGTGCTGCGCGGCGAGACCAGCCCGCTGGAGACCTTGTTCCCCGGCGGTGGGTTCACGCTGGCCGATGGCCTGTACCGGCGCTCGTCGACGATGCGCTATGTCAACGGCTTGGCCGCGGCGGCGGTGCGCGCGCTGGTGGCGGCGCGACCCGGCGCGCGGCTATCGGTGCTCGAAGCCGGCGCTGGCACCGGCGGCACCACCGCGGCCGTGTTGGCCGCACTGCCCGCGGAATCGCTGCGCCAATACCTGTTCACCGACGTGTCGCCGTTCTTCTTCGAGCGGGCGGCCGCAGAGTTCGGTCGGGCCCACGGCCAGGCACTCGCCTTCGCCACGCTGGATCTCGAGGGTGACCTCGCTGCACAAGGCCTCGACGGCAGACAGTTCGATCTGGTGCTGGCATCGAATGCGGTGCACGCCACGCGCGATCTGCGCGGCGCACTGGCGCGCTTGCGCGCACTGACCGCAGCGGGCGGCACGCTGCTGCTGATCGAATCGACCACGCATCTGCCGTGGTTCGACATCACCACCGGCCTGATCGAGGGCTGGCAGCACTTTGCCGATGACGATCTGCGTCGCGACCATCCGCTGCTGGATGCGCCCACGTGGTTGCGCCTGCTGCGTGAGGCCGGCTTCGAAGAGGCACAGGCGTGGCCGCGCGAAGGCAGTGTGGCCGCCGACCTCGCCCAGCACGTGCTGCTGGCACGCGCGGGCGGCGTGCCGGTGTCGCAGCCGAGCGTTCATTCCGGCTTTCACTCCGCGGCCGTCGCCACCGGCCCGTCTGCGGCGGCCGTTGAATTCGACCCGCAGGCGTTGCGCCGCCGTGTCGAGGCCGCACTGCCATCGGAGCGGCTGGAGTTGTTGTGCGATGTCGTGCGCGAGCGGGTAATGCAGGCGATGAAACTGGCGCCCGATCAGGCACCGTCGCGCCAGCAGCGCCTGAAAGACCTGGGCTTCGATTCGCTGATGGCGGTGCAGCTGCGCAATCGCCTGAGCACCGACTTGGCATTCGACAAACCGCTGCCGGCCACGCTGATGTTCGATCACCCGACCATCGACGCGTTGGCTCGGTATCTCGAGCAGCGCATCGCACAGCCCGCGACCCCGACAGCGGAGCGCCCAACGGCCGTCACCGATGGCGAGCCCGCACCGCTGGGCGCCGCGCAAGTGGCCGCCTTGAGCGACGCGCAGATCGAAGCCTTGCTGGCCGCGCGTTTGACCGATCCGGCGCCGCGATGACCCAGCCTCCGTCGCGGCCGACCGATCCGCCAGCCGCTCTCACGCCGCTGCAGCGCGCCTTCCTGGCGCTGGAAGACACGCGGGCGCGTTTGACGGCGGCGCAGGCGGAAGCGCGCGCCGCCCACGAACAGCGCCAGCGCGACGAGGCCATCGCCATCATCGGCATCGGCTGCCGCGTGCCCGGTGGGGGCGTCGACCCAGCGAGTTTCTGGCGCCTGATGCGCGACGGCGTCGATGCCACCTGCGAGGTGCCGCCGCAACGTTGGGACGCAGCGGCGCTGCACCACCCCGATCCCGCCGAGTCGGGCCGCATCGTCACCCGCCGTGGCGGCTTTCTGCAGGAGCCGGTCGACACGTTCGACGCCGGCTTCTTCGGCATCTCGCCGCGCGAAGCGCAGGGCATGGACCCGCAGCAGCGGCTGCTGCTCGAAGTGGCCTGGGAGGCGCTGGAGCACGCCGGCCAGGCACCCGACCGCCTGGAGCATTCGGCCACCGGTGTCTTCATCGGCGTGTGCGGCAGCGACTATGCGCACCTGCAGCTGCAAAGCGGCGATCCGCTCGCTGCTCGACGCGCACTTCACGTCGGGCATGGCGCACAGCATCGCGTCGGGCCGGCTGTCGTACCTGCTGGGTCTGCAGGGACCGAGCCTGTCGATCGACACCGCCTGCTCGTCGTCGCTGGTGGCGGTGCACCTGGCGTGCCAAGTCGCTGCGACGCGGCGAATGCCGCATGGCGCTCGCCGGCGGCGTCAACCTGATCCTGTCGCCGGATCTGTACATCGCGCTGTCGCATTCGCGCATGCTGGCGCCCGACGGCCGCTGCAAGACATTCGATGCCGCGGCCGATGGCTTCGCCCGCGGCGAAGGCTGCGGCATCGTGGTGCTCAAGCGCCTCGCGCGACGCGCAAGCCGATGGCGATCGCATCCTGGCGGTGATCCGCGGGCAGCGCGGTCAACCAAGACGGTCCGAGCAGCGGCCTGACCGCGCCGAACGGTCCGGCGCAGGAGGCGGTGGTGCGCGCGGCACTGGCGCGATGCGCAGATCGCGCCCCGGCAGGTGGGCTACATCGAAGCGCACGGCACCGGCACCCAACTCGGCGATCCGCTGGAGGTTCAGGCGCTGGGCGCGGTGTTCGGTCCGAGCGCGCGGGCGCGCCGCCGCTGCGGCATCGGTTCGGTCAAGACCAACATCGGGCACCTGGAGGCTGCATGCGGGCATCAGCGGCCTGATCAAGCTGGTGCTGGCACTCGATCAACGCACGATCCCGCCGCACCTGCACTTCCAGCAGCCCAGCCCGCACATCGCCTGGGGCGACCTGCCGTTGTCGGTGCCGGTGCAGGCCGAACCGTGGGCGCCGATCGACGGCCGGCGCATCGGCGGCGTCAGCAGCTTCGGCTTCTCCGGCACCAACGCCCACGTGATCGTCGAAGAGGCGCCCACGGAGCCGGCGGCATCGCCTGTCACCGCCCGCCGCGCGTGGCTGCTGGCCCTGTCGGCGCCCGATCGCGCGGCGCTCATGGCCCTGGCGCAACGCCATCTGGCCTGCGTGCACGCGTTGCGCGAGGAACAGCTGGCCGACTACGTCCACACCGCCAACGTCGGCCGCGCTCATCGGTTCGCGCACAGGGCCACGCTGCTCGTGCACAGCCTGCAGGACTTGCGCCGTGGCCTCGAGCGTTTGGCGCGCGGCGACGACGCGGTCGGCAGCGAAGACCCCGAGGAGCTGCTGCGCACAGCTCATGTGCGGCGCCGCGACCCGCCGCGCATCGCGTTCTTGTTCACCGGCCAGGGTTCGCAGTACGCCGGCATGGGACGTGCGCTGTACGAGGCCGCGCCCGCGTTTCGCGCGATGCTCGACGACATCGCGGCACGCCTCGCGCCGCGCCTGCAGCGGCCGCTGCTCGACGTGCTGTTTGCGGTCGATGACCCCGCCGGGCTGTTGGATCAAACGGGCTACACGCAGCCTGCGTTGTTCGCGCTCGAAGTGGCGCTGGCCCGTCTGGTGGCAATCGCTCGGCGTGCAGCCGCAAGCCGGCATCGGCCACAGCGTCGGCGAAGTGGCCGCGGCCTGCGCGGCCGGCGTGCTGTCGTTGGACGACGGGCTGGTGCTGATCACGGAACGGGCGCGCTTGATGCAGGGCCTGCCGCCGGGCGGTGCGATGGCGGCCGTGATGGCCAGCGAATCGCAGCTCGCCTCGCACCTCGCTGCGCAAGCGGCGGCTGCCAGGGTGGACATCGCCGCCGTCAACGGACCGCAGCAGACCGTGATCTCGGGTGATGCGCCGGCCGTCACCGCGCTGTGCGAACGCCTCACCGCGGCCGGAATCCGTTGCCAGGCGCTGACGGTCTCGCACGCGTTCCACTCGGCTCGCATGGAGCCGATGCTCGACGCCTTCGAGGGCGCCGTTCGCGGTCTGGCGCTGCAGGCGCCGCAATGGCGCCTGGTCTCCAACCTGAGTGGTCAAGTCGCCGAGGCGGTTGAGCTCACGCGCGCGTCGTACTGGCGCCGGCACGTGCGCGAGCCGGTGCGCTTCGGCGCCGGCGTGCAAGCGCTCGCGACATCGCTCAAGCCCGACGTGTTGCTGGAGATCGGCCCGCATCCCACGCTGCTCGGGTTCGCGGCAGCCACCCTGGGCGAGCACGAAGGCCCACTGCGCGTGGCCACGCTGCGCAAGGGCCGCGACGACTGGGCAGGTTGCCTGGCAGCGCTGGCCGCCTTGTACCGCGCCGGTGTCGCCGTGGACTGGCGCGCCCTCGATGCCGGCGTGCCGCTGCGCGTGGTCGACGTGCCCACCTACCCGTTCCAGCGCGAGCGGTATTGGTTCCAGGCGCGCGCATCGCGCCCAGCCGTTGTCCGCCGGAGCGGGCGGCGCCCATCCACTGCTCGGGCCGCGCCGGCGCAGCGCCGGCCGCGAGGTGGTGTTCGAGTCGGTGCTGTCCGCCACGCAGCCGCGTTGGGTGCAGCAGCATCGTCGTGCAGGGGCAGGTGGTGCTGCCGGCGACAGCCTACCTCGAGTGCCTGCTCGCCGCGGCACGCGACCTGGTCGGCACCAGCGCAGTCGAGGTCGTCGACGTGACGGTGCGCGAAGCACTGCTGCTCGAGGCCGCCGACGCCGACCGTGGCGACGCCCGCGCGCGTTGCCTGCAGCTGGTGGCCACGCCGGACCGCGAGGGTGGGGCGGCGTGGTCGATCGGGATCCACAGCCAGGACGAGCACTCGTCCGGTTCGGCAGCGCCTTGGGTCGAACACCTGCGCGCCACACTGCGGCCAAGCCGGTCGGCCGGTGCAGCGGCGCCGTCGTCCACGCTGGCCGCTGCGCGTGAGTCGTGCAACCAGCCGGTGGCGATGGCCGACTTCTACGCGGGATTCGCCGACCTCGGCCTGACCTTCGGGCCTGCGTTCCGCTCGTTGCAGCGGCTCTGGCACGGCGGCGTCGGTTCCGGACAGGCGCTGGGTGAGGTGGCGCTCGAGCCAAGCCTCGCGATGGACGCGGCGCCGTGGGCCGGCATGCACCCGGTGCTGCTCGATGGCTGTCTGCAGGTGCTGTCGGCGGCCATCGCGACCCATGAGCCCAAGGCAGCGACGCCGTTGTACTTGCCGGTGGGGGTGGGTCGCTGGGCGTGGATGGCCGCGGTGCCACGCGCGCTGACACGCTGCCTGAGCCATGTGCAACTGCGCGCCGGAGGCCAGGCGTCGCGGCGGGCCGACGTGCGCATCTATGACGAGCTCGGCACGTTGGTCGCAGAGATCGACGACGTGCAACTGCAGCCGGTGGCCGCCGGCGCATTGGCACGACTCGGCGATCGGTGGCTCGACACGGCCCTGCATGAGTGGGCGTGGCGCAGCGCGCCGTTGAGCGGCGAAACCCCGGGACCCACGCCAGCGGAGCTGGCCGCGATAGCGGAATCCCGCATGGCCGGCCATCGGCAGGCGGCGCAGCTGGACCTCTACGACGCCTTCTTGCCGCACTTCGACGCCTGGTGCGCCGCGCAGGTGGTGCGCACGATGCAGGCGTTGGGCTGGTCACCGCCCGTGGGCGAGCGCGTGGCCGATGCGGTGGCGCTGGCCACCCGACTCGGCGTTGCGACACGCCACCATCGGCTGTTTGCGCGGCTGCTCGAGATCCTCGTCGAGGAGGGCTTGCTGACCCGACAAGGCGACGCATTCTTGGTGCAGCGGCCATGGCCTGCGCCGGCCAGCCCCGACCACACACCCGCCGCCCTGCTCGCGTCGTGTCCTGCGGCCAGCGCCGAGCTCGAGCTCACCGCGCGCGTGACGCGCGAGTTGGCGCCGGCGCTGCGCGGCCAGCGCGACGCGGCCGATCTGCTCTTTCCCGCCGGCTCGCTGGAGACCGCCGAACGGCTGTACCGCGACTCTCCGACCGCGCGCTTCTACAACGGCGTGGTCGCCGACGTGCTGGCGGCGGCCGCAGATCGGCCCCATGCGCGGCCGTTGCGCGATCATCGAACTCGGCGCGGGAACCGGCGGCACCACGGCGCACGTGCTGCCGCGCCTGGCCGCGGCGGGGGTCGAATACACGTACACCGACATCGGTGCGCTGTTCGTCGCCCGGGCGCGCGAACGTTTCGCGGACGCACGCGCCGATCATGCGCTTCGCCACGCTCGAACCTCGAGCGCGATCCGCTCGCGCAGGGCTTCGACGCCGGCAGCTACGACGTCGTCATCGCGTCCAACGTGATCCACGCCACGGCCGACATCACGCGCACGCTGGGCCATGTGCGTTCGCTGCTGGCGCGCGATGGCCTGTTGGTCGATGCTCGAGGTGACGGCGCCGCAGCGCTGGTTCGACCTCACGGTCGGCCTGACCGACGGCTGGTGGGCCTTCACCGACACCGACGCTGCGGCCGCGACTACGCCACGCTGTCGCGCGCGGCCTGGCTCGACCTGCTGCCGCGCTGCGGGTTCGGCAGCGCCGTTGCGCTGCCGCCGACCGCACAGCGCGGCGTGCTCGGCCTGCAGTCGGTGTTGCTGGCCCGCGCGACTCCGGGCCAGGACCTGCGGCCGACCGGGGCTCGGCCTTGGCTTGTGCTGGCCGATCCCGGCGGCGCCGCCGACGCGCTGGTGCACGCGCTGCGTGCGCGCGGCGATCGGGTCTTGCAGGTGCCCGCTGACGCGCATCGCGTCGGTGCCCAGACACTTGAGCGAGCTGCGCGCCCGGGGTGTGGTGCCGCGCGGAGCGATCCATGCGGCGTCACTGGACGACACGCCGTCCGATGCGCTCGACGCCGACACGCTGTGGGCGCGGCAGCAGCGCGGCGTGCTCGCGGCGCTGAGCCTCACGCAGGCGCTGCTGTCTGCCGGCGGCGCGCCACCGCGGCTGTGGCTGCTGACGCGCGGCGGTGCGCAGCGATGCCGGCGATGCCCCGGTCGATGCCACGCAGGCGCCGCTGTGGGGCCTGGCCAAGGCGCTCGCGCTCGAACATCCCGAACTGCGCTGCGTCTGCATCGACCTCGATCGAGACACCCGCATCGCAGGCGGCCCTGCTGCGCGAGCTCGACGAAGACGGCAGCGAGATCGCAGGTGGCCCTGCGCCAGGGCGAGCGCCGCGCGGCGCGTTTGGTGCGGATGCGGCGGCACGCGCTCGCTGCGCCGGCAGCCAGCCACCGCGCCGCGTTGGCGGCTGGTGCCGGCCGTGCCGGGTTCGCTCGACCGCTTCGAGCGCGCGCCGATCGCGCATCGCGCGCCGCAAGCCGGAGAAGTCGAGATCGCAGTCGAGGCCACGGGGCTCAACTTCAAGGACGTGCTCAACGCGCTGGGCATGTACCCGGGCGACGCGGGGCCGCTCGGCGGCGAGTGCGCCGGCACGCGTGTCCGCCGTCGGTGACGGCGTCAACGACTTGCGGCCCGGCGACGCGGTGCTGGCGCGTGGCTGCGGGCAGCTTCGCCTCGCACGTGGTCGCCAAGCGCCGACCTGGTGCAGCCAGCTGCCCGCCAGGCGTGCCGTTCGAGGAAGGCGCCGCGTTCGCGATCGCCTACATGACGGCCCAGTTCTGCCTCGGCCACCTGGCCGGCCTGCAGCAGGGCGAGACGGGTGCTCGTGCACGCCGCCGCGGGCGGCGTCGGGCTGGCTGCCGTGCACCTGGCGCTGCGTGCCGGCGCCGAGGTGTTGGCCACCGCCGGCTCGCCGGCCAAGCGCGACCTGCTGCGGTCGCTGGGCGTCGCGCACGTGTTCGACTCGCGCAGCGCCGCATTCGCCGACCAGGTGCTCGCAGCCACCGCCGGCGCGGGCGTCGACGTGGTGCTCAATTCGCTGTCGGGCGATGCGCTGATCGAAGCCAGCTTCGCGGCCATCGCGCGCGGCGGCCGCTTCATCGAGATCGGCAAGCGCGGCATCAAGAGCGAGGCCTGGGTGCGCGGCGCTCGGCACGCGGGCTCCGCTACCACGTCGTCGATTGGGGCGAGACCGACGACCCGCGACCCGGCGCTGGTCGGCCGCATTGCTCGCCCAGCTGATGCGAGCCTGGCAGCGCGGCGAGCTGCCGCCACTGCCACGCCATGTCTTCGCGCTCGTCCATCGGCCGAGGCGCGGGCACGGCATGGCGCTTCATGGCGCAGGCGCGGCACGTCGGCAGCATCGTGCTCGTCGCCGCGATGCGGCGGCAGCCGTCGATCCGCCGCGACGGCACCTACCTGGTCACCGGCGGCCTGTCGGGCCTCGGGCCTGGTGCGTGGCGCGCTGGCTGGCCGGACCAAGGCGCCGGTCGGGTGGTGCTGGTCGGCCGCCGCGGCGTCACGGCCGAGGCCGCGCCGCTGATCGAGGCCTGGCGGGCGCGCGGCGCGCAGGTCGTCGCCCAGGCGCTCGACGTGACCGACGCGCTCGCGCTGTCGGCACGCTGCTTGAGGCTGCTGCGCCACAGCGGTCCGCCGTTGCGTGGCGTCATCCACAGCGCCGGCGTGCTGGCCGACGCGTCGGTGCTGCAGCAGGATGCCGCGCGGTTTGCCCGGCCCTTCCGCGCCAAGGTGCTGGGCGCGCATGCGCTCGACGCAGCTGACCCGCGGCCGATGCGCTCGACTTCTTTGTGCTGTTCTCGTCGGCGGCCGCGGTGCTCGGCTCGCCGGGGCAGAGCAACCACTCGCCGCCAATGCCTTCCTCGATCAGCTCGCGCAGGAGCGCCATTCGCGCGGGCTGCCCGCGGTGGCGATCAACTGGGGCGCGTGGAGCGAGGTCGGTGCGGCCGTGCAGGGCGGCGCTGCCGAACGCATGGCGGCGCGGGCCTGGCTGCCGATCACGCCCGTGCAGGGGCTGCAGGCGCTGGCGCGCGCGCTCGCGCTGCCCGCGGCCGCAGGTGGTGGTGCTGCCGGCGACTGTGGCCGTTATGCCGCACACACGCCGCGTGCCGGCGCGGCACCCGCGCTGGCTGAGCGAACTGTTGGCGCGAGCGCGAACCGTTGGCGTCGGCTGACGCGCGAATCACGGAACCGCAGGCGCCTGCGACTGCAAACCGTGCAAATGGGATCGCCTCAAAATTGCCGCCGCGCCGGCGGCGCGTCGGCGCGCTGCTGGCCGCATTCGTGCGCGAGCGCGCACTGCGCGCGCTGGGTCTGACCCGCCGGGCATGGCATCGACCCCGGCACGCCGCTCGGCGAGCTCGGACTCGATTCGCTGCTGGCGGTGGAACTGCGCAACACCCTGGCCACCGCGCTCGGCCGCCCGCTGCCGGCCACGCTGCTGTTCGACCATCCGACGATCGACGCGCTGACAGACCATCTCCTGCGGGAATTGTCGACGCCGAGACCCCTCAATTCGATGTCGCTGGTCCCGCAACCGGCACTTCCGCTTCGACAATCGTCGACTCGATCGAGGACCTGTCCGACGCGGAAGTCGAGCGGCAATTGGCCGCGCGGCTCAGTCCAAGGCTCTCCGATAACGGCAACAAGCGGCGTCATGGGTCTCCGTGAGCCGGCAGCGGACCCAGGACGTGACCAGCGACTTCCTCGACCGCATCAGCAAGCTGTCGCCCAAACGGCTGGCGCTGCTCGCGCTCGAGCTGCACGAGCAGCTCGAGGCGGCGCAGGCGCGCGAGCCGATCGCGATCGTCGGCATCGGCTGCCGCTTTCCCGGCGGCGCCGACGATCCCGCAGGCGTTCTGGCAGCTGCTGCGCGACGGCCGCGACGCGATCCGCGAGGTGCCCGCCGACCGCTGGGACATCGACGCCTGGTTCGATCCCGATCCGGACGCGCCGGCGCGCATGTCGGTCCGCGCAGCGGCGGCTTTCTCGACCGCGTCGACGGCTTCGACGCCGGCGTTCTTCGGCATCGCGCCGCGCGAGGCGCTGACGATGGACCCGCAGCAGCGCCTGGTCGCTCGAAGTGGCCTGGGAAGCGCTCGAGCATGCCGGCATCGCGCCCGGCGTCGCTGGCCGGCACGGCCACCGGCGTGTTCGTCGGCGTCTGCAACAGCGACCACTTCCAGCGCGTGCTCGACCGCGGCGACGAGCCATCGACGCCTACCTCGCCTCGGGCAATGCGCACAGCGTCGTCGTCGGGCGCATCGCGTACTTCCTCGGCCTGCAGGGGCCGGCGCTGTCGATCGACACCGCCTGTTCGTCGTCGCTGGTGGCGCTGCACCTGGCGCTGCAGAGCCTGCGCAGCGGCGAGTGCGGCTGGCGCTGGCCGGCGGCGTGAACGTGATGTGTTCGCCGCAGACCACGATCGCGCTGACCAAGGCGCACATGCTGGCGCCCGACGGCCGCTGCAAGACCTTCGATGCGGCGGCCGACGGCTTCGCGCGCGGCGAGGGCTGCGGCATGCTGGTGCTCAAGCGGCTGGCCGATGCGCAGGCCGACGGCGACCGCGTCCTGGCCGTGATCCGCGGCAGCGCCGACAACCAGGACGGCCGCAGCGGCGGGCTCACCGTGCCGAACGGGCCGGCGCAGGAAGCGGTGATCCGCGCCGCGCTGGCCGATGCCCGGCTGGCGCGGTGCCGACATCGACTACGTCGAAGCCCACGGCACCGGCACCTCGCTCGGCGATCCGATCGAGGTCCGGGCGCTGGGCGCGGCGCTGTGCGACGGGCGCGAGCCCGCCGTCGACCGCTGCTGGATCGGCTCGGTCAAGACCAACATCGGCCACCTGGAGTCGGCGGCCGGCGTGGCCGGCGTCATCAAGGTCGTGCTGTCGCTGCAGCACGAGCGCATCCCGCCGCACCTGCACTTCCGGCAGCCGAGCCCGCACATCGACTGGGCAGCGTCACCCGGTGCGGTGTCGGCCGAAGGCCGCGCCTGGCCGCGCGGCGCGAAGCCGCGCCGCGCCGGCGTGAGCTCGTTCGGCTTCAGCGGCACCAACGCGCACGTGATCCTCGAAGAGGCGCCCCGGCCGCGGTCGACCGCGCATCGCGTCACGGCGCCGCTGCATGTGCTGCCGCTGTCGGCGCGCACGCCCGCAGCGCTCGCGGCCTTGGCGCAGCGCTACCTCGACGCGCTCAACGACCGCTCGACCGGCGCCGAGCTTGTCGACATCGCGGCCAGCGCCGCCGTCGGCCGTTCGCACATGGCGCACCGCGCGGCCATCGTCGCACCCGACGCTGGCCAGCGCACGCGCGGCGTTGCAGGCGTTGGCGAGCGGGCGAATCGCACGAAGCGCTGCACGTCGGCGGTGGCGCAGCCCGGCGAAACGACCGAATTCGCCTTCCTGTTCACCGGCCAGGGTCCCAGTACCCCGGCATGGCGATGCGCCTGCACGCGCTCGCGCCCGCCTTTCGCGGCGGTCATCGATCGTTGCGACGCCTTGCTCGGCGCCGACGCGCAGGCCGCACGCTGAAGTCGGTGCTGCGCCGAGGCGGGCGACGAGCATCGGGCGCGCTGCACGAGACCGCATGGACGCAGCCGGCGCTGTTCGCCATCGAGCTGGCACTCGTCGAGCTGTGGCAGCGCTGGGGCGTCGAGCCGGCCGCCGCCATCGGCCATTCGGTGGGCGAATACGCCGCGGCCTGCGTCGCCGGCGTGTTCAGCGCTCGAAGATGGCCTGTCGCTGGTCGCCGAGCGCGGCCGCCTGATGCAGGCCCTGCCGCCCGGCGGCGCCATGGCCGCCGTGTTCGCCTCGAGCGACGAGGTGGCGCAGGCGGTGGCCGCCAGCCGCGGCCGCGCCAGCATCGCGGCGTTCAACGCCGCCGACAGCGTCGGTCGTGGCCGGTGCGGCCGAAGCCATCGATGAACTGCTGGCTCGCATGGCGAGCCGCGACGTGCAAGGCCAGCGCCTGCATGTCGCTTTGGCCGCCCATTCGCCGCGGGTCGAGCCCGCACTGCAAGGTCTCGAAGCGGCTGCGGCGCGCGTGGCGATGAAAGCCCCGCGCATCCCGGTGGCGTGGAACGTGACCGGCGCTGCGCTGCCCGAACGGCGCGCCCGATGCGGGGTACTGGCGGCGCCATCTGCGCGAACCGGTGCGCTTTGCCGACGGCCTGGAGTGGCTGCGCGCACAAGGGTTTCGACATTTCCTCGAAGTCGGTCCGCACCCCACGCTGGCGCGCGCTGGCCGAGCGCACGCTGCCCGAACGCCACGTTCATCGCCTCGATGCGCCGCGGCAAAGACGATTGGGACGTGCTGATGCACGCGCTGGCCGCTGCCTACGTGCAGGGCGCCGCCATCGATTGGGCCGAAGTGCAGCGGCCCCACGCCGCGCGCCGCGTCGCACTGCCGACCTATCCGTTCGAGCGGCAGTCGTACTGGGTGCCCGCCGCCGCGGCCGCGAAGGCCGCAACCGGGCGCCGAGTTCCCTCGACCAGTGCCGGCCACGTCGTTGCGTGGCCGACGCCTGGCACACCCGGTGCCCACGTTCGAGCTGTGGCTGCGCCCCGACGCGCCGTCGTATCTCGGCCAGCACCGCCTTCACGGTGCGGCCTTGGTGGCCGGCCCGGTGTTTCTCGAGATCGCGGCCGCGGCCGCCTGGGCGCTGTGGAACCGCGCCGCGACGGTGACCGACTTCGTGGTGCATGCACCGCTGGTGCTGCCCGATGCGGGCGCGCAAGTGCAGTTGCTTTGCCGGCCGGCAGGCGAGGGCGACGACGCGCACCCTTTCGAGATTCACGGCCGCGCCGGCCCCGATGAGGCGCAGTCCTCATGGCAACTTCATGCCAGCGGGCGCCTCGCGCATGCGGACGCACGATCCCAGCCAGGGCGCGGCGCTCGCCCTCGCACAGCGGTCCAAGGAACTCGGCGCGCCGAGCGATTGCGCGCCGCACTACGAGCGCTTGCGCCGCCTCGGCATCGAACTCGGGCCGGTCTTCGCCACCTTGCAGCAGGCGCAACGCCGCGATGGCGCTGTGTTGGCACGTGTGCAGTTGCCCGAAGCCGCGCTCGCCGATGAGGTGACCCTCGCGCACCCCGGTTTGCTCGACGGCGCACTGCAGGCCGTGGGACTCGCGCTGCCGGTGCGGGACGACGACGGCTTTGTCTATCTGTTCGCTGGCGTGCACAAGCTGCAGCTCGATGCCACGCCACTGCCGGCCAAGCTCTGGTGCCACGCCCGCCTGCACGATGCCGATGAGGCACAACCGACGCAGTGGCTGGCCGACGTGACCTTGCATGACGACAGCGGCGTGTGCCTCGGTTCACTCGAAGGCGTGGCGCTGCGTCGCGCCGCGCGCGAATCCTTGCAACGCATCGCCGCGCAGGCGCAGCCCGCGGCGCCGGATGCGATCGCCGCGCTGGGCTACGGCGTGGCATGGGAACCGGCACCCGACCAACCGCGTGCCACGCCGCGGTTGGTGCCGCCCGCGCAGCACGGCGCCAGCGTGTCCGCGCGCTTCGAAGCGCTGGCCGCCGAACATCGGCTGGCCCTCTACGACGTGCTGCTGCCGCAGCTGGATCAGCTCAGCGCGGCCTACGTGGCGCTGGCCCTGCGCGAGCTCGCGTTCGCCGATGCGCCGGGGCGCTGGTTCAGCGCCGACGCCGAGGCCCGTGCGCTCGGCATCGTCGGACCCCACCGGCGCCTGTTCGCCCGCATGCTGCAGATGCTTGCGCAAGACGGCGTGCTGGCCGCTCAGGACGCAGGGTACGTCGTGTGCCGCCAGCTCGAGGCCGTGACGCATGAGCAATTGGCGCTGCGCCTGCAGGTGCTGATCGCGCAGTACGCGCCGGTGGATGGCGAGTTGTCGATGCTGCGTCGCTGCGGCGAACACCTGGCGCGGGTGCTGCGCGGCCAGCAGGATCCGTTGCAACTGCTGTTCCCCGGCGGCTCGTTTGACGAAGCGCGCAAGCTGTACGTCGAGTCGCCCTATGCGCGCACCTACAACGGCGCGCTGGCCGCAGCGCTCGACGCGGCCATCGCGCGGCTGCCGGGACACGCACGCCTGCGCGTGATCGAGATCGGCGCCGGCACCGGTGGCACCACGGCCGCCGTGCTGCCGCTGCTGGATGCCTCGCGCACCGAGTACACGTTCACCGACCTGTCGCCGCTGTTCCTGGAGCGCGCGGCCGAGACCTTCGCCGGCTTCCCGTTCATGAAGCGGCAGCTGCTCGACATCGAGCGCGATCCTGCGACGCAAGGGTTCGCGAAGGGCCACTACGACATCGTCATCGCCGCCAACGTCCTGCACGCCTGCGCCGACCTCGGACACGCGGTGCGGCACGCGCGCTCACTGCTGGCCGACGGCGGGCAGATGCTGCTGCTGGAGGGCGTGGCACCGTCGCGCTGGGTCGACCTGAGCTTCGGTCTCACCGAAGGTTGGTGGCGCTTTGCCGATGCCCCGCTGCGCGCCGACTATCCGCTGATCGGCCGCGATGCCTGGAAGGCATTGCTCGGCGCAAACGGCTGGGATGACATCGTCGTCTGCCCGCAGGCGGGCGGCGGCGCCAGGGCGCAGCAGGCGTTGATCGTGACGCGCGCCGCGGCGCCGGCGCGTTGCTGGCACCTGGCCGGCGGCCCGCAACCGCTGGTGCAGGCGCTGCGCCATTTGCTGGCGGCGCAAGGCCATCGCGTGAGCGTGGGCTCGGCGAGTGAAATGCCCGCCACGCAGTCCGACTGCGTCTACCTCGGCGCACTGGAGGAAGTCCCTCTCGATGACGCCGCGGCGATCGCGCATTGCGAGTCGCACGCCGTGCTGCATCCGTTGGCGCATCTGGCACGCGCGGCGCACGGCAACGGCCGCGTGTGGCTGGTGACGCAGGGGGTGCAGCGCCTGTCCGGAGACGGCCGTTTGCCAACGGCGCGCTGGTCGGCTCCGCTGTGGGGACTGGCGCGCGTGTTCGCGCTGGAGCATCCGGCGCGCTGGGGCGGTGCGGTCGACCTGGCCCCCGGCGCCGCGGCAGATGTCGCGGCGCGCGAGTTGTTGCGTTCGTTCGAAGCCGACGATGACGAGGACCAAACGGCGTGGCGCGACGGCGTGCGACACGCCGCGCGCCTGGTCGAGCAGCCCATACCGCGCGCACAAGCGCCGGCGCTGCGGCCCGACGCCACCTATCTCGTGACCGGCGGCTTCGGCGGCCTGGGGTTGCCACTGGCCCACTGGCTCGTCGATCATGGTGTGCGGCATCTGGCGCTGCTCAGCCGCCGTCCGCCCGGAGACGCCCCGGCGCTTCAGGCACTGCGCGCTCGAGGCGCGCAGGTGCTCGCAATCGCCTGCGATGTGGGCGACGCCGCGCAAGTGAGTGCGCTGCCACAGCACCTGCTGCAAGCCCACGCGCCGCCGCTGGCAGGCATCTTCCACTTGGCAGCCGACTTGAGCACCGCACCGATCGTGCAGCTGGAGGCGGCTCAGGCGCAGGCGATGCTGCGGCCGAAGATCGCCGGCACGGTGGCACTGCAGGCCCTTGCGCGCGCACAGAAGGCAGACCTGGTGCTGTTCTCCACCACCACGGCACTGCTCGGCGCCGCGGGCTTGGCGCACTACGCGGCAGCCAATGCGTTCCTCGATGCCAGCGCGGAGCACGCCGAACCGGACGCGTGCACGATGTCCATCAACTGGGGCACTTGGGAAGCCATGCGCCTGGCGTCGACCACGGACCGGCAGGAGTTCCGCGCCGCCGGCTTGCTGCCGATGCGCAACGCCGACGCACTCGAGGCGATGGGCCGTTTGCGGGCCGCGCGCGCCTCGCGCGGCGTGGTGGCGGCCGTCGACTGGGCCCAGCTCAAGCCGCTGCATGAAGCGCGGCGCTCGCGGCCGTTGCTGCATCGCGTCGGAGCCACGGCGGCGCAGACACCGCCGTCCTCCACCGTGGCCCCCGCCGCTTCGGCTCCTGACGACGCGCAGGTACTGATGCAACAGCTGCAAGCGCATCCGGCCGCGGCGCGCCGCGACGTGCTGATCGACTTCGTGCAAACGCAGGCGGCTGCGGTGCTGGCGTTGCCGGCCCATGACGCCATCGCGCTCAACACTGGCCTGTTCGACCTAGGAATGGATTCCCTGATGGCGGTGGAGCTCAAGCGGCGCCTCGAGCGCGGCGTGGGCAAGCCCTTGCCGTCGACGCTGACCTTCAACTATCCCAACGTCGGCGCACTCGCCGCATTCTTGGACAGCCAATTGACCGACGCCATGGCACACCCCGCCACACGCGCGACGGCGCCCGCAACGGTGCAGCCGGGCGCCGCAGCGGCGCCGGCAGACGCAAGCGGAGCCGACCTCGACGCGCTGAGCGATGTGGAACTCGAGACCCGTCTGCTGGCGGCGTTGGAGAAGGCACGATGACCGAGCGGCGAAATGTCCTGCAGGAGTCGTTGGTCGCGATCCAGCGCCTGCAGGATCGGCTCGATGCCAGCGAGCGGGCACGACACGAACCCATTGCCGTGGTTGGCATGGCGTGTCGCCTGCCCGGTGGCTTGCAAGACACCCAGGCCTATTGGAAGGCGCTGACCGAAGGGCTCGACTTGGTCGGCGAGGTCCCTGCCGACCGCTGGGACGTGGACGCCTATTACGACCCCGATCCCAACGCGATGGGCAAGTCGCGCACCAAGGCCGGTGGCTTCCTCAAGGACATCGAAGCGTTCGAGCCGGCGTTCTTCGGCATCTCGCCGCGCGAAGCAGCAGGGCTCGACCCGCAGCAGCGCCTCCTGCTCGAAGTGGGTTGGGAGGCGCTCGAAGACGCCGGCATCGCGCCCGACAGCCTGGACGGCAGCCTGACCGGCGTGTTCGTCGGCATCACGTCGATGGACTACTCGCAGCGCATCGACGTGGCCGACCCAGCGCGCAGCGACATCTATCTGGCCACCGGCACGGCGCTGAACGCCGCCGCCGGACGCTTGTCGTTCACGCTCGGCTTGCAAGGCCCGTGCATGGCCATCGACACCGCGTGCTCGTCGTCGCTGGTCGCGATCCACACGGCCTGCCAAAGCCTGCGCAACCGCGAGAGCAACCTCGCGCTGGCCGGCGGCGTGAACGCGATCCTGTCACCCGACCCGTACGTGCTGATCTCCAAGTGGGGCATGTTGTCGCCCGATGGGCGCTGCAAGACCTTCGACGCGTCCGCCAACGGCTTCGTGCGCGGTGAGGGCTGTGGCCTGGTGATCCTCGAGCGCCTGTCCGACGCGATCGCCAATGGGCGCCACATCCTGGCGGTGATCCGCGGGTCGTCGATCAACCAGGACGGCCACTCCAGCGGCCTCACGGTACCCAACGGGCTGGCGCAGCAGGCGGTGGTGCGCCAGGCGCTGGCCGCGGCACGCCTGGCAGCCGACCGACGTCAGCTACGTCGAGGCCCATGGCACCGGCACGTCGCTCGGCGACCCGATCGAGGTCGAAGCGCTCGCAGCCGTCTACGGTGAGGGGCGCGAGCATGGCGCAGCCCTTCGAGGTCGGATCGGTCAAGAGCAACATCGGCCACCTCGAGGCGGCGTAGCGGCGTGACCGGCCTGATCAAGGTGGTGCTGGCGATGCAGCACCGGCAGCTGCCGGCCAGCCTGCATGTGCGGCAACCCACGCCGGCGATTCCGTGGGAGCGCTTGCCGGTGCGCATCAGCACGCAGCTGCACGACTGGGCGCCCGCCGGCGGCGTGCGACGTGCCGGCGTCAGCGCGTTCGGCTTCAGCGGCATGAACGCGCACGCCATCCTCGAGGAAGCGCCGGCGCAGCGGCGCACAGACCACCCCGGCACCCCGCTCGCTGCACGTGCTGACGCTTGTCGGGGCGCAGCGAAACGGCTCTGGTGCAGTCGGCGCAACGCCATGCGGATTTCCTCGCCAGCGAGGGTTCGATCCCGGACGCACGGCTGGCCGACGTCTGCGCCACCGCAGCCACCGGCCGCGCTCACTTCGTGCACCGCGTCGCCTTGATGGCCCCCGACGCAGCTGGCCTGACCGCTCAGCTGCGCGCCATCGCCGAGCGGCACCGAGCCGCCCGGCGCGGTGCGAGGCCAGGCCGCGGCGCGCGTGCGCGTGGCCTTCCTGTTCACCGGGCAGGGTTCGCAATACGTCGGCATGGGACGCGAGCTCGTTCGACACCGAGCCGGTGTTTCGCGCCACGCTCGAGCGTTGCGCCGCGGTACTCGACCCGCTGTTGCCGCTGCCGCTGCGTGAAGTTGCTGTTCGAGCCCACCGACGGCCTGCTCGACCAGACCGGCCAGCACGCAGCCGGCGCTGTTCGCGCTGAAGTCGCGCTGGCGGCGCTGTGGCGCCATTGGGGCGTGGAGCCGAGTGCCGTCATCGGGCACAGCGTGGGGGAGTTCGCCGCGGCGGCGGTGGCCGGCGTGTTCAGCATCGAAGACGGCGCGCGTCTGATCGCCGCGCGCGGCCGCCTGATGCAGGCGCTGCCCGCGGGCGGCGTGATGGTGTCGGTGCAAGGCGACACGGCGCTGATCGAACGCGAGGTCGCCACGCACGCCGACGCAGGTCTCGATCGCGGCGCGCAATGCGGCCGGCAACGTGGTCATCGCGGGCGCGCGTGCACCGGTCGAAGCCATCGCCGCGCGCCTGGCGGCGCAGGGCCTGCGCACGCAGCCGCTGGTCGTCTCGCATGCCTTCCACTCGCCGCTGATGACGCCGATGCTGGCCGAATTTCGCCGCATCGCGTCCGCCGTGACCCATGCTCGGCCGCAGCTGACCTGGATCTCCAACCTCGGCGGTCGCGCGATGGATTGGTCCCAGTGGGGTTCGCGCATGGCCGACTACTGGTGCGCCCATGTGCGCGAACCGGTGGCCTTCGAAGCCGGCATCGGCGCGCTTGCCAAAGCAGGCATCGAGGCGGCGGTCGAGATCGGGCCGCACCCCACGCTGATTGCGCCTGGCGCAGCAGACGGTGTCCGCCGATCAGGCGATCACCTGGCATCCCGTCGCTGCACCGCACGCGCCCTGCAGTGCCGACCCTCGTCGACAGTGTCGCGCGGCTGCATGTGCGAGGCGGACGCATCGACTGGTTTGCCTTCACGCGCCGCGGCGAGCGACGCAGCGTTCGGCTGCCGACCACGCCGTTTCAACGCCAGCGCTTCGGCATTCCATGGCGCAGTGCCGAGCGGCGCGTGCCAGCCAAGCTCGCGCACGATCTGCTGGGCGCGCGGCTTTCGGTGGCCGGCGCTGCGGCGCAGTTCGAGCGCCGGGTCAACAGCACCGATCCGGCCTGGGTCGCCGACCACCGCATCGGCGGTGAAGCGGTGATGCCGCTCACGGCTTACCTCGAGATCGCACTCGCCGCAGCCCGACAGGTGCGTGGCGCCGAGACGGCCGCGCTGCAACACGTCGAGGTGGCCGAGCCGCTGCCGCTGCGCGAAGGCGAAGAGCGGCTGTTGCAGGTGATGGTCGATTCGGCCGGCGCATCCGAGCGCGTGCGCATCTTCAGCCGCGACGCCGCGCACGAGGACGAGCCGTGGCTGCTGCATGCAAGCGCGCCTGCTGCAGACGCAAGGCGCGGCATCGACCGCCGGTGCTCGACCTCGCTGGCGCACGCCAGCGCTGCACCGGCACGGTGGACGTCGCCGCCGTTCTACGAGCGCATGCGCGACCTCGGCGCCGACTTCGGTCCGCGATTCGCGCGCGATGCGACGGCGTGGCGAGCGGCGACGGCGAAGCGGTCGGCGAGATCGAAGCCGATCCGCAGGTGGTCGCCGAAGCGCAAGGCCTTCGCCTTCCACCCCGCACTGCTCGACGCCTGCTTCCACGTCGCCGCGGTGGCGCTGGACTCGATTGCCCGGCGCCGACGATGGGCGCATGTACCTGCCGATCGGTGTCGAACGCTACCGCTGGCTCGCACGGCCTGCCGGCCGGCTGACGCAGCCACGCGCTCGTGCGCGCGCCGCAGCGCGCTGGCGACATGGTGGTGATCGACATCCGCATCGAGCAACGCGCGAGGGCGCACCGGTCGCGCAGCTGCACGGCATGCGCTGCCGCCGCGCCAGCCGCGACATGTTCCGCCAGCGCGCCGATGCGCAGGCCGTCAGTGGCTGTACGCGGTGGCCTGGAAGTCCAAGCCCCTGGCACCTGCCGCAGGCGAACGGGCGCTGCAGGGCCGCTGGCTGGTGTTCGATGAAGGACAAGGGCGCGGCGAACGCCTCGCCGCCGAGATTCAGCCGCCGTGGCGGCAGTGCGGCGCGAGTGGTCTTCGGCCAGGCCGTCGCAGCCGCAACGGGTCCGGCGCTGACGATCGACCCCGCTGCCGCGGCGGACTACGCGCGCGCTGGTGGATGCCAGACGGTCCGCTGGCCGGCGTGATCTCGCTGTGGCCGCTGGCGCGTGCCGGCGCTCGGCGCCGACGACGTGCCCAGTGCAGGCCAGCGCTTCGGCACCGATGCGGCGCTGTTGCTGCTGCAGGCCCTCGCCGGCAGCGGCCGCGCAGTGCCGCTGTGGTTCGTGACCGCCGGCGCCGAAGCCGTCGACGGCACCGAGACGCCGCGCATCGAACAGGCGCCGGTGGCCGGCTTGGCGCGCGTGGCCGCGCTCGAACACCCCGAGCTGCGCGTCACCCACATCGACCTCGATCCGCAGGTGAGTCCCACCAGCAGCGCCGACGCGCGCGCACTGGCCGATGAGCTGTCGGCGGCCACGCACGTGGCCGGGCAAGGCGTCCACGAGAGCCGCGTCGCGCTGCGCAAGGGCACACGCCATGTGGCGCGCTTGGCCCGGCAGCCGCGGCCGAGCGACGTCGCCACCGACGATGCACCGATGCGGCTGCACATCCAGGAGCGCGGCACGCTTGGAGAACCTCGCCATCGTGCCCGGCCAGCGGCGCGCGCCCGGCCCGCACGAGATCGAGATCCGCGTGCGGGCCAGCGGTCTGAACTTCCGCGACGTGCTGAGCGCACTGGGCCTGTATCCCGGCGAGATCAAGCACCTGGGCAGCGACTGTGCCGGTGAGATCGTTGCACTGGGCCACGGCCGTGCGCGGCTTCAAGGTGGGCGATCGCGTCGTGGCGATGGTCGAGGGCGCGTTCGCCAGCCATGCCACCACGCGCTGGGAGTTCGTCGCGCCGCTGCCGGCGGGGCTCGACTTCGAGCTCGGCGCGGCGATCCCGACCGCGTACCTGACGGCCGACATCACGCTCAACCAGATCGCCGGATGAAGACAGGGCGATCGGGTGCTGATCCATTCCGGCGCCGGCGGCGTCGGCATGGCGGCCATCGCGCTGGCGCGGCGCGCAGGCGCCGAGATCTTCGCCACGGCAGGCAGCCCCGACAAGCGCGCCGTGCTGGCACGCCTCGGCGTGCACGCACGTGCTCGACTCGCGCATCGCCGTCCTTCGCCGACGAGGTGATGCGCATCACCGGCGGCGCCGGCGTGAACATCGTGCTCAACTCGCTGACCGGTGCGATGCTCGACCGCAGCTTCGAGGTGCTCGGCCAGGACGGCGTCTTCCTGGAGATCGGCAAGCGCAACCTGTGGACGCACGAGCAGGCGGCAGCGCTGAACCGCGACATCCGCTACCACATCGTCGACTGCAACGACAACGCGCGCGACACGCCGGAGATCGTGGGCCAGATCTCTCACCCGCGTGCTGCGCGAGATCGAGTGCCGGCCTGTTGCCGGTGCTGCCGTGCACGACTTTCGCGTTCGAGCACGCACCCGAGGCCTTCCGCTACATGGCCCAGGCCCGTCACATCGGCCGCGTGGTGTTCCGCCATCAGGTGGTGCGTGCGCGGCGGCCGCAAGCCGGTGCGCGCCGATGCGCACCTATCTCGTCACCGGCGGCCTCAAGGGCCTGGGCTTGCTCGCTGCGCGCTGGCTGGCCGACGAAGGCGCGCGCCACCTGCGTGCTGGCCGGCCGCTCGCTGCCCGATGCGCCCGCGCAGGCGGCGATCGTCGAGCTGCGAGGCGCAAGGGGCGCAGGTGCACACGGTGGCGGCCGATGTCAGCCACGCAGCCGGCGTGCGAGTGCCGTGATGCAGGCGCTGGCAGACGAGCGGCGTGCCTCTGGGCGGCGTGCTGCACGGCGCGGCGTGCTCGACGACGGCGTGCTGCTGCGCCAGACGCGCGAGCGCTTCGCCGCCGTGATGGCGCCCAAGGCCGACGGCGCATGGCGCCTGCACAACGCGCTGCGGCAACACGGCCTGCGGCCCGATTTCTTTGTGATCTACTCGTCGATGTCGGCCGTGCTCGGCTCGCCGGGCCAGGGCAACTACGTGGCGGCCAACGCCTTCCTCGATGCGCTCGCGCGCTGGCGCGGCGTGCACGACGAAGGCCGCCTGCAGCGTCGCGTGGGGCGCATGGAAGGAAGTCGGCATGGCGGCGCGCGGCAACACGGTCGAACGCGCCGCATCGGCGGGCCTGATGTCGCTGGCTCCGCAGGAAGGTCTGCAGGCGCTCAGCCTGGTGCTGCGTGATGGCTTCGAGCAAGTGGCGGTGGCGCCGATCGATTGGCATCAGCTCGCGCGCCAACTGGGCAGCCACACCGGTGCCGCCTCTGCTTCGAGGATCGATCGCGGCTGCGCGTGCGGCCACGTGGCGTTACCGGCGCCGCCGCTGCCAGCGTGCAAGCCGCGGTCGACTACGCCGGGCTGGCGGTGGACGAGCGCCACATGCGCACTCGTCACGCTGGTGCGCCACGAACTGGCCACGGTGCTGGCGCTGCCCGACGGCGGCCGCTCGATCGTCGACGACCAGCCGTTCAGCAGCCTGGGCCTCGATTCGCTGACCTCGGTGGAGCTGCGCAATCGCCTGCAACGCACGCTCGGGCCGCCCGCTGGCAGCCACGGCCGCCTTCGAATGGCCGAGCGTGGCCGAGCTGGCCCGCATCTGGACAGCATGTTTGGCGACGCCGCCCACGACGACACGCGGGAGGAAGTGACGCTTTGAGCGCCGTTGCCGACCTGCTGACCGCCTCGTCCGGCCTCGACGTGCGGCTGGCGCTCGATGGCGACCGCCTGAGCGTCAACGCGCCGAAGGGCGCGATCGCCAGCCGACCTGCGCGCCGAACTGGCGGCACGCAAGGAGGAGCTGAAGGCGCACCTGCGCGCGCACCCGCGCCCGCCGCAGCGACCGGCCATGCGACGCCGCTGACGCGGTGCCATGCCGCGGCCGGCCAGCATGCCGGTGTCGCACACGCAGCAACGGCTGTGGTTCCTGCGCCAGATCGATCCCGGCAGCAGCACCTACAACGTCGATCGGCGCCACCCGCCTGGACGGCCCGCTCGACGCGCTGGCGCTCGAGCGCGCGTTCGACGACGTCGTGCAGCGGCACGAGAGCCTGCGCACGCGGTTCTTCGCGCTCGACGGCGTGCCGCACTGCTGCAGTCGAGCCCGAAGGCCGGGCGCCGATGCGAGTTCGTCGACCTGAGCGCAGGCCGATCCCGAGGCCAGCGCGACGAACAGGCACGTGCAGGCCGTGCTCGAGCACGGCGCGCGAAGCCGTTCGACCTGCGCGCACGCCCGCTGCTGCGCGCTGGTGCTTGTGCGCCCGAGCGCGCAGCACCTGTGCTGCTCGGTCGTCGACCACATCGTCGCCGACGGCATCTCGGTGGCCATCCTGTTCGCCGAGTTGCAGGCGCTGTACCGGCAGCGCATCGGCGGCGCGGCCGGCGCAACTGCCGCCGCTGCCCGTGCAGTACCTCGACTACGTGCACTGGCAGCGCGAAGTCTTGGCCGGCGGCGCGCTGGACGAACACCTGGCGTACTGGAAGGACCAGCTGCGCGGTCTGCCGCCGGTGCTTGTCGCTGCCGACCGACCGGCCACGCCCGCGTATGCAGACGCACCGCGGCGCGCGCCGCGTCGAGCTGTTGCCGCTGTCGCTCGGCCGCCGCGCTGAAAGCGGCCGCGCGCCGCGAAGGCGTGACGCTGTACATGCTGATGCTGGCCGGCGTTCCAGATCCTGCTGCACCGCTACAGCGGCGAGGACGACTTCGCCGTCGGCACCGTCGTCGGCGCGCGCGACCGGCCGGAGGTCGAGTCGGTGGTCGGCTTCTTCGCCAACAACATCGTGCTGCGGGCCGACCTGTCGGGCAACCCGACGCTGCGCGAGCTGCTGGCGCCGCGTGCGCGAGACTGCGCTGAGGGCGTACGCGCACCAGGAGATGCCGTTCGATCTGCTGGTCGAGGCGCTGGCGCCGCGCCGCGACCTCGACCATTCGCCGTTGTTCCAGGTGCTGTTCGTGCTGCACAGCGATCCACATGCGGCGCAGCGACATGGACAACGTCACCGCTGAGCCGCAGGAGCTGCCGCTGTCGACGCGCCCGCTTCGACCTTGTCGGTCGACGTGTTCGACACGCCCGAGGACATGCGCGTCTACTTCGAGTACAACACCGACCTGTTCGATCGCAGCGTCGATCAAGCGGCTGATGGGTCACTACCTGCGGCTGCTCGATGGCGTGGTCGCGGCCGACCCAGCCACGCCGGTCGGCGCGTTGGCGATGCTCGCGGACGAAGAAGCTCGCGCACTGCGCGCTCGGCAGCGCGGCCGCGCGCTGCCCGCCGCCGCCGTCGCGAGCGTGCACGGCTTGGTTGCCGCGCAGGCGCAGCGCGCACCGACCGCCGAGGCCGTGCGCATCGACGGGCGCGGCATCAGCTACGCCGAGCTCGACCTGCGCGCGCAACCGGCTGGCGCATCAACTGCTGGCGCAGGGCGTGCGCAACGAGTCGCTGGTCGGCATCTACATGGAGCGCTCCATCGACATGGTCGTGGCGCTGCTGGCGGTGCTCAAAGCCGGCGCCGCGTACGTGCCGCTGGATCCGGCGTTTCCCGCGCGATCGCATCCAATTCATGATGGCCGACGCCGCACTTGAGTCGCGTGCTCACGCACTCGGCGCTGCTGGCCGCGCTTGCCGGCCGAGCGCGGCCCGCGTGATGGCGCTGGATGCGCTGGCCGGCGAGATCGACGCGCCGTCCGGCCGCGGCGCCAGCCAGCACCACGACGCCACGCTCGCTCGCCTACGTGATCTACACCTCCGGTTCGACCGGACAGCCCAAGGGCGTGCAGATCGAGCACGGCGCGGTCGTCAACTTCCTGCGATCGATGCACGACGAGCCCGGCATCGCCGCCAGCGATCGCTGGGTGTCGGTGACGACGCTGTCGTTCGACATCGCCGGCCTCGAGATCTTCGGCCCGCTGTCGGCCGGCGCCACCGTGGTCTTGGCCCCTCGCGCCACGGCCCTCGATGGGCAGCGCCTCGCCGCACTGCTCGACGACGAAGGCGCGACGATCCTGCAGGCCACGCCGGCCACCTGGCGGCTGCTGCTGGAATCGGGCTGGACCGGTGCACGGGCACCGCGCGGCCTGAAGATGCTGTGCGGCGGCGAAGCCCTGCCGCGCGAGCTCGCCGAGCGCCTGCTCGGCGTGCGCGGCGAGTTGTGGAACATGTACGGCCCGACCGAAACGACGATCTGGTCGACCGTGGCACGCGTGCGTGACACCACACGGCCGATCACCATCGGCCGGCCGATCGCCGAAACCGTCGGTCCACGTGCTGGAGCCATCGGGGCTGCCGGCGCCGATCGGCGTGGCGGGCGAGCTTTGCATCGGCGGCGCCGGGGTGGCGCGCGGCTACCGCAACCGCCCCGAGCTGACCGCCGAGAAGTTCGTGACGATCACCGACGGCGATGCCGCCGAACGGGTGTACCGCACCGGCGACCTGGTGCGCCTGCGCAGCGACGGACAGCTCGAATTCGTCGGCCGCCGCGACCACCAGGTGAAGCTGCGCGGCTTTCGGATCGAGCTCGAGGAGATCGAAGCCGTGCTGGCCACGCACGACGGCCTGCGTCAGTGCGTGGTCGCGGTGCGCGAGGACACGCCGGGCGACCAGCGCCTGGTGGCCTACGTGGTGACCGCCGTCGCCGGCGGACTTCAACGCCGACGCGGCGCGCGCCACGCTTCGCCGCAAGGTGCCGGAGTACATGGTCCCCAACCTGTTCGTGGTGCTCGAAGCGCTGCCGCTCACGCCCAACGGCAAGGTCGACCGCAAGGCCCTGCCGGCGCCGCGCGCGCAAGCGCGTCGCCGCCGCGCCGGACCTGTTGATGAACCCGGCGCAAGAGCGCGTCGCCGCATCGTGGCGTGACGTGCTCGCGCTCGATCGCGTGGGCCTGCGCGACAACTTCTTCGACCTTGGCGGGCATTCGCTGCTGCTGGTCAAGCTGCAGGCGCGTCTGCAGCGCGACTTCGCCACCGAGTTCCCGCTGGTCGAGCTGTTCCAGCGCACCACGGTGGAGGCCCAGGCCGAACGGCTGGCATCCAAGCCGTCGCGACGACGTCGCGCTGCAGCGCGCGCGTGCACGCGCGGCGAGGCAAGCCCATGCGTGAGCCGATGCCGCCGCATCGCCATCGCGATCGTCGGTCTGGCGGGCCGCTTTCCGCAGGCCGACGACCTCGAGACGTTCTGGCGGCAGATCGCCGACGGCGTCGAGTCGCTGGCCACGCTGAGCGACGCCGAGCTCGACGCGGCCGGCGTGCCGGCGGCGCTGCGCACGCACCCGCACTACGTGCGGCGCGGCACGTTCGTCGAGCAGGCCGAGTTCTTCGATGCCGGCGTTCTTCGGTTACTCGCCGCGCGAGGCGCAGGTGATGGATCCGCAGCAGCGCGTTTTCCTCGAGTGCGCCTGGCAGGCGCTCGAACACGCCGGGTATGCGCCGGGCGAGCTGGGCGACGCGGTCGGCGTCTACGCCGGCGCGAGCATGAACTCGTACGTCTACAGCCACCTGCTGCGCAACCCAGCGCTGGCCGAGGCCGTGGGTGGCTATCAGATCATGCTCGGCAACGACAAGGACTTCCTCTGCACGCGCGTGTCGTACAAGCTCGGCCTGCGCGGGCCCAGCATCACGGTGCAGACGGCATGCTCGACGTCGCTGGTCGCGGTGCAGGTGGCGTGCCGCGCGCTGCAGCGCGGCGAATGCGACATGGCACTGGCGGGCGGCGTCTCCCTCACCTTTCCGCTCGGTGCCGGTTACCTCTACCAGGAAGGCATGATCCTGTCGCCCGATGGGCACTGCCGTCCGTTCGACGTCGACGCGCGCGGCACCCGTGCCGGTGCCGGCGCGGGCGTCGTGGTGCTCAAGCGCCTGGCCGATGCACTGGCCGATGGCGACACCGTGCACGCGGTGATTCGCGGCATCGCGGTCAACAACGACGGCGCCGGCAAGGCCGGCTACACCGCGCCGAGCGTCGATGGCCAGATCGAGGTGATCGCCACCGCGCAGGCGTTGGCCGGCGTGTCGGCGCGCAGCATCGGCTACGTCGAAGCCCACGGCACCGCCACGCCGCTCGGCGATCCGATCGAGATCGCAGCGCTGACGCAAGCCTTCCGCGCGGCCGGCGATGAGGTCGGCTTCTGCCGCCTCGGTTCGCTGAAGGCCAACCTCGGGCACCTCGATGCCGCCGCCGGCGTGGCCGGCCTCATCAAGACCGTGCTGGTGCTGCAGCAGCGCCAGTTGCCGCCGCTGGTCAACTTCACAGCGCCCGAATCCGGCGCTCGATCTGGCGCGCAGCCCGTTCATCGCCAGTGCCGAGCGGCGCGCCCTGGGACGCCGACGGCGACACGCCGCGGCGCGCCGGCGTGAGTTCGTTCGGCATCGGCGGCACCAACGCCCATGCGGTCCTCGAAGAAGCGGCCGAGCCCGACCGCCGGCCCACGCGCCATGCCGCGCAATTGCTGGTGCTGTCGGCGCGCACGGCCACCGCGCTCGATGCGGCGTGTGCGCGCCTGGCCGATCACCTCGCAGGCGCATCCCGCAGCAGGCGCTCGCCGATGTGGCCTACACGTTGCAAGTGGGCCGCGTCGGCGTCCATCCATCGCCGCGCCTTCGTCGCTCAATCCGCCGCACAAGCGGTTGCCGCGTTGCGCGAGCCACAGCGCGCTCCGGTCTCCAGCGGTCACCACGAAGGCGGAGCGCGGCCGGTGGCGTTTCTGTTCAGCGGACAGGGCAGCCAGCATGCCGGCATGGGCCGCGGGCTGTACGACGCCGAGCCGGTCTACCGCGATGCGATCGATCGCTGCGCGCAGATCCTGCAACCGCTGCTCGGTGAAGACTTGCGCACGCGCTTGTTCGCTGCCGGCGGAGATGCCGCACTCGCCGAGACGCGACTGACGCAGCCGGCGCTGTTCGCGACCGCGTACGCACTGGCCACGTTGTGGCAGCACTGGGGCGTGGTGCCGCAGGCGATGCTGGGCCACAGCATCGGCGAATACGTCGCCGCGCACCTGGCCGGCGTGATGTCGCTCGACGATGCGCTCACCGTGGTGGCCGCACGCGGCCAGTTGATGCAACAGCAGCCCGCCGGCTCGATGGCGGCGGTGCACCTCGGTGCAGCCGAGTTGCAGCCGTGGCTGGCCGACGGCGTCGAGATCGCCGCCGTCAACGCGCCCGACGTTGTGTGCGGTGTCCGGGCCCAAAGCAGCGATCGAATCCCTGCTCGTGCGGCTCGCGGCTGCCGGCGTCGACGCGCGCGCCCTGCACACGTCGCATGCCTTCCATTCGGCGATGATGGCGCCGGCGCTCGCGCCGTTCACCGCGGTGCTCGAGCGCGTGACGCTCCTGCCGCCGACGCGGCCGTACGTCTCCAACCTGAGCGGCACCTGGATCACGCCGCAGCAGGCCACCTCGCCGGCGTACTACGCCGAGCACTTGCGCCGCGCGGTGCAGTTCGAGGCCGGCATGCGCACGCTGGCGGCCGATGCCACGCTGCACTTCGTCGAGGTCGGCCCGGCCACCGCATTGACGTCGTTGGCGCGGCTCAATCTCGGGGCCGACGGCGCACGCCGCGTGGTGGCGTCGATGCGGCGCCCCAGCGACGAGCGTGCCGACCGCGAGGCGCTGCTCGACGCCGCCGGCCGGCTGTGGCTGGCCGGCGCCACGATCACGTGGCCGGCCGTGCACGGCGAGCCGCGGCGGCGCGTGCCGCTGCCGACCTATCCGTTCGAGCGCAAGCGCCACGCCGTCGAGCCGACGGTGGCCGCGGCGGCACCCGGCGCCGCAGCCGATGCGGTGCGCCGCTCGTCGCGCCCGGACGACTGGTTCTACGCCCCCACCTGGACGCGCGACGACAGCGCCGCCGGCTCCGCGCGACGGCCCGTGGCTGGTGCTCGGCGATGGCGGCGCACTCACCCGCGCCGTGTGCGAGGCCCTGTTGGCCCGCGGCGCGCTGGCCGCGGTGGCGGTCGAACGCGGAGCGGCTTGTGCGCGTGTCGGTCCGTCGCTGTGGCGGGTGCGGCCCGCGCACTTGGGCGACGACCTGGCGCAGCTGCTGCGCGACACGCCGTCCGGCCTGAAACCCCGCCATGCCGTGAACCTGTGGAGCCTGCCCGGCGCACAGGCCATGCCAGCCGACGCATCGGCCCCCTATGACATGCTGGTCGCGCTCGCGGCTGCGCTGGCCACCGGCGCCGACGCGCGTGTGCTCCACTGCACCGCAGGTGCGGAGTCGGTGCTCGACGAACCGGTCCTGCATGCGCAGGCCGCGCTGGCGCACCGGCCCGGTCCTCGTGCTGCCGCTGGAGATGCCCGGCCTGCAGATGCGCAGCGTCGACCTCGACGGCCGTGCCGGCGCGTGGGACGCGACGACCGCTGCGTTGGCGATCGCGGCCGAGGCGGCCTTGCCGGCGGCCGAGCCGCAGGTGGCGCGCCGCGCCGGCCGGCGCTGGGTGCGCCGCTACGAGCGTCTCGCGCTCCCGCCGGTCGATCCGGCCGCGCTGCCGCTGCGCCGCGAGGGCCGCTACCTGATCACCGGTGGCCTCGGCGGCATGGCGCTGTCGATGGCGCGCTGGCTCGCGCGCGAGTACCGCGCACGGCTGCTGCTCACCGCGCGGTCAGCGCTGCCGCCGCGTGACAGCGTGGGACGCATGGCTGCAGTCGCACGCGGCCGACGAGCGCCATTCACAAGCGATCATTGCGATCCGGGGGATCGAGGCCGATGGCGGCCACGTGATCGTCGCGGCCGCAGACGCGTCGGATGCCGCGGCGATGGACGCGGCCATCGCCGCCGCCACACAACGTTATGGCGGCCTCGATGGCGTGATCCACGCGGCGGGTGTGTCGGGCCGCGGCAGCGTCGCGCTGCGCTTGTCGGCCGACGACGCGCGCGCGGTGTTCGCACCCAAGGTGCAGGGTTTGCGCGTGCTGGTCGACCTGCTCGGTGCCGCGCGGCTGGACTTCGTCGCGCTGATGAGTTCGATCAACGCCGCCGTCGGCTCGGCCGGCGCGTGCGACTACACGTCGGCCAACGCCGTGCTCGACGCGTTTGCGGACAGCGCCGAGCGGCCGGCGGCATGGCAGCGCGTCGTCTCGATCGCCTGGGGTGCATGGCGCGATGTCGGCATGGCCGCCAAGCTGCATGTGGCCGAGGCCCTGCGCAGCCACTGGCAGGCGCACCTCGCGGGCGCGATCGTCCCGGCCGATGGCGTGCAGGCGTTTGCGCGGGCGCTGGCCAGCGGCCGCTCGCGCATCGTGGTCGACACCTACGATCTGGTGCGGCGCAACGAACTGGTGCGCCAACCACGGCCTGCTGCCGACGCGCAGCCCGCTGCGCCCACCCCGTACCCGGCACGGGGCGACAAGCGCGAAGCGCCGATCGCGCGGCCGCCAGGCGCCGCCGCCGCGGTGGCGCCCGGCAACGACATCGAGCGCCGGATCGCGGCGATCTGGAGCGAGCTGCTCGGCATCGACGGCATTGGCATCCACGACGACTTCTTCGAACTCGGCGGCCATTCGTTGATGGCCACGCGGGTGTTGTCGCGCATCGACGAAACACTGGGCGTGCGGCTGGCGTTGCGCGATGTGTTCGACGCGCCCACGGTGCATCAGCTCGGCACAAGGGTCGCATCGGCGTCGACCACGCAGCGGCAGGCCGCACCGATCGCCGACGATCGGGAGGAGCTCGAGTTTTGAGCGCACCGGCGCTGCTCGCGCAACTCGAATCACTCGGCGTGCGCGTCACGGCCGACGGCGAGCGGTTGCGCGTGAGCGCCGCCGCCGGGCAGCTCACCGACGACCTGAAGGCGAGCATCGCGCAGGCCAAGCCGCAACTGCTCGCATTGCTCGCGCAGCGCGGCTGCGACCGCCGCGGTGAGTTTCCGGTGTCGTTCGCGCAACGCCGCCTGTGGTTCCTCGACCAGCTCGAGCCAGGCAACAGTGCGTACCACCTCGGCGCTTCGCATCGGATCACCACCGCAATCGACGTGGCAGCCATGGTCGAAGCGATCAACGACGTGGTGCGCCGCCAGGACGCGTTGCGCACCGTGATCGATCAGGCCGGTGGCGAGCCGGTGCAGGTGGTGCGGCCGTTCGAGCCGCAACCGGTGCCGCTGCTCGATTTGTCGCTGCTGCCGACGGCGCAGCGAGATGCCGAGCAGCGGCGGCTCACGCGCGAGGAGGCGACGCGGCCGTTCGACCTGGCGCGCGGGCCTCTGTTTCGCGCCGCGCTGCTGCGGCTGGCCGCCGACGATCACGTGCTGCTGTTCACCATGCACCACGTCGTCTGCGACGGCTGGTCGCTCGGCATCTTCCTGTCCGATCTGCACGTCGCCTACGAGGCGCGCAGCGCCGGACGCGCGCCGGCCTTTGTGCCGCTGCAGTTGAGCTACGGCGAACATGCCACGCGCGAGCGCGCGACGCTGTCGGGCCAGACGCTCGATGACCTGCTTGCCTACTGGCGCGGGAGATTGGGCGACGCATCGCCGACGCTGGCGCTGCCCACCGACCGGCCGCGACCCAACCGACGCAGCTTCGAGGGCGCCGCGCTCAACTTTGCGCTGTCGCCCGAGCTGTCGGACGGCTTGCGCGCACTGGCCCGCAGCGAGCGCGCCACGCTGTACATGACGCTGCTGGCCGTGTTCAACGTGCTGCTGCACCGCTACAGCGGCCAACGCGACATCGTGGTCGGCACGCCGGTGGCCAATCGTCACGCCAGCGAGGTCGAGCGTGTCATCGGCATGTTCGTCGGCACGCTGCCGATCCGCAGCGATCTCGAGCCCGGCCTGGCGTGGCGCGCGCTGCTGCGCCAGGTGCGTGAGCACGTGATCGACGCGCAGGCGCACAGCGCATTGCCATTCGAGAAGATCGTCGACGAGCTGCGCCCGGAGCGCAACCTGGCGTGGTCGCCGGTGTACCAGGTGGTGTTCGCCCTGCAAAACGCGCCACTGGCATCGGCATTCGACGTCACGACCGTGGCGGCGATGGTGGACCTGTCGCTGTTCATGTGGGACGAGCCGCAAGGCATCCGCGCCACGCTCGAGTACAACACGGCGCTGTTCGACGCCAGCACGGCGGAAGGTCTGCGCGACCACTTCTGTGCGCTCGCCACCAGCGTGCTGCGTGCGCCCGACGAGGTGATCGGCCGGCTCGACATGCTGGGCACGGCGCAGCGTGAGTGCATCCTCGAGGGCTGGAATGCCACCGCGCGGCCGTTCCCGCGCGATGCCGACTTGCCGGCGCTGTTGCACGCCGCGGCGCGCCGCCGGCCGCATGCCGTGGCGCTCGAGAGCGCACACCCCGCGTCGGAGGTGTTGCCCGTAACGCGCTTCACGTACCAGGAGTTGTTGGAAGCCAGCGAGCGCCTGGCCAATCAATTGCGCGCACACGGCGTGCGCGCGGGCGATGCGGTCGGCCTGTACGTCGAGCGCTCGGTCGGTGCCGTGTTGGCGCTGCTGGCCATCGTCAAGGCCGGCGCCGCTTACGTGCCACTGGATCCGGCAGACCCCGTGCCGCGCACACTCGACGTGCTGCGCGACGCCGGCATCGGCACGGTGATCACGCAGCGCTCGCTGGCCCCACGCTTGCCGCGGCACGCGGGTGTTGGAGCTCGAGCCACTGTGGGCGCTGCCTGCGGCCGCGCCGGCGGCGGCCGTGGTGGCACCAGAAGCCGATGCGTTGGCGTACATCATGTTCACGTCCGGCACGACCGGCCTGCCCAAGGGCGTGTGCGTCACGCACCGCAACGTGGCCCGACTGGTCTGCAACACCGACTACATCGAGCTCGGACCGGAGGAGACGCTGCTGCAGTTCGCGCCGCTCGCCTTCGACGCGTCGACGCTGGAGATCTGGGGTGCGTTGCTCAACGGCGCGCGCCTGGTCGTGCATTCGAGCCACGTGCCAACGGCGTCAGACCTCGCGCAGACGCTGCGCGATCACCGCATCACCACCCTGTGGTTGACGGCGGGGTTCTTCCATCAGATGGTCGAAAGCGAGCTGCCCGCGCTGGCCGCGGTGCGCCAGGTGCTGGCCGGCGGCGACGTGCTGTCCGTGCCGCACGTGCAAAAGCTGCTCGACGCCAAGACCGGCGGTGTCGTCGTCAACGGCTACGGCCCGACCGAGAACACCACCTTCACCTGCTGCCATCGCATGTTGCCCGGACAGCAGCTGAGCGACACGGTGCCGATCGGGCGGCCGATCGCCAACACCCGCGTGTACCTGCTGGACGAACACGGCCAACCGGTGCCGCCGCGCGTGGCCGGTGAACTGTTCGCCGGCGGCGACGGTGTGGCACGCGGCTATCTCGGTGCCGCCGAGGCCACTGCATCGCGATTCCTGCCCGATCCGTTCGACGCGCGACCCGGCTCGCGCATGTACCGCACCGGCGACCTCGCCCGTTGGCGTGCCGACGGCACCATCGAGTTTCTCGGCCGACGCGATCGCCAGGTGAAGGTGCGCGGTTTTCGTGTCGAGCTCGAAGCGGTCGAAGACGCGCTGCGCCATGGCCCTGGTGTCGGCGACGCCGCGGTGGTCGCGCGACGCGATGCGTCGGGCAGCCATGCGCTCGTTGGCTACGTGGTGGCGCGCGATGGCGGCTCGATCGACATGAGCGCCCTCAAGCAGATGCTGGCTGAACGCTGCCCGCCGTACATGGTGCCGGCCACGTTGATGCAGCTCGACGTGCTGCCGCTCACGCCCAACGGCAAGCTGGACCGCGCCGCGTTGCCCGAGCCGAACACGCTGGAACCGGTGCGCCACGAGGTGGTCGAGCCGCGCACCGTGGTCGAGGCGCAGTTGCATGCGATTCTCGAGCGCGTGCTCGGCCGCAGCGGCATCGGCGTGACCGACAACTTCTTCGAGCTCGGCGGCCACTCGTTGCTGGCGGTGCGCTTCTTCGCGCAGATCGAGCGTGCATTCGGCATCAAGTTGCCGGTGTCGACGTTGTTCCTCGCCCCCGATGTGGCGCAGCTTGCGCGACGCCTGCAGGACGAGGGCTTTCGCCCGCCGTGGTCGTCGCTGGTGCCGATTCACGGCGAGGGGTCGCGCCGGCCACTGTTCATGGTGCCCGGCATCGGCGGCAACGTGCTGTGCTACGGCGACCTGGGTCGCCTGCTCGGTCCCGATCAGCCGCTGTATGGGTTGCAGGCACGCGGGCTCGATGATCGCGAGGCCCCGTTCGAGCGCATCGAGCCGATGGCCGCGCACTACGTGAGCGAGATCCGCAGCATGCAGCCGCAAGGGCCGTACCGGCTCGGCGGCACCTGCTTCGGCGGCGTCGTCGCGTACGAGATGGCGCGCCAGTTGCGCGCCGCCGGTGAAACCGTAGAACTGCTGTTCGTGCTGGAGGCCTGGCCGCCGGCACAGCGCCCGATCAGCAGTTCGGCGCGCATGCGCTCCCACCAGATCCGCTTTCTGGTGTCGGCGATCAAGCGCAACCTGGCTGCGCTCAGGGGCATGAACGTGGCGCGACGCATCGGCGCCTTGATCAAGGGCTTGAAGGCCGTCGGCGAAATGGCGTCGCAGGGCGACGTCTACCGCGGCGATCGCGCCCACATGTACGTCGACCGTGTGTCGCTGGCCAACGAGCGCGCGTTGTCGCTCTACCGCGTGCAGCCGTACGACGGCGTGCTGCGTTGTGCAATTGCCGCTCGGCGGTCGTTCACCGGTGACGACACGCGCCAGGTCTGGCGCCAGATGGCACCGCGCGACTACCAGCAGGTCGAGCTGCCTGCCACCGATTCGGGCGTGATGTTGCTGCTGCCTTGCGCCGAATCGCTGGCGCAATGGATGCGCGCCGCGATCGATGCCGTCGATGGCCGCCTGCAGCCCGAGGGCGGCGCTCGCGACGTCGCCAAGGCCTGACATGGAACTGGTCCGATTTCTGTTCGGCGCTTCGCGACCGATGCTGCTCGGTCTGGTCGTCGCCAGTGTGCTCAGCGGGGCATCGAGCGCCGCGTTGCTGGCGATCATTCACCGTGCGCTGACCCCAGGAGATCTCGGACTGCGCGTGATCGCCGCAGCGTTCGCCGCAGCCCTGCTGGCCAAGGTGGCGACGCAATACGTGTCGCAAGTGATGCTGGTGGAGTTTGCGCAAGGGGTTGTGCTGCGCCTGTGCCGCGATCTGTGCAATCGTGTGCTGGCAGCGCCGTTGGATCGTTTGGAGCGCCTGGGCGCGCCGCGCTTGATGACGACGCTGAACGACGACGTCATCGTCCTGTCGGGCGCGGTGCTGATCGTGCCCACCATCGCCACCAACCTGGCCGTGCTGGTCGGCTGCGCGCTGTACCTGGCGTGGCTGTCGCTGCCGGTGTTCCTGTTGTGCGCGGCGATGGCGGCCGTGGGCGCCATCGTCTACCGGCTGCTGTTGCGCCGTGCACAGGCTTCGCTGGCCGCCGCACGCGATGGCCGTGATCGGCTGTTCGGCAACTTCCGAACGCTGATCGAGGGCGTCAAGGAGCTCAAGCTGCACGCCGCCCGGCGCAACGACTTCGTGCGCCGCGAGATCGACGAGACCACCGAGCTGCTGCGCCATCACAATGTCAGCGCGATCCGCCGCGTGCTGGTGGCCGATGTGTGGAACCAGACGCTGTTTTTCATCCTCGTCGCGATGCTGCTGTTCGGCGCACCCGCGATGACGTCGCTGTCGGGCGACACGCTCACCGGCTACGTCTTCGCCGCGCTGTACATGATGGCGCCCATGTGGGCGCTGCTCGGCGCGGTGCCCACGTTCATGCGGGGCCGCATCTCCTTGAACAAGATCCGCGAGCTCGATGCCGATCTGGAGAATGCCGCGCTGGAGCCGACACGCGCCGCCACGGCATCGCCCCCCGGACCGTTGCGCATTGAGCTGGATGCCGCACGCTACGCCTATCCCGCCCCCTCGGCCGACGAGGCCGGCTTCGTGCTGGGTCCGATCGACTTGCGCTTGGAGGCCGGCGAGATCGTGTTCGTCACCGGCGGCAACGGCTGCGGCAAGTCCACCCTGGTGCGGATGCTGACGGGCCTGTATCGACCCGCCGATGGCGTGGTGCGATGCAACGGTGAGTCGGTCGACGACGGCAACCGCGAGCAGTACCGGCAGAACTTTTCGGTGGTGTTTGCCGACTTCTTTCTCTTCGGCCGCCTGTTCGGCCTCGATGCACGCGGGCGCACGGCCGAGATCACGCGCCATCTCGCGCTGCTGGGCATGGAGCACAAGGTCAGCGTGCAGGACGACTGCCTGTCGACCATCGCGCTGTCTTCCGGCCAGCGGCGCCGCCTGGCGCTGCTCACGGCCTATCTCGAGGACCGACCCGTCTATGTATTCGATGAGTGGGCCGCGGATCAGGACCCGACCTACAAGCAGGTGTTCTACACGCGCCTGCTGCCGGAGCTCAAAGCGCGCGGCAAGTGCGTCGTCGTGGTCACCCATGACGACAAGTACTTCCACCTCGGCGACCGCGTGCTGGCCCTGGATGCCGGCCGCATCGTGCAGACGACGCGGCCTGCGCGCGCCGCAGTTGCAGCCACCGGCGGCCTTTGAAGGGCCAGAGTGCTCGCCATGCCGCCGCCTCCGCTGGACCGCCGCCACGTGCTGCGCTGGGCCGGCGCTGCCGGCGTGTCGGTGTTGGCGAGCGCCTGCGGCGGCGGCGGCTCCGATGCCGCTACGCCGGCCCCGGGTGACGAAGCAATCGCGCGCAACTGGAACGAGCTGACCCCGCAGAACGCACCCGCCACGTTCCGCAACACCGATCGCATCGGACCGACGCGCGCGTTCGTGCGTGCGGGCACCGCCGCCGTGCCGCTGCTTGCACATGCGCACTCGTTGAACGCGTCGTTGAGCTACGCGTACGGCGGGCGCACGACCACGCTGCAGGAGTTCATCGATCGCACGCGCAACGGCGGTCTGCTGGTCCTCAAGGGCGGCGCGGTGGCGTTCGAGTCGTATGGCCTCGGCAACACGGCAACGTCGCGCTGGACGTCGTTCTCGGTGGCCAAGTCGCTCACGTCCACGCTGTATGGCGCCGCCCTCGAGGCCGGGGCATTGGGCAGCCTCGATGTCGCGGTGCATGCGGTGCTGCCATCGCTCATGGGCAGTGCCTACGAAGGCGCGACGATCCGGCAATTGCTGCGCATGACCTCGGGTGTGCGATGGATCGAGGACTACACGAGCCCGACATCCGACTTCGCCGCGATGTCGGACATCCTGCTGTCGCAGCGATCGGGCGCGCTGCTCGACTACATGGCCAGTCGCCCGCGTGTGGCGACACCCGGCACACGCTGGAACTACAACAGCGGCGAGACGTTCGTGCTCGGCGCCGTGCTGTCGGCCGTCACCGGACAACGCCTGAGCCCGCTGACGACGCAATGGATCTGGTCGCGTGCGGGCATGGAAGCCGACGGCTACTGGATGCTCGAAGCGCCCGACGCGCTGGAACTCGCCGGGGGCAATTTCAGCGCCACGCTGCGCGACTACGGCCGCCTGGGTCTGTTCGTGCTGCGCGAGGGCCAGATCGGCCCGCAGCGGCTGTTGCCCGCCGGCTGGCGCGATCTGGCGGGACGGCCCGACACTGCACTCACCGAGCCGGGTCGCCTGTCCGGCCAAAGCCTGGGTTACGGCTACCAGTGGTGGTCGCTGCCCAACTCGTCGGCCTTCACGGCACAAGGCATCTTCGGCCAGTACTTGCACATCGATCCCGCCGAAGACCTCGTCGCTGTGGTCTGGAGCGCATGGCCGACGCCGACCCACGCATGCCTTCGAAGCGGAAACCTACGCCATGCTGGCTGCCGCCACCAGCGCGTTGCGCTGACGGCGAAGCGGGCCTTCAGTAAACCACCACCGAGCGAATCGACTCGCCACGCTCCATCAGCTCGAAGCCGCGGTTGATGTCCTCGAGCTTGAGCTTGTGCGTGATCAGCGGATCGATCTGGATCCTGCCGTCCATGTACCAGTCGACGATCTTCGGCACGTCGGTGCGGCCGCGGGCGCCGCCGAAGGCCGAGCCTTTCCAGACGCGGCCGGTCACGAGCTGAAACGGCCGCGTCGCGATCTCCTGTCCGGCCGCGGCCACGCCGATGATCACGCTCACGCCCCAGCCCTTGTGGCAGCACTCGAGCGCCTGGCGCATCGTGGTCGTGTTGCCGATGCACTCGAAGCTGTAGTCGGCCCCGCCGTCGGTGAGTTGCTGGACCGCATCGACCACGTTGTCCACCGACTTCGGGTTGATGAAGTGCGTCATGCCGAAGCGCCTCGCCATGGCCTCGCGTTGCGGGTTGATGTCGACGCCGATGATCTTGTCGGCGCCCACCATCTTGGCGCCCTGGATCACATTGAGGCCGATGCCGCCGAGGCCGAACACGACCACGTTGGCGCCGGCCTCCACCTGGGCGGTGAACAGCACCGCGCCCACGCCGGTGGTGACGCCGCAGCCGATGTAGCAGACGATGTCGAACGGCGCATCGGGCCGGATCTTGGCCAGCGCGATCTCGGGCACCACGGTGTGGTTGGCGAAAGTCGACGTGCCCATGTAGTGCAGGATCGGCTGGCCGTTCAGTGAGAAGCGGCTGGTGGCGTCGGGCATCAGTCCCTTGCCCTGCGTGGTGCGGATCAGCTGGCACAGGTTGGTCTTGCGCGACAGGCAGAACTTGCACTGCCGGCACTCCGGCGTGTACAGCGGGATCACGTGGTCGCCCTTTTTCAGCGTCGCCACGCCCGGGCCCACCTCGACCACCACGCCGGCGCCCTCGTGGCCGAGGATGGCGGGGAAGAGGCCTTCAGGGTCGGCGCCCGACAGCGTGTAGTGGTCGGTATGGCAGATGCCGGTGGCTTTCAGCTCGATCAGCACCTCGCCGACCTTCGGGCCTGCGAGGTCCACGGTTTCGATTGTCAGCGGGGCGCCGGCCTTCCAGGCGACGGCTGCGCGGGTCTTCATGCCAAGGCTCCGGTCCACGGTTGGGGTCGGCTAGCGTAATGCAGCGGCGCACACGCCGCTGCGCGGGCCCTGGTATGGTCACGCCATGCATCGGATGCTGCGGTCCGCGTGGACATGGGCAGTGCTCGTGCCGACTGCATGGGCACTGGTGGCCTGCAGCAGCACGCCGCGCAGCCCTTCGCGCAGCTCCACGCCCGCGGCCGGACGCGACGGACCCGGCGCCAACCCGCCGCCCAACCTCGCGCAGGTGCCCGATGCCGAGCCGCGCGTCGAACCCCTGCGCAACGGCGGGCCGAATCGGGCTTACGAGGTGTTCGGCCGCTGGTACACGCCGCTCGCCGGCGACGCGCCGCTCAGCGAACGTGGGTTGGCCTCGTGGTACGGCCGCAAGTTCCACGGCCGGCCCACGTCGAGTGGCGAACCGTACGACATGTACGCGATGACGGCGGCGCACAAGACCATGCCGATCCCGAGTTATGCGCGCGTGCGCAACCCGGCCAACGGCCGCGAGGTGATCGTGCGCATCAACGACCGCGGCCCGTTCCACGGCGGGCGCGTGATCGACCTGAGTTACACCGCGGCGCTGAAGCTCGGCGTGCTCAATGCCGTGGCGCCGGTGGAAGTGGAGCGCCTCACGCACGACGCCATCCGCACCGGGGCGTGGAAGCAAGACGGCTCGCGCACGCTGACCGCTGCAGCGCCGGCGGTCCGGCCGCCCACGTTGCCTGCACCGGTGGCGCAGCCGACCGTCGTGCCGCCAAGCGTGAGCCCTCCCGACGTGCCGTCCGGCACGGTGACCGCGGTGGCGATTGCGCCGGCCGCCGAACCGGCTGTGAACGTTGCCGCGGACGATGACGTGGCCGAGCCGCCGCGCACCGCGCGGCCGATCGCGATGGCCGCGCCGGGCTACTGGCTGCAGCTGGGCGCGTTCCGCGAACGCGACGGTGCGTTCGATTTCCAGCGCAAGGTCGAGCGCGAGGTGGAGTGGTTGTCGCCGCTGATGGCGGTGTTCACCGACCGCGAACTGCATCGCCTGCAAGCCGGGCCATACGCATCGCGGGCCGACGCGGCCGGTGCGGCGGACCAGGTGCGCAGCGCGCTGCAACTGGTGCCGCTGATCGTCGAGCGGCGCTAGCGCGTGCTCTCAGGTGGCGTGCTTCAGCACCGCCACGAAGTGACAGCCACTGCCCACCAGCACGAACACGTGCCACACCAGATGGCCGAACCGCAGGCGCTGGTCGAGCACGAAGAACAACACACCGGCCGTGTAGGCGATGCCGCCGGCAAGCAGCCACAACATGCCTTCACGCCCGAGCGACGACAGCAGCGGCTGGGCAGCCGCGATGACGAGCCAGCCGAACGCGAGGTACAGCCCGGTCGACAGTGCACGGTTGCGCAAGTAGCCGGCGAGCTTGAGCATCACGCCCGCTGCGGCGACGGTCCACACCAGTGCCAGCAGCGGCGCGCCGAGGGCATGGCCGATGGCGAACGGCGTGAAGGTGCCGGCCATGAAGAGGTAGATCGACGCGTGATCGAGGCGCTTGAGCACGCCCTTGGTCGGATGATCGGCCGGCGCCGCGTGGTACATCGACGACGACGCGTAGACCAGCAGCATCGTGGCGGCGAACACCCACACGCCGAGGTGGCGGTCGCTCGATCGTGCAGCGCCTTCGGCCGCCAGCACCGGCAGGGCGGCCAGCGCGAGCAGTGCACCGACGACATGGCTGGCGGTGTTGGCCAACTCTTCGCGCAATCCGGGTGCCAGTGCCATGGGCTTGTCTCCCCGTGCGCGCCAGACCGATGCAGCACGCACGGACCCAGTGTGATCACGCCCCTGCGCGCGCGCATCCCGCGCCCGCGTGCTGAGCGGCCCTTGTTCCGGGGGCGCAGCGGTGTGTGAACCGGTCAACCGGTGCGTCGTGGTGTGCATTGGCGCGACTCCTCCTCGCCAGAGGTAGTCGCGCGGCCGCAGGCGCGCTTACAACCCCAACGCGCCGAGGTCGGTCAGCGCCCGCCGCTCACGCCGAGCACGATGCCCGTGACGTAGCTCGACTCGTCGGACACCAGCCACACGATGGCTTGCGCGATCTCCAGCGCCGTGCCCGGCCGCTCCATCGGGATCAGCGATGCCGACTTGTGCGCCCGCCGCGCGTCGCCCGAGTCGGCGTGAATCTCGGTGTCGATGATGCCGGGCCGCACCGCGTTGACGCGCACGCCTTCGAGCGCCAGTTCGCGGCCGAGGCCGAGCGTGAAGCTGTCGATCGCGCCCTTGCTGGCCGCGTAGTCCACGTACATCGACGGCGCGCCGAGCGACGCGGCAATGCTCGACAGGTTGACGATGGTGCCGCCGGCGCCGCCGTGGCGCGTGCTCATGCGCTTGACGGCCTCGCGCGAGCACAGCAGCGTGCCGAACACGTTCACGTCGAGCATGCGCTTCAGACGCGCGCGTGCTCATCTCGTCGAGGCGCGCCTTCATGTCGACGATGCCGGCGTTGTTGATCAGCGTGGTGATGCGACCGAGCTTGTGGTCGATGGTGTCGAACATGGCCAACACCGCGGCTTCGTCGGCGACGTCGGCCTGCACGAGCAGCGCGCGGCGGCCGCGCTGGCGCACGTCGGCGCCACGGCTTCGGCCGCGGCGGCGTTGCGCGTGTAGTTGATCGCCACGTCGTGGCCGCGCTCGGCCAGCAGCCGGGCGGTGGCGGCGCCGATGCCTCGGCTGGCTCCAGTGACCAGCGCGATCTGGTGGTGTCGTCACGGGCATGAACTCCTTTGCGGCTAGCGAAGCCATTGTGACCTGCGTGAAGACGACGTCTTAAGGGCACGCCCTGGGTCGCAACGGCACCTGCCTTCGCTACATTGCAAAGTTCACTCCCGGACAGACCATCATGAAACGCCGTACCTTGCTTTCGCTCGCCCCGGCGGCGCTGGCCGCACCCGTGTTCATCGTCCACGGGCAGACGCTGGAGAAACCCAAGGTCGCGCTGGCGGTCGGCGGCAAGAACCTGCTGTACTACCTGCCGCTGACGGTTGCCGAGTCGCTCGGATACTTCAAGAACGAAGGGCTCGACGTCACGATCAACGACTTCGCCGGTGGCGCGCAGTCGCTGCGCGCGCTGGTGGGCGGCAGCGTCGATGTGGTGTCCGGCGCGTTCGAGCACACGGTCAACATGCAGGCCAAGGGCCAGAAGCTGCGCGCCTTCGTGCTGATGGGCCGCGCGCCGCAGATCGTGCTCGGCGTGAACCCGAAGGCGATGCCCAACTTCAAGACCATCGCCGATCTCAAGGGCAAGAAGATCGGCGTCACCGCGCCGGGCAGTTCGACCAACGTGATGGCCAATTTCGTGCTTGCCAAGGCCGGGCTGAAGCCCAGCGACGTGAGCATCGTCGGCGTCGGCGCCTCCAGCGGCGCGGTGGCCGCGATGCGCTCGGGCCAGATCGACGCCATCAGCAACCTCGATCCGGTGATCACGCTGCTGCAGCGCTCGGGCGATCTGAAGGTCATCTCCGACACCCGCATCGTGCCCGAAGCCGAAAAAGTGTTCGGTGGGCCGATGCCCGCGGCGTGCCTGTACGCCAAGACCGACTTCGTCGAGAAGAATCCCGCCACCGTGCAGGCGCTGACCAACGCGATCGTGCGCGCCGACAAATGGATCCAGTCCGCCGGGCCCGGCGACATCATCAAGGCCGTGCCCGAGACCTATCTGCTCGGCGACCGCGCGGTCTACATCGATGCCTTCCTCGCGGCCAAGGGCGCGCTGTCGCCCGACGGCATGATCCCGGAGAAGGGGCCCGACACGGCGTTCCGCGCGCTGGCCAGCATCGACGCCGAGATCGCGAGCGCCAAGCTCGACCTGCCGGCGGTCTTCACCAACGACTTCGTCAAGAAGGCCAACGCCAAGTACCCGAAGGCATGAGCCGCTGCCTGGCCGCTCCGAAGGCGGCTCGCACCGCAGGGCGAAGCCCGGAGGTGACTCCATGACCCGCACGGCCACTGCCGAAAAGTCCGGCGGGTGCCACGCACAGGATCGCCCATGAGCCCGGCGCTCGAGCTGCACGGTGTGGCGTGCACCTTCGCCAGCCGCGACATCCCGGCTCAGCGCTACACCGCGGTGCAAGACGTCAGCCTGAGCGTGGCTGACGGCGAATTCGTGTCAGTGGTGGGGCCCACCGGCTGCGGCAAGAGCACGCTGCTCAACGTCGCCGCCGGCCTGCTGTCGCCCAGCGTTGGCCACGTGCGTGTGTTTGGCGCGCCGCTGGCCGGCATCAACCGACGCGCCGGCTACATGTTCCAGACCGAGAGCCTGATGCCGTGGCGCACCGCGCTGGCCAACGTGATGGCGGGACTGCAGTTTCGTGGCCTGGCGCTGGCCGCGGCGCGCGAGCAGGCCGAAGGCTGGCTGCAGCGCGTCGGGCTGGCGGGGTTCGGCGACCGCTACCCGCACCAGCTGTCGGGTGGCATGCGCAAGCGCACGTCGCTGGCGCAGACCCTGGCGCTCGATCCCGACCTGATCCTGATGGACGAGCCGTTCTCTGCGCTCGACGTGCAGACGCGCCAGCTGATGGAAAACGAGGTGCTTGCTCTTTGGGCCGCGAAGAAGAAAGCGGTGTTGTTCATCACGCACGACCTCGACGAGGCGATCGCGATGAGCGACCGCGTGGTGGTGATGAGCGCCGGCCCGGCGTCGCGCCCGATCGGCGAGTTTGTGATCGACCTGGCACGGCCGCGCGACGTGGCCGAGGTGCGCACCGCGCCGCGCTTCATCGAGCTGCACCGCGCCATCTGGGACGTGATGCGCGACGAGGTCTTGCGCGGCTACCAGCAGCAACTGCGCAAGGTGGGCTGACGGTGCGGGCCGCCGACTGATCATGTGGAACCGCATCAAGCCCCAGGCGGGCAACCTGCGCGCGTGGCAGGTCGGCGTGCTGGTCGCCGTGTTCGGCCTGTGGCATGTGCTGACCAAGCCCGGACTGGTGCCGCCGTTCCTGTTCGGCGACGACAACCAGGCGGCCTTCTTCTTCGGCGAGCCGCTGAAAATCGCCTCGCGCATCGTCAACTGGTTCTTCGTCAACCGCGACATCTACGGCCATCTGGCGATTACGCTGCTGGAGACCGTGCTGGCGTTCGGCCTGGGCACCGCGCTCGGCCTGGGCTTCGGGCTGTGGCTGGCGCTGTCGCCTGTGGCCGCCGCGATCCTCGACCCGTACATCAAGGCGCTCAATTCGATGCCGCGCGTGATCCTGGCGCCGATCTTCGCGGTCTGGTTCGGGCTCGGCGTGGCGAGCAAGGTGGCGCTCGGCATCACGCTGGTGTTCTTCATCGTGTTCTTCAACGTCTACCAGGGCGTGCGCGAGGTCAGCCCGGTGATCCTCGCCAACGCGCGCATGCTGGGCGCCGACGGCCGGCAGCTGCTGCGCCACGTGTATTTGCCCAGCGCCACCAGCTGGGTGTTCAGCTCGCTGCACACCAGCGTGGGCCTGGCCTTTGTCGGCGCGGTGGTCGGCGAATACCTCGGCAGTGCCAAAGGCGTCGGCTATCTGATCCTGCAGGCCGAAGGCACGTTCGACATCAACACCGTGATGGCCGGCATCCTGGTGCTCACCGGATTCGCACTGTTGCTCGACGGCGCGGTCAGCCGCATCGAAAAACGCCTGATGAAATGGCAGCCGCGCGCGGCGGAAACCGAGCGCCTGTAGCTCACGCTCAACGAGGAGACACGATGGCCAAAGACTTCGACACGATGGAGGACAGCAACCGCTCGTCCAACCCGAGCATTCACGACGTCTGCGATCCGAAGCGCCGCGTGCGTGCTGCAAGGTGGCGTCGGGACGCTGGTGGCGGGCGCATTCGCGCCCTGGCTGACCGCCTGCGCGACCGTGCCCGGCTTCAAGCGGTCCGCTGCTCGGCTTCAAGCCGATCACCGCCGATGCGAGCGACGCGCTGCGTGTGCCCGACGGCTACGTCGCGCGGGCGTTTGCCCCGTGGGGCGAGGCGATCGGCGTGGCCGGCAACATGCCGGAGTGGAAAGAGGATGGGTCGAACTCGGCCGCCGACCAGGCGGTGCAGATGGGCATGCACCACGACGGCCTGCACTACTACCCGCTCGACGGCAGCAAGCGGGGCCTGCTGGTGATGAACCACGAGTACACCGACGACGGCCTGCTGCACACCGATGGCATGAAAACCTGGTCGGCCGAGAAGACGGCCAAATCGCAGAACGCGCACGGCGTGTCGGTGATCGAGGTGCAGCTGACGCAAAGTGGCCGCTGGGAGATGGTGCGCCCGTCGCGCTATGCGCGGCGCTTCACCGCGGCCACGCCGTTCGCGATCGGTGGTCCAGCGGCGGGCCACGCGCTGATGAAGACCGGCGCCGATCCCGCGGGCCGCGCTGGCGCTGGGCACGTTCAACAATTGCGCCAGCGGCCAGACGCCGTGGGGCACCTACTTGTCGGGCGAAGAGAACTTCGCGTTCTATTTCCGTGCCGGCGACAACCTCGACGCGCACCAGCGCCGCTGGGGCCTGCGCAAGGATCCGTCCTACCCCTGGTACACCACCGACGAGCGCTTCGATGCGACGAAGCATCCGAACGAGCCGAACCGCTGCGGCTGGGTGGTCGAGATCGATCCGATGGACCCCTCTTCCACGCCAATCAAGCGCACCGCGCTCGGCCGCGCCGCGCACGAAGGCGCCTGGGTCGCGATCACCGAGAGACGGGCGCGCGGTGGTGTACTCGGGCGAAGACGCGCGCTTCGAGTACATCTACAAGTTCGTCAGCCGCGACAAGATCGCACCCGGCGGCGCCAAGGCCAACCGCGAGCTGCTCGACCACGGCACGCTGTATGTCGGCCGTTTCGACGCCGACGGCAGCGGCCGCTGGCTGCCGCTGGTGGCACGGTCAAGGTCCGCTCACGGCGGCCAACGGCTTTGCCGACCAGGGCGCCGTCGTGATCCAGGCGCGCCAGGCCAGCGATGCGCTCGGCGGCACGAAGATGGATCGCCCCGAGTGGCTCGCCATCGATCAGAAGGCCGGCGAGGTCTATTGCACGTTGACCAACAACTCCAGCCGCGGCCAGCCGAACTTCCCCGGCGTCGATGCCGCCAACCCGCGCGCCAACAACACGATGGGCGGCGTGATCCGCTGGAAGGAAGACGGCGACTTCGATGGCACGACGTTCAAGTGGAACCACCTGGTGCTGGCCGGCGACCCGGCCAACGCGCGCGCCGAGGCCAAGGGCAACATCAAGGGCGACATCTTCGCCTGCCCCGACGGCCTGGTGCTCGACGCGCGCGGCGTGCTGTGGATCCAGACCGACGCGCACGCCACGCAGATGTACAAGGGCGAGTTCCAGAACGTCGGCAACAACCAGATGCTGGCCTGCGACCGCACCACCGGCGAGATCCGGCGCTTTCTCACCGGGCCGACCAACTGCGAGATCACCGGCGCGACCTTGACGCCCGACATGACGCACGATGTTCATCAACATCCAGCACCCGGGCGAAACGCCGAGCGACCGCAGCGACCCGGCCGACCCGGGCAAGTACTCGCGCTGGCCCGACTACAAACCGGGCGGCCGGCCGCGCTCGGCCACCGTGGTGATTCGCAAACGCGACGGCGGGGTGATCGGAACCTAGGTCGGCGCCGGGCCGCTCCCAAGCCGACCGTGCCCCCTCGGGGAAACGCAGTGAGCGTGGGGGTTAACAGTCAGGTGATGCGATAGACGTCGAGCAGCACCAGGCTCGCCTGGCGCTGGCCGACGGCGAGCGCCATCACCTTGTTCAAGTGCACCCAGGCCGGCGCGCCGGTGGTGAAGCGGATCAGCGTGCGAAAGAAGTACTCGTTGCCCGCCACCGGCTCGCCAGCGCGCCAGGCGCGCCATCACCTCGGGCGCGCCGTGGCGCATGCCGTCGCTTTGCACTTCGATCAGCGCGCCGTCGTCGGCACGGATCACGTAGTGCGCGGCGATGTCGAGCACGCCGTCGCTGCGGTTGACTTGCCAGTCGACGCCACCCTCGACGATGCGGCCGTTGAGCTCGGGGCCCTGCACCGTGCCGCCGAGCAGGGGCACGTAGCGGCGCTCGCCGTGTTTCGCCTGCCCGAGGCTCACGAGCTGTCCGACCTCGCAGCGGATCTGCGTCAGCGGCAGCAGCGCCGGTGGCGCCGGGAAGCCGCTGCTGATGCCGGCTCCTCGGTGCGGCGCGCCGCCGCTCACTTCGAAACCGGCATCGTGAACTCGGCGCCCTTGGGGGTGCTCTCGGGCCAGCGCTGCATCACGGACTTTTGCTTGGTGTAGAAGCGCACGCCCTCCTCGCCGTAGGCGTGCATGTCGCCGAACAGGCTCTTCTTCCAGCCGCCGAAGCCGTGCCAGGCCATCGGCACGGGGATCGGCACGTTGATGCCCACCATGCCCACCTGCACGCGCCGCGCGAACTCGCGCGCCACGTTGCCGTCGCGCGTGAAACACGCGACCCCGTTGCCGAAGTCGTGCTCGTTGACCAGTTGCAGCGCTTCGGCGAAGTCGTGCGCGCGCACGCACGACAGCACCGGGCCGAAGATCTCTTCCTTGTAGATGCGCATGGTCGGCGTCACGTGGTCGAACAGCGTGCCGCCGGTGAAGAAGCCGCTCTCGTGGCCGGGGATCGTGGTGCCGCGGCCGTCGACCACCAGCTTGGCGCCTTCCTTGACGCCGGTCTCGATGTAGCCCTCGATGCGCTCCTTGGCCTGGGCGCGTGATGACGGGGCCCAGTCTCGGCGTCGAGCGCCATGCCGTTCTTGATCTTCAGCGCCTGGGCGCGCTCGGCCAGCTTGGGCACGATCTTGTCGCCCACGTCGCCCACCAGCACGGCCACGCTGATGGCCATGCAGCGCTCGCCGGCCGAGCCGTAGGCGCTGCCGATCAGCGCGTCGACGGCCTGGTCGAGGTCGGCATCGGGCATCACGACCATGTGGTTCTTGGCGCCGCCCAGGGCCTGCACGCGCTTGCCGTGCTTCGCGCCGGTCTCGTAGATGTGGTGCGCGATCGGGGTGGAGCCGACGAAGCTCAGCGCCTTGACGTCGGGGTGCACGAGCAGCGCATCGACGGCGACCTTGTCGCCTTGCACGACGTTGAACACGCCGTCGGGCAGGCCGGCCTGCTTGAGCAGCTCGGCCATGAACAGGCTGGCGCTGGGGTCGCGTTCGCTGGGCTTCAAGATGAAGCTGTTGCCGCAGGCCAGTGCCAGCGGGAACATCCAGCACGGCACCATGCACGGAAAGTTGAACGGGGTGATGCCGGCCACGACGCCGAGCGGCTGGCGCATCGTCCAGTTGTCGATGCCGGTGGACACCTGCTCGGTGTAGTCGCCCTTGAGCAGCTGCGGCACGCCGCAGGCGAACTCGACGATGTCGATGCCGCGGCTGACTTCGCCCTGTGCGTCGGTGAACACCTTGCCGTGTTCGCCGGTGATCATCGCGGCGAGGGTGTCGCGGTGCTGGTTGAGCAGTTCGAGAAACTTCTGCAGCACGCGCGCGCGCCGCAGCGGTGCAGCGTCGGCCCAGGCGGGGAAGGCCTTCTTGGCCGCTGCCACGGCGGCGGCGACGTCGGACTCGCTGGCCAGCAGCACTTGGCGCGCCACCGCGCCGGTGGCGGGGTTGTACACGGGTTGGCGGCGCGTGCTGCCGCCGGGGGTGAACTCGCCCGCAATGTAGTGGCCCACGTCGGCGGTGGCGGTGAAGGGTTCGGGTGCGCCCATGGTGGTGTCCTGTGGATGACCGGTCGCCGTGCGGACCGGGCTGCAATGCTACGCCGGCTCGACGGCCGACCCCACGTCGGGGCCGCGCCAAAGAAAAAGCCCACGCACGAGGCGTGGGCTGAAAGTCCTCAAGGAGGACGTCGTTGGGACCTATGCAGCCAGTGCCCCAACCCGTTGGGGCACCGCACCCGCGCCGGCGGTGAGACAAAGCCGCCGACATCGAGATTCCGTGTGACAGCGCGTTGGTCGGGACTCTAGGCATCGCGCCGTCATCCGCCCATCCCTAACCCAGAACCGCGTGTCTGTTCGGTGACACATCGCACCGTGCGCGTGCGGCATCGGTGGAGCGCTCGCGCATGCGGCGCAGTCTGGCGGGTGCTTCCGTGGTTTATCTCCTTAGTGCCTACCAGCGCGACGCGCACACTGGTTTCACCGTCGCGGGGAGGCCACATGTCCGACGCCACCGATCGCTCCAAGCCCATGCCACCGGCCCAGCCGCAAGCCGGCACAGTCCCCGCACAAGACCCGTGTGACCTCGGCACGGCCTACGGGATGGAGATGTCGATCGAATCGCCGAGCGGCGTCCCCGCCGAAGACGATCTCAACGACCCGCTCGGTTGGATCCGCCGCTGGGTCGAACGCCACAAGCCCGCCTGAGCAGGCGGCTGGCAGGTCAGACCTCGATCACGCACAGCGGGTCGAAGACCTCACCCTCACCTTTGCTTTCGAGCCCGCGGGCGTTGCACACCACGCGGGTGGTGCCGCCCCGCGGCCGCGCCACCCGGTAGTCGTGGCAGCAGTGCAGGTGGCCGTGCAGCCACACGTCGGCCAGCGGGATCAACTCGTCGTCGCCGTTGCAGAAGCACGCCGTGCTCGGCTGCCGGCCGTAGCGTGGGTCCGCACTGCGCACACTGGGTCCGAAGTGGGTGACCACCAAGGTGGCATCGCAGTCGTGCGGGCGCTGCAAGGCCTCGGCCAGCCATTGGCGGCAGGCCAGCGCCTCGGTGCGCACGGCGTCGGTGTCGAACGGGGCGCCGTCGCGCGTGGCGCTCATCAAGCGCATGAAGTAGCCCGCTGAACGTTGCGCGCGTTCTCGCTGCGCCGGTCCGAACAGGTCGAAGTCCGACCAACGCGTGGTGGCGAGCAGCCGGACACGCCGGCCGTCGCGGCCGGTGAGCTCGGCCGTTTCACGTTCGAGCAAGCGGATGCCGAAGCGCTCGACTTGCGCGCGCAATTGCGGCCACGCTTCGTTCCACTCCCGAAAATCGAACTCGTGGTTGCCCGCCACCAGGAGCACCGGCACCGGCCAGTTCGCGAAGCACTCGAAGCCGGCCCAGGTGGCATCGACGTCGCCGGCGAGCACCAGCGCCTCGGCGTCTGGCGCCGGCGTGGGCTCGAAGTGTTCGGTCTCGAGGTGCAGGTCCGACAGCAGCTGCAGCCGCATGGCGTCACGCGGCCGCAGCGGTGAGAACCTGAAAGGCGCTGAGGGTCAAGCCGCGAGCTTGCGCTCGATCTCAGCCTTGGTGTCGAGCAACTCCGCCGGCAGGCGTGGCGACAGCTGGTCGAACAGCTCGGCGTGCAGCTTGAGCTCCTGCTGCCAGGCGCTGCGATCGATCGACATCACCGAGTGAAACTGCTCGCGGGTGAAGTTCAGGCCGTCCCAGGTGATGTCTTCGTAGCGCGGGCTGATGCCGAACAGGTGTTCCACGCCCCCGGCGCGGCCTTCGACGCGCTCGAGCATCCACTTCAGCACGCGCATGTTCTCGCCGTAGCCGGGCCACACGAACTTGCCGTCGGCGCCCTTGCGGAACCAGTTGACGCAGAAGATGTGCGGCTGCCGGGCGCCGGCGGCCTGCATGTTGGCGCCGATGCCGAGCCAGTGGCTGAAATGTTCGCCCATGTGGTAACCCATGAACGGCAACATCGCGAACGGGTCGCGACGCACGGCGCCGTTGCCGCCGGCCATCGCGGCGGTGGTCTCGCTGCCCATGGTGGCGGCCATGTACACGCCTTCGACCCAGTTGCGGGCCTCGGTCACCAGCGGCACGGTGGTGGAACGGCGGCCGCCGAACACGAAGGCGTCGATCGCCACGCCGGCGGGGTTGTCCCATTCGCTGTCGAGCGCCGGGTTGTGGATCGCGGCCACCGTGAAGCGTGCGTTCGGATGCGCGGCCTTGGCGCCGGTCTCCTTGGCAATCGCAGGCGTCCAGTCCTTGCCCTGCCAGTCGATCAGGTGCGCCGGCGGCGTGTCGCTCATGCCCTCCCACCACACGTCGCCGTCGTCGGTAAGCGCCACGTTGGTGAAGATCACATCGCGCTTGAGCGACGCCATGCAGTTGGGGTTGGTCTTGTCGTTGGTGCCCGGTGCCACGCCGAAGTAACCCGACTCCGGATTGATCGCGACCAGACGCCCGTCCTTGCTCGGCTTGATCCAGGCGATGTCGTCGCCGATGGTGGTGACCTTCCAGCCTTCGAAGGTCTTCGGCGGCACCAGCATCGCGAAGTTGGTTTTGCCGCAAGCACTGGGAAAGGCCGCGGCCACGTGGTACTTCTTACCGGTGGGCGAGGTGACGCCCAGGATCAGCATGTGCTCGGCCAGCCAGCCCTGGTCACGCCCCATCTTGGAGGCAATGCGCAGCGCGAAGCACTTCTTGCCCAGCAAGGCGTTGCCACCATAGCCCGAGCCGTAACTCCAGATCTCGCGCGTCTCGGGGTAGTGAACGATGTACTTGGTCTTGTTGCAGGGCCAGGCCACGTCCTTCTGGCCCTGCACCAGCGGTGCACCGACGCTGTGGATGCACGGCACGAAGTCGCCATCGGAACCGAGCACGTCGAACACGGCGCGGCCCATGCGCGTCATGATCCGCATGTTGACCGCCACGTACGGCGAGTCGGACAACTCGACGCCGATGTGCGCGATCGGCGAGCCGATCGGACCCATCGAGAACGGCACCACGTACATCGTGCGACCGCGCATGCAACCCCTGAACAGCGCCTTGTCGCCCGTCTCGAGCAGCGCGCGCATCTCGTTGGGGTCGATCCAGTTGTTGGTGGGACCGGCGTCTTCCTCGCGCCGGCTGCAGATGAAGGTGCGGTCCTCGACACGCGCCACGTCGCTCGGGTCGCTCAGCGCCAGGTAGCTGTCGGGGCGCAGTTGCGGGTTCAGCCGCTTGAACGTGCCGCCGTCGACCAGCTTCTGGCACAGGCGGTCGTATTCGGCTTTGGAGCCATCGCACCAATAGACGTCGTCGGCTTCGGTCAGCGCAGCCATGCGCGCCACCCAATCCATCAAGCGCTGGTGTTTCACGTAGGCGGGCGCATTCAAGCGCACACCTTCCAGGCGGGGGCTGTTCATCGGCGATCCAATCATCGAAGGTTAGAAACGGGTTTGGACCAACCTCGCGTCCCGACAAAGGGCGCGGTGGCGGGGTTCGGCCAAAGCCGCAAGCGGCGGTGTGGGGGTAGGGCGATTTGCGTGCCGAACAGGCGTGAAGCGACGGGCCGTGGAGGGAGTTTGGGCGCGGGCTAGGGGCAAATTTTGGGCGCAGTGTAATCGCGCCGTAACCACCGAAAGCCGGGGGCACGCCCGCAAAGCAGGTATGACCAAACACCGGCGAATTCGATGCCTAAAACGCTGTTCGCCGAGGCGAATCGGCCGCGATCAACCGTCAGCGTCGCGCTTCAGGTCGCGAAATGCCGCAAACAACCAGGAGCGCATGCCAATCAGCACCGTGTAAGGCCGTTTCTGGTCCGGCGGCAGCCTTTGGTCGGCCAGATGCTGCTGAGCGAAGTCCTGCGCCACGCGCTGCAGCCTTTCGTTGAACAACGCCGCCAGGCTGCGCCCGATCTGGCCGTGCACCAGCATCAGCATCTCGCCTTCGCCATCGAAACTGCCGCTGTAGTAGTCGCCCAGCACCTCTTTTCGAAAGTAGTGCATCACCGGGCCGTCCGGCCGCCAGCGAAAGGTCTTGGCCACGTGCAGGCGATAGCGGTTGAGCGGCCGCAGCTCGATCACGCCCAGCCGGTCCAGGTGAGCCAGGTACGTGATGCACTCGGCCTCGCTGAAGGTGTAGGTGGCGACGATCTGCTCGAAGGTCCACTGGCTCAGGCAACAGATCGCCATCAGCAGCAGCCTGCGATCGGACACCACGGCCTTCTCCTGCTCGAGCGTGAGTTCGCGCCGCTGCGGCTTGGTGTCGGCCACATGGCGCGCCAGCTCGGCAAAGTCGGTCTTCAACACGCGGCAGATCTCGTCCACGCGTGACAACGGCATCTCGCCGCGCGCAAACATGCGCTTGATGCTCGACTCGGCCATGCCGAGTTCGCGCGCCAGCGCGGCATAGGTCAAGCCGGCCGTCTTCAGTTCGGCTTTCAGGCGCTCGATCAGCGCTTGCGTGGTCGACATGTGCGGACGGCCTCCTGGGTGCGCTGCGGAGGATGCCTCGATGGCGTCAGCCCGGGCGGGGAGCTCGATAAGTATCGAATAATGATACTCAATAGGCCTATTCAGTAGACATCGTCGCCTCTCGTTGCACCGGAATGCCGGCCACGCCCACACTTCCGCCCATGTTCAACAGCCCGCCGAGGCCCGCATGTCCCACTCCACTCCCATCCCCGTGCCGCGCCGCGATACCGCTGCCTGGAAGCTCCAGGTGTGGCTCTCGTTCGGTGTGGCCGCGTCGCTGTGCGCGATCGGACTGGCCTGGTTGCCGGGCGCCGACCTCGACCGCGCGTTCATGGTGATGGGCTATGTGTTCTGCCTGTCCAGCGCCTTCGCTCTTGCCAAGTTCGTGCGCGACAACGAACGCTGCCGCGTCGACTCGCCGATGTGGAAGGGCGTGGTCTGGGGCGCTTTCTTCGTCGCGATGGCGCTCACCGGCTGGGGCCTGGTGCGCATGCAGATCCAGCCGGTGTGGCAGGCCTACCTGCTGGTGAGCTGGCTGTTCCTGATCTCGAGCACGTTCACGCTCGCAAAGACGTTGCGCGACGCCTACGACACCGATCTGTTCGAGGCGCGCCTCGCCGGACAACGCGACGCTGCGGCCGCCGACTGACCGACCCCGCGCAGCGCCCGACCCCCTTCCATCCATCTTTCATCGCAAGGATCTGTCATGGCCTCGTTGCGTCAACATGCCGTCGCGCTCGCCCTGGTGGCAGCGTTCGCCAGCACCAGTCTCAACGCCCGTGCTCACAACGAGCTGTCGGAGGCGAGTGCGATCTCGGCGCTGCCGGTGGCGGTGTCGTTGGCCGCGCCGGCGATGCTGCTGGTGGGCGGCGCCGCGCTCACGGTGGTGTCGGTGCAAGCCTCGGCCACCGGCACGGTGTGGGTGCTGGAGCGTGCGTCGGACGGCGCGCGCGCGACGCTGGAGTTTTCGGGCCGCGCCGCCGGCGCTTCGCTGGCCACCGTGGGCACCGCGGTGCTGGTGACCGCGCTCAGCACCGGGTGGCTGATCTCGGCGGCAGGCCACGCGATCGCCTTCGTGCCGAACCAGATCGGCGCCTCGCTGCTGCACAACGAGCGGGTGACGCTTTGAATCCACTGCGTCGATCGCTGCTCGCTTTCGCGCTGGCGCTGGCGCTGCACGGCGCGCAAGCGGGCCGTCCGTGCGAGACACAGCCGTTGGAGGCCAGCAGCGTCGAACGCGGCATGGCACTGGCCGAATCGACCGCGCGCGCACTCGATGCGAGCGGCGCCGATGTGGTGATGCTGGCGCGCGCCGGCCAGGACCTGAGCAAGTACGGCCTGACCTATTCGCACCTCGGTTTCGCCTACCGTGACGCCACGCCGCAGGGCTCGACGGCGTGGCGCGTGGTGCACAAGCTCAACCACTGCGGCACTGCCGAGGCGGCGCTGTACCGCCAGGGACTGGGCGACTTCTTTCTCGACCGGCCGCACCGCTACCAGGCCGCGTTCGTTGCGCTGAACCCCGGCGCGCAGTCCAGGCTGTTGCCGCTGCTGCGCGATAACACGCGTGTGGCCGCGTGGCACACGCCGCGCTACAACATGCTGGCTTACCCCTGGGCGCAGACCTACCAGCAAAGCAACCAGTGGGCACTCGAGACGCTGGCCGGCGCCGTTGAACCGGCCGCGACCACGCGTCGCAGCGCGCAGGCTTGGCTGCAGCTGCGCGGCTACGAGCCGACCGTGTTGCGCCTCGGCGCGCTGACGCGCCTGGGCGCGCGTGCCACCGCGGCCAACATCGCATTCGACGACCACCCGAACGACAAACGTTTCGCCGATCGCATCGAAACGGTGAGCGTCGACTCGGTGTTTGCGTGGCTGCAACGCACACAACTCGGCGGCACGCCGGTCACGGTGCACCCGGGAGCGAAGTTGCCCGCTACAGTCGCGCCCAAACCAGAACTTCGGGCCGGCGCCTGACGAGGGACGTACCAGGTGAGTGCGAATCCGCATCCGAACCAGTTCGCGCTGTTGTCGCAGCGACGCTTCGCGCCCTTCTTCTGGACGCAGTTCCTCGGCGCCGCCAACGACAACGTCTTCAAGTTCGCGTTCACCGTGCTGGTGACTTACCGGCTGCAGGTGGACTGGCTGCCGCCGTCGCTGGCCGGCCTGGTGATCGGCGCAGTCTTCATCGCGCCGTTCCTGCTGTTCTCGGCCACCTCGGGGCAGCTCGCCGACAAGTACGACAAGGCGCTGATGACGCGGCTGGTGAAGAACCTCGAGATCGTGATCATGGTACTGGCCGCGATCGGCCTCGCCACGACGAACGTCGCGCTGATGCTCGGCTGCATCTTCCTGCTCGGCCTGCACAGCACGCTGTTCGGCCCGGTGAAGTACGCGTACTTGCCGCAGCACCTCGACGAGCGTGAGCTCACCGGCGGCAACGGCATGATCGAGATGGGTACCTTCGTCGCGATCCTGCTCGGCAACCTCGCGGGCGGCCTGCTGATTGCCTTGCCCGCCGGCGCGTGGCTGAGCGGCGCGCAGGCGGTGGCGGTGGTGTCGCTCGTGCTGGGGGTGCTCGGCCGCGCGGTGTCGCAGTTCGTGCCGGCGACGCCCGCCACCGCACCGAATCTGAAGATCAACTGGAACCCGTTCACCGAGACCTGGGCCAATCTCAAGCTCGCGCACGGCAGCATCGTCGTGTTTCGCTCGCTGCTCGGCATCTCGTGGATGTGGTTCTTCGGCGTCGTGTTCCTGGCGCAGTTCCCGTCGTTCGCCAAGGACGTGCTGCACGGCGACGAACACGTCGCGTCGCTGCTGCTGGTGGTGTTCTCGGTCGGCATCGGTGCCGGCTCGTTGTTGACCGAAACGCTGTCGCGCCGCCATGTCGAGATCGGCTTGGTGCCGCTCGGCGCGATCGGCATGACCGTGTTCGCGGCCGACCTGTATTTCGCGTCGCGCGGCTTGCCGTCGGTGCCATCGCAGACGGTGAGCACGTTCCTCGCCAACGGCGCCCACTGGCGTGTGCTGTTCGATCTGTTCGCGCTGAGCCTGTCGGCCGGTCTGTACAGCGTGCCGATGTATGCGCTGATCCAGTTGCGTGCGCCGGCCAGCCACCGCGCGCGCATCATCGCCGCCAACAACATCCTCAACGCGGTGTTCATGATCGCCAGCAGCGTGATCGTCGGCGCGCTGTTGGCGATGGGCCTGACGATCCCTCAGGTGTTCGGCCTCACCGCGCTGGCCAATCTCGTGGTGGCGCTGTACATCTTCCTGTTGGTGCCGGAGTACCTGCTTCGCTTCGTCGCCTTCGTCGCGTCGCGCGTCGTCTATCGCTTCAAGGTGCGCGGCGACGAGCACATCCCGACCGTTGGGCCGGCGATCATCGCGTGCAACCATGTGAGCTTCGTCGACGCAGTGCTGTTGATGGCCGCCAGTCCGCGACCGATCCGCTTCGTGATGGACCACCGCATCTTCAAGATCCCGGTGCTCGGCTGGCTGTTCAAGCTCGCCAAGGCGATACCGGTCGCGTCGCAGAAGGAGGACCCGGCCGCCTATGCCGCCGCCTTCGAAGCGGCCGACAAGGTGCTCGCCGACGGCGACCTGCTGTGCATCTTTCCCGAGGGCGCGATCACGCGCGACGGCCAGTTGCAGCCGTTCAAGGGCGGCATCATGAAGATCCTCGAGCGCCGGCCGGTGCCGGTGGTGCCGGTGGCGCTGCAGAACCTGTGGGGCTCGTATTTTTCGCGCGTCGAAGGTTCGGCGATGGTCAAGCCGTTTCGCCGCGGGCTGTTCAGCCCCGTCGGACTGGTGGCTGGCGGCGCGCTGCCGGCGCCCTCGGTGAGCCCTGATGTCCTGCGCGCAAAGGTCAGTGCATTGTTGGAGGCTTGACTCGAATGGCCAGTGGCTTCGTGCGGGGCTTGTTGTTGATCGTGCTCGGGCTCGGCGTCGCCGGCTTCGGCATCTGTTCGTTGTGCGGCGGCGTGATGGGCGTGGGTATGTTCGCCGAGGGCAAACAGAGCTCGCGCGAGATCGCCTGGCTCGCGTTCGGCTTGAGCGCGTTCGGCGTGCTGCTCGACGTGGCTGTGCTGGATCGGCATCCGCGCGCTGCGCAAGAAACCTCTCGCCGACGGCAGCCCCCCTCTGCCACCCGGCGCGCAATGATCGAAAGCGCCGCGCTCGCGGCGGTGGTGCACGCGCTGTTCGAGTACGGCGGCATCGCGCTCGGCGTGGCGCTGTACCGGCGCGCACGGCTGCGATTGGGGCTCGGCGGCCTCACGCAGCCGGGCGGCTTCGCGGTGGTCGCCGGCCTGCTGGGCGGCGCGGCCATCGGCAACAAGCTGGTGTTCCTGATCGAACGGCCCGATGTCTGGCAGCGCCTGCTCTCCGGTGAACTCGGAATGCCCGGGCAATCGATCGTCGGCGGTTTGCTCGGCGGCTTGATCGGTGTCGAGATCGCCAAGGCTCTCACCGGACAGACGCGCTCCACCGGCGATGCGATGGTGTGGCCGATCGCGGCCGGCCTTGCGTTCGGCCGCATCGGCTGCTTCATCGCCGGATTGCACGACGACACCTTTGGCCTCGCCACCACGCTGCCATGGGGTGTGGACTTCGGCGACGGCGTGTTGCGCCATCCGACCCAAGCCTACGACGCCATCGTCGCGCTCGGCCTGGCGGCCGCGGTGCACGGGCGCTTCCAGCGTGTGCCGGGCCTGCGCTTCAAGCTGTTCCTGTCCGGCTACCTGTTGTGGCGCTTCGGCATCGACGGCTTGAAGCCGGTGCCGCATGCGTACGCCTTCGGGTGGAGCGGCATCCAGTGGGTGTGCGCGGCCGCGCTGGCGGCGTATGCACCCATCGTGCGCCGCCACTGGCAACGTCAGTTCAACCCCGGCACCACGGTGCCTGCCGCATGAGCCGCAAGACCCGACCCTATCTGTTCTACGACACCACGCAGTCGGTGTGCACGACCTGCCTGCGCCAGATCGAGGCCAAGATCGTCATCAAGGACGAGCAGGTGTTCATGGACAAATGGTGCCCGGTGCACGGCAGCGAACGTGTGCTGGTGGCCGACGACGCGGCGTACTACCGCCTAGGCCGCGAGGTGTTCGTGAAAGCGCCCGAACTGCCGGGCCATTTCGCCACCCGCATGGCGCACGGCTGCCCGTACGACTGCGGTTTGTGCCCCGACCACATGCAGCACGCCTGCCTGAGCGTGGTGGAGATCACCGACCACTGCAACCTGCGCTGTCCCACGTGTTATGCCGCCTCGGGCCCGGAACGCCTGACGCACCGGTCGATGGACGAAGTGCGCGCGATGCTCGATGCCGTGATTCGCAGCGAGGGCGAGGCCGACGTGGTGCAACTGTCGGGCGGTGAGCCGACGCTGCATCCACAGTTCCTTCAGATCCTCGCCGAGGCGCGCGCGCGGCCGATCCGCCACCTGATGCTCAACACCAACGGCATTCGCATCGCGCAGGACGCGGCATTCGCCGAAACCTTGGCCGAGCACCGCCAGGGTTTCGAGGTCTACCTGCAGTTCGATTCGCTGCAGCGGGACGCGTTGATGGACCTGCGCGGCGCCGACCTGCGCCGCGTGCGCGAGCAGGCACTTGAACGCCTGAACGCGCTCGACATCTCGACCACGCTGGTGATGACGGTCAAGCGCGGCGTCAACGACGACGAGGTCGGCGACGTGATCCGCTTCGCCGCCTCGCAGCCTTGCGTGCGCGGCGTCACGCTGCAACCGGTGCAGGACGCCGGCCGCGTCGAAGGGTACGACCCGCGGCTGCACCGCCTCACGGTCAGCGAGTTGCGCCGCCGCATCGTCGAGCAGACGAATCTGTTCACCCCGCAAGACGTGGTGCCCGTGCCGTGCAACCCCGACTCGCTGGCGATGGCCTACGCGCTGAAGACGGCCGACGGCCTGCAGCCGCTCACACGCTACCTCGATCCGCGCACACTGGTGGAGAGCGCCGGCAACACCATCGTCTTCGAACGCGACGAGTCACTCAAGGGTCAGGTGTTCAAGCTGTTTTCGACCAACCACTCGCCCGAATCGCAGGCCGGCTGCCTGAGCGAGCTGATGTGCTGCCTGCCGCAGATTCAGGCACCCGCTGAAGTCAGCTATCGAAACGTGTTTCGTGTGCTGATCGTGCAGTTCATGGATGCGCTGTCGCTCGACATCCGCGCGCTGAAGAAGAGCTGCATCCACATCGCGCGACCCGACGGCCGGCTGATTCCGTTCGAAAGCCACAACCTGTTCTACCGCGACGAGCGCGCCCAGGTGTTGGAGCGACTGCGGGGCGAGCTCGATGGCTTCCACGCGCACCGTCGCGTGACGCGCCTGATCCCGGTTTGAGGCGACGCTGCGCGGCTACACGCCGCGAGCGCGGTCGGCCTGGAACTGCGCACGCCATGCCGCGAAGCGCTGCTGCTCGATGGCCTCGCGCATCCCGCGCATCAGGTTCGAGATAGAAGTGCAGGTTGTGGATGCTGGTCAGCATCGGCGCCAGCATCTCGCCACAGCGGTCCAGGTGGTGCAGGTAGGCGCGCGAGAAACCGCTCGCGCACGCATGGCAGCGGCAGGTCTCGTCGATCGGACGCGGATCGTCCTTGTAGCGCGCGTTGCGCAGCCGCAGGTCGCCGAACCGCGTGAACAGATGGCCGTTGCGCGCATTGCGCGTCGGCATCACGCAGTCGAACAGGTCCACGCCGCTGGCCACGCCCTCGACCAGATCTTCCGGCGTGCCCACGCCCATCAGGTAGCGCGGCTTGTTCGGCGGCAGCCGGTGCGGCGTGTGGGCGACGATGCGGCGCATGTCGTCCTTCGGTTCGCCGACGCTGACCCCACCGATCGCGTAGCCCGGCAGGCCGAGCTCCACGAGCTGCGCCAGCGACTCGTCGCGCAGCGCCTCGAACATGCCGCCCTGCACGATGCCGAACAGCGCGTTGGGATTCTCCAGCCGCTCACATTCGTCGATGCAGCGCCGCGCCCAGCGCAATGACAGCTCCATCGACGTGCGCGCTTCGTCCTCGCTGGTGATGCGACCGCCGGTTTCGTACGGTGTGCATTCATCGAACTGCATCACGATGTCGCTGTTCAGCACGCGCTGGATCTGCATGCTGGTCTCAGGCGTCAGCAGCAGCTTGTCGCCGTTGACGGGCGAGGCGAAGCGAACGCCCTCTTCGCTGATCTTGCGCATCGCGCCGAGCGACCACACCTGGAAGCCGCCGGAGTCGGTGAGCATCGAGCCGTTCCAGCCTTCGAACCGATGCAGGCCGCCGAAACGCTGGATCACGTCGGTGCCCGGGCGCAGCCACAGATGAAACGTGTTGCCGAGGATGATCTGCGCGCCCATCGCCTCGAGCGCGTTCGGCAGCACGCCTTTCACGCTGCCGTAGGTGCCCACCGGCATGAATTGCGGCGTGTCGACCACGCCGTGGTTCAAGGTCAGGCGCGCGCGCCGCGCCAGGCCCTCGCTGGCCAGCAGTTCGAAATGCAGCATGCAGCGATTGTCGCCGTGAGCTCAAAGACGACTGAGCAGCATCGCGTCGCCGTAGCTGAAGAAGCGGTAGCGCGCCTCGATCGCGTGGCGGTACAGCGCGCGCACGTGCTCGTAGCCGGCGAATGCGCACACCAGCATCAACAGCGTGCTCTTCGGTAGATGGAAGTTGGTGACCAGCGTGTCGACCACGCGGAACTGGAAGCCCGGCGTGATGAAGAGCTCGGTTTCGCGTGCGCCGGTCACGAGCGGTCGTCCGGCACCGCCAAGCAATGCAGCGGATTCGAGAGCACGCATGGCGGTCGTCCCCACCGCGACCACGCGGCCACCGCGTGCGCGCACGGACTCGATCGCCAGCACGGTCTCCTTGGGCACCTCGTACCACTCGCTGTGCATGCGGTGTTCGGCCAGGTCGACGCTGCGCACCGGCTGGAAGGTGCCGGCGCCGACGTGCAGCGTGATCGACGCGCGCGCCACGCCGCGTGCATCGAGTGCGCCCAACACCGCTTCGTCGAAGTGCAACGATGCGGTCGGCGCCGCCACCGCGCCGGGGCGCTGCGCGAACACGCTCTGGTAGCGCTCGTGGTCGACGGCACTGTCGGCATGCGCGATGTACGGCGGCAGCGGCACATGGCCATGCTGCTCGAGCAGGGCGAATGGGTCCGACGGAAAGTGCAGCTCGTACATCGAGCCGTCACCGCCGGTGCGGCCGACCACCTCGGCGTCGAACGCATCGGCAAAGCGGATCGTCGTGCCAGGCCGCGGCGCCTTGCTGACGCGCAACTGCGCGATCACGCGCTGTCCCGGTGCGATGCGCTCGATCAGCGCTTCGACCGCGCCGCCGGTGGGCTTCTCGCCGAACAGGCGCGCCTTGATCACGCGAGTGTCGTTGAACACCATGAGGTCGCCGGCATTCAACATCGACGGCAGGTCGCGGAACTGGCGGTCGGCGGGCACGTTGCCGCGTCCGTCGAGCAGGCGCGACGCGCTGCGTTGCGGCGCCGGCTGCTGCGCGATCAGGCCTTCGGGAAGGCTGAAGTCGAAATCGCCGAGCGTGTAGGTGGTGAACGGCATCCGTCGGACTGAAGGCTGTACCGGCCTTGATGATCTGTCACGGGCGACAATGGTTCCATGGCCGAGGCGCCCGCACAAGAACGCACGATACCCCAAGCCGGGGTGGTCACACGCGCTTCGGGTCCGGCCCGTGCATTGGAGCGGTTGAGCCTGACGCGCGACATCGACCTCGCGCTGCACCTGCCGCTGCGCTACGAAGACGAAACCCGGCTCACGCGCATCGCCGACGCTCACGACGGCGAATCGGCCCAGGTGGAAGGCGTGGTCACCGACGCGCGCGTCGAGTTCCGGCCGCGCCGCCAGCTGGTGGCGCGCATCCAGGACGACAGCGGCACGCTGGTGCTGCGCTTCATGAACTTCTATCCGTCGCACCAGAAGACCCTGTCGCGCGGCACGCGCGTGCGCGCGCGCGGCGACTTGCGCGTGGGCTTTTTCGGGCGCGAGATGGTGCACCCGGCGTTCAAGGCGGTCGACGCGAACACGCCGCTGTCCGGCACGCTGACCCCGGTGTACCCCACGGTGTCGCAGCTGCCGCAGGCCTACCTGCGCAAGGCGATCGCCTCGGCCCTGTCGCGCGCGCCGCTGGCCGAGGTGCTGCCGCCCGATGCGCTGCCGCCCGGCGTGCCGTCGTTGCGCCAGGCCGTGCAGCGGCTGCACCACCCGCCGCCCGATGCGTCGCTGGCGGCACTGACCGATCACGCCGACCCGGCGTGGCAGCGGCTGAAGTTCGAGGAGCTGCTGGCGCAGCAGCTGTCGCAGCACGAGGCGCGCCGCGAACGCGCGCACTTGAAGGCGCCGGCGCTGCGCGGCACGCGCGACGGCTTGCGCGACCGTTTGCTCGCGGCGCTGCCGTTCACGCTGACGGCGGCGCAGCAACGCGTGGTGCGCGAGATCGCTGCCGACCTTGCCTTGCCCAAGCCGATGCACCGCCTGCTGCAAGGCGACGTCGGCTCGGGCAAGACCGTGGTGGCCGCGCTCGCCGCCGCGCTGGCGATCGAATCGGGCTGGCAGTGCGCGTTGATGGCGCCCACCGAGATCCTGGCCGAGCAGCACTTTCGCAAGCTGGTGCACTGGCTGGCGCCGCTCGACGTCGGCATGGCGTGGCTCACCGGCAGCCGCAAGGGCAAGGCGCGCGCGCAGATGGTCGAGCGCGTGGCCAGCGGCGAGGCGTCGCTGGTGATCGGCACGCACGCGGTGATCCAGGACGACGTGCAGTTCGCCAAGCTCGGGCTGGCGATCGTCGACGAGCAGCACCGCTTCGGCGTGCAGCAGCGTCTGCAGCTGCGGCGCAAGCTCGCGCTGCAGGGGCTGGAACCTCACCTGCTCATGATGAGCGCCACGCCGATCCCGCGCACGCTGGCGATGAGCTACTTCGCCGACCTCGACGTCAGCACCATCGACGAGCTGCCGCCGGGCCGGCAGCCGGTGGTGACCAAGCTGTTCGCCGACAGCAAGCGCGACGAGGTGGTGGCGCGCATTCGCGACGAGGTGGCGCAGGGCCGTCAGGTGTACTGGGTGTGCCCGCTGATCGAGGAGTCGGAATCGCTCGACCTGCAGAACGCCACCGCCACGCACGAAGAGCTGTGCGCGGCGCTGCCGGATCGCATGGTGGGCCTGCTGCACGGCCGCATGCCGGCGGCCGAGAAGGCCGCGGTGATGAGCCTGTTCACCGGCGGACAGATGCAGGTGATGGTGTCGACCACGGTGATCGAGGTCGGCGTCGACGTGCCGAACGCCAGCCTGATGGTGATCGAACATGCCGAACGGTTCGGCCTTGCGCAGCTGCACCAGCTGCGCGGTCGCGTCGGCCGCGGCACCGAAGCCAGCGTCTGCGTGCTGCTGTACAGCGCGCCGCTGTCGCCCACCGCGAAGGAGCGGCTGCGTGCGATCGTCGAGACCCACGATGGCTTTCGAGATCGCGCGTCGCGATCTGGAGATCCGCGGGCCGGGCGAGTTCATGGGCGCGCGCCAGAGCGGCGACGCGCTGCTGCGATTCGCCGACCTGGCCGAAGACGCACCGCTGCTGCAACACGCGCGCGCGGTGGCGCCGCGCCTGCTCGACGAGCACCCCGACGCGGCGCGTGCCCACGTCGAACGCTGGCTCGGCGGCAAGGCCGAATACTTCAAGGCCTGAGCCGGACGTGAGCCAGCACCTGCGTGCTGACTCACTCCTGCAAGGGGACCGGTGTCTGCAGGCGCCGGCGCGGGCTGCCGCCGGGCTGCTCAGCCGAAGTGCAGCTGATAGCGCGCGCCGTCGGAGAACAGACACGCGCCGGTGCCTTGTGACGGGCCGCTCAGCACGTACTCGCATTGCGCGTTGACGCCGCGCGCACCGTAGGCATTGGCGATGCCGCGACGGCCTTGCACCGTGACGGCGTGCAGCCCGAGCACCTCGCGGTGGATGCGGCCGAAGCCGGCCTGCTGGCCCTCGACGCGCGTGGCCTCGCCCTGCATCGCATCGCCCAGGTAGCTCAGCGAGAACGAGCCGCGGCCGCCGTGCCCATCGGTCACGATCGCGGTCAGCATGCCGGCGCGGTTGGCGATGTCGTTGATCGGATACAGGCGCGCGGTGTAGGTCGCCGGCGCGGCCGGTGCCAACGGCATCGGCACCGGCACGCCGGCTGGCGCGGTGGGGTTGCCGGTCACCGGCGGCCATGCGAGCGGTGCTCCGGTGCGCGCATCGATCGGCACCGCGACGCAGGCGCCGAGCAACGCGGCGAGGCCGAGCGCGGCGGCAGCGGCAATGCGGTGAGACAAGAGGCGTGAGCGCGTGACACGTGCGCATGGGTCCATAGACGCTTTCATGGCGCGGCACATGCCGCGCCGCGCAGTATTCGCAAGCGTCCGGCTCACGCCAACGTGCGACCGCGCTGTCGACCGGCGCGATACCGCGCAGCGCGCTGAGCGATACCGAGCGCCGGCTTCGCCGACAATGCCGGCATGACGCTGACCGAACTGCGCTACATCGTCGCCGTGGCCCGCGAGCGCCACTTCGGCCGTGCCGCCGAAGCGTGTTTCGTTTCGCAGCCGACACTGAGCGTGGCGATCAAGAAGCTCGAAGAAGAGCTCGACGTGAAGATCTTCGAGCGCGGCGCCAACGAGATCAGCGTCACGCCGCTCGGCGAGGCCATCGTGCGGCAGGCGCAGCAGGTGATCGAGCAGGCCGCGGCGATCAAGGAGATCGCCAAGCGCGGCAAGGATCCGCTGGCCGGGCCGCTGAAGCTGGGCATCATCTACACCATCGGGCCCTACCTGCTGCCCGAGCTGGTGAAGCATGCGATCGAGCTGACGCCGCAGATGCCGCTGATGCTGCAGGAGAACTTCACCGTCAAGCTGCTCGACATGCTGCGCACCGGCGAGCTCGACTGCGCCATCATGGCCGAGCCCTTCCCCGACACCGGGCTGGCGATCGCCGGCGCTGTACGACGAGCCGTTCATGGTGGCGGTGCCCAAGACGCACGCCGCTGGCCAAGCGCAAGTCGATGTCGGCCGAAGAGCTGAAGCGCGAGACGATGCTGCTGCTCGGCACCGGCCACTGCTTTCGCGACCAGGTGCTCGAGGTGTGCCCGGAGTTCGCGCGGTTCTCCACCGACACCGATGGCATGCGCAAGAGCTTCGAGGGCTCGTCGCTGGAGACCATCAAGCACATGGTGGCCTCCGGCATGGGCGTGACGGTGGTGCCCAAGCTCAGCGTGCCGCGCGAGGCGCAGGAGCACGTGAAGTACATCGCGTTCGACGCGCCGGTGCCGTCGCGCCGCGTGGTGCTGGCGTGGCGGCGCAGCTTCACGCGCTACGAGGCGATCGCCGCGCTGCGCAACGCGGTCTACGCGTGCGAGCTGCGCGGCGTGAAGCGGCTCACCGCGTGAAGCGACCTCCTTGCTCGCTGCGCTCGCGTCCCCCCGCGGGAGAGCCGTCGGCCTGGGGGCGGCCCGACGCCGACTGCCGCACTAGCGTTTGCGCCGCGCCCAAGGGCTTGAGCGCTTCGAGCAACACGCGCACTCGCGCCGGCACCAGCCGCCCCGACGGCACCACCGCGCTGATCGGCTGCGCCTCCGGGCGGCACGACGGCAGCACCTCGATCAAGTCGCCGCGTCGCAACTCGGCCGCGGCCATGTAGTCGGGCACCTGCACCAGGCCCAGTCCCAGGCAGGCCGCGGCCACCAAGCCTTCGCCGTCGTTGATGCGCACCGACGTGCTGGGCTGCAGCTCCACCGGCCGGTCGCGCTGGCGCAGCTGCCACGGCCGGTTGCGGCCACTGGTGGGCATCCGGAACACCACCGCGGCGTGCGACTTCAGGTCATCGACCGTGCGCGGCGTGCCCTGCTCCGCCAGGTAGCGCGGGCTGGCGCACAGCACCAGCGCTTGCCGGTCGAAGCGCCGCGCAACCAGTGTCGAGTCTTGCAGCTCGCCGACGCGCAACGCCACGTCGATGCCGTCGCGCACCAGGTCGGCGAAACCGTCTTGCAAGCGCACGTCGAGCTGCAGCCTCGGATGGTGCCGGCGCAATTCGGCCAGCACCGGCATCACCACCTGCTTGCCGTAGACGATCGGCATGTCGATGCGCAACGTGCCCACGACTTCGGCGCGCGCGCCGGCGGCGTCGGCCTCGAGCTCGTCGAGTTCCGCCAACACGCGCTGGCAGCGCTGGAACAGCCGTTCGCCATCGGGCGTGAGGCTCACCTGCCGCGTGGTGCGATGGAACAGCTTGACGCGCAACGACGCCTCCAGCCGCGCCACTGCCTTGGCGACGGTCGACGGCGCGCCACCGAGCTCACGCGCGGCGGCGGCGAAGCTGCCATGTTTGGCGGTCTCCGCGAAGGCGAGGAACTGCTGGAAGCCCTTCATCGGTGCGCTCGATCGATTGCCGACATTTTGTCGTCAATGTTCCGGCAGGTGAAGGCCTTCTCGAATCAATCAACGAAGCCGAGACTGAAAGCCACTCGACAGGAGGCTTCGATGAACGTGATCCCCCAAACCCCACCCGCCGCCACGCCGATCCCGGGCGTCTCCCATGCCACCTGGGCCGGACAGGACAACGGCCTGCAGCAGCTTTCGGTGTGGCGCCAGAGCGTGGCTGCCAACGCAGCCACGCCGCCGCACCGCCACGACATCGACGAGGTGGTGCTGTGCCTGTCGGGGCGCGGCGAGCTGCACATCGACGGCCGAGTGCACCCCTTCCGGGGTGGCGAGACGCTGGCGCTGCCGCGCGAGTCGATGCACCAGATCTTCAACGTGGGCGATCAGCCGCTGGAGATCGTCGGCGTGTTCGGCGGCAGCCCGGTGCAGACGTATCTGCCCGACGGCAGCGCGCTGCCGCTGCCGTGGCGCACCTGAGGGCGCGCCTCAGCTGTACTTCTGGCGCAGGATCTTCGCGGCCTCGACCATCGCCTGCAGCTTGCCGATGGCGCGTTCGCGCGGCAGGTACTTCATGCCGCAATCGGGCGCGAGGATCACGTGCTCGCGCTTCACGTACGGCAGCGCACGCTCGATGCGCTGCACCACCGTGTCGGGTGTCTCGACGTTCGGGTCCTCGAGGTCGATGCAACCCACCATCACGTGCTTGCCGGCCAGCGGCGCGAGCGCCGAGCAGTCGAGCTTGGACTGCGCCGTCTCGATCGACACCTGCTTGCAGCTGCACTGCGCCAGTTCGGGCAGGAACGAATAGCCGCTCGGCCGCTGGTGGATGATGGCCGCGTAGCCGAAACAGATGTGCACGGCGGTCGTGCCAGTCACGCCTTCGAGCGCACGGTTGAGCGCCTGCAGCCCGTACTGGCGCGCCTTCTCCGGCCGCGCCTGCATGTAGGGCTCGTCGATCTGCACCACGTCGGCGCCGGCGGCAAACAGGTCCTTGATCTCGGCGTTGACGGCGACCGCGTAGTCCATCGCCGCCTCTTCTTCGCTCTTGTAGTGGTCGTTCTGCGCCTGCTGCAGCATCGTGAACGGCCCCGGCACGGTGATCTTCACCTTGCGCGTGGTGTGCGCGCGCAGGAACTTGAGATCGTCGACCTCCACCGCATGCTTGCGGCGGATGCGCCCGACGATGCGCGGCACCGGGTTCGGATGGCCCGAGCGATCGAGCGCGCTGCCGGGGTTGTCGAGGTCCACGCCCTCGAGCGCCGTGGCGAAGCGGTTCGAATAGCTTTCGCGCCGGATCTCGCCGTCGCTGACGATGTCCAGCCCCGCCTCTTCCTGCGCACGGATCGCGATGAGGGTCGCGTCGTTCTGCGCCTGCTCAAGATACTGCGGCGGGATGCGCCACAACTCCTTGGCGCGCACGCGCGGCGGAAACCGCCCGGCGAGTTTCTCGCGATCGATCAGCCACTCGGGTTGCGGAAAGCTGCCGACGATGGTGGTGGGGAACAACATGGTGAAAACCTCCTGACGTTCACGCGCTGCATCCGGGGCGCGCCATGTTTCACGCGCCCAGGTAGGCGCGCTGGATTTCGGGCCGCTGCATCAAGGTCGTGCGGCGTGCCCTCGGCGACGACGCGGCCCTCTTCGAGCACGTAGGCGCGCGTGGCCACCTGCAGCGCCATCGCCACGTTCTGCTCCACCAGCAGCACCGACATGCCTTGCGCGTTCACGCGGCGGATGGCGCCGAACATCTCGTGCACGACCAACGGCGACAGGCCGAGCGACGGCTCGTCGAGCAGCAGCAGGCGCGGCCGCGCCATCAGCGCGCGAGCGATCGCCACCATCTGCTGCTGGCCGCCCGACAGTTCGCCGGCGGCGCTGCCGAGCTTGGCCTTCAGCGCCGGGAACAGCGCGAGCACCGCGTCGAGCGACGCCTGGCGCTGCGCCTTGGCCGCGGGCAGCAGGCTGCCGAGCTCGAGGTTCTCGAGCACCGTCATCGACGACGAACAGGCGCCGGCCCTCGGGCACCACCGCGATGCCGGCCTCGCAGAAGCGGTGCGGCGCGCAAACGCAGTGATGTCGCGGCCGTCGAACACGATGCTGCCCGCCGCGCGCGCGCAGGATGCCGGCGAGCGTGTTGACCAGCGTGGTCTTGCCGGCGCCGTTCGGACCGACCACGCTCAGCAGCTCGCCGGCCTGCAGCTCGCAGCGACACGCCCCACAGCGCCGGCGCGGCGCCGTAGGCCACCTGCAGGTCCTGCACCTCAAGCATGGGCGCCTGCCAGCGGAGCGGCACCGGCCGCCGGGTGGCCGAGGTAGGCCGTCATCACCTCGGGGCGCTGCATCACGTCGGCGGCGGTGCCTTCGGCCAGCAGCTCGCCGTGGTCGAACACCACGACACGGTCGGTCAGCGCGACCACCGCGCGCATCACGTGCTCGACGAACACGATGGTCGAGCCTTGGTCGCGGATGCGCCGGATCAGCGCCACCGCGTCGTCGATCTCGCCCGGCGTCAGGCCGCACAGCACCTCGTCGAGCAGCACCAGCCGCGGCCGCGACGCCAGCGCGCGCGCCAGTTCCAGGAACTTGCGCTGGTGCAGGTTCAGCTCATCCGGGCGCGCATGGGCCTTGTCGTGCAGGCGCGGTGAAGTCGAGCCACTGCATCGCCTGCGCGGCGCGCCGCATCGGGGTCGGGCACCGCGCCGCCGAACATCGCCGCCAGCGCCACGTTGTCGAGCACGCTCTGGTGCGCGAACGGCCGCGGGATCTGATAGGTGCGCGCGATGCCGGCGCGCGCGATGCCATGCGCCGCGCGGCCCGCCAGCTCGTGCCCCTCGAACACCACGCTGCCGCGGTCGGCGGCATAGTGCCCGCTGACGACGTTGATGAAGGTCGACTTGCCCGAGCCGTTGGGTCCGATCAGGCCCAGGATCTCGCCGCGCCGCACGTCGACGTCGACCCCGGCCAGCGCGCGCACGCCGCGAAACGCCTTGTGCCAGGCCGCGCACCTGCAGCAGCACGCTCGCCGGTGGACACCGCCGATGCCGGCGGTGCGCGGCGTCGCAGCCGGTGCGGCGCACCGGCCGCGCGGCCGGCTTCTTGCGCACCAGCCAGCGCTGCAGGCGCGGCAGGATGCCGTCGGGCATGAACAGGATCGCCGCGATCAGGATCACGCCGATCATCGCCTTGCCCGCCACCGCGAGGTTCGAGCCGGTGAACGCGTACAGCAGCAGCGTGATCGCCACCGCGCCGACCGCCGGCCCGGCCCAGTGGCGCGTGCCGCCGAGCACGCTCATCAGCACCACCGTCAGCGGCACGGTGATCGTGAACACCTCGCCGACCGTCACGTAGTTGAGGAACAGCGCATGGATGCCGCCGGCCACGCCGGCCAACGCGCACGAGATGCCGAACGCGATCAGCTTGTAGCGATAGGTCGGCACGCCCATCACCTCGGCGGCGTCCTCGTCGTCGTGGATCGCGAACAGGCCGGCGCCGAGCTTGGACACCGCGATGCCCCAGGCGACGAGCAGCGTGACGCGTGGCCGCCATCAGCGCCAGCAGGTAGAACGTCGACGACGGCGTCGGCCCGAGCTTGGGCACCGGCGCCGCGGCCAGCGAGACGCCGTTGCCGCCGTCGATCGGCGTGTTGACGATGACGGTGCCGATCACGAAGGTGACCGCCAGCGTCAGCAGCGCGAACACCTCGCCGCGCACGCCCTTGACGCGGAACACCACCGCGCCGAGCGCCACGCCGAGCACGCACGCCAACAGCGCGGCCGCCGGCAGCGTGCACAGAAACGGCCAGTCGAAGCGCGCCATCAGCGTGGCGCTGGTGTACAGGCCGGTGCCGAAGAACGCGCCGTGGCCGAACGAGAAGTAGCCGGTGTAGCCCGACAGGATGTTCCACGACGTCGGCCAGCACGATCCAGTGCAGCATCAGGTACAGCAGCGAGTCGTAGAACGCCGGCAGGCCGAGCGTGGGCACGAAGGCGAGCGCGATCGCCGCGGCGGCGATCGCCGCCGGCGTGCGCACGCGGCCAAGCGGACGCCGCGGATCCGGCTTTGCCGGTCCGCTGGCGGCGCCCCCCGGGGGGCAGGCGCCGAAGGCGCTTCGGGGGGATCGTCGTCATGCCGCGCGCCCCGGACGGAACAACAGGATCGCGATCAGCAGCGTGAACGACACCAGCGGCGCCCATGACGGCGCGGTCACCGCCATCGTCACCGCCTCGCTGACGCCGATCACGACGCCGGCGATCAGCGGCGCCAGCGCGCGGCCGAGGCCGCCGAGCATCACCGCGGCGAACACCACGCCGATCCAGGCGTAGATCTGCGACGGCGCCAGCGTGAAGCTGAGCGCCAGGCACACGCCGGCCACGCTGGCCAGCGCCGAGCAGGTGCCGGCCAGCAGCAGCGCGTTGCGCTTCTGGTTGACGCCGAATGCGGCGGCGATCGGCGCGTCTTCGGCCGCCGCGCGCAACGCCTTGCCGAGGTCGGTGTAGCGCAGCACCGCCCACACCGCCGAACGAGATGCACGATGGCCAGCAGCAGCGTGATCAGCTCGGGAACAGGCACGTACAGCACGCCGACGCTGAACTTCATGTGGCCGTAGGCCGACTCGAGCTTGCGGAAGTCGGCGGTCCAGATGCTCTGGATCAGCGCCTCGACGATGCCGGTGAGGCCGAAGGTCAGCAGCAGCGAGTTGAACGGCGTGACCGAGAAGCGCGCCATCATCCAATGCACCGCGGCGCCGATGGCGAAGAACAGCGGCACGATGACCAGCAGCGTCAGCAGCGGGTCCATGCCCCACGACGCCATCTGGTAGCACAGGTAGGCGGCGAGAAACGCGAACGCGAAGTGCGCCAGGTTGATCAGGCGCAGCAGCCCCCAGCTCAGGCTCAGGCCGAGCCCGAGCAGGCCGTAGAGCGCGCCGACGAAGATGCCCGAGAGGATGCTTTGCGACAGCAGCGTGACGCTGGGCAGCGTGAACCCCGACATGCGTTGGTGCGGCGCGCCTTCGGGTGGCCGACCGTCAGTTCGCTGCCAGCTTGACGCCGCCGGCGGCAAAGCTCGCCGGCCACACCACGGTCCACTTGCCGCCTTGCACCTGCTTGATGCGCATCAGGTCGTCACCGTAGTTGCCGGTGCCGGTGAAGTGCAGCTTGCCCTGGATGGTGTCGACCTTGTTGGCCTTGAGCCACGACGCGATCGCCTTGTCGTCCAGCCCCTTGGTCGCCGCGACGCCGGCCTCGAGGATCTGCCAGGCCGAGTACGACGCGCCGGCCTGCACTTCGACCGATGGATCGGGCAGCTTGGCCGCGGTGGCGCGCTCGCGATACAGATTGACGAAATCGGTGGCGCCGGGGTTGCTGGTGAAGGGCGGCTGGTCCTCGAAGATCGTCACCGACAGCGCGTTCTTCGCCTCGGGCAGCGTCACCAGCGGACCGGGCGCCGGATAGAGATAGAAGTGCTGCGGCGGCACGTAGTCGATCTTCTTCATCGCATCGAGCAGCAGGTTGCCGTCGAGGCCGATCGCGCCGACCCACACGAAGTCGGGCTTGGCGTCCTTCACGCGGTTGGCGATCGGGCCGAAGTCGCGGTTGCCGAAGTCCCATTCGAGGAACAGCACTTCGTTGAGGCCGCGCTTCTTGGCCACCTCGCGCGCGCCGGCGCTCATGAACTGGATCGATGGGAACTTGCTCGTCACCACCGCGATCGTCTTCGGCGGCTTGGGGCCGGCGGCCAGCGCATCGAACAGCGTGTTGGGCACCGTGTCCTGCGGCGTCAGAGCCGAGCGACCAGGCCGGGAACGCACGCTCGTACTTGGCCAGCGACGGAATGCCGAAGGTGTGGTGCACCAGCACCTTGTCGTAGCGCTGCGCCACGCCCATCGCCGACAGGATGGCGCCGGTGGCATACGGACCCATCAGCAGATCGACCTTGTCGGCGGTCACGAGCTGCTCGTAGAGCGTGCGCGCCAGGTCGGGCTTGCTTTGGTCGTCCTTCAGCACCCACTCGAGCTGCCGGCCGAGCCAGCCGCCACGCTTGTTGGCCTGCTCGACGTAGATCTCGCCGACGATCTTGTGGATCTGCGCCGTCGCCGACAGCGGGCCGGTCAGCGCCAGCGTGCTGCCGATGCGGATCGGCGCGCCCTGGGCGCGCAACTGGCCGGCGATGCCGAACAAACCCACCGCGGCCGCGGCCTGCCGCCGCGTGATGCCTCGCGTGCCCATGAGCTGTCTCCTTTGTTGATCGCGTGGCCGCGCTCGATCCCCGTCGAACCCGGCGCGTGCAGCTTACGAATGGCCGTCGCCACACGGAAATGATCATTGCGCATCAAACCGATCGACGCCATCGATTCGATGCCGGGGTTTTCATGGAGCGCGATGCAGAACAGCCGGCGCAGGCGCTATCTATTGGATTGGCTCATTGAATTGGCGTTGTCTATCGATGAATCCTACAGTCCGTGCACCCCTTCACCGCCATAGGAGCACGCCCGATGTCGCACAACCCGAGCCTCACCACCGCCTCCGGGATTCCGGTGGCCGACAACCAGAACTCCCTCACCGCCGGACCGCGCGGCCCGATCCTGTTGCAGGACTTTCACCTGATCGAAAAGCTGCAGCACTTCAATCGCGAGCGCATTCCCGAGCGCGTGGTCCATGCCAAAGGGTCCGGAGCCTATGGCACCTTCAGCGTCACGCACGACATCTCGAGGTACACCAAAGCCAAGCTGTTCAGCCAGATCGGCAAGCAGACCGAAACCTTCGTGCGCTTCTCCACCGTGGGCGGCGAACGCGGCAGCGCCGACACCGAGCGCGATCCACGCGGCTTCGCGATCCGCTTCTACACCGAGGAGGGAAACTGGGACCTCGCCGGCAACAACACGCCGATGTTCTTCATCAAGGACCCGATCAAGTTCCCCGACTTCGTGCACACGCAGAAGCGTGACCCGCAGACCCATCTGAAGTCGGCCGCGATGATGTGGGACTTCTGGTCGAAGGCGCCCGAGTCGTTGCACCAGGTGACGATGCTGTTCTCCGACCGCGGCACGCCCGATGGCTACCGCCACATGGACGGCTTCGGCAGCCACACCTTCAGCCTGATCAACGCCGCCGGCGAGCGCGTGTGGGTGAAGTGGCATTTCAAGACCCAGCAGGGCATCAAGAACCTGAGCGCGGCCGACGCGGTGCGCATTGCCGGCAGCGACCCCGACCACGCGCAGCGCGACCTGTTCAACTCGATCGCCCGCGGCGACTTCCCGAAGTGGACGGTCTACATCCAGGTGATGACCGAGGGCGAGCGCATGCTGTGGGAGCAGCGCACCGGGTGGAGCGCGTTCGACCTCACCAAGGTCTGGCCGCACAAGGACTTTGCGCGCATCCCGGTCGGTGTGCTCGAACTCAACCGCAACCCCGACAACTACCACGCCGAGGTCGAGCAGGCGGCCTTTTCGCCGGCCAACGTGGTGCCGGGGCTGGGCTACAGCCCCGACAAGATGCTGCAGGGCCGCCTGTTCGCCTACCACGACGCGCAGCTTTACCGCGTCGGCACCAACCACCAGCACCTGGCGGTCAACCGCCCTCGCTGTCCGTTTCACAACCAGCAGCGCGACGGCGCGATGGCGATCGACAACGGCGGCGCCGCCACCAACTACGAGGCGGTGAATGCCGCCGGCTCGAGGCCGCTGGGCTTCGGCCATGGCGATCCGCGGCTGGACCGTCGACGGCGTCGCAGGCCGCTACGACCCACGCGGCACGGAAGACGACCACTCGCAGGCCGGCAACCTGTTCCGCCTGCTGCCCGCGCAGGAGAAGCAGAACCTGTTCCACAACATCGCCGGCGCGCTGGCGCAGGTGTCGGTGGACATCCAGCAACGGCAGTTGGCGCATTTCGACAAGGCCGACCCGGCGTATGGCGCGGGCGTGCGCGGCGCGCTCGAGCGGCTGGGCCAGCGCGCCTGAGCACGACGAGGGCGGCGGGCGGGCCATGGCGCTCGCGATGGCTCCTTCGGTCGATGTGGTGGCGCGGTGTGATCGACACACTGCGCAGCCATCATGGTCGCCGCCCGCTCCCACCTCGCCGCCCCGCACCGCGCCTTGCGCCTGGCGTGCGTCGTGCTGCTGGCGGCGGCACCGCTGGCGGTGTCGCACGCGCAGGCGCCACGCGTCGGCGACGGCGTGGCGCCGTTGCCCGAGCGCTTGAGCGACACCGGCCTGTACGCCAACGGGTCGCACACGCAAACGCGCGCCAGCGTGCTGCCCTTCGCGCCGCAGTACGCGCTGTGGTCCGACGGCGCGGACAAGCAGCGTTGGATCTGGCTGCCGCCCGGCACGTCGATCGACGCAACGCAGCCCGACGCATGGCAGTTCCCGCCCGGCACCAAGCTGTGGAAGGAGTTCAGCCAGGCCGGCCGCCGCATCGAAACGCGCACCATCGAGCGCCTGGCCGACGGCACGTGGCGCTACGCCGCCTACGTGTGGAACGACGCCGGCACCGAGGCCTTGCTGGCGCCGGCGCGCGGCGCGATCGTGCACGGCGTGGCGCATGCGCCCGAGGGCCGCTACGAGGTGCCGGCGCGCGCCGACTGCACCGGCTGCCATGAAGGCGCCGCCCAGCCGGTGCTCGGCTTCAGCGCGCTGCAGCTGTCGCGCGACCGCGACCCGCTGGCGCCGCACGCGCCGGCGACCGCAGGCCTCGCACTCGAAGAGCTGGTGGCGCGCGGCCTGCTGCGCAACCTGCCCTCGGCGCTGCTCGAGCAGCCGCCGCGCATCGCCGCCGCCACGCCGACCGAACGCGCCGCGCTCGGCTACCTGCATGCCAACTGCGGCCATTGCCACAACGGCAGCGGCAACGGCGTGCCGCTGCGCCTGAACCTGGCGCAGTCGGCGGCCGATGCGCGCGCGCAGCCGCGCCGACACGCTGCGTTCGACGGTCGGCGTCGAAGGGCGCTTTCGCACGCCGGCGCTGCCCGCGCACGCACCGCTGGTGGCGCCGCGGCAACCCGAATCCAGCGTGCTGGCGCTGCGCATGCGCTCGCGCCACGCGCAACTGCAGATGCCGCCGATCGGCACCCGCGCCACCGACGACGCCGGCCTCGCGCTGGTCGAGCGGTGGATCCGCCACGACACCGCCACGCCCTGAGGAGACACGCCATGAACACCCGACTGATTCAGATCTACTGCACCGTGGCCGCGATGGCCACGCTCGCCGCCACCGTGCTGACCGCGACGCCACGCGCCAATGCGGCCGATGCATCGACCCCCGTCGTGCGCGGCAAGTACCTGGTCAACACCAGCGGCTGCCACGACTGCCACACGCCGTTCAAGCTCGGCCCGAACGGACCCGAGCCCGACATGAGCCGCATGCTGTCGGGTCACCCCGAGGCGTTGGTGATGCCGCCGGCCCCTGCGCTGCCTGCAGGCCCTTGGCTGATCACGTCGTCGGCCACCAACACGGCACACGCCGGACCGTGGGGCGTGAGCTTCACCGCCAACCTGACGCCGGATGCCGACACCGGCCTGGGCCAGTGGACGCTGAAGGACTTCATGAGCACCATCCGCACCGGCCGCCACATGGGACGGGGGCGCCCGGTGCTGCCGCCGATGCCGATCCCGGTGTACAACAACTTCACCGATGCCGACCTGGAAGCGGTGTACGCCTACCTGCGCACCATCCCGCCGATCAAGAACCGCGTGCCCGAGCCGCTGGCGCCGGTGCAGAGGACCGCGGGCAACTAAGAAGCCTGCACCCAGGGGCGGCGCTCTTCCGGGCGCTGCCGCACGTAGGCCAGCACCTGGCGGCGCTTCTCCGGGCCACGGCGGCCTTCGTCATCACCACCGGCCTCGCCGAAGAACTCGGGCTCGGCATCTTCGATGCGCTCGTAGATGCCGCGCCAGAGCTTCTTCAAGCCGTGCACAGACACGTCGAGCACACGCATCAGGTGTTCGTCGCTCTCGTCGAACAGCGCGTGCCACAACAGCCTGCGTTGCGCGGCCGACAGGCGAAAGCGCGGCGGCTGGTGCTCGAACGCATGGCGCACCGACGTGCCGGGCAGCGACGCCCGCGCCTGCTCGCGCGTGACGCCGAGGTACACCGGCCGTTGCGCATCGGGCCCATGGTCCCATGGGCCGCGTTCGAGATACGGCACCACCGGGAAACCAGCGGAGGCGAACATCGGTGCGTCGCGCGCGCTCGACTCGAAGTGCATCGCCTGCAGCCGCCAACCTGACACCGCGCTGCGAAACGCTTCGTTGGCGATGTTGAGTACCGCCAGCGCGTAGTCATCGTTCAAGTCGGCGGCGCGCTGCACGTAGTGCAGGTTCATGAAATGCACCTGGCCGAGCGCGTTGAGCATGCCAAGCTCGCGATCGCTGGGCGGCACCAAGCTGCCGTCGAGCAAACCGCCATAGATCTGCCGCACCACCGGCGTCCGCGGCCGCGCCGCATCGACCTGCAGCCGCATCACCCAGTCGGGCGGCAGCACCATGCCGCAACCCCAGCCCTGGATGCGCGCGCCCGGCCGCTGCGCAAGGTCCTCCATCACGGTGGACATCGCGGCCGCTTCGCCCAGCAGCGAGTGCCACAACGTGCGCACCCGCGTGGCCTCGATCGGCAACCACGCCGGCAGCAGCGCCACGCACTCGTCGAGGTCTCCGGACCGCGTCGGACGAAACCGCAACCGGGCGGCGCTGCTGGCCATCGGCGCGGTCAGGCCACCCAAGGCCGCAGCCGCGGCAAGCGACCCGGCGCGTTCATGGCTGCGCCCACGGACGCAGCTCTTCGAGGCGCTGGCGCACGTAGGCCAGCACCTGGCGGCGCTTCTCGGGGCCGCGCTTGCCTTCGTCGGCACCGCCCGAATCGCCGAAGAACTCCGGCTCCGCGTCGTCGATGCGCTCGTAGATGCCGCGCCACAGCTTCTTCAGGCCGTGCGTCGACACGCCCTGCAACGCCATCAGCGCTTCATCGCTTTCGTCGAACAGCGCGTTGCGCAGCAACCGGCGCTGCGCCGCGTTGAATCGAAAGCGCGGCGGCTGCCACTCGAAGGCATTGCGCGCCGGCGTGCCAGGCATCGTGCGACGCGCCTGCTCGCGGGTGAGCATGAACAGAGCCGGTCTGCGCTCGGGGGACAGCCCTTCGAGCCTGGGCTCGTCGGCGAAGCGCACTGGGTGGAACCCGCTTTGCACGGCAAACGCCGTCGTCGACGCACTGTTTTCGTAGACCATCGTGCGCCACTGGTAGCCATCGTGGAACGCCCTGAAGCCATCGTTGGCCAGCGCGATCACCTTCTGTGCGTACGGATCGCTGAAGTCGGCGCCGCGCTGCAGCGTGAAGTGCAGGATCAGCAGCACCGGCTCACCGCGCCCGTTCTGCTGCGCGACCTCTCGGTCGTCGAGCAGCGCGGCACGGCCGTCGATCAGGTCGCGATAGGCGCGCTGGGCCAGGTGCGCGCTCGGCGTGCCGAGCAGGTCGAGGCGTTCGACCAGCACCGGCGGGGCGATGATCGACACGCCCCAGCCCTGGATGCGCTGGCCCGGCGCGAGCGCCATGTCTTCCATCACGCCGCTGATCAGGCCTGGCGCATCGACCACTTGCTCCCACCAGCGCGCCACCCGCTCACGCTCCGCCGCGTCGAACGACAGGTAGGGTGGTAGCAGCTTCAAGCACTCCGGCAGGTCGTGCGCACGCAGGGGCCGGCTGCGCAAGCGCGGCAGATGGCTGAGACCCGGTGCGGTGTTCATGACGCCCGCGGCGGCTGTTCTTCGGGTCGCTGGCGCACCAAGGCCAGCCAAGGCGGCAGCAACTCGAGGCACTCGGTCACGTCGTTGCGAGGCAGCGGCCGAAGCCGCGGCCGCGACGCAACCCGGTCGGCGCGTGCAGGTGTGGAGCTCATCGATCGGCCTTCAAGCCACGCCTCCGCCGCGCATCGGCGCCGCTTCCCCTGCGGCCGCACCCGGATGCGCTCGTCGACGTCGATGATAAGCGCCGCTGCCGCGGCGCTGGCCACTCAGACGAGCGCTTGCACGACGCTGGCGCCGGCCAGCAGCGGCACGCACTCGGTGCGGGCAAAGCCCGCTGCCGCGCACAGCGCCTGGGCCGCGCGCGCGGTCCGTGTGGTGACCACCTCGCCGGCCATGCGCCGGCTCAGGATCGCCATCAGTGCGGCGGCATCGTGGCGTCGCGCGTCGTCGAGCAGGTGATCGATCAACAGCACGCGACCGCCCGGCCGCAGCGTCGCGCGGGCCAGCGCCAGTTCATCGGACAGCGGCAGCTCGCTCGCCGGCGACCAGCGGTTGAGCACCACCGTGTCGGCTTGCGGCCATGGGCCGTGCAACGGCAGCGCCTGCACCCGATCGGCCAAGTGGCGCTCCTGGATCAGTGCCTGTGCATCTGCGCGATGGCGCGCAGGCACCAGCGTGGTCACGCGCAGGTGCGGCAGGGCCACCGCCAGCGCGCACACCAAGTCTGCCGCGCCGCCTTGCACGTCGAGCAGCGTGCGGTCGTGCGCGAACGCCAGGCGGTGCGCCAGCGTGTCGCCGAACAAACGCGCCCAGGCGCGCAGCCAATCCTCGCGCCACGCCGCGCGCACTTCGACATGCGCACCGTCGCTGCGCAGCATCGCGCTCAGCTGGTCCCAAGCGGCCGCCAGCTGCACGTGCCCTTCGTGCAGCCAGCGCCCGAGATCGGCCGGGCTGCGCGCATCGAGGTAGTGGCCCGCTTCGCGCGAGTTCACGTACACCGCCGCGTCGTCGTCGCCTTCGCGTTCGAGCAGCTTGAGGCTGACCAGGGCGTCGAGAAAGTCGCCCGCCGCGCGTGCGTCGAGCTTGAGGCTGCGCTGCAGTTGTGCACGCGTGCGCGGACCGCGCGCCAGCTCGGTGAACACGCCGAGCTCGATCGCCGACAACAGCACCCGCGCCGACCAGAAGCCGAAGCCGGCCTGCAGGATGCGATCGGGCAGCAGGTTGTTCATCGCGGGCTGGATCGATGTCAATGCGCGCGTTGCAACCACGCTGCGGCCTGGCTGCGCGAGCGCGCGCCGAGCTTGTCGAGGATGTTGGCCACGTGGCGCTTGACGGTGTGCGGGCTCAGATCGAGCGCACGCGCGATCATCTTGTTGCTGTCGCCGGCGGCAATGCGCTGCAGCACTTCGCGTTCGCGCTGGCTCAGCGTGGCCTGGCCGAAGGCCGGCTGCGTTGCGTTGCGCTGCGGCATGGGCGAAGGCGAATGGGTCGGCATCACGAGGCGCGAGTCTTGGCGCGCGTGCTCCAGCGTCGCGCGCACCAGTTGCATCACGGTGTGCTGCAGCTGATCGACGATGGCGGCATACGGATCGAGCGTTCGCACGCCGCTGGCATCGGCATTCACACGTTCGGTGGTGGTGGCATCCATGGCTTGAGGTCTCCATCGAGTGTTCCCGCCCGTCGTTCAAATCGCCGGTGCGGTTTCGATGGGCGCGGATGGTAGGAATCGGCGCGGCAGCGCGACAGGCTCAAAAAGAGACCGGCTCTTTTTGAGGCCCCGTGGGCGCAGCCCTCGACTGCGCCCCGAGTGTTTGGGTGGCGCGCCACGAGAGGGCCGTGAACTGAGCGCTGGCGCGGCCCACCGCGCAAGTACCCGCCCACATGAAAGAGCACGCGATGGACCGCGCGGGCACTCGCGGCGCGCCACGGCATGGCCGCTCGATTGCACTTGAAATGATCGTGTTTCGATCGCGAGCGACCACACGGCCGTTCCACCCGGCTTGGCGGCCTTTGCGCACCGATCACGCGCGGCGCGCCGACGAGGCTATCGGATCGCTTGCGCATTTCTAATGGACCGCGCACGCCAGCGCGCTATCGTTGACGCGTCTGAACGACCGATTGCGAAAGAGAGAACACCATGGCCAAAACCAAGAACGCCGGCCTCGGCATCCACATCGGCATCAACGAGAAGGACCGCGCCGCGATCGCCGGCGGCCTGAGTCGTCTGCTGGCCGACACCTACACGCTGTACCTGACCACGCACAACTTCCACTGGAACGTGACGGGTCCGATGTTCAACACGCTGCATGCGATGTTCATGACCCAGTACACCGAGCTGTGGAACGCGGTCGATCCGATCGCCGAGCGCATCCGCGCGCTTGGCCACGCCGCGCCCGGCAGCTATGGCCAGTTCGGCAAGTTGGCCACGGTGCCCGACGCGCCGGCCACGCCGCCCAAGGCGCTGGAGATGGTGCGCATCCTGGTGCAAGGCAACGAAGCGGTGGCCCGCACCGCGCGCGAGTTGTTCCCGCTGGTGGACAAGGCCAACGACCAACCGACGACCGACCTCCTGACCCAGCGCCTCGACGTCCACGAGAAGACCGCGTGGATGCTGCGGTCGCTGCTGGAGGAGTGAGGCCGCAGACGCGGCGCCGCAAGGCGCGCTGACCCGAGGCGCTCCGCCTACTCGATGTCGTCGATGTGCTTGGGCCAGCTGGCCTTGAGCAGCGTCGACAGCGCGCGGTCGGCGAGCAGGCGGCCGTGGGTCTGGCAGCGCGCGCAGTAGTTGGTCTCGTTGTCGGCGTGCACGATGCGCTGCACCGGCGAGCCGCACGCTGGGCACGGCTGGCCGTAGCGCCCATGCACCGCCATCGCCGGATGAAAGGCCGTCACCTTCTCCGGCCAGCCGCCGGCCTCGGCGGCTTCACCGCCGAGGCGCCGGATCCATTCGGTCATCACGTCGCGCGTCGCCTGGTGCAGCCGCGTGATCTCGTCGGCAGTGAGCTTGCGCGTCAACACGATCGGCGACAGCCGTGCACGGTGCAGGATCTCGTCCGAATAGGCGTTGCCGATGCCGCTGAACAGGCGCGGATTGGTGAGGCTGCGTTTGACCGTGTGGTTCTCGGCTTGCAGCTGGCGTGCGAATGCAGACACGTCGGAATGCAGCACATCGATGCCGCCTGGATCCATCGCCTGCAGCGCCGCGCGTCCGTCCACCAGGTGAATCGAGGCGCGCCGTTTGGTGCCCGCCTCGGTCAACAGCAAGGTGCCGGCATGGAAGGTGAAGGTCGCGAGCGCGCCCTTGGCGGGCGGCTTGGCGCCGGCGGCCAGCCAGCGCAGCCGGCCCGCGATCATCAGGTGGATCACGAGGAACAGCTCGGCTCCGTCGGTGGCCTGCAATGCCAGCACCACGCGCTTGCCGAGGCGCTCGACGCCGGTGACGCGTGCGCCGTCGGCCTGGCCGATCGGCGGCAACGCCGTGCGCAGCACGAACGGGTTGAGCACCCGAAGCCGCTGCAGCGTGTCGCCCTTCAACCTGGCCGCGAGGCTCTCGACGTAGACGGTGATGTCGGGCAGCTCGGGCACACGATCAGTTTGCCAGTCGGGTCAGCACGCTGCCCGCAGGGGCGGCGTACGTCCGGCAGCGCAGCGGTCGGCTCAGGTTAAACATTAATGCGAATCGTTCGCATCCCGTGTTATCGTGCCCGCCGGGCTTGCGCGCCGCCGCCAGTCATGCCCTTGCCGCTCCACCGGTTCCACCGGCCGCGAGCGGAACACCAACTCCAACTTCAAGGGTCGATCCATGGCTTACATCAAGAGCCGCAAGCACGGAGCGCCGGCGCGCGCCTCCGCATTGAGTCTGGCCGCGCTGGTGGCGCTGCCCGTGGCCGCACAAACCACCGAGCCGCCCAAGCCGGCCGATGCACCGAAGGAGGCGACGCTGCCCGCCGTCAAGGTGACCGGCGGCGCACCGGCCAATGACTACAAGGCCGACAACGCCTCGTCGCCCAAGTTCACCCAGCCGCTGGTCGACACGCCGCAGACCATCACGGTGATCAAGAAGGAGATCCTGCAGCAGCAGGCGGCCACGTCGCTGGCCGAGGCGCTGCGCAACACCCCGGGCATCACGCTGCAACTCGGCGAGAACGGCAACACCGCGACCGGCGACTCGATCTTCATGCGCGGGTTCGACACCACCAACAGCATCTTCGTCGACGGCATGCGCGACCTCGGCAACATCTCGCGCGATGTGTTCAACATCGAGCAGATCGAGGTCATCAAGGGCCCGTCGGGCTCGGACAACGGGCGCGGCGCCTCGTCGGGCTACGTGAACCTGGTGTCCAAGACGGCCAACCGCGAGACCTTCACCAACGGCAGTGTTTCGCTGGGCGACGCCAACCGCCTGCGCCTCACCGCCGATGTGAACCGGCCGCTCGACCTGTCGATCCCCGGCTCGGCGCTGCGCCTGAACCTGATGGCGCAGGACTACGGCGTGCCGGGGCGCGACGAGGTGCAAGCCAAACGCTTCGGCTTCGCACCGTCGATGGCATTCGGCCTCGGCACGCGCGACGCGCACCTACCTGAACTACCTGTTCGTCGACCAGCGCAACCGGCCCGACGGCGGCGTGTCGACCTACGGGTTGCCGGGCTACATCGGCGCGCAGGGCCCGGCGGTGGACCCCAGCAACTACTACGGCTCGCGCAACGACTTCGACGACGTGACGCTGCACATGTTCACGGCGCGCATCGAGCACGACCTCGCGCCGGGCATGACGCTGCGCAACACCACGCGGCTGGGCAGCACCGAGCAGGACTTCGTGCTGACCGGCGTCAACGCGGTCACGTTCAACACGGCCGACCCGTCGGCCTCCACCGTGGCACGCAGCCGCCAGGGCCGCCACCAGACCAACAACATCCTGACCAACCAGACCAACCTGACCAGCGAGTTCGACTGGGGCGGCATGCGGCACTCGCTGTCGACCGGCTTCGAGCTGATCTACGAGTCGCAGAACCAGGAGAACGCGCAGACGCTCACCAACACCACGCTGCCGGCCTCGCTGCAGCAATCGGTGGCCAACCTGTACAACCCCAACATCAACGACGTGTTCCTCGATCCGCCGTTCAAGGGCGCGTATTCGAAGGGCAGCACGTTGAGCGCGGCGGTGTATGCGTTCGACACCCTGAAGCTGTCGGAGGCGTGGCTGGTCAACGCCGGCGTGCGCTGGGAGAAGTTCCACACCGAGACCAACGGCTCGACCTTCACCGCGGCCACCGCCACCACGCCGGAGACGCTGGTGCAGAACGCGCCGCTGTCGCTCACCGACAGCCTGGTCAGCTGGAAGCTCGGTGCGGTGTTCAAGCCCACCGCCAACGGCAGCCTCTACGCCACGGTGTCCAACGCGTACCAGCCGCCGGGCGGCGCCAACTTCACGCTCAGCAACGTGCGCCACCAACCAGGCCAGCCCGAACCTCAAGCCGCAAGAGGGCAGCAACCTCGAGTTCGGCACCAAGTGGGACTTGCTCGGCGGCCGGCTCGCGGCGACCGCGGCGGTGTACCGCAGCGAGAACAAGAACGAGCTCGTCTCCGACGGCTTGACGCCGCCCACGTTCACGCAGATCGGCAAGCGCCGCGTCGACGGCATCGAGCTCGGGCTGGTGGGGCAGGTGACGCCGGATCTCAACGTGAGCCTCGGCTATGCGCACATGCACAGCGAGATCCTGCAAGGCGTGCCCAACGGCGCCAACGCGAACCAGGGCGGCGTGATCGTCTACACGCCGGAGAACACCTTCAGTTCGTGGCTGACCTACAAGTTGCCGTTCCCGGGCTGGACCGTGGGCGGTGGCGCGCGTTATGTCGACACCGTGTCGCGCAGCAGCAACCAGGTGGTCACCACCAACCTGCTGAGCACCGAGGCGTACTGGGTGGCCGACGCGATGCTGCAGTACGACGTGACGAAGAACGTGTCGCTGCAGCTCAACGTCTTCAACCTGTTCGACGAGGTCTACAGCGTGTCGCTCAACAACGGCGGCTCGCGCTACATCCCGGGCCAGCCGCGCAACGTGCTGCTCACGGCCAACCTGAGCTTTTGACCCCGATGGATTGACCGCCATGCTCCTCCACGTGCCAGGCGTACTCTCGCCAAGCCAAGTGGCCCAGATCCGGCAGGCGATCGACGGCGCCGAGTGGATCGACGGGCGCGCCACCGTGGGCGAGCAGGGCGCCAAGGTCAAGCACAACCGGCAGCTGGCCGAAGGCGGCGCACTGTCGCTGCGCTGGGGCGAGCTGATCCTCAAGGCGCTCGAAGCGCACGCGCTGTTCATGTCGGCCGCGCTGCCGCTGCGCTACGTGCCGCCGCTGTTCAACCGCTATGAAGGCGGCGAGCAGTACGGCCTGCACATCGACGGCGCGATCCGCGGCGTGCCGGGCACCGGCCTGAAGCTGCGCACCGACCTGTCGTGCACGCTGTTCCTCAGCGCGCCGGGCGACTACGACGGCGGCGAGCTCGAGGTGGTCGACACCTTCGGCACGCACGAGGTCAAGCTGCCGGCCGGTGACCTGATCCTGTACCCGTCGAGCAGCCTGCACCGTGTGCTGCCGGTGACGCGCGGTGCGCGCGTGAGCTCGTTCTTCTGGGTGCAGAGCCTGGTGCGCGACGACGCGCAGCGCGCGCTGCTGTTCGAGTTCGACCAACGCGTCCAGCGCCTGCGCGCGCAGCTCGGCGACAGCGAAGACGTGGTGGCGCTGACCGGCCAGTACCACAACCTGGTGCGCATGTGGGCCGACACATGAAGACCACGATGGCGATCGACGGTGCGGCGCGCGGCACCCAACGCCGGGCCTACTGGCTGAAGACGCTGCACCAGTGGCACTGGATCAGTTCGGCCGTCGCGCTGGTGGGCATGCTGCTGTTCGCGATCACCGGCATCACGCTGAACCACGCGGCACAGATCGAAGCCAAGCCCTCGGTGCACACGCGCGACGGCGAGTTGCCCAAGGCGCTGCTGGCGGCACTCGCCGGCACCAAGGATGGCAACGCACCGTTGCCCGCGTCGGTCAAACAGTGGATCGAGCGCGAGTGGCGGCTCGAGCTGCCCGACACGCCGGCGGAGTGGTCGGCCGCCGAGGTGGCGGTGTCGATGCCGCGGCCGGGCGGTGACGCCTGGCTGCGCATCGAACGCGCCAGCGGCGCGCTCGAATACGAGCGCACCGATCGCGGCTGGATCTCCTACCTCAACGATCTGCACAAGGGCCGCCACACCGGCGCGGCCTGGAGCTGGTTCATCGACGCGTTCTCGCTGGCCTGCATCGTGTTCACCGTCACCGGCCTGGTGATCCTGAAGATGCATGCCGCCAATCGACCCAGCACCTGGCCGATGGTGGGCTTCGGCCTCGTGCTGCCGCTGCTGCTCGCGATCCTCTTCATCCATTGATTCCAGTCGGACCTCTGACATGCACCTGCGTTACTCGATGACGGTCGGCGCCACGATGGCGATGGCCTGGCCGGCCTACGCGGCCGACGTTCAGCTCAAGGTGGAGATCCCGCGCATCAGCGTGGCCGAGTACCACCGCCCGTACCTCGCGCTGTGGGTCGAGCGCGCCGCCGACCAAGGCGTGGCCGCCAACCTGCAGGTCTGGTACGACGTGAAGAAGCGCGACCACGGTGGCGCCAAGTGGCTGAAAGACATGCGCCAGTGGTGGCGCAAGACCGGCCGCGACCTGCAGCTGCCGGCCGACGGCGTCAGTGTCGCCACCCGCGCGCCCGGCGAACACGTGGTGGCGCTCGGCAGCGCCAAGGGCCTGTCGACCTTGCCAGCGGGCTCGTACGAGCTGGTCGTGGAAGCGGCGCGCGAGAACGGCGGCCGCGAGGTGCTGCGCGTGCCGTTCGACTGGCCCGCCAAGGCGCAAACCGCACGCGCGCAGGGCGAGCACGAGCTCGGCGCCGTGGTGCTCGACGTCAAACCGTGATGGCTGCCCAGGAGCTCGCGATGCCAAACATGCACAAGACCTCGACCCTCTCGATGCACGGCGCCGTGCTGGCCGGTGCGTTGGCCCTGGCGTGCGGCACGGCGCTGGCCCACCACACCTGGTTGATCCCATCGGCCAGCCTGGTGGAAGGCAAGGAGCCGTGGGTGTCGCTCGACGCCGCCGTGTCGGAAAACCTGTTCGAGTTCGACACCACCGCGCTGCAGGTCGACGCGTTGACGGTCATCGCGCCCGATGGCACCGCCGCCACGGCCGACAACCGGATGGCCGGCCGCAAGCGCACCAGCTTCGAAGTGCAGCTCAAGCAGATCGGCACGTACCGCTTCAGCGCCGTCAACGACAGCCACTTCGCCAGCTACAAGATCGGCGGCGAGACCAAACGCTGGCGCGGCAAACTCGATGCATTGGCGCGCGAAGTGCCGCCCGAGGCGCAGGAGCTGCAGGTCACGCACATGCAGAACCGCGTCGACACCTACGTCACCAACGACAAGGCGGGCTCGAGCCGCTTCTCGGCGCTGGGCAATGGCCTGGAGCTGATCCCGACCACCGCGCCGACCGACCTGAGCGTCGGCGACACGTCGACCTTCCAGCTGCTGCTCGACGGCAAGCCGGTGGCCGATGCCGACGTGACGGTGCTGCGCGGTGGCAACCGCTACCGCTACAAGATGGGCGAGATCGCGCTCAAGACCGATGCACAGGGCCTGGTCAGCGTGAAGTGGCCCGATGCCGGACGCTACTGGCTCGGCGCCAGCCAGGGACCGCGCGGCGCGAACGCCGGCGGCACGGCACAACAGCCGGCGCGCCGCACCAATTGCAGCACCACGGTCGAAGTGCTGCCCCAGTGATGGGCACGGCTTCGTCGGTGGTCGGCGGCGCGGCGCCCGCGGTCATGCGCCGCGTCCTGGTGCCGCAGACCCTTGTGCCGCGCAGCGTGCCGCGCGAAGCCACATTGCACACCTTGAGCGGCACGACCATGGGCACGACCTGGTCGGTGAAGTGGATCGCCGCCCGCGAGGCGCCGCGTGCCGCCATCGAGCGCGCGATCCAACGCGAGCTCGACCTCGTGGTGGCGCAGATGAGCACCTGGGAGCCGGCATCCGACCTCGCCCGCTTCAACCGCGCGCCCGCCGGCAGCTGGCACACGATCCCAGAAGCGTTCGCCGAGGTGCTGGCGTGCGCGCTCGACGTGGCGCGCGACAGCGGCGGCGCCTTCGATCCGTGCGCCGGTGCCTTGATCGACGCCTGGGGCTTCGGGCCGCACGGCCGCTGGCTCGAGGCCGACTTCATGCCACCGGACGCCGCTTGCATCGACGCGGCGCGCGCCTTCGGCGGCCGCACACGCCTGCAGTTCGACCGCGATCGGCGGCGCCTGCATCAGCCCGGCGGCTTGCGGCTCGACTTCTCCGCCATCGCCAAGGGCCACGCGGTCGATCGCATCGCGCTCGCGCTGCACAGCGAGTTCGGCCTCGACAACCTGCTGGTCGAGGTCGGCGGCGAGTTGCGCGGCCAGGGCGCCAAGCCCGACGGCCAGCCCTGGTGGGTGCGACTCGCCTCGCCGCGCGACAACGACACCGCCGGCACCTGGGTCGCGCTGCACGGCCTCAGCGTCGCCACCTCGGGCGACGACCAACGGGTGTTCGTGCACGACGGCGTGCGCCATCCGCACACCATCGACCCGCGCAGCGGACGGCCGATCGGGCACGGCGTGTGTGCGGTCAGCGTGCTGCATGCGTCGTGCATGTGGGCCGATGCCCTGTCGACCGCATTGACCGTGCTCGGGCCGGTGGCCGGGCGAGCCTGGGCCGAAGCGCGCGGCATCGCCGCGTTGTGGACGTCACGGCGCCGTGACGGTGGCTTCGACGAAACGATGACGAGCGCCTGCGCCAAGCTGGCGGATTGAGATGAGCGCGCTGGCGCCCTGGCTCGACCCGGCCGCGCAACGTGCGTTTGCCGCCGTGTGCGTGCTGCTGGCCTATGCGCTGTTGTGCGCGCACGCGTGGCGCGCCGAGCGGCGGCGGCGTGAACAAACGGCCGCGGCCCGCGACGCGCTGCACCTGCCGGCGCCGGAGCGGGCGCCCGTGCTGGTGGCCTATGCCAGCCAGACCGGCTTCGCCGAGCAGATCGCCTGGCAGAGCGCCGACCTGCTGCACAACGCCGGGCTCGCGGTGCAGCTGCTGCCGGTGGCCGACCTGCGGGCCGCGCAGTTGCGCGACACGCAGCGGGCGCTGTTCATCGTCAGCACCTACGGCGAAGGCGATGCGCCCGACAACGGCGCCGCCTTCGTCGACGGCTGCATGGCGCAGGCGCTGCCGCTGCCGGGTTTGCAGCACGGCGTGTTGGCGCTCGGCGACCGCACCTATGCCAACTTCTGCGGATTCGGCCGCCGGCTCGACGGCTGGTTGCGCACGCAAGGGTCGACGCCGCTGTTCGAGCGCATCGACGTCGACAACGACGACACGCTGGCGCTGCGCGACTGGCTGCACCGCATCGGCCGCCTGGCAGGCACCAGCGACCTGCCGGAGTGGCAGGCGCCGGCGTTCGACGCCTGGCGCCTCGTCGCCCGCCGCGTGCTCAACCCGGGCAGCTGCGGCGCGCCGGTGTGCCTGCTCGATCTGCAGCCGCGCCACGGTGTGCGGCTGCCGAGCTGGGAAGCCGGCGACCTGGTGCAGGTGCTCGCACCGGGCGAACGCGACAAGCCGCGCGAATACACGATCGCATCGTTGCCGGCCGATGGGCGCATGCGGCTCATCGTGCGGCAGGAGCGCCGCGACGATGGCACGTTGGGGCTGATGTCGGGCTGGCTGACCCGCGAGCTCGACCTCGGCGGCGCTCTCGAGTTGCGCGTGCGCGCGCATGGCACGTTTCGCATCGGCGACAACGCCGCGCGCCCGCTGGTCCTGATCGGCAACGGCACCGGCTACGCCGGCCTGCGCAGCCACTTGCGCACGCGTGCCGCGGCCGCCGCGCGCGCGCCGTGCTGGCTGGTGTTCGGCGAGCGCCAATCGGCGCACGACCGCTACGCACCCGACGAGATCGACGCCTGGCTGGCCAGCGGCGTGCTGGCCCACGCCGACTTGGTGTTCTCGCGCGATCAGCCCGAGCGCCGCTACGTGCAGGACCGGCTGCGCGAACGGGCCGCGTTGCTGTGCCGCTGGGTCGACGACGGCGCGGCGATCTATGTGTGCGGCAGCCTCAAAGGCATGGCCGGCGGCGTGCACGACGCGCTCACCGACGTGCTCGGCGCCGATCGGCTGTCGGCGCTGGCGGCGCAGCGGCGCTACCGGCGCGACGTGTACTGACGCCGGTTTCGCCTCAGCCGCGCTCGGGCGACACCAGGTCGGCCATCGCCAGGCTTTGCGCGTCGCCTTGCTGGCGCAGCCCGGCCGCCGTGCCGAGGCGGTCGGGCAAAGAGCGGTTCTGCGTCACCTTCCACTTGCCCACCAGGCGCTCGATCGGCATCTCGATGCCGACGATGGCCTTCAGCATCTGGTCGATGAAGTCGGCCGGCGCGTCCGACACCGCCCAAGGGACCGCGCTGCCGGCCTCGTGCGCCTGCGTCAGCCGGGTCACGATCTCCAGCAGCGCATCGGGCGACTCGATCGCGCGCGGCGTGCCGTGCGCGTGCACGACCGCGTAATTCCAGGTCGGCACCACCTTGCCGTGGGCCCGTTTGCTCGGGTACCACGACGGCGAGATGTAGGCCTGCGCACCCTGGAACACCGCGACGCTCGGTCCGAGCGATTGCCACACCGGGTTGGCGCGCGCCACGTGGCCCACCAGGGTGCCGTGCGGCCCGCGCCCCGCATCGAGCAGGAACGGGATGTGGTTGACCTGCAGGCTGGCGCCGCCTTGCACCACCCAGGTGGCCAGCGGATGTGCGGCCACCAGCTGCTGCAGCACCTCCGGACGGGATTCTTCGAAATGCGTGGGCATGTACATCGGCGGTCTCTCGCGCAACGATGGCCAGAGGATAAGGGCGTTGGCAGGACAATCGGCGGGCGCGCCTGCAGCGCCACGTTGCAGGTGTCATTCGGCATGCGCCTTGCATGCGGAGGCCGTCATGGACGAGATGCTGGCGCTGTCGGCCCACTTGCCGAAGCAGGTGTTTGAAGCGGGCGACACGGTCGTGCGCGAGGGCGAGCCGGGTGGCTCCATCTGGGTGCTGGAGGCTGGCGCATTGCAGGTGCGCAAGGCCGGCGTCGTGGTCAACCACATCACCCGGCCGGGCGCGATCGTCGGCGAGGTGTCGGCGCTGCTGCATTGCGCCTACGGCGCGACGGTGGTGGCCACCGAGCGCAGCGTGCTGCATCACGCGGTGAATGGGCCGGCGCTGCTCGACAGCCATCCGGCCATCGCGCGGCTGGTGGCCGTGGGCCTGGCCGAGCGGCTCAACTTCGTCACCACCTACCTGGCCGACCTGAAGGCGCAATACGCCGACGTGCCGGGACTCCACATGGTGTCGGCGGTGCTGCGCGAGCTGTCCGAGCGGCAGGGTGAACGAGCGCGGCCGGGTTCGGCACGCGACCCGAACCCCGACTACTGAGCCGCAAAGCCCGCCTTGCGCATCCTGCTGATCTCGGACCTGCACTACACGCTGCCGCAGTGGGACTGGGCGGTCCGTTCGGCGCCGCGCTACGACCTCGTCGTGCTGGCCGGCGACAGCCTCGACATCGCGTCGAGCGTGCCGCTGGAGGCGCAGGTCGTGGTCACGTTGCGCTACCTGGCCCTGTTGAAGGCGGCCGTGCCGGTGGTGATCGCGTCGGGCAACCACGACCTCACCGGGCCGGACGCGCACGGCGAACAGAGCGCGCTGTGGTTGGCGGCGGCACGCGCCGCCGGCGTGCCGACCGACGGCGACTCGTGGCTTGCCGCCGACGCGCTGGTCACGGTGTGCCCCTGGTGGGACGGGCCGCTCGGCCGCGCCGCCCTCGAGGCGCAACTCGCGGCCGATGCGGCGCGGCGGCCGATGCACTGGCTGTGGGTGTACCACTGGCCGCCGCTCGGCTCGCCGACGTGCTGGACCGGCGTGCGCCACTACGGTGACACCGAGCTCGGCGGCTGGATCGCGCGCCACGCGCCGGATATGGTGCTCACCGGCCACGTGCACGAGCCGCCGTTCAAGCCCGCCGGGTCGTGGGCCGACCGCATCGGTCACACCTGGGTCTTCAACGCCGGACGCCAGATCGGCCCGGTGCCCGCGCACATCGAAATCGACCTCGCCGCCGGCCGCGCCAGCTGGCATTCGATGCTCGGCAGCGAGGCGCTGCAGCTGAGCGACGCCGCCGCACCGGCGCGCACCTCGTTCTGAAGCCGGGCGCCGCGGCGGTTCACGGGCGACGCCGATAATGCCGGGTTCACTGCGCCCCCCACGATGTCCACTGCCGCCATTGCCGACGAAGTGCGCCGCCGCCGCACGTTCGCGATCATCTCGCACCCCGATGCGGGCAAGACCACGCTGACCGAGAAGCTGCTGCTGTTCTCCGGCGCGATCCAGATCGCCGGTTCGGTGAAGGCGCGCAAAGCGAGCCGGCACGCCACCAGCGACTGGATGGAGATCGAGAAGCAGCGCGGCATCTCGGTGGCCAGCTCGGTCATGCAGATGGAGTACCGAGGCTGCGTGATCAACCTGCTCGACACGCCGGGCCACCAGGACTTCTCGGAAGACACCTACCGCGTGCTGACCGCGGTGGACGCCGCGCTGATGGTGATCGACGCCGCCAACGGCGTCGAGCCGCAGACGCGCCGCCTGCTGCAGGTGTGCCGGGCCCGGAACACGCCGATCCTGACCTTCGTCAACAAGATGGACCGCGAGGTGCAGGAGCCGCTCGCGCTGATGGACGAGATCGAGCGCGAACTGGGCATGTCGGTGGTGCCGTTCACCTGGCCGGTGGGCATGGGCAAGGTGTTCCATGGCGTGATGGACCTCAAGCGCGAGCAGATGCGCGTGTTCGTGCCGGGCGAGGACCGCAACCGCGATGGCGGCGAGATCCTGCAAGGGATCGAGAACCCGGCGTACGGCGAACGCTTCGGCGCGCAGTACGAACACGCCAGGCACGACATCGAGCTGGTGCGCGAAGCGGCGCCGGCATTCGACGAAGCGCAGTTCCTCGCCGGCCACCAGACGCCGATGTTCTTCGGCTCGGCGATCAACAACTTCGGCGTGCGCGAGGTGCTCGACGCGCTGGTCGACCTGGCGCCGTCGCCGGGCCCGAAGCCGGCGATGCAACGCGAAGTGAAGGCCGAAGAGCCGAAGTTCTCCGGCGTGGTGTTCAAGATCCAGGCCAACATGGACCCGGCGCACCGCGACCGCATCGCGTTCGTGCGCGTCGCGTCGGGCCATTTCGAGCGCGGCATGAAGCTCAAGGTCACACGCTCGGGCAAGGAGCTCAAGCCCAACACGGTGGTGAGCTTCCTGTCGCAGCGGCGCGAGCTGCTCGACGAGGCGTTCGCCGGCGACATCATCGGCATCCCGAACCACGGCGTGCTGCAGCTCGGCGACACGCTGACCGAAGGCGAGGCGCTGCAGTTCACCGGCCTGCCGTTCTTCGCGCCGGAGATGTTCCGCACCGTCGAGGTCGCCGACCCGCTGAAGACCAAGCAGTTGAAGGCAGGTCTGACGCAGCTGGGCGAGGAGGGCGCGATCCAGGTGTTCCGCCCGGTGGCCGGCACCGTGCTGCTGCTCGGTGCCGTGGGTCAGCTGCAGTTCGAAGTGGTGGCCCACCGGCTCGAGCACGAATACGGCTGCAAGGCGCGCATCCAGCCGGCGCGCTACTCGATCGCGCGCTGGGTCACCTGCGACGACGCCGACGGCGGCGACAAGGAGCTGCAGCGCTTCATCGACGGCAATGCGCACCGCATGGCCCACGACGCGGTCAATGCGCCGACCATCCTGGTGGAGTACGCGCCCGAGCTGCGCGCCATCGAGAGCAACTGGCCGAAGATCAAGTTCCACGCGCTGCGCGAGCACGCGGGGCTGGTGTTCCAGAAGCAACTCGACGGCTGAGCCGCGGTCCGCGGGCCTCAAGCGCCCGCGCGCACGGTGCGCATCGTCACCGAGTAGCGCAGCGCCGGCACCGGCGGCACGCTGTGCTGCCAGCCCCAGCGCGCGGTCTGCGCCATGCGGTAGGCCGAACGTGGCGCCAGCTCGAGCGTGAGGATGTCGTCCTTCTTCGGGTCGCGCGGCGGCCACGGCCGGAAGCGCAGCCGTGCCGCGCTGCCGACCGACACGCCGGCGATCAGCTCGTAGTCCGGCGCGTCGCGGTGCCAGCCGAGCGGCGTGCCCGGCGTGTATTCGGCGACCATCACGTGCACGAAGTCATCGGCCGCGACACCCGTCCATGCGGCAAGGCGTTCACGCAAAGCTTGCAACGGATCCGGCAGCACGCCGATCGGCTGCGGCCTGAGCTGGTAGGCATCGAAGTCGAACTTCGAGCCGAACGCGTAGACGCGGCGACGCGCGGTGTACTCCTTGTAGCGCGCCTCGTGCAGCGGCAGGCCGGCGATCAGCTCGATCAGCGTGCGCTCTTCGTCGCGGTCGATGAAGGCCGCTCGATAGGCCAGGCCGTCGGGCAGGCCCTCGCTGGCTTCGAACAGGCTGCCTTGCGCGGTGTGGATCGTCGTGCTCATCGCGCGGCGGCGGCGTGTTCGCCAGCCAGCCGCAGGTCGTCGAGCCATTCGGCATAGGCGACCTCGCGTTCATCGTCGTGCAGGCGCAGCAGCGCCGACGGGTGCAGGGTGACCAGCACCGGCAGGCCGTCGGGTCGCGCGATCCAGCGGCCGCGCTCGCGCAGCACCGCGACCGGGCGTTTCAGCAATTGGCGCGACGCGGTGGCGCCCAGCGCCACCAGCGCCTGCGGCCGCACCAGCGCGATCTCGCTCTCCAGCCAGTGTTCGCAGGCGTCGGCCTCGCGTTGCGCCGGGGTCTTGTGCATGCGGCGCTTGCCGCGCGGCGCCGGCACCCACTTGAAGTGCTTGACCGCGTTCGTCACGTAGGCCAGCGAGCGGTCCCAGCCGAGCTCGGACAGCGCGCGGTCGAGCAGCCGGCCGGCCGGGCCGACGAAGGGACGGCCCTGCAGGTCTTCCTGGTCCCCGGGTTGCTCACCCACCAGCATCAGCGGCGCGCCGATCGGGCCCTCGCCCCACACGGTCTGAGTGGCATGCGCGAACAGCGGGCATGCGCGGCAGCGGTGCGCGAGTTCGCGCTGCTCTTGCCAGCCTTGCGCGCGCTGCGCCGCATCGGCGGGATCGACCTGGGGGTCGGGCGCGCGCTCCAACAACAACGCATGGCGGGCCATGCCCGCCGCAGGGCAAGCGACATGCCGTCAGCGTCGGTGCCCTTCAGTTGCGGCGCGCCACCCAATAAGTGGCGCCCTGCGGTCCGTAGCGCTCGTCGTGCGGCACCTCGCGCTCGAGCGCGAACGTGTCACCGGGCAGCAGGTGCAGCCTGCGCTCGCCACAGGTGAGCCACATCTCCCCCTGCACGACCAAAGCCTTGACGGCAAAGGTGTGGGTGTGGGTGTCCAGCACGGTGCCGGGCTGCCATCGACGTTCGAGCACCTCGTCGAAGCCCTGCGCGCGCGCACTGGCGCTGAAGGTGTCGAAGGTGAACGCACTCATCGCTCGCTCCCGATGCGGCAGGGCCGGCCATCGTAGCGCCGGCCGCCCGCGCTCGCTCAGAGGTCGCCGGGGCCGGACGGCGCACCGGAAACTGCATCTCGACCATCGACGCCTCCATGTGCTGCGGATCGGGCGGCTTCAAGAACACCTCGCGGCTCGGTCCGTCGAGCGCGTCGCCGTTGGCTTCGATGAAGCGGCCGATCTTGGCGGTGACGAGGTGCGCGTCCTCCGGCAGGCCGACGCGCACGCACACCGCCATGCGCGCCACCGCCGGCAGGTCGCGCAGCGCCAGCATCGACGACTTCGCCGGCGCCGGCGGCGACAGGGCCTCGACCGCATAGCCGAACTCGACGTCCAGTTCGTCGACCTCGAACTGCGGCGCGTGTGCGACCACCACCAGCGGGCAGGCGTGCGTTTTGGGCAACAGCGGCCGCGCCTGCTCGCGCAGCAGCGGGATCAGCGCGCGCGCCTCGGCGAACGATTTCACCTGCCGGCGCATCGACAGCAGCCGGCGTGCCGGTTCGGCACGCTCGACCACGTCGTCGACCGACAGCACGCCGTCGGCTTCGATCTGCGCGATGCGCGTTTCGATGTGGCGCAGGCGCTGCGCCTCCTGCGTCAGCCGTTGTTCGGCGTCGTTGCGCCGCATCAGCAGCATGTGGCGCAACTCGTCGGCCGCGAGCGGCGCCTTGAGGATGTCGCCGATCTGCTCCAGGCTGAAGCCGAGATCCTTCAGCACCGTGATGCGGTTGAGCTGGGCCAGCTGCGCCACCGTGTAGTGGCGATAGCCGGTCTGCGAGTCGGCATGCGCCGGCTTGAGCAGGCCGATCTCGTCGTAAAAGCGCAGCAGCCGCGCCGACACGCGGGCGATGCGCGAGAAGTCTCCGATCCTGAACATGGCTGCTGCCTCCCGTTGCCGCGTGCGGTCAGCCCAGCACCGCGTTGAGGAACTCGCTCTTCAAGCCCATCTGCTGCACCACCGGCTGCTCGTCGCGCAACGCCTCCGTGACCGCGGGAATACGGATCACCCGGTCGAACAGATGTGCCAGCCGCGGGAAGCGCGCGCGCTCCAGCGCGAAGCCGATGTACTGCATCGTGACCAGGTTCGACATCACCGCCACGTCGGCCACCGACAACGCCTGCCCGGCGAGGAACGGCGCGCCGGCCAACGAGTCGAGGTAGCCGAGCACGTCGGGCATCGCGCCGGTGAGCACCTGGTCGATGCGCGCCGAGTCGGTGGCGATGCCTTTGACCTTGGGGTGCACGAACACCTCGTGGAACAGCGGGTGCACCACGTCGCGGAACAGCGTGCCGCCGGCGTACTGCTCGAGCCACAGCGCGCGTCCGTAGGCCTGGATGTCGCTCGGGTACAGCGACGGCTGCGGCTGCTTGCGCTCGAGGTAGGCGCAGATCGCTGCCGAGTCGGCGAGCGTGAAGTCACCGTCCTGCAGCACCGGGATCTTGCCGGTGGGACTGAGCTCGCGCCAATTGGCCGGCGGGTTGTCCGGAATCACCGGCACCACAGGCTGCAGCTCGAACGGCAGCGCCTTCAAACGCGCCGCCACGATCACCTTGCGTGTGTGCACCGAGATCGGCACGCCATAGATCTTCAACATGGTTCGCTCCTTTGCATTCAACGGGTCAAGGGAGCGCGCAGGTTCAGGTTTGACGCAACGTCAGAGTCAAGCGCCGCCTGGCAAAAAACTGGCTCGACCGGATTGACAGCGCGTTCGGCCAAGCCGTATGCTTTTTTCGTTTACTGGCAAAGTTTTTCAAATTAGAGAAAACTAGCCCACGCAGGGAGCACCGCCGAGCGGCCGCGGCAGACGGCCGCCGCCCACACGGAGACGCCCATGACTTCTTGGAGACACCTGCTCGCCGCGGCGGTTTGCGCCGCCGCAGGCATCGCGCTGCTGGCACCGCACGCCGGCGCGCAACCCAAACCGATCCGCATCGGCTACCCGGTGATCCTGTCCGGGCCGGGTGCACTGATCGGCGAGCCGTCGCTGAAAGGCGCGCAGATGTTCGTCGAGGAGGCCAACGCCAAAGGCGGCGTGCTCGGCCGCAAGCTCGAGCTGCTGGTGCGCGACACCAAGGGCAATGCCGACGAGGCGGTGCGCATCGCGCGCGACCTGATCCTGCGCGAGAACGTCGACTTCCTGGTGGGCACGCTCACGTCGGCCGAAGGCCCTGCGGTGTCGCCGGTGGCCAAGGAGAACAAGACCGTGTTCGTGGTGCCGGTGGTCAAGACCGATCAGCTGACCACGCCGGCCAACCTGCACCCCTATGTGTTCCGCACCGCCACCACCACCACGATCGAAGGCCGCACCGCCGCCGAGTTGATGGCCAAGTGGCAGGTGAAGAAGGTGGCGACGATGAGCCCGGACTACGCGTTCGGCCAGGACCTGACCAAGGCGTTCGTCGCCCACCTGAAGAAGCTGCGGCCCGACATCGAGATCATCGACCAGCAGTGGCCCAAGCTCGGCGAGGCCGACTACACGCCGTTCATCAACGCCCAGATGGCCAAGAAGCCCGACGCGGTGTTCACAAGCCTGTGGGGCGGCCACTTCGTCACCTTCGTCAAGCAGGCCAATCCGCTGAAGTATTTCGATGCGGTCAAGCACCAGGTGCTCGCCGCCGGCGAAGCGGGCGCGATCGAGACCGCCAAGGCGATGGGCGACGACTATCCGTTCGGCATCTGGGCCAATGCGTACGACGCCTTCAACTGGGACGCCGGCCCGCCGCAGCACAAGGAATACATCGCCAGGCTGCGCGCCTACACCAAGGAGGAGCACCCGTCGTCGTGGCCGATCACCGGCTACATCGGCCTGCAGATGCTCACGGCCGCGATCACCAAGGCCGGCAGCACCGACTCCGACAAGGTGGCCAAGGCGATGTTCGAGATCGCGGTCGACACGCCGATCGGCAAGCAGACCTTCCGCAGCAAGGACCACCAGGCGAACCGCGCGCAGTTCTGGGGCAAGATGACCAAGGACCCGCGCTATCCGTTCGCGGTGATGAGTCCGCCGACCTACATCGACCCCGCGCCGTTCATGGACTGATCACGCGATGCCCGGTGGACGCCCCAAGACCAAGGCTGCACCCGATGCGGTCAAGAGCGTGGCCAAGGTGCTCGACATCCTCGAGCACGTGGCTGCGGCGCGCCAACCCGTGAGCGTGTCCGACCTGGCGCGGGGCACCGGCTTCAACGTGAGCACCGCCTTTCGCCTGGTGCAGACCCTGGTCGCGCGCGGCTACGTGGAGCAGCAAGACGGCCAGCGCAGCTATGTGCTCGGCACCCGCATCTACCAGCTTGCCAGCGCGTACCTGAAGGGCAGCGATCTGGCCACGATGGCGCGCCCACACCTGGAGGCGCTGCGCAACGAGGTCGGCGAGACGGTTTACCTGGTGATCTTCAGCCAGGGCGAGATCGTCCAGCTGTGCAAGGCCGACGGCCCGCACGTGGTGAGCGCGTCGATCCGATCGGCCGAACGCGAGCCGGCGTACTGCACGGCCACCGGCAAGGTGCTGCTGTCGGGCTTGTCGAGCGAGGCGTTCGACGCCTATCTCGGCGGCGTCAAGCTCACGCCGTACACGGCGCAGACGATCACCAGCCGCGCCAAGCTCGAGCGCGAGATCGATGGCGTGCGCGACGCAGGGCTTCGCGCTCGACCTCGAGGAGTACGCCGAGAACCTGTGCTGCCTGGCCGTGCCGGTGCGCGATCCGCACAACGGCGACATCGCCGCCGCGATCAGCGTGGCCTGTCCGAAGCTGCGCTTCAAGCGCAGCAACGTGCCGGTCTGGCGCCAGTTGCTCGAGGAGCGCGCCGCGCTGATCTCGCAGCCGCTCGGCCTGATCGACTGAGCGGCAGCAGCGCGCCGTGTTCGAGCCCTCGTTCCTCCTCGGCCAGGTGCTGAGCGGGTTGACCGCGGCGATGTTCCTGTTCGTCGTCGCGTCGGGCCTGTCGCTCGTGTTCGGCGTGCTGCGCGTGCTCAACTTCGCGCACGGCTCGTTCTACATGGTCGGCGCTTACCTGGCGTGGCAGCTGATGCAGGTGTTCGGCGGCCTCAGCGGCAGCTTCTGGCTCGCCGTGCTTGGCGCGGCCGCCGGCGTGGCGCTGCTCGGCGGCTTGATCGAGCGGCTGCTGCTGCGCCACCTGTACGGCCGCGAAGACCTGTACCAGCTGCTCTTGACCTATGCGCTGGTGCTGATGCTGGGCGACGCGGCGCGCATGCTGTGGGGCACGCAGCAGCTGAGCGTGCCGCGTCCGGCGGCCCTGACCGGCCGCTTCGAGTGGTTCGGCGCGGTGGTGCCGCACTACAACCTGTTCATCATCGTGCTCGGCCCGCTGATCGCGACCGCCTGCTGGTTGCTGTTGAGCCGCACCGGCATCGGCCGGCTGATCCGCGCCGCCGCGCTCGACCGCGAGATGCTGGCCGCGCTCGGCGCCGACGTGGGCCGGCTGTACACGCTGATGTTCATGGCCGGCTCGTTCCTGGCCGGGCTCGGCGGCGCGCTGGTCACGCCGGTGCGCAGCATCGTGCCGGGCATGGACGTCGAGATCATCGTCGAGGCCTTCATCGTCGTCGTGATCGGCGGCCTCGGGTCGTTCTGGGGCACCTTCGTCGGTGCGATCGTGTTCGGCCAGGTACTGGCCTTCGGCATCCTGGTGCTGCCGGGCTTCTCGATCTTCGCGGTGTTCGCGTTGATGGCCCTGGTGCTGATCGTGCGCCCGAACGGCTTGTTCGGCAGGCCGCTGGCATGAAGCTGCGCGTGCCTTGGGCGCTGCTGGCATGGCTCGCGTTGCTCGTGGTGCCGTGGCTGGGCTCGCGCTTCTACACCTTTCTGGCCACCGAGATCGTGATCCTGGCGCTGTTCGCGCTCAGCCTGAACCTGCTGCTCGGCGTGTCGGGACTGGTGTCGTTCGGCCACGCGGCGTACTTCGGTATCGGCGCCTACACCTGCGCCATCTTGATGAAGACGCATGGCGTGCCGTTCGCGCTCGCGTTCGCCGCCGCGGGGGTCGCCTCCGGCGCCGCCGCCTTGGTGTTCGGTTTCTTCTGCGTGCGCTCCACGCGCATCTACTTCGCGATGCTCACCTTGGCCTTTGCGCAGATCGTGTGGGCGGTGTGCTTCAAGTGGAACGGCGTCACGGGCGGCGAGCAGGGCCTGAACAATGTGCCGTATCCGGACTTCGGCTGGATGGAGTCGCTGCCCTTGCTCGGCGGCCTGCGCGCAGCGGACCGCTACTTCCTGCTGGTGATGGTGATCGTCGGCGTCTGCGCGCTGGTGTTGAAACGCATCACTGGCTCACCGTTCGGCCGCATGCTGAACGCGATCCGCGAGAACGCCGAGCGCGCCGAGTTCGTCGGCCTCAACGTGCGCTGGTACCAAGTGGCGGCATTCGCACTCGCCGGCGTGTTCGCCGGTCTGGCCGGCGCGCTGTTCGGCTTGTTCAACCGCGGCGTGTTCCCCGACTTCGCGTATTGGTCGAAGTCGGCCGAGGTGCTGATCATGGCCATCCTCGGCGGCATGGGCAGCTTCTGGGGCCCGGCCATCGGCGCCGCGGCGCTCACGTTGCTGAACCACCAGATCACGTCGGTCACGCGCTACTGGCCGATGGTGCTCGGCACCGTGCTGATCGTGCTGCTGTTCGTGTTCCCGGGCGGCATCGCCGGTGCGCTCGGCGCGTTGCGGCTGCGGCTCAAACGCCGTGCGGCGCCATGATCGAAGCACAGGGCCTGAAGCGAGCATTCGGCGGCGTGGCCGCGATCGACGGCGTGAGCCTGGCGGTGGCACGCCACGAGATCGTGGCCATCATCGGCCCCAACGGCGCCGGCAAGTCGACGCTGTTCAACCTGCTCACCGGCCACCTGAAGCCCGACGCCGGCCGCGTGACGCTCGCTGGCCGCGACGTCACCGGCATCGCGCCGCACAAGCTGTGCGCGCTCGGCGTGGCGCGCTCGTTCCAGCGCACCAACATCTTCCCCAAGCTCACGGTGTTCCAGAACGTGCAGGCCGCGCTGATCGCGCACCGCGGCCGCGGCCGCGACCTGTGGTCGCGTGCCGAACACGTGTACCGCGACGAGGCGATGGCGCTGCTGGCCGACGTGAACCTCGCCGACAAGGCGCCGCTCGCCGGCGGCACGCTGTCGTACGGCAACCAGAAGCAGCTCGAGCTCGGCATCGCACTGGCCGGCAAGCCCGAGATCCTGCTGCTCGACGAGCCCACTGCGGGCATGAGCGCGACCGAGACCCGCGAGTCGATGGCGCTGCTGCGTCGCATCGCACGCGAGCGTGGCCTGACCTTGCTGTTCACCGAGCACGACATGGACGTGGTGTTCGGCGCCGCGCAGCGCATCGCGGTGCTTGCACCAGGGCCGGCTGATCGCGGTCGGCACGCCCGAGGCCATCCGCGCCGATGCCGAGGTGCGGCGCGTGTACCTGGGGGATCGGTGATGCTGGCGGCGACCGACCTGCACACCGACTACGGACTGTCGCGCGCGCTGTTCGGCGTGTCGCTGACGATCGCGCGCGGCGAATGCGTCGCGCTGCTCGGCCGCAATGGCGTCGGCAAGTCGACGACCATGCGCTCGATCATGGGCCTGACGCCACCGGCGTCGGGCCACGTGCACTGGAAGGACCAGGACATCACCGGCTGGCGCCCCGATCGCGTGGCGCGCGCCGGCATCGGCTTCGTGCCGGAAGACCGGCGCGTGTTCAGCGAGCTCACGGTGTTCGAGAACCTCGACGTGGCGCGTCGCGCCATCGGGCGCCACGATCGTGCACAGCGCTGGACCGCCGACAGTGTGTGCGCGCTGTTCCCCAAGCTGGCGCAACTGCGCGATCGGCGCGCCGGCAGCCTGTCCGGCGGCGAGCAGCAGATGTTGACGATCGCCCGCACGCTGATGGGCAACCCCGAGTTGTTGCTGCTCGACGAACCGTCGGAAGGCCTGGCCCCTCTGGTGGTCGAAAGCCTGCTGGCGCAGGTGCAGCAGCTCAAGGCCGATGGACTCACGATCCTGCTCGCCGAACAGGGCGTGGCCTTCTCTCTCGCGCTCGCCGATCGTGTGTACGTGCTCGAGAAGGGCCGCGTCGTGCACGAAGGCCCCGCTGCCGCGCTGCGCGACGACACCGCGCTGCGCGATCGGCTGCTCACGTTGTGATTCCCGCACCAGCCACCGATCAACCACCCCCACCGAGGAGACCGCGATGCCGTTCGTGACCATCAAGATCCTGGAAGGCCATCCGCAGGAGCGCAAGAACGAGATCTCGCGCCGCGTGACCGAAGCGATCAGCGAGCTGGCCCAGTTGCCCAAGGAGGCGATCTGGGTGGTGTTCGACGACGTCAGCGCCGAGGACTGGTACGTCGGCGCGTCGACGGTGGCCTCGCTGAAGAAAGCCGGCAAGCTGTGAAGCTCGACCTCCGCGATGCGCGGCTGCGCGAGTTGATCGATCCCGACGCGGCGCTCGACACGCTGTCCGACGGCCACCTGTTCACCGAAGGGCCGCTGTGGGACTCCGAGCGGCGCCGGCTGCTGTTCAGCGACATCCCGGGCGACCGCATCCACGAATGGAGCGCCGCCACGGGCGCGCGCGTGTTCCGCGCGCCCAGTCGCAAGAGCAACGGCCTCGCATGGGACCTGCAGGGCCGGCTGCTCAGCTGCGAACACGCGAGCAGCCGGCTGACCCGCACGGAGGCCGACGGAACCATCACCGTGCTCGCTGCAAGCTACCGAGGCCAGGAACTGAACAGCCCGAACGACGTGGTGACCTGCAGCGACGGCAGCATCTACTTCACCGACCCCACCTACGGCCGCATGCCGTACTACGGCGTCGAGCGCACGCCGCAGTTGGGCTTTCGCGGCGTGTACCGAGTCGGCCCCGATGCGCAGAGCCCCACCCTGCTGGCCGACGACTTCGCACAGCCCAACGGCCTGTGCTTCTCGGCCGACGAGCAACGCCTGTTCGTCAACGACACCGAGCGCGGCCACATCCGCGTGTTCGATATGCGCGCCGACGGCACGCTCGGCGGCGGCAGCGTCTGGGCCGAGACGCGCGGCGAGGGCATGGGCGCGCCCGACGGAATGAAGATCGACAGCGCGGGGCATCTGTGGTGCTGCGGGCCCGGTGGCGTGCACGTGTTCGACCGCGATGCGCGCTGCCTCGGCGTGCTGCAGTTCCCGGCGGCCGCCGCCAACTTCACCTGGGGCGACGACGACCTGAAGAGCCTGTTCGTCACCGCGGGGTCAGCGTTGCACCGCGTGCGCCTGCGCGTGGCCGGCCGCGCACCGCCACGCTGACGCGCCGCCGGCGCGCACAATGCGCGCGATGCTGCGCCCGCTCGAAGTCCTCCAGCGCTATCCGCCGCACGGCGGCACGGTGGCGTCGCTGCTCGACAGCCGAGCGGCCGTGGCGCCCGATCGTGAATGCCTGGTGTTCGAACAGCACACGATCACCTATGCCGAGTTGAACGCACGTGTCGGCCGCGCGGCGGTGCTGCTGCGACAGCGCGGCGTGCGCGCGGGTGACCGCCTGGGCGTGATGTCGACCAACCACCCGTCGACCGTGGTCACGCTGCTGGCGCTGGCGCGCATCGGCGCGGTGATGGTGCCGGTGAACCCCGACTACAAGGCAGCCGAGGCCGGCTATGTATTCAACCATGCGCAGGTGTGCGGGGTGTTGTGTTCGCCCGAGGTGCTGCCGGTGGTGCGCGAGGCCGTGGCCGCATTGGCCCCGGCGCCGTGGCTGATGCTCAATCGCGACGGCGATGGCGCGCTGCCCGTCTTCGACGACGAGCTCGATGCGGTGCGCGGCGACCCGCCGCCCGATGCGCAAACGCCCGATGCGCCTTGCGTGTTCATCTACACCTCGGGCACGACCGGCTTTCCGAAAGGCGTGATGCACGCCCAGCGCACGCTGATCCTGGCCGGCGAAGGCTTCGTCGCCCGCATGCACCTGCAGCCCGACGACCGGCTGCTGTGCATCCTGCCGATGTTCCACATCAACGCACTGTTCTATTCGCTGGCTGGCGCGCTGGCCGCCGGCGCCACGCTGATCCTGGTGCCGCGTTTCTCCGCCAGCACCTTCTGGCACGACGCGGCGCGTTCGCGCGCCACCGAAGCCAACACGATCGCCGCGGTCAGCAACATCCTGCTGCGCCGGCCACGCAGCGAGTTCGTGCCCGGCCACCGCTTGCGCAAGGTCTACGGCGCGCCGTTCACCGCCGAGACCTACGACGTGTTCGAGCGCGAGTTCGGCGTGCCGACGCTGATCGAAGGCTACGGCATGAGCGAGATCCCCGGCGCGCTGAACAACCCGTTCGAAGGGCCGCACAAGGTCGGCAGCATGGGCAAGCCGAGCCTGCACCCCGATCCCGCGGTGCAGCTCGCGCAGATGAAGGTCGTGGACGACGATGGCCGCGAGCGGCCCGACGGCGAGGTCGGCGAGCTGGTGGTGAAGACCCCACTCGTGATGCAGGGCTACTACCGCGATGCGGAGCAGACGCGCGCCGCGTTTCGCGATGGCTGGTTCCTCACCGGCGACCTGGCGCGGCGCGATGCCGACGGCTACTTCTGGTTCGTGGCGCGCAAGAAAGACATCATCCGCAAGCGCGGCGAGAACATCTCCGGTGCCGAGCTCGACCGCGTGGTCGAATCGCACCCGCGGGTGCTGCAGGCGGCCGCGATCCCGGTGCCGGACGCGCTGGGCGAGGACGAGATCCTGATCGCCGTGGTGCCCAAGGCGGGCGCGAGCGTCACGCCGCACGAGGTGGCCGACTGGTGCCGCCAGCACCTGGCCGCGATCAAGGTGCCGCGCTACGTGGTGATCGTCGACTCGCTTCCGCTCACGCCGACGCTGCGCGTGGCCAAGTACCAGATGCGCTCGGACACGTCGCTGCGCACTCGCGCCACCGACCTGGCGTCGGCTCGTTCACCGGGTTAGGTGTTCAGCCGCGGTGGATCGGATCGATCCACGGCACGTTCTCCGGCTTTTCGACCGGCTCGATGTCGAGGTTGACCGCCACCGCCTCGCCGTCGCTGCGCACCAGCACGCACTCGAGCACCTCGGTGACGCTGGCGTTGATCTCCTGGTGCGGCACGAATGGCGGCACGTAGATGAAATCGCCCGGGCCCGCCTCGGCGGTGAACTCGAGCTTGTCGCCCCAGCGCATGCGCGCCTTGCCCTTGACCACGTAGATCACGCTCTCCAGCGGGCCGTGGTGGTGCGCGCCGGTCTTGGCATCGGGGTGGATGTGCACGGTGCCGGCCCACAACTTCTGTGCGCCGACGCGCGCGAAGTTGATTGCCGCCTTGCGGTCCATGCCCGGCGTCTGCGCGGTGTTGGGATCGAGCTGGTTGCCCGGCACCACACGCACGCCATCGTGCTTCCATCGCTCTTCGTTCGACGCGCTCATGTTCGCAGCTCCTGCTTCGTGCGCATGCTACGCCGCCGGCTTGGGCGTGTCGCCGAGTTGGGCTTCGCGCTCGCGCAGCTCGGTCTTCAGCACCTTGCCGTAGTTGTTCTTCGGCAGCGCGTCGACGAAGCGGTACAGCTTGGGCCGCTTGAAGCGCGCGATGTGCTCGCGGCAGAACGCATCGAGCGCGTCGGCGTCCACCGCGCCACGCGCCACGACGTAGGCCACCACCACCTCGCCCCATTCGGCGTCGGGGCGGCCGATCACGCTGGCTTCGTGCACCGCGGGATGCTGCAGCAGCACCTCTTCGACCTCGCGCGGGTAGATGTTGCTGCCGCCGCTGATGATCAGGTCCTTGCTGCGATCGAGCAGCGTCAGGTAGCCCTCGTCGTCGAGCCGCGCCCACGTCGCCGGTGTAGAGCCAGCCGTCGCGGATCGCCGCCGCCGTGGCCTCGGGCTGCTGCCAGTAGCCCTGCATCACGATGTCGCCGCGCACGCACACCTCGCCGGTCTCGCCCACCGGCAACTCGGTGCCGTCGGCACTGCGGATCGACAGCTCGAGCATCGGTTGCGCATGGCCCACCGACGCCAGCCGCTCGCGATGGCGCGGGTGCGCGGCATCGTTGATCACGTCGCGCGGCAGCACGGTGATCGTCATCGGGCTCTCGCCCTGGCCGTAGATCTGCGCGAAGTGCGGTCCGATCACCTGCAGCGCCTGCTGAATGTCGGCCCGGTACATCGGCCCGCCGCCATAGGTGATGGTGGCCAGGCCGTCGGGCTTGCGGCCGCTCGTGAGGACGTGGTCGACCAGGCGCCGCACCATCGTCGGCGCAGCGAAGAACGATGCGTTGCGCCACTGCGCCGCGAGCTCAACGATCTCGGCCGGAGTCGAAGCCGCCCGACGCCGGCACGACGTTGACGCCACCGTGCATCACATAGGGCAGGTGGTACAGCCCGCTGCCGTGCGACAGCGGCGCCGGATGCAGCATCACGTCGCCGGCGGCGACGCTCTGCACCTCGCTCAAGTAGCCCAGGCTCGCTTGGCACAATTGTCGAGCGCCCAGCACCACGCCTTTGGGTCGGCCGGTGGTGCCGCTGGTGTAGAACAGCCATGCCGCATCGGTGTCGGCGCGCTCCGCCGGCGGCTCGATCGGGCCGGTTGCATCGAACGCCGGCAAGTCGGTGCGCAGCTGCACACCGGGCGCGAATTCGGCCAGCGCGGCGTGCGCATCGCCATCGCAGAAAGCGAGCCGCGTGCCGCTGTGCTGCAGGATCCACGCCGCCTCACGCGGGTGCAGCTTGGCATTGATCGGCACCGCGGCAGCGCCCGACCACCACACGCCCCACAACATCACCAGGTACTGCGGGCGATTGGGCATGAACAGCGCCACACGATCGCCCGGCGCGACACCTTGTGCACGCAACCACGCCGCCAACGCCGATGCTCGTTGGGCGAGCTCGCGGTAGGTGCACCATGGATCGCGGCCGTGGCCGATGGCGCAGCGCGCGCCGAAGCGCTGTGCCGCGCGCGCCAGCCACAGCGCGACGTTCATGGCCGGGTCGCTACTTGTTCGACGAGTAGTTCACCGGCACCCAGCGGTAGCCCTTGCCATCGGCGCGCAACTGGCCGATGCCGGGGAATGCGACGTGCGCCACCGCCACGTAGTGGCCGTTCTTGGCGGCATCGGCATAGGCCTTCTGGCGCTGCGGCGCCGCCTTCTTCGAATCGCTGTCGAACTGGATCGTGACGGCGGGCTCGGGGAACTGCACCGCGGCCACGTGCATCAGATCGCCCCAGATCATCATCTTCTGGCCCTTGCTCTCGATCGCGTACACCGTGTGCCCCGGCGTGTGGCCATAGGTCGACACCGCCTTGATGCCGGGCACCAGCTCGCCCGGCGCCGTCGAAGGTCTTCAGCTTGCCGGCATCGGCATACGGCTTGACCGCCGCTTGCGCCCCTTGGAAAAAGCCCTTGCTGGCCTCGGGCGCCTTGTCGAGGTTTTCCTTGCTGAGCCAGAAGTCGGCGTCGCGCTTGTCGACGCGCAGCACCGCGTTGGGGAACGCGGCCTTGCCGTCCGCCGCGACGCCGCCCACGTGATCGGGGTGCAGGTGCGTGATGTAGATCTCGTCGACCTGCTCGGGCTGGTAGCCCGATGCCTTGAGGTTGTTGACCAGGTTGCCCAAGGTCGGGCCGAACAGCCCCGCCGCGCCGGCGTCGATCAGCACCAGTTTCGATCCGGTGTTGACCAGGTAGCCGTTGACCGAGGTCTCGACCGGCGCCTTCAGATAGGCGCGCGACAGCGCGGCCTGGATCTTGGCTGGCGACGTGTTGGTCAGCAGCTTGTCGACCGGCAGCGCCACCGTGCCATCGGACAGCGCGGTGACTTCGATGTCGCCGACCATCATGCGGTACCAGCCTGGGGCCTGGCTCTTGACCTGCGGCGCAGCGGCCGCCGCGATGCCCGCTGCCAGCAGCAGGCAAATGGTGAGCGCCCAACGCGTGACGCGGGGTGCCAAGTGATTCATCAATGTGTCTCCGGTGGATGGATGCAACCCGGCACATGGCGCATGGACACCTGCGCTGGCCGAGGCGCGCGAGAATAGCTGAAGCCCCATGAGCCTGCCGGAGTGCGCCCAATCATGACCGGCACCGCCGCCGCCGCGCCGCGCCTGGCGCTGTACCTCGACCTGATCCGCTGGGATCGGCCCGCGGGATGGCTGTTGTTGTTGTGGCCGACGTTGTCGGCGTTGTGGATCGCCGCCGATGGCTTTCCGGGCTGGCATCTGCTGATCGTGTTCGTCACCGGCACCATCGTCATGCGCAGCGCCGGCTGTTGCGTGAACGACGTGGCCGATCGCGACTACGACCGCCACGTCAAACGCACGGCACAACGCCCGGTGACCAGCGGTCTCGTCAGCGTGCGCGAGGCGTTGACGCTCGGCCGCGGCGCTGGCGCGGGGTGGCGTTCGCGCTCGTGCTGACCACCAATCCGCCTGCGATCTGGCTGTCCATCGCCGGGCTGGTCATCACGCTGCTGTATCCGTTTGCCAAGCGCGCCGTGTCGGTACCGCAGGCGGTGCTCGGCGTGGCGTTCAGCTTTGGCATCCCGATGGCATTCGCTGCCGTGCTGGGCGGACGCGACTGGGCGTTGCACTCGGTGCCCGACGCGGTGCCGCCGCACGCTTGGGGCCTGCTGCTGGGCAACGCGTTCTGGGTGCTGGCCTATGACACGGAATACGCCATGGTCGATCGCGACGACGATCTGCGCATCGGCATGCAGACCTCGGCCATCACGCTGGGGCGCTTCGATGTCGCCGTGGTGATGCTGTGCTACGCGATCTACCTCGCGAGCTGGACCTGGCTGGGCCGCACGCTCGGCCTGGGGCTGTGGTTCCTCGCCGGCATCGCGGCGGCGGCGCTGCAGGCGCTGTGGCACTACTCGCTGATTCGCTCGCGCACGCGCGAAGGCTGCTTCAAGGCTTTCGTGGCCAACCACTGGCTCGGTGCCAGCGTGTTCGCCGGCGTGGCGCTGGACCTGTCGCTGCGCTGAGCGCGTCAGCGCAGCTTGGCCGACGCGGCCGCCGAGCCATTGCCCGCCGCGCCGAACTCGTCGCCGAGTTGGTGCGCACGCGCGTTGGCGGCGTGCAACGCACGCACGAATGCCGCCTTCACGCGCGTCGTTGTCCATCGACATCAACGCCGCGTAGGTGGTGCCGCCCTTGGACGTGACCCGCTCGCGCAGCACGGCAGGCGATTCGGTCGATTGCTGCGCCAGCGCGGTGGCGCCGGCGAAGGTGGCGAGCGCGAGCCGTCGGCCCTGCTCGACGGTGAGCCCCATCTCGCCGGCGGCCTGGATCATCGCTTCGACGAAGTAGTACACATAGGCCGGGCCGGAGCCCGACAGCGCGGTCACGGCATCGAGGTCGCGCTCGCGCGGCAGCCACAACAGATCGCCGCTCGGCGCCAGCACCTTCTCGACCGCGGCGCGATCGCTGGCGCTCGCCGCCGGCGTGGCGAACAAGCCGGTGATGCCCTGTCCGATCAACGCCGGGGTGTTGGGCATGGCACGCACGACGCGCTCGCTGCGGGTCGCTGCGATCAGGCTGTCGGTGCGGATGCCCGCCATCACGCTCAGGTGCAAGGCCTTGCCGACGTGCGGCGCACACGGGCGCGCAGCCGCGACAAAGGCCTGCGGCTTGACGGCCCAGACGACGAGCGGCACATCGGCCAGCTGTGCGTCGGCCACTGCCAGCGCCAGCACGCCGAACTGCAGCGCCACCTTGGCGCGCTGGCGGTCGTCGGGCTCGATCACGAGAACCGTGGCCGGCACGCGGCCGGTCTGCAGCAAGCCGCCGACCAGCGCGCTGGCCATGTTGCCGCCGCCGATGAAGGCGATCTCCGGCTTGATGCCGCTGTTCATCGAACCAGTGTAGACCCGGGCCTTGTGCCCCGCCGGGGTGAGGCTGCACCGTGAATGAGGGGCGGATTTCCGCCGATGGCGCTGCGCGGAAACTGCAGGTTGCGCAAGGGTCGGGCGCCGACCTACAGTGCGCGCCACGTCGTCACCGCGGCGCGCCCACGAGGCGCGCGGGGCGGTGTCGATCGACCCACAGCCAACCGAGCGGAGACCGATGAGCATGAGCAGCCTGTCGTATGTCGATGAATCGCCGAGCAGCCCCTGGAGCACCTACCTGGCGCAGGTGGATCGTGTGGTGCCCTATCTGGGACCGCTGGCGCGCTGGGCCGAAACGCTCAAGCACTGCAAGCGCGCGTTGATCGTCGACGTGCCGATCGAGCTCGACGATGGCACGGTGGCGCACTTCGAGGGCTTTCGCGTGCAGCACAACCTGTCGCGCGGGCCCGGCAAGGGCGGCGTGCGTTACCACCCCGACGTGACGCTCGACGAAGTGATGGCGTTGGCGGCCTGGATGTCGGTCAAGAACGCCGCGGTCAACCTGCCTTACGGCGGCGCCAAGGGCGGCATTCGCGTCGATCCGAAGAAGCTGTCGCTGAAGGAGCTCGAGCGGCTGACACGCCGTTACACCAGCGAGATCGGCATCATCATCGGGCCGCAGCAGGACATCCCGGCGCCCGATGTGAACACCAACGCGCAGATCATGGCGTGGATGATGGACACGTACTCGATGAACATCGGTGCCACGGCCACCGGCGTGGTCACCGGCAAGCCGATCCACCTCGGCGGCTCGCTCGGCCGCGTCAAGGCCACCGGCCGCGGCGTGTTCGTCACCGGCCGCGAGGCGGCACGCCGCATCAACCTCGAGCTGCAGGGTGCGCGCGTGGCCGTGCAGGGCTTCGGCAACGTCGGCTCCTCGGCGGCCGAGTTGTTCGCACGGCGCCGGCGGCAAGATCGTCGCGGCGCAAGACCACACCGGCACGATCGCCAATCCGCGCGGTCTGGACTTGGCCACCCTGATGCCGCACGTGCGAGAGACCGGCGGCGTGGGCGGATTCCGTGGCGCCGAGGCGATCGACGCTGAAGCCTTCTGGGACATCGAGTGCGAGATCCTGATCCCGGCCGCGCTGGAAGGGCAGATCACCGGGGCGCGCGCGCGGCGCATCAAGGCCCGCCTGGTGCTCGAGGGGGCCAACGGGCCGACGCTGCCGGAGGCCGATGACATCCTGCACGACCGCGGCATCCTGGTGGTGCCCGATGTGATCTGCAATGCCGGCGGCGTGACGGTCAGCTACTTCGAGTGGGTGCAGGACTTCAGCTCGTTCTTCTGGACCGAGGACGAGATCAACCTGCGCCTGGACAAGATCATGGTCGGCGCCCTGCGCCGCATCTGGGACACGGCCGACCAGCACAAGATCTCGCTGCGCACGGCCACCTTCGCAGTGGCGTGCGAACGCATCCTGATGGCGCGGCAGGAACGCGGGCTGTATCCCTGACCTGTCGCCGCTGTGGCGGCGTCAGCCCCGCTCGCCGAAGATCGCGCTGCCCACGCGCACGATCGTCGCGCCCTCGGCGACCGCGGCTTCCAGGTCGGCGCTCATGCCCATCGACAAGGTGTCGAGCACGTGGCCGGACGCGTTCAGATCGAACAGCAGCCGCGCCAGCGCGCGATGCGGCGCGCGCTGGGCATCGAAGTCGCCCTCGGGCTCGGGAATCGCCATCAGCCCGCGCAGGCGCAGACGGGGCAGCTTGCACACGGCTGCAGCCAGCGCCGGCGTGTCCTCGGGCGCCACGCCGCTCTTGCTGTCCTCGCTGCTGATGTTGACCTGCAGGCACACCTGCAGCGGCGGCAGGTGTTCGGGACGCTGCGCGGACAGCCGCTCGGCGAGCTTCAACCGATCGATCGTGTGCACCCAGTCGAAGTGTGCGGCGACGACCCGCGTCTTGTTGCTTTGCAAGGGGCCGATCAGATGCCACTCGAGGCGGTCGCGCACGTCGGCCAGCGATTCGATCTTCTCCAGCGCCTCCTGCACGTAGTTTTCGCCGAAGGCGCGCTGGCCGGCGGTCAATGCGTCACGCACGGGCTGCGGGCCGACAGTCTTTGTCACAGCCAGCAACGTGACGCTTTGCACGGGACGTTGCGAGGTCTCGCACGCAGTCGCGATACGCGTGCGCACTTGTTGTAACTTCGCTTCGACGCTGCTCATAATCCCCGGCAGCCTACCCCAACGCATCCCCTCATGGACATCACGCAACTGCTCGCGTTCTCGGTGAAGAACAAGGCGTCTGACCTGCACTTGTCGGCGGGCCTGCCACCGATGATCCGCGTGCACGGTGACGTGCGCCGCATCAACGTGGACCCGCTCGAACACAAGGCGGTGCACGACATGGTGTACGACATCATGAACGACTCGCAGCGCAAGCACTTCGAGGACACGCTCGAGTGCGACTTCAGCTTCGAGATCCAGGGCCTGGCACGCTTTCGCGTCAATGCGTTCAATCAGAACCGCGGCGCCGGCGCCGTGTTCCGCACGATTCCGAGCAAGATCCTGACGCTCGAGCAGCTCAACACGCCGAAGATCTTCTCCGAGCTGTCGCTCAAGCCGCGCGGCCTGGTGCTGGTGACCGGCCCCACCGGCTCGGGCAAGAGCACGACGCTGGCGGCGATGGTGAACCACCTGAACGAAAGCGAATACGCACACGTGTTGACGGTGGAAGATCCGATCGAGTTCGTGCACGAGAGCAAGAAGTGCCTGATCAACCAGCGCGAAGTCGGACCCCACACGCTGAGCTTCTCCAACGCGCTGCGCTCGGCGCTGCGCGAGGACCCCGACGCGATCCTGGTCGGCGAAATGCGCGACCTGGAGACGATCCGGTTGGCGCTGACCGCCGCCGAAACGGGCCACCTCGTGTTCGGCACGCTGCACACCTCGAGCGCGGCCAAGACCATCGACCGCGTGGTCGACGTGTTCCCGGCGGCCGAGAAGGACATGGTGCGCGCGATGGTGTCGGAATCGCTGATCGCCGTGATCTCGCAGACCCTGTGCAAGCTGAAGGACGGCTCCGGCCGGGTCGCAGCGCATGAAATCATGATCGCGACCTCGGCCATCAAGAACCTGATTCGCGAAAACAAGATCGCGCAGATGTACTCGTCGATCCAGACCGGTCAAGCCTGGGCATGCAGACGCTCGACCAGAACCTGGCCGACCTGGTGCGCCGCAACGTGATCTCGCCGGCCGAGGCGCGCGCCAAGGCCAAAACCCCCGAAAACTTCCCCGGCTGATCGCCGTACAAGCCGTGAAGAAACTGCTCGATCGCATCGCGGGGCAACGCCGCGAGAACCCCGAGACGCCGGACTCCGGCTACTTCTCGACCATGTTCCTCGAGCGCGAGGAAGAGACGCCGCAGCTGGTGCCTTGGGCCGTGCGCGCCAGCCAGCTGCAGGCCAAGGCGATCGAGCCGGCCGAAGGCGGCGCCAAGTTTGCGCGCGCCTGGAACAACGACCGCCACACGGTGGCCCTCACCGAGGGCGAGCTGAAACGCCTGACCGAGTACCTGAGCTTCGTGAGCATGGCACCCGATCGCGAAGTGATCGCGCAGGACGAGCAGGGCGACTACCTGCTGATCGTGCTCGAGGGCACGATCGCGGTCGACCGCGTGCAGCCCTGGGGCGGCCGGGCACGCCTCGGCGAGGCCCGCGTGGGCGACCTGCTGGGCGAGATGTCATTGCTCGACGCCGGCACGCGCTTCTCGTCGTGCCGCACGCTGACGCCGTGTGCGGTGGGCGTGCTGGAAGCACACACGCTTGGACCGCATGATGAAAGACGACCCGCGGCTGGCGGCGGTGCTGCTCGCCGCGCTCGCACGCCGCTTGTCGTTGCGCCTGCGCCAGGCCAGCGCGCGCCTGAGCGCGCTGCTGACCAGCTCTTCCTGAGACACCGAGCGCCGGGAGAAACAACAAATGGAACGCGACCAGGCCTCGAAATTCGTCAACGACCTGCTGCGCCTGATGATCTCGCGCAACGGCTCGGACCTCTTCCTCACCGCCGACTTCCCGCCCGCGATCAAGGTCGACGGCCGCGTGACCAAGGTGTCGCCGCAGCCGCTCACCGGCCAGCACACGATGGCGCTGGCGCGTGCGGTGATGAACGACAAGCAAGCCGCCGAGTTCGAGACGCACGAAGGAATGCAACTTCGCCATCTCGCCGCAGGGCATCGGCCGCTTCCGCTGCAACGCGTTCGTGCAGATGGGCCACATCGGCCTGGTGTTCCGCGTGATCCCGCAGGCGCTGCCGACGGTCGATCAGCTGGGGCTCCCCAAGATTCTGAAGGACATTGCGATGACCAAGCGCGGGCTGGTCATCATGGTGGGCGCCACCGGTTCGGGCAAGAGCACGTCGCTGGCGGCGATGGTCGACCACCGCAACGAGAACTCGCACGGCCACATCATCACGATCGAAGACCCGGTGGAGTTCGTGCATCCGCACAAGAACTGCATCGTCACGCAGCGCGAGGTCGGCATCGACACCGACGGCTGGGAGCATGCGCTGAAGAACACGCTGCGCCAGGCGCCCGACGTCATCCTGATGGGTGAGATCCGCGATCGCGAGACCATGGAACACGCGGTCGCGTTCGCCGAGACCGGTCACCTGTGCATGGCCACGCTGCACGCCAACTCGGCCAACCAGGCGCTCGACCGCATCATCAACTTCTTCCCCGAAGAGCGGCGCACGCAGCTGCTGATGGACCTGTCGCTGAACCTGAAGTCGATCGTGTCGCAGCGCCTGCTGCCGCGCGAGGAGGGCAAGGGCCGCATCGCCGCGGTGGAGATCATGCTCAACACGCCGCTGGTGGGCGACATGATCTTCAAGGGCGAAGTCGGCGAGATCAAGGAGCTGATGAAGCGCTCGCGCGAACTCGGCATGCAGACCTTCGACCAGGCGCTGTTCGACCTCTACGAGCACCGCCATGTGTCGTACGAAGACGCGCTGCGCAACGCCGACTCGGTGAACGACCTGCGCCTGCAGATCAAGCTGAACAGCTCGCGCGCACGCAACCAGGACCTGTCGGCCGGCACCGAGCACCTGACGATCGTCTGAGTCCCAATGGGTGGGCGGCTCGACCGCCTCGACGCCCCGATGGGCAAAGGGCCGCGGCTTAAACTGGCGGCCTTTTTCCTTTGAGGCTCGCCATGACCAAGACCTACGAACCGACGCCGCCGCGCAAGACCGCTTTCTTGGGCCTGGGCGTGATGGGCCATCCCATGGCCGGGCACTTGGCGCGCGCCGGCCACGAGGTGTGCGTGTTCAACCGCACGGCGGCCAAGGCGCAGGCGTGGGCCAAAGAGTATGGCGGCCGCTCCGCGCCGACGCCGCGCGAGGCGGTGGCGGGCGCCGACTTCGTCTTCTGCTGCGTCGGCAACGACGACGATCTGCGTTCCGTGGTGCTGGGCGAGCAGGGCGGTTTGGCGGGCATGAAGCCGGGTGCGATCTTCGTCGACCACACCACCGCGTCGGCCGCCGTCGCGCGCGAACTCTACGAGGCGGCCAAGGCCAAGAAGATCCAGTTCGTCGATGCGCCGGTGTCGGGCGGCCAGGCCGGCGCCGTGAACGGCATGCTGACCGTGATGTGCGGCGGCGACCCCGCGCCGTTCGATGCGATGAAGCCGGTGGCGATGGCGTTCTCGCGCGCGGTGACCCTGGTGGGGCCGAGCGGCGCCGGGCAGCTGGCCAAGATGGTCAACCAGGTGTGCATCGCCGGCCTGGTCCAAGGCCTGTCGGAAGGCATCGCGTTCGGCCAGAAGGCGGGCCTGGACATGAAGCAGGTGCTCGAAGTCATCGGCAAGGGTGCCGCGCAGAGCTGGCAGATGGACAACCGCGGCAGCACGATGATCGACGGCAAGTTCGACTTCGGCTTCGCGGTCGACTGGATGCGCAAGGACCTGGGCCTGGTGCTCGACGAGGCGCGCCGCAACGGCGCGCGCCTGCCGGTGACGGCCTTGGTCGACCAGTTCTACCGCGACGTTCAGGTGATGGGCGGCTCGCGCTGGGACACCTCCAGCCTGATCAAGCGCCTGGTCTGACGTCGCCTTCGGCTCACTTCTTCGCTGCGTTGTCGGCGAGTTCCTGGTCGGTGACGATGTCGAACACGCGCACCACCTTCTGAACGCCGCTGACCGTGCGCGCCAGGTCGGTGGCACGGGTGGCTTCGCGCTCGGTCACGCGGCCCATCAGGTAGACGTTGCCGCGCTCGGTGACGACCTTGAACGCATTGACTTGCAGGTCCTTGGCGTCGATGAAGGTGGCCTTGACCTTGCCAGTGAGCAGGGCGTCGTTGGAACGGGTCGACATCGCGGACGGAATGGTCACCGCCACCTCGTTGACCGTCGAGCGCACGTTCTCGATCCGCTGCACCGCCTGCTCGACGGCGGCCTTGTCCGCGTCGTTGATGGCTTCGCCGGTCAGCAGCACGGTGCGGTTGTAGCTGGTGATGTTCACGTGGGCCCGGTCGCCGACCGCTTCCTTCACGCGGTTGGCGGCCTTCACCTCGATCGACTGGTCTTCCACTTGCGTGCCGGTCGTGCGCCGGTCGATCGCCACCATCGTGCCGCCGACCATCGCGCCACCCACCAGCAGCGGCGCACAGCCCGCGAGCTGCGCCACGACGAGGGTCAGTGCCCAAGCGCTGCGCGTTGTGCGCGCGCCGATACAACCGTTTGAGTTCATTCGAGTCATGCGGGGTCCTGTTCTCCCAGGAGTTGAAGATCAATGGCGTCGCACAGGCAATGCAGGATCAGCAGATGCATTTCCAGCACACGCGCGTTGCGATCGTGTGGCACGGTGATCGCCGCGTCGGTTTCGCCCAACGCGGCACGCAGCGCGCCGCCGGTCCGTCCCAATAACGCAATCACCGCCATGTCGTTGGCATGGGCGGCGTCCACCGCGGCGAGCAGCGCCTCGTGTTCGCCTTCGGGGTCGAGCACGAGCAGCACGTCGCCCGGCGCACCCAGCGTGGCGACCTGGCGCGCCAGCATGGCGTGCGCGCCGTCCGACAGCGTGAGCTGGTTGGACACCACCGCATCGGCCCCGAGGGCCAGCACCGCGAGGCCAGGTCGTTCGCGTTCGAAGCGTCCCATCAACTGGGCCGCGCACAACGACGCCAGCGCGGCCGAGGGGCCGACACCGCACACCAGCAGCTTGCCGCCTGCAGTGAGGGCGCCGACGATCGCCTGCGATGCGTCGGCCATCGGCTTGACCAAGGCTTCGGCCGATTGGTACTTCAGGTCCACTGCATCGAAGAACTGCTGCTGAATGCGCTGCTCGAGCATGGTCGGCCATGATAAGTCAGCGGCCCGGGTGCGCCGGGCCGGCGCTCAGGCGTCGAACGCCGCGCGCACCCAATGCAAGCCGGACGCCTCGACGGCCACCACGTCGAAGCGGCACGGCGGTGTGTGGGTCAGACGTGCCAGGTAGTGCTGCGCGGCGAACACCAGAGCGCGCTGTTTGGCCGCGCCCACGCTGGCCAGCGCGCCGCCGTGCAAGTCGCTTGCGCGCGAGCGCACTTCGACGAAGACCAGCGTGCCATCGCGTTCACGCAAGATCAGGTCGATCTCGCCGCCGCGTGCGCGGGGTCCGCGCGCCACACGATAATTGCGACACACCAGGGCCAAGCCGTGGCGCAGCAGGTGCTCCAGCGCGAGCGCTTCGGCGCGGTCGCCCACGGACTTCGGCGTCACAGCCACGACAGGCCTCCTTGAGCATCGACGCGTTGCAGATCCAACAGGCGGCCGCAGCGGCCGCGGCGGCGCAGCAGTATCCCGCGCCGGCGTTGTACCTGGTGGCCACGCCGATCGGCAACCTGGCCGACATCACGCTGCGCGCGGTGCACGTGCTCGGCCTGGTCGATGCGGTGGCCTGCGAAGACAGCCGCGTCACGGGATCGCTGCTGCACCACCTGGCGCTGCACAAGCCGTTGCTCGCGCTGCACCAGCACAACGAGCGCGAGGCGGCAGCGGCGGTGCTGCAGCGCCTGCGCGCTGGGCAGCGGGTGGCCTATGCCAGCGACGCCGGCACCCCCGCCGTGTCGGACCCCGGCGCAGCGCTGGTGCAGGCTGTGGCTGCCGAGGGCTATCGCGTCGTGCCGATCCCGGGCGCCAGCAGCGTGGTGACCGCACTCAGCGTGGCCGGCGACGCGGCGTCCACGGGCTTCCACTTCTGCGGCTTCGCGCCGCCCAAGGGGCAGGAGCGCCAGCGTGCACTCGATGCCGCCTGCGACGACCTGGGCACCCAGGTGTGGCTGGAGGCGCCGCATCGCATCGGCTCGCTGGCCGATGTTTGGGCTGTGCGGGCTGGCACGCGGCGCGTCACTGTATGCCGCGAACTCACCAAGCAGTTCGAGACCGTGGTCACGCTGCCAGCTGGCGAATTTCCTGCCTGGCTGGCCGCCGACGCGCAACGCACGCGCGGTGAGTTTGTGCTGGTGTTGCACGCCGCGGAGGGTGGCGACCGCCAGGCTGCGAACGACGCCGCCAGCGACCATGTGCTCGACGTGTTGTTGGCCGAGCTGCCGTTGAAGCAGGCCGTTTTGCTGGCGGCACGCATCAGCGGCGCACCGCGCAACGCACTTTACGAACAGGCCTTGCGCAAGCGAGGGCCTGACAGCGGCGACCCGCCCTGAGCGCCCTGCGCGCCCCGGCCGCACGGTGAGCGCCGACTTGACTTGGACCCCTGCGGAGACCAAGCCCGCACGAGGCGTGGCACTAAGGCCGGCCTTCGTGCCGTCGTCGGTGCGCACTCCTACAATCGCCCGATGATTTCGCGCGAACCCACCATTGAACGTCTGGCGCAGGCACGCCGCCTGTTGCTCGAACCCGCTGGCCTCGACGAGCCCGCGCTGCAGGAAGCCTTGGCCTGCATCGGCAGCCACAAGGTCGACGACTGCGACCTGTACTTCCAGATCACCCGCCATGAGGGCTGGAGCCTGGAGGAGGGCATCGTCAAGAGCGGCAGCTTCGGCATCGACCAGGGTGTGGGCGTGCGCGCGGTGGCGGGCGAGAAGACGGCGTTCGCCTACTCCGACGACATCTCGCACGCCGCCTTGCTCGACGCCGCGCGCACGGTGCGCAGCATCGCCGCGGCGGGACAGAGCAAGCGGGTGAAGGTGGGCGACGGCAGCGCGCACGTAGGCGCCAGCCGCGCGCTGTATGCGTCGATCGATCCGATCGCCACGCTCGACAGCACGCAGAAGGTTGCGTTGCTCGAACGCGCGGAACGCATGGCGCGTGCGCGCGACCCGCGCATCGTGCAGGTGATGGCCAGCTTGGCCGCCGAGTACGACGTGGTGATGGTGGCGCGCGCCGACGGCACCCGTGCCGCCGACGTGCGGCCGCTGGTGCGCGTGTCGATCACCGTGATTGCCGAGCAGAGCGGCCGGCGCGAGATCGGCAGCGGCGGCGGTGGCGGCCGCTTCGGCCTCAACTATTTCCAAGACGACGTGCTCGCACGTTACGTCGATCAGGCGGTCAACGCCGCGCTGACCAACCTCGAATCGCGGCCGGCACCGGCCGGCGCGATGAGTGTGGTGCTCGGCCCCGGCTGGCCTGGCGTGCTGCTGCACGAGGCGGTCGGCCACGGGCTGGAAGGCGATTTCAACCGCAAGGGCTCGTCGACCTTCGCCGGCCGCGTCGGCCAGCGGGTGGCGGCCAAGGGCGTGACGGTGCTCGACGACGGCACGCTGCCCGATCGGCGCGGCTCGCTCAATGTCGATGACGAGGGCCATCCGACGCAGTGCAACGTGCTGATCGAAGACGGCATCCTCAAGGGCTACATCCAGGACTCGATGAACGCGCGGCTGATGAAGCTCAAGCCCACCGGCAACGGCCGGCGCGAGAGCTATGCGCATGTGCCGATGCCGCGCATGACCAACACCTACATGCTCGGCGGCGACAAGACCAAGGAAGAGATCGTCGCCAGCCTGGACCGTGGCCTGTACGCCACCAACTTCGGCGGCGGCCAGGTCGACATCACCAGCGGCAAGTTCGTGTTCTCGGCCAGCGAGGCGTTCTGGGTCGAGAAGGGCCGCATCCTGTACCCGGTGAAAGGCGCCACGCTGATCGGCAACGGCCCCGACGCGCTGACCCGCGTCAGCATGATCGGCAACGACATGATGCTCGACACCGGCGTCGGCGTGTGCGGCAAGGACGGCCAGAGCGTGCCGGTGGGCGTCGGCCAGCCGACGTTGCGCATCGACCGACTCACGGTCGGCGGCACCGCATGACCGCGGACAGCCGTGCTAGAGTGCGCGCCATGCGTCGCCTGCCGTTCTTCTTTGCGTACTTTTGGTTCTCGCCCCCGCCCGGCGGCTGGACGAACGTGCGCACCTGACGACACGACGCTCTACCAGAAACCGCCGGCAACCCCGGCGGTTTTTTCTTGCCTTCTCGACACACCGACCCAGCGAATCAGGAGCACCGATGGCCCCCCGACCGACCAGCGGCACGCCGCAAGACGGCGCCGCGCACGGCTACTCGCTCAGCGAGAAGACCAGCCAGACCGACGACCAGCGGATCCGCGACGTCACGCCGCTGCCGCCGCCGGAGCACCTGATCCGCTTCTTCCCGATCGCGGGCACGCCGATCGAGAAGCTGATCGGCCAGACACGGGCCACGCTGCGCAAGATCATGCAGGGCGAAGACGACCGCCTGCTGGTGGTGATCGGCCCGTGTTCGATCCACGATCCGGCGGCCGCCCTGGAGTACGCGCGCAGGCTGCGCGAGCAACGCAAGCGCTTTCACGACACGCTCGAGGTCGTGATGCGCGTGTACTTCGAGAAGCCGCGCACGACGGTCGGTTGGAAGGGCTTGATCAACGACCCTTACCTCGACGAAAGCTATCGCATCCACGAGGGCCTGCGCATCGCGCGACAGCTGCTGCTCGACATCAACCGGCTCGGCGTGCCAGCGGGCAGCGAGTTTCTCGACGTGATCAGCCCGCAGTACATCGGCGACCTGATCAGCTGGGGCGCGATCGGCGCGCGCACCACCGAAAGCCAGGTGCATCGCGAGCTCGCCTCCGGCCTGTCGGCGCCGATCGGTTTCAAGAACGGAACCGACGGCAACCTCAAGATCGCGGTCGACGCGATCCAGGCCGCCATGCGGCCGCACCACTTCCTGTCGGTGCACAAGAACGGCCAGGTGGCGATCGTCGAGACCAAGGGCAACAACGACTGCCACGTGATCCTGCGCGGCGGCAAGGCACCGAACTACGACGCCGCCAGCATCGCCGCCGCGTGCCAGGAGATCGAGGAGGCCAAGCTGCCGTGCCGGCTGATGGTCGACTGCAGCCATGCCAATTCGAGCAAGCAGCACCAGCGCCAGATCGACGTGGCGCGCGACATCGCCACACAGATCTCTGGCGGCACTCGCTGCATCTTCGGCGTGATGGTCGAGAGCCACCTGAACGGCGGCGTGCAGAAGTTCATCGCTGGCAAGGACGACCCGTCGACGCTCGAATACGGCAAGAGCATCACCGATGCCTGCATCGGCTGGGACGACTCGATCGGTGTGCTGCAGACCTTGAGCGAAGCGGTGCTGACGCGGCGTCGCTAGAGCCGGGACTTCAGGCCTTGGTGTCGCGCTCCAGGCGCTGGCTGCGCCAGTAGACATCGTCGCCGCCGAGCCCATCGAGGTTGGCGCGATTGAGCACGCGTGCCAGCACGAACAACAGGTCGCTCAAGCGGTTCAGATACTGGCGCGGCGCGGCATTGACCGGGTCGACCTCACCAAGCGCGACCAATGCGCGTTCGGCGCGCCGGGCCACGGTGCGCGCCACATGCGCGATGGCGGCGCTGCGGGTGCCGCCCGGCAGGATGAATTCGGCCAGAGGCGGCAGCTTGGCGTTGTGGTGCTCCAATGCCGCGTCGAGCGCCGCCACTTCCTGCGCCTTCAGCAGCGTCTGGCCCGGCAGCGCCAACTCGCCGCCGAGGTTGAACAGCTGGTGCTGGATGTCCCGCAGCAACGTGCGCACATCGTCCGGCAAGGGCTCGCACAACAACACGCCCAGCTGCGAATTGAGCTCATCGACGTCACCCATCGCGGCCACGCGGCGGTCGCTCTTGGGCACCCGGGCGCCATTGGCCAAGCCGGTGGTGCCGTCGTCACCGGTTCGGGTGGCGATGCGTGTCAGACGATTGCCCATGGCGGCATCGTAACCCCGCGGCCCTCGCGCCACGCCGGCTTCCTACAATGGGTGTCCGCGCGGAGATCGACCATGAATGCACCCCACGAACTGACTTCGGCCGTGCGGCGACGCCCGCTGCCAGAGGCCATGGTCAAGGCCTTGTCCGAGCGGTTTGGGGATCGCCTGAGCCGCGCTCAGGCCGTGCGCGAACAACATGGCCGCGACGAGTCCCCGTTCGAAGTGACGCCGCCCGATGCGGTGGTGTTCTGTGAATCCACCGCCGATGTGGCCGCTGCGGTCAAGCTGGCGGCGCAGCATGACGTGCCGGTGATCCCGTTCGGTGTGGGCTCGTCCCTCGAAGGCCATCTGCTGGCCGTGCAGGGCGGCATCAGCCTGGATCTCGCGCGCATGAACGAAGTGGTGCGCATCAACGCCGAAGACCTGACGGTGACCGTGCAGCCGGGCGTCACGCGCAAGCAGCTCAACGAAGCCGTGAAGCACTTGGGCCTGTTTTTCCCGATCGATCCGGGTGCCGACGCGTCGCTGGGTGGCATGGCCGCCACGCGCGCGTCAGGCACGAACGCGGTGCGCTACGGCACGATGCGCGAGAACGTGCTGGCGCTCGAGGTGGTCACCGCGTCGGGCGACGTGATCCGCACCGGCACGCGCGCGAGAAAGTCGAGCGCCGGCTACGACCTGACGCGGCTGATGGTCGGCAGCGAGGGCACGCTGGGCGTGATCACCGAAGTCACGCTCAAGCTGTACCCGTTGCCCGAGGCGATCTCGGCAGCGATCTGCCACTTTCCGACCGTGGCGGCAGCCGTGGACACCACGATCCAGCTGATCCAGCTCGGCGTGCCGATCGCCCGCGTGGAGCTGCTCGACGCCAACGCGGTGCGCGCCGTCAACAAGCACGAGAAGCTCGCGCTGCGTGAAACGCCCATGCTCCTGATGGAGTTTCACGGCAGCGACAACGGCGTGAAGGAGCAGGCCGAAATCGTGCAAAGCCTGGCGCACGAGCACGGCGGCGAAGAGTTCCAGTGGGCGACCACGCCCGAGGAGCGCACACGGCTGTGGACGGCGCGGCATCGCGCTTACTTTGCCGGCATGGCGGCCAACCCGGGCTGCCGCACGGTCACCACCGACGCCTGCGTGCCGATCTCGCGCCTGGCCGAGGCGATCGGCGAATCGGTGCGCGAGGCCGACGAGTCGGGTTTGTCGTACTACATCGTCGGCCACGTCGGCGACGGCAACTACCACGTGGCCTACCTGATCGACCCGAAAGACCCGTCGCAGTGGGACACCGCCGAGCGGCTGAACCTGCAACTGGTGCAGCGCGCACTGCGGCTGGAAGGCACGTGCACCGGCGAACACGGTGTGGGCCTGCACAAGCAGGGCTTCCTGGTCGAAGAGGCGGGCGAGAACAGCGTCGAGATGATGCGCACGCTCAAGCGGGCGCTCGATCCGAAGAACATACTGAACCCGGGCAAGATCTTTCGGTTGTGACCACGAGGCTCAGCGGGCGGCTTGACCCTGCGGCCCATGCCGGCTACCGGGCCCCGCGAAGCCGCCATCCGTCGCACTGCGCTCGCCGGGTCGCGCGTCAACGGGTAGCGTGCGGCCCGAGCTGCATCGCACTGTCTATGACGCACTCTCGATCCGGCCTCGCGCGCTGGCCATCGCTGCTGGCTTGGACCCTGGCGGCAGCGGTCGCAGCCAGCTGGCCTGCGCTGCAGCCCGTACCGGCTCAGGCCCAGACCCCGGCGGCCAAGACCCCGATCACGCGCGCCGACCAGTTGCCGCGGCGCACCCACACGCTGCCCAAGCTACCCAGCGAACTGCTCGAAGGGCCGCTGTCCGACCTGATGCCTCTGGCCGATGCGCTCGAGCGCGACATCTTGAGCGACCTGGCGCGCTTCGACATCCAGGATCAATCCACCCTGCGCGCCATGGTGGGCGCTCGCATGAACATCGCGCTGCTGCGCGGCGACTGGGCTGCGGTGGCGCCGCTGGCCGTGCAACTGCGCGCGCTGCAGGACAAGCCGGGGCCGAAACACACCAGCGGCGTGCTGTCGGAACTGCTGGCCCAGACCAAACGCGAAGGCAAGGGCGCCGACGCATTGCAAGCCCGCATCACCCAGCGTTTTGCCGCCATGCCCTGGGCCGATGTGCAAGACAGCGTCAAGGCGATGAAGGGGCAGCTCGAGATCACGCATCCGTCGCTGGTGATCGGCAGCGTCCGCAGCCAGGCCGACGAGGCGGCGCGCAACTCGAACCGGGTGGTCGACGACAGCATGGTCGCTGGCTTGATCGGCGCACGGGCGCAGCTCGACCACCTGCTGCCGCTGCGCGCGGCGATCGTGGCCGGACTGGCTCCGGTGATCGAGCGCCAAATGGCGGCGGCACCGGCCAAACCCGATCGGTGGAGCGAACGGCTGGCCGTGTTGCCCGCCTCCGCGCCGGCCAAGCCGGTGGTGATCGCCATCTGGGATTCGGGCGTCGACATGGCATTGTTCAAGGCGAGCCCGCAGCGCGGCCTCGCGTTCGACCAAGACGGCAAGGCCGTGCCCGACCTGTTGCGCCCTCTGGGCGATGCACAGGCGCGCTGGCCGGCGCTCAAGCGCTTGGTCAAGGGCAGTCTCGACCTGCGCGCCGCGCTCGACACCGAAGATGCTCGGCAGCTCAAGCAGACCATGGCGCAGCTCAAGCCCGAACAGGTGAAGTCGTTCAAGGAGGACCTCGCGCTGGCCGGGATGTACACGCACGGCACGCATGTGGCGGGCATCGCGGTCGCGGGCAATCCGTTTGCGTCGGTGTACCCGGTGGCAATGCACTGGAGCCACCTGACCATTCCACCGAAGCCGAGTGAAGCGGTCGCGCGCGCGTACGCTGCGAACTACGGGCGCATCGTCGAGAGTTTCAAAGCGGCCGGCGTGCGGGTGGTCAACATGAGTTGGCGCTACGGACCCGGTTTTTACGAGTCCGCGCTGGCCTTTCATGGCGTCGGCAAGGACGGAGAAGACCGCAAGAAGATCGCGCAAGGCCTGTTCGCGATCGAACGCGACGCGTTGAAGGCGGCGTTTCAGTCGGCGCCGGAGATCCTGTTTGTTGCCGGCGCCGGCAACGAAGACAACAGTGCCGACTTCGTCGAGTACATCCCGGCCGGTTTCGAGCTGCCCAACCTGATGACCGCCGGCGCGGTGGATCGCGCCGGCGACGAAACGAGCTTCTCGAGCTTCGGCAAGACGGTGGTCGTGCACGCCAACGGGTTCGAGGTGGAGAGCGTCATCCCCGGCGGCGAGCGCCTCAGGCTGTCGGGCACGTCGATGGCAGCGCCCCAGGTGACCAACCTGGCGGCCAAACTGTTTGCGCTCGATCCCAAGCTGAGCCCCACCCAAGTGAAGGCGATGATCCTGGCCAACGCGGAGCGCAAAGGCCGCGTGAACCTGATCCACCCGAAGGCGACCGTCGCGAAGCTCGGGATCGACGTGACGGCCAAATGAGGCCCACGCCACCACGGCTTTAGTTGTCGTGTTCGGGTGCGGTGACCGACCAGGTGCCGGTGACTTCGCTCTGCGCGTTGACGCTTTCCAGCTGTACCCCAAAGCCCCACAAGCGCGCCACGTGCTTGAGCACCTCTTGCGCGCTGTCGGCCAGCGGGCGGTCGTTGTGCTGAAAGTGGCGCAGCGTCAGTGAGCGGTCGCCGCGCAGGTTGACGTTCCACACCTGGATGTTCGGCTCGCGCGAACCCAGGTCGTATTGGCGTGACAAGGCTTCGCGCACGCGGCGATAGCCCGAGTCGTCGTGGATCGCAGCGACCTCGAGCTCGCTCTCCTTCTCGTCGTCGACGATCGTGAACAGGCGGAACTCACGCATCATCTTCGGGCTGAGGTACTGCCCGATGAAGCTTTCGTCCTTGTAGTTGCGCATCGCGTGATCGAGCGTGGGCACCCAGTCGCTGCCGGCGATGTCGGGGAACCATTGGCGGTCTTCGTCGGTGGGCGCCTGGCAGATGCGCTTGAGGTCGTTGTACATCGCGAAGCCGAGCGCGTACGGATTGATGCCGCTGTAGGCCGGGTGGCCGACCGGCGGTTGGTAGATCACGTTGGTGTGCGACTTCAGCCACTCCATCATCACGCCGTCGGTGAGGTAGCCGTCGTCGTACATCTGGTTGAGGATGTGGTAGTGCCAGAACGTGGCCCAGCCCTCGTTCATCAGCTGGCTCTGGCGCTGCGGGTAGAAGTACTGCGCCACCTTGCGCACGATGCGCACCACCTCGCGCTGCCACGGTTCGAGCAACGGCGCGTTCTTCTCGATGAAGTACAGCAGGTTTTCCTGTGGCTCCTCGGGGAAGCGCCGCGTCTCGGTTGGGTCACCGGCCTTGTCGACACGGCGTGGCAGCGTGCGCCAGAGGTCGTTGACCTGGCGCTGCGCATAGGCTTCGCGCTCCTTGCGCTCGCGCAGTTCCTGCGCCAGCGATTTGCGGCTCGGCCGCCGGTAGCGATCGACGCCGTGGTTGGCCAGCGCGTGGCACGAATCGAGAAACTCTTCGACCGCGTCAAGCCCGTGTCGCTCCTCGCATTCGGCGACGTAGTTCTTTGCGTAGACCAGGTAGTCGATGATCGAAGACGCATCGGTCCACATGCGGAACAGGTAATTGCCCTTGAAGAAGCTGTTGTGTCCGTAGGCCGCGTGCGCGATGACCAGCGCCTGCATGGCCATCGTGTTTTCCTCCATCAGGTAGCTGATGCAGGGGTTGGAGTTGATGACGATCTCGTACGCCAGGCCCATGTGCCCACGACGGTAGTTCTTCTCCGTCGAGATGAACTCCTTGCCGTAGCTCCAGTGGCGGTAGTTCACCGGCATGCCGACGCTGGCGTAGGCGTCCATCATCTGCTCGGCGGTGATCACCTCGAGCTGGTTCGGATAGGTGTCGAGGCCGAACCGCTGGGCCGTGCGCTTGATGACGGCGTGGTATTGGTCGACCAGATCGAACGACCAGTCGCTGGGTCCGGGCAGGTGCTGCTCGGGTCGTTTGCTCAAGGGCACCGGCCCGCGCAGCGGCTTGGATCGGCTCATGGTCGGTCCCTCTCGCTGCTCATCGTGCGACCCTCCGCGCTGCACGACTTGGGGGCCAGGCCCCGATCGACTCGGTGCCGCTCATGCCGCTGCCGCCGCGCCCTCTTTCTTGAAGAGGTCGCGAAACACCGGGTAGATCTGCGAGGCCTCGGTGGCCTTGCGCATCGCAAAGTGGGGATGGCCCTCGGCGAGCTGCGAGTACTCCTCCCACAGGTTCTGCTCTTCCTCGGCCACCTGCACATAGGCGAAGTAGCGCACCAGCGGCAGCAGCTTTTCCGACAGCAGCTCGCGGCAACGCCCCGAGTCGTGGTGCCAGTTGTCGCCATCGCTCGCCTGCGCACCGTAGATGTTCCACTCGCTGGGTGAGTAGCGCGCGCGGATGATCTCTTCCATCAGGACCAGCGCGCTGGACACCACCGTGCCGCCGGTTTCCCGTGCATGGAAGAAGTTCTCCTCGTCGACCTCCTGCGCCTGCGTGTGGTGGCGGATGAAGACGAGATCGATCTTGTCGTAGTGCCGGGTCAAGAACAGATACAGCAGGATGAAGAAGCGCTTGGCCAGATCCTTGCGAGCCTCGTCCATCGAGCCCGACACGTCCATCAGGCAGAACATCACCGCCTTGGTGGTGGGCACGGGCACCTTGATGCGGTTGCGGAAGCGCAGATCGATCGGGTCGAGATAGGGGATGCGCAGCAAGCGTGCGCGCAACGCCTCGATCTGCTCTTCGAGAGCGATGATTTCACTCTCCTTCACCGCATCGTTGCGATCGCGATGGCGCTTGAGCTCGACCAGCTTCTCTTCGAGCTCTTTCAGCTCGCGCCGTGAGCTCGACCCGATGGCGATGCGCCGCCCGATCGCGCCGCGCATTGAACGCACCACGTGCAGGTTGTTCGGCGTGCCATCGGAAGTGAAGCCGGCGCGCTGGCTCTTCCACTCGGGCGTTTCGGCCAGCTGCGTGCGGATCATGTGCGGCAGCGCCAAGTCCTCGAAGAAGACCTGCATGAACTCTTCCTTGCTCAGAGCGAAAGTGAAGTCGTCTTCGCCCTCGCCCGAGTCACTGGCTTGGCCCTTGCCTGACCCGCCGCCGCCGCCGCCTTTCGGCCGCTCGATGCGGTCGCCGCGCACGTAGTCCTTGTTGCCCGGGTGCACGACCTCGCGCATGCCGCCCTGGCCGTGGTGGAACACAGGCTCGGAGACGTCCTTCTTCGGGATGCGCACCTCTTCGCCGCGCTCGATATCGCGGATGCCACGGCCATCCACCGCGCGCTTGACCGCCTCGCGAATCTGGTCCTTGTAGCGACGAAGAAATCGCTCGCGGTTGCCGATCGACTTGTTCTTGCCAGCCAGTCGGCGATCGATGATCTGCAGCATTCGACCGCCTCTATCGCGTTCTCGAGCGGGTGATCATGCTCAGCTGCTCTTGCGCACGCGCAGATACCACTCGCAGAGCAAACGCACCTGCTTGCCCGTGTAGCCCTTGTCGATCATGCGATTGACGAAGTCCTCGTGCTTCTTGGCCTCGTCGGCGCTCGCCTTGGCGTTGAAGCTGATGACCGGCAGCAGCTCTTCGGTGTTGGAGAACATCTTCTTCTCGATCACCGCACGCAGCTTCTCGTAGCTGGTCCATACCGGGTTCTTGCCCTGGTTGTTGGCGCGTGCGCGCAGCACGAAGTTGACGATCTCGTTGCGGAAGTCCTTCGGGTTGGCGATGCCAGCGGGCTTCTCGATCTTTTCCAACTCGGCATTCAGCGATGCGCGGTCGAACACCTCGCCGGTGTCGGTGTCGCGGTACTCCTGGTCCTGGATCCAGTAGTCGGCGTAGGTGACGTAGCGGTCGAAGATGTTCTGGCCGTACTCGCTGTAGCTCTCGAGGTAGGCGGTCTGGATTTCCTTGCCGATGAACTCGGCGTAGCGCGGCGCCAGCTGCTCCTTGATGTAGCCGACGAACTTCTGCTCGGTTTCCTGCGGAAACTGCTCGCGCTCGATCTGTTGCTCGAGCACGTACATCAGGTGGACCGGGTTCGCGGCCAACTCCTGGCTGTCGAAGTTGAAGACCTTGGAAATGATCTTGTAGGCAAAGCGCGTCGAGATGCCGCTCATGCCTTCGTCGACACCGGCGTAGTCGCGGTACTCCTGGTAGCTCTTGGCGCGCGGATCGGTGTCTTTGAGGTTCTCGCCGTCATAGACCTGCATCTTGGAGAACAGCGACGAGTTCTCCGGCTCCTTCAAGCGCGTGAGCACGGCGAACTGCGCCATCATCTTGAGCGTGCCCGGCGCGCAGGTCGCATCGGCCAGCGACGAGTGGCGAATCAGCTTCTCGTAGATCTTGATCTCTTCGGAGACGCGCAGGCAGTACGGCACCTTGACGATGTAGACCCGATCCAGGAACGCTTCGTTGTTCTTGTTGTTGCGGAACGACTTCCACTCGCTCTCGTTGCTGTGCGCGAGGATGATGCCGTCGAACGGGATGGCTCCGAAACCTTCGGTGCCCTTGAAGTTGCCCTCCTGCGTGGCGGTGAGCAAGGGGTGCAGCACCTTGATCGGCGCCTTGAACATCTCGACGAACTCGAGCAAGCCCTGGTTGGCCAGGCACAGGCCGCCGGCATAGCTGTAAGCGTCGGGGTCATCCTGCGCATAGGTCTCGAGCTTGCGGATGTCGACCTTGCCGACCAGAGAACTGATGTCCTGGTTGTTCTCGTCGCCAGGTTCGGTCTTGCAGACCGCGATCTGCTTGAGCACCGACGGATAGCGCTTGACGACGCGAAACTTGCGGATGTCGCCGCCGAACTCCTCCAACCGCTTCACCGCCCATGGCGACATGATGCGATTGAGGTAACGGCTGGGGATGCCGTATTCCTTCTCGAGGATCGGGCCGTCCTCGCCCACGTCGAACAGGCCGAGCGGCGACTCGTTGACCGGCGAGCCCTTGATTGCATAGAAGGGCACGTGCTCCATCAGCTGCTTCAGTCGCTCGGCGATCGAGCTCTTGCCGCCGCCGACCGGACCCAGCAGATACAGCACCTGCTTCTTTTCTTCCAGGCCTTGAGCCGCGTGCCGGAAGTACGACACCACCTGCTCGATGGAGTCCTCCATGCCGAAGAACTCGGCGAAGGCCGGGTAGATCTTGATGACCTTGTTGGCGAAGATTCGCGACAGGCGCGGATCGTTGCGCGTGTCCACCATTTGCGGTTCGCCGATGGCCTTGAGCATGCGCTCGGCTGCGGTCGCATAGGCCAACGGGTTGCGCTTGCACTCGGCTAGGTACTCTTCAAGCGAGAGCTCTTCTTCTCTCGTGCGCTCGAAGCGTGCGGCGAAATTGCTGATCACGTCCATGCGGACCTCCTTGATCGGACGGATGCGTCGACACACTTGGTGCCGCCCACATCTGGGAAGTTCTGATGAAGTCCCGGCTGTACGGGCCCGGGCTCCATCAGAGCTTTCCGGTCTGCATTGGCTCCCCGCTCAGGGAGTCATTTCATTCGCCTGCTGCTCAGCATGTCCGATCCTGCGTGACTCTAGCCGTGGAGTAAAGCCCGCAATCCAGCACTGTTCGATCCGAGCATCACCGCTTGACCAGGGTCAGAAACTCCATGTTAGTCGTAACGCCGTGACGGCCCGCAGCGCTGACTTGCAAGACTCGGGCCCACTATGCGCCTGAGCTCACATTGCACTCATGTGAATAGTGCCGCAAGGCGGCGACGCGCGCATGCGTCGTGACGAAGCGCACGTGTTGCCGTTTCGGTGCGTTGCGGCCGCATCGAACACACCACGTCGACCGCGGTGTACGCAGACTAGCGCTCGGTCAATCCAAGCTTGTCCAGCACGCCGTTCAGCTCATCGAGCGAGCGAAATGCGATCGCGATCTCGCCGCGGTCGCTGCTGGCGCCGCGCCGTTTGAGGCGGATCTCCACGGGCGCTGTCAATCGGTCGGCCAGTTGTTCCTCGAGGCGCGCAATGTCGCGCGACTTCTCAGCCGCGGCGGCGCGCTTCGGCGCTTCGGTGCCGGCGGCACGGCGCGCGACCAGACGCTCGGTGTCGCGCACCGACAACCCCTTGCCGACGATTTCGTTGGCGCACAAGATCTGCTCGGCGGGGGTGAGCGCCAGCAGCGCACGCGCGTGACCCATTTCGATGTCGCCCGCCATCAGCAGTTTTTGCACCGGGTCGCTCAGATGAAGCAGGCGCATCAGGTTGCTCGCAGCGCTGCGCGAGCGGCCGACGGCTTGCGCCGCCTGGTCGTGCGTGAGGTGGAACTCATCGATCAAGCGCTGCAGACCTTGCGCTTCTTCAAGCGGGTTGAGGTCCTCGCGCTGGATGTTTTCGACCAGCGACATGACGGCCGCGGACTCGTCGGGCACGTCGCGCACGAGCACGGGCACTTCGTCGAGGCCGGCCATTCCGGCAGCTCGCACGCGACGCTCGCCGGCGATGATTTCGAACGCGCCATTGCCGGTGGGCCGCACCAGCACGGGCTGCATCAGGCCCTGGCTCTTGATGCTTTGCGCCAGTTCGGCCAGCGAGCCTTCGTCCATGCGCGTGCGCGGCTGGTAGCGGCCCGGCTTCAGCCGATCGAGGCGCAGCGTGGTGGGGGCTTGGCCGCTGGGCGCCGGCGTCTCGGCCACTTTGGGCCCGAGCAACGCCTCGAGTCCCATGCCCAGTCCCTTTGGTTTTTTCATTGCCATCGTCCCGATTGTCGGACATGCCGCGGCCGCGGCGACCTCGCCGGATCCCGATTGGCGATATCCTTGTGCGACATCCCGTGCCGGGCTGGGAGCAGGTTTCATGGGCATCAAGGTTTTTGTCGACGGTCAGGAAGGGACCACCGGGCTGCAGATCCATGAGTTGCTTGCGCGCCGCGACGATGTCGAGGTGCTGCGCATCGCTCCCGAGTTGCGCAAGGACAACGTCGAGCGGGCGCGCTTGCTCAACACCGCTGACGTGGCGTTCCTGTGCTTGCCCGACGTTGCGGCGAGGGAGTCGGTGGCGCTGGTGAACAACGCCACCACCTGTGTGATCGACGCCAGCACGGCGCACCGCACGGATCCTGGCTGGGTATTCGGCTTGCCGGAGTTGGCCCCGGATCAACGCGATCGGCTGCGCCGCACCAAGCGCATCAGCAACCCCGGCTGTCATTCCACTGCATTCATCCTGCTGGTGCGGCCGCTTCTCGACGCCGGCCTGATCGATGCCGATGCGCGCTTGGCGGCCACTTCGATCACCGGTTACTCCGGCGGCGGCCGCAAGATGATCGAGTCGTACCGGCGAGAGCCGCTACCTCACCACCTGGCGGCGCCGCGACCGTACGGGCTGGGTCTCGCGCACAAGCATGTGCCCGAGATGTTGGTGCAGTCGGCGTTGCGCACCCGGCCGATCTTTATGCCGATCGTGGCCAACTTCTACAAGGGCTTGTCGGTAAGTGTGCCCTTGCACTTAAGTGCCATGCGCAAGCCGGTCGATCCCCGCCAGTTGCACGATTCACTGGCGCAGCGGTATGCCGGCGAGCGCTTCGTCAAGGTCATGCCGTTTGGCGATGCGTCGGTGCTCGACGAGGGCTACTTTGACGTGCAAGCATGCAACGACACCAACCGGTGCGAGCTCTTCGTCTTTGCGAGCGGCGACCAAGCCATCTTGATGGCTCGGCTTGACAACCTTGGCAAGGGCGCGAGCGGTGCAGCCGTGCAGTCGATGAACGTGCACCTCGGCCTCGATGAAGGCCTTGGCTTGAGTGCCTGAAATCCGCGCGAGACGCTGGCTCAGTCGACCTGCTGGGCTGATGTGCGGTAGTGGTACGCGTAGCCGTCATCGAACCCGAGGCGCTGATAGACGGCGCGTGCCGGCAAGTTGCTGGCATCTACCTGTAAATAGCCGGTTCGTGCGCCCTTTTTGACCGCGCGATGCAGTAACTCCGCGCACAGCTTGCGCGCCCAGCCCTGGTTGCGGGCCTGACTGGCAGTGAACACGTCGTAGAGCCCGACCATGTCGGCCTCCATCGCCGTCTGCCCGCATGCCAGAACGGTGGACTCGCCCACCGGACGCAGGATCCACCCTTCGAATGGCACGGGCGACAGCTCCAGCCGCTGCGCGTGGGATTGCTGTTGCGCCAGGGGCGAGCCACGCAGCTGGCCGACGATTTGAGCAAAGGCCGCGTGGCCGACCCGCTGCAGCGACACGTCGCCTTCGAGCGGCTCTGATTGCAGGGTCGACAGATCCGCATGGACCATCACGCGGGTGTCGTCGAACGCGCGCAGTCCAGCCGCTTCGAGCATCCCGTCAAGGTTGCGTGGCTGCGACATCGGGGTCACGCGCACGATCATGGGCAGCCCCATCTCGTCGAACAGTTGCTGGCACAGCGCCAGCTTGTCCAGCACCGGCAGCTGGCCGGTCGCCACCGCATTGATGCAGCGCGCGCGCTTGGCCTTGCCTGCGCAGAATCGGACCAGCCAACCATCGAGCCACCGTTGCTGGGGAGGTGCGCTGGCGTTGAGGCCTGCATCTTCCACCCGCGACAAGAGGGCTGGCGAGAACTTCGCGCCGTGCATCAGGCGATCGCCATGTGCTTCACACGTTCGACCATCTCGCGCGCGAAGTCCAAGTAGGCCTGTGCACCCTTGGCGGACGGGTCAAAGACGATGCCGGGTTGACCGTAGCTCGGTGCTTCCGCGAGGCGAACATTTCGAGGGATCACGGCGTCGAATACCTTGTCGCCGAAGTGCCCCTTCAGTTGTTCGCTAACCTGCTGCTGCAGCGTGATGCGTGGATCGAACATCACCCGCAGCAGGCCGATGATCTGCAGGTCCGGATTGAGGTTGGCGTGCACCTGGCGGATGGTGTTTACCAAGTCGGTCAGGCCCTCCAAAGCGAAGTACTCACATTGCATCGGCACGATCACCCCGTGGGCGCTGCACAAGCCATTCAACGTGAGCAGGCTCAAGCTCGGAGGGCAGTCGATCACGACGATGTCGTACTCATCGGCGACGGCAGCCAGCGCGGTGCGCAGCCGTTGGTCGCGGCGCTCCAAGCCAACCAGTTCCACCTCGGCGCCAGCGAGCTCTCGATTGGCCCCCAGCACGTCGTAGCCACCCACTTCGGAGCGTTGGCGAGCCTCCGCCACCGTCGCCGCTTCGAGCAACACGTCGTATACCGACAAAGTCAGCGCACGCTTATCAATTCCGGATCCCATCGTGGCATTGCCTTGCGGGTCCAAGTCGACCAACAGAGCGCGCTGCCCCACTTTGGCGAGACCAGCGGCCAGATTGACGGTAGTTGTGGTCTTGCCCACGCCGCCTTTCTGATTTGCGATGCAGAAAACGTGCGCCACGGTCATTGAACACCGCTGGTTGGTGCGCGCGGTTGAACCCAGACCAGGCAGCGGTCCGCATCGAGGCCAGGCACCGTCAGACGTTCCACGTGAAACAGTTGGCAGTTGGGTGGCAAATCGCGAATCTCCGAATCCGGCAGTTTGCCTTTCATCGCAACCCAATGGCCATCGGGAGCGAGCAGATGTTGGGTCTGTTCGACAAATTGCCGCAGAGAGCTGAAGGCGCGCGACACGATCACGTTGCTGCCGGCTCCGTCGCGCTTCGCCCGTTCGAGCCGCGCGTGCATCGGACGAAGATTCCGCAAGCCCAGTTCGCCGGCCACCTGTCGAACGAACGCGATCTTCTTCCCGACCGCATCGACGGCCGTGACCGTCCAATCGGGGAGCATGACCGACAGCACCACCGCGGGCAGACCGCCGCCGGTGCCGGCATCGAGCGCCTGCACGCCCGCGCTGCCCAAGCGCTCGGTCAGAGGACGGACGATCGCAAGGCAATCGACCACGTGCTGCGTGAGCGCCATCGCATCATTGGTCGAACTGAGGTTGTGCACGGCGTTCCACCGCTGCAACAGCTCCACATAAGCCACCAAACTCTGCAACTGCTGTGGTTCTAGCTGAGTCCGCAGCGTGGCGGCAGCAGCGGATAGCGTGGCTCTCGGATCGCCCGCGGAGGTCCGAACGGCGAACGTCATTCAGGCTAGGCTGCAATCGATGAGCTGCCGGGCTCACTCGGATCCGTCAGGCGCCGCTTCTTCAAATGCACCAGCAACAACGAGATCGCCGCTGGCGTCACGCCGGAGATCCGCGATGCTTGGCCCAAAGTCAGTGGACGATGCTGGCTGAGCCTTTGCCGAACTTCAAAACTCAGCGCAACGACCTTTGCATAGTCCAGGTCCGCCGGCAGGTGCAGATCATCGTAGGCGCGCGCACGCTCCACATCGTCGACCTGCTTGCCTATGTATCCGGCGTACTTGATCTGGATTTCCACCTGCTCGATCACCGCGTCAGCGAGTTCCGGACCCAGCGCCGCGTGAAGTGTTTCACGTGAAACCACCTCTGCACCTGGGCGCGCCTCGCGATGCAACGCAGTCACCGCATCGAAGCCCACGCCCGGACGCTTGAGCAACTCAGCCAAGCTGTATTCATGCTCGATCGGTTTGCCCAAAACCCGCGCTCCCAACTCGGGCGAGACGTGCGCTGGGCTCACCCAAGTCATGCGCAGGCGCTCTTGCTCTCGAGCCAGTGCATCGCGCTTTCGATTGAAGGCGTCCCACCGCGGATCGCCGACCAACCCCAGCGAACGTCCGACGTCGGTGAGGCGCAGGTCGGCGTTGTCCTCGCGCAGTTGCAACCGGTACTCGGCGCGACTCGTGAACATGCGGTAGGGCTCGGTAACGCCCTTGGTCACCAGGTCATCGATCAAGACACCCAAATAGGCTTGGTCGCGACGTGGCACCCAAGCCGACTTCCCTTGGCACTGGAGCGCAGCGTTCAAGCCGGCATGCAGCCCTTGGGCAGCCGCCTCTTCGTAACCCGTCGTGCCGTTGATCTGGCCCGCGAAATACAGACCTTGGATCGCCTGCGTTTCAAAGCTGGGTTTCAGTCCGCGGGGATCGAAGTAGTCGTACTCGATCGCGTAGCCCGGTCGCAGGATGTGCGCCCTCTCCAGCCCGACCATCGACTGCACGGCGGCCAGCTGCACATCGAAGGGCAAGGAAGTCGAAATCCCGTTTGGATAGACCTCATGCGTGTCCAGTCCTTCCGGCTCCAGGAAGATCTGATGGCCGCTCTTGTCGGCAAAGCGGTTGACCTTGTCTTCAATGCTCGGGCAGTAGCGCGGCCCCACCCCTTCGATCACGCCGGTGAACATCGGACTGCGGTCGAAGCCGCTGCGGATGATGTCGTGGGTCCGCTCGTTGGTGTGCGTGATCCAGCAGGCCACCTGACGCGGGTGCTGCTCTGCGGAACCAATGAAACTGAACACTGGCACCGGGTCTGCGTCCCCCGGTTGTTCGACCAACCGAGCATAGTCAATGGTCCTGCCGTCGATGCGCGGCGGCGTTCCGGTCTTGAGCCGCCCCTGGGGCAGCTTCAACTCCCGCAGGCGCTGGGCCAGCAGCACGGCCGCCGCGTCGCCAGCACGGCCGCCCGCGTGGTTGTTGAGGCCCACATGGATCCGACCATCGAGGAAGGTGCCCGCCGTCAAGATCACAGTCGAGCCATAGAAGCGAATGCCCACTTGTGTTAGAACGCCCGTCGCTCTTGTGCCTTCGACAATCAGATCCTCTGCCGCCTGCTGAAACAGCCAAAGGTTCGCTTGGGTCTCGAGACGGCGCCGAACTGCCGCCCGGTACAGCACGCGGTCCGCTTGGGCACGTGTGGCCCGCACGGCCGGCCCCTTGGACCCATTGAGGATTCGGAACTGGATCCCGGCTTCATCGGCGGCACTCGCCATCGCGCCGCCCAACGCATCGATCTCCTTGACGAGGTGGCCCTTGCCGATGCCCCCGATCGACGGGTTGCAGCTCATCTGCCCCAGTGTCTCGATGCTGTGGGTGAGCAGCAGCGTCTGACACCCCATGCGCGCAGCGGCGAGCGCCGCCTCGGAGCCCGCGTGGCCGCCGCCAACGACGATCACATCAAAGCGCTTGGGAAATTGCATCGAGGCCTCGCTCTCACCAAGCGCAATTGTAGGAACCCGCGGCCCTGGCCGCAGACCTGCAAGCCCGACGCGCCAAGCGAACGCTTAGGGGCGTTGCGCGTGGCCGGCGGCGCTGCCGCCCACGGTGCGCAGGTCGTTCGACACCTGTCCGCCGTCGAGCACGATCACGCGATCGGCACTGGCGACGGTCTCAGGCCTGTGCGCCACGATCACGCGCGTGAGGCGCAGTTGGCGTACCGACTGATTCACCAGCCGCTCGCGTTCCACATCGAGCGCGCTGGTCGCCTCGTCAAGGAACAGCACGCGCGGGCGCTTGTACAACGCGCGCGCCAGCAGCACACGCTGCTTTTGTCCGCCGGAGAGCGAGGCGCCCATGTCGCCGATCAGCGTGTGATACCCCATGGGCAGTGCATCGATCTCTTCGTGCACCGCCGCGAGCCGGGCGCATTCGATCACCCGGTCCATCTCCGGCCGCGCATCGAAGAAGCTGATGTTGTCGGCGATCGACCCCGCAAAGAGCGGCTCGTCTTGCATCACGGTGCCGACCATCGCCCGCCAAGCCGACGACCCCATCATGTCGAGCGACCGCTCGCCGACCAGAACCTCGCCCTGCACCGGCTTCAGGATTCCGAGCATGACCTTGATGAGCGTGGTCTTGCCGCATCCCGACGGACCCACGATCGCCACCGATTCGCCCGGTTCGATGCTCAGATTGATCTGGTGCAGCACCTCGGGCTCGCTGTCAGAGTAGCGAAACCGCAGGTTGCGCAACTCGATGCGCGGTGGCGTGCCGTCATCGGTGGCCGCGCGCGGCAGCGCTTGCGCATGGACCTGCTCCGGCTCAGCCAGCACGATGTCGGCCAACCGCTCGCCCTGCACTTTGAGCATCTTCAACTCGGCCCACTTGTCGATCAGCGCGGCGACCCGCTGAGAGAACTGCTCCTTGTAGGCCACAAAGGCCAACAACATGCCCACGGTGAGCGCCTGATCGAGCACCAGCATCGCGCCCACCCAGATCACCAACACGCGCTCGAGGCCGAACAGGCCGCGATGCGCCACCGACAGCGTGACTTCGAGCCGCCGCACCACGATGTCGGCGTTCATCGCATCGACGACCAGATTCATGAAACGCGACTGGCGATCGGCCTCGGCGCCGAACAGCTTGATCGCCATCACCCCGCGCAACGACTCGAGAAAGTGGCTCGTCTTCTTGGCGTCGTGCACCAGCGCTTCCTCGGTCGCGCGGCGCATCGGCGCGAACAAGCCCCAACGCAACATCGCATAGGCCGCGACGAAGCCCAGCACGATCAAGCTCAGGCGCGGGCTGTACAAGGCCATCATGGCCAGCGTCGCCACCACCAGGGCGCCATCGAGCAACACCTCGAGGAAGCTCGTCGTGAGCGTCTTCTGGATCTGCTGAACCGCAAAGAAGCGCGACCAGATGTCGCCCATGTGCCGACGCTCGAACCACGACAGCGGCAGCCGCAGCAGGTGTGCGAACACGTTGCCCAGCCATTGCAGATTCAACGTGGCCGACAGGTGCAGCACGGCCCACGAACGGATCGCCGCGGTCACCGCCTGGATGGCCACCAGCATTGCAAAGCCGATGCCCAAGGTCACCAGCAGATCGCGGTCGGCGCTGACGAGCACGTCGTCGACGACCCACTGCATCAGGAACGGGCTCAGCAGCACGAAGAACTCGAGCACCAGCGCCAGCGCAACGATCTGCCCCAACGAACGCTTCAAACCGGTCACGCGGCCGAGCAACTGGCGCACGCTGATGCGTTGCTGCTCCGCGCGTGGCGTGAAACCCGCCTCGGGCATGAGCTCCATCGCCGCACCGGTGAAATGCTTCGAGAGTTGCGCCCACTTCATCCAGCGCGCGCCGCGCGCCGGGTCGTGGATCAACACCTCGTCGCGCCGCAGCTTCACGAGCACGACAAAGTGATTGAAGTCCCAGTGCAGGATCGCCGGCAGCGGCAACTGATCGAGTTGCTCCGGTTCGGCCCGCACGGCCCGTGCCTGCAACTTCAGCGATCGCGCCATGACCGCCAAGTCGGCCATCGTGGCGCCCTTGAGCGACAGGCTGAAGCGCTGACGCAGCGTGGCCAGGTCGGTGTGCAAGCCATGCGATGCCGCCACCATCGTCAGACAGGCGAGCGCACACTCGGCCGCTTCGTTCTGCAGGATCAACGGCGTTGCGGGGGCGCCGAAACCGATGCGAAGCTGCCGTGCGGTCATCGTGGACGAGGCCTCACACGCGCCCGGCGATGCCGAGGACTGGCGCGAACATCCACTCGATCAGCCGACGCCGCTCCAGCAGGACGTCGGCCTCGAGTTGCATGCCTGCAGCCAACGGTTGCTCGCGTCCGTAAGCCATCACGTGCTGCTGCTCGAGCGTCACCGTCACCCGGTACAGCGGCTCGTTGGGTTTCGATGCCAGCGGCAGTGCCGCGAGCTCGCCCGCTTGCAGCGGCGTGCTGGACACCTGCTGCACCAAGCCCGCTTGATGGCCGAACTTCTGATGCGGAAACGCAGCCACGCGCAGTCGCACTGCTTGATCTGGGCGGATGAAACCCAATGCGCTCGACGGTGCATACAGGTGCGCCTGCAGACGCGCATCGGCCGGCACCAAGCTCGCCAGTGCGGCGTCGGGTGCCACGCTTTGCCCCGGTTCGGCCAGCACCGTGGCCACCAAACCCTCCTGCGGCGCACGAATCACGAGTTCATGCCGGACATCGTTGTCGGCGGCTTCTTTGGCCAGCGCTTGCGCTTCACGTTCCAGTTCGCCGGCACGCGCGCGCACCCGCAATGGCAGCTCGCGGCGTTGCCCTTCGAGCGCCGCGACATCGCGCGCCAATGTGCTGCGCTGGCGCTCCAACGATGCGGCCTGCGCGCGCAGGCTCAGCACCTCTTCGCTCTTGCCTTGAATCTGCGCGGTGGTCGCAAAGCCATCGGCACGCAGCGACTCCAGCCGTGCCAGTGCCTGCTGCGACAACAGCAAGCGTTGCCGCTGCAGCTCCATCTCGCCGTCGAGCTGCGCGGCCTCACGACTCAAGGCGTTCAAGCGAAGCGCCAACGCCGCGTCTTGCTCCCGGCTCAAACGCTGTTGGGCTTCCAGGCTTTCCAGCAGGCTGTCTTGTCGCGCTTGCAGGCTGCGATGCACACGTTGCTGCGCACCACCGTCACGCGTCTGATGGTCGAGCGACAACACGAACAACACGTCGCCCTTCTTCACCGTCTGGCCCTGCGTCACGCGACGCTCGGCAACGGTGGCCACTTGCGGTGACACCAAGCGGATCCATCCGCGATCGGGGACCAACAGCCCCCGCACATGGGCCTTGCGCGTGTACTCGCCGAGCACGAGCCACGAGCCGATCGCGATGGCACACAGCACCAGCAGAGCCACGAGCACCGACAACGACAGTGGACGCACCAGCCTTACCTCGCCGAGCCATTGCTGCCGGCGCGCTTCGATGGCCTCGGGGCGGAACAGCGGCGTCGTCACAGAATTCGGTTCCACAAAAGGCAGAACGGCCCGGACAAGCCGGGCCGCCGACAAACCGGCCGGAGGGGGGAAGCGCCGGTACGTCGAGAAAAGGGGGCGCTGCCCTTATTGCCAACCGCCCTTGGGCGAAGTGGTTTCGCCGACGCCACCCGCCACGCGGCTGAGTTGACGCTCGTCAAGCGGCTGAACGGCCTTCTTGGGCTCCACCGCTTGTGCGCGCTTGGTGCCAAACAGGCTCTTGAGGAATGATGTCTTGCGGGGCTGCTGCATTTTGGTCTCCGTTCCAGGTGACGCGCCGTCCCTGAGGCGCCTGAACGAGATTTCAGCAGCGGGTGGGTCACCACGAAACTGTCAACTCTTACAGGGTGACAGCGTCGCCGATTCCGGGCCAAATTCGGGAGTCTGCGTCAGCGGATCAAGCCCAGGCGGAGCGCCTTCAGAACCGCCTGATGCTTGTTGACGCATCCCAACTTGCGCATCGCGTTGTTCAAGTGCAGAACCGCAGTGCGCTCGGTGATCCCGAGGATCGAACCAACTTCCCACGCCGTTTTGCCATCCATCGTCCAGCGCAACGCCTCGAGTTCGCGCGGGGTGAGTGAAGGCAGATCAATGGCGGCATCCGTGGGCACCAGCACGCGCATCGCGGCGTCGAGTGCATGCACGGCAAACAACTGCAGATCAGCGACCAGGCGTGTCAACTCGTGCCGGTCGCTCGGCAACGCGCGATCGCGGTCGACACCGAGCATGAAGTGCTTGCCTTCAGGCAAGTGCAGCGCCATCGCGATGCCGGTCTGATAGCCATATCGCGCCTGTTCTTCCCACAGGTCGCCCTGGCCTTGCGCGGTGTAGGTCGCCTGATCCCAGATGATCGGCAGGCTCTGTCGCTTGCAGTGCTGCATCACCGGGTCGCGACGGTACGACATGGTGTTGTTGTACACGCCGAGGAAAGCCTGTGGTGCGTTGTCGACCAGCACGAAATCGCTGCGGCCGATTCCATGGTCGACCACCGCCATCGCGGTCACCGTGTCGAAACCCAGTGCGCGCCCGAATCGGACCACTTCATCCCGGAACTCGTCACGGTCCCGGGCTTGGAGCACTGATAAATAACCGCCTTGCAGCATGTGGCTAATTCAACGGATGTGTCTCCGGCGCCCCCTGACCTGAAAGGTCTTACAGATTTTCATTGCCTGCGACTTGCCGAACACTTTCAACTGTTCAATCCAACGAGTCGCACGCCATGATGAAACCTGCCTCACACGCATGTCCCCCCTGGACGGTTCGCGCCTGGCCGCCACTATTGTGGCAGGTAGATCAGCTTCGACGATTGCAGTTACGGCATCTCGGGACCCGCGTCACCAACCCCGGCGACCAGACCACCCGCACCGCTGGCCAGACGATCTGGGCGTCTTCGGCGGCGAGCGGCAGCCAGGCCGGCATGGCCTGGGACTGGATCCACTTGTCGCGCGGCATTGTCGCGATGGCCGACCCGCTGTCGGTGGTGACCAACTTGCGTCTGGTCAACGTCGATGGTGATGGACTGACGATGCTGGAAACCTTGCGTTACTTGAACGAGGTTGTGCACACACTGAACTGGCAGGACGAAGTGGAACAGGTGATGCTGATCAGCGAACAAGCGGCCTAAGCGGCAAGGTCCCTCGCCCCGTGTCAGGGTTAACGCGTGGCCGCCGCGCGCAGGTGCCGCGCGATGTACCACAAGCACAGCGCCGCCAGGCCTGCAGCGACTGCAAGCGGGATCAACAGGTCGGCTGCGGCGAAGGCCTCACCGCGCAGCACGCGGCCCATCAGAGTGATCTGCGCCAGCGCAGGCACCCAGACGTGCCACGGCTGCTCGCCGCTGTCGTTGAACAGCGACAGCAGCGGCAGCAGCGATACACCGAGGATCACGATGGTGTTGCTCGCCTGTGCCTCCTTAAACGTCTTGCAGCGGATGGCGATCGCCATCATCAGTGCCGACAAGGTCGCGGCCAGCGGCAGCAACAACGCCAGAAACAAGGCCGCCTCGCGCACGCCGAAACGAAACAGCGCGGCCAGCGTTTCGCTGCGCATCAGGCTCTGCGCGGGCAGAAAGCTCAAGCAACTGAGCACGGCGATCAACATGCCCACCGCCGCCACCGCACCCCATTTGCCAACCACCAGCGCCAGGCGCGATGCGGGCGTCGTCAACAACGGCTCGAGCGAGCCGCGCTCCCGCTCGCCGGCGGTGGTGTCGAGTGCCGCGTTCAGCGCACCGTACAGCACCGCCATCAGCACGAAGAACGGCACCATGCCCGTCAACTGGGCCGATCGGGCGCGCGGATCGGCCAGGTCACGCTCCTCCACCTTCACCGGCTCCAGCAGCGCCGGCGCCACGCCGCGGTAGGCGAGGCGCAACAGTGCCTGTTCCTGCGCAAAGCCCTGCAGTGCGCGACGCAACCGCTGCACACCCACGCCGGCGCGCGGATTGGCGCTGGAGTTCACCACTTCAACCACCGGCTTGTCGCCGCGCGCCAGCGTGGCCTCGAAGTCCGGCGGCACCACCAGCACCGCTTCGCCCAGCTGGCGCTTGACCATCTGCTGTTCGAAGTCGGCGGGCGCCACCTTGGCCACCAGCGTGTTGCGTTCGAAAAAGTTGCGCAGGCTCGGCGCATGCTCCAAGCCGGCCACCAGGATCTCGCGCGACTCGGCGCGCTGCTCACTGCTGGCCACCAGCGCCGACAGCGCGAACAACACCAGCGGGCCCATCACCACCGACGACAGCACCACCGCCATCAGCGTGCGGCGGTCGCGCAGCGCGTCGCGCAGTTCCTTGACGAACACCACCCAGGCGCTGGTCATCGCGCGCTCTTGGCCGCGTTGGCCGCTGCTCCGTGCCGCAGCGCGCACGTGGATCGCCGCCGCGCGGCACTCATGGTGTCTTCAACTCCGCATGGCCTCCGAACGCCAGGCCAACGAAGGTTTCCTCGAAATCGTCCTGGCCGCTGCGCCGGTTCAGTTCCTCGACGCTGCCTTCGGCCATCACGTGGCCGTGCGACACCACCACCACGTGGTCACACAGCCGCTCCACCTCTTGCATGATGTGGGTGCAGAACACGATGCACTTGCCCTGTTCGTCGCGCAGCCGGCGCAGTGCATCGCGCAGGCTGCGGATCGATTGCACGTCCAGGCCGTTGGTCGGCTCGTCGAGCACGATGTTCGGCGGGTCGTGCACCAACGCACGCGCCAGCGCGGTCTTCATGCGCTCGCCCTGGCTGAACCCATCGGCACGCCGATCGAGCAACGCGCTGAGCTCGAGCATTTGCGCCAGCTGCTCGGCGCGCGCCTGTGCCCGGTCGTCGGCCATGCCCTGCAGGCGTGCGTGATAGACGATGTTTTCGCGCGCCGTCAAGCGCGGGTACAGGCCGCGCGCGTCGGACAACACGCCCATGCGTGCCAGCGCCTGCCGCGGCTGCACCGCGACGTCGATGCCATCGACCCGGATGCGTCCGCTGTCGGGCACCAGCAGCGCCGCGACCATGCGCAGCGTGGTGGTCTTGCCCGCGCCGTTCGGCCCCAACACCGCGGTGATGCGGGCATCCGTGGCGCGAAAACTCACCCCGCGCACGGCCTCGACGACCTTTGCCTTGCGGCCGCGTCCGGCCACAAAACGCTTGTGCACGCCATCCACTTCGATCATCGCGAAGCCGATGCGCTGGCCAGCGGCACGAAGACGCGCGGCCGCGGCACCCCCGCCGCACAGTCGGCGTTCACCTTGAGTGCCTCGTCGTCGTTCGGCGCATCGATGAAACGCTGCACCGCGTCGCGCAGGCAAGCCAGGGCCATCACGCCATGGCCGCCGTGCGGCACCACCGTGTGGCGCGCCTTTGCTCCCAGCGCCCGCGCGGTGCGTTCGCCATGGCGCGGTGGCGTTGCCGGATCGTCGCCGCCCGACAGCAGCCAGGTCGCAGCGGGCGCGGTCGGCGTCGTATAGAAGGCCGCGTCGACCTTGCCGCGTGGCCAGTCGGCGCACACCTGCTGGTACACGCGCGCGAAGGCGCGGCCGAACTGCGCACTGTCCGGCTCCGGGGCCAGCGGCAGGCGCGGCAGGTCCTCGGTGCAAACCACCGAGAAGTGCATGCCGCTGTACACCTCCGGACGGCCCGGTCCGCTCAGGGCCGACGCCAAACCCGCCAATGGCGTGAAACGGCCGCTCGCCGCTTCGGCGATCGCCTGCGGCAGCCCTGCGGCCAATGCCGGCAGCGTACAGCGGCGTGCGCACCATGCCCAGCACCGCTTCGCGCGTGAGCCGCACACGCTCTTCGCGCCCGGTGTACGGGTGCGTCAGCGTCACCTCGCGCGGCAATGAATCCAGCAGCGCGAGCCATTGCTGCTTGAGCGCCGGATGGCGCGCGCTGCAATCGGCATCGTCGGCACACCAGTTGAGCAAGCCGTCGAGCGCCGCCTGGTTGTCGGTGGAGAACGACGCCGGCAGCACCATGTCGGCCGGTGCCACGCCATCGAGCACCGCGCGGCGCACCGCAGACGGGAACAGGCGCATGTACTCCAGTGCGGCACGCGTGCCATACGACGCGCCGACCAGATTGATGCGGGCCGCGCCCAGCTGCGCACGCACGGCATCCAGATCGGCCATCGCCACCGTTGTGCCGTAGTGGCGCAGGTCGCCGTGGGGCAGCGCCTTCAGCCGCTCGCGGCAGTCGGCAAGGCGCTTCAACTGCGCCGACTCGTCGACCGACTCGGCGAGCGGGCGCATCACCTCGGCGTCTTGCTCACAGCGCAACGGCGCGCTGCGGCCGGTGCCGCGCTGGTCGACGAACACCAGGTCGCGCCGGTTGCTCAGGCGCGCAAACTGCGCCGCCAGCGGTCCGGCGAGTTCGATCGCGCTCTGTCCCGGGCCGCCGGCGATGAAGAACACCGGGTCAGCCAGCTTGTTGTGCGCCAACGCCGGCAGCACCGCGAAGTGCACCTGAATCCGCGTGCCATCCGGCCGCGCCGGGTCGAGCGGGCGTTGCACGCTGCCGCACAGCGCCTCGTGCACCACCCCCTTGAGCCGACACGGCTGCAGCGACTTGCCGTGCACCGGCGCCGTGGCACCCAGCAGCGCCGCCATGCCGAGCCCCGTCATCCAGCCGCGCCACCACGTCATGGGCGCGCATTGTGGCCGAGGTGCGCCCATGCCGCGCCGCTTGCGACCGTTCGACACACCTGCCCGACCAAACCCGAGCAGGCCACCACGGCATGGACCGAAGCCTATGCTGCGCTGCCCCAACACCCCGAAGGAGACAGGCGATGAAGCTCTACTACAGCCCGGGCGCGTGCTCGCTCAGCCCGCACATCGTGTTGAAGGAACTGGGCCTGCCGTTCGAAGCCGTGTTGGCCAGCACCAAGACCCACAAGTTGACCGATGGCACCGACTACTACACGATCAATCCGAAGGGCTACGTGCCGCTGCTCGAACTCGACGACGGCCAGCGCCTGAGTGAAGGCCCCGCCATCGTGCAGTACCTCGCCGACAAGGCGCCGACCAAGGGCCTGGTTGCACCCGCCGGCTCCATCGAGCGCTACCGCCAGATCGAGTGGCTCAACTTCGTCTCCACCGAGGTTCACAAGCAGTACACGCCGCTGTTCAACCCGGCGATGCCCGAAGAAGCCAAGGCGTTGTTCCGCGAGCGGTTGCGTGGCCGCTACCAGTACATCAACCAGCAACTCGAAGGCAAGTCGTACGTGATGGGCGATGCACTCACCGTGGTCGATCCGTACCTGTTCACGGTGACCAACTGGGCCAGCCGCGTCAATGTCGACCTCTCGGGATTGGCCCACTTGCAGGCGTTCATGGCCCGCATGGCGGCGCGTCCCGCGGTGCAGGAAGCGATGAAGGCCGAGGGCTTGCTGAAATAGCGCCGCAAGCGCTCGCGTCAGGCGCTGGACTTGCCGGCCGCCGGCTTGAACGTGCCTTCGCAGGCGCTGCGTGCCGCCGGGTCGTCGGCGAGCTTGGCGCACACCGGGTCGAGCTTGGCGCGCAGGCGCTCGAGCACCGCGTCGTGCTTGCCGTCGCGGTTCCATTGCGTGAGCTGCTTGCCCACGCTCGATAGCGAGCGAGCGCTGCGGCCGTCGAAGGCGCCCTTGTCGAGCGCCGCGTCGTCGATCATGCGCGCCACCGCGCGCTCGACGCGCGCGCCGTCGGCGGGCGTCAGCTCCACCAGCGCCCTCACGTAACTCGCGCCCCACTGCAGCCGCGTGGCCGGGCCTTCGCTGCGCGCAAAGGCCTCCTCGTACCAGCGCAGCGCCTCGTCCTTGTGCCCCAGCTTGCGCGCATTGCCGCCGAGCTGGCTCATCAGGTAGTACGGCGAGTGGCTCTTGGCCAGGTTGGCCTTGAGCAACGCGTCGGAGTCGGCCCACAGGCCGGCCTGGCCGAGCACATAGGCGGCTCCGGTGATCACCGCCTGGCGCTCGTAGCCGTCGGTGATTTCGCGATCGGCTTGCGCGCTCATCTCGCGCACCTGCTTCTGCAGCGCCGGCGCGATCTTCGGATGTCGCTCGTTCTTCGGCGCATCGATGCGGGCCAGGTCCACGCGCGCATTGAGCGCGGTCAGTCGATCGGCGCGCGACAGCGTGGTGTCGCCTTGCAGACGCTGCAGCGCGCTGTCGTAGGCCGTGACGATGCCTTTGCGATCGGCGCTGCCGGAGGCCGACAACGCCTTGGTGATCTCGCCGGCGTAGTTGGTCAGCACATCCATCTGCGCACGCGCGACCTTCGGGTCGGCGAGCCAGCCGCGCACCTGGGTGCGCAGCGCCGCATCGGCTTTCACGCCCTTGCCATCGTCGCTGTCGGCCAACGCCTTCAGCATCAGCCGCGTCGCACTGTCGGCCTCGCTCGCCGGGCAGCCTGCCGCCAGGCCAGCCAGCACGCCCGCGCGTTCGGCCGCCGGCACAAGTTGCGATTCGTCGGTGATCCACGAATAAAAGGCCAGCATGCGCCACTCGGCACCGCTGATCGACTTGCCAGCGCGTGCGTCGGCGAGCACGGCCTTGGTCGGCCGGCCGCCCGCCAGCCCAAGTTGCAGCAACTGCAACACCTGCGGCGCATCGGCTTCGCCCGGCAGGCGGGTGATCTCAGCGCCGTCGGGGCGCACCAGCACCATCGTCGGATAGCCGCTCACCTTGAAGCGGCTGCCGAGCTTTTGCGCGCCGGGCCGATCGCCGTCAATCTCCACCGGCACCAACGACTTGCTGCGTTCGATGAAGTCATGCCGGTTGAACAGCGTGGCCTTCAACTGATTGCACGGCGGGCACCACTTCGCACCCCAGTACAACAAGACCGGCTTGTTCTCGGCACGCGCGAGCACGAACGCGCGCTCGATGTCGGCATCGTTGGCCGCCGGCTGCCAGGCCACGCTGTCGGCCACGGCCAGGCCACTGCACAGCCACGCCGCGGCGCCGATCAGGGTCTGGACCAAGGCAGCGAAGCGAAATCGACGGAACATGGGTCCTCCGCGTGGCTCACACGCACGGCCGCATTGTGCGACGGTGGGGCACGGCGCGCACACCCGCATCGGCGGTGTCCCTCGGGTCGCTGAGGGCGGCGGTGCGTGCCGGCACAATCCCGCCGCGCCGACCCGCCCGGCGCCGTCATCCACAGAAAGACCAACCAAGGACCGCCGCCATGATGGAACTGCTGACCGATCCTCAAGCCTGGATCGCGCTGGCCATGCTGACCATGCTCGAGCTGGTGCTCGGCATCGACAACATCATCTTCATCTCCATCCTGGTCGACCGGCTGCCGCCCGAGAAGCGCGACCTCGCGCGCCGCATCGGCCTGGGCGGCGCCATGTTCATGCGCATCGCCTTGCTGCTGGTGCTGGCATGGATGGCCGGCCTGGTGGAACCGCTGTTCACCGTGCTGGGGCAGGCGCTCTCGGGGCGAGACCTGATCCTGATCGCGGGCGGGTTGTTCCTGCTGTGGAAGAGCACCGGTGAGATCCACCAGTCGCTCGAGGGCGCGGAAGGCCACGCCTCCAACGCCGTCCAGGCCACCTTCACCGCCGTGATCCTGCAGATTCTGATCATCGACATGGTGTTTTCGCTCGACTCGATCATCACCGCGGTGGGCATGGTCGACGAGCGCGTGGTGATGGTCGCGGCGGTGGTGCTGTCGGTGGCGCTGATGATGGTGTTCGCCGGCGCGATCGGCCGTTTCGTGTCCGACCATCCTTCCATCAAGATGCTGGCGCTGTCGTTTCTGGTCGTCGTCGGCGTGGTGTTGATCGCCGAAGGCTTCGACCACCATGTGCCCAAGGGCTACATCTACTTCGGCATGGCCTTCGCGCTCGGCGTGGAGATGCTCAACATCCGCATGCGCAAGCGTGCGGCCAAGCCGGCGCACCTGAATGCCGCCTATGCCCCCGACCCACAGCAGCCGAAATCACCGCCGCGCTGAACGCGGGACATGACCTCAGACGTAGTAGCCGCCACGACGCAGCGCGGTGACAGTGCAGCCATCGCATCCACCCTTGAAAGGAGATCCACCATGCGACCGCTGCTGATCACCGTCACCGCCGCCTTCAGCGCCTTCACGTTCTGGGTGCTGGCCCAAACCGGCCTGGTGGGCTTCTACGAACAACTGCTGGGCTCGCCGGCCGGCATGCAGGTGTTCGCCGACATCGCCATCGCGCTGGTGCTCGTGCTGGCCTGGATGTGGCGCGACGCGCGTGCCAACGGCCGGCGCTTCTGGCCCTATGCCGTGCTGACGCTGGCGCTTGGCTCGATCGGCCCGCTGCTCTACCTGCTGCTGATGCCCGCCGGCGCACGCTCGGCGCAGCACACCGCGCTGCAGGGCTGAGCGTCAAACACCGTCGTCGCGCGGCTCCCCGAGCCAAGCCTGGGCTTCGTCGTCCAGCGGCTCGGGCACCGCACGCGCCAGCGCCATCCAGACACCGAACGGCAATTTCATCGCGCGACGCGGCGCCGGGCGCAACACCTCGAGCGCCGACTCGCGCGCCACCATCACACCGAACGCCGCCGGAATCTCGTCGGCCTCGCCGATGCCTTCGCGCAGCACGTACCAGCACTGGCTGCTGACCTCGCGGTAGGCCTCGGCCTTCTCCGGCCGTCGCAGATCGGCCAGCAGGTCGGCGCGCCGCACTTTGATCTCGTGGGCCACCGGCTCGACGTACGCCTCCATCGTGGTGTGGCGGATCGAGAACACATCGGGCATGCCCATCGCCCACGCGGCCGCATCGCCTGCGCCCACCTTGGCGCGCAACGACAGTCCGCGCCACACCAGGCGGCCGGCGCGCTGCATCTCGCGCGCCACTCGCGCCACCAGGGTTTCGTGGGGATCGCGCGCCGCGCGGTTCGTCTGCAGCGTGGCCGCCAGCACCTGAATGCCTGCATCTGTCACGCGCAGGGTCTCGCGACCGTCGCCATCGCGCTGGCGCTGCAGCAAGCCGGCCGCGAGCAACTCGACTTCGATCAGGTCCTGGCACGGCCAGCCGGCCGAGCGCCAGATTTCGCGCAGGCGGCGCCGGTGCACGGCGCCGAGACCGCCGCGCTCGGGAGTCGCGTTTGCAAACCCGTGGTCCATCGCCTCACCAGCGCTTGGGCAACGGCTTGCGCAGCACGATTCGTTCGCGCGTGGCTTCGATGTAGCCGCCGGCGGCGAGGTCTTGCAGGATTCGATTGATCATGCTGCGCGACGCGCCGACGCGATCGGCGATCTTCTGCTGGCTCAGCGGCCCGGGCACGATGCGCTTGCCGCCGTCGTCGCACGCCAACTCGTTGAACAGGCGCACCACGCGCCCGTAGACGTCCATCGACACCAGGCCCTGCACGTTGCGGCTCAACTGGCGCACGCGGTCGATCAGGTGCTGGATCACATGGAACGCCAGCGCCGGCTGCGCCGCGAGCGCCTGCTCGAATTCGGCGCGGGTGATCATCGTGAGCTTGGCTTTCGACGTGGTTTGCACGGTCGCGGTGCGCACCTGGCTGCCCAGCATCAGCTCGCCGAAGTACTCGCCCGGCCCCATCGTGTTGAGCTCGACCTCCTTGCCGTCCTCGTCGGACACGAACACGCGCAGCGTGCCTTCGTGGATCAGGTACATCGACAGCGCCGGCTCGCCCTCGGTGACGACGATCGTGCCTTTGGCGTACGCGCGCGTATGGCCGAGCGGCGACAACGCGCCGAGCAACTCTGCGGGCAGCGTGCTTGCGGTGACAGCCGGACCGGGCGAAGTGCCTTCCACGGCGCGCATGATGCCGCATGCGCGAGGTGGCCGCGCAGCCGACGACTGAGCCTCAGGCGGAAGCCGCTTCGCCCCGCACCCGCAGCACCGGAACCGGGCGCTGGAAGCCTTTGAGCTGGATCTCGCCGCGTGCCTCGGTATCGAAGCCGGGCCCCAGCGCCGCCAACACACGCTGCGACACCAGCACCTCGCCACCGCCGGCTTCGGCGCACAGGCGGGCAGCCAGGTTGGTCACAGTGCCGATGGCACCGTAGTCGATGCGGCCTTCGAATCCAATCGCGCCGATGGTGGCGAAGCCCATCGCGATGCCCACGCCCATGCGCAGCGTGTAACCGCGGCGCTCCCAGGCATCGGCCAGGTGCGCCACCTCGGCCTGCATGCGCAGCGCCATGCGCACGGCGCGCGGCGCGGCATCGGGCACCGGCACGGGATCGTTGAAGAACACCATGATGCCGTCGCCGGTGAAACGTTCGAGCGTGCCCTCGTGCGCCAGGATCAGCCGCCCCATCGCCGCGTGGTACTCGCGCAGCACGCCCATCACCTCCTCCGGATCGGCGGTCTCGGTGAACGCGGTGAAGCCGCGCAGATCGAGGAACACCACGGTGATCTCGCGCCGGTGGCTCTTCAGCGGGTCGTCGGTGCCGCCGCCGACGATGGCCTCGGCCAGCTGCGGCGAGAAGAACCGCTTCAGGCGGCCGACGCGCTCGAGTTGCTTCACGCCCTCGGCCACCCGCTGCTCCAGCGTGAGGTTCCACTGCGCGAGTTCGTTCTTCTGGCGCTGGATTTCGTCTTGATAGGCCTTGATGCGCAACAGCGAACGCACGCGCGCCATCAACTCGGCCTGGTTGACCGGCTTGTTGAGGAAGTCGTCGGCGCCGGCCTCCAGGCCCTTCACGCGCTCCTGCGCCGGGTCGAGCGCGGTCACCAGCACCACCGGCAGCATCGCGTGCTGCGCGTCGGCACGGATCGCCTGGCACACCGCGTAGCCGTCCATGCCCGGCATCATCACGTCGAGCAGCACCAGATCCGGCGGATCGCGTTGGATCGACTGCAGCGCCGCCGCGCCCGACGCCGCCGTGCTGGTGCGGTAGCCGCGGGCGGTCAACACGTCGGCCAGCAGCCGCACGTTTTTCTCGACGTCGTCGACCACGAGGATGTGGGATGTCACTTCTGCCGCCCTTCGGTGAGCGCCCGCTGCACCGCGGCGAGGAATGGTTTGATCGAAATCGGCTTGGCGATGAAGCCGTCGAAGCCCGAGCCCACGATGCGCTGCTGCTCGTCGGGCATCACCGAGGCCGACACCGCAAGCACCGGCATCGCATCGAACGAGGCGTCTTCGCGGATGCGCGCCAGCACCGCGGTGCCATCGATGTCGGGCAACTGGATGTCCATCAGCACCAGGTCGGGACGCTCCCGCAGCGCCAGCGCCAGGCCGGCTTCGCCGGTGTCCGCCTCCAGCGTGCGGTGGCCGTGGTGCTGCAGCATGTCGCGCACCAGCTTCATGTTCTTGGCGTTGTCTTCGACGATCAGGATCGTCTTGGTCATGGCAATCCTCGATGGCACGTCACTGCAGAGCCTTTACCTCATGCTGCGGCAGCGTGAAGCGGAACGTCGAGCCGTGGCCCGGTTCGCTCTCCAGCGACACCGTGCCGCCGTGCAACTCGACGAAGCGTTTGACCAGCGCCAGGCCCAGACCGGTGCCTTCGGCCTTGCGCAGCACGTTGCCGCTGGCCTGGCGAAACTCCTCGAACACCAGCGCCTGGTCTTCCGGCGCGATGCCCACGCCGGTGTCGGTCACGCTCACCTCGGCCCAGGTGCCCGACATGGCCGTCCACGCCGTTCAATTGCCTGGCGCGCACGCACACGCGGCCGCCATTGGGCGTGAACTTCACCGCGTTGGACAGCAGGTTGACCGCCACCTGCTTGACCTTGCGCGCGTCGGCCACCCACTCGGTGAGCCCTTCGCCGACGTCGAGCTCGAGTGCCAGCCCGTGGCGCTGCGCGCGCTCGCGCACCAGCGTGGCAGAGTGCTCCAACAGCAAGCCAAGGTCGAAGCACGACAGGTCGAGTTCCATCTTGCCGGCCTCGATCTTCGACAGGTCGAGCACGTCGTTGATCAGGCTCAGCAGGTGCTGCCCCGAGGAATGGATGTCCAACAGGTACTCCATCTGCTTGTCGTTGAGCTCGCCGAACATCTGCTCGGTCAGCACCTCGGAGAAGCCGATGATCGCGTTGAGCGGCGTGCGCAGCTCGTGGCTCATGTTGGCGAGGAACTCGCTCTTGTGCCGGTTGGCGGCTTCGAGCTGGCGGCTCTTGTCCTCGATCTCGCGGAACAGGCGCGCGTTCTGGATCGCGATCACCGCCTGGTCGGCAAACGTGCGGAGCATCTCGATCTCCTTGTCCGAGAAGGCGCGCGCCTCGCGGCGACCGACGAACACCGTGCCGATGCCGCGCTCCTCCCAAACCAGCGGCGCAAAGATCACGGCCCGCGTGCCGGCCGGCAGCGCACTTCGCCGCACGTACGGCGGCACCTCGGGCCCGTGCTCCACATCGGGGTAGTGCATCACTCTGCACGCCAGGATCGCCGCGCCGGAGCCCGACTCGTGGCTGAGGGGCACCGGAAACGACTGCTCGAACGCCGCGTGGTCGTCCTGCGGCCCGTGGTGGGCGGCCAAGTGGATGGCACCATCACCGCCGAGCAGCGTGATGCCCATGTGCAGCCCGTCGAACAGGCGCTCGCAAGCGTGCAGGATGGCGTCGAACACCGGCTTGGTGTCGGCCACCGAGCTGCTGATCACCCGCAAGACTTCCGACGTGGCCGTCTGCTGCTCGAGCGCCTCGTTGGTCTCGTTGAACAACCGGGCGTTCTGGATCGCGATCGCCGCCTGGTCGGCGAAGGTCTTCAGCAGCGCGATCTCCTTGTCGGTGAACGGCTCGGAGACCGCGCGCATCACCGAGATGACGCCGATACCCTGGTCCTTCCAGAGCATGGGCGCCATCGCCATCGTGAAGTTCCGATAGCCGCCCCGCAGCAACACCGTGCGGATGGACTCCGGCGTGTCGGGGCCGTTCAGCACGTCGGCGATGCGCAGCACACGGCGTTCGCGGATCGCCATCTCGGCGGCTGGCGTGTCGGCGCGAGAGCGCGGAAACTGCTTCAGCGTCTCCTCGCGCCGCGGCCCAAGGTAGTCGACCATGTGGTACCGGTCGTCCTCGCCCAACAGCACGATGCTGCTGCCGACGGACGCCTCTCCGCCGAACAGACGCCGGCAGCTTTGCAGAATCTTCTGGAACACCGGGGCCGCATCGGCGACCGAGTTGCTGATCACTTGCAGCACCTCGGCCGTGGCGGTCTGTTGCTCAAGCGCCTCCTTGGTCTCGTTGAACAGCCGCACGTTCTCGATCGCGATCACGGCCTGGTCGGCGAACACCTGCGCCAGCGCCACCTCCTTGGCGTCGAAGGTGCCCGCTTGCGAACGCAGGATGCCGATGCAGCCGATCGCCTTGCCCTCGCGCAGCAGCGGCACGAACACCGCCGAGCGCCAGCCGATCGCGGTGGCGAGGTCGCGCGTGCGCGGATAGGTGTCGAACACCGCCTCGCGGTCCGGCACGGCAATGACGGTGGAGCGCAGGATGCAGTCGCCCGACACGCTGTCGTGATCGAGCGGCCACTGCGCAACGTTGGCGCCGCCGGTCACGTCGCCCTCGCTGGCGCTGGCCACGCGCTCGACCCGGTTGCCCGATGCCAGCAGCAGGTTGACCGACTTGCCGCCGCACAAGCGCTGGCAGCTCTCGACGATGGCATCGAACACCGGCTGCACGTCGGTGGGCGACGCGCTGATCACTTTCAGGATCTCCGCGGTCGCGGTCTGTTGCTCGAGCGTGTCGCTCAACTCGCGCGTGCGCTCCTCCACCTTGCGCTCCAGGCCGGCGTATGAAGCCTGCAGTTCGGCACTCATGTGGTTGAAGCGTGCGGCGAGATCTTCGAGCTCGTCGCCCGATTGCACGTCGATGCGCTGACCGAGCTCGCCGGCGCCGATGCGCGCGGCACCTTCCTGCAACGCGCGGATCGGGCGCACCAGGGCGCGTGCGAGGAAGAAGCTCGCCGCCGCGGCCAGCACCAGGCCACCGATCAGCAGCAGGGCCAGGCGCAAGATCGATGCGTACAACGGCGCGAACGCCTCCTTGCGCGGCGACTCGACGAACACCGTCCAGTTCAGCGTGGGGATGCGTGCGGTGGCGGCAAACACCTCCTGCCCGCTCAGGTCGCGCGCGTCGCTCGCCGGCACGGCACCTTGATCGAGTGCAGCGGCCACTTGCGGCAGGGCCTTCAGGTCGGTCTTCTTCAGCACCAGGCTGATGTCGGGGTGGGCGATCAGCGTGCCGTTGGCATCGACCACATAGGCCAGGCCCATTGCGCCGATCTTGATGCGCGACACCACGTCCCACACGAACTTGAGGTTCACGTCGGCCACCGTCACGCCGCCGTCGCCGCCGGCCGGCCGCGCGATCGCCATGTAGGGCTCGGTGCCCTTGCGGAACTGCACCGGTCCGAACCAGGTTTGTCCGCCCCGCGCCGCCACGTACGCCGGATCCTTGGACAGGTCGGTGCCGGCGCCCACCGCATCCATCGCCAGCCGCGACACCCGCAGCCGCTCGCGGGCATCGGTGCCGATCCACACCAGCTCGGTGATCGCCGGCACCTGGCGCTGCAGCTTGAGGTACTCGATGCGGCGCTGTTCCAGCGCATCGCCGGAGGTGTCCAAGCGCGGAAACGCCGTCCAGCCGAGCTGGTGCTCGATGTCGAGGATGTACTGCTCGATGCGCGACGCGGCGCCGTGCGCCTTCTCGTTCTGCAGCGCCACCAGATGGGCCTGGATCTCGCGCCACGAGAACACCAGGCTGACCGCGCTGCTGGCGCCCAGCACGCTGGCCACCACCGCGATGATCAGCGTCGCGTACTTCGGGAACAGGCGCCAGCGCGGCAGCTTCATTCGATGACCTCGTCGGCGCGCAGGCGCACCGTCGGGGGGATCGTGATGCCGAGCTCGCGCGCGGTCTTCAGGTTGAGCACCATGCGGAACTCGCGGGGCTCCTCCATCGCCAGCTCGGCCGGATTGGCGCCCTTGAGCACCTTGCCGGCATAACGGCCGGCGCGGCGGAACACGTCTTCGAAGTCGGGGCCGTAGCTCATCAGGCCGCCCAGACGCGCGCCGATCCCCTGCTCGAACATCGACGGCAGTCTGTACTTCAACGCCGCCTCGGCGTACTCCTTCTCCAGGTTGTTGCGCGTGGACAGCAGCGTGCTCGTCACCGCCTGCACCTTGGCATCGACGAGCTTCCTGAATCCCGTGTCGAGCAGCTCGGGGCGGTCGATGTGCACGGTGACGACCGTCACGCCCGAGCTGCTTGGCCGCCTTCAGCGCGTGATCCATCTCCTGCGAGCAGGCCTCGCGCATCGCCTCGTCGACCACCACGCCCACCCGCTTCAGGCCCGGCACCACCTCCATCAGCAGCTGCAGCCGCTTGACTGTGAGCTCCTGGTTCATCGTGGTGACGCCGGTCACCCGGGTGCCCGGCCGCGCCAGCGAGTTCACGAACTTCAGCTCCACCGGATCCATGATGGTGGCGATGACGATCGGCGTCTTCTTGTCGGCGTACCACGCGGCGGTGGCCATCGCGGTGGCGGGCGCGAAGTACAGGTCGACCGGAATGTGCGCCAGGTCTTTGGCCAGCGGCTTGAAGCGGTCGGCGTTGTTCGACGCCGAGCGGCGGATCAGCTGCAGGTTCTTGCCCTCCGCGAAGCCCTCGCTGCGCAGGCCCTCAAGAAAGCCGCGCAAGGTGGCGTCGTAGTAGGTGCCCTCGTCCTGCCAGCTCAGGTAGCCCACGCGGTAGATGCGCTCCTGAGCCCATGTGCTCGACCCAACGCCACGCGCACGAGGCGATGAAGTGGCGGCGTGCCAGTCGGTGCATCGTCATTTCCCCTGAGCCAACGCCGGTTTGTCGATGATGCGCTCGAGCTCTTTCAGACACCATCGCGAATTCACCGCGCGTCATTCGATCACCTCGTCGGCCGCCACCAGCACGCGTGCCGGAATGACCAGCCCCAGGGCGGTTGCATTGCGTCGGTGGATCACGAGTTCGAACTTCGTCCCCTGCTCGAACGGGATCTCCCCCGGTGGCGTGCCCTTGAGGATCTTGTCGATCAGCGCCGTCGAGCGGCGATACAGCGCACGAACATCGCCTTGGTACGAGGCCACGCCGCCGGCATCCAGGTAGCCGCGGCCGCCCCACACCGACGGCAGTCTCAGCACCTGGCAACGCGCGCCGATGTCGTGGCGCAAAGCCCAGAACTGGGCGTCGGCCAGCACCACCAGGCCGGTCACACGTTCGCGCGCCAGCGTCTTGAAGGCCGCATCGAGATCGGTCGCCGTGCTGGCCTCGACAGCCCGATCGCACCCAAGGTCGCCTCGAGAGGATTCAAGGTCTCGCGCACGCCCTGGGCCCGCACCGTCTGTGGATTCATCAGCACCGCCAAGCGACGCTGCGAACTGGGCACCAAGTCGGCCAGCAGCTGCAAGCGCCGCTGCAGGATGCCGTCGAAGGCGGCGGAGATGCCGGTGAACCAGCCCCCCGGGCGCGCCGCCGTCTGCGCGATGCCCATCACCACGGGGTCGTCGATGTGCACCGCCACCACGGGCAGGGCCACCCGGGCGTCACGCGCCACCATCACCGGCCGAGGCCCCACGGCGACCAGCACAGCAGGCCGCAGCCTCAGGAGCTCGTCAAGCAGCGCGGGTAGGTGTTCGGGTCGCCCTTCGGCGAAGCGGAACTGCCATTCGACGTCGCGGCGTCCGAGCTCCGCCATGCCTCCATGCAACTCTTCGACCAGGTCCCGCATGCCCTCGGACATCGATCCGTTGAGTACGGCAATGACCGGGCGGGCCTGCGGCCATGCAGCGGGCGGCCCGGCCGCAATCGCCACGCATCCGAACAACCACGCCCTGCGCTCCATCGGTCCCTCCGACTTGCCGGCATTGAAGCACCGGGTCGTCAAGCGAGCCAGAGCGGCCCTGTTCACTATTGAACGGCACCGCGTTCGCTCCTGAACCGCGCGCTCGCCGCGTTGCAAACGCATGCAACGCCGCATTCAAGTCCTTTGCGCCCACGGGAGGCCATGTTCGTGCCACGATGGCTGTCATGAACACCATCCTCACCAACGAACGTGGCGTCGAGCGTGTGGTGGCCGGCCAGGCCACCAGCGACGGCGCCGGCGTGAAGCTCACGCGCGTGCTGACCAGCGACCTGCAGCACCGGCTCGACCCGTTCCTGATGCTCGATGCGTTCGGCACCGACAACCCGGGCGACTACATCGGCGGCTTCCCCGACCATCCGCACCGCGGCTTCGAGACGGTGACCTACATGATTGCCGGGCGCATGCGGCATCGCGACTCGGGCGGCAACGAAGGCTTGCTGACCAACGGCGGCGTGCAGTGGATGACGGCCGGCCGCGGCGTGATCCACAGCGAGATGCCCGAGCAGGAAGACGGCCGCATGGAAGGCTTCCAGCTGTGGCTCAACCTGGCGGCCAAGGACAAGATGCAGCCCGCCGGCTACCGTGACATTCCGAGCACCGAGATTCCCGAGCTGCGGCTCAAGGGCGTGACGGTGCGCGTGATCGCCGGCGTCAGCCACGGCATGTCGGGTGCCATGCACCGCGAGCGCACCGAGCCGCTGTTGCTCGACATCCATCTCGATGCGGGCACGCACTTCCACCAGCCGCTGCCGGCCGAGCACAACGCGTTCGTCTACGTCTACCGCGGCGCGGTCACGATCGCCGGGCGCCCGATCGACACGCAGCGCATGGCGATCCTGGCCAACACGCCGGGCAGCGACGGCGTGGTGCTGCACGCGGGCGACCAGCCGGCGCGCGCGCTGCTGGTGGCCGGTCGCCCGCTGCGCGAGCCGATCGCGCAGTACGGTCCGTTCGTGATGAACACGCGCGACCAGTTGATGGAGGCGGTGCAAGACTTCCAGAGCGGCAAGCTCGCTGCTTGATCGGCTGCCCGCTGGTCATCCGGCCGCGACCGGCGCGCTGACTCCCAGCGTGAAGTAGAAGCTCGCACCCTCGCCGGGCCGGCCTTCGGCCCACACGCGGCCGCCGTGGCGGTCGACGATGCGCTTGACGATCGACAGGCCCACGCCGAAGCCCTCGTAGCGGCGATCGTGCAGGCGCTGAAACGGCTTGAACAGCCGATGCGCCGCATCGGGCGCAAAGCCGACACCGTTGTCGCGGACGAGAAACACCGCTTCCCCTGCCGCTTCCATCGCGCCCACCTCGACATGGGGCGCACGCAGCGGCGCCGCGAACTTGAGCGCATTGCCGATCAGGTTGGCGAATACCTGGCGCAGCAGCTCGGGGTCGGCGTGCACGGTCGGCATCAACGCCGCCACGCGAATCTGGCGCGGACCGGTATCGGGCAGCGCTCGCGACCACGTCGGCCACCAACTGGCCGCTGTCGACCGGCCGCAGCTGCAGCCTGGCGTCGCTGGCGCGCGCGAGCGCCAGCAGCGCCTCGACCAACTTGACCGAATTGACCGCCTGGCTCTCGATCAGGTCGAGCATGCGGCGCGCCTGCTCCGGATCGCCCGCGGCCAGCGCCTCGCGCCCGAGCCGGGCCACGCCGACGATGCCGCCGAGCGGCGTGCGCAGGTCGTGCGACACGCTGCGGTTGAAGCTCTCCAGGCCGTCGATGTTTTCGCGCAGCTCGGCGGTGCGCTGCGTCACTTCGATTTCGAGGAAGTCGTGCGCCGCGCGCAGTTGGGCCTGCGCCTGCTCGCGCTCGGCCAGTGCCCGCGCCGCCTGTCGCTGCGCACGCAGCAGACCGGTGGTGAGCAGCGTGGCGCCGAGCACCGCAGAACGGCAAGACGGCCGCCGTTGCGAGCAGGCTCGGTGGCACCCAACCGGCGAGCACGGTGCCGACCGACAGCGGGTACGCCAGCAGCGCGAGCACGACGAAGCCGTGGCCGCTGTGCGGCTCGGCGAACATCGCCCGCACGAACAGCCACGCCCAGCCGACCACGTACACCGCCATCACGAGATAACCCGAGGCGCGATTGATCACGCCCGCCAGGCCGAGCGCGATCGACACCAGCGCCACGCCGACCGATGCGGTGTTGAGTCGGCGCGCCTGCCGCGGCTCGAGTCCCACGTAAGCGATCACGCCGGCGGTGATCAGCACGATGGCCGCCACCGCGAGCAGCGCCACCGGAACCGCCGGCTGCACGTGCAGCGCCTCGCGGAACATGCCCGCGCCCACCATCGCCAGGTAGGAGCTGGCGTTGGCCAGGAACCCGAGCGCCAGCCAACCCGGCCAGGCCAGGCGCAACGCGCGCCACACCAGCGCAAACAACAACGCGAGCACGGTCTGGGTCACCAGACCGACGAAGATGAGGTCGCGCGCAGTCAGTTGGTCCATGGCCCGCCACCCACCGCCCGTCTCCCGTGCCGCCGGTTCGGCGGGCAGGCGGGGTGCGTCACTCGACCTTGACGCCTTTCCAGAAGGCGACGCGGCCCTTGATTTCCTGGGCGGCTTCGCTGGGTTCGGGGTAGTACCAGACGGCGTCGGGATTCATCTCGCCGTTGACCAGCAGGCTCTTGTAGTGCGCCTGGCCCTTCCACGGGCAACTGGTGCGGTGGTTGCTGAAGGCCGTGTACTCGGCCTTCAGCGAGCTCTCGGGAAAGTAGTGGTTGCCCTCGACCACCACGGTGTCGTCGCTCTCGGCGACGACCACGCCCTGCCAGATGGCCTTCATCGAACTTGTCTCCGCGTTGTGGCTGTGCCGGTGCATCGTAGGCGCGCGGGACGCGGCGTCAATGAGCAAGGGGCATGCACCGGCTGGCGCATGCCCCTTGTGTGGCGGCCGAGTCGCACCGACGGCGCGACCGGCGAGGCTTCAGGCCCGGGCGGCCTTGGCGGCGGCAACCTGCTGCTGGGAGCTGTGCTCGGTGGCGGCCAGGCTGTTCAGGCCGACCAGGGTGCTGACCGTGACCAGCAGGGCCAGGCTGAACGAAACGGCTTGGGCGGTGATGTTGCGGGTCATGGTGCTCTCCTTGGGTCCGGTGTCGCGGTCTGCGTCATCGATGGAGTGAACTGTAGGCAGCGCACCCCGGCGCCGCGACCGCTTTGCGACCGGCCGTCAGGCCGCCCCGACGAACTGCATCTGCGCCAGACAGGCCGGCGACAGCGCCGCCGGGTTCAAGCCAGTTGCAGCGGCAGACCCGCCGGCAGCGCGTCGACGAACTCGATCACCTGCAGTCCGGCGGCGAGTTCCAGGCTGGAATCGAACCAGCCACAGCGGCTGAACTCCGCATCGGCCTCGGGTTCCGCGGTCCTCGATCAACGGCAGCAGCGCGAGCTCGTGCAGCGGCGTCATCACGCGCGACGGTTCGCGCGCGGGTCCGTGCATGCGCATCGACCGGCTCGGCAGGGACAAGGTGGCGTTCATTCGGGCTCCCGGTGGTGTGTGGCGATGCGGCAGATGGTCGTTGCCGCGCCGCCGCGGCACCATCGCCCCGCGGGCGGAATGACGAGGGCCACCGGGCGGGTTCCCTCCATCGGGGGTGGCGCCGATCGCGCCGAGGAGCTGGCCGTCAGCCGGTGCCGCTGTTGCTGTCCTTCGGCGGCGGGCCGAACTTCTGCGGCGGCTTCTGGGCCGCGGCATAGATCGGCTGCACGCTCGGCAGGCGCGACTCGATCTCGCGGATGCGGGCCTCGCCCGACGGGTGGGTCGACAGCCACTGCGGCGGAGCGCCCTTGTTGGCCTGCAGCATCTTCTGCCACAGCGTCACGCCGGCGCGCGGGTTGTAGCCGGCCTTGGCGCGCCAGGATCAGGCCGAGCGAGTCGGCCTCGGATTCGTCATCGCGGCTGAACTTCAGGGTCAGCAGCTGGCCGCCCAGGTCGCCCGCCATGCGGCCGGCATTGCCGAGGCCGAAGATCGCCGCACCGAGCTCGATGCCCAAGCGCGTGGCGGTCGTCTTGCCCATGCGCTCGCGCGCGTGCTCCAGCAGCGCGTGCGACACCTCGTGGCCCATGATCGCGGCCACCTCGTCGTCGTCGAGTTGCAGCTTGGACAGGATGCCGTAGAAGAACGCGATCTTGCCGCCGGGCATGCAGAACGCGTTGAGCTCCTGCGAGCCGAGCAGGTTGACTTCCCACTTCCAGTTGCGCGCGTCGGCGTTGCATTCGCGACGGTGTAGGGAATCATGCGCTCGGCGATCGTGCGCAGCCGCACCACCTGCGGATGGTCTTTCGGGCCGAGCGCCTTCTTGCTCTGCGCCTGCGCCAGCATCTGGCGGTATTGCTCGGTGGCGGCCTGTTCGAGCTGCTGCGCGGACACGACTTTGGTGAAGCTGCTGCGCTTGCACTCGGGGATCGTTTGCGCGACAGCCATGCCCGGCAGCGTGGCCGCGGCGAACACCGCCGCCGGTGAACAGGCGCCGGCCGTGCAGCGCACAGCGGCAGCCGCGGGCATGGGCCAACGCCGGGGCGTCGATCGGGGCGTGAAGCGTGAAGTCGCTGCTCATCGTCGCTCTTCTGAGGGCATGCGGTGTGCCCGCTTCCAGCCATTCTAGGCAGGCGCTGCCGCGCCGCGCGCCGTGCTCAGTCGTCGACGACAGCGGTTTGCGGCGGCGGCTCGAGCGCGCGCATCGGCGCGCGCATCCACCACAGCATGACCAAAGCCGGCGCCGCCAGCACCGTGGAGACGACGAAGAACGTCGGCCAGCCGATGGCTTCGGCCAGCACGCCGGCCAGCGGCCCGACCCACACGCGGCCGACCGACGCGAACGCGCTCAGCAGTGCGAACTGCGTGGCGGTGAAGCGCTGGTTGCACAACGCCATCAGCAACGCGACGAATGCCGCGGTGCCCATGCCGCCTGAGATGTTCTCGGCCGCGATCACCATCAGCAGGCCGCCGTCGACTGGCGTGGCCTGCGCGAGTTCGACGAAGCCGAGGTTGAACGCCGGGATCGTCAGGCCCGGCAGCTGGCCCTTGCCCGCGGTGGCCAGCCACCAGAAGCCGACGTTGCTCGCCATCTGCAGCACGCCGAACAGCATCAGCGCGCGGTACAAGCCCGAGCTTGAGCATCAACGCGCCGCCGAGCAGTGCGCCGCCGATCGTCAGCCACAGGCCGATGATCTTGTTGACCACGCCGACCTCGGCCGAGCTGTAGGCCATGGCCTGCAGCAGGAACGGTGTCATCAGCGAGCCGGCGAACGCGTCGCCGAGCTTGTAGAGCACGATGAAGACGAGGAAGCCCACCGCGCCGGGCAATGCGAAGTAGTTCGACAAGCCCGACAGCAGCGTCTCGAAGTGCGCCTTGCGCGCGGCGAACGCCGCCAGCGGCAGCGTGAAGGCGATGCCCAGCAACAGCGTCGCCAGGTCGACCCAGCGCGCCTGAAGATTGGCATTGAGCGTGCTGCGCGCCAGCCACGGCGACAGCAGCGTGCGCGCGATCGCTCCGCCGTACTCGCGCGTCAGCAGATAACCGAGCCCCACCGCCGCCAGCACGGCGATGAAGCCGATCACGTCGTTGCGTGCCACCGCGCGCGGGCCCTCTTGCAAGGGCGCCAGTCGAGGCAAGGCGAGCAGCGAGAACGCCGCAGCGCCGACCATCAGCCACGCCATCGTGCGGTAGACCTCGCCCCAGGTCCAGCCGCCACCTTGCGACGGGTCGGTCCAGATCAGCGCCACGCCGCCCGACACGATCATCGCCAGGCGATAGCCCAGCACGTTGAGCGACGAGCCGAGGCCACGCTCGGCCGCGCTCAGCAGGTCGGTGCGATAGGCGTCGATCACCACGTCCTGCGATGCCGACACGAATGCCACCGCGAGCGCCAGCAGCGCGAACGTCTGCAGCGACTGTTTCGGCGGCGTGGCGGCCAGCAGCAACAGCGTGGCCGCGAGCGCGAGCTGTGTCACCACCAGCCAGCCGCGGCGCCGACCGAGTTGCGGCATCAGCTCGAAGCGGTCCATCAACGGCGCCCAGAGGAACTTGAACGTGTACGGCAACCCGACCAGGCTGAGAAAGCCGATGGTCGCGATGTCGATGCCTTCGACGCTCAACCAGGCCTGCAGCGCCTGGCCGGTGAGGGCCAACGGCAGGCCGGATGCGAACCCGAGCACGGTGACGACGAGCAGGCGATGCGCGGCGACTGCGCGCGTTCGCGCAGTCGGGGCCACGGGCAACGTCGGCATCGTCCGATTCTAGGGACCCCACGCAACGCGCACGCCGGGCGCGCGTGATGTTCAGCGCATGGCGACGGCTAGCGCGCCGGTGCGCTGGCCGGCAACTGGTCCTGTTTGGCGATGGCCTGCGCCAGCGACAGCAACCGCTCGCGCGATTGGGTGCCCACCAGCGCGTAGCCGCTGCGCCCTTCGACCCAATAGAACATGCCGAGGTCGCCTCGACGTTCGTAGCTGAATGCAGCCGGCGCATCGTGCTCGCCGGACTTGCGCAGGTACACCGTCACACGCATGCCCATGGAGTCTTGGTACATCAACTGCGCGCTCGGACCCGCCGCATCGGGCAACAGACGGCCGCCGACGAGCTCGAACCCCTGGTCGCGCAGATCGAACAGCTTCACCGGCACGGTCAGCCTGCGCGTCAGCCAGCGCGACAGATGCGCCTCTTGTTCACGCTGTTGTGCCGCGTCGCCTTCGCGCACGCTCACCTCCACCGGGTGACGCACCTCGGGCGCGTACACCGCATGCGCCACGGCGGCACGCTGCGTCCAGCTGCGCCCGCCGCCGGCCATCGTCTCGGCCGACGTGCTGCCGCGCCACAACGTGCCGATGGCGATGCCCAGTGCCAACAACACGCACCGCGGCCGCCGCCTGCATCGGCCAAGCCCACGACAAGCCGCGGCGCTCGCCGCCGCGGCGCCACACCGCTTGGGTCAGGCGCTCGGGGATCGGCTCATCGAGCGTCGGCGTGAAGCGCGCACGCAAGGCGTCGCGATCGGCCGCCCAAAGGCGCACGCGTGCCGAATCTTCCGGGTGTTCCTGCAGCCAGGCCTGGATGCGCGCGCAGTCGGCGCCCTCCACCTCGCCGTCGAGCCAGGCCGACAGCAGCGCGTCGTCGGGACGTTGGGCCGGGCTGTTCATATCACCCGCCTCAGATGCCCACCGGCCGCGGGCCGCGCGCTGCCATCGAGAAACTGGCGCAGCACGGCGCGGGCGCGCGACACGCGCGACATCACCGTGCCCACCGGGATGCGCAGCACCTCGGCGCACTCGGCATAGGTGAGTTGCTCCACCGAGACCAGCAACAGCGGCTCGCGTTGCTCCGGCGACAGGCGCGACAGCGCATGCGCGAGATCGATGCGCAGCCCCACGTCGACGCCGGGGTCGCCGCCCAAAGCGTCCTGGTCGGCGCTGGCGCGTTCCGGGTCGACAACCGACAGGCGCGCGTCGCGCCGCCGCTGGTCGAGATGCGCGTTGTGCGCGATCGAAAGCACCCACACCAGCAGGTCTCGACGCTGGTCGAACTGATGCCAGTGGGCGAGCGCACGTTCCAAGGTTGTCTGCACCAAATCATCGGCCGCCGACGCGTCGAACACCAGCGAGCGCGCATAGCGGCGCAGGCGCGGGATCACCCCGAGCAGTTGCTGGCGGAAGACATCGTCGGCTTGCACTGATGGGGGCTTACGCGGTCTCGACGGCGATTATTCCGCCCGGGCGCGGGGCGCACCCTGATTTCGGCGCGGTCCGTGTCAATCTGCCGGGAATGGACGAGCGCCCCATTCGTGAGTCGCGTTCGCTAAGCGCGCTGAGCGCGTTCGCGCGCCAGTGCGATGAACCAATCGACACTGTCGGCATTGGCCATCGCATCGCGTTTCAGCACGCTGGCCGGTTCGGCGCCCATCAGCAGCTTCTTGACCGGCAACTCCATCTTCTTGCCTGACAGCGTGCGCGGGATCGCCGCCACCTGGAACACGTCGTTGGGCACGTGGCGCGGCGACAGCGCGTTGCGCACCACGACCTTGATGCGCTGGGTCAATGCGGCGTCGAGCACGTGGCCCTCACGCAGCACCACGAACAGCGGCATCCAGCTCTCGCGCCGGAGGTATTCGAGATCGACCACCAGGCTGTCGAGCACCTCGGGCAGTGCCTCGACCGCGCGGTACAGCTCCGAGGTGCCCATGCGCACGCCGTGCCGGTTGATGGTGGCGTCGCTGCGCCCGTAGATGATGGCCCCGCTGGCACCGCTGTCGGCATGCGGCACGATGCGGATCCAGTCGCCGTGCCGCCAGACGCCCGGGTACATGTCGAAGTAGCTGTCGTGCAGGCGCCGGCCGTCGGTGTCGCCCCACAGGTACAGCGGCATCGACGGCATCGGCCGCGTGCAGACGAGCTCGCCCACCTCGTCGATCAGGCTCCTGCCGCGGCCCGAGGCGTCGGGCTCGCTCCACGCTTCCACCGCCGAGCCGAGGCAGCGGCACTGCATCTCGCCCTCGACCATCGGCAGCGTCGGCAAGCCGGCGATGAAGGCGCCGGCGAAGTCGGTGCCGCCGCTCATGGGCGTGAGCCAGATGTCGCGGCCGTCGACCTTGGGGCAATGGTCCCAGGCCCAGCGGTAGCACTCGTTGGCCAGCGGCGAGCCGGTGGAGCCGAGCGCGCGCAACGACGACAGATCGGCCACGTCCTTGGGCGACACGCCGGCTTTGAGGCACGACGCATAGAAGGCCGCGCCGGCACCGAAGAAAGTGGTGCGCGTCAGCGCGGCAAAGCGCCACAGCGTGCTCCAGTCGGGAGCCTTCGACGGACCCGAAGGGCTGCCGTCAAACAGGCAGATCGTGGTGCCGCCCAGCAGCGCGCCGACCTGGCAGTTCCACATGATCCAGCCGGTGCTGGAGTACCAGTGGTAGCGCTCGCCGGTGGCGAGCGTTGGCCCGATGTTGTTGTGCAGCGTGGTGAGCTTCAGGCCCTCGATCATCACGCCGCCGTGCCCGTGCACGATCGGCTTCGGCAAGCCGGTGGTGCCGCTGGAGTACACCACCCACAGTGGATGGTCGAACGGCAGCCACTCGGGATCGAAGGTCGCATCGCTTTGCAGCCACTGCGACAACGCATGGCCTGCGCAGTGCGCGGGCAGCGGCGCACCGAGGTCATCGCCCGCGCCCAGCAATGGCTGCCACACCAGGTGCGCCACGCTCGGCAGCTGCTCGATCAGCTCGCGCACCACGGCGCGCCGGTCGTGCGCGGCGCCACCGTAGCGGTAGCCGTCGCAGGCGACCAGCACCTTCGGCTCGATCTGCCGAAAGCGGTCGAGCACGGCGACCGGGCCCATGTCGGGCGAGCAGATCGACCAGATCGCACCCAGGCTGGCGCAGGCGAGGAACACCACCGCGGTCTCGGGCCGGTTCGGCAGGTACGCGCACACACGATCGCCACGGTTCACGCCGAGGCGCCGAAGCGCCACTGCGCAAGCCGCCACCTGGCGGCGCAGATCGGCCCATGACAGCGTGTCGACACGGCCCTGCGCCAGCATCGGCTCGTCGGCAAACAGGATCGCCGGATGCCCGGCCGCCTGCAGCGAATCGACATGGCGCAGCACCTGCTGCGCATAGTTGACCTGCGCGCCGTCGAACCAGCGCGCGCCGGGCATGCGCTCGTCGCCGAGCACGCGCGCGTATGGCGTGGGCGATTGCAGATCGAAGAACTGCCAGATCGAACGCCAGAACGCCTCGAGGTCGGTCACCGACCAGCGCCACAGCGCGTCGTAGGTGTCGAACCGCAGGCCTTGTGATTGGCGCAGGAAGCGCTGGTAGCGCGTGATCTGCGGCTCGGGCAGCGGCATCTCAGTGCAGCAGCGCGGCCTGTTTGCCGGTGTCGATGTCGACCATGTGCCACCACTCGAGCCAGAACAACGGGCGGCGGTAGCCCGAGACCCAGCCGTGCAGCAAATCGGCTTCCACGCGGTGCGCCGTGTAGCGATACGGCATGTACGTGGCCGCGATTCGCTTGGCCTGCAGGAACAGCGCCTCGCGCTCGGGGCCGTCGGGGATCTCACGCATGCGCGCGTAGATCTTGTCGAACTCGGCGTGCTTGAAGCGCGACAGGTTCTGGCTCGCCGACTGCGGACCGTACAGACGGCTCAACGAACCTTGCCCATCGGAGCCCGCGGCCGACGTGCCGAGTTGCCAGAACTGCAGCTTGCCGGCGCGCGCAGCCTTCAGGTTCTCGGGCCACTGCGCCGGCCGGAAGACGATGCGGATGCCGATTGCGTTTAGGTTCTTCTTCCACAGCTCATCGAACTTGCGCGTCAGGTCATCGGGCTGGCTCGCCATCTCGATCGACAGCGGCTTGCCATCGGGCAGGTCGCGCCAGCCATCCTTGTCGCGGTCGATGTAGCCGAACAGATCGAGCAGCGCCTTCGCACGCGCCGGGTCGTAGTCGCCCATCTCGCTCTTGAACTTGGGGTCGTAGCCGGTGGTGTGCGGCACCACGGGCGACTGTGCGCGGATGCCGCCGCGGCGGATGTTGCGGATCTCGAAGTCGACGTCGTAGGCCAGGCTGATGGCGCGTCGCAGCGCAATCTTCTCCGGCGTGTATCCACCCACCACCGGGTCTTCCATGTTGAAGTACGCGAGGCCCGAGTCGGCGTTGAGGTTGCGCAGACCCTGGATGCCACGCTTGGCGAGAAATGGCGCGAGCTTGCCGCCCGGCATTGCAATCCCGAGAAAGTCCGGCGGCACGCGGCCGGCGTTGGTGACCAACGCATCGACCTCGGAGTTCAGGAACGACAGCCACATCGGCTGGCTCTGCTCGATGATCGCCACGCGCACCTCGTCGATCATCGGCAGCCGCTTACCCTTGAACTTGGCGAGGATGGCCTGGCCCGCTTTGTCATCAGGCGCCGGCTCGGCTTCGTAGTAGCGCTCGCGATAGGCTGTGTTGCGCTCCAGCACGATTTCCGAGCTGCGCCGCCAGCTCTTCAGCTTGTACGGCCCGGTGCCCACCGGGTGCCCATCGATCTGGTCGCCGTAGTACTCCACTACCTCGCGCGCCACGCCACCGAACAAGTCGGATGACGCGAATGTCTCAGCAAACTGCGGCCGCGGCTCTTCGAGTTCCACGCGCAGCGTGTAGCGGTCGGGCGCCGACAGCCCAGCGATCGGCTTGTCGTAGTCGAACGGCTTGTTGCCCTTGACGGCCTCTTCGCGCAGCGCATTGAGGCCAACGAACTTGCTCTCCAGGATACCGGCGACGATCGGGCTCTTGTTCTTGGGATCGGCCACGCGCTTGAACGCATAGACGTAGTCGGCCGCCACCAGCTCGCGCTTCTGGCCCTTGAACGCCGGGTCATCGGAGTAGTAGATGCCGGGCCTGATCTTCACCGTCCACACGCGGTAGTCGGCGGACGATGTCGGCATCGACTCCGCAGTGAGCAGCCTGAGCTTGAACGGCCGCGCCAGATGGTCCCACGTGAGCGGCGACTCGAAGATGTGCGCGGTGATGTTGCGCGAGTACAGGTCGACGATGCGCGCCGGATCGAGGCTGGTCTCTGCCTTGGTGAACGCCAGCCGCAGTACCTTGCGCTCGGCGATTTGTCCAGACGCGGCACATGCCAGCGCCGCGAGCAGCACGAACAACAGCTTCTTCATCGTCAACCCCGTCATTTGAGGCGCTTGCGGCGCAGTGCCGGATCAACGTCGACCATGTGCCACCAAGAGCCCATGAACAGCGGCCGCCGGAAACCATACACCCACGGATAGACCAGGTCGGTGTGGATGCGATGCGCGTGGATCTTGTACGGCATGTAGGCCACCGCAATGCGCTGCGCGCGGCGGAACAGCTCCGCGCGCTCCGGCCCGTCGGGCAGGACCTGCGCGCGCTCGTACAGCCGGTCGTACTCGTCGAGCTGGAAGCGCGCGAAGTTGGTGTTGCCCGCCAGCGGCCCGTACATGCGGGCCAACGAATCCTGCCCATCGGGGCCGGCGGCCGATTCGCCCAGCATCCACATCATCAGCTTGCCGGCGTCGGCGGCCTTGAGGTTCTCGGCCCATTGCCGTGTGTCGAAGCGGATGCGGATGCCCACTGCCCTCATCGACTTCTGCCACAGCTCGTTGTAGTCGCGGTAGATCTGCTCGGGCTCGGTGGCCATCACCAATTCCAAGCGTGAGCCGTCGGGCCGCTCGCGGAATCCATCACCGTCGCGGTCGACGAAGCCGTACAGATCGAGCAGCGCCCGCGCGCGCGGTGGGTCGTAGTCGCTCATCTCGGTCTTGAAGTGCGGGTCGTAGCCGGTGGTGTGCGGCGAGATCGGCGTTTGGCCCGGTATCGCGCGGCCGCGCCGGATCATGCGGATTTCTTCGTACACGTCGTAGGCCAGACTGACGGCGCGACGCAACGCGATCTGCTCCGGGGCGTTGCCGCCGATCATCGGATCCAGCATGTTGAAGTAGACGTACGCGTTGTCCGAGGCCAGGTTCTCGTACATGCGCACGCCCTGCTTGGCCAAGTTGGGTGCGAGCTTGCGGCCGGGCGCCGCCTGGTTGGCAAACTGGCTCGGCACGTGGCCGGTCGACGTGGCGAGCGCATCGATCTCTTTGTTCAGAAAGCTCAGCCACTGCGGCTGGAACTCCTCGATCACCGAGACGTCGACCTCGTCGATCAGCGGCAGCCGGCGGCCCTTGAGCTTGGCGACCATGGCCTGGCCTTCCGCATCGTCGGCGGCCGGCCAGGCGTCGTACAGCACCTCGCGGTAGCCCGGGTTGCGTTCCAGCACGATGCGCGAATGCCGGCGCCAGCTCTTGAGCTTGAATGGCCCGGTGCCCACTGGGTGCTCGCCGATCGCCTCCCTGTAGTGCTCCACCACCTCGCGCGCCTGCCCGCCGAGCAGGTCGGACTGGACCAACGCGTCGATGAAACGCGGGCGCGGTTCGTCCAGCTCGATGCGCAGCGTGTGGCGCTCGATCGCGCGCAGGCCTTCGATCGGCGCGTCGTAGTCGAATGGCTTCTTGCCCTTGACCGCGGCGTCGCGCGCGGCGGCCAGGCCCTTGATCTTGAGGTCGATCACGTTGGCCTCGATCGGGCTGATGTTGGCCGGATCGACCACGCGCTGGAACGCGTAGACATAGTCCTGCGCCACCAGCTCGCGCCGCCGGCCCTTGAACACGGGATCGTCGGCGAAGTAGATGCCCGGCCGGATGCGCACGATCCACGTGCGGAAGTCGCTCGACACCTCGGGCATGCCAGCGGCCGTGAGCGGGCGCACGTGCGTCGGTCGCGCCAGGTAGTCGTACTCGTACGGCGCCTCGAAGATGTGCGTGGTGACGGCGCGCGAATACAGATCGGAGATACGCGCCGGGTCGAAGCTGGTCTCCCCCGAGCTGAACATCAGTCTGAGCACCTTGCGCTCGGCGTCCTGCGCGGACGCGGCGCAGGCCACCAGCAACAACACGAACAACAGCTTCTTCATCGCAGCGCCCGTCAATGAACGTGTTGGCGCCGCAGCGCCGGATCCACATCGACCATCTGCCACCAGTCCTGCCAGAACAGCGGCCGCCGGTAGCCGGTCATCCACGGATGCACGAGGTCGGTGAAGATGCGATGCGTGCGCACCTTGTACGGCATGTAGGCCACCGCCAGGCGCTGCGCCTGGCGGAACAGCGCGGCTCGTTCCGGACCGTCGGGCAGCACGAGCGCCCGCTCGTACAACGCGTCGAACTCCGGCATCTTGAAGCGCGCCAGGTTGCCGTTGCCGGCCTGCGGCCCGTAGAGCCAGGACAGGATGCCCTGGCCGTCGGGCGTGCTGGAGGCGTTGCCCACCATCCACATCATCAGCTTGCCGGCCTCGGCGGCCTTGAGGTTCTCGTTCCATTGCTGGATCTTGAAGTTCACGCGGATGCCGATCCGCCGCAGACCTTTTTGCGTCAGCTCGTTGTAGGCGCGGTAGATCTGCTCGGGCTCGCTGGCCATCTCCAACACCAGCGGCGTGCCATCGGGGCGTTCGCGCCAGCCGTCGCCGTCGCGGTCGACGAAGCCAAACAGATCCAGCAGCGCGTTGGCGCGCGCCGGATCGTAGTCGCTCATCTCGCTCTTGAAATGGGTCTCGTAGCCGGTGGTGTGCGGCAGCAGCGGCGACTGCGCAACGATCGCCTGTCCCTTTCGAATCTCCCGGATCTCCTCGCTGGTGTCGTAGGCCAGGCTGATCGCGCGGCGCAGCGCCACCTGCGCGGCGCCCATGCCGCCGACCACCGGATCGCTCATGTTGAAGTAGCTGAAGGTGCAGTCCGGCGAGAGCTGGCGGTAGGCTTGCACGCCGCGGCGCGCGAGATCGGGCGCCAGCTTGCCGCCGGGCATGGCCACCGGCGTGAACTGGCTCGGCAGGAATCCTGTGTCGCCGGCCAGCGCATCGACTTCGCGGTTGAGAAAGGCGAGCCATTCGGGCTGCAGCTCTTCGATGATCGCCACTTCGACTTCATCGACCATCGGCACGCGGCGGCCCTTGAACCTGGCCAGCAGCGCCTGGCCCTCGGCGTCGTCGGGCGCCGGCTGGCCGTCGTAGCGCACGTCGCGGTAGAACGGGTTGCGCTCGAGCACGATGCGCGAGTGGCGGCGCCAGCTCTTGAGCCGGAACGGGCCCGTGCCCACCGGATGCTCGGCAACGTCCTTGCCGTAGAACTCCACCACCTCGCGCGCCTGGCCGCCGAGCAGGTCGGACTTGGCGAGCTGGTACAGCAGCCGCGGCCGCGGCTCGCGCAGCTCGACGCGCAGCGTGTGGCTGTCGAGCGCGCGCAGGCCTTCGATCGGGCGGTCGTAGTCGAACGGTTGCTTGTTCTTCAACGCCGCTTCGCGCACCTCGCGCAAGCCGGCGATGCGCAGCTCGGCGATGTCGGCCTCCATTGGACTGATATTGCCCGGGTCCGCCACGCGCTGGATCGCATAGACATAGTCGCGCGCGTGCAGCTCGCGCGCGCGGCCGCCGAAGGCGGGGTCGTCGGGAAAGCGGATGCCGCGCTTGAGCCGGATGGTCCAGACCCGGAAATCGGACGACACCTCGGGCATCCCGTCGGCCGTGAGCGGCACCAGCTTGGCCGGCCGTGCGAGATGGTCGTAGCCGTACAGCGCTTCGAAGATGTGGGCCGTGAACGCGCGCGAGTAGATGTCGGAGATGCGCGCCGGATCGAGGCTGGTCTCGGCGCCCTGGAACAACAGCCGCAGGACCTTCCGCTCCGCGTCGGGCGGTGCCGGCGACTGCGCGGCGGCGGGCACAGCCAACGCGGCCAACGCGCCTTGCAACACGCGGCGGCGGTTGGGCAAATTCACTGAGTCCTCTTCGCGCGCTCGTCCATGTCGACATCCACATACTTCCAGAATTCGCGCACGAACACGTTGCGGTGGTAACCGGTGACCCACGGCTGCGACAGGTCGTTCCAGATGCGGTGCACGTGCACCTTGTACGGCATGTAGGCCACCATCAGACGTTTGGCTTCTTCCACCAACGCGGCGCGCTCGGGGCCGTCCGGCAACATGCGCTGGCGCTCGTACACCGCGTTGTACGCCGGCAGGTCGAAACGCGCATGGTTGGCCTGACCCTTGTTGGGCCCGTAGCCCAGGTTCAGGAAGGTCTCGCCGTCGGGGCCGCCCGACCATGCAACGCCCCACATCATCAGCTTGCCGGCGCGCGAGGCTTTCAGGTGTTCGGACCATTGCCCGATCAGCGGCACCATGCGGATGCCGATCGCCTTCATGTTGATGTCCCACTGCTCGTAGAGGTCGCGGTAGGTGCGGTCGGGTTGTGTGCCATATTCGAGCGTCAGCGGCGAGCCGTCGGGCCGTTCGCGAAAGCCATCGCCGTCGCGGTCGACATAGCCGTACAGATCGAGCAGCGCGCGCGCCTTGGCGCGGTCGAACTCGCTCATCTCGGACTTGAACGCCGGGTCGTAACCCCACACCTGCGGCGCCACGTGCGACTGCGCAGGAATCGCCTGACCGTAGCGCGCCAGGCGGATCTCGCGCTCGACGTCCACCGCCAGCGAGATCGCACGGCGCAGCGCGACCTTCTCGGGCGCGTAGCCGCCGACCACCGGGTGCTCCATCGCGAAGTACGACACCGAGACGTCGTTGCGCTGGTAGCGTACCAACTGGATGCCGCGTTTGACGAGGTGCGGCGCGAGCTGACCGTTGGGAACGGCCTGCTGGCAAAAGTGGTCCGGGATGCGTTCGACCACGTCCTGCTCGTCGCCGAGGAACGACAGCCAGCGCGGCTGCGGCTCTTCGATCACCGAAACTTCGACACGATCGACCATCGGCATGCGCCTGCCCTTGAGCTTGGCGGCGATCGAGCTGCGCCGCCTGTCTCCGGCCGATGCGTGCTCGTCGTAGAGCACCTCGCGGTAGCCCGGGTTGCGCTCGAGCACCATGCGCGAGCTGCGGCGCCACTCGGCGAGGCGGAACGGCCCGGTGCCGACCGGGTGCTCGGTGATCCGATCGCCGTAGAACTCCACCACCTCGCGCGCCACTGCACCGGTGACCGCCGGATCGGTGAAGAGCTGATGGAAGCGCGGCGACGGCAGCGCCAGCTTCACCTCGAAGCGGTAGCGGTCCAACGCGCGCAGGCCGTCCACCTCGCGCTCGTAGTCGAACGGCTTCTTCTGTTCGATGGTCTCGCGCCGCAACTCGCTCAAATCCACGATGCGTTCGGACTCGAACTGGTAGAGCTTGCCGCTCTTCCAGCGTGGGTCATAGTGGCGCTTGATCGTGTACACATAGTCCTGCGCCGTCAGCTCGCGGCGCCGGCCCTTGAACGCCGGATCGTCGGCAAAGTAGATCCCGGGCTTGATCTGGAACACGAAGCGGCGGAAGTCGGCCGAGATCTCCGGCAGCGCCGCCGCGGTGTTGGTGCGGATGCGCACAGGTTGCGCCAGGTACTCGTACTCCAGCGGCGCTTCGAAGATGTGCGCAAGGACGACGTTGGAATACAGGTCAGTCACCTGGGCCGGATCGAATCCGGACTCCGCGGTCGGGAACGCATAGCGCAGCACTTTCGGCGCGGCAGCTTCCGCCGCGACCGCGGGCGACACGAGCGCCGCCCACACGGCCAGCGCGAACAACACGGATCGAACCATCGGCATTGCGGCGCGGCGCGCAATGCGCGCTCCACGCCGCCGGATCAAGGTGCGAAAGTCTAGTGCGCCGGCGCAGCGCTGGTGGCCGGGATTGGCCCGCAGGGCAAACGCTGAGTCGGGGCCGGCGCGCCGCGCCTCTACACTCGCGCATTCTTCGGATTGAGTGCGTGCCTCAAGAGGGCGCGCGCGGGAGTGCGCAGCAACGATGTGGGCTTATCTCGTCAGGCGCCTGTGGCAAATGGTGCCCACGCTGATCGGCGTGGTGATGCTGGTGTTCTTCCTCTTCAAGTACTTCGGCGCCGACCCGGCGGTGATCCTGGGCGGCCTGAACGCCACGCAGGAGCAGGTGGCCGCGATCAGCGCGCAGCTCGGACTCGACAAGCCGTGGTACGTGCAGCTCGGCATCTACCTCAAGCAGATCGTCACCTTCGACTGGGGCCGGAGCTGGGCTACCAACGAATCGCTGGCCAACCTGTTCGCGACCCGGCTGCCGGCCACGCTGACGGTGATGATCCCGATCCTGATCCTCGACACACTGGTCGCGCTGCCGATCGCGATGTGGGTCGCGTACCGCCGCGGTTCGCTGAGCGACCGCACGATCATGGTGATCACCACGGTGGCGCTGTCGATCTCGTTTCTGGTCTACATCATCATCGGCCAGTACGTGTTCGCGTTCCAACTCGGCTGGTTCCCGGTGCAGGGCTGGAGCGACTCCACGCTGACCAACCTGCTCACCTACGTGCCGCTGCCGGCGCTGCTGGCGGTGATGGTGGGCGTGTCGCCGCAGACGCGGCTGTACCGTAGCTTCTTTCTCGACGAGCTCGGCCACGACTATGTGCGCACCGCGCGCGCCAAGGGCATGACCGAGGGCACGGTGCTGTTCAGGCACGTGCTGCGCAACGCGATGATCCCGATCCTCACCAACATCGGCTACTCGTTGCCGGGCATCTTCGTCGGCTCGTTCCTGATCGAGATCTTCTTCTCGATTCCCGGCCTCGGGCGCGAGGTCTATCTGGCGGTCAACCGCGGCGACTATCCGGTGATCCAGGCCGCCACGGTGTACTTGGCGATGCTGACGATGCTGATCAATCTGGCCACCGACCTGCTGTACAAACTGGTCGATCCGCGGGTTGTACTCAAATGAGGGCCGCATGACCGCCGTGCTGCCGATGGCGCCCGCGCAAGTGGCGCATTCCGAGGGCGTGTGGCGCACCGCGTGGCGGCGTTTCCGCAACGATCGCGTCGGCATGGTGTCGCTGCTGATCGTGGCGGCGTTCCTGCTGTTGATCGCACTGTCGGCTACCGGCGTGGTGGCGCGCCACTGGCAAGCCGAGGTGGGCGTGCCGAATGCGCCACCCACGGTGCTCGGGCCGCGGCCACCGGAAGACCTCGGCACAATCGAAGTGCCGAAGGGCCCGAACGTCGACCTGTCCGACATCGACCCGCTGGCGCCGCGTTACAAAGAATGGGCAGAACGCGCGGCGCAGATGAAGACGCAGGAGACCCAGCGCGTCGACACGCTGCCGTTCGGCGGCGACCGCCTCGGGCGCGACGTGTTGTCCAAGGCGATCAAGGGCAGCGAGATCTCGATCTTCGTCGGCGTACTGGCGGCAGTTCTGGCCACGCTGATCGGCACGCTCTTCGGTGCCGCCGCCGGCTTCATCGGCAAGCGCATCGACGACTTTCTCGAGTGGCTGTACAACGTGTTCACCGCGGTGCCCGACATCCTGCTGATCTTCGCGTTCGCGGCGGTGTTCGGGCGCGGCATCGGCACGGTGGTGCTGATCCTCGGGCTCACCGGCTGGGCCGGCGTGTACCGCCAGGTGCGCGCCGAGTTCATCAAGCACCGCAACCGCGAGTACGTGCGCGCCGCCGAGGCGATCGGCGCGAGTGCGGGCTCGCGCATGTTCCGCCACATCCTGCCCAACGTGAGCCACGTGATCCTGGTGCGGCTGTCGCTGCTGGTGGTGGGCTTCATCAAGGCCGAGGTGATCCTGTCGTACCTCGGCCTGGGCGTGCCGGTGGACCAGGTGAGCTGGGGCACGATGCTGTCGGAGGCGCAGGCCGAGCTGATCCTCGGCTACTGGTGGCAGCTCGCGGCGGCCACGCTCTTCATGGCGGTGTTCGTCACCGCGTTCTCGCTGATGGCCGACGCCTGGCGCGACGCGCTCGATCCCAAGCTGCGCGGCGCGGAGTAATCGTGCGCCCCCACGCTCACATTCGTTCGCTGCCCCCCGAGGGGGCTGGCCTCCCTTGGGGCAGCCCGTCGGGAGGCCTCTCACCATGTTGTTGAGCATCCGCGACTTGAAGGTCGCATTCCGGTTGGGCGAGCGCGGCTCGGTCACGCTGGCCAAGGCGGTCGACGGTGTCAGCTTCGACATCCCCGAGCACACCACGGTGGCGCTGGTCGGCGAATCAGGCTCGGGCAAAAGCGTCACCGCAATGTCGATCATCAACCTGCTGCCCGACAACGCGCAGCGCTCCGGCGTCATCGAATACAACGGGCGTGACCTGATGAAGGCGTCGCTGCCCGAGCTGCAGGCGCTGCGCGGCAAAGAGATCGCCTGCGTGTTTCAGGATCCGATGACGTCGCTGAACCCGGTCTTCACGGTGGGCCAGCAGCTCGCCGAGCCGCTGCAGCGCCACCTCAAGCTCGGGCGGCGCGCCGCGATGGAGCGCGCCGAGGCGCTGATGAACGAGGTCGGCATCCCCGAGCCGAAACGCCGCCTCGGCAGCCATCCGCACGAGCTCTCGGGTGGCCAGCAGCAGCGCGTGATGATCGCGATGGCGCTGGCCTGCGAACCCAAGCTGCTGATCGCCGACGAGCCCACCACCGCGCTCGACGTGACGATCCAGCGCCAGATCCTCGAGCTGATCGCCAAGCTGCAGGAGCGGCACCGAATGAGCGTGCTGTTCATCAGCCACGACCTCGCACTGGTGGGCGAGATCGCCGATCACGTGGTGGTGATGCGCCAGGGTATCGTCCGCGAGCAGGGCCCGGTGGCGCGCATCTTCCAGCAGCCGCACGACCTGTACACCAAGGCGTTGCTCGCGTGCCGGCCGAGCGTGGCCAACACCAGCGCGCGCCTGCCCGTGATCGACGAGCACATCGAAGGCATCACGCCGGCCCGACCCGCCAAGCCGAAGGATCCCAACGCCCCGGTGTTGCTGGAGGTGCGCGCGCTGGCCAAGAGCTTCTTCCTGCGCGAAGGGCTGTTCGGCAAACGCGAGTTCAAGGCGGTTCGCGACGTCAACTTCAAGCTCAGACGCGGCCACACGCTGGGCGTGGTCGGCGAATCGGGCTCGGGCAAGACGACGATGGGGCTCACGCTGCTGCGCCTGCACGAGCCCACCGCCGGCGAGGTGCTGTTCGATGGCCGCAACCTGCTGACCTTGAGCGACCACGAGCGCCAGGCGATGCGCCGGCGCATCCAGATCGTGTTCCAGAACCCGTACGCGTCGCTGAATCCGCGCTTCACGATCGGCCAGACGCTGATCGAGCCGATGACCATCCACGGCATCGGCAAAGACCAAGGCGAGCGCGAGCAGCGCGCACGCACGCTGCTGGGCAAGGTGGGTCTCGACGACTCGGCGTTCGGCAAGTACCCGCACGAGTTCTCCGGCGGACAGCGCCAGCGCATCGCGATCGCGCGCTGCCTGACCTTGGATCCGGAGGTCCTGGTGCTCGACGAGGCGGTGAGCGCGCTCGACGTGTCGGTGCAGGCGCAGGTGCTCAACCTGCTGAAGGACCTGCAGGACGACCTCGGGCTGTCGTACGTGTTCATCAGCCACGACCTCGGCGTGGTGCGCTTCGTCAGCGACGAGGTGCTGGTGATGAAGGACGGCGAGGTGGTCGAGCAGGCGCCGGCTGCAGCGTTGCTAGCCGCGCCGGTGCAGGAGTACACGCGCCGCCTGCTCGGCGCGATCCCGCGCGGCTACCAGGCCACCTGAGACCAATGCCCGCTGGTTGCAAGTGAAATCGCCTGGGTTCGACTTCAATTCGCACGATCGTGCTAAATTGTCGGCATGACCACCACGCAAAGCCGCAGCCAGCTGACGCTGGCGGCCATCGTCGACACCGCGCTGTCGATGGCGGCAGCCGACGGCCTGGAGAGCCTGACGATCGGTGAGGTCGCCAAGCGGCTCGGTCTGTCCAAGAGCGGCGTGTTTTCGCGTGTCGGCTCGCGAGAACAACTGCAGGCCTCGGTGCTCCAGGAGTACGACCGCCGCTTCGTGCAAGATGTGCTGGTGCCGGCGCTGCGCGAGCCGCGCGGCCTGCCGCGCCTGAACGCGCTGATGCAGCGCTGGCTCGACCGCGCGCAACGCGTCGAGGTGCCGCAGGGCTGCATCTACTGCGCCGGCGCGTTCGAGTACGACGACCGCGTGGGGCCGGTGCGCGAACTGCTGCTCGACGGCGTGCGCCGCTGGCGTGCGGCGCTCAAACGCACCGTGGTGCAGGCCATCGACGAGGGCCATCTGGCCGCCGGCACCGACGCCGATCAGTTGGTGTTCGAGATGGACGCGCTGTTCACCGGCGCGATGCGAGACGCCCGCTTTCTCGGCGACGCGCGCGCGCTGCAGCGCGCCGCGCACACCTGGCAACGGCTGGTCGCCGACCGCCAGCCCAGCACCGCGCCGGCGCGCAGCCGCCGCACCTGACCCCTTGTTCCAGATGACCGCCTTGTGCCGACTTTCCCGTTTCAACGGTTCGCACGCTCGTGCGAATTAGGAGCTCCCATGAACACTTCATCGACCAATCCCGCTGCCGCGTTCTATGCGTCACCCGCGGCGCGCACCATCGCCGCGGCCGTGCGCGCAACCCATTCGCTGTCGACCCGGGCCGGCACCGCGTTGGCCATGCGCTTGTTCCTCACGCCGCTGGCGCGTGGTCGCCGCGCACGCCAGCTCGATGTGCCCGCACACTGGCAAGCGCAACGCCATCGCTTCGAAAGCGGCACGCTGGTCAGTTGGCAGCGCAGCGACACCGCCGGACGCCCGCGCGTGCTGCTCGTCCACGGCTGGGCGGGCGATGCGCAACAAATGCGCGCGCTCGGCGAGGCGGTCGCCACGGCCGGCTTCGATCCGGTGCTGCTCGATTTGCCCGCGCACGGCGCCAGCGAGGGCACACGCGCCACGCTGCCGCAGTGGGTGCGCGCTTTGTTCTCCGCATCGGCCGGGCTCGGACCTTGGTACGGCATCGTCGCGCACTCGCTCGGCGCGCTCGCCGTCGCGCATGCGGTGGCGCGCGGACTGACCGCCGAACGGCTCGTGCTGATCGCGCCGTCGCCACCGCCGGCACTGTTCCTGCGCTGGTTCGCCGCCGGCCTGGGCTTGACCGACGCGCTGGCCGAGCGCATGGAGCAGGCGATCCTGCGGCGTGAAGGCGTGGGTGTCGAACAGTTCGGACCGGACTGGCTCGGCCCGCGCATGGCGCTGCCGACTCTGGTGCTGCACGACGGTGACGACCGCACTGCGCCGCTGGCGACGGGCCGCGCGCTGGCTGGCGCACTGCGCGGCGCGACGCTGCAGGTGACTCAAGGCCTGGGCCATCGGCGCATCCTTGACGACGCGCCGGCGATCGCCTCGGCCGTGAAGCACCTGCGATCCTGAGCAGGCTCATCGCGTCGGCCAAGCGATGGGCTGACGCGATCGTTGGTTGACCAACCCGGTCAGACCTGTAACCAAACTCTGGTCACCTGCGCCGCGAGCAGGCGGCCCGAACGCAGGCGTTCGTGACCGCGGTCACGCGCCGGCCGGTGCCGGCACCTTGGCATGGTTGATGCGCTTCTGGCATCGAACGCAACCGGACCCACGACCAGGAGAGCCCACGATGCCCAGCGGATTTGCACCTCTCGCCCGCCCGCGCCGGATGCGCGCCGCGGCGCACAGCGTGCACGGTGGCGCATCGTCACTGCTGCGGCTGGCGCAACCCGCCGCCGCGCGCTTTCCGACGGGCAGCGCGTTGGCCGAGTGGGCGCACCGCGCCTCGGCCGCGCTGGCGCCCGAGATGGTGAGCGTGGCTGACGATGCCAGCGAAGCTTTCGTGACCCCGTTGCAGCCGAGCCCATCATTGCGTGTGGCAGCTGCGTTTCGTTGAGTGAGGACCCACGCCATGAGCCACACCCCGACTGTGCTGAAGCCCGTGCCCAAGCAGGCCACGCCGGCGCGCCAGCCGGTGCAACCCACGGCCAAAGTCCAAGTGCTTCGCGCCAACCGGCCGAGCACCCAGCTGTCGTTCCAGTTTCATCGCGTGCCCTGATCCGCAGGGCTTGCGCCAAGGTTTGGGACAGGGTTGACGTCCAAAGGGGAGCGGGTCGGCCGGGGTTGTTGAGAGCGAGCCTCGAGCCACACGTCCCGCTCCCCACTTTTTTCCCCGCACACATCTCCAAGTGACGCCGCCGTGTCGCGAGTCATAGACTCGCGCGACCGCGCCGGCGGCCCACAGGCAGCCGGATCGGACCGACGCCCGCCATCGGGCGCCGGCAAACAAGAACCGCCGAGGAGACACCGATGAGCCTGTTCCAATGGCGCGAGGTCGTCGCGCATTCCGGGGGCGTGGTCGCGCCCGACGAGCGCCTGCCCTGGCCGCAGACCGCGGCGCTGGGCGTGCAGCACGTGATCGCCATGTTCGGCGCCACGGTGCTGGCGCCGATCCTGATGGGGTTCGACCCCAACGTGGCGATCCTGATGAGCGGCGTCGGCACGCTGATCTTCTTCTTCGTCACCGGCGGCAAGGTGCCGAGCTACCTCGGATCGAGCTTCGCGTTCATCGGCGTCGTGATCGCGGCGAGCGGCTACAAGGGGCCGGGCCCCAATGGCAACATCGCCGTCGCGCTGGGCGGCATCGTCGTCTGCGGCCTGGTCTACGTGCTGATCGGCATCGTGGTTGCCGCCACCAACCAACGCCACCGCCACAGCACGCCGATGCCCGGCCTCGAGGTCGACGAGGTCGAAACCGGCGTTGCGGCACACTGGATCGAGAGGCTGATGCCACCGGTGGTGACCGGTGCCGTCGTCGCGGTGATCGGCCTCAACCTGGCGTCGATCCCGATCAAGAACATGGCGCCCACCGGATTCGACACCTGGATGCAGGCATTGACCTTCGTCAGCGTGGGCCTGGTGGCGGTCTACACGCGTGGCATGGTGCAACGCCTGCTGATCCTGGTGGGCCTGATCGTCGCCAGCATCATCTACGCGGTGCTGACCAATGGCCTCGGCCTCGGCAAACCGATCGACCTGAGTCCGTTGGCCGCGGCACCGTGGCTCGGCGCGCCCCAGTTCACGGCACCGTCGTTCAGCGCGGAGGCGATCCTGCTGATCGCGCCGGTGGCGATCATCCTGGTGGCCGAGAACCTCGGTCACATCAAGGCGGTCAGCGCGATGACCGGCCGCGACCTCAATCCCTACCTTGGCCGCGCGTTCGTCGGCGACGGCATCGCCACGATGGTCTCGGGCAGCGTCGGCGGCACCGGTGTCACCACCTACGCCGAGAACATCGGCGTGATGGCCGCCACCAAGATCTACTCGACGGCGATGTTTATCGTCGCCGCGTTGATCGCCTTGCTGCTGGGCTTCAGCCCGAAGTTCGGCGCGTTGATCCAGGCGATTCCGTTGGCGGTGATGGGCGGCGTGTCGATCGTCGTGTTCGGTCTGATCACCATCGCCGGCGCCAAGATCTGGGTCGACAACCGCGTGGATTTCTCCAACAACATCAACTTGATCGTCGCCGCGGTGACACTGGTACTCGGCACCGGCGACTTCACGCTGAAGTTCGGTGCGTTCGCGCTCGGCGGCATCGGCACGGCCACCTTCGGCGCGATCCTGTTGTACGCGCTATTGAACCGAGGTGACAGCGCGGCACGGCGCGCTGCCTGAGCGCCTCGACAGCGCGCGCACGAGCACGGGTCGCGACCAATGCGCGGCGCCCGCGGATACTTCACACTGCATGCGAAGCGGGCCGCAGCGGCCCGCAGTCGCTTTGTCAGGAGCCTTGCATGTTCGTTCGTGACCTCTCGCGTCGGCGCGCGCTCGCTGCGCTGGGCGCGCTCGGCGCGGCACCGCTGGTGCGTGCGCAAGCGTGGCCGGCGCGCCCGGTGCGCATCGTCGTGCCGTTTGCAGCCGGCGGCACCACCGACATCATCGCGCGTGCGTTGGCACCCGACCTGCAGCGCGCGTTCAACCAGCCGTTCGTGGTCGACAACAAGCCCGGGGCCGGGGGCAACACCGGTGCGACCGAAGTCGCGAAGGCACCGCCCGATGGCTACACGCTGCTGATGGGCACCGTGGGCACGCACGCGATCAATGCCGCGCTGTACCCGAAGATGCCGTTCGACCATGTGAAGGACTTCGCGCCGATCACGCTGTGCGCCGGTGTGCCGAACGTGCTGGTGCTCAATCCCGCCTTCGCGCAGAAGCACAAGATCGAAACGGTGCCCGACCTGATCAAGGCCGCCAAAGCCAATCCGGGCCGCTTCAATGTCGCGAGTTCAGGCAACGGCACCTCGATCCATTTGTCGGCCGAGCTGTTCAAGTCGATGACGGGCACCTTCATGCTGCACCTGCCGTACCGCGGCTCTGGTCCGGCGCTGATCGACCTGATGGGCGGCAACTGCGACCTGATGTTCGACAACCTGCCGAGTTCGCTGCCGCACATCAAAGCTGGCAAGCTGAAGGCACTTGCCGTGACCAGCGGCGTGCGTTCGGCCGCCATGCCCGAGCTGCCGACCCTCGCCGAGGCCGGCGGCGCGCCGCTCAAGGGCTTCGAGGCGTCGTCGTGGTTCGGCCTGCTCGCGCCGGCCGGCACGCCGGGCGATGTGGTCGCGCGCGTGCAGCAGGAGGTGGCCAAGTCGCTGGCCAGCGCCGCGGTGAAAGAGCGCCTGGTGTCTCAAGGGGCGATCCCGGGCGGCATCGCGCCACCCGAGTTCGCGCGTTTCATCGACGCCGAAACGAAAAAGTGGGCTCAGGTGGTGAAGGTGTCGGGCGCCAAAATCGACTGAGGGCTCAACTGATCCACACCACGGCCTTGCGAGCGCCGACCCAGCTCTCGTAGCGCGGCGCGTACACCTCTTCGATGCGGTTGCGCTTGACCTTGAAGGTCGGCGTGATGAAGCCGTTGTCCACCGTCCACGGCTCGGTCACCACCACCAGGCAGTCGAGCTGCTCGTGCGGGTCGAGCGCCGCGTTGATCTGGCTGAGGTGCGCGCTCAATGATTGTTCGAGTGCGCCCCGCGCGCCGTTGTCGCCGACCCGCGCGGCGGCCTGCGGATTGAGCATCACCACGCCGAGCGGCTGGCCCAGGTTGGCGCCGGTGACGCAACACGCTTCGATGGCATCGTGCATCACCAGCTTGTCCTCGATCGGCGCCGGTGCCACGTATTTGCCCTTGCTGGTCTTGAACAGATCCTTCACCCGGCCGGTGATGCGCAGGTTGCCCTCGGCATCGAGCACGCCCTTGTCTCCCGTGTGCAGCCAGCCGTCTTCGGTGAAGGTTTCGCGCGTCAGCTCGGGCTCCTTGTAGTAGCCGAGCATCACCCCCGGAGTCTTGACCTGAATCTCGCCGCTCTTCGGGTCGAGGCGCGACTGCACGCCTTCATACGGCAGGCCCACCGTGCCCGGACGCGACACGCCGGGCAGCGTGGCATGCGAGACGCCGCAGTTCTCGGTCATGCCGTAGACCTCGACGATGCTCAAGCCCAGGCGCTCGTACCAACGCAGCAGCTCGGGCGGCATCGGCGCGGCGCCACCGGCAGCGAAGTTGCAATCCTGCAGGCCCAGCGCCGACAGCACCTTGCGTCGCACGATGCCACGCAGAATCGGAATGCCCAGCAGCCGCTGCAGCTTGGCTGGCGGCATCTTGGCGTGCACCCCCTGCTGGAACTTGACCCACAACCGCGGCACCGAGAAGAAGGCCGTCGGCCGCGCACGTTGTAGATCGGCGGTGAACGTGTCCAGGCTTTCGGCAAAGAACACGTGCATGCCGGTGGCCAGGATGCCGTGTTCAACCAACGTGCGCTCCGCCACGTGCGACAGCGGCAGATAGCTCAGCATGCGCGCCTTCGGGTTGATCGCGTCGACGCGCTTCAAGCCCGACGTCACCGACCAGGCGAACGTGGCAAAGCTGTGCATCACGCCTTTGGGCGCGCCGGTGGTGCCCGAGGTGTACATGATGGTGGCGAGCTCGTTGCCGTCGCGCACCGGCTCCCCGGTGATGGGCGCGGTGCGCGCCATGATGTCGTCCCATTGCGGGTGGCTCGTCGGCGGCGCCAGCGGCATCGCGATGCACGGCAGCGACACCGGTACGCCGGGCTTCATGCCTTCCCAGCCGTCGAGCTTGCCGACGAACAGCAGCTTCGATTCGCTGTGCGCGAGGATCTGCCGGATCGTGTCGGCGGCCAACGTGGGATACAGCGGCACCGACACGCCGCCCACCATCCAGATCGCCCAGTCGGCCATCAGCCACCAAGCGGTGTTCTTCGACAGCAGCGCCACGCGATCGCCGGGTGCGATGCCCTGTGTCTTCAGGTGCGCTGCCATGCGCCGCGTCTGGTCGAGCACTTGCTTCCAGGTGAATTCGCGCACGGCGCCGCCGCCCATCGGCTGGGTCAACACCACGTGGTCCGGCGACGTGCGTTCCCAGTGGTACAGCCGTTGCAACGCCAGGGTGTCAGGCGAAACTTGGGTGGCGCTCATGGTGGGCCTCTTGGTTTGCGGACTCGAAGCCGCTGCAGGCTTGCGGCGCGAGCAGCGTAGCCTGTCGCCTCGTCCGGTGGCTCGGGGCTTTCCTGGCCCGTGGCGCCCGGGCACCCCTTGAAATTGGGCGTTCGAGCGGCGACCTGGCTGGCGCTCGGAGCAGGAGCCGGCGATTTTGCGAGGCGCGATCAGCGCCCGTGGGCCATGGCCTGCGCGAGCTGGTCCTGCACGCGGCGCGCGGCGCGCAGCAGCCCGTGCGTGTCGACATCGCACAGCGGTGCAATGCGCACCACACGCTCGTCGAGCGCCTCGTCGTCGTCGCCCACCATCGACGCCGCCACCACCGACAGCGCCAGGATCGAACGGCGACTCGGCGGCTGCGGCACGTCGAGGTCGGACTGCGCCGCCACGTGGTGACGCACCGACACGACGGCGGCGGGGCTCAGCCCCCACGATTCGCACAGCGCGGCACCCAGGGCGTCGTGGCTGACGCCGAAGGCGGCGGCTTCCAGTTCGACCAATTCGACGTCGTTCGATGCGGCACGCATGACCGAACGGTAGTGGTCGGGTGCGTGGCGGAACAAGACCGCCTTGCCGCACTCCTCGAACAGGCCCGCCGAGTGCGCGGCCCAGGCATCCATCTGCAGCGACGTGGCCAAGCGGCCCATCACCAGCCCGCGCTTGGCCGCACGTTGCCACAGGGCCTGCAGTTCCGCGGTCGGCGGAAACACCGCCCGCAGCCCGATTTCCAGCACGATGCCCGCGACCTCGCGCGTGCCGAGGTAGGTGATGGCCTGCTGCACCGTCTGCACCCGGCCCGACAGGCCGTACAGCGACGAATTGACGGCCTTCAGCACGGCCGCGGCCAGCGCCATGTCGGACTCGATCAACGCCGACAGCGCGGTCATGTTGGTCTGGTCCTCGGCCATCAGCAGGCTCAAGCGCATCAGCGACTCGGGCTGACTCGGGATGTCGATGTCGAGGCTTCGGAGTTTGGGATCCACGGGCATGGCAGTAGGCGCGTCAGACGACGACGCGCGAGGCATGGAGAAGCACGCCCAGCCTAGGGCCACGATGGCGGCCGTGATCGCGCGATTCGCGGCCGCACAGCGGCGCAATTCACCCGACTGCGCCTGCAAGCACGCGACGTGATGCGGCACCCCAAAAGACGAAGCGCCAGACTTTTGGTCTGGCGCCCGACGTTTGTCTCCTCAACCCCAACCCTGCTCGTGCCTGCCGTCGCAACGGTCCGGCACTCGCGGTGGGCGAACTGTAGAAGGGCACCCACGCGCCAACATCGGGACTAACCCCGCCGCAATCGCACCAACTTGGTGTGCGGATGCGAGCCGCGTGTCAAGCCGCTGCCGTGTCGGCGAGCATCCACTCCGCTGCCCGCTCCGCAATCATCATCGTCGGCGCGTTGGTGTTGCCGCTGGTGATGGTCGGCATCACGCTCGCATCGGCCACGCGCAGCCCGCGGACCCCGAGCACGCGCAGGCGCGCGTCGACCACCGCCAGCGGATCGTCCGCGCACCCCATCTTGCAGGTGCCGACCGGATGGAAGATCGTGGTGCCGATGTCGCCGGCGAGCCGCGCCAGTTCGTCGTCGCTTTGAAACTGCACGCCCGGGCGCACCTCGCTCGGCGCATAGCCGGACAGCGCCGGCATCTGCACGATGCGCCGAGTCAAGCGCAGCGAATCGGCGGCGACGCGACGGTCGGCGTCGGTCGACAGGTAATTCGCGAGGATCGACGGCGCGTCGTCGAATCGCGGCGAGCGGATGCGCACGTGGCCGCGCGATTGCGGATTGAGATTGCACACGCTGGCGGTGAAGGCGTCGGTGCGGTGCAGCGGCTCGCCGAACGCATCGAGCGACAACGGCTGCACGTGGTATTCGATGTTCGGCCACTCGTGCTCGGGCGACGAGCGCGTGAAGCAGCCGAGTTGCGACGGCGCCATGCTCATCGGCCCGCTGCGCGTCAGCAGGTATTGCAGGCCAATCCGGGCTTTGCCGAGCCAAGAACTGGCCAACGTGTTGAGCGTGCGCACGCCGCGCACCGAGAACACGGCGCGAATCTGCAGATGGTCCTGCAGGTTCTCGCCGACGCCGGGGCGCTCGGCGCGCGGCGCCACGCCGTGCCGCTGCAGCAGCGCGGCCGGCCCGATGCCCGACAGTTGCAGCAGTTGCGGCGAACCGATGGCACCGGCGGCAAGCACCACCTCGCGCTCGGCAAACACCGCCTGCGGCGCCGCACCGGCGCGCACCACCTCGACACCGTGCACGCGCGGCACGGGGGCGTCGTCGCACAGCAATCGGGTCGCGTGTGCGCCGGTCCAAACCTGCAGGTTGCCCCGGTGGCGCACTGGGCGCAGAAAGGCCTTGTTCGCGTTCCAGCGCACGCCGGCGCGCTGATTGACCTCGAAGTAGCCCACGCCTTCGTTGTTGCCGCGATTGAAGTCGGCTTGCGCAGGGATGCCGGCCTGCTGGGCGGCCAGCGCGAACGCGTCGAGCACCTGCCATGACAAGCGCTGGCGCTCGACGCGGTACTCACCGCCGGCACGGCGCCCGCGACGATCGAAACCGGGCGCCGCATGCCACTCGTCGGTGCCGCGCCAGTGGTCTTCATGGCGCAGGAAATGCGGCAGGCAGGCGCGCCAAGTCCAGGCGTCGTCGCCGACCGCCGCAGCCCAGCCATCGTAGTCACGACTCTGGCCACGCATGTAGATCATGCCGTTGATGCTGGTGCAGCCGCCCAGCACCTTGCCGCGCGGGTAACGCAGACTGCGGCCGTTCAGCCCCGGGTCCGGATCGGTGTTGAACAGCCAGTCGGTGCGCGGGTTGCCGATGCAGTACAGGTAACCGACCGGGACGTGGATCCACACGTAGCGGTCGTGGCTGCCGGCCTCGATCAGCAGCACGCGCACGCGCGGATCGGCGCTCAGGCGGTTGGCCAGCAGGCATCCGGCGGTGCCGGCGCCGACCACGATGTAGTCGAAACGCGGCGCATCGGCTGGTGTGTTGGGCATCAAAGTTTTTCGGCTTGGCAATGCGGCTTCGGCGCCACACTTCCAGCGCGCTATTGCACGGCAAAAGACCCTGCCGCCACGTTGCGGGTTTGCCCGGAGCCGGGGTGATGGCGGTCTTTGAGACTTATGCTGATAATCCAGCCGGGGTAGTTGTTTGCCCACGGCCCTTGTTTGGAGGCGGCGCCTTTGCTTGATCGGTTCACGCTGGGTTGAAGCTCCACTTGGATTACTTGAACTGAGAAGGAGCTTCCCCGCATGGGAAACAAGCTGTATGTCGGCAACCTCGCGTATTCGGTGCGCGACGAGTCGTTGCAGACTGCGTTCGCGCAATTCGGCACCGTCACATCGGCCAAAGTCATGATGGACCGAGAGACTGGCCGCTCCAAGGGTTTTGGTTTCGTTGAAATGTCCAGCGCGGTCGAAGCGCAGGCCGCCATCAACGCCATGAACGGTCAACCCCTCGAGGGCCGGGCCATCGTGGTGAACGAGGCACGCCCGCGCGAAGAACGCCCGCGGTGGTTTCGGCGGCGGCGGCGGTGGCGGTGGCCGTGGCCCCTACGGCGGTGGTGGCGGCGGCGGTGGTCGCGGCTCCTACGGCGGCGGGGGTGGTGGTGGCGGCGGCTACGGCGGCGGCGGGGGTGGTGGCGGCGGCGGTCGCAGCCCCTACGGCACCGGCCGCGGGCCGCGCGGTGGCGGCGGTCAAGGCTACTGAGCGACGACCACTTTCGACGCCTCGGTCAAAGGGCGCCTGCGGGCGCCCTTTGCCATCTCGGCGCCCGCCACTCAGGCGCCAGACCGGCGCGGCTTGCGGGCCCGCCCGGCGAGCAGCCGATCGAACACGCCGTTGGGCAAAACGCGCAGCAGTTTGGCCACCACGCCCATCTGCCACGGGATCACACGATAGCTGCGGCCGGCGACGATGGTGTCCATCGCCACCTCGGCAAAGCGTGTGGCCGGCATCAGAAACGGCATCGAATACGGGTTGCCGCGCGTCAGCGGCGTGTCGATGTACCCCGGCACGATCGTCACCACACGCACACCGAACGGCCGGCACTCGCCGCGCAGGCTCTCGCAGTAGGCGATCACCGCCGCCTTGCTCGCGCAATAGGCGGCATGGCCCGGCAAGCCGCGGATGCCAGCGACGCTCGCGATGCCCACCAGCGCACCGACGCGGCGCTGGCGCATGGGCTCGATGAACGGCTGAAACGTCGCGGCCAATCCGAGGTTGTTGGTGTCGAGCGTCGCGCGCAACACCTCGAGGTCCTCGAGCAGCGCGCTGTCGATGCCGGTGCTGATGCCGGCGTTGGCGATCACCACTTGCGGCAGTCCCTGGCGTTCGATGCACGCCCGCCCGGTCGCGGTGATCGCGGCGACGTCACGCACGTCGGACGCGTACACCTGCACCGCCGGCTCGCGCATACCCTGCGCCTGCGCCCAGGCACGCAGCTCGTCCTCGCGCCGCGCCACCAGCGCGAGACGCCATCCCTCGGTATGGAACTGCGCGGCCAGCGCCTGGCCAATGCCGCTCGACGCACCGGTGATGAAGGCCAGCGGGGGCTCGCTGTTCATGGCGTCGGGCGTGCCGGCTGCAAGCGGGTGGTGGTGCGCGGCGCAAAGATGCTGCGCACGGGTGGGTTCAGCAGCACGCGCTGCGCCAGATTGTCGACATCGATGCCGCCAGCGTGAATCTCGTCGTCACCTTGCCGCACACGCACCGGCAGGTGCGACCGCACGCGTTCGGTCTGCACGAACACATGCAGGAACTCGCCTTCGATCTCCAGCGGCAGGCCGCCGCGCACCTGCGTCATGACCTTGGCACCCCCGCTGAGTTGCCACTCGCTGGCGTCGCCGTTGGCCAATGCGCGCGCGGCCTGTGCCTCGGTCACGCGACCGTCGGGCGTGCGCGAATGCAAGCGCGCCGTCTCGATCTCGATGCGATCGGTGTCGGGAAAGTGGCGCAACCAGGCCCCTTCGAGGCGCACCGTGGCGCGACCGTCGGGTGCGAAGCGCGTGATCGCGAAGTCGCGCATCTCGTAGTCGGGGTCGCTGCGCACGGCCGCGGCTTCGTCGCCAGCCGATGGGCGCGGCGTGTTCTTCACCAGCCACCAAGTGCCCAACGCCAGCAACGCCATCAATACCAGCGGCAAATAGGCGCCCAGCAGCTCGCGCCAGCGCAACCGCAGACCGCGCCGCGCTTGCGCCGGCGCGGACGCGGGTGCACCCAACGAGACCTCGACTTCCGGCAGGTCCGGCAGGTGCAGCTCGGGTGGCGCAAGGGTGGTCATGGCCACACGCTGGCGGCGCGCGCCATCTGCCCTGGGCGAGAGCGACTTTGGCGCAACCGGGCGGTGCTCATCGCGTGTCGAGACTTCCGCTCTGTGCGCGCAGCAGCTCGGCATACCGCCCGGCCGCACACAACAACAGATCGCAGAACTCGCGCGCCGCGCCGCGACCACCACGCGCTGTGGTCACGTGGTGGGCCATCGCGCGCACTTCGACGTGCGCATCGGGCACCGTGCAGGCAAAGCGGGCGCGCTGCATCAACGGCAGGTCGGGCCAGTCGTCCCCGATCACCGCCAACTGCGCCCAGTCGATTTTCAGCGCGTGCAGCAGTGGTTCGGCCACCGCGACCTTGTCGCCCGCGCCGAGCGCGAGGCGCGTGATGCCCAGGTCACCCAAACGACGGCGCAGCGCCGGCGAGTCGCGCCCGCTGATGACCACTGGCTCGATGCCGCCGGCGGCGAGCAGCTTCAGGCCGTGACCATCGAGCGTGTGGAAGGTCTTGACCGTCTCGCCGTGTTCGCCGATGTACAGCCGCCCATCGGTGAGCACCCCGTCGACGTCGAAGATCGCCGCGCGCACGCCCTGCGCCTGGAGCAGCAGCTCCGGCGCAAACTGCAACGCCGGCCACTGCATCTCAGATCACCTTGGCGCGCATCAAGTCGTTGGAGTTCAACGCGCCGACCAGCCGCGACTGCTCGTCGACGACGAGCACGCTGGTGATCTTGTGCTGCTCCATCAGATCGGCGGCGTCGACCGCGAGTGCATCGGTGCGAATGCGCCTTGGTGACGGGTGCATCACCTGGTGCGCGATCAGGCCACGCAGATCGGCGCCGCGTTCGATCAGGCGGCGCAGATCGCCGTCGGTGAAGATGCCGAGGATCTGCTCGCGCTCGTCGACCACCGCAGTGAAGCCCAGGCCCTTGCCGGTCATCTCGCGCAGCATCTCGGTGAACGACGTCTGCGGGCCCACACGCGGCACGTCGTCGCCGCTGCGCATCAGGTCGCCCACGTGCATCAGCAGCTTGCGCCCGAGCGAGCCGCCGGGGTGCGAGCGGGCAAAGTCTTCCTCGCGAAAGCCGCGTGCGTCGAGCAGCGCCACGGCGAGCGCGTCACCGAGCGCCATCTGCGCCGTGGTGCTGGCCGTGGGCGCCAGATTCAACGGGCAGGCCTCTTGGTCGACCTGCGACGACAACACGATGTCGGCATGCTCGGCGAGAGTCGACGCCGGATTGCCCGTCATCGCGATGAAGGTCAGGCTCAAGCGCTTCAACGCCGGCAGCAGCGCCGCCAGTTCGTCGCTCTCGCCGCTGTTGGAGATCGCCAGCAGCACGTCGCCGGGCTGCACCATGCCGAGGTCGCCGTGGCTGGCTTCACCCGGGTGCACGAAGAACGCCGGCGTGCCGGTGGAAGCGAGCGTGGCGGCGATCTTGCGCCCCACGTGGCCGCTCTTGCCCATGCCCATCACGATCACGCGGCCCGTGCACTCGAGCATCGCACGCACCGCCTGCGCAAACGCATCGCCCTGGCGCGCGCTCAACCCGAGCAGCGCACGCGCCTCGATGTCGAACGTCTGAGTGGCCAGCGCCAACGCGCGCTGCGCATCGAATTTGTGAAGAACCGCCACGGTGGCGTGCTCGAAGCCTCGCTTAGGATTGGCCATTCTAGGCCGCGCCTTTGAAGCGGCCCACGGGGCAACGGTGGCCACCACGCTCGAAGTCGTTCTGCTGTACCTCGTTGCCGCGGTGCTCGGTGTGGTGGTCTGCCGCTCGCTGAAATTGCCGCCGATGCTCGGCTACCTCGTCGTCGGCGTGCTGATCGGCCCCAACGCGTTGGCGTTGGCAGGCGACCCCGCCGACGCGCGCTCGCTCGCCGAGTTCGGCGTGGTGTTCCTCATGTTCGTGATCGGGCTGGAGTTCAATCTGCCCAAGCTGCGCAGCATGCGGGCGCTGGTGTTCGGCCTGGGTTTGTCGCAGGTGGGATTGACGATCGCCGGCGCCGTCGTCGGCAACGTGCTGCTTACCGCCGCTTTCGCAGCAGTGGGCCGCGCCTGGGACTTGTCATGGCAAGGCGCGATCGCACTTGGCGCCGCGATGGCGATGTCGTCGACCGCGATTCTCGTGAAGCTGATGGCCGAGCGGCTCGAACTCGACAGCGAACACGGGCGCCGCGTGATGGGCGTGCTGCTGTTCCAGGACTTGGCCGTGGTGCCGCTGCTGGTGCTGATCCCGGCGCTGGGCGCAGGCGACACACAACTGGGCGTGACGCTGACCATCGCGATGGCCAAGGCGGCGGTCTTGCTGACGCTGCTGCTGGTCGGCGGCCAACGCGTGATGCGTTGGTGGCTCACGCAGGTGGCGAGACTGAAGAGCGAAGAGCTGTTCGTGCTCAACCTGCTGCTGGTCACGTTGGGCCTGGCCTGGCTCACCGAGCATGCCGGCCTGTCCCTGGCGCTCGGTGCGTTCGTGGCCGGCATGCTGGTCGCCGAGACCGAATACAAGCACCAGGTCGAGACCGACATCCGGCCGTTTCACGACGTGCTGCTCGGCCTGTTCTTCATCACGATCGGCATGCGGCTCGACTGGCGGCCACTGATCGATCAGTGGGCCGCTGGTGCTGCTGCTGACGATGATGCCGGTGGTGGCCAAAGCGGTCTTGGTCGCCGTGCTGGCCCGCGCGTTCGGCGCGTCGCCCGGCGTGGCGATCCGCACCGGCCTGTACCTGGCACAGGCCGGCGAGTTCGGCTTCGTGCTGTTGAGCCTCGGGGTGGAGAACCAGTTGCTGGTGGGCCGCTGGATGAGCCCGGTGCTGGCCGCAATGGTGTTGTCGATGTTGCTGACGCCCCTGATGGTGATGTGGAGCGGGCGCATCGTGATGCGCCTGTCGGCCAGCGACTGGATGCTGCAGTCGGTGCAACTGACCAGCATCGCCAAGAAGGCCATGCGCACCGAATCGCACGTGATCATCTGCGGCTACGGCCGCAGCGGTCAGAACCTGGCGCGCCTGCTCGAACGCGAGGGCATCGCCTACATGGCGCTCGACCTCGACCCCGACCGCGTCCGCCAGGCCGCGGCCGCAGGTCAGAGCGTGGTGTTCGGCGACGCCGCGCGCCTGCGCAGCCTGATGGCCGCCGGCCTGGTGCGTGCCAGCGCGGTGGTGATCAGCTACCCGGACACGGCGTCGGCGCTGAAGATCCTGCAATTGGTGCACGACCACGCGCCGCGCGTGCCGGTGATCGTGCGCACCATCGACGACAGCGACCTGCTGAAGCTGCGCGAGGCCGGCGCTGCCGAGGTGGTGCCCGAGGCGCTGGAAGGTTCGCTGATGTTGGCGGCCCAGGCGCTGGCGCTGGTGGGCGTGCCGATGCAGCGTGTCATCCGCATCACGCGCGATGCGCGCGATGCACGCTACCGCCTGCTGCAAGGCTACTTCCATGGCGCCGACGACGACACCGTCAACGAGCTGCAGCAGGCGCGCCTGGCCAGCGTCACGCTGCCGGCTGCCGCATCGTGCGTCGGCCGCGCGCTGCAGGATCAAGCACTGCATGCCACCGGCGTGCACGTGGTGTCGATGCGCCTGGCCTCCGGTCGCGTGCTGGTGCCCGAGGACCATCAGGTGCTGGCCTCCGGCGACACGCTGGTGCTGTCGGGCCTGCCCGAGGCGCTGGCGCTGGCCGAAGAAAAGCTGCTGCGCGTGTAGGCCACGATCGACCATGGACAGCAATCGACCCGACGCTGCGTTGCCACCGTTGGATCGCATTCGACACACCGTGCGCACGGTGCCGGACTGGCCGGAGCCGGGGGTGATGTTTCGCGACATCACGCCGCTGCTGGCCGACGCCGAGGTCTTTCGCCTGGTGATCGATCAGTTCGTGCAGCGTTATCGCGCCGAGCCGCCCACTCGCATCGCCGGGCTCGATGCACGCGGGTTCATCATCGGCGCGGCGCTGTCGTATGCGCTCGGCGTGGGTTTCGTGCCGATCCGCAAGCGCGGCAAGCTGCCGTTTCGGACTGTCACTGAAACGTATGCGCTGGAGTACGGACAGGCCGAGGTCGAGATCCATGTCGACGCGGTGCAGCCGGGAGACCGCGTCGTGCTGGTCGATGACTTGATCGCCACCGGCGGCACGATGGCTGCGGGCCAGCGCCTTTTGCAACGTCTTGGCGCCACGGTGGTCGAAGGCGCCGCGATCATCGACTTGCCCGACCTGCAAGGCTCGCTGCGGCTGCGCAGCGCCGGTCTGCCTGTGTTCACCCTCGTTTCGTTCGAAGGCCACTGACAGCTGGCCTGCCCGAGCCGTGGGCCCTTCGGTGATGTCGGCGCTTCACCAGCGCAACCGCCACCGTGGCCGCGCACATCGCCGCATTGCCCAGGTTGAGCGCCAGACCCCACGCGTCGCCCTGGAACATCCACATGTACAGGCCCGTCGAGGCGTTCGCAATGATCAAGCTGCACCAGGTGAACAGGTTGATCGTCGGACAACCGTGCATGTCACGCAGGCAAGTGCGCAATTGCGGCAGGTACAACGCGATGCGCACGGTGTTGAAGACGACAAAGCAGGCCGCGACCGCGACACCGCCGACGATCCACAGCAGCGGCCTGCCTTCGACGGCCCAGCCCCACACCGGGCACTGCGCCAGATCAAGGTTGCGCCTCCGTCGCAGCGCGAAACTGATTCTTTGTAGCTGGCGACCGCCGGCATGGAGTGAATGATGAATGCGTTTCGAACGACCGCGATGCTCGCAGCGATCCTGGGCGTCGCGGCCTGCGGCGGCGGAGATTCAGGGGGCGATGGCGTCGTCACCTCCAAGGCGGACAGCTACACCTACACCGGCACCGTGCCGGGCACGCTGATCGAGGCCTTCTGTGACAACGGCGGCTACTACGCGACCGCATCCCAAGGGGGTGGCTCGGACCGGCACCGTTTCGAGCTGACGCTGCCGGCGCATATGGTCTGCCATCTGGTCATGACCACCGCGGAAGACGATCCAGGCAGACGCGTGGTGACGCCGCTGGGATTCGCCGACGCCAACGGTCGGACCAGCACCGCCGCGAGCGCGCCCGGGGGCAGCGTCATTGATCTGGGCCACGTCGCCCTGTTCACGAGTCGCGACCACGCCGGCGGTTTCGACGCGGACCACGACGGCATTCTCGACGCGCCGATGAGCCTGGGCCGCCCGGCCGGACTGAAGATCGCGCAGCATCATGCGTCGGCGCTGGATCCCGACGGCGACGGCATCATCGAGTCCTACGACGACGAGGACGACAATGGCATCCCCAACCGCGACGATGCGAACTACAGCCGCCGCAACCACGATCTCGACCGCGACGGGCTCCATGACGCGGTCGACGTGGATCCGCGCAACGAGCGGGGCGCCAGCAACCACTACCCGTCGGCGATGGATCACGACGCAGACGGTTACCTGGATGAGGACCACAACCACGACGGCTACCACGACGACGACATGAACCACGACGGTTTTCATGACGGCTCGAGCGGATCGATGATGTATGTCGAAGTGTCGGGAACGATCGATCCGTCCACGGCGACATCATCGTGCTGCGCGTGACGCACGCCCGTGGCATTGCGCTCAACGCCGGGGCCACGGTGGAGATCGACGTATCCGATGCGCGCTTCGAGCACGAGCTCCAACGCCAAACGCTCGCGCCGGGGGGCGCTATCGAAGCGCACGGCAGCTACGACGGGGACCGGCTCGACGCCTTCACGATCGAGTCTGCTCACGGCTGACCGAATGCCAGAGCATTCGCATCGTCCCGCGCCAGTCAGCGCGGGAGCCGTGTTCCGGCGCTGCGGCAGACGCGCCCTCGCACCCGTTGGAGGCCGATGCGCGAGCGACGTTCGCTGTTCAAAGCATCGCTGACTCGAAGGCCGTCTTGTACCTGCAGGTCCAAGATGGATGCGATGGCACCGCTACTCTCTGCGGGGACCTTCGCATCCACGATGCGATGGTTCAATATCGACTGGCACCACAGCCACGGCTGTATCAGCGCCCTAGCACCGCAACTGTCGAGAAGACCCGTTCGAGTAACGTGATCAGTTGCTCTCGCTCGGCTGGATCGAGCCCGCTGGCGATCTCTGCCTCGTGCATCTCGATCAGGGATGCCATTCGCTTCATGAAGGCCCGCCCGCTTGGCGTCACATAGAGCCGGCGAACGCGGCCGTCATCAGTGCCCCGCTGCTCGATCAGCCCGCGCCGCTTTAGCTTTGCGATGGCACCGCGTCACTTCGTGCGTTGAGTGCTCAGCCGTATTGAACTGCAGCGGGTCGCCGAGCGCTTCTTGAACTCACTCCCTTCCAGACTGCGTGCAATGCGAGGATGTCAGCAATAGCGCGGTGGACCTCGTCATGACCGATGAGCCGACTTCACAGGCGACTGCTACGGACCCTGAGCAGTCTTCGCGTTTCCCGGTTGGTGTTCCCGGAAGCGGCCTCTCAGCGACGGCACATCATTCGGACCTGTGTCCACGCCTGCATTGACGGCGCTCAAGGCGACATTCGCCAAACGGCCCACAGTCAAGGTCGGTCCATGCATCTTCGATGGACACATCGGTCAAGGCGAAGAAGTCGGGTTCGGCGGTCACGATGTGACGCGCCAGCCGCCCAAGCTCTACTGACCGCATACGAACGCGAGGTCATCGAATGCAGGTCAAGGTTCTGGGATCAGGCTGCAGCAAATGCCGCAGCACCATCGGCATCATCGAGCGGGCCGCGCAGGCCTCGGGTGTCGACGTTGAGATCGTCAAGGTTGAGAACCCCGACGAGATCCGGCGCTCAGGGGTCAGAGCCACCCCGGCCGTCATGATCGACGGCAAGGTCGTGCACAGCGGCGGCATTCCCTCGCACGAGGAAGTGCAAGCTTGGCTGAAGCCCGGTCCCATCGCGTTTCTGAACCACCCGACCCAACATCTGTTCTTCACGGGCAAAGGCGGAGTCGGCAAGACGTCACTGTCGACCGCTGCCGCGCTGACGCTCGCGGACGCGGGCAAGAAGGTGCTGCTGGTCAGCACCGACGCCGCATCGAACCTGGACGAGATGCTCGGCATCGAGCTTCGCAACACACCGGTTCCCGTGCCCGGCGCGCCCGGCCTGTCGGTGCTGAACATCGACCCCGACAACGCCGCAGAGTCCTATCGCCAGCGGGTTCTCGAGCAGATGGGCGCAGGCGCCAGTGCAGAAGAACTCTCGACCGTGCGCGAGCAGTTGTCCGGTGCCTGCACCACGGAGATCGCATCCTTCGACGAGTTCTCGTCCCTCTTGTCCGGCGGCGCCGCAACCTACGACCACATCGTCTTCGATACGGCACCGACAGGGCACACGTTGCGACTGCTCAGCCTGCCCAAGGCATGGACCGGGTTCCTGGACGGCAACGACCGCGGCGCCTCCTGCCTCGGGCCGCATTCGGGCTTGAAGATGCAGGAGGTGCGCTTCAAGGCCGCGCTCGACGCCTTGAGCGATCCGGCGAAGACCACGGTGATCCTGGTGACGCGACCCGACAGGGGCGCCATCGCCGAAGCGGCGCACACCTCGGGCGAGTTGCATGAACTGGGCTTGAACAACCAGCGGCTCGCCATCAACGGCGTGTTCCACGCCAGTGAACGCACCGACGCGGTGGCCTGCGCCATCGAGGCCCTGGGGCAGCAGGCGCTGGACGCGATGCCACCGTCGCTGCGCGCGCTGCCCCAGGACCGCGTGCCGCTGCGGGCCTTCGACATGGTCGGCCTGCCCGCCTTGCGCGCACTGCTGACCAACGCCGCCGGCCCGATCACGCCACACACGACTTCGGTTGTTGATGCCCGTGAACAGCTTCAGGGCCTGGACGCACTGGCCGACGAGTTGGCCGCTGTCGGGCACGGATTGATCATGGTGATGGGCAAGGGGGGCGTCGGCAAGACGACGGTCGCCGCTGCCCTGGCTTTGGGGCTGCTCCAACGCGGCAAGACCGTGCACCTGAGCACCACCGATCCGGCAGCCCATCTGGCGGGAACGCTGAACGGTGATGTGCCGGGTTTGACCGTGAGCCGCATCGACCCGAAGGTCGAGACGCAGCGCTACATCGACAAGATCATGGCGGCCAAGTCACCCAAGCTCGACGCGGCAGGGCAGGCGCTGCTGCTCGAAGACCTGCAATCGCCCTGCACCGAAGAGGTGGCCGTCTTCCACGCCTTCTCGCGCATCGTCAGCGAGGGCCGCAGCGCCTTCGTCGTGCTCGACACCGCACCCACCGGCCATTCCATGTTGTTGATGGACGCGACCGGCGCCTACCACCGGCAGATGACGCGCGAGTTCGAAGGACGCGGTGCTGCGCGCGTCGTCACGCCCCTGATGAGGCTGCAGGACGCTGCGTACACCAAGATCATTCTGGTGACGCTGCCCGAGGTGACGCCAGTGTCGCAAGCGGCTGCGTTGCAGGAGGACCTTCGCCGCGCCAGCATCGAGCCCTACGCCTGGGTGCTGAACAAGAGCGTGCTGGCCGCGGGCACGCGTGACCCGTTGCTGGCCGCGCGGCTGGTCGGCGAGCGCAAGCAGATGGAGCGCATGGCCGCTGGCCTGGCCAAACGCATCTTCACGCTTCCTTGGCTGACCGTTCCGCCCATCGGCTTCGCCGAGTTGTCCAAGCTGGTCGCCAAGCCATCGCATGCTGAGGCGGCCCACGCCTGAGCCCCCACCCGTCACGCCATCGAGGTTCCCATGTACGGATTCACCACCACACTTACCGGCACCACATTCGACCAGGCTCTCGCCAAGACCACCGCCGCCCTGAAAGCCGAGGGCTTCGGCGTGCTGAGCGATATCGACGTGCAGCACGCCATGAAGGAGAAGCTGGGCGTCGACATACCGCCCTACCGCATCCTTGGCGCCTGCAACCCACCGCTGGCGCACCAAGCCCTGCAGGCGGTGCCCGACATCGGCCTGCTGCTGCCGTGCAACGTGATCGTGCGCGAGGAGGCGCCGGAGCGCGTGGTGGTCGGCTTCCTCGACCCGCAGATCATGGTGAACCTGGTCGGCAAGCCTGAGGTCAAGACCGTGGCCAACGCAGCAGAGCAACGACTGCGCCGCGCCTGCGAGAGCCTCGGCGGCAGCACGACGCAGGTCACCTGACGCGCGATTGTGAGTCGCTGGCGATTTCGATGTCGAGCTCGCGCCCACGGGGTCTGACGTTCTCATTGCAGCGCCTGCCCGAACTGGTGCGTCCGGTGCTTCATATGTCGGCCGGGGCGCCGCGTTCCACGAGGAGTGCGCCGTAGCTGGCATTGCCTGCTGCGGTCGCTGATGACCGGCTGGTTCTGGCCGCAACTGTGAGTCCATTCCCTCGGATCGTGCCGGGGGTGACTGTCACCCCGGGTGGCATCTTGGGCTTGACCTTAGAAGCGGGCCGACCTCGTCGACCCGCGGGCCGCGAGGTCTTGTCCCGCTTGCCAGCGGCCATCAACCGAACGCTCGTTCCAGCGCCAGGCGTTTGTCCGACGTACTGAGATGCATGTAGCGGGCTGAGGCCAGCAGGCTCTTGTGCCCCATCACCTTCATGATGGCGGCCTGAATCTGACCGCTCATGGCCAGCACGCTGCCCAAACCATGACGCAACTGGTGGAAATTGCGCCGTGGCATGCCCGCGTGCTCGAAGGCCCTATCCCAGAGCCGGTCGAAATCAAACGCCGTACTGGGCTTCAGGTGGCAGAAGATGAACGCCCCCAGCGCGCGGGTACCCGGCACCTTGCGCAACTCGTCAACGACCCGCGAGTGCAGCGGTTGCACGATCGGTTCGCCGTTCTTCGTCTTGCCGACAACGATCGTCTGCGCTTTCAGATCTACGTGTTCCCACTTCCGGGTCACGAGATCGCCACGGCGCAACCCGGTGTAGAACGCCATCGTCAGCAGGGCAACGAACTTGCCCCACTTGCGATCCAAGGCGCGCCCCACGACGACGAGGCGTTCGAATTCCCCTACGCGGATGTAGCGGTCGGCATGCACCTCCTCATGTAGCCGTCGAACCCCGCGTGTCGGCGAGACGACGTCAGGCGAAAGCAACCCGTGCGTATGGGCGTACTTGTAGACGCTGGCGAGTGCGGCGACGTGCCGGTTGATGGTGCTGCCGCTGAGGCGGCTGCAAGTTTCGATCAGCTTGCCGCCATTGCTGCCATCGCGCCGGTATTCGAGTTTCGGGCGCTGGGCGAGCCGCGTACGCATGCCATCACATCACCGGAAGTGATCTGATCAAGCGCCTTATGCCCTAGGGCGTGCATCCAGAATTCCACGCGCCCTGCGTGCGACACGTCCAGCCGCCTCTCCGGATTGACACGCGCGGTATGCCAGAGCATGAAGGCGCGCGCAGCCTCGTCCAGCGTGATGCTCGGCAAAGGCCGCGCTGTGAGGTCGGTCGGCGGCCGCATAGCGGCCGTGTTGGCGAGGCGCGTTCTTTTGCTCAGAACGCGCCCGTCCGGGGCCGTTACTGTGCCGAGTCCTTGACCAACGCCGGAACGCGGCGTTGCAAATGGAGGGTCTAGTCGACGGCCGCGATCGGCCGTGTCATGGCTGACGTGGGTGGATGGTGTTTCCATGTAGATTCCTTCGCTTCGGTGACCAACGCCCTTCGAAAAGGGCACCAATCGCCGCTAGCCCGCGTGGAATCTCGTTTTGGTGGGTGCTGACGGGTTCGAACCGCCGACCTACGCCTTGTAAGGCTGGCATACCACTCCACGTTGCAAGGCGCGATTCTAAGTGACGACCGGTGATGATCCGCGGTCCCACGCGATCAGGTGCGCACCGGCGACCGCGCCGGCCAGACTTGCTGTCGGCACGCCGTCAGCGGCTAGGCCCGCGCCCATCCCAAGCGCTGCAGAGGTCACGAGCCCGACGCGGAACGCCTTTCGGAGTGCTGAGGCGCTCAACGATTCGCTGAACCGCGACACCGGGGGCTTCGTGCTCCCAGATCCTGACCACACGCCAGCCCACTGCCCACAGCAGCTGATCCGTGTCCCGGTCGCGCTTGACGTTGGCTCCTAGCTTCGTTTGCCACCATTCGCGATTTGCCTTGGGGTGGTCCCGTGCAGTCGGCGCAGCCGTGCCGAAAGCAGCCGTCGACGAACACCGCCACTCTCTGCTTGGTGAACACGATGTCACCACGGCGGCGCGTGCCGGGTAGCTTGTAGTCGACGCGGTACCTGTAGCCCATGCCGAACAGCAGCCTTCGGTACCTGAGCTCAATCTCGGTGTCGCGTCTGCGCTGCTCGACCATCCTCCGGCGGACATGCGCCGACGACGCGGGAGAGGTCGCGCAAGCGGCCCATGCTTCTGCTCCGGCCCAGGCTCTGACCAAGGCACCTTGGGCGCGCTGGTGTTGCTTGCGCTGGAGACCATCTCCACCACGGCATCAGCGAGCGACATCGACGCGGCTATCAGGCGGTTGTGATCACTTGAGCGTCTGCTGTCCGATGGCTCGAACTGGTACTCCCGACCCTTTGCTGTCGTAGCACCTGCGGATCTGACTTTTACCAAGCGGTCTTTGAATGGGTGCCTTCATGAACTCAAGTGGCGACATCACCAAGCGTTTGGTGCCATCGTGTCGGCGCCTCTCAATCTCAGCACCACCTGCCCGGCCGCGTTGGTTTGTGTGCGCTCCGTTTGCCGCCTTAGGGCAGGGCGATGTCCAACTTTGCTACTCGAGTGCCTGACGCTCGCCGGCGCCGCAGCGCACGGCGGCGTCCAGGCTCGATCCCATGCCTCGGCGCACCAGCGTCTGATCGAAGCGCGTCTGCCTCGGCATTGCGTCTTGCAGGTCAGGGCCTGGTCGCCGGCGCGGACGCCGACAACCCGACGGCGCTGCTGGGCGGGCTGAAGTGCGGGCCACGATTCGTGGATGCCTCGGCGTGCACCGACGGAGTAGGTGACCAATGGCGCGGGAATACACCCGGGAGCACGGCCGGCCGATTCCGGATAGCCTCGCGCACAGACGATCGTTGCCGAACCGAATCAGCAGCACAGCCGAACAGATCGCGGCCGCGATTGCCGCGCTCGCGGCGCAGCGTGCGCTGCTCGGCGATGCGGTGGTCGACACCGCGCTCGCGCCGCTGCGTCGAGAACTGGCTGCACTGCGCTCGCCGCCACCCCGACGTACAGCGGCTTAAGCAGGTCACGGTGCTGTTCCTGGACGTCGTGGGCTCGACACGCTGACGGGCCAGCTGGACCCCGAAACCAGCTCGACGTAATGGACGGCGCGCTGGAGCGCTTTGCCGCAGCCGTCGGCCACACGGCGGGCGCGTGCTTCAGTACGCGGGTGACGGCATGCTCGCCGCCTTCGGCGCCGACCGGTCACGCGAAGACGACGCCGAAGCGCGGTGCGCGCCGGGCTGGCATGGCCGGCGGCGGCCCCGAGCATGCGCCGCGAAGGTGCGCTGGCGGCACGGGGTCGCAGGCTTCGACGTGCGCGTCGGCGCCCACACCGGCCGGTGCTGCTCGGCGGCGGCCTCGACGCGGAAGGCAGCATCCGCGGCTTCACCGTGAACGTCGCGGCGCGCATGGAGCAGAGCGCTCCGGCGGGCGGCTTGCGCATCAGCCAGGACAGCTGGCGCCAGGGTGCGCGGCGCCTTCGAGGTGGAGGCGAACAGGCACCGCTGGAGGTCAAGGGGTCGGGAGACCGGTGGCGAGCTGGCTCGTCGTGCGGGCCACGGCCGCGCGTCATGGGTGGCCGGCCGCGGGCATCGAGGGGCGGCGAGACGCGCGATGGTCGGCCGGGACGCCGAGCTCGGCCGGCTGCTCAGGGCGCCTGCGACGCGCGATCGCCGCCCGGCGCGCACATGCTGTCAGCGTGGTCGGCGACGGCGGTCTGGGCAAGAGCCGGCTGCTGGCCGACTTCGAACGTGGTCTGCACGCATTGGGCTGCGCTGGTGCTCGGTCGTGCGCACCCGGGCGGCGCGGTCGAGCCCTATGGCGTGCTGCGCGACATACTGTCGCGCGGGGTCGGCATCCGAGCGAGGCTGAACCCGAAGCGCTCGGCGCCCGCCTAGCTCGTGCACGGGCTCCACGCCGCTTTTTCGCCGTCGAGGGCGAAGCGGCGGTGCGCCACGTGGGCCAGCTGCCGGCCATGGACTTCTCGGCCAGCCCCCATGTGCGCGAACTGATCGGCGACGATGCCAAGCTGCGCGAGCGCGCCTTCGCCGCCGGAGCGCTGGCGCTGCGGCGAATGGGCG
>CAVTJT010000005.1:0-49847 GCA_963735095.1 uncultured beta proteobacterium | reverse complement strand
CCGCCGGGGCGAACGCCGGCAGCGGCGGCGCTCAGCGGTAGCTAGCGACGCCGCGACTCCGCGGCCACCTGACAAGGGGTGCAACGCGGCGCCGCCGGTTGCACGCGAAGGCGCGCCGGCGCGATCACGTTGCCGCAATCGACGCAGTCTCCATAGGTGCCGACATCCAGGCGCAGCAGCGCTGCCTCGACCTGCGCGAGTTCGTCGACGTCGCGCTGCACTTCGGCGCCCAGCAGTTCAGTGGCCAGCACTTGCCCAGCCACGTCCTTGCGGTCGGTCACGTCGTGCGCCGCCAAAAGGTTGACTGGCGCCAGTGCTGACGCGTCGTTGGCGCGGATCTCCTCGCGCAGACTGGCGCGCCGTTCTTCGAGCAGGGTGCGAAGCGAAGCAAATTGGACTGGTGTGGCCATGACATTAAACCGCGGGTGCACGACAGGCGGCAATGTTCACATGCCCCCGCGGCGTTGGCCTGACGCACATCAATTGCGCCACCTTCTGAAGCAATCAGCAGGGGTGGCACCAGGGCGTGCGGTTGCCTCGCCGCTGAATGCATGGCGCACGACCCTGCCGCCGAGTCGATGTGCGATTGACCCGGCTGCGGGCAGCGAGTCCAATCGGGCGCACCGCCGTCATTTGCAGTCGAGGGCGAACCATGCATCGTACAGTCCGCGCAGTGCCACGCCGCCGCGGCTGCATGGTCTTCTGGTTGGCTGCGGCCGTTTTCTGCGTTGCCGGGTCCAACGTGTCGGCGCAGGCGCAGCCGCCTGTGGGCCAGACCCGGGCCCTCGCCGTGCGGCTGGAAAGCGAATTCAAGGGCGACTTCGATCGCATGATCGAGCGCCGCGTGATCCGCGTGGCCGCGCCGTTCAGCCGCACGCTGTATTTCAATGACAAGGGGCGCGAGCGAGGCATCAGCGCCGATTTCGCGCGCGACTTCGAGCAGTGGCTCAACCAGAAGTACAAGAAGCAACTCGGCAAGCGCCCGCTCACGGTGGTGATCCGGCCGACGACGCGGGACCAGTTGCTCCTGCACATCGCTGACGGCCGTGACGACATCGCGGTGGGCAACCTCACGGTGACCGAAGAGCGCCTGAAGACCGTGGACTTCGTCGCACCGAACGACTTGAAGCCCGTGTCGGAATTGGTTGTCACCGGTGAGAAGGTCGGCCCGATGGCGAGCGTGGACGAACTGGCGGGCAAGACCGTGCACGTGCGCAAGTCGTCGAGCTATTACGAGAGCCTGGTGGCGCTCAACGAGCGATTCAAGAAGGAACGCAAATCCGCGGTCACGTTGGTGCTCGTGCCCGATGCGCTCGAAGACGAAGACATGATGGAGATGGTCGGCGCCGGCGTGCTCGAGGTCATCGTCGTCGATGACTGGAAGGCACGCCTGTGGTCGCAGGTGCTGCCGAAGATTCATGTCAACGATGCGGCGATCGTGCGCGCAGGGGCCAAGGTGGGCTGGGCGATCCGCAAAGACAGCCCCAAGCTGCACGCGGTGCTCGACGAGTTCTACGCCACTTACGTCAAGAAGCAGGGCCTGCACGCGCAGCGCATGAAGCAGTCGCAGGCCAGAGTCGCGCAGCTCGGCGATCCCACCACCTCGGCGTCTCGCATGCGCTTCGAAAACACGCTGGCGCTGTTCAAGAAGTACGGCGCGTTGTATCGCTTCGATCCGCTGATGCTGGCCGCGCAGGGCTACCAGGAATCGCGGCTCGATCAAACCGCCAAGAGCCACGTCGGCGCGATCGGCATCATGCAGGTGATGCCCGCCACCGGCGCAGAGCTGAAGGTCGGTGACATCCGGGTCGCCGAAGCCAACGTGCATGCCGGCACCAAGTACATGGACCGGCTGATGTCGCGCTACTTCGGCGACGCGCACTTCGACGAGACCAACCGCACGCTGTTTGCCTTTGCCGCCTACAACTGCGGCCCCGCCAACATCAATCGCATGCGCAAGGAGGCCGCGAAGCGCGGCCTCGACGACAACGCCTGGTTCAACCACGTCGAACTGGTCACCGCCGAGAAGATCGGCGTCGAGCCCACCACCTACGTGCGCAACATCTACAAGTACTACGTCGCCTACAAGCTGATGACCGATCTGGCGCAGGTGCAGCTCAAGGCGCGCGAGGGCGTGCAGCAAGGCAAATGAAGGCTCGTGGGGGCGTGAGGCTGGCACCCATCGCCCTGACGAAGGTCGGGCTGCGCCCACTCGCGTCGTGAGGCGTTGTCCTACGCCGTCGATCCGCACGCTCCGACAGGCGCGGCCGTCGCCGCAAGGCAAAGTGCACGGCAGTCGCTACCGGTCGGGCCCAACGATCGAGGCACGGCACGCGGCAGGACTGTGCCGATGGCTCGATGCCGGCCCGAGCGCAGTCGGTGTGGGTATCGGGCCGGCAGGAGAGCAGCAATGACCAAATCGAATCAAGGCGCCGATCCGGCGAAGAAGGTCGACGACACGATCGAATCCAACGCGCCGCTGCAAGGCGAAGGCAACTACACCGCTGGCCGTCGCTACGACAAGGCGCAGGAGAAGTTCGCGAAGTCGGGCCAGGTCGACGATGCGGCACGCCGCGCCGCTCCCGAGTCCGAGGAAGACCGCGAAGCGCTGAAGAAGGCCGAGGAAGAAGGGCGCCGCCACGCGCGCAAGTGAGCGCGACAACGAGCAGAGATCGTTCGATCGTTTCGATCGAGCCTTGCGCAGCGGCCTGCCGGCCGCTGCTTTTTTCGTCCGCTGCACAATGCGGCCGATTTGCGGCGTGGGCCGCGGGCATGGAGTGGGCTGATGCGTTTTCTGTCACTTCCGATCGTGCTGGTCGCGGTGCTTGCCGCGAGTTGCGCCACCGTGGTCAATCCGGTCACCGGCGAATCCGAACGCACGGTGATGGACGAGGCAGCGGAAGTGGCCGAGGGCAAGAAGGCCCACCCCGGGGTGGTGGCCGAGTACGGCGCCTACAACAACCCGCGCGTGCAGGACTACGTGAACGAGCTCGGCCAGCGGTTGGCGCGCCAGTCGCATCGCGCCAACCTGCAGTGGACCTTCACGGTGCTCGACAGCCCGGAGATCAACGCGTTCGCGCTGCCGGGCGGTTATGTCTACGTGACGCGCGGCATCATGGCTTACCTCGACAGTGAAGCCGATCTGGCCGGCGTGATCGGCCACGAGATCGGCCACGTGACGGCACGCCACGGCGCGCAGCGCGCCACGCGCGCGCAGACCGCGGGCATCGGCGTGCTGGCCGCCAGCGTGCTCGGCGCGGTGCTCGGCGTGGGCAACGTCGCGGGCCAGGTCGCGCAGTCGGCGGCGGCGGGCTATGTCGCCTCGTACAGCCGCGACCAGGAGCTGCAAGCCGACCAGCTCGGCGCCGAATACCTGGCGCGCAACCGCTACAACCCGAGCAACATGGTCGACGTGATCGGCGTGTTGAAGGACCAGGAGCGTTTCGCCGCCGACGCCGCCAAGGCCGAAGGCAAGGCGGCGCCGAGTGGATCGAACTGGCTGTCGTCCCATCCGAGCAACGACAAGCGGCTGGAGGACATCAAGCGCATCGCCGCCGGCTACACCGGCAGTTATGGCGACGACGGCCGCGCGCGCTACATGGCGGCGATGGACGGCATGGCGTTCGGCGAGAGCCGCGAGCAGGGTGTCACCCGCGGCCGCAACTTCTATCACGAGTCGCTCGGCTTCGCGCTCACCGCGCCCGAGGGCTTCAAGATCGTCAACAGCGCCGACGCGATCACCGTCGCCAATGCGGCCGGCGACGCCGGCCTGGTGGTGAAGACGGTGCCGCCCAAGGCCGGCACCACGCATGACGCGATCATCCGCAACGTGTTCAAGCCGGCCGACACGCCGCGCACCGATGCACGCACGCTCAACGGCCTGTCGGCCACGCACGTGGTCGGCACGCGGCGCAACTCGGAGGGACGCGCGCAGGCCTTCGAGGCCACCATCGTCAGCGGGCCGTCGGACCACCACTACGCGCTGTTGTATGCCGCGCGCGACGCCGCCACGATGCAGCGTGCCGCGCCTGCCTTGCGCGAGATCGAGGCGTCGTTTCGCGCCTTGAACGCCGCCGACCGCAGCGCGGCCAAACCGTGGACCTTGAAGACCGTGCCGTTCCCGCGCGGCGGCTTTGCCGAACTGGCGCGCCGCTCGCCGCTGCCCACGCGCGCGGAGCAGCAGCTGCGCTTGATCAACGGCGTGTACGGCAGCACCGGCGACCCGCAGCCGGGCCAGCCGGTGAAGATCGTCGAGTAGCGAGGCGCGGACCGCACACGGTCCGCCGTGCCGTCAGGCCGGCCGGAACAGCGCGTTGTGCGCCACCTGTTCCGCATCTTTGCCGCTGGCGATCAGCTGCTTGCCGTGTTCGGTGTCGTGGCGGTGGTACTGCACGTAGCCGCAGTCGGCCAGAAAGCGAAACAGCTCGTCGCGGTAGCGCTGGTTGATCTCCACCTGCATGGTGCGCGGCTTGGCCGGCGCACTCAGCACCTTTTGCATGCCATGCAGGATCGGCATCTCGTTGCCGTCGACGTCGATCTTCACGTGCGTCGGCGCGGGCAGCCCCCAATCGAACACCAGCGTGTCCAGGCGCACGCCGAGCTTGCCCTCGCGGAACACCGGCGCGAACTCCTTCTCGTCGCCATCCTTGGTGCCGTCGAGCTGGCTCATCGAGTCCCCCTTTTTTTCTGCCTTCACGGTCGTGTAACGCGCACGACAGCGGGCGCACGACGTCGCCGAAGCCGTTGGCGGCGATGTTGCGCATCAGCGAGAGAAAGTTCTCCGCGTGTGGCTCGAATGCAAACACCTTGCCGCTGCGGCCCACGCGCGCGGCGGCGAACAGGCTGTACAAGCCGATGTTGGCGCCGACGTCGAAGACACGTCGCCCGGCTGCACCGCCGTGCGGATCCATTCGATCGTGCCGGCCTCCTTGGTGGCCAAGGTGCGGGCGCGCCACACGTCGGTTTCGGAGCGCAACGAAAGCGGACTCGCGACCGTCGAGCGGCGTGACCACGGTCTCCAGCAGCTTCTCGCGCCAGCGGAAGCGGCGTGGACCGCGCACGAAACGAAGCAGGCTCATCCGTTCAGGTCGTCTCTTCGATGTTGATCGTCAGCGTGCGGCGCATCACGCCGGCTGGGCCGGTCATCGGATGCACGGCGTGCAGCGAGTTGTAGGTCTTGATGAACAGCACGCACTGGTTCGGATGGAACGGATAGTGTGCACGGTCTCGCATTCGTCGAACGGCACTTGGTGGTTGAGAAAGTTGAAGCTGCGCGAGCGATCGATCGGCTTGAGCACGGTGGTGCCACCGCCCCAGGCGTCGTTCCAATCGCCGTCGCCCACCATCGACAGCAAAGCGGGGGCTTGCGACACGGGCGGGCGCGGCGAAATCGAGGCGGGCGCAGTGTACCTGCGCCCGCGCGCGCCTCACGTTCAGACCCGCTTCAACCGTCGGCGTACTTGATCGAGCAGCCGTAGGCGCGCGTCGTCGGCTGGCTCACCGGCTTGCCGGCGAGCGCTTCACCGACGGCCTGGTTCACGTAGTTGGTCGCGGTGGCGATGTCGGCCGGGTTCGACGTGGCCTTGCTGTCGATCGCGCCGGCGTACAGCAGTTTGCCCTGCGGATCGATCAAATACATGTGCGGCGTGGTGCGCGCGCCGTAGGCGCGGCCGATCTTGCCGCTGTCGTCCATCAACGTGGCGCTCGGTGCCCCGCCCTTGCCCTGGATCCAACCGACCAGGTCTTTCGGCGGCCGGTAGTCACCGGCGTCCTTGGCGGTGGAGCTCACGGCAAGCCAGGTCACGCCCTTGTCGATCGCAGCCTTCTGCGTGGCCGGCATGTTGCCGCTGTTGTAGTGCTTCTGCACGTACGGGCAGCCCGGGTTCACCCACTCGAGCACCACGTGCTTGCCCTTGAAGTCGGCCAGCGACACCGCCTTGCCGTTGGCATCGACCGCGCTGAACGCCGGCGCCGGCTGGCCGATCACCGCCTGCGCCGCGGCGCCGAGCGGGGTCAACGAGCCCACCGCCAACGCGGTGCCAAGGATCCAGGCTTTCTTCATTGCACATGCTCCACGAGTCGGATTTACGGAAGCCGCGGCTGTGCCGCAGCGGTGTCGCGCGCCGCCACGGGCTCCGGCCAGCGCGCGATGGCGTCCCGCACCTCGGACACCGTGAGGATCTCGGACAACAACTGCGGTTCGCTCGCATGCGGAGCGTACATCGCATACACCGGCACGCCGCTGCGGCCCAGCGAACGCAGCGCCTCGGTGATGGCCGGATCGCGGCGAGTCCAGTCGGCGCGCATCAACACCACCTGGCGCGCGCGGAACGCGTCCATCACGGCGCCATCGTGGAGTGTCACGCGCTTGTTCATCTGGCAGGTCACGCACCACGCGGCGGTGAAGTCGACGAACACGGGCTTGCCTTCGGCGCGCACGCGGGCGAATGCCTGCGGGGACCAAGGTTGCCACGCACCGGCGGCGGGTGACGGGGTTGCGGCCTCGGACCGATGCGAGTCCTCGGCGCTCTGCAAGGCCGGCCATGCCCAGGCGCCGACCGCCAGCACCAACGCGGCCGCCGCAACGCGCGCGATGCCGCCGCTCCAGCGGCGCGCGCCGAAGCTGGCGAACACCCACAGCGCAAACGCGAGCACGACCAACACGGCGAGCAGCGCGGCGGCGCCATCGATGCCCACTTGCTGGCCCAGCACCCACACCAGCCAGACAACAGTGGCGAACATCGGGAACGCCATTGCCGTCTTGAAGCGCGCCATCCACACGCCCGGTCGCGGCAGCGCACGCGACAACCCCGGCCACAGGCAGGCCGCGAGATACGGCATCGCCATGCCGAGCCCCAGCGCGGTAAAGATGGCCAGGGCCTCGATGTTGGGCAGCGTCAGCGCGGCGCCGAGCGCGGCGCCCATGAACGGCGCCGTGCAGGGCGATGCCACCGCCACCGCGAGCACGCCGGTGAGGCCATGGTCCACCACCGGGTGGCGGCTGCGCAGCGCTGCGATGCGGCCGGGCAGCACGCCGGCGAACTCGAACAACCCGAGCAGGTTGAAACCGATCAGTGCGAACAGCAGCGCCAGCGCCGCCACGAACAGCGGCGACTGCAGCTGGAAGCCCCAGCCGAGGCTGTCGCCCGCGGCACGCAACGCCAGCAGCACGCCGGCCAGCGCGACGAACGACAGCACCACGCCGGCGGTGTACGCCAGGCCGCCGGCCACGCGCTGGCGCTGCTGCTCGGCATGTTTGGCGAAGCCGATCACCTTGAGCGACAGCACGGGGAACACGCAGGGCATCAGGTTCAACAGCAAGCCGCCGACGAACGCCAGGGCCAGCGACAGCCACAACGACGCGCTCGCACCTGCGGGCGCCGTCTCTCTCGCGGCGGCATTCGCAGCCGGTGACGTGCTGCCGATCGCCGGCCAGTTGGCGACCGCAAAGCGCAACTCCACCGCCTGCGCGTCGGCCGGCGACGACAACACCATCTTCAGTTCGGGCGGCGCCTCGCTGCGCTGCGCCGACAGCGGCACGCGCAGCGACAGCCTGGCGCCGTCCCAGCGCGTCTCGATGCGCGCCGCGTGGTCGATCACGCCGGCGTCGGCGGCGAACACCTGCACGTTCTTGCCCTGCAGCGATGCCGGCAAGCCGTCGGCGGTGAGCGAGAGCGCTTGCGCATCCACCTGCGCCTGCGTGCGTGCGTCCACCGACTTCGGCGTTTGTTCCCTGGCGCGGCGAAACGCTTCGGCATGCGCCACCGTGCTGGCCGCCGCCGGCACGCTGAGCCGGAACTCGCCCGCCTGCGGAATGCACACGTCCTTGCAGACCAGCCACTCGGCGTTCAGGCCGATGTCGAGCCGGTCGCCGGCGAACGCCGGCGCGACGGTCACCGCCACCGGCAGCAATACCGTGCCCTCGTAGCCGTAGTTCATCAGCGGGCCGATCGGCAGCCGCTGCGGCGTCGGCCATTCGATCGCGCCGGCGCTGACGCCGTGGGGCAGCTTCCACGCCAGCGTGGTGGGCAGACCGGAGTCGCCCGGGTTCTTCCAGTAGGTGTGCCACTGCGGCGCGTGGCGGATCAGCAGGCCGAGCCACAGCGGCTTGCCGGCGGCCACGCCCTCCGGTGCATGCGCGACCACCTGCGCCTGCACCTCGTCGGTCTTGACCCGGTCACTCGCCTGCGACCAGGCCAGGACCGGCGCGAGCAATACGGTGGGCAGTAGCAAGGCCAGGAGCCGGTGGCGCAGCAAGGGCATGCGCCTTAGAGGCATCCAACGATCCGGGTTCCGTTGGGTCACGTGCATGGCGTGATGCAGTGCTTGAACTTCAACGCGACAAACGCGGTTCGGCCTGGGCCAGATAGAACCATTCGTTACCGACCTCGGCGGCCACATTGGGAAACACCACGTAGCCGTCGCGGGGCGCGCGCACCTCGGTGCCGTCGTGGCGGCGGGCGATCGGCTGGCCCGCGTGCACCGGGTCGAAGCTGGTCCACTCGCGCACGAAGGCATCGCCGGCGTGCAGCCGCGGCACCACGTCGCACAGCCGCAGGCCTTCCATGCGCGCGGCTGGTGCGGGATCGGGCGCATCGATCAGCTTCAAATGCGCCAACGTGTTGACGATCGCGCGGTAGGCCACGTCGGGCGCCGCAGGGTCGTCGTGCTGCCCGCATTCGAGCGTGAGCGACCAGCCGCCCACCGAGCGCATGTATTCGGTGGTGCCGATGCCGTAACGCGGGTCGGTGTCGAGCTCGACGCCGGTGAAGCGGCCGAACTCCGCACGCCGGGCCGCGCCGGCCGCGTAGGTGCCGAGCCAGCCGTCGACCGCACGCTGCACACCCAGGCGCAATGCCAGGGCCTCTTCGCGAGCGGCGTGCGCGAACGGCTCGAGCGCGCCCCGGTTGTCTTGCGGCCCAACCATCACGAACGGCGCGCCGGGCGAGCGGAACGAGTGCAGGTCGAGCAGCACCTCGTGCTGCGCCAGCAGCGGACACAGCCAGTTGGCCACGTGGTCCTCGTACTCGCGAGGCGTGTCGGTGGGCGCGAGCTTGCGGTTCAGGTTGCGGTCGCCGGTGCGGCGACGCATCGCATAGGCCAGCGGATTGGTCACCGGCACCATCGTCAGGCGGCCGCGCATCAACTTCAGCGTGCCGGCGTCGAGGTCGGCAGTCGACGCGCTCGATCGCACGCGTGCCGCAGATCTCGTTGCCGTGCACGGCACCCAACACGATGAGGCGCGTGCCGGGCTCGGGGCTGGCGTAGGCAATCGATTTGAACGGCAGCATGCGGCGCGGTGGGTCGATGAGGGCGCACCGATTCAGGCAGTGCACCGGGATCGCGCTTTCGCGCGCCCCGCTGCGATGCCGACGGCTGCGGCGCCAACGGCGTGTGCGTTCGAGGTCAAGAACCGTGACGCAATCACACAATTTTCCGCGCGATCGAGCGCACAGTGGCCTTGAACGCGCGCTTCGCGTTGCGATACTCGCCAGCGCCTGACTGATGTACCCGCCGCGGGCCACCGCAGCGGGTTCGGGCCCCATGAAGTTCACCTCGCAGTTTTTTCGCTCCACCTTGTCGTTGCTGGCCTTCGCGGCCGGCGCATCCATTGCAGCCGATCCGCTGTCGCCCCCCGGCATTGCGGCGCTGAGGATCGAACGCGGCGTGGTCTACCGCGAGGCGCCGCTGCTGGCGGCCGCCGGCGGCACGCGCCCTACACCTTTGCTTTCGATGGCTCGGGCTTGCCGCCGGGCTTGCGGCTCGATGCCCGCGGTCTGCTGTCGGGCATCACCTGCGGGACGGCCGGCACATTTACCCTCGGTGCTCACGGTCACCGACGCCGCGGGGGCGAGTGCGCAGGCGCCGCTCGCCGACCTGCCGCTGGTCGAGGCTCGCGCCGGCGGCTGCACGCTCACCGTCGGCGCGGCGTGGAACGCCTCCTCGGTGGGCCAGCCGTTCGGTGCCACGCTGGTGGCCAGCGGGGGCAGCGCGCCCTACACGTTCAGCGTGATCTCGGGCCAGCTGCCGTCCGGGCTCACGTTGCAACCCAACGGCGCCATCAGCGGCATACCCACGGCGAGCGCGAGCCACCGCTTCACCGTGGTGGCGCGGGATGCCCACGGCGCCAGCGGCGTGCACGACGCCGTGCTCAACGTGATCGAGCTCAGCGTGTCGCCGCCGACGCTCGCGTCGGGCAACGTGGGTGCCGCGTACAACCAATCCTTGTCGGCCAGTGGCGGCAGCGGTCCCTACAGTTATGCGGTGACCGCGGGCAGCCTGCCGGCGGGTTTGAGCCTGAGCCGCAGCGGCAAGCTCACCGGCACACCGGTCGCGCGCGGCCAGGCCCGCTTCACGATCACCGCCACCGACGCATCGCAGGCGGCGAGCGCGCGCAGCTACACGGTGCGCATCGGTGCGCCCAATGTCGCCAGCGCGAGCACCTACTTGAACCCCACCGCGGCCGCATTGGCGCAGCCGTCGATGGCGGCGCGCGGCGCGGTGCACAACTTCGCCGCCGCGCCGGTGAACGGCGCGATGCCGAGCCAGACCGTACGCACGGTGGACGCGCTGGACGGCGGCGCTGCGCAATCACCCAGTGACGCAGCCGGCACGGCGCCGCTCGACGTGCAGCCGCGATCGCTCAGCGTGCCGCAGGCTGGCGTGCGGGTGGCCGCGCCGTTGATGGCCCGCGGCGGTACCGGGCCGTATCGCTTCGCGATCGTGCGCGGCACGTTGCCCGATGGCCTGACGCTCGATGGCACGAGCGGCCAGATCAGCGGCCGCGCCCGCCGCGCCGGCAGCGAACTGATCACGTTGCAGATCACCGATGCCGACGGCGACACGTCGGAAGTCGAAATCGGCATCCACGTCGGCGCGCGCGCCGACCCGGCCGCAGATGCCGTCGTGGCCGGCATTCAAGCCAGTGAAGTCGAGACGCTGAAACGGCTGAGTGCCGCGCAGATGCGCAACGTGCTCACGCGCCTGGACGGCGACATCGACTGCCGGCCCGGGTGGGAGCCGCAGGTTCGCCTCAACACCGCTTGGCGCGACGCGCGTCCCGAGGGCTTGGCCGTGCCGGAACCGCCGCAAGCGGATGACCGACCCGGCTGCACGAGCGGTCCATCGGCCTGGGCCGCCGGCACGGTGGACTATGGCCGCGTCGCCAGCGCGCTGGGCGCCGCCGGCAGCCGCTTCAGTTCACCCGGGCTGACCGCGGGAGTCGACCTGGCGCCGCTGCGTGGCGTGCGCAGCGGCATCGCGCTCGGACACGGACAGGATCACAGCGAAATCAACGGCGGGCTCGGCCGCGTCGACTCGCGCTCCGAAAGCATCACCGCCTATGGGTCGTGGCAGGCGCCGTTGGGTGTGCGCGTCAATGCCGCGCTGGGGCAGGCCCTCACGCTGCTCGACAGCCAGCGCGGGGTCAGCGGCGACGGCCTCGCCGTGCAGGGGCAGCGCCGGGTCACGCAGCGCTACGGCGCGCTCGCCGGCAGCACACGATTCGGCGTCGGCGCTTGGACCGTGTCGCCGCGCGTCGGCGTCGAGCACCTGAGCGCCGCGCTCGATGGCTATGCGGAAAGCGGTGCGGCACCGCTGGCGCTCGGCTACGACGCCGCGCGCCTCGACAGCAGCGACGTGCGCGGCGGCCTCGCGCTCACGCGCCAGTGGCGCCCGTCGTTGTGGACCGTGGAGCCGGAGCTCAGCGTGGACTGGCACAAACGGCTGCAAGGCGGCATGACGCAGAACCTGCGTTATGCCGATGACCCGCTGGGGTCGAGCTACACGCTCGCCAGCGCCGAGCCGGTCAACGAGTTCGCACAGGTCGGGGTCGGCGTGCGCATGCGCCACACGCAGGGTTGGTCGGTGTCGCTCGGCGCGCGCAGCACGCTCGAGGGCGCGGCGCTGCGCAGTGCCGGCTACAGCGCGGGGGTTCTGTGGCCGTTCTGACCGGCCGGCCCGACCGTCTGTCAGCGCGCACTCGCGCACCGGCGCGCCGGCCCCAGCCGGCCACGCGGTGTTCCATCGCTTCGAGCGTGGCGCGATGCTGCGCGGCCGCGAAACGGGCCTCGGCGGCTGGCGACAGAGCCGGCAGCATGCGTGCGCGCCGTGTGGTGCGGCACGCGCGCCTGCGCCATCGGTGAATCGGGGTCGCGGCGCACGCTGTACAGGTCGGTGCGATTGTCGGCATCGCGATTGGCGATCGCCAGCAGCGCGACGAAATGCGCGCCGCTGCTGGCCAGGCCCTGGTAGTCGCCGAGAAACAGGCCGCCCGCGTTCGGTGCCTCGGTCATGTCGAACGGCCCCGCCACATGGGTCTCGGCCCAGTTCATGCCGTCATGCGACGTGACCAGCCACGCGTCGGCCATCAATGTGTCGGGCGCCGGCGTGTCGCGGCGCAGGTCGTAGTGCAGCACGCCCACGCGACCATCGGCGCGCACGTGCACCACCGGCGTGAACGCCGGCGCGCCGGCCTCGCGGTTGATCGCCATCGGCGCGCTCCAGCTGCGACCCGCGTCGATCGAGCGCGCCAGCACGATGGCATCGCGCGCGCCGGCGCTGAAGCGGGCGTCTTGCCATGCCACCCACACGGTGCCGTCGGGGCCGGCGGCGACCGCGGGCAGGATGTTGCCGTCGCGCACGCGCACGCCGGTGGCGGCGTCGCGCGTGCCCACGCTGCGCAGTTGCCCACCAGGCTCGGCGTACTCCAGGTCAGCCCCTGGTCGAACGAGTGCACGGCCACGACGCGCCGGTTCGTCATGCCGTTGGCGACATCGGTTTGCGTGTACACGTTGACCAGCGCACCGCGCCATGGGCCGCCTTCGAGCACGACGATGCGGTTGCCGATCGTCGTGCTGCGCTGGGTGACGGCGGGCGCGAAGGCGCGCGGCGCGACGATTGCGCGCGCCGCCTCCCAGCTGCGCCCGCCGTCGGTGCTGCGTGCGAACATCGTCGGCCCGTTGCCCAGCCGATCGAGCCGATCCCACACCGCATAGACCCGGCTCGCGTCGATCGGGTCGGCGGTCAACGTGTTCTTGTCGTTGTGGTGCACGCCATGGTCGTGGATCAGCGCCACCGGCGTGCTCCAGCTGCGGCCGCCGTCGGTCGAACGGCTGACCAGCATGGCGCTCGGCGAGCCATCGACCAGCGACGGTCCGGTGGTGGCCAGGCCCATCACATGCGCGGTGCCGTCGGGCGCGAAGTCGACCCATGGGTCGGTCACGCGCTCGAAGTCGCCGCTGCTGCCGGGCGCGGCGCCGCCGCAGCGCGACATCGGATGCAGCTGCGCTTGCCAGTGCGCGCCGCGGTCGAAGCTGACGGCGCTGACCAAGGCGCGCGCACTGCCGTTGCTCCAGCGGTCCTGTTGCCAGGCGGCGAGCCAATGCGATCCGTCGCGGCGGTCGATGGCCAGCCACGGCTCGACCTCGGCGTTGACGAACGGCGCGCCCGAGGTCGCGCCGCCGGTGCAACCGGCGGCCACCGGGCTCAGGTGGCTCACCTGGCTGTCGGCAGGCGCCATGTGGCGGTACCGGTTGCGTCGCCGTCCTGAACCGCCACCACAGCCTTGCAACGACAGCGCCGGCCAGACAGCAACGCTGCACACGCAACACACCTTCCAACAACCATCGATCATCGCGTGCCCTACTGCTGCACGTCGGTACGAATGCGGCAAAACGCATGCCGACGCGACGCGGGCGCAGTTCACCCCTTCACGCACACCACCTGCTTCAGCGTGTGCACGACCTCCACCAGGTCGCGCTGCGCGTGCATCACGGCGTCGATGTCCTTGTAGGCCGCGGGCGTTTCGTCGATCACGTCCTTGTCCTTGCGGCACTCGACGCCTTCGGTCGCGGCGCGGTGGTCGGCCAGCGTGAAGCGGCGCTTGGCCTCGCCGCGGCTCATCACGCGGCCGGCGCCGTGCGAGCAGCTGACTCGAACGACTCGGCGTTGCCCTTAGCCGCGCACGATGTAGCTGCGCGCGCCCATGCTGCCCGGGATGATGCCGAGCTGCCCGGCCCTGGCACTCACCGCGCCTTTGCGCGTCACGTAGACCTCCGCACCGAAGTGCGTTTCCTTCTGCACGTAGTTGTGGTGGCAGTTCACCGCTTCGACGTGGGCCTGGAAGTTCTTGCGGATCACCGTCTTGGCGGCCTCGATCACGCGGCGCATCATCACCTCGCGGTTGCGCGCCGCGAACCGCTGCGCCCAACCCACGGCGCGCACGTAGTCGCCGAAGTGGCGCGAGCCTTCCTCGAAGTACGCCAGGTCGCGGTCGGGCAGGTTGGCTTGGTGCCGCATCGCGTCCTGCTTGGCCAGCTCGATGAACATCGTGCCGATGGCGTTGCCGACGCCGCGCGAGCCCGAGTGCAGCATGAACCACACCGCGCCTTCCTCGTCGAGGCAGACCTCGATGAAATGGTTGCCGCTGCCCAGCGTGCCGAGGTGGTTGCGGTGGTTGGTCTTTTCCAGCTTGGGATGGTCGCGCGTGAGCTCGGTGAACTCCGGCTCCAGCTCCGCCCACGCGGTGTCGACCGCGCCGGGCACCTTGCTCCACGCACCGGGGTCGCGCGAACCCGGTGCACGGCCATGCGGCACCGCGCGCTCGATCGCCGAGCGCAGCGGGCCGAGGTTGTCGGGCAGGTCGGAGGCCGCCAGCGTGGTCTTGGCGGCCATCATGCCGCAGCCGATGTCGACGCCCACTGCCGCCGGGATGATGGCCCGCAAGGTCGGGATCACCGAGCCGACGGTGGCGCCGATGCCGTAGTGCACGTCGGGCATCGCCGCCACGTGGTGATGCACGACCGGCAGGCGTGCCGCGTTCATCAGCTGCTGCTTGGCCGCGTCTTCCACCGGCACGCCGCGCGTCCACATCTTGATGGGCACGCCGCCGGGCACGGCTTGTTCGATGTAGGGCTTGTCGGCCATGGTGGCATTGTGGCGCCCGCTCTTAGACTGCATCGTCGCTGAACAGGAGAGACCCGCATGGGCCACATCGGTTTCATCGGCCTGGGCATGATGGGCCGCCCGATGGCGTCGCGTCTGCATGCTGCTGGCCACGATCTGATCGTGCACGATGCAACGGCGAGCGCGACGCGCGCGTTCACTGATGCGCACGCGGGCGTGGTCGAGGCGGACGGCCTGCCGGCATTCGCGGCTTGCAGCGCGGTGGTGTTGATGCTGCCCGACTCCGATGCCGTCGAGGCAGTGGTGCTCGGTCGCGACGGTGCACCGGGCCTGATCGGCGTGTCGACGCGCGGCGCGGTGCTGATCGACATGGGCTCGTCGCAGCCCTTGCGTTCGCGCGCGCTGGCCGAGCGTTTGCAGCGCGCCGGCCTGCAGTTTCTCGACGCGCCGGTGTCGGGCGGCGTCAAACGCGCCATCGATGGCACGCTCGCGATCATGGTCGGCGGCGATGCGGCGGTGTTGGCTGAGCAGCACGGCCTGCTGGCGCAGATGGGCCGCACGATCACGCACGTCGGGGCGGTCGGCGCCGGCCATGCGATGAAGGCGCTCAACAACTACGTGTCGGCGGCGGGCTTGCTGGCCACCGTGGAGGCGTTGCACGTCGGGCGGCGTTTCGGGCTCGATCCGGCGGTGATGACCGACGTGCTCAACAGCTCCACCGGCAAGAACAACACGACCGAGAACAAGGTCAAGCCCTTCATGCTGTCGGGCGCATTCAACTCCGGCTTTGCGCTCGCGCTGATGTGCAAGGACCTGGGCATCGCGATGTCGCTCGGCCGTGCGATCGAGAGCCCGATGCCGCTCGGCGATGAGGTCTTGTCGCTGTGGTCCGAAGCCGCGGCCGAGCTCGGCAAGGCCGCCGATCACACCGAGATGTACCGCTGGCTGGCGTCGCGCGCCGGCTGACGTCGCGCGCTAGCCGGTGACCGGCGCGCGGGCCGTGCGCCGGGCCGCGGGCTCCTCGACCGCCGCGGTTTCGAGGCGCAGGCGGGTGGCTTCGAGGCAGCGCTTCGATTCGCCGACCAGCCACTGCACGAACGCGTCGATGTCGGCATCGCCCGCCTTGTGCGCGGGCCAGCGCGCGATGTGCTTCTTCACCGAGGTCATCGGTTCGAAATCGGCCAGCGCCGGCGTCAGGCGGCCGTCGTGCAGTGCGTCGTGCACGAGCAGCGAACGCGCCAGGCACACGCCCGAGCCGTTGACCGCGGCCGACAGCATCATCCCCATGTCGGCAAACCGCAGCTCGGCGCCACGCCGCTTCTGCGCCGCGACGCCGAGTCGATCGAGCCACACCGGCCAGCTCCATTCGCCGCTCGCATGCACCGCCTTGTGCAACAGCGTCATGCCGGCGAGCGCCTGTGCGTCGTGCAGCGGCCGCTGCTGCGGCAGCCCGCGCGGGCTGCACACCGGAAACACCTGCTCGGTGAACAGCGCCATCTGGTTCGGCCCCGGCACGTCGTCCTTCGGGGCCACCCATTGGATGCGCACGTCGACATCGGGGATCGAAGGATCGGGCGCTTCGAGCGCGATCAGCTCCACCGACACCCCTGGCCGCTGCGCCATGAAGGTGGCCAGCCGCGGCGCGAGCCACCAGTGGCACAGCGCGCTGCCCGCGGTCACGCGCAAACGGCGCTCTCGCTTGCCCTCGAGCCGCGCCAGCGCGTCGAGCGCGGCGCCGAGCTCGGGCAGCAGCGCGTGGCCGGCGTCGGTGAGCTCGAGGCCTGGATTGAGGCGGCGGATCAAGCGCGTGCCGTAGTGCTGTTCGAGCCGGCGCACGCGGTGGCTGACCGCGCTTTGTGTCAGGCACAGCTCCGCCGCGGCGCGCGTGAAGCTCAGGTGGCGCGCCACCGCCTCGAAGGCGACCAGTTCGGCAAACGGCGGCAGGCGGCGCATCGCACGATCGTACCCGGCCCCATGACGCTGGTTCATGCGGCCGTCTGCAACCGTCATTTGCCGGCGCTCGGGCCCCCGCGCACAGTGCGCGCCATGCCAAACCCTGAAGCGAGCCGACCCACGTCGACGTGCACCGTGGCGTTGGTGGTGAACGGTCGCCCCATCGAAGCCGACGTGCCGGTGTAGAGCACGCTGGCCGAACTGCTGCGCGACCGGCTGCAGCTCACCGGCACCAAGGTGGCCTGCAACCAGGCGGCGTGCGGCGCGTGCACCGTGCGGCTCGATGGCGACGCCGTGTTCGCCTGCCACACGTTGGCGCTGGCAGGCGCACGGGGCCCGTGTGCAGACCATCGAAGGCGAGGCAACCGCGGGCGCGCTCACGCCATTGCAGCGCGCGTTCGTCGAACGCGACGCGATGCAGTGCGGCTTCTGCACGCCGGGCATGGTGATGGCGCTGCAGGCCGCGCTCGACGCCGGTGCCGACGAGCGCGACACGTTGGCGCGCGCGATCGCCGGCAACCTGTGCCGCTGCGGCGCCTACGAAGCCATTCTCGATGCGGCCTGCGATGTCGTCGCCGCACGCTGACGCCGCCGCGCAGGCGCCCGAGCCGCTGCCGCGCTGGCCCGACGGTGCGCTGCAGGTGGTCGGCCAGCCAGTGGTGCGTGCGTCGGCGCAGGCCAAGGTGACCGGCGCCGCCGTGTTCGCCTCCGACGTGGCTCGGCCGCAGATGCTGCACGCGGTGCTGCTGCGCGCCACCGTGGCGCGCGGCCGCGTGGCACGCTTCGATGCCGCGCGGGCGCGGGCGCTGCCCGGCGTGCGCGCTGTCTGGGGCGCATCCGACCTCGCGTGGCCGACGCTGCCGCGCCGCCAGCGCCCGGTGATTGCCGCCGATGTGTCGTTCGTCGGCGAAGAGATCGGCGTGGTCGTGGCCGACAGCGAAGCGCAGGCGCGCCACGCCGCGCGTTTGATCGAGGTCGGCTACGACACGGAGCCGGCGTGTATCACGCTGCAGCAGGCGCTGGCCGACGCGGCGCCCCGGCTCTCGCCCGAGGGCAACGTCGCCGGCGGCGTCGAGGTGCTGCAGCGCGGCGATCTCGCGCGCGCGCAAGCGGATGCCGAGGTGGTGTTCGAAGCGAGCTACGCCACGCCGGCGCAGCACCACAACTGCCTCGAGCCGCATGGCTGCGTCGCGCAGTGGGACGGCGGCCGCGTGACGCTGTGGGATTCGAACCAGGGCGTGCACATGATCCGCGAGCGGCTGGCCGCCACGCTGCAGCTGCCGCTCGAGGCGGTGCGCGTCGTCAGCACGTTCGTCGGCGGCGGCTTCGGCAGCAAGATCCACATCAAGCCGTACCACGCGATCGCGGCGGTGGTCGCGCGCGAGCTCAACGCACCGGTGCGGCTGTTCATGGCGCGGCGCGAGGAATTCGTTGCCGGGCACCACCGCGCGCCGACCGAACGTCGCATCCGCCTGGGCGCCGCGCGTGACGGGCGGCTGCGTTTCGTCGACGAGCAGGTCGCCGGCGAGGGCGGTCCGACGCCGTTGATGGCGATCAACGCCGCCGGCGCGAGCAACGGCCTGCGGCTGCACCGCGCCGACGCCGTGCGCGCCGAGATCCGGCGCGTGCTGACGAACACGCAGTCACCGATCCCGTTTCGCGGCCCGACCGCCGCAGAAGACCTGTTCTGCCTCGAGCAAGCCGTCGACGAGCTCGCGCACGCGCTGCAGATCGATCCGCTGCAGCTGCGGCTGCGCAACCTCGCCGAGGTCGATGTGCTGGCCGGGCTGCCCTATGCCGGCAAGGAGCTCGAACGCTGCTACCGGCGTGGCGCCGACGCATTCGGCTGGACCCATCGCGCGCCGCGATCGCAGCGCGACGGCGACTGGTGGCGCGGCGTCGGCATGGGCGCGGTGGCCTACGACGCCACGCTCTACGAACCGAGCATGGCCGAGGTCGCATGCATCGACGGCGGTCACTTCGAGGTGCGCGTGGGCATCACCGAGATCGGCGGCGGCGCCGACACGGTGTTCGCACAGATCGCGGCCGAAGCGCTCGGCGTGCCGATCGACTGCGTGTCCACGCATTTCGGTGATTCGGCCACCACGCCGCGTTCGATCGATGCCACCAACCACAGCCGCACGTCGGCGGTGGTGGGCCCGTCGGTGCGGGCGGCGGCGGCGCAGTTGAAGCGGGTGCTGCAGCAATCGGGCGCATTCACCTTGGCCACGGAGGAGCTTGCGGCGCTCGTGAAATCGCACGGTGCGTTCGTGTCCAGCGCCGAGCGCGAACGGCCGCCGTCGGGGCTGTTCGCCGCCATGTTCGGCGCGCACTTCGTCGAGCTGGCGGTGCATGCGCGCAGCGGGCACGTGCGGGTGCTACGCGCCGTCTGCGCGCACGACGCCGGCCGCGTGCTGAACCCGCGGCTGGCCGCGAGCCAGGTGCGCGGCGGTTTCCTGCAAGGCATGGGCATGGCGCTGCACGAGGAGCGTGTGCTCGATGCGCGCAACGGCATGCAGCTCAATGCGGCGATGTGGGCCTACCGCACGCCGAGCGTGGTCGACGCGCCGCTGTCGGTGTTGTTCGTCGATGCCGGTCGGCCCGATGGCGGCAACAGCATCGGCGTGAAGGGCATCGGCGAGCCGCCGCTGATCGCTGCCGGCGCGGCGATCGCCAACGCGGTGTTCAACGCCACCGGCGTGCGCGTGCGCGACTACCCGATCACGCCCGACAAACTGCTGACCGCTCTGCAGGAGGGCGCATGACGCCGGTGCGGCTGGTGCATGCGCGCAGCGCGATCGATGCGGCACGGCTGCTGCATGAGCATGCGCCGCACGCGCAGTTGATCGCCGCCGGCGGCGATCTGCTCGGCCTATGGAAAGAGGGCGTGCTCGATCGTGCGGAGCGCTGCGCCGCTGTGGGTCGACCTGTCCCGTGCGGGCGAGCTGGTGCAGATCGAGCGGCATGCCGACGGCGGCTGGCGGCTCGGCGCGATGGCCACGCTGCAGCGGCTGCAGCGCACACCCGGCCTCGCACCGATGCTCGCCGAGGCGGTGACGCGCATCGCATCGCCGCAGCTGCGCGCGCGCACCACGCTCGGCGGCAACCTGCTGCAGCGGCCGCGCTGCTGGACCTTTCGCCATCCCGACATGCGCTGCTTCAAGAAGGGCGGTGACGGCTGCCCGGCCATCGGCGGGCCGCTGCAGGCCCACCCGGGCGCGATCGGCAGCGCCGGGCCGTGCCACGCCGCGCACCCATCGGATCTCGCCACGGTGCTGCTGGCGCTGGATGCCCGCGTCGAGATCGTCACGGCCCACGGTGCCATGCGCTCGGTGCCGCTGGGCGAGCTGTACCGCGGCGCGGCGTCGAACCGCGCACATGAAGCGTGCCTTGCGCCCGACGAGGTGCTCGCCGCCGTGCACGTGCCTCCTTCTCCGGCCACGCAGGCGTTCGAGAAAGCGGCGCCGCGCGCGGCCAACGAGTTTGCCGCCGCGTCTGCGGCGGTGCTGCTGCGCTTCGATGGCGGGCGCATCGCGCGAGCGCGCATCGCGTTGGGCGGCGTGGCCGCCGAGCCGTTGCTGTGTCCAGCGGCCGACGCCCTGTTGCAGGGGCGCGTGCGCACCGAGGTTGACGTGGCACCGATCGCGCAGCAACTGGCGAAGTTTCGCGATGCCACCGCTGATTCACGCGCGCGCGTGTCGTGGTGCCGCTGGGTCATCGAGCGCGCACTGGCGCGTGCGCTCGATGCCGGTCCGCATTAGCGCATCGCCACCAACAGCCGCATCAGGTGCGCGGGGTGCGCGAGCGATCTTCGCTCTCGCCGCCTCCGGCGATGCCGCTGGCTTGCGAGAGATGCGAGCGGTCGGGTTTGGCCGGCTCGGAAATCGAGCGCAGCGCGCTGCCCGCCTGCTCCTCGTCGCCTCTGACGGCCAGGTCACCCAGCGACACCATGCCGACGAGCCGGTTTTCGCGATCGATCACCGGCACCCGGCGCACCTGCGCCTTGCGCATGTAGGCCAGCACGTCTTCGACCGGCTGGTCCTCGAAGCACCACAGCGGCTGCCGGCTCATCACGTCGTCGATCGGCGTGCTGGCATCGAGCCGCGCCTGCGCGACGCCGCGCAGCACGAGGTCGCGGTCGGTCACGATGCCGACCAATCGCTCCTGGTTGCACACGGGAATCGCGCCGACGTCGAGCTCCTGCATCGCCTGCGCGGCCATCGTCACGGTGTCTTTGGGCGACAGCGCACGCACGCCGCGCGTCATCACATCGGATACCTGGATCATGAAGTGCTCCTGCGTGCCGCGACGCGGCCCGCCTCGCGGCTCGCGGCAACCATGTCGTTGAGGGTCTGATCGAGCGATGTGCCGGCCACGCTCCGCGCGCGGGCGGTCGAGGTCGCGGCGCAGCTCGCGCGTGAGCTCGCACAACGCGTCGTGCAGCTCGCAGCTCGACGGCCGCCCCCACGGATGGCGGCCGTTCCACACCTTGCGGATGCTCAAGCCCGGCGCCAGCAGGAAGGTGTGCGGGATCAGCGGCGGTTCGTCGCCGTCGTCGGTGAGCACCGCGATGTCGAGCGTGTCGCGCACCTGCTGCGCCTGGTCGTGCAGCAGCACGTTCAGCGCGGCGGTCGCCTCGGCCGCCTCGGCGGGCGACGCGTCGGTGGTGATCGCCACCAGCTTGCAACAGCCGCTGCCGAGCAGCGCGTGCACGCGCGCCAGCGACGCGAGCTGCTCGCGGTCTTTCGGGCACAGCAGGCTGCGGATCAACACCACCAGCATCGGATCGCCGCCCTGCAGCGCCGACAGCTGGTGGTCGGTGTTGGTGCCGTCGGGCAGCACGAAGTCGGGAAAGGTGCGGCCGGGGGCGAAGTCGCTGTGCATCGTGTCTCCTCGTGCAACGAGCTGCTTGCTTGTTCTGCTTATCGGCGCGAGAAGTTCTGTGCCGCGAAGTCCCAGTTCAGCAGGTTGGCGATCACCGCGGCCAGATGGTCGGGGCGCTTCTCCTGGTAGTCGAGGTAGTAGGCGTGCTCCCACACGTCGATCGTCAGCAGCGCGCGCTGCGAGGTGGTCAGCGGCGAATCGGCGTTGGAGGTGCTGACCACGCGCAGCGTCTGGCCGTCTTGCACCAGCCAGGCCCAGCCGCTGCCGAAACGCTCGGTGCCGGCTGTTTTCAGCTGCTCTTCGAGCTTGTCCTGGCCGCCGAACGCCGAGCGGATCGCATCGGCCAGCGCGCCTTGCGGCTGAGGCCCGCCTTGCGGGCGCAACGAGCGCCAGTAGAACGCATGGTTCCAGGCCTGGCCGGCGTTGTTGTACAGCTTGGCCATCTTCTCGTCGGACGCCTTGCGCTGCGCCGCCTGGCGCACGATGTCTTCGAGCGTGGCGCCGGCCAGCGGCGTGCCTTCGAGCAGCTGGTTGGCCTTTTCGACGTAGGTCTTGTGGTGCTTGCCGTGGTGGGTCTTGAGGGTGGTGCTGGAGATGTGGGGCTCGAGGGCATCGAAGCCGTATTCGAGCGCGGGCAGTTGGATGGGCATGGGGTTCTCCTGGTCACAGCTGATCGCGGCAACCCTCATGCCTGTAGGGTGGATGCGACGGGCGGCGCGCCGGCGCCCGCCTGCGAGGCCCTGGCGCGATGCGGTAAAAGCTGCCGCAACGCCCCTCGGGCGCGCGGGCTCAGGCGGCGGCGCGGCTCGACGCGCGGCGCGTCATCCACACGCCGATCAGCACCAGCGCCAAGGCGATCACCTGCGCACCCATGCCTTGCAGCGTGGGATGCACGCCGAGCATCGGGATCGACAGGTGGCCGAACGGGCGCGCGTCGAGCACGCCGGCCTCCTGCAGCGCCGCCACGCCATGGCCGGCGAACACCACCGCCAGCAGCGCCAGCAGCCAGGCGGTCACCGCGAAGAACGGCCCGATCGGCAGCCGCACGCTGAATTTCAGAATGGCCCACGCCAGCAGGGCCAGCAACACCGCCGCCACGGCGACGCCGCCCAGCACCGCGTGCCGCCCGGACTCGCCGGCCTGCACCCACAGCGCCTGGTAGAACAGCACGATCTCGAACGCTTCGCGGTACACCGCGAGGAACGACACGCCGGCCAGCGCCCACACCGTGCCCTTGCCGAGCGCGGCGGTCACCTGGTCGCGGATGAAGTGCTGCCAAGCCTGCGCGTAGCTCTTGCTGTGCAGCCAGTAGCCCACGTAGAGCAGCATCGCCGGCGGCGATCAGCGCGGTGATGCCTTCGGTGAGCTCGCGGTTGGCGCCCGAGATCGTGATGACCCGCTCGGCGACGAACCAGGTCACCACGCCGAGTGCCACGGCGCCGAGCCAGCCGGCGTGGATCCACGGCATCGCTTCGCGGCGGCCGGTCTTGCGCACGAAAGCGATGATGGCCGCCAGCACCAACATCGCCTCGAGCCCTTCGCGCAGCAGGATCAGCAGCGAGCTGAAGAAGGCGGTGGCCGGAGCCAGCCCGTCGCCGGAGAGTTTGTCCTGCGCGCGATCGAGCAGCGCATGGATGCGCGCCACCTGCGCCTGCACCGCGTCGGCACCTTGTGCGCTGCCGATGGCGTTGCGCAAGGCCATCATCTCGCGCTCGACTTCCATGCGCAGCGGCGCATCGACGTTGTCGAGGCTGCTTTCCACCAGCTCGAAGCCCTCGAGGTAGGCGGCGATCGCGGCCTGGCGCGCGCTCTCCTTGTCGCCGCGCGCATAGAGCTGCGCGCTTTCGTCGAGCTTGCCGCGTGCGAATGCGAGCGGCGACGGACCGGCCGACGACAGCGCCTCGGGATGCGCCGTGAGCCACGCGAGCGCCGGCAGCGCATCGGCGCCGTGCTTCGCCTGCACTTCGGCCGGCGACGAACCCACCAGATCCTTCAGCGTGGTGAAGGCCTTCTTGCCCTGGCCGCGTTGCCACGCCGCCTCGGCCTGCGCGAGCGCTGCGGGCGTCTGGCGCATCGTTGCGAGGTGGAACGTGAGTGCCCAGCGCTCGTCGTCCGACAGCTCCTTGTAGCCGCGCATCGCGGTGCCGGTGACGCCCAGCGTCACGGTGTTGTACAGCCCGTAGAGGCTGCGCACGCGCATGCGATCGGCATCGTGGAAGTTGGCCGGCGCCGGATCGAGCCCCTTGGCCGCCGGGCCATCGCCGCGCCCGTCGGCGCCGTGGCAACTCGCGCAGTTGGCGTTGTACAAGCGGGCCGCGTCGGCCAGCTTGGGCGCTGCGCGCGGCGCCACCGTGAGGCGATAGGCCGCGATCACGTCGGCCTTCAGCCGATTGGCCGACGCATTCACCGCATCACCCGCGGCCTTGGCCTGCACCTGCGCGAGCAGGGCACGCGCCTGGTCGAGCAACTGCGCGCGCGCCGGGTTGTCGGGCAGCTGTTCGAGCGACGTGATCGCCTGGCCGACGAAGTCGAGCTGCTCCTTGTATTCCGCTTCGTCGAGCACCTTGCCGTCCTTGACGAACTCGGGGTAGTCGACCGCCACGTAATCGAGCAGGTGCACGATGGTGGCGCCGCGCTCCTGCGGCGGCACCGCGTCGGCGGCGTGCGCGCGCGGCACCCAGCACGCGAGCAGCGCGAGGCCGAGCAGCAGCCACGCGGCGCGTCGCCAATCCAACGGGCTGAGCGACCGGCGTGCGGCGGATGGCGGGGCGACGGTGTCGACCATGATGCAACGACCCGAACGTTCGCAGGACCTCATCGACCTTCGGGTTCGCTGACGAAGCCGATCTTCGACAGCCCGGCCTTGGACGCATCGGCCAGCGTCTCGGCCACCACGCCGTACGCGGCGGCGTGGTCGGCGCGCAAGTGGACCTCGGGCTGCGGCTGCTTCTTGCCTTCGAGGAGAAACCGCTTGGCCGCCTGGTCGCGCGTCACCGCCTCGCCGTTCCAGTAGCGCTGGCCGCTGGCGTCGACGGCGAACTCGATCTTGTCGGGTTTGAGCTGGTTCGGCGTGGAGCTGACCTTGGGCAGGTCGAGCTTGACCGCATGCGTGAGCAGCGGCGCGGTGACGATGAAGATCACCAGCAGCACCAGCATCACGTCGATCAGCGGCACCATGTTGATGTCCGACATCGGCGCCGAGCCGCCTTTGCCGTCGAAGCTTGCGAACGCCATGGCCAGCTCAGGCGTGCGCGTGCGCCGCCGCCGGGCGCAGCGGCGTCACCGGCGCGGCCTGCGTGCTCTGGCGCAGCGACTGGCCGAGCGTGAGGAACGACATCAGCTCGAACGCGAACGCATCCAGCTTGGCCGCCAGCACGCGGTTGGCGCGCGAGATCGTGTTGTAGCCAATCACCGCGGGGATGGCGACCGCCAGCCCGATGCCGGTCATGATCAGCGCCTCGCCGACCGGGCCGGCCACCTTGTCGAGCGTGCCCGCGCCGCTCATGCCGATGGCCACCAGCGCGTGGTACACGCCCCACACGGTGCCGAACAAGCCGACGAAGGGCGCGGTCGCGCCGACGGTGGCCAGCAGCGTGAGGCCGTTTTCCAGCCGCGTGGTTTCTTCGTCGAGCACCTTCTTGACGGTGCGCGTCAGGAACTCCTGCTCGCTGCCGGCCTCGGCCAGCTTGCGTGCGCCGTGGCGCGCATAGTGGTTGCGCGCATGCATCGCATGCGCGGCCAGGTGGGCAAACGGTTCGCGCACGCCGTGTGTGGCGATCTCGGCATGCACCTCGTCGAGCGAGGTGGCGTTCCAGAACAGCGTGAGAAAGCTCTCCGAGCGGCGCTTGCGCACCGCATGCGCCAGCCCCTTCACCGCGATCAGCGCCCACGAGGCGACCGACATCACCAGCAGGATCGCCAGCAGCGTCTTGCCGACCGCATCGGCCTGCAACAGGAAGTGGCCGAAGCCGAGCGCGTTGTTCTCCACGAAATCGTTCTCCTTCAGGGAGTCAGTTCAAAGTCGATCGGCACGTTGGTCCACACCACCAGCGCGACGCCGTTTTCCGTGTAGGGGGCGAAGCGCGCCTGCCGCACCGCGCTGGCGGCGGATTCGTCGAGCCGCGCGTGGCCCGAGCTGCGCGACACCAGCACCTGGCGTGCGCGCCCGTCGGCGCCGATCTCCACGCGCAGCAGCACGCGGCCCTGTTCCTTCATGCGCTGCGACTGCGCCGGATACACCGGCGCCGGCGGCGTGACGTAGCGCACCGCGGTGGCCGGGATGACCTTCGGCTCGGGCGGCGGTGGCGGCGGCGCCGGTGGAGCCGGCGCCGCGGGCGGCGGCTCGGGCGCCGCCGCCACCGGCGGGGGCGGCTCCGGCGCGGGCACCACGAACGGCGGCGTGGGATCCGGCGTGGGCGCCGGCGGCGTTGCGATCACCGGCGGCGGCCGCGGTGTCGGCTTGCGCAGCACGGGCGGCGGCGGTGGCGGCGGGCGGTGGCGGAGCGGGCGGCGCCAGCAGGTCGACGAACAGCGGCGCCGCTTCCTTGACGGCGTCGCGCACGGCATCGATCTGCATCAACGCCCATCCGGCGACGAGGTGTGCGCTGAGCACGCCGACCACGAGCGTGTGGCGCGCTGCCGAGGGCAGCTGATCGCCGCGCTCGTTCAGATCGATCGGGGGCAGCCCGGCCGTTGTCACTGGCATGCCCTGCGCGCTGGGCTATTTCGTCAGGATCAGCTTGCCCAGCGACGTGACGCGCAGCCGGTAGAGCGTGCCGCGGTGGTCGATCTCGACCTCGGCACTGCCGCGCAGGATGTCGTGGCTCGGCACACGCGGACGTGTGCCCGGCGCGACGGGTGATGCCGCGCTGCGCGCCGACTCTTCAGGCGCCGAGGCGGCGCCCCGCGGCCCGATGGTGGAACTGAAGTCCCCCGCCATGGTCATGCCGCAAGTGCCTCGATCGGCACGCTGGCCTGGCGGATGTCGCAGCGCCGTGCACTGCAGTGCGAGCTCTCGAACACCTCTTGCGCGCACTCCATGCACGCGCCGCAGCCGGTGCCCACACGCAACTCGTCTTGCAGCTGGTCGAACGACCGGCAACCCGAATGCGCCTCACGCGCGATGTCGCGGTCGCTGACCCGGTGGCACACACAAACGATCATGGTGGGGACGCCTGCACTGCGAGGGCCGAAGCCCGAATGCGGTGAACTGTAATGCGAATGGTTCGCATTGACAAGTGCGAAAAGCCACCGAGTCAGAGGGTCTTGTTGGCAGCCCTGTCTGGCCGCCGCTGCGCCGATCGACGCCTGCTCGGTCGAGCCTGAGTCAGCTATTGGATGGAAGTTGGCGCACGCCAACTAATGCGCCAGGCGCTGGGAGCGCTGGCCGTGCATCGCCGGTGCGAAGGCGTCTCCGCCCGAAAACAGACCTCAGCTGCCTTCGTCCATCTGCGATTGCAGCCAGTTCTGCTCGCCCACCTGGGCGACCAGCCCGATCTGCGTCTCGAGCCAGTCGATGTGCTCTTCGGTGTCGACCAGGATGTGCTCGAGGATCTCGCGCGACACGTAGTCGCGCACGGTCTCGCAGTGCGCGATGCCGTCCTTCAAGGTCTTGTGCGAGCCCTGCTCGGCCTTCAGGTCGCAGCTCAGGATCTCGACCGCGTTCTCGCCGATCAGCAGCTTGCCGAGGTCTTGCAGGTTGGGCAGTCCGTCGAGCACGAGGATGCGGTCCATCAGCTTGTCGGCGTGCTTCATCTCCTCGATCGACTCGTCGTACTCGTGTTTCGCGAGGCGGCCGAAGCCCCAGTTCTTCAGCATGCGGTAGTGCAGGAAGTACTGGTTCACCGCAGTCAGCTCGTGCTTGAGCTGCTTGTTGAGGAAGTCGAGAACCTTGGTGTCGCCCTTCATGCTGCCTCGCCGAATGCTTGTGGGTTGTTCGAAGCCGACGATTGTGCGCGCGAACGCACGCGCTCGTCGGCGATGCCCGCGTGCCGCCGCGTGGACTGCGATTGAGACTGAATCGCTTCTTCGCCGGCGCCGCGGTCAGGCGGGCAGCTGCAGCGCGCGCCAGCGCTCGTCGAGCGCGCGGCCCTCGGCATCGCGCAGCGCGGCGTCGCGCAGCGATGCGAGTTGCTGCGCGCTGGTGCCGGTGGACTTGGCGTCGCCGCGCAACAGTTCGGCGGCGCGCATCAAACGGTCGAAACGGTTGCTGCCGCGCGCATGGGTGTCGCTGTAGCCCTTGATCAGCCGGCGGCAGCGCAGCACCTCGACCGCCAGCGCGTAGTCCACCGCGAGCGCACGCTCCGCCGCCGCGAGCCAGGCGTCGAGGTGCGCACGTTCGTGCTGGTGGCGCGCGTTGCCGCGGCGCCAGCGGCGCAGTTGTGCCATCGCGCGCAGCTGCAGATGCCCGCGCAAGGTGTTGCTGTGCACGCGGCGCCCGCGGTCCAGGCGCGTCGCGAGCCAGCCGCGCAGCCCCGGCCGCCGCTCGATCCATGCCGCCAAGCGCCGCCGGCAGCAGCCCGGCGATTTCTTCGAGCCGCGGATGGAAGTACTCCTCGGTGCCGAGCACGTCGTCGTCGGCCGCCTTCACCTCGCGCCGCACGCGCGCGAAGCGCTCGACGCGGGTCTTCAGGTCGGCCACGCGGATCACGTCGTCGTACGACATCGCCACCGCGATCCAGCGCGCGGCTTCGAGCGTCAGCGCATGGCCGTGGGCGGCGCCGCCGGCCGTGCTGCCCGCCGCATGCAGGCGCGCCACGCGCTCGAGGTACTCGCGCGCATACGCGGCATCCTGGTAGTCGGCCACGCGCGCCAGCCCCTCGCCGAGCAGGTCCCACGCCTCACGCGGGAAGGTGCTGCGGATGCGTTCGAGCAGCGGCTGCAGCACGCGGCTCGCGCTGCGCTCGGGCAGCGCGCGCGGTGCGGTCTGCATCGGCTCGACCGCCGACCGCACCACCGGCGGTGGGGCCTCGCCGGCCAGTTGCGCAGCGGCACGCAACGCTGCCAAACTGTTGTCGACGCCGACGCCGGCCTCGCGCACCACCTGCTCGAACGCGGAAAGTTCGAACGGCAATTCGCCGCTGCCGGCCAACGCACCGAACAGGCTGGCCGAGATCACGCTGCCGTGGCGCACCGCGAGCGCCTGCATGTCGGCGATGAGCAGACGCTTGGCCTCCTCTCGCACCAGGGCCTCGACGCGCGGTCCGTCGGCCACGCCGTTGCCCGGTGCGCTCTTCTCGGGCACCGAAAACGCGCGGTGGCGGCTCGCGATCACCGTGGTGCGGCCGCGTGTCACCAGGCCGCGCTGCAGCGCACGGCCGGCTTCCATCAGCTCGGCGGCGATCACGATGTCGACGTCGCCCGGCGCGGGCATCAGCGCCATCACCGGCTCCTGGTCGCCCTGCCGCTCGACCAGCTCCACGTAATAGATGGTGGCCCCGGTGCGCTGCGCCACGCCGGCCACCGACGTGGCCTGCGCCCACCAGCCGGCACGCATGCCGAGCGCGACGATCCAATCGACCAGCACGCCGCCGCCCTGGCCGCCGAGGGCGAGGATCGCGATGTGGATCGCGCGCGCCTGGTTCACTGCGGCAGCTCCAGCGGATACAGCGCGCGCCTGGCGCGTTGCCGTTGCTCGGCGCGACGCATCCAATTGAGCAGCGTGTCGCGCAGCAGCGCGCGCATGCGTTCGAAGGTGCTCGGGTTGCGCACCGTGTGTGCCTTGTAGAACGACGGGCACAGCACCGCGGCATCGGCCACTTCGCCGCAGTGGCCGCAGGCCACGCAGTGTTCGTCGACGTGCGCCACCGGGTCCGGCTTGAGCGCGTCACCGCTCGGCGCCAGCGTGAGGCTCGGGCAGCCCGACACGCGCATGCAGGCGTGGTCGCCCGAGCAGGTGGCGGCGTCGACGCCGAAGCGCTCCTTCACCACGCGTTCGCCGCGTTTGAGCGCGGCGGCGGCGGCCGGCTTTTCGCGGCGCTGCCGGTTGAGCATGCATTCGCTCTGCGCGATCACCACCTTGGGGCCCTTGTGCTCGCTGGTGAGGGCGTCGTGCAGCGCGGCTTTCATCGCGTTGACGTCGTAGGTGCGGTCGACCGTGCGCACCCACTGCACGCCGACGCCGCGCACCGCGTTCTCGATCGCGTGCATCGTGCTGCGGTTGGGGTTGACCGTGCGCGACGACGGAATGTCCTGCCCGCCGGTGGCCGCCGAGTAGTTGTTGTCGACCACCACGAACACGTTGTCGTGCTGGTTGAACACCGCGTTGCCGATGCCGGTGGCCAGGCCGTTGTGCCAGAAGCCGCCGTCGCCCATGAACGCGATCGCTCGTTTGCCGGCACCGAAGCGGCTGCCGGCATTGAACGCCGACGCGCTCGATGCACCGAGGCCGTAGCCCATGGTGGTGGCGCCCAGGTTGAAAGGCGGCATGATCGAAAACAGGTGGCAGCCAATGTCGGCCGACACGTGGTGCGGTCCGAGCTCGCGCTCCACCAGGTTGAGCGACGAGAAGATCGGCCGCTCCGGGCAACCGATGCACAGACCCGGCGCGCGCGGCGGCAATAGCGCGCCGATCTCTTGAGCAGGCGTCGCGGCCGGTGCCGCAGCCATCGCCCTTTGTGGCATGCCGAGCGACACCGGCTTGGCCAGCGCCGGAGGATGCCAGCGTTCGACGAAACCGCGCACGCCATCGATCAGCGCTTGCACGGTGTAGTCGCCCGCCCTGGGCAACAGGTCCTTGCCGTGCAGCACGGTGTCGACGCCGTGGCGGCGCAGGATCGCATGCAGCGCCTGCTCGTGGTAGTCGGGCTGGCCTTCCTCGACGACCAGCACCGCGCGTTTGCCGCGGCAGAAGGCGACCACTTCGTCGTCGACCAGCGGATAGGCCACGTTCAACAGATACAGCGGCACGCGCGTGGCGCCCCAGCGGTCGCCCAGGTCGAGCCGCTCGAGCGCACGCTGCACGTTGTTGTACAGGCCGCCCAGCATCACGATGCCGATGTGCTCGAGCTCGCCGCCGATCACTTCGTTGAGCTTGTGCTCGGTGATGAACTGCAGCGCGGCCGGCCAGCGCTGTTCGATCTTTTCGCGCTCGTGCAGGAACGACGCCGGTGGCAGCACGATGCGGTCGAGGTCGCGCCGCGGCGCCTCGAGTGCCTGGCGCAGCGTGAACGTGGGCCGCTGGTTGGCGCGCGTGGTGAAGCTGCCGGTCATGTGGCACGAGCGGATGCGCAGCTCCAGCATCACCGGCGTGTGACTGGCTTCGGAGAGCGCAAAGCCGTCGTGCACCGCCTGCACGATCGACGGCAGGTTCGGCTTCGGATCGAGCAGCCACATCTGCGACTTCATCGCGAACGCATGGCTGCGCTCCTGCATGATGCTGGAGCCTTCGCCATAGTCTTCGCCGACGATGATCAGCGTGCCGCCGATCACGCCCGATGACGCGAGGTTGGCCAAGGCATCGCTGGCCACGTTGGTGCCGACGGTCGATTTCCACGTGGCCGCGCCGCGCACCGGGTAATTCACCGAGGCCGACAGCGCCGCCGCGGCGCCGGCCTCGCTGGCCGCCGGCTCGAAGTACACGCCGAGCTGATCGAGGATCGGCTGCGCATCGGACAACACGTCCATCAGGTGCGAGATCGGCGCGCCTTGGTAGCCGGTGACGTAGCCCACGCCGGCTTCGAGCAGCGCCTTGGTCACCGCGAGGATGCCCTCGCCGTGGAACTCGGTGCCCTCCGCCACGGTGAGCTGCTGCACCTCGCGGGTGAATGAACGCTCGGCCATCGAACGTGTGCCTTTGATGAGGGGCGCCCGCCGCGAAGCAGCGACGGGAGCCCAGACGCATCTTTTAGCACGCCGCGCGGTCATGCCCGGTGCTGCGGGACAATGACCTCTCGTCACTCTGCAGGGCCGCAGCCATGGCACGCACGCTCGACGCCGTCGAGTCCCGCATCTTCGAATCGCGCGACTTCGCGCTCGACGGCGGCGCCGTGCTGCCCGAGTTGCGCCTTGCCTACGAGACCTATGGCGAGTTGAACGGCGCCGGCACCAACGGCGTGCTGCTGACGCACGGCTACACCAGCCACCACCACCAGGCGGGCCGCTACCGCAAGGGCCATGCGCCGCCCGGGCTCGACGAACTGACCACCGGCACCTGGGATGGACTGGTCGGCCCGGGGCGCGCGATCGACACCGACCGCCTGTTCGTCGTGTCGTCGAACATGCTGGGGTCGTCGTATGGCTCCACCGGCCCCGCGCGCACCGACCCGCGCACCGGCAAACCCTATGGTCCGACCTTTCCGAGTGTCACCACGGCGGACATCGTGCGCGCGCAAAAGAGCTTGCTCGACCACCTCGGCATCAAGCACCTGGTGGCGGTCGCGGGGCCGTCGTACGGCGGCTACCTCGCGTTCCAGTGGGGCGTACAGTACCCGGAGTTCATGCGCGGCATCGTGCCCACGGTGACCTCGCCGAAGTCGAACGCCGGCCCCGGCCCGACGTTGAAGCTGATCGCCGACCTCGCGACCGATCCCAACTGGAACGGCGGCGACTACTACGCCAACGGCGGCATCTTTCACACGATGGTGAAGATGCGCGTGCAGACGCTCAGGTTCTACGGCATCGAGGCGCAGCTCGCGCCGACGATGCCCGATGCGGAACAACGCGACGCGGCGATCCGCCGACTGGCCGAAACCTGGGCCCGCGTGTTCGATGCCAATGCGATGGTCGTGCTGCGGCGTGCGCTCGAGGGCTTCGATGCCACCGCGCAGTTCGGCCGCATCCGTGCCAAGGTGCTGTACGTGTTGTCGCGCACCGACAAGCTGTTCCCGCCGTCGCTGGCGCCGAGCGTGATGCACCTGCTGGATCGCGCGCGTGTCGATGCGCGGTACCTGGAGCTCGACAGCGAGTACGGCCACCTCGCGACCGGGGTCGATGCCGACAAGTGGGCGCCGGTGCTGGCCGGCTTCATGGCCGAGCTCGAACGCGACGCCGGCCTGCGCAGCTAGCGCCGGCGGGTGCGCGAGCCCGCCGGCGCCGGCGCGAGCTGTGCCATCCACTGCGCCCAGTGGTCGATGCAGGCGCGGATCTTCGGCAGGCGGTGGCGCTCCTGCAGCATCACCGCGAACATCGTCACCGGCGTGGTCGAGAACTGCGCCGGCAGCACCGGCACCAACGCGCCGATCTTCACCAGCGGCTGCGCCACCAGGTCGACGATGCGCGCGATGCCGGCACCGTGCTGCGCCAGCGCCACCACCACCGCGGTGTTGTCGGTGCGCGTGTGACCTTGCACGATGAACTCGTGCTCGGCCTTGTCGGGCCCGCGCCAGGCCCAGCGGTTGAGCGTGGCGCTCGCGGTGTTGCCGATCAGCCGGTGGCGCAGCAGGTCGTCGGGCTGGCGCGGCAGGCCGTGGCGTTCGATGTAGGCGGGCGCCGCGTACAGCGAGCGCGTCAGCACGCCGATCGGCCGCGCCACCAGGTTGTCGCTGTGCGTGGTGCCGGTGCGGATCGCGATGTCGATGCCGTCGCGCGCCATGTCGGCCATGCGGTCGTCGGCCGCGATGTCCAGGTGCAGCCGCGGGTGCCTGTCGTGCAGCGCACTCAGGCCCGGCGCGATGATCGCCTGCGCCAGCACCAAGCTGACGCTGATGCGCACCCAGCCCGCCGGGCCGCCGGTGCGCCCGCTCAGCTCGCTGTCCAGCTCCTGCGCGGTGTCGAGGATGCGGCGGCCGTGCGCCAGCACAGCGGCGCCCTCGTCGGTAAGGCTCAGGCCGTGGGTCGAGCGGTGCAGCAGGCGCGCGCCGCAGGCGGCCTCCAGCCGTACCAGCGCGCGCGTCACCTGGCTCACCGGCGCGTTGCGCTCGCGCGCCGCCGCCGACAGCGTGCCCAGCTCGACGATGCGCGCGAACAGGGCCACGTCGTCGAGCTGCAGCTGCATGGGACTGCATCGTAGCCGCGGTGTTGCAGAAACTGCAACACCGATTGGCGGCCGGGACGGTGTCCGAAAGGCGTGCGGCCGACCACACTGCCCAGCCATCGAGAACCCACGCCGAAGGAGCCTCACCATGAGTACCCACCTGCCGCCCCGCGAGACCGAAGCCCCCGTCTGGCCGCCGGCCACCCAGGCCGAACGCGACCGCCTGCGCGCGACGGCGATCGCCGAGGCGCCAGCGCTGCGCCGTGCCGCGATCGGCGAGTTCTGGCGCGGAGCCGACGCGCTGGTGGCCGGCGCCATCGACCATGGCCGGCGTGCCGCCGATCGCCTGGCCGCGCGCCTGCGCCAGCACGCCAAGCGGCGTGCCGCCGCAACGGCCAGCGAGCTCTGAGCGCCGCACCTGACGAACGCGGCGCACCGCCTGACGCGCCGCGCATGAGGCTCACCCTTGCGTCACGTCACGCGCGCCAGGTCACCAGCACCAGTCCGGCAACCAGCAACACCATGCCGGTGAGTTCGCGGCGCGTGAAACGTTCGCGAAACAGCTTCAGCGAGAGCGCGTAGCTGAACACCAGCTCCACCAGGCCGAGCGTGCGCACGTGCGCCGCGTTCTCGAGCGCGAATGCGGTGAACCAGCCGGCCGATGCCGCCGCGCCCATGAAGCCGGCGAACAGCGATGGCCGCCACTGCAGCAGAACCGACTTCACCACCTTCGGCTCGCGCGCCAACAAGTAACCGCCGAGCATCGCGGTCTGCAGCAACTGCGCGACCAGCAGCGTGCTGGCCGCTGCCAGCACTGGTGACGCGCCGCCGGTCTGCAAGGTCGCGCCGCGAAAGCCCACTGCGGCGAGCGCGAAGCCCGCGCCCGAGGCCAGGCCCCACAACGCCGCCGGCGTCGACGCAGCCCGACAGCAGCGCGCGCAGCGGCCGCGCGGGGTCGGCTGGTGCGAGCAGCAACACGCCGATCGTGCCCAGCAGCACCGCGACCATCGTGGTCGTGCTCAGCGCATCGCCGAGGAACACCAGGCCGAACAGCGCCACCAGCAGGATCTCGGTCTTGGAGTACGCCACGCCGAGCGCGAAGCTGCGCGCCTGCATCGCGCGCAGCAGCGCCGCCGTGCCGATGATCTGGCTCGCGCGCCCCGAGCGCGACCCAGAACACGAACGACGCGTTGACGCGCGGCAGCGTGGCGCCGGTCACGGCGCACACGATCGCCAGCCACAGCGCCGCGAACGGCGCGCCATAGAGAAACCGCACCAGCGTCGCGCCGAGCGTGCCGAGTTCGCCCACCAGCTTGCGTTGCGCCGCGTTGCGCAGTGTTTGCGCCAAGGCGGCGAACACGGTGATCGGGATCCACACCCACTCCAGCGGCATGGGGCTGCATTGGAACATCACCCCAACGCGCGGAGTTGCAAAGCCTGCGTGTAGAGTGCGCCCGCCATGCGCGCCGCCGGTGAGCACACGAGAGCAAGCCGCGTCGACCCCGCGCTGGTCGTGATCCTGGCCGGCGTGAGCGCGGCGCTGCACGTGGGCAAGCTGCCGCCGGCGATCCCCACGCTGCAGCAGGCACTCGGCCTCACGTTGCTGCAGGCGGCGTTTCTGTTGTCGATGGTGCAGGGCGCGGGCATGTGCGCCGGCGTGGCGTTCGGCGCGCTGGCCGATGCACTGGGCCTGAAGCGCAGCATGCTGATCGGCCTCATGCTGATCGCGCTGGCGAGCCTGCTCGGCGGCGTCTCGCAGCACGTGGCGCTGCTGCTCGCCCTGCGCGCGGTCGAAGGCTTCGGCTTCCTGCTCGTGGTGTTGCCGGCGCCGGGCCTGGTGCGCCGGCTCGTGCCGCCCGAGCGGGTCAGCCTGATGCTCGGCGTGTGGGGCGCGTACATGCCGCTGGCCACGGCGAGCGCGTTGTTGATCGGGCCGCTGTGGATTCAAGCGCTCGGCTGGCGCGCGTGGTGGTGGCTGATGGCGGCGCGTGACGCGCGCTGATGGCGCTGTGGCTGTCGCGTGCGGTGCCCGACGGCGCCGCCGCACCCGTTGCGACCGCCGCAGCACCGATGCGCTGGTCCACGCGCCTGCGCCACACGCTGTCGTCGCGTGGACCGTGGCTGATCGCGGCCAGCTTTGCGATGTACTCGAGCCAGTGGCTGGCGGTGATCGGCTTTCTGCCGTCGATCTACACGCAGGCCGGCATCGGCGGTGCGGCAACCGGCGTGCTCACCGCGCTCGCCGCGGCGGTGAACATGGTCGGCAACATCGCCTCCGGCCGGCTGCTGCACCGCGGCGCGAAGCCGACCACGCTGATGGCGGCAGGCTTCGTTGCGATGGCGCTCAGCCGCGGCACTGGCCTTCGCGGGCACCGACGGCGGCACGCATCCCGGTGTTGCGTTATGTCGCGGTGCTGGCGTTCTCGATGATCGGCGGCGTGATCCCGGGCACCTTGTTCGCGCTGGCGGTGCGCGTGGCGCCGGGCGAGCACACGCTGTCGAGCACGGTGGGCTGGGTGCAGCAGTGGTCGGCGGCCGGCCAGTTCGTCGGGCCGCCGGTGGTGGCCTGGGTCGCGAGCCAGGTCGGCGGCTGGCATCTCACCTGGGTTGCCACCGGTGCGTGTTCGCTGCTCGGCCTCGTGCTCACCGCGCTGATCGCCCGCCTGCCGCTGCGCTGACCCCTGGCCCGCCCCCTTGCTCGCTGCGCTCGCGTCCCCCCGAGGGGGAGCAGCCGGCTTGGGGCGGCCCGGCGCCGGCTGACAAAAAACGATACACGGCGATACGGCGCCGAAAGGACGCCGCGCGTCCGCGTGCGCACCATGCAGGCCATGTTCAACGCATCGGCCGCAACGGCCACAGGAAGGAAAGCGCAATGAAACGCTGGCTCAAACGCACGCTGATCGGCGTGTTCGGTGCATCGGTGCTGTTCGGCGGGCTTGGCTGCGTGCTCGCACCGCCACCACCACCAGAACTGGCAGAACATGAGCGAGGAAGACGCCGCCAAGATGCGCGCGCGCATGATCGACCGCGTGGCCAGCCGGCTCGACCTCGACGAGGCGCAGAAGGCCAAGCTCGGCGTGGTCGCCGACCAGTTGCGCGCGGGGCGCCAGGCGCTGCGCGGCAGCACCGATCCGCGCACCGAGGTGCAGTCGCTCGTCGCCGGCAACACGTTCGACCGCGCCAAGGCCAAGGCGCTGATCGAGCAGAAGACCAGCACCGTGCAGAGCAAGAGCCCGGAGCTGATCGCCGCGCTCGGCGACTTCTACGACAGCCTCAAGCCCGAGCAGCAGCAGAAGGTGCGTGATTTCATGCAGCGGGGTCGCCATGGCTGGGGCGGGTGAACTGATGCCGGCGGGCACATCGCACGCGCGCGCGCTCACCGTCGTCACGCCGCAGCGCGCCGACGCCGCGCCGAACCGCTGGCAACGCGTGCGCCCGCCGGCGCTCGCGCTCGGCCTGACGATCGTGGCGCTGGCGCTGCATGCGATCGTGCTGCGCGGCGCGGTGCCGTGGGCGCAGTCGATGGCGCTCGGCGCGCGCGATGGTGGCGGCGGGCTTCGGCTGGATGGCGTGGGCGTGGGCGACGCTGCGCCGCGCCGGCACGCCGCTGCCGTCGATCGCCAAGCCGACGGTGCTGGTCGACGAAGGCCCGTACCGCTTCGGCCGCAACCCGATCTACCTCGGCATGCTGGTGATGATGCTGGGCGTCGGCGTGGCGGCGGGCGTGCCGTTGATGGCGATCGCCGCGGCCAACTTCGTGGCCATCGTCGCCAGCGTGCACATCCCGCATGAAGAGGCGAACCTGAAGCGCGCGTTCGGCGGTTGGTACAGTGACTACGCGGCCAGCGTGCGCCGCTGGATCTGAACCCACACGAATGCCGCGCCTGCTGCTGATCGACGACGACGAACAACTCGGGGCGCCGCTGGCCGCGTACTTCGCGGCGCTTCGAGTTCGACCTGCAGCACGCCACGCGGCCGAGCGAAGGCCTGAAGCGGTTGCGCGCGGGCGGCTTCGACGTGGCCATCCTCGACGTGATGCTGCCCGAGATGGACGGCTTCGAGCTGTGCCGCACGATCCGCAAGGAGAGCAACGTGCCGATCGTGATGCTGACCGCGCGCGGCGACGTGATGGACCGCGTGGTCGGCCTCGAGCTCGGCGCCGACGACTACCTGCCCAAGCCGTTCGAGCCGCGCGAGCTGCTGGCGCGCATCCAGACCATCCTGCGCCGCTCGGCGCCGGCCGCTCACGGCAACGGCGCGCGCCAATTGCGCTTCGACGGCGGCCTGGCGATCGACCTCGACCGCCGCAAGGTGCAGCGCGGGGCGAAGGCGATCGAGCTCACCAGCACCGAGTTCGAGCTGCTGGTGATGCTGGCGCGAGCCGCCCGGCAAGGTGTTCAACCGCGACGACATCCTCGAGCGCCTGCGCGGCCAGTCGGCCGAAGACTCCACACGCGCGCGGTCGACATCCTGGTGAGCCGGCTGCGCCGCAAGCTCGAGCCGCTCGACTGCATCAAGACGCTGCGCAACGCGGGCTACACGTTCGCGGGAGTGCGCACTTGAGCTCGGTGCCTGCCGTCGGCGAGGGGCTGCGGTCGCGCTGGCAAGCCGCGCACGCGCGCTGGCACGCCAAGCACCACCAATGGCGCCACTCGATGCGCCACTCGCTGAAGTGGCGGCTGGTGATCGTGTTCATGCTGCTCGCGCTGGCGATGACCGGCGGTGTTCCTGGTCGGCATGAAGAAGATGGTCACCGCCGGCTGGCAGGCGTATGCCAAGCCGCTGGTCGGCGACTACATCGACAAGCTCGCGCTCGAGATCGGCACGCCGCCGAGCGTCGACAAGGCCAAGGCCATCGTCGCGCAGGCTGCCGGTCACGCTGAAGATCGATGGCCCGCAGGTGCAGTACAACTCGCACCCCGCGTTGCACCGACCGTGGAGCGACGACGACGGCGATCCGCGCCACGGTCCCGAGAGCTGGGGCCTGGTGCGCACCACCGCCGACGGCCACCGCATCACGCTTCGGCCTCGTCGGCCCGCTGCACAGCGAGCGGCCGCGCGTGTTCGGCTGGATCACGCTGGCGGCGCTGCTCGGCCTCACGCTGGCGGCGTATGCCTACGTGCGGCGCATGCTGCGGCCGCTGCAGCGACATCGGCGACGGCGTCGCGCGCTTCGGCGCGCGGCGACTTCAGCCAGCCGATCGCGCAGGTGCCGGCGCGACGAGCTCGGCGACCTCGCGCAGCGCGTCAACACCATGGCCACGAGCCTGCAGGGCATGCTCGATGCCAAGCGCGCGCTGCTGCTGGCGATCAGCCACGAGCTGCGCAGCCCGCTGACGCGCGCACGCGTGAATGCCGAGCTGGTGGGCGAGGGCGAACACCGCGACGCGCTGCTGCGCGACCTGTCCGAGATGCGCGACCTGATCAGCGACCTGCTGGAGAGCGAGCGCCTGGCCACCGGCCACGCGCGCTGCAGACGCGAGGCCGTCGACCTGGCCGCGCTGGTGCGCGAGGTGGTGGCCGACGCAGTTCGGCACGGCCGCACTCGCGCTCGAACTCGACGCGTCGCTGCAGCCGGTGCGCGCCGATCCGATGCGCGTGAAGCTGCTGCTGCGCAACCTGATCGACAACGCGCTGCGCCACAGCGCCGGCGCCGCGCGCGCGCCCATCGTGTCGCTGCGCCGCGAGGCCGACGGCCGCGTGGCGCTCGGCGTGCGCGACTTCGGCCCCGGCGTCAGCGACGAGCAGTTGCAGCGCCTGAGCGAGCCGTTCTATCGCACCGACAGCGCCCGCGCAGCGCGCCACCGGCGGCGTCGGGCTCGGCCTGTACCTGTGCCGGCTGGTCGCGCAGGCGCACGGCGGCGAGCTGCGGCTGCGGCACGCCGAGCCCGGGCTCGAGGCGACCGCGCTGCTCGACGCCTGACCGGTTGCGCCGGGCGGCCCGGACACGCGGGCTACTTCAGGCCCTCGCACATGTCGCGCGGCGGTTGCCCCGGCATCGCGCCGCCGCGCTGCTTGGCGCGATCGGCCATCCGCTGATGGTGCTGGCCCATGTAACCCTTGCACTCGCCCTGCGACTTCAAGTCCATCATCTTCTTCTGATGCTCCTCGCGTTCCTGCGGCGTCATCATGGCCCAGCCGTAGGTGTTGTCCGCGCTGGCGCAGGGGTGCATGCCGCCACCGCCCATGCCCATGCCGCCGCCCATGCATGGCGCACTGGCCGCGGGCCCCGGCTTCTTGGCCGCATCGGTGGCCTGCGCGAAAGTGGCTGTGGCGAACGTGGCCAGCACGGCGGTCGCGATCAGCGTGCGAAACGATGTCATGGTGGTGCTCCAGAGTGGCTTCTGCATGCACCTTAGCGCCGACCGTGGCGCCGACCGTTGATGGTTGTCAACGCAACCGCGACGCGTTACCGCCGCCGTCGCGCTAGCGCGCGCACAGATCGACGCCGCGGCTGGGCGGCAGCGGTTCGCCGCGCTCGCGTGCACGCTGCGTCATTTGCTGTTGCGTCCGGCCGTTCAAATGCGGCACTCCTGGCCCTGCGCGGCCGCGGCTTCGTTCATGCGCTTGATCGCGGTGTGGCAGCGAGGTACAGCGGCCGTCGCAGGGGAACTTCGAACGGCAGCCGCGTGCGGGCTGGGGGCGGTGCATCATTCGGTCCCTTTGGCAGCGCCCCGGTGGGCGCTGCACCGACCCGACGAGGCTCTGCCCATGTCCACCTCCATGCCCCAGCGCGGCCTGCAGCTGCGTTCGCTGATCCATGCCAACGGCGAGCTCGAGCTCGCGCTGCACGCGGTGGAGGTGGCGCCGCCCGAGCCCACCGAAGTGGTGGTGCGTGTGGAGGCGGCGCCGATCAACCCGTCGGACATCGGCTTGCTGTTCGGGGCGGCCGACCTCGAGACGCTGGCCACGTCGGGCAGCGGCGCGTCGGCCAAGGCGACCGCCCGCGTGCCCGAGCGTGCGCTGCGTGCGATGGCCGGGCGCGCCGGCCAGTCACTGCCGGTGGGCAACGAAGGCGCCGGCGTGGTGGTGGCGGCCGGCTCGTCGGCCGCCGCGCAGGCGCTGCTCGGCAAGACGGTGGCGCTGCTCGGCGGCGCGATGTACGCGCAGTACCGCACCATCAAGGAAGACCAGTGCCTGGTGCTGCCGCCGGGCACCAAGCCGGCCGAAGGCGCGTCGTGCTTCGTCAACCCGCTCACCGCGCTCGGCATGGTCGAGACCATGCGCCGCGAAGGCCACAAGGCGCTGGTGCACACCGCCGCCGCATCCAACCTCGGGCAGATGCTGAACCGCATCTGCATCGCCGACGGCGTGCCGCTGGTCAACATCGTGCGCAAGCCCGAGCAGGCGCAGCTGTTGCGCGACGCCGGCGCGAAGCACGTGGTGGACAGCGCGGCGCCCACCTTCATGAGCGACCTGACGCAGGCGCTGGTGGCCACCGGCGCGACGATCGCGTTTCGACGCCACCGGCGGCGGCAAGCTGGCCGGTCAGATCCTCACGGCGATGGAAGCGGCGCTGCTCAGCCAGGCCAAGGAGTACAGCCGCTACGGCTCCACCACGCACAAGCAGGTGTACCTGTACGGCAGCCTCGACACCGGCCCGACCGAATTCAACCGGGCCTTCGGCATGGCGTGGGGCATCGGCGGCTGGCTGCTGATGCCGTTCCTGCAACGCATCGGGCCGCATGCGGCGCAAGCGCTCAAGCAACGCGTGGCCAACGAACTGAAGACCACCTTCGCCAGCCATTACAGCCGCGAGATCTCGCTGCCCGAGGCGCTGCAGCGCGACGTGATCCAGGCCTACAACAAACGCGCCACCGGCGCCAAGTTCCTGATCAATCCCAGCCGCGGGCTGTAGCGGTCGAAAGAAGGAAAGGCGCGCCGTCGCCGGCGCGCCTGGGTGCCGGGAACCGGCTGCCTACAGCGACAACAGCCGCTGGAAGAACGAGCGGTAGCGCTGCAGCGCCACGCGCAGGTTCTCGGTCGACGCGGTCTCCTTCATTTGCGCCTCGAGCTGCCGGCGCTCGTCGGCAAAACTCTGCGCCAGGCTGTTCATCACCTCGGCCACCAGTTCGTCGGCCTGCTGCACGGCCTGGCGCGGGTCGTCGACGAAGCCGATCTGCGCGGCATCCCAACGCGCGCGAAAGCCCTGCGCCACGTCGGCATGGAACAGCGGCGCCAGTGGCTCGTCGCGTGGTGGCGCGTGCGGATGAACCCGCTGTTCGGTGCGGGCGCTGCTGGCCCGGGCTTGCGCCTGGTGCGCGTCGGCATCGGCTCGCGCTTCGCGGCGCGACACCTCGACGGCATCTTCCACGTCGGCATCGCGCAGCTTGCCAGCGGGCGGGTCCACGCGGCGCGCGCTTTGGCGCGCGGCCGGCTCGTCTGCACGGCGCATGTCGTCGCGCGCCGCCCCGGCGTGCGCCAGGTCGTCGCGCGTCGCGTCGGCCGTGCGCGTGTCCGTGTCCAGCGGTTGGGTGTCCATCGCAGCGAGGTCGGCGGTGCTCGAGGGGTCACGCTCGCGCAGTTCGTGCTCGCCGGCTGCGCGTTGTCGTGCGTCGCGGGCTTCACGTTCCCGGACGTCGTGGCTCCGGATCTTTTCCATCAGCTTCATCAGTGTGTCTCCATCAAACGGGGGTTGGGGTGTCGGCCTCGGCGTGGCTCGGGCGCGACTTCGAGCAAGTCGTCGAACAGCGCGCGGTAATGCACCACGGCCTGGCGCAGGTCCTCGGTCGCGCCGGCGCCGCTGTCGTCGCGCACCGCGATCGCATGGGCCGCGCGGTAGTGGTCCACCACCGCGGCATGGTCCACCGAGATGTCGGCGGCGCGCCGTTCGAAGTCGCCCATCGGGTAGCCGCGCACCATCATCAGTTCGCGCACCACCAGGTCGGCCTCGGCCAGCGAACCGCGCGGGTCATCGACGAAGCGCGCCTGCAGCCGCTTCCATTCGCGGGTGAAGCGCTCGGCGTCTGCCGGCGACAAGGCTCGCAAGTGCAGCCGCTCCACCCGGCGCTCGCGCGCGAGCAGTTCGGCCTCGGCCTTGTCGCGGCTGCCCATGCGGTCCACGGTGTGTGTGTATTCGGTGCCGAAGCGTTGCTGCAAACGCTCCGACTGGCGGCGGTGCTGCATCGCCCATGCGGCGACGGCGAGCAGCACCAACACGGCGATCACCGCGAACACGGCGACGCTGTTGCTGTCCAGGTTGTCCATCAAAGTCTCCAAAAGCGGGAACGGAAGAAAGTCCCTTTCAGGGTAGCCACACACCTGCCCGCGCACAGTGGGACGAGGCACCCACACGGGCACGTGTGCTGTCCGATGCCCGCGTAGGACTGACCCCACGCGCCGTTCATTGGGAACGTCGTTTGCCCCTTCTGCGCCCCGTCTGCGGGAGCCTGCCATGGCACTGCCCCTGGGCATCGGCGGGCGCTGCGCTCGACCAAGCGGCTCGACTCCGTCGGCTCGCCCAACGAAACGGTCGAGCGTGGCGCCTTGCGCCTTCATCAATGCCACCTTGCCGAAAGCGTTATCGGGCTGGCGCCATACGTCGTGGCGACGAGCTCGCTGCATGGTGTTGTCGGGGTCACCGACGCCCGATAACGCCTTCGTCACAGGCCGGTCCACGGTCACGATGGAGCCGTCGCCGACACCGCCAGGCTTTGGCTGGTACCGCTACGAGCCAACCCTCGGTCACAGCGTGGCGGTGAACACCACCGGCGAGCTGTTGGCCGATGCGCGCGGTGTCACACCGGAGCAGCAACGCGGCGATCGTGCTCGGCACCGGCGTGCCCGACCCTGCCGGCGGCGTGGCGCGTCGCTTCTTCGTCTACTGACAACACGCTGTCAGCAGCGCGCTTCCATGATGCCGCGGGCCTCCGATGGGGGCCCGATCGTTGCTGGCGCCCGATTGTCGATTTGGCGCGCCGCCAAACGTCGTAGCGACATGGGCCACGCATCGCCATTTCAACGCGGGGCCGAATTACACCTGAAATGTATGAACGCAGCGTTTCACCCACTCAAGCCGGTCCCCAAAGTTGATGGGGACACCGCGCGCTCCGTAGACTGCACGCACTCGGAGGGAACCCCATGCGCGCGAGCAGCCGGCCCTTGGCGCCCGCTGCTCGCCACGCTTTGTGACCTTCGCATTCCATCAAGAAAGAAAGGCACTTGCATGAGCACGCCTGACCGCGTTGTCGTTGATCCATCCTCCTCCTTCGTCGCTGCGCAAGCGTGCACCGAGGCTGCGTGCTGGTGCATTGCACGCCGCCGTGGTGCTGGCGAGCCTCGCCGCTGCCGGCGTCACGCTGGTGGGCTGCGCACCCGACACATCGCACGCCCAGGGCCATGGCCCCGGTGGCGGCGGGCCGCCGCCGGCGGCGGTATCGGTGCTCGCCATGGCGGCGAGCAACATCGCGTTGAACTACGAGTACGTGGGCCAGACCGCCGGCTCGCGCGACGTGGAGGTGCGCGCGCGGGTGCCGGGCATCCTGCTGAAGCGCAACTTCACCGAAGGCGGCAACGTCAAGCGCGGCCAGTCGCTGTACAGCCTCGACCCGGCGCCGTTCCAGGCCGCGCTCAACCGCGCCGACGCCGACGTGGCCTCGGCCGAGGCCAAGCTGGCGATGAGCACGCGCACGCTGGCGCGGCTGAAGCCGCTGTGGGAGGCGCGCGCGGTCAGCCAGCGCGAATACGACGATGCCGCGTCGGCCGAGCAGGTGGCGCGCGCCGATCTCAAGGGCGCGCAGGCGCGCCGCGCCGAAGCGGCGTTGAACCTCGAGTACACCAAGGTCGAGGCGCCGCTGTCGGGCGCGGTCGGCCGCTCGCAGGTGAGCGAAGGCACGCTGGTGGCCGGCCCGACCACGCTGCTGACCACGCTGACGCAGACCGACCCGGTGAAGGTGCGCTTCGGCATCGCCGACACCGACCAGATGAAGCTGGCGCCAGGAGGCGCGCCCGGGCGTGCTGCAGTTGCCGCCGAACGCAGCAGTTCACGGTCGAAGTGAAGCTGGCCGACGGCAGCATGTACCCGCGCAAGGGCAAGCTGCTGTTCAGCGACACGCGCGTGTCGGGCAACACCGGCACGCGTCGAGGCCGAGGCCGAGGTGCCCAACCCCGACGGCGTGCTCAAGCCCGGCCAGTTCGTGCGCGTGCGCCTGCACGGCGCGACGCGGCCCAAGGCGATGATCGTGCCGTCGCGCGCGGTGCTCGAAGGCCCGCAGGGGCAAGTTCGTCTACGTGGTGGCCGACAACAAGGCCATGCCCAAGCCGGTGCAGGTGGGCGACCAGATCGGCGACCACTGGATCATCAACCAGGGCCTGGCCGCGGGCGACCAGGTGATCGTCGACGGCATGGCGCGCATCTTCTTCCCGGGCGCGCCGGTGCAGATCGCGCAGGCGCCCGCCGGCGGGGCCAGCGCGCCGGCGGTGCGCCCGGCGCGCACCCGCGGCCGCCGGCGGCGGCACCAGCGCCAAGGGCGAGGTCAAGCCCGCCGCGGCGCCGCCGGCCGCCTCGAAGTAAGCCTCTCGCAACCCACAACAAAAGGGGCACGAGCATGTTCTCGCGCTTCTTCATCGATCGGCCGATCTTCGCGGCCGTGCTGTCGATCTTCATCGTGATCGCCGGCCTGGCGGCGACACGCTCGTTGCCGATCGCGCAATACCCCGAGATCGCGCCGCCGGTGGTCACCGTGCTGGCGGTCTACCCCGGCGCCAGCGCCGAGGTGATCGAGCAGACCGTGGCCGCGCCGCTCGAGAACGCCATCAACGGCGTCGAGCACATGATCTACATGGGCTCGACGTCGACCTCCAACGGCGTCGTCACGATCCAGGTCACGTTCGACATCGGCACCGACGCCGACCAGGCCGCGCAGCGTCAACAACCGCGTCAAGCAGGCCGAGACCAAGCTGCCGCAGGAAGTGCGGCGCCAGGGCGTCACGGTGGAGAAGGGCTAGCTCGGCGTTCCTGCAGGTGCTGGCGTTCTTCTCCGACGACGGCAGCCACGACGACCTCGACGATCAGCAACTACGTGACGCTGAACGTGCTCGACCAGCTCAAGCGCGTGCCCGGCACCACCAACGTGCAGATCTTCGGCGCCAAGGACTACGCGATGCGCATCTGGCTGCAGGCCCGATCGCCTGGCGCAGCTGCGCCTCACCACCGCCGACATCGCGCGCGCGATCAACGAGCAGAACGCGCAGTTCGCCGCCGGCAAGGTCGGCCAGGCGCCGACCGGCGGCGCCGCAGGAGATGGTCTACACCATCACCACGCAGGGCCGGCTGGCCGAGCCGAAGCAGTTCGAGGACATCATCGTGCGCGCCAACCCCGACGGCAGCACGCTGCGCCTGAAGGACGTGGCGCGCGTCGAGCTCGGCTCCAAGGACTACGACTTCATCGGCCGCGTCAACGGCAAGGCCGCCACGCTGGTGGGCATCTTCCTGCAGCCGGGCGCCAACGCGCTCGACGTGGCCAAGGAGGTCGACCGCACGGTCGCCGGACCTGGCGAAGCGCTTCCCGCAAGGGCATCGCCTACTCGGTGGCGTACGACACCACGCGCTTCGTCAAGGTGTCGATCGACGAGGTGGTCGATCACGCTGGCCGAGGCGATGGTGCTGGTGTTCCTGGTGGTGTACCTGTTCCTGCAGAACTGGCGCGCGACGCTGATCCCGCTGGTCGCGGTGCCGGTGTCGCTGATCGGCACGTTCGCCGGCCTGCTGCTGCTCGGCTACTCGATCAACACGCTCACGCTGTTCGGCATGGTGCTGGCGATCGGCATCGTGGTCGACGACGCGATCGTGGTGCTCGAGAACGTCGAGCGCATCATGCACGAGGAGCACCTGGCGGCGCGCGAGGCGGCGATCAAGGCGATGCGCGAGGTGTCGGGCCCGGTGATCGCGATCGTGCTGGTGCTGTGCGCGGTGTTCGTGCCGATCGCCTTCCTCGGCGGCCTCACCGGCGAGCTGTACCGCCAGTTCGCGGTCACGATCTCGATCGCGGTGGTCATCTCGGGCATCGTCGCGCTGACGCTCACGCCGAGCCTGTGCGTGCTGATGCTCAAGCGCGAGCACAAGCAGCCCGGGCCGCTTCTTCCAGGCGTTCAACCGCTGCTTCGGCCGCGTCACGCAGCGCTACGTGCACGGCGTCGGCTTCATGGTGCGGCGCGCCGGCATCGGCCTGCTGCTGTTCGCCGGCATGGTGGCGCTGGCCGTCGGGCTGTGGCGCATCACGCCCGGCTCGCTGGTGCCCGACGAGGACCAGGGCTTCTACATCGCCGCGGTGATCCTGCCCGACGGCGCCTCGCTGCAGCGCACCGACAAGGTGGTGAGCGAGGTGATCGAGATCATCAAGAGCAACCCGTACAACCTCGACGCGATCGCCTTCACCGGCTTCGACTTCCTCGGCGGCGGCTTCCGCAACAACGCGGCCACGATCTTCGTCACGCAGAAGCACTGGGACGAGCGACCGGTGCCGGTGCAGGCGCTGGTGGGCGAGCTGTTCATGAAGACCGGCCACATCAAGGAGGCGCTGGTGCTCGCGTTCAACCCGCCGCCGATCTTCGGCCTCGGCACCGCCGGCGGCTTCGAGCTCTACCTGCAGAACCGCGGCGAGGGCGGCGCCAAGCGCCTGGCCGAGGTGTCGCAGCAGTTCATGGGCGCGGCCATCGCAGAGCAAGCAGCTCGGCCGGCGTGCAGACCCTGTGGCGCGCCACCACGCCGCAGCTGTACGTCGACGTCGACCGCGAGCGCGCCAAGGCGCTCGGCGTGCCGGTCGACGAGGTGTTCAACACGCTCGCCGCCACGCTCGGCAGCTACTACGTCAACGACTTCAACAAGTACGGCCGCACCTGGCAGGTGCTGATGTCGGCCGAGGCGGCGCTTCCGCAAGCGCCCGGACGACATCGGCCGCATGTGGGTGCGCGCCAACGGCGGCGAGATGGTGCCGGTGTCGGCGCTGGCCACGGTGAGCTACGCGTCCGGCCCCGAGACGCTCGACCGCTTCAACAACCTGCCGGCGGTGAAGCTGTTCGGCCAGGGCGCACCGGGCGTCAGCTCGGGCCAGGCGATCGCCGAGGTCGAGCGCATCGCGCGCGAGGTGCTGCCGCCGGACTTCAGCTTCGACTGGGGCGGCGCGTCGTACCAGGAAAAGCGCAGCTCGGGCACCTCGGGCCTGGCGCTGGCTGCTCGGCGCGGTGATGGTGTTCCTGATCCTGGCGGCGCAGTACGAGAAGTGGTCGCTGCCGCTGTCGGTGCTGCTGGCGCTGCCGTTCGGCACCTTCGGCGCGCTGGCCGCGGTGTGGCTGCGCGGCATGACCAACGACGTCTACTTCCAGATCGGCCTGGTCACGCTGCTCGGCCTGGCGGCGAAGAACGCGATCCTGATCGTCGAGTACGCATCGCTGAAGCACCACGAAGGCATGAGCGCATCGGCCGCGGCGCTCGAAGCGGCGCGGCTGCGCTTCCGGCCGATCATCATGACCTCGCTGGCCTTCATCCTCGGCGTGCTGCCGCTGGCGTATCTCCACCGGCGCCGGCGCCGGCGCGCGGCGCTCGGTGGGCACCGGCGTGATGGGCGGCATGCTGGCCGCGACCTTCCTCGCGATCTTCTTCGTGCCGATGTTCTTCAAGCTGATCACCGCGCGCAAGCTGCGCGAGGCGCGCAGCACGCGACGAGATGCAGGCCGAGGCCGAGCACCTGCATGCGGCCCAGACCAAGCCCGGCTCGTTGCAGCATCCGCACCGAGCGCCACCGGCCGGCACGCTGCCCGACGTGAAAGGAGAACCGGCGTGAAGCGCGTTCAATCGATTCCGGCCATCGCGCTCGCGGTGGCCACGCTTGTTCGGCTGCGCGGTGCCGCCGGCCGAGAGCAACCGAGACGCCGCAGCTCGAGGCTGCCGGCCGGCACGGCGGTGCCCGAGGTGCGAGCCGACTGGTGGACCACCTTCAACGACGCCAAGCTCGACGCACTGGTCGACGAGGCGCTGGCCAACAACCGCGACCTCGCGCGCGCGATGGCGCGCATCGACGAGTCGCGCGCCGCTGCTGCGCGCCGCGCGTGCCAACCAGCAGCCCAGCGTCAACGTGAACGCATCCGCCACACGGGTGCACTCGGGACCCAATGCGCCGCTGACCGTCGGTGGTGGCGACCTCACGTTCAACGACTTCCGCGCCAACGTGAGCGTGGCCTACGAGCTCGACCTGTGGGGGCGCGCCGCCAATCTGAGCGCCGCCGCGCGCGACGAGCTGCTGGCCAGCGAATACGGGCGCGACACGCTGCGCACGGCGCTGGCGGCGCAGGTGGTGCAGAGTTATGCCGCGCTGCAGTCGCTCGACGCGCAGGTGGTGCTGTTCGGCCAGGTGGTGCAGTCGCAGCGCGACAGCCTGGGGCTGCAGCGCAGGCGCTTCGACGCCGGCGACATCTCCGAGCTCGACATCCAGCAGCTGCAGGCCGAGCTGATCGACAACGAAGCCCAGCTGCCGCAAGCTCGACCGCGCCCGCGGCGAGGCCGAGCGCGCGCTGGCGTTCGTGCTCGGCCGCTCGCCGAAGGCGCTGGTCGAAGGCGGCATGGATCGCAAGCGACACGCCGACCCTGCGCGCCAGCGGCGTGCCCGAAGGCCTGCCCTCCGACCTGCTGCTGCGCCGCCCCGACGTGCAGGCCGCCGAGGCGCGGCTGCGTGCGGCCGGCGCGCGGCTCGATGTCGGCGCGCGCGGCGTACTTTCCGGGCATCTCGCTGACCGCGGCCTATGGCCGCGCCAGCACCGATCTGTCGAACCTGTTCGACGCGCCGTCGACGGTCTGGAACATCGGCGCGGCGCTCACGCAGCCGATCTGGGACGGCGGGCGCATCGGCGCGCAGTACGACGCCACCAAGGCGCGGCGCACGCAGATCGAGCTCGACTACCGCGACAGCGTGGCCACCGCCTTCAAGGAAGTGCGCGATGCGCTCGGCGCCCACAGCGAGGCCAGCGCCACGCTGACAGCGGGCTCAAGCAGCGCGCAGCGCGCTGGAGCGCGCCGCCGAGCTCACGCGGCTGCGCTTCAACGGCGGCGAGTCGAGCCGGCTCGACGTGATCAACGCCGAGCGCGCCGTCGCTCACCGCGCGGGCCCAGCACGCCGAGCTCGGCGCGTCGCTCACCGCGGCCCAGGCCAACGTGTTCCGCGCGCTCGGCGGCGGTTGGAAGCCGCCGGAGTCCAAGGGCGAG
>CAVTJT010000004.1:0-925159 GCA_963735095.1 uncultured beta proteobacterium | reverse complement strand
CACGATGTGACGCGCCAGCCGCCCAAGCTCTACTGACCGCATACGAACGCGAGGTCATCGAATGCAGGTCAAGGTTCTGGGATCAGGCTGCAGCAAATGCCGCAGCACCATCGGCATCATCGAGCGGGCCGCGCAGGCCTCGGGTGTCGACGTTGAGATCGTCAAGGTTGAGAACCCCGACGAGATCCGGCGCTCAGGGGTCAGAGCCACCCCGGCCGTCATGATCGACGGCAAGGTCGTGCACAGCGGCGGCATTCCCTCGCACGAGGAAGTGCAAGCTTGGCTGAAGCCCGGTCCCATCGCGTTCCTGAACCACCCGACCCAACATCTGTTCTTCACGGGCAAAGGCGGAGTCGGCAAGACGTCACTGTCGACCGCTGCCGCGCTGACGCTCGCGGACGCGGGCAAGAAGGTGCTGCTGGTCAGCACCGACGCCGCATCGAACCTGGACGAGATGCTCGGCATCGAGCTTCGCAACACACCGGTTCCCGTGCCCGGCGCGCCCGGCCTGTCGGTGCTGAACATCGACCCCGACAATGCCGCAGAGTCCTATCGCCAGCGGGTTCTCGAGCAGATGGGCGCAGGCGCCAGTGCAGAAGAACTCTCGACCGTGCGCGAGCAGTTGTCCGGTGCCTGCACCACGGAGATCGCATCCTTCGACGAGTTCTCGTCCCTCTTGTCCGGCGGCGCCGCAACCTACGACCACATCGTCTTCGATACGGCACCGACAGGGCACACGTTGCGACTGCTCAGCCTGCCCAAGGCATGGACCGGGTTCCTGGACGGCAACGACCGCGGCGCCTCCTGCCTCGGGCCGCATTCGGGCTTGAAGATGCAGGAGGTGCGCTTCAAGGCCGCGCTCGACGCCTTGAGCGATCCGGCGAAGACTACGGTGATCCTGGTAACGCGACCCGACAGGGGCGCCATCGCCGAAGCGGCGCACACCTCGGGCGAGTTGCATGAACTGGGCTTGAACAACCAGCGGCTCGCCATCAACGGCGTGTTCCACGCCAGTGAACGCACCGACGCGGTGGCCTGCGCCATCGAGGCCCTGGGGCAGCAGGCGCTGAACGCGATGCCACCGTCGCTGCGCGCGCTGCCCCAGGACCGCGTGCCGCTGCGGGCCTTCGACATGGTCGGCCTGCCCGCCTTGCGCGCACTGCTGACCAACGCCGCCGGCCCGATCACGCCACACACGACTTCGGTTGTTGATGCCCGTGAACAGCTTCAGGGCCTGGACGCGCTGGCCGACGAGTTTGCCGCTGTCGGGCACGGGTTGATCATGGTGATGGGCAAGGGGGGCGTCGGCAAGACGACGGTCGCCGCTGCCCTGGCTTTGGGGCTGCTCCAACGCGGCAAGACCGTGCACCTGAGCACCACCGATCCGGCAGCCCATCTGGCGGGAACGCTGAACGGTGATGTGCCGGGTTTGACCGTGAGCCGCATCGACCCGAAGGTCGAGACGCAGCGGTACATCGACAAGATCATGGCGGCCAAGTCACCCAAGCTCGACGCGGCAGGGCAGGCGCTGCTGCTCGAAGACCTGCAATCGCCCTGCACCGAAGAGGTGGCCGTCTTCCACGCCTTCTCGCGCATCGTCAGCGAGGGCCGCAGCGCCTTCGTCGTGCTCGACACCGCACCCACCGGCCATTCCATGTTGTTGATGGACGCGACCGGCGCCTACCACCGGCAGATGACGCGCGAGTTCGAAGGACGCGGTGCTGCGCGCGTCGTCACGCCCCTGATGAGGCTGCAGGACGCTGCGTACACCAAGATCATTCTGGTGACGCTGCCTGAGGTGACGCCAGTGTCGCAAGCGGCTGCGTTGCAGGAGGACCTTCGCCGCGCCAGCATCGAGCCCTACGCCTGGGTGCTGAACAAGAGCGTGCTGGCCGCGGGCACGCGTGACCCGTTGCTGGCCGCGCGGCTGGTCGGCGAGCGCAAGCAGATGGAGCGCATGGCCGCTGGCCTGGCCAAACGCATCTTCACGCTTTCTTGGCTGACCGTTCCGCCCGTCGGCTTCGCCGAGTTGTCCAAGCTGGTCGCCAAGCCATCGCATGCTGAGGGGGCCCACGCCTGAGCCCCCACCCGTCACGCCATCGAGGTTCCCATGTACGGATTCACCACCACACTTACCGGCACCACATTCGACCAGGCTCTCGCCAAGACCACCGCCGCCCTGAAAGCCGAGGGCTTCGGCGTGCTGAGCGATATCGACGTGCAGCACGCCATGAAGGAGAAGCTGGGCGTCGACATACCGCCCTACCGCATCCTTGGCGTCTGCAACCCACCGCTGGCGCACCAAGCCCTGCAGGCGGTGCCCGACATCGGCCTGCTGCTGCCGTGCAACGTGATCGTGCGCGAGGATGCGCCGGAGCGCGTGGTGGTCGGCTTCCTCGACCCGCAGATCATGGTGAACCTGGTCGGCAAGCCTGAGGTCAAGACCGTGGCCAACGCAGCAGAGCAACGACTGCGCCGCGCCTGCGAGAGCCTCGGCGGCAGCACGACGCAGGTCACTTGACGCGCGATTGTGAGTCGCTGGCGATTTCGATGTCGAGCTCGCGCCCACGGGGTCTGACGTTCTCATTGCAGCGCCTGCCCGAACTGGTGCGTCCGGTGCTTCATATGTCGGCCGGGGCGCCGCGTTCCACGAGGAGTGCGCCGTAGCTGGCATTGCCTGCTGCGGTCGCTGATGACCGGCTGGTTCTGGCCGATAGGAGACACTCGCCGTTGGGGTCTACCGGCCAAGCGACTCGCGCTGCTCCCGTAGGAGCGCGTTCAAGGTCTTCTTCAATTCGCGCAGGAAGAGCCAATGCCGCCCTTGAATCCATTTGGGGAAGAGCGCGACTTGCCTTCAGCCGTTCGCGGTCCTGTAGATTGTTTCCACGGGCGCCAGGACTTGATCAGCGCTGCTTGGCGCGCCCGCCGTTCCGGGGTCCATCCGTTCGCCATTGCTCGCCTCCAATAGCGACCCGCGAGGAATGTCTTTGTAGTTTCGGTCCAGAAAGGCAAGGACGCGCTGCTTTGGCGTTCCAGCCTTCGCTGCGGCGCAGGCTTGCGCGTGCTCATAGATTCCCCTGGACTGCATTGGAACCCTTGCTATTTTCCGATGCAGAAGCGGCCGAAGATCTCGCCCAGCAGATCATCGGTGGTGAAAGCACCGGTGATCTCTCCGAGTGCGTCGTGCGCGAGTCGCAATTCCTCGGCGAACAACTCGAGCGCGGCGTCGCCGCTAGCGGCGTGCCGCGTGGCCGCCTCCAGGTGCGCGCCCGCGCGGCGCAAGGCCTGGACGTGGCGCGTGCGCGCGATGAAGCTGCCGCCCGCCGGTGCCGCCTGCCAGCCGGCTTGGTGCAGCAAGGCTTGGCGCAGGTGCTCGAGGCCTTCACCGGTAAGTGCCGAGACGACGATCGCATCGCCCGGCTCGTGTACCGGCGGCGCGGCATCGCACTTGTTCAGCACGTGCAAACGGGGTGCGCGGGTGCGCCGCTGCAGCTCGGCTTCGATCGCCGCTTGCTCGGCGCGCACCGCCGGCTCATGCCGCCGGGTCAAGTCGTGCAGCAGCAGCACCACATCGGCACGCGCGATTTCGTCCCAACTGCGCGCGATGCCGATTCGCTCGACCTCGTCGCGCACGTCGTCGGACGCGCGCAAGCCCGCGGTGTCGACCACATGGATCGGCACGCCCTCGATCTGAATCGTCTGGCCGATCTTGTCGCGCGTCGTGCCCGCGATCGGCGTCACGATCGCCAACTCGGCGCCTGCCAACGCATTCAGCAACGAGCTCTTGCCGACGTTGGGCTGGCCGGCCAGCACCACATGGATGCCTTCGCGCAGCAGCGCACCGCGCCGCGCACTCGCCAACACCGCTTGCAGGCGGGCGCGAATGCGATCGAGTCGCCCGAGTGCGTCGGCGCGCTGCAGGAAATCGATCTCTTCGTCGGGGAAGTCGAGCGTCGCCTCCACCAGCGTACGCAGCTCGATGATGGCGTGCGCCAACGCATCGATCTCGCGCGAGAACTCACCTTGCAGCGAACGCGCCGCCGAGCGCGCCGCGGCCTCGGTGCCGGCATCGATCAGGTCGGCCACCGCTTCGGCCTGTGCCAGGTCGAGCTTGCCGTTGAGGAACGCGCGTGTCGTGAACTCGCCGGGGTCGGCCAGGCGCAAGCCGGGCAGTCGGGTCGCATCGGCGCCGCCGTCGCGCTCGGCGGCGGCCTCGAGACAGCGCGCCAGCAGCAGCTGCAACACCACCGCACCCCCGTGCGCATGCAGCTCGAGCACGTCCTCGCCGGTGTAGGAGGCGGGCGCGGGAAAGTAAAGCGCCAGGCCCTCGTCGATCGGCTGTCCATCGGCGGCCAGAAACGCCACGCGGGTGGCATGGCGTGCCTGCAGCGCGCGGCCGCACAGCGCAGGGATCAGCACGCCCAGCGCGCGGCCCGACACGCGCACGATGCCCACCGCGCCACGCCCCGGGGCCGTGGCAATCGCGACGATCGGATCGGCGAGGCGCGACAACATCGACAAATTGTGGCCGACGCCGCAACGGTCGCTGCCGTTCAAGGCCAAACCAAAAGAAAACAACCCGCCCGAGGCGATCGGGCGGGTTGCTGCGTTGGCGCGGGGGGGAGCGTTGAGCGGTTCGCTTGAACCGTTCCCTTCGCGCTCCAGAGCCGGATTCCCCGGGTCGGCCCCGCTTAGGACCAATGTGGCCTGCTAGGAGCAGGCCACCGAATTTCTCTCTTGCTTATCGGCACCGTTGCCGAATGCTTGAGTCAATGATGAACCTCACACCGTCGCGTTCCAACCCCCCGAATGGGGCATGCGACCCCACGCGTGCAAGCGTCACGGTCATTGCGCACGCGCATGGCGCGGTGTTGCGCGCGTGCACGAAAGGGCACGCGGCGTGAGCAGCACTACTTCGACATGCCCAGCTTGGGCGCCACGCCGAGCTGGCGATTGATGAACCACTGCTGCGCGATCGACAGGATGTTGTTGGTCAGCCAGTACAGCACCAGTCCCGCCGGGAAGAAGAAGAACATCACGCTGAACACCAGCGGCATGATCCACATCATCTTGGCCTGCACCGGATCGGGCGGCGTCGGATTGAGCCAGGTCTGGAACATCGTCGAGCCGGTCATCAACAGCGGCAGGATGTAGTACGGATCCATCGCCGACAGGTCCTTGATCCAGCCGATCCATGGCGCGTTGCGCATCTCGACCGACGACAGCAGCACCCAATACAGCGCGATGAAGAACGGGATCTGCACCACGATCGGCAGACAGCCGCCCAGCGGGTTGACCTTCTCCTCGCGATAGATGCGCATCATCTCCTGCTGCATCTGCTGCGGCTTGTCCTTCAGCCGCTCGCGCATCTCCATCACCTTGGGATTGATGGCCTTCATCTTGGCCATCGAGCGGTAGGCGGCAGCGTTGAGCCAGTAGAACGCGATCTTCAGCAGCACCACCAGCGCGACGATCGACCAGCCCCAGTTCTTCAGCAGCTGGTGCAGATGGTCGAGCAGCCAGAACAGCGGCTTGGCCAGGATCGTGAAGTAGCCGTAGTCCTTGACGAGGTCGAGGCCCGGGGCCATCGCCTCGAGCTTCTTTTCTTCCTGTGGGCCGGCGAACAACGTCGCCTCGTGCACCAGCGACGTGTTGGGTGCGAGGCTGCCCAGCTTGACCATCATCGCCACCGCGTACTGGTTGTCGCCCAGCCTGCTGGTCACGTAGTCGCGCGTGCCCGCGGCAATCAGCCACGCCGATGCGAAGTAGTGCTGCACCATCGCGATCCAGCCGTCGCTGGCGCCGGTCTGGTGGCTGGCCTTGCCCTTCTCGATGTCCTTGAAGTCGATCTTCTCGAACTTCTTGGCTTCGGTATAGACCGCCGGGCCGGTGAAGGTGAAGTAGAAGCTCGATTCACCGGCCGGCGCATTGCCGTCGCGCACCAACTGCAGGTACAACTGTGGCGTCAAGGTCTTGTCGCTGGTGTTGACGATCTCGTGCTTCACGCCGATGCGATAGTCGCCACGCTTCAGCGTGTAGGTCTTGCGCAGCGCCACGCCGTTGACCGGCGGCGATTCGAGTTTCAGTTCGAGCGTGTCCGCCCCGGCCTGCAGTTCACGCGGGCCCGGCACCGCACTCATCACCGTCTCGTGGTTCGGATACGCCACGCCATCGACCGTGGCCAGGCCGCTGCGGGCCAGGTACAACCGTTCGCGGCTGCGGTCGAACAGCACCACGTTCCGCGCCTTGTCCACGTGGTCGATGAAGTGCAGCAGTTCCAGTCGCACCAACTCGCCGCCGCGGGTGTCGATCGTCGCCTTGACCTGGTTGGTGGTCAGCATGATCAATTCGCCGCCTGCCGCGGGTGCTGTGACCGGCACTGCGGCGGCTCCCGCACTCGGTGTGGCCGGCGTGCTGGTCGCCGACGGCACGGCCGCCGTGCCGGGGATCGGAACGGCTGCAGGCGGCGCAGAGGCCGTGGCCGCAGGGCGGGGCGCCGAGCCGCCGAACAGCGGCGGGGCGCCGGTGTGCTTGTTCCACGCATCCCACAACAGGACGAGCGACATCACGAACACCAGCCACAACAAGGTGCGGCGCATATCGGTCATGGGCGTGTCTTGGCAAAGAGTCGGGTGAATAAGCGGGGCGGGCGAGCGGGCACCGGGTCGTGCCCGCCATCGCACCAGGGGTGGCAGCGCAGCAGCCGCGCAGCGCTGAGCGCGCTGCCGGCCACTGCCCCGTGGCGCTGCAATGCCTCCAGCGCGTAGGCCGAACAACTCGGCTCGAAGCGACATGCGTTGCCGAGCCAGGGCTTGAGCGCGAAGCGATAGCCACGCACCAGCGCGATCAATGTCTGGCGCGGCAGCGCCACCAGGCGGACCCACGCGCTCATGCAGCAGCCTGCATCAGCAGCGCATCGAGTTCGCTGCGCGCGGCGAGCCGCAACGCATCCGATCCGGCCGATCGGTATCGGCCGACATCGAACGGCGCGCGCAAGCGCACCAGCCACAGCCCATGGGCGAGCGTGCTGTGGTGACGGTCCATCGCCGCCCGAATCTGGCGACGCAGCAGATTGCGAGTGGCCGCTTTCCGCGCGTGCCGCTTAGGCACCACAGTTCCGAACCAGCACCGATCTGGCACCTGTGGGATCGATTCATCCACAGGCTGTGCGCAAGTTTCTGCATCACCTGTGGATAACTCTGTGTGCTCGGCCCGGTTTCGACGCCGCCGGGTGGTACCTGGCGGCTGCGGCACATGGTGCGCGGCGAAGTGAGCGCTCCTCGCGCGGGCGCGTGTGGCCAGCACGAGCTCGAAATCGGCCGAACGCTGCATGCGGCCGAGCATCGCTGTCGCAGACGACCGCAGCGAGCTGCGCGTCGATCAGACCGACGACAGGCGCTTGCGACCCTTGGCGCGCCGTGCGTTGATCACGGCGCGGCCACCGCGCGTCTTCATCCGCGTGAGGAAACCATGCGTGCGAGCGCGGCGGACTTTCGAGGGCTGGTAGGTGCGTTTCATGGTGTGAGCGTGTCGTCAAGAGCCGGCTTCGAGTCGCAGGCACGGTGGTCAAGCGTCAAGCGGCGCGAACTGGAATCGCGATTGTGCCGCGGGTTCGAACCCGGCCGGCCGGTCGTGTAGGGGTTGGCCTGCTGAAGGCGCGGGACCGCCACGATACGTTGCGCCTTCAAGGACCGGCTTTCGCGCAACGATCCAAGCCGTTCGGGAAACCGCGAATTAAAGCAAGAATCCCTTTTTCGGTCAAACACTTGCACGGCAGTCCGTGCCTTTGGCGGGGCATTGACCGCCGGACCCGAACTGTGGATAACCACGCCTGGCGCGCCGGCTCTGACCTACAATCGCGCCGCTCTGAAAAGAACTTGTCCACAAATGAGCGTCGACCTCTGGCAACGCGGTTGCGAACGGCTCGCTGCCGAACTCCCCGAACAGCAATTCAACACCTGGATTCGCCCGCTCCCGCCCGCTGACGTCAGCGACGGCGACGACAGCGGCGGCGTGGTGTCGCTGCGCGTGCCCAACCGCTTCAAGCTCGACTGGATCCGCTCGCAGTACGCCGGGCGCATCGAGGGTGTGCTGAGCGAACTGGCTGGCAAGCCGATCCGCCTCGAACTGAGCCTTGCGCCCCGCGAAGCCATGGCGTCACGCGGCATTCTCGGCGTCGCGCCGTCGCGGGCGGTCGGGCTTCAGAACAGCGCGCCGGCCGGTGCCTGGCTCAACGGGGCATTGCCCGCTCAGGGTGCGGACGCGTCCCAGCGCATGGCCGCGCAGTTGGCCAATGGTGCTCCACGTGCAGCTTCGGTCGCGGCCGCAACGACACGCCACAAGCTGAACCCGGCGCTCACGTTCGACACGTTGGTGGCCGGTCGGGCCAACCAAATGGCGCGCACCGCGGCACTGCACGTGGCGGGCGCACCGGGGGTCATGTACAACCCACTGTTCGTCTACGGCGGCGTCGGCCTCGGCAAGACCCATCTCGTGCATGCGGTAGGTAACGCGCTGCTGAAGGACAAGCCCGATGCGCGCGTGCTGTACCTGCACGCCGAGCAGTTCATCAGCGACGTGGTCAAGAACTACCAACGCAAGACGTTCGACGAACTGAAGGCCAAGTACCACTCGCTGGACCTGCTGCTGATCGACGACGTGCAGTTCTTCGCCGGCAAGGAGCGCTCGCAGGAGGAGTTCTTCAATGCATTCGAGGCGCTGCTGGCCAAGCGCGCTCACATCATCATGACCAGCGACACCTACCCCAAGGGCCTGGTCGATATCGATGAGCGGCTCACGAGCCGCTTTGACGCCGGCCTGACGGTGGCCATCGAAGCGCCCGAGCTCGAGATGCGGGTGGCGATCCTGATCAAGAAGGCGGTCGCCGAAGGCACCGAGATGCCGGAGGACGTGGCGTTCTTCGTCGCCAAGAACGTGCGCGCCAACGTGCGTGAACTCGAAGGTGCGCTGCGCAAGGTGCTGGCCTACAGCCGCTTCAGCCAGAAAGAAATCAACATCACCCTGGCTCGCGAGGCATTGAAAGACCTGCTGTCGATCCAGAACCGGCAGATCTCGGTCGAAAACATCCAGAAAATGGTCGCCGATTTCTACAAGATCAAGGTGGCCGACATGTACAGCAAGAAGCGTCCGGCTTCGATCGCACGGCCGCGCCAGATCGCGATGTACCTGGCCAAGGAGCTGACGCAAAAGAGCTTGCCGGAGATCGGCGAACTGTTTGGCGGCCGCGACCACACCACGGTGCTGCACGCGGTGCGCAAGATCGGCGGCGAGCGCAGCAAGAGCACCGAACTCAACCAGCAGTTGCACGTCCTCGAGCAGACTCTCAAAGGGTGACTGGCGCTTCGCAAAGCCTGTGCACATCCGTCGAACAACCGGCCGGTCATCCACAGGCGTCGGCCAGACAGCCAAGTTGTTCAGTTTCCCCAGCCCCAAACCCCGCCTCAACCCACAAGGTTGGCGACGCTCTAAATCCGCGCAAAGACAGGCGAAAATAGCGTTCTCCACAGTTGGCCGCCGCGCCTACTACTACGACCAAGTTCTTTAAGAGGAAGACATGATCGTTCTGAAAGCTCCGCAGCAGGCGCTGCTAGGCGCATTGCAGGCGGTGGCAGGCATCGTCGAGCGCAGGCACACGCTGCCGATCCTGGCCAACGTGCTGTTGCGCAAGAACGGCCCGACGATCGAGTTGACCACCAGCGACCTGGAGATCCAGGTTCGCACAAAGGCCGAGCTCGGTGGTGATGGCGGCAGCTACGGCACGACCGTGGGGGCACGCAAGCTGATCGACATCCTGCGCAGTCTGCCCGACGACCAGGTGATCACGCTGTCGTCGGCGCAGAACAAGCTGACGCTGCAGGCGGGCAAGAGCCGCTTCACGCTGCAGACCTTGCCGGCCGAAGATTTTCCGCTCGTCAACGAGGCGGCCGACTATGGCCCGGCGTTCGTTGTGCCGCAGAAGACCCTCAAGCACCTGATCAACCAGGTGCATTTCGCGATGGCGGTGCACGACATCCGCTACTACTTGAACGGCATCCTGTTCGTCGCTGAAGGCAAGGCGCTGACTCTGGTGGCCACCGATGGCCACCGACTCGGCCTGGCGCAGGCGCAGCTCGAGTCCGACATTCCCAAGCAGGAGGTGATCCTGCCGCGCAAGACCGTGCTCGAACTGCAGCGGTTGCTGCGCGACGAAGACACCCCGATCGAACTGCGTTTCGCGGGCAACCAGGCCAAGTTCGCCTTCAGCGGCATGGAGTTCGTGACCAAGCTGGTCGAAGGCAAGTTCCCCGATTACAACCGCGTGATTCCGAAGAACCACAAGAATGCCGTTGTGCTGGGCCGCGCGCCACTGCTGGCCAGCCTGCAGCGCGCCGCGATCATGACCAGCGAGAAGTTCAAGGGCGTGCGTGTCAACGTCGAACCCGGCACGCTGCGCATCGCGTCGAGCAACGCCGAGCAGGAAGAGGCCAAGGAAGAACTCGAGATCGACTACAACGGCGACGCGATCGAGATCGGCTTCAACGTCACCTACCTGATCGATGCGCTGGCCAACCTGAGCCAGGAGATGGTCAAGGTCGAGTTGCAGGATGGCAACTCGAGCGCGCTGATCACCGTGCCCGAACAGGCAGGCTTCAAGTATGTGGTGATGCCGATGCGGATCTAGCCGCCGCTTGCGGCGGCTGATCCGCTGCGCGGTGGATGTTTCGCACCCCCTGCCCCCGCCGAGCGGGGGTTCCAGTCAGTTCATGGCCCGACCCTTCGGGCCCTCTTTGAAGTCAATTGATGAGTGATTCGCAGAGCCCCGAGCCCAGGTCCGACAATTCCAGTTACGGCGAGGGCTCGATCCAGATCCTTGAAGGCCTGGAGGCCGTGCGCAAGCGGCCCGGCATGTACATCGGCGACACGTCCGACGGCACCGGTTTGCACCACCTGGTGTTCGAAGTGGTCGACAACTCGATCGACGAGGCGCTCGCGGGCTATTGCGACGACATCGTCGTCACCATCCACACCGACAACTCGATGTCGGTGATCGACAACGGCCGCGGCATTCCCACCGGCGTGAAGATGGATGACAAGCACGAGCCCAAGCGCTCGGCGGCCGAGATCGCACTCACCGAGCTGCATGCCGGCGGCAAGTTCAACCAAAACAGCTACAAGGTGTCCGGCGGCCTGCACGGCGTGGGCGTGTCGTGCGTCAACGCACTGTCGAAGATGCTGCGCCTGACCGTGCGCCGCGACGGCAAGGTGCACTTCATGGAGTTCAAGCGTGGCGTGCCGCAGGATCGCGTGATCGAGCAGCGCGACGGCGCCGACGTGTCGCCGATGCGGATCACCGGCGACACCGAGCTGCGCGGCACCGAGGTGCACTTCCTGCCCGACGACGAGATCTTCCAGAACATCGACTTCCACTACGACGTGCTCGCCAAGCGGCTGCGCGAACTCTCGTTCCTGAACAACGGCGTCAAGATCCGGCTGGTCGACGAGCGCAACGCCAAGGAAGACAACTTCGCGTTCGTCGGCGGCGTGCGGGGCTTCGTCGAATTCATCAACCAGGGCAAACGCGTCCTGCACCCGAACATCTTCCACGTCAACGCCGACAAGATGAGCGAGCAGAACAGCTCGATCGGCGTCGAGGTCGCGATGCAGTGGAACGACGGCTACAACGAAACCGTGCTCTGTTTCACCAACAACATTCCGCAGCGCGACGGCGGCACGCACCTGACCGGCCTGCGCGCGGCGATGACGCGCGTGATCAACAAGTACATCGACGACCAGGAACTGGCCAAGAAGGCCAAGGTCGAGATCAGCGGCGACGACATGCGCGAAGGCCTGGCGTGCGTGGTGAGCGTCAAGGTGCCGGAGCCGAAGTTCTCCAGCCAGACCAAGGACAAGCTGGTGTCCAGCGAAGTGCGCGGGCCGGTGGAAGACGTGGTCAGCAAGGCGCTCACCGATTGGCTGCTCGAGAACCCGCTCGATGCCAAGACCGTGTGCGGCAAGATCGTCGACGCCGCGCGCGCGCGCGAAGCGGCGCGCAAGGCGCGCGAGATGACGCGCCGCAAGGGTGTGCTCGACGGCATGGGGCTGCCCGGCAAGCTCGCCGACTGCCAGGAGAAGGATCCGGCGCTGTGCGAGATCTACATCGTCGAGGGGGACAGCGCGGGAGGCTCGGCCAAGCAGGGACGCGATCGCAAGTTCCAGGCGATCCTGCCGCTGCGCGGCAAGATCCTCAACGTCGAAAAGGCGCGCTACGAAAAGCTGCTGTCGAGCGAGGCCATCGTCACGCTGATCACGGCGCTGGGCACCGGCATCGGCGTCGAGGATTTCAACGCCGACAAGCTGCGCTACCACCGCATCATCATCATGACCGACGCCGACGTCGATGGCGCGCACATCCGCACCTTGCTGCTCACGTTCTTCTACCGCCAGATGCCGGTGCTGGTCGAACGTGGGCACGTCTACATCGCGCAGCCGCCGCTGTACAAGGTCAAGCTCGGCCGCAACGAGCAGTACCTGAAGGACGACCCGGACCTCGACGCCTACATGCTGAAGGTGGCGCTGCAGGAGGCCAGCATCGAACCCGGCGGCGGCAAGCCGCCGATCGACGGCAGCGCGCTGGAAGAACTGGCGCGGCAGTACGTGCTGGCCAACGGCGTGATCGGGCGCCTGGCCAACTGGATGGACGGCGCCGCGTTGCGTGTCCTTGCCGATGGCCTGGCGCTCGACCTCGACTCACCGGCCGCCGCCGAGCGCAGTGCAGCCGCCTTGGCCGCGGCACTGACGGACGCAGAAGTCACTGCCGACGTCGACGCGCGCACCGACAAGCCGTTGCTGCGCATCAGCCGACGCCACCACGGCAACGTGAAGTCCAGTGTGATCACGCAGGATTTCCTCCATGGCACCGATTACGAAGTCCTGGCGCGCGCCGGCGCCACGTTCAAGGGACTGCTCACGTCCGATGCCGTGGTGGTGCGCGGCGAGGGCGAGCGCCGCAAGGAGTTGAAGGCCGGCGACTTCCGCGTCGCGATGGCGTGGCTGATGGGCCAGGCCGAGAGCCAGGTCGGGCGCCAGCGCTACAAGGGCCTGGGCGAGATGAACCCCGAGCAGCTGTGGGAAACGACGATGGACCCCACCGTGCGACGGCTGCTGAGGGTGCAGATCGAAGACGCGATCGAGGCCGACCGCGTGTTCACGATGCTGATGGGCGACGACGTCGAGCCGCGGCGCGACTTCATCGAGAGCAACGCGCTGCGCGCGGTCAATATCGACGTGTGAGCGCCGCGCCGGCCGCGAGGCGCCTTGTCGGCTGCGCATCGCGCCACAGTTGTGCGACTGGCGCGCTGGTTGCTGCGATTCGCCGCGAACCGCCCGCAAAGTTGGCGTGTCCGCAGTTGCAGAGGTCGTTCAACGGCGGCAGCGGCATCGCGCGGGCGGGGTGCGCACATCGGCGTGTTCTTGTGCCGGAACAGCACCACGACGGCCGGCGTTTGTGCGCCGCGCTGCCTTGCTGATCGCACCGCCGGCAGCGAATACTCTCGCATGCCGTGTCGAGTGCTGATCTCGCCACGATCGTGCAGGCAAGGAGGGGGTCTCAATGCCAAATGATGCGAAGCGCCTCGGCGCGCGCCACGCTAAGACACGCGCGCTCGCAGCGTGCGCCGCCATGATGGTCGGCGTGCCTGGCGCGTTCGCGCAGGCCGACGAGCCGATCAAACCAATTCCGCTGAACGCCAACAGCGACGCGCGCAAAGTGGCGCTCGGCGACCGGCTGTTCCACGACAGGCGGCTGTCGAAGGACAACACGCTATCGTGCGCGAGTTGCCACGACCTTGCCAAGGGTGGCGTCGACGGCCAGGTGTCGTCGACCGGCATCAACGGCGCCAAGGGCCCGATCAACGCGCCGACGGTGTTCAACAGCGCGCTCAACTTTCGCCAGTTCTGGGACGGCCGCGCCGCCTCGCTCGAGGAGCAAGCTGCCGGCCCGGTGCACAACCCGAAGGAGATGGGCAGCAACTGGTCCGAGGTGCTCGGCAAGCTGTCGCAGGACGCGGGCCTGATGGCACAGTTCAAGGCCGCCTACCCCGATGGGCTGCAGCCAAAGAACATCCAGGACGCGATCGCCACCTTCGAGCGCGCGCTCAACACGCCGAACGCGCGCTTCGACAAGTACCTGCGTGGCGACAAGGCGGCGCTCAGCGCCGACGAGCAACGCGGCTACCAGCTCTTCAAGTCGTACGGCTGCATCGCCTGCCACCAGGGCGTCAACGTCGGCGGCAACATGTTCCAGTCGTTCGGCGTGATGGGCGACTACTTCGCCAAGCGCGGCAACGTCGGCCCGGCCGACCTTGGCCGCTACAACGTGACGAAGAACGAGGCCGACAAGCACGTGTTCAAGGTACCGAGCCTGCGCAACATCGCGCTGACGGCGCCGTACTTCCACGACGGCTCGGCGGCCTCGCTGCCCGATGCGGTTGACGTGATGTTCCGCTTTCAACTCGGGCGCCCGGCCTCGGTGCAGGACAAGGAACTGATCGTCAAGTTCCTTCACACCCTGACCGGCGAGTACAAAGGCCGCTCGCTCGAGCCAGGCACCGTTTCCGCGTCGAGGTAAACCATGAAACTCATGAGAAACAAGGCCAAGCCCGATGCCGTATCGGCGGTGGCGGCGGCGCCCGGACGACGTTTCCCGGTGGCGCTGGCCTTGCTGGCGCTGGTGGCCGTGCTCGGTGGCCTGATCTACAAGACACGCGCCGTCGACTTCGACGCCCACAACGAGGTGGTCGGCCTGCTGCGGCAGCTGAAACAGGTCGACGCCGAGTGGAACGTCGACGTGCTGCGCTCGCGCACCGGCCTGAACACCAACTACGACCCGGTGGCCAGCGCACTGCCGCTGATCGCCTCGCTGGAAGAAACGCTGCAGGTCAAGGGCAACCCGCTGTGGCACGAACGTGCCGAGGGCGAGACGCGCATGAAGGGCCTGCTCGACGGCTACAAGCAGACGATGGAGCGCAAGACCGCGATGATCGAGCGCTTCAAGTCGCAGAACGCGATCCTGCGCAACTCGTCGCGTTTCCTGCCGGTCGCGGCCAACGACCTGACCGAGGTCTCGCGCGGCGCCGGCGTGTCCGACGCGCAGCGCGACGCGATCGAACGCTCGCTCAATGCCCTACTGACCAGCACGATGACCTACACGCAGGCGCCCGACACGGCGCTGCGCGAGGCCATCGCCAGCGAGTCGCGCGCGCTGCAGCAACATGCCGCGGCGGCGCCGGCCTCCGTGCGCGATCGCACGCAGACGCTGGTCGACCACATCGCGACGGTGCTCAAACAACAGGAGGCGAGCAACAAGCTGCTGGCCGAGCTGGCGGCCATGCCCACCGCGAAGACGATCGACGCGATCTCCGACGCGCATGCGCAGGAGCACGAGGCGCGGCTCGCCAACCAGCAGATCTACCGCCATGCCCTGATCGCCTACTCAGCCTTCCTGCTCGCGCTGGTGTCCTACCTGGGCTGGCGCCTGTTCCGCAGCTACCGGCAGGTGAGCCAGGAGCTGAAGGCCTCTATGGCGCACCTGGTGCAGTCGGAAAAGATGTCGGCGCTCGGCCAGATGGTGGCCGGCATCGCGCACGAGATCAACACGCCGCTGGCCTACGTGAAGGGCACCTTCGATGTGCTGAAGGAACAGCTCGTGCCCGTGCGCGACCTGGCGCAGCGCAGCCACGACTTCACGCAGCAACTGCGCCGCAATCAGCACGACACGCCGGCGGTGACGCAGAAGTTCCACAGCGTCGAGGCCGCCGTCAAGGACGTGGTCGAGGACGGCATGCTGGACGAAATGCACCAGCTGCTGCACGACGGCTTGCACGGCATCGACCAGATCTCGGAAATCGTCATCAACCTGAAGAACTTCAGCCGACTGGACCGGGCACGCGTCTCCGAGTTCTCGGTGCAAGCGGGCCTGGAGAGCACGCTGATGCTGGCCAAGAATGTGCTGAAGAACCGCGTCGAGATCCGCAAGGAGTACGGCGCCAACGTGCCGCAGATCACCTGCTCGCCGTCGCAGATCAACCAGGTGTTCCTCAACCTCATCACCAACGCCGTGGATGCGATGCCGCAGGGCAAGCCCGGTGTGATCACGCTGCGCACCGCGCGCCAAGGCAAGGACATGGTGCGCGTGGAGATCCAGGACAACGGCAGCGGCATCCCGAAGGACGTGCTGGCGAAGATCTTCGATCCGTTCTTCACCACCAAGGCGGTCGGCAAGGGCACCGGCTTGGGACTGTCGATCTCGTACAAGATCATCCAGGAGCACGGCGGCCGCATCGACGTCAACACCGAACTCGGCGTCGGCACGGTGTTCGCGATCGTGCTGCCGACCTCGGCAGTCGAAAGTCCGGCTGCTGCAACAACTGCAGGAAGAGGAGGACCTCGTCGCCGCCTGAGTGCCCGCAGGCCGGCCGAACGACGTAAAGCACCATGACCACGACCAACCAGAAACCCACCCTGCTCTTCGTCGACGACGAGGAGCGCATCGTCAATCTGCTGCGCATGATGTTTCGCAGCGAATACCAGGTGCTGACCGCCACGTCTGGCAAAGAGGCGCTCGAGATCCTCGCCAAGCACCGGGTCGAGGTGTTGGTCAGCGACCAGCGCATGCCGGGCATGCTCGGCGTCGACCTGCTGGCCGAGGCGCGCAAGCGCTCGCCGGCGACGATGCGCATCCTGCTCACCGGCTACTCGGATCTGGCCGCGATCGTCGGCTCGGTCAACGACGGCGAGGTGTTCCGCTTCATCAACAAGCCGTGGAACCACGACGAAATCAAGACCATCATCCGTGCGGCGGCCGATGCCGCGCTGGCCACCGACGTCAGCGCGATGCAGGCCGAGACGACGGCCACCGCGCAGGGCAGCGACGCCGCCGACAGCCCCGAGCTGCTGATCGTCGACGACAACCCGGCCGACCGCGAGGCGATACGCGCCCTCTTCAACAAGGATCTGACGACACACTGCGCGTCGAGCGTCAGCGAGGCGCTGGCGCTGCTGGAGACGCGCAACATCGGCGTCATCGTCGCCGAGGCACGTGTCGGCAGCCAGGACACCGGCCCGCTGCTGCGCGCGCTGAAGCAGCAGTACCCGTCGATCACCACGGTGATGCTGACCAAAGCCGCCGACTCCGATCTGGTGGTCAAGCTGATCAACCAGGTGCAGATCTTTCGTTTCGCGACCAAGCCGATCCGGACCGGCGCGCTGCAACTCGCCGTCAGCGCAGCGATAAAGGAGCACAAGCGCTTTCGTACGTCGCCGTCGCTGCTCAAGCGTTATGGCGTCGCACCCTCGCGCGAGCTCGAGGACGCCACGCTGGCGGCCAGCGTGCTGAAGAGCCTGTCGGGCCTGCGCTCGCGGTTGTCGCGCATGCTGCACTGAGCACCGACGCGTAGGCGCGGCAGGCTACGCACCGCGCGTTGTCGCATCAGGCGCAGCGCAACTTCTGGATGTGCTGGCTGCCGATTCGGCGGCGCCTGCTCGCGCCAGAGCAACCCCTGTGGCGCCCGACGCCGCCGGCGATCACGAGTCGGCCGTGAACCCGATCGCCTTCACCACCGGCCCCCAGCGCTCGGTGTCGGCCTTCAGCATCGCACCCAGTTCGGTGGGGGACGACGACTTCGCTTCCAGGCCCATCACCTCGAGCCCTTCGATCACCTCGCGCTCCGCGAGCGCCGTGCGCAAGGCGGAGTTGGCGCGCTGAATCACCTCGGGCGCGGCCTTGGCCGGCAGGAAGAAGCCGAACCATTCGTTGAACGCCATGTCCTTCAGGCCCTGCTCGAGCAGCGTGGGCACGTTGGGCGCGAACTTGTTGCGCTGTGCGCCGGTGGTGGCCAACAGGCGGCACTTGCCGGCCGCCACGTGCTGCGTGAACTCGCCCACCGGACCCGACACCGCCTGGATCTGGCCGCCGATCATCTCGAGGATCGCCGGCTGCGTGCCGCGATAGGGCACGTGCTTCAGGTCAACCCCTGCGGAGCGGCCGATCAGCACGCCGATGAAGTGCGGCACCGCACCAGCGCCCGGCGAGCCGAAGTTCGCCTGCGTCGGATTGGCCTTGCACCAGGCCAGGAACTCGGGGATGTTGCGCACGCTCGCCGGCACCGCGGGGCCGACCGCGAAGCCGAAGTCGAACGTCGCGCCGAGCGACACCGGAATCACGTCGTGGACCGGGTCGTACTGCAGCTTCTTGTAGATGTGCGGATAGATGCCGAGCATCGACATCGGCGTCTGCAGGATCGCGGTGCCGTCGGGCGGCAGCTGCTTCATGCTCTGTACCGCGATCTGCCCGCCGGCGCCGGCGCGGTTTTCCACCACCACGCTCTTGCCGTAGCCTGGCGCCAGCTTGCTCGCGACGCGGCGGCAGATCGTGTCGGAGGTGCCGCCGGGCGGGAAGCCGGTGATGATCTTCACCGCGTCGTACGGGAACGCCTGCGCGAAGGCGCGTTGGCCGACGCCGGCCAGCAGCGCAGCGGCAGCGGAAGATTGCAGAACGTCGCGGCGCGAGACGGCCATGTCTTGTCTCCGTATAGGGTGTGCGGACGGCGCAGGTTAGCCCAATCGCGCCCTGTTCGGCATCGAGGGGACTACCGTGTGCCGCCTGCGGCGGCCTCGTTCAGCGCCCCGTGAAACGCGGTGCGCGCTTCTCGACGAAATGCGCCACACCCTCTTTGAAGTCTTCGGTCTGCAGCGACTCGTGCATCAGGCGATCGGCTTCAGTGAAGTGTTGCGCCATCGACAACAACGGCAGCGCTGCGATCTGCTGCTTGATGATGCGCAGCGAGCGCGGCGAGCAGGACGACGCGATGTCCAATGCATAACGGCGCGTGAACGGCATCAGCTCGTCGGGCGGCAGCGCGCGGTTCACCAGGCCGATGCGCTCGGCCTCGGCGCCGCTGACCTTGCGCGAGCTGAGCAGCAGGTCGGCCGCGTGGCCCGGCCCGACGAGCCGCTCGAGTCCGAACGCAGAGCCGTGCTCGGCGATCAGGCCGCGTTTGGCGAAGCCGGTGGTCAGCGTGGCATCGCTGGCGGCAAACCGCAGGTCGGCGAACAGCATCAGCACGAAGCCGATGCCGGCTGCGGCGCCGTTGACGCAGGCGATCACCGGCTTGGGCACCGCCATCAGGAAGTTGTAGCGCTGCTGCAGCTCCTGCCCGACCACCGCGTCGACGCGGTCGTTGCCCATCGTCTTGGGCAGCGCACCGCCTTGCGTCAGCCCTTGCAGCAGCGCCATGTCGGCGCCGGCGCAGAAGCCGCGACCCGCGCCGGTGAGAATGATCACGCGCACCGCATCGTCGTGGCCGAGTTCGGTCATCGTCTGGCGCAGCGACGTGGTGAGCGTGGCGGTGATCGCATTCAAACGGTCCGGGCGGTTCAGCGTGACGGTGGCCACGTGCTCGGCCACATCGACCAGCAGTTCGTTCGTGGGGGTGGTCATCGCGTGTCTCCAGCGTCGGCCGCGCGTCAGCGGCCCTTGAATTGTGGTGCGCGCCGCGCCGCCATCGCGGCCACGCCTTCCTTGAAGTCTTCGGTGAGGAAGTGCCGGTTCTGCTCGATGCTTTCGCGCGCCACCGCAAGGCGGATCTGCTCGACCAGATTGCCGCGCACCGTGGCACGGGTCGACTGCACCGCGATCGGTGCCGAGCCGGCGATCTCGTGCGCCAGCTCGATCGCGCGCGGGCGCACCTGCTCGAGCGCAACCAGCTCGTCGGCCAGGCCGATGCGGTGCGCCTCGTCGCCCGCAATGCGGCGGCCAGTGTAGAACAGCAGCGCTGCCTGCTGCGCGCCGACGAGGCGCGGCAGCGTGACCGAAAGGCCGAAGCCCGGATGGAAGCCGAGCCGGTTGAAGTTGGCCGAGAAGCGCGCCTCGGTGCAGGTGATGCGGAAGTCGGCCACCAGTGCGAGGCCGAGCCCGCCGCCGACCGCCGCGCCGTGGACCGCCGCCACGATCGGCTTGCCGCACGAGAACATGCGCAGCGCTTCGCCGTACAACGGGTTGATGCCGCGTGGGCTGCGCTGCGCCGGCGTGGAGTCTTCGCGCTTGGCGAAGTTGGCGCCGGCACAGAACGCCGTGCCCTGCGCCGCCAACACGATCGCGCGGCATTGTGCGTCGGCCTCGAGCGTTTCGAAGGTGTTGGCCAGCGCCGCGATCAACGCGATGTCGAAGTAGTTGTGCGGCGGGCGGCGGATTTCGACCACGGCGACGTGGCCGTCGAGTTCGACGCCGACGTCGTCGGTGGCGGGTGGAATCGCTGCGTTCATTCGGGCGTCTCGAAGGCGCCGTCGAAGCGCCGATGTGTCACGGCCGGCCAGAACGCGGCCGAGCCGCCCGCGATGGCCGCGCGGCCCAGGCGCTCGGCCCACCAGCTGTCGCTGCCGAACTGTTCGCGCCAGGCCCACAGCCGCCGCGTGGCGAAGTGCAGCGAGTGCTCGCGCGTGAAGCCGATGGCGCCATGCACCTGGTGCGCGATCCCCGCGGCCCGCGTTGCCGCCTCGCCTGCGCGCACCTTGGCCACGGCGACGCTGAACGCAGCCGATGCCGCCGCGGGCTCGATTGCGCTCGGCGCGTCGGCGGCGGCGGCGAGCGCGGCCATGCGGGCCGCCGCGGCATCACCCGCCATCAGTGCAAGCTGTTGCTGGATCGCCTGGTTCTTGCCGATCGGTTTGCCGAACTGCACGCGCTCGGTCGCGTAACGCACCGATTGCGCCAGCGCCGATTCGAGGGCGCCCACGATCATCAGCGCGCGTGCCAGCGCCCCGAGCGTCCACACCGGTTGCGGCAACGCCAGCGGACTCGCCGCCAGTGCGACGCAAGGTGCGTTGTCGAACACCACCGTGTCGGACGGCAGGCGCGCGGGGTCGAGCCGCGGGTCGCAGCGGACGGCCGATTGGCGCAAGCTCACCAGCGCCAGACGCCGGTCGTTCAACGACACCAGCGCATGCGGCGCGTGGCGCGCCCAAGCCACATGGTGCGCGGTGCCGTCGATGCGCAGCGCCGCCCCCGTGCCGCTGCTGCGCAGCGTGTTGCCGCAGCCCTGTTCGACCAGCGCGATCGGGCCCTCGGGCAACTCGATGCCGGCCAGCGACAGCAACTGCGCGCCGACCAGGGTTTCGGCCAGCGGCAGCGGCACCTGGTGAAAGCCGATGGCGTGCAGGATCGGCGCCGCGCCGCTCCAGGTTTCGCCGACGCCGCCGCTCGCCTCGCTGGCGAGCGCGAGCGTGAAGCCGTTGTCGACCGCAAGCTGCCACAGACGGTCGTCGAAGGCGCCTTCTTCGACGCGCTCGCGCGACGCCTTGTCGACCTGTTCGGCAAACAAGCGCTGCACGCTTTGTTCGATGAGGGATTCGTCGCTCACGCGGCCCCCTCGGCTCTACGAGCCGTCCTCCCGAGGGGGAGCGAGCGCCTTCAGGAGCGGCCGTGCGGCGCTCATCGCAAGTCCATCCCCTTGGCGATGATGCCGCGCAGGATCTCGCGCGTGCCGCCGCGCAGCGAGAACGATGGCGAGGCGAGCGTGGTGTAACGCAGCGCTTGCTCCAGCGGTGAACCCGGCTCGATGCGGCCGCCGAACAGGTCGTGCGCGATGTCGGGCATTGCCTGCTCGACCAGCGCACCCTGGTCTTTCACCAGTGCGGCCGGCAGCGCCGGATTTTCGCCACGCGCCAGCATGCCGGCCACGCCGAGAGACATCTGCCGCATGGTCGCGTAATTCGCCACCACGCGGCCGAGTGCGGTCGCATGGCGCGGGTCGTTCGCATCGGCTGCGTTCAACATCTCGAGCAGGAGCTGCGTGCTGCTCAGGTAACGCTCCGGACCGCTGCGTTCGAACGCCAGTTCGGCGCCGACCTGCTTCCAGCCCTCGCCCTCGGTGCCGATCAGGTGGTCGTGCGGCACCACGACATCGTCGAACGTGACCTCGTTGAAGTCGTGTTCGTTGAGCTGGTTGATGATCGGACGCACCGTGATGCCCGGCGTCTTCATGTCCAGCAGCAGCTGCGACAGCCCGGCGTGTTTGTTCTCGCCGCGATCACCGGTGCGCACCAGCACGATCATGTGGTTCGCATGGTGTGCGCGCGAGGTCCACACCTTGCGCCCGTTGATCACCCAGCCGTCGTTCGTGGAGACCGCCTTGGTGCGGATCGACGCCAGATCGGAGCCCGAGTCGGGCTCGCTCATGCCGATGCAGAAGTACGCTTCGCCGCGCACGATGCGGGGCACGTAGCGCGGCGCCAGCACGTCGGGCGAGAAACGCATCAGCAGCGGGCCGCTTTGCCGATCGGCCACCCAGTGCGCGCCCACCGGCGCGCCGGCGGCGAGCATCTCCTCCAGCACGACGTACCGTTCGAGCGACGAACGCTCGTGGCCGCCGTAGCGCTTGGGCCAGGTCATGCCGATCCAGCCGCGCGCGGCCATCGCGCGCGTGAACTCGGGATTCGAGCCCGACCAGTTGCGCACGCGCTTGGCGACCGGCATGCCGGCCATCTGTTCGGCCAGGAAGGCGCGCACCTCGGTGCGCAGCGCTTCGCATTCGGCGGGCAGCACGCCGGGGCTGATGCGCAAGCCCTGCATCGCGGTTTGTCTCCTCGGGTTTTCTCGGCTGCGGGAACGGCGATTCTCAAGTGAACTTGTTGGCCGAGCAACAAATATTTGTGCCGACACCGACGATGTCCGACACCCCCCGCGCTGCGCCCGCCGGCCCGTTGTCCGGCGTACGTGTGCTCGACCTCACCGCCGTGGTCCTGGGACCGCTGGCCACGCAGATCCTCGGCGACTACGGCGCCGACGTGATCAAGGTCGAGCCGCCCGAAGGCGACCGCATGCGCGCCAACGGCGTCACGCGGCACCGCGGCATGAGTTCGATCTTCCTGGCGATCAACCGCAACAAACGTTCGTTGTGCATCGACCTGAAGTCGGCCGACGGCGTGGCGGTGATCAAGAAGCTGCTGCCCACGGTCGACGTGCTGGTGCACAACATGCGGCTGTCGGCGGTGCAGCGCCTCGGCCTGCACCACGAGGCGGTGGCGCCGTTGAATCCGCGCCTGGTGTACTGCGTGGCGCCGGGCTTCGGACAGGGCGGGCCCGACGAGAACAAGCCTGCTTTCGACGACGTGATCCAGGCCGCCTGCGGACTGGCCGGCTTGATCGGCCATAGCAGCGGCACGCCCGACTACGTCCCGTCGCTGATCGCCGACAAGACCTCGGGTCTCGCGCTGGCCAACGCGGTGCTTGCGGCGCTGTTCGAACGCGAGCGCAGCGGCCGCGGCCAGTTCGTCGAGGTGCCGATGTTCGAGACGATGGTGGCGTTCACGCTCGCCGAGCATCTCGGCGGCTTGACCTTCGAACCGCCGCACGGACCCGCGGGCTACCAGCGCCTGCTGTCCGGTGGACGCCGCCCAGCGCCCACCCTCGACGGCCATGTCGCGATGCTGCCGTACAGCGGCGAGCACTGGCGCCAGTTCTTCATCCGCGCCGGGCGCGAAGACCTGGCGGCCAAGTACAACTTCGACGATCGCCACGAGCGCAACGCACGCATCCAGGAGATCTACGACGACATGGCGCTGGTGACGCAGCGCATGAGCAGCGCGCAGTGCCTCGCGCTGTGCGAAGCGCTCGACATCGCGGCCACGCGCATCTACAGCATCGGCGAGCTGCCCGAGCATCCGCACCTGAAGGCGGTGCAGCTGTTCGAGCGCCACGAGCATCCGGCCGAAGGCGCGATCGTCGGCGTGCGGCCGCCGACGCGATTCGCGCGCACGCCGGCGTCGGTGCGCCGGCTGGCGCCGCTGCTGGGCGAACACAACGACGAGCTGCTGCGCGAAGCCGGCCTGAACGATGCACAGATCGCCGAGCTGAAGGCCAAGAAGGTGATCCGCAGCGCCCCGCCGCGTGGCTGAGCGCGTCGACCGAAGAACCAGAGGAGACCTCGATGAACACCGTGCTGCGAACGTGTGCCGCCCTGTTGGCGCTGATCGCCGGATCGGCCTGGGCGCAAAACCAGTCGGCGCCGTTTCCGAACAAGGCGCTGCGCATCTTCGTGCCGTTCAACGCCGGCAGCGGCGCCGATTCGTCGTCGCGCTTCTACGGCGAGTTGATGAGCAAGATGTTCAACCAGCAGGTGCTGGTGGAGAACCGCCCCGGCGGCAGCGGCGTGCTGGCGGTGCAGGCCACGCGGCAGGCGCCGCCCGACGGCCACACCATCCTGATGGGCAGCAACTCCCCAGCGGTGGTGAATGCGATCGCGATCAAGAACCTGCCGTACGACCCGTTCAAGGACATCCGGCCGCTGTACGGCATTTCGTTGACGCCGGTGGCGTTCGCCGTGCGCGCCGACTCGCCGCACAAGACGATCAACGACGTGATCGCGGCCGCCAAGAAGAACAACACGCCGCTGCAGCTGGGCAACTACTCCGCCGGCTACCAGCTGGTGGCGGCCTGGCTCGGCACGACCACCGGCCTGCCGGTGACGCACATCCCGTACAAGGGCGGCGCGCAGATGCTGACCGATGTGGTCGGCGGCCAGCTCGATGTGGGCGTGATCGATTTTGGCGGCACGATCGAGCTGATGAAGGGCGGCCGCCTGCGCGTGCTGGCGATCACCGGCGACAAGCGCGAGCCGAAGTTTCCCGACATCCCGACGATGAAGGAGAGCGGCTTTCCCGAGTTCGAGACCTGGGTCTGGTCGGCGTTCTTCGTGCGCGCCGACACGCCGAACGACATCGTCGACAAACTGGCCGCCTACGTGCACCGCGCGATGACATCGGAAGAAGGCCGCGCGTGGCAGGCGACGCAGGTGTCGGCGCCGCTGATGATGGGGCCGAAGGAGCTCGGCGAGTTCCAGCTGCGCGAGTACAACCGCTTCAAACGCGTGGCCGAACTGGCTGGCATCAAGCCGGAGTGACACCGCGCATGGCCGCCCCTGCACCGCTCAGAGCCGCAGCACGCTCCTCGGCGCGCAAGGGCACGTCCACGGCGCGGCCGGTGCGTCGCACCCACGCGCAGCGCCGCGAGCAGGCCGAGCAGCGCCTGCTCGAAGCCGCGCTCGCGATCGTTGCGCAGCGCGGCTCGATCCGCATGACGCTGGCCGAGATCGGCGAGGCCGCGGGCTACAGCCGCGGCCTGCCGGCGCACCGCTTCGGCAGCAAGGCGGGGTTGCTGCGCTCGCTGGTGGCCTACATCGGCGAGCGCTTCAAGGCCGAGCGCGAGGCCTGGCCCAAGCGGGCGCCGGGCCTGGATGCGATCCGCGGCACGATCAGCATCTACTTCACCCGCAAGGGTCCGGGCTGGACCACGACACGCGCGCTGCTGGTCATGATGACCGAAGGCTTCATGGCTTCGTCTGCGCTGCGCGCCGACATCGCCGACTACAACCGCGCCGCGCTGGCGTACTTCGAGAACCACATCCGTTACGGCATCCAGACCGGCGAGATCGCATCCGGCACCGACCCCGCGGCCACCTCGGTGATCCTGCTCGGCGCGATGCGCGGCGCGATGATGCAGTGGCTGATCGACGAGCGCATCAGCCTGCCCAAGGTGCGCGACCGCCTGCTCGAAATGGCCGACCGCGTGTTGAAGGTGGCCTGACGCGCCGTCAGCGAATGTCGAGCACCGCTTTGGCGACCACGTTGCGCTGGATTTCGTTCGACCCTCCGAGGATCGACATCGAGCGCCACTTGAAGTAGCGCCCGGCTGCGGTGGCGGCGTAGGCCGGCCCGAACGCCGGCGCGCTCGCGGTGCCGAGCACGAAGTCGCGGTGGTAGGCCAGCGCATCGGGGCCGGCAGCGATCATCAACAGCTCGAGCAGGCGCTGGTACAGCTCGGTGCCGCGCACCTTCAACTCCGACACCTCGGGCCCGAGCGGCTGGCCCTGGCTCTGCTGCTGCAGGAATCCGAGCACGCGCAACTCCAGCGCGGTGAGCCGCACGTCGGCATCGACCAGCTGCGCCAGGAACTGCGGGTCGTCGGCCGGCGCGGGGCCGCCTTCGACCGGCGCGAACGCCACCTGTTTCAGCCGCCGCATCGTGCGCTGGCACGACGGCAGCGCCGCGGTCTCCAGGCGCTCGTGCGTGAGCAGGTACTTGGCGCAGGTCCAGCCCTGGCCCTCTTCGCCGACGAGCTGATGCGCCGGCACCTCGACGTCGGTGAAGAACACTTCGTTGAAGTTGTGCGTGCCGTCGAGCTGCGGGATCGGCCGCACTTCGATGCCTGGCGTCTTCATGTCGATCAGCAGGAACGAGATGCCGTTCTGCGACTTGCTCTCGCGACTGGTGCGCACCAGGCAGAACATCCAGTCGGCCCAGTGCGCGTACGAGGTCCAGATCTTCTGGCCGTTGACCACGTAGACGTCGCCGCGCCGCTCGGCGCGCGTGGCCAGCGACGCGAGATCGGAACCGGCATTGGGCTCCGAATAACCCTGGCACCACCACTCGCGCGACTCGCGGATCGGCGGCAGAAACCGCTCTTGCTGCCACGGCGAGCCAAAGCGCTGGATCACCTTGCCGACCATGCGCAGGCCCAACGGGTTGATCGGCGGGCAGTCGTGTTCGCTCGACAGGGTTTCGAAGATGAACTGCTGGCGCGGCGTCCAGCCGGTGCCGCCGTGCTCGATCGGCCAGGTGTACGCGAGCCAGCCTTTGGCGGCGAGCGGCGCTTGCCAGGCCTGCACATCGTCTTTGCCCAGGTGCTGGTCGTGCGCGACCTTGTGCGCCACCTCGCTCGGCAGGTGCGTGACGATGAAGTCGCGCACCTCGTCGGCGAAGCGGCGTTCGGCATCGGTGGCGAGCAGATTCATGCCGCTTGTGGCCGGTGGTCGTCGCGCATCGCCTGGCCCAGGCGTGCACGGTGGTGGTCGACGTCGCCGAACAGCAGCGACAGCGCGGTGGCGCGCTTGAAGTGATGGCTCAGCGGGTATTCGTCGGTCGTGCCGATCGCGCCGTGCAGTTGCACCGCTTCCTGGCCGATGTGGCGCAGCGCCTGACCGACGTGCACCTTGGCCGTCGACACGGCCCGCGCACGCGAGCCAGGTTCGGCATCGAGCGCCTCCACCGCCCACTGCGCCATCCCTTCGGCCTCGCGCAACAACGCATGCATATCGACGAGCCGGTGCTGCAGCGCTTGGTTGCTCGCCAACGGGCGACCGAACTGCTGGCGCTGCTTGAGGTAGTCGAGCGTGGGGTGAAACAACGCTTCCATCACGCCGATGCCCTCCGCGCAGCTGAGCGCCGCGGCGGTATCGATCGCCAATGACATCTGGTCGAGCGCCTGCGTCGGCGTGCCGACGCGGTCGTCGGCCGACACCCGCACCGCGTCGAATGTCAGCTCGGCCGCGGCATGGCCATCGATCGTCGGCGTCGGCACGCAGGACACGCCATGCCGGTTGCGTTCGACCAGGAACAGCGCCGGCGTGCGCAGCGCATCGCTGTCGCGTGCCCAGACGATGAAGGCATCGGCGGTGGCGCCGCCGAGCACGACGGTCTTGCGTCCGTTCAGCTCCGTGCGGCCGTTGCGCACGCCGACCTCGGCCTGGGGCTGTTGCCAGCTTGTGGCGCGACGCGCGCTCCAGATAGGCGAGCGCGAGTTGCACGCGGCCCTCCATCATCGGCTGCAGCCAGCGCAGCTGTTGCGCTTGGGAACCCGCGCGCGCCAGCAGGCCGCCTGCCAACACCACGTTGGCGACGTACGGCTCGACGACCAACGCGCGACCAAAGCGCTGCATCAACAACGCCACGTCGACCCAGCGCCCGGCATAGCCACCGAGCGACTCGGGCAGCGGCAGGCCGAGCCAGCCGAGTTCGGCCATCTGCGCCCAACAGCCACGCTGCCCAGGACCCATGGCGAGGCGCTTGCGACGCTGCTCGAAGGTGTAGTGGTCGGCGAGAAAGTGATCGACGCTGTCGGCCAGCATCGCCGCATCGGCGCCTCGGGCAAACAGCGTGTCGTTCATGCGCGGGCTTTCTGCGCGACCGCGTGTGTGTGCGGCACGAAGCGCACACCGCCGAGCACGAAGCCACGGTCGGGTCCGGCGCCTTCGGCGGCGCAACCGGCGGCGCGCGCCGCGGCCATTACGCGTTCGGCATCATCGACGTCGACGTGCAGCGCGTCGAGCCGCTCGGCACCCTCGCGTGCGCGCGTGAAGCGCGCGCTGCCGAGCTCGAAGCGCAGCAGCGACTCGCCGTTGGCGTCGCGCTGCAGCGGCATGTCGATGATGCGCGCCCAGTGCGCGGCGAGGTCGTCGGGCCGTGGGCTGACGACATCGATGCAGCGGATGCCGCTCACGCGGTCGAGCCGTTGCCCGTCGTGCCAGTGCGGGCCAGCGGGCCAATAGGCGCCGTCGAGCTGCTCGTTGCCTTCGGAGCGGTCGAACTCGAGCATCGTCGCGCGGCAATCCGCGGGGTGCAGCTGAATGCCGAAGAACGCGGGGTAGTCCATCACGTGCGCGATGCGAATGCCCAGCGCCTCGACGTGCGCGCGCCGCCGTTCGGGATCGTGCGTGTCGAAGATCGCCATGTAGCCACCGCGCCCGCCCGAGCGCTGCAGGTAGCGGCCCGCGGTGGTGCCGTCGCGCGTGGGCGACACCACCTCGAGGAACTGGTGGCCGCAGACGAAGAGGGCGTTCTCCAGACCGTACTTGCCGACGGCGGGGTCGCGGTGGCACACCGGCAAGCCGAGGATCGACTCGATCGCCTCCGCCACCGGCGCCAACCGCGGCGCCACGAGGCAGATCTGGCGCAGGCGCAGTGTCATGGCGGTGCGCGCTTCAGCGGCCGACGAACTTGGGTTCGCGTTTCTCGACGAACGCGGCAGCCGCTTCCTTGTGGTCGTCGGTGACGGCCGACATCGTGTGGTGCAGCGCTTCCAGGTCGAGCGCCGCTTCGAGCGTGCCGTGCAGCGCGAAGTTGAGGTTCTCTTTCATGTAGCCGAGCGTGACGCGGGGCCCATTGGCCAACTCGTGGGCGAACGCCAGCGCACGCGCTTGCAGCGCGTCGTCGTCGACCACTTCGGTCGCCAAGCCCAGCGCCAGGGCTTCGTCGGCCGAGATCACCCGCGGCCGCAGGTAGAGATCGCGCGCACGCGCGGCGCCGACGATCTGCGTCAGGAACCAGCTGCCGCCGAAGTCGCCCGACAGGCCGACCTTGGCGAATGCGGTGGTGATCTTGGTCGAGCGTGCGACCACGCGAAAGTCGCAGGCCAGCGCCATCGCCAGGCCCGCGCCGGCGACCGCGCCATGCACGGCGGCCACCGTGGGTTTCGCGATCGTGTGCAGCAAGCGCGAGCTCTCCATGCGCGCGCGCAGGCCGCGCAGGCGCTGCTCGAGCGTGAGGTCGCGCCCTGCGCCTTCGGCCATGCCCTTGACATCGCCGCCGACGCAAAACGCCGGGCCCTCGCCGCGCAACAGCACGGCACCGACTTCGCCATCATCGGCGGCGGCACGCAGCGCGTTGACGAGGCCTTCAAGCATCTGCGCGTTCAATGCATTGCGGCGCTCGGGCCGGTTCATCGACAGCACGCGCAGCGCGCCTTCGTGTCGTTCGAGCAAGGCTTCCGTCATGGCGTTCTCCTGATGGCTGCTGTGGGTTACCCGACCGACACCGCGAGCGGCGCATCGGCCAGGCAATGCACCGGATCGATCTGCCCGCCGCGCGCCTCGGCAATGGCCGCCAGCACGCGGTCGCGTGACTCGAACATCATCTGGCGCAGCAGCCGTTCCGCGTCGGCGTCGGCGCCCCGCTCGACGCACCGCACGAATCGCTGAAACTGCTGCGCGTAGTGGCGGCGCCGCTCGACCGTCTTGAAGTCGAGCGCGCGCTTGCGCCAGATCATGCCCCAGCCCGAATGGTGGGCGTGGTCGCTCAGCATCTGCACCAGATAACTCGCGCCGCACTGGCGCACGATCACGGCCGCTGCATCACCGCCCAGGCGCGCGAACGCCAACGGCGTGATGCCCGGCCGCTCGACCGCTGCCGCCAGCGCATCGACATGGGCCTGCAGTTGGGCGATCACCGCCGGGTCGCGGCGCCTGGCGACATAACGGCTGGCCAGCCCGACCAGCACCGCGCGCATGTTGAACAGGTCGGCGATCACGTCGAGCGACTGCCCGATCACGTGCGTGCCGCGCCGCGGCACCGTGCGCACCAGGCCGCGCCGCTCGAGCAATGCGATCGCCTCGCGCACCGGGCTGCGGCTGGCGCTGTAGTGTCGGGCCAGTTCTTCTTCGCGGATGCGCGAGCCGTCGGCCAGCGCGCCATCGACGATGGCCACGCCGAGGTCATCGGCGATGCGCTGGGCGAGCGTGGGGTGGGCGGCATCGGCCGGCGCGGTGAGCGCGCGGCTCAACACGCCAGCGGCGGGCTTGCTTCGCGTCGGCACGGGGTCGGGCTTCGGCATGGCGTGGTTATAGCGGCCAGCGGTCGTTTGTCGACAAAGTACAAACACCATGGTGCGGCGCCGCCTCGCCTCGCACACTGCGGCGGCCCGTCGCGACCGGAGAAGCCATGTCCGCACCGACCGAAGCGCCGTTCGATCGCCGCGTGCCGCCGCGCGAGGATTGCGTGGCGCCGTTGCTGCTCGAGCGCTGGGCGCGCGAGACGCCCGACGCCGTGTTCGTCCGCCTGGCCGATGGCACGCTGTGGTCGTAAATCTACACCTCGGGCACCACAGGGCCATCGAAAGGCGTGTTGTGCTCGTACGCCAAGAGCGCCGCATCGCAGGTCGCCTTCCAGTTCCTCGATGCGCAGGATCGTTACCTCGTGAACCTGCCGATGTTCCACGTGTCAGGGGCGGGCGCGCGTCAGCGTCATGCTCAAGCGCGGCGCATCGATCGCGCTGGTCGATGCGTTCAGCGCGTCGTTGTTCTGGGACGTGGTGCGCGAGACCGGCTCCACCGCTTGCACGCTGCTCGGCTCGATGGCCACGATGCTCGTCAAAGCCGCGCCGCGCGCCGACGACCGCTCGCATGGGCTGCGTGCCGTCGTCATGGTGCCGCTGTCGGAAGACGTGCCGTCGTTCAGCGCCCGCTTCGGCTGCGACGTGTACACCACGTTCAACATGACGGAGACCTCGTGCCCGATCATCTCGGGCCGAAACCCGGCCGTGCTCGGCAGCTGCGGCGAGGTGCGCGACGGTGTGGAGGCACGGGTGGTCGATGCGTTCGATCGCGAGGTGCCGCACGGCGCAGTCGGCGAGTTGATCCTGCGCACCGATGCGCCGTGGGCGATGATGCACGGCTACCATCGCGCGCCCGGCGCCACCGCACAGGCGTGGCGCAACGGCTGGTTCCACACCGGCGACGCTTTCCGCCGCGACGAGAAAGGTCACTCCTTCTTCGTCGACCGGATGAAGGACACCATTCGCCGGCGCGGCGAGAACCATTTCTTCGTTCGAGGTCGAGGCCGAAGTCGGCGCGCACCCGGCGGTGAAGGAGTGCGCCGCGTACGCGGTGCCCAGCGAACTCGGTGACGACGAGGTGATGATCGCGATCGCGATCGCGCTGCAGCGCGGCGCCACGCTGCAGCCAGCCGACTTGGTCTCGTTCCTGGCCGAGCGCATGGCGCACTTCATGGTTCTGCGCTATCTGCGCACGGTGGGCGAACTGCCGAAGACGCCGACGCAAAAGGTGCAGAAGCACCTGCTGCGCAGCGAAGGCGTCACGGCGGACACGTTCGACCGCGTGCGCGCCGGCCTGGTGCTGAGACGACAACGGCTCTGAAAGCCGCGCCGGTATCACCGGTGGGACTTCGACGCCTGCTAAGGTGCCGGCATGCCCGGCACGATCCCGCGCAAGCAGAGTCTGCGCAAACGCGTCGCATGCGTGGCAGCGGGCGTGGGCATGGTCCTCGTCAGCGCCTGCGGCGATGCAGGGCCGGCCGCTGACGCGAGGGTAGCCGCCGCACCGACGACGGCATCCGCACAGCCGGGCCCATCGCTGCTTTCGCCTGCGGTGACGTCGGGGCGTACGGCTTGCGACGCCGCAACCGGCCGGATTCTGCAGGTGGGGCCTGGGGCTCCCTATGCCGCGCCGAGTGCCGCAGCCGCAGTCGCGCAAGCCGGCGATGTGGTCAAGATCGCGGCGGGAGACTACCGCGGCGACGTGGCCACTTGGCGTGCTGCGAACCTGACGATCTGCGGCGTCGGTGGCCGCGCGCGGCTGTTCGCCGACGGCAAGAGTTCGCAGGGCAAGGCCATCTGGGTCGTTGCCGGTGCCAACGCCGTGATCGAGGGCATCGAGTTCCATGGCGTGACGGTGCCGGATCAAAACGGCGCGGGCATTCGTGCCGAAGGCGGCAACCTCACGGTTCGCAACTGCGGCTTCTATGACAGCGACGAGGGCATCCTCAGCGGCCGCGGCGGCGACATCGTGATCGACCGCTCCGAGTTCGCACGCAACGGTCATGGCGATGGGCAGTCGCACAACCTCTACATCGGCGAGGCGAACCGGCTGATCGTGACGGCAAGCTTCTTCCACAACGCCAAGATCGGCCACAACTTCAAGAGCCGGGCGCGCGAGACGCACATCGAGAACAGCTACTTCATGGACGGCACGACCGGTACCGCCAGCTACCAAGTCGACTTTCCGAACGGCGGCGTCGTTCGAATGCGGGGCAACCTGTTCCAGAAGGGGCCGCGCGCGGACAATGCCGCGGCAATCGCATTCGGCCAGGAAGGCCTGAAGTGGCCGACGAACACGCTGGAGATGGTGCACAACACCGTGGTCTCGACCTACTCCGGCGGGGCGTTCATCGTGGCGCACGGTGCGACGCAGAGCGTGCACTTGGTGGCCAACCTGTTCGCCGGCACAGGCAGCCCGCGCCTCGTCACTGGCGGTGTGCCCAGCGGACGGGTGCAGCAGCAGCACACGGTCGTGGACGCCGCCATCAATCTGCTGGGCGCAACCAACGTGACCGCCCCGAACTTCTGGCCCGATGCCAGCTTGCGCGCCCGCCTCGGGCTCAGCGCCGCCGCCGACCCCACCTATGTGCAAGACGCGCCGCGGCCGTTCGCCACCCGCGTGCTGGAGCCAGGTGCGCGCCTGGTGGGCGCGCTGCAATCGAGCCCCTGAGCGCTTGGCGCCTCAGCCGGCGAGCTTGATGAACGCCACCGCCGCGCCCAGCGTGTCTTCGGCAATCGCGTAGCGGCCGATGTTGGGGATGTCGCTCGGCTCCATCAGCACCTTGCCGCCCAGCGCCCGGGCGCGCGATGCCGTGGCGTCGCAGTCGGCCACCGCCACATAGGGCAGCCACATCGACGGCGCATCGGCGCGCACCGAGTGCATCAGCCCGCCGCGGCTGATCTCGCCGGTCTTCACCATGTAGTACGTGCCGTCGTCGCCGAGGTCCATGGTGTCGTGCGTGTAGCCGAAGACTTGCTTGTAGAACGCCAGCGCGCGGGCGTCATCGGTGGTCCACAACTCGTTCCAGCACCAGCACCCGATGGGCGTTTTTTCGGGGTCGGGCCGATCGCCCTCGGCGCTCTTCCAGATGCTGAACGCCGCCCCGGTGGGGTCGGTGAGCGTGGCGCCGCGGCCGAAGGGCCCGAAGTCGGCGGGTGCCGACACGGCACTCGCACCGGCTGCCAACGCAGCGGCATAGGTGGCGTCGACGTCGCTCACCGAGAGGTAGCTCATCCACGCCGGCCGCACGGAACTCTCCACGTTGCGGTAGCCGCCGATGCCTTCACTGGTGGTGCCATCGCCGTTCAGGATCATCGAGTAACGCTGCGCGCCCATCGGGATCGACTCGGTGTGCCATCCGAACAGCGCGTCGTAGAACTTGCGTGCCTTCGGGATGTCGGCCGAGAGGTGTTCGAACCAGACGAACTTACCGGGCAGGTGGCTCATGCTTGTCTCCTGGCGCTGCAACGAGTGGATGGACTCGCAACATACGCCGCCGGCCGCGGCTTGAAAAGGGTCGGCCCGTCGCGTGCCGGCCTCAGACCGAGGCCGGCCCTGCTGGCCGGCGCCACAGCAGCAGCAGTGCGCCCAGCCCTGCGAGCAGCAGCACGAATGCCAGCAGTGCGCCGAGCCAGGGTGCGTGGCCGAGCAACGCCAGCATCACGAGGGCGATGGCGGCCGCGCCGATACGCCAGCGTGGCGCCGAAGCACGCGCTGTCTGCCACCGGTGCAACGCCCAATCGCCCAGCCCGACGGCCGCCGCCGCGTAAGCCAGTGGCAACACCGCGAGGTACACGGCGAGCGCGAACAGCGCCAGCGGGATGCCGATGATCGTCAGCAACAACAGCAGCGTCAGCACCGGCACGCACACCAGCCAGATGAAGCCAAGCCCGACGCACAAGCCGAGCCGCTCGCGCATCATCTGGCTCGATCGCGCGCTGGTGCGCGGCGCCAGCGCGAGCCACAGCGCGGCCAACACGATCAGTCCGGCGGTCCAGAACCAGCCAGCCCAACCAAAGCCATGCCCTTGCTGCGGTGGGTGCTGTGCCGGCGGACGCGACGCCGCCTCGCCCCAGGCCGGCACGAGCGATTCGATGCCGCCACTCACTTGCGCGCCAGGGTCCTGTCGTAGCGCCTCGCCACTTCGATAGCGCAGCTTGCCGGCAATGCGCGCCTGCGGCCCCAGTTCGACTTGGCCCGACATCACCAGCACGTCGCCGCCGACCGGCCCGTTGATCAGCACGCGCCCGCCTGCGGCCTGTACATGCCCCCTGACCACGCCGTGCAGCCGCACTTGACCACCTGCCATCGACACATTGCCGGCCACTTCGGCCTTCGGACCGAGTTCGACACGCCCGCCGGCCACGCGCAAGTTGCGACCGACCTTGGCGTTGACGTTGACCTGCCCGCCCGCCGCATACACCGACTGCCCGACCTCGGCACCGAGCCGCAGCTTGCCACCCGCTGCCACGGCATCACCGGCCACGGTGGCATCGACGTCGACCGCGCCGCCAGCGGCGAACAGGTCACCGCCGACCGCGTCGTCCACCGTCACCGTGCCGCCGCTGATGAACACATCCGAACCAACGCGGCTCTTGTTGTTTTCGTCCGCCGCCAGCGCGCCGCCCACCGCGCAAAAGACGAAGACGAAGATGGATCGCAGTTGCATGGACATGGCCCGCTGGCGCCGGGATTGGAACACCGCCGCGCCGCCGCGCAAAGGGTTCGCACTTCGGGGGCGCACGACGCCTGGTCGCGCTGGCGTGCGCTCGAGCATGGAGTGTCAATGGCCGGCGCGTGCGCGTGCAAGACCGAGTGCCGAAACCCTTTCAGCGCCTGAGCGTCTGCAGCAGGAACTGTTGCAGGTCTTCGATCTCCGGCAGGCACACTGAATGCTCCATCGGGTACTCATGCCAGCGCACGTCGTAGCCCAGCGCGATCAACGCGTCACGCGAGGTCATGGCGCGGGGCAGCGCGATCATCGGGTCGAAGCGCCCGTGGGCCATGAAGATCGGCGTGGCCTGATTCGCGGCGCTGCGCTCGGCAGCGGTCTTGTCGGCCAACGGCAGGTAGCCCGACAGCCCGACGATGCCAGCCAGCTTGTCGCGGTGGCGCAGGCCGGTGAGCAACGCCATCGCACAGCCTTGCGAGAACCCGCCCACCACGATGCGCGAGGCCGCGACGCCGCGCGCGACCTCTTGCGCGACGATCGATTCGACGATCGACTGCGACGCCCGAAGGCCGGCTTCGTCCTCGCGCGCCGGCCCACCGAGCGCGAGGATGTCGTACCAGGCGGGCATCACGAGGCCGTTGTTGATCGTGACCGGACGCATCGGCGCGTGCGGCAGCACGTAGCGCACATCGCCCACCGGGCGCAGGTCCATCTGTTCGCACACCGGCGCGAAGTCGTCGCCGCTGGCGCCCAGGCCGTGCAGGATGATGACGCTGGCCTGCGGGTTCGGCCCGGTCTCGATTTCGATCGGAGACAGTGTCCATGCGGGCATGGTACGTCGGCCGCGCGCTGGGGTGACAATCGCGCCCCGCCTGTTCGTTTCCAGCACTTGAGTCCCGGCATGATGCAAGCACCTGTTTCCCAATGGCTGCGCGTGGGCGCAGTCGCCATGGCTCTGACCTGCGGCGCCGGATGGGCCGGCGCACAGACGCCCACCCCGCCCCCAGCCGCCGATCCGGCAGCCAAGACGCTGCGTCCCGACGTCGCCAACGCGGTCAACGCGGCGCAGGAAGCTGCGCGCGCCGGCCAGAAGGAACAGGCCGAGGCCAAGCTGCGCGAGGCCGCGGCCGTGCCCAATCTGTCGATGTTCGAGCAAGCGGTGATTGAGCGTGGCCGCGGCAGCGTCTCGCTGAGTGGCCGCGATTGGACGCAAGCGATCCGTTCGCTCGAGGTGGTGGTGGCGAGCAACCAGTTCAGCGGTGCCGACCAGTTGCAGATGGTTGAGCTGCTGGCCAAGCTCACCTATCAGGAGAAGGATTACCTGCGCGCGGTGTCGTGGCTGCGCCGCTATCTGCAGGAAGGCGGCAGCGACGCATCGCTGCGCGACCTGCTGCCGCAAGCGCTGTACCTGGCCAATGAGTTCAAGGCGGCCGCCGAGGAGATCGAGCTCCGCGTCGCCGCCGACGAAGCGGCTGGCCGCACGCCGCCGGAGCAGACCTTGCGTCTGCTGCTCAGCAGCTACGTGCAGGCCAAGGACGATGCCGGTTACGTGCGCTCGCTGGAGCGCATGGCAATGAGCTATCCGAAGCCGGAATACTGGTCCGACCTGCTGTCGCGCGTGACCAAGCAGCCCGGTTTCTCCGAACGCTTGTGGCTCGATGTCTACCGCCTGCGGCTGGCAGCCAACCTGATGCGCAACGCCGACGAGTACGTCGATATGGCCAATCTGGCGCTGACGGCCGGCTATCCGTCCGAGGCGCTCAAGGTGATCGACCGCGGCATGTCGTTGTCGTTGCTCGGCAATGGCAAAGACGCCGCCAATCACACCGCGCTGCGCGAGCGTGCCAGCAAGGCTGCCGAGAAAGACAGCGCCGATCTGGCGCGCGCCGAAAGCTCGGCGCGCAGCGCCCGCGAAGGCGACGCACTGGTCAACGTGGGCTTTGCGCACGTGACTGCTGGTGCGGCCAGCAAGGGCGTGCCGTTGATGGAGCAGGGTGTGGCCAAGGGCAACCTGCGGCGCGCCGACGAGGCCCGGCTGCATCTCGGCTTGGCGCTGTGGCAGGCCGGGCGCAAGGACGACGCGGTCAAGGCGTTGGCCGAGGTGAAGGGCAACGACGGCTCGGCAGGCTTGGCACGCGTTTGGTCGGCGTTCGTACGCAGCCCTGCTGGCAAGATCTGAGCTTTAAGCGGCTGCGCGCGATGCGATGGCCAGACCGGCCCGCTCACTCGACCGATGTCGCCGCCGGCCGGCGCCGGAACATGCCCCAGCCTTCCATCTCCAGCACCGCCTCGCCGAGCTGGTTGAACACCTCCCAACGCGAGCGCGCCAAGCCGACATCGGGTTTGCTGTTCATCGGTCGCGCCTCCAGCACCGTGAGCCGTCCGTGCAACGTGTCGCCCGGGTACACCGGCCGCAGCCACTTCAAGCTTTCGATGCCCGGACTGCCGAGGCTTGCGGTGTCCAGCAGATAGGTGTCGCACATCATGCGCATGGTCATCGCGCAGGTGTGCCAACCGCTGGCCGACAAGCGGCCGAACAGCGAGCCTTCAGCGGCCGCATCGTCGAGGTGAAAAGGTTGTGGATCCCACTGGCGCGCGAAGGCAATCGTCGCCTCGCGGGTCACGGCCATCGGGCCGAACTCGCGCGTGGAACCGGCGGGGAAATCTTCCCAGTAGTAACGGAAGCTGCGGCTGTCGACGCTGGAGGGGGATTTCGGCGCTGGCATGCCGCAAGAATAGCGGCCGCCGCGGCGCACTCAGGCGCGTGCGCGCCGGACAATCAGTGGCTGAAGCCGGCGCGGCCGAAGAAGTGTTGGAACACCTCGTTGCCGTCGATCTCGCGCACATGCAGGCCGTTGATCGGTTCTGCGAACGGCGTCGGCGGCGGCGCGTCGTCGTAGTCGAACAACTCCATGCGTTGTGTGGCGGTCCACACCGAGCCTGCAAAGCCCAGCTCGCGATGGCGAAGGCTACCGGCCAGCGAGGGCAACTCTTCCCACTCGAGCGCGCCGAACAGGCTGCGGGCGCCACGGGAGTGCGTAGACGAGGGGTACGGCGATGTGCGGTTCATGATGAGGCAGTGTGTGCGACGTGCGTCCCGTGCTATCGGCCGAACAACGCGCGCATGGAGGGCCAGATCGCACGCGCGCAACAACGCTTTAAATGTCCTATTGACAGAACAAAGAGACATTTGTACGGTGCGCGCCGTGACATCCGCCCTGCCGCTGCCCAAGTACCACCAGATCTACCTGGTGCTGCGTGAGCAACTGCACGAGGGCCGTTTTACTGCCGGAGTGCCCGGCGAGATTGCATTGATGCACGAATTCGGCGTTGCGCGCGTCACGGTTCGCAAGGCACTGGAACTGCTGGCGGCCGAACATTTGATCCGCCGCACGCCCGGGCGCGGCACGGTGCCGTTGCCGACCACCGCGGCCCCGCGTGCGCAGGCCGGCATGCGGCGCGACAACTTCGGCGGCGACGGCGAACGCTTCGATGGCCTGTTCGAGAACCTGATTGGCTTGGGCGTGCACACCCATGTCAAGGTGCTGTCGGTGCGCGCGCTGCCGTGCCCCGCTGCGGTGGCCGACGCCCTCGAGCTGGCCACCGGCGATCCGGTGCAGAAGGTGCAGCGGGTGCGGTTCACGCGCGAGGGCCCGCTGTCGCATATCACCACCTATGTGCCGCAGGCGCTGGCACCGTTCCACCGCCGCGAGCTGGCCAAGAAGCCGATCCTGATGCTACTGGAGCAGTCGGGCGTGCAGGTCGGTCGCGCCACCCAGGTGATCTCGGCGCGCTTGGCGGATGCCGAGGTGGCGCCGCATCTCGAGATCGCCGTCGGGTCGGCACTGTTGTCGGTGCAGCGTGTGGTGTTCGACCGCCGCCACCGACCGGTGCAGTGGCTGCTCGGTCTGTACCGGCCCGATCGCTACGAGTACTGCACCGAGTTGTCGCGCGTGGGGCGCATCGACGCCAGGGTGTGGGTCAACAAGCTGCCCTCGCACTCGGCCCAATGACTGAAGCCGCTGCGCCGGTCAACCGATGACCATCGAATCGCCCGACCGGCCCGCAGCGCCGCAGACCTTGGCGCAAAAGTTGATCGCGCACGGCTGCGGCCGCGACGCGGTCAAACCGGGCGAGATCGTGACCTGCCGAGTCGATCTCGCGATGTGCCACGACTCCAGCGGACCCCGTCGCCTGAAGGCGATGTTGGCCGAGTTGCAGGCGCCGATCTGGGACCGCGACCGCGTGGTGCTGGTGATCGACCACCACGTGCACGAGAGCGACGACGAAGCGCGGCGCATCGTGCGCATCGCGCGCGAGTGGGCACGCGAGCAGACGCTGCCTCACGTCTACGACAACCAAGGCATCTGCCATGTCGTGGTGCCGCAGCACGGGCACATCCGACCCGGCATGTTCTGTGTCGGCGGCGACTCGCACGCCTGCACCGGCGGCGCGTTCGGTGCCTACATGTTCGCCATCGGCACCACCGAGATGCTCGGCGTGCTGGTCGAAGGCACGACCTGGGTTCGCGTGCCGCAGACGGTGTTCTTGCGCTGGAGCGGACGCCTGGCGTTCGGTGTCACGGCCAAGGACATGATGCTGTCGATGATCGGCCGCTTCGGCATGAACGGCATGCACGACCAGGCCGTGGAGTACTGCGGCGAGGCGGTGTCCGCGCTATCGATGAGCGAGCGCATGACGCTGGCCAACATGAGTGCCGAGCTCGGCGCCCAGGTGGGCCTGATTGCGCCCGACGACGAAACCCGCTCGTGGTTGTGGCAGGCCGGCGCACGCGACATCGACCTCGAGCCGTGGCGCAGCGACGAAGACGCGCCGGGAACGCGCCACAACTTCGATGCCTCGACCCTGGCGCCGCAGATCGCGTTGCCCGACAGCCCGGCGCACGCGCGCGACGTGGCCGACATCGAGCCGACGCCGGTGCAGATGGCCTATATCGGCGGCTGCACCGGCGCCAAGATCGACGATCTGCGCGCCGCGGCGCGTGTGCTGGCCGGTTACCGCGTGCATCCGTCGGTGCGCTTGCTGGTGGCGCCGGCCAGCCTGCGCGAGCGCGATGTGGCGCAGCGCGAAGGCATCCTTCGTCGGCTGGAGGAGGCCGGCGCGGAGATCCTGCCGAGCGCGTGCGGTCTGTGCGCGGGTTATGGCGCCGCGCTGCCCGAGAACAGCACCGCGATCGCGTCGGTGGCGCGCAACTTCAAGGGCCGCATGGGGCCCGACAGTGCACAGGTGTTTCTCGCTTCGCCGTATACCGTGGCTGCCACCGCACTGCGCGGGCGCATCACCGACCCGCGCGAGGTGTTGTGGGATGGTGAACTGGCGGAGCGGCGCTGATGGACTCATCCACCGCACGCTCGGGGTTGCTGCAGCGGGGCCGCCGCCACTCGACAGACAACGCGCCAGGGCGGCGCGTCTGGCGTCTGCCCGCCGATGTCGACACCGATGCGTTGGCGCCGGTGCTGTGGATCAAGTACAGCGCGGAAGTCATCGCCCAGCACTGCCTGGAGGCGTTGCGGCCGCAGTTCGCGCTCGAGGCGCGCGCCGGCGATGTGATCGTCGCCGGCCCCAACTTCGGCATCGGGTCGTCGCGCGAGCAGGCCGCCTCTGCGCTGGTGCATCTGGGCATCGCGGCAGTGATCGCGCCGTCGTTCGGCGGCTTGTTCTTCCGCAACGCATTCAACGTCGGACTGCTGCTGCTGACCTGCCGCGATGCCGAAGCGCTGGGCGACGGCGAACGCGTGGAGTTCAGTGCGCACGAGGCAGTGGTGCGCTGCGTCGTCGATGCGAACGGCCGCGACTTGCAGGGCAGCGGCCCGGTCTTCGAATGCGAGCCGATCCCATCGTTCCTGCTGGAGCGGGTTCAGGCAGGCGGCCTGCTGGCGCAGCTGAAGCGCCGTCCTCAACCGCATCCGGCGCGGTGATGCGCCGCAAGCGCGCTAGAAGCGCAGGTGCATGCCGAGCGACATCTGGCGCATGAAACGCGCGCGGCCCATGCCGTCGCGCAGTTGCGCCAGTTCATGGTCGAGCGCGGTTTGCGACACCGCCCCAAGGCTCGGGCCGCTGGGCCTGTCGCTCAGGCTGGCGCGCGCGAACGTGCCGCCAATGTCGAGCAGGAAACTGCTGCCGCTGGCGCCGGACGGGCTGTTGCCCGTGCCCAGATAGGGCAGCGAGTGCGGTGCGCGCAGCGCACTGTCGAAGCGCTCGTTCAGCGCGGTGGAGTGCGGCACCTCACCGAACAGCGGCAAGCCGGCGTCACCACTGGCGCGCAGGTCGACCCGCGTGCGATTGAACGTCGTGCCGCCGGTGAAACGCCTGATCGCAGCGGCGTACCAGTCGATGAACGGTGAGCCGCGATCGGACTTCAAGTGCCCATTGGAGGGGGTCTCGTCGATCGACTCGCTCCCGGCGTCGGGCAGAGATCGATCTCGACGCTCAACAACAGATTGGATGACAGCGGTTTGGCATAACCCACCATCGAACTGGCCAGCCCGGTGCCGCTGTGGAACACCTCGGCACGCACGGCCCACGGCGCTGCGAGCAAGGCGGCGGCGACGAGGTGTGCAGCGAGGCGCGGCGTGTTCATGGAGTGCTCCAGCGCGGAAGGTGGGGCGCAAGGTGCATGGCCTCGCGTTGATGGACAACAGTCTCGCTGCTTGCGGCTGCGCTGGATCGCCGTAACAGCGTAACGAGTCAGACTCGAGTGATCGATTCACGCGCGCTTTTCATGCCGCGCGAAGCAGCGTGACTCAAAGAGAAAAGTCGTAATCGACTGTCACCGGCGCATGGTCGGAAAAGCGCTGGGTCAGGTAGATCGATTCGCGCCGCGCCTTGGCCGCAATGCCCGGCGTGGCGAGGTGGTAGTCAAGCCGCCAGCCGACGTTCTTGGCGCGTGCCTGACCGCGGTTGCTCCACCAGGTGTACTGCTCGGGCTTTTCATTCAACTTGCGGAACACATCGACCAACCCGGCCTCCTCGAGCAGGCGCGTCATCCACGCGCGCTCCTCGGGCAGGAAGCCCGAGTTCTTGCGGTTGCCCTTCCAGTTCTTCAGGTCGATCTCCTTGTGCGCGATGTTGACGTCGCCCACCAGGATGTACTCGCGTTCGGCCTTCAGCTTGAGCAGGTGCGGATAGATCACGTCGAGGAAGCGGTACTTGGCCTGCTGGCGCGCCTCGCCCGAACTGCCGCTCGGGAAGTAGCAACTGATGACGCTGAACTTGCGGCGCGGCGTGTCGAAGCGCACTTCCAGGTAACGGCCCTCGGCGTCGAACTCGTCGTGCGTGAGGCCGGCGATCACGTCGCTCGGCTTGCGCTTGGCGTACACGCCGACACCGGCGTAGCCCTTCTTCTGTGCAAAGTGGAAGTGACCGCGCAGCTTGCCGATGCGCTCGAAGCGCCCGGCCACGTCGGCATGCTGCGCCTTGACCTCCTGCACCCCCATACAATCGGCGCCCGCTTGCTCGGCCCAGGCAACAAAGCCCTTGCTGGCCGCCGAACGGATGCCGTTCAGGTTGAGCGTGACCAAGCGAAACCCCACCGCTGAAAGCTCCTGTATGAATGCACAGACCCCGCGTGCCGATGCGCTAGCCCTCGAGTTCGTGCGCTTCTCGGTCGAGGCCGGCGTGCTGCGGTTCGGCGAGTTCAAGACCAAGGCCGGGCGCTTGTCGCCCTACTTCTTCAACGCAGGAGGCTTCGATGACGGCGCGAAGCTGGGTCGGCTGGCTTCATTCTATGCACGGCGCTTGATCGAATCGGGCCTGCCGTTCGACATGCTGTTCGGCCCGGCCTACAAGGGCATCGTGCTCGCCGCGGCGGTGGCGGTGGAGTTGGCGCGCCTGGGCCGCAACGTGCCGTTTGCGTACAACCGCAAGGAAGACAAGGACCACGGTGAGGGGGGGCGCCTGGTCGGCGCGCCGCTGGCCGGCCGCGTTGTGGTGATCGATGACGTGATCTCGGCCGGGACTTCGGTGCGGGAGTCGGTGGCGTGGATCCGCCAGGCGGGCGCGACACCGACCGCCGTGGCCATCGCGTTGGACCGTCAGGAGCGCGCCGCCGAGGGCGGCGTCGACAAGGCGCACTCGGCCGTGCAGTACGTCATGGCCGAACTGGGTATGCAGGTGGTGGCAGTCGCAACGTTGGCCGACCTGTTGGAGTATCTTTCAGCGGCGGGTGCTGGAACGCTCGCAGCACATGCGGGCCGCGTGGCGGCCTACCGGGACCGATACGGAGTTTGAGCAACTTGGCCCTCCAGCGCGCGCGAACAACAAGCATCGGCGTGGCCCATCCTCGACGCGTGGCCGCGTTCGCGGCGCTGCTGGTGCTGGCGGCACTTGCGCTGTGGACGCAGAGTGTGCACGCACAGGCACAAGCGCGCACCGTCACGGGGATCTACACCTGCACCGACGACAAGGGCGCTCGTCGCACGTCAGATCGACCGATCGCCGAATGCATCGACCGTGAACAGCGCGTGCTCAACGCCGACGGGTCAGTCAAGCGCATCGTGCCGCCGACGCTCACCGCCGAAGAACGGGCTGAACGCGAGGCGGCCGAGCGCAAGATGGCCGAAGAACGGGCTGCGCTCAACGACGCCGTGCGGCGCGACCGCAATCTGAAAGCGCGGTTCCCGAACGAGGCGACGCATCAAAAGGCGCGCGAAGCGGCCCTCGAGGTGGTGCGCGCCAGCATGCGCACGTCGATGCAGCGCATCAAGGAACTCGAAGCCGAGCGCAAGCCGCTGGCCAGCGAGGTCGAGTTCTACCGTGGCCGCTCCATGCCGGCGCGCTTGAAGCAGCAGATGGAGGCCAACGACACCTCGGTCGCTGCGCAGCGCGACCTGATACAGACGCAGGAAGCCGAGCTGGGGCGCGTCAACCGCATCTACGACGCCGAGCTGGAACACCTGCGCAAGCTGTGGAACGGTGCGCGGCCCGGGTCGATCAGCTTGGTCTCCGCGCCCTCCGCGCAGACGGATTCGCGTTGAGTCGGCAAATGCACAAGCTCTTCGTTGCATCGATGGCCGCCGCTTTGGCGCTGGCCAGCGCGGCTGCGCTCGCGCGCCCGGCGACCTACCAGTGCGGCGAAGACCGCGAGGTCAAGATCGACTTCACGCCGCGCAAGGCGCAGTTGCATCTGGGCGATGCGGACCACACGCTGCAACGTGTCAAGTCCGCGCGCGACGGCCACTACGTCAATCACAAGGCGGGCTACGAACTGATCGCCAACAAGGGCGACCTGCGGATGCGCGAAGGCAAGACCGAGGTTCAGTGCAAGCTCAAGATCACGCCTTGAGCGCCGCGCGCTGACACGCGCGGTCCTGTTCCTCAGCGCACCAGCTTCTTCTTGAGCAGCTCGTTCACCTGCCCCGGGTTGGCCTTGCCCTGGCTGGCCTTCATCACCTGGCCGACGAGCGCGTTGAACGCCTTGTCCTTGCCGGCCTTGAACTCGTCGATCGACTTCGAGTTGGCGGCCAGCACCTGATCGACGATGGCCTCGAGCGCACCGGTGTCGCTCATCTGTTCGAGACCCCTTCTTGATCGGATCAATGACAGGACAGCGTCTGAGCCGGTCACGCTGTACTGGCCGCCCTCGGCCTTGAGGGAGTGGGTCACCGGAGTGCTCGGGCCACAGGTTGTCGAACAGCGTCCTGGCGCCACTGTGCGAGATCGTACCTGTTGCCAATGTCGATCAACGAGGTCGTGCAAGGCGTCTGCGGCGGCAGATCGGGCACTCTGTCGATGTCGCTGAGCCGTCGCTTGAGGCGCCTGCGACACTCTCCCATCAGCCAGTTCGCCACCAGCTTGGGCTGCCCGCACGCATCGCGCGCCGCCTCGTAGATAGCGCGCGAACGCCAGGCTCTGCGTCATCATCGCCGCGTCGTAGGCGGCAGGCCGTCGTCGCGCACGAAGCGCTCGGCCATCGCGCCGGGCAACTCCGGCATCGCGGCCTTGACGCGCTCGACCCACTCGCGGCGCGATCACCAGCGGCGGCAGGTCGGGGTCGGGGAAGTAGCGGTAGTCGTGCGCGTCTTCCTTGGTGCGCATCGCGCGCGTCTCGCCGCTGTCGGGGTTGAACAGCACCGTGGCTTGCTCGATGCCCAGGCCGTCCTCGAGACGGTCGATCTGCCAGTTGACCTCGAAATCGATCGCCTGCTGCATGAAGCGAAACGAATTCAGGTTCTTGATCTCGCGGCGGGTGCCCAGCGGCCCGCCCGGCTTGCGCACCGACACGTTGGCGTCGCAACGGAAACTGCCTTCCTGCATGTTGCCGTCGCAGATGCCGAGCCACACCACCAGCGTGTGCAGCGCACGCGCGTATTCCACCGCTTCGGCCGCCGAGCGCATGTCGGGCTCGGTCACGATCTCCAACAGCGGCGTGCCGGCACGGTTCAAGTCGATGCCCGACAGGCCGTGGCTGAGCGCACCGGCCCCCTCGTGCAGCGACTTGCCGGCGTCTTCTTCCAGGTGGGCGCGCGTCAGCATCACGGTTCGGTGCGCCTCGCCGAGCAGGAACGGCACGCGGCCGCCTTGCACGACCGGCGTTTCGTACTGGCTGATCTGGTAGCCCTTGGGCAGGTCGGGGTAGAAGTAGTTCTTGCGGGCGAAGATCGACTGTGGCGCGATGCGCGCGCCCACCGCCAGCCCGAAGCGAATGGCGCATTCGACGGCGGCGCGGTTCAACACCGGCAACGTGCCGGGCAGCGCGAGATCGACGGCGCTGGCTTGTGTGTTGGGCGCGGCGCCGAACGCCGTGGCCGCGCCGGAGAACGCCTTGCTGCGCGTGTGCAGTTGGGCATGGGTCTCCAGGCCGATCACGACCTCATACCCTCGCACCAGCGGACTGACGGGCATGGTATTCAGACCCCCGGTGGCGCCGCACGGTGCCAGTCGGTGGCTTGCTGCAGCGCATGCGCCACCTGCAGCAGTCGGGCCTCGTCGAAGAAGTTGCCGATCAGCTGCAGACCGACGGGCATGTGGTGTTCGCCGAAACCGGCCGGCACGCTCATGCCGGGCAGACCGGCCAAGCTGCCGGGCAGCGTGAAGATGTCGGCCAGATAGGCCTTGACCGGGTCGTCGCCCTGCTCGCCGATCTTCCACGCCACGCTGGGTGCGACCGGGCCGGCGATCACGTCGCAATCCTTGAAACAGCGCTGAAAGTCGTCGGCGATCATGCGGCGCAGCTTCTGCGCCTGCAGGTAGTACGCATCGTAGTAGCCGTGGCTGAGCACATAGGTGCCGATCATGATGCGGCGCTTCACCTCGGCACCGAACCCTTCGGCGCGGGTCTTGCGGTACAGATCGAGCAGGTCCTTCGGTTGTTCGGTGCGATGGCCGTAGCGCACGCCGTCGTAGCGCGACAGGTTCGAACTCGCCTCGGCCGGCGCGATGATGTAGTACACCGGGATCGACAACTCGGTCCGCGGCAGGCTCACGTCGACCAGCGTAGCGCCGAGCTTTTCCAGCTCGGCCAGCGCGGTGCGCACGGCGCCTTCGACGTCGGGACTCAGGGTGGGCGGGAAAAATTCGCGCGGCAGGCCGATGCGCAGGCCCTGCAACGGTCGCGCTGCCGGCGCGTCAGGCAACGGCTGAGCCAGCGCCTTCGCGTAGTCCTGCGGCGGCCGCTCGGCACTGGTGGCATCGCGCGGATCGTGGCCACTCATCGCCGACAGCAGCAGCGCGCAGTCCTCGGCCGAGCGCGCCAGCACGCCGGCCTGATCGAGACTGGAGGCGAAGGCGATGATGCCGTAGCGCGAGCACACGCCATAGGTCGGCTTGATGCCGGTGGTGCCGGTGAAGGCGGCCGGCTGGCGGATCGAGCCGCCGGTGTCGGTGCCGGTGGCGGCGGGCACGAGGCGCGCGGCGACGGCGGTGGCCGAGCCGCCCGAGGAGCCACCGGGCACGCGCGTGCGGTCCCAAGGGTTGTGCACCGGACCGAAGGCGGAGTTCTCGTTGGCCGACCCCATCGCGAACTCGTCGCAGTTGAGCTTGCCCAGGCTGACCGCGCCGGCGTCGCGGCCGAGCTTGGCCACCACCGTGGCATCGAACGGGCTGGCATAGCCGGTCAGCATCCGCGACCCGGCGGTGGTCGGCGCATCGGCGGTGACGAACACATCCTTGTGCGCGATCGGGATGCCGAGCAACGGCCGCGTGTCGCCCTGCGCGCGTTGTGCGTCGGCCCGTGCCGCGACGGCGAGCGCGCCCTCGCCATCGACGTGCAGAAACGCGCCCAACTCGTGATGAGCCGTTATCCGTGCGAGCAGATGTTTCGTCAACTCCACGCTCGACACCTCGCGTGCCGCCAGCGCCCCGCGCAGCTCGGCCACGCCCAGCCGCTCGAGACTCACTCGATCACCTTGGGCACGAGGTACAAGCCGTCTTCGACCTGCGGTGCGCTGCGCTGGTTGCGCTCGCGTTCGTTGGTTTCGGTCACTGCGTCGTCGCGCAGACGCAGCGCCACCGACCCCAGGGCCGACAGCGGCGTGTACAGGGGCTCGACGCCGCGGGTGTCGACTTGCCCCATGCGCTCGACGATGCCGAAGAAACCGTTGATCTGCGCCAACATCGCGCGCTCTTCGTCGGCAGTGAGCGCGAGGCGCGCAAGATGCGCGATGCGGCTCACGTCTTGTGGGGTCAGTGCCATGGGAGCAACGTTGTGCAGGAATGCGTCCGAAGCGCTGCTTCGCACGCGGGATTCACAGGGGGTTGCTGTATTATCGCGCGCCATCGAAGACCCTCGCGCGCCTCGCTTGCGGCCTCATTCTGCGCAGCGCACGCCCGACGAACGCGAACAAAATTTGATCGCCTCAGCATGTTCGGATCCCTGCGCCGCTACTTCTCCACCGACCTGGCCATCGACCTCGGCACCGCCAACACGCTGATCTACGTGCGCGGCAAGGGCATCGTGCTCGACGAGCCCTCGGTGGTGGCGATCCGCCACGAAGGCGGCCCCAACGGCAAGAAGACCATCCAGGCGGTCGGCGCCGAAGCCAAGGCGATGCTCGGCAAGGTGCCCGGCAACATCGAGGCGATCCGCCCGATGAAAGACGGCGTGATCGCCGACTTCACCGTCACCGAGCAGATGCTCAAGCAGTTCATCAAGATGGTCCACCCGCGGTCCATGATGCGGCCGAGCCCGCGCATCATCATCTGCGTGCCCTGCGGGTCGACCCAGGTCGAGCGCCGCGCCATCCGCGAATCGGCGCTCGGCGCCGGCGCCAGCGAGGTCTACCTGATCGAAGAGCCGATGGCCGCGGCGATCGGCGCCGGGCTGCCGGTGAGCGAAGCCTCGGGCTCGATGGTGGTCGACATCGGCGGCGGCACCACCGAGGTCGGCGTCATCAGCCTGGGCGGCATGGTGTGGAAGGGCAGCGTGCGCGTCGGCGGCGACAAGTTCGACGAAGCCATCATCAACTACATCCGCCGCAACTACGGCATGCTGATCGGCGAGCCCACCGCCGAAGGCATCAAGAAGAGCATCGGCTCGGCCTTCCCCGGCTCCGAAGTGAAGGAGATGGAGGTCAAGGGCCGCAACCTGTCCGAGGGCGTGCCGCGCAGCTTCACGATCTCGCAGCAACGAGATCCTCGAGGCGCTGACCGACCCGCTGAACCAGATCGTTTCCAGCGTGAAGAACGCGCTCGAGCAGACGCCGCCGGAACTCGGCGCCGACATCGCCGAGCGCGGCATGATGCTCACCGGCGGCGGCGCGCTGCTGCGCGACCTCGACCGCCTGCTCGCCGAAGAGACCGGCCTGCCGGTGCTGGTGGCCGAAGACCCGCTGACCTGCGTCGTGCGCGGTTGCGGCATGGCACTGGAGCGCATGGAGCGCCTGGGCTCGATCTTCACGTCCGAGTGACGGGGCTTGAGACCCCATGCCACTGGGGACCCTTGATCGCACGCCACCGCCCTTCTTTCGCCAGGGCCCGTCGGCGCTGACGAAGCTGGCGTTCTTCTCGGCATTGGCCGTCTTTCTGATGGCCGCCGACTCCCGCATCAAGTACATCCAGCCGATCCGCGCGGCGCTCGCCACCGCGCTGCTGCCGGTGCAACGTGCGCTGCTGGTGCCGGTGGAGTTGGTGGAAGGCGGCAGCGACTACTTCGTTGGCCTGCAGCGCGCCACCGCCGGCGAACGCGAGGCGCGCGCCAAGCTGGTGGCGCAGGCCGAACGCGCTTCGCGCGTGGAGCAACTTGCGGCGGAGAACGCGCGGCTGCGCGCACTGCTCGACCTGCGGCCCACGTTGGTCGTCAAGAGCCACACTGCCGAGGTGCTGTACGAGGCCACCGATCCGTACTCGCGCAAGCTGTTCATCGATCGCGGCTCGGCGGCGGGGGTGTTGCCGGGTTCGCCGGTGATCAACGACGCCGGCGTGCTCGGCCAGGTCACGCGCGTGTACCCGCTGTCGTCCGAGGTCACCTTGCTGGCCGACAAGGAGGCCGCGATTCCGGTGCTCAACCCGCGCACCCAAGCGCGCAGCGCCGCCTTCGGCGCCGGCGACGGCAACGCGATGGAACTGCGTTTCATGGCCGGCAATGCCGACGTGCAGGAAGGCGACATGCTGCTCACCAGCGGCGTCGATGGCGTCTACCCGCCCGGACTGGCGGTGGCCACCGTCACCAAGGTCGATCGCAAGGTCGATTCCGGCTTTGCGCGCATCACTTTGCTGGCCAATGCGCGGCCCGACGGCGTGCGCCACGTGCTGGTGCTCGAGCCCTTGGCGGCGCAGATGCCGCCGCGTCCCGAGCCCGAGCCCGCGGCCAAGCCCGGGCGCCAGCGTGGCGGGCAAGCGATGAGGGGCACGCCATGATCATGCCGCGCGGAGCCGACCAACTGCTGTTGCCGGTCAATCCGCTGTTCATCGTCGCGTCGCTGGTGTTCGCGCTGGGCTTCAATCTGATCCCGCTCGGCCGGCAGGCGGCCATGCCCGACCTGCTGGCGCTGGTGCTGGTGTTCTGGAACGTGCACCAGCCGCTGCGCGTCGGCGTCGGCATCGCCTTCGTGCTCGGGCTGTTGATGGACGTGCACCAAGGCGCGCTTGTTCGGCCAGCATGCGCTCGCCTACACGCTGCTGAGTTTTCTGGCCGTGACGATCCACCGCCGCTTGCTGTGGTTCTCGGTGTTCGAGCAGGCGCTGCAGGTGTGGCCGCTGCTGGCCGCCGCGCACGGCGTGGCGCTCGCCGTGCGGCTGGTGTCGGGCGGCAGCCTGCCCGGATGGCAATTGCTGATCGCGCCGACCATCGAGGCGGTGTTGTGGCCGGTGGCGGTGTGGATTTTGTTGGCTCCGCAGCGCCGTGCACCCGATCCGGACGAGAACCGGCCGCTATAACAGGCGCTGGGTGTCACGATGATCGAACTGCGCAATGTCGAATTCGAGCTGGACCGCTTCCGCGGCCGCTTGATCGCGGCCGCTGCGTTCGTCCTGTTCGGGTTCGGCCTGCTCGGAGCGCGAGTGTTGTGGCTGCAGGTCTGGAAGCACGACGAGCTGTCGACGCAGGCCGAGGCGAACCGCATCGCGGTGGTGCCGATCGTGCCGAACCGCGGCCTGATCCTCGACCGCAACGGCGTCGTGCTGGCCACCAACTACTCGGCCTACACGCTGGAGATCACGCCGTCGAAGCTGAGCGGCATCGACCGAACAGGTGATCGACGAACTGGCGCAGGTGGTCGACATCCAGCAGCGCGACCGGCGCCGCTACAAGCGTCTGCTCGACGAAAGCAAGAGCTTCGAATCGCTGCCGATCCGCACCAAGCTCACCGACGAAGAGGTGGCGCGTTTCATGGCGCAGCGCTACCGCTTTCCCGGCGTGGAAGTGCGCGCCCGCCTGTTCCGCCACTATCCGCTGGGTGAGGCCGGCGCGCACCTGATCGGCTACATCGGGCGCATCAACCAGACCGAGAAGAAGCAGATCGAGGACTGGGACGAGGACCGCCAATCCAACTACAAGGGCACCGAGTACATCGGCAAGCTCGGGTTGGAGCAGGCCTACGAAGACGACCTGCACGGCACCACCGGATTCGAAGAGGTCGAGACCAGTGCCGGCGGCCGCGCCGTGCGGCGCCTGAACAGCCATGGCGCGACTCCCGGCAACACGCTGCGCCTGTCGGTCGACATCAAGCTGCAGGCGCTGGTGGAGGAGATGTTCGGCGACCGGCGCGGCGCGCTGGTGGCGATCGACCCGCGCAACGGCGAGGTGCTGGCGCTCGTCAGCAAGCCGACGTTCGACCCCAACCTGTTCGTCGACGGCATCGACTCGGAGAACTGGCGCGAGCTCAACGAGTCGATCGAAAAGCCGCTGCTGAACCGGGCGCTGCGAGGCACCTACCCGCCGGGCTCGACCTTCAAGCCGTTCATGGCCATGGCCGCGCTGAACAGCGGCAAGCGCGGCCCGAACACGGTGATCTACGACGGCGGCACGTTCCAGTTCGGCAACCACACCTTCCGCAGCCACGGCGACAAAGGCCTCGGGCCGGTGGACATGAGCCGCTCGATCGTCAAGTCGAGCAACGTCTACTACTACTCGCTGGCCAACGACCTCGGCGTCGATCTGATGTACGAGCAGTTGCTGCCGTTCGGCTTCGGGCGCAAGACCGGCATCGACATCGACGGCGAGGTGACCGGCTTGCTGCCGTCCACCGAGTGGAAGCGCCGGGCGTACCGCAAGCCCGAGCAGCAGAAGTGGTACGCCGGCGAGACGATTTCGCTGGGCATCGGCCAGGGCTACAACAACTTCACGGCGCTGCAGCTTGCCACCGCCACCGCCACGCTGGTGTCGGGTGGCCAGCGCTTCAAGCCGCGCCTGGTGAGCGACATCGAAGACATCGTCACGCGCGAGCGCAAACGCGTGGCCAGCGACGCGCTCGAGCCGCTGCCGTTCAAGCGCGAACACGTGGAGCTGATCACCAAGGCGATGCATGGCGTGACGCAGGAGGGCACGTCGGTTCGGTCGTTCCTCGGCGCGCCGTACAAGACCGGCGGCAAGACCGGCACGGCACAGGCGGTGTCGATCAAGCAGAACGAGAAGTACAACGCCTCCAAGCTGGAGGAGCACCAGCGCGACCACTCCTTGTACATCGCGTTCGCGCCGGTCGAGGCGCCGACGGTGGCACTGGCGGTGATCGTCGAGAACTCCGGCTTCGGCTCCGAAGCCGCCGCGCCGATGGCGCGCCGCGTGTTCGACTACGTGTTGCTCGGGCTGGTGCCGAGCGCCGAAGACATGGCGCTCACGCAGCAGGGCAAGTCGCGGTCCGATCACCGGCAAACAACGGCCGGCCAGCGACTATGCGCTGCCCGGGTCGCCGGCCGCCGCGGCCGCGGTGTCGGCACCGCCGCCGCCCGCCGGTGCGCGTGGCCGAACGGGTGCGCTGAGGCGGCTCATGAGCGCGGTCTTCGAGCAGCCCACGCTGTGGCAGCGCGTGCGCCCGATGTTCAGCGGCTTCGACGGCACGCTGGTGGTGGTGGTCGCGCTGCTGGCGGCGGCCGGCTTGATCACGATGTACTCGGCCGGCTTCGACCACGGCACGCGCTTCGTCGATCACGGGCGCAACATGCTGCTGGCGGTCATCATCATGTTCGTGGTGGCGCAGATTCCGCCGCAAAAGCTGATGGGGCTGGCCGTGCCGCTGTACACGGTCGGCGTGGCGTTGCTGGTGGCGACCGCGTTGTTCGGCATCACGAAGAAGGGCGCGACGCGCTGGCTCAACGTCGGCATGGTGATCCAGCCGAGCGAGATCCTGAAGATCGCGATGCCGCTGATGCTGGCCTGGTGGTTCCAGAAGCGCGAAGGCCGGCTTGCACGCGCTCGACTTCGTGATCGCCGGGCTGCTGCTGCTGGTGCCGGTGGGCCTGGTCGTCAAGCAGCCCGACCTGGGCACCGCGATCCTGATTCTGTCGGCCGGCATGTACGTCATCTTCTTCGCCGGCCTGTCGTGGAAGCTGATCATCCCGGTGCTCGCGCTCGGCGCGGCCGGGCATCGTCGCGCTCGTCATCAGCCAGGACGCGCCTCTGCGAGCCCGGCGTGCGCGTGGCCGATGCTGCGCGACTACCAGAAGCACCGCGTCTGCACGCTGCTCGACCCGACGACGGATCCGCTCGGCAAGGGCTTCCACATCATCCAAGGGCATGATCGCGATCGGCTCGGGCGGCGTCACCGGCAAGGGATTCATGAACGGCACGCAGACGCACCTGGAGTTCATCCCCGAGCGCACCACCGACTTCATCTTCGCCGCCTTCGGCGAGGAGTTCGGCCTGCTCGGCGTGGTCGGCCTCTTGATCGGCTTCACGTTGCTGATCCTGCGCGGCCTGATGATCGCCGGCGAGGCGCCCACGGTGTTTGCGCGCCTGTTGGCCGGTGCCGTCACGCTGAGCTTCTTCACCTACGCCTTCGTCAACATGGGCATGGTGAGTGGCGTGCTGCCGGTGGTGGGCATCCCGCTGCCGTTCATCAGCTACGGCGGCACCGCGATGGTCACGCTGGGGCTCGGCCTCGGGCTGCTGATGTCGATCGCGCGCAGCCGCACCTTGATGCAAAGCTGATGGCCGCGGTTCCCGCCCAGGCCGCTGCACAGGAGACTCCGAAGTTTGCAGCGCCAGTCGGCGTGATCGGCGTCGGCAACATGGGCGGCGCGATGGCGCGGCGGCTGCTCGACGGGGGCTGCCGCGTGTGGGTGCGCGACCTGCGCCCCGAGGCCGAAGCCGCGCTGCTCCAGGCCGGCGCGCAACGGGCTTCTGGCTGTGCCGATCTGGCGCGCCACTGTCCGCTGCTGATCGTGGCCGTGGTCGACGCAGCGCAGTGCGATGACGTGTTGTTCGGCCACGCGGGTGTCGGTGATGCCTGGCAGGCGGGCGCGACGGTCGTGCTGTGCCCGACCATCGCGCCGCACGACGTCGAACGAATCGCGGAGCGCCTGCAAGCGCGCGGCGTGGCTTGCATCGACGCGCCGATGTCGGGCGGACCGCAGCGCGCCCGCGACGGATCGATGAGCCTGATGGTGGCGTGTGCCGATGCGGTGTTCGCGTCGCACGAGGCGGCTCTGCGATGGCTGTCGTCGCGGTTGGTGCGCATCGGCGTGCGCATCGGTGATGGAGCGCGCACCAAACTGGTCAACAACCTGCTCGCCGCGGTCAACCTGGCAGGCGCTGCCGAAGCGCTGGCGCTGGCCGAACGCGTGGGCCTCGATCCGCAGCGCACGCTGCAGGTGATCGAACAATCGAGTGCGCAGAGCTGGATCGGCAGCGACCGCATGGCGCGCGCGCTGGCAGGCGACTTCGCGCCGCGCGCACACACCACCCTGCTGGCCAAGGACACCACGCTGGCGCTCGAACTGGCCCAGCGCACGCACGTGCAGCCGCCACTCGGTGCGGTGGCGCAGGCACTGTTTGCGCGTGCCTGCGCTGATGGGCTGGAGTCGCTCGACGACGCCAGCTTGCTGACGCTGATGCGGCGGATGTTCGACGGCGAGCGCGGCGTGGCATGACGCGTCATGCCACCGTGCCGGTGGTCGTCGCCCGCGGAAAGCGCAGCGTGAACAGCGCCCCCGGCCCTTGCGCGGCCGCTTCACCTGCGCGCATGTGCGCATCACCCACGGTCACGGTCGTGTCGTGCTGGCTGGCGATCTCCTTGACGATCGCCAGGCCGAGCCCGCTGCCGTCGGCGTGCGTGCCGAGCGCGCGGTAGAAGGCGCGAAACACCAGCTCGCGTTCGGCTTCGGGAATGCCCGGACCGGAGTCCTCGACCTGCAGCACCACCACCTGGCCGAACGGGTCTGGCGTCACGCGCACGGTCACCTGCCGCCGTCCGGCGTGTACTGCAGCGCGTTGTCGACCAGATTGCGGATCAGCTCGCGGATCAGCAGCGGCTGGCCGATCAATCGCGTGGCCCCGTCATCGTGCTCCGGCCCTTCGTAGCCGAGGTCGATGCGCTTTTCCATCGCGCGCGGCACGAAGTCGCGCACCACCTCGCGCGCCAGCCGCGACAGGCGCAGCTCCTGCTTGCGCAGCGCCGATTCCTTGTCTTCGGCGCGCGCCATCGACAGCAACTGGTTCACCATGTGCGCAGCGCGCTGGCTCGAGTGCGCGATCTGCTGCAGCGAGCGCTTGAGCGAGCGCGCGTCCTGCTGGCCGCTGTCGATCTCGCGCTGCGCCAGCTCGGCCTGCGTGCGCAAGCCCGCCAGCGGCGTCTTCAGCTGGTGCGCCGCGTCGGCGAGAAAGTGCTTCTGCGTGCCGATCGATTGATCGAGCCGCGCCAGCAGGTCGTTGATCGCACCCACCAGCGGCGCCACCTCCTCGGGCGCGTCGAGCTCGTCGATCGGACTCAGGTCCTCGCTGCGCCGGCGCCGGATGCGCTGCTGCAGCTCGTTGAGCGGCCGGATGCCGCGCGCCAGTGCGAGCCAGACCAGCAACACCGCGACCGGCAGGATCACGAACTGCGGAATGATCACGCCCTTGATGATCTCGGTGGTCAGTTGCGAACGCTTGCCCAACGTCTCGGCCACCTGCACCAGCGACGGCGCGCCGCTCGCATCGGCGCCTTGCACCCACAGGTAGGCCACGCGCACCGGCTCGTCGTGCACCTCGGCGTCGCGAAAGCGCAGTTCGTCGAGCGTGGCCGGTTCGTCGTCGGGCACCGGCAGGTCGCGTGTCGCCGGCCACGTGTTCGCCGCGCGCGCCGAGCACGCGGAAGTACACCCGGTCGGTGTCGTCGGCGCGCAGCATCTCGGTGGCGATCTCCGGCAGGCGCAGCCGCACCTGCGCGGCGCCCTTGCCGCCCTCGAACGACACCTGGCGCGCCACCGTGCGCGCCATCTCGCCGAGCTCGCGGTCGTAGGGCTTGTTGGCGATGTTCTGCGCCACCGCGTAGGTCAGCGCCAGGCTCATCGGCCACAGCAGCAGCAGCGGCGCGAGCATCCAGTCGAGGATCTCGCCGAACAGCGAGCGTCGCTCGGGTGGGAACGGCTGGAACAACGGCATCGGTCGGATGCCTAAACGGGCCTGCTCACGCCGACACTTTCTCCAGGCAGTAGCCCAGCCCGCGCACGGTGGCGATGCGGATCGGGCCCTGCTCGATCTTCTTGCGCAGGCGGTGGATGTAGACCTCGATCGCGTTGTTGCTGACCTCGTCGCCCCACTCGCACAGGCGCTCGACGAGCTGGTCCTTGCTGACCAGCCGGCCGGCGCGCTGCAGCAGCACCTCCAGCAGCGACAGCTCGCGCGCCGACAGCTCGACCATCTGGTCGTTGATGTAGGCGACGCGGCCGGTGGCGTCGAAGGTGAGCGGGCCGTGGCGGATCACGCTCGAGGCGGTGCCCAGGCCGCGCCGCGTCAGCGCGCGCACGCGCGCCTCGAGCTCCTGCAGCGAGAACGGCTTGGCCATGTAGTCGTCGGCGCCGAGGTCGAGGCCCTTGACGCGCTGCTCGACGCTGTCGGCCGCGGTCAGGATCAGCACCGGCAGCGCCATGCCGCGCGCGCGCAGCTTGCGCAGCACCTCGAAGCCGTGCAGCTTGGGCAGTCCGAGGTCGAGGATCAGCAGGTCGAACTCGTGCGCAGCCAGTGCCGCGTCGGCTTCGGTGCCGCTGCTGACCTGGTCGACCGCATACCCCGACGCGCGCAACGAGCGCAGCAGGCCGTCGGCCAGCACCTGGTCGTCTTCGGCGATCAGGATGCGCATTGAACCGTCTCCTCGCGCCGCGGCATGTGGCCTGACCCTCGCTGCGTCTGCTGAACGATTCTAGGCAGCCCACCGCCGCACACGGGTGCGGGCTCGCCCTGGCGCGGCTCGATAAACCACTGTACAAACATCCAGCTCGTCTGCCATAATCGCCGCAACCCCCAGGAGGACTCGCGATGGATGCACCCGTCAAAGCGCTCAACACCGAGAAAGCCAAGGCCCTGCAGGCCGCGCTGGCGCAGATCGAAAAGCAGTTCGGCAAGGGCTCGATCATGCGGCTGGGCGACGGCGAGGTCGTCGAAGACGATCGAGGTGGTGTCCACCGGTTCGCTGGGGCTCGACATCGCGCTGGGCGTCGGCGGCCTGCCGCGCGGCCGCGTGATCGAGATCTACGGACCGGAGTCTTCGGGCAAGACCACGCTCACGCTGCAGGTCGTCGCCGAGATGCAGAAGGTCGGCGGCACCTGCGCCTTCATCGATGCCGAACACGCGCTCGACACGGGGTACGCGCAGAAGCTCGGCGTCAACCTGCAAGAGCTGCTGATCAGCCAGCCCGACACCGGCGAGCAGGCGCTCGAGATCGTCGATGCGCTGGTGCGCTCAGGCTCGGTCGACCTGGTGGTCATCGATTCGGTGGCCGCGCTGACGCCCAAGGCCGAGCTCGAAGGCGAGATGGGCGATTCGCTGCCCGGCCTGCAGGCCCGCCTGATGAGCCAGGCGCTGCGCAAGCTCACCGCCACGGTCAAGAAGACCAACACCATGGTCATCTTCATCAACCAGATCCGCATGAAGATCGGCGTGATGTTCGGCAACCCCGAAACCACCACCGGCGGCAACGCGCTCAAGTTCTACGCGTCGGTGCGCCTGGACATCCGCCGCACCGGCAGCATCAAGAAGGCCGAAGAGGTGATCGGCAGCGAGACCAAGGTCAAGGTCGTGAAGAACAAGGTCGCGCCGCCGTTCAAGACGCCGAGTTCGACATCCTCTACGGCGAGGGCATCAGCCGCGAGGGCGAGATCGTCGACTGGGCGTCGATGGCCGGCGTGCTCGAGAAGTCGGGCTCCTGGTACGCCTACAACGGCGAGAAGATCGGCCAGGGCAAGGACAACGCGCGCGAGTTCCTGCGCGAGAACCCCGATATCGCCTACGAGATCGAAAACAAGGTCCGCGAGTCGATGGGCGTGCCGCTGCTGCCGGAGCGCGCGCCGGAATAAGCCGTCGCAAGGGGCGCGGCCTCCGATCGCGCCCGTGCGATCACGCGCCATGGCCCCGCAGCCCCGCCAGCCGCTGTCGCTGAAGGCGCGTGCATTGCGCTGGCTTGCCAATCGCGAGCACAGCAAGCTCGAACTGCGCACCAAGTTGCTGCGCGCAGCGGGCGGCCGTGCACACAGCAGCCGAGATCGACACGCTGCTCGAGCAGCTGGCGGCGCAAGGCCACCTGAGCAACGAGCGTTTCGTCGAATCGCGCCTGCATGCACGCAGCGCGCGCTTCGGCAACCGGCGCATCGAACAAGAGCTGCGCCAGCACGGCGTGACGCTCGACGCCCTGACACAAGCGCAGCTGCGGGCCACCGAAGTCGCACGCGCACGCGAGGTCTGGCGCAAGAAGTTCGGCGTGCTGGCCCAGGATGCGCCTGGCCGCGCACGCCAGGCGCGGTTTCTCGCAGCGCGCGGCTTCTCGGCCGACGTGGTGCACAAAATCGTATCGAACGATCACGAGATCGAATCGATCTGACGCGATGCGCGTCGGCGCTTCGAGCGGCGCCCGCACCGAGTGCCGCGAGTGTCAGTTTCGACCTCTGCATATGCATGTGCGTGCTAAATTGCGCGCGCCATGCGGCGCCGTCGTTCGTGTACGGATGCCGCTCGAACGAGCGCCGCGCCGACCACAGCGGCGCTGCCCGACCCGTCCTTTCCACTCCAACCAGCGCCAACATGAAGATCCACGAATACCAAGGCAAGGAGTTGCTGCGCAACTTCGATGTGCCGGTGCCGCGCGGCTATCCCGCGTTCACCCCACAAGAAGCGCTCGAGGCCGCACAGAAGGCTCGGCGGCAAGGTGTGGGTCGTCAAGGCGCAGATCCATGCCGGCGGCCGCGGCAAGGGCGGCGGCGTGAAGCTAGCGCGTTCGCTCGACGAGTTGAAGACGCTCGCGGGCCAGATCCTCGGCATGCAGCTGATCACGCACCAGACCGGCGCGCAAGGCCAGAAGGTGCGGCGCCTGCTGATCGAAGAAGGCGCCGACATCAAGAAGGAGTACTACGTCGCCGTGCTGACCGACCGCGCCACGCAGAAGGTGGCGTTGATGGGCAGCTCCGAAGGCGGCATGGACATCGAGCAGGTGGCGCACGACACGCCCGAGAAGATCATCAAGGTCTTCATCGACCCGCTCGCCGGCTTGAGCGACGCGCAGGCCGGCGAGCTGGCGCATGGCATCGGCATCCCGGTGGGGTCGCAGGCGCAGGCGGTCACGCTGTTCAAGAACCTGTACCGCTGCTACATGGAGACCGACGCGTCGCTGGCCGAGATCAACCCGATGATTCTCGAGGGCAACGGCAACATCAAGGCGCTCGATGCGAAGTTCAACTTCGACGCCAACGCCCTGTTCCGGCATCCCGATATCGTGGCCTACCGCGACCTCGACGAAGAAGATCCGGCCGAGGTCGAGGCGAGCAAGTTCGACCTCAGCTACATCAGCCTCGACGGCAACATCGGCTGCCTGGTCAACGGCGCGGGGCTGGCGATGGCAACGATGGACACCATCAAGCTGTTCGGCGGCGAGCCCGCCAATTTCCTCGACGTGGGCGGTGGCGCTACCGCCGAGAAGGTCACCGAAGCCTTCAAGATCATGCTGCGCAACCGCAACGTGAAGGGCATCCTGGTCAACATCTTCGGCGGCATCATGCGCTGCGACACCATCGCCGAAGGCGTGATCGCGGCCTGCAAGGCGGTCAACCTCACCGTGCCGCTGGTGGTGCGAATGAAGGGCACCAACGAAGACCTCGGCAAGAAGCTGCTGAAGGAATCGGGCCTGCCGATCATCAGCGCCGACACGATGGCCGAAGCCGCCACCAAGATCGTGGCCGCCGTTCGTTGACCCGCCGCAGGATCACACCATGAGCATCCTCATCGACAAGAACACCCGCGTGATCACGCAGGGCATCACCGGCAAGACCGGCCAGTTCCACACCCGCGGATCGCCGCGACTACGCCAACGGCAAGGCCTGCTTTGTCGCCGGCGTCAACCCGAAGCGCGCCGGCGAAGACTTCGAAGGCATCCCGATCTTCGCCAGCGTGGAGGACGCCAAGTCGAAGACCGGCGCCACCGTCAGCGTGGTCTACGTGCCACCTGCCGGGGCGGCCGATGCGATCTGGGAGGCGGTGCAAGCCGACCTCGATCTGGTGATCTGCATCACCGAAGGCATTCCGGTGCGCGACATGCTGACGGTGCGCAACCGCATGAAGGCCAAGGAAGAGGCCGGCGGCAAGAAGACCTTGCTGCTCGGCCCGAACTGCCCGGGTCTGATCACGCCCGAAGAGATCAAGATCGGCATCATGCCCGGCCACATCCACAAGGCCGGCCGCATCGGCGTGGTGTCGCGCTCGGGCACGCTCACCTACGAGGCGGTGGCCCAGCTCACCGAGATCGGGCTCGGCCAGTCCAGCGCGGTGGGCATCGGCGGCGACCCGATCAACGGGCTGAAGCACATCGACGTGATGAAGCTCTACAACGACGACCCGAACACCGACGCGGTGATCATGATCGGCGAGATCGGCGGCCCCGACGAAGCCGACGCGGCGCGCTGGTGCAAGGCCAACATGAAGAAGCCCATGGTCGGGTTCATCGCCGGCGTGACCGCGCCGCCGGGCAAGCGCATGGGCCATGCCGGCGCGTTGATCTCCGGCGGCGCCGACACCGCCGATGCCAAGCTCGCGATCATGGAGGAGTGCGGCTTCAAGGTCACGCGCAACCCGAGCGAGATGGGCCGCCTGCTCAAGGCGCTGCTGTAGGCCGAGCGGCCGCGGCGCCGCAACGTCACCCTGCAGTGACGTCGCTTCCGGCGACGCTACAGTGCCCCACCGACATCACGCGACCGAAGGACCGCCGCGATGGAAATGCTCATGACGACCGACTTCTGGATCGCCGTCGGGCAGATCATCCTGATCGACATCCTGCTCGGCGGCGACAACGCGGTCGTGATCGCGCTGGCCTGCCGCAAGCTGCCGCCCAAGCAACGCACGCAGGGCATCATGTGGGGCACCGCGGGCGCCATCGTGCTGCGCGTCGTCGCTGATCTTCTTCGCGCTGCAGCTGCTGGCGATTCCGTTCCTCAAGATGGCCGGCGCGCTGCTGCTGCTGTGGATCGGCGTCAAGCTGCTGCTGCCCGAGCACGGCGAAGGCCATGCCGACATCAGCGGCAGCGACCGCTTGTGGGGCGCGGTCAGGACGGTGATCGTTGCCGACTTCGTGATGAGCCTGGACAACGTGATCGCCATCGCCGGCGCGGCCGAATCGGCCGGCGGCGACCACAGCATGGCGCTGGTGATCTTCGGCATCCTGGTCAGCATCCCGATCATCGTCTGGGGCAGCCAGTTCGTGATCCGGCTGATGGATCGTTTCCCATCGATCATCACGCTGGGCGCGATGCTGCTCGGCTGGATCGCCGGCACGATGGCGATGACCGACCCGGTGCTGATCGACGCCCAGGTCATGCCCCAGTTGCCCAAGCTGCCGGAGCTCTGGTGGCTGCGTTATGCAGCCGGCACGGCCGGCGCCTTGCTGGTGCTGCTGCTGGGCCGCACGTTGGCCGCACGGGCGCTTGCGCGTCGGCCGGTGCTGCCGACGGTCCCACGGGCACCGCGCGAGGGCGCGTTGCGCCGCGTGCTGCTCGCGGTCGACAGCTCCGAAGGCGCGCTGCACGCCGTGCGCCAGTTGGAGGCGCTGCGCCAGCAACTGCGCGAGCCGGCCGGCGGTGGAACTGCACCTGATCAATGTGCAGCGCCCCGTATCGGGCGACGTGTCGTCGTTCGTCTCGGCCAATTCGCTCGATGAGTACTACCGAGAGCGCAGCGAGGCGGCGCTGGCGCCGGCGCGCGAATGGCTGGCCGCGCAGGGCCTGAGCGCAACCGAACACCAGCGGGTCGGCGTGCCGGGTCCCACCATCGCACAAGCGGCGCAGCAACTGGGGTGCGACCTCATCGTGATGGGCTCGCGCGGTCTGGGCAGCCACACGTCGGCCGTGGTCGGCTCGGTGGCGATGGGCACCGTCGAGCACGCGGCGGTGCCGGTGCTGCTGGTGAAGTGAACGCGCGGCAGCGGGTGCCGCGTCAGCGGCACACCAGAACCGGCACCTTGGCCTGGACCAGCACCTTTTGCGTTTCGCTGCCGAGCAGCACGCCGGCCATGCCGCGGCGCCCGTGCGAGGCCATCACGATCAAGTCGCACTTGTGCTTGGCGGCGATGCGCAGGATCGTTTCGGCCGGAAATTCATCCTCGACCGTCAGGCCCTCGCATCGCACGCCGGCGGCTTGCGCGGCCGCCTCGATCTCGCCCAGATAGCGCTCGGCGGCCTTGACGTTCAGCGCCGCGTGCTGATCGGGCTGCAGGTGGCGCACCGGCACCAAGCCCTTGAACACCAACGGCGTGGGCGCTGGCGCCACGAACAAACCCGTCACCCGCGACCCCATCGAACGCGCGATCGTCATGGCGTGTTCGATGGCGCGGCCCGACAGCTTGGAACCATCGGTCGGAATCAGGATGTGCTTGTACATCGCGAATGGCCTCGAAGTTGGTACCCGCAGTTCACTTGGCGTAAGGAAGCACCCAGATCAGCATGCCGATCACATAGCACACCGCGGCCGACACCAGCGTGAACGGCACGCTCCAGGAGAGGAACTCGCGCAGCGACACGCGGCGGTCTTCTTCGCGCTGGCAGATGTTGAGCGCGGCATACAGCGCCGGCGCGCCGGCCACCGTCAGGTTGCTCCCAGCGTGCCCGACCACAACAACATCCACCACAGCGGCCACGGCGGCACGCCATCTTTCTGCAGATCCTTGATGGTGTGCAGGAAGGTCAGGATATATGCGTCGTGCTCGACGATGCCGACGATCGGCACCGTGACCCAATACAGCAACGTGGCGCCGAGCGTGTAGCTGCTGGTGAACACCGGCTTGAGCGCCTGGGCCAGCGCGTCCAGCACATGGGTGCGCTCGAGCCCACCCACCAGCGCGAACAGCGCCACGTAAAAGAAGATGGCGCGCCAGTCGAGCTCGGTCAACACCTCTTCGAATGGCGGCGCCTTGACCCGATCGCCCAGCAACTCCAGCAGCAGCACCAGCGTGACGGCACCGGTCATCGCGATGAAACCGAGCTTGACGCCGAACACTTCGCGCAGCGCCATGCCGAGCACGGTGAGCAGGAACCAGCCGACCACCACGGTCGCAAACAGCTTGTTGGGAATGTGCGTCTCGATGCCGAGCTTTTCGATGTCGACGCTTTGCCGCCCGAAACCGCGAAAGCCGTACACGTACATCGCCCCGAGCGTGATCGCGAACGTCAAGGACAGGATCGGGAACGACGACAGACGGCCCTCGTGCCAGAAGAAGTCCATGAACTCGGCACCGGCCACGCTGTGCAGCATCTGCGGCGGCAGATCGCCGAGCAGCATGGCCGAGCCCATGAAGTTGGCTGAGAATCCGATCATCAGCACCAGCGGCGTGATCGGCAGCTTGAGGGCGCGTGCCAGCGGCAGCGCCACCGGCGCCATCATCAGGATCACCACCACGTTGTCGACGAACATCGAGATCACACCGGACAGCACCGACAGCGTGATCACCAGCAGCCCCGGTCGTCCACCGGAAAGCCTGAGCGCCTGCACGGACAGCCAGCTTGGCACGCCGGTCTTGCCGAAGTACGCCGCGATGGTCCACACGCTGACAAGGATGGCCATGACGTTCCAGTCGACCAGCGCGAAGGCATCGGTCTCGGTCATCACGCCGATCCAGATCATCAAGGTGACACCGATCAAGGCCGCCACGGTGCTGTCGACGGCGTTGCTGATCACGACCACGATCGTGACCGCGAAGATTGCGACCGTCAGCCATGCCATAGCGTCCATGCAGATGTCCTCCTGTTGCTCGCGGCGCGCCCAGGCCCGATCCGACGCCCCTCCGCCTCGGCGCGATTCTCCAATGCGGGTAGCACGGCGCGCCAAGGATCAACGCCGATGGAAGCCGACGTGCGTGCTGTGGTAGATGGATGCGCGGCTTCGCTGCACGGCACGCCGGCGCCATGCTGTGATAAGGTCGTCACGCCAGGCACCGCAGCACCGCAACGGCAAGTCTGCTGCACGCCAAGGCGTCGCGAACCGATCGCAGAGGGCACGCATGTGGCGCTGGCTCACGCAACGCAGAACCGCTGCCCCGGCGGATCCAGCGCGCAGCACGGAGGCGGCAACGGGCGTGGCGCGTTACCGCATCGAACGGCGCATCGGGCAAGGGGCGGCCGCGGAGGTGTTCCTGGCGCAAGACCAGCGAAGCGGGCAATGGGTTGCGTTGAAGCTGCTCGAGCTCGGCGCCAGACCTGCATCCCCGGAATGGCACGATGCGCTGGAACGCTTTCGCCGCGAAGCCACCCTGTTGCGTGGCTTGAGCCATCCAGGCATCGTCAAGGTGCTGGACGCGGGCCCTTCCGAGCAAGGCGCTTGGATGGCGCTCGAGGTGGTGCGCGGCAGCGACTTGTCGCGCTACGCCCGGTCCGCCCGCTTGCTGCCGCCGCCCGTAGTGGCGCAGACCGGGGCACGCATCGCCCAGGCGCTTGCCTATGCGCACCGTCAGGGCGTGATCCATCGCGACGTCAAGCCCGCCAACGTGCTGGTCGATTGGGCTACCGACACCGTCAAGCTCAGCGACTTCGGCCTGGCCCGCATGGGCGAGCACACACAAACGCGCTCGGGCGTGACGCTCGGCTCGCCCGACTACATGGCGCCCGAGCAGCTCGCCGGCGGCGCGGTCGGACCCGCCGCCGATGTCTATGGACTCGGCGCCAGCTTGTTCGAGCTGCTGGCGGGCCGCCGGCCGCACGAGCGCGACAGCCTCGGCGCCCTGCTGCGCGCCGTGGCCACGGAACCGGCGCCGGATCTCCTGGCGTTGCGGCCCGATCTGGACCCCGCGCTCGTCGGCGTGGTGATGCGGTCACTGGCCAAGAATCCGATGGCGCGACCCGCCAACGCCGATGAGTTGGCCGCCCATCTGTTGGTTTGTGCCGGAAATCGTGGGGCGCACGAGCCTGCGACCCCATGACCAGGGACTGTCCGGAGGGCGGCGTTGCAGGTGGATCCGAGGCACAATCGGCCCGCCACCGCCACCGCACTCAGCGCCTTGCCAACGCCATGAGCTTCGAGTACTTCCATGCCGTGGACGCCGGCCGGTCGCGCTCGAACAACGAGGACTCGGTCGAGGTCGACCCGGTCAACGCCCTGGCGGTGCTGGCCGATGGCATGGGCGGCTACAACGCCGGCGAGGTGGCCAGCACGATGGCGACCTCGTTCATCAAGACCGAACTGGGCCGTTGGCTGCAAGAGGCCGCAGGCCATGCCACCGACACCGAGGTGCGGCGTGCGATGGACATCTGCGTCGACAACGCCAACCGCGCGATCTTCAACGCGGCCAACTCCAACCCGCAGTACGCCGGCATGGGCACGACGCTGGTGGTGGCGGTGTTCCGCGAGTCGCGCCTGCTGCTTGGCCATGTGGGCGACTCGCGCGCCTATCGTTGGCGTGCCGGGCGTTTGTCGCAGATCACGCGCGATCACTCCCTGTTGCAGGAGCAGATCGACGCCGGGCTGATCACCGCCGAGCAGGCGGCGTTTTCGGCCAACAAGAACCTCGTGACCCGCGCCGTGGGCGTGGAGGACACGGTGCTGCTCGAGACCCATTTGCACGAAGTGCAGGCTGGAGACGTCTACCTGATGTGCTCGGACGGGTTGTCCGACATGGTCGACGACGCGGGCATCGCACAGTTGCTGCAGACCCACGACTCGATCGAATCGGCAGGGCCTGCCCTGGTGGAAGCGGCCAATGAGGCGGGCGGAAAGGATAATATCTCCCTCATTCTGGTCCGCGCGACCGCTGGCCCCGGGGGCACGGGCCGTTCGTGGTGGCCGTTCAAGCGCTGAGAGGCACTTAACAGCGGCGGCAGTTGCCACGCGGTGCGCGCGACGATTCACTAGAGGACGAGCATGGGCAAGCTGGTGGTGTCACTCGATGGTGTGGTCATCAAAGAGGTCCAGATCATCAAGGACAAGACCACGCTGGGCCGGCGGCCCTACAACGACATCGTGATCGACAACCTCGCGGTGAGCGGCGAGCATGCGGTGCTGCAAATGGTGGGACAGGACGTCTTCATCGAAGACCTGAACAGCACCAATGGCACCTACATCAACGGCAAGGCCGTCAAGAAGCAGCTGCTGGCGCACAACGACACCGTCGAAATCGGCAAGTACAAGATCAAGTACCTGGTCGAGGAAGGCGCCGACTACGAAAAGACGATGATCATGCGTCCGGGCGCGCAGGCTCCCGGCGCCGCGGGCGCATCCGCACCGGCGTTCTCGCAGACCTCTGGGCTGGGCTCCAATTCTGGCTTCGGCACGCTCGGTGCCAGCAGCAATCCGGCTTCGATCAAGGTGCTCAACGGAGCAGCAGCCGGTCGCGAGGTGTCGCTGACCAAGGTGGTGACCACGGTCGGCAAGCCCGGCGTGCAGGTCGCCTCGATCACCAAGCGCCCGGGCGGCTACGTGATCGCGCACGTCGAAGGCTCGCACCGCCCGGCGATCAACGGCTCGCCGCTCACTGGCGATTCCGTGCACCTGAAGAACGGTGACGTGATCGAGCTGGCCGGCACGCAGATGCAGTTCATCCAGAGCTGAGCCACAACTTGAGCATGGTCGTCGTGACGCCTGTCACGACCATCGCGGCGCCCGCACGGCGAGGCTCTGGCTCCCACCGCGAACGCCAATTTCCCGGCTTGCGTCATTGCCCGCTGCGCCGCACCATGCGCATGCATGCAACGGCGCATGAACCGTTCGCGAAGTGTCACGGCATTGCCGGAACAGATGTACCCTGAGTGCCCATCGAGCCGCATGAGGACGGCGCCCTAGACAGCTCTATGCAGATCCGCGTCCTCGGTTGTTCCGGTTCGATCGGCGGCACCAGCCGCACGACGGCGTTTCTGCTCGACACCGACGTGCTGCTCGACGCGGGCACCGGCGTCGGCGATCTGACGCTGGAGGAACTGAGCGAGATCGATCACATCCTGATCAGCCACTCGCATCTGGACCACATTTTGTCGATTGGCTTGCTGGCCGACAGCGTGATGCGCACGCGCAAGGATCGCGTGCCAATCCAGGTGCACGCGCTGCCGGCGACGATCGAGGCCATGCGCGCGCACATCTTCAACGGCGTCATCTGGCCCGACTTCACCCGCCTGCCATCGGCCGATTCGCCGATGCTGCAGCTGGTGCCGTTCGAGATCGGCCAGACCATCACCTTGGGCGAGCGGCGCATCGAAGTGCTGCCGGCCGAACACACGGTGCCGGCAGTGGGCTTTGCGGTGCACGGCGCGCCGGTGGCCAAACGCGGCGCGTTCATCTTCACTGGCGACACCGGACCCAACCCGGCGCTGTGGACGCGCCTGCACGGCATGCGCATCGGTGCGCTGGTGATCGAAACCGCATTCAGCGACGAAGAGCGTCAGCTCGCGCGCGTGAGCCGCCACTTGTGCCCCGCGGCTTTGGGCCAGGAGCTGTCGCGTCTGGATCAACCGACCAACGTGTTCATCACCCACATCAAGCCGGGCGAGGTCGATGCGGTGATGAGCGAGATTGCTGCGCTGAACAGCCCGCACCGCATCCGCGCGCTGACGCCCGGTCAGGTCATCCCGATTGAGTAAGCCGACATTGCCGGCGGGTGACCGGATGCGTCACACGGCAACATACACATCTGACGCAACACGGCACACCGCCTGTAACCACCGTGAATTAACCCGCATCCCAGGGGCCATTTGCCTCGTTTTGTGGCTGGCACGGCCTCTGCATTCCTCCAAGGCGGAACCCAACCCACCCAAGCTCCAAGGAGAGTCAAACATGAAACGTGTCCAACAAGGTTTCACCTTGATCGAACTGATGATCGTCGTGGCGATCATCGGCATTCTGGCGGCGGTCGCGCTGCCGGCTTACCAGGACTACACGACCCGCGCCAAGATCAGCGAAGTGATCGTGATGGCTTCGCCGGCCAAGCTGGCGGTGGCCGAGTCGGCATCGTCGCTGGGCGGCCTCGCTCTGGTGACCGCTGCCAGCAGCGGCTACGTGTTCCCCGGCGCCACCAAGTACGTCTCGGGCATCGCAATCACCGATGCGACGGGCGTCGTGACGGCCACGTCGACCGTGCCGAACGCCCTCGGCGACCATCACGCTGACCCCGGCTGAAGTGGCGGCCAATACGGGCCAGCTGCGCTGGACGTGCTCGTCCGGCATTCCCCAAAAGTACCTGCCGTCGGAATGCCGTTGATCTAGGTCAGTCTCTTGATGACCAGCAGGGCGGCCGCAAGGCCGCCTTGCCTTTTGTGCTCACCCAACGATCGACGGTGCCTTTCATGGACAGCAAGACGGCCGCCAAGCCGGTAGCCACTGGGCAATGGGTAGGAGTAGGCCGGCTCCTGTGGATCGTCCTTGCCGCGATGCCATGGTTGATGCCCCTGCACACCGCTCCCTGGCCTGCGTTCTATAGCGAGGCGGTCGCGGCGGCAGTCGTTTTGCCAGTTGCCATATGGGTCTTGGTGCGAGGTGGCAATGCCTGGTCCCTGGATGCGGCCTCTCTGTTTCTCATCGCCCTGGCAGTCGTCCCGCTCGTTCAGGCCGCAGCAGGCGTGTATCCCCTAGCCGGCGAAGGCCGGATCGTCGCGCTGTGCCTGTTGGGTCTGGCCTTCACCATGGCGGTTGCGCGCGAGGCGCAGCATCTGGCCCCATTGCGCCTGGCCGACATGCTGTTCGCCAGCCTCGCCGTCGCAGCGCTCCTGAGTGCCGGACTGGCGCTGTACCAGTGGCTTGAGCAGGGCTGGCTCGGCGATCTGGTCCCTTTCCCCAAGTTTGCGGGGCGCGTTTCCGGCAACGTGGGACAACCCAACAATCTCGCGACCTTGTTGTGCTGGGGCGTGGTGGCCGTCTGGTGGTTCTTTGCCCGAGGAGCGATTCAGGGGCGCACGGCGTTCCTTTGTGCTCTGGCCCTGCTGATGGCTGCCGCGATGACGAGATCGCGAACCGGTTGGATCGAGGTCGCAATGCTGGCCGGCGCAGCGCTGTACGCGCGCCAGAAGACCCGGTCGGGTCCCCATGTTCCTGCGGTGCTCGCGTTGTTGCTGGCGTTCGCGCTGATCGTCGTCGGACTGAGCCAGTTCGGACAGGCACTTCCCGGCGATGCACCGCTTTCCTTGCGCGAAGAGACATCGATCGGCAAGCGACCGCTGATCTGGCGCCTGGCCCTCGACGAGATTGCACAGCGGCCCTGGGGCGGCTACGGCTGGAACCAGGGCCTCGTGGCGCACATGAATCTGGCCGAGCGCTATCCCGATCTCCGCGTCGCCGTTCAGCACGCACACAGCCTGCCACTCGACTTGCTTGTTTGGAATGGGGTGCCGCTGGGCCTGCTGATCATCGGCGCCATCGCGTGGTGGGCCGTCGTGCAATGGCGCGCCTGTCGCAGCGAGCCGCAACGGCTGCTGTTGCTGGCGCTTGCCCTGTTCGTGCTGCACGCGTTGGTCGAGTTGCCGCACGCGTTCCTTTTCTTCCTGGTGCCCGCGGCGATGATGATGGGAACGCTCAATGCCTTGAGCGGAGGTCGCGATGGCCCGCGCGTGCCACGAGCCGCCGTCGTGATGTCGACAACCGCGCTCGCGGTGGCGATGGCCGTGGCGGTCAACGACTACCGAGACCTCGAGGCGAACTTGCTGAGGCTCAGGCTGCGCGCGGCGCACATCCACAACCCGCACCCGACGCCGATGGAGCGCCCTGTCCTGTTGGCCTTCATGCAGACCGCTGTCGAGCGCCTGTACGCAGAACCGAGCAAGGACATGCCAGTCGCCGATCTGGCGCTGCTGAGGCGCACCCTCGACCGCTATCCGTCCACCGATGGCTTGATGCGGTACGCTCAGACCTCTGCGCTGCAGGGAGATGCAAGCCAGGCGCGCTGGGCGCTGGAGCGGATCTGCCTGCTGAACAACACCTCGCATTGCCAGGCGGCCCTCAACGAGTGGAGCGAGCTTTCAAAGCAGGTGCCCGAATTCGCACAGGTGATGTCGCCGTCACCCAAGTAAGCGCGATCGAGTCTCGGGATGCAAACCCGCGGCGTTGAGCGAACCGCGCAATGGGCGCTCGTCATGGCCACGGTGCTGCCCACCGTGCTCGCGCTCAACGTCCCCCCGTCGCCGACGCTGCTCAACCAGTGCCTGGCAATCGCCTGCTGGGGCGTGGTCGTCACGCTCATCGGCCAGTTGACTAGCGTGCCGGCGCGCGCTTTCGTGGTGGAGGCGTGGCCGGTGGTAGCCGCCGTTGGGCTGCTGCTGGTCTGCGGCATTGGATCTTCCCTTTTTGCCTTCTGGCCGGCGTCGTTGGCCTGGTCCACGCTGCCGTCGATGGTGTTTGCGGTGGTCGTGCTGCATGCGGCCCATCGGGCGTACCGCAGTCATCCGCAACGCATCGCCGCCTGGTTCTTCACTGGGGTGCTGTGTGCCGGGTTGATCAACTCGGTCATCGGGGTCATTCAGTTCTTCTGGCCCGATGCGCCGGATGGCGACTGGATCGCGCGCTCCGGTGCTGTCGGCCGCGCGGTCGGCAACCTGCGCCAACCCAATCATCTGAGCAGCTGGCTGCTGTGGTCTCTTGTCGTCGTCGCGGGGCTGTTGGAGACGGGGCGGATGACGCGGCGAGCCGCATGGGGTGCCGGCGCGCTGCTGCTGGGCGCCACCGTGCTGACCGGCTCACGGACGGGCATCGTCGGCGTGCTGTTGCTGTGCGCTTGGGGTCTCTTCGACAAAGGCCTGTCAACGGCGACCCGTCGCGCATTGGTGATCACCCCGGTCGTCTATGGCTTGATCTGGTGGGCTCTCACGATCTGGGCTCATGTCACTGGTCACTTGTTCGGCGGCGAGACTCGTCTGACCGCCATCGCCTCGGGCGACGACATGTCGAGCTCTCGGCTGGCCATCTGGTCTGACACCCTCAGGCTGATCGCCGACCAGCCGCTGCTCGGGGTGGGATTCGGCGAGTTCAATGCGGCCTGGTCGCTGACCGCCTTTCCAACTCGCCCGACGGCCTTCTTCGACCACGCCCACAACATCGTGCTGCAACTATGGGCCGAGATCGGCCTGCCGATGGGAACGGCAGTGGCCGCCCTTCTGACCCTGGCATTGGCGCGCGCGTGGCGCGGTTCGGCGGCGTGCGCAGGCCACGAGCGTGTCGATCGTCGGGTCGCGCTGATGTTGCTGCTGATGATCGGCCTGCACAGCATGCTGGAGTACCCACTGTGGTACGACTACTTCCTGCTGCCCGCAGCCTTCGCATTCGGGATGGCCCTGTCACCCGGCGAACGCCCCGCTGGGACGCATGGCGACCGACCTGCCGCCTTCGCGACCAGCGGTGCGAGCGGGTCTCGCGACGACCGCCGCGGGTGGCGTGATGGTGTTCGGTGCCCTCGCAGCGGCGCTGGACTACCGCACGGTGGCGCGCATCTACAACCCGCCTGAGTTCGCTGCTGCTCCTCTCGAAGTGCGAATCGTGTCGGGACAACGCAGCCCTCTCTTTGGCCACCATGCCGACTACGCTGCTGCCACGGCGTTCGGCGAGCCTCATGCGCCGCTGTCGCCGCCGCAGCAATTGGCGTTCAAGCGCGCGCCGCACCAGTTGCTCGACGTGCGCTTGATGATCGCCTGGTCGCAGGCGCTCGCCGCAGAGGGCGAGGTCGACAAGGCGCGCTGGCTGGCTGCGCGCATTCGCGAGTTTCGCAACCCGGGCGCGGACGAATACTTCGCGCCGTGCCAGGACCCGGCGCAGGCCGCGCTGGCATTTCAGTGCCAGCCACCCACGCGCGAAGTGCACTGGCGCGAGTTCACGCGATATTGAGAGTTGCCGCCAAGCGCGGTGCGCGGCGCTACTCTGGTGCCTCCCAGCTCCCCGACTTGCCCCCCCTCTTCTCCAGCAGCCGGACGTCGCCCATCACCATCCCGCGGTCGGCGGCCTTGCACATGTCGTACACCGTGAGCAGCCCCACCTGCACTGCCGTCAGCGCTTCCATCTCGACGCCGGTGCGGCCGAACGTCTCCGCTTGCGCGGTGCAGTGCACCGCGTTGGCCGCGGCATCGATCTCGAACTCCACCGCCACGCGCGTCAGCGGCAGCGGATGGCACAGCGGGATCAGCTCGGCCGTGCGCTTGGCGGCTTGAATGGCTGCGATGCGCGCGATGCCGATCACGTCGCCCTTGGCGGCGCTGCCGGAAGCAATCAACGCCAGCGTGGTCGCTTGCATGCGAATGCTGCCGCGAGCGCGTGCGATGCGGTGTGTCTCGGCCTTGGCCGACACGTCGACCATGTGCGCTTGGCCTTGCGGATCGAAATGCGTCAGTGGGCTGTCGGCGGGCGGCATGGTCGTGCGGGTCAAAAAGGTCCGTTTACAAGCGGGCAACGCGACGGTGCGATCATAGGCCGGTGAACCGTTGACGCTGCGGGCGCTCCAACCGATTGCCGCATCGCCAGCTCCATTGCGACACCGTGCGTCCCGACCGCATTCGCCTCCCCTCCCCACTGCGCGCAGGTGTGGTGCGGCGCGCCTGCGTCGCGGTGCTGTGTAGCGCGCTCTGCGTGCCTCCGGCATGGTCGCAGGTGCGTCTGCCCTCGCTCGGTGAGTCGGCGTCCGACGACGTGACCGTCGCCACCGAAAAGCGCCTCGGCGAGCAGATCATGCGCGAGGTCCGGCGCGATCCGGCCTATCTCGACGATCCGGTGCTGCAGGAATACCTGCTGTCGATCTGGCAGCCGCTGGTGGCGGCGGCGCGCCAGCAGGGCGACATCACGGCGGACATCGAGGCCAACTTCGCCTGGGAGGCGTTCCTGGTTCGCGACCGCAGCGTGAACGCGTTCGCGCTGCCGGGCGGCTTCGTCGGGGTGCACTTGGCCCTGATCGCGCTCACCGGGGCGGCCGACGAGCTGGCTTCGGTGCTGGCGCACGAACTCACCCACGTGACCCAGCGCCACATCGCGCGCAGCGTCACGGCGAGCAGTCGCCAAAGCCTGCTGGCGCTGGCCGGCATGATCGTCGGGCTGATCGCGGCCTCGCGCGCCAACAGCCCCGATGCCGCCCAGGCGGCGATCATGGGCAGTCAGGCCGCCGCGATCCAGGGCCAGCTCAACTTCTCGCGCGACATGGAGCGCGAGGCCGATCGCATCGGGATGTCGGTGCTCGGGCAAGCCGGCTTCGCGCCCTCGGGCATGGCGCGCATGTTCGAGACGTCTCGACCACGCCAACCGGCTGGTCGACAGCGGCTCGTACCCGTACCTGCGCAGCCACCCGCTCACCACCGAGCGCGTGGCCGAGGCGCGCGCGCGCCAGAGCACCGCCGCCGCCGGCAAGCTGGTGCGGCCCGAACATCCGTTGATGCAGGCGCGCTCACGCGTGCTGATGGATCCCACAGTGCCCGCGCGTCAGCGTCTGCAGGATCTCGACAGGTCGAGCGCCGCCAGCGCCGACGAGCGTCTCGGCCTGCTCTACGCCAGCGCGTTGTCCTCGGCGCTGCTGCGCGACTTCGCGCGTGCCAACGAGGCGTTCGCGCAGGGCGAGCGGCAGGTCGCCAGCGCCTCGCTGCCGGCGCGCAGCACCCGCGTCTGGGCCATGCTGGGTGTGGAACTCGCACTGACGCAGGGTGATGCGCAGCTCGCCAGCAAGCGCATGTCCGCGGTGCCCGACGATGCGTCGCGGGCGCGGCTGCTGCTCGAAAGCCAGGTCGTGCTGGCGGTGAACGACGGGGCGCGGGTCAAGCGCCAGTCGGAGCTGCTGCAGTCGTGGGTCAGCGAACACCGCAGCGACGCGCTGGCCTGGGCCACGCTGTCGTCGCTGGCCGAGCGCCAGGGGCAGGCGTTGCGTGCGGTGCGTGCGCTGGCCGAGTCGCATGCCGCCAACGGTGACCTCGGCGGCGCGATCGACCGCCTGCGTGCCGGCCAGCGGCTGGCGCGCGCCGGCAGCGCCCCGCAGGATTTCATCGAATCGTCGGTGATCGATTCGCGCCTGCGCGACCTCGAAGGCCAACGCCGCCGCTTGATGGACGAACTGCGCGCGCGCAACGGTCCCTGACCGGACGCCGCGCGGCCGCTCAGGCCGCGGCCGGGGTGAACACGCGCTCGATCGCCACGTCGATCACCACGCCGGCCAGGCTGTAGATCAACGAGCCGATCAGCGCCGCGCCGAATCCGGTGACGTTGAAGCCGTCGAGGATGCTGGCGGCGACCCAGAACATCAGCGCGTTGATCACGAAGAGGAACAAGCCCAACGTGAGCAGCGTCACCGGCAACGTGAGCAGCACCAGCAGCGGCCGCACCAGCGTGTTGAGCAGGCCCAGCACGAGGGCAGCGATCATCGCGGAGCCGAAGCTCGCGACCTGCACACCGGTGTACAGGTGCGCCACCAGCAGCAGTGCTGCGGCCAACAACAACCAGCGTACGAGCAGCTTCATGGGCGCGAGCATAGCGCCGCACCGAGGCGCGTCACAGGGCTGCGCGTGATGCGCGCCCACGACAGAAATGCGCGCCACGAGGGAGAAAAGCGCTCTCCACGAGGGAAAAAGGCTTCTCACCGGGGAAAACTCTCTGTACTATCGCGCCCGCAGGGATCGTGAGAGAAACGAGAGCTCACGCGGCTCTCACCCGGATCCCGGCACATCAACCACTCACGTGATGGAGAGATCAAAAATGGCAACTGCGAAGAAGGCTGCGAAGAAGGCAGCAAAGAAGGCCCCGGCCAAAAAGGCCGCGAAGAAGGCAGCGAAGAAGGCGCCGGCCAAGAAGGCTGCGAAGAAGGCGGCCCCGGCCAAGAAGAAGGCCCCTGCCAAGAAGGCCGCGAAGAAGAAGGCCCCTGCCAAGAAGCGCACCCCGAATGCGGCGTTCATGAAGGCCATGACGCCCAGCGCGTCGCTGGCTGCCGTGATCGGCGACAAGCCGATGCCGCGCACCGAGGTGACCAAGAAGGTGTGGGACTACATCAAGAAGAACGGTCTGCAGGACAAGGTCAAGCGCACGATGATCAACGCCGACTCCAAGTTGAAGGAGATCTTCAACAAGGCGCAGGTGTCGATGTTCGAGATGACCAAGCTGATCAACAACCACCTGAAGTGAAGCTCGCGCGGGCCCGTTTCGTGGGCCTGCAGCGCGCAAAGAAGGCCGGCCGGTGTGCCGGCCTTTTGTTTGGGCGGCGCGCGGTCTGAGCCGCTTCTAGCGGCCCGCCCGCCCGGCTTGCAGCACAGGCTGCAGGAAGCGCCCGGTGTGACTGCCATCGGCAGCAGCGACGGCCTCCGGCGTGCCGGCTGCGACGATGCGGCCGCCGCCGGCACCGCCCTCTGGCCCCAGGTCGATCAGCCAGTCGGCGGTCTTGATCACGTCGAGGTTGTGCTCGATCACGACGATCGTGTTGCCGGCGTCACGCAGCTGGTGCAGCACCGTCAGCAGCAATTCGATGTCGGCGAAGTGCAGCCCGGTCGTCGGCTCGTCCAGGATGTACAGCGTGCGGCCGGTGTCGCGCTTGCTCAGCTCCAGCGCCAGCTTCACCCGCTGCGCCTCGCCGCCCGACAGCGTGGTGGCGCTCTGGCCCAGCTTCACGTAGCCCAGCCCCACGTCGAGCAGCGTCTTCAGCTTGCGCGCAAGGGTGGGCACCGCCTCGAAGAATCGGTGCGCCTCCTCCACCGTCAGGTCGAGCACCTGGCTGATGTTGTGCCCTTTGTAGAGAATCTCCAGCGTCTCGCGGTTGTAGCGCAGCCCGCGGCAGGAGTCGCAGGGCACATAGACGTCGGGCAGGAAGTGCATCTCGACCTTGATCACGCCGTCGCCCTGGCAGGCCTCGCAGCGGCCGCCGGCCACGTTGAAGCTGAAGCGCCCGGCGCCATAGCCGCGTTCGCGCGCCGACGGCACTTCGGCGAACAGCTCGCGGATCGGCGTGAACAGGCCGGTGTAGGTCGCCGGGTTGCTGCGCGGCGTGCGGCCGATCGGGCTTTGATCGACCGCGATCACCTTGTCGAACGCGTCCAGCCCCTCGATCGCCTCGTGCGGCGCAGGCTCCTGCGTGCTGCCGTACAGGTGCTGCGCCACCGCGGTGTACAGCGTGTCGTTGACCAGCGTGCTCTTGCCCGAGCCCGACACGCCGGTGACGCAGGTGAACAGGCCGACCGGGATCTCCGCCGTCACGTCGCGCAAATTGTTGCCGCGCGCACCGACGATGCGCAGCTGGGTCGCGGCCGGGTTGTCCGCGCCGTCGATCAGCGACGGCGTCTGCCACGGCGTGCGGCGCGGCGGCACGGCGATGCGACGGCGCCCCGACAGGAACTGTCCGGTCAGCGACGCTGGATGCTCGGCGATCTGCTGCGGCGTGCCTTGCGCGACCAGCTGCCCGCCATGCACGCCGGCGCCGGGACCGAGGTCCACGCAATGGTCGGCGGCACGGATCATGTCCTCGTCGTGCTCGACCACCAGCACGCTGTTGCCGAGGTCGCGCAGCCGCTTCAGCGTGTCGATCAGGCGCGCGTTGTCGCGCTGGTGCAGCCCGATGCTCGGTTCGTCGAGCACGTACATCACGCCGGTCAGCCCGGAGCCGATCTGGCTTGCCAGCCGGATGCGCTGCGCCTCGCCGCCCGACAGCGTGTCGGCGCCGCGGTCGAGGCTCAGGTAGCTCAGGCCCACGTCGTTCAGGAACTTCAGCCGCGCGCGGATTTCGCGCACCACCTTGTCGGCGATCTCCGCCTTGGCGCCGCTCAGTTGCAGCGACTCGAAGTACGCCAGCGCCTCGGCCAGCGTGGCGCGCTCGATCTCGTAGATGGCCTTGCCGTGTGCCGGTTGGGGGTCTCCTGCCGCCGCCAATCGCACGTGGCGCGCTTCACGCCGCAGCCGCGTGCCTTCGCACTGTGGGCAAGGGCGCGCAGCCTGGTAACGCGCCAGATCCTCGCGCACGGCGACCGAATCGGTCTCGCGAAAACGGCGTTCGAAGTTCGGGATGATCCCTTCGAACGGATGCCAGCGCTTCACCGTGCGCACGCGCCCCTTGCCGCCTTCGGCGCTGTAGACGAACTCCACGTCCTGCGCGCCGGACCCGTGCAGCAGCACCTGCCGGGCCTCGGCGCTGAGGTCCTCGAACGGCGTGTCGACGTCGAAGCCGTAGTGCTTGGCCACGCTTTCGATCATCGAGAAGGTGTAGGCGTTGCGCTGGTCCCAGCCCTTCACCGCGCCGGCGGCCATGCTCAAGCTGGGAAACGCCACCACGCGCTCGGGATCGAAGGCCGTCACCTGGCCCAGTCCATCGCAGTGGGGGCAGGCGCCGACCGGGGAGTTGAACGAGAACAGCCGAGGCTCCAGCTCCTGCAGCGAATAGCTGCACACCGGGCAGGCGAAGCGGTTGGAGAACAGCTGCTCGTTGCCGGAGTCGAGTTCCAGCGCGAGCGCGCGCCCGTCGGCGATGCGCAGGGCGGCCTCGAAGCTCTCGGCCAAGCGCTGCTTCATCTCCGGGCGAGCGCGCAGCCGGTCGATCACCACGTCGATGTCGTGCTTCTCGGTTTTCTTCAGCTTGGGCAGCTCGGTGGCTTCGAACACCTGGCGCTCGCCACCGGACGCGCCGATGCGAAAGCGCACGAAGCCCTGCGCCTGCATCTGCATGAACAGCTCGGTGAACTCGCCTTTGCGGTCGCGCACCACGGGGGCCAGGATCACCAGCCGCGTATCGGCGGGCAGTGCGAGCACCGCGTCGACCATCTGGCTCACGTTTTGCGCCTGCAGCGGCAGCCCGTGGTCGGGGCAGAACGGCGTGCCCGCGCGCGCGAACAGCAGGCGCAGGTAGTCGTGCACCTCGGTGATCGTGCCGACGGTGGAGCGCGGGTTGTGCGAACTGGCCTTCTGCTCGATGCTGATCGCCGGCGACAGTCCTTCGATCAGGTCGACATCGGGCTTGTCCATCAACTGCAGGAACTGCCGCGCATAGGTCGACAGGCTCTCGACATACCGCCGTTGGCCTTCCGCGTACAGCGTGTCGAATGCCAGGCTCGACTTGCCCGACCCCGACAGTCCGGTGATGACCACCAGTGCATGCTTCGGCAAGTCGAGGTCGATGTTCTTCAGGTTGTGCGTGCGCGCGCCGCGCACATGGAGCGTGCGCGCGTACAGGGGAGCCCCACTGTCTTCGGGCGTGGACGCGGTCGGTTTCTTCGGCATGGCTCGCGGCGGGCGGAACCGGCCATCTTACGGGCGCGCTGCTGTCGCGCGCCAGGCGCGGGTGCGGCCGCCCTCGGGCGCTGCCTCAGGGATTGCGCAGGCGCTGCAACGTGGCGGGGTCGAGCGGCGCGTGCCGGATGCGACCGTTGTGCTCGATCCAGCGCAGGCCATCGGCCTCGATGCGCAGCGTGGCCTGCGGCCAATCGTCGCGCCACCAGCGCACCTCGAGCGCCTCGCCGGGGCTGGCCCGCTCGGTGGTGTCGCTCCAGCGCGCGCGCGAGGCTTGCACGACGCGCGCCAGCCACTCGTGCGCGGCCTCGTCCAGCGGCACGATCGCGGCCTTGCCGGGCGGCATCCAGGTCCAGCGCGCAAGGCCATTGGCCATCTCGCTGCGCGTGCGACGCAGCAGCGTGAATGCCGGCGATGCCGTGGCCACTGCGTCTGCCGCACTGTCGACGGCGGATGCGCGTGCACCGGCCACCGCCGCGGCGCGGCCAGCAGCCGAGGACATGCGCATGTCGCTGCGCACCGCGGCGTCGCGCTGTTGCGGGTCGGGGGCGCCCGGCGCCGTCGCCATGGGCGCCGCGGGCGTTGCTTCAGCCTGCGCCCGTGCGGTCTCCGCCACGGCCGGCGCGGGCTCGAAACGGGGTGCCGGCGCGGGCGCTGCAGCGGGCGCAGGTGCCGCCGCCGGTGGCGCCACCTTCGCCAAGGCGCCTTCTGACTCGGGCGCGACACGTTCCTCGCGACGCTCGGGCGGTGCAGGTCGTGCGGCGGGGGCCTGGCGCAGCGCGGGTTCGACGCGGCGCTCGGATTTCGCCGCCGTCGCGTCCGTGCTGCGCTTCGTGCTCGAACCTTCGGCCGGCGCGGCGGGTGGCACCGACTGCTGCGGCGCGCGCCGCAGTTCGTCTGCGCTGGCGTCGCCGGACCCGACCGCCGGCGGCGCGGCCGGCGTCGCTTCGCTGCTGCGCATCTCTTTCGCCGCCTCGACGGGTGTGCGATCGATCACCGGCTCGCGCCCGAGGTCGATCCACAGGCCGAGGCCCAACGCGGCGACCAGTCCGGTGGCCAATCCGCCCGCCAGCCGCGGCGACGCAAACCACTGGCGCAGCCAGGCGATCGCGCGCGGCGGCGCGACCGTGATGCGCACCGCCGGTGCCGGTGTCGCTGCCGGCCGCGCCGGTTTGTGCACCTGACGCGCGGCGTTCAAGATGGTCTGGCTCACGCCCGCCGGCGGCGCGAGCGCATGGTCGGGCGCGTGGCGCAGCGCCGCGCGCAGGTGGGCGTCGTGCGACAGGTCCTCGCTCATGCGCGAGCTCCCAGGCGGCGCGGGCCGGCCTCCGGCTTGTCGCTGCCCGCTGCATCGCCGTCGGGGACCTGGCGCCAGCTCAGCGACGCCGCGTCGAGGTGGGCGCCCATGCAGGTGCGCAGCTTGGACAGCGCATAACGCAGGCGGCTCTTGGCCGTCTCGAAGCCGATGTTGAGTGCGCGCGAGATCTCGTCGAGCGTGATGCCGTCTTCGTGGTGCAGCAGGAACGCGGTCTTCTGCGCCACCGGCAACTGCTCCAGGCACTCGAGCAGCTTGGCACCGGCACGGCGCCAGAACACCACCTCGTCGATCGCATCTTCCGGGCGCGGCCAGGTCGACCACGGCGTGCCTTCGGGCACGAAAGGCTCGACGTCGTCGCCCTCGGGCAGCGCCACCTCGCGACCCGAGCGCCGCAGCACGTCGATCGCGCGGTGGTGCGCCAGCGTGAACAACCAGGTGCGAAAGGTCGCACCCTGCGGCACGTATCGATCCTTGGCGTGGACCACGCGCAGCCACGTGTCCTGGAACACCTCGTCGGCCTGCGCAGCGCCATCGCGCCCGAGCAGCCGGCGCACGAATCGGTACAGCGCGCCGTGGTGCCGCCGGTACAGCCACTCGAAGGCCTGCACATCGCCGGCCGCGAACGCCGACATCAGCGTCACATCGTCATCGTCGGCGTGCACCACCCGCGGCGCCGCGTCGTTGTTCATCGCTTGAAGTCTGCCATGTCAAGCGCGGCCGCATCGCAGCCGCACTGGCATTGAACGCACACGAGGTGCCAACGGGGTTGGCGGCTTGTCAGCAAATGCTTCCGAGCCGGCCGCGCGCAGGTCCCGTCACGGCGTGGGCATCGCGCCGCGCATCACCTGCAGGATGTCGGCGCCATAGGCCTCCAGCTTCTTGGCGCCGACGCCGCTGATGCCGGCGAGTTCGTCCAGCGTGTCGGGCGACTGCTCGGCCATCTGCGCCAGCGTGGCGTCGTGGAACACCACGTAGGCCGGCAGGTTGTGTTCGCGTGCCACCTCGGCGCGCCAGACCTTGAGGGCTTGCGAAGCGCGTCTGCGCATCGGCGTTGAGCACCAGCGCCTCGGCGGTGCGGCCTGCCTTGCGCGAACCCTTGGCGCGCGGCGGCGCTTCGCGCGCCTCGCGCAGCAGGATCGGCACCTCGCCTTTCAGCACGGCACGTGCCGATTCGTTGAGCGCCAGCGTGTTGAACTCGCCCTCGGTGCGCACATGGCCGAGCGCGACCAGCTGGCGCACCACGCCGCGCCACTGCGCCTCGCTCAGATCGGCGCCGATGCCGAAGGTCGAGAGCTGTTCGTGGCCGTGCTGTGCGACCTTGTCGGTGTTCTTGCCGCGCAGCACGTCGATCAGATGGCCGGCGCCGAAACCGATGCCGCCGTGCTGGCGGAAGCGGTAGATGCAGCTCAGCACCTTGCGTGCGGCCTCGGTGGCGTCCCAGGTCGCTGGCGGACTCAGGCAGTTGTCGCAGTTGCCGCACGCCGAGCTCGCCTCGCCGAAGTAGCCGAGCAGCCGCACGCGGCGGCAGTCGTGCGCCTCGGCCAGCGCCAGCAAGGCGTCGAGCTTGCCGCGCTGCACGCGCTTGAACTCCTCGCCGGCCGCGCTCTCGTCGATCATGCGGCGCTGGTTCACCACGTCGGACAGGCCGTAGGCCATCCAGGCATTGGCCGGTGCGCCGTCGCGGCCGGCGCGGCCGGTCTCCTGGTAGTAGCCCTCGATGTTCTTCGGCAGGTCGAGGTGCGCGACGAAGCGCACGTCGGGCTTGTCGATGCCCATGCCGAAGGCGATGGTGGCCACCATCACCAGGCCCTCCTCGCGCAGGAAGCGGTCCTGGTGCCGCCGGCGCACGTCGGCGTCGAGGCCGGCGTGGTACGGCAGCGCGGCGATGCCTTCGCCTTCGAGCCAGGTGGCGGTCTCCTCGACCTTCTTGCGGCTCTGGCAGTAGACGATGCCGGCGTCGCCTTCGTGCTCGTCGCGCAGGAAGCGCAGCAGCTGCGCGCGCCCGTTGTCCTTCTCGACGATGGTGTAGCGGATGTTGGGCCGGTCGAAGCTGCTGATGAACGGGCGCGCACGCTGCAGCGCCAGGCGCTCGACGATGTCGGCGCGCGTGTGCGCATCGGCGGTGGCGGTGAGCGCGATGCGCGGCACGTCGGGGAAACGCTCGTGCAGCATGCGACAGCCCGAGGTACTCCTCGCGGAAGTCGTGGCCCCACTGGCTGACGCAATGCGCCTCGTCGATCGCCAGCAGCGCGAACAGCCCGCGCTCGTGCAGCGACTCGAGCATCGCCAGGAAGCGCGGCGTCAGGATGCGCTCGGGCGCGGCGTACAGCAGCACCAGCCGGCCGGACAGCAGCTCCCGCTCGATGCGCGCGCGCCTCGTCGGACTCCAGCGTCGAGTTGAGGAACGCGGCATGCACGCCGAGCTCCTCGAGCGCGCCGACCTGGTCGTGCATCAGCGCGATCAGCGGGCTCACCACGAGCGTCACGCCGCGGCCGGCGCGGTGGCGCGCGATCGCCGGCACCTGGTAGCACAGGCTCTTGCCGCCGCCGGTGGGCATCAGCACCAGCGCGTCGCCGCCGGCGACACACGTGTTCGATGATCGCCTGCTGCGGCCCGCGGAATGCGCTGTAGCCGAACACCTCGTGCAGCACCGCCAGTGGGGCGGTCGGTTCCGTGTCGGCGCGGGCGAGGGTGTGCATGGATGTGCGATGGTAGCGAGGCCGGCACGGGCCGTGCCGGCTGCCCCTCGTACCGTCCCCGCGCCGGTGTGTCGGAACGGCGCGGCGGAGAATCCGCCACAGCCGTTTCAGCGCCACCAACCCGGAACATGAGGGGTCGACGATGACCGAACGAAGCGAAGCACTGCGCCACCAGCTGGTGCGCAACGTGCACCAAGTGACCCTGGAGCGCCAGACGCGTGAGCCGCTGTACGACACGCGCTGCGCCAGCGTGTCCGACGGCACGGTGGCGACCAAGCTCGGCGCCGGCTACGACGTACTGCCGGCAGGCAAGCGCAGCTGCCCGTACCACTTGCACCACGCACAGGAGGAGATGTTCGTCGTGCTCGAAGGCGAGGGCAGCTGCGCGTGGCCGGCGAGATGGTGCCGGTGAAGGCCGGCGACGTCGTCTTCATCCCGCCCGGTCCCGACGTACCCGCACCAGTTCATCAACACGTCGAACGCGACGATGCGTACCTCAGCATCAGCACCCAGGAGGAGCCGGAGATCTGCGAGTACCCCGACTCGGGCAAGTACGGCGCGTTCGCCAAGGGCTTTCGCGGCGCGCAACGCACGAGCGCCAATCTGGATTACTGGGACGGCGAGCCCTGACCCCGTGGACGCGCGCCACCGCAAGTGGGCCCGCCGCCGGGGGCGCTCCACGGTGCGATGGCGCAGGCGAGCCGCGTGGCTATCATGGGCGCATCGGGGTCGGAAACGACCCCTCCGCCCACAGGAGCGCACCATGGCATCCGTCAACAAAGTCATCCTCATCGGCAACCTCGGGCGCGACCCGGAGGTGCGCTACACGCCCAGCGGCTCGGCGATCTGCAACGTGAGCGTGGCCACCACGCGCAACTGGAAGGACCAAGACAGCGGCGAAAAGCATGGAAGAGACCGAATGGCACCGCGTGGTGTTCTACGACCGCCTGGCCGAGATCGCCGGCGAGTACCTGAAGAAGGGCCGCCCGGTGTACGTCGAGGGCCGCCTGAAGACCCGCAAGTGGCAGGACAAGGAAGGCATGACAAGTACACCACCGAGATCATCGCCGAGCAGATGCAGCTGCTCGGCAGCCGCGAAGGCATGGGCGGCGGCGGTGCGGGCGGCTGGCGACGACCTGGCGAGGGCCGCAGCGCGCCGGCGCCGCGCGCGCCGGCGCGGCAAGCCGGCCGCGAAGTCGGCCACCGGCTTCGACGACATGGACGACGACATCCCGTTCTAGACCCGCGTGCGGATCGCGGCGCTACCATCGTGCCCATCGTTGGGCACGCAAAGGGGCGTCGCATGGGCATCGTGAGGGGGCCGCGCGGCTGGGCCGCGCTCGGATCGTTGGTGGCATGCGCGGCGTTGTGCGCCGTCGCGCCGGCGCAGGCGCAGAACAAGAAGGACAGCGTCGTGCTCGGCATGACGCTGGAGCCGCCGGGGCTGGACCCGACCGCCGGCGCGGCGTCGGCGATCGGCGAGGTGGTGCACTACAACGTGCTGGAGACGCTGACCAAGATCCAGCCCGACGGCACGATTGCCCCGCTGCTGGCGCAAAGCTGGACGGTGACACCCGACAACAAGACCTGGGCCTTCAAGCTCAGGCAGGGCGTGACATTCCACAACGGCGAGCCGTTCAACGCAGCGGCCGTCAAGTTCAGCTACGAGCGTGCCGTGGCGCCGGCTTCGGTCAACAAGGACAAGGCGGTGTTCAACAACATCGCCCACATCGCCGCCACCGACGACCACACGGTGATCCTGACGCTGAAAAACCCGAACCCCGATTTCCTGTTCCAGCTCGGGCAGACCACGGCGTCGATCGTCGAGCCGAAGAGCGTGGCCACCAACAACACGCAGCCGATCGGCACCGGACCCTACAAGTTGGAGAGCTGGAACAAGGGCTCCGCGGTGGTGCTGACGCGCTGGGACGGCTATCGCGACCCGAAGGCGGTGAAGATCCGCCGCGTGACCATCCGCTTCATCAGCGACACCGCCGCCCAGGTGGCGTCGCTGTTGTCGGGCGACGTCGACGTGTTCCCGCGGGTGGCCGCGGCGCGCAGCCTGGCGCAGTTCCAGAACGACAAGCGCTACCAGGTGCTGATCGGCGCCTCGCGCTCCAAGACCATCCTGGCGATCAACAACAAGCGCAAGCCGCTCGACGACGTGCGCGTGCGGCGCGCGATCGCGATGGCGATCGACCGCAAGGCGGTGATCGAAGGTGCGGCCGATGGCTTCGGCACGCCGATCGGCAGCTTCTACGCACCGGGCGCGCCGGGCTACGTCGACCTCACCGCGGTCAATGCATTCGCGCCCGACAAGGCGCGCGCGCTGTTGAAGGACGCCGGCGTCACCGCGCCGCTGGAGCTGTCGATCAAGCTGCCGCCCACGCCCTATGCGCGGCAGGGCGGCGAAGTGATCGCCGCCCAGCTGTCGAAGGTGGGCATCAATGCCAAGCTCGAAAACGTGGAGTGGGCGCAGTGGATGTCGGGCGTGTACGGCCAGAAGGCCTACGACCTGACGGTGATCGCGCACGTCGAGCCGCTGGACTTCGGCAACTTCGCGCGCCCCGGCTACTACTGGAACTACGAGTCCAAGCCCTTCAACGACCTGTGGAACCAGATCAATACCACCGCCGATGCCACGCAACGCAACAAGCTGCTGGCCGATGCGCAGAAGCTGGTAGCCGATGACGCCGTGGCCGCCTACCTGTACCAGCCGACCTGGATCACCGTCGGCAAGGCGGGCCTGAGGGGCGTGTGGAAAGACGCGCCGATCCTGGCCAACGACGTGTCGTCGTGGTCGTGGCAGTGACGCGGTCCGCGGCCTAACGCGCCGCCGGCATCAGGGCGCCGAACGGCGCCGAGGTCGCTGCGCTCGGTGTGGACGCCGCGGCCGGTGTGGCCACGCTGTGCACGCCCAACGGCGAGACACTGTGCACGCCGAGCGGCGAGACACTGTGCACGCCGAGCGGCGTGGTGTCGGGTTGCGGCGGCAAGCCGTCGAGGTGCGCCGCGTCGGCCCACAAGACGACCTGCAGCGTGCCATCGCGCCAACGCAGGCGGTTGATGCCGGTGTTGGGGATCTCACAGGTGCGTGCGCCGTGCAGCGTCTGCTGCTGCGCGGCGCGCCACAGCATGTCGAGCACACCGCCGTGCGTGAACACCGCGACGCATCGCCCGGGATGCGCCTGCACGATGCGCTGAACGCCGCGCAACACCCGCTCCTGGAACGTGCGCACGCTTTCGCCGCCACCCGGCAGCGCGTAGTCGGCGTCGTGGCGCATCCACTGGGCCCACAGCTCCGGGTGCTGCTGCGCGATGGTCGACGCATCGAGACCTTCGAGCACGCCAAAGGCCTGTTCGCGCCACAACGGGTCCACCTCGATCGAGCGCCCGGCCGCCGCGGCCTGCGCGGTGGCATGCGCGCGTTGCAAGTCGCTGGCCACCACCACGTCGAACGATTCGCGCGCCAGGCGCTGCGCCAGGCGCTCGGCCTGCGCGCGCCCGGCGGCGTTCAGCGGCACGTCGATCTGGCCTTGGAAGCGGTGCTGGCGGTTCCAGTCGGTTTCGCCGTGCCGGATCACGATCAACTCGGTCATGATGCGAATTGTCGATCCAATCGATGTCAAAACGATGCACACGGTGATCCTGCTGCCGGGTCTGGCCTGCGATGACGCGCTGTGGCGTGATCAATTGCCAGCGCTGGCGCCGCGCCACCGCGTGCGCGTGAGTGACGTGCACCAGCACCATGCCACGCTGCCCGAGATGGCGCGTGCGCTGCTGGCCGAGCACGACGGCCCGCTGGTGCTGATCGGCAGCTCGATGGGCGGCATGCTGGCGCAGCATGCGCACCGCGAGGCACCGCAGCGCATCGTCGGCATGGCGCTGCTGTCGACCAGCGCGCGCGCCGACACGCCCGAGCTGCTCCGGCTGCGCAGCGATGCGATCGTCGAGTTCCAGAACGGCCGTGCCGAACTGGTGCTGCGCGCGAATGCGATGTTCGCCTTCCATCCGGACCATGCCAGCGATGCGGCGCAGGTCGACGACTACGTCGAGCAGATCCTGCGCATCGGCGCCGCGCAACTGATTGCGCAGAACCGCGCGGTGATGGCGCGCGCGGACATGCGGCCGTGGCTGACCGACATCCGCTGCCCGCTGCTGGTGGCGGTGGGCGACCAGGACCTGCTGACGCCGCTGGAGCACTCGCGCGAAATCGCTGCGGCCGTGCCGCATGCGCAACTCGAGGTGGTGCCGAACGCCGGACACCTGATGACCTGGGAACAACCCGCGCTCGTCAACACGCTGTTGTTACAGTGGTTGGAGCGCTTGCCGTCCAAGCCCCTCGGCTGAGCGGGGCGCACGGGCGGACGTTACCGTTTAAAGCCTTGCCCGGTGCGCTGAAAGGCGACACCATGACCGGAACGAATTTTGCCCATCCGGATCCGTCCACCATGGCCGTCAAACATCTCTCCTCCCGCACCGCGCTGCTCGTGCTGGCGCTGCTCGCCAGCGGCATCGCACAGGCGCAGAACGAAGCCGCCAAGGCGGCCGACGACTGCGAAGCCGCGGTGTCCGATTCGGTCAAGCGCATGCGCGGCCGCGAGGCGCAGGACGTGCAGTTCGTCAAGTCCAGGCGCACGCTCACGCCGTCGACCGACGACGAGACCAGCCTCAAGGGCGAAGGGCGCTACCGCGGCGCCAGCGGCCGCACGATGCCGTTCAGCTACGGCTGCGCGATCAACACCAAGACCGGCGCGACCTCGGGCGTGGTGTTCCGCGACCTCGCGGTGACCGAAGACAAGCCGTTCCAGCCCGACCTGACCAATGTGTCGGTGATCGATTGCGAAGGCGCTGTGGTGGCATCGCTGAAGAACAAGCACCCGCGCGCCGGCCGCATCGTGCTCGATGGCGAGACGCGCCAGCTGCGCCCGGCTGCCGACGAGCGCATTGCGCTCGAAGGGCGCGGCGCGTTGGAGCGTGCGCCGGGCATGAACAGTTCGCCCTTCACCTACCGCTGCGAGGTCGAGCCGCGCAGCGGGCGCATCGTCAGCATCCAGACCGCGCTCTGAGTCGACGGCGGCACGCGCCGCACGGGTAGCATCCGAAGCGCTCCGGCATCCCGCCGGGGCGCTTTGTTTTTCTGTTGCCCAGGAGCCCGAGCGATGCCGCGCATTCCGTACAAGACCGACGCTGAGGCCGGCCCGCCGGACCTGGTGGCCGCGATCCGCAAACGCCGCGGGGGCCGGCTCGGTGCGCTGGACCGCCTGCTGTTGTACAGCCCACCGTTCGCCACCGGGTGGAACGAGATGATGGGGCGTGTGCGCAACGAGCTCGAAGTGCCGATGCCGCTGCGCGAGTTGGCGATGTGCGCGGTGGCGGTGCTCAACCGCGCCGAATACGAGCTGCACCACCACGGGCCGATCTTCCTTGCGCAAGGCGGCACGCAGGCCCAACTCGACGCGCTGCGCAAATTGCCAGCCGTCGACGAGGCGCCGTTCGATCCGACGCAGCGCGCCGTGCTGCGGCTGGCGCTGGAGATGACCCGCGACGTCGAGGTCGCCGATGCCACGTTCAGCGCGGCGCAGCGAGCCCTCGGCGACGACCGCCACCTGTTCGAGCTGATCGGCGTGATCGCGGCCTACAACATGGTGTCGCGCATCCTGGTCGCAGTGGGTGTGCGGGCCACCGACTGACGCTGCCGCCATGAACGAAGCCGCGACCCTGCCGTGCATCGACGTGGCACCGCTGCGCGATGCGCGCGCGCCGCACGAGGCACGCCGGGCGGTCGCGCGACAGCTCGATGCCGCGGCGCGCCGCCACGGCTTCTTCTATGCGGTGAACCATGGCGTCGACGTCGCGCTGATCGAGCGCCTGGCGGCGCAGGCGCGCACGTTCTTCGCGCAGGACGATGCGACCAAACTGCGCATCCCGATGGCGGCCGGTGGCACCGCCTGGCGCGGCTACTTTGCGGCGGGCGGCGAGCTCACATCGAACCGACCCGATTGGAAGGAAGGCTTGTACCTGGGCAGCGAGCTGCCGCCCGACCATCCGCGCGTGCGCGACGGCGTGATCCTGCACGGCGCCAACCTGTGGCCCGAGATCGCTGGCTTTCGCGACACGGTGCTGGCCTACATCGACGCGCTGACGCAGCTCGGCCATGCGCTGATGCGCGGCTTCGCGCTCAGCCTGCAATTGCCCGACCACTGGTTCGCCGAACATGGCATGGCCGATCCGCTGATCCTGCTGCGCTTGTTCAACTACCCCGCGCGCGCGGTGCCCAAGGACATCGACGCCGGCTGGGGTGTCGGCGAGCACACCGACTACGGGCTGCTCACGTTGCTGTGGCAGGACGACGTCGGCGGGCTGCAGGTGCGCGACGGCGAGCGCTGGATCGACGCGCCGCCGCTGCCCGGCAGCTTCGTGTGCAATGTCGGCGACATGCTCGACCGCATGACGGGCGGGCGCTGGCGTTCGCTGCCGCATCGTGTGGGCCTGAACACCAGCGGCCGCGACCGGCTGTCGATCCCGCTGTTCTTCGACCCGGACTTCGACGCTCGCATCGTGCCGGTGCCCGGTGCGCTGGTGGGCGCCGACGACAGCAGCCGGCGCTGGGACGGCGCCAACCTGCACGCGTTCGAAGGCACCTATGGCGACTACGTCAGCGCGAAGATCGGTCGCGTGTTCCCGCAGTTGAAGCAGGCAGTGGCACGCGACGCAGGCTGATCCGCTGCAGGTTCACGCGCACCAAGGCGCATCGCGCTCGGCGTCGATGCCGTAGCGCACCAGCGCCTGCGCGCACAACGCAGGATCCACCGTGCCTTGCCGCCGCAGCGCATCGAGTGCGGCAAGCACCACGTGGTGGCGATCCACCTCGAAGAAGCGGCGCAATGCCGAGCGTGTGTCGCTGCGGCCGAAGCCGTCGGTGCCCAGCACGCTGAACGGCGCCTCGACGTGGCCGGCCACGAGTTGCGGCCAGCCGCACACGCTGTCGCTCGCCGCCACCACCGGGGTGGCGCCGGGCAGGCAGCTCTGCAGGTGACTGGTGCGCGCCGTCGCGGTCGGATGCAAGCGGTTCCAGCGTGCGGTCTCGCGCGCATCGCGCGCCAATTCGCTGAAGCTGGTGGCGCTCCACACCTCGCTGTCGACGTGCCAGTCGTCGGCCAGCAGCGTGGCCGCGGCGATCACTTCGCGCAGCACCGCGCCGGAGCCGAGCAGCCGCACTGCGCCGCGGCTGCGCGCCGCACGCAACGACGACAGCCGGTACAGCCCCTTGATCACGTCGGCCTCGACGCCCGGCGGCAGCGTCGGCTGCGCGTAGTTCTCGTTCATCAGCGTGACGTAGTAGAAGACGTCGCGCTGCTGCTCCAGCATCTCGCGCATGCCGTGATCGAGGATGAGCGCGAATTCACCGGCGAAGCAGGGGTCGTAGGCGCGGCAGTTCGGCACCGTCGACGCCGTGAGCAGGCTGCTGCCGTCCTGGTGCTGCAGGCCCTCACCGCCGAGCGTGGTGCGACCGGCGGTGGCGCCGAGCAGGAAGCCGCGCGAACGCTGGTCGGCGGCGGCCCAGATCAGGTCGCCGACGCGCTGAAAGCCGAACATCGAGTAGTAGATGTAGAAGGGCAGCATCGGCTGCCCGTGCGCCGAATAGCTGGTGGCCGCCGCGGTCCAGCTGCTGACCGCGCCCGCTTCGCTGATGCCTTCTTCGAGGATCTGGCCGTCGGTGGCTTCGCGGTAACTCATCAGCGAGCCGATGTCCTCGGGCTCGTAGGTCTGGCCCGCGCTCGAATAGATGCCCACTTGCTTGAACAGATTGGCCATGCCGAAGGTGCGCGCCTCGTCGGCCACGATCGGCACCACGCGCGGCCCCAGCGCGGGATCCTTCAACAGGTGGGTCAGCATGCGCACGAACGCCATCGTCGTGCTCATCTCCTTGCCGTCGGCCTGCGTGGCGAAGGCGGCGTAGCTCGCGATCGCCGGCACCGCGATGCGCGGCGCGGCGCTGCGGCGCACCGGCAGCGCACCGCCGAGCGCGGCGCGGCGTGCCTGCAGGTAGCGCATCTCGGGGCTGTCGGCGGCCGGCTTGTAGAACGCCAGCGACGCCGCCTGGTCGTCCGACAGCGGCAGGTCGAAGCGATTGCGAAACGCGATCAGGTCTTCGCGCTCGAGCTTCTTCTGCTGGTGCGTGGTCATGCGGCCCTGGCCGGCCAGGCCCATGCCGTAGCCCTTCTTCGTCTGCGCCAGGATCACGGTGGGCTGGCCCTGCGTGCGCACCGCGGCGTGGTAGGCGGCATGGATCTTCACCAGGTCGTGGCCGCCGCGCTTCAGGCGGTCGATCTGCTCGTCGGTCAGGCCTTGCGCGAGCGCGGCCAGCTGCGGGTCCTGGCCGAAGAAGTGGTCGCGGTTGTAGCGGCCGTCCTTGGCGGCAAAGGTCTGGAACTGGCCGTCGACGGTGCGCGAGAACGCGCGCGCGAGGGCGCCGTCGGGGTCGCGCGCGAACAGGCCATCCCAGTCGGAGCCCCACACCAGCTTGATCACGCGCCAGCCGGCGCCGGCGAACAACGCCTCGAGTTCGTCGATGATGCGGCCGTTGCCGCGCACCGGCCCGTCGAGGCGTTGCAGGTTGCAGTTGATCACCCAGGTCAGGTTGTCGAGGCGTTCGCGCGCGGCCAGCGTGAGCGCGCTCATGCTCTCGGGCTCGTCCATCTCGCCGTCGCCGAACACGCCCCATACGCGCCGCGTGCCGGCGTCGAGCAGCCCGCGATGCTGCAGGTAGCGCATGAAGCGCGCCTGGTAGATCGAGCTGATCGGCCCGATGCCCATCGAGCCGGTGGGAAACTGCCAGAAGCCGGGCATCAGCCACGGGTGCGGGTAGCTGCTCAATCCCTGCGCGCCGCGCTCGCGCGCCTGGATCTCCTGCCGGTAGTGCGCGAGGTCGTGCTCGCTCAAGCGGCCTTCGAGGAACGCGCGCGCGTACACGCCGGGTGCCGAATGCGGCTGGAAGAACACCAGATCGCCGCCCGATGTGGCATCGGGCGCGCGAAAGAAGTGGTTGAAGCCGACTTCGAACAAGTCGGCCGCGCTGGCGTAGCTGGCGATGTGGCCGCCGAGGTCGCCATAGGCCTGGTTGGCGCGCACCACCATCGCCAGCGCGTTCCAGCGCATCAACGACGCGAGCCGCTCCTCGATCGCCAGGTCGCCGGGGAACGGCGGCTGCTGCGCCGCGGCGATGGTGTTCACGTAGGGCGTGCCGCGCGCCGGCTGCCAGCCCACCGACGGGTCGCGCGCCATCGCCGCCAGCATGTCCATCAACTGCCGCACGCGCGCCGGCCCGGCCGTGCGCAGCACCGACAACAGCGCGTCGCGCCACTCCGCGCTCTCCTGCGGGTCGCGGTCGATGGCGGTCGAGAGGTCGAGGTGCGGCTGGATCTTGGGGTCGCTCATTGGGAATCCTTCGCGCTGGCGCGCTCCGGAATTCGCCTTCGGAGCAGCCGGGCGGCTCATGGGGCCTGCAGGCTCGCACTGTACGCACCCAAAGACCGTGCCGTTGACAAGCCGACCACAGGCTCGGATAACCCCAATCATGCCGCGCGCCGACAACCCCGCCGTGCTCGACCTGATCGGCAACACGCCGCTGGTGCCGGTCACGCGTCTGGACACCGGCCCGTGCACGCTGCTGTTGAAGCTGGAGTCGCAGAACCCCGGCGGCTCGATCAAGGACCGTGTCGGCCGCTCGATGATCGAAGTGGCCGAGGCCGATGGGCGCTTGAAGCCCGGAGGCACGGTGATCGAGGCCACTGCCGGCAACACCGGCCTCGGGCTGGCGCTGGTGGCGCGCGCCAAGGGCTACGGTGTGGTGCTGGTGGTGCCCGACAAGATGTCGACCGAAAAGGTGCTGCACCTCAAGGCGCTCGGTGCCGACGTGCGCATGACGCGCAGCGACGTCGGCAAGGGCCACCCCGAGTACTACCAGGACTACGCCGCGCGCATCGCGAAAGAGATACCCGGCGCGTTCTTCGCCGACCAGTTCAACAACCCGGCCAACCCGCTGGCGCACGAAACCTCCACCGGCCCCGAGATCTGGCACCAATGCGGCCACGAGCTCGACGCCATCGTGGTCGGCGTCGGCTCGGGCGGCACGCTCACCGGCCTCGCGCGCTACTTCAAGCGCGTGCAGCCCAAGCTGCAGTTCGTGCTGGCCGACCCGGCCGGCTCGATCCTGTGTGACCTGGTGATGACCGGCAAGCACGGCGCGGCGGGCTCGTGGGCGGTGGAAGGCATCGGCGAGGACTTCGTGCCGGCCACCGCCGACATGTCGGCGGTGTCGCTGGCGTACTCGATCCCCGACGACGAGAGCTTCGCCACGGCGCGCGAGCTGCTCAAGGCCGAAGGGCTGCTCGGCGGCTCCTCTACCGGCACGCTGCTGGCCGCCGCGCTGCGCTACTGCCGCGAGCAGAAGGAGCCCAAGCGCGTCGTCACTTTTGTCTGCGACACCGGCACGCGCTACCTGAGCAAGGTCTACAACGACGCCTGGATGATCGACGAAGGGCTGCTGAAGCAGCGCCGCTACGGCGACCTGCGCGACCTGATCTCACGGCGCGCCGAAGACGGCAGCGTGATCAGCGTGGGCCCCAACGACACGCTGCTCACCGCGTTCCAGCGCATGCGGCTGGCCGACGTGCAGCAGCTGCCGGTGCTCGACCAGCAGCACAAGCTGATCGGCGTGATCGACGAATCCGACCTGCTGCTGCGTGTGCAGGAAGACGGCGCGCGCTACGCCGAGCCGGTGTCCAAGGCGATGAGCACGCGCCTGCAAACGTTGTCGCCCGGGGCCGACATCACAGCGCTGCGCCAGGTGCTCGACAGTGGCTTGGTGGCGATCGTCGCCGATGCCGAGCGCTTCCATGGTCTGATCACGCGCTTCGATCTGCTCAACCACCTGCGAAAGGCGCGACGATGAAACGCGACGATTCCAAGGCTCGTCAAGGCCAGCGGGCGCGGGCCGAGCGCCGGGCCGCCAAGCCGGCCCGCATCCCGGGATCGGCCGACACACGACGGCCGAGGGCTCACAGTTCGCAACGCGTGTCATCCACGCCGGCCAGGCGCCCGATCCGTCCACCGGCGCGATCATGCCGCCGATCTACGCCACCTCGACCTACGTGCAGTCGAGCCCGGGCGTGCACAAGGGGCTCGACTACGGGCGCTCGCACAACCCCACGCGCTGGGCCTTCGAGCGCTGCGTGGCCGATCTCGAAAGCGGCACCGTTGCCTGCGCGTTCGCCTCGGGCCTGGCCGCGATCTCGACCGTGCTCGAGCTGGTCGACGCCGGCGCGCACGTGGTGGCGAGCGACGACCTGTACGGCGGCACGTTCCGCCTGTTCGAGCGCGTGCGCACGCGCAGCGCCGGCACGAGCTTCAGCTTCGTCGACCTCGCCGATCTCGACGCGGTGCGCGCCGCGATCCGGCCCGAGACCAAGATGTTGTGGGTCGAGACGCCGAGCAACCCGCTGCTCAAGCTGGCCGATCTGGCCGCGCTGGCGCAGATCGCGCGCGAACACGGTTTGATCGCGGTGGCCGACAACACCTTCGCCAGCCCCTACGTGCAGCGGCCGCTCGAACTGGGCTTCGACATCGTCGTGCACTCGACCACCAAGTACCTGAACGGCCACTCCGACGTGATCGGCGGCGTCGCGGTGGTGGCGGGCGACGAGCGCCAGGCCGAGTGGCGCGAGCGCCTGGCCTTTCTACAGAACGCCGTCGGCGCCATCGCCGGGCCGTTCGACAGTTTTCTCGCGCTGCGCGGCCTCAAGACGCTGGCGCTTGCGCATGGAGCGCCACAACCGCAGCGCGCTGGCGCTCGCACAGTGGCTCGAGACGCAGCCCAAGGTGGCGCGCGTGCGCTATCCCGGCCTGGCGTCGCACCCGCAGCACGCGCTGGCGAAGAAGCAGATGCACGGCTTCGGCGGCATGGTGTCGCTCGACCTCAAGACCGATCTCGCCGGGTGCGCGGCGCTTTCTCGAGGCGGTGCGCATCTTCGCGCTCGCCGAGAGCCTGGGCGGCGTCGAGAGCCTGATCGAGCACCCGGCGATCATGACCCACGCCACCATCCCGGCCGCGACGCGCGCCACGCTCGGCATCGGCGATGCGCTGGTGCGGCTGTCGGTGGGCATCGAAGACGAGGCCGACCTGCGCGACGACCTGGCGCGCGCGCTGGCCACGATCTGAAGGATGACGGGCTCGACGGTTCAAATCGCTTGCCTGTGCGCGGCGTGGTGCCGGCTGTGCGACGAGTACCGGCCGATGCTGCAGGCGCTGGCGGCGGAGTTCTCGCGCGCCGGCGTGCGCGCGCACTGGCATTGGGTCGACATCGAAGACGAAGCCGAGCTGGTCGGTGACCTCGACGTCGAAACCTTCCCGACGCTGGTGATCGCCGATGACACGCAGGTGCGCTTTGCCGGGCCGGTGACGCCGCAGCGTGACACGCTGCAGCGCCTGCTGCGCGCCACCGTGCTCGAGGCGCGGCCCGATGCCACCTGGCCCGCGGTGGAGGCCGAGGTGCAGGCGTTCGCCGCGGGGCTGCGGCGGCGCAGCCCCGATGGCTTCGCCACCGCGTCGTCGCCAAGCGCGCAAAGCGAATAAGCAAGCACCAATCGCTTCGTTCCCGGCTCGCGCACGGCTGCCTAGCATCGGCCGCATCCGAGTCAACGAATGCGGCTGCCGCCGCTTGCCGTCATGAGAACCAGCTCCCACTCGCCGCTGCGCCGCCTGCTGCTCGGCGCCGCGCTCGCCACCGCCGCGATCGGCGCGCAGGCCAAGGACATCACGCTGCTCAACGTGTCGTACGACCCGACGCGCGAGCTCTATGCCGACTTCAACAAGGCCTTCGCCGTGCACTGGAAGGCCAAGACCGGCGACGTGGTCACGGTCAAGCAGTCGCACGGCGGCTCGGGCAAGCAGGCGCGCTCGGTGATCGACGGCCTGGATGCCGACGTGGTGACGCTGGCGCTGGCCTACGACATCGACGAGATCGCCGAACGCGCCAAGCAACTCAGCCGCCGACTGGCAGAAGCGCCTCAAGCACAACAGTGCGCCGTACACCTCGACCTACATCTTCCTGGTGCGCAAGGGCAACCCGAAGGGCATCAAGGATTGGGGCGACCTGGTCAAGCCCGGCGTGTCGGTGATCACCGCCAACCCCAAGACCTCGGGCGGCGCGCGCTGGGGCTACCTGGCCGCCTATGGCTGGGCGCTGAAGCAGCCCGGCGGCAACGACGCCAAGGCCAAGGAGTTCGTCGCCAAGCTGTTCGCCAACGTGCCGGTGCTCGACTCCGGCGCGCGCGGCTCGACGGTGACCTTTGCCGAGCGCGGCGTCGGCGACGTGCTGCTGGCGTGGGAGAACGAGGCCCACCTGTCGCTCAAGGAGTTCGGCGCCGACAAGTTCGACATCGTCTACCCGCCGATCAGCATCCTGGCCGAGCCGCCGGTCGCGTTGGTCGACAAGGTGGTCGACAAGCGCGGCACGCGCGCGGTGGCGCAGGCCTACCTCGAGTACCTGTACACGCCCGAAGGCCAGGAGATCGCCGCCAAGCACTACTACCGGCCGATCGACGACAAGGTGGCGGCCCGGCACACCAAGACCTTCCCGAAGGTCACGCTGTTCACGATCGACGAGGTGTTCGGCGGCTGGGCCAAGGCGCAGAAGACCCACTTCGCCGACGGCGGGGTGTTCGACCAGATCTACACCAAGAAGTAAGGCGCCGGGCGCGCGCCATCGGGCCGGCCGCGGCTAGCTCGGTTTGCGCATATGCAATGGCGGATTGAATCGTTGGCCCGCGCGTGCGGGCTGCTTACGATCGGACATCGCATATCTAACCGGCCGCCCGAGCGGCCAGCCTTCGTTCGTGTTGCTCTCGCGCACCCTGCTCCAGCGCCACAGCGTGCTGCCCGGCTTCGACCTGGCGCTCGGCTTCACGCTGCTGTACCTGGGCTTCATCGTCCTGATCCCGCTGTCGGCGGCGTTCCTGAAGACCGCCACGATGACGTGGCCGGCGTTCTGGGACACCGTGACTTCGCCGCGCGTGCTGGCGTCGTACCGGCTCACCTTCGGCGCGTCGTTCGCGGCGGCGCTGCTCAACGTCGTGGCCGGGCTGGTGGTGGCGTGGGTGCTGGTGCGCTACGAGTTTCCGGCGCGCCGCATCGTCGATGCGCTGGTCGACCTGCCGTTCGCGCTGCCCACCGCGGTGGCCGGCATCGCGCTGACGGCGCTGTACGCCGGAACGGCTGGATCGGCTCGCTGCTGCCGTTCAAGGTGAGCTACACGCCGCTCGGCGTGTTCGTGGCGCTCACCTTCATCGGCCTGCCGTTCGTCGTGCGCACCGTGCAGCCGGTGCTCGAAGACCTGCAGCAAGAGGTCGAGGAGGCCGCCGCGACGCTCGGCGCGGACCGCTGGCAGACCTTTTCGCGCGTGATCCTGCCGGTGCTGACGCCGGCGCTGCTGACCGGCTTTGCGCTCGCCTTTGCGCGCGCGCTCGGCGAGTACGGCTCGGTGATCTTCATCGCCGGCAACATGCCGATGATCAGCGAGATCACGCCGCTGCTGATCATCACCAAGCTCGAGCAGTACGACTACACCGGCGCCACCGCGATCGCCGTGGTGATGCTGGTGGCGGCGTTCGCGCTGCTGCTGGCGATCAACGTGCTGCAGGCGTGGGCGCGGGCGCGGCAAGGGCGGTGATGAGCGCCGAACGGCCGCTCCGAAGGCGCTCGCTCCCCCTCGGGGAGACGGGCCCGTAGGGCCTAGGGGGTCTCATGAGCACACCCGCGCAGGCCCTGCCGCTGCCGAACATCCAACCCGCCGCGTCGACACCGCGCGACTTGCGCCGCGCCACCAGCGAACCGCCGCTGGTCAAGTGGCTGCTGATCGGCGGCGCGCTGGCGTTTCTCGCGCTCTTCCTGTTCCTGCCGCTGGCCATCGTGTTCGCCGAGGCGTTCAAGAAGGGCGTCGGGGTCTACCTGGCGGCGATCACCGAGCCCGATGCGCTGTCGGCGATCCAGCTCACGCTGATCGCGGCGGGCATCGCGGTGCCGTTGAACCTGGTGTTCGGCGTGGCGGCCGCGTGGTGCATCGCCAAGTTCGAGTTCCGCGGCAAGAACGTGCTGCTGACGCTGATCGACCTGCCGTTCTCGGTCAGCCCGGTGATCGCCGGCCTGATCTACGTGCTGGTGTTCGGGCTGCAGGGCTGGTTCGGCGAATGGCTGCGCGACCACGACCTGAAGGTCATCTTCGCGGTGCCGGGCATCGTGCTGGCCACGGTGTTCGTGACCTTCCCGTTCGTCGCGCGCGAGCTGATCCCGCTGATGCAGGCGCAGGGCACCGAGCAGGAAGAGGCCGCGCGCGTGCTCGGCGCCGGTGGCTGGCCGATCTTCTGGCGCGTGACGCTGCCCAACATCAAGTGGGCGCTGCTGTACGGCGTGATCCTGTGCAACGCGCGCGCGATGGGCGAGTTCGGCGCGGTCAGCGTGGTGTCGGGCCACATCCGCGGCCAGACCAACACGATGCCGCTGCACATCGAGATTCTCTACAACGAGTACCAGTTTGCCGCGGCGTTCGCGGTGGCGTCGCTGCTGGCGCTGCTGGCGCTGGTGACGCTGGTGCTGAAGTACTGGGTCGAGCAGCGCGTCAAGTCCGAGAAGCGTCTGGTGGGTGAACGGAGCGAGTGATGGCGATCGAAGTCAGCAACCTCAACAAGCGCTTCGGCGCGACCGTGGTCTGCGACAACCTGAACCTCGACATCCCCGCCGGCGAGCTGGTCGCGCTGCTCGGGCCGTCGGGCTCGGGCAAGACCACGCTGCTGCGCATCATCGCCGGTCTGGAGGTGCCCGACTCCGGCAGCGTGCTGTTCCACGGCGAGGACGCCACGGGCACCGACGTGCGCGAGCGCCACGTCGGCTTCGTGTTCCAGCACTACGCGCTGTTCGCTCACATGAGCATCTTCGAGAACGTGGCCTTCGGCCTGCGCGTGCGGCCGAAGGCCACGCGCCCGAGCGAAGCCGAGATCCGCGCCAAGGTGATGGAGCTGCTCAAGCTGGTGCAGCTCGACTGGCTGGCCGACCGCTACCCGCACCAGCTCTCCGGCGGCCAGCGCCAGCGCATCGCGTTGGCCCGCGCGCTGGCGGTCGAGCCCAAGGTGCTGCTGCTCGACGAGCCGTTCGGCGCGCTCGACGCCAAGGTGCGCAAGGAGCTGCGCCGCTGGCTGCGCCGGCTGCACGACGACGTGCACGTGACCAGCGTGTTCGTCACGCACGACCAGGATGAGGCGATGGAAGTCGCCGACCGCATCGTCGTCATGAACGAAGGCCGCATCGAGCAGCAAGGCGCGCCCGACGAGGTGTACGACCAGCCGGCGTCGCCGTTCGTGCTGCAGTTCCTCGGCGACGTGAACCTGTTCCACGGCCGCCTCGGTCACGGTTCACGCGAGGCGGCAGACGACGACGTGAGCTACGTGCGGCCGCACGAGCTCGACCTCGTGGCCGCGCCCGCAGACGGCTCGTTCAGCGCACGGCTGTCCCAGGTGTTGACGCTCGGACCCCTGACGCGGCTGGAGTTCCAGCGCGACGACGGCAGCACCCTCGACGTCGAGCTGCCGCGCGCGCGCTGGATGCAACTGCGCGACAGCCTGCAGCTCGCACCCGGCGCGCGGGCGCACCTGCGGCCGCGCCGCGTGACGCGCTTCGTGGTCGGCGCCGAGGCCGCGGTCGCGCAAGACCCGGCGGCGCTGATCTGACTGCGCGCTACTGCCGCGCCGGCACCAGATACGGCACGGCGCCGTGCTCCTTGGCGCGCGCGCCATCGAGCACCGCATCGGAATAGGCGCGCGCCGGGCCGGCTGCCACCAGCAGGTGCCGGCCGTCGACCAGCTGCACGGTGCGCGTGGCCACGCCACGTTGTGCCAGCGTCTGCTGCAGGGACCGCAGTGCGACCTCGTCGCGGGCCTCCTGGTACACGGTCACGTAGCGCGGCTCGCGCAGCGTGATGCCGAGGCGGTTGGCTTGCGGCGCGGCCGGCGCGGCGGCCTGCGCGTGGGCGCTGGGCACCAGCGACAGCAAGCCGCTGAGTGCGCCGGCATCGGGGGCCCGCGCCGCGGGCGCTTCGATCGCCGGCATGTCGGGGCGGATCGTGATCTGGCTCTTGGCCGCCAGTTCCTTGGCGATCGACTGGATCTTCAGGTCGGCCAGCGTCGCGTTGTGCGCCGTCGCGCCGGTGGTGAGCGCACCCATCAGGAGCGTCGGCACACCGAGCGCTGTCATGAACACGTCGCGCAGCTTGCGCTGCGGCTCGGCATCGACGATCACCACCACCACGCCGACGGCCAGCGCGACGATGCCGCCCACCAGCAGATAGGTGGCGCTGAACAGCTCGATGTTGCCGGTGGGGTCACCCCCCAGCACAGCGACCAGCCGCGGGAAGAACGAGGCCAGCGCGCCGGCGAAGGCGCCGACGGCGAAACGCCTGAACATCGCACCCATGACCGACTCCTCATGGCGCAGCGGGACACTGCACAAACAGATTAGGTGGTGCGGGGCGCGCTGTCTCGCGCGGGCTCCCTAATGCGTAGGGCGCGCGGGCGCCGACCCCCGCGCTTGCAGGGTGGCCTCAGAGCCCGTGATCGCTGCCCGGCGGCTGGTGCAGCGCGCGTTGCACCAATGCCCGGGTCAGCGGCGGCGCGAAGCCGGCGATGAAGTCGTAGACGAAGTCGCGCAGGTAGGCACCCCGCCGCACCGCCAGGCGCGTCATGTTGGCGGCGAACAGGTGGCGCGCATCGATGGCGCGCAGATGGGTGTCACGCTCCTCGTCGAACGCGATCGCCGCGACGATGCCCACGCCGAGACCGAGCTCGACATAGGTCTTGATCACGTCGGCGTCCATCGCCTGCAGCACGACATCGGGCGCCAGCTCCGCCTTGGCGAACCCCTGGTCGATGTGTGCGCGTCCGGTGTAGCCCGACTCGTAAGTGACGATCGGATGGCGCACGAGCTGCTGCAGCGTCAACGAGCCGCTCTGTCCCGCGAGAGCGGCCAGCTCGTGGTCGGGCCGCACCACGATCACGTGGGTCCAGCTGTAGCACGGCAGCGCCACCAGCTCGTCGTACTGCGCCAGCGCCTCGGTGGCGATGCCGACGTCGACGATCCCGTCGATCAGCATCTGCGCGATGTGGTGCGGCGAGCCCTGGTGCATGTGCAGTGCCACCCGCGGATGCGCGCCGCGGAAGTCGCGCACCGCCGGCGGCAGCGCGTAACGCGCCTGCGAGTGCGTGGCGGCGATGCGCAGCGTGCCGCGGCCCTGCTGCGCGAAGTCGTCTCCGGCACGCTTCAGGTTGTCGGCCTCGACCAGCAGCCGCTCGACGATTGGCAGCAGCGCCTCGCCCGGCGCGGTGAGGCCGGTGAGGCGCTTGCCGGCGCGCACGAAGATCTCGAGCCCGAGTTCGTCCTCGAGCTCGCGGATCTGCCGGCTCACGCCGGGCTGCGAGGTGTGCAGCGAAGCCGCCACCTCGGTCAGGTTGAAGCCGCGCCGCGCCGCCTCGCGCACCGATCGCAGTTGCTGGAAGTTCAAAGAGCGCTTGCACGGCGAACGCATGGTTGCCGTGGCTTGTTATGCGAAGCGCGCATTGTCCGAGCGCATTCGGCAATCCCAAGGACTCAATCGTTGTTTGCTCATGCCTTGCGCGCTCTAAGGCGCGCGGATCACGGCGTGCTGCCGTCGATCACGCCACCGCCCAGGCACACTTCGCCGTCGTACAGCACCGCCGATTGACCGGGCGTCACCGCCCACTGCGGGTGGTCGAAGGCGAGCGCGAAGGCGGCGGATGCAGGTGCCTGCAACGCACAGCGCGGCGTCGGCCTGGCGGTAGCGTGTCTTGGCGGCATAGCGGCCCGGCGCCGGCGCCGCGCCGGCGACCCAGCTCGCCTCGGTCGGCGCGCAGCGTGCGCGACAACAGCCACGGGTGGTCATGGCCTTGCACGACACGCAGCGCGTTGCGTTCGGGTTCCTTGCGTGCCACGTACCACGGCTCGTGGTCGGCGCCGCCGCGCTGGGCCTTCGAAGGCTTGATGCCGCCGATGCCCAGACCTTGGCGCTGGCCGAGCGTGTAAAAGCTCAGGCCCACATGGCGGCCGATGGCACGCCCGCGCTCGTCTTCGATCGGACCCGGTTCGTGGCTCAGATAGCGGTTGAGGAACTCGCGGAACGGCCGCTCGCCAATGAAGCAGATGCCGGTCGAATCCTTCTTCTTCGCGTTCGGCAGCTTGATCTCGGCGGCAATCTCGCGCACCTGGGTCTTCTTCAGTTCACCCACCGGAAACAGCGTGCGCGCGAGCTGGGCCTGGTTCAGGCGGTGCAGGAAGTAGCTTTGGTCCTTGCCGCCGTCGATGCCCTTGAGCAGCTCGACCGCGCCGTCGCGCGCGCGCACTCGGGCGTAGTGCCCGGTCGCGATCTTCTCGGCACCCAGGCGCAGCGCGTGATCGAGAAAGGCCTTGAACTTGATCTCGGCGTTGCACAGCACGTCGGGATTGGGTGTGCGGCCGGCCTGGTACTCGCGCAGGAACTCGGCGAACACGCGGTCCTTGTACTGCGCCGCGAAGTTGACGTGTTCGAGCTCGATGCCGATCACGTCGGCCACCGCGGCGGCGTCGACGAAATCGATGTTGGAGTTGCAGTACTCGCTGTCGTCGTCATCTTCCCAGTTCTTCATGAAGATGCCGACCACCTCGTGGCCGTCGCGCTTGAGCAGCCAGGCGGCGACCGCGGAGTCGACCCCGCCGGACAGGCCGACCACCACGCGAGACGTGCGCATGGAGCGATTCTATTTTTGGCTGCAACGCGGCGTGCGCTAAGGCTTTGGCGTGCCGCCGGCGTAGACCGACGGGTCTGCGAACACCAGGTCCAGCGGATGCCGGTGCCCGGCGCGGTGGTCGTCGACGCAGCGCATCAGCAGCGGGCTGCGGTGACGCGCCGCGCTGGCTCGCAGCTCGTCGGGTGTCATCCACAGCGTGCGCACGATCTCGGGATCGAGCGCGCGGCCCGGCAGCGGGTCGCTCACCTCGCCGGCGAACGCGAGGCGCAGGTAGGTCACGTCGCTCGGCGGATCCTCGCGCTGCGCGCGCGACAGGTACACGCCCACCAGCGCGTGCGGTGTGAAGTCGCGCCCGGTCTCCTCGAGCGCTTCGCGCACCACGGCCTGCAGCGGCGATTCGCCGGGGTCGAGGTGGCCGGCCGGGTTGTTGAGCAGCAAGCCGTCGGGGGTGTGCTCCTCCACCAGCAGGTAGCGGCCGTCGCGTTCGACGATCGCGGCCACGGTGACGCTGGTTTTCCATCGGGTGTCGCCCATGGGAGCGATGCTACCGATGGCTGGCAGAATGCGCCGGCACTCGCACGTGCCCGGCTCCGCTTCGCGGCGGACGACGGCGCCCAGACCTGAGGAGTTCAGTTTCATGGCTATGTGGATCGGAGTTCCCCAGGAAACGGCCAGCGGCGAGAAGCGCGTGGCCACGGTGCCGGACGTGGTGGAAAAGCTCGTCAAGCTCGGCTTCTCGGTGGCGGTGCAAAGCGGCGCGGGCGATGCGGCGAACTTTGCCGACGACACCTACCGCGCCGTCGGCGCCGAGGTGGTGGGCTCCGCCAGCGAGCTGTGGGCCAGGTCCGACATCGTGTTCAAGGTGCGTCCGCCGAGCGCCGACGAGGTGAGCTTGATGCGCGAAGGCGGCACCTTGATCGGCTTCATCTGGCCGGCGCAGAACCCCGAGCTGATGCAGCAACTGGCGGCGAAGAAGGCCACCGTGCTCGCGATCGACGCCCTGCCGCGGCAGCTGTCGCGGGCGCAGAAGATGGACGCGCTGACCTCGATGGCCGGCGTCAGCGGCTACCGCGCGGTGGTCGAGGCGGCCAACGCGTTCGGCCGCTTCTTCAACGGGCAGATCACCGCTGCAGGCAAGATCCCGCCGGCCAAGGTGTTCATCGCCGGTGCCGGTGTGGCGGGCCTGGCCGCCATCGGCACCGCAGCCAACCTCGGCGCGATCGTGCGCGCCAACGACACGCGCGCCGAAGTGGCCGACCAGGTGGTCTCGCTCGGCGGCGAGTTCGTCAAGGTCGACTACGAGGAAGAAGGCTCCGGCGGGGGCGGCTATGCCAAGGTGATGAGCGAGGGCTTCCTGGCTGCGCAGCGCGCCATGTACGCGCAGCAGGCCAAGGATGCCGACATCATCATCACCACCGCGCTGATCCCCGGCAAGCCGGCGCCGAAGCTGATCACCGCCGAGATGGTGCGCAGCATGCGGCCCGGCAGCGTGATCGTCGACATGGCCGCCGAGCAGGGCGGCAACTGCGAGCTCACCGTGCCGGGCCAGGCCGTGGTGCGTCACGGGGTCACGATCATCGGCTACACCGACCTGGTGAGCCGGCTGGCCAAGCAGTCGTCGACGTTGTACTCGAACAATCTGCTGCGCCTGACCGAGGAGCTGTGCAAGACCAAGGACGGCACGATCAACGTCAACTTCGACGACGAGGCGATCCGCGGCCTCACGGTGCTTCGACAAGGTGAAGTCACCTGGCCCGCGCCGCCGCCGAAGCTGCCGGCCGTGCCGCCGAAGCCCAAGGCCGCTGTCGCTGCGCCCCCTTCCAAAGGGCATGGCCATGGCGCAGGCGAGCCGATGTCGGTGCAAACGCTGGCCATCGTGTTCGGTGTTGGCGCGCTGGTGTTCGGGCTGGTGGGGCTGTACGCGCCGGCCTCGTTCCTGGCGCACTTCACGGTGTTCGTGCTGGCCTGCTTCGTCGGCTACATGGTGATATGGAACGTCACGCCGTCGCTGCACACGCCGCTGATGAGCGTGACCAACGCGATCTCGTCGATCATCGCCATCGGCGCGCTGATCCAGATCGCGCCGCCGCTCACTGGAGCCGGCGCGGATCGGCCGAACGGGCTGATCCTCTTGCTGGCGGTGGTTGCGCTCGCGCTCACGGCCGTCAACATGTTCGGCGGCTTCGCGGTCACGCGGCGCATGCTGGCGATGTTCCGCAAGTGAGGACGATCATGCAGCCCCCACGCTTGGCACTTCGTGCACTGCGCTGCCCCCCGAGGGGGCGTTCGCTCCTTGGGGCGGCCCTGCGGAGCGAATCATGACCTCGAGCCTCGCCACCGTCTCCTACATCGGCGCCACGATCCTGTTCATCCTGAGCCTGGGCGGCCTGTCCAACCCGGAGACCGCGCGCCGCGGCAACCTGTTCGGCATGATCGGCATGGCCATCGCCGTGCTGGCCACGGTGCTCGGGCCGCGCGTCACGCCAGCCGGTTATGCGTGGATCGTCGGCGCGCTCGTCCTCGGCAGCGCCGTCGGCCTCTTCGCGGCGAAGAAGGTGCAGATGACGCAGATGCCGGAGCTGGTGGCGCTGATGCACAGCCTGGTCGGTCTGGCCGCCTGCTTGGTGGGCTTCGCGAGCTACGTCGACACCTCCACCGTGTTCCCGACCGAGGCCGAGAAGGCGATCCACGAGATGGAGATCTACGTCGGCATCCTGATCGGTGCCGTCACGTTCTCGGGGTCGGTCATCGCTTTCGGCAAGCTCTCGGGCAAGATTGGCGGCAAGCCGCTGCTGCTGCCGGCGCGACACTGGCTCAACCTGGCCGGCCTGCTGCTGGTGATCTGGTTCGGACGTGAGTTCCTGCATGCGACGAGCATGCAGGCCGGCTTGCTGCCACTGCTCGCGATGACAGTGATCGCGCTGCTGTTCGGCATCCACATGGTGATGGCGATCGGCGGCGCCGACATGCCGGTGGTCGTCTCGATGCTCAACAGCTACTCGGGCTGGGCCGCCGCGGCCACCGGCTTCATGCTCAGCAACGACCTGCTGATCGTGGTGGGCGCACTGGTGGGTTCCTCAGGTGCGATCCTGAGCTACATCATGTGCCGGGCGATGAACCGCAACTTCATCAGCGTGATCGCCGGCGGCTTCGGCACCGGCGGCGGCGCACCGGCTGCGGAGCGGCGCGGCGCAGCCGGCGGGCGAGGTGTCGCCGATCAATGCAGCAGACACCGCCGAGCTGCTGCGCGAGGCCAAGAACGTGATCATCGTGCCGGGCTACGGCATGGCGGTGGCGCAGGCCCAGCACACGGTCTTCGAGATCACGAAGCTGCTGCGCGAGAAGGGCGTGAACGTGCGCTTCGGCATCCATCCGGTGGCCGGCCGCATGCCGGGCCACATGAACGTGCTGCTGGCCGAAGCCAAGGTGCCGTACGACATCGTGCTGGAGATGGACGAGATCAACGCCGACTTCCCGAACACCGATGTCTCGATGGTGATCGGCGCCAACGACATCGTGAACCCGGCCGCGCAGGACGATCCGACCAGCCCGATCGCCGGCATGCCGGTGCTGGAGGTGTGGAAGGCCAAGACCTCGATCGTGATGAAGCGCAGCATGGCTTCGGGCTATGCCGGGGTGGACAACCCACTCTTCTACAAGGACAACAATCGCATGCTGTTCGGCGACGCGAAGAAGATGCTGGACGAGGTGTTGGCCGCGCTCAAGAGTTGATGCGGGGACGCTGCGCCGCTTGCCTTGCGGCCGGCACGCCTGCGCAATCCGGCTAACGCAAACCGCTGGTGTACTTGCGCAGCACGCGCTCGCGCATCTCTTCGGCCGTGGGGTTGGCGCTCAAGGGCAGCTCGACCTTGTCGACCGTCGCAGCGGGCTTGTCGGCCGCCTTGTCGGCCTTTGGCGCCGGCGCGGCGTTCGAGGCGTTGCGCGGACCGAGGTGGTGCTCGTCGACGTACTTGGCGTACTGCAGCAGGCGCGCATCCTGGCTGGTCAGCGCCTGCTGGATCACGTCGCGCGCGTATTCGAGGTCGTGCAGGAAGTGGCGCACGTCGAGCGATCGCCCGAACTCGCGGCGCATCGGAACCACCATGCGCACGAGGTAGTTCATCAGCTCGCTGTTGCTGCCGGGATCGGGGGCACTCATCGCTGCACCGTTGGCCATGGTTGCAAGCTGCGACGCGCGTCAGGCGTTGGGCGCCAGCATCTCGCCGTGCTGCGCCACGTCGAGGCCAACCTTCTCGCTCTCGGCATCGACGCGCAGGTTCATCACCAGGCTGATCAGCGTGAGGATGATCCAGGTGGCGGCGCCGGCGTAGGCCATCACCGCGAGCGCGCCGAGTGCGTTGGTCCACACGGTGGCGGTGATCGGCGCCACTGCGACGGTGGCCATCAGCGGCGTCATCAGCGTGCCCACCAGGCCGCCCACGCCGTGCAGCGCGAACACGTCGAGCGAGTCGTCGATGCCGGTGCGCGCCTTGAAGTACACCACGCTGAAGAAGCACACCGCGCCGGTGACCCCGCCGATGATCAGCGCGCCGTCGATGCCGACATAGCCCGAAGCCGGCGTGACGCCGATCAGGCCGGCGATCGCGCCGGTGAAGCTGCCGAGCACGCTCCACTGGCCGCGCCGCACGTATTCGCACAGGCCCCAGAACATCGCACCCGAGCAGGCGGCCACCTGGGTCGCCAGCAGCGCACCGGCGGCACGCGTGCTGGCCTCGAACGCCGAGCCGGCGTTGAAGCCGAACCAGCCGGCCCACAGCAGGCCGGCGCCGAGCACGGTGATCATCAGGTTGTACGGCACCATCGGCTCCTTGCCGAAACCGCGCCGCGGACCGAGCACCCAGGCCGCGACCAGCGCGCTGACCCCGGAGGCGATGTGCACCACCGTGCCGCCGGCGAAGTCCATGTGGCCCATCTTGGCGAGCCAGCCGGTCGGGTGCCACACCCAGTGCGCGACCGGCGCATAGACGATCACCGACCACAACGCGGCGAACGCCACCGTCGCGCCGAGGCGCATGCGCTCGGCCGTGGCACCGAGGATCAGCGCGAAGGTGATGATGGCGAACGACAGCTGGAACAGGAAGAACACCGACTCGGGGATCGTCGGCGCCGCCGCGTGCGTGCCGACGTTCTTGCCGATCAAGCCGCTGGCGAACAAGCGCGACAGGTCGCCGAAGTAGCCGTTGCCGGCGGTGAAGGCCACCGAATAGCCGCACAGCGCCCACAGCACGGTGATCACCGCAGTGGCCGCCAGCGTGTGCGCCACGATCGACAGCGCGTTCTTCGTGCGCAGCATGCCGCCGTAGAACAGGATGATGCCGGGAATGGTCATCAGCAGCACGAGCACCGTGCTGATCAGCATCCACGCGGTGTCGGCGCCGTTGATCGTTGGCTTGGCGGCGGCAGCAGGCGCCGCGGCCGCGCTCGGCGCGTCGCTGGCTTGCGCCACCACCGTCGGTGCGGGCGCGGCGTCACTGCGGGTGCGGGCGTCGCTGGTGCGGTCGCCGCGCTGTCATTGGCCGGAGCCTGTGCGGTCGCATCGGCGGCTTGCAGCCACAGCGTCATCGCCAATGTGGCCGCGCACGCCGCGCGCATCAGTGGTCCCATGGCCAAGCCTCGCATTTCTGAATGTCTCGATCGATGCGAGGCATTCTTTTTCATGCGCAAGAGGCCCATGCGGCAGCACTTCACACGCGATGGCACGTCGTGCAAGCGGGTACTTGACACGTGATCCTCTTGGCGATCCGAGTGCACTGAAGCCGTGCATCGACCGAAGATCGTGTGGCTGGCGCCACGGGGACAACCCGCGCGGTCGTGTCGCGCAGGCGGTCGAGCGCGCTATCGAATCCCCTGATCGAGATTGGTGCGTGGGTCCGCCAGAATCGCCGGCGCGAGAGCAGGAGCGCGCCGCAATGGACAAGATCTGGCTGAAGCAGTACCCCGCGGGCGTGCCGGCGCAGATCCAGGTCGACCTGTATCCGTCGTTGGTGGCGCTGATGGAGGAGAGCTTCACCAAGTACCGCAACCTGCCGGCCTACCTGTTCATGGGCAAGACCGTCACGTTCGGCCAGGTCGACGATGCGTCGCGCGCGCTCGCTGCCTACCTGCAATCACTGGGCATGGACAAGGGCGACCGCATCGCGGTGATGCTGCCCAACGTGCCGCAGTACCCGGTGGTGGTGGCGGCGATCCTGCGCGCGGGTTATGTGGCCGTCAACGTCAACCCGCTGTACACGCCCCGCGAACTCGAGCACCAGCTCAAGGATTCCGGCGCCAAGACGATCGTCATCCTGGAGAACTTCGCGGGCACGCTGGCGCAGGTGATCCATGCCGTGCCCACCAAGAAGGTCGTGCTGGCGGCGATGGGCGACATGTTGGGCTTGATCAAGGGCGCCATCGTCAACCACGTGGTGCGCAAGGTGAAGAAGCTGGTGCCGGCGTTCTCGCTGCCGCAGGCGGTGCGTTTCAACGATGCGCTCTCGCAGGGGCGGCGCAAGTCCTACACGCCGCCGAAGATCGGGCCCGACGACATCGCGGTGCTGCAGTACACCGGCGGCACCACCGGCGTCAGCAAGGGCGCGGTGCTGTTGCATCGCAACCTGGTGGCCAACCTGCTGCAGGCCGAGGCCTGGTACCAGCCGGCGCTGAAGAAGATCCCGGCCGGCGAGCAGATCGTCACCGTGTGCGCGCTGCCGCTGTATCACATCTTCGGCTTCAACACGAACATGATGCTGTCGATGCGCATGGGCGGCTGCAACATCCTGATCCCCAACCCGCGCGACATCCCGGCCGTGCTCAAGGAGCTGTCGCAGCACAAGTTCCACAGCTTTCCGGCGGTCAACACGCTGTTCAACGCGCTCGCCAACCACCCCGACTTCGACAAGGTCGACTGGAGCTCGCTGAAGATCAGCGTGGGCGGCGGCATGGCGGTGCAGCAGGCCACCGCACGGCTGTGGCTGGACAAGACCGGCTGCCCGATCTGCGAGGGCTATGGCCTGTCGGAGACCAGCCCGTCGGCCACCTGCAACCCGGTCGACGCCACCGCGTACTCGGGCAACATCGGCCTGCCGATGCCCAACACCGAGATCGCGCTGCTCGACGACGACGGCAATGAGGTGCCGCTGGGCACGCCCGGCGAGATCGCGATCCGCGGACCGCAGGTGATGGCCGGCTACTGGCAGCGGCCCGACGAGACCGCCAAGGTGATGACCGCCGACGGCTACTTCCGCACCGGCGACATCGGCGTGGTCGACGAGCGCGGCTACTTCAAGATCGTGGACCGCAAGAAGGACATGATCCTGGTCAGCGGGTTCAACGTCTATCCGAACGAGGTCGAAGACGTGCTGACGCAGATGCCCGGCGTGCTCGAGGCGGCCGCGGTCGGCGTGGTCGACGCCAAGACCGGCGAGGCGGTGAAGGTGGTGATCGTCAAGCGCGATCCGAGCTTGAGCGAAGCCGACGTGCGCGCCTATTGCGAAGCCAACCTCACCGGCTACAAGCGGCCCAAGGTCGTGGAGTTCCGCAAAGACCTGCCGAAGACGCCGGTGGGCAAGATCCTGCGCCGCGAGCTGCGCGACAGGCCTGCCGCCGACGCGGCTTGAGCGGCCGCTCCGCTCGGCCCTCGCTGCAGGGCCGTTCGCCCGCACATGGGACACTCGCGGCATGCCGGTGCCGCGCATCCACGTCGACCAGCCTCTGGCGCCCGGCAAGGAGTTGGCGCTCAGCGCCAACGCCTCGCGCCATGTGCAGGTGCTGCGGCTGCAGCCGGGTGATGCGCTGATCCTGTTCGACGGCCGCGGCGGCCAATGGGGCGGCGCGATCACCGCCATCTCGCGCCGTGAGGTGCGCGTGCGCACGCTGCACCACGAGGCGGTCGAGCGTGAGCTGCCCACGCGCGTGACCCTGGCGGTCGGCATGCCGGCCAACGAACGCATGGACGCGTTGATCGAAAAGGCCACCGAGCTGGGCGTGGCCGCGATCCAGCCGCTGGTGTGCGACCGTTCGGTGCTCCGCGTGGCGGGCGAGCGTGCGCTGCGCAAGGCGGCGCACTGGCAGGCCGTTGCCGTGGCCGCGTGCGAGCAGTGCGGGCGCAACCGCCTGCCGGCGATCGGCGAGCCGGTCGGCCTGCCGGAATGGTTGCGCGGCCTGGGTGTGGATGCCCAGAGCGTGCGCTGCCTGCTGTCGCTCGGCGATGCCCAACCCTGGCCGCCCGCGCGCTCGGGCCTGGCGACCGTGCTGTTGCTCAGCGGCCCCGAAGGCGGCTTCACCACGCAGGAAGAAACGGCCGCACGCGACGCGGGCTTCGTCGCCTGCTCGCTCGGCGATCGGGTGCTGCGCGCCGATACCGCGCCGCTGGCGGCGCTGGCGTGGCTGGCCCTGGAGTGCGCCCGTTGTCCCCCGACGCGCTTTCCTCGCTGCACCCCGAGCCGGGCCTACTGCGATGAACCGCAACCTGTTGCTGCTGACGCTGTGCCAGGGCCTGTTCTTCACCAACAACGTCACCTTCATCGCCATCAACGGCCTGGTCGGCCTGCAACTCGCGCCGCTCGGCTGGATGGCCACGCTGCCGATCATGGCCTACGTGGGGGGCGGTGCGCTGGCCGCGCCACTGGTGGCGCGCCATCAACGCCGCTTCGGCCGCAAACGCTGCTTCCAGTTCGGCCTCGGCGTGGCGATCGTGTCGGCCGCGCTGTGCGCGCTGGCCGCCACGCTGCGCAGCTTTCCGCTGCTGATCATGGCCACGGTGCTGGCGGGCTACTACAACGCCAACGGCGCGTTGTACCGCTTCGCGGCGATCGAGGTGGTCGATGTGGCCCACAAGGAGCGCGCGATCTCGTGGGTGTTGGCCGGCGGCATCCTCGGCGGCGTGTTCGGCCCCAACCTCGCCACCGCCACGCGCGACCTGCTGCCGCAGCCGTTCACCGGCGCCTATGTCGCCTTGATGGGCGTGGCGGCACTGGCCTGGCTGGTGATGCGCCGCATCCAGTTCCCGCCGCTGCACGGCGAAGGCAGCGTGGCCGCCACCGGACGCCCGTTGCGCGAATTGGCGCGGCAACCGACCTTCGTGGTGGCGATCGTCGCCGCGGCACTGGGCTATGGCGTGATGAACCTGCTGATGGCCGCCACGCCGATCGCCATGCAGCAGTGCGGCCACCCCTTCAGCGCGGCGGCGCTGGTGCTCGAGGCGCACGTGCTGGCGATGTTCGCGCCGAGCTTTTTCACCGGCCACCTGATCAAGCGCGTCGGCGTGCTGCCGGTGATGACCTGCGGCGCGCTGCTGTACCTGGGCTGCGTGCTGTTCGCGCTGTCGGGACAGGACGTGATGCACTTCGCCGGCGCGCTGGCGGCACTGGGCGTCGGCTGGAACTTCCTGTACATCGGCGGCACGACCCTCTTCACCGACACCTACCGTCCCAATGAGCGCACCACCGCGCAGGCGGCGATGGACACCAGCGTGCTGGGCACGATGGCCGTCACTTCTTTCAGCTCGGGCGCGCTGGTCACCACCGGTGGCTGGTCGTGGATGAACCTCGGCTCGCTGGTGCCGCTGTGCGCGATGGCGCTGGCACTGGTGTGGCTGGCGCGCATCCGTGGGCGCGCGCGTCGCGCCACGGCCTAGGCGCGCCGGGTCAGGCAGCGGGCGCGGACACTTCGCCGCGTTCGCGCATCGATCCGGCGACGAGGTCGAAGCGGAACAGCCGGCATTCGATCGGGCCGTTCCACAGCGGCACGCGGCGCGACTCCTTCAAGCGCATCTGCGCCGGCAGCTTCGTGTCGGGGCTCAGCACCCACGCCGTCCAGCCGGCGTAGTGGCGCTTCCAGTGCGCGGCCAGCGCGGCGTAGAAGCTGCGCATGTCGGGTGCGCCCTGCACCTGCTCGCGCGCCGGGCGTGGCGCAGCCCCGCGTCCCTTGGGCGACAGGCGTTCGCCATAGGGCGGGTTCAGCACCATCGTGCCCGCGGATGCCGGCGGCGGGCGCTGCAGCATGTCGCCGGCCTTGAACTGGATCGCCGACGCGACCCCGGCGCGCTCGGCGTGGCGTTGCGCGAAGTCGGTCATCCGGAACGACACGTCGCCGGCGAAGATCGGCACGCGGCTCGGGTGCACGCGCGCTTTTGCCGCGGACACCATGTCGCGCCACGCGGCCATGTGGTCGCGAAACGGCAGCAGCTTCTCGAACGCGAAGCGGCGTGCCAGCCCGGGCGCGCGGTCGCAGGCGATGTGCGCCGCCTCGATGGCGATCGTGCCGGAGCCGCAGCACGGGTCGAGCAACGGGGCGTCCTCGGCGAGGCCGCGCCAGCCGGCAGCGACCAGCAGCGCGGCAGCCAGCGTTTCCTTCAGCGGCGCATCGCCGGCCTGCGCGTCGCGCCAGCCGCGCTTGAACAGCGGCACGCCCGAGGTGTCCACGTACAGCGTGGCCAGATCGCCGTCGAGGTGCAGCACCAAAGACAGATCCGGGTCGCGCGTGTCGACATCGGGCCGTGCGCCGACGGCCTCGCGCACCGAGTCGCACACCGCGTCCTTGATGCGCAGCGACGCGAAGTTCAGGCTCTTCACCGGTGCCGAGCGCGCCGTGGTGTCCACGCGCAACGTCTGCTTCGGCGTGATCCAGTCGACCCAGCGCACGCCGCGCGCCAGCGCGTACAGCTCGTCTTCGTTGCGGTAGCGTGCCTCGGCGACGCGCCACAGCACGCGCTGCGCAAGGCGGCTTTCCAGGTTGAGTCGCATCGCCAGCGCGGCGTCGGCGCGCAGCGCGACGCCGCCCCGTCCGGCGTCCCCCCCACGGCCTCCGGCGATCGCCTGCACCTCGTCGGCGAGGAACGCCTCGACCCCTGCCGCACACGGCAGGAACAGATCCACAGCGGCGCTCACTGGGCCCCCAAGGGCGCTGCGCGCCGTCCCGCCGAGGGGATCGAGTGCCTCCGGAGCGGCCGTGCGGCGCTCACAGCGTGCGACGCAGGTTGGCGGGTGCGATCTTCAGCGCTTCGCGATACTTGGCCACGGTGCGGCGGGCCACCTGGATGCCCTGCTCCGACAGCATCTGCGCCAGCTGGCCATCGGACAGCGGGGCCTTGGGGTCTTCGGCCGCCACCAGTTGGCGCAGCAGCGCGCGCACCGCGGTGCTCGAGGCATTGCCGCCGGCGTCGGTCGACAGCGACGAGCCGAAGAAGTACTTCAGCTCGTACGTGCCATACGGCGTGGACATGTATTTGGCGGTGGTGACGCGCGAGATGGTCGACTCGTGCAGGCCGAGCTCGTCGGCGATCTCGCGCAGCACCAGCGGCTTCATCGCGATCGCGCCATGCGTGAAGAAACCCTTCTGCCGTTCGACGATGGCCTGCGACACCCGCACGATCGTGTCGAAGCGCTGCTGGATGTTCTTGACGAACCAGCGGGCCTCCTGCAGTCGCGCGTTCAAGCCGGCTCCGGTGCCGTTGCGCTGGCCACGGATGGCCTGCGCGTAGAGGTCGTTGATGCGCAGCTTGGGCATCACGTCGGGGTTGAGCTGCACCTTCCACGTGCGGGCGACGCGCTGCACGATCACGTCGGGCACGACCACCGTCGATTCGTTGCGTCCGAACGCCCGGCCCGGCTTGGGGTCGCAGCGCACGATCAGCTCGCGCGCTTCGCGCAGTTGCACCTCGTCGGCGCCGGTCGCCGCGGTCAGCTTCTTGAACTCGCGCTTGGCCAGCAGATCGAGGTGCCCGCGGCAGATCTGCATCGCCAAGGTGCGCGCCGGCACGGCGGGGCCGGTGCGCAGCTGCAGCGTCAGGCATTCGGCCAGATCGCGCGCGCCGACGCCGGCGGGGTCCAGACTTTGCAGCCACATCAGCGCGCATTGCAGGCGCTCGAGCAACTCTTCGCGGTCGAGCGGGTCGCTGGCGTCGGACAGACGCTCGGCGATGTCGGCCAGCGTGTCGGCCAGATAGCCGTCGGCATCGAGCGATTCGATCAGCGTCCACAGCGCCGCGCGGTCTTCGGGCGACAAGCGCATCAGCGCCATCTGGCCGCGCAAATGGTCCTGCAGCGACGGCGCGGGAGCGGTCCGGTCCTGCGCTTCCTGGTCATCGTCGGGGCCTGGACCCGCGGCGGCCATGCTGGGCAACTCGCGGATGCCGTCGAAGTCGTCGCCCTCGGTGCCGTTCTCCCACTCACGGCGTTCGAGCGTGCTGAAGTCGGTGCCGTCGATGCCGTTGGGCTCGTCGCCGCCTTCGAAGGTCGTTTCCTCGCGCTCGGCGGCCGCTTCGGCCGGTGTCTCATTGAAACTTTCGCTGGGGCTGGGGCGCTCGGCGGGCGCATCGGCCGCTGCTGGTTCCTCCTCGGCCTCGAGGAAAGGGTTCTGGTCGAGCATCTGCTCGACCTCCTGCTGCAGCTCCAGCGTGGACAGCTGCAGCAGCCGGATCGATTGCTGCAGCTGCGGCGTCAATGCCAGATGCTGCGACAGACGGACTTGGAGCGAGGGTTTCATGGTTGGGGAGGAGTCACTCGCTCTGCACTACATGCGGAAGTGTTCGCCGAGGTACACGCGTCGAACGTCGGCGTTCTCGATGATCTGCTGCGGCGTGCCTTCGGCCAGCACGCGGCCCTCGCTGATGATGTATGCGCGGTCGCAGATGCCCAGCATCTCGCGCACGTTGTGATCGGTGATCAGCACGCCGATGCCGCGGCTCTTCAGGAAACCGATGATTCGCTGGATCTCGATCACGGCGATCGGGTCGACGCCCGCGAACGGCTCATCGAGCAGGATGAAGCGCGGCTGTGTGGCCAGTGCGCGCGCAATCTCGACCCGCCGCCGCTCGCCGCCCGACAACGCCGGCGCCGGCGAGTCGCGGAGCTTCTCGATGCTCAGGTCGCGCAGCAGTTGCTCCAGCAGGCGCTCGATCTCCGGACTGCGCAGCGGCCGGCCGTTGGGGCCGAGCTGCAGTTCGAGCACCGCGCGGATGTTCTCCTGCACGGTCAGCTTGCGAAAGATCGACGCCTCTTGCGGCAGGTACGACAGGCCGAGCCGGGCACGCTGATGGATCGGTTTGGTCTGCACCGGCTGGCCGTCGATGCGAATCTCGCCGGCGTCGGCGCGCACCAGGCCCACGACCATGTAGAAGGTCGTGGTCTTGCCGGCGCCGTTCGGACCGAGCAGTCCCACCACTTCGCCGGCGCCCACCGCCAGATGCACTTCGCTGACGACCTGGCGCGAGCCGAACGTCTTCTGCAGACCGGTGACCTCGAGACGGCTCGTGATGACGCCGCCGGGCAGGGGCGCGTTCATTGCGCCCCCTTGCTCGCTGTGCTCGAGCGGCGCGGCCTGCATGCCGCGCAGCGCTCGCCAGCCACTCGCAAGCACGCAGGTGCCCGCTCGGCGCCATCTCGCTCCCCTCGAGGGGGCGCGAGCCACCTTGGGGCGGCTCGGCAGTGGCTCACCGCCGCTCGCCCAGCGAGGTGCTGGGCCGCAAGGATGTGCCGCCCGGTGCACTGGCAGCCGAGGCGGCGGCCTCCGCGGCACGCGGGCTCAACACGGCGCGCACGCGGCCACCGGGGTTGCTCGGCGTGGACGCACCGCCTTGCACGCTGAACAGCTCGGCCGCGTTGTCCCACACGATCACCGCGCCCTGGATGTCTTCGCTCGCCACCGTGCCGCGCATGCGCCGCACCTGCGCAGCGCCGATGAAACGCAATGTGTCGGCCCGGGCGTCGTACTCCACGCGGTCGGCGCTGCCTTCGAGCTGTTCGTCGCCGCCGTCGCGCTTCTGACGGTAGACCGCCGGCTTGCCCGGCGTGCCGTGGGCGGTGGCGGTTCGGTATCCCTCAGGCGTTTCGCGCAGTTCGACGCGGTCGGCGCGGATCACGAGCGTGCCTTGCGCGATCACCACGTTGCCGGTGCACACGCTGACCTGGCGCACCAGATCGACGGTGCAGGGACGGTCGGATTCCATCGTCAGCGGCTTGGTGCGATCGGCCTTTTCGGCGCCTGCCCAAGGTGCGCACAGGCCCAGGCCCAGTGCCACCAGCGCAGCCCGCGACGGCGGCGAGCGCCCGTTCGCAGGCGCAGGGGGTGGGGCAATGGGCGAAGGAAACATTAGTCGGCACAGAACTTGCAGACCATTCTAGCCCGCGGAGCCCGAACAACGGGGCCTGCTGTGCGGCGGAATGCGCGCTGCGGCGAACCCTTGGGGTTCGGGCGGCCGTGCCGTGCCGACTCAGCTCTGCTTGGCGCGCTGGATCAGATAGTCGGTGACGCGCAGTGCCTGCTCGCCGCTGCCGACCAGCGACGGCGACGTGAAGAAACGGCCGTGGATGCCGATCGTCGGCACGCCGTCGATCTTGTAGGCGTCGGCCAACTGCCGCGCCTGTTTGAACTTGCTGGCGACGGTGAAGCCCTTGTAGGTGTCCATGAACTTGGTCGCATCCAGCCCGTTGGCCGTGACGAAGGCGGTGATCTCGGCGTCTTTCTCCAGGCGCTGGCGCTGCACGTGGATGGCGGTGAACACCTTGCGGTGCAGCGCCTCGAGCTGGCCCAAAGCCTCGAGTGCGAGGTAGATCTTGGCGTAGGGCTCCTGCGGCGCCGAGAAGGCCACCGGCACGCGGCGGAACGACACGTCGGCCGGCAGCTTGCGCGACCACGCATCGATCGCCGGTTCGAAGGTGTTGCAATGCGGGCACCAGTAGCCGAAGAACTCGACCACCTCGACCTTGCCCGAAGCGGGCATCGGCACCGGCTGGGCGAGGCGCACGTAGTCCTTGCCCTCCACCGGCGCACCCTGGGCCCAGGCCAGCCCCGGCATGCAAACCGCGCCGCAGGCGGCTGCCAAGCTGAGGTTGAAGCGTCGGCGGTTCATGAAGAATCCCTTCTTGGTTGTGTGTCGTGCGCGTTGGGTGCGGGATTGCCGTCAACGTTCCACGCGCACCAAGGCCGCGGTCTCGCCGGCGGACTGCAGCCTGACCTGCGTCGCTTCAGCCTCGTCGCGCACCTGGAACGGCCCCAGGCGCACGCGGTACATCATGCGCCCCGACTGTTCGCGTTCGGTGACCTTGGCGGCGTGGCCCAGCATGGCCAGCTTGGCGCGCTGCGCCTCCGCATCCTCCGCCTTGCTGAACGCACCCACTTGCACGAAGTAGACAAACGGATCGACCCCGGGCTTGGCTGACTGCGGCGCGATGGCGATCGGCGGCGATGACTCGCGGCCCGACAGGATCGCGGCCGGGTCGCGCTGAGGCGCGCGCCGGTTCGGCCACCGCCGAGGCCGCTCGCGGCGGCACCGGGGTGATGCCTGGCGGCGGGACAGGGTTGATGCCCGGCGGCGGCGTGCCAGTGGGGCGCGGCGCGGCCGGCTTGTTGGCCAGTGGCGCGTTGGGATCCCAGTTCTTGTTGCGCTCGACCTCCGCCGCGTCCTGTTCCGGCGTGCGCTGCTGCACCTTGTTGACGAACGGCACCGGCGCCTTGGTGACGTACAAGGCCACGGCCAGCGCCAGCGCCAGCCCGACCAGCAGGCCGACGATCAGCCCCATCACGAAGCCGCCGCGTTGTGCGGAGGGCGAGCGCTGGGCGACCCGGCGAATGATCATCGCCGGCCTCCGTGGAGCCGCCTCGAGGAGGCGCAAGCCCCCTCGGGGGGCAGCGAGCGAAGTGAGCGTGGGGGTCTCATGATTGTTCCTCGTTCGATTCCCGTGCCATGCTGTCCGGCGCCGAGATGCCCAGCACCTCGAAGCCGTTGCGCAACACCTGACGCGTGGCGCCCAACAGGGCCATGCGCGAGCGCGCCAGCGCCGCATCGTCGACCATGAACCGTTCAGCCGAATAGTACGTGTGGAACGCGGCCGCGACGTCGCGCAGATAAAACGCCAGGTCGTGCGGCGCGAACTCATCGGTGGCGCGCGACAACACCTCGGGAAAGCGCGACAACTCGCGCATCAGCGCGGTCTCGCTCGGCGCGGTCAGCCGTTCGAGCTCGGCCTCGGTGGCCGCACGCGCGTCGGCCGCCCGCTCGCTGGCCCACAGCGACAGCACCGAGCAGATGCGCGCGTGCGCGTACTGCACGTAGAACACCGGGTTCTCGTCGTTGCGCTTGAGCGCCAGATCGATGTCGAACACGAACTCGGTGTCGGACTTGCGGCTGCTGAGAAAGAAGCGCACCGCGTCGCGGCTGGTCCATTCGATCAGATCGCGCAGCGTCACGTAGCTGCCGGCGCGCTTGGAGATCTTGACCTCCTCGCCGCCCTTCATCACCGTGATCATCTTGTACAGCACATAGTCCGGATAGCCGCTCGGGATGCCCACGTCGGCCGCCTGCAGCCCGGCGCGCACGCGCGTCACGGTGCCGTGGTGGTCGCTGCCCTGCACGTTGATCACCTTGGTGAAGCCGCGTTCCCACTTGCTCACGTGGTATGCGACATCCGGCACGAAATAGGTGTACGTGCCATCGGACTTGCGCATCACGCGGTCCTTGTCGTCGCCGTAGTCGGTGGTCCTCAGCCACAACGCGCCGTCGCGTTCGTAGGTCTTGCCGGCGGCGACCAGCTGCTGCACCGCACGCTCGACACGCCCGTCGGTGTACAGGCTCGATTCGAGGTAGTAGGTGTCGAAATGCACGCCGAACGCGCGCAGGTCCAGGTCCTGCTCATGGCGCAGGTAGGCCACCGCGAAGCGTGTGACGGCGTCGAGGTCATCGATGTCGCCGCTGGCGGTGACCTCGCGGTCGTCGGCGCGCACGGTCCGCCTGGCCAGGAAGTCGGCGGCGATGTCGGCGATGTACTCGCCGTTGTAGGCCGCCTCGGGCCAGCGTGCATCGCCGGGCTTCAGGCCCTGCAGGCGCGCCTGCACCGATGTGCCGAGCTTCACGATCTGCACGCCAGCGTCGTTGTAGTAGAACTCGCGCGTCACCGACCAGCCCTGTGTGGCCAGCAGGTTGCATACCGTGTCGCCGAGCGCCGCGTTGCGGCCGTGGCCCACGTGCAGCGGGCCCGTGGGGTTGGCCGACACGAACTCCACCATCACGCGGCCGCCGTGCGCACGCCGATGGCCGAAGCGCTCGCCGGCCTGCAGCACTTCACTGACGATGCGCTGGCGTGCTTGCGGCGTGAGGCGGCAGGTTGACGAAGCCCGGCCCGGCGATCTCCAGCGCCTCGACCCAACGCTGCACGGCCTCTTCGCGCTTCAGCGCAGACACCAGGCTGGCAGCGATGTCGCGCGGTGGCTTGCGCAGCGTCTTGGCCAAGCCCATGGCGGCCGTGACCGCGAGGTCGCCGTGTTCGGCATGCTTGGGCGACTCGAACGCTGCCTGCCCTGCAGCGCCGGGGGCCAGCTGTGTCAGTGCGCTGTGCAGCGCCTGCAGCAGCTCCTCCTTGGCTTGGATCATCGGCCGATTTTATGGGGACCCTCGTGCGGACCGGCCACGAGGCGCTTCACGGCTTGCGAAATGGCGCATTGTTCGACGCACGCATGGCGGCAATCCATCCGACAATGGGTTGCATCTCTTGCACTGAACCTCGATGGCGAAAGCAGCGCATCACGTCGCATCGAAGACCAGCGCCGCTGCGGCACCCGAGCTGCCGCAGCGCATCGGCCGCTATGCCGTGCGCTCGCGTCTCGGCGAGGGCGCCACCAGCGAGGTGTTTCTGGCACGCGACGACTTCCACGATCGCCTGGTGGCGATCAAGCGGGTGCGCCGATCGACGCTGGCCGATCCGATGGATGCGCACTTCACCTCGCGCTTCTTCGCCGCCGAGGCGGCGCTGGTCGGGCGGCTGAAGCACCCCAACGTCGTGCAGCTGTACGACGCCGTCGACGACCCGCACGAGCCTTATCTGGTGCTGGAGTACGTGCCCGGCGCCACCTTGCGCGAGTACTGCCGGCCCGACACGCTGCTGTCGCTCGAGCAGATCGTCGAGCTGGGCTTCAAGTGCGCGATGGCGCTCGGCTATGTGTACCGCCAGGGCCTGATCCACCGCGACGTCAAGCCGGCCAACCTGCTGGCCAGCGTGGAAGGCGGCGGCGTGCGCGACGTCAAGATCACCGACTTCGGCAGCGCGCTCAACCTCGACACGCAGCGCACGCAGGTGTTTCGCGTCGGCTCGCTGACCTACATGTCGCCCGAGCAGCTCGATGGCGCCGACCTCGACGCACGTGCCGACCAGTACTCGCTGGCGGCCGTGATGTACCACCTGATCGCCGGCCGGCCGCCGTTCGACGCTGCCCACCAGGCCGCGCTGATGCACCAGATCTGCAACGCCGACGCGCCGCCGTTGATAGGCCTGCGCGATGGCGTGCCCGACGGGCTCGACGCGATCGTGCAGCGCGCATTGTCGAAGTCGCGCAAACACCGTTACGCCGACTGGGATGCATTCGCACAGGCGCTGTCCACGCTGGTGGCGAGACGCGAGGTGCCGCGCGCCGGCCTGCGCGAGGTGCTCGATTCGGAGCGCTTCAACCTGTTGCGCTCGCTCGACTTCTTCAGCGGCTTCGGCGACGTCGAGCTGTGGGAAGTGGTGCACCGCGCGTCATGGCAACGCCACAACTTCGGCGCGGCGCTGTATCGGAAAGGCCAGCCCGGCGGCAGCTTTCACATCATCGCCGCCGGCAGCGTCGACGTGTTTCGCGACGGCCAGCGCGTGGCGCAGCTCGGCACCGGCACCTCGGTCGGCGAAATGGTCTACCTGGCACCGAACGCAGAGCTGCGTGTGCATGGCGCCGACGTGGTGGTGTCGGAAAGCGCCACCACGGTGTCGTTCACGCCCGAGACGATGGAGCGCTTCAGCGCGACCACGCGCCACCTGTTCGACGCGGCGTTCATCCGCGTGCTGGTGCGGCGACTGCATGCCGCCCACGAGGCGCTGCACCACCCGCGCCGCATCATGTAGCGGCGATTCGCGCGCCTCTTGTCGGCGCACAAGCGCATGGTTTCGTTGAGCCGATGGCCGCCGCGCCGGGCCGTGCTCCAATCTGCGACGGGCGATCATCACTCATGCAAGAGGGGTCCGAGATGAGAACACTGTTGACAGCCATGGCGCTCGCCGGCGGCCTGCTGTGCGGCCAAGCCTATGCCGCAAGCGCAGCGTGCGAGAAGTCGGCCGACGACAAGAAATTGGCGGGCGCTGCGCGTACCAGCCACATCAAGAAGTGCGAGGCCGACGCCGGCACATCGGCGAGCTGCGAGAAGTCAGCTGCCGACAAGAACCTCGCTGGCGCGGCCAAGACCAGTCACGTCAAGAAGTGCATGGAAGACGGCGGCGCCACGGCGGACGCCAGCGCGGCCTGCGACAAGTCGGCTGCCGACAAGAAACTCGCTGGCGCGGCCAAGACCAGCCACGTCAAGAAGTGCATGGAAGACGCAGCGGCGAAGAAATAGGCGCGCGCTCAGCGCACGCCGAGTCCGCGCGCCAGGCACACCGCCACCAACGGCACCACGATCATCAGGTGCGAGGCGGCCATCAGCCGCTTGCGCACCGCGGCCACCTCAACCGCATCGGGCAGGCCTCGCCCGGCCACACGGTTGCGCTGCCATGCCTGGATGCGGCGTGAGGCGCGGCCGCCGACGATCACCATGGCAAGCCACAACACGAGCTTGGCCCACAACAGCGGCTGGGCGCCGTACCAAGCCGCGCCCTTGATGCCCCATGCCACTCGTGCGATGCCGGTGAACAGCACCGCCATCGCAGCGACGGCGGCAACCCGGTCGACCTGCGCCAGGCGCGCGAGCGACGCGTCGTTGAGCCATTCGGTGCGCGTGAGCGCGGCACTCGAACCGATGAACACCACCCAGGTCAGGATGGCGATCAGGTGCAGGTAGGCGAGGGCGGCTTCAAGAACCATTGCGCGCGTTCACGCCGCCAGCGGGTGACGCGTGGCGCGGACCCAGTACGCGGCTTCGCCGTACGCCTGCTTGATGAAATCGATCCACAGTCGCACGCGCAGCGGCAGGTGCTTGCGCTGCGGGAACACTGCGTACACGCCGTTCGGCGGCGCGGCGAACTCCTCCAGCACCGCCACCAAACGGCCGTCGTCGACTTCGTCTTGCACTTCCCACGTGCTGCGCCAGGCGATGCCCATGCCCTGTGCGCACCAGTCGTGCAGCACCTGGCCGTCGCTGCAATCCAGCATCCCGGCAGGACGGACGTGGATCACCTTGTTGTCGACCGTGAAGGCCCAGCCTCGCGGCTGGCTCGACTCCGAAGACAGCAGCAGGCAGCGGTGCTTGCTCAATTCGGCCGGCGTGCGCGGTGTGCCCTGCCGCTTGAGGTAATCGGGCGTGGCCACGCACATGCGGCGGTTGTCGGCCAATCGCACACTGACCAGGCTCGAGTCGGGCAGGTCGCCGACGCGCACGGCGCAGTCGAAGCCTTCATTGACGATGTCGACGACGCGGTCCGACAGATTCAGCGACAGGCTCACGTCGGGATGCAGGCTCAAGAACTTGGGCACCAGCGGCGCGACGTGCCGACGCCCAAAGCCAGCCGGCGCTGTGATGCGCAAGTGGCCGCTGGCTTTGACACCGCCTTCGGTGACGCTGGCTTCCGCCGTTGCCAACTCGGCCAGGATGCGCTGGCAGTCTTCGAGGAACGCACTGCCTTCGTGGGTCAGCGTGATGCGACGCGTGGTGCGCACCAGCAGTTTCACGCCCAGCCGCTCCTCCAGCGCATCGATGCGCCGGCCGATCACCGCGGGCGCCACGCCCTCTGCATTCGCCGCCGCGGTCAAGCTGCCTTTGGTCGCCACTGCCGCGAAGGACTCGATCTGCTTCAGCCGATCCATGAAACGACATTAGCGCTGCTAACGTCATAAATCAATTGAGATTTGCGAGGGATTGAGCTTGGTGTTGCTGGGGCGCTGAACCCGTGGCAATGGCAATGGATCAGGGGAAACCAATATTCAAGGTCGAGCGGTCATCAATCCCGCGCCCGCGCCGCATCGAATCGGCGCCGCGGCAGCGCATAGAGTGTGTGGCTCATGGTCGCCACCCGCCTCACGCCTGCTGCGCCTCGCGCCGTGCTGTTCGACGTGTACGGCACGCTGTTCGACGTGTACAGCGTGGCCATCGGCGCCGAAGCGCTTTTTCCCGGCAGCGGTGAGCGGCTGGCTGTGTTGTGGCGCGACAAGCAGATCGAGTACACGCGCTTGGTGACGATGAGCCGCCGCTACCGGCCGTTCAGCGAGCTGACGCGCTGCGCGCTGCAGTTTGCGTGCGCGCGCCTGCAACTGTCGTTGAGCGACGCAGCGTGCGACGCGTTGATCGATGAGTACCTGCGCCTCCGCCCGTTCGCCGAGAACGAATCGGTGCTGCGCGAGCTGAAATCGCGCGGCGTGCGCGCCGGCGTGTTGACCAACGGCGATCCGGCGATGCTCGATCCGTTGCTGTCCCAGTCCGGTTTCGCATCGCTGCTCGATCCGGTGCTGAGTGCGCACAGTGTCGAGCGTTTCAAGACCGACGATGCGGTGTACGCGCTCGGCCCTGCCGCGCTGCAACTGCCGGCGCGCGACATCCTGTTCGTGTCCAGCAATGGCTGGGATGCGATCGGCGCCACCTGGTATGGCTACACCACGCTGTGGATCAATCGCGCCGGGGCGCCGCTCGACCCCCTCGATACACAGCCCTCGCGCACCGGCTCGAGCCTGCGTGCGCTGCTCGACTTCTTCCCCGATTGACTTCAACTCCCACCGCAATGACCGATCGCACCACTGCCCACGGCCTGCAAGTCGCCACCTGCCTGCACCAGTTCATCGAGCGCGAGGTGCTGCCCGGCACCGGCATCGAGCCGGCCGCGTTCTGGAAGGGGGTCGCGGCGATCGTGCACGACCTCGCGCCGAAGAATGCCGCCCTGCTGGCGGAACGCGACCGGCTGCAAAGCGAGCTCGATGCCTGGCACCGCGCCCACCCGGGCCCGATCCGCGAACCGCGTGCCTATCGCGCGTTCCTGCAGAAGATCGGCTACCTGGTGCCGGCGCCCAAGCGCGTGAAGATCCGCACGGCGAATGTCGACGACGAGCTCGCGCGCCAGGCCGGCCCGCAACTCGTGGTGCCAGTGACCAACGCGCGTTATGCGCTCAACGCGGCCAATGCGCGCTGGGGTTCGTTGTACGACGCGCTGTACGGCACCGACGCGCTGCCCGAAGACGGCGGCGCCACGCGCGGCCCGGGCTACAACGCGGTGCGCGGCGCCAAGGTCATCGAGTACTGCCGCCACGTGCTCGACCGCACCGCGCCGCTCAAGCAAGGCTCGCACATTCACTCCACGGCGTATCGCGTGGTGAATGGCAAGCTGGCCGTGACGCTGAAGAGCGGCAAGACCACGCCGCTCGCCAAGCCCGCGCAGTTCCTCGGCCACCAGGGCGATGCGGCGGCACCGTCGGGGATCCTGTTCGTGCACAACGGGCTGCACCTCGACCTGCGCATCGACAAGACGCATCCGATCGGACGTGGCGATGCGGCCGGCGTCAGCGACCTGGTGATCGAGTCGGCGGTGTCGACCATCCTCGACCTGGAAGATTCGGTCGCCGTGGTCGATGCCGACGACAAGGTGCAGGCCTACGGCAACTGGCTCGGCATCCTGAAGGGCACGCTGACCGAACGCATGAACAAGGGCGGCAAGAGCTTCGTGCGCAGCCTGAACGCCGACCGTGTCTACGCGCGGCCGCAAGGCGGCGAGCTCGCGCTGCACGGACGCTCGCTGCTGTTCGTGCGCAACGTCGGGCACCTGATGGGCAACCCGGCGGTGCTGTACGGCGACGGCCAGGAGATTCCCGAAGGCATCCTCGACGCCGTGGTCACCACGGCGATCGCGCTGCACGACCTGAAGGGCGACCGTGCGAACGGCATCCGCAACAGCCGCACCGGCTCGATCTACATCGTCAAGCCGAAGATGCACGGGCCCGCCGAGGTGGCGTTCGCGGCCGAGCTGTTCGCACGCGTGGAACAGTTGCTCGGCCTGCCCGACAGCACCGTCAAGCTCGGCATCATGGATGAAGAACGCCGCACCAGCGTGAACCTGAAGGCGTGCATCGCGGCGGCGTCGAGCCGCGTGGCCTTCATCAACACCGGTTTCCTCGATCGCACCGGCGACGAGATCCACACCGCGATGCAGGCCGGAGCGATGATCCGCAAGGGCGACATGAAGGCCAGCCCATGGATCGCCGCCTACGAACGCCTGAACGTGCTGATCGGCCTGCAGTGCGGGCTGCGCGGCAAGGCGCAGATCGGCAAGGGCATGTGGGCGATGCCCGACCTGATGGGCGCGATGCTCAAGCAGAAGATCGTGCACCCGCAGGCCGGCGCCAACACCGCGTGGGTGCCGAGCCCGACGGCGGCCACGCTGCACGCGCTGCACTACCACCAGGTCGACGTGTTCGGCGTGATGAAGGAGCTCGAAGCGATCGATCTCGACAGCCAGTTCGATGCGCTGATGGAGGGTCTGCTGACGGTGCCGGTCGCCGCCAAGCCCAATTGGAGCGAGGCCGATCGCCAGCAGGAGATCGACAACAACGTGCAAGGCATCCTCGGTTATGTGGTGCGCTGGATCGACCAGGGCGTGGGTTGTTCCAAGGTGCCCGACATCCACAACGTCGGGCTGATGGAAGATCGCGCCACGCTGCGCATCTCGAGTCAACACATCGCCAACTGGCTGCAGCACGGCATCGTGACCGAGGCCCAGGTGCGTGCCACGTTCGAGCGCATGGCTGCGGTGGTCGATCGGCAGAACGCCGGCGATCCGCTGTACCAGCCGATGGCCGGCCGCGCCGACACCAGCTTTGCCTATCGGGCCGCACTCGATCTGGTGTTCAAGGGCAAGGAACAGCCCAGCGGCTACACGGAGCCGCTGCTGCATGCCTGGCGTCAACGCGTCAAGGCCGCGCAGACGCAGGAGCAGGTGCAGCCGCAGCCGGCCTGAGCGGGCGCGCGCAACGCGCTCTCTACAATCCGCTGCCTTGCGGGCACCTGTGTGCCTTGCGCGACCCATGGGCGCCTCATCCCTGCCATCCCATTGCGACGTGCTGGTCGTCGGTGCCGGCCCGGCCGGCAGCGCGTGCGCGCAGCTGCTCGCGCGCGGCGGCGTGCACACCGTGCTGGTCGACGCGCAGGCGTTCCCACGCGACAAGGTGTGCGGCGACGGACTGATCCCGGACGCCCACACGGCCTTGCAGCGCCTGGGCGTGTACGACGAGGTGATGGCGCACGCACAGCGCGTGCGCCACGTCGGCTGCGTGGCGCCGCGCGGCGGCCGCGTCGACGTGCCCGGGCGGCTGGCGGTGCTGCCGCGGCGCCAGCTCGACGACATCGTCTGTCGGGCGGCGGTGCGGGCCGGCGCGCAACTGCATGCGCCGGCGCGCTTCGAGGCGCCGATCGTCGACAACGACCGCGTCGTCGGTGCGCGCTTGAAGACCGGCGACGCCGTGCACGAGCTGCGCGCGCAGCAGGTCGTGCTCGCCACCGGCGCGGTGCCGCAGGCCCTGATCGCCGCCGGCGTGTGCCAACGCCGCACGCCCAGCGCCGTGGCGCTGCGCGGCTATGTGCACAACCCCGCGATGAGCTCGCGCATCACCGAGCTCGAGGTGGTGTGGCACAAGCGCTTGCGCAAGGGCTATGGCTGGATCTTTCCTTGCCGCGACGGCGTGTTCAACATCGGCGTCGGCTTGGCGCACAGCCACAGCAAACAAGTCGACGGACGGCAGACGATGCAGGAGGTCAACCTGCGCGAGATGTTCGCCACCTTCTGCGAGGTGTACGAACCGGCGCGCGAGTTGATGCGCGCCGGCACACGGCAAGGCGAGCTCAAAGGCGCACCGCTGCGCTGTTCGCTCGACGGTGCGCAGCTGACGCGACCGGGCCTGATGGTCACCGGCGAAGCTGCTGGCAGCACGTATGCCTTCACCGGCGAGGGCATCGGCAAGGCGATGGAAACCGGCATGCTGGCGGCGCGCACGCTGATCGACGCCGGGCCGCAGGGCTTCGACGCCGCGCACGCGCCCTATGCCGCAGCCATCGCCGCGTTGAAGCCGCGCTTCGATCTGTACGAGCGCGCCAATCGGGTCAACGACCACCCATGGTTGGCCGATCTGCTGATCTGGCGCGCCGTCCGGAGCCAACGCATCCTCAAGCGCATGGAAGGCGTGCTCGAAGAGACCGGCAACCCGGGCAACCTGGTCAGTCTGCGCGGCATCAGCCGGCTGTTCCTGCCGATCCGATAGGCGTTCTCTCGGGCACGATTGCTGCTGCCTTGACGCCATGTGCCAGCTGCTCGGCATGAACGCCAACACGCCGACCGACGTGATGTTCTCGTTCACCGGTCTGGCCACGCGCGCCGACGAGCACAAGGATGGCTTCGGCATCGCCTTCTTCGAGGACCGCGGGCTTGAGGCTGTTCGTCGACCACCACGGCGCGCGCACCTCGCCGGTGGCCGAGCTGGTGAAGCACTATCCGATCAAGAGCGACAACGTGATCGCGCACATCCGCAAGGCCACGCAGGGGCGCGTGGCGCTGGAGAACACCCATCCGTTCGTGCGCGAGTTGTGGGGCCGTTATTGGGTGCTTCGCCCACAACGGCGACTTGAAGAACTTCCATCCCCGGCTGCACGGTGCGTTCCGTCCGGTGGGCGACACCGACAGCGAACGTGCGTTGTGCTGGCTGATGCAGGAGCTGGCCAAGGCGCATGCAGCGGTGCCCACGATCACCGAGCTGACGCGCACGCTGGCCGAGCTGCTGCCGCTGCCGGCCGCCCATGGCGCCTTCAACCTGCTGCTGTCCAACGGCCAGGCCCTGTGGGCGCACGGCTCCACGCGGCTGCACTGGCTGGCGCGGCGCCATCCGTTTTCGCGCGCGCATCTGGCCGACGAGGACTTGAGCGTCGACTTCGCTGCGCTCACCACGCCGACCGACCGTGTTGCCGTCGTCGCCACGGAGCCGCTGACCACCGGCGAAGACTGGCAGACCATGGCCCCTGGCGAGCTGCGCGTGTTCGTGCACGGCGCGCCGCTGGAGCTTCGCGCCTCGCCATCGGCCTGAGGGGTTGCCGGGGTTTGCACGAGGTGCGCTTGGCCAGGCGGTGTGCAGCGCTCTGCCACACTTGACGTGTTGCAAACACGTCCTTCGCGCGCACGACGATGGCCGACCTGCCCGTTCCCCGATTCGACATCTTCTATCGGCACGCCGAGCTGAGCCGCCTGTTGCACGACTATGCCGATGCGCGGCCCGACCTGGTGCGCATCGATTCGATCGGCCGCAGCCACGAGGGTCGCGACATCTGGCTGGCGGTGATCACCCAGCGCGGCACCGGGCTGGACACCGACAAGCCCGCGTTCTGGGTCGACGGCAACATCCACGCCGGCGAACTCACTGCGAGCACGACGTGCCTGTACTGGTTGCACCAGCTCGTCACCGGCTACGGCCAGGACCCTGCCACCACGCAGCTGCTCGACACGCGCGTGGTCTATCTGTGCCCGCGCCTGAACCCCGACGGCGCCGAGCTCGCGCTGGCCGACCGGCCGCGCTATATCCGCTCGTCGACGCGGCCGTACCCGTTCGACGAACCGCACATCGACGGCCTGACGATCGAAGATGTCGATGGTGATGGCCGCGTGCTGTTCATGCGCATGGCCGACCCGCACGGCTCGTGGAAGAGCCATCCGCGAGGACGCGCGGCTGATGATCCCGCGCGAGCCGGGCGAATTCGGCGGCAGCTACTGGCGTTTGATGCCCGAAGGCACGCTGACCAACTTCGACGGCCTGCAGATCCAGGTGAACCGCGATCGCGAGGGCCTCGACCTGAACCGCAACTTCCCGGCCTACTGGCGCCAGGAGTTCGAGCAGGTGGGCGCCGGCCCTTACCCCACCAGCGAGCCCGAGGTGCGCGCGATGGTGGACTTCATCGTCAAGCACCCGAACATCGGTGCCGGCGTCAGCTTCCACACGCACTCGGGCGTGATCCTGCGGCCGATGGGCACACAGGCCGACGACGACATGACGCCCGAGGACCTGTGGATCTACAAGCGCCTGTCGGCGCTGGGCGAAAAACTCACCGGCTATCCGGCGATCAGCATCTACGAAGACTTTCGCTACCACCCGAAAGAGGTCATCAGCGGCACGCAGGACTGGCTCTACGAGCACCTCGGCTCGTTGTTCTGGACGGTGGAGATCTGGGCGCCCAACAAGGAAGCCGGCATCACCGAGTACGACTGGATCCACTGGTACCGCGAGCACCCGCCGGAAGACGACCTGAAGCTGCTGCGCTGGAGCGACGCGCAATGCGGCGGCCTGGCGCATGTCGACTGGTATGCGTTCCAGCATCCGCAGCTCGGCGCCGTGGAGCTCGGTGGCTGGGATCGATTGAACTACTGGCGCAATCCGCCGCCGCATCTGCGCGAGCGCGAGGCGGCGCGCTTTCCGGCATGGCTGTCGCAGATCGCGCTCAGCCTGCCGAAACTCGAGGTGCTGCGTACCGAGGTGCGCGCGCTCGGTGCCGACACCTGGCGCGTGCGCTTCGCGGTGGCCAACGCCGGCTACCTGCCTGCATACGTGAGCGCGCGCGCGCTCGAGCGCAAGACGGCGCGCGGCGCCGTGTTCGAGATTCTGTTGCCCGAAGGCGCGCAGCTGGTGGGCGGCAAGGCGCGCGTGGTCGGCCCGCACCTGGCCGGCCATGCGGCCAAGAGTTCGTTGCAGGCGTTTCTGCCCAACCGCGAGGTCACGGCCGATCGTGCGGTGGCCGAGTGGGTCGTGCGCGCGCCGCGCGGCACGCGTTTGAGCATGAGCGCGCGCGCCGACCGCGCCGGTGCCGTGCACACCGAAGTCGTGCTCGACTGACGGCCGGTTTCATCCGCGGCCTGGCTGTTGCCCACGGTCGTGGCATGGGCGTGTGAAACGCCCTTTGTGCGACGAGTTGCAACGCTGACGGCGCGCGACGGGCGCGATGCGGGCGACAATGCCGCCCCGCCTCACCGATCGCTCATCGCATGGACCTTTCGATCAACGGCCAGAACCGGGCTGTCGACGACGCGCAGGTCGACCCGCGCATGCCGCTGCTGTGGGTGCTGCGCGATGTGCTGCAGATGACCGGCACCAAGTACGGTTGCGGCGTGGCAGCCTGTGGCGCGTGCACGGTGCAGGTCGACGGTGCACCGACACGTTCGTGCGTCACGCCGCTGTCGTCGGTGCAGGGCAAGTCGATTCGCACCGTCGAAGGCCTGACCGGCCCGCTCGGCGCGCACCCGCTGCAGCAGGCCTGGATCGAGCACCAGGTGCCGCAATGCGGCTACTGCCAGAGCGGCATGTTGATGGCGGCGGCTGCGCTGCTGGAGAGCAAGAGCGACCCGAGCGACGCCGACATCGACACCGCCATCACCAACCTGTGCCGCTGCGGCAGCTATCCGCGGGTGCGCGTGGCGATCAAGGCGGCGGCGCGGCAAGCTGGCCACGCGCCGCCGCGCGCCGGCGCGGCCGTGACCCGCACCCGCTGCATCGCCATCGCATGAAACGGCGCAGCCTGTTGTTGTCGGGTGCCGCCATCGGCGGCGCGGTGGTGGTCGGCTGGGGGCTGATGCCGCCGCGCAGCCGGCTGGGCTCCGCCGCACTGTGGCCCGCGATGGAGGGCGAGGTCGCCCTCAACGGCTGGATCAAGATCGCCAAGGACGGCGCCATCGTGTTGGCGATGAATCGCAGCGAGATGGGCCAGGGCGTGCACACCGCGCTGGCGATGCTGGTGGCCGACGAACTCGACGTGCCGCTCGGCCGCGTGCGCTTGCAGCAGGCCGGGCACGACGCGATCTTCGGCAGCGCCGAGAGCTTCGTCGGCTTCCTGCCGTTCCATGCCGACTCGCGCGAGCCGGACAAGGAGTCCGCGGCGTTCCAGGCCGCGCGCTGGATCACGCTGAAGGTGGCGCGCGAACTCGGCATCAACGTGACCGGCGGATCGGCCAGCGTAGCCGATGCATGGCAGCCGCTGCGCCTGGCCGCTGCCACCGCGCGCGCGAGACTGCTCGGCGTGGCGTCGCTGCGCTGGAAGCTGCCGGTGGCGGAGCTCGAGGTGCGCGACGGCGTCGTCAGCCACCCGTCGGGGCCGCGCGCGCACTACGGTGAGCTGGTCGCGCAGGCCGCGTTGGCACCGCCCGGCGACGTGATCTTGAAGCCGCGCAGTGCGATGCGCGTCATCGGCAAGCCCGCGCAGCGCATCGACCTGACCGACAAGTGCAACGGGCGCGCGGTGTACGGACTCGACGTGCGGCTGCCGGGTCTGCTGTACGCCAGCATCGTGCACGCGCCGATGATCGGCGGCGCACCGGGCACGATCGACGCCAACGCGGCGCTGAAGCTGCCGGGGGTCGAGCGCATCGTGCGGCTGCCGCCGCTGGGCGGCGCCGATGCGGCGCTCGCGGTCATTGCCCGCACCACGTGGCATGCGCGCGAAGCCGCGCGTGCGCTGCCGGTGCAGTGGAGCGCGCCACCCCAAGGTCCGCTCGACTCCAAACGCATCGAAGCCACGCTCGAATCGACAGCGCGCGACGCGGCCGAGCGGCGCGGTGGCTTCTCTTTCCACAGCCGCGGCGACAGCGCGGCGGCGCTGGCGAACGCGGCGCGCCGGGTCGAGGCGCTGTACCGCGCCCCGTACCTGGCGCACGCGACGATGGAGCCGATGAACTGCACGGCGCGTGTACACGGCGGCCGCGTCGAGGTGTGGGTGCCGACGCAGGTGCCCGGTCTGGCGCGCGAGTCAGCGGCGCACGTGGCCGGCGTGTCGCCCGACGCGGTGACGCTGCACGTGACCTACCTCGGCGGCGGTTTCGGGCGCCGGCTCGAGGTGGATTTTGTCGCGCAGGCGGTGCGGGTGGCGCAGGAGACCGGCGGCCGCCCGGTGCAGCTGTCGTGGTCGCGCGAAGAAGATTTCATGCACGACTTCTACCGCCCGGCCGGTGCGGTGCTGATGCGCGCGGGCTTCGACGCGCAAGGCCGTTTGCATGTCTTTGAAGCGCACAGCGCAGGCGACGCGCTCGAGCCGCGCTGGATGCAACGGGTGCTGCCGGCACTCACCGGCCCGGTCGATGCACCCGACAAGACCACGGTCGAGGGGCTGTACGACCTGCCCTATGCGATCGCACACCAGCGCATCGCGCACGTGGCCACCTTCAGCGGCGTGCCGATCGGCAACTGGCGCTCGGTGGGTCATTCGCACAACGCGTTCTTCAAGGAATCGTTCATCGACGAGCTCGCGGTCGCCGCGCAGCAGGATCCGCTGAAGTTCCGCCTCGCGCTGCTCGACGACAAGCCGCGCCATGCGGCCGTGCTGCAACTGGCGGCGCAGAAGGCCGGCTGGACGCAACCGTTGCCCAAGGGCCGCGCACGCGGCCTCGCGTTGCACGAAAGCTTCGGCACGATCTGCGCGCAGGTGGTCGAGGTGTCGGTCGCCGACAAGCAGCTGCGCGTGCTGCGCGTGGTGACCGCGCTCGATTGCGGCACGGTCGTGCATCCGCAGGGCGTGGCGCAGCAGGTGGAGTCGTCGGTGGTGATGGGCTTGAGCGCGGCGCTGTACGGCCGCATCGACATCGAAGGCGGCGTCGTCAAGCAGAAGAACTTCCCCGAGCAGCCACTGCTCACGCTGGCGCAAACGCCGGCGATCGAGACGCACACCGTGCCCAGCGCGCTGCCGCCCACCGGCATGGGCGAGCCCGCGCTGCCCCCGGTGGCGCCGGCGTTGGCCAACGCGCTGTTCGCGCTCACCGGCAAGCGCTTGCGCGAGCTGCCGCTGCAGCCGCTGCTGGGCTGAGCGCTCGTGCGAGCGCCTCAGCGCGCGCCGGTCAACTGCACACGGCGCGCGCTGTTGAGCAGCACGCGGGTCTCGTCGGCGACCTTGCGCGCCGCGGCCGCGAACTCGTTGCCGCGGCTGGCATAGAGCACCGAGCGGCCGTTGTTGACGATGATCGGCGCGTGGGTGTGGCGCGCGTCGCCGCGCCAACCGGCCTGCACACACGCCTGCGCATCACCACCTTGTGCGCCGACACCGGGCAGCAGCAGCGGCAGCGACGGTGCGAGCTCGCGCACGCGCGCGATCTCCGCCGGAAACGTGGCGCCGACCACCAGGCCGAGCTGGCCGTTGTGGTTCCACTCGTGCTGCGCCAGGCGCGCGATGTGTTCGTACAGCAGGTCGCCGCTCGACAGGCGCTGCGACTGCAGGTCCGCGCCGCCCAGGTTGGAGGTGCGGCACAGCAGGATCAGGCCCTTGCCGTCGTACTTCATGTACGGCTCGATCGAGTCGAAACCGAGGAACGGCGACAGCGTGACCGCATCGGCCTGGTAGCGCTCGAAGGCCTCGCGCGCGTACTGCTCGGCGGTGGAGCCGACATCGCCGCGCTTGGCATCGAGGATCACCGGCACATTCGGCGCCACTTTGCGGATGTGCGCCATCAGTCGCTCGAGTTGCTCCTCGGCCCGGTTGGCGGCGAAGTACGCGATCTGCGGCTTGAAGGCCAGCACGAGGTCGCGCGTGGCGTCGACGATGGTGGCGCAGAAGTCGAAGATGCGGGCCGGGTCGTGTTGCCACGCGCCGGGAAATTTCGCCGGCTCCGGATCGAGCCCCACGCACAGCAGCGAGTCGTGCGCGCGTTCGGCGGCGAGCAGCTTGTCGGTGAACGTGGCGGTGCTCATCGTGTGCGCGGCTGCGGCGTCACTTCAGTTGGCGCGCCAGCGGCGCAGCCATGCCGGTGTAGCTCGCCGGGGTCAGCGCACGCAGCCGTGCCTTCTCGTCGGCCGGCAGCGCCAGGCCGTCGATGAACGCGGTGATCGTGTCGCGCGTGATCGCCTGTGCCGCGCGTCAGCGCCTTCAGCTGTTCATAGGGCTCGGGCAGGCCATGGCGGCGCATCACGGTTTGCACCGCTTCGGCCAGCACCTCCCACGCCGCGTCGAGGTCGGCGGCGATCGCGGCCCGGTTGACCTCCAGCTTGTCGAGGCCGCGCTGCAGCGAGTCGTAGCCGAGCACCGCGTGGCCGAGCGCCACACCCATGTTGCGCAGCACCGTGCTGTCGGTGAGGTCGCGCTGCCAGCGGCTGATCGGCAGCTTCTGCGACAGGTGCGCCAGCAGGGCGTTGGCCAGACCGAAGTTGCCTTCGGCGTTCTCGAAATCGATCGGGTTGACCTTGTGCGGCATCGTCGACGAGCCGACCTCGCCGGCCTTCAAGCGCTGCTTGAAGTAGCCCAGGCTGATGTAGCCCCAGACGTCGCGTGACCAGTCGATCAGGATCGTGTTGGCGCGCGCCACCGCGTCGAACAGCTCGGCCATCCAGTCGTGCGGCTCGATCTGGGTGGTGTAGGCGTTGAAGGCGAGCTTCAACTGCTGCTCGACCACACGGCGTGCGAACGCCTCCCAGTCGAAGCCGGGGTAGGCCGCCAGGTGCGCGTTGTAGTTGCCGACCGCGCCGTTCATCTTGGCCAGCGGCACCACCGCGGCGATGCGCTGGCGCGCCGTGCCGATGCGCACCGCGACGTTGGCGATCTCCTTGCCCAGCGTGGTCGGGCTCGCGGTCTGGCCGTGCGTGCGGCTGAGCATCGGCAGGTCGGCGAACTCGTGCGCCATCGCGGTGAGCCGCCGTGCGATGCGGTCGAGCGCCGGCAGCAGCACCTCGTCGCGCGCCGCCGTCAGCATCAGCGCATGGCTGGTGTTGTTGATGTCCTCGCTGGTGCAGGCGAAGTGCACGAACTCGGCGGCGCGCTCCAGCTCGGCATCGCCTTTGAACGTTGTTTTCAGCCAGTACTCGACCGCCTTCACGTCGTGGTTGGTGGTGCGCTCGATGTCCTTGATGGCCTGCGCGTCGTCCACCGAAAAGCGGATCACCCGGTCGCGCAGCCGGCTGCGCATCGCCGGCGACAGGGCCGGCAACTCCTTGAAGCCGGCGTCGGACAGCGCGATGAACCATTCCACCTCGACCTGCACGCGCCGGTGCATGAGGCCGAACTCCGACAGCAACGGACGCAGGGCGTCGAGCTTGCTGGCGTAACGGCCGTCGAGCGGCGACAGGTTGGTGAGCGGGGAATTCGACATCGAGATCAAGGCGGGCGGTGACGCCACCGCGCAGCCCCACGATTGTAGGTGGCGCCCTGGCGGCGCCCGGCCGCGGGTCAGTGCGCGGTTTCGGCGGCGGCGCCGCGTGCGGCGCGCATGAAATCGTGCAGCCGCTGCGCATCGAGTCGGCCGTCGCGCCGCACGCCGCTGCAGATGTCGAGCCCGTACGGCCGCACCTGCCGCACGGCGTCGGCCACGTTGCCGGCGTGCAGGCCGCCGGCCAGGTACGTCGGCACGCCGAGCGCCTCGCAGATGCGCTGGCTCCATTGCCAGTCGTGCGTGCGGCCGGTGCCGCCGAGCTCCTTGATCGCCGCCACCGGGTTGCCCGAGTCGAGCAGCACCGCATCGACCCAGGCGCCGCGGCGATCGCCTCACCCAGCGACGCGGCACCGAACACGTGGATCACCTGCACCAGGCGCACGTCGGGCAACAGATCGCGCAATCGCTGCAACTCCACCAGCGGCACCGCATCGACCAGTTGCAGCGTGGTGGTGCGGCAGCGGCGGTGCTGCGCGGCGATCGCCTCGGCGCGTTGCAGGCAGGTGAGCAGGAACGTCTCCACCGGCCGCGCCACCGACGCCGCGATGCGTTCGATCAGGGCCTCGTCGATCACCCCCGGGCCGCTCGGCATCGCCGAGACGAGGCCGAGCGCCGACGCGCCGGCCTCGGTGGCCAAGCGGGCTTCGTCGAGGCTGCTGATGCAGCAGATCTTGATGGCAGGCAGGGTTTGTGGCGGCACGGCGATCTCAGCGCGCAGCGGCGGCGGCACGGAAACCCGCGATGCGCCCATCGTCGGCGGGATGGCTCGAAAACGCAATGCCGAGCGCTTGTGGCGACGCGGCTGCTGTGGCACGGGTCGGCGTCACGCGGCAGCGATCACTTCGTGCACGAGCGGTGTTTGTCGCGCAGGCGCGTCGCCAATGTGCAATGCGGCGGCGAACAGGGCGGCGCCGCGCGCCGCGTCGCTCTCCGATGCAGCGTGCACGCGAGCCAACACCGCGCCGCGGCGCAGCGCCGAGCCGATGGGCACGATGCGGTCGAAGCCGACGCGAGGGTCGATGTCGGCGCCGGCCACGTTGCGTCCGCCGCCGAGCGCGATCACCGCCAGGCCGATCGCGCGCGTGTCCATCGCGGCCAACACGCCGTCGCGCTCGCACGGCACGTCGCGCACGCAGGGTGCGCGCGGCAGCGCCGCGCCGTCGAGCACGTCGCGCGGGCCGCCCAGTGCAGCCACCATGCGCGCGAAGCGCTGCGCCGCCTCACCGCTGTCGAGCGCCTGCTGGGCCTGTGCGCGGGCTTGCGCCAGATCCGCATGCACGCCGCCGAGCTGCAGCAGCCGTGCGCTCAGCTCCAGCGTCAGCTCGACCAGCCGCGGCTCGTGCGCGCGGCCGCACAGCACGTCGAGGGCCTCGCGCACCTCGAGCGCGTTGCCGGCGGTGCTGCCGAGCACCTGGCTCATGTCGGTGACGAGCGCGGTGGTCGGCAGGCCTGCGCCCGTGCGACGGCCACCAGCGACGCCGCCGAGTGCGCGCGCCTCGTCGGCCGTGGCACAGAACGCGCCGTTGCCGACCTTGACGTCCATCACCAGGCCCTGCAGCCCGGCGGCGAGTTTCTTCGACAGGATGCTGGCCGTGATCAGCGGCAGCGACTCCACCGTGCCGGTGGCATCGCGGATCGCATAGAGGCGCCGGTCGGCCGGTGCGATGCGTGCACTCGGGCCGACGATCGCGCAGCCCGCATCGCGCAAGGCACTCGAACAGCGCGCGGCGCGACGGCGTGACCTGATAGCCCGGCAGCGAAGACAGCTTGTCCAGCGTGCCGCCGGTGTGACCCAGGCCGCGGCCCGACGACCATCGGCACCACCGCACCGCAGGCGGCGACGATCGGCGCCAGCAGCAGGCTCACCTTGTCGCCGACGCCGCCGGTGCTGTGCTTGTCGAGCACCGGACGGCCAAAGCGCTCGCGCGACCAGTCGAGCACCTGCGCCCGACGCGGTCATCGCGCGCGTCAGCGCCACCGTCTCGTCGCGTGTCATGCCGCGCACGCAGATCGCCATCGCCAGCGCGGCCACCTGGCCTTCGCTCCAGCTGCGTGTCGGCCACGCCGCGCACGAAGGCCTCGATCTGCGCGTCGTCCAAGACGCGGCCCTCGCGTTTGGCGCGAATGATCTCCTGCGCGCGCATCGTCGCGTCGGCCGGCCGGGTGCGCGGTCAGTTCACGCGCTGCACGCGCGGCGCGGCCACCGGGGCGACCGTGCCCTGTGCGCTCACGTAGCGCTCGAGCGCGTCGATGTCCATCGCGCCGGTGCGCACATCCTGGCCGTCTTGCTTGAACACGCTGAAGTTGTCGCCGCCGCCGGCGAGAAAGCTGTTCACCGTGACGCGCACGCGCTGCTGCGGCCTCGATCGGGGCGCCGTTCAGGCGCAGGCTGCCCGGCACGATGCGCTGGCCCGGCGGCCTTGCTGTTGTCCCAGCTGTAGCTGAAGCCGCGCGACACCTGCAGCACACGCGGCCGGGGTTGATTCAGCCATTGCTGCTCGAGCGCACGCTGCAGTTGTGCGCCGGTGAGCGTGAGCGTGACGAGATTGTTGTAGAACGGTTGCACCGCGAACAGGTCTTCGTAGCGCACCTGGCCGCCGGCATCGCCCGTGAGGTTGGCGCGCACACCACCGGGGTTCATCAGCGCGATTTGCGCGCCGGCCTCGCCGGTGGCGGCGAGCTGGGCATCGGCGATCACCAGGCCGATCGGCATTTCGCCGGCCGGCGTCTCGTCGCGCGACAGCGGCGTGCCGACGCGGCCGACCACCCGTTTGGCCAGCGGCGCGGCGAGTTGCTCGTAGGCTGGCGATCAGCTTCGATTGCGCGGCATCCTTGGCGAAGCGATCGGTGCGCACGATCAGGTTGTCGGCGCGCGCCTGCGTCACGTCACCCGTCTTCGGATCGAGCGTGATGTCGATCTCGCTCACCACGGTGCCGTACTTGTCGGCGCTGGTCACCAGCCGGTCGTCGATGCGGCAGTTGTAGGCGCGGTGCGTGTGGCCGCTGATCACCAGATCGACCGCGCGGTCGAGCTTCTTCACGATGTCGACGATCGGGCCCGAGATGCCCGGGCATTCGTTGTAGTCGCCGGTCGGCACGCCGCCTTCGTGGATCAGCACCACGATCGCTTCGATGCCCTGCTGGCGCAAGCCCGGCACCAGCGCATTGACGGTCTCGGCCTCGTCGCCGAACTTCAAGCCGGCCACGCCGGCCGGCACGACGATGGTGCGGCGTGTCCTTCAGCGTGAGGCCGATGAACGCGACCGGAATGCCCTCGAAGCGCTTGACGTGGGTCGACGGCAGCAGCGGCGTTGCCGGTGCGCGTGTCGACGATGCCCGCGCCGAGGTACTGGAAGCGCGCGCCGCCGAACGGCTGCGGCCCCTTGCAGCCATCGGTCGGATGGCAGCCGCCGCGCTGCAGGCGCAGCAGTTCGACACGGCCCTTGTCGAACTCGTGGTTGCCGACCGCGCTGGCCTCCAGCCCCATCAGGTTCATCGCCTCGATCGTCGGCTCGTCGTGGAACAGCGCCGACACCAGCGGCGTGGCACCGACCAGGTCGCCCGCCGCGACGAAGATGTGGTTCGGGTTCTTCGCGCGCAACTCGTTGAGCGCGGAGGCCATGTGCTCGCTGCCGCCGGCGGGCACGTTGATCGTCTTGCTCGGATCCTGCGGGTCGCGGATGCGGATGCCTCCTTGCGGCGGCCGCAGGTTGCCGTGGAAGTCGTTGATCGCAAGGATCTTCACCTGCACCGGGGTCGTCGGCCGCGGTGTGGCGCAAGCGGCAAGCAGCGCGATCAGCACCAGCAGCGGCGCGAACCGCCCGCGCATCGATCGTTGTTCTTTCATTGCAGGCTCTCGATGGGACGTGAGTTCGGTTCAGTAGCGCGCAGCGGGGTCGGCCGCACCGGTGCCGCCGAGCACGCGCTGGATGTCGCTCAGCAGCGCGCTGGCGCCGATGCGAAAGCGCGCGGCGGTGACTGCGTCCGGGCCGAGCCTCTCGTCGACCAGATCGATGTAGCGCGCCGCATCGGCCACCGTGCGGATGCCGCCCGCGGCCTTGAAGCCGACGCGGCTGCGCGCACCGGCATCGGCGGCGATCTCGCCGAGCAGGCAGCGCGCCGCCTCCGGCGTGGCGCTGACCGGGGTCTTGCCGCTGCTGGTCTTGAGGAAATCGGCGCCCTCGGCGAGCGCGAGGCGCGCGGCGCGTTGCATCCAGGACAGCTCGCGCAATTCGCCGGTCTCGAGGATCACCTTCAGCGTGAGCCCCGCGCAGGCGCGGCGCACCGCACGCAGCAGCGCGCTGCAGCTCTTGTCATCACCAGCGAGCAGCGCACGATAGGGCAACACCACGTCGACCTCGTGCGCGCCCGCCTGCACGATGCGCTCGGTGTCGGCCAGCGCGCGTTGCAGATCGGTGCCGCCGTCGGGAAAGTTGGCCACCGCCGCCACGCGCACGCCGCGCGGCGCATGCTGCACGGCCACGCGCGCCAGGTGCGACCACACGCACACCGCCGCCGGCGTGCCCTGCGCACCCGCGGCGCGCTGGCACAGCGCGATCACGTCGGCATCGCGATCGCCGTCGTTGAGGCTGGTGAGGTCGAGGCAGGCAAGCGCCAGGCGCGCCACGTCGGCTTCGGTGCGCAGGGTCTTGCTCATGTCGTCAGGTCAAGCGCTTCGACGATCGCATGCAGCAGCGGCACGGCGCGCGCGCCCGTTGATTGGGCGCTGGCCAGCGTGTGCGCATGGCTCAGCTGTCTCGTCGTGCAGAGCCGCAGCCCATGTTGGTGATCATCGACAGCGCCAGCACGCGCAGGCCGTAGCGGCGCGCGAGGATGGTCTCGGGCACGGTGCTCATGCCGACCGCGTGCGCGCCCAGCCGCTGCAGCATCCGGATCTCGGCCGGCGTTTCGAACTGCGGCCCGAGCACCCAGGCATACACGCCTTCGTGCAGCGCGGCGCCGCGGCGTTGTGCGGCGGCTTTGCGCTTGCAGGCGCAGCGCCGAGTCGTAGGCGTCGCGCAGGTCGACGAAACGCTCCGATGCCGCTGCTCGCCGATGCAGCGGCGAGCGCTGCACCATGTTCAAGTGGTCCGCCAACAGCATCAGCTCGCCCGGCCGCATCGTGGCATCGAGGCTGCCGGCGGCGTTGGTCTGCACCAGCACCGGCACGCCGCACGCGGCCAGCGTGCGCGATCGCGCCCTTCATCGCGTCGGCATCGCCGTGTCTCGTAGGCGTGCTTGCGCCCGCGCGAGCACCGCGACCTCGTGCGCGCCGACAGCGGCCCAGCACGCAGCGTGCCGGCATGGCCGGCGACGCTGCAGCACCGGGAACGCCGGCAGATCGGCGTAGGGCATGTCACCGCGTCGCGCACGGCGCTCGGCGAAATCGTGCCATCCCGAGCCGAGCAGCACCGCGATCTGCGGCCGCCGGCCGGTCGCACGCACGCGCGCGGCGCTCTGCGCGACGGCGTCGTCGAAAGCGAGCGCGGGTGTCGAGCGGCTCATGAACTGCGCAGGTGCGCCGGGCCGAAGCCGAACGGCAGCAGCTCGCCCAGCGTGTGCCGTGCACGGACGTGGCTGTCGTCGATCGACACCACGCGGCGTGTCGGCGCCGGCGAACTCGCTGCAGCTTCTGCCGGCAGCCGCCGCACGGCGTGACGGGTCTCGGCGCCGTCGCCGGCCACCACCACGGCGACGCACGCGCGTGCCGCCGGCGAGCGACCAGGTGCGCCGAGCGCCACCGCCTCGGCGCACAGGCTCTGCGGGTAGGCCGCGTTCTCGACGTTGCAGCCGGCGTGGACGCGGCCGTGTTCGTCGAGCAGCGCGGCGCCGACGCGCGAAGCTGCGAATACGGCGCGTGGCGCGCGCTCGCGCGCGTCGCGCGCGGCGGCGGCGAGTGCGGCGAGGTCGTGATCCGACACGGAAGCCATCGGGTCGTGGTGTTCAGTCGCTCCTTGACGTACGGTACGCCCAAGGCCTTGGGGGCGCGGGCACGGCCGATGAAGCCGGCCAGCAGCACCACCGTCAGCACGTAGGGCAGGGCCTGGATCGCCTGCACCGGCACCGCGCCGACCAGCGGCAGCGGCCGGCCCTGCAGACGGATCGCCGCGGCGTCGAGAAAGCCGAACAGCAGGCAGGCCCACAGCGCGCCGACCGGATGCCACTTGCCGAAGATCATCGCCGCCAGCGCCATGTAGCCGCGTCCGGCGGTCATGTGCGGGATGAACGACGGGTTCTGCGCCAGCACGAGGTAGCTGCCGGCCAGCGCGCACAGCACGCCGTTCAAGCGCGAGCGCCGGATAGCGCAGCCGCGTGCACCGACACGCCGGCGGCGTCGACCATCGCCGGGTTCTCGCCGGCGGCGCGCAGGCGCAGGCCGAAGCGCGTGCGCGCACAGCAGCCACCACACCGCCGGCACCAGCAGCGAGCGCGACATACACCATGCCGTTGTGGCCGAGCAGGCCGATGGCCGAGCACCGGCCGATCAGCGCCAGGCGTCGCGCAACGCATGCGGCGATGCCGCGCGAACCACGGCGCCAGCCGCACCGCATCGGGCAGCGGCGGCGTCTGGCCGCCCTGCTGGAACCACGCGATGCCCAGCACCACGGTCAGGCCGGCCGCGGTCATCGTGATCGCCATGCCCATCACCACCTGGTCGCCGCGGTGGCTGACGCAGGCGTAGCCGTGCAGCATCGACAGCGCGACGCCGACCGCGATCGCCAGCAGCAGCGCCAGCGCCAACGAGCCGCTCACCGCCGCCGCCGCTGCCGGCGGTGAACGCGGTGAGCAGCATCTTGCCTTCGAGGCCCGAGATCGATCACGCCGGAGCGCTCGCTCAGCACAGCCGGCCAGCGCGCACAGGATCAGCGGCGTCGACACGCGCAGAGTCGACGCGAGCAGCGTGCCGACGGCCACTTCATCCATGCGCCGACTCCGCGCGCGGCGCGCGGCGCCAGCGCGACGTACACAGCCGCGCCAACGTCGGCGCCGCCACCTGCGCCATCGCGCCGGAGAACAGCACGATCAAGCCCTGCAGCGTGAACACCATGTCGCGGCTGAAGCCCTGGATCTCGAACGCCAGCTCGGAGCCACCCTGGTACAGCGCGCCGAACAGCAGCGACGCCAGCACGATGCCCACCGGGTGGTTGCGCCCGATCAGCGACACCGCGATGCCGGCGAAGCCGGCGCCGACCACGTAGTCGAGCAGCAGGCGGCCGTGCACGCCGGCGATCTCGTTGATGCCCACCAGCCCGGCCAGCGCGCCCGACAGCGCCATCGAGAACATGACCTGCGCGCGCGGACGGATGCCGGCGTAACGCGCGGCCTCGGGCGCGAGGCCGACCGCGCGCAGCGCGTAGCCCGGGCGCGAGCGCCACAGCAGCAGGTACACCACGACGGCGGCGAGCGCGGCCAGCAGCACGCTCAGGTTCAGCGGCGAACGCGGCCACTCGATGCCGATGGCGGCGAGCACCTCGTGCACGCCGGGCACGTGCGCGCCGGGGCCGAAGGCGCGGCTCTCCACCGTCATGTTGCCCGGCTCCTTGAGCACGTTGACGCAGCAGGTACGACCAGCAGCGCCGACGCGATGAAGTTGAACATGATGGTGGTGATCACCACGTGGCTGCCGCGCCAGGCCTGCAGCGCCGCCGGCACCGCGGCCCAGGCCATGCCGAACGCCGCCGCCGCCAGCACCATCAGCGGCAGCACGATCCAGCGCCGGCAGCTGTCGGCCGAGCCACAGCGCGACCAGCGCGGTGCCGAGGCCGCCGAGCATCGCCTGGCCCTCGCCGCCGATGTTGAACAGCCCGCCGTGGAAGGCCACCGCGACGGCCAGCCCGGTGAAGACGAAGGTGGTCGCGTAGTACAGCGTGTAGCTCACGCCGATGCGGCTGCCGAACGCGCCCTTGATCAGCAGCGCGAGCACCTGGCCAGGATCCTGCCGATCACCAGCACCACGACGCCGCAGACCAGCAGCGCCAGCGCGAGGTTGAACACCGGCAGCACGCCGAGATCGAACCAGCGCGGCAGCTGCTGCGGCGAGCCGCTCATGTCGCGGCGGCCGCGGGCATCACCGGCCCGATGCCGCTCGGCGTGGCGTCGCCCATCAGGCAGCCCAGCGCCGGCTTCGGTGCAGCGATTCGATCGGCAGCTCGCCGGTGATGCGGCCGCCGGTCATCACCAGCACGCGGTCGGCGAGCGCGAGGATCTCGTCGAGCTCGGACGACACCACCAGCACCGCGCCGCCGGCGTCGCGCATCGCGCGCAGGCGGCCGTGGATGAACTCGATCGCGCCGATGTCGACGCCGCGCGTCGGCTGGCCCACCAGCAGCACCTGCGGCTGCGGCATCGCCTCGCGCGCCAGCACGAGCTTTTGCTGGTTGCCGCCGGAGAACTTGGCCGCTGGCGCAGCTGCGGGTTGCGCGGGCGCACGTCGTAGCGCTCCATCATCTGCACGGTGTCGGCCAGCATCGCGCCTTGCTGCATCCAGCCGCGGCGGCCATAGCGCGGCAGCGCTGCTGGTAGCCGAGCACCGCCGACTCCCAGGCCGGCGAACGGCAGCACCAGGCCGCGCCGGTGGCGGTCTTCGGGCACGTGGGCCATGCGCGAGCTCGCGCGCGGTCGCCGGGTCGAGCCAGCGCGCGGCCGTGAACGTGCGGCCGCCGACCTGCAGCGTGCCGGCATCGCGGCACCAGCAAGCCCGACAGCGCGTCGAGCAGCTCGCTCTGGCCGTTGCCCGACACGCCGGCGATGCCGACGATCTCGCCGGCGCGCAGCGTCAGCGACACGTCGGCCAGCCGCGCCACGCCCAGCGCTGTCGCGCCAGCGCAGGCCGCTGGCCTGCAGCAGCGGCGGCGCCGGACGCCCGCGCGCGCCGCGGCATCGGCGCGGCCGAGCTGCACGCGGCGGCCGACCATCGCCTGCGCCAGCGCGTCGATGCTGGTGTCGGCGGTCGGCGCAGTCGAGCACCACGCGCGCCGGCGCGCATCACCGTCACCGCGTCGGTACAGCGCCATGATCTCCTTGAGCTTGTGCGTGATCAGCAGGATCGTCGTGCCGCGCGCGCGCAGCTGGCGCAGCGTGACGAAGAGCTGCTCGGTCTCCTGCGGCGTCAGCACCGCAGTGGGCTCGTCGAGGATCAGGATGCGTGCGCCGCGGTACAGCGCCTTCAGGATCTCCAGGCGCTGGCGCTCGCCGACCGGCAGATCGTCCACCGGCGGGTCCAGGTCGCACCTGCAGGCCGCTGTCGCGCATCAGCGCCTCGAGCCGCGCGCGCACCTGCGGCGCGCGCCGCGCGGCAGCCGCCAATCGGGCTCGGCGCCGAGCACGATGTTGTCGAGCGCGCTGAAGCGTGTCGACCAGCATGAAGTGCTGGTGCACCATGCCGATGCCGCAGCGCGATCGCGTCGTGCGAGTGGCGCGATCTGCACCGGCGTGCCGTCGATCTCGATCGTGCCGGCTGTCGGCGCTGGTAGAAGCCGTACAGGATCGACATCAGCGTGCTCTTGCCGGCGCCGTTCTCGCCGACGATGCCGTGCACCGTGCCGGCCGCCACCGTGAGGTCGACGCTGTCGTTGGCCTGCACCGCGCCGAAGCGCTTGTCGATGCCGCGCATCGCCACGGCCGGTGCGGCCGCTGCCATCATCACGCCTCGACTCGAACCCAGACCGTCTTGTGCCGCTCCAGCGGCACATCCCCAAGCGGACGCCGCGGATCCGGCTTCGCCGGTCCGCTGGCGTCGCCCCCTGGAGGGGGAGGCGCCGCAGGCGCTTCGGGGGTGGTCAAAACTTGCAGGCGTTGTCGGCCATGTAGTCGGCGACCTTGATCTTGCCGGCGATGATGTCGGCCTTGGCCGCATCGACCTTCGTCTTCATGTCGGCGCCGACCAGCTTGGCGTTGTGCTGGTCCATCGCGTAGTCGACGCCGCCTTCCTTCAGGCCGAGCGCGGTCACCGTGCCGGGCTTGCTGCTTCTTCGAAGCTGTTGTAGACCGCGACGTCGACGCGCTTGACCATCGAGGTCAGCATCGTGCCGGGCTGCAGGTGGTTCTGGTTGCTGTCGACGCCGATCGCCAGCTTGCCGGCGTCCTTGGCGGCCTGGTAGACGCCGACGCCGGTGCCGCCGGCGGCGGCGAACACCACGTCGACGCCCTTGGCGAACTGCGCCTTGGCGAGCTCGCCGCCGCGCGTCGGGTCGCTCCAGGCCGCCGGCGTGGTGCCGGTCATGTCCGGCGCTCACCTCGACCTTCGGGTTGGCGTACTTGGCGCCCTGCTCGTAGCCGCACTGGAACTTGCGGATCAGCGGGATGTCCATGCCGCCGACGAAGCCGACCTTGCCGCTCTTGCTGGCCAGCGCGGCCATCATGCCGACCAGGAAGCTGCCTTCGTGCTCCTTGAACACGATCGATTCGACGTTGGGCAGCTTGACCACCGAAGTCGATGATCGCGAAGTTGAGCTTCGGGAAACTCCTTGGCCACCTTCTCGATCGGCTGACGCCTGCGAGAAGCCGACGCCGATGATCGGATTGGCGCCGCGCTCGGCCATGCGGCGCATCGCCTGCTCGCGCTGCGCCTCGTTGGCGATCTCGAAGTCGAGGTAGTTCTTGCCGGTCTCCTTCTTCCAGCGCTCGGCGCCGCTGGTAGGCGGCCTCGTTGAACGACTTGTCGAACTTGCCGCCCATGTCGTAGACGATGGCCGGCTGTGCCTGCGCGAGCGCAGCCATCGGCACGACAGCGAGAAAGGCCCAGCGATGCAGCGTCATGGTCGTGTGCTCCGTTGATTGATGCATGCCACCCACAACGCCGGTGGCCCAGGCCAGGATAACAAGACTCTTGATGCGCGCGCCACCTGGACTACGATGCATCGATGCCGCAGGACTCGACCGGCTCGCTCGACGACGGCGCATGGGCGCGCGCCCTGCCCAAGGTGCTGCTGCACGACCACCTCGACGGCGGCCTGCGCCCGGCCACGCTGCTCGAGTTGCTGCGCGCGCGCGGCCTGGACGGCGCCGGCCGCCGACGCCGCCGCGCTGGCGGCCTGGTTCGACGCCCGCGCCCACGCCGGCAGCCTGGCCGAATACCTGCAGGGCTTCGCGCTCACGGTGGCGGCGATGGCCACGCCGCCGGCGCTGGAGCGCGTGGCGTTCGAGGCCGCCGAAGACGCGCGCGCCGACGGCTGCGTGCTGGCCGAGTTCCGCATCGCGCCGCTGCTGTTCGAAGCCCACGGCCTGGCCGCCGAGGCCGCGATCGAGGCGATGCTGGCAGGGCTGACGCGCAGCGCGCTGCCGAGCGGCCTGATCCTGTGCGCGATGCGCGAGCGCAGCAAGACCGAGGCCGAGCGCGTGGCCGCGCTGGCCGCGCGCTACCATCGGCCGCGGCGTGATCGCCTTCGACCTGGCCGGCGCCGAGCTCGGCCATCCGCCGGCCGAGCATGCCGCATGCGCTGCGCATCGCGCCGTGACGCCGGCGTGCCGCTGACCGTGCATGCCGGCGAGGCCGACGCGGCGCCGCGCGTGATCGAGGCCGCGCGCCTGGGCGCGCGCCGCATCGGCCACGGCGTGCGCCTGGCCGATGCGCTGAACACGCGCGACGGCGCGGCGCTGATCGACGAAGCGCGCGCGCGCCGAGCTGCACCTGGAGCTGTGCCCGACCAGCAACGTGCACACCGGCGCCGCGGCATCGATCGGCCGCGCACCCGATCGGCGCGCTGCACCGGGCCGGCCTGAGCGTGTCGTTTCACACCGACAACCGGTTGATGTCGCGCATCACGATGTCGCAGGAGGCCGAAGGCCTGCTGCGCGACGGCGGCCTCACGCGCGACGAGCTGATCGCCATGGAACTCGAGGCAGCGCGCCATTCGTTCCTCGACGCAGCGGCGCGCTCGCAGGCCGAAGCCGCGATCCGCGCCTTTGCAACCGACACCGAACCGCCCCAAGGCGGCTAACGGCCCCTCGGGGGTCAGGCGCGAAGCGCCATGGGGCCACTGGCCTCAGAACGCCGCCTTGAACTGAACCCCGTAGGTGCGCGGCTCGTTGATGAAGCCGGTCAGGTTGTTGAAGTCGATGCCGCCGACCACGCGGACCTCGTCGGCGATGTTGCGCACGAAGGCCGCCGCCTCGTACTTGCCGTTGCCCCACAGGTAGCCGAGGCGCAGGCCGCCTTCGGTGAGCGGCTTGCCGGTGAACTCGACCGACTCGTAGAGGAAGAAGTTGATCTTGCTGCGGTAGACCCAGTCGGTGTAGATGTACCACTCGGCCGCCGGATGGCAGCGGCTGGCTGTAGCGCAGCGTGAAGTTGACCGTGGTCTTCGGTGCTTGGGGCAGCGGGTTGCCGTCGATCAGCGCCTGGCCGCCGGCGGTGCGCGGATCGGTGACCGTGCACTGCGCGCACACGGCGACCGCGAGGTCGGGATCCTTGATCTTGGTGTCGGCGTAGCCCACGCCCAGCGTGGCAAGCAGCTGATCGGTCAGGTAGGCCTGGGCATCGAGCTCGAAGCCCTGGCCGCTGGCCTTCTTGGCGTTGAGCAGGATGTTGGCGTTGGCGGCGCCGCCCACGGCGGTGAGCTGCAGGTCCTTCACCTCGTAATAGAAGACGCCGAAGTTGATGCGCGCGCGGCCATCGAACAGATCGGCCTTCACGCCCGCCTCGTACGAGGTGTTGTTCTCCGGCTTGGCGACCGATTGGTTGTTGAAAGCGCTGGCGCCCTGCACGCTGCTGGCGCGAAAGCCCGTGGCCACGCGCGCATAGAGGTTGGTGCTCTTGTCGAGCGCGTAGGTGCCGCTCAGGTCCCAGTTGGTCTTGTTGTCCTTGGGGGACGCCGCGAGCGGACCGGCGGCGGCCAGTGCGGCCAGGTCCGGCAGCGTGCCGAACACCGCGCTGTTGTAGTCCTCGGTCGAGAAATCCTTCTTGTCGTGCGTGTAGCGCAGGCCGCCGCGCACCTTGAACTCCTGCGTGACCGCGTAGTTGACGGCGCCGAACACCGCCAACGCGTCGTTCTTCTGGCGCGAACGCAAGTAGCCGTCTTGCGGACTGCCGGTGGTCAGCGAGTCGTAGCTGAAGCTCTCGACGGTGTAGTCCTCGTGGAAGAAGTACACGCCGCCCTGCCAGCTCAAGCGGCCCGGGCGTGTTGCGACTCGACGCGGAACTCCTGCGACCACTGCTGGTGCTTGGGCATGCCGTCGGCGGTCTCCGACGAGAACGGGATCAGCCCCGGTCCCGACGGCGGCGCGAACACGGCGCCGAAGCCGCCGTCGATGTCGCCGCGGCTGTAGGCCTTGACGTGTTCGTAGCCGGTGATGGAGTACAGCGCCACCGGCCCGATGCCCCAGCGCGCACGCACGCTGCCGCCGGTGGTGGTGAGTTCCTGCTCGTTCTTGCCGTCGGTGGAGATCTTGCGCTCGTCGAAGCCCGCGACCAGGTCGTTGGTGCCGGGCTGGATGATGTTGGCGCGGAACAACCGGGCCGAGCCGTTGAGGTCGCGCGCATGCACGTTGGCCAGCAGGCTGAAGTCCTTGTGCGGCTCGTACAGCCACTGACCGCGCAGCGCGGTGTCGCGGTAGCCCTCGAATTCCTGCGTCAGGCCGGTCGGGAATCGTGTTGTCCACCCAGTCGCTGCGCGATCTGGTTGAGCAGCGACAGCGCGCAGCGCCGAGTCCTGGCCGGTGGGCATGTTCAACGCGCCCTCGGCGTTGATGGTGTTGAACGTGCCGAACGACAAGCTGCCGTAGCCCTCGAAGTTGCCGCGTCGGCCGCACCGAATCGAACTTGACCACGCCGGCCGGCGTGTTGCGGCCGAACAGGGTGCCCTGCGGACCGCGCAGCACCTCGACTGCGGTCGACGTCGAATGCGGGAAAGCCCTTGAGGATCGGGTTCTCCTGGACCACGTCGTCGTAGACGAGCGACACCGGCTGCGAGGCATTCAAGCGGAAGTCGGTGTTGCCGTAGCCGCGGATGTACAGGCGCGGGAACGCGCGCCCGAACGACGACTCGATGTTCAGGTTCGGCACCCGCGCCGGCGAGGCCGCGCAAGTCCTGTCCGCCGGTGTTGATGACGTCGAGCAACTCGCCGCTGATCGTGCTCACCGAACTGGGCACGTCGCGGATGTTCTCGCGCCGCCGCTCCGCCGTGACCGTGACCGTGGGCAGCTTGCCCGCTTCGGGTGCCGAGGCTGCCGCATCCGGGGGCGCGGCCTGCTGGGCCGATGCACCAAGCTGCGCACCGACCAGGGCCGCGGCCGCGGCGATGCGGTGCAAGGGCATGGGACACGGGTGCAGCACGAGGCGGCGGACGAGGTGCATGAGAGGCTCTCCTGGATGCGACGCGACGGTGCAATGCAAGCGCCGTGCCGCTTGTGGTTGCTGTGGGAACTCTGCTTAAGATCGGCGATCGATCCTCCCAGCCCGCCGACGGCGCCGGATGCTAAACCCGCTTCAGAAACAGCGCTACCGTGAAGACGGCTATCTGGTGCTGCCCGGGTTCAAGCCGTTGCACGAAATCGACGCGCTGCGCCAGCGCGCGGCGCAGATCGTCGACGCCTTCGACCCCGACGCCGGGCAGCGGCGTGTTCTCGACCAACTCTCAAGCTGCCGATGCGTGGTTTCTCGGCTCGGCGGACGGCGTGCGTTGCTTCTTCGAAGAGGAGGCGTTCGACGGCGCGGGCCGCCTGCGGCAGCCGAAGCGCGCTGTCCATCAACAAGATCGGCCACGCGCTGCACGACCTCGATCCGGTGTTCGACGCCTTCTCGCACGGTCCCGCCTGGTCGGAGTTGGCAAGCGACCTCGGGCTGAATGCGCACGCAGCTGTGGCAGTCGATGTTCATCTTCAAGCAGCCGGGCATCGGCGGCGAGGTGCACTGGCACCAGGACGCCACCTTCCTGCACAGCGAGCCGATGACGGTGACCGGCTTCTGGATCGCGCTCGAAGACGCCACGGTCGACAACGGATGCCTGTGGGTGGCGCCCGGCGGCCACCGCGGCCCGCTGCGCAAGCGCTTCGTGCGCCACGGCGACGCGGTGCGCTTGGTCGCGCTCGACGACACGCCGTGGCCGTCGATGGACCGACGCGGTGCCGCTCGAGGTGTCGGCCGGCACGCTGGTGTGCTTTCATGGCCTGCTGCCGCACTACAGCGCACCGAATCGCTCGCCGCAGTCGCGCCACGCCTACACGCTGCATGCGATCGATGCGCGCAGCCGCTGGTCATCGGACAACTGGTTGCGGCGCCCCCGCGCCCCGCGCGGGTTCTGATGCCGCTGCCGCGCGGCTTGTGATCCAGCGCGCCGACCAGACTCTGATCGGCGCCGCCGCGCGGCTTCACGGATCGGCGCGCAAATCCGTGCGCGCGCCAACCGGGCCATCCCGGTTGACGGCGCGCGCCTGCTGCCCGCCAAATGGCGCGCAAGCGGTGCGTCCCGGCATGGGACTTGCGTCCGCTCGGCACCCTTGTCATCAGCCCCCACCGGAGGAACCCCCATGCTTTCGTCCCGCCGCTCGACACTGCTCGTGTGCGCCGCCGCCGCGTTCGCGGCGTTCACCGGCAGCGCCTTTGCCCAGGCCAAGCTGAAGGTGGCCGCGATCTACACGGTGCCGGTCGAGCAGCAGTGGGTGAGCCGCATCGACAAGGCGCTGAAGGCCGCGGTCGCGCGTGGCGAGATCGAATACGTGTTCAGCGAGAACGTGGCCAACGCCGACTACGAGCGTGTGATGCGGCAGTACGCCGAAGCGGGCAATACCCTTGGTCGTCGGCGAATCGTTCGCGGTCGAGCTGGCGGCGCGCAAGGTGGCCAAGGACTATCCGAAGGTCAGCTTCCTGATGGGCAGTTCGGGCAAGCCGCAGGCACCGAACTTCGGCGTGTTCGACAACTACATCCAGGAGCCGGCTTACCTCACCGGCATGATCGCCGGCGGCATGAGCAAGAGCAACAAGATCGGCATGGTCGGCGGCTATCCGATCCCCGAGGTGAACCGCTTGATGAACGCCTTCATGGTCGGTGCCCGCGAGACCAATCCGAAGGTCGAGTTCATGGTCACCTTCATCAACAGCTGGTTCGATCCGCCCAAAGCCAAGGAAGCGGCGTTCGCGATGATCGACAAGGGCGCCGACGTGATGTACGCCGAACGCTTCGGCGTCAGCGACGCTGCCAAGGAGCGCGGCAAGCTGGCCATCGGCAACGTGATCAACACGCAGGACAAGTACCCCGACACCGTGGTCGCGTCGGCGCTGTGGAACATGGAGCCGACGATCGACGCGGCGATCAAGGCGGTCAAGGCCGGCAGTTTCAAGGCCGAGGACTATGGCCACCTGTCACACATGAAGGTCAAGGGCAGCGAGCTTGCGCCGCTGGGCACCTTCGACAAGAAGATTGCGGCCGATCTGGTGGCCAAGGTGAAAGCCAAGGAGAAGGCCATCCTCGACGGCAGCTTCAAGGTCAAGGTGGACGACGCACAGCCGAAGGCAAGCGCCAAGTGACGCGCTGACCCACCGAGCCGAGTTGAACGCCGCCGCGTCGGCAGTCACCCCACCGTCCGCGCAGCCCGCTCCGGCGGGCGCACTGTTGCGCCTGCGTGGCATCACCAAGCGCTTCGGCGAGGTGGTGGCCAACGACGCGGTGTCGCTCGAGTTGCGTGCCGGCGAAGTGCTGGCGTTGCTCGGCGAGAACGGTGCCGGCAAGAGCACGCTGGTGTCGATCCTGTTCGGGCACTACGTCGCCGACGCCGGTTCGATCGAAGTGCGATGGCCGTCCGCTGCCGCCGGGCCAGCCGAAAGCCGCACTCGCCGCCGGCATCGGCATGGTGCACCAGCACTTCACGCTGGCCGACAACCTGAGCGTGCTCGACAACGTGATGCTCGGCACCGAGCCGTTGTGGCAGCCGTTCTCGCGCCGTCGCGAAGCGCGCGCCCGGCTGCTCGACGCGGCGCAGCGCTTTGGCCTGCAGGTGAACCCGGACGCGCGCATCGCCGAGCTGTCGGTCGGCGAGCGCCAGCGCGTGGAGATCCTGAAGGCGCTCACCCGCGGCGCGCGCTTGCTGATCCTCGACGAGCCGACGGCGGTGCTCACGCCGCAGGAGTCGCGCGCCCTGTTCGCCACGCTGAAGAAGATGGTGGCGCAGGGCATGGCGATTCTCTTCATCAGCCACAAGCTCGACGAAGTGCGCGCGGTGTCCGATCGCATCGCCGTGCTGCGCGCCGGCCAGCTGGTGGCGTCGTTCGACCCCGCGGCAGCCGATCCGGCGGCGCTGGCGCAGGCCATGGTCGGCCGCAAGGTCGATTCGGTCGAGCGGCGGCGCCGAGCGGGCCCCTGCCGCCGCCAGCCGTGTCGTGTGTGCGCTGCGCGGCGTGAGTGTGGCGCGTTGTGGCGAGCGGCCGCCGCTGTCGCAGCTGAGCCTCGAGGTGCGTGGCGGCGAGGTGCTGGCGATTGCCGGCGTGGCAGGCAACGGACAACGCACGCTGGCCGACCTGCTGTCGGGGCTGGTGCCGCCGCAAAGCGGCACGCTCGAGGTGGCCGGCCGCACGCTGGCGGCCGATCCGCGCGCGTTCGTGCGCGCCGGCGTCGCGCGCATCCCCGAAGACCGCCAGAACGTCGGCGCCATCGGCGACCTCACGCTGTGGGAGAACGCGGTGCTCGAGCGTTATGCGAGCCGGCGTTTCGCCAGCTGGGGCGTGATGCGCGCCGGCAAGGTGCGTGACCATGCGCGCAACATCGTCGAGCGCTTCGACGTGCGCGGCGCGGGCGCGCTCGGCCTCGATGCGCCCGCGCGCGCGCTGTCGGGTGGCAACCTGCAAAAGCTGATCCTCGGCCGTGCGCTCACCGGCCCGCACTATCGCGAGACCGTGCCGCTGCTGATCGTGGCGCACCAGCCGACCTGGGGTTTGGATGTCGGCGCGGTCGCCCAGGTGCACCGCCGCCTGCTCGACGCTTGCGCGGCCGGTGCCGGCGTGCTGCTGATCAGCGAAGACCTCGACGAGATCCTCGCGCTGGCCGATCGCATCGCGGTCATGGCCCGCGGCCACCTCACCGACGCACGGCCGCGCGACGAATGGAACGCCGCGACGCTCGGCCTGGCGATGGGCGGAGCGGCGGCCGGTGCAGACAAGGCGCGCCATGCGGCTTGAGGCGCGCACCCACACGCCGGCCTGGATGTGGCTGGCCGCGCCCGCTGCGGCGTTGGCCTTCACGCTGCTCGTGACCTCGCTGCTGGTCGCCTGGGCTGGCGCGCCGGTGGGCAAGGCCTATGCGCTGCTGCTCGAAGGCGGATTCGGCTCGCGCTTCGCGTGGACCGAAACCTTGACGCGTGCCACGCCGCTGATCCTCACCGGGCTCGCCGCGGCGGTGGCGTTTCGGGCTCGGCTGTACAACATCGGCGCCGAGGGCCAGCTGTACGCGGGCGCGCTCGCGGCGGTGGCGATCGGCGGCCTGCATGGCGGCACCGGTCTTGCGGCGCCGGCGGGCTTGTTGTTCATCGCGATGGTCGCGGCGGCCTGCCTCGCCGGCGCACTGTTGCTGCTGGTGCCGGCGCTGCTGAAGTCACGCCTTGGCGTCGACGAGGTGGTGACGACGCTGCTGCTCAACTTCATCGTGCTGCTGCTGGTCTCCGCCATGCTCGACGGGCCGATGAAGGACCCAGCGGCCATGGGTTGGCCGCAAAGCGTGGCGATCACCGATGCCTTGCAACTGCAGCCGCTGGCGCCGCGCAGCCGGGTGCACACCGGTCTGTTGATCGCGCTGCTGCTGGCGGGCGCGCTCGCGCTGCTGTTTCGCCACACCACGCTCGGCTTCGAGATCCGCGCGGTCGGCGCCAACGCGCGCGCGGCGGCCTTCGCGGGCATGCCGGTGCGCCGCGTCGTGTGGCAGGTGGCCTTGCTGTCCGGCGCGCTGGCCGGACTGGCCGGCGCGGTCGAGGTCGCCGGGCGCGCCGGCTACGTGACGCTCGACATGTCGCCGGGCTACGGCTACACCGGCATCGTGGTGGCCATGCTGGCCGCGCTGAACCCGATCGGCGTGGTGTTCGCCGCCGTCTTCGTCGCCGGCATGCTGGTCGGCGCCGACGGCATGAGCCGCGCGGTGGCCGTGCCGACCTACATCGCCGACGTGATCGTCGCGGTGTCGCTGATCGCGGTGCTCGTCGCGACGATGACGACCCGCTGGCGCATCCACTGGCGCTGACATGTTCGCCGAGACCCTCGACCTGCTGTTCGGCGCGCCGTTCTGGGTGGCCGTGCTGCGCATCGCCACGCCGCTGATCCTCGGCACGCTGGGCGTGTTGTTGTGCGAGCGCGCCGGCGTGCTGAACCTCGGCATCGAGGGCATCATGGTCGCGGGCGCCTTCGCCGGCTGGCTCACCGTGTACGCCGGCGGCAGCCTGTGGCTCGGCGTGGCGGTGGCCGCGCTCACCGGCATGGCCTTCGGCCTGCTGCACGCCCTGCTCACGGTCGGACTGGCACTGAGCCAGCACGTGTCGGGTCTGGGCATCACGCTGCTGGCCACCAGCCTGGCGAGTTACGCCTACCGGGTGAGTTTCCCCAAGGTCGACAGCCCGCCGACGGTCCAGCCGTTCAGCGACATGACCGGTTGGCTGCCGATTCCGGTCTTGAACCAGCAGACCCCGCTGACCTTGCTGGCGCTGCTGCTGGTGCCGCTGGTGGCTTGGCTGCTGATGCGCACGCCGCTCGGGCTGGCGGTGCGCATGGTGGGCGAGAACCCGTCCGCGGCCGAGGGCCAGGGCCTGAGCGTCGCGCAGGTGCGCACCGGTGCGATCGTCGCCGGCTCGGCGCTGATGGGCGTGGCTGGCGCGTACCTGACGTTGGCCGCCTTCAACGCCTTCTACTTCAACATGGTCAACGGCCGCGGCTGGGTCTGCGTGGCGCTGGTGGTGTTCGCGTCATGGCGGCCCGGCAAGGCGCTGCTGGGCGCGTTGCTGTTCGCATTTTTCGACGCGCTGCAGTTGCGCCTGCAGCAGTCGGGTGGCGGCGCGTTCGGCCTCGACATCCCGTACCAGTTCTACCTGATGCTGCCCTATGTGATGGCGATCGTCGCGCTGGTGGTGGTGGCGCGCCGCGCCGCTTACCCGCAGGCGCTGATGAAGCCGTACCGGCGCGGCGAGCGCTGACCCGAACGCAGGCCGCGAGAGCGGACGGGTCTGGCCACCTCAAGCCGCGACGGCGGCCTGGTCCTGCAACAGCGCGTGCGCTTTCAGCCCGTCGAGCGGGCGCGACAACAAGTAGCCTTGGCCGATGGTCGCGCCGAGCTGGCGGTGGCACTACAGGGTTCAACGCGTGTTGTGCTCGGCCACGAGCGCATTGATCACGCAGACATGCGCAACCCCGCAGCAGCGCTATGCTGCGCCCTTCGTTGCACGGCCTTCTCAGCATGGGTGAACTACCGCGTCACATCCGCTTGACCTCGCATCCGGGGCAGGGGCCCAGCGGTGCGCCTGTGATCCACTGGGGCGCAGCCGATGCGCTGGAGCGCGGACCGATCGTCGGCACCACCAGCAACCGCAGCCAGCGCAATGTGATCGGCACGCACAGCGGCAGCTACGGCGTGTACCGCGCGCTGGCGGTGGCGGCCGGCAACCTCACCAAGGGCCACCGCGCCGATCTCACCAACACATCGCCCACCGACCTGATCGGCCCGAACGAACAATGGGGCGACGCCGCGAAGATCGTGTCGATCGATCCCTGGGGCGCGTCGGTGCAGAACGTGTTTGCCGACTACCTGGCGCAAGGCTACGACGTGCGGCCGACGATCGCCGTCACCAAGGCGCACATCCACCTGCCGGAGATCAAGCAGGCGATCGCGTTCCAGCGCTTGTCGATCGATGGCAAGGTGCTGCTCGACGATGCGTCGGCCACGGTGACCAAGATCGCGATCGAGCCGGTGTGGTTCCTGCCCGGCGTGGCCAAGCGCTTCGGCGTCAGCGAGGCCGATCTGCGGCGCGCGCTGTTCGAGGAGACCGGTGGCATGTACCCCGAGCTGGTGACGCGCAGCGACCTCGAGGTGTTCCTGCCGCCGATCGGCGGGCAGACGCTGTACGTGTTCGGCGAGGTGCGCGACCTGGCGAATCCGGCCGTCACGTTGACCGCGCGCGTGCACGACGAGTGCAACGGCTCCGACGTGTTCGGCTCCGACATCTGCACCTGCCGGCCCTATCTCACGCACGCGATCGAAGAGTGCATCCAGGGCGCGCAGCGCGGCGGCGTGGGACTGATCGCCTACAGCCGCAAGGAAGGCCGCGCGCTCGGCGAAGTGACCAAGTTCCTGGTCTACAACGCGCGCAAGCGGCAAGAGGGCGGCGATCGCGCCGACAAGTACTTCCTGCGCACCGAGTGCGTGGCCGGCGTGCAGGACATGCGCTTCCAGGAACTGATGCCCGACGTGCTGCACTGGCTCGGCATCCGCAAGATCCATCGCCTGGTCAGCATGAGCAACGACAAGTACGACGCCATCACCGGCGGCGGCATCGAGGTCGGCGAGCGCGTGAAGATCCCCGATGCGCTGGTGCCCGCCGACGCGCGCGTCGAGATCGAAGCCAAGATCGCGGCCGGCTACTTCACCGATGGTGCCGTGCCCGACGAAGCACAGCTCGCCGCGGTGAAGGGGCGCGGGCTTGAATAGCCACGAGCCCCCACGCTCATTGCATTCGCTGCCTTCCGAGGGTGCGCAGCCGGGTTGGGGCGGCCCGGCGCCGGCCGAGGGTGCGCGCGGCGCTGCCTTGAACGAGGCGGTGCGCCGTCTGCGCGCACCGGCGACGATCCGCCAACGCTGCGCCGCCATCACCGCGATGGTGGCGCGCGGCGACTCGGCGCACTTCACGCTCGAGCGCTCGCAACTCGCTGCGGTGGCCGAGCGCGTGGCCACGCTTGACCCGCGAACGGTTCCCGACGCTCGAGGTGCCGTTCCACAGCCGCTGGCGGCATTTCGAGGCCGGTGGCATTCACCGCAAGGCCGAGCTCGACGCCAAGCTCAACGGCCGCAGCCAGACCGCGGTGGCGCGTTCGCGCATCGACCTCGCCTTGATCAGCGTGCTGCTCGACGCCGGCGCCGGCAGCCAATGGAGCTACCGCGAACGCGAGAGCGGCCAGACGTTCGCCCGCTCCGAAGGATTGGCCGTGGCCAGCTTTCGCGCCTTCATGGCCGGGCGCTTCTCGTCGGACCTGGGCGATCCGCTGCGGGTCGATGCCAAGGCGTTGGCCGCGCTCGACGCGCGCGTGCTGGCCGAGGTGTTCCAAGTCAGCCTCGACAACCCGCTGGTGGGTCTCGAAGGTCGGGTGGCGCTGCTGCACCGACTGGCGGACGCGCTGCGCGCGCATCCGCAGGTGTACACCGCGCTCGGCCAGCCGGGTCATCTGTTCGATGCGCTGACGCACCATCGCCATGCGCCCGAGCTGCACCACCACCACCCCAAACGCTCGGTCACGCACCACCAGGTCGGTGCGGCGCGCGTGCTCGGTGTGCTGCTCGATACGCTGAGCGGCATCTGGCCGAGCGGCCAGTCGCTGGACGGCACGCCGATCGGCGACGTGTGGCCGCACCCGGCGGCGGGCGGCGACGGGATCGATGCCGGCTGGGTGCCGTTTCACAAGCTCTCTCAGTGGTTGGCGTATTCACTGCTCGAGCCCTTTCAGTGGGCTGGCGTGCAGGTGCACGAAGTCGACGCGCTGACCGGCCTGCCCGAATACCGCAATGGCGGCTTGCTGCTCGATGCCGGTGTGATCGTGCCGCGCGATGCGAACTTCGCGCAGCAAGCGGTCAAGCCGGGCGACACCTGGACCATCGAGTGGCGCGCGCTGACCGTGAGCCTGCTCGACGAGCTTGCACCGCAGGTGCGAACCTTGCTCCGTGTCGACGACGCGGCGTTTCCGTTGGCGTCGTCTGCTCGAAGGCGGCACCTGGGCCGCCGGTCGCGCGATCGCGGCCGAGCGGCGCGAGGGCGGCTTGCCGCCGGTGGTGGTGGCCAGCGACGGCACGGTATTCTGAGCACGCGCCGCCGCGCGCCGCATCGACGAGGAGCATGCCTTGAGTTCCAACACCCCAGAGGTCCACGTCATCTCGCATCCGCTGGTGCAGCACAAGCTGACGCTGATGCGGCAGAAGGATCGCTCGACCAGCAACTTCCGCCGTCTGCTCGGCGAGATCGGCATGCTGATGGCCTACGAGGTCACGCGCGACATGCCAACGCAGCTGATCGAGATCGAGACGCCGCTGGCGACGATGCGCAGCCCGGTGATCGAAGGCCGCAAGACGGTGTTCGTCGCGATCCTGCGCGCCGGTACCGGCTTTCTCGACGGCATGCTCGAGGTGATTCCCGGTGCGCGCGTCGGCCATGTGGGCCTGTATCGCGACCCGAAGACGCTGGTGGCGGTGGAGTACTACTTCAAGATGCCGCACGGCATGAACGAACGCGACGCGATCGTGCTCGATCCGATGCTCGCCACCGGCAATTCGGCGGTGGCGGCGGTCGATCGCCTGAAGGAGGCGCGCCCGAAGTCGATCCGCTTCGTCTGCCTGCTGGCGGCGCCCGAAGGCATCAAGAACTTCCACTCGCATCATCCCGAGGTGCCGATCTACACCGCGTCGATCGACGAGAAGCTCAACGATCACGGCTACATCGTGCCGGGCCTGGGCGACGCCGGCGACCGCATCTTCGGCACGAAATGAGTCCCCCCGAAGCGGCCTAACGGCCGCCTCCCCCCAGGGGGCAACACCAGCGGACCGGCGGAGCCGGATCCGCGGTGTTCGCTTGGGTGTCCGGCGCATTGGCTCGGGCGGAGCATGACGCGATGCTGCTGATTCGCAACGCCGCGCTGCCCGATGGGCGCAAGGGTGTCGATCTGCTGGCGCGCGACGGCCGGTTCGTCGAGGTCGGCCCGGCCCTGCGGCGCCCGACGGATGCGAAACGCATCGACGCGCAAGGCTGGCTGGTCAGCCCGCCGTTCGTCGATGCGCACTTCCACATGGATTCGACGCTGAGCCATGGGCTGCCGCGTGTGAACCAAAGCGGCACCCTGCTCGAAGGCATCGCGCTGTGGGGCGAGCTGAAGCCGCTGCTGACCGAAGAGGCGATCGCCGAGCGCGCGCTGCGCTACTGCGACTGGGCGGTGGCCAAGGGGCTGCTCGCGATCCGTTCGCATGTGGACGTGTGCGACACGCGCCTGCTCGCGGTGCGCGCGCTGCTGCAGGTGCGCCAGCAGGTCAAACCTTATCTCGATCTTCAGCTGGTGGCGTTCCCGCAAGACGGCGTGTTGCGTTCGCCCGGTGCGCTCGACAACCTGAAGCGAGCACTCGATCTCGGCGTCGATGTCGTCGGCGGCATCCCGCACTTCGAGCGCACGATGGCCGACGGCGCGGCCAGCGTGAAGCTGCTGTGCGAGTTGGCCGCCGAGCGCGGGCTGCGCGTGGACATGCATTGCGACGAGACCGACGACCCGGCGTCGCGACACGTCGAGACGCTGGCGTTCGAGACGCAGCGCCTGAAGCTGCACGGCCGCGTGACGGGCTCGCATCTCACGTCGATGCACTCGATGGACAACGCCTACGCCAGCAAGCTGATCGCGCTGATGGCCGAAGCCGGCTTGAATGCGATCGCCAACCCGCTGATCAACATCACGCTGCAGGGGCGCTACGACACCTACCCCAAACGGCGCGGGATGACACGGGTGCCCGAGTTGATGGCCGCCGGGGTGCCGGTGGCGTTCGGCCACGACTGCGTGATGGACCCCTGGTATGCGCTCGGGTCGGCCGACATGCTGGAGGTCGCGGCCATGGGACTGCACGTGGGCCAGCTCACCTCGGCCGCACAAATGCAGGCCTGCTTCGACGCCGTGACCAGCGTGCCGGCGCGCATCCTGGGCCTCGATGGCTACGGGGTGTCCCAGGGCTGCCGCGCCGACTGTGTGCTGCTGCAAGCGCGTTCGCCGGTGGAGGCGATCCGGCTGCGAGCACCGCGCTTGGCGGTGGTGCGTGCGGGTCGGGTGATCGCGCGCAGCGCGCCGGCCAGTGCCACGTTGAGCTTGCCGGGCCGGCCCGCGCAGGTCGACTTCAGCGCTTGAGGTGCCAGAGCGCTCCCCGGGCAAACGTGGAGTGCCCAACACGCAGGATGCAGGGTGAACACCGAAGTGGGCGGCCGCCTGTGCGTGGCCGGGTCGCTAGAATCCGGCACGCTAGCGACGCCACTCACCCATGAAGCTGATCGGATCGAACACCAGCCCGTATGTGCGCAAAGTGCGCATCGTCATGGCGGAGAAGAAGCTGGACTACCAGTACGTGCTCGAAGACGTCTGGGGCAATGACAACATGCTGAAGTCCAACCCGCTGGGCAAGGTGCCTTGCCTGGTGGTGGAAGGCGTCGAAGCGATCTTCGACTCGCGCGTGATCGTCGAGTACGTCGACACGCTGTCTCCAGTGGGGCGACTGATTCCGCCCACGGGCCGCGAACGTGTCGAGGTGCGCACCTGGGAGTCGCTGGCCGATGGTGTGCTCGATGCGGCGATCGCTGCACGCCTGGAGGCCAACTGGCCGCCGCGCGGCGAAGCCCGATCGCAGGCCTGGATCGACCGCAACATGAGCCGCGTGCATGCCGGGCTGAAAGCGATCGCGCGCGGCCTCGGCGAAAAACCGTGGTGCACGGGCCTGCACATGACGCTGGCCGACATCGCCGTGGGCTGTGCGCTGGGCTACCTCGACTTCCGTTTCGCGCACATCGACTGGCGCGCCGAGCACTCCAACGTCGCGCGCCTGTACGACAAGCTGGCGGCGCGCAAGAGCTTCGTCGACACGGTGCCGCAGCCCTAGCCGCGGGCGAGCAAGTCCAACGGCGTCAGGACAACTGCAGCGTCAGCGAACCGGCGCGCGCATCCCACTGCAGTTTGCGCACGATGGTGCGCAAACGCTGCCCGAGCGCACGCGTGGCTACGGTCTGCGCCTTGGCCAACTGCTCGAGCTCGTAGCCCGCTGCCAGCCGCATCAGCAGTTCGCGCTGGGGTGCTTCGAGGCCGAGCGGGCTTTCTTCGCCGCCCACCATGGCGCCGCGTCCGCGCAGTTGGGCATGGCTGCGCTCGAAGTGATCGAGCAGCGCGCGCGCGACCGGCCGGGTGAGCGCCGTCTCGCCACGCAGGGTCTGGTCGACGCATGCGCGCAGAGCGGATTCACCGTCGGTCACGATGCACACGTTGTCGGCGCCGGCGCGCAGCGACTCCAGCAGCAGGGGCTCGGCGTCGTCGCGGGCCACCGCAATGATCAGTGGACGCTGCGGTTGCAGACCGAGCCATTCGATCATCGCCCGCGCGGTGCCGTCGATCAGCCGCAGGTCGCAGACCACGAGTTGCGGCCGGTGCGTTTGCAGCAGCGTTTGCGCGTTGCGAGCGCCGTTGGTGACCGCCACCACCTCATGCGAACCGCCAGCCGACAGCTCGCTGCGCCATTGCAGCGCGAGGGCGGGATCGCGGGCGACGAGGACGATGCGGCTCATGATCACTTCCGCACAGGACACCGTGCAGGTGACGAATTGTTGCGCCGTGTGTCAAATGGCGCACCCCTCAAGCATGAGAGCGCATGCCCCGCGATCGAGGGGCAGCAGCGCCGCGCCGTGCGCGTCAGATCACCGGCGCGAAGCTGTGCGCCTGGGCACGCGGCCAGTACAACTCGTACACCGGATGCGGCCAGGGCACCTCGCCGCGCATGCCGGCCAGCAGCTCGCCCGGCTGCACGAACGGCAGCAGGTTGGCGAGCAGGCGCACCTCGCGTTCGCCGCCGCGGCGCACGATGTGGGTCGCGCGGATCTGGTTCGGATGCTCCAGGCCGGCGGCCTGCACCAGCTCGCGCAATGCCTCGAGCGTGTTCTGGTGGAAGCGATAGACCCGCTCCATCTTGTCCGCTACCACCAGCGCGCGCTGGCGCAGCGGATCCTGGGTCGACACTCCGGTGGGACAGGCGCCGGTGTGGCAGGTCTGAGCCTGGAGGCAACCGAGCGCGAACATGAATCCACGCGCCGCGTTGCACCAGTCGGCACCGAGTGCCATCACCCGTGCGATGTCGAAGGCGCTCACCACCTTGCCCGCGGCGCCGATGCGCATCCGGCTGCGCAGGTTCAGGCCGACCAGCGTGTTGTGCACCAGCAGCAGGCCCTCCTGCAGCGGCGCGCCGACGTGATCGGTGAACTCCAGCGGCGCGGCGCCGGTGCCGCCTTCGGCGCCGTCGACGACGATGAAGTCGGGCGTGATGCCGGTCTCGAGCATGGCCTTGCAGATCGCCAGCCACTCCCACGGGTGGCCGATGCACAGCTTGAAGCCGGTGGGCTTGCCGCCCGACAGCTCGCGCAACCGTTCGATGAACTGCATCAGTTCGATCGGCGTGCTGAACGCACTGTGCCGCGCCGGCGACAGGCAATCGACGTGCATCGGCACGCCGCGCGCGGCGGCGATCTCGGCCGTGACCTTCGGACCCGGCAGCACGCCCCCATGACCGGGTTTGGCGCCCTGGTTCAACTTGACCTCGATCATCTTCACTTGCGGATCGCAGGCGCTGGCCTGGAAGCGCTCGGCGTCGAACGAACCGTCGTCACGCCGGCAGCCGAAGTAGCCCGAGCCGATCTCCCAGATCAGGTCGCCGCCGTGCACGCGGTGGTGCATGCTGATCGAGCCTTCGCCGGTGTCGTGCGCGAAGCCGCCGCGGCGCGCGCCGCCGTTGAGCGCGAGGATCGCGTTGGCGCTCAACGCGCCGAAGCTCATCGCCGAGATGTTGAACACGCTGGCCGAATACGGCTGCGCACGGCCTTCGCCGATCAGCACGCGGAAGTCGTGCGACGGCACGCGCGTGGGCATCAGCGAGTGGTTGATCCATTCGTAGCCCTGCGCCCCGACGTCCAGCTGCGTGCCGAACGGACGCTTGTCGGGGTCGCCCTTGGCGCGTTGGTACACCAGCGAACGCTGCTGGCGCGAGAACGGATGGGCCTCGTTGTCGCTCTCGATGAAGTACTGGCGGATCTCGGGGCGAATGAACTCGAGCAGAAAGCGCAAATGCCCGATGACGGGGTAGTTGCGCAACACGGCGCGCCGGGTCTGCAGCGAATCGCGCACGCCGATCGCCACCAACAGCGCGAACAGCAGCGTGACCCAGCCCCATTGCTGGAACGCCACCCAGACGAATGCGCTCAGCAGTGTGCCGACAGCGCAGAACAGCCAGAACGCGTAGCGGATCGGGAAATAGCGGTCGAGCGCGAGCAGCCAGCCAGGCATGAGAGTCCCCCTGTGCGCGGTGCGCGGATGGTAGGTGCAAGCGCGGCGATCCCGACCGCCGAAAAGGCCCGCGATGCACACCCAGTTCGCCGCGGGGCGCGGCGGCTTCTCAGCCTTGCGGCTGTGCCGTGGCGGCTGCGCGGTGCGCGAGGAAGCGCTCCAGCTTGCCTTGGGCCTGGCGTCGCACCTGGTTGCGCAGCATCGGTGTCCAGCCCATCATCAAACCGGTGGAGCCCAGCGCCTGGCGCGACCAGCGCCAGAAGTCGTAGCTCTCGGCGTGCGTGACGATCAGCCCGTCTTCGAAAGTGAACTCGGCCTCGACCACGTTGTGCACCATGCGCCCGGCAGCGCCCGAACGGTAGCGGGCCTCCCAGCGCGCACTGCCGCGCTCGCCGCCGGCGGCTTCGACTTCATGCGTTTCCAGCCGCCAGACCGCTTGACCACCGTTGCGGATGGTTTGGCACACCATCTGCCACATCGCGCCGATCTGCTCGGCGCCTTGCAGCGCGAACAAGGGATCCTCGAACTGCGCATGCGGCGCATAGCAAGTCTGCATCGTGCGCGCGTCGAGCGACGAGAACGCGGTGTAGAAGCGCTTGAGCAAGGCCTGCGGGCTCATGAAGGGACGATGGTGGAAACCAGCGCGCAGTATGAGTGAGCGCGGCGAGCGCAGGCGTGAACAACCGCAACGGATCGCCGAGTCCACTCCCTTCGGTCGGGGGCATCGCGCGCGGTGAATCGAGAACAATTGCACGCATGGCGCGCACGTGCCGTGCGTCGGCGTGCCTTTCGTTCGATCGCCGGAACCGCACGAACCTTCGCTCCGTTGCCAGGTGGACCACGGAACGATGCGTTAGGACCGTCGCCCAGGTCGGCGTCGCATGGCCGCACGGCGTCTTGACGGACAGACCACCGGGCTGGCTATACTTCACCCATAGCGCCGATTTGTTCCGGCTTGCGGGCGCTCAAAAAATGCCGCTAAAGAGGGACGCCCGCACCCGGCGTCCGCATCGACAGCGGCGCCGGGTTTTGTCTTGTGGGTCGGGCAACGATGGAATCGATCGGGATCGTGCAGCCGCAGAGTCGGCGCTTCGAGCAATCGCTGCCGTTGCGCAGCGGCGCCGTGCTGCGCGACTACACGCTGGTGTACGAGACCTACGGCACGTTGAACGCCGATGCGAGCAACGCGGTGCTGGTGTGCCATGCGTTGAACGCCGGTGCCCACGTGGCCGGCGTGCACACCGACAAGGACCGCAGCGAGGGCTGGTGGGACAACCTGGTGGGCCCCGGTAAGCCTCTGGACACGGAACGCTTCTTCGTCATCGGTGTGAACAACCCCGGCTCGTGCTTCGGTTCCACCGGCCCGATGCACGCCAACCCCGCCACCGGCAAGCCGTATGGCGCGGACTTTCCCGTGGTCACGGTGGAGGACTGGGTCGATGCACAGGCGCTATTGATCGAGGCGTTGGGCATTCGGCAACTCGCCGCGGTGATCGGCGGCAGCCTGGGCGGCATGCAGGCGATGGCCTGGACCTTGCGCCACCCGCAGTGCGTGCGCCACTGCATCGCGGTGGCGTCGGCGCCGAACCTGTCGGCGCAGAACATCGCATTCAACGAGGTGGCGCGGCGCGCCATCATCACCGACCCCGACTTCCACGGCGGCCACTACTACGCACACGGCGTGGTGCCGGCACGCGGCCTGCGCGTGGCGCGCATGATCGGCCACATCACCTACCTGTCGGACGACTCGATGGAGGCCAAGTTCGGACGTGGCCTGCGCAACGGCGGCCTCGGCTACACCACCCAGGACATCGAGTTCCAGATCGAAAGCTACCTGCGCCACCAGGGCGACAAGTTCAGCGAGTACTTCGATGCCAACACCTACCTGCTGATCACACGTGCGCTCGACTATTTCGACCCGGCGGCCGTGCACGGGGGCGATCTGGCGGCGGCGTTTGCTCCCGCCGTGGACAACCGCTTCCTGATCGTCAGCTTCACGACCGACTGGCGCTTCGCGCCGGCGCGATCGCGCGAGATCGTGAAGGCGCTGGTCGACAACCGCATCGCCGTGAGCTACGCCGAGATCGACGCGCCGCATGGCCACGATGCGTTCCTGCTCGACGACCCGCGCTATCACGGCGTGTTGCGCGCCTACTTCGAGCGCATTGCCGCGGAGGCCGCGACATGAGCGAGCGGCGCGAACTCGAACTGATTGCCGAGCTCGTGCCGCCGGGTTCGCGCGTGCTCGACCTCGGCTGCGGCAACGGTGAGTTGCTGGCACACCTGAGCGCGCATCGCGGCTGCAGTGGCTACGGCATCGAGATCGCCGACGCCAACGTGCTGCAGTGCGTGCAGCGTGGCGTGCAGGTGATCCAGCTCAACCTCGAGGAAGGGCTGGCTCTGTTCGAGGACCGCAGCTTCGACGTGGTGCTGCAGCTCGATACATTGCAGCACCTGCGCAACACCGAGCGCATGCTGCAGGAGACGGCCCGAGTCGGCCGCTTCGGCATCGTCAGCTTTCCGAACTTCGCGCACTGGCCCAACCGCCTGTCGGTGGCGCGCGGGCGCATGCCGGTCACCAAGACACTGCCGTACCAGTGGTACGACACGCCGAACATCCGCGTCGGCACGTTTGCCGACTTCGAGGCGCTGGCGCGCCGCACCGGACTCACCGTGCTCGACAGCTTCGGGCTGCGCGACGGCGCGCCGGTGCGCCGATGGCCCAACCTGCGCGCCAGCGTGGCGGTGTTCAAGTTCGAGCGCAGGGTCTGAGGGCGACTACTTCTTCTTGACGTACCTGCCGTCGAACGCGGTGCTCCAGGACTTGCCGCCGTCCTTGGAGCTCTCCCACAGCTGGCGCACGCTGCCGTCGGACTGCGGTGCCCACGTGATGCGCTGGATGGGATTGGCGGACGACGACAACACCATGCGACCCTCGGCCCACTGGCCTTCCAGCACCAGCAGGCCGCCGGTGGAGTCGACCCACGTCTGGTGCCAGATGCGGCGCAGCGCGTCGTAGATGTTCAGGCTCTTGCCGGTGGGGCCGCGCGTCCCGGTCCACTGCTCGAGCAGCGCACAGCCCCCTTCGATCGTCTCGATGCGGTTTTCGCCCGCTTTGGTGCCGTTGGGGAGGAAGACGTCCCAATGGCCGACCCAGAAGTCGAACTGGTGGTGTTCCGGCGCATTGCACGGCGCCGGCTTGTCGCCCGCGGACGCGACGCTGCTCGCGCACACCGCAGCGCACAGCAGAAGGCCGCGCCACACGTGCTGCATCGGACTACGCCTTGACGAGCTTCCGCTCGGCGATGCCGCCGCGCGCGTCGAGCGACAGATCGATAAGTTCTCTCATACGTGACTCCCAGCAGCAGGCTAGCGCGAGCCGGTGCCGCGTGGTCTGAGGGCTTGCCCGAGCCGGGCGCCCGACGGCGCGTGCCTACACTCCCGCCGCATGCAAGCTTTGCACACGCGCGACGACCTGCCGCTGCACTTGCGACGCTGGACGTTGAAAAATGGTGCGCGCGGTGTGGTGCTGATCGTGCACGGCCTGGGCGAGCACATCGGCCGCTACGACGCGCTGGCCACCGTGCTCAATGCCGCCGGCTGGGACGTGGCCGGCTATGACCACCGCGGTCATGGCGCGTCGGGCGGCAAGCGAGGCGCCATCGCACAGCCTGACAGCCTGCTCGATGACCTGAGCGTGGTGGTCGATGCGCTGCACAGCGAACCGGCGCGCCCATTGGTGTTGCTGGGGCACAGCCTGGGCGGGCTGATCGCTGCACGTTTCGTCGCCGAGATGTTTGCCACGCCGCGCGCCGAATGGTCGCGGCCGGTGGATGCGCTGGTGCTGTCGTCGCCGGCGCTCGATCCCGGCATGAACGGCATGCAGCGCGCCCTGCTGGGTCTGCTGGGGCCGCTGGCCCCGCATCTGGCGGTGGGCAACGGCTTGAAGCCGGCCTGGATCTCGCGCGATCCGGCCGTGGTGCGTGCCTATGTCGACGATCCCCTGGTTCACGATCGGGTGACGCCGATGCTGGTGCGCTTCATTGTCGAAGGCGGGACGCAAGTGCTCGGTGTGGCATCGCGCTGGTGTGTGCCCACGCTGCTGTTGTGGGCTGGCGCCGACCGCTGTGTCGCGCCCGCGGGCAGTGCCGCCTTTGCAGCCGCTGCACCGCCCGCCTGGATGACGCACACTTGTTATCCGAAGATGGCGCACGAGATCTTCAACGAGCCCGAACGCGAGCAACCGCTGGCCGAGCTGACACGCTGGCTCGGCACGTTGCCGTTCGCCGCCGCGACGTTGCAATAAGGAGTTGAAATGAATGCACGCGATCCCGCCACCGCGGCCGCGCCGACCGTGTCGGCCGCGCAGTCCGAAGGCCTGCGCAGCTTTGCCGATCGCGCGTGGGACGAGCGCATCGTGCCGGCGCTCAAGCGCTACATCGAGGTACCGGCCAAGAGCCCGATGTTCGACAAGGAGTGGCGCGAGCACGGCTACATCGACCACGTGGTGCGCGAGGCCGCGGCATGGGTCGAGTCGCGCAAGGTCGCCGGTCTGAAGCTGGAACTGATCCGGCTCGAGGGCCGCACGCCGGTGATCCTGTTCGAGGTGCCGGCCACCAAGGCGGGCAGCACGGGCACCGTGGTGATGTACGGGCACCTCGACAAGCAGCCCGAGTTCAACGGATGGCGCAACGACCTGGGCCCGTGGACGCCGAAGCTCGACAACGAGCTGCTGTATGGCCGCGGTGGTGCCGATGATGGCTACGCGGTGTATGCGGCGATCACCGCGATCGAGGCGCTCGATGCGCAGGGCATTCCGCGCCCGCGCGTGGTCGGCCTGATCGAGAGCTGCGAGGAGAGCGGCTCGTTCGACCTGCCGGCCTACCTCGACGTGCTGAAGCCGCGCCTGGGCGACGTGTCGCTGGTGGTGTGCCTCGACTCCGGCGCCGGCAACTACGACCAGCTGTGGCTCACCACCTCGTTGCGCGGCATGGTGTCGGGCGTGCTGAAGGTCGAGATCCTCTCCGAGGGCGTGCACTCGGGCGACGCCAGCGGCCTGGTGCCGTCGAGCTTTCGCATCCTGCGTCAGTTGCTGGACCGATTGGAAGACTCGCAGACCGGCCGCCTGCTGCCCGAGGCGTTTCACTGCGAAGTGCCGGGCGATCGTGTGGCTCAGGCGCGTGCCGCGGCGCAGACGCTGGGCGCGGAGGTGTGGAAGCGCTTCCCCTGGGCCTGCGGTGCCGATGGGGGCGCATCGTTGCCGACCACCACCGACCCGGTGCAGGCGCTGCTCAACCGCACCTGGCGGCCGACGCTGTCGGTCACCGGTGTCGACGGCATGCCGGAGCTCGGCAATGCCGGCAACGTGCTGCGACCGTACACCGCGTTCAAGCTGAGTCTGCGGCTGCCGCCGCTGGTCAATGGCCACGAGGCGTCGGTCAGGCTGAAGGCGCTGCTGGAAGACAACGCGCCGTACAACGCGCGCGTCACGTTTCACCCCGACGGTCGTGCCGGCGCGCTCGGCGCCACCGGCTGGAATGCACCCGAGCTGTCCACCTGGCTGGAGCGGGCGCTCAACGACGCGTCGCAGGCGCAATACGGCGCCCCGCTCGGCTTCATCGGCCAGGGCGGCACGATCCCGCTGATGAACATGCTGGCCGAAGGGTTCCCGAGCGCGCAGATGATGGTGTGCGGTGTGCTGGGTCCCAAGAGCAACGCGCACGGTCCCAACGAGTTCCTGCACGTGCCGTACGCCAAGCGCCTCACCGCAGCAGTGTCGCAGGCGATGGCGGCATGCCCTTGACAATGGCCGAAGGCCAGTGCGGCGAGCCACTTCACGCAGTGACGTGAAGGCGCGCAGGCGCCGGAGCCGGCACGCTAGAACGTGTAGCCGGCGCGCACCGCCTGGCCCGTCAGCGGCTCGATCAGCGTGAGCAGCGGTGCCAGCGGGCGGTAGCGCAGCGCGACGCGCGTGGCATAGGCGAAGAAACGCGGCAGGTCGGTGCTGTAGCGCGGCTTGCCATCGCGGTGTTTGAGGCGGCAGAAGATGCCCAGCACCTTCAGGTGCCGCTGCAGGCCCATCCATTCGAGCGCGCGCCAGCATTCGCCGAAGTCGTCGGCGAACACATGCCCGGCAAGCACAGGCGTGTGGCGCGCCTGCTGCCACCAGCGCACCGCCCAGTCGATCTCGCGCTCTTCGTCCCACGAGATGAAGGCATCGCGCAGCATCGACGCCACGTCGTAGGTGATCGGCCCCAGCACCGCATCCTGGAAGTCGAGGATGCCGGGATTGGGTTCGCACACCATCAGGTTGCGCGGCATCCAGTCGCGGTGCACCGCGACCGTGGGTTGCGCCAGCGCACTGCGCACCAGCAGGTCGCTCAAGCGCTGCCACGTGGCTTGTTGCTCGTCGGTCCACGTGACGTTGAACTCGCGCTGCACACACCAGTCGGGAAACAGCTGCAGTTCGCGGCGCAGCAGTGCGTCGTCGTACGCCGGCAGACCAGTGGCATCGACGTTCGACTGCCACTGCACCAGCGCGCCAATTGCTTCGCGCATCAGCCGGTCGGCATCGGACGGGTCGGAGGCTTCCAGCGCCTTCAGGTACAGCGCGCTGCCGAGGTCGCTCAGCAGCAGGAAACCCTGCGTCTCGTCCACCGCCAGCACCTCGGGCGCGTGCAGCCCGGCGGCCTTGATGCGGCCCGCGATGTCGACGAACGGACGCACGTCTTCCTCGGGCGGTGGCGCATCCATCACGATGAACGTGCGCTGCGGTGCAGCGATGCGCAGGTAACGGCGAAAGCTCGCATCGGCCGATGCCGGTGCGAGGCTCGCTGCGTCGAGCTGAAAGGTCTGCGCCAGGGGCGCCAGCCAGCGTTCGAAGGCCGCGCGCCGTTGCGCGTCGGGCCATGTGATGCCCGAGACTGAGTGGATCGAAGGCATCGCGTCCGAGGCCAGTAAGGCACGAGGGATAATCGCGCGCATTGTACGAAGGCGCCCTCGCACGGCGTCGACACCGGTCCGTCGTGCGCGGGCCGCACCGATTCGCCTGTCGTCAGAACAACAGCCCGTGCCGACGCTCCATTGCCGCGCCATCGCGCCACGGGTCTTCACGCGGTCGCTGATCGCGGCTGCTGCGGGGCTCTGGCCGTGCCGGCGCTGTCACAGACCCGAACCGTCGCGCCCCCACAGGCCGCCGAAGGCGCGGCATCGGCCGCCTCTGCCGCTGCGATGCACCGTTGCCGCTGCAGCCGAGCACGCAGATTGCGCCGCCGCCACGCGGCGATGCGGCGCGCAACCGCTCCACCGTGCTGCGCGCCGACCGTGTGCAGGCGCGGCCCGAACTGGAGACCCTCGCCGAGGGCAACGTCGAGTTTCGGCGCGCCGGCACCGTGATCCGCGCCGACCGCATCAGCTACGACAGCGCGGACGATCGTGCGCGCGCGCGCGGCAACGTGCGCATCAGCCGCGACGGCAACCACTACTGGGGCCCTGAGCTCGAATTGCAGGTGCAGCGCTTTGAAGGCTTCTTTCTCGAGCCGCAATTCATGCTCGGCCGCACCGGTGCTGGCGGCACCGCGCAGCGCTTCGAGTTCCTCGATCCGTCACGATTCGTCGCCGTCGGGGCCACCTACACCAGCTGTCCGCGCGATGGCTCGGGCGACCCGGACTGGTTGTTGACCAGCGACCGCGTGCGCATCGACCTGGAGGCCAACGAAGGCGTGGCTGAAGGCGCCGTGCTGCGCTTTCTCGGCGTGCCGATCCTGGCGGCGCCGGTGTTGAGTTTCCCGCTCACCGACGCGCGCAAGTCCGGTTGGTTGCCGCCGGCGGTCAATCTCGATTCCAAGAGCGGGCTCGAGCTGGCCGTGCCTTACTACTGGAACATTGCGCCCAACCGCGATGCCACCATCACGCCGAGCGTGCTGTCGCGCCGCGGTGCTGGCCTGGGCGCCGAGTTCCGCTATCTCGAGCCCAGCTGATGTGGGCCGCATCGAGGTGAACGCTCTGCCCGGTGACCGCGTGGCCGGACGCGACCGCTGGCTTGCCGACGTCGCGCACGACGGCACTTGGCGGCATGACATCCACTACGGCGGCAGCGGCATCCGCGTGTCGGATGACGACTACTGGAAGGATTTCTCGCGCCAGATCCGTTCATTCACGCCGCGGCTGCTGCCGCTGAATGCGCGTGTCGACCAGCGCATCGAGCGCTCCAGCTTCGATAGCACCTGGTTCGTCGGCACGCAACGCTGGCAGGTGCTGCGCAGCAACGAGCCGGGCAGCGAGATCCTGGCGCCGTACGACCGCAGCGTGCAGATGGGGGTGGGACTGGACAGCGAACTTCCGTTGGGCATGCGCCTTGGCGTGGATTCGGAAGTCAATCGATTCACCCGTGCCGATGGACTGCCCAACATAACGTTCCCCAATGGCTGGCGCGCGCACGCGGTGGCCAGCGTGTCGCGGCTGTTCGAGACACCGGCGTTCTACGTGCGCCCGAAGGTGACGGTGAACAGCGCGAGTTACGCGCTCGACCAGCCGATGGTCGATGGCAGCACGCGCGCAAGCCGCACGGTGCCCACCTTCAGCATCGACACCGGCGCCGTGTTCGAGCGCGACAGCAACTGGTTCGGCCGTGCGCAGCTGCAGACGCTTGAACCGCGCCTGTTTTACGTGAACACGCCGTTTCGCGACCAATCCGCATTGCCCATCTTCGATACCGGTCCGATCGACTTCAACACCATCTCGGTCTATTCGGATAACCTGTTCTCGGGCTACGACCGGGTTTCCGATGGACATCAGCTGACGGCGGGTGCAACCACCCGTTGGCTGGACGCGAACACCGGGGTCGAGACGCTGCGACTGGGCATCGCGCAGCGCTATCTCTTCCGGGACCAGCGCGTCACGCCCGATGGACAGCCGCTGACCCAACGGCTGTCCGACGTGCTGCTCGACGGCTCGACCTCACTGGTGCCCAATTGGCGCTTCGATGTGGCGACGCAATACAGCGCGGAGTTGAGCCGGGCGGTGCGCTCGATCGTCGGCGTGCAGTACCTGCCGGCGCCGTTCCACGCATTGAGCGCCACCTACCGCCTGGCGCGCGGGTTCTCGGAACAGGTTGAACTCGGCTGGCAGTGGCCGGTCTACCGGGGCAAGCCGTCTGGCGGCGGCGGCCAGTGCAACGGTACCCTGTATGCCGTGGGCCGGGTCAACTACAGCACGCGCGACAGCCGTTTCACCGACACATTGGCCGGCTTCGAGTACGACGCCGGCTGCTGGATCGGGCGGATTGTGTCCGAGCGGCTGTCGACCGGCCGCACCGAGCAGACCACCCGACTGCTGTTCCAATTGGAACTGGTGGGCCTGTCGCGCATCGGTTCGAATCCGCTGCAGGTGTTGAAGGACAATATCCCCGGATACCGGCTGCTGCGCGAGGAGCGCAAAGGCCCCTATGAACCGACCATCGATGATTGAGATGCTCAAGCGCGGTATCGCGCCCATTGCCGTTGCCGTGTCGTTCGCCGCCGTCGGCTCGTTGGCGATGGCGCAGAGCGATCGCACGCTGCGCATCGGCGACTACATCGTCGCCGTGGTCAACAGCGAACTGGTCACGGCCAACGAGGTCGAGCAGCGCAGCGGTCGGGTGCGGGACGAAGCGCGGCGCGGCGGCGGCCGCCTGCCGCCCGGCGACGTGCTGCGCAAGCAGGTGGTGGACTCTCTGATCGATGAGCGCGTGCTCGTCACCTACGCGCGCGACAGCGGCGTGAAGGTCGACGAGGCAGAGCTCGACCGCGCGGTGAGCAGCGTGGCTGCCAACAACCGGGTCACGCTAGCGGAGTTGCGTCGCCGGTTGCAGGCCGAAGGCATCGAGTTCTCGCGCTTTCGCAGCAGCCTGCGCGATCAGATCCTGGTCGAGCGGGTGCGCGAGCGCGAGGTGCAGGCGCGCATCCGCGTCTCCGATGCGGATATCGACAAGTTCGTCGAGCAACAGCGTGGCGCGGCCGAAGCAGGCGCGGAACTCAACCTGGCGCAGATCCTGGTCACCGTGCCGGAGGGTGCGAGCGAGGCGCAGGTCGCCGAGCGGCGCGCGCGCGTCGATGCCGCGCTGGCGCGCGTGCAGGGTGGGGCCGACTTCGCGACCGTGGCACGCGAGGTGTCGGAAGACGGCAATCGGGCCAATGGCGGAGTGATCGGTCTGCGCCCGTCAAACCGCCTGCCCGACCTGTTCGTCGAGGCCACCAAGAACTTGAAAGCCGGCGAAATGACGGCGCAGCCGATCAAGAGCGGCGCCGGCTTCCACCTGCTCAAGGTGGTGGAACGGCGCGACGGCCAAGTGCATCGCGTCAACCAAACGCGGGCGCGGCATATTCTGCTGCGCACGTCGGCGCAGGCCAGCGCGCAAGACGCGGCGCGGCGGCTCGAAGACCTGAAGCGCCAGATCGAAGGCGGCCAGCGGCGCTTTGAAGACGTGGCCCGCGAGGTGTCCGAAGACGGCAGTGCAGCCAACGGTGGCGAGCTTGGCTGGGTGTCGCCAGGGGGATTCGTGCCCGAGTTCGAAGAGGCGATGGGCCGCTTGGCCCCGGGTGCGCTGTCGCCGCCGGTGCTGTCCCGATTCGGCGTGCATCTGATCCAGGTGATCGAGCGGCGCCAGGTCGAAATCAGCGACAAGGAGATTCGCGAGCAGGCGCGAGCGGCACTGCGCGAGCAGAAGTTCGACTCCGCATACCAGGAGTGGGCCAAGGACCTGCGAGCTCGCGCCTACATCGAGATGCGCGAGCCGCCGCAATGAGTGGCAACGCCGGGCGCTGACGCCGCAGCCGCGCATTCTCAGTCGCCGTGACCCACGCGCCACGCAAGCGTTTCGGCCAGCACTTTCTGGTGGATTCGAGCGTGATCGACGCGATCGTGCGTGCGGTCGACGCGCGGCCGGGTGAACGCGTGGTGGAAATCGGGCCGGGGCTCGGCGCCATCACCGCGCCGCTGCGCGCCAGTGGCGCCGGACTCACGCTGATCGAACTCGACCGAGACCTCGCCGCGCGCTGGCGCGCAGTGGCCGACGTCGAACTCGTGCAGGCCGATGTGTTGGGCGTCGACTTCGGCGAGCTGGCACGGCGAGCGGGCCAGCCGTTGCGGGTGGTGGGCAACCTGCCGTACAACATCTCCACGCCGATCTTGTTCCGGCTGCTTGAGTTCGCGCCCCACGTGGTCGACCAGCACCTGATGCTGCAAAAGGAAGTGGTCGATCGCATCGCCGCGGCGCCGGGCGGGCGCGACTATGGTCGGCTGAGCGTGATGCTGCAGTGGCGCTACGACATCGAACAGCTGTTCGATGTGCCGGCCGCGGCATTCGACCCGCCGCCCCGTGTGGTGTCGTCGGTGTTGCGGATGGTGCCATGGCGCGAGCCCGCTGCGCTGGATCCGGCGCTGCTGTCGGAGCTCGTCGCGGTGGCGTTCTCGCAGCGGCGCAAGCTGCTTCGCCACACGCTCGGACGCTGGCTCGAGCGCGCGGATCCGGCGGTGGCGTTCGACGTGCAGCGGCGCGCGGAGGAAGTGCCGGTGGCTGAGTATGTGAGGCTTGCCCAAACGATTCAGCGCACCGAAGTGCGCTGAATCGGACTGGAAGCCGGACGAACAACGTCCGGGTACGGCTATGCGGCGTTGAGCCACATGGCGGTGTCGAACGCGCTGCTCATCAGCGGCATGTTCATGCCGAAGTTCGGATTGTTGCCGCTCTTGGACACGCTCTTGGCAGCGGGCTTCTCGACGATCTGAGTTTGGGTGTCGTGGCCGCGCTCCTCCATGCCGCGCGGGACCGCAAACGAATAGAAGCAGCGGAACGCGATGCGGCGCTCGGCCCAGAAGTCGGCCGCGTCGCGGAACACGTCGAGCAGCTGTTCGCGCGCTTCGCGGTCGAAGCGGGGGTTGTCGGGCAATTGCTCCAGCACGACGACGAAACCAGGCTGGGCGCCAGCCTTGTGCACCAGATCGGTCATGCAGTCGTACAGCGCGTCGAGGTTCTTGCCGAAGTGGTTGGGAAACAGGAACGACTCGGCGATCTTGTCGAGCACTTCCTGTTTGGACTGCGCGCCGGAAAGGTCGGCGTACAAGAAATGCTGGCCCGCGTGTTCGGCGGCCTGCATCAGATCTTCGACGCGGTAGGCGCGAATCGACTGGACGATGTTGGGACGGACTGTCTGGAGCAGCATGGTCTCTGTCCTTTGGCGATCAGGAGCAACTGTGGTGAGGGTCCGAGGGCTCACTGCACGATCCGGCGAAAGCTCGCATAGTGGTCCCCGGTGTAATAACAAACCTCGGGGTTTGCGGGCGGTGCCCCTCCGCACACGATGCGGCGAGCGCCCCGGTTCCGCGACCCCGGCGTGGGAACGGTGTATTCGCGGTAGTAGCCCCTTTCACGCCGAGGCAGCATTCGTTCGCGATTGCCGAACGTGGTGCCGTCCTTGGAGTAGGGAAACGGACCTCCGGCTCTGATGAGCTTTTCGGTCTGTTGCGCCTCGGGGGGCAACTCCGCCAGTGCCACCGACTCACTTGCCGTGATCGGCCCCTTGGCTTGCACTGGATCGGTCCACATCGCCAAAACGGCGACTGCTGTAGCGAGCCCTAACTTTAGAAGTGGCCCCGACAGCACCGACCGACCGGTCCAATCCACGGGTAAACCCTGAACTTTGAAGCCGTTATCGTACTGGAACCGGTACAAAACCTCAAGTCCGGTGCCTCAAACTTGGGCACGATAGGGCAATTCTAAGCGGGCGCACACATCCGGGACCGGCGCCGTCTTGCGGTGCAGCACGCCTTCCCGCAGCGAATGCAAGCCCGGGAAAGCGCTGATCTATGAGCGAAACGCGTTTGCGTCGGCAACCGTCACTGCGCTCATGTTCACGATGCGCCGCACGGTGGCGGACGGCGTCAGGATGTGCACCGGCTTGGCGGGCCCCATCAAGATCGGCCCGATCGCGATGCCGCCACCGGCGGCCTGCTTGAGCAGGTTGTAGGAGATGTTGGCGCTGTCGATGTTGGGCAGCACCAGCAAGTTGGCCTCGCCGCTCAATGTGGTGCGTGGCATCAGTTCCTGCCGGTAGTTCGCATCCAGTGCCGCATCCCCGTGCATTTCGCCGTCGACTTCGAGCCAGGGCGCCATTTCGCGCACCAGGGCAAGCGCGGTGCGCATCTTGACCGCCGACGGGAGGTTGCTGGAACCGAAGTTGGAGTGCGACAGCAGCGCCGCCTTCGGCTGCAAGCCGAAGCGCCGCATCTCGTCGGCAGCCATCACGGTGATCTCGGCGATCTCGTCCGCGGTCGGGTCGGCATTGACGTGGGTGTCGACCAGAAAGACCTGGCGGCCCGGCAGCATCAACCCGTTCATGCAAGCGTAAGTTTTGACGCCCGGGCGCTTGCCGATCACCTGGTCGATGAACACCAGGTGCGTCGCGGTCGTGCCCCAGGTGCCGCAGATCATCCCGTCGACCTCGCCCTTGTGCAGCAGCATCGCGCCGATCAGGGTCAGCCGCCGGCGCATTTCGATCTTGGCCAGCTGCGCGGTGACGCCCTTGCGCTCGGTGAGACGGTGGTACGTCTGCCAGTAGTCGCGGTAGCGCTCGTCGTGGTCGGTGTTCACCACTTCGTAGTCGCGCCCGGGTTGCAGGCGCAGGCCGAATTTCTCGCAGCGCTGCGCGATCACCGGCGGACGGCCGATCAGCGTGGGGCGCGCCAGGTTCTCGTCGACCACCACCTGCACCGCGCGCAGCACACGTTCTTCTTCACCCTCGCAGTACACGACTCGCTTGCGTGCCGCTTGTTTGGCCAGCGTGAAGATCGGCTTCATCATCGTGCCGGAGGCGTAGACGAAGGTCTGCAGCTTGTCGCGATAGGCGTCCATGTCGGCGATCGGACGCAGTGCGACGCCTGCGTCCTGCGCGGCCTTGGCGACCGCCGGCGCCACGCGGATCATCAGCCGTGGATCGAAAGGCTTCGGGATCAGGTAGTCGGGGCCGAAGCTGAGGGTGGAGCCGGCGTACGCCGCAGCCACCACGTCGCTCTGCTCGGCCTGCGCCAAGTCGGCCAGTGCATGCACGGCCGCGACCTCCATCGAATCGGTGATCGTGGTGGCGCCGCAGTCGAGGGCGCCGCGAAAGATGTATGGAAAGCACAGGACGTTGTTGACCTGGTTCGGGTAGTCGGTGCGCCCGGTCGCCATGATGGCGTCGCTGCGGATGGCCTGCACCTCCTCGGGCATGATCTCCGGCGTCGGGTTGGCCAGCGCAAAGATCAGCGGACGTGCTGCCATCGACGAAACCATCGCTGGCTTCAGCACGCCACCGGCGGACAGGCCCAGGAACACGTCGGCGTTGGCAATCACCTCGGCCAGCGTGCGCAGCTTGGTGTCTTGCGCGAACTCCTGCTTGTCGGGATCCATCAGCTCGGTGCGGCCTTTCCACACCACACCCGCGAGATCGGTGACCCAGATGTTCTCGCGCCGCAGGCCGAGCTTCATCAGTAGCGTGAGGCAGGCCAGCGCAGCGGCGCCGGCACCCGAGGCAACGAGCTTGACCTCGCCGATCGATTTGCCCACCACCTTGAGCCCGTTGAGCAGCGCGGCGCCGACGACGATCGCCGTGCCGTGCTGGTCATCGTGGAACACCGGAATCTTCAATCGCTCGCGCAACCTGCGTTCGACGTAGAAACAGTCGGGCGCCTTGATGTCCTCGAGGTTGATGCCGCCAAACGTGGGCTCCAGCGCCGCGATCGCGTCGACCAGCTTGTCGAGATTCCTCTCGTTGAGCTCGATGTCGAACACGTCGATGCCGGCGAACTTCTTGAACAGCACGCCCTTGCCTTCCATCACCGGTTTGGCGGCCAGCGGGCCGATGTCGCCCAAGCCCAGCACGGCGGTGCCGTTGGTCACCACGGCCACCAGATTGCCGCGCGCCGTGAAGCGGTAGGCGTTGACCGGATCCGCTGCGATCTCTTCGCAAGCGGCGGCCACGCCGGGCGAGTACGCCAGCGCGAGGTCGCGCTGGTTGATCAGTTGCTTCGTGGGCGCGATGGCCACCTTGCCCGGCGTCGGGAACTCGTGGTACTCGAGCGCGGCGCGGCGCAGTTCCGCACGTTTGGCTTCATAGGAGGACATGGCGCTTTCGATGCGGACGGCGAAGGGGTGGCGATTGTAGGAGCGTGCAACCTTCGCGACGATGCGGAGCGCCACCAGGGCCGGCCATCGCTCGGGGCTGCTGCACGGGGGGCTGCGCCACAATCGGCCGATGGCGCTCGGCGAGTTCGACCTGATCCAACGCTACTTCTCACGTCCGGTGCAACGCGCCGTGTTGGGGGTCGGCGACGATTGCGCCTTGTTGGCGCCCACGCCGGGCCAACAACTGGCGGTATCGGGTGATCTGCTGGTCGAAGGCCGGCACTTCTTGTCCACCGTCCCGCCCCAGGCGCTGGGGCACAAGGCGCTCGCGGTCAATCTGAGCGATCTGGCTGCATGCGGCGCTGCACCATTCGCCTTCACGTTGATGCTGGCGTTGCCGCGCATCGATGAAGCCTTCCTGCAAGGGTTTTCCGATGGCCTGTACGCGCTTGCCGATCGGCATCGCATCGAGCTGGTCGGGGGTGACACGACCGCCGGACCACTGACCGTCGGCATCACCGTGATGGGTGAGGTGCCACCCGGCCAGGCGTTGCGGCGCGATGGCGCACAGGTCGCGGACGACCTGTGGGTGAGCCACGAACCGGGCGGCGGCATCGGCGACGCGCGGCTGGCGCTCGAAGTGTTGCGCGACCAGGCGTGCGTGCAGGCCGATGCATTCGCCGGGTTGCGCCGTGCCATGGAGTGGCCGCAGCCCCGCGTGGCACTGGGGTTGGCGTTGCGTGGCATCGCGCATGCCGCGATCGACTTGAGCGATGGCCTGTGCGGCGACCTGGGCCATGTGCTGGCGCGCTCGCGCGTCGGTGCCGAACTCGACTTTGCAGCGCTGCCGCGCTCGCGTGCATTGGCAACGCAACCGCTGGCGCTGCAGCAGCGCTGCCTGCTCGGCGGCGGCGACGACTATGAGTTGCTGTTCAGCGCGCCGGTGTCGGCCCGCTCTGCGGTGCAGCGCGCAGCCGAAGGCGCCGGGGTCGCGGCGACCCGCATCGGCAGCGTGCAGGCCGAAACGGGGCTGCGCGTGCGCACGCCCGACGGCCGCATCACGCCGCAGCCGGCGCGCGGCTTCGATCACTTCGCAGTGGACGAATCCGCATGAGCACCCTGCCGTTGCCGCCAGTGGCCGGCTATGCGCCGCGCCGACCGGATCGGCGCTTCCTGTTCGAGCACCCGGCGAATCTGGTGGCGCTGGGCTTCGGCAGCGGCCTGGCGCCGAAGGGCGCCGGCACCGTGGGCACGTTGTGGGCGTGGCTCACGTTCATCGTGCTGCAGCCGTGGTTGAGCGATTGGCAATGGGCCGTGCTGCTCGCGCTGTCGTTCGCCCTCGGCTGGTGGGCTTGCATGCGCTGCGCGCAGGCGCTGCGACAAGCGGACCCCGGCGCGATCGTGTGGGACGAAATCCTTGCGTTCTGGATCGTGTTGTGGCTCGTCACGCCCACGAGCTTCTGGGGCCAGTTGGCGTCGTTCGCCTTGTTTCGCCTGTTCGACATCGCCAAGCCGGGGCCGGTGGGGTGGGCCGACCGCCTGTACAAGGCGCACTCGGGCGACACGATCGGCGCACGCCACGGCTTCGGTATCCTGTTCGATGACTTGGTGGCCGCGCTGTGCACGTTGCTGGTGATCGCGCTGTGGCGCATGTGAAGATGACCCTCGACCCGATCCCGGGTTTGGTGGGCGAACTGGCCGCCGCGCTGCGCGCGCGCCGCTGGTTCGTCGCCACTGCCGAGAGCTGCACCGGCGGCATGATCGCGGCCGCGTGCACCGACCTCGCCGGCTCGAGCGACTGGTTCGAGCGCGGCGGTGGTCAGCTACAGCAACGAGGCCAAGACCGGCTTTGCTCGGCGTGCCGGCGGCGCTGCTGCAGCAGCACGGTGCGGTCAGCGAACCGGTGGCGCTTGCGATGGCCACCGGCCTGCAGCGCTCCAGCGGTGTCGATCTGGTGGTGGCGGTCACCGGCATCGCCGGTCCGGGTGGCGGCACGCCGAACAAGCCGGTGGGCACGGTCTGGTTCGGCTTCGCGTTGCGCCGCAGCGAGGGCACGGTGCAGGCCGACAGCGAACACCGCCGCTTCGATGGCGACCGTGCACAGGTGCGACAAGCCACCGTGGAACATGCGCTGCGCGGCCTGCTGCAGCGTGTGCGCGCATGAACCTGTTGCTGGCCGGCAGTTTCGGCGACGCCGAGCGCGACCAATGGCGGCAAGTGCTCGCGCAGGCGATGCCGCACCACCACCTCGTGACCACCGGCGAGTTGTTCGATCGCATGCGCGTCGAGGTCGCGATCGTCGCCAACCCGCCACCCGAAAGCCTGGTCGGTCTGCCGCGCTTGCGCCTGATCCAGTCGTTGTGGGCCGGCGTCGATCGGCTGCTCGACGACTCCACCGTGCCGCCCGACGTGCCGATCGCCCGCATGGTCGACCCCACGCTGACAGCGGCGATGGCCGAGACCGCGCTGTGGGCGGTGTTGTCGCTGCACCGGGGCTTCTTCGTCTATCAACGTCAGCAGCGCAGCGGGTTGTGGCGGCAGTTGCCGCAGCGCCGTGCCGACGAGTTGCCCGTGACGGTGCTCGGTCTCGGCACCATGGGGCTGGCGTGCGCGCGTGCGCTGGCGCAACAGGGCTACCGCGTGGCCGCGTGGACGCGCGACGGCGCAGCGCGCGAAGTGCCGCCCGGCGTGACCCACGTGCATGGCGCCGACGCGTTGTGGCCCTGCCTGAACGGCAGTGCGATCGTGGTCAACCTGCTGCCACTCACCGCCGACACACGTGGCTTGCTCGATGGCAAGTTCTTTGCAGCGTTGCCGCGCGGTGCGGCGTTGGTCAATCTGGCGCGCGGCGCGCACGTGGTCGAAGCCGACCTGCGCGCGGCGCTCGGCAGCGGTCGGCTCGGCCACGCGGTGCTCGATGTGTTCGACAACGAGCCGCTCGATGCCAAGCACCCGTTCTGGCGCCATCCGAAGGTCACTGTGCTGCCGCACGTGGCAGCGCTCACCGACCCGCGCACCGCGGCGGCGCTGGTGGCGGCCAACGTGCAGGCACTGGCCGACGGCCAGCCGATTGCGCACCTGATCGATCGCGCACGCGGCTACTGAGCCGCGATCAGAACGACGCCTGCAGCGCCAAGCGCAGCGGTTGCGTCGGCTTGGGCGCAGCGGTGTGCTGCGTGACCATCAAGGCCAGGCGCTTCAACCCGTCCCACGCATCGATCGGCCAGTGCGGGTGCTTCAAACCCTTGATGAGACCGTCGCAGACGCTCGCGGCCTCGACCCAATGCGCCAGCGTGTGGTCCGACAGCAGCGGCACCAAGCGCTCGAACAGGCGCTCCTTCGCGCCCCACACCCGCGACTCGCGCAGTGCCATCGGCAGCGGCTTGCCTTGCGCCACAGCGTCCTTCACGCGCTTGAGCGCGCGGATGTCTTCGGCCAGCGTCCAGTGCACCAGCACCGGCGCCTCGCCCTCGGCACGCAACCCGTCGAGCATGCGCAGCACACGCGCGGTCTGGCCGGCGAGCACGGCTTCGCCGAGCTTGAACACGTCGTAGCGCGCCACGTTGAGCACCGCCGCTTCGATCTGCTCGAAGCCCAGCTCGCCTTGCGGGTACAGCAGCGCAATCTTCTGCAGCTCCTGATGCGCCGCCAGCAGGTTGCCTTCGACGCGGTCGGCGAAGAAGGCCAGCGTCTGGGCGCCGGCATCGCCTTCCTGCACGCGTTGACCCTGCGCAGCCAGGCGTTGCGCGATCCACTGCGGCAGTGCCTTGCGCTCCACCGGATCGACACGCACCGACACGCCGGCGCCGTCGAGCGCCGCGAACCACGCGCTGCCCTGCTGTTGGCGATCGAGCCGAGGCAGGTGAACGATCGTCACCACGTCGTCGGACAAGGTCTCGCAATAGCGCTGCAGCGCTTCGGAACCTTCCTTGCCGGGCTTGCCACCGGGGATCCGGACCTCGATCAGCTGGCGCTCCGCGAACAGGCTCATCGCCTGCGCTGCACCGAGCAGGCCCGACCAATCGAAGTGCGCGCCGCTCACGCTGAACACCTTGCGCTCCGTGTAGCCGGCCGTGCGCGCGGCGGCGCGGATCAGGTCGCCGGCTTCCTGTGCCAGCAGCGGCTCGTCGCCGTGGATGGTGTACAGCGGTTTCACGCCGCGCGCCAATGCCGTGGGCAGCTGATCGGAGCGCAGTTGCATCGTGTGGGCTCCCTCCGTCAGCCTGCCAAATTCTTCACCCGCGACAGCCGGCGCATCAGTTGCGCCACGATGTCGGACTGCATAGCCTTCAGCAACTGCGTCTCCTCGTACTCCTTGGCCAGCGCGAATGTTTCGCTGTAGCTCATGTCGCGCGTGAGCAGCAACTCGGTCGCCGGGATCAGTTCGCGCCCGCTCGGCGTGGCAAGGCGGAACTCCAGGCGCACGCGCAACTGCAGGTCGCGCACCTGGCCGGCGGTGGTCTGCGCGACGACGCCACGCTCGCGCTTGTCGCTCAGCGCGTGCAACACCACCTGCGCCTGCGCCGGGTTGCTCACCACCTCGGCGCTTTGCGCCAGCGTGCGCTTCAACTCCTCGGCCAATGACGAGCGTGGCGCGAATCCTTCGAGCGCGATGCGCGAGAACGGCAGCTCGGTGGCGCCACGCAACTGGAATCCGCAGCCGCCGAGCGCAAGAGCGCTCAGCAACGAGAGGGCCGCAGTGCGTCGATCGGGCATCGGTTTGCCGCGGGCTAGACCACCACGTTGACCAGTCGGCCAGGCACGATCACCACCTTCTTGGCGGGCTTGCCCTCGCCGAACCGGCTGAACTCGGCGCTGGCCAGCGCCGTGCGCTCGATCGCGGCCTTGTCGGCCTGTGCCGGCACGCGGATGCTGCCGCGGGTCTTGCCGGCGATCTGCAGCACCAACTCGATCTCGTCTTGCACCAGCGCCGATTCGTCGACCGCCGGCACCGGCGCGTCGAGCAGCTCGCCCACGGCCTCAGCGAAACCCAGGTCCTGCCACAACACCTGGGTGATGTGCGGGCATGCGGGATACAGCACGCGCAACAGCACCGACGCGCCTTCGCGCAGCACCGCGGCATCGCCGGCCGCGCCGGGCTCGGGCTTGAAGTCTTCCAGCGCGTTGAGCAGCTTCATGGCACCCGAGACGACGGTGTTGTACTGCATGCGCTCGTAGTCGTAGTTCACCTGCTTGAGCTCGGCATGCACCGTGCGGCGCAACGCCTTGGCAGCCGCGCCGAGCTGCGACACATCGCTGCGCGCGCCGCGCACGATGTGACCGCTGGCGCGCGGCAAATTGCCACAACCGGCGCAGGAACCGCGACGAGCCCTCGACGCCGGTGTCGGACCACACCGAAGAGTCCTCCGGACCGCCGACGAACATCACGAACAGCCGTGCGGTGTCGGCGCCGTACTGGTCGATCAGGTCCTGCGGGTCGACGCCGTTGCGCTCGGTCTTGCCCATCTTGCCGACACCGCCGTACTCCACCGGCGTGCCATCGGCGGTGGTGCCGCCGACGGTGTGGCCGTGCGCGTCGAGCGTCGGCTTGACCTCGGTGGGCGGCACGTAGTCCTTGCCGCCTTTGTCGTTGCGCGTGAAGTAGATGTGGTTGAGCAAGATGCCCTGGTTCATCAGGCGCTGGAACGGCTCGTCGAACTTCACCATCCCCATGTCGCGCATCACCTTGGTCCAGAAGCGCGCGTACAGCAGGTGCAGCACCGCGTGCTCGATGCCGCCGATGTACTGGTCCATCGGCATCCAGTAGTCGTTGCGCGCGTCGACCATGGTCTCTGCCTTCGGCGAGCAATAGCGCATGTAGTACCAGGCGCTGTCGACGAAGGTGTCCATCGTGTCGGTCTCGCGGCGCGCCGGCTTGCCGCAGGTCGGGCACATGCACTTGAGGAACGGCTCGTACTTGTTGAGCGGGTTGCCGCTGCCATCGGGCACCAGGTGCTCGGGCAGCACCACCGGCAGATCCTTCTCCGGCACCGGCACCACGCCGCAGCCGTCGCAATGGATGATCGGGATCGGCGTGCCCCAGTAACGCTGGCGGCTGATGCCCCAGTCGCGCAGCCGGTATTGCACCTGCTTGTCGCCGACGCCCTTGGCCTTGAGGTCGGCCGCGATCGCATCGACCGCGGCGTCGTACGCCAGGCCGTCGTACTTGCCCGAGTTCACGCACACGCCGCGCTGTTTGTCGGCGTACCACTCGCGCCAGCCATCGGTCGAGAACGACTCGCCGGGTACCGAGATCACCTGCCGGATCGGCAAGCCGTACTTCTTGGCGAACGCGAAGTCGCGCTCGTCGTGCGCCGGCACGCCCATCACGGCGCCCTCGCCGTAGGCCATCAGCACGTAGTTGCCGATCCACACTTCGACCTGCTCGCCGCTCAACGGATGCGTCGACGAAGAAGCCGGTGGGCATGCCCTCCTTGTCCATCGTCGCCATGTCGGCTTCGATCACCGACCCTTGCTTGCACTGGTCGATGAACGGTTGAAGCGCGGGCTTCTGCTGCGCCAGCTGCGCAGCGAGCGGGTGCTCGGCCGCGATGGCAACGAAGGTGACGCCCATGATGGTGTCGGCGCGCGTGGTGTACACACGCAGCAGCTTGGACTCGCCGCCGATCTCGTACGGGAAGCCGAAGTTCACGCCGAAGCTCTTGCCGATCCAGTTTTCCTGGATCAGCCGCACGCGGTCGCTCCAGCCCGGCAGCTTGTTCAGCGTGCAGTCGAGCAATTCGTCGGCGTAACGGGTGATGTTGAGGTAGTAGCCGGGGATCTCGCGCTTTTCCACCGGCGCGCCGGAGCGCCAGCCGTGGCCGTCGATCACCTGCTCGTTGGCCAGCACGGTCTGATCGACCGGATCCCAGTTGACGATCTGCGTCTTGCGGTAGGCGATGCCCTTTTCGAGCATCTTCAAGAAGAACCACTGGTTCCACTTGTAGTAGTCGGGGTCGCAGGTGGCGAGTTCGCGCGACCAGTCGATGGCCAGGCCCAGCGCCTTGCACTGCGCCTTCATCATGCGGATGTTCTCGTAGGTCCACGCCGCCGGCGCGACCTTGCTCTTCATCGCCGCGTTCTCCGCCGGCAGGCCGAAGGCGTCCCAGCCCATCGGCATCAACACGTTGTAGCCCTGCATGCGCTTGTGGCGCGCGAGCATGTCGTTGATGGTGTAGTTGCGCACGTGCCCCATGTGCAGCCGTCCGCTGGGGTACGGCAGCATCGAGCAGGCGTAGAACTTTTTCTTCTTCGGGTCCTCGGTGACCCGGTAGGCGTCGCGCGCGTCCCAGTGGGCGCGGGCAGCCGTCTCGACGTCGGCAGGCACGTACTTGTCTTGCATGCCGCGGATTGTAGGAGGCAGGTGGTTGATGCCTCGCGCCACGCACGTCAGCGCGCGGGCTCGACTTTCGACTCGGTGACGAAGCCCACGCGCGACAGCCCGCCTTCCTGCACCACGCCGATCAACTCGGCGACGCGGCCATACGACACGGTCTTGTCGGCGCGCAGCTGCACCTCGGTGGTCGGGTTGCGCACCGCGGCCTCGCGCACGCGCAGGCGCAGCGTGTCCACCGTGACTTGCTCGTCGCCCCAGAAGAAGCGTCCCTGCGTGTCGATGGCCAGCGTGACGAACTGCGCCGCGTCGGTGGGCTTGGCCCCTTCGGCCTTCGGCAGATCGAGCTTCAGGCTCGAGGTCATCAGCGGCGCGGTGATCATGAAGATCACCAGCAGCACCAGCATCACGTCGATCAACGGCGTCATGTTGATGTCGCTCATCGGCTGGGCCGATGCGCTGCGCTTGAGGCGGCCGAACGCCATGCTGGCCTCAGACCGCCTGCGGCGTGCGGTCGGCGCCGAGCACCATCTCGCGCAGGTCGTGCGCGAAGCCCTCGAGTTCGGCTTCGCAGACGGCGACCCATTTGCCGTACAGGTTGTAGGCCAGCACCGCAGGGATGGCCACCGCGAGGCCGGCGGCGGTCATGATCAGCGCCTCGCCCACCGGGCCAGCCACCTTCTCGATCGTGATCGAACCAGCCGCGGAGATGCTGACCAGCGCGTGGTAGATGCCCCAGACGGTGCCGAACAAGCCGACGAACGGCGCCGTGCTGCCGATCGAGGCCAGCAGGACCTGGCCGTACTGAAGGTGCGCGAGGCCGCTGTGCAAGGCATCGCGCAAGCGCCGGGTGAGCTGCGACGCCAGCACGCCCGACGTCTCGAGCGTGCCGCTCATCGGCCGTGCGGTTGCGGCGGCGAGCAACGGCGCGAGGACCTGCTCGCGATCGAGCGCTTGCAGCTGCGAGCGGGCGCTGTCGATCGTGTCGGCGGCCCAGAACGCCGGCACGGCGCGCGCAATGTCGCGCCTTGCACGGCGCAAGACCCAGGCCTTCCACAGGATCACGACCCATGCGCTGATCGACATCGCCAGCAGCAGCAGCGCCACCGCGCGGCCGACACCGTCGGTCTGCTGCCAGAACTGTTGCAGCCCCAGCATCAGTGGCGCCCGGCCGCCCGAAGCCACTGGGCGCCGCGCCGGGGGGACGCGAGCGAAAGCGTGCTCGGGGGCTTCATCTCAGTTCAGGCCCAGCACGTCGTGCATGGAGTACAGCCCTTTGCTCTTGCCAACCAGGAAGCGCGCGGCGCGCAGGCTGCCCTGCGCGTAAGTGGCCCGGCTCGCGGCCCGGTGCGTGATCTCGATGCGCTCGCCGGTGCCGGCGAACAGCACCGTGTGGTCGCCGACGATGTCACCGCCGCGCACGGTGGCAAAGCCGATCGTCGAGGGGTCGCGTTCGCCGGTCACGCCGTGGCGCTCGAACACGCCATGCGTCGCCAGGTCGCGGCCGAGCGCCTTGGCCACCACCTCGCCCATCTGCAGCGCCGTGCCGCTGGGGGCATCGACCTTGTGGCGGTGGTGCGCCTCGATGATCTCGATGTCGTAGCCTTCGTTCAAGGCACGCGCGGCCATCTCGAGCAGCTTCAGCATCACGTTGACACCGGCGCTCATGTTGGGCGCCATCACGATCGGGATCTGCTGCGCGATCTGCGCAACCTGCGCCTTCTGCGCCGGGTCCAATCCCGTGGTGCCCACCACCGCGGCCACGCCGAGCTCCCGGCACAAGGCCAGGTGCGCCAGCGTGCCTTCGGGGCGCGTGAAGTCGATCAGCACGCGGGCGTTCGACAGCCCCTGGCGGATGTCGCTGGTGACCTGGGTGCCGCTGTCCCGACCCAGGAATGCCGTGGCATCCTGGCCGAGCGCCGGACTGCCGGGCACGTCGAGGGCGCCAGCCAGGCGGCAGTCGTCGGTCCGAAGCACCGCCTCGATCAGCATGCGGCCCATCCGTCCGGACGCGCCGGCCACGGCAATGGCCAACGGCGCCTGTGCGGTCAATTGGGCTCCAGCGGCGGGTAGTCGCGCGTGGGCCCGGTCGCCTCGGGCACTGGCGTCGCCGCGGCAGGCTTGTCCGGCACCGGCAAGGCCGCGCGCTGCTCCGGAGTCAGCTCGAGCAAGGGCGTCTTGCCCGTGGCGGACGTGCGGCTGATCGACGCCACGAACTCGCGCTCGGACGGCAGGTCGGGCGCGTCGATGCGCGTCAGCCGGTCGCCCTCGAAGTGCGCGACGATGCTGCGCTGCTGCGGTTGCGTGCCGGGCCGCTTGATCGTGAACACATAGTCCCAGCGGTCGGCATGGAACACATCGGTCAACAGCGGCGAGCCGAGCACGTCGCGCACCTGAACGCGAGTCATGCCGGGGCGCACCAGCGCCAGCTGCTCCTTGGTGACCACGTTGCCCTGCACGATGTCGATGCGATAGGGCGTGATGATGCCGAGCAGGTTGCCTTCGGACTGCAGCGACGACGCGCAGCCCCAGAGAACCGAGCAGAGGCTGGCCAGGGCCAGGGTGCGCGCGCGAGCGCGGGATGGGCGCGAATCCGACATGGTGCGGAACGAACGGCGCTTCGAACGGGCGCACAAGCTGGCTATGATGCGGCGATTCTATCGGTCTGCTTCGAGCCGTCTCGCCCGACCCCGCTGCCATGACGCACGTCGACGAACTGAAAAGCAGCGGTCTGAAGGCCACGCTGCCGCGCATCAAGATCCTCGAGGTCTTCCAGAAGGCGGCGGTGCGGCACATGACCGCCGAAGACGTCTACAAGGCGCTGCTGGTCGAGGGCGCCGACATCGGCCTGGCCACCGTGTACCGGGTGCTGATGCAGTTCGAGCAGGCGGGCCTGCTCAAGCGCAGCCACTTCGAGTCGGGCAAGTCGGTGTTCGAACTCAACGAGGGCCAGCACCACGATCACCTGGTGTGCCTGACCTGCGGTCGCGTCGAGGAGTTCTTCGACGCGCAGATCGAGCAGCGTCAGCGCGCGGTGGCGCAGTCGCGCGGCTTCGAGATCAACGACCACTCGCTGTCGCTGTACGCGGTGTGCACCAAGAAGAACTGCCCGCACCGCCCCTCGAAGTGAGGCGCTGACGCGGCCGCTTCAGGTGCCGCTCTGGTCCATCGCCTTTTGGTGGCGGGCGATGAACTCCTGGTAGGTGTCGATGCCGCGCAGCTGCAAGATGGTGTTGCGCACCGCGGCCTCCACCAGCACGGCCAGGTTGCGTCCGGCATCGACCGCGATGACGACCTTGCGCACGGCGATGCCGAGGATGTCTTCGTACAGCGGCTCGTACGGCAGACGCTCGAAATCGCGCTCCATGGTTTCCTTGCGCACCAGGTGGACCATCAGCTTCAGCCGCATCTTCCGGCGCACCGCCGTCTCGCCGAAGATCGCCTTGATGTCGAGCAGGCCGATGCCGCGCACCTCCAGCAGGTTGGCCAGCAGTTCCGGGCAGCGCCCTTCGAGTGACGACTGCGACACCTTGTACAGATCGACCGCGTCGTCGGCCACCAATCCGTGGCCGCGCGAAATCAACTCGAGCCCGAGTTCGCTCTTGCCCAGGCCCGACTCGCCGGTGAGCAGCACACCCAACCCGAGGATGTCCATGAACACGCCGTGGCGCGTGGTGCGCTCGGCGAAGTGCTGCGCCAGATAGCTGCGCACCACGTCGATCACCTGACCGGCCGACTCGCCGGTGACGAACAGCGGGATCTCGGCGCGATCGCACATCGCGACCAAGCGCGGCGGCGGCGCCACACCGTCGGCCGTGATCAGCACCGGAGGCTCCAGCGTGACGATGCGCGAGATGCGGCGCTCCTGGTCCTCGGGGCTGACCGATGACAGGTAGGCCACCTCGCGATGGCCGACGATCTGCACGCGGTACGGATGGATGTAGTTGAGGTACCCGACCAGGTCGGCCGCCGATTGCGCATCGCGCACCGCGGCGTCGTCGAATCGGCGTTCAGGGTGCGCGTGGCCGGCGACCCACTCCCAATGCAATACCTCGCGCTGGGCCTCGAAGAGGGCTTCGGCGCTGACCGAGGTGGGCTTCATCGAGGGCCCTGCAGGATGCCGCTCGGCCTGCCGCGCCAGGCCGACCCCCTCGGGGGACGCGAGTGAGCAGGGGGTCATCTCAAGCGAGCGTCTGCGCGGCCTGCCAGTCGTGAATCAGGCGGTGCAGCGAGGCGGCATCGGGCTCGGACTTGAGTCGATCGCGCAGCGTGCGATCCGAGAGCATCTCTGCAATCTCCGACAGGATCTCCAGGTGACGCTGTGTCGCGGCCTCGGGCACGAGCAGGAAGATCAGCAGATTGACCGCCTCATCGTCAGGCGCATCGAAGGCGATCGGCTGCTGGAGCCGCAGCACCGCGGCGAGCGGGCTCTTCAAACCCTTGATCCGGCCATGGGGAATGGCCACGCCGTGACCCAGTCCGGTGGAGCCGAGGCGCTCGCGTGCGAACAGGTTGTCCGTCACTGCCGCGCGCGCGATCGCGTGCATGTTTTCGAACAGCAGGCCGGCGTGCTCGAACGCGCGCTTCTTGCTTGTGGCCTCCACATTCACCAGCACGTTGCCGGCGGGCAGGATGGCTGCGAGACGATTCATCAGCTCAACACCACGACGGACCGGTCAGACACTGCTGGCCGCGGCGAGGAGTCCCATGACAGTTGCATGAATTATAGAAACGCATTGCTGCACCGCACAGTGGACAGGGCACATGCTTGCGGGGTGTTGCTTCGCCGCTGAAATAGAGCGCAGCCCCAACAGAAACGGCCCCTGAGGGCCGTTTCGATCGTTTTGTCAGCGTCGTGTCAGGCAGCGAGACGCTTGGGTGCGGGGTGATGGTGGTCCTGGACCTTGTCCTTGTGGCGACACACCTGGCGGTCAAGCTTGTCCATCAACTGGTCGATGGCGGCATACAAGTCTTCGTGTGACTGTTCGACAAAGATGTCTCGGCCTTTGACATGCACGGTCACTTCGGCCTTCTGTCGTCGTTCCTTCTCGCGCAGCTTTTCGATCGACAACAACACCGTGATGTCCACGACTTGGTCAAAGTGTCGCGTCACGCGATCCAGTTTTGTGAGCACATACTCGCGAAGGGCAGGCGTCACTTCGAGGTGATGCCCGCTGATCGTCAAATTCATCGGAACGTCCTTTCCTGGGTTGACCGATCAGGCCGCAAGGCCTCGAGGCATCGAGCCGCTGTGCGCACACGACGCGCCGAATGACCGCGGTTGCGAACCACTATGCGCCGCTTCAGGTTCACCTACAAGCCCACCTGCCGGTGTAGCATCCCCGAGTTGCGGGCACATGCGTGCCATTGCGGGCTGAGCCAGCGACGGCACGTCGCGATGCCATAATCCGCGCGCCTCGCGCGAACATCGCGAACGTCGACGATCGGCGTTGACGCATCGTGGGTCCGCAGCGAGACCGATCGAGGAGGTGGACGTCCAGCCGGGCCGAAGCCAGCCACCCGTTCTGCTGGGCGGTGGAGGCACCGCATGCTCAACGTCTTCAGACTCGTCAACGGCCGGCTGTTCCAGGAAGAGATCGACAGCGCGCAGGCATTGGCGGCGCTCAAGCCGATCTGGGTCGACCTCGAAGCCCCGACCGAAGAAGAGAAGCGCTGGATCGCCGAACGCTTCGGGCTCGCGCTGCCCGAGGACATCGTCGATGACGACCTCGAAGAGTCGGCGCGGTTCTACGAAGAAGACAACGGCGAGCTGCACATCCGCTCGGACTTCCTGATCGACGAAGAGAACGAGTCGCGCAGCGTCCGCGTGGCGTTCATCCTGAAAGACGGCGTGCTGCACTCGGTGCATGCCGAAGACCTGCCGGTGTTTCGCCTGCTGCGCATGCGCGCACGTCGCATTCCCGCGCTGATCGAAGACGCCAAGGACGTGCTGCTGAAGCTGTTCGATGCCGACGCCGAGTATTCGGCCGATGCGCTGGAAGGCGTCTACGACAGTCTGGAGGCGGTGGGAAACGGGGTGCTGAAGCAGGAGGTCGATGACAAGACCGCAGCGGCGGCGCTGGCCGCGATCGCACGCCAGGAAGATTTGAACGGCCGCATCCGGCGCAACGTGATGGACACGCGGCGGGCGCTGAGTTTCATGATGCGCAGCCGCATGCTCAACGCCGAGCAATTCGAGGAAGCCCGACAGATCCTGCGCGACATTGATTCACTGGATTCGCACACGGCCTTCCTGTTCGACAAGATCAACTTCCTGATGGCCGCCACCGTCGGCTTCATCAACATCAACCAGAACAAGATCATCAAGATCTTCTCGGTCGCGTCGGTCGCGTTGCTGCCGCCGACGTTGATCGCCAGCATCTACGGGATGAATTTCCAGCACATGCCGGAACTGGGGCTCAGCTGGGGTTATCCGCTGGCCCTGGCGCTGATGGCCGCATCGGTGGTGGCGCCGTTCATCTACTTCCGGCGCAAGGGCTGGCTGCGCTAGCAGCCGCCTGCCTCTGCCCCCGCGGGTCTCGAGCCGGCGCAGGCGCCTCGGCTCGAACCCGGAAAAAAGTTGCTGTGCAGCGCCCCCGAGCGAAGGAGGGAGGGAGGGAGGAGGAGGAGAAGCGCTCCGGGATTTCTGCCGGGAACCGGCAGGCTGCACAGCAATAAACACGTCGGGTGCACCGCAAGTCTCGCCCCCGCGGGACCCGGCACCACTTACGCATCACGTCGTCCGACAGATGCGCAATGGCGATGTGATTCATGGCTGCGCGCCGAGTTCCGTCGAATTGTGAGATGACGAAACCGAACGCCGCCGTCAGTGCAGCCCGATGGCCAAGCCGGCAGCGCGACGTTTCGCATCGCGGCATCGCGAACGCGGCGACGCTGTCGGCGATTCAGTTCTTGCCGGCGGCGCGCGCGGCGGCCGCGCGTTCGGTGTCCCGCTTGCGGTCGGCTGTCACGCGCTGGGCGCTGGGACGCTGGCCAACCAGCGCGATGTACGGTTTCCAGTCGATGCCGGCGGCAGCCAGCAGGCACTCGCCATAGATGGCCTTGCTCGCCATCGAGACCACAGGCAGATTCACGTAGCCCGCGCAGTCGGCCATGGTGAAGCGATCGCCGGCGAGGTACGGCGAGAAGCGCGCCAAACGCTTGAAGCCGGCGATGTTCTTGGTCAGCAGCTTGCGCACGCGCGCCTGCTGCGCCTCGCTCACCGTGCCGCCGAAGAACGCCTGCGTGTACAGCTCGCGCGCGACCAGCTCCAGATGCAGGTCGACGAAGGTGCACAGCTCGCGCACCTTGGCCGCCTCCCACGGATCGCTTGGCAGCAGCGGCGGGTGCGGATGCACGGCCTCCAGGTATTCGAGGATCGCCTGGCTCTCGCACAGGGAGCCGCGATCGGTGGTGATGTAGGGCACCTTGCCCAGCGGCGAACAAGCGAGCATCTCTTCGCCCGCATTGCCGGTGGCGGCGTAGACCTCCTCGAACGGGACGCCCTTCTCCAACAGTGCCATCTTGGCCTTGTTGTAGTAGTTGGAGATGGCAAAGCCGTGCAACTGGATCATCGAGGTCTCCTGGTACGCGGCGCAGTCTAGGCCGGTGAGTCGTGCTCGCTTTGACGCATCGGCGACACGCGCGCCGCGGAGCCGCCGCGGTGGACCAGCGCGATGCCGGTGCTCACCGCCACCAGTGCAACGATCAATCGCAGCGTCAGCGGGTCGCCCATCAGCGCCACGCCGGCCAGCAGGCCGAACACCGGCGTCAGCAACGTGAAGGTCGACAACTGCGTCGCCGGGTAGTGGCGAATCAGCCAGAACCACACCAGGTAGCTGGCAAAGCACACCACGACCACCTGAAAAGCCAGCGCCGTTGCCGGGACGGCGGTCAACTGCGTCGGCCACGGCTCGCCCGTGAACCACGACGCCAGGCCCAGTGCGACACCGGACACCGCCAGTTGGTACAGCAGCGTCTTCTCGGCCGATGCCTGCGACAGCCGGCTGGCGCGGATCACCAGCGTGGTGGCACCCCAGAACACGGCACCGGCCACGCCCAGCGCGTCGCCGACCCACTGCAACTCGCCGACGGAGGGCTGTTGAAATCCTTCGGCGAAGGCCCACGCCACGCCGCCGAAAGCGGCCACCAGACCTACGCACTGCAGCAGGTCGAGCCGCTCGTGGCGCGCGATCAGCGGCATGCCGAGCGCGACCACGAACGGCGCCAGGTAGACGAACACGACCATGCGCGAGGCGGTGGTGAAACGCAGGCCGGTGAAGATCAACCCAAACTCGACGGCGAACAGCAGCCCGGCCCACAGGCCGCCTGCCAGCGTGCCGTCGCGATCGAACAGCGGGATGCGACGCCAGCGCGCCCACAACGCCACCAGTACGGCGGCGGCGCACGAGCGGATGGCGGCTTGCATCAGCGGCCGGCACTTCGAGCAGAGTGGCCTTGCCCGCCACCTGTCCCAGGCCCCAGACGGCGCAGCACGCCAGCAGCGCCACCACGGCCACGGAATCGAGGTGCAGCTTGCGGTCGGTCATCGAGCGATGCTAAGAGCGCGCGCACCGCGCCGGCGCCAGCCCAATGCCGCCAGCCCGCACAGCAGGCCGGCCACCGCGCCGCTCAGATGCGCCGCGGGCGCGATCGCGATCTGCCATCCAGGGCGTCTGGCGCAACCCACCCTGCCACGGCTGCTCCATGCCCACCTTGAGGGCGACGCCGCCGAGGATCAGCCAACCGACCGCGCGGCGCAGCCCCGACTCGCGCTGCAGCAGGCCGAGGGCGGCGATCACCACGCCGGCATGCAGCACCCCGGACAGTCCCCCGTAGTGCAGCAAAGACGGCTGCAGCAGCAGTCCGAGCTGCGTCAACGGCCAGGCCACGAACCATGCCCAGGCATCGGCACGGTCGGCGCGAGCCGTGCGCCGAGCGCGGCGATCAATGCGGTGCCGGCGAGATTGGCGCCCAGGTGGCCGAGGCTCCAATGCACCCAAGCGCCGCTCCACCAGCGCCATGGCTGGGCCGGCGCCAGGCCGGGCTGCCAATCGAGCCGTTGCGCGTCGATCCACTGTGCCGTCAACGCACCGACCGCGAGGACGCATGCCACCGACCACCAGCCGAGCGTGCCATCGCGGGCGGCGAAGGGATTCGAGGGCGCGTCGTCGGGCAATGCGCTCAACCGAACACTGCGTGCCACGACGCGAGGATCGCGTCGCGCTCACGGGCCAGCGTGTCGGGCGGAAACTGGGTCGGCTGTTCGTCCAGGCGTGCCCGGTGCTGCGCGCGCCGCAACTCGCGGTAGGCCTGCGCCGCCGCCTGGCCGACGCCCGCTGGCAACAGGCCGTGCGCCTCGGCGCGCTGCAACAGCGCGATGTTGCCGACGTTGGGCACCAGGTCGGGATGGCTGTGGGCATGGGCCAGCACGAGATGCTGCACGGCGAACTCGGCGTCCATCATGCCGCCCGGGCTGTGCTTGACGTCGAACACACCGCTCGGAATCGGATGCCCGGCGCGCACGCGTTCGCGCATGGCCACCACCTCGCGCGCCAGCGACTGGGCGTCGCGAGGGGCGCGCAACACCTTGTCGCGCACGGCATCGAACCGCGCGGCGACCCCGCCGGCGCCGGCACAGAAGCGCGCGCGCGTCAGCGCCTGGTGTTCCCAGGTCCAAGCGGTGTTGCTGCCGCGGCCCTCCTGGTAGCGCTCGAACGATGCGACCGACGTCACCAGCAGACCCGAGTTGCCATTGGGCCGCAGCGCCGTGTCGATGTCGAACAGCTGGCCGGCCGGCGTGCGCAGCGTCAGCCAGGTGATCAGCTTGCGCACGAAGCCGCCATATACCTCTTGCGCGCGATCGGTGTCGGCCTCGTCGCTGTCGTCGTACAGGAACACCACGTCGAGGTCGCTGCCGTAGCCGAGCTCCTTGCCGCCCAGCTTGCCGTAGGCGATGACCGCCAGCTTCGGCTCGTCTCGATGCCGGTTCTTCAGTCGCATCCAGGCCCAGCGCAGCGTGCAGTCGATCAGCGCATCGGCCAGCGCAGACAGGTCGTCGGCCACTTGCTCCACGGTGATCAGGCCTTCGACATCGCGCACCAGGGTGCGGAACACCTCGGCGTGGTGCGCATGGCGCAGCGTGTCGAGCAGCGCTCCTTCGTCGGCCTCGCCGCCCCGTTGCCAGCCGGCGTGGCGCTCATCGAGATCGGCGATCAGCTCGTCGCGGCTGAAGCGCTCGTGCAGCAAGCGCGGATCGGCCAGTTCGTCGATCACGCCGGGGTGGCGCATCAGGTACTGCATGGGCCAGCGCGCCAGCCCGAGCAGCCGCAGCAGCCGTTGCAGCACCTCGGGCCGTTCATCGAGCAAGGCCACGTACGACTCGCGGCGCAGCAGCGGCTCGAGCCAATCGATGAAGCGCAGCGCCGCCTCTTCGCTGCAGACCCTGTCGGCGACACTCCCTGCCGCGCGCTGCACCAGGCGGCCGAGGCGCAGCTTGGTTTCGTCGCGCAAGCTCTGCACGCGCGGCTTGTCGCACCACTGCGCCACGCGTTGCGCCATGGCCGGCGGCAGCAGCGCCTGCAAGCCGGCGGCGTCCACCGGCAACGGCCCGTTGCCGCAGGTCTTGCATCCGTTGGCGTTGCCGCGCGCCGCCGGCAGCGGCGCCTGGCCGTCGTGCAGCAGGGCGTCGAATTCGTTGGCGACGAACTCGCGCGCCCGGCCCAGGTGGTCGAGCAGCGCGCACGCGCCGGCCATGCCGCCGATGCCCATCGAACCGGCGATCCACGCCAGATCGCGCGTCGGCGGTCGGCAGCACGTGGGTCTGCTGGTCGTCGAGGTACTGGATGCGGTGCTCGATGCGCCGCAGCAGGATGTAGGCATCGGCCAGGCGTTCGGCGGTGCTCGGCGTCCATCAGGCCGTGCGCCACCAAACGCTGCAGGCCGCGCAGCGTCGAGCGCGTGCGGATCTCCGGGAACTGCCCGCCACGCACCACCAGCAGCAGCTGCACGATGAACTCGATCTCGCGGATGCCGCCGCGCGACAGCTTCACGTCGTTGGCGCGCTCCGGGCCGGCCGGCGGCGCGGCGCTGGGCTTCCTCGCGAATGCGCCGGTGCAGCTGGCGCAGCCCTTCGAACACGCCGTAGTCGAGGTAGCGACGGTAGACGAACGGCGCGACGAGCGCGCTCAGTGCACGCGCACGGCCGTCCACCACGCAGGCGCGCGGTGCGATCACGCGGCTCTTCAGCCAGGCGAAGCGCTCCCATTCGCGACCCTGCACCTGGAAGTATTCCTCCAGCATGGCCAGGCTGGTCACCGGTGGCCCGGAATTGCCGTTCGGCCGCAACGCGAGGTCGATGCGAAAGACAAAGCCTTCGTCGGTGACTTCGGCGATCAACCCATGCAGCCGCCGCGCCACGCGCGCAAAGTACTCGTGCGCGCTCGTTGCGTGGTCGGCGGTGTGGCCTTCGTCGCCGTACAGGTAGATCAGATCGACGTCGGACGACACGTTGAGTTCGCGCGCGCCCAGCTTGCCCATGCCGACGATCCAGAAATCGATGCGTCGGCCGTCGGCATCGAGCGGTTCACCATGCACCGCGTCTTCGTCGCGCAGGGCCTGCGCCAGCGCGCGCTCCAGCGCCACCTCGGCCAGCGCGGTCATCGCCGACGTCACATCGTCCAACGGCGCGCTCCGTTCGACATCGAGCACGACCAAACGCTCGATCACGGCATGGCGCGCCAGGCGCAGCGCCGAAGCGAGCGAGGTGCCCTGCTGCAGCAGGTGCGTCGACCAGCGTGTCGATCGCCGCTGCATCGGGCACGCCGGGTGCCAGCTCGGCAATCTCGCTGCCAAAGCGCCGCCGCACGCGCTGGACGTAACGGCTGTAGTCGGCCCCGGCCGGCGCCGCGTTGTGCGTGTCGGTGGCAGCGGAAGGCACGGTGCCGTCGGTGTGCACGTGAAACTCGGGGCTCTGTGCTAGATTGGTCCGGCCCCGGGGGAGCGCTCCCACGAGCCGACGTGCACGCGCATGCGCGCGGTGTCGCGGCGCGACCTGAGCCCGAATAGCTTCATCCGATGTCCCCCGCCTCCCCAGTCATCGCGTCACGCGGCTCCTTTTGGCGTTGGTCGACCCGCGCCTTGCGGCTGTTGGTCGGCGTGTTGCTGCTGTCGTGGAGCCTACTGCTGGTCGCGTGGCTGACCCTGCACTGGGGGATTTTGCCCCGAATCGACGAATGGCGACCGCGCATCGAGGCGTTGGCCAGCCGCTCGCTCGGCGTTGCGGTGCGCATCGGCGAGATCCAGGTGCGCTCCCGCGGCTGGATCCCGGCGGCCCAGCTGCGGGATGTTGTGCTGCTCGACCGCTCGGGCCGCGAGGCGCTGCGTTTGCCGGAGGTGCACGCGGCGCTGTCGGTGCCGTCGTTGATGGCGTTTCGGCTGCGCTTCGAACAGTTGCTCATCGATGGCGCCGAGCTGGTGGTGCGGCGCGACGCGCAATGGGCGCATCAGCGTCGGCGGGCTCGACCTGGGCGGCGAGATGCGCAGCGACGACGACGGCGGCAATCCGGCTGCGGACTGGTTCTTCCAGCAGCGCGAGTTCGTGATCCGCGGCGCAACCGTCACCTGGATCGACGAACAACGCGGCGCGGCGCCGCTGCAGCTCACCGACACCTCGGTGGTGGTGCGCAACGGTCTGCGACATCACGATCTGCGCATCGACGCCACACCGCAGGCGACCTGGGGCGACCGCTTCACGCTGCGCGCGCACATGAACCAGTCGCTGGTGGCGCGCGCGGGCGACTGGCGCCACTGGCGCGGCACCGTGTTTGCCGAACTGCCGCACGTCGATGTGGCGCTGCTGCGCTCGTACGTCGATCTGCCGTTCGAGTTGCGCGAGGGACGTGGCGCGCTGCGGGCCTGGGTCGACATGGCCGAAGGGCAGCCCGGTGCGGCCACCGTCGACCTGGCCTTGCGCGACGTCGGGCTGCGTCTGTCCAAACTGGCGCAGCCGCTGCAGTTCGAGCACCTGAGCGGCCGGCTCGATGGCGAACAAGGACCGCAACACGCACGCGTGTCGGCACGCCGCCTCAGTTTCGCCACCACCGACGGCGTGACGTGGGCCGACAGCAACGTCGACGCCAGCTGGCGATTTGCCACCCGGCCGACGGGCGAGATCGACCTCACCGCCGGCGAGCTCAGCGCAGACCGGCTCGACCTGGCGACCATCGCGCTGATCGCCGCGCGCGTGCCGCTGGGCGACGCCGTGCGCAAGGGTCTGGCCGAGCTGGCGCCGCGCGGCACGGTGCACGACCTCGTCGCGCGCTGGGACGGCCCGCTCGATGAGCCGCGTCACTACCAGGCACGCGCACGCATCAAGGGCTTGTCGATCGCGGCTGGCTCGGCGGCACAGGGTGTCGGGCGACCGGGCTGGCGCAACGCCGACATCGATTTGCAGGCCAGCGATGTCGGTGGCGACGCGCGCCTGTCGATGGCCGACGGCGTGATGGAGTTCCCCGGCGTGTTCGACAAGGCGGCGGTGCCGCTGCGCCGCTTTGACGCGCAGCTGGCATGGCGCATCGGCGCGCCGCGGCCGCAGGGCCGATCGGTCGAGCTTCGCGTCAAAGATGCGCGGTTCGAGAACGAAGACACCAAGGGCGAGTTGAACGCCGCTTGGCGCACGGGCGAGGGCAGCGGGGTCGCACGCGGCGGGCGCTTTCCGGGCGCGCTCGATCTGCGCGGCAAGCTCGCCGATGCGCGTGCCACCAGCGTGGCGCGGTACCTGCCGCTTGGGCTGCCGGCGAGCGCGCGCGACTATGTGGAGCGCGCGGTGCAGGGCGGCACCGTCACCAGCGCCAGCTTCGAAGTGAAAGGCGATCTGTGGGACTTTCCGTTCCATGGCGCCAAAGCCACGCGCGACTCGGTGTTCCGCATTGCCGGTCAGGCCAAGGACGTGACCTTCGCCTACGTGCCGCATCTGCCGGCGCGCGACGGCCAGGCTGCCTACGAATCGCCGTGGCCGGTGATCACGCGCGCCGAAGGCGAGCTGGTGTTCGACCGCAGCAGCATGACGATCCGGCATGCCCAGGGTCGCATCTTCAACACCGAGTTGCGCGGCGTGGCTGTGCAGATCAAGGACTTCACCCATGAGCCGGTCGTCGAAATCGATGGCCAGGCGCGCGGCGCGCTCGGCGACATGCTGCGCTACGCGAGCACCACGCCGGTCGGCGAGCTGATCGGAGGCGCGCTCACCCAAGCGCAGGCGACCGGCAATGCCGACCTGCGACTCGCGTTGCAGCTGCCGCTCGGCCATTCAGACCACACCACGTTGAAGGGCAGCGTGCAGCTGTCCGGCAACGACGTGCGCCTGCGGCCCGACGTGCCCTTGCTGGCCAACGCGCGGGGCCGCGTCGATTTCACGCAAAAGGGCGTGCAGGTCGTCGGCGCCAACGCACGCGCATTGGGTGGCGAGTTGGCGTTCGACGGTGGTTCGTTGCCCGACGGCGCGCTGCGTTTCACCGGCCAGGGCACGGTCACGGCCGACGGGCTGCGGCGCGCCACCGAGTTGGGCGCGTGCGGCCAAGCTGGCGGCATCGGTGCAAGGCCAGGCCGCATACCGCTTGCAGCTCGGCTTCAACAAGGGCCAACCGGAGTTCCAGCTCACCAGCAACCTCGCCGGCCTGGCGCTGAACCTGCCGGCACCTCTCAACAAGCCGGCCGAAGCCACGTGGCCGCTGCGCGTGCAGACCACGCTGCAGGCCGATGCGATCGGCAACAGCGCCATGCCGCGCGACCAGTTGCGCATCGAGCTCGGCAGCGTGGTGCAGGCCAACTACCTGCGCGAGCTGGGTGCGGCGGGTCCGCGCGTGCTGCGCGGCGCGATCGGCATCAACACGCCGGCACCGCCGCCGGTGCCCGGAGCGCAGGCGCTGGCGGAGTTCACGCAACCGGTGTCGCTCGACGCTTGGCGCACGGTGCTCGCTGCCGCCGCGACCGGTGCCGGCGTGGGCGGCCCTGACGCGGGCTACCTGCCGCGGCAGGTCACGCTGCGCGCGCGCGAGCTCACCGTATCGGGGCGCCGCTTCACGGCGGCGCAGGTCGAGTTGCAGCGCAGCGACGACGCTTGGCGCGCCAAGCTGCAATCCGATCAAGTCGCCGGCACGGCCGAGTACCGCGAGCCGCGCAGCGCCGCCTCGGCGGGCCAGGTGCAAGCCCGCCTGTCGCGCCTGCACCTGGCGGCCGAGCCGCCATCGACGGCGCCGCGCCCCGAGCCGACGATCGACGTGGCGCCTTCGTCGGTGCCGGCGATGGACGTGGTGGTCGAAGACTTCGAATGGCGCGGCCGCAAGCTCGGCCGCGTCGAGATCGATGCGGTGAACCGCACGGCGCCCGGCACATCGCAGCGTGAGTGGCGTTTGCAGCGGCTGTTCATGCGCATGCCCGAAGCCACGTTGACGGCCAACGGTCAGTGGGCCACCGTGCCCGGCGCCAGCGGCACCGCGGGCCGCCGCACGATGCTCAACCTGCAACTCGACCTGGCGGAGAGCGGCGCCTTCATCGAGCGCCTGGGCTTCGGCAAGACGCTGCGCGGTGGCAAGGGCAAGCTGTCGGGCGAGCTGGCGTGGTCGGGTTCGCCGCTGTCGCTCGACGTGCCGAGTCTCGACGGGCACCTCACGTTGGCGCTGGAGGCGGGCCAGTTCCTGAAAGCCGACGCCGGTGCCGCTCGGCTGCTCGGCGTGCTGAGTCTGCAGGCGCTGCCGCGTCGCCTGCTGCTCGACTTCCGCGACGTGTTCCAGGAGGGCTTTGCATTCGACAAGATCGAGGGCGACATCAAGCTGGCCGCCGGCGTGGCGGGCATCAGCAGCTTGCGCATGCACGGGGTCAATGCCACCGTGCTGATGGACGGCAATGCCGACATCGCGCGCGAGACGCAGGACCTGCGTGTGTTCGTCGTGCCCGAGATCAACGCTGGCACCGCGTCGCTGGCGTACGCGGCGATCAACCCGGCGATCGGCCTGGGCACCTTTTTGGCCCAGTGGCTGTTGCGGCGGCCGCTGATCGCCGCCAACACGCGCGAATTCCACGTGACCGGCAGCTGGGACGACCCCAAGATCGATCGCATCGAACGCAAGCCGCCGGAAGCGGCCAGCACCACCGGCACACAATGAAGCCACCGTTGAAGGCCAACGAGGAGCCTGCCGCATGAAAATCGCCGCGCTGCAGATGGTGTCGGCCACCGATGTGAGCCGCAACCTCGACGTCGCTGCCACGCTGATCGACGAGGCGGCACGCGACGGCGCCAAGCTGGTTGCGCTGCCCGAGTATTTCTGCCATCTCGGCCGGCGCGACACCGACAAGCTCGCCATCGCCGAAGCCGACGGCAACGGGCCGATCCAGCAGCTGCTGGCCGATTGCGCCCGGCGCGCCGGCGTGTGGGTGGTGGGCGGCACGCTGCCGATGCGCACGGCCAATGCCGAGCGCGTGCGCAACAGCTGCTGTGTCTACGCGCCCGATGGCCGGCGTGTCGCGCGCTACGACAAGATCCACCTGTTCGCCTACGACAACGGACGCGAGCGCTACGACGAAGGTCGTGTGCTCGAGGCCGGCGACACACCGGTGGCGTTCGACGCGCTGGGGCTGCGCATCGGCCTGTCGGTGTGTTACGACGTGCGCTTCCCGGAGCTGTATCGCAGGTTGTGCGCGCCGCCGTGCGACTTGATCTGCGTGCCGTCGTCGTTCACGTACACCACCGGATCGGCGCACTGGGAGCTGTTGCTGCGCGCGCGTGCGGTCGAGAACCAGGCCTATGTGATCGCGCCAGCGCAGGGCGGCACGCACGAGAACGGCCGCCGCACCTGGGGCCACAGCATGATCGTCGACCCGTGGGGCGAGGTGCTCGCGGTGCGCGGCGAAGGTGCCGGCGTGGTGATCGCCGACATCGACCCCGCGCGCATCGCCGCCGTGCGCATGCAGCTGCCGGCACTGACGCACCGGCGCGCGGACGGGTGAGCCGCCGCGTCACGGCGCGGCCAGGTCCATCGTCCAGTAGTTGCTGTAGGTGTTGCTCGCGCCAGCGGGCACGCACGCCACGCCGACGTCGCGCAGCGCGGGATCCATGATGTTGGCGCAGTGGCCGTCGCTCGCCATCCAGCCGTCCATCACCTCCTGCACCGTGCGGTAGCCGGCAGCGATGTTCTCGGCCGCGATGCGCCAGCCATAGCCGGCGTCGCCGATGCGCTGGGCCGGGCTGCGGTTGTCGCTGCCCGTGTGCGAGAAGAAGTTGTGGCTCGCCATGTCCTGCGAGTGCCCGGCCGCGGCGGTGACCAGCACGCCATGCCATTGCAGCGGGCCGGTCGCGGCGAACGTGCCGCGCGCACCGCAACGGGCGCCTGCCGCGCGCGCAGCGTTCACACGCTGCAGCAGAGCGACCTGGAAGTCGGCCAGGCCGCAGGTGGGTCCCGAGCCGCTGCCACCGCCCGGTGCACCACCGCCGGCGTCTGGATCGTCGGAACCGCCGCCGCATGCGGCCAGGGCCGCCGTGAAGATCCACGGCACCGTGCGCAGCGGCCAGGGCAGTCGATGCTGGGCGGTCTTCATCGGGCCTGCTTCATCGGCAAACGTCGTGCCGCCGCCAGCTTCGTCAGCGCCGGCCGAACATCATCTGCCGCGCCAGCATCGACTTGGCCGGCCTTGCGGCGTTGAGCAACGCCAGCGCACTGCCGCGCACCAGGCCCGAGCCCGGCCAGCGCCAGGTGAAGCTGCGCGCCAGGAAGTCGGTGGTCGCGATCATGGCCCAGCGGTCCGGCGCGCGCGCCCATTCGATGCGGCGCAAGGCGGTGGGCAACGTCGGCGCGTCGCGCAGCGCGGTGACGAGTGCGAACGCGTCACGCAGGCCGAGGTTCAGGCCCTGGCCTGCCACCGGATGCAAGTGTCTGTGCGGCGTTGCCGATGCGCACCGTGCGACCGTGCACGAGGGTCGTCTCGGCATTGAGTCCGAGCGCAAAGCGCTTCAGCGGCGCGATGTCGACCACGCGGCCGGCCACCTCGGGCAGCAGCATGTTGAGGAGGGCGATGCGCTGTGCATCGGCGAGTGGCTCGACCGGGTCGTCGTTGGACGGCACGCACCACACCAGCGCGGCACGGCGCACGGTCGGCGTCGCGCCCGGCGCATCGGCCGACGGCAACGGCAACAGCGCCAGCGGCCCATTGCCGGTGAAGCGCTCCACGGCTTGGCCCGGCGTGCCACCGTCGAGGCCCACTTGGCCGACCCACGCGGTCTGGCCGTAGTCGTGCGTCAACGCCTTGCGGGCCTGTTCGGCGAACACGCCGCCCTCGGCCACGACCGCAAGATCGAACGGCTCGACGATGGCCGCGTCGACCTCGATCACCGGGCCGATGTCCTTCAGGCCCGTCACCGGCGTGCCCCAGCGCGACGACAGGCGCGCCGGTTCGGCCGCACAACGATCGTTCCACAGCCGCTGCAGCGGCGCCACGAGCGCGCCGTAGCTCAACACCGCGCCGAGCATTTCCACGCCCTCGTCGTGCGCGCTCAAGCGCACCTCGGGCATGGCGCCCGGCCACAGCGCACCGCTCGGCGGCGCCTGCGACACGTGCACCGCAGTGATCGGCTGTGCCGCGCGCTCGGGCCATGCCTGCAGGCGCCGCAGCAGCTGCACGCTGCCCAGCGACAGCGCCAGCGTGCGCGGATCGGCCGACGGGTCTTGGTCGGCGCTGCGCGCGTCGAACACGCACACCTGCGCGTGCGGCAGGCGTTGTGCGGCGAGCAGGGCCAACGCCAGCCCTGCCGGCCCGGCACCGATCACCGCCACACGCAACGAATTCGACGTCTTTGTCACAACACGCCCCAAGGGGTGAGGGCGGGCACGCCGCCACCATGACCGTATTATTCGCCGCACCCGGATGTCCGGGGTTCACGCGTCAAGGAGTTGCTCCATGGGCCTGATGGACTTCATCAAGAAACAGTTCATCGACATCCTGCAGTGGACCGAACAGGGCGACGGGGTGCTCGCCTGGCGCTTCCCGATGGCCGAGAACGAGATCCAGTACGGCGCTTCGCTGACCGTGCGCGAGAGCCAGATGGCGGTGTTCGTCAACGAAGGCAAGGTGGCCGACGTGTTCGGCCCCGGCATGTACAAGCTGACGACGCAGACGCTGCCGGTGCTCACCTACCTGAAGAACTGGGACAAGCTGTTCGAGAGCCCGTTCAAGAGCGACGTGTACTTCTTCAGCACGCGCCAGCAGATCGACCAGCGCTGGGGCACCAGCCAGCCGGTGACCATCCGCGACAAGGATTTCGGCGCCGTGCGCCTGCGCGCGTTCGGCAACTACAACTACCGCATCGCCGACCCGAAGAAGTTCCACACCGAGATCTCGGGCACGCGCGACACCTACACGGCGGCCGACGTCGACGGCCAATTGCGCGGCCTGATGCTGCAGCACATCAGCGACGCGGTCGCGCGTTCGGGCATCGCGTTCCTCGACCTGGCGGCCAACCAGATCGAGTTCGCCAAGCAGATCCAGGAAGCCACCGCGCCGAGCTTCGAGGCCATCGGCCTCAAGCTCGAGGGCGTGACGGTGCAGAACGTGTCGCTGCCCGAGGAGCTGCAGAAGATCCTCGACCAGAAGATCGGCATGGGCATGGTCGGTGGCGACATGGGCAAGTTCATGCAGTACCAGACCGCGCAGTCGATTCCCGAGTTCGCCGAAGGCGCGGGCAACGGCGGTGGCGGCATCGCCGGCGACGCGATGGGCCTGGGCGCCGGCGTGGCGCTGGGCCAGGTGATGGCGCAGCAGCTGCAGGCCGGCCTGCAAGGCGGCGGCGCTGGCAGCGTGAAGCCGGCGGACGTGATGGCCACGCTGGAGAAGCTCGGCGAGCTCAAGGCCAAGGGCGTGCTGACCGACGAGGAGTTCAACGCCAAGAAGGCCGAGCTGCTGAAGAAGCTCACCTGATTGCAGTGAACCCGCTCTAGCCGACGCGTGGCGACGTCCCCGCAGCGCGCCTACCGCGCCGCGTGCCCGAATTGCGGCGCGCCGGTGGAGTTTCGTTCGGCGGCATCGGCGAGCGCGGTGTGCAGCTTCTGCCGCAGCACGCTGGTGCGCGATGGCGACGCCTTGCGCCGCATCGGCACCAGCGCCGAACTGTTCGACGACCATTCGCCGCTGCAACTCGGCGCGGCGGGCAAGTACCAGGGCGCGGCGTTCAGCCTGGTCGGCCGGCTGCAATACGGCTACGCCGAAGGCACCTGGAACGAATGGCACGCGCTGTTCGACAGCGGCAAGAGCGGCTGGTTGTCGGAAGACAACGGCGCCTACGTGTTCGCGTTCGACGCGCCGTTGCAGGGCGCGGCGCCGCCGGCCGATGAGCTGATCGCCGGCGAACGCCGGCTGGTCGACAACGCGGCGTGGAGCGTCGCATCGGTCACCCGCGCCAAGCTGATCGCCGCACAGGGCGAGCTGCCGCGCCCGCCGCGGCTCGATGGCGGCGAGTTCGTCGTCGCCGACCTGCGCAACGAACGCGACGAGGTCGGCACGCTCGACTATGGCGAGCCGGCGGCGGTGTCATGGTCGATCGGTCGCGCGGTGCGCTTGGCCGATCTCGCGATGGCGGGCCTCGCCGAGGCGTCGGAGAAGACGCTGTCGGGCAAGGGGTTCCAGTGCCCCAACTGCGGCACGCCGCTCGAACTGAAGCTGTCGACCACGCAGTCGATCGCCTGCCACAACTGCAAGTCGGTGATCGACGTGTCGCAAGGCGTCGGCGCCGACCTGTCGCACTACACACAATCCAACTCCGGCCACGATGGCGCCGAGCCGCAGATTCCGCTCGGCAGCAGCGGCAAGCTGGCGCTCGATGGCCGCGAGCTGTCGTGGCAGGTGGTGGGTTACCAGGAACGCTGCGACATCCCGGAAGACGACGAGGAGGAGCAGACCTACTGGCGCGAGTACCTGCTGTACCACCGCACCGAAGGCTTCGTGTTCCTGGTCGACAGCGAAGACGGCTGGAGCTGGGCCAAGCCACTCACGGGTGCGCCGCAGGTGCGCGGCGACAACGCCACCTGGCAGGGCCGCACGTACAAGAAGCAGTACACCTACCCGGCGCTCGTGACGTGGGTGCTCGGCGAGTTCTATTGGCGCGTGCGGCGCGACGAGCGTGCGCTGGTCACCGACTACGTGGGCACCGGCTCGGCGGCCAACCGCCGGCTGTCGCGCGAGCAGGCCGGCAACGAGGTCACGTGGTCGGAGGGCGCCACGCTGGACCCCGCCGTGCTGGCACGTGCATTCGCGTTGGCGCCGGAGCTCAGCAGCGCGCTCAAGCGCCACGCCGGCAAGACCACGTCACTCGACGGCGGGCTGCTGAAGGTGATGCTGATCGTCGCGGTGGTGCTGGTGGTGCTGGGGCTGGGTTTCTGTTCCAGCCGCAGCAGCGATTGTTCGCAGGTGCGCGCGACGTTCGGCGAGGCGAGCAACGAATACCAGCAGTGCCTGCGCTCGCGCGGCAGCGGGGGATTTCGCAGCAGCGGCGGCTCCTTCGGCGGCTACAGCTCGGGCGGCGGGCACAAGTGAACAGTGATGCACGGACTTTTTGTAGGAGGTGAACCATGGGACTGGAATGGCTGAAGCCCAACGTGATCCTCGGCACGATCCTCTATGCCGTCATCGGCGTGGTCGTGCTGTGGTTCAGCTTTGTCGTGATCGACAAGATCACGCCGTACAAGCTGTGGGAGGAGATCTGCGAGAAGAAGAACCTCGCACTGGCGATCGTGGTCGGCGCGATGTTCATCGCGATCGGGCAGATCGTCGCGGCGGCGATCCACGGCTGACGTCGTGGCTGTAGGGCTAACGAGGTGAGCATCGCGCAGATGCCGGGCGCCGCGCCGCCGCCGGTGCGTGGCGAGCGCGCGGCACCCCGCGCGGCCGAGGTCGCGCTGCTGGTCTCGGTGTTCGTGGTCGCGGCCTGCGGCCTGGTGTACGAGCTGGCCGCCGGCGCGCTCGCCAGCTATCTGCTCGGCGACTCGGTGCTGCAGTTCTCCACCGTGATCGGCACCTACCTGTTCGCGATGGGCATCGGCTCGTGGCTGTCGCGCCATGTCGAGCGCGACCTGGTGGCGCAGTTCCTGCGCATCGAGCTCGCGGTGGGGCTGGTCGGCGGGCTGCTGCCGGCGGCGCTGTTTGCGGCGCACAGCGTGTTGCCGGCCGGCGCGGGGGCTTCGTTCCGTGTGCTGTTGTACGGCCTGGTGTTGATCGTCGGCACGCTGGTGGGCCTGGAGATCCCGCTGGTGATGCGCATCCTGAAGCGCCACTTCCGCGAACGGTATGCGTTGAAGGAGCTGGTGTCGCAGGTGCTGACCTTCGACTACCTCGGCGCGCTGATGGTCGCGGTGGCGTTTCCGTTGTTGCTGGTGCCGCAGCTCGGCCTGGTGCGCACCGGCGTGTTGTTCGGCCTGTTCAACGCCGCCGTCGCGGTGTGGGCGCTGTGGCTGTTCCGCGGCGAGCTGGTGCGCTGGCGCAGCCACGCGCTGGCCTGCGGCGCGGTGACCGCGACACTGGTGGCCGCGCTGTTCGGTGCCGATGCGCTGACCAGCTGGGCCGAAGACCGTTTCTACGGCGACGGCGTGATCGTGCGCGAGTCGAGTGACTACCAACGCATCGTCGTCACCTCGGGGCCCACCGGCGTGCGGCTGTACCTGAACGGCAACCTGCAGTTCCACTCGCGCGACGAGTACCGCTACCACGAGGCGCTGGTGCATCCCGCGCTGGCGGCGCAGGGCGCGCCGCGCCAGGTGCTGGTGCTGGGCGGCGGCGATGGGCTGGCGGTGCGCGAGGTGCTGAAGCACCCGGGCGTCGAGCGGGTCGTGCTGGTCGAGCTCGATCCGCACATCGTGCGCCTGTTCCGCGACCGCGACGGGCTGGCGCCGTTGAACGACCACGCGCTGCGCTCGCCCAAGCTCACGATCGTGCAGGCCGATGCCTTCACCTGGCTCGATTCGAACGACGAGATGTTCGACGCCATCGTGATCGACTTTCCCGATCCGACCAACTTCTCGCTCGGCAAGCTGTACACCACCAGCTTCTACGAGCGGGTCGATCGCCATCTCGCGGCCGGCGGCTTCGCGGTGGTGCAGACCACGTCGCCGCTGCTGGCGCGGCGCAGCTATTGGACGGTGGTGAGCACGATCGAGGCGGTCGGCCTCACGGCCACGCCGTACCACGCGCACGTGCCGAGCTTCGGCGAATGGGGCTTCGTGCTGATGGGTCGCCGGCCCTGGACGCCGCCGCGCGCATTGCCGCCCGGCCTGCGCTTCCTCACCGTCGACGGCATTCCGGCCTTGCTGCAGTTCCCGCCCGACATGTCGCGGGTGCCCACGCAGCCGAACCGGCTGTCGAACCAGGTGCTGGTGCACACCTTCGAGGAAGAATGGGGCAAGGCGCATCAATAACGCGCCGCGCGGCGCTGGTCGCCGGCGTCGGTGTGCCATGGCTCGCCGGCGCGCTGGGTGGCTGTGCGCGCGACGACCGGATCGACTACGACGGCGCATGGCTCGGCGCGTCGCACCCGCGCGGCCATCGGGTGCGCGATGGCGCGACGCCGGTCGCCGCGTCACGCCAGCGCGCCGATGTGGTCATCGTCGGCGGCGGCATCGCCGGGCTGGCGTGCGCGCGGGCCCTGGCGCGCCGCGGCATCGGCGACTTCGTGCTGCTCGAGCTCGAAGACGGCGTGGGCGGCAACAGCCGCGGCCATGCGCTGGGCGGGTCGCGCTGCCCGCTCGGCGCGCACTACTTGCCGGTGCCGGGGCCCGACGCGCGCGAAGTCAGCGAGTTGCTGTTCGATCTCGGCTTGCTGCGCCACGCCGCCGGGCGCACGGTGGCCGAAGAACGCCACCTGTGCCACAGCCCGCAGGAGCGGCTGTTCTTCGAGGGTGCCTGGCACGACGGCCTGCTGCCTCCCGCCGAGCCGGGCTCGCGCACGTGGCAGCAGTACCGCGCGTTCGCGCGCGAGGTCGATCGCGTGCAGCGCGAACTCGCATTCGCGCTGCCGACGCAACGTGCGGCCTGGACCGATGGCCATCGTGCGCTCGATGCGGTGCCGTTTGCGTTATGGCTCGCGCAACACGGTCTCGACAACGCGCAGTTGTTGTGGATGCTCGACTACGCCTGCCGCGACGACTACGGCGCCGGCGTGCAGCGAGGTCTCGGCCTGGGCCGGCCTGCACTACTTCGCCAGCCGCCATGGCTTTTCGGCGCCCGGCGACGACGCGGTCGAGCGCGAGCCGGTCTTCACCTGGCCCGAAGGCAACGCGCTGGCTGGTCGAGCGCATCGTCGAGCCGCTGCGCACACGGGTGCACGGCGCGCACACGGTACTGCAGGTGAATGAAGAACGGCACGGCGTGCAGGTGCTCGCCTTCGACGAGCAGGCACAACAAGCGGTGGCGTTCGATGCCAGGGCGGTCGTGCTGGCGGTGCCGTTGTTCATCGCGCGGCGGTTGTTGCGCACGCCGGTGCCGGCCTTGGATGCCGCAGCGGCTTCGGTGCGTTACGCGCCATGGCTGGTGGCCAACCTGCAATTGCGCGCCCCGCTGCTCGACCGTGCGATCGGCGCGCCGCCGGCGTGGGACAACGTGCGCTACGGTGCGCCGTCGCTCGGCTACGTGTCGGCGCAGCACCAGAGCCTGCGTGCCAATGCCCAAGCCACGGTGCTCACGGCTTACTGGGCCCTGCCGTCGGCCGAGCGCGCGACGCTGCTCGGCGACGACTGGCGGCCCTGGGCGCGGCGCGTGATCGACGACCTGGCGGTGGCGCATCCCGATCTGCCGGGCAAAGCGCAGCGCATCGAGTTGATGCGCTACGGCCATGCGATGCGCGTGCCGGTGCCCGGCGCCCGCGGCGACCCGGCGCTGGGCGCGCTGGCGTCGCTCGCCGGGCGCGTGCAGTTCGCGCATGCCGACCTGTCGGCCTATTCGGTGTTCGAGGAGGCCTACACGCACGGCGTGCGCGCGGCCGCGGCGGTGGCGGCGGCATTGCGCCGCCGCTGACGCAGTCGGCGCCGGGCCGCCCCAAGCCGGCGGCTCCCCTCGGGGGACGCGAGCGCAGCGAGCAAGGGGCCCGAATCAGCCCACCGCGTCGGCCATCGCGCGACGCTCGGCCGCGAGCCAGTGGTTGACCGCGTCGGGCAGCGGCAGCGGCGCGTGGGCCACGCCGAGGCGCGCGTAACTGTCCGCGTTGGCCACCAGGCCGCCGCGCGCGACCGCCGCGCCCTTCATGTAGCCGGTGGCGCACAGCGTGCCGTCCTCGCGCAGAAAGTGAAAGCGCATGTAGTTCCACGACGCGTCGCTGCCGGCGAGCGCGAAACGCACGCGGTAGCGCTGCAGCGGCTGCAGTCCCTTGCGGTAGCTGATGATCGCGCCGCCCGACATCGGCCGCCAGCCCGCGCGCAGCATCACGCGGGCGAAGCCGGTGCGCACGAAGAACTCGATCAGCATCAGATCGATCACCGTCAGGTAGCGGCCGTTGTTCATGTGACCGTTGATGTCGAGGTCGTTCGGCAGCACGCGGAACGTGCGTTCCAGCGTGTCGGTGGGCTGCAGCGCCGGCAGGCGCCAGCAGCGCAACAAAGCCCACAGCAGTCGCAGGTACAGGTTCATGGTTCGCCGATAATTGGTTCGGTGGCGAACAGTATAGTTCGCGACCGAACCAATTGATCAAGAAGGGTGAAGCGAATGCCGGCCGTGAATCGTTCGTTGTCCACGCGCGCGCGTGCTGCCACGCCGCGGCCGGTGCCCACCGGTGCGCAGCCGAGCGCGGTGCGCACCTGGCTCGCGGTGGTGCGCACCTACCTGCTGTGCGACGAGGTGATGGCGCTGCGGCTGGCGCCGCTCAACGTGCGCATCGCCGAACACGAGGTGCTGGCCAACGTGGCGAGCGAGCCCGGGCTGAGCCAGCAGGCGTTGGCGGCGCGCTGCTTCACGGCCAAGAGCCACGTCAGCGCACTGGTCGTGTCGCTCGAGCAGCGTGGCTGGCTGCACCGCGAGGTCGACCCCGCCGATGCCCGCGTGCGTCGCCTGCGCCTCACGCGCAGCGGCGAGGCGATGGCGAAGAAGACGATGGCCGTGCAGGCCGACGTGGTGCAGGCGATGGCCTCGCGTGTCAGCAATGCGGAGTTGCTCGGCATCGAGTCGGCGATGCAGCGCGTCGGCGAGTCGCTCGAGGCGCTGCGCGACGGCTGAGCCGGGGCGCGCGCTGTTCAGGCGTTCAGTGCCTGCAATCGCTCCGGCGTGCCGACATCGGTCCACTCGCCGTCCCACGGCTCGGCGCTGATGCGGCGCTCGGCGATGCCGCGTTCCAGCAGTGGGCGCAGCGGCAACGGGGTGCCCAGCGCGACACCTTTGAACATGACGGCGCGAAACAAGCCCACGCTGGCCCAGGTGCGACGCTGCGGCGCATCGGACACCGCACACCCTTCGGCGTCGATGCCAAAGTCGCCTTGCGGGTGGTGCGGCGCGTTCGGCGCCAGCCACAAGTGCGCCCAGCGGCGGCTCGACGCAAACCGTTGCGCCACGCCGGCATCGAAGGCAAAGCCACCGAGCAACACGTCGCCCGACACGACCCAGAAACAATCCTCATCGTGGTCGGCCAGCAGCGGCAGCGCCTTGGCGATGCCGCCCGCGGTCTCCAGCGCGCCGCCGTGATCGCGGCCTTCCATCGAATACGCGATGCGCAGCCCGAAACGGGCGCCGTCACCGAGCGCGGCTGGAAACTGCTGCTCCAGCCATGCGGTGTTGACCACCACGTCACGCACCCCGGCGCGGGCCAGCGCCAGCAGGTGCCACTCGATCAGCGCCTTGCCGCGCACGGTGAGCAACGGCTTGGGCGTGTGGTCGGTGAGCGGCCGCATGCGCACGCCGCGGCCGGCGGCGAGGACCAGCGCCTTCAGGTTGGATTCGGCCATCGCGGCGCAGTGTATGCGCGCGCTTCGTGCGCGGCCCCGCGTGTGAGGTGACCACGCGGCCCGGCCGTGAAAGGGTGCCTCGGTAGAATCACAACTTCCCCCTTCGTGACCCCGCCTTCGCTTGCCAGAAGGCCTTGCGCATCCCACCCATGCCAAGCACCGACCCCCAAGACACCCGATTGATGGCCGATGCCATTCGTGCGCTGGCGATGGATGCCGTGCAGCAAGCCAACTCAGGCCATCCGGGCGCACCGATGGGGCTGGCCGAAGCCGCGGTGGCGTTGTGGGGCCGGCACCTGAAGCACAACCCGCTCGACCCGGCATGGATCGATCGCGACCGCTTCGTGCTGAGCAATGGCCACGGCTCGATGCTGCTGTACGCGCTGCTGCACCTCACCGGCTACGACTTGGCGATCGGCGAGTTGCGCAACTTTCGCCAGTTGCACAGCAAGACCCCCGGCCACCCCGAGGTGGGCATCACGCCCGGCGTGGAGACCACCACCGGTCCGTTGGGCCAGGGCCTGGCCAACGCGGTGGGCATGGCCCTGGCGGAGAAGCTGCTCGCCGCACGCTTCAACCGCCCAGGGCACGCCATCGTCGACCATCGCACGTACGTGGTCGTCGGCGATGGCTGCCTGATGGAAGGCATCAGCCACGAAGCCAGCGCATTGGCCGGCGTGTGGAAGCTCAACAAGCTGATCGCGCTGTACGACGACAACGGCATCTCGATCGACGGCCCGGTCAAGCCCTGGTATGCCGACGACGTGCGCCAGCGATTCACCGCCTATGGCTGGGGTGTGATCGGTCCGATCGATGGGCACGACGTGAACGCGGTCGACAGCGCACTGGCGCAGGCCGCCGACTCGCAGCACCAGCCCACGCTGATCGTCTGCCGCACCACCATCGGCAAGGGCGCACCGACACGCGCCGGCACGGCCAAGGCGCATGGCGAGCCGCTGGGTGCCGACGAAGTGGCGGCGACGCGCAAGGCATTGAATTGGGAACACGGCACGTTCGAGCTGCCGAAGGCCGCCACCGATCTGTGGGACGCGCGCACCGCAGGCCGCTCGGCACAAACGCGTTGGAACGAGCGCTTCGCCAGATACCGTGCGGCGCACCCCGAGCTCGCCGGCGAGCTGCTGCGCCGCTGCGGCGGCGAGCTGCCCACGTCGTTCGACGCGCTCGCCCAGCAGGTGCTGGCCGATGCCCATGCCAAGGCCGAGACCGTGGCCACGCGCAAGGCGAGCCAGCTCGCGCTCGAGGCGTTCACCAAGGCGTTGCCAGAGTTGCTCGGCGGCTCCGCCGACCTGACGGGCTCGAACCTCACCCACACATCGAGCACGCCGGCACTGCGGTTCGACGAAGAAGGCACACCCAACGAAGGCCGCCACATCAACTACGGCGTGCGCGAGTTCGGCATGGCCGCGGTGATGAACGGCGTCGCGCTGCACGGCGGCTTCATCCCGTACGGCGGCACCTTTCTCACGTTCAGCGACTACAGCCGCAATGCGATCCGCATGGCCGCGCTGATGCAGCGGCGCGTGATCCATGTGTTCACGCACGATTCGATCGGGCTCGGCGAAGACGGCCCCACGCACCAGAGCGTGGAGCATGCGGCGTCGCTGCGACTGATCCCGGGGCTCGATGTCTGGCGTCCGGCCGACACCGCCGAGACGCTCGTCGCGTGGCGCGCAGCGATCGAGTCGACCCAGCGGCCGAGCGCGCTGCTGCTGTCGCGACAAAACCTGCCCTATGCGCCGAAAGCGTCGCTCGACGCCATCCGGCGCGGTGCCTATGTGCTCGCCGAGCCGACCGAGGTCGGCGTGAAGAAGAAGCTGCAGGCGGTGATCGTGGCCACCGGCTCGGAGCTGCAGCTGGCGCTGCACGCGCAGGCCGAGCTGGCCAAAGAAGGCGTGGCGGTGCGGGTGGTGTCGATGCCATCGACCACCGTCTTCGACCGCCAGGACAGGGCCTACAAGACGCAGGTGTTGCCCGACGGCGTGCCGCGCATCGCGGTCGAGGCCGGCGTCACCGACGGCTGGTGGAAGTACGGCTGCGCCGCCGTGGTCGGCATCGACCGCTACGGCGAGAGCGCACCCGGCGGCGTGCTGTTCAAGCACTTCGGTTTCACGGCGGCCAACGTGGCCGACACCGTGCGTTCGGTGCTGCAGCGATGACCGCCAGCGGCCGACGAATTCGTTTTCATTGATTGGAGGTTCGAACCATGACCATCAAAGTTGCCATCAACGGCTACGGCCGCATCGGACGCAACATCCTGCGCGCGCTGTACGAGTCGGGCCGCAAGGACGTGCAGATCGTCGCCGTCAACGATTTGGGTGACGTGGCGACCAACGTGCACCTCACCAAGTACGACACCGCGCACGGGCGCTTTCCCGGCACCGTGAGCGCCGAGGGCGACGCACTGGTGGTCAACGGCGATCGCATCAAGGTGCTGGCGCTGCGCAACCCGGCCGAGCTGCCGTGGAAGGCGCTCGGGGTCGACGTGGTGCACGAGTGCACCGGCCTGTTCACGAGCAAGGCCAAGGCCGGCGCGCACATCGAGGCCGGTGCCAAGAAGGTGATCATCAGCGCGCCGGCCGAAAAAGACGTCGACGGCACTATCGTCTACGGTGTCAACCACGGCACGCTGAAGGCCTCGCACACCGTGATCTCGAACGCCAGCTGCACCACCAACTGCCTGGCGCCGGTGGCCAAGGTGCTGCACGACAAGCTCGGCATCCAGAGCGGCTTGATGACCACCATCCACAGCTACACCAACGACCAGGTGCTGACCGACGTGTTCCACAAGGACCTGCACCGCGCACGCGCAGCCGCGATGAACATGATCCCCACCAAGACCGGCGCCGCCGCCGCGGTGGGCTTGGTGCTGCCGGAGCTCAACGGCAAGCTCGATGGCTTCGCGATGCGCGTGCCCACCATCAACGTGTCGGTGGTCGACCTCACGTTCGTGGCGGCGCGCAACACGACCAAGGACGAGGTCAACGCGATCGTCAAGGAGGCGGCCGAGGGCGCGCTGAAGGGCATCCTCGCCTACAACACCGAGCCGCTGGTGTCGAGTGACTTCAATCACGACAGCCACAGTTCGGTGTTCGATGCGCCGCAGACGCGCGTGACCAACGGCAACCTGGTCAAGGTGCTGTCCTGGTACGACAACGAATGGGGCTTCTCCAACCGCATGCTCGACACCACCGTGGCTTTGATGGCGGCCAAGTAGCCCTGCGGGTGCGTCGATTGCTGTGCAAAGAGCCGCGTCCGCGGCTCTTTTTTGTTCGCTGTTGTTCCTTACGGCGCGACAATCCCAGAGGGCCGTCTTTTCGATACGCTATGCAAATGTGTGACAGCCCTTGGCAGCGCCGCGTTCTGTACCCAGTGGTGGCCTGGACCCTGGCGGCTTGTGCGAATGCCAACACGCCGCCGCCGGAGCATGCGTTCCAGCGCATCGTGGTGTACACGGCCCGTGAATGGCCGAGCACGGCGCCGGTGTCCGATCGTGCCAAGCGCCTGAGCGGCGTGCCGGTGAGCGATGTGGTCGAGCTGGCGCCCGACCGCTACCGGATGTCGCTGCAATGCCCCGATGCCGACGCCTGCCGCGCCGCCATGGCACGCATCGCGGCCGACAAGACCTTTGCAAAGGGTGTCGATGCCGAGGGCCGCGTGCAGATCCCGGCCAAACCCACGCGCGACGCATCGCGCTGACATGAACGAAAGAGTGCAGTGATGAAGCGTCCCGCGATCGGCAAGGCCTTGGTTCTGTGTGCGGCGCTGTCGTTGCCCGCGCTGGCCGCGGCGCCGGCGGCCGCAACCGAAGAGCTCCGGCGCCAGCAATCGGCGCGTGTGATCGTCAAGTTCAAGAGCGAAGGCAGCCTGATGCGCGAAAGCGCTTTGGCCGCGCGTGCCGGCGAACGCCGCGCAGGCGCAACACGCGGCGCGCTTGTCGCAGCGCCTCGGTATGCGCTTTGACGCGACGGCACTGCCATTGCGCCGCGCACGCAGGTGCTGCATGCCAGGGGCTGTCGTCCGCGGAGCTGGTGGCGCGCCTGAAGACGCGACCCCGAAGTCGAGCATGCCGAGGTCGATGCGCGCGTGAAGCGCGCCGACGTACCCAACGATCCGATGTACGCAGGCAGGGCCAGCCGGTCATCACGCCGGCCGCGGGACAGTGGTACCTGCGGCCCAGCATCACGACCTTCGTGTCCGTCGATCAACGCCCAGGCCGCATGGGATGCGACCGTCGGCTCGCCGGCGGTCGTGGTTGCCGTGCTCGACACCGGTGTGCGCCGGGACCACCCCGATCTGGCCGGCAAGCTGCTTGCCCGGCTACGACTTCGTGACGGCCGACGCGCCGAATGACTTCACCACGGCCAACGACGGCAACGGCGTCGATGCCGATCCGTCCGATCCGGGCGACTGGGTGACCCAAGCCGAGTCGGACAAGCCGGCGGCGTGTTGGAGGGCTGCGATGTCGGCGACAGCTGCGTGGCACGGCACACAGACCGCGGCGTTGGTGGGCGCGGCCACCAACAACAGCTTCGGCATGGCCAGCGTGGGCCGCAACGTGCGTGTCCTGCCCGTTCGGGTGCTGGGCAAGTGCGGTGGCTTCATTTCCGACGTGATCGCCGGCATGTACTGGGCCGCAGGCATCTTCCGAGCACGCCGGTGCCGAATCCGACCCCGGCCAAGGTGATGAACCTGAGCCTGGGCTCGCCAGGTGCCTGCGCAGGAACGTTGTACGAGGCGGCCGTGGCAGACGTCATCGCGGCAGGGGTCAGCGTGGTGGTGTCGGCGGGCAACGACGTCGGTCGCGCGGTGGGCAAGCCGGCCAACTGCCTCGGAGCGATTGGCGTCGGCGGCCTGCGCCACACCGGCACGAAGGTGGGCTTCTCCGACGTGGGCCCGGAGATCGCGATGTCTGCGCCGGGCGGCAATTGCGTCAACACCTTCGGCGCCTGCCTCTTCCCGATCCTGACGCGCCACCAACGCGGGCACCACGGTGCCGGGCGCCAACACCTTCAGCGACGGCGATCAACTTCTCGGTCGGCACCAGCTTCTCGGCGCCGCTGGTGGCCGGCGCGGCGGGGTTGATGTTGTCGCGCAATCCGACGCTGACCCCGGCGCAGTTGCGAACGGCGCTGCGCGACTCGTCGCGGCCTTTCCGACCACCGGCGGTTCGCCGGACATCGCGATGTGCCAAGCGCCCACCAGTGCGGCCGCAAGACGAGTGCTACTGCACGACCACCACCTGCGGCGCCGGCATGCTGGATGTCGCGGCGGCCGTTGCGGCTGCCGGTGCGCCGGCCACGTCACAAGCGGTCGCAGTCGCCACACCGGCCGTGCCCGCGGCCGACCGACCGTCACGCTCGATGCGGTCGAGCTCGGTGCCGCTCCAGCGGCGCACCATCACGGCCTACGAATGGACGATGGTCGATGGCGGTGGCATCGCCACGCTGGGGGTCACCGACCAACGCGTCCACTGCGGACCGTGACCACGACGGGAGCAGGCGCGTTCACGGTTCGTCTGCGCGCGACCGACAGCGGCAACTTCAGCGACACGCGTCGATTTGCGGGTACGGTGGCGGTGCCGCTGCCGGTCGACAACCGGCAATGCGTCCAATCCGCCGAGTGGCGGCGGCGGCTCGCTGTCGTGGCCCTGGCTGCTCGCGCTGGGCGTTGCGGTGGCGGTGCTGCGTCCGCGCCGCAGTGTGTAAGTGCATCGCCGTCTCGCGTCACACACGCTCGCGTTGAGCAGTTGGCGCTGAGCGCGCCGTTGTGGCCGCTGCGCCACGTGACCCGCTTGTTTGCGGGTGTTCGGTTACAGGCACGCTGCTGATACTGCGGCCTCGGTGAATTCCGTGGCCACAACCGTCGTCAGCACTCCGATCGAGTCGCCCATCGCGCGCGCGCAATGCGCCGTCGATGGGGCGTGGCGGCGCGGCGCCATGGGCAGATGACGCGGGCGTTGTCGCCCGCCACGCTCCGGCTGTCTCGCGCCGGCCTGCGCGCCGCCCTCGCCGGGTTCGCCGCGGGCATGTGCTGGATCGCGGCCACGGCACACGCGGCGGCGCCGCGCGGCTTCATCGTCGAACTGAAGGACGCACCGCCAGCACTTCGACGCAGCGCGCGAGACGGCGCTGCATGCCGGCCGCGACGATGGGTTGGCGGCACAGCGCGAACGGTTGCTGCGCGTGGCCAAGCTGACCGGAGCCGATGGCGCCAAGGTGCGTCCGCAAGGCCGCGCCGCACATGTGTTGGACTTCGGCCGTTCGTTGTCGCCCAGCGAGAGCGAGGGCGTGCTTGCGAAGCTGCGCGCGTCGCCCGAGGTCGCCTGGGCCGAGCCGAACGACCGCGAACCGCTGCAGCAAAGCACCACGCCGAGCGATCCGTTCTTCCCGGGCACCGGGGGCCAGTGGTGGCTGCAGCCCGCGGGCGGCACCGATGCGCACAGATCGACGCGCGACTGCGCGGCGTGCCGGGCATTGCAGCGGGCGTGGACGTGGAACAACGGCAGTCCGTCGGTGCCGGTGGCCGTGCTCGACACCGGCGTCACCGCGCATCCCGAATTGCAGGGCCGCTGGCTGCCGGGCGTCGACATGGTCAGCGACCCGGCGATGGCCAACGATGGCGACGGCCGCGACAGCGATCCCACCGACCCGGGCGACTGGGTCGGCGCGTCGGAGCGCGCGCAGGATGCGTTCTCCACCTGCGAGTCGCAAGACAGCTCGTGGCACGGCACGATCGTCGGCGGCATGCTCGCCGCGAGCACCGACAACCAAGAGGGCGTGGCCGCGGTCAGTTGGGACGCGCGCATCGTGCCCGTGCGCGTGGCCGGCAAATGCGGCGCCGAAGTGGCCGACATCGTCGACGGCATGCGCTGGGCCGCAGGGCTGTGGGTGCGCGATGGCCAACGCGGTTGGCTGCCGCGCAACCCGAACCCGGTGCGCGTGCTCAATCTGAGCTTCGGCGGCCACAAGCCGTGCAGCCGCGCTTACCAAAGTGCGATCGACGAACTGCGCGACACTGGGCGTGGTGGTGGTGGCCGCAGCAGGCAACGGACAGGGCGTGGTGACGCGTCCGGGCAATTGCCGCGGCGTGGTCGCCGTGGCGGCGCTGAATCGCGACGGCTTCAAGGCACGCTATTCGAACTTCGGGCCCGAGGTGACGCTGGCCACTGTCGGCGGCGACAGCGCCGGACCGCTGCTCAGCGACGGCGGCCTGCTCAGCCTCTACAACGGTGGCATCACCGAGCCGGGTGAGGCCATCTATGCACGCAGCTTCGGCACCAGCTTCGCGACGCCGATCGTTGCCGGCACCGTGGCCTTGATGCTGTCGGTCAACCCGCAGCTGTCGATCGATCAGTTGATCAGCGGCCTGCGCAAGTCGGCGCGGCCGCATGTGCAATCGCCGTGGCTGGCTGCGTGTTCGATGGACAACTCGGCCAGCTGCCTGTGCACCACCGACACCTGCGGCGCCGGCATGCTCGACGCGGAGCAGGCCTTGTTCTATGCGCGCGACCCCGGGGCCTATGTGGCGCCGGCTCGCGCGGCCGAGGTGCTCGACAACGCCGAGCTGGCGGCGGCCGGCATCACGCCACAGGCGTCGCCGAATCCCGCGCTCGATCCCGAGGGCAACAGCGGTGGTGGCGCGTTGGGTGGGATCTGGCTGGTGTTGCTCGCCGCCGCCGTGCGCGCGCTCAGGCCCGCGGTCAGTTCGCCACTGCGCAGGGCCTGAAGCCGGAGCCCGCCGGCGGCAAGTTGAGTTGCGTGAGGCGGGCGGCCAACGGGCCGTCGGCGCGCTCCACGCGCAGCAGCGTGACCACCACGGGAAAGGTGATGGTCACGATGCGCGAGGGCCGCACGCCCTGCTGCTGCACCTGCGCCAGCGCCGCGTCGGCCGCGGCCCGCGTGTCGAATCGACCGAACGACAAGCCGGGCTCGAGGTCGGGCGAACTGACCACCGGTTCGGCGTTGATCTGCTGTCGCTGCAAGTCGGCGCGGCGCCGCTGCAGCGCCGCGTTGTCGGCGAACTTGCCGTGGTACACGATGTACGAGCCACCGCGCTCCGAGCGCTGCAGCGTCCACTCCAGGTTCTGCAGCTTCAGGTCGCGCAGCGCCCGCTCGGCGGCGGCCACTTCGGGGGCGGCGAACGGGCCCGCTTCGAGGCACACCGTCGCGCCGGGTTCGACGGTGATCGCGCCGGCGCGGCGCCCGGCGTGCGCTGCGCGGCGGCGGCCTGCAGCGCCGCGCTGGCCGCGCTCGGCGTGATCAGTTGCACCGCATCGGGACGCACCTGGCGCTGCACGCGCTCGGGTTCGCGCTCGCGAGGCAGCGAAAAGAACGGCAGCCAGTTGAACGACCAGGCCAGCACCAGCAGGTTGGCCGCGACCAACGCGACCAGCACCGCACGCATCACGCCGTCGGCTCCGCCTGCGGCCGCACGCTGACATCGCCGGCGCCCACGCTGCGCAGCGAGCCGCCCACGCGCACCAGCAGCGCCCCCGCCGCGTCGATGCCCTCGGCCACGCCGCTCGGCAGATCGTCCAGCGTGGTGGTGATCGTGCGGCCCGCCAGGTGGTCGCGGCGCTCGAAGCGCTCGCGAAACGGCGCGAAGCCTTCGCGCTGAAACAGCAGCACGGCCTCGATCCACGGCCGCGCGATGCGTTGGAGCGCGCCCGGTGCGTCGATGCCGGGCATCAGCTCCTGCAGGCATGCGAAGCCGGTGCTGAGCTCGCTGACCGGCTGCTCGGACACATTGAGGCCCACGCCGATCACTGCCATGCGGCGCTGGCCGACCGGCACCGATTCGATCAGGATGCCGCCGAGCTTGCGCCCGGGGCCCGAGCCATCGACCCACATCAGGTCGTTGGGCCACTTCAGCGCGACGTGCGGCGCGGCACGCACACCGTCGGGGTCGAGCGCCTCGGCCAGTGCCACGCCAATCGCCAGCGACAGCCCGGACCAGTCGGGTGGCGTGAATGGCAGCGCCAGCGAGCAAGTGAGCGACGCGCCGGCTGTCGACTGCCAGCTGCGCCCCCAGCGGCCGCGGCCGCGGGTTTGTTGTTCGGCCACCAGCAGGCAGGGCTGCGTGTCGCCCGCGCGCCGGCCGTGCGGTGTGGTGCCGGCAAGGGGTATCGGGCCGCTCACCGGCGGCTCCAGCTCACCGGGGCGCGATGGCGTCGCGTCGGTGCCGCCGGAGCGGCGCGCGCGCTCCACCAGCACGGTGTTGGTCGACTCGCAGCGTGCCACCACCTCGATCGACAGGCCGGGCAGCAGCGCCGACAGCTCGCTCCACAGGTCTTCGCTGTGCCATTGGATGGACGCGTGCTCTTGCATGGCTCAACGTGTGGTGCCGCGTGATGCACCGCTGCACGCCGAGGGAACACCTCGGATTCGGCTGCGCCGGTCCGCAGGTGTTGCCCCCTCGACGGGGAGGCGGCCGCCGGGCCGCTTCGGGCGTGGGCTCATTCGTCAGCGCTTGGGCGCGAGCATCGTGCCACGGCAGCCGCGGGCGCCGCAACGGCAAGCGAACTGTTTCTTCACTTTCGGGGTGTAGCGCTCGTCGAGCACGAGGCCGTAGTCGTAGAACAGCTCTTCGCCCGGCTTGATGTTGCGCACCGCCTTGATGAAGACGCGGTGGTTGTCTTCGTCGACGTCGGATTCGCAGTTCGGGTTGCAGGCATGGTTGATCCAGCGCGCCGCGTTGCCGCCGACTGCGGCATCGATCACGTGCTCTTCGTCGATGTGGAAGAAGAACGTGTGATCCGGATCCTTCGGGTTGTGCGGATGGCGGCGCTCGGCCTGCTTCCACGTGATCATCTGGCCCTTGTATTCGATGATGGTCTCGCCCTTCTTGATCGAGCGGATCGCGTACACCCCGCGGCCGTGCACGCCCGATTGGCGCACCTGAATGCGGCGGCCGGATTCGGCGCTGCCGTTGCTGTAGGAGGGGGCGGGGGCTTTGCGGGTGGAATCGGGCGCGGACGGGCGGGTTTTGGGGCTGGGCATTTTCATTGGGTACATTGAAATCAGGCGCGCGCGCGTGTGCGTGCGCGCGCGCGAGGGCTGGCAGCGATTGTAGGCACGTGCGGCGACGCCAGCGCCGCGCTCGTTGCCTGATGAAGCGAAAGAGATAGCGAACAAGACATGGCGAAGTCACTGATCATTGCGGAGAAGCCCAGCGTGGCGCAGGACCTCGTGCGCGCGCTCACGTCGGAGGCCGGCAAGTTCGAGAAGCATGCCGACCACTTCGAGAACGAGCGCTACGTGGTCACATCGGCGGTGGGCCACCTGGTGGAAATCAAGGCGCCCGAGGCGTACGACGTCAAGCGCGGCAAGTGGAGCTTTGCCCACCTGCCGGTGGTGCCGCCGCATTTCGACCTGGCGCCGATCGACCGCTCGAAGTCGCGCCTCAACGCGGTGGTCAAGCTGGTCAAACGCAAGGACGTGACCGATCTGATCAACGCGTGCGACGCGGGGCGTGAAGGCGAACTGATCTTCCGCCTCATCCTGCAGTTCGCCGAAGCCGGCAAACCGCTCAACAAGCCGGTGCGTCGTTTGTGGCTGCAGAGCATGACGCCGCAGGCGATCCGCGACGGTTTTGCCGAGTTGCGCAGCGACAAGCAGATGCACGGCCTGGCCGACGCGGCGCGCAGCCGCTCCGAAGCCGACTGGCTGGTGGGCATCAACGGCACCCGGGCGATGACCGCGTTCAACTCGCGCGACGGCGGCTTCTTTCTCACCACCGTGGGCCGGGTGCAGACGCCCACGCTGTCGATCGTGGTCGAGCGCGAGGAGAAGATCCGCAAGCACGTGCCGCGCGACTACTGGGAGGTGAAGGCGGCGTTCCTGGCCAAGGCCGGCACCTACGAGGGCAAGTGGATCGATCCCAAGTGGAAGAAAAGCGAGGACGATGCCGATGCACGCGCCGACCGGCTGTGGAACGAGGCCGATGCGCGCGCCATCGAGCAAGCGGTGCGCGGCCAGGCTGGACGTGTCAGCGAAGAGAGCAAGCCCAGCACGCAGTCGAGCCCGCTGCTGTATGACCTGACCACGTTGCAGCGTGAGGCCAACGGCCGCTTCGGCTACTCGGCCAAGACCACGCTGTCGCTGGCGCAGGCGCTGTACGAGAAGCACAAGGCGCTCACCTACCCGCGCACCGACTCGCGTGCGCTGCCCGAGGACTATCTGAGCGTCGTGAAGAAGACGATGGCGGTGCTGGCCGACGGCGACTTGCCCGGACCGCTGCGCGAACTGGCCAGACACGCCAAGCACGCCATCAAAGCGGACTACGTCAAGCCGATGAAGCGCGTGTTCGACAACGCCAAGGTGTCGGACCACTTCGCCATCATCCCCACGCTGCAGACGCCCACGCACCTGAGCGAGGCCGAGGCCAAGCTGTACGACCTGGTGGTCAAGCGCTTCATCGCGGTGTTCTACCCGCCCGCCGAGTACCTGGTCACCACGCGCACCACCGTCGTGGGCGCGCACACCTTTCAGACCAACGGCCGCGTGCTGGTCAATGCCGGCTGGCAGGCGGTGTACGGCAAGGAGGTGCAGGACGAAGACGCCAACCTGGTGCCGGTGATGCCCGACGAAGCGGTGCGCAATGTCGAGGTCAACGTGGTGGCGCTGAAGACACGCCCGCCGGCGCGCTACACCGAGGCCACGCTGCTGTCGGCGATGGAAGGCGCGGGCAAGCTGATCGAGGACGACGACCTGCGCGCCGCGATGCACGACAAGGGCCTCGGCACGCCGGCCACGCGCGCGGCGATCATCGAAGGGCTGATCTTCGAGAAGTACATGCTGCGCGAGGGCCGCGAGCTGGTGGCCACGGCGAAGGCATTCCAGCTGATGACCTTGCTGCGCGGGCTCGACGTGGAGGACCTGACGAAGCCCGAGCTCACCGGCGACTGGGAGCACCGGCTGCTGGAGATGGAGCATGGCCGCCTGTCGCGCGACGCGTTCATGCAAGACGTGGCGGCGATGGCGCAGCGCATCGTGCGCAAGGCCAAGGAGTACGACCGCGACACGATTCCGGGCGACTACGCGACGCTGCACACGCCCTGCCCCAGCTGCGGCGGTGTCGTCAAGGAGAACTACCGCCGGTTCGCCTGTGAGAGCTGCGAGTTCAGCATCACCAAGATCCCGGGCGGCCGCAGCTTCGAGATCGCCGAAGCCGAAGCCTTTCTGCGCGACAAGAAGATCGGTCCGCTCGAGGGCTTCCGCTCCAAGGCGGGCTGGCCGTTCTCGGCCGAGTTGCGGCTGGTGTTCGACGACGAGATCCGCAACTGGAAGCTGGAGTTCGATTTCGGCGAGGAAGCGCGCCGTGCGCAGGAGGATGGCGAGCCGGTCGACTTCAGCGCGCAGACCTCGCTCGGCCCGTGCCCCAAGTGCAAGGGCCGCGTGTTCGAGCACGGCACCAGCTATGTCTGCGAGCACGCCACCGGGCCGAAGCAGACCTGCGACTTCAAGAGCGGCAAGATCATCCTGCAGCAGCCGGTGCCGCACGAGCAGATGCACAAGCTGCTGAGCAGCGGACGCACCGACCTGCTGGAAAACTTCATCTCCAACAAGACGCGGCGCAAGTTCAAGGCGTATCTCAAGTTCGATCCGCAGCAGGGCAAGGTGGTGTTCGAATTCGAGCCGCGGCCGCAGCGCGGCGCCAAGGGCGCACCGGCCAAGGGCGGCGCGGTGGCATCGGGCGCCGAAGACGCAGCGTCGAAGCCGGTGGCCAAGAAGGCCGCCGTGAAGAAGGCCGCTGCCCCCGAACCCGAAGCGCCCGCCAAAGCGCCCGCCAAGAAGACGGCGGCGAAGAAGTCCGCGGCCAAGAAGACCGTCGCGCGCAAGAGCGCCAAGGGCTGAGGGCGCGCTAAAGCCGCGCGGGGGCACCATGTCGTGGCTCGTGCTGCCGAAGTTGCTGGCGATGTTCATCGTCGTCGGCATCGGCTGGTGGGCCGGCCGCAAGCGCTGGCTCGGCGAAGGCGACACCGCGCGCGTGCTCGGCAACGCGGCGTTCATGGTCTTCGTGCCGGCGCTGCTGTTCCGCACCGCGGCGCGGCTCGATCTGGCGGCGCTGCCGTGGCGCACGCTGGCCGCGTTCTTCGTGCCGGCGCTGCTGACGATGTTGGCCGTGTACCTGCTGTTCCGCTGGCGCGATCACGCGGCGCAGCCGGCGCGCGCGTCGGTGCGCGCCATCACCGCCAGCTACGGCAACGCGGTGCAGGTGGGCATCCCGCTCGCCGCGGCGTTGTTCGGCGAGAGCGGCCTCGGTCTGCACCTCACGCTGGTGAGCCTGCACGGCCTGGTGATGCTGACCGTGTTGACCGCACTGGTCGAACACGACGTCGCCCGCTCGAGCACCGCCGGTTCGAGCGCGGCCACCTGGCACACGATGCTGCGCAACATGGTCACGCACCCGGTGGTGCTGCCGCTGGTGCTGGGCTTGCTGTTCAACGCCGCCGGCCTGGTGCTGCCGGAACTGATCGACCAGCTGCTGCAGGTGCTGGGCAGCGCCGTGGTGCCGGTGTGCCTGGTGCTGATCGGGCTGTCGCTGGAGAGCTACGGCTTGAAGGGTCCGGTGCCCGCCGCTGTCCAGCTGTCGCTGGTCAAGCTGGTGCTGATGCCCGCGCTGGTGCTGGCGGTGGCGCACTGGGCCTTCGGCCTGGTCGGCGCGCCGCTGTCCGTGGTGGTGCTGATGGCCGCACTGCCGGTGGGCAGCAACGCATTGATCTTTGCACAGCGTTACCGTGCCGACGAGGCAGAAGCCACGGCGGCGATCGTTGTGTCGACATTGGCTTTTGCATTCACCGCGCCGCTGTGGCTTGCAGCCTTGGCGCATTTCTAGCGCCAGTGGGACAATCGCCGCCCGACTGACCATTCAGTGCGATCTGACCCCGTGACTCCGACCGACATCCCCGTCTACATGGCCCATCTGGGCACGGCCGCGCGTGCCGCATCGACGGCGATGGCGCGGGCGCCGCTGGCCGCGCGCAACGCCGCGCTGCGCGAGCTGGCGCGCCTGCTTCGCGCGGAGATGCAAGCGTTGCAGCAGGCCAATCAGCCCGAAGTCGCCGCGGCCGCCGCGGCGGGCCTGCAACCGGCGCTGGTCGACCGTCTCAAGCTCACGCCGGCCATCATCGAGACCGTGGCGCAGGGCTGCGAGCAGATCGCGGCGATGCCCGACCCGATCGGCGAGATCACCGAGCTGAAGCGCCAGCCGAGCGGCATCCAGGTCGGCCGCATGCGCGTGCCCCTGGGCGTGTTCGCGATGATTTACGAGAGCCGCCCCAACGTGACGATCGAGGCGGCGTCGCTGGCGATCAAGAGCGGCAACGCCGCCATTCTGCGCGGCGGCTCCGAGGCGCTGGCGTCGAACCAGGCGCTGGGTCGCCTTGTCGAGCGTGCGCTGGAGTCGGCCGGTCTGCCGACCGAGGCGGTGCAGGTCGTCGCCACCACCGACCGCAGCGCAGTGGGCTGCCTGCTGGCGATGCACGAACACGTCGACGTGATGATCCCGCGCGGCGGCAAGAGCCTGATCGAGCGCGTGTCGGCCGAGGCCAAGATGCCGGTGATCAAGCACCTCGACGGCAACTGCCACGTGTATGTCGATGCCGAGGTCGATCTCGAGATGGCGCTGAAGGTCACCGACAACGCCAAGACGCAGAAGTTCAGCCCGTGCAACGCGGCCGAGTCGCTGCTGGTGCACGTGCGCCAGGCCAACGGGTTCCTGCCGCGCCTCGGCGCGATCTTCGCGGCCAAGGGTGTGGAGATGCGGGGTGACGAGCGCGCGTTGACCGCGTTGCGCCACGTGCCGAACCTGAAGACCGCGCCGGCGCAGGAGTCGGACTGGGCCGAGGAATACCTGGCGCCGATCATCAGCGTGAAGGTCGTCGACCACCTCGACGAGGCGATCGCGCACGTCAACCGCTATGGCTCGCACCACACCGACGCCATCCTCACCGCCAACCACGCGCACGCGATGCGCTTTCTGCGCGAGGTCGATTCGGCCAGCGTGATCGTCAACGCCAGCACGCGTTTCGCCGACGGCTTCGAGTACGGACTCGGCGCCGAGATCGGCATCTCGACCGACAAGTTCCACGCCCGCGGCCCGGTCGGCCTCGAGGGCCTGACATCGCAGAAGTGGTTGGTGCTGGGCAACGGCGAGTTGCGGTCATGACCATGCCACCGGTGCGGCGCGGGGTTCTGCGGTGACCTCCACGCAATGGCTGCTGCTGGCCGCGCTGGTGATCTGCATCTTCTGGATGGTCGGCGCGCACAACCGCATCATCGCGTTGCGTGCCTCGATCTTCGAGGCCTGGGCGCAGATGGACACGCTGCTCGAGCAGCGCGGCCAGGTGATCCACGCGCTGGCCGATGCGTTGTGGGACCTGTGGCCCACCGGCCGCGGCGCGATCGACGCGCTGCGCTCGGCGCAGGCGCAGCTGCTGACCGCCGTGCACGCGGTGCGCGCACGGCCGTCACGGGCGCCATCGGCGCAGAGCCTGGCCACCGCCGAGGCCGCGCTCAATGCCACGGTGGCGCGTGTGCTGAACCAGGTGGAGTCGGACCCGGCGCTGCATGCGCACGAGACCGTGGCCACGCAGATGCTGGCGCTGTTCGCGTTCGGTCCGCGCTTGCTCGAGTCGCGTCAGCGTTTCAACACCGCGAGCACCGCCTACAACAGAGCGATCAAGCAGTTTCCGACACGTCTGTTGGCGCCGGTGTTCCGCTTCGAAGCGGCGGGCACGCTGTGAGCGCGGCTCGATGAGCAGCAACGACGAGCAGGCGCCCGTGCCACCGGCCGCGGCGCCGGTTCCTGCCACGCCGCCCGCGGTGCCCGCGGCCGAACCGGTCGCGGCGCCAACGCGGGCCGACCCGGTGGAAAAGGCGCAGCGGCGCGCGCGGATGTTGCTGGTGGCCGGACCGGGGCAGTTGCATGCCGCCGTGCTCGCGTTGCTGCTGACGCCGGGCCGCGCCCGCGAGATGGCGGTGTGGCGCGACGAGAACCGACACACGGTCGGTGCCAAAGAGCTGCGCAACGAGCTGATCAAGCTGCACCCCTCCGAGCGGGTGCCGTGGCTGGAAAAGTTCATCGCCAAGGTCGCACTGGGACCGCTCGACAAGCGCCAGCAGTTGCTGCGTGCGGTGCGCCGCCTGATCGCCGCCGACGGCCGCGCGATGGCGCTCGACCGGCTGCGCTGGCTGGCGATCCGCCATGCGCTCGGCGACGTGCGCGCCATCGCGCTCCCGGCTGCGGCCGAGGTCGACCTCGATGGCTTGGCCACCGAGACGGCGCGGCAGATCGGCCGCTTCGCGGCGTTCCTGTCGCGCATCGTGCCCTCACCCGAGATCGATCTCGATGTGGTGTCGGGCACGCAGGCCAGCGGCGAACGCTGGTGGCTCGAGGTGATGAAGCCGTGGCCCGATGCCGGCGCCACGCGCGACATGCCCGACTCCAACGCCTTGGTCAGCGCGCTGCACGACGTGCAGGCGCTGCCGTGGATGCTGCGGCCGGTGCTGGTGCGGCGCTGGGTCGACGCCGCGGTCTCGTTGTCCCCGGCCGGCCAGCTCGGCGCGCCGGCCGCCGAGGCGCTGCGCATCGCCGCGCACCTGCTCGAAAGCCCGCAGCCGCCCGCCGTGGCGGCTTGCTTCGACGACCTCGACGCCGCCTGAGGCGGCGCAGCCGTCCACGCTGCTTCTGCTGCTGCGCAGCAAGCGAATTGACACGCTGACACGCTTTATGCATTGCTAACTGCTTATATTGCGATGTATAGTGCACGCGACATCGCGCGGCACCCCATGCAGCAACCCTCTTCGCCTCCCGTGACCGGCCGCTGGCTGAGAGCACCCGAGGGGTTCGTGTGCGGTGCCGACATCGCGCGCGCCGCGGTTGAATTGCGCCAGGGCCGGCGCGACGTGCTGCGCGGCGCGTTCGCGGCCGCACTGGCCGGCGGCGGCGCCGCGATCGCGCACGCGCAAGGCGATCCGCACATTCTGGAAGTGCCGGCGCATGGCAAAGGGCTTGGCAACCCGGTGGCCACCGATGGCTATGGGCGGCCGTCGCAGCACGAGCGCAACGTGCAGCGCCGGCAGAGCCCGGGGCTCACGCAGACGCGCCAGGCCTCGGTGTCGTTCGCGCCGCTGCAGTCGTTGTTCGGCATCGTCACGCCGACTGGCCTGCATTTCGAGCGCCACCACCAGGGCTGGTGGGACGTCGACCCGACGAAACACCGGCTGATGCTGAACGGCTCCGACGCGCGTTTGCTGAAGACGCCGATGGTCTTCACGATGGACGAGCTGATGCGGCTGCCGTCGGTGTCGCGCTTCCACTTCATCGAATGCGGCGCCAACACCGGCATGGAATGGGGCAACGTCGCGGTGCCGACGGTGCAGTACACGCATGGCATGTTGAGCTGCTGCGAGTTCACCGGCGTGCCGGTGAAGCTGCTGCTCGACCTGTGCGGTGCCGACTCCCGGCGCGGCCGTTTCCTGCTCGCCGAAGGCGCCGACGGATCGGGCATGACGCGCACCATCCCGATGGACCTGGTCGAACGCGGCGAAGTGCTGGTGGCCTATGGCTGCAACGGCGAGATGCTGCGCCCCGAGAACGGCTACCCGTTGCGCCTGGTCGTGCCCGGGCGTGCAAGGCGTGAGCTGGGTCAAGTACCTGCGCCGCCTCGAGGTCGGCGACCAGCCCTATGGCACCAAGGACGAGACGCTGCACTACGTCGACCTGATGCCCGACGGCCTGCACCGGCAGTACACCAGCATCCAGGAATGCAAGAGCGTGGTCACCACGCCGTCGGGCGGCCAGGTGCTGCTCGACAAGGGCTTCTACAGCATTTCGGGACTTGCCTGGTCCGGGCGCGGCAAGGTGAAACGCGTCGATGTGTCCACCGACGGCGGACGCAACTGGCGACCCGCCCGTCTGCAGGAGCCGGTGATGCACAAGTGCCTCACGCGCTTCAATGCCGACTGGGTGTGGGACGGCAAACCCGCGCTGGTGCAAAGCCGCGCCATCGACGACACCGGTTACGTGCAGCCGACCTATCGGCAGCTGCGCGCCGCACGCGGTTCGCGCTCGATCTACCACAACAACGCCGTCCAGTCGTGGCTGGTGAGCGAGAGCGGCGAGGTGCGCAATGTGCAGCTGGCGTGACGCGATCGCATCGCTGCTGCTCGGCGGCGCCGCGACGTTGGCGCTGTGCCCAAAGCGCCGCCTATGTCGGCATCGGACGCGTCGCCACACCCGCCGAGCTGGCGGCGTGGGACACCGACGTGCGGCCCGACTTCAAGGGCCTGCCGAAGGGTTCGGGCACGGTCGCGCAGGGCCAGCAGATCTGGGAGGACCAGTGCGCGAGCTGCCACGGCATGTTCGGCGAGTCGAACCAGGTGTTCCAGCCGATCGTCGGCGGCACCGGCGCCAACGATGTCCAGCGCGGCCGCAGCGCCCGCCTCACCGATCCGTCGTTCCCCGGGCGCACCACGCTGATGAAGCTGCCGACGCTGTCGACGCTGTGGGACTACGTCTACCGCGCGATGCCGTGGAGCGCGCCGAAGTCGCTGTCGCCCGACGAGGTGTATGCGGTGATGGCCTACATGCTCAATCTGGGCGGCGTGCTGCCCGATGACTTCGTGTTGTCCGATGCGAACATCGCCGAGGCGCAGGCGCGGCTGCCCAATCGCAACGGCATGACGCAGGCGCACGCGCTGTGGCCGGGTGTCACCGGTCGCGCGCCGACGTGCAGGCCGCTGCATGCACGCGCAATTGCACCAGCGCGCCACGCATCGCGTCGACGATTCCCGACCACGCCCGCGATGCGCACGGCAATCTCGCCGAGCAGAACCGCAGCGTCGGTGCCCAGCGCGGGGTCGACACCTCGCGAGCACGCCACTGCCGGTGCTCCCGCGGCCACCGTCAGCGCCGGCTGCGGCGCCATGGGCACTGGCCGGCAAGCACGGCTGCACCGCGTGCCACGGCCTTGAGGGCCCGCTTGTCGGCCCGGGGTTTCGCGAGGTCGGCCGCAAACACGGTGGCCGCGGCGACGCGGTGGCCTACCTGAACGACAAGATCCGCTCGGGAGGCAGCGGGCGCGTGGGGCAGCGTGCCGATGCCGCCGCAGAACCTGCCCGAGTCCGATGCGCTGGCCATGGCGCGCTGGATCGCGCAGGGCGCGGTGCAGTGAACGCGAGCGTCGACGCGCGACACCCGTAGAACCCACGGGCCGCAGGTTGTTGCGGCCCGCCTATGATGGCTTCGATCGAAGGAGTTCGAAGCAATGGTCACCCGAAGATTGGTGCTTGAACGTCGGCCCATGTGGCCGGCGCTGCTGGCCGCTGCAGGCCTGCTGCCGACGCGCGGCGCAGGCCGCCTGGCCGCAAGCGGCCTTCGAAGCGAAGAACCTGGCCGACGCGGTGAAGGCGCTCGGCGGTTCGGCTCCGGTGGAGAGCAAGGACGTGACGCTGACCGGCCCCGACATCGCCGAGAACGGCGCCGTCGTGCCGGTGGGCTGCGCGAGCAACGCTGCCCGGCGTGAAGCGGCTGGCTGCTGCTGGTCGAGAAGAACCCGAACACGCTGGCGGCGGTGTTCGACGTCACCGACGCCCTCGAGCCGAACTTCTCCACGCGCGTGAAGATGGGCCAGTCGTCGCAACGTCTATCGCGGTGGCGATGATGGGCGACGGCAAGGTGCTGTTCGCGCAGAAGGAGATCAAGGTCACGCTGGGCGGCTGCGGCGGTTGACATGGCAGCAGATCCGATGCGAATTCGCGCGCAGGCGCAGGGCGACAAGGCAGTCGTGCGCGTGCTGATGAGCCACGAGATGGAAACCGGCCAGCGCAAGGACGCGCGCCGGCAAGATCATTCCTGCCTGGTTCATCCAGGAAGTCACCGCGGCCGCACAACGGCAAGACGGTGCTGACCGCCGAGTGGGGCCCGGCGGTGTCGAAGAACCCGTTCCTGCAGTTCACGTCAAGGGCGCCAAGGCCGGCGACAAGATCACCGTGACCTGGATCGACAACCGGGGCGAGAAGCGCACCGACGAAGCCACGGTGACCTGAGCCGCGGCCCTCGACAACACACAGGAGACACGGTGAAAGCGTTGTGGATCGGGGCCGCATGGCCTCATGGGACTGGCGTTGTCGCCGGCGCAGGCGCAGAAGTCGACGCGCCGACGGCGATCGCCGAGTACCGCAAGATGCTCGAGGACGGCAACCCGGCCGAGCTGTTCGAGGCCAAGGGCGAGGCGTTGTGGAAGCAGCAAGCGCGGCCCGAAGAACGCATCGCTCGAGCGGTGCGACCTCGGCAAGGGTCCCGGGCGTGGTCAAGGGCGCGTTCGTCGAGTTGCCGCGCTAGTTCGCCGACACGCAGAAGGTGCAGGACCTGGAGTCGCGCCTGCTGACCTGCATGCAGACGCTGCAGGGGCTGAACGCCGACGAGATCGCCAAGACGCCATTCGGCCGCGGCGAGCAGGCGAACGTGGACCGCCTTGGCTACCTATGTCGCCGCCGCGTCGCGCGGCTTGCGGTTCAACCTGCCGCAAGCGCATGCCGAAGAGCGGCGCATGTACGAGATCGGCAAGCGGGTGTTCTATCTTCCGCGGCGGGCCGTACGACTTCTCCTGCGCCTCGTGCCACGGCGAGGACGGCAAGCGCATCCGCCTGCAGGACCTGCCCAACCTGAACAAGAACCCCGGCGACGGCATCGGCTTCGCCGCCTGGCCGGCCTACCGCGTGAGCAACGGCGAGATGTGGGGCATGCAGCGGCGCCTGAACGACTGCTACCGCCAGCAGCGCTTTCCGTTTCCCGGCTTCGGCTCGGAAGCGACGGTCGCGCTCGTCCACCTACATGGGCGTGAACGCCAAGGGCGCCGAGTCGATCGCGCCGTCGATCAAGCGGTGAGTGCGATGCAGACCCTCCATCCAATGAAGCATCGTCGTTGTCGTCGCCGCTGCGCTGCGCGGCTCGCCGGCTGCACGTCGCTGCCGTCGAGCGCCGAGCTCGACGCAGCATGACGGCGGCGATGATGAAGGCGTCGTTCCGCGACCAGGGCATCGCCAAGGTCGATCGCCTGAAGCAGGATCTCGGCCAACGCGCCTGCTCGTCGCCGAGCGGCGCCCGGCGACGACGTGGCCAAGCGCGATCGAGAGCGAGTCGATGGGCACGATCAAGTGGCCCGCCGGTGGCCGCTACCTCGGCGACTGGCGCGAGGGCGAGAAGCTGGCGCAGAACGGTCGCGGCATGACCTGGACCGATGCGTCGGCCGCCCCCAGGACAACGGCGGCAACTGCTACAACTGCCACCAGATCGACAAGAAAGAGATCTCGTTCGGCACCATCGGCCCGAGCCTGTACAACTACGGCAAGCTGCGCGGCGTGAGAGACGTCGACCGACGCCGCGGCCGCGCCGATCGTGCAGTACACCTGGGGCAAGCTGTGGAACAGCAAGGCCTACGCGGCCTGCTCCGACATGCCGCGTTTCGGCCACTGGGCTTGCTCAACGAAGACGCAGCTGCGCGACGTGATGGCGCTGCTGCTCGACCCGAAGTCGCCGGTCAATCAGTGACGCGCGCACGAGGCACTCTGCGGGTCTTCGGGCCGTCGTGAAGCCATGAGCCTGAGCCGACGCGAGTTCACTCCAGGTGCTCGCGATGGCCGGCGCGGCCGGCTTCGCGCTCGGCCGCTGGGCCGATGCCGACGCGGCGCAGGCCGGCGCCGCGCTGTACGACACGGCGCCGCCGTTCAAGGGACCGGGTGCGGTGTCGCTGCTGCACATGACCGACTGCCATGCGCAGCTGCTGCCGATCCACTTCCGCGAGCCGAGCGTCAACCTCGGCGTGGGCCGATTGCAAGGCCGCTGGCCGCACCTGGTGGGCGCCGCGCTGCTGCGCGAAGCGCGGCATCGCCACCGACTCGCCGCTGGCCCATGCGTTCACGCACCTCGACTTCGAGACGGCGTCGCGTCGCTACGGCAAGGTCGGCGGCTTCGCGCACCTGGCCACGCTGGTCAAGCGGCTGAAGGCGAGCCGGCCCGGCGCGCTGCTGCTCGACGGCGGCGACACCTGGCAAGGCTCGGCCACCGCGCTGTGGACCCAGGGCCAGGACATGGTCGATGCGCAGCCAGCTGCTCGGCGTCGACGTGATGACCGGCCACTGGGAGTTCACCTACGGCATGGAGCGCGTGAAGCAGGTCGTCGACGGCGATTTCAAGGGCCGGTGCGCAAGGCGGTGCCTCGCATCGCGTCCTTCGTCGCGCAGAACGTGAAGACCACCGACTTCGGCGACCCGGTGTTCGAGCCCTACGTGCTGCGCGAGATCAACGGCGTGCCGGTGGCCATCGTCGGCCAGGCCTTTCCGTACACGCCGATCGCCAACCCGCGCTACTTCGTCGCCGACTGGAGCTTCGGCATCCAGGACGAGCAGATGCAGAAGACGGTCGACGACGCGCGCGCCAAGGGCGCGCAGGTCGTCGTGCTGCTGTCGCACAACGGCATGGACGTGGACCTGAAGCTGGCCATCGCGCGTGCGCGGCATCGACGCCATCCTCGGCGGCCACACGCACGACGGCGTGCCGGTCGCGCGTGCGTGTCGGCAACGCCGCGCGGCACGACGCTCGTCACCAACGCCGGCAGCAACGGCAAGTTCCTCGGCGTGATGGACCTGCAGGTGAAAGACGGCAAGGTCGCGGACTTCCGCTACCGCCTGCTGCCGGTGTTCGCCAACCTGCTGCCGCCCGACGCTGCGATGGCAGCGCTGATCGGCAAAGGTGCGCGCGCCGTACGAGGCCAAGCTGCGGCGAGAAGCTGGCGATCACCGACGGCCTGCTGTACCGGCGCGGCAACTTCAACGGCGCCTGGGACCAGCTGGTGTGCGATGCGCTGATCGAGGTGCAAGGCGCCGAGATCGCGTTCTCGCCGGGCTTCCGCTGGGGCACCACGCTGCTGCCGGGCGAGACCATCACGCGCGAGCTGATGATGGACCAGCTCGCGATCACCTACCCGTACACCACGCTCGTCGACATGAGCGGCGCGATGATCAAGACCGTGCTGGAGGACGTGGCCGACAACCTGTTCAATCCCGACCCGTACTACCAGCAAGGCGGCGACATGGTGCGCGTGGGCGGCCTGACCTACACGATGACGCCTGGCGCCAAGATGGGGGCGCGCGTCGACGACCTGCGCTTGAACGGCAAGCCGCTCGAAGCCGACAAGACCTACAAGGTCGCCGGCTGGGCGCCGGTCAGCGAAGACGCGCGCGCCGCCAACACGCAGCCGGTGTGGGATGTGGTCGAAGCCTGGCTCGCGCAGCAGGGCGGGCGCGTCAGGCCGCGCCGCATCAACACGCCCAAGCTGATGGGCGTGCAGGGCAACCCGGGCCTGGCGCCGTGATGCACCGCTGGCGTCAGCTCGCCAGCATGTCGCTCCAGATGTTCTGCGCCCACGACAGCGCGTAGCGCCCCTCCATCGCGCTGGGCGCTGACGACACGCCGCCCGAGCCCGGCACCGCCTTGAAGGTCTTGTCGGCGTTGTCGTACTGGTGCACTGATGCCACGTGGATCACGTCGGTTGCGGTGACGAAGCTGTAGCAGGTGTTCATCACCACCGGCGCAGCATTGACGGGTTCGCCCTTCAGCAACTGGATGATCGCCGCTGCCGCCACCTTCGCATGCTGGTTCGCCATGTGGCCCGACTTGGGCATCGCGGGCGCCGACAGCACCGCATCGCCCAGCGCGTGGATGCCTGGCACCGCGGTCGATTCCATCGACAGCCAGTTCACGCCGATCCAGCGCGCGTTCATGTTGAGCAAGCCGGCGCTGCGCGCGATGTCGCCGCCGCGGTGCGGCGGCACGACGTTGAGCACATCGACCTTGACGTCGTCGAACTCGAGCTTGGCGGTGTTCGTCGCGGCGTCGACCGCCTTCAACTCGTTGTTGGGCCGGTATTCGATGATGCCCTTGTACTCATCGGCATAGACCTTCTCGAACAGCGCCTTCTTCGACTGGATCTCCGGGTTGGCGTCGAGCAGCAGCACCTTCGAGCGCGGCTTGTGTTGCTTGAAGTAGCTGGCCACCATCGCCGCGCGCTCGTAGGGTCCGGGCGGGCAGCGGTAGGGCGACTTGGGCACCGTGAGCGCGTACACGCCGCCGTCGCGCATCGCCTCGAGCTGCCGGCGCAGCGCCACCGTCTGGGGCCCGGCCTTCCAGCTGTGCAGGATCTTCTCCTGCGCCGCAGGCGTCAGCCCGGCGACTTGATCGAACATGAAGTCGATGCCCGGTGAGACCACCAAACGGTCGTAGGGCAGTTCGCGTCCGTCGGCCAGCCGCACCTTCTTGCCTTGCGGGTCGATCGCCACCGCCTCGCCCTTGACGCGCTTGACGCCGAGCGCGGCCAGACCCGAATACGGCACGGTGATGTCGGCCATCGTCTTGTGGCCACCGAGCACCATGTTGGAGATCGGGCAGGAGATGAAGGTGTCGTTGCGCTCGACCAGCGTGACGTCGACGTTGGCCCACATGCGCAAGTAGCGCGCCGCAGTGGCGCCGCCGAAGCCGCCGCCGATCACGACCACGCGGCCGATCGATGGCCCGCTGGCCGAGGTGGCGCAGCCGAACAGCGGTGCGGCCACGGTGGCGGCCAGGCCGGCGCCCAGCACGCGCCGGCGCGACAAGGTGTAGTGTGGCTGTTGCATGGCGCGTGTCCTCATTTTTTGGCCTGCGACGCGAAGAACGCGGCGACTGCCTTCACCTGATCGTCGGTGTAGCCCTTGGCGATCTGGTGCATGATCGTCGCAGGCAGTGCGCCGCTCTTGTAGGCGTTGAACGTCTGGATCAGGCGCTCGGCGGGCATGCCGGCCAGCGCCGACACGCTGTCGCCGCGCGTCTGCCCATTGGTGCCATGGCAGTTGGCGCATGTGGCCGCGAGGCTGCGGCCGAGGTTCGCGTCTTGGGCGTGCGCCGCGCCGGCCATGGCGAGCAGGCCGGCGGTCGCGATGCGCAGAAGTGGGGTCATTCATTCACCTCCAGGTTGCGCGGCGCGCAGTCCTGTCGGCGCGACGCGGCGCGATTGTTGCATCGCGCAGCGGCATTGGAGCGCAGCAGGCGTTTCGCCGGTGTTTCGCGACCGCTGCCAGCGGCGGCGTCAAGTGGGCAAACGAGTGCATCTGCCGTGACCCCGCGGCAAGGCGCTGCGCCAACGCCGTTCGGCATGCATCGATAGAATGAAATCGATGAACCGCAAAGCCGCCGCCACCACCGATGCCGACACCGAGGTGCAGGACGCCGTTTTCGACAGCGTGGCCGAGTTGTTCGCGGTGCTGTCGACTCCGATCCGGCTGAAGATCATCAGCGCGCTGTGCAATGGCGAGAAGAACGTGTCGCAGCTCCTCGAGGAGATCGACACCACCCAACCCAACATGAGCCAGCACTTGTCCACGCTGTACCGCGCGGGCGTGCTCGGCCGCCGCCGCGAGGGCACGCAGATCCGCTACCGGCTCGAGAGCGAACGCGTCGCCACGTTGTGCCGGGCGGTGTGCACGCAGGTGGCCATCGAGATGGAAGGCGATTCGGCGCTGCAGCCGCGCGAGCGGCTGTTGCCCAGGGGTGCGCGTTAGCCCCGTTCGCAGTGGATCGACGCGGTCGCGACCAGGTCGTCGAACAGGGCCATCGACACGCGGCCAGGCATGGCATAGGGATCGAGCGTCGTTCCGGCCGAGTACTTGAGCATCAGCGCCGGATTCAGCCCGGACATCTGCACCTGGCCCATCGCCCAGCCGGCGAAACGCCGCTCGTCGATCTCCTGGTACGACAGCAGCTCCACGTCGCGGTGGCGCGCGTCGGCCGCGATGCGGCGGTACAGCTGGTTCACCGCCGATCGGCTGCCTTCGAGCACCTGCAGGAAGATGCGGTCGGCGAAGCACAGCACGCCGGTGACGCCGTGCTTGGGGTTGTTGGTGCGGCACTGCCGCAGCAACGAATGCAGCTCTTCGCCGTCGACCGCGGGCACCGCGCGGCTGGCGTACATCAGTCGGACCAGCATGGTGTTGTCCTCTCAGCTCTCGCGTTTTTTGGCCAGCAGCGAGAGGAATTCGCGGCGCAGGTGGTTGTCCTTGAGGAACGCGCCGCGCATCACGCTGTTGGTCATCGCCGAATCGTCATCCTTCACGCCGCGCCAGTGCATGCAGAAATGGTCGGCTTCCATCACGATCGCCAGACCATCGGGCTTCACGCGCTCCTGCAGCGCATCGGCCAGCATCACCACCGCCTCCTCCTGGATCTGCGGCCGCGTCATCACCCAATCGCACAGGCGCGCGTACTTCGACAGGCCGATCAGGTTGGAGTGTTCGTTGGGCAGGATGCCGATCCACACCCGCCCGAGAATCGGGCACAGGTGGTGCGAGCAGGCGCTGCGCACGCTGATCGGGCCGACGATCATCAGCTCGTTCAGACGCGATGCATTCGGAAACTCGGTCACCTTGGGCGCGCTCACGTAGCGGCCGCGGAACACCTCGTCGACGAACATGCGCGCCACGCGCTCGGCCGTGCCCTGGGTGTTGTGGTCGCCGTCGGTATCGATCACCAGCGCGCGCAGCACGTCTTGCATCTTGGCCTGCACCTCGGCCTTCAACTCGTCGAGCTCACCCGGCTGCACGTGGGCGGCGATGTTGTCGTTGGCGTGGTACCGGCAGTCGGCGCCGACGAGGCGGTAGCGGATGCGCTCCGACGCGGGCATCGCGGCCAGATCGGCCTCGTTGCGCAGCACGCGCGTGATGGTGCTGGTGGGTTTGGGCATCACGGCCTTTCTATCGAGACGCTCTCGGGAGCCCATTGTCTCAGCCGCGCCATGCCCTTGCACCGGGCGTTGCAGGGGTCGCACTAGACTGCTTCGATGCCCCCTTCGACCGCCCCGCCGCTGGCCCGGCTGCTCGAGCGCACGGCCGATGCGTTGGCCGCGGTGCGCGCCGGCCGTTCGCTGACGGCGGTGCTCGACACGTTGCCCGCCGACTTGCGGCCTGGCGTGCTGGCGCTGGCCAGCGATGTGATGCGCCAGCTCGGCACCGCCCAGGCCCTGCGCGAGCGCCTGGCACCGCGCGCACCGCCGCCGCCGGTGGAGGCGCTGCTGCTGAGCGCGCTGGCGCTGCTGGTGCCGCGCGACGACGGCACGCAGCCCTATGCCGAACACACGCTGGTCGACCAGGCGGTGCAGGCCGCACGCCACGTGGCACCGGCGTCGACCGGCTTCGTCAATGCGGTGTTGCGTCGCTTCGTGCGCGAACGCATCGAACAGCTCCAGGCGGTGCGCCATCACGGAGTCGCCGCATACAACCATCCGCTGTGGTGGATCGAGCGCGTGCGCCAGGATTGGCCAGCGCAGTGGCGCGAGCTGCTTGCCGCGAGCAACGCGCCGCCGCCGATGGTGTTGCGCGTCAACGCACGCCGCACGTCCGCGCCCGACTACGTGAAGCGGCTCGAGGCCAACGGCCGCACGGCGCAGGTGGTGGGCCCGCATGCGGTGTGGCTGCACAACCCGAGCCCGGTGACCCAATTGCCCGGTTTCGCCGAGGGCGATGTGTCGGTGCAGGACCTGTCGGCGCAGCGCGCCGCGCCGCTGTTGCTGGGCGCCGGCCTGCACGCCGGCGCACGCGTGCTCGATGCCTGCGCGGCGCCGGGCGGCAAGACCGCGCACCTGCTGGAGCTGGCCGACCTGGACCTGACGGCGCTCGATGTCGATGCCGCGCGCCTGCAGCGCGTGCAGCAGGGCCTGCAGCGCCTGCACCTGAGTGCGCGACTGCAATGCGCCGACGCGCGCCTCACCGGCACCTGGTGGGACCGCCAGCCGTTCGACGCCGTGTTGCTCGACGCGCCGTGCAGCGCGTCGGGCATCGTGCGGCGCCACCCTGACGTGCGCTGGCTGCGCCGTGCCGACGATCTGGCGGCGCTGGCGCGCACGCAGGCCGAACTGCTCGACGCGCTCTGGCCCACGCTCGCACCGGGCGGAGTGTTGCTGTTTGCGACGTGTTCGATCTTTCGTGTCGAAGGCCAGCAGCAGATCGACGCTTTTTTGCAACGCCCTGGCGCGCAAGGGGCACGGCTCGAGCCGGCCACGCCCGGTCACCTGCTGCCGCTGCCGGACAATGATCGCAATCGATTCGCCACGGCGCCGGTCGTGGGGGACGGGTTTTTCTACGCCTTGATCCGCAAGCCCTGATCCGCAGCCAAACCCATGCGCCGCGCGCCGACTTCAGGTCAACAGCCGCGCACGGCGTGGTGCGCGGGGTTGGCACGCGTGTGGCAAATCGGGTGCCTTTGCCTCAGCCTGCTCGCCGCTGCCGTTCCCGCGCACGCGCAGGGGGTGGAGCTGGGCACGCTGGAGCTGCGCGCCGATGAGGGCACACTGGCGCTCGAATTCAGCGCGCGGCTCACGCTGTCGCGCGCCATTGAAGATGCGCTGCGCCGCGGCGTGCCGATGTACTTCGATGTCGAAGCCACCCTGTTCCGTTCGCGCTGGTATTGGCGCGACGAGCGCGTGGCGCGCGTGGCGCGCAGCTACCGCCTGTCGTATCAGCCGCTCACCGGCAGCTGGCGGGTCGCGCTCGGACCGCTGGGCCAGAGCTATGCGACGCTGTCCGACGCGCTGGCGGTGATCTCGCGCGTCAGCGGCTGGCCGCTGGCCGAAGGCAGCCAGCTCGACGCCGGGCAGCGCTACTACGTGGAATTCAGCTACCGCCTCGACCCGACGCAGCTGCCGCAGCCATTGCAGATCGGCCTGGGCAACGACTGGTCGCTCGGCACCTCGCGCACCGTGCGCGTCGACGAACGGGCCATCGAGGCGGCGCGGCGCTGACCGGCACCAACATGAGCAAGTCGCTGCGCTGGGCCCTCGCGATCTCGCTGCTGGCGCTGATCGGCTCCGGCCTGGTGATCGCCTTCATGCTGTCGCTGACCAGCGAGCGCGACCTGTTCGAGCGCAACTTCGTCTGGCTGTTCTGGGTCAACCTCGTGGTCGCGGCGGCGCTGCTGCTGGTGATCGCGATCGCAGCCACACGCCTGTGGCTGCGGCTGCGCAGCGGCAAGTTCGGCAGCAAGCTGCTGATCAAGCTCGCTGGCATCTTTGCGGTGGTGGGCGTGGTGCCCGGCGTGCTGATCTACACCGTCTCGGTGCAGTTCGTGTCGCGCAGCATCGAGACCTGGTTCGATGCGCAGGTGGCCGGCGCGCTCGATGCCGGTCTGGCGCTGGGCCGCGGCACGCTCGAGGCCTTGAGCGCCGATCTGGTGTCCAACACCAAGCTGGCGGCGGAGCGCCTGTCGGAGACGCCGCGCCAATCGATCGGGCCGCTCACGCTGGAGCGCGTGCGCGAGCAGATCGATGCGCGCGACGTGATGCTGCTCGGCCCCAGCGGCCAGGTGCTGGCGCAGGCCGAGCGCGCAGGCGGGCGCGATCGCGCCGCCGCGGCCGGCACCGCAGCTGCTGCGCCAGGCGCGCACGGCCGGCGCGGCGAGCCAGCTCGAGGGGCTGGACGACGAGCCGGCCGCCGGCGGCGCACGCCCGGCCGTGCGCGTGCGCGCGCTGGTGCCGATCCCGAGCAACGAGATCAGCATCGCGGCACGCGAGGAGCGCTTCCTGTACGTGGTGCGCACGGTGTCGCCGCAGCTGGTGGCCAATGCGCTGGCGGTGCAGAACGCGTACCGCGAGTACCAGCGCCGCGCGATCGCGCAGGAGGGCCTGCGCCGCATGTACATCGGCACGCTGACGCTGGCGCTGGTGCTGGCGGTGTTCGGCGCGGTGCTGGTGGCGGCGATTCTCGGCAACCAGATCGCGCGGCCGCTGGTGGTGCTGGCCGATGGCGTGCGCGAGGTCGCCGAGGGCGACCTGAAGGCCAAGGCGGTGTTCGCGTCGCGCGACGAGCTCGGCGGCCTGACGCGCGCCTTCGCGCGCATGACCGAACAGCTCGCCGACGCGCGCGAGCAGGTCGGGCGCGGCGTGGCGCAGCTCGAAGGCGCGCGCACGCGCCTGCAGACCATCCTCGACGCGCTGAGCGCCGGCGTGATCGTGTTCGACCGCCAGCGCGCGATCGATACCGTGAACCCGGGTGCCACGCGCATCCTGCGCCAGCCGCTGTCGGTGTTTCATCGGCCGGCCGCTCGACGAGGTGCCGGGCATGGCCGAATTCGCGCACAAGGTCGTGGCAGCGCTACGAGTTGCACACGCGCCAGCCCGGAGGCCGGCGAACGCGACCACTGGCAGGACGCCTTCGAGCTGCAAAGTCAACGAGCAGACCACGATCAACCTGCTGGTGCGCGGCGCGGTGACTGCCGAACGAGGCGCGCCTGATGGTGTTCGACGACATCACCGAGGTGGTGTCGGCGCAGCGCTCGATCGCCTGGTCCGAGGTGGCGCGGCGCCTGGCGCACGAGATCAAGAACCCGCTGATGCCGATCCAGCTGTCGGCCGAGCGCATCCGCCACAAGCTCGAGGCGCAGCTCGGCGCCAGCGAACGTGCGCTGCTGGAGCGCTCGGTCGGCACCATCGTCACGCAGGTGCAGGCGATGAAGCAGCTGGTCGACGAGTTTCGCGACTACGCGCGCCTGCCGTCCGCACAGCTGGTGCCGCTCGACTTGAACGCGGTGGTGATGGACGTGCTGGCGCTGTACGGCCAGGCGCAGGAACAAGGGCGCGTGCAAGCGCAACTCGCCAACGGGCTGCCGTCGATCATGGGCGACGCGACCCAGTTGCGCCAAGTGATCCACAATCTGCTGCAGAACGCCTTCGACGCGGTGGCCGAACGCGCCGACGGGCGCGTGGTGCTGCGCACGGAGCTTGCCCATGGATCAGGCGACGAAGCACGCGCAGTGCGCTTGCTCATCACCGACAACGGACCCGGATTCGCCGACAAAGTCTTGCGCCGTGCCTTCGAGCCCTACGTGACGACCAAGTCCAAAGGCACCGGCCTGGGCCTGGCCGTGGTGCGCAAGATCGCCGACGAACACGGTGCGCGCGTGCGCCTGGGCAACCTGCGACAGAACGATGTGGCCGACGGTCCGGTCGCAGGGGCCCAAGTTTCGTTATCATTTTCACGACTGAGCCCCACAACACCCACCGCCGGGGGCGCTCAGACAACCCAAGACGCAGGCGGAGCGGCAACCCAGGTGCACTGAGCGCTGATGGCAACGATTCTGGTGGTCGATGACGAGTTGGGCATCCGAGGCCTGCTGTCCGACATCCTGTCGGACGAAGGCCATTCAGTCGAATTGGCCGAGAACGCCGCGGAGGCTCGCGCTGTGCGCGAGCGCATGCGGCCCGATCTCGTGCTGCTCGACATCTGGATGCCCGATGTGGATGGCATCACCTTGCTCAAGGAGTGGGGTGCCGCGAACCTGCTGACGATGCCGGTGATCATGATGAGTGGCCACGGCACCATCGACACCGCGGTCGAGGCGACGAAGTTCGGCGCCTCGGCCTTCCTGGAGAAACCGGTCACGCTGCAGAAGCTGCTGCGCGCCGTGGAGCAGTCGCTCGCCAAACCGGCGCCGCGGCCGGCACCGAGCAGCAGCAACGGCAACGGCCCCACCTTGTACCGCATGGAGGCTGCCCTGCTGCATGACGCGCCGATGCCCGGCGCCGGCATCGCGCCGATGTTGGCGCCGCTGCCGCTCGGGCCCGCAGTCCGAGCAGTCGTTCGATCTCGACCGCCCGCTGCGCGAGGCGCGCGACTCGTTCGAGAAGAGCTACTTCGAGTTCCACCTGGCGAAGGAAAACGGCTCGATGACGCGCGTGGCCGAGAAGACCGGGCTGGAACGCACCCACCTGTACCGCAAGCTCAAGCAACTCGGCGTCGACCTCACGCGCAACAAACGCGGCACCACGGTGTGACTTGGCGCCGAGGGCGCCCGCTATAATCGCCCTCCCTTCGCGCAGCGCACCGCGCGCTGCGTGGACGGCCCAGGCCTGGTAGCTCAGTTGGTAGAGCAGCGGATTGAAAATCCGCGTGTCGGTGGTTCGATTCCGCCCCAGGCCACCATCCACTCCAAGCTTTTGCCTCGCTGCTCTGCAGCCTTGGCGAGCCGTACCTTGCCGGTCCGAACTGGGCTGCAGAAGCGCCCGCGGGCCTGCCTACGCAAGGCATCACGTCGAGGTGACGACGCTTCGCGACACCAGGTCCAGCCGAAGGTTGCTGAGCCATTGCACTGCGCGATGAAGACGGCACAAGTTCACGGCTGCGCATGTGGCGACTTCCTAGTTGGATCTAACGCCTTTTCGGCGCCGGCACTACTGCTCCTATTCGGTGTGTTTATGGGAGTTTCCCCCCAACCCACGTGTGATGCGTCGATCGGCGCGCTGATAAAACCCGGGCGTGAATTCACCGATGCCGATACCGCACGCCAACCTGGCCTCGGCCGACGACAGGCCTTCGGCCGAGCTGCGGCGCCTTTCCGCCGGCATGCGGGTCGTCAATGCGCTGCTCTGTACGCTGCTGCTGGTCAGCGCCCAAACACCATCAACTGCTTGGGCAACATTGCTGTTGTGCAGCTACAGCCTATGGGCAGCGTACGTGCTCTGGGGCGAGGCCAGCGGACGCGCCACGTACTCCGTTCTACCGTGCTACTGGATCGACGTCGCGTGGTCCGTACTGGTCCTGCAGCTGTTCGAGATTGGCACCATGATGATGATCGTCACGCTGGTCCAACCGGTGGTGCTGGCCAGCATCAGCTACAGCGTGCGGCACGGGATCATGCTGGCCCTGTTTGCAGGACTCGGCCTGCTGCTCGACCGCCGCAATGAATTCGTGAGCGGCGTGTACGAAAGCTGGGTCCGGGCCCTGCCAGCGCTGGCGGTGCTTGCACTGATACTCGCTGCAGCGCTTCTGGCTCGGCCGGCGAGCGTGCTACGGCGCCGCTTGGCGTTGGTCAGCGACATCGAATCCGAACTCGACCCTCGTCGCGGTTGCATGTCCATCTGTGCTGCTCTCGTTGAGCGGTTGCGCAGCAGAGCAGGTGCCGAAGTGGTAGCACTGGTCCTGCCCAGTGGGCTCGCAGCGCCGGCCATGCTGGCCAGTCGCGAGGACGGCAGCTTTCCAGCCAGTTCAGAAGTACACCAGCAGCTGGAAGCCCTGCTGCGTCAGGCACCGGCGTGTCCACTGACCTATGTGCAACGACGTTGGTGGGACCGGCGGCCGGCAACCCGGCTGCACGGTGAACTGCCAGTGCCATGCGACCTCGCGCAGCACCTTGAGCAACTGGCGCACATGCTCGGCGCCCCCGTCCTGCAAGTGGTGCCGCTGACGCGATATGCACGCGGACACGGGCACATCGTTGTCGGGTACCGCAACGCACGTGGCGCCGACTGCGAGGTCACCGCGCTTGCAACCTCGGCACGGGAGCTTCTGCGCGTCATCGAGCAGGCCACCCTGGTCGACCAGCTGCAGGAAGAGAGCGCCAAGCACGAACGCGCACGCATCGGCCGCGACTTGCACGACAGCGCGATCCAGCCCTACTTGGGCCTGAAATACGCGGTCGAAAGCGCCGCGTTGCGCATACCGCCCGACAACCCGGCCCGCGCTGAGGTCGATTCGTTGGCCGATCTGGTAAATGCGGAAGTGGCCGCATTGCGCGAACTAATCTCCGGGCTGCGCACCAACAACGGCCGCGGCGACAACGCACTGGTGCCGGCAGTGCGCCGGCAAGCGCGCCGCTTCGCGCTGCTGTTCGGCATCGAGATCGAGATCGACTGTCCCGAGACCGTGCCGACCTCGCGCGCACTTGCCAGCTCGCTGTTCCACATGGTCAACGAGGCACTGAACAACGTGCGCAAGCACACCAGCGCGCGCCGGGTCTGGATCACCCTGGCGATGGAGCCGGCGGCGATCCGCCTCGTGGTGCGCGACGATGGCGGCAGCATGCGCGGCCGGCCGGCGGCCGATTTCTGTCCCGGCTCGCTGAGCGAGCGGGCCAGGGAACTCGGTGGCACGCTGGACGTCACCCGCGCTGACGGACTGAACACCGAACTCGTCATCCAGATTCCGCTGTAGCTGCAGTACTGAGGTAGTCAGAAGTCATGGCCTATGCAAGCGTTGCCGACAGGATCCAACCCGACGCGTCACCGCGTACGATTCGCGTTTTCGTCGCCGAGGATCACCAGATCACCTTGTGGGGCCTGCGCCGGCTGATCGACGCCTCGCGACCCCGGATGGAGGTCGTCGGCACCGCGACTTCGCGTGCCGAGCTGCTGAACAATGACGCAATTGCCGATGTCGACGTCATCCTGCTCGACCTGGACCTCGCCGGTGAAGACAGTGCTGCTTCGCTGAGCGAGCTGCGCCAGCGCTGCCGGGGTCGCGTGCTGGTACTGACCGGCGCAGACGACGTCGCCCAGCACCGCGCGGCGGTGCTCAAGGGCGCGCGCGGTGTGGTGCACAAGTCCGAGCCGGCCGAAACGATCCTGCGCGCGATCGAGAAAGTCAGCTGTGGTGAGGCATGGCTCAGCGGCTCTTTGCTTGGCGACGTGCTGGGACTGCTGACCGATACCCGATTCGGCGTCGCCGCTGAACGCGTGGACCACGACGCCGAGCGCATTGCGAGCTTGACCGCTCGCGAGCACGAGATCGTGGCCAGCATGCTGCGCAGTGTCGGCTCCAAGCAGTTCGCGGTGGCCGACGCGCTCGGCATGAGCGAACACACGCTGCGCAACCACCTCACTTCGATTTACAGCAAGCTCGGCGTGCGTGGGCGGCTGGAGATGCATGTCTACGCCACCGCGCATGGCCTCGGCGCGGCCTCGCACAGTGGCTCAACAGCCTGAAGCGTCGGGGGCTGCGGTCCGCCGCACACCCGAAGGTCAAGCGACCGAGTGGCTACTGCGCGCTTTCGCGCTGCTAGCCTGCAGCCTCGCAGTGGGCAGACTTGCCGCAGCCTGGTGGCTCGACACGACACGCTGGACCCTGCTGCTGCTGCTGATCACCGAGAGCTGTACGCTGGTATTGGTGCTGATGGCCCGCAGGGCCCAGGAGCGCGACCTGTCGCCTTCGACCGTCGCTGCAACGTTGTATGCGGCGCTGTGCTTCGTCTTGCTCGATCCGGCGGGCACTTTGCGTCTTGTGCCGGAGCAAGTCGGTGTGCTGCTGCTTCTGTGTGGTGCGGCCTGGCAATTCGGCGCGAAGCTCGTCCTCGGACGCTCGTTCGGGTTGCTGCCGGCGCAGCGCGGCTTGGTCACGTCGGGGCCGTACCGGGTGATGCGTCATCCGATCTACTGCGGCTACTTGATCAGTCACATCGGCTTCCTGCTCGTGAACGCATCGTGGTGGAACTTCGCCGTGCTGTCGGTGCTGTGCGCCGCACAGCTGTTGCGCATACGACGCGAGGAAGCGCTGCTGGCTGCCAGCCGTGATGCCACGTACAACCATTACCGGCGTCGAGTCCGCTGGCGCGTACTGCCGTTCGTTTACTAGCCACGGCGAGGACGGCGTAGGAGCAGCTTCCCAGAGGAGTGCATTGCTCCTTCCCATGGTGCATGGCTGCAGGTCTTCCTAGCATGGCCGATGCCTCCACAGCCCAGCAGTTCAGCCTTTTGCAGCCCGCCCATCCCAGGCATTGGCGTCTTGGTGATCGACGACGAGCGCGCGCTGCGCGAGGGACTGGCGCGGCTGATCGCCAGTGCTCCGCTGACGCTGCGTTTCATCAGCACTGCCGCCAACAGCTTGCAAGCACTGAGCGCCGCTGCCCGGTTAAAGCCTGATTTGGTGTTGCTGGATGTCGACCTTGGCGGCGAAGACGGGCTGGCGCTCCTCGCGCAACTCGGCGCGACGGCCCGCGTGCTCGTCTTGACGAGCCACGGCGACGCCGCAACACGCAAGCGCGCTGTCGCCCTCGGTGCGTTCGCGTTGGTAGAGAAGGATCGGCCAGCCGCGGAGCTGTTGCGTGTGATCGTCGACATCGCGCTCCCGCAATCGCGGGAGGAGGCGGCTCCCAGTTCGAACGGGACATTTTCACATTTGTGATTGGGCGCCTCCTCCGATGCGTCGGCGCAGCCGGATCCCTAGAGTCCATCGCATGGACATCAAGTGCTGGCTCGTCACCTGGCTTAACGACGAGTCTGCCGTTACCGCAATCGAATACGGGCTGCTGGCCGCGCTGATCGTGATCGCAATCATCGGCGCGCTCACTGCGACGAACGTCTCGTTGACCGACCTCTACACGCGTTGGGCTACGGCGGTCATTGCGGCGCTGTAGACCCAAGACGAAAGACGCGAATCGCCGGCCGGCGTCACCGCAACAGGCCAGCAGGGTACCGATCCGGCCCTTTCGGATCGTTTCAGGCAGGCGCCTTCCGGCGTCGTTTAGTCAACCGCAAGGAGCTCAACATGCAAATCGTTTCTTTCATCAAGCAGTTCGCCCGTGACGAAGAAGGCGTGACCGCCATCGAATACGGCCTCATCGCAGCGCTGATCGCCATCGTGATCATCGGTGCCGTGACCGTCGTCGGTGACCGGCTGTGCGCGACCTTCAACACCGTCGCGACTGCCCTCGGTGGCGCCCCGGCCGCGTGCTGATTCAGCGGCCCTGAGCCAACCCAACCCTTCGCGTCACCAGCAAGCCTCAGCAGGTTGCCCATGTCCAACTTAGAAATTGCATGTCTGCTTTCCCTGGCTGCTGTACTGGGCGCCGCCGCCGTGAGCGACCTTCGCTCGCGGCGCATTCCAAACGCCCTGGTGCTGGCCGGTCTCGCGATGGGTTTTTTCTTTCAGTTCGTCGCCCCTGAGGGCGGAGGACTTTTCGCCCGCTGGTTCGGTGCGGTGGGTGCGCTGAAGGGCCTGCTCGGCGTATTGATGGGGCTCGCGATCTTCCTGCCCCTGTACATGCTCCGCACCCTCGGTGCCGGCGATGTGAAGCTGCTCGCGATGCTGGGTGCTTGGTTCGGGCCACATCCGATGGTCGGCGTCGCGGTGTTCACCATGTTGTGCGGCGGTGTGCTGGCGCTCGGCGCGGCCGTGTGGACGCGCACGCTGCGCCAGGTGCTCGGCAACGTCGGCTTCATGCTGACAGACACGCTGGTGAGCGCCGTCGCAGGGCCCACCACCGTGAGCGCACCGGCGAAGACCACCGGGCGGCTGCCCTATGCCATCGCGATCGCCGCGGGCACGGCCTGCCAGGTGGTCCTGCTCAAGCGCTGGTACCTCTAAGGGACCGTCATGAGCTTGCTGCAATTTCCGCGCTCACTCGCAGTCGCCGACCCGGCTCCCGCCAGTCGCACCACGCTGCCCCGCGCGCCTCAAACACCGGAGGAAACCGGGTTGTCGGGCACCTTCCTCGTCGAGTTGGTTGCCAAGACGATGTTCCAGCTCGGCCTCACCCGGCTCACCGAACTCAGCAACCACCTGTGCCTCGCCGGCACGGTGGTGGAGGCGGTCTGCCAGTTCATGCGCCGCGAAACATTGCTCGAGGTCACACGCCGCGGCCAGCACGAGGCCGACGTGCAGTTCGACCTCACCCAGTCCGGGCGTGCCCGCGCCGCCGACTGGCTGGCGCGCAATTCCTATGTCGGGCCTGCACCTGTCCCGCTGGACGTCTATACCGAACGGGTGCGCGCCCAGTCGGTCACCCGGCAGGCCATCACGGTGGATCAGGTGCGGGCGGCGTTCGCCGACCTGGTCGTCCCGGCGTCGCTGATCGATCTACTGGGCACAGCGGTCAATTCGGCCCGCCCGATGCTGCTCTATGGCCCGGCGGGCTCGGGCAAGACCTACCTGGCCGAGCAGCTTCGGCGCCTGCTGGTCGGTCCCGTCGCGGTACCGCATGCGATCACCGTGCACGGCGAAGTGATCCGTGTCTTCGACATGCAATGCCATCGCCCGCTGGCCGACGACGGCCTGCCACGTGCGGCGCTGGACAACCGTGCTCGCCCCGACACGCGCTGGTTGATGTGCGAGAGGCCCTGTGTGGTGTCGGGCGGCGAGCTGACGCTCGAGATGCTCGACCTGAGCTTCGACGCCCGGGCCGGCTACTACGAGGCGCCGCCTCACTTCAAGGCCAACAACGGCATCTTCATCGTCGATGACCTCGGCCGCCAGGTGATCACGCCGCGTCAGCTGATGAACCGCTGGGTGGTGCCGATGGAACGTCGTCACGACCACCTGATGCTTCGCAATGGCGGCAAGTTCACCATCCCCTTCGACATGGTGCTGGTGTTTTCGTCGAACCTGCGGCCTGACCAGCTCGAGGATGCTGCGTTTCTGCGTCGACTGGGGCACAAGATTGCCGTCGGTGCCGTGTCGCTCGGCGACTACGCGTCGATCTTCGAGCGTGCCTGCGCCGAACAAGGAATCGCCCCGGACCCGGAGGCATTCACGCTGCTGGTGGAGGGTCACCACAAGCCGCAAGGCCGGCCGCTGCTGGCCTGCTACCCGCGCGATCTGCTGCATCTGATGGCCAGTCGCGCACGCTATCTGGGGGTTCGGGCCCATCTGTCGCCCGAGCTGATCGACTGGGCCTGGCAGGCCTATTTCGCCAACGAGGCGCTGATCGAAACAGCGTCTAAAACTGGGAGACCGGTATGAGATCACGGGGCATGTTGATGCTGGTTATTGCGCTCGTCGCCGGTCTGGCTGCGGTGGTACTCGCGACACGCTGGATGCAGCAGCAAGGCGGCGAAAAGGGTCGTATCGCGGTGGCCAATGCCGAGATCGAACTCGGTGGGCGCATTTCGCCCGAGATGGTGCGCATGGTCGACTGGCCTCAAGGCAGCGTACCGGCAGGCGCCTTCACCGAAGCTTCGAAACTCGAGGGCCGGGTCGTCACGGTGGCGTTGCAACGCGGCGAGCCGCTGATCGAGAGCCGGCTCGCTCCCATCGGTACCAAGGGCGGTCTTTCCGCCGTGGTGCCCGAGGGCAAGCGCGCGATGACGGTGCGCGTGAACGACGTGGTTGGCGTGGCCGGCTTCGCGCTGCCCGGCAACTATGTCGACGTGATGGTCAACACGCAGGAGGACGGCGGCCAGCGCAACGAGCGCGACCGCACCATCTCCAAGATCGTTCTCGAGCGCATCCTGGTGCTCGCCGTGGCACAGGAAGCGGATCGCGACTCGACCAAGCCCAAGGTGGTGAACGCGGTGACGCTGGAACTCTCGCCGATGCAGGCCGAGATGCTGGACCTGGCGCGCAGCGTGGGCACGTTGTCATTGGTGCTGCGCAACCAGACCGATCCGAATGCCGTCGCAACCGCGGGCATCACCAAGTCCGAGCTGTTGGGGCAAGCCCGCCCACAGCCCGAGCCGGCCAAAGCGGCCGCAGCGAATCCGCCCAAGGTGCGTCGCACCGCGCCGCGTGCTCCGGCGCCGACGGTGGTGGTCGCTGCACCGGTCGCGCCGGGCAACTGCGTCGAAGTGATCCGCGGCCTGAGCAAGGTCAACGAATGCTTCTGATGCGAAGGCGCCCGCAATCCACCTGCCATGACAACACTCCGGGAGAAACGTCGATGCGACGGAAATCAGCGACCCTGACGGCCACCCGCATGGCGCTGGCCTCTGGCCTCGCATTGCACACTTTGGCGGCCGCGGCCCAGCCCGCGAAACCGCAGCCGGTGCAACAGCCCGCACGTACTGCGACCGCACCGGTCACGAGTGCCACGGCCCTTTGCACGCGGGTCGAGATTGCGCCGCTGGTACACCTGCCGGTCGGCAAGTCGACGGTGCTGCGCCCAGTCTCGCCGGTGACGCGGATCCTGCTCGGCAATCCCGAGAACGCGCGCGCCGCAAGGCCAGCCGAGAACCCCGAGGGCAAGAAGGAAGAGGGAGTCAAGACGCCCGCCCTCGACACGCGCCCCGGCGTTGCCGATGTCGACGTGCTCCTGCTCGCGCCGACCGAGGTCTACCTGCTCGGCAAGACGATCGGCTCGACCAACATCGTCATGCTCGATCGCAGTGGCGCGTGCACTGCGTTCGACGTGGTGGTCGGCATGGATACGACGGCCTTGCAGTCGATGATCAGCCAGCTACTGCCCAACGAGAAGGAGCTGCGGATCACACCCGCATTCGACTCCATCGTGCTCTCGGGCACTGTGAGCGACAGCGAAGCGGTGACGCGCGTGACCGACCTCGCCAACGCGTATGTGCGCGGTGGCGACGGTCAGCGCAACGCACGTGTGGTGAACATGCTCGAGGTCACGGCTCCGCAGCAGGTCATGCTGGAAGTCAAGGTGGCCGAAGTGTCGAAGGCGCTGATCGACAAGCTGGGTGTGCAGTTCGCTGGATCGAAGACAAACGGCAACTGGACCTACGCCCTGGTCGCCGACTTCCTGAGCGGCGGCAATGCCGCGGTATCGGCGCTGAAGGCCGCGGGCTTCGCCCTGAAGGTGGATGGGCAGAAGGACGACGGCTTGGTGAAGATCCTGGCCGAGCCCACCATCATGGCCATCAGCGGCCAAACCGGCAGCTTCCTGGCCGGGGGCAAGATCTTCATCCCGGTGGCACAGGACAGCAGCGGCGTAGCCGGCCGCACGATCACGCTCGAGGAGAAGGAGTTCGGCGTCTCGGTCAAGTTCACGCCCACCGTGCTCGGCAGCGGCCGCATCAACCTGCGCGTGCGCCCCGAAGTCTCGGAGCTGAACCGCGAGGGCGTCGGCATCGTTGCCTCCGGCATCGGCGGCACCGCGATCCTGCCTTCATTTACCTCGCGAAAAGCCGAGACCACCGTGCAACTGTGGACGGCCAGAGCTTCGCAATCGGCGGCCTGATCAGGAACAGCACGACGACCAACATCAAGGCCTTTCCCTTTCTGGGCGAGCTGCCGGTGCTGGGGGCGCTGTTCCGTAGCACGGAGTTCCAGAACGATCGCACGGAACTGGTGTTCGTCGTGACGCCGCGGCTGGTGAAGCCGCTGCCACCCGAATACCGCCTGCCGACCGACGGCTACACGCCGCCGACCCGAGGCGACTTGATCCTGAACGGCCGGAGCGAAGGCCAGCGCAGCAGCGACGCGCCGGCCAGCCAGGCCCCGGCGTCGGCTCAAGGCGGCTTCGACACGACGGCCACGCCGGCAGTTACCACCAAGGAGAGCAAGTGATGCGTGTACCGAACATCCTCTGCGCGGCAGCATGCGTGCTTGCGCTCGGCGGTTGCGCCGCCACCACGTCGCCCGAGTGGGACCGTCAGTTTGGCGACTCAGCGCGCGTACTCAATGCCCAGCAGTTGGTGGAACCAGGTGCACCACAACGCAATGCGCAGAACAGCCCCAGGACCGATGGCCGCACGACCCGCGCGGCGATGGATGTCCATGTAGAGACCTATCGCACCCCGCCGCCGACCAACGTGATCAATATCGGCGTCGGCGGCGGCAGCAGCCGCTGAGCTCGCGCCGCGATCGTGCAGCAGGAGATTTGACGTGATCAGCATGTCACCCCGTCACCGCCTTGCCACCGGCCCCGCTCGTGCGCGGCAGCGTGGCGCGGCGGCTATCGTCGTCGGCCTGGCGATGGCGGTCTTGGTCGGCTTCATCGGCCTGGCGCTGGACGGTGGCCATCTGTATCTCACCAAGACCGAGCTGCAGAACGGTGCTGACGCTTGCGCACTGGCCGCGAGCTACGAGCTGACCGGTGCGCCCGCCATCCCAGCGGCGGCCTTCGAGCGCGCCGAAGCTGCGGGCAAGGCGGTGGCCGCCCAGAACAAGGTCGGCTTCCAGGGCACGGCGATCCCTGCCGGCAGCGTCGACGTGGCCTTCGGCACAGCCCTCAGTGCTGGCAGTCCTTGGGTCGGCGCCATCGGTGCGCCTGCCAATTCGGCCTATGTCCGCTGCACGATCACGCGCAGCGGCATCGTGCCCTGGTTCATGCAGGTGGTGGGCATCGGGGCACAAACGGTGACCGCCTTCGCCACCGCCACGCTCGCTCCGGCTCAGACCAACTGCGCAGTGCCAATGGCGTTGTGCGCGCAACCCGGCAGCAGCGCGCCCGACTTCGGCTACGTGGTGGGCAACTGGTACAGCATGGACTTCAGCGAGAGCGGAGGCGGTGCCAACTACACCGGCAACTTCCGGTGGATCGATTTCGATCCGAGTTCCACGACACCGGGTTGTTCGGGCGGCGGCGCCAGCGAGCTCGCCTGCTTGCTCGCAGGTTCGGGCCAATGCAGCCTGCCGCCGCCAATCACCGGCAGCTGCAGCACCAGCGGCAGCTCCAACCCGACGCCGGGCTGCGTCGGACAGAACGGCGCCATCAATTCGCTGCGGCAAGCCTTCAACTCGCGCTTCGGCCTGTACGGTCCAGGCACGCTCAGCGTCAGCACGGCGCCGCCTGACTTCACCGGCTATGGCTACAGCACCGAGAACTGGCCACTTGGGCGCGACGCCTACGGCGGCAATGTGGCTGGCGTGCCTAACTTCAAATCCGCGCGCATCGCCCACTTGAGCGCCAACGATGGCACCGAGGCGACGCCCGACGTCGATCCGCGCTTCTACAGCAACCCCTACAACCCCTCGACGGTGGCCCAGCACACCAGCAACGGCGCGGATCGCCGTCTGGTGGTGATGCCCATCGTCGATTGCGGCGGCTTCACCGGAGGCCAGCATGCGCCTGTGCGAGCCTATGCCTGCGTGCTGCTGCTCGACCCCTACCGCCTGGCACCGGGCAACGAGATGAAGTCACGGCTCGAATACCTCGGCCGTTCCAACATACCCGGCAGCCCGTGCGCTACGTCTGGCATCGCCGGCGACATGACGTCGCAGGGGCCGATGGTGCCGGCTCTGGTGCAGTGACCGTCATGTGGACCCGCGCCATACCAACTAGACGCGACCAGCGCGGCGCCGCTGCCGTGGAGTTCGCGCTGCTGCTGATGCCGCTGGTGGTGATGCTGTTCGGCACCACCGAACTCGGCCGTGCCATCTACACCTATAACACGCTGGACAAGACGGTGCGTGACGCGGCGCGCCATCTGTCCCAGCACGGGCCCGGCGATGTCGCCGTTCAGGCCGAGGCCCGCTGCCTGGCGGTGTACGGCAATGAGGGTTGCAGCGGCCCGGCGCTGGCGCCCGGGTTGACCACTGCAGCGGTGCAGATCTGCGACGCAATGTCCTGCCCCGCCACCCACGCCGCCCAACCCACCGGCCTCGGTTCGGTCAACCTGGTCACCGTCGGCATCCAGGGCTATGCCTACAACTCGCTGGTCGAGTTCGTGGTCCCGGACATGACCTTCAACAGCATCGCCGCGACCCTGAGGGCCCAGCTGTGAATCACCGGCACCCAGCCTCAGCGCAGCGTGGCGTCGCCGCGGTGGAATTCGCTCTCATCTCTTCGCTGCTCTTTACGTTGCTGTTTGGCGTGATGGAGATGGGCCGGCTGCTGTGGACCTGGAATGCCGCGGTCGAGGCCACCCGCCTCGGCGCGCGCCTGTCGGTGGTGTGCGACATCGGCGATGCCGATATCAAGGCCCGAATGATCACCCGCTTGCCGGCGCTGGCCGCCAACAACATCTCCATCACCTACCTGAATCCGCCAGCCGCGCCGAACACCTGCACCGCGGCCAACTGCAAGGCGGTGCGCGTCGCGTTGAGCGGCTACACCCACGACACGATCATTCCGTTTATGCCCCTGTCGCTGACCCTTCCGGCCTTCGGCACCACGCTGCGCAAGGAATTTATGAACAGCACCGCCAACGAGGTCTGCCAATGAAGATCAAACTCATCACGCCCGATGCCCGCAACGCCGCAGCCTGGGTCGCAGCTCTGCGCACAGAGCCCGCGTTCGACGTCAACCTCGTCGAGCGGTCGCTGCGTGACGTCAATGTGCTGGTCAATGGCAGCCACCCGGACATGGTGCTGGTCGAGACCACCACGCCGCAGGACTTCGAGGCACTCGAAAAACTGGCCAGTGCACACCCTGAGATCGACTACGTGCTGGTCGGCAACGACCTCAGCCCAGAGTTCCTGATGCGCGCGATGCGCGCGGGGGTTCGCGAGATGTTGCCAGCACCGGCGACCGCCGAAGCGGTGCTCGCCGCGCTGCGCCGCCAGTTGCGCAAGCGCACGCCGGTGCCCGCGCCGGCCAGCCATGATGGCAAGGTACTCGCCTTCGTGTCATGCAAGGGCGGCAGCGGCGCCACCTTCGTGGCCGCCAACCTCGCGCATGTGTTGGCCGCCGGTGGCCAGCGCCGCGTCGCACTGATCGATATGAACCTGCAGTTCGGTGATGCCGCGCTTTTTCTCAGCAGCGAGCGCCCGGTGAGCAACGTGGCCGATGTGGCACGCAACATCAACCGCCTCGATCCCGAGCTGCTGCAGTCAGCCATGAACCAGGTGGCGCCGGGCTTGTGGGTGTTGGCCGCTCCCGAGGATCCCGCTCATGCCGCCGATGTGATGCCCCAGCATGTGGAGGCGATCGTGCACATGGCCTGCGGCATGTTCGACTTCGTGGTCATCGACGCGGGGCGAGCGCTGAGCGCGGTGACGCTGCAGGTGCTGGATCTGACAGACAGGGTGTATGCCGTCCTGCAGCTGACCCTGCCCTTTATCCGCGATGGCAAACGGCTGCGCGACGTGTTCCGCTCGCTCGACTACCCGCCGGAGAAGATCCACTGGATCGTCAATCGCCACCAAAAGGACAGCCAGCTCACGCTGGAGGACCTGAAGAAGACGCTGGGCCTGCTTCGTGTCACCAGCCTGCCCAACCAGTACGACGTGGTGGCAGCCTCGGTCAATCAGGGCGTGCCGCTCGAACGCATTGCCGCCAACAGCTCCATCGCCAAGAGCCTGCGCGAGCTGGCGCTGGAGATTGCACCACCGTCGCCCTCCGGAAGAAACCGCAACGGCTGGTTCACCGGTCTTTTCCGCGCCGCGGCGCATTGAAAACAGGTTGAAAGGACACTATGAGTCTGCGCGCAAGACTGGGCGCCGCCGCCCCGAGCTTCACCGTATCGAACGAAGTCGCCGGCGACGCGACGGGCTTGCCGACGCGCGCCTACCATGAGACGAAGGCGCGCATCCATCAAGTGCTGCTCGGGCGCATCGATCTGGAGGCGATGGAAAGCCTCTCGCCCGAGAACCTCAAAGAAGAGCTGCGCCAGATGGTCGAGCGCCTCCTGGTCGAGGAGAACCTGATCCTCAACGCCGGTGAGCGGCGCAACCTCGTACGCGACATCCAGTACGAGATGCTCGGACTCGGGCCGCTGGAGCCGCTGCTGGCGGACCCCACGGTGTCGGACATCCTGGTCAACACGCACAAACAGGTCTACGTGGAGCGCCGGGGCCGGCTGGAGACTGACCGACATCACTTTCGTCGACGACGAGCATCTGATGAAGATCATCGACAAGATCGTTTCGCGCGTCGGCCGCCGCGTCGACGAGTCCAGCCCGATGGTCGACGCGCGCCTGCCCGACGGCTCGCGCGTCAACGCGATCATCCCGCCGCTGGCGCTCGACGGCCCGATCCTGTCGATCCGCCGCTTCTCGGCGGTGCCGCTGCAGATCGCGAACCTGATCGAGTACCAGCTCGCTGTCGGACGGAGATGGCGCAGTTGCTTGCAGCGCGCTGTCCGAGGCCAAGATCAACATCCTGATCTCCGGCGGCACCGGCTCGGGCAAGACCACGCTGCTCAACATCCTGTCCGGCTACATCCCGGCGACGAACGCATCGTCACGATCGAAGACGCGGCCGAGCTGCAGCTGCAGCAGCCGCACGTGGTGCGCCTGGAAACGCGGCCGCCCAACATCGAAGGTCGGGGCGAGGTGACGCAGCGCGCGCTGGTGCGCAACGCGCTGCGCATGCGGCCCGACCGCATCATCATCGGCGAGGTGCGCGGCGCCGAGGCGCTGGACATGCTGCAGGCCATGAACACCGGCCACGAAGGCTCGATGACCACGATCCACGCCAACACCCCGCGCGACGCGCTGGCACGGCTGGAAAACATGATCGCGATGGCCGGCGTCAACCTGCCCGCCAAGGCGGCGCGTGCGCAGATCGGCCTCCGCGATCGGCGTGATCGTCCAGGCCAACCGACTGAGCGACGGCACGCGCAAGATCACCAGCATCCAGGAGGTCACCGGCATGGAAGGCGACACGATGACGATGCAGGAGATCTTCGTCTTCAAGCAGACCGGCGTGGCGGCTTCGGGCGCGGTCGAGGGCTACTTCAGCGCGACCGGCGTTCGCCCGCGCTTCTGGGACCGCCTTCTGACCCGCGGCATCCGCCTGCCCGAAACCCTGTTCGCGCCGGTGCGGCGCAACGCCTGAACCGGAGGCCCGCGCGATGGACACCTCCTTCCTGCTCTTCGTCGTGATCGCCTTCCTCGCGGTGGTGCTTGCGCTCGAAGGCGTGTACAACGTCTGGGCTTCGCGCAGCAGCCCGGAAGCCAAGCGAATCGCCAACCGCCTGCAGGCCCTATCCGGCGAGATGCAGATCCAGGCTGGCATCGAGCGCGAACGCGCCAAGTCGCGCATGCCGCGCCTCGATGCTCTGCTCGGGCGCCTGGCCGTCGGGCAGCACATGCAGCGCTTCGTCGCGGCTTCGGCGCTTTCCGTGTCGCCGGTCGAACTTGTCCTGATGTCTGTCGGGCTCGGGGCTGGGGGCCTGCTGCTGCCGTCGCTGATCGGCAAGCCCCCGATCCTCGGCGCCGCGCTCGGTTTGGGCCTGGCGGTGCTGCCCTGGTGGCGGGTGGCAAAACGCCGGCGCGAACGCATCGGCCGCATCGAGCGGCAGTTCCCCGAAGCGCTGGACTTGATGGGTCGTGCGATGCGCGCCGGTCATGCCTTTCCGACCGCGGTGAAGATGGTCGGCGACGAAATGGCCGAACCCCTAGGGCGCGACTTCCGCATCCTGTTCGACGAGATGAACTACGGCGTGCCAGCGAACGATGCGCTGCAGCACCTCGCCGAGCGGGTGCCGGTGCCCGACGTGAGCTACTTCGTCGTTGCGGTGATGATCCAGCGCGAGTCGGGCGGAAACCTCGCCGAACTGCTGGACAAAATCGCGACCATCGTGCGCGAGCGCCTGAAGCTGCTGGGCGAGATCCGCACGTTGTCGGCGGAAGGCCGGCTCTCGGCTCTGATTCTGACTGCGCTGCCGTTTTGCGTGGCCTTGATGGTGAACTTGGTGAATCCGAAGTTCATGGCCGTGCTGTGGACCGACCCCGCGGGTGTACGCATGGTCGGCGTCGCGCTGTTCATGATGGTCATGGGCATCCTGTGGATGCGCCGGATCATCCGCATCCGTGTTTGAGGGAGGTGGCCATGCGCCCTGAACAAATCGCGATCCTCGGCCTCGTGTTCGTGGTTGTTGCGGCCGGCGTGTTCGGCATCGCAGCGATGCTCGAGAACAGCGCCGCTCGCCAACGACTGGGCACGCTGGTGCTCGACGACGTGCGCGGCCCGAACGTCGGCGGCCAATGGCTGCAGCGGGTGGCGGCGCTGACCCGCCCGATCGGCCAGCTCTCAATGCCCGAGGAGGGTTTCGAAAAGTCGAGTCTCAAGCTGCGGTTCGTGCATGCCGGCATCCGCAATCCCAACGCGATGCCGGCCTTCTTCGGTATCAAGACCCTGCTCACCATCGGCCTGCCGCTGGCGGGCTTCTCGCTGCTCACACTGACCGGTTCGCCACTCAAGGGCAACGGCCTGCTGCTGGCGATGCTGGTGCTCGCCGCGCTGGGTTACTACGGCCCCAACATGGTTCTATCGCACATGGTCATGGTGCGTCAGCGCGAGATCTTCGAGGCCTTTCCGGACGCACTGGACCTGATGACGGTGTGTGTCGAAGCGGGCTTGGGCACCGAAGCCGCCATGCTGCGCGTCGCCGACGACCTGCAGCTGAAAAGCCCGGTACTGGCCGACGAATTGCATTTGGTCAATCTCGAATTGCGCGCCGGCGCTGACCGCGAACGAGCACTGCGCAACCTGGCGATTCGTACCGGCGTGGAAGAGGTCGACGGCTTCGTCGCGATGATCAGCCAGGCCGAGCGCTTCGGCACCAGCATCGCTGCGTCGCTGCGCGTGCATGCAGACATGCTTCGCACACGGCGCCGCCAGCGTGCCGAAGAGGCCGCAGCCAAGATTGCGCTGAAGTTGCTGTTCCCGCTGATCTTCTGCATCTTCCCCTCGCTGATGGTCGTGCTGATGGGCCCGGCCATGATCCAGATCTATCGCGTGTTGCTGCCCACCATGGCCGGCCACTGACCCAGGAGCCCGAGCATGCACCCGCGCCAAATTCCCCAGCGTTTTGCTTCAACCCCCGCGCGTGCCGTTGGCTCGGTGATCGCACTGGTGATGGCCGGCTGCGCCACCCCGGCGCCGGAGGCCTGGCGTGTGGTGCCGAGTTACCGCGTCACGCATGCGGGGACGGGTGCCGCACAGGGTTATTTGGCGTTGGCTCGCAAGTACGAGGGCGAGGGGCGCGTAGGCCTGGCACTGGTGGCCTGGCGCAAGGCCGCACTGGAGGCGCCTGACGACGTCGAGATACTCGACGGGCTAGGTATCGCCGAAGCAAGGCAAGGCTTCCATGATCGGGCCGTCGCCTCCTTGCGCCGCGCCTCGGCGCTCGCACCGCCGCGGGCCGCGCGACTGAACAATCTGGGTTATGCGCTGCTGCTCGATGGCCGCAACGACGAGGCCCGCCGTGTCCTGCTCGAGGCCTTGGCACTCGAACCTCAACACGCCCAAGCACAGACCAATCTGAGCCGCCTCGAGCCCATTGCTACGGTAGTGGCCGTTGCAACGCCACTGCCCAACTCCTTGTCGGTCGCGAACCTGCAGACCGCAGCTGCTCAGCAACCGGCCGATGGGATTCGCATGATCACGCGGCCTACCACCGGGCCACTGCCCCTCAGCAGCACGCCTGGGACCAGTGCAATCGCGCCAGTGGTTGCAGCCGGGGCACAGACCACCCCGTCGGAAGAAGCGCGCCCCGTGAACCTGCACGCTGTTCGCATCCAAATCGCCAACGGCAACGGCATCCCAGGTATGGCCGCCCGGCTCGCCTCGGGGTTGCGTCGCAGCGGACTCGAAAATGCAATTCACCTGAGCAACCTCCCGCCCTACGATAGCCCGCGCACAGTGGTTTATTACCGCTCAGGCTTTGCCAAGCAGGCGCGTGAAATCGCACGCCGCCTTCAACGCGGTGCGATGGTTGCGGAGCAGCCTGGTGATGCGCGGGGTGCCGATATCCGCGTGGTGATCGGCCGGGACGCGCGGCACCTGGCAGCACAGACGCAAAGACCCGCCAACCGATCAGCGTGAATCGTCCCGACGACTAACCAGTCGGGCCGTCACTCCCGGTGGCGGCGAACGACGGCTTTCGGGTGCGGCACCTGGAATCCGCAACGGGGTCGGGTCCGACCAGAACGGGCAAGTGTTGACAGGTTCCACTGGCCGGACTTCAGCGAGACTCGCGGCCGAGCGATGAGCCAGTTTCACCGCTTGCGCGCGCGTGCGACTCGCGCCGCGCCAACCACACCGTGCCGGCGCAGATCAACGTGCCGCCGATCAGCGTGGAGACGGTCGGCACGTCGGCGAACAGCACGAAGCCGAGAAAAGCCGACCACACCAGGTCGAGGAACTTCACCGACTGCGTGGCCGAGATGTCGGCTCGCGTGAACGAACGCGTGAGGCAATAGTGGCCGGCACTGCCGAGCACGCCGGTGAGGGCGAACGCCGCCCATTGCAGTGGCGCCGATGGACTTGCCAATGCAGCAGCGCGAGCGGCAGGCTCAGCAGGGCCACGCTGATCGACTGCCACACCAGGATCGTGCCGGTGCTCTCGTAGCGCGTCAGTGCCTTGGTGATGAGAAACGACGCGGCGAACACCGGCGCCGACGCCAGCATGACCAGGTGGTACACGCCGCCGCTGCCCGACAGCGCGGGCCCGACGACGATCAGCACACCGGCCAGGCCTGCCAGCGTGGCGACCCAGCGTTCCCAGCGCATCGGTTCGTTGAATGCGAGCCGGGCGCCGATCAGGATGAAGATCGGCCCGGTGAAGCCGATGGCCGTCATGTCGGCCAGCGGGATCTTCGGCAGCGCCGTGAACCACAGGCACAGGCCGAGCGTGTGCGCGGCGCCGCGCAGAAACTGGCCGCCGATGTGGCGCGGCCGGTAGCGTGCGATGCCGTGGTGCAACACGATCGGCAGCAGCACGATGAGTCCGAACAGGTAGCGCAGGAACTGCGCCTGGAACGGGTCGACGCTGAGCGCCAGCGCGCGCATCAGCGCGTTGAGCACCGAGAACAGGAAACCGGCCGCGGCGGCCCACAGCATGGCGCGTGTGGTCGGCGGCAGGTGCTCGGTGCGGGCGTGCACCGCCGCGCTGATGCGTTGCCACTGCAGCGCCAGGCTGTGGCCGGCGCGCGTGGATGAAGCGGGGTCGGCGGGCATGGGGAAGGCGTGAGAATACCAAGCACATGCGGCACGCCTTCAGGCGCGTGTCGCGCTTTCAGGAGATGCCATGACCGAGCCCAGCGACTCGGCGCACGATGCCGGCGCCGCGCGCGACTTCAGCGCTGAGATGAGTTATGGCGACTACCTGCATCTCGACGCCGTGCTCAACGCGCAGCATCCGCTGTCTCCGGACCACAACGAGATGCTGTTCATCGTGCAGCACCAGACCAGCGAGTTGTGGATGAAGCTGATGCTGCACGAGCTGCGCGCGGCGATCGCGTCGATTGCCGATCGACGACCTGGCGCCGGCGTTCAAGATGCTGGCGCGCGTGAGCCGCATCATGGAGCAGTTGGTGCACGCGTGGGACGTGCTGAGCACGATGACACCGCCGGAGTACTCGGCGATTCGTCCGTACCTGAGTTCGAGCAGCGGCTTTCAGAGCTGGCAGTACCGCTGCATCGAATTCATGATGGGCAACAAGAACGCCGCCATGCTCAAGCCGCACGCGCACAGCGCCGAGCGGTCGGCCGTGGTGCAACAGGCACTGCATGCGCCGTCGCTGTACGACGAATCGCTGCGCCTGCTGGCGCGCCGCGGCCTGCCCGTGCCCCCGAGCCGGCTCGAACGCGACTGGACGCAGCCGTACGCGGGTGACGCGCAGGTCGAACAGGCGTGGCTCGTGGTCTACCGCAATCCTTCGGCGCAGTGGGACCTGTACCAGCTCGGCGAGGAGCTGGTCGATCTGGAAGATGCGTTCCGGCTCTGGCGCTTCCGCCACGTCACCACGGTGGAACGCGTGATCGGCTTCAAGCGCGGCACCGGCGGCACCAGCGGAGTGGCCTATTTGCGCAAGATGCTCGACGTGACGCTGTTTCCCGAGCTGTGGCGCATTCGTACCGAGCTCTGACGCGCGCCGCTCAGCCGTCCATCCAGCGCGCGGCGGCGGCTTCGACCACGGCCGGCATCGGCGCCTGGTGGCGGCGCTGGGCGCGAAGCCAGCTGGCGTCGTTGCCGTCGGTCAGCGATTCGCGCACCAGGTTGCAGGCGTCCAGCGCCTGCAGATCGAGTGCGTGCGGCTCGATGCGTGCCAGCGTGCGGATGATGTCGTCGCGCAGCTTGCTGCGCTGCTTGGTCTTGGGGTCGACGATCTCGCCGTCGAGGCCGAAGCGGCAGGCCTGGAAACGGTTGAAGGTGTAGACCAGATAGTCGTCTTCGGCCGGCTCGAACGGCCGCTCTTCGCGCAGGTAACGGCACAGGCTCTGCAGGTAGCACGCCAGCGCCGCGGCCTTGTCGACCTGCAGCGGCGTGTCGCACACGCGCAGCTCGATCGTGCCGAATTCGGGCTTGGGCCGGATGTCCCAGTAGAAATCCTTCATCGACTGCACGACGCCGGTGCTGGTCATCTTGTCGAAGAACTGGCCGAAACCGTCCCAGGTGAGCACGAACGGCGCGCGGCCCGACAACGGAAACGCGAACACCGAGTTCAGTCGTGCCGATTGAAACCCGGTGTCCTCGCCTTGCACGTAGGGCGAGGACGCGGCCAGCGCGATGAAATGCGGCACGTAGCGCGACAGCGCGTGCAGCAGCCACAGCGCATCGTCGCCATTCGGCACGCCCACGTGCACGTGCTGGCCGAACACGGTGAACTGCTTGGCCAGGTAGCCGTACAGCTCGCTGATGTAGTGGAAACGCTCGGTCGGGAAGATGCGCTGCGCGCTCCAGTGCTGGTAGGCGTGCGTGCCGCCGCCCGAGATCGCGATGTTGAGCTTGCGCGCCGCGCGCGACATTTGCGTGCGCAGGTCGTGCAGCTCGTCGCGCAGCGGCGCGAACGAGCGCTGGATCGACGTGCCGATCTCGATCATGCTGCGCGTGATCTCGGGCTTCACGTCCCACTGGCCGGTGTGCTCGGTGAGTTCGCGCAGCAAGTCTTCGGCGCGTGGTGTGAGGTCGAAGTCGTGCGTGTCGAGCAGCTGCAGTTCGAGCTCGACGCCGAGCGTCAGCGGTTGCGATGCGGTAAAGGCCTCCAGCGCCATGGCGTTCTAGTTCTCTTCGTCGGCTTCGCGCGCGAGGTGTCGCAGCGGCAGCAGCGTCCACAGCGGACCGCTCAACTGCATCAGCGTGGTGGCCACCAGCAGCGCCTGGATCACGTTGCCGTCGGCGCCGGGCAGCTGCGTGCGCCAGCCGAACGAATCGGCCACCAGCAGCACCGACAGGCTGCTCATCGGCTGCAATGCCAGCGTGAGCGCTGCGGCCTGGCGCCACGACAGGCCGCTGGGCCGAGCGGTGGCAAAGATGGCGATGCCCTTGCCGATCAGGCGCGCAACGATGATTGCCAGCACCCACGGCCACAAGTTGGTCAGATCGGTGACCGTGGACAACACGCCGAAGCTGACGAACAGCATCACCGTCAGCGCCGCGCCGGCGCTGCCGAGATAAGGCTCCACCGTGAGCCGATGGCGCATCCGCGAGCGCGCCGTCATGCCGGCGACCAACAAGGTCATGAACGGCGACAAGCCCCAGGCAATGGCCAACAATGCGGCAAGAATGACCAAGGCCAGTTGCAACACCGGCATCGTGGCCAAGTCGTCGTGCAGCAGAGCCAGGCGGTCCAGCAAAACGCCGCAAGCCAGGCCCACCAGCAACGAGCCGAAGATGACGACGCTCGCGTTGCCCAACAACGCGAGCGAATCGGTGGCGCTGACACCCTGGGCCAGCACCGGCCAGAGCTTGATCGCCAGCACCGCCAGCACGCTGTTGATGGCGCTCAGCATCAACAATCGCTCGGCCACCTGGCCGCGCGGCCGCGCCTCCAGCAGCGCCGCCATGGTGATCACCGGCGAGGTGGCGGCGGCGAGCGCGGCGGCAGCCGCAGCGCTGGCCGGGTGTGCACCGAGCATCACCAGCGCAAATCCCACCGCCGCCGCAGCGGCCGCGGCCTCCAGCACGCTGCTGGCGGCGAGCCACGGGTTGTCGAACAGCCAACGTGGCCGCAGCCGGGTGCCGAGTTCGAACACCAGGGCGGCGATCGCCAGGTCGATCAACGGCTTCCAGGGATCGAGGTCGGTCCGCTCCAGCACGTCGAGCAGCGCCGGGCTGGCCAGCGCGCCAACCAGCAGATAACCCAGCAGGCGCGGCAGCCGCAGGCGACGGTTCAGCACGCTGGCCACCACCAGGGCGGCCAGTACCATCAGCGCAAGTCCCAGCACCGGGTCGGCGCCGCGCAACCCGGCCAATGGGCCGCGCAGCACGGTGCCGAACCAGTCGGCGATCTGTTGGGCCACGGGCGGCATCCAGGTGTGAGGCTTGGGGGTCGCGGATCGAAGGGCGCCGGCATCTTGCACAAGACGTGCCAGAGAAGCGAGTCAAACTTCGCTCCCGGCGGCGCGTTTGGGGTCTTGCCCTTGAAGCATGTGGGGCCGGCCCCACATGCCGCGCGCGAGCGCCCGTTCAAGCGCTGTCAGCCGACGTTTTCAACCCTGCTTTGTACTGACATGAGCAAACAAACCCATTCGTTCCAGGCCGAGGTCAAGCAGATCCTGCACCTGGTGACGCACTCGTTGTACTCCAACAAGGAGATCTTCCTGCGCGAGCTGATCTCCAACGCGTCCGATGCCTGCGACAAGCTGCGTTTCGAGGCACTCGACAACGCCGGGCTCTACGAGGATGCCCCCAACCTCGAAGTGCGCGTGTTGTTCGACGCCCAGGCCAAGACGCTGACGATCCGCGACAACGGCATCGGCATGAGCCGCGACGAAGCGATCGAACACTTGGGCACCATCGCCAAGAGCGGCACGCGCGAGTTCATGGCCAAGCTCGAGGGCGACCAGAAGAAGGACGCCAACCTGATCGGCCAGTTCGGCGTGGGCTTCTATTCCGGCTTCATCGTTGCCGACCGCATCACGGTCGAGACGCGCCGCGCCGGCCTCGGAGCCGACCAGGGCGTGCGCTGGAGCAGCGAGGGCATCGGCGACTTCGAGGTCGACGCCATCGACAAGCCCGTGCGCGGCACCGACGTGACGCTGCACCTGCGCGAGGGCGAAGAAGACTTCCTGCGACCGTGGAAGCTCAAGTCGATCATCTCGCGCTACTCCGACCACATCTCGCTGCCGATCCTGATGCGCAAGGAGAAGTGGGACGAAGAGAAGAAGGAGCAGGTCGTCACCGACGAGTGGGAGACCGTCAACAAGGCTGCGGCGCTGTGGGCACGCGCCAAGAGCGACATCACCGATGCGCAGTACCAGGAGTTCTACAAGCAGATCGCGTTCGACGCCGAGCCGCCGCTGTCCTACACGCACAACCGTGTCGAGGGGCGCAGCGAGTACACGCAGCTGCTCTACATCCCGGCCAAGGCGCCGTTCGACCTGTGGAACCGCGACAAGCGCGGCGGCGTCAAGCTGTACGTGAAGCGCGTCTTCATCATGGACGACGCCGAGGCGCTGATGCCGGTGTATCTGCGCTTCGTGAAAGGCGTGATCGACTCGAGCGACCTGCCGCTCAACGTGAGCCGCGAGCTGCTGCAGGAAAGCCGCGACGTGAAGGCGATCCGCGAGGGCAGCACCAAGCGCGTGCTGTCGATGCTGGAGTCGTTGGCCGACAGCGAGAGTGTTGACGAGAAGGCCAAGTACCAGCGCTTCTGGAACGAGTTCGGCGCCGTCCTGAAAGAGGGCGTCGGCGAGGACGTCGCCAACCGCGAGCGGCTGGCCAAGCTGCTGCGCTTCGCGTCGACCCACGCTGACGAGGGCGTGTCGTTCGCCGACTATGTCGGCCGCATGAAGGAAGGCCAGCAGCCGATCTACTACATCACCGCCGACAGCCTTGCCGCGGCCAAGTCGAGCCCGCAGCTGGAGATCTTCCGCAAGAAGGGGATCGAGGTGCTGTTGCTGACGGATCGCGTCGATGAGTGGATGCTGTCGCACCTGTACGAGTTCGAGGGCCACTCGCTGCAAAGCGTGGCCAAGGGCGCGATCGATCTCGGCAAGCTGCAGGACGAAGAAGAAAAGAAGCAGGCCGACGCGGCCGCCGAGAGCGCCAAGCCGCTGCTGGAAAAGCTGAAGGCCGCGCTGAAGGACCGCGCCAAGGACGTGCGGGTGACGACGCGGCTGGTCGATTCACCGGCCTGCCTGGTTGTCGAGGAAGGCGACATGAGCGGGCATCTGGCGCGGCTGCTGAAGCAGGCCGGGCAGGATGCGCCCAAGGGCATGCCGATCCTCGAGATCAACCCGCAGCATGCGCTGATCCAGCGTCTGCAAGACGATGCGGCGCCGTTCGACGACCTGGCGCACATCGTGTTCGACCAGGCCTGGCTGGCCGAAGGCGGCCATCTGGAGAATCCGGCGGAATACGTGCAGCGTGTGACGCGCTTGCTGTCGGGCGCGGCGGCCTGACCCAAGGCCATACGGGGCCAGCGCGGGGGCTAGAGCGACAGCGGGTCTTCCTGCATCGCTTCGATCTGTTCGCGCATCGCGGCGGTCTGCTGCGACCAGTAGGCCGCGCTGCCGAACCACGGGAAGGCCGCTGGAAACGCCGGGTCGCTCCAGCGCTGCGCCAGCCACGCGCTGTGATGCAGCATGCGCAACGTGCGCAGCGGCTCGATCAGCGCGAGCTCGCGCGCGTCGAAACGCATGAACGCCTGGTAGCCCTGCAGCACGTGCGCGAGCTGCGTGCGCATCGATGCGCGCGAGCCCGACAGCAGCATCCACAGGTCCTGTACCGCGGGCCCGCTGCAACAGTCGTCGAGGTCCACGATGTGAGGCCCTTCGTCGCGCCACAGGATGTTGCCGGGATGAAAGTCGCCGTGCAGACGCAAGGTAGCCAGTTCGCCAGCCGTGGCATACGCCTGGTCCACCAGAGCGAGCGCCTTGCGTGCGGCGGCTTCGAAGGCGCTCGCCTGCGACTCAGACAGCGCATCGCCCTCGAGCAGGCGGTGCAGTGCCTCGTGACCGTACGTCTGGGCATCGATGCGTCGGCGCGCGGCAAACGGCTCGGCGGCACCCACCGCATGCAGCCGCCCGACGAAGCGGCCGAGCCACTGCAGCACCTGCGGATCGTCGAGTTCCGGTCCGTGACCGGAACGGCGCGCGTAGACCGCGAGGCGAAACGTCGCGTCGTCATCGTCCCAGATGCCGAGCGTGTGCGGCTCGCCCGCGCAGTGCAATTCGGCGATCGGGGAGTCGTCGTCGCGCACCAGCGACATCGGCGCGACCACCGGGATCTCCTGTTGGGCGAGTTGCAGCGCGAAGCGATGCTCTTCGAGAATCTGCGCATCGGTCCAGCGCGCCGGTCGATAGAACTTCGCCACCACGGCCGAGCCGTCCTCCAGCATCACCTGGAACACGCGGTTCTCGTACGAGTTGAGTTGCAGGATGCGTCCGTCGCCGCGCTGGCCGACGCCTTGCAGCGCGTCGAGCACGCGCTGCGGTGTCAGGCGCTCGTAGGGGTGGGACTCGGATCGGCGCATCGGCGCGATGCGCGGCGCGCGGTCAATGTCGCGTTGGCGGCGACGAGAAGCGGGCCGGCTCGATCACCACGGCGCCAGCGGGTTCGCTCGGTGGTTCGGTGGGCGGCTCGGTCGGCGGGCCTTCATGCACCTCGAGGCCAGGACGCTCGTTGCCGCCCAACGTGCTGAACTCGCTGGTGCCCGAGGTCGACTCGCTGCGGTTGTCGGGCGCGAAAAAGGAGTCCTGGAAGAAGTTCGAGTCCTGCCACAAGGTGGCGCGGTCGCGGCGCCGGCTCGACGACGCGGTGACGGTGGCCACCTCGCGGCGCGGATGCGCAGGGGGCGCTGCCGGCTGCGGACCGCGCGAGGCGGCGGCGCTTTGTGGCACCAGCAACTGCAGCTCGGGGATCGACGGCAGGTGGTCCACCGGGCAGCGCAGATACCGCACTCGGCATGCCGCCAGCACCGCCTGCTTGATCTGCATCACACGGCGCGAGTTGCCGCGGTCGGTGTCGAGGTCGATGGCCGCCAGCACGCGCCCATTGGCGCTGCACACGGCGAACGTGACGTGAATGGCGCCCAGCAACTCGTACCAGAAGCGCACTTCCTGTGGATCGGTCGGCTGGCAAAAGCGCACCAAAGGCAGCTTGGACAGCACGATGTGGTGTGGCAGGGCTTCGCGCAGCTGGCGGTACACGCGCCGCTCGTCGGTGCTGAACACCGGCCGCGCCGACAGGTTCCACTCCGCCGGCAGCGGCGATGCCTTGGGCACGCGCGGTCGCAATGCGAACCACACCACCGCTGGGGCCAACACCGCCACGGCCACGAGGGCCACGATCCAGGGGAGTGTTTGCTGCATGTTGTGCGATGTTAACCGCTGCCGATGGGCTCACGATCCCGTGCTTGCGGGCTGCGGCGATTGTCGTGTGAAGCAGCGACTCAGTGCGGCGTTTCGTGGGGCGTGTTCGCGGGCGGGTCCGACAATGTCTGCGCTGGCGCAAGAGTCGTGTCGTCGGCGGGGCCGGTCAGTTGCGCCAGTGCGTGGCGCAACTGCTCGATGCGCGCGGCTTGCAGCTTGAAGCGGTAGTCCCATTCCGCGGCGCTGGTCTCCATCATCTGCTCGACGTGCGAGGCCATCGAGTCGGCGGGCAGCTTGAGCATGGCCTGGGCCTCGCTGCCTTCGCGCACCACCTGCGCCCCGGCGTTGTGGGCGATCTTCAGCATCGGTGCGTTCTCGCTGAGCGCATGGATCACGAGCGTGCGCACGCCGCGGTTGCGCGCGTGCAGCACCGCCAAGTCGAACAAGCGGCTGCCATAACCGCGGCCGCGCGCGTTGGCCGATACCGACACGCCAAACTCGGCGCGTGCCTCGGCTTGGCCGGGCTCGGGTGCGAGGTAGGCCAAATGCGCCATCGCCAGCAAGCGCAGGCGGCGATTGAAGATGCCGAGCACCTCGTCGCGGTCGAAGTTGAGCGTTTCGACATAGCGCGCCAGCTGACCATCGGAAGCCGCATAGCCGAAGCGCAGGTAGCGGTCGTGTGGCGGCAACCCCAGCAGATGGGCCAGGATGCGGTCGCGATGGCGGGGCGCGAGCGGCCGGATGGGCACCCAGGTGGGTGCGGTCGCTTTCGGCGGGTTCGGTGCAGTGGCTGGATCTGGGAGCATGCGTGATTTTAGGGTTAACCCTGATTCGGCATGCTACCCCATGTGAGCGTCGCCCAGCGAGCGCAGCGCAGCGGCATGGCGGAGCCAGCCGAACGGGCTCGGCTATACTGCGCGGCTTTCCCCGCCGGCGGCTGGCCGGGCCGTGGGGGTTGAATGGGAGGCTGCATTCACAAGCAGTGCCCCGTCGGCCCGAGCCCGAATCAGCAGCATTCCCGTCAGCGCGCGGCGGCGCGCACCCCGCGAAAGAGACCCTCATGAAGACCTTCAGCGCCAAACCGGCCGAAGTGAAGCACGAGTGGTTTGTGATTGACGCCACCGACAAGGTGCTCGGACGTGTTGCCAGCGAAGTGGCACTCCGACTGCGCGGCAAGCACAAGGCCATTTACACGCCTCACGTCGATACCGGCGATTTCATCATCGTCGTCAACGCGGCAAAGATCCGCGTCACCGGCAACAAGGCCAACGACAAGATGTACTACCGCCATTCGGGCTACCCGGGCGGCATCTACGCCACTAAGTTCAAGGACATGCAGGCCAAGCACCCCGGTCGCGCGCTGGAGAAGGCGGTCAAGGGCATGCTGCCCAAGGGCCCGCTGGGCTACGCGATGATCAAGAAGCTGAAGGTGTACGCCGGTGCCTCGCACCCGCACACCGCCCAGCAGCCCAAGGCGCTGGAGATCTGAAGGAGACGGTGATGATCGGCAATTGGAACTACGGCACCGGCCGGCGCAAATCGTCGGTGGCGCGCGTGTTCATCAAGAAGGGCAAGGGCCAGATCATCGTCAACGGCAAGCCGGTCGAGCAGTACTTCGGCCGCCAGACCTCGATCATGATCGTCAAGCAGCCGCTGATGCTGACCAACAACGACGGCGCCTTCGACATCAAGGTCAACGTGCACGGCGGCGGCGAGTCGGGCCAGGCCGGCGCGGTGCGCCACGGCATCACCCGCGCGCTGATCGACTACGACGCGGCGCTCAAGCCGGACCTCAGCCGCGCCGGCTTCGTCACCCGCGACGCGCGCGAGGTCGAGCGCAAGAAGGTCGGCTTGCACGGCGCGCGCCGTCGCAAGCAGTTCAGCAAGCGCTGACCGCGCATTTCGCGCCGCAGCGCACGAACGCAGGCCGCTACCATGCGGCCTCGTTCGTTTTGGGCTCGCGCTCGAGCATGCGCTGGAAACTGTTTCGCCGCCGGCTGTCGATCAGCGCGCCGCGCGTGATCGTGCGCAGCCACCTGCCTTGGCCGTTGCGCTGGGCGGTGATGGCGCTGGTGTTCGGTTTCTCGGCGGCGATCGGCCTGTGGGCGTTCGAGTTCGGCAAGGACATCGCCGGCCTGGAGCGCGACGCGAAGGAAGAACTGCTGCGATTGCGCGTCGAGGTGCAACAGTTGCGCGACGAGCGCGACAAGGCCCAGTCGGTCGCCAACACCGCCGAGAGCCTGCTGAAGGCCGAGCGCGCCGCCCAGGAGCGCTTGGTGCAGCAGCTCAAACAGCTGGAAACGGAACACTTTGCATTGAAGGGCGATCTGGGCTTCTTCGAGCGGCTGTTTCCGCCGTCGGGCAGCGACAGGCTTGCGGTGCGCGCGTTGCAGGCCGAGCCGCGCGCGCCCGGGCAGCTGCGCTACCAGATGCTGGTGATGCAAAGCGGCAAGGCGCTCAGCGAGTTCAGTGGCCGCTACGAGTTGACGCTCGAGGGGACCGCTCGACGGGAGACCCTGGAGCCTGCTGATGCCCGGTGGCCCGCAAGCCATTGCAGCTGAGGCAATATGCGCGCGTCGAGGGCATGCTCGAGTATCCGGAAGGCGCGGTGGTCAAGACCGTGCAGGTCAAGGTGATGGACAGTCACGGCGGCGTGCGCGCCACGCAGACCGTGAAGCTGTGACCGTCGGCAAGGGCGACACAACGACAAGTTGGAGGACTCAGTCAATGTTCAAGAGCAACAAGGCACAGCCCCCGATCCGCACGCCTGATCGGCGAAGGCACGGTGCTGCACGGCGAGATCCGGTTCAGCGACGGCTTGCGCATCGACGGCGAGGTGCGCGGCGATGTCGTGGCCGACGACGCCAAGCCGAGCATCGTGGTGATCAGCGAAAGAGCCCGGGTCATCGGCAAGGTGAAGGCCGGCCCACGTGATCATCAACGGCGAGGTGCAAGGGCCCGGTCGAGTCGCGACCAGTTGCTCGAGTTGCAGCCCAAGGCCCGCGTCGTCGGCGATGTCCGCTACGAGGCGCTCGAGATGCACCAGGGCGCACAGATCGACGGCGAATTGCGGCCGTTGAAGGCCGCGGATCGGCCGTCGCTGGTGCTGGCGGCCTCCAACGGACGCCGGAGGCAGCGCCGCAGGCCAAATCGGCCTGAGCCCGCCCACGCAGGGCGACAAGCGCCCCATCCACGGGGTTCGGGTTGGCCCTGCTCCCTTGACAGGCCGGGCTTTGCCCTAAACTGCAGTGTCGTTGAAGGAGCACCCATGAACGCCATCGCAGAACCGCTGCAACCCAGTGCCGAGATGCCGGCGCCGCTGGTCTTCACCGACAGCGCCGCCGACAAGGTCAAGGAGCTGGTCGACGAAGAAGGCAATGCCGAGCTCAAGCTGCGCGTGTTCGTGCAGGGCGGCGGGTGCTCGGGCTTCCAGTACGGCTTCACCTTCGACGAGGTGGTCAACGAGGACGACACGCAGATGAACAAGAACGGCGTCACGCTGCTGATCGACGCGATGAGCCTGCAGTACCTGACCGGCGCCGAGATCGACTACAAGGAAGACCTGCAAGGCGCGCAGTTCGTGATCAAGAACCCGAACGCAACCACCACCTGCGGCTGCGGATCGAGCTTCTCGGCCTGATTCCCGCTCTCCACACGCCACGGCCGCGCTGCAGGCGGCCGTTTGCATTGCGGCCGGTCAATGCGCGGGGTACAGGCAACCGAGCAGCCGCGGACCGGCAGCACCCGTCACCTCGGGCCGATTGCCGAAACGGCGCTGCACGAACTCACGCGCCAGCCACGCGAACGCCACCGCTCCACCTGTTGCGCCGGCAAGCCGTGTTCATCGCTGATCTGGACCTGGACCGAGGGCAGCAACGCGGCCAGGCGCGCCATCAACTGGCCGTTGTACGCGCCGCCCCCGCACACGATCAAACGCCGCGCGTCGGGCAGGTGCTGAGTCAGTGCATCCGCCGCGGCGCGCGCCGTCAACTCGACCAGCGTCGCCTGCACGTCGACCTCGGCGACGTGGCTTGCCGGCGCGTGCGAGTTCGGCGTCGAGCCAGCCGGCGTTGAACAGGTCCCGGCCGGTGCTCTTGGGTGGCGGGCGATGCAGGTAGGGCTCGCCGAGCAGTTGACGCAGCAGACCGGGGTCGACGGTACCTGAGCGCGCCCCAGCGCCCGCCTTCGTCGTACGCCACGCCGCGGTGGCGCGCGGCCCAGACGTCGAGCAGCACATTGCCCGGGCCGCAGTCGAAACCACCGACCCGGCCGTCGGTGGGCAGCAGCGTGAGGTTGGCGATGCCGCCGAGGTTCAGCACCGCCCGGGCCTCGCCGGGCGCGCCGAAAGCGGTCGGCGTGGAAGGCCGGCACCAGCGGCGCGCCTTGTCCGCCGGCGGCGACGTCGCGGCTGCGCAGGTCGCACACCACGTCGATGCCGCTCAGCTTCGGCCAGCACGGCGCCGTTGAGCAGCTGGATCGTGTAGCCACCACCCGGTGCATCGGGCCGATGGCGCACGGTCTGGCCGTGCGCGCCGATGGCGCGCACCTGGGCCGCGGCCAGCTGGCTTTGCTCCAGCACCACCCGCACGACGCTCGCGTAGGCGCGCGCCAGGGCGTTGGCCGCGCGCGCGCTGCGTTCGAGTTCATCGGCGCCGGGCTGGTTCAGCGCCATCAGTTCGTCGCGCAGCGTGGCCTCGAACGGCTGGTGGACGTGGGCCAGCGACCTGCAGCGTCGGCGCGTCGTCGTCGGGCCACGAGACGGCCACGCCGTCGATGCCGTCGAGCGACGTGCCCGACATCAGGCCCAGGAACAGGCTCATGCCGGGCGACGCGTCAGAGCGTCACTCGCCCTGCCCGGGCGAGTCGCGCAGCGTCTCGGCGATGTCGAGCTGGCGCTGCACCGCCCGCACCGATTCTTCGAAGCGGGCGCGATTGGCCCCGACGATCGACAGCGGTTCCGAGTTGCGCGCCATGCGCGTCGGATCCTGGTGCTGGCCGCGCAGTCGAAACTCGAAGTGCAGATGCGGTCCGGTGGCCCAGCCGGTGGCACCGACCGAGCCGACTCGCTGTCCTTGCTCGACGCGCTGGCCGACCTTGAGATCGATGCGGCTCAGGTGCGCATACAGCGTGATGCGGTCGTTGCCGTGCGCGATCTGCACCACGTTGCCGTAGCCGTTCTGCCAGCCGGCGAAGTCGACGATGCCGTCGCCGACCACACGCACCTCGGTGCCTGCGGGTGCCGCATAGTCCACGCCGAGGTGGCGGCGCCACGACTGCAGGATCGGGTGCATGCGCATCGAGAAGCCCGAGGTCACGCGCGAGAACGCCAGCGGGCTGGCCAGGAAGGAGCGCCGACGGCTTTGGCCGTCGAACCCGTAGTAGCCCGGCTTGCCGTTGCCGTCGGCGTACCACATCACCTGGTGCACCTTGGCGCCGTTCTGGAACTCCGCCGCCAGCACGCGGCCGGTTTCTTCGGCCCAGGTCACAGGCTGCCCGTCGGCGCTGAGCGATTCGTAGACCACGCTGAAGGTGTCGCCGCGCTGCAGCTCGCGGTGGAAGTCGATGTCGGCCGAGAACAGCTCGACCATCTGGATCGCGATCGAGTCACTCAACTTGGCTTCGTCGGTGGCCGCGAACAGCGACGTCTTGATCATGCCGCCGGCCACGCGCACCTGGGTGCCGAGCGGGGCCACCTCGCTGTTGGCGCGCCACTGGTCGCCGACGCGCTCGATCGTCAGGCGCGTGAAGTGGGTGTGGCCCTGCTCGGGGATCGGCGGCGCGAAACGCGCCACCAGTTCCAACGGCCGGCCATCGCTGCCGACCCGCGCCAGCACCTGCTTGCCCGGCGCTGCCTTCGAACAAGCGACGCGTGTCGTTGTTCTGCCGCATGAAAGTGGCCAGCTGCGGCTCGTAGATGCCCAGGCGTCGCAGGATCGACTCGGCGTTGTCGCCGGCCCGAGTCTGGTCGGCGCGCGACAGCACCAGGTCATGCGACGCCAAGGCCAGCAGTTGCGCCGGCAGGCCCGGCGGGTCGATGGCTTCGGTGATCTGGCGCCGCGGCAGTTGTGCGGCATCGGGCGCCATCGGCGCGATGCCGAAAGCGGTGATCGCAGTGCCCGCCAGCAGCAAGGAGCTCAACGTCGCCACGCCCTTGCGATGGCGATGCAACGCGTCCGCGGCGCTGTGGGCGGTGCGGATGGCCAGAGCCTGTGCGGATTCAGCGAGTCCCAACGTTCAAGTCCATCAACAGCCAGCGCGCGACTCGGCGCCATCGAGAGCACGGCGCGTTCCCGCGCCCGCCGGGGTGTGACCCCTACAATCGCCGCGGCGTTCCGCGCCTCGACGTTCGGTTGAAGTGAGCGGGCGCTACCGCGCGTTGCGCCCGACTGCCTCGGGAGTATACCGACCCGCAAATCTGCAACCTGCGCAATAGCACGCACTGCCCCTGGACGTTTCCAATGTCGACTGCGCCCAATTACCCGATTACCGACGCTGTGCGTGAAGCACTGGCCGTCACCTTGCGCGGCTGCGAGGAATTGCTGCCCGAGGCCGAGTGGCAACGAAAGCTCGCCCGCAGCGCCGCCACCCGGCGCGCCGCTGCGCATCAAGTTCGGCCTCGACCCGACCGCGCCCGACCTGCATCTCGGCCACACGGTGGTGTTCAACAAGATGCGCCAGCTGCAGGACCTGGGCCACACCGTGATCCCGCTGATCGGCGACTTCACGTCGATGATCGGCGATCCGTCGGGCCGCAACACCACGCGCCCGCCGCTGACGCGCGAGCAGATCGAGAGCCAACGCCAAGACCTACTTCGATCAGATCCGCCTGGTGCTGGACATCGACAAGGCCGAGGTTCGCTACAACAGCGAATGGAGCGACCCGCTCGGCGCGCGCGGCATGATCCAGCTCGCCGCGCGCTACACCGTGGCGCGCATGATGGAGCGCGACGACTTCCGCAAGCGCTTCGACGCCGGCACGCCGATCAGCGTGCACGAGTTTCTCTACCCGCTGATGCAGGGCTACGACTCGGTGGCGCTGAAGAGCGACCTCGAGCTCGGCGGCACCGACCAGAAGTTCAACCTGCTGGTCGGGCCGCCAGCTGCAGCAGGAGTACGGCCAGGAGCCGCAGTGCATCCTGACGATGCCGCTGCTCGAAGGTCTGGACGGCGTCGAGAAGATGTCGAAGTCCAAGGGCAACTACGTCGGCATCACCGAGACGCCAACACGATGTATCGCCAAGGTGCTGTCGATCAGCGACACGCTGATGTGGCGCTGGTACGAGCTGCTGAGCTTTCGCTCGGCGGCGGACATCGCGGCGCTGAAGCGCGAGGTCGAGGCAGGGCCGCAATCCCGAAGGACGCCAAGGTGCTGCTGGCGCAGCGAGATCACCACGCGCTTCCACAGCGCCGCGGCGGCGGATGCCGCGGCGCGGCGACTTCGAACTGCGCGCCCGCGGCGGCGTGCCCGACGAGATCGAGGCCATCGCGCTGGCCGGCGCGCCGCTGGCGATCGGCCAGCTGCTGAAGCAGGCGCGGCTCGCGCCGTCGACCAGCGAGGCGTTGCGCCTGGTCGACCAGGGCGGCGTGCGCATCGACGGCGCCGTGGTCAGCGACAAGGCGATCAAGGTCGCCGCCGGCACCTTTGTCGTGCAGGTGGGCAAGCGCAAGTTCGCGCGGGTCACGTTGAGCTAGGGCCCAGGCAATGGCGACCTTTGTCTTGGTCCATGGCGCCTGGCACGGCGCATGGTGCTGGTCGCGTGTGATGCCGGCGTTGCGTGCCGCCCAGCACGACGTGTTCGCCGTCACGCTCACCGGCGTCGGCGAGCGCGCGCACCTGTTGTCGCGCGACATCACGCTGGACACGCACGTCACCGACGTGGTGAATCTCATCACGTGCGAAGAGCTGGACGACGTGGTGTTGGTCGGCCACAGCTATGGCGGCCTGCCGATCACCGGCGCCGCCGATCGGTTGCTGGCGCGCCGGCCGGGCCTTTTGAAGCACCTGGTCTACATCGATGCGGTGGTGCCCCACCCCGGCGAGTGCTGGGCCACGCACCACGATGCCGAGCTGGTGGCGCGTCGCGTGGCGGAGTCGGCGGCGCACCCGCAGGGCGCGCTGCCGCCGCCCGACGCCGCGCTCTACGGCTTGACCGGCGCCGATTGCGAGTGGGTCAACCGCCGCCAGCTGCCGCATCCGTTCGGCCAGTATCGCGAGGCGCTGCACTTCGACGCCGCGCGGCTTGCTGCGTTGCCGCGCACCTTCATCGACTGCGTGTCGCCGGCCTGGCCCAGCATCGCCCCGATGCGCCGCCGCGTGCGCAACGAGCCCGGCTGGCGCGTGCGCGAGATCGCGACCGGACACGACGCGATGGTGAGCGCACCCGGGCCGTTGACCCGGATGCTGCTCGAAACCGCGGCCTGAGCCGGACAAACCCGTGGCCTCGCGCCGGGTGGCGCGACTCGGGCACACTCAAGGCATGGGCCCTCTCGCCGGACTGCGCGTGATCGAACTGGCCAGCATCGGCCCCGGTCCGATGTGCGCGATGCTGCTCGCCGACCAAGGCGCCGACGTGATCCGGATCGATCGCGTCGAGCCCAGCGGGCTCGGCGTATCGCTCGATCCGAAGTACGACGTGACCGCGCGCGGCCGTCGCACGGTGGCGCTCGATCTCAAGCAGGGCGCGGGCCGCGACGCCGCGCTGCGCTTGATCGACGGCGCCGACGTGTTGATCGAAGGCTGGCGCCCCGGCGTTGCCGAGCGGCTCGGGCTCGGGCCCGATGACTGCCTGAAGCGCAACCCGAAGCTGGTGTACGGACGCATGACGGGTTTCGGCCAGACCGGTCCGCTGTCGCAGGCCGCGGGCCACGACATCAACTACATCGCGCTCACCGGCGCACTGCACGCCATCGGTCCGGCCGATGGCAAACCGGCGCCGCCGCTCAACCTGATCGGCGACTATGGCGGCGGGGCGTTGTACCTGGCGTTCGGCCTGTTGGCGGCGCTCTTCGAGCGCCAGCGCTCGGGCCAGGGCCAGGTGGTCGACGCGGCAATGGTCGATGGCGCGTCGTCGCTGATGTCGATCTTCCACGGCATGCTGGCGTCGAAGCGTTGGGATGCCCAGCGCCGCGGCGCCAATCTGCTCGATGGCGGCGCGCCGTTCTACGACACCTATGCCGCGGCCGATGGCAAGCACCTGGCAGTCGGTTGCCTGGAGCCCAAGTTCTTCGCCGAGTTCGCGCAGCGGATCGGCCTGGACGAGAGTTTCATCAAGCGCCAGTACGACCCGCGCAGCTGGCCCGAGATGCGCACCGCGATCGCGGCGCGACTGGCCACGCGCACGCGCGATGACTGGTGCCGCGACCTCGACGGCAGCGATGCCTGCGTCGCGCCGATCTTGTCGTTGCACGAAGCGCCATCCCATCCGCATGCCAAGGCGCGCGGCGCGTTCGTCGAGATCGATGGCGTGATGCAGGCAGCCCCGGCGCCGCGCTTTTCGCGCACCGAAGCGGCGACGCCGCGTGCAGCGCGCGTGGCCGGCAGCGACGGCGAGGCGGTGCTGGTCGAGGCGGGCTTTTCGCGTGATCAACTCGCCGCGCTGCTGGCGAGCGGCGCGTTGCGCCTGCCCGAATCGAAGACCGCACGATGACCGAGCCACCCAAGCCGACACCACGCCACTCGGCATCGCTGATCGTGCTGCGCGACGGCGTCGACGGCCTTGAGGTGCTGATGCTGCGCCGGGCCGAGCGCGAAGGCGACCAGAACAGCGGTGCCGCGGTGTTCCCCGGCGGCCATCTCGATGGTGCCGACGTGCGCGCGCATCCGCTGTGCATCGGCTTGACCGATGCACAGGCCAGCGCCACGCTGCGTGTCGAAGCGGGTGGCCTCAATTACTGGATCGCTGCGCTGCGCGAATGCTTCGAAGAATCGGGGTTGCTGCTGGCCGTGGATTCGCAGGGCCGCTGGGCGGACCTGCAGACGCTCGGCGATGCGGACACCGTGATGGCGTTGCGCCAGCGGCTCAACGACGGCGAGATCGACATCGCATCGGTCTGCGCGCAACACGGCTGGCAGCTGACCACCGACCGCGTGCCGTACTTCAGCCATTGGCTCACGCCGCCGGGGCGGCCCAAACGGTTCGACACGCGCTTTTTCGTCGCTGTCGCACCGCCGGACCAGCATGCGAGCGCGGATGAAACCGAGTCGGCGGAACTCATGTGGCTCAAGCCCGCTCGATGCCTTGGCGCCCGAGCGCAAGCTGAAATTGATGCTGGTGACCGAGGAAACGCTGCGGGCGCTGGCCAAGTTCGACCGGGCCGCCGATGCGATCGCGTTTGCCGAGAAGCAGCGCGACGTGCCGTTGATGATGCCGCGCATCGGCAGCAGCGCCAAAGGCATGCGGCCGGTGCTGCCGACTCACTGGGCGTATGCCGAGATCGGCCGCCTGGATCCCGATGGCCGCGGTGATGTCGGCATCGATCTGGTGCCGGGCCGTGCGGTGCGCCTGTCGCCGCGCATCCTGCGCGTCACGGCGGACAACGGCAGCGTGATGACTGGCCCGGGCACCAACAGCTATTTCGTCGGCGATCCCGGCGGTCCGTGCGCACTGATCGATCCAGGCCCCGACGACGCTGCGCACGTGCAGGCTCTGCTGGCTGCCGCACCGGGGCCGATCACCCGCATCCTCGTCACGCACACGCACAAGGACCATTCCCCGGCAGCGCAGGCCTTGAAGGCAGCCACGCAGGCGCCGCTGTTCGGCCGCATCGCCAACTTTCCGGAGTGGCAAGACAGCGCGTTCAAGCCCGACACCGCGCTGAGGCATGGCGAGCGTATCGAGCTCGGCGCCGACACCACGCTGCGCGTGATCCACACGCCGGGTCACGCGTCGAACCACCTGTGTTACCTGCTCGAGCAGGAGAAGCTGCTGTTCACCGGCGACCACCTGATGCAGGGCTCGACGGTGGTGATCAATCCGCCCGACGGCGACATGCAGGCCTACCTGCAATCGCTGCGCTTGCTGCTCGATGAAGACCTCGAATGGCTCGCGCCGGGTCATGGCTTCCTGATCGACCGGCCCCACGAGGTGGTGCACAAGACGGTCGCGCACCGCCTGCAGCGCGAGGCCAAGGTGGTGGCGGCCATCGAGCAGATCGGGCGCGGCGACATCGATGCGCTGCTGCCGGTCGTGTACGCCGACGTTCCGCCGCGTTTGCACGCCGTGGCCGCGCGGTCGTTGCGCGCGCATCTGTTGAAGTTGCGCGCCGACGGCCGCGTCAGCGAGGCCGACGGCGTGTGGTCGTTGAGCGGCCGCTAGCGCGCAGGGCGAACTTTGCAATCGTCATAGGTTCACTGGAGGACGCATGTCTGCACGTCCCGACGCCAAGACGCAGGTCGCCAAGGAGCGGCAGGCTTATTACGATGCGATTCGCACGCTGCACTTGAGTCCACTGTGGGAACAGTTGCATGCGCTGGTGCCGCAGCAGCCGAACACACCGTGCGAGGCCACACACTGGCCGTATGCGACGCTGCGTCCGCACCTGATGCGCTCGGGCGAGATCATCAGTGCGGCCGAAGCCGTGCGCCGCGTGCTGGTGCTCGAGAACCCGGGCCTGCCGGGTCTGGCCAGCATCACGCAGTCGCTGTATGCCGGGCTGCAGCTGATCTTGCCCGGAGAGATCGCGCCGGCCCATCGCCACACGCAGTCCGCGCTGCGCTTCGTCGTCGAAGGCCGTGGCGCGTACACCGCGGTGAACGGCGAGCGCACGACCATGCAGCCGGGCGATTTCATCATCACGCCGGCGTGGACGTGGCACGACCACGGCAGCGACGCGGGCGGGCCGGTGGTGTGGCTCGACGGTCTCGACATCCCGCTGGTGCGCTTTTTTGACGCCGGCTTCGCCGAGAACGCCAGCACCGACTCGCAATCGATCACGCGGCCCGAGGGCCACACCCTGGCACGCTATGGCGCCAACATGGCGCCGCTGCGCGAGCCGTCGCCGCATGGCGCGACGTCGCCGATCTTCAGCTACCCGTATGCGCGCTCGCGCGACGCGTTGCAGCGCCTGCAGCGCGATGGCGTGATGGATGCGTGGGACGGCGTGAAGCTGGCCTACATCAATCCCGCGACCGGGGGCGCGCCGACTCCCACGATGGCTGCGTTCCTGCAGCTGCTGCCGAAGGGATTCGAGGGCAAGCCGTACCGGCAGACCGATGGCGCGGTGTTCAGCGTGGTCGAAGGGCACGGTGTGGCGGTCGTCGGCGAAGGCGCCACGCAGCGGCGCTTCCCGTTCGCGCCGCGCGACCACTTCGTGGTGCCGTCATGGCAGCGCCTGCAATTGCAGGCGAGCGACGAATGCGTGCTGTTCAGCTTCTCGGACCGGCCGGTGCAGCAGGCCACCGCGTTGTGGCGCGAACAGCGCCTGGAGGCTTGAACGCCCTCAGGTGCCACCAGCCAGCAACGATGCGTTGCCACCCGCCGCGGCGGTGTTGATCGTCAGCGTCTGCTCGGCACAGAAGCGGTACAGGTAGTGCGGGCCGCCGGCCTTCGGGCCGGTGCCCGACAGGCCTTCGCCGCCGAACGGCTGTACGCCGACCACCGCGCCGATCATGTTGCGGTTGACGTACACGTTGCCGATCGCGGCGCGGTCGGCGATGCGCGTCGCACGGCTGTCGATGCGCGTCTGCACGCCGAGCGTGAGCCCATAGTTGAGCGCGTTGATGTGGTCGACCAAGGAATCCACGTCGCCGCTGTAGCGCACCACATGCAGCACGGGGCCGAACACCTCCTCGCGAAGCGCCTCGATCGCATCGATCTCGAACGCGGCCGGCGCGATGTGCGTGGTGGAAAGGCCAGATTCGAGCGGGCTGCGCGCGAGCAGCTCGGCTTCCTGCTCGAGCCGCTGCACATGGCGCGTGAGGTTGGCATGGGCCTCGCTGTCGATCACCGGGCCGACGTCGGTGGCGAGCTCGTGCGGCACGGCCACGCGCAGCTCCTGCATGGCACCGGTGAGCATCTCGATCAGCGGCGTGGCGATGCTCTCGTGCACGCACAGCAGGCGCAGTGCCGAACAGCGCTGACCCGCCGAGCGAAACGCGCTCTGCACCACCGCATCGACCACCTGCTCGGGCAGCGCGGTGGAGTCGACCACCATCGCATTCAAGCCACCGGTCTCGGCAATCAGCGGCACGATCGGTCCGTCACTCGCCGCCAGTGCGCGCTGGATGTGCTTGGCCACCTGCGTCGAGCCGGTGAAGCACACGCCCGCGCAGTGCGGATGCGCCACCAGCTTCGCACCCACCACCTCGCCGGCGCCGTGCAGCAGTTGCAGCGTGTCGGGTGGCACGCCGGCCTCATGCAGCAGCTCGACAAACGCCTGCGCCACGCCGGGTGTCTGTTCGGCAGGTTTGGCAGCGACCGCATTGCCGGCCACCAGCGCCGCGACCACCTGCCCGGCGAAGATCGCCAGCGGAAAGTTCCACGGCGAGATGCAGACGAACACGCCGCGGCCATGCAAGCGCAGTTCATTGCGCTCGCCCGTGGGGCCCGGCAACACCATCGGCGCCAGCCGCGTGCGGGCCTCCAGCGCGTAGTAGCGACAAAAGTCGATCGCCTCGCGCACTTCGGACACGCAGTCACCCCAGGTCTTGCGGCCCTCTGCGACCAGCAGCGCGCAGAACTGCGGCAGCCGCGCCTCCAGCCGCTCGGCCGCGAGGTCGAGGATGTGGGCGCGCTCGTGGACCGGCCGCGCGTTCCAGGCCGGGAACGCCGCGCGCAGCCGCTGCATCGACGCATCCACCAGGGCGGCGTCGGCTTCGCGCACCGACGGCACCGCCACCTGGGCAAACGCGGCGAACAGCGGCTCACGCTGATCGATGCACGTGATGTCCACACCGTGCGGATTGATGCGCGCAGGGCCATACAGGTTGCGCGGCAACGGCTGGCCCGGGCCCGGCATGCACTGCAGCGGCGACGCGAGCAGGTCGACGACCGGCACGCTCGCATCGGACAAACGGTGCACGAACGACGAGTTGGCACCGTTCTCGAGCAAGCGGCGCACGAGGTAAGCGAGCAGGTCGCGATGTTCGCCCACCGGGGCATACACCCGCAGTTTCAGCTCGGGCAACGCCGACATGACTTCGCGGTACACACCCTCGCCCATGCCGTGCAGGCGCTGCATCTCGAACGCGGCGCCTTGTGCGCGCGCCATCTGCACGATGGCCGCGATGGTGCCGGCGTTGTGCGTGGCGAACTGCGGCAGGATCACATCGTGGTGCGCCAGCAGCGCGCGCGCGCCGGCCAGGTAGGCGATGTCGGTGTGCTGCTTGTGCGTGAACACCGGATAGCCGTCGAAGCCGCCTTCCTGGGCACGCTTGATTTCGCCGTCCCAGTAGGCACCCTTGACCAGCCGCACCATGAAGCGCAGGCGGCGCGCGCGCGCGATGCGGGCCACCTCGTCGATGACCTCGATCACGCGCGTCTGATAGGCCTGCACGGCCAGCCCGAAGCCGGTCCAGTTCGGCGCATGCTGTTGCACGTGCGCGGCCAGCGAGTCGAACACCCCGAGTGACAACTCGAGGCGATCGCTCTCTTCGGCATCGATCGTGAGATTGATGTTGGCCGCCGCCGCGAGCTCGAGCAGGGGCACCAGCCGAGGCACCAGCTCCTGCATCACACGCTCTCGTTGCGCATCCTCGTAGCGGGGGTGCAGCGCCGAGAGCTTGATCGAGATGCCGTCGCGCTGCTCCGGCGTGGCGTCGCTGCCTTGCGCGCCCTGTGCGGCAATCGTGCGGATCGCGCCGTCGTATGCGGCGAGGTAGCGCAGCGCGTCGCGCGCAGTGCGGGCGCCCTCACCGAGCATGTCGAACGAGAAGCGCAACGTCGGCGCCTCGCGCCGCTGCTCTGCGGCTTGGTCGAGCGCCTCGCCGATGTGGCGGCCGAGCACGAACTGTCGACCGAGCAACTGGATGGCACGCACGGTGGCGGCGACCACCGTGCGCGACCCCAGGCGCTCGAGCAGGCCCGGCGGCTCGCCGACGCCGGGCAGCCAGCGCTTGGCCAGCACGATCGCGCTCGACGACAGCGTGGCCAACAAACGATGCGGCGAATCGCTGTCGCCATCGCCGGAGAAATCGGCGCGGCCCAACTGATCGGCGGTGAGTGCGATGGCTGTTTCTGCATCGGGCACACGCAGCAAGGCCTCGGCCAGGCGCATCAAAGCCAAGCCTTCGGCGCTGCTGATCGGGTATTCGCGCAGCAGCGATTCCAGCGCCCAGAACGGCGCCGGTGTGTCGCGCACGCCCTGCACCCAGGAGGTGGCAGCAACCACCACCGATGGCCAATCGAGCCGACCCGAGAGCGATTGCAACAGCGCCTGCACGATCGGCGCTTCGTCGCGGTAGGGGGAGGGCAAACGGGCGTTCATCGGCAGCAGTTTTGCAGGCGTCTACGGGTTCTCCATTGTGCGCTGCGCCCACTTTCGGGAACGCGGCTTGCCGTATGGCGCCGACCGCTTCGCGGCGTGGACGAGCCTCGCCAAGGATTGCGGCCGACTTGTGGAGACACCCATGACAAAGCAGAGACCGTTTCACAAATCACGTGCCACCACCTACTGGTTGTCGGCACTTTTTGTTCTGGCGGCAGCAACCGCGTGTGGCGGAGGCGGAGACGACCCGGCGCCAACACCCGCACCCACGCCTGCGCCGGCCCCCGGCCCAGCGCCGGCACCAGCGCCCGCACCGGCGATGCCGACCATCGTCGATGGCGGCACCATCACGGCGACTTCACAGATCGGCACGAACGTCTTTGCCGAAGGCAGCACCGCGACGGGTGGATCGGGGCAGCCTGTTTCAGGCATCAGCTGCGCGGCGGCCAATCTCACCGCTACCCAGTTCACGCACCTCTCGATCGTCAGAAACGGCGAGCAGATTGCGATTCCCGGCCGGGCGGGCATCGTGCGCGACGCCGGCGGCAACCTCGTATGCGTGTACAACATTCATACGCACACCGGCGACCACTCGGGTCGAGTCCACACCGAGGGTCCCGTGCCTGCAACGTATACCCTGGGCCAGTTCTTCGCGATCTGGGGCATGCCGCTCACGACCAACGACGTGGCGGGCCTCGGCGTACCGCTGACGAAGGTCTACGTCGTCGACAACAACACCGTCACCGAGTTCACCGGCGACCCGGCGACCATCCAGATGACTTCGCACCGGCACATCGTGCTGCAACTGGGCTCGGCCATCACGCAGATCCCGGTGTACAGCTGGACAGGCACCTGATCGACTGAACAACAACGACAGCGCGCGAGCGACCAGAACCTGCGCCGCCACCGGCGCCGGCCGTCAGGGCGCCGGTGGGCGGCGCGCGAGTTCGGACGCAATCAACGACTCGTAGCCAGCGGCGAGGCGAAGCAACGCGGCGTCACCATGTGGGCGTCCGATCAGCTGCAGCCCCGTGGGCCAGCGATCCTGCGCGTCGAAGCCAGCGGGCACGCTGATCGCAGGAAGACCGGCAAACGTGGCATACAGCGTCACCTCCATCCAGCGGTGGTAGGTGTCCATCGCGCGTCCGGCGATCTCGCGCGGCCACCGGTTGCGCACGTCGAATGGCCACACCTGCGCCACCGGCAGCGCCAGCGCATCGAAGCGCTGCAACAACGATGACATCTGCGCATGAAAGCGGGTGCGTGTCTCGCTGGCGCGCGAGAACTCGGTCGCCGTGAGCGACTGCGCCTGGTCGTACTCCCACAGCGCGTCGTCCTTGATCTGCTCGCGCGTGGCGCCGGGCAGTGCGAGCACCGCCGCGACACGCGGCGCCACCAGCATGCGTCGCCACAACAGCCAGGCCTGCCACACACGGTCGAGGTCGATCCCGAGCGACGACAGCGGCTCGACCACCGCGCCGGCGCGCTCCATCGTCTGCAGCGCACGTTGACACACGTCCGCGATGCCGGGCTCCAAGGGCAGATGGCCGCCCAGGTCGCCGAGCCACGCGATGCGGGCGCCGCGCACCGATGCATCGGCGGCGGGCACGAAATCCTGCGGCCCCTGCGCGATCGACAGCGGCGCGCGCGGATCGTGACCGGCCTGGATCGACAGCAGCTTGGCGAGGTCGCGCACCGTGCGCGCCATCGGGCCTTCGGTGCCCAGTTGGGCGACCCAGGCATCGGCGGTGGGCCAATACGGCACGCGGCCTTGGCTCGGTCGCAGCCCGAAGACGTGATTCCATGCCGCCGGGTTGCGCAGGCTGCCCATGAAATCCGAGCCATCGGCCACGGGCAGCAACCGCTGCGCCAGCGCCACCGCGGCACCGCCGCTCGAACCCCCGGCGCTGACGCTCGGATCCCATGCGTTGCCGGTGGCGCCAAACAGGTTGTTGTAGGTGTGCGAGCCGAGCCCGAACTCCGGCATGTTGGTTTTGCCGATCACGATGCAGCCGGCGGCTTTCATGCGTTCGACCATCACACTGTCGACGCGCGCGACGGCATGCTTCAGCAGCGGGCTGCCTACCGTGGTGGGAAAACCGACGGCACTGGCGGCGTCCTTGATCGCCTGCGGCATGCCGTGCAGAAAGCCGCGGCTGGCACCGCGTGCGAGTTGGGCGTCGCACTCGGAGGATTGCTTGAGCAGCACCTCGTCGGGCGCGAGGCTGACGATGGCGTTGAAGCGCGGATTGATGCGGTGGATGCGCTGCAGGTAAGCGCGCATCACCTCGACGCACGACACCTCGCGCGCATGGATCGCACGCGACAGCGCGTGTGCGTCGAGGCCGGTGAGGTCGTCGCCGTCCATCGGCGCCGCGCTACGTCAGCTTGCGCCAATCGGGCCGCGGGATCGGCCGCACCGATTCGTATGCGCGGGCGGCGCGCAGCACCAGCGCGTCGCCGAACATCGGGCCGACGAACTGCAACCCGATCGGCAAGCCGGCCGACGTGAGGCCGCACGGGATCGTGCAGGCCGGCTGCTGCGTCAGGTTGAACGGGTAGGAGAACGGCGTCCAGCCGAGCATGGTGGCCGGATCGAACGGCGAATGGCCGGCCGGCCTGGCGTCGAACGCGGGCACCGCGACGGTCGGCGTGACCAGCAGGTCGAAGCGTTGCATGAACTGGCGCATCAGCGAGCCGAGCGCACCGCGCCGCAGGTTCAAGCGCTGCACTTCGAGCGCGCTCACCTTGGCGCCGAGCTCGGCCTCGGCGACGAAGTCGGGGTCGGCGACCTTCTGCTGCTCGGGCGTGAGCGTGTTCCACAGGGTCCACGCGCCGACGAACCACAAGCCGCAGGTGATCTCCAGCGGGTCTTCGAAGCCTGGGTCGACCGCTTCGACGTGCGCGCCGAGCTCGCGCAGCGTGTCGACCGCCTTGGCACAGGCGGCCGCCACCTCGGGATGCACGTTCTTCGCGTAGCCGAGCGCCGGCGACCACGCGATGCGCAGGCCGCGGATGCCGTCGTCGAGGCCGACGGCGTAGTCGCGTGCGTCGTAGGGCAGCGAGGTCCAGTCGCGCGCGTCGGGGCGAGCCAGTTCGGTCAGCATCAGTGCGGCGTCGCGCACGCTCATCGTGTGCGGCCCGAGGTGCGCCACGGTGCCGAACGGCGACAGCGGGTACGCGGGCACGCGGCCGAAGCTCGGCTTCAATCCAAAGTTGCCGCAAAACGCCGCGGGAATGCGCACGCTGCCGGCGCCGTCGGTGCCAACCGACAGCGGCCCGAGGCCTGCCGCCACCGCGGCCGCGGTGCCGCCCGACGAGCCGCCCGGCGTCTTGCTCGGATCCCAGGGGTTGCGCGTGATGCCGGTGCGCGGCGAATTGGTCTCGCCCTTGCAGCCGAACTCGGGCGTGCTGGTCTTGCCGAGCAGCACGGCGCCCGCTTCGCGCAGGCGCGCGCTGGCCGGCGCGTCGACATCCCAGGGCTGGTTGGCGTCGACGGTGCGGCTGCCGCGCAGCGTGGGCCAGCCCTTGGTGAGGATCAGGTCCTTGATCGACGCCGGCACGCCGTCGAGCGCACCGATCGGCTCGCCGCGCTGCCAACGCGCTTCGCTGGCGCGCGCCGAGGCGATCGCGTCGGACGGGCGCGAGGTGGCAGAACGCCAGCAGCTTCGGGTTGACGCGTTCGATGCGACCGAGCACCGCGTTGGTCGCTTCGACCGGCGAAGCCTGCTTGGAGCGATAGAGCGCGAGCAACTCGGCGGCCGTGCAGTCGGCCAGATCGGTGGCAGCGGCGGAAGCACTCATGCGTCGGTCTCCTTGCGCGCTCGGCGCGGCAGCGTGGCGGCCTGTTCGCCGAGGTCGTAGAACACGCCGGCCATCATCAACAAGCCTTCGCGCATCAGCGGCGCGAGCACGTGCTCGTTGGGCGCGTGCTGCGAACACGCCGGATACGAATGCGGCACCCACACGGTAGGCAGGCCGAGGATGTCGGCGAACACATCGTTCGGCAGCGAGCCGCCGAGGTTGGGCAGCAGCGCCGGCTTGTTGCCGGTGGTCTGCTCGATCGAGCGCAGTGCGAGACGGACCCAGTCGTTGTCGGGATCCAGCCGCGTCGCGGCCATCACCACCGGCTCGCTGACCGCGACGTCGTGAAAGCCGTGCTGCTGCAAGTGCGCGAGCACATGCTCGCGCAGGCGTGTGGCATCGGTGCCGACCACGAAGCGCAGCTGCAGCGTCGCGCGCGCCTCGTGCGGGATGGCGTTCACCGGATGCTGGGCGTTGCCCACGCCGATCGCCAGCACCTCGATGGTGTTCCAACCGAACACCCGCTCCGCCGGCGTGAGGCCGGGCTCGCCCCATTCACGATCGATCTCGGGATCGTCGGCGCCGCCACCGACCTCGATGTCGGCCAGCGCGCGTTTCACCGATGCAGGAATCGGCGGCGGGCGCAGCGCCTCGATGGTGATGGCGCCGCGTGCGTCGACCAGGCTCGCGATCGCATGCGAGAGCACGACCCCCGGGTTGCGCAGCAGGCCGCCCCAGTTGCCCGAGTGGTGGCCGCCCTCGCGCAGCTTGAGCGTGAGGTCGAAGTTGGCGACGCCGCGAGTGCCGAGGTACACGGTGGGCCGGTCGATGCGCAGCCGCGGGCCGTCGCTGGCGATCAGCACGTCGGCGGCGAGCTCGTTGCGATGGGCGCGGCAGAACTCGGCCAGGCCCGGCGAGCCGGTTTCTTCGCCCATCTCGACCAGCCAGGTCAGGTTGAAGCCGAGGCGGCCGCCCCGTGCGGTGCGCACCGCCGCGAGTGCGGCGATGTTGATGCTGTGCTGGCCCTTGTTGTCGGCACTGCCCCGGCCGTACCAGCGCTCACCCTGCGCATCCAGGGTCCACGGGTCGCGACCATCGCGCCAGCGGCCCTCGAGCCCGCGCACCACGTCGCCGTGGCCGTACACCAGCACGGTCGGCAACGACGGGTCTTCGCTGTGGCGGCCGATCAGCAACGGCTGCTTGCCTGGCAGCGGGTTGTGGAACACCTGCGAACGCACGCCGAGCGCGGACAGCGAAGGCGCGATTTCGTCACTCAGGTACGCGTGCAACGCGGCCGCTCGCTCGGGGTTCTGGCTTTCGGTGGGCACGGCAATGCGCCGCGCCAGCGTGCGCTGAAAGGCGCCGCTGTCGAACTCGTGCGCGGCGGCGGCCAGGGCTTCGGCGCGCGTGAGCATCGCGACCTCCTGCTGTGTCAGTCCGATTTGGCCAGCAAGGTGAAGTGCTCCACCTGCGGCGGTTGCGCAAAGAACGGGCCGACGATGGCGCGCCACTGCGCGAACAGCGGGCCCTGGCGAAAGCCGACCGTGTGGTCTTCGAGGGCGTCCCAGAAGATCATCAGCACGTAGCGCTCGGGCGACTCGATGCCCTTGTTGACCTTGAAGCCGCGAAAGCCCTGGGCCTTGCTCGCCACGGTGGCGATGCCGCGCTGGATGGCTTCGTCGAACGCGGCTTGTTGGCCGGGCGGGATGCGGATGTCGGCGATCTCGAGAATCATGCGGCGGTCCTGTGGGTGGTCAGCTGCATCATGCCAGCGCCGATGCACGCCCCGCATGAGGGCTAGCGCGGTGCCGCGCTACATCGGCAGGCCGACGTAGTTTTCCGCCATCGCCTTCGACGCCGCTTCGGAGTGCACCAGGTAGTCGAGCTCGGCCAGCTGCACCTTGCGGTCGAACGAGCCGCTGGTCGGAAAGTTGTGCATCAGCGAGGTCATCCACCACGAGAAGCGCTCGGCGCGCCACACGCGCCGCAGGCAGCGCTCGGAATAGTGCTCCAGCTCGGCCGGCTGGCCCTTGTAGTGGCCGATCAGGCCCTGCGCGAGGTAGGCGACATCGCTGGCCGCGAGGTTCAACCCCTTGGCGCCGGTGGGCGGCACGATGTGCGCGGCGTCACCGGCCAGGAACAAGCGCCCGACGCGCATCGGCTCGGACACGAAGCTGCGCAGCGGCGCGATGCTCTTCTCCAGTGACGGGCCGGTGACGAGGTGGGCCGCCGCATCCGCCGGCAGGCGCGCGCGCAGTTCGGCCCAGAACGCCTCGTCGGACCATTGCTCGACCTTGTCGTCGAGCGGGCACTGCACGTAGTAGCGGCTGCGCGTGCGGCTGCGCATGCTGCACAGGCCGAAGCCGCGCTCGTGGTTCAGGTAGATCAGTTCGTGCGACACCGGCGGCACGTCGGCGAGCAGGCCGAGCCAGCCGAACGGATAGACCTTCTCGTGCAGGGTGATGCGGTCCTTCGGCACGCTGGCCCGGCACACGCCATGGAAACCGTCGCAGCCGGCGATGAAGTCGCACTCGATGGTGTGCACCGTGCCACCCTGCCGATAGCGCACGCTCGGCCGGCTGCCATCGATGAACCCGTGCACGCTGACGTCCTCGGCCTCGTACACCGTGCGGCGGCCCGACGCCTCGCGCGCCTGCATCAGGTCGCGCGTGACCTCGGTCTGGCCGTACACCATCACGCGCTTGCCGGTCAGGCCATGCAGGTCGATGCGATGCCGCTCTCCGTTGAAGCACAGCTCCACACCGTCGTGCGGCAGGCCTTCGGCGTGCATGCGCGCGCCCACGCCGAGCTGGTCGAGCAGGTCGACCGTCACCTGCTCGAGCACGCCGGCGCGGATGCGGCCGAGCACGTATTCGCCGCTGCGCTGCTCGAGCAATAGGTTGTCGATGCCCGCCTGGCTCAGCAGGCCGCCGAGCAACAACCCGGCCGGGCCGGCGCCGACGATGACGACTTGGGTGCGCATGCGTTGTCTCCAGCGGCTGCCGCTCGGGCACTCTGCGCATGCAGCGTAGGCGCGGCATCTCGTGCGCTCAATGGACGGATGCCACCACCGCTTGCACAATTCGAACATGCTCGCCGTCGCCCGTCTGCCCACCTACACGCTGTATGGCGAGGTGAATGCGCGTCCGGCGACCGACTGGCTGCACTGGGAGTCGATTGCCGAGCGCAGCAGCCGCCACCGGTGGCAGATTCAGGCCCATCGGCATGCGACGCTCTTTCAAATTCTGTACATCCGGCGCGGCCGCGGCGAGGCCACGATCGATGCGCAGGTGTCGCCGCTGCGCGGCCCGTGCCTGTTGACGGTGCCGGCTCTGGTGCCGCACGGGTTCCGCTTCAAGCCCGGCATCGACGGCAGCGTGTTCACCGTGCTGCAGGCGCACATCGAGCAACTGCTGGCCGCCACGCCCGAGCTGCCTGCGCGCGTGCTGCAGCCACGCGTGACGGCGTTGCGCGGCGATGCGATCGGTGCCGTCGACCGCGCGGCCGCGCAGCTGAAGGCCGAATTCCTCGGCACGCAGGCCTGGCGCGCGCTGGCCATCGATGCGGCGCTGTGCGCTCTGCTGGTCGCGCTGGAGCGCGCCGCCCCCGCCGCGCCGAGCCGCAGCGCGCCGCGCGCGGTTCGCGCGCGACGATGCACCTGGAGCGCTACCGCGCGCTGGTCGATCGTTCGTTCCGCACCCAGCCGTCGCTGGCGGCGCTGGCGCTGCAACTGGGCATCACGCCGACCCAACTCAATCGCGTGTGCCGGCAGCTCACCGGGCGCAGCGCGCTGGCGCTGCTGCATGCGCGCGTGATGCTGGAAGCACAGCGCGACCTCGCCTACACCACACTGAGCGTCAAGCAGGTCGCGCTCGGTCTCGGCTTCAGCGACGCGGGCTACTTCACGCGCTTCTTCCAGCGTCTGTCGGGGCGCACGCCGACGCAATGGCGCGGCGCGGCGTACGCGGCGCGACCCTGAGGCTCACGCTCAGGCGGCTCGCGCCTGGTCGACGTTGGCGTACACGCTGCCGAAGCGGTTGGACAGGAACGCGTCGAGCGCCACGTCTTCCTGGCGCACGAAGCCGCGCTGCGGCAGGCTGGCCTTGCGCCAACAGGTCGAGCATCGCGCAGGCGCTGCCGGCGGTGGTCACCTGGATGCCGCTGCGCAACTTGCCGGCCTGCACTTGCGCGTAGATCTTGCGTGCGTAGGTTTCCTGCATCAGCCGGCCGTCGCGCCAGCCGCTCACGGTGACGAAGATCACCACCACGTCCTGCATGGTCGCCGGCACGGCGTTCTCGAGGATGTCCTTCAGCAGGTCGCGTCGCTCGCGCAGTCGCAGGTCGTGCAGCAGCGCCTTCATGATCGCGGCGTGGCCGGGGTAGCGGATGGTGCGGTAGTTCAGCGTGCGCACCTGGCCCTCGAGCGTCTCGGCCAGCGTGCCCAGACCGCCGGAGGTGTTGAACGCTTCGTACAGCACGCCGTCGAGCGCGAACTCTTCGCGCTCCTCGAGCGCCGGCACCTCGACGCGGCGGCCTTCGACGATGGCCTCGCACGGCTCGATGTATTCGTTGATGACGCCTTCGGTGCTCCACGTGAGGTTGTAGTTCAGCGCGTTGCTCGGATAGGCCGGCAAGGCGCCGACGCGCATGCGCACGCTGTCGAGCTTGTCGAAGCGGCGCGCGAGGTCGGCCGCCACGATCGAGATGAAGCCCGGCGCCAGGCCGCATTGCGGGATGAACGTGCTGCTCGCGTGCTGCGCGAGCTCGCGGATGCGGCGCGTGCTGGCCACGTCTTCGGTCAGGTCGAGGTAGTGCGTGCCGGCGTCGCGTGCGGCCTCGGCGACCTGCACGGTCAGGTGGTAAGGCGCGGCGCTCAGCACCGCGAACTGCCCGCCGAGCGCGTTGCGCAGGGCCGCTCCATCGGCCACGTCGATCACGGTCGGTGTCAGCAGTCGGCCGCGCGTTGCGCTGCCCAGCGCCGCCAGCGAACGGTCGGCCAGCGTGACTTGATAGTCGCCGCTGTGCGCCAGCAGCTCCGCAGCCACCTGGCCGATCTTGCCGGCACCGACGATCAGAACGTTCTTCATGGCGCACTCCAGGGCATGACACCGCGCGCTGCGGCGATGATGAGATTGTCGGCACAGGCGTTGCAGACTGAACAAAACACCATGACGATTTGTTTGATATGTATCGGCATTTCGCCGAAACTCATGGGCAATGAGTTCAGATCGCCTCGACAGCACCGACCGTGCACTGCTCGCGCTGCTGCGCGACAACGCGCGCACGCCGACGGCGGACCTGGCCCGTCGCCTCAAGCTGTCACGCACCACGGTGCAGAGCCGATTGGCCAGCTCGAGCGCGAACGGGTGATCGCCGGCTACACGGTCAGCGTCAGCGACGAGGTCGAGGCCGCCCTGGTGCGGGCCCACGTGTTGATCACGCTGGAGCCACGCAAGTCGGCGCCGATCGAGGCGGCGCTGCGGCGCATCGATGAGGTGCGCACGTTGCACTCGGTGAGCGGGCCGTTCGACCTCATCGCCATCGTGGCCGCGCCTTCGATCGGCGAGCTCGACCGTTTGATCGATCGCATTGGCGCGCTCGACGGCGTGGAGCGCACGACATCGGCCATCGTGTTGTCCACCCGCATCCAGCGTTGAAGAGCCGGCGGCGCACCGCCGCGATTGTGACCAGGCGTTGCTGCCGCGAGCATCGACGGCCAGGCTGCGGCAGATTCGGCGTGTTTGCCGTTTCGCGCGGTTCAAGTTCGCGATCGCGCCTGCCGAAGAGAAGCGCAGGCCAGCCCGTCGGGCCGGCACAGAAAAAAGCGGACTTGGGTCATGTCGGCCACGATCGCCGTCGACGATTTGCGCGTGGGCATGTTCATCCACCTCGACCTGGGGTGGTGGGCGCATCCGTTCGCGCTGTCGAGCTTTCGGCTGACCTCGCCCGATCAGATCGCCACCATCAAGGGGCTTGGCGTCAAGGAGCTGCGCTGGAGCCCGGAGAAGAGTGGCGCTCCTTCACCCGAGGACCCCGCGCCGGCGGCGAACGTCGAGGTCACGGCCGACGCGGAAGCGACAGCGCGAGCCCGCGCCGCCATCTGCGAGCCAACCGGTGGCCGTCGAAACGCCGCAGCAAGCGCAGCTGCGCGAACGCCGAGTCCAGCTCGGCCGCGCAGCGCGAAGCGAACCGCGTGTGCGCGCGCCAGTACAACGAAGCCGCCAGGTCGTGGAAGGACGCGGCCGACCTCGTGCCCAACAAGCCCGAAGGCGCGCGCGCAGACCACCGAGGCGCTGACCCGTGCGCTGCTGAGCAAGATGATGGTCGATGGCGAGCTGTGCATCCGCGTGCTGGCCGAGGTGCAAGCCGACCGCGCCACCACGCACGCCCTCAACGTGGCGGTGATCTCGCTGCTGATGGGCCGCGTGTTCGGCTTCAGCGAGAGCGAGATGCTCGACGTGGGCGTGGGTGCGCTGCTGCACGACGTGGGCAAGCTCGAGCTCCCCGAGCGGGTGCGCTATGCCGACCCACAGCGCCGCCGCGGCCGACCAGGCGCTGTACCGCGAGCATGTGGCGCGTGGCGTGGCGCAGGGCAAACGCATGGGGTTGTCGGCCGGCGCCATGCTGGTGATCGCGCAGCACCACGAGATGGCCGACGGCTCCGGCTTCCCGCAGAAGCTCAACGTCGACCGCATGACCGCGGCGGCGCGCATCGTCGCGCTGGTGAACCGCTACGACAACCTGTGCGACCCCGCCGTGCCGGCGCATGCGCTCACGCCGCACGAGGCGCTGTCGCTGATCTTCGCGCAGACACGCACCAAGTTCGACGCGTCGATGCTCAACGCGTTCATCCGCATGATGGGCGTGTACCCGCCGGGCTCGGTGGTGCAGCTCACCGACGACCGTCTGGCGCTGGTGACCAACGTGAATTCGACGCGGCCGCTCAAGCCGCGCGTGCTGCTGTTCGATCCCGCGGTGCCGGTGGACGAAGCGCTGCACATCAACCTCGAGCAGCACACCGATCTCGGCATCCGGCGCAGCCTGCGGCCGCAACAGCTGTCGCACGACGCGCTGCAGTACCTCGTCGCCGCGCCAGCGCGTGGTGTACTTCTTCGAGCCGGCGCAGGCGTCCAACTCGGGCTACGGCCAGGAGATCGCGGCATGACCACCGCCGCCGCCCGGTCCGCTGGCCGCGCCGGCGGGCCTGGCGGCCTGGCTGGCCATGCTGGACAGCCTGGGCGAGCCGGCGTGGATCGTCGAGGCCGACACGCTGGCGGTTGCCGGCCTGAACCCGCCGGCGCGCAGCCTGCTGGGCCTGAACGACGTGGCGCCGCGCGAGCTGAACGCTCATCCCTGATCGGCACACCCGAAGACCTGGCGTTCTGGGACGAGGTCGGTGCGGGCCGTGCCGGCCGCGCTCGAGTCGGAAGCGATCGTGGTCGCCACCGACGGGCGGCTGCTGCAGGTGATGCGCCGCATCGCGCCGCTGCAGGTGCGCGGATCGCAACCGACGCACTACCTGGTGATGGTGCAAGACCGCAGCGAGCAGGCACGCCAGCAACAGGAGCGTGAGGCGCTGCTCACCGAGTTGCAGGCGACGCTGGAGTCCACCGCCGACGGCATCCTGGTGACGGACCTGGCCGGCCGCATTCGCGCCTTCAACCGCCGCTTTGCGCAGCTGTGGGACATGCCGCCCGACCTGCTCAATGGCGCGCAGGACGATGCGGTGTTCGACTGGATGCGGCGCAGCGTGACCGACCCGCGCGCCTACCAGCGCCGGTTGGCAGCGCTCCAGGAGTCCACGCTGACGCGCGCCGCTGACACGCTGCAGCTGCTGTCGGGCCAGACGCTGGAGATGGTGACGCAGCCGCAGGTGTGCCGGGGGCGGCCGATCGGCCGTGTGTGGGCGTTTCGCGATCGCACCGAGCTGGTGAACGCCGACCGGCGCATCGAAGCGTTGATCACCACCGATGCCTTGACCGGTCTGCCCAACCGGCGTTGCCTTGGCGACACGTTGGAGCTCTCGTTGGCCCATGCGCAACGCGACCGCGCCGGCTTTGCCCTGCTGCTGCTCGACCTCGACCGCTTCAAACAGATCAACGACAGTCTGGGAACCGAGGCGGGCGACCGCGTGCTGATCGAGGTGGCCGAGCGCGGCAAGACCTGCCTGCGGCAGGGCGACCTGCTGGCGCGGGTGGGCGGTGACCAGTTCGCGTTGCTGGTGCACCGCGCCGAACAGCGGAGCGCCGAAGCCGCGGCGGCCAGGGTGCTCGATGCGATCGGGCGCGCCTATGCGTTCGAGGGCAGTCAGTTCACGCTGACTTGCAGCATCGGCATTGCGCTGTACCCGTCCGACGGCAACGACGGCAACGAGCTGATGCGCCATGCCGAAACGGCGATGCATCGCGCCAAGCAGGGGGGCCGCGCCGCATTTCGTTTCCACCAGCCGAGCCATGACGCCGACCTGCGCTCGCGCATGCAACTGGACCATGCGATGCGCCAGGCGTTGACCGCCCAGCGCTTTCGCCTGGCTTACCAGCCGCAGGTGCAGGTGGATGGCGACGCCATCGTCGGCGCCGAAGCCTTGGCGCGCTGGCGCGACCCAGAGCTGGGTGAGGTGGCGCCGGCGCAGTTCATCGCGGTGGCGGAGGAGTCGGGCTTCATCATCGCGCTGGGCGACTGGGTGCTCACGCAGGCCGTGCGGCAGGCCGCCGCGTGGCGCAGCAGGGGCATGCCGCTGAAGGTGGCGGTCAACGTGTCGGCGCTGCAGTTCCAGCAGGCCGATTTCGTCGACCGTGTCGCGGCGGCACTGCGCGAGGCCGACCTGCCGGGTGGTTTGCTCGAGCTCGAGCTCACCGAATCGATCCTCGTGCGCGATGCCGGCGAGGCGCTGCAGCGGCTGCACGCGCTGTCGCAGCTGGGCGTCAAGCTGGCGATCGACGATTTCGGCACCGGCTATTCGAGCCTGGCCTACCTGAAACGGTTTCCGATCCAGAAGCTCAAGATCGACCGCAGCTTCATCCGCGGCACGCCGGCGGACGAGAGCGACACGGCGATCGTGCGCGCGGTGGTCCAGCTGGCGCGGGCGCTCAATCTGAGGGTGAACGCCGAGGGCGTCGAGACCGAGGCGCAGCGCCATTTCCTCAAGGAGGAGGGCTGCGACGAGATGCAGGGCTTCCTGTTCTCGCCGGCGCTCGACCCGTTCAGCTTCGAGCAGCGGCTGCGCGATCAGGCCGCCAAAGGCCGCCACCTGCGCGTGGTGTCGCGCTGACGCATCGGAGGGCCTTGGACCGGCGGCGGCCACACGCCCAAGCGGGTGTACTGCCTGACCCCGATGGCGGGGGCGGAAATTGTTTGTAAAGTCGATGCCACGTCCGTCGCCCGCGCGCCGCCATGAACCCGATCGAAAGCCTGATTGAACGCAAGTTTTCAAGCCTGCAAACCGACGCCGCCGTCGTGCTGCCGGGCGGGCGCCGCCTCGGCGTAACCGACGCCGATGTGACCCTGAAGCTGCGCGAGCTGTCGCCGCTGGCGCACCTCGCCACCGGCCAAGTCGGGCGCCTGGCCGGCGACTACGTCGAAGGGCGGCTCGACATCGAAGGCAACATGCGCGACGTGATGGCGGTCGTGGCGCAACTGGTCCCGAGCGACCCCACTTCGGGAGGTGGGCGCAGCTCTTGGTGGGGCAACCTGCTGCGCAGCGCCAAATCGGTGGGCCACCACAGCGCCGAGGCCGACGCGCGGCAGGTGCAGTTCCACTACGACGTGTCGGACGACTTCTATGCGTTGTGGCTCGACGAGCGTCGGGTGTACTCGTGTGCGTACTACCGTGACGCCAACATGCCGCTGGCGCAGGCGCAGGAGGCCAAGCTCGACCATGTGTGCCGCAAGCTGATGTTGCGCGAAGGCGAGCGCTTTCTCGACATCGGCGCCGGCTGGGGCGGCCTGCTGTTGTGGGCAGCCGAACACTACGGCGTGCACGCCACGGGCATCACGCTGTCGAAGAACCAGCATGCGCACGTGAATCGGCTGATCAGCGAACGCGGCTTGCAGGGGCGCGTGCGGATTCAGCTGCTCGACTACCGCGCGCTGCCGGAAGATCAACCGTGGGACAAGATCGCGTCGATCGGCATGTTCGAACACGTGGGGCGCGCGATGCTGCCGACCTACTTCGACAAGATCCGCCGCCTGCTCCGGCCCGGTGGCCTGTTGATGAACCACGGCATCACCGCCGGCGGCACGCGCAACGCGCAGCTCGGCGCCGGCATCGGCGAGTTCATCGAACGCTACATCTTTCCCGGCGGCGAGTTGCTGCACGTGTCGCATGTGTTGCGCGAGATGGCCGAGGCGGGCCTGGAGGCGCTCGACATCGAGAACCTGCGTCCGCACTACGCGCGCACGCTATGGGCATGGTCCGACGCGCTCGAGTCACGCTTGAGCCGGGCCGCCGAGTTGGCCGGCGATCGGGTCGTGCGCGCCTATCGCCTGTACCTGGCTGGCTCGGCGATGAGCTTTGAGCGCGGCTGGATCTCGCTGCATCAGATGCTTGCCGCGCGGTCCGAGCGGCAACGTCGACGAAGGGCCGATGCGTGGCGCGCAGTCGGTGTTTCCCGTTCCAGCGCGCCTACATGTACCGCTGACCGCTGAGCGCAGACGCGATGATCTACAAGTTCAAGAGCAAGGCCGCCGGCGACGTGATCATGCTGCAGCCGCACGGCGACCAGCTGTTGCGCTTGATCGGGCGTGAGCCCTCGGCCAAGGGCATCATCGAAGTGGCCGACATGCCGGGTGCGGTCGAGGCTCTGCAGAAAGCCGCCGCGCAAAGCGACGCGCCGGCCGATGATGCAAGCGGCGAGCGCGGCGTGGGCCTCAAGCAGCGCGTGTGGCCGATGATCGAGTTGCTCAAGCGCTCACTTGCAGCCTCTGAGCCGATCGTGTGGGGTGTATGAGGGGCATCAACATCGAGCGGGTGCAGCGATGAAGTTGTGGAGCGACAGTTTCGGCAACGGCGACGCAATCCCGACACGTTATGCCGCCGGCCGCCTGGATGCCGCGGGGGCAGTCGGCTTCTCGGACAACCTGAATCCGCACCTCGCGTGGAGCGAACTGCCCGCAGGCACACGCTCGCTGGTGCTGATCTGCCATGACTTCGACGTGCCCAGCCGCGGCGATGACGTGAACAAGCCCGATCGCGAGGTGCCAGCGGACCTGCCGCGCGTGGACTTCTTTCACTGGGTGATGGTCGACATCGCGCCAGGCTTGAATGGGATCGCCGAAGCGCAGTTCAGTCGGGGTTTCACCGCGCATGGCAAGCCGGGACCATCGGCCGGTCATGGCGCTCGCCACGGGTTGAACGACTACACCAACTGGTTCGCCGGCGATGCGCAGATGTCGGGCCAATACTTCGGCTACGACGGCCCTTTCCCGCCTTTCAACGATTCGCTGGTGCACCACTACGTGTTCACGCTGTATGCGGTGTCGGTGGACCGGCTGCCGGTGGAAGGCGCGTTCACCGGGCCGCAGGTGCGTGAGGCGCTTGCGGAGCATGTGCTCGGCGAAGCCACGCTGTCGGGCACGTACACGCTGAACAAGCGGCTCGTGCGCGCCTGATCGGTTCCGGCGCGCTCCCGTTTGAACGAACCCACCCGCATCATCGCGATCCGGCACGGCCAGACGGCCTGGAATGCCGAGACGCGCATGCAGGGTCAACTCGACACCGCGCTCGATGCGCGCGGGCGCTGGCAGGCCGAACAACTCGCCGACGCGCTGCACGACGAACCGATCGACGCGATCGTCTCCAGTGACCTCGCGCGCGCGATGCACACCGCGTTGCCGCTGGCGCGCCGACGCGGCTTGCGCGTGCGTGCCGATGCGGCACTGCGCGAGCGGTCGTTCGGGGTGTTCCAGGGCTTCACCTACGCACAGATCGCGCGGCACTGGCCCGAAGAGGCCGCGCGTTGGCGCGCTCGCGATGCGCAGTTCGGGCCCGAGGGCGGCGAAACACTGAGCGACTTCTACCAACGCGCGACCCGCGCGGCGCAGCGCCTTGCATTGGAGTTCGCCGGGCGTGCCGTCGTGTGGGTGACGCACGGCGGTGTGCTCGACTGCTTGCATCGCGCCGCAATGCGCGTGACGCTCGATGCGTCGCGCACCTGGACCCTCGACAACGCGTCGATCAATCGACTGCTGCACACCGACCAAGGCTTGATGCTGGTCGGCTGGGGTGACATCCGTCACTTGGACGCTGCAGCGATCGCTGCCGAAGCCAGCGAAACCTGAGCGCGACAAGCGGTCGCAGCGTCCGGGACGGGCGGCGACGCGTTTCAGCGCGCTTTCGCCTGAACCCCGCGAACGCGGTTGGTCAGGTGCCAACTTCTTCCGCTTTTCACACCCCTGACCCGCGGTTGTGACGGTTTGTTCGGGCGTGCGCTTTCTAAGCTGGTTTCACCTCGTGGGCAATCCAAGTCCCACCAACAGCCGGAACACGCGCATGACAACGAAGCGACGACACCATGGCCAGCGCCAATCCCTTGGCTTCACGCTGATCGAACTGTTGATCACGATCGTGATCGCCTCGATTCTCGCGGCGGTGGCCATTCCGTCGTATCGCGACTACGTGACCCGCGGAAAAATTCCTGAGGCCACCTCGCGCCTGGCGACCAAGCAGGTGCAAATGGAGCAGTTCTTCCAGGACAACCGCACCTATGTGTCCGGTACCGGATGCACCGCGGACAGCACCTCGAGCAAGTACTTCGACTTCAGCTGCAGCGGCGTGACCGCAACCGGCTTCACCCTCACCGCCACGGGCAAAGAGGCGATGACGGGCTTCTCCTACACGATCAATCAAACCGGCGCCAAGACCACCGCGTCCGTGCCGAGTGGGTGGACCGCGCCGTCGCCGAACACGTGCTGGTCCGTCAAGAAAGCCGGCACATGTTGAGCCGCACCGTCCAGCGAGGCTTCACGCTCGTGGAGCTGATGATCGGGATCGCCCTGTTGGCGATCGTGCTGGCCATTGGCGGCCCGAGCTTCGCGACCTGGCTGCAGAACACCCAGATCCGCAACATGTCGGAGGCCCTGAAGGATGGTCTTCAGCTCGCGCGCGGTGAAGCGGTACGACGCAACGCCCGTGTGCGCTTCCAACTCGTCAATGCAGTGACCAACAGCTGTGCGTTGTCGACCTCCGGCACCAACTGGGTCGTCAGCATGGACGACGCCGTGGGCGCTTGCGCGTCGACCAACATGGCTGACGCAGCGGCCCCGTCCGCCCCGCGGATCGTGCAAGTCCGCTCGGCCAGCGATGGCTCGGTCAACGCTGCCGTGGCGGCTGATCAGTCAAGCATCGAGTTCAACGGGCTCGGCCGAGTCGCCACGGCGCCGGGAGCCAACATCGCGATCAATGTGACCAACCCGGCTGGCGGCGCATGTGCTGCCAGCTCCGGGCCGATGCGTTGTCTTCGAATCGTCGTGACCCCCGGTGGGCAGATTCGCATGTGCGACCCACGGACCGGCTTCGGCGCGGAAGGATGCTGATCATGTCGACACGTCGATCCAGCCAAGCTGGTTTCTCGCTGATCGAAGCACTGGTCGCGATCGTGATCTTCTCGATCGGTGTGCTGGCACTCATCGCGTTGCAGGTCACATCCGTGCGACAGGCGAGCAATGCCAAGTACCGCTCAGACGCTGCGTTGCTCGCCAACCAGCTGATCGGTCAGATGTGGGTGTCGGACCGCACGACCACCACGCTGCAGACCAACTTCAACACCGGCGGCACCTTGTACACGCAGTGGGCCACCACGGTGCAAGCGCAACTGCCCGGTGCCGCAGCAAGCGCGCCCACCGTGGTTGTGGGAGCCGACGGACAGGTCACCGTGAACCTGTTCTGGAAGGCTCCGAACGAACAGGGCGCCGACCCGGAACACAGGTACACCGCGGTTGCGCGGATCCAATAGCGAAGAACGGCAAATCATGCTCAACGTCCGCACTCATCGCACACGCGGCTTCAGTTTGGTGGAGCTGCTGGTCGGGCTGGTCATTGGAATGATCGGCGTGGTCATCATGATGCAGATCTTCTCTGTGTCCGAGGGCTACAAGCGCACCACGACCGGTGGAGACGACGCCCAGAACAACGGCGCAATCGGCCTCTATGGCTTGCAGCGTGACCTGCGCCAAGCCGGGCAAGGCACCAACTCGTTCAACGGGCTCGTGCCGCCGGGCGCCGCAGCATCGTTGATCGGCTGCAACGTCACGTTGAGGGCTGGCGTGACGATCAACGCCAACGCGCCCGTGACGATCAACCATGCCAGCATCCCTGCGGGGGATGCGAATACCGACACGCTGCTCGTCTTTCATGGCAACAGCAACGACAGTCCCGAGGGCGACCGGATTGCCGCCGCAACCCGCCACCAACATTTATCGAATGACCGGCTTCGCGGCGGCGGCCTCGGCGCCGGCCATTCGTGTCGGCGACCAGGTTGTCGCGCATCCCGGAATTCGGCCGTCGCCCTGCAACCTGTCGGTGGAGACCGTGTCGGCAGTTGGCACCAGCGATGTGACCGTGCCCACGGGTGCTGCTGGCATGAGCAATGGAGCGCTCTTCAACCTCGGCTCGGCGCCCAGGATCGTTGCCTATGCCGTCCGCGGCGGTGAACTGACGATGTGCGACTACATGGTCAACAACTGCGGCGGTGCGTTCACGGCCGCCCATTGGGTGCCCATCGCGAGCAACGTCGTCAGCCTGCGCGCCCAGTACGGTCACGACACCACGCCCGCACCGATGGATCTCACGGTGGACACCTTCAACCAGACCACGCCCACGACCGAGTGCGGCTGGGTTCGCATGCGAGCAGTCCGCCTGGCCTTGGTGGCGCGCAGTGCCCAGCTGGAGAAGGACGTTGTCACCCCGGCCGCGCCCTCGTGGGCGGCCAGTGCCGTCGCGATTGATCTTTCGAGTGATGCCGATTGGCAGAGGTATCGGTACAAGGTTTATGAAACGGTCGTGCCGCTTCGCAATACGGCCTGGCTTGGAGTGCAAACGGGATGCTGACCACTCAATCATCGAGCGATCTGATGGGTCGCCGCGCCGCGCAGCGTGGATCGGTCTTGTTGATTGCGCTGATCCTGCTTGTGGCGATGAGCCTGGCGGGCATCGCGCTGATCCGTTCCGTGTCCACGTCCAACATCATCGCGGGCAACCTGGCTTTCCAGCAGGCCGCCACACATTCAGCCGACGTCGGCGTGGAAACCGCGCTGACCTTTCTGCGAGCCAACAGCGGCGCCGGCGTTGCCACGCTGCACACCAGCGTGCTGACCGGTACCGGCACGCGATATGTCGCTCTGCGGCAGGACCCCGCCACGGGACAGTCGTGGGACACCTTCTGGACCTCGACGCTCGCTGGCTCGGGGGCCGTCAATACCTTGGCGGCAGACGCAGCGGGCAACTCGGTTTCGTACGTGATCCATCGCCTTTGCGACAACACGGGAGTGCCGGCGTATCCAGGCTGCTCCGCGCCCCCCACCGACACCGGTGCAGCGAGCAGCAGCATGGGCGGCGGCGTGGTTCAGGTCGCGGGTGACAAGCAGGTGTACTACCGGATCACCGCGCGCGTCACCGGGCCGCGCAACACGCTGAGCTATGTGCAAGCCATCGTCGCCATCTGACGACACCAATCTTCAAGACTTCGATGAGGCTCTCATGACCACACGCACTTCATGTCAACGCGCGGTCGCGGTCCGTTCCCTCGGCACCGCACTGCGCATCGGCGTGGCCGCCGTCGGCGCCGCGATGTGCGCCACGGCCATGGGGGACCAGACCGACCTGTCGAACGTGCCGCTGATCACCTCGGCGCCGCAGGTCGTGAAGCCGAACCTGATGTTCATCATGGACGACTCCGGCAGTATGGCGTGGACCCACATGCCGGACGACGCCAACAACTTCGGACGGAACAGCACGGGGACGAAGAAGTACGGCTATGTCAGCTCGCAGTGCAACGGGGTGTACTACAACCCCACGCTGACGTACACGCCGCCGGCACAAGTGTCTTCCGCCGGCGTGGTGACGTACTACGCGAATGCCGACTTCACGGCTGCGAAGGTCAACGGATACGACACGGCCTCCACCACGGTTGACCTGCGTTCGAAGTTCAGGGCGTGGTCGACCTCCACAGTGAACAACGCGGGCGCTGCCATCCAAGGCACTGAGGATGCGGAGCAACGGGCGTACTACTACACCTACTCCGGAACGCAGACGACACAAGCGCTGAAGAACTACGTCAGCACGTCGAGCACCTTCTACCAAGAGTGCAACAGCACCCTGGGCAGCACGCCAGGGAGTTCGGTCTTCACGCGTGTCGACATCAGCGACACTGCAACCGAGCGCACCAACTTCGCCAACTGGTACAGCTACTACCGCACCCGGATGCTGATGATGAAGACCTCCACGGGCCTGGCTTTCCGCAACATCGGAAGCGAGTACCGCGTGGGCTACATGAGCATCAACAACAACGTCGATCCGTCGTTCCTCAACATCTCAGAGTTCAACGGCACGCAAAAGAACGCCTGGTACAGCAAGCTGTACGGTGCGAATCCCAACAACTCCACGCCACTTCGCGAGGCCCTCTCCAATGCGGGCCGCATGTATGCGAAGGAAAAGACCACGATGTACGGCGTGACGGTGACCGATCCGATCCAATATTCCTGCCAGAAGAACTTCGCGCTGCTGTCGACCGATGGCTACTGGAACGGCGACGCGGGCTTCCAGCTCGACGGATCGACGGCGATCGGCAACCAGGACGCCTCATCGCCGCGGCCGTACAACGACGGCGGCACGGTGGCCGACATCTTCACCGCCACCATCGAGGTGACCGCGACCAACAGCACCGACAGCGTTTCAGGCATCACGGTCAATGGCGCGCAGATTCTGTCGGCCTTTTCTGATGCGTCTGGTGGAGGCAGCAGCAGTCGGACCAGCAAACTCGCAAGCAAGATCGTCACCAACATCAACGCGTGCACGGCTGGCATCGCGGGAAATTGCACCGTGGCGGGATACAAGGCGGTCCGATCGGGTGGCACGATCACCATCACAGCACCTGCATCGGCAGGCGCCATCAGCGCTACGCCCGTGGTGGCGAAAGCCGGCGCAACGACTGCGACGGCAAGCGCGTTCTCCGGCGGCACGGTCACAGCGGGGGGCACGGAGGACACGCTGGCCGATGTGGCGATGTATTACTACAACACCGACCTGCGCGCAGCGGGCTCAACCGCAGGCTCGACGACCGTGGTGGTTGGTACCAACAACGTGCTGCCCGGGGGTGACGACGATGCCACGTGGCAGCACATGACCACGTTCACACTGGGCCTCGGTGCACGCGGCCAGATGATCTACTCGCCGACGTACAAGAGTGACTCGTCGGGCGACTATCACGCGGTCAAGAGTGGCAGCGTTGCGAGCAGCAGTGTCTGCACATGGCAGACAGCGGGTACGACCTGCAACTGGCCGACACCCAGTAGCGGCGCGCGCGAGAACATCGACGACCTCTGGCATGCCGCAGTCAATGGCCGCGGGCAGTACTTCTCCGCCTCCGATTCGGCGAGCCTGGCGACCGGCTTGAACTCCGCGCTGCAGGCCGTGACGGCCATCACCAGCGACTCGGCCGCGGCGACGACCAGCACCCCGAACGTGACCGCGGGCGACAACTACCTGTTCAGTTCCACCTTCAAGTCAGCCGAGTGGTACGGCGAACTGGAACTCTTCACGATCAATCCAAGCGATGGCGTGATCTCCAGCTCGTCGAGTTGGAAGGCCGCGGCACAACTCGATGCCAAGACTTCGCGTTCGATCTATACGTTCGATTCCGGCGCGGCGACCAAGTTGAAGCCATTCTTGTGGGCCAATCTGTCCACGGCGGAGCAGGTGTACTTCTCGACGAGCCATATGCAGACCGCCTCGCCTCCGCTGAGCCAGTTCTGCGCATCGGGCACGACCTGCCTGAGCTCGGCCGCCCAGTCTGCCGCCGGAGGGGCCCCTCTGGTCGACTTCCTGCGCGGTCAGCGCACCAATGAGGGCTCGGCTGAGGACACGTCCAAGTATTTCCGGCTGCGCTCGCACGTGCTGGGCGACATCGTGAACTCCGAGGCCGTGTACGTGAAGTCGCCGGTCTTTGACTACGTCGATACCGGGTACGCCTCGTTCAAGTCCACCAACGCTTCGCGCACCTCGATGGTCTATGTGGGTGGCAACGACGGCATGCTGCACGCGTTCAATGCGAGCACGGGTGACGAGGTTTGGGCCTACATCCCCAGCATGCTGTTGCCCAAGCTGTACCGACTGGCGGACAAGTACTACGCGTCGAATCACCAGTACTACGTCGATGGCTCGCCCACGGTGAGTGACGTCAAGTTCGCCGATGGAACCTGGCACACGATTTTGGTCGGCGGCCTGAGCGGCGGTGGCCGAGGCTACTACGCGCTCGACATCACGGATCCCGCCAATCCGAAAGCGCTGTGGGAGTTCACCGAGGCCAACATGGGTCTGAGCTATGGTCGTCCCGAGATCACCAAGTTGGCCAACGGCACTTGGACGGTCATGTTCACGTCGGGCTACAACAACGTGAACCCGGGTGATGGCAAGGGCTACCTCTATGTCGTCGACGCGCAATCCGGCGCCGCGATCCACACCATCAGCACTGGCGTGGGCAGTGACACCGGGACGGTGACCGGTGTCTGTGCGACTGCGCCTTGCCCGAGCGGTCTGGCCCAGATCCGGACCTGGGTCAACAACGCCCGCTACGACAACACCACCACAAAGGTTTACGGCGGCGACCTCTACGGCAACTTGTGGCGTTTCGATGTCAATGGCACCTTCGGCCCCGCGGGCGTCGAGGCCCAGTTGCTTGCCACGTTGCGCGGGCCGGCGAGCGCTGTCCAATCGATCACGGCAAAGCCCGAGTTGGGCAATGTCGACGGGTTGTCCGTGGTGTTCGTCGGAACCGGTCGCTACCTGGGTGGTGGCGACTTGAACAACGCCGAGGTCCAGTCGATCTACGCGGTCAAGGACTCCGGTGGCAGCACCAGTCTCGGCAACCCGCGCAGCGATGTCGGTGCGACCGGCTTCGTCCAGCAGACCTTGACCGCGGGGACCTGTGGAACATCGGATCTGTGCGTCGCAGGCTCGAAGATTCGAACCCTGTCCACGAACCCGGTCAACTTCGCCAGCCAGAAGGGATGGTTCGTTGACCTGCCCACGTCGCGTGAGCGTGCGACCACGGATCCGCAACTTTCGCTGGGCACGCTTGCGGTGGTGACGAACGTTCTCGATCCCAGCGCCTGCTCGGTGGGCGGTGAGAGCTACATCAACTTCTTTGACTACCGCAGCGGACAAGCAGTGCCGAGTGCGCTGGGCATCGGCAGCGTCTATCTGGGCACGGCATTGGGCACCCGGCCCAATCTGTTCAAGACCACGGATGGCAAGTACCGCTGGGTGGTCGATATGTCCGACACCAGCTTGCGCGGAGGCTTGGCCCCCCCGCCGCAGGGGAGCGGCACACGGCGCACATCGTGGCGCGAGCTGATCGTTCAGTGATGGCCAGCGCCGCGGCGGATGGGGACGACCCTTCCGCCGCGGCTTGATCCTGGCCCCCGGGGGCCGGTGGTTTTGATCTAGCATTCGCGGCCATGACCGGGCCGCAGATCATCGTCCTCGCAACGCCAGTCTTCCTGGCCGCGATTGCGATCGAACTCGCGGTCGGCATCGCCCGCCGCCGCAACACCTACCGCGTGCACGACGCGCTGTCCAGCATCGGTCTGGGCATGCTGAGCCAGCTGGTCGGGTTGTTCACCAAGCTGCTCGCGATTGGCGTCTACACGGCGGCGTACGAGCACGTGGCGCTGTTGCGCCTGCCCGTCGATTCGATCGCGGTGTGGGTCGGCGCGTTGCTGATGTACGACCTGTGCTACTACTGGTTGCATCGCGCTGGTCATCGGGTGGGCGTCTTCTGGGCCGCGCACGTGGTGCACCACCAGAGCGAGGACTACAACCTGTCGACCGCACTGCGCCAAACCTCGAGTGGCGCGCTGCTGGGTTGGATCTTCTATCTGCCGATGGCGATCATCGGCGTGCCACCTCTGGTGTTCGGCACGGTCGCGCTGATCGATCTGCTCTACCAGTTCTGGGTGCACACGCAGCAGGTCGGCAAGCTCGGCTGGTTCGACCGCTGGTTCTGCTCGCCATCGAACCACCGTGTCCATCACGCGGTGAACGACCGCTACCTCGACCGCAACTACGGCGGCATCCTGATCATCTGGGATCGTCTGTTCGGCACCTTCCATGAAGAAGACGACGACGAGACCGTGCATCTACGGCACACGTGCCCCGCTGCGCAGCTTCAATCCACTGTGGGCGAACGTCGAGGTGTACACCGCGCTGGCGCGCGACGCGCTGCGCGCGCGTTCATGGTGGGACAAGCTGCGCATCTGGTTCATGCCGCCTGGCTGGCGGCCCGCCGACGTGGCCGCGCGGTTCCCGAAGCCGGCGTTTCGGATCAGCGAGGTGCAGCGCTACGACCCGCCGACCGCACGCAGGCGCACAAGTGCTGGCTGCCGCCTTGTTCGTCGTGATGCTCGGCGGCGTGTGTTGGCTGTTGTGGCACGCACACGAATGGTCCGCGCCAGCGCTGCTGGGCGGAACGATGCTGGTCATCGCCGGGCTGTGGGTGGTCGGGCGGCTCGGCGACGGCCGACGCGCTCCGGCGGCGATGGCCGTTGCGGGCTAAGTCTCGCGGTCGAGGCCCGAGAACAGATCGGCGGCGACCGCCTTCGGCGGCGTCACGCCAAGGTGCCGATAGGCGGCCAGAGTGGCCACGCGGCCACGGGGCGTGCGCTGCAAGTAGCCTTGCTGAATCAGGTACGGCTCGATCACGTCTTCGATCGTGTCGCGTTCTTCGCCGATCGCAGCAGCCACGTTGTCCAGGCCCACCGGACCGCCATCGAAGCGATGCACCACGGCTTCAAGCAGCTTGCGGTCCATCACGTCGAAGCCCAGCGGATCGACGTCGAGCATCGCCAAGGCCTGGTCGGCGATCGTGTGCGTGATGCGCCCTTGCGCCTTCACCTCGGCATAGTCGCGCACGCGGCGCAGCAGGCGGTTGGCGATGCGCGGCGTACCGCGCGCGCGGCGCGCGATCTCCGATGCACCGGCTTCGTCGATCGGCACCGACAGCAGCTGCGCGGAACGATGCACGATGCGCGCCAACTCTTCGTGCGTGTAGAACTCGAGCCTGGCCACGATGCCGAAGCGGTCGCGCAGCGGGTTGGTCAGCATGCCGGCGCGCGTGGTGGCGCCCACCAGGGTGAACGGCTGCAGATCGAGCTTGATCGAGCGTGCCGCCGGACCCTCGCCGATCATGATGTCGATCTGATAGTCCTCGAGCGCGGGATACAGAATCTCCTCGACCACCGGGGAGAGCCGATGGATCTCGTCGATGAACAGCACATCGTTGCGCTCGAGGTTGGTCAGCAGCGCGGCCAGATCCTTCGGCTTCTCGAGCACGGGACCGGAGGTCTGGCGCAGGTTCACGCCGAGTTCGGCGGCGATGATGTGGCTGAGGGTCGTCTTGCCGAGCCCAGGCGGCCCGAACAGCAGCACGTGATCGAGCGCCTCGCCGCGTTGCTTGGCCGCGCCGATGAAGATCTCGAGCTGCTCGCGTGTCTTGGCCTGGCCGACGTAGTCGCGCAGCTGCCGCGGCCGCAGCGCACGCTCGAGCGCCTCTTCCTGTGGCGACTGACGCACCGCGGCCACGGTGCGCGGCGCGGCGGGTGCACCGGCGAGGTCGTCGGTCTGAATGCCCATGGCGCGATTGTCGCTGCTGCGGTGCAGTTGTCAGCGCGACAGCGCGCGCAGCGCCAGCTTGATGCCCTCGCCCACCGCCGACGTCGGGCGGCAGTGACTTCAGCGCCGCCGCGGCTTCGCGCTCGTTGTAGCCGAGCGCCAGCAGCGCCTGCACGATGTCGCCTTGTGCGTCGGTGGTCATGGCGGTGCGGCCTTGCAGATCGGGCGCGAGCTTGTCCTTCAGCTCCAGCAGCAGCCGCTCGGCGGTCTTCTTGCCGATGCCGGGCACCTTCACCAGCCGCGCGCTCTCCTGGCGCGATGACCGCCTGTGCCAGTTCGGCGACCGACAGGCCCGACAGAATCGCCAGCGCCGTGCGCGGCCCGACGCCGCGAGATGCGGATCAGCAGCCGAAACGTGGCGCGCTCGTCGACGCTGCCAAAGCCGATACAGCAGCTGCGCGTCTTCACGCACCACGAAGTGGGTCAACAGCGTGATCCGCTCGCCGACCGCGGGCAGGTTGTAGAACGTGCTCATCGGCACGTCGACTTCGTAGCCCACGCCGCGCAACGTCCACCAGCACCTGTGGCGGTGCCTTTTCAGCGAGGGTGCCGGTCAGGCGTCCGATCATGGCCGGCGATTATCGCCGGCCGATTTGTCGCAACGACCGCGCCGGATCAGCGACGGCCGAACAGCCCCAGGCGCTGCGCCTCGAGCGCCGCTTCGGCGCGCGAGCTCACGTTGAGCTTGCGGTAGATCTGCTTCACGTAGTCGGCGATCGTGTGGCGCGACAGGCCGAGCTGCACGCCGATCTCGGGCAGCGTGAAGCCCTTGGCCACGCGCAGCAGCACTTCGCTCTCGCGTTCGGTGAGCGCACGTGCGGCAACGCGTTGGCCTGCGGCTTGTTCTGCGCCGCGAAGTACGCGATGACCCTGCGCGCGATCGACGGCGACAGCGGCGGCTCGCCCTGGCTGATGCGCTGCAGCTGCTCGGTGATCAGCTCGCGCGACTGCTCCTTCAGGATGTAGCCGATACGCGCCGGCCTGCAGCGCCGGGAACAGGTGCTCGTCGTCGTCGTGGATCGTCACGATGACCGACTGCGCCTCGGGCTGCGCCTCGCGCAGCGCCGAAACCACGTCCACGCCCGAACCGTCGGGCAGGCCCAGATCGATCAGCGCCAGGTCGAACTTCTGCGCCGACACCAGCGCCAGCGCGTCGTGCACGCGCGCGCATTCGAGATCTGGGCGTTCGGGAAGACCTGCGTCACCAGCGCTCTTCAGCCAGGAGCGGATTTCGGGCAGGTCTTCGAGCAGCAGGATGTTTCTCATGGCGTGCCTCCGCGGTGGTGAACCGCCTCATCGTAACCCGGGTCAGGCGCGCCGCGAGGTGCCGTGTCCAGCGGAATCGTGAGGCGGATCACGGTCCCATATCCCGGGCCGGACTCCACCAGGCATTGGCCCTGCAACTGCTTGGCGCGGTGTTTCATGCTGGCCATGCCGTGGCCGCGATCGAGGCGGCCGTCGAGCTCCAGCGGAATGCCCTTGCCGTTGTCCTGGATCACCAGCTGGAAGTCACCCTCGGCGATGGTGCAGCGCACCGTGCAGTGCGAGGCGCCGCTGTGCTTGATGATGTTGCTGACCGCCTCGCGCAGGATGCGCGTGGTCTGCACGAAGGCGCGCGCCGACAGCGTCTGCGGCACATCGTCATCGGCCGGCGCGTTCCAATCGAGCCTCGACGCCGGCCTGCTGCAGGCGCAGACACGACTTCGGCGCGCCAGTCGCCCAGCGCGTTGACCAGCGGCACCGGCTTGCCGGTGAGGCCGCGCACCGACAGGCGCATCTCTTCCAGCGCCTCGCGCGCCAGCGTCGAGATGCGCTCGCTGCTCGCTGGTGTGCACGATGGTGAGCAGCTTGGCGCCGAGGTCGTCGTGCAGGTCGGCGGCGATGCGCTTGCGCTCCTGCTCGGTCACCTGCTCGACCTCGCAGCTCGGCGAGCTGCGCGAAGTTGCGCTCGATCTGCGCCGACGCCTCCTGCACGCGACGCTCGAGCTCGGCCCGGTCGTGCTTGCGCGTCCTGGAGCTGCGCGACCGTACTGCTGCACCAGCCGCAGGCCCAGGGCCATGAACATCAGCGGCAGGGATGATCTGCGCCGCGCCGACGATGCGCGCATCGACGCCGAACTGCTGAGCGGTGAATTCCACCAAGGCAGCCAGTCCCATCAGGGCGCCCAGCGTCGGCCATCGGCCAGAACTGCTCACGGCGCGCGCAGCCACGTCTTGCGCAGGTACAGCAGCGATGCCGCGCCAGACCTCGACCGCCAGCACCACGTACCAGAAGGTGGCCATCGCGTGCAGATGCTGCGCGCCCATCACCATCAGGCGTGAGCGGCATCACGGCGCATTGCGCCGGCAGGCCCACGTCGACCCAGCGCCGCCGCTCGCCGGCATATCGCAGCAGGAACTGCACGGCGGCCAACGTGACGAACGACGCCAGGATCGCCAGCAAGAACTCCGCGCTCGGCGTTCGGCCATGGCATGTCCGACATCCAGTGGCGCGACAGCACCATGGCCCAGCCGATCAGCAGTGCACCGTAGTACGCGAGGAAGCTTTGCGCGCGGTTGATCCAGCCCATCGCGAAGATCAGGGCGCCCACCAGCAGCAAGCTGCCGGCTGATCACTTCGGGCAGTCGGATCGCCGCCACCGTGCGCCAGCTGTGCTTGTTGGCCAGAGCGGCGTACGGTCCGAGCTCCACCGCCGACAGCCCGCCCGCGCGCTGGCGCGATGCCACCTGCCGCAGCGGAAAGCCCATCACTTTCAGATCGAGCTGGTTGTTGCGCGGCTGCATCCAGGCGATCGGCAGCGCCACCAGCTGCGGGCGCTGGCAGTTGCGCGACACCGGCTCGGTGAGCCGGCCGGACAGGTGCACCAGCTTGCCGTTGAGCCGCACCGCCACGGCGCTGCAGGCGCGTTCGATGTACAGCGCCTGAAGCTCGCCGCTGGCGCGCACGGCATCGGCGTCGAACGTGAGGCGATACCACACGGGTCCCAACTGATCGGGGCGCGACGAGGCCCAGTCGTCGGGCAATTCGACCGTCTGCACCTGCGGCAGCTCGGCAGGGAAGTACTCGGTGTCGGCGGCCACCGCCAGCGCCTGGGTGAAGCGCAGCGTCTGCGCGCCGGCCAGCAGCGGCAGCAGGCACAACACGAAGCCGAGCGCACCGTGCACCAGGGCGCCGAACGTCGGCACAACGCGCCAGCGCCCGATGCCGGCGAGAACCAGACTCACGGTGTGGGTGCAGTGCACGTGTGGTGAATCCCCCGATGGCTCTGCGCAGCGATGGCGCGGACCGCGACGATTGTGCAGCAAGCGCCCGGTCCCGCAGGGCGACCGAGGGCGCGGGTGTCCGGGCGAATCGCACGCTGGCCTGACAATGGCACCTGCTCCGCGCTTCGCCATGATCCTTCGCCATCAATTCACGCCGCTCGACAACCGGCGGCTGGCCCGCCTGTGCGGCCCGACCGATGCGCACCTGCGCACGATCGAAGCTGCGCTCAACGTTCGCATCACGCGCCGCGAGGCGGCCGTTCGCATCGACGGCGCAAAGGCCCGCGCCGAGCAGGCGTTGGCCGTGCTGGTCGATCTGTACGAACAGGCGTCGCGCCCGCTCGACGCGCAGGCCGTCAACCTCGCGTTGGCCGGTGGCAGCCGCACCACGCCTGAAGGCGACGACGGCGAGTCGCCTGTGTTGCACACGCGTCGCGCCGACCTTGCGGGGCGCACGCCGAACCAGGTGCAGTACCTGCGCCACATCCTGTCGCACGACATGACCTTCGGCATCGGCCCGGCGGGCACCGGCAAGACCTTCCTTGCGGTGGCGTGCGCGGTCGATGCGCTCGAGCGCAGCCTGGTGCAGCGCATCGTGCTGACACGGCCCGCCGTTGAGGCGGGCGAGCGGCTCGGCTTCCTGCCGGGCGACCTGGCGCAGAAGGTCGACCCGTACCTGCGCCCGCTCTACGACGCGTTGTACGACCTGATGGGCTTCGAGCGCGTGACCAAGGCGTTCGAGCAGCGGCAACCTCGAGATCGCGCCGCTGGCGTTCATGCGCGGGCGCACCCTGAACCACGCGTTCGTGATCCTCGACGAGGCGCAGAACACGACGCCCGAGCAGATGAAGATGTTCCTCACGCGCATCGGATTCGGCGCCAAGGCCGTGGTCACCGGCGACGTGAGCCAGATCGACCTGCCCCGCGGTGCGGCCAGCGGCCTGCTCGATGCGCGCGAAGTGCTCAAAGGCGTGCCGGGTGTGGCCTTCACGCACTTCACCGCGGCCGATGTCGTGCGCCATCCGTTGGTGGCGCGCATCGTCGATGCCTACGATGCGGCGCGCGCCAAACAGCCGCCGCGCGAGCGGGCATGAGCCACGAGCTGCGGCTGTCGCTTCAGTTTGCCGACGCATCGCACCGGGATCTATTGCCACGCCACCGCGTGCGTCGTTGGCTGCGCGCCAGCTTGGATGCGCCGGCACAGTTGACCGTGCGCATCGTCGATGCCAACGAGGGGCGGGCGCTCAACCGCGAGTTTCGCCGCAAGGACTATGCGACCAACGTGCTGACTTTCGGCTATCAGACGGGGCCGGTGGTGGTGGCCGACCTGGTGCTGGCGGCGCCGGTGGTCGAGCGCGAGGCGCGCGAGCAGGGCATCGAGTTGGTCGCGCACTACGCGCACCTGCTGGTGCATGGCGCACTGCACGCGCAGGGGCTGGACCACGAGCGCGCCCGCGATGCACGCAAGATGGAAGCGCGCGAGACCGAGGTGCTGCGATCGCTCGGCTTCGCCGACCCGTACTCGCGCGAGAAGTGATGCGCCTCAGGCGGTCGGGTGCGTGTCCAGGTAACGCTTGCGCCAGAACAACAGGCCCAGGCCGATGCCGACGAAGGCCATGATGCCGAACGCCACCCACACGCCGGTGGCGCTGTGGATCAGGGGCAGCGCATCGAAGTTCATGCCGAAGATGCCGGTGATCAGGTTGAGCGGCAAGAAGATCGCGGTCAGCACGGTCAGCGTGCGCATGATCGAGTTCGTGCGGTTCGACAGCGCGGAGAAGTGCAGCTGCACAGCACCCTCGGCCGACTGCTCGAGCCGACGCACGTGCGACAGCACCCGCTCGATGTGCTCGAGCACGTCGCGCGAACGCACGCGCAGGAGTTCTTGCTCGCGCTGAGCCGCGCCATCGGCGGGATCGGGCCACTCCTCCAGCGCGTCGAGCCACTCCTGCATCGCGCTGCGCTGGTCCTCGCAGGTGTCTTCCAATGTATGCAAGGCGTTGCGCGAATCGAGAAGGTAGCGCCAGTTGCGGAAATGGCTGTACGGATCGAGCAGCTGTTCCTGCAGGTGGCCGAGCTGGCGCGTCAACAGCCGGCGCAGATCGAGGTAGCTGTCGACGATGTGGTTGACCATGCGCAGCATCAGGTCGGCCGGGCTGGTCGGCAGCCGGCTCGCCCCGCGCAGGTCCGTGCCCTGGCCGAGCTGGGTCAACCGCTGAGCAAAGTATTCGCGCACCTGGCAATCGGCCGGGTGGACCGTCACCAACACCCGGTCGAACACCGCGAAACCGACCGGGCTGGTGTCGATCGTTTCGATGGTGCGCCGTGCGGCCTCGTTGTTGAGATCGGTCTTCTGCGCGGCGACCAAGCGGCGGAAGACCAGCAGGTCGTACCACGACGTGTAGTCGAAGGTCGAGGGCAGTTGCGCATTCAGCAGGTCAGACACGTGCAGGTCGACCAGCGTGCCGCCACCGCCTGGCCCGCCGACCCAGCGCTGCAACGCCGCTTGCAACTCAGGCAGCACGGCCTCGAACGAGGATCGGTTGACACCGATCCAGATGAAGCCCTTGGCGGGCAGTTGGGCTGGAAGTTGCGGCAGCTCGACGAGCGGGTCGCTCTGCAGGTGAAAGGCGCGCAGCGGCTGCGGCGCCTCAGCCATTGCGCAGCAAGCGCGCGGCGTCGAGCGCGAAGTAAGTCAGCACGCCATCGGCGCCCGCGCGCTTGAACGCCAGCAGCGCCTCCATCATGGCCGCGTCATGATCGAGCCAGCCGTTGGCGGCCGCCGCCTTCAGCATCGCGTACTCGCCGCTGACTTGGTAGACAAAGGTCGGCATGCGGAACTCGCGTTTCACGCGCGACACGATGTCGAGGTAGGGCATGCCGGGCTTGACCATCACCATGTCGGCGCCTTCGGCGATGTCGAGCGCCACCTCGCGCAGCGCCTCGTCGCTGTTGCCCGGGTCCATCTGGTAGACCTTTTTGTCGGCCTTGCCGAGCGCCGAAGCCGAGCCGAGGGCGTCGCGATAGGGGCCGTAGAACGCGCTGGCGTACTTGGCGCTGTACGCCATGATGCGGGTGTGGATGCGGTGCGCGCCGTCGAGCGCACGGCGGATCGCGCCGACGCGGCCGTCCATCATGTCGCTGGGGGCCACGATGTCGACACCCGCCGCGGCCTGTACCAGGGCCTGCTGGGCCAGCACCTGCACCGTCTCGTCGTTGAGGATGTAGCCGGTGGGGTCGAGCAGGCCGTCCTGTCCGTGGCTGGTGAACGGATCGAGCGCCACGTCGGTCAACAGGCCGAGCTCGGGAAACCGCTCCTTGAGCGCGCGCACCGTGCGCGGCACCAGGCCATCGGGCTTGACCGCCTCTCGACCGTCGGGCGTTTTCAGCGCCGGGTCGATCACCGGGAACAGCGCCATCACCGGCACACCGAACGTCAGGCAATGCCTCGGCCTTGGCGAACAGCAAGTCCACCGACAGCCGCTGCACGCCCGGCATGCTGGCCACGTCCTGGGATTGCCGTTCACCGTCGAGGACGAACACCGGATAGATGAGATCCGACGGGCTCACGGCTGTGCTCGCGCACCAGTGCCCGGGTAAAGGCATCCCGACGCAAACGGCGGGGGCGGCTGGTTGGGAACGGAGGGAGGTCAGGCACCGTGAGTGGCCCTTTTCTCGAGGTGGGACAAACTGTGCTATCGGCCCAGTTCCATCCGGTGTTACGCGTAGTCACACCGGGAAATCCCTCTGCTAGGATCGTCCGCGAATGATAGCTGCAAGGCTGTCGTTCCCTGCTTTTCCTCCCTGAGCAGGTGCCTTACCGTGATGACAGCGATAAGGCTTGCAGCCCCGGTCCTCGTGATCGGGGCCTTTTTTTGGCGGGACGGTGTGCCCGATCTCGCACGGCTCGCCGTGGGGCCACCACGATAATCGCGTGATGGGCAGCGCCTATCTGTGGGTCAAGGCCTTTCACATCGTGTTCGTGGCGAGTTGGTTCGCCGGGCTGTTCTATTTGCCCCGCATCTTCGTCAACCTGGCAGGCGTGGCGGCGGCCAGTCACGCCGAACGCGAACGGCTGCTCCTGATGGCCACGCGTCTGTACCGCTTTGCCAACCTGCTGATGTGGGTGGCGCTGGCACTGGGCCTGTGGCTGTGGTGGGGCTTCGAGACCTGGCGCGGTTTCGCGCATGGCTGGCTTGACCTCAAGCTGGTGCTCGTGGTCGCGGCCATCGGCTACCAGCACGTGTGCGGGGCGATCCTGAAGCGGTTCGTGCGCATGGCCAACCACCGCAGCGAGCGTTGGTACCGCGTGTTCAACGAAGTGGCCATCTTGCTGTTTATCGCGATGGTCGTGCTGGTGGTGGTCAAGCCGTTGTGACGCGGTGAGCGCGCACGCGACGCCCGGGCGCCATGCGGCGTTGCCGCTGCTGCTGGCCTGGATGGCCCTGGTGGTCTACGCGAGCTGGTTTCCGCTTGCCGGCTGGCGCTGGCCTGCCCCTGGTGCGTGGCTTGGCTTGTTGCGGTTGCCGTGGCCGCGTTGGCACGACGCATTCGATATCGTGGCGAACTTGATCGGCTATGTGCCGCTCGGGGCGTTGCTGGCGATGGCGATCGCTCGCGTCCGCGGCGCGGGGGCCCGTTCCTGGGCCGTCGCCGCGCTCGCGGCGGCGGCGCTGTCGTACCTGCTCGAGGCGGGACAGGGGTTGCTGCCGTACCGCGTGCCGTCGCTGCTTGACTGGATCCTCAACAGTGCCGGCGCCATGGCCGGCGCGCTGATCGGCCTGTGGCTCGAACGCGCCGGCTCGTGGGGCTGGCTGCAGCGCACCGGCGAGCATTGGTTCGCACAACACAGCCGCACCGGCCTTGCGCTGCTGATGGTGTGGCCGCTGGGCCTGCTGTTCCCAACGCCGGTTGCGCTTGGGCTGGGGCAGGTGTGGGAGCGCATGGCCGAGGTGCTTCACGACCTCGTGAGCAGTTTGGCTGCGGCGTCTTCATGGTTGCAATGGCTTGACACCGGGCCGGCACATGCCGCGAGGCTGTCGGCACCGGCCGAACTGCTGGTCGTGGCGCTGGGGCTGTGGGGGCCCTGCCTGCTCGCCTACACCATGGCGCGGCCGGGCCTGCGACGCGTGTGGCTCGCGCTGGGCGCGACCGCGCTGGGCTTTGGCGTGACCACGCTGTCAACCGCGCTGAACTTCGGTCCGCAGCACGCCTTGGCCTGGTGCACCAGCACCAGCCTGGCGGGATTGGCACTTGGGCTCGTGCTCGCATTGCTCACGATGAGCAGCGGGCGCCGCATGGCGGCCGGGCTCGGCCTGGTGGTGATCACGGCCAGCCTGGCGCTCGTGGCGCAGGCACCGGCCGATCCGTACTACGCACAGAGCCTGCATGATTGGGAGCAAGGGCGCTTCATCCGCTTTCATGGGTTGGCGCAATGGATCGGCTGGTCATGGCCGTACCTCGCTACCTTGTGGTTGCTGCGGCAGATCGGCGGCCGCGACGGATGACCGGAGCGGCCTGCGCGCGATGCGGCACGACGCGTCCCTACAATGGCAGCGCCGCGCCCGACCCATCGGGCGTTCGTTGTTGCCGCCCGCCCGGCTCGTTCGGCGGTACGCCGTCATGAGTTACTACAAGCACCACATCTTCTTTTGCCTCAACGAGCGCAGCAACGGCGAAGCCTGCTGTGCACAACACAACCCTCAGCAGGCGCTCGATCACTGCAAGTCACGCGTCAAGGGCCTGGGACTCGCCGGACCCGGCGGCGTGCGCGTCAACAAGGCCGGCTGCCTCGACCGCTGCGCCGGCGGTCCCGTGGCGGTGGTGTATCCCGAGGGCGTTTGGTACACCTATGTCGATCGCAGCGACATCGACGAGATCGTTGATTCGCACCTGAAGGAAGGGCGGGTTGTCGAGCGCCTGCTGCTGCCTCCCGACGTCGGACGCTGATGTGGCCGCCAGCAAGCGCACGGACATCGCCGGTCCGGCCGGTCGCCTCGAGGTGGCGCTCGACGAACCCGATGGCGCGCCACGCGGTGTCGCCGTGTTGTGCCATCCGCACCCGGTGCACGGCGGGACGATGGACAACAAAGTGGTCCAGACGCTGGCGCGTGCGTTCGTGCAGGTGGGTTATCGCTCGGTGCGCTTCAATTTCCGCGGCGTCGGCGCTTCGCAGGGCCAGTGGGACGAGGGCCACGGTGAGATCGATGACGCGATGGCCGTGGTGACCGCTTTCCGCGCTGCGGCGCTGCCGCTGGCGCTCGGTGGTTTTTCGTTCGGCGGCTATGTCGCGTCGCACATCGCGTCCAAGGTCGCCGCCGCGGGGGCACCCGCGCGGCTGGTGTTGGTAGGCCCCGCCACTTCCACCTTCGGCATGGCCGACGCGGCGCCCGACACGCTGGTGATCCACGGCGAAGCCGACGACGTGGTGCCGCTGCAGGCCACGCTGGACTGGGCGCGGCCGTTGCAACTGCCTGTCGTGGTCATGCCGGGCGTGGGCCACTTCTTCCATGGACAGCTGACCCGCTTGCGCGAGCTCATCGTGCAGGCGTGGTCGAATTGAGCGGCGCTCGCCGCGTTTCTTTCTGAGAGGCATGGATTCGATGTTGAAGCGATGGATCGCCGGCGCGCTGTTGTGCGTGGGAATGGTCGCGCCGCACGCGCAGCCGATGCAGCCACCCGAAGTGGCGGCGCGCAACTACCTGTTGATCGACCTCAACGCCACCCAGGTGCTGGCCGAGCGCGAGGCGGACAAGCAGTCCGATCCGGCCTCGCTGACCAAGCTGATGACCGCCTACTTGGTCTTCAACGCGCTCAAGGACAAGAAGATCACCCTCGAGCAAACGCTGCCGGTGTCGGTGCGCGCCTGGAGTGAGCGCAAAGGCGGCGGCTCGTTGATGTTCATCGACCCGAAGATGACCCCGAAGGTCGACGAACTGTTGCGCGGCATGATCGCCGTGTCGGGCAACGATGCCGCTGTGGCGCTGGCCGAAGGCGTGGGTGGCGACCTCGGCACGTTTGTTTCGATGATGAACCGCCAGGCGCAGGCCTGGGGCCTGAAGAACACGCAATTCAAGAACGTGCAGGGCCTGACGGAGGCGGGGCACTACAGCAGCGCGCGCGACATCGCGACGATTGCCGCTCACGTCATCCGCGAGCATCCGAACTTCTACGCCACGTACTACTCGATCCGCCAGTACACCTTCAACAACATCAGGCAAGACAACCGCAACCTGCTGCTCGGCCGCGATCCGAGCGTGGACGGCATGAAGACCGGTTTTACGCGAGGCCGCGGGCTACTGCCTGGTGTCGAGTGCGCAGCGCGACTTTCCCAATGGCAAACGCCGCCTGCTGGCCGTGGTGCTTGGCACAGCGTCGCGCGAGGCGCGCGCCAGCGAGAGCCAGAAGCTGCTCAACTGGGGCTTCACGGCGTGGGATGCGGTGCGCCTGTTCGAAGACGGCAAGCCCGCCGCGCGGGTGCCGGTGTGGAAGGGCACACAGCGCGAGGCGTCGCTCGGCGCGGCCGGCGCTCTGTATGTCGCGGTGCCGCGCGGCGAGGGCGACAAGCTGAAGACCCAGATCGACCGCACAGACCCGTTGGTGGCGCCACTGACCAAAGGTCAGCGCGTCGGCACGCTGAAGGTCACCACGGCCGGCGGCACGGACGTGGCCTCGGTGCCGCTGGTGGTGCAAGAGGCCGTGCCCGAGGCGGGGCTGTTCGGGCGCGCCTGGGACTCGTTGCGGCTGTGGATCAAGTGACTTCCATGGCCTTCGGCTAAGCTGACGCTTTGCGGTTTTGCCGTCACTTGAGGCACCCATGATCACGCTGCCCGACACCCCATGCCTGCTCAACGGCCAGATGCAGCCGTTGAGTCAGGCCAAGATCTCCGTGCTCGACCGCGGCTTCATCTTCGGCGACGGCGTGTACGAAGTGATCCCGGTGTACGGCCGCCGATTGTTCCGCTTCGACGAACACATGGCGCGTCTGTCACGCAGCCTCGACAAGCTTCGTATCAAGAACCCTCACTCGCGTGACGAGTGGCTGCGGCAGGCGCGCATGCTGGTGGCCGAGGTGCCCGCAGACAACCAGCTCGTGTACATCCAGGTCACGCGCGGTGTTGCGCTGCGTGACCATGTGATGCCCGAGGGCATCCCTCCGACCGTGTTCATCATGAGCAACCTGATGAAGCCGCCTGCGGTCGACCAGCGCCACCACGGCGTGGCCTGCACCACCGCGCGCGACTTTCGCTGGGAGCGCGGCGACATCAAGAGCGTGTCGCTGCTGGGCAATGTGCTGGCGCGCCAGATGTCCGCCGACCACGGGGCCGCCGAGACGATCATGTTCCGCGACGGCTGGTTGACGGAAGGATCGGGCAGCAACGTCTGGGTGGTCCACGAAGGCGCCGTCCTCGGCGCGCCGCGCAGCGAGCATGTGCTCGAAGGCATCCGCTACGAACTGCTGCGCGAGCTGTGCGAGGAAGAAGGCATCGCCTACAACCTGCGGCCGATCAGCGAAGACGATGTGCGCACCGCTGACGAGTTGATGATCAGCTCGGCGAGCAAGGAGGTGTTGCCGGTGACCCAGCTCGACAACCAGCCGGTGGGTCATGGGGCGCTGCGCGGCAAACCGGGGCCGGTGTACGCGCGGCTGTACGAAGCGTACCAGCGCGCCAAGCAGTCGCAGTCGATTTGAGGCCGTTCGCATGCCGGTGCCTGATCACGAGTCGGCCTCGCTGATCGACTACCCGAGCGCGTTCCCGATCAAGGTGATGGGCGCGCAGGTCGATGGCTTTGTCGAGGCGATCGTCGCGGTGGCGCGCCGTCATCGACCCATCGTTTGACGACGCCAAGGTCGAGTTGCGGCCCAGCCGTGCCGGCAACTACCTCGGCGTCACGATCACCGTCACCGCCACCAGCCGCGAGCAACTCGACGCGCTCTACGCCGAGCTGTCGTCGCATCCGATGGTAAGGTGGTGCTGTAGGCCAGCCCGCGATGCGCATCCGATGCTCGGGCGGTGCGACTACCGCGACGGTGGAGGCCGCGATGCGCGAGTTCACCGCACGCCCGCGGCGCCGACACGCCAGACGAGCTCTGGCTGGTCGAGCACGATCCGGTGTTCACGCTCGGCGTGGCCGGGAGTGACGAGCATGTGCTCGACGCCGGCACGATTCCGGTGTTGCGCACCGATCGCGGCGGGCAGGTGACCTTCCACGGGCCCGGCCAAGTGGTGGCCTATCCGCTGGTCGACCTGCGGCGCCTGCGCATCTACGTCAAGGAGTATGTCTATCGCCTCGAGCAGGCCGCGCTCGACGTGCTGTCCGGGCACGCACTCACCGGCCATCGCGTCGCGGGCGCGCCGGGGATCTTCGTGCGGCTGGCCGACCCAGGGGGCCATGAACGTGCGGTGTCGAATGCGGTCGATCCGTTCGCCGGATTGGCGAAGGTGGCGGCGCTCGGCGTCAAAGTGTCGAATCACCGCACCTACCACGGCGTGGCGCTCAACGTGGCGATGGATCTGCAACCCTTCGCGCGCATCAACCCCTGCGGCTACGCGGGGCTGAAATCGATCGACCTCGCTACACTGGGCGTCGACGCACGGTGGGAGCACGTTGCCGAGTTGCTCGGTGCACGGCTGTCGGCACTGCTGTCTCCCTGAACCCCGTATGACCTCGCCCACCGACACCCAGAGCGACTTCGACGGCTACGACGCTTCGGCCAAACAGAAGGCCCAGGCCAAAACCGCGCGCATCCCAATCAAGGTGGTGGCCGCGCCCACGCTGAAGAAGCCGGAGTGGATTCGTGTGAAGGCGGGTTCGCCGACGACGCGTTTCTACGAGATCAAGCAGATCTTGCGCGAGCACCGCCTGCACACCGTGTGCGAAGAGGCCTCGTGTCCGAACATCGGCGAGTGCTTTGGCCATGGCACGGCGACCTTCATGATCATGGGCGACAAGTGCACGCGGCGTTGCCCGTTCTGCGATGTGGGTCACGGCCGCCCCGATCCGCTCGACGCCGATGAGCCGCGCAATCTGGCAACGACCATCGCGGCGCTGAAGCTCAAGTACGTCGTGATCACCAGCGTCGATCGTGATGATCTGCGCGATGGTGGCGCGGGCCACTTTGTCGAATGCATCCGTGAGGTGCGCGAGAGGTCGCCGCAGACTCGCATCGAGATCCTGACCCCTGATTTTCGGGGCCGCATGGACCGCGCGCTTGAGATCTTGGCGCAGGCGCCGCCTGACGTGATGAACCACAACCTCGAGACCGTGCCGCGGCTGTACAAGCAGGTGCGCCCCGGGTCGGACTACCAGGTGTCCCTGCAACTGCTGCAGCGCTTCAAACGGATGTTTCCACAGGTGCCGACCAAGAGCGGGCTGATGGTGGGCCTGGGTGAGAGCGATGAAGAGATCGTTCAAGTCATGCGTGACATGCGCTCGCATGGTGTCGACATGCTGACGATCGGCCAGTACCTCGCACCGTCGACGCACCACTTGCCGGTGCTGCGCTATGTGCATCCCGATGTGTTCAAGGCGTTCGAAGCGCAGGCACAGACGCTCGGTTTCACGCACGCCGCGGTTGGCGCGCTGGTGAGGTCGAGTTACCACGCCGATCGGCAGGCTGCTGGCGCCGGCGTCGAGCACGCCGTGTGAGGCGCACCGTGCGCGCGGCGCGCTGAAGGAGTCGCCATGGATCGCCGCGCCTGCCTTGTACACCTGGGTTGGCTGCTGCCGTGCTCGCTGAGTGCGCGAGCCGCAAACCTGACGGAAACCGATGCCGCCACAGGCATACGCGCTGCACTCGAGCGCGGCGCGCTGTCGGCCGTGGCCCTGCTCGGCAGGAGCGATGGCTTTTTGGCCAACCCGAAGGTACGCATTCCACTGCCCGGCTATCTTGAAGACGCCGGCAAGCTGCTGCGCAAGGTCGGCCAGGGCAAACGAGTGGATGAACTGGTCACGAGCATGAATCGCGCCGCTGAGCAGGCGGTACCCGAGGCGAAATCGTTGCTGGTGCAAGCCGCCAAGAGCATCTCGGTGGACGACGCGCTGCGCATCGTGCGCGGTGGCGACACCTCGGTGACCGACTATTTCGCGGGCAAGACGCGAACGCCGCTGGGCGAGAGGTTCTTGCCGATCGTCACCCGCGCAACCGAGCGTCTCGCGCTGGCCGAGAAGTACAACGAGGTGGCCGATCGGGCGAGCCGTTTCGGTTTGGTCAAGCCCGAAGACGCCAATTTGCAGCAGCACGTGACCGTCAAGGCGCTTGACGGGTTGTACCTGATGATCGGCGAGGAGGAGCGCAAGATCCGCCGCGACCCGGTCGCTACAGGCAGTGCAATCCTGCGCAAGGTGTTTGGCCGCTGAAGCAGCCTAGCCAAGTCAGAGGCCCTTGGCCAACTCGAACATCAACGCAGACGGCAGCGAGGTGCCGATCGCATCCCGGCCCACACGCGCCATCGACATGCCACCGAAACTGGAGATTTCGAACGCCTCACCTTGTTCGGTGATCTCGATCCAGGCCAGTTCGGGACACTGCTGGCGGACATCGCCGCGCAGGCGATCGAAGGCGCTGTCGTACAGCGCCGACTCATAGATGATCGCGTGCGGCAGCCCTTGCTGGCAGTACTCGCGCGCAGCATCGGTGGTGGTGACGAAGTCGAGCGTCAGGCCCATGTGAGCGACTGCCTGTCGCACCTGGTTGCGCACGTCGCGCCGCACGGACATCACCAGCACCTGATTGCCTGCCAATGGGCGCGACTCGCCCGAGAGCGCAAAGCCGCTGCTCACGTCGAATGACGAAGCACCTTCCAGGCTGTCATTGGCGGTGTGCGGAAACTCCAGGGTCAGCATGCTGCTGCCGCCGACATCCCGACGTTCGATCGACAACTGCATGGTGCGGGCGAGTTGCAGCAGCAGCTGCCAAGGCAGCGAGTCAAGCTCGGTGGCGTGGTGCGGCATCGCAGCTGCGCGGCTACCCGGCGGGCGTGCCGCAACCCGATCCGGTGGCAGGTGGTCGAAGCGACACACCAGGCGCGCATGCGCAGGCCACGACTTCATGTCGAGCTGGATCTCGACCGATGAACACGCATGGCGCAGCGCCCAGTCGAGCAGCGTGTGCAGCAGCGCCGACAGCAGCGTTGCATCGACGATGACCTCGGCGGGCTTGAGCACCTGCTTGACGACGACACCGCGTGAATCGAGCTCACCTTGACGCTGAGCCAGCACCTCGCGCAGCGATTGCGTGAGGTTGAGGTTTTCGTTGTGCTGTTGTGTTCCGCCCTGGGCCAGGCGCGCAATCTGCTGGCCCACCATGCTGGCCCGGCGAGCGTGCTCGATCTGGCTCACCAGCATGTGAAGACCAGGGCGGTCGATGCGGCCGGTCGCTTGCAACTCGAGCGCACGCTCGAGTGCCTGCGTCAATGGCGTGGCGACTTCGACGCCGATCTGACACGCCAGCTGCCATGCCGCATCGCTGCCATCGCAGGCGGCCGCCTCAATCGGGCGCGGCCGAACAGGCAATGTGGGGGAACCCAACTCCGACAAATCCATGCGCGTATGGTCGCGATGTTGGCGTGCGCAGTGAATCCCACGTGCACGGGGCAAACTCGTTACCACATGCTTCCAGCGTGAAATGCATCACGTCAGCGCGCGCTGTAACGCATCGGGATAATCGCTTCGATGCTTTGCCTGCGCAGCGTTTGCTTGCCGATCGCGTTGTTGTGTGCTTGCTCGCCGACCTTGGATTGGCGTCAGGTGCGACCCGTTGGCCTCGATCTCGAAGCGATGTTTCCATGCCGGCCCGCCACGATGTCGCGCGAGGTGACGCTGGCGCAGCGCCGCGTCGAGATGGCGATGCACGCCTGCGCAGCCGGCGGCAGCACCTATGCCGTTGGCGCCGCGGCGCTCGAGGACGTCCGCGATGTCGAGGCTGCGTTGACTTCACTACGCGAGGCGGCCGCGCACAATCTCGGCGGCTCCGCCGCCGAGGCGAGAACGATCCAGGTGCCCGGAATGACACCGCATGAGGCATGCGCCCGCTTGACACTCACCGGCACGCGACCCGATGGCACGGCAGTGGTCGAGCATCTGGCCGTTTTCGCCCGTGGCGCACGCGTTTACCAGGCCATGGTGGTGGGCGACCGTCCGGACGTGGATGCGGTGTCGACGTTCTTCGATGGCTTGAAGGTAGGGCTTTGAGGGTGCGGGACACGCGGCGAGCGAGCCGATGAACAGGCCCCGCGTGGCCTGGGCCGTGGCCGGCGTGTTTGGCGCTTTCGCGTTCAACTACTTCCTGTCGGCCCTGCTTCGCGCCGTGGTCGCGACCCTGGCACCGGAGTTCGCGCGCGACCTGCAACTGGGTGCTGCGGATCTCGGTCTGTTGGCCGGTGCCTACTTTCTCGGCTTTGCCAGCATGCAATTGCCGCTCGGTTGGGCACTCGACCGGTACGGTGCGCGGCGCGTCCTCCTTTGCTTTCTCGTGTTCGCGGTGCTGGGCTGCATCGGATTCGCACTGGCGCGCAACTTCGGTCAGTTGGTTGTCGCGCGACTGATGATTGGCTTGGGCGTATCGGCCAGCTTGATGGCGCCGCTGGCGGCGTTCGTTCACCTGTACGACCGGCCGCTGCAACTGCGTTTGAACTCCTGGATGCTGATGACCGGGTCGTTGGGCATGGTGGCATCCACTCTGCCTGTGCAAGCGCTGTTGCCGATGGTCGGCTGGCGTGGCCTGTTTTGGATGGTGGCTGCAGCACTGGCGGTCGGCATGGTCGGCATTGCTGCCGGTGCCCCGGCCGATCCGCCGTCCCGGGGCGAAGCGCGCCAAGCCGGCGCGTACCGCGCCATCCTCACCCACCCCGCATTCGTGCGATCACTCCCACTTGGCTTCTTTACCTACGGCGGATTGATTGCCGTGCAGGCGTTGTGGGCCGGCCCTTGGCTGACACAGGTCGTCGGCCTGACGGCGAGCGGAGCGGCACAAGGCCTGTTCCTCATCAATTTGACGATGCTGTGCGCGTTTCTCGCTTGGGGCGTCGTGATTCCGCGCCTGCTCGCGCGCGGTTGGAGCCAGGAGCGGCTGATTGGTCGAGGTTGGCCCGCGGGGGCATTGGTGCTGTTGTGCATCGTCTTGCTGGGACCTCAGGCGGGCGCCGGCTGGCTGGCTCTGTGGTGTGCCTTCACCAGCGTGATCGCACTGACCCAGCCTGCAGTGGCACAAGCGTTCCGCAAGGAGCAGGCAGGGCGCGCACTCTCGGCGTTCAATCTGGCCATCTTTTCGGGTGTGTTCGCCTGGCAGTGGGGCATGGGATTGGCGATCGATGCGATGGTCGGAGCGGGCTGGGCGGGCGCAGACAGTCACCGCGCGGCGATGGCCTTGCTCCTGTTGGGTACGACGGGGGCGGGGCTGTGGTACTGGCTTTACCCTCGCGTCGTGACGCGCCGACGCGGCGTGGTCTCGACCCAGAGATAATCGCGGCGGGTTGCTCCACCATGGCAGGCTTGTTGTTGATTGCGCATGCGCCGCTGGCGACGTCGTTGAAGGCGGTGGTCGCGCACGTCTTTCCCAACGAGACCGGGATCGAGGCGGTGGATGTGACACCGGACGCCAAACCGGATGTCGTGGAGGCATCGGCACGCGCGGCACTGTTGGCAACCGGCGAGAAGGAGGTGCTGGTGCTCACGGACGTGTTCGGCGCCACGCCTTGCAACGTGGCCATGCGCCTGGCCGACGGCGCGCACGTGCGAGTGGTGGTCGGTGTCAACGTGCCAATGTTGTGGCGCGCGGTGGCGTACCGCTCGAATCCCTTGCCCGCACTGGTGGAGCGCGCGGTCAGCGGAGCGGTGCAGGGCGTGATGCAGCTGGCCCCAAGCCGACCGCAGACTCAATCGTCAAGACCGGGCGACCATGATCAAAGCCGTTCTCAAGATCAATAACAAGCTCGGCCTGCACGCCAGGGCCTCCGCCAAACTCACCAAGCTGGCCAGCAGCTTTGCCAGCGAAGTCCACCTTGCGCGCAATGGCCGGCGCGTCAATGCCAAGAGCATCATGGGTGTGATGATGCTGGCAGCCGGGTTCGGCACCGAGATCGAACTTGAAGTCGAAGGCGACGACGAGGCGAAAGCAGCCGAGGCCATTGGCGCTCTCGTCAACGACAAGTTCGGCGAGGGCGAGTGAGGCGTCGACAGCTCGCCGCTTCGCAATGCGACCGCGGACGGCTCAGCGGCCAGAGCAAAGGGCCTGCTGATACAGTGGTCTGGTGAGCATCCAAGTCTTCGGACAAGCTGTTTCCCGCGGCATAGCGATCGGCCGCGCGGTGCTGATCGCTTCGAGCCGCGTCGACGTCGCGCACTACTACATCGATGAGTCCCGCGTTGAGCCTGAGATCGACCGCTTGCGCCAAGCACGCGACGTCGTCGCGGACGAATTGACGGCGCTCAAGCGCGACCTACCCATCGAGGCGCCGGCCGAACTGCCCGCACTCCTCGACGTGCACTTGATGCTCTTGCACGACGAAGCGCTCACCGGCGCGACCAAACAATGGATTCGTGCACGTCACTACAACGCCGAGTGGGCGCTGTCGGCGCAGTTGGAAGTGATGGCGCGGCAGTTCGACGAGATGGATGACGAGTACCTGCGCGAGCGCAAGGCCGACTTGGAGCAGGTGGTGGAACGCATGCTGCGCGCACTGTCTCGCGCGGGCCCGCTGCTGCCGGCATCTGCTGGCACACACGGCAACGAAGATCCGCTGGTGCTGATTGCCAACGACATTGCTCCTGCCGACATGCTGCAGTTCAAGGGCAGCGTGTTCTCCGGCTTTGTCACCGATGTCGGCGGCAAAACGTCGCACAGCGCGATCGTGGCGCGCAGCATGGACATTCCGGCCGTGGTCGGAGCGCGCGAGGCGAGCCGCCTGATCCGACAGGACGATTGGATCGTGATCGACGGCGATGCGGGCGTCGTGGTGGTCGATCCGTCCCCGATCGTCCTCGAAGAGTACCGGTTCCGCCAGCGGCAGAGTGAACTCGAGCGCGCGCGCTTGCATCGCTTGCGCCACATGCCGTCGGTGACGCTGGACGGTGAAGCGGTCGAACTGCTCGCCAACATCGAGTTGCCCCGTGATGCGTCAGTTGCGCTCGATTCGGGTGCAGTGGGCGTCGGGCTGTTCCGCAGTGAGTTTCTGTTCATGAACCGTGGCGGCGAGCTGCCCAGCGAGGATGAGCAGTTCGAGGCCTACCGCGGCGTCGTCGAGACCATGCGCGGATTGCCTGTGACCATCCGCACTGTGGACATCGGCGCGGACAAGCCGCTAGACCGCCTGACCGTGCACGAGTTGCGGCACGAGTACGGTCTCAACCCGGCGCTGGGTCTGCGGGCCATCCGCTGGAGCTTGTCGGAGCCGGCGATGTTTCGTCAGCAGTTGCGCGCCATTCTGCGGGCCAGTGCCTTTGGCAAGGTACGGCTGCTGTTGCCGATGGTGGCGCAGCTGTCTGAGATCCGAATGGCGCGCGAGGCGTTGGCACGTGCCAAGCAGCAATTGCGTGATGCCGGCATGGCCTACACCGACGTTGCGCTCGGCGCCATGATCGAGGTGCCGGCGGCCGTGTTGATCATGCCCAGCATCCTGCGCGAACTGGACTTCGTCTCGATCGGAACGAACGATCTGATTCAGTACACGTTGGCCATCGATCGCGCGGATGAGGCGGTGGCCAACCTCTACGATCCGTGGCATCCGGCAGTGCTGCAGCTGATTTCACGCGCCATTGATGCGGCCAATCAAGTGGGCAAGCACGTCAGCATTTGCGGCGAAATGGCCGGCGACACCGCGTTCACCGAATTGCTGCTGGCGATGGGCCTGCGATCCTTCTCGATGCAGCCCTCGCAGATCTCCTCTGTCAAACAACGCGTCCTGCGCGCAGACATCAAACGGCTCGCGCCTCGCGTGAGTCGCGCCCTTGAGCAGCGACGAGCCACTGCGCGAATGGACGCTCGCGGTCGAGCAGCCGACTCACCTGCCTCAGCGAGCCGTAGGTCAGCGGGTCGTCTCGGTTGCGCTATACTCATAGGCTCTTCGCAGCACGGCCAACGAGGTGTCTGTCGAGGAGGTTGAAGGCCCGGAGGCTTGACGATCCCGCGAAAGCGGGTCATACTCCGCCTTCTTTGCCGACAGCGGTCGGCGGCGCCGCGAGGCGCAAGCTCTTTAACAAGCAACAGCCGATAAGCGTGGGCGTTTGAAGGCGAATGCCATGGACGCGGCCTCACGGCCAAGTCCGCAAACGCTCACGGATGAAGAAGTGAAGTTCACTTCAATTCCGAACGAGCAAACTTGCAGAGATCGAACTGAAGAGTTTGATCCTGGCTCAGATTGAACGCTGGCGGCATGCCTTACACATGCAAGTCGAACGGCAGCACGGGGGCAACCCTGGTGGCGAGTGGCGAACGGGTGAGTAATACATCGGAACGTGCCCAGTAGTGGGGGATAGCTCGGCGAAAGCCGGATTAATACCGCATACGACCTATGGGTGAAAGCGGGGGATCGCAAGACCTCGCGCTATTGGAGCGGCCGATGTCAGATTAGGTTGTTGGTGGGGTAATGGCCTACCAAGCCGACGATCTGTAGCTGGTCTGAGAGGACGACCAGCCACACTGGGACTGAGACACGGCCCAGACTCCTACGGGAGGCAGCAGTGGGGAATTTTGGACAATGGGCGAAAGCCTGATCCAGCCATGCCGCGTGCGGGAAGAAGGCCTTCGGGTTGTAAACCGCTTTTGTCAGGGAAGAAATCTTTCGAGCTAATACCTTGAGAGGATGACGGTACCTGAAGAATAAGCACCGGCTAACTACGTGCCAGCAGCCGCGGTAATACGTAGGGTGCAAGCGTTAATCGGAATTACTGGGCGTAAAGCGTGCGCAGGCGGTTGTGCAAGACAGGTGTGAAATCCCCGGGCTTAACCTGGGAACTGCACTTGTGACTGCACGGCTGGAGTACGGCAGAGGGGGATGGAATTCCGCGTGTAGCAGTGAAATGCGTAGATATGCGGAGGAACACCGATGGCGAAGGCAGTCCCCTGGGCCTGTACTGACGCTCATGCACGAAAGCGTGGGGAGCAAACAGGATTAGATACCCTGGTAGTCCACGCCCTAAACGATGTCAACTGGTTGTTGGGAAGGTTTCTTCTCAGTAACGTAGCTAACGCGTGAAGTTGACCGCCTGGGGAGTACGGCCGCAAGGTTGAAACTCAAAGGAATTGACGGGGACCCGCACAAGCGGTGGATGATGTGGTTTAATTCGATGCAACGCGAAAAACCTTACCTACCCTTGACATGCCAGGAATCCCATAGAGATATGGGAGTGCTCGAAAGAGAACCTGGGCACAGGTGCTGCATGGCCGTCGTCAGCTCGTGTCGTGAGATGTTGGGTTAAGTCCCGCAACGAGCGCAACCCTTGTCATTAGTTGCTACGAAAGGGCACTCTAATGAGACTGCCGGTGACAAACCGGAGGAAGGTGGGGATGACGTCAGGTCCTCATGGCCCTTATGGGTAGGGCTACACACGTCATACAATGGCCGGTACAGAGGGTTGCCAACCCGCGAGGGGGAGCCAATCCCAGAAAACCGGTCGTAGTCCGGATTGCAGTCTGCAACTCGACTGCATGAAGTCGGAATCGCTAGTAATCGCGGATCAGCTTGCCGCGGTGAATACGTTCCCGGGTCTTGTACACACCGCCCGTCACACCATGGGAGCGGGTTCTGCCAGAAGTAGTTAGCCTAACCGCAAGGAGGGCGATTACCACGGCAGGGTTCGTGACTGGGGTGAAGTCGTAACAAGGTAGCCGTATCGGAAGGTGCGGCTGGATCACCTCCTTTCTGGAAAAGCATTCAAGTTCTTACGCCCACACTTATCGGTTGTCGTTGACGACAGTTTTCGAGCCCGAGTCCACGCGGACCTGGGTCTCAGGTGCATTCCATCTGGCCCGCGCCGACCGATTCGGTGCGCGCAGGCGAGGGTCTGTAGCTCAGTCGGTTAGAGCACCGTCTTGATAAGGCGGGGGTCGTTGGTTCGAATCCAACCAGACCCACCACGATCTTCCTGGGGGTGTAGCTCAGCTGGGAGAGCACCTGCTTTGCAAGCAGGGGGTCATCGGTTCGATCCCGTTCACCTCCACCAAAATCTCGTACGCACTGGCAAATCATCCGTTGGATGGGTTGCCAGTGCGATCGAACGATCGGCTGTCGTTCTTTAACAATTCATAGAGTCGAATCAGCGTTGTCGACGGAAAGCGCTTCATGGCGCACCGTGCCGTCGACGACATTTGATTGCGTCACCAAACTTCGGCTCAGCGATGAGCCTGAAGAACGGCATAACGCGAAATACTCAACCGATCGCAAGATCGAAGAGTCCTTGACGACGCCTAATTTCAGCTAGGCGTCAAAGTTATAGGGTCAAGTGACTAAGTGCATGTGGTGGATGCCTTGGCGATTACAGGCGATGAAGGACGTGATAGCCTGCGATAAGCTTCGGGGAGCTGGCAAATGAGCTTTGATCCGGAGATTTCCGAATGGGGAAACCCACCCGCAAGGGTATCTTGCTCTGAATACATAGGAGCAAGAGGCGAACCGGGCGAACTGAAACATCTCAGTAGCTCGAGGAATAGACATCAACCGAGATTCCGAAAGTAGTGGCGAGCGAAATCGGAACAGCCTGCATCATTTTACTGTTGATTTATCAGAACGGTCTGGAAAGTCCGACCATAGTGGGTGATAGTCCCGTATGAAAAAAGATCGACAGTGGAACTAGGCGTGCGACAAGTAGGGCGGGACACGTGAAATCCTGTCTGAAGATGGGGGGACCATCCTCCAAGGCTAAATACTCGTAATCGACCGATAGTGAACTAGTACCGTGAGGGAAAGGCGAAAAGAACCCCGGGAGGGGAGTGAAATAGATCCTGAAACCGCATGCATACAAAAAGTCGGAGCCCGCAAGGGTGACGGCGTACCTTTTGTATAATGGGTCAGCGACTTACATTCAGTGGCAAGCTTAACCGAATAGGGAAGGCGAAGGGAAACCGAGTCCGAATAGGGCGTCTCAGTCGCTGGGTGTAGACCCGAAACCAGGTGATCTATCCATGGCCAGGATGAAGGTGCGGTAACACGCACTGGAGGTCCGAACCGACTAGTGTTGCAAAACTAGCGGATGAGCTGTGGATAGGGGTGAAAGGCTAAACAAACCTGGAGATAGCTGGTTCTCTCCGAAAACTATTTAGGTAGTGCCTCAAGTATTACCATCGGGGGTAGAGCACTGTTATGGCTAGGGGGTCATGGCGACTTACCAAACCATTGCAAACTCCGAATACCGATGAGTACAGCTTGGGAGACAGTGCACCGGGTGCTAACGTCCGGACACGAGAGGGAAACAACCCAGACCGCCAGCTAAGGTCCCCAATATTGGCTAAGTGGGAAACGAAGTGGGAAGGCTAAAACAGTCAGGATGTTGGCTTAGAAGCAGCCACCATTTAAAGAAAGCGTAATAGCTCACTGATCGAGTCGTCCTGCGCGGAAGATGTAACGGGGCTAAGCCAGTAACCGAAGCTGCGGATCGTGGCAACACGATGGTAGGAGAGCGTTCCGTACGCCTGCGAAGGTGGACCGTGAGGTCTGCTGGAGGTATCGGAAGTGCGAATGCTGACATGAGTAGCGTTAAAGGGGGTGAAAAGCCCCCTCGCCGAAAGCGCAAGGTTTCCTACGCAACGTTCATCGGCGTAGGGTGAGTCGGCCCCTAAGGCGAGGCAGAGATGCGTAGCTGATGGGAAACAGGTCAATATTCCTGTACCGACGTGCAGTGCGATGTGGGGACGAAGAAGGTTAGCTCAGCCGGGTGTTGGATATCCCGGTTCAAGCCTGTAGTCGTGCCTGGTAGGCAAATCCGCCGGGCTTAGATGAGGGGTGATAACGAGGCGGCTTGCCGCCGAAGTGAGCGATACCCTGCTTCCAGGAAAAGCCACTAAGCTTCAGCTGCACGCGACCGTACCGCAAACCGACACTGGTGCGCGTGATGAGTATTCTCAGGCGCTTGAGAGAACTCTGGAGAAGGAACTCGGCAAATTGACACCGTAACTTCGGAAGAAGGTGTGCCTTTAGTAGGTGAACTCGTACAGAGGGAGCCCAATGAGGCCGCAGAGAATCGGTGGCTGCGACTGTTTATTAAAAACACAGCACTCTGCAAAGACGAAAGTCGACGTATAGGGTGTGACGCCTGCCCGGTGCTGGAAGATTAAATGATGGGGTGCAAGCTCTTGATTGAAGTCCCAGTAAACGGCGGCCGTAACTATAACGGTCCTAAGGTAGCGAAATTCCTTGTCGGGTAAGTTCCGACCTGCACGAATGGCGTAACGATGGCCACACTGTCTCCTCCAGAGACTCAGCGAAGTTGAAATGTTTGTGATGATGCAATCTCCCCGCGGAAAGACGGAAAGACCCCATGAACCTTTACTGCAGCTTTACATTGGACTTTGAATAGATCTGTGTAGGATAGGTGGGAGGCTTTGAAGCCGGGACGCTAGGTTCTGGTGGAGCCAACGTTGAAATACCACCCTGGTGTGTTTGAGGTTCTAACCTTGACCCATTATCTGGGTTGGGGACAGTGTATGGTAGGCAGTTTGACTGGGGCGGTCTCCTCCCAAAGCGTAACGGAGGAGTTCGAAGGTACGCTAGGCACGGTCGGAAATCGTGCTGATAGTGCATAGGCATAAGCGTGCTTGACTGCGAGACTGACAAGTCGAGCAGGTACGAAAGTAGGACTAAGTGATCCGGTGGTTCTGTATGGAAGGGCCATCGCTCAACGGATAAAAGGTACTCTGGGGATAACAGGCTGATACCGCCCAAGAGTTCATATCGACGGCGGTGTTTGGCACCTCGATGTCGGCTCATCTCATCCTGGGGCTGTAGCCGGTCCCAAGGGTATGGCTGTTCGCCATTTAAAGAGGTACGTGAGCTGGGTTTAAAACGTCGTGAGACAGTTTGGTCCCTATCTTCCGTGGGCGCTGCAAGATTGAGAGAGCCTGCTCCTAGTACGAGAGGACCGGAGTGGACGCACCTCTGGTGTATCGGTTGTCACGCCAGTGGCATTGCCGAGTAGCTAAGTGCGGAAGAGATAACCGCTGAAAGCATCTAAGCGGGAAACTCGTCTCAAGATGAGTCTTGCCGGGGCCTTGAGCCCCCTGAAGAGTCGTTCAAGACCAGGACGTTGATAGGCCGGGTGTGGAAGCGCAGTAACGCAGTTGAGCTAACCGGTACTAATTGCTCGTGCGGCTTGACCCTATAACTTTGACGATGATCGTCAAGGGTTATGCCAAGGTAGCGCAATCAACTGATTCGACCTCTATGGATTGGCTGTTCTGCCTCTGGCAGAGCGGCGACAAGTCAAGCCTGATGACCATAGCGAGGTGGTCCCACTCCTTCCCATCCCGAACAGGAAAGTGAAACGCCTCTGCGCCGATGATAGTGCGGGTTCCCGTGTGAAAGTAGGACATTGTCAGGCTATTAATCGAGAAACCCGACCAAGATACCTTGGTCGGGTTTTTGTTTTACTGCCATGCGAACAGGTCGGCGATCGTGCGCTGTTCGTTGGTTCTGATCGTCTGCAGAAAATGCTGCGCACCGCGCATGGCCACAAAGGCGGCCAAACCACGTTCGAGGAACGACTGCAGTTGCCCCAGCCCCGCCGCCTTGGCGGGCGCACGCATCAGTCGCAGCGTCGTCTTCAACAGAGCTGTTCGAGTGTGCTGGTCGAGTGACGTCCCGATGCCTATCAATATCTCAAGCTGCCGCTGTCGCGCATCGGCTCTGCCCACCGCGCGCCAAGCGGCACGATAGGATCCGTCATCCACAGCGCCATGAATACTTAGTTGCTGCGCCATCTCCTGATCGAGGCTTTCCGTCAGCGCGTGCAGCTCCGCCAACTGAGCAACCGTATGCATGACCTCGCTCGGGAAAACGCGCGCCATCGCCGGCACCACGCGCCCAAACTGCGTATCGCGGTCGGCAAAGTCTGCCGGGCTGTAGAGGTCTTCCAAAAAGAACTGAGTGGCCGCGCGATAGCGCTCCTGGGCCAACAGGTTCGCATAGTCGCGAGCGAATCGGGCATGCTGGTATTGCTTGACGGCGACTACACGGCGAGCCAAATCGGCATCGGCGTCTCGAGCTGCACGCAGAATCGCCACCTGGTCCAGATGTGCGCGTGCTCTCTGTGCCGGACTTGCCATCCTGTCAGCCTAAGCCATAACGGCAAGGCCTCCGCTCCTGGCGGCGCCCGGTCGATCGTGCCTGCCTAGTGCCATGCTGGCGTGGATCCAGCGCATCTGGGTTGGCTGCCTGTTGTTGGCATCCGGTACCGTCGCGATTTGGGTTGTTGGATCAGGTGCCCCGGTGTGGGTCGCCTTGCTCATCGCGGGCTTGGTTGTCAACATCCATGCCATCGGCCTCGCCATCGAGTTCATGTGGCTGGGCTCTGTACATCCCGGACCGAAGATACCGCCTCCAAGCGCCGCCGCTCTCTTTGCTGCGTGGTGGGGTGAGGTCGTCACGGGGCTTCGCGTCTTTGCGTGGCGCCAGCCGTTCCGTGCCAACGCTGAATCGGATGCGTTGCCGACCACCCCGAATCGGCGCGGCGTGCTGTTTGTGCACGGCTTTGTTTGCAATCGAGGGCTCTGGAATCCCTGGATGCAGCAACTGCGCCGCAACGGAACGCCGTTCATTGCGATCAACCTGGAACCCGTATTCGGCCCCATCGACCGCTACGTCCAGGGCATCGATGTCGCCATCGCACGATTGGAGCTTGCGACCCAATGCCCACCGATCATCGTCGCGCACAGCATGGGAGGGCTAGCGGTGCGTGCCTGGCTGCGCGATTGCGCGGGCGATCACCGCGTGCATTCGGTGATCACCATTGGCACGCCGCACGCCGGCACGCTGATGGCGCGCTTCGCCCTGAGCGCCAACACCCGCCAGATGCGCGAAGGCAATCATTGGTTGCGCGCTCTCGCGGCCACCGAGTCTCGCGAACGGCGCTCGCTCTTCACCTGCTATTTCGGGCACTGCGACAACATCGTCTTTCCGGCACGCAATGCCATGCTGGAAGGTGCCACCAATCACCACGTGCCTCGAGTGGCGCACGTGGACCTGGCGTTTCATCGGCCGATCTTCGACGACCTGCTCGCGCGCACAACTCGATGAGGCAGCGTCGCCGCCGCCGAATCAGCTGTCGAGTTCCTGCAGCAGCTTCAGCGTCGGACCCGGCCGCATGTTGAGCAAAGCTGCAATGTCGTTCACATCGTCCGGGATCGCGGCGTTGTCCCACCCGGCCTTCGTATGCCGCGCCAGGCGAATGGCAAGCAACACATTGCGCACCTGGGCCGTGTGGGCGTGATGGTCGTCGCTGATGCGCACCAGCAGCTCTGGCAAGCGCCACGCGCGCATCAAGCCCTGTTGCACGTCGACGAGCTCGGCGTGGAGAACGTCGCGTTGCACTGCCGCTGAACGCAGCGTCGCGTCCTCGGCCTGGCGCTGCGAAATCTGCCAGCGCCAGCGCCGGCGCATGACACCACAACAGCATTTCGGCAAAGTCGTGCAGCAGCGCGGCTTCGTGGATCACTTCGGCATCGTGATCCATGCGATGAACTGCGAAGCCGAGAGCGAAGCAGGCCGCGCGGCGCGCGCGCACCAGCACACGCTGCAAGCCATCAAGCGCCTCAGGCTGATCGCGCAGCCGTTCCTCCACGCTTGGCTGCGGGCCGAACTGGCGAAAGAACGGACCGATGCCCATCATCACCAGTGCGGCGGTCGCCGTTTCAGTGTCGGTGATGCGGCTTGAGGAGCGGTGGGTGGACACATGGGCCAGCAGTTTCAGGCACATCAGCGGGTCGGCCGATACCACCTCCGCCAGCAGCCGTGCGTCGACGTCGTCCTCGCGCGCGCGCAGTTCTTCAAGCTGTTGCGCAGTCTCTTCAAGCACCGGAATTTCGGCATTCCGCCACAACGACACCCATCCAGCCGCATCGCGCGGGATGCGAACGGCGGATGCCAGCGTGGCGACGGTACCCATGAAAGTTCCTGTGGTCCTGGTCGGGTTTTCGGACCGCACGCAGGAAACTTGAGCCGATTCCACGACCTCAGGCCGTCGGAGCGGGCATCTCAGAGGCGCTGCACGCCGGGCAAATGGCCGAACAACACGCCATCGACATACAGCGCGCCCTCCGGCGCGCCCGCGTCGGCATGAAATTCCAGCCGTGGAAGTGTCAAGGCCGCCGGTGCACGTGGCTCCCTCGGCGCCAAACGTTCAGCCAAGGCCTGCAGCACTTTCGCGGCCGCTTGGGCCGCATGCGCAAGCGCCAGACGACTTGCCGATCCCGTCGGCGGTGGATGAAAGGATTGAAAACTTGCCGTCACGATGCTCTCCTCGTTGCGCCCGGTTGTCGTAATCGGGCGCCGGTCAGTCCTTGTCGGCCGGTGGCTCGGCTCGCAACTCGCGCTGCAGCGCCATCCGCATGCGATGTCGCACTCCACTGCTGCTGCGCCGGTGCACGCCGGCTTTGCGCTGCAGCGCTGCGGCAACCAGTGGGTTGCGCGGTTTGATGGCGTTGGTCTTCATGTCGATCGATTCCATTCGGTTCAGCCAAACAAGACGGCCCGGGTGCTTGCGCATCCCGGGCCGTTGGCCTGCGAGGGAGACGACTCAGCTGGTCGTACGGCCTCGGCGGGTGCGCATCACCGCCGCTGCGCCGGGCAACGGTTCGGTGTTCAGTCGCTGGATGCAAAGCAGAAACATGTCACTCCAAGACAATGCGTTGCGCAGATGATAAACGTACGTTTCCCTATGTCAAGGTTGGTCAGCGTTTTCGTTTGAGGGGCGCCACACCGCTGCGCGTGCGCTGCCAGAGCGCATCGCCATCGTCGGTCGGCGCCGGACCTGGCGCAGCCTGCGCTTGCGGCGCAAGAGCTTCGCCGAGCAGGTCCAGCAACCGTGCCCGAGCCCGCTCCGGGTCGCGACGGTAGTAGCTCAGCACCAGTGCAACGACAAAGCGCTCGTCGTCCGAGCGCGGGGCGCTTTCGGCCGCCGCGGAAGGTGAGACAGCCGTGGTATGCGGCTCGTCCATCCAGCCGCGCGGCTTGTGGCAGAGATGCTCAAACTGACGCGCCAGGCGTTCGCCGATCTGGCGCGATCGGCTCTTGATCTGGCTCCAGTAGCTGGCCTGGATCTGCAGTCGCTCTGCAAAGCGCCGCTCAAGGCCGCGCAGTGCCGCTGCATCCGGGTGCTTGATCTGCGCGTGCACGAACTCATCGAACAGCAGCAATGTGTTGTCGAGACGGATGCGGGCCACATCGTGCACCGGTTGCATGCACCGATGATAAATGCGAGTTGCTCAGCTGGGTACGGCGCAGCGGCGTAGCATGGCCACCATGGCGCAAGCAGCACACGTGGCACTCGGCATTTCCGGCGAGAACTGGCCGTCTCTCGGGCTCGGAACCTGGCGCTTCGGCGAGCGCGCATCCGCACTGGACACCGAGTTGGCGGCGATCCGAGACGCGGTCGAGATCGGCTACCGTCTGTTCGACACCGCAGAGATGTATGGCGAGGGCGGCGCCGAGAAAGTCCTGGGCCGCGCGCTGGCCGACGCGATGCGAGCGCACGCCGTGCGGCGCGAGCAGTTGCACGTGGTCAGCAAGGCCTATCCCCACCATGCCGACGTTGCCGGGCTGCGCCGTGCGTGTGACGCGAGCCGGCGCCGCTTGCAGCTCGACACCATCGACCTGTACCTGCTTCATTGGCGTGGCGACACGCCGTTGGCCGAGACCCTCGAGGGCTTCGCGCGTCTGCAGCAATCGGGAGCCATTCGCCACTGGGGGGTGAGCAACTTCGATCGCGACGACATGCAAGAACTCGCCGGCATGCGTTCGGGCGACTCCTGCGTGGCCAATCAGGTGTACTTCTCGCTGAGCGAACGCGGTGTGGAGTTCGACCTGCTTCCCTGGTTGCAGGAACGCCGCATCGCACTGATGGCGTATTGCCCGATCGATGGCGGGCGGATCACCGGCCATGCCCGACTCAAGAAACTGGCGTCTTCGCACGACGTGTCGGCGGCGCAAGTCGCACTTGCGTGGCTGACGCGCCAGTCGCAAGTGATGGCGATCCCGAAGGCGGGGAACAGGGCGCACCTGCTCGACAACTGGAACAGCAAGCACCTCAACCTGCCGGACGCCGCGTGGCAAGAACTGGATGGGCTGTTTCCAGGGCCGAAGCGCAAGCAACCGCTGGCCATGCGCTAGCGGCGCGTGCCCATAGCGGTCAGTCGTCGTCCTTGACCTTGAACTGACCCATCAACTGTTGCTGCACGGGTACGGGCACCTGCTCGTAGTGCGACAACGCGATCGTGTAGCGCCCTTGCCCTGCCGTCATGGCATTGAGGCGCGACTGATACCCGGACAGCTCCGACAGCGGCGCCAATGCCTGGATCACCATCGTGCTGTTTGCGCCGTTGGCGCTGCCGCTGACCTGTCCGCGCTTGGCCGACAAGTCGCCGGTGATATCGCCCATCGCCACATCCGGCGTCGTGATCTCCACATTGACGATGGGCTCCAGCACGATCGGCCGCGCCTCGCGCACGGCGGCAAGAAACGCCTTGCGCCCTGCCGTGACGAAAGCGATTTCCTTGCTGTCGACCGAATGGTGTTTGCCGTCGTAGACGGTGACTTTCACGTCGACCACCGGGTAACCCGCGATCGCGCCGCCGGCGAGCACTTCGCGCACGCCCTTTTCCACGGCAGGAATGAACTGGCCCGGAATCGTGCCGCCCTTGACCGCGTCGACGAATTCGAACCCGCTGCCGCGCGGCAGCGGTTCCACACGCAAAAACACCTCGCCGAACTGGCCCGCGCCGCCGGTCTGCTTTTTGTGCCGGTGGTGCCCTTCGGCTTTGGCTGTGATGGTCTCTCGGTAGGCGATGCGCGGCGGACGGGTCTGCACTTCGAACTTGTAGACCTCGCGCAGGCGCTCCATCAACATGCGCAGGTGAAGTTCGCCGAGACCGTAGACGATGGTCTCGTTGGTGTTGACCACGTGCTCAACTTTCAGACACGGATCTTCCGCCACCAGCTTGCCCATGATCTCCCACATGCGCTGTTCGTCGCCGTGGCGCTTGGGCTCGATGGCCAGGCCGTGCACCGGCACCGGGAACTGCAGCGGCAGCAGATGGATGTGGTCGTCTTCGGCGGCATCGTGCAGCACCGCATCGAAGTGCAGTTCGTCAACCTTGGCCAGCGCGCAGATGTCACCAGGCAACGCGCGCGGCACTTCGACGTGTTCCTTGCCCTGCAGCATGAACAAATGGCCCACCTTGAACGGCTTGCGCGCGTCGCCCACATAAAGCAGGCTGTCTTTGGTGACCGTGCCTTGCCAGACGCGCAGCACGCCCATCTTGCCCACGAACGGGTCGACGGTGACCTTGAACACATGCGCCAATACGTGCGCATCGGCATCGGGCCTGGCTTGCATCGGCACTGCGGCCTCGCCCTCGCCGTTGAGGAAATCGGGCGGATTCGATTCGGTCGGATTGGGCAGCAGCTTGACGATCACGTCGAGCAGCTCGGCCACACCCGCTCCACTGCGCGTCGAGGTGAAGCACACCGGGATCAGATGACCTTCGCGCAGCGCCTGCTCCAGCGGCGCATGCAACTCCGAGGCATCGACATCGCCATCGTTCAGGTAGCGTTCGACGAACTCCGCATCGACCTCCACCACCTGCTCCACCAGCGCACGGTGCGCCGCATCGACACTGCCGAAGTCGCTGTGACCTTCGCGGTTGTAGAAGCAATCCACCACGCGTGCACCGCCGGCGTCAGGCAGGTTCAACGGCAGGCACTCCTTGCCGAACCTGGCCTGAATCTCCTGCAGCAGCCCGGGCAGATCGATGTCGGTGGCATCGATCTTGTTCACCACGATCATGCGGTCGAGGTGGCGCGATGCCGCGTAGTCCATCATGCGCTGCGCCATCGGCTCGATGCCCGTGGCCGCGTTGATCACGATGACGGCGGTCTCAACCGCTTCGAGCGCTGGCAACGATTGACCGACGAAGTCCGCCGCCCCTGGCGTGTCGATCAAGTGCACGCGTGTGCCGGCATGGTCCAGGTGCAGGATCGAGGCGTTCAGCGAATGCTGCATGCGTCGTTCGAGCGGGTCGTAGTCGCTGACGGTGGTGCCTCGCTCCAGGCTGCCTTGTGCACCGATCACGCCGGCACGGTGCAGGAGGTTTTCCGCCAGACTGGTTTTCCCAGCCGCCGCGGGTCCGACCAGAGCCAAGGTGCGGATGGCGGCAATGCTGGGCGAGGCTGGGCTTGCCATGGGGGTACTCCTCGTTCCCAGGACCGCTCCTGGGCCGTTTGGTCGCCGTTGGGCCATCGCGGCGGCCGCGGATCGATCGGAGCACCAGCCTATGCCGGGCGCGGCGAGCGCGCAAGGGGAAACACGCGTGCCATGCGTGCCCAGCGGGTACAGAACCGCCGCGCCGCTATTGGAATGCCACTTCAGCGAAGCTGCGCAGCTTGCGGCTGTGCAACTGGTCCTGCCGCAACCGGCGCAGCAGTTCGACTGCGCGCATGCCGATGCGCAAATGCTGGTCGACCCGTTCGCGATAGAAGTGGTTCGCCATCCCCGGCAGCTTGATCTCGCCGTGCAGGGGCTTGTCGCTCACGCACAGCAACGTGCCGTACGGCACGCGAAAGCGAAAGCCGTTGGCCGAGATCGCCGCGCTTTCCATGTCGACAGCGATGGCTCGGCTCTGACTGAAACGGCGCTCCGGACCTGGGTGCGGCAACAGTTCCCAGTTGCGGTTGTCGGTGGACGCCACCGTTCCGGTGCGCAGCACGCGCTTGAGCTCATAGCCCTTGAGCTGCGTCACGTCAGCCACCGCTTGCTCCAGCGCCTGCTGGATTTCGGCCAGGGGTGGAATCGGCACCCACAGCGGCAGTTCCTCATCGAGCACATGGTCTTCGCGCACGTAACCATGCGCCAGCACGTAGTCGCCCAACTGTTGTGTGTTGCGCAGTCCGGCGCAGTGGCCCAACATCAGCCACGCATGCGGCCGCAACACCGCCACATGGTCGCTGATGTTCTTGGCATTGGCTGGCCCGACACCGATGTTGATCATCGTGATGCCGCTGCGGTCCGGCCGCAGCAGGTGATACGCCGGCATTTGCGGCAGCCGCGCCGGCGCGCTGCCCAGCTCGTCGCCGTCCATGGGCTTGGTGCCCGTGCGTCGCGTCACCACATTGCCTGGCTCGACGAACGCCGTGTAGTCGCTCTTCTTGCCCGCCATCTGCTCGCGGCCGAGGCGGATGAATTCGTCGATGTAGAACTGGTAGTTGGTGAACAGCACGAAGTTCTGAAAGTGTTCAGGCGCCGTGCCGGTGTAGTGGCGCAGGCGGTGCAGCGAGTAGTCCACGCGCTGCGCGGTGAACAGCGACAGCGGCCGGGGCTGGCCTTCGCGCGGCTCGTGCATGCCGTTGGCGATGCCGTCGTCCATCGCCGCCAAATCGGGCAGATCGAACAGAGTCGCGCATCAGCAGCCGCCGTTCGGCGCTCAGCGAGCCTTCGAGGTGGTCGGTGTCGGCGAGCGAGAAGTGCACCGGGATTGCTTCGGTCGACGGTCCCACTTCGAGCGCCACACGATGGTTGCGCAGCAGCAGCGAGAACTGCTCTCGGTAGTAGTCACCAAACAGGTCGGGCCGCGTCAACGAGGTCTCGTACACCCCGGGGCCGGCAACGAAGCCGTAACTGAGCCGCGAGTCGCTGCGCGCAACCGTCTGCGTGCGCACGCGCACGCTGGGATAGACCTCGCGCACCCGAGAGTGGAACTGTCGCCCCGAGATAAACGCCTGCAGCGACTTGCGCAACCGGCGGATGCCATCGTCGTAGAGCGCGGTCGCGTGTTTCAGCGCGGCGTCTGCGTCAGTGAAAGTCTGGGTCGTTGTCGTTGTCTTGCGGTCCATCGGAGCGGTTGTTTTCTTCGCGGCACGGGGCATGTCCGCAATTGTCGGTGCATCGGCGCGGCTGCGACGGGTCACGTCCATGTTCGGCCGGCCTCCCCGAACCGCCGGAACGCGCTCCACCGCCGTCGGCCCCATGGGCGCTGCTGCATGGACGGCAGTATGCGTCGGGTTGTTCACGCAGCGCCCGGATCGTGCCGGAACCGCGAGGCTGCCACACGCGCGCGGCTTGGCGACAATAGCGCCCGGCCGCTGAGTCGACAGCGGCTCGATGTGGGGAGGAGTCGTGCCAGGCCAGGAGGAGTTCGTACCGTCCAAGACGCCCGAGGGCGTGGCGGAGCTTGCGCACCGCACGCGCGGGTTGAGCCAGCGTCACCGCACCGTGCTGTTGCTGGTCGACGGCCGTCGCACGGTGAACCAGATCGTCGCCACGGCGCGGGCGGCCGGTGTGGCCGCGCCGGTATTCCAGGAGCTGGTGGCCATGGGTTTGGTCCTGCTACCCGAGTCCGGCGCCGAACATGTCGACCTGCCGCTCGAATCGAGGCCCGCGGGTGACTCGTCGCTGCTGCCGTCGGTACGCTCGTTGCTGCCCGAGTCGGGCTGGTCCACGCTGCCACCGGTTGCCGACAGCGAAATCGACCGTCCGCTGCAAGAGGCGCGCGAGTTGCTGATGCGCGCGCTGCGCGCTCAGGCTCCCGTGTCGGGGTCGCTCACGCTGATGAAACTCAAGCGCGCCACCACGCGCGACGACATCGAATCGTTGCTCGACGAGGTGGAGCAGCGGCTGCGCAAGCCGCATCGCATGATCATTGCCGCGCAAACCATGCGCCACGTGCGCCACCTGCTCAGCATGCCCGGGCCCGGCCAGCGCTGACATCCACCATGGCTGCCGGGCTGCTACGCTGGCGCCCATGACGGTTCTGGCGCTGGACATCGGCAACACCCGCTTGAAGTGGGCGCTCTACGACCGCGCCCAGCCGGGCAGCGCCGCCCGTGCCCAGGGCGCCGTGTTTCTGGAGACCATCGACGACCTCGCAGACGGCGACTGGAAGCGCCTCGCGCCGCCGGAGCGCATGCTGGGCTGCATCGTGGCCGGCGATGCGGTGCGCATGCGGGTCGAGCAACAACTCGAGATGTGGGATCTGGCACCACGCTGGATCGTGCCGGGCGTGCAGCGGGCGGGCGTCGTCAATGGCTATGAACATCCGTCACGCCTGGGTGCCGACCGCTGGGTGGCGCTGATCGGCGCGCGCTGGCGCGTGCTGTCGCGCGGCGCGCCACGACCGGCACTGGTGGTGATGGTCGGCACCGCGGTCACGGTGGACGCGCTGGACACCGACGGCCGCTTCCTCGGCGGCCTGATCCTGCCGGGCTTCGGGCTGATGCTGAAGGCGCTCGAGATGGGCACGGCCGGGCTGAAGGTGCCGACGGGTGACGTGGTGGAGTTCCCCACCAATACGAGCGATGCGTTGATGAGTGGCGGTGCCTATGCGATTGCCGGCGCGGTGCGGCGCCAGTATCGGCGCTTGCAGGCGCGCTGCGGACAGGATCCGCTGGTGTTGATGGGCGGGGGCGCGGCGGTCAAGCTGGCGCCGATCACCGATCTGCCGCTGGAGCACGTCGACTCGCTGATCTTCGATGGCCTGCTGGCCATCGGCGCCACCGAACGTTGACTGGCGCTAGAGGATGTAGCGCGACAGATCCTCGTTGCGCGCCAGTTCGGCCAAGCGGGCGTCGACCATCGCGACGTCGACATTGACGTTGTGCCCGCTGCGGTTCGGTGCCTCGAAGCTCACCTCGTCGAGCAGGCGCTCCATCACGGTGGAGAGCCGGCGCGCGCCGATGTTTTCGGTGCGCTCGTTCACGTCGTGGGCGATCTGCGCCAACCGCCGGATCGCCGGCGCCTCGAACTGCAGCGTGACGCCCTCGGTGCCGAGCAGCGCCTGGTATTGCTTGAGCAGGCTGGCGTGCGTGCTGGTCAGGATGGCTTCGAAATCGTCCACCGACAGCGGCGCGAGCTCCACGCGGATCGGAAACCGCCCTTGCAGCTCCGGGATCAGGTCGCTGGGCTTGGACAGATGGAAGGCGCCCGATGCGATGAACAGGATGTGATCGGTCTTGACCATGCCGTACTTGGTGCTGACCGTGGTGCCCTCGACCAGCGGCAGCAGGTCGCGCTGCACGCCCTGGCGCGACACGTCGGCGCCGCCGACCTCGGAGCGGGTGGCGATTTTGTCGATCTCGTCGATGAACACGATGCCGTTGTTCTCGGTGTTGGAGAGCGCGCGCGCCTTGATCTCGTCGTCGTTGACCAGCTTGGCGGCCTCCTCGTCGGCCAGCAGCTTGAGCGCTTCGCCGATCTTGAGCTTGCGCGCCTTGCGCCGCGCCCCGCCCATCTGGCTGAACAGGTTCTTCATCTGCTCGGCCATCTCCTCCATGCCGGGCGGCGTCATGATCTCCAGTCCGCTGCGCGGCTCGGCAAGCTCGATCTCCACCTCTTTGTCGTGCAGCGAGCCTTCGCGCAGGCGCTTGCGCATCACCTGGCGCGCCGTGTTGTCGACGCTGCCCTTGTCCGCGGCGCTGCCGGCATCAAACCCGAAGCCGGTGCGCGGCGGCGGCACCAGCACGTCGAGCACCCGCTCCTCGGCGGCGTCTTCGGCGCGCGAGCGTTGGCGCTGCATCGCCGCTTCGCGCTCCCGCTTGACGGCCATGTCGGCCAGATCGCGCACGATCGCGTCGACGTCCTTGCCGACATAGCCGACTTCGGTGAACTTGGTGGCTTCGACCTTGATGAAGGGCGCATCGGCCAGGCGCGCCAGGCGGCGCGCGATCTCGGTCTTGCCGACGCCGGTCGGGCCGATCATCAGGATGTTCTTCGGCGTGATCTCGCCGCGCAGCTTCTCGTCCACCTGCTGGCGGCGCCAACGGTTGCGCAGCGCAATGGCCACGGCACGCTTGGCCGCTTGCTGGCCGACGATGTGGCGGTCGAGTTCGGAGACGATCTCCTGCGGGGTCATGCTGGCAGACATGGTGGGCTCGGCGGCGCACGCGCCGCGGCAGGGTTACTCCAGCACCTCGATCGTGTGGTGCTGGTTGGTGTAGATGCACAACTCACCGGCGATCTCGAGCGAGCGCTTCACCACCTCGGGCGCGGGCATCGCGGTGTGCGCGATCAAAGCGCGCGCCGCGGCCTGTGCAAAGGCGCCGCCCGAGCCGATGGCCACGATGCCGTGCTCTGGTTCAAGCACATCGCCGTTGCCGGTGATGATCAGCGAGGTCTCGCGGTCGGCCACCGCCAGCATCGCCTCGAGCCGGCGCAACACGCGGTCGGTGCGCCAGTCGCGCGTGAGTTCGATCGCCGCGCGCTGCAGGTGGCCCTGGTGCTTGTCGAGCTTGGCCTCGAAGCGCTCGAACAGCGTGAAGGCATCGGCCGTGGCGCCGGCGAAGCCGGCGAGCACGCGGTCGTGGTGCAGGCGGCGCACCTTGCGCGCGCCGGCCTTGACGACGATCTGACCCAAGGTCACCTGCCCGTCGCCGCCCAGCGCCACGCGCGGGCCCGCGCCGTCGTGGCGGCGCACGCTGACGATGGTGGTGCCGTGCAGGATCGGGGATTCAGGCGACATGGCAGAGCGGGCTCGACGCGACGTGGCAACGATCATGCCGGCAAGAGCGCCGGCGTGCCGACGCGGCGCGCTAGATCTTGCGCACCTGCACCTTGGCGTGTTCGTTGATGCCCATGGCGCCGAAGAACAGCGCGACCAGCCGGTTGGAATCGACGAAGTTGACCGCGCGGTTCTCGCTGCGCTTGGCCAGCACCCAGTTCAACAGATCGCCGGCGGCGACGAAGTCCACGCGGATCAGCCTGGCGCAAGACACGGACACGATCGGCGCCGACGTCAGCTCGCGATCGAGCTTGGCCAGCGTGGCACCGATGTCGCCCACCAACTGGCCCGACAGGTCGACCGATGCCACCTGCACGCCGGCGTTGAGTTCATCGTTCATGCTCGACTCGACGAAGGTCGACACCTCGCTGACGATCGACATCGGCGGCGAACGGGTCGACAGCGTCGAGCCGCTGATGCGCACGCTGCACTTGGCGCGCTCCCACGACGGCGGCGACACCTCGTAGGTGACGCAATAGTCGATCGCGGTCTCGTCGAACTGGTCGGGCCGGTTGGCCACGCGCAGCGCGTCGAGCCGCAACAGCCAGAACGCCGGATCGGCGTCGCGCACACCGGTGGGCGATGCATCCTGCAGCACGGTGAGGAACTGCTCGCCGGACAGCCAGCGCATCTCGATCGATTGGCCGGCCCAGTGGCGCAAGAGTTCCGACAGCTGGCCGGCTGCGTCGGCATCCACGCGCTTCAACCCCGACCAGTCAAATACCCAGGGCAGCGGCAGCTGCAGGGTCACTGAGCGCAGGCGCGCGATCGCGTCGATGTCGAGCACGTCAGGGCAGACCCAGCCGACGTCGCCGGCGACGCGGGGAGTGCCCGACGGCTTCTCTTCCGCCGCGGCTTCGGCCACCAACTTGGGCAGCGAAAACCACTGGGGCGGCGACAAACCGAACTGGTGCGTGTAGTCCACTGCCAGCGACTCGAACTTGGCGTGCTGGCCGGTGGCCCGGTGCAAGTCGAACAGCACCAGCCAGGTCTCGGCGTGTTGCAAGCGCGACCCGGTCGAGCTGACCAGTTGAGATAGCGAGTGCTCGCACTGCGCAAAATCGGCGTTGGCAAACGCGATCACCGCCTCATCGAGGTCGGGGTCGTGCACGACCTCGCTGACTTCGAGCTCGGGTCCATCGGCTGCCGCACGCGGCGGCGCCATCGCGGCCGACGTCGCCGGTGCCAGCGGCGACATGCCGCCGCCCATCACGACCGGCGACGGCGAGGGGGCGGGCGGCGAGAACTCGAGATCGTTGCCGAGCGGCGGCAGCGCCGGCAACTGGTCCGGTCCCGGGGTCACGACGGCACCACCGTCGAGCGAGGCAGCGGCCGCGCGGCCGAGCGTCGCCGGCAGCGAGGCGGGCTGCGTGGGCGCGTTGTAGAACTCGGGCGTGCGCTTCTGGCTGCCGGCGTAACCGCCCTCGCCCACCATTTGTTGTTCGATCTCGTCGATCTTGGCTTTGACGCCGGCGTCGACCGGGCGCGCCGGGCTGTCGGTGATGCGCACCTCGGAGTCGTCGATGCGCGACGAGTGGCCGAGCGCCGCCAACTGCTCGGGCGACAGACCCTCACGGCGCATCTTGCGCAGCATGTCGAACTCGCGCTTGCGCACGAAATCGTTGCGCCGCTTGCGCTCGATCATGGCCTTGAGCTCGCTCTTCTCGAGGTCGAGCTCGCCGCCATCGTCTTGGCGCGAGTTCAGGTCGGCCCAGTCGGTGGCCGGATTGGCCACGAATCGCACAACCTTGCGGAAGAAGCTTTCGTCCTTGGGTTGCTGGTCGGACATGGTCGGGCGAGGGGCGGCTGCCGGTGTGCGGTCAGTCGCCGAACATCTTTTGCTTCAACTCGCGGCGCTGTTGCGCCTCGAGCGAAAGCGTCGCGGTGGGGCGTGCCAGCAGCCGGCCCAGGCCGATGGGCTCGCCCGTCTCGTCGCAATAGCCGTAGTCGCCGGCTTCGATGCGTGACAGCGATTGCGTGATCTTCTTCAGCAGCTTGCGCTCACGGTCGCGCGTGCGCAGCTCCAGCGCGTGCTCCTCTTCAATGGTGGCGCGGTCGGCCGGGTCGGGCACGATCGAAGTGTCCTCACGCAGGTGTTCGGTCGTTTCACCGGCGTTGGACAGCAGATCGTCCTTCAAGGATTGCAGGCGAGTGCGGAAGAACTCGAGCTGCTTGTCGTTCATGTACTCGCCATCGGGCATCGCCAACAGCTCGTCTTCGGTGAGGTCGCGGCCGGCCTTGTTCTTCCAGGCATTGGCCAGGCGCGGGTCGGCCTTGACGGTCGGGCGCACCGGCTCGACGGGATCGGGCAGCACACGCTGCGGCGGCCGCGGTGGTGCGAAACGCTCGGTGAAACGGGTGCTGGCGGCTGCCGCTGCGGCGGCAGCGGGACTGGCCAGCGGTTTGTCTGTGGACTTGGGCAAGGTGCTCGGGGCCGGGAGGGGCGCGGGTGAAACGGGTTTCGGGCTCGTGACCCCGATCGGCGCACCAGCGGTGCTGAACGGCTTCGGGGCTGAGGGTTTGCTGTCGATGGGGCCTCGGGCGGGTGCGCTCTTGGACTCCTTGGCTGGTGGGGGAGCGACGTGCTTGGTCTTGGCTGCAGCCGGTTTGGTTCCAGCTTTCGCGGTGGTCTTTGTTGGCGTTTTGGTCGGTGCCTTCACGGACTTGGCTGCCGGCTTGCCCGCCGTTTTCGTCGACTTGGCGGCTTTTGCCGGTTTGGCAGGCGCCTTGGGCTTGGCTGCAGGCTTGCGCGGCGCAGCCTTTCCGGCCGCTGCTTTGCTGCGGGCGGGCGCCTTCTTGGCCGGGCTCTTGCTCACGTCGACATCACTCCTGGCGGGGAGCCGTTATACCCGCTTCCGCTGCGCGAAAGGAGGTTTCCCGCCTCGATTTGGGCGCGCGGATTGTAGCCACCTCAAGGGGGCGTGAAATCCGGTCTAGCTCTGCCGGCGCCGGGCCACACCAGATCGGCAGGTTTCCTCTGCGCAACCGCGTCGCGCGGCGAGCAAACGCAGCTACACCAAGCAGGCATTCAGCCCCTGTTCGAGGATTTCGCGCGGCAGGTCGATGCCGATGAAAACCATCTTGCTGCCCTTCTTTTCGCCGGGCGCTCCACTTGGGCCCCAGGTCGCTGCCCATCAGTTGGTGCACACCCTGAAACACGACCTTGCGCTCGCTGCCCTTCATGTACAGCACGCCCTTGTAGCGCAGCATCTTCGGCCCATACACCTGCACGATCGAGCCGAGGAAATCTTCCAGCTTGGCGGCCGCGAACGGCTTGTCGCTGCGGAACACGAAGGACTTCACGTCGTCATCGTGGTGGTGGTGATGCGGATGGTCGCAGTGCTCGTCGTGTTCGTGGTCATGGTCGATCGTCGTGATCGTGCCCGTGGTGGTCGTGGCCGTCGTCACTCAGGAACTCCGGGTCGATCTCCAGCTTGGCGTTCAAGTTGAACCCGCGCAGGTCGAACACTTTGGCGATCGGCACTTCGCCGAAGTGCACTTTCGACTGCGGCGCGCGCGGGTTCATGTGCTTGATTCGGTGCACCAGCGCATCGACCTCGCCGGCATCGACCAGGTCGGTCTTGCTGATGAAGATCTGGTCGGCAAAGCCGATTTGCCGGCGCGCCTCCAGCCGCGTGTCGAGTTGCTGCTCGGCATGCTTGGCATCGACCAGCGTCAGCACCGAGTCGAGCAGGTAGGTTTCGGCGATCTCGTCGTCCATGAAGAAGGTCTGCGCGACCGGGCCGGGATCGGCCAGGCCGGTGGTCTCGATCACCACGCGCTCGAAGTCCAGCTCGCCCTTGCGCTTCTTCTCGGCCAGCGTGGCCAATGTGGAGCGCAGATCCTCGCGGATGGTGCAGCACACGCAGCCGTTGTTCAGCTGGATGATCTGCTCGCCGGTGTCGGCCACGAGAATCTCGTTGTCGATGTTCTCCTCGCCGAACTCGTTCTCGATCACGGCGATCTTCTTGCCGTGCGACTCGGTCAGCACACGCTTGAGCAGCGTGGTCTTTCCCGAACCGAGAAAGCCGGTGAGGATGGTGGCAGGGATCAAACCGTTGGACATGGTGGGGCTCCGGTGCGAGCGGGGTCATGTGGGGGCGCCGGCGAAGGCTTTCAAGTCGGGCCTACCTGCGGGTGCGGTTGGGGTATTCTCGCGCTGAAGACAAACCACGACACCCAACGTGTCAGACCCGCAGCAGAGCCGCCCCATGCGGCTCGACCCCCGCTCGAGCAACGACAAGCGCAGCCTGTTCGAGCGCCTGGTGGAGTTCCTTTCCCCCGGACCGGACACGCGCGCCGACCTGATCGAGACGTTGGCCGACGCCGAGAGCCGCGAGCTGATCGCGCCGGAGTCGCGCATCATGCTCGAGGGCGTGATCCGCATGGCCGACATGATCGCCGGCGACGTCATGGTGGCCGCGCCGCGCATGGACCTGCTGGACATCGACGCACCCTACGACGAGTTGCTCGCCGTGGTGATCGAGACCAGCCACTCGCGCTTTCCGGTCTACGAGGGCCAGCGCGAAAACGTCATCGGCATCCTGCTGGCCAAAGACCTGCTCAAGCTGCAGCGCGCGCCCGAGCTCAACCTGCGCACGCTGCTGCGGCCCGCGGTGTTCGTGCCGGAGTCCAAAAGCCTCAACGAACTGCTGCGCGACTTCCGCTCCAACCGCAACCACCTGGCGATCGTGATCGACGAGTTCGGCAACACCGCCGGACTGATCACGATCGAAGACGTGCTGGAAGAAATCGTCGGCGAGATCGAGGACGAGTTCGACGAGATCCAGGGCGACCAAGGCATCTACACGCTGGCCGATGGCTCGCAGCGCATCGCCGGCGACGCCGACATCGCGGCGGTCAACGCGGTGCTCGGCGTGCAGTTGCCCGAAGATGCGTTCGACACCATCGGCGGCCTGGTTGCGCACGAGCACGGCCGCGTGCCGCGGCGCGGCGAAACGGTCGAAGTCGGCGGCCTGGCGTTCAGCGGTGATGCTCACGCGCGGCGGCGCGGTGCGCTGGTTCAAGGTGTCGCCGGTGCACCGCGAGCCCGGCGCTTGAGCGTGTCGCGTTCAGCTGGCGCGTGCGTGCCAGCGCGCGCCGGCACAGCGTCTGGCCGCGCTGGCTGCTGGTGGCGCTCGCGCTCGGCGCGCTGCAGACGCTCGCCTACGTGCGCACCGGCGCTGGTGGCCGCTGCAGCTGTTGTGCGCGGCCGCGCTGGCCTGCATGGTCGTGCACGGCGCGCCCGCGCCGGCGGCGGCGCTGGGCTGGGCCTTCGGCGTGGGCTGGCTCGGCGCCGGCGTGTGGTGGCTGTTCATCAGCATGCACCGCTACGGCGAGTTGCCGGCGGTGCTGGCGGCGCTGGCGGTGCGCGCTGCTGGCTGCTGCGCTGTCGCTGTACCTCGCCGGCGCCATGGCGCTGGTCGCGCGCTGGCGCAGCGGCGTGTGGTGGCGCGACGCGCGCTGTTTGCCGCGCTGTGGCTGCTGGCCGAACTGGCGCGCACCGTGGCTGTTCACCGGCTTTCCGTGGCTCGCGTCCGGCTATGCGCACATCGACTCGCCGCTGGCGACGCTGGCGCCGTGGCTCGGCGTGTTGGGCATCGGCTGCGGTCGCCGCGCTGGCTGGCCGCGTTGGCGTCGCATGCGCTGCGGCATCCCAAGGCCGGCTGTGCTGGCGCTGGCGCTGCTGGGTGCTGGCTGGCCGCTGCGTCGGGCCCCGACGTCGCACAGCCGCGCCGGCGCCACGGTGACGGTGAGCCTGCTGCAGAGCAACGTGCCGCAAGACGAAAAGTTCGTCGTCGAGCAGTTGCCGGCCACCCTGGCGTGGCTGGCCGACACGCTGCGCCACGCCGGCGGACAGCTGGTGGTGGCGCCGGAGACGGCGATCCCGTTGCTGCCCTCGCAGCTGAACGAGCTGGTGCCCGGCTACCTGAACGCGCTGATCGATCACTTCGACAGCCCAACCGCGCCGCGCTGATCGGCGTGCCGCTCGGCGACTACGACGCGCGGCTACAGCAACTCGGTGATCGGCCTGGCGCGCGCAGTCGACGGCGCGCGCACCCTACCGCTACGACAAGCAGCACCTGGTGCCGTTCGGCGAGTTCATTCCGAGCGGATTTCGCTGGTTCACCGAGTTGATGAACATCCCGCTCGGCGACTTCATGCGCGGGCGCGCGCAATCCGCCGTCGTTCGCGTTCGCGCGGCGAGCGCATGGGGCCGAACATCTGCTACGAAGACCTGTACGGCGACGAGCTGGCGCTTCGCTTCACCGACGACGACGACCGCGCCGACCGCGTTCGTCAACGTCAGCAACATCGGCTGGTTCGGCGACACGATCGCGGTCGACCAGCACCTTCACATCTCGCGCATGCGCACGCTGGAGTTCCAGCGTCCGATGCTGCGCGCCACCAACACCGGCTCCACCGGCGTCATCGATCACCAAGGCAGAGTCACCGCGCAGCTCGCACCGTTCACGCGCGGCCTGCTCGATGCGCAGGTGCAGGGCCGCAGCGGCCTCACGCCGTATGCGTGGTGGGGCGCACGCCTGGGCTTGTGGCCGTACGCCATCATGGCCTTGCTCGTGCTCGGGATCTGCGCCCGGCACCGGACGCGCGCCGCCGCGGCCGCGTGAGTGCGCGCCGCGCCTCGGCTGGACGCGGTGCACATTCAGGCCGTCCTTGGCGCGGTGCGTCGCGTTCGATTGCGGTGCATCGCCGTCTCTTCGCGAGGTTTCCCTAGTGCTTGAACGGGGGTGACGTCATCGCGACTCGTCGCTCGCTCTGATACAAGCGATGACCCGCGCCCGATGGACCGCTGCGGTTCCGCTGTGGGGGCGCTCGTCACTGCCAACCATCATGTCCCGAGACCAGTCGGTCACGGTCCCGGCAAGCGGACCTGCGCGAAAAACGCTGTGGCGCGTGCTGCAGGAGCTCTTGCTCGACCGGCTGGAAAGCAAGGTCTTTCGCGTCGCGTTCGTCACCGTGCTGGTGATCGCCGCCGTGCAGCAGTTCGCCGGCTGGAAGTACACCGGTGTGGTGATGCGCGAGATCACGGCGGTGGTGCAGGCGCAGATGCTGCCGTGGAGCCGAGACGAAGGGCCACTCAATGCCTTCAACTCGGAACGCCGCCGCGTCGTGAGCCTGCTGATCGGCGACGACCTGTTCGCCAGCGAGCAGGGATTCAAGCATCGGGTGCCGCCGGCCCCAGAGGCCCTGCTGAAATTCCTTGTGGCTGTGCAACATGCCATTCCAGAGGACGCGTGGATCGTCATCGACTTCGATATCGCGCCCCGCGTCGACGACGACAAGTACGACGACAAGAATGACGACAAGACGACGACAACAAGGACTCCGCAAAAAACACACGCGACGATCTCAAGCGGTGGTTTGCAGCGAACGCCTCTCGACTGGTGCTGCTGGAACCGGCCTGGGCGGTGAGGCACCCGGCGACCTTTGAGCGCCAGTTGGCGTGGGCGCGTGAGCGTTGCGGGCTCGACGAAGGCGGGATTCCCACCACCAACAGGTCGGCCGTGCTCGCGCAGCCGACGATCGCCACGCGGTTCGGCCTGGTGCGCGATTCGGCCGACCCCACCGGCACGCGCTCACCCCGATGGGACCTCGGCCGAGCCGTCGCCGACCACGCCAGCGCTTGGGGCCACAAGCGCAATCCGATCTGCGAGCGCCTGCGCTCACCGGCCCCGCCTGTCGGCATGGCGACCGCGCCTCGCGCGGACCTCGACGTGCTGGTAAAGGTGCTCCTGCGAAACGAGCTGAGCTCGAGCGGAGAACTCCAACTCGCGCCTCAGCGGATGATCGAATGGGCGTCGCATGGCGAGGTCGTGTTGCGTCACGACCTGCTTCACATGAGCAATGTCGAACCCAAAGAGTTGGCCGACATTGCCCACGCGCCCTTGCTCAAGACGGCCAAGGTCGTGGTCATTGGCGGCACGTGGCACTACGGCGCCTCGGACCTCCATGACACCTTCGTCGGCCAGCGGGATGGTGTGTTGGTGCATGCAGCGTGGATCCGATCGTGGCTGCAGCCGCTCGGGCACCTGCACAAGATCGTCGACATCCTGCTCGACGTGGTGATCATCGAAGCCTTGCTGCACCCAATCTTGGAGTTCGCCTTCGTGGCGATCCGCCGCCGGGCGCAGCAGCACGAAGCGGGGCGAACGACCAGCCGCCGCGGCACCGGGCCGGGCCGACACGTGCTCTGGGCTGTCGTTCTCGCAGGGATGGCAACGGTTGCCGTGGTGGCCACGGCGGTCACGTTGATCCTGATCGACGGGTTGTTGCGGTGGTGCCTGAACCTCATGCTGACCGTCGATACCACGATGCTCGCGCTGCTGCTGTGGACCCTGGTGGTGTTGTACCGGATCGCTTCCGGAGCGGTGAAACACTCGATGGAGCACCTCGCAGCGCGGGCGCGGATGAGCGGCGTTTGGCTCGCGGCCGTCTTGGTCGCCGCGGTCGTGGTCGTAATACTCGTGCCTGTGTTGCCACCCGGCAGCGAAATGATCTCCCGCGCATTGGCGTGGGGCCTGGTGCTGATGCTGCCGATGGCCTATGTCGGATTCAGCGCGTGGCGCAATGTCGGCGTACCGGTCGAGCCCGGGACAGCACGTGTCCGCTGGCGCCGGCTCAAGCGCCGAACGTTTCGAGCATGTTCATCGAACTTGCGCGCCATCGGATATGGGTTGGCCACGTTGGGTCGTCTCCACCGGGGCCCGTGGTTGGGCGCCAACGGCATCGTTGCCCGTTGGGCCGATGGCGTGGGCGCACTCATCGGATGCGGCATCTGGTTGTTCGCCATCTACCTGCTGGTCAGCTCCACGCTGTGGGGCATGTTGGCGGCTCATTTCGGAGCTTGATGCGATGAAGCTGGTTTCTCTGCTTTGTTTGTTCTTTCCCGTGATTGCCGCGCTGCCGGGTCAGGTCGGCGCCACAGCCTGCATCGTGACGCCGACGGCCGATGCATCGGGGGCGGCCGCACGGCTCGGAGGGAAGGCCCTGCAGCCGAACACGCACACGGTGGTGAACGACTGCGCGACCCTGAAACTCGATGCCGGCACGGCGATGGCGCAGTACATCGACAGCGCTGGCCAGGTGGGCGTGGCCTTGGTCAAGGCGGGTGCCGCGCTGAGTGTGCCGAAGCTCAACGGCAATGCGCAGCCGGTGAACGCAGTGGGCCGCGCTTTGCTCAGCATCCTCACCGACGCGCCCGAACGCGCCGTGGCGGGCAAGAAGTTCTTCGACAAGCCGGCACAGGTGGGTGCGCCGTTCGGCGACGTCTACATCCCGCCCGAGGGGTTGTCGGTCCGGTTCAGCAACCTCGAAGGCGAGGCACGGGTGCAGGTCTTCGAAGGGCAGCGCATGCTGATCGAAACGCTGGCCGCGCAGGGCCTCACGCTCGATCGTGCCAAGCTGCGCCCCGGAGCCACCTACAACATCCGCATCGCCACCGCCCGCGGCAAGTTGCCCGACGGCGCGTTCGAGATCGTGGCCGCGGATGTTCAGTCGCAGTTGGACGAATCCATCGCCCGAATCGAACGCGACGAGCGCCTCGCCCCAGACATGCGCGCAGTGGGCAAGGCGTTGCTGCTCGAGCAAGAAGGGCTCAGTTTCAATCGAGAAGTCGTCCTGAGGGGGATCGAAGAAGTGATGAAAGGGATCGCAAGCCGCAGCGCTGTGGCTGCCACACTCGCCATGGGCTGCTGCATCGTGACGCCCGTCTGGGCGCAATCGTCTGAAACGATGGCCGCGACAGGGCGCGACTTCGAGACGCAGCGGGTGCACAAGCTCGGCAGCTTGAACGCCGATTTTCTGTGCGAGCGCTTGTTCGACTCTGCCGACCCGGCGGGCATGACGATGGAGCTCGCTCGCATCGTCGGGCCGGGCGTGCTGATCGGCAAGGTCCCCGAGATCGGCGGCAAGGTGACCGCAGAGCAGAAGCAGATGTACGCCAACCTGCGCGTCATGGCCAAGCAGAAGGTCTGGCTGCCGGTGTCGGGCGAGCGAAAGATCGGCGAGTGGATGGATCAGAAGTACCGCAAGGAGAGCCTGGTGCTCGATCCGGCAGGCCTGCCCAGGACCTTGCGCCCGCGCTACGAACTGACGAAGTCACTGCTCGATGGCATCGTGGCCACGTTGCCAAGCGACAACCCGTATGCGTTCACGCTGGCGGTCACCCAGGCCGATGAATCCAACGCGTCGGTGGGGCCCGGCGGTTTTGTCTACGTGACCACCGGCATGCTGCAGGACAAGACCCTGGATCGCAACGACATCGCCTTGCGGCTGAGCCACGAGGTGGCCCACATGACGCGCCGGCATGCGCTCAAAGAGGTTCAGGTGAAGGTGGTCGACTCGTTGGAGATCAGCAAGAGCGTGAAGCCGCTGCTCGACTTCGCGCAGGACCCGGTGCGCGTGATGGAGACCTTGTTCGGCACGATGAAGGCCACCGAGTTGATGTTCCAGCGCTTCGACCAGGTCCAGGAGCTCGAAGGCGATGCATGCGGCACCTATCTGCTCGTGCGCCTCAATGGCGTCGATGCCAAGGCGGCGGTGAAGAAGTTCGCCGCAGCGCGCGCCGGCACGGGCAAGAAGGGATGGGACGCGTCACACCCGGCGCCTGAAGAACGCGAGCTGGTCATGAATGCCCAGCTCGATCCCGCGGTGCGCACTCGCGTGGCGCAGTTGCGCACCGGCGCGCCGCAGAACGCCGCGCAACCGAAGGCCGCTGCGCCCACTGCGCGAACCCCTGCGCCGGCGGAAGCCAATCCCAGCGCCACGCAGGCCACCGGGGCGGCACCGCCGAATGGGGCTGCGCCGAGCACGAGCGCCAATCCGCTGGGAGGCCTGGTCGACAAGCTGCGGTCGTTGCAGCCGCCAGCGGGCGCACAGCCGAGCACCGCGGGGCAGCCCAAAGAAGCGCCCTGACGCGCCGCGCTTCGCCACCGCACGCGCCGCGACGGGGCGCGCCCATAAAATCCGCCTTTCCTCCACCAGGACCGCTGTCGTCGAGCGGGCCGCGATGCTGAGCTTCCAGCAACTGATCCTCAAGCTGCAGACCTATTGGGACGCGCAGGGCTGCGCCCTGCTGCAGCCGTACGACATGGAAGTCGGTGCCGGCACCAGCCACACCGCCACCTTTCTGCGCGCGCTCGGCCCCGAGCCTTGGAAGGCCGCCTATGTGCAGCCGAGCCGGCGGCCGAAGGATGGCCGCTACGGCGACAACCCCAACCGCTTGCAGCACTACTACCAGTACCAGGTGGTGCTGAAGCCGGCCCCGGCCGACATCCTCGACCTGTACCTGGGTTCGCTCGAGGCGCTCGGCTTCGATCTGAAGAAGAACGACGTGCGCTTCGTCGAAGACGATTGGGAGAACCCCACGCTCGGCTGCTGGGGCCTCGGCTGGGAGGTGTGGCTCAACGGCATGGAGGTCACGCAGTTCACCTACTTCCAGCAGGTGGGCGGCATCGAATGCCGGCCGATCACCGGCGAGATCACCTATGGCCTCGAGCGCCTGGCGATGTACATCCAGGGCGTGGAGAGCATCTTCGACCTGCAGTGGGCGCCGGGCATCACCTACCGCGACGTGTACCACCAGAACGAGGTCGAGCAGAGCGCCTACAACTTCGAGCACAGCAACGTCGAGTTCCTGCTCGGCGCGTTCGGCGAGCACGAGCGCCAGGCGCAGCACCTGATGCAGCAGCAGCTGGCGCTGCCGGCGTACGAGCAGGTGCTGAAGGCGGCGCACACGTTCAACCTGCTCGATGCGCGCGGCGCGATCAGCGTGACCGAACGCGCCGCCTACATCGGCCGCATCCGCAACCTGGCGCGCGCGGTGGCGCAAGAGCTATCTCGACAGCCGCGCACGGCTGAGATTCCCGATGGCGCCGCGCGCATGGGCCGATGAGACGCTGGCCGCGCTGGCGAAGGAAGGCGGCCTGATGATCGACCACCAAGAATCTGCTGGTCGAACTGTTCGTCGAAGAGCTGCCGCCCAAGGCGCTGAAGCGGCTGGGCGAGGCGTTCGCGGCGCGCGCTGCACGCAGGACGTTGAAGCGCGCAGGCCCTGACCGACGAGCAGAGCCGCGGTCACGGCCTACGCGACGCCGCGCCGGCTGGCGGCGCATCGTCAGCGGCGTGCTGGCCGTGGCGCCGGACCAGGAAGTCGTGCGCAAGGCTGATGCCGGTGACGTGTGGCGCTCGACGCGAGCGGCAAACCGACCGCGGCGTTGCGCAAGCCATGGCCAAGCTGGGCGCGAGTCCCTCGCCGATCGATGGCCCGACGCCGTCGAGGGCAGCGACCGTCTGTATGAAGACGTCGACGGCAAGGCGCGAGGCGCTGTTTCTTCGACTCGTGGCCGAAGGCGCCACGTTGCCAACGGGCTTGCAGAACGCGCTCGACGAGGCGCTGCCGCGCTGCCGATCCCCAAGGTGATGAGCTACCAGCTCGCCGACGGCTGGAGCAGCGTGCAGTTCGTGCGCCCGGCGCACGGCCTGGTCGCGCTGCATGGCGCCGACGTGGTGCCGGTGCAGCGCGCTCGGGCCTGGAGGCCGGCCGCGACACGCACGGCCACCGCTTCGAGGCGAGTGTCGAGCCGATCCGCATCCGCGACGCCGACCACTACGCGCGCCAGCTCGAGGAGCAAGGCGCGGTGATCGCGGGCTTCGCGCACCGCCGCGCCGAGATCGTGCGCCAGCTGCAGCATGCGGCCGGCGCGCTGGGCCTGAAGCCGATCGACGACGACGCCCTGCTCGACGAAGTGACGGCGCTGGTCGAGCGGCCCGAACGTGCTGCGGTGCCAGTTCGAGCCCGAGTTCCTGTCGGTGCCACCCGAGTGCCTGATCCTGACGATGAAGGCCAACCAGAAGTACTTTCCGCTGCTCGATGGCCAAGGCGCGCTGACGAACCAGTTCCTCGTCGTCAGCAACATCCGGCCCGAAGATCCGAGCGCGGTGATCCAGGGCAACGAGCGCGTCGTGCGGCCGCGCCTGGCCGACGCGAAGTTCTTCTTCGACCAGGACCGCAAGAAGACGCTCGAGTCGCGCGTGCCGCGCCTCGACAAGGTGGTCTACCACGGCAAGCTCGGCACGCATGGGCGAGCGCGTCGAGCGCGTGCGCGCCATCGCGCGCGCCATCGGCGCAGCTGGCTCGGCGGCGCCGGCGCTGGCCGCGCAGTGCCGACCGCGCCGCGCTGCTCGCCAAGGCCGACCTGCTGACCGACATGGTCGGCGAGTTCCCCGAGCTGCAAGGCGTGATGGGCGGCTACTACGCGCGCCACGACGGCGAGCCCGAAGGCGGTCGCGTTCGCGATCGAAGACCACTACAAGCCGCGCTTCGCCGGCGACGCGCTGCCGCGCAACGACGTGCGGCGTCGTGGTCGCGCTGGCCGACAAGCTGGAGACGCTGGTCGGCCTGTTCGGCATCGGCCAGCTGCCGACCGGCGACAAGGACCCGTTTGCGCTGCGCCGCCATGCGCTGGGCGTGATGCGCATGCTGGTCGAGCGCGACCTGCGCTTGCCGTGCCGACTCGTCGGCTGCGAGCCGCGCTTCGGTGCGCTTCGCGCGGCGGCAAGGCGGCGGTGCGCAGCGACCGACCTGCAGGCGTTCATGCTCGATCGCCTCGGCGGCTACCTGCGCGAGCACGGCTACAGCGCGCAGGAGGTCGACGCGGTGCTGTCGACTGCGCCCGCCGACGCTGGCCGAGGTGCCGCGGCGCACTGGCCGCCGTGCGCGCGTTCGCCGCGTTGCCCGAGGCGGCGTCGCTGGCCGCCGCCAACAAGCGCGTCAGCAACATCCTAAGAAGGCGCGCGGAACCGTGCAGCCGCGCGTCGACGCGGCGCTGTTCAGCGAGCAGGCCGAGCGCGACGCTGCACGCGGCTCGATCGCCAACGGTGCGGCCAAGGCCGATGCGCTGTTCGACACGCGGCGACTACCCGCGTCGCTGCGGGAGCTGGCGGCGCTGAAGGCGCCGGTCGACGCGTTCTTCGACCAGGTGATGGTCAATGCCGACGACCCGGCGCTGCGCGCCAACCGCCTTGCGCTGCTGGTCGAGCCTGCACGCAGTCGATGAACCGCGTGGCCGACCTGTCGCGGCTGGCGGCCTGACCTGAAAGCATGAGGAGCGCTTCATGGTCCACATCCTGCGCCTCGTCATCCTCGGCCGCGACGGCATCCTGAACGTCTACCGCGAAGACCATGTCAAGGCGCCCGAGGAGTGGGAGCCGATCCCGGGTGCGCTGGAGGCGGTGGCGCGGCTGAACCATGCCGGCTGGCACGTGGTGGTGGCCACCAACCAGTCCGGCATCGGCCGCGGCATGATCGACATGGCGTCGGTGAACGCGGTGCACCAGCACATGATGCAGCGCCTGGCCGAGGCCGGTGGCCGGCTCGACGCGGTGTTCTTCTGCCCGCACACGCCGGAGGACGACTGCGATTGCCGCAAGCCGCTGCCCGGCTTGATGAAGCAGATCGCGCAGCGCTACGGCATCGAGCTGCGCACCGTGCCGATGGTGGGCGACACCTTGCGCGACCTGCAGGCGGCGCACGCCGCCGGCTGCGAGCCGCATCTGGTGCGCACCGGGCGCGCGGCGGCGCTCAACGACAAGCAGGTGGTCGAGATCGTGCAGCAGGTGCCGATGACCGAAGTGCACGACGACCTGGGCGAGTTCGTCGACTTCCTGCTCGAACGCGCCCACGTGCCCGCATCGAGTCCGATGGGCCTGCACTGACCGACCGACACGCCGCCGTCATGGCCCGCGCGCTCTCGCTGCTGCGTTCGCTGCTGTTCCTGCTGTGGATGGTGGTCACCGTGGTGCCGATCGCGCTGACGGTGCTGCTTGCCTCGATCGTTCAGCGGGGCGCGCCGCTGTACTGGATGTGCATCGGCTGGCTGCGCCTGGTGATCTGGGGCGCACGCTGGATCTGCGGCGTGCGCTACCGCGTGCAGGGCATGGAGCACCTGCCCACCGCCGCCAGCGCCAGGGAAGCGGTGATCCTGACGCCCAAGCACCAGTCGACCTGGGAGACGTTCGCCTTCCCGACGCTGATGTCGCACCCGCTGGCCTACGTGTTCAAGAAGGAGCTGCTGCAGATCCCGTTCTTCGGCTGGGCCATGGGCCGGCTCGACATGATCCACATCGACCGCAGCAAACGCGCCGAAGCCTGGGCCAAGGTGGCCGAAGAAGGCGCAGCGCCTGATGGGCGAGGGCGTGCTGGGTGATCATGTTCCCCGAGGGCACGCGCACGCGCGCGGCTCGCAGGGCGTCTACAAGAGCGGCGCCACGCGGCTGGCGGTGGCCACCGGCAAGCCGGTGGTGCCGATCGCGGTGACCTCCGCGCAGCTGCTGGCCGCGCAAGAGCTTCTTGCTGCGGCCGGGCATGATCGACGTCTCCATCGGCCGGCCGATTCCCGCCGTCGGGCGCGATCCCGACGACCTGATGCGCGAGATCGAGCGCTGGATCGAAACCGAGATGCGTCGGCTCGACCCCGATGCTTACCCGCCGCTCGGCCAGCCGAGCGCGGCCGCCCAGCCCTCGTAGCGCTTCGGCAGCGGCGCGGCGTAGTCGCCGTGCTTGCTGGTCTTGAGCCCGAGCGCCGCCAGCGCCTCGGCGAACTTCACCGCCGCCGCCACGCCATCGACCACCGGCACGCCGAGGCGCGCTCTGCAGTGCGTGCGTCAGCCGCGCCATGCCGGCACAGCCGAGCACGATCGCACCGCTGCGGTCGCGCTCCAGCGCGGCTCGGCACGCGGCTTCGATCTGCGCCTGCGCGCCGGCGTCGGTCTCGAGCGCCAGCACCGGGATGTCGGTGCCGTGGATGCCGCGACAGGTGCGCTCGAAGCCGTAGCGCTGCACCAGCCGCTCGGCGATTGCGCAGGTGCGCGTCATCGTCGTCACCACCGAGAAGCCGGTGGCGAGCATCGATGCCGCGTGGAACGCCGCTTCGGCGATGCCGAGCACCGGCGCCGCGCAGGCCTCGCGCGCGGCATCGAGGCCCGGGTCGCCGAAGCACGCGATCACCACTGCATCGGGCGCGGGGTCGGCGAGGCGCACCTGCTCGGCCACGCCGGCGCTGGCGATCGCTTCGTCGAAGTGCCCTTCGATCGACGCCGGGCCAAAGCTCGGCTGGCGCGCATCGATGCGAGTGTTCGGTGCCGCAACGGCCCGCGCGGCTTCGGCGATCGACGCGGTCATCGACGCGGTGGTGTTCGGATTGATCAGCAGCAGATGGGTCATGGTGGCTTCGACGCCGCGAAAGGGGGCGTGTGTTCGTCGGCGGTGCGTGGTGCCTGGGAGTGGTGCGCGTGTGCGTTCACCGCGCACGCGCGCGGGTGTTTATGCAAGCCTCGGGCCGGTGCGACCGCGCCAAGGCCAATGGCACGCGCTTTGCATTCCGCATCGCCTGCATGACTGCATCCGATCTGGAGCTGGTGGCGCTCGCCAAATCGTTCGGCGATGCCGTGGCCGTGGCCGGCATCGATCTGAAGATCGCGGCCAACACCTATTGCTGCCTGCTCGGGCCGTCGGGCTGCGGCAAGAGCTCGACGCTGCGCATGGTGGCCGGCCACGAGACGCCTAGCGGTGGCCACGTGCTGCTCGGCGGGCGCGAGATCACGCACCTGTCACCGGCGCAGCGCGGCACCGCGATGATGTTCCAGAGCTATGCGCTGTTTCCGCATCTCACGGTGCTGGGCAACGTGGCGTTCAGCGCTCAGATGAAGGGCCTGCCACGCGCCGAGCGCGAGGCCAAGGCGATGGAGCTGCTGCGGCTGGTGGCGATGGAGCCGTATGCGCAGCGCCTGCCCGCGGCGCTGTCGGGCGGCCAGCAGCAGCGCGTGGCGCTGGCGCGTGCGCTGATGACGCAGCCGCGCGTGCTGCTGCTCGACGAGCCGCTGTCGGCGCTCGATCCGTTCCTGCGCATCAAGATGCGCGCCGAACTGCAGCGCTGGCACCGCGAGCTCGGCATGACCTTCGTGCACGTCACGCATTCGCAGGAAGAGGCGATGGCGCTGGCCGACCTGGTGGTGGTGATGAACCACGGCCGCATCGAGCAGGCCGGCAGCGCGCGCGAGGTGTTCGAGCAGCCGCGCTACCGAGTTCGTCGCACGTTTCATCGGCGCGCACAACGTGATCGACACGCCCGGCGGCAAGGTGGCGGTGCGCAGCGACCGCAGCGAGCTGGTCGCGCCCGGGCTGGGCAGCGTGCCGGTGCGGGTGCGCGCCATCGAATACCAGGGCGGCCACGTGCAGATCCACCTCGAGCCGCCCGATGCGCGCAGCGAGACCGCCGACGACGACGCACCGCTGGCCGCCTGGGTGGCCACTCTGCCCGACCAGCGATTCCATGCGCGTCCGCTCGAACCCGGCCAGCGGCTGTCGCTGCGCTGGGCCGAGGCCGACGCACACCGCCTGCAGGCCTGAACGCCGCCGCATCGATCCGATCACTGCCCAGCACAGGAGAAGCGCCATGAACGACGACCACGACCAACCCAACCCACATGGCGCCTCTGCGCCGCGCCGGCGTTTCCTCAGAACCGCCGGTGCGGCCAGCATCGGCGTGGCCGGCTTCCCGTTCGTGCACGCGCAGGAGAAGGTGACGCTGCGCTACCTCGGCACGGCGGTGAACCAGGACAAGAAGATCGCCGAGAAGTTCGAGGCCGACACCGGCATCAAGATCCAGTACATCGCCGTCACCACCGACGACGTGACCAAGCGCGCCGTCACCGCGCCGAACTCGTTCGACCTGATCGACACCGAGTACTTCTCGCTGAAGAAGATCATCCCGACCGGCAACCTGCTGGGCATCGACACCAAGCGCATCAAGAACGCCGACAAGATCACCACGCTGTTCACCAAAGGCGAGGTCGGCGGCAAGAAGGTGGGCGACCAGGGCACCGCGCCGAAGAAAGTGATGTACCTCGAGAAGCCCGATGCCAAGGCCTTCGCGAATGCGCCCACGCCCTACATGACGCTGATCCCCACGGTCTACAACGCCGACACGCTAGGCATCCGGCCCGACCTGATCAAGCGCCCGATCGAGAGCTGGACCGAGCTGCTCAACCCGGAGTTCAAGGGCAAGGCCGCGATCCTCAACATCCCGTCGATCGGCATCATGGACGCGGCGATGGTCGTGGAGGCGACGGGCCTGTACAAGTACCCCGACAAGGGCAACATGACCAAGAAGGAGATCGACCTCACGATCAAGGCGCTGATCGACGCCAAGAAGGCCGGCCAGTTCCGCGCGCTGTGGAAGGACTTCAACGAGAGCGTCAACCTGATGGCCTCGGGCGAGGTCGTGATCCAGTCGATGTGGAGCCCGGCCGTCACCGCGGTGCGCACCAAAGGCATCGCCTGCACGTTCCAGCCGCTCAAGGAAGGCTATCGCGCGTGGGCCGCGGGCTTCGGCGTGCCGAAGACACTGAACGGCAAGAAGGCCGATGCGGCGTACGAGTTCATCAACTGGTTCCTCGACGGCTGGGCCGGTGCGTACCTCAATCGCCAGGGCTACTACAGCGCGGTGCTGGAGACCGCCAAGGCCAAGATGGAGCCGTACGAGTGGGCCTACTGGATGGAGGGCAAGCCCGCCACCAGCGACATCAAGAGCCCCAACGGCGATCTGCTGGCGAAAGTGGGCGCGGTGCGCGACGGTGGCAGCTACGAGGCTCGCATGGGCGGCATCGCGTGCTGGAACGCGCTGATGGACGAGAACGTGTACATGGTCCAGAAATGGAATGAGTTCGTCGCGGCGTAGTGATCTGGCTGCTGCGCCCCCCGATCTCGGCGCTGCGGTGCTCGCCGTACGGCAGTACGGCTCCGCGCCTCACACCGACCTCGGGGCGCTCGCGACGCCATCTCACCCCGCCGCTTCGCTGCCGGGGCGCGTGAACCGGCCCAAGCACGTGGTGGCGTGGCTCCAGGCCGCGCCGCTGACGGCGGTGTTCGTCGTGTTCTTCCTGGTGCCGCTCGTGCTGATCGCGATGGTCAGCTTCTGGCAAGCCACCGACTACGAGCTGATCCCGGCCTTCACGGCGCAGAGCTACCTCGACATCCTTGCCGGCTGCGGTGCCGGTGAAGGCAGCTGCGTCATGCTGTCGACGTACCTGTCGACGCTGAAGTTCAGTCTGCTGACGTGGATCTTCACCACCTTGATCGGCTTCACGGTGGCGTACTTCCTCGCCTTTCACGTGCGCAGCACGCTGATGCAGACGGTGCTGTTCATCCTGTGCACCGTGCCGTTCTGGACCAGCAACGTGATCCGCATGATTTCGTGGATCCCGCTGCTCGGGCGCAACGGGCTGGTCAACGACGTGCTGGTGAGCAGCGGTGCCATCGGGCAGCCGATCGAGTGGCTGCTGTTCTCCGACTTCTCGGTCGTGCTGGCCTTCGTGCACCTCTACACGATGTTCATGATCGTGCCGATCTTCAATTCGATGATGCGCATCGACCGCGCGCTGCTCGAGGCGGCGCGCGACAACGGCGCCTCGGCCTGGCAGACGGTGGTGCACGTGATCCTGCCGCTGTGCAAGACCGGCCTCATCATCGGCTCGATCTTCGTCATCGCGCTGGTGATGGGCGACTTCGTCACCGTGGGCGTGATGGGCGGCCAGCAGATCGCCTCGGTCGGCAAGGTGATCCAGGTGCAGGCCAATGTGCTGCAGTTCCCCGCCGCCGCCGCCAATGCGATGGTGCTGTTGGCCGTGGTGCTGCTGATGATCGTGGCACTGATGCGGCTGGTCGATCTGCGCAAGGAGCTGTAGTGAGCGCCGCACCACGCAGGCCGGCGAGTTTCTGGTGGCTGGCGGCGTTCTTCGCCGCCTTCGTGCTGTTTCTCTACGGCCCGATGTTCGCGATCTTCGTGCTGAGCTTCCAGGGCCCGGAAGGCGGCCTCACGTTCCCGCTGCGCGGCGTGTCGCTGCACTGGTTCGGCAAGCTGTGGGAAGGCATCGGCACGGTCGACATCGGCGGCGCGTTCGCGCGCTCGCTGGCGCTCGGCGCCGTGGTCATGGTGCTGACGGTGCTGCTCGCGCTGCTCGCCGGCCTGGCCTACCGCAAGAAGCTGCCGGGCGGCACGGCGCTCTTTTACGTGGTGGTGGCGAGCCTGATCATGCCGTCGATCATCGTGTCGCTCGGCATCGGCTTGATGTTCCGCCTGTTCGACAGCGGCATCAAGGCGATCCTCGAAGCACACTGGCCGTCGGCGCTCGACGGCTACGGCAGCGCGCTCGGCATGTTCACCTCGGGCCTCGGCGCACAGCTCACGTGGACGCTGCCGTTCGGCCTGCTGATCATGTTCGCGGTGTTCAACCGCTTCAATCCGGCCTACGAAGAGGCCGCACGCGACCTCGGCGCCACGCCGTGGCAGAGCCTGCGCCACGTGGTGCTGCCGCTGATCGGGCCGAGCCTGGTGGGCATCGGCATGTTCGGCTTCACGCTGAGCTGGGACGAGATCGCACGCTCGTCGCAGGCCATGGGCGACCTGAACACGCTGCCGCTGGAGCTGCAGGGCCTCACCACCACGGTGACCACGCCGGTGATCTACGCGCTCGGCACCGTGACCACGGTGGTGTCGTTCGCGGTGATGGCGCTCACGCTCACGGTGGTCTGGTTGTGGCGCCGTCGGCGCGGCTGATCGCATCGGCGCGGTCCGTAGAATCGGCCGCATGCGGTTTGCCTCGCAGCCCCAACCGGGGCAGCTGAGCCTGTTCGATGTCGACGAGTCGCCCGCGGTGCCGCACGCACCGCGGATGGCGGCGCCGCCCGCGTCGTGCACACCGCCACCGCCGATCACCGCGCCCTCGCTGCTGCAGCACCCGCGCGCGCAGCGCGAGATCGTGCTGCAGGGCCATCGCGTGGCCTACGAGTTTCGCGTCGCACGCCGGCGCAGCATCGGTTTTTCCGTCGGGCTCGACGGCTTGAGCGTGCGCGCCCCGCGCTGGGTGCGTCGCGCCGACGTCGAAGCCGCCCTGCACGAACGCGGCGACTGGATCCTCGCCAAGCTGGCCGAGCAACAGCAGCGCAGCCAGCGCCTCGAGGCGGCGCGCGTGCAGTGGCGCGAGGGCGCGAGCCTGCCGTTCCTCGGCGAGCCGGTGGTGCTCGTGATCGACCCGCGTGTGGCCGGCGTGGTGCTCGATGCCGAGGCGCAAGGCCTGCCCGGCGTGCCGCGCCGCGTGCTGCGCGTGGGCCTGCCGCACGACGCCCGTGCCGAGCAGTTGCGCGAGGCGGTGCAGGGCTGGCTGCAGCGCCAGGCGCGCCGCCTGTTCGAAGAGCGCTGCACGCACTTCGCGCCGCGCCTGAACGTGCGCGTGAAGCGGCTGAGTCTGAGCTCGGCGGCCACACGCTGGGGCAGCGCGAGCAGCGACGGCTCGATCTGGCTGCACTGGCGGCTGATTCACTTCACGCTGCCGGTGATCGACTACGTGGTGGCCCACGAACTGGCGCACCTGCGCGAGATGAACCACAGCCGTGCGTTCTGGGACGTGGTGCGTTCGGTCGTGCCCGACTACCAGCGCGCGCGCCGCGTGCTCGACGACCAGCCGGTTCCCGTGCTGGACTGACACCCAACCCGGTTTTGAGCCGGTCATTGTCGCGAAGGCGACGCGCGCATTGGGGCCTCCCGCAACGGGTGGATGACAAGCGCGCGTGATCACGGGCACACTGGCGTTCGACGCTGTCATTGCGCGGCGGAGGGGTGTTTCAGGGGCTGATGCCGTCCTCGGCACAGATGAAACGGCGGCAGGCTTTTCGGGCCTGCCGCCGTTTTTACTCGGGCGTGGCCGGTGCGGCAGGCCGCCCGCCGAAAGCGGTGACAATCTCCTCCGTTGTCCATTGGCGACCGGACCCCTGTGACCACCGAACTCGGCGAACTGTTCGACACCAACCGGCAATGGGCCGAGGGCATCGAACGCCGCACGCCCGGCTTCTTCACGCGGCTGCAGAAGCAGCAGGCGCCGCAATACCTGTGGATCGGCTGCGCCGACAGCCGCGTGCCGGCCAACGACATCGTCGGCCTGCTGCCGGGCGAGCTGTTCGTGCACCGCAACGTGGCCAACGTGGTGGTGCACTCCGACCTCAATTGCCTGTCGGTGATCCAGTTCGCGATCGATCTGCTGAAGGTGCAGCACATCATCGTCGTCGGCCACTACGGCTGCAGCGGGGTGCGCGCCGCACTCGAAGATTTGCGCATCGGCCTGGCCGACAACTGGCTGCGCCACGTGCAGGACGTGCGCAACAAGCACCGCATGTTCCTGGAGTCGCTGCGCGACGACGAGACGCGGCTGAGCGCGCTGTGCGAGCTCAACGTGCTGGAGCAGTCGCTCAGCGTGTGCGACACGACGGTCGTGCGCGACGCCTGGACACGCCAGCAGAAGGTGGTGGTCCATGGCTGGATCTACGGTTTGCACAACGGCCTGCTCGAAGACCTGCGCATGACGGTGCACGATTCGGACAGCGTGGGCGCGGCCTACGGCCTGGCCCTGGGCGCGCTGAAGGATCGCTACAGCGGGCGGCGACCACCTCCGCAACGCTGACATGGCGCCCCCACGCTCGCCCTGCTCGCTGCCCCCCGAGGTGGCGCCAGTGCCCTTCGGGCGGCCGAGCGGGCACTGATGTTCCCGCACCAGCTCACCGACGGCCGCGCCTTCGACGTGGCGCAGGCGCTGCTCGAGGGGTTCAACAAGCACTACCGGCTGTTCCGCGAAGCCAGCCGCGCCGCCAAGGAGCGCTTCGAGGCCGCCGACTGGCACGGCCAGCAGCGCGCGCAACGCGAGCGCATCGAGTTCTACGACCGCCGCGTCGACGAGGCGGTGGAGCGGCTGCAGAAGGAGTTCGACATCGGCAACCTGTCGATGGATTCCTGGCAGCAGGCCAAGCTGCACTACATCGGCCTGCTCACCAACCACCACCAGCCCGAGCTCGCCGAGACCTTCTTCAACTCGGTCACCACCAAGATCCTGCACCGCAGCTACTTCCGCAACGACTTCATCTTCGTGCGGCCGGCGATCTCCACCGAGTACATCGAAAACGACGAGCCCGCGTCGCTGCCGACCTACCGCGCCTACTACCCCACGCGCGAGACGCTTGCGCGACACGCTGCTGCGCATCGTCACCAACTTCCAGCTGAAGAACGACTTCGAGGATCTCGGCCGCGACGTCGACCAGGTGCTGGCGGCGCTGCGCGCACACACCGGCGAGGTGCGGCTGCGCACCAACTACCAGATCCAGGTGCTGTCGAGCCTGTTCTTCCGCAACAAGGGCGCCTACGTGGTCGGCAAGATCGTCAACGGCTTCAGCGAGACGCCGTTCGCGCTGCCGATCCTGTACACCAGCGGGCGGCGGCTGTTGATCGACACCGCGCTGTTCGGCGAAGACGACCTGCTGATGCTGTTCAGCTTCGCGCGCGCCTACTTCATGGTCGACATGGAGGTGCCGAGCGCCTATGTGCAGTTCCTGCGCTCGCTGATGCCGAGGAAGCCGCGCTCCGAGCTGTACAGCGCGCTGGGCCTGCAGAAGCAGGGCAAGAACCTGTTCTACCGCGACTTCCTGTACCACCTGCGCCATTCGAGCGACCACTTCCGCGTCGCGCCGGGCATCAAGGGCATGGTGATGATGGTGTTCGACCTGCCGTCGTTTCCCTACGTGTTCAAGGTCATCAAGGACCACTTCCCGCCGCAGAAGGACACCACGCGCGAGCAGATCCAGGGCAAGTACCTGCTGGTGAAGAACCACGACCGCGTCGGCCGCATGGCCGACACGCTGGAGTACAGCAACGTGGCGTTTCCGCGCCAGCGTTTCGACGACGAACTGATCGCCGAACTGCACAAGGAGTGCAGCAGCCTGCTGGAGGAAGACGGCGACGCGCTGGTGATCCGCCACGTCTACATCGAGCGGCGCATGATCCCGCTCAACATCTACCTCGCCGAGGCCAACGAGCGCCAGATAGAGTCAGCCGTGGTCGAGTACGGCAACGCCATCAAGGACCTGGTGGCGGCCAACATCTTCCCCGGCGACATGCTGTGGAAGAACTTCGGCGTCACGCGCCAGGGCAAGGTGGTGTTCTACGACTACGACGAGATCGAGTACCTCACCGATTGCAACTTCCGCCGCGTGCCCGAGGCGCGCACCGAGGAGGACGAGCTGTCCGGCGAGGTCTGGTACCCGGTCGGCCCGAAAGACATCTTCCCCGAGACGTTCGCGCCGTTCCTGCTCGGCAACCCGAGCGTGCGCGAGGTGTTCTTGAAGCACCACGCCGACCTGCTCGACCCGGCGTTCTGGCAGGCCCACAAGGAGCGCATCCTCGCCGGCCACGTGCACGACGTGTTCCCGTACGACGCGCACCGGCGCTTCGCCCACCAGCGGCGGCGTTCGCTGGCCGGCGCACAGGCCTGAAGCCATGGCGTGGACGGCGCCGTGAACTGGCGCGAGGCCTGGGAGCTCGGCAGCTTCGTGGTCACGGTGGTCGGCCTGCCGTTCGCCATCGGCGTGTTCCTGCTGCAGCAGCGCCAGGAGCGCGACAACGAGGACGAAGAGGCCTACCAGATGCTGTCGGACGCCTACAACGACTTCCTCAAGGTCGTGCTGGCCAACGCCGACCTGCAGCTGCGCACCAGCTCGGCGCTGCAGAGCCCGACACCGGATCAGAACGAGCGCATGATGGTCATCTTCGACATGTTGATCTCGTTGTTCGAACGGGCTTATCTGGTGGCGTATAAAGAGGACATGACGCCCACCGAGAAGCGGCGCTGGAACAGCTGGGACGACTACATGCGCGAGTGGTGCCGCCGCGACGACTTCCACAATGCGCTGCCGCTGCTGCTGCGCGGCGAGGATCCGGGCTTCCAGGCCTACATCAAGCGCGTCGCGCACGAAGAGCGCGGCACGCCGCTGCTGTCCACGTACTGACATCGAACCAGGAGTACCACCATGGCTGAATCCATCGTCATCGCTTCCGCCGCCCGCACGCCGATCGGCGGCATGCTGGGCGACTTCTCGTCGCTGCAGGCCTGGGAGCTGGGCGCCGTGGCCATCAAGGCGGCGGTCGAGCGCGCCGGCGTGCCCGGTGACGCGATCGACGAGGTGCTGATGGGCAACTGCCTGATGGCCGGCCAGGGCCAGGCGCCGGCGCGCCAGGCGATGCGCCGTGCCGGTCTGCCCGATTCCGCCGGCGCCGTCACGCTTAGCAAGATGTGCGGCTCGGGCATGCGCACGATGATGTTCGCCCACGACATGCTGGTGGCCGGCAGCGCCAACCTGCTGGTGGCCGGCGGCATGGAAAGCATGACCAACGCGCCGCACCTCACGTTCGTGCGCAAGGGTGTGCGCTACGGCCAGGCTGCGCTGTACGACCACATGGCGATCGACGGCCTGGAAGACGCCTACGAGCGCGGCAAGGCGATGGGCGTGTTCGCCGAGAGCTGTGTCGGCAAGTACGCGTTCACGCGCGAGGCGATGGACCAGTTCGCGATCGCCTCGACCACGCGCAGCAAGACCGCCAACGAAGACGGCAGCTTCGCGTGGGAGATCGCGCCGGTCACGGTGGCCGGCAAGGGCGGCGACACGCAGATCAAGTTCGACGAGCAGCCGTTCAAGGCGAAGCTCGACAAGATCCCGGGCCTGAAGCCCGCGTTCAAGAAGGACGGCGCGATCACCGCCGCCACCTCGTCGAGCATCTCCGACGGCGCGGCCGCGCTGGTGCTGATGCGCGAGTCCACGGCGGCCAAGATCGGCGCCAAGCCGATTGCGCGCATCGTCGCGCACGCGGTGCACGCGCAGGCGCCCGAGTGGTTCACCACCGCGCCGGTGGGCGCGATCCAGAAGGTGCTCAAGAAGTCCGGCTGGGATCCCAAGGCCGTGCACCTGTGGGAGGTCAACGAGGCGTTCGCCGCGGTCACGATGGCGGCGATGGAGGAATTCCGCCTGCCGCACGAGATCGTCAACGTGCACGGCGGCGCCGTTGCGCTCGGGCACCCGATCGGCGCCTCGGGCGCGCGCATCGTCGTCACGCTGCTCGGTGCGCTGAAGAAGCGCAACCTGAAGAAGGGCGTGGCGGCGCTGTGCATTGGCGGCGGCGAAGCCACCGCGATGGCGCTCGAGCTGCTTTGACGGTGCCGCCCCTGGGCGCGACGCGCGGCGACACAGCGGGCCGGTTGGCTTCGTCACGCACGGCTCGGCCCTGATCCGCTGCAGCGGCGCGGCCCCTCTCATGGACGAAGCCGCTGCGCGCACCGTCGTCCTGGTGCAGGCCTTCGATGCCGCCGACTCGCCGCTGTGGACGCGCGAAGACGCGGCCTGGGCCACCCAGCTGACCGCGCAGACGCTGCCTGCCGATGCGCCGCTCGAGCGCTTGCTCGCCGCGCGCGCCGCCCACGCGCTGCAACGGCTGCGGCCGCGCGACCGTGACGTGCAGCGTTGGCTGGCGCGTCCGCCGTGGCGCTGGCGCTGGGTGGCGCTGGCGGCGCTGCTCGGCCTGATCGGCGGCCTCGGCGTCGACCTGCTCGGCCGCAACCAGATCGTCGACGTGTTGGCGCCGTCGGTGTGGGCGCTGCTGGCGTGGAACCTCGCGGCCTATGCGCTGCTCGCCACCGCGCCGCTTGCGGGCGCCGGTCGGGCGGGTCGCGAATCCAAGAGCGGGGTGCGCCTGGCCTTGCTTCGGTGGTGGCAGCGTTCGACGGGCAACGGTCCGCTGCGGGTGGCCTCGCGCCGCTGGGCCGAGTTGTCGACTTCGCTGACGCTGACCCGCATCGCCGCGCTGTTGCACGTGGCGGCCGCCGGACTGGCGATCGGTCTGCTGGGCAGCATGTACCTGCGTGGCCTGGTGCTCGACTACCGGGCCGGCTGGCAGAGCACGTTCCTCGATGCCGCCGACGTGCACCGCGTGCTGGCGCCGCTGCTGACCCCGGCGAGCGCCGTCACCGGCATCGCCGTGCCGGATGCCGCGGCCATCGCGTCGATGCGCCTCACCGCGCCGGCGCAGCCCGCGTCCGCCCCGGCCGCGCCCTGGATCCATCTGTATGCCGCCACGCTGGCGATGGCCGTGGTGCTGCCACGCCTGGTGCTTGCGTTGGTGGCGTTCGTGCAGGCGTCGTTTCGTGCGCGACGCTTCAAGATTCCGTTGAACGACGCCGCCACGCAGCGTGAGGTGCAGGGCTTGCGCCGCCAGCGCAGCACCGTGCAGGTGTGCCCGTACGCCCAGGCGCCGTCGGCATCGGCGGCACTGGGATTGCGCGCGCTGCTGGCGCGCGAGTTCGGCGCCGATGTGCTGCTGCAAGTGGCAGCCACCACCGCGGTGGGCGATGAAGAGGTTGCCGCCAAGGCGCTGGAGTCGCAAGGCGTCACCAGCCGCATCGTGCTGGCGGACCTGGCGGCCACGCCGGAGGAAGACCATCACGGCAGGTTCGTGCGTGCGTTGCAAGCGGCGGCGCCGCAACTGCCGCTGCTGTTGCTGGTCGACGAGTCGGCCTACCGTCGACGCTTCGCCGAGATGCCCGAACGGCTCGACGAGCGCCGCGCCGCATGGCGGCGCTGGGCGGCGTCGCACGCCGTGCAAGTGCGCACCGTGGCCCTCGAAGGCTTCGACGCCGCATTGGCCGGCGCCGCGAATCCGGCCACGTCCGCTCGATGAGCGCAGCCGCGCCGATCGCGCTCAGCTTGATCGCCCACACCAACGTGGGCAAGACCACGCTGGCGCGCACGCTGCTGCAGCGCGACGTCGGCGAGGTGCGCGACGAGCCGCACGTGACCGAGCTGAACGAAGACCACCTGCTGGTGCGCAGCTCCTTGGGCGACGAGTTGCGCCTGTGGGACACACCCGGGCTCGGCGACAGCGTGCGCCTGGTGCGCCGGCTGCGTTTGCAGGGGCGTGCGCTCGGCTGGTTCCTGACCCAGGTGTGGGACCGCTGGCGCGACCGCTCGTTCTGGTTCACGCAGCAGTCCTTGCGCCACGTGCGCGAGCACGCCGACGTCGTGCTGTACCTCGTCAATGCGGCGGAGACGCCCGAAGCCGCGGGCTATGTCGAAGCCGAAATGGCGTTGCTCGCATGGCTCGACAAGCCGGTGCTGGTGCTGCTCAACCAGATGGGACCGCCACGCGGCACCGCTTCGGAGGCGCAGGACGTGACGCGCTGGCAGCGCCACCTGCTGGGCCTGCGCGCCGGCTTGCAAGTGCTGCCGATGGATGCGTTCGCGCGTTGCTGGGTGCAGGAGCTGACGCTGCTGCGCGCGGTGCAATCCGTGCTCGACGAGACACGGCGCGAGCCGATGGCACGGTTGTGCGACGCGTGGCAGCGCATGCGCGAAGACACCTTCGAGCGCGCCATGGCGGTGCTGGCGCGCAACCTGGCGCAGATCGCCTGCACGCGCGAGCGCATCGAGCCGGCTGCCGGCCTGGGCGAACGTGTCAAGCGCCTGGTCGGCCGGCTCGGGCCGTTGCTCGGCAGCGCCGACCGCGAAGATGCCACCGCGCAGGCGCAGGCCGCGCTGGCCGCGCGGTTGGACGCCGACGTGCGCGCCAGCACGGTCGAACTGCTCGCGCTGCACGGTCTCGAGGGCCGCGCGGAAGGCGACATCCTGGCGCGCGTGGCGACGCAGTTCGACGTGCGCGTGCGTGTGCCCGAAGCGCCGGCGGCGGTGGTCGGCGGCCTGCTCAGCGGCGCACTCGCCGGACTGAAGGCCGACCTGCTCAGCGGCGGCTTGACGATGGGCGGTGGGCTGCTCGCCGGTGGCTTGCTGGGTGCACTCGGCGGCGCCGGCCTGGCACGCGGCATCAACGTGATGCGCGGCGGCGGCCCGCCCTGGGTCGGCTGGACCGCCGAGGCGATGGCGCCGATGGTGCAGGCCGCGCTGCTGCGTTACCTCGCGGTGGCGCATTTCGGTCGCGGTCGCGGCCAGTGGACCGAAGGCGAGGCGCCGGCGCATTGGCGCGATGTGGTGGCCGCTGCGCTGGTGCCGCACGCCGACGCGCTGCGCGCGCTGTTTCAATCGCGCGGTGCGCACTTCGAGGCCGGCAGCGATCCCGACCGCCTGGCAGCGGCCTTGCAGCCGCTGCTGCGCAAGGCCGCGGTCGACTCGCTCGAGCGCTTGTATCCCGGCGCCTGGGTCGCGCCACACGCTCCCGCCTGAACCGCTTCGTCAATGGCCCCGATCGGGGTTCGCTTCCGGCGGCGCGGGCAGATACGTGTGCAGCGTCGCGATGAAGGTGCTGGTGTCGATCGGCTTTTCGATGTGGCCGGCGCAGCCGGCCGCCAGCGCCTGCTCGCGCTCGTGCGGCATCGCGTAGGCGGTGAGCGCGACCACCGGCACCGACTGCAGCGCCGGGTCGGCTTTCAGTGCGCGCGTGGCCTCGTAGCCGTCCATCACCGGCATCTGGATGTCCATCAGGATCAGGTCGGGCTTGTGGGCGCGGGCCTGCTCGAGCGCCTCCATGCCGTTGTTGGCGGTGACGACGGCGAAGCCGCCGCGTTCGAGCAGAAAACGTGCGAGGTATCGGTTCACCTCGTTGTCCTCCACCAGCAAGACGAGCGCGGCGGTCGCCATCGCCGTCAATGGGCTGCCTGGCGGTGCTCGGCACTCAAGTCGAGCGGTACCGAGAAGCTGAAGCGCGAGCCGGCGCGGAATTCGCTTTCGACGCGGATCTCGCCCGCCATCAGATCGAGCAGCTTGCGGCTCAGGTGCAGCCCGAGTCCGGTGCCCTCGTACAGGCGTCGGGGTGTGCCGTCGAGCTGGCGGAAGGCCTCGAACAACAGCCGCACCTGCTCGGGACGAATGCCGATGCCGGTGTCGATCACGCTGGCGTCGAGCCGGCCATTGCGCGCGGCGGCTTCGATGCGCACCGCACCGCGCTCGGTGAACTTGACCGCGTTGTTGGTCAGGTTGAGCAGCACTTGATAGCACTTGCGGCGGTCGCCGACCATCGGCAGCGTGTACGGCACGCGGATCTCCAGCTTGAGGCCTTTCTGCTCGATCAGCGGCTTCAGGTTCTGCCCCACCTCCGCGGCCACGCCGGCGAAGTCGAACGGCGCCATCGCCACGTTCATGCGGCCCGACTCGATGCGCGACAGATCGAGCAGGTCGTTGATCAGCGCCAGCAGGTGTTCACCCGAGCTGTGCACGAAGCCGAGCTGGCGCTGCTGTTCGGACGTGAGCGGCCCGGCCATGCCCTCGCGCATCAGGCTGGTGAAGCCGAGGATCGAATTCAGCGGCGTGCGCAACTCGTGGCTCATGGTGGCAAGGAACTGCGACTTCATGCGGTCGAGTTCCATCAGGCGTTCGTTGGCCTCGCGCAGCTCGCGCGTGCGTTCGGCCACCCGGTGCTCGAGCTGTTCGTTGGCCTCGCGCACCGCGCGTTCGGCTTCCTTGCGCTTGGTGATGTCGCGCAGAAAGCCGACGAACAAGCGCTCCCCCTCCAGCTGCATTTCCGAGAACACGATTTCCACCGGAAACGTGCTGCCGTTGCGGTGGCGCGCCAGGGTCTCGGTGCCGCTCCAGTCGAGCGTGCGCTCGTTGGTCTGCAGGTAGTGCTCCAGCGCCGCCTTGTGCGCGGCATAGGCGCCGTCGGGCTGCAGCAGCGACAGCGACCGGCCCACCAGGTCGCCGGCCGGGTAGCCGAACAGCTTTTGCACCGCCGGGTTGGCGAAGCGGATCATGTGGTCGCTCGCCACGATCAGGATGGCGTCGTTGGTGGTCTCCCACAACGAGCGGAAGCGTTCTTCGCTGGCGCGCAAACGCGCCTCGGTGCGTGCACCTTGCACGGCCACCGTGCGCGCCACCATGCCGCCGAGCACGGTGAGCAGCAGCGCCACGCCGATCAGCACGCCGGTGAGCAGGCTCAAGGTCTTGCGCGTGGCCTCGCCGAGCGTGGCCGAGAAGCGCACCTCCAGCGGCGTGAGGCGGCGGTCGAGGTCTTCGATGCGCTGCACCAGCGGTGCCAAGCTCTCGGTGCCGGCGTTGCCCTGCACGGCGCGGTGCAGCTGCTCGGCGGTATCGGTGAGCTGCGCGATCAATCCGTCGGCCTCGGCCCAGATGCGAATCGCCTCGTCGATGAAGCTGACGCGGCGGAACCAGCGGAACAGCCGGATCATGCCGTCGATGTCGTCCTCGTGGTTCGCGCCGGCCAGCAGGCCTTGGCGCGCCACCTCGTGGTCGGGCGACGGCTTTTCGAGCTCCTCGCGCGCCACGCGGTCGCCGAGTGGCACCGCGATCGCCTGCTGGTAGGCCTGCCATGCCGCCGCCGAGCGCGTCTGCGCATAACGCTCCAGGTGCTGCACCGCCTGCTTCTGGCCCTTGCTCCACAGACTCTCGCCACCGACGTAGGCGCGCGCCGCCGACAGCACGTGCATGCAGAAGATGGCCATCGCCACCAGCACGAACGCCACTGCCACGAACGGTGAGGCCACCAGCAGCCGCCGGGGCGTCGGCCTGACGAGCACGCTGCGAAGCGGTGAGGGTTGCGCCACCGGTACCCAGATCCTCAAGGTCTCCAACGCGCGCGGCGCTCGATGGGTCGCGCTGCTGCACCGGGCCATTGTCGTCGCAACGCCGCAGCCTGTGCAGCCGGCCGCGCTGGAGCCACGATCGCGCGCACGGCGCAGCAAGCGGGCGACATCTGGCATGCCGACGACAATGGGCGGCGGAACACCACGGTTGCTCGGCCGCCGCGGCCGCACGACACTGGCCGGGTTGGCCGCGAGGGGATCAGCGATGTTGTTGTCAGACGACCACCGGGCCGTGCAGGACGCGGTGCGCACGTTCGTGCAGGAGCGCATCGCGCCGCATGCGGCGGCGTGGGACAAGTCGCACCACTTTCCGAAGGACGAGCTGCGCGGGCTGGCCGACCTCGGCTGCTATGGCGTGGCCGTGCCCGAGGCGAAGGGCGGCGCTGGCCTCGACTACCTCGCGCTGGCGCTGATCCTCGAGGAAATCGCCGCCGGCGACGGCGCCACCAGCACCATCGTCAGCGTCAACAACTGCCCGGTCTGTTCGATCCTGATGGCGTTCGCCAACGAAGACCAGCAGCGCCGCTTTCTCGAGCCGCTGGCGCGCGGCGAGATGCTGGGTGCGTTCTGTCTCACCGAGCCCCACGTCGGCTCCGAGGCCGGCGGGCTGAAGACCAGTGCCGTCCGCGATGGCGACCATTACGTGCTCAATGGCGTCAAGCAGTTCATCACCAGCGGCAAGAACGGCGATGTGGCGATCGTGATGGCGGTGACCGACAAGGTGGCCGGCAAGAAGGGCATCAGCGCCTTCATCGTGCCCACCGACACGCCGGGCTACACGGTGGCACGGCTGGAAGACAAGATGGGCCAGCATGCCAGCGACACGGCGCAGATCCTGTTCGACGATTGCCGCGTGCCGGCGCACAACCTGCTCGCCGACGAAGGGCAGGGGCTGAAGATCGCGCTGTCGGGGCTGGAGGGCGGGCGCATCGGCATCGCGTCGCAGGCGGTCGGCATGGCGCGCGCCGCCTTCGAGGCCGCGTTGGCCTACAGCAAGGAGCGGCGCGCCTTCGGCCAGCCGATCTTCGAGCACCAGGCGGTGCAGTTCAAGCTCGCCGACATGGCCACGCAGATCGAGGCGGCGCGCCAGCTGATCTGGCATGCCGCGGCGCTGAAGGATGCCGGCCGGCCGTGCCTGAAGGAGGCCGCGATGGCCAAGCTCAACGCCAGCGAGATGGCCGAGCGCGTCTGCTCGGCAGCGATCCAGGTGTTCGGCGGCTATGGCTACGTGAGCGACTTTCCGGTCGAGCGCATCTACCGCGACGTGCGCGTGTGCCAGATCTATGAAGGCACGAGCGAGGTGCAGAAGATCCTGATCGGAAGAGCGCTGCAATGAGCCACAAGACACTGCATCCATCGGAGTCGCTGACCATCGGCTTCGTCGGCCTCGGCGTGATGGGCGTGCCGATGGCGCGCCACTTGGGCGAAGCCGGCCATCGCGTGCAAGGCTTCGACGTCACGCCGGCAGCGCTCGAACGGCTGCATGCGGCGCACGGCGCGGCCATCGCCTGCCGCAGCGCGCGCGATGCCGCGCACGGCGCCGACGTGGTGTTCACCATGCTGCCCAACGGCCGCGTGGTGCGCGACACCGTGCTCGCGGCCGACGGCATCGCGGCCGGCCTGCGCGCCGGCGCGTTGCTGGTCGACACCTCGTCGTCGGAGCCGTGGCTGACGCGCGAGACCGCGGCCGCGGTGGCCGCGCGCGGCGCATCGATGGTCGATGCGCCGGTGTCGGGCGCGCAATGGGGCGCCGAGGCCGCCGATCTGGTGTTCATGGTGGGCGGCGCCGACGCCGACGTGCAGCGCGTGCGGCCGCTGCTCGACGTGATGGGCAAACAGCTCTTCCACCTCGGGCCGCTCGGCACCGGCCACACGATGAAGTGCCTGAACAACCTGGTGACGGCGATGACGCTCACCGCCACCGCCGAAGTGCTGGCCACCGGCACACGCTGCGGCCTGGATCCGGCGGTGATGACCGACGTGCTCAACGCGTCGACCGGCGGCTCGTGGATCACGCGCACGCACATCCACCAGCGCGTGATCAGCCGGCGCTTCGACGATCCGTTCAAGCTCGAGCTGATGCTCAAGGACATCGGCATCGCGCTCGGCGTGGCGCGCGAAGCCGGCGTGGACATGCCGCTGTGCGAAGCCGGCCACCCGCTGTGGCAGGAGGCCGATCGCGCGCAGGGGCCCGGGGTCAGCGTCAGCGAGCTGGTGCGCTGGATCGAACAGCGCGAAGGCGTCACGATCACGTCCGGCCGGCACCCGATGGACACTGGCCCGGGTGCGGCGTAGCGTGGCGGATGAAAGAGCCCCCACGCTCGCTTCGCTCGCTGCCCCCCGGCTCCTAAAGGAGCCCCTTCGTGGCTCCCGGGGCGCGTCAGCGCGTTCGGGCGGCCGGGCGCCACTGACATGAAGACGCCGGTCCAGTTCTACTTCGATTTCTCGTCGCCGTACTCGTACATCGCCTCCGAATGGGTCGAGGCGCTGGCGGCGCGCCACGGCCGCGCGGTGCACTGGCATGCGATCCTGCTCGGCGTCACATTCCAGGCCGCCGAGTTGCGCAGCCCGGTGCACTACCCGATCAAGCGCGACTATGCGTACCGCGACTTCGCGCGCTCGGCACGCTTCGAAGGCGTGCCCTACAAGCCGCCCGATCCGTTCCCGATTCCCACACAGAACGCCGCGCGCGTGTTCTGGTGGCTGGCCGACACCCAGGGCATGGAGGCCGCGTCGGCATGGGCCCGCGCCGGCTTGCGCGCGTACTTCACGCGCGGCGTGCCGTTGAATGACATCGCGGCGTTGAAGCGCCTGGCCAGTGAGTCCGGACTCGACGCCGACGCGGCCGAGCAAGTGTGGAACGATGCGCTGTGGAAAGAGCGGCTGAAACGTGCCAACGACGCAGCCATCGCGGCCGGCGTCTTCGGCGCCCCGTTCTTCGTCGTCGATGGCGAGCCGTTCTGGGGCAACGATCGCAAGGGGCCGATCGAGCGCTGGCTGGCGCAAGGCGCGTTCTGAGATCTTGGAGGAGACGTGATGAGCCGTTCAGTGATCAAGCTCGTGTGGGCCGCGACCAGCGTGGCAGCCGGTGCCGCATGGGCGCAGGCGCCGTCCGATGCGGCGCAGGCCGCGCGCGACGTCTGCGCCGGCAAGGTGAAGAGCGAGGCGCTGGTCAGTGCGGCGATCGCGCGCGCCAAGGAACGCGCCGACCTCAACGCCTTCATCACGCTCGACGAGGCCGGAGCGATCGCGGCGGCGAAGAAGGTCGACGCCGCCAAGGGCAAGCCCTGCAAGCCGCTCAGCGGCGTACCGATCGTGGTCAAAGACAACATCCACGTTGCCGGCCTGCCGAGCAGCGGCGGCACGCCGGCGCTGAAGGGTTTCGTGCCCAAGGCCGATGCGCCGGTGGTCAAGAAGCTGCGCGACGCCGGTGCGATCGTCATCGGCAAGACCCACATGCACGAACTCGCATTCGGCATCTCGGGCTACAACCCGGCGTTCAAGAGCGGCGCCGAGGTCGGCGTGCGCAACGCCTACGACCTCTCCAGGAGCGCCGGCGGCTCGTCGTCGGGCACCGGCGCGGCGCTGGGCGCGCGCGTGGTGCTCGCGGGCCTGGGCACCGACACCGGCGGCTCGGTGCGCATCCCGTGCGCCTTCAACGGCTGCGCCGCGCTGCGGCCCACCGCCGGGCGCTATTCGCAGCAAGGCATCGTGCCGATCTCGCACACCCGCGACACCGCCGGTCCGATGGCGCTGGCGATGGCCGACGTCGAGTTGTTCGACCGCCTGATCGCCGGCGGCGCCGCGGCCAAGCCGGCGGACTTGAAAGCCGTGCGGCTCGGCCTGGTCAAGCCGCTGCTCGCCAACATGGACGCCGACACGCAGGCCGCTTTCGACGGGGCGCTGGCCAAGCTCAAGGCGGCCGGCGTGACGGTGGTCGACGTCGAGATGCCGCAGCTCGTCGAGCTCAATGGCGCGGTCGGCTTTCCGGTCGCGTTGTACGAAGCCTACGATGACGTGGTGAAGTACCTGCGTGGCACCGGCACTGGCCTGACGATCGACAAGCTGGCCGAGCAGATCGCGAGCCCCGACGTCAAGGGCACCTACCAAGGCTTGGTGATTCCGCGCAAGCTGCCCGGTCCGAACAACACCGTGACCGACGCCAAGCCGGCGTACCAGGCGGCAATGAAGACCTCGCGACCGGCGTTGCAGAAGCTCTACGCCGGCACCTTCAAGCAGCACAAGCTCGATGCGATCGTGTTTCCCACCGTGCCCAAGGTGGCGATGGCGGCCAACGCCGAGTCGAGCAGCGTGCCCACCTTCCTCGGCGTGATCCAGAACACCGATCCGGGCAGCAACGCCGGCGTGCCGGGATTGCAGATCCCGATTGCGCTCGGTGTCAGCAGCAAGCTGCCGATCGGCATGGAGCTCGATGGTCCGTCGGGCAGCGACCGGCGCCTGGTGTCGATCGGGCTGGCGCTCGAACCGGTGCTGGGCCGCCTGCCGCCACCGGCGAAGTGAGTCCGCGCATGATGGCGAGATCGCCAGCAGGAGCTCAGCAATGAAGACCGTGAAGTCGATGGTCGACGAAGCGATGACCGCCATCACCACCTACAGCGTCGAGCAGGCGCGCGAGCTGCATGGCCGTGACGACGTGCAGTTCATCGACATCCGCGACGTGCGCGAGCTCGAGCACGAAGGCGTGATCCCCGGCGCGGTCCACGCGCCGCGCGGCATGCTGGAGTTCTGGGTCGACCCGGAGTCGCCGTACCACCGGCCGGTGTTCGCCAAGCCACACACGCGCTACGTGTTGTTCTGCGCGCTCGGCTGGCGTTCGGCGCTGGCGACCAAGACGCTGCAGGAGATGGGCCTGGAAAACGTGGCGCACATCGACGGCGGCTTCAGCGCGTGGAAGGAGTCCGGCGCGCCGGTCGCGGCCAAGCCGGTCAAGCCACCGAAGGCCGCGTGAAGATGAAACCCCGTTGTCCGCTGCTGCTCGCATCCCCCCGAAGGGGATCGGGCCTGTTCGGTGGGGCCGGAGGTGGCCTGACCCGCGATGGAGCTCACGCACTACCTGCGCATCCAGGCGCATGCCAACCGGCTGTCGAACCACCGGCTGCACACGGCGATGGTGCCGCTGTCGCGCGAGCAGTTCCATGCGCCGCGCACCGGCTTCTTTCCGAGCCTCGCCGAGACGCTGAACCACATCCTGTGGGTCGACCTGTACTACGTGGGCGCGCTGCACGGCGAGCCGGATCTGCGCGCCACGATGGATGGCTTCATGCCGAGCGATGACCTCACCGCGCTGGCCGCGCGCCAGGCCGCCAGCGACGCGCGACTGGTCGCGTTCTGCGATGCGCTGGATGCGGCGGCGCTCGACCGCGAGGTGCAGATGCCGCGTGCCACGCACATCCAGCGCGACCGCGTCGGCCACGTGCTGGCGCACTTGTTCAACCACCAGACCCACCACCGCGGCCAGGCGCACGCCATGCTGTCGAGCACGCCGATCAAGCCGCCGCAGCTCGACGAATTCATGATGCCGAGCGAGGCCCATCTGCGCGCGCACGAGATGGCTGCGCTCGGCTGGCGCGAGGATGCCGTGTACCGCTGACGCGCCGGCTCAAGACGCCGGGCAGGTCCCTTCGGGCGTGCGCGGCAGCACGTACGGGTAGCCGACATCCGGCTGCTGGTTGGGCTTGAAGCCGCGCAGCAGGGCCGTCTCCTGCTTCTGCAGCTGCGGCTGCGCACGGCACAGCGCCACGGCCAGCGTGCGCAACAACGCATCGTGCGCACGCGGCGGCGCACCGGGTGCCACCAGGTAGCTGGTGGTCGACAGGCGCGCACGGTCGGTGCTCGTGCGGCGCGAGACCGAGAACCCCGGCAGCGACGTCACCGCGCCCTGGCGCCCTTCGATGGTCAGCTCGCGCACCAGGCGCTGCGCCGCGGGTTGCAATTGGGATTCGATCGGCGCTTCCGACACCACCACGATCGCATCGATCGGGCTTGCGCGCTGCTGCAACGCGCTCAGCGCGCCGTCGAGGTCGAGTTCGTTGGCCTGCGCGGCGGGCAGCGCGGTGCCGAACAGCTGCTGGTACAGCGCGCGCGCAGTGCGCGCCCGTGCGCCGTCGGCGCGCCCGATGTTCAAGCGCAGGCCGCGGATCTCGCGCACGTAGTCCCAGCGGGCGTCGGTGCGCACCAGCACCTGCACCTGCTCGTTGTACAGCGGCGCCACCACCTGCAGCGGCGTGTTGGCTGCGCGCGCCGCGATCAGCGCGTCGGTGCGCATCAGCGCCAGCGCGGGCGGCTCGTTGGCCGCAGGGGCGCGCAAGGCCACACCGGCCGGCGTGGCGACCAGCCGGATCAGTTCATCGACCAGGGGCGCCGCGGAGCCCGAATCGGGTGGCCATGCCACGCCGAGGCCGCGCGCGGCCGGCGCGGCGGGCTTGGCCGCGGCCGTCGGCGGCGCCGCAGTCGGTGCTGGCGCCGGCGCGGGCGCGGGTTGGCGCGGGCGCTGCCGGCGTCTCGGCAATCGGCCGTTGCCGCGTCTCGACGCGCTGGCTGTCGATGATCCAGCGCGCCACCCACCACGCGCCGGCCAGCAGCACCACCATGTAGAGCGCCAAGCCGAGCAGCCCCGGCCAGCGCGGCCCGCGCTCTTGCATGCGACGCATCTGTTCGACGTCGGCCTCGCTGAGCCACGGCGGCGCGGCGCGCGGCCCGGATGGCGGCGCAGCGCCGGCGACGGCGGGCGGCCTGGGTGGCGGCGCGGCGCCGGCGACCGCTGGCGGCCAGGCACCGAAGGGCGACTCGCTCGGCGCTGCTGGCGGTGCGGGCGGTGGCGGCGGCGTGCGCGGCAGTGCGGGTGGCGGCGACACAGCGGGCGGATCGACGAACAACGTCGGCTCGACGCGGCCACCGGGCGGCACGGCGGCCTGCGCGCCGTTGCCCGCCAGCCCGGCATTGCGCACGGCAACCCCCGGGGTTTCGGTGCGCGCATCGAGGTGCGGGAAGTCGAATGTGGGCGGTTCCAGCGAGGGCGTCTCGTAGGCCGCGGCGTTGCGTGCGCTGATCGGTGCGGGTGTTGGTGGCGGTGGCGGTGGCAGGGGTGCGGCCTTCGGCACCGGCGCAACGGGCGGCACAGGCACCGGCGCAACGGGCAGGCGCAGCGGCACAGGCACCGGCGCAACGGCCGGCACAGGCAGCGCCGGCGGTGGCGCTGCGGTCAGCGCGGACTCGGGCAGCGACACCTCGTCCGGCCAGGGCATCGGCTCCGATTCGGCGAACGGCGCGGCCACCGGCATGGGTTCTGGCAGTTGCGGCGCGGGCGGCGTCTCTGCGCCCGCGGGCAGCGCGAGGTCGAGCGACACGTCCACCGGCCAGTCGCCTTCGCCATGCGGCGGCATGGGTTCGTCGTCGTCGCCTTCCGGCGGTGCCAGGATGTCGGTGTCATGCCACGGCGAGTGCGCATCGGCTGCCTGCGGACTCAGGCTCGGCAAACGCAGGAAGTCGTCGCCGAAGTTGGCGATCCAGCGGGTGTAGCGCTGCAGCGCGCGGTTCTCGAGCTCGTCGACGACGAGCAACACGTGCACCGGCACGCCCTCGTGCGTGATGCACTCCGACAGTTCGATGTCGAAGCGTTCGATGTCGTGGCGTTCGGCGCGCTCGTGCAGGTGGCGCTCGAAACCATCGAGCACCAGCAGCACGGTGGCCTGGTGCTGGCGGCCGATGGCGCGCAGATGGGCGGCCAGGGTGTCCGGCGAGCCGTGCGGCCACGCGGCGGAGAACTCGGCATCGATGCGCGTGCGCAGCGCCTGCAGCGGCAACGGCCCCCAGCCGTCGAAGCGGACTGGCACCTGCCGGCGGCGTGTGCGACCCCGCGTGTGCAGCGGCTGCGGGGTCGGGCGCAGCAGCGGCATCAGGCCGCGGCGCACCATGCCATCGCGCCACGGCCCCGGCCGTCCGTACAGCACGGTCAGCCGTTTGCTGCGCAGCAGACCAGCCAGCAGCTCGGGATGCCAGTACGACGGATCAGGCGCCTCGGGTGCATTGGCCATGAACGAAGCATCTTGTCAGGCGCGTCCGCGCGGCCGGAATCCCCTGATGCGTCACCCATGCTGGCACCAGGGTCGGGCACGCTAGCGGCGCGGGTGGGCCGCGGCCTGCGCGTGCAGATGGTCGATGAGCAACCGCGCGGTCGCCGACAGCGCATCGTCGGGACGCGACACGATCACGAAGCGGCGCACCGCCCAGGGCTCGGCCAGCGGCACCATCGCCAGCCGCGTGGCGCTGGCGTGCGGCGCGGTGGCCTCGCGCGGCAGCACCGCGATGCCGAGGCCGGCGCCGACGATGCGGCAGGCGGCGTCCAGGCTCGACACCTGGATGCGGTGCACCAGGCTGCGGCCGAGCAGCGCGGCCTGGCGGCGCAGCATCGCGTCCATCGTGCCGCCCGTCGCGAGGCCGATGCTCACTTCGTCGAAGGTGTCGGCAAAGCGCAGGCGCTTGCGATTGGCCAGGCGATGCGACGGGTGCAGCGCCACGCACAGATGGTCGGACCGATACGGCAGCGCGCGCACGCCGCGCAGGTCGGCGGCGTCCCACAGCACGCCGACGTCGGCGGCGCCCTCGCGCACGCTGCGCACGACCTCCGGGCTCACCAGCTCGTCCAGGCTGACGCGCACGGCTTGGTAGCGCGCCAGGAACGCGGCGATGTCGTCGGGCAGCTGCTCGGCCAGCACCGACAGGCTCGCCACCACGCGCACGCTGCCGTGCGCACCGCTCGAAAACTCGCTCAACTCCGCATGCACACGTTCCATGCTGCCGAGCAGTTCGTGCGCGCGCCGCAGCAGCGCCTCGCCGGCGGCGGTCGGCACGATGCCGCGCCGGCCGCGCACGATCAACGCCGCGCCCACCGCCTGCTCGAGCGCGGCGATGCGCTTGCTGACTGCCGATGCCACGATCGCTTCGCGTGCCGCGGCGCGCGCGATGTTGCGCTCCTCGCAGACGGCGACGAACAGGCGCAGCGTGATGGGGTCGAGCGTGCGTCGCATGGTGGGTTCGCGGCGCGCCATTCTGGCATTCCGGATTGGAACGACAAGGCTTCCCAAATACCGCTGGCGCCGCCGATGGGAATGTCTAGGATGTGCTCCCATGACCCCCACCCCTCCGGAATCCGGCGCACCGGTGATCGTGCGCGAAGTCGGCCTGCGCGACGGGCTGCAGATCCTGCCGCGCACGCTGCCCACCGAACACAAGCTGCAGTGGTTGCGCGCGGCGTACGACGCGGGCCTGCGCGAGATCGAGGTCGGCTCGTTCGTGCCGCCCAAGCTGATGCCGCAACTGGCCGACACCGCCGAGCTGGTGGCGCACGCGCTCACGCTGCCCGGTCTCACCGCTTCGGTGCTGGTGCCGAACCTGAAGGGCGCCGAACGTGCGATCGATTCGGGCGCGCACGCGATGCTGTTGCCGCTGTCGGCCAGCCACGCGCACAGCCTGGCCAACCTGCGCAAGACGCCCGACGAGGCGGTGGACGAGATCGCGCGCATGCGCGACCTGCGCGACGCCGCGCGGCTCGCGCTGCGTGATCGAGGTCGGCATGAGCACCGCGTTCGGCTGCACGATCCAGGGCCGCGTCGAGCCCGACGAGGTGCTGCGCCTGGTGCGAGCGCGCCCTTGCCGCCGGCGCCGAGCGCATCGGCCTGGCCGACACCGTGGGCTATGCCGACCCGCTCGCGGTGAGCCGCTTGTTCGACGCAGGCGCGCGAAGTGGCCGGCGACCAGCCTGGGCTGCGCGCACTTCCACGACACGCGCGGCCTGGGCCTGGCCAATGTCTTCGCCGCGTGGCAGACCGGCGTGCGCCGCTTCGATGCCTGCCTCGGCGGCCTCGGCGGCTGCCCGCATGCGCCGGGCGCGAGCGGCAACGTCGCGACCGAAGACGTGGCCTACCTGTTCGCCAGCATGAGCGTGCCCACCGGGTTGCGACTTCGAGCGCCTGATCGCGCTTGCGCGAGCGACTCGGTCGCTGGCTCGACGGCGAGACGCTGCACGGCAGCCTGTGGCGCGCCGGACTGCCGAAGACGCTGCTGGCTGCCGCTGGCTGAGAGGTCCCACGATGCACGCGCAACAACCGAAGCTGCCGCAGCCGCTGGCGGGACTGAAGGTGGTGGAGTTCACCCACATGGTGATGGGCCCCACCTGCGGCATGGTGCTGGCCGACCTGGGCGCCGAGGTGATCAAGGTCGAGCCGATCGATGGTGACCGCACGCGCACGCTGCTCGGCGCCGGCATCGGCTTCTTCCCGATGTTCAACCGCAACAAGAAGAGCATCCAGATCGATCTGCACACACCGGCCGGTGCCGCCGCCGCGCGCCAGCTCGCGGCGAGCGCCGACGTGGTGGCCGAGAACTTCAAGCCCGGCACGATGGCGAAGTACGGGCTCGACTACGCGTCGCTGAGCAAAGGCAACCCGAAGCTGATCTACGCCAGCCTGAAGGGCTTTCTGCCCGGCCCGTACGACCACCGCACCGCGCTCGACGAGGTGGTGCAGATGATGGGCGGCCTGGCCTACATGACCGGCCGACCCGGCGATCCGCTGCGCGCCGGCTCGTCGGTGAACGACATCATGGGCGGCATGTTCGGCGCCATCGCCATCCTCGGCGCGTTGATCCAGCGCGGCATCAGCGGCCGCGGCATGGAGGTGCAGAGCGCGCTGTTCGAGAACAACGTGTTCCTCGTCGGCCAGCACATGCTGCAGTACGCGATCACCGGCAAGCCCGCGGCGCCGATGCCGGCGCGCATCAGCCCGTGGGCGATCTACGACGTGTTCACCGTGAAGGACGGCGAGCAGATCTTCCTCGCCGCGGTCAGCGACGCGCAGTGGCTCACGTTCTGCGATGCGCTCGGCTTTGACGACCTGAAGGCCGATCCGGCGCTCAAGTCGAACAACGACCGCGTGCACGCGCGCCCGCACGCTGCTGCCCGAGCTGAGCCGGCGCCTGCAGGCCTTCAGCGCTGCCGAGCTGTCGCGACGCTTCGAGGCCGCCGGCCTGCCGTTCGCGCCGATCATGAAGCCCGAGCAACTGCTCGACGATCCGCACCTCGTCAGCACCGGCGGCCTGGCCGACATCACGCTCACCGACGGCGAGCGCGCCGGCCAGCATGTGAAGACCACGCTGTTCCCGTTCACGCTCGACGGCCAGCGCCCCGGCGTGCGCATGAATCCGCCCAAGCGCGGCGAGCACACGCGCGAAGTGCTGGCGGCGATCGGCATCGCGGAACGCGAGATCGATGCGCTGGTCGAAAGTCGCGCCGTGGCCTGAGCCGCACCCATTGCAAACCGAAGGAGACAAGCCCATGATTCCATTCCATCCACCGCCGCGACCTGCTCGCCCTCGGCCTGGCCGCGGCCGGCGGCTCGCGTGTTCGCACAGGCCGCCGGCGACAAGACGGTGAAGTTCATCCTGCCCAACGCCACCGGCTCGGGCGTCGACGCGATCACGCGCGCCGCGCAGCCGGCGCTGGCCAAGGCGCTGGGCTACCAGGTGGTCGTCGACAACCAGCCCGGCGCCGGCGGCATCGTCGGGCTGCAGGCAGCTGGCGCGCTCGGCGCCCGACGGCTTCACGCTCAGCGTGGTGTCGAACAACGTCGTGATCTTTCCGAGCGTGTACAAGACGATCCCGTTCGACATGCCGGGCGACTTCACGCCGATCGCCATCGTCGGCGCGACGCCGATCGTGATCGTGGTCAACCCGAACAAGGTGCCGGCCAAGGACCACAAGGAATTTGCCGCGCTGCTGAAGAGCCAAGCCCGACGAGTTCACCTACGGCTCGGGCGGCAACGGCACGATCCTGCACCTCACCGGCGAGCAGTACGTCGGCGAGATCGGCGCCAAGGCGCGCCACATTCCGTACAAGGGCGTCGGCGCCGTTCGTCACCGACCTGATCGGCGGCCAGATCGATTTCGGCACGCTGGCGCTGCCGTCGGTGCAGCAGCACATCAAGAGCGGCGCGCTGCGCGCGATCGGCGTCGGCGGCGCGCAGCGCACGCCGGCCGCGCCCGACATCCCGACCATCGCCGAGCAGGGGCTGCCGAGCTACGTGGTCGAGGCGTGGTTCGGTGTGCTCGGGCCCAAGGGCATGGCGCGCGGCCGACGTCAAGCGCGTGCACGACGCGATCACCGCCGCGTTCGCCGACCCGGCGGTGAAGGAGGCGATGGCCAAGCAGGGCAACACGATCAACGTGAGCACCAGCGACCATGCGCAGCAGTACTTCCGCTCCGAGAAGGACAAGTACGCCAAGCTGGTGAAGAAGGCCGGCATCGAGCTGCAGTGAACCCGCCGGTGCGAGCGCGATGACATCGATCCGGTTCGCACCGAAGCTGCTGTTCCTCAGCGCCGATCCGGCGTGCGTGCGCGCTCAACTCGCGGGCGAAGCGCTGCACGCTGGACCGTGCGCGACCGCTGCGCGACGACGTGTCCACCGACGAGATCACGCCGCTGCCGGTGATGGTGCACTTCGATGCCGCGCTCGCCCACTACCCGTACACCGGCTTCAAGGCCGGCAACGAGCGGCCGATCGCACGCGATGCGGTGCGCGCCGCCGGCATCGAGGTGGTGGTGGCCGGTCGGCGCTACGGCAAAGGCAGTTCGCGCGAGCACAGCGTGGTGGCCGAACGTGTCTGCCGGCGTGCGGCTGGTGATCGCCGAGAGCTTCGAGCGCATCTACCGCCAGAACGCCGACAACCTCGGCCTGTTGACCAGCACCGACTTCGGGCTCGTCGAACGCATCCAGCGCGGCGAGCCGATCGCGCTCGACGAGCTGCTCGCCGGGCGCGATGCATTGGCCGCGGCGATCCTGCGGGTCGGCGGTCTGCTGCCCTATGGCCAGGCCAAGCTGCGCCACGTGGCGTTGCGGCCGGCGGCTGCCGCCCTTGATGACGCGACCCCGCGCACGCTGTTCGAGAAGATCGTCGATCGGCACACGCTGGCCTCGCCCGACACGCCGGCGCGGCTGGCGCCGGGCCAGGGCGGCTTCGTGCGCGCCGACCTGCGCTTCATCCACGAGTACTACACCGGCATGTGCGCGCACATGCTCGATCACGCGTTCGGCGACGGGTTGGCGCTGCACGAGCCGCGCAGCATCGTCGCGTTCGAGGACCATTTGCCCTACGTGCACCAGAGCCCGGTGCACGTGGCGCAGGGCCTGATCGGCGGCGTGCAGCGGCTGTCGCGTGCGCACCGCGGATTCGTGGCGCGCCACGGCCTGGCCCACCACGGTTACCTGCAAGCGCAGCTCGAACCCGGCGATGCGCACAACACCGGCTCGCAGGGCATCTCGCATGCGCTGGTGGCCGAGCGCTACGCGCTGCCGGGGCAATTGATCGTCGGCACCGATTCGCACACCACGCACTCCGGCGCGCTCGGTTGCGTGGCCTACGGTGTGGGCACCACCGACATGGCCAATGCCTTCGTCACCGGCGCGGCGCGCCTGACGATGCCCGATTCGCTGCGCGTCGACATCTCGGGGCCGCTGCCGGCCGGCGTGACCGCCAAGGACGTGGTGCTGCACCTGTTGGCGCTGCCGCCGCTGAAGCAGGGCCTGGGCGTCGGCAAGGTGTTCGAGTTCTGCGGGGCGGCGGTGCGGGCGATGTCGATCGACGAACGCGCCACCTTGACCAACATGGTGGCCGAGCTCGGCGGCTTCACCGGCATCGTGGCGCCCGACGCCGAGACGCAGCGCTTCCTGCGCGAGCGCCGCGGCCTTGCGTTTCGACATCGAGCCGTGGATGCACAGCGATGCCGGCGCGCGTTACGCCGACACCGTGCTGCTCGACGGCACGCGGCTGTCGCCGATGGTGGCGATGCCCGGCGACCCGGGCAACGGCGTCGCGCTGCACACCCTCGCGCAGCGGCCGAAGCTCGACATCGCCTACGGCGGCTCGTGCACCGCCGGCAAGCGCGAAGACTTCGACCACTACCACGCGGTGCTGCACTGGGCGGCCGAGCGCGGGCTGCGCGTGGCCGACGGCGTGCAGCTGTACCTGCAGTTCGGCACGGTCGACGTGCGCGACTATTGCATCGAGCGTGGCTACCTCAAGGCGTTCGAAGCGGTCGGCGCACAGTTGCTGCAGCCGGCGTGTGGTGCGTGTGCGAACTGCGGGCCCGGTGCGTCGACCGATGCGGACCAGGTGACGGTGAGCGCGATCAATCGCAATTTCCCCGGCCGCTCGGGCCCGGGCTCGGTGTGGCTGGCCAGTCCGCCCACGGTCGCGGCGAGCGCGATCGCCGGCACGCTGGCGTCATTCGACGAGCTGCAGCGCCGCGCCGCTCGCGTGCACGCGCCGACGCCTTGAGAGGCCCGCGCCGTTGCGGCGTGCGGCGCTTGTGAGAGACTGCGCGCCGCCAGGTGCGGCCCGCAGCGCACGTGCGCGTACGGTCCTCGAGCAGCCGCTGCGGCGCCGCCTCCGCCCTTGTGACCCCCACCGCGCTCAGCCCCAAAGCCTTCGTCACGCTGCTGTTGCTGGCCTGCCTGTTTGCCGGCAACCACGTGGCCGCGCGCATCGCGTTCGATCACGGCGTCAACGTGGTGACCGCGGTCGCGGTGCGCAGCCTGATCACGGCGATCGTGGTGTCGCTGCTGGTCTGGGGCCAGCGGGTGCCCTGGCGCGCCACGCCGCGCCACAAGCGCTTCATGCTGTTGATCGGCTTGCTGGTCAGCGTGCAGAGCGTGTGCCTGTATGCCGCGGTGGCGCGCCTGCCGGTCGGGCTGGCCCTGCTGGTGTTCAACAGCTACCCGATCTGGGCCACGCTGGCCGCGCGCGTGATCTACGGTCGCAAGCCCGAGCGCGCGGCCTTGCTGGCGATGCCGGTGATCCTGATCGGGCTGGCGCTGGCACTGAACGTGGTGCAGCTCATCGGCTCGCCCGACGCGCGTGCGCAGTGGTCGGCCAGTGGGCCGGGCATCGGATTCGCGCTGGGTGCCGGCGTGAGCTTCGGCCTGGTGCTCGCGCTCACGCAGCACGAAGTGGCCGACCTCGATGGCCGTGTGCGCAGCGCGTTCACGATGGGCATGGTCGGCGTGCTCGGTGCGCTGGCCGCGTTCGGCACCGATGGATGGCGCTGGCCCGATGCCGCGGCCGGCTGGGGCGGGTTGGTCGCGCTGACGGTGCTGTACGGCACCGCGTTCACCGCGGTGTTCACGCTGCTGCCCAAGCTTGGCGCGGTCAGCAACTCGCCGATCCTCAACGTCGAACCGGTGGCCGCGTTGTTGCTCGCCTGGCTGATGCTCGGCCAGGTGGTCAGCCCGCTGCAGTTCGCCGGCGCGCTGATCGTCGTCGGCGCCGTGATGGCGCTGGGCTTGCGCAAGAAGTAGCTCGAGCGTGGAAGCGTTCTGGTGGTCGACCGGCGTCGTCGCGCTCGGCGAGATGGGCGACAAGACGCAGCTGCTCGCGCTGCTGCTGGCGGCGCGTTTCAAGCGGCCATGGCCGATCGTGGCCGGCATCGCGGTGGCCACGCTCGCCAACCACACGCTGGCCGGTGCGCTGGGCCACTGGGTCGCACGACTGCTGGGACCCGACGTGCTGCGCTGGGTCGTCGGCCTCGGTTTTCTCGCGATGGCGGCGTGGATGCTGGTGCCCGATCGTGTCGATGCCGATGAGGCCGGCCGCGCGCGCGGCTTGAGCGTGTTCGCCACCACGACGGTGGCGTTCTTTCTGGCCGAGATGGGCGACAAGACGCAGCTCGCCACCGTGGCGCTGGCGGCCCGTTATCCCGAGCTGGTGGCGGTCGTGATGGGCACCACGCTCGGGCTGATGCTGGCCAACGTGCCGGTGGTGTTCGTCGGCGATCGGCTGTTGCGCCGCGTGTCGATGGCCTGGGTGCATGGCCTGGCGGCGCTGCTGTTCGCCGTGATGGGCGTGCTCGCGTTGTTCAACGTGGGCGGCGTGATGTCGGCGTAGCCGGCATTGGGAACGGCAACAGTTCACGCGTGCCAGTGGCATCGCGGCGACGTGCCGTCACGGCGCGATGCGGCCTGGCCACAATGCCCCGCATCGATTGATTCCGCGAGGAAGCTGATGAAGAAGTTGATCCTGGCTGCGACCCTGGTGTGCACCGGCGTGGCCGCGCAAGCGCAGGAGCGCACCGTGCGCGGCGTGCTCGGCCTGGGCCTCACCGGTGGCGGCGACACGCTGGCCACCGTGGTCTACACCGATGGCAGCACCGACAACATCAAGAGCGGTGGCCTGGTCCACGTGTTCGGCGGCGCCGAGTTCCGCCTCGGCCCGCAGGTGACGATGCAGGCCACGGTCGGCTACCACGTCGACGAGACCAATGGCAACAGCGACGGTTCGCTTCGCTTCTCGCGCTACCCGATCGAGCTGCTGGGCCACTACCACGTGGCGCCGCAGTTCAAGCTCGGCGGCGGCGCGCGTTTCGTCAACAACGCCAAGATCGACAGCCGCGGCGTGCTGTCGGGTGCGCGCATCGATTTCGACAACACCGTCGGCGGCGTGATCGAAGGCGAGTGGATGGTCACGCCGTCCATCGGCCTGAAGCTGCGCTACGTGAGCGAGCGATACAAGAGCGGCGCCGTCAGCGTCGACGCCAACCACGGCGGCTTCTACTTCTCCTGGTACCTGTAGCCGGCGCGCCTCGGGCGCACCGGATCACACCCGCGCCTGATCGAGCGATCGCTCGACGGCGCCGCGCAGCGTGCGCAGGGCGGCCAGTTCGGCGCCCGGCGTGGCCAGCGCGCTCCACAGCAGCATCGACATCGCGCGCGCCTGCGCGTCGATGTCGATCGCCTTGCGCGTCGACACCGTTTCCCACAGCAGGTGCTCCATCGGTCCGAGCACCAGCGAACGCAGCAGGCGCAGCGGCACGTCGCTGCGCACCACGCCATCGGCCTGGCCGCGCGCCAGCAAGTCCATCAGCGGCGCCGTGTAGCGGCGGTGCAGCGGCAACACCGCGTCACCGAGGTCGGCCGGGCCTCGGTCGCGTCCCTCGGACAGCACCAGCGCGCACATGCCGGTGCCATGGCCGAGGAACAGGCGCAGGTGCGCATGCACGAAAAAATCGAACTGCGTGCGCACCGGCGTGTCGCGCGGCAGCCCTTGTTCGATCGTGCCGGTGATCTCGTCGTACCAGTCGGCGATCACGCGCACGCACAACTCGCGCTTGCCGCGGAAGTAGGTGAACACCGTGGCCTCGCTGATGCCCAGGCGCTGTGCGATCTCGGTGGTGGTGCTGCGCTCGTAGCCCCGCTCGGAGAAGACCTCGCGGCCCACACGCAGGATGTCGCGCACGCGCTGCTCGCTCTTGGCGCTGGCCGGGGCGCGCCGTTGCGGCTTGGCGGCGCCGTCCTGGATCGCGGCCGTGCTGCGCACGGCCCGCGTTCCCTTCGCGACGGCCGGCCGGGTGCCGGTGCGCGGGGTCGTCGTGCGCGCCATCAGGTGGACGCAGGCTCGGTGACCAAGGCCTTGGCCTTGGCGACTACGGCGTCGGCGAACGCCACCGACTTGCGCGCCACGGCATCGAGGTGCACCGCCTTCAGCGTGGTGCGCGCGGCCACCGTGCCGGTGGTCTCGTCGATCATCTCGTGCTCGAAACGGATGCTGCGCTCCTTGATCTCGAGCACGCGGGAGCGCACGCACACCACCGCGCCGGCGTGCAACTCCTGCAGGTAGGAGATGTGCTGGTCCACTGCCGCCATGCCGCGCTGCGCGTCGCGCAGGTAGGCCGCACTCAGCCCCAGGGCGTTGAACAGCTGCCAGCTGGCTTCGTCGAACTTGCCCACGTACCACATCACGTTCATGTGGCCCACATGGTCGCAATGCCACGGATAGACAGTGCCGCGGTAGGTGAGCAAAGCTTCGGTCATGGCAGTCGCTGCGGAAGGATGCGATAAAGTTGAGTATGGCTCAAGAAAGCCTTGAGCCGCAACCTTTCGCCTGTTACGCTTGCCATCCGCCGGTCAGGATCCAGCGGGATCGTTGATGTAATTGAGTCGGGCTCAATCCTGCCAACAACCCGGCGCGAGGAGACACCGTGTTCGAGTCCACCTTCCAGATCGACCTGGGCGAAGACGTCACGCTGCTGCGCGACGCGGTGCGCGCCTTTGCGCAGAACGAGATCGCGCCGCGGGCGGCGGAGATCGATCGTGCCAACGAGTTCCCGGCCGACCTGTGGCGCAAGCTCGGCGAGCTCGGCGTGATGGGTTTGACCGTGCAGGAAGCCTACGGCGGCACCGCGCTGGGCTACCTGGCGCACATCGTGGCGATGGAGGAGATCAGCCGCGCCAGCGCGTCGGTGGGCCTGAGCTACGGCGCGCACTCCAACCTGTGCGTGAACCAGATCCACCGCAACGGCAGCGAGGCGCAGAAGAGGAAGTACCTGCCCAAGCTGATCAGCGGCGAACACGTGGGCGCGCTGGCGATGAGCGAGCCCAACGCCGGCTCCGACGTGGTGAGCATGGCGCTCAAGGCCGAGCGCCGCGGCGACTTCTATCGTGCTCAACGGCAGCAAGATGTGGATCACCAACGGCGGCGACGCCGACACGCTGATCGTCTACGCCAAGACCGAGCCGCAGATGGGCGCGCGCGGCATGACGGCGTTCATCATCGAGAAAGGCTTCAAGGGCTTCAGCCACGGCAAGCATCTCGACAAGCTCGGCATGCGCGGCTCCAACACCTACCCGCTGTTCTTCGAGAACTGCGAGGTGCCGGCCGACAACGTGCTGGGCGGCGAAGGCGCCGGCGCCAAGATCCTGATGAGCGGCCTCGACTACGAGCGCGCGGTGCTGTCGGGCGGGCCGCTCGGCATCATGGCCGCCTGCATGGACGTGGTGGTGCCCTACCTGCACGAGCGCAAGCAGTTCGGCCAGAGCATCGGCGAGTTCCAGCTCATGCAGGGCAAGGTGGCCGACCTGTACACCACGCTGCAGGCCTGCCGCGCCTACGTCTATGCGGTGGGCAAGGCCTGCGACAGCGCCGACCACGCGCGCACGCTGCGCAAGGACGCGGCCGGTGCGATCCTCTATGCGGCCGAGAAGGCCACGTGGATGGCCGGCGAGACGATCCAGGCGCTCGGCGGCGTGGGCTACACCAACGAGTATCGCCGCCGGCCGGCTGTGGCGCGATGCCAAGCTGTACGAAATCGGGGCGGGCACATCCGAGATTCGCCGCATGCTGATCGGCAGCGAACTGTTCTCGGAGACGATGTGATGCCGCAGATCGCGAGCAAGCTCAACCCGCGCTCCGAAGAGTTCAAGGCCAACGCGGCGGCGATGCGCGCGCTGGTCGACGACCTCAACGCGCAGCTCGAGCGCATCGCGCTCGGCGGCGGCCGAGTCGCGCAAGCGGCACGCCGCGCGCGGCAAGCTGCTGCCGCGCGAACGGGTCGAGCGGCTGCTCGACCCCGACACGCCGTTCCTCGAGATCGGCGCGCTGGCCGCGCTCAACATGTACAAGGAGAAAGACGGCTCCGACGCCGCGCCGGGCGCCGGCGTGATCGCCGGCATCGGCCGCGTGTCGGGCGTCGAATGCATGATCGTCTGCAACGACGCCACCGTGAAGGGCGGCACCTACTACCCGATGACGGTGAAGAAGCACCTGCGCGCGCAGGAGATCGCGCAGCAGAACCGCCTGCCGTGCATCTACCTGGTCGACTCCGGCGGCGCCAACCTGCCGAACCAGGACGACGTGTTTCCCGACCGCGAGCACTTCGGCCGCATCTTCTTCAACCAGGCCAACATGAGCGCGCAGGGCATCCCGCAGATCGCGGTGGTGATGGGCTCGTGCACCGCCGGCGGCGCCTACGTGCCGGCGATGAGCGACGAGACCATCATCGTCAAGAACCAGGGCACGATCTTCCTCGCCGGCCCGCCGCTGGTGAAGGCGGCGATCGGCGAGGTGGTGAGCGCCGAGGACCTCGGCGGCGGCGACGTGCACACGCGCCTGTCGGGCGTGGCCGACCACCTGGCCGAGAACGACCTGCACGCGCTGGCGATCGCGCGCCAGATCGTCGCCAACCTCAACTGGACCAAGCCGCAGCCGCTGAGGCTGCAACCGGTGCAACCGCCGAAGCTGTCGAGCGACGAACTGCACGGCGTCATCCCGACCGACACGCGCAAGCCCTACGACGTGCGCGAGATCATCGCGCGCATCGTCGACGGCAGCGAGTTCGACGAGTTCAAGGCGCGCTACGGCGCGACGCTGGTCACCGGCTTCGCGCACATCGAGGGCATGCCGGTGGGCATCGTCGCCAACAACGGCGTGCTGTTCTCCGAGAGCGCGATGAAGGGCGCGCACTTCATCGAGCTGTGCTGCCAGCGCCGCGTGCCGCTGGTCTTCCTGCAGAACATCACCGGCTTCATGGTCGGCAAGAAGTACGAGAGCGAAGGCATCGCCAAGCACGGCGCGAAGATGGTGACCGCGGTGGCCACCGCCACGGTGCCGAAGTTCACCGTGATCATCGGCGGCAGTTTCGGCGCCGGCAACTACGGCATGTGCGGCCGCGCCTACTCGCCGCGCTTTCTGTGGATGTGGCCCAACGCGCGCATCGGCGTGATGGGCGGCGAGCAGGCCGCCAGCGTGCTGGCCACCGTGCGGCGCGACGGCATCGAGGCCAAGGGCGGCAGCTGGAGCGCCGACGAGGAGGCAGCGTTCAAGCAGCCGATCCTGACGCAGTTCGAGCACCAGGCGCATCCGTACTACGCCAGCGCGCGGCTGTGGGACGACGGCGTGATCGACCCGGCCGACACGCGGCGCGTGCTGGCGCTGGCGATCAGCGCGAGCCTGAACGCGCCGATCCCAGAGAGCCCGAAGTTCGGCGTGTTCCGGATGTAGCCGGGCATGGACAACATCTACCTCACCCCCGAGCACGAGCTGCTGCGCGAGCAGGTCGCGCGCTTCATCGCGCGCGAGGTCGAGCCGCACGGCGAGCAGTGGGAGCGCGACGGCTGCGTGCCGCGCGAAGTGCTGCGCAAGCTCGGCGCGGCCGGCATGCTGGGCTTGATGTTCGCGCCCGAACACGGCGGCGGCGGCGCCGACGCGCTGACCAACCTGGTGTTCGCCGAGGCGCTGTCGCAGTCGACCTTCGGCGGCTTCATCGTCACCGTGCTCGTGCACACCGACATGGCGAGCCCGCACCTGCACCACGCCGGCACGCCGGAGCAGCAGGCGCGCTATCTGCCGCGCATCATCGCGGGCGAGCTGATCACCGCGGTGGCGATCACCGAGCCGGGGGCCGGATCCGACGTGGCCGGCATCCGCACGCGCGCGGTCCGGTCCACGCAGCGACGGCGACCACTGGGTGCTCAACGGCAGCAAGCTGTTCATCACCAACGGCGTGCATGGCGACCTGTACTTCGTGGCCGCGCGCACCGGCGACACGCGGCACGCGATCTCGATGTTCATCGTCGAGAAGGGCACGCCCGGGTTCACGGTCGGCCGCGCGCTCGACAAGACCGGCTGGCGCTCCTCGGACACCGCCGAGCTGGTGTTCGACAACTGCCGCATCCCGGCCGGCAACCTGCTCGGCGTCGAGCACCAGGGTTTTCGTTCGGTGATGAAGAACTTCCAGACCGAGCGCATCGCGCTCGGCGCGATGGCGGTCGGCCATTGCACGCAGGCGCTCCAGCTCACGCTCGCGCACGTGCGCGAGCGCCAGGCCTTCGGCGGCACGCTGTGGGACAAGCAGGCGGTGCGCCAGCGCCTGGCGATGCTCGACGCCAAGACGCGCGCGGCGCGCCAGTACCTGTACCACTGCGCGTGGCTGGTCACGCAGGGCCGCGACGTGGTGCAGGACGTGTCGATGCTGAAGGCACTGACCGGCGAGCTGGTCAACGAGGTGGTGCAGACCTGCCAGCAGTTCCACGGCGGCATGGGCTACATGCGCGAGACCGCGATCGAACGGCTGTGGCGCGACGCGCGTATCCTCGCCATCGGCGGCGGCGCCACCGAAGTGATGCTCGACGAAGCCGCCAAGCGCTACGGACCGACATGAACGCGCGCGACCATTTCCTGATGCTGGCCCGCTACCACGTGTGGGCCACCGACCGGCTGCTCGATCGCCATGTCGCCAAGCTGAGCGACGACGAGTACAGGCGCGACGTCGGCCTGTTCTTCAAGAGCGTGCACGGCACGTTGAACCACCTGCTGGTCGCCGAGCACGGCCTGTGGTTTCAGCGCTTCGCTCGCGGCCAGTCGCCGAAACGCAAGCTCGATGAAGAGATGCACAGCGATCGCGCCACGCTGCACGCGGCGCTCAAGCAGGCGGTGCGCGACTGGCTGCCGGCGATCGAGTCGTGGGACGAGGCGCGCTTCGACGGCACCCTCAACTACACCAGCACCGAAGGCATTGCGCGCACCGTGCCGTTCACGCCCACGCTGACCCATGTGTTCAACCACGGCACGCACCACCGTGGCCAGATCACCGCGGCGCTGACCGGCCTCGGCCACGAAGGGCCCGAGCTCGACCTGCTGTTCCCGGTGCTCGCCGAAGCTGCGAAGAAGCCATGACCACCACGCTCGACATCCAACGCCACGGCGCGGTCGCGCGCGTGTGGCTCAACCGGCCCGACGTGCGCAACGCGTTCAACGACTCGGTGATCGCCGAGCTGACGGCGGCGTTTCGCGAGCTGGGCGCCGATGCATCGCTGCGCGCCATCGTGATCGGCGGCCACGGCAAGGCGTTTTGCGCCGGCGGCGACCTCGAACTGGATGCGCGCGATGGCCGACTACTCGTGGGAGCAGAACCGTGCCGACGCACAGGCGCTGGCCGACATGCTGTACACGCTGTACACCTGCCCGCTGCCGCTGGTGGGCCGCGTGCACGGCGACTGTTATGCCGGCGGCGTGGGCCTGGCCTCGGTGTGCGACGTGCTGGTCGCCGCCGAAGGCATGCACTTCTGCCTCAGCGAGGCCCGGCTCGGCCTGCTGCCGGCGACGATCGGGCCTTATGTGGTGCGCGCGCTCGGCGAGCAGGCGTCGCGGCGCTACTTCATCAGCGCCGAACGCTTCAGCGCCGCCGAGGCGCATCGGCTCGGCTTCGTGCACGAGCTCGCGACCGCCGACACGATCGATGCCAAGGTGGATGCGATCGTGCAGACGCTTGTCGCCAACGGGCCGGCCGCGGTCAAGGCGAGCAAGAAGCTGGTGCAGGACCTCGCCGGTCAGCCGTTGACGGCGGCGTTGCGCGCCGACACCGCGCGCCGCATCGCCGACATCCGCGCCAGCGACGAAGGGCGCGAAGGCGTGCAGTCGTTTCTCAACAAGCGCACGCCGCGCTGGCAGGCGAGCGAGTGAACCTCGACCGGTGAACGCCGTGAACCTGGACACCACGCAGCTCGTCGCGCTGGCCGCCGCGCTCGGCTGGGCCAGCGGGCTGCGCCTGTACGCGGTGGTGTTCTTCACCGGGCTGGCCGGCTTTCTCGGCTGGGTCACGCTGCCGTCGGGCATCCAGGTGTTGCAGCACCCGGTGGTGCTCGGTGCATCGGGCTTGATGCTGGTGGTCGAGTTCTTCGCCGACAAGATCCCGGGTGTCGACTCGGTGTGGGACGCGGTGCACACCTTCATCCGCATCCCGGCCGGCATGGCGCTGGCGGCCGGCGTGTTCGGCGGCGACTCCGCGGTGTGGACCACCGTGGCGGCGCTGATGGGCGGCGCACTGGCCGCCACGTCGCACGCCGCCAAGGCCACCACGCGTGCAGCGGCCAACACCTCGCCCGAGCCGTTCTCCAACATCGGGCTGTCGCTGCTCGGCGACGCCGCCGTGCCGGCGATGTTGTGGCTGGCGTGGGAGCACCCGGTGTGGTTCTTCGTCGGGCTCACGCTCACCACGGCGGTGATGCTGGCGCTGATCGTCGTGCTGTACCGCTTCCTGCGCGCGCTGCTGCGGCGCTGGCGCGGCGAGCCGGCACCGGCTGCATCGTGAGCGCGATGCGGCTGCTTGGCTGGTTCGTCGCCGCACTCGCGCTCGCATGGGCTGCGTCGGCGCTGGCGCAGGGCGCACCCGCCGAAGAACCGGTACTGGCGCAAGACCTGCACGAGCAGGTGCTGCGCCTGCCGGTGACCGTGAAGGACAGCTTCGGGCGGCAGGAAACGCGCCCGATCGCACTCACCGTGTTCAAGCCTGCCGGCGACGGGCCGTTTCCGCTCGTCATCGTGAGCCACGGCCGCGCCACCAGCGAGCGGCGCGCGCAGCAGGCGCGACAGCGTTTCGAACCGCTGTCGCGGTATCTGGTGAGCATGGGGTTCGTGGTGCTGGTGCCCACGCGCGTCGGCTACGGTGACACGTACGGCGACTTCGATCCCGAGGACCACGGCGGCTGCAACGTGATGCGCGTGGAGCCGGTGGCGACTGCGGCATCCGACCAGGTGATCGCGGCGTTGTCGTTCGCGCGCACGCTGCCGTATGTCAACGCATCGCGCTGGGTCGCGATGGGGCAATCAGTCGGCGGACTCACCACCGTGGCGGTGGCCTGGCGCAATCCGCCAGGCCTGGTGGGGGCGATCAACTTCGCCGGCGGCTCGGGCGGCGACCCCGAACGGCGGCCCGGCCAGCCGTGCATGCCGACGCAGATCGAGCGCCTGTGGCGCGCGAACGCCAGCACGGTGCAGGTGCCGATGTTGTGGCTGTACTGGGACAACGACAAGTACTGGGGCGCCGACGTGCCGAAGCGCTGGCACCAGGCGTTCACCGACGGCGGCGGCAAGGCCGAGTTGCACACGCTGCCGGCAGCGGGCAACGATGGCCACAACGGCGTCACCATCGACATGAACCGCTGGGTGCCGATCGTCGAGACCTACCTCGCGCGCATCGGCTTCAGCCACAGCGGCGTGATCGCGCGCCCACCGGCCACCCACCACGCGCGCCTCGACGACGTGGCCAAGGTGCCGACCTCGCAGAACAACCGCGACGGCGCGTACAAGCGCTTTCTCGATGCCAAGCTGCCGCGCGCGTTCGCGCTCGGCCCAAAGGGCGCGGCCGGATGGGCGACGGGCGATTGGGCCATGGGCCGCGCGCTCGGCTTCTGCCAGCGTCGCAGCGGTGACCGCTGCAAGCTCTATGCGGTGGACGACGACGTGGTGTGGCCTTCCGAACCCTGACGTGCAAAGACGCCCGAACATGTTCAACAAGATCCTGATTGCCAATCGCGGCGAGATCGCCTGCCGCGTCGCCGCCACCGCGCGCCGCCTGGGCGTGCGCACCGTGGCCGTGTACTCCGACGCCGATGCGCAAGCCGCGCACGTGGCGGCCTGCGACGAGGCGGTGCACATCGGCGGCGCCGTCGCCGCGCGACAGCTACCTGCGCATCGATCGCATCCTCGAGGCCGCCAAGCAGACCGGCGCGCAGGCGATCCACCCGGGCTACGGCTTCCTGTCGGAGAACGAAGACTTCGCGCAGGGCTGTGCCGATGCCGGCATCGTGTTCATCGGCCCGCCCGCTTCGGCGATCGCCGCGATGGGCAGCAAGTCGGCCGCCAAGTCGCTGATGGAGAAGGCGCGCGTGCCGCTGGTGCCCGGCTACCACGGCCAGGACAACGACCCGGCGCTGCTGACGCGCGAGGCCGAGCGCATCGGCTACCCGGTGCTGATCAAGGCCAGCGCCGGCGGCGGCGGCAAGGGCATGCGGCGCGTCGACAAGGCAGACGACTTCGAGCCTCGCTCGCCTCCTGCCAGCGCGAGGCCAAGGCCAGCTTCGGCGACGACCACGTGCTGGTCGAGCGCTACGTCACGCGGCCGCGCCACATCGAGATCCAGGTCTTCGCCGACACGCACGGCAACGCGGTGTACCTGTTCGAGCGCGACTGCTCGGTGCAGCGCCGGCACCAGAAGGTGCTCGAGGAAGCGCCCGCGCCGGGCTTGAGCGCCGAGCGCCGCGCCGAGATGGGCGCGGCGGCGGTGGCCGCGGCCAAGGCGGTGGGCTACGTCGGCGCCGGCACGGTGGAGTTCATCGCCGAGCCGCACGAGAACGACCTGCGCTTCTACTTCATGGAGATGAACACGCGGCTGCAGGTCGAGCACCCGGTGACCGAGGCGATCACCGGGCTCGACCTGGTGGAGTGGCAGTTGCGCGTGGCCGCCGGCGAGCCGCTGCCGATGACGCAGGACGAGTTGGCGATCGACGGCCACGCCATCGAGGCGCGCATCTGCGCCGAGAACCCCGAGGCGGACTTCCTGCCGGCCACCGGCACGCTGCGCACCCTGCGCTGGCCGGCGCACGTGGCGTTCCGCCGCAATGCCGATGCCGAGCGTTTCCATCGCGCCGCCGCGGTGCGCATCGACGCCGGCGTGCGCGAGGGCGATGCGATCACGCCCGTACTACGACTCGATGATCGCCAAGCTGATCGTGCTGGGGCGACGACCGCGCGCAGGCGCTGGCGCGGCTCGACGCGGCGCTGCGCGACACGCACATCGTCGGCCTGCACACCAACGTCGCCTTCCTGCGCCGCGTGGTGAACTCACGCTCGTTTGCGCAGGCCGACCTCGACACCGCGCTGATCGAGCGCGAACGCGCGGCGCTGTTCGGCCAGCCGCCGCTGCCGCTCGAAGTGGCGGCGGCCGGCGTGGTGGCGCATGCGCTCGCCGACGAGACACGCGGCCCGATGCCGACCCGTGGTCGCGCCGCGACGGCTGGCGCCTGCATGGCGGCGCGCGCGCGGCACTTTCGACCTGTTGCGCGGCGGCGACGAACACGCGGTGGCGCTGGCGCGCCTGCACGACGGCGCGCTGCGCTTGGCGATCGGCGACGCGAGCTGGCCGTTCGCGGCACGTTCGTCGGGCGAGGTGCACGACGTCACGCTCGGCGAGCGGCGCCAGTCGCTCACGGTGTATGTGCACGGCGAACAGGTGAGCGTGTTCGCGCCCGACGGCCGCGCCGACGTGCGCGAAGTCGACGACATCGCGCATGCCGGCGAGGGCGCCGCCAGTGCGGGCCAGCTCACCGCGCCGATGCCGGGCAAGCTGATCGCCTACATGGCCAAGCCCGGCGACAAGGTCGGCGCGCGGCCAGGCGCTGGCGGTGATGGAGGCGATGAAGATGGAGCACACCATCCACGCGCCGCGCGACGGCGTGGTGCGCGACTGCCTCTACGCGCCGGGCGACCAGGTGGGCGAAGGCAGCGAGCTGCTGCGCCTGCAGGAATGAAGGGCCACGGCATCCGGTCCGGCGCCGGGCCGTCCCAAGCCGGACCAGCCCCTCGGAGGCAGCGAACGCGTGGGCGTGGGGACCTGAGTCGAGTCAGGCGGTCGGCACCGACTCGGTCCAGCCCTCGCCGGGAGTGGACATCTGCGAGCCGCTGAACGCCGACAGGCCGAAGGTCGAGCTGCCGCTGGCGCCGGCGTCGATCGCTTCCTGCATCGCGCCGCGAAATGCCTTGGCCAGACGCTGCAGGTCGTTGCCGGTGCAGGCGTCGCACACCAACAGCGCGTCGCGCGCGTACAGCGGTTGTTTCAGCAGGCGCCCGACATCGATGCCCTGGCCCAGCTCGCGCATCAGCGCATAGTGGATGCGGGTGGCGAGTTGCAGCCGACGGTTGGAAGTGGGAGTCATCATCGGCTGGCCTGTGGACGGTATTGTCCTCGCCGGCAAGTTCCCCGCAATCCCGCGACCGCGGCACGCGCAGTCCACTCGTGCAGGAAGTCCTTGGTCACCGCGGGCGCTCGAGCGCACCGCTATAGTGGTGCGCACATCCCAATCGTGAGGCGAGCGCCATGATTCCTTCACGCGTCACGCTGGTCGAAGTGGGCCCGCGCGACGGCCTGCAAAACGAAAAAGCAACCGGTCGCCACCGAGCACAAAGTGGCGCTGGTGCAGCGCCTGCAGGCGGCCGGGCTGCGCGAGATCGAGGTCACCAGCTTCGTCAGCCCCAAGTGGGTGCCGCAGATGGCCGACAACGCGCAGGTGATGGCCGGCATCCAGCGCCAGCCCGGCGTGCGCTACTCGGTGCTCACCCCCAACATGAAGGGCCTGGAGGCCGCGCTGCCGTCGCGGCCCGACGAGATCGTGGTGTTCGGTGCCGCCACCGAGGCGTTCAGCCAGCGCAACATCAACTGCTCGATTGCCGAGAGCATTCGAGCGCTTCGCGCCGGTGGTGGCGGCGGCGCGCGACGCCGGCATCAAGGTGCGCGGCGCGGTGTCGTGTGCGCTCGGCTGCCCGTACCAGGGCGACGTGTCGGCCGACGAGGTCGAGCATGTGGTCCGGTTGCTGAAGGAGATCGGCGTGCAGCACGTCGGCATCGCCGACACCATCGGCGTGGGCACGCCGCGCAAGGCGCAGGCGGTGCTCGAGCGTGCGCTCAAGCACTACCCGCTCGACGAGGTGAGCGGACATTTCCACGACACCTATGGCCAGGCGCTGTCCAACATCTATGCCTGCATGGAGATCGGCGTGTTCACCTTCGACGCCAGCGTCGCCGGCCTCGGCGGCTGCCCGTATGCCAAGGGCGCGACCGGCAACGTGGCCACCGAAGACGTGGTGTTCATGCTCGACGGACTCGGCGTCGAGACCGGCATTCGACATCGACGCGCTGGTCGACGCCGGCGCGGCCATCTCCGAGCAGCTGGGCCGCCCGCCGGTGTCGCGCGTCGGGCGCGCGCTGCTGGCCAAGCGCGGCAAGGCGTTCGTGCAGTGAGCGCAGTGAACGACGCTGCCGACCGACCCGATGGCTTCAAGCGCGTGGCCCAGGCGCTGCGCGAGCTCGGCCATGCGCATGCGCCGGTGTGGCTCGACGTGGCGGCGCGCACGTCGCAGGAGGCCGCCGACGCGCTCGGCATCGCGGTGGGCCAGATCGCCAAGAGCGTGATCTTCCGCCGCCGCAGCGACGACCGCGCCGTGCTGGTGATCGCCTCGGGCGACCGCCGCGTCGACGAGAAGAAGGTCGGCGCCGTCACCGGCGAACTCGGCCGTGCCGATGCGCAGTTCGTGCGCGCCGCCACCGGTTTCGTCATCGGCGGCGTCGCGCCGCTGGCGCACGCCACCGCGCCCGTCACGCTGATCGACCGTGACCTGTTTCGTTTCGGCGAGATCTGGGCCGCGGCCGGGCACCCCAACGGCGTGTTCAAGCTGACGCCGCAGGATCTCGAACGCTACACCGGCGCGCCGGTGAGCGACGTGGTGGTCGCGTGAGCCAGCCGGTGAGCGGCGTGGCGTCGCCGTGCATCAACGTGTGCCGCATGGACGCGGCCAGCGGCCTGTGCGAGGGCTGCCTGCGCACGATCGACGAGATCGCCGCCTGGGGCACGATGGACGACGACGACAAGCGCGCGGTGTGGCAGCGGCTGGAGCAGCGCCGCGCCGCATGGCCGCCGACACGCAGCCGACGGAGGCGACACGATGAAGCGCATCGTCTTTCTGGTTCGACGTGATCTCGCCGTTCGCCTACCTGGCTTTCGAGCACCTGCCGCAGGCGCTCGAGGGCTGCAGCTACGAGGTGCAGTACCGGCCGGTGCTGTTCGCCGGCTTGCTCGGCCACTGGGGCCAGAAGGGGCCGGCCGAGATCGAGCCGAAGCGGCAGTGGACCTTCCGCCACATCGCCTGGCTGTCGCACACGCTGCAGGTTCCGATCGACACGCCCGGCGTCGCACCCGTTCAACCCGCTGCCCTTGCTGCGCCTTGCGCTGGCGTGCGCGAGGCCCGGCGAGCTGCCGAACCGGCGAGTCGTCGAGGCCCTGATGCGCCACGTGTGGCGCGGCGGCGCCGATGCCGTCGACCCGCAACGCCTGCGTGCGCTGGCCGGGCAACTCGCGCCTGTGCGCGACCCGGCCGGCGACGACGTCAAGAAGGAACTGCGTGCGCTGAGCGACGAGGCCCTGCAGCGCGGCGTGTTCGGCGTGCCGACGATCGACGTCGACGGGCGCTTGTTCTGGGGCATCGATGCGCTGCCGATGGTGCGTGCCGCGTTGCAAGACGATGCCTGGTTCCGCGGCCCGGACTGGGACGCCGCTGCGGTGCAGCGGCCGGGCGTCACGCGCTGACCGTGTGCCGAGGCGCCGGTCGCGGTGCCAGCAGTGGCGCCGCAGCCGCGCACACCACCCAGCACAACCAGGCCGACCACAAGGTGTGGCTGGCAAAGTGCGCGCCGCGCGCCAGTTGCGCCCAGCCGAACAGCACGCCGGCGATCGACACGCCCAACAGCCACCAGCGCGCCGTGCGCGGGCAGCATTCGCGGCGCTCGAAATAGATCGCGAAGAAGGCGAACGCCGCCACCGCGTGGCCCGATGGAAAGCAGTGCCCCGGCCCGCCGTCGTGCACGCCGAGCTTCCAGTGCGGCACGTAGTTCGCCACGCGGCCGCCGAACTCCAGCAGATCCCATGGGCAGCTGCTGGCGGCGAACTGCTTCAGCGTGGGCACCAGCAACAGGCACAGCAGCGCCACGCCGATCCAGCGCAGCCGCCGCGTCGGCGTGGTGCTGCGCCCGGGCCACAGCGCCCACACCAGCCACAGCGCCAGCACCGCCCCGGCGAGCGCGCGGCCGCCATCGTGCAGCAGCGTGCGCGTGAGCCAGGCATCGCGCCAGGCGAATCCGCCCTGCGAGCCGTAGGCCCGCGTCAGCGCAAGGTCCAGCCCGGACCACTCCCACAGCACCAGTGCGACCAGCCCGAGCCACGAGACCGCGGCGTCCCAACGGCGCTGCCGGACTGCGTACACTGCTTTCAACGTTGTGCGGCAACCGTGCTGCGGCAGTCGGCGCTGAAATCCCAACGCGGCTCGTACAGCGCGGTGCGCACGTCGAGCAAGCCCAGCACGGTGTGGAACAGGTGGTCGTGCGTCAGGGCCTTGCTGGCCTGGTGGCGCAGGCATGCGGCATCGAGGCCGATGCTGCCCGGCGTGCCGGAGGACAGCCACATCAGCATCGGCACTTGCGTCTGCACGTCGGGTGCGATCGCGTACGGCATGCCGTGCAGGAACAACCCGCCTTCACCCAGCGACTCGCCGTGGTCGGACACGTACAGCAGCATCGAATCGACGCCATCCGCATGCGCCGACAGCTGCGTGATCAGCTGGCCCAGCACATGGTCGGTGTACAGCAGCGCGTTGTCGTATGCATTGACGATCTCCTGGCGCGAGCACAAGGCCAGGTCGTCGTGGTTGCAGGCCGGTACGAAGCGCGCGAAGGGTGGCGGGTAGCGCCTGAAGTAGGGCGGCCCGTGGTTGCCGAGTTGGTGCAGCACCAGCAGCTGCGTCGCCCTGCGCAGTCGCCAGGCGCGCCTCCAGTCCGCTGCAGCAGGCCTTCGTCGAGGCACTGGCCGTTGTGGCACAGACCCGGTGCATTCAGCGCCTGCACGCTGTCGTTGGACAGGCCGTCGCACACGCCTTTGCAGCCCGACTGGTTGTCGCGCCAGTGCACCGCCACGCCGGCGCGCGACAGCACGTGCAGCAGGCTCTCGCTGCCGCGAATGCGCGCCTCGTCGTAGTCGCGGCGACCGTGCGGGGCGAACATGCACGGCAGCGACACCTCGGTGTTGGTGCCGCAGCTCGTGACATGAGGGAAGTTGATCACCGGCATCGCGGTCAGCTGCGGCGTGGTCTGCCGCGCGTAGCCGTTCAGGCCCCAGTTGGCCGCTCGCGCCGTCTCTCCCACCACCAACACCAGCAGCAGCGGCTTGCGCCGCAGGGCCCAGCTCGGCCCGGGCTTGGCGTCCGTGCCGATCGACTGTCGCGGCGTGGCCGCCGCACGCGTTTCGCGCGCGAGCACGCTGATCAACGACACCACCACGTTGCCCGGCGTGATCAGATAGCGTGCCTCGCGGTGATTGCGCATCAGCGACGCAAATGGCTGGAACACCGCCAGCAGCGCCAGCACAGCCCCTACTGACGCGGCCAGCAGCCAGCCGGCACGGATCAGGGCGGCGCGCGGCAGCGGTGTGAGCACCACGCGCACGCGCCACAGCAGCACGAGCGGCGCGATCGCATACAGCGCCAGATGCGGCAGCAACGCCGGTGCCAGCAGTTCGCGCGCCTCGGCGACGTGGGTGTGCAGCACGTTGCGCACCATCGCGGCGTCGAAGAACACGCCATAGCGCGCCATGAAGTAGCTGGCCAGCGCGGTGGCGACGATCAGCGGCGCCAGCACCACCTTCAGCGTCCAGCGGTTGCACACCAGCGCCATCAGGATGAAATGCACCGCCACCAGCAGGGCCGTCACGGCGGCGACGAAGGCCCAGGTGGCCGGCTCGCCCGCGTCGTGCCCGCGCAGCGCCGCCGCGAAGAACGGGCGGTTGGCCGCCAGCGCCAAAGAACGCGCTGGCCACGAGCAGCACGGGCTCCACCGTGGTGGTGACCGTGAAGCGCTCCTCTGCAGGCGGGCGCACAGTCCGGATCGAACGCATCGACAACATGGCCGCATTGCAGCGTCACAGCCTGAAGCCCCACTGAAGCGCGTCGCACGCGGGCGCGATGCGGTGGTAACGTCTGCAGTCAACCAAGTACTGCAATGCGGTTGCTGCTGATCGAAGACGACGACATCCTGGGCGAGGGCTTGCGCGACTACCTGTGCGCCGATGGGCACGGCGTCGACTGGTTTCGCAGCCTGAATGCAGCCGACGCCGCCCGCGGCGAACCGTTCGATGCCTTGCTGGTCGATTGGCAACTGCCCGACGGCTCGGGGCTCGACTGGCTGCGCGCGCGCCGCGCGCGAGGCGATGCAACGCCCGCCCTGATGCTGACGGCGCGCGATCGGTTGGTGGATCGCGTGCAGGGCCTGGACAGCGGTGCCGACGACTACCTAGTGAAGCCGTTTGCGCCCGAGGAGCTGGCGGCGCGGCTGCGTGCGATCTGTCGGCGCGGTGCGGGCGCACCCGCCGCACGCCTGATTGCCGGCAACGTGATGATCGACCTGCACGCTCGCGCGGCCTATCGCGACGATCAGCGCGTCGATCTGACGGCGCGCGAGTGGACCGTGCTCGAGGCGCTGGCGCTGCGCGCCGGCCGCATCGTGCTGAAGTCCGATCTGGAGCGGCTGGTGCACGGCTTCGACAGCGAGATCAGCAGCAACGCGCTCGAAGTCCACGTGTCGAGTCTGCGCCGCAAGCTCGGGCGCGATCTGCTCGAGACGGTGCGCGGGCTGGGCTACCGTCTCGATCCCGGATGAACGAGCCCCGACGTCTTCGCTCGCTGCCCGCAAGAAGGCGTCAGCGCCCTCGGGGCCCCCGTGCCGCACTGACATGAACCTTGCGCCCGCCGATCACCGCGTGCCTGCCCTGCCGTCGATGCGCCGTCGGTTGGCGCGCGCGGTCTTGCTCGGCTCGCTCGTTTGTGCGGCGGCCGTGTCGACCGGCGTGTGGCTGGCGACACAGGAAGAGGTCGACGAACTGCTCGACGACACGCTGGTCGCTTCGGCCGAGGTATTGGGCGTGCTGTTGCGCGACCATGAGATCGCGCCGGCGCGCGGCGCCACCGAGGTGCGGATGAGCAGCCGCTTCGCCTGGCAGGTGGTCGACGCGTCACAGCGCGTGGTCGCGCGATCGAGTCGTGCGCCGGCCGCGCCGCTGGCCATCACGCCGATGGCAGGGTTCTTCGATGCGTCCGACTGGCGCGTGTACGGCACGGCGCTCGGTGGTGACGGCCGCACGCTCTACGTTGCGCAGACCCGCACCGAACGTGCCGAAGCACAGTTCGAAGTGGCGTTCAATGCGGTGCTGGCGGCGCTGGCCGTGAGCCTGCTGGGTTACTTCTGGCTGCGCACCCGTTTGCGCCATGAACTGGCTCCGCTGCAGCACCTGTCGCAACGCCTGCTGCAGCACGAACCCCTCGTGCCCGGCGCATCGCTGGGGCCGGCGGAGCGCTCCGAATTGCAGCCCGTGCACAGCGCCATCGACCAGCTCGGGCAGCGCCTGGCGAAGCGGCTTGCACAGGAGCGTGCCTTCACCGCCCATGCCGCGCACGCGTTGCGCACGCCGCTGGCGGGCATCGATGCGCAGCTCGCGGTCAGCCTGCGCGAATGTCCGGCCGAGTTGAGGCCTCGCTTGCAACGCGCGCGCGAGGCGGCCGGTCGATTGCAGCGTGTGGTGGCGGCGTTGCTGACGCTGTTTCGCAGCGATGGCGAGCTCGAACGCGAGGCCGTCGACCTCGATCGGCTGTTGCGCCAGTTTCCGCTCGAGCGCGTGCAGGTGGCGGTGGATGTCGAATTTCCGTTGCAGGCCGATGCCAATCTGCTGGCCGCCGCACTGGCCAATCTGCTCGACAACGCACAGCGCCATGGTGCGAGCCATGTCGACGTGTCGACGCCGGCGCCGGGCACGGTGCGACTGGATGACGATGGCCCGGGCATCACGGCCGAGCGCCGGCAGGCGCTGACCAGCGCGCTCGATGCACAGGCCTACGACGGCGTGCCGGGCCTCGGGCTCACGCTGGCCGATCTCGTGGCGCGGGCGCACGGCGGCCGGCTGAGGTTGGTGGAGCCCGTGCGCGGTCGCGGTTTCGCGGTCGAGCTGGCGCTCGCGCCCGCGCGCTGACGCGCGCAATACATCGCAATCGCGGCCACCGCGACACGACCGGATACAACTCCGCGCCGATTCGGCGCGATCTTCAGGCCAGCTTCAAGCTCGTTGACGACGATGGCGACTCGCTGATCGACCCGGCTTTGTCCGGGTCGGATACCTGGAGTGATGCCGATGTCGTCCGTGTCCGTCTTGCACCGAACCGCGGCCACTGCGCCGCCGATGTGGTCGGCGCATGCCGTCGGCGATCCCGCGCGCGCGCCCGTCGAGGATTTCATCCGCACGGTGTACGCCGAGCGATTCGGCGCCGATCTGACGCATTTCGCGCCGACGCTGGTCAGCCTAAGCAACGGCCACCGCGTGGTCGCGGCGGCGGGCTATCGCAGCGCCGGCACGGGCCGGCTGTTCCTGGAGGCGTATCTGCGGGCGCCGATCGAGCGCATGCTGGCCGCAAGCCATGGTGCGGCAACGGCGCGCGCGCGCGTCGTCGAAGTCGGGCACCTCGCCGCCGCGAGCGCCGGCGATGCGATGCGGCTGATGAGCATGTTAGGGATGCACCTTTCGGCACAAGGGTTCCATTGGGTGGTGTGCACCACGACCGAGGAGCTGCGTCACCTGTTCGGCCGACTCGGTGTGGCGACGTTGGTCCTGGGCCGCGCCGAACCCGCCGCCTTGGGTGAGGACGCGCGGCATTGGGGCAGCTACTACGAGCATCAGCCGACGGTGCTGGCAGGCTACTTGCCGAGCGCGCTGCAGCAACTCGCGCGGCGCAGCGCACGGGCGGGCGCGGCATGACGGCGGCGCATGCGCCCGGCGCCCTGTGCGGTGCCGGCGGCAACTGGCCGCGCAGCCGCCTGCAGGCCGCGGCGCACGCGTTGGCGCAGCGCCTGCGCACGGCTGGTGCGCGCGTGCTCGCCACGTTGCTCGACAACGGGCCGGCCTGGGTGATCGCCGATGCGGCGGCCGCCGAGGCCGCGATCGTGCACGTGCCGCTGCCGCTGTTCTTCACGCCGGCCCAGATCGCGCACGCGTTGCGTGCGGCCGGTGTCGACACGCTGCTGGTGTCGGCGCCGCTGGCCGCGCAATGGCCCGATGTGCAGATGCAGCCTTGCTCGCTGGCCGGCGAGGCACTCGCACTGCTGAGCCTGCGCGCCGAGCCGGTCGCGATGCCGCCGGGCACGGCCAAGATCACGTTCACCTCGGGCACCACCGGTGCGCCCAAAGGCGTGTGCCTGACCCGCGCAGCGCTGCAGGCGGTGACGCGAGGCCTGCTGCAGGCGATGGCCCCGCTGGATCTGCAACGCCACTTGTGCGCGCTGCCGCTGCCGGTGCTGCTCGAGAACGTGGCGGGCCTGGCTACCGCGTTCGCGCAGGGGGCGCGCTGCATCGTGCTGCCGCTGCAACAGTTGGGCTGGTCGGGCTCCTCGGAACTTCGACGTGGCGCGCTTCGATGCGGCGCTGCGCGAACACCGGCCGCACAGCATCATCGTGCTGCCGCAGATGCTGCGCGCGTGGACCGCCTGGCTGCAGCAGCGCCACATGCGTGCGCCCGACAGTCCTGAAGCTGGTGGCGGTCGGCGGCGCGGCAGTCGGCGCGCGCACCTATCGATGCGGCCCGCGCGCGAGGTGTGCCGGCCTACGAAGGCTACGGCTTGTCGGAGGGCGCCTCGGTGCAGACTCTGAACCTGCCCGGTGCCGATCGACCGGGCAGTGTCGGCCGTGTCTTGCCGCATGCGCAGCTGCGTGTGGCCGACGATGGCGAGATCTGGTGGCCGGCGCGTTGTTCGCCGGTTACCTGGGCGAGGCCGAAGCGCCGCCGCACTGGTGGCCGACCGGCGATCTCGGCCTGATCGACGACGAAGGCTACCTGCACGTGCGCGGACGCAAGAAGCATGTGTTGATCACCGCCTTCGGGCGCAACGTCAGCCCGGAGTGGGTCGAGACGGCGTTGCGCGGCGAGCCTGCGCTGGCGCAGGCCGCGGTGTTCGGCGACGGCGCGCCCGCGCTCAGTGCGGTGCTGTGGCCGCACCAGCGGCGTTGCCCGATGCGGCGCTGCAGGCCGCGGTGGATGCGGCCAACGCCACCCTGCCCGATTACGCGCGCGTGCGGCACTGGGTGCGTGCGCGCGCCGAGTTCAGCGCAAAGGGCGGCATGGCCACCGCCAACGGTCGGCCGCAACGCGCGGCGATCCTGGCAACGCCACGCCGACGCCCTGGGCTGACCGCGACCCGATCCCCCAACTGTCGCGGAGCCGATCATGAGTTTCTACCCACGCCTGGTCGAACAGACCGCCGAGCCGCGCGACGAGCTGCGGCGCACGCCCATCATCGAGGGCTGCCTGCGTGGCGACGTGTCGCTGCCGAGCTACCTCGCGTTCCTGCGCGAGGCCTATCACCACGTGCGCCACACGGTGCCGCTGCTGGCGGCGTGCAAGGCCGCGCTGCCGTCGCGCCACGCATGGCTGCACGACGCGCTCGACGAATACATCGACGAGGAGCGTGGCCACGACGAGTGGATCCTGAACGACATCCGGGCCTGCGGTGGCGACGCCCAGGCGGTGTCGCGCGGCCGGCCGGCACATGCCACCGAGGTGATGGTGGCCTTTGCGTACGACGCAATCGCGCGCGGCAACCCGCTCGGCTTCTTCGGCATGGTGCACGTGCTCGAAGGCACCAGCGTGTCGCTGGCACTGCTGGCCGCGGATGCCATCCAGCGGCCGCTCGGCCTGCCCGACGCGGCCTTCAGCTACCTGCGCTCGCACGGCACGCTCGATCAGAAGCACACGGCCGACTTCGCGCGCCTGATGGACCGCATCGACGATGCACAGGATCAGGCGGACATCGTGCACGCCGCGCGTGCGTTCTATCGCTTGTACGGCGACGTGTTCCGCAGCCTGCCGTTGCCGCACACGGCCGCGCAGGCCCCACAAGCCGCACGGGTGACGGCATGAAACCCGAGCGCGCGCGCGTGTCTGTTCACCGGCGCTGGCGGCGGCATCGGCCGCATCGCGGTGCCTACGCTGCTGCAGGCCGGCGCCGCCGTGATGCTGGTCGGCCGCTCGGCGGCACGGCTGGCGCGCGCAGGCGCAGGCGTTGGCGCCGCAGTCACGGCTCGGCGACGCGTGGCATGGCATGCGGTCGATCTGCTGTGCAGCGACTGCATCGGCGCGCTGGCGACGGCTGCGGCATCGTTCGGTGCCAACGTCGTCGTGCATGGCGCCGGCGTGCCGTCGTTCGGGCCGTTGCAGTCGCTGGCACCGGGCAATCTGCAGCGTGTGCTGCACACCAACCTGCTGGCGCCGATGCTGCTGACGCAGGCGCTGTTGCCGCACCTGCGCAGCCTGCCCGGCGCACAAGTGCTGTTCGTCGGCTCGGCGCTCGGCCGACTGGGCCTGCCCGGCTTCAGCGTCTACAGCGCGAGCAAGTTCGGCCTGCGCGGGTTCGCCGAGGCGTTGCGGCGCGAGCTGGCCGACAGCGCCGTGCGCGTGCAGTACCTCGGTCCGCGCAGCACGCGCACCGCATTCAACGATGCGGCGGTCGAGGCGTACAACCGGGCCACCGGCACAGCGATGGACGATCCGCAGATCGTGGCCGATGCGCTGCTGCGCCTGTTGCGCGATGACCGGCGGGCCGAGCTCTTCGTCGGCTGGCCCGAGAAGCTGGCCGTGCGGCTCAACGCGCCTGGCGCCGAGCTGGCTCGACGCGGCGTTCACGCGCCATCGCCGGTGCCTGCCGGATGCCGATCCGGCTCGCGCTCCTTCCTCCACCCCTCTCAGCATTGCGCCATGAACCACCCCCATGTCCGCTCATGTCCTTCACGCGCCGCGGCCTGTTGACGCTGGCCGCAGCAACGCTGTTCACTGCACCGCCGGGCACACGTGCCGCATCCATCGATGGAGCCGTCGCCGAATTGCAGCGCGAGTGGGAGTCGATCCGCTACCAGGTGCCGGCGCCAGAGCGCGAGCGGCGCTTCGAGGCGCTGGCAGGCAAGGCCCATGCGGTCAGCGAGTCGTTCGCAGGTCGCAGCGAGCCGCTGGTGTGGGAGGGCATCATCGTCAGCAGCTGGGCCGGCGAAAAAGGCGGGCTCGGTGCATTGAGCCTCGCCAAGCAAGCCAAGGCGCTGTACGAAGCGGCGATCCAGCTCGACGGCAACGTGCTGGACGGCTCGGCGTACAGCAGCCTGGGCGTCCTGTACTACAAGGTGCCGGGCTGGCCGCTCGGCTTCGGCGACAAGACCAAGGCGCAGGTGCTGCTGCAAAAGGCGCTGGCGATCAATCCGCAGGGCATCGACGCCAACTTCTTCTATGGCGAATATCTGCTCGAGACGCGGCGAGCCGACGAGGCGGCGGCCTACCTCGAACGCGCACTGCAGGCGCCGCCGCGGCCAGGCCGTCCGCTGGCCGACTCCGGGCGGCGCGACGAAGCACGCGCTTTGCTGGCGAGGGCGCGCGAAACGAAGTAGCGCGACCGTCGTCAGGCCGCCAACGCCGACGCGCGTGGCGACAGCGCCGAGCCCCGTTCGGCGATGAAGGCGCACAGGCGCGCGTCGTAGTCGGCGGCGACCGCGCGGCGCACCGATTCGCGTGCCGCGAGGGCGGTGCGCCACGCCAGCACCCTGGGTGTGGCGTCGAAGAAGCCGAAGTCGCCGAAGCGCTCGAAGGTGTCGAAGTAGCGGAACACCGGGCCGAATACCGCATCGACGATCGAGAAGCGCTCGCCGTCGAACCATGGCCCGTCATCCAGCGCGGCCTCGAGCGTGACGAATCGCTGCACCAGTTCGTCGCGGCGTGCCAGCAGGCTCGCCTCGTCGGGCGCGCCGTAGAACGCGGCGATGCCATTCAACATGGCAGAGCCGAACTCCATCCACGCGCGGTGGCGCGCACGCTGCAGCGCGTCGGCCGGGATGCAGCCGCGGCTGCAGCGTGTCGTCGAGGTACTCGCAGATCACCGCCGATTCGAAGATCGCCGTGTCGCCGACCAGCAGCACCGGCGTCTTGCCGAGCGGCGACACGGCGCGGAACCAGTCGGGCTTGTTCGCCAAGTCGACGTCGCGCCGCGTGAACGGCACGCGCTTCTCGGCGAGCACGATGGCCGCGCGCTGTACGTAGGGGCACAACGCATGGCTGATGAGAGTGAGTTCGCATGTCATGGCCGCCCCTGTTCAACGTGCGGCCGGCGCCAAGCGAGCGCTGCGGCGCAGCGCCCACGTGCCGTCGCCGGCCAGCCACAGCACCAGCGAGCTGACGCAACAGGAACACCGGGTACTCCCAGCCGCCGCCCTGGGCCGTGTGCACCCAACCATTCGGGATGTGCACCCACACCACGGTGAGCAGGATCGGCAGCGACAGCAGCGCGGCCTGGCGCGCATAGATGCCGAACACCAGCGCGGCACCGATGGCGAGTTCGGCCGCGAACACCGGCGTCACCAGGGCCCCGGGAAGGCCCACCGACTGAAAGTACTGCGCCGTGCCGGCGAAGCTGAACACCAGCGGCTTCAGCATCGCGTGGGCGATCCACATCGAGCCCAGCGCGAGACGAAGCAAGAGCAGGCCCCACGCGGTGGACGAAGAGGCCCTTGCGGCGGCCACGGGGGCGGATGCGGCGGAGAGGACAGCGGACATCTGAACTCCAAGGTTGATCAGCGACGGGTGCGAATCTAAGATTGCACACGTGCATTGAAAATAGGACAAGGTGCAAAGAATGAATGCATCCGTGCAACGAGACATCGGTGCCACCGAACTGGCGCTGCTGCTGTCGCTGGTGCGTGGCGGCAACCTGGCCGCGGCCGCGCAACTCGCCGGCGTCGACAGCTCGACGGTGTTCCGCACCGTGCAGCGCAGCGAGAAGTCGCTCGGCCAGCGCCTGTTCGAGCGCTCGCGCGACGGCTATCGCGCCACCGAGCTCGGCCAGCGCCTGGCCGAACACGCCGAGCGCATCGAGGCCGAGCTCGAGGCGGCGCGTTCGCTGGCGCAGGTGCGCGAGGCTGCGGTCAGCGGGTTGGTGCGCATCAGCACCACCGACACCTTGCTCAATGGCCTGCTGCTGCCGTCGCTGCACGCGCTGCGCGCGCGCGCACCCGCAGCTCAGGCTGGAGATCCATGCGCGCAACGAACTGGCCAACCTGACGCAGCGCGAGGCCGACGTGGCGCTGCGCGCCACCGCCAAGCCGCCGGCGCATCTGGTGGGCCGGCACCTGGGGCCGATCCGCTCGGCGGTGTTCATCGCGCGTGCGGCGGCGCCGAAACGCAGCCGCGACATCGATCTGGCGAACGCGTCATGGATCGCGGTCGACGAGGCGTTGCCCGAGCACCCGTCGGTGCGCTGGCGGCGCAAGCACCTGCCGCGCGTGGAGCCCGTGCTGCGCCTGAACAGCGTGCAAGCGGTGTTCGACGCCGTGCGCCGCGGCCTCGGTGTCGGCATCGCGCCGCTGTTTCTCGCGCGCGGCGTCGACGACGTGACCGCGATCACGCCGCCGCTCGACGAGTGCGAGACGCAGCTGTGGCTGCTCGACGCACCCGGAGTCGCGCCACCTGCGGCGCATCCAGGCCGCGGCCGATCACATTGCACAGACGGTCGTGCTGAGCTGACCCCGGCGCAGCGAAGCCTCAGCGGGCGACGCGTGAGGCCTGCAGTGTGGCGACTTGAAGCGGCGCGCTCGCGCCCGGCGCGTGACGCGCCAGTCGGCTGTCGGAAGCGGTGGCGGCCGATTGCAGATCGGCGACGACGCCCACGCCCGAGAGGACGATGGAGGTGACGATGACCGACAAGACAGCCGATGTGGCGCGGATCACGGTGCGGTTCATGACGTTCCCCTCTAGTTACATCGTCTGGGTTGCGTCCGAATCCGCCGGCGTTCAATGTGTTGCGCGCTCACCCTTTCGGGGCGACCACCTGGCCGCGCCGGCGTGGCATGCCGCTGCGCCTTGCGGCGCCGCCGCCGGTCAGTCGATGGCGCGGATGCCGAGCGCAGTGAGGGTGCCGGTGGTCAGCATGCCGCTGTCGCGCATGCCCTTGAGCGTTTGAAAGTGGCGCACGCCGTCGACCAGCTCGGGGTTCGCCATGCCGTCGATCGCACCGTCGTACAGCCCCAACGCGGTCAGCTTGATCTGCACCTGCATGATCTGCAAGCGCAGCTTCTCGGTCTCGGTGAGCACCACCGCCGATCGGTGGTGCCCCACGCGCCCGACCTTCGGGTGCGGGCGCGGGCTCGACATGGCTGGCAATGGCCACCTGGGTGGTGGCGCGCACCACGGCGTTGAGTGCCCGCGACGACGTCGATTTGCGCGTGGTCCGGTGCAATGCCGGCTGCGTGGCCAGCGGCACCAGCGCATGGGCCGATGCCGCGTCGCTGCGGGTCGGCGCGTGGCGCGCGCCGGCCGTGGCCTGCCCGCTCGCGGAGGGTGTCGGTGGGTTGGGCGCGTCGGCATCGCTGCCGTTCAGCGGAAACAGCGGCGTCGTCAACGTCGACGGGCCGGCATCGGGCGGCGCGGTGTCGGCCGCGACATCGCCTGGGGGCGAACGGTCTGCGTGGCCATTCACGAGCGACGACAGACTCTTGAGTAATCTGCTCATGTCAACCTGTGGCGAACGCGGGAACGAAGGCTTGGCGCCCGTGCGGGCAGTATCCAACAGTAACGCCGAATCGGCCGTGGCTGCTGCGCTGCCGTGGTGAGGCAGGGTCGATCCCACCCCTGAAATCGGTGCCTGTGCGTCAGCCGGCGTCGGGCGGCGGCGGCACTCGGGCCGCGCGATCCAGCAGCAGCGCGCGTTCGCGCTCGTTTTGCGCCAGCGAGGCGGCGTGCATCCACTCGGCGCGCGCTTCGGAGTGGCGGCCGAGCTTGGCCAGCAGGTCGGCGCGCACGCTGGGCAGCCACTGGTAGTTCTGCAGCGCGGGCTCGTCGCGCAAGCCGTCGACGATCTGCAGCGCCGCGGCGGGGCCGAGCGCCATGCCGACCGCGACCGCACGGTTGAGTTGCACGACCGGTGACGGCGACAGCTGCGCCAGCGCGTCGTACAGCGCGACGATGCGATGCCAGTCGGTGGCCGCCGCTTCTGGCGCGCGTGCGTGGCAGGCGGCGATGCCGGCTTGCAGCGCATACGGCCCGAGCGGGTGGTTGGCCTGCACCGCCAGCATCTCGGCGCGTTCCAGCGCCGCCAGGCCGCGGCGGATCAACAGGTGGTCCCAGCGCGAGCGGTCCTGGTCGCTCAGCAGCACCGGGCGACCCTGGGCATCGACGCGGGCGGCGGCGCGTGACGCGTGCAGCTCCATCAACCCGGCCAGGCCCCACGCCTCGCTCTCCTGCGGCGCCAGTCCGCACAGCATGCGGGCCAGGCGCAGCGCCTCCTGCGTCAGATCGAGCCGCATCCAGTCGCTGCCGCGGGTGGCGGTGTAGCCCTCGTTGAAGATCGCGTACACCACCTCCAGCACCGAGCCGAGCCGCTCGCCGAGCTCAGCGGGACCCGGCAGTTCGAACGGCACCTTGGCCGCGGTGAGCGTGCGTTTGGCGCGCACGATGCGCTGCGCCAGCGTGGCTTCGGGCACCAGGAAGGCGCGTGCGATCTCGTCCGTGCTCAGGCCGCCGAGCAGCTTGAGCGTGAGCGCGATGCGCGCGTCGGCCGGCAGCACCGGGTGGCAGGCGGTGAAGATCAGCCGCAGCAGGTCGTCGCCGATCACGTCGCCTTCGGCCTCGGCGATCGCCTCGGCAATGTCGGGCACCACGTGGTCGCCCCGCGCATCGGCGTCGGCACCGAGCTCTTCCTGCTTGCGCACGTGCAGCGCGGCCTGGCGCAGGTGGTCGAGCGCGCGGCGCTTGGCGGCGGTCATCAGCCAGGCACCGGGGTTGTCGGGCACCCCCTCGCCCGGCCAGTGTTCCATCGCGGCCACCAGTGCGTCCTGCGCCAGCTCCTCGGCCAGCCCGATGTCGCGCACCAGCCGAGCCACACCGGCCACGATCGACGCCGATTCGATGCGCCAGACGGCATCGATGGCTCGGCGGGTGGCGTCATGGCGTTCCGACATGTCGTGTGGGCCTCGCCAAAGGTCAGCGTGCCGGCGGGTCGCCGGCCATGTGGGCCAGCTCCCAGGTGTGACCGTCGAGGTCCTCGAAGCCGTGGATGTACATGAACCCGTGGTCCTGCGGCGCACGCGGCACCTTGCCGCCGCCGGCGAGCGCTTTCTTCACCAGGCCGTCGACCTCGCCCTTGCTGTCGCACGAGATGCAGATCAGCGCCTCGATGTGCGAGCGCGTGTCGGCGATCGACTTGTCGGTGAAGGTCTTGAAGAACTCGCGGTCGAGCAGCATCGCGTAGATGTTGTCGCCGATCACCATGCAGGCGCCCTGATCGTTGGTGAACTGCGGATTGAAGCTGAAGCCCAGCCCCTCGAAGAAGGCGATCGAGCGCTTCAGGTCCTGCACCGGGAGGTTGACGTAGATTTGTTTGTGCATGACGCGCCGCCTCAACGGTCGTTGCCGATGCCGATCTCGCGGAAGCGCTCGATCGATTCGCTGGGCCCGAAGTCGTCCAGCTCGTAGAGCTGGCGCACCTCGATCTCGGCCACTCCGCCATCCACCGCGGGATTCGGAAACCGGCGCGCCCATTCCAGCGCCTCGTCGCGGCTGCGCGTCTGGATCAGGGTGTAGCCGGCCACCAGCTCCTTGCTCTCGACGAACGGGCCGTCGAGCACGCTGCGGCGGTCGCCGTCGTAGCGCACGCGCCACCCCTTGGCGCTGGGCTGCAGGCCCGAGGCATCGAGCAGCACGCCGGCCTTGGCGAGCTGCTCGTGAAAGTCTGCCATCGAGGCGATCAGCGCCTCACCCGGCATCACGCCGCGCTCGGTCTCGCGCGTGGCCTTCACCAGAATCATGAATCGCATGGTCGTGCTCCGTTTTCGAGGCCCGGGATCGATGGCTCCAGGCTTCATTCACACGACGAACCACGCGGGCTGTTTTCGACAGCCTCGGCGAAGCAATCAGCCGTTGCTCTCGTCGTAACAGGGGCCGAGCGAGCGCACCTCGACCGTGCACCATTCGGCCGCCGGGCAACGCTGGGCGATGGCGATCGCCTGCGTCGCGCGTCGGCACGTCGATCAGGTAGAAGCCGCCGATCATCTCCTTGGCCTCGGCGAACGGCCCATCGACGACGCGCGGCTGGCCGGCGCGCACCTGCACGCGCGCCGCCTGCGAGTGCGCCGACAGCGATTCCACGCCGCGCAGCACGCCCTGGGACTTGAGTTCCTCGGCGAACTGCAGCATGCGGGCAAACACCGCCTCGCCTTCGGCGCGCGTGCGCGTGCGGCGTTGCTCGGGCGGTTCGAGCATCAACAGCATGTAGGACGACATGATGGGATCCGGCGCAGAGTTTTTGCGAAGGCGCGATTAGAGCACCGCCCCTGTCGGTGGCGGTGGCCACGTCGCCGGTGCGGTTACGTCGGCAGGCGCTCGCGCAGCACGCGCTTCATCAGCTTGCCGTTGGCGTTGCGCGGCAGCGGCGCATCGGTCCAGGTGAGCGTCTCGGGCACCTTGTAGTCGGCCAGGCGCGCGGCGCAGAACGCGCGCAGCGCCGCGTCGTCGTGTGCGCCGCCCGGCGCGTGCACGAAGGCATGCACCCGTTCGCCGAGCACCGGGCACGGCTTGCCGACCACCGCGGCCTCGACCATGCCGGGCCAGGCCATCAGCACGTTCTCGACCTCGATCGAATAGATCTTGTAGCCGCCGCGGTTGAGCATGTCTTTCTTGCGGTCGAACACGCGCACGTAACCCTGCGCGTCGACCGAGCCGAGGTCGCCCGAGTGCCACCAACCGGCGGTGAACGATGCCGCGGTGGCCTGCGGGTTGGCCCAGTACCCGGGCACGACCATCGGTCCGGCGATCCACAGCTCGCCGGTCTCGCCTTGCGGCAGCTCGCGCCCGTCGTCGTCCATCACGCGCACCTCGGCCAGCGGCAGCGCCACGCCGACGCTGTCGGCATGGTCGCGCGTCCGGCCCATCGGGATCATCGTGGTCGGCGAGGTGGTCTCGGTGGCGCCGTAGCAGTTGAGCAGCGTGAGACCGGGCAGCGCTTCAGCCAGTGCGTCGATGGTGCTCACCGGCATCGGCGCACCGCCGTAGCCGCCGATGCGCCACGCGCCCAGGTCGGCGTGCGCGAAAGCCGGGCTGCAGCAGGCACAGGTTGTACATGGCCGGCACCATCAGCGTGTGCGTCACGCGCTCGCGCTGCATCAGCGCGATGAACGCTTCGGCCTTGAATGCCGGCACGATGACGGTGGTGCCGGCCACCTGCAACATCGTCGCGATGATCGCGATCAGGCCGGTCACGTGGCTGGCTGGCACCGCCAGCGCCGACACTTCGCCGTCGCGCAGCTTCATGCACACCTGGTAGTGCAGCACCGAATGCACGATGTTGAGATGCGTGAGCATCGCGCCCTTCGGGTTGCCGGTGGTGCCCGAGGTGTAGAGGATCACCGCCACGTCGGTCTCGGCCGGTGCGGCGGGCGCAGGTGCGGTCGATGCATCGTCGAGCAGGGCGTCGTAAGGCACGCAGCCGGGCGCGCCGCCGATCGCCACGCGCAGCTGCAGCGCCGGCGCCTCGCTCGCATCGGGCAGCCGCCCGGCGAGCGCCGCATCGGCCACGATGCCGATCGCGCCGCATTGATGCACGATGTACGCCAGACCGGGCCGCTGCTCGCGCACGCCCACCGGCACCGCCACTGCGCCGAGGCGTGCCAGCGCCAGCAGCACGAACACGAACTCGGGCCGGTTGTCGATGAACATCACCACCCGCTCGCCCGCGCGCACGCCGCGCGCCGACAGCCCAGCGGCGAGGCGGCGCACCTGCGCATCGCACTGCGCGTAGCTCACGCGATCGCCCTCGCAGACCAACGCACAGGCCTGCGGCGCGCGCTGCACGGCAGCGGCAAACATGGCGTGCAGGCTGCCTGGGCGCTCGGCATAACAGCGCACGATGCGGTCGCCGTACAGCGCCTCGGCGCGCTGCGCCGGCATCGGGTAATCGGTCCACGCGTTCATGGTTCACTGTAGCGCTGCGGGCGCTGGCTTGATGGCCGTCAAGGCTTGCACACCGGAGCCGTCCTAGAGTGGCTTCGCCCACAGGAGGCTCCATGTACAAGAAACTGCTGGTGCCGGTCGACGGTGGCGATCTCACCGATCGCGCGATGACCCAGAGCATCGCGCTGGCGCGTCAGCTCGGCGCGTCGATCACGGCCTTCGTCGTCGAGCCCGACATGCCGCTGCCCAACGTGGGCACGCGGCCCGTCGCCTACCACCGACAAATGGACGAGCACGAAACGCGCACCGACACGCACGCCCTCGACGTGTTGTCTCAGTTCGGCGAGATGGCGCGTGCGGCCGGTGTCGAGTTCAGCGGCCGGCACGCGCGCACCGACGAGGTCGACCGTGCGATCGCGCGGGCGGCGCACGATCTGGAGTGCGACATGATCGTGATGGCCACGCACGGCCGCGGCGTGTTCGGCGAACTGCTGTTCGGTTCGCACACCAAGAGCGTGCTGGCCAAGAGCACGGTGCCGCTGCTGGTGCTGCGCTAACGGCGCGCGATCCTCAGGCCGGCGCGGCGGCGCCCACATTGGCGCCGCGCTCGATCACGAACTCGGCGTCGAGCAGCGAGCGCGAGTGGTTGAGATCGCTCTGCGAGATCAGCACCGCGACCCGGCCCTTCAGGCTCGAGATCACGTCGGCCAGGCGGCGCGACAGCGCCGGCGCCACGCCTTCGAACGGCTCGTCGAGCAGCAGCAGCCGCGTGCCCACGGCGAGCGCACGCGCCAGCGCCACCATCTTCTGCTGTCCGCCCGACAGCAGCAGCGCGCGGCGCTCGCGCATCTCGGTGAGTTCGGGCAGCACGCGGTACACCAGCGCGAGGCGCTCGTCGGTGTTCAGCGCCTTGTTCACCCACACCGGCACCAGGATGTTTTCTTCCACCGTCAGCTCGGGCACCAGGCCGCGGTCTTCGGGCATGTAGCCGATGCCGAGCGCCGCGCGCGCATGGCGCGGCAGCTTGGCCAGGTCCTGTCCGTCGAAGGTGATGCGGCCCTGGCTCGGCGCGAGGTGGCCCATCACGGTGCGCATGAAGGTGGTCTTGCCGGCGCCGTTGCGGCCCACCAGCCCGACCATCGTGCCGTCGGCCACCGTCAGCGTGAAGCCGCGCAGCGCCACCACCGACTGGATCGACACGTGGATGTTCTCGATCTGCAGCACGCAGTCCATGCGCGCAGGCCCACTCTCGCTGCATCAGGCGGCCAAACCAAGGTCTTGCGCGGATCCGGCTTCGCGGTCCGCAGCAGGCCCCCTCGGGGGCAGCGACCAGAGGGAGCGTGGGGGCCTCATTCAGGCCGGCCTCTGCAGCAGCTCGCCGGTGACGTAGCGGCGCACGTCGTCGGTGGCCAGCGCCACCGTCGGCACGTCGTCGGCGATGATGCGGCCGCTGTAGAACGCGATCACGCGGTCGGCGTAGCGCTCGACGATGTCCATGTCGTGCTCGACGAACAGCACCGTGGTGTCGCGCTCGCCGCCGAGCGCCGCCATGATGGTGTCCATCATCGGAAACTTCTCTTCGGCCGACACGCCGCTGGTCGGCTCGTCGAGCAGCAGCAGCTTGGGCCGCACGGTGAGCGCCATTGCGATGTCGAGCAGCTTGCGCACGCCGCCGGGCAGCTCGGCCACGCGGCGGTCGCGGTGCTCGGCCAGGCCGAAGCGCTGCAGCAGCGCTCGGCGCGCTCGACCGCGTCGGCGCGGTGCGCGCGCTGCCAGAAGCTCAGGTGCGCGTCGTGGCAGGCGCCGGCCACCAGCATGTTGTCGAGCACCGACAGCTCGCCGAACAGCTGCGGAATCTGGAACGAACGCGCCACGCCGAGACCGACGATCGCGCGCGGATGCAGCGCGGTGATGTCGCGGCCGTCGAGCGGATGTGGCCGGCGTCGGGCTTGAGGTAGCCGGTGATCATGTTGACGAAGGTGGTCTTGCCGGCGCCGTTGCTGCCGATCAGGCTGACGCGCTCGCCGGCGCTGACGCTCGATGTTGATGTCGGCCGCGGCCACCACCGCGCCGAAGCGCTTGCCGAGGCCCACGGCCTGCAGCAGCGGCGCGCTCGTGGGCGTGCTCATCGGCGCATCCACAACGAGCCGATGCCGCGCGGCAGGAAGCGGATCACGAACAGCAGGAACAGCCCGAGCGCGAGCTGCCAGGTGTTGGGGAAGTAGGCGCTGGAGAACGAGCGCACCACCTCGAGCACCGTGCTGGCCACGAACACCGCGGCCACGCTCTGCCAGCCGGCCAGGATGGCGACGAACACGAACTCGCCCGACGTCGTCCAGTAGCTGAACTGCGGCTCGATGTGGCCGAGCGACAGCACCACCAGCGCGCCGCCGACGCCGCCGCAGAACGCCGCCAGCAGGAAGTTGATCGTCATCGCCTGGCGCACCGAGCCGCCGAGGTACTCGACGCGCAGTTCGTTGTCGCGCACGGCCAGCGTGACCAGGCCGCGCGTGGAGTCGAAGTAGACGCGCGCCAGCAGCGCCATCACGGTGGCCACGCCGACCGTCACGCAGATACAGCACGTAGCCCACCTGCGCGTCGGGCGGGCGCCAGCCGAACAGCGTGGCGCGGCCGACGTTGAAGCCGTCGGAGCCGCCGAGCACCTCGACCTTCATGCCCAGGCCGTAGGTCACCATCGACAGCGCCAAGGTCAGCATCGCGAAGAAGATGCCGCGGTAGCGCGCCAGCAGCGGCGCGAACGGCGCGGCGACCAGCGTGGCCATCACGCCGCCGGCCAGCGTGAGGCCGAGCGCGTCGGTGAAGCCGGCCTTGTTGAACAGCAGCGCCGCGGCGTAGCCGCCGATCGCGAACACCATGCCCTGGCCGAACGGCACCACGCCGCCGCGCATCAACGCCACGATGCCGAGCGACACCAGGCCGTGGCCGGCCGCCATCGTGATCAGGTAGGTGAGCCACTTGGGCGCGAACAGGCCGGCGGCGGCGAGCGCGGCGAACGCGACGGCCGAACAGCACCAAGCGCCGCGGCGACCGATGGCGCGCGCCGGCAGTGCGGCAGGTGTGATCGCGGCCGCATCGGCGTCAGATCTTTCGTGCCTGGATGCGCTGGAACAGGCCCTCGGGCCGGAACATCAGCACGATCGCCATCACGATGTAGATCGAGAACAGCTCGGCCACCGGCGCCACGTGCACCGCCAGCGAGCGCGCCAGGCCGACGATCAGCGCACCGATCGCCGCGCCCTCGATGCTGCCCAGGCCGCCGATGATCACCACCGCGAACGACACGATGATCACGCCGACCGACACGCCCGGCTGCACCGAGATCATCGGCGCGGTGAACGCGCCGCCGAGGCCGGCGAGGAAGATGCCGATCGTGAACGCCAGCATGTAGACGCGCGACACGTTGACGCCCATGCTGGAGGCGATCTCGGCGCTGTGGATCACCGCCAGCACGATCTTGCCCTGGCGCGTGCGGTTCAGGCCCCACCAGACGCCGAAGCCCGACCACGATGCGCCAGCGCCAGCAGCGCGAAGTCGTAGCCGACGTAGGTCTGGATGCCGAGGTTCGACGTTGCCGAACAGCGCCGTAGGGCTCCGACACGTAGTACGGGTTGGTGCCCCAGATCAGCTTGGTCACGTCTTCCAGGATCAGGAACAGCGCGTAGGTCACCAGCACCAGCAGCACCTCGTCGCGGCCGTAGAAGAAGCGCAGCAGCCCGCGCTCGGTGAGCGGCGCCACGATCGCGGCCACCGCCACCGCGGCCAGCAGCATCGCCACCAGCGAGAACGCCGGCGCCCACTTGAGCGCGGCGCCCCAGCCGACGAAGCTGGCCGCCGCGTAGGCGCCGAGCGCATAGAAGCTGCCGTGCGCGATGTTGAGGATCTTCAGCACGCCGAACACCAGCGTGAGCCCGAGCGCGACGATGAACAGCCACGACGCGTACGTCAGGCCATCGACGAGGATCGTCAGACGACTCACGCGATTCGACGCGCGGTGCAATCAGCGACGCCGCGGATCGATCGGCTCACGCTGGACAGCACTTGGCACTTCGCCGGGAAGCCGGCCTTGATCCACTCCTCGGACTTCATGTTGGCGGGCGGATTCACGCACTCGGCATTGAAGCGCTGGATGTCCTCGAGCACCACCATCTTCTTGGCCGCGTCGTAGCGCGTCTTGCCGATCGCGGTGTCCTGGATCGCCTGGTGGCCGCCGCCGAGCGCCATGCGGATCTTGCCGGCCGGCGATTCCCACTCCGAGTTGCGCAGCGCATCGGCCAGCTGCTCGGGCGTGGGCTTCTTGCCGCCGTTGGCGGCCATCGCCTTTTCCACCGCGAGCTTCAGGCCGAGCAGCGACTGCACCATGCGGTACGGCGCCTGCACCGGGTAGATGTTGTAGGCCTTGCTGTAGATATCCCACCACCAGTCGTTGAGCGCCGACTTCGGCGACATCAGGCCGTAGGCGCCGCGCGCGCCGAGGATCACGCCGTTGGGCATCTTCTCGCCCAGGCCCGGCAGCACGTGGTCGGCGGCGGAGAACACCACCTGCGTGCGCTGGAACAAGCCGCGCGGCGCCGGCCTGCAGCACGAAGGCCTGCAGGTCGCCGCCCCACAGGCTGGAGTGCGTGACGTCGGCCGGCTTGGCCATCAGCGCCGAGATCTCGGTGCCGTACTGGCCGGCGCCGAACTTGGGCAGCAGGTCCTCGCCGGGCTTGGCGCCGGGATAGAGCTTTTCCATCGACCAGGTGAAGTCCTTCTTCGAGTCCTGGCCCCAGGCGTAGTCCTGGTTGATCATGTTGAAGGTGTCGACCTTGACGTTGCGCGCCTTCAGGTAGCGCGCCAGCGCCACGTTGTCCATCGCCGCGTGGCTGGCGGTGCGGAACACGTACTGTGTACTTGTCGTCCTCGAAGATGCGCGGCGTGCCGCAGTCGTACAGGATCAGGAACTTCTTCAGCTCCTCGGCCACCGGCGCCACCGCCAGGCAGTCGCCCGAGCCGACGTAGCCGACCACCGCATCGACCTTCTCGCGGTCGTACAGGTTGCGCAGCTCCTGCACCTGCTTGGTGGCGCCGCCGTTCTCGTCGACGTAGATCGGCTCGATCTTCACGCCGCCGAAGCCGACCTTGTTGTACGGCGCCGGCGCCTTGCCGGCGTTGAACGCCTCGATCACCACCTTGGCGCCGTTGACCGCCGGGATGCCGAAGCTCTCGGCCGCCTGGCCCGACAGGAAGCTGACGATGCCGAGCTTGAAGGTCTCCTGCGCCTGGGTTGTGCCAACCAGGCACAACGCCGCGGCGACGCCGACCACCGACCGCGCCAGGGTGCGGCGCGTTGCATGAATCGAAGCCAATGCCATCACGGTCTCCTCGTTGGATGGGAATCGACGGATCCCGGCGAATGCAAGCCGCCCTCGGGCGGTGCCCACCGATGCCGCCGCTGGGCCGCATCTTTGTCCGCAGGCCGAGGCATCGGAACCCGAGAAACCCCGGGCTCGACGTGTACGCAAGCGTGCGGCGGGCGCAGGCTGCGCACTCCTGGCGCTGCGCTAAGCTGCGTTCGGTGAACCAAACGGTACAAAGTCGGCGCCCGAAGCCCCGCGCCCGGGCGCGCGCGGCGGCGCGCGCGCAGCCGACGCGCACCAACGACCCGGCGCGCACGATGGCCGACATCCTCGAGGTGGCCACGCGCGAGTTCGCCGACAAGGGACTGGCAGGAGCACGCATCGATCAGATCGCCGCCGCCACGCGCACCAGCAAGCGCATGATCTATTACTACTTCGAGAGCAAGGAAGGCCTGTACGTTGCAGTGCTCGAGGAGGCCTATCGCCGCATGCGCGCGATTGAAGCCGGGCTGCATCTCGAAGACCTGTCGCCCGAGGATGCGCTGCGCAAGCTGGTCGGCTTCACGGTCGATTACCAGCTCGCGCACCCCGACTTCATCCGGCTGGTGATGACCGAGAACATCCACCGTGGCGAGTTCCTGGGGCGCAGCCATTCGATCCAGAAACTCAATGTGCCGGCCATCGATGGCCTGCGCCGCGTCTACGAACGCGGCGTGGCCGACGGCGTGTTCCGCCTTGGCCTCGATCCGATCGACCTGCACATGTCGATCAGCGCATTGAGCGTGTTCAACGTCGCCAACCGCCACACCTTTTCGCTCATCTTCAAGCGCGACCTGGAGTCGTCGGCGGCGCTGATCGCGCGCCGCGACAGCATCATCGAGATGGTGGTGCGCTTCGTGCGCAAGTGATGCACGAACCCGGCCCGTTGCGGGCCATTTGCGCCCGCCCCTGGCGACCCCGCTGGCCTGGCTACGCCGCGCAGGCCGCGCGCAGCCAGACCCCCATGCGCTCGAAGGTCTGGCGCGCCGCGGCACAGTAGGTGACCGCGCGCAGGTAGCTGTGGATCAGGCCCGGCCCGCGGTCGAGCTCGACCGCCACGCCGGCGGCGCGCAGCGCATTGGCGTAAGCGATGCCGGCGTCGCGCAGCGGGTCGTGCTCGGCGACACCCACGAATGCCGGCGGCAAGCCCGCGTGGCTGTCGGCCAGCAATGGAGCGGCCAGCGGGTTGAGCCGGTCCTGCGGGTTCGGGCACCAGGCTTCGTCGACGGCCTTCATCCCCGCTACCGTGACGATCGGGCCATCGGCGTTCTCGCGGTGCGACGGCCGGTCGAGCGAGAAGTCCATCGAGGGGTAGACCAGCAGCTGCGCGCGCAGTTGGTCGGGCGCGCCGCGAAACAGCAGCGTCATCGCGGCGGCGAGGTTGGCGCCGGCGCTGTCGCCGCCGATGGCGATGGCGTCGCGCCGCAGGCCGAGCGTGCCGGCTTCGCGGAAGACCCACTGCACGACGGCGCGGCCATCGTCGACCGCCGCCGGGAACGGATGTTCCGGTGCGAGCGCGTAGTCGACGCTGATCACCACCATCTCGCTGGCGGCAGCCAGCGCGGCGGTGATGTCCCAGTGCGTCTCGGGGCTGCCCACCATCCATGCGCCACCGTGCATGTAGATCAGCGCCGCGCTCGGGCCCGCGGCCGCGGGCCGGAACACGCGCACGCGCACGTCGCGGCCGGTGCCTTCCACTGCGATGCGGTGCTGCTCGTCGGCGCGCACACCCGCGGGCGTGGGCTGGCGCATGCGCTCGGCCACGCGCTCGAAGTGCGCGCGGCGCGCGGCCGGCGTGGCCGGCTGCGGCAGCTCGGCCCACAGGCGTGCCCAGTCGGCGAGGAACGGTTGCAGTTGCGGATCGATCATTCGGTCAGCACAAGGAAGTCCATGTCGATCAGCCCTTGTAGCCCAGCACGCGCGGCAGCCACAGCACGCTGTCGGGCACGTAGGTCAGGAACGCCAGCGCCGCGATCAGCACGTAGACGAACGGCATGGTTTCGCGCACCACCGCCATCAGCGGCTGCCTGGATAGGCTGGCCACGATGAACAGCAGCAGGCCGTAGGGCGGCGTGATCAGCCCGATCATCAGGTTGACCGTGACGACGAGCCCGAAGTGCACCATGTCGACGCCCAGCGCCTGCGCGGTGGGGATCAGGATCGGCACGACCACCAGCAGGATGGTGCCGCCCTCGAGCAACGCGCCCAGCACCAGCAGCACGACGTTGACGAGCAGCAGGAACGTCACCTGCGTCAGCTCGAAGCCCTGAGGAAATGCTCGACGGTCTGCGGCACGTCTCCTTGGTGACGACGTAGTTGAACACCAGCGCGCCGGCGATCAAGACGCCCACCGAGGCCATCTGGCGGCCGCTGTTGAGCAGCGAGCCGTACAGGCCGCGGCCGCTGACCGAGCGGTACAGCACGGTCGAGATCACCAGCGCGTACAGCGCCGCCACCGCCGCCGACTCGGTGGGCGTCATCACGCCGCTGTAGATGCCGCCCAGCAGCACCACCGGCATCATCAGCGCGGGCAGCGCGCGCACGGTGAGCGGCACGCTCGCGCATCGGCACCGCCGGCTCGACCGGGAAATTGCGCCGGTGCGCGAGCCAGCCGTTGAGCACCATCATCACCAAGGTCATCACCAGGCCCGGCACCACGCCGGCGGCGAACAGGTAGCCGATCGAGGTGTCGGAGATCAGCGCGTACAGCACCATCGGGATCGACGGCGGGATGATCGGGCCGATGGTCGCGGTGGCGGCGGTGATCGCCGCCGCGTAGGCCGGCGTGTAGCGGCCGCCCTTGGTCATCATGTCCATCGTCAGCTTGCCGACGCCCACGACATCGGCGATGGCCGAGCCCGACATGCCCGAGAAGATCAGCGACGACACCACGTTCACGTGGCCCATGCCGCCGCGAAAGCGCCCGACCAGCGCGTTGCACCAGGCCAGCAGGCGGTCGCTCAGCGAGCCATGTTCATGATCTCGGCGGCGAGGATGAACAGCGGGATCGCCAGCAGTGTGTAGGTGTGGCTCAGTCCGTTGAGCAGCTGCTCGGCGGCGATGCCGACGTCCTGGCCGGAGATCATCAGGTACAGCACCGAGCCGCCGATCATCGACAGGCCGATCGGCAGGCCGAGCAGGCTCAAGCCGCCGATGGTCAGCACGCACCAGCCGAAGGGCGACAGCAGGCCGGTCACGTGGCCGATCCGGCGTCGGCGAGGTCGTGGCCGTCCTCGACCAGGCGGCCGCGAATCGCCGCCCAGACGATGCCGGCATGGCGCACGACCATCGCGACGACGAACACGACGTAGATCGAGAACATCCAGTTCAGCGGGATGCCGAAGCTGGCCGACGACTCCACCTTCATGAAGGTGACGTAGGACCACGTGGCCGGCAGCGAGCCGAGCAGCAGCAGCACGATCGCGCCGCTGGCCAGCAGAGTGAACGTCCGCCGCACGCGGCGCGGCAGGTGGCTGTAGACCATGTCGAAGCGGATGTCGTCGCGGTTGCGCATCACGAACGACGCGCCCCACAGGATGCCCCACAGCCAGACCAGCGTGCAGACCTCGTCGGTCCACGCGACCGGCAGGTTCATCACGTAGCGGAAGATCACCTGCAGGATGAAGGCGACGAACATCGCCGCCATCATCAGCACCAGCACGGCCTCAGCGCCGCGCCGAAGCCAAAGGATCACAGCGCGTTGATCCGCTCGAGCATGCCCGGTGTCCAGTCCTTGGCGAACTTGGACTTCGCGTAGACGTCGAGCACGTGCTTGCGGAAGGCCACCACGTCGGGCGCGTAGACGTCCAGGCCCTCGCTCTTGAAGAAGGCCGCCATTTCGGTCTCGTCCTTCTGCATCTGCGCGGTGATCGCGTCGGCGAAGCGGTCGGCCGCGGCCTGCACCGTCTTCTGCTGCGCCGGCGTCAGCGCATTCCACTTCTTGGCGGTGATCGAGAACAGGTTGTTGCCGATCAGGTGCCCGGTCAGCACGTACTGCGAGGTCACCTCGTAGAACTTCATCGACTTGGTGCCGCTCATCGGGTTGTCCTGCGCGTCGATGGCGCCGGTCTGCAACGCGGTGTAGGTCTCGGTGTAGGCCACCGGCACCGGGTTGGCGCCGAGCGCCGTGCCGACGAACTGCCAGCCCTCGCCGCCGGGCATGCGCAGCTTGATGCCGGCCAAGTCGGCGGGCGTCGTGATCTTCTTCTTGGGCTTGAGGTTGAGGTGCCGCGTGCCGATGTAGGGCACCGACAGCACCTTGATGCCCATCTGGTCTTCCATCGCCTTGTTTAGCTCGCGGCCGACGTCGCTGGCGAACACCTTCTTCATGTGCGCGGCGTCGCGAAAGAGATAGGGCGTGGTGACCAGGCTCCAGGCCGGGATCTGCTTCTGCACGTCGAAGGCGCCGATGTTGGCCATGTCGAGATTGCCGCGCTGCATCGCCACCGGCTCGGTGCCCTGCTTGAACAGCGTGGCGCCGAAATACGGTTTGAAATCGAACTCGGGCCCGAGGCCGGCGCCGAACACGTCCCTGAGGATGGCGGCCCGAACGTCCTGCTCGGGCACGGTGTCGGAATAGATCAGCGGAATCTTGGTTTGCGCTGCGGCAGGCAGGCCGAGACCGGCGGCGCACAGAGCGGCACCGTGGCTCAGCAGGTTGCGGCGATCGATGGGATGGCTCACGGTGTGTCTCCTGATGTGCACGAAGCGCTTCGTGACAACGGCGGCGACCGGGCCGGCCGCGCCGAGCGTGATGGAAATGTACCGTACGGTTCAAAACGATCAGCGACAGTCGGCTTGGTGATTTCCCTAGATCACCTGCTGACCGACACCCCAATCAGCATCCGATCGACCTCTCGCGTCAGGGGGCTTGGTTCTAATGAACCAGATGGTTCATACTTCGCCGCACCCCGGGTGCTTCGCCCCGATTCGCTATGCCGCCCCCCTTGTCCAAGCCCGACGCGCCGCCGGCCGACCGCAAACTGCTGATCGGCCTGATCGGCGCCGGCATCCAACACTCGCTGTCGCCGGCGATGCACGAGAAGGAGGCGCGTCCGCAGGGTCTGCGGCTGCACTACCAGCTGATCGATCTCGACCGCAGCGCCGACGGCGCGGCTGCGCTGCCGCGCCTCATCGATGCCGCGCGCATGATGGACTTCGCCGGCCTCAACATCACCTACCCGTGCAAGCAGGCGGTGATCCCGCTGCTTGACGCGCTGTCCGACGAGGCGGCGGCGATGGGTGCAGTCAACACCGTGGTGTTTCGGCCACGGCCGCGCCGTCGGCCACAACACCGACGGCTCGGGCTGGGCTTGGGGCTTTCGCCGCGCGCTGCCCGGGGCCGATCTGTCGCGCGTGGTGCTGCTCGGTGCCGGCGGTGCCGGCTCGGCGATCGCCCATGCGGTGCTGCGCCTGGGTGCGCGAACAATTGTCATTGGTCGATGCGATGCCGCGCGCGCCAGCGCGCTGGCTGAAGAGCTGAACCAGCGCTACACGGCGCGCGCGTGCGCGGCGGCAGCGAGGCCGCAGGCCGCGCTGGCCGACGCCACCGGCCTGATCCACGCCACGCCGACCGGCATGGACAAGCTGCCCGGCCTGCCGCTGCCGGAGCACTTGCTGCGCCAGGCCCTGTGGGTGTCGGAGATCGTCTACTTTCCCGCTCGAGACGGCGCTGCTGCGGCGGCGCGCCGCGCCGGGCTGCGCCGTCTGCGACGGCGGCACGATGGCCGTCGGGCAGGCTGTCGGCGCGTTCCGCCTGTTCACCGGCTTGCAGCCCGATGCCGAACGCATGGACGCTCACTTCATGGAGCTGATCGCGCCCGCAACCTGAAAGGAGTGTCGTCGATGCCGACCCCCACCGACCGCGAAGCCATCAGCGACGTCGCCAACCCGCTGGGCCTGGACGGCATCGAGTTCATCGAGTACGCCACCACCCGGCCGCAGGCGCTCGGCCAGGTGCTGGAGATGATGGGCTTCAAGCCGATCGCTCGCCACCGCTCGCGCGAGGTGCTGCTGTACCGCCAGGGCACGATGAACGTGGTGATCAATGCGCATGTCGGCACGGAGCGGCCGCGCAGCGTGGCGCCGAACGAGACGCCGGCGATCGCCGCGGTGGCGCTGCGCGTGCGCGACGCCGCCGCCGCGTACAAGCGCGCGCTCGACCGCGGCGCCTGGGCGGTGCCGACGCACGTGGAGGTGATGGAGCTCAACATCCCGGCGATCCACGGCGTCGGTGCGAGCCGCATCTACTTCGTCGACCGCTACCGCGAGTTCTCGATCTACGACGTCGACTTCGTGCCGATCCCCACCGTCGAGCGCTCGCCGCAGGCACTGGCCGACATGCACTGGTTCGGGCTGGTGCAGTACATCGGCAACGACCGCATGGAGGATTGGACCGAGTTCTACCGCGAGCTGTTCGGATTCGACGTGCTGCCCGACGACGAGCGCTTCGGCATCCTGCCCAAGGGCCGCATCCTGCGCAGTCCATGCCGCAGCTTCTACCTGCAGTTGATCGAGCCCGACCCCAGCGTGGTCGACGTCGAGGGCGACGAGAGCCTGGCGCGCATCGGCCTCGGTGCGCCCGACGTGGCGGCCGCGGCGCGTGCGCTGCGGGCGCGCGGCGTCGAGTTCGTCGAGTCCAGCGGCGCTGCACACCGAATCGCGCGGCGCGCTGACCAAGAGCTGGCTCGGCGGGCTGATGTTCGAGCTGGTGCACAGCGAACGGGGTGCGCGATGACCCAGCACAGCGGCTTCATCGACGACTTCGGCATGGACACCATCACGCTGTCGGGCAGCCTGCCCGACAAGCTGCGCGCGATGCGCGACGCCGGCTTCTCGCAGGTGATGCTCAAGGCCAGCGACCTGGTGGCGCATCCGGAGGGCGTGCACGATGCGGTGCGCGCGGTCCAGCGCAGCGGGCTGCGCGTCACCGGCTTTCAGGTGCTGCGCGACTTCGAAGGACTGGCCGGCCATCTGCACGACTACAAGGTCGACATCGCCAAGTCGATGCTCGAGATGGCGCGCGCCGTCGGCGCGCCGCTGCTGCTGGCGTGTTCGTCGACCAGCACGCACGCCACGCAGGATGTCGACGCGCTGGCGCGCGACCTGCGCAAGCTGGCGATGCTGGCGGTGCCGCTCGGCCTGAAGATCGCCTACGAGGGCTTGAGCTGGGGCCGCACGATCAACGAGTTCACCACCGCGTGGGAGGTGGTGAGCCGCGCCGACGCGCCGAACCTGGGCTTGGGCATCGACTCGTTCCACATCCTCGCCGCCAAGACGCCGCTGGACGAAATCGACACGCTCGACCCCGACAAGATCTTTCTCGTGCAACTGGCCGACTTCATGTGGCACGAGGTGCGTTCGTTCGAGGAGCGCATTGCCACCGCGCGCCACTTTCGCGTGTTCCCGGGCGAGGGCGTGCACAGCGCGCAGGTCGCCGAGCTGGTGCTCCGGCTCGATGCGCTCGGCTACCGCGGCGACTACAGCTTCGAGGTGTTCAACGACGACTACCAGCAGGTCCCGCCGGCCACCGTGGCGCAGCGTGCGCGACGGTCGGCGGTGTGGCTCGGCGAAGAGGTGTTGCGCCGCTCGGTACCATTGCCCGGCGCGATGCGGCTGAAGGGGCGTGCGGCCCCGGCGGCATCGTGACCCACGCGCCGAGGCCTTGCATGTTGCGACTGTTCGACCGAGTCCACCGGCGCGCGGCGCTGCTGCTCGCCACGCTGGCGTTTGGCATGTCTGGCGCCGCGCATGCCGTGGACCTGCAGGGCCATCGCGGCGCGCGCGGCCTGGCGCCCGAGAACACGCTGCGCGCCTTCGAGGTCGCACTGCAGCACGGCGTGACCACGCTCGAGCTCGACATCGCGATCACGCGCGACGGTGTGCTGGTGATCCACCACGACCTGGCGCTCAACCCGGCGTTCGCGCGCGACGCGCAGGGCCAGTGGCTGCAGCAGCCGAGCGCGCCGATCCACACCATGACCTGGAGCGAGCTGCAGCGCTACGACGTGGGCCGCTTGAAACCGGGCGACCGCTACAGCGCCAACTACCCCGACCAGGTGCCGCTCGACGGCGCGCGCGTGCCGCGGCTGAGCGACCTGTTCGACCTGGTGAAGAAAGGCGGCCACGACAAGGTGCGCTTCGCCATCGAGACCAAGCTCGATCCGCGCCGGCCCGACGCCACGCTGCCGCCCGAACCGTTTGCCAAGGCGGTGGTCGATGAGATCCGCAAGGCCGGCATGGCGCAGCGCGCGCAGATCCTGTCGTTCGACTGGCGCACCTTGCAGGTGGTGCAGCGCATCGCGCCCGAGATCCCCACCGTGTACCTGAGCGCGCAGCGGCAATGGCTGGACAACATCGGCGCCGACGCGCCCGAGCCGTCGGCCTGGACCGCGGGCTTCAAGTTCAGCGAGCACCAGTCGGTGCCGCGCATGATCAAGGCCGCCGGCGGCAGCTACTGGTCGGTGTACTTCGGCGACGTCGATGCCGCCAAGGTCAAGGAAGCGCAATCGCTCGGCCTGAAGGTGCTGGTGTGGACGGTGAACGACGCGCCGACGATGGAGCGCGTGCTCGACTTCGGCGTCGACGGCCTGATCACCGACCGGCCGGACATCGCGCGCAAGGTGTTCGGCGCGCGCGGCATCGTGCCGAAATGATGGTTCGCCTGACTGACGGAGTCGCCCTTTGAAGATCCTGGTGTTGAATGGCCCCAACCTCAACCTGCTCGGCACGCGCGAGCCCGCTGTCTACGGTGCCGCCACGCTGGCCGATGTCGAGGCGCTGTGCCGCGACACCGCCGCCAAGGCCGGTGCCACGGTGGAGTGCCGCCAGAGCAACCACGAGGGCTTGCTGGTCGACTGGATCCAGGAGGCCGGCGCCGCCCACCGCGCCGGCACGCTGATCGGCGTGGTCTTCAACGCCGGCGCCTACACGCACACCTCGGTGGCGCTGCACGACGCGATCAAGGGCACCGGCGTGCCGGTGATCGAGGTGCACATCACCAACGTGCACGCACGCGAGGCGTTCCGGCACCACTCCTACCTGTCGCCGGCGGCGGCCGGCATCGTGGTCGGCTTCGGCATCGACGGCTACGTGCTGGCGATCCAGGGCCTGCTGCGGCGCGCCGCCGCGGCATCGGGCGCCGTGCGCACCTGAGCCGGCGCAAGCCGCCGCGCCGAGACCCTGCTTGGCGTGCAGGCGCCTTGCGTCTCGCGCCGTAATCCGTATGCTGCATCCGATGCACCGGGGAGGGGGTGAGGAGCGTTGCCCATGTCGGTCGTCGACCCCGATCTGAACACCAGTTCTGCCGCGGCGCCGCTGCGCGGCAAGGTGCTGTACGTGGAGGACGACGAGACCAACGTGCTGATCGTGCGCGCGCTGTGCGAACGGCACCCCGGCATCCAGATGCTGCATGCCGCCTCCGGCCGCGACGGCGTGCGCATGGTGCGCAGCGAGCGGCCCGACTTCGTGCTGCTCGACATGAACCTGCCCGACATCTCCGGGCTCGAGGTGGTGCGCGAGCTCAACATCGACATCACGTCGCGCGGGCTGCGCGTCAACATCCTGACCGGCGATCCGCTGTCGATGGACATCATCAAGGCGATGAGCCTGGGCGCCTACGAGTACTGGCTCAAGCCGCTGACGCTGCAGGTGTTCGAAGACGGCCTGCGGCGCGCGTTGTCCGGCAAACGCGCCGATCCCGAAGCGCACATTGCCGCAGGCGTTGAACGCTGCGGCTGCGATGCGGCATCGCACAATTGAGCGATGTCCGACGCCTCGCTCGCCCCCCTCTTTGCCCAGTCGCTGCTGATCGGCTTCTCGATCGCCGCGCCGGTCGGCCCGATCGGCCTGCTGACCATCCAGCGCACCTTGAACCAGGGCCCCGCCGCAGGCCTGGCCACCGGCATGGGCGCGGCGGTGGCCGACGCCGCCTACGGCGCGGTCGGTGCGTTCGGCGTCACCGTGCTGATCCAGATGCTGACCGCGGCGCGCCTGCCGCTGGCGATCGGCGGCGCGGCGTTCCTGCTGTGGATGGCGTGGTCGATCTGGCGCGCACCGGTGGCCGAACGCGCCGCGCAGGCCAGCGGTTCGGCCGGCGCCGGGCCGTCCCAAGGCGGCCGATCCCCCATGGGGGGACGCGAGCTCAGCGAGCCAGGGGGCCAGCGCAGCGATCTGCTGCGCTGCTTCGCCGGCACCTTCGTGCTGACCTTGTCGAACCCGGCCACGATCCTGTCGTTCATCGCCGTGTTCGGCGCGCTCGCCGGGCGGTTGCAGGTGGCCTCGCCGTGGACCATGATCTTCGGCGTGTTGATCGGCTCGGCCTTGTGGTGGCTGCTGCTGTCCGCGGTGGTCGGCCGCCTGCGCGAGCGTTTCGACATCCGCTGGCGGCGGCGCATCAACGTGGCTTCTGCCCTGGTACTGGCCGGATTTGCGTTGTGGCAGGTGCTGGACCTGCTGCTGCGCTGAGCATGCCGCCGGGATACAGCGCGAGGTTGCGATAGCGGCCGCCGGCCGAGGCCACCAGCGCGTAGGCCGACACCGGCCAGCGCTGGGGTGATGACGGGGCCGCCAACGTCGCGCGCGCGGCGCGCCGCGCCAGCGTGATGTGCGGCCTGAACGCGCGGACTTCGACGGGCAGGCCATACCGTTGCAAGGCCTGCCCGAGCGCCGCCTGCAGGTCTTGCAGTGCAGGCGCCGGCATGCGCAGGCTCGACCACCACCAGGCCGCGTGGCCACGCCTCGACGCGGCCGAGCTCGAACCCGAACGGATCGAACGGTTGCTGCAGCGCCGGCAGCAACCCGGGCAGCCGGGCCCGAGGCACCGCGACCGAGGAAGTGCAGCGTCATGTGCCAGCGTTCGGGGCCGGCGCGCGCGGCGGCGGCTGGCCAGGCGGTCGCCGAGTCGCAGGCCCGCAGCCACGCGTGGGCACCTGCATCGGGCCACAGCGCGACGAACAGGCGCAGCGTGTCCGAGGGCGTGGCTGTGGACGGCACGCGCGGGATTGTGTCGCCCGTGCCGCCCGCAGCGCGGCTAGACCGCGCCGTGCGCCTCGACGTACAGCGCGTACAGCGAATGGCAGCTCGCCATGAACAGCCGGTTGCGCTTGGGTCCACCGAAGCACAGGTTGGCGCAGCGCTCGGGCAGCCGGATGTGCGCGATCGCCTTGCCCTGCGGAGTTGAACACCATCACGCCGTCGAGCTCGTCGGCCTTGGCCTGCGGCGAGCCGTTGCTGCCCCAGCCGCACCACAGGTTGCCGTCGGTGTCGACCTTGAAGCCGTCGAGCGCGCCGGGGCCGTTGGCGTCGATCAGCTTGGTCTTGTTGGAGACTGCGCCGTTGGCGGCGACGTCGTAGCTCCACACCAGCCGATTCGGCTGCGCGCGGCCCTCGACGACGTAGAGCTTCTTCTCGTCGGGCGAGAACGCCAGGCCGTTGGGGCCGGCGAGTTCGGCGGTCACCAGCGCGATCTGGCCATCGGGCGATACGCGGTACACCGAGTGCGGCAGCTCGGCTTCGGCCTTGTCGCCCTCCCAGTTGCCGCCGATGCCGAACGGCGGATCGGTGAACCAGATCGAACCGTCGGACTTGACGACGATGTCGTTCGGCGAATTGAGGCGCTTGCCGTTGAACTTGTCGGCGATCACCGTGATGCGACCGTCGTACTCGGTGCGTGTGACGCGGCGGCCGAGGTGCTCGCACACCAGCAGCCGCCCTTGGCGGTCGCGCGCCATGCCGTTGGAGAAGTTGGCCGGGCTGCGGAACACGCCCCACGCGCCGGTGACTTCGTCGAACCGCATGATGCGGTTGTTGGGGATGTCGCTCACCAGCAGGTAGCGGCCGTCGCCGAACCACACCGGCCCTTCGGCCCAGCGCATGCCGGTGGCCACCTGCTCGACCGTGCTGCTGTAGATGCGGTACTTGCCGAAGCTCGGGTCGAGGATCTGCACCGACGCATCGGGGTAGCGCTGGTTCGGCTTGAAGTCGAACGATTGCGCCAGCAGCGGCGTGCCGATGGCCGCAGCGCCGAGCCCGGCCGCGGCCTTCAACAACTGGCGCCGTGGCAGCGGCGTGTCGCTGCGCGTGCTGGATGCGTGGGTGTCGTGTGCGATGCCGTCGTGCATGGCAGTCTCCTCGTGGTGTCGTCTGAAGAAGGGGCTCAAGCCGGTTCGTACAAACCCCGGCGCGTCGGAAACGGGCCGCAGTGTATCGTTCTACTAAACCGATTTACACCGGGCAAGCGAGAAGGAGACAACCCATGCACCGCTTCATCCGCGCCGCGCTGGCGCTTGCGCTGGCGTTCACCGCCGCGTTGCCTGCGGCGCAGGCGCAGACCAAGAAACTCGTGCGCATCCACACCGCCGGCCCGGCCGACCTCGGCGTCGACAACACGATGCTGGCGCACCAGTTCATGACCTACGTGAACGCGAACTCCGACTCGATCGAGGTCAAGCTGTTTCCCGAACAGCCAGCTCGGCCAGACGCGCGAGGTGATCGAGGCGATGCGCCTGGGCTGGCGGCGCGTCGGCCACCACCGGCGGGCCGGCGGAGTACGCGTCGTTCGTCAAGCGCGTGGGTGTGCTCGGGCTGCCGTTCGTCTGGAAGAGCTACGACGCACGCGATCGCGGTGCTCGACGGACCGGTCGGCAAGGAGCTCGAGGCCGACATGGAAAAGGCCGGCTTCAAGGTGATGTCGTGGGCGGTGAGCTGGGGCTACCGCAACGTGGTCACCGCGAAGAAGGAAGTCAAGGCGCCGGGCGACCTGAAGGGCCTGAAGATCCGCACCATCCCGACCAAGGTGTTCGTGTCGGCGATCAACGCGATGGGCGCCAACGCCACGCCGATGAACTTCGGCGAGATCTACACCTCGCTGCAAAGCGGCGTGCTCGATGGCTACGAGCACACCGCGGCCACCACGGTCAGCTTCAAGTTCAACGAGGTCGCCTGCTGCATCGCGATGACACGCCACCTGATGGACCCCACGGTGATGGTGTTCTCGCTCGCCGAGTGGCGCAAGTTCACGCCGGCCGAGCAGGCGGTGATGCAAAAGGGCGCGCAGGATGCGCGGCCGACATGGTGCGCAAGATGGCGCCCGAGAAAGAGGCCGAGTCGCTGGCCGCGGTGAAGAAGCTCGGCATGAAGGTCAACGACATCGACGTCGCGCCGCTGCAGAAGGCCGCGATCACCGCGCAGGACGAGCTGGCCAAGGAGTTCGGCGCCGAGGCGCTGCTGGCGCAGATCCGCAAGCAGTGAGCGACGCAGCGCGCTGTTCGACGGCGATCGACCGCGGCGTCGAGCGGCTGGTCGCGACGGTCTTCGGCTTGATCGTGGCGATCGCGCTGCTGCAGGTGTTCCACCGCTTCGTGCTCAACTCCTCGCTCAGCTGGAGCGAGGAGGCGCAGATCTTCGGCCACATCTGGATCGTGTTCCTCGGCATCCCGGTCGCCTACCGGCGCGGCGCGCACCTGTTCATCGAGACCTTCTGCGACATGCTGCCGCGCGGGCCGCGCGCGGCCTTCAACCTGATGGTCGAGTTGACCTGGGCCGCGTTCGCCCTGTCGCTGATGATGCTCGGCTGGATGGTGGCGCGCATCGCCCACCTGCAGTAGCTCGCCCGGCCTCGAGGTGCCGATGAGCTACCCGTACGCCGGCATGGTGGTCGGCGGCGCCTACCTGATGCTGGTGGCGCTGCGGCGCCTCGGCCGGCGGCGCTGGCGGCCGAAGCCAGCGCACGTGGTGACGCCGACATGATCTGGTTCCTGTTCGCGCTGATGCTCGGCACGATGCTGATCGGCGTGCCGATCCTGCTGGCCATCGCGCTGGTGGGCTATGTCGGCGTCGCCGCGTACCGACCTGGTGCTGCCGCTGTTCGCGCAGAAGATGTTCGCGCAGCTCGACTCGTTCACGCTGCTCGCGCTGCCGTACTTCATCCTCGCCGGCGCGCTGATGTCGGCCAGCGGCATGAGCCAGCAGCTGGTCGACTTCTCGCGCGTGCTGGTCGGCCACCTGCGCGCCGGACTGGCGCATGCCTCGGTGGTGGCCAGCATGATCTTCGCCGGCATCTCGGGCTCGAGCACCGCCGATGCATCGGCGATCTCGGCGATCGTGATCCCGACGATGAAGCGCTCGGGCTACAAGGCCGGCTTCGCCGCCGCGCTGATCGCCACCTCCGGCACCATCGGCGCGATCATCCCGCCGAGCATGGTGATGGTCGTGTACGGCGCCATCGCGCAGGTGTCGATCGGCGGGCTGTTCCTCGGCGGCATCATCCCCGGCATCCTGGTCGGCCTGTTCCTGATGGCCACGATCAAGATCTACACCTACCTGCCCGACTACCCCGAGCTGCGCGTGGTGCACGGCCGCTTCGAGTGGGGCGCGCTGCTGCGCTCGTTGCGCGAGGTCTGGCCGGCGCTGCTGGGGCCGGTGATCATCGTCGGCGGCATCCTGTCGGGCATCTTCACCGCCACCGAGGCCGGCGCGGTGGCCTGCCTGTACGCGCTGCTGCTCGGCATGTTCGTCTACCGCAAGATCAAGCTGCGCGACCTGCCCGGCATCCTGATCGAATCGGCGGTGATGACGACGATGGTGTCGGGCATCATCGCGGTGGCCGGCGCCTCGGGCTGGCTGCTGTCGTACCTGGAGTTCAACCAAGGCGCGGTCAAGTTCGTCACCTCGTTCTCGCAGAACCCGACGATGGTGCTGCTGCTCGTCGCGGCGGTGATGATCGTGCTCGGCACCTTCGTCGACTCGCTCGCGGTGCTGCTGGTGTTCGCGCCGGTGGCGATCTCGATCAGCAAGACCTACGGCATCGATCCGTTCCAGATGGGCCTGGTGATGGTGATGTGCAACCAGATCGGCGCCGTGTCGCCGCCGACCGCGCCGCTGCTGTTCATCACCACCAGCATCGCGCAGGCCACCTACAGCGAAGTGAACAAGCCACGTCTGGTGGTTCATGCTGGCGGAGACGCTGGTGCTGCTGCTGGTGATCTTCGTCCCCGGGTTGGCGTCGTGGATTCCGCATTACTTCCTGGGATGAGATGACTGGTCGCGATGCAGCGAGCAAAGCCGCGGGCGGGTGTGCGCCGGCGCTCGGATGCGGCAGCCCCTCGTGACTCGCCGAGACTGTTCGAGCGAAGCGAACGCAGTGAGCGCAGCGAGTTTCTCGGCGGGCCCTGAGTCTGAGCACCGACAGCGGAACCCCTCGCGCAGCGAGGGGCTGCCGCCATCCGAGCGCCGGCGCATCCCCGCCCGCGGCTTTGTTACGCCCAACCGCGAGCAAGGCACCCAATGAGCACCATCGCCGACGTTGCGCGCAAGGCCGGGGTTTCGGTGAGCACGATCTCCAACGTGCTCAACGGCCGCGCCGATCGCATGAGTGCCGAGACGCTGATGCGCGTGGAGGCGGCGATCACGGCGCTGAACTACCGGCCCAATCGCGCGGCGCAACAGCTCAAGACCGGCCAGACGCCGATGTTCGGCCTGCTGGTGCCGAGCATCGCCAACCCGATGTACGGGATGATCGCGCGCGAGATCGAGACCGCGGCGCAGGAGCGGCACGGCCACCGCGTGATGCTCGGCAACACCTACCGCAACAAGGACAAGGAGAGCGGCTTCTTCGACGACCTGCTGGCGCACGGCGTGCGCGGCGTGGTGGTGATTTCGTCGCTGGTCGACGAGCGCCACTTCGAGGCCGCGGTGAAGCGCGGCATGGTGATGGTGAGCTACGACCGCCGCGCCACACCGGGTGTGGCGTCGGCGATCGACCACGTGTCGGTCGACAATTTCGAGGCCGCGCAACTGGCCGCGCAGCACCTGATCGCCAAGGGGCATCGGCGCATCGCATTCGCCACCGCGACCGGCTACACGATGAGCCGCAGCGAGAAGGTCCGCGGCTTCTTCGCCGCCGCCGAGGCGGCCGGCGTGCGCCGCGACGCGCGCGTGATCGACGGCAGCACCCACAGCGACTACGGCGACTCGGAGATGGCCGACGTCGGGCCGTTTGCTCGCCGCGCGCATCGCCGTGCAGCGCGAGCGCCCGACCGGCGTGGTGGCGGTGAACGACATGCTGGCCTACGGCCTGCTCGCCGGCTTTCGCGATGCCGGCCTGGTGGTGCCGCGCGACGTGTCGGTGATCGGCATGGACGGGCTGTACCTGTCGTCGCTGACCAGCCCGGGTCTCACCACCGTGAGCCTGCCGGTGCCCGACATGGCGCGCACGATCGTCGAGCGCCTGATCGCACGCCTGGCCGACCCGGCGGTCGAACCCGGCGAGTTCCTGTTCAAGCCGTCGCTGGTGCAGCGCGAGTCGGTCGCCAAGCCGCCGGCGGCGCCAAGAAGGGCAAGGCGTGACGCGTCCACAGGTGTTTCTCACGCATGGGCCGAGCGCGCTCGCCAACTACTACGGCGAGCGGGCGCTGGCCGCGCTGCGTGCGGTGGCCGACGTGCAATTGCACGACAGCGATGCGCCGTGGACGCTCGATGCGCTGGCCGCCGCCGCGCAGCACTGCGACATCGTGGTCAGCGACCGCCGCGCCGAAGGCGCCCGCCGCGCTGCTGCAGCGCCTGCCCAAGCTGGTGGCCTTCGTGCGCTGCGCGGTCGACATCCGCAACATCGACGTGCCGGCCGCGAGTGCGCTCGGCATCCTGGTGACGCAGGCCAGCGCGGGCTTCGCCGCCTCGGTCTCCGAATGGGTGTTCGGCGCGATGATCGACTTGAGCCGCGGCATCAGCGATGCGGTGGGGCGGTACCGCGCCGGCGCCAGCCCGGTGGCGGGCATGGGCCGCGAACTGCGCGGTGCCACGCTCGGCGTGATCGGCTATGGCCAGATCGGCCGCAGCGTCGTGGCCCTCGGGCAGGCCTTCGGCATGCGTGTGTTGGTGGCCGATCCGCACGTGCGCGTGGCCGAAGCGGCCGTGACCCAGGTGTCGCTGCCGCAGTTGCTGGCCGACGCCGACATCGTCGTCTGCCTGGCCACCGCGACGCCCGAGACCGAGAACCTGATGGCGGCCGCCGCATTCGGCGCCATGAAGCGCGGCGCGTTGTTCGTCAATGCGTCGCGCGGCAACCTGGTCGACGAAGCGGCGTTGCTGCACGCGCTCGACAGCGGCCAGCTCGCCGGCGCCGCGCTCGACGTCGGCCGCGCGCCGGACCAGATGCCCAGTCCCGCGCTGGCGCGCCATCCGCGCGTGATCGCCACGCCGCACATCGGCGGGCTCACGCTGCCGGCGATCGAACACCAGTCGATGGAGACCGCCCGCCAGGTGGCCGACATCGTCGCCGGCCGCATGCCGGTGGGTGCGGTGAACGCCGACGCCGCGCAGCGTGTGCGCGCCCGATTCGTGACCCCGTGAGGCCCCGATGACCACCGCCATGCCCGCCGGCGCCTGCGATTGCCACGTGCACGTGTACGACACGTCGCGACCGCTCGCGCCAGCGCCACCTTCAAGCCGCCGCACGCGCCGTGGTCGGCCTACCGCGAGGTGCAGCGCGCGCTCGGCCTGTCGCGCGTGGTGCTGGTGCAGCCCACCGGCTATGGGCTCGACAACGGCGTGCTGCTCGAGGCGCTGGCGCAGGCGGGCGATGCGGCGCGCGGCGTGGTCGTGTTGCCGGCCGACGTGAGCGACGCGGAGTTGCAGCGCCTGCACGCGCTCGGCGTGCGCGGCGTGCGCTTCATGATGCTGGCCGGCGCCGGCGGCGTGCTGCCGTGGAGCGCGCTGCCGGCGATGGCGCATCGCATCGCGCCGCTCGGCTGGCACATCAACCTGCAGCTCGACGGGCGCCACCTGCCCAGCACCGGCAGATGATCGATGCACTGCCGTGCGGCGTGGTGATCGATCACACCGGCAAGTTCATCGAGCCGGTGCCGGTCGACGATCCATCGTTTCGCACGCTGCTGTCGGTGCTGGAGCGGCCGCAGCGCTGGATCAAGCTGTCGGCGCCGTACGAGACCTCCAAGGTCGGCCCGCCGCACTACGACGACGTGTCGTCGCTCGCCCAGGCGCTGCTGCAGGCGCATCCCGACCGCTGCCTGTGGGCCAGCAACTGGCCGCACCCGAATCGCAATCCCGTGCCGTCCGACGCCGCGATGCTCGCGCTGCTCGATGCGTGGACCGGCGGCGACCGCGCTCTGCACGACCGCGTGCTGGCAACCAACCCGGCCGCGCTCTACGGCTTCTGAAGCAGCGCGGCCACGCGCTCGGCGATCGCCAGCGACGACGTGAGTCCCGGCGACTCGATGCCGAACAGGTTCACCAGGCCGGGCACGCCATGCGTGTCGGGCCCGTCGATGCGAAAGTCCTGCACCGGCTCGCCGGGGCCGCGGATCTTCGGGCGGATGCCGACATAACCGGGCTGCAGCGCGCCATCGTGCAGGCCGGGCCAGTAGCGCCGCACCTCGTCGTAGAAGTGCTCGGCCTCGTGTTCGTCGACGCGGTAGTCGAGGCCGTCGACCCAGTGGAAGCTGGGGCCGAACTTGGCCTGGCCGCCGAGATCGAGCGTCAGGTGCACGCCCAGGTGGCTGGATTCGCCGGGCGCCGGGTACACCAGACGCGAGAACGGCGAGCGGCCGCTCAGGGTGAAGTAGTTGCCCTTGGCGAAGTAGCGCGGCGGCACGTGTGTCGACGCCAGTCCCTGCGTGGCCGCGGCCAGCACCGGCGCGCCGTGGCCGGCGCTGTTGACCACGGCGCTGGCCAGCAGCGTCATCGCGCTGTCGCCGCCGACTTCGAGCGTCGATGCCGTCAGCCGCGACCGTCGCACGCTGCACCGGGGACTGCAGCGCGAGCATCGCGCCGGCGGCCTGCGCATCGCCGAGCAGCGCCAGCATCAGGCCGTGGCTGTCGACGATGCCGGTCGAGGGCGACAGCAGCGCGCGGGTGCACTGCAGCTGCGGTTCGAGCGCCAGCGCTTCGTCGCGCGTGAGCCATTGCAGATCCGCCACGCCGTTGGCGCGCGCGCGCTGCTCGATCACCTGCAGCTGAGCCACCTCGGCATCGCTGTGCGCCACGATCAGCTTGCCGCAGCGGCGGTGGTTCACGTGGTGCGACGCGCAGTAGTCGTACAGCAGCGCCTTGCCGCGCACGCACAGCTGCGCGCGCAACGAGCCGGTGGGGTAGTAGATGCCGGCGTGGATCACTTCGCTGTTGCGCGCACTGGTCGCGGTGCCGAAGGCGTTTTCGGCCTCGACGACGATGACCTCGCGCCCGGCCTGCGCCAGCGCGCGCGCGCACGCCAGCCCGACGACGCCGGCGCCGACGACGACACAGTCCACCCGTTCTTGCGACATGCCGTCATTGTCGGCCACGCTCCCAGCGGCATCGCCGTGGCGGATTCACGCGGCGCGCGCACGCCGGCGTTGACAATCCCGCGCGTGAGCGATGCCCCGACCCAGACGCAACGCACCTGCCCGCAATGCCGGCAGGCGATGGCGCACCTGCTGCTGCACGGCCACCAGGCCAAGGACGTGGTCGTCGACCATTGCGCGAGCTGCCGCCTGGTGTGGTTCGACGCGCTCGAGTCGGTGCAGCTGTCGGGCCGCGGCTGGGTGCAAGCGCTGCGCGAACTGCAGCGCGGCGCGCGCCACGAGCCGAGCGCGCAGCGGCCCGACACACTGCACTGCCCGGCGTGCCAGAGCGCGCTGAAGTCGGTGCACAACGCCACCCGCTATGGCCGCTTCCCGGCGCTGGAGTGCCCGCAGCAAGCACGGCCACCTGCACAGCCACAGCGGCATGCTGGCCGAACGCGGGCTGGTGCGGCCGCTGCTCGGCCCGGAGCGGCAGGCGCTCGCCGAGGAGCGCCGCACGCTGATGTGCCTGAGCTGCGGCGCCGCCTGCGACGGCAGCGGCGAGCAATGCAGCTACTGCAAGACGCCGCTGATGGTGATCGACCTGCCGCGCCTGGCGCATGCGCTGCGCCAGCACTCCGGCAACTGGAGCACGTCGCCGCGCCCCGACGGCGTGCCGATGCGCTGGGAATGCCGCGGCTGCGGCCAGCCGCTCGACCCGAGCCGCGAAGTCGCCTGCGCGTCGTGCGGCCACGCGGTGGTGGCGCCTTCGCTGCTCGACATCACGCCGCTGCTGATGGCGGTGGAGCACGAGTTGCGCATCGGCCGAGATGGCCGCGCGGCCGTACCGCAAGAAGGAGAGGCGGCCGATGCACTGGCAGGAGACCGGCCTGGGCATGCTGCACCGCTTCTGGCGCGCCAGCGACGACACGCAGCCGATCGACACGGGTCCGGCGCAGTGGATCGGCTGGATCGTGCTCGCGCTGCTGATGCTGTGGCTGTTCGGCCGCTAGCGCACGGTCAGACTTCGGCCACGCGCTCGGCGATCGCCTTGCCCATCTCGGTGGTCGAGGCCTCGCCGCCGAGGTCGGGCGTGCGCGGGCCTTCGCGCAGCACCGCTTCGATCGCGCGCAGGATCGCATCGTGCGCGTCGCGGCCGGCGCCGCTCGACCGGGTGAGGAAGTCCAGCATCATCGCGCCGGCCCAGATCTGGCCCACCGGGTTGGCGATGTTCTTGCCGTAGATGTCGGGCGCCGAGCCGTGCACCGGCTCGAACAGGCTCGGGAACTTGCGCTCCGGGTTCATGTTGGCGCTGGGCGCGATGCCGATGGTGCCGGTGCAGGCGGGCCCGAGGTCGCTGCAGGATGTCGCCGAACAGGTTGGTCGCCGCCACCACGTCGAAGCGCTGCGGCTGCAGCACGAAGCGCGCCGACAGGATGTCGATGTGCTGCTTGTCCCAGCCGACGTCGGGGTACTTCGCGGCCATCTCGGCGCACCGTTCGTCCCACCACGGCATCGAGATCGAGATGCCGTTGCTCTTGGTGGCCAGGGTCACGTGCTTGCGCGGCCGTGAGCGCGCCAGCTCGAACGCGAACTTCAGCAGCCGCTCGCTGCCGATGCGCGAGAAGATCGATGTCTGCGCGACGAACTCGCGCTCGGTGCCGGGGTACATCACGCCGCCGACCGCCGAGTACTCGCCCTCGGTGTTCTCGCGCACGATGAACATGTCGATGTCGCCGGGCTTGCGGCCCGCCAGCGGGCACGGCACGCCGTCGAACAGGCGTGCCGGCCGCAGGTTGATGTACTGGTCGAAGTCGCGCCGGAACTTGATCAGCGAGCCCCACAGCGACACGTGGTCGGGCACCGTCGCCGGCCAGCCCACCGCGCCGAAGAACAGCGCGTCGCTGCCTTCGAGCCGGTGCCGCCAGTCGTCGGGCATCATCTGGCCGGTCTTTGCGTACCAGTCACAACTGGCCCACTCGATGTGCTGGTACTGCAGCTGCAGTTTGAAGCGCTTGGCGGCCGCGTCGAGCACGCGCACGCCCTCGGGGATCACCTCTTTGCCAATGCCGTCGCCGGGGATCACCGCAATGCGAAAGGGGGTGGCCATGGCGCGCTCCAAAACGGCAGGGCCGCGATGCTAGCCCATCGTCCGCTTGACTTGGCAAGGGGTGGGGCTACGGCGACAGTGGCAGACTCCTTCGTTCGTCGCGAGGAGACCTCTCAAATGACCACCCCCACCAAGACACCCCACAACCGCGTCGCGGTCGTCACCGGCGCCGGTTCGGGCATCGGCGCCGCCTGCGCGCAAGCGCTGATCGCCGACGGCTGGCGCGTGGCCTTCGCCGGCCGCCGTGCCGATGCGCTGCAGCAGGCGATTGCCAAGGCCGGCGACCCGTTCGGCGACATCGACACAGCGCGCGCTCGCGGTGCCGACCGATGTCACACAGGCCGCACAGGTCGCCGCGCTGTTCGACGCCGCGGTCAAACGCTTCGGTCGCGTGGACCTGGTGTTCAACAACGCCGGCATGGGCGCGCCGCCGGTGCCGATCGACGAGCTGCCGATCGAGAAGTGGCAGCAGGTGGTCGAGACCAACCTGAACGGCTCGTTCTATTGCATCCGCGAGGCGTTCCGCGTGATGAAGAACCAGACCCCGAAGGGCGGCCGCATCATCAACAACGGTTCGATCTCGGCCTACGCGCCGCGCCCGATGTCGATCGCCTACACGGCGACCAAACACGCGGTGAGCGGCCTCACGCGCACGGCCGCGCTCGACGGCCGCGCCCACGACATCGCGGTGGGTCAGATCGACATCGGCAACGCCGCCAGCGACATGACCGAGCGCATGGTCGGCGGCGTGCCGCAGGCCGACGGCACGATGAAGCCCGAACCGCGCATGCCGCTGAAGTCGGTGAGCGATGCGCTGCTGACGATGGCCAACCTGCCGCTCGACAGCAACATGCTGTTCGTGAACGTGATGGCGACCAAGATGCCGTTCGTCGGGCGTGGGTGAGCGTGGACGTGAGCGAGTCCCTGCGGACTCGCTCACGCCTCGCGAACGGGCCGGGCATGCAGTCCCGGCCCTGGGTGCGATTGAAAGAGGAGTTGTCAGGGAGTCATGGCTGCATTCAACGAAGAGACGGTGCAAACCGTCCATCACTGGACCGATCGGCTGTTCACGTTCACCACCACACGCGACGCCGCGCTGCGTTTCTCCAACGGCCATTTCACGATGATCGGCCTGAGGGTCAACGACAAGCCGCTGCTGCGCGCGTACTCGATCGTCAGCGCGAACTACGAAGACCACCTGGAGTTCCTCAGCATCAAGGTGCCGCACGGGCCGCTCACGTCGCGGCTGCAGCACGTGCGCCCGGGCGACACCGTGATCGTAGGGCGCAAGCCCACCGGCACGCTGGTGATCGACTACCTGCTGCCGGGCCGTCGCCTGTACATGCTGGGCACCGGCACCGGATTGGCGCCGTTCATGAGCATCGTGCGCGACCCCGAGACGTACGAGAAGTTCGAGCAGGTCGTGCTGGTGCACGGCGTGCGCAGTGTCGACGAGCTGGCGTACCACGACCTGCTGGTCGAGCACCTGCCGAACCATGAGGTGCTCGGCGAACTGGTCACCAGCAAGCTGCGCTACTACCCCACCGTCACACGGCAGAGCTACCGCAACATGGGCCGCATCACCGAGCTGATCGAGTCGGGCAAGCTGTTCGCCGACCTCGGCCTGCCGATGATCGACCCGGCGCACGACCGCGTGATGATCTGCGGCAGCCCGGCGATGCTGCGCGACCTGAAGCACATGCTCGAGCATCGCGGCTTCAAGGAAGGCAACACCAGCACGCCGGGCGACTTCGTGATCGAGCGTGCGTTCGCCGAGCAGTAGGCGGCGCCGGTTTTCGGGCAAACCCTCAGCGACAGGCGCGGCGCTCGCGCGTACACCGCCGTTCGCGTCTTTGTCGGAGGACCCACCGTGATGCCACCTTTCTCTGTGCGCCGCCGCGTCGCGGCCGCCGTGCTGATGCCGTTGTTCGTCGCCGTCGTCGGCTGCGCCACGCCCGATCTCGATGGTGCTGCCACGATCGCGCGCGCCAACCAGGCGATGGGTGGCACGCAGCTGAAGTCGATTCGCTACAGCGCCGACGGCAGCGGCTACACCTTCGGCCAGGCGTTCGTGCCGGGCATGCCGTGGCCGAAGATCACGGTGCATGCGTTCACGCGCAGCGTCAACTACGACACCGCATCGATGCGCGACGAGGTCACGCTCAGCCGCGCCGAACCGCGCGGCGGCGGCGGTTATCCGCTGCAGGGCCAGCAGCGCAACGACCAATACGTGAGCGGCGGCAGCGCCTGGAACCAGGCCGCCACCGGGCCGCAACCGGGGCCACGCTTCGTCGCCGACCGCGTGCACCAGTTGTGGATCACGCCCCACGGCGCGCTCAAGGCGGCGGCGCGCAACAAGGCCGCTGCGCAGACGCGCAGCGAGGCCGGTTCCACCGTCACGGCGCTGAAGTTCCGCGAGCCGGGCCGCTTCGATGCGATCGTGATCGTCGGCGCCGACGGGCTGGTGCAGCGCGTGGAGTCGCGCGCGCCCGATGCGGTGCTGGGCGAGGTCGACGTGGTCACGCGGTACTCGGACTACCGCGATGTCGGCGGCGTCAAGTTCCCCGGCCGCATCGAGCAGTCGATGGCCGGCCACCCGGTGCTCGATGTGACGGTGCGCGAGGTGCAGCCGAACGCCGCGGTCGACATCGCACTGCCCGATGCGGTGCGCAGCGCCAGCGAACGCGTCACCACCGAGAAGCTGGCCGACGGCGTTTGGCACGTGGCCGGCGGCTCGCACAACAGCGTGGCGATCGAGATGCGCGACCACTTCGTGCTGGTGGAAACGCCGCTCAACGACGGCCGCTCGCAGCCGGTGATCGATGCAGTGAAGGCGCTGGTGCCGGGCAAGCCGATCCGCTACGTGATCAACTCGCACGTGCACTTCGATCACGCCGGCGGGCTGCGCACCGCGGTCGCCGAGGGCGCCACCATCGTCACCCAGGCCGCCAACGTGCCGTTCTTCGAGCGCGCGTTCGCCACGCCGAGCCAGATCGCACCGGATCGGCTGGCGCAATCGGGCAAGCGCGCGGCCTTCCTGGCGGTGAACGACCGGGCGACCTTGAGCGACGGCACGCGCACGGTGGACATCCACCGCATCAACGACAGCGTGCACAACGACACCTTCCTGCTGGTTCACCTGCCGAAGGAGAAGATCCTGATCGAAGCCGATGCCTACACGCCGCTGGCACCGGGCGCGCAGCCGCCGGCTACACCGAACGCGAACAATGTCAACCTGATCGACAACATCGAGCGGCTCAAGCTGCCGGTGGAGCGCATCGCGCCGCTGCATGGCCGCGTGGTGCCGCTGGCCGATCTGTACACCACCGCCAGCCGACCGCCGCCGCGGTGAATTGACCACCCCCGAGGCGGCCTGGCGGCCGCCCGCCTCTACGAGGGGCAACACCGGCGGACCGGCGCAGCCGGATCCGCGGTGTTCGCTTGGGGACGCGCCACTGGAGTGGCGCGAGCCACGGTGCATCACCGCGTGCTCCCGAGGCCGATCGTTAAGATCCGCGCCATTCGTTCTGGCGCAATCGGAGATCGGCGATGGACCTGCAACTGCAAGGCAAACGCGCGCTCGTCACCGGCGGCAGCCGGGGCATCGGCAAGGCGATCGCGCGCGTGCTGGCGCTCGAAGGGGCCGACGTCGCGCTGCTGGCGCGCAACCGCGAGCCGCTCGACGCGGCGGCGCGCGAGCTCGCCGCCGAGAGCGGTCGCAAGGTGATCGGTGTGACGGCCAGCACCACCCACGACGAGCAGGTGAAGGCCGCGGTGGCCGAAGCGTCGCGGCAACTCGGCGGCACGATCGACATCCTGGTCAACGCCGCGGCCGAGCCCGCGGGCTTCGCGTCGCCGCCGCAACTGGGCGACATCGGCGCGGCCTGGTTCCACAGCGAGATGGACACCAAGGTGATGGGCTACATCCGTTGCGCCCGCGAGGTCGCGCCCGGCATGCGCGCGCAACGCTGGGGTCGCATCGTCAACATCAGCGGCCTGGCCGCGCGCCAGACCGGCAACACGGTGGGCAGCATGCGCAACGTGTCGGTCGCCGCGCTGACCAAGAACCTGGCCGACGAGCTCGGCCCGCACGGCATCAACGTGACCGTGGTGCATCCGGGGCTCACGCGCACCGAGCGCACCGCACCGCTGATCTCGTCGCGTGCCGCCGCACAAGGCGTGGCGCCGCAGGCGATCGAGGCGCAGATGGCGTCGGGCAACTCGATCAACCACCTGGTCGATGCCAGCGAAGTGGCCGACGTGGTGGCGTTCCTGTGCTCGCCGCGCTCGCGCGCGATCAACGGCGATGCGATCGCCGCCGGCGGTGGCGCGCCGCGCAGTATTTTTTACTGAGATCTCGCGATGCCATTGCTGCGAACACTGTGTCTGCTGATCTCGTTGGTTTTGGCCGCCGGCGCCGCGCAGGCGCGCATCACGCGCATCGTGATCGACGAGACCGTGGTCGAGCCGCGCGCCGGCCAGCGGCGCGCGGCCACCAATCGCTTATGAGCAGATCGCCGGCCGCGCGTTCGGCGAACTCGACCCGAGCCTGCCGGGCAACGCCATCATCCAGGACATCGAGCTGGCGAAAGACGCCGATGGCAAGGTGCGCTACGTGGCCTCGTTCGTCGTCTACAAGCCGGTCGATGCGTCGAAGGCCAGCGGCCTGATGTGGCACGACGTGCCCAATCGCGGCCGCGTGTTCCCGTTCGCGCCGCAGGAGCGTGCGTCGGGCGACATCATGCTGGCCAGCGCCTGGCAGGGCGACAACGCCGGCGCCACCGCGTGGCGGGCCAAGGCCACGGCCGCCGGCATGCAGTTCCTGCAATTGCCGGTGGCCCGCGGCCCCGGCGGCAGCGCGATCACCGGCGAGGTGTTCGGCCGCATCGTCAACCGCTCGGGCCCCGGCTCACAGCCGCTGCTGGTGCAGACCAACCCGGTGCCCTACAAGCCGGTGTCGCTCGACACCAGCAAGGCACGCCTGGTGTCGCGCGGCGGCGAAACCCAACGCGGCGAGGTCATCGACGAGGTCGCGATCCCCGCGGGCGACTGGGCCTGGGCGCGCTGCGATGCGAACACCCCGTTCCCCGGCGTGCCCGATGCGACGCAGATCTGCCTGAAGCACGGCTTCGACGCCAAGCGGCTTTACCAAGTGGTGTTCACTGCGGCCGACCCCTACGTGCTCGGCATCGGCTTCGCGGCCTGGCGCGACGTGGCCGCGTTCTTCAAGAGCGCACGGGCCGACGACCACGGCACGCCGAACCCGATCGCCGGGCTGGTCACGCACAGCATCACGCGCGGCATCTCGCAGTCGGGCAACTACCTGCGCGGCTGGCTGCACCTGGGCTTCAACCAAAGCGAAAACGGCGCGCGGGTGCACGACGGCATGTGGCCGATCATCGCGGGCCGTCGCATCGCGCTGAACTTTCGTTGGGCGCAGCCCGACGGCGTGCTCGAGCTGTACCAGGCCGGCAGCGAAGGGCCGCAGTGGTGGCTGCCGCATCCCGACGCGGTGCGCGGCGGGCCCAGCGCCGGCATCCTCGACCGCTGCACACGGTCGAACACCTGCCCCAAGGTGATCGAACACTTCGGCTCGGCCGAGGTGTGGGCGCTCAAGCTCACGCCCGAGTGGGTCGGCACCGACGGCCAGGCCGACCTGCCGCTGCCCGACGAGCGTGCGGCGCTACTACATCGCCGAGCTCCACGCACGGCGGCGGCGCCGGCGGCTTCGACACCAGCTTGCCCAACGTGGGCTTGCCGAAGAGCGGGCCGGCCTGCCCGGGCAACAACTTCGGCACCGGCGCGCTGCCGGCCAATCCGGTGCCGCACGCGCAGACGGTGAACGCGTTGCGCGTGCACTTTCGCGATTGGGTCATGAAGGGCACGCCGCCGCCACCGAGCCGATTCCCCAGGCTGGCCGACGGCACGCTGGCGCGCGCCGACAAGGCGTCGATCGGCTTTCCCACGCTGCCGGGCCTGCGCGCGAGCGTGCCCGAGGGCGACTTCATCATGCCGGTGCACGACTACGACTGGGGGCCGCGCTTCAACGCGCAGGATGGCTCGGGCATCGCCTCGCTCGCGCCACCGCGCATCAAGCGCGTGCTGACGATGTTCGCACCCAAGGTCGATGCCGATGGCAACGAGCGCGGCGGCGTGCCGGTGGTGCTGCTCGAGGCGCCGCTGGGCACCTACCTCGGCTGGAACATCACCGCCGATGGCGACAAGCCGTTCCACAAGGGCCAGATCTGCAACTACGTCGGCGGCATGGTGCCGTTCGCGCGCACCGCCGCCGAGCGACGCGCGAATGGCGACCCGCGGCCCTCGCTCGAAGAGCGCTACGGCTCGCACGCGGGTTATGTCGAGCAGGTGCGCGCCGCCGCGGCGCGTGCGGTGGAGCAGAAGTTCTTGCTGCCCGAAGACGCGCAGTCGCTGATCGACGCCGCGCAGGCGAGCGCGGTGTTGCGCTAGGTCAAGGCGCACCGGCGCGGGGCTTTGGGTCAACCCGAGGCCGGGTTTCCCGCAGCGGCGCGCAGCGCGTCGCGGACCTATGCTGCGGCCGGCCAAATTGGTCAGACCACTTGACCGCCACGCCGTCTTCCAGATGCCGCTGCAGACCATCGAACCGCGCCGCCTGTACCGCCAGATCGCCGAGCAGTTGCGCGGCCTGATCCACAGCGGCGAATACCCGGTTGGCGCGCGACTGCCGCCCGAGCGCGACCTCGCGCTGCAGCTGAAGGTGTCGCGCCCGTCGGTGCGCGAGGCGCTGATCGCGCTCGAGGTCGAGGGCCTGGTCGAGGTGCGCATGGGCTCGGGCATCTATGTGATCGCGCCGGAGCCGGCGCCGAGCGCCGCGCGCGTGGAGTCCGAGCTGAGTCCGTTCGAGATCATCCGCGCACGCCAGCTGATCGAGTGCGAGCTCGCCGCGCTGGCCGCCGCCAGCAACAAGGCCACCGACCTCGTGCGCGGCCTGCGCGACGCGCTGGACCTGATGGAAGCCGACATCGCGCGCGAGTTGATGCCGATTCGCGGCGACCGGCTGTTCCACGTGCGCGTGGCCGAGGCGAGCGAGAACAGCGCGCTGCTGCGCGTGGTGACCGAGCTCTACGACCAGCGCAACAACCCACTGTTCGAGCGCCTCGGGCGCCACTTCGAACGCGTGGACACCTGGCGCCAGGCGGTGGCCGAACACCGCCTGGTCGTGACCGCGATCGCGGCGAAAGATCCGGCGCGTGCGCGCGCGGCGATGCACGAGCATCTGCAGCGTTCGCACGACCGCTTCGGCGCCGCATGGGCCGGCGGCGATCCAGCGATCAAACCGCCGGCGGAACAGGAGGCTGCATGAACACGATCCCCGACACCATGGCGTGCACCATCCACGGCGTGCGCGACCTGCGCATGCAGCGCGAGCCGCTCAAACCGCTGGCCCCGCACGAGGTGCGGCTGCGCCTGGGCGCGGCCGGCATCTGCGGCTCGGACCTGCACTACTTCAGCGAGGGCCGCGTCGGCGCGTTCCAGATCCGCGAGCCGCTGGTGCCGGGCCACGAAGCCTCGGGCGTGGTGGCCGAGGTCGGCACGGCCGTCACGCACGTGAAGCCGGGCGACAAGGTGGCGATCAACCCGTCGCACGCCTGCGGCCACTGCGACTTCTGCCGCGAGGGCCGCCTGAACCTGTGCCGCTCGATGTTCTTTCTCGGCAGCGCCAGCGTGTTCCCGCATGCGCAGGGCCTGTTCCGCGAGGCCATCGTGATCGGCGAGGCGCAGCTCACGCCGATCGGCGAGCCCGAGATCACGCTCGGCGAGATCGCCTGCGCCGAGCCGCTGTCGATCGGGCTGCATGCGATCCGTCGCGCCGGCGAGGTGCTGGGCCGTTCGGTGTTCGTGGCCGGCGGCGGCACCATCGGCTGCATGAGCGTGCTGGCCGCGCGTGCGGCCGGTGCCGCGCGCGTGTGCGTCAGCGAACCCAATCAACGGGCGCGCGCGATGGCGCTGACCGTCGGCGCCGACGAGGCGGTGGGCGCCGATGCGGCGGCGCTGGCGCCGCTGGCCGAGCGCTTCGACATCTGCATCGAGGCCGCCGGTCACCCGCTGGCGCTGCAATCGTGCCTGCAGGTCGGCACGGCGCGGCGCGGTGGTGGTGCAAGTCGGCACCTTGCCGCCGACGGTGGAGTTCCCGGCCAATGCACTGATGGTGCGCGAGCTCGACTACCGCGGCGCGTTCCGCGCCGAGCGCGAGTTCGATCTCGCGGTGCAGGCGATCCGCTCGCGCCGCATCGACGTGCGCCCGCTGATCACCGCGCAGATCCCGCTGCAGCGCGCTCACGAGGCGTTCGAGCTCGCGCTCGATCGCACCAAGAGCACCAAGGTTCAACTGGTGGCGCCGGATTGACGGCGCATCACGACACGACGAACGAAGGAGACATCGAATGACACGCAACTGGCTCAAGCCCCTCGGTGCGTGCGCCGCGCTGGTCGCGGCGACGCTGCTGGCCGCGCCGGCGCTGGCGCAGACCAAGCTGAAGTTCGCGCACGTGTACGAAACCTCCGAGCCGTACCACAAGTGGGCGGTGTGGGCCGCCGGCGAGATCAAGACACGCACGCAGGGCCGCTACGACATGGAGGTGTTCCCGGCGTCGCAGCTCGGCAAGGAAACCGACATCAACCAGGGGCTGACGCTCGGCACCGTGGACGTGATCTACACCGGCCAGGCGTTCGCCGCGCGCACCCATCCGCCGCTGGCGATCGGCGGCGCGCCGTTCATGTTCCGCGACTTCGACCACTGGAAGAAGTACTCGGCCAGCCCGGTGCTGCAGGAGTTGATGGACGGCTACTTCAAGAAAGGCGGCAACAAGCCGGTGGCGGTCACCTACTACGGCGTGCGCCACACCACGGCCAACAAGGCGATCAACACGCCCGACGACATGAAGGGCATCAAGCTGCGCGTGCCCGATGCGCCGCTGTACGTGATGTACCCGAAGGTGGTGGGCGCCAACGCCACGCCGATCGCGTTCGCCGAGGTGTACCTCGCGCTGCAGAGCAAGACCGTCGACGCGCAGGAGAACCCGCTGCCGACGATCGAGGCGAAGAAGTTCTACGAAGTGCAGTCGCACATCAACCTCACCGGGCACATCACCGAGATGCTGCTCACGATCGTGAGCGGACAGACCTGGAACAAGCTGAACGACGCCGACAAGAAGACCTTCGAGGCCGTGCTGAAGGAAGCCGCGTCCAAGGCCACCGACGAGATCGCCGCCGCCGAGATCAAGCTGGTCGACGACTTCGCCACCAAGTACAAGAAGACGGTGGTCAAGTCCGACCGCGCCGCGTTCGCGCAGGCCTTCCAGAAGTTCCACCTCGGACCCGACGCGACCTGGGACAAGGCGCTGTACGACAAGCTGCAAGCCATCAAGTGAACACGGCCCACCTGGCCGCAAGAGACGAAGGAGACACACCGATGATTTCGACCATCCGCCGCGCCGCGCTGTTCGCCGCCGCTGCCGCCGCATTCGCGGTGGCCGCGCCGGCGCAGGCCCAGACCAAGCTGAAGTGGGCGCACGTGTACGAGACCAGCGAGCCGTACCACACCGAGAGCGTGTGGGCCGCCGAGGAGATCAAGAAGCGCACCAACGGCAAGTTCGACATCCAGGTGTTCCCGGCGTCGTCGCTCGGCAAGGAGACCGACATCAACCAGGGCATGCTGCTCGGCACGGTGGACATGATCATTTCCGGTCCGTCGTTCGCGGCACGCAGCTACCCGCGGCTGGGCATCGCCTACTACCCGTTCATCTTCCGCGACGCCGACCACCTGCTGGCCTACAGCAAGAGCCCGGTGTTCCAGGAAATGATCGACGGCTTCCGCCAGAAGACCGGCATCCAGATCCTGGCCTACACCTACTACGGCGCACGCCACACGACGAGCCAGACCGCGTTCACCGACTGCGCCGGCATGAAGGGCCTGAAGATCCGCGTGCCCGACGTGCCCACCTACACCGCCACGCCGCGCGCCTGCGGCGCCAACCCGACGCCGATCGCGTTCGCCGAGGTCTACCTGGCGCTGCAGAACAAGACGGTCGACGCGCAGGAGAACCCGCTGACGACGATCGAGGCGAAGAAGTTCTACGAGGTGCAGAAGCACATCATGCTGACCGGCCACATCGTCGACGGCCTGACCACGCAGGTGGCGCCGCACGTGTGGAGCAAGCTGAGCGATGCCGAGAAGAAGATCTTCTCCGACGTGGCGCTCGAGGCCGCGGCGCGCGCCACCGCGCAGATCAAGAAGCGCGAGGCCGAGCTGGTCGACGAGTTCAAGAAGAAGGGCATCGGCATCCACACGGTGAACCGGCAGAGCTTCGTCGATGCGGTGAACAAGAACGCCAGCGTCGAGTCGCTCGGCTTCGACAAGAAGGACTACGAGCGCATCGTCAGCATCAAGTGACCCACCCCCGAAGCGGCCTGGCGGCCGCCTCCCCCTCCAGGGGGCCACACCGGCGGACTGGCGAAGCCAGATCCGCGGTGTGTGCTTGACTCAGACAGCGCGCCGCCAGCGGCGCGTGTCGCAAGGAAAAGGTTGCGATGACCACCGTCCCCGACATCGACGCGCTGCCCAAGGTGATGGGCGACGACGGGCAGTTCCATGCCACCGACGAGGCGGTGGACCTGTCGCACACCACCATCGAAGGCTGGGTGTCGCTGGCGATCTTCTGGATGCTGGGCGCCACGGTCTTCTACCAGTTCTTCACGCGCTACGTGCTCAACAACTCGGCGTCGTGGACCGAGGAGATCGCGCGTTACCTGCTGATCGGCACCGTGTTCGTCGGCGCGGCGATCGGCGTGGCCAAGAACAACCACATCCAGGTCGACCTGCTGTACCGCTACCTGCCCAAAGGCGCGGGACGCGCGCTGTCGATGGTGGTCGATGTGTTGCGCATCGCGTTCTTCGGCACGATGGTGGTGCTCACCGGCCAGATGATGCAACGAATGGACAACTACAAGATGACCATCATCGACCTGCCGATGAACCTGCTCTACGGCGTGTGCCTGTTCGGCTTCGTGATGATGACGCTGCGCTCGATCTGGGTCATGCGGGTGCACTGGCAGCGCGGCTACAGCGTGCTCGAGCGCCCCGAGTCGTCGATGGACGATCGCTGAAGCCGCAGGTGCACGCATGCTGAAGATCATCTTCCTGGTGCTGATGGCCAGCGGCCTGCCGGTGGCCATCGCGATGGCCGGCTCGTCGCTGGTGTACATCGTGATCAGCGGCAACGTGCCGCCGTTTGCGGTGGTGCACCGCATGATCGGCGGCATCGACAGCTTTCCGCTGCTGGCGGTGCCGTTCTTCATCCTGGCCGGCAACCTGATGAACAACGCCGGCATCACCAACCGCATCTACAACTTCGCGCTCGCGCTGGTCGGTTGGCTCAAGGGCGGCCTCGGCCACGTGAACGTGGTGGGCTCGGTGATCTTCGCCGGCATGAGCGGCACCGCGATCGCCGACGCCGCGGGGTTGGGCACGATCGAGATCAAGGCCATGAAGGACCATGGCTACTCGGGCGAGTTCGCCGTCGGCGTGACGGCGGCGTCGGCCACGCTCGGGCCGATCATCCCGCCGAGCCTGCCGTTCGTGATCTACGCGATGATGGCCAACGTCTCGGTCGGTGCACTGTTCCTGGCCGGCCTGCTGCCTGGCATCCTGATGGCCTTCCTGATGATGGTCACGGTGGCCTGGTTCGCGCACAAGAACAAGTGGGGCGGCGACGTCAAGTTCTCCGGCTCGCGCTTCGGCAAGGCGATCATCGAGCTCGCTGTGGTGGCCGCCTGGCCGACCGCGGTGTACTACCTCGTGCAGGCGGGCCTGCAGCCGCAGGTCACGGTGATCGCCTCGTTGGTCGTGCTGTTCGTGGCCGACCGCTACTTCCAGTGGCAGGCGGTGCTGCCGATCATGACGCCGGTGCTGCTGATCGGCGGCATGACCACCGGCCTGTTCACGCCCACCGAGGGTGCGATCGCGGCCAGCGTGTGGGCGATGGCGCTCGGCCTGTTCTGGTACCGCACGATGACCTGGAAGATGTTCGTCAAGGTCAGCCTCGACACGGTGGAGACCACGGCCACGGTGATGTTCATCGTCGCCGCAGCCTCGATCTTCGGCTGGATGCTCACCGCCACCGGCGTCACCGCGCAGATCGCGCAATGGGTGCTGGCGGTCACCAAGGATCCGTGGATGTTCCTGCTGATGGCCAACCTGCTGATGCTGTTCGTCGGCTGCTTTCTCGAGCCGACCGCGGCCATCACGATCCTGGTGCCGATCCTGCTGCCGATCGCCACGCAGCTCGGCGTCGATCCGGTGCACTTCGGCCTGGTGATGGTGCTCAACCTGATGATCGGCCTGCTGCACCCGCCGATGGGCATGGTGCTGTTCGTGCTGGCGCGCGTGGCCAAGCTGAGCGTCGAGCGCACCACGATGGCCATCCTGCCGTGGTTGATTCCGCTGCTCGGCAGCCTGATCATCCTCACCTACGTGCCGGCCATCGGCCTGTGGTTGCCGCGCATGATGGGGTTGTAGGGGGCTCGCATGCAGCTTGTCCGTGGGCCGACGCTGCCGTTGAGCGCAAAGCCACTGCCATGACGCGCATCGCCTCGATCGAAGTGCTGCAGGTCGACCTGCCGCCACCGGTGCCGCGCAGCGACGCCATCCAGTCATTCGTGACGCAGGAGACGCCGATCGTGCGGCTGCGCATGGACGATGGCTCGAGCGGCACCGGCTACAGCTACACCATCGGCACCGGCGGTTCGTCGGTCATCGCGCTGCTCAAGGACCATCTGGCCCGCGCCTGATCGGCCGCGATCCGGCGCTGATCGAGTCGATCTGGCGCGAGCTGTTGTTCGCGACCCACGCCACCAGCGTCGGCGCCATCACCAGCCTGGCGCTGGCCGCGGTCGACACCGCGCTGTGGGACTGGCGCTGCCGCCGCGACGGCCAGCCGCTGTGGCTCGCCGCCGGCGGTGCCAAGCAGCACATCCCGGTGTACACCACCGAGGGCGGCTGGTTGCACCTGTCGGCCGACGACCTGGTGCGCGAAACGCTCGCCGCGCAGCAGGCCGGCTTCAAGGGCGCGAAGATCAAGGTCGGCAAGCCGCATGTCAGCGAAGACCTCGCGCGCCTGCGCGCGGTGCGCGACGCGGTGGGCGAAGGCTTCGAGATCATGGTCGACGCCAACCAGTGCTTCACGCTCGAGCGAGGCGTTGCGGCGTGCGCCGAAGTACGCCGAGCTCGGCATTGCATGGTTCGAGGAGCCGCTGCCGGCCGACGACCTGGCCGGGCACGTGCAGCTGGCGGCCGCGAGCGCGGTGCCGATCGCGGTCGGCGAGTCGATCTACTCGATCGGCCAGTTTGGCGACTACATCCGCCAGCGCGCCTGTTCGATCGTGCAGGTCGACGTGGCGCGCATCGGCGGCATCACGCCGTGGCTCAAGGTGGCGCACCTGGCCGAGGCGTGCAACCTCGCCGTCTGCCCACATTTCCTGATGGAGTTGCACGTGTCGCTGACTGCCGCCGCGCCGAGTGCGGCCTGGGTCGAGTACATCCCGCAGCTCGATGCGGTGGCCACCAGCCGCCTGCGCATCGAGCAAGGCATGGCGGTGGCGCCCGACACGCCGGGCCTGGGCATCGAGTGGCGCCACGACGAACTCGAGCGCCGCGCGCGCACACGCCACACCATCGATTGATCCGTTCGTTCGCAGGAGTTCTGTCCATGGGTTCTCGTCTGGCCGGCAAGACGGCCTTTCTCACCGCCGCGGCGCACGGCATCGGCCGCGCCACCGCATTGGCCTTCGTGCGCGAAGGCGCCACCGTGGTCGCCACCGATGTCGACGAAGCCGGCCTGGCGACGCTCGCCCGCGAGTGCGGTTGCACCACGCGCCGACTCGACGTGCTCGATGCCGACGCGGTCACCGCTGCCGCACGCGAAGTCGGCGCCGTGCAGGTGCTGTTCAACGCCGCCGGCATCGTGCACGCCGGCAGCGTGCTGGAGTTCAGCGAGGCCGAATGGGACCTTGCGTTCAACCTCAATGCGCGTTCGATGGCGCGCACGATCCGCGCCTTCCTGCCCGGCATGCTGGCCAGCGGTGGCGGTGCCATCGTCAACATCGCCTCGGTGGCCGGCAGCGTGAAGGGCGTGCCGAACCGCTTCGTCTACGGCGCCAGCAAGGCGGCGGTGATCGGGTTGACCAAGGCGGTGGCGGCCGACTTCATGACGCGTGGCGTCCGCTGCAACGCCATCTGCCCGGGCACGGTCGACTCGCCGTCGCTGGCTGGCCGCATCCGCACCCAGGCCAAGGCCAGCGGCAAGAGCGAGGACGAGGTGCGGGCCCAGTTCGTCGGGCGCCAGCCGATGGGGCGGTTGGGCACCGTCGACGAAATCGCCGCGCTGGCCGTCTACCTGGCCAGCGACGAAGCCGCATTCACCACCGGCAGCGTCATGATTGCCGACGGTGGCATGTCCAATTGATCGTTAGATAAGGAGCAATCGATGAAGCTGATGCGCTACGGTGCCAAGGGCGCCGAAAAACCCGGACTGATGGATGCACAAGGCCAGGTGCGTGCCTTGTCCGGGGTGATCCCCGACATCACGGCGCAAACCCTGTCTGCGCAAGGGCTCGGGCAGCTGCGGGCGCTCGACGTCAACAAGTTGCCGCGGGTCGACCAGCCGGGGCGTCTTGCACCGCCGTGGAGCGGATGCGGCAAGTTCCTGTGCATCGGCCTGAACTACGTCGATCACGCGGCCGAGGCCGGCATGCCGGTCCCCAAGGAGCCGATCCTCTTCATGAAACCCATCAGTGTGCGCGTGGGCCCTAACGACGCGGTTGTTCTACCTCAAGGTTCCGTTAAAGGGGACTGGGAAGTGGAGCTCGGCGTGGTGATCGGGACACGCGCGCGCTACGTGTCGGAGGCCGACGCACTGCAGCATGTGGCCGGCTATTGCGTGGTCAACGACGTGTCGGAGCGCGAGTACCAACTCGAACGCGGCGGCCAATGGGACAAGGGCAAAGGCTGCGACACCTTCGGGCCGGTCGGACCGTGGCTCGTGACCACCGATGAGATCCCCGATCCGCAGGCTTTGCCGATGTGGTGCGAGGTCAACGGACGTCGCATGCAGAACGGAAATACGCGTACGATGGTATTCGGCGTCAGGCAACTGGTGAGTTACCTCAGCCGTTTCATGACGCTGGAGCCGGGGGACTTGATCGCGACGGGCACACCGCCCGGCGTGGGCATGGGCTTGAAGCCGCAACCTCAGTTCTTGAAGCCGGGCGACACCATGCGTCTCGGCATCGAGGGCTTGGGGGTGCAACAACAATCTGTGCACGCTTGGAACCCGGAGCTGATCGACAACTGATGTTCAAGAAGGAGTATCAACGACGTGAAGACACGAGTCGTCCGGATCTTCACGGGAGCAACTTTTCGAGTCCCAGAACACATTCAACGCATCGACTCGAAGCACACACACGGCTGGCAGCTGAGATATGGGAAGAGCAAGATGTTCTCCGATCACAGCAACGACGGCAGCAAGGCGCGCGCATCCTTGAAGCTGGCCACCGCAGAATTGATCAAGCGCATCGCCAGATTGCCGGCGCCCTCAGGCCTGCGTCGCGACATCGCGTCGAACAAGGGCTCGAAGCTGCCGGTGGGCATCTCTGGTCCGATCGTGCGCACACGGCCCGGGCGCAACACGCGCGATGCCAGCTTTGGCGTCACGCTGCCGCGCTTTGGCCTGAAGCCCACGACGCGCAGTGTCTATATCGCCACCGAGAACACCTACACCGTGGCGCGCTACAAAGGAGCATTGGCCAAGGCCATTGCTTTGCGGCGCGCAGCGGAGAAGGCCTATCAGACGGCGGCGACCAAGGCCAAGCGCGAATCGGCCCGAAAGCTGAAGTAGCCTTGTCTTCAGTGCAGTACCTGAGAGTGCAGTACCGTTGCAGTAGGGGGAAGAAGACGTGAGCACCACGGTCGCGGCCGGCGCGGAGAGCGCTGTCATCCGGATCCACCCGGCCGACGACGTGGTGATCGCGCGCCGCCAATTGCTTGGCGGCACACGCGTCGACAGCGAAGGCATCACGGTGTCGGGCCTGATCCCGCCCGGGCACAAGATCGCGGTGCGCGAGATCGCCAAGGGCGCGCCGGTGCGCCGCTACAACCAGATCATCGGGTTCGCGACGCAAAGCATCGCACCCGGCCAGCACGTGCACACGCACAACCTCGCGTTCTCGAACTTCGAGCGCGCACACGACGTCGGCGCCGGCGTGCACGCCACCGCGTTCGTCAACCCGCCGGCCACGTTCATGGGCATCGTGCGCGGCGACGGGCGCATCGCCACGCGCAACTACATCGGCGTGCTCACCAGCGTGAACTGCTCGGCGACCGCGGCGCGCGCGATCGCAGACCAGTTTCGTCGCGACATCCATCCGGAAGCGCTGGCCGACTATCCGAATGTCGATGGCGTGGTCGCGCTCACGCACGGCGCCGGCTGCGCCACCGCCAGCGACGGCGAAGAACTGCTGGTGTTGCGGCGCACGCTCGGCGGCTACGCCAAACACGCCAACTTCGCCGCCGTGCTGGTGGTGGGCCTGGGTTGCGAGACCAACCAGATCCAAGGCTTGATGGCGCAAGAGGGACTGTCCGAGGGCGCGCGCCTGCAGGCGTTCAGCATCCAGGACACCGGCGGCACCGCCAAGACGGTGGCGCGCGGCGTGCACCTGATCAAGGGCATGCTGAAGGAAGCCAACCGCGTGAAACGCCAGCCGGTACCGGCAAGCCACATCACCGTCGGGCTGCAATGCGGCGGCTCCGATGGTTATTCCGGCATCAGTGCCAACCCCGCGCTCGGTGCGGCGGTCGATCGCCTGGTGCGCCACGGTGGCAGCGCGATCCTGTCGGAAACGCCGGAGATCTACGGCGGCGAGCATCTGCTGACGCGCCGCGCGGTGAACCCAGCGGTGGCCGACAAGCTGATCCAGCGCATCCGCTGGTGGGAGTCCTACACCGCGCGCAACAACATGTCGATGGACAACAACCCATCGGCCGGCAACAAGGCGGGCGGGCTGACGACCATCCTCGAGAAGTCGCTCGGCGCGATCGCCAAGAGCGGCACCACCAACCTGGTCGACGTGGTCGAGTTCGCCGAGGCCGTCAAGGTCAAGGGCCTGAACTACATGGACACGCCGGGCTACGACCCGGTGTCGGCCACCGGGCAGGTCGCCGGCGGCGCCAACCTGATCTGCTTCACCACCGGCCGCGGTTCGGCGTACGGCTGCGCGCCGAGCCCGAGCCTGAAGCTGTCGACCAACAGCGCGCTGTGGCGCAAGCAGCAGGACGACATCGACATCGATTGCGGCGGCATCATCGACGGCGGCGACACCATCGACACCGTGGGCGAGCGCATCTTCCAGTTGATGCTGGCCACCGCGTCGGGCCAGAAGACCAAGAGCGAGCTGCACGGCTACGGGCAGAACGAGTTCGTGCCCTGGCAGCTCGGCGCGGTGATGTGAAGCGCCGCGTGAGCGGCGCGTGTCTCAGACTTGCAGCCCGCGCCGGCGCCTGCATGCGCCGGCCCCTTCGCAGGCGCGAGCCGGCACACGGTTTCGCATGCCCTTGGCCACGCACGCGTTTTCAGCCGTCTACATCGGCTGGTGTGCACACCGGGTTAAGCCCGCTGTGCTGCACGAGTGCACTCGCGACAATCGATGCCGGAACGTGTTGATCGCGATCAAGCGCGCAGCATGAAAATTACCGCCGCCAAGACCATCGTCTGCTGCCCCGGCCGCAACTTCGTCACGCTCAAGGTCGAGACCGACGAAGGCCTCGTCGGCATCGGCGACGCCACGCTCAACGGCCGCGAGTTGGCGGTGGCGAGCTACCTGAACGATCACGTGATCCCGTGCCTGATCGGGCGCGACGCGCACCGCATCGAGGACACGTGGCACTACCTCTACCGAGGCGCGTACTGGCGGCGCGGGCCGGTGACCATGAGCGCCATCGCGGCCGTCGACACCGCGTTGTGGGACCTGAAAGCCAAGGCCGCCAAGCTGCCGCTGTACCAGCTGCTCGGCGGTGCCAGCCGCGAGCGTGTGCTGGTGTACGGGCACGCCAACGGGCGTGACATCGAGCACACCGTCGACGAGGTGCTGCGCCTGAAGGAGTCGGGCTATCGGGCGATCCGCGCACAAAGCGGCGTGCCCGGCTTGAACAAGGTGTACGGCGTGGCCAGCGGCGACCAGCCTTATGAACCGGCCGACTCCAGCCTGCCGGCCGAGCACGACTGGGACACGCCGGCCTACCTGCGCCACACGCCGCGCTTGTTCGACGCCGTGCGCGCGAAACTCGGCTGGGAGCACCATCTGCTGCACGACGTGCACCATCGCCTCACGCCGATCGAAGCGGCGCGGCTGGGCAAGGACCTCGAGCCGTATCGCCTGTTCTGGATGGAGGACGCCACGCCAGCGGAGAACCAGGAGGCGTTCCGGCTGATCCGCCAGCACACCACCACGCCGCTGGCGGTGGGCGAGGTGTTCAACACGCTGTGGGACTGCAAGGACTTGATCGCCGAGCAGCTGATCGACTACATCCGTTGCACCGTGGTGCACGCCGGCGGCATCACGCACCTGAAGCGCATCGCCGACTTCGCCGCCATGCACCAGGTGCGCACCGGCAGCCATGGCGCGACCGATCTGTCGCCGGTGTGCATGGGCGCGGCGCTGCACTTCGACCTCGCGGTTCCGAACTTCGGCATCCAGGAGCACATGCCGCACAGCGCCGAGACCGATGCCGTGTTTCCACATGCATATTCCTTCAGCGAAGGTTTCATGCATCCGGGCGAGGTTGCGGGTCACGGCGTGACCATCGACGAAGCCCTGGCGGCCCGGTTTCCCTACCAGCGCGCCTACCTGCCGGTGAACCGGCTGCGCAGCGACGGCACGCTCTGGCACTGGTGAGGCGCGCGTCCCGAGCGCACGCGGCGCAGGCCTTGTCAAGACAGCGGCGGCACAAACGCGCACAATCGCTCGATACCGTTCGTGAGGGGCGGCACGGAGGACGCGAGGAGTCGGCACATGGGCGTGCGCATTGCCTGGACCATCGTCGCAATGATCATTCTGGGCGCCATCGTGTCTGCGCTGTTTCGCGTGGCCACGGCGCCCGATCGCATCCAGTCGCGCAAGAACACCGCCAAGGAGGTGTGTGTGCGATCGGGCGGCGAATGGATCGTTGCGGGTCGCGACGAAGTCTGCAAACGGGGCTGAATTGCAGCGTGGGCCCGCAACGGGTCTTCACACGCGTTTCATACGCTTCATCTCGGGTTCACTCGCGGCGGTGACATTGCGCTCACCAGCCACCCGACCAGCCTGAACCTGAACATGTCCGACCTCATCGTCCACGGCGGCGCACCCCTGAGCGGCGCCATCCGGCCCTCGGCCAACAAGAACGCGGTGCTGCCGATCCTGGCAGCCACCTTGCTCACCCACGAACCGGTGCGGCTGGAGCGGGTGCCGGAGATCACCGACGCGCGGCGCATCCTGGAGCTGTTCCGCGCCATGGGCAGCCGCGTCGAGGCCGACTTCGGCACCGGCGTGGTCGAGATCGAGCACCGCGACACCACCTTCGACGTGAAGACGATGCGCCTGCCCGAAGGCATGCGCTCGTCGATCCTGCTGGTGCCGCCGCTGCTCACGCGCTTCGGCTGCGCGCGCATCGAAGACGAGGTGCGCGGCTGCACGCTCGGCGTGCGCGAGATCGATCCGCACATCGAGGTGTTCGAGCACTTCGGCGCGCGCACCGACCGCGGTGACGACGGCTGGGTGCTCAACGTCAAGCGGCCGCTGCAGGCGGTGCAGCACTGGCTCGACTACGCCTCGGTCACCACCACCGAGAACTTCGTGTTGTGCGCCGTGCTGGCGCAAGGCCGCTCGGTGCTCACCAACGCGGCGTGCGAGCCGCACGTGCAGGAGTTCTGCCGCTTCCTGATGTCGCTCGGTGCGCGCATCGAAGGCGTCGGCACATCCACGCTCACCGTGACCGGCGTGCCGTCGTTGCGCGGCGGCGAACACCGCTTCGACGAAGACTTCCACGAGATCACCACCTTTCTTGCGCTGTCGGCCATCACCGGCGGCGACGTGAAGGTGAAGAACCCGGTGCCCGAGCAGTTCCCGCTGATCGACCGCACGTTCGCCAAGCTCGGCGCGTTCGTCACGCACGAAGACGGCTGGTCGCGCGTGGTCACCGAAGGCGGGCGCCTGCGCGTGCGCGAGCCGTTCACGCCCAACGTGCTGCCCAAGATCGAGGCCGCGCCGTGGCCCTACCTGAGCGTGGACCTGCTGCCGATCTTCATCGCGCTGGGCGTGCGCGCCGAGGGCAGCGTGCTGTTCTGGAACAAGGTCTACGACGGCGCGCTGGGCTGGACCAGCGAGCTGGCCAAGTTCGGCGCGCAGGCGTTCCAGTCCGACCCGCACCGCGTGGTCACCTTCGGCGGCAAGCCGCTGTCGCCGGCCGAGGTGGAGAGCCCCTACATCATCCGCGTGGCGATCGCGCTGCTGATGGTGGCCGCCAGCATCGAAGGCCGCTCGGTGATCCGCCACGCCGCGCCGATCCGGCGCGCGCATCCGCAGTTCGTCGAGAACCTGGTCGCGCTGGGCGCGCGCATCGAGTGGCGCGAGCCCTGATCTCGCGCTGATCCTTCAGCTGCTAGCCGCAGCGTCGGCCTGCAAGGCCCGCAGCGCGGCCAGCGCCGCGTCGGCCGACTCGACCGGCACGAACAGATGGTCGTGGTGCACCGCGGCCACCACGTTGCACGCGATGCCGGCGTCGGCGAGCGCAGCGGCCACCGCCGCGGTGAGACCCACGTCGTGCAGGTCCGATGCCACCTTCAACACCAGCCACGCGGCGCGAAAGCGCACCGGCAGTCCGGCTGCGAGGGCCCGCGCTTCGTCGACGATCAACGTGGTGCCCTCGGTCTCGCGAAAGCTGGCGATCGGCCGCAGCGCCGCGATGTCGCTGCCCGGCGGCGCGATCACGAACGCGTACACGCCGGGCTGGCGCTCGGGTTCGAGCGAGCGCAACAGTGAGTCGATCGTCACAGCGGCCGGCCGAGGTGGAAATAGAAGGTGCCCGGCCCGTCCGCGGCCTTGCCATAGCCGAAGTACACCGGCCCGACCGCGCTGTCCGAGCCGATGAACAAGGCCATCGATTTCTGGAAGCCACTCGGGTTGCCCTGCACGAGCGGATGGCCGTACTGCCCGGCTTCGAGCGAGATGCCGCCGAAGGCACCATCGAACAATCCGCCGCGCACGAGCCGATGGTAGTAGGCCACCTGGCCGTATTGCAGGCGGGCGCCCACCAGCTGTCCGGTGGCAAAGCCCGATTGCCGGAGGAAGCCACCCCACTGGAACTGGTCGTATGAAGGCAGCGGGTCGGAGCCGATCTTTCCGCCCGCCGCCAGGCTGACCTGCACCGTGTCCTCGCCGAACGAATAGGCACCCGTGGCAGCGAGGCGCCACTTGGTGTACGGGTCATCGGCGCCGAGGTCGGTCATCGAGCTGTACACGGTCAGTTCGGTGGCCCAACCCGCGCGCGGAAAGTTCGCACTGTCGAGCTGGTCCATGCGCAGCCGGACGCTGATGCCGCCTTGCGCGAACTTCTCGTCGCTGGGCAGCACCAGCGAGCCGGTGTTGAGCTTGGGGATCACGGTGCCGCCGAGCACGCCGAGCCGCAGCTCGCCGTACTGATCGAACTGCACGCCGACGTCGAGTCCGGCACTGCGTGACGCGATGTCGTAGATGGCGATGCGCTCGTCCCCGCGGTAGAGGTCGACCTGGTCTTCGCCGATCGCCACGCGCGGCGCGATGAAGTAGCGCCCGCGGACATCGAGCGGCTGGTAGAACTCGATCCGCAGCGCGTTGTTGAAGCCGAGCTGCAAGTCGCTGCGCAGCTCGGCACCGAGCGGGTTCAACCAGGTCATGCGGTGGCTGGCGATCACGTTGAATCGCGCCGAGCCGCTGAAGTCGCTCGACAGGCCGATGCCCGCGCGCAGGAAGTTCGGGCCCCACGCCTTTTCCACCGCGTCGACCACCAGCACGCGCTTGCCCGGCTCTTCGAGGATGCGGTAGTTCACGTGCTCGAAGTCGCCGGTGCCGTACAGCCGCCGCATGTCGGCGTCGAGCTGGCTCTGCACCACCGGCGCGCCCACGGTCGTCTGCATCACGGCCCGGGCCGACTCCGGATTGACGCGATTCAGCTGACTGAAGCGGATCTCGTCGACCGGCTTGATGTCGGGTACCGTCCCCCCCTGCTGACGTTGGCGCAGCGCCGCGTACTCCGCGGGTGGCATCGACAATTGCGCCAGCCGGTCGGCGACCTTGCGCGCCGCCTCCTCGCCGAGCGGCGTGATCTTGGTGAGGTTGTCGAAGTCACCGGTCGAGTAGTCACCGAGATCGGGCGAGATCAGGATGTCGGTGGACTTGAGCGACGCCAGCGACGCCTGCACGTTCTGCTCGGTCAGGATGCTGAGCATCTGGTTGGCCACCCCCAGGATCGAAGTGAGCTGTTCACGCTTGAGCAGCGGTGTGCCGACGTTGACGGCGATCACGATGTCGGCCCCCATCGCACGCGCGGCGTCGACCGGCAGGTTGCTGGTCAGCATGCCGTCGACCAGCGTCATGCCGGCGTACTCCGCCGGCGCCACGGCGCCCGGCACCGACATGCTGGCGCGCATCACATTGGCCAGGTCGCCTTCGCTGAACACCACGGGCTTGCCGGTCACCAGGTCGGTGGCCACTGCCCGATACTGGATCGGCATGTCGTCGAATCGCACGTACCCCTGCACGCGCGATAGCTTGCGCAGCACGGTTTCGAGCTGCACGCCGGTGACCAGGCCTTTGGTCACGACGGCTGTGTCCGCGCCGGTGCCGATCTCCGGGCCGACGTAGTTGCGGAAGTCGTCGGCCTTGCGGCGCATCGACAGCTCCTGCCGCGGTGGCCTCTCCTTGAACAGCTTCTCGACGGTGATGTCGGCATTGACCTTCTCCATTTCTGGAACCGTCATGCCCGACGCAAAGGCGCCGCCCACCAGCGCGCCCATGCTGGTGCCGGCGACGCAGTGAATCGGCACCCGGTATTCCTCCAGCACCTTGATGACACCCACGTGCGCGGCGCCGCGCGCGCCACCGCCCGACAACACCAGGCAGATCTTCGGGCGTTTCGTTGCCGTGGCCGCCGCGGGCGCCTCGGCCGGCGCTTGCGCCCACGCCCCGATCGGCACTGCGACGGCCGCCACGATCGATGCCAGGAGCGTGCAAACGCCCTGTCGCTGTTGCCTTGCCATGTCGCGCCTCGTGTCCTTGCGTTCGGTCGTGCGCTCGAGCAGGCGAGCGCGGCTACGGGGGATTCAGCCGGATGCGGCTCGCGAAGTCTGCCGCCGATCCGGCTTGCTTGGCGCGCTCGTTCACCATCGAGCGCCGTTGCAACTCCGCGAACGGCAAGTCCCCCGTGTGCAGGCGACCCTGCTCGTACAGGTATTCCGGCACGTAACCGCTGGCCAGGATCTTCCAGTTGAACGGCACGTGCCCGGGGTTGACCAGGCCGTGCATCCAGATCGTGGTGGTGCAGTTGGTGGTCAGCGAGTTGTAGAAGTCGGGTTTCGCCTTCAGCGCATTCAGCGACTCCATGTAGTCGAGGAACACGCGGCGCGCGCCGTCGTCGGCGCCCTTGCAGCCGGAACACGTACACCTGCTCGGGCGGGTCTTGCCGGTGGTTGGTGCGCAGCCCGATCACGTCGCGCTCGTCGGCCACCACGTAGTACAGCTCGTACTGCCGGAAGAAGCCGTTGACGGTGGAGTAGCCCTCGCCCTTTTCCTTGCGAGTCTCGATCGACACGGCCAGGTGGTCGCCGCCGGCAAAGGCGAAACTCAGGAAGATGTGCGCAACTGCCGGCCCCATCCAGTAGCTGGCGACCACGTCCACGCCTTCGAGGCGGCTCAAGTCGAGCTTCTTGTCGTAGTAGGCCGGCGTGAAGTCGTTTTCGCTGCGATAGGTGAAGTTGCGCACGTTGTGCACGGTGACGATGTTGCCGTCGATCGTGGCATGCGCCAGCCGCGCGTTCTCGGTGACCCAATCGCGATCGTTCGACGGCTCGAGTTGCAGATACCAGCCAACCACAAGCACAAACAGCACCAGGTACGCGCCGAGTGCGCGCCAGCGCCAACGGCGCCACGGCATCACGAGCAGCGAGGCCAGCGCCACGGCCACCACGGCCACGGCGAGCGCGTGGCGCATGGCTTGGCTGCCAGGCACTGCGATCACCAGCGCGCCCACGCACCAGGCCGCCGACGCGACGACCAGCACCGCCAGCAGCGCCCACGCGAGCGCGCGGATGCACCAAAGCAGAACGCGTGTCATGCGGCGGCCGTGTGGATACCCAACGTGGCCAGGAGCGGGAGAGTCAAGGCGAACTGCAGCGCGCCACCGAAGTCTTGCCGGGCCAACGTGAACACGGGGATCGCCGAGACGACCAGCGAACTCTGGCCAGGTTCACTTCGAAGAACGCCGACACTTGTCAACAGCCTCGCGCCCATGCCCCAGTCTGAATCGAAGTTTGTGAACAGAGCTGCATCTGCGGCCACTCTGTCGAGCCATCAATTTCCGGCCGCACCGACCGGAATGGCGAGCGTCAGCCACGCGTTCCAGCCCTCGGGTCGGTTCCTCGCATCGAACTCGTAGTAGCCGCGCAGGTTCACGTACCACTGCCGTCCAGCGACCGGAAAGAAGTAACCCACCTGAGGCCCGATGCCCGACACGCGCGACTTGAAGTCACCCAGCACCGCGCCGGCCCCACTGTCGCCGCCATCTGGTTGTAGAAGTAGCCGGCCAGGCCGGCGTGCACTGCTCGGACAAGATCTGCGACGCGGCCCAGTCGAGGTGCGCGCTGGTGCCGCTCTTGTAGTCGGTGTCGTTGTTCTCCCAGTTGTAGGTGAAGCCGAGCACCGCGGAGAACTCGTGCCCCTTCTTGGCGTCGAGGTACGTGTAGCCGCCGCCCGCATCGAGCGACCAATGGTTGGTGCCCAGGTTGGACAGGCGCCCCAGCTCGTAGCTGCCCACCGGCACGCCGGCCATCGTGTAGGCCATGTAGCTGTGATTGCCGTCGCTCCACTTCAGCGACGCCTGCGGGTACAGGTCGCCGATGCTGATCGAGCGTGTCGCTCTGGCTGCCCGACACCGTGTTGCCGCCCGGCCCGGTGAGCGTGCCTTCCACGCCGACCTTCGCGCGCCCGTACACCCCGGTGATGCTGAGCGACAGCTGCCCGCCGGCCACCGGATTGCCAAACGTGTAGGTCGGCGCGAGGAACAGCAGGTCGGTGGTGACATCCAACCCGGCGGTCAAGCGTCCACCGCGCGCAAACGAGCGGCTCCCGCTGGCATCGGCCGACGAGTGGAAGTAGATGACCGGCAGGCTCCATCCCGTCTCAGTGGGCGTGGCGGCGAAGCTGGAGTACTGCCCTGGCAGCCAGAAGCTCACGCCGCCTTCGTCGGCCGCTGCGGTATGCGGCATGAGCAGGCGCCACCATCACGAGCAGCGCAGTCGCCAACAGCCCCCAATGTGGGCACGGACGAGCGACCCGAGCGCATGATTTTCCATCACATCATTTCCCTCGACGTGTCGACACGACGAGTCACTGGACACGCGCCATGGTTCACGGCCTTCGGATTCGCGAAGTCCTCTCCGGGCGTCTCCCGTTGGTCGTGGTTCGATCTTCGTACGCGATTGCGTGGCCGCTGCATTGGACCAAGGTCCCATGGGATCCAGTCGCCGGACTTGATAGGTGCAGTGGCGCGAGACGCAGCCCGAAAGCCAATGGGTTCAGGCGGATGAGATCACGGGCCAGGCGCCGCGATGGGCGACGTCGTCGTGCAGCGTAAAGAAGAACACCGCGCCGCCGCTCGGGTTGTGTTCGGCCCAGAGCACGGCCGCCGTGTGCGGTGATGATGCGCCGGCACACCGACAGGCCGAGGCCCAGGCCTTGCGACTTGGTGGTGAAGTACGGTTCGAACACGCGCTCGAGATCCTGCGCCGGGATGCCGGTGCCGCGGTCGGCCACGCCGATCTGCACGCCCTGCCCGTCAACCAGCCGCGTTGATGTTGGTGCGCCGCGGCTGGGTGTCGGTCTCTTGGTGAGCCGGCACTTTGGACCGATCAACGAACGAGGAGAGATCACGCGAGAAGGCGAGCCGTAGCCGCTTCAAGTGCTGGTCAAGGGCAAGGCGAGTTTCTGAAGCGCGGACCCGGATTGTTGGCGGATAGCTCTGAGTCCTGCGATCGACCTGCACAGGCTAGAAGCCGAAGCTGAGCGCGAGCCGAAGATAACCCGCCGAGCCGGCGTCGCGATCGACCCGCGCACCGGTATCGTCCTCGAATTGGTAGTGGCGCGCGAACTCGACACCGGCCTGGACCGACACCTTCAGGCGTGGCCACGGCGACCAGTCGGCGGTGACGGCGCCGCGCCAGGCGCGAGCCAGGTAGTCGAACTCGGCGCCGCCGCGCTCGTCGCTGACCACGTGCCACCGGCCGCCGATGGGGAAGACGGCGGCTCCGAGCGCGAGGTTGCCGCGTGGATTCCATCGCACGCTCGACTCCGGCAGGCCGAGTGCTGCCGACACGTGTTCGCCGCGCCATAACAGCGCGGCGGCCGGATACAACCGCGGTGCGCCAAACGCGGCGTCTCGCACCAGCGCAACTTGCCAGCCGAGCGCGGTGTCGGTCCAGCGCTCGACTTGCCAGCGCCCGTACAAGTCGAAGTCGTCGCCGCTGGCGCGCTCGAGCAAGTCCTTGAACACATTCGACGACGCGGCGATCACCGGCGTCAGCACGACGCGCCAGTGGCTGTCGTCGCCACGCCACTGCAGCGGCACGTGGAGTTGGTGCAGGTCGCGGTCGCGCGTCGGCACGCCCTGGAACTCGTAGCGCGTGTAGGCGTAGTTGGCGGCCATGCGGAAGGCGAATGGATCGAAGGCGAACTCCGGCGACCACAAGCTGAAGCCGGTCTCGCGTTCGCGGATGCGGGCGTCGCCGAACGCGGCCTCACGCACGTCGACCCCGTGTGCGGCCACGCCGCCTCCGGGGTCGGCTTGCGCGATCGCGGGCGGCGCCAGCGCGAAGCCCAGAATCGCCGCGCCGGCCGCCCTGCGACGCGACCATGGTGCTGCGAGGCGCATGAGAGCCGAGGTTTGCGCGCAGATTTTCGATCACGAAGGCATGGACTTCAACCGCTGGTGGATGGAACACATCTTCCTGCTGGTTCCGGCGCAGCAGTACGTCGGCCAGTTCCTCGCCACGTTCAAGGAGTTTCCGCCCAGCCAGAGGCCCGGCAGCTTCTCGATCGACGCGGCGCTGGAGGCGCTTCAGCGGGGCGGGGCCGGACGCTGAGCATCCCAAGGGAGGTCGGCTGCGCCGACGATGCTTGCCGAGCTCATGCGGCGCCGTTCCCTGGCTCTTCTGTGGGTGGGTCGGGCAGCGTCAGGAAGAACGCCGCGCCGCCGCTCGGGTTGTGGTCGGCCCAGAGCCGACCGCCGTGTGCGGTGATGATGCGCCGGCACACCGACAGGCCGAGGCCCAGGCCTTGCGACTTGGTGGTGAAGTACGGTTCGAACACGCGCTCGAGATCCTGCGCCGGGATGCCGGTGCCGCGGTCGGCCACGCCGACCTGCACGCCTTGTCCGTCGGCCAGCCGCGTCGACACATGCAGGTGGCGCTGGCGCAGTGCCACCGCGTGCATGGCCTCGCAGGCGTTGACGATCAGATTGAGCAGCACCTGCTGCAGCTGCACGCGGTCGCCGCGCAAGCAGCGGCAGCGCGGGTGCCAGGGCCACCGTCAGCGTCACGCCGGCACCGAGGATGTCACCGCGCACCAGCTTGAGCACGTCGCGCACGAGCTCGTTGGCATCGATCGACTCCTGGCGCAGCTCGCCGCGCTTGAGCATGAGATGCAGGCCGCGAATCACCTCGCCGGCGCGCTGGTCGTCGCTGGCGATGTCGCGCAGGATCTCGCGCACCTCGTCGATGTCGGGATCCGGCTTCGCCAGAAAGCGCAGCGCGGCCTGCGCGTTGCTCAGGATGGCGGTGAGCGGCTGGCTCAACTCGTGCGTCAGCGACCCCGAGAGTTCGCTCAGCGTGGTCACGCGCGACAGGTGCGTGAGTTCGTTGCGCTGCTGCTCCGCCTCGAACTCGGCCACCTTGCGATCGGTGATGTCGACCGACACGCCGCGCAGCAGCAGCGGGCGGCCCAACGCGTCGGCCTCGGTGTGTCCACGCGTGAGCAGCCAGCGCGCCTGGCCGTCGGCCAGGCTCACGCGGTAGCTCTGCTCGAAGGTGCCGCCGTGCTCGCGCAGCCGGCTTGCCGCCTGGCGCACGCTGCCCTGGTCGTTCGGATGCAGCGTGAGCACGAAGCGCTCGAGGGTCAGCGGCGTGTGCGGCCCGACGCCGAACAGCGCGCGCGTCTGGTCGGTGGCCCAGATCTCGTCGCGCTGCATGTCCCACTCCCAGATGCCCAATTGCGCGCCCTCGGCCGCCTGTTGCATGCGCTGCTCGCTGCGGCGCAGGTCGGCCTCGCTTTGTTTCAAGCGCGCCGTGACCTGCAGCGTGCGCACCGTGTCGGCACCGAGCTCGAACGCCATGGCCGCCATCACCAGCGTGCTCGGCACGCCGAACAAGAACACGAAGCGAACGACGCCGGTGGTCACGAGTGCGCTGTAGCCGGCTGCCACGGCCACCCAGATGACCAGGCTGCCGCCGATCACCATCGCACGCCGCCGATCGATCGCCGTGCCGCGCCGCCAGCCGCTGTAAGTGGCATCGAGCGCGAACAGCAACAGGGCCAACGAGCTCAACCAGCCCAGCGCCATCCAGGGATTGGGTGTGCCCACCGGCACCGACGCGGCCTCACCGAAGATCGTGATCCCTTGCAGGTGGGTGATGCTCGCGTAGTTGAGGTTGGGCTCGAAGCTGAAGTTGAGTGCCAGGGCCACCAGGCGCAGCGCACACGCGGCGTAGCCCAGCCAGAGCCGCCGGCTGCCGAAGTAGAAGTGCAGGAACGCCACGATCGACAACACCGCGGTCGCCGTCGGCACGTGGGCCCAGCGGATGAGCCAGCCGGCCTGCTGCGGTGTCACGGCGCGCATGATGGCCAGCTCGAACAGCGTCAGCGTGCCCAGCGACATCGCAACCACGAAGAACGCCAGGTGCTCGCGCTCACCGACTTCGTTGAACCAGGCCAGCAGGTACACCATGCCCAGCGCGAAGCACGCACCCGCGATCAACGACCAGACGACAGGGACGAAAACCGGTTCCAAATTCCGTGCACTTGCCTCTGATGGTGGGAGTCTGTGCCGCTCGCGCGGGGTTCAGGCAGGCTCGCCATCAGCGCGCCATATGGGCTTCGCACGGCTGACCGCTGTTGCAGCGTCCGGCGTGCGTGGGATCATAACGATTGCCTCGCGGCGACATCGAAGATCGGCGCCGACTTGGGATAAGGCCAGGGTGAGCGGCCTTCGCTCGCGTTGGCTCAGCTTGGGTCTGGTTCTGAGGTCCTAGCCTGCACGCGGCAGGACGCGCCGCAACCGCTCCACCTCGAGCGGCTTGTGGAACACGTAGTCGACACCCGACCGTTCCGCGCTCTCTTGATCGGATTCGCGAACGGAGCCGGTCAGCACGCAGCACGATGCCGTTGCCGTGGGCCAACGAATTCTTCGGGCCAGTTCGGCACCATCGACCTTGGGCATCAGCAGATCGAGGATGACGCAAACGGGCTGATGTGCCGAGATCGCCGACAAGGCCTCTTCCGCACTCGCTGCCGTGAGTGCGAGTGGCCATCCATCTCCAGCAGCATCTTCAGCGAGTCGCGGCTGTCGGCATCGTCGTCAACCACCAGGATCGCTTCGCTGCTTTTCATGCGGCTCACTACGCAAGGGCCGTGCCACGAGCAGTGGCGCGTCGGGCAACGTGCGCCCCACGAGGGAGTTTCGGCTCAACGGAACAGCGCTTTTCGTTGCACCGGGGTCGACGCAGCCGATGGCCGATCGGTAAGCGTTGCGGCAATGGACCTCAGGCATCCAGTCGCTTTCCCTCTCGTGAAGCGCCGACACCGCCTGTGCTAGTGTGGTCGATGCGATCGGTTGCCCCGACCAACAAGGACTCATTCCGACAGAGCGAAGAACGCTTTCGTCTCCTGGTCGAAACGGTCCGGGACTACGCCATCTTCCTGCTCGATCCGAACGGGCATGTGGACAGCTGGAACGCCGGGGCCGAACGTTTCAAGGGCTACCGCGCCGACGAGATCGTCGGCCGCCACTTCTCGGTGTTCTATCCGCCTGAAGCACTGGCTCGCAACCTGCCCCAGCACGAGCTCGCCGAGGCCAAGAGATTGGGCAGCTTCGAGGACGAAGGCTGGCGCATCCGAAAAGACGGCTCCCGGTTCTGGGCCAACGTGGTCATCACCGCGCTGCGCGACACCGATGGCGAGTTCGTCGGGTTCGCCAAGATCACGCGCGACCTGACGCAGCGGCGCCAGCACGAGGAGGACCTGCGGCAAAGCGAAGAGCGGTTCCGCCTGCTGATCGAAGGCGTACCCGACTACGCGATCTTCATGCTCGACGTGAACGGCAACGTGGCCACCTGGAACGTGGGCGCGCAGCGCGTCAAGGGCTACGCAGCCGACGAAATCATCGGCCAGCATTTCTCGGTGTTCTATCCCGCGGAGGCCATCGAAAGCGGCTGGCCGGCGCACGAGCTCGAAGTCGCGGCGCAAGGCGGTAGTTTTGTCGACGAGGGCTGGCGCCTGCGCAAGGACGGCACGCAGTTCTGGGCCAATGTGACCATCACTGCGCTGCGCGACGGCACCCATCGCTTGATCGGGTTCGCCAAACTCACCCGGGATCTCACCGACCGCAAGCGCAGGGAGGCGTTGGAAGCCGACAGCCTGCAGCGCGACCAGATCCTGGACGCAGAACGAAGTGCGCGCATGACCGCGCAGCGCACGGCGCGCCTCAAAGACGAGTTCCTGGCCACGCTGTCGCATGAACTCAGGTCGCCGCTGAGCGCCATCCTCGGCTGGACGCAGATCCTGCTGAAGCACGATGCCTCGATCGGAGCCAAGGAGCTGCGGCGCGCCATCGAGGTCATCGACCGCAACGCGCGGGCGCAGGTTCAGCTCATCGATGACCTGCTCGACCTGAGCCGCATCATGACCGGCAAGCTGCGGCTCGACCTGCAGCAGATCGGGATGCTGGATGTCGTGAGGGCAGCGATCGAGTCTGCTGAGCCCGCTGCGCAAGCCAAGGACATCCGGCTCAAGTCCATCCTGGATCCGGCGGCCAATGCCACCGTCTCTGCCGATGCGGGCCGCCTGCAGCAGGTGGTTTGGAACCTGCTGACCAACGCGATCAAGTTCACGCCGAAGGGCGGGCAAGTGCAGGTGTTGCTGCAGCGCGTGAACTCGCACATCGAGCTCAGCGTGAGCGACACCGGCATCGGCATCCCGCCCAATTTTTTGCCCCACGTGTTCGACCGCTTCTCCCAGCGCGACAGTTCGACCACGCGGTCATACGGCGGCCTGGGGTTGGGGCTGGCCATCTCGAAACAGTTGGTGGAGCTTCACGGCGGCTCGATCCGCGTCGCCAGCCAGGGCGAGGGAAAAGGCGCCACGTTTTTCGTGCACCTGCCGCTGTCGATCGTGCAGCTGGAAGACGAGAACGCCGAGCGTGTCCATCCCACGGCGCACGGCGGCGCCGATGACCTGCCATTGCCGAAGCTCAACGGCGTTCATGTGTTCGTCGTCGATGACGAGCCCGACGCGCGCGACCTCTTGCGGCGCGTGCTGGAGCAGAACGAGGCCACCGTCACCGTCCACGACTCTGCCCAGAGCGCACTGAACGCACTGAAGCACACCCGACCCAATGTCATCGTCAGCGACATCGGGATGCCGCAGATGGATGGCTATCAGCTGATGCGTGCCCTGCGCGCCGCGGAGCCGTTGGGTCAGCGGGTGCCCGCGTTGGCCCTCACGGCATTCGCTCGCTCAGAGGACCGGAAGCGATCCTTGCTTGCCGGGTATCAAGCCCACATCGCCAAGCCGTTTGATGTCGGCGAATTGGTGCTGCTGGTCGCCAACCTGGTCGGCCGGTAGCAACGTTACGGCACCAGCCCGTGCTTGATCGCAAAGTGGATCAGCTCGGCGCTGTTGAGCAGCGATCGAAATGTCGGCCACGATCACGTCGGGCCGCAGCTCGCGCGCCACCTTCACCTTCGCGCGGGCCATCCTCCACGATGCCGGGTAGCTGGAACTCCGAGGCTGTCAGGTGGGCGCATGATGGGACCGTGCGACGCCACAACCGCAATGGAGGTCCTCAGATGACGAAGCAAGTGCGACGGTCGAACCGCCTGTCCCAGCCGCTGGCGATGTGGACCTTGATCCTGGCCGCCGGTTGGCCGCTGCACGCCGGCGCACAAACATCGCCCGATGCGGGTGCCTGGCGCTTTCGCGGCTCGGTGTATGGCTACTTCCCGAGCCTGGGTGGTTCGACCAGTGTGCCCGCCGATTCCAGGCGGCACATCGCTCAACGTCGATGCCGGCCAGATCATCGACAGCCTGAAGCTCATGCTGATGGGCGCGCTCGACGCGCACAACGGTCGCTGGGGTGCGTTCACCGACTTCATCTACCTGAACCTGGACGGGACCAAGGAACGCAGCCGCGACTTCACGATCGGCAACGTCGGCCTCCCGGCTGGCACCGATGCACGCCTCGAATGCGCAACTGCAGGGTGTGGCCTGGACGATGGCCGGGCAATACCGCCTGGTGTCCGATCCGGCGCTCACGCTCGACGCGCTCGGGGGTCTGCGCTGGCTCGACATCAAGCATGACCTGAGCTGGAACATCAACGGCAACATCGGTCCACTCGCGCCATCGGGGCGCAGCGGGTCTTCCAGCACGAAGCTGTCCAACTGGGACATGGTGGTCGGCGTCAAGGGTCGCTATGCCTTGAGCGGCGACGGCAATTGGGCGCTGCCGTTCTATCTCGACGTGGGCACCGGCGAGTCCGATCTCACATGGCAAGCAGCCGCCGGCATCACCTATGCCTTTTCGTGGGGCGAACTGAGCGCGTTGTGGCGCTACCTGGCCTACGAGATGAAGTCGGGCAAGACCATCAACGACCTCAACTTCAACGGCCCGATGGTCGGCGCGACCTTCCGCTGGTAATCGGCGGGCGATTCGATCGGTGTCGGCGGCAGCGCGGCAATAATGCGCCGCCGATTGCAACGAAACCGAGGAGATTGAATGCGTTCGCCTGTCCGTCTCTCACGCTGGCTCACCGGCGCTGCCCTAGTCGTGTTGTTGTCTGCCTGTGCGCAGACGCCGCCCGCCACGCCGGCGGCGACCGCTGCGTCGCGCACGCCGCCGCAAGCGATGCTGTGGGTCGGCAACAGCTTCTTCTACTACAACAACAGCATGCACGGTCACGTGGGCAACCTGTTGCGCACGAGCGCGGAAGGCAATCGCGGCTGGCGTCAGACCTCGGCCACCATCAGCGGCTCGGGTCTCGACTGGCACGACATGGAGTCGCACTTCAAGCCCGGCGGCATGGGTTCGTACTCGTTTGCCGCGGGCAACACGGTCGTGTTCAACACTGGTGAGCGCAAACTGCCGAAGCTGTGGGATGCGGTGCTGATGATGGATTGCAGCCAGTGTCCGGTGCATCCGGACCTGAGCAAGCGGTTCGAGGAGAGCGTGGCGAAGAACGCCGCGATCACGCGCAAGCACGGTGCCGAGCCGATCCTGTTCATGTCGTGGGCCTACCAGGATGCGCCGGAGATGACGGCGACGCTTGGCCGATGCCTACCTGAAGATGGCGGCGGCGCACCAGACGCGCGTGGTGCCCGCGGGCCCGGCGTTCGCACGCTCGATCGCCAAGCGCCCTGACTTGAATCTGTACGTGGCCGACAAGCGGCACCCGAGCCCGGCCGGCACGTACCTCGCGGCCTGCACCGTGCTGGCCAGCGTGTACCGCATCAACCCGGTGGGCAACAGCTACACCGCCGGCCTGCCGGCCGACGTGGTGGCGCACCTGCAGGGCATCGCCGCCGAGACGGTGCGCGACTTCGATTCCGGCGCGCGGCGCTGAAGCGTCACCCAGGCCCGGCTCGGCTTCGACTTGATCACGGGCGCGCTTGTCGAGCTCGCGGTGCGTTGCCACCACGACGTTGCCAACTGGAAAGAACCAGATGAACACACCCCAGCCCGACGAGATCGACATCGAGCGCCGCAGGTGGCTGCAGACCGCCGGCGCGCTGGCGGCCGGCGTCAGCGCGGGCACGACGTCGGTGGCCCCGCACGCGGCCGGCGTGGAGGGGCGGGCGCAAAGCGGTTCGGCGCGCGCACCGTACAACATCCTGTTCATCCTGACCGACCAGGAGCGCCACTTTCGGCCCGGCGAGCTGCCACGCGACTACCGCTTGCCCGGGCACGAGCGGCTGGCCCGCAAGGGAATTGTGTTCGACAACCACCGCATCAACTCGTGCGTGTGCACACCCTCGCGGTCGGTGCTGTACACCGGCCTCCATGTCCAGCACACCAAGATGTTCGACAACACGAACTTCCCGTGGATCAGCAGCATGTCGACCGACCTGCGCACCATCGGTCACATGCTGCGCGATGCCGGCTACTACACCGCCTACAAGGGCAAGTGGCACCTCACCAAGGAGTTCGAGACCGTCAACGAGCTCGGCTCGCCGAGCAAGATCTTCACCCAGGAGATGGAAGCGTACGGATTCAGCGACTACATGGGCGTGGGCGACATCATCGCGCACGATCAGGGCGGCTACCTGCACGACGGCATCACTGCCGCGATGAGCGCCAGTTGGCTGCGCAGCCGCGGCATGGAACTGGCAGCACAGAGCAGGCCATGGTTCCTGGCAGTGAATCTGGTGAACCCGCACGACATCATGTTCCTGAACACCGATCGGCCCGGCGTGCGGTCGCAGGAGAAGGACATGTTGGGGCGCGTGCGTCGCGAGCCTGCGCATCCGCTGTATGCCAAGCAGTGGGCGTTCGACCTGCCGGCGAGCCACGGGCAGGCGCTATCGGCGCCGGGCCGTCCCGCGGCGCACCGGGACTACATGACGGCGCACGACGGCTTGGTGGGCCACATCGCCAACGAACACTGGCGCTGGCGCCGACGCCACAACTACTACCTCAATTGCCTGCGCGACGCCGACCGGCACATCGAGTCGCTGCTCGACGAACTCGATGCACTGCGGGTTGGGCGCGAACACGATCGTGGTGCTGACCGCGGACCATGGTGATCTCGACGGTGCCCACCGACTGCACGGCAAGGGCGCCACCGCCTACCGCGAGCAGAACAACGTGCCGCTTATCGTGGCGCATCCCGGCCACGCCGGCGGCAAGCGCTGCCGGGCCGTCACGTCGCACGCGGACATTGCGCCGACGTTGGTGAACCTGACCGGCGCGAACGCCGACAAGAAGGCCGCGATCACGAAGGATCTCCCCGGCAAAGATCTGTCGTCGCTGTTCGCGGCGCCGGACAAGGCCGGCCACGCTGCGGTGCGGGATGGCGCACTGTACTGCTACAACATGTTTGCGTACCTCGATGGCGACTTCATGCAAAAGGCCGTTGCGCTGATGGCGCAGCCCGATGGCAAGGCCAAGGTGCAGGCGGCCGCCAAAGAGGGTGTCCTGCGGCCCGACATGGCCAAGCGCGGTGCGTTGCGTGCCGTGTTCGATGGTCGCTACCAGTTCACCCGCTATTTTTCGCCCAAGCAGCACAACCGGCCGACCACGCTCGAGGCGTTGTACAAGCTCAACGACGTCGAGCTGTTCGACTTGCAGCGCGACCCCCGGGAGCTGAACAACCTCGCCGCCGACCCGAAGCGCGGCGCCGCGCTGCTCGTGGCCATGAACGACAAGCTCAACAAGCTCATCGATGCCGAAGTCGGCGAGGACGTCGGTCAGATGCTGCCCGGCGGTGTCGACGCCGGCTGGGTCGCCACCGACGCAGTCAAGGATGTCTGAGCCGCGCGCGGCGGCTCACGCGGGTTGCGTGCGTCGCCGCCGGAACAGCCCCACGAAACGGTCGCGCCAGATCTCGATCGAGTCGTAGAAGCTCGGGATCACCAGCAAGGTCAACAAGGTCGAGGTGATCGTGCCGCCGATGATGGCCACCGCCATCGGCCGGTAGAACTCGCCGCCCTCGCCGATGCCCACGGCCACCGGCATCATGCCGGCGATGAGCGCAAACGTGGTCATCAGGATCGGACGGAAGCGCTTGCGGCCGGCCTGCATCAGCGCCTCTTCGCGGTCCATGCCCTGGTGCTCCAGCGTGCGTGCCGCATCGAGCAGCAGGATCGCGTTCTTGGCCACCAGCCCGCACAACATGATCACGCCGATGAAGCTCATCAGGTTGAGCGTGCCGCGCGTCAGCAGCAGCGCGATCACCACGCCGATCAGCGACAGCGGCAGCGACAGCATCACCGGCAGCGGCGCGGTGAACGAGCCGAACTGGATCACCAGGATCAAGTACATCAGCCCCACGCCGGTGATCAGCGCGATGCCCATGCGCGAGAACACCTCTTCCTGGTCGCGCGAGGCGCCGGCGAGCTCGATGCCGTAGCCCGGCGGAAAGTCCATCGAGCGCGCCAGCCGCAGCGCATCGGCAGTGACCTCGCCGGGCGAGCGCCCCTGCGCGTTGGCGCTCACCGCGATCGTGCGCTTGCCTTCGGCGTGCTGGATCTGGCTCGGGCCGGTGCCCATCGTCACGGTGGCGATCTGCTCCAGCGGCACGATGCGGTTGCCGCCGGTCACCGCGATCGGCAGGCGCTCGATGTTGCTGGCGTCGACGCGATCGTCGGGGTGCAGCCGCACCGCCACGTCGCGCGTCTCGCCGGTCGGGTCGACCCAGTCGCCGACCTCGATGCCGGCAAACGCCACGCGCAGCGCCTGCGCCGCATCGGCCACCGAAATGCCCAGCGCATTGGCCAGGCCGCGGTCGAGTTCGATCTTCAGCTCGGCCTGCGGGTCCTGCTCCGACAGACCGACGTCGACCGCACCGGGCACCTGGCGCAGCTTGGCCATGAAGTCGTTGGTCAGCTCGAGCAGCTTGCGCGAGTCGGCGCCGTTGAAGCGCACCTGCACCGGCTTCTGTACGCCGGTGTTCAGATCCTCGAGCACGGTGTACTCGGCGCCGACCAGCCGCACCGTGAGCCCGCGCAGGTCGCGCGCGATGATCTCGGCCGAACGCGCCCGCTTGGTGCTCTTGCCGATGTCGACGTAGACGCGTCCGCCGGTCGGGTTGACCACGGTGTTGGTGGCCACCGTCTCCGGAATCGTGCGCGCCAGCGTGGCGGCGGCCTCGACCTTGAGCTTGCGGTAGTTCAGGCTGCTCGACGACGGCGTGCGCACGTCGATCACCACCACGCCGGCGTCCGACAGCGGCAGGAAGCTCGAGCCGCCGAACGACACGTGCAACGCGATCGCGCCGACGAAGCTGGCGATCGCCAGCAGGAACATCTTCACCCGGTGGTGCAGCGCCCAGGCGATCACGTGACCATATCGATCGGCCTGGTGGTCGAACCAGGTGTTGAATCCCGCCAGCACGCGCCCGATGCCGCGCCGTGGCGCGTGCGCATGGCCCGGCGGGTCGCCCCAGTAGGCCGACAGCATCGGGTCGAGCGTGAAGCTGATGAACAGACTGACCAGCACCGAGGCCACCACCGTCAGGCCGAACGGCCGGAACCACTCGCCGGCGACGCCGGGCATGAAGGCCACCGGCACGAACACCGCCACGATCGAAAAGGTGGTGGCCGCCACGGCGAGCCCGATCTCGGCCGTGCCTTTCAGCGCAGCGCTCTGGCGGTCGGCACCGGCCTCGAGGTGGCGCACGATGTTCTCGCGCACCACGATCGCATCGTCGATCAGCACGCCGATGGCCAGGCTCAGGCCGAGCAGGCTCATGAAGTTGAGCGAGAAGCCGCACAGCCACACCGCGATGAAGGCCGCGATCACCGAGGTGGGCAGGCTCAACGCGGTGATGGCGGTCGAGCGCCACGAGTTGAGGAAGATGTAGACCACCAGGATCGTGAGGCCGGCGCCGAAGATCAGCGCGTGCACCACGTTGTTGAGGCTGTTCTGCGCTTCCTCGCCGCCGTCGCGCGTGATCGTGAGCACGGTGCCCTTCGGCAGCTCGGTATTGATCGACTTCGCCAGGGCGCGCACCTGGTCGGCCACCGCCACCGTGCTCGCCTCGCGCGAACGAATCACGTTGAGCGACACGTTGGGGTTGCCGTTGCGCAGCGACAGGCCCAGCTGGTCGGCGAAGCCGTCTTCGATCTTGGCCAGCTGGCCCAGCCGCACGATCTCCTCGCCGCGCCGGCGCACGACGATCTGCTCGAACTCGCTCGGTGACTCGATGCGACCGACCAGCCGGATGCTCTGGTCTTCGAGCGTGCCCCGCACCTTGCCGACCGGCGCGGTGGTGTTGTGCGCGCGCAGCGCGGTCACCACCTCGGTGACCGAGATCGAGAACTCACGCAGTTTCTCGGCCCGCAGCAGCACCGACAACTCGCGCTTGAGCGCGCCGTTCACGTTGACGATCGACACGCCGGGAATGGCGCGGAAGCGGTCGCCCAGGTCGTCTTCGGCCAGGCGCGAGATGGTGGCGTGCGACTGCACGGTGCTCGACAGCGCCATGTCCATGATCGGCTGCGAGCCGGGGTCCATGCGTGTCAGCACGGGCTCACGCATCTCCAGCGGCAGCTTGTGGCGCACCGCGCCGATCGCATTGCGCACCTCGTCGGCGGCCTCGACCATGTTCTTGTCGAAGTTGAAGATCAGCACGATCTCGGCGCTGCCCTCCTTCGACGTCGAACGCAGCTTGTCGACGCCCGAGATGGTCTGCATCGACTTCTCGATGCGGTTGACCAGCTCGCGCTCCACCGTTTCGGGCGAGGCGCCGGGGTAGGGAATGGTCACCACCAGCACCGGCTGCTCGACGTCGGGGATCTGGTTGACGCGCAGCTTGGTCAGCGCGAGCAGGCCGGCGAACATCAACGCGATGATGATCACCACCATCGCGAGCGGACGTTTGACGCTGAAGTCGGAGAGGAACATCTCAGCCTCCGTGGAGCCGCCTCGAGGAGGCTGGCACCCCCTCGGGGGGGTGAGCCCGCGCCGAGCGAGCGCCTGCGCGCTCGCGAGTGGCTGGCGAACGCCTTGCGGCCTGCAAGCCGCAAGGCAGTGAGCGAAGCGAACGTGGGGGCTTCAAGGTCGCTCCCGGTGTCAGGGTTTGGCCACGATCGGTGCGCTGGCGCCGCTGCCGGCCGCCGGCGCGAATTCGACCTTCTGGCCGTCGACCAGCGTGGCGCTCGGTGCGCGCAGGATGCGATCGCCCGCCGACAACCCGCTCTTCACCGGGAAGTCGCCGCGCCTCGCGTCGCGCTCGCCGAGTTGCACCTGCACCTTCTGCAGCGCCTGGTCCTTGACGCGCCACACGTGCACGGCGTCGCCCGCGCGCACCACCGCGCTTTCGGGCACCGTCAACACCTGGGCCGAGCCGGCTTCGATGCGGCCCTCGGCGTACAGGCCGGCCACCTTCGGCATCTCGGTGCCGGCGAAGACCACGATCACCTCGACCTGGCGCGTGGTGGCGTTGGCGGCGGCGTCGATGCGCTTGATCGTGCCGTCGAAGTCGTTCTGCGGATAGCCGTTGACGCGAAAGCTCACGCGCTGGCCGACCTTGAGCTCGTGCATGCGGTCGGCCGACACCAGGCCCTCGAAGCGCATGCTGCGGGGGTCGATCACCTTGACCAGCTCCTTGCCGGTCTGCGCGGTGTCGCCCGACGACACCTTGCGCTCGCTGACCACGCCGTCGAACGGCGCGCGCACCTCGGTGCGTTGCAGCATCTGGCGCGCCGACACGACGCGCGCCTTGGCCGCCACCAGGTCGCTCTGTGCGTTGTTGCGGCGGATCTCCGCATCCTCGAGCGCCTGCATCGACATCATGCCCTGGGCTTGCAGGGTCTTCAGCCGCTGCACCTGTCGTTCGGCCTGATCGACCGCCTGCGCGATCGCGCGCACCGCCTCCTCGGCCGAGGAGAGGGCGTCGCGGATCGAGGTGTCGTCCAGCCGCACCAGCAGCTCGCCGCGACGCACGACCTCGCCGTTTTCCTTCACCGCCTGCAGCACCACCGACGACACCTCGGCGCGCAGATCGGCGCGGCGCTCCGGCTGGATCGAGCCGGTGATGACCGGTCCTTGGGCACGCGCGGTCAACTGCAGCGTGCGCAGGTCTTCAGGCGCCAGCAGCAGGGTGGTGGCCGGGGCCGCCGGTTTGGCCGCGCCCGGCTGGGCCGGGCCGCCCGATCCGCCCTTGCCGCAGGCCGCCACCAACACAGCGGTCAGGAACCATGGAACGAACAGGCGGCGGCAGGACATGCAGGATGCTCCGGGGGTCGACGGGAGTGCCGGCGGCGTGGCGCCTCGGCCCGGCGGGTCACCAGGCGGGCCGCGCCGGCCAGCGCAAAGACGGAAGTCTCGCACCGAATCGTCACGGCACGTCGCCGCGATGCGACGGAGCGTCGGCGGCGTGGAGCGACCTGCGGGCCCGCCCGACCGGCCGATCCGGTGGCCGGATCGGCGCCGGGGCTGCGTGGAACCAGATTCGACCGCAGAAACCGACACCCCCGATCGACCCACAGAGGCCACCCATGATGCAGATGCCCACGCCAACCACCACCCTGTCGTACCCCAGCCGGCGGCCGCGCCTGGCCTTCGTGCTCGGCAGCGGCGGCGTGCGCAGCATCGCCGCGGTCGGCATCGCCGAGGTGCTGGAGCGCGAAGGCGTGCGCCCCGATCTGGTGGTGGGCTGCAGTTCCGGCGCGCTGTTCGGCGCCACCATCGCATTGGGCATGACGCCCGAGCAGGCGCTGCGCACCGCCACCGAGTTGTGGTCGCAGGAGCTGACCCGCCAGCACCGTTGGCGCGGCTGGCTGCAGTTGCTGGCGCCCAAGCTCACCGGCTTCGATGCCGATTTCTCGTTGCGCGACACGCGGCTGATCGAGCGGCGCATCCGCGATGCTTTCGGCCAGCGCCGCCTGGAGGACACGCCGACCAAACTGCGTGTGGCGGCGACCGATGCGGCCAGCGGCGAGCCGGTGGTGCTGACCGAAGGGCGGCTGGCTGACGCGCTGCGCGCCAGCATCGCGGTGCCGTTCTTGTTCCCGTCGGTCACCGTCGGCGGCCGGCGTCTGGTCGACGGCGTGATCTCCGACCCGCTGCCGCTGGCCGCTGCCGCCGACGCGCGCGCGGTCATCGCGCTCGGCTTCCACGGCTCGATGCCGCGCCGCATCGACCGTGCGTCGCGCATGTTCACCCAGGTCAGCACGGCCATGATCAACAACCTGATGAAGGCGCGCAACGCGGCCGCGCGCGCCGCCGGCCAGCGCGTGCTGCACGTGGAGTTGGCGCTGGAGCGCCGCGTCGGGCTGTGGGAGACCGCGGCGCTGCCCTATCTGTACGAGGCGGGTCGCCGCGCCGCCATGGCCCAGCTGCCGCAGATCATGGCCCTGCTCGAGGGCCGCTCGTCGCGGGCGGCGGCGTGAGCCCGCGACCCTTCGTCATTTAGGGGGACCTGGGTCCTGTCGACGGGACACCAAGGGTTGTTATGCTGGAAGCGATGGATCCCGCCAAGCCCGCAGCGCCCACCGGCCCGCCGTCGGTGCAGGTGCTGTTTCCTTCGCTGTACAACGAATTGCGCCGGCTGGCGCGGTCACGCTTGGCGTCGGGCGGGCGACACACGCTGCTCGACACCGCATCGCTGGTGCACGAGGCCTACCTGCGCATGCAGCGCGACGGCGGCGTGACGCTGAACGACCGCGAGCACTTTCTCGCCTACGCCGCCACCACGATGCGCTCGGTGGTGATCGACTTCGTGCGCCGGCGCAACGCCGACCGGCGCGGCGGCGGCGTGGAGCACGTGACGCTGGACACGCGCGCCGCCGAACAGCTCGGCGCCTCCGACGAAGAGATCCTCGCGGTGCACGATGCGCTGGAGACGCTGGCCAAGGTCGACCCGCGGCTGGTGTCGGTGGTCGAGATGCGCTACTTCGCCGGCCTGTCCGATGCCGAGATCGCCGCCGCGCTGGGCCTGAGCGACCGCACGGTGCGGCGCGACTGGGACCGTGCACGGCTGTTGTTGGCCGAAATGCTGGGCCGCTGAAGCGCCAACTGCGCCGCATCCGGCGCTGTCTCGATGTCCCGGCGCGCGCCGCGCTTGCGTGGAACCAGCAAACCACTCGAAGCACGCGATGAACCCACGCAACCCGCCAGACACCGCCCACCTGCAGCACATGAACACGCTGCTCGAGCAGGCCCTGGCCTTGCCCGAAAGCGAACGCGACGCCTGGCTGCAGGCGCTGCCGGCCGAGCACCGCACGCTGGCGCCGATGCTGCGCGCGATGTTGATCCGGGCGTCGGTCGAGACCGACACCTTCATGCGCAAGCCGGTCGGCCTGCTGGCCGATGCGTTCGACGACGAACCCGAAGCCAGCGAACACGCCGGCGACACGATCGGCCCCTACCGCTTGCTGCACCCGATCGGCAGCGGCGGCATGGCCACCGTGTGGCTGGCCACGCGCGCCGACGGCGAGCTGCGGCGGCAGGTGGCGCTGAAGCTGCCGCGCAGCGGCTGGACGAGCGGGCTGGCGCAGCGCATGGCGCGCGAGCGCGACATCCTGGCCGCGCTCGAACACCCGCGCATCGCGCGGCTGTACGACGCTGGCACCACGCCGGAGGGCCGGCCGTGGCTGGCGATGGAGCGCATCGACGGCGTGACCATCGACCAGCACTGCCGCGAGCACCAGCTCGACGTGGCGGCGCGGCTGCGCTTGTTTTTGCAGGTGGCCGACGCGGTGGCGCATGCGCACGCGCGCCTGATCGTGCACCGCGACTTGAAGCCCAACAACATCCTGGTCACGCCGCAGGGCGAGGTGAAGCTGCTGGACTTCGGCGTGGCCAAGCTGCTGGAGGACGAGCCGCTGCCGGCGAGCAACCTCACGCAGCAGATCGGCCGCGCGGTGACGCCGGACTACGCGTCACCCGAGCAAGTGGGCGGGCGTGCGGTCACGGTGGCCACCGATGTGTACTCGCTGGGCGTGGTGCTGTACGAGCTGCTCACCGGCGAGCGGCCGTATCGGGTGGGCCCACACCACCCCGGCGCGCTCGAGCAGGCGATTCTCGCGGCGCAGGTGACGCCGGCCAGCGGCCAGGTCGCCAGCGCGCGCATCGCGCGCGCCCTGCGCGGCGACATCGACACCATCGTCGACAAGGCGCTGCGCAAGGAACCCGAGGCGCGTTATTCGAGCGTCGAGGCGATGGCTGCCGACGTGCGACGCCATCTCGAGGGCCGGCCGATCGTCGCGCGGCCGATCGGCCGTGTCGAACGGGCGTGGAAATTCGTGCAACGCCACCGCGGCGCGGTGCTGGCCTCGACCCTGGTCGCGGCCACCGTGCTGGCCGGCCTGATCGGCACGTTCACGCAGGCGCGGCGCGCCGAAGCGCAGGCCCTCACCGCGCAACAGCAACGCGACCTGGCGCTCAAGGAGCTCGGCCACGCCGAGGCGGTCGACGAGCTGATGCGCTATGTGCTGAGCGAGAGTTCCGACAAGCCGTTCACCACGCCCGAGCTGCTGCGCCGCGCCGAGCTGCTGGTCGATGCGCGCTTCGCCAACGATGCCAGCCAGCGGGCGCGCCTGCTCATGACGCTCGCCGACCTGTACCGGGAGGTCGGTGACAACAAGCAGGCCGAGGCCGTGCTGGCGCGTGCACAGTCGTCGGTGGAGGCCACGCAGGACCCGTCGCTCGCCGCGCAGCTGCATTGCATGCGCGCGGGCGTCTACGGCCACCTGGGCCAGCTCAAGGAGGCCAAGGCGCTGCTCGACGAAACCTGGACCGGCCTGCGCGTCGGCACACCGAGCGCGCAGGCGCTGGTGGCCTGCCATGTCGAGGGGGCGAGCGTGAGTCGCAACCTCGGCGACACCGAGTCGATGCTGGCGCACGCGCAAGCCGGACTGCGCCTGATCGGCGAGCCGCGTCCCGGCCAGCTGGTGCAGGCCATCGTGATGGAGGTGTGGATCGGCGAGGCCCACGGCCTGCGCGGCGACCTCGCGCGCGCGATCGCGGCGCACGAGCGCGCCATCGAACGGCTGCAGGCCATCGGTCGCAGCAACACCGGCATCGTGTCGACGATGCAGCACAACCTCGCCGGCTACCTGTCGCGCGCCGGCCATCAGCTCAAGGCGGCCGAGGCATTGAAGCGCCATCTCGCGCTCGAAGGGCCGCCCGGCCAGCCGCGCGACCCGTCGAGCCTGACCAACTATGGCCGCATGCTGGTTCGCATCGGTCGGTACGACGAAGCGCAGCCGCTGCTGGAGCGTGCGCTGGCGGCCTACGAGGCCAACGGCAACCAGCGCGGCGCGGCCTTCACGCGCCTCGGCCTCGCGACGTCGGTGTGCCACCGCGAGCCGCTGGTGCGCTGCGATGCACAACTCGCCGAGGTGACCGCGGCGCTGCGCGCGGTGTTGCCGCCCAAACATTCGGTGTTCGCCAGCCTGCAGGTGCAGTCGGGGCTGGCGGCACTGAATGCGCAGCAGTGGCAGCGCGCGGCGCAGCAGCTGCAAGCCGCTGTCGAGGGCTTCGATGCCGCGGCCGACCGCACGCCGGCGCGCGCGCAGGCACAGGCGCTGCTGGCGCGTGCCGAACAGCAGGCAGGCCGGCCCGAACGCGCGCGCCGGCTCGCCGACGACGCGGTGGCCGCGGCGCGCGCCGACATGCAGGGCCAGCCGCAGACCGAATGGCTCGGCAGCGCGCTGTTGGCGCAAGGCGTCGTGCTGGCGGCGCAGGGCGAAACGGCGCAGGCGCGCGCGGTGCTCGGCGAGGCGCTGAACCAGCTGCAATCGTCGATGGGCCCCGACGCCTGGGCCACGCGCGACGCGCGCACACGGCTGGCCTCGCTGTAGCGGCGCGCTTGAAGGACACTGCCGGTGATGAGTTCGCGCGCCACGCCCGACACCCAGCACCTGCAGCAGCTGAACACGCTGCTCGAGGTCGGGCTCGCGCTGCCTGATGGCGATCGCGAGGCCTGGTTGCAGGCCTTGCCCGAAGGCCAGCGCAGCCTGGTGCCGCTGCTGCGCGCGATGCTGCGCCGCTCGTCGGTGGAGACCGACGAGTTCATGCGCGCGCCCGCTGGCTTGGTGCTCGATGAACCCGAGGAGCCCGCCGATGCCGCCGGTGACGTGATCGGCGCGTACCGGCTGATCAGCGAGTTGGGCACCGGTGGCATGGGCACGGTGTGGCTGGCCGAACGCATCGACGGCGAGCTGCGGCGGCAGGTGGCGCTGAAGCTGCCGCGCAGCGGCTGGACGAGCGGGCTGGCGCAGCGCATGGCGCGCGAGCGCGACATCCTGGCCGCGCTCGAACACCCGCGCATCGCGCGGCTGTACGACGCCGGCACCACGCCGGAGGGCCGGCCGTGGCTGGCGATGGAGCGCATCGACGGCGTGACCATCGACCAGCACTGCCGCGAGCACCAGCTCGACGTGGCGGCGCGGCTGCGCTTGTTTTTGCAGGTGGCCGACGCGGTGGCGCATGCGCACGCGCGCCTGATCGTGCACCGCGACTTGAAGCCCAACAACATCCTGGTCACGCCGCAGGGCGAGGTGAAGCTGCTGGACTTCGGCGTGGCCAAGCTGCTGGAGGACGACCCGCTGCCGGCGAGCAACCTCACGCAGCAGATCGGCCGCGCGGTGACGCCGGACTACGCGTCACCCGAGCAAGTGGGCGGGCGTGCGGTCACGGTGGCCACCGATGTGTACTCGCTGGGCGTGGTGCTGTACGAGCTGCTCACCGGCGAGCGGCCGTATCGCGTGGACCGCTACAGCGCGGCCGCGCTCGAAGACGCGATCCAGCGTGCCGATGTGCCACCGGCGAGCTCGCGCGTGGCAGGCGACCGCAAGCGGGCGCGCGCCTTGCGCGGCGACATCGACACCATTCTCGACAAGGCGCTGCGCAAGGACGCGGCGCAGCGTTACGCCAGCGTCGATGCGATGTCGGCCGACGTGCGGCGCCACCTCGACGGGCAGCCGGTGTGGGCGCAGCGCCCGAGCTGGCGCTACCGCACGCACAAGTTCGTCACCCGCCACCGGTTCGCGCTGCTGGCCGCCGGCGGCGTCGCGGCCTCGTTGCTGCTCGGCCTGGGCGCGGCGTTGTGGCAGGCGCGCGAGGCGCGCATCCAGGCCGAGGCGGCGCAACGCGAGGCGCAGCGCGCGCAGGCGGTGCAGGACGTGCTGCTGTCGATCTTCAAGGCCAACTCGCTGCAGCAGCCCGACCCGATCAAGGCGCGCAACACCACCGCGCGCGAGCTGCTCGACATCGGTGCGGCCAAGGCGGTGAACACGCTGCAGGGTGCGCCCGAGGCGCAAGACGCCGTGCTCGACACGCTGGCCGACATGTACTACCAGCTCGAGCTGGCCGAGGAGGCGGCGCGCATGCGCATGCAGCGCGCCGACGCGCTCAAGCGCGCCTACGGCGCGACCGACCCGCGCGTGGCCGGCGCGCTGCTGTCGTACGCCGAGGACGTGGCCGCCACCGAGCTGCCGTTGCGTGCGGTGCCGGCGTTGGCGGAGGCGCGGCGCATCGTCGAGGCCGGCGCCGATGCCGGGTCGCCGTTGCGCGGCTGGGTGCGCCTGAGCTCCACGCGGGTGCAGCAGTACCTGTCGCTGCCGACGATGCGCGACGACGCGCAGGCGGCGCTGCGCCACTTCGAACGGCACCCGGATCAGTGGACCGATCGTTTTCATTCGCTGCAGGCGGTGGCCCGCGCACACTTCCTCGCCGGCGAGTTCGCGCAGGCTGAGGCTCGCCACCGCGCCGCGATCGAGCTGGCCGAACGCCAGAACGGCGGCCCGACGGTGTGGTCGATCACGCCGACGGTGCAGCTGGCCGAGGCGCAGATCAACAGCCTGCAATACGACGCGGCGGAACAGAACCTGCGCGCCGCGCTGGCGCTGGCCGTCAAGTTGCAAGGCGAGCGCAGCGGCGCGGCGCTGCAAACGCAGGTCAAGCTCGGCGCGTTCCTGCATGCCACCGGCAAGCGAGAGGAGGGCGCGCGCCTGATCGCCGACGCGCAAGCCGCCATCCAGCAACCCGACGCGCGCGCCACGGCCGACGCCGCCGATGCGGTGCGACGCACCGTGGGCACGCTGGCGCAGGCCGAGGGCTACATCGACCGTGCGCGTCCGGCGCTCGAAGGCCAGGTGAACGAGCTCCGGCGCCAGCTGCCGGGCTCGCTGCCGTTGGCGCGCACGCTGCTGCTGCATGCCGCGCCGCTGATCGCACTCGGCCGTTACGACGCCGCCGCGCGCGACCTCGACGAGGCCTGGCAGCTGTACCTCGCCACCAGCGGCGGTGCGGCCGACCCGGCCGGCGGCAACCGCTTCCGGCTGGAGCGCGCGCGGCTCGACCTCGCGCGTGCGGAATCCGAGCGGCGCCGAGACCGAACTGCAGGCCGTGGTGGCGCCACGCGACGCCGCCGCATGGCCGCTGCAGCCCGACTCAGTGCAGGTCCAACTGCTGTTGGCCCAGGTGCGGCTGCAACAGCAGCGCCCCGCGGATGCGGAAGCGCTGGCCGCGCAGGCGCTGGCGCAGGTGGAACGCTCGCCGTTGCGTGCGCGTTTTGTGGTGCTGGAAGCCGAGGCGTCGCTGCGTGTGGGTCAGGCGCGCCAGCGCGATGGCCGTGCCGCCGCCGCGCGCGCGCCGCTGGAGCGTGCGCTGGCGCTGTACGCCGCCAACGAGGCACCGGTGAGTCCGCGCGTCGCCGCAGCGCAGATCGCGCTCGCCGAGTGCCGGATCGACCTTCAGGATCGCGCGTCGGCCCAGGCGCTGTTGGCGCAGGCGACTCGGGCGCATGCCGCACACGCCGAACTGGGGCCTCACCTCGTGGCACCGCTGCAGGTCGCGCAGGCGCGCCTGCGCGGCGCGGTGCGCTAGACGCGACTCAGCTCCTGTCGTCGTCGACAGGGGGCTGCGACTCGGCCTCGTCGAGCCACTGCGCCGGGATCGTGTCGGGCGGATCCTCGCGCACCTCGAGCCCTTGCCAGAGGTCGAACGACGACTCGCGCCACCAACGGTCCACCTTCACCGGCTTGAGCTCGCTCGGTGCCTGGGTTTGACCGGGTGTGTTGACCGGAGATGCGTTCTGCAGGCCGGACGGTTTGTAGACGAAACGAATGGTGCCCATCTTGTGAAACGCGCGTCCTCCGCGCGGCACCCGCGGACTGCGCACCGCGGGGAGTTCCGCTTATACGCCTGAATGCGGCGATGCAACAGCCGGGATGCCCGCAAGGCGGTCTACGAATTAGGCCCCTGCTACCCTGCCGCTCCCCACGGCCCCTCTGAACGCCCCATGCTGGAACCGGTTTGCACTGTTTTGCCGTCATTGGTGCGTTCGATGGTGCTGCCACTGGCTGCCGCGCTGGCCGCGGTGTCCGCCGGTGCGCAGGACGAGGTTCCGTTCGTCGTCTCGCCCGAGCCGGTGACACTGGCGATGCTGTCGATCGCCCGCGTCGGGCCGCGCGACGTCGTGCTCGACCTCGGCTCGGGTGACGGCCGCATCGTGATCACCGCGGCCAAGCGCTTCGGCGCGCGCGGGCTGGGCGTGGAGCTGTCGCCGCAGCTGGTGGAGCAAAGCCGCGACAACGCACGCCGCGCCGGCGTGGCCGATCGGGTGCAGTTCCGCGTGCAGGATCTGTTCGAGACCGACCTCGCGCAGGCGAGCGTGATCACGATGTACCTGCTGCCCGAAGTCAATCTGCAGCTGCGGCCCAAGTTGCTCGCGCTGGCGCCCGGCACCCGCATCGTCTCGCACGATTGGGACCTGGGCGAGTGGAAACCCGACCGCACGCAGGTGGTCGATGCACCCGACAAGAAGGTTGGGCTGGAGAAGAAGAGCCGGGTGCACCTGTGGACGGTGCCGGCGCAAGTGGCGGGCACCTGGTGCGCCAAGGATGCGATGCTGCGCCTGGAGCAAACGTTTCAGGTGCTGGGCGCGCGCTTCACGAGACAGGGTGCGTCGCAGGCATTCGACGCGCGCATCGACGGCACCGTGGTTCACGCATCGCCCACGCCGGGCAGTCTGCGGATGGCACTGCATCAGGATCGTTTGCGCGTCGACGTCGCACAAGGTCCGTTCGCGGCGCTGCGCGGCCTGTCGTTCGCGCGCAGCCGCGGCGAGGCCTGCTGATGAACGCGCGCGATTCCGCCACGCCGCCGCGCCTGCATCCCGAGCGCCTGCACGGCCCGCCGCCGTCGGTGCAGCGGCCCAGCTACGTGCGCGAGCGGCTGGCGCGCGGCATCGTGCACCTGGGCATCGGTGCGTTCGCCCGCGCGCACCTCGCAGCCGCCACCGAACAGGCGATCGAGGACTCGGGTGACTTGCGTTGGGGCATGGTCGGCGTGTCGCTGCGCCACGCTGACACGCGCGACGCACTGGCGCCGCAACAAGGCCTCTACACGCTGGCCGAGCGCGATGCCGATGCGCACGGCTGCCCGCGCCAGCGCTTGCGCGTGATCGGCTGCCTGGTCGAGCTGCTGGTCGCGCCGGAGAACCCCGGGGCGGTGGTGCAGGCGATCGCGCACGCCGACACGCGCATCGTCAGCCTCACGATCACCGAGAAGGGCTATGTCGACACCACGCCGGGCAACGCGGTGCAGGTGATCGTCGATGGCCTGGCGGCGCGGCGTGTTGCGGGCCGCGCTGGTGTCACCCTGCTGTCGCTCGACAACCTGCCGTCCAATGGCGCGCAACTGGCGCGGCGCGTGCGCGAGCTGGCGGCCCACGATGGCGCGTTGGTCCAATGGATCGACGCGCACTGCACCTTCCCCAACTCGATGGTCGATCGCATCGTGCCGCGCACCACACCGGCCGATGCGGCCGCGGTCAGTGCGGCGCTGGGTCTGCATGACGCCGGGCCGGTGTTGGCCGAGCCGTTCTTCGATTGGGCGGTCGAAGACCGTTTCGCCGCCGGCCGCCCACCGTGGAGCGATCGGCTGGTGCGTGCCGTCGACGATGCCGCGCCGTGGGAGCAGATGAAGCTGCGCCTGGTCAACGGCGCGCACTCGCAGATCGCCTACCTCGGCGCGATGGCCGGCTGGCCGACCGTCGACGCGGCGGTTGCGAAGCCGGAACTCGCCGCGCACGCGATGGCGTTGCTGCGCGATGAGATGGAGCCCACGCTGCCGCCGCAGGTGCCGGCCGACCGCGATGCCTACCGCGCTGCGCTGTTGCAGCGTTGGCGCAACCCGGCGCTGGCGCACCGCTGCCAGCAGATCGCGATGGATGGCTCGCAGAAGATCCCGCAGCGCTGGGTGCGGCCGCTGGCCGAGCGGCTGGCCAACCAGCAGCCGATCGACCGTCTGGCGCTCGGTGTCGCCGCGTGGTGCCACTACCTGCGCGGCGTCGACGAGGCGGGCGCGGCCTACCCGATCGACGATCCGCTGGCCGACACGCTGCGGGCGCTGCAGCAGCGCGCGCAGGCGGCGGGCGACGTGCGTGCCGAGGCGCGCGAGTGGCTGTCGCTGCACGCGGTGTTCGGCCCGCTCACCGGCAACGAGACCTTGGCCGGTGCGCTGGGCATGTGGCTGTGGTCGCTGCGCGTGCGCGGCGTCGCGGCCACGCTGCGCTCGCTGGCGGAGCCGGCACAGCGCGCTCGCGGCTGACGCGACGCAAGAACATCGCGAAAAACTGCCACAAAAGGCAACCGGTTGTCCGCCGTGGCCGGGGCAGCGTGCGTTCTATGACAAGCTGTGCGCCAGCCGCTGAAGGGCTGCCTCGAGGCGCGTTGCGCGCAGCCACGAGCCACCCTCGGCGCCGTCTTCGAACCCTGGGCACCGCACCGCATCAAGCGGCGCTGCCGGATGCTTTTGTCTGCTGTATAGATGAACCTCCTGCCTTTCGACCGCGACACCCTCCTCACGCTGCTGGCCCACTACAACGAGGCGGTCTGGCCGTGGCAGGTGCTGTGGCTGGCGCTGGCGTTCGCCGCGCTCGGGCTGCTGCACCCGGACACCCGAGGCGCGCTGAAGACACGCGGCGTCGCCGCCATCCTCGCCGGCCTGTGGGCCTGGATGGCCGTGGTGTTCCACTTCGCCTTCTTCAGCACGATCCAGCCCGCCGCATGGCTGTTCGGCGCGGTGTCGCTGCTGCAGGCGGCGGCGCTGGCGTGGTACGGCGTCGTGCACGACGGCTTCGCGTCGCGCGCGCCGGTGCCCCGCGTGCCCTGGCGCATCACCGCCGCCTGGGCGCTGATCGCCTATGCGCTGCTGGCGTACCCGCTGCTTCGGCTGGGAGCAGGGTTTGCGCTTTCCCGCCACGCCGACCTTCAGCGTGCCGGGTCCGACCACCATCTACACCGTCGGCCTGCTGTTGCTCGCCGGTCCGGCGGTGCCTCGCGTGCTGTTCATCGTGCCGGTGTTGTGGGCCTTGGTCGGCTCGATGGCCGCGATGACGCTCGGCCTGACGCAAGACCTGATGCTGTGGCTGGCCGGTATCGCCGCGGTCGCCGCGATCGGCGCGCCGGCGCCGTCCGCGCCACGCCTGGGCACCGACGCCAGCTGAACGCGGACACCCTGCCGGGCGCAGGGGATCCGCGCGACACGCGCACGCGGCAGGAGTAGAACCGACGCAGGTGTTCGCATCGAAGCGGCACCGAGGAGGCTGCATGCGAAAACGCATCTACTGGCTGCTGCCCGACCTCACGAGCGCGCGCCGCGTGATGGACGACCTGCTGCTGGCGCGCATCGAGAACAGCCACATCCACTTCATGGCCCGCGAGGGCATCGACCTCACCGGGTTGCACGAGGCCAACCTGCTGCAGGCCAGCGACTTCGTGCGTTCGGCGCAGATGGGCATGGTGGTGGGTGCGGCGGTCGGCGCCGCCGCCGGCGCGCTGCTCACGCTGTCTTGGCTTGGCGATGCGCTGTCCAAGCCGGCGCTGGTCGCCGCTCTGGCGGCGCTCGGCGCGGGCTTCGGCGCATGGACCGCCAGCATGATCGGCGCCTCGATGCCGAGCCAGCGGCTGCGCCGCTTCGAGCCTGCGCTGGCGCGCGGCGAGATCCTGCTGATGGTCGACGTGCCCAACCAGCGCATCAACGAGATCGAGGCCATGCTGCACGCCAAGCACCAGGAAGGCCACGACGAGGGCATCGAGCCCAACGTGCCGGCGTTCCCGTGAGTTAGAGCGTCAGTGGTCGTCGGCGGGGCCGCTGCAGTGCAGCCGCCATGCCGACAGCAGCGCGCCCCACCACAGGCCGACTTCGCGGCTGTGTTCGGCGCCCACCTTGCCGTGGCGCACCGGGTGGTCGGCCCTGAGCGCCGCCCAGCCGCTGTGCGTGACCGTGACTCGCGTGCCGCTGGCGCTGGGCTCGAACACCACCTCGACCTCGGTGCGCTCGGCCGGCGCGAAGTTGCGCGCGCGCCAATCGAACAGCAGCCGGCGCGGCGGGTCCCACACGCGGATGCGGCCGATCTCGACCACATGCTCCCGCGCGCCGACGCTGTACGACTCGAACACGCGGCCGCCCAGTTTGGGCTCGAGCGCGATCAGCCCGCTGTCGCCGGGCGCGTTGCGAAAACGCGGACCGCGCCGCCACCACAGTTCGATCTCTTCGGTGAACAGGCGAAAGGCGTCGTGCGGCGGCACCGCCACGCCGACGGTGACGCGCGCGCGGTCGCCCGGTGGCGCGCTCCTCGCCCCCCTGCCCCTTCGGGCGCCCCCCGGGGAGGGCGCCGCCTTCGGAACGGCCGTCGGCGCTCATCGCGTGCGGCGGCGTGCCGCGGGTGCGCGCACGCTGCGTTCGGCATGCGCCTTGAAGGCCTGCAGCTGATCGGTCCACTCGTGCTGCATCGCCGCCGCCCAGTCGCTGAGCGTGGCGAACACATGCGGCTCCAGGCGGTACAGCCGCACGCGCGCATCGTGCGCCACCGCGTCGGCAGCCACCAGGCCGCTGCGCTCGAGCAGGCGCAGGTGGCGGCTCAACCCGGCTGGCGCGATCTGCATCGCCGCCGCAAGGTCGCTGGCGCGCTGCGGCCGCGCACGCAACAACTCCACCACCGCGCAGCGCGTGGGGTCGGCGAGCGCTGCAAAGGCGCGCGCCAACGCAGCATTGGACGGGCTCGGCTGCACGCGCTCAGCCCGCCTTGCTGCGCAGGCGCTGCGAGAACCACCACATGTGGCCCTCGGGGTCGAGCGCGCCGTAGCTGCGGTCCGCCCAGTAGTCCTCGCCGTAGTCGTGCACCGCCGGGTCATCGACGATGCGTGCGCCGGCCTTGCGCGCCTGCTCGCAATGGGCATCGACGTCGTCGACATACAGCATTTGCCCCTGGGTGTTGGCGTGGTCCAGCGACTTCGGGCTCAGCATGTGGATGCCCCAGCGCGTGTCGCGCCGCTCGCTGCCGACCATCAGCACCGCCTCGCCATAGGTGAGCTCGCTGTGCTCGATGCGGCCGTCGTCGCCCTCGACCTTCAGCCGCACCTCGAAGCCGAACGCGTCGCACAGCCAATCGATCATGCGGTTCGCGTCCTGGTAGTAGGCGCTGGACGACAAGCGCGGCCAGCCGGCGGGTGGGGGTTTCATGGCATGCACTCCTGAAGTGGTTGTTGTGCATCTTGTCTATATTTGACGAATCTGTCAACTACATGGAGTTCACTCCGACTTCACGCGCGCTTCATGCGCTGTGCATCGAAGGCTTCGATGCTCGCCGGCGGCCCTGTTCGTGGGGTGTTGCGGGGTGGACGAATGAAAGTCTCTTGGGGCTCGAAGGTCGCGGCGATCGTCGTGGTGGCCGCAGCGCTGCTGATCGCGCTCGATCGCGTGAGCGGTATCGTCGCCGAGCGCGAAGCGCGCCTGCGCGAAGCCGAGAACAGCGTGGCCTCGAGCCTGGCCGCACAGCAGCACCTGATCGGCCCGGTGCTGCAGCGGCAGTGCGAGGAAAGCTGGCAGACCGGGGTCGGTGAGGGCAAGGAACGCAAGGCGGTGACCGAACGGCGCGAGTTCAAGATCGTGGCCACGCCGAAGTCGCTCGACCTCAACGGCCGGGTCGGCCTCGAGCCGCGCCGCCGCGGCCTGTACCAGGTGAACGGCTACGTGCTCAAGGCGACGGCGCGGGCCCACTGGGACGCGCTCGACGATGCGCTGCGGCCGCGTGCCGAACACAACCCGTCGACGCTGCGCTGCCAGGACCCGGTGTTGTTCGTCGAAGTGGCCGACGTGCGCGGCCTGCGCAGCGTGCTGCTGCAAACGCCGTCGGCGCCGCTGGCGGTGCAGCCCGGCACGCCGCGCGCGAAGTCGGCCTCGGGTTTCCAGGCCGCGGTGCCGGCCATCGCATGGGCCGACGGCACGCTGGCGATCGAGATCAAGCTCGAGATGGTCGGCACCCGTGCGTTGTCGCTTGCGCCGGTGGCGGAGCAGACGCAGGTCCACCTCACGTCGGATTGGCCGCATCCATCGTTCCAGGGGCGCTTCCTGCCCAACGAGCGCAACACCAGTGCGCAAGGCTTCAACGCCAGCTGGCGCATCTCGTCGCTGGCCACGTCGGCGCCGCGCGACGTGCGCATCGAGGGGCAGGCGGTGGAGCGATTCGGCGTTGAGTTCATCGACCCGGTCAATGCCTACCTGCTCGCCGATCGCGCCACCAAGTACGGCGTGCTGTTCATCGGACTCACCTTTCTCGGCGTGGCGCTCACCGAGGTGATGCGGCGCGCGCGTGTGCACCCGATGCAATACCTGCTGGTCGGCAGCGCGCTGGCGATCTTCTTTCTGCTCTTGGTGAGCCTGAGCGAGCACATGCCGTTCGCATGGGCGTACGCGGCGGCGGGCTCGGCCTGCACGGCGCTGCTGGCGTTCTATGGCTCGCACGTGCTCGGCGGCGCGCGCGGGGGCCTCGCGTTCGGGTCGGCGGTGGCGGCGCTGTACGGCGTGTTGTACCTGCTGCTGCAGCAGGAGCAGACCGCGCTGGTGCTGGGTTCTGGACTGCTGTTCGCCGCGCTGGCTGCGGTCATGGTGCTGACCCGCCGCTTCGACTGGTACCGCTTGTTCGAGGCTTGGCGCGCCGCTCCGGCCGCTGCATCGGCCTGAGCGGCGCGGGTGGTTCACGGCGACGACAGCTGCATCGAATAAGTACCGGTCGCGTTGCCGTCGCCCGCCACCTCGACGATGTAGCTGCCGGCACCGAGCGGCGCGGCAGGCGGTATCGTGAAGCTGAACACCGACTGCAAACGAGCGCTTGACATGCAGGTATTTGCCTGCATATCATGTCCTCACGCACGAACGCAACGGATGGACGCTGACAAGGTTTTCAAGGCGCTGGGCGACCCGACACGCAGAAAGCTGCTCGACCTGCTGTACGAGAGGAACGGGCAGACGCTGGGCCAGCTCTGCGAGCACCTGGACATGGCGCGGCAATCGGCCACGCAGCACATCGGGATCCTCGAGGCGGCCAATCTGGTGAGCACGGTCTGGCGTGGCCGGGAGAAGCTGCATTTCATCAACCCGGTGCCGCTGCACGAGGTCTACGAGCGGTGGGTGCGCAAATTCGAACGCCAGCGGCTCAGCCTGCTGCACGACCTGAAGAAGGAACTCGAAGGAGAGTAACAATGAGCAAAGAGAAGACGAGCTTCGTTTACGTGACCTACATCCGCTCGACGCCGGAAAAGGTGTTCGAGGCCATCACGAAGCCGGAGATCGCGCGGCGCTACTGGGGCCACGAGAACGTCTCCGACTGGAAGCCCGGATCGACCTGGGAGCACGTGCGCGCCAACGAGCAGCGCACGGTCGAGCTGGTCGGCAAGGTGGTCGAGGTCTCGCCGCCGACGCGCCTGGTCATCACCTGGGCGAACGCCTCGCAGGCCGCCGATCCGGCCAGCTACAGCCGCGTGAGCTTCGACGTCGCGGCGTACGAGGAGCATGGTGCGGCTGACCGTCACCCACGACGAACTCGAGGCCGGCAGCGGGATGGCCAAGGGCATCCAGCAGGGCTGGCCGATCGTTCTTTCCAGCCTGAAGTCCCTGCTCGAAACGGGGCAGGGCATCGACGTTTTCGCCAAGCCGAAGGCGGCCTGAACCGGGAGTCGTTCATGACCCAGCCCTACACCGGCGGATGCGCGTGCGGCGCGATCCGCTACGCGACCAAGCACGCGCCCGTCTTCCAGAACCACTGCCAGTGCCGCGACTGCCAGCGGCGAAGCGGCACCGGGCACGGCTCCTACCTGACCTTTCCCGCGCGCGCCGAGATGGCGATCACCGGCGAGGCGACGCACTGGGAGGTCGCGGGCGACAGCGGCAACGTGAAGGTCCACGCCTTCTGCCCGGTCTGCGGAACGCCGGTCTTCCTGCGCTTTGCCGCGATGCCGGAGCTGATCGCGGTCCATGCGGGCAGCCTGGACGAGCCGGGCCGCTTCGCGCCGCAGGTGCTCACCTACAGCGTCCGTGGGCTGGCGTGGGACGCCATCGATCCCTCGTTGCAGGCATTCGAGCGGATGCCGCCCGCCTAGTCGCCGATCAGCGCACCGTGGCGCGCGACGAAGCGCTCGCGCAGCGCGCCATCGTCGAGCGTGGCGGCCAGCGCTTGTGCACGCGCACGGGCGGCGGCGCGTTGCGCCTGCGCCTGCGCGGCGTCGCCCGCCGCCGCGAAGGCCGCGGCCAACGCGGCTTGCAGTTCGATCGCCTCCAGCGGCAGGGCGCTGGGAAGCGCGTCGTGTGTCGCATCGGTGGCCGGCCGGTCCATCGACGCGATTGTCAGCCCGCGCAGGCGCGCGGATCAGCGTCGGGCAGAGCGCGCCGGTGTGGCCTGCGCCTCGCGCAGCGCGGCATCGATCATCGCGTCGGCCATCCACAGCGCAATGCGCTCGACCTCGCGATCGGGGATGCCCCAGATGTCCTTCAGCACCACCCACGGCTCGATGCCGAAGATCACCGACAGCGCGCGGTGCAGCTTGCAGCGCACCGCCTTGGGCATCTGCGCGGTGAAGGGCGCGAGCGCATGCTCGAGGATGCGCACACGATGGCCGCGCCGGTAGGTCTCTTCTTCCAGCAGGCCGGCGCGCTCCAGTGCCCAGTGTTCGAGCGCGAGCTGCAGGGCAGCGCGCATCTGCGGTTCGAATTGCTTGAACAGCGGAAAGGTCTGCACGAACAGCTCGCGCACGCGCTCGCGGCCGTCCGAGGCTTTCGACTTGTAGCCGCGCACCGGTTGCAGCGAGCTGTCGATCACCGCGGTGATCAGCACGCTGCGGCTCGGGAAGTAGCGGTACGCGGTGGCGCGCGAGACCTTGGAGCGCGCGGCCACCTCGGCGACCGATGGAATGTGCCCGGCCTCGCGGATGATCTGCATCGCCGTGTCGAGCAGCAAGTGGAAGGTGGCTGCGCGCACGCCGCGCTCCGGCGGCTTGGGCGACTCGGTGAGCTTGTGCTTCAGCGTGGCCATGCGGGTAAATCCCTGGCAGAACCGCGGGCCGGACGGGTTGCGGCTGTCGCTGAGGCGACCGTATGATGCACCGATCCCGATTTGAGACGCATGTCTCATTTTTCATCGAGATCGAACAATTTTTCAATCCGTTCTTGCGGCGAGGCGCAACAAATCCGCCCGACCGCCGAGACACCACGGAGACAAGCAGCATGCGCATCGCCAGCTGGAGCTGGGGTGGCCGCGACCATGTGGGCATCGTGTCGGCCGACGGCCGCGAGGCCACGCCGCTGCTCGTCGACTATGCAGGCGGCGCCGCGCTGCGCTTGATCGAGACGCTGGCCAAGGGCGAGCCGCCGCCGTCGGCCAACGGGCCGCGCGTGGCGGTGGATGCGATCACGCTGCGTGCGCCGATCCCGCGGCCGCGGCGCAACATCTACTGCGTCGGGCGCAACTACCACTCGCATGCGCAGGAGCTGTCGGGCAGCGTGTTTCGCGACAGCCTGCCCAAGGAACACCAGTGGCCGATGGTGTTCACCAAGTTCCCCGAGACCGTGATCGGTCCGCACGATGCGGTGCGCCTCCCGGGCAAGGCCGTGTCCGAGCAGATCGACTACGAGAGCGAGCTGGCGGTGGTGATCGGTCGCGGCGGGCGCGACATTCCGCGTGCGCGTGCGATGGACCATGTGTGCGGCTACACGGTGCTCAACGACGTGAGCGCGCGCGACGTGCAGGTGCGCCACCAGCAGTGGATGCTGGGCAAGAACTGCGACACCTTCTGCCCGATGGGGCCGTGGATCGTGACCGCCGACGAGCTCGATGCGCGCGACACGCGCGTGCGCGGCTGGGTCACGCCGGCCGGCGGGGAGCCCGAGCTGCGCCAGGACGCGATGACGCGCGACATGATCTTCGACATCCCGACGTTGATCGAGACCTGCTCGCGCGGCATCACGCTGCTGCCGGGCGACATCATCGCCACCGGCACGCCGGCGGGTGTGGGCATGGGCTTCTCGCCGCCGAAATGGCTGCGTGCAGGCGACGTGGTGCGCATCGAGATCGACGGCATCGGCGCCATCGAGAACCGCTTCCAGTAGATGATGCAGCCCCCACGCTCACTTCGTTCGCTGCCCCCCGAGGGGACGCGTCAGTGCCTTCGGGCGGCCGGGCGGCACTGACATGGGACTGCAATTCATCGAGCGCTGCGCGGTGGAAGACGAGGGTGACGGGCCCGCGGTGGTCTGCGTGCACGGCCTGGGCGGCAGCGGCAACACCTTCACGCCGCTGATGCCGGCGATGCAGCGGCACCGCGTGGTGCGCATCGATCTGCCGGGCAGCGGCCGCTCGCACCGTGCCGAAGGCGCGCTGTCGATGGCGCGTTATGCCGACCTGGTGCAGTCGGCGTGTGCGCGGCTGAACATCACGCGCGCCTGCTTCGTCGGCCACTCGATGGGCAACATCGTGCTGCAGCACGTGGCGGTCGCGGCGCCCAAGCTGGTCGCCGGCCTCGCGCTGTACGGCCCGCTGATCGCGCCGCCCGATGCGGCGCGCACGGCGATCCGCGCGCGCGGCGAGAAGGCCAAGAACGAAGGCGCCACCGGCATGCACGAGATCGCGCTGGCGCTGCTCAACGCGTCGATCTCGGCCGACACGCGCGCGCGCCTGCCGCTGGCCGTGGCCTACGTGCGCGAAAGCCTGATGCGGCAGGACCCGGATGGTTACGCGCGCAGCTGCTTCGCGCTCGCCGATGCGCCGGCAGCGGCGGTGGAGCAGATCGAGGCGCCGGTGCTGCTCGTCACCGGCGACGAGGACGTCGTTGCGCCGCCGCAGGCGGTGCGCTCGATGGCCGAGAAGCTGCACCGCGCGCGTTCGGTGCGCGTGGTGGTGCTGCCCAAGTGCGGGCACTGGACACCGGTGGAGCGGCCCGAGGAGTGCGCGCGCGAGCTGCGCGACGTCTCCCGTGGCCTGGCTCCGCGGCGACAGGCGGCTGCGCACGCCATCGCAGCCTGAACGCGCGAGCTCACATGGCCGATCGTCGCTCGTTCACCAACGTGCGCGTCTTCGATGGCGGCGGCGAAGCGCCGTTCATGGGCGACGTGCTGGTGCAGGGCAACAAGATCAGCCGCGTGGTCAAGACCGGCCTATGGCCAGCGCACGCCGCCGATCGCCGGCGCGCAGGTGATCGACGGCGCCGGCGCGTTCCTGATGCCGGGCATGGTCGAGGCGCACACGCATTTCTCGTGGAACAACCAACCCGGCCTCGATGCCATTCAGCGCATGCCGCCGGAAGAGCACATCCTGTGGTGCGCCGAGGTTGCCAAGGTTTATCTCGACATGGGCTGGACCTCGTGCGTCGGCGCGGCCGCGGCCAAGCCGCGCCTGGACGTGGTGATCCGCAACGCGATCAACGACGGCACCATCATCGGCCCGCGCTACCTGGCAGCGAGCCAGGAGATCACCGTGCCCGGCGGCCTGGGCGACACCACGCAGCCGCACCTGCCGCAGCCGGAGTTCGCGTTCGGCGCCATCGTCAGCGGCCCGCACGAGATGCGGCGCTGCGTGCGCATGTTCGCCAAGTACGGCGTCGACACGCTGAAGATCAACCTGTCGGGCGAGTCGATCACCGGCATGCCGAGCGAGGCGAGCCAGTTCACCGAAGAAGAGATCACGGTGTGCGTGCAGGAGGCCAAGGCCTGGGGCAAACGCGTCGCGGCGCATGCGCGCTCCACCTGGTCGATCAAGCAATGCGTCAAGCAAGGCATCGAGGTGATCTACCACGCCAGCTTTGCCGACGAGGAGGCGCTCGACCTGCTGGAGCAGCACAAGTTCGAGCACTTCGTCGCGCCCGGCCTGGCGTGGCTGATCAACACCTGCTACAACGCCGCGCAGTACGGCCTGACGCGCGAGGTGACGCAGAAGATGGGCTACCACCGCGAGCTCGAGGCACGCGATCGAGAGCATGAAGGCGATGCGCAAGCGCGGCATCCGCATCCTGCCCGGCGGCGACTACGGCTTCGCGTGGACGCCGCACGGCACCAACGCCAAGGACCTGGAGTACTTCGTCAAGCACGTCGGCATGAGCACGATGGAGGCGCTGCTGTCGGCCACCGCCTGGGGCGGGCCGATGATGAAGATGGGCAAGCAGCTCGGCTACATCCGCGAGGGCTGCCTGGCCGACATCCTGCTGATCGACGGCGATCCGCTGGCCGACATCACCGTGCTGCAGGACAAGAACCGCATCCTCGCCGTGATGAAGGACGGCGAATTCCACCGCGCGCCACCGCTGCGCGCCGCGCGCACAGCCACGCGCTGGGCCGCCTGAAGGAGAGACGTCGATGGGAACCACGCTCTTCAACAACGTGCGCATCCTCGACGGCAGCGGCGGCAACCCGGTGCCCGGCAGCGTGCTCGTCGAGGGCAAACGCATCAAGTCGGTGGGCCGCGGCAACGCGGCGATCTCCAACACCGCCGACACGGTGATCGACGCCGCCGGTGCCACGCTGATGCCCGGCATGTGCGAGGCCCACACGCATTTCTCGTGGAACGATGCCGCCACGCTGGCCGGCATCCAGACGATGCCGCTCGAAGAGCACGTGCTGTGGTGCGCCAAGGTGGCCAAGCGCTATCTCGAGGCCGGCTTCACGTCGTGCGTCGGCGCGGCGTGCGCCAAGCCGCGGCTGGACGTGGTGATCCGCAATGCGATCGAGGCCGGCCAGATCCCCGGGCCGCGCTACCTGGCCGCGAGCCAGGAGATCACCGTGCTGGGCGCGCTGGGCGACGAGACGCTGCCGCACCTGCCATTCCCCGAGTTCAGCTTCGGCGTCAACGTGAGCGGCGCCGAAGAGATGCGCAAGGCGGTGCGCATGTTCCTCAAGTACGGCGTCGACTCGATCAAGCTCAACCTGTCAGGCGACAACTTCGTGCCGGGTGCACCGGCCGAGACCAACTGGATGACCGACGCCGAGGTGGCCGCGGCGATGGAGGAGGTGCGCATGCGCGGCAAGCGCGGCACCGCGCACGCGCGCTCGGCGGCCAGCGTGAAGCAGGCGCTGCGCCACGGCATGCAGATCATCTACCACGCCAGCTTCACCGACGAAGAGACGCTCGACATGCTGGAGGAGCAGCGCGACCGCATCTTCGTGGCGCCGGGCATCGCGATCCTGTACGCGATGCTGCACGAGGCCGAGGCCTACGGCATCACGCATGAAAAAGCGGTGCAGATGGGCTACCAGATCGAATGGGACGCCGCCGTCGAGTCGCTCAAGCTGATGCACAAGCGCGGCGTGCGCATCCTGTTCGGCGGCGACTACGGCTTCGCGATGACGCCGCACTGCCAGAACGCGCGCGACCTCGAGTTCTTCGTCAAGTACCTCGGCTTCACGCCGGGCGAGGCGATCCGCTGCGCCACGCTGTACGGCGGCCAGATCATGATGAAGGCCCACGAGCTCGGCCTCATCAAGGAAGGCTTCCTGGCCGACCTGCTGCTGGTCGACGGCGACCCGATGGCCAACCTCGCGATCCTGCGCGACCCGAAGCGCATGCTCGCGGTGATGAAGGACGGCGTGTTCGCCAAGGCCGCCGCCGACGCGCGGCGCTTTCGGACAGTCGCTCGCCGCCCACGCGTGATGCGCTTCGCCGGCGAACGCGCCTGGAGCCGCGCCGCATGAACGCACGCGAGCGCCGGCTCCAGCCTCACACCGCGCCAGCGCCTTGCGCTGTGGCTGCTGGTGGGCCTGCCGCTGGCCGTGTTCTCGATCTGGGCGCTGGTCGACAACACGCGCCTGTACCTGGTGACGCTGCTCAACGGCCTCACGCTGGCGGCGCTGTACTTCATCGTCGCCAGCGGCTTCACGCTGGTGTTCGGCCTGATGCGCAACGTGAACCTCGCGCACGGCTCGTTGTACCTGCTCGGCGGCTATGTGGCCTTCGTCACGTCCGAGTACACCGGCTGGTGGATCCTCGCGCTCGCCGCGGGCTTCGCGGCCGCCGCGCTCGGCGGCGTGTTGATCCAGGTTCTGATCCTGCGCCGCATGCAGGGCGAAGACCTGCGGCAGACGCTGATCACGATCGCGCTGGCCATCGTGATCGCCGACGTGCTGCTGTGGACCTTCACCGGCCAGGTGCATCAGATGGAGGCGCCGGCGTGGCTGCAGGGGCCGATCCGCGGCATCCCGCTGATCAACGCGTATTCGGCCTACCGCCTGAGCCTGCTCGGCTTCGGCATCGTGATCGGCCTGTTCCTGTGGTGGCTGCTCAACCGCACGCGGGTGGGCATGATGATCCGCGCCGGCGTCGACGACCGCGGCATGCTGGCGGCCGCCGGCGTCAACGTGAACCTGGTGTTCGCGATCACCTTCATGCTCGGCGCCGGCCTCGCCGGCCTGGGCGGCGTGATCGGCGCGGTGGAACTCTCGATGGTGCCGGGCGAAGACACCCGCCTGCTGCTGGCCTCGCTGATCGTCGTGATCGTCGGCGGCATGGGCAGCGTGGTCGGTGCCGCGATCGGCTCGGCGATCCTCGGGCTGGCGGAAACGTATGGCCTTGCCTATGCACCGACCTACAGCGTGGTGTTCACCTTCGTGATCCTGATCCTGGTGCTGGCGTTCCGGCCGCGCGGGATCATGGGCAGAGCGGCATGATGGCCAACCCCCGAAGCGGCCTAGCGGCCGCCTCCCCCTCGAGGGAGCGCCACCAGCGAACCGGCGGAGCCGGATCCGCGGTGTCCGCTTGGCGTTCGTGCCAAGAGAGGCGCCCATGAGCGCCGCCTACTGGCGCAGAGCCATGAACACCGGCGCGCAGCGCGCGCTGCCGCGGCCGGTGGCGCCGAGCGCACCGGCGGTCGCGCCCCTGTCCGACCCGTATGCCGACAGCGGCGCGCCGCGCTGGCTGCAGTACCTGTGGCGCACGTTGCAGCCGCGCCATGTGTTCGTGGGCCTGTTCGTGCTCGTGTTCCCGTTCGTGGCCACGCCGTTCATCACCTTTCAGGTGGCGGCGCAGTCGCTGATCCTGGGCTTGATTGCGCTGTCGCTCACGTTTCTCGGCGGCTACGGCGGCATGGTGTCGCTGGCGCAGATGACGGTGGCCGGCATCGCCGGCTATGCGCTCGGCATCCTCGGCACCAGCAGCACGGGCGCGTCGGCGGTGCACCTGGGCTGGCCGTGGTGGGTGGCGGTGCCGTTCGCGGTGCTGATCGCCACCGCTGTGCGCCACGCTGATCGGCTGGCTGTCGGTGCGCACCGAAGGCATCTACACCATCATGATCACGCTGGCGATCGGCGTGGCGTTCTACTACCTGGTGCTGCAGAACTACACGCTGTTCAACGGCTTCCAGAGGCTTGCGCGAGATCTACCCGCCGAAGGTGTTCGACATCGGCTGGCGCGATCCAGTCCCGTTCTACTTCCTATGCCTGGCGTGCGCGCTGGCCGGCTATTTCGGCGTGCGCTGGGTCGTGCGCTCGCCGTTCGGCATCGCGATGCAGGGCATCCGCGACAACCCGCGGCGCATGGCGGCGCTGGGTTTTCACGTCGTCGCGCACCGCGTGGCGGCCTATGCGCTGGCCGGCGTGCTCGCCGCGGTCGGCGGCGTGCTGCTGGTTTGGTACAACGGGCTGATCACACCGGGCTCGGTGAGCACCTCGTGGCTCATCAACATCCTGGTGGTCGCGGTGCTCGGCGGCATGGGGCACCCGATCGGCGCCTTTCTCGGCGCGATCGTGTTCGTGCTGCTGCAGACCTTTGCGATCGACATGATCGACCGCGAGCGCTTCAACCTCGTGATCGGTGGCGTGTTCTTCGCCATCGTGCTGTTTTCCCCTGATGGCCTGCTCGGACTGTGGGCGAAGCTTCGCTCGCGCTTCGGACCGAACAAGGCCCTCTCCAAGGTCGGCTGAACCGACCTCTTTAACTCCAAAGGAGACAACCGTGATAGTGAGCAAGAGAGTCTGGGTTCGTTCGATGCTCGGCGCTGCGGCGGCCACCGCATTGGTGGGTGCCGCATGGGCACAGGGACAGCCGGTGAAGATCGGCCTGCTGGCCACGCTGGAAGGGCCGTTTGCCGCCGGCGGCGCCGACGGCATGCGCGGCGCCGAGCTGGCCGTGAAGCAGCGCGGCGGTGCAGTGGCCGGCCGCAAGATCGAGATCATCAAGGCGTCGTCGGATGCCAAACCCGACGTCGCGGTGAACGCCACGCGCAAGCTGGTGGAGCAGGACAAGGTCGACATCATGGTCGGGCCGTTGTCGGGCGGCGAAGGCATCGCGGTCAAGGACTACGCCAAGACCCAGCCCAACATCACCTTCATCAACGGCAGCTCCGGCGCGCAGGCGGCCACGCTGGTGAACCCGGCGCCCAACTTCTTCCGCTTCAACACCGAAGGTGCGCAGTGGATGGTGGGCCTTGGCAAGGCGGCGCTCGACAAGGGCTTCAAGCGCGTGATGGTGATCGCCGAGGACTACGCGTTCCCGTACTCACAGGTGCAGGGTTTCATGTCCGAGTACTGCCGGCTCGGCGGCAAGGTGCCCGAGAAGGCCTGGGTGCCGCTGGGCGGCAAGGACTATTCGTCGGTGATCGCCAAGATCCCGAAGAACGTCGATGCGCTGCTGGTCGTGCTGGGCGGTGCCGACGCGGTGAACTTCCTCACGCAGTACGAGAACGCCGGCGGCGACAAGCCGATCCTCGGCGGCTCGATCACGGTGAGCCAGGACATCCTGAACTACAAGGGCAAGAAGCGCGACTCGCTGGTGGGCACGCTTGTCGGCCGGGCCGGTGGCCGATGCCTACGACGGCGCCGAGTGGAAGGCCTTCGTCTCCGAGTACCAGAAGAACTACCCGGTATCGGCCGGCGGCTTCCCGAGCCCGAGCCTGTTCGCCTACGTGTACTACGTCAACATGAAAGCCGCGCTCGACGGGCTCGATGCGGTGAAGGGCGACCTCTCCGGCGGCCAGGCCAAGTATCGCGAGGCGCTGTCGAAGATGGTGCTCAAGACGCCCACCGGCGACGTCAAGCTCGACGGCAACCGGCAGGCCATCGGCAGCACCTTCGTCACCGAGGTGGTGAAGGACGCGCAGGGCAACCTCTTCAACAAGGTGCACCGCAAGGTCGATGGCATCGACCAGTTGTTGGGCATGAAGAAAGACGAGTTCCAGATGGGCTCGCGCGACGTGCCGGCCTGCCCTTGAGCTGACGCCTCGTCCAAGTGGCCTCCGTTACCGACATCGCACGCGTCCGGGATGCCCCGGGCTCGCGCCCGGCAGCTCGGCCGGGCGCGAGCGCGCCGCTGGCGTCGAACGATGCGCTCGTGCTGAGCCACGTGACGCGTGCGTTCGGCGCCTTGCGCGCCGTGGACGACGTGTCGCTGTCGGTGGCGGCCGGCCAGAAGTACGCCGTGCTCGGCTCCAACGGCGCGGGCAAGACCACGCTGTTCAACACCGTGACCGGCGACTACGCCCCGACGGGCGGGCGGATCCATTTCTTCGGCGAAGACATCACCGAGTTGCCGCCGCACGAGCGCATCCGCAAGGGCTTGCGGCGCACGTACCAGTCTTCGCTGCTGTTTCGCGACCTCACGGTGCGCGACAACCTGTTCCTCGCGGTGCGCGGCGTGGCCAACGGCCGCTTCAGCGTGTGGCGGCCAACGGGAAACCATGCGTCGGTGGTCGCGACCCAAGAGTTGCTCGACCGCTCACGCCTGAGCCACATCGCCGACGAGCGCGTCGCCAACCTGGCGCATGGCCAGCAGCGCCAGCTCGAGATCGGCATGGCGCTGGCCGGCGCGCCGCGGCTGATCCTGTTCGACGAGCCCGCGGCCGGCCTGTCGCCCGCCGAGCGGCGCGAGCTGGTGGCGCTGCTCACCTCGCTGCCGGCGCACATGAGCTTCGTGCTGATCGAGCACGACCTCGACATCGCGCTCAAGGTGGTCGAGCGCGTGACCGTGATGCACAACGGCCGCGTGCTGCGCCACGGCACGCCCGACGAGATCGAGAACGACGCCGAGGTGCAGGCGATCTACATGGGCGGGGCGAGGCACTGAGATGAGAAGTCTTTCCATGCCACGACCGAGCGAGGCCCGGGGGCGGTACCCCGCCGGGACTCAGACTGTGCCGCCCCGCCTTGCAGGCCGGGTGCGCTGCGATGCTCGCGCCACGAGGGCGGCTGCGGTGCCGCTCGTCGCGGCGCTGAACGCGCCACGACCTCATGGCTCCTCGCCGGTCCGTCGCCAGCGGCGCCGGACTGCCCCTTGCGTCGCTGCGCTTCTCGCCGACCCATATTTGCCCCAACGGGGTACCGCCCCCGGGCCCTCGATGTGCTCATGATGTTCATCCTCGGTGCGGCCGGCAAAGCCGTGGGCGGGTGTGCGCCGGCAGCGACATATGCGGCGCCGAGCAGCGCATCCGAGCGCCGGCGCATACCCGGCCGCGGCTTTGCCTCGCTCGGTCTGCGCATGCGCGCGCGCAGCGCAATCGAGGGCTGAACATGGCGCTCTGGTCACGAGATCGCCAAGAGAAGAAGGCCGCAAGGCCCGATCCTCGTGGTGGAGAGCCTCGACGTCTATTACGGCCGCGCGCATGCGCTGCAGGGCGTGAGCTTCACGCTGGATGCCGGCGTGTTCGGTATCGTCGGGCGCAACGGCATGGGCAAGACCACGCTGTGCAACGCCATCACCGGGCTGGTCAAGGCCACCGGTCGCGTGGTGCTGGCCGGCGAACAGATCCTCGGCCTGGCGCCCAACCAGATCACGCAGCGCGGCATCGCCTACGTGCCGCAGGGTCGCCGCGTGTGGCCCAGCTTGAGCGTGGACGAAACGCTGCGCCTGGTGGCGCCGCGCAAGCGCGACATCGATCGCATCTACACCATGTTCCCGCGCCTGGCCGAGCGCAAGGGCCACGGCGGCGCGCAACTGTCGGGCGGCGAGCAGCAGATGCTCGCCATCGGCCGCGCGCTGCTGCTCGACCCCAAGCTGCTGGTGATGGACGAACCCACCGAAGGGTTGGCGCCGATGATCGTTGCGCAGGTGGAACAAGCGCTGCGCCAGCTCGCGACCGACGGCGAGATCGCGGTGCTGCTGATCGAGCAGAACCTCGGCGTCGCGATGGACGTGGCCGATCGCATCGGCGTGATGGTCAACGGCCGCATCTCGCAGGAGATGGCGGCGTCCGAGCTCGCGGCCGACCGCGAGTTGCAGGAGCGGCTGCTCGGCGTGCGCTCGAGCGACGATGAAGTCGAAGCCGAGGTCGCCGCGCCGCCGCCCGCACCCGACACGGTGCAGGTGCTGACCGTGCGGCGCAGCTTCGGCGAAGGCGCGCCGGCACTCGACGATCCCGCGCCGCGCACGGTGCGCGGCTTCAACCGCTGGAACGCCGGCGGCACCGCGGCACCGGTGAGCGACATCGCGCGTGGACCCGCCGCGGCGCCGGCGCACGCGCCGAAGCCCGCGGCCGCTGCGGCTCAGGTGTTTGACTTTCCGATCGCCGCCAGCAGTGGCCGTGCGGCTTATGTGGCGGGCACGTTCGACACCAAGGGCCGCGAGCTGTTCTTTCTGCGCCAGTGCCTGGAAAAACTCGGCCTGCGCGTGGTCACGGTCGACCTCGCCACATCGGGCAAGCCGTCGCCGGCCAGCGTGCACCCGCGCGAGGTGGCGCGATTCCATCCCGACGGCGAACGTTCGGTGTTCACCAACGACCGCGGCCGCTCGGTGAGCGCGATGGCGATCGCGTTCGAGCGATTCATGCTGCAGCGGCGCGACGTCGGCGGGCTGATCTCGGCCGGCGGGTCGGGCGGCACCACGCTGGCCACGCAGGCGATGCGCGCGCTGCCGATCGGCACGCCGAAGGTGATGGTGTCCACCATGGCCTCGGGCGACACGCGGCCCTACGTCGGGCCGAGCGACATCTGCATGATGTATTCGATCACCGACGTGCAGGGCATCAACCGCATCAGCGAGAAGGTGCTGGCCAACGCCGCGCACGCGCTCGCCGGCATGATCGCCCACCCCGCCGCGGCCGGCAGCGACACCAAGCCGGCGCTCGGCTTGACGATGTTCGGCGTCACCACGCCGTGCGTGCAGATGGTGACCAAGCGGCTCGAAGCCGAGTACGACTGCTTGGTCTTCCATGCCACCGGCGTCGGAGGCCAATCGATGGAAAAGCTCGCCGACTCCGGACTGCTGGCCGGCGTGATCGACGTGTCGACCACCGAGATTGCCGACGAGATCGCCGGCGGCGTGCTGTCGGCCGGACCGACGCGCATGGATGTGTTCGCGCGCCACGCATTGCCGTATGTCGGATCGTGCGGCGCGCTCGACATGGCGAACTTCGGCCCGTGGGATTCGGTGCCCGAGCGCTTCAAGGGCCGCTTGCTGCATCGGCACAACCCCACGGTGACGCTGATGCGCACCACGGTGGAGGAAAACCGCGCGATCGGCGAGTTCATCGCGCGCAAGCTCAACGCGATGGTCGGCCCGGTGCGCTTCCTGATCCCCGAGGGCGGCGTGTCGATGATCGACCAGTCCGGACCAGCCGTTCCACGACCCCGAGGCCGACCGCGCGCTGTTCGAAGCGATCGAGCGCGGCTTCCGCGGCGGAGCCGATCGCGAGCTGAAGCGGCTGCCGCACAACATCAACGACGAAGCGTTCGCCGACGCGCTGGTCGCCGCCTGGCGCGACGTGACGCGCGCGCCGGCCGCACTGCGCGCGGTGCGCTGACCTTCACCACACCACCGACACCATGCCCCGCATCGCTCGCGCCACGATCCTCGAACACCTGCGCCGCAAGATCGCCGCGCGCACGCCCGTCATCGGCGGCGGCGCCGGCACCGGCCTGTCGGCCAAATGCGAAGAGGCTGGCGGCATCGACCTGATCGTGATCTACAACTCGGGCCGCTACCGCATGGCTGGCCGCGGCTCGCTCGCCGGCATGCTCGCGTATGGCAACGCCAACGAGATCGTCTGCGAGATGGCGCGCGAGGTGCTGCCGGTCGTGAAGCAGACGCCGGTGCTCGCCGGCGTCAACGGCACCGACCCGTTCCTGATCGCCGATTCGTTCCTGCGCCGGCTGATCGACCTGGGTTTCTCGGGCATCCAGAACTTTCCCACGGTGGGGTTGATCGACGGCACGTTCCGCGCCAACCTCGAAGAGACCGGCATGGGCTACGGCCTCGAGGTCGAGCTGGTCGCGCGCGCGCATGCGCTCGACCTGCTGACCACGCCCTACGTGTTCAGCGAGCAGCAAGCGCGCGACATGGCCAAGGCCGGTGCCGACGTGATCGTGGCGCACATGGGCCTGACCACCGGCGGCGCCATCGGCGCCGAAACGGCGCTCAAGCTCGCCGATTGCGTGGCGCCGATCAACGCGTACGCGGCGGCGGCCCAATCGGTGAAGCCCGATGTGATCGTGTTGTGCCATGGCGGGCCGATCGCGACGCCGGACGATGCCCGCTTCATTTTCTCGCGCTGTCCCGATTGCCACGGTTTCTACGGCGCCAGTTCGATGGAGCGCTTGCCCACCGAGGTGGCGCTCACCGAGACGACACGCCGCTTCGCGCAGATCACGAGATAAGAGACGTTAGGAGACGCACCATGACAGGCGCCCAATTCGGAACCTTCATCCTCGGCCTGATCGTCGCGGCGATCGTCGTCGCGATCATCGTCTGGCTGCTGCACTGGCTGTACCTGCGCTCCAGCAAGGAGCGCGCTTTCGTGCGCACCGGTCTGGGCGGCCAGAAGGTGGTGCTCGACGGCGGCGCGCTGGTGCTGCCGATCGTGCACGAGGTGATCCCGGTCAACATGAACACGCTGCGCCTGGAGGTGGCGCGCGGCCGCGACAAGGCGCTGATCACCAAGGACCGCATGCGCGTGGACGTGATCGCCGAGTTCTATGTGCGCGTGGCGGCCGAAGCCAGCGCCGTGGCCGCGGCGGCGCAGACGCTCGGCCAGCGCACGCTCGAACCCGAGCAGCTGAAGGAGTTGATCGAAGGCAAGTTCGTCGACGCGCTGCGCACCGCCGCGGCCGAGATGACGATGGAGGAGCTGCACGAGAAGCGTGGCATCTACGTGAAGCGCGTGCGCGAATCGGTCGCCGGCGACCTCACGAAGAACGGACTCGAACTCGAGGCGGCCTCGTTGACGCAGCTCGACCAGACCGCGATGGAGTACTTCAACCCGAGCAACGCGTTCGACGCCGAGGGCCTGACACGGCTCACCGAGCAGATCGAGCACCGCAAGAAGCAGCGCAACGATGTGGAGCAGGACACGCTGATCGCGATCCGCAACAAGAACCTCGAGGCGGAGAAGCTGTCGCTCGACATCGATCGCGAGAGTGAATACGCGCGCCTCACGCAGCAGCGCGAGGTGGAGATCGCGCGCGCACGGCAGAAGGCCGAAGTGACGACGGAACGCGCGCAACGCGAGCAGGATGCCGAACACGCGCAGATCACCGCCAAACAGACGATCGAGGCCGCACGCATCCGCAGCGACCTGAGCGTGGAGCAGGAGCGCATCCAGAAGGAGCGTGCGGTGCAGGCCGCCGAAGTGGCGCGCCGCCAGGCGCTGGAGCTGGCCGAGCAGCAGCGCGCCATCGCCGTGGCGCGCGAGAGCAAGGCGCAGAGCGAGGCGCAGGCCGACGCCGAGGTCGCGCGCGCGCAGGCCGTGTCGGCCGAAGAAAAGGTGTTCACCGCGCGCGAGGTCGAGATGGCCGAGCGCAAGAAGGCGATCGACCTGATCGGCGCGGCGCAGGCGGCCGAGCGCGAGTCGCTGCGCCTCACGTCGGCTGCGAAGGCCGAGATGCTCGCCAGCACCGACCGCGGCACCGCGATTCGTGCGCAGGCGCAGGCCGATGCCGATGCCGACAAGATCAAGTCGCTGGCGACCAAGGTGCGCGCGGAGATCGAAGCCGAAGCCGCGCGCCTGATGAACGAGGCGCAGAACGTGCTGTCACCCGAAGCGCGTGCGTCGGTGCTGCGCTTGCGCCTGGTGGAGAAGGCCGAGGCCATCATCCGCGAGGCGGTCAAGCCGATGGAGCGCATCGAGGGCATCAAGATCCTGCACGTCGATGGCCTCGGCGGCGGCGGTGGCGGCGGCCACGGCGACGGCAGCAACGGCGGCTTCGCCGACAGCGTGGTGAACTCCGCGCTGCGCTTCCGCGCCCAGGCGCCGATCGTCGACCAGCTGCTGCGCGAGATCGGCCTGGAGTCGGGTGACATCCAGCGCCTGGCCGGCGGTGTATCGGGCGCGACGGCCGCGCTGCCACCGGCGTCGCCGCCGTCCAAGCAGTAGGAGGCACTGCCGGTGATCCGCATCTACGTCTCGAGCGTGCTCGACGCCAGTGCCGACACGGTGTGGGCGCGCATCCGCGATTTCAACGCGCTGCCGGTGTGGCACCCGGCGATCGCCGACAGTCGCATCGAGAACAACGAGCCGAGCGACAAGGTGGGCTGCATCCGCCACTTCCATACCCGTGACGGCGGCACGATCCGTGAGCGCCTGCTGGCGCTTGAGCGACTACGACTACACCTGCACCTACGAGATCCTCGAGTCACCGATGGGGGTTGAGAACTACGTCGCCACGTTGAAGCTGACGCCGGTCACTGATGGCAACCGCAGCTTTGCGGAATGGAGCGCGGAGTTCGACTGCGACGAGGGTCGTGAACGGGAACTGACCCAGTTGATTGGAGACGGCGTCTTTCAGGGTGGGCTCAACGCACTGAAGATGCACTTTCGGTAGGGCGGTGTGGCGACCGTTGCTCTTTGCGATAGAGCCCGCCGGTGCGCCCGGCCGGCGGTCACTTTCATTTGCGGGCCCAAGTGAAAGTAACCAAAGCAAATGGCCTGAATACGATTTGACCGGCTCGTCTAGCTAGAACCCACGAAAACATGATTGCTCGACTCATGCGCTCGCTGGCCGCGGATGCGGTGCTACCGCGGTCGTCGGTGCAGCGAGTTAAATTGGCCGTGTTCGTGGTTTGCTGCCACGTCAGCGAGACAGATCGTATTAGCCCCTTTGCTTTGGCTACTTTCATTTGGGGCCGCAAATGAAAGTAGCTCGGCGGCCGGCCGAGACCGGCGGGCTTTCATGCAGTGAGGAAGCCAAGAGCGAGAGGCACTGATGCTTCAAAAGGTCGTGCGATCAACCGTGATCGATGCGCCAATCGAGCGCGTTTGGCAAGTGCTGCGCGACTTCAACAGCCATGACCAGTGGCATGACGTGGTCGAGACCAGCCGCATCGAAGGCGGCGAAGCGTCGAGCCAGGTCGGCTGCGTGCGCAACTTCAGCTTACGCGACGGCAACCGCATCCGCGAGCAGCTGCTCACGCTCGACGACCGCGAGCACAAGAGCACCTACTGCATCGTCGAGGCCACCGTGCCGCTGCAGCGCTACGTGGCCACGGTCACGTTGAAGCCGGTGACCGACGGCAACCGCACGTTCTGGCATTGGGAGTCGACCTTCGCCACGCCGCCGGGCCGGGAGCGCGAGCTGCGCGAGATGGTGGCGCGCGACGTCTACGAAGCGGGCTTCGCGAACCTGCGCCGCCACCTCGAACGCGGGGCGGACCTGCGCACACCCGGTGCCGTGGCACTGCCCACCGCGCTGCCGCTGCCGGCGCGCCGCATCGTCGTGCACACGCCCGGCGACGCCAATCAACTGAAGGCCGAAGACGCGACGGTGGCGGCACCCGGCCCCGGCGAAGTTCGCATCCGCCAGCGCGCGATCGGCGTGAACTTCATCGACGTGTACCTGCGTCGCGGCTGGATCCCGGCGCTGATGGGTCCAGGCGGCACGCCGGGCATGGAGGCCGCCGGCACCGTGCTCGACGTGGGCGACGGCGTGACCGGCCTCTTGCCCGGCGATCGAGTGGCCTATCTCGGGCCGATCCCGGGTGCATACGCGAGCGTGCGCAACGTGCCGGCCGACGTGGGTGGTGCGCCTGCCCGCGGCGATCGAAGACGACGTCGCCGCTGCGTGGTTGCTCAAGGGGCTCACCGCCGACTACCTGCTGCGCGACCTCGGCCACGTGCGCGCCGGCACGCGCGTGCTGGCCCATGCGGCCGCCGGTGGCGTGGGGCTGCTGGTGTGCGCGCTGGCGCGCCGGCTCGGCGCGGTGGTGGTCGGCACGGTGTCGAGCGAAGCCAAGGCCCGCGTGGCGCGCGAGTTCGGCTGCGAACACGTGATCGTGACCGACGACTACCGCTTCGCCGACGCCGTGCAGCGCACCTGCGGCGGCGCCGACCTGATCATCGATGGCCTGGGCCGCGCGGCGCGCGATCAAAACCTCGCCGCGCTGGCGCGCCGCGGCCACTGGGTGAGCCTGGGCCAGGCCAGCGGCCCGCTCGATGCGATCGCACCCGACCTGCTGCTGCACAAATCGGCGACGCTGTCGCGGCCGGTGGTGTTCGACTACGTCGACACGCGCGCTGCCTTGGTCGAGCGCACCGAGCGCCTGTGGCAACAATGGAGCGCGCGCGACTGGAAGGCACCGCCGATCGAACGCTTCGCGCTCGACGCCGCGGCCGATGCGCATGCGCGGCTGGAGTCGCGGCGCAGCGTGGGCGCGCTGGTGTTGATGGCCTGACTTTGCTGAAGGACGAGCTGATGATCCACACGATGAACCACTTCACGATCACCGCCGAGGACCGCACAGGCCACGCTCGACTTCTATTGCGGTGTGCTCGGCCTGGAGGAAGGGCATCGGCCCGACCTCGGCTTTCCCGGGGCGTGGCTGTATGCGCCGGGTGGCAAGGCCGCGATCCTGCACATCTACTGGGATCGCCCGATGCCGAGCCAGCGCACCGGCGTGATCGACCACATGGCGTTCACCAGCAGCGACCTCAAGGCGGTGAAGGCGCGCTTCGACGAGCGCGGCATCAAGTACGACCTGCGCCGCCAGGCCGGCGCCGGCACCTGGCAGCTGTTCAGCCACGACCCCAACGGCGCCAAGGTCGAGCTCGATTTCGATCCGTCGGAGAGTCTGTGACCGCGGCGGCGGCGACCGGGCTGCGCGCGTTTCGCGTCGATGGCCAGGTGGCCGCGATCACCGGCGGCGCGCAGGGCATCGGCCTGGCGTGCGCCGAGTTGTTGAGCGAGGCCGGCGCCACCGTGGTGCTGCTCGATCACGACGCCGCGGCGCTCGACATCGGCGCACGCCAAGGTGCCGAACGCGCACGCGCAGGCGCTCGACGTGACCGACGAAGCCGCGGTTGAGCGTGCATTCGCGGCGATCGCGCAAACGCATCGGCGCATCGACATCCTGGTCAACAACGCCGGCCGCGCCATCCGCAAGCCGTCGCTCGAGTTGCCGCTGGCCGATTGGGACGCGGTAGTCGCGGTCAACCTGACTGGCGCGTTTCTGTGTGCGCGCGCTGCGGCGCGCCACATGGGCGAGCGCGGCGGCGCGATCGTGAACACCGCGTCGATCATGGGCCTGTCGGGCGGTGGGCTCTATCCGAACATCTCGTACCAGACCACCAAGGGCGGCCTGGTCAACATGACGCGCGCGCTGGCGGTGGAGTGGGCGCCGCGCGGCATCCGCGTGAACGCGGTCGCGCCCACGTGGACCAAGACGCAGTTCATCGGCCCGCTCGAACAATCGCCCGAGCTGATGGCGCGCATCCGCAGCGTCACGCCGCTGCAGCGCCTGGCCGAGCCGCACGAGATCGCCCACGCGGTGCTGTTCCTCGCCAGCCCGGCGGCGGCGATGGTCACCGGGCACGTGCTGGCGGTGGATGGCGGCTTCCTGGCGCAGTGATCGCTGCGCGCGGCAAGCGTGCCGTTCTAGCGTGTGACCGTGAACGCGTCGCGCAACACGCCGCTGCCCACGCGCAGATTCCACACCGGGTCTTTGCCCAGTTGCTTCTTGTAGGGCACCGTGACCGTGGCCGTGAGCGTGTCGAGGCCGTCGGTGTCGGTGGCCAGCTGCACGTTGCTCGCCATCGGGCGCGGACCGTTGCCGCCCTCGAAGCTGATCGACATGCCCTGGGTGAAACCGTACCCGCTGATCGTCACCTGGACCGTGGTACCTGCCGTCGCGCTGCTGGGGCTGACCGACGTCACCGTGGAACAACTGCCGCTGCTGTCCAGCACGGTGACCGTGCTCGGCTTCTTGATGCTGATCAGCGCACACGACAGGTTGTCGTTCTTGTTGCTTTCGATCATCACCTTGTTCGGATCGATCTCGATCTTCAGCTGGTACATCCCATCGGGGTTGTCGGTGAAGTCGATCTCCTGGCCTGCCAGGTGCGCGCCATAGGTGTCGCCCCATCCGACCGACATGCCCTGGATCTGGTTGCCGCAGGTGGCGTAGACCGCGTTGACCGGCGCGCCTGGCCAACGAGCCGTTGATCTTGGTCGTGTCCATCACGCAGAAGGTGGTCTTGCTGCCGGTGCGCAGCGACGCCGCCCGGCGCGTTGACCGGCTGCAGCGTGTACAGCGCGTAGTCGTCGAAGTGAAAGTGGTTGTGGCCGTTGTGCCATTCGAACCAGCCGGCGAAGAACGTCGTCGACGTGCCGTCGCTGTTGAAGACGCGCTGGTACACCTGCTGCTTGCCGTTGCCCGTGTCCACCGGCCCGGCCTCGAGCTGCAGCGGGCCGGCGCCGTTGTTCCAGCTGGTCGTGCTGAAGCGCAGCGTCTGCGTGCCGGCGGTCGTGTTGTTGACCAGCGAGAAGTTGGATGCCGGCAGCGGCGTGAGGTTGGGTGTGCGCGCCACTTGGGCAGATTGCGCTGACGGCGCAGCGCGACCGATGGCAAGAGCGCCGAACGCAGCAGCGCAGTCGAGCGGACACGAATCGCGCTATGTGGTGCTTGCGGATCAGTTCCTCATCAAGATCGTGCGTGCTTGCGGTGCACTCGTGTGGGAGTGCTGGCGCGTCCGTGACGAACGCGCCGGCGCGGTACGCCAAGTGCGATGGCAGCCCGCGGCAGCGGGCCGCGAGGTCACTTCGGGCACGACATCACTTCGGCGGGTCGCACGGGGCAGGCGTCGGTCTTGCGGGGTCGCACTTCGGCGGTTCCGTGGTGGTGCAGCTGAAGTCCGACAGCACCAACCTGCCGGGAATGTGGTGACGGCCGACAGCAGGGCGCCACTGGCGCTGACAGTTGAAAGTGCACGTTGGAGGTCGTTCACCTTGGACGGCTGAACACCCGTAGTAGCAGCCGCTGCTGAAACAGACATCCAGCGTGCCGGTGCCGCCGCCGGTCTGGTTGTTGACGAAGTGCCAGTTGCCGGTGAAGTCACCGCACGACTGCCCGCTGAGATTGCTGATCGAGGCCGCATAGGCCATCGTCGCCACGCCAAGCGCCGCGACGCCGGCGGCGCTCATCCAATGCCATTTCTTCATGTTCATGACTCCTTCGAAGGTCTCGATCACTTCGGCTCCCTCGGCGCGGCGCATCGCAATGGCGCTGCGGTTCACCGCACTGCGACAGCGCGCGCTGCTGTCAAGCGTGTTTCATCAATGCTTCACCTGCGACCGTCCGTTGGGCGGGACGGCCGTCGGTGCGTCCACGATTGCAGAGCGCCCGCTGCGGATCCATTCCTCGAAAGGGGAAGGCTCTGCATATTGGGGTCGGGTTTGCGCTAGGCCCGCACGCGTGCAGATGTGCCGCGTCACGGCGCGCTGGGCGCTTGCATCACACTGCTGCTCAGCGCCACCAGCGCGCGCCGTCGTACACCGAGCTTGGTGAACACCGCCTGCAGGTGCTTCTTCACCGTGTCTTCCTGGATGCCGAGGTGGCGCGCGATCTCCTTGTTGGTGAAGCCCTGGCGCACGTGCGCGACCACCTGCGACTCGCGCTCGGTGAGATGGCTGGCCGATTCGAGCGCGGGCGATGCAGCGTCAGTGCATCGACCTTTGCAACGGCCCAGGTGTTTGCACAACACGGCCAAGGATGCCGGGCATCCGGCGCCGCCGGCAACACGATCATTCGGCGGCTGAACGGTGCCGCGTGCCAGGACCAGCAGATCGCCGGCCGCGTCGGTGATGTCGATCGAGCCGCCGTCGGCAGTCATCAGGACCACGCGCACGACGGTCTCCACGTCCGCATCGGCAGACGTCAGGGGTTCCCTCTCGAGCATGCGCTTCATTGGCCCAAACAGACGCCTTGTTCTTGTCCCGGCGGTGATGCCGGTGGCATGGCTCAAAATGTACAAACGTCACATTTTTGACGCATCCCCTTGACTGGGCGTCTGGTCCTGGACCGCAACGATGAAACCGTGCCGACAGATGGGCGTCACGCGACCTGGGTCGGCGCGCCCAACACGCGCACCGCGAGGTCGGTGTCCATGTACTCGGTCACCTGCTTGAGCTTGCCGTCGGCATTGAAGTCGAACACGAAGCAATAGGTGTTGTTGTAGTGGCCGCCGCCCTTCAACTCGGCGCGGCCGCGCGCTTCGACCACCACGACGTCGCCGTCGGCGATGAAGCGCACTGCGTGGTTGGTGTACTTGCCGGCAAAACGCTGGTACAGCGGCGAGAACAGCTGCTCGTTCATTGCCTTCTTGCCGCGCCAGGTGCCCGACCAAATCGACTGGCCGGGGCTCGACCAGATGCAGTCGTCGGTCATCAGTTCGCCGAACGGCCGCGTGTTGCCAACGGCCATGGCCTCGAACACGGCCTGCAGGGCCTTCTTGTTGTCGCTCGCGCTCATCGTGGGGTTCTCCGATTCGGACGTGGGGTGGGGGAAGGTTCAGGCAGCAGCGGCCGCTTTCCGGTGCGCTGCCACTGCCCGTAGAAATCAATCTTGCTGTCGAGCAGCGCCAGCGCCTGCTGCCAGTCGGCGATGGTGCGCTGAACGCGCTCCCGGTGCGCCTGCAGCATGGCCTGGCGCGCGGCGAGCGTGCCCGCCCTGGCGCACCAGCGACGTGTAGCGCCGCATTTCGGCGATCGACATGCCGGTGCGGCGCAGGCGCTGCATCAACTGCAGCCACGCGACGTGGCCCTCGGCGTACACACGCCGGCCGCCGCCGTCGCGCCGCACGCCAGGCCCTGCGCTTCGTACCAGCGGATGGCGTGGATGCTGTGGCCGGTGCGCGTGGACAACGCGCCGATGTGCAGCGAGGCGGTGGGCATGTGGGACATCACTGAAGTCCGGATTGAACGACCTAGAGCGCACTCTAGGTCAAGCACTGCTGCGGACAGTGGCGTCCAGGCCGGCTGTCAAGGGTGTTCCATCAACCCCGCGCGGGCTCGGGGTGCTTGCGGCCGGCGCACCGACGCGCGATACTGATTTTCCATACAGCCCCGGCGGTGCCTCTTGAACGAAGGCGCCGTATGAGCGGGGCGTTTTTCATCCGACATGACCACGAGATCGACGATGTCCGACACCACCACGCAGCGCGCTGCGATCGCGCTGCCCGAACAAGCCATCAGCCACGAGGTGCTGCTGGAGAAGTACGCCAAAGGCGACGAGCGCAGCGTCGACGACGTGCGTGCGCGCGTCGCGCGTGCGCTCGCCTCGGTCGAGGCGCCGGCGCTGCGCACGCTGTGGGAATCGCGCTTCTTCGATGCGCAGCGCAGCGGCTTCATCCCCGCCGGCCGCATCGATTCGGCCGCCGGCACCGCGCTCGGCGCCACCTTGATCAACTGCTTCGTGCAGCCGGTGGGCGATTCGATCGCCGCGCCGGAAGAGGGCTACCCCGGCATCTACACCGCGCTCACCGAAGCCGCCGAGACCATGCGCCGCGGCGGCGGCGTGGGCTACGACTTCTCGCGCATCCGGCCCAAGGGTGCCTGGGTCGGCACCACGCAGTCGAGCGCGTCGGGTCCGGTGAGCTACATGCGCGTGTTCGACCGCAGCTGCGAAACGGTGGAGAGCGCGGGCAGCCGGCGCGGCGCGCAGATGGGCGTGCTGCGCTGCGACCACCCCGACGTGGAGGACTTCATCCACGCCAAGGACAAGGGCGAGCTGAGCAACTTCAACATCTCGGTCGGTGTGACCGATGCGTTCATGCGCGCGGTGGAGGAAGACGGCGAGATCGAGCTGGTGCACCGCGCCGAGCCGGGCGCCGCGCAGAAGGCGGCCGGCGCCTACCGCCGCAACGACGGGCTGTGGGTCTACCGCAAGCCGCGCGCGCGCGAGCTGTGGGACCAGATCATGCGTTCGACCTACGACCATGCCGAGCCGGGCGTGCTCTTCATCGACCGCATCAACGCCGACAACAACCTCGGCTACTGCGAGCGCATCGATTCCACCAACCCGTGCGGCGAGCAGCCGCTGCCGGCCTATGGCTGCTGCTGCCTCGGTTCGATCGATCTCACGTTCTTCATCGAAGCGCCGTTCGAGGACGGCGCGCGCTTTCGCGACGATGCCTTCGTCGAGGTGGTGAAGGTCGCGGTGCGCATGCTCGACAACGTGCTCGATGCCACCGTGTGGCCGCTGCCGCAGCAGGCCGAAGAGGCACGCGCCAAGCGCCGCGTCGGGCTCGGCTTCACCGGCCTGGGTGATGCGCTGGTGATGCTCGGCCTGCGCTACGACACGCCGGCCGCGCGCGACGAAGCGGCGCGCATCGCGGCTCTGATGCGCGACGCCGCGTACGATGCGTCGGCCGATCTCGCGCGCGAGCGCGGCGCGTTCCCGCTGTTCAATGCCGATCTGTACTTGTCGCGCGGCGCCTTCGCGTCGCGCTTGCCGCAGGCGCTCAAGGACAAGATCCGCGCGCAGGGCCTGCGCAATTCGCACCTGCTGTCGATCGCGCCCACGGGCACGATCAGCCTGGCCTTTGCCGACAACGCCAGCAACGGCATCGAGCCGCCGTTCAGCTGGAGCTACACGCGCCGCAAGCGCGAGCCCGACAACACGTTCAAGGAATACGCGGTCGAGGACCACGCGTGGCGCCTGCATCGCCACCTCAAGGGTGCCGACGCGCCGCTGACCGAGGCCTTCGTCACCGCGCTCGAGATGAGCGCCGAAGACCATGCGGCGATGGTCGCCGCCGTGGCGCCGTTCATCGACACGTCGATCAGCAAGACGGTCAACGTGCCGGCCGACTACCCCTACGCCGAGTTCCAGGGCCTGTACTTCACGGCGTGGAAGTCCGGCCTGAAGGGCCTGGCGACGTACCGGCCCAACGCGGTGATGGGCGCCGTGCTGAGCGTGGAGCGCCGCGAAGGCCGCGCCGCCGCAACTGGTGGCCAGCGATGCCGGCGTGAACCAGCGGCTGCGGGTGGAGCGGCTGCCGGCGCCGGTGCTGGCGTCGCTGCGCTGGCCGAGCCGGCCCGATTTCCCCGGCGGCAACCCGGCGTGGAGCTACATGATCCAGTACCCGCACGGCGAGTTCTCGCTGTTCGTCGGCGAGCTGCCGGCCGAAGCCGGCCCCGAGTCGGGCCTGTTCGCGCGCAACCTGCCGTTCGAGGTGTGGGTCAACGGTGCCGAGCAGCCGCGCGGCCTCGGCGCGCTGGCCAAGACCCTGTCGATGGACATGCGCGCCAACGACGCGGCATGGCTGAAGCTCAAGCTCGACGCGCTCGCCACCGTGGCCGAGGAGCGCGCGTTCCAGATGCCGATGCCGCCGCACGGCGAGGCGCGCCTGTTCCCTGGCGTGGTGGCGGCGACCGCGGCGGTGATCCGCTGGCGCTGCGAACAGCTCGGTGCATTGCAAGAAGGCGGGGCCACGCCGGTGATCGACGCGATGTTCAGCCGCGAAGAGCCGCGCACCAGCACGTCGGGCACGCTGGCCTGGGCGGTGGACGTGAGCAACCCGGCGAGCGGCGAGTCGTTCACCGTCACGCTGAAAGAGGTGCAGTTGCCGGCCGGCGATGGCTTCGTCACGCGCCAGGGCCAGGAGGCGGCCGCGTTCGTCACGCGCCCGTGTGCGATCGGCTTCTCCGGCAACTACCCGCGTGCGCTCGACGGACTGGCGCGCCTGCTGTCGCTCGACATGCGCGTGATGGACCCGGCATGGATCGGCATGAAGCTGCGCAAGCTGCTCAACGTGGGCGAGCCGCTCGGCAACTTCATGGCGCCGGTGCCCGGCGAACGACGGCAGCAGCTGTGGCCATCGACCGTGGCCTACATCGCGCGCCTGGTGATCCACCGCTACGCGATGCTCGGTGTGCTCGACCCCAGCGGGTTCCCGCTCAACGCGATGGGCATCCTGCAGCAGCCGGCCGACAAGGCGAGACGCGCCGGCGCGGCGGCCGCCGCCGCGGCGCCAATGGCCGGGTCGCGCTGCCCCGAGTGCGGCAACTTCACCGTGATCCACAAGGACGGCTGCGAGTTCTGCACCGCGTGCGGCTACATCGGTGCGTGTGGCTGAGGCGCATCACCCGCCTGTCCTGCCCGTCTGATCGTTGCCGCCGATCGAGACATCGTCGCTCGGGCGCAGGGGCCTCATGAGTGATCGGTCCGCCGGAGCGGCGCGGCGTTCACCGCTGTGTTCGATCGGTGCGGCCCTGCTGCTCGTGTCCTGCGGCGGCGGTGACGACGGCGGCAGATCCGACGCCGCGGTGACCTTCGCGTTTCGTTTGCGCGGCCTGCCCGCCAGCGAGGAGTTTCGAGTGGCCAGCACATCGGCCACGTTCATCGCGCAAGCCCGGGCTCAACTCGCTTTGCCCGAAGCGCAGCGCCAGCGTTTCGCCAGCGGGCCGATCCGGGCCGGCAACGGCGGGCACAACCTGCAATGGAGTTGGCACTTCGCCGATGTGGCCTTGGTCGATGCCACGGTCGAGTTGTGCGACGGGCGACCGAGCATGGTGGAGGCCAGTCTCGACTACTGGCTCGACACCGTGAAGAGCTTTTGCCCGTGGAGTTCGTTCGTGCACGCCGAGGTGCGCTGATGCGCCGTGCGCGGCGCTGACCAGAGGCGGTGTTACGGCGCGCGCAGGGCCACCTCGGCGCCGCGCAGCATCGCCTCCAGCGAGCCCTGCTCGGGCAGCACATACACCACGCCGCGGCGGCGGCCGAGCGTGGGCGCGATCACGTCTTGGTAGAACGCCACCGGCACCACCACGCAGCCATAGGTGATGCGGCGCTCGGCCGCATCGGCCGATGCCATGCGCTGCGGGCGCCGTTCATGGGCCGGCGCCGGGCGCAGCCGGTGGATGGCGAGGGCGGCGTCGTAGTCGAACCAGACGATCGCTTCGCCCTTGTCGTTGTGCCCGGGCTCGCTGTCGAAGCGTCCTGCCGGTGTGGTGCGTTCGTGGGCCGCGAGGCTGGCCACGCTGCGGTTGCCGAAGTTCGGCACCGCATCGCGGTCGCCGGCGGTCAACCCGATCAGCACCTGTGTCGCTCCGACCATGGCACCCGACGGCTCGAACACGTGGATGTTGCGCCCGCTTCTTGTCGACGATGGCGAACGGACGGCCGCGGTGGTCGCCCTGGCGCACCACCCAGAGCATCGCTTGCTGCGCCGCGCCGGCCAGCGGCACACCGCCGCTGTCGCTCGCTCCCGGTGTCGCTGCGGACGCCGCCGCCACCGACACCACCATGCCCCACACAAAGGCCAGCAAACTGCGCCGGCTGTTGCGCATCGATTTCCCCCTTCGCGGGCGCGCGTGCACGCCCCCAACTGCCACGATCACGGCCCGCCCGTGGGCGGCCCGCTGCAAAGCGGCCGATTTTGCATGCGCGGCCGCGCTTGTCAGTCGGGATTTCGCGGGGGCGGTGATGGCTGTCATGGTTTTTTGACGGTGCTCAAGTGCGCCCGCGCCGCGCACGCGCATCGACATTGCGGCGCGGGCCCCCGCGGAGGTCGTTCCGCCTGACGCGGCAGGAGCCGTTGCCGGCACCGGCCTACACTGCGCCGCACGCCCGTCGTCGAGAGGCTCGCCATGCCACGCCATCTGCTGATTGCCTTCGCTCTGTGCTGCAGCGCTGCGTTCGCGCAGCAGACGACGCCGCTGCCTGTGGGCGTGGCGCGCGGCGCCAGCGTCGAAGGCATCCAGGAATACCGGCTGGCCAACGGTCTGCAGGTGCTGCTGGTGCCTGATGACTCCAAGCCCACGACCACCGTCAACGTGACCTACCACGTGGGCTCGCGCATGGAGAACTACGGCGAGTCGGGCATGGCGCACCTGCTCGAGCACCTGCTGTTCAAGGGCACGCCGAAGAACCCGGAGGTGTGGGGCGAGTTCTCCAAGCGCGGCCTGCGCGCCAACGGCACCACGTCGTACGACCGCACCAACTACTTCGCCAGCTTCTCGGCCAACGACGACACGCTGCGCTGGTACCTCGGCTGGCAGGCCGACGCGATGGTCAACAGCTTCATCGCGCGCAAGGACCTCGACACCGAGATGACGGTGGTGCGCAACGAGATGGAGCGCGGCGAGAACAACCCCAGCCGCGTGCTGATCCAGCAGATGATGGCGTCGATGTACTGGTGGCACAACTACGGCAAGGCCACCATCGGCGCGCGCGCCGACATCGAGAACGTGAACATCGAGCGCCTGCAGGCGTTCTATCGCCACTACTACCAGCCCGACAACGCCACGCTGATCGTGGCCGGTCGCTTCGACCCCACCAAGACGCTGGCGTGGGTGGCCGAGGCGTTCGGACCGATCGCCAAGCCAACGCGCACCTTGCAGCCGACCTACACGCTCGATCCGTCGCAAGACGGCGAGCGCAGCGTGACGCTGCGCCGCGTCGGTGGCGCGCCGCTGGTGTACGTGGCGCACCACGCGGGCGCCGGCTCGCAGGCCGACTTCGCGGCGGCCGAGTTGCTGGCCTCGATCCTCGGCGACGCGCCGGCCGGCCGCCTGCACAAGCGCGTGGTCGAGCCGCAGCTCGCGGCATCGAGCTTCGGCTTCGCCTGGTCGCTGGCCGAGCCGGCGCCGATGTTCCTCGGCCTGCAGCTCGCACCGGGGCAAGACGTCGACAAGGCGCGCGCGGCGCTGTTGGCCACGCTCGACGCGCTGCGCAACGAGCCGATCAGCAGCGAGGAACTCGAGCGCGCGCGCGCCGCGTGGCTGAAGAGCTGGGAGCTCGGCTTCACCGACCCCGAGGCGATCGGCGTGCAGATCTCGAATGCGATCGCGCGCGGCGACTGGCGGCTGTACTTCCTGCAGCGCGACCAGGTGCGCAAGCTCACGCTGGCCGACGTGCAGCGCGTGGCCAACGAACGCCTGGTGCGCGACAACCGCACGGTGGGCCTGTACCTGCCCACCGACAAGCCCCTGCGCGCGCCGGCCCCGGCGCGCAGCGACGTGGCCGCGTTGGTCAAGGACTACAAGGGCGACCCCGCGGCCACGCAGGCCGAGGCGTTCGATGCCACGCCGGCCAACCTCGATGCGCGCACGCAGACCTTCTCGCTGCCCAGCGGCATGCGCGTCGGCCTGATCCCCAAAGGCACGCGCGGCCGCGTCGTGCAGGCGCGCTTGCAGATGCACTACGGCGACGAAAAGAGCCTGACCGGTGAAGAGACCGTGGCCGCCTTCGTCGCCAGCCTGCTCGACAAGGGCGGCGGCGGGCTGTCGCGTCAGCAGATCCACGACGAGTTCGACCGCTTGCGCGCGCAGGTGGCGTTCAGTGCGCACGACCAGACGCTGACCGCTGCGCTCACCACCACGCGCGACAACCTGCCGGCGCTGATCGCGCTGGTGGGCAAGCTGCTGCGTGAGCCGGCGTTCGCCGCACCGGCGCTCGAAGAGACGCGTCGCCAGTGGCTGGCGCGCATCGAGACGCAGCGCAAGGAACCCGACGGCGTGATCACCAACGCGCTGCAACGCCACGGCAACCCCTACCCGCGTGGGCACCTGCGCTACGCGAGCACGTTCGATGAAGCCGAGCAAGACGTGAACGCCGTCAGCATCGAGCGCCTGCGCAGCTTCCATGCGCGCTTCTACAGCGCGGCGGTGTCGGAGTTCGCGGCCGTCGGCGATCAGGACGCGGCCGCCGTGAAGCGTGCGCTCGAAGCCGCGTTCGGCGGCTGGCGCCAGCCGCAAGCCGGGCCGATGCCTCACGTGCGCGTGCCCGAGCCGCTGCTGCAGCCCAAGCCCGAGCGTTTTGTGCTGCTCACCCCCGACAAGCAGAACGCCAACCTGCGCACCGCGCTGCAACTGCCGATCACCGACGACCACGCCGACTACCCCGCGCTGCTGCTGGCCAACCGCATGTTCGGCCTGGGCACGGCGTCGCGCTTGTGGCTGCGCGTGCGCGAGCGCGGTGGCCTGAGCTACGACGTGCGCTCGGTGATCGACTGGAACGACGAGGCGCCCAACTCGTTGTGGTCGGTGTCGGCGATCTTTGCGCCGCAAAACCGCGCCCAGGTGGAGGCCGCGGTGCAAGAAGAGATCGCGCGCACGCGCGACAGCGGCTACACGGCGGCCGAGCTGGAGCAGAACCGTGTCGGCCTGCTGGGCTTGCGTCGGCTGCAGCGTGCGCAGGATGCCAGCGTGGCGGCGCAACTGGCGCAGAACCTGCACCTGAAGCGCACGTTCGCGCTGTCGCAGCGCGTCGATGCGGCGATCGAAAAGCTCACGTTGGCCGACGTCAACGCGGCGTTCCGCAAATACGCCGACCCGGCGCGCTGGTCGATCGCCTGGGGCGGCGACTTCAAAGGTCCTTGACCATGGCGTTGAAGTCGACCATCTTCAAGGCCAACCTGCAGGTGGCCGACATCGACCACGGCTACTACGCCGACCACTCGCTCACGTTGGCGCGCCACCCGAGCGAGACCGACGAGCGCATGATGGTGCGCATCGTCGCGCTGGCGTTGCACGCGCACCAGGTGCAGGACCTGTGCCAAGGCGACGCCACGTTGGCGTTCGGCGCCGGCCTGTCGAACCCCGATGACCCCGATGTGGCGCTGACCGACTTCACCGGTCGCAGGCGGCTGTGGATCGAGGTCGGGCAGCCCGAGGAGAAGCCGCTGGTCAAGGCCTGCTCGCAGGCCGACGCGGTGGTGGTGCTGGCCTACCACCCACAAGCAGAAATCTGGTGGCGCGGCATCGCACACAAGCTCGCACGGCTCGACCGGCTGCAGGTGTGGCGGCTGCCGTCGGATGCCGCGCCGGCCTTGCTGGCGCTCGCCGAGCGCAGCATGCAGTTGCAGGCCACGTTGCAGGACGGTGCGCTCACGCTCAGCAGCACACTGGGCAGCGTGCACCTCGAACCGCAGCGCTGGCAGTAGTCCGTCACGGGCGCTGTGCACGGTCAAAAGCCCTGCACGACCGGACGTGCAGACGGGATGGTATCGTTTGTTACCTTGCCCGCTGCCGTTACATGACGCCGCCCCGCATTCGCCCCAGTTACGAGCGCGCCTCCCAGGGCCGCGTGCACGTGTTCGACGCCAGCACGCTGCCGTGGCAGGCCACCGGCAACCCGGGCTTGAAGCTGAAGGCCGTGCGCAACGATGACGAACGCGGCGAATTCCTCGGGTTGGTGTCGTTCGCGCCGTTCGTGCGCAGCGCCGTGCACCAGCACACCGGAGTGGCCACCAGCTTCGTGGTCGATGGTGGCCTCACCGACTATCACGGCTCGTTGATGCTGCACCAGGTGGGCATCAACGTGCGCGGCTCGACGCACGACGCGATCAGCTACCGCGACACGGTGCTGGTGTCGCGCCTCGAAGGGCCGGTGTTGTATCCGCCGGCCGAAGGCGAACCGAGCGGCGTGCACGCCGGCTCGCGGCTGCAATCGTTCGTGAATCCCGATCCCGACGTGCCGCCGGAGATCAACGTCTCGGTCGACCCGCTGCCGTGCGAGGCCACGGGCCTGGCCGGCGTCACGCGCCAGATGGTGTTCGACTACGACGGCACGGGCACCGAACGGCGGCTGGTGCAACTGCAGTTCCGGCCGACCACCACGCTGCCGGCCGCGCGCGCCGGCGACTGGATCGAGTTGTGGGTGCGCGGTGGCGAGTTGCTGGTGAACGGCGAACGGGCGCATGCCAACTGCTTCGTCGTCATCGAACCCGGCGCCACCTTCACGCTGGGTGCGCCGTTCGGCGCCACTGCCCTCGCCTGGGCCGAAGGCCGCGAGGCGTGGCCCGGCGACAGCACGGGCAACCTGTTCGGGTTTTAGTCCGCGCTCGGCGCTGCCGCGTCGGCCGCGCGCAGCGCGTCGATCAGGCGGTCGAGCGTATCGCCCAGATGCGCGTGGTCCTGCGCGCTGAGTCCGCCGAACAACTGCTGCTCGCGCACCCGCGCCCGCGCGGAGATGTCGTCGAACAGGCGCTGGCCGGTGCTGCTCAACTCGAGCAGCGTGCGGCGGCCGTCGTTGGGATCGGGCTTGCGCAGCACGCGACGCTTGCGCGCGAGCGCGGCGATGGCGCGGCTCACGCTCATCTTGTCCATGCCGGTGCGCGCGCACACCTCGGAGGCCGTGGTGCCCGGGTGGCTGCCCACCACCGTCATCACGCGCCAGTCGCTCAACGAAAGGCCGTGCCTGCGGCCGATGCCTTCGTTGAACGGGCGCGCGGTCAGGTTGACCACGCGCACCAGCTTGAAAAACACCGACTCGTCGAGCACGCCGGCGGCGGCCGGACGCGTGCGCCCGGTCGTGGGAGACCGCTTCGTCATTGCACGACCCTGCGCGTTGCGCCCCCCAGAGTCGACGCTTTGGGGCTACCGCGCGCGTTCATGCCTTGCGCGTCTTCGCAACGATCTCCTCGGCTTTGCCGATCAGGCCCGGATGGATTTGTGCCTTCCATGCCGCATAGGTGCGTCGCGTGGCGATCTGCCAGGCGCCGATCTCGGCCGGCGTCGGCACGTGCACCTGCACGCCGAGCGCGCCGACACGCTGCACGTCTTCGTCGAACAGCTTGCGCACCAGCGCCACCTGCTGCTTGGCGGCATCGACCGCCGATTCGCGCACGATCTTCTGATCGGCGGAACTCCAGCTTTGCCAAATCGGCGTGGCGATCGCGAACAGAAGGATGTCATTCGAGTAGTTCCACTTGGTGACGTACTTCTGCCCCAGCGTGTGGATCTTGGCGGCGAGGAACACCTCGAGCGGGTTCTCCTGCCCGTCGACCGCACCGGAGGCGAGCGCCGGTTGTGCGTCGGCCCAGCTCATGAAGGTGGGGTTGGCGCCCATCGAGCTCATGATCTCGCCGTACATCGGGCTGCCGACCACGCGCACCTTGATGCCCTTCATGTCGTCGGGCTTGATCACCGGGCGCTTGCTGTTGCTGATCTGGCGGTAGCCGGTCTCGCCCACGGCGAGCGGCTCGGCGCCGGCCTTGCGCACGAGGTTGAAGTACTCGTCCATGAACGCGGTGTTGCCGGTGACGGCATCCCACGCCTTGTGGTCGGGGAACAGGAACGGCAGCGTGAACACGCCGAGGTCGCGCGCGGTGCCCGACCAGTTGATCGGCGCACCGCACAACACGTCGATGATGCCCTGGCGCATCGCCGCCAGTTCGCGGTCCTGTTGGCCTTGCACCAGCGAGGCGCCGGGGTACTGTTTGATGTTGATGCGCCCCGATGTGCGCTCGCGCACCAGGTTGCCGAAGATCTCGCCGCCCTTGCCCCAGGCGAACGCCGGCGGCACGACGGTGGACATCTTGTACTCGGCGCGGTAGGCCGCTTGCGCGAAGGCATAGCGCGGGATGCCGAGCGTGGCGGGCGCGAGCAGGGCGGTCTGGATCAGGGCACGGCGTTTCATGATGATGTCTCCTGGCACACAATCTTAGTCAGTTAGTAGCCGAGGCTGCGCGGCAGCCACAGCGCGAGTTCGGGCACGAACAACACCGCCAGCGCGGCGCCGGCAAACCACACCAGCAGCCAACCGACCCAAGGCACGGTCTGCTCCATGCGCACGTTGGCCAGGCGGCAGGCGACCATCAGGTTCACCGCCATCGGCGGCGTGAATTGGCCGAGCGCGATCTTCATCGTGAGCAGCACGCCGAACCACACCGGATCCCACTGGAACGCCAGCATCAACGGGTACAGCAGCGGCAGGAAGATCAGGAAGATCGACACGCCGTCGAGGAACATGCCGATGACCGTCATCGCGACGAACAGCAGCAGCAACGTGCCGATCGAGCCCAGGTTCAGGCCCTTGATCGCCGCCACCACCGGGTCGGCCAGCCCGAGCGTGTTGACCACGTAGGCGAACACGCTGGCCAGCGCGATCACGATCATGATCACCGCGGAGATCTCGCTGGCTTCGCGGAAGATGCCCCACAGGTCGCGCCAGCCGATCGTGCGATGCACGATCATGCCGAGGAAGAGGCCATAGACGGCTGCGACCACCGCCGCCTCGGTGGGCGTGAACCAGCCGGCGCGCATGCCGCCGAGGATCAGCACCGGCGCCGCCAAACCCCACGATGCGCCGGCCAGCGAACGCCAGAACGGCGGCCGCGGCAGGTCGCGTTCGTGCTGGCCAAAGTGGTGGCGCCGGCTCAGCCACACCGCCGGCACGATCAACGCCAGGCCGGCGAGCACGCCCGGGATCATGCCGGCGGCGAACAACGCCGGCACGCTGGCCCCGGGCACGTTGACGCTGTAGACCACGAAGGCGATCGACGGCGGGATCAGGATGTCGGTGGCCGCGGCGGCGCCGACGATGCTGGCGGAGAACGGGTTCGGGTACCCGGCGCGCGCCATCGCCGCGATCATCACGCCACCCACCGCGGCCGCGTTGGCCGGGCCCGAGCCCGAGATGCCGCCCAGCACCATCGCGACCAGGATCGCCACCATCGGCAGCATGCCGGACGAGCGGCCGACGCAAGCCTGCGCGAACAGCACCATGCGCTGCGCGACGCCGGAGCGATCGAAGATCGAGCCCACCAGCACGAACATCGGCAGCGCGAGCAGCGGGTACTTGGCGATGCCGGCGTGCAGGTTCTGCGGCGCCGCCAGCAGGCCCCACCAGGGCGCGTCGGCGTTGGCGAGCGCCATCGCGGCCATGCCGGCAGCGCCGAGCGCCACCGCGATCGGCACGCCGGCGAGCATCAGCACCACGAACACGACGAACAGCAGCGTGCCGATCATGTCAGCGGCGCCCGGCCGCCCGAAGCGGCTGACGCGCCCCAGGAGCCACGAAGGGGCTCCTTCGGAGCCCTGGGGGCAGCAAGCGAAGCAGCGTGGGGGCTGTCATGTCATCAGCGTTTGCGCCATGCGCGCCAGGCGAGCTGCAGCGCGCGCAGCGTGATGGCGGCAGTCAGCACCGGTGCCGCGGCGGTGAACCACCAGCGCGGAACGCCCAGGCCCATCGAGGTCTCGGCCCAGCGCACCTCGTCGGCCACCATGCGCAAGAACAGCACCGTGAGCAAGGCGAACACCAGCGCGGTGACCACCGCCGACAACAGGCGCAGCTTGCGCCGCCGCGATTCGCTGCCGGCGTCGTAGATGGCCTCGATGCGGATGTGCGCGTCGCGTGCCATCGCGCCGGAGGCGCCGGCCAGTGTCATCACCACCATCAGCACGATCGAGATCTCTTCGGTCCACGCGTAGGACTGGTCGGTGAGGTAGCGCGTGACCACGTTGAGCAGCGTGATCACCACCAGCACGGCCATGCACAGCACGGCCACCTTCTCTTCGAAGGGCACGCGTCGCGACACCGACGGGCGGGCGCCCGCTTCAGCGACAGGGGGTTCTGGCTCGGGCATCACGCGCGAGAAGGTGCAGGCGGCGGTCGATCGTAACGATGGTTACTCTCGCGCTGCGTGGCCGTTATCCCTAGGATGCGGCGCGGCGGCTTCGGCGAGCTCGCGCAGGCAGGCCATGCACAGGCATCCGGTATGGCGCTGCCGCAGCGAGGCGAGCAAGGCGGGGCTCAACCGCACGCCGGTGCAGGCGCACGGTGCGGGGTCGTTGGCGCCGCAATGGAATGCGCCGCCGCAGCGCGCGCAGGCCGCGTTGCAGTCAGCCGCCAAACAAGCCCTGGTGCTGCTGGCGCAGCAGGTTCTTCTGCACCTTGCCCATCGTGTTGCGCGGCAGCTCGCTCACGACGAACACCTGCTTGGGCACCTTGAAGTTGGCGATGCGGCTCTTCAGCGTGCCGACGATGGTTGCGCCGTCGAGCGCCGCGCCGGGCTTGGGCACCACCACCGCGACCACGCCTTCGCCGAAATCGGGGTGCGGCAGGCCGATCACCGCCGATTCGGCGACGCCGGCCATCTCGTTGATCAGGCCTTCGATCTCGGCCGGGTACACGTTGTAGCCGCCGGTGATCACGAGGTCCTTGCTGCGCCCGACGATCGACACATAGCCGCGCTCGTCGATCTTGCCGACGTCGCCGGTCTTGAACCAGCCGTCGGCGGTGAATTCTTCCTGGGTCTTCTCCGGCATGCGCCAGTAGCCTGCGAACACATTGGGGCCCTTGACCTCGATGCCGCCGATCTCACCGGCCGGACAGGGTGCGCCGCTCTCGTCGCGCACGCGCACGCCCACGCCTGGCAATGGAAAGCCCACGGTGCCGCGGCGGCGCTCGCCGTCTTGCTCGCGGTACGGGTTGCTGGTGAGCATCACCGTCTCGCTCATGCCGTAGCGCTCGAGGATGGTGTGACCGGTGCGCTCCTGCCAGGCATCGAAGGTCTCCACCTGCAACGGCGCCGAGCCCGAGATGAACAGGCGCATCGGCCGGCAAGCGGCTGGCGTCAATGCCGCCTCGGCCAACAAGCGCGTGTACAGCGTCGGCACACCCATGAACACGGTCGCCTCGGCGAAACGCTCGATCGTGGCCTTGGGGTCGAAGCGCGAGAACCAGATCATCTTGCTGCCGTTGAGCAGCGCACCGTGCGAGGCGACGAACAGGCCGTGCACGTGAAAGATCGGCAGCGCGTGGATCAGCACGTCGCCGCCATCCTCAGGCTTTCTCCAACCCCAGTAGTGCTGCAATACGCGGGCGTTGCTCACCAGATTGCCATGCGTCAGCATCGCGCCCTTGCTGCGTCCGGTGGTGCCGCTGGTGTAGAGGATCGCCGCCAGGTCGTCGTCGCGCTTGACCGCCGGCGTGTGGTGCTCGCTCATCAGCGCGGCGCGCTCGAGCAGGCTGCCCGTGCGGTCGTCGCCGAGCGTGAACACGTTCTTGGTGCCGCCCTTGAACGCCAGCCGCGAGATCCAGGTGAAGTTCTTCGGCGCGCATACCACCACCGCGGGCTCCGCGTCGCCGATGAAGTACTCGATCTCGTGCTGCTGGTAGGCGTTGTTCAACGGCAGGTACACACAGCCCGCACGCTGCACCGCCAGGTACAGCATCAGCGCTTCGACACTCTTGTCGGTCTGCACCGCGACGCGTGAGCCCTCGGCCAGGTGCAGCGAGGCCAGCACGTTGGCGATCATCGCCGTGCCGCGCTCGAGGTCGCGCCAGCTGTAGCGCAGCGGCGCGAAGGGCCCGTCGGCCGTCTCGATCGCCGTCGCGTCGAGGTCGGCCGGGAATGCGGCGCGCAGGGCGGCGTAGATGCTGGCGTTCACCATGGTCGTGCGACACCGGGCGGGCCGGCGCCGGGCCGCAGCAAGCCGACCGTGCCCCCTCGGGAGGCCGCGACCGCAGGGAGCGTGGCGGCCAACATCAGTCGAGTTTGGCGCCCGAGGCCTTGACCACCTCGCCCCAACGTTTGGTCTCGCTGGACACGAACCGGCCGAAGTCGTCGCCGTACAGGTTGGGGATCTCGGCGCCCATGCCGTTCCACGTGGCCTTGATGTCGTCGGCGGCAAAGGCCTTCTTCATCTCGGCCTGCATGCGATCGACCGCTTCCTTGGGCGTGCCCTTGGGCGCCCAGATGCCGTACCAGGTGGACACCTTGTAGTCGGGGCCGCCGGCTTCGATGCAGGTGGGCAGATCGCCGAAGCCCGGCGCGCGCCGGTCGGATGCGACCGCGAACGCCTTGATGCGGCCGCCCTTGATGTGCGCGGCCGACGAGCCCATGCCGTCGAACATGATGTCGACCTGGCCGGCGATCAAGTCCTGCAGCGCCGGACCGGCGCCGCGGTACGGGATGTGGGTGATGAAGGTCTTGGTCTGCAGCTTGAACAGCTCGCCCGCCAGGTGGTGCGACGTGCCGTTGCCGGCCGATCCGTAGTTGAACTTGCCAGGGCTGCGGCGCATGAGCTCGAGAAACTCCTTCAAGTTGGCGACCGGCACGCGCTGCGGATGCACCACGATCACCTGCGGCACGCTGGACACCAGACCCACGGGGATGAAATCGCTCTCCAGCTGATAGTCGAGTTTGGGGTACATCGACGGCGCGATCGTGTGGTGCACGGCGCCCATGAAGAAGGTGTAGCCGTCGGCAGGCGCGCGCGATGCGATCGAAGCGCCCACCGTGCCGCCGGCGCCGCCCTTGTTGTCGATGACCACCTGGCGGCCGAGGTTCTTGGTGAGCGCGGCGGTGAGCGGCCGCGCGAACGCGTCGGTGCCGCCACCAGCGGGGAACGGCACGACCAGCATCACCGGCTTGTTGGGCCACGACTGCGCGCGCGCCACGCCGGCGCCCAACGCGGCCGCCGCCGCGCCCGCGCGCAACACATCGCGCCGCGTGGGTTGAACGATTCGACTCATGCTTGATGTCTCCTGAAGGTCATGCAGCGCGAACGCTGCTTGAAATACGAGCCCGGTGCGGGCTACAGCAGCGCCGAAAGTGCGCGGGAATGTACCACCCGCCCGTGCACGAAACGATCGTGGCAAGTCTCGATGCGCGACAGGTCGTAGAGGTAATTGACCATCAGCCCGGCCGACTGTTTCAGCCCCTTGACCGACAGGTTGGCGTTGGCGTTCAGCCGCTCCAGCCGCGCGCCGTTGTCGAGATGGAATCGCGCCACCGGGTCGCCGCGTGGCGTGGACGAGCCGAACACCAGATAGGTCGCTGCCAACCGCCACAGCGCCTGGTGCGCGGCCGGGGGCAGCGTGTGCAACGTGCCCTGCTGCGACAGCGCGCCAAAGTCGTCGGCACAGGCCTTGCGCAGATCCGCGAGCGCCCGCGCCGCGTGCTCGGCCTGCTGCGGCTTGATGCCCGGCAGATCGTCGAAGGATTTCACCTTGGCCAGCCACGGCAGCAGCGTGGGGATCGGCGACAAGGTGCAGAAGGTCTTCAGCTGCGGCAACTCGCGCTTCAGTTCGTCGGCCACGCGCTTGATCAGGAAGTTGCCGAGCGACACGTTGCGCAGTCCCGGCTGGCAGTTGCTGATCGAATAGAACACCGCCACCTTGAAGCTCTCGCTGGATGCCGGAACCGACCTCTTGTCGATCAGCGGCGCGATCGCGTTGGCCATCTCGGGCAGCAGCGCCACCTCGACGAAGATCAGCGGCTCGTCGGGCAGCTGGGGGTGGAAGAATCGCGAAGCAGCGCCGGTCGGGCTGCAGCCGCCGACGCAGGTCGTCCCAGCCGTCGATCTCGTGCACCGCCTCGTGACGGATGATCTGCTCGAGCAATTGCGCAGGCGAGCGCCAGTCGACGCGCCGCATCTGCAGGAAGCCGGCGTTGAACCAGCTCGACAGCAGGTGCAGCAGGTCGGCTTCCACCGCCCGCAGCTGCGGCTGCCGAGGCAGCCGCTCGAGCAGCGCGCGGCGCAGCCGCACGATGGCTGCCGTGCCGCCGGGGGCGCGGTTCAAACGCCGGAACAACTCCTGCCGCGGCGGCTCGGTGACCTGGGTCAGCCGCATCAGCTGCTCGGCGCCCGGTTTGATCGCATAGGCCTGCGCGCTGGCCAGCACCGCCTGGGGATCGGGGCTGAAGTCGCGCGCGAGGTGGTCGAAGAAGCGCGCGCGCCGCTCGTCGGCCAACGCATCGATGCGCTCGACGATGGTCGAGGCGATCGCCGGGCCGTTGGCCTCGCCGCGCTCGCTCAACAGGCGCCGGCATTCCGACAGCAGGCCACGCAGTGCATGGTCGTGGCGCATCAGCTGCGCCCGTGCCTTCAGTTCAGCCAGCACGACGTGCCGCCTTGCGTGGCCGCGCCGCGCGTTTGGATTCGAGTTGCTGCAAGGCCTTGAGCGCCGTGAGCTGCGCCATCAGATGGTCGTGCATCGCGCGTTCGGCGCGCACCGCATCGCGTTGCTCGATCGCATCGATCAACACGCGGTGCTCGTTGATCGACGCGTCGATGCGGCCGGGCAGCGCGAGCTGCCGGCCGCGCCACAGCCGCACGAACTTGCGCAGGTCGCCCGTCACGCGGTCGAGCCAGCGGTTGTCGGCCAGCGTCTGCACGCGGCTGTGGAACACATGGTTGGCGGCGTAGTAGCCGTCGATGTTGTGCGCCGCGGCATGGCGTTCGAGCTGGTTGTGCAGCCGCTTCAACTCGGCGACGTCGTCGTCGCCGGCCTTGCGCACCGCCTCGTAGGCGCAGCGCCCTTCGAGCAGGGCCATCACCGGCAGCAGCGCCTCGGCGTCGGCATCGGTCATCTCGACCACCCGGCAGCCGCGCCGCGGCACCAGCTCGACCAGGCCTTCGGCGGCCAGCACCTTCAGCGCCTCGCGCAGCGGCGTGCGGCTGATGTTCCAGCGCGCGGCCAGGGCCATTTCGTCGATGTAGTCGCCGGGTTTGAGCTCACGCTCGAACACCATCGCGCGCAGGCGTGCCGCCACGCCATCGTGCATCGAGGTGCCGTGCAGCGGGATCGGGTCGACCATGCGTCACTTTCCGTCGGGTTCGGGCCACTGTAATCCCGTAATTACGTAATCTCAAGGCCAGGGTTTCTCGCATCCTGCGGGGCCGCGCCGATGGCTGCCACGGTTGCCCACCGCTACAGTCGTCGCATGACCGCCCGCCATCCACTGCCGCAGAGCGCCGACGGCGTGCTCAAGCTCGCCGCGCAGTCGATGTTCGACCTGTTCGCGCAGACCGCGATGGGCATGATGGTGGTCGACCGCGAGCACCGCATCGTGTGGATCAGCGAGGGCTACAAACAGTTCCTGCCGGCGCTGGGCTTCCAGCGCGACAGCGACTTCGTCGGCAAGCGCGTCGAGGAGGTGGTGCCCAACACGTTGATGCCGCAGGTGATCGAAACCGGGCGCACGATCCTGGTGGACCTGCTCACCAACAAGGCCGGCACGTTCCTGGTGAGCCGCTTGCCGCTGCGCGACGAGGAGGGCCAGGTGATCGGCGCGGTCGGCCTGGTGCTGATGGACCATCCGGAATCGACGATGCAGCCGCTGATGACCAAGTTCTCGCGTTTGCAGCGCGAGCTCGAGGATGCGCAGCGTCAGCTGGCGGCGCAGCGGCGCCCGAAGTACACGATTGCCAGCTTCATCGGCGCCAGCGCGCCGGCGCTCGACGTCAAGCGCCAGGCGCGTCGCGTGGCCGGCACCGATTCGACCGTGCTGCTGCTCGGCGACACCGGCACCGGCAAGGAACTGCTCGCGCATGCCATCCATGCGGCGTCGGCGCGCGCCGCGGCGCCGTTCGTCACCGTGAACATCGCCGCCGTGCCCGAGACCTTGCTCGAGGCCGAGTTCTTCGGCGTGGCACCGGGCGCCTACACCGGGGCCGATCGCAAGGGCCGCGAGGGCAAGTTCAAGCTGGCCGACAACGGCACGATCTTTCTCGACGAGATCGGCGACATGCCGCTGCCGCTGCAGGCCAAGTTGCTGCGCGTGCTGCAGGAGCAGGAGGTCGAGCCGCTCGGCAGCAACCAGGTGCACAAGCTCAACGTGCGGGTGATCGCCGCCACCAGTCGGGACCTGTCGACGATGGTGGCGCAGGGCCTGTTCCGCGCCGATCTGTACTACCGGCTGCACGTGCTGCCGATTCGTCTGCCGCGCCTGACCGACCGGCTCGAAGACCTCGAGCCGCTGGCCGACGCGCTGCTCGACGACATTGCGCGCCGCAGCGGCCTGCCGCACAAGGCGCTGGCCAGCGACGCGCTGGAGCGGCTGACCCAGCACCGCTGGCCCGGCAACATCCGTGAGCTGCGCAATGTGCTGGAGCAAGCGGCGCTGATGACCGACGACCTGCTGCTGACCGCGCGCCACCTGTCGATCGCTCCCGCCTCTGCGCCGGCCGCGCCGCTTGCTGCCGTCGCCGTGCCCGCAGCGACGGCAGCGACTGCACCGCCGACCCCATCGACACCCGAACCGGCGGCGCCGTTCAAGCCGCTGCCGCAGGCGATCGCCGAGCTCGAGATGCGCGCCATCCGCGAGGCGCTGGCAGCCACCGGCGGCAACAAGCTCGCGGCGGCGAAGCTGCTCGGCATCTCGCGCGCCACGCTGTACGAGAAGCTGGGCGCCGCCGAAGACGCCGGCTCGTGAGCAGCGCCAAGCGCGCTGCCGCGCCGGTTCGCCCGAAGCACTTCGCCAGCGCGAAGGCATTCGGCGTCTGGCTCGACAAGCACCACACCCGCGCCGACGAGCTGTGGGTCGGCTTCTGGAAGAAGGGCACCGGCAAGGCGAGCATCGATTGGCCGCAGTCGGTGCGTGAGGCGCTGCGCGTCGGGTGGATCGACGGCATCCGCAAATCGCTGGGCGACGACGCTTACATGATCCGCTTCCTGCCGCGGCGCCCCGGCAGCGTGTGGAGCGCGATCAACATCCGCACGGCCGAAGAACTGATCGCCGCAGGTTCGATGACGCCGGCCGGCCTGCGCGCCTACGAAGATCGCCACACGCATCCGAAAAGCGGCTACAGCCTGCGCGCCCGACCCGACGCCTTGCCGACGGAACTGGAGCGGCGCTTGCGCGCGCACAAGGCGGCGTGGGCGTTCTGGCAAACCTTACCGCCTGGTTATCGGCGCCGCGCCGTGCATTGGGTGACCAGCGCGGTGCGCGAGGCCACGCGGACGCGCCGCCTGGACCAGCTGATCGCCGACAGCACCGCCGGACGCCGACTCGGGGCATTGACTTCACCGGCTCGTCGCGGCTGAAATTCGCGTTCCGTTTCGCGCCGCGTCGATGAGCAGCACCGAACCCCAACACCGCCGATGGATCCGCGCCACCGCGCTCGCGCTGGCCTGCGGCCTGCTGGGCTGCGCCGCGGCGCGCGCCGCGATCGAGGCCGACAGCGTCGAGGCCACCAAGCGCGAGCTGCTGCGCACGCAGGCGCTGGCGCTGGAAAACGCTGAAGGGGTCGAGCGCGACCCGGTCGCTGCCGCCAAGCTGTACTGCGAAGCCTCGCGCCTGGGCGATGCGGCGTCGCAGTTCAACCTCGGGTGGATGTACAGCAACGGACGCGGCGTCGAGCGCAGCGATCAGTGGGCCGCGTTCTTTTTCCATGCGGCCGCCGAACAAGGCTACGAGCAGGCCCAGCGCATGCTCGGCCAGGTCGGCGGGCCGCCGACCTACGTGCCCGACTGCATGCGCGAGCCCGATCCACCCAAGGTCGCCGCGGCGCCGCCGGTGCGCCGCTCCACGCCGGGTGCGGGAGCACTGCTGCCGCAGGTGCCGGTGCGCTCGAAGGGGCCGGTCTTCATCGTCGACATGGTCAAGCAGATCGCACCGAACTTCAAAGTGCATCCGCAGCTGGTGCTGTCGGTGATCGAGGTCGAGTCGCGCTTCGACACGGTGGCGCTGTCGCCGAAAAACGCCAAAGGCTTGATGCAGCTGATCCCGGAGACCGCGACGCGCTTCGGCGTGCGCAACGCCTACGACGCATCGCAGAACATCCGCGGCGGCACGGCCTACCTGCAATGGCTGCTGGCGTACTACCAGGGCGACGTGTCGCTCGCAGCCGCCGCCTACAACGCCGGCGAAGGCGCGGTGAACCGCTACCGCGGCGTGCCGCCGTACGCCGAGACCCGCGCCTACGTGCGCAAGGTGATCGATCTGTTCGGCGCCTACTTCCATCCGTTCGACGCCAGCGTGACCGAACCGTCGCCACAGCTCGGTGCGATCAAGGGCATCGCTCTGAGTCGCTGAGCGGCGGCACGGGCGTGCCGCGCTCGGCGACTCGGCCGCGATCAGAACCGCAAACGCAGCGCGTCGATCACCACATTCACGTTGGCCGTGTCGAGCAGCCCACCGCCCAGGGGCGGCGTGGGCGGCGGAGGGAAGCGCTTGGGCACCGTGCCGCACCAGTCGTCGAGCACTTCGCTGGCGAGCGATCCGCCCAATGACGCTTTCGGCGGCAACGGTTGCGGGTTGAGGGCGACCCGTTCGAGGATGGACGCGGCGCCGCCGAATTCGATTTGCGGCAGCGCGCGGGCTGCGATAGAGGCGATGGCTGACATGGTGAAGCTCCGGATGTTTGGTTGTGCGGTCACGGACGTGGCCACGCCTGCATTGCATCCTGTGGCCGCCCGTGCGCCAAGTCGCGGCGTGTGCGATCCGCAATGACCCGCGCTGCGGTTCTTCCTCATCCGGGATGGGGAGGGCCGCGGGACACCGGCGCGGATGTCGACCTTGCGACGCGGGTTCAGCGCGGCACGATCTTCACGTTGGCCAGCTTCTCCTGCGCTTCGACCAGCGAGGGCACCAGCTTGTCGCCGAAGCCCAGGGCGCACGCGAGCACCAGTGACTGGTGCGTTGCCTCGCCCATTACCGTGGGCACACCCAGGTTCTCGGCCATGTGGGTGTAGTAGCGCACGTCCTTGCGCGCGTTGTTGAGCTCGAACTTCATGCCGTCGAGCTGGCCGTCGAGCGTCTTGCTCATGATCTGGAACAGCCCGGAGTTGACCAGCCCTGCGGACACCAGCGCGACGAACTTCTTCAGGTCGACGCCGGCGCGCTGGCCAACGGCGAACGCCTCGGCGGTGGCGTTGCACACCGCCTGCGCGACGAAGTTGTTGAGCAGCTTGATGATGTGGCCGGAGCCCGGCCCGCCCACGTGGAAGACGTTCTCGGCAAAACACTTCAGCAGCGGCTCGATGCGCGCGAAGTCTTCGGCGCTGGCACCCACCATCACGTTGAGCTTGCCCGCCTCGGCTTCCACCGGCGTGCGCGCCAATGGGGCGTCGATGAAGCTGACGGACTTGGCTGCGCACAGATCGCGCAAGCGCGCGGTCGAGTCGGGCTCGCTGGTCGACGTGTCGACGATGATCAATCCCTTGTCCGCGCCGGCGAGCAGGCCGTTCGGGCCGGCGACGACCTCTTCGACCTGGGGCGAGCCGGTGACGCACAGGAACACCACGCCGCATTCGCGCGCCATCGCGGCCGGGTTGGGCAGCTCCTTGGCGCCGGCCGCGAGCAGATCGGCCACGCGCTCGCGCTTGCGAAACGCGGTGATCGCCAAGGGATGGCCCTTGGCGCGCAGGTTCTTGGCCATGCCGTGGCCCATGAGGCCGGAGGCACCGATGAATCCGATGGGGGTCGTCATGTTTGAAGTCCTCTACAGTGTGCCGGGCGGAAACAACCGCGGCAGGAACAGTGGAATGCTCGGCCACACGATGATGGCCGCCAGCACCAGCAGCATCGGCACCAGAAAGATCATCGTGTCCTTCAGCGCGTCGATCATGCGGATCTTGGCTACCGCACATGCCACTAAGAGGCACAGGCCGTACGGCGGCGTGACCAGCCCGAACGCCAGCGACACGATGCCGACGATCGCGAAGTGCACCGGATCCATGCCGACGGCTTGCGCCAGTGGCTGCAGGATCGTGCCGACGATGATGATGGCCGGGATCGCGTCGAGAAAACAGCCCACCACCAGGAACACGCCGGCGATGAAGAAGCCGGTGGTCGTGGGCCCCATGTCCCAGCTCGCCACGTTGGCCAGCAGCGCCTTCGGGATCTGGTAGTACGCCAGCAGCCAGCCGAACGCACTGGCGGTACCGACACAGAACAGCGTCACGCCGGCCAGCTTGCCGGTGTCGAGCAGCGCGTGGTGCAGGCCTTTGAGTCCCATCTCGCGGTAGACGAAGAGCGTGAGCGCGCCGGCGTACAACACCGCGATGGCGGCCGATTCGGTGGCGGTGAACCAGCCGAAGACCTTGCCGCCCACGATGATGAACGGCGTCATCAGCGCCGGGATCGACACCAGCGCCGAGGCAAACACCTCGCGCAGTGTGGCGCGCGGGTAGGTGGGGTAGCCGCGCCGCTTGGCGTAGCCGTGCACGGTGGCCATCTGGGCCAGCCCGATCAACAGGCCCGGGATGATGCCGGCCAGCATCAGCGCGCCGATGCTCACCGTGAGCACGCCGCCCCACACGATCATCATGATCGACGGCGGGATGATCGCCGCCATCACAGCCGACACCGCGGTGACCGCCACCGAGAAGCTGAGGTCGTAGCCCTCCTTGGTCTGCGCCTCGATGAAGATCTTGCTCTGGCTCGCCGCATCGGCGGTCGACGAGCCCGACACGCCGGCGAAGAAGATCGACAGCACCACGTTGATCTGCGCCAGCCCGCCGGGAAAGTGGCCCACCAGCGCGCGCGAGAAGCGCACCAATCGATCGGTGATGCCGCCCACGTTCATCAGGTTGGCGGTGAGCAGGAAGAACGGCACCGCCAGCAGGATGAACGAGTTGAACGCGTTGAAGGTCTCCTGCACCAGGCTCTGGGTGTCCAGGCGCGGCTCGATGAAGTACATCGGCACGCAGGCGATCCCGAGCGCGAACGCGATCGGCACGCGCACCAGCATCAGCGCAAAGAAGATGCCGAACAGGATCAGCGCCGCCATGCTCGGGCTCAGCACCGCGCCGTTCATGTCGGGCTTCCTTGCACGTCACGGCCCAGCAGCACGCGCAGCGCCTCGGCCACGTGCTCGGCCTGGAACACGAACCAGGTGAGGCCGGTGATCGGCCAGGCGATGTGGATCATCCACAGCGGCAGCTCGGCCAGCTCGGACAGGCGATTCCACGCGAAGGTGGTGAAGAAGTAGCCGCCCCACATGAACACCAGCGCGAAGCCCAGGATGCCGAGGCTCGACACGATGCGCAGCAGCGCCTGCAGGCGCGGCGACAGCCGTGGCCACACGTCGACCTCGAAGTGCGAGGCGTCGCGCACGCCGACCATCGCGCCGATCATCACCATCCACACGAAGAGAAAGCGCGCCATCTCCTCGGTCCAGTAGTAGTTCGGGATCAGATCGGTGTAGCGCGAGAAGATCTGCAGCGACACCGGCACGATGATGATCGCCACCGACGCCACCAGCAGCCAGGACAGGAACCGGCTGTACACCCTGGTGAATCGCTTGTAGAACTGCATGCACAAGAACGGCGACGCCCTCGCGCCGCCGCTCCTCGTCCTGTGTGCGTTACTTGATGGCGTTGATCTTGTCGTAGATCTCGCCCGCGCCGATCTCCTTGGCGTATGCCGCCATCACCGGATCGGCCAGCTTCTTCATCTGGTCGCGGTCGGTGAACGGCACGCGCTTGAGCTTGTTGGCCTTTTCGAGCGTCACGAGCTTGGCCTCGTCTTCCGCGCTCTCGAGCTGCCGGCCGTGGGCGCCGGCTTCCTTGCCGGCCTTGATGATCGCGTCCTGCAGGTCCTTTGGCAGCCCCTTGAAGGTCTTGCCGGAGAAGCAGATCGGGCGGATCGTGATCGCGTGCTGCGTCATCGACAGGTGCGGCGCCACCTCGAAGAACTTCATCGCCTCGACGCCGGCCGCCTCGTTTTCGCCGGCGGCGATCACGTTGTTCTGGATCGCGTTGTAGACCTCGTTGTAGGCGATCACCGTCGGGCTCATGCCGATCGCAGCGAAGGTCTTGCTCCAGATCGGCGCGCCCTGCACGCGCACCTTCAGGCCCTTCATCTCGGCCAGGTTGCGCACCGGCTTGTTGACGAAGATGTTGCGCGTGCCACCGCCCGCGTAGCCGATCAGCATCACCTCGGCGTTCTTGTTCACCTCGTCGGCCACCGGCTTCAGCAGGTCGGCGTCGAGCACCTTGTTCCAGTGGTTCAGGTCGCGGAACAGGAAGGGTGCGTCGATGAACGGCGCCGCCTTGGAGAAGGTGCTCATGTGCGCCGGCGACACGATGCCGTAGTCGACCGCCTTGCCTTGCGCCATGTACTCGAAGTACTGCTTCTCAAGGCCGAGCTCGCTGTTGCGGTGCAGGACGAAGGTGATCGGCTTGCCGTAGTACTTCTTGACCAGCTCCTCGAACTTGAGCAGCGCCCGGTTGAACGCATGGTCGTCGTTGAACTGCACCGCGCCGTGCAGCGTGACCGCCTGCGCGTGCGCGGTGTGCACGAACGGCGCAGAAACGATGGGTGCGGCTGCGAACGACTGCAGAAGGGTTCTGCGCTTCATGGCTTGTCTCCTGTGATGTCAGCGAGCGTCGGCGCGCCCGTGCAGGCCGTGCTCGACCCGCTCGGCACGATAGTCCCCGGTGACCGGTTTCCAGCCAGGGACTCACCCGAAGTTGTCCGACAACTGGGCACACGGCCGCCGCGACACGGCGGCAAGGCCATCGCATCGGGTGCACGACACCGGTGCGACTCGGTGTTTCCCCGCGCTTTTGCACTGCCGGCATGGGCCTTGCGTTTTTCAGATTCGCCCGTGTGCCCGCTGCGTTGGGCTGCACGCTCATATCAAACAACAGGCCCTGCAGGAGACCCGCATGCCGAAGTCCGTTTTGCTCTTCAACCGACGCGCTGCGCTGACCGCTTCATTGCTGGCTGCGGCATCGATGATGCCGATCGCGGCCCACGCACAGGGCAAGGAAGTTCGCATCGCCCACATCTACAGCAAGACCGGGCCGCTCGAGGCCTACGGCAAGCAGACGGCCACCGGATTCATGATGGGACTGGAGTACGCCACCGGCGGCACGATGACGGTGGCCGGCAAGAAGCTGGTCGTGATCGAGAAGGACGACCAAGGCAAGCCTGATCTCGGCAAGAACCTGCTGGCGCAGGCTTACGGCGACGACAAGGCCGACCTCGCGGTGGGTCCGACCTCATCGGGCGTCGCGCTGGCGATGCTGCCGGTGGCCGAGGAATACAAGAAGGTGCTGCTGGTGGAGCCCGCGGTGGCCGACTCGATCACCGGCGACAAGTGGAACAAGTACATCTTCCGCACCGGGCGCAACAGCTCGCAGGATGCGATCAGCAACGCAGTGGCGCTCGACAAGGCGGGCGTCAGCATCGCCACGCTGGCGCAGGACTACGCCTTCGGCCGCGACGGCGTGAAGGCGTTCAAGGAGTCGATCAAGACCGCCAAGATCGTCCATGAAGAGTACCTGCCGACCACGACCACCGACTTCACCGCCGGCGCGCAACGGCTGATCGACAAGCTCAAGGACCAGCCTGGCCGCAAGGTCATCTGGATCATCTGGGCCGGCGCCGGCAACCCGTTCAAGATCGCCGACCTCGACCTCAAGCGCTACAACATCGAGATCGCCACCGGCGGCAACATCCTGCCGGCGATGACCGCCTACAAGCAGTTCCCCGGCATGGAAGGCGCCACGTACTACTACTTCGCGATCCCGAAGAACCCGGTCAACGAGTGGCTGGTCGCCAACCACTACAAGCAATTCAAGGCGCCGCCCGACTTCTTTACCGCCGGCGGCATGACCGCGGCGATCGCGGTGGTCGAGGCGCTGAAGAAAACGCAGGGCGTCACCGAGGCCAACAAGCTCATCGGCGCGATGGAAGGCATGAGCTTCGAGACGCCCAAGGGCAAGATGACCTTCCGCAAGGACGACCACCAGGCGATGCAGTCGATGTACCACTTCAAAATCAAGGTCGACCCGGCGTTCAGCTGGGGCGTGCCGGAGCTGGTCTCGGAGATCAAGCCTGAGCAGATGAACGTCCCGATCCGAAACAAACGCTGAGGCCGGCTGCTGCGCGGACGCATGGCGTCGTTGGGCGGTGCTCGGGATCCTCACGTACCTCCAGTACGTTCCGGTCCCTGCGCTCCGTCCGCCTAGCCCTGCGCCCGCTCGCGACGCCAGCAAGTTCGCCCTCTTCTCCCAAGCCATGCGTTTGTTTGTCGTACTCGCGATGGTGGCGCTGTGTGCGGTCACGCGGCCTGTGCATTCGGCACCGCTGCCTGCGCTGACGGTGGACGCGTCGACCGTGACCGTGTCGGGCCTGTCGTCGGGTGGCTACATGGCCACGCAGCTGCACGTGGCGTGGTCGTCGGTGTTCAAGGGCGCGGGGGTGGTCGCGGCCGGGCCGTACTACTGCGCACAGGGCCTGGCCGCGTTGGCCACCACGCGCTGCCTCACGCGCGACAGTGCGCCGCCGGTGGGCGCCCTGGTGGCCACCACCAAGACCTGGGCCGCCGCGGGGCGCATCGATCCGCTGTCGAACCTCGCATCGTCGAAGGTCTGGCTGTTCGCCGGCGCGAAGGACAGCGTGCTGGTGCCGGCGCTCGGCGCCGACCTCAGGCGCTTCTACGAGGCCTTCGTGCCCGCGGCGCAACATCGTCGCGCGCACCGACGTGCCGGCCGAACACGGCATGCCCACCGACGACTTCGGCAGCGCCTGCGCGCATCGCGGCCTGCCGTTCATCAACGACTGCGATGTCGATGGCGCGGGCGAGTTGCTGCGCCATTTGCTGGGCACGCTGCAAGCGCGCAACGACGGCGCTCTCGGCGGCCGGTTCGTCGAGTTCGACCAGCACGAGTTCATCGCCGCGGACGAGGGCATGGCCGCGACCGGTTGGCTGTTCGTTCCGCAAGCGTGCGCGACGCAGCGCCGGCTGTCGGCTGCACGTGGTATTGCACGGCTGCGGGCAGAACGCGCAGTCGCTGGGTGACACGTACGTCAAGCGCACCGGCTACAACCGCTGGGCCGACAGCAACCGCATCGTCGTGCTGTACCCGCAGACCAGCAGCGACGCGCTCAACGCCTGCTGGGACTGGTGGGGCTACACCGGCGCCGACTACGCGCAGAAGTCGGGCCCGCAGGTGGGCGCCATCGTCGCGATGGTCGAGCGGCTCGCACGGCCGGAGCACGCAGCTGCGCCGAGGAGCTGAACGGCTGGCACGTGTGGGCCGGCCGTGCGCGCTGGGACGGCCTGGGCGCGGCGGTGGCCAAGGGCTCCAACCAGAAGCTGGGTTGGTGGTGGCATTCGACCGCGGCTGCGCGAATCGCCGCGCGGCCACTTCGTCGAGGGGGCCTGCTGATGCTCAGCACACGCGACCTCACCATCCGCTTCGGTGGCCATGTGGCGGTGGACCACGTGTCGTGCACGTTCGAAGCCGGCACGCTGACCGCGATCGTCGGCCCCAACGGCGCCGGCAAGACCACCTACTTCAACCTGATCTCGGGCCAGTTGCGCGCCAGCGAAGGGCGCGTGGTGCTGAACGGCGAAGACATCACCGCGCTGCCCGCGCCGCTGCGCACGCGCAAGGGCCTGGGCCGTGCGTTTCAGCTGACGCAGCTGTTTCCCGGCCTCACGGTGCAGGAGAACGTGCGCCTGGCGGTGCAGGCACGCGAGCAGGGGCGCGGCCACCATGCGATCGACATCTGGCACGTGTGGCTCGATCGCAAGGCCTGGATCGACGAGGCGCGTTCGATCCTCGAGCGCGTGCGCCTGGGCGACAAGGTCGACGTGGCGGCCAGCGCACTGCCGCACGGCGACCAGCGCAAGCTCGAGGTGGCGATGCTGATGGCGCTCGACCCGCTGGTGTACATGTTCGACGAGCCGACCGCCGGCATGAGCGTCGACGACGTGCCGGTGGTGCTGGAGCTGATCCGCATGCTCAAGGCCCGCAAGGACCGCCTGATCCTGCTGGTCGAGCACAAGATGGACGTGGTGCGCGAGCTGTCCGACCGCATCGTCGTGCTGCACAACGGGCAGCTGGTGGCCGACGGCGAGCCGGCTGCCGTGATCGCATCGCCGGTCGTTCAACAGGCGTACCTGGGCATGGCGGCAGAGGAGCCCGCGTGAGCACCGGCGCGCTGCTCGAGCTGTCCGGCGTGCACACGCACATCGGCGCGTACCACATCCTGCACGGCGTCAGTTTCGCGGTGCGCGAGGGCGAGGTCACGATGCTGCTCGGCCGCAACGGCGCCGGCAAGACGACCACGCTGCGCACGATCATGGGCTTGTGGACGGCGAGCCAGGGCGACGTGCGCTTCAAGGGCCAATCGCTGAACGGCCTGCCCACGCCCGACATCGCCACCCGCGGCATCGCCTACGTGCCCGAGAGCATGGGCATCTTCACCGACCTCACGGTGCAGGAGAACTTCGTGCTCGCCGCACGCACGGCGCGCCACGCCGGCGAGCTCGACACGCAGCGGCTGGAGTGGGTCTTCGGCCTGTTTCCGGCGCTGAAGAAGTTCTGGCTCTACCCGGCCGGCAAGCTGTCGGGCGGGCAGAAGCAGATGCTCGCGGTGGCGCGCGCCATCGTCGAGCCGCGCGCGCTGCTGCTGATCGACGAGCCGAGCAAGGGCCTGGCGCCGTCGATCATCAACAACCTGATCAGCGCCTTCAACGAGCTGAAGCGCCAGAAGACCACGATCCTGCTGGTGGAGCAGAACTTCCACATGGCGCGTTCGCTCGGCGACGCGGTCGCGGTGATGGACAACGGCGCGATCGTGCACACCGGCTCGATGCGCGAGCTGGCCGACGACGAGGCGTTGCAGCAGCGCCTGCTGGGCCTGTCGCTGGCGGTGCACCAATGAACACGACTGCTGCGACCGTCGCAACGCCGCTGCCGGCGCCGCGATCCCGAAGGCGAGCTTCGACTGGAAGCCGGTGGCGCTGCTGGTCGGGCTCGCGCTCGCGGGCTTGCCGCTGATCGGCTCGCCGTCGACCTGGGTCACGCTGACGGTCGCCGGCCTGGCGATGGGCATGATCGTGTTCATCATCGCGTCGGGCCTCACGCTGGTGTTCGGCCTGATGGACGTGCTGAACTTCGGCCACGGCGTGTTCATCGCGCTCGGCGCCTTCATCGCCACCAGCGTGATGGGCGGCATGACCGGCTGGGCCGGCGAGGCCGGCGCGCTGCAACTGGTGGCCGTGTTCTGCGCGATGCTCGTCGCGATGGCCGTCGCGGGCGCGGTCGGCTGGGCCTTCGAGCGCGTGATCGTGCGGCCGGTGTACGGCCTGCACCTGAAGCAGATCCTGATCACGATGGGCGGCATGATCGTCGGCGAGGAGCTGATCAAGGTCATCTGGGGGCCGCTGCAGATTCCGCTGCCGTTGCCCGAGGCGTTGCGCGGCGCGTTCTTGATCGGCGATGCGGCGGTCGAGAAGTACCGCGTGCTGGCCACGGTGATCGGCACGGCGGTCTTCGTGGCGCTGGCCTACACGCTGAGCCGCACCAAGATCGGCCTGTTGATCCGCGCCGGCGTGCAGGACCGCGAGATGGTCGAGTCGCTCGGCTACCGCATCCGGCGCCTGTTCGTCGGCGTGTTCGTCGCCGGCAGCGCGCTCGCCGGCCTCGGCGGCGTGCTGTGGGGCCTGTACCAGCAGAGCGTGGTGCCGCAGATCGGCGCGCAGGTCAACGTGCTGATCTTCATCGTCATCATCATCGGCGGCCTGGGTTCGACGCTCGGCTGCTTCGTCGGCGCGCTGCTGGTGGGTCTGATGGCCAACTACACCGGCTTCCTGGCGCCCAAGGTGGCGCTGTTCTCCAACATCGGGCTGATGGTGGCCATCCTGCTGTGGCGGCCGCAGGGGCTTGTATCCGGTGACGAACCGCTGAGCGAACGCCATGCTCAATCGCCTGCTCTCGCACGACCTGCCGCGCAGCCGCTGGCTTGCGCTGGCGCTGGTGCTGGTCGCCCTGGCGCTTGCTGTTCGCGCCGTTCCTCTTCCCCGGCAGCAAGGCGCTCGGCGCGGCGGCCAAGATGCTGGTGTTCATCCTGCTGGTGGCGAGCTACGACCTGCTGCTCGGCTACACCGGCATCGTCAGCTTCGCGCACACGATGTTCTTCGGCATCGGCGCCTACGGCGTGGCGGTCGCCAGCACGCGCTGGTCGCCGACGTTCGGCGCGATCGCGCTGGGCATCGTCGGCGGCGCTGGCGATCTCGCTCGTGCTGTCGCTCGTGATCGGCCTGTTCACCTTGCGCGTGAAGGCGATCTTCTACGCGATGATCACGCTGGCGGTGGCCAGCGCCTTCCAGACCCTGGCCTCGCAGCTGTCCGACGTGACCGGCGGCGAGGACGGCCTCACCTTCAAGAACCCGGCGCTGTTGAGCCCGAGCTTCGAGCCGTTCGAGAACCCGTTGCTCGGCGTCACGGTCGATGGCCGCCTGATCACCTACTACGTGCTGTTCGTGGTGGTGGTGCTGCTGTTTCTCGCGCTGCTGCGCATCGTCAACTCGCCGTTCGGCCGCGTGCTGCAGGCGATCCGCGAGAACGACTTCCGCGCCGAGGCGATCGGCTACCGCACGGTGGTGTACCGCACGCTGAGCAACGTGCTCGCCGCGCTGTTCGCCACGCTGGCCGGCGCGCTGCTGGCGCTGTGGCTGCGCTACACCGGGCCCGACACCACGCTCAGCTTCGAGATCATGCTCGACATCCTGCTGATCGTCGTGATCGGCGGCATGGGCACGCTGTATGGCGCGGTGGTGGGCAGCGTGCTGTTCGTGTTCGCGCAGAACTACCTGCAGGACCTGCTGAAGGTCGGGCAGTCGGCACTCGGCGGCGAGGGCGGCCTGCCGGTGCTGAGCCAGCTGGTGTCGCCCGACCGCTGGCTGCTGTGGCTGGGCGTGTTGTTCGTGCTGGCGGTCTATCACTTTCCGAGCGGGATCGTCGGGCGCCTGCGCAAGGTGCAGGTGGTGAAGCGATGAGCGCCGCACGGCCGCTCCGAATTCGACCACGCTCGAGGCCTGCGAGGCGCACCGGCTCAGACGTCAGGAGGCGAAGTGAGCGGCTTCACGTCGCACTACGTCACCGTGGCCGGCCGCGAGCTGCACGTGACCGAATGGGGCCACGCGCATGCCGAGGTCGTGGTGGCCTGGCATGGCCTGGCGCGCACCGGGCGCGACATGGACGACATCGCGGCGCACCTGTCGCAGCGCTGGCGCGTGATCTGTCCCGACACCATCGGCCGTGGCTTGAGCCAGTGGAGCCCCGACCCCGACCGCGAGTACTGCCTGGCGTTCTACGAGCAGCTCGCCTGCGGCCTGCTCGATCAGCTGCAGATTGCACCGTTGCTGCTGGCTCGGCACGTCGATGGGCGGCGCGATCGGCCTGCGCGCTGCGGCGCAGGCGCTGCGCGGCCGCATCCGCAAGCTGGTGATGAACGACATCGGCCCCGAGCTGCCGATGGCCGCGCAACAGCGCATCCTCACCTACGCCGGCAGCCCGAGCGCGTTCGCCACCGTGAGTGAGCTCGAGGCCTACTTCCGCACCATCTACAAGCCCTACGGATGGCTCAGCGATGCGCAGTGGCGCCGCCTCACCGAAACCTCCACCCGTCGCCTGCCCGATGGCCGCGTGACGCCGCACTACGACCCGGCGATGGTGCGCCAGTTCGCCGTGCACCCCAACGACTACCTGCAGTGGGACGCCTGGGATGCGCTCGACATCCCGGTGCTGGCGCTGCGCGGCGAATCGTCGGATCTGCTGCTGCCGGAGGTGGCGGAGGCGATGCGCAACCGCGGCCCGCGCGCGGTGGTGGTCACGCTCCCCCACTGCGGCCACGCGCCGGCACTGAACACCCCCGAACAGTTCGCTTTGGTCGAGCGCTTCTTCAACTGAAGCGCCGACCGTTCACCCAAGGAGACAAACCGCATGAACTGCTCTTGGATCCGTCGCGTCGCGCTCAGCGCCGCGACCACGCTCGTTTGCACGCTGGCCCAGGCCGCCGGCACGGTGGGCGCCACTTTCCCCGCCGGCTTCCCGGCCATCGAAGACACCTCGCTCGGCAAGCCGATCATCGGCTTCGGCGCCGCCGGGCCCGTGCACCGCACGCCGGTGATCTTCATCCACGGCAACAACGACACCCCGTTCGCGACCGCGTGCAATCCGTTCGGCCGCATGCAGGCGTTTGCGCAGTTCTTCGCCGACAGCGGCTACCGGCTGGGCGAGCTGTGGGCCATCGGCTACGAAGGCGACCAGTGCGACCTCGGCGCCGACCCGACGCGGCGCTCGAGCATCGCGCACACCAACGCAGCCAACGTGCCCGACCTGCGCCGCTTTGTCGCCGCCGTGCTCGAATTCACCGGCGCCAGGCAGGTCGACGTCGTGGCGCACAGCCTGGGCGTGACGATCACGCGCGAGTGGCTGCGCCAGGACGATGCCTATCGCACCGTGCGCCGCTTCGTCGCGATCGATGGCCCGAATCACGGCATCATCAATTGCTCGCCGAACCCGGCCAACTTCTACCAGCTGCCGTCGCAAGGCGGCTTCACGCCGAGCAGCGAGGTGTGCGTGGAGGTCGGCTCGCCCGACACGCCGTTCCTCAAGCGCCTGAACAAGGGCGACGACACACCGGGGCCGACCCAATATCTGGTGGTTCGCAACGCCGACACCAGCTTCGTGTACTTCCCGCTGCAAGACGGCATCTTCCCGCCGGTGCCGGCGGAAGACTCGTTCGGCAAGCCGACTGATTTCTCGCGCAGCGCCACGTTGCGCGGCGCGCGCCAGCTCGATCTGGTGGGCCAGGGCGCGTTCGACCCGATCCTCGGCAGCACGCACCTGGGCATCCTCAACTCGCCGCAGACGCGCCAGGCGGCGCTCGAGTTCCTGACATCGCGCCACCCGCATTGATGCGTCGCGCCGGCGCCGGCGATAGGCTTGCGCCATGGCGATGCTCGATGCACCCGACCCCGGCGACCGCGCGGAAATCATCCGCGTGGCCGGGCGCGTGCAGGGTGTGGGGTTTCGCGCCAGCGCGCAGCACCTGGCCCAGCAATACGGCTTGCGCGGCTGGGTGGCCAACGTCGGGCGCGACGTGGTGATGCATGCCTGCGGCCCGGCGGACCGGCTCGATGCGTTTGTGCGGGCGCTGCGCGAAGACATCGGCCCACCCGCGCGCGTGGATGCGCTGCAGCGCGAGCGCGCCGAGCTGTTGCCGCGCGGCGCGGCCTTCGTGATCGCGCCCACCGACACGCCGCTGGCGCGGCGCTGACATCGCGCGACCGTGCTACGGTCGCATCTCTCAACGTTTGAAGCGCGGTGCCGGTTCTCGGCAGCGCCGCCGCGCTGCCGTTCGCATTCGCTGCCGCCGATCAAGGAATTCCGACCATGAACCAGGAACTGTTCGACAAAGGCCTCAAGGTGCGCCGCGAGGTGCTGGGCAGCGAGTACGTGGACAACGCGCTGAAGAACGCGGACGACTTCAGCCGTCCGATGCAGGAGTTGGTGACGCAGATGGCCTGGGGCGAGATCTGGACCCGCCCCGGACTGGACCGTCGCACGCGCAGCTTTCTGAACCTGGCGATGATCACCGCGCTCAACCGCCCGCACGAACTGAAGCTGCACGTGCGCGGCGCGCTGAACAATGGCCTGACCCAGGCCGAGATCATGGAGGTGTTCTTGCAGACCGCGATCTATTGCGGCATGCCGGCCGCGCTCGACAGCTTCCGCATCGCGCGCGAGGTGTTCAACGAAAAGAAGGGCTGAGCATCCGGCGCGGCGCGGATACAACCTGCCGCGCCGCGATGTCGATCGAAACGCGGCTGGTTCGTCGTGTGGCATGGACCACTCGGAAAATGCCGCGATGACCCACACGACCGACTCTCGCAAACGCTGGCTGGCGCTGATGGTGCTGTGCCTGGGCGTGCTGATGATCGTGCTCGACACCACGATCGTGAACGTGGCGCTGCCGTCGATCCGCTCGGACCTGCAATTCACCGAGACCTCGTTGGTCTGGGTGGTCAACGCCTACATGCTCACCTTCGGCGGCTTCCTGCTGCTCGGCGGCCGGCTCGGCGACCTGTACGGCCACCGCAAGCTGTTCCTGCTCGGCATCACGCTGTTCACGCTGGCCTCGCTGGCCTGCGGGCTGGCGCAACTCGCAGGCCTGGCTGATCGCGGCGCGGGCGGTGCAGGGCCTGGGCGGCGCGGTGGTGTCGGCGGTCGCGCTGTCGCTGATCATGAACCTGTTCCAGCGAGCCGGCCGAGCGCGCCAAGGCGATGGGCGTGTACGGCTTCGTGTGCGCCGGCGGCGGCAGCATCGGCGTGCTGCTCGGCGGCCTGCTGACCGGGCGCTTTCAGCTGGCACTGGATCTTTCTGGTCAACCTGCCGATCGGCATCGCCGTGTACGGCCTCACGCTGATGCTGCTCGACAAAGGCCAGGGCCTGGCCGACGCCGGTCAGCTCGACGTGGCCGGCGCGGTCACGATCACCGCATCGCTGATGCTGGCGGTGTACGCGATCGTCGGCGGCAACGAGGCGGGCTTCACGTCGCTGCGCACGCTGTCGTTGCTCGGCGCGGCGGCGCTGCTGCTGGCGCTGTTCATCGCGATCGAGGCCAAGGTCAGGCACCCGTTGATGCCGCTCACGCTGTTCAAGCTGCGCAACGTGGCCACCGCCAACGTGGTGGGCGTGTTGTGGGCGGCGGCGATGTTCGCCTGGTTCTTCATCTCGGCGCTGTACATGCAGCTGGTGCTGGGCTACACGCCGATGCAGGTGGGCCTGGCGTTCCTGCCGGCCAACCTGATCATGGCCGTGTTCTCGCTCGGCATCTCGGCCAAGCTGGTGATGCGCTTCGGCATCCGCGGTCCGTTCGTCGCCGGGCTGTCGCTGGCGGCGATCGGCCTGGCGCTGTTCGCGCGCGCGCCGGTCGGCGGCGGCTTCCTGCTCGACGTGCTGCCCGGCATGCTGCTGCTCGGCCTGGGCGCCGGCATCGCGTTCAACCCGGTGCTGCTGGCGGCGATGAGCGATGTCGAGCCGAGCGAATCGGGCCTCGCGTCGGGCGTGGTCAACACCTCGTTCATGATGGGCGGCGCGCTCGGCCTCGCGGTGTTGGCGAGCTTGGCCGCGGCGCGCACCGATGCGTTCGCGGCCGGCGGCGCAGCCCAGCCCGCGGCGCTCAACGCCGGCTACCAGATCGCCTTCTTGGTCGGCGCGGTGTTCGCGTTCGTGGCCTGCGTGATCGGGGCCAAGTTCTTCCGCGCCCACATGACCAACGGCGCGCCGTCAGGCGTGGCGGCAGCCGAAGGCACGCACTAGCGCTCCCACCACGGCGTCGACGCGAACGGCGCGTCGGCGTCGACCATCTCGCCCAAGCGCGGCGTGACCACGTCGACCCGCGCGCTGCGCGCGGCCGCGAGCGTGCGGCGGATCGGTTCGTCCCAGGCGTGGAACGCGAGGTTGAAGGTGGCCCAGTGCACCGGGAACAGCCGCCTCGCGCGCACGTCTTTCGCCGCTCGCACGGCATCTTCCGCGCTCATGTGGATGTCGAGCCACGGCGCGCCAGGGCCGTAGGCGCCGATCTTGACGAACGCCAGATCGAACGGCCCGTGCTGCTCGCCGATGCGCGCGAAGTGGTCGGAGTAGCCGGTGTCGCCGCTCACGTAGGCGCGGTGTCGCGTGCCGAGCAGCGTCCACGAGGTCCACAGCGTGCGGTTGTTGCCGCCCAGACGGCGGCCCGAGTAGTGGCGCGACGGCGTCGACACGATGCGCACGCTGCCCAGCGCGTGCTCCTGGCCCCACTCGAGGTCGCGGATGCGCTCCGATGGCACCCCCCAGCGCTCCAGGTGCGCGCCGATGCCCAGCGGCACGATGAACAGCGTGCCGCGCTGCGCCAGGTGCTGCACCGTGCGCATGTCGAGGTGGTCGTAGTGGTCGTGCGTGATCAGCACCGCGTCGATCTTCGGCAGGTCGTCCAGCGCGATCGGCGGCGGGTGGAAACGCTTCGGTCCGAACGCGAACGGCGAGGCGTGGTCGGAGAACACCGGGTCGACCAGCAGGCGCAAGCCGTCGATCTCGATGTACACGCTGGCGTGGCCGATCCAGAACGCGCGCAAGCCGGGCGCAGCCGATTGCAAGCTCGCCGACGTCACGCGCACCAACGGCATGGCCATCGGCGGCTCGCGCGCCTCGCTGCCGCCGAACTGGCCGGCCAGCAGATCGCGCACGTACGACCAGGTGTATGGCGCCGGCGGCAGCGGGTTGACGAACACGCCGTCGCGGTAGTGCGGGTTGGCCTTGGCGCGCGCCAGGCGTTCGCCGCTGAGCTCGCCGCCGAACGGCGGGAGCGATTGCACCAGCAGCGTGCCGATGGCCACCACCGCAACCAGCACGGCCAGCGTGATCAGGAGGGCGCGCCAGAGGCGGCGCTTCTTCGGCTGGTGCGTGGTCACGGCCGCGAGCGTACACGGGCGGCCACGCCAGTGAGGGTCGCGCATGCGGCCTTTGCCGGGCACTGTCGTATGCTCGCTGCGTGCAAACGCCCCCACGTCCGCTTTGCTCGCGCGTCCCCGCCGGGCCGCGTCAGCGGCTTCGGGTGGCCACACGCCGCTGACGATGACACGCGACGAGTGGCTCGATCAGTTCAGCGACGAGTTGATCAAGCTGCGCCCGCACGTGTCGCACAAGCTGGCGCGCACGTTGGCGCTGCACACCTACAACCCCAGCGCGCACCCGCGGGAGGCGGCGCGCGAGTACCACGCACGCCAGACGCCGGCCCCGCCGGTGGTGGCCCCCAAGCGCGCGAAGCGCGGCTGATTCAACGCGGAAACGATGCGCGCGCTGGCGCGCCGCTCACATCGCCTGCGCGCGCCCGTTGGCGGTGGGCGTCAGCGGGTCGAGCCAGGCCGGAGCACCGGCGCGCACGCAGGCCGCGATGGTGGCGTAGCCCGGTCCGTCGCTGACCACGGGCAGCAGCTGCACACCGGCCGGCGGGCTCACCGCCCAGCTCGCCATGTAGGCGATGGCTTCCTGCCGCGACGGGAACGTGACGGCGGCCGGCTGGCCGACCGAGTCGACCTTCGACCAATAGCCGCGGCCTTGTGCGCTGCCCAGGTACACGCCGAACTTCGGGTGCACGATCAGGAAGTCGGTCTTGCGTTCGGGGTAGGCGTGCGCCATGGTGTTGCGGCCCTGCTGTACTGCTGACGCAAGACTAGCGGCCGTGGCTGCGTCCTGGCGCCGTGGCTGTTACCGATCGCGCGCCATTGTTCACGCCGAGGTCCGCGTTGCTCGGATGCTGCACATCCCTAGAAGCGCAGCGCGGCTCCCCCCTGGTGGGGATGGTCGGCCCGAGCGCCTTCTGGGAAGCTTCGCACCCATGGAAAAGATGCTGCGCTGGTTCACGCAAGGGGTGCACCACCTCTATGGCGGCTCGCGTGTGCAAGGCGACCCGCGCCCGACGTTCGAACACGTCGACAGCAAGCGGCTCGGTGCCACCGGGTTCCACGCGTCGGCCTCGATGGGCCTGCACGACGACTTCGCCGAAACCATGCCGGCTTACGTCTTGTCGCAACCGCGCCGCGCCGCGGCGCCGAACGGCCGCTTCGCCTGAGCGTTGTGGGCGCGGCGCAGCCGCTGTGTCGTCCGACCGCGCGCCAGGATTGCGTGGTACATCCGTCCTGATGCCTCAAGCAGCGAGGGCGGCATGGCTTCCACCGACGATCGCTGGGAACGCGGCGACCCCTACGAGCGCTACATCGGCCGCTGGAGCCGGCGCCTGGCGCCGCCGTTCTTGTCGTGGCTCGACGCGCCGCCACAACGGCGCTGGCTCGACGTGGGCTGCGGCACCGGCGCACTGACCAGCGCCATCCTCGACAGCGCCCATCCAGCGGCGGTCAGTGGCGTCGAGCCATCGGACGGCTTCCTCGCCACGGCGGCGCAGCGCCTCCGCGCGCGGGCGCAGCTTCACCCCGGCACGGCTGCGAAGATGCCGCTGCCCGATGCGCATGCCGACGTCACCGTGTCGGGCCTGGTGCTCAACTTCACGCCCGATCCAGCTGCGGCGCTGGCCGAGATGCTGCGCGTCACGGCGCCGGGTGGCACCGTGGCCGCCTATGTCTGGGACTACGCAGAAGGCATGCAGCTGATCCGGCGCTTCTGGGACGCCGCGCTCGCGCTCGACGAACGCGCCAGCGCGCTCGACGAGGCCAGGCGCTTCCCGCTGTGCACCCCCGACGCGCTGGCCGCGCAGTTCGCCGCCGCAGGGCTGCAACGCGTAAAGACCGCGGCGCTCGAGATCGACACGCGGTTCGAAGACTTCGACGACTACTGGCTGCCGTTCCTCGGCGGGCAGGGCCCGGCTCCGGCGTACGCGATGTCGCTCGACGACGCGGCCCGCACCCGCTTGCGCGAGCGCCTGCGCGCCAGCTTGCCGGTGCAAGCACGCGGCGCGATCGCGCTGCGCGCGCGGGCTTGGGCGGTGAAGGCGCAACGCGCCTGAGGCTTCAGGCCGGTGTCGGCCTGGGCGGGATGTTGAGCCCGCGCACCACCGCGGGCCGCGCCTTGAACGCGCCCAACACGCGCGTGACGTTCGGCAAACTCGCCGATGCGCACCAACTCGCCGGCGCCGTAGAACCCGATCAGGTTGTTGACCCACGGAAACGTGGCGATGTCGGCAATCGTGTAGTCGTCGCCCATGATCCAGGCCTTGTCGGCGAGTTGCTGCTCGAGCACGGCCAGCAGCCGCGTCGATTCGGCCACGTAGCGGTCGCGCGGCCGCTTGTCGTCGTAGTCCTTGCCGGCGAATTTGTGGAAGAACCCCACCTGGCCGAACATCGGCCCGACGCCGCCCATCTGGAACATCAGCCACTGCACCGTCTGCCAGCGCCGCGCCGCGTCGCGCGGCATCAACTTGCCGTCGGCCTTGTCGGACAGGTACAGCAGGATGGCCCCCGACTCCCACAGCGGCAGCGGCTTTCCGTTGGGCCCGTTCGGATCGATGAGGGCCGGAATCTTGCTGTTCGGATTCAGCGACCGGAACTCCGGCGACATCTGGTCGTGGCTGTCGAAGCTGACGCGGTGCACTTCGTACGGCAAGCCCGTTTCTTCCAGCGCGATCGACACCTTCACGCCGTTGGGCGTGGGCAGTGAGTAGAGCTGGATGCGATCGGGATGCTTGGCAGGCCACTTCTTGGTGATGGCGAAGGCGGACAGATCGGTCATGGGCGGTTCGTGTTCGAAGGCGTTCGGCGCATTGTGGTGTGACCACGCACGGCGCGCTACGGCCGCTGCGACAAGGCCTCAGGGCGGGTGGGGCGTCGATCGCTCGAACAACGCTGCCGCGGCGCGTTTCATCGACCCATGGGCGCATCGCGATGCACCTGAAACTGCCAGTCTTCCATTCTTGTTCCAGCGCGGCACCGTCTCATTCAAGCGGACGGTCCCCGAGTCATTGCAGTCGTCGTCAGCGCCATGTGGTCGGAGTTGTTGTGGATCCATGCCACCGGAGTGTGCGCATTGGCCTTGAACGTGGCGGCGCTGGTGCGCACCTGCGAAAAATCGCTGCGCATCCAGTCCGGCCTGGCGGGCGTGATCTGGGCATTGAACAACCTGCTGCTCGGTGCACACACCGCCGCCGCGTTGAGCCTGGTGAGCGCAGGGCGCACCGCCACGTCGGCGGCGACCTTGAGCGCGCGCGAGAGCGTGCGCCGCGTCGTGTTCGCAGGGTTTCTCGTGCTCACGCTGGCCATCGGCGCGCTCACCTGGCACGGCTGGCCGTCGGCGCTGATGGTGCTGGCCTCGGTGCTGTCGACGTTTGCGGTGTTCTACCTGCGCGGCCGCGCGCTGCGTCTGGCCATGCTGTTGGTGTCGGCGCTGTGGATGTACAACGCCTGGCTGTACGACTCGTGGGAGCAGATGGCGGCCAACGTGTTCACCGCGGCCGCCGCGTTGTACGGCGCGCGCCGCGCCGAGCAGGCCGAAGCGCGCAGGGTGATCGCTACGGGCGGATGTAGGCCCAGCCCTGCTGCTGCTTCTTCATGATCTCAACCACGCCGGCATCCGCGTAACCGATGCCGGGCCGCACGGCGGCGTGGCGCGCTGTCGTGCACGCCGCACCGCCGCTTTGCCGTTCAGGCCGCGCGCTTGAACTTCACGCCAGGGAAATCCACCGGCACGTCGAGAGCGACGTTGAGGTAGTTGGTGAACAGGTTGAGCGCCACGTGCGCGATGATCTCGACCACCTGGGCATCGTCGAAGTCGGCGTGGCGCAAGGCCTGGACCTGGGCTGCATCGACCTGACCGCGCGACTCGACCAGCTGCAGCGCGAAGCGCAAGGCTGCCGCGGTGCGCGGGTCGCTCGACTCGCCGAGTTGCGCCGCGGCCATTTCGTCGGCCGAGGCACCGGCCTTGCGGCCGAGCGCCGTGTGCGCGGCCAGGCAGTAGTGGCACGCGTTGCGGTCGGCCACCGCCACCGCGATCTGCTCGCCCAACTTGGCCGGCAGGCTGCCGCCGCCGAGCGCACCGAAGAAGCCCCACATCGCCTTCAGCGCTGCGGGCGAGTTGGCGGTGGCGCGGAACATGTGCGGCGTGACACCGAACGCCGCCTGCACCTGATCAAGCACCGCGCGCGTGTCGCCGCTGGCGTGGGCTCGTTCGATCAATGGGACTCGAGACATGAAGGACTCCTTTTCGGAACAAGGTGAATCGAGTCGCAAGTGTCTGGCGCAGACATGTACGATTGGGATCGATTCGTCCACACTACGTATCCAATCGTCCATCATGACCACGCCTTCGATCGACCGGCTGTCGTCCCTGCTCGAGCGCTTTCGCGTGCGTGCCCACCTGTTCCACGCCGGGCCGCTGTGCGGCGTGACGCACTTCGATGCGCAGCCGGGGCGCGGCTTCCTGCATGTGCTGCGCCGCGGCGAAATGGCGCTGACGCATCGCGCCAAGAGCGGTGCACCGCGACGCATCCGGCTGCGCGAACCCAGCCTGTTGTTCTATCCGCGCCCGCTGGCGCACGACTTCCACAACGCGCCGGAAGAAGGCTCCGATTTCGTCTGTGCCGCGCTCGATTTCGACGGCGGCCCCGGCAACCCGCTGCTGCAGGCCTTGCCGCCGCTGGTGGTGTTGCCGCTGTCGCAGGTGGACGGGCTGGAGCACTCGCTGGCGTTGCTGTTCGCCGAGACCGACCGTGTGCGCTGCGGTGCGCGGCTGTTGGCCGACAGGCTGTTCGAGGTGGTGCTGATCCAGTTGCTGCGCTGGCTGCTCGACCACCCCGACGAGGCCGGCATCCCGGCTGGCTTGATCACCGGCCTGTCCGAGCCGCGGCTGGCACGCGCGCTGTCGGCCCTGCACGAGCACCCCGGCAAGCCGTGGAGCCTCGAGCGCATGGCCGAGCGGGCCGGCATGTCACGCAGCGCGTTTGCCGCCGGGTTCAAGGCTGCGGTCGGTCAGACGCCCGCCGACTATCTCGCGCACTGGCGGCTCATGTTGGCGCAGGCGCAACTGCGCCAGGGCCGCTCGATCAAGGCGATCGCCGACGAACTCGGCTATGCCAACCCGTCGGCGCTGTCGCGCCTGTTCACGCAAAAGATCGGCCGCTCGCCACGCCACTGGCTCACGCAGCAGGACTAGCGAGCCGGGACCCGGCGCCAGAGCCCTCGAGCCTTGCGCCCGGGCTTTCGAGCCGGTATGCTCGCAGCAGTTTGGATACAAAGATCCATGGACACATGAGAACCACTGCCGCCGCTGCGACCACCACCGCCGACGCGGTGGCGGGCGCGCTGCGCCGCGCGTTGCACCACGGGCGCTGGGCACCCGGGGCGCCGCTGCGCCAGGAGGATCTGGCGGCCGAGTTCGGCGTCAGCCGCATTCCGGTGCGCGAGGCGCTCAACAAGCTGCAGGCCGAAGGGCTGGTGGTCGTGGAGCCGAACCGCGGCGCTTTCGTCGCCCGCCTCAGTGCGCACGAAGTCGACGAGATATTCGACCTGCGTGTGCTGCTGGAGTGCGATGCGCTGCGCCACGCGATCCCGCAGCACACACCACGCACGCTGCGGCAGTTGCATGCACTGCAGGCCGAACTCGATGCCGAGGACGATCCGAATCTCTGGATGTCGACCGATGCCGCCTTCCACGAGGTGCTGTACGCGCCATCGAACCGCGGCAAGACGCTGGAGATGATCGCGGTGCTGCGCGCTTCGGTCACCCGCCTGTACCGCGCGCACCTGTCGCCGAACACGCGGCGCAAGGGCTGGCGCGACGAGCACCACGCGCTGCTCAAAGCGGTGAGCGCGCGCCAGGTCGACAAGGCGGTGGCGGCTTTGACGCGCCATCTGCGCGAAACGCAAACCGTGGCGCGCGCCGCCTTGCAATCCGATGCGGCGCGTGACCCCACCTGAGGAGATCTTGATGGCCGACGGCACCCACACCCACACCTACAGCGTGCGCGTCGAATGGACCGGCAACCGCGGCACCGGCACTTCGGGCTACCGCGACTACGGCCGCGAGCACACGATCTCGGCCGGCGACAAGCCCGGCATCGTGGGCTCATCGGATGCGAAGTTCCGCGGCAACGCCGACCGGTGGAATCCGGAAGACCTGCTGGTGGCGGCGGCGTCGGCCTGCCACAAGCTGTGGTACCTGCACCTGTGCGCCGACGCCGGCATCGCGGTGCAGCGCTATGTCGACGACGCGGTCGGCACGATGGTCGAAGACGCCCAGGGCGGCCACTTCACGCGCATCGTGCTGCATCCGCGCGTCGGGATCCGTGCCGGCGACAACGCCGAACTCGCGGCGCAGCTGCACCACCAGGCGCACGCCATGTGCTACATCGCCAACTCGGTGAACTTCGCGATCGACTGCGAGCCGGTGATCGAGGCGGCTGAAGGCTGACGCGGGCCGGCGGCCCGCCGGCCCTGCGATTCTCAGCTCGTGTGGTGCACCGGCGCCAACCCGTACACCGGTGTCGGGATGCCCTCCAGGCGCGCCTTCAGTTGCAGCGCCACGCACAACGAGTAGTGGCGGTTCTGGTGCAGGTTGCCGCCCTGCATCCACAGATTCGGCACCTGCGTGGGCTTCCACATGTTGCGCAGCTCGCCTTCCCACGGCCCCGGGTCCTTCTTCGTGCCTGAGCCCAGGCCCCAGACCTTGCCCAGCTTGTCGGCAGTGGTCTTGTCGATCAGTTGCTCGACCCAGCCGTTCATCGAGCTGTAGCCGGTGGCCCAGACGATCAGGTCGGCGCTGAGTTCGCTGCCGTCCTGCATCGCCAGGCCACTCTCGGTCACGCGCTCGATCGCACCATTCTTCAGCTTGACGCTGCCGTTGGCCACCAGCTCGCTGGCGCCGACGTCGATGTAGTAGCCCGAGCCACGGCGCAGGTACTTCATGAACAGGCCCGAGCCGTCGTCGCCGAAGTCGAGCTGGAAGCCCGCCTTCTCGAGCCGCGCGTAGAAGTCGGCGTCACGCTGCTTCATCTGCTCGTACACCGGGACCTGCAGCGGCGGCAGCGCCTTGTAGGGCAGCGACGCGAAGATCAGGTCCGCCGTGGCGGTGTCGATGCCCGCCTTGACCGCCGCCTCGGAATACAGCGCCGCCCAACGCAAGGTCCATCAGCGAGTCGCTGCGCGCCACGTGCGTGGTCGAGCGCTGCACCATCGTCACGTCGGCGCCGTGTTCCCACAGATCGGCGCAGATGTCGTGCGCCGAATTGTTCGAGCCGACCACCAGCGCCTTCTTGCCGCGCCAGGCCTCGCCGTTCTTGAACTGGCTGGAGTGCACCTGCGTGCCCTTGAAAGCGGTCATGCCGGGATAGCTCGGCTTGTTCGGCACCGCGCTCATGCCGGTGGCGAACACCAGGTGCTTGGGCTGCAGCGTGATCGTCTCGCCCTTGTGCTGCACGGTCACGTTCCACTGCTGCTGGGCATCGTCCCAGCGCGCGCCCGTGCATTCGGTGCCCGACCAGTAGTTCAGCTCCATCAGCTTGGTGTAGCTCTCGAGCCAGTCGCCGATCTTGTCCTTCGGGCTGAACACCGGCCAGTCCTCGGGGAACGGCAGGTACGGCAGGTGGTCGTACCACACCGGGTCGTGCAGGCACAGGCTCTTGTAGCGGTTGCGCCAGCTGTCGCCCGGGCGCGGGTTCTTCTCGATGATGATCGCCGGCACGCCGAGCTTCTTCAGCCGGGCGCCCAAGATGATGCCGGCCTGGCCGCCGCCGATCACCACCACGTAGGGCTGCTTCTGAAAGCCCAGCGTGCGCTCTTCTTCCTGGCGCGACTCGAGCCAGCTCTTGCGATCCTTCTGCACGCCGTGCTCGACGCCCTTGATGCGTTGCTCGCGCCTTTTCTCTTCGAAGCCCTTGAGCTCCTGCAGCGTGGTGAGCAATGTCCACGCCTTGCTGCCGATCAGCCGCAAGTGACCGCGGCCGCGGCCGGTGGCGGTCTCGAACGTGAACCAGCTTTCGGTGACGCCGCCGGCCTCGCTGCCCTCGCCCTGGATGGCGAAGTTCAACGGCTTGGCGTTGGGCATCGTCGCTTCGAGCATGGCCTGGATCTGCTGCGGACCTTCGGCGGTCTTCAGGTTCCAGGTGAACGACACCAGGTCGCGCCAGTACGAATCGTCGCCGAACATCGATGCGGCCCGCCCGAAGTCGCCGCGCGACAGCGCGCCGCCGAAGTCGGAAAGCCACTGCTGGATTTGTGCGGTGGGGGTGCTCATCGCGCTCGTCTCCTGTGGAGTGCCCGGCGCCGGCGGCTCCGGGGAGGGCACTCTATGCCTGGCGACGCGGCACCGCCATTAGCCACGGCGCCGTGGCGGAAATCGCTGTGCGCGCCTGGAGCAGCGACAGCGCGCAGTTTGTGCGATGGCGGCGCAACGCGCCGGAAATCAGCCCGGGATGCGCACCGGCAGGCTCGAAAACCCTCGCACGAACGTCGAGCGCACGCGCACCGGCGCGCCGACGACCTCGATCGCTTCGAAGCGCTTCAGGATCTCTTCCCACAGGATGCGCAGCTGCAGCTCGGCCAGGCGGTTGCCCACGCAGCGGTGGATGCCGAAGCCGAACGACAGGTGCTGGCGCGGCCGCTTGCGGTCGATGATGAAGCGATCCGGATCCTCGATCGCGCTGCCGTCGCGGTTGCCCGACAGGTACCACATCGCCACCTTGTCGCCTCGCTTGATCAGCTTGCCGGCGACCTCGATGTCGGCGGTGGCGGTGCGGCGCATGTGCGCCAGCGGCGTCTGCCAGCGGATGATCTCGGGCACCAGGCTGTCCACCAGACTGGGGTTGGCGCGCAGCTTGGCCCATTGATCGGGGTGGTCGTGCAGCGCGAGCAGGCCGCCGGTCATGCTGTTGCGCGTGGTGTCGTTGCCGCCGACGATCAGCAGCACCAGGTTGCCCATGTATTCCAGCGGGCGTCATGTTGCGCGTGGAGGGGCCGTGCGCCAGCATCGACACCAGGTCGGTCTTCGGGGCCGAATTGACGCGCTCGTTCCACAGGCGCGTGAAGTACTCGAGCATCTTGCCGAGTTCGGCCATGCGCTCGGCGGGTTCCAGCGCGTTGGGGTTGATGGCCTTGTTCATGGTGGCCACGTCGCTCCACCAGGTGAGCAGGCGCCGGTCCTGCAGCGGAAAGTCGAACAGCGTGGCCAGCATCAGCGTGGTCAGCTCGATCGACACCTTGTCGACCCAGTTGAAGGTCTCGTTGCGCGGCAGGCTGTCGAGCACATGGCAGGTGCGCTCGCGGATCAGCGGCTCCATCGTCGCCAGGTTGGGCGGCGCGACGATCGGCGTCACGGCCTTGCGCTGCTCGTCGTGCACCGGCGGGTCCATCGCGATGAACATCTTGAGCTTCTCGCCTTCGGGCGGATCGGTGAGCGTGATGCCGCCGAGCGACCAGTCGGACGAGAACACCGCGTGGTTGGTGTCCACCGACATGATGTCCTGGTAGCGCGTCACCGACCAATAGGGCCCGAACACCGGGCTCACCGAGCGGTGCACCGGGTCGTCGCGGCGCAGGCGCGCGAAGTAGTGGCCCACCGTGTCCTCGACGAAATAGTCGGGGTTGGCCGGGTCGATCGCCTCCAGCGGCATCGACTCGGCCGCTTCGTGCGCCTGCTGCTGCACGACAGATGACAAGGCGCTCATGACCGTCTCCTCGAAAGTGACGCTAGTGCTGGCCCTCGGGCAGCGACACGACGATGCCGTCGAGCGTGTCGGTCACCACCACCTGGCACCCCAGGCGTGAATGCGGGCTCGGCTCGACCACGAAGTTCAGCATGTCGTTTTCCCGGGCCGACCTCGGCTGCAGCTGGGCGAACCACGGGGCCTGGATGAAGCAGTGGCAGGTGGCGCAGGCGCACTGTCCGCCGCAATCGCCATCGATGCCCGGCACGCCGTGCTCGGTGGCCGCGCGCATCAACGTGGTGCCGGCCGGCACCGTGACCTCGTGGCGCTCGCCGGCAAAGGTGATGAACGTGACGCGGGGCATGGTCTGGCGCGAGCGTACCCGCAAACCGCGCGCGTCGCGAGCGGCCCACACCCCGAACGAACCCTCACCCGCGCCGCTTGAAGTACTGCACCTCCCGCTCGTGCTTCTGCGCGGCGGCGAGCGAATCGAAGGTGCCGAGGTTGCGGCGCTTGCCGGTCTTGGCGTCGGTCTTGCGCGAGTAGAGGCGGTATTGGCCGCTGGCGAGTTTGCGGATCATGGGATGCTCCTGGCAAAGGATGCGTGCTCCAATCTGACCGCGTCGAGCCCGTGCCGTCTGTCGGACGGCAGCGCATTCACATCCCAACCTGCCCCGCGTGACCCCGGTCGACCTCAAGCCCGCGCCCAAGCTGTTGCTCACCGAGCGGTTGCGCCTGGAAGCGCCGCGCGCAGACCATGCCGAGGCTTTCGCTGCGGGGGTGCAGGCGTCGATGCACGACCTCGCCTACGTCGTCTGGGGCATCAAGCCGCGCGATGTGGAGTGGGCGCGGCGCTTCTGCGAGGACGACGCACGCACCGTGGCCGCCGGCGAGGACCTGGTGTTCCACGCGTTCGCGCAAGCCGACGGCGGCTGGGTCGGCCGCATCGACGTGCACACCATCGCGTTCGAGCATGCCCGCGGCGAGATCGGCTACGTCGGCGACTCGCGCCGGGCCGGCCAGGGGCTGATGCGCGAGGCCGCTCTGGCGGTGATCCAGTTGTGCTTCGACCTCGGTTTTCAGCGCATCGAAGCCATGAGCGACGTGCGCAACACGCGGGCGCTGCACTTCGCCGAGACCTTGGGCATGCAGCGCGAAGGCATCATGCGCCGGCACGAGCGCGATCCGCAAGGTCGCATGTGCGACCAGGCGCTGTACGCCATCGTCAACGAAGGCCCGACGCGCGAACCCTAGCGCACGGGCAACTGGTTGAGCTCCACCCAGCCGGTCCACAGGATTTCGATGCCCAGGCACAGCAACACGAAGGCCATCAAGCGCGTCATCACCAGCGCGCCCACTTCGCCCAGCCGCGCCATCAGGCGCCCTGCGTTTCTGTACACCAGGTAGATCACCGCCACCGTCACCGTCGCTCCGAGCACGGCCACCAGTGCGCCCACCACGTACAGCGTCGGCTGGCGCGGCAGGCCGGCGCCGATCGCGATCGCGGCGGCCAGCGTGCCCGGCCCGGTGGTGAGCGGAAACGTGAGCGGAAAGAAGCTGCGCTTCACGATGTCGGCGCGCGTCGACGCCCGCGCCTGCTCGCGCTTGACGGCGGCGCGAACCTCGTCCTCGTCGCTGTGATTGAGCATGCGCCAACCCGACGCCGCCACCAGCAGGCCGCCGCCGATGCGCACGATCGGCAGCGAGATGCCGAACGCCTCCAGCACGTAGGTGCCGATCAGCATCGAACCCACGAGCAGGAACCAGCAGTTGATGGCCACCTGTCGCGCGAGCTGGCGCGACTCCGCGGGGTCGGGGCCCGCCGTCATCGTGAACACCGAAGCCCCGGCGAGCGGGTTGATGATCGGCAGCAAGGTCACCGGCACCAGCACCAGCGATTGCAGGAACTCACTCGGTGTCGGCAGGGCCATGGGCGTCGTGCTCAGCTGGCGGCGGGCGCGACGACCGCGCCTTCGATGCGATGGCGTGCCAGCGCGGCAGCCACGAAACCGCTGCGCTTGGCCCACTCGACATACGCCTTCAGCGCGTCCAGCGAAGCCGTGCCGCGCGCCGCTGGCACGCCCATCGCCTGCTCGATCACCATGAAGCGGCCCGGCAGCAGCCGCAGCCCGCCGATGCGCTTGGCGTCGGCCTCGAGCTGCTGTTTGACACCGGCGGCGACGTCGACGTTCTGCGCCAGAAAGTGGTCCACCACCACCGGCGACGTCGGTGCATGCGCCAGCTTGGCGTTCTTCAGCGCGCGGGTCAGGTACAGGTCGTAAGCACTGCCGCGGCCCACCATGATGGTGTGCCCGGCCCGATCGACCTCGGCGTTGTCGGTCAGCGGCGAGCCCTGGCGCACCAGGTAGGCGCCTTCGATCAGCACATAGGGCGCGGTGAAGCCGATGGTGTTCGCGCGCTCCGGATCGACGGCGAAGAAGCCGACGTCAGCGCGACCGGTGGTCACCGCTTCCACCGACAGGCGCGCACTGTCGACGACCAACAGGTCCACCGGCACGCCGAGTTGCTCGGCCAGCGTGCGTGCCAGATCCACCGACACGCCCGCCGCGCCATCGCTGCCCTCGCGCCTGGCGAGGATCGGGTTGCCGAGGTTGATCGACGCGCGCAGCTTGCCGGTGGGTGCCAGCGCGGCGGCGGCGCCGGACGGCAGGCGCGCGGCGCTGCTGCACGCGCTCAAACCCACGCCGGCGAGCAATGCGGCTTGCACGACGTGACGGCGCGAAAGATCGTGAGCCATGGCGAACTCGTTGCAGGTAGGCGCGAGGCCGCCAGTGTAGGCGCGTGCGTAGGACAGCGCCGACAGCGTGTTGCGTTGCCGGACGATCCACCGCGATGCACGTGTCGACCTAAGCTGATCGCACTTCCACAGGAGTTCAGCCATGGCAGACGACCTGACCCGGCGCGGCGGACAGGACCGCGGGCGCATCAACATCAACCAGGAGCACGAAGTGCGCGACTGGGCGGCCCGCTTCGGCGTGACCAAGGAGCAGTTGAGAGCGGCCGTGCAGGCCGTGGGCGATCGCGTCGACGAGGTCGAGCGCCACCTGCGTTCGATGGCCGCCAACGCCAGCTGACCGCGAGCCACGGGAGCCATCGATGCCGCGCGCGGTCTGGAAAGGCGCCATCGCTTTCGGTCTCGTCCACATCCCCGTGGCGCTCTATCCGGCGTCGCAGGAGACCGAGGTCGACTTCGATTGGCTGGACAAGCGCTCGATGGACCCGGTGGGCTACAAGCGCATCAACAAGCGCACCGGCAAGGAGATCGCCAAGGAGCAGATCGTCAAGGGGGTCAAGCAGGACAACGGCGAGTACGTGGTGCTGAGCGACGACGAAGTGCGCGACGCCTACCCCAAGACCACGCAGACGATCGAGATCGAATCGTTCGTACCGGCCGGCGACATCTCGTTCGTCTACCTCGAAAAGCCGTACTACCTGGAGCCGACCAACCGCGCCGAGAAGGTGTACGCGCTGCTGCGCGAGGCGATGTCGCGGGCTTCGCTGGTGGGCATCGCGCGCATCGTGATGCACAACAAGGAGCACCTCGCGGCCCTGCTGCCGGCCGGGCCGGCGTTGATGCTGGGCACGCTGCGCTGGGCCAACGAGATCCGGCCTGCCAGCCAGTTGAATCTGCCGTCGGCCGGCGACGACAAGCTCAAGGATGCGGAACTGAAGATGGCCGGCGAACTGATCCGCAAGATGGCCGGCAGTTGGAAGCCGGCGCAATTCGCCGATCGTTTTTCCGCGGCGATTCGCAAGCTGGTGGCGCGCAAGGCGGCGGCCGGCGAGGCCAAGTCGGTGCAGCCGCTGGAAGAGCCCCCTGCCGACACGTCGAACGTGATCGACCTGAGCGAGTTGCTGCGCAACAGTTTGCAAACGCGCAAGCGTGCGGCCAAGCAACCGGCGCCCGCACACAAGGCACGCAGGGCGGGCGCGTCGCGCGGCACTGCAAAACGGACGCGCGCACGCGGATGACCTGCCGTGGCCCCGCGGATGCGGGGCCCTGCGGCGCGTCAATGTTCACGCCCCCACAGCCGGCGCGGCCGAGAGTTGCAAGCGGGGCCCGGCGCGTTAACAACGACCGCATTTGCGCCGCGGCGCATGCGTAAGCTGGGCCCAGCGTTTCACCCATGAGGTGCGCATGGCCAGCAGTTCACCGAGCCGCAAAAGCTCGACACGCAACAAGCCTTTGAAGGACCGGCGCGCCGCTCCGGATGCGCCGGAGAATTCGCTGCGCAAGTTCAAGGGGATGCTGAACCGGCCGCTCGGCGTGGAGCGACGCGACGGCAAGCTGCAGGTCGTGCTGACCGAACGGCGCCGCGCGCGCCCGGCCGACGAGAAGCCCTCGATTGCGCTGCTGTGTGCCGAATTGAGCGCGCGCCTGCTGGCGCACGAAGCGAACGAAGCGGCGCAGACCATGCGCCACTTGATCCTGGTGCACGATGCGCTCGAGCGCAAAGGCTGGATCGGCATCGAAAGCATGTCGAGCCTCGTGCTGGCGAGGGCGATCGAGCAGGCGATGATGCTGGCCCGCGAGGAGCCGTCGCCACACATGGACATGCTGATCGAGGGCTTGCGTCCGTTGAACGCCGCCGCAACGCTGCGTGAGAAGCGCGAGGCCCGGGTGCACGAGATGCGCCTGGGCGACAACGTCGAGGTGTCGGAGTCGGACTACGCCGACTTCGAAGACGCCGAGCAGGACTGGTCGGAGGGCACGATGCCGATCGGCCTGGTGCCACCGGCCGATCGCGACGACTGATGCGCTGAGCACCGCTCCCTCGCGGTGCGCACGGGCGGGCAGTGACCCCATGCGCGGACCGTGGCCGCGCGATGGGCGACACTCGATCCCCTTCACACGGGGTGCAAAGTGGCGCGAGTCTCGTTTCTCCGCGCATGGGCCGCTTGTGGCGCGCTGAGCGCTGTTGCGCTGGTCCATGCCCAGGACAACCCAGCCGACTGCGTGCGCATCGACGACGATGCGGCCCGCTTGGTGTGCTACGACCGCGCGCACAAGCGGGACCCGGTGCCGGCCGGCGTGAGCAAGCCCGACGCCGCGCCGGCTTCGCCCAAGCCGCCGCCCAGCAGCGCCGCGCCCTCGCTGTTCGACGACCGCTGGGACCTCGACGGCCGGCGCAAGGGCGAGCTGTTCTTTCCGCGCGCCTACAAGCCGGTGTATGTGCTGCCCTTTACCTGGACCGATCACGTCAACGACCTGCCGTCGTCGCCGTCGCCGCCGAACACGGTGAGCACGCCGCTGGTGCTGCGGCCCATCGAGGTCAAGTACCAGTTGAGCCTGAAGGCCAAGCTGTGGGAAGACCTGCTCGGCACGCCGTTGCGCGTCTGGGGCGGCTACACCCAGTCGTCGCGCTGGCAGGTCTACAACGGCAAGGAGTCGAGGCCGTTTCGCGAGACCAACTACGAGCCCGAGATCATCTTCGCCTGGCCGCTCGACTACTCGTTGTGGGGCTGGCGCCTGCGCCAGCTCTCGGTGGCGGCGAACCACCAGTCCAACGGGCGCGAGCTGCCGCTGTCGCGCAGCTGGAACCGCGTGATCGGCGAGGCGGCGCTGGAGCACGGCAACTGGACGATGCAGGTGCGCCCTTGGGTGCGCCTCAACGAGAGCGCCGAAGACGACGACAACCCCGACATCAGCGACCACATCGGCCGCGGCGAGCTGCTGTTCACCGGCAAGCTCGGCCAGAACGTGATGGCGTTGACGCTGCGCCATTCGCTGCGCAGCGGCGACCGATCGCGCGGTTCGGCGCAGCTGGAATGGTCGTTTCCGATCGACGGCGCGCTGCACGCCTATGCGCAATGGTTCAGCGGTTACGGCGAAAGCCTGATCGACTACAACCACAAGCAGAACAAGATTGGCTTCGGTGTGTCGATCGTCGAATGGCGCTGAACCCGCAGGCGGATGTGCGATGAACGGCCACACGCGCATCGCTGTCGGCGCCGCCGCCCTGGCGTTGCTGATCCTGTTGGCGGTGGCGGTGCCGCTCGCGATGTCGGAGCCGTTTGTCGAATCGGATCGGCTGTCGCAGGTGCACGCGTGGTTGTGGCTGGCCTTCTTCTCGCCGCTGATGCTGTTTCCAGCCATGGGACACCTGCTCGATCGGTTGGTCCCGTTGGCCAGCGACGATCCGCGCATCGCGTTGATTCCGCACTTCGGCTTGATGCTGGTGCTTTGGGCCTGCACCTTCTGGGCCTTTGCGCTCGGGGTCCGCGCGCTGTGGCGATCCAATCGCCGTCACGTAGCACGAGGAGATGCTTGATGAACGGGTTGCGGAGCGCCGGTGCGATCGCCGCGTTGTGGCTGGCGTGGTGGCTGGCGGGTTGTGTGCATCCCGGCGGCGCAGCCCCCACAGTCAGCGGCACGGCCAGCTACCGCGAGCGCATCGCGCTGCCGCCCGACGCGGTGTTCGAGGCCTTGCTCGAAGAAGTGCCGCGCGCCGACGCGCCCGCCGTCGTGGTGGCCAGCGTGCGGGTGCCGTCGCCCAAGGTGCCGATCGCTTTCACGATCACCTACGACCCGTCGCGCATCGACGGCCGGCAGCGCTACGTGGTGCGTGGCCGCATCACGCTGAACGGCCAATTGATGTTCACCAGCGACACCGCTTATCCGGTGCTCGGGCCCAGCGGCGTGCGCACGGTCGACATGCTGTTGCGCCGCGTGGCCGGGAGCGCGGTCGGCGAACCGCGCCGCATGGTCGGGTTGTACCGCTACATGGCCGACGCGGCGTCGTTCATCGATTGCACCAGCGGCGACCAGTTTCCGGTCGCGCCCGAAGGCGACGGGCCGGCGCTGCAGGCCGCCTACGTGGCGGCGCGGGCGGTGCCGGGCGAGCCGCAACTCGCTTCGGTGGAAGCGCGCATCGTGATGCGCGCCCCCGAACCCGGCGGCGCGCCGCGCCCGGCGTTGCAGGTGGAGCGGGTGATCGGCTTGTCGGCGCAATCCCAGTGCGCCGCGGCGCCGGCGGGCACCGCGGCGCTGGAGAACACGTATTGGAAGCTGGCCTCGCTGCGCGGCCAGCCGGTGGCGCCGCCGGCGGAGCGCCAGCGCGAGGCGCACCTGATCCTGCAGCCGGCGCAACGGCGGGTGGTTGGTTCCGGCGGTTGCAACCGCCTGTCGGGCGCCTACACGCTCGACGGCGAGCGCCTCGCATTCAGCCGTGCGATCGGCACGATGATGGCGTGCCGCGACGGCATGGACCAGGAGCGCGCGCTGCTCGACGCACTGACGCAGGTGGCACGCTGGCGCGTCGACGGCCAGCGCCTCGTGCTGCTCGACGAGCGCGGCGCAGCGCTGCTGCTGTTCGACGCGGTGTACCTGCGCTGAGCGTGTCTCAAGGGCGCATGCCTTCAACGCGCGCCGCGTGCGCGCGCATGACGTCGAGCACGAAATGGATCACCGCCTGCACCGGTTGCGACACGCGCGACTCGCGCGGATAGACCAGCCACAGCGTGCGCCGCACCAACACCTGCGGCGTGAGTCGCTGCAGACCGGGATCGGCGTCGGCGCTCAGGCATGGCAGCAGGGCCAGCCCTGCGCCGGCCAGTGCGGCCGCCTGCATGTCGGCCAGTTCGCGGCTGCGCAACACGGTCGTGGCCCGCTGCGTGCGCGCGGCGAGCCACAACGCCGGTGGCGTGTCGGCGAGCGCCGGATCGAAGCCAATCACGTCGTGGTTCGACAGGTCGTCGAGGTCGGTGGGTCTCGGATGGCGCGACAGATAGGACGGCGCCGCATACAACGAGAAGCCCGATTCGCCGAGCGGTCGCGCGATCAGCGCATCGCCGACCGGACCGCTGCGCAGCGCCAGGTCGGCCTCGCCGCGCAGCAGGTCCACCGGCCGTGACCCCGTGAGCAGCTCCAGCGTCAACTGCGGGTGCGCGTCGCGCAAGCGCGCCAACTCGCCGGAAAACAGCGCGGTGAAGCCGGTGGGCATCGCCAGCCGCACGCGTGCGGCACGCTGCGACGCGCGGCCGTGCAGCGCGAGCACCGAGCGCTCCACGCCCTCGGCCAGCGGCAGCAGCGATTCGCCGAGCGGCGTGAGGTGCAGACCATCGGGCGCCCGCACCACCAGCGGTGCGCCGAGCGTGCGCTCCAGCGCGCTCAGGCGGCGCCCGATGGTGCTGTGTTCGACGCCCATCGCGCGTGCGGCACCGGCCAGCGTGCCGGCTTGCGCGGCACGCAGGAAGTAGCGCAGATCGTCCCAGTCGAGATCGCCTTCGGCCGCCATCGCGGCAGTCTAGGGCGGCTGCGCATTTGCGCACAGGCCCTGTGCAGCGGCTGGCGTTCCCGCTCCGGCGAGATCCCGCCACCATCGCGCCATCGCCAACCAAGACAGGAGAAACGAGATGGCAGTGATCGCGATGGTCGACGTGCAGGGGCAGACGAAAGAAGGCTACGACGGCATGTCGAGCGTGTTGTTCGAGCGCGTGAAGCATGCCCCCGGTTTCGTGATGCACAGCGCCTACCAGGTCGACGGCGCGTGGCGCGTGCTGGAGGTGTGGCAGACCAAGGCCGACGCGGACCAGTTCTTTGCCAAGCAGGTGGCGCCGCACCTGCCGCCCGGGGTGCGCCCCAAGCGCACGCTGTTCGAGACCTACAGCCTGGTCACCGCGTGATGGGTCGCGCGGCGGCGTTCGCCAAGTGCTGGCGCAGCAATGCCGCGAACGCTGCCGCCGGCAGCGGCTTGCTGAACTGGTAGCCCTGCATCTGCGTGCAGGCGCGCTGGCGCAGGAACTCGCGCTGCTCGACGGTCTCCACGCCCTCGGCCACGACGTCGAGCTTGAGCGCGCGGCACATCACGACGATGGCCTCGACGATCGCGATGTCGTGCACGTCGCCCGGCAGCCCGCGGATGAACGAACGGTCGATCTTCAGCGTGTCGATCGGAAAGCGCTTCAGTTGCCCGAGCGACGAATAGCCGGTGCCGAAGTCGTCGATCGCCAGGCGCACGCCCATCGACTTGATCGCCTGCAGCGTGGCGAGTGCCCGCTCGGGGTTGCTCACCACCACGCCTTCGGTCACCTCGAGCTCGAGCGCGTTGGGCGGCATGCCGGTGTAGCGCAGCGCGCGTTCGATGTCGCTCAGCAGCTCGGCATCGGCGAACTGCCGCGGCGACAAATTGACCGCCAGCGGGATCGCCGGCAAGCCGTGCTGGCGCCACGCCATGTGCTGCGCGCAGGCCTGGTGCAGCACCCAGCGACCGATCGGCAGCATCAGGCCGGTCTCTTCGGCCAGCGCGATGAATTCCCCCGGCGGCACGCTGCCGAGCTCGGCATTGGTCCAACGCAGCAGCGCCTCCGCGCCGGTGATGGCGCCGCTTTGCAGGTCGATCTTGGGCTGGAAGTGCAGCGTGAACTCGTCGCGTTCGATCGCCGATTGCAGGTTCGACGCCATGCGCAGACGCAGCGGCGACTGCGGCGGCGCGTCGGTGGAAAAGTAGCGGAACGCGTTGCGACCTTCGCGCTTGGCCTCGTACATCGCGATGTCGGCACCCTTCATCAGCGACGCCTCGTCGCCCGCGTTGTCGGGGAAGATGCAGATGCCCACACTGGCGCTGACGCGGCACTCCTGGCCCTTGAGCGACAGCGGCTGCGTCACCGCGTGCAGCAGCTTGCGCGCCACCACGGCCGCCTCGTGGCGGCCGGCGGGGTGGCGCAGCAGCACGACGAACTCGTCGCCGCCCAGGCGCGCCACCAGGTCGCTCGGGCGCAGGCAGTCGCGCAACGACTTGGCCATCTGCGCCAGCAGCAGGTCGCCGGCATCGTGGCCGAGCGTGTCGTTGATGATCTTGAAGTGATCGAGGTCGACGAACAGCAGCGCGAGCTGCTGCCCCTCGCGGCGGGCGGCGCACATCGACAGGCCCAGCTCGTCGAGAAACAGCGCGCGGTTGGGCAAGCCGGTCAGCGTGTCGTGCGTCGCCAGATGGCGGATCGAATCCTCCGCCAGGCGGCGCTCGGTGATGTCGCGCGACACGCCGTGGTAGCCGACGAACAGGCCGTCGGCATCGAAGAACGGCTCGCCGCTGGCACTGGTCCAGCGCAACTTGCCGTCGTGCGTGCGCACCGCGAACTGAAAATCGATGAAGCGCTCGCGCCGCTGCAGCAGGGCGCGGTGGGCGCGCCAGTCGGCACTCTCGCGCACCAGGTTCGGCAGCTCCCACACGGCGCGCCCGAAGAACGCACTGCGCCAGTCGTCGACGCCGACATCGCGCAGGTTGCGGCCGCCGAAGCTGATGAAGCGGTGCGACGGATCGCACTCCCAGTACCAGTCGGACGACAGCTCGGTCAGCGAGCGGAACCGCGCTTCGCTGTGCGCCAGCACCTGCTCGGCCTGCTTGCGGCGGATGTACTGGCCCAGCTGGTCGCCGATCGCCACCAGCACGTGCTCGATCTGCTGCAAGCCGGGCAGCGCGTCGCCTTGCAACATCAGCGCGCCCAGCGTCTTGCCGTCGGCGCGCAGCGGCACGACGTAGCCCGGCCCGTCGCCATCATCGAACTGCACCACCTGGTCCGGCGTGGCGCCGTGCGCGCGCGCCAAGGCGATCGCGTCGGCCGATCCGCCCCCGGGCGGCGCGTCGTCGTGCTGCCAGCTGGCCAGGCGCGACGGCGGGTCGTGGGGCTCGGCGCCGGCGATCGTGCACAGCGCACGCACCAGGCCGAGCGCAGGACCCAGGCCGCCCAGCACGGCTTGCAGCACGCTGCGCTGGCCGCCGGTCTGCGCCAGCTCGCGCGTCACGGCATGCTGCAGCGCCTGCAGCTGTTCGTGGCGGCGGCGCTCGTCGATGTCGCGCGAGATCGTCACGATCAGCCAGCGGTCGCCGCTCTTCAGCGCGCGGCGCGACACCTCGCTGAACCAGGTGCGCCCGTCGCGCCCGGCACCGATCTGCTCGGTCACGATCGCATCGGGCGCGCACGCGATCACGCGGTCGTACAGCGCCTGGATCTCGGCCTGCGACTTGTTCGTCAGGTGCGACGGCCCCATGGTCAACAGCTCGGCGCGCGAGTAGCCGAGCCGCCGGCACGCCGTTTCGTTGACGTCGATGAAGCGCATCGTCTCGACGTCGGTCAGGTAGACGGTGTCGCCCGACAGATCGATCGCAGCGCGAAAGCGCTGCAGCTCCTCGCTCAGCCGTGCGCGCTCGGCCTCGCGCTCGAAGCCCTCGAGCGCGAAGCACACGTTTTCGACCATGCGCTCGACCAGGCGCACGGTCGCATCGTCGAACGCGCCCGGCAGCGGCGAGTAGAACAACAACACCCCGATCGGCGTTTGATTGCGCACCAGTGGCACGGCAGCGCCGGAGCGCACCCCGCTCGCGGCCTGCGCGGAGCGCCAGGGCAGGGTGCGGGGGTCGGTCAACAGATCGGTGCTGACGCAGGCCTTGCGCGTCTGGAACGCGGTGCCGGCCAGGCCGCGGCCCTCGGGCCGCGAGGCGTCGATCGAGATGCGCAGCGTCGGCAGCTTCGTCGGGCCGCTGCTGGCGGCCACGCGCAGGAACCCGGTCTCGTCGGGCACCAGCACCGCCGCGATCATGATCAGGCCGCTGCCGGTGGCGGCGTCGCACACGCGCTGGTACAGCTCGGTGCCCGAGGTGGCGCGCAGGATGGCTTCGTTGGTCGCGCTCAGCACCGCATACAGCTGTTCGGCCGCGGCGGTGTTGGCACCGGCTGGCAGGGCGGACTCGAGCAAAGACGGGGGCAGATCGCCTGCGCGCATCTCCGGCACTTCGGCAGCCGGCCGCGCCGGCTTGAGGCGCAGCGCCCGAGCCGCAGTGCAGCAATGCAACGCGGTGTGACCGAACGCATGAATTGCCGCACCGGCGGCGGGCGCCAGGCGCCCGGTGGGTGTCAGGTCAACAGCGGTGCGAGCCGGCGGATGCCGCTGCGGATCTCGGCCTCCGACAACGAGGCGTAACCGAACAGCAGCCCGGCGCGTGGCTGTGGCTGCGCGTAGTAGGGCGCGACCGAATACAGCCCGATGCCGGCGGCCTCGGCGCGCGCCATCAGCGCGGGCAGGTCCTTGGGCCGCACACCGTTGAGCCAGACCACCAGGTGCACGCCGGTGTTCTCGCCGGCGATCTCGATGCGATCGCCCAGGTGTTGCTGCAGGGCGCCGATCAGCGTGCGCCGCCGTGCCGCGTTGCGCAGCCCGGCGCGCCGCAGGTGGCGCTCGAACGCACCGCTGGTGATGAACTCGGCGAGCGCGGCCTGCGGCAGCGGCGTGGTGAAGCGGTCGCTCACCCATTTGGCGGCGATGAACGGGCGCACCAGTGCGCGCGGGAGCACGAGATAGCCCAGGCGCAACGCCGGAACCAGTGTCTTGGCGAACGTGCCGACGTAGACCACGCGGCCGTGGCGGTCGAGCGACTGCAGCGCCTCCAGCGGCCGGCCCTCGTAGCGGAACTCGCTGACGTAGTCGTCCTCGACGATCCAGGCGTCGGTGCGCGCGGCCCAGTCGAGCAAGGCCAGCCGCCGCTCCAGCGGCAGGATCACGCCGCTGGGAAACTGGTGGCACGGCGTCACGTAGGCCAACCGCGCGCGCGCGGCCGAGGCAGGCAGCTGCGCGGGATCGAGCCCCTGGGCATCACAGGGCACGCGGATCAGCCGCGCGCCGATGGCATCGAACGCGACCGTGGCGCCGGTGTAGTGCGGCGACTCCACGACCGCGGCGTCACCCGGGTCGAGCAGCACGCGCGCCGCGAGGTCGATGGCCTGCTGGGAGCCGTTGACGACGACGATCTGGTCGGCGTCGCAACGCAGGCCGCGTGCGCGGTGCAGGTATTCCGCCAGCGCCTCGCGCAGCGGACGGTGCCCCGCCGGATCGGCATAGCCGAGGCTGTCGCGCGAGGGCCGCTTGGCGTGCGCGGCCAGCAGGCGGCGCCAGACGTCGTGCGGGAAGTCGTTCACCGCCGGCTTGCCATAGCGAAAGTCCCAGCGCAGACCCGGCCGCGCGGCGTACGAACCCGATGGCGGCATCGACGGCTCGCGCGTCAAGCCGCTGCGCGTACGACGACAGCCGCGGCGGCGTGGCGGCGCCAGGCAGCGTGTCGGCCGCGGGCGTGCGCGGCGCCACCACGTCGGCGACCACCGTGGTGGCGCGGGCACGGCTCACCGCATAACCTTCGGCGAGCAACTGCTCGTACGCCGACAGCACGGTGTTGCGCGACACCTTCAGGTCGGCGCACAGCGCACGCGTCGACGGCAACCGGCTGCCGGGGCGGAAGTGCCCGTCGCGGATGCCCGCCTTGAGCGCCTCGTAGATCTGGCGGTGCAAAGGGGCCTGCGGGGTGCGGCGCAACGCGAGCAGCATGAGGTTGGTCCCCTCGATCGAAGTCGGATGAACGATTCTGACGGAGCCAGCTGCAACTTGAAAGAGTGGACCGCCCATACCGTCACTGGTATCAGTCAATGCATCCGATCTGGTACTTTCAAAGTGCCAGACAGAGGCCTAGGATGTGGCTCGCTGTGATCACGAAAGCCACACCATGAGCGCACTTGCCATTGCCGCGGAGACCGAGCGCCGCACGATCGAAGAACTCAACCGCCAGTACTTGCGCGCCGGTGAACACGGCGACGTGGATTGGTACGGCGAGCACCTGGCCGACGACTTCCTGAGCAGTGCGGTCGACGGCTCGATCAGCGACAAGGCGGCGTTCTTGAAGCGCATCGCGCGCGGCCGCGCCGGCAGCGGATTTCAGGCGCATGACGTGCGCATCCGCTTCGTCGGTGAACTGGCGCTGGTGCATGCGGGCTTCTCGTGCACCAAGCCCGATGGCCGGCCCGCGGCCGGCCGCTACACCGACATCTACGCGCAGCGCGACGGCCATTGGCGGTGCGTGTCGGCGCACTTCAACTACTTCTGATCCGCGGAGGCGACCATGCACGACACCCCCACCACAGCCGAGGCGAGCACGCGCGCGGTGAGCGATCTGAGCGCGCTGCGCCTGCTCAACCAGGAGTTCATCCGCGCGGTCGGTGCGTCGGATGCGGCGTGGTTTCACAAGCACCTGTCGAGCGACTTCGTCAACAGCAACCCCGACGGCACGCTGTCGGAGCGCGCGGCGTTTCTGCAGCACGTGGCGCGGCCGTCGGCGGTGTCGCGGCTGCGCGCCGACGACGTGCGCATCCGCCTGTTCGGCGACAGTGCGCTGGTGCACGCCAGCACCCACTACATCAAGGCCAACGGCGAGCCGGGCTCGGGGCGCTACACCGACGTGTGGGCGCGGATTGACGGCGCCTGGCGTTGCGTGGCGGCCGACGTCACGCGCTGCTAGCGCGACGAGCCCAGGCGCGCAGCTGTTTGCTGCAGGTGGCGGCGCACTGCCGGTTCACGCTCCAGCCCGATCGCCTGCTGGTAGGCCTGCCCTGCGCCCGCCGCGTCGCCGTGGCGCGCCAACAACTCGGCGCGCGCGGCCCAATACGGCTGGTATTGCTGCAGGCGCGTGTCGCCAGCGAGGGCATCCAGTGCGGCCAGGCCAGCCGCCGTGCCCCGCACTTGCGACAGAGCCACCGCGCGGTTGAGCGCGGCCACCGGCGACGCCGTGAGCGCGCACAACGCGTCGTACAACCCTTCGATCGCCAGCCAGTCGACGCTGCCGGTGTGGCGACGGATCGCGTGTGCCGACTGCACCGCCGCTTCGAGCTGAAAGCGCCCGCTCGGGCTGGTCGATGCATTGGCGCGGTGCAGCAGCGCCTCGGCTTCGTCGACCATCGCGGCGTCCCAACGCGCTGGATCCTGCGCGCTGAGCGGCACGTAGTCGCCAGCTGCATCGCGTCGCGCGTCGCGCCGCGCATGGGCGTGCAGCATCAACGACAACAAGCCGATCACCTCGCCTTCGTCGGGCAGCAGCGACGCCAGCAGGCGGCCGAGCCAGATGGCTTCGTCGGCCAGATTGCGCCGACGCGCATCGGCGCCTTCGGGGTCCGACCAGCCCTCGGCGTAGGCGGCATAGATCGCCTCGAGCACGGCGTCGAGGCGCTCTGGGAGTGCGTCGCTCTCCGGCACTTCGAAGCCGATGCCGGCCTGGCGGATCTTGGTTTTGGCGCGCACCAGGCGTTGCGCCATCGTCGCCGGCGCGACCAGAAACGCCGACGCGATCGTTGCGGCGTCGAAGCCGAGCACCACCTGCAGCATCAGCGGCGCATGCATGTCGCTCGCGATGCCCGGATGTGCGCAGGCGAAGAGCAGCCCGAGCCGTCGGTCGGGCAACGCGCGCTGGTGGTCGTCGTCGGTGGTGTGGTCGGTCAGCCACTGCAATTGCGCGGCCGCCTCTTCGTCGTGGCGCCGGCGTCGCAGGGCATCGATGAACTTGCGTCGGGCCACGGTCAACAACCAAGCTTCCGGCGAATCGGGCACGCCGCGTTCGGGCCATTCGGCGAGCGCGACCGCCAGCGCATCGGACAACGCATCTTCCGCGGCGGCGACGTCTCGCGTGCGCGCGGCCAGCACCGCGATCAGCTTGCCGTAGCTGCGCCGCGCCGCCGCTTCGGCGGCGCGCGCAGCAGCCTCAGGGTTCACCCATGGCCCACACCGGGCGCACTTCGAGCGCGCCGTAGGCCGCGCCGGGACAACGCGCCGCCCACGACAAAGCGGTGTCGAGGTCGGGCACGTCGATCTGGAAGTAGCCCGCGAGCTGCTCGCGCGTCTCGATGAACGGCCCGTCGAGCACCTGTGACTTGCCCGATTTCAGCCTCACCGTGGTGGCGCTGTTGGCGGGGCGCAGGCGTGAGCTGTGCTTGAGCACGCCGGCCTTTTCCAAGGCCTCGTGATAAGCCCCGTAGGCGGCCATGCCCTCCGCCGCTTGCGCCGGCGTGAGCTGCTCCCATCCCTTGGGGTCCGAAAAGATCATCAGCATGTATTCCATGTTTGGCTCCGAAGAAGGCGACGCACCGTGCCTCGCCCGAACCATGTCGTTCGGCGCGGGCGCATTTCGACAGCGTGCCTGCCGATGATCGTACAAAGCCGCGTCAGGCGACGACGAACACCACCGAGGCGGCCAGCAACAGCCCCATCAGCGCGTTGAACATCCGCGCGCGCGGTGGGTCGGTCAGCGCGCGCTGCAACGCCGAGCCGAAGGCCAGCCACAACAAGCAGCTTGGCGCGGCTGCGGCTGCAAAGAGGCCCGCCATCCACAGCGCTCGAGCGAAGGGCGCGTCACTGGCGGCCGGGCCGTAAGTGGCCGCCGCACTGGCCGCCACGATCCACGACTTCGGATTGATCCACTGAAAAGCCAGCGCCCGCCAAAAGCCCACCGGCTCGGCGCGCGGGCCGTCTCGCATCGGCGGGGCACGCGCGATCTGCCAGGCCAGCCAGAGCAGCAACGCCGCGCCACCCCAACGCAGTGCCACCATCGCGGCCGGCAGCGCGGTGATCACGCCACCCAAGCCGAGCGCGGCGGCACCGATCAACAGCGCCATGCCAGCCACCACGCCAGCCAGGCAGGGCAGGCCACCGACCAGCCCGGCACGCGCGCCGGCGGCCAGCACCATCAAGTTGCTCGGCCCGGGCGTGGCCGCCGCCACCAGCGCGAACACGAAGAATGCCGTCATCGCGTCGAATGTCATCGTCGGGCCTCGGGTCGAAACGTTTGTTCTAGCGTGCGAGCGACGCGGCGTCTTGAACGTTCTCGCAGGCCCAGGCGCCGTCGGAACGATCGCGCCGGGCGCCGCGACAATGCGCGTTCTCTCATCTGCACAGCGACCTGAAACCCGCCATGACCGCACGCCCCGCCCCGCCGATCGCCCGACGAACCGCCGCGATGACGCCGATCGGCGTCGAACGCATGGGCGACCAGGCCGATGCGCTGCAAGATCCCTCGATGCTGCGGCTGGAGAACCTCGACACCGACCTGCTGCCGCCGGCGCCGGCCCTGCAGGCCTCGCTGGCCGCGGTGCACGACGACGACGCCAACAGCTACCTGCCGTTCTTCGGCCACGACCGCCTGCGTCGCGCGGCCACGGCGCTGGTGGAACGCAATGCGCGCCTGAACGAAGGCAGCTACGACTGGCGGCGCCAGTGTTTCGTGTCCGCCGGCGGCTTGAGCGGCGTGCTCAACGCACTGCTGGCCCTCATCGACCCGGGCGACGAGGTGGTGCTGACGAGCCCGACCTACGTCGGCCTGATCAACCGCGTGCGCCTGGCTGGCGGCGTGCCGCGTTTCATCCGGCTGGTGCCGAGCGAGACCGGTTGGCGTGTCGACCTGAAGTCGATCGCCGATGCGGTGTCGGCCAAGACCAAGGCCTTCCTGATGATGAGCCCGTCGATGCCCAGCGGCGCGGTGTTCGAGCGCGACGAGTGGGCGGCGATCTGCAAGGCCTGCGTGAAGGCCAACGCCTGGATGGTCTACGACAGCGCGATGGAACGCATCCTGTTCGACGGCGCACCGCACTGGCATCCGGTGGCGTTCGATGGCATGCGCGAGCGCACGGTGACCGTGGGTGCGGCCTCCAAGGAATACCGCATGATCGGCTGGCGCGTCGGCTGGGTGGTGTGCCCGCTGCCGGCGGCCGAAGCGATCGGCCGCGTTGCGATCTCCAACGTGGTGTGCCCGGTGGGCCTGGCGCAGCAGGCGGTGGCGGCGGCGATCGAAGCACCCGACGACGGCATTCCCGCCTGCACCGCCACCTGGCAACAACGACACGGCCAACTGGTGCGCGAGCTGTCGCCGCAGTGCCGTGTCATTCCGGCCGCCGGTGGCTGGTCGTTGTTGATCGACGTCGGTGCTCGCGGCCTCAGCGGTGCGCAGGCATCGGCTGCATTGATGCCGCACGGCGTGGCTGCCACGTCGATGGAGAACTGGGGCGAGGCCGACACGGCACGCTACCTGCGCCTGGTGTATGCCAACGAGCCGGTCGAGCGGCTGCAAGGCATCGCCTCGCGCTTTGCGCGCGCGTTCGCCGCCTAGCGGCTGCATCGGGTGCTTGGGCTATCCTGCGGCGACGGTGGCCCAAGGCCCCTATCACCCAGGAGACACGATTGATGAAACCGATTCGCCTTGCGGCTGCGCTGGTGGGCCTGTTGTGCAGCCTGTCGGTCGCACCCGCCCTGGCGCAGCCCTATCCGAAGCAGCCGATCCGCATGGTGGTCACGTTCCCCAGCGGTGGCGCCCCCGACATCCTGGCGCGGCTGTTCAGCGAACGCGCCAATCTCGGCCAACCGGTGGTGGTGGACAACAAGCCCGGCGCCGGCGGCAACATTGGCGCGGACACCGTTGCCAAGTCGCCGCCCGACGGCTACACGCTGGTGATGGGCACCGTCGGCACGCATTCGATCAACGGCGCGCTGTACAGCAAGATGCCGTACGACATGGTGAAGGACTTCGTGCCGGTGGCCCACATCGCGTCGGCGCCCAACCTGCTGGTCGTGACCAACGACCTGCCGGTGAAGACGGTGCAGGAGCTCATCGCCTACATGAAGGCCAACCCGAACAAGCTGAGCTTCGGATCGCCCGGCATCGGCACGTCGGTGCATGTGTCGGGCGAGCTGTTCAAGTCGCTCACCGGCACGCAGATGCAGCATGTGCCGTACAAGGGCCGGCAGTTCGCGATACCCGATCTCGTCGGCGGCCAGATCCAGCTGATGTTCGACAACATGCCTTCGGCGTTGCCGATGGCCAAGGAAGGCAAGATCCGCGCGCTGGCGCAGACCACGGCCAAACGCTCGGCCGCCGCGCCCGACGTGCCCACCGTCGCCGAGACCGTGCCGGGCTTCGAGGCCACCACATGGTTCGCCGTGTTCGCGCCGGCCAACACGCCACGCGACGTGGTGGCGCGCCTGAACGGCGAAATCAAGCGCGTGTTCACGCTCCCCGATGTGCAGGACAAGCTCAAGACCCTGGGCCTCGAGCCGTGGATCTCGACGCCGGAGGAACTGGCCAAGTTCCAGGGCGAAGAGATCGTCAAGTGGGCCAAGGTGGTCAAGGAGTCGGGGGCCAAGGCCGACTGATCGCACGAACCCGCGCCGAAGCGCGGGCCCGTGGAGTGACGCTCAGGCCTCCAGCGGGTTGATCACGCCCGCGGCCGGGATGTTGCCCTGGCCCTTCCTGCTCTCGACGAACTTGAACAGGTCGGCGATCTTGAACTTGCCGTCGGCCGATGGCAGTTCGGCGGTCGGCGCGTTCAGCACGCTCTCGGGGTCGTCCTTCAACAGGCCGATGATCACTTCGGCGACGATCGTGCCGCCCACCGGGCCGAGGTGCTGGCCGCCGGTGTAGACCTTCTTCAACACATAAAAAAACAAAAACATAAAACACAAAAAAAAAAAAAAAAAAAAACGGCCTCCTTCAACACGTAGAACCACAGCGGCGTGTGGCGCGAGAGGTCGAACTTCTTGATGGCTTCGCCGCCGACACCGCTCTCGAGTTGCTCGGGTGCCAGCGCCTCAAGCCCCATTCGCGCGGCCACCGCCTGGCCCGGCGGCAGCTTGTAGTGGCGAGCACCGCGCTTGAGGTTCAGCTCGGCCAGCGGCGTCTTCGCCGGGCCGATCAACAGCTGGTCGGACAGCGACGTGTCGATTGCATTGGCCAGCTGCGGATTGGTGCCCAGACCCGCGAAGAACTGGCGCCAGTCGAGCAGCCAGTTGCTCGGGTAACGCGGCAACCCGAAGAAGCCGCCGTCGCCGGTGAAAGTGAAGGCGAGGTTGAAGTCGGTGCCGGCCGCAAACACCTTGTTGAAGTGGTACTTCGAGCGAATGTGTAGCTAGGCCGCCAGATCCACCGGAATATGCTCGTGAGCCGACCATGCGCATAGGCGGCGCGGGCAGAACTCGTTGAGCAAGCGCTGGCATCACCTGCTTGCGAAGCTCGGCAGCGGAATGAACAGGCTCACGTGGTGAAGTGCTCCGGGGCCGATGCAGTTGTGCGACGATCGAGGTCCTCGCCTTGGCGCTTGTCGACCGTGGGCTCGCCGTCGTTCGCTGGTGCCGTCGCAACGCGTTGCAGGTCACCACGCGCTGGTAGTGGTGCCTCACCTGCTTGCGGCTCCGCCCGAATGCCGCAGGCCGGGCTGGTGCACCGGCACAACGCATTGTGAAACTGCTAGCAGCGTGCGGTGCCGCTGTGCGATCGATCAGGTTCTCGCTCGTTGCGCTTGTCGCCGAGGCATCGCCGTGCTGTTCGCTGATCCCGTCGCAGGCGAGCGGCAGGTCGTACCAGATCGCCGATGTCGACTGCGTTCTCGCCGATGCTGGTCGGATCGAACGTGATGTCGTGGTCGACAAACTGCCCGAAGTAGGTGAAGCCGGCGGGGATCACGCCGGCCACGCGTGCATCGCGTGCATCGCGCCTGCCCAGCTCGACGGCGATCTGGTCGTCCTTCGCCAGATCGCCGGTGGTCCAAGGCACGTTGGCCAACTCAGGAAACAGCAGGCCGAAGCGGCCGGGCTTGACGAGGTTACTGCGCACCGGCGAGGCGTCGGACGTGCTGTAGCCGTGGCTGCGAGGAGGCGTGGGTTTCATGGTGAACTCCATCAGGAGGCTGGGCAGCCAATGTAGGAAGCGCAGCCACGTTGCCACATCCCTAACAAGCCTTTCGTGCATCCCTAGCTGCATCCCCCTAACTGATAGATGTGCGTCCTCAATTTTACGGATGACTAGCGGCTGTTCGACGAGCCGTAAAGCGCGAGCATCGCCCGCGCCGCCTGCGCGAGTCGGCTGCGCAGCTCGGCGGGCTCCAGCACCTCGGCATCGGCGCCGAGCTTGAGCATCTCGCGCGCCGCGTGGTCGATCGATTCGATCGGCACCGTCACCGTGACCCAGCCCTCGGCATCGGGCGCGGTCGTAGTGCGCTGCACTGCCTGCGCCACCACCGGGCTGAAAGTCTGCAAGCGCTTCAAGCCGGCGGCCGACGCGCGCAGCGTCGCGAAGTCGCGGTAGACGCCTTCCTCGAAACGCTGCGTGGCTTCGGCCCAATAGGCTGCCAGGTCGAATGCGCGCGGCCGCTTGAAGCGCTGAGCGAGCAACTGCACCTCGTGCATGTTGTCGAGCTTGTAGGTGCGCGCCACGCGGCCGCGCACGGCCGACGACGTACCAGGCACCGGCCTTGAGCACCAGGCCGAGCGGTTCGATCTCGCGCTCGGCCACTTCGGTCCAGCTCTCGTAGCGCATGCGCAGGCGCTGCTCGTTCCACACCGCGTGCGCCACGTCGCGCAAATGATCCACCGGCGCGGCGTCGCGAAACCAGTCGACCGGGTCGAGATGGAAGCATGAACCCACCCGCTGCGCATCGGCCTGCCAGTCGCCGGGCAGCGCGGCCACCAGCTTCAGATGCGCCGACGCGGCGGCCTCGCCCATGCCGAGCGCCTTGGCCGGTCCGGGCAGTCCGGCCAGAAACAGCGCGCGCGCTTCGCTGGACGTGAGCCCGGTGAGCTGCGTGCGCCAGCCATCACGCAACTGGTAGCCGCCGTTGCGGCCTGGGTCACCGTACACGGGCACGCCGGCCGCACTCAAGCTGTCGATGTCGCGGTACACCGTGCGCACCGACACCTCGAGTTGGCGCGCCAGTGCCGGCGCGCTCATGCGGCCGCGCGATTGCAGCAGCATCAACAGCGACAACAGGCGGCTGGCCAGCATGGCACGGCAGTGTCGCATCAAATACTGACATGCATTGTCAGTATTTGCCGGCGACGATGGCGCCCATGTCACCAACTGGGAGATCGCGATGCACACCACTGCGGCCATGCCGCTCGCTTCGCCGGCGCTCGAAGACTGCGCGGTGATCGAGTTGCGCGACTACCTGATGCAGCCGAACCGGCGCGACGTGCTGATCGAGCTGTTCGAGCGCGAATTCATCGAGACCCAAGAGGCGCTCGGCATGCGCGTGATGGCGCACTTTCGCGACCTCGACCGGCCCGACCACTACGTGTGGCTGCGCGGTTTCGCCGACATGCCGGCGCGCCAGCGCGGGCTCGAAGGCTTCTACAGCGGCGCGACTTGGCTCGCCAACCGCACCGTCGCCAACGCCACGATGATCGACTCCGACGACGTGCGGCTGCTGCGTTATGCGCGACCGACCTGGGCGCTCACGACGCCGGCCGCGCCGCGCCCGCACCGCAATGCCGAAGCGACGCTGCCGCGTTCGCTGTACGTGCTGTTCATTGCCACGCTGGCGACGCCGGCCGACGAAACGCTCAAGCGCAACTTCGAGCGCGACGCGATGCCGCTGCTGCGCGAGTGTGGCCTGATGCCGTGCGCGGTGCTCGAGACCGAGCCCGCAGCCAACAACTACCCGCGGCTGCCGGTGCGCGTCGATGCGCCGGTGCTGGCGTGGCTGTCGCGCACGCCGAGCGTGGCTGCCGCCGACGAGGCGCTGGCGCGACTCGACGCCACGCCGCGCTGGCGGGGCGCCGTGCTGCCGCGGCTGCGTGCCACCGCGCTGCAGCGCATGCGGCTGCAGCCCGCGGCGCGCTCGTGGTTGCGCTGACCGCTTCTCTCGACAGACTCACTCACCACCGGAGCCTCCACCATGAAACTCGGCAACCTGCCGCATGGCGACATCCACGACTTCGACTTTCTCGCTGGCCGCTGGCGCGTGCACAACCGGCGGCTGATGTCGCGACTGCGCGGCGCGGATCACTGGACCGAGTTCGAAGGCATCAACGCCTGCGAGCCGCGGCTGAACGGCGGCGCCAACATCGATCAGATCGACTTCCCGAGCCTCGGCTGGTCGGGCCTGACGGTGCGCACCTTCGACGTGGCGCAGCGGCGCTGGTCGATCTACTGGATCAACAGCCGCGACGGCGTGCTGACGCCGCCGGTGCATGGCGGCTTCGAGGGCGACCGCGGCGTGTTCTATGGCATGGACACCGACGACGGCCGCGAAGTGCAGGTGCGCTTCGACTGGACGCGGCTGGGGCCCGAGGCGGCGCGCTGGGAGCAGTCGTTCTCGCTCGACGGCCGCGAGTGGGAAACCAACTGGACGATGGCGCTCACGCGCATCGGCTAGCGCGTGTTGCGCTTGCGGCGCGCCGCCTCCTGCACGGCGCGCCGCGCGTTGACCTTGCCGATAGCCGAACCAACGGCTGTGGCCGCGGCCATCGTAGCGGCCGAACGCCTCGCCGGTCATCTCGTCGGTCCGCGGGTCCTCGATCTTGTCGGCGGTGCGCCGCAGGATGTCCTTGACCTGCGCCGCGCTCAGGCCGGGTTGGCCGAGATCACCAGCGCCGCGATGCCGGCCACCAGTGGCGTCGCGCTCGACGTGCCGCCGAAGTCGCCGGTGTAGCGGCTGTTGGCGGTGAAGCCGCTGCCGACGGCCTCGTTGTCGGTGGTCCAGATGCCGAGGCCCGGCGCGTAGGCGGCGTCGTCGAGCGGATGCCAGTTGTCGCTCGGCGCGCAGAGCCAGACTTCGCGTCCCCAGTTGCTGTACTGCGCCTTCTGGTTCAGGCTGGTCGAAGCCGACACGGTGATCACGTCGGCATGGCAGGCGAAGCCGTTCTCGATCTTGCCGCGTGTGGTGCGCAGGCGCTCGCCGTCGTGCCACTGCACTTCGTTGGGCAGCGTCACGTCGCGCACCGGCGCGTTGAAGTTGTGCGCGGCAAAACAGATCACGCAGCCCGATCGGCGCGGGCCGCCTTGGCGGGCGATGTGCGCCAGCGTGTCGGCCAGCAGACGCGACAGCGGCGCGTACACCGGCGGCGGACCCCAGCTGCACGACAGCACGTCGGCGTGTTCGGCCACCTCGTCGAAGATCTCTGCGCTCTGGTCGTCGTCTTCGGCCATCGAGATGCGCACCGGCATGAAGGCACAGCCCGGTGCCGCGCCGACCACGCCGCGGCCGTTGGACTCTGCGATCGCCACGCCGGCGCACGGCGTGCCGTGGTAATTGGCGTCGGTGGGGAAGGGCTTGGCGTCGCCATCGACGAAGTCGCGCGGCTGCACGATCTTGCCGGCGCCTTGGAAGTCCGGGTGGTCGATGTCGAAGCCGTCGTCGATCACCGCCACCACCACCTCGCGCGAACCGCGCGTGATGTCCCACGCCGGCGGCGCCTGCACCGAGGCGTCGGCGGCGAGCTGCGGCGCGCGCTGCGAATGCAGGTGCCACTGGCGCTTGAACAAGCCATCGGTTGGTGTGTACGCCGTCGTGTGCCGGTTCACCAGGTTGGGCTCGGCGTAGTCGACGATGCGCTCGGTGCTGAGCCGGTCGGCCAGCTTCAGCGGATTGACGCCGCTGGCCTTGGTGACCTGCACCAGCACGGTGTTCGGCATCGCATAGGTCTTCAGCAGGCGCAGGCTGTGCTTGGCCAGCAGTGCCTCGATCTGTGCGGTGGTGGTCCTGGGCTTGAAGCGCACGACGATCTTGTCGGTCAGGTAGTACACCGTGCCTTCGCTGCCCGCCGGCTTGTATGCATGGTGCGCAATGGCGCCGAAGGTGTCGGAACGCATCGCCGCCATCACGTGATCGCGATCGTTCTGCGTGGTGATCACTTTGGTCACCTGACGATTCACGCGTTTGACTTCCTGCACGCCCGGCAGGCGAGTCAGCTGCTCGATCTGTGCCGGGCTCGGCGACATCAGCGTGAAGCGGTCCTCCTGCTTCTCTACCGGAATCGCCTCGCCGCCGCGCCACAACACGGGCGCTGGATTCGAAGCCGGGGCCTTGCGCGGAGTCGTCGCCATGGTTGCCTCCTGGATGTGAACGGACAGACGGGGGTGGGTGTGTCAGATGCGACCCTTGAAGTGGCGCAGGTCACGCAACATCCAATCGATGAACACGCGTGTGCGCGCCGGCAGCAGCCGGGCCTGCGGCACCACCAGGTTGACCGGGCGCGGCGGCGGCTCGAACGCATCGAGCACGACCTTCAGTCGCCCCTGCTCGACCAGGCTCGCGACCTGGTACGACATGAACACGCCGCAGCCGAGCCCGGCGACACAAGCGTCGATCACCGCCTGCACGTGGTTGCAGCGCAGCGCACCGTGCACCGGCACGCTGGTCACCTTGTCACCGTCGTGGAACGCCCACTGCGTGCTGCCGCTCGTCAGCCGCACGCACTCGAGCGATTGCAGGTCCTGCGGTCGCTTCGGCACGCCGTGCCGGCGCAGGAAGGCGGGGCTGGCCACCACCACGCGGCGCACCGCGCCGATGGAGCGTGCCACCAGCGATGAGTCGGCCAGCGCGCCGATGCGGATGCCGACGTCGAAGCCTTCGTCGAGCAACGGCACCACGCGGTCCGCCAGCTCGAGCTCCACCTGCACCTTGCGGTGCTTCTGCAGGAAGCGCATCACCGCCGGCGCCACGTGCAGCTGGCCGAACAGCACCGGCGCGGTCACGCGCAGCATGCCGGCGGGTGACGACAGGTCGTTGCTGATCGCACGCTCGGCCTCGTCGAGCGTGGCCAGCACCTGGCGCGCATAGTCGAGATAGCGGCGCCCTTCATCGGTGAGCGCGACGCGGCGCGTCGTGCGGTTGAACAGGCGCACGCGCAGGTGTGCCTCCAGCGCGGCCAGCGAGCGCACCACCGCCGGCAGCGACAGGTCGAGCGCATCGGCCGCCTTGGTCAAGGTGCCTTCGTCGGCGATGCGCACGAAGGTCTGCAAGGCCTTGAGCCGGTCCATGGACGATTGTTGCGTGAAATGGAGCAATCAACTGCAGGCCGCGGCATTGGCCGACGCGCGCCGCGCCGGCACGATGGTGACCATGAATGCCGAAACTGCAACCCCCAACACCCTGGTCGAGTCGCCGACCGATCCGTACCACGCCGGCGAGCAGGCGCTGCAGGAGCGGGTCGGCATGCGCCAGCGTTTGGCCGAAGTGGGCTCGCGCGTCGTGCGCGACCACATGCCCGATCCGCACCGCGAGCTGTTTCACAAGCTGCCGTTCGTGGTTGTCGGCAGCATCGATGCAGCGGGGTCAGCCGCACGCCTCGCTGCTGGCCGGCGCGCCGGGCTTCATGCGCACGCCCGATGCCGGCACGCTCGCGATCGACACGCCGCACCGATGCCGCCGATCCGCTGCATGCGGCGCTGCATGTCGGTGCGTCGCTCGGCGTGCTCGGCATCGAGCCGCACACGCGGCGGCGCAACCGCATGAACGGCGTGGTGCGCTCGGTGCAGGCACATGGCTTCACGCTGCAAGTGCAGCAAAGTTTCGGCAACTGTCCCAAGTACATCCAGGGCCGGCACGCGCGCTGGGTGGATGACGCGTCGCAACCGGTGGTCGCCCAACGCATGGCGCGACTCGACCTGGCGGCGGCCTCGCTGGTGCGCGGCGCCGATACCTTCTTCATCGCCACGGCGGTGCCGCCGGCGCAGATCGGCGCCAGTGCGGCGCACGGTGTCGACGTGTCCCACCGTGGCGGCAAGCCGGGCTTCGTGCGCGTGCAGCGCGACGCAGAGGGCGTCGACGTGCTGACGGTGCCGGACTTCGCCGGCAACCAGATGTTCAACACGCTCGGCAACCTGCAGCTTCATCCGCACGCCGGCTTGTTGTTCGTCGACTTCGCGCGCGGCGATCGATTGCACGTGGCGGTCGACACCGAGCTGCTTTGGCAAGGCGACGAGCTGGCCGCGTTCGCGGGGGCGCAGCGATTGCTGAAGATGCGCGTGCGCGAGGCCTGGCGACTCAGCGGGGGCGCGCGGCTGGCCTGGAGCGAGCCGCTTCTATCACCGTTCCTGCAAGACACCGGAAGCTGGCAGGACATTCGCGGCTGATCACAATCGCGGCGCGCCCGGCGGAAGCCCGGGTGCGAACCGTGTTCCACAAGCCGTCCCGCTGGTTCGGGGCGCTCAGCGTATGAGCCGTCTGTTCGAGCCTGTGACCGCCGGTGCGCTGCACCTGCCCAACCGCATCGTGATGGCGCCGCTGACGCGCAACCGCTCGCCCAACGCGGTGCCCACCGACATGGCGGTCACCTACTACACGCAGCGCGCGAGCGCGGGCCTGCTGATCACCGAGGCCACCGCGATCAGCCACCAGGGCCAGGGTTATGCCGACGTACCGGGCTTGTACGCGCCCGAGCAGCTGCGGGCCTGGCGTCGTGTGACCGACTCGGTGCACGCCGCGGGCGGCCGCATCGTGGTGCAGTTGTGGCACGTGGGGCGCGTGTCGCACCACGAGTTGCAGCCCGCTGGCGGCGTGCCGGTGGCCCCATCGGCCATCGCGGCCAAGACCAAGACCGTGCTGATCCGCGACGGCAAGCCGGTGTTCGAGCCGACCGTGACGCCGCGCGCGCTGCACGGCGACGAGATCCCCGGCATCGTGGCCGCCTACGCGCGCGCCACGCACGGCGCGCTCGAGGACGCGGGCTTCGATGGCGTGGAGATCCACGGTGCCAACGGCTACCTGGTGGACCAGTTCCTGAAGACCGGCGCGAATCACCGCACCGATGGCTACGGCGGCTCGATCGAGAACCGCACGCGTTTCCTGCGCGAGGTGGTGCACGCCGTGGTCGAGGCCGCCGGACCGGGACGGGCAGCGATCCGGCTGTCGCCCGTGACGCCGGCCAACGACATCGTCGACGCCGATCCGCAGCCCTTGTTTCAGCACGTGGCGCAGATCATCGGACCCTTGCCGCTGGCCTATGTGCACGTGATCGAAGGCGCCACCGGCGGCGTGCGCGAGATCCCCGAGCGGCCGTTCGACTACGACGCGTTCAAGCGCACGTACCGCGAGGCCGGTGGCCGCGGCGCGTGGATGGTGAACAACGGCTACGACCGCGCGCTCGCCGAAGCGGCGGTCGAACGCGGCGCGGACCTGATCGCCTTCGGCAAGCCCTACATCGCCAACCCGGATCTGGTGCGCCGCCTGCGCGAGGGCGCGGCGCTCAACACACCGGACCGCGCCACCTTCTATGGTGGCGGTGCCCAGGGCTACATCGACTACCCGGTGCTGGAAGCGGCTTGACCGCTACGGCGCCGCCGTCTTGTACGGCGGCGTGCCGCCGGTGCCGACCATCAACTCGTTGACCACGCCCTCCACGTCGTCGATCAGACGCACCAGGCGCTCCAGCGCCTCGCGCTGTTCGGGCTTGGACACGCAGCCTTTCAACCACACCCAGCGCCGTTGGCCGAGCGCCCACACGCTGGTGTCGGCGTAACGGCCGTCGGCCTGCACCGCCTTGACCACGCGCGGGACGATCTCCTTGTCGTAGAGGTAGGCGTTGTGCAGACGGCAGCGGCCCGCGAGCCAGCAGCTCGTGCCGCGCTGCGAGCGGTCGTGCGCCTCGTTGCGGATCTGCTCTTCGGTGTACAGCGGCGCCTCGGCGCGCGGGCAGGACGCAAGCCCGCTGGTGACCACCAAGAACGGGTCGTCGAACGGGTTGTGGCGCGGCTCCTGCGAGAGCGCGTTCGCCGCGAACAGCACGAGCCACAGCGCGCCGAGCGCGTGCCTCCAGCGACCGACTTGCATCGGGAAAGACCTCGCCATCGTGTAAAGGGCAAGCCGCCAACTTGGCAGCGTGCGGGCTGCGACCTATCGTAAGCGTTGCCGCTCTCGATGCCGGAGACCGCCATGTCCGATCACGCCCTCCCAGCCGGCCGCCTGCCGATCAAGCTCGACACCACCTCCAATGGCGAGTTCGAGCCGGTGCCGCTGAATGCCGCGGCGTTGTATGCGCGCGAGCGCGCGGTGGTGGCACTGCACGACAACCAGCGTCGGCTGGCCACGTCACGGCGCGCGTACCTCACGTCGCTGCTCGGTGCGGCGGCCACGCTGTCGGCGTTCAACGAAGCGTTTGCGGCCAGCGGACAGCGCGGCGGATCCTATGTGCTGCCGAAAGCGGCGCCGTTCGAACTGGCGGCGGCGCAGACGGTGCTGGCCAGCGACGACTTCATTTTCGACGTGCAGCTGCACCACGTGAACCCCAAGGGCGCGTGGCGCCAGCGAGCCGGGCCGAACGCGTTTCGCAGCATGCCCAACAGCAACTGCGGCAAGGCCGATCATGTGGAGTGCTTTTCCAGCGGCGCGCTGCTGAAAGACGTGTTCCACGACAGCGACACCGCGATGGGCGTGCTGTCGCACGTGCCCGGCGGCATGCAGACCAACCCGCTCGACTTCGAAGCCGCAGGCGCGACCCGCGCCGCCGCCAATGCGCTCGACGGCACGCAGCGGCTGCTGCTGCACGGTCGCTGCATGCCCACGCTGGCCGGTGAGATCGACGGCATGGACGCGCAGGCGGCGCAGTTTCCGGTGGCCGCGTTCAAGACCTACACACAATTCGGCCCGGCCGACGGCGCCGCGGGCTTCTACCTCGACGACGATCGCTTCGGTACGCCGTTCATCGAGCGCGCGCGCAAGCTCGGCGTGAAGAACATCGCCGTGCACAAGGGGCTGGCGTTCGGTGCGCGCGGCTACGAGTACTCGACCGCACGCGACATCGGGCCCGTGGCCAAGCGCCATCCCGACATGACCTTCCTGATCTACCACGCCGGCTTCGATACCGCCGTGAAAGAGGGGCCGTACGACGCCAACGCCAAGGCCGGCATCGACGTGCTGGTGCGCTCGATGCAGGAGGCCGGCAATCCGCGCAACGTGTACGCCGAACTCGGCAGCACCTGGCGCTTCGTGATGCGCGATCCCGACCAGGCGGCGCATCTGCTGGGCAAGCTGCTGAAGACCTTCGGCGAGGACCGCTTGCTGTGGGGCACCGACTCCATCTGGTACGGCAGCCCGCAGGACCAGATCCTCGCCTTCCGTGCCTTCCAGATCAGCAACGAGTTCCAGCAGCGCTTCGGCTACCTGGCGCTCACGCCGGAGCTCAAGCGCAAGGTGTTCGGCCTCAACGCCGCGCGCGTGTACGGGCTCAAGCCCGACGAGCTGCGCACGAAGCTGGCGAAGGACCGCGTGCAGAAGAGCAAGCTCGAGTACCTGAACGACCCGCGACCGACGTTCGCGACCTACGGCCCGCGCACGCGGCGCGAGTGGCTCGCCTTCAAATCGATTGCTGGCGACGCGCCCTGACCGGGCGCGCGCCGCGCTCAGTGTGCCGCGCTGGTGAGTTGGGCGCGCGCGCGGTGCATGCGCACGAACAGGTTCTGCTCGGTGATGCCGAGCAGCGAGCACACGGCCTCGCTGGTGTGGTCGCGCAGCACGCGCAGCTGCATCGCGTCGCGCAGTCCGGCGGGCAGTGCGGCGATGCGCTGCAACGTGCGCGCCAGCAGCTCGCGCTGCTCGGCGACCTCGTCGGGACGCGGCAGCGGGCACGGCAACGCCAGCTCGTCGTCGAGGTCGCAGGTGTCGAGGCTGTCGTGGCCGCTGCGCTCGCGCACCAGGTCGACGATCTTGTGGCGCAGGATCGCCACCAGCCAGCTGCGCGGCGCCGACCGGCCGCCGAACTGCGCGCGGCCGCCCATCACCGCCTCGAACACGTCGTGCACCAGGTCTTCCGCGAGCGTGGGGTCGTGCAGGCGGCGCCTGGCGTAGTGCACGAGGAAGGCGCGGTGCTGCGCCAGGTCGGCCCAGGTCAGCGGGCTCGCGGTGGTCGGCGTCTCGGCGGTGGTGGTCATGGCGGAAGCTACGGGGTTGTGCAGGGGTCGGATGCGCACACTGTCGGGCCCCGGCCTCGCGCCCAGGTCACCGATCCTCACAGCCAGATAACATCGATGTAAGAACGCGCCACAGCGGGGCGACAGTCCTCGCATGGAAGCCGCCACCATGGGTGCAGAGATCCTCGTCGCCGAAGACCAGGCCGACATCCGCGACCTGATCGCGCTGAACCTGCGCCACGCCGGCTACGCGGTGACGCCGGTGGCCGACGGCCGCGCCGCGCTCGACAGCCAATCGGAGAGGGCGGCCGACCTGCTGATCCTCGACCTGATGATGCCGGGCCTCGACGGGCTCGAGGTGTGCAAGGCGCTGCGCGCCAAGGGCACGGCGACGCCGATCCTGATGCTGACCGCCAAGTCGACCGAGCTCGACCGCGTGCTGGGGCTGGAGCTCGGCGCCGACGACTACCTGACCAAGCCGTTTTCGATGGCCGAACTGCTGGCGCGCGTGAAGGCGCTGCTGCGCCGTGCCGAGCTGCTGCGCCAGGCGCAGCACCACCAGGCGCAAGGAGCCGGCAGCGTGCTGCTGCGCAACGGCGAGCTCGAGATCCAGGTGGCCCGGCGCGAGGTGAAGGTGCGCGGCCAGCCGGTGGAGCTGACGGCATTGGAGTTCGACCTGCTGTTGTACTTCGCGCAGCACCCCGGGCACGTGTTCTCGCGAGCGCAGCTGCTCGATGCGGTATGGGGCTACTCGCACGAAGGCTACGAGCACACGGTGACCACGCACATCAACCGCTTGCGTGCCAAGCTCGAGGCCGACCCGATGCGGCCGTTGTTGATCCTGACCGTGCGCGGCGCCGGCTACAAGATGCGCGACGCGCGATGAGCGCGCCCAGCACGCTGCCGCCATGACGGTCCGGCTGCGCCTGGCGTTGACGATCTTCGTCACCGGCGTGTTCACCGCGCTCGGCGTGCTGGCGACGGTGGCGATGGCGTTCCAGCGCTTCGAACACGAGACCGCCTACGTGCGCGCCAACAACTTCATCGCGCGCGTGGTCGACGTGCACCCCGATCTGCTCGACCTGCACGCGCGCGACCCCGACGGCTTCACCGGTTTCCTGCGCAACCTGCTGCTGTTCGAGCCCGACACGCAGCTGTACCTGCTCGATGCCCAAGGCACGGTGATGGCGGCCAGCGGACGCGCGCAGCCCAAGCCGGGCTTCAAGGTGCGGCTCGATCCGGTGATGCAGGCGGTGGCCACGGCCGGCGACCGCCGGCGCGCTGCCTACGTGATGGGCGACGATCCGGAGCACATGAACATCGATGCGGTGATCGCGGCGCGGCCGCTGCGCCACAGCGTGATCCGGCGCGATGCCACGACGGCCGGCTACCTCTACCTGGTGAGCCAGCCGCCCGGGCTGGACGCGGGCCGCGCGGAGGTGGTGCGCAGCTCGCTCGCCGGCTCGGCCATGTCCGGCTTGTTCGCATTGATCGTGGTGCTGACCGCGGCCGCGGCATGGATCGTCATCACCGTGACGCGGCCGTTGCGCGATCTGAGCGACGCGGTGGCGCGCGCGCAGCGCGACGGCTTCGATGGCGCCGCGATGGTCGACCACCCGCCGGTGCGCAAAGGGCGCCCGGGCGACGAATTCGTGCAGTTGCGCACCGGTTTCAATGCCATGCTGGCTCGGCTGCGTTCGCAGTGGGATGCGCTGCGCCGGCTTGACCAATTCCGCCGCGAGAGCGTCAGCAACCTGTCGCACGATCTGCGCTCGCCGCTGACGGCCACGGTGGCTTGCCTGGAAACGCTCGATCGTCGTTGGGCCGCCGACCCCGCGCGTGGCGAGGACCGGGCCATGCTCGAGGTGGCGCTGCGCAACACGCGCAACGCGGCACAGCTGGTGCGCTCGCTCGGCGATCTCGCCCTGCTGGATGAGCCCGAGTTCAAGCTGCAGTCGATGACGGTCGACCTCGGCGAGGTGCTCGACGACATCGTGATGCGCTTCGCCGACCGTGCCGCGCAGCAAGGCGTGGCGCTGCAGCAGGCGAGCGCCGCGACGCCGTGTTCGCCGCCGTCGACATCGAACTGTTCGAGCGCGCGGTGGCCAATCTGGTCGACAACGCGCTGAAGCACACCGAGGCGGGCGGCCGCGTGACGCTGCAGGCCGACAGCGGGGACGAGGGACTGCGCATCACCGTGACCGACACCGGCCGCGGCATCGCCGCCGACGACCTCGAGCACCTGTTCGATCGCCTCTACACCGGCTCGGCCGCGCGGGGCGATGCGGACGGCAAGGGCCTGGGCCTGGCGATCGTCAAGCGCATCGTCGAGCTGCACCGCGGTGAGGTCTCGGTGCGCAGCGAGGTGGGCCGTGGCACCGAAGTGACGATTCGGCTGCCGAGTCCCGGCGCCGCAATCTGAGTCACTGCCCCAGCGCCGCGCCACGCCAGTGGCGCGTCCCCAAGAGGACACCGCAGATCCGGCTTTGCCGGTCTGCTGGTGTCGCCCCCTTCGAGGGGGAGGCGGCCGCTAGGCCGCTTCGGGGGTGGTTAACGTCCGGGGGTGGTCAACGCTTCGCCACCGTGGTCAGCGGATCGATCGAGAAAGTGAAGCTCTTCTGGTCGAGCGGCTTGTGGCAGGCCAGGCATTCGGCCTGATTGACGCCCGGGCGCATCTTGTTGTCGGGATTGAAGACGGCGTAGTTCCAGTCCTCGTTGCGCAACATCTCGGGGATGTCTTTGCCCCAGCCCGCGTTGCGCGCCATCACCGCGTAGGCGACGAAACGATCCGGTTCGTAGAAGCCGTTGGCGCCGGTGATCGGCTTGCGATCCGCGCCCAGCTTGGCGGCGAACTGCTCCAGAACCAGCACCGAGCCATCGGGCAGTGGCTTGCCTTCGCGCGCGGCGCGCAGCGCCACCGGGTTGGCATACAGGTAGCGCACCTGGTTGATGTCGGGCCGATTGACCGTCTGGTACATCGTGAAGGTCTGGCGATAGTTCTCGGGGAAGGTCACGCCGGTCTTGGCCAGCTGCGGCAGAAAATCGGACTTTGCCGACGCGGCCGCTGCGCCTGGCAGCGACGCGAAGTACGCGGCGACGTTGGCGATGTCGTCGGGGCTGAGTTGCGCGGCGATCGCGCCCATGACGGCGTTCTTGCGCGTGCCGTCCTTCAGCTGCCGCAACTGGCTCGCCAGGTACGCCGACTTCTGGCCGGCCAGGTTGGGGATCGCGTCGGTGACGCTCACGCCGTTGAGGCCGTGGCACGCCGAGCAAACCGCTTCGGCGCGCGCCTTGCCGGCGGCCGGGTTGACGGGGGTCTGGGCCGCGGCGCCGCAAGCGACGGCCATGAGGGTGAGACAGCCAATCCAGCTTTTCATGCGCTCTCCTAAATGCCCGATGAAGGCGGTGCTACGTCGATCGAGGGCTCGCCTTCTTACTGCACGACAGGCGACGGCGACCCGCGCTGCAAGCACGGGTATACGCCGCTCCGATACGCGCGCATCCGTGCGCCGGATTCGTCGCGAAGCTAGGGGATAACGCGGAGATGAGCGGCCAGCGGCCGCAGCGTGGCTACAGCCCGGCCGGCTCGGTGGGCGCCGATTCGAGCAACGACTGCACGTAGGCAGCGAGGCGCCCGATCTCCTGCTCGATCTGCAGCGAGAAGCCTTTGCGGTTGCCGCGCTCGTCGGCGAGCAGGCGCATCAACACCAGTTGCGTGTCGAGCGGGTTGTTCCAGATGTCGGCCAGGTGGTTGGCGATGCGCGGGAACTGCTCGCACAGCGCCTTGGGCCGCGCATTGGAGGGCAGCGCCAGCATCCAGTCGATGCCTTTGCCGGTGAGGGCACGATCCGCCGGCGTGAGAGGACGCCGCTGTTCTTCCCAATAGCCCGGCAGCAGTTTTTCTAGGGCGGCCACCGCAGACGGCTTGTCGGCTTCGCGCCGCGCCGCTTCGACGTCGGTGAATTCAAACTCGATCAAGCCAGAAGGCTTGAACGGCTTTTTGCCTTGCTGCTCGGACATATCGGAGTAACGAAGGGACAGGGTTGTGATGCGCATGATCTTGTCATGTGCCGTGCGCGTGCGGCGATGCACCGCCGTGCGAAGCACGCACTCGGACCGTGCGGTTACCTTGCGCGCGAACACCGTGTGACAAATTCGCGGCGCGTTACAACCACCGCGCGCGGCCACTGCTGACAAGCGCTGCCATGCCGCCAGCAATGCCAAGCGCGGATCGGGCGAACGCTCCCTTGGCTTCCTTAGAATGTTCGGCCTTCTTGCCAACAGGCCTCCCGATGACCGGCGTCATCCGCATCCGCGGCGCACGACAGCACAACCTGAAGAACCTCGATCTCGACGTGCGAACGGGCGAGATGACGGTGGTCACTGGCCCGTCGGGTTCGGGCAAGTCGAGCCTGGTGTTCGACACGCTGTATGCGGAAGGCCAGCGCCGCTACGTCGAGACTTTCAGCGCCTACGCGCGCCAGTTTCTCGATCGCATGGACCGCCCGGCGGTCGATCGGGTCGATGGCGTGCCGCCGGCGATCGCCATCGACCAGACCAATCCGGTGCGCACGTCGCGCTCGACCGTCGGCACGATGACCGAGCTGAACGATCACCTGAAGCTGCTGTTCGCGCGCGCCGGCGCAATTGTTCGACCGGCAGACCGCGCTGTCGGTGCGGCACGACACGCCGGACTCGATCCACGCCGATCTGGTGGAGCGCGCCACGCAGGCCGGCGACCCGCGTCTGGCCATCACGTTTCCAGTCGAATTGCCCGAGAACGTGACGCCAGCCGAAGTCGAGCAGTGGCTCTCCGCCAGCGGCTTCACGCGCGTGCAGGCCGAGCGGGTGGTCGAACACAAGAAGGTATTGGATGTGGTGGCCGACCGGCTGCGCGTCGTCGGCGCGGAACGCGTGCGCGTGATGGAGGCGATCGAACTCGCGCTCAAGCGCGGCAGCGGCCGCCTCAACGTCTACGTGCTGCGCGACGAGACGGCGCCTGAACTGTGGCGCTACAGCACGGGGTTGCACTGCCCGGAGAGCGACATCCGCTATGCCGACCCGCAGCCGGCGCTGTTCTCGTTCAACTCGGCCTATGGCGCCTGCGACACCTGCCGCGGTTTCGGCCGCGTGATCGGCGTCGATTGGGGCCTCGTGATCCCGGATCACCGCAAGACGCTGCGCAGCGGCGCGATCAAGACGTTGCAGACACCGGCCTGGAAGGAGTGCCAGGACGACCTGATGAAACACGCCGGCGCCGAGGGCATCCCGCGCGACACCGCGTGGAGCCAGCTCACCGAGGCGCAGCGCCACTGGGTGATCGAAGGCTCGCCGCTGTGGAAGGGCAAGTGGAACCAGCAGTGGTACGGCGTGCGCCGCTTCTTCGGCTACCTGGAGAGCAAGGCGTACAAGATGCACATCCGCGTGCTGCTGTCGAAGTACCGCAGCTACACGCCGTGCACCGTGTGCAACGGCGCGCGGCTGAAGCTCGATGCGCTGCTGTGGCGCATCGGGTCGAAGGCAGGGCGCCGATGCAGTGCTCGATCCGGTGCGCCGATTCCTGCCCGCGGGCGCGGCCTGGACGCGCGAGCAGCTCGAGGCGATGCCTGGCCTCACCTTGCACGATTTGATGCTGTTGCCGATCGAACGCGTGCGACGCTACTTCGATGCGCTGGCGCCGGAATCGAGCGCACTCGATGAGGCGCTGAAGCTGCTGCTTGGCGAGATCCGCACGCGGCTGAAGTATCTGTGCGACGTTGGCTTGGGCTACCTCACGCTCGATCGGCAGAGCCGCACGCTGAGCGGCGGCGAGGTGCAGCGCATCAACCTCACCACCGCGCTCGGCACCTCGCTGGTCAACACGCTGTTCGTGCTCGACGAGCCGAGCATCGGCCTGCATCCGCGCGACATGAACCGCATCGTCGAGGCCATGCACCGGCTGCGCGACGCCGGCAACACGCTGGTGGTGGTGGAGCACGACCCCGCGGTGATGCTGGCCGCCGACCGCCTGATCGACATGGGTCCCGGGCCCGGCGCCCAAGGCGGGCGCATCGTGTTCGACGGCACGCCCGACGCCGCGCGCAGGGCCGACACGCTGACCGGCGCCTACCTCGGCGCGCGCAAGCACGTGGGCATCGGCATCCGCCGCTACGTCAACGAGAGCACGCCGAAGCTGCTGCTCGAAGGCGCGCGCGAACACAACCTGAAGAACCTGACGGTTGCGTTTCCGCTGCAGCGGCTCACGGTGGTGACGGGCGTGTCGGGTTCCGGCAAGAGCACATTGGTGCAGGATGTGCTGGTGCCGGCGCTGCTGCGCCACTTCGGCAAGGCCACCGAATCGCCCGGCGGTCACGATCGTCTGCTTGGCGCCGATTGGCTCGCAGAGGCGGTGTTCGTCGACCAGAGCCCGATCGGCAAGACCGCGCGCAGCAACCCGGCGAGTTATGTCGGCGCGTTCGACGAGCTGCGCAAGCTGTTCGCCGATGCGCCGATGGCGCGCGAGCGCAACTACGGCGCCGGCATGTTCAGTTTCAACGCGGGCGATGGACGCTGTCCGACCTGCGGCGGTTCGGGCTTCGAACACGTGGAGATGCAGTTCCTGTCCGACGTGTACCTGCGCTGCCCGGATTGCGACGGCACGCGCTACCGCGCCGAGATCCTCGAGGTGCGCATCGTGCGCGGCGCGCGCCAACTGTCGGTGGCCGACGTGCTCGAACTCACCGTGGCCGAAGCGTGCACGCTGTTCCGCGACGACCGCGAGGTGGTGGCGCGGCTGCAGCCGATCGTCGACGTGGGCCTGGACTACGTGCGGCTCGGCCAGCCGGTGCCCACGCTGTCGGGCGGCGAGGCGCAGCGGCTCAAGCTCGCGGGCTTTCTCGCCCAGGCCGGCGGCGGCTCGCATCAGCCGGCCGCGAAAAAGGGCACGCTGTTCCTGTTCGACGAGCCCACCACCGGGCTGCACTTCGACGACATCGCCAAGCTGATGCGCGCGCTGCGCAAGCTGCTCGAAGGCGGCCACTCCCTGATCGTGATCGAGCACAACCTCGACGTGATCCGCAACGCCGACTGGGTGATCGATCTCGGCCCCGAAGGTGGCGATGGCGGCGGCGAGCTGGTGGCGGCCGGCACGCCGGAAGACCTGAAGGCACATGCGCATTCGCACACCGGCAAAGCCTTGCGCGAATACGAACAGTCGCTCGGTCTGGGCGAGTACGTGGCGCGCGAGGGCGTGCCGTTGCAAACCCTGGCGCGTGCGGCGCGCGCCCGGCCCGCGGCGAGCGACGACTCGATCCGCATCGTCAACGCGCGCGAGCACAACCTGAAGGCGATGACGGTCGAGGTGCCTCGCGGCAAGTTCAACGTCGTCACCGGTGTGTCCGGTTCGGGCAAGAGCACGCTGGCCTTCGACATCCTGTTCAACGAAGGGCAGCGGCGCTACCTCGAATCGCTCAACGCCTACGCGCGCAGCATCGTGCAGCCGGCGGGCCGCCCCGAGGTCGACGCGGTGTTCGGCATCCCGCCCACGGTGGCGATCGAGCAGCGGCTGTCGCGCGGCGGCCGCAAGAGCACGGTGGCCACCACCACCGAGGTGTGGCACTTCCTGCGCCTGCTGTGGGTCAAGCTCGGGCTGCAGCGCTGCGTGCACGACGGCGCCGAGGTTCGGCCGCAAAGCGTCGAAAGCATCGCGGCGCAGCTGATGCGCGACCACAAGGGCATTCACGTCGGCCTGCTGGCGCCGCTGGTGGTGGCGCGCAAAGGCGTCTACACCGACCTTGCCAAGTGGGCCAAGGCGCGCGGCCACACGCATCTGCGCGTCGACGGTGCATTCGTGGCGGTCGATCCGTGGCCGCGTCTGGATCGCTTCAAGGAGCACACGCTCGAACTGCCCGTGGGCGACCTCGTGATCGCGCCGGAGCGCGAGGACGAGTTGCGCACGCTGCTGGCGCGTGCGCTCGAGGCCGGCAAGGGCGTGATGCACCTGCTGGTGCCGCTCGATGGCCTGGCGCACGCGATGGACAACGGCTCGCACGGCGTGCCGGTCGGGGCGGGCATCGGCAGCGTGAAGGTGTTTTCGACCAAACGCGCCTGCCCGGTGTGCGGCACCAGCTACCCCGAGCCCGACCCGCGCATGTTTTCGTACAACAGCAAACACGGCTGGTGCACGGGCTGCGTGGGCACCGGGCTCGCGCTGACCCGCGATCAGCGCAAGGCCTACGACGATTCGGTGCGGCCCGACGACGACCGCGGGCGCGAACAGAACTTTCCGTCCGAGGAGACCGAGGTCGAAGGCGTCGGCGAGCAGGCCTGCGCCGAATGTGGCGGCACGCGCCTGAATCCGGTGTCGCGCTCGATCACGTTCGAAGGCCAACCGATCACCTCCGTCGCGCAGTGGGCGGTGGGCGATGTGCGCAAGTGGATCGACGGCCTGCAGCTCGCGGGCCGCGACGCCGACATCGCGCGCGACGTGGTCACCGAGATCCGCAGCCGGCTGTCGTTTCTGGAGGAAGTCGGGCTGGGCTATCTGACGCTCGACCGTGCGGCGCCGACGCTGTCCGGCGGCGAGGCCCAGCGCATCCGTCTCGCGGCGCAGCTGGGCAGCAACCTGCAGGGCGTGTGCTACGTGCTCGACGAGCCGACCATCGGCCTGCACCCGCGCGACAACCGCATCCTGCTCAACGCGCTGGCGCGCCTCGGCGACAAGGGCAACACGCTGGTGGTGGTCGAACACGACGAAGACACCATCCGGCGTGCCGACCACATCATCGACATCGGGCCCGGCGCAGGCCGGCGCGGCGGACGCCTGGTTGCGCAAGGGAGCGTGGAGGCGGTGTCGGCGAATCCCGAATCGGTGACCGGCCGATTTCTGGCGCAGCCGCTGGCGCACCCGCTGCAGGCGCGGCGCGCGGTGCATGGCGCCAAGCCGGCGCTGCGATTGCGCGGTGCGTCGCTGCACAACCTGCGCGACATCGACGTCAACGTGCCGCTGCAGCGGCTGGTCGCGGTGACCGGTGTGTCGGGTTCGGGCAAGAGCACGCTGGCGCGTGACGTGCTGCTGGCCAATCTGCAAGGCATGGTCGGCGTGCGCGGCAAGCTGCCGCCATTGTTCGGTTGCCGCGAACTCGACGGATGGCAGTCGGTCGACCGCGTGCTCGAGGTCGACCAGACGCCGATCGGCAAGACCCCGCGCTCGTGCCCGGCCACCTACATCGGTTTCTGGGACACGATCCGCAAGCTGTTCACCGAGACGCTCGAGGCCAAGGCACGCGGCTATGCCGCGGCGCGTTTCTCGTTCAACACCGGCAACGGCCGCTGCCCGACCTGCGAAGGCCAGGGCATGCGCACCATCGAGATGAGCTTTCTGCCCGACGTGAAGGTGCCCTGCGACCAGTGCCACGGCGCGCGCTTCAACGCCGAGACGCTGGCCGTCACCTGGCGCGGCAAGAGCATCGGCGACGTGCTGCAGATGGAAGTCGACGAAGCGGTCGGCTTCTTCGCGTCGATGCCGTCGATCGCGCATCCGCTGCAGTTGCTGAAGGACGTGGGGCTCGGCTACCTCACGCTCGGCCAGCCGTCACCCACGCTGAGCGGCGGCGAGGCGCAACGCATCAAGCTGGTGACCGAGCTGTCCAAGGTGCGCGACGACGTGACGCGGCGCGGCCAGAAGGCGCCGCACACGCTGTACGTGCTCGACGAGCCGACCGTGGGCCTGCACATGGCCGACGTCGAACGCCTGATCCGCGTGCTGCACCGCCTGGTCGACGGCGGACACAGCGTGCTGGTGATCGAACACGACCTCGACGTGATTGCCGAGGCCGACTGGGTGATCGACCTCGGTCCCGAGGGGGGAGCGGGCGGCGGGCGCGTGGTCGCCGCGGGCGCGCCCGAAGACCTGGTGGCGCGCGGCACGCACACCGGCCGTGCACTGGACCCCGTGCTGAACCGCGAACCGGTGCGTGCCGACTGACGCTCGCGCTACATCAGTCGCGCGGTGGCGTTGCTCTGGCCGTCGGCGATCGAGCCGGCGGCGTCGGGATGGCGCACCATCAGCGTCATCGCGCGGGTTTGCATCGTGATGGCGTCGTCGTGGTCGCCGCAGCGGTCCAGCGTGTCGCTGGCGCGCAGCAGCACCTTGATCTCCCAGTACGGGTCGGCGGCGTGCGCCGCCACTCGCGCCGCTTCGAAGGCCATGTCGCGCGCGCAGTCGCGCGCCAGGCGGCGCTGCCGATCGGCGTCCTCGCCATCGACCGCCTCGGCGGCCTCGCACGAGAGTTCGGACAGTTCACACAGCAGTTCCACCCGCAGATCGACACCGCCGAGGGCATACGACCAGCGCAGCGACTGGTGCATGAAGTCCATCGCGGTGGGGTATGCAGACAGCGCGCGGTAGCAGCGCGCGATGCCGGCCAATGCCTCGCTCATCGCCGAGGGCTCGAGGTACTGTTCGGCCTCGTCGAGGCGGCGCACGGCCAGTTCGAGCGCGGTGCGCTCCGGGCCATAGGGCAACGCGGGCGCGTCATTGGGCTGCTCGTGCGGCTCTTCGTGCGTGGCGATCAACATGGTTCCCCCAATCAACCCCGGCATGCTAGGGCTGAGCCTGCTGTGGCCGTCGTCCCTGTTCGCGGGGTTGTGATGCAGCGGCACCACGATCGAGGGGTCGGTTGCCTCGGTGGTTCCCCTGGGTGACCCCGCGTTTTCTGCAATGGGGCGCCCGAGGGCCGTCGGTGACAATGCGCCGGTCTTTGCCGAGGAGCTCTCCATGCCTTCGTTTGCCCGTCTGTTCAATCCGGCCGCTGTGCGCGCGCTGATCGGTCCGGCCGCGCTGCTGGCGCTGGCCCCTGCCGCTGCGCAGACCACGTTGACGCTGTCGTCGTGGGTGCCACCCGGCCACGCGCTCACCACCACGCAGGTGGAGTGGTGCGCGATGCTCGAGCAGAAGGTGCCGGGAAAGATCAAGTGCAACGCGTTGCCGCGGGCCGTGGCCGCGCCGCCCGGCACGTTCGATGCCGTGCGCAACGGCCTGGCAGACATCTCGTTCGCGGTGCACGGCTACACACCGAGCCGCTTCGTCACACCGCAACTGGCGGAGTTCCCGTTTCTCGGCAACTCGTCGGAGACGGTGTCGGTCGCGTTCCAGCGCGTCTACAACAAGTACCCGGCGTTCGCCGAAGAGCACAAGGGCGTGAAGGTGCTGGCTGCGTTCACGCACGGCCCGGGCATCGTGTTCAACACGAAGAAGCCGATCGCCAAGGTCGAGGATCTTTCGGGCCTGAAGTTCCGCGTCGGCGGCGGCATGGTCAACGAGATCGCCAAGACGCTGGGCATGAACGTCACGTTGAAGCCGGCGCCCGAGAGCTACGAGCTGCTGTCCACCGGCGTGATGGACGGCACCTTGTTCCCGGCCGAGTCGGCCGAGAGCTTCAAGATCGAGAAGATCATCCGCCACGCCACCACGTTTCCGGGCGGTCTGTACAACACCAGCTTCGTGTTCGTGATGAACCAGGCCAAGTACGACTCGCTGCCGCCCGACGTGAAGAAGGCGATCGACGAGATGTCGGGCGAGTTCCTGTCGCGCATGGCCGGGCGGGCCTGGGACAAGGCGGACCGTCGCGGCATCGCACTGATGCAGGCCAATGGCGTGGTGTTCACGCAAGGCCGACACCGCGTTCGTCAAAGCGGTGAAGGGCAAGACCGACGCGCTCGAAGACGCCTGGATCAAGGCCGCAGAAGGCCGCGGCCTGAAGGACGCGAAGAAGGTGCTGGCGGAGTTCCGCGGCGAGATCGCCAAGCTCGAGAAGTGATCCATCGATGAACGCGGCTGCGGGCGGGCGGGCGCGTCACGACCAGGCGCTGCGGCGCCTGCTCGAGTGGTTGTGCGGCAGCCTGGCCGCGGTGGCGCTGTTTGCCATCATGATGCTCACGCTGGTCGATGTGAGCGGCCGCAAGGCGCTGAGCGAGTCGGTGCCCGGCTCGCTGGAGATGACCGAGCTGTTGATGGTGGTGGTGATCTTCGCCGGCATGCCGCTGGTGAGCTTGGCCGGCGAGCATGTGGTGTTCGATTCCCTCGACCGCTGGCTGCCGAAGTGGCTGCGCCGCGCGCAAGGCCTGTTGATCGACGCCATCTCCGCGGCTGCCTTGCTCGGTTTGGCCTGGCTGATGTGGACGATGGCCAGCCAGATGGCCGGCTATGGCGAGACCACCGCGCAACTGAAGCTGCCGAAGGCGCCGTTCGTCTATGGCATGAGCGTGCTGTGCGCGGTGACGGCTGCGGTGCATGCCCTGCTGATGCTGGCGCCCGTGGCGCACCACCACATCGGCGTCGACGGCGAAGCGTCGATATGAACGCCGCTCGGCTGCTCCGGAGGCGCGCGTTCCCCAGGAGCCACGAAGAGGCTCTTTCGGAGCCCTGGGGCACCGCCCGCAGGGCAGCCACATGACCGAGGCCCTGCTCGGCTTCGCGGCGGTGTTCGTGCTGGCGCTGCTGCGTCTGCCGCTGGCGTTCGCGATGGGCATCGTCGGTTTTGTCGGGCTCGGGCTGGTGCGCGGCTGGGGGCCGACCGCCGCCGGTGCCGCCCAGGTGGTGTACGAGACCGGCTTCGCCTACACGCTGAGCGTGGTGCCACTGTTCATCCTGATGGGCAATTTCGTCGCGCGCGCCGGATTGGCGCATGAGTTGTTCCGGCTCGCGTACTCGTTCATCGGCCACCTGCGTGGCGGGCTCGCGCACGCCACGATTCTGGCGTGCGGGGGATTCGGCGCGATCTGCGGCTCGTCGATCGCCACCGCGGCCACGATGAGCAAGGTGGCATACCCGTCGATGAAGAAGCTCGGCTACGCCGACTATCTGTCGACCGGTGTGATCGCTGCCGGTGGCACGCTCGGCATCATGATCCCGCCGTCGACCATCATGGTGATCTACGGCATCGTGACCGAAACGCACATCGGCAAGCTGTTCGCGGCCGGCGTGTTGCCGGGGCTGTTGTGCGCCGGGCTGATGATGCTGGCGGTGATGTTCATCACCGGGCGCGATCCACAGGCCGGCCCGGCCGGCGAGCGCAGCTCGTGGCGCGAGCGACTCGTGGCCCTGCGCAACATCTGGGGCGTGGCGTTGCTGGTGGTGGTGGTGCTGGGCGGCATCTATGGCGGCATCTTCACCGCCACCGAGGGCGCCGGCATCGGCGCGTCGGGTGCGTTCTTCTTCGCGCTGGCGCGGCGTGCGCTCACCTGGCGCATGCTGCGCGACGTGCTGGTGGAGAGCGCCCGCACCACGGCGATGCTGTTCACGATCCTGATCGCCGCGATGATTTTCTCGGGCTTCATCAACTTCACGTCGATGCCGAGCGACCTGAAGAACTGGATCACGCAGCTGGGATTGCCACCGTTGGCGGTGATCGGCGCGATGATGCTGATCTACGTGGTGCTGGGCACCATCATGGAAGAGCTGTCGATGGTGCTGCTCACCATTCCGGTGTTCTTTCCGATCGTCACGCAGCTCGGCTTCGATCCGGTGTGGTTCGGCGTGCTGATCGTGCTGGTGGTGCAGATCGGCCTGATCTCGCCTCCGGTGGGCATGAACCTGTTCGTGCTGAACTCGCTGCTCAAGGGCGTGGCGCTGAGGCAGATCTTTCGCGGTGTGTGGATCTTCGTGGCCGCTTTGATCGTCGGGCTGGCGGTCGTGCTGGAGTTTCAGCCCTTGGCGTTGTGGCTGCCGAGTTTCATGAAGTAGCGCGGACCGAAGGCCCTGTACAGCCGCCAGCCCAGCAGCACACCGATGACGCCCGCGTAGACGAACACCTCGGCGAAGTCGCGTTTGCCGGCGCGCATCCAGAAGAAGTGCAGGATCGCGAGCACTGCGATCGCATACACCAAGCGGTGCAGCCGTTGCCAGCGTGCCGCGCCCAGCGCGCGCACCGCGCGGTTGAACGACGTGGCCGCCAGCGGCAGCATCAGCAGGAATGCCAGCGTGCCGACCAGGATGAAGGGCCGCTTGGCGACATCGCGCACGATTGCGCCGATATCGAGCCCCATGTCGAACACCGCATAGGCGCAGAAGTGCAGCGTCGCATAGAAGGCCGCGAACAACCCCAGCATGCGCCGAAAGCGCGCCAGCGCGTTCCAGCCGGTCCATTGACGCAGCGGCGTGATGGCCAGCGTGAGGCAAAAGAAGCGCAACGTCCAGTCGCCGAGCGAACGGATCAAGGTCTCGGCCGGGTTCGGCCCCAGCGCCTGCTGCAGCACACCGACCGCCAGACCGATGAACGGCAGCAGCGCCAGGGCAAACAGGGCCGGCTTGGCCGCCGGGTGCTGCAGAGCGCTGCGCGTCATGGCCAAGATCACACCGAGATCAGAACAACTTCTTGAGGTCCATGCCGGCGTACATCGATCCCACCTGGGCTTCGTAGCCGTTGAACATCAAGGTCGGTCGTTTCTTGGCAAACAGATCGCCGTCACCGAGGCGCCTCTCGGTCGCCTGGCTCCACCGTGGATGGTCGACGTGGGGATTCACGTTGGAGTAGAAACCGTATTCCTCGGGGGCGGCGAGCGACCAGCTGGTCGCGGGCTGCTGTTCGACAAAGCGGATCTTGACGATCGACTTGCCGCTCTTGAAACCGTACTTCCAAGGCACCACGAGGCGCACCGGCGCGCCGTTCTGGTTGGGCAGCACCTGCCCATACATGCCGAACGTGAGCAGTGTCAGCGGATGCATCGCTTCGTCGATGCGCAAGCCCTCGACATACGGCCACTGCAACACCGACGATGACAGCCCCGGCATCTGCGTGCGGTCGGCCAGCGTCACGAACTGCACGAACTTGGCGTTGCCATTCGGCTCGACGCGCCGGATCAGCTCCGACAACGAATAACCGACCCATGGAATCACCATCGACCAACCCTCGACGCAGCGCAAGCGATAGATGCGCTCTTCCATCGCGCCGAGCTTGAGCAACTCGTCGATCCCGATGGTCATCGGCCTCTTCACCTCGCCCTCGATCGCGATGGTCCACGGACGCGTCTTCAGCGTATGCGCGCGTTGGGCCGGGTCGGATTTGTCGGTGCCGAACTCGTAGAAGTTGTTGTAGGTCGTGGCCGATTCCAGCGGCGTCGCCTTGTCCATCGTGATCGCACCGGCCGCGGCGCTGCGCGTGCCGGAAAGCGGCGTGGATTTGACGGGACCCTGCGCAGAGGCCTCGCGCGCGCCCACCGCAGCCATCGCACCCAGGCCGGCAAGCAGACGGCGCCGCCCCTTGAACACCGAATGAGGAGTGACTTCAGAGGACGGGCGATGGACGAAGCCGCGGTCCTTGGGCAGCAGCATGGCGAGATCCTTGGCGTTGCTCGTTGGGTCGGGCGGGAACGTACAACCTTACTGCGACACCGGACCCGGCCGCGCAACTGGCCAGCCGCACGACGCAGTGCTCGCCAGCCCGCACGGGCTCGCTCGGCCCCGCCTCACCCCAGAGAGTCGTCGAACTGGGTGTCGTCGATGACGGTGCCGAAGCCGACCGTGTCGCCGAACAGGCGCAGCGAGTTCTGCGAGCGTCGCTCGCGGAAGCTCTTGCGAGAGAACAGCTTGGCCTGTGCCTCGGGCGGCAGATCGGTGATGTTGATGACGTTCTTCGCCACCAGCGTGTCGATGACGTCCTCGAGCACGCGGACAAAGTCGGCATCGAGCCGCGCAAAGCCATCGCTCTCGCTGCTCGGTGCGCCGCCCAAGAATGCACGCACGTCGAGGTGATCCTCCGGCAGGAACTCAGAGGTGCCCGCTTCGGCCTGGCGGTGCAGACTGACCACCTCACCCTGAGTGTTGCGACGGACGTAAGGCATGGCGGCAATATACGGCGCAGGCCGTGCGCATGGGCGTCAGGGCGCCGTGCGTGCAAAGGGAAAGCATGACATTTGGCCCGCCGGCGATGCGGCGCCGGCGCTGGTTACAGCGTCAACGCAGGCCGGCGATGTAGTCGGCCACCGCCTTGATCTCGCGGTCGCTCATGCGCGACGCGATGGCTGCCATGGGTACGCTGTTGGCCCGCTGACCGGAGCGAAAGCCGTTCAGTTGCGTCTCGGTGTAGTCGGCATGCTGGCCGCCAATGCGCGGATACTGCGACGGGATCCCAGCCCCGGTCGGGCTGTGGCAGCCGGCACACGCCGGCACTTGCTTGTCGGCGATGCCGCCGCGGTAGATCTTTTGGCCCAGCGTGAACAGATCTTTGTTCTTCGCGGTACCGGGCCGTGTCTGCTTGCTGCCATAGAAGGCGGCCACGCTGCGCATGTCGGCTTCAGACAGCGGCGTGGCGAAGCCCTTCATCACCGGGTTGTTCCGCTTGCCCGACTTGAACTCCTCGAGCTGCTTGATCAGGTATTCCGGGTGCTGCCCCGCAATGATCGGGTTGGCCGGCGCTCCGCGCGAACCGTCGGCCGTGTGGCAGGCACCGCACACCTGGGTGGAGAGGGCTTGCCCTTTGGCCACGTCGACCTTGGGCGGTGCCTTGGAATCCTGGGCCAGGACAGGCAACGCCAGCGAGGCGGCCAACAACAGGGAGAAAGGCGACTTCATGCGCATGCGGTCAAACCTCGGGGCGGGTGCTCAAGCGGCGGGCTCTGAACAAAACCCGCGAATTTTACAATGGCGGATGACCGCGCCGGCCCCACACCGTGACCCCGCTGCCCTCGCCGCTCGCGCGTGGGCGCATTCAGCCCGTTTTCTCGTGACCGCCAGCCGCCTGCACGAGCTGCCCGAGCCGGGCTTGCCCGAGGTCGCGTTCGTCGGGCGCAGCAATGCCGGGAAATCGTCCGCGATCAACGCGCTGGCCCAACACAGGCGTCTGGCATTCGCATCGAAGACGCCGGGCCGCACGCAACACATCAACCTTTTCGCGCTCGGGCCCGCGGAGGCGCCCGACGCGATCTGGGTCGATTTGCCGGGCTACGGCTTTGCAGCGGTCGAGCGCGAGGCCAAGCAGCGGTGGCAAGCGGTGGTGGCCGACTACCTCGTGCAGCGTCAGCAGCTCGCCGGCTTGGTGCTGCTGATCGATGCGCGACATGGCTTCACGACGCTCGACCGGCAACTGCTCGACTACGTGTGGCCCCGCGTGGCCAGCGGTGATGTGCGTTTGCTGGTGCTGTTGACCAAGGCCGACAAGATCAACCGCCGAGAGGGTCAGCGCGCGCTGGCGCAGGCGCAGCAGGTGCTGGGCGAGATGGCCACTGAACAATCCGACATCGGCGTCACGTTGTTCTCTGCGCTTTCGGGCGAGGGATTGGACGATGCCGCACAGGCCTTGCGCGAATGGACGTTGACACCTTCCACATAGCGCTGCCGCACGGCATGCAGCTGTCGTGCCGCGCCAGCGGCGCGCCCGATGCGGCTCAGCGCGTCGTGCTGCTGCACGGGTTTCCGGAGGCCGCGTTCGTCTGGGACCCGTTGCTGCTCGCATTGGGCGGCTTGGCGCGGTGCGTGGCGCCCAACCTGCGCGGCTACGAGCATTCGAGTGCGCCGCCCGAATTGCAGGCCTATCGCGCCAAGCATCTCGTGCAAGACATCGATGCGTTGATCGAATCGCTGGGCGGGCGCATCGACGTGCTGGTGGCCCACGACTGGGGCGGCGGCGTGGCCTGGAATCTGGCTGCCTTGAGACCCGAACGCATGGGCGCGCTGGTGATCGTCAACTCGCCACATCCCGGAGCCCTGCTGCGTGAACTGCGTGACAGTCCAGCGCAACGCGCAGCCAGTGCCTACATGGATCAGCTGGTCGAGCCCGACGCCGCGGCCCGGCTGGCCGCGAACGACTTTGCGCCGTTGTGGGCATCGCTGCAACGCGGCCGGCTCAGCCAGCTGGCTCAACGATGCCTTGCGCGCACGTTATCGCGCCGTGTGGTCTCGCGGGCTGGAGGGTGCGCTCAACTACTACCGGGCATCGCCGCTGCGGCCCGGTGCACCCGACCTGCAGCGCCTGGAGCTGCCGGACTCGGTGGTGCAGGTGCGGGTGCCCACGACCATCGTGTGGGGCATGAACGACCATGCGCTGCTACCCGGCCTGCTCGATGGGCTCGAGCAATGGGTGCCTTCGCTGCGCGTGCAATGTGTGCCCGACGCGTCGCATTGGATCGTGCACGAACAACCCGAGGTCGTGCGCGACGCGATCGTCGCGGCGCTGCGTGGCGTGGGTTAGCGCATCAACCGAACAGCGTGGGTCCGGGGTCGCGCGAAGTGCGGCCGACGCGTCCGCTTGCGTCGTGCACCAGCGAACGCGGGCTCATGGTGCGGGCGAGACCGGCTTGGGCCAGGCGCTCGAGCGCGGCAGGCCTCAGTGCCCAATGGCGCGACTCGTTCGCATCGAGCAACAACAACGGACCTGGGTTGGGCGCACGCCACAAAATGAGCCCGCGGCGCCACAGACCGCGCATGAACAGCGTCAGCCACGAGCCCGCCCGCCATGCAACAAACGGGTCCGCCGGCGCGGCATCGGCGTCGCGACGCAGCGGGGCGGGCTGGCTCTCGAGCCCGCCGGCATCGAGCGCCTGCGGGACCGTGGGCACGTATCCAGGGTTGGCCGCACGCACGCTGGCGCCCAGGGTGGCAATGTCAGCGCCCGCCGCGGCCACCGCGCGCGCGAAACGCTGGCGCTCGAGCACGACGAGCCGGTCGGCTGCGGATTGAAACGGCCGCGCATCGTTGCCCGTGCCTTGTTTGATCAATTGTTCGACCAGGCCCTGGGCGAAGTTGAGGTTGCTCGTCACGTCGCCCACTGCCCGTGTCTGGACCAGGAACGCCAAGTGGTCCATGAAGCGCCACACCGGGTGCATGGCGTCGTCGATCAACGACGGTTCGGTGAGTGTCTGGCGGAGCACCGCGGGGTACAGGCGCGATAGCAGCGGCAAGCTTTCCCGTGGCAATCGGCGGTCGGACAGGATGGCGTCGTAGAGGTCGGACAGGCGCTCGATGGTGCGTTGTTCGCGCTGCACCGACGCGGCCGGCACGGCCGACTCGCCTCGAGCCGATGCGGCATCCACATAAGGCCTTGCCGACAACCCCTGTTCCAGGCGCTGCAGCAGTTCTTCCACCGAGCCCGGCGCGCCCAGTGCCCGCTCGCGGTCGTCTTCGGCGCGATCGATTGCGCGGCGCACGCGCATCGCGTCGCTCAGTTCTGTGGTCACACCTTCGTTGACCATGGTGCGGTGCGACGAAGGCGTGACACCCAGTGCCTGCAGCCTTGCGGTGGCGGCCACGTAGTTGTCTTGAAGCGCCTGGATCAGCGCCGCTGCTGCGGAGCGGAGCGCGGCCGTTTGCATCGAGCGCGAAATCGGCAAGCCGCGCGCGGCAGCCATCAAGGCACGCACCCAGACCTCGGGCCGCAGCGGGTTGGTGTCGCGGGCGGTATTGACGTCGCCGACCAGCGCTGACGTGTAGGTGCGCAGCTCACGCAACGGATCTTCGAGCTCCACGTTAGCGCGCTCGACGACTCGTGCGATTTCGATGTCTGCGGTGACGTCGTCGTCATCGACGAGTGCGAGTTCCAGTCGCAACGGCTTGGCCGGTGGTGCCGGCGGCGGGGTCTTGCGCTGCGTCTGCTCGAACATCGACTGCATGGCATGGCGAACGAAGTCCGGCCGATGCAAGTGCAGCTCACGCAGCGCGTCCATGTCGCTCGCCAACCGCGACGGTGGGTCGATCCGCCACTGCTTGAGCACAGCGTCGACCAGGCCCGCGAACAGAGGCTCGGCGAGCTTCAGTTCCTGGTCGACAAACTCGGCGAGCGTGGGTCGATGGTCCATCCGGGTGCGGGTTGCGCGGATGGGCGATTATCCAGCGCGCAGTGGGCAAGAAAAAAGCCCGCAAGCGTGACGCTTGCGGGCTTCATGCGGGCAATCAATACCCGCTGGGATCGCGATCTGGGCCGCTCACATGTCCATGCCCATGCCGCCCATGCCGCCGCCACCGCCGCATCGGCGACGGGGTCTCGTCCTTCGGCGCCTCGGCCACCATCGCTTCGGTGGTCAACATCAGGCTGGCCACCGAGGCGGCGTTCTGCAGCGCCATGCGTGTGACCTTGGTGGGATCCAGGATGCCCATCTCGATCATGTCGCCATAGCCGCCGGTCTGGGCGTTGTAGCCAAAGTTGCCCTTGCCTTCGAGCACCTTGTTGATCACCACGCTCGGCTCGTCGCCGGCGTTGGCGACGATCTCGCGAAGCGGTTGCTCGATGGCGCGCAGCACGATCTTGATGCCGGCATCCTGATCGGTGTTGTCGCCCTTGAGCTTCTCGCCGATGGCCTGGCGGGCGCGCAGGAACGCCACGCCGCCACCGGCCACGATGCCTTCTTCGACGGCGGCACGGGTGGCGTGCAGCGCGTCTTCGACACGGGCCTTCTTTTCCTTCATCTCGACTTCGGTCGCGGCACCGACCTTGATCAGCGCCACGCCGCCGGCCAGCTTGGCCACGCGCTCTTGCAGCTTCTCGCGGTCGTAGTCGCTGGTGGCTTCTTCGATCTGCACGCGGATCTGCTTGACGCGCGCTTCGATGTCGGCCGCCTTGCCCGCGCCGTCGATGATGGTGGTGTTTTCCTTGGCCACTTCGACGCGCTTGGCCTGGCCGAGGTCGGCCAGCTGCACCTTCTCGAGCGTGAGGCCGACTTCGTCGGAGATCACCTTGCCGCCGGTCAGGATGGCGATGTCTTCCAGCATGGCCTTGCGGCGGTCGCCGAAGCCCGGCGCCTTGACGGCCGAGACCTTCAAGATGCCGCGGATGGTGTTGACCACCAGGGTGGCCAGCGCCTCGCCTTCGACTTCTTCGGCGACGATCAGCAGCGGCTTGCCCGCCTTGGCGACTTGCTCCAGCGTCGGCAGCAGGTCGCGGATGTTGCTGATCTTCTTGTCGTACAGCAGCACATAGGGGCCGTCGAGCAGCGAGGCCTGCTTGTCGGGGTTGTTGATGAAGTAGGGCGACAGGTAGCCGCGGTCGAACTGCATGCCTTCGACGACGTCGAGTTCGTTGTCGAGCGACTTGCCGTCTTCGACGGTGATGACGCCTTCCTTGCCGACCTTGTCCATCGCGTCGGCGATGATCTTGCCGATCGACTCGTCGGCGTTGGCGGAGATCGCGCCGACCTGGCCGATTTCCTTGCTGGTCGTGGTCGGCTTGCTGGCCTTCTTGAGTTGCTCGACCAGGGCCATGACGGCCTTGTCGATGCCGCGCTTCAGGTCCATCGGGTTCATGCCCGCGGCCACGTACTTCATGCCCTCGCGCACGATCGACTGCGCCAGCACCGTCGCGGTGGTGGTGCCGTCACCGGCGTTGTCGCTGGTCTTGGAGGCGACTTCCTTGACCATCTGGGCGCCCATGTTCTGGAGCTTGTCCTTGAGCTCGATCTCCTTGGCGACCGAGACACCGTCCTTGGTGACGGTGGGGGCGCCGAAGCTGCGCTCGAGCACCACGTTGCGACCCTTGGGGCCGAGCGTGACCTTGACCGCATTGGCCAGGATGTTCACGCCTTCGACCATGCGTTGACGGGCATCTGCGCCGAAAATGACGTCTTTTGCTGCCATGTGTATTTACTCCGGTTTGCTTGGGGATTGGGGTTGAAGACCAGCCGTGATCACTTCTTCTCGACCACCGCGAACAGGTCTTCCTCGCGCATCACGAGCAGTTCGTCGCCGTCGACCTTGACGGTCTGGCCGCTGTACTTGCCGAACAGCACCCGGTCGCCGACCTTGACGTTGGGGGTGACGAAGTCGCCCTTGTCGTTGCGCTTGCCGGGACCCACCGCCAGCACCTCGCCCTGATCGGGCTTCTCGGCGGCGTTGTCGGGAATGACGATGCCCGAGGCGGTCTTGGTTTCGTTTTCGAGGCGCTTGACGACCACGCGGTCGTGCAACGGACGAAGTTTCATTGCATCTCCTTCGATGAATCAAAGGCTGGTAGCGAGTGCCACGAATGTGGGCACTCATTCACTCAGCTTGGGTTGGAACCCGGTGTTGTTAGCACTCGACCTTGAAGAGTGCTAGCAGCATGAATTATAGGGACGACTGCGCTGGTTTCAACCCCTGCGTGGGGTCGGCACGGCTGCGCCGCCGGTGGAGGCCTCGTCGTCAGGCTCGCTGGGATCCGGCGGACTGGCAATGCGGAAGCGCTCGCTGGCCCAGGCGCCGAGGTCCATGCCCCGGCAACGCTCGCTGCAAAACGGGCGCCACAAATTGCGCGGGGAGTACTCCGTGGGCCGCCCGCATGTCGGGCATTGGACGGTGATGGGTCCTGCCACGGCCTCGACTCAACCTCAGGCGCACAACGCGAGCTCGAAGGCCGCGTCCTCGTGGCTCGGACGCAGACGACCGTCGGTCTCGACCCGCATCAGCCGGATCGAGACCATGAGACGGTGACCGCTGATCTCCGGGATCAACTGGGTGGCCGGATCCATGCGCACGCGCAGCAGCTGATAGGTCTTCCCGGGCGCGAGTCCCTGCTGAAACTGGCCGGCGCTGGCGAGCACCTTCTGCCGGATGCCCGAGTCCCGGAGCAACTGCAGCAGCACCTGCAGAGCCTGCGCGAGCGGCATCATGGTTGACACCCACTGGGTCAGATCGGCTCGCCGGCTGGCAGCATCGCGGTGTTGCCACGCATAGTAGCCAGGTAGGTCGAACTCACAGGTGCCGCCCGGGATGCTGATGCGGCTGCGCACGCTCATCAGCCATTCGTTGTGGGTGAGAGCATGGCCTGCTTTGCCGGGCAGCTGATTGAGCGCATCGAACGCCTGCTCGATGCGTCGGATCACGTCGTCGAGCGTTTCCTGGGCCACCTGGGCATTGCCGCGCAGGGACAGCAACTGCTGCTTGTGGCGCTCCAACTCTTTGAGCAGATCGGACTTCAAGTCCGCACGCGACGCCACGTCCATGATCTCGAAGAGCGTGACGAGGGCGAAGTGGTGGTCGACCGGCGTGTCGCGCACCATCAACTGGCCGAGCCGATCAAACAACTGCTCCAGGCGCAGCATCGTTCGCACGCTCTCCTGGAACGGATACTCGTAGAGGATCAAGCCATCGGCTCCTGCCGGCACCTCACCGGCCGAAGCCTCATTGTTTCACAGCGACTTGTACGGTCAGTCCTGTGCGACCCACAGAGCCCACAGTGCGTGCGCGGCGATTTGCAACTCTTCGAGCGTGTGCGGGCTGTCGTTGTCGATGATCGCGTCGGCAATTGCGCGCCGCACGACCCGCGGCGTCTGCTGAGCGATCACGTTTCGCACCTGCTCGCCGTCCCACCCAGAGCGGAGCATGACGCGCTCGATCTGGACGGGCTCGGAGCAATCGACCACCGCGATGCGGTCGCAACGTGCACGCCATGGCGACGACTCGCTGAGCAGTGGCACGTCGAAGACGATTGCAGGACTGTTCGACTGTGCCGCCAAACGCAAGGCCTCGGCACCGATCAACGGGTGCAAGATGCCCTCGAGGCGCCGCTTGGCGGTGGAATCGTTGAAGACCAGCGTGCGCATGCGCGCGCGGTCCAGCGCACCGGCGTCGTCGAACAAGTCGACTCCAAATTCACCACGCAACGGCGCGATGGCCGCGCCGCCCGCGCGAGTCAACTCACGAGCCAGAGCGTCGGTGTCGATCAAGTGCGCACCGAGTGCGACCCAGTAGCTCGCGACGGTGCTCTTGCCGCTACCGATGCCGCCGGTCAAGCCAATGCGTCGGATGGCCACGATGGCCCTTCGCTCAAACCCAGCCGATCCAACCCAGAGCGGTCGAGGTGCCAACCAGCATCACGAGCAAGCCACCCCCCGCCAGAAACGGACCGAACGGCACGTATCGACCCTCGCGGAGGGCGCCACTCATCTTCATCACGATGCCAACCGATGCACCGAGGACAGACGCGACAAGAATGATCGGCAGCAACGCCTGCCACCCCAACCACGCGCCCAATGCGGCAAGCAATTTGAAGTCGCCGTAGCCCATGCCTTCTTTGCCGGTTGCAAGCTTGAAGAACCAATACACGGCCCACAGCGAGAGGTAGCCCGCGCAGGCCCCGATGACCGCGGTGGTCAGTGCGATGGTCCAGCCGAAGGTCGCAGCCAGCAAGCCCGCCCAAAGCAGCGGCAGCGTCAAGGCGTCGGGCAATACGGTCGTGTCCCAGTCGATCATCGACAAAGCCACGAGCACGGCTGCAAACGCGCACCAAAGCAACGCAACCGGCTGCGCGCCAAACCGCAATCCAGTGGCCGCAAACAATGCGGCGCACAACAATTCAATGAATGGGTAGCGCAGCGAGATCGGTGCCTTGCAAGCCGAACAGCGTCCCCGCAAGAGCAGCCAGCTCAGCACAGGAATGTTCTCGTGCGCGCCAATGCGGTGGCGGCACGAAGGACATCGTGAGGCCGGTCGAGCCAGCCCGAGATTGGGTAGACCGTCGATCGATTCGCGCAGGCTGGTTGCGACCGTCGGGATGGAGGCTGGCGCCGCCAAACCGAACACCCTGCGATATGAATCCGCGTCTGAAAGCTGATGAACGACATCGCTCCACCACTGCCGCTCGAGCATTTGCGGCAGGCGGTGGATCACGACATTGAGAAAACTGCCGATTGCAAGACCCAGCAGGGCCAAGAACGCCGGGTGCAGCAGCCAGTCCGGCGCAAAGCTTGCCATGCGTCAGACGACGGCACCGAGCTTGAAGATGGGCAGGTACATGGACACGACGATGCCGCCGATCAGCACACCCAAGACGACGATGATGAAGGGTTCCATCAGGCTCGACAGACCCTTGACCATTTCGTCGACTTCCTGCTCGTAGAACTCGGCCGCTTTGCCTAGCATGTGGTCGAGAGCACCAGACTCCTCGCCAATGGCCGCCATCTGCAACACCATCGATGGGAAGACGCCAGTGGACTGCATCGAGGTGGTCAATCCCGATCCGGTCGACACATCCTTCTGAATCTGCTCTGTTGCCTCGACAAACACGGCGTTGCCCGATGCGCCGCCCACCGAATCAAGGGCCTCGACCAGTGGCACACCGGCGGCGAACATGGTGGACAGTGTTCGCGTCCAACGTGCGATCACGGACTTGAAGATGAGGTCGCCAAAGATCGGAATCCGCAGCAGCAACCGATCCATGGCCTTCTGCATCTTCTCTGAACGCTTCCACGACTGAAAGAAGAAGTAACCACCGCCTCCCAAGAAACCGAATATCGCCCACCAATAGGTGACGAAGAATTCGCTCATGGCGATAACGGCGAGCGTGGGTGCCGGCAAGTCCGCACCGAAGGACTTGAACACGTCCTTGAATGCAGGGATGACGAAGATCATGATCACCGTCAGCACGACGAAGGCGACCACGATCACGGCGATCGGGTACATCAGCGCCGACTTGATTTTCCGTTTGATCTCGAGCGTCTTCTCTTGATAGATCGCCAGGCGATCGAGCAAGGCTTCCAAGATACCGCCCGCTTCACCCGCCTCGACCAGGTTGCAGTACAACGCGTCAAAGTACATCGGGTGCTTGCGAAATGATGCCGACAGGCTGGTACCCGTTTCAACGTCGGACCGGATGTCGGTGAGCAGTCGGGTCAGCTTGGGATTCGGGCTGCCGCGGGCAACGATATCGAACGCCTGCAGCAACGGAACGCCGGCCTTCATCATCGTGGCCAACTGACGCGTGAAGACCGCGATGTCCTTCTGCTTGATGGACTTGCCACCGCTCATGCGGCGCTTCTTGACCTTGGTCACCAAGATGCCCTGGCGCCGCAAACTGGCCGACACCATGGCTTCGCCACCGGCGCGCATTTCGCCACGCATGACCTTGCCGTTCTTGTCGCGGCCTTCCCACTCGTAAACCGTCTCTTTGACGTTCTTCAGGCCGCGTGCGGCGACAGCAGTTGCCATGTTTCCTCCGGCGGTCGCGGCGAAAAGCTGCGATCGCTAGGTTGCTTGATTACTCGTTCGTGACGGCGATCACTTCTTCCAGCGTGGTCATGCCGCCACGAACTTTGACGAGTCCGGACTGGCGCAGGTCCCGCACGCCGTCCTTGAGGGCCTGTGCAGCGATGTCCATCGCCGTGCCCTCGGAGAGGATGATGCGTTGGATGGAATCGGTAATGGGCATCACCTGGTAAATGCCGACACGACCTTTGTACCCGTTGTTGCAAGCCGAGCAGCCCACCGCGCGGAACGGCTTCCATGACCCATCCAGGTCCTCCGCCTTGTAGCCTGCGCGCAGCATCGATTCCCTGGGGTATTCGGCGGGTTGTTTGCAGTTTTCGCACAGGCGACGGGCCAAGCGTTGCGCCGTGATCAGCAACACGCTCGCTGCGATGTTGAATGGCGCCACCCCCATGTTCAACATGCGAGTCAACGTCGTCGGCGCGTCGTTGGTGTGCAGGGTCGACATCACCATGTGGCCCGTCTGAGCAGCTTTGATCGCGATGTCGGCGGTTTCCAGATCACGGATCTCACCGACCATGATCACGTCCGGATCCTGGCGAAGGAAAGCCTTCAATGCCGTGGAGAAATTCAGGCCTGCCTTGTCGTTGACATTGACCTGATTGATGCCGGGCAGGTTGATTTCAGCCGGATCCTCGACCGTAGAGATATTGACGCCCGGCTGATTGAGAATGTTCAGGCAGGTGTACAGCGACACGGTCTTGCCGGAACCGGTCGGGCCGGTCACCAGAATCATCCCGTACGGTCGCTGGATGGCGTTCATCAAGCGATCTTTTTCGATCTTTTCGTAGCCCAGGGCCTCGATGCCCAGCTTGGCACTCGATGGATCCAGAATACGGATGACGATCTTTTCGCCGAACAGCGTGGGCAACGTCGACACCCGAAAGTCGATCGCACGGTTGCCGAACTTCAACTTCATCCGCCCGTCTTGCGGAACGCGCTTCTCGGCAATATCGAGGCGACTGATCACCTTGATGCGAGAGGCCAGCTTGTCCTTGATCGCGATCGGAGGCTGCGTGATCTCACGCAGTTCGCCGTCGATGCGAAAGCGAACACGGTAGTTGTATTCGTACGGTTCGAAGTGCAGATCCGACGCCCGCGCGTTGATGGCATCGATCAACATCTTCTGCAGGAAGCGGACGACCGGAGCGTCTTCGACCTCTTGCGCGACATCGGCCTGTTGCTCTGGCGTCGCTCCATCGTCTTCGGCGACTTCGAAGTCGAACTCGCCGGAAGCCATCGACTCTAGAGCTTCGGTGGCGCTGGTCGATTGCTTTTCGAGCAGTTTGCCAAGCTTGTCGTACTCGACGATCACCCACTCGGGCGACAGTTGAGTCGCGAACTTGATGCGCTCGACGGCTTCTTGGTCGGTCGGATCTGCCCCGCCGATGAAAAGTCGGCTACCGCGTCGGCCGAGCACGACGATTTGATACTGTTGTGCCAGCTTGCCGTCGATCAGATTGCGCGGAAGCTTCTCGCCATCGATGGCGTTGAGGTCCAGCAGCGGCAAGGCCAAACTGGACGACAGCGTGTGCGCGAGATCGGCCGCGGAGACTGCGCCGGCGCCGATCACCGCCGACACAAAGCCGATGCGCTTGTCCTTGGCGCTCTTGACCAACTCCTCAGCGTTCTTGACGCCCAGTCGGCCTGCGTGCACCAACACCCGAGCCACGCCGGACAGCGTGGACTGTGGTGAATCGACAAGGGTATCCACGGGGTGGAGGCGTCCGCTGTAGGGGTAGGTCGAAGGATCATCGCTGATCCCTGCAACACTGTAAACGGCGGCCTCCGCGCTAGCGGGCACTTCTTCACGACCGGTCGCCGCTGAACCACAGCGGACACCTCGCAGCGTACGACTGCGCTCAAAAAGTGCGGTGGTCGGGGTGAGAGGATTCGAACCTCCGGCCTCTACGTCCCGAACGTAGCGCTCTACCAGGCTAAGCTACACCCCGATGTCTCGCCGACCAGCGGCGAAGCATTCAACTGATCGTCACGACGAGCGCTCGACCGATCGAACACACAATTCTAACAAAGCCTCTTTGGCCGCGCCTCCGTTCAAGCCCATCAGACACGCTTGAGCCTTGCGCGCTTCCGTTCGCGCAGCGTTTCGCGTGGCTTCCAAAGCGCCGGTGCGACGGACGATCGCCGCGATGTCGCGCAGGCGTTCGATCTCGCCATTGACGATGGCTTGACGCACCAGCACGCGCTCCGCTTCGGTGCCCCGCTCCATCGCCATCAGTAGAGGCAAGGTCGGTTTGCCTTCACGCAGGTCGTCACCGACGTTCTTACCAAGTTGCGTGGGATCGCCTTCGTAGTCGAGCAGGTCGTCGACCAACTGAAATGCGGTGCCCAGCGAGCGTCCATAGTCGGCGCAGGCTTCCTCAAGGCTCGGTGGCGCGCCGGCAATCACAGCTCCCAGTCGGGCGCTCGCTTCAAACAACTTGGCTGTCTTGTAGCGGATGACACGCAAGTAGTCGTTCACCGAAGTGTCGGGGTCGTGCATGTTGATCAACTGCAAGACCTCGCCCTCAGCGATCACGTTCGTCGCATCGGCCAGCACCTCCAGAACGCGCATCGACCCCACGGACACCATCATCTGGAATGCACGCGAGTACAGGAAGTCGCCGACGAGCACGCTTGCAGCGTTTCCAAACAGCGCGTTCGCGGTCTGTCGACCTCGACGCATCGACGACTCATCCACCACATCGTCGTGCAGCAACGTGGCGGTATGGATGAATTCAACGATCGCCGCTAGCTCGAAGCGTGCGTCGCCGTCGTGACCAAGAGCACGCGCGAACAACAGCACCAGGCGCGGCCGGATGCGTTTGCCGCCGGCAGCGATGATGTAGGTTGCGATTTGATTGATCAGCGTGACATCGGATCGCAACCGCTGGCGGATGACCCGATCGACCTCTGCCATATCGGCCGCCACGAGGTCGACGCCGTTGCTTTGAACGGTGGTGGTATCGGGCACAGATGGCTCCGGGACGGGGGCCGATTATAGGAATTGGCGCCCAAAGCCTGCGTTTCCATAGGCACGGGCAAGGGCTGCCGGCGCTTGCGCTATACTCACCGGCTCCGCTTGGACTCCAGGGCGCTGTGCCACGAGTGAACTGGGCGGCATCGAGCATCAATCAGCCAGAGGGCGCAGATGTACGCCGTGATCAAGACTGGTGGCAAGCAGTACAAGGTTGCCGCGGGCGACAGACTCAAGGTCGAGCAGATTGCCGGCGACGTCGGCCAGGACGTTGTGCTGGACCAAGTGCTGGCGGTTGGCGAAGGCGCGGACCTGAAGACAGGCTCTCCGCTGCTCGCTGGTGCCAGCGTCACGGCAAAAGTGGTCGCCCAAGGCTTGCACCCGAAGGTGCGAATTTTCAAGATGCGCCGTCGCAAGCACTACCAGCGCCACGGCGGCCATCGGCAGGCGTACACCGAGTTGGAGATCGGCGCCGTCACGGCCTGACCTCGCACGACAGGATCATCCCATGGCACAGAAAAAGGGCGGCGGCTCCACCCGAAACGGCCGCGACTCTCAACCGAAGATGCTCGGCGTCAAGGTGTTCGGCGGGCAGGTCATTCCCGCAGGATCGGTGATCGTGCGCCAGCGTGGCACGAAGTTTCATGCCGGCACCAATGTTGGCACTGGCAAGGACCACACGCTGTTCGCGTTGGTGGAGGGCCGCGTCGGCTTCGCGATCAAAGGCCCGCAGCGCCGCCAGACCGTGACGGTCGAGCCGTCCTGATCACGCCCCATCGTGCCGAAGTGGCAGACGAAGCCCCGGCGCGCCGGGGCTTTTTCGTTTCTAGACCACACCTGATGCCATGAAGTTCGTCGATGAGGTGGTGATCGATATTGCCGCAGGCAACGGAGGTGCGGGCTGCGCCAGCTTTCGGCGCGAAAAGCACGTGCCCATGGGTGGGCCCGATGGTGGCGACGGCGGCCGCGGGGGCAACGTGATCGCGGTGACTGACGCCAGCCTGAACACGCTGATCGACTACCGATACGCCAGGCGCCACGAGGCCGGCCGTGGCGAGCCGGGGCGGGGCGCGGATCAATACGGTGCCGCCGGCCACGACGTCGAACTGCGCATGCCGGTGGGCACGATCGTGACCGATCTCGCGACCGAGAGCGTGCTGGCCGAGTTGCTGCAACCGGGTGAGCGGGTGGTGCTGGCCAAGGGGGGCGACGGCGGGTTTGGCAACCTGCACTACAAGACCAGTACCAATCGTTCGCCGCGCCAGAAGACGCCAGGCTGGCCGGGCGAACAGCGCCGCTTGCGCCTCGAGCTTCGTGTGTTGGCTGACGTCGGCCTGCTCGGCATGCCCAACGCCGGCAAGTCGACCTTGATCGCGGCGATCTCCAATGCGCGGCCGAAGATTGCTGACTACCCCTTTACCACGCTGCATCCCAATTTGGGCGTCGTGCGCACCGGACCGAGCCGCAGCTTCGTGGTGGCGGACATACCTGGACTGATTGAAGGCGCGGCAGAGGGCGCTGGCCTCGGGCATCAGTTCTTGCGCCACCTTCAGCGCACCCGATTGCTTTGGCACGTGGTCGATGTGGCACCGATGGACGACTCGGTCGATCCGGTCCAGCAAGCGAAAGCCGTGCTGGCCGAGTTGCGCAAGTACGATGAGGTGCTCTACCGCAAGCCGCGATGGCTGGTGCTGAACAAGGTCGACATGGTTCCGCAGGAACACCGCGAGGTCCTTGTGCGCGAGTTCACTCGGCGCATGCGTTCGCGCGGTCCCGTGTTTCTGGTCTCTGCGCTGGCGCGTGAGGGCTTGAAGCCCTTGCTGGAGGCCACATGGGCTCATGTGGACGCGGCCCGCGCCCCTCGCGCCGACTCGGTCGACGCGCGATTTTCTTCGTCCGGCACACCGGCTGCGCAATGAACACGTCTTTGCACGCCGCGCGCCGCATCGTCGTCAAGGTGGGTTCCAGTTTGGTCACCAACGAAGGACGGGGCGTCGACCCCGTCTCCATTGGCAACTGGTGCCGCCAGATGGCTGCGTTGGCGCATGAAGGGCGCGAAGTCGTCATGGTGTCCAGCGGGGCCATCGTCGAAGGCATGAAGCGGCTCGGCTGGGGCACGCGGCCCGAACAGGTTCATCAACTGCAGGCCGCCGCAGCGGTAGGTCAGATGGGCCTGGCCCAGATGTACGAGACCAAGCTGTCCGAACACGGCTTGCGCAGTGCGCAGGTGTTGTTGACGCACGCCGACCTGGCGGACCGCGAGCGTTACCTCAACGCGCGCTCGACACTGCTGGCACTACTGGCGCTCAAGGTCGTGCCGGTGATCAACGAGAACGACACGGTCGTCACCGACGAGATCAAGTTCGGCGACAACGACACACTGGGCGCGCTGGTTGCCAACCTCGTCGAAGCCGATGCCCTGGTGATCCTCACCGACCAGGCGGGTCTGTATTCGAGTGATCCGCGAAAGGATCCGGCGGCGCGCCTGATCACGACCGCCGATGCCGGCGATGCAACACTCGAGAGCATGGCCGGGGGTACCGGTTCTTCAATGGGCCGCGGCGGGATGATTGCCAAGGTGCTGGCTGCCAAGCGCGCGGCGCGCAGCGGAGCCGACACCGTGATCGCGTGGGGCCGTGAACCCGACGTGTTGCTGCGCTTGGCCAAAGGCGAGGCCATCGGCACGTGGTTGCACGCCAGGACGGCCAAGCTCGCGGCTCGCAAACAGTGGATGGCCGATCATTTGCAGTTGCGCGGCTCCGTCACGGTGGACGCCGGGGCGTGCGCGAAGTTGCTCGACGAAGGCAAAAGCCTGTTGCCCGTGGGCGTTGTGGCCGTCGAAGGTCAGTTCGTGCGCGGCGAAGTGATCGCCGTGCGCGCGCCGGATGGTCGCGAAGTGGCTCGAGGGCTGGCCAACTACGCGGCCGGCGAGACGCGCATGATCGCGCGCAAGCCGTCATCGCAAATCGACTCGGTACTCGGCTACTCCAACGGACCCGAGCTGATTCACCGCGACAACATGATCCGAAGTTAGGGCGCTTTGGGACTCTGCGGGTCTGCTGCGTCTTGCGCCACCGAAGGTGTCGCGTCGATCGGCGTGGCGACGGGTGTGCATGCCGGCACTTGCTCATCGAACGCCGGATCGCCGAGTTGGTCGCGTCCGCGTCCGCGGATACCGGCACGCAAATAGCGCGTGTGATGAGCGGCGCGCGGCAAGAACCGCGACAGTTCGGTGAGCGCGAGTTCGTAGACGCCGCGCTTGAACTCGATCACCATCTCGAGCGGCACCCAGTAATCATTCCATCGCCAAGCGTCGAACTCGGGGTGGCTGCTGGCGCGCAGATCGAGGTCGCTGTCGCGGCCGACAAGCATCAGCAGGTACCAGATCTGTTTCTGGCCGCGGTAGTGTCCGCGCGCATCCTTGCGGATGTAGTGGTCAGGAACCTCGTAGCGCAGCCAATCTCGCGTGCGCGCCAGGATGCGCACATGCTCGGGCTTGAGGCCCACCTCTTCATACAGCTCGCGGAACATCGCCTGCTCTGGCGACTCGCCGTACTTGATGCCTCCCTGCGGAAACTGCCAGGAGTGGGTGCGCAACCTTTTGCCCCAGAAAACCTGGTTGCGCGAGTTGAGCAGGACGATGCCGACGTTGGGCCTGAAGCCCTCTCGGTCGAGCATAATCGAATCCCGATTCGTGAACTGATTTCATTATTGCATCGGCGGCGCAAGGGGCATGAACCTCGCTTTCCCGCATGTGTGGGATCCGCCGGCCTCATGCCATGAAAGCGACGCGTTACTTCGTTGCCACCCTCAAAGAAGCACCAGCCGATGCCGAGATCGTGAGCCATCGGCTCATGATGCGCGCAGGCCTGATCAAGCGTCTGAGCGCTGGGATCTACAGCTACATGCCGATGGGCCTGCGGGTGATCCGCAAGGTCGAAGCGATCATCCGCGAGGAGATGAACGCGGCCGGCGCCATCGAACTGCTGATGCCGGTCGTCCAGCCGGCCGAGCTTTGGCAGGAGTCCGGTCGCTTCCAGGCCTATGGCCCGGAACTGCTGCGGGTGAAAGACCGCCATCAACGGGACTTTGTCGTCCAGCCCACCAGCGAAGAGGTCATCACCGACATCGCGCGGCAGGAACTGCGCAGCTACCGTCAGCTTCCTCGCAATTTCTATCACATCCAAACCAAGTTCCGCGACGAACGACGTCCGCGCTTCGGGTTGATGCGCGGACGCGAGTTCACGATGAAGGACGCCTACTCGTTCGATCGCGATCAAGCGTCGGCGCTGAAGAGCTACGAAGTCATGTTCGCGGCCTACAAGCGCATCTTCGATCGTTTCGGTCTGCAGTATCGCGCCGTGGCGGCCGACACGGGCGCGATCGGCGGCGACGCATCGCATGAGTTTCAGGTGATAGCCGATACCGGGGAGGACGCACTGGTGTACTGCCCCACCAGCGACTACGCAGCCAACGTCGAATTGGCCGAAGGCGTGCCCCTGCTGCCTTCGCGTGCCGCGCCGAGCGCGCCGCTGACCAAGACGCCGACGCCAGGCAAGAGCACGTGTGAAGACGTGGCGCAGCTGCTGTCGGTGCCGTTGTCGACGACGGTGAAGTCCCTCGTCCTCGCCACCGACATTCGCAAGGACGATGGGTCTGTCGTGGCGACCACGATCTGGCTGTTGCTGATCAGAGGTGACCATGCGCTCAATGAAATCAAGGCCGGCAAGGTGCCCGGACTGAAAGACGGCTTTCGCTTTGCGACCGTGTCGGAGATCGAAGCCCACTTCGGCACGAAGCCCGGGTACCTCGGCCCGATTGCCACCAGCAAGCCGGTGAAGGTGGTGGCCGATCGCACCGTCGCGCGCATGGCCGACTTCATCTGCGGCGCCAATGACGAAGGCTTTCACTACACCGGCGTCAACTGGGGACGCGACCTGCCCGAGCCCGATGTCGTGGCCGACATCCGCAACGCCGTGGCGGGCGATCCGTCGCCTGACGGCAAGGGCGTGCTGGCGATTCAGCGCGGCATCGAAGTGGGCCATGTGTTCTACCTGGGTACCAAGTACAGCAAGGCCATGAACGCGACGTACCTCGACGAAGCTGGCAAGCCGCAGCTGATGGAGATGGGCTGTTATGGCATCGGCGTCACGCGAATCCTGGGCGCAGCGATCGAACAGGGCCATGACGAACGCGGCATCGTCTGGCCCGATGCGATGGCGCCGTTTCTCGTCGTGGTCTGCCCGATCGGCTACGACCGCAGCGACGACGTGCGCCAGGCCGCCACGCACCTGCACGATCAGCTCGAGGCGCTCGGTGTCGACACGATCCTCGACGATCGTGGTGAACGCCCGGGCGGGATGTTCGCCGATTGGGAGTTGATCGGCGTGCCACATCGGGTGGTCGTATCGGAGCGTGGCTTGAAGGAAGGCCAGATCGAGATCCAGGGACGGCGCGACGCCGTTGCCAGCAAGGTGCCCCTCGCTGATGCCTTGCGCACGCTGCGCGAGCGCCTGCAAGTCTGATCGCCATGGCGCGGCCCAGGTGGGCGACACGGCTGCGCGGCATGTGCATCGCAGCCGCTCTTGCCGGCGCTCCTGCTGCGTTTGCGGGTGCGCAGCTCGAAGAGCCGCTGGCCAATTCAGTGCGTTCGGCCTTGTCGGCGGCAGTGCTCGATGCGGTGCCACCGCGGCCCTCTTTCCAGTCGATCGACGACCGCTTGCTGTACCTGCGCTGGCTCGGCGAGATGAGCGAACGCTTGAAGCGCCGCAAGTCCGAGCACGCCACGCGCGTGGAATTTCTCGAGACGCTTTGGTATGAGAGTCGGCGCGCCGGCCTCGAGCCCGAATTGGTGCTCGGTCTGATTCAAGTCGAGAGCGCCTTTCGCAAGTACGCGGTGAGCCGCGCGGGTGCGATCGGGTACATGCAGGTCATGCCATTCTGGTCGCGCCTGATCGGCGATGGCGATGCCGCGCGGCTGTTTCACATGCAGGCCAACCTGCGCTTTGGCTGCGTGATCCTGCGCCACTACCTCGACATGGAACGCGGCGATTTGTTCCTCGCGCTCGGGCGCTACAACGGCAGCCGCGGCCGGCCCGAATACCCGAACGCTGTGTTCGCGGCGCGGCGCCTCTGGCTGCGCGCGGACGCAACCGCGGGAGCGTCGGCCTCGCCACCCCAGCGCTGACTACAGCCCGGTCCAGGCCTTGGGTTGCGCGCCGTCGATGCCCAGCAATGCGAGCGCTCGCTCGACGGTGTCTTGGACCAGTTCATCGATCGAACGGGGCCGGTGATAAAACGCCGGCAGCGGCGGAAAGACGATCGCACCCATTTCGGTCGCCGCGGTCATGTTGCGCAGGTGCGCGAGATTGAGCGGCGTCTCGCGCACCATCAGCAGCAGCTTGCGCCGCTCCTTCAGCATCACGTCGGCGCTGCGCGTCAGCAAGTTGTCGGACAGGCCGTGAGCCACCGCGGCCAGCGTCTTCATGGAGCACGGCGCGATGGCCATCGCGGCGGCGTCGAAACTGCCGCTGGCGATGCAGGCACCGATATCGGCGGGCGCGTGGCTGTGGTCGGCCAGGGCATCGAGCGCCTTGCGGTCGAGCTCGAGTTCGTGATGCGCGTTGAGAACACCGGCGGTTGTCACGACCAGATGCGTCTCGACGCCGAGCGCGCGTGCACGTTGCAGCATCCGCACGCCGTAGATGGCGCCGGTGGCGCCGGTCAGACCGACCACCAGACGCCGGGTTACGGCCATACCGAACGCAAGTGCACTGTGCGACTCAGGCGGTGAGCAGCTGTTGCAGCTCGCCGGACTGGTACATCTCCATCAGGATGTCCGAGCCGCCGACGAACTCGCCGTTGACGTAGAGCTGCGGAATCGTCGGCCAGTTCGCGTACTGCTTGATGCCTTGTCGCACGGCATCGTCTTCCAGCACGTTGACGGTGGTCAGCTCGTTCACGCCGCAGGCGTTCAGCACCTGCATCGCCCGGCCGGAGAAGCCGCACATCGGGAACTGTGCGGTGCCTTTCATGAAGAGCACGACGCGGTTGTTCTTGACCAGATCGTCGATGCGCTTTTGTGTGTCGTCCATGGGGGTGAAGTCCTGTCGGATCCGAATGCCTATTTATACGGCATGGCGCGCACCCGTTTCGCCGTGGGGCCACGGCAGTCTTTGCGGCCGATACCGCTCAGAAGCGGTATGAGACGCCCAGTTGCAGCACCGGAGTCAGTCGCAAGTCGCGCAGCGTGTCATCGAGTGACTGGCTCATCAGTGAGCGCATGAGACGCTGGTTGCCAGCGTTCTCCGCGGCAATCCCCAGGTCGGCGCTGAAACCCCAGCCGCCGTTCACACTGCCACCGCTGTAGCCGACGCCCAGATAGGGCAGCGTTTGCGTTCCTTCGCCGTTCGCATCGGCGAACATTGGCCCGACAGGCCCGCGCGACGCAGCGCTGAAGCCGAATGCGCTCGGCGCCATCGCCTGGCCAGGGCCGAATACCGCACCCCGCGGGCCAGTGACCAGGCCACTGGTCAGCCGTATGCCTCCGGCACTGCCAAAGAACGGCCGCGACACGTAGTAGTCGCCGAACAACGCGGCTGAGCGCGGGCGCAGGGTCGCACCCTCGATGCTGCCCACGGCGGCAGGGAGCAGCGGTTCGGTCGACAGTTGCAAGCGGCCCTGCAATGTGGGCCACTGCAAGCGATCGGGATCAACCACCAGCCCACGTCCATCTGTGGCTGCCGCGCTGGTCAAGGCCAGTGCGAGCATGGAGCCCAACGCGAACGGTCTGATCGTCATCGAAGCCTGCTATGCCACCCTCAAGGGGCGAAGAAATCCTACTCCCCCGAGGCGGCAAATGAACAGCGAAATGTGAATCTCGCAACCGCAATCATGGGGGTCGGCGGGAGCGAGGCGTGAACCGTGGTGAGGCGGCCACAAGCCGCTGCCGGTCAGCCGAGGCGACCGCCGCTGCACCGCACCTGACCCGCCAGGTCGAGGCGTGTTTCCGGGTGGGTCATACCCGCGTCAAGCAGCATTTTGTGCACTGCGGCAGCTTGATTCCACCCGTGCTCGAGCAACAACCAGCCGGACAAGTGCGGGCGCGCCCGCGCGACGATCGCCGCCAGCGCGGCCAGCCCGTCGTCGCCGGCGACCAGCGCCTGGCGAGGCTCATGACGCAGCGCACCCAAGTGCGGATCGCCTGGAGCGATGTAGGGCGGATTGGCGACCGCCAGGTCGAAGCGTTGCCCCGTGACGGCACTCCACCAGTCGCCTCGGCGCCATTCAACGCGCAGGCCAAGCCGCTGCGCGTTGCGCGACGCCACGTCCAGGGCCGCCTCGCTGATGTCGGTGCCCGTCACCACAGCCGCCGGGCACGCCGCAGCGATCGCGAGCGCCAACGCGCCACTGCCGGTGCCGAGGTCCACCACCCGCGGTTGCGACGTCGTGGCGAGCATCGCGCGCACGATTTCGATGGCCCAACCGGCCAGCGTCTCGGTATCAACCCTAGGTACCAACACCGCTGGATCCACTTCCAGCGTCAGGCCGTAAAACTCGCGCGTACGCGTGAGGTAGGCCAGGGGCACATCGTCGAGCCGGCGTCGGCAGTCGGCCTCGAATCGCGCCCCTGTGGCATCGTCGATCGGATCGCCGCCATGGGCAAGCAGCCACTCGCGTCTCTGGCCCAGGTGGTGGGCCAGCAGCACCATGGCATCGAGTCGCTCAACGCCGAGAGTGCGCGCGAAACCCAGCGCACTGTCGACGGTCATGAGCCGGTCTCGAGCGCTTCGAGCTGCTGCTGTGCCCGTGCCGCGGACAGCGCCTGAAGCACCTCATCGAGATCGCCATCAAGGATGGCAGAAAGGCGGTACAGCGTCAGCCCGATCCGGTGGTCGGTGAGGCGGCCCTGCGGAAAGTTGTAGGTGCGGATGCGGTCGCTTCGGTCGCCGCTGCCGATCAGGTTGCGTCGCTCGGTCGCCTCTTTGCGCTGGCGCTCGTCACGTTCGCGGTCGCGCAGGCGTGCCAGCAAAACCGCCATTGCTTTTGCCTTGTTGCGGTGCTGGGACCGGTCGTCTTGGCACTCGGCCACGATGCCGGTCGGCAGGTGGGTGATCCGGATCGCGCTGTCTGTCTTGTTTACATGCTGGCCGCCGGCCCCGCTGGCGCGGAAGGTGTCGATGCGCAACTCGGAGGGGCTGAGGCTGACCTCCGCCTGTTCGTCGGGTTCGGCCATCACGGCAACAGTGCAGGCGCTCGTGTGGATACGCCCCTGCGCCTCTGTGGCGGGCACGCGCTGCACACGGTGGCCGCCGGACTCGAACTTCAATCGGTCGTAGACCCGGTTGCCCTCGACTCGCAGCACCAACTCCTTGTAGCCGCCCAAGTCGGAGGTGCTCTCGCTCATCACCTCGCTGCGCCAACCTTGGCGTTCGCAGTAGCGCAGGTACATGCGCGCCAAATCGGCTGCAAACAATGCCGATTCCTCGCCACCGGTGCCGGCGCGAATCTCGACGAACGCGTTTCGGTCGTCGTCGGGATCGCGTGGCAGCAGTGCGGTCTGCAGTTGCGCCTGCAGGCGCTCGACATCGCTCTGCGCAGCAGACAGCTCTTCACGCGCCAGCTCAACCATCTCGGGGTCCGCAAGCAGCTCGCGTGACTGCTCGAGATCGCGTTCGCGCTGCTGCAGCATGCGATACAGCTCGACCACCAACGCCGCTTGCGCCTGTTCGCGCGCCACCGTGCGATAGCGCGCCATGTCGCCGGCCAGTGCCGGGTCGGCCAGCATTGCGTCGAGTTCCTGCAGGCGCAGGGCCAGGCGCTCGAGTTGTTGGCGTAAGGAGGGATTCATCGGATGGTTGTCGGCGGCAGCGGACTGCGACGCACCGCTGGCATGCGGCGCGCTGCGTCGGTCGCGTCGCTAGGCCTGCGAGTCGTCGCCGGGTCCGCGCGGGCTGCCACGCAGGAACAGGCGGGAAACCATCTGCGCCAGTCGCTCGCGCTGCTCGCCATCGGTGGCGTGCAACTCGGCCATCGTGCCGTGCAGCAACTTCTGTGTCAGTCCACGCGACAGCGCTTCGAGCACGCTGTCGACGTCCGTGCCCTTGGCCAACAGACGGCGCGCGCGTGCGATCTCGGTGCTGCGCCAATCGTCGGCCTGGCGGTTGAGGGCCTGAATCAGTGGCACGCTGGCACGCTGGTCGAGCCAGTGGCTGAAGCTCTGCACGCCCGCGTCGATGATGGCCTCAGCCTGTTGCACGGCCGCCTGGCGCTTCTCGCCCGCGCCGCGCACCATGTCCGACAGGTCGTCCACGGTGTAGAGGTAAACGTCGCGCAAGCGCGCCACCTCGGGCTCGATGTCCCGCGGCACGGCGAGGTCCACCATGAACATCGGGCGATGGCGTCGTGCCTTCAGTGCGCGCTCGACGGCGCCCAAACCGATGATCGGCAGCGTGCTCGCAGTGCAGGACACCACGGCGTCGAACTCGTGCAGGCGCGACGGGATATCGGCCAGACGCAGCGCTTCGGCGCCGAAGCGGCTCGCAAGTTTCTCGCCGCGTTCGAGCGTGCGGTTGGCCAGCGCCATCGTCTTCGGCTCGCGGGCCGCGAAATGCGTGGCCACCAGCTCGATCATTTCTCCGGCGCCGACGAACAAAACGCGGGTATCGCGCAGATCTTCGAACAACTGCGAGGCCAGACGCACCGACGCGGCTGCCATGCTGATCGAGTGCGCGCCGATCTCGGTGGAGGTGCGCACTTCCTTGGCCACGGAGAACGAACGCTGGAACAGCTGGTGCAGTGTGGTGCCCAGCGTGCCCGCGGCATCGGCCTCGCGCACCGCCTGCTTCATCTGGCCCAGGATCTGCGGTTCGCCAAGCACCATCGAGTCCAGGCCAGAGGCCACTCGGAACGCATGGCGAGCGGCCTCGCGCCGTTCGCGCACATAGGCGTGCGCCATCAGCTGATCGCCGGCGACACCACCTTTGTCGGCCAGCCAGTCGACCGCTGGCTGGATCAGATCGCGCAGGTCGGCGCGGCCGGAAGCGACGTACAACTCGGTTCGATTGCACGTCGACAGCAGTGCAGCCTCTGGCATCGCGATGGCCAGCTTGTCACGCAGGGTCAGCAGCGCGGCTGGGACCTGGTCCGATGCGAAGGCAAAGCGTTCGCGCAGCACGACTGGCGCCGTGCTGTGGTTCAGGCCGAGGGCGACCACGCTCATAGGGCCGATTGTAAGATTGCCGGCTTTTCCCAGGGGATCCGGGTCCGGCGGGCTGCGAGTGATTGCGCGCTCAAGCGAGACGGATGGCGCTGCGATGGACGCCTTGCAACAGTTGTGGCATTTGCTCAATCTGCTGATGCTGCCGGTGGCCTGGGCCGCACTGCACGTGGCGTTGTGCAAATTGATCTGGCGCCGCGAACTGGCCGCGGTCGGCTGGTTGCGTTTGACTGCTTGGTGTGCACTGGCCGCCGAGGCGGCACACCTGGCCGGACTGTGGTGGACCGGGCGCGACGGTTCGACGTGGACCTACGGCGCGATGCTTGTGGCGTTGGCCGCGACCACCTGGCTGGTCGGTTTCATGCCATCGCGCCGCGGCGGCGCTGGCTGACGGTCATGCAGCGATGGCCTGCCGGGGCTGCGCCACAGGTTCGCCGCGCAGCGAGTGCGGCAGCGCCTGCGTGATGGTCACATCCAGCATCCGCCCCACCGATTCGGCCGCGCCCTTGAAGTTGACGATGCGGTTGCATTCGGTGCGCCCCATCAGCTCGGAAGGGTCCTTGCGGCTCGGCCCTTCCACCAGGATGCGCTGCTGAGTGCCGACCCGCGACGCTGAGATCGCACGGGCCTGCGCGTCGAGCAGGGTCTGCAGCCGATGCAAGCGCGCGAGTTTGGCATCCTGTGGCGTGTCGTCGTGCAGCGCAGCGGCGGGAGTACCGGGCCGTGGGCTGAACACGAAGCTGAAGCTGGCGTCGAAACCCACTTCTTCGACCAGGCGCATCAACTGATCGAAGTCGGCGTCGGTCTCGCCAGGAAAGCCGACGATGAAGTCCGACGACAGGCTGATGCCGGGCCGTGCGCGCTTGAGCTTGCGCACGGTGCTCTTGTATTCGATCACCGAGTAGCCGCGTTTCATTGCCGCCAGGATGCGATCGCTGGCGTGCTGCACGGGCAGGTGCAAATGGCTCACCAGCTTCGGCACGCGCTCGTACACATCGATCAAACGCTGGGTGAACTCTTTCGGGTGGCTGGTGGTGAAGCGGATGCGCTGCAAATGAGGCAGCTCGGCGATGCACTCGATCAGCAGCGCGAAGTCGGCGATCTCGCCGCCGGTGCCCATCGCCCCGCGGTAGGCATTGACGTTCTGCCCGAGCAGCGTGATCTCCTTGACGCCTTGGTCGACCAGCGCGGCCACCTCGGTCATCACATCGTCCAGTGGCCGGCTCACCTCTTCGCCGCGCGTGTAGGGCACGACGCAGTAGCTGCAGTACTTGGAGCAGCCCTCCATGATCGACACGAAAGCGCTGGCGCCATCGACGCGCGCTGCGGGCAGGTGATCGAACTTCTCGATCTCCGGAAAGCTGATGTCCACTTGCGGGTGGCCGAGCGCCCGGCGCTGCGCAATCAGCTGCGGCAACCGATGCAGCGTCTGAGGGCCGAACACCACGTCCACGTAGGGCGCCCGCTGCACGATCGCCGCGCCTTCCTGGCTGGCGACGCAGCCCCCCACGCCAATCAGCACGCCTTTGCTCTTCAGATGCTTGACACGGCCGAGGTCCGAGAACACCTTCTCCTGCGCCTTTTCGCGTACCGAGCAGGTATTGAACAGGATCAAGTCCGCCGCCTCCGGATCGGCCACGGTCTCGTAGCCTTCGGCCGCACGCAGCACGTCGGCCATCTTGTCGGAGTCGTATTCGTTCATCTGGCACCCGAAGGTGCGGATGAAGACCTTCTTCGCGGTCATGGCGCCGTGCCCGTCAGGGCTTGGTCCACACTTGGGCGACCGGATCGAACGACCACGCCTTGGCGTCGGCGGCCTTGGTCGGCCACGGCTGCTTTGCGCGTTCGGCGTCGGTGAGGATCCACACGTCGTGCACGAGCCCGAGCGGATCGACCGTGTAGTGGACCACCGCCTTCATGCCGATCAAGGCGCCCGACATCACCAGCAGGTTGTTGGTGCCGCGGATGCGCGAGGCGGGCGACAGCCGCGCGGCTTGCCCATTGAGCACCACCTCGGGGGGCTGCCCGAAGGCGATCTCACCACGCAAGGCATTGGCGGGGAAGTTGCGCTGAACGACGTTCTGCGCCCAGGCACCGCTGCCGACCATGAACATGGTCACCAGCGCGACGACACAGCGGATCATGGTGTTCATCCAGCGGCTGTGGTGGCTCGCTGCAACGCGCCGTGCTGCAGCGAGTGCAAAGAGATGGTGGCGCTTCAGGGACTCGAACCCCGGACCTGCGGATTATGATTCCGTCGCTCTAACCGACTGAGCTAAAGCGCCCGAGCCGGCAATTATATCGATCGGTGCCGAGACCTCTGGCACGCGCCTCGCGCGGCGCACCACATCCATGTTCAGCTTTTTCCGCAAGAAGTCGGGCCCCGAATCCGCACCCGCGCAACCCGCGCCGGCGGCGGAGCCATCCGCGCAGCCGCTGGCCGAGCCGCGTCAGGGGTGGGTCGAGCGCCTGCGTGGCGGCCTGCGCAGAACCGGCAGCAGCATCACGCAGGTGTTCACCGGGGCGCGCATCGATGAGGCGCTTTACGACGAACTCGAGGCCGCTCTGCTGATGGCCGATGCCGGTCCTACGGCGACGCGCCATCTGCTCGATGACTTGAAGCGGCGCGTGCGCGACGCCGGTGCGACCGAACCGACCGCAGTCAGGTCGTTGCTGCAGACGCGCTCACCGACCTGCTGGCGCCGCTGGAGCGGCCGCTCGAGATCGGGCGCACCGGATGCACTGTGATGATGGTGGTGGGCGTCAACGGCGCCGGCAAGACCACCAGCATCGGCAAACTGGCCTGCTACCTTGCCGAGGCGCGCCAGAAGGTGTTGCTGGCCGCGGCCGACACGTTTCGCGCCGCCGCGCGAGAGCAGTTGGCGGTGTGGGCCGACCGCGTGGCTTCGGCCAGCACCACACGCGGTTCGGTCGACATCGTCAGCCAGCAGGGCGGCGATCCGGCCGCGGTGACATTCGACGCCGTGATGGCTGGTCGGTCGCGCGGCTGCGACGTGGTGATCGCCGACACCGCCGGTCGGCTGCCCACACAACTGCATCTGATGGAAGAGTTGAAGAAGGTGCAGCGCGTGATCGCCAAGGCGGACGCCACGGCGCCGCACGAGGTGCTGCTGGTGGTGGACGGCAACACCGGTCAGAACGCGCTGGCCCAGGTGAAGGCCTTCGACGCTGCGTTGAAGTTGACCGGCGTGATCATCACCAAACTCGATGGCACGGCCAAGGGCGGCGTGCTGGCCGCAATCGCCTTGTGGGCGCGCGAGCGCGCCGCAGAGCAGGCGTCACAACGCCCGCTGGCGGTGTATTTCCTCGGTGTTGGCGAGGCGCTGGAGGACCTGCAGACATTCAGCGCGCGCGAATTCGCGCACGCCCTGCTCGGCTAAAACCGATCAGCGGTTGCCGCCGGTGCCGGTGGCGGGCAGCGCGTCGAGATCGTCGAACAGTGTCGAGGAGACGGGCTCCATGGCGATGTCCTGCGCCAGCGCGTCGCCGCGGGCGAGGATCTCTTCCATCTCGGCCACCGGGATCAGCGGCATCGGGCGCGAGCCGCCGAGGTTCATTGCGCCCTGCGGGCTGTCTTGCAGCAGCGGCGCCATTTGCGTGCGCACTTCGGCCACGCTCGGCAACGAGCCTTCTGACCACGTCAGGACGTTGACATGCGCGGCGCGCAATACGCGCGTCATGCGTTCATGGCGCTGGCGCGCACGCGAACTCTGTTGCGCGGGCCGGATGTCGATCACCGCCAACACGTGCGAGCCTTGATCGCACACCACCAGGTCGGCGTTCAAGCAGCCCACTCGCGACACCCACTGGCTGTACGAATGACGCGTCGGCACACGCAAGAAGCGCGACAGGGGCACCTGCGACAGCACCATCTGCTGGGGCAGAGCGCGCCGCGTGATCTCGTAGGCCTTGCGCTCCGGTGTGGTCATCACGCGCGCCGCCTCGGGCGGCCAGTCGGCCACGGTGTCGAGCGAGTCGTTGCGCGTGCTGTTGCGGTTGCGAGACTTCGACGGACGTCTGCGCATCAACACGTAGGTGATCAGCAGTGCAAGGACGGCGGCAAGCGCAAAGGCCGCGAGCGAATCGTTGAACATTGTGAGGACGAGCGGGGTTGTGACGGCAACTTACGAGCCGCAACTGGCCGGGTCAATCGCGTCATGGCGAAAGGCGTAAGGACACGTTTCGATTCCCCGTGCCCACGGGTGTCGTCCACGCGCACCTGCCAACTAATACCAACGCGTAACACCGACGCAGATGTAACTGCGGTGGCACGCGTCAGCGCGGACCCATGCCGCCGAGTCCGCCCATGCCGCCCATTCCGCCCATGCGGCGCATCATCTTCATCAAGCCACCGCCTTTGAGCTTCTTCATCATGGTGCGCATCTGGTCGAACTGGTTCAGCAGCCGGTTGACCTCTTGCACCTGCACCCCGGCGCCGGCAGCGATGCGGCGCTTGCGGCTGGCCTTCAACAACTCCGGCTTGCGGCGTTCTTCGAGCTGTCATCGAATGGATGATGCCGGTCATGCGCCGCACGTCGCGCTCGGCGCGGTCGAGATCGGCGGTGCCCGCTTTCGCTGCGAATTGGGCGGGCAGCTTGTCGATCAGTCCGCCGAGCCCGCCCATCTTGCGCATCTGGCCAAGCTGTTGCGCGAAGTCGTCGAGGTCGAAGCTCTCGCCCGACTTCACCTTTGCAGCGAGTTGTTGTGCCGCTTGCAGGTCGGTGTTCTTCTGAACCTCTTCGACCAACGCAACGATATCGCCCATGCCGAGCACGCGCCCTGCGTGACGCTCGGCATCGAACACCTCGAGACCGTCGATCTTCTCGGACGTGCCGGCGAACTTGATCGGCGCGCCGGTGACCTGGCGCACCGACAGCGCCGCGCCACCACGCGAATCGCCATCGAGCTTGGTCAGCACCACGCCGGTCAGTGGCAGCGCGTCCTTGAACGCCTTGGCGACATTGACGGCATCCTGGCCCTGCATCGCATCGACGACGAACAGCGTTTCCACCGGCTTCAGCGCCGCATGCAGCGCCCGGATCTCGTCCATCATCGCCTGATCGATCGCCAGACGGCCCGCGGTGTCGACGAGCAACACGTCTGCATAGTGCCGGCGGGCATGGTCGAGCGCCGCGCGTGCGATGTCGACTGGCGACTGTCCGCCTTCCGAGGGGAACCACTGGGCGCCGGCTTGCGCGGTGACCACGCGCAACTGCTCGATGGCGGCCGGTCGATACACGTCGGCGGAGACCGTCAGAACTTTCTTCTTGCGCCGCTCGATCAGGTGACGAGCCAACTTGGCCGTCGTGGTGGTCTTGCCGGCACCCTGCAGGCCGGCCATCAGGATCACCGCCGGAGGCTGCGTCGCAAGATCCAGGTCGGCCACGCCTTCGCCCATGGTGGCCGCAAGCTCCTTGTGCACCAATGCCCACCAGTGCTTGACCGGGATTCAGCGAGCCCACCACCTCCTGACCGAGCGCCTTGTCCTTCACCCGCGCAATGAACTCGCGCACCACGGGCAACGCCACGTCGGCCTCGAGCAAGGCCATGCGCACTTCGCGCAACATGTCCTGCACATTGGCTTCGGTGATGCGCGCTTGGCCACGCAACGACTTGACCAGTCGCGACAATCGATCGGTGAGGGCGCTCGCCATGTGAAGTCCGGTGCGGAAGCGGCGTGCGCTAGAGGTCGACGCCGCAAACAGCGAAAGTACACTGTGTCCGATGATTCTATCGACCACCTCCGCCACAGCATGGTTTGCGTGGGCTGCGCTGGTGGCATACGTGTTGGCGGCCTGGCCGCGCCGCAGCGAGTCGCGTGTCGACACGATGGCGCTCGCCGTTGGATGGCTGCTGCACGCCCTCGCACTGGTGTTCGATATCGCCGGCTCAGGCGCAGGTGCGCGTTTCGGCTTCGCGCCGGTGCTCTCGTTGACCGTTTGGATGGTGGTCCTCGTCTACGGCATCGAAAGCCGCATGCTGCCGCTGCCGGCCGTGCGCCGCGCGTTGGCTTATGCGGGTTGTGCCGCGGTCATGTTGGCGTGGGCGTTTCCCGGCGAGGTTCGGCTGGCGAGCGCCAGCCCCTGGGCACCGGTGCACTGGGTGATGGGTGTGGTCTCGTACGGGCTGTTTGCGGTGGCGGTGCTGCACGCCTGCCTGCTCGATGCCGCCGAGCGGAGGATGCGTCGCCAAGTGGCCGGATCGGGCACGGTGATGGGCTTGCCGCTGCTGCGGCTCGAACGCATCACGTTCGCCTTCGTCGAGGCTGGCTTTGTCGTGCTGACGCTGGCGCTGGTTCTGGGTGTGCTCACGGCGACACGCTGGCGCTGGGACCACAAGACCGTGTTCTCGCTGCTGGGTTGGGCGGTGTTCGCCGGCTTGCTCAGCGGGCGCTGGGTCAGCGGCTGGCGTGGTCGGCAGGCGACGCGCTGGCTCTATGCGGGTGCCGCGCTCCTGTTGCTTGCTTACGCAGGCTCGCGATTCGTCCTCGAAGTCATCTTGGGCCGAACGGCCTACTGAGTGCGTGATGGTGCGATTCTTGATTCTTGCGCTGCTGGTGGGCCTTGTGCTGTGGCTGCTGTTCGGCCGCTCGCGCAAGCGTGCGGCCCGGGACGGCGCGGCGCGACGACAGCACGAACCGGTGTCGTTCGCTGTGTGCGCGCATTGCGGCGTGCACCTTCCGTTGAGTGACGCCGTGCTGGACGGCCAGACCGCCTATTGCAGCGAGTCGCACCGCTTGGCCGGTCCGCGCGACCGCGGCTGACGCCATGGCGAAGCGATGCCCATGAACGCGGGCGCGCACAGCGAACGACGCCGCACCGATCGCCGCAGAGCCGACCGGCGGCAGCGCGACACGGCCCCGGCGACACGCCCCGCGACGGAGGAGTCGCTGTTCGGTGCGCTCGGTGACACGGCGTTCCACGCCGACGACATGGGCGACGCGCAATCGGCGGCGCCGTCGCAGGCCGACGCTCAACGTCAGCGCACGCGCGAAGCCCGCCGCGTCGCGAGTTCCAGCGACACCGCGCTGCGAAGGGTGTTCCGAACCTATGTCGCGGCGCGCGCGGTGCTCGGCCTGCTGCTCGCGCTGGTGCCCTGGATCGTCACGTTGCCGAGTGTCCACAACCCGTTGCCGTTGATCCTGGTGTGTCTTGGCTATGCGGTGCAGAGCATCACGCTGTGGCTGTTGCCGCGCTTGCGGGCCGGCGGCGAGCAGCCAACCATGACGCGCCTGGGCCGCCGGCAATGGGTGGCGACGATCGGCTTCGATGTGCTGGTGTTCGCGGCCCTTCACTTGTTCGATCCCGCGGCCAACCTGAACTTCGGCGCGCTGCTGGTGCTGCCGGTGTTGATGTCCGGTGTGATGACCACCCGCGTCGCTGCGATGGGCACCGCAGCCGTCGTTGCGCTGGTCTTGCTGAGCGGTGTCTGGCGCTCGGCGCCCGGACTGGGAGACAGCGGCGTCATGTTTGCGCAGGCCGGGTTGGCCGGTATCGGCGTGTTCATGATCGCGCTGCTGGCAGGCGAGTTCTCGGGCCGGTTGGTGCGCGAAGAGATGGCCGCGCGCGGCAGCTTGGAGATTGCGCGGCAGCAGGCGCAACTGAATCGTCTGGTCATCGACGAGATGACCGACGGTGTGCTGGTGGTCGACCGCCGCGCCCGCGTTCGGGCCGCCAACCCTGCCGCGCGAGCGCTGTTGGTGCCGCGTGGCATGACCGATGTGCCGCCGTTCCCGCTGCACAGCGACGATGCATGGTCGCCGTTGCAGGCAGCGGTGGAGCGCGCCTTCGAAGACGGTGCCTGGCCGGATTCGGCGCGTGAAGTGCGCTTGATGTTCGATGACGGCCGCTCGCGCACGCTGCAGGTGAGGGCGCGTTTCACGCGCCGACGGGCGCCGGACGGAGACGGCTTGCCGCCCGAGGAGTTCTGCGTCGTGTTTCTCGATGACTTGCGCAACGTGCAGTTGCGGCTGCGGCAGGAGAAGCTGGCGGCGATGGGCCGCGTGTCGGCCGGTATCGCGCACGAGATCCGCAACCCACTGGCGGCCATTGCGCAGGCCAACGCGCTGCTTCTGGAAGACGTGTTGTCCAACGAGCAACAGCAGTTGGCTCGCATGGTGGCCGATAACGTCGACCGTCTGAAGCGCATCGTCGACGATGTGATGGAGGCTGCGCCTGGCGCCCCCACCGAACCGCGCACGCTTGACGCCAGTGCTTCGGTGCAGGCGGTATGTACCGATTGGGCGCGCACGGTTCAGCTCAAGCTGGGGCCGGAAAGCCGCTTGCGGCTCGACTTGCCCGGTGTCCCGCTGACGGTCAGCTTTGATCCCGAGCACCTGCGGCGCGTGCTGGTCAACTTGCTCGACAACGCCGGCCGTTATGCCAGCGACTCGCCGGGCGCCATCCACGTGAGGCTGGTCGAGCGCGACGAGCAGACCGCCTTGCTGGCGGTGGCGAGCGATGGGTCGGCGATTGCCGCCGATGTCGAGCGGCACCTGTTCGAACCGTTCTTTTCGACGCGCAGCCGTGGTACCGGTCTGGGCCTGTATATTTGCCGCGAGTTGTGCGTGCGCCATGGTGGGAACATCGAGTTCAGGCCATTGGGCGGCACGGAACGGCACCGCAACGAATTCCGCGTGACGATGCAACGCGCCGCGCTGGCTCCCGAATCCACGACCCTCGCATGAACAGCCCGGCGCACTACAGCCTGCTCGTCGTCGACGATGAGCCCGACCTGCGCACCTTGTACGAGTTGACCTTGCTGCGCGAGGGCTACGACGTCGAGTCTGCCGCGTCGGTCGACGACGCCTGGCAGCGTCTATCCAGCCGCACTTACAGCGCCGTGATCACCGACATGCGGCTGCCCGACGGCTCGGGGCTCGATCTGCTCAAGCGCCTCGAAGCGGCCAAGCGCCGCGAGAAGGCGATCGTCATCACGGCCTATGGCTCGGCCGAGGGCGCCGTGGAGGCATTGAAGGCCGGCGCCTTCGACTACCTGACCAAGCCGGTCGATCTGCGCCAGTTCCGCAGCGTGGTCGCCTCGGCGCTCGGGCGCGCGGCGCCGGCGGCGCCGCCATCGGCGCGCGATGCCGCCAGCGCCGCCGCCTCGGTGCGCGTCAACGATGATCCGTCAACCGATCCAGGCCGTATCCACCCTGCGCTGACACGGCTGGCCGGGCGCTCTCAGGCGATGCTGCAGGTGCGCTCGCTGGTCGAGCGCGTCGCGCGCAGCATGGCGCCGGTGCTGGTGCAAGGCGAATCGGGCACCGGCAAGGAGCTGGTGGCGCGCGCGATCCATTCGTGTTCGACACGGGCCGACGCGCCGTTCATCGCAGTGAACTGCGGCGCGATTCCGGAGCAGCTTCTCGAGGCCGAGTTCTTCGGCTACCGCAAGGGCTCGTTCACAGGAGCGCACGAAGACCGGGAGGGCTTCGTGCAGGCGGCGCAGGGCGGGACGCTGTTCCTCGACGAGATCGGAGACCTGCCGCTGGCCATGCAAAGCAAGCTGCTGCGCGTGATCCAGGAGCGCACCGTGCGACCGGTCGGCGCAGTCGTCGAAACGCCGATCAACGTGCGCGTCGTCAGCGCCACGCACAAGGACCTGGCGTCCGAAGTGCACGAGGGCCGCTTCCGGCAAGACCTGTTCTACCGCCTCAACGTGATCCAGATCCGCGTGCCGGCGTTGCGCGAGCGCATCGACGACCTGGGCGCGATCTGCGATCTGGTGCTGGCGCGCATCGCCAGCGAGGCCGGGATCTCGCCGCCGCCCAAACTGTCGGCACAAGCGATGGAACGCTTGTCGGAATACGCCTTCCCGGGCAATGTGCGCGAACTGGAAAATCTGCTGCACCGCGCGCTGGCGCTGTCGTCGGGCGAGGTGATCGAGTGGGCCGATCTCGGACTGCCCGACGACGTGTTCGTCGACAGCGGCATCGTCGACCTCGATGCCTTGCATGCGGCGAGCGAGGCCGCCCGCAAGGTCGTGGCCCAGGCGCCAGCGGGCGATCTGCCAAGCGATCTGGTCGCCTATCTCGATCAGGTGGAGCGCGACATCCTGACGCGCGCGCTGGAGCAACACCGCTTCAACCGCACGGCCGCCGGTGCCAGTCTCGGCCTGTCGCTGCGGCAGATGCGCTACCGCATGGCGCGTTTGGGCGTGAACGTGGCCGATCACGTCGGCGAGCGTGGCGACAGCTCGTACTGACGCGCGCGCCGCCTGGCGCGATGGCTGGTGGCGGCGCGCGGCGCCGATCGAATCGCCCAATCACAACGCGCGCCCCGACCCGGCCGATGTGTCGCTCGCGGTGGTGCATTCGATCAGCCTTCCGCCGGGTGAATACGGCGGCGATGCGATCGAGCGCCTGTTCACCAACTCGCTCGACTGGGACGCCCATCCGTACTTCCAATCGATCCGCGGCCTGAAGGTCTCGGCGCACTTCGTCATCCGGCGCTCGGGAAAATTGTTGCAGTTCGTATCGTGCGATCGTCGCGCATGGCATGCGGGCGTGTCTCAGTGGCGCGGGCGCGACAACTGCAACGACTATTCGATCGGCATCGAGCTGGAAGGCCTGGAAGGCGAGCGCTTCGAGAGCGAGCAATACACGCAACTCTGCGCTCTGCTGCGTGCGCTGGCGCGCCGCTATCGCATCGCGGCCGTGGTCGGCCACGAGCACATCGCGCCGACGCGAAAGCACGACCCGGGCATGGGCTTTGACTGGATGCGGCTGGCGCATGGACTGCGCTGGTCTCAGGCGCGGGTGCCGTTCGCATCGTCAACAACGATGCCCGCTGCAACGGCAAACCGGCCGCAAAGCCAATAGGCATGCGCCTGTCATAGCGCGACGCGCGCAACGGTGCGGCGCATCACACGACCATGTATGCGCACGCGCGAGCGCGCACGCTGCGCGGCCGCACAACGCCAAACGTCAAGAGGGATAAGCACGCTACGGCTAGTGCCTTGATGTGGTCGGAGGCCCCAGATATAGTGTCCCGCGCGTGATAAGCTGCGCACACCAAACACCCCGCCATGTCCCGTTTTCCTGTACGCCGGTTGGTCGTCGACGCGAAAGGAAATGCCCGCGAGGTGCGAGTCGCCGTGCAGCGACACCCCCACACCGTCAGAGACCTTGTCCAGCAAGTCGGCACGCCTACCCGTGGCGCGATGGGCCGTTTGCGCGCGCAGGGTCGATTGATCTGCGGTGCGTGCGCGACTTGACTTGATCCCGATCAACACCCGACCACATACAAATCTGAGGGGTACCCATGCAATCAGTGTCCTCCCGCGCTGCCGACACGGCACCGAAGCTGCACGCCGTCGCGGCCGTCGTCGCCACCGAATCGGCGTACGCGGGCTACCAGATCATCCGGCGCAACGGCGCCGTGGTCATGTTCGAGCCGAACAAGATCGCGGTCGCGCTGATGAAGGCATTCCTTGCGGTGCACGGGACGCAAGGCGCCGCCTCCGCCAGCGTGCGTGAAACCGTCGACTCGCTCACCGAGACCGTCGTGCGCGCGCTGTTGCGCTCGCGTCCCGGTGGGGGCACCTTCCACATCGAAGACGTGCAAGACCAGGTCGAGCTCGGCCTGATGCGCGGCGGCCACCACGAGGTGGCGCGTGCCTACGTGCTCTATCGCGAGCGTCGTGCGCAGGAGCGCGCCAAGCAGGTGCAGCAGGCCGCGCCGCGCGAGCCGGCACTGCACGTCACCGACAACGGTCAACGGGTGCCACTCGACATGCCGGCGCTGCAAGCGTTGGTCGAGTCGGCGTGCGCGGGCCTTGGCGCCGATGTGAGGGCAGAGCCGATCCTCGCCGAGACGCGGCGCAACCTGTATGACGGCGTGCCGATCGACGAGGTCCACAAGGCAGCGATCCTGGCCGCGCGCACGTTGCTCGAGAAGGAGCCGGCGTACACGCATGCCACTGCGCGGCTGCTGCTGCACACCATCCGCAAGGAGGTGATCGGGCGAGAGGTGTCGCAGGCCGCCATGGCTGACGGCTACGCCGAGTACTTTCCACAATTCATCGCGCGTGGCGTCGCGGCCGAGCTGGTGGATCCGGCGCTCAAGCAGTTCGATCTGGCGCGGCTGGGTGCGGCGCTCAAGCCCGAGCGCGACCTGCAGTTCGACTACCTGGGTCTGCAGACGCTGTACGACCGCTACTTCCTGCACGTCGGCGAGCAGCGCATCGAGCTGCCACAGGCGTTCTTCATGCGCGTGGCAATGGGTCTGTCGCTGCAGGAGATCGACCGCGAAGCGCGGGCGATCGAGTTCTACGACGTGCTGTCGAGCTTCGATTTCATGTCGAGCACGCCCACCCTGTTCAACTCCGGCACCCTGCGCTCCCAGCTGTCGAGTTGCTACCTGACCACCGTGGCCGATGACCTCGACGGCATTTACGAGGCGCTGAAAGAGAACGCGCTGCTGTCCAAATATGCCGGCGGCCTGGGCAACGACTGGACGCCGGTGCGCGCGCTGGGCTCGTACATCAAGGGCACCAACGGCAAGAGTCAGGGTGTGGTGCCGTTTTTGAAGGTCGTCAACGACACGGCCGTGGCGGTCAACCAGGGTGGCAAGCGCAAGGGCGCGGTGTGCGCCTACCTGGAAAGCTGGCACCTCGACATCGAGGAGTTCCTCGAGCTGCGCAAGAACACCGGCGACGACCGGCGGCGCACGCATGACATGAACACCGCCAACTGGATCCCCGACTTGTTCATGAAGCGGGTGATGGAAGGTGGCCAGTGGACGCTGTTCTCGCCGTCGACATGCCCCGACCTGCACGACAGGTTCGGCGCCGACTTCGAGGCCGCCTACACCGCCTACGAGGCCAAGGCCGATCGCGGCGAGCTCAAGTTGCACAAGCGGGTGCCCGCGCGCGACCTGTGGCGCAAGATGCTGACGATGCTGTTCGAGACCGGGCATCCCTGGATCACCTTCAAGGACGCCTGCAACGTGCGCAGCCCGCAGCAGCACGTGGGCGTGGTGCACTCGTCGAACCTGTGCACCGAGATCACGCTGAACACCGGCCCGTCGGAGATCGCGGTGTGCAACCTCGGCTCGGTGAATCTGGCGCAGCACCTGAAAGACGGCCGAGATCGACCAGGACAAGCTGAAGAGGACCGTCTCGACCGCGATGCGGATGCTCGACAACGTGATCGATATCAACTACTACGCGGTCAAGAAGGCGCGCGACAGCAACCTGCGCCACCGCCCGGTCGGCCTGGGCGTGATGGGTTTCCAGGACGCGCTCTACCAGCTGCGTGTGCCCTACGCGTCGAGCGACGCGGTGGAATTCGCCGATCGGTCGATGGAGTCGGTGTGCTACCACGCCTACTGGGCTTCGACCGAACTGGCCGAGGAGCGAGGGCGCTACTCGAGCTATCGCGGCTCGCTGTGGGAGCGCGGCATCCTGCCGCTCGACACGCTCGACTTGCTGGCTCAGCAGCGCGCCGGCGGCGCCGAAGGTACCCAGAGCTACGTCGAGGTCGATCGCAGCGCGACGATGGACTGGACGGCGCTGCGCACGCGGATTGCCCAGCACGGCATGCGCAATTCCAACTGCGTGGCCATCGCGCCGACCGCGACCATCAGCAACATCGTCGGCGTCGATGCTTCGATCGAGCCGTGCTTCGGCAACCTGTCGGTCAAGAGCAATCTGTCGGGCGAGTTCACCATCATCAACGAGTATCTGGTGCGCGACCTGAAGCGTCTGAACCTGTGGGATGACGTGATGGTCATGGATCTCAAGCACTTTGACGGCTCGCTGCGGCGCATCGATCGCGTGCCCGAGGAGGTCAAGCAGCTCTACGCCACCGCCTTCGAGGTGGAGCCGCAGTGGCTGGTGGAAGCCGCGGCGCGCCGGCAGAAGTGGATTGACCAGGCGCAGTCGCTCAATATCTATATGGCGGGCGCCTCAGGGCGCAAGCTCGACGAGATCTACAAGCTGGCGTGGCTGCGCGGCCTGAAGACCACCTACTACCTGCGCACGGTCGGCGCGACGCACGCGGAGAAGTCCACCGTGAAGAGCGGGGCCCTCAACGCAGTGTCGATGGCTGGCGCGGAGGGCACCTCGGCGCTCGACGCCGTGGCGCTGCAAGCGCGCGCGCAGATCGACACCGCCAGCGCGGAACCAGCGTCAGATGTGAAGTTCTGCTCAATCGACAACCCCGACTGCGAGGCTTGTCAGTGAGCACACGAGCGATGCCGATGCGCATCGGTGCGCACAGCGCACGCGCGCTGAACACCGTGTGTGCGCCGCGCAAGCGCGTCGCAACGATGCACACACGCAACAACGCAGCGGTCCAAATGTCAAGAAGTGCTTGGTGTTTGAACACAACACTCTCATAATCCGCAACCACAGGAAGCACTCACATGCTGGTCTGGGACGAAGAAATCAGAACGCCATCGACGATCACACCCAGAAGCCCCGCACATCCCCAATCGGACGCGGTGCGGGCAGCGGCTCTCTCGTCGCCGCTACCGCAGCACCCGCGCGCTGCGCTGGCTCCCGTCTCTCCTGTTATCGCCGATGTCCCGCTGGTCGCGCCGAACGCGACCGTGCGCAGCACGCGCCGCGTCAACGTGGCCGAGAAGCGCATCATCAACGGGCAGACCGATGTCAATCAGCTGGTCCCGTTCAAGTACAAGTGGGCGTGGGAGAAGTACCTCGCCACTTGCTCCAACCATTGGATGCCGCAAGAGATCAACATGTCGCGCGACATCGCGACCTGGAAGGATCCGAACGGCCTCACCGATGACGAGCGCCGGCTGATCAAGCGAAACCTCGGCTTCTTCGTCACCGCCGACTCGCTGGCTGCCAACAACATCACGCTCGGCACATACCGCCACATCACGGCGCCCGAGTGCCGCCAGTTTCTGCTTCGACAGGCCTTTGAAGAGGCGATCCACACGCACGCCTACCAGTACATCGTCGAGTCGCTGGGGCTGGATGACGGCGAGATCTTCAACGCCTACCACGAGATCCCGTCGATCCGCGACAAGGACGAGTTCCTGATCCCGTTCATCGACGCGATCATGGATCCGCATTTCAAGACCGGCACGCCAGAGGCCGATCAGAAGCTGCTGAAGTCCATCATCGTCTTTGCGTGCCTGATGGAAGGCCTGTTCTTCTACGTGGGGTTCACGCAGATCCTCGCGCTGGGCCGCCAGAACAAGATGACCGGTGCGGCCGAGCAGTACCAGTACATCCTGCGCGACGAGTCGATGCACTGCAATTTCGGCATCGACCTCATCAACCAGATCAAGCTCGAGAATCCACACCTGTGGACGCCCGAGTTCCGCGCCGAGATCAACACTCTGTTCTTGAAGGCGGTGGAGCTCGAGTACCGCTACGCCGAGGACACCATGCCGCGCGGCGTGCTCGGCCTCAATGCATCGATGTTCAAGGGCTATCTGCGCTACATCGCCAACCGGCGTGCGACACAGATCGGCCTGGACGCGCTCTTCCCAAACGAGGAAAACCCGTTCCCGTGGATGAGCGAGATGATCGATCTGAAGAAAGAGCGCAATTTTTTCGAAACCCGCGTCATCGAGTACCAAAGCGGTGGCGCACTGACCTGGGACTGAAGCACTGCGACTCGCGAGCAGTGACGCCAGGCCGTGGCACGAGATCAAGACCCGTGGCACGACGGATCGTCGACAACAGAAACGACGGACGCCGACCACAACCCCATTCACCGATGGGGTGTCGCACCAAGGCTGCAAGGCCGGTAGCGGCGCTCAGCGGTGAATCGCCGACCTGCTGCTAGTGGCAGCGCGGTGTTTTTGTCAACTTGATCAAGGAGATCGAAATGGCAACTGCGAAGAAGAAGGCTCCGGCCAAGAAGAAGGCACCGGCCAAGAAGTCGGCAGCCAAGAAGAAGGCGCCTGCCAAGAAGGCAGCCAAGAAGAAGGCTCCTGCGAAGAAGCGCGCGCCTGCGAAGAAGAAGGCTGCCAAAAAGGCCGCCAAGAAGAAGGCGCCGGCGAAGAAGAAGAAGGCTGCCAAGAAGAAGGCTGCCAAGAAAAAGCCGGCCAAGAAGAAGGCTGCTGCAAAGAAGAAAGCACCAGCGAAGAAGAAGGCGCCAGCGAAGAAGGCTGCGCCAGCTGCTGCTGCTGCTCCGATGGCGCAAGACCGCGTTGAGCCCTGCGGCCGCGTGGCCCTTTCCTACCGGAAACAAGCCTTAGCTAGGCAGTGCGAAAGACAACCCGGCTTCGGCCGGGTTTTTTTATTCCTTCGGCCCTTCGTCGATGATCTTGATTGTTTGACATTGGAGCCGATTCTGGAAATCACGAAGTTCCGCTCGACATCTAAGGCCTGCTTCTAGATGCTGCTCTGACCGCGGGTCTCCGAGCGAAGAGAGACAAAGTGAGAGCCTCGCATGGCAAGCGGCGCCATCGTCCGGATCAATTCGACCGATCAACTGGTCGACGGCTTCATCGACAAGGCACAGCGCGTCATCACGCCGACCGAGCATTGCTTGGCACTGCGCACGCTCGGCAAGATATCTTGGTGCGTGTCGCGCCAAGCCGTGTGTCGCGGCTTCAACGGTGAACTGGTCATACAGCGCTTCAGCTTCAGACCATTGTTCGCCAATGACATATAACTGCGCACGGAGCAACGGCACCATTGCCTTCAATGATCCAAGGCCAAGCCCGCTATCGAGATTGCCGATCGAGCTGACCTCGAGTTGAGCTACGCCAAGCTCCTCTGCTACTGGATCGCCGAAGGCATCATCGACGGAGAGCCTTGACACATGGAAGGCAGCAACGTTGTAAAGCACGATACTCTGCATTGAGATGTCGCGAGCCTCGATCGCAAACTGACGCGCCAGTGCGTAGTGCGCTGAGGCGAACTCCACCGCCGCAGCTCCATCAAAGCACGTTGCGAGAACTAGATGAGCCCGCGCCTTCGCCAAGGGCACCTGTTCCGACGCGTGCTGTATTGCTTCAAGCGCATGCTTGGCCGCTGACTCGTAGTCGGCAACCAAAAACTCACTCGCACCCATCCACGCCGCGGCCATGCTGCGTATCTCTGCGTTGCCAAATGCGACGGCTAGGCCGTATGCACGTTTGAATCGGTCCATCGCACTGGAGGAAAGGGACTCAAAATGGTGAGTCATTCCCTCCGCAAGAAAGATCCAAGCGGTCAGCTCGGGAGAGTAGGCTCGAGTTCCTTGATCGCAACGCAGCGATTACTCGAGCGTGCTTCATCGAGCTTCCCAAGTCGCGCTGCCGCACCTGCCCACTGTGCTCGATACGTTAGCGCGGCAGCTTCTGTAGGAGCGGAGGAAGCTAGCGACTCAAGGCGCGAAGAAGTTCGCTTGTCATTGCTCTGTTTTCCCGCTGCCAAGATGCAATCTTGGGCTTCTCTGTATTTTCGGCCTGTGGCTTCGATGATCGTCGACGGGCATTTGAGGCGCAGGCGCCGTCTTGTCCCAAAGCCGTCCACCGATCGCTACGGTCTCCAGCCAATCCCGCAGGTATTGCTTGTCGTAACTTGGCGGTGAAGTGCCCTCGCGGTACGACTCGACTGGCCAGAACCTGGACGAATCCGGCGTCAGCACCTCGTCCATCAATGTCAGTTCTCCTTGGCCGTCGAGTCCGAACTCGAACTTCGTATCGGCGATGACAATGCCGCGCGTCAGCGCGTATGCGGCGGCTTGGCGATACAACTCAATCGCCACGCGACGCATTCGATCCGCCATGTCGGTGCCGATCAGCGCCACCGTCTGCGCGAAGGAGATGTTCTCGTCATGCGCGCCCGCTTCGGCCTTTGTAGCCGGCGTGAAGATCGGCTCGGGCAGTCGCGACGCCTGTTTCAGGCCTTCTGGCAACTTCACGCCGCAGACCGCGCCGCTTTGCTGGTATTCCTTCCATCCAGATCCTGCGAGGTAGCCGCGCACCACCGCCTCGATCGGCAGCGGCTTCAAGCGCTTCACCAGCATCGATCGGCCGCGCACTTGCTCGACCTCGTCGGGCGCGACCACGCTTTCGGGCGCGATGCCGGTCAGGTGATTGGGTACCACGTCGGCAAGTTTGTCGAACCAGAACAACGCCATTCGGGTCAGCATCTCGCCCTTGCCCGGGATCGGCTCACCCATCACCACGTCGAACGCCGAGATGCGATCGCTGGCGACCATCAGGATGCGGTCGTCACCGACCGCGTAGTTGTCGCGCACCTTGCCACGCGCGATCAAGGGCAGGGAGTGCAGGCGAGACTCGAACAGTGCGCTTGTCATCGAGAGGTCCGTGGCGTCGCTGGGAGCGGATATTGTGCCCACAGTCGATCGCCGGCTCGCTCCCGGCCCTCCGCCAAGAAAAGGAGAAAGCCCACCGGCTCTCGCGAGCGGTGGGCTCTTCGTTTGCGACCGGCGGTGATCAGACCACGGTCTGTGCCAGTTCCCCGCGATGGTACTTCTGCGCCATCGTGGTCAGCGGCACCGACTTGATCTTTCCGGCCTGGCCTTCGCAGCCGAACTGCAGATAGCGTTCCTTGCAGATGCGGTACGCTGCCTCGCGCGCGGGCTTGAGCCATTCGCGGGCGTCGAACTTGTCGGGGTTCTCGGCCAGGAATTTGCGCACCGCGCCGGTCATTGCCAGCCGGATGTCGGTGTCGATGTTGATCTTGCGCACGCCGTGCTTGATGGCTTCCTGGATCTCCTCAACCGGCACGCCGTAGGTCTCTTTCATCTTGCCGCCGTACTGGCGGATCTGCTCCAGCAGATCCTGCGGCACGCTGGAGCTGCCGTGCATCACGAGGTGCGTGTTCGGGATGCGGCGGTTGATCTCCTTGATGCGGTCGATCGCCAGGATGTCGCCCGTGGGCTTGCGGGTGAACTTGTAGGCGCCGTGGCTGGTGCCGATGGCGATCGCCAGCGCGTCGAGCTGCGTGCGCTTCACGAAGTCGGCCGCCTGCTCCGGGTCGGTGAGCAGCTGTTCGCGCGTCATCGTGCCGTCGGCGCCGTGGCCGTCTTCCTTGTCGCCCTTCATCGTTTCGAGCGAGCCGAGGCAGCCGAGCTCGCCTTCCACCGTGACGCCGAGCTCGTGCGCCATCGACACCACCTTGCGCGTGACGTCGACGTTGTAGTCGTAGCTGGCGACGCTCTTGCCGTCGGCTTCCAGCGAACCGTCCATCATCACCGAGCTGAAGCCGAGCGCAATCGCACCCTTGCACACGTCGGGGCTCTGGCCGTGATCCTGGTGCATCACCAGCGGCACCTGCGGGTAGGCCTCGGTTGCGGCGAGGATCAAGTGTTTGATGAACGCTTCGCCGGCGTACTTGCGCGCCCCGGCGCTGGCCTGCAGGATCACGGGCGCGCCGACCTCCGCTGCCGCGGTCATCACCGCTTGCACCTGCTCGAGGTTGTTCACGTTGTAGGCTGGTATGCCGTAGCCGTTCTCGGCAGCGTGATCCAGCAGTTGGCGCATCGAAACGAGTGGCATGGCGATCCCCTTGTGTGCCGGTTCGCCCGTGGCGCCATCGGGGCGTCGGGCAAGGCCCAGAATTTTAGCGACGGGCCATCGGTACCAGCAGCAACTTCGGTGCCGCCCCCTCGAAACAGGGCCCGGCGCCTATACTCGCCGCCGGTTCGGAAAGCTCAAACCAACCGCCGGACCGTCAGGGAGGGGTCCATGGACGCACTGGTCTATCCGCGCGAGCGGACGCTCGGCACGATCACGCTCGTGCTCGGATCGATCGCCTGGTTGCTGATCGTGGTGGGCACGCTGGGGATCGTGCTGATCTACCTGCTGTTGGGCTTCATCGCCTACCTGTTCGCCCAATCCGGGCTGATTTCATACATCAAGAACACCGCGGTGCGCCTGACGCCGCAGCAGTTTCCCGATTTGCGCGCGCTTCCTCGATTGCTGCAAGAACTCCAGATCGAGACGCCGCCCGAAGCTTACGGTCGACTGCGCCACTGCGCAACGCGCGAACGAGAGCAACGGCTCTGGTCGGCCTCACGAACTGGTCGGCGCTATCCGTGGCTCACCAAGCGTGTGGCGCCGTGGTGAAGCCCGACGTGCGGATGCCGCCGCGCAACGTTGTCGCCTATCTGCTGGCCGCATCGTGCCGTATGGCGGCCGGCTCGGCAGTGCGGCCGGCCCGTTGATCCTCATCGCGGTGATTGGCGTGCTGGCCGCCGTGGCACTGCCGGCGTACCGTGACTACCAGCAGCGCGCACAGGTGGCCGAGGCGTGGTTGGCAGGGGACTCGGCGCGCAATGCTCTGGCTCGCTTCTACGAGACCAAAGCCGTGCACCGGAGTCACTGCAAGAGGCGGGCGTGCCGGCGCGCCTGGCCACTGGCGCCGAGCTCACGCTCGACAGCGATTCCATGACGCTGACGCTTGCGCTGACGCAAGGCGGTGAGCTGCTGATGGCACCGAAGGTCGATGCGCAGAACCGCGTGCGCTGGTTCTGCAGTGTTGGAGAGGGCCTGTCCCCCAAGGCGTTGCCGCGCCACTGCCAGCCGGGCGGCGCGCACTGACGTCGAAAAACAGGGTGCCGCGTCAGCCGACGCGGCACACCTTCAGCATGTTGGTGCCGCCGGGGTAGCCCATCGGCTCGCCGCAGGTGATGGCGTAGGTGTCGCCAGGCTTCAACGCACCGCGTTTGACGAGCAAACGCTCCGCTTCGGCAAGTGCTTGGTCACGGTCGGTGTGCGAGGGCATCAGGATCGGCTGCACGTTGCGGAACAGCGTCATGCGCCGCTCCGAAGTCGGCTTGGACGTGAGGCCGAAGATCGGCACGTGGATCAAATGCCGGCTCATCCACAGCGCCGTGGAGCCGCTTTCGGTGAGCGCGATGATGGCGCGACAGCCGAGGTGGTGCGCGGTGAACAGCGCACCCATCGCGATGCTCTGGTCGATGCGACCGAAACGCTTGTTGGTGAAGTCGGCTTCCAGCCGCACCTCTTCGGCGCGCTCGGCCTCCAGCGCAATCAGCGCCATGTGCTCCACCGTCTCTACCGGAAACTTGCCGGCCGCCGTTTCGGCGCTCAGCATCACCGCGTCGGTGCCGTCGAGCACGGCATTGGCCACATCGCTGACTTCGGCGCGTGTAGGCACCGGATTGACGATCATGCTTTCCATCATCTGCGTGGCGGTGATGACGGTCTTGTCCATCTCACGCGCCATGCGGATCATCTTCTTCTGCAGCGCAGGCACCGCGGCATTGCCGACTTCGATCGCCAGATCGCCGCGCGCCACCATGATGCCGTCGCTCGCCCGCAAGATCGCCTCGAGCGCGGGGATCGCTTCGCTGCGCTCGATCTTGGCGATCATCGCCGGCTTGTGGCGGTACGACTCGCCGGCCACGTTGGCCAGCTGACGCGCCATTTCCATGTCGGTGGCGCTCTTCGGAAAACTCACCGCGACGAAGTCAGCCTGGAACGCCATCGCGGTGCGGATGTCTTCCATGTCCTTGGCGGTCAATGCGGGTGCGGTGAGCCCGCCGCCTTGCTTGTTGATGCCCTTGTTGTTGGACAACACCCCGCCGACCTTGACGCGCGTGTGGACCTGCTCGCCCTGCACGTTGTCGACCGTGAGCACGATCAGCCCATCGTTGAGCAGCAGCGTGTCGCCAGGCTTCACGTCGCGCGGCAGCTCCTTGTAGTCGAGCCCCACCGCCTGCAAATCGCCCGGTGTCGTGCGCGCCGCATCGAGCACGAAAGCCTCGCCTGACTTGAGCATGACCTTGCCATCGGCGAACTTGCCCACTCGGATCTTCGGCCCCTGCAGGTCGGCCATCAGCGCCACGGGCTTGCCCACCCGCTCGGCCGTTTCACGCACGAGCTTCGCGCGGTCGATGTGGTCCTGTGCGGTGCCGTGACTGAAGTTCAAGCGCACCACGTCGACCCCGGCGCGCAGCAACTGCTCAAGCACCGCGGGCTCGCTCGATGCGGGGCCCAGCGTGGCAACGATCTTCGTGGCGCGGATCATGGAGGGCGATGTTGTTGAAGTTGGTTTGGCCTGCGCATTATCACGGCCTCACCCACGGCGAGCGGACGCGTCCGCCAGGCGCATTCAACCCTGGGCCCGCTTCTCGAGGATTTCGAACGCTGGCAATGTCTTGCCTTCGAGCACTTCGAGGAACGCACCGCCGCCCGTCGAGATGTAGCCCACGTCCTTCTCGATGCCGTATTTGGCGATCGCCGCCAGCGTGTCGCCGCCGCCGGCAATGCTGAACGCCGGGCTGGCCGCGATGGCCCGCGCGATCGCCTCAGTGCCCTTGGCGAAGGCGTCGAACTCGAACACCCCCACTGGCCCGTTCCAGACGATCGTGCCTGCGGTCTTGAGCCGGTCGGCCAGGTGCGCCGCAGTTCGTGGGCCGATGTCGAGGATGAGGTCGTCGTCCGCGACGTCGGCGGCCGCCTTCACTGTGGCAACCGCGTCGGCTTTGAACTCCTTGGCGACCACCACGTCGACCGGAATCGGCACCTCGGCGCCACGTGCTTTCATGGCCCGCATCACCGCGCGCGCTTGCTCCACCAAGTCGGGCTCGGCAAGGCTCTTGCCGATCGGCAGCCCGGCGGCGAGCATGAACGTGTTGGCGATGCCGCCGCCGACGATGAGCCCGTCTACCTTGTCGGCCAGGCTCTGCAGGATCGTGAGCTTGGTGCTCACCTTGCTGCCCGCCACGATGGCCAGCAATGGCCGCTTGGGGGCTTGCAGCGCCTGCGTGAGCGCATCGATCTCGGCGGCGAGCAACGGGCCAGCGCAGGCGACCTTGGCGAATTGGGCGATGCCGTAGGTGCTGGCTTCGGCGCGGTGGGCCGTGCCGAAGGCGTCGTGCACGAAGATGTCGCACAACGCGGCCATCTTGCGCGCGAGGCTCTCGTCGTTCTTCTTCTCGCCCTTGTTGAGCCGGCAGTTTTCCAGCAGCACCACGTGGCCGGGCGAGACGCCGACACCATCCACCCAGTTCGCGCGCAGCGGCACCTCGCGGCCCAAGAGTTCGCCCAGGCGCTGCGCCACCGGTGCCAGCGAGTCTTCGGGCTTGAACTGGCCCTCGGTCGGTCGACCCAGGTGCGACGTGACCATCACCGCGGCGCCGGCGTCGAGCGCCATGCGGATGCACGGCAGCGAGGCGCGAATGCGCGTGTCTTCGGTGATGGCGCCGCTGTCGTCCTGCGGGACGTTGAGGTCGGCTCGTATGAAGACACGCTGGCCCTTGACGCGGCCTTGGGCGATCAGGTCGTGAAAGCGGAGGATGTTCATCGGTCGAGGCAGATAGTGAATTGAGATGCCGGCTGGTGCTCACCAGCCCAGCCCGAGGCGCAACGCCAGCAGCACCGCGGTGCCGACCACGATGGTGCCGAACATGTCGCGACGCCAGAAGTACCAGCCGGTGGCTGCAGCGGCCCCGAACAAGCGGGGATCCTTCCAGGTGTTGATGAGTTGGCCCTGCGTCATCACGATCTCGGGCGCGACCACCGCCACCATGGCCGCCAGCGGCGCATAGCGCAAGCCTTCGAGGAGCCACGCCGGCACCGGCAGCTGCGCGCGCTGCAGAAAGAAGAACCCGCGCGTGACCAGCGTGATCGCCGTCATGCCGATGATCGCCAGGGCGATTTCGATGTCGCTCATAAGGTCATGCCGCCTTCGCCGCCGCCTTGGGCCGTGCATGCTCGATCACCACACCCACGGCGACGGCCGCGGCGATCGCCACCAGAATGTTCAAGCGCAGCGGCAGCGCATACGCCGCGACCGCCGCACATGCAGCCACGCCGGCCGCGATCCACGTCGCGCGGTCGGACACCAAGGTGTAGGTCAGCGCCAGCAGCGCCGTGGTGCCGGCGAAACTCAAGCCCCATTGCATCGGCAGGTGGTGCGCCAGCGCAATGCCCAACAACGACGACAGCTGCCACGAGCCCCAATTGACCGCCATGCCACCCCAGAAGTACGGCCACTGTTCGGGCGCGGGCTTTGGGTCGGGAAAGCGGCGCACGAAGGTCACGTAGTTCAGGTCGGCGCTGAAGTAGGCCACCGCCAGGCGCCAGCGCAGCGGCAGGTGCACCCAGTAGGGGCGCCACTGCAGACTGAAGATCACGAAGCGCAGATTGACGCACACGACCGTGGCCCACACCACCCACAGTGGCGCGCCGCTGGCTGATGAGCGGCAGCGAGGCGATCTGCCCGGTGCCTGAAAACACCACCAGCGACATCACCAAGGCCCATGCGATGCCGAGGCTGCTGTTGGCCATTGCCACGCCGGCGACGACTCCCCACGCCGAGATGCCGAGTGCGATGCCGGTCATCTCGCGGGCGCCGCGCCGGAACTCCGGATGGTGCCACAAGGCCGGTGCCCCGGCCGAAACTTCACTCATGCGCCGATTGTCCTACGGCGCCTCGACGGGCCTCGCCGTCAGGGCTTCAGCGCTTGCGAACGCTGCCCGAGCCGGCGACCGAACGCTGCACGCTGGGGTCTCCGCTGTACAGCACGTCGCCCGAGCCGGCGATGCTGGCCGCGAGCTTGCGAGTCGCGTGCACGGTCACGTCGCCGAGCCGGCGATGCCGACCGTGACGTCGTCGCTGCGCAACTCGCCCGCGTCGACATCGCCCGATCCGGAGAGCTCAATGGACACGCGCGACGCCTGCCCCGCCAACGTCAGGTCGCCCGATCCTGCGAGGCTGACCGCCAACTCGTCGGTGTGCAAACCGCTGGCGCGCAGATCGGCCGAGCCTTGATCGACAGAGACAGTCGTGGCACCTTCATGGCGTCGATTTCGATGTCACCCGAGCCCGCGCTGGCCACCGCTCGCACTTGGGGCGCTGTGACCTCGACCACCACAGGCAACTGGCTGCGCACCGACGTCCCGCGCTTCCAACGCAGTTGCAGCGACTGGTTGCTTTCGACCACGGTTTCGACAAGCGACAGCAGATTCGAATCTCCGCGCACCACCACTGACGCCGTGTTGCCTTGTTTGAGTTTGAGCGCGATGCTGCCGTTCAGCGCGATGGCGTTGAAGTCGGCGACGGTGCGCGATTGGCTTGCGGGCTTGCCATCGCCGACCACCGCCTCAGCCCACACCGCGGGCGCGGCGGCCAAAGACAGCAGCACGAGCATCACCCAGGGCAGCAGTCCGGCTGCGGCTGTGCGCGCGATCGGAGCGTGAGGTCGGTTCATGGCGGACTCCTGTCGAAGCAGGCGCCATCATGCAGACGATCAAGTGGCGTGGGCTCGGCGCGCGACAAACCGGCGCCTGGCGCGATTGGAGTGCTGCATTCGCCGACCGGCTGCAGCGGGGCGCCAGACCAGCGCCCGCAAGAGATCAGGAATCGCTCTTGCGCGATTTTTCAGAGCCCACCGATCCGCTGTCCTTGGTGCGGGGCTTTTCGCTCGACTTCTCGGCAGCCTTGTCGCCGGTGCGGTCTGCGGCCTTGTCGCCAGATTTCTCGGCCGACTTGTCGGCGCGCGCGCGCTTGCCGTCGGCATCGGCCTGCGCCACGGTTTCGGCATTGAGCGAGGGCGCCACCGGCTCGAGCTTGTTCTCGCGCATGTAGTCGTTCATCTCGCGCCAGCCGGCGTACACGGCGGCCTTGTCGGCCCGTCGATTCAGCGTGTAGCAGTCTTCGATCGCGCGACCCGCGTGGCGACAGGCGCCACCGACGGCCTTGCCGTCAGCTTCACGGCGCGCCGCCGCCGCGTCGGCCGCTTCACCGCCGAACAGGTTGCAGCCAGTAACGCCGAACAGGGCGCACAGCAAGGCAGCGGAAAGACGTGATTGCATGGCAGGGCCTGCGTTGTTGGGGCTAGACCCCCGGCATATCGGCCGCCGCCACGCCAACTTGAGACCGGCGTCCGCCGGCCCCAAGGGCTTCAGCGCCGCACAGCCATCGCCAACAGGCGCTCGACCCGCTCTTCGGTCGACGGGTGGGTCGAGAACAGCCCGCGCAAGCCACCGCCGGACAGCGGATTCATGATCATCATCTGCGCGGTTTCCGGGTGGCGCTCCACCGCCTCCATCGGGATGCCTTGGGCATAGCGATGGATCTTCTGCAACGCCGAGGCCAGCGCCTCGGGGTCGCCCGACAACTCGGCGCCACCGCGGTCGGCCTCGAACTCGCGGGCGCGGCTGATCGCCATCTGGATCAGGCTGGCGGCGATCGGCGCCAGGATCGCCACCAGAAGGCCGGCGATCGGATTGGTCGGTCGACCCTCGCTGTCGCGGCCGCCGAACATCATCGCGATGTTGGCCAGCATGCCGATCGCACCGGCCATCGTGGCGCTGATGGTCGAGATCAGGATGTCGCGGTGTTTGACATGTGCCAGCTCGTGCGCCATCACGCCGCGCAGCTCGCGCTCGCTCAACAGTTGCACGATGCCGGTGGTGGCGGCCACCGCGGCGTGCTGCGGGTTGCGGCCGGTGGCGAATGCGTTGGGTGCCTGCTCGTCGATCAGGTACACGCGCGGCATCGGCAGGCCGCCCTTGGTGGCCAGCTCGCGCACCATGCGCACGAAGTGAGGCGCTGTCTGTTCGTCGACCTCGCGTGCGTTGGTCATGCGCAGCACGATCTTGTCGCTGAACCAGTAGCTGAAGAAGTTGAGGCCCAGCGCGATCACGAGCGCCAGCATCATGCCGCTGCGCCCGCCCCACATCTGGCCCAGGAGCATGAACAGCGCCGTGATGGCCGCCATCAGGATGGCGGTTTTCATCAGATTGAACATGGGTGGCGTCCTCGCGTGGTGGCTGGGGCGATAGATGCGGTCGGCGCCCCGCAGTTCAATCGGCTGGCAGTAAAAGTCGCTGTCCGGGTTGCGGCGGGCCGGCCGGGAAGGCCTGTGACGCTGGTACCCGTCGGCCGCCGGCGCGCTGCAGCTCGAGCAACTCGAGTGCGCCGTCACCGCAGGCCACTCGCAGCGGCCCGGGCAGTGTGGACAGCACCTCGCCCGGCTCGCCGCGTCCGGCCGCATCGACCGTGGCGCGCCACACTTTGACGGCCTGGCTCCCATCGATCAGCGTCGCGCCCGGAAACGGATCGAACGCGCGCACGCGCCGCTCCAACGTCACGGCGCTTTGGCGCCAATCGAGCGCTGCTTCGTGCTTCTCGATCTTGCGCGCGTAGGTGACGCCATCACTTGGCTGCGGAGTCGCCGGCAGGCTGCCGCGAACAAGCCTTTGCAAGGCATCGACGATCAGCGCGCCGCCCATCGTTGCCAGACGGTCGTGCAAGCTTGCGCCGGTTTCACCAGGCTCGATCGGCGTGCGGCGCGTCAACAGCCAAGGGCCGGTGTCGAGGCCGGCGTCCATCTGCATGATGGTGATGCCGGTTTCGCGGTCGCCCGCTTCGATCGCCCGCTGAATCGGTGCGGCGCCTCGCCAGCGAGGCAACAGCGACGCATGGATGTTGAGGCAACCCCAGCGCGGCAGCTCGAGCAGCCACGCGGGCAGGATGAGCCCGTAGGCAGCGACGATGACGGCGTCGGGCCGAGCGGCGCGCAGAGCCTCTTGCGCTGCCCGCGCCTCGGCCTGAAAGCGGCCGTCCAGTTTCAGGCCACTCGGTTGCGCCAGTGACAGACCGTGCTGCTGCGCCAGCGCCTTGACCGCCGACTCCTGCAGTTTCATGCCGCGCCCGGCGCGACGGTCGGGCTGCGTCAGCGCCAGCACGACCTCGTGTCCTGCCGCCAACAGCGCCTGCAGCGCAGTGGCCGCAAACGGCGGCGTGCCGGCGAACGCCAGCCTCATCCGAAGACTCCTCGCCGTGCATGCCGGCAGTCGTTCCTCGGGCGGCGCGGCGGGTTCATGCGCGCTGGCGGTCCTGCTGCTCCTCGCGCGCGCGCTTTTGCATCTTCGCGCGCACCCGGTCGCGCTTGAGCGGGCTCAGGTACTCGACGAACACCTTGCCCACCAGATGATCCATCTCATGCTGCACGCAGACGGCGGTCAGCCCATCGACCGTGCGCTCGAAGCGTTGGCCGTCGCGTCCGAGCGCCGCAACCGTCACCGACTCGTGGCGCTCGACTTTGTCGTAGATCGTCGGCACCGAGAGGCACCCTTCCTCGCCGACCACACGCTCTTCGCTGCGCCAAGTCAGCTCCGGGTTGATCAACACCAGCGGTTGATCGCGGTGCTCGGAGGTGTCGATCACGATCACGCGCTCGTGCACGTCCACTTGTGTGGCAGCAAGGCCTACACCGTCGGCTGCGTACATCGTCTCCAGCATGTCGTCGACGAGCTGACGAACGCGTGTATCCACCTCGACCACCGGCTTGGCGACTGTGTGCAGGCGCGGATCGGGGTAGCGCAGGATGTTGAGCAAGGCCATGGTCGTGAATTGATGAACAGTTGGCTACAGGGTTCGGCACTGTGGAGGGTCCGCAACAGGGCAAACCTGTGATGGGCTGCACACACTGGCGCGACTGCGCCAAGTTTCATTGCGGCATCAATGGTTTATGGGCAGAATCTCCCGCGAAGCATGAGCATTGTCGCGCCTTTGGGAGGGGCGACGGCGACATGCGGGGCCAAGGCCGGGGATGGAGCCCGGATTTTGGCATCGCCAACCGCGGAGAGCGCCCACATGAACCGAAGCGAGCAAGTCCACAGCCATCCTTTGAAGCGGCTGTCCCTGTGGGTCGGCGCAACGCTCGTGGCCGCGGCCGTGCCGGCTTTCGCCGTCAACCTTCCCGTCACCGAAGAGTGGCGCAACACCGCCAATCAGGTCGCGCAAGCTGGCGTGCCGCTGAGTGAGTTGTCGCCCAACGCGCCCGACTCGCACACGGTTGCGCGCGGCGACACGCTGTGGGATATCTCCAAGCTGTTCCTCCGCTCGCCGTGGCGCTGGCCTGAGTTGTGGGGCATGAACCTCGAGCAGATCAAGAACCCGCACCTGATCTATCCCGGCCAGATCCTGCACCTCGTGAAGGTCGGCGATCGCGCCATGCTCCGTGTGGGCCAGCCAGTCGGTGGCGCCGACAGCGGCAACGTCGTCAAGCTGTCGCCGCGCGTGCGCGCCGAAACGCTCGACAACGGCGCGATCCCGTCGATCCCTCTGCACCTGATCGGCCCGTTCCTCAACGAAGCGGTGGTGTTCTCCACCAACGAGCTCACGGTCGCGCCCCGCATCGTGGCCTCGCAGGAGGGCCGCGTGTTGCTGTCGCGCGGCGAAACCGCATACGTGCGCGGCGAGCTCAAGGGCAATCGCGATTTCCGCGTGTTCCGCGAAGCGGTTCCGCTGCACGACCCTGACAGCGGCGAGGTCCTGGGCTACGAGGCGCGCTACGTTGGCACGGCCGAGTTCGTGCGCGACGGCGGTCTGCAAGCTTCGCTCGACGGCAAGACCGCGCAGATCGTTCCGGCCACGTTCAAGATGACCAGCATCCGCCAGGAGGCCGGTGTCGGCGATCGCCTCGCCCCGGTGCCGCCGCGCGACTACGCGGCCTACGTGCCGCATGCGCCGGCGCAGCCGATCAAAGGTCGCATCGTCACGATCTACGGGGAAGCGATCTCGGCCGGACAGAACCAGATCGTCACGATCAACAAGGGCATGAAGGACGGCGTCGAGCGTGGACATGTCATGGCGCTGTGGCGCGATGGCAGCTATGCGGCCGACACCACCGACTCCGCCAGGCCGATGATGAAGCTGCCCGACGAGCGCGTGGGCACGCTGTTCGTGTTCCGGGTGTTTGATCGCGTGTCGTACGCGCTGATCATCCAGTCGGAAGACCCGGTCAAGCCGGGTGATCGTTTCAGCCAGCCCTGAGACGTTCAACCGCAGCGCCGGGCATGGCGGCCGATGACGCCAGCGGTCTCGCGGCGTGGTTGCGGCTGCTGCTGACGCCCGGTCTTGGTCGCGCCTCCGTGCGCAAGCTGCTGGCCGCATTCGGCGCGCCGCAGGCGGTGCTTTCGGCGCCTTCCGCACGAGCGACGCGAGTGCTTGGGCGCCGAATTGGGCGCCGCGCTCGACCACGAACCAGAAGCGCTGGCAGAGGCGCTAGACAAGCTGCGCGCGTGGCTCGACGGCGGGCCGGCACGCGACTGGGTCGCGTTGGACGACGCGCGTTATCCGCAGGCGTTGCTCCAGACAGCCGATCCGCCGCTGCTGCTCTACACCATCGGGCGCTGCGAACTGCTGAACATGCCGAGCGTCGCCATCGTCGGCAGCCGCAATCCCACGCCGCAGGGCGCGGACAACGCGCGCGCCTTCGCGGAGCACCTGGGACGTGCCGGTTTGACGATCGTGTCGGGCTTGGCCCTCGGCATCGATGGCGCCGCGCACGGTGGCGCACTTGCTGGCGGAGCGGGCACGATTGCGGTGGTCGGCACGGGCCTGGACCGCGTGTATCCGCGCGCGCACCGCGACCTCGCCCATCAGATCGCGGAACGCGGCCTGATCGTGAGCGAGTTCGAACTCGGCACCGAATCACTCGCCGCCAACTTCCCGCAACGCAACCGCATCATCGCGGGCTTGAGTCTGGGCACGCTGGTGGTCGAGGCGGCATTGGAGTCGGGCTCTTTGATCACGGCCAGACAAGCGCTCGATGCGGGACGCGACGTGTTCGCCATCCCGGGTTCGATCCATTCGCCGCAATCGCGCGGCTGTCACGCGCTGATCAAGCAAGGCGCGAAACTGGTCGACGATGTTCGCGACGTGCTCGATGAGTTGCGCTGGTCTGCGCCGGTAGAGCCGCCTCGTGCAATGGTCGCGGGGGCCGGGGACGACACTGCCACGGAGTCACTGGATCCGCTCCTGTCGGCGATGGGCTACGACCCGGTGGATCTCGATCAACTGCAGGCCCGCACCGGGTGGCCCACCGCACAACTCAGCGCGCGTTTGCTCGAGCTCGAATTGCTGGGCTCCGTGGCGCGTCTGCCCGGCGGCCGCTATCAGCGTTCAGCTCAGGGTTGACCCACCCTCGGGTATAGTCGTTTCATGTTCGACGTCTTGGTGTACCTGTACGAGAACTATTGGCGTCCCGACGCGTGCCCAGACCACGATCAGTTGACCCGCAAGTTGTCGGCGGTGGGCTTCGAGAGCGAAGAGATCGAAGATGCGCTCACCTGGCTCGACGGCTTGGCGCAAGGGGCACGCTCCGACACGCAAGCCCAGTCGGCGCACGCCATGCGCGTGTACACCGACGGCGAGCGCGATCTGCTCGGTGACGAGTCGATCGGCTTCATCAGTTTCCTCGAGTCGTCGGGGGTGCTGCCGCCGCTGATGCGCGAGATGGTCCTCGACCGCGCCAAGGCGGTGGGAGACGCGCCGATCGACCTCGAAGATCTGAAGGTGATCGTGCTGATGGTGTTCTGGAGCCTCGGCGAGGAGCCGGATGCGCTGATCCTCGACGAGCTGTCGCTCAGCCCGGAGCAACGCTCGATCCACTAGGCGACAGCGCGTCGCCTTGCGCTAGTTCAAGAGCCGCGACGGATCGGCGTCGAGCTTGGCCAGCGCGGTGCGCGTGGCGCGCACGGTCAGCGACTCTTCCTGCGCCGGCAGCAACAGGCCGGCCTGCAGGAACGCAGCCAGGCGTTGCTGCTGGAACAAGACGCAGCGTCCCTGCGGGGTGACGAACAACGACAGCTGCTTGCGCAACCCCTGCCACGCCAGCTGCACCGCCTCGTTGCGATTGCGGTAGTCGAGCATGTACCAGCTGCCCACCTGCAGTTCGCGCGCCCACTGCACCATGGCCGGTGTAGGCATCGAGCCGCCTTCGCCCACGACCTCGATCTCGGAGCTCTCGTGGCCCGACAGATCGAGCACCATCGACTCGTCGATGTGCACGTTGTCGGCGTCGGGCAGCAATTCTTCCAGCGACTCCAGACGTTCCGTCAGATCGTCGAGACGATCATTCGAAATGATGGCGGCCTTCGCAGTGAACGCGGCGGCCAAGGAGTTGTTCAGCGTCTGGATGTGCTCGTCTTGCTTCTCCGAACTCATGCCAGCCGAGGCCATGCCATCGCGCAACACCTTCAGCAGCGGCGGCAAGCGACGCAGCACCTCGGCGCGCTCCTCGCGCGTGACCTTTGCGCCTGCCGACCAGATAATTTCGGTGGCCGCTTTCTTCATCGACTTGGTTTGGTCGGCCTGTGCGCCGTAGCGCACCGCGGTAGTCGCCAGCACATCGGCCCACACCTGGAACAGGAACTGGCGCACCTCTTCCTGCACCGGCATCTCGTTGAGCATCTTGCGCAGTTCGATCGTGTACTGGATGGCGAGCGTTTCGCGCTGCTCGATCTGCTGCGCCAGCGAGACCCCCTTGCGCGTGGCCTCGTTCTCGTTCTTGAAAAAGTGCTCGAGGAACTTCTCGAACTCGACCAGCACGGTCTGAAACACGCGGCGCCCGGTGTCGGGATAGGCCTCGACCACCTGCACCACGCGCTTGACCTCCTTGCTCAAGGCCTCACCGGAGTTCTCGGTCTGCGACGAGTCGAAGCCCATCACGCAAGCGCCCATGCGATCGATCAGGCGCCGCGCCGGGTGGTCGATGGTGGCAAAGAAGTCGGGCTCGCTGACGGCCACGCGCAGCACCGGCATCTGCAGTCGCGCGAACCACACACGAATCGCGGCAGGGATGCGGTCCTCGGTCAGGATCGACTGAAACATCATGGCGACGATTTCGATCGTCGCGCGTTCCACCGGCGTGGAGGCGGCTTGCTTGAGCGCCTGCTTGCGTTGCTGCAGTTCGGCCAGCAACTGCGGCGTGCTGACCCCGGCGGCGTCGGCGCCGGTGCGCGCCACCAGGCGTTGCTGCACGCCGGCCTGGGCGTTGCTGATCGCCTCGGCAAGCACCGGGGACACCGGTTTCATCTGCGCCGTGTCGCCGAAGCCGGGCAACTGCCGGCCCACCAGCTTGTTGAGCCGGCTCAGGATCTCGCCGGAGTTCTCGCGCCTCAGCGGTCCGGCGCGCGTCATCAGGCGCGTCTCGTCGCCGACCCCGCCGCGACCGCCTGTGAGGTTGCCGCGCATCGAGGTGGTGATGTGATCGCCCGGATTGGCCCCCAACGCACCCGAGAACATGCCGCCGGTGTTGACCCCACGCGAGCGCCGGATCAGCGGTCGCAAGTCGATCTCGGGCAACACGCGGTGTTCGATCAGCCAGCGGTTGGCCTCGTGATAGGCCTCTTCGACGATGTGAGCCAGCTCGTCGTGCAACACGGCCTGCAATTCGCGCCAGCCATCCAGGCTCATGCCCGAGGTGCGCCACGCGTCCAGCACGATGCGCGCCAGCACATGGGCGCGCACCATGTCGTGTGCATCGAGCTCGGAGCGCCTCTCCAGCGAGGACACGCGCGAGCGCAGATCCGAAAACTCCCAGGACCCACGGTCCATGATCGCCAGCGCCAGCCGCGACGTGAGGATTTCACGCTCGATGGTGTCGTCGTCCACCAGCGACAGGACGCCCGATCCAGGTGTGGGCAGATCGGCGGCGCGCGCGCTGGACAGCGACTGGCCCAGGGCTTGGTAGATGCCATCGGCAATGCCGCGCTGCCAGCCGATGCCGGCTGCATCGAGCGCCTTGAACAGATCGCGCCGCATCAACACCACGGCGGGAACAGCCGCCTTGTCGAGCAGGCCGCGGGCTGTTTCGAGCACCGCATTGGACAGCGCCGGCAGCGCAGCCACCACATGATCGGCATACAGCCGCCTGGCCTGTTGGGCGAGGTGACTGGACGCTGCGCCGGCGTTCATAAGGTGGTGCGAGTAGGGGCTGGACTACTCTACACCACCGCACCCGCATTAGGGTCGTTGGGATCCCGGTCCTTGCCGCTGGCGCGGACCAAATCCTCGCGTTTGACTCCCAGCCACATGGCGATCGCCGCCGCCACAAATACGGACGAATAAATCCCGAACAGGATGCCGATGGTCAGCGCGATTGCGAAATAGTGCAGCGTCGGCCCACCGAACAACAACATGGCCAACACCATCATCTGAGTCGAGCCGTGCGTGATGATGGTGCGGCTCATCGTGCTGGTGATGGCGTGATCGATCACCTCGTGCGTGGTCATCCTGCGGAACTTGCGAAACGCCTCGCGGATCCGGTCGAAGATCACCACCGACTCGTTCACCGAGTAGCCCAGAACCGCCAGCACCGCGGCCAGCACGGCGAGCGAGAACTCCCACTGGAAGTAGGCGAAGAAGCCGAGGATGATCACCACGTCGTGCAGGTTGGCCACGATGGCGGCGATCGAGAACTTCCACTCGAAGCGGAAGGCCAGGTAGACCATGATGCCGACCACCACGAAGGCGAGCGCTTTCAGGCCATCGGCATAGAGCTCCGAACCCACCGCAGGGCCGACGAATTCGGTGCGCGACAGCTTCACCGGCTCGACGTTGTTGCCCGCCGTGCAGGCGAGGCGGCTGGCCTGATCGCCCTGCGCCTCACCTCGCTGCGAGCTTGCCGCCTTCCGCGCTGCACAGCTTGTCAAACACCAGTCCGGCAATGTCGCTCTGCTTCACGTCACCGCGGATCGGCAATCGGATCAACACGTCGCGCGACGTCCCGAAGTTCTGCACCTGCACCTCGCCGAAGCCCATTGACTCGACGGTGCCGCGCACCTTGTTGATGTCGGCCGGTTGGGTGTACCCCACTTCCAACACGGTGCCGCCGGTGAACTCGATCGACAGGTGCAGCCCCCGAGTGGCGAGGAAGTACACCGCGGCGGCGAAGGTCACAAACGAGATGATGTTGAACACCAGCGCATGCCGCATGAACGGGATGTCGCGCCGGATGCGAAAGAACTCCATGCGCCAGCCCTCAGCCTTGCACCGGCGGAGTGTCCGCAGGCTCTGGTCGCCACACCTGGCCGATCGAGACGCTCTTCAAGCGCTTCTGGCGGCCATACCACAGGTTGACCAGCCCGCGCGAGAACAGCACCGCGGAGAACATCGACGTCAGGATGCCCAGGCAATGCACCACGGCAAAGCCGCGCACCGGACCGGAGCCGAACGCCAGCAAGGCGAGGCCGGCGATCAGGGTCGTCACGTTGGAGTCGAGAATGGTCGCCCACGCGCGTTCGTAGCCGGCGTGGATCGCCGCTTGCGGCGGCGCGCCGCCGCGCAACTCTTCGCGCACACGCTCGTTGATCAGCACGTTTGCATCGATGGCCATGCCCAGCGTCAGTGCAATGGCCGCGATGCCGGGCAGGGTCAGCGTGGCCTGCAACATCGACAGTACCGCGACCAACAGCAACAGGTTGAACGCCAACGCGAGTGTCGAGAACACGCCGAACAGCAGGTAGTACGCGCACATGAACAGCGCGATTGCGGCGAACCCGTAGGTGACGCTGGCAAATCCCTTGTCGATGTTGTCCTTGCCCAGGCTCGGCCCGATCGTGCGCTCCTCGATGATCTCCATCGGTGCAGCCAGGCCGCCGGCGCGCAGCAGCAGCGCCAGGTCGTTGGCGGCCTCGGTGGTGCCCATGCCGGTGATCTGGAACTGATTGCCGAACTCGCCCTGGATGCGCGCGACGGTCAACACCTCGCCCTTGTTCTTCTCGAACAGGATCGCGGCCATGAAGTTGCCGACGTTGGCCGCGAGTCATGTCCAGCATGCGGCGCCCGCCCTTGGCGTCGAGCGTGACCGACACCGCCGGCTGGTTGTACTGGTCCGGGCGCGGTTGAGCGTCGGTCAGCATGTCGCCCGAGGCCACCACCTCGCGGTGCACGATCACCGGCGCGCCACGCCCGATGCCGAAGCGCTCGCGGCCGAACGGCACGGGCCCGGAGCCATCGAGTGCGGCGCGTGCCTCGGCCGACATGTCGGCGAGGCGGAACTCGAGGTTGGCGGTGCGGCCAATGATGTCCTTGGCTTTGGCGGTGTCCTGCACGCCGGGCAACTGCACCACCACGCGGTCGGCGCCTTGCTGCTGGATCACCGGCTCGGCCACGCCGAGCTCGTTGACACGGTTGTGCAGCGTGGTGATGTTCTGCTGCAGCGCCTGCTCTTGCACGCGGCGTGCCGCCTCGGGCTTGAGCGATCCGGTCAGCTTGAAGTCGGTGCCGTCAGCGCCCTCGACCCACTGCAGGTCGGCCATCTGATCGGCGAGCAGCGCTTGTGCCTGCGTCAGGACCGCGCGCTCGCGGAAGCGGATCGTCACAACGTTGCCGTCGCGCACGATGCCGGCATGGCGGATGCCTTTGTCGCGCAGCAGGCTGCGCAGGTCGCCGGCGTACGACTCGGCCTTCTTCGACAAAGCCGCTCGCATGTCGACCTGCATCAGGAAGTGCACGCCGCCGCGCAGGTCGAGCCCGAGGTACATCGGCAGGGCACGCAGGCTGGCCAGCCACTGCGGTGAACGCGACAGCAGGTTCAGCGCGACGATGTAGCTCGGATCGTTGGGATCCGGGTTGAGCGCCCTGGCGATCGCATCCTTGGCCTTGATCTGCGTATCGGTGTCGACGAAACGCGCCTTGGCCGAAGTGCCCTCGAATTGCACGAAATCGGCTTTGATGCCGGCCGTGTTGAGCGCGGATTCGATGCGCGCCACGACGCCGGAGTCGAGCTTGAGCGTGGCCTTGCCGCTGGACACCTGCACGGCCGGCGCCTCGCCGTAGAAGTTGGGCAGCGTGTACAGCAGACCCACCACCAGCGCGATCGCCAGCAGCAGGTATCTCCACAGCGGATAGCGGTTCATCGCCGCGGCCCTCGAGGCGCCAGGCTCGACGTCACTTCAGCGTGCCCTTGGGCAGCACCTGCACGATCGACGAGCGCTGCACCTGCAGCTCGACGCCGTTGGCCACCTCCACGTGCAGATAGGTTTCGCCGAGCTTGGACACGCGCCCGAGCACGCCGCCTGCGGTGACGACTTCGTCGCCTTTGGCCAACGCCTCGACCATCGACTTGTGCTCCTTCTGACGCTTCATCTGCGGCCGGATCATGATGAAGTACAGCACCACGAACATCAGCACCAGCGGCAGCAGGCTCAGCAGGCTGGATCCGGTGTCGCCGCCGCTGGCGGCGGGTGCGGTCTGGGCGAAGGCTTGCGAGATGATCACGGCGCTTTCCTTTGTTGTGTGCTGTCGGCCGCGGCCGGTGGGCCCGCGGTCAAAACGCGAAATTCTAGGGCCTCGGGCATACGCGGCCCGAAGGGCCGGAGCGCGTCAGAACAACGCCATGCTGAGCTTGCGGCGGTATTGGTCGACCACCGGGTCGCTCGCCGCCGCGACGGGCTTGCCGGCCACCTCGAGCGTGCCTTGGGCTTGCTCGGGTGCCGCTTTGGGTGCCGGCTTGTGCATCAGTTCCAGGATCGCGACATAGGTCTTGCGCGCCAGCTGGTCGTTCCACTGCTTGTCGCGCATCACGATCTCGAGCAGCTCGTCCATCGCCTCGGTGAAGCGGCCGGCGGCAAAGTGGCGTTGCGCCAGCTCGTGGCGTGCATCGAAGTCGCGCCGGTTGGCAGCGATCGCCGCCTGCAGCGCATCGGCGCTGCGCGCCGTGGCGGCCTTTTCGCTCGCATCGAGCCACAAGCCAAGCGCCGCGATGCGGGCATCGAGCGCGGCCTTACCGGCCATCGGGTCGTACGCCATCCGCGCTTGCGCGGTGCGGCCGAGTTCGAGCAGCAGCTTCACATAGTCGCCGCGGGCGACGTCGTTGCCCGGTGCCACGGCCACGGCCTGTTGCAGCTTTGCCAGGGCGGCATCGGTGTCGCCCTCGGCCTCCAGCGCCTCGGCCTCCTCGGCCTGCGCCTCGGCTTGCGCGTCTTCGCTGCTTGGCACATGGCGGTCGAGAAACTGGCGAATCTGCGCCTCGGGCTGTGCGCCGACAAATCCGTCGACGGGCTGCCCCTGGTCGAACAGCACGCAGAACGGAATGCTGCGCACGCCGAAAGCCTGGCTCAGCTGGCCGGCGATTTCGGGTTGTTCGTCGCTGTTGAGCTTGGCGAGCGAGAAACGGCCGTCGTACTCGCGCTCCAACTTTTCCAACACCGGACTCAGCGACTTGCAGGGGCCGCACCACGGCGCCCAGATGTCCAGCAGCACCGGCGCGCGCGTCGACGCCTGGATGAGTTCGGATTCAAAGTTCTGGATGGTGATGTCGATCATGGCGGAACGGTCGAAGGCGCGAAGGCGCGCCGGCTAGATATGGGCCCGGCGCCTACAATGCAAGCCCTTTCGAATCTTCGCGAGAGACCGTGTCGTCTACCGATCCCCCCGTCGTCGGCGTGCTGATGGGCTCGTCCAGCGACTGGGAGACCTTGCAGCACGCAGCGGCCATTCTCGCCGAGTTCGGCGTCCCCCACGAATGCCGCGTGGTTTCGGCGCACCGCATGCCCGACGACATGTTCGCCTATGCCGAAGGTGCGGCGGCGCGCGGCTTGCAGGCCATCATCGCCGGCGCCGGTGGCGCCGCACACCTGCCGGGCATGCTGGCCGCCAAGACCACCGTGCCCGTGTTGGGCGTGCCGGTGGCGAGTCGCCACTTGAGCGGCGTCGACTCGCTGCATTCGATCGTGCAGATGCCCAAGGGCATTCCGGTGGCCACGTTCGCGATCGGCAACGCCGGCGCGGCCAATGCCGCGTTGTTTGCGGTGGCGATGCTGGCCACCGGCGATGTCGCGCTGCGCACCCGGCTCGAGCGCTTTCGCGCCGAGCAAACCGCGGCGGCGCGCGCAATGACGCAGGAGCTGAAGTGACCGCCCACGCGGCGATCGCGCCGGGCGCCACGCTCGGCGTGCTGGGCGGCGGCCAGCTCGGCCGCATGTTCGTGCACGCCGCGCAGCGCCTGGGCTACCGCTGCCTGGTGCTCGATCCCGATGCCGACTCGCCGGCCGGCCGCATTGCCGAGCGGCACCTGCGCTGCGACTACCTCGATGAACAGGGACTCGAGGCGCTGGCCGGTGGCGCCCAAGCCGTGACCACCGAGTTCGAGAACGTCCCGGCCGAGGCGTTGCGCCGGCTGGCCGAGCGCGTGCCGGTGTCGCCCGGCAGCGCGCCCGTCACGGTGTGCCAGGACCGGGCACTCGAAAAGGCCACGTTCGCGCGCTGCGGTGTGCCGTGTGCGCCGCATGCGGTGATTCACAACGAGGCGGCGATCCGGTCGCTGTCCGAAGACTTGTTGCCCGGGATCCTGAAGACCGCCCAGCTCGGCTACGACGGCAAGGGTCAACGCCGCGTCGACAGCCGCGACGAGCTCGCGGCGGCGTGGCGCGCATTGGGCAGCGTGCGCTGCGTGCTTGAGCGCCGCCTCGATCTGGCGTGCGAGATCAGCGTGGTGCTGGCCCGCGGCGTCGATGGCGGCGTGATCAGCTTTGCGCCCTTTCGCAACCTGCACCGCGATGGCATCCTCGCCGTCACGCAATGGCCGGCCCCGGGCATCGAGGCATCGGTTGCCGCACGCGCCGACGCCGCGGCGCGCGCGATCGCCACCACGCTGGAGTACGTCGGCGTGCTGTGCGTCGAGTTCTTCGTGTTGCGCGACGGTTCGCTGTGCGCCAACGAGATGGCGCCGCGCCCTCACAACTCCGGTCATTGCACGATCGATGGCGCTGACATCAGCCAGTTCGAGTACCAGGCGCGCGCGATGGCGCGTCTGCCGTTGCCAGCGCCGCGGGTGCACTCGCCGGCGGTGATGCTCAACCTGCTGGGTGACCTGTGGCGCGATGACGCAGCGCCCGACTGGGCGCGTGTGCTGGCGCTGCCGGGCACGCACCTGCACCTGTACGGCAAGGCGCAGGCTCGGCCGGGTCGCAAGATGGGCCACTTGACCGTGACGGCGTCGACGCTCGCGGCGGCGCACGCGGTGGCGCGCGACGCCGCGCAGCGCCTCGGCATCGCGCCGTGGTGACTCGCGCTCGGAGTGAGCCCTTGTCGATCGTCGCCGGCTCCGACCCGCACGCGATCGAGCGCGCCGCACAAGCGCTCGCTGCCGGTGATCTGGTCGTGGTGCCGACCGAAACCGTGTACGGGCTGGCGGCGCGCGCCGACGACGACCGCGCAGTGATGCGCATCTTCGAGACCAAAGGTCGGCCGAAGGACCATCCACTGATCGTGCACGTGGCCGGACGCGAGCACGCGCTGCCACTGGCCGCGCTTGGACCGAAGGCGCCGAGCGTCTGGCCTCGGCCTTCTGGCCCGGGCCGGTCACGGTGATCGTGCAGCGTGCGCACGGGTCCGCGGACGCCGCCGCCGCCGGCCTGCCCACGTTGGCGCTTCGCTGTCCGGCGCACCCCGTGGCGCGCGCGCTGCTGGCGCGCTGCGCCGAGTTGGGCATCACGGGGTTGGCCGCGCCGAGTGCGAACCGCTTCGGCCGCGTCAGCCCGACCACCGCGGCCCACGCGCGCGATGAGTTCGGCGACGAACTGCTGGTTCTCGACGGCGGTGCATGCACGCTCGGCATCGAGTCGGCAATCGTCGACGTGTCGGGGGCGGAGCCGGTGCTGCTGCGCCCGGGCGTGATCGGCCGCGACGAACTCGAGCGCGTTCTGGGCCAGCCACTGCTCGACGCCGATGCGCACAGCGTGCGCGCGCCGGGCACGCTGGAGAGCCACTATGCGCCGCAGGCGACGCTGCGATTGATGGGCAGCGACGAGCTGCGTTCGGCGCTGCAGGTGTTGCCGGCAACCGTGAAGGGCGTGGCTGTATATTCACGCACGGCGCCAGCGCCGCCATCCGCTGGTGCGGGTGATGCCCGACGATCCGAGAGCGGTTGCGCAGGAGCTGTTCACTGTGCTGCGCGAGTTCGACGACCGGGGCGTGAAGCTGATCTGGGTCGAGCAGCCGCCGGACACTCCGCCTTGGGAAGGCGTCAACGACCGATTGTCGCGCGCGGCGTCGCGCTGAAGTCATGCGTTTGGAATGGAAAACTGGGCATGCGGATCAGTAGTGCTTTGAATCTCGTCCGACGCGGGGGTCGCGCGCTGTGCGCCGGCCTGGTCGTGCTGGCTGCCTGCGGCGGCGGCACCAGTCAGATCGAGCCGTTCGTGCCGCGCCAGATCATCCTGCTGGGCGACGAGTCCGCCGTGCTCACCGCCGACGGCAAGAGCTACAGCATCAACGCACTGACCACGACCAACACCATCAACTGCAGCGGCTTGCCGATCTGGACGCAAGCACTGGCGTTCAGCTTCGGCATGGTGGTGGATCGCTGCAATCCGAATAACGTGACCGCCCGTGGCATCACGCGAGGCGCGCCCGGTGCCAAGGCGGCGGACATCGAAGCGCAGATCACGGCGCAGTTCAACGCCGAGGCACCGACGTCGAAGGACCTGTTCGTCATCTTCGTCGGGCTGAACGACATCATCGAGCGTTTCGAGGCCGGCGCCGTTTGCGGCGACGGTGAACTTCGCGCCCGCGGAACACGCGTGGCCGCGCAGATCAATCGATTGGCCGCCGCGACCGCGCGCACCATCGTGGTCACTGTGCACGATGTCGGATTGACACCCTATGCGCTCAGCCGCAACGAAAGTGCACGCCTGACGTGCCTGACGGCGGACTTCAATGCACGCGTGCGCGTCGACATCTTGCAGGATGGGCGCTTCATCGGGTTGGTGCTGGCCGACGACCTGACTGTCGCGGCGTCGCGCAATCCGGCCAACTTCGGGCTGATCAACATCACCGACGCGGCTTGTGCGGTGGCCTTGCCCGACTGCACGACCAGCACGTTGGTGTCCGGCGCCACGACCGGCACGCACCTGTGGTCCGACGATCGGCACCTCGGTCCGGTGGCGCACAACTCGATCGCCTCGTTCGCCAATACGCGGGCGCGCAACAACCCGTTCTGACGGACGGCCCGGTCACCGCTCTCAACCCGGAGCATCGATGACCCGCCTGCTCGCGCTCGACAGCTCGACCGAGCAGCTGGCGGTGGCGGTGGCCTGCGGCGATGCATGCGTGACGCGCAACGTCGAGGGCGGCGCGTTGGCTTCGGCGCGCATGCTGCCACTGGCCCTGGAGGCGCTGGCGGCCTGCGGCATTCGACGTGCGACAACTCGATGCGCTGGCATTCGGCGCCGGTCCCGGTGCGTTCACCGGACTGCGCTGCGCCTGCGCGGTCGCGCAAGGGCTCGCTTTCGGCGCCGGCATTCCCGTGGTGGCGGTCGACAGCCTGATGCTGGTGGCGGAAGACGCGCGCGACTGGATGCAACACAACGACGTGCCTGCGTTGTGGGTGGCGATGGACGCGCGCATGGACGAGGTGTATGCGGCGCGTTATGCGCTCGACGGCACACGCTGGCGCATCGAAGCCGCGCCGGCGCTCTACACGCTCGAGGCGCTGGCGATGCGCTGGCGCCAGCAGCCGCCCGAGGCCGTGGTCGGCACCGGCGTGCAGGCGTTCGCCGATCGCCTGCCGTTCGGCGCTGCAATCACGCGGGCCCACACCGAGGACCGCGCCGCGGCGCTGCTGCGCTTGGCCCTGCAGCTTCACGCCGATGGCACTCGGCGTCGACGCGGCACAGGCCATGCCGCTGTATCTGCGCGACAAGGTCGCGTTGACCACGGCCGAACGCGAAGCGGCGCGTGCCGCCCTGGGCGCAGCGCGTGGGTGAGCCAGCGCCGCCGAGCTTTCGCGCGATCGGCCTGTCGGACCTCGACACCCTGGTTGCGATCGAGGCGGCGGCGTACCCATTTCCGTGGAGCCGAGGCAACTTTGCCGACTCGTTGAACGCAGGCTATCTGGCACGCAAGCGCATCGACGCGGTCGGACAGTGGCTGGGCTACTTCATCGCGATGCCGGGCGTGCAGGAGGTGCATCTGCTCAACCTCACTGTCACGCCCGAGCACCAGCGGCGCGGCCATGCGCTCGCGATGCTCGACGAGCTGGTGCGCGAGTCGATGGCGCTCGATGCCCGACGGCTGTGGCTCGAGGTGCGCACGAGCAACGAACGCGCGCAGGACGCTGTACCGTCGCTACGGCTTTCGCGACGTCGGCCTGCGTCGCGGCTACTACCCCGCAGGCCCGCTGGCACGCGAGAATGCGATCGTGATGAGCCTGAACTTGAGCGCCGACGCCATCGCGCCGCAGCTGGATGACCTGGACTGAACGCCAGCGCGCCATGCTCGACGCCATGGGCATTGCCGTCTGGGCGGCGCCCGAGGCCGGCGAAGCAGCGTCGAGTCGCGATGCCGCGCGCAGCGCGAACGCCGCGCGCGCTGCGCGCGAGACGCGGCCGAGCGCGGCACCGGCCGCATCGGCGCCGGCTTCCCAGGTGCCGTCTGGCGCCGACGATCGATCGGCGCGCGCACTGGAGATCGCCGCGCTCGATTGGCAGCCCTTGCGCGAGCACGTGGCGGCGTGCCGGGCCTGTCGCCTGTGCGAAGGGCGCACGCAGACCGTGTTCGGCGTCGGCAACGAGCGGGCGCACTGCATGATCGTCGGTGAAGCACCGGGCGAGAACGAAGACTTGCAGGGCGAGCCGTTCGTCGGTGCAGCCGGCCAGCTGCTCGATCGCATGCTGCACGCCATTGGTCTCACGCGTGGCGTCGCCGAGCCGGCGCAGCAGGTCTTACATCGCCAACACGCTGAAGTGCCGCCCGCCGCGCAATCGCAACCCAGAGCCCGACGAGCTTGCGCTGTGTGCCGCCTACCTGCGCCGGCAGATCGATCTGGTGCAGCCGCGCCTGTTGCTGGCCATGGGGCGCTTCGCCGTGCAGACGCTGCTCGACAGCAGCGAGCCGATCGGCAAGCTGCGCGGCCGCGTGCACCGTTGGCACGAGCGACCGGTGGTGGTGACCTACCACCCGGCGTATCTGCTGCGCAATCCGGCCGACAAGGCGCGTGCCTGGGCCGATCTGTGCCTCGCGGCCGAGCAGTTGCGTCGCTGACCCGGCCAGGCATCACGCACGCGCCGGTTCCCTAGGGGGATGGCTGGCCCGAAGCGGCTGCGAGTCCAGCGCGCACCGTATCATCCCGCCCGCAGACCAACGCTGTTACGCGCGCGCACCAACAAACCCGCATGCAGGCACCTCAATCGAGCGACGCCGCCTGGGAGGCCCTGCCGCTGCCTGCCATAGAGATCGACGTGCAGGGTGCCGTGCAGCGCGCCAACCTGGCGTTTCGATCGCTGGGTGCCATGGCCAGCTGCGATGCGGTGCGCTGGCACGATGCGCTCGACGACGAGTCGCTGGCGTTGCTGAAGCGGCGTTTGCTGTCCCGGCGCGACTTCTCTCTCGAGCTGCGCTGGCGACGCAACCTGTCGGAGATGCCGGCCTGGGTGGAGTTCAGTGCCAGGTGGATGGAAGGGCGGCAGGCCTACACCTGCTTGCTGCGCGATGCCACGGCCGAGCGGCTCGCCGAGCGCGATGCCCGAGCCGAGACACAGCGTTTCGCGCTGCTGGCCGACAGCGTGCCGGCGTTGATCGCGTACTACGAGGCCACGCGCCTGAGCTGCGTCTACGCCAACCAGCAGTACGCCAAGACCTTCGGCCATGACCCGGTGTCGATCATCGGCCGCACGTTCGCCGAGGTGGTGGGGTCGCAGGCCGCGGCCGAGATCCAGCCGCATGTCGACCGCTTGCTGAGCCACGCCGAAGCGGCGTCGTACGAGCGCAAGATGAACGGGCCCGACGGCGCGCCGCGCTGGATCGAGGTGAGCCTGGTTCCCCATGTGGTCAATGACGCGCTGGTCGGCGCGTTCGTGCTGATCAGCGACATCTCGCACCACCGTCTGATCGAGGCCGCGCTGCGCGAGAGCGAAGACCGGCTGTCGAAATTCATGGACGCGAGCGTCGAGGGCATCGTGTTCCACCGCGACGGCGTGATCACCGATGTCAACGTGGCGCTGGTGTCACTGCTCGGCTTCTCGCGCGAGCGCATGGTGGGACACCGCATCCTCGACTTCGTCGCACCCGAGCACCAGAGCCGCGTGCAGGGCGTGATGGATGCGGCCTCGGAGCAACGCTACGACCTGGTCGCGGTCACCGCCGATGGCCAGCGCATCCCGGTGGAATCGATCGGCCGCACGATGACGCGCCGCGGCGAGCGCATCCGCATGGCGATCGTGCGCGACATCCGCGACCGTCTGCAGGCGCAGCAGCGCATCGAGTTCCTGGCGCACCACGATCCGCTGACCGGGCTGCCCAACCGCGCCAACTTCATGGAGCACCTGGCCGCGCGACTCGGCGGCGGTGCGGCCACGCACGCGGCGCTGTTGTTCATCGACCTCGACCACTTCAAGCGCATCAACGACTCGCTGGGCCACCTGGTCGGCGACACGGTGCTGCAGGCGGTGGCGCACCGCATCGTGCAGTCGCTGCGCCCGGTCGATCTGGTGAGCCGCTTCGGAGGCGACGAGTTCGTCGTGCTGCTGGCCGATGTGGCCGACCGCGCGCGTGGTCGAAGAGCTGGTGCAGCGCGTGCTGATCGCGGTGGAGGCCCCGATCCCGGTGCAGGGGCAGAACATCGTCGTGTCGCCGTCGATCGGCGTGGCGATGGTGCCGCACGACGGCCGCCTGCCGGCCGAGCTGATCAAGAACGCCGACACCGCGATGTACGCCGCCAAGGCCGATGGCCGCGGCGTGTGCCGCTTCTTCGAGACCGAGATGGCGGCACACGCGTACGCCGCGCTGGTGCTCGAGGGCCAGCTCGCGCTGGCGCTGCAGCGCAACGAGTTCGCATTGATGCTGCAGCCGCGTGTCGCGCTCGACGGCTCGGGCCTGCAGGTGCAGGCGCTCATCCGCTGGCAGCACCCCGATCGCGGCTGGCTGGCACCGGAGAGTTTTCTCGATGTGGCCGAAGAGCGGCGGCTGATGCAGCCGATCTTGCGCTGGGCGCTGGTCGAGGCCATCGCGGCGCAGCGGGCCTGGTCGCTGCGCGACGGCACCGTGCCCACCGTCGCGCTCGATCTGTCGAGCCTGCCGCTGCCGCTGGAGGCGGTCGCCGACCTGGCCGAGCAGGTGTGTGCCGAGTCGCCGCCCCTGGGCGAGCTGTCGCTCGACATCGGTGAAGCGGTGCTCAACGAAGACGCGCACGCGTTGCGCCAATCGGTGACCCGCCTGCAGGCGCTCGGCCTGTCGGTGGCGATCGACGACTTCGGCGTCGGCACCATGGCGCTGGCACGCCTGCGCGCACTGCCGGTGCGCGGGCTGATCCTCGGTCGCGCCTTCGTCGCGTCGTTGCCCGACGACACCGCCGCGGCCACCATCGCCACCGCCATCGTGCAGATGGCACGCGGCCTCAAGCTGGATGTGACGGCCAAGGGCGTGGAGACCGATGCGCAGCGCAGCTGGCTGGCCGGCATCGGTTGCGACCATGCACAGGGGCCAGGCGTCGCGCTGCCGATGCCGGCAGGCGCATTCGCCGACTGGCTGCGCGCGCAGCCTGCCTAGGTGCGATCGGCGCGGCGTCAGCCCTTCTTGGGCTTGACCGGGCGTTTCCAGTTGTCGAGGCTGGCCTGACGCGCGCGCGCAACGGTCAACTGGCCGGGCGGGGCGTTCTTGTTGATGACCGAGCCGGCGCCAATGGTCGCGCCGTCGCCGATCGTCACCGGTGCCACCAGCACGCAGTTGGAACCCACGTGCACGTCGTTGCCGATCACGGTGCGGTGCTTGTTGGCGCCGTCGTAGTTGGCCGTGATGCTGCCGGCGCCGTAGTTGACGCGCTCACCCACCGAGGTGTCCCCGAGATAGGCCAGGTGGTTGGCCTTGGCGCCGCGTTCGAGCCGGGAGTTCTTCACTTCGACGAAGTTGCCAATGTGCACATCGGCGCCGAGGTCGGCGCCGGGGCGCAGGCGGGCGAACGGTCCGATCTGCACGCCGTTCGCCGATCGCTGCCTGCGCGAAGTCGCAGTGCGGCAGCACGTCGGTGCCGGCACCGATCGTGGTGTCGCGGATCACGCAGTACGCGCCGACACGCACGCCGTCGCCGAGCACCACGCGCCCTTCGAAGATGCAGTCGATGTCGATCTCGACATCGCTGCCGCACTGCAGCTCGCCACGCACGTCCAGGCGCGCCGGGTCCGCCAACCGCACGCCGGCGTCCATCAGCGCCTCGGCGCGTCGGCGCTGCAGCCGGCGCTCCAGATCGGCCAGTTGCGCGGCGCTGTTCACGCCGAGCACCTCGGTCTCGTCGCGCGCCGCGCAGCTCACCACCGGCACGCCATCGGCCACTGCCATCGCCACCACGTCGGTCAGGTAGTACTCGCCCTGCGCGTTGCGGTTGGTCAGCCGCGACAACCAGCGCTTCAGGGCCGCGGTCGGCGCGGCCATGATGCCGGTGTACACCTCGCGGATCGCGCGCTGAACATCGCTGGCATCTTTGTGCTCGACGATGCCGCGCACCTGGCCGCCTTCGCGCACGATGCGGCCATAGCCGGTGGGGTCATCCAGCGTCAGCGTCAGGAGCGCCAATTGCTGCCCCGCGCAGGCCTGCATCAGCGCCCGGGCGGTGTCGGCTTCGATCAGCGGGACGTCACCGTTGAGGATCAAGGTCGTGCCGTCGTCATCGAGCAAGGGCGCGGCCTGCTGCACGGCGTGGCCGGTGCCGAGTTGCGGCTGCTGCCGGACGCAGCGCAGCGCGCGGCCGGCGACGGCCTGCTCCACCGCGTCGGCCGCGTAGCCGGTCACCACCACGGTGCGGTCGGCCCGCAGTGTCGCGCAGGTGTCCAGCACGTGCGTCAACAGGGGCCTGCCCGCCAAACGATGCAGCACCTTGGGCAGGGCTGATTTCATCCGTGTACCCTTGCCCGCGGCCATGATCACGATGTCGAGCGTCATGTCGGTTGTCTTGCCTATGCGTCTGCGCCTGCGGATGTGGATTATCGCCAGCGCCGTGTTGCTGCTGACAGGCTGCAGCGCGGTGCGGCTGGTCTACAACCAGGGGCAGACACTTGCGTACTGGTGGCTGGACGGCTACTTTGACTTCGACACCGAGCAAGGCAACCGGGCGCGCGAGGCGTTGTCCGACTGGTTTCGCTGGCATCGTGCCACGCAACTGCCCGACTACGCCGGCCTGTTGGCGCAAGCGCAGCGGCAGATCCTGCAGGACGTCACGCCCGCCGAAGACCTGCCGCTGGGTCGACGAGATACGCAAGCGCGTGGAGACCGCCTACATGCAGGGGGTGCCGGCGTTGGCCGGCATCGTGCGCACCCTCAAGCCCGAGCAGGTGCGGCAGGTCGAAAAGCGCTACCAGAAGGGGGATGTCGACTTTCGCAGCGACTTTCTGCAGGCCACGCGGGCCGAGCAACTCGAGGCGGCCAACAAGCGCACCGTGTCGCGCGCCGAGATGATCTATGGCCACCTCGACGATGCGCAGCGCAAGCTGATCGCCGATGGCGTGGCGGCGTCGCCGTTCGATGCCCGGCGCTGGCTGGTTGAACGGCAGGCCCGCCAGCGTGAGATCGTGGAGACGCTGCGCTCGTTGCAGTCCGCGCGCGCCGACGCGGCACGCACCGAGGCGGCGCTGCGCGTGTTCGCAGCGCACGCCGTGCTGTCGCCGCGGCCGGCCTACCGCGAGTACCAGCAGCGGCTGTACGACTACAACTGTGCGCTCGCCGCCAAGCTGCACAACAGCACCACGCCTGAACAGCGGCGCCACGGCCAGGAGCGCCTGAAGGGCTGGGAAGACGACCTGCGGGCGCTGGCGGCGCAGCGCCACCCGGACGTGTCGGAGCGCGAGCGGGTCGACCGTCCTTGACGCCGCGGCGCCGCCTCAGGGCGTGAGCTGGAGGGTGACCGAATGCGGCACCGATCCGCTCTTGGGGAAGTCGGCCAGCGAGGCCCTGAACATGGCGCTCAACAGTTCGTCACCGCCGCTGTTGTAGCCGTCGCTGCTGGCGCGCGCCTCGTACAGCGGCGCACCGTTGCTGTTGTCGCGCAGCAGCAGTCCGACCTCGCGGTCGTAGCGTGCCGGCTCGCTGTAGTGCCAATACGACGAGTAGTACGGAGAGTACGGATAGAACGGATAGGGCCGGTACAGGCCCGGCCACGGTCGCCCTCGCCAGTAGCCGTAGCCGCCGTGCCACCACAGCGGGTCGTCCCACGGCGAGCGTTCGTAGCGCGTGATGCGCGCACCCACCTGCACCAGCACCTCGGGCCTTTCACCGGGCGCGGCGGCAGTGAAGCCCGCGGCCTCGATGGCCGGACGGGCAGCGTCTTCGAGCCGTTGCTGTTGGTCGGCCCGCGCTTCCTGCGAGGGCAAGCGCTCGAAGGCGTAGGTGCCGGGGCTGCGCTGCGCTGGCCAAGTGCCGTAGCTGGCCACCTGCGCGTGCAGGGTGTTGAGCGACGCACACGCCGCCAGCAAGCCGACGACGACAAGGGCGGCCAGGTTTCGTGCGGCGGTGTGCATGGAATCCTCCGTCGGCGCCTCTCGGCTTGCGGTCAGGTGGTTCGGTCGCGCACCAGGTGCAACGGCCGCTCGGCCTGCGGCTCGGCGCAGCCGTCGTCCTCGTCGAACGCCTTGTCGCCTTGCGCGTCGGCCACGCCAGTGGCTTGGAGCGTGGCAAACGGGAACAGGTTCCGGTCCATCAGGTGCGACAGCGTGATGCGGCCCATCGCCGAGGCCATGTTGTCGATGCGACCGGGATAACGGCGCTCCCACTCGCGCAGCATCTGCTTGATCTGCGCGCGCTGCAGGTTGGGCTGGCTGCCGCACAGGGTGCACGGGATGATCGGAAAGCGCCGGTGCTCGGCCCAGCGCTCGAGATCGACTTCTGCCACATAGGCCAACGGGCGGATCACCACGTGGCGCCCGTCGTCGCTGACCAGCTTGGGCGGCATGCCCTTCAGACGGGCACCGAAGAACATGTTCATCAGCAGCGTGGTCACCATGTCATCGCGGTGGTGCCCGAGCGCGATCTTGGTCGCACCCAGTTCGCTGGCCACGCGGTACAGGATGCCGCGGCGCAAGCGCGAGCACAGCGAACACAGCGTCTGGCCTTCGGGGATCAGTCGCTTGACGATCGAATAGGTGTCTTGCTCCTCGATGTGGAAAGGCACTGAACGCGAGCGCAGGTAGTCCGGCAACACGTGCTCGGGAAATCCGGGCTGCTTCTGGTCGAGGTTGACCGCTACCAGGTCGAACGGCACCGGAGCGCGTTCGCGCAACCCGGTCAGGATGTCGAGCAGGGCATAGCTGTCCTTGCCGCCCGACACGCAGACCATCACCTTGTCACCCGGTTCGATCATGTTGAAGTCGGCGATCGCTTGCCCGACTTGGCGGTGCAAGCGCTTGGACAGCTTGTTGGACTCGAAGCGCTGGCGGCGCTCGCTCTGTTGCGGATCGATGAGTTCAGGGGTCGCGTTCATCGCGCACCTCGCTTGTTGAGTTTGGCCTGCACTTCGACGCTGACGACGTCGCAATCGGCGAACACTTGCGGCTTGGCCACTCGCACGCGCGCCACCGTCACACCCGGCAGCGACAACGCGCGTTGGGCAATACGGCCCGCCAGCGTTTCGAGCAGGTGGGTGTGCTCGCGCTCGGCCTCGGCCTTGGCCAGTTCGCGCAGGTGCCGGTAATCGAGCACCTGCGACATGTCGTCGCGCTCGGGCACGAGGGGCGCATCGGGCATGTCGACCGCCAGGCTGATCAGCACCGGCTGCGGCGCGCCGAACTCATGGGCCAGCACGCCCACCTGAGCCAACACGCGCAGGCCTTCGATCGTGATTGTTCTCATGTCGATACCGCCAGGCCGTCCGAGGGTCTCGACGCGCCCCATGGGTCACGAAGTGGCCCCTTCGTGGCCACGGGGGCAGCGAACGCAGTGGGCGTGGGAGTCGTCATGCCAGGTCTTCCGGGAAAGCGTAGTCGCGCGTGCGGCGTTTCAGGTGGCTGCCGGCATCGACCAGTAACGTGCTGCCGGTGACCGACGGGTTCTCGAGCACGAAGCGCACCGCATGCGCCACGTCGCGCGCCTCGACGCCGTGGCCCAGCGGGCCAGCGGCTTTCAGCGCCGCCAGCCGTTGCGTGTCGATCTGCGGCCCCTCGAGCGTGAGGCCTGGCGCGATGCCGCACACGCGCAGCAGCGGGGCGAGCGCTTGCGCCAGCAGCGGCGTCGCCGCCTGCAGCGCGGCTTTCGACAACGTGTACGACAAGTGGTCGGGGTTGGGGTTGAACAGCTTCTGGTCCAGCAGGTTGACGACACAGGCGTCGCCGGCCGGGACGGTGCTGCGGTGTGCGTGCAGGGCGCGCGCCAGCACGATGGCGGGAGCGGTGTTGCTGCGCCAGTGGCGCGCCAACGTGTCGTATCGCAGCGTGTGCACGTCGTCGTGCTCGAACAGCGATGCGTTGTTCACCACCGCACTGAGCGGTCCCATGTGCTTTGCCACCGTGGAGACGAGGCCCTCGCAGGCCGTTTCGTCCGCCAGATCGGCGGCGAAGGTGTCGGCACGAGCGCCGGCAGCGCGCAATTCGGCCGCGGTTTGTTCGGCATCGGCCTGCGAACGGCGGTAGTGCACCGCCACGTCCCAGCCGTGCGCGGCGAGTTCGAGCGCGATCGCGCGGCCGAGCCGCCGCGCCGCACCGGTCACCAGCACGAGCCTTCGTTCCATCATGGTTTCTACAATGCCGCCATGTGCGCGACCACGGAGCATCACAGTGTATCGAGCCGCCTGCACGCGGCGATTCGACAGGCCATCGAAGCCGCAGAGGGTTGGTTGCCGTTCGATCGTTACATGTCTTTGGCGCTGTATGCCCCTGACTTGGGCTACTACATGCGCCACGGCCGGAAGATCGGCACTTGGCCCGCGGACAGCGATTTCGTCACCGCGCCGGAGCTGACGCCGCTGTTCGCGATGGCGCTCGCGCCGTCGCTGCGGCAAGCGCTGGTCGCCAGCGGCACGCACACGGTCATTGAGTTCGGTGCCGGCTCGGGGGCGCTGGCCGAAGGGTTGCTCGAGGCCTTGGGCGGCGCCGTGGCCTCGTATCGCATCGTCGAACTGTCCGGCGCGCTGCGTGCGCGCCAGATGCAGCGTCTCGCGCGCTTCGGCGCGCGTGTGTCCTGGCTCGAGCAGTGGCCCGTGGCATCAACGCTCGAAGCGGTGGTGCTGGGCAATGAAGTGCTCGATGCGATGCCGGTGCAACTGTTGGTGTTCGACGGCGACCAGTGGCGCGAGCGTGGCGTGGCATTGGACGCCGACGGGTCGTTGGCATGGCGCGACCGGCCGACCGCGCTGCGCCCTCCGCACGACGGGCCGTTCCCGCCCGGCATGGTCACCGAGATCCACGCGCAAGCGGAAGCCTTCGTCGCCACCCTGGCGCACACGCTGGCGCGTGGCGCGGCGTTTTTCATCGACTACGGATTTCCGGCGGCCGAGTACTACCACCCGCAGCGCCACGGTGGCACCCTGATGTGCCACCGCGCCCACCAGGCCGACGCCGACCCACTGGTCGACGCCGGCGAGAAGGACATCACTGCGCACGTCAACTTCACCGGCGTCGCATTGGCCGGCCAGGACGCCGGGCTCGACGTGCTCGGCTACACCTCGCAGGCGCGCTTCCTGCTGAACAACGGCATCGCCGACGCGATGGCGCGCGTCGACGTGCGCGAGCGCGCTGCCGCGCAAAAACTGGTGGCCGAACACGAGATGGGCGAGTTGTTCAAGGTGATCGGCTTCGCCAAACGCTGCAGCTTCGATGCCATCGGCTTTGCGGCCGGCGACCGTTCGCACCGCCTGTGATGCCACAGCGCCGCCGCCCTTGCGTTCCTTGCCACGCGCGCAAGCGGTGCCGGGTGGCCCGGCAGCGGCACGGCGCCGACCGAGCATGCGCTGGCTGATCGTCTTCCTGCTGGCGTTCCTGCTGTTCAGCGGCCTGCGCAGCTGGCTCGAGCGCATCGGACTCGGTCGCCTGCCGGGCGACCTCAACGTGCGCATCGCGGGCCGCGAGTTCTATCTGCCGTTCACCAGCAGCGTGCTGTTGAGTGCGATCGCGGCGGGCGTGAGCTGGTTGCTCTAGAGCGGCACTCAGCGCCTCAGGGCTCGGCGAATGCGGCGGCAATCGCCCGCTCGCGGCCCTCGCGCAATGCCCGACCCAGCGCAGGGCCATTTCCCGACGCCGCGCGCACGTCGGCCGGCAAGGAAGCCACGCTGACTTGCAATGCAGCCTGCAACGCGCGTTCGATGCGTTCGCACCGCTGCTGCACCGCCGTGGCGTCATTGCCCATCGACGCCAGTGCGCGCAAGACCGACAACCCGGTGCGCACGCGCTCGGGGCGCCGCCAAGCGTCGCTGCGCTCGAGCAGCTCCAGCGCCACGACAGGCGTCAACTCAGCGGCCTGATGCAGCGCCGGCCATTCGCGCGCCACCATCTGCGCCAGTTCGCGACTGTCGTTGTCGACGCGCCAGCGTTCGCACAGCGCCTGGATCTGCGCCAGCGGCAAACCGTGGCACAGGCAGGCGAAGCGCAACGGCGAGGTCGGCGGGCAATCGTCGAGCACGCGCATCAGTGCCGCGTGGCGTGCGGCATCGGCCGCGCACCAGGCGTCGAGCTCAGGCGCCAGTCGTGCCCATGCGCCACTGTCGCGCAGCACCGCGATCATGCGGCTCGGTTTCGGCTCGCACAGGCCGCGCGCGATTTCCTGCCACGAGCGCTCGGCCACCAGCGCGTCCACCTCGCCGGTCTGCACCAGGCGTCGCATCAATTCGCGCGTGGTGTCGGCCACCGCAAAACGCGGCCAGCGCGCCGCGAAGCGCGCCATTCGCAACAGGCGCACCGGGTCTTCGGCAAACGCGTCCGACACGTGGCGCAACACGCCGGCACGCACATCGGCCGCCCCGCCGAACGGATCGACCAGGGCACCGCTGTCCGGGTCGAGGGCCATCGCGTTGATCGTCAGGTCGCGGCGCGCCAGGTCCTGTTCCAGCGTGACGTCGGGTGCGGTGTGGAACACGAACCCGTGGTAGCCGGCCCCCGACTTGCGCTCGGTGCGTGCGAGCGCGTATTCCTCATGCGTCTGCGGATGCAGGAACACCGGGAAGTCGCGCCCGACCGGCGTGAAGCCGGCCGCCACCATCTGCTCCGGTGTCGCGCCAACCACGACCCAGTCGCGATCGTTCGACGGCACACCCATCAGCTGGTCGCGCACCGCACCGCCGACGACATAGGCTTTCATCGGATGCCGCAACTCGTGGCGGGTGCGGCGCGCCGCCGTGCCACTTAAGGCAGGTCGGCGTTGACCGCCGGTGCACTGGCCTCCCGCGGCCCGATCGCCTGCGGGCCGAGCCAGGACTTGAGCGACAGCGTGCGGCCGCTGATCAACGAGGCGTACACCGCCGCGTTGGACAGCACCTTCTTGACGTAGTCGCGTGTTTCGTTGAACGGGATGTTCTCCGCCCACACGGCCGGCTCGACCGTGGCGCCTTCGCGCCATCGGCGCGGGCGGCTAGGGCCCGCGTTGTAGGCCGCGGCCGCCATCGCCTGCGAACCGTCGAAGTCATCGAGCACGAGCTTCAGGTAGCCGGTGCCGAGTTTGACGTTGACCGTGGGATCGACGATCTGCTCGGGCTTGTACTCCAGCGCCAGCTTGCGTGCGACCCAGCGCGCGGTATTGGGCATCAGCTGCATCAGGCCCGAGGCGCCGACGCTCGAACGCGCATCGTGGACGAAGCGCGACTCCTGTCGGATCAATCCGTACACGTAGGCCGGATCGAGGCCGGTCTCCTGGCTGCGCGCCAGCACGATGTCGCGGAATGGCGTCGGGTAACGCTGCGCGAGGTCGACGTCCATGCGCGTGCGGTCGCTGGTGTTGATGCAGCGATCCCACACCTCGCGTTCACACGCCCATTCGGCGGCGGCGAACAGCTCGCGCTCGCTCATGCCGCGCAACGTGAAGTTCCACTCGCGCACCCCTTCGCTGCGCAGGCCGACGCCGATCAACTGCATCGCACGGCTCAAGCCTGGATTGGCGCGCGCCTGCGCGCGATCGGCATCGCTCGGGGTCGGTGCCGGCGCCGGCAACTCGGGCACGAAGCCGATCTCTTCGGCGGCCAACTTGCCGTAGAACGTGAGCGGTCCGGCGATCGACGCGTACAGTTCGCGCGCCTGGTCACGCTGTGCATCGCCGGCCTCGCCCGCCGCGGCGGTGGCGGTGAGAGCCCGGGCGCGCCAATAGATCCAGGTGGGATCGGACTGCTCGGATTCGCTCATCGCGTGGATCGCGCGCAGCGCCACCGCCCAACGGTCGCCGTTGCGCCCGGCGCGCAGCGCGCTCCTCGCTGCCCACGCCAGCATCTCGTCGCTCCACTGCGCGGTGCGCGGCGTGCCACGCAGCAGCGTGAAGGCGCGCTTGTAGTGCAACGGGGCGTCGGTCGACAGCCGCATCGCCGACTGCTTGCCGATCACCGCCCAGCCCCAGGCGGCCCGCTCCGGGCCGAGTGCGGCCTGCCAGCGCTCGTCCATCAGGCCGGCGGCGGCATCGGGGTCGCTGGTGGCGGCGCGAATGACGGCCAGCAGCGCCAGCTCGCCTTGTGTGCGGGTCGGCGTGCCCGTGATGCGGCGCAGGTAGCGCACCGGGTTGTCCAGCAGTTCGGCGACGTCCTGCGCCGCGGGCTTGTCCATCCACGCCGCCACGGTGCGCGCCACCCGCGGCCGGTTGGCATCGACGCTCAGGCGCAGCTTCATCCACAGGTCGTCGACGCCGAACACCTTGGCTTCGTACAAGGTGCTGGCCATCAGCGTGCAGCCATCGTCGCTGTCGCGCTGCGCGAACCACAGCACACGCGCGGCGTCGGCGACCGGCTTGCCGGCGAAGTGTTCGGTCAAGGTCCAGTAGCAGGTGACCTCGCGGTCGTCGTTCATGCGAAAGCGCGGATGGTCGCGCACGAACGCATTCCAGTCGCGCCGCCGACCGAGCTCGAGCAACCAGTCGTTGCGCATGCGGTCCTCGACGTAGCTGCCGCTCCAGCGCTGATAGAACGCCTCGACCTCGTCGGTGCGCACGTCGCTGATGCGGTTGCCGATCTCCCAGTAGTCGACCCAGGGGGCGAGCGGATGCGCTTCAGCGCGCGTGCTGTTGCGCAGGGTCAGCAGCCGCTTGGCGTCGCGCTTGCGCAGCGCGTCGCGCGCTTCGTTGATCGGGTCGGTGGCCGGCTGCGTCGCGGCCAGCACAAGCGCTGCGTGCGCCACGCACACCGCGCAGCCCGCACGCACAGCCCACAGGATCCACTGACGCATCGACAACACCGAACCACAACGAAGCGCTGCATCGTCGCGCCGACACGCGGGTTGTGCAGCGGCTGAAGAACCGCGCGCCAGCGTGAACGGCTCAGATGCCGGAGCCGCACTGTATCGCAGCACCGCCATCGGGACGGGTCATTTCCCCGTGACCGTGTGCCAGTGCACGGCGTCAGTCGCGCGACGTGCGATACGGCTCTTCGAACTGCAGGAAGTCGCGTTCGGCCAAGGCGTCGCGCACCCAGGCCGCGACGCCGGGGTTGGCGAACACGCGCTCGATGTAGGCGCTCGCGGCGTTGGATACCGGCAATCCGTAGGTTCGGATGCGACCGGCCACCGGCGCGAAGTACGCGTCAGCGATTCCGAACGCGCCGAACAGGAACGGCCCGCCGCTGGCTTGCAGTGCGTCGGCCCACAGCGCCTGCACGCGCTCGAGATCGCTGCGCACGCCGCTTTGCTCCTTCAGGATGCGTTCGCCCACCGCCGGCAGCGAGGCCTCGATGTTCTGCGGACAGTGGCTGCGCAGCGACGAGAAGCCACTGTGCATTTCGGCGCAGAGGCTGCGCGCGCGCGCCCGTTGGCGTGCATCACGCGGCCACAGCGCGTGTTGCGCAAAGCGCTCGGCGAGGTATTCGGCGATCGCCAGCGTGTCCCAGATCGCCAGGCCGTCGTCCACCAGCACAGGCACGCGGCCGGTCGGCGCCACCTCGGCGATGCGGCGCTTGAACGACGAGTCGGCATCGAAGGTGTCGAAACGCACCATGACCTCGTCGAACGGGATGCCGAATGCGCGCATCAACACCCAGGGGCGCATGGACCACGACGAGTAGTTCTTGTTGCCGATGTACAGCTGCATGAGTCCTCCACGAAGAGCGGCGGATCGTAGCCGCGTTGCAGCCGGCGTTCGATGACCGATCGTCATGCCAACGATGCGGCGCGCGCATCAGCGCGCTCAGCTGCCCTCAGGCCGGCTCGCCGAGCGCGAGTCGCGTGCGTGCGGCCTCGGCGCGCACCCATTCGACGAAGCCAGTCAGCTCGGGCCGCGGCGGCACCAGCGGCAACTGGATCAGGTAGTAGGTCGCGGTGGTCGGCAGACGAAGGCGCCCGCCGAACAGCTCGACCAGCTCGCCGCGTTCCAGCAGGTCGTGCACGAGCGCGATGCGGGCCAGCGCGATGCCTTGGCCGGCGAGTGCCCCCTGCACCTGCTGGTGGGTGAAGTTCAGGTACAGCCAACGCTGCGGCTGCAGGCCGGCCTGTCCGTGTTCGGCCAGCCAGCGCCGCCAGCTCAGCGGATAGGAGTTGATCGGCCGTGGGTCGTCCTCTTCCAGCAGCGCGTGCCGGGCCAGGTCGGCGGGGTGTTCCAGCGGCGGTGCCGAACCGTCGCGCGACTGCTCGAGCAGCCGCGCGCTGGCCACCGGCGTGATCAGCTCGCCGAACAGGCGTTCGGCCATCGGCGGCGCGGATCCCGGCTCGCAATAGCGCAGCACCGCGTCGAGCTCCGGCTCATCGAGGGCACTGATGCGGTCGGTCGCCGACAGCCGGATGTCGAAGTCCGGGTTGTCCTTCTGCAGAGCGGCCAGCCGGGGCATCAACCACAGGGTGGCGAACGATGCGAAGGTCGAGACGCTGACGCGCGGCCGCCCGCCGCGCCCGCGGATGTCGCGCACCGCGCGGTCGAGCTGGTCGAGCATCTGCGTCACCGTGTGGCGCAGCGCCGAGCCGGCCGGCGTCAGCTCGACGTGGCGGGTGCCGCGGTTGAACACCGCCGTGCCGAGGTCGTCCTCGAGCGACTTGATCTGCCGGCTGATCGCGCTTTGGGTCAGGTGCAGTTCCTCGGCGGCGGCGCTGAACGACAGCCGCCGCGCCACCACCTCGAAGGTGCGCAGCTGGTCCAGACGAAGCGGTCGTTGTGATGGCGCTTTCATGACACCAGCGCATCAATCTCGAACCAACATGTCATTGGACGACACCCCCTGATCTCGGCACCATGCTCCTCAGTGCGCTGCGATGGGCCTCGTGTCCGGACCCGGCAGTGCCCACGGAGCGATCCATGACGATTCTGCAACATTCCGTCTTCTATCCCCTGCACGGCGATGGCGCGCTGCAGGCCTGCGGCGTGCGGTTGCTGCGCACGCGCCGCCCCGGGCGGCTGGTGGTCAAGTCGGGGCGCGCGTGGATCACGCGGCAGGGTGACCTCGACGACCATGTGTTGTCGGCCGGCGAGGCGATGGAACTGCATGCCGACGAACAGCTCGTGGTCGAGCCGTGGGAAGGCGGTACCCAGGTGCGGCTGTCGTGGTGCGGCGCTCAGCGGCGGGCCGCGCTCTTGCGCGGCGCCGAGGCCTTGCGCGGCGGCGCCTTGCGCTGGGTGGCGCGCTGGTCGGCTGCGGCTGGCGACCGGCTGTTGGCCTTGGCGCGCAACGCGGCGGCCAGCGCCAGCCGGGCCCACGGCGCCATGCCCTGCGGCGAATCCAGGGCCTCGTCGGGCGCGCTCCAGTAGCTCAAGGTCACGGCCGACCGGTCGCTGCGCGAGTAGGCGAATGGCGCGCAGCCGGCGCGTTCGAACAGCGGCCTCGAATCCGCGTCGGCCTTCAGGTACAGGCGGTCATCGGCGATCAGCGCGATGAACAGCGCGTCGACGTACAGGCCATGGCCGCCGAACATGCGGCGCGCCCGCACCGCACCCAGCGGCGCGAGCAGTTCGAGGCAGTGCGCCACGAAAGGCGGCGGGGCGGCGGGCATCGCGGCAGTGTAGGTGCGAGCGGACCTCGGGGCAGGCCGTCAACGGCACAATGCCGCCATGACGCTGCCGTTCTCGATGCCGCTGGAACCCTCGCGCGACAAGGCTGTGCTGCGCAGGCAGCTGCAGGCCGAGCGCCTGGCGATGGTGGACCGCCACCAGCGCGCCATGCACCTGCAGGAGGTGCTGCGCGTGTGGCTGCTGCAGCGGCCCGATCTCGAGCATCGGCGCGTACTGGCCGATCAAGGGTGAATTCGACGCGCTGCCGGCGCTGTTCCGCTGGAGCGAGGCCGATGCCGAGCGCCGCATCGGGCTGCCGGTGATCGACCGCGACACCAAGCAGTTGCGCTTCCACGTGTGGTTCCCGGGCTGCCCGATGGAAGACGATGCATATGGCATCCCCAAGCCGAAGGGCACCGAAGAGTTCCGGCCCACGCTGTTGCTGGTGCCCTGTGTGGGCTTCGGGCCCAACGGCACGCGTCTGGGGTACGGCGGTGGTTTCTACGACCGCACGCTGGCCGCCTTGCAACCGCGGCCGTTCACCGTGGGCGTGGGCTACAGCCATGGCTTCGTACCCTGGCTCGACCCCGAGCCGCACGACGTGCCGCTCGACGTGATGCTGACCGACGAAGGCGCGGCCTACGAGCGCGAATAGCCCACCCTCGAAGCGGCCTGGCCGCCTCCCCTACAAGCCAGCAAGCAACTCAGGCCCGATCGGGTGGTTCTGCCCGCCTCGGTGGGCGATCTTCAGCGCACCCAAGCGGTTGCCGAGCGCGGCGCAACGCTCGAGCGGCCAGCCCTGCTGCAGCCCGTAGAGCAGCGCGCCGCGCACCGCATCGCCGCAACCGGTGGGGTCGACGATCGCGCTGGCCTTGAGGCCGGGCACGTGGGTCTTGCGGCCTTGCTGCCAGACGTCGCAGCCCTGTGCGCCCAACGTCACGATGACGCCGCGCAGCTTGGAGTTCGACAGCGCGTCGAGCGTGGTGCCCATGCGCTCGCACAACATCGCCGCCTCGTAGTCGTTGACCGCGATCCAGCTGGCCTGGTCGGCGAACACGCGCAATGCGTCGCCGTCGAACATCGGCAGTTGCTGGCCGGGATCGAACATGAACGGGATCTTCAGCGCGTGCAACTGCTTGGCGTTTTGCAGCATCGCGTCGCGGCCGTCGGGCGCGATGATGGCCAGCGTGATGCCCTTGTCGCCCGAGATCGACGTGGCGTGCGCGAGCTGCATCGCGCCGGGATGGAACGCGGTGATCTGGTTGTTGTCCTGGTCGGTGATGATGATCGCCTGCGCCGTGTAGGCGTCGCCCGCCACGTGCACCAGCGACGTGTCGAGGCCCCAGCCGGACAGGCGCGCCAGGTAGTCGTGGCCATCGTTGCCGAGCGCGGCCTTCACCAGCGGCGTGCCGCCCAGATGCCTCAGCGTGTAGGCGATGTTGCCGGCGCAACCGCCGAACTCGCGCCGCAGCGTCGGCACCAGGAACGACACACTGAGGTTGTGCACCTGGTCGGGCAGGATCTGCTGCGCGAAGCGGCCGGGAAAGTTGGTGATGGTGTCGAAGGCCAGCGAGCCGCAGATCAGAACGGACATGACGTCTTTCGGAAGTGAAACGAATCAGGGGTAGAAGATTTCGATCGTGTAGCCGGTGAGCGGCCGGTCGGCCGACATCAGCAACGCCTGCAGCGGCAGCTCCTGCTGCGGCGCGATGGTCGTGCGCGAGGCGCCCAGCTCGCCGGCGCTCAGCATACGGCGCGACACCAGCGTGCCCGACGCGTCGGTGAGCGACAGGTCGATCGACGGCGTCAGCAGCGGCGTGTCGCCGCGGTTGCGCAGCACCAGCGCGAGCCGGTACACCGGGCCGTCGTCGATGCGGGTCAGGCCACTGGAGTCGACGCTGATCTGGTCGATGCGCCGCAGCGGCTCGATGCGGCAGTTGAGCGGCCCGCACAGCGACTGCACCAGCGAGCGCGATTCGGGCCACTGCGCCACCACGGCGTCACGGCGGGCGACGACCAGCTGCCCCACCAGCAGCAGCACCAGCACGAGCGCACCGGCAGCCATCGCGGCGCGCACCCACGGACGGCGCCAACGTTCCGCCTTGTCGGCTTGCTGCACGAACGTGAGCAGCCGCGAGTCGACCGCATCGTCGAGCGACGCCGGCTCGACGCTGGCGCCGTCGAGCATGATGTCGACGTCGCTCGACGCGGTGGCCGGCTCGGCCATCTCGCCATCGCTGCGAAAGAGCGCTTCGAAGGTGTCTTCGGCCTCGCGGTCGGACTCCGCGTCGGCGCTGGCCATCGGCGCGGGCTCGTCGCGAATCCCGACCTCGGGCGCCGCCACCGGCTTGGGCGCCGTCGCCGGCACGGCGGCTGGGGTAGGCGTCGGCGCGGGCGCCGGCGGCCTTGCCGGTGCACCGAGCGGGGCGATGGTCGCGTCGTCGTTGGTGACCGGGATGCTGGGCCGGAAGGGCGGTGCTGCCTTTGCGTCGGCACGCGCTGCAACAGGCGGGGTGGCCGGCGCTGGAGGGACTGAACGGCGCCGGTGCGGAAGGACGAAACGGCGCCGGCGCAGACGGCCGAAACGGCGCCGGCGCCGAGGGCTTGAACGATGGTGGGGACGAGGGCTGGAACGGCGCCGGCGCGGAAGGCGTGGATGGCGCAGGCGCCGAGGGCTTGAACGCGCGGCGAGCGCGGAACTGCACTGGGGCTTGAACACGGCTGACTCGGTGCAGGTGCCGACGGGCGCATCGGCGCCGGAGCCGGAGGCTGAAACGACGTTGGCGCCGGCGTCGCTGCTGCGGCGCCGGCACAGGCGAGGGCGGCGGCCGTGTGGATGGCGATGTCGCAGGCGGCGTGGCATCGCGCACCGTGGCGCGCGTGTCGAGCTCCTGTTCCCACTGTGCGCTGTGCTGGGGCCGCGGGTTGCGGCGCGCCAGATCCTCGAGCACCTTTTGCGACGGCGAAGTCGACGAGCCCGAAGCCGACGTGCGTTGCAGCGCGGGGAACTCGCGCTCGAGGTCGAACAGGCCCTCGAATGCGTTGAACACCTTGGCGCAACGGCCGCAGCGCACCCAGCCTTCCGACACCTTCAGCTGGTCCTGCACGACGCGGAACACCGTTTGGCAGACGGGGCAGCGCGTGGCCAGGCTCATGGGGAAATCATGCCACGCGCGTCGCGCGCGTCTCGCAGGCCGCTCATGCGGCGCGCTGCGCCGTCATCAGGATCCAGCCGTCGTCACGGTCGTCCACCGCCAGCGGCAGCCAAGGCGCATAGGCCTGCTGCAGCTCGTCGGCCTGGCGCTCGAGGATGCCGGCCAGCACCAGATGGCCGCCGGACGCGACGCGCTGGCACAGCAGCGGGGCCAGCACGCGCAATGGCGTGGCCAGGATGTTGGCCAGCACGAGCGGGTATTCGCCATGCGCCAGCGTCGGGCGCTGCGCAGTGCAATTGGATGCCGTTGGCTTGCGCATTCAGTCGCGCGGCCGCCACGGCAACGGGGTCGATGTCGACGGCATCGATGCCGCTCGCGCCGTGCAGCGCAGCCGCGATCGCCAACACGCCGGAGCCGCAGCCGTAATCGAGCACGCGGGTCCACGAGGCCGCGCATGCGGGTGCATGGCGCGCGATCCAGCGCAGGCACATGCGCGTGGTGGGGTGCGTGCCGGTGCCGAACGCGAGCCCCGGATCGAGCCGGATGACCCGCTGCGCGGCGGGCGGCACCGTGTGCCAGGTGGGCACGATCCAGAAACCGTCGGTGATCGCCACCGGCTCGAATTGCGACTGGGTCAATCGCACCCAGTCCTGATCGGCCACCGGGCGCAATGCTTCGAGTTGCAAGCCGGCCCCGCCATGCTGTGCGACGAGCAGCGCCGCGGCGGTCTGGGCATCCGCCTCGCGCTCGAACAGCACCACCACGCGCGAGTGCTGCCATGCGCCGCGGGGCGCGGGCAGCCCGGGTTCGCCGAACAGCGGCTGCTCCTGCGGCCCCGCTGCGTCGGCGTCCTCGACCGACGCCGACAGTGCATGCAGCTCGTCGATCAGCTGCTCGGTCAGCGGTTCGACCAGGGCCTCGTCGGCCCGCAGGACCAGCTCGAACATCGCACGCTCTTGGGCCGATCGGTGTCAGCGCTTGCGCTGCGACAGCCAGTGCTCGAGGTAGTGGATGGTGGTGCCGCCTTCGATGAACTTGGCATCGGCCATCAGCTCCCGGTGCAGCGGCACGTTGGTGTTGATGCCCTCGACCACGGTCTCCGACAGCGCGGTGCGCATGCGCGCCAGCGCCTGCTCGCGCGTGTCGCCGTGCACGATGATCTTGCCGATCATCGAGTCGTAGTTGGGCGGCACCACGTAGTTGGCATAGGCATGCGAATCGACGCGCACGCCCGGCCCGCCGGGCGGGTGCCACACCGTGATGCGGCCCGGCGACGGCGTGAACTTGTACGGATCCTCGGCGTTGATGCGGCACTCGATGGCGTGGCCGCGCATCTGGATCTGGCGCTGCGTGAACGGCAGCTTCTCGCCGGCGGCGATGCGGATCTGCGCCTGCACGATGTCGATGCCGGTGACCCAGCTCGGTGACCGGATGCTCGACCTGCACGCGGGTGTTCATCTCGATGAAATAGAACTCGCCGTCTTCGTACAGGAATTCGAAGGTGCCGGCCCCGCGGTAGCCCATCTTCTTGCACGCCGCGGCGCAGCGGTCGCCGATGCGCTCGATCGCGCGTCGCGCGATGCCCGGCGCCGGCGCTTCCTCGATGATTTTCTGGTGGCGGCGCTGCATCGAGCAATCGCGTTCGCCCAGCCACACCGCGTTCTTTTGCGTGTCGGCCAGCACCTGGATCTCGACATGGCGCGGACGCTCCAGGAACTTCTCCATGTAGACCGCCGGGTTGCCGAACGCGGCCTGCGCCTCGCCGCGCGTGGTCTGCACCGCATGCACCAACGCGGCCTCGGTGTGCACCACGCGCATGCCGCGCCCGCCGCCGCCGCCCGAGGCCTTGATGATCACCGGGTAGCCGAGGGTGCGCGCGATGCGGATCGCCTCCTTGGGGTCTTCGGGCAGCGCGCCCTCGGAGCCTGGCACGCAGGGCACGCCGGCCTTGATCATGGTCTGCTTGGCCGTGACCTTGTCGCCCATCATGCGAATCGCGTCCGGCGTCGGGCCGATGAAGACAAACCCGCTGCGCTCCACGCGCTCGGCGAAGTCGGCGTTCTCGGACAGGAAGCCATAGCCCGGGTGGATGGCTTCGGCATCGGTCACTTCGGCGGTGGCGATGATCGCCGGCATGTTGAGATAACTCTGCGCCGACGGCTGCCGGGCCGATGCACACCGCTTCGTCGGCCAGCTTCACGTACTTGGCATCGCGGTCGGCCTGCGAGTACACCACCACCGACTGGATGCCCATCTCGCGACAGGCGCGCTGGATGCGCAATGCAATCTCGCCTCGATTGGCGATCAGGATCTTCTTGAACATGTCGCTCGGCTCAATTGCATTGGCGTGCTGCGCACGCGGCGCAATTTGGCTTCGCCGCAACGCCTGCGGCGCGGTCGCCTCGGTTGGCGATCAGGATCCTCGTGAACATGAAGTCCGGCGTCGTCCGCGGGCCTATTCGATGACCAGCAGCGGTTGATCGAACTCCACCGCCTGGCCGTTTTCGACCAGGATCTTGGTGATGGTGCCGGCCTGTGTCGGCGTCGATCTCGTTCATGATCTTCATCGCTTCGATGATGCAGATCGGGTCGCCTTCCTTGACCGCTTGCCCCACGTCGACCAGCGGCTTGGCACCCGGCGCCGACGCGCGGTAGAAGGTGCCAACCATCGGTGAGCGCACCACGTGACCCGTTTCGGGTGCGACGGCAGGCGCGGCCGGCGCGCCCTGCGACGGCGCCGCACCTGGTGCTTGAGGCATCGCAGGCGCCATGGCAGGCATTGGCGCGGCCATGCGGTTGCGGCACCCAGGTGCCGGGACCGCGCGCTGCACCTGCTTCGGACTTGACGATCCGCACCTTGCCGTCGGCTTCGGTGATTTCGAGTTCCGAGATATTCGACTCGGAGACGAGATCAACCAAGGTTTTCAGCTTTCTCAGATCCATGGCAGATCCTCGTGGTGACGGGACGCTCGCGGCATCGCTGCGACATCCTCATTCAACATGCGTCGTACATCCATCAAAGCCCAACCTCGTCGCACTCAGGCCGACGGCCCGACGCACTCCGCGTTGTTGCCTTGATTGTTGTTCAGCGGACCCTAGACGGCCTCAGCTGATCGAGTGCGGGGCGCACTCTAGCGGATTTCGGGCCATTTGGCGGCCGTTGACGCAAAAATGCCGCGTGAACCGCGGATCGGGCGTGAGCTCAGGTTGCCGGCGTGATCTCACCAGCCCAGCGCGTCAGGTCTTCCAGGGTCGTTTCGCCGAGCTTGCGGTGACGGGCCCGCCCCGTCCCGTCGAGGACCAAGCTGAAGGGCAGGCCGCCCTTGTCGTTGCCCATGGCCCGCTGCCACTCAAGGCCATCAACGCCCGCGAGCGCCACCGTCAGCTCGAGCTTGAACCGGTTGACGAACTCGATCACCGGCACCGGCTGGTCCACCGCCAGGGCGATCACCCGCCAACCGCGCGCGCGCCTGCTCGCGCTGGAATCGCTGCAGCGCCGGCAGTTCACGCACGCATGGCACGCACCATGTGGCCCAGAAGTTGATCAGCAAAGGCTTGCCGCGAAAGTTAGCCATCACCAGCTTGCCGCCCTCGGGTCTGTCGAATTGCATCGACCACAAAGCCTCCCCGGCGTCGGCGTTGTCGGTGCGCCAATGGCGCCAAGCCACGCGCACCGCCCGCCGCCGCGGCCGCAGCGCCGACGGCCACGCCGAGCGTGCGACGCCGGCCAGGTCTCACGGCGCGTCGGCCTGCAGCAGCCGCTGCAACGCCTGGAGGTCGCCGCGCCACGTGCGTCCACGGGCATCGGGCTTGAGCGCACCGCGCAGGTCGTCGCGGTCGAGCACGTGCAGGAAGATGCGGCACGCTCTCGCCGAGCTCGGCGCAGACGCGCATCGACGCGCAGCACGTCGGGTCCCTCGGGCGGCCCGACCGGCTCGAAGTCGATGCGCTGGTCGATCAGCGCGATCTCGGCGCGCCTTCGGGTCATCGCAATACAACTCGATCTGCAGCGCGGAGCGGCGCGTGGCCGTGCCGCGCCACACCGCCCCCGCCACGTGCGGTCGAATGGCTGCAAGCGCTCGGTCCAGCGCAGCGCCAGCTGGCGCAACGCTCGCAGTTCGCCCGGCTGGGTGTCGGCCTGGAACAGCGACAGGTAGTCGCGCACCTCGTCTTCGATGGCTTCGTTGCTCGGCAATTCGGTGCGTCGGCCGTGGCGGCGCGACAGATCGCGCGCCGCCTTGCGCTTGGCGGCGCCGTACTCCAGGCCATCGTCAACCACCAGCCGCGCCGCGGCTTGTGCGATGTCTTCGCGTGGCGCTGCCCATGCAGCCGATTCTAGGCAGCGCGGCGCGCCGGCCTGGCCGTCAGGGCAACTCGACGTCGCTCATGCGCGCGGCGATCGTCGCCGCGCGGCCGCTGACATAGGCCGAGCCGGGGTTGCGCTCGAACCGTTTCGGCGCCGGCAGCATCACCGCCAACCGCGCCGACGCCCAGGGACTCAAGCCGCGCCGCGTCGACGCGGTGGTAATGCTGCGCCGCCGCCTGGGCGCCGAACACGCCTTCGCCCCATTCGACGCTGTTTAGATAGATCTCGAGGATGCGGCGCTTGTCGAGCAACGCTTCCAGGGTCCAGGTGATCACGAACTCCTGCGCCTTGCGCGGCAGGCGTGCGCTCGCCGACTGAGGAACAGGTTCTTGGCCAACTGCTGCGTGATCGTCGAGCCGCCCACCACCTTGGCGCGGACCCTTGCGCCGCGTCGGCGGCCGGCGCTCGTGGGCGGCTTGTGCGCGCTGGTTGCGATCCCAGGCACGCTCGATCGCCTCCCATTCGATGCCGGTGTGATCGACGAAGCCGGCGTCCTCGCTGGCGATCACCGCGCGCTTCAGCGTTTCGGCGATCTGCGCGCCGTCGACCCATTGCTGGCTCCAGGCGATGCGCCCGTGTTCGTGCCACAGGCGCCAGATCTCGCTGCGCTGGAAGGTGGTCGATTGCGGATCGACCCAGCGCATCAAGACGATGCGGGCCACGAAGTACAGCTGCAGGCTGATGAACGCCGCCAACAGCAGCACGACCCACCGTGCCAGCTGGCGGATCATGTGTCGCGTGCCATCTGCGCGCGCAACGCGTGCAGCACCGGCTGGGTCTGCGGGCGCACGCCGCGCCAGAAGCAAAATGCCTCGGCCGCCTGTTCCACCAGCATGCCCAGCCCATCACGCGCGCGCGCGCCGTGCGCATCCGCCCAGGCCATGAAGACGTTGGCGGCCGGCCCGTACATCAGGTCGACCGCCAGCGCAGCCGGAGCCCAACACCGCCGGCGAGATCGGCGGCGCGACGCCGTTGACGCTGCTGGCGCTGGCATTGAGCACGAGATCGAAGCGCGTGCCGCAATCGTCAAGCGGAGCGGCGCTCAGGCGCATGTGCGATGCCACCGCGCGGTGGCTTTCGACCAGCGCCGTGGCGCGCTCGGACGTGCGGTTGGCCACCACGATCTCGCGCGCACCGGCTTCCATCAGGGGCCCCAACACGCCGGCCGCCGCGCCGCCGGCGCCGATCAGCAGCACGCGCTTGCCGACGAGATCGAAATCAGCGTTGTGCTGCAGGTCGCGAACCAGGCCGACACCGTCGGTGTTGTCGGCGCGCCAGCCGTCCGGCGCGAAGTGCAGCACGTTGGCCGCCTGCGCCAGCACGGCTCGCGCGCTGACGTGCGCCGCCAGGCGGGGCGCCTCGAACTTGAACGGGATGGTCACGTTGCAGCCCAGTGCCGGTCCGGCGCCCTGTTCATGCGATGCGGCGAATCCGCGCACCGCCGCCTCGAAGCCGTCCATGGGGCACAACACGCGGCCATAGCGGACGTTGTGACCAGTCTGGCGTGCGAACTCGGCGTGAATGAACGGCGAGCGGCTGTGCGCGACCGGATTGCCGAGCACGGCGTAGCGATCGGGCCCGCCGCTCATCGAGCCCCTTTGGCCCAGCGGGCTGTCCCCCCGACGGGGAGCGAGCACCTGCGCAGTGGCCGGGCGGCGCTCATTGCGGCACCGCGCTGAGCGGCGTGGTCTCCAGCCCTTCTTCGCGCGTGAAGCGGAAGCGGGACGTGACGACGATCTGGTCGGCTTGCGCCTTCATGGCCGACGTGAACGGGCCAAACGGCGATGCGGCGTGCACGATCGCGATGGCGCGGCGGTCGAGGAAGCGAGACTTCGATGGGTAGACGATGTCGGCCTCGACCACGCGGCCGCCGGCATCGACGGTCACGTTCATCGTCAACTCGCCGTACAGCTTCTTGCCCTGGTACTCCGGGAAGTCGCGCGTGCCGCGCTCTTCGATCCGGCGCCGCAGCTGGTCGTAGTACACCGCGTACACCTCTTCACGCGTGGCCGGGCTGATGTAGCGCTTCTTCGGGCGCGCATTCTCATCATTGATCCGCTTCTCGATCTCCGCCAGCAGCTTCAGCAGCTGGCGACGGCGCTCTTCCTGCTCGCGGTCCTGCGGGGTGCCCGATTCGCGCTTCGGGTCGGGCGGCGGCAGCAACGCCACTTGGCGCCGCACCTGGGCCAACAACTGGTGCTGCTGCTCTTGCAGTTGCTCGACCTTGCGCCGCGCCTCTTGCGGCGAATCGCCCAGCTCGACCATGGCCGAAGCGGGCAGCGGCGTGGTGGCGCGGCCCTTGTCGGCCTCGCCGCCGCCGGCCAGGTTGGCCTGCGCGATGGCCTGCGCCTTGGTCGGCCGTTCATTGGAGCGCGCGTTGACGAGGATCACCTCGAGCGGCGTGTCCTTGAACGCGCGCTCGAAACGCTGCGGGTCGGCGATGCGAAACGCCAGCAGCCCACCGTGGGCGCCGACCGACACGATCAGCGCCCACTGCAAGGTGGTGAGTTTCACCAGCTTCACGGGCTGCTCGCTGCCGCGTCCGTGGCGGCTTCGGCCGGCGTGTCGGGTTCGGTCACGTCGATGGCCAACTGCAGCCCCAAAGGCGCCGCGGCGTCTTCGTCTTCGGGCTCCGGCGGTGCGGCGTCGCTGGTGGTGCCGTCACCCAGGCGCGCCACGAGCGCTGCATGCACCTCGAGCGTGAGCGTGTCGAGCGCCTTCAGCGCCACGCGCACGCGCGTGCCGCGCGGCAGGCCCTCGCAGCCGACGGCTTTGAACACCAGCGGCAGCGTGTCGACGCGCACCAGGCCATTGGTCATTGTGGTGGCCTCGAGCTCGCGCAGTTGCTGCTGCTCGATCCAGCGCAGCGTCCAGTAGCGCTCGATGGTCTGCTGGAAGTCGTTGTAGGCGGCGTAGGCCGCATCGAATGACGAGATGATTGAAAACAGCGTGGCATCGCGCGGTTTGAACGGTGCGGCGAGTGCAGCGGTGCGTCCATGGCGGGCCGTGGCCACGATCTGCCACTGGTTCACCAGGTCCACGTACCGCCGCAGCGGCGAAGTCGCCCAACTGTACTGGCTGACTCCCATGCCGGCATGGGGCAACGCCTTGGTGCCCATGCGAACTTTCACGCCCGGCGCCAGGCTGGCTTGGCTGCGGTAGATCGCCGGCACGTTGTGTTCGGCCAGCCAGCCGCCCCAATGGCTGTTGGCCAGGATCATCGCCTCGGCCACGATCAGGTCGAGTGGCGCGCCGCGCACGCGCGGCGTGATCTGCACGGGCTCGTCGCCCTCGGGCATGGCGCCATCGGCCCGCTCGATGTGGAAGCTGTAGTCCGGGCGGTTGAACGTCTCCGGCTTGCCGCGCACCTGCTCACGCCGCGCCTTCAGCTCGCGCGCCAGCTTGAACAGGAATGCGAGTTCGGCCGCGTGCGGGTAGTCTGCCGGCGTGACGCCCGTGAGCGATGCCTCGGTGATCACGCCGTCAAGCTTGTCGTGGCGCAGGTTGTCGACCACGTGGATGCATTCGATGCGGGTCTCGAAGTGCTTGGGCTGCAGATCGACCTCGTCCATGTGCACGTACAGGCTCAATGCCGGCGAGTCGCGCCCCGCGGTCAACGTGAAGCGCTGCACGGTGGCATCGGGCAGCATGGTGATCTTGTGGCCCGGCATGTAGACGGTGGACAGGCGTTCGCGGGCCGCACGGTCGAGCGAGGAGTCGGGCTGGATCGCAAGCGCCGGTGCCGCGATGTGGATCCCCAACACGACAGTGCCAGTGCCGAGACCTTGCACCGACAACGCGTCGTCGATTTCGGTGGTCGAGCTGTCGTCGATCGAGAACGCCCGCACGTCGGCCAGCGGCAGTTGGTCTTTCGTGTCGGGCACGGCCAGATCGGCGAAGCCGGTGCCGTGCGGAAACTGCTCGTACAAGAAGCGGCGCAGGTGAAACTGGTACGGCGAGTCGATGGCACCGGCAGCGCGCAGCAGGTCGAGCGGGGCGCGCTGCGCGCGTCGCGACGCCTCGACCACCGCCTTGTATTCGGGCGAGTTCTTGTCGGGCTTGAACAGGATGCGGTACAGCTGCTCGCGGATCGGCGCCGCACACTGGCCGCCGATCAGGTCATCGGCCCACGCGCTGACCTGCGCCGCCTGAACCCGCTTGCGCTCGATTGCGGCCAGCGCTGCCTGCACCGTCTCGCGGCTGGCCTTGCGGAACACGCCCTTGCCGACGCGACGGAAATAGTGGGGTGCGTCGAAAAGGCCGAACAGCATGGCGGCCTGATGCACCGCATCGGCGCTCTTGTCGAAGTAGTCGCGGGCCAGATCGGCGAAGCCGAATTCCGCTTCGGGCGCGAACTCCCAAGACAACTCGAGGTCGAGTTCGCCGGCCAACGCACGCGCGCGTTCCAGCAGCGCGGCCGGTTCGGGCGACTCGAAGCGCAATAGCACGTTGGCGCCCTTGACCTTGAGACGACGCCCGGAATCGAGCTCGACCTGCATCGACGCATCGGCATGCGACATCACGCGGCCGGCCAAAAACTTGCCGGCGTCGTCGAACAGGGCGTAGCTCACTGGGCGATTGTCACATCGCCGGCACGCGCGGGCAGCGTGCCGCGGCGATCAAACGGTGTGCGGACGCAACCGCAGGAAGTCGAGCACGAACGGCAGGTGCAGATCGAAGTCCGACAGCGCGTGGTCGCTGCCGTCGAGCAACCGCATGTGCGAGCCGGCATAGCGCTCGCTCATCTCGCGCCAGTCGAGCAACTCGTCGCCCTTGGCGATCACGGCGGCGTAACGCGACGGGTCGGTGATGCGCGGCGGCTTCAGCGCGCGCAACTCGTCGACGTACGCGGCCCTGAACTCGAAATGCTGCGCCGGGTCGTGGTAGGCGGTCTGGTCGCCGACGTATCGCACCAGGTCGCGCGCCGGGTCGACGGCCGGATTCAGCACCACCGCCGCGCAGCCGAGCGCCTCGGCCACCACGGTGGCGTAGAAGCCGCCGAGCGAGCTGCCGAGCACCGCCATCGAGTGCACCGGCCAGCCTTGAGTGCCGTCGCGCATCAATTCCCACGCTTCGCGTGGCGAGGCGGGCAGCTGGGGGCACCACCAGGTGACCTGCGGCGCATGCTGCTGCAACCACGCGTGCAGCATGCGTGCCTTGAACGACTGCGGCGACGAGCGAAAGCCGTGCAGGTACAGCAGGTGGGTTGGCGCTCGAGTCGGCGCGGGCATCGGCTAGCCGCGGGCCTGCAACGCGTCGAGCAGCTTGCCGTGGATGCCGCCGAAGCCGCCGTTGCTCATGACCAGCACATGGTCGCCCTTGCGCGCCGCGCGCACGATGTGATCGACCAGCTTGGGCACGCTGTTGGCCACCACCGCCTGCTCGCCCATCGGCGACAGCGCCGCGGCGGCGTCCCAGCCGTAGTCGCCCTGCAGGCAGAACGCCAGATCGGCCTCTTCCAGTGCCCAGGGCAGGTGCGAATTCATCGTGCCGAGCTTCATCGTGTTGGAGCGCGGCTCGAACACCGCCAGGATGCGCTGCGGCCGGGTTCCCGGCGACGTGACCTCGAGATCGATCTTGCGGCGCAGCCCGGCGATCGTGGTGTGCATCGCGGTCGGGTGGTGCGCGAAGTCGTCGTACACCTTGATGCCGCCGGCTTCGCCGCGCAGCTCCAGGCGGCGCCGCACATTCTCGAAGCGGGCCAGTGCTGCCGCGGTCACTTCCGGGTCGATGCCCACGTGTTCGGCGGCGGCGAGCGCCGCCAGCGCGTTGAGCTGATTGTGCTCGCCGAGCAGCGACCACTCGATGCGTGCGATCTTCAAGCTGCCGCGCAGCACGTCGAACGCGTTGGGTTCGCCGCGGGCGCGCAAGGTGCCCGGCTCTTCCTTGCGCGCGCCGAAGCGCTGCACCTCGCTCCAGCAGCCGCGCTCGAGCACCCGAGCCAGCGACGCCTCGCGCGCATTGACGATCAGTCGGCCCTTCGCGGGCACGGTGCGCACCAGGTGGTGGAACTGGGTTTCGATGGCCGCCAGGTCGGGAAAGATGTCGGCGTGATCCATCTCGAGGTTGTTGAGGATCGCCGTGCGCGGCCGGTAGTGCACGAACTTGCTGCGCTTGTCGAAGAACGCGGTGTCGTACTCGTCGGCCTCGATCACGAAGCAGTGGCCTTCGCCAGCCCGCGCCGAGATGCCGAAGTTCTGCGGCACGCCGCCGACCAGAAAGCCGGGTTTCAGACCCGCGTGCTCGAGGATCCACGCCAACATGGACGTGGTCGTGGTCTTGCCGTGGGTGCCGGCCACGGCCAGCACGTGGCGGCCGTGCAGCACGTGCTCCGCGAGCCACTCGGGGCCGCTGGCGTACGGCGCACCGGCGTCGAGCACCGCTTCGATCAACGGGTTGCCGCGCGTGACCACGTTGCCGACCACGAACAGATCGGGCTTGATGGCGAGCTGGTCGGCGCCGTAGCCTTCGACCAGCTCGATGCCCAGCGCGCGCAGCTGGTCGCTCATCGGTGGGTAGACGTTGGCGTCGCAGCCGGTGACCCGGTGGCCGGCCTCGCGCGCGATCGCGGCCAGTCCACCCATGAAGGTGCCGCAAATGCCGAGGATGTGGATGTGCATCGCCAACATTGTAGGAACGCCGCTCGCCGCCCGAGCCGCGAATGCGCCGCGTTTGTCTTCGGTTAACGTGCTGTCATGGCGCTTTTCACCGCGCGGTCGCCGTTGGCCTTTATCGCCGACCACCCGTGGGCCTATCCAGCGCTGGAGACGGTGCACGTGTTCGGTGTGGCGCTGTTGGTGGGCAACCTGGTGGCGCTGGAGCTGCGCGTGTGGGGACGCGCCCCGCAGTTGCCGGTGGTGGCGCTGGCGCGCCTGTCGCTGTCGATCGCGGTGGTCGGGCTTCGTTTTCGCCGCGGCCTCGGGCTTGCTGATGTTCTCCAGCCAACCAGGAGACCTGCTGGCCAACCGTGCCTTCACCCTCAAGATGGGCCTGGTGGCGTGCGCCGGGGTCAACGCGGCGCTGTTCCACGCGCGTGACGGATTGCGCAAGCTCGATCGATGGGCCCGTGCCCAAACCGCGCTGTCGTTGGGGCTTTGGATCGCCGTCATGATTTGCGGCCGCTGGATTGCCTACCGCTGAAACGCTCGAGGAGCTTCACCATGCAACGTCGCCACTTCCTTGCCACGAGCCCTGCGCTGTTGGCGCTACCGGCCTGGGCCCACCACGGCTGGAGCAGCTTCGACCAGAACCGCCCGATCTATCTGGAGGGCAAGGCGCGCAAGGTGGTCTGGCGCAACCCGCATGTGGAATTCGAGCTCGAGCTGCCGGCGGAGTTGAAGCTCCCGGCCGACCTGGCACGCCGCCCGGTACCGGCGCAGAGCGCACCGGTCGATGGCCCCAAGCTGCTCGCCGCGGCGCAACTGCCCAAGCGCAAGGACAAGGTGTGGGAGATCGAGCTCGCGCCGCTGACGCGGATGGAGGCGTGGCAGGTTGCCGAGATCAAGCCTGGCACCGAGCTGTCGGTGCTGGGCTTCACCTTCAACGACGAGAAGGGCGAGCCGGTGCTGCGCGTGGAGTATCTCTGGGTTGGCGGCAAGGCCTATGGCCTGCGCTCTTCGCCGGCGTGACTCGGGCGCTGGCGATCAGAGCTTGAATGCGTCGCGGGCTGCAGCGGCCGTCGCCGCGATGTCGGCGTCGGTGTGTGCGGCGCTGACGAAACCGGCCTCGTACAGCGCGGGCGCGAGGTAGACGCCGCGCGACAGCATGCCGTGGAAGAAGCGGTTGAAGCGCTCCTTGTCGGTGGCCATCACCGCGCCATAGTGTTGTGGCAACTGCGCGTTGAAGAAGAAGCCGAACATGCCGCCTTCGCAATCGGCGCTGAATGCGACGCCGCAGTCGCGCGCAGCCGCAGACAACGCCTCGACCAATGAACGGGTCCGGGCGGAGAGCGCATCGAAGAAGCCCGGTTTGGCGATTTCGCGCAGCGTGGCGAGGCCGCAGGCGGTGGCCACCGGGTTGCCGCTCAGCGTGCCGGCCTGGTACACCGGGCCCAGCGGGGCGAGCTGCTGCATGACGTCGCGCGTGGTGCCGAACGCGGCCAGCGGCATGCCGCCGCCGATGACCTTGCCGAACACGCTGATGTCGGGCTTGAAGCCGGGGATCGCCTCGGCGTAGAGGCTTTGCGCCCCGCCGAGGGCAACGCGAAAGCCGGTCATCACCTCGTCGAAGACAAGCAGCGCGCCGTTTTGCGTGCACAGTTCGCGCAGCCGCTTCATGTAAGTCACCTGCGTGCGCACGAAGTTCATGTTGCCGGCGATCGGCTCGATCATCACGCACGCCAGGTCGCGCCCGTGCTCGGCAAATGCGGTTTCGAGTTGCGGCAGATTGTTGTATTCGAGCACGATCGTGTGCTGCACCACCTCGGGCGGCACGCCCGCGCTGGTCGGGTGACCGAAGGTGGCGAGCCCCGAACCGGCCTTGACCAGCAGCGCGTCGGCGTGGCCGTGGTAGCAGCCTTCGAACTTGATGAGCTTGCTGCGACCGGTGGCGCCGCGCGCGAGGCGGATTGCGCTCATGGCCGCTTCGGTGCCCGAGGACACCAGCCGCACCTGCTCGACGCTGGGGACCTGCGCGATGATGGCTTCGGCGAGTTCGATCTCGGCCTCGGTCGGTGCGCCGAAGCTCAAGCCGCGCGTCGCCGCCTGCTGCACCGCCTCGAGAACGGCGGGATGGCCGTGGCCGAGGATCATCGGTCCCCAGGAGCCCACGTAGTCGATGTAGCGCTGGTCCTCGGCATCCCACACGTAGGCGCCTTGCGCCCGCGTGATGAAGCGCGGCGTGCCGCCGACGGCGCGGAACGCGCGCACCGGCGAATTCACGCCACCGGGGATCACACGCTGCGCGCGCTCGAACAGGGCCTGGTTGCGGTCGACCATTCAGTGGATCCGGCGCTGGGCCGGCTTGCCCTTGGCCTCGGCGGGTTCGGATGCGGGCTCGTCGTCGGTCGCGGCTTCGCCCGCGGGCGGCTCACCCTCTTGTGCCGGCGGCAGCGCCCAGAAGAAACGATCCGGCAGCACACTGCCCATGCCGGGCCGAAAGCCGGCATCGAGGCTCTGGTCCATGAAGGCGAGGGCTTCGCCGACCGCGGCGTGCAACTCGCTGCCCGCGGCCAGCAGCGCCGCCAACGCCGCCGAGAGCGTGTCGCCGGCACCGACGAACGCGGTGTCGAACATCTCGAACTTTTCGCCAGTGAGCGCGCCTTGCGACGAAGCCAGCACGTTGTCGATGAACTGCTCGGTGCCCTTGGCCGGCAGCATGATGCCGGTGACCAGCACGAACCGCGTGCCGTGTTCGGCCGCAGCCACCGCGAGCTCGCGCGCCGATGCCGGGCGGTCGGAGTCCCACTCCGGCAGCAGGAAGTCGGTCAGGGTCTTGTGGTTGCCGACCAGCACTTCGGTGGCCGGCAGGATCAATTCGCGAAACGACTCCAGGTATTGCGACGCGGTGTCATCGTCGAGCCAGCCGAGGTTCGGCAGGTACGACACCAGCGGGATGTCCGGGTAGTCCGACAGGATCTCAGCCACCGCGCTCACGCCCTCTGCGCTGCCGAGGAAGCCGACCTTCCAGCCTGCGACCGAGATGTCTTCGAGCACCGTGCGTGCCTGTTCGGCGATCGCATCGGCGTCGATCGCGTGCTGGTCGAACACCTCGGCGCTGTCGCGCATCAACAGCGCGGTGGTCACCGGCAGGGCATGCGCGCCCATCGCCGACAGGGTCGCCACGTCGCCGGCGACGCCGCCCGCGCCGCTCGGATCCGCGGCGTTGAAGCTCATCACGCAGGTCGGCGCGCTGGCCTCTTGCGGTGCCTCGGTGCCGGCGTCGGGTGGGGTGCTGCCAGGCGGCAGATCGGAGCTCATGAGCGGTGCGCGTGACCTCTTGCAGAGGATCGGAAAGGGACTGCAGCCGACCTCTAGAGGATTGTGAAGAATGTTGCGTAGGTGCCTACGCGGCTTCGGCTTTTGCCCAATACGCGTGGATACAATGGTTCATCATTGTAGTGACCGATGCCATTGCCCGTGAGCGAACCGCGCACCTGGATGTGCCTGATATGCGGCTGGATCTATGACGAAGCCGTGGGCGATCCGGAGCATGGACTGGCCCCCGGGACCGCATGGAGCGATGTTCCGATGAACTGGACATGCCCCGAATGCGGTGCGCGCAAAGACGATTTCGAGATGGTGCAGATCTGAACCGTCGACGTCTCGACGTCGGCAGCTGGTGACCGACCTTCAAGCGACCCAAGGAGTGCCATTCGTGGATAACGCAGTGTCCGAGGGGGCGCCCTCTACAGCCAAAGTGCTGGTCATCGACGACAGCAACACCATCCGCCGCAGCGCAGAGATCTTCTTGCGCCAGGGCGGCTACGAGGTGGTGCTGGCCGAAGATGGCTTCGATGCGCTGGCCAAGGTCAACGATCACGACCCGCAGCTGATTTTTTGCGACATTTTGATGCCGCGCTTGGACGGCTACCAGACCTGCGCGATCATCAAGCGCAATCCGCGATTCGCTCACGTGCCCGTGATCATGTTGTCGTCGAAAGACGGGCTGTTCGACAAGGCACGCGGTCGGATGGTCGGTTCCGAGGAATACCTGACAAAACCTTTCACGAAGGAGCAGCTTCTGCGCGCAGTGGAGCAATTCAGCCGTTACGCTGAAAAAGGTGTGCAGGGAGCGTGATGCGTCCGCTTTTCGAAGCGGTCTGCAGGAGATTGTGAGATGACGATCAAAAAAGTGCTGCTGGTGGACGATTCCAAGACGGAGTTGCACCATCTGTCGGACATGCTGTCCAAGCGTGGTTATGCCGTGCGCACCGCTGAGAATGGCGAGGAAGCAATGCGCCGCCTCGCCGAGGACAAGCCCGACCTGATCCTGATGGACGTGGTGATGCCCGGCCAAAACGGCTTTCAGCTGACCCGCGCGATCACGCGCGACCCGGCGTTCGCCGACGTGCCGGTGATCATGTGCACCAGCAAGAACCAGGAAACCGACCGCGTGTGGGGCATGCGCCAGGGTGCGCGCGACTACGTGGTCAAGCCGGTCGTGGCCGACGAATTGATCGCCAAGATCAAGGCCTTCGACTGACACCAGACGGAAAAGCCGGCAGGACTCCATGGCCAACAAAGAAGCCCTCCGCGAGCTGCAGACGCGTCTGGCCCAGCGCATGCAGGTGGCGCGCAACGAGCCTGCCGCCCACGCTTGGCTGGCGGTCGAGTGCGCGGGCCAGGGCATGCTGATCCCGCTGGAGCAGGCCGGAGAAATCTTCAACGCGGGCCGGATCATGGCCGTGCCGCACACCCGCCCTTGGTTCGCCGGTGTGGCCAACCTCCGCGGTGGCCTGCACGGCGTGGTGGATCTCGCGGTGTTCCTCGGGCTGCGCGCCCGCGGCGCGCACGAGCATGGCGCCGAGGGTGCACGCCTGGTGGCGCTGAACCCGTCGCTTGGCGTCAACAGTGCATTGCTGGTGGACCGGCTCGCCGGTCTGCGACACGAGAGCGATCTGGCCGAGCGGGCCGACGAAGCTTCGCCGCGGCCTGGCTTTGCCGGTGTGCGTTGGCTCGACAAGGCCGGGCGCTCCTGGCAGGAAATCAGACTGGCCGCCTTGGCGGCTGACATGCAGTTCCTCGCGATCGCCGCGTAAGGCGCAACACGCGAGACCCGAAGAAACAAGCGACTGGTATCTAGGCGCAGGACCGACAAGAGGACTCGTATGGGCTTCATGGAACGATTCAAGGCGAAGGGCCGGAGCAACGGCGGCGTCGCGACGGCCGAGTTGTCTCCGTTCGACGAGATGGTGATCCCGCACGGTGCCGAGCGCAGCAATGCGGGCGCGAGCACGGTGACCCTCGACATGCACGCCTCGCCGACCAAGCAGATCAGCACCTCGATCATTTCGGAGGCTGCCCCGTCGGAACTGGCCCCCGACTTCAACGAGTCGCGTCCGCACAGTGCCATGTCGCCGATGGCTGCCGTGGCGCTGCCGATCATCGGCAACAAGACGGTGCCGGAGCAGCAGCGAATCCTCGGTGGCGTGGTGCTGCTGGGCCTGCTCGGCCTGGTGCTTGGCACGGTGCTCGCGCTGAGCGCGGCCAGCCGCGGTGCCAACCAGGTGGCCGCCGTCGGTCAGGCGCTGATGCAATCGCAGCGACTGGCCAAGTCGGTGACGCAGGCCTTCGTCGGTAGCGCGCAGGCGTTCCCTGAGGTGCGCGATGCGGCCACCGTGTTGGCTGCCAACGTGCGCGGCTTGCGCAGCGGCGAGGGCGAACTCTCCGCCGCTCCGGCCAGCGTGCAAGACACGATCGAGCCGCTGCTGCCGCTGGTCGATCGCGCCGAGCGCAATGCCAACCACGTGCTGAGCCAGCAGAAGACGCTGACGCAGGTGGGGCAAGCGCTGCGCACCATCAACCGCCAATCGGCCGACTTGCTGGAGACCGCCGAGACGGTGTCGTCGCTGAAGCTGCAGCAAGAGGCCACGTCGGCCGAACTGGCTGCCGTCGGCCAGTTGGTGATGTTGACGCAGCGCATCGGCAAGTCCGCCAACGAGTTCCTGACCGTCGAGGGCGTGAGCCCCGAGGCCGTGTTCTTGCTGGGCAAGGACTTGAACTCGTTCCGCGAGATCGCCGAAGGCCTGAACAACGGCAACCCTGAACTGCGGCTTCCCGGCACCAAGGACGCGCAGACCAAGGAGCGCCTGCGCCAATTGATCAAGCAGTACGACGAGACGCGCGCACAGGCCAGCCAGATTCTGGGCAACCTGCAGGGTCTGGTGACCGCCCGTGAAGCGCAGGCCGCCGTGCTGAACGACTCCGAGCCGCTGCGCAAGGGCCTGGAGACGCTGCAGGAGCAGCTCGGCAAGGAAACCGGTATCCGCATCAGCCACCTGACCGTGATGCTGCTGTCGGTGCTGGCGATGGTGGTCGGCGGTATCGGTTTCCTGCGACTGTTCGTGCAGGACCAGGCGCAACGTGCGCAAACCGCTGAAGCGCAGCGCCAGGAAGCCGAGCGACAGGAGCAGGAGGCCAAGCGGGTCAACGACGCCAACCAGGCGGCCATTTTGCGATTGATGAACGAACTGCAGTCGGTCGCTGAAGGTGACTTGACGCAGCAGGCCACGGTGACCGAAGACATCACCGGTGCCATCGCCGACTCGGTGAACTACACCGTGGAAGAGCTGCGGTCGCTGGTGGCGCAGGTGCAGGGCACGGCGGCGCGCGTGACGGAGACCACGCAGCAGGTTGAAGCCACCTCGACCGAACTGTTGGCGGCGTCGACCGAGCAGCTGCGCGAGATCCGCGACACCGGCGAGTCGGTGCTGCAGATGGCGAACCGAATCAACCAGGTGTCCACGCAGGCGCAAGAGACGGCCCAGGTGGCGCGCCAGTCGCTGAAGGCAGCCGAGTCGGGTTTGTCGGCGGTGCAGAACACCATCGGCGGCATGAACTCGATCCGCGACCAGATCCAGGAAACCTCCAAGCGAATCAAGCGGCTGGGCGAATCGTCGCAGGAGATCGGCGAAATCACCGAACTGATCTCGGACATTACCGAACAGACCAACGTGCTGGCGTTGAACGCGGCCATTCAGGCGGCGTCCGCCGGTGAAGCCGGTCGCGGCTTCTCGGTGGTTGCCGAAGAAGTGCAGCGGCTGGCCGAACGTTCCGGCGACGCCACGCGACAGATCGCGGCGCTGGTGAAGACCATTCAGACCGACACGCAAGACGCGGTGGCCGCCATGGAGCGTTCGACACAGGGTGTGGTCGACGGAGCCCGACTGTCCGACGCGGCCGGTAACGCACTGGGCGACATTGACCGAGTCACGCGCCAACTGGCCGAGCTGATTCAGAACATCTCGACGCAGGCGTCGAGCGAAGCGCAATCGGCCAACGTGGTGGCCTCGAACATCCAGCACATCTTCGCGGTGACCGAACAGACCGGAGAGGGCACGCGCTCCACGGCGCAAATGGTTCGCGAGTTGTCGCGAAGCGCTGAAGAGCTCAAGCAATCGGTGGCGCGATTCAAGGTCAGCTGACCGAAGCGCTCCCCCAACCGTACCGAACTCGAACCCGGGGTGGATCGCACATGTCCGCTGCTCGCGACAACGAGGTGACCCACGACCTGAGCGCATTGGCCTGGGTGCACGACGAATTGCGTCGTACGCTGGAGGCCGCGCACAAGTCGCTGCGTCGCTACCTGAAGGAAGCCGACGCGCAGGGCGGCTCCGACGTCGACACCGTCGATCCGGCGATCTTGCGCCACGCGCGTTCGCAGATGCACCAGGGCGCCGGTGCGCTCGAACTGGTGGGCATGCCCACCGCGGCGCTGATGTTGCGCGCCGCTGAAGCCGCGGTCATCAAGCTTGCGGGCAAGTCGCGCGGCATGACGTCGGCCCATGTCGACGTGATCGAGCGAGGCTCGTTCGCACTGCTTGACTACCTTGCCCGCTTGCTGGCCGGCAAACTGATCTCGCCGGCGGCGATGTTCCCGCAGTACAAGGCGCTGCAGGAGCTGGCCGGTGCCGGCCGCGTGCACCCGGCCGATCTGTGGAACCGCGACTGGCAATGGCGCGCGGTGAGAGCGCCCGATGCGCCGGCGCCCAAGCGCTCGGATGCCGACACCCAGGCCGAGCTCGAAGGTGAGACGCTGACCCTGATGCGCGGCCGCGATGCCGGCGCCGCCCAACGCATGAGCGATCTGCTTGCCGGCTTGGCGGCTGGCAGCAAGGATCGCCTGGCCACGCTGTGGCAACTCGCGTCCGCTGTCTACGAAGCGCAGGCCAATGGCCTGCTGAAGGTCGATGTCTACAGCAAGCGCCTGGCCTCGCGGTTGCTTGCGCAACTGCGCGCCGGCGAGGGCGCCGATGCATCCGATCGCCTGGCACAGGATCTGTTGTTCTTTTGCGCTCAGGCCGTGCCCAACGAGCGCCAGCCCGCCGGGCCGCGACTGGCCGCGGCGCGCAAGGCATTCGAGCTGAGGAATCCAAACGCCGTCGACTACGACAGCGCGCGCCTCGGCCGGTTCGATCCGTCGATGCTGGCGCAGGCACGCAAGCGCGTCGCCGCAGCCAAGGACGTGTGGTCGGCGGTTGCCGGTGGCGACCTGCAGCGCCTGCCGGGCCTGGCCGAGCAGTTCGCGCTGGTCGGCGAGTCGCTGCAGAAGCTCTACCCCGAAGGTGAGACGCTGGCCAAGTCGCTGCTGCAATCGGCGGCGCACACCGTGCACAGCGGCGGCTCCGTTGCACCCGAGCATGCGATGGAGGTGGCGACCGCGTTGCTGTACGTCGACGCGTCGCTGGAAGACCAGGACCTCGATCATCCCGAGCTGTCGGGCCGCGTGCGGCGCCTCGCGCAACGTGTCGACGGCGTGCGCCAGGGCCATTCGCCAGGTGCGCTCGAAGTGTGGATGGAAGACCTGTACCGCCGGGTCTCCGACCGCCAAACCATGGGCAGCGTGGTGCAGGAACTGCGCGCGTCGCTGTCCGAGATCGAAAAGCACATCGACCAGTTCTTCCGCAATCCGGTGCAGCGCGAGGTGCTGATCCCTGTGCCGGCGCAGTTGTCGTCGATGCGCGGCGTGTTGTCGGTGCTCGGCCAGGATCACGCGTCGCACGCCGTTGTGCGCATGCGCGACGACGTCGACACGATGATCGCCGCCGACGCCAACACGGCGCCGCAGGGCAGTGCTTTCGACCGCTTGGCCGACAACCTCGGTGCACTGAGCTTCCTGATCGACATGCTCAGCGTGCAGCCGCAGATGGCGAAATCGCTGTTCCGCTTCGATGCGGCCAGCGGTCAGCTGGAATCGGTGATGGACCGGGCACACCGCCCGTCGGTGTTCGGTGCACTCGATGGCGTGCCGGCGTTCGAACGCGAACTGGTCGAGAAGGCCGGCGAGATCGCCAAATCGGCCGCCGCATCAGAGGCCGATGCCGGCGACGTCGCGCGTGACCTCGAGATGCTCGCGCGCCAAGCCGAAGCCGCCGATCAGCGCAGTATCGCCACTGCAGCCGACAAGGCGCAGCGCGCGTTGAAGGGCGCCGAGTCGGGCGACGAGCGCAAGGAAGCGCTCGCGCAGGCCGCCAAGGTGATGACCGAGTTGGTCAAGCCGCACGTCGACGCACAAGCCAGCAAGCCCGCGCCACTGAAGCCGCTGCCCCCGCCCGCGGTGGCAGCGCCGCCGGTGCCGCCGGGCCAGACCGGACTCGAAGACGACACCGAAATGCGCGACATCTTCCTGGAGGAAGCGCGCGAGGTGATGCAGACCGCCCGCGAGGCGTTGGCCCAGTTGGCCAAGACGCCGAACGACCTGAACGAGATGACCTCGGTGCGCCGCGCCTTCCACACGCTGAAGGGCAGCTCGCGCATGGTCGGGCTGAAAGACTTCGGTGAAGCTGCATGGGGTTGCGAGCAGCTGTACAACACACGTTTGGCCGACGGTGGCGGCGCCGATACCGATCTGCTCGAATTCAGCGGCGAGGCGCTCGACTACCTCGGCCGTTGGATCGAAGGCGTTGCCAGCGGCGAGACCGCCGGATACAACCATCGCGTGGTCGGTCGCGCCGCCGATGCGATGCGCAATGAGCGTCGCCGCATCCCGTTGAGCGAGGACGCCGTCAGTGCAATGGGCGGCTTGCCGCCCGCCGCGTCCACCTTCGCGTCGACGCCCGCTGCGCACGTCGTGCCGGTGGCGCCGGTTGTGCCGAGCGCACCAGTCGTGCCTGCCCAGGTTGCGTTGGCGGTCGAACCGCCGCCCGAGCCGGTGCAGGCGCTCGCCGTGCCCGACGTGACGATCGACCTTGATTTCGGTGCCGACGCGCCCGCCATCGAGGTCCCGGAGGTCTCTGTCGTCTTCGACGCGCCGACCGAGACGCTGTCGCTGTCTGACTTGCCGACGCAGACCTATCACGCCGGCCACGCCGACGCCCGCAGCGCCACCGAACGAGCCGATCGAGCTGATCGAGCTCGAGTTGCCGGAGGTCGAGGCCGAACCTCTGCTGCCGCGCGATGTGTTGGGCGCACCCGAGACCCGCCCCGACGGCCTGCAGACGATGCCTGCCGCGCTGGGGCCGTTCATCGATTCGGAGACCGGGCGCCTCGAGGAGCCGCAATCCGCTGCGGCCGACGTGACGCTGGACTTGAGCGACACCGATGCCACCGTGCCGGTGCACGCGCCGAGCACCGCCGACGCCGACCAGGTCAAGGTGATCGGCTCGTTGCGCATCCAGATCCCGCTGTTCAACATCTTCCTCAACGAGGCCGACGAACATTCGCGCCGCCTCGCCACCGAAATCGCCGAGTGGTCGCACGAGTTGCACCGTCGGGTGGGCGAAAGCACCATCGCACACGCCCACTCGCTGGCCGGCAACTGCGCGACGGTGGGCTACACCGACCTGTCGAACCTCGCACGCGCGCTCGAGCATGCGCTCGCGCGCGCCGACGCCCGCGGCCATGGCGTGGCCGAAGAAGCACAGTTGTTCGCCGCCGCGGCCGAAGAGATTCGCCGCCTGCTGCACCAGTTCGCGGCTGGTTTCTTGAAGAGCCCCGATCCCGACCTGCTGCGCTTCCTGGTCGAACACGAGCACTTGGTGGTGCCAGCGCCGGCACAGGTCGTCGAACCGTCGGTGCAACACACCCGGCCGGCATCGGACTTCGCGCCGATCCAGCCACTCGCGCCGAAGGCGGCGTTTGCCGAATTCGGCCATACCGAACTGCGCACGCTCGGCGAGATGGGCGAGGCCCTGGCGCGCACCGCGGCCAACGTGCAATCGGCGCGCGCCGATGCGCTCGACGATGAAGACGACATCGACGCCGTCGATGCGGTCGACGCCGAACTGTTCCCGATCTTCGAGGAAGAAGGCCAGGAGCTGATTCCCGAGTTGCAGTCGCGCATGCGCGAGTGGATGCGCCGGCCCACCGAGGCCGCGGCCGCGTCGGCTTGCATGCGCACGCTGCATACCCTGAAGGGCGGAGCTCGCCTGGCCGGTGCGATGCGCCTGGGCGAGATGGCGCACCGCCTGGAAACCGCAATCGAACACTTGGTCGGCCGCGGCCACGCCAGCGCCGACGACATCGAACGTCTGGTCGCCCGCGTCGATGCGATCGAAACCCGCTTTGACATGCTGCGCCGCGGCGAGGTCGACCACTCGCAGCCCATGCCGCTGGAGCCGCAACAGGCGACCGAGCAGGCCGCTCCCGTGTTGGTGGCGACGCCCGCTGCCGTACCCCTGGCGGAGTTTGTTCCGCTGCCCGTCGTATCTACGCGCGCCGAGCCGGTTGCCGAGCCGGCGCCGGTGGTGCAGGCCGCTGTCGAGCCGGTTGCGCCGGTGGTGCAAGCCCAGCCCGTGGTGGCGGCAGCTTCGCAGAATATCGACTGGTCGCGGTTCGCCGCCGCCGGCGAAGGCAGCACCGTATCGGCCGAGCCAACCAACACGGCGACCAGCAGCCAGTCGGCCGTGCGCGTGCGCTCGCAGCTGTTGGACCGCCTGGTGAGCCACGCCGGTGAGGTGTCGATCACGCGTTCTCGCATCGAGGCGGATGTCGCGCAGCTGAAGACCTCGCTCGGCGACTTGACCGAAAACCTGGAGCGTCTGCGCCGCCAGTTGCGTGACATCGAGCTGCAGGCCGAGACGCAGATCACCTCGCGCATGGAGGCCGCCAAGGCCTCGCTGCAGTCGTTCGACCCGCTCGAGATGGACCGCTTCACGCGGTTCCAGGAACTGACTCGCATGATGGCCGAGTCGGTGAACGACGTGGCCACGGTGCAGCGCGCGTTGCAGCGCACGCTGCAGTCGACAGAAGACGAACTTGCCGCGCAAGCGCGCCTGACGCGCGACCTGCAGGACGACCTGCTGCGCACGCGCATGGTGGAGTTCGAAGGCATGTCGGAGCGCCTGTACCGCCTGGTGCGGCAGGCCGCCAAGGAAACCGGCAAGCAAGTGCGCCTGGACATCGTCGGCGGCGCGATCGAAGTCGATCGCGGCGTGCTCGACCGCATGACCGGTGCCTTCGAGCACCTGCTGCGCAACAGCGTGACGCACGGCGTCGAGTCGCCGGCCGCACGCGCCGCCGCCAGCAAGGATCCGACCGGCTCGATCGTCATCACCGTCACGCAGGAAGGCAACGAAGTCTCGGTGGAGTTCCGCGACGACGGCGCCGGGCTGAACCTGCCGCGCATCCGCGAGAAGGGCCGCGCGATGGGCCTGATCGCTGCCGATGCCAACCCGGGCGACGGCGAGCTGGCCAACCTGATCTTCACCCCCGGCTTCTCCACCGCCGAATCGGTGACCGGCCTCGCCGGACGCGGCGTCGGCATGGACGTGGTGCGCGCCGACGTCAACGCGATGGGCGGCCGCATCGAGACCGCCACCGCCGCCGGCCGGGGCACCAGCTTCCGCCTGGTGCTGCCGCTGACCACCGCGGTCACGCAGGTGGTGATGCTGCGCTGTGGCGAGCTCAAGGTCGCCGTGCCGTCGACGCTGGTCGAGATCGTCAAGCGTTCGCCGCAGACCGAGCTGGGAACCGCATACGCGACCAGCGCGTTCCGCGTCGACGACCGCAGCCTGCCGTTCTTCTGGCTGGGCGCGCTGTTGCAAGCGAGTGCGCGAGGCATGCCTGCCACGCGGGCGCAACCGGTGGTGATCATCCGTTCGGCCGCGCAACGCATTGCGCTGCATGTGGACGAAGTGCTGGGCAACCAGGAAGTGGTGGTCAAGAACCTCGGGCCGCAACTGGCGCGCCTGCCGGGCTTGGCCGGCATGACGCTGCTGCCGTCCGGCGAGCCGGCGCTGATCTACAACCCGGTCGCCCTGGCCACGCTGTATGGCGAGTCGGCGTGGGCACTGACGCGCGCCGCGATGGTCGCGCCCGACGTGCCGGTGGTCGAGAAGGCTGCCGAGCCGGCGGAAGCGTTGCCGCCATTGGTGTTGGTGGTCGATGATTCGCTGACCGTGCGCCGAGTGACGCAGCGTCTGCTGCAGCGCGAGGGCTACCGCGTGACCCTGGCCAAGGACGGCCTCGAGGGGCTGGAGAAGCTCGGCGAGGAGCGCCCCGCGGTGCTGCTGTCCGACATCGAGATGCCGCGCATGGATGGCTTCGACCTGGTGCGCAACCTGCGCGCCGACCCGAAGCTGGCCGATCTGCCGGTGATCATGATCACGTCGCGCATTGCGCAAAAGCACAGGGACTACGCCGCCGAACTTGGTGTCGACCATTACCTGGGCAAGCCCTACGCCGAAGAAGACCTGCTGTCGTTGGTGGCCCGCTATGCGAAGGCCGCCGCCCTCAACGCCTGATCTGGCACAGGCCTGCGCGGCCGGGCGCAGACGACAATAGCCGGCATGCCGCACGTCGTCGACCATCTGGCCGAGCTCACCGGTTTTCGTGACCGCGATGTGCTCGACACCACCCTGGTGGCTGTGTTGCGCGACCTGTTGCAGCCCTTGTCGGTCACGGTGTGCCACAACGTCGGCGAGGAGTCTCAGCAGCGCTGGCTGGTGCGTGCGCGGCTCGCCGCCGGCGACGTGGCGGCCAGCTCCGATTCTTTGTGGGCCGACCTCGACGACCTGCCCAAGCTGGCGGCTTTCCCGGCGCGCCTGCAGTGCCTGCAGACGCAGGAGTCGGTGGAGGTGCCGGGCGACAGCCACACCACGTGCTTTCCCCTGCTGACCGACCGCGACGCGGTGGGCGTGCTCGAGGTCGAGAGCCGCAACGCGCTCGACGCCGAACAGCTGCGCACCGTGAGCAGCATGCTGCGCGTGTACCGCAACATGCAGGGGCTGCTCGACTACAGCGAGCGCGACATGCTGACGGGCTTGCTCAACCGCAAGACCTTCGACGATTCGTTCTACAAGGCCTGCGCCGTCAGTGCGACCGGCCAGGCGCCCGCCGAGGCGCGGCGCGAGCCGCGGCCGGATCTGAAGCCCTACCTCGGCCTGATCGACATCGACCACTTCAAGCAGGTCAACGATCGGCACGGGCACCTGATTGGCGACGAGGTGCTCTTGCTGCTGTCGCGCCTGATGCGCGCCAGTTTCCGCTTCCACGACCGGCTGTACCGCTTTGGCGGCGAGGAGTTCGTGGTGCTGCTGCGCTGTGGCAGTGACCAGCACGCGACGCTGGCGTTCGAGCGCCTGCGCGCGGTGACCGAGGCCTATCCGTTCCCGCAGGTCGGTCGCATCACGGTGTCGATCGGCTTCACCGACGTGCGCCTCGACGACAATCCCAGCCAGGCGTTCGAGCGCGCCGACAAGGCCGTGTACTGGGCCAAGGCCCACGGTCGCAACCAGGTGGCCGAACATGCCGACCTGGTGAAGCGCGGGGAGCTGACCGAGCTGCACAAGGCCGGCGACGTCGAGCTGTTCTAGCGTCCCATCTTTCGCGCGCCGATGGCCGGCGCCGTGATCGGTGGCACGATCACGGCTTCGTCGACGTTGACGCTCGAGTCACCCGGATGCGGGGGTCGCGGCGTTATTGAAGCGGCGTTGCTGCGGGCACACTGGTCGAACCCGCCGACCGTTATCGACTGACATGAATCAAATACAACAACCGTGGCGCGGGCCGCGGACATGGGGAATGATTTGCGCCGCGTGGTGCCTGTGGTCGTTGGCATTGGCGCCGGCGCGAGCAGACGACACCGCGTTGCCCAGCGTGCTGCCGGCCGCAGCGATCGAGACCGTGGCACCGGCGTTGGTCGCCGCAAAACAAGCCACGCTCGAAACCAAGGTCGACGCCAAGTCCGAGAGCAAGTTCACCGACTTCGACTGGGTCGACCCCGTGCGCCAGCGCGAGGTGCCGGTGCGACTGTACTGGCCCGCGCAGGTCGCATCGAATGCGCAGGTGCCGCTGGTGGTGTTCTCGCATGGCATCGGCGGCTCGCGCACCGGTTACAGCTACCTCGGCAAGCACTTCGCCGCGCACGGCATCGCCAGCCTTCATCTGCAGCACGTGGGCAGCGACCGCCAGGTGTGGTTCGGCAATCCGTTCCTGGTCGTCAACCGCCTGTGGAGCGCGGCCAGCGAGCGCGAGGCGGTGCAGCGCGTGAGGGATCTGAGCTTCGCTCTCGACGAGCTGCTCGAGCGCAGCGAATACGGCGCGCGCATCGATCGCTCGCGCATCGCCGCGGCGGGGCATTCGTACGGCGCCAACACCGTGATGCTGGCGGCTGGTGCCACCTTGCAGCGCAACGGCAGCAGCGTGCAGTATCGCGAGCCGCGCGTGCGTGCAGCGTTGTTGCTGTCGGCGCCGCCGTTCTATGGCGAGCCCGAACTGAGCAAGATCCTCGGCGCCATCACGCTGCCGAGCCTGCACATCACCGCCACCGAAGACACGATCCGCGTGCCGGGCTACTACTCACCACCGGCGGATCGGCTGGCGGTGTTCGATGCGGCCGGCAGCAAGGTCAAGGCGCTGGTGGTGTTCGAGGGGGGTTCGCACAACATCTTCACCGACCGCCCGGCCAGCGGAGGCCTCACGCTGAATCCGCGTGTGAAGGGCGCGACCCAAGAGCTGGCGCTGGCGTTCCTGCGCAGCGTGTTCGACGCCAGCGACGAGGGCATGCAGCAGTGGCCGGGCAAGCATGGTGCGCTCATCTCGCGCTGGGTGAACCTCGCTCCTTGACGGCGCCATAACGCGCCAGTGCTGCCGCCCGTGCGGCCTCGTGCTGCACGATCGGCAAGGGGTAGTCGCGCCCGAGCACCAGGCCGGCCGCCTGCAGATCCACCGGCCGCGCGCGCCACGGTGCGTGGATCAGCGCGTCGGGCAGGTTGCCGAGCGCCGGCAGGTAGCGACGAATGAACGCGCCTTGCGGATCGAACTTCTCGCTCTGCGCCATCGGGTTGAAGATGCGGAAGTACGGTTGCGCATCGCAGCCGGTCGATGCGGCCCATTGCCAGCCGCCGTTGTTGGCCGCGAGGTCGAAGTCGTTGAGCCTCTCGGCGAAGTAGGCTTCTCCGCGGCGCCAATCGATGCCCAGGTGTTTGGTGAGAAAGCTCGCCGTCACCATGCGCAGCCGGTTGTGCATGTAGCCGGTGGTGTTGATCTGGTGCATCGCGGCGTCGACCAGCGGGTAGCCGGTACGGCCATCGCACCAGGCGGCGAAGTGCGCGTCGGCTTGCTTGCCATGCTCCCACTTGATGGCGTCGTACTCGCGGCGGAACGCGTGGCCCACCACGTGCGGGTGGTGGTGCAGGATCTGGTGATAGAACTCGCGCCACACCAGCTCCGACAGCCACACCTGCGCCCCCATCGAGCCGCCCTGCATGCGCTGCCATGCCGCGCGCACCAGGCGGCGGATCGACAGCGTGCCGAAGCGCAGGTGCATGCCCAGATAACTGGGGCCCTTGATCGCCGGGAAGTCGCGCGCCTTGGCGTAGTCGTCGATGCGCTCGACGAACTCGCTCCACATCGTGTCGGCACCCGCTTCGCCGGTGGGCAAGCGCAACTGGTGCAGATTGGTCGGCTGAAAGCCCAATGCCCCCAGGCTCGGCGCCGCGGCCGCGAAGGCATCGGGAGGCGGCGCCAAAGCGGCGGCGAGCCCTTCCACCGGATGTGCCACCAGCGCGCGTTCGTCGAGCTGGCGCAACCATGCGGCCTTGTACGGCGTGAACACGGTGTAAGGCGTGCGCGCTGCGGTCAGCACCTCGCTTCGCTCGAACACCACGTGGTCCTTGCTGGTGTGCAGGGCGATGCCGCGGTCGGCCAGCGCGCCGCGCACCTGCGCGTCGCGCCGCAACGCATACGGGTCGTCGTCATGGCTGGCGAACACCGCCTGCACGCCCAGCTCGGACGCCAGCGCGACGATCTCGTGCGCGGCGTCGCCGTGGCGCACCAGCAGGCGGGTGCCCGGCTGAGCCCCCGCTTTGGGCCGTGCGCAGCAGGGCGGCATCGAGCTCGACCACGCAGTCGCGGATGAACTCGACGCGCCGATCGGCGCGCGGCAGTGGGTCGAGGAGCGTGCGATCGAAGACAAAAGCGCACCAAACCCGCTTGGCCGCGTGCAGCGCATGGTGCAACGCCGCGTTGTCGTGCACGCGCAGGTCGCGTCGCAACCACACCAGTGCGGCGGCGAGGGGCTTGTCGTGCATGTGCGGGCGCGTCGGCAGTGGCGGCGCGGGCGCCGTGAGCGCGCAGTGTGACGCCATTCGGTTGACGGGGGATGTGCCCGGCCAGGGGCCCCCGCGCAGCAGCAGGCCGGGCATAGAATGGTTCATGGCCACGAGCCGTATCGACTTCACGAATCAGTTCCTGATTGCCATGCCCGGCATGGCCGACGATACGTTTGCCGGCACCGTGGTCTACCTGTGCGAGCACACCGAGAAGGGCGCGCTCGGCCTGGTGATCAACAAGCCCATCGACATCAAGCTGCGCAACCTGTTCGAGAAGGTGGAGCTGTCGCTCGATCGCAAGGACTTGGCCGAACAACCGGTGTACTTCGGCGGCCCGGTGCAGACCGAACGTGGCTTCGTGCTGCACGAACGCCTGCACGGCGAGGACAGCCCCTACACGTCGACGTTGGCGATTCCTGGGGGCCTCGAAATGACCACCAGCAAAGACGTGCTGGAAGCGATGTCCAACGGAGCCGGACCGCGCCGCGTGTTGGTGACCCTGGGTTACAGCGGCTGGGGTGCAGGGCAGCTCGAAGAAGAGATCGGCCGCAACGGCTGGCTGACCGTCAACGCCTCGCCCGAGGTCATCTTCGACACGCCGATCGAGCAGCGTTACGACAAGGCTCTGTCCTTGCTCGGCATCGATCCGCGCATGCTGAGCCAGGAGGCGGGTCACGCATGAACTGGACGTGCGACCGTGCCTGCGCACGGGCGCCCGCCCGTGAATGGGCGGCGCGTCTCGCGCCGCGCGTGCTGCAAGCATGAGCGCGGTGGCGCCGATGCGGCGCCGATCGGCCCAATCGTTCCTGGCTTTCGATTTCGGCATTCGGCGCGTCGGCGTGGCGGTGGGCAACGCGCTGCTCAAACAAGCACAGCCGTTGACGACCGTGGCCGTGATGGGCGCTGCACGCTTTGACGCCATCGCCAAGCTGTTGCGCGAATGGCAGCCCGATGCGCTCGTGGTCGGCGTGCCAACGCACCCCGATGGCGCGCCGCACGACAACACCCGACGCGCCAAGGCGTTCGCGCGCCAGCTGCATGGCCGTTTCGGACTGCCGGTGCACGAGGTCGACGAACGCTACACGTCGGTTGAGGCGATCGCGGAGGGCGCGCGCGATGTCGACGCGGCGGCGGCCGCACTGATCCTCGAGCAGTACCTGAGGGGGCAAGCATGAGCACGCTGAGTCTCGACGCCGAAGCGCTGTACGCCGAGCTGTTGGGCGGCGTGCGCATGCTGCTGCAGCCAGACAGCGAGCTGGTCGGCATCTGGTCCGGCGGCGCGTGGCTGGCCGAGCGGCTGCAAACAGACCTGAAGCGCCCCGGCCCCTGTGGCCTGATCTCGAGCGCATTGCATCGCGACGACTACTCGGCGCGCGGCCTCGCCGGTGCCGGCGACACCACCCGGCTGCCGTTCGCGATCGACGGCGCCCGCATCTTGCTGATCGATGACGTGTTGTTCACCGGCCGTACCATCCGCGCCGTGATCAACGAGCTGTACGACTTCGGGCGGCCGCGCGCGGTCGACCTCGCCGTGCTGGTCGACCGCGGCGGGCGCGAGCTGCCGATCCAGGCATCGTTCGCCGCAGCCAAGGTGGTGCTGCCGGCGGCGCAACGCCTCACGCTGGCGCGCGGCAACGCGGGCCGCTTCGCGTTCTCGCTCGAGCACACCGACTGACGAAGGCGGGTCTCAACGAATGCTGTCGCGCCGCAACCCGCAGCTCAACGCCCACGGCGAGCTGATTCATTTGCTGTCGATCGAGGGCCTGCCGCGTGAGGTGCTGACGCACATCCTCGACACCGCCGGCACGTTCCTGTCGGTGAACGACCGCGAGGTCAAGAAGGTGCCGCTGCTGCGCGGCAAGAGTGTGTTCAACCTGTTCTTCGAGAACAGCACGCGCACACGCACCACATTCGAGATCGCGGCCAAGCGCTTGAGCGCCGACGTGATCAACCTCGACATTGCGCGCTCGTCCACCGCCAAGGGCGAGAGCCTGCTCGACACCATCGCCAACCTGTCCGCGATGCACGCCGACATGTTCGTCGTGCGCCACGGCGAGTCGGGAGCGCCCTACCTGATCGCACGCCACTGCGCGCCGCACGTGCACGTGGTCAACGCCGGCGACGGGCGCCATGCGCACCCGACGCAGGGCCTGCTCGACATGTATGCGATCCGCTATTACAAGCGCGACTTCACGCAGCTCACGGTGGCCATCGTCGGCGACATCGTGCACTCGCGCGTGGCGCGCTCCGACATCCACGCGCTCACCACGCTTGGCGTGCCGGAGGTGCGCGTGGTCGGCCCGCGCACGCTGGTGCCGGGCGACCTGCGCGCGATGGGCGTGCGCGTGTGCCACGACATGGCCGAGGGCATGAAAGGCGCCGACGTGATCATCATGCTCAGGTTGCAGAACGAGCGCATGACCGGTGCGATGCTGCCGAGCGCGGGCGAGTTCGCGAAGACCTTCGGACTCACACCCGACAAGCTCGCGCTGGCCAAGCCCGATGCGATCGTGATGCACCCGGGGCCGATCAACCGCGGCGTCGAGATCGACTCCAGCGTGGCCGATGGCCAGGCCAGCGTGATCCTGCCGCAGGTGACCTTCGGCATCGCGGTGCGGATGGCGGTGATGTCGATCATTGCGGGGAACGAGGCATGAGCGCCGCCGGGCCGCTCCCAAGGCACTCGCTCCCCCTCGGGGGGGCGGCGCGCAGCGCCAAGGGGGCGCGATGAAGCTGCTGATCGAACACGGCCGCGTGATCGACCCCGCCAGCGCCCGCGACGAAAGCGCCGATGTCGCGATCGCGGCCGGTCGCATCGTGTCGATTGGCCGTGCGCCGGCCGCCTTCGACGCCAACCGCCGCATCGACGCCAGCGGCTGCATCGTGATGCCCGGCCTGGTCGATCTGGCTGCGCGCCTGCGCGAGCCGGGCCGCGAGCACGCGGGCATGTTGGAGAGCGAGCTCAAGGCCGCCGCGGCCGGTGGCGTCACCAGCCTGGTGTGCCCGCCGGACACCGACCCGCCGCTCGACGAACCCGGTTTGGTCGAGATGCTCAAGTTCCGCGCCCGCCAGTTGTCGTTGTGCCGGCTGTTTCCGCTCGGCGCGTTGACGCGCGGGCTGCAAGGCCAGGCCCTGACCGAGATGGCGCACTTGAGCGAAGCCGGCTGCGTCGGCTTTTCGCAGGCCGACGTGGCGGTGAAGGACACCAACCTGCTGATGCGTGCGCTGCAGTACGCCGCCACCTTCGGCTACACGGTATGGCTGCGCCCGGAGGACGCCTGGCTGTCCACCGGCGTGGCTGCCAGCGGCGCGATCGCCATGCGGCTGGGCCTGTCGGGCGTGCCGGTCGCAGCCGAGACGGTGGCGCTGCACACCATTGTCGAGCTGGTTCGCGCCACCGGCGCGCGCGTGCACCTGTGCCGCTTGAGCACTGCCGCCGGCGTCGAGCTGGTGCGGCGCGCCAAGGCGGAGCAGCTGCCGATCACGGCCGATGTCAGCGTGCAGTCGTTGCATCTGACCGATGTCGACATCGGCTACTTCAATGCCGACATGCGCTTGACGCCTCCGCTGCGCCAGCAAGCCGATCGCGACGCGCTGCGCGCCGCACTCGCAGACGGCACGATCGACGCACTGGTGTCCGACCACAACCCGGTCGAAGACGACGCCAAGAACCTGCCGTTCGCCGAAGCCGAGCCGGGCGCCAGCGCGGTCGAGCTGCTGCTGAGCCTTGCGCTCAAGTGGGGCCAGGACAGCAGCCTCGACCTCGTGCGCACGCTGGCGCGGGTCACGAGCGACCCTGTTCGCGTGTTGGGCGCCAGCCTCGGCACGCTGGCGGCCAGCGCGGGCCGGCTGGTCGAAGGCGGCGTGGCCGACGTGTGCGTGTTCGATCCTGCACCCACTTGGCAGGCGACGCGCGACACGCTCCAGAGTCAGGGCAAACACACGCCGTTCGATTTCGCGACCAGCGGCACCGCGTTGCCCGGACGCGTGCGCACCACCGTGCTGGCAGGCGGCGTGTCGTACCAGGCCAATGGGCGTGGCGATGGCGCGCGCGCCGTCGTGGAACGATGAGACGGCCTGCGCGCCGTCTCCAGCGTTGACGCGGTCCGTGCGCGCGCTGGTTGGCCTGTGGCGCCTTGCGCGCGTGGTGGTGCACGTGTTGCGCGGCGTGGCCATCGTGGCGCTGCGCTTTCGCCGTCTCGATGCGAAGCGGCGGCAAGGGCACATCGGGCGCTGGTCGCTCGGTCTGCTGCATGCGCTGGGTATCGGGCTGGTATCCGAAGGGCAGTTCCGGTCGCGCGCCACGCTGGTCGCGGCCAACCATGTGTCGTGGCTCGACATCGCGGCAGTCCATGCGGTGTGTCCGCAGGCGCGCTTCGTCTCCAAGGCCGATGTCCGACACTGGCCGCTGCTCGGCTGGTTGATCGGCGCGGTCGGCACGCTGTTCATCGAGCGTGAACGCAAGCGCGATGCGATGCGGGTGGTGCACCAGATGGCCGAATCGCTGATCGCCGGCGACGTGGTCGCGGTGTTTCCCGAGGGCACCACCGGCGACGGGCGCGCGCTGCTGCCGTTCCATGCCAATCTGCTGCAGGCCGCGATCGCCGCCGAGGCGCCGGTGCAGCCGGTGGCCTTGCGCTACACCGAGCCGGGCTTGGACTACAGCCCGGCGGTCAGTTGGCTCGGTGCGACCACGCTGGTGCACAGCGTGTGGACCATCGCCTGCGCAAAGGGCGTCCAGGTGCGCGTGACGGCGCTGTCGGCCCGCGGCAGCGCGCACGCCGACCGCCGCGCGCTGGCGCAGACCTTGCGCGAGGACATCGAATGTGCGCTCGTCGGCCGCACGAACGCCGACGCGCCCTCGCCCTGAACGGCTCCGATCAGGCCTTGCCCTGGTTGGCGACGGCGGCGGCCGCCCTGGCGATGGCGTCGGCGTCGCCGAGGTAGCGGCGCGAGGTCGGCTTGAGCGCGGCGTCGAGTTCGTAGACCAGCGGGATCCCGTTCGGGATGTTCAGCCCGACGATGTCGGCGTCGCTGATGCCATCGAGGTACTTCACCAGTGCGCGCATCGAGTTGCCGTGCGCCGCCACCAGCACGCGCTGGTTGGCGCGCAGCGCCGGTGCGAGCGTGTCGTTCCAGCAGGGCAGCACGCGTGCCACGGTGTCTTTCAGGCACTCGGTGAGCGGAACCTGCGCCGGCTCGAGGTGGGCGTAACGGCGGTCGCCACGCTCGCTGCGCGGATCGTCGGCCTGCAGCGGCGGCGGCGGCGTGTCGTAGCTGCGGCGCCAGATCAGCACCTGCTCGTCGCCGTACTGGCGCGCCATGTCGGCCTTGTTGAGGCCTTGCAGCGCGCCGTAGTGGCGCTCGTTGAGCCGCCAGTCCTTGACCACCGGCAGCCAGGTGCGCCCCATCTGATCGAGCGTGTGCCACAAGGTCCAGATGGCGCGCTGAAGCACCGACGTGTAGCCGATGTCGAAGTCGAAGCCGGCTTCCTTCAACAAGCGGCCGGCTTCCTGAGCCTGCTTCACGCCGGTGTCGGTGAGGCCGACGTCGGTCCAGCCGGTGAAGCGGTTCTCCAGGTTCCAGGTGGATTCGCCGTGGCGCACCAGCACAAGGGTCGGCATTGGAGTGGGTGGAAAGGGGAGGCAGGGGCGCGAATTCTATAATTCGTGCCCCTGCGCAAACACCGGCAATCCGTGTGCAACACGGCGCCTTGGCGATGAACCTGACGAAGTTTCTGCTCGAGAACTGGGTGCTGATCTTGGCGGCGTTGACCTCGGGGGGCCTGTTGTTGTGGCCCACGCTGTCGCGTTCCGGCGGCGGTGGGTCGGTCGGCACCTCGGAGGCGGTGCGCCTGATCAACCGCGAAAAGGCGGTCTTGATCGACGTCAGCGAGCCCGACGAGTTTGCGCGCGGCCATGCGGCCGGTGCCCGCAACGTGCCGTTGAACTCGCTGCAAGGCGCCAAGGAATTGCCGAGCAACAAGCAGTTGCCGGTGGTGTTGATGTGCAGCAGCGGCGCGCGTGCCGCACGGGCGGCGGGCGAATTGCGCAAGCTCGGCCACGAGCGTGCGACCGCCCTCGCCGGCGGCCTCAAGGCCTGGCGCGACGCCAATCTGCCGCTGGAAAAGTCGGCCGCGGCGTGAACCCCGGCGCGCGCCAAGGTTGGTGCCGCTGGCGACAATCGACGCATCGTTGTTGGGTGGGCCACAAGAACACCACGGCCCCGAATGCATGATGAAGACCGTGCGCATGTACACCACCGAGATCTGCCCGTTCTGCATCCGGGCCAAGACGCTGCTGAAGCAGCGCGGCGTGGCGCAGATCGACGAGATCCGTGTCGACCTCGATCCGTCGCAGCGCATGCACATGATGCAGATCACCGGCCGGCGCACCGTGCCGCAGATCTTCATCGGCGACACCCACGTCGGCGGCTGCGATGACCTGATGGCGCTCGACCAGCGCGGCGGGCTGATGCCCATGCTCGCGGGATCGTGACCCCCGGCTCGCGCCGGTCTGCTCGGCGATAATCGAGCCCCAGCCCGGACTCGCACGGCCCGCTTGTCGACTGCGGGCCGTTTCATTTTTCCGAAAGACCTCCATGGCCGAAGCCGATACGAACCCGGTGTTCCAGATCCAGCGCGTCTACCTCAAGGACCTGTCGCTGGAGCAACCCAACTCGCCGCAGATCCTGCTCGAGCAGCAGCAGCCGCAGGTCGACATCAACCTGGCGTTGTCGGCCGAGGGCGTCAGCGAAGGCGTGTACGAGGTGTGCGTTACCGCCACCGTGACGACCAAGGTGGGTGACCGCACCTTGTTCCTGGTCGAGGCCAAGCAGGCCGGCATCTTCGAGGTCCGCAACCTGCCGCAGAACCAGCTGCAAGGCGTGGTCAGCGTGGTGTGTCCGCAGATCCTGTATCCGTACCTGCGCGCCATCGTGTCCGATGTCTGCACGCGCGCCGGCTTCCCGCCGATCCTGCTCACCGAAGTGAACTTCCAGGCCATGTACGAGGCGCAGCAACAGCAGCAGGCGGCGCAGAACGGCGGCGCAGCCGGCAACGGCAGCGGCCTGATCGTCACGGCCACCTGAGTTCGCGGCGCGGCCCAGCCATGCACATTGCCGTGCTGGGCGCCGGTGCCTGGGGGACCGCCCTGGCGGTCAGCGCCAGCGCACGCAACCGCGTGATGCTGTGGGCGCGCGATGCAGCGCAGGTGCAGCACATGCGCGAGCACGCGCGCAACGACCTCTACCTGCCCGAAGTTGCGCTGCCGGCCGAGCTCGCGCTGACGGCGCAACGCGATGAAGCGATTGCGTTTGCACAGAACGGCTTGCTGATCGTGGCCACGCCGATGGCGGCATTGCGCGAGCAACTCGCCGCGCTGCCGCCCCAACAACCCGTGGTGTGGCTGTGCAAAGGGTTCGAACAAGCCAGCGGCGCACTCGGCCACGAGATCGCGCGCGAGTTGCAGCACTCCGGCGCGTGCGGCGTGTTGTCCGGCCCGAGCTTTGCGCTCGAGGTGGCGCGCGGACAGCCCAGCGCCCTGGTCGCCGCCAGCAGCGATGCGGCGCTGGTGGCACAGGCGGTGTCGGCGCTGCATGGCACGACGCTGCGCGTGTATGCCAGCGACGATCCCGTCGGGGTCGAAGTCGGCGGCGCGGTGAAAAACGTGCTGGCCATCGCCACCGGTATCGCGGACGCGCTGGCACTCGGCCAGAATGCGCGCGCCGCGCTCGTCACGCGCGGACTGGCGGAGATGACGCGCCTCGGCATTGCGCTCGGCGCGCGGCCCGAGACCTTCATGGGTTTGTCCGGGTTGGGTGACCTGGTGCTCACCGCCACCGGCGACCTGTCGCGCAACCGACAGGTCGGCCTGGCGCTCGGACGCGGCCAGCGGCTGGCGCAGATCCTGGCTCAACTCGGCCACGTGGCCGAAGGCGTGCTGACGGCGCCGATGGTGCTGGCGCGCGCGGCACCGCTGCGTGTGGAGATGCCGTTGTGCGAAGCGGTGACGCAGGTGTTGAGCGGCCAGCTCACGCCGCAGCAGGCGCTCGAAAGCTTGATGATGCGCGAGGCACGCAGCGAGAACTGACGGGCCGCGGCGCGATCACACCGCGCCCTGAAAGCCGAGCTGGCGCCAGGCTTCGTACACCGCCACGGCCACCGCGTTGCTGAGGTTGAGGCTGCGCTGCGCCGGCCGCATCGGCAGCCGTACCCATTGCGCCGGCGCCAGTCGATCGCGCAGTGCCGCCGGCAGGCCGGTCGACTCGCCGCCGAACACCAGCCAGTCGCCGCGCGCGAACGACACGTCATGCACACGTTGCGTGCCACGCGTGCTGAAGCCCCAGATGCGGTCACTGCGCTCGGCCGCCGCCTGCGCCAACCAAGTTGCCCACGACGCATGTCGCACCACCGAGGCGAACTCGTGGTAGTCGAGGCCGGCGCGTCGCAGCAGCTTGTCGTCCATCGAAAAGCCGAGCGGCTCCACCAGGTGCAGCTCGCAGCCGCTGTTGGCGGCCAGGCGGATCACGTTGCCGGTGTTGGGCGGGATCTCCGGCTCGATGAGGACGATGCGGAACATCGCGGCCTCACTCGTCGCCCAGCGGTGTGCGCGCCGCCACCCACACATCGACGCGTGCCGCACCGGCCCGTGTGAGCGCGAGTGCGGCCGCGTGCGCCGTGGCGCCGGTGGTGAACACGTCGTCGACGAGCGCGACGTGCACACCCTGCAGCCGATCACGTTGCCGGGGCTCGATCCAGAACGCGTCGCGCAGGTTGTGCTCGCGCTCGGCGCGTGTCATGCCGATCTGGTGCGGCGTGTCGCGGCTGCGTTGCAGCACGTCGGCGCGCGCCGCCACGTCGAGCCGGCGCGCCAGTCGGCGCGCGAGCTCCCAGGCCTGGTTGTAGCCACGCTCGCGCAGCCGCTCGCGCGACAACGGCACCGGCAGCAGCAGCGCCGGCCGCGCGTCGCGCCCCGTTTCGCGCACGGCGCGTTGCAGCAGGTCGCACAACGCGGCCGCGAGTTCGGGTTTTCGGTGGAACTTGAAGCCCGCGATCAGCCGATCCCACGGGTCCGCATAGTCGGCGCCAGTGAGGCACGCTGCGAATGCGCTGGCCGTGCTCATGCATTCGCCGCAACGCGGCGAGGCGGCGGGCAGCACGCGTGCGCAATGCGCACAACGCGGGCGCAGCGGCGCAAAGCGCTGCAGACAGGGTTCACAGACGGCGCGTTGGCACCAGTCGCGGCACACGGCGCACAGTCCGGGCGGCACAGCGCGGTGCGCCGCGGCGCGCAGCGTGTGAGCGGACAGAGCCATCGGCTCAATATACTGTTCCCTCATGCCACCGCCTGCTCCGCGCGTCACGCCGCTCGAAGACTTTCACGAGCCGGCCGCGGTGCGCGTGCGGTCACGCATGAGCGCCGCGGGCGCGCCGTGGCTGCATGCCGAGGTTGGCCGACGGATGGCCGAGCGGCTGCCGATCATCCGACATCCGCCGCAGCGCTGGCTCGACTGGTGGGCCCATGTCGGTGGCAGCACCGCCGCCGTGCGCACGGCCTACCCGCACGCACAACGCATCGCGGTCGAGCCCGACGAGGCGTCGCGCGCCCGCAGCGTGACGCGCCTGCCGCCGTGGTGGTCGCGCCGGCGCTGGGGTCCGCAAGCCGAGGCGGTCGTATTGCAAGCCGCGGTCGACCCGGCCGCCGCCGAGATGGTGTGGGCCAACATGATGCTGCACACCTGTGCCGACCTGCAGGCGGTGTTCGCGGCCTGGCACCGTGCGCTGGCGCCCGACGGCTTCTTGATGTTCTCGACGTTCGGCCCGGCGAGCCTGCGCGAGCTGCGCCTGCTGTACGAGCAAAAGCGGTGGGGGCCGGCGTTCTACCCGTTCGCCGACATGCACGATCTGGGCGATCTGCTCGTGCACGCCGGTTTCGCCGACCCGGTGATGGACCAGGAGCTGGTCACGCTCACCTGGTCGAGCCCGCAGGCGGCGCTCGCCGAGCTGCGCACGCTCGGCGGCAACGTGCATGCGGGCCGTTTTGCCGGCTTGCGCACGCCGCGTTGGCGCGATCGCCTGCTGGCTGACCTGCAGCGCCGCACCGATGCCGACGGCCGGGTGGCACTGAGCTTCGAGATCGTCTACGGGCACGCGCTGCGGCCGCGTGCGCGGGCCAAGATGGCACCGGTCGCCACGCTCGCATTGGAGGACCTGCGCGCCGACCTGTTGCGACCCCGTTCACCCCATTGACCGGGTGGCGGCTCCGCTAGAATCCACAGGTTTTTCGCTGCGACGCCCGCAGGGACTGCCGCCGCTGCCGCCCCGCTATCCATGACCGCAACCGTTGCCCCGAGTCCCTGGCCTGCGCCGAGCGCCGCGCATCGCGCCGTCTGGCGTTTCGGGCGCGTGCTCGAAGGCTCGTCGACCGCGGGCATGCAATGGGTGATGCGGCGCAATTGTTCGATCACGCCGCGCCAGCTGGTGGCCGTCTACCTGTCGTTGTGCGTGGTGTCGCTCGGCATTTCCGTGGCGTTCTGGATCGTCGGCGCGCCCGCGGTGCTGGCCTTTGCCGGCCTGGAATTGCTGATGCTCGGCGCCGCGTTCGCGCTGTACGCGCGCCATGCCACCGATTGCGAGACCATCACGCTGGCCGGCCGCGAGCTGGCCATCGAGCACCGCTGCGGCCAGGGCGTGGAGCGTGCGAGCTTCCGGGCCGAATGGGTGCGTGTGGAACCGGCCAGCGACGACGGCTCGCTGGTGGAGGTGTCCGGGGAGGGCCGGCACGCCCGCGTGGGCCGCTACGTGCGCCCCGAGTGGCGCGCACAGCTGGCGCAGGAACTGCGCCTGGCGTTGCGGCTGCGCTTCTAAACGAATAACTGACAGTCAACCTTCGACAAGCATGAGCATCCACATGACGCTGCGCCAACCATGGAACAAGGGCTTGCTGGCGCTGGCCGCAGCTGCGGCAACCCTGCCGGCACTGGCGCAGGTGAAGGACCTGCCGGGGGGCCCGGCCGTCAACCAGCTCGACCTGCACCCGCCGGCGAGCAAGCTGGCGGGCGACATCATCACGATGCACCACTGGATGCTGATCGTGTGCCTGGTGATCTTCATCGCCGTGTTCGGCGTGATGTTCTATTCGATCTTCAAGCACCGCAAATCCAAAGGCCACCAGGCAGCCAACTTCCACGAGAGCGTGGCGGTGGAGATCGCCTGGACCATCGTGCCTTTCATCATCGTGATCGGCATGGGCTTCGCGGCCACGCGCACGGTGGTGGCGCAAAAGGACACCACCAACGCCGACCTCACCATCAAGGCCACCGGCTACCAGTGGAAGTGGGGCTACGACTACCTCAAGGGCGAGGGCGAGGGCATCGGCTTCCTGTCCACGCTCGACGTGTCGCACCGCGAGATGTCCGACTCCGGCAAGCCGAGCGGTGACAACTACCTGCTCAAGGTCGACAACCCGCTGGTGGTGCCGGTCAACAAGAAGATCCGCATCATCACCACCGCCAACGACGTGATCCACGCCTGGATGGTGCCGTCGCTGGCGGTCAAGCAGGACGCGATTCCCGGCTTCGTGCGCGACCTGTGGTTCCGCGCCGACAAGGCCGGTGACTTCTACGGCCAGTGCGCCGAGCTGTGCGGCAAGGAGCACGCCTTCATGCCGATCCACGTCAAGGTGGTGAGCGACGCCGACTACACCAAGTGGGTCGACGAGCGCAAGAAAGAGATGGCGGCCAAGGCCGACGATCCGAACAAGGTGTGGGTGCTGGCCGACCTGATCGCGCGTGGCGAGAAGGTCTACGCCGCCAACTGCGCGGTGTGCCACCGCCCCGACGGCAAGGGCGCCGGCCCGATCAAGCCGCTCGATGGCTCGCCGATCGTCACCGACGCCGACAAGAACAAGCAGCTCAACATCGTGCTCAACGGCGCCGCCGGTGGCGCGATGCCGCCCTGGAAGCACCTGTCGGACACCGACATCGCGGCGGTCGCGACCTACACGAAGAACAGCTGGGGCAACAAGACCGGACAGGTCGTGCAGCCGTCCGAAGTGGTTGCCGTTCGCAAGTAATCCGCATCGGCCTTCAAGCCTTCAAGGAATCCCGCTCATGAGTGCAGTGCTCGATCACGGCCACGACGCAGCCCATCACGACGACCATGCCCATGGTCATCCGACCGGCTGGCGGCGCTGGCTGTTCGCCACCAACCACAAGGACATCGGCACGATGTACCTGTTGTTCAGCTTTGCGATGCTGATGGTCGGCGGCCTGCTGGCGATGGGCATCCGGCTGGAGCTGTTCAGGCCCGGCCTGCAGTTCTTCAACCCGGAGCTGTTCAACCAGTTCACCACCATGCACGGGCTGATCATGGTGTTCGGGGCGATCATGCCGGCGTTCGTCGGCTTCGCGAACTGGCTGGTGCCGCTGCAGGTGGGCGCGGCCGACATGGCCTTCGCGCGCATGAACAACCTGAGCTTCTGGCTGCTGATCCCGGCTGCCGGTCTGCTGGCGGCGAGCTTCTTCGTGCCCGGCGGTGCGCCGATCCGCCGGCTGGACCATCTATGCGCCATTGACGCTGCAGATGGGCCCGTCGATGGACATGGCGATCTTCTCGCTGCACATCATGGGCGCGAGTTCGATCATGGGCTCGATCAACATCATCGTCACGATCCTGAACATGCGCGCGCCGGGCATGACGCTGATGAAGATGCCGCTGTTCTGCTGGACCTGGCTGATCACCGCGTACCTGCTGATCGCCGTGATGCCGGTGCTGGCCGGCGCGATCACGATGACGCTGACCGACCGCCACTTCGGCACCAGCTTCTTCAATCCCGCCGGCGGCGGCGACCCGATCATGTACCAGCACATCTTCTGGTTCTTCGGGCACCCCGAGGTCTACATCATGATCTTGCCGGCGTTCGGCATCGTCAGCGCCATCATCCCGACCTTTTCGCGCAAGCGCCTGTTCGGCTACACCTCGATGGTGTACGCCACGGCGTCGATCGCGATCCTGTCGTTCATCGTGTGGGCGCACCACATGTACACCACCGGCATGCCGGTGACCGGGCAGCTGTTTTTCATGTACGCGACGATGCTGATCGCGGTGCCCACCGGCGTGAAGATCTTCAACTGGATCGCCACCATGTGGCGCGGCTCGATGACCTTCGAGACGCCGATGCTGTGGGCGGTGGGCTTCCTGTTCGTGTTCACGATGGGCGGCTTCACCGGGTTGATCCTGGCGATGGCGCCGATCGACCAGCAGCTGCAGGACACCTACTACGTGGTGGCGCACTTCCACTACGTGCTGGTGGCGGGCTCGCTGTACGCGATCTTCGGCGGCATCTATTACTGGGGTCCCAAGTGGACCGGCGTGATGTACAACGAGACGCGAGGCAAGATCCACTTCTGGCTGTCGTTGATCTTCTTCAATCTCACCTTCTTCCCGATGCACTTCCTCGGCCTGGCGGGCATGCCGCGCCGCTATGCCGACTACCCGTTGCAGTTCACCGATTTCAACGCCATCGTGTCGATCGGCGCGTTCGGCTTCGGGCTGATGCAGGTGTACTTCTTCTTCGCGGTCGCGCTGCCGATGATGCGCGGCAAGGGCGAGCCGGCGCCGCAGCGCCCGTGGGAATCGGCTGAAGGCCTCGAGTGGGAGATCCCGTCGCCGGCGCCGTGGCACACCTTCGAGATACCGCCCAAGCTCGACGCCAGCGCCACGAAGGTGATCGGTTGAGGGTGACAGCGATGGCAGCGGGCCGTGGCGTGAACAACGCCGAGCAGCGCAAGGCCAACGCGCGCCTGGCGTGGATCCTCGCCTCCACGGCCATCGTGTTCGCACTCGGCTTCGTGGCCAAGATCTGGCTGTTCTCGCACTGAGCCGGCATGGATCCGCACGCGCCCCGCTCGATCAGCACGCTGCTGCGCGGTGACAACCTGCGCATGATGGGCAAGCTCGCGGTGGTCGCCGGCCTGATGTTCGGCTTCGGCTACGCGCTGGTGCCGCTGTACAAGGCGATCTGCGATGCGCTGGGCATCAACGTGCTGTCGGTGTCCGAGCGCGGCGGCCCGGTGTCGAAGCAGCTACCGGCCAACACGCAGGTCGACAAGACGCGCACGGTGACCATCGAGTTCGACGCCAATGCGCGCGGGCCGTGGGACTTCAAGCCCGCGCAGCGTTCGGTGCAGGTGCACCCGGGCGAAGTGGCGACCGTGATGTACGAGTTTCGCAACGTACAAAACCGCACGATGGCGGCGCAGGCCATTGCCAGCTTCGCGCCGATGAACTCGGCGGCGCACTTCAACAAGCTGGAGTGCTTCTGCTTCAACGAATACACCTTGCAGCCTGGCGAGAGCCGCCAGTGGCCGGTGGTGTTCTACGTCGACGCCAAGTTGCCGAAGGACGTGACGACGATCACCTTGTCCTACACCTTCTTCGAGGTGGGCGGCAAGGTGCCGATGCCGCCCGCTGGCAAGCAGGTGCGGGCGACTGGGGTCGGAGGCAGGGCGGTCATGATGGCCGAGCGCATGCCATCCGACGACGCTCCGGTCACGGCCCGCAAGGGCTCGTGGCTGCGCACGGCCAAGGCCGTGGCATGGTCGTTCTTCGGCATCCGCCGGCGCGCGGACTACGCCAAGGATGTCGACCAGCTCAATCCGATTCACGTGGTGATCGCCGGCATCATCGGCGCGGCGCTGTTCGTGCTGCTGCTCGTGCTGCTGGTGCGCTGGGTCATCAGCAGCGGCGTGGCCACCTGACCGAGCGACACAAGACACAACCCATTCGAAACACTCGAGGAAGCCAGCGCATGTCAGCAGCGACACCCCACGGGACCACGCCGTACTACTTCGTGCCGGCGCCGTCGCGCCATCCGGCGATGACCGCACTCGGGCTCGGCCTGGTGATCCTCGGCGCAGGCCAGTGGGTCAACGGCGCCGGCTGGGCGCAAATGGCTGGTGCTGGCCGGCATCGTGATCTGGCTGACCACGCTGTTCGTCTGGTTCCGCGACGCCATCGGCGAGAGCGAGGGCGGCATGTACTCCGACCGCGTCGACGTGTCGTTTCGCTGGAGCATGAGCTGGTTCATCTTCTCGGAGGTGATGTTCTTCGGCGCATTCTTCGGCGCGTTGTACTGGGCGCGGGCGTATTCGCTGCCGATGCTGGGCGACATCGACCACCAGTTGCTGTGGCCCGACTTCAAGGCGGTGTGGCCGAGCGTGGCACCGGGTCACACGGCCTCGCCGGCCGGCACGGTCGAGCCGTTTGCGGTGATGGGCCCGTGGCCGATCCCGACGCTGAACACCGCGATCCTGCTCACCTCGGGCGGCACGTTGACGATCGCGCACCACGCGCTGATCGCCAACCAGCGCAGCAAGACGATCCTCTGGATGTGGATCACGGTGCTGCTGGGCATCACCTTCATCGGCTTCCAGGCCTACGAATACATCCACGCCTACACCGACCTGAACCTGAAGCTGAACTCCGGCATCTACGGGTCGACCTTCTTCATGCTGACCGGCTTCCACGGCTTCCACGTGTTCGTCGGCATGCTGATGCTCACCTTCATCACGCTGCGCCTGATGAAGGGCCATTTCACACCGCAGCGCCACTTCGGCTTCGAGGGCGCCGCGTGGTACTGGCACTTCGTCGACGTGGTGTGGCTGGGCCTGTACTTCCTGGTGTACTGGCTCTGACGCCTGCGGCCGCGCGCCGCACTCCGCAAGGCGCCGCTGCTTGGAGCGGCGCTTTGTCGTTTGTGCGCTGGGTGCTAGCGGGACAATGGCAGCGAGCTCGGCTGGATCCAGCCCATCGCCCACGCCAGCAAGATGAAGACGAACAGCCCGATCGACAGCAGCACGCGCCACATCAGTGCGCGCGCCATGCGGGCGTCGTTGGTGCGACCGTCGCGCGGTTTGCGCAGCATCATCACGCCGGCGCTGGCCAGCACCGCCACGATGGCGATCAGCACGATCACGATCACGATCTTCACGCGGCCAGCTTATCGCGCCGCGTGTCCGGGTGCCGCACGGTGACCCGGCGACCCTCCGAAGCACTGGTGTGGCTGGGCGTGTTGGTGGCCGTGGCGGCCACCGCCCGTCTGGGCGTTTGGCAACTCGACCGTGCGGCGCAAAAGACGCACCTCGAACAGAGCGTGAACGAGCGCGCGCAAATGCCGCCTCTGGCGGGCGACCAGTTGGCGCGCGAGCCTGCGGCCGTGGAGGCACAACTGCATCGACGGATGTCGCTCAGCGGCCGCTGGCTGGCGCCGCACACCGTGGCGCTGGACAACCGGCCGCTGCATGGGCGCGCCGGTTTTCGTCATCACGACTCCGCTGCTGCTGGCCACCGGCGACGCGTTGCTCGTGCAGCGCGGCTGGGCGCCGCGCGACGCGCAGGATCGCGCACGCCTGCCCGCCTTCGACACGCCGTCGGGTGAGGTGCGCGTCGAAGGCCGCATTGCCCCTTGGCCGTCGCACCGCCTGGAGCTCGCCGCGGCGGAGGCGGGGCCGATACGGCAAAATCTCGATGCGGCGCAGTTGGCGCGCGAGGCCGGTGTGGCATTGCGGCCGCTGTCGCTGCTGCAACTCGACGGCCCCGATGTGCGCGACGCACTGGTGCGCGAATGGCCGGTGCCGTCGCAAGACGTGTGGAAGCACCACGGCTATGCGCTGCAATGGTTTGCGATCAGCGCATTGATCGGCGGGCTCGCTGTGTGGTACCGCCTGATTCGACCTCGACGTGGACAAAGAAGCTGAACCCCTGGCGATGACCGTGCATTCGCTGCCGCTTGCGGTGGTGGACGAGCGCACGCGCCGCACCTGGTCGGGCCGGCTGCAGATGGCGCTGATCCTGCTGGTGTGCGCCGCGCCGGTGATCGCCAGCTACCTCGCCGTGTACGTGCTGCGGCCCGCTGCCGGCGAGGCGGCCTATGGCGACCTGATCCAGCCCAGCGTCGGCCTGCCCGACGTGGCCTGGCATCGATCTGCAGGGTGGCCGCGTGCCGCTGCGTTCACTCAAGGGGCAGTGGCTGCTGGTCGCGGTGGGCCCATCGTCTTGTGACGCGGCGTGCGAGCAGCGGCTGTTCCTGCAGCGCCAGTTGCGCGAAATGCTGGGCCGCGAGCGCGAGCGCCTCGACAAGGTGTGGCTCGTGACCGACGACGCGCCGCTGTCGCCGGCGCTGCTGCAGGCCGTGACCGGCGGGGTGCCGGTGCAGGTGCTGCGCGTGCCGCGCGCCGACGTGCAGGCCTGGCTCAAGCCGGCCCGCGGCCAGCAGCTCGACGACCACCTGTATTTGGTCGATCCCATGGGCGAGTGGATGATGCGCTTGCCCGCGACACCCGATCCGGCCAAGGCCAAGCGCGATCTCGACCGCTTGCTGCGCGCATCGGCCTCTTGGGACACGCCGGGACGATAGAGTGAAGCCCCACGCTCGCGTTCGCTCTTTGCCTCCCGCGGGGGCGCCCAGTGGCTTCGCGTGGCCGTGCGCCGCTGAGATGCAAGCCGTGCCCACCATCGATTTCGCGCCCGCGGTCGAGCTGCTGGCGGTGGCGTCTTTGTTGGCCGCTGGCGTGCTGGCCGTGTGGTGGTGGCGGCAACGTCGCGCCGGGCACGGCGATCGTCGCATCGCGCTGGCCGCGCTGGCGGCGTTTCTCACCGCCGACCTGATCGTGTTCGGCGCCTTCACGCGGCTGACGGACTCGGGCCTCGGCTGTCCCGATTGGCCGGGCTGCTACGGCGCCGCAAGCCCATGGGGCGCATCGGCGCACATCGATGCCGCCGAGCGCGCACAACCAGCGGGTCCGGTCACCGTCACCAAGGCCTGGATCGAGATGATCCACCGCTACCTCGCCATGACGGTCGGTGCGTTGATCCTGGCGCTCACCGTGGTGCTGTGGCGCGCGCGGGCCTCACTCGGCCCGGCGAGCGCGTTCGCCTGGGCGGCGCTGGCGTGGGTGCTGGTGCAGGGCCTGTTCGGCAAGTACACGGTCACGCTCAGGCTGTACCCCGCCGTGGTGACGGCTCACCTGCTGGGCGGCATGGTGTTGCTCGGCGCTGTTGATGGCGCAACTCGAGGCGTTGCGGCAGGCGCCGCGCCTGACGGCCGCGCGCGGCGCGGCCTGGGTGTTGGCGCTGGTGGTGGCGCAGATCGCACTCGGCGGCTGGGTCAGCAGCAACTATGCGGTGCTGGCCTGTCGCGGGTTCCCGCAGTGCAACGGCGAATGGTGGCCGCCAGCGGACTACGCGGCGGGCTTCACGCTGCTGCGCCAGCTGGGACGCGCGGGCGGCGAAGGGTACGTGAGCTTCGAGGCGCTGGTCGCGATCCAGATGGTGCATCGGCTGTTTGCCGCGGTCGTGGTGGTGGCTGTGCTCGCGCTCGCCTGGCGCCTGTGGCGCGATCGCGGTGAGGCCGCGCGCCGAGCGGCGGCGATGCTCGTGGGCTTGCTGGTGCTGCAGCTGCTCAGCGGCCTGAGCAACGTGCTGCTCGATTGGCCGATGTTGGCGGCCCTGCTGCACACCACCGGTGCTGCGGGTCTCGTCGCGCTGCTGGTGGTGCTGCTCATGCGCGCCAGGCCGCAGCGTGCTGCCGCACCGGCGGTCATCGAGGGCGCGCTGCGACGCCGCCACGCCCAAGGCATGTGATGGCGACCACCACACCCGCATCCAACGCCGCTGCGGCCTCCCGGCGCAGCTCGCGCGGCTCGCAGTACATGGCGCTGACCAAGCCGCGGGTGGTGCAGCTGATCGTGTTCTGCGCCGTGATCGGCATGCTGCTGGCGGTGCCCGGTGTGCCCGATTGGCGCGTGGCGCTGCCGGCGACCGCTCGGCATCTGGCTCGTGGCCAGCGCAGCGGCCGCGTTCAACTGCCTGGTGGAGCAGCAGATCGATCGCAAGATGCAACGCACCGCGTGGCGGCCGACGGCTCGCGGCGAGTTGAGCGAGACACAGGCGCTGGTGTTCTCGCTGCTGCTCGGCGCGGCCGGCTCGCTGCTGCTTTACGTGGCGGTGAACCCGCTGACGATGTGGCTCACGTTGGCCACGTTTGTCGGCTACGCCGTGGTCTACACCGTGATCCTCAAGCCGCTGACGCCGCAGAACATCGTGATCGGCGGCGCGTCGGGCGCGATGCCGCCCGTGCTCGGCTGGGCCGCGATGCGCAACGACGTCGGGCCCGAGGCGCTGTTGCTGTGCCTGATCATCTTCTTGTGGACGCCGCCGCACTTCTGGGCGCTCGCGCTGTACCGCACCGAGGACTACCGGCGTGCCGGCCTGCCGATGCTGCCGGTGACGCACGGCTCGGAGTTCACGCGCCTGCACATCCTGCTGTACACGCTGGTGCTGTTTGCCGGCACGCTGCTGCCGTTCGTCTACGGCATGAGCGGATGGTTCTACCTGGCCGCGGCGGTGGTGCTCGGTGCGCAGTTCATGCTGCATGCGTGGCGGCTCTGGCGCCGCTACAGCGACACGTTGGCGCGCAAGACGTTCCGGTTTTCCATCTGGCACCTGTCGCTGCTGTTCGCGGCGCTGCTGGTGGACCACTACCTCACACCTTGGATCGGATGATGGCCATGCGGATGCGAATGCGAGTGCTCGGTGCGGCGGCGATGCTGCTGGCCGCGGTCGGTTGCGGGGAGAGAGGGGCGTCGGGCGCCGCGAGCGGTGGCCCGAAGGCGTCGTTCAAGTCGATCGACATCACCGGCGCGGAGTACGCGCGCAAGCTCGAGCTGCCCGATGCCGGTGGCAAGACGCGCAACCTGAGCGAGTTCAAGGGCAAGGTCGTGGTGGTGTTCTTCGGCTACACCCAATGCCCGGACGTGTGCCCGACCACGATGGCCGAGCTGTCGCAGGTGCGCCGTGCCTTGGGGCCCGACGCCGAGCGCCTGCAAGGCGTGTTCGTCACCGTCGACCCCGAGCGCGATACCGCCACCGTGTTGAAGGCCTATGTCGACAACTTCAACGCCGGCTTTGTTGGGCTGCGCGGAAGTGCCGAGCAGACGCAAGCGGTGGCGCGCGAGTTCAAGGTGTTCTTCGGCAAAGTGCCCGGCAAGACCGAAACGAGCTACACGGTCGACCACACCGCCGGTGCCTACATCTTCGACACGCAAGGCCGCATCAGGCTGTTCAGCCGCTATGGGGCCGGTCCGAAGGCGCTGGAAGACGACATCCGCACGCTGCTGCGCGAGAGCGCCTGACGGCGCCCTCTCGGCAAAGGCGCCTGACGCCCCTAGACCCTCAGGCCGTGGCCTCGAGCGCCTTGCGCATCTTCTTGAGCGCCGCGACCTCGATCTGGCGCACGCGCTCGGCGCTGACACCGTATTCGGACGCCAGCTCGTGCAGCGTCATGCCGCCCGACGAATCGTCGTTCACCGCCAGCCAGCGCTGCTCGACGATGCGCCGGCTGCGTGCGTCGAGCGTGTCGAGCGCGCTGCCGATGCCTTGCGCCACCAAGCGGTCGCGGCGGCGGGACTCCAGCACCTGCGTCGGCTCGCCGCTGTCGTCGGCCAGGTAGGCGATCGGGGCAAACGACTCCTCGGAATCGTCGCCCTGCGGCTCGAGTGCCATGTCGCCACCCGACAGGCGCGTTTCCATCTCGACCACTTCTTCCGGCTTGACGTTCAGCTGAGTCGCCACTCGGTCGACTTCCGACGGGCTGAGCGTGTTGCGGTGCGTGTCGCCATCGACGGCTTGACTCTTCAGGCCTTGCTTCATCGAGCGCAGGTTGAAGAACAGCTTGCGCTGGGCCTTGGTGGTCGCCACCTTCACCAGCCGCCAGTTGCGCAGGATGTACTCGTGAATCTCGGCCTTGATCCAGTGCAGCGCGTAGCTGACCAGCCGCACGCCCTGCTCGGGGTCGAAGCGCTTCACGGCCTTCATCAGGCCGACGTTGCCTTCCTGGATCAGGTCACCCTGCGGCAGCCCGTACCCCAGGTACTGGCGCGACACGGAGACGACCAAACGCAGGTGCGACAACACCAGCCGCCCGGCGGCTTGCACGTCGCCCTTCTCGCGCCACTGGCGCGCCAGGTTCGACTCGTCTTCTGCCGACAGCATCGGCAGCCGGTTCACGCCGGAGATGTAGGCGTCGAGGTTGCCCAGCGACGGCACCACGGCCCAAGGGTCACGCAGTGCAACAGCGGAAGAGGAGGCTTGAGTCATGTGCGTCAGAACACCGTCACCCAGAGTTGGTTCCGCGAATATTAGCACTCTGATTCCGAGAGTGCTAAGACGCCAATGTCACATCCATAGAGAGTACGGAGATATGCGTGCGCACACTAACTTTAAACATTGAATAGGAAGTTCAGCACGTCGCCGTCGCGCACCACGTACTCCTTGCCTTCCGAGCGCATCTTGCCGGCCTCTTTGGCGGCCTGCTCGCTGCCCTGGGCCATGTAAGTCGTCGTAGGCGATGGTCTGGGCGCGGATGAAGCCGCGCTCGAAGTCGGTGTGGATCACGCCGGCCGCCTGCGGCGCCGTGTCGCCGACGTGGATGGTCCAGGCCCGGACCTCCTTTTCGCCGGCCGTGAAGTAGGTCTGCAGGCCCAGCAGCTTGAACGCGGCTCGGATCAGCCGGTTCAGGCCCGGCTCGTCCTGCCCCATCTCGGCCAGGAACAGCTGGCGGTCGGCGTCGTCCATCTCGGCCAGTTCGGCCTCGGTCTTGGCGCAAATTGCCACCACCGGCGCGCCCTCGCGCGCGGCGTGCTCCTTCAGACGGTCGAGCAGTGGGTTGTTCTGGAAGCCGTCCTCGGCCACGTTGGCCACATACATCGCCGGCTTGGCGGTGATCAGGCACAGCGGCCTGAGCACCACCCACTCTTCCTTGCTGAAGCTCAGGGCCCGCACCGGCTTGGCTTGGTTGAGCGCACCGAGGCAGCGGTTGAGCACGTCGACGAGGCGCTGCGCCTCCTTGTCGCCACCCGCCTTGGCCAGCTTGACGTTGCGTTGCAGGCTCTTTTCCACCGTCGTCAGATCGGCCAGGCACAACTCGGTCTGGATCACTTCGATGTCGGACACCGGGTCGACCTTGCCGGCCACGTGGATCACGTTGCTCGTCCTCGAAGCAGCGCACCACGTTGACCACGGCATCGGTTTCGCGGATGTGCGACAGGAACTGATTCCCCAGTCCTTCGCCCTTGCTCGCGCCAGCCACCAGGCCGGCGATGTCGACGAACTCGACGATCGCCGGCACCACGCGTTCAGGCTTGACGATCGCGGCCAGCTTGGCCAGCCGCGGATCGGGCAACTCGACGATGCCCACGTTGGGCTCGATGGTGCAGAACGGATAGTTCTCGGCGGCGATGCCGGCTTTGGTCAACGCGTTGAACAGAGTCGACTTGCCGACGTTGGGCAGGCCCACGATGCCGCACTTGAGGCTCATGGCTGGCTTTCTTCAGAGGCTGGGGAGGCGCGCCATGGCGATGCCACAGCGCAGGCGAAGGCAACGATTTTAGGCCGCCGGGTCGTCGCGCCAGCCCGGAGATGTCATTCGAATCGAATCGTCGCGCGCCCCTGCAGTGCCGACACGCAGGCTACGTTCGAAGCCGTCTTCGATCACGGCATTCATGCCGAACGTGACCTGGCCGTTCATGCGCGCGTCGGCGCGGTACGCGGCGAGTTCGTCGCCGACGGCATGGCCGGGCTCGCCGCGCTCCGGGTCGACGTCGGGAATCGAACAGCGCGTGCACGGTTTCACCAGGCGCAGCACCACCGGGCCCTCGGGTCCATCGAAGGTGATGCGATCGATCCAGTCCTCCTCGTGCGGCTGCAGGCCGTCGAGCACGAGATTGGGCCGAAACCGGTCGGACTGCACCGGCGCCGCGCCCCGCGACTTCAGACGCGTGTTGAGCTGCTCGATCGCTGCCGACGACACCACCAGCAGCGAAAACGCATCGGCGAACGCCGTCAGTGCGCGCGTGTCGCCGGTCCAGCGTGGGTCGCTGACCCGTTGCACCTCGGGGTCAAAGCGTGCCAGGCGCACGCGCTGGCCGAGGAAGTCGCTGAACCACTGGGCCGCCAGGTCGCCCATGTCGCCGGCTTGCACCTCATCGTTCCACACGCGCACGCGGGTCTCGCTCTCGATCGCGTCGAGCGCGAGGTGCAGCGCCAGCATGCCCGGCGCGCGCAGCACCAGGTCGCTGGCGCGCAAGGTCGGACGCACCAGCGCCAGCTTGGGCAGCTCGCGTTGCGAGACGAACCCGCCCGCTTCGTCCACCACCATCCACTGGCGGTCCCATTCCAGGCCGGTCTCCGTGACCACGGCCTGATCCACCGCGATGCGGGCGCAGGATTTCACCGGGTGCACGTACAGGCCGGTGATCGAGACGGTTTGCTCACTCATGACGGCGCGAATTGTGCCGTGCCCACGAGCCCGATGCCCGCTGCCTACAATGCGCCATGCATGCGGTGGACGTCGCCATCCACGGGCGCGGTGCCGTGGCATCGAGCCTGGCTCTGGCGCTGAACCAACAGGGACTGCGCGTGGCGGTGAGCACGCCAGACCCCGCGAACGCGGCGCGCACCGACGTGCGGGCCTATGCGCTCAACAGCGCATCGCGACGCCTGCTGCAGCAGCTCAAGGTTTGGGAGGCCTTGCCGGCCGATGCGGTGACCGCGGTGCACGACATGGACGTGCGCGGCGACAGCGGCGCGCACCTGGGCTTCTCGTCGTGGGGCCAGTGTGTCGACGCGCTGGCGTGGATCGTCGATGCCGCGGCGCTCGACGCCGCGCTGCAGCAGGCGCTGCAGTTCGCGCCGCTCGTGCAGCGCTTCGAGGTGATGCCCGATGCCCCGCTGCGTGTGTTCGCCGAAGGCAAGGATTCGGTGTCGCGTGCCTCGTTGCCCGTGCGCTGGGAGCGCCATGCCTATGGCCATACGGCGATCGCGGCGCGCCTCGCATCGCAGGAGCCCGCACGCCAACGTGGCACACCAGTGGTTCCGTGCGCCCGACGTGCTTGCCTTGCTGCCGTTCGACCGACCGGCCGCCGGACGGTCGTTCGCATTGGTGTGGTCGCTGCCGCGGCACGAAGCCGAACGGCTGATGCAACTCGACTCCGCGGCGTTCGAAGGCGAGCTGAACCACGCTGCCGCCGGAGGGCCGACGCGGCCTGCAACTGACCAGCGAGCGCGCCACCTGGCCGCTGGCGTTGGCGTCGGCCGCGCCGGTGTGCGGCGCCGGCTGGGTGCTCATCGGCGATGCGGCGCACATGGTGCATCCGCTGGCCGGCCAGGGTCTCAACCTGGGCCTGGGCGACGTGCAGGCGCTGGCCGACACCTTGCGCCAACGAGAAGCCTGGCGCGCGCTCGGCGACGAGCGGCTGTTGCATCGTTATGCACGCGAGCGCGCCTGGCCGGTGTGGGCCATGTCGCGCCTGACCGATGCATTGGTGCACGGGTTCGCATCGAATAACAACTGGTTGCGGGAACTTCGCAACCGCGGCATGGGTCTGGTTGATCGCGCCGCCCCGGTCAAGCGTTGGTTGGCCACACAAGCCCTCGAGGGCTGACAAAGGAAACGAGATGTCGAAGTTCGCTGTGTTGTGTGCCACCCTGTGCTGGGGTCTGGCGGGTGCGGTGTGGGCCGACGAGGCGTCGATCCGCAAGAACCTGGCCGAACGCCTGCCCAACTTTCCGGCGATCGACGAGGTCACCAAGACCGCGATCCCCGGCATCTACGAGCTGCGCATCGGCAACGACATCCTGTACACCGACGAGAACGGCCACTATGTGCTGCAGGGCCAGCTGATCGACACCAAGACGCGCGCCAACCTCACCGAGGCGCGCATCGCCAAGCTGACGCAGATCGACTTTGCCACCTTGCCGCTGCAGGACGCGATCCTGATCAAGCAGGGCACCGGAGCGCGCAAGATCGCCGTGTTCGGCGATCCGAACTGCGGCTACTGCAAGCGCCTGGAGCGCGACCTGGTCGGGCTGAAAGACGTGTCGATCTACACCTTCCTGTTGCCGATCCTCGGGCCCGACTCCAATGCCAAGGCGCGCGACATCTGGTGCGCGCGCGACCGCGCCAAGACGTGGCGCGCCTGGATGGTGGATGGCAACGCGCCGTCCAAGGCGGGCGGGCCATGCGACGCCGGTGCGCTGGAGCGCAACCTGGCGCTCGGCGAACGCCATCGCGTCAACGGCACGCCGGCCATCGTGTTCGAAGATGGCACCCGGTCGCCCGGCGCGATGCCCGCCGAGCAGATCGAAAGCCGCCTGGTGGCCGCAGCCAAGCGCTGAGCCCCTCGAGGTACCGGCGGCCTGTCGCGGCTGCGCGCGACAATGCCGTCCCCATGCCCAGTTACCGCATCGAGCTCGCAGACCGGCTGACCCATCACTTTCGCGTCACGATGACGCTCAAGTCGCCGGCCGCCGAACAGGCGTTGAGCCTGCCGGTGTGGATTCCGGGAAGCTACCTGGTGCGCGAATTTGCGCGCCATCTGTCGGAGTTCAAGGCGCATCAAGGCGCACGCGAAGTGCGCCTGCAGCAGGTCGACAAATCGCGCTGGATTGCGCATTGCAGCGGCAACGCGGCGCTGCAAGTCAGCTACCGCGTGTACGCGTTCGACACCTCGGTGCGCGCGGCGTTTCTCGACACCGACCGCGGCTTTTTCAACGGCACGGGGCTTTGCCTGCGCGCCGAAGGCCATGAGGCGACACCCCATCAGATCGAACTGGCTGGCCTGCCGCGCGAATGGGACGTGGCCACCGCGATGGCTGCGCTGCCGGGGCGCGCCCGCGCCTATGAAGCCGTTGACTACGACGAGCTGGTCGATCACCCGGTCGAGATGGGCCGGTTCTGGCGCGGTGAGTTCGATGCGCGCGGCGTGCCGCACGAGTTTGTCGTCGCCGGCCCGCGGCCGGCGTTCGACGGCGATCGTCTGTTGGCCGACTCCAAGGCGATCTGCGAGGCACAGATCGCGTTGTGGCACGGGCGCGGTGCCAAGGTGCGGCCGCCGTTCGAGCGTTATGTGTTTCTGCTCAACACCGTCGAAGAAGGCCGCGGCGGCCTTGAACACCGCGCCAGCACCGCGCTGCTCGCGCCGCGGCGCTGCCTGCCGCGCCCGGGGATGGGCGCACTCACCGATCCTTACGTCGACCTGCTCGGCTTGATCAGCCATGAGTACTTCCACGCCTGGAACGTCAAGCGCATGCGCCCGAACGAGTTCGCGCAGTTCGACTACCAGCGCGAGAACTACACCGAGCTGCTGTGGTTCTTCGAGGGCTTCACGTCGTACTACGACGACCTGATGCTGCTGCGATGTGGCGCCATCGATGCGCCGCGCTACCTCGCGTTGCTGACCAAGACGATCAACGGCGTGCTGGCCACGCCCGGCCGATTCGTGCAGAGCGTGGCGCAATCGAGCTTCGATGCGTGGATCAAGCTGTATCGGCCAGACGAGAACTCGCCGAACGCGTCGATCAGCTACTACGCCAAAGGCGCTCTGGTCGGATTGGCGCTCGACTTGAGCCTGCGCCAGGTCGGGTCGTCGCTCGACGCGATCCTGCGCACGCTGTGGCGCGCGACGGAGGGCGGGCCACTCACCGAAGCGCAAGTGCTGCATGCCGTGGAGGAAGTGGCGGGCCGCCCCGCCGCACGCGAACTCGGGCAGTGGGTGCACGGCACGCAGGACCCGCCGTTGCAGCGCTTGCTCGAGGGCGCCGGCGTGTCGGTGCAGCACGAGCCCACCGGCTTCGGCGCCGGCCTGGGCCTGCGCTTGAGCGAAGGGCCGGTCAGTGGCGTGCAGGTGAAGTCGGTGCTGGCCGACAGCGCCGCCGCGCGCGCGGGCATCAGTGCGGGCGACGAGATCCTGGCCGTTGATGGCTGGCGCATCCGCCGCCTCGACGAGGCCTTGCAGTGGTCCGGCAAGGATCAGCCGCTGGAGTTGCTGCTGGTGCGCGACCAGCGCCTGCGCGCCGCGACGGTGGTGCCCGATGCGCGCTCGCCGCTGCGCCAACAATGGCGGCTCGGCCTCGAGAGCGCTGCATCGGCGCAGGCGCTCACCAGGCGGCGCGCGTGGCTGGGCTGCTGAGTGCCGCATCGCCATTGAAGCGCCCCACCGGGGTGGCCTTGTTGGTCGGCGTGACGCTGGCCCACCTGTGGCTCGGCGACGAACTGTTGGAAGACCGCCTGGGTTTCGGCGCCGGTGCGCAGTCGATGCGCCGCATCGAGGTGTCCTACGTGCGCGAGCTGGCCCTGGCGCCGCCGCCGGAACCGCCCGCGCCGGCACCCGCCCGGCGCGGCGCGGCCGCGCAGAGCCGCGGTGGCCAAGGCACCTGCGTCTGCGCCGCAGCGCGCCTCGGAACCTGCGGCAGCACCCGGTAGCGAAGGTCGAGCCGCCGCCGGCGCCCGCCCTGCCGCCTGAGCCTCCAACGGTCGCGGCGGCGCCACCGGAGGTCGTCGCCAGCGAGCCGGTGCCTTCGGCGCCGGAGCGTCGCCTCGGTGGTGGCCCCGTCCGCCCCGCCGGTGGTCGCGGCCGTCGCACCGCCGGCGACGGCCAGCGCGCCGGGCTTCGATTGGCCGCCGTCGACGCGCCTGACCTACAGGCTCACCGGCTACTACCGCGGCGACGTGCAAGGCACGGCCAGCGTCGAATGGATCCGCTCCGGCCTGCGCTACCAGGTGCACCTGGAGGCGGTGGTCGGGCCGCCCTTCGCGCCGCTGCTGGTGCGCCGCGCCAGCAGCGAAGGCGACCTGGGCGACACCGGGTTGGCGCCGCGGCGTTTCGAGGGTGAGCAGCGCGTGGCGTTTCGCAGCCGGCGCTGGACGATGGGCTTCGAGCCGGATCGGGTGCGGCTGCCCGATGGCCGCGAGGTGCCGGCAGCGCTCGGCGTGCAGGACGAGGCCAGCCTGTTCGTGCAGCTGACGTGGCTGTTCACGACCCAGCCGCAGCTGTTGCAGGTGGGCCGCTCGATCGAGGTGCCGCTGGCGCTGCCGCGCCGCGTGGAGCCGTGGCAGTACGACGTGGTGGGCGCAGAGACGCTGCAGATGCCGTTCGCCGACGTGCCGACGATGCACGTGAAGCCGCGGCGCCTGGCCAAGCCGAGCGGCGACCTCACGGCCGAGATGTGGTTCGCGCCGGGGCTGCAGTACCTGCCGGTGCGCATCCTGATCCACCAGGACGCGCAGACCTTCATCGACCTGCAACTGCTGCGGGCGCCGCAACAGGCCGCCACGCGCTGACCCTGCGGGTTCTGGCGCTTGTGCTGCAATCGAGCCTGAGAACCTCAAGCAGGAACCGACATGAGCGAGCCGCTGATCCTCACCTCCACGCACGGCGACGGCACACGCCGCATCGGCCTGGCCAAGCTGAACCGCCCCAAGCAGCTCAACGCGCTGAACGATGCGCTGATGGACGAACTCGGCGCTGCGCTGCTGGCCTTCGACGCCGACGACGGCATCGGCTGCATCGTGGTCACCGGCAGCGAGAAGGCGTTCGCCGCCGGCGCCGACATCGCCGCGATGGCCAAGTACAGCTACATGGACGTGCACCGCAACGAATTCATCACGCGCAACTGGGAGACCATCCGCCGCGTGCGCAAGCCGGTGATCGCCGCGGTGGCGGGCTTCGCACTCGGCGGCGGCTGCGAGCTGGCGATGATGTGCGACTTCATCATCGCGGCCGACACGGCGAAGTTCGGCCAGCCCGAGATCAAGATCGGCATCATGCCCGGCGCCGGCGGCACGCAGCGGCTGCCGCGCGCGGTGGGCAAGAGCAAGGCGATGGACATGGTCCTCACCGCGCGCATGATGGATGCCGCCGAAGCCGAGCGCGCCGGGCTGGTGTCGCGCGTGGTGCCGCTGGACAAGCTGATGGACGAGGCGTTCGCTGCCGCCGCCGCGATCTGCGCGATGAGCGGGCCGAGCGTGGCGATGGCCAAGGAGGCCGTGAACCGCGCCTTCGAAGGCCCGCTGTCCGACGGCGTGATGTTCGAACGGCGGCTGTTCCACTCGCTGTTCGCCACCGAAGACCAGAAGGAAGGCATGGATGCCTTCCTGAACAAGCGCAGCCCCAACTTCAAGAGCGGCTAGCCGCCGGCTCAGTTCTCCCGGCGCAGCGCCGGGAACAGGATCACGTCGCGGATGCTGGGCTGAGTCGGTCAGCAGCATCACCAGACGGTCGATGCCGATGCCGCAGCCGCCGGCCGGCGGCATGCCGTACTCGAGCGCGCGGATGAAATCGGCGTCGTAGTACATCGCCTCCTCGTCGCCGGCCTCCTTGTTGGCGGCCTGCGACTGGAAGCGCGCGGCCTGGTCCTCGGCATCGTTCAGCTCGGAGAAGCCGTTGGCGATCTCGCGGCCGGTGATGTAGAGCTCGAAGCGCTCGGTGCGCGTGGGGTCGGCATCGGAGGCGCGCGCCAGCGGGCTCACCTCGACCGGGTGGTCGACGATGAAGGTGGGCTCCCACAGGTGCGGCTCGACCAGCTCCTCGAACACGCCGAACTGCAGCTGGGCCAGGTTCCAGTGCGCCGGCGCCTCCTCGCCGAGCTGCTTGAGCTCGGCACGCAGCGCCTGCGCGTCATCGAGCTTGGCGGAGCCGATCGCCGGCACGTGGCGCGCCACGGCGTCGCGGATCGACAGCCGAGCGAACGGCGCCTCGAGGTCGACCGCTCGGCCCTGGTAGGCTGAGTTGCGCCGAGCCGGCGGCGTGGCGCGCGGCGTGGCGGATCACCTGTTCGGTGTAGTCCATCACGTCGTGGTAGTTCCAGTAGGCCGCGTAGAACTCCATCATCGTGAACTCGGGGTTGTGGCGCACCGAGATGCCTTCGTTGCGGAAGTTGCGGTTGATCTCGAACACGCGCTCGAAGCCGCCCACCAGCAGGCGCTTGAGGTACAGCTCGGGCGCGATGCGCAGGAACATCTGCTGGTCGAGCGCGTTGTGGTGGGTGACGAACGGCTTGGCGTTGGCGCCGCCCGGGATCGGGTGCAGCATCGGCGTCTCGACCTCGAGGAAGCCGTGCTCGACCATGAAGTTGCGGATGGCCGACACGCACTTGCTGCGCGCCACGAAGCGCGCGCGCGCCTGCTCGTCGGTGATCAGGTCGACGTACCGCTGGCGGTACTTCTGCTCCTGGTCGGCCATGCCGTGGAACTTGTCGGGCAGCGGCCGCAGGTTCTTGGTGAGCAGGCGGATCGACGTGGCCTTGACCGTGAGCTCGCCGGTCTTGGTGCGCATCAGCGTGCCCGTGCAGCCGATGATGTCGCCCAGGTCCCAGTGCTTGAAGGCCGCATAGGCCTCGTCGCCGACCAGGTCGGTGGCCACCCGCAACTGGATGCGCCCGCCGGTGGGGCCGAAGGAGCCGTCTTGCAGCGTGGCGAAACTGGCCTTGCCCATCACCCGCTTGAGCATCATGCGGCCGGCCACCGAGACGGTGAGGCCCTGCGGCTCGAGTTCCTCGTTGGGCACGGCCGCGTGGCGCTGCTGCAGGTCGGCGGCGTGGTGGGTGGGCTTGAAGTCGTTGGGGAAGGCGGGCGCCGAGCGTGCGCAGTCGCGCCAGCTTCTCGCGGCGCTCGGCGATCAGGGCGTTGTCGTCAGTACCACCAGTGGCGCCAATGCCGGTCGGTTCGTGTGTCATCGTTGTCTTTTCAAGGCGACTTGTGATTTTAGTTGCGGGTACCCACACCTAGAATCGTCTTGCGCGGCCAATGTGGAGGTCGCGCTAGACATCCACGCGATGCACGTTCGCCGCACCCCGATCACCGACCGCAAGGTGCGCTTTGCACTCGTGGGCTGCGGCCGCATTGCCGCCAACCACCTCGAGGCCATCAAGCGACACGAGGAACGGTGCGAGTTGGTCGACGTGTGCGACGTCGACCCGGCCATGCTCAAGGCGGCCACCGAGCGATCCAGTGCGCGCGGGCACAGCAGCCTGACCGCCATGCTGGCCAAGACCGATGCCGACTGCGTGGTCCTCACGACGCCGAGCGGCCTGCACCCGGCGCAGGTGATCGAGGTGGCGCGCACCGGACGCGACGTGATGACCGAGAAGCCGATGGCCACGCGATGGAGCGACGGGCTGGCGATGGTTCGTGCCTGCGACGAGGCCGGCGTCAGGCTGTTCGTGGTCAAGCAGAACCGTCGCAACCGCACGTTGCAGCTGCTGAAGCGCGCCGTCGACGAAGCGTCGCTTCGGCCGCATCTTCATGGTCACCGTCAACGTGTTCTGGACGCGCCCGCAGTCCTACTACGACAGCGCCGCCTGGCGCGGCACCTGGGAGTTCGACGGCGGCGCCTTCATGAACCAGGCCAGCCACTACGTCGACCTGCTCGACTGGCTCGTCGGCCCGGTCGAGAGCGTGATGGCCTACACCGGCACGCTGGCGCGCGACATCGAGGTCGAAGACACCGGCGTGGCGGCGCTCAAGTGGCGCAACGGCGCGATGGGCTCGGTCAACGTGACGATGCTGACCTACCCGAAGAATCTCGAAGGCTCGATCACCGTGCTCGGCGAGACGCGGCACGGTGCGCATCGGCGGCGTGGCGGTCAACAAGATCGAGCACTGGGAGTTCGCCGACGCCGCACGAGATGGACGACGAGATCGACGACGCGAGCTACCAGACCACGTCGGTCTACGGCTTCGGCCATCCGCTGTACTACGACAACGTGATCAGCACGCTGCGCGGCGAGGCCGAGCCCGAGACCGACGGCCGCGAGGGCCTGAAGTCGCTCGAGCTGCTGATCGCGATGTACCTCTCGGCGCGCGACGGCGAGCGCATCAACCTGCCGCTGGCGTACTACTGAAGCAGGCCGATCAATGCCGACGACCATCCATCCGAGCGCCATCGTCGATCCGGGCGCGCAGCTCGGCGAGGACTGCCGCGTCTGGCACTTCGTGCACGTCAGCGCCGGCGCGCGCATCGGCGCGCGCTGCTCGCTCGGACAGAACGTGTTTGTCGGCAACGACGTGCGCATCGGCGACAACGTGAAGATCCAGAACAACGTGTCGGTCTACGACGCGGTGACGCTCGAGGACGACGTGTTCTGCGGCCCGAGCATGGTGTTCACCAACGTCTACAACCCGCGCGCGGCGGTGAGCCGCAAGGACGAGTACCGGCGCACGCTGGTGCAAGCGCGGCGCCACGCTGGGCGCCAACTGCACCATCGTGTGCGGCGCGACGATCGGCCGCTATGCCTTCGTCGGCGCCGGCGCGGTGGTCAACCGCGACGTGCCGGACTTCGCGCTGATGGTCGGCGTGCCGGCGCGGCAGATCGGCTGGATGAGCCGCCATGGCGAGCGCCTGGAGCTGCCGCTGCGACGGCGACGGCAGAGCCGTCTGCCCGGCAACCGGCGAGCGCTATCGTCCTGAGCGAGGCTGACGTCTGCGCGGAGGCAGAGCGACATGAGCGGCAGAGCTGCGAGTTCATCGATCTCAAGACGCAGTACGCGGCGCTGAAGGACCGCATCGACGCAGCGCATCCAGGCGCGTGCTCGACCACGGCCAGTACATCATGGGCCCCGAGGTCGCGGAGCTCGAGGACCGGCTCTCGCCGCCTACACCGGCGCGCAGGCACTGCATCACCGTGGCCAGCGGCACCGAGGCGCTGCTGATCGCGCTGATGGCGCTCGACCTCAAGCCCGGCGACGAGGTCATCACGACGCCGTTCACCTTCGCCGCCACCGCCGAGATGATCGTGCTGCTCGGCGGCGAGCCGGTGTTCGTCGACATCGAGCCCGACACCTGCAACATCGACGCGGCGCTGCATCGAAGCGAAGATCACGCCGCGCACGCGCGCCATCATGCCGGTGAGCCTGTACGGCCAGGTGGCCGACATGGACGAGATCAACGCCATCGCGGCGCGCCACGGCCATCGCGGTGATCGAGGACGCGGCGCAGAGCTTCGGCGCCACGTACAAGGGCCGCCAGAGCGTGCAATCTCTCGACCTTCGGCTGCACCAGCTTCTTTCCCAGCAAGCCGCTGGCTGCTACGGCGACGGCGGCGCGATGTTCACCAACGACGATGCGCTGGCGCAGGCCTGCCGCGAGATCCGCGTGCACGGCCAGAGCGCGCGCTACACGCACACGCGCGTCGGCGTCGGCGGCCGCATGGACACGCTGCAGTGCGCGATCGTGCTGGCCAAGCTCGAGCGCTTCGAGTGGGAGCTGCAGCGGCGCGCGCGAGATCGGCGCGCGGTACCAGCGCGCTGCTGGCCGGCAGCGGCGTCGAGCTGCTGGCGGTGCGGCCGGACCGCGACTGCGTCTGGGCGCAGTACACGGTGCTCGTCGACGAGCGCGCCGCGGTGCAGGCGGCGCTGCAGGCGCAGGGCATTCCGACCGCGGTGCACTACCCGAAGCCGCTGCACCACCAGCCGGCCTACGCCGACCTCGTGCGGTCCCGAGTGCTGCCGCGTCAGCAGCGTTTCGCTGCGCAACGGGTGCTGAGCCTGCCGATGAGCGCCGACCTGACCGAGGCGAGCAGGATCGAGTCGTGGCGGAGGTGATGGGTGTCCTTCAGCCCGCCGCTTGAAGGGCGGTCGCATCACCAGCGCCGACGGATGAGCGCCAATCGGCGCTGTCACGAACACATGGGGGCGCCCGGGTGACGCTGGTCGGACTGCGGTCGGCTTGTCGTGGTGGCCGCGATCGAATCCTTTCTAGCCCGTTTGCCAGGGACACGTTGGCACTCAGTCTGGGCACTGCGGTGTCGCAGCTGATTGCCTTGGCGGCGGTACCAGTGCTGACTCGCCTCTACACGCCTGCTGAGTTCGGCGCGTTGGGCGTGTTCACCGCGGTGGCAGCCATCACCGCGGTCTTGGTCACGCTGAGATACGAGGTGGCCATCGTGTTGCCGAAAGAGGAGAGGGAAGCCCGATCGCTCGCATGGCTCGCGATCATGTTGTCCATGGCGCTTGGAGCCGGGCTTGCCGGCGTCGCAGCCGTCGGCGTGCTGACGTCCATGGTGCCGAGCGCGCTGGCACCCTTGGGTGGCTGGCTGATGGTCGCAGTCGTCAGTGGAATCGGCATTGCAGTGATTGCAAGTGCCACCGCCTTGTTGAGCCGGCAGCGGCGTTACGTCGCCGTGGCCAAGTTGCGGGTCGGGCAGACCGCAGTCGCCGCGCTGGGCGGGGTGGGGCTCGGCCTCGCCACGTTCTCCGAAGGCCTGCTGGTTGCGCAGGTGATGGCCGCCGTGGGGTGTGCCATGTTGGTCCTGCCTTGGATGTGGACACTCGGTCGAGGTGTCTCGAGGCAGCAATGCATGGCCGCAGCGCGCGGTCATGCGGCCGCCCCACAGTTCCTGTTGCTGGGGGCAGCTCTCGATGCGGTGAGCCAGAACCTGCCCGTGCTGACCATCACTGCCGGGTTCGGCGCCGATGCAGCAGGGCAGTTCGAGTTTGGCGTGGCGCATTCTCGGACTGCCCGCCGCCGTCCTGGGATCGGCCATCGGTCAGGTGTTCTATCAACGCGGCTCGGCCGATGTGCACCACGACGTGGCCTTCCTCAAGAGAGAGATTCCTGCGCATCAGCGCCGTCCTGGCTGCGGCTGCGCTGCTGCCCGTCGCGCTGCTGGCCTGCTACGGTCAGGAGGTTTTCATCTTCCTCCTCGGGCCGCAGTGGCAGATGGCGGGGCACATGGCGGAGGTGCTGGTGTTCTCAGTGGCGCTGTACTTTGTTTTCTCGCCGACCTCGTCGGTGCTGATCATCCTCGGCCGTCAAGGCCTGCTGCTGACGTTCGCGATTGTCCAGTTGGTTTACCGGGCAGGCGCGGCGTACCTGTCGGACAGTGTGCAGGACTATGTCCGGATGCTGATGCTGTTCGAGGCGGCGAACGTCGTGGCCTTCGTACTGGTCGTGATCCACGTGCTCGGGCGAGCGGCCAATCGACCGAGGGCGATAGGCCCATGATGCTGATGCTCAAGAAGATCTATTGGCGCTTCACCTCGAAGCTGTACTACCGCGACCTGCGCAAGAGGAATGCAGGCAGGACGGCTCGACAGGTCTTCACCGAGTACTGGCGACGGAATCACTGGGGTGTGACGGAGACCAAGTCTGGCCAGGGATCGAAGCGCTGGACTACACCGAGCCGATACGCCGCGAGCTGCCCGCACTGGTGTCCCGCCGCGGGTTCACGTCGATCCTGGACTTGCCATGCGGTGACTTCCATTGGTTCCAGCGCATCGACCTGCCGGCCGGGGTCCGCTACATCGGCGCGGACATTGTCGAGGAACTGACCCAGGACCTGCAGCGAGCGCATGGTTCGTCTGGGCGCGAGTTCATTGCACTCGACGCGGTGTCCGGCCAGCTGCCGACCGTGGACCTCTGGATTTGCCGCGACCTGATCTTTCACCTGCCCGACGACGATGTGCTTCGACTGATCGACAACTTCATAGCGTCTGGCATCGGACACCTGCTGATCACTTCGCACGCCGACGGTGGTATCAGCAACAAGAACACCTTCATTGGGGGCTTCCGCCTGATCAACCTGATGAATCCGCCTTTCCGGTTGCCGCAGCCGCTGGAGCGCCTGATCGACTATGTAGACCCCCATCCACAGCGATATCTCCTTCTGTACAGCCAACAGATGCTGGCCGATTGGCGGCGGGCGCGCATCGCCCGATGACCTCGGCTACTCGCCGCACCGGTGTGAACGTCTTCGTTGTCCCAGGCTGGTATCCAAGCGCCACGACGCCGTTGAGCGGCATCTTTGTGCGCGAGCAGGTGGCGGCGATTGCCAGCGTCTTCCCCGAGCACAGGCTGATGGTCAGCACGTGGGGACACGACGACGCCGAACTCACATTTCGCGATCCAGCGCGCCTGATGCGCTCGCTTCGCTGGCGGCTGCGCGCCTTCGGAGGTGACGAGCGCGCAGTCGATGGCTACCACGAAGTCTTCCATCCTGCGCTCACGTGGTCGCCGCGGCTCCCGTGGGGAGGGGCGACAAGGACCGTGCAGGCAAACGCCCGCAACCTGGCTCAGGCCCAGCGGCACTTCGGCAGATTCACCTCATCCACGCGCACGTGAGCTATCCGGCGGGCTATGTCGCCTCAGAGTTGCGGCGCCTGTCAGGTATCCCGTACGTGCTCACTGAGCACATGAGTCCGTTCCCGTTTCCTCATCTGCTGCAGCGGGGCCAGCCGATCGGCGAGGTCGCCCAGGCCATGCGCGATGCCGCGCAGGTGATCGCGGTGAGCCCCTCTGCCGCTCAGCGGTTCTGCAGCTTCGGTTTTCCCCGGCCGCTGGTGATACCGAACCTCGTTGACGAGCGGGTGTTCTACTGGGCGTCGCCGCCGCCGGGAAAGCTGGTGTGTTCTTTGCGATGGGCGCGCTGGTCGAACAGAAGGGGTTCGACGTGCTGCTGCAGGCGGTCGCGCGCTGGAATCCAGCGCCCGGCCGGGTGGAGTTCAGGATTGCCCGTGACGTGCCGCTGGGCGCGGCGCTGAGAGCCATGACCACACACTTGCGGCTCAATAACGGGGTCCAAATAGTCTGGTGCTGTCGAACGGCGAAAGGTCCCCACCTTGTTCCGTGAGGCGCACGCGTTCGTGCTGCCGTCGCGGCATGAGAGCTTTGCGGTGGTGTGCGCCGAGGCCATCGCTTCGGGGAGGCCGGTCGTGGCGGCACAGGTGCGGTGGCCCGGAGTCCATCGTCAACCAAGGCAATGGTCTGCTGGTAGGAGTCGAAGACCCCGATGCTTTGGCCAAAGCGTTGGAGCGTGTGGCCGACACTTCGAAGATCCTACGATCCGCAGGCAATTGGCTCGGATTTTCTCACCCGCTTCTCGCGCGCCGCAGTCGCTGAAAGAATCGTCGATGTCTACCGCAGCGTGGCAAGCGTGTCATGAACGGTCCGTGGTCGAGCATCATGGAAGGTTCATGTCGAGGGGGTCCGGCCCCATCATGAAACCACGGTGCCTGGCTCCAGAGGCAGCAGCAACTCTCGTCCTGCCATGTGCGGCATCGTCGTCGCGCTGAGCGCACAGCGGCCGACGCCGCTGTCCACGGTCGTCGCGATGACGACAGCGCTGCGCCACCGCGGTCCCGATGACGAAGGCTATGCAATGCTCGATGGCGAGCGCATGCGAAGGTTCTCTGGGGCGTCGATACGCCGAAGCTGGTCCGGAGCACGGTGACCTCGTCACAGCCCGAAGCAAATGCCGATGCCGCCGCAGCGGTCGCCCGTCGCCTGGTGCTGGGCCATCGTCGTCTAGCGATCGTGGATCTGTCGCCGCTGGGTCACCAGCCGATGCGTCGCGGGAACCACCTCCACGCCGTCTTCAATGGCGAGATCTACAACCACATCGAACTGCGCGCTGAGCTGCAAGCGCAGGGACATGCTTTCGAGTCGCACTCCGACACCGAGGTCCTGCTCGCGGCCTATCAGCACTGGGGCCAGCAGGCATGGGCGCGTTTGAATGGCATGTGGGCGATTGCCATCCACGATGCGCGAAGACGCTCACTGGTGATCGCCCGTGACCGCTTTGGGGTCAAGCCGCTCTACGTCTGGAGCGGACCTCAGGGCGTGCTTCTGTTGGCCAGCGAGATCAAGGCGCTGCTTGCGCATCCAGACGTGAGGGCGCAAGCCGAACCCGCTGCGTGCGCGCAATTTGCGATCTCGGGTCCGACAACATGGCGGGACGACACCATGTTCGTCGGCATCCGTCGCTTCCCCGCGGGCCATTGGGCGGAGGTGCCGGTCGACGCTGCGGGCCGCCTGAATCCGGTGCCGTACTGGTCTGCACCCGACGTGGACCCAGGGGCTCTTCATGTGCCCTTCGACGCGGCGACCGCGGATCGCCTCAGCCCATCAGTACCGCTCGCTGCTGGACGATGCCGTGCGGGTGCGCATGCGCATGGACGTTCGTTTCGGCACAGCGCTTTCCGGGGGGCTCGACAGTTCCCAGATCGCGGCGCGGGTGAATGCCGAGCTGCGACGACGCGGCGTGCGAGAGCGGCAGGAAGTCTTCTCCAGCGTCTACAAGGGCCAGGCGCGTGAACCCTCGCGCGACACCGCCTACGGGCAGCTGCTGCGCCGTGCCGATGAGAGTGCCTTCGTCGCGGCGACCGCGAAGCGTCTCGATGTCGCCTCCAACACTATCGAACCGCGCTGGCAGGACATTCCCGCAGCGCACGAACGCCTGATCTGGGCACTCGATTCGCCACCGGCGAATACATTGATGTCAAGTTGGCACACCTATGCGCTCGTGGCCCGGCGCGGCGTCATCGTGACCCTCGACGGGCAAGGCGCCGACGAGCGACTGGCCGGATATCTTCGTTACTTGCGCAACCACTTGGTCCACGGGCAGCCGCTCGAGGCGTTGCGTGAACGTGGGTATTGCGCGCCATACGCGCGGTGCAGACCGCACGATCCTGTCCGGACTCGCGGGCAACTGGCTCCGATGCCTCGCCGGGACACGCGGACTGGACGCGCTGTCGAGTCGCATTGCCCGCGTTGACGGTTGGTCAAGCGACCTTCCCGACGCGCTGCGTCGCGACTTTGCCACCGAACTGCAGAATCTGCTGCACTACGCCGACCAATCCGCGATGGCGTGGTCGGTCGAGTCGCGCATGCCCTTCATGGACTGGCGCCTGGTGACGTTCCTGGCCCGCGTTCCGTTGTGCTATCGCATCCACGATGGTTGGACCAAGTGGTTGGCGCGCACGCGGCGCGCGATGAACTGCCCGCTGAAGTGATTTGGCGGCGCGACAAGGTCGGCTGGGCCGTGCCCGAGCCAGCCTGGTTCGGGACGGTGGCCCACTGGCGCAGTGGCTCGCCGAGAAGATCGACAGGAGTCGATTCGCTGCCGATGTGGCCGCCGCAGTCGGGATCCGCGTGCAGGATGCCGTCTTGGATGTTCGCTGCGATTGTTGAATCTGGCCGTCTGGCACGAGCTTTTCTTCGAGGAGGTGGGTCGACCGGGGCGTGACCTCGGCCGAGGCCAAGCGCTCGGATGCGAATGATCTTTCATCATCCGTTGCCGGTGGCGCCGGGGTCAGCCGCGGCCAGTGGCGTCGACCGCACCAGATGATGGAGGCCTTCCGGTCGTTGGGCATTGAAGTCGACGTCGTCAGCGGCTACTCGTCTGAACGCGCCGCTGCTATCAGTCGTATCGAGCGCGGCTTGAGACAAGGTGTCCACTACGCTTTTATGTACGGCGAAAGCTCGACCGAGCCCACCTTGCTGACGGATCGGCACCATTTGCCTTTGCACCCGACGCTCGACTTCGGCTTCTTTGCCCGGCTAAAGGCGAGAGCGGTGCCGCTCGGCGTGTTCTATCGCGACATCTACTGGCGCTTCCCAGGTTATGGCACGGCGCTCCGGCATGGAAACGCGCGGGGGCCAAGCTGTTCTATCGCTACGACCTCTGGCAGTACCGGCGGCTATTGAAACGTCTGTACCTTCCGTCGATGGCCATGGCTCGGCACGTGCCGTGGATCGAGCAAGACCGCTTCGCCGCGCTGCCCCCCGGTTGCGCCGACGGCGTGCCGCCGCGGCGCCCGGGCGCTCGCTTGCGGCTGCTGTACGTGGGCGGCCTCGGCGAGCACTATCGGATGCATGCGCTGGTACGCGCACTCCACGACCTGCCGCAAGTCGAACTCGTGATCTGCACCCGGGCCACCGAATGGGACGCGAAGCGGCACGAGTATCCGCTGCCAGCCGCAGGCAACGTGCGCGTCGAGCATCGCTCTGGCGAGCAGCTTGTCGAGCTGTTCGAACAGGCCGACGTCGGCGTCATCTGCATCGAACCGCAGCCCTACTGGGAGTTCGCGGCGCCGCTGAAGCTCTACGAGTACCTGGGTGTCGAAAGGCCGGTGATCGCTAGCGAGGGCACGCTGGCGGGGGATTTCACGACGAGCGAAGGCATCGGTTGGTCTGTCCCCTACGACGCCTCGCAGATCGCCGCTCTGCTGAGCCGCCTGGCTGCCGACCGGTCGTGCTCGACGACAGAGGCGCTCCACGGCGCGTCAAGCCGCAGCACACCTGGGAAGCGCGCGCGCGCCAAGTGGCCGACGACCTAACGGGTTCGCCGTGAAGGTGGCTTTCCTCGCTGCCGCGAATTCGATCCACACGGTGCGCTGGGTCAACGGGCTGTCAGGGCGCGGACTCGAGGTCCATCTCTTCAGCGCGCAGGTCCCCACCGAGGCGCTCGATCGCCGCGTTCACTGGCGTCGCCTGCGATGGCGCGCTGCTGGCCTATGGCTTGTGCGCGCGCGAACTGGCCGCTGGCTGCGCGAGATGTCGCCGCACCTGCTGCATGCGCACTACGCGACGGGCTATGGGCTGCTCGCACGGCTGAGCGGCTTCCGGCCGCTGCTGACATCGATCTGGGGCACCGATGTCTATGACTTCCCCGCCATCTCGCCGCTGCACCGTTGGCTGCTGCGCGGCAACTTGGCTGCGGCGACAGCGATCGCATCGACCAGCCAGTGCATGGCGCGCCAGGCGGCACGGACTTCGACCATCCCGACGTGTTCGTCACCCCCTTCGGAGTCGACGAACGGCGCTTTGCTCCTCGATCGCGCGAGCGGTCCGGCAGCCTGGTGGTCGGCACGGTGAAGACGCTGTCGCGCGTCTACGGTATCGACCTGCTGCTCGACGCCTTTGCGCTGGCCCGCCAGCGCCTTACCCGTCGCCTCGACCTGCGGCTGGAGATCACCGGTGCGGGCCCGACGAGGAGTCGCTGCGCCGCAAGGCCGCCGTCTTGGGTTGGGCGATGTGGCCGTTTTCCATGGCGCGGTGCCGCACGGCAGGGTGCCCGACATGCTGCAGCGCCTCGACATCTTCGTCGCGTTCAGCCGCCACGAGAGCTTCGGCGTCGCCGCCATCGAGGCGGCCGCGTGCGCCAAGGCGATCGTAGTGTCTGACGCAGATGGGCTGGCCGAGGTGATCCAGCATGAGCAAACGGGGTTGGTCGTGCGACGCGCCGATCCACTGGCTGCGGCTGATGCCCTGTGCAGGCTCGCCGGCGACGACGCGCTGCGCCGATCACTCGGTACGGCAGCGCGCGAGCACGTTTTGCGCCACTACACGTGGGAGAGGTCGTTGGACCTGATGATCGACGCCTATCGACGCGTGCTGGACCTTCATCGCGCGGGCCCGGCATGACCCCGTTCGTCCTTGTTGCCGAGGCGTGTTTGGCGTGAACATCCTGTACATCAACCACTACGCCGGCGCGCCGCGGCACGGCATGGAGTTCCGCCCCTACTCCTGGCGCGCGAATGGGTGCGCGCCGGGCACCGCGTGCAGATCGTCGCCGCGCGCATTCGCACGTGCGCGCCGTGCAACCGCGGCCGGGCGACGAGCTCATCGACGGCATCGACTACCGCTGGCTGGCCACGCCGCCTACGCGGGCAACGGCGTCGGGCGCGCGCGCAACATCGCGGCTTTCTCTCGCGCTGTGGCGCCAGACGCCCAGCGGGCGCGCCGCTTCCGCCCCGACGCGGTGATCGCCTCCAGCACCTACCCGATGGACATCTGGGTGGCGCGCGCCATCGCCCGCCAGGCTCGGCCGGCGGCGCGCCTGGTCTACGAGGTGCACGACCTGTGGCCGCTGTCGCCGATCGAGCTGGCGGGCATGTCGCCGCGCCACCCGTTTGCGCGGCTGTGCCAGTGGGCCGAGGACGCCGCCTACCGCGACGCCGACGTGGTGGTCTCGATGCTGCCCAAGGTGCACGAGCACATGGCGGCGCGCGGGCTCGACCTGCGCACGGCTGACGATCGTGCCCAACGGCATCGTCGCCGCGACGACTGGGCGCGGCGAGCCGCAGCCGCTGCGCGACGACGTGGCGCGCCGCGATCGACCGGCTGCGCGCGCGCGGGCGCGCTGGTGGTCGGCTATGCCGGCTCGATGGGCCTGCCCAATGCGCTCGACACGCTGCTCGACGCCGCGCGCTGCTGCGCGGACGTGCCGCTCGGCTTCGTGCTGGTCGGCGACGGCCACGAGCGCGCAGCGCCTGGCGCAGCGCGTCGCCGCAGGAGACAATCGCGCAACGTGACGCTGCTGCCGCCGATACCGAAGGCGCAGATCCCGTCGTTCCTCGCGCGCGATCGACATCGCCTACATCGGCTGGCAGCGTGTGCCGATCTACCGCTTCGGCATCGCGCCGAACAAGCTGATGGACTACATGATGGCCGGCTGCGCGGTGCTGCATTCGGTAGAGGCCGGCAACGATCCGGTGGCCGAGAGCGGCTGCGGGCTGACGGTGGCGCCCGAGTCGCCGCGGCGGTGGCGCAGGGCCTGCGCACGCTGGCCGCGCTGAGCAGCGCCGAGCGCCGCGCGATGGGCGAGCGCGGCCGCGCGTTCGTGCTGGCGCACCACAGCTATCCGGTGCTGGCGCGGCGCTTCCTCGACGCGATCGGTCGATGAAATCCGCAGCCCCGGCGGACGAGGCGCAACGCGGTCGCGCGAGCGCTACGCGCGGCGCGCGCCGAGCGACCGCTACAGCCTGCTGCAACCCCGATGTCTGGCACACGGTGCAGGAGCGCCAGCGCGCGATGCTGCGCCTGTTCGTCGCGCTGGGCTGGCGCGACCTGTCGCGCGCGCCGCGTGCTCGAGGTCGGCTGCGGCAGCCGGCGGCAATCTGCTCGAGCTGCTGCGCCTGGGCTTCGCGCCGCGCAACCTGGCCGGCATCGAGCTGCTGCCCGAGCGCTTTGCCCAGGCGATGCAGGCGCTGCCCGCGGCGCGTGACGCTGATGCAAGGCGACGCCTCGCTGCGTCAAGCTGCCCGACGAGAGCGAAGACATCGTGCTGCAGTCCACCGTGTTCTCGTCGCTGCTCGACGCGCCGTTCCAGTGGCGCCTGGCGCAGACGATGTGGCGCTGGGTGCGGCCCGGGCGGCGGCGTGCTGTGGTACGACTTCACGGTCGACAACCCGCGCAACCCGGACGTGCGCGGCGTGCCGGTGGCGCGCATCCGCGAGCTGTTTCCCGCAGGCCGTGTGCAGTACCAACGCGTCACGCTGGCGCCGCCGCTCGCGCGCCGCGGTGTGCGCGTTGCATCCGGCGCTGTACCCGGTGTTCAATGCGCTGCCGCTGCTGCGCACGCATGTGCTGGCCTGGATCGAGAAGCCGCAGCCATGAGCAAGCCGTTCTTGCCATTCGCCCTGCCCGAAATCGGCGAAGAGGAGATCGCCGAGGTCGTCGATACGCTGCGCTCCGGCTGGATCACCACCGGACCCAAGGCCAAGCGCTTCGAAGCAGGACTTCACCGGCTTTCTCGGCGACCCTGCGCTGCAGTGCATCGCGGTCAACTCGGCCACCGCCGGGCCTGCACCTCGCGCTCGAAGCGCTGGGCATCGGCCCCGGCGACGAGGTGATCACCACCACGCACACCTTCACCGCCACGGCCGAGGTGGTGCGCTACCTCGGCGCCGACGTGAAGCTGGTCGACATCGACCCGGCCACGCTGAACATCGACCCGCGCTTGGTCGAGGCGGCGGTCACGCCGCAGACCAAGGCCATCATCCCGGTGCACTACGGCGGTCTGGCCGCCGACATGCGGCGCCATCCTCGACATCGCGCGACGCCATCGACTTGAAGGTGGTCGAAGATGCCGCGCACGCGTTGCCAACCACCAGCGGCGGGCGACTGGTCGGCACGCTGGCCAGCGACGCCACCGTGTTCAGCTTCTACGCCAACAAGACCATCACCACCGGCGAAGGCGGCATGCTGGTGACGCGCGATGCCGCATCTCGCGCAGCGCGCGCGCGTGATGCGGCTGCACGGCATGAGCCGCGACGCCTTCGATCGCTTCACGTCGTCGGTGCCGAGCTGGTACTACGAGATCGTCGCGCCGGGCTTCAAGTACAACCTGACCGACATCGCCGCAGCGATCGGCCTGCATCAGCTCAAGAAGGCGCGCGCCTTCGCGCAGCGGCGCGCGGAGATCGCGGCGCGGTATCAGCGCGCCTTCGCGGGTCTGCCGGTGATTCCGGCGCCGATGCACCCGCGGGCGAGACGCACGCCTGGCACCTGTACGCGCTGCGCCTGGCCGACTGCGCGAACATCACGCGCGAGCGCCTGATCGAGCGCCTGTTCGAGCTCGGCATCGGCTGCAGCGTGCACTACATCCCGCTGCACCAGCAACCCTACTGGCGCGACCGCTACGGCCTGCACCGCGGAGATGTTCCCGCACAGCCAGCGTGTCTACGAACGCCAGCTCAGCCTGCCGATCTACACGCGCATGACCGATGCCGATGTCGAGCGCGTGATCGATGCGGTGCGCGAGCTGCTGAGCGTCTCCAGCTGACGCCGATGGTCAAGCGCGCCTTCGACCTGGTGCTTGCGTCGCTCGCGTTGATCGTGCTCGCGCCGGTGCTGCTGCTCGCGATGGCGTGGGTGTGGTTCGATTCGCCGGGCCCGGTGTTCTTCCGCCAGGAGCGGGTGGGACGCGGAGGGCGGCTGTTTCGCATCCACAAGCTGCGCACGATGCGAGTCCATGACGCCAGCGCACGGCCCTGCCGTGACCGGATTCGCCGATGCCCGCATCACGCGGGCGGGCCGTTGGCTGCGCCACCACCGCATCGACGAGTTGCCGCAGTTGATCGACGTGTTGCGCGGCGACATGAGCCTGGTCGGCCCGCGACCGGAGGTGCCGCGCTTCGTCGCGCTGTATCCGCCGGAGTTGCGCGAGCGTGTGCTTGCGGTGCGCCCGGGCATCACCGATCCAGCCGCGCTGGAGTTCGTCGACGAAGCGCAGTTGCTTGCAGGCAGCCGCCGATCCCGAGCGCACGTATATCGAGGTGATCCTGCCGCGCAAGCTCAGGCGGCAGGCGGAGTACGTCGAGCGTGCCAATTGGAAGTCCGACTTGGCGGTCATCGGGCGCACGTTGCGCCTGCTGGTCCAGCGGTGACAATCTCGGTGATGCGAGACCAAGCCCCCGATCGCCCGCTGTCCGGATTGCCGGCTCCCGGCTCGGGTGGACCCACCGTCTGGCACCGGCTCGACTTGGCGCTGGCCCGGCTGCGGCCGCATCGCGAGCCGCCGCCGCTCGTGGTCGACGCGTTGCTGGTGGCAGCGGCCTGGAATGCCACCTACCTGTTCCGCCTGGGCTTCGAGCGCTGGATCGACGCGCGGCCCGAGTACGACGCTTGGGTGATGCTGGGCATCGTGGTCGTCTACGTGCTGATGTTCTGGCAGCTGAAGGTGCCCAAGGGCATGTGGCGCTTCTCCGGCTTTGGCGAGGTCAGCCGCCTGGCGCTGGCTTGTGGCGCCGCAGGGGCCCTGTGCGCCGCGTTCGTGCTCGCGCTGCAGATGAACAAGGTGCCGCGCGCGGTGCTTGCGCTGCACCCGGTGTTCACCTTGATGACGGTGGCGCTGGCGCGCATGCTGTACCGCATGCTGTACGAACATGCGCGTGCGCGCATCACCGGCAGCGACGCGGAGATCCGCCGCGCGGTGGTGCTGGGCGCGGGCGAGGCGGCGCAGGCTGCTGGTGGCCGGCATCCATCAGCAGGGCTGGATCGTGCTCGGGTTGCTCGATGACGATCCAGACAAGCAAGGCGCACGCATCGCCGGTGTGCCCGTTCTGGGGCCGATCGACATGATGCGCGACGGCGCCGCGCTCGGCGCGGCCACGCACCTGATCATGGCCATGCCGTCGACACGCGGCACACGCCGGCGGGAGGTGCTCGAGCTGGCCGCGACCACCGGGCTGCCGGTGGTCACGGTGCCGTCGGCCGACGAGCTGCGCGATGGCAATCAGCGCATTGACCTGTTGCGCGAGATCGAACCCGAAGACCTGCTGGGGCGCGAGCCGGTGCAGCTCGACGAATCGGGCATCGCCGAGACGCTGCGCGGCAAGACCGTGATGATCACCGGCGCGGGCGGCAGCATCGGCAGCGAGCTGTGCCGGCAGGTGGCGTACTTTCGGCCCGCGCGGATCGTGCTCTATGAGCTGAGCGAGTTCAATCTGTACACCATCGAGCAGGATCTCGGCGAGCGATTCGGGTCGCTGCCGCTCGAGAAGGTGATCGGCGATGTGAAGGATCTCGGGCACTTGCGGGAGACGATGGCGCGCACACGACCCCAGGTGGTTTTCCACGCCGCGGCGTTCAAGCATGTGCCGTTGATGGAAGAAGGCAATGCCATGGCCGCATTGCGCAACAACACGTTGGGGACACACCACGCGGCACTCGCAGCGGCCGAAGTCGCGGTTGAGCGCTTCGTGCTGATCAGCACCGACAAGGCCGTGAACCCGACCAACGTGATGGGCGCGACCAAGCGGGCCGCAGAGATGGTGGTGTCGGCCCTGGCCGTCGAGTACCCGGCCACGCGGTTCATGGCCGTGCGCTTCGGCAACGTGCTGGGCTCCAGCGGCAGCGTGATTCCGAAGTTCAAAGAGCAGATTGCCAAGGGCGGGCCGGTGACGGTGACGCACCCGGACATCATTCGCTTCTTCATGACGATTCCCGAGGCGGCGCGCCTGGTGCTGCAGGCGGCTGCCATCGGCGAGAGCGGGCAGGTGCTGGTGCTTGACATGGGAGAACCGGTCCGCATCGTCGATCTTGCGCGGCAGCTCATTCGCCTGGCTGGGCAGCCGGCAGATGAGGTCGCGATCGAGTTCAGTGGCCTGCGACCCGGGGAGAAGCTCTACGAGGAACTTCTGGCCGATGCGGACACCACCGAACCAACCCGCGTGCCGCAACTGCGCGTGGCGCGGTTGAATCAAGTGTCAGCTTCTATCGAGGCCTTGCTCGATCTGGCGCGCTCGCCGCCGCCGACAAGCGTCGATGTCGCCGTGCGTGCTGCGCTGGCCAGTGCGCTTCCGGAATATCGTGCGCCGCCACGGGCTCCGTGACTGGGCAGGCCCTTTCGCTGTCTGAACCAGTGCATGAAGCGGACGCAGTCCCGCTCATCGGGGCTCGTCGAACACACGAATCGAGGAAAATTCCGGCCACATCTCAGTCAACGGTCGCGCGAGCGAACAACGCACAATGAAGATCACTGTCTGCGGTTCCGGCTATGTGGGCCTCGTCACCGGCGCTTGCCTCGCGGAGATGGGCAACCACGTGCTTTGCCTGGATGTGGACGTCGAGAAGATCGCGCTGCTGAATCGGGGGGGCGTGCCCATCCATGAGCCCGGTCTGGAGACCCTGATCCAGCGCAACACAGCCGCCCAACGGCTGCAATTCATCACCGACGTCGGTCAAGCCGTGCAACACGGCACTATCCAGTTCATCGCCGTAGGCACGCCGCCAGGCGAAGACGGTTCTGCGGATCTGCAACATGTCGCGCAGGCTGCACGCGCGATCGGCGATCGAATGACCGACTACAAGCTGATCGTCGACAAGAGCACAGTGCCGGTGGGTACCGGGGACACTGTTGAAGCCACCGTGCGCGAGGCATTGGAGTCGCGTGGCGTCGACGTTGGCTTCGCTGTCGTGTCGAACCCCGAATTCTTAAAGGAAGGCGCCGCGGTCGGGGACTTCATGAAACCCGACCGAGTGATCATCGGTACCGACGACGAGCGTGCGATCCATCTGATGCGTGCCCTGTACAGCCCGTTCCTGCGCAATCGCGATCGCCTGCTGGTAATGAACCGGCGCAGTGCCGAACTCACCAAGTACGCGGCCAACGCGATGCTCGCGACGCGCATCAGTTTCATGAACGAGCTCGCCAACCTGGCGGAGAAGCTGGGCGCGGATATCGAGATGGTGCGACAAGGCATCGGCAGCGATCCGCGCATCGGCACTCAATTTCTCTACCCCGGCTGCGGCTACGGGGGGTCGTGCTTTCCAAAGGACGTGAAGGCGCTGATCAAGACCGGCGAGGGCGTCGGAATTGATCTGCGCGTGCTGTCGTCGGTCGAAGCGGTCAATGACCGGCAAAAGCACATCCTGGTGGATAAGGTCATCGCCCGTTTCGGGCCCGACCTCACTGGGAGACGCTTTGCCGTGTGGGGCCTGGCATTCAAGCCAGGCACCGACGACATGCGTGAGGCGCCGAGCTTGGTCGTGATCAAACAACTGATCGAGCGCGGGGCGACCGTGTGCGCCTATGACCCCATTGCGCTCGAGCAGGCGCGCAGGCTGATCGGCGCGTGGAAGGGCGTGGAACTGGCATCGAACGCGGCGGCGGCGGTTCGACAAGCCGATGCACTGCTGATCGTCACGGAATGGAAGGAGTTTCGCAGCCCCGACTTCCCGTCGCTGCGCCAGTCGCTGAAGCAACCGGTGATCTTCGATGGCCGCAACCTGTTCGATGCCGCGTTCGCGCGCAGCGAGCACATCGAATATCACTGTATCGGGCGTCCGACCGAGCCGGCGGTGTAGCAGAGGGGTGCCTGCGCGCCCGAGCCTTGGTAGCGAGCGATCCTGCGTCGCCGTCGCTGCAGCTTCAACCTGTTGCTGCCGCGCGAGGTGCTGCATCACCTGTTGCAGCCATCGCCGGTGCATGACGCGGACGTCCTCGCCGCGCCCTCATGTAACCGTCTGCGCATGCATGCCGTTCCGATGGCGGCGAAAACACGTGCTCGAACATGACGATCGGCGTCACGCCATCTGCAACGACGGCGCCCGGCTGGCCGCCATGCGGATGGGAGAGTGACAACTGGCCGCCAATACCGGACTTCCGGCGGTGCCGTGCCGTCGGCCGACGGGCATGAGAGGCCTCGATATACTTGATTCTTACGTTGACGCTGCGGCGCGCGTGTCTCATGGTGAAAGGGTGGTATGGCAGGCAAGGGCGTGGTTGTTGTGACCGGTGCGGGGGGATTCATCGGCGGTCATCTGGTCAAGCGCTTTGTAAACGGTGGCTACAGTGTGCGTGGTGCCGACATCAAGCCGCTGGACCACTGGTATCAGGTTCACCGCGAGGCGGAGAACCATGCCGGGCCTTTTCACGGGGACTGCCGCGACTTCAAGGTCTGCCGCACGATCTGCGCCGGTGCGACTGAGGTCTACCACCTCGCTGCGGACATGGGCGGCATGGGCTTCATCGAGAACAACAAGGGGCTGTGCATGATCAGCGTGCTGATCAACACGCACCTGCTCCTGGCCGCCCGAGGAGCGCGGCGTGAAGCGGTTCTTCTACGCCTCGTCCGCCTGCGTCTACAACGGCGACAAGCAGAACGGCACAAGACGTCGACGCCCTCAAGGAAGAGGACGCCTATCCCGCGATGCCCGAAGACGGCTACGGCTGGGAGAAGCTCTTCAGCGAGCGCATGTGCCGCCACTTCCGCGAGGACTTCGGAATGCCCGACGCGCGTCGCGCGCTTCCACAACGTCTACGGCCCGCTCGGCACCTGGGAAGGCGGCCGCGAGAAGGCCCCGGCCGCCATCTGCCGCAAGGTCATCGAGGCCAAGCTGTCAGCGGCAAGCACGAGATCGAGATCTGGGGCGACGGCAAGCAGACCCGCTCGTTCATGTACATCGACGACTGCCTCAAGGGCATCTACATGATCACGCGACAGCGACATCGCTCGAGCCGATCAACCTCGGCTCGAGCGAGCTGGTGACGCATCAACCAGCTCGTCGACATCGTCGAGGACATCGCCGGCATCAAGCTGAAGCGCAACTACAACCTCGACGCGCCCAAGGGCGTGAACGGCCGCAACAGCGACAACACGCTGATCAAGCAAGGTCTTCGGCTGGGAGCCGACACCAAGCTTGCGCGACGGCATGGAGAAGACCTACGCGTGGATCCTCGGCGAATTCGCCGCCAAGTACGACGCGAAGACGGCGCATCTGAGCAGTGTCAGCACCTACACAAAGGGCTCACACCCTATCCCAGGCGATGGTTTCAACCCGGAGTCCAAGTTTATGGAAACGTGGAAAGAAGGAATTCCCGCGGGGTATGGAGTGTCCGGATCTTGATCGGTTGGTTCTTCAGCGCGTGACACCTCCAGCGCGCGGCATGTGCGCGGACAGTTGGCTATATTGAAGTCTGCTGCTCGACCGACCTTCCTGATCATCTCGCAGGTGTACGTGCCTGACCCCGCGAGCGTGGGGCAGCACGTTGCCGATGCGGCAGCCGAAATGGCGAGGCGCGGCTATCGAACGATCGTCTACGCATCGGCTCGCGGGTACGATGACCCCTCCAAGGTCTATCCCTCGCGGGAGTTGAGAGGCGGCGTCGACATCCGTCGATTGCCGTTGTCGTCGTTCGGTAAATCATCGATCACGGTGCGCGTGGTTGCGCAGTGGATCTTCCTGATTCAAGCTACCGTGCGTGGGCTGTTTACGCGGCGCCTTTGCGGAGTGATGACCTCAACGTCACCGCCGTTCTGCGGCATCGCGGGGGCCATCATCAGCAAGCTGCGCGGCGTGTCGTTTAAATACTGGCTGATGGACCTCAACCCTGACCAGATGGTGGCGATGGGGATACTGGCTCACGACTCCGTCCTCGTGCGTGCGTTCGATGCCTTGAACCGGTTGACGTTGCGCCGGGCAACGGACGTGGTGGTGCTCGACCGCTACATGGAGGAGCGTTTGCGCAGGAAGCTAGACATCGGCAGCAAGGTCACAACGATTCCGCCGTGGCCGCACGAACACAAGCTGGGGAGCGTGGATCACCGCGACAACGATTTCCGATGCGAGCATGTGCCGCCCGACAGGTTCGTGGTCATGTATTCAGGTAACCATTCGCCGGCAAATCCGATATCGACAGTCTTGGAAGCTGCCGCACGTATGCAAGGGGACCCGAGACTTTTGATGCTGTGCGTCGGCGGTGGCAGTGGCAAGGAAGAGGTCGAGCGGATGATCGCCTCGGAAGTCAAGAACCTTCGCTCGCTGCCCTACCAACCATTCGACCAAATCCGCTATTCGCTGTCAGCCGCCGACGTACACGTGGTCTCGATCGGCAACGATATGGTCGGCATCGTCCATCCCTGCAAGGTTTACGGGGCGATGGCAGTTTCGCGCCCAATCATGTTGCTCGGCCCGAAGCACAACCACGTGAGCGACCTCGTTGACCGGTACAAGATTGGGTGGCACGTCGAGCACGGCGATGTGGATGCGGCGCAGCGTGCGCTTGAACAAATGCTAGGCCTACCGGTGGAGGACCTTGAGGCGATGGGGTCGCGCGCCACCGCTGTCGTTGGCAGTTCGCTCAGCAGGGCAGCCCTGCTCGAGAGGTTTTGCGATGCCCTTCAGCGTGGGCTGCCTGCGCCCGAGTTGGAAATGGAAGCGGGCATTCAAGGCGCTCCACGCGGTCGCAGCGGAACCTAGCTGCTAGCTGTTGAATTGTTCCGGCGTGACCTGTCATCAGGAACCAGCGGCCCGCTCTTTTCTTTTGTGCAGTTCTGTGTCGGCCCTCGAGCGTTCGCCAAGCCGTCGACGCACTTCAACAAAGAGATTCCATCGCCAGCGCAGCATCTGCAGAACGCCGGCGCGGGTGGACGGGCTGACGTTTCGATCGTGTCGACGATACTGAAGATAGGGACGTGCTATGTAGTGCACCCGTCCGCGACTGACGGCCAGCATGCCGAACCACATATCGTGCATCGGTGCTCGGGCGGGAATGGGCAAGCCCAGCGCGACGATATCGCGGTGCAGAGCCATGCAGCAGCCGAGGTAGCGGTTCTTGACGAGAGTTGACCACCAGCCGCCGCGGAACCCGCCACGCCCGGCCATGAAGGAAGGCGACAGGATCGCGCCGTGTTCGTCGATGACCTGGGCATCGGATACAACCACCGCGCACTGTGGATCTTGCTCGAAGGGCAGCGCAAGCGCATCGCGCTTGCCGGCAATCCATACGTCGTCCTGATCACACAGCAACACGACCTGCCTGGTGCACGCGCACAGAGCCCGCTCGAAACTGCGACTCACGCCCAAGTTCTGATCGTTGGGCAGCAAGACTAACCGAGAGTCTCGCAGGCCCTGCAGCCAAGCCAAGGAGCCGTCCGTCGAGTGATCATCAACTACGACCAGTTCATCTTCGGGTCGAAGCTCGCGCAGAACCGATGCCATCTGTTGGCGAAGATAGGGCAAGCCGTTGTAGACGGCCATCGCGACGGAGACTGGCTGACGCATAGCGAGGGGATGATCCGAATTGCGTCGGGCGGACTCGGGCACGACATGTCGGGTCGGAGTGTCGCCTGTGCTGGAAGACGCAATGGCACACTGATAATGTTAGCAGTCCAGTCATCTGACATGAGCTCACTTGTTCCCAAGCCGGCCACGGCCACGATAGCTGTTGTTGTCACCTTTCATCCGGACGCAGAACGACTGGCGGAAGGGCTGCAAGCTGTCCTTCCTCAGGTCGACGAGGTCGTTGTCGTGGATAACGGTTCGGGGCCCGCCGCACTCGAGACGATCAGTTCGTTGGAGCGAGTCAAACTGCTGAGGCTGGAGAGCAACAGTGGCATTGCACACGCTCAGAACCGGGGCATCGCGTGGGCCAGGAGTCGTCGGGCTGACTTCGTGCTCTTGCTCGACCAGGACAGCGTTGCCGATGCGGCGATGGTCGATCGCTTGCGACGAGCGCACGATCGTCTTGCTGCGACTGGCATCAAGGTCGGCGCGGTCGGCCCAGCGCGGGTGGACGGGTTCGGTGCGGCGGCACGGCCGAAGTTCACGCACTTTCGTTGGGCACGCTACCTTCAGGTCGAAGTCCCGCCCGATGCGACTTCGATGTCGTGCGACATGCTGATTGCATCCGGGACGTTGATTCCGATTGCCGCGCTCGACAAGGTCGGCGTCATGAATGAAAGCCTATTCATCGACAAGGTCGACACCGAGTGGTGCTTGCGGGCGCGTCGTGCGGGTTTGAGCATTCACGGTGTGCCCGGTGCCCTGCTGCATCACCGGCTCGGTGAAAGCGTGTTAACCGTCCCGTGGTGGGGCGGCAGGCGCTTGCCGGTGCACAAGCCCTTTCGCTACTACTACATGGTCCGCAACAGCTTGCTGCTCCAGAGGACTCCGGGCATGCGTTGGGCTTGGCGCGCTGCCGACTTGTCGCAATTGCTGCAGATCATTGTGTTCCATGGGCTGCTGGCACCCAACTCGCGGCCGAATCGCCAGATGATCTGGCGCGGATTGAGAGACGGCCTGGGCGCGGTCTCGGGGCCTATGCCGCATCCGTGATCGATGCTCGATCAGAGGCCGATCGAGTAAGGGTTGACCAGCGCGGGCTCACGGAACACATAGTTTCCGAAGGTGGCGGCGAGCCAGAACCACACGATCGCCAAGGGCAGCCTCATTCCACGTATCTGAGCCAACCGCGCGCCATACAGAGGCAAGCAGGCCATCCAGAACTCCATGACGCGCACCGCTAATTCCTTCACTTCGGAAAAGGCGAAGAGAGCGATCTGTCCGAGGACGATCAGTCTCAACAAGGTGAGGAGAGAAGCGGCCTTCGCGGGAACCGGCTGGTCCACGCCTCGGGTCGACGCGCGGCGGCGCTCACGGCGCACCAACGCAACGTAGCTGGTGATTATCAGCAGTAGCACGAGGCCGCTGCGAATCGAAACAGGGTTCAGAAGTTCGTTGGCGCCCGATGTCGCGAGATGAACATACAACGCCAGGCGTGGATCGAGTGCGCTCAATTCTTCAGCAAATCGGTCGAGAGCGAGAACCCCGCTGACCCGTACAGAGACGACAACGGCCAACGTGACTAGGAGAACTATGTCCAGACCCCCTCGCCGAAACCGTGACAGGGGCCAAGCAAACAGCCCCAACAGCGCGGCCGAGTGGATCATCACACCTACGCACGTCGCGACAAGGTACGCCCGCTGCCGCCCCTCACCGAGGAGGACCAGCGACAGCATGAAGAGTGCAATGGCGAGCCCTGCGCGCAGTTGCGTGAACTCGTGCAACAAGAAATCAGAGAACAGGTAACACGACACGCCGGTCCAAAGAGCAGTTCCCGAGACCGCGACACGCCGAATGCAGTAGAGCTTCAAGGTGATGGCGCCCAGCGCCACCGCCCATACGAACAACCGAAAAGGCACACCGATCGCACTGCTGGCGGTCATCCCGCCAATGAAGAGAGCCTCCAGCAGCGGGGGGCGCTCTAGCAAGCCTGCGGCGTCGGTGCCGAGGCGATACCACTCTTGATAGGTGATGAAGTCGTTGCTGGTTTCGGGACCCTGCAGTGCAACAAACGTCGCCAAGACGCAGGCTACGAACAATGTGGCGTAAACACGCTCACGCTGTGTCGCACGGACTATTAGCGCGCATGTGAACAAGATGAGCACGTAGACCATAGCTCAGCGCCGGATCGTAGTGTCGCACCTGGCGTAAGGGACCGGGCCACCCGCAGATCGATAGCAAGGTACCTCAAGCTGAGACGAGGAGAATGCTCACCGAGTAGCCCTTCTCGAATCCGGTGCTTTGCCAGTTCGAATAGCAGACGACAGCCCCGCCGGCGACTTCGAAGTTTTGCTGGGGGAATGAGGATTCTCGCGCCGGATCGGGGCAAAGCCTAGGAAGGGACGGACGCGCGGCCTGGCTGCGCATTCCGGGTGCGCGTTTCAGTCACGGCTTTTGAGCGAGCACGACGTATTCGTGCGGCGTGGTTGTATGGCGTCGCACGTCCAGCCCCGAGTGCTTAAGCGCCGCAGCAGCCAGTGGCAGGTCAAACACGTGGTGGTGTAGGCAGCGGTTCTCGAAATTGCGCAGTGATCTAGCCCGAAATTGCTCCTCGGTGCCCGCCCCGGGGATCGCGGCTCAAGTCGTGCAGCGCCAGGATTTCGTCGAGGTGCGTCATATCGTGCTCGTCGACCTGATGCTGGAAGTCTTCTATCAGATGCTCGAAACTGGTGTACGGGCGCCGATGGTCGAAGTTTGCGATCTTGCTGGGCACTATCAGCAGTAGGTGCCCGCCAGGCCGAATGACGCGGGCCCACTCGGCTAGGGCCTGGAGCGGGTTTGCGATGTGTTCAAGGTTGTGGCATGACAGCACGAAATCGTATCGACCGTCGGGGACCTTGCGCAGGTCCGTTCCGTCACAGATGATGGTGCGGCCGCGCGAGAGCGAGGGTGCTGGATGGGCCGGCTTGCTTGCGTGGGCCAGGCTCCAGACCGTATCGGCGCTGAAGTTGAGTTGGTCGATCGCTTGCGCCACGCGATAGAGAGGCAACTGCCGCGTGAAGAATCTGCTGGGGCCACCGACTTCCAGGCCAGTCTTGCCGACAAACACACGTCCAAAGTCTCGATGTCCGACCAGCGGGAGTCCCAGCCGATTGCGGATTCGATCTATCAGGTGACGATCAAACAAGGTGGTCATCTAAGGCGATCGTTTCAAGCCATTCCGACATACTGGCCCGGTGAGTTGATGATGATAGTCGCGTCATTGCACTACCCACCAGTAGCCGAATGTCGCTGCTGCGTACCACACCGACGCCCTTGCTCAGAATGCGCTCTTTGGGTAGAAGCACGAGCTCACCAGAGGCGCGCGTCTTTCTGGTGCTGCCCCGTGTGTGCGGGTGGACGCTGTGTTATGCGGGGAAAGGGACCTTCCCTCTGGCCAAGCTAGCGAGGGCCCTGTTCCTTCAAGTTCGTCTCCAGCCATGCCTGGAACGTCAGGACGTTCCAAAGGCGGTATTGCCAATCGCAACGCCCCGATTGGTGTTCTTCCCAACAGTGGTGGATCGGCACGGGATCGAAATAACCTTCGCGACGCAAGCGGGCGTCGTCGAGCAGGCTCGCGGCCCATTCTTTCAAGGGGCCTCTTAACCAAAGACCAATCGGCACACCGAAGCCCATCTTCGGACGGTCGATCAACGCCTGCGGGACATGCTTTTGCAGGACCTGGCGTAGCACCCACTTGCTGACACCATGGCGCAGCTTATAGCTCTGCGGCAGCCGCCAAGCGAACTCCACGACTCGATGATCGAGGAACGGGACCCGACTCTCCAGAGAGACGCTCATCGCGGCACGGTCGACCTTGCACAGGATATCGTCGGGCAGGTAACTGATGAGGTCGAGCGCCATCATTTGTTCCACGTCCGATAGATCAGTGGGATAGCAGCGACATATCGGTGAGCACCGTAGTCGTTTCGCTGCTGCCAAGCACGAAAGTCGACGGGTCGTCCCAGTGCGAAACAAGCCGCCGATAAAGCTCGGCCGACGTGCGGCAGGCCAGCTTGTCGGCCCACGCATACATCCTGTCGCCCAAGGTGTGAGGTGATGGCGAACCGGCAGCAGGCCTTGCACAGGCCGAGGCAGTGCATTGAGTGGCCGCAAGGGGAGTGCCTTGAGCGTCGCTGCGGCGCCGCGCCGAAGCCGCAATGGTACCGGGAGATCCTGCGCCACAAATGATGGCCGTGCAGATAGCGATCGTAGCCACCGAAGAGTTCGTCTCCCGCATCGCCGGACAAAGATACGGCCACGTGTTGCCGTGCGATGCGCGACACCAAGTGGGTTGGAATCTGCGATGAGTCGGCGAAAGGCTCGTCGTACATCGAGGGCAACAGGGGGATAACATCAAGAGCGTCCTGTGCAGCAGACGTACATCTCGGTATGGTCGGTACCGAGATGCCGCGCCACGGCCTTGGCGTGATGCGCCTCGTTGTACTGGTCCTCTTCGAAGCCGATCGAGAACGTGCGCACGGGTCGATCGGACTGCGCCTGCATCAGCGCAACCACGGTCGACGAATCGACCCCGCCGGAAAGAAATGCGCCCAACGGCACGTCGGCCACCATCTGCTGCCGCACCGCATCCTTTAGCAGCGCCTCCAGGTCGCACACCGCTTCGGTTGTAGAACCTTTGAAGGGGCCGTGCCTTGCCGGCGGCCACGACCTGCAGCGCACTCCAGTACGGCTGTGGCCTGGCATCTCGCCTCTGTGACGATATGTGAATAGACAGCCGGGTGGCAACTTGGCAATGTCGTGTAGATGCTGTGCGGCGCTGGAATGTAGTCGAGACGCATCAACAGTGCGATTGCGTCTCGGTTTACGCGGGCACAGAACGCCGGGTGGGCCTTCAGTGCCTTCAGTTCCGAACCGAACAGGAAACTGTCTCCCTGCCAGCCATAGTAGAGCGGCTTCTCCCCCAGCCGGTCACGGCCGAGAGTGAGCGTGTGCGACTGCCGGTCCCACAGTGCAAAGGCGAACATGCCAATGCATTTCTCGATCGTGGGCTGAACGCCCCATGCATCGAATCCGGCGAGCAAGACTTCTGTGTCTGAGTGGCCACGCCACGAGATTGAACCTTGGATTGCTCCAAGATCTGCGCAGCCATTGGTAGTTGTAGATCTCGCCATTGAAGATGGCCACGTATCGGCCGCTTGCCGAGTGCATCGGTTGATGGCCGGCAGGGGACAAGTCGATGATCGAGAGCCGTCTTTGAACGAGGCCGATGCCTGCCTCAGCGTGTGCCCATGCGCCCGAGTCATCCGGGCCGCGATGCGCGATCGCATGACCCATGCGACGGAGCAGGGCGTCGCCGCGCATTTCGGCTGCCGCATCGAAGCGGAGGCTCAGGTAACCCGCGATCCCGCACATGTGTCAGACCTTCTGACCGCCGCGACCCGCGCCAGGCAATGTGGCCAGGCGAGACGTGGCACTTGAAGGCGGTCATGCCTTGCTTGTGCCGCATGGCCGAACAATAGGCGAGAAGGCACCACTTTCACCAACAGCCGGTTCACCAGTGTTCGGACAGTTGGTGCTGCCTGGCGGACCCCCTCGGCATGCGGATGGAGCTGAAAGTACCGGTGACCAAACCGGGCATCGCTAGGGCCAAGCGACTCCAGCGCTATCCGTTGGCGCCACGCCACGAAACCGAGTGACAACTGATCGCGCGGAGCACCACGACAGTACTCCTCCCACCAGCCTTCCATGAGGCGGTCCACCCGCGGAGACTTCCGGCGCACTATGACGCCGGCCTCATGAGGCCGGCGTGGGAAGGATAACCTGCGCGGCGATAGCTCCGCATCTGGGCAGCCGATCGTCAGTACGTTGTCGTGTCCGAGGCCTGCACAGGTGATTGCTTCGTCGTAGATGCAGTCGCGGACAGGGTGATCGTAGAGAAAGATCTCACCAGTGCGACTCGCACAGCCTTGGACCAGCTCGAAGACGGGGCCGATGATCTCGATCGTTCCGTCAAGATAGATGGTGAAGTCGTAGTCCCGGAGCTCAGGCAATTGGTGCGGATGCATCTTCACGAAGCGATTCGTGTCCTTCGCACCAAGCTTGAGCTGCTTGACCGGTACCCCTCGCCACGGCCCGTTGACGGCAAGGGGTCGATCGCTGAAGCACCAATAGTCGATTCGAGAATCGATATGGCGAGGTGGCCTGAGGGGGTCATAGCCGCCCGTGATGCAGGTGAAAACAGCAACTCTCACGGTTGTATCAGCCGCTCCGGCGAATACGCCAACCGGCGGTCGACAGCAGAATCTTGGCTGCGGAGCGTGGGTGCAAGGCGAGCTTCACAAAAGCCCCCGCGCCGAGTCGGCGCACAGCCAGCAGATAGCGGAGGGCGTTCATGCGATCCGGCGACTGCGTTGCGCTGTATAGATGTACCTTGCTGAAATAGAACAGCGTGCGAAGGTACGCATCTTGCGCCTGGCTTCGGTCGACGCCTAGCCGCGAGGCATCGGCGAATATCGCCCTCCATATCTCGAGATTGTGGGCAAGCGGCTTCCAATGCGTGGTGCTACTCAGATTCGCGCCGTGAATCCGCCACACACCCACCGTGCGCTCAAGTCGGACCACTCGACCCCTCAGGGCGAGGCGATAGAGACATTCCCAGTCCGCGCTGATAGCTTCGTCGCGATAGAAATCCGTGCGCAGGGCCTCGTCACGCCTATACACCGTCGCCATGTGCATCAGGTGATACTCAGGAGCGGGAAGGCGCATCACCACCTGGATGCCATCCTCGATGGTCGTGGTTGGCGCTGCTGGATTCTCCTCGAGGCTTGCGACAGCATCAGTCGTGCACCGCGCCGTCACCATCACGACATCAGGATGCTGCCTTGCGACGCTCATCGCGCCGCGAATGAACTGCGCATCGGTGTAGTAGTCATCTCCGTCGAGATTGACGACCCAGTCACCACTCGCAAGGTCATAGAGGGCATGCCGATAGTTCGCTACGCGACCGAGGTTGTGCGCATTCCTGTGATATCGAAGGCGAGGATCATGCCGCTGCGCGACGCGTCGTGCTGTGGCGTCGGGGGAGCAGTCATCGATGACCAGGACTTCTAGATTGGGATAGTCCTGCATCAGCGCACTGTCGATCGCCTGCATGACCATCGATTCCTGCCCATAGGTCGGAATCATGATGGTGACGCTCGGCCATCCAAGTGCGGCGGCATCGCTCATGAAGTGGCTTGCTCGCATGGCGTCGGCGTACTAGTCGACGCGGGTGCCCTGCTCGCCCAGATGGTCATCCGCCCCGTCTGTCCGAACAGGGCGAGCAGCCAAGCGAGCGGATACAGGATGAGATTGGCCCGTCGCGCCCGTTCGGGAAATCGCTTGAAGTAGTGCACGATCGCCGTCGGGGCCTTGCAGTCTTCGAGCAGGTTTCCAAGACTGCCGAACAGGTTCCCAAGCGCGCGCTGGTGCATGACCCGATCCACCCGCCAGCCGGTGCGCGCGAGTAACGAGGCCAGACTATCCGGGCTAAAGTGATAGAGGTGGTTTGGGAGGTGGAGGGCATAGCCTGCGCCCTTGAACATCCAGAAGTCGAGCGAAGCGGCGTTCGGCACAGACAGGGCAAGACGCGCATCCGGCGCAGCCCACGTCGCCAGTTTGCTCAGGGCCTTGACGGGATCGTGAAGATGCTCGAGGACCATCCACCCGACGATGAGGTTGAATCGATGATCGGACGTGGGTGCGTCCTCGAGTGACCCGCAATGCACCTGGAAGCCGGCGGTCTGTGCGCGCGCCGCTGCGGAAGGGGAGAACTCGATACCTTGGACGAGCCAGCCTCGGGACTTCATGGCTGACAGAAACGATCCAGATGCGCAGCCGATCTCGAGCATCCGACCGGTAGGCATCTCGGGAACGACGTCGACGTTGTACCGAATCAGCGAGCGCAACGCTCGACGAAGCGCACTCGCGCGTCGGCCGGTCGAGGGTTGTTGCGCGGTGACCTGGGAAGCGAGGTAGGGACCATAGTCCGCGGGGTAGTAAAACCCCATGGACTGCGGCGCCGGTCTCGGATTCGTGCGAACGAGGCCGCACGAACTGCAGGCGACCACTGTGAACACGCCTGGCAGATTGTGAATCCGATCGCGCCCCGAGAAGAGCGGTCGGTCGTGCGGTGCACAGCCATTGGGGCAGGGCACGGACTCGAGTACGACTTCAGTTTCGTTCACAGTTGGGCGCGCGCAAGGGCGGGCAGCAAAAGCCGCATGAGCGCGGCACTAGAGAAGTTGCATCAACGTATAGTCATCGGCAGCTCGACGAGCAGATCGCGTGCTGTGAAGAGCACGTAACCCGACTCGACGCAGCCATTGGGGCGGCACGGCTTTCGACCAAAACTTCAGGTGGCATCATGACCGGCATGCTTAGGACATCCCATGTGTCGCTGTCTAGGCCGAACGGTTCAGCGCACTAAGACGCTCTTGGTAGCGACACATGCCCAGCCGAAAGGATCGTCTCTACGAGCGTCGAACCTGTCGAGGGCCAGTAGGAATCTCTGCAATAACCGAACTGTTCCGAGAAGAAGATATCGACAAGGAACGATAAGGATCGCCGTCAGTTTGACGTGCCCTGCAGGGGTTCGTGCCCTCGGTAGGATCGATAGTATTCGCGGTGCTTCGTATGCCCATCGGGTGAGAAACCCTCCGAATGCTTCCGTTCTGATCTCGCTGAAGCCAGCAATCTGGCACAGCGATCGCAATCCGTAGGATGTATAACGAAAAAAATCGTAGGGAACCTGATGCTCTGGGTGTGCCATTGGCACGGTCATGTACAAGCGGCCCCCCGGTCGCAATACCCTGAACATTTCCACGATACTCTCTTGCGGGTGCTCGAGGTGCTCTAGCACCTGCGTGCAAAGGACAACGTCGAAAGCGGCGTCAGGTATCGGCATCCGATCAAGTGGGCCGATGTAGTCGAGATGGGAATAGTTCCAATTGGGTTCACCTAGAGCTAGATCGATTGCCTTGTAGTTGCAGTGAGCAAAGTATCTCTTGTAGGCGCATTCACCGGCGCCCGCATCGAGTACCGCAACGCCCGGTGCGAGTTCCCCGGCGACGTTCTGAACGAAGCGAGTCACGTACCATCGCCCGATGTCCTCCAGCTTCGCTCGACTCGTGAAGTCTTCGTTGATATCCATGGCTAGGCTAGCGGTTCAGCGTCCGACCTAGCATTAGATGCTGAACCGAAAAGTTAAGAACAAAAAAAACGCAGGTCGAGATGGCGACGCCTTCGATGCCGAACACCTGAAACGCTGCTATCTTCAGCGGCACGTAGAACGTAAAGGTCAACATACCGATCCGCGTAGGGACATCTGGTCTGCCCGATGCGTAGTAGGCCGAAGAGGATATCTGGCCGACGACGCCGCCGATGAAACTGGCGCCGAGAAGCATCAGCGCAGTCCAGATCGCGGTCGATGATTCTGGCCTCCCTGGACGATCAAAGGCCCAGGCTAGTAATGGATGGCTCCAGATTGCTGCGAACAATACCGAGGCCGTGAGTGCTGCGCAAACACGAACGCATTGCCGATAATCTTGCATGAAACCGACGTACTCGCCACTCTTGTGCCGCAACGCTAACGATGGGACGAGGGGCGACACGAGTGCCTTGCCGATTACTTGCGAAAGAGCTGCCAGTATTTGCTGCGCCATATAGTAGGTAGACAACGTACCCGCTGCCGCTTGGGACAACAGATAGCGATCAACCAACGGATCCGTCTTGTAGTACGTCGAACCAAGCAAGAGTGGCCGCATCCGGCGCCAGCCTTCGGTTACTGCGGAACGGCGGAGGTCCGCCTTGTTGGTGCCCCCATGGCCGGTGCGAGGAATATCGTTTGCATCGCTGCGCGAAACACAAGAGCCCAGGAGGCCCCGACGACTCCGAAACGCGGCAGTACAAACAGGAGCAATAGAACTGCAAGCGAATTCGCCAGGATAGCGACAAGTTCTGCCCGTTTAACTGGCGGCGCGCGTGACACATGGACCATTGGACAACGTTGATGCCACCAAACACCATCATCAACAACTGTACTTGCGTCACGGTCACCGTGAGCGAATGGCCGACAGGGTCAAATCCTGACAACAACACTGGTACCCACCAATCGCACAAGGCCGACAAGATAAGGGCCATCGTGGCGAACACACCAGTGACTGCATAGACGAATGTCCATCCAATCACACGTTGGCTTTGCGTCGATTCTCCCGCGAGCAATGGCACCAAAGCAGACGACAGAGCAACACCGCTGACTGAAATGACGAGCATCGGCACCGTGTTCGCAGCGAAAAACGCGTCAGCTTGAGTCCAGCGCCTACATGTGAGAGCACAAGCCATTGAAAGGCAAAGGCCGTGGCAAGGTTGGCCCCTGCGAGTATGCTCAGTAGAACTGCTTGCTTCATGCGGGCGCGTAGAGTCGCCGCGGCCTTCGCGGCATCGCCAATGGCGAGGCTGGATCCGGTTGTTGAGTCGCTGGCGGCGGTCCCGCGCCGTGGCGCGAAACGTCACTCGTTGTTGTCATACGCCTTGAGGCCGGCGAGCTTGACCATGCTGTCGCGGCGAGCGGATGCATAGTCGGCTTCGATCATCGCGCGCACCAGTTCCGGCAAGGAAGTCTTCGCCGTCCAAACCTGGGCTTGGTACGAGCCTTCGTGGGGTCGCCGAGTAAAGTGTCCACCTCGGTTTGGCGATAGGAGCGGATCGGCTCGGACGATCACGTCACCCTCTTTGCACGCGGTACTGGTTGTTTGCCAGGATCCCGCCAACCTTGGCTGCCGCGATGAAGATGTAGCGGGTGTGACTGTTCGCGCAGAAAGCGATCCACCGCGAGGCCGTCGAGCAGGTCGAGCTCCGCATGCGTCGCGTGACGATGTCGGTGAAGCCACTCGCCTTCAGGCAGCGCACCAGTGCGCTGCCAACCATGCCTCGGTGGCCGGCGACGAAGATGCGTGCGTTGGGTTCCATGCCTCAGTTCCCCGGGCCGCCCGTGGGCTGCTGCCGGCCCTGCACCTCCGCGCGCAGCTGCGCGATGGTCGATTGCAGGCGCACGAACTCGGCTTCCTTGCGCGCCAGAAAGCTGCGCGTCAGCCGCAGCTTCTCTTTCGCGCCCTTGGGCGTGAGCAGGTAGGCGTAGGCGAGCTTGTTGTCGTTGCGCCGGAAGTTCTCGATCTTGACCAGGCCCTTGTCGAGCAGGGCGTGCAGCACGTAGTGCGTTTTGCCGAGGCTCAAGCCCAATGCGCGCGACAGCTCCCGCTGCGACAGCTCGGGCTGCGCGGCGAGCAGGCGCATCGCCTCGAGCGAACGCGCCGTGTCGGGATCCGTGGGGGGAAGGGGGGTCGCCATGCCAGTGCGTTCACGTCGTGAACGCAGTGTAGTCGATGTGCGAACCGGACAATGACAGGTCGCGGTCGATGCTCAGTCGAATGTCGCTGCCTGCGCGAACAATGGCGCAGACCTGTCCTTGTCGGACAACTGGATCGGCACGCCGGGATCCGGCCAATCGATCGCCAGCCGCGGATCGTCCCAGCGCACGCGACCCTCGGCCGCCGGCGCGTAGTAGTCCGTCGTCTTGTAGAGGAAGTCCGCGCTCTCGCTCAGCACCAGAAAGCCATGGGCAAAGCCCGCCGGAATCCAAAGCTGCCGGTGGTCGGCCGCCGTCGAGCTCTGCCGCCGACCCAACGGCCGAAGGTCGCGCTGCCGCGCCGCATGTCCACCGCGACGTCGAACACCCGTCCGCTCGTCACCCGCACCAGCTTGCCCTGCGCGTGCGGCGGCAGCTGGTAGTGCAGGCCGCGCAGCACGCCGCGCTGCGAGCGGGAGTGGTTGTCCTGCACGAACTCCACGTGGTGGCCGACCGCTTCGTCGAACGCGCGCTGGTTGAAGGTTTCCAGAAAGAAGCCGCGCTCGTCACCGAACACCTTGGGCTCGAGGATCAACACGCCGGATAGCGCGGTGGGCGTCACTCGCATCGCTCGCCTCGATCAGTACGTCTTGTCGGACAGCAGCTTCAGCAGGTACTGCCCGTAGCCGTTCTTTACTAGCGGGGCCGCCATCGCCTCGAGCTGGCGTGCATCGATCCAGCCGTTGCGAAACGCCACCTCCTCGGGGCACGCCACCTTCAGACCTTGCCGCCTTTCGAGCGTGGCGATGAACTGGCTGGCCTCGAGCAAACTGTCGTGGGTACCCGTGTCGAGCCACGCGAAGCCGCGGCCCATGATCTCCACGGCGAGCTGGCTCTGCGTGAGGTACCGGGCGTTCACCTCGGTGATCTCGAGCTCGCCGCGAGCGCTGGGCTTGATCGACGCTGCGATGTCACACACCTGCTGGTCATAGAAATACAACCCGGTGACCGCGTAGTTGCTCCTCGGCGCCTTGGGCTTTTCTTCGATCGACAGCGCGCGCTGTCGTTCGTCGAAGGCCACCACGCCGTAGCGCTCGGGGTCGGTCACGTGGTACGCGAAGACCGTGGCACCGCCGTTGCGAGCGTCGGCGCGGTGGAGCAGAGCCTGCAGGTCGTGGCCATAGAAGATGTTGTCGCCCAGCACCAGGGCACTGGGTTGCCCATTCACGAACTGCCGGCCGAGGATGAACGCCTGCGCCAGGCCGTCGGGGCTCGGCTGCACGCAATAGCTGAGATTCAAGCCCCACTTCGAGCCATCGCCGAGCAGCGACTGGAAACGTGGCGTGTCCTGCGGCGTGCTGATCACCAGGATGTCGCGAACCCCGGCGAGCATCAGCGTGCTCAACGGGTAGTACACCATCGGCTTGTCGTACACCGGCAGCAACTGCTTGCTCATCGCCAGCGTGGCCGGATGCAGCCGCGTACCGGAGCCACCGGCCAGGATGATGCCTTTTCGCTGAGTCGCAGCCATGTTCACTAGCGGCCGTGCATTTCGGCCAGCATGCGCACCACGCCAGCCTCCCAGTGCGGCATTGTCAGCCCAAAGGTTCGCTGCAGCCGCTGCGTGTCCAGCCTGGAATTCAACGGGCGGCGCGCCGCGGTGGGGTAGGCTGTTGAAGGCACCGGCGTGATGCGATCCGTGCTCACGCGCACGGGGACTCCGTGCGCTCGAGCCCACTCGATCGACCAACCGCGCGTAGCCGTGCCAACTCGTCTCACCGGCGGCCACGGCGTGATAGGTACCCGCCAGCGCGGGCGTCTGCAAGCGCGCTGCGCAGCGCATGCGCCGTCACGTCGGCCAACAGGTCGGCGCCGGTCGGCGCGCCCACCTGGTCGGCCACCACGTTGAGTTGTTCGCGCTCGGCGGCGAGCTTGAGCATCGTGCGCGCGAAGTTGCCACCTCGAGCCGAGTAGACCCAGCTCGTGCGCAGAATCAGGTGTCGGCAACCGCTGGCGCGCACGGCTTGCTCGCCTTCGAGCTTGGTGCGGCCGTACACGCTCAATGGGCCGGTGGGGTCGTCTTCCAGTCGCGGCTGGTTGCCGCTGCCGTCAAACACGTAGTCGGTGCTGTAGTGCACCAGCCAGGCGTTCGATGCCGCGGCCTCGCGCGCCAGCAGGCCCGGTGCCTCGGCATTGATCGTGCGCGCCAGGTCCGGCTCGGCCTCCGCCTTGTCCACCGCGGTGTGTGCGGCTGCATTCACGATCACGTCCGGGCGCACCGAACGAACGGTCGCGGCAAGCGTGTCGGGGCGGCTGAAGTCCGCGCTCATAGCCCCGCTGTCGAAGTCCAGCGCAACCACTTCGCCCAAAGGCGCCAGCGAGCGCTGCAGCTCCCAGCCGACCTGGCCGTTGCAGCCGAATAGCAGAATCTTCATCGGCTCGCCGAGCCGTATTGCCGCTCGACCCATTCGCGATAGGCGCCCGACTGCACGTGGGCCACCCAATCTGCGTGATCGAGGTACCACTGCACGGTCTTGCGGATGCCGGTGTCGAACGTCTCTGCCGGCCGCCAGCCCAGTTCGCGCTCGATCTTGCGTGCGTCGATCGCGTAGCGGCGGTCGTGGCCCGGGCGGTCGGTCACGTAGGTGATCAGGCGCTCATGCGGGCCTTTGGCGTCAGGCCGCAACTCGTCGAGCAGCGCGCAGACTGTCTGCACGATCTGCTTGTTGGGCATCTCGTTCCAGCCGCCGATGTTGTAGGTCTCGCCCACGCGGCCGTCGCGCCAGCACGGCGCGGATGCCGCTGCAGTGGTCGCGCACGTAGAGCCAGTCGCGCACGTTCATGCCGTCGCCGTAGATCGGCAGTGGCTTGCCGGCCAGCGCGTTGACGATCATCAGCGGGATCAACTTCTCCGGGAACTGATACGGCCCGTAGTTGTTGGAGCAGTTGGTGGTGAGCACCGGTAGCCCGTAGGTGTGGTGCCAGGCGCGCACTAGGTGATCGCTGGCGGCCTTGCTGGCTGAGTAGGGACTGTTGGGTTCGTAGGGGTGCATCTCGGTGAACGCCGGCGCGTCGGGCGGCAGGCTGCCGTAGACCTCGTCGGTGCTCACGTGCAGAAAGCGGAAGTTCTCGCGCTCGCTGCCCGGCCAGCGCTGCCAATGCGCGCGGGCTGCCTCGAGCAGATGAAACGTGCCTTCGATGTTGGTGCGCACGAAGGCGGCGGGGCCGTGGATGCTGCGGTCGACGTGGCTCTCGGCGGCGAAGTGCACCACCGCGCGCGGCCGGTGCTCGGCCATCAGACGGTCGAGCAGCGCGCGGTCGCAGATGTCGCCACGCACGAAGTGGTGGCGCGCGTCGTGCGCGCAAGGCCGCCAGGTTTTCCAGGTTGCCGGCATAGGTGAGCGCATCGAGATTGACGATCGGCTCGTCGCTCTGCGCCAACCAGTCGAGAACGAAGTTGCTGCCGATGAAGCCGGCACCGCCGGTGACGAGCAAGGTCATCTCGGTCACCCAGCTCAGCGCTGCGCGCCGGCTTCGGCGGCGGCATCGTCGCGCTGCGCGCTGCGCCACGACGTGCGCGCACCAGCACGACCAGCGACGAGCAGCAACGCGGTCGCCAGCGCAGCCGCGATCGCAATGAGCGCGCGCTTGGGCTTGCTCTTCCTTTCCGGCGGCAGTCGCCATGTCCACCACCTGGATCAGCGCGCCCTCGCGGCTCTCGTCCACGCGCGCCAGTTCGTACTGGCGCGAGAACAGCTCGAACAGCGTTTCCTGGTACTTGAACTCGCGGTACTTGCCGACGTAGTCGGGGCCGCCGCCGTGAACGTCGCCGGCCTGCTCCAGCCGCGCCGAGCTGGCCGCGCAACGCGGCCAAGCGTCGCCTGCTGCTGCCGCACCTCGGGCGTGTCGTCGGCCAAGCTGCCGCGCATCGTCTGCAGCCGCACCTCGGCAGCAGTGACCTCGGCGCGCAGCCGCGCATAGCCCTTCGGCCGCGGCCCTCGGCTCGGCCTTGATGCGCACCCTGATTGAAGCCGCTGGCTTGCAGCGCCTGCTGTGCTGCTGTGAGCTTGTCCTTGGTCTGCTGCAGCTGCTGCTCGAAGAACACGCGGCGCTGCTGCGCCTCGGTCACCGCGATCGTGCTGGTCATGCGGCGCAGTTCGTCGACGTAGCTGGTTGGCCATGTCGGCCGCGCGTTGCGGATCTCTTGTCGTCGACCTCGACCGTGATCAGGCCGTCCTTCTTGCCCACGCGTCATGCGCACGTTGTCGCGCCAGCGCCTTTCGCGCATCGCATGCGGAACTTGACGTCGTACTCCTGCATCAACTTGAACTGGTCGACGATGCGATCGGACACGGTGACGCTCTGCATCAGCGCCACGTACTGATCGGCCGGCGCTCGCGATCGCCCGCTGCGGCGCCAGCCAGGCCGGCCAGTGGGCCGAGCGACGCCAGCAGCCGACGCCGCGGCGCTCTGCTGCTGCTGCGGCGGCAGGAAAGTCGTGGTCGCGGTGAACGTCGGCGTGATCAGGTAGGTGATGCCCAGCGCCAGCAACGCCGGCCAGCACGAGCCCGGCCAGCAGCAACGTCCAGTGCTGCGCGCAGCAACGCGAGCAACTCGAACAGGTCCATGCCCTCGTCGTCCTCGTCGTCGCAGGCGCATCGAGTTGAGCCAAAGGCGCTTCGTTGCGCATCTCAGTAGTTCCGTATGGCCAGCAGGCCGGCGATGCCCAGGCCGAACTGGTACAGGATCTGAGTCCAGTCCTTCGCGTCCTGCACGAAGGTGGTCTTGTTGATCTCCTCCGGCACGAAGACGGTGTCGCCCGGCTCGGCCTTGACGTTGGCCAGATCCTGCTTGCTGCTGAACCAGCCTTTGCCCTGCGGGTTCGATACCACGCTGCCATTGGCGCGAATGACGAACACGCTGGCCTGGTCGGCGCCGCGGGTCGGACCGCCGGCCAGGTTGAGGAACGAGTCGATGTTGCGGCCGTCCGAATACAGGTAGCTGCCCGCGTTGAACACGCTGCCGAACACGCCGACCGTGGTCGGGCGCGGCGGGATGTACAAGCGGTCGCCGTCTTCGAGCGCGAGATCGGGCAATTCGGTGCTCTCCGGGCGCAATTGCAGCACCACGCGGCCGGTCGGCTTGATCGCCCGCAGCCGTTCGATCAGTCGCGTGGTGCCCGTGGCGCGCGCCGACTGTGCGGCCGCCTCGTCGGCAGTGCTGGTGCGCTGGGTGGAGGTCGCTTTGGAGAACTCGGTTTCCAGGTCGCGCAAGGCGCGCTCGTAGTTGTCTTGCTGCGTGATGCGCACGCTCTCGCGGCTGAACTCGGTGCCGAACACGAAGGCAGCCGGCGTCACGCCGCCGGCGGCCCGCAACGCGTCGGACACGCGAGGTTTGCGGCGGCAACACGTACTCACCCGGCCTCGCCACCTCGCCCTCGACCCGCACGCGCTTGTTCTGGCGCTGCACCGGCAAGGCCACGCTGGTGCTGTTGAATGCGCGCAGCACGTCACCGTTGCGCAGCGGGGTGCTCTGCCCTTGCGGCAGCTCGATCTGCGTGATGCGCACGGTGTTGCGATCGTCGAGCCGCTCGATCGCCAGGCGTGTCGTGTCGGCCACCGTCGAAAGGCCGCCGGCCATTTGCAGCAGATCGTTGGTCGTCTCGCCGGGCTTGATCTCGAAGATCGCCGGCTGGTTCACGCTGCCGATCACGGCCACCTGGGGGCCCACCGGACCGATGTAGATCACATCGTCGGGCTGCATCACGCGATCGGCCGAGCGGTCGCCCTTGAGCAGCAACTCATAGAGGTCGACGTTGGTCACCACCTCGCGGCCGCGCCGCAACTGCACGTTGCGAAAGCTGCCGGCGGCCGACGGCCCACCCGAGCGGATCAGCGCATTGACCACCGTGGACAGGCTGCTCACCGTCATGCTGCCGGGCCGGGCGACGTAACCGGCCACGTAGACCCGGATGCCGCGCAGCTGGCCGACCGAGGTGCTGATCTCGAAGTTCTTGAACACCTGCCGGACCCGCCGGCCGATGACGTCGTTCAAGTCGGAAACTTTGACGCCGGACACGGGAATCGCCCCGACGCGTGGCACCGCGATGCGGCCCGCGCGATCGACCACCAGGCGCAAGTCGGCGTCGACCGAGCCCCACAGGGTTAGCAACACCTCGTCGCCCGGTTGGACCAGGTAGTCGGCCGGTACCTGCGGGTTGAAGTCCTGCGCCTCCGCCACGGGAGTGGGCAGTTGACCGATGCCGGGCGTGCTGAACGATCCTGGTGGAACGTCGGTCGATGAACCCGCCGTCGATGTGGCTGGCCGCACCAGTTGGACCCCGGTGATCAGATCGGCGCCGAAGCGACGAATCGGCGCGTCCTCCGGGGAGTTGGCAAGCCGGTTGACATACTGCTCGAACTCGCCGGGCACGTAGCGCGCCGTCGGGGTGTCGGTCGAGCGGGGACCTGCAGGAATGTAGACGTTCCCTGTTCCACCGGGTGCGGGAGCGGTTCGCAGCCGGTACGGGCCCGTGGTGCCCTGGGCGTCCTGAATCTGCGGGATCGGCGTGCCGCTGGGCATCTGGGTTTGCGCCCATGCGACCGTGCTTAGGCAAGCCCACGCCGCCGCGGCCACCGCCAGACGACATTTGTCAATGAACGATTTCGGACGCTGCATGAAGGAACATCGGCGGTCTGGCACTGCCGCAAGGTGTGAGGAGCCGCCGCCAACGCAGACGTTGCGCATATCGCAGGTGGCTCGCGAGCCGTGGTCGGCGGCGATTCTAGTCTGGCCACTTTTGCGGGTTCGTCTTGGCACACACAGAGGGCGCACCGACCTAGAATCGCGCCCCATGCTGGTTTTGGTCGCTTCGTTTCTGGCCTCGCTGCTCGCGACACTCTGGGTCGTGCGCACCGGCCGTGCGGCGGGGCATGCCGCGCAAGACAGCGATCTGACCGGGCCGCAGAAATTTCACGCGCGGCCGGTGCCGCGCATCGGCGGCCTCGGCATCGTGGCTGGCGTGTCCATCGGAGCGCTGGCCATGGTCTGGGAGGATCCGCGCAGCAACGTCATGGCCCTCCTGCTGTTGATGTGCGGCTTGCCATGCTTCGTCGCCGGCTTGGCCGAAGACTTCACGAAGCGCATCAGTCCGCGGCGACGGTTGTTCTTTACGGCCGTGTCCGCTGGACTGGCGGTTTGGGGCCTGCAGGCGGCCATCACCTACACGGCGATTCCTGGGCTGGATTGGTTCGTGGCCATGCCGTTGGGCGCCGCGCTGGTCACGATGTTCGTCGTCACCGGCGTCGCCAACTCCGTCAACATCATCGATGGCTTCAACGGCCTGTCGTCGATGTGCGCGATGCTGATCCTGGCGGCGGTCGCGTATGTGGCGTTCCAGGTCAACGATTCGACGGTTCTGTGGCTGGCGCTGGCCGGGATCGGCGCGCTGCTTGGTTTCTTCGTCTGGAACTACCCCGGCGGCCTCGTGTTCCTCGGCGACGGCGGTGCGTACTTCGTGGGCTTCTACGTTGCGGAGACGGCGATCCTGCTGCTGCATCGCAATCCGCAGGTCTCGCCGATGTTCCCGCTGCTGGCGTGCATCTACCCGGTGTTCGAGACGCTGTTCTCCATCTATCGGCGCCGCGTGCTGCGCGACCGCTCTCCCGGCGTGCCGGACGGCATCCACCTGCATTCGCTGATCTACCGTCGGGTCGTGCGCTGGGCGGCGGGGGCCAGCGAGGCCACGGCGCTGACGCGTCGCAATTCGATGACGTCGCCGTACCTGTGGCTGGTGTGCATGTGCGCCGTGGTCCCGGCCATGCTGTTCTGGAGCAACACGGCTGTGCTGGCTGGTTTCATCCTGGCTGTTCAGCGCGGGCTACACCATGCTGTACTGGCGCATCGTGCGTTTCCGCGCACCGCGCTGGATGGTGATCCACACGCGCCCAGCGGACCTCACCGGCTCGGAACTCACGGGTCAGGGATAATCCCGACCCAATGACCACCGAAGTTTCTGCCGACCTCGCCGCCACGCCGGCTGCCCCCGCCCGATTCGCCACCCTCGATCTCGACGCAAAGCTCCTGCGCGCCGTGGCCGACCAAGGCTACGAGACCATGACACCGATCCAGGCCAAGGCGATTCCGATCGTGCTGGCCGGGCGCGACGTGATGGGCGCCGCGCAAACCGGCACCGGCAAGACGGCCGCCTTCTCGCTGCCCCTGCTGCAAAAGATGCTGCGCCACGAGAACGCGTCGATGTCGCCGGCGCGCCACCCGGTGCGCGCGCTGGTGCTGGCGCCCACGCGGGAGCTGGCCGACCAGGTTGCCGCCAACGTGAAGGCCTATGCCAAGCACACGCTGCTGCGCTCGACGGTGGTGTTCGGCGGCATTGACATCAAGCCACAGGCCCTCGAGCTGAAGGCCGGCGTCGAGGTGTTGATCGCCACGCCGGGGCGCTTGCTCGACCACATCGAGTCGAAGAACTGCTCGTTGAACCAGGTCGAGTACGTGGTGCTCGACGAGGCCGACCGCATGCTCGACATCGGCTTCCTGCCGGACCTGCAGCGCATCCTGTCGTACTTGCCCAAGCAGCGCCAGACCTTGCTGTTCTCGGCCACGTTCTCGCCCGAGATCCGCCGCCTGGCGCAGAGTTATCTGCAGGAACCGATCACGGTCGAGGTGGCGCAGCGCAACGCCACGGCATCCACCGTCGAGCAGCACTTCTTCAGCGTCACCGAAGACGACAAGCGCCGTGCCGTGCGCCAGCTGGTGCGCGCGGCGCGAGCTGTCGCAGGCGTTGGTGTTCGTCAACTCCAAGCTCGGAGCGGCCCGCCTGGCCCGCGCATTCGAGCGCGACGGCCTGAAGACCACCGCGCTTCACGGTGACAAGTCGCAGGACGAGCGGCTCAAGGCGCTCGACGCCTTCAAGCGCGGTGACGTGCAACTGCTGGTGGCCACCGACGTGGCGGCGCGCGGGCTCGACATCGTCGACCTGCCGGCGGTGTTCAACTACGACGTGCCGTTCAACGCCGAGGACTACGTGCACCGCATCGGCCGCACCGGCCGCGCCGGCGCCGCGGGCCTGTCGGTCACGCTGGTCACGCGCGATGACACGCGGATGGTTGGCGACATCGAACGCCTGATCAAGAAGAAGCTCGAGATCGAGCCGTTCGAGTTCGACGACGAGCGGCCGCGCCGCCCGCCGCGCCGCCGTGATGACGAGGAAGACGTTCGCGAGCCCGCCCCCGAGCGCTCGATGGAGCGGCGCGCCGCCTCCGCGCCGAGCGATCCGTTTTTCGATCGGCCCTATGAGCCGACCGGCACCGGCGATCCCCAATGGGAGCAGAAGGCGCCGCCGCAGCCCGTGCGGCGCACGATGTCACCCAACATCAAGCCCAAGCGCAAGGTGGCGTCTCTGCTGGGCGGTGGCAGCGGCTGACCCTTGCTCGGTTTGCCTTCCGGGCCCAGTGGTCCGATGACGCGACACCGGCTCTGGCTTGTCGCGTTCTGGCTGGCGGTGCTGGCAGGGATCACCGCCTCGCTCTGGCCCGGGCCGCAACTGCCCGACCCGTGGTTTCGAGGGGCCGACAAGTTGCAACACGCGCTCGCCTATGCGGTGTTGTTCTTGCTGGGGCGCCAAGCTGGCTATCGATCGAACTGGGGCTTGCCGCTGGCCTTGCTCGCGCTCGGAGGGGCGATCGAGCTGGCGCAGGGCGCTTTCACCGTGACCCGCAGCGCCGAGTGGCTCGACGGCTTGGCCGACGCCGTGGGCATTGCGGTCGGTCGATGGCTGGCGTTGTGGGCCGAACGCCAGCGAGCCGACTCAACCGGCTTGGAACAAGTACACGGCCGGTAGCCGGTCGTCGAGTGACGGCGCGGCCTGCCGCCACTGGCCGACCGTGTGCGTCCTGCACCATCCCGCGGGCCAGCCGATGGCGCAGGCCACGCTGAGGCGCGTCGATGGCGCCAGATGTTTCAGCATGCGCCGCGAACAGGGCGGAGTTCCGGTAGGGCGTTTCGATCGCGATCTGGGTTTGGCCCGATCGCTTCGACCACGCATCGAGCTCGCGAATCCGCGCCGCGCGCGCATCGTCGGGCACCGGCAGGTAGCCGACGAAGGCGAAGTGCTGGCCGTTGAGGCCGCTGGCGGCCAGCGCCAGCATCAAGGAGCTGGCTCCGGGCAGCGGGTCGACCGCGATGCCCAGCCCGTGAGCGTGTGCCACCAACGCGGCGCCTGGATCGGCCACGGCGGCCAAGCCGGCCTCGGACAACAAGCCGATGTCGTGGCCGTTCTGGGCGGGGCGCAACAGCGTGGACAACTCGGCGGCGCCCGGCGCAGTCCGCTGCAGCTCCACCATCGCCAATGCCTGCAGCGGCGCCGCCAGCGGCGCCAACGCTGCCACGCGCTTGAGAAAGGCGCGCGCGGTCTTGGCGTTTTCCACCACCCAATGGGTCAGCGTGGCGGCGCGCTGGATGACCGCGAGCGGCAGGTGGGCGTCCAGGCCAGCCAGCTCCGGCGCACCGAAGTCCAGCGCGTTCGGCACGAGCACCAGCGTGCCCTGGCGCGGCTTGTCGGGTGCGGCCATCACGCGCCGGCCAGCGGGTCCACACCCGCGGCGCGCAGCATGGCGCTGGTGCGAATCAGCGGCAGCCCGACCAGCGCGGTCGGGTCGTCGGATTCGATCGCCTCGACGAGTGCGATGCCCAGTGTTTCGCACTTGGCGCTGCCGGCGCAGTCGTAGGGCTGCTCCAGCCGCAGATAACGCTCGATCTCGTCGTCGGTGAGGTTGCGAAACCGCACCCGGACCGTGTTGACCATTTGCTGGTCGAAAGGGGCGTTGACGCAGAGCACGGCAACCGCGGTGTGAAAGCGCACATCACACCCGCGCATCGTGCGCAGTTGTTGCACCGCCCGTTCGTGCGTGCCGGGTTTGCCGAGCGCCTGCCCCTGCAGATCGGCCACCTGGTCCGATCCGATCACCACGGCTTCGGGATACCGTGTTGCCACGGCCTGGGCTTTACGCACCGCGAGGCGCTGCGCCAGTGCCCGCGGCGGCTCGTCGGGCAGGGCGGTTTCATCCACTTCGGGCGCGATGGCATCGAACGGAACCCGCAGGCGCGCCAGCAACTCGCGTCGATAGGGCGACGTGGAAGCGAGGATCAGCCGGCGCGTCACGGGCTGATTGTCCCATCGCGGCACCCCGTACACTGGTTTGGATGGCAACGCGCAGGTCGGATCCGCACAAGCTCGACGTAGCGGCGCTGGCGGACGAGGCGGGCCGGCTGGACGGCGAGATCGATGCGATCGCGCTCGAACGCTGGCGCGAAATGCAGTCGCCGCCCGCCGACGTCCCGCTGCCGCCCGTGCGCTGGTCGGCGCGTGGCGAGAAGCGCCAGGTCAGCGGCGGGGCGCCGCAGCACTGGCTGCATCTGCGCGCGGCGGCGCAAGGCTGGCCCGTATGCCAGCGCTGCCTGCAGCCGTTCAGCACGCTGGTCGAGATCGACCGGTCCTTCCGCTTCGTGCCGACCGAGAGCGAGGCCGAGGCGCTCGACACCGACAGTGAGGACGACGTGTTGGCGCTCGGCCCGTCGTTCGATCTGATCGAGCTGATCGAAGACGAGTTGCTATTGGCTTGGCCGCTGGTTCCGCGCCACGAACGCTGCGCCCAGCCGGCGCACCAGGCGCGACGCCGAACCGGCGCGAAAGCCCATTTGCGGTTCTGGCCAACCTGAAAGGTCGCGCCGCCAAGCCCTGAGCCGCGGCAGCCTGTCAGCCATGATGGCCGGGCGGCTATAATCTGCAGCTTTTCCTGGGGTGACGCCAAGGGCAGTGAGCCCGCGAGCCCCAGCCGCACCCCGGCCGCGCAAGCAACGCGCGCCGACCGGGTGGTTTGCACCGGAGAACCCCATGGCTGTTCAGCAGAACAAGAAGTCACCGTCGAAACGTGGCATGCACCGCGCGCACAACGCGCTCAGCACTCCCGGTACCGGCATCGAGCCGACCACCGGCGAGGTGCACCTGCGCCATCACATCAGCCCGACCGGTTTCTACCGTGGCCGCAAGGTGCTGAAGTCCAAGTCGGACACCTGACTCGCATTGCGTCGGCGTGCCGGCCCGCCGCGGGCCCCCGGGTCGCGCCCGCTTGCGGCCCGCATGCGCATGGCCTACCGTCTGTAGCGAGTGAGTCCTCTCCAGCCCCTCGCGCGTGTGTGCATCGCCGTCGATTGCATGGGCGGCGACCACGGTCCGTCGGCCACGCTGCCGGCATGCAAGGCGTTTCTCGCCTCCCATCCGCAGGCCGAACTGATCCTCGTCGGCACGCAGGCGGCGCTGGCGTCGGCGCACGGCTGGGAGCGTTGCAAGCCGGTCACTGCCTCCGAAGTCGTCGCGATGGACGACCCGATCGAAGTGGCGATGCGGCGCAAGAAGGATTCGTCGCTGCGCGTGGCGATCGCGCAGGTCAAGGCCGGCGAGGCCGACAACGCGCTGGCGCAGGCTTGCGTGTCGGCGGGCAATACCGGCGCGCTGATGGCGGTGGCGCGCTACTTGTTGAAGACCGTGGACGGCATCGATCGACCGGCGATTGCGGCCTATCTGCCCAACGCCAAGGGGCGCTTCACCCAGGTGCTCGACCTCGGCGCCAACGTGGATTGCACCGCCGAGCACCTGCTGCAATTCGCGGTCATGGGCAGCGCGCTTGCCAGCGCACTCAGCGGCAACGAGAACCCCAGCGTCGGCCTGCTCAACATCGGCGAGGAAGCCATCAAGGGCAGCGAAACGATCAAGCGCGCCGCCGAGTTGCTGCGCACGGCGGCCGCGGACGGGCACCTCAACTTCCACGGCAACGTGGAAGGCAACGACATCTTCAAGGGCACCACAGACATCGTGGTGTGCGATGGCTTCGTCGGCAATGTGATGCTCAAGACCTCCGAAGGCCTGGCTGCGATGTTGGGCGGCATGATCCGCGAGGAGTTCGGTCGCAACATCTTCACCAAGCTGGCCGCGCTGGCCGCGTTGCCAGTGCTGAATCACTTCAAGGCGCGTGTAGACCACCGCCGTTACAGCGGCGGTGCGCTGCTGGGCCTGAAAGGCCTGGTGTTCAAAGCCCATGGCTCATCCGATGCCTTCGCGTTCGAGCAGGCGCTGGCGCGCGCGTATGATGCGGCCCGCAATCGACTGCTGGAACGGGTGCACGAGCGCATCCTGGAAACCCTGCAAGCCATGCCATCGGCGGTCGACGAGTCGAACCTTTCGCCCGCTGAATGAGCGACGCACGGCCGTTCCGAAGACGCCCGTTTCCCCTCGGGGGCACGGACCGTAGGGCCAAGGGGGCCCAATGACTGTACCCAGTCGGTTTTCGCGCATCACCGGCACCGGCAGCTACCTGCCGCCGCGGCAGGTGAGCAACGCTGAGTTGGCCGCCGAGTTGGCCACGCGCGGCATCGAAACCTCGGATCAGTGGATCATCGAGCGCACCGGCATCCGCGCCCGCCACTTCGCCGCCGACGGTGTCACCGCGAGCGACCTCGCGCTGGAGGCGTCGCGCCATGCGCTCGAGTCGGCCGGCCGCAAGGCGGGCGATATCGACCTGATCGTGGTGGCGACCTCGACACCCGACATGGTGTTTCCGTCGACCGCGACCATCCTGCAGAACAAGCTCGGCGTCGCCGGCTGCGCGGCGTTCGACTTGCAAGCGGTGTGCTCGGGCTTCGTCTACGCGGTCACGGTGGCCGACTCGATGATCCGCACCGGTGCCGCGTCGCGCGCGCTGGTGGTGGGCAGCGAGGTGTTCTCGCGCATCCTCGATTTCAACGACCGCACCACCTGCGTGCTGTTCGGTGACGGAGCGGGCGCCGTCGTGCTCGAGGCCAGCGACCAGCCGGGCATCCTCGCCAGCGACCTGCATGCCGATGGCGCGCACGGCGACATCCTGTGCACGCCCGGCACTGTCGCGGGCGGCAAGGTGCTCGGTGACCCGTTGTTGAAGATGGACGGCCCCGCCGTGTTCAAGCTCGCGGTCAACGTGCTCGAGGCCTCGGCGCGTGCCGTGCTGAAGGCCGCCAACCGCAACGAAGCCGACATCGATTGGCTGATCCCGCACCAGGCCAATATCCGCATCATGCAGGGCACGGCGCGCAAGCTGAAATTGCCGCCCGAAAAGCTCGTGGCCACAGTGCAGACGCATGGCAACACGTCGGCGGCGTCGATCCCGTTGGCGCTCGACGTGGCGTGCAAGGACGGTCGCGTGAAACCCGGAGACACCGTGATGCTCGAAGGCGTGGGCGGCGGGTTCACCTGGGGCGCGGTGCTGCTCGATTTCTAAGGGACCTCTGAGGAACCGACTCGTTCGATGAAGCCGTACGCGTTCGTCTTTCCCGGTCAAGGTGCTCAGAGCGTGGGCATGCTCGACGCATGGGGCGACCATCCAGCGGCGCGCGAGGTGCTGGCCGAAGCCGCTGACGCGCTCGGCGAGGACCTCGGTCGCTTGATCCGCGAAGGCCCGGCACAAGCGCTCGAACTCACCACCAACACCCAGCCCGTGATGCTGACCGCCGGCATCGCGTGCTACCGCGCGTGGCGTGCCGAAGGCGGGCCTGAACCGGCCGCGGTGGCGGGCCATTCGTTGGGCGAGTACAGCGCGCTGGTGGCCGCCGGCGCGCTCAGTTTGCGCGACGCGTTGCCGTTGGTGCGCTTTCGCGCCCAGGCGATGCAGCAGGCCGTGCCGGTGGGCGCGGGCGCGATGGCCGCGATTCTCGGTCTGGATTCGCAGGCAGTGGTCGAGGGCTGCGCGAAAGCCGCTTCCGATACGGGTGCGGTCGTGTCGGCCGCCAACTTCAACGACCCCAAGCAGACCGTGATCTCCGGTGCCAAGGCCGGTGTCGACAAGGCGTGCGAGATCCTGAAGGGCATGGGTGCGAAGCGTGCACTGCCGCTCGCGGTGTCGGCGCCGTTTCACTGCGCGCTGATGAAGCCCGCGGCCGATGCGCTACGCGACCGCCTCGCCACGGCCGCCATCCGGCCACCCAAGGTGCCGGTGGTCAACAACATCGATGTGGCCAGTGTCGGCGAACCGGAGGCCATCCGCGACGCGCTGTACCGCCAGGCCTTCGGGCCGGTGCGTTGGGTCGAGGTGGTGCAAGCCTTGCGGGCACGCGGCCTGACCCACGTGTTCGAGTGCGGCCCGGGCAAAGTGCTCACGGGCATGGTCAAGCGCATCGATGGCGAGGCCGTGTCGGCTTCTGTCTTCGACCCGACGTCGTTGCGCGACGCGATGGGCTTGTTGGCATGAGCGGCACACCCATCGCGCTGGTCACCGGTGCGTCGCGCGGCATCGGTCGTGCGATTGCGCTGGCTCTGGCGCGCGATGGCTTTCGGGTCATCGGCACCGGCACCACCGAAGCTGGCGCCCTTGCGCTCGAGAAAGCGCTACAGGAAGCCAATGCGCCGGCCGGCAGCCGGGGTGCGGTGCTCGACGTCAACGATGCCGCTGCTGCCGATGCCCTGGTCGAGTCGATCGTCAAGCAAGACGGCGGCTTGCAAGTGCTGGTGAACAACGCAGGCATCACGCGCGACGGCCTTGCCATGCGAATGAAGAACGAGGATTGGGCCGCCGTTCTGGACACCAACCTGAACGCCGTGTTCCGCCTGTGCCGCGCGGTGATGCGGCCGATGATGAAGCAGCGCCATGGCCGCATCGTCAACATCACGTCGGTCGTCGGAGCAGCGGGCAACGGCGGCCAGGCCAACTATGCGGCCGCCAAGGCGGGCGTGGCAGGACTCACGCGTTCGCTGGCGCGCGAGCTCGGCAGCCGCAACATCACGGTGAACTGTGTGGCGCCCGGCTTCATCGGCACCGACATGACCGAGTCGCTTTCCGACGCACAACGGCAGGCGCTGCTGGCGCAGGTGCCGCTTGGTCGACTGGGTACGGCCGATGAAGTGGCCGCTGCCGTGTCGTTCCTGGTGTCGCCTGGGGCGGCGTACGTCACCGGCACGCAGCTGCACGTCAATGGCGGGATGTTCATGGATTGAGTGCCCGCGGCGCATCCGCTGTGCGGGCCGCGCACGCGTTAACAGGCTGGGCCGCCGGTGCCCGGCCGACGGCGAGCCATTGGGGTAAGCCGTAGAATCACCGGCTGTCTGTTGCAACTCCTGGAGGAGTCAATGAGCGATATCGAAGCACGCGTCAAGAAGATCATCGCGGAGCAGCTTGGCGTGCCCGAATCCGATGTCACCAACCAGAAGGCATTTGTGGCCGATCTGGGCGCCGATTCGCTTGACACCGTGGAACTGGTGATGGCGCTCGAGGATGAGTTCGGCATCGAGATCCCCGACGAAGAGGCCGAGAAGATCACGACCGTGCAGTTGGCGATCGACTACGCCACCAAGCATCAGAAGGCTTGAGCGGAACCTGCGCATGTCGCGACGCCGTGTCGTCGTCACCGGTCTCGGGGTCATCAGCCCCGTGGGCAACTCGGTGCAGCAAGCCTGGAGCAACCTCACCGCGGGCCGCTCGGGAATTGCGACGATCACGCATTTCGACGCGACGCCATTCGCCTGCCGTATCGCCGGCGAGGTGAAAGACTTCAAGGTGGATGACTATGTGCCAGCCAAAGAAGCCCGGCACATGGACACATTCATCCACTACGGCTTGGCGGCTGCAGTCCAGGCCGTTCAGGACGCCGGTTTGCCGACCGGCGACGCGCTGAGCGACGAACGTGCCGAACGCATCGGCTGCGTGGTGGGCTCGGGCATCGGTGGGCTGCCGCTGATCGAGGAAATGCACACCGAGTTTACGTCGCGCGGACCGCGGCGCATCTCGCCGTTCTTCATCCCGGGAACGATCATCAACATGGTCGCGGGCCACGTGTCGATGCGCTTCGGGTTCAAGGGCCCGAACCTGTCGGTGGTGACGGCGTGCACCACCGGCCTGCATTGCATCGGCGAGGCGGGCCGCCTGATCGAGTATGGCGACGCCGACGTGATGGTAGCCGGCGGCACCGAGGCCGCAGTGTCGCCGCTCGGCGTGGGTGGCTTCGCGGCGATGCGTGCGCTGTCCACACGCAACGAGGATCCGGCCACCGCTTCGCGCCCTTGGGACAAAGACCGTGACGGGTTCGTGCTGGGCGAAGGCGCGGGCATCGTGGTGCTCGAGGAATACGAACACGCCAAGGCGCGCGGCGCCAAGATTTACGCCGAACTGGTCGGCTACGGAATGAGTGCCGACGCAGGTCATATGACGGCGCCCAACACAGATGGTCCGCGCCGCGCGATGCTGGCCGCACTGCGCAATGCCAGGCTCGATGCGTCGCAGGTGCAGTACCTCAACGCACATGGCACCTCCACGCCGCTCGGCGATGTGAACGAGACCCAGGCCATCAAGATGGCGTTTGGTGAGCAGGCCAAGAAGATGGTGGTCAGTTCGACCAAGTCGATGACCGGCCATTTGCTGGGCGGCGCAGGTGGCATCGAGACCGTGTTCACCGTGCTGGCACTGCATCACCAGGTGGTGCCTCCGACGATCAATCTGTTCACACCCGACCCGGAATGTGATCTCGACTATTGCGCCAATGAGGCGCGCGAGGTGCGCATCGACGCGGCGGCGAAGAACAATTTCGGCTTCGGCGGCACCAACGGGACATTGGTGTTGCGCCGCGTTTGAGCGCCGCATACGCGGCGACCCCATGCGTGCGGCGCCGTCCTTCGAGTTGACATTGGGCTGGAGCGCCATCGAGCGCTCGGCGCTGGCGCTGCTGGTGGCCGTCAGCGCCGCGGCGATTGGTGCGTGGCTGTGGTCGTTTGCGGATGCAGACGCCGGCCCTCAAGGCCGCGGCCCGTGGGCGTGGCTTGCGGTGGTTGCAGCAGCCGCCGGTGTCGGCGCCTGGATCGGATGGGCCGTTGCCAAACCAAGGGCGTGCACGGTGCGCTGGCACCAAGGGGTATGGACCTGGGTCGACGCGCAGTCAGGCATGGAACATCAAACCACCGTCGAGCCACGGATCGATCTCGGCAGCTGGCTGCTCTTGACGCTGCGATCGCCGGACGGCGCCACCCGCTGGGACACCGTAGGGCGGCGCCGTGCAGGAGCGGCATGGCACCCGTTGCGGGCCACTTTGTTTGCGCCCGCGCGCCATTCCATTGAACCCGGCGTGGGTGAAAGCGCTCCAAGATGAGCGCCGCCGACGCGGACCGGGCGCTCGTCGAGCGCGCGCAACAAGGCGACACGCGGGCGTTCGAGATGCTGGTCGTCAAGTACCAGCGCCGCATCGAGCGCTTGATTTCACGCATGGTGCGCGATGCAGACCTGGTGCAGGATGTGGCGCAGGAGACCTTCATCCGGGCCTACCGCGCGCTGCCGCAGTTTCGTGGCGAGAGCGCGTTCTACACCTGGCTGTACCGCATCGCTGTCAACACCGCGAAGAAGGCGTTGGTCGAGATGAAGCGCGACCCGGTGCTGACCGAATCATCCCGCAGCCGGGTGGCCGAAGACGACGAAACTTACCGCGTCGACAACGAACTAAGCGACGGCGAGACCCCGGAGGCGTTGCTGGCCAGCAAGGAGATTGCAGCCACCGTCAACGCCGCGATCGATGCCCTGTCGGATGACCTCCGACAGGCCATCACGCTGCGGGAAATCGAAGGCCTTAGTTACGAAGAGATCGCCGACGTGATGAATTGCCCGATTGGGACTGTGCGGTCGCGGATCTTTCGCGCCCGTGAAGCGATCGCATCACGATTGCGGCCGTTATTGGGCACCCGGGAAGGGGAGCGCTGGTGAGTGGTCAATACCGGTGGGCGCGAGCCACAATGGCGTGGAGTAGATGATGGCTGAGCAACACCCTGAGCGAGACGACGACTGGGCGGCCTTGTCGGCGATGGCCGACGGCGAAGCCGGCGCCGATGCGCAGCGTCGATGCCTCGCGCTGTGGGCGAACGACGCGCAGGCGCGCGAGCGCTGGCGGGACTACCAGCTGGTCGGCGACGTGCTGCGGTCGCAGGAGTTGGCGCGCGATCGTGCGCACGATGCGGCGTTTCTGCAGGCACTGCGTGCACGCCTGGCTGCTGAGCCGGCAGTCCTGCGGCCCAAGGTTGCGACGGCAGTGGCTGCCCGCTCGCGTGCTTGGGGCGTGCCGATGGCGGCCCTGGCTGGCGTGGCCGCCGTGGCCGGTGTGGCGGTTGTGCTTCGCACCACTCCAGACAGCGGCGCACCGATGGTCGCCGCTCAAGGGGGCGCACCGACCGTCGCCGTGTCGATGCCATCGGCGCCGGTACCTCCGGCGCAGGTCAACGCGCAAGTGGTCAACGGTCGCTTGATCCGCGACGCGCGCCTCGACCGGTACTTTGCCGCCCACCGGCAGAGTGCCGTCGGTGCCGCGCTGCAAATGCCCGGAGCCGTGGTGCGCAGCGTCGACACCATTGTGCTGGAGGATCGGTGACGGCACGGGTGACGTTCGTGCGCCCATGGCATTGGCTCGGCGCCGTCGCGCTGACGGCATTGCAGGGCCCGTTGCTTGCCGGTCCGATGGGCGGCGACGCGCAGCCGGCCGACGCACGCGCTTGGATGTCGCGTGTGCAGCAGGCCGCGATGACGCTCAACTACCAGGGCACGCTGGTATTCAACGCCGCCGGCGTGGTGTCGAGTTCGCGTGTTGCCCACTACTGCGAAGGCAAGCAACGCTACGAGCGCATCGACGTGCTCGATGGCGAGGCGCGGCAGGTACTGCGCCACAACGACTTGACGCAGACCCTGTGGCTGCGTACCCGCGTCGCAGTGATCGAACAGCGCACATCCATGCCCGAGTTTCCCGCGCTTCCCGCTGGCGATATGCGGGCATTGGAGACCTACGACCTGAAAATGCTCGGCACCGAACGGGTGGCGGGCCACGAAGCCCAGGTGCTGGTGCTCAAGCCACGCGATGGGCACCGTTTTGCGCAACGGCTATGGGCCGAACGATCGAGCGGACTGCTGCTGCGCGCCGATGTGCTGGGTACCCGCGGCGAGGTGTTGGAGTCGGCCTCGTTTTCCGACGTGGCGATCGGTGGCAAGGGCAGCCCGGAGGCCGTGCTGCAGGCGATGCGCAAGGTCGACGGCTACCGCATCGTGAGGCCCGCAGCCATGCGCACCAAGCTCGATGCGGAAGGGTGGAACCTGGCCAAGCCGGTACCGGGGTTTCAACTCGTTGGCTGCTTGCGCAAGGAACTGAGCGCGCTCGGCGAGCCGTTGCGGGCGGGCAGTCCGCAGGTGCTGATGGCGGTGTTCTCCGACGGGCTCACACACGTCTCGGTGTTCATCGAGCCTTATGACGCCGAGCGCCACAAGCCGGTCGCCACCAGCCTGGGGGCCACCCACACCGTGATGGCGCGCGCCGGCGACTGGTGGATCACCGCGATGGGCGACGTGCCGATGGCCACCGTGCAGCTGTTTTCCGTGGCGCTGGAACGCCGGCGCTGAAGCGCGTTTGGGCGCTTGAACTCCGCCACATTCCACCCACCTAGTGGCGGCAGTTGCCGACTATTCGACTTGAGGTCTTGCATGCAAAAAGTGCTTGGAGTTTCGATGTCTGCGGTGCGTCGCCGGGCGGTGATGGCGTCGCTTGCGCTGGTACTGGGCGCCGCGACGTTGGGGGTCAGCCCGCCGGTGCAGGCGCAGGGCCAACTCCCCGATTTCACCGACCTGGCCGACAAGTGGAGCCCGTCAGTGGTGAACATTCGCACGCTGGAACGCGGCCGAGCCGCCATGGGCGGCGGCGGCGAGGTGGACCCCAACGTCGAGGAGTTCTTCCGCCGCTTCGGCATCCCGATGCCCGGTCGGCCCGACCCGCGGCGCGGTCCGCGCGGCGACAACGAAGAGCCGCAGCAGCGGGGCGTGGGTTCGGGGTTCATCCTCAGCCCCGACGGGTACGTGATGACCAACGCCCATGTGGTCGAAGGCGCCGATGACGTGATGGTCACCTTGACCGACAAGCGCGAGTTCAAGGCGCGCATCGTCGGCTCCGACAAGCGCACCGATGTGGCCGTGGTCAAGATCGAAGCGAGTGCATTGCCCGCGGTGAAGATCGGCGACGCCAACAAGCTGCGCGTCGGCGAGTGGGTGATGGCCATCGGCTCGCCGTTCGGCCTGGAGAACACGGTGACCGCCGGCATCGTCAGCGCCAAGCAGCGCGACACTGGCGACTACCTGCCGTTCATCCAGACCGACGTGGCCATCAACCCGGGCAATTCGGGTGGGCCGCTGCTCAACATGCGCGGCGAGGTGGTGGGCATCAATTCGCAGATCTACAGCCGCTCGGGCGGCTTCATGGGCATCTCGTTCTCGATCCCGATCGACGAAGCGATGCGTGTGGCTGACCAATTGCGCGTCAAGGGGCGCGTGATCCGGGGCCGCATCGGGGTGACGATCGCCGCGGTGACGAAGGAAGTCGCCGAGTCGATCGGCCTCGGTAAGCCGATGGGTGCGCTGGTCCAGGGCGTGGAGTCCGGTGGCCCGGCCGAGAAGGCAGGGATCGAAGCCGGCGACATCATCGTCAAGGTCAACGGCAAGCCGGTGGACAAGTCGGGCGACCTGCCGCGCATCATTGGCAATACAGAACCGGGCAGCAAAGCGGCCTTGCAGTTGTTCCGTCGCGGGACTTCGCGCGACGTGCAGGTGACGGTCGCCGAATTCGAGGCCGATCGGCCCGCACGTCGCGCGCAAGCGGAGCCGGGCAACAACAACGCAACGCCGCCCAGCAAAACTGCCCTCGGCTTGGGTGTGACCGACCTGACCGAGGCGCAGAAGCGCGAACTGAAGATCAAGAACGGCGTGCGCGTCGAGTTGGTCGAAGGTGCGGCCGCGCGCGCCGGCATCCGCGAAGGTGATGTGGTGCTGGCCATCGACAACACTGAGGTGGCCGATGTGAAGCAGTTTCTCGGTGTCGCTGCCAAGGTCGAGAAGTCGCGTGCGGTGAGCGTGATGGTCAAACGAGGCGAGTTCGTCAACTACATGGTGATCCGCCCGGCCCGCTAATGCCCTTGCGATTCAGTCGGGGTCCGACCCGATCTTTCTGCAATGTGGAAAGCGTTAGGCCCGGCTGACATCCCTCGCCATACGCCAAGGATCAGGTCGGCCGGCGTGAGTGAGTTCTAGCTCCGCCCAGCCAGCCCTGATTCCACGCGGGGCTCGCTAGAATTTCAGGTTCCCTTGCGCGTTGAGGCCGTCGCAGTACGCTAATGGCGCCCAGCTGGACGCGCAGCAAGCAGTTTGACAAGGTTGTTAATAAGCTGTGGACGACCGATTCCTGTTGGGACCCTGCAACGAGCGGAAAACAAGCATTGGCGCGGCTTTCCGCGAGGTGCTTTTGGCTACAATGAAGGCCCAACAAGCAGTTGCCATACGTTTTGTTGGAAGGCGCGTCTTCTTTTGGACGTGCCTTTTTTTTGATTGCGGCACGGCCCTTCGGGCCTCACATCGCTTCGCGATATGAGCCTTCGTTGCAGCGGCTTCGCCGCTGTAGCCTTCGCGATGCGCTGCTGACCGACCGCATGGACCACATCCGCAACTTCTCGATCATTGCTCACATCGACCACGGCAAGAGCACGCTGGCCGATCGGATCATCCAGCGCTGCGGTGGGCTGTCGGATCGCGAGATGGAGGAGCAGGTGCTCGACTCGATGGATCTGGAGCGCGAGCGTGGCATCACGATCAAGGCCCAGACCGCCGCGCTGCAGTACACGGCACGCGACGGGCGCATCTACAACCTGAACCTGATCGACACGCCCGGCCACGTCGATTTCAGCTACGAGGTGAGCCGATCGCTGTCGGCCTGCGAAGGCGCGTTGCTGGTGGTCGACGCCAGCCAAGGTGTCGAAGCGCAGACCGTGGCCAACTGCTACACCGCTCTCGACCTGGGCGTCGAGGTGGTTCCCGTGCTGAACAAGATGGATCTGCCGCAGGCCGATCCGGACACCGCACGTGCGGAGATCGAAGACGTGATCGGCATCGATGCGTCACAGGCCATACCCTGCTCCGCCAAGACCGGTCTGGGGCTGGACGACATCCTCGAAGCGGTGATCCACCGCATGCCGGCGCCGCGCGGGCGGGCTGACGGCCCGCCGCGCGCGATGATCATCGACAGCTGGTTCGACAACTACGTCGGCGTCGTGATGCTCGTGCGCGTGGTCGACGGCTCGCTCGGCAAAGGGGAGCGGATCCGCCTGATGGCCACCGACGTGGTGTACGGCGTGGAACAGCTCGGCGTGTTCACGCCGAAGTCCCAGCCGCGCGACGTGTTGCGCGCAGGCGAGGTGGGCTTCGTGATCGCCGGCATCAAGGAGCTGCATCACGCCAAGGTCGGCGACACGCTGACGCTGGAGAAGAAGCTCCCCAACAACGCCGGCCCGGCGACCGTGCCGCTGCCCGGCTTCAAGGAGATCCAGCCCCAGGTGTTTGCCGGGCTGTATCCCACCGAGGCGAGCGAGTACGAGCAACTGCGCGATGCGCTCGACAAGCTCAAGCTCAACGACTCGTCGCTGCGTTTCGAACCCGAAGTGAGCCAGGCCCTGGGCTTCGGCTTTCGCTGCGGGTTCCTCGGCCTGCTGCACATGGAGATCGTGCAGGAGCGCCTGGAGCGGGAGTTCGACCAGGACCTGATCACCACCGCCCCGTCGGTGGTGTACGAAGTCGAGCTCAACGATGGCACGGTGCTCAAGGTTGAGAACCCGTCGAAGATGCCCGACCCGGGCCGCACCCGCGAGATCCGCGAGCCGATCGTCACGGTGCACCTGTACATGCCGCAAGACAGCGTGGGGCCGGTGATGACCCTCGCAAACCAGAAGCGCGGGATCCAGGTCCAGATGTCGTACCACGGCCGGCAGGTGCATCTGACCTATGACCTGCCGTTGGCCGAGATCGTGCTCGACTTCTTCGACAAGCTGAAGTCGGTGTCGCGCGGATACGCGTCGATGGACTACGCGTTCAAGGAGTACCGGGGCGCCGACGTTGTGAAGGTCGACATCCTGATCAACGGCGATCGCGTCGACGCGCTGTCGGTCATCGTGCACCGCAGCCAGAGCGTGTACCGGGCGCGCGAGGTGGTGGCCAAGATGCGCAAGATCATCCCGCGTCAGATGTACGACGTGGCGATTCAGGCGTCGATCGGTGCCAACATCATCGCCCGTGAAGACGTCAAGGCGCTGCGCAAGAACGTGCTGGCAAAATGCTACGGCGGCGACATCACCCGCAAGAAGAAGCTGCTCGAGAAGCAAAAGGCGGGCAAGAAGCGCATGAAGCAGATTGGCACGGTCGAGGTGCCTCAAGAGGCGTTTCTGGCGATCCTGCAGGTCGACGACTGATCCAGCCGCGAGCCGGCAGAACCACCCTGACGCCCCAAGACAGAGGCACGACGATCACGACATGAGTGCATTGACCGCGATTCTGTATGCCGCGCTGGCGATCTACCTGGGTGGCTGGTACGCCGATCGGTGGATTGGCAATTTTTCGCTGCTGCTGTTCGTGCTGACGGTGGTCACGCTGGCTTACTGGCTGGCAGAGCGCTTTCACTTCAAGCCGGCGCGCGAGGCGGCAGCGTCCGCGCTGGAAGCGCAGCAGTCGCAGCGGCGAGCGGCGCTGGCCGGCAAGGGCATCACGCAGGTCGACGGTGACCTGCAGACGGCGCGTGAACGGCTGCTGGCGCAGCCTTGGTGGCTCGATTGGACGGCCGGCCTGTTTCCGGTGATCCTGGTCGTCTTCCTGCTGCGCTCGTTCCTGTTCGAGCCATTCAAGATCCCGTCGGGGTCGATGGTGCCCACACTCGTGGTCGGCGACCTGATCCTGGTGAACAAGTACCACTACGGCGTGCGCTTGCCGGTGATCAACAGGAAGGTCATCGCCAACAACAGCCCGAAGCCGGGCGACGTGATGGTCTTCCGCTACCCGGTGGATCCGCGCGTCGATTACATCAAGCGGGTGGTCGGCGTGCCAGGCGACGAGGTTGCCTACCTCAACCAAAGGCTCAGCATCAACGGCAAGCCGGTCGAGCTGAAGCCACAGGGCGAGTACTACGACGATGATTCACTGCGCTACGCGCCGCAGTTTCTCGAAACCCTGGGCAGCGTGCCCCACCGCATCCTGGTCGACCCCAAGCGCAATGCCTTCTACGGCAGCACCGAATCGCGCCAGTTCCCGAGTGCCGAGAACTGTCGCTACTCGGCCGAGGGCGTCGTGTGCAAGGTTCCCGAGGGTCATTACTTCATGATGGGCGACAACCGTGACAATTCTCAGGACTCTCGCTTCTGGGGATTCGTCCCAGACGAGAACATCGTAGGCAAGGCCTTCTTCGTTTGGATGAATTTCGGTAATCTCCGCCGCATCGGTTCGTTCCAATGACAAGCGCGGGAAAGGGGTCTGGCATGGGTTCATCGCGGCGGCCGGGAGGCGGCCATCAACGCGGGGTCAGCCTGATCGGCTTGTTGATCTGGGCCATCATCATCGGCTTCATCGGCTACGTGGCAGTTCGTGTGCTGCCCACGCTGAACGAATACTTCACCATTCAGGGGGCGGTCAACAAGATCGCCGCGGAAAACCTGAGCACGGTTGGCGAGATCCGCCGGCAGTTCGACAAGCAGAAGGACATCGAATACTCGATCGCCTCGATCTCCGGCAAGGACCTCGACATCACCAAGGAAAACGACCGCATCGTGATCCGTTTCGCCTATCCCAAGGAGATCGAGCTGATCGCACCGGTGTACCTGCTGATCAAGTACGAGGGCCGTTCGCGCTAGGGCACGCGCGTTGCCGCTTTGATCACGCATGGATGCGCACCTCGACGCCCTTCAGAAACGCCTCGGCCTTCGCTTTGCTGAACCGGCGCTGCTGATCCGCGCGCTCACACACCGCAGCTTCGGTGCCGACCACAACGAGCGCCTGGAGTTCCTGGGCGACGCGGTGTTGAATCTGGCGGTGTCGACTCTGCTGTTCGAGCGTTTCGGCGGCTCCGACGAAGGCGACCTCACGCGCGTGCGGGCGCACCTGGTGCGCGAAGAGAGCCTCCACCGTGCCGCGCTGACGCTCGGCCTGCCTGACGTGATGCGTCTGTCCGATGGCGAAGCCCGGGGCGGCGGTGCGCTGCGGCCGTCGATCCTGGCCGATGCGCTCGAGGCACTGATCGGCGCCACCTATGTCGATGGCGGCTTCGAGCGCGCGTTGGAACTGGTGCGCCACCTGTTCGGCGAGGTGATCGCGGCCAGCGAAGCGCATGCCTGGTCGAAGGACGCCAAGACTGAACTGCAGGAGTGGCTGCAGGCGCGGCGCATCGCGGTGCCGGTGTACCGCATCGTGGGCACCACGGGCCAGGCGCATGCGCAGACGTTCGAAGTCGAGTGCAGCATCCCGGCGTTGTCGATGGCCGAGACGGGCCACGGCCGTTCGCGCCGAGCCGCCGAGCAGGAAGCGGCCCGCCACATGCTCGATGCGCTGAAAGCCAGCGACCGGCCGGGCGGCCCGCTGCGGTCGTGATCGCATCCAGCGGCGCGGGCACGCGCTGCGGCACCGTCGCCATCGTCGGTCGACCCAATGTCGGCAAGTCGACGCTGCTCAACGCGCTGGTCGGCCAAAAGATCAGCATCACGTCGCGCAAGGCACAGACCACACGCCATCGCATCGTCGGCGTGCGCACCCGCGGCGACACCCAGTTCGTGTTCGTCGACACGCCGGGCTTTCAGACGCGCCATGGACAGCCGCTGAACCGCAACCTGAACCGCGCGGTGCGCAGTTCGCTCGCCGACGTGGACCTGGTGCTGCTGCTGGTCGAGGCCGGCCGTTTCGGATCCGACGACGCGCAGGTGGTGGATCTGCTGCCCGAAGGCGTGCCGACGATCCTGGTGGCGAACAAGCTCGACACCGTGCGCCGTCGCGATGACCTGCTGCCCTGGTTGCAGCAGCTGCCGCAGCGCCACGACTTCGCCGAATACGTGCCGATGTCGGCTGAACGCGCCGCGGATGTCGAGCGTCTGCTCGACATCATCGAACCCCGCCTGCCGCAGCAGCCGTGGATCCACGAAGCCGACGCGCTGACCGACCGCGACGAGCGTTTCCTGGCTGGCGAGATCGTGCGCGAGAAGCTGTTCAGGCTCACCGGCGACGAGCTGCCGTACACGTCGACCGTGGTGATCGACCGCTTCGAGGAGCAACCTGCGGAGCCGTCCTCCCGCAAGCCGCCGCGTGGCACGCAGCTCGCGCAGCGGCGCGTGCACATTGCCGCCACCATCGTAGTCGAACGCGATTCGCACAAGGGGATCGTGATCGGGCAGGGCGGCGAGCGACTGAAACGGATCGGGACCGAGGCGCGCCACGAGCTGCAGCGGCTGTTCGATGCCCAAGTGATGCTTGCGTTGTGGGTGCAGGTGCGCTCCGGTTGGGCCGACGACGAGAAGCACCTGCGCAGCTACGGCCTCGAATGAGCGCCGCGCGGCCGCTCCGATGACCGACAGCCGGCGCAGCGCCGCGGTGACGCAGATCGCGTTCGTGCTGCACAGCCACGACTGGAGCGAGTCGAGCCTGATCCTCGAGCTGTTCACGCGCGATGCGGGCCGAGTCGTCGCGGCGGCCAAGGGTGCCAAGCGGCCGACCTCGCAGCTGCGCGCCGTGCTGATGCCGTTCCAGCGCATCGCGGTGCAGTTCGCGCGCAGCCGCGGCGACGACGGGAGCGAGGTGCGCACGCTGCGCAGTGCCGAATGGGGCGGCGAGGCGGCGCCGATGCACGGTGCGGCCTGGTTTGCCGGCTTTTACCTCAACGAGTTGCTGTTGCGCCTGCTGGCGCGCGACGATGCCCACCCGCGCCTCTTCGATGCGTACGCCGCCGCGCTCGCTTGCCTCGGCGACGGCGAAACCCACTCGGAATCCGCGCTGCGCGCCTTCGAGCTGCTGCTGCTGCAGCAGACCGGCGTGCTGCCGGAGCTGCACCGCACCACGCTGACGCAGGCATCGGTGCAAGCCGACCGGCGCTACGTGCTGCGCCCCGACCAGGGGCTCGCCGAGGCCACCTCAGCCGACACCGCGCTGGGCGGCGCGCACTGCCTGGCGCTGGCTGCCGCGCTGCAGGCGTGGTCGAACGCCGCTGATGATCGCGAGGCATTCGGCAGCCTGCAACAGGCCTGCGCGTCGGACCTGCCGCCGCTGAAGGCGCAGTTGCGCGCGCAGCTTCACTATCATCTCGGCGGCGCCACGCTGCGCACGCGCCAGGTGATGATCGATTCGCAGCGGCTGTTCGAAGCCGGACCATCCAAACGATGAATCCCATGGTTGCCCCCGAAGCGTTTGCGCGCGATGCACGCACCGCGCTGTCGGTCAACGTCAACAAGATCGCGCTGTTGCGCAACTCGCGCCACCTCGACATTCCCAACGTCGTGGCGCTGTCGCGCATCGCCCTTGAAGCGGGTGCGCAGGGCATCACGGTGCACCCGCGGCCGGACCAGCGCCACATCCGCACGCACGACGTGCACGATCTCGCGGCGCTGATGCGCGAGTGGCCGCATGCCGAATACAACATCGAGGGCAATCCGTCGCACAACCTGATGCAGTTCGTGCACGAACTCAAGCCGCACCAATGCACGCTCGTGCCCGACAGCGAAAGCCAGTTCACGTCCGACCACGGCTACGACCTGCCGGCGGACAGCGCCGCCCTGCGGCCGCTGGTCGATGAGCTGCGCTCGCTCGGCGTGCGCGTGAGCCTGTTCATGGACCCGTTGCCCGACGCGATGCGCCATGCCGCCGAGCTCGGCGTCGACCGCGTCGAGCTGTACACCGAGCCGTATGCGCAGGCGCATGGCACGCCCGCGCAGGCCGAGGTGTTGCGGCGATACGCGGCCGCAGCGCAAGCCGCGCACGCCGTCGGGCTCGGCGTCAACGCCGGACACGACCTCAACCGCCACAACCTCGCCGACTTTCTGCGCGCCGTGCCTGGCGTGCTCGAGGTGTCGATCGGGCATGCATTGATCGCCGACGCGCTCGAGTTGGGGCTGGCCGCCACCGTGCGCGCATACCAGCGCTGCATCGACCAGGCGCAAACGGTGCCGGCACGATGATCGTCGGCATCGGCACCGATGTCTGCGACATCGACCGGATCGCCGCCGCCATGCAGCGCCACGGCGATCGATTCGCGCAGCGCGTGCTCGGCCCCGAGGAATGGCATGTCTTCGAGGCGCGGCGGGCACGCGTGGCGCGGCGCGGACTGAGCTACCTGGCGACGCGCTTTTCGGCCAAGGAGGCCTTTTCCAAGGCCATCGGCCTGGGCATGCGCATGCCGATGACGTGGCGCTCATGCGAGGTGATCAATGCGCCGGGCGGGCGACCCGAGATCCGCCTGCATGGCGAGCTCGCGCGCTGGTTCGGCGAGCGCCACCTGCGCGCCTTCGTCAGCGTCAGCGACGAAGCCAACGTGGCCACCGCGTTCGTGGTGGTCGAGAAGGACTGATTCCATGACTGCTGTCCACGCCCCGCTGGTGCTCGATGTCGCCGGCCTCTCGCTCAACGACGACGACCGCCGGCGCCTGCAGCATCCGTTGACCGGTGGCCTGATCCTGTTCGCACGCAACTGGCAGGACCGGCGTCAGCTGACCGAGCTGACCAGCGAGGCCAAGTCGGTCCGGCCCGACCTGCTGATCTGCGTCGATCACGAGGGTGGACGCGTGCAGCGATTCCGGACCGATGGATTCACCGTGCTGGCGCCGATGCGCGCGCTCGGCGAGTTGTGGATGCGCGATGCGATGCGCGCCACCGATGCCGCCACCGCGACCGGCCACGTGCTCGGCGCCGAACTGCGCGCTTGCGGGGTCGACCTGAGCTTCACACCGGTGCTCGATCTGGACCATGGCGGCAGCACGGTGATCGGCGATCGCGCGTTCCACCGCGATGCGCGTGTGGCGGCCGTATTGGCCAAGAGCTTGATGCACGGCCTGCTGCTGGCCGGAATGGCCAATTGCGGCAAACATTTCCCCGGCCATGGCCACGTCACGGCCGACAGCCACGTCGACATTCCGCTCGACCGCCGCAACCTGAAGGCCCTGCTGGCCGATGATGCGGCGCCGTACGGCTGGTTGAGCACGAGCCTGGCCAGCGTGATGCCGGCTCACGTGGTCTACGACAAGGTCGATTCGCGCCCGGCCGGATTCTCCAAGCGCTGGCTGCAGGACATCCTGCGCACCCAATTGCGGTTCGGCGGGGCGATCTTCAGCGACGATCTCAGCATGGCCGGCGCACGCCAGATCGACGGGCGTGAGCTCAGCTACACAGAAGCCGCGGTCACCGCGCTGCAAGCCGGCTGCGACATGGTGCTGCTGTGCAACCAATCCGTCGATGGCGGTGCGGCCGTCGATGCGTTGCTCGACGGCTTGTCCGGTGCGTCGTCAGCCGGCAAGTGGCAGCCAAGCGAGGCGAGCGAGGCGCGCCGCTTGGCGTTGCTGCCCGCCAGCGCCCCTGTGCCCTGGGAGGAACTCATGCGGTCGAGCGCGTACCGTCACGCGCTCGACCGCCTGCTCTAAGGCCCGTCGAGTCGGGGGCCTGGCGCGTTCACTCGCGCGGCGGACTCTGCCGCTCGAACGGCAGCGCGATCTGCGACAGATCCTTGCGCGTCTCTACAAGCACCAGCGGGCCATCGTCGGGCAGCGCCGCGACCTTGCGCTCGCGTGGCACATGCGCCGGCTTGGGCTCCGCAGCGATCGCCTGCTGCACGGCCGACACCTTGTCGGCATCGGAGTTCACCCACGACAGGCCGGCGCCAACGGCCAGCTGCTGCAGATCCGACAGCGGCAGCTCGAAGCGCGGCACCGGTGGTGCTGCCACCGCTGCGCGCGCCGGCGCGGGCACGGCGCTCGCGGCGTTGCTTGCGGCAGCTTCGTCTGAGTGCACGACCTCCACCGCAGCGCGTTCCTCGGCCACGGCGCGAAGGCATCGGCGGGGCACGCTCCGCGCGGCGCGGCGCGGCGCGTTCGCTCTCGGCGGTCGGCGCCACGGTCGGCTCGTCGCCGATGGCCGGCACTGCGAGGTCGACGCTCTCGCCGCCGGTTGCATTGCCGCCATCGAACCCGGCTGCCTCGTCGCGCCGGCCGCCACCACCGCGGCGGCGACGACGGCGACGCCCATCGCGTTCGCCGTTGGCGGCCTCGGCAGGACCGTCGCCCACCGGTATGGTGTCGACGAAGTTGGCCGGGGCGCTGGCCTGCACATCGACCACAGGTTTCGGTTCGCGCGGCGTGCGCGGACCACGTCCTTCGCTGCCCTCCGCGCGCCCTTCCGGGCGTGCCTCACGCGGCTGGCTGGGTGCGCCTTCACCGCGCTCGCCGCGATCGGCCCGTCCATCGCGTCCATCGCGTCCGCGGCGTCGTCCCTCGTCGCGCCCTTCGCTGCGGGCGCCCTCGCGCTCAGCGCGGCCATCGCGCTCGCCGCGCGGAGTCCGCTCGCCACGCTCGGCACGTTCGCCGGCCGGGCGCTCACCGCGTTCACCCCGGTCGCCGCCGCGACCGCCGCGACCACCGCGTCCCCGTTCGCCGCCCCGTTCGCCGCGGCGGCCGTCGCGTCCGGACGCACCGTCGCGCTCCTTGCGTGCGGGCTCGGCCGCGGTGCTCGCCGCTTGCGGCGTTGCCGGCAGTGCTGGCTCACTGGTGCCGCCAAACAGCTTCTTCAGCCAGGCCTTGAAGCCGCTGTGCGCCGGCTCGGGAGCGGCCACCGGTGCGGGCTTGGCCAACGGCGCCGGCGCATGCGCGGCGGGTGGCTCGGACGGCTTGGGCGGCGACACGGGCGCCGGCTGGTCGGGCAACACGCCCTTGATCAGCGGCTCCTGCTTGGCCTTGGCCTTCTCGCGGCGCGAGATCGCCACCTCGTCGTCGGGCTCCTCGATCATCGTGTAGCTGGCCTGCAGGTTCTCCAGCCGCGGGTCGTCGTGGCGCAGGCGCTCGAGCTTGTAGTTCGGCGTCTCGATGTGCTTGTTGGGCACCAGCAGCACGGTGACGCGCTGCTTCAGCTCGATCTTGGTGATCTCGGTGCGCTTCTCGTTGAGCAGGAAGCTGGTCACCTCCACCGGCACCTGCACGTGCACGGCGGCGGTGTTGTCCTTCATCGATTCCTCCTGAATGATGCGCAGGATCTGCAGCGCGGAGGACTCGGTGTCGCGGATGTGGCCGGTGCCGTTGCAGCGCGGGCAGGTGATGTGGTTGCCCTCGCTCAACGCCGGGCGCAGGCGCTGGCGGCTCAGCTCGAGCAGGCCGAACTTGCTGATCGACGAGAACTGCACGCGGGCGCGGTCGTAGCGCATCGCATCGCGCAGCCGCTGCTCGACCTCGCGGCGGTTCTTGCTCTCCTCCATGTCGATGAAGTCGACGACGATCAGGCCGCCCAGGTCGCGCAGCCGCATCTGGCGCGCGATCTCGTCGGCGGCCTCGAGGTTGGTGCGGGTGGCGGTCTCTTCGATGTCGCCGCCGCGCGTGGCGCGCGCCGAGTTGACGTCGATCGAGACCAGCGCCTCGGTGTGGTCGATCACGATCGCGCCGCCGGCCGGCAGGTTGACCGTGCGCGAGAACGCGGTCTCGATCTGGTGCTCGATCTGGAAGCGGCTGAACAGCGCCGCGTCGTCGCGGTAGCGCTTGACACGCGACGCCGACTCCGGCATCACGTGGTTCATGAACTGCTGCGCCTGATCGTAGATGTCGTCGGTGTCGATCAGGATCTCGCCGATGTCGGCGGTGAAGTAGTCGCGGATCGCGCGGATGACCAGCGAGCTCTCCTGGTAGATCAGGAACGCGCCCTTGCCGGCCTTGGCTGCGCCTCGTCGATCGCCGTCCACAGCTTGAGCATGTAGTTCAGGTCCCACTGCAGCTCGGCGGCCGAGCGGCCGATGCCGGCGGTGCGGGCGATCAGGCTCATGCCCTTGGGGTAGTCGAGCTGGTCGAGGTTTTCCTTCAGCTCCTCGCGGTCCTCGCCCTCGATGCGCCGGCTCACGCCGCCGCCGCGCGGGTTGTTGGGCATCAGCACCAGGTAGCGGCCGGCCAGCGAGACGAAGGTGGTCAGCGCCGCGCCCTTGTTGCCGCGCTCTTCCTTCTCCACCTGCACCAGCAGTTCCTGGCCTTCCTTGATCGCGTCCTTGATGCGTCGCGTTCGCGACCTCGACGCCTTCGCGGAAGTACGTGCGCGAGATCTCCTTGAACGGCAGGAAACCGTGGCGGTCTTCGCCGTAGTCGACGAAGCAGGCCTCCAGCGACGGCTCGACGCGCGTCACGACGGCCTTGTAGATGTTGCCCTTGCGCTGCTCGCGCCCTTCGAGCTCGGTCTCGAAGTCGATCAGCTTCTGGCCATCGACGATGGCCAGGCGCCGCTCTTCCGCCTGCGTGGCGTTGATCAGCATGCGTTTCATGTGCACTCCTCATCGGGTGCGCGCGCCGCTCCTGGCGCGTGCACACCACTTTTCGATCCGCCGGACGTCAGTCCGCGGACCCTTCGATGCACGAGCAACGCTGAAAAAGACCCTAGCGAAAGAAACTGCCCTGGACCGAAACCGCTGCCGCATCGGCAGGTCGGTTCAGCGGTGGGGCGGCGTGCAGCGGCACGATGGCGACGGTTCGCATGGCCCATGGCGCGACGCGTGGCGTCGCGTGGACTCCGGCGTGCGCGGGCCGACGGCCCGGACGTGAGCACGCAGCGCGCGCCGGCGCCAAGCGCGTCAGCGTGCACAGGAGCAACAGGAGGGGCAACATGCTAGCGACCGGTTCGACTCGCTGCGGGCGGCGGATGCCGTCGAGTGGGCACCTGCTGCGTTTGAACCTTTTCTTTCCCGGTTCACGGGCGGGCTTCGTTCGACGTTGTCTCTTCCACCATCGACCTTTGGGCGACCGCGTCACGTTGGGAGGCGGTCCGGCTCAGCGGCCGGTGGCGTTGCATCACCAAGAACTGCGCGCAGATTTCAAGCTTGCGCGCCACTGCCACAACCATGTGTTTGTGCAGGCGCCGAGTAAACTCTTAGCAAATCAAGCACTTGCAGCACGAATCGTGGTCCGCCGCATTATAGACGCGCCGGCGCCGGCGCTCGCAGCCGGGCCGACTGCGCGCGCGGCGGTGCAACGTGTGAATGTTGACGAAGGCAGCGCGGGCCAGCGGCTCGACAACTTCCTGCTGCGCCTGCTCAAGGGCGTGCCCAAGACCCATGTCTACCGCGTGATCCGCTCGGGCGAGGTGCGCGTCAACAAGGGCCGCGCCGGTGCCGACACCCGGCTCGCGCTCGGCGACGAGGTGCGAGTGCCGCCGGTGCGCATGGCCGAGCGGCCGGCCGCGCCGCCAGTCGCCGGCGCGCGAGTTCCCGCTGCTGCTGGAGGACGAGCACCTGATCGCCATCGACAAGCCGGCCGGCGTGGCCGTGCACGGCGGCAGCGGCGTCAGCTTCGGCGTGATCGAACAGCTGCGGCGGGCGCGGCCGCAGGCGCGCTTTCTCGAGCTGGTGCACCGGCTCGACAAGGAGACCTCGGGCGTGCTGCTGCTGGCCAAGAAGCGCAGCGCGCTGACCGCGCTGCAGGACCAGTTCCGCGCGCGCGAGACCGACAAGACCTACGCCGCGCTGGTCGTCGGCGCCTGGCCGGCGTCGAAGAAGGTGATCGACGTGCGCGCTGCACAAGTTCTGACGGCGCCGATGGCGAGCGCCGCGTGCGCACCGTGCGATGCCGACGACACCGACGGCCGCCGTTCGATCACCCTGGTCAAGGTGGCGCAGCGCTTCGAGGGCTACACCTTGCTCGACGTGACCATCAAGACCGGCCGCACGCACCAGATCCGCGTGCACCTGGCGCACGAGGGCCATGCCATCGTCGGCGACGACCAAGTACGGCGACTTCGCGCTCAACCGCCGCTTCGCGCGCGGCGAGGCTGCGCGCGGCGAGCGCTTCGCGCGCATGTTCCTGCATGCGCGGCGCCTGGCGTTCGACCACCCGGCCAGCGGCGGCGCGCGTGACGCTCGAGGCCCCGCTGCCGGCCGAATGCGTCAGACTGCTGGCTGCCATGCTTGGCCCGACGCGGACCGAAACCCGATGACGAGGACCTCGCACCGCTTCGACCTGATCGCCTTCGACTGGGACGGCACGCTGTTCGACTCCACCGCGCTGATCGTGCGCTGCATCCAGGACGCCGTGCGCCGACCTCGGCGTCGCCGTGCCGAGCGACGAGCAGGCGGCGTACGTCATCGGGCTGGGCCTGCACGACGCGCTGGCGCCACGCCGCGCCCGGCCTGCCGGCGGAGCGCTACCCCGAGCTCGGCGCGCGCTACCGCCACCACTACTTCGCGCGCCAGCACGAGCTGGTGCTGTTCGACGGCACGCTCGAGATGCTGCAGGCGCTGAAGGCACGCCAGCCACTGGCTCGCGGTGGCCACCGGCAAGGCGCCGGCGCGGCCTCGACGCGGCGCTCGACAGCGTCGCAGCTGCAAGGGCCTGTTCGACGCCACCCGCACCGCCGACGAAACCGCCTCGCAAGCCCGACCCGCGCATGCTGCTGGAGCTGATGGCCGAGTTCGGCGCCGACGCCCGAGCGCACGCTGATGATCGGCGACACCACGCACGACCTGCAGCTGGCCGTCAATGCCGGCACGCCGTGCGTGGGCGTGAGCTACGGCGCGCACGAGCACGAGGCCTTCGCCGAGTTCAACGCCGCTGTTCATCGCGCATTCGCCGCGCGAGCTGCACGACTGGCTGCTGGCCAACGGATGACGTCGATGGACGACGACTGATCCGGCCGAGCAAGCGCTGTGCGCCAGCGACGAGCTGCAGGAGCGCGAGCAAGGCGCGTGGTGTTCGACGTGCTGCTGTGGCGCGCAGCCGGCGCGCGCCTTTGCGCTGCGCTTCGACGGCCGGGTGGTGGCCTACATCAACCGCTGCGCCCACGTGCCGACCGAGATGGACTGGCAGCCGGGCGAGTTCCTCGACATGGACAAGCGCTGGATCCTGTGCTCGATCCACGGCGCCGCCTACGAGCCGGCCGACGGGCGCTGCGTCGGCGGGCCCTGCGGCAGCGGCCGCCTGATGGCAGATCGACGTCGACGGAGCGTGACGGCAGGTGTATTGGTATCCTTCCCGCGACATCCAGCCGGTCGTCTTCGACGACGCCGAGCCTGCGGCTGACGCGCCCCGCTGAAAGTCCACCATGAGCCCCCAGGAACCATATCTGCCTCCGCCGGCCGCCGGCTCCGAGGCCACCACGCTGCCACCCGCCGTCGCCCGCGGCATCGCCCGCGGCGCCGCGCGGACCGTCGAGCTTCGAGCGCGGCATGGCGCACCTCACCAGCGAGTTGATGCGCGAGCGCCGCAGCGAGCGGCGCTGGCGCATCTTCTTCCGCCTGGCGTGGCTGGCTGCGTGCTCGGCTGATCGCTGTGGGCGCTGTTCGCGCGCGCGCAGCCACGCCGGTCGCGCCGAGCGGCCCGCACACCGCGCTGATCGAGGTGCGCGGCGAGATCGCGGCCGACGGCGAGGCCAGCGCCGAGAACCTGGTGGCGGCGCTCAAGAGCGCGTTCGAGGACGCAGCGCGCAGGCCGTGGTGCTGCGCATCAACTGCCCGGGCGGCAGCCCGGTGCAGGCCGGCATCGTCAACGACGAGATCCGGCGCCTGAAGGCCAAGCACAAGAAGCAGGTGTACGCGGTGGTCGAGGAGATGTGCGCCTCGGGCGCCTACTACATCGCGGTCGCCGCCGACGAGATCTATCGTCGACAAGGCCAGCCTGGTCGGCTCGATCGGCGTGCTGATGGACGGCTTCGGCTTCACCGGCACGATGGAAAAGCTCGGCGTCGAGCGCCGCCTGCTCACCGCCGGCGAGAACAAGGGCATGCTCGATCCGTTCTCGCCGCAGAACGAGAAGCAGCGCGGCCTATGCGCAGGCGATGATCGACCAGATCCACCAGCAGTTCATCAAGGTCGTGCAAGGACGGCCGCGGCGCGCGCCTGAAGGAAACGCGCCGAGACCTTCTCCGGCCTGTTCTGGAACGGCGAAGAGGCGGTGCGCCAGGGCCTGGCCGACAAGTTCGGCAACCTCGACTACGTGGCGCGCGAGGTCGATCAAGGCCGAAGAGGTGATCGACTACACGCCGAAGGAAAACGTGGCCGAGAAGCTGGCCAAGCGCTTCGGCGCGTCGATCGGCGAAGGTGCGGTGCGCGCGCTGCGCGCGATGTCGCCGATCCGATGACAACCCCCACGCTTGCCACTGCGTGGCTGCGCTGCCCCCGAGGGGGCGCAGTCCGCCTTGGGGCTGCCCGGCACCGGACTGACCATGCTCACGTTCTACTACGCCCCCAACACCTGCGCGCTCGCGTCGCACATCGCGCTCGAGCAGGCCGGCGCCGACTACCGTGCGGTGCGCGTGAGCTTCGCCAAGCAGGAGCAGCGCTCGCCGGAGTACCTGCGCATCAACCCCAAGGGCCGCGTGCCGGCGCTGATCACCGAGCGCGGCATCCTGACCGAGACGCCGGCGATCCTGCAGTACGTGGCGCAGACGCATCCCAAGGCCGCGCTCGCGCCGCTCGACGATGCGTTCGAGATGGCGCGCATGAACGCCTTCAACAGCTACCTGTGCGCCACGGTGCACGTGGCGCATGCGCACCGCATGCGCGGCTACCGCTGGGCCGACGAGCCGGTGGCGCAGGAGGCGATGAAGAAGAAGGTGCCGCAGACCGTCGGCGAGTGCTTCGAGCTGATCGAGCGCGAGTTGTTCAGCGGCCCGTGGGTGCTGGGTGAGCGCTACAGCGTGAGCGACATGTACCTGTTCACGCTGGCCAGCTGGCTCGAGGCCGACGGCGTCGAGCCATCGCGTTTTCCGCAGGTGGCCGCGCACCGCGAGCGCATGCGCGCCGACCCGGTCGTGAGCCGGGTGCTGGCGGCGCAAGCGGCGGCCTAGTCCGCGCCGTTCACGCGGGCGGAATGCGCAGCAACTGCCCCGGATAGATCTTGTCGGGGTGCGTCAGCATCGGCTTGTTGGCCTCGAAGATCTTCGGGTACTTGTTCGGGTCGCCGTAGAACTGCTTGCTGATCTTCGACAGGTTGTCGCCCTTCACCACGGTGTAGTACTTCGACTCGTCGGCAGGCGTGGCCACGGTCATCATGTCGTTGACCGCGGCCACCTTCTCGACGTTGCCGCAGCACAGCACCACCTTCTCCTTGGTGGCCTGATCGGCCGCCACGCCCGACACCGTGACCGTGCCGGTGGCGCCGTCGAACGCGACGTCGAGGCCGTCGACCTTGAGGTTCATCGCGGTGATGTAGGTGGCGATGGCCTCGCCGGCGGCCTTGTTCAGCCGCTCGACGTTGGCGGCGCTCGCTTCGCGCTCCGCGGCTTCCTGCGCGGCCTTGGCTTCGCCCTTGCCGAACAGCTTCTCGCCGGCCTCCTTGATGAACGTGATCAGGCTCATGCAGTACTCCTGAGGGGATCGTTTGCGGGGAGGCCGACTGTACGCTCGTCGCCCATCACCATCACGACGCCTGCAGCAAGCCCTTGCGCTCGATGAACGCCACCACGTCGGCCAGGCCCTGCTTCGTGCGCAGGTTGGTCATCACGTAGGGCCTGTTGGGCCGCATGCGCCGCGTGTCGGCCTCCATCACCGACAGGTCGGCGCCGACGTGCGGCGCGAGATCGGTCTTGTTGATCACGAACAGATCGCTCTTGGTGATGCCGGGCCCGCCCTTGCGCGGGATCTTCTCGCCGGCGGCGACGTCGATCACGTAGATCGTGAGGTCGCTCAGCTCGGGGCTGAAGGTGGCCGCGAGGTTGTCGCCGCCGGACTCGATGAACACGATGTCGGCTTGCGGGAACTTCTCCAGCATGCGGTCCACCGCTTCGAGGTTGATCGAGGCGTCTTCGCGGATCGCGGTGTGCGGGCAGCCGCCGGTCTCCACGCCCATGATGCGCTCGGGCTCGAGCGCGCCGGCCACCGTGAGCAGGCGCTGGTCTTCCTTGGTGTAGATGTCGTTGGTCACGACCACCAGGTCCCAGCGTTCGCGCATCGCCTTGCACAGCATCTCGACCAGCGTGGTCTTGCCGGATCCCACCGGGCCTCCGACGCCCACCCGCAGCGGCGGCAGCTTCTTGGTGCGATCGGGCGATCGAGTGCAGAGCGGTCATGGTCAGGAGCGGAACAGCCGCGAGTACTGGGTTTCGTGCTGCGCCGACAGGATGGCGAGCATCGGCGCGAAGGCCTGGCGTTGATCATCGTGCATCGCCAGCGCGGCGTCGACCGCGCCGGGCAGTGCGGCGGCCAGCGCGTCGAGCAGGCGCTGGCCGGCGTTCTGTCCCAGCGGCACCGCCTTGATCGCGGCCTGCACCATGTTCTCGGCCCAGCCGAGCCCGAAGGTGATCAGCGTGTCGTGCACCGGCGCGGCGGCGCGCACAGCCGCGAGCGCAAACACGATCGGCCAGGCCGGCGCGGGCTGCAGCGTGGCGGCATGCTTCAGCGCGGCATCGTCGGGCGTGCGCGGCCGCAACCATTCGACCAACGAGCGGCCCATCTGCTGCGACTGCAGCTGCAGCTCGTGCGTTTCGCGCACCGCCGACACCCAATGGTTCAGCGCCGCCACGCGTGCGAAGTCGGCTCGAGACCACGCGCCGTGCGCCGACGCCACCAGCGGCAGGTCGCAGCGCGCCAGGCCCAGTTGCAGCTGGTCGAGCAGCCAGGTCCGTGCGCTGCCCGCATCGCCGCACGCGACCGGATTCCACCGCCGCCTCCAGGCCTTCGCTGTAGCTGAAGCCACCCACCGGCAGCGCCGGCGACGCCAGCCGCATCAGCTCGATCAGCACCGCAGGCGGCAGCCGCGGTGCGGCGCCGGGCGCGTCAGTCAATGTTTGTGCCCATCGGGGTCGTGATGGCCGTGGTCATGGTCGTGCGCAGGGTCATGGCCATGGTCGTGCGCGTGATCATGATCCGACCCGTGGTCGTGTTTGTGTTCATGGTCGTGGCCATGGTCGTGACCCGCGTGCGCATGCCCGCCCCCCGCGTACGCGCCACCTTCCGGTTCGAACGGCAGCTCGTCGTCGTTGACCAGCAAGTGCATGTGGCGCAGCATGTCGGCCAGCACATGGTCGCGTTCGAGCAGCAGGCGCTCGCTCTGCAACTCGAGCTGCACATGGCGGTTGCCGAGATGGTAGGCCGCCCGCATCAGGTCGAACGCAGAGCCGTGCTCGGTGCAGTGGCGCACCACCATCACCGGCTGTGGCGCGGCCTTGACCACGATCAGCGAGCCGTCTTCGGCCACCAGCACGTCGCCGCCGCGCACCACCGAGCCGCGCGGCAGGAACACGCCCAGCGCGCGGCCGGTCGAGTCGGTGGCGTCGAAGCGGCTCTTCTGCCGCACGTCCCAATCCAGCTCGACGCCGGACGCGCGCTTCAGCAGCACCTTGGCGAGGCCGCGGCCTTGGGGAATCAGTTTGTTGATGCTCAGCATGGGACAAGCCAGGAAGTCTGGCCGGCAGTGTGACACCGTTGCAAAGGTGCTTTGCCCGTGGCGTGTCCGGCATGCGTGCAAGCCCGCATACGGTTGCCAGCGCGCTGGGCTAGCGTGGCCGCCAGATCAACGAGGAGACAACCATGAAGGGCTTGCGCGCCGTCATGCGGCTGGTGTTGGGTGTTCTTGGCACGGCGTTGGCGCTTGCCAGCGGGGCCGCCGAGTTCCCCGCGCCCAAACAAGGCTCGTGGATCGCCAAGGACTTCAAGTTCCACACCGGCGAGGTGCTGCCCGAACTGAAGCTGGCCTACACGACGGTGGGCGACCCGAAGGGCGAACCGGTGTTGATGCTGCATGGCACCACCGGCTCGGCGGCGAGCATGCTGACGCCGGCGTTCGGTGGCGAGCTCTTCGGTGCGGGCCAGCCGCTCGATGCAACCAGGTACTTCATCATCATCCCCGACGCCCTCGGCCACGGGCAGTCGTCCAAGCCGTCCGACGGCCTGCGCGCCAAGTTCCCGCGCTACAACTACGACGACATGGTGTCCGCCCACCATCGCCTGCTGACCGAACACCTCGGCATCAAGCACGTGCGGCTGGTGATGGGCAACTCGATGGGCGGCATGCACGCGTGGATCTGGGGCGCGACGCACCCGGGCTTCATGGACGCGCTGGTGCCGATGGCCTCGCAACCCACCGAGATGTCGAGTCGCAACTGGATGATGCGGCGCTTGATCATCGATTCGATCCGCAACGATCCCGACTACAACGGCGGCAACTACACGGCGCAGCCGAAGTCGGCGCAGTTCGCCAGCGTGTTCTACGGCATCGGCACCAACGGCGGCGATCTGGCGTATCAAAAAGCCGCGCCGACGCGCGATGCGGCCGACAAGCTGCTCGACGCGCGGTTGAAGGCGCCGTTCCGCGCCGACGCCAACGACGTGCTGTACCAGTGGGACAGTTCGCGCGACTACAACCCGTCGCCCAAGCTCGAGCGCATCGAGGCCGCGCTGCTGGCGATCAACGCCGCCGACGATGAACGCAACCCACCCGAAACGGGCATCCTGGAGCGTGAACTCAAGCGCGTGAAGAACGGCAAGCTGTTCCTGATCCCCGCGAGCGAGAACACCGCCGGCCACGGCACCACCGGCTCGGCGCGCCACTACACGCAGGCACTGCGCGACTTCATGCAAAGCGTGCCCAAGCGCGCGATGTAAGGTCGCGTTCAGAACAGGAAGTAGCGCTGCGCCATCGGCAGCACGGCGGCCGGCTCGCAGGTGAGCAGCTGGCCATCGGCGCGCACGCGGTAGGTCTGCGGGTCGATCTCCATCTTCGGCGCATAGGCGTTGTGCACCATGTGCTTCTTGGTGATGGCGCGCACGCCCTTCACCGCCGACAGCCGCTTGCGCAGGCCATAGGCCTCGACCGTGCCGCGCTGCAGGGCGCTCTGGCTCACGAAGCTCAGGCTGGTGGGCCCGACCGCGCCACCGAAGGAGCCGAACATCGGCCTCATGTGCACCGGCTGCGGCGTGGGGATGCTCGCGTTCGGGTCGCCCATCGCCGCCACTGCGATGAACCCACCCTTCAGGATCAGGCTCGGCTTGACGCCGAAGAAGGCCGGCTTCCACAACACCAGGTCGGCCCACTTGCCGACTTCGATCGAGCCCACCTCGTGCGCGATGCCGTTGGCCCGCGCCGGGTTGATCGTGTACTTGGCGATGTAGCGCTTGACGCGGGAGTTGTCGTGGCGTGCCGGATCGCCGTGCCAGCGAGCCGCGCTGCACCTTCATCTTGTGCGCGGTCTGCCAGGTGCGCAGGATGACCTCGCCGACGCGGCCCATCGCCTGGCTGTCGCTGCTCATCATGCTGATCGCGCCGAGGTCGTGCAGCACGTCCTCGGCGGCGATCGTTTCCTTGCGGATGCGGCTCTCGGCGAACGCCAGGTCCTCGGCGATGGCCGAATCGAGGTGGTGGCACACCATCAGCATGTCGAGGTGCTCGTCGACCGTGTTCACGGTGTAGGGCATCGTCGGATTGGTCGAGCTCGGCAGGAAGTTCGGCTCGCCCACCACGCGCAGGATGTCGGGCGCGTGGCCGCCACCCGCACCTTCGGTGTGGAACGCGCACAGCCCGCGGCCCTTGGTGGCGGCGATGGTGTCCTCGACGAAGCCGCTCTCGTTCAACGTGTCGCTGTGGATCGACACCTGCGTGTCCGTGGCCTCGGCCACCGTGAGGCAGCAGTCGATCGCGCTCGGCGTCGTGCCCCAGTCTTCGTGCAGCTTCAAGCCGATCGCGCCAGCATCGATCTGCTGGTGCAGCGCGGCCGGCTGGCTCGCGTTGCCCTTGCCGAGGAAGCCGAGGTTCATCGCGAAGCCATCGGCCGCCTGCAGCATCAAGCGCATGTGCTCGGGGCCCGGTGTGGCCGTGGTCGCCAACGTGCCGGTGGCGGGGCCGGTGCCGCCGCCGATCATGGTGGTGACGCCGGAGGCCAGTGCTTCGTCGATCTGCTGCGGGCAGATGAAGTGGATGTGGCTGTCGATGCCGCCGGCCGTGACGATCGAACCTTCGCCGGCGATGATCTCGGTGCCAGGGCCGATCACGATGTCGACGCCGCTCATCACGTCGGGGTTGCCGGCCTTGCCGATGCACGCGATGCGCGAGCGCTTGATGCCGATGTCGGCCTTGACGATGCCCCAGTGGTCGACGATCAGCGCGTTGGTGATGACGCAGTCGGCCGCTTCGTGCGCGCCGGGGCCGTTGATCGCCTGCGCCTTGGCCCATGCCGTCGCGGATCGTCTTGCCGCCGCCGAACTTCACTTCGTCGCCGTATCCGCCGGCCTTCAGCGTGTGGTCGTGTTCGACCTCGATCACCAGCTCGGTATCGGCCAGGCGCACGCGGTCGCCCACAGTGGGGCCGAACATCTCGGCATAGGCGCGTCGTCCGATCGTGGCCATCTAGAGTTTTCCTTGCACCTGGCCGCGAAAGCCGTACACCGCGCGTGCGCCGGCGTAGTCGACCAGTTCCACCGTGCGCTGCTGGCCGGGTTCGAACCGCACGGCGGTGCCCGAGGCGATGTTCAGTCGCATGCCGCGCGCGGCGCCGCGGTCGAACTTCAGCGCACCGTTGGTCTCTGCAAAGTGATAGTGCGAACCCACCTGGATCGGCCGGTCGCCGCTGTTTTCCACCACCAGCGTGATCGTGCGGCGGCCGGGGTTCAGCGCATGGTCGCCGCTGTCGGTGAGCAACTCGCCGGGAATCATTGGACCCCCTTGGCCCTGCGGGCCATCCCCCCGCGGGGGAGCGAGCGCCTTCGGATCGGCCGGGCGGCGCTCATCGTTTCACTTCCTGCGGATGGCCCACAGCACCAGACCGGCTGCGACCGCGAGCACGATGAAGCCGAGCGTGTCGGTGGCATGCCAGTGGAATGCATCCATGCCGTGGCCTTCGTGCGCAAGCGCCAGCGGCGACGCGGCGAGCGCGAGCGTTCCCAACAGGGGTTTCATGCGATCACTCCTCATGCGATGGGTTGGTGCACGGTCACCAGTTTTGTGCCATCGGGAAACGTGGCCTCGACCTGGATCTCGGGGATCATTTCCGCCACGCCGTCCATCACGTCGGCGCGTGACAGCACCGTCTTGCCTGCGCTCATGAGTTGCGCCACCGTCTTGCCGTCGCGCGCGGCCTCCATGATGGCGGCGGTGATCAACGCCACCGCCTCCGGGTGGTTGAGCTTCAAGCCACGCGCGCGCCGCCGTTCGGCGAGCAATGCGGCGGTGAAGATCAGCAGCTTGTCTTTCTCGCGCGGCGTCAGGTCCATTGGTGGGGTTGTGCGGGCTGTTGTGGCCTGGAGCGGCGCATTGTGCTCTCGCGCTCGCAATGACCATGCCACGCACTAAAGCCGGGGCTGCCCGCCGGCTTCGCGCGCACAACGCACCAAAAGCGAGCAACCAAGCGCTGAAACGGTGCTGCCAACACGGTGCATGCGCGGTGCCGTCGCTGGCACGGCGCTTGCGATCCGTTGTGCCCGAGGAACACACGCCCGCCTCGGGCACAACAGGAGAAGACTCAAATGGATCGTCGTTTCGCGCTCAAGTCGCTGAGCGTCGCTGTCGCGCTGTCGGGTGCGATGGCGCTGCCCGTTCACGCGCAAGAGACCATCAAGGTCGGCGTGCTGCATTCGTTGTCGGGCACGATGGCGATCTCGGAGACGGTGCTGAAAGACACCGTGCTGATGGCCATCGAAGAAATCAATGCCAAGGGCGGCGTGTTGGGAAAGAAGCTCGAGCCGGTGGTGGTCGATCCGGCATCGAACTGGCCGTTGTTCGCCGAGAAGGCTCGCCAGCTGATCAGCAAGGACAAGGTGGTGGTCACCTTCGGCTGCTGGACCAGCGTGTCGCGCAAGAGCGTGCTGCCGGTGTATGAAGAGCTGAACTCGCTGCTGTTCTACCCGGTGCAGTACGAGGGCGAAGAGCTCAGCAAGAACGTGTTCTACACCGGCGCGGCGCCCAATCAGCAGGCGATTCCCGCGGTGGAATACCTGATGAGCAAGGACGGCGGCAACGCCAAGCGCTGGGTCCTGCTGGGCACCGACTACGTGTACCCGCGCACCACCAACAAGATCCTGCGTTCGTTCCTCAAGAGCAAGGGTGTCGCCGAGGCCGACATCATGGAGGAGTACACCCCGTTCGGCCACGCCGACTACCAGAGCATCATCGCCAAGATCAAGAAGTTCTCCTCCGAGGGCAAGAAGACCGCGGTGGTGTCGACCATCAACGGCGACTCCAACGTGCCGTTCTACAAGGAGCTGGGCAACCAGGGCCTGAAGGCCACCGACGTGCCGGTGGTGGCGTTCTCGGTCGGCGAAGAAGAGCTGCGCGGCGTCGACACCAAGCCGCTGGTGGGCCACCTGGCCGCGTGGAACTACTTCCAGTCGATCAAGGCGCCCGCCAACGACGACTTCATCAAGAAGTGGACCGCCTACGCCAAGGCCAAGGGCATCGCCGGCCACAAGGACAAGGCGCTGACCAACGACCCGATGGAAGCCACCTACATCGGCATCTACATGTGGAAGCAGGCGGTCGAGAAGGCCAAGACCACCGACACCGACAAGGTGATCGCGGCGATGGCCGGCCAGACCTTCAAGGCACCGTCGGGCATCACGTCCACCATGGATCCGAAGAACCACCACCTGCACAAGAGCGTGTTCATCGGCGAGGTCAAGGCCGATGGCCAGTTCAACGTGGTGTGGAAGACGCCCGGTCCGGTGAAGGCGCAGCCGTGGAGCCCGTTCATTCCCGAGAACAAGGGCAAGAAGGACGAGCCAGAAAAGAAGTGACCCCCCGAAGCGGCCTGGCGGCCGCTTCCCCCTCAAGGGGGCGACGCCAGTGGACTGGCAAAGCCAGATCCACGGCGTCCGCTTGATTGGGCGGGCTGACGCCGCCCTTGGTTCATGTCTCTCTTGAGGCGACCTGCGTGTTCCTTCGTCTGGTCTTGCTTTGTCTGTCGTTTCTCGCGTTGCCGGCGTGGGCCCTCACGCCCGAGCAGGCGGCGCGCATCGCGGCCGGTGACAGCGACGACCGCATCAAGGCGTTGAACGAGACGGTGGCGGCGGCGGATGCCGGGCTGGGGCCGTTCCTGCAGGCGGTGCTGGCCGATGAAGTGAAGGTGGCCGGCGGCAAGGCGTATGTGGTGCGCGATGGCAAGGCCGTCGAGGCCGGCACCAACGCGGCCGCCACGCTGCCCGACGGCGCCGAAGACGTCGTCAACAACAACCGCATGCGGCGCGAGATGGAGTCGGCGCTCGCCGCGCTCGCGCTGTTCTCGCCCGATCGTGGCTTGCGCGCGAAGGCGATCGGCGATCTCAGAGACCAGGTCGACGAAGGCAAGCTTGTGTTGCTCGAGAAAGCCGAGGCGCAGGAATCCGATGCGGCGCTGAAAGCGCAGCTCGGCGTGCTCAAGTCGGCGGTGCTGATCTCGTCGGCCGACAAGGACAAGCGCGTCGCCGCCGCCAAGGCGCTGGCCGAGAGCCACGAGCCGGCCACGCGATCGCTGCTGCTCGAGCGCCTGGGCGCGGAGAGCGATCCGCAGGTGAAGGCGGCGATCCAGGCCTCGCTCGACGCGGTGCAGTCGCGCCTGGCGTGGGGCGAGCGCCTCGGCCTGCTGTTCACCGGCGCCAGCCTGGGTTCGATCCTGCTGCTGGTCGCACTCGGCCTGGCGATCACCTATGGCTTGATGGGCGTGATCAACATGGCCCACGGCGAGCTGATGATGATCGGCGCCTACGCGACCTATGTGGTGCAGAACGTCTTCCGGGCCTACTTCCCGGGCGCCTTCGACGCCTATGTGATCGTCGCCATCCCGATCGCGTTCCTCACCTCGGCGCTGGTCGGCGTGATCCTCGAGCGCAGCGTGATCCGCTGGCTCTACGGCCGGCCGCTCGAAACGCTGCTGGCCACCTGGGGCATCAGCCTGGTGCTGATGCAGGCGGTGCGTTCGACCTTCGGCGCGCAGAACGTCGGCGTGGAGAACCCGTCGTGGCTGTCGGGCGGCGTGCAGGTGCTGCCCAACCTCACGCTGCCGTACAACCGCATCGCGATCCTGGTGTTCGCTGCACTGGTGCTGGCCGGCATGGCCTGGCTGATCGCGCGCACGCGGCTCGGCCTGTTCGTGCGCGGCGTGACGCAGAACCGCCGCATGGCCTCTTGCGTGGGCGTCAACACCGCACGCGTCGACATGGCGGCCTTCGCGCTCGGCGCCGGCATCGCTGGGCTGGCGGGCTGCGCCTTGAGCCAGGTCGGCAACGTGGGGCCCGACCTCGGCCAGAGCTACATCGTCGACTCGTTCATGGTGGTGGTGCTCGGCGGCGTGGGCCAGCTGATCGGCACTGTGGTCGCAGCACTCGGCTTGGGTGTGATCAACAAGTTCCTCGAAGGCGTTGCCGGCGCCGTGCTCGCCAAGATCATGGTGCTGGTGTTCATCGTCGTCTTCATCCAGAAGCGGCCGCAGGGCTGTTCGCGGTGAAGGGCCGGAGCGCGGAGGCCTAGGGATGCAGTTCAATTCAGCTTTCGCGCGGCGCGGCGGGCGGTACCCGGTGGTGGCTCCTGCTGGGTCGGTCGGCCTTGCAGCGCCGACTTCGCTGCGATGCTCGCGCCACAAGGGCGGCTGCGATGCCGCTCGCAGCGGCGCTGAACGCGCCGCTGCTTCATGGCTTCTCGCCGGTCCGTCGCCTGCGGCGCCGGACTTCCCCTTGTGCCGCTGCGCTTCTCGCCGCCCCACAAGTCGCCGCCACCGGATACCGCCCGCCGCGCAGCACCACCGAGGTGTTCGTCGACAAGGATCTCAGTGGCGCCCGCAAAGCCGTGGGCGGGTGTGCGTCGGCAGCGACATTGTGCGGCGCTGAGGAGCGCAGGGCTCGTGGCCGCGCGCGCGCAGCGCGCGCTTCAACATCTGACTCGCGGCGACTGTTCGAGCATAGCGAACGCAGTGAGCGGAGCGAGTTTCGCCGCGGGCCACGAGAACGAGCACCGGAAGGGATCCGCAGCGAAGCGGAGGACGCCGCACACGAGCGCCGGCGCATACCCGCCTGCGGCTTTGCCTCGCTCGATCGTCGCAAGCGAAGCAGAGATGAGCGCGGTCCTTCCCACTCCAGTCTGAACCTGCAGCCGCGCCGCGGCCTGCTGCTCGGCGCCACCGGCTGGACCGCGGTGATCGCCGTCGTGCTGGTGATCACCGTCGGCATTCCGGTGCTCAACCTCGCGGTGCCCGCCGACAGCGCGTTCCACATCAGCGACTACACGGTGAGCCTGGCCGGCAAGATCCTGTGCTACGCGATCTGCGCGCTGGCGATGGACCTGATCTGGGGCTACACCGGCATCCTGTCGCTCGGCCACGGCCTGTTCTTCGCGCTCGGCGGCTATGCGATGGGCATGTACCTGATGCGCCAGATCGGGCGCGACGGCCAGTACAAGTCCGACATGCCCGACTTCATGGTGTTCCTCAACTGGAAGGAATATCCCTGGCACTGGACCTTCAGCGACAGCTTCGTGTTCCAGCTGCTGATGGTGGTGCTGGTGCCGGGGCTGCTGGCGTTCGTGTTCGGCTGGTTCGCGTTCCGCTCGCGCATCAAGGGCGTGTACTTCTCGATCATCACGCAGGCGATGACGTTCGCCGCGATGCTGCTGTTCTTCCGCAACGAGACCGGCTTCGGCGGCAACAACGGCTTCACCGACTTCAAGCGCATCCTCGGCATCCCGATCACCACGCGAGAGGCGCGCGTGCTGCTGTTCGCCCTCACGGGTTGCGTGCTGGTGGCGTTCTATCTGATGTCGCGCGCCATCGTGCACAGCAAGTACGGCCGCGTGCTGCAGGCGATCCGCGACGCCGAGAGCCGCGTCATGTTCACCGGCTACAACCCGGTGGCCTACAAGCTCAGCATCTGGACTCTGTCGGCCGTGATGTGCGCGATCGCCGGCGCGCTCTACGTGCCGCAGGTGGGCATCATCAACCCGAGCGAGATGAGCCCGGCGGCGTCGATCGAGATCGCGATCTGGGCCGCGGTCGGCGGGCGCGGCACGCTGATCGGGCCGATCGTCGGCGCGTTCTTCGTCAACGGCGCGAAGAGCTGGTTCACCGCGGCGTTTCCGGAGTTCTGGCTGTACTTCCTCGGCGCGCTGTTCATCGCGGTGACGCTGTTCCTGCCCAACGGCCTGATCGGGCTGTTGCGCAAGCGCAAGGAGCGCCGCGCATGACGCCCGACTTGATGGAAGAGGGCGCCAGGCGCATGCAGGCCTATGCGCAGCGCCAGTCCGAGCGCACCGCCTCGGGCGGGCGCAGCGCATCGTTCGGCCGCCTGCTGAAAGTGGGCGTGCCCGACTTCGCGCACGGCGTGGCGCTGTACCTGGAAGACATCACCGTCAGCTTCGACGGCTTCAAGGCCCTCAACGCGCTGTCGCTCACGGTCAACGTCGGCGAGTTGCGCTGCATCATCGGCCCCAACGGCGCCGGCAAGACGACGATGATGGACTGCATCACCGGCAAGACGCGGCCCGATGCCGGCAAGGTGTTCTTCGGCTCGACGATCGACCTGCTGCGCCTCACCGAGCCCGAGATCGCGCAGATCGGCATCGGCCGCAAGTTCCAGAAGCCCACGGTGTACGAGGAACTGAGCGTGTTCGAGAACCTCGAGCTCGCGCTGGCCGCCGACCGCCGCGCGCGCGCGTCGCTGTTCTCGCGGCTGACCGGCGCGCAGCTCGACCGCATCGGCGAAGTGCTCACGCTGATCCACCTGCGCAGCGAGGCGCAGCGCATCGCCGGGCTGTTGAGCCACGGCCAGAAGCAGTGGCTGGAGATCGGCATGCTGCTGATGCAGGACCCCAAGCTGTTGCTGCTCGATGAGCCGGTGGCCGGCATGACCGACGAGGAAACCGAGCGCACCGCCGAGCTGTTCCTGTCGCTGGAGGGCCAGCATTCGCTGGTGGTGGTCGAGCACGACATGAAGTTCGTCGAGCAGCTGACCCAAGGGCACAAGAAGGTCACCGTGCTGCACGAGGGCAGCGTGCTGGCCGAGGGCAAGCTCGCCGACGTGCAGGCCAACGACAAGGTCGTCGAGGTCTACCTCGGTCGTTGAACCATGCTGCAGCTCCTCGGCATCAATCAGTACTACGGCGGCTCGCACATCCTGCGCAACCTGGGCTTCGAGGCCCGCGTCGGCGAGGTCACCGTCGTGCTCGGCCGCAACGGCGTCGGCAAGACCACGCTGCTGAAGAGCCTGATGGGCGTGGTGCCGGTGAAGACCGGCAGTGTGCTGCTCGACGGCGCCGACATCACGCATGCCACGCCGTACGATCGCGTGCGCCGCGGCATCGGCTACGTGCCGCAGGGGCGCGAGATCTTCGGCCGCCTCACGGTCGAAGAGAACCTGCGCATGGGCTTGGCTTCGAAGCCGGCGGGCTCGCTGCTGAACGGCGAGCTGTTCGAGCTGTTCCCGGTGCTGAAGCAGATGATCAACCGGCGCGGCGGCGACCTGTCGGGCGGCCAACAACAGCAGCTCGCGATCGCGCGCGCGCTGGCCGCCGGGCCCAAGCTGCTGCTGCTCGACGAGCCCACCGAAGGCATCCAGCCGAGCATCATCAAGGACATCGGCCGCGTGATCCGCATGCTGGCCGATCGCAAGACGATGGCCATCGTGCTGGTGGAGCAGTACTACGACTTCGCCGCCGAACTGGCCGACCAGTACCTGGTGATGGAGCGCGGCGAAGTGATCGCGCGCGGCACCGGGGCCAACATGGCCGCCGACCGCGTGCGCGAGCGCATGGCGATCTGAGTCGTGCGCCCTCGGATCACGCCGGCGCTGCGAGATCCAGCGTGAGGTGAACCGCGCCGTCCTGGGTGCGCCCGCGTCGCATCGGCAGGCCGCTGCGCTGGAACACCGCCAGCATCGCCGTGTTGCCGGCCAGCACGTCGGCCTCGAAGCGCACGATGCCGTGGCGTCGCGCGAGCGTGGCCAGCGCCGCCAGCAGCTTGCTCGCCAGGCCCTGCCGCTGGTAGTCCTCTTCGACGGTGAATGCCACTTCGGCTGCCTTGACGCCATCGGCCGCGGGGATGCCCACGTAGGTGGCGCTGGCGATCACGGTTTCGTCGGCGCCGGCACCGATGGTGGCCACCAGGCCAGCCAGCTTGACGAAATCGATCGCCGCGAGGCGATCGAGCGTTGCGGCCGGAATCTCCTTGCGATGCGAGAAGAAGCGCGTGTAGATCGTGTTGGTGTCGAGCTTGCTGAACGCGGCCACGATGCGGTCGCGGTCGTCCGGGCGCATGACGCGAATCGTCAACGGCGTGCCGTCGCGCAGCGTGCCGAGCTGGCTGAATGTGCGGTCACTGTCTTCTGGATTGCCCACGCCGCCTCCGGTCGTTGCAGTCGCGCGACCATGATAGTGCCCGCGGGCCGCAGCAGCGCCGGTGCTAGGATGCCTGCGCCCATGACGAACGCTCTGCGATCAGCCACGGTGCGCAGATGGTGCGCTTCAGGTGTGGTGGCCGGGCTGGCCTGCACCGCCGGCGCGGCGCGTGCCGCCGAATGCCGTCCGCCCGCGCTACCGGCCTTCGACGCCACCGGTGCCGGCGGATGGGCGCATGTGCCGCTGTCGAAGCTCAAACGCGACACGAGTTATCGCGCCGTCTCGGAAGACGGCCGCATGGTGTTGCGCGCGGCGGCCGATCGTTCGGCGTCGATGTGGGTGCATCTGGGCCGCGTCGACCTCGCGGCTGCGCCGATGCTGGAGTGGCGCTGGCGGGTGCCGGCGCTGATTGCCGGCGCGGCCAACGAAGACCCCAAGCGCGAGGATGCACCGGTGCGCCTGATCATCGGCTTCGATGGCGACAAGACCCAGCTGCCGCAGCCGGAGCAGCGCCGCATGGCCCGGGCCAAGGCCTTGTCGGGGCGCGACATGCCGTATGCCACGCTGATGTACATCTGGGACAACCGCAACCCGGTCGACATGGTGGTGCCCAGCGCCCACACCTCGCGCGTGAAGATGATCGTGGTGGAAAGCGGCGCTGCAGGCGTGGGCGCTTGGCGCAGCTACCGCCGTGACCTGGCGCGTGACTACGAGCGCGCGTTCGGTGAAAAGCCCAAGGACGTGCTGGGCTTCGCGCTGATGACCGACACCGACAACACGGGCGAGAAGGCCGAGGCTGTCTACGACGCGTTGCGCCTGGCTTGTGCCACCGGCGCGCCGTAGCCTCGGTCCACCGCCAGACGATCGCCGTGCTCGAACGACGACGCGCGGCACGTTCGCGTGTCGCGCGTCGGTCGAACCAGCCGCGACCCGGAGGTCGCGGTCGCGCCTTTAGGGCTGGTTGGTCAGCTCGGTCGCGGGCGCCCCGTTGTCCGACTGGATCGCCAGCACGCGCACGTCGCCGGGGACCAGGCTGCCGGGCACAGGCACCAGCAGCCAGTCGGCGTCCTTGGGAATCGTGACCGGCGCGGTGAAGAACGGCGTCTTCGAGCCGGCCGCCGTCAAGCGCAACACGTAGGAGCCGCCTTCGAGGTCGACCGAATCGGCACCCGATGCCGGCGCGGCCTGCTTGTAGCCGACCGAGGCCATGGTCGGCGGCACGCTGGCGATGTTGATGGCCGCCGGCGTGATGTACACGTCGAAGCTGGCGGTGTTGAAGGCCGCGCTGAACACGCGCACGCGGGCGTCGTCGGAGGTGAGGCCCTTGTTGTACGGGTCGGCGATCACCACGGTCTCGGTCACCGAGCCGGCGTTGGGCACCGCCACGATGGTGTACTTGTTGCCGCGGTGGGTCTCGAAGGTCTGGGTGCCGACGGTGAGCACCGGCGCGCTGGCCGTGCGCACGTCCCAACGGTGCGTGCCCTCGCCGGTGTCGAAGTAGTTCGACGCCCCCTTGTAGGCCATGTTGGTGACCTGCGCGCCCTGGGTCTGGTCGTCGCGGAACAGCGTGACGTTGGGCGCCCCGGGGACGGCGTGCACCAAGCGCACCTTCGGGTCGGCGATGTCGGCGCGGTCGTCGAAGCTGTCGTCGCTGCCGCCGCAGGCGACGAGCAGGGCCGGGATCAGCGTGAGCGCGAGCAGATGGCGTTTCTTCATGTTGAGTCCTTGTATGTTCAAAGTGAGGAGAAGCTGCAGCGACTCTAGGGATCCGGCCCGCTCGCTCCCGTAGTCCGCTGCAGGCGCGCTCTGTCGGTTGGCTGCGCGAGCGCGTGTCGGACAACGCCGCATGGCCTGGCCACCCGCGCGGTTACAGTCGCCCGGTGCTGGTAAACGAGCAGATCCGCGCCAAAACCCCGGGCGTAACCCCACCATGATCACGGTCCATCACTTGAACAACTCGCGCTCGCAGCGCGTGCTGTGGCTGCTCGAAGAGCTCGCGCTGCCCTACCGGATCGAGCACTACCAGCGCAATGCCACCACCAACCTGGCGCCGCCCGAGCTGTTGAAGGTGCACCCGCTCGGCAAGAGCCCGGTCATCACCGACGGCGACGCGACCGTGGCCGAGACCGGCGCGGTGATCGAGTACCTGGTCGACCGCGCCGGCGGTCGCTTGCGGCCGGCATCGGGCACGCCGGAGCACCGCCGCTACACCTACTGGCTGCACTTCGCAGAAGGCTCGGCGATGTCGCCGCTGCTGATGACGCTGATCCTCGGCCGCATCCGCAAGTCCGGCCCGTTCTTCGCGCGGCCGATCGCACGCAAGATCGCCGACGGCGTGCTCAGCACCTTCGTCACGCCCAACATCCAGCGCCAGCTCGCGTTCATCGAGTCCGAACTCGGCCAGCGGCCGTGGCTTGCCGGCAGCGAGTTCAGTGCGGCCGACGTGATGATGAGCTTTCCGCTCGAGGTGGCGGTGGTGCGCGGCGGGCTGGATGCCCGCTTCACGCAGCTCAACGGCTGGCTGGCGCGCATTCACGCACGGCCGGCCTACCAGACCGCGCTGAAGAACGGCGGGCCCTACAACATCCTGCGCTGAGCGCGCGCCTGCACGCGCGCGGCGTGGCACGGGCCTTGCACGCGGCAACGGCGTGCAGCGCGACATCGCCCAGCCCCTTGCCCGCTATGCCGCGTGGCGCCGCGCCGGCGATTGGATCCTGCTGTCCGGCGTGATTGCGGTCGACCCGGCGCGCCAGCTGATCGTCAAGGGTTACGCCGACATCCCGCCCGAGGCGCGCGCGCGGATCGGCGAGACCGGCGAGTTCTCCACCGACTTCAAGGAAGGCCCGGTGCTGGCGCAGAGCTGGTACGTGCTCGACCGCATCCGCAGCACGGTCGAGGCCGCCGGCGGCGGCATGGGCGACGTGGTGCGGCTGGTGCAGTACTTCCGCAACCTCGATCACTTTCCGCTCTACAGCCGCGTGCGCAAGCTGTTCTTCACCGGCGAACCGCCGGCCTCGACCGTCGTGCAGGTGAGCGCGATGCTGCCGAGCGACGACATCCTGGTCGAGGTCGAGGCCACCGCCTACGTGCCGGTGCGCTGAAAGGGCCATCGATGCTGCACGGCTACTGTCCACCCCAACGCTTTCTGCCCTACTTGAGCTGGAGCGAGATCGACGCGCTGCCCGACAAGCCAGAACACCGTGATCGTGCTGCCGGCCGGCAGCATCGAGCAGCACGGCCCGCACCTGCCGTGCCTGGTGGACTCGATCATCGCCGCCGGCGTCGTCGGCCACGCGCTGGCCCGCCTGCCCGCCGAGGTGCCGGCCTTCGCGCTGGCGCCCATCACCTACGGCAAGAGCGACGAGCACCTGCACTTCCCGGGCACGATGACGATCGACGGCCGACCCTGCTGGCCACGGTGACCGAGATCGGCGAGTCGGTGTACCGCGCGGGCTTTCGCAAGCTGCTGATCGTCAACGGCCACGGCGGCCAGCCGCAGGTGATGGAGATGGCCGCGCGCGAGCTGCGGCTGCGCCACGGCGATTTCGTCGTGCTGCCGCACTTCACGTGGCGCGTGCCGCATGCGGCGGGCCGCTTCCTGGCCGATCGCGAGAAGCGGCTGGCGATGCATGCCGGCCATGCCGAGACCGCGATCCTGATGGCGCTGGCACCCGAGACCGTGCACATGGAGCGCGCGGTCACCAACTACCCGCCGGACTTCGCCTGCCCCACGCTGTCGGCCGACGGCCGCGCCGCCGCGCCTGGACCGCGCGCGACTTCGGCCCCAGCGGCATCATCGGCGACCCGTTGCCTGCCACGCTGGAGCAGGGCCGCGTGATCCTCGAGTCACTGGCCGACAGCTGGGCGCGCGGCATCACCGAGCTGCATGCGCTGAAATGGGTCGAGCGCAGTGCCCCCACCTGGGGCAGGTCGCATTGGATTGGTGATGTGACACCGGCATGAGGCCGCGGCACTCATGGCACATGCCTTGCACGCCGCTTGAACAGTCTGGTCGAGGAGCCACCATGCCATTCGTTTCGCACGCCATCCGCCGCCTGTGCATCGCCGCCGTTGCCGTGGGCTGCAGCGCCGGCGCGTCCGCGCAGGAGAAGTTCACCTACATGACCAACTGGTATGCGCAGGCCGAGCACGGCGGCTTCTACCAGGCGGTGGCCACCGGGCTGTACAAGAAGGAGGGGCTGGACGTCACGATCAAGATGGGTGGCCCGCAGGTCAACGGCATGCAGCTGCTGGCCGCCGGCCAGACCGACTGCTACATGGGCTACGACGTGCAGATGATGCGCGGCGCGCGAGGCCGGCATCGCCGGCGGTCACGGTGGCCGCTGCGTTCCAGAAGGACCCGCAGGTGCTGATCGGCCACCCCGGCGTGGTGAACAAGCTCGACGACCTGAAGGGCAAGACCATCCTCATTTCGGCGGCCGCCAACACCACCTACTGGCCATGGCTCAAGGCCACCTACGGGCTCGAGGATTCGCAGGTGCGCCCGTACACCTTCAACATCCAGCCCTTCGTCGCCGACAAGAACGTCGTTCAGCAGGGCTACCTGTCGAGCGAGCCTTACGCGATCGAGAAGGAAGCCAACTTCAAGCCCAACGTGTTCCTGCTCGCCGACCACGGCTGGCCGCCGTACGCCACCACCATCTCTGTGCATCGAGAAGGTCGTGCAGGAGCGGCCCAAGGCGGTGGCCGCGTTCGTCAAGGCCAGCATGGAGGGCTGGAAGAGCTACCTCAAGGCCGACCCGGCGCCGGCCAATGCGCTGATCAAGAAGGACAATCCCAACATGACCGACGACAAGCTGGCGGTCGGCATCCAAGCTGATGAACGAGACCGGCATGGTGTTCGGCGGCGATGCCGCCACGCTGGGCGTCGGCATCATCACCGACGAGCGCATGAAGAAGACCTACGATCTGCTGGTGTCGATGAAGCTGCTCGACGCCAGCAAGGTGGATCTGAAGAAGACCTACACCACCGAGTTCGTCAAGGCGCTGAAGGTTCTGCCCTGAGGGCGCGCGAGGTCGGCGCGTGCCACTGCCCCTGATCGACCTGGCCGGCGGCACGCGCGCGCAGCACGCTGCCGCCATCGACCATGCACTGCGCGGCCCCGGTTTCTTCGCCATCCGCGGCCACGGCGTCGACTTCGGTGCGCGTGACGCGGCATTCAACGCAGCGCACCGCTTCTTCGCGCTGCCCGACGAGGTCAAGCGGCGCTGCCACGTCGACCGCCACCCCACCGGGCTGAAGCGTGGCTTCGATCCCATCGGCTGGCAGTCGCTCGACGTTGGCCAGCCGCCCGATCTGAAAGAGAGCTTCTACCTCGGCGTGGAGCACATCGGCCCCAACCAGTGGCCCGATGAGGCGCAGGTGCCGGGCTTTCACGTCGCCTGCCATGGCTACATGCGCGCGATGGAAGGCTTGGCGCGCCGCCTGATGGGCTTGTTCGAGATGGCGCTCGGGCTGCCGGCCGGCCACTTCGACGACTTCATGCGCCACCCCACCTGCACCACGCGGCTGCTGCACTACCCGCCGCAACCCGTCGATGCCGCGCCGGGCCAGATCGGCTGCGGTGCGCACACCGACTGGGGCGCGCTCACGCTGCTGGCGCAGGACGACGCCGGCGGCCTGCAGGTGAACACGCCCGATGAAGGCTGGATCGACGTGCCGCCCGACGCCGAGGTGCTGATCGTCAACGCGGGCGACATGATGCCGCGCTGGACCAACGACCGCTGGCGTTCCACGCCGCACCGGGTGATCAACCGTTTTGGTGGGCGTGACCGCTGGTCGATCGCGTTCTTCTTCGATCTCGACGCCGAGGCTTCGATCCAGCCGCTCGAGGTCTGCGTCAGCGCCAGCAACCCGCCGCGCTACGCACCCATCACGGCCGGCCAGCACCTGGTGGAGATGTACCGGCGCACGACCGTGGGACGCGCCGCGTGAGCGCACGATGACACCGGCCATCGAGATCCTCGGCGTGTCGAAGACCTACGCCAACGGCACGCAGGCGCTGCTGCCGGTCGACCTCGCGGTGCATGACGGCGAGTTCGTCACGCTGCTCGGGCCCTCGGGCTGCGGCAAGAGCACGCTGCTGAAGATGGTGGCCGGGCTTGCTCGAACCCACCGACGGCCGTCTGCTGATCGTGCCGCAAGCCGGTCGGCGGCATCGACGACAGCGGCCAGCGCATGGCCTTCGTGTTCCAGGAAGCCACGCTGATGCCCTGGGCGCGCGTGCAGGCCAACGTGCGGCTGCCGCTCGACCTGGCGCAGGTGCCGCGCGGCGACGCCGACGCGCGCGTGCGCGACGCCCTCGAGCTGGTGGGGCTGCGAGCCAGTTCGCGGCGCACTGTCCGCGCGAGTTGTCGGGCGGCATGCAGATGCGCGTGTCGATCGCGCGCAGCCTGGTCACGCAGCCCACGCTGCTGCTGATGGACGAACCGTTCGGCGCGCTCGACGAGATCACGCGCCACAAGCTCGACGCCGACCTGCTCGCGCTGTGGCGCGAGCAGAAGCTCACCGTGGTGTTCGTCACGCACTCGATCTACGAGGCGGTGTTCCTGTCGCAGCCGCGTGATCATGATGGCGGCGCGGCCCGGGCCGCGTGGTCGACGAGGTGACGATCGACGAGCCGTATCCGCGCGGCGCGGCGATTTCGGTCTCGACGCGGTTCAGCCGGGCTACGCCGCGCAATTGCAGGATGCGCTGCTGCGCGCCAGCGCCGCCGAGCCGGCGGTCGCATGAGCGATCCGATGAGCGCCGTGATGTCGACATCACCGGCCGAGGGCAGCGCCGCATCAGCGCGCTGCCGGGCCCGCGGGCAGCTCGGCCCGTGGCTGCAGCGGCCAGCGGTGCAACGCGTGTTCTACCCGCTGCTGGTGGCACTCGTGCTGCTCGCGCTGTGGCAAGGGCTGGTGGTGGCGTTCGCGCATCCCGCACTACCTGGTGCCCTCGCCGCTGCGCGTGGCCGGAGACGCTGGTCACCGACGGGCGCTGCTGTTCGGCGCGCTGGTCACCACGCTGAAGATCACCGTGCTGGCCTTCGTGTGCGCCACGGTCGCTCGGGGTGGCTGATCGCCTTCGCTTTCGTGCAGAGCCGCGTGATCGAGACGGCGCTGTTCCCCTATGCCGTGCTGCTGCAGGTGACGCCGATCGTCGCCATCGCGCCGCTGATCATCATCTGGGTCAAGAACCCGACCGCCGTCGCTGGTCATCTGCGCCACGCTGGTCGCGCTGTTCCCGATCATCGCCAACACCACGCTCGGGCCTGCGCAGCGTCAACCCGGGCCTGCCAGCTACTTCAGGCTGCAACCGCGCCACGCGCTGGCAGACGCTGGTGCGGCTGCGCATCCCGAGCGCACTGCCGTACTTCTTCGGCGGGCTGCGCATCTCGAGCGGCCTGGCGCTGATCGGCGCGGTGGTGGCCGAGTTCGTCGCCGGCACCGGCGGCACCGGCACCGGCCTGGCGTACCAGATCCTGCAGGCGGGCTACCAGCTCAACATCCCGCGCATGTTCGCCGCGCTGCTGCTGATCTCCGCCACCGGCGTCGCGCTGTTCGCCGCGATGGCGCTGCTGTCGCAATGGGCGCTGGCCGGCTGGCATGACAGCGAGGTGGGCCATGAGTGAGGCCGGCCGTGCTGGTGCGCGGCGCCGCTCACCTGCTGACCGGGCGCGCCGGCGCATGCCGCGCGCGCGCGCGGCGGCAACGACCTGCGCGTGCGCGACGGCGTGATCGCGGCCATCGGCACGCTGCTGCCGCAACCCGGCGAGCGGGTGATCGACGCAGCGGGCTGCGTCATCTACCCCGGCTGGGTCAACACGCACCACCACCTGTTCCAGAGCCTGCTCAAAGGCATTCCCGCCGGCATCAACCTCGCGCTCGTGCCGTGGCTGGCCGCGGTGCCGGTGCGCTACCGCCGGTTCTTCGATCACGAGCACGCGCTGCGCATCGCGGCGCGCGTCGGGCTGGTGGAGTTGGTGCTGTCGGGCTGCACCACGGTCGCCGACCACCAGTACCACTATTACCCCGACATGCCGTTCGACGCATCGGCCGCGGTGTTCGACGAGGCCGAGCGGCTCGGCGTGCGCATGGTGCTGTGCCGCGGCGGCCAGACGGTGCCGCGCGTGATGAGCGACGGGCAGGCGCCGCCGCAGGCGATGCCCGAGACGCTGGAAGGCTTTCTGGCATCGGTCGAACGCGACGTGCAGCGCTTCCACGACCCCGGTCCACGCGCGATGCGGCGCGTGGTGAGCGCCATCACCACGCCCAACTGGAGCTGCAAGCCCGACCATCTGAAGCCGCTGGCGCGCGAGGCGCGACGCCTCGGCATCCGTCTGCACAGCCACCTGTCGGAGACGCACGACTACGTGACCTGGGCGCGCGATGCGCACCGCTGCACGCCGATGCAGTTCGTCGCCGAACACGAGTGGGTGGGCGACGACGTGTGGTACGCGCACATGGTGCACCTCGACGACGACGAGGTCGCGTTCTGCGCGACCAGCGGCACCGGCATCGCCCACTGCCCGCAAAGCAACGCGCGGCTGGGCAGCGGCATCGCGCGTGTGCCCGAGCTGCTGGCTGCCGGCGCGCAGGTGGGGCTGGCGGTGGACGGCGCGGCGTCGAACGAAGCCGCCGACATGCTCAGCGAAGCGCACGCCTGCTGGCTGCTGCACCGCGCCGATCCGCGCGCCGGTCCGCGCCGCGACGCCAGGCGCGAGGGCGGCGACGCTGCCGCGATGACGGCGGAAGAGGTGGTGCGCATCGGCACCGCCGGCGGCGCCTCGCTGCTCGGCCTGGCGGGCGTCGGCACGCTCGAGGTCGGGATGGCGGCGGACTTCGCGGTCTACGACCTGAGCCGCGACCCGCGCTTCTTCGGTCTGCACGACACCGCCGTCGGACCCGTGGTCAGCGGGGCGCGGCCGGCGTTGCGCGCGCTGCTGGTCGACGGCCGAGTCGTGGTCGAGCACGACCGCATTCCCGGCCTCGACCTCGAGCAGCTGCGGCGCGATGCGCAGGTGCTGGTCGAAGCGATGCGAGACGCGTGATGGGCGAGGCCGTGGCGCTCGATCGCGCCGCCGTGGCCGAGCGCACGCGTGTGCTCTGCGCTGCGCTCGCTGCGCTCGAGTGGATCACCGACGGCCGTGTCGCGCGACTCAGCCAGGACTTCAACTGGTTCAGTCCGGTGCTGAAGCGCCAGCTCGAGCAGCAGCGCGCCGACGCGGTGGTGCGGCCGAAGACCGAGGACGAGATCACCGCCGTGGTGGCGGCATGCGCTCGCGAGCAGGTGCCGATCACCGTGCGCGGCAGCGGCACCGGCAACTACGGCCAGTGTGTGCCGCTGCACGGCGGCGTGATCCTCGACCTGTCGGCGTACAACCGACTGTTGTGGGTCAAGCCCGGCGTCGGCCGCGCGCAGGCCGGCATCCGGCTGGGCGACATGGACCGCCAGATGCGCGAGGCTGGACAAGAGCTGCGCTGCGTGCCGAGCACCTGGCGCAGCGCCACGCTCGGCGGCTTGTTCGGCGGCGGCTTCGGCGGCCTGGGCTCGATCAACTACGGGCCGCTCGCCGCGCGCGGCAACGTGCTCGGCGTGCGCGCGATCAGCGTCGAACCCACGCCGCGCCTGGTCGAGCTGCGCGCACCCGAAGCGCTGCTGCTGCACCACGTGTACGGCTGCAACGGCATCGTGCTCGAGCTCGAGGTCGGCCTGGCACCCGCGCATCCATGGCTGGAGGCGATCGTCTGTTTCGACGCTTTCGAACCGGCGCTGGCGTTCGCCGATGCCTTGGCCGGCGCCCCCGGCGTCGTCAAGAAGGGTGTCACGCTGTTCGCGCAGCCGATTCCCGATTTGTTGTTGCAGGCGGTGCCGCTGCTGGCCGGCAGCCTGCAGTCGGCGAGCCACGCGGTCTTCACGCTGGTGGCCGAGTTCGCCGAGGACGCGCTGCAACAGCTGGTGCAGCAGCACGGCGGCCGCGTGACGCTGCGCCGCACCGCCGCCGAGGTGCAGAAGACGCAACGCACGATCACCGAGTACACCTGGAACCACACCACGCTGCACGCGATGAAGGCCGACAAGTCGCTCACCTACACGCAGTGCGCGTTCCAGGCCGGCCGCCATACGCAGCAAGCAGCGCAGATGCGCGCGCACTTCGGCGACGAGGTGCACACGCACCTCGAATGGATCCGCAACCTCGAAGGCGCGCTCACCTGCTCGGGGTTGCAGTTGATCCGCTACGCCGGCGACGAGCGGCTGGCCGCAGTGCAGCAGACCTACCGCGAGCATGGCGTGAGCATCGCCAACCCGCACGTGTACATCGTGGAAGACGGCAAGCAGGGCCGCGTCAATCCGGAGATCGTCGCGATGAAGCAGCGCTTCGATCCGCTCGGCCTGCTCAACCCCGGCAAGTTGCGCGGCTGGGAGCAGCGCCACCAGCTCGCGCTGCCCGCCACCGAGCGGCCGGCGCTCGACACGCTGCCGCGCTTCTGATCTCGGGACATTCGCCATGCTCACCGCGCAGCAACCGGTGTTCCGCAAGTTCTGGCATGCGGTGATGCCGCTGTCGATGCTCGAAGGCGGCCAGGTGCAGCCGTTCACCTTGCTCGGCGAGTCGATCGTGCTGTTCCTCGATGCGCAGGGCCAACCGGCGGCGCTGAAGGACCGCTGCTGCCACCGCACGGCGCGCCTGAGCAAGGGCCGCTGCATCGACGGCACTCTCGAGTGCGGCTACCACGGCTGGACCTACGACGCGAGCGGGCGCGTGATCCGCATCCCGCAGTACGAAGCCGGGCGCGCGATCCCGCCTGACTATTGCACGCCGGCCTACCGCTGCGCCGCACGCTACGGCTACGCCTGGGTCGCGCTCGACGAGCCGATCGCGCCGATCCCGGCGCTGCCGGAGTTCGGCGCGCCGGGCTGGCGCACCATCTTCCAGTTCTACGAGCGCTGGGCCACCAGCCCGTTGCGCGCGCTGGAGAACAGCTTCGACAACAGCCATTTCAGCTTCGTGCATCGCGCCACCTTCGGCGTGGCGGCGCAGCCGAAGCCGAGCCGCTACGAGCTGGTGGAGCAGCGCGGCGACGGCGCGGCGACGGGCTTCTATGCCGAGACGGTGATCGATGCGGCCAATCCGCCGGCCTACCACCGCGTCAGCGGCAGCACCGAGCCGATCACTCAGCGCCACATGCGCAACGCCTACTACCTGCCGTTCGCGCGCCGGCTCGACATCGAGTACCCGAGCGGCGTGCGCCACGTCATCGTCAACGCGTTCACGCCGATCGACGACGGCCAGATCCAGCTGGTGCAATGGCTGTTCCGCAACGACCGCGAGGAAGACTGCCCGGCGCAGATGCTGATCGACTTCGACTTCACGATCACGCGCGAGGACAAGGACATCCTGGAGTCCACCGACCCCGATGCGCTGGTCGACACGCGGCGGCGCGGCGTCGAGCATTCGATGGAGTCCGACCGGCCCGGCATGCTGATCCGCAAGCAGCTGATGGAGCTGCTGAGCCGCCACGGCGAGGCCGAAGTGCACCGCTAGCGCCGGCGCGCGCTCAGGTGCTCCACACGCGCGGCCTGGTGTCCGGCAACGCCCACGCCGCCTGGCGCCAGCGCACCGCGCACGGCTTGCGCCAGCGCGAGCGCCGGCTCCACGCGATGGGCCAGCGCGCGCAACACCACCACGCGGCCGCGCAGCGCGGTGACGCCGGCGAGGCAGTCGCTGCCGCCGCGCGCTTGCACGCAGTCGCGCGCGGCTTCGACCAATCCTTCGAGGCGCGCCGTGGCCAGCGCATCGGCCGATGCGAACCACGATGTCAGCACGGTACTGTGTCCGTCGAGCCCCAACGGCGAGTGCAGCAGGCGCGCGTCGTCGGCGCGGATCACGCCGCGCTCGATCCACACGCCGGGCAGCTCCACGTGTTGCGTGAAGCGGCCGGCGGCGAAGGCCTCGCCCGATGCCGGCAGGCCGAGCGCGAGCACGTCCCAGCCGATCATCTCGGCGCCCGGCTCGAGGTGGAACTCGGCATGGTTGGTCGCCAGGCAGCCGCTGTGCGCGATCGACTCGAGCGGCAGCCATTCCAACCGGGCGTGGGCGTGCAGGCGCGCCGACACCTGCTGCACGCCATCGGCGCCGTCGCTGCGATAAAAGCGCGTGGCGCCGGGGGTGGTGATCACCATGTGAGCGTGGGGCTGCAGGTCGAGTGCCACCTTCAGATGGTCGCCACCGACGATGCCCCCGGGCGGGTGCACGATCACCTGATGCGCGATGCCGTCGCCTTCCGGGTGCAGCGTCTTCAGCACGCGCAGCGGTCCTTCGTGCGCGGCGTGCACGGTGCAGCGGCCGCCGTCGTGCCGCGCGCGCAGCTCGAGCCTGGCGTGCCAGGTCACGGTTCGCGCCGCGCCCAGAACTGCCGATGCAGCGTCGCGATCTCTTCGTGCACTTCGCGCACCGGGCCGATCACCTGCACCGCCTTCTGGCCGCGGGCGAACACGTCGCGGCACGGCAGATCGAGCGTCGGATTGTCCGGATGTGCGCCGGTGTGCGCCAGCAGGTCGCGCTCGCTCATGCCGTACACGAGAGCACCGATGTGCGCCCAGTACTGGGTGCCGGCGCACATCGCACACGGCTCGACGGTGGTCACCAGCGTGCACGCCCACAGCAACGCCGGCGGGTGCAGACGCGCCGCTTCGCGCGCCAGCACGGCCTCGGCATGATTGACCGCGTCGATGTTGCCCTGCTCCAGCAGCACGGTGTCGCCATCGGGCGCCACCAGCAGCGCGCCGAACGGATGGTGGCCGGCGTCCATCGCCGCGCGGGCGATCGTGTTGGCCCGGCGCAAGTGGCGCACGACGCGCTCGGTTTCATCAGACGGCCTGCGAACCGCGGTGCGCCCACCCGGTGGTGCGCTTCTCGATCCACGAGAACAGCTCGTACATGCCCATCGCCATGGCGCCGATCGTCACCAGGCCGGCAAACGCCAGCGGCATGCGTTGCTGGCTGCCCGCGGTCTGCATCAGGTAGCCGATGCCGGAGTCGCCCGCGGTCATCTCGGCCAGCACCGTGCCGACGAAGGCCAAGGTGATGGCGATCTTCAGCGAGCCATAGAAGTACGGCATCGACCGCGGCAGTCCGACCTTGATCAGCACGTCCCAGCGCCGCGCGCCGAGCACGCGCAACACGTCTTCGAGCTCGGGCTCGAGCGTCGCCAGGCCGGTGGCGATGTTCACGGTGATCGGAAAGAACGAGATCAGGAATGCGGTCAAGACGCCGGGGCCCAAGCCGATGCCGAACCACACCACCAGGATCGGCACCACCGCCGCCTTGGGCACCGCGTTGAACGCCACCATCAGCGGGTACAGCGATGTGTAGGCCAACCGCGAACTGCCGATCAGAAAGCCGAGCAGCACACCGACCACGATCGACAGTGCGAAGCCCAGCATCGTGACCCAGAAGGTCTTCCACGCGGCTTCGATCAGCGGCGCCTTGAACTCGACGAACTGCAGCGCGATCTGCCACGGGCTGGGGAAGATGAACTCGGCGATGCCGAACACCACGACGATCAGCTGCCACAACAGCAGCACCGCTGCCAGCACGATCAGCGGCGACCAGCGTTCGACGTTCCTGGTGATCTTCATCTCACGCGTCGGTCGTCATTGCGGCACCGTGGCCGCACCGGCCTTGCCGCGCGTCGCGCCGATGTGGCCGCGCAGCTCGTGCACGATGTCGGTGAACTGCGGCGTGTAGGTCACCTCGAGGTCGCGCGGCCGCGGCAGGTCGATGTCGCGCTTGACGACGAAGCGGCCGGGGCTCTTGCTCATGCAGTACACGGTGTCGGCCAGGAACACGCTCTCGCGCAGATCGTGCGTGACCAGGATCACGTTGAACCGCTGCGCCGCATGCAGGTCGCGCAGCGCGCACCACAGCTCCTCGCGCGTGAACGCATCGAGCGCGCCGAACGGCTCGTCGAGCAGCAGCATCTTCGGCTCGTGCACCAGCGCGCGGCAGATGCTGGCGCGCTGCTGCATGCCGCCGGACAGCTGCCACGGAAACTTGTCTTCGTAGCCGCCCAGTCCCACGCTCTGCAGCAGCGTGCGCGCCCGCGCTTCGTATTCCTTGCGCTTGGCCTTGAAGCTGGAGCGGTACGGCTCCACGATCTCCAGCGGCAGCAGCACGTTGTGGACCGTGGTGCGCCACGGCAGCAGGCTGGGTGCCTGGAACGCCATGCCGCTGATCTTCAGCGGCCCGGTCACCGGCTGGCCATCGATGCGGATCGTGCCCTTGCTGGGCATCTTCAGCCCGGTGGTCAGCTTCATGAAGGTCGACTTGCCGCACCCGCTCGGGCCGACGATGGCGATGAACTCGCCTTGGCTCACCTGCAGCGAGATGTCCTCGACCGCGAAGTGCCCCTGCGCCAGCAGCTCGTCGTTGTAGGCGAGCCAGACGCTCTTGAAGTCGACGAAGGCCGCCGTCATGCTGTGTTTGAGCAAGCAAAGCCGCGGGCGGGTATGCGCCGGCGCTCGGCTGCGGCAGCCCCTCGCTGCGCGAGGGGTTCCCTTCGCTGCTCGATCTCATGGCCCGTGGCGAAACTCGCTCCGCTCACTTCGTTCGCTATGCTCGAACAGTCGCCACGAGTCAGATGTTGAAGCGCGCGCTGTGCGCGCGCGGCCATGAGCTCTGCGCTCCTCAGCGCCGCACATGTCGCTGCCGACGCACACCCGCCCACGGCTTTGCCGGCACCACCGTGGTGTTCGTCGACGAACACCTCGGTGGCGCTGCGCGGTGGGCGGTATCCGGTGGCGGCGCCTTGTGGGGCGGCGAGAAGCGCAGCAGCATGAGGGGAAGTCTGGGCCCGCGGGGACCGGACCGGCGAGAAGCCATGAAGCAGTGGCGCGTTCAGCGCCGCTGCGAGCGGCATCGCAGCCGCCCTCGTGATGCGAGCATCGCAGCGAAGTCGGCGCGCAGCGCCGACCGCCACAGTAGGAGCCGCTACCGGGTACCGTCCGCCGCGCTGCGCACGCAGACGCAAGGTCACTTCCTCGCCGCTGGCAGGATGTTCAGCTCAGCCTTCGCCGGCAGATAGGCATCGGTCCACACCGCCGCCGCATCCACACGCGTCTTTGTCGCGAACGCATCCGACACCTGCGACGCCATCAGCGACAGCCGCCCAGGCACCACCACGCCAAAGCCCTCAGACCGCGCATCGGGGCTGGCGACCACCGAGTCGATCGCCATCTGCAGGCGCCGTTTCTCGAGGTCCACGTTGATGATGCCGTCGCGTGCCTTCACGTAGTCGATCGACGCATCGGGGTTGGCCATCACCTCCTTCGCGCCCTTCAGGAACGCCGTCAGGAAGCCTTTGACCGCCTGCGGGTTGTCCTTCATCAGCTTCGGGCTGGCGATGATCACGTTGCCGTACAGCTTGACGCCGTGCTGCGCATACGGCATCACCACGATCTCGTCGGTCTTCACGCCGCGCGCTTCGAGGTTGAGCAGCGAGGTGAACGAGAAGCCGGTGATGGCGTCGACTTCGCCGCGCGCGAGCATCGTCTCGCGCAGCGGCGGGTCCATGCTGATCCAGTTGACGCTGGCCACGCTGTTGGCCTTGGCGAAGATCGGGAAGCCGCGCCGCCCGGCGTCGAACACCGGTGCGCCGAGCTTCTTGCCGTTCAGGTCGGCCGGCGTCTTGATCGCGTTCTTCTTCAGCGTGAGCACGGCGGCCGGCGTGTTGTTGTAGACCATCATCACCGCCACCGGCTTGTTGGCCGCGTCGGGGTTGTTGGCGTGGAACTCCATCAGCGCCGCCAGGTCGGCGAAGCCCATGTCGTAGGCGCCCGAGGCCACGCGCGTCACCGTGCCGCCCGAACCGTTGCCGGCGTCGATCGTCACGTCGAGTCCGGCGGCCTTGTAGTAGCCCTTGGCGGACGAGGCGAGGAACAGCGCGGCCGGCCCTTCGAAGCGCCAGTCGAGCTGGAACTTGATCGGGGTTTGCGCGCCGGCTGTGCCGCACAGCAGCAGGGTGGTCAGCGCGAGCAGGGCACGGCGAGCGGGATAGAAGGCGGTGGGCATGGCGGCTTTCGGTACGAGGCGGTTGGAGGAGTGGAGGGCATTGTGCAAGCGCCGTGCACGCGGCGCCCTAGGTTGTTGCACCAAAGCGGGTGGCGCATCCCGTCGCGCGACCGCCTGCGGTGCGCGGCGCCACCGCGCTGGTGCGCTAGCCGCCGAGCGCGATGACGACGAGTTCGATGGCCACGCCGAGCAGCACCAGCGCGAGCCCGGCCGGCCACGGCTTGACCCCGGCATAGCGGCCCCAGCTGTAGCCGCAGCCGAACATCATCGCGATCGCGATCGCAGCCGACAGTCGCATGGCCAGCTTCAGGTCGCCGGTGAACACGAACGGCAGCACCACCGGAAAGGTCGACGCGAACACCAGCAGAAAGACGGCCAGCGCGCCCTTGAGATCGCGCGCCGTCAGTGTGGCGCGCGGCGTGGCGTGCGGCGGCAGCGCGGTGAGCCAGCGCCTCAGCCCCTCGAGCGCGCCTGGATCGAGGCCGTCCGACAGCGGCCCGATGTGGTCGGCGATGGCGCGCTGGGCCTGCTCGGGCCGAGCGCTCGTGCGCACCGCGGCCAGCAGCGTCGCACGGCGGCTGCGTTCGACCAGCGTGCGCAGCACGTACATCACCGCGTCGACGAAGCCCCACGCCGTGTTGCAGCCGATCGCTGCGATGAGCATCGTGCGCACGTCGTCGCGTCCGGCGGTGGCCACGCTCAGCGTGCCGGTGAACGTGAGCACCATGAACAGGCCGAACAACACCTCGGAGATGCGGTCGATCGGATCGAGGATGCGGCCGTCGCTGGTGGTCATCGATGGCCTTTCGTTCAGTTCAGCAGGTCGAGCAGCGTGCGCGCCACCACCTTGGTGGCGCGCCGCAGGTCCTCGAGCACCAGGTGCTCGTCGGCGCGCTTGGCGTTGGACTCCAGCACCGTGCGCGGCCCGGCACCGTAGATCGCGCACGGGATGCCGAGCGCGCCGTACAGGCGCACGTCGGTGTACAGCGGCGTGCCCGACACCGGGATCTCCTCGCCGAACAGCGCCTGCGCGTGGCGCTGCAGCGCCGCCACCAGCGTGTGGTTGCTCGGCGAGGCCTTGAGCGACTGCGCCAGCAGCAGGCGTTTGATCTCCAGGCGGATGCCCGGGCACAGCGCCACGGTGGAGGTGATCAGCTCGCGCACCTCGGCCTCGACCTGCGCGGCGTCTTCCTCCGGGATCATGCGGCGGTCGAGCTTGAGCACCACCTTGCCCGGGATCACGTTGGTGTTGGTGCCGCCTTCGATGCGGCCCACGTTGAGGTAGGGATGCTGGATGCCCGCCACCTTCGACAGCCGCGTGCGCAGCACGTCGTTGTGCGCGTACAGCGCAGTGAGCAGCTTGTTGGCCGCCTGCAGCGCATCGACGCCGGTGTCGGGATAGGCGGCGTGGCTGGCCAGCCCGTGCAGCGTGACCTCGAGCTGCAGGCAGCCGTTGTGCGCCACCACCACCTGGTAGCTGAAGCCGGCGGCGATCAGCACGTCGGGCTGCGTGAGCCCGAGGTTGAGCAGCCAGCCGGGCCCGAGCTCGCCGCCGAATTCCTCGTCGTAGGTGAAGTGCAACTCGACCGCGCCGCGCAGCTTGGCACCGCTGGCGATCAGCGCACGCAGCGCGTAGGTGTAGGTGGCGAAGTCGCTCTTGCTCACCGCCGACGCGCGGCCGTAGAGCTTGCCGTCGACAATCTCGGCGCGGTAGGGATGTCGGGTCCAGCCGTCGCCCGGCGGCACCACGTCGCCATGCGCATTGAGTGCGATCGTCGGCCCGTCGCCGAAGCGGTGCTTGACGATCAGGTTGGTGATCGATTGCAGGCCCGCGGCCTTGACCACGGCTTCGGGCACCTTGTGATGCTCGGCCTCGAAGCCCATCAGCTTGAGCATCGCCGCCGTGCGCTCGGCATGCGGTGCGTTGTTGCCGGGCGGCGTGTCGGTGGGCACGCGCACCAGCTCCTGCAGGTAGCGCGTCTGCTCTTCGAAGTGTTCGTCGACCCAGCGGTCGAGGCGCTCGTAGATCTCCGGGTCGGCGGTCATGCGGTGGACAGTTGGGTCAACAGGTGCTGGAAGGCGCGCACCGACAGCTCGGTGTCGTTGTTGGTGATGGCCTCCAGCGGGTTGTGGCTGATGCCCGCATTGAGGCCGCGCTGGAACAGCATGGCCTGCGGCATCACCTCGTGCAGCTTCATCGCATCGTGGCCGGCGCCGCTGGGCATCTGCACGATCGGCAGGCCGAGCGACGACACCGCGGCCTCCCAGCGCGCCTGCCAGGCCGGTGCACTGGGTGCGGCCGGCGCGCGGATGGTCTGCTCGGCGGTGTGGCCGAGGCCACGGCGCTCGCAGATCTCGCTTAAGCGGGCCAGCACGTCGCGCTCGCAGGCGTCGCGCACCGCATCGGTGGTGGCGCGGATGTCGAGGCTGAACGCGCAGCGCCCCGGGATCACGTTGATCGACCCGTTGGGCACCTGCAGCATGCCGACCGTGCCGACGAGGTTCGGTGCGCTCGAAGCGCGCTGCTCGAGATACAGCACCAGCTCGGCGGTGGCCGCCGCGGCGTCGCGTCGCATGTCCATCGGCGTGGTGCCGGCGTGGCTGGCCATGCCGTGGATCTCGCACAGGTAGCGCACGCTGCCGTTGATCGAGGTCACGATGCCCAGCGGCACGTCGAGCCGATTCAGCACCGGGCCTTGTTCGATGTGCACCTCGACGAAGCCGAGGTAGCGCGACGGGTCGCGCTTGAGCTTGGGGATGTCGTCCATCTTCAGGCCGGCCTGCGCCATCGCATCGCGCATCGACCACGCCGTCGGCGTCGGTCTGCGCCAGCCATGCCGGGTCGAAGTCGCCGGTCAATGCGCCGGAGCCGAGGAACACCGCCTTGTAGCGCTGGCCTTCCTCTTCGGCGAAGCCGATCACCTCGATGCCGAACGGCAGCCGCCGGTTCGCTCGCTTGAGCTCGCGCACGCACGCCATCGGCACGAAGATGCCGAGCCGGCCGTCGTACTTGCCGCCGTTGCGCACGGTGTCGTAGTGCGAGCCGGTCAGCAGCCGCTTGGCGCCGCGGTCTTGCCCATGGTAGAGGCCGACCACGTTGCCGACCGCGTCGGTGCCCACCTCGTCGAAGCCGCAGTCGCGCATCCAGGCGGTGAGCTGCGCGCTGCAGGCCCGGTGCGCGGCCGTGAGGTAGGTCACCGTGAGCTGGCCGTGTTCCTTGAAGCCGGGGTCGCTGTGCGCTGCGAGCGCCTCGGCCCAGTCGAGGATCAGGTTGCCGACTTCGGGCTGTGCATCGAACTTGTCGTTCAAGCGCATCTCGGCGATGCGGTGGATGTTGCGCAGCGCCTCGGCGAACTCGAAGTCCGGGTGGTTGGCCAGGCGCTGCGCGAAGGTGGCGAGGATCTGGCGCTTGTCCAGGCCGGTGCCGCGCGGCCCGCGCACGGCGAGGATGAACGGGAAACCGAACTTGGCGTTGTAGTCGGCGTTGAGTTGTTGGATGCGCGCGAACTCCTCGGGCGTGCACTCGGTGAGGCCGGCCTTGCCTTGTTCGTGGGTCGACTCCGTGGTCAGCGTCCTGGCGACCATCGCTTTGCCGGCCAGCTCGGGGTGGGCGCGGATCAGTGCCAGCTGCCGTTCGCGCGGCGCCTCGCGCACCACCTCGACCATCGCGCGCTTGAGCGCCGCCAAGGTCGCGAACGGGCGCCTGGCGGCGGCGGCCTCGACGATCCACGGCGAATGCTCATAGGTGCCGGCCAGCGCCTGCGCGAATTCGCCGGCCGGCGCGCCGTTCAATGCATCGAGCGACAACGCGGCGCCGCTCATGCCTGGGCCTCGACGAACGGATGCGTCGCCTTCCAGTGGCGCGCGATGTCGATGCGGCGGCACACCCACACGCGGTCGTGCGCCTCGATGTGGTCGAGAAAACGCTGCAGCGAGCCGATGCGCCCGGGTTTGCCCAGCAGGCGGCAGTGCATGCCGATCGACATCATCTTCGGCGCCTCGTCGCCTTCTTCGTACAGCGCGTCGAAGCTGTCGCGCAGGTAGGTGAAGAAGTGGTCGCCGGTGTTGAAGCCCTGCGCCTGCACGAAGCGCATGTCGTTGGTGTCCAGCGAGTACGGCACCACCAGGTGCGGCACGGTCTTGCCGTCGCTCTTCGTGACGCGGGCCCAAAAGGGCAGGTCGTCACCGTAGTAGTCGCTGTCGTAGTCGTAGCCGCCCTGGTCGACCACCAGGCGGCGCGTGTTCGGGCTGTCGCGGCCGGTGTACCAGCCGAGCGGCCACTCGCCGCCGGTCAGCTCCTTCAGGATGTGGCTGGCCACGCCGATGTGCTTGCGCTCGGTGGCCTCGGGCATGTGCTGGTGGTGGATCCAGCGCAGGCCGTGGTTGGCGATCTCGTGGCCGTGTTCCATGAACGCAGCCACCAGCTCGGGGTAGCGCTGCAGCGCCGTGACCACGCCGAACACGGTGAGCGGCAAGCGGCGCTTCTGAAACTCGCGCAGGATGCGCCACACGCCGACGCGCGAGCCGTACTCGTACATCGACTCCATCGTCATGTGGCGGTTCTCGTAGGCCTGCGCGGTGACGAGTTCGGACAGGAAGGTCTCCGAGGTCGGGTCGCCGTGCAGCACGTTGTTCTCGCCGCCCTCTTCGTAGTTGAGGACGAACTGCACCGCGATGCGCGCGGCGCCGGGCCAGCGCGCATGCGGCACCTGGCGGCCATAGCCGCGCAGATCGCGCGGGTAGGGGGTGGGGTTCTCGTTCATATTGCCCCCTTGGCCCTGTGGGCCTTCCCCTCGAGGGGGAGCGAACACCTTCGGAGCGGCCGTGCGGTGTTCATCGGTTCGGATTCAACACCAGAGCCAGGTCGGGGCGGCGCGGATCGAGCCGCAAATTGCGTTCCACGCTGCCCAGATGCTTGAGCGTCAGGCGCGCCGCGTCGCGCGCGTCGCCGCGCTCCAATGCGTCGACGATCGCCACGTGTTCGGCGTAGGACTCTTCGGCCGAATGCGACGACTGGTACATCAACGAGATCAGCGACGAGCGCGTCAACAGATCGCGCAGCAGCTGGGCCAGCACCTCGTTGCCCATCAGGCGCGCGAGCACGACGTGAAAGTCGGCCAGCAGGCGCGTGCGGCCCGAGACGTCGGTGCGCTGCAGCGCGGCGCGTTCGGCCTGCAGGTGGTTGCGCAGCTCGGTGACCTGTGCCGGCGTGATGGTGCGCGCGAGCTGCTTGACCATCGCGCCCTCGATCAGCTGGCGCGCCTCGAACACCTGGCGCGCCTCGGTCACGCTCGGTGCGGCCACGGTGGCGCCGCGCGCCGGCTGAAGCAGCACCAGGCGGTCGCGGCTCAGTTGATTGAGCGCCTGCCGCACCAGCGTGCGCGACACGCGGAAAATGTCGGCCAGCTTCTGCTCGGCGAGCTTGGTGCCGGGCATCAGGCGCCGCTCGGCGATCGCGGCGGTGATCGAGTCGACGATGCGCTGCGTCGCCGTTTGCGCCGCTTCCGTGCGTGCAGGCGGTGGCGGCGCGCTGCGCTGGATCACGCGCAGTGCCACGCGACCGCGCGGCACCGGGGGGTCTTTCGGGGTGGCTTTCAAGGCAGTGCTCGATTGACCTGTACGCAGAAGTGTATACACTTTGCCCGCCGCGATCCAACCGCGGCACGCACCATTCTCTTCTGCGCAGCCGCATCCCATGGGCCACCTCAGCACCCACGTGCTCGACACGATGCACGGCACGCCGGCCGCCGGCATGCGCGTGCGGCTGCTGCGGCTGCAGGGCCCGACCGAACACACGCTCGCTGCGTTCGAGCTCAACGCCGACGGCCGCTATGCCGGTGGCGCGCTGCTCGACGCGGCGGCCATGGCGGCCGGCCGCTACCGCCTGCTGTTCTCGGTGGCGGCCTACTTCCGCCGGCGCGGCGTGGTGCTGCCCGATCCGCCGTTCATCGACGAGGTGCAGCTCGATTTCGGCATCGCCGATGCGGCCGGCCACTACCACGTGCCGCTGCTGGTGAGCCCGTGGAGCTACTCCACCTACCGCGGCAGCTGACGCGATGGCGATAAAGATCGCGTCGATGAAGCCGCACTGCAGCGCGTTGGAATGGCAGGCGCGGGTGGACCTGGCGGCGTGCTACCGGCTGGTCGACCTGTACGGCATGAGCGACATGATGGCCAACCACATCAGCTCGCACGTGCCCGGCGAGCCCGGTGCCTTCCTGATCAACGCCTACGGCCTGATGTACGAGGAGATCACCGCCTCCAGCCTGATCAAGGTCAACCTGGCCGGCGACGTCCTGGCCAAGCCGGACTTCGGCGCGGCGGCGCAGGGCCGCTCCCAAGCCGACGCACCCCCGCGGGGGGCGGACGACCCGCAGGATCGGCCTGGGGGCCAACAGTTCTTGGACTACGGCATCAACCGCGCCGGCTACGTCATCCACAGCGCCATCCATGGCGCGCGGCCGGAGGTCGCCTGCGTCATCCACACCCATGCCTTCGGCTCCATGGCGGTGAGCGCGCTGCAGTGCGGGCTGCTGCCCATCACCCAGACCGCCATGCGCTTCCTGAAGATCGGCTACCACGACTACCAGGGCGTGGTGCTCGACGACGCCGAGAAGGCCTCGCTGCTGGCCGACCTGGGCGAGCGCGAAGCGCTGATCCTGCGCAACCACGGGGCGCTGGTGGTGGGGCGCACGGTGGGCGAAGCGTTCAACTGGGCGCACCGGCTGGAGCTGGCGTGCCGCACGCAGCTGGCGGCGATGGCCACGCAATCGGCGCTGGTGCCGGTGCCGCGCGGAGGTGCTCGAAGCCACCTGGAACAACTACCAACGCGGCACGCGCCGGCCCTATGGCCTGATGGAGTGGCCCGCGCTGCTGCGCAAGCTCGACCGGCTCGATCCGGGGTATGCCACCTGACGGTGCTTGGGCGTTGCCGCACGAATCTTGCAAGCCCGACGCTCGCCCCATCCATCCGTTCACCAGGAGCGTCCCTTGAGCCTTGTTCGTTTGATCTGCAGCACCGCGCTGTGGTCGCTCGCCGCCGTCGCGCACGCCGCATGGCCCGAGAAACCGGTGCGCATCGTCGTCACCTTCGCCGCCGGCGGCGCCAGCGACATCGTGGCGCGCACCATCTCCGAGCCGTTGGCCAAGTCGCTCGGCCAGCCGGTGATCGTCGACAACAAGCCGGGCGCCGGCGGCACCATCGGCGGCTCCGAAGTCGTGCGCGCCGCGCCCGATGGCTACACGCTGATGCTGTCGAACTGCACGCCGCTGTCGATCGGCCCGTGGACCGTGCCCAAGCTGCCGTACGACCCGGTCAAGCAGTTCACCCATGTGGCGATGCTCGGCGTGGCGCCGGTGCTGATCATGGCCAACCCGAAGAGCGGACCCGCCACGCTGAAAGACCTGCCGAAGGCCGCCGCGACACCGGGCTACACCTTCGGCTCCGGCGGCCCGGGCTCGATCGGCCACATCGTCGGCGAGATGACCAAGGGCGCGATGAAGATCCAGATGACCCACGTGCCCTACCGCGGCGGCGCGCCGATGACCACCGACCTGATCGCCGGCCAGATTCCGCTGGGCATCGACGTGATCACCGCGTTCGTGCCGATGGTCAAGGCCGGCCAGATCAAGGGCCTGGCGGTCACCACGCGCGAACGTTCGCCGCTGTTGCCCGAGGTGCCCAGCGTGGTCGAGCTCGGCTTGCCGCAACTGGTGGCCGAGAACTACTTCGGCGTCTCGGGCCCGGCCGGGCTGCCGAAAGAAGTGACCGACCGCTTGAGCAAGGCGCTGGCCGAGATCGTGGCCGACCCGGCCATCGTCAAGCGTTTCGAAGAGCTCGGCATCACGCCGTCGAAGGTGAGCGCCGCGCAGTTCGGCGACTTCGTCGCCAAGCAGATCAACGACTGGGCGCCGGCAATCAAGGCGGCGGACGTGAAGCCTTGAGCCGTCGGGCGGTGCGACGATCGGGCATCCCCGCCGGCGGCCCGGCAGGCGCCGCGTTGGCCGGCCACTGACCCATGGACGCGTACTTCCTCGACTGGCTCAATCTGCTGCTGCGCTTTGCGCACGTGATCACCGGCATCGCGTGGATCGGCGCGTCGTTCTACTTCGTGTTTCTCGATCTGAGCCTGAAGGCGCCGACCGATCCCGAACTGCAGCGGCGCGGCGTCGATGGCGAGCTGTGGGCGGTGCACGGCGGCGGCTTCTACAACCCGCAGAAGTACCTGGTCGCACCGAAGTCGCTGCCCGAGCACCTGCACTGGTTCATCTGGGAGAGCTACAGCACCTGGCTCACCGGCTTCGCGCTGTTCACGGTGCTGTACCTGTTCAACGCCAGCACCTTCCTGGTCGACAAGAACGTGTTCGAGTGGTCGGCCGGTGCGGCGATCGCGGCGGCGCTGGGCTTTCTGGCGGCGGGCTGGATCGTCTACGACGCCATCTGCCGCATCTTCGGCCAGCGCGCGCGCGGCGACCTGATCGTCGGCGTGCTGTTGTTCGTCTACGTGGTGGGGGCCACGTGGCTGGCATGCCATCTGTTCGCCGGACGCGCGGCCTTCCTGATGGTGGGCGCGATGCTGGCCACTGCGATGAGCGCCAACGTGCTGTTCTGGATCATCCCGGGGCAGCACAAGGTGATCGCGCAGATGCGCGCCGGCCAGCCGGTGGACCCGGTGCACGGCCAGCGCGCCAAGCAGCGCAGCCTGCACAACACCTACTTCACGCTGCCGGTGCTGGTGTCGATGGTGTCCAACCACTACGGCTGGCTGTACCAGTCCAGGCACAACTGGCTGGTGCTGGTGGTGCTGATGCTGGCGGCGGCGCTGGTGCGCCACTCGTTCGTCGCGCGCCACAAGGCGCTGGTGTTGCGGCAGCCGGTGCCCTGGGGCTATGCGGTGGCCGGCGTCGCCTTGATGCTGGGCGTGGGTGGTGCGCTGATGCCGGCGCCGCCGAGCGCCGCTGCCGCCGCGCGCCCCGCCACGCTGGCTGATGTGCATGCCATCGTCGAGCAGCGCTGCTTGATGTGCCACAACGCGCAGGTGCAGCAGAAGAACGTCGCGCTGCACACCGACGCGCTGATCCGCCAGCATGCGCAGGCGATGTACCAGCAGACGGTGGTGCTCAAGCTGATGCCGCTGTCCAATGCCACGCAGATCACCGACGACGAGCGCGCGGTGATCAAGCGCTGGTTCGAAGGCGGCGCGAAGTAGCCTGCGCGCCGCGCGGGCTCACTTGCCCACGATCACCTGGCCGCGGATCTCGCCTTCGGGCGCGGCCTTGGTCACCACGCTGACGTACCAGCGCTCGGCGAGCACCTCGTCGACCTGCGTCGGCGTCAGCGTCACGCTGCCGGAGTCGATGCCTTGCGCCAGGTTGAGCGGCACCGCGACGGCGGCGTTCTCGCCCGGCATCGCCGGCCCGTGGAACGAGGCGCCGACCGGCGGACCGCTCAGGCCCTGGGTCGACAGCGTCCACTTCAGCACGCGCGACTGCTTGTCGAGCGAGACCTGCATGTTGCCGGTGGCATTGCTGTCGTTCGGCGGCACCAGGCTCGCGCCCGACAGCCGCACCAGCAGCGTGGTGGTATTGGGCGCCTGTGCGGCCGCCTGCACGCCCCACGCCAGCAGGCTCGCCAGCAGCACGGCGCTGTACAGGATGTTGCTGCGGGCATGGCGCGTCATCATGGGCTCGATGCTGGCGCCGGCGTGCCGCGTGCGCAGTCAGGGCGATGCCGTATCGCCTGTAGGACATGCCTGACACGCCGCGGTCGAGTGCACTCAGCGCGCCTGCCGATGCCGCCGGTGCCACTCGGCGAGCGAGAAATCGGGGTAGGTGTCGAAGCGCTGGTCGCTGCGTTTGGACTGGACCGGCACCCAGTCGGGTTTCGAGCCGAGCATGATGTGCGAGACCGACGGCGCCGACGGCAGCGGCGTGTCGATCGCGCCCGCCTGCGGGTGCACCAGTTCCGGCCAGCGCGGATCCCACAGCCACAGCGGGCTGCCGCACTGCTTGCAGAAGTGGCGTTGGCCCTGGCTGCGCCGGCCGTTGCCGAGCTTGGCGCGGTACACGGCGAGATGCTCGCGGCCCTTGACCTTGAGGGTGGTGAAGTCGGCGCCCAGGTTGATCGCGTAGCCGCCGCTGCCCGCGGTCTTGCGGCAGATCGAGCAGTAGCAGCGCATGAACGGCACCGGTTCGTGCGACTCCACGCTGAAGCGCACGGCGCGGCAGTGACAGGATCCTTTGAGCAGCATCGGGGTCTCCTCGAGGGCGTGCACCCTAACATCGCCGCCGAGGGAGCGCATGGCCGGCCAACCAGGCTCGGGTCAGCATCACGCCGCCGCGCTTGCGCGACTGCCGCCCCACATGCTGGCGACCTTAGCTGCGGAACTCCACGCGCTTGTGCGTGCCGTCGCAGTAGGGCTTGTTGCTCGATTGGCCGCAACGGCACAACCAGCACTCGGTGACGCGGTTCACCGTCTTGCCGGTGCCGGTGATCACCTCGAGGTTGCCGGTCACGTGCAGCGGCCCGTCGCGGATCGGCTCGATGCGCAGCGCGCCATTGCGCTGCGCCAGCGAAGCCGACTCCTTCGCCGCCGGCTCGCCGCTGGCGCTGAAGCCGGCGCTCGCGTGGCTGCCGTCGCAATAGGGCTTGTGGGTCGAGGCCCCACAGCGGCACAGCGTCAGGCGCATGCCTTGCACCACGCCGTCGATCGACAGCTCGGCGCGGAATGCCAGCGGCCCGTTCTCGCGCACGCGCACGGCGTTGACGACGGGCGGCGACTCGATCGCTGCGCCGTCGGGGCGGGTGCAGCCGATCGCGCCCGAGGGGCAGTTGTGCGCCAGTTCGAGCACCTGTGCGGCGCTGGCGCGGTCCGGGTGGATCCACTCGCCGGCGACGTTGGGCACGAAGACGTCGGGCCGGTCGAGCACGCAGTGCCGCGAATGGATGCAGCGCTCGCCGTTGAAGTGGATCACCACCTCCTTGCCCCGCACCGACTCGATGGCCATTTCGTGCTCCCGCAAAGGCTGATGGCCACTGTGGTGCGGTGCCGCCGTAGTGTCAAGCGTACGCTGCGGCCGAACGGCGCGCCGTCAGGTCGCGCGCTGCATCCCCGTGCGCTCGTGGCAATTCAGGTACTCGAACCACGTGTCGTCGGCGCGCGCCACCGTGACTTCGTGGTACAGCTTGAGCTTGGCTGCAGGCCCCAGCGTCGACAGGTACTTCATCGCCGCGCCGAATATCGCCACGTGCGTCGGGTGCGACTCGGCCCAACGCTCCAGCGCCGACAGGCTGTTCCACCAGCTCATGCCGTAGCTCTTCTCGGTGGGCCGGCCGTCGCGCGTCTGCACCTGCACGTAGCGGTTGGCGTAGCAGCCGATCTTCATGCCCTCGTCGCGCAGGAATGCCATGCCCGCGCGCAACACCGGCTCGACGTCGCGCTGGTACATCGTGCGCTCGTCGGCCTCGGTGTCGCTCCAGTCCTGCCCGGAGCGGATCAGGCACAAGTTGCCGTGCGGCCGCACCGTCACGAGTGCGCCATCGCGCACGACCTGCGGCAGGCCCTGCGGCTCCATCGCATCGGTCTGCGACGCCGGGATGCGGTCGCGCGCGCCGCCCCAGTAGGCGTGTTCGAGCACCGTGTCGCTCATGCCGCGCGCCAGCGTGGCGATGCCTTCGGCGCGGTCGGGCGCCGAGAACAGCGTTTCGTATCGATCGACGCCGGGTTTGACCAGTTCGGTGAAGGTGCCGAGGCCTGCGCGCGCCTGGCGAGTCCAGCGCTGGCCACGCGCGGCGAACCAGCGCTCGAAGCGCGCTGGCTCGTCCCAGTACGCGGCGCAGATCACGTTGGAGAATCCGGCTTCGTCGACGTATCGCGACCGGTCCCAGTGGCCGGGACGCGTCGGGGACATCGAACGATGCGGCGAGTTCCCGCAACGCGCCGGCGGCCGGCGCTTCCTCATCGCCCCGCCACTGCACACCGAAGTACGCCATCACCACGCACGTCACCGTCGGCGCGTGGCGCGCCACGAACGATGGGTAGGGCGGCGTGTAGTCGTCACCGACGCGGCGGTGCCGCGTGCGCGGGCATTGCAGATGTTCAGGGATGGCCGATTCCATGATGGGCTCCTGTTGGGTTTACGACGCGCGGCGCAACGGCGGGGCGTCGGCCAGGTCGGTACGCGGCGTCACTGCGCGCGGCTCGTCGTCGGGCCCCAGTTCGCTGGTGGGCGTCGCGCGCACCACGACCCGATCACCCGGCGTCTTGTTGAGCAGCAGCCGCGTCACGTCGGGCCGCGCATAGTGGCCGGCCGGGTCGGCGGCGGCCTTGGCCAGCGAGATCATCCCGAGGTCGAGGTCGGCGTAGACGATGCCTTCTTCGGTTTCGGGGATCGGCTCGTGCATCAGCTGCCCGTCGGGCGCGTAGATCGCGGTGAAGCCGCCGCCGGCGAGCAAGAGCTGCTTTTTCATCGGGTCGTCGCCGCACAGCGTCTGGATCATTTCCTTGGACACCGTTGCGCACGGTGCCAGCACGAAGCACTGGCCCTCGACCGCATAGATGCGGCTGGCGGCGTTGTTCACCTCGGGCCCGAGCGCGTAGGCGCCGCCGCGGTACAGCGAGAAGCTCGGCCAGGCCGCGATGTGCACCTGCTCGTTCTGCGCGTACATCGCGTACTTCGACAGCGGCTGCAGATGCTCCCAGCAGCACAGCGCGCCGATGCGGCCGAGCGCGGTGGCGTGCACCGCCAGATCGCTGCCGTCGCCCTCGCCGAACACCGTGCGCTCCACGTGAGTGGGCTTGAGCTTGCGCCGCTGCGCCACGGTGTGGCCGTCGGCATCGATGATCCACTGGCCCATGTACAGGCTGCCGCCCTGTTTCTCGCTCAGGCCCATCACGACCACGATGCCGTACTCCTTGGCCGCCTGCGCGATGCGCTCGGCCTGCGGCGTGCCGTAGGTGAGCGAGTTGTCGTGGTAGCGCTGCACGAACTGCATGCCCCAGGCCGGCGAGTCCAACCAGATGAACCACGGGTATCCGGGCAGCCAGGTCTCGGGAAAGGCGATCAGCTTGGCGCCGTTCTTGGCGGCCTCGGCGATCAGGTCGATCGCCTTGGAAATCGACGCGTCGAGGTCGAGGAACACCGGCGCGGCCTGGATCGCGGCGGCGCGGAACTTGGGGTGCGTGACGGGCATGGCGGCCTCCTGTGGGTGGATCGGGCGGGTGGTGGCCGATGCTAGGAACGCGCCGCCGCGTCGGCTTGCCTGCGCGTCGCAGCGTGCTTGACTGCATGGCGCAAGCCGCATTGCGCCCCGGCGCGCGCCCCCCTATGCTGCAGCGCATGTCGCGCACCCTCAGCACCGCCGCGGTCGCCGAGCGCCAGCGCGCTGGCGTTCTGGACCGACTTGGTGTGCGACACCTACGTGCAGCTGGAGTGCGACCCGACCGCCGGGCGCGACGCGCATCGACGGTGAGATCGTCGTCCGACGAACTGGCCACGCTGCAACTCTCGCGCGTGACCGCGACCGCGCAGCTCGTCAAGCGCACGCCGGCGCTGATCGCACGCGCGAGCGAGGATCACTTTCTGGTCAGCATCCAGACGCAGGGCCGGGGTGTCATCTCGCAGGACGGCCGCCATGCCGTGCTCGGTCCCGGCGACTTCGCGCTCTACGACAGCACGCGGCCGTACCAGCTCACGTTCGACGACGACTTCCAGCAATTCGTGCTGAAGCTGCCCGGCCCCACGCTGCGCACCGCGCTGCGCCAGACCGAAAAGCTCACCGCGACCACCGTGCGCGGCGACCGCGGCGCGGGCCATCTGATGATCGGCATGATCCGCACGCTGGCGGCCGACATCGATGCGCTGGCGCCGGAATCCGCCGCGGCCGTGGCCGACAGCGTGTCGCAGATCCTGATCGCCGGCCTGGCCACGCTGCCGGCGGCACGGCAGCAACCGGTGTCGCAGCTGACCGCGTTCCATCGCGAGCAGATCAAGGCGCTGGTGAAGGCGCGCCTGGCCGACCCCGAGCTCAACGTGGCACAGATCGCTCGCACCTTGCGTCTGTCGCCGAGCACGTTGCACCGCGCCTGGACCGGCGAGCCGTGCTCGCTGAGCGACTGGATCTGGTCGTTGCGCCTCGATGCGGCGCGGCGCGACCTGTGCGACCCCGCGTGCAGTGCTCGCACGGTGAGCGACATCGCGTTCTCGTGGGGCTTCAATGACGCGGCGCACTTCAGCCGCGCGTTCCGCGTGCGCTTCGGCTGCAGCCCGAGAGACGCACGGCATTGACCCGCAGGAGACCCATGGAAGGCCCGATTCACACCATGACCCTCGACGCGCTCGCCGCACGCGTCGGCAGCGAGATCGGCATGTCGGCGTGGAAGACGATCGATCAGCCGACGATCGATGCCTTCGCCCGGATCACCGGCGACCAGCACTTCATCCACGTCGACCCCGCGCGCGCGGCCAAGGTGCTGCCCAGCGGCGGCACGATCGCGCACGGCTTCCTCACGCTGTCGTTGCTGTCGAACATGGCCTACCAGGTGTGCCCGACGATCGAGGGGGTGCGCTTTCCGCTGAACTACGGCTTCAACCGCCTGCGCTTCGTGGCGCCGGTGCCGGTGGGCTCGCGCGTGCGCGGGCGTTTCGTGCTGAAGTCGGTCGACGTGATCGACGCGGCGCAGCGCCAGATCGTCTACGAGGCCAGCGTCGAGATCGACGGCGCCCCCAAGCCCGCGCTGGTCGCCGAGTGGCTGACGCGCGTGCTGGTGTAGTTGCTCTCCCGGCCGACACGAGGCCGCGCGGCATGGCGCTCAAACAACGGATCCGCTTCTGCCAGAGCTTCGACGGCGCGCGCCTGGCCTATGCCACCACCGGCAGCGGGCCGCCGCTGGTCAAGGTCGGCAACTGGCTCACGCACCTGGAATTCGACCTCGCGAGCCCGGTGTGGGGCCACTTGGTCGACACGCTGTCGCAGGACCACACGGTGCTGCGCTACGACGCCCGCGGTACCGGGCTGTCGGACTGGGACGCCGCGCTGTCGATCGACGCCTGGGTGCGCGACCTCGACGCGGTGGCCGATGCCGCCGGCCTGCGACGCTTCGCGCTGCTCGGCATCTCGCAAGGGGCATCGCTCGCGGTGCGCTACGCGATTGAACATCCCGAGCGCGTGTCGCACCTGATCATCCATGGCGGCTTCGCCCGCGGCCGCTTCCGGCGCAACGAACCCGACCGGCGCGAGGAGTTCGAGGCGATGTGCAAGCTGGCCGAGCTCGGCTGGGGGCGCGACGACCCGACGTTCCGCCAGTTGTTCACGCTGCAGTTCATCCCCGGCGGCACGCCCGAGCAGCAGCGCTGGTTCAACGAGCTGGAGCGCGTGTCGACGGCGCCGCGCATCGCGGCGCAGATCATGCGGCTGTTCGCCGATGTCGACGTGACCGATCTGCTGCCGCGCGTGCGCTGCCCGACCCTGGTGCTGCACGCCACGCGCGACCTGCGTGTGCCGTTCGACGAAGGCCGGCTGATTGCGAGCCTGGTGCAACACGCGCGCTTTGTGCCACTGGACAGCGCCAACCACCTGATGGTCGAGCAGGACCACGAGGTGCGCGCGCGCTGGATCGACGAGGTGCGCGAGTTCTTCGGCACGCCGCACCCGGACGCCGCGCCGCAGCAGCTCGGCGCTCTCACGCCGCGCGAGCGCGAGCTGCTGGAGCTGATCGCGCAGGGCCGCGACAACACGCAGATCGCGGCCGTGCTCGGTCTGAGCGACAAGACCGTGCGCAACCACATCACCAGCATCTTCGCCAAGCTCGAGGTCGAGAGCCGCGCGCAGGCCATCGTGCTGGCGCGTGACGCGGGCTACGGTCGCGCGACATCGGCCGGCGCCGCGCGCTAGCGCATTTCAGCTGCAACGCAACGGCGCCGCGCGTGGGAGCGCGGTCCCAGGCGACCCTTCGGACGCCGCGGTTCGCGCTGGGCCGGTGGGAGTGCGCTCACAGGCGGCGTCGCGGTGGCGTGGCCACCATGCGCGCCACGTCGATGTGACGGACTTCACCGAGACACTGCCATGCAAACCCTTGACACCGCCCGCTATGCGCGAAGCATCGAAGCCTCCAGGCGCATCCGCTGGGACATCGACCGCGACGTGATCCGCGGCCGCTCGTTCGACCTGATGCACAGGTTCCTGCCCGACGGGCTGTCGCTCGCGCACGAACTCGACTTCCTCAGCGCCGATGAACGGCGCTTCATGAGCCAGGTGCAGGGCCGCACCTACGCCAACATCTTCGGCTTGGTCGAGCGCTTCATCAACGCCAAGATCCTCGAGGTGTCACGCGACCACTGGTTCGGCGACCAGGTGGCACTGGAAGCGCTGATCCGCTTCAGCGACGAGGAGATGAAGCATCAGGAGCTGTTCCGCCGCATCGAGCGGCTGGCCGGTGAGCGCATGCCCGAGGGCTACCGCTTCGACGTCCAGCCCAACGACGTCGCGCACTTCGTGCTCGGCAAGAGCACCTGGGCCGTGCTGGCGCTTACCTGCGACATCGAGCTGTTCACGCAGGCGCACTACCGCGCCAGCATCGCCGGCGCCGAAGGCCTGTCGGACCTGTACAAGGACGTGTTCCTGTTCCACTGGAAGGAGGAGTCGCAGCACGCGATCCTCGACGAGCTCGAGTGGCAACGTGAGGACGCCAAGCTGAGCGCCGCCGAGCGCGACACCGCGGTCGACGACCTGATTGCGCTGGTCGGCGGCGTCGACGGCATCCTGCAAGCACAGGCGCAGGCCGATGCGAGCTACTTCCTCGACACGATCGGCACGGCACCGGAGAGCGCGCGCGCCGAAGCAGTTCGCGCCACGGTGCTCAAGGCCTACCGCTGGCAGTACATCGTGTCGGGCGTCAGTGACCCGCGCTTCCAGAAGGTGCTGTCCGGCCTGATCACCGAGGCGCAGATGCAGCGCATTCAGCAGGCTTTGACACCGCTGATGCATGCGGTGCCGGCGCAGCCGCAACTCGCCGAGATGGCGGCCTGATTGTCAGTACGCCTGCGCGCCGCGCTTGCGATACAGCGCGGCGTGCTCCAGCGTGTACTCCGCCAGCGGGCCGACGCGCACGTCGGCCCGCACGAGCTGCTCGGCGCGTTTCATGTAGACCTGCGCCATCACCACCTCGGCACCGTCGCCTTGCACCTGCAGCGCCTTGCGGTGGTAGCCGTCGGGCCGGCCCACGCCTTCGAGCTCGTCCATCGCGGCCAGTGCCGCGGCGTCCACCTCGTACACCTCGCCGGCCACGCATTCGCCGCTGCCGGCTGCATCGATCATCCACGGGACATGGCGCATGCCCATCAAGTACAGCGGATGCGGCTGCACGGTGCGGTACACCGTGCCCACGCGGCGACCCTGGTTGACGGCGAAGTTCGGGAACCCTGCCTTCAGCGTGCCGAACACGAACACCAGCGTGCGCGCGTCGTGCGAGACGGCCATCACATCACGCCGAAGGTCTTGAAGGCCTCCACCGTGCTCATGCCGCGCTCGATCGCCTCGCGCACGCGGTTCTCGGTGCTGGCCTTCTCGAGTGCGCGGCGGATGGCCTCTTCTTCGGCGGCACGCGGGATCACCAGCACGCCGTCGAGGTCGCCGAACACGATGTCGCCCGGGCCCACGCGCACGCCGTGGCATTCGACGCCGACGCGCCAGTCCACCACCTTGCCACGCGGGCCCTGGTCCTGCGCATAGCCGCCGTACGAGAACACCGGCATGCCGAGCTCGAGCACCTCGGGCGTGTCGCGCGAGTAGCCGTCGAGCACGGCACCGGCCGCCTGCAGGTGCTTGGCGCGCGTGGTCATCAAGCCGCCCCACAGCGCGAACTGCGGCGCGCAGCCGGTGGCGAGGTAGACCTCGTTGCGCTTCAGGTCGTCGAGCGCCTCGAACAACAGGCCGAACGGCTTGCGCGACAGCTCGCTGTGACCTTCGGGCTCGCTGTTGGCAAAGCAGTTCGACTCCAGCACCGGCATCGCGCGGCCGATCACCACCATGTCGGGCTTGAGCGGGCGGATCTGTGGGCTCAAAAACTGGTGCAGGAAGCCCATGGTGTCGAGGATGTCGCCCACCACCGCGGGGAACAGCCGCTGGCGCATCAGTGCGAACAGCTCGTCGTCGTCACGCCACGTCGCCATGGATGTCAGCCCTTCTTTGCATTGCGCTGCGCCTCGATCCTGGCGCGCAGGACCCGGCGCCGCTCCAGGCTGTCGGGTGGCCAGTGGTCCTTGAGGTCGTAGTACTCGGGCACCGCGGTGTGCCCGGGCGGGATCACCACCCACGGCTGCTTCGACGCGGTGAAGATGTGGATGTCGGGCGGGCAGTGGTCGGGTTGATCCAGCGTGCCGACGCGCACGAACGCCACCGACGGGCCGGCGCCGGCATAGTGGCTCCACACCGCGATGCGGCAACTCGGGCAGCGCGCGATCTGCTGGCCCTGGCCGCTTTGCGACGGCGTGTTCACCAGCTCCGGCGCTTCGCCGAGCACGTCGATGCGATCCATCTCGATCATCGCGTTGAGCGCGAACGACGCGCCGGTCTCGCGCTGGCACCAGCGGCAGTGGCAGCAGTGCACGAACAGCGGCCGGGTGCGCATGCGGTAGCGCACGCGCTTGCAGTCGCAGCCGCCCTCGAGGGGGAAGGGCGCGGACGCGTCAGCCGGCATCGGGACCTGTGGGCATGGTGCGGATCAACGCGGTGGCGGTGGCCGACGCGATGCGCTTGCCGTCCTGCAACAGCTCGCCGGCGAGAAAACACACGTCGCTGCCGCGCTTGAGCACGCGGCCGTGGCCGACGACGGGGCCCACCTTGCCCGGCCGCTCGAACGACACGTTGAGGTTCAGCGTCGGCGCGAACTGGCCTGGGCCGAGCGTGGCGGCCAGCGCCGGGCCCATGGTGTCATCGAGCATGGCGGCGAGAAACCCGCCCTGGATGTGGCCGGCCGGATTGGTGAACTCGGGCTTGGCGTCGAACGTGGTTTCGATCGTGCCGGCGTCGGCGTCCACCGCCGTGAAGTTGATGCCCAGGGTGGCCGCGACGCGCGGCGGCGGCAGCTCGCCGGCCATCACCTTCCAGAAGTACGCCTGCGGGTGTTTGGCCATCGCGCTGCACCGCTTCAGCGCGATGCGGCCGGCGTGGCGGGCGCTGCGGGTTGTGCCGGCGACGCAGCCGGCTGCGCCGCCGGCGCCGGCTGGTTCGGCAGCACCACGCCGGGACCGAGCGGGATCTCGGCCATCTCGGCCACGTTGATCACGTAGCTGCGTGTCTCGCCGAAGCAGGTGGTCGGCAGGCCGACCTTTTCTTCATACTGCAGGCTGACGCGCCGGCCCATCACCTTGTTGATCTTGTCGACCACCGCATCGTCACGCACCGTGAAGAAGAACTTCTCGACCGACGTGCCCGGCAGCGACACCAGCGCCAACTCGCCCTCCCAGGTCTTGCAGATCCAGCCCTTGCGGGAGAACTTCTGCACCCAGCCGGCGCGCTCGCCGGTGGAGTAGTTCCAGTTGAGCACGATCGCGAAGTAGCCGGCGACCAGCGCCGCCAGCACGACGATGGCGATGACGATGCTTTTGATCATGAGCAGGGCCGAGAAGCCGCGAAGGCGCGATCGTCGCACAACGCGCACCGTCCACGGTCACCCTCCGCGTCGCGGGGCAGGAGCGTCGGCGGCGGTGGCAGGCTGCCACCGCCCGCGTTTCAGACCACGCTCGCCCTGTGCGGGAAGCTCATCGCCCAGGCCAGCCAGCGCCAGGTGAGCGGATCGCGCAGCATGATGTCGAGCCAGCCCTTGTGCTGCGCGCGCACGAAGTTGCGCTCGCGATCGCGCACGCGCAGGCCGTGGGCGTGGTGCAGCGCATGGGTGATCTCGTGCAGCGCGACGATCGGCACGTTGGCGCCGTTGAGGCCTTCGTACAGCTGCACCTCGCGGCGGTCGAAGTCGTACCAGCCGAGCGCGTTGCCGGCCTGGCCGCGCGACAGGATGCGCACCGGCACCTCGCGCTCGCCGAGCGTGATGCGCGCCGGCACCGCGGGCGGCGCCGACACCGTGCCGCAGACGAAACGGTCGTACTGCATGTCTTGCGGCAGATGTTCGTTCAGGCGCAGGTTGAACCAGATCCAGGCCTTGGGGTTGCGCTGCGCAAACTCCACCATGCCGGTGGCGAAGCTGTGCGTGTAGGCCTCTTCCACGCAGCCCTGCTGGCAGCCCTTGCTGAAGTGGCTCAACCGGATCAGCGCATAGAAGAAGGCTTCGAGCAGACGCAGGCCGGTGAGGTCGCTGCGCAGTTCGATGCGCTGGTCTTCGATGTTCACGCACGCGAGGCGTCGGCGGCGATCAGTCATCTGATCGGGATCGCGCAACTCGACGCTCATGCGATAGGGGCCGAGGTCGATGTGAAACGGCAGGCGCTGCGTCTGCGGGCGCAGCAACGGCTGGAAGGGGGCGCCAAGCACGCCCAGTACGGAGCTCATGGGGGATTTGAGAGAGGAGGGGAACGGGGGAGGCCGGCGTCATCATGGCAGGCGCCGCCCGGGCGGGTCGGCCGCCCCCCGCAGATCCGTATGTAACGCTCGCAAGTCCCCGCCAGACGGGGCCCGCTTCCCGGCATGCGGAACGTCCCTTTGCCGTGCTCCGGTACCCGTTTTGTGCTCATCGACCGGGCGCCACCCGGAGCACTGCCCTCAGTCGCCGACGATCTTGCGCTCTTTGATGATGGCGCCGAAGCGGCGGCTGTCCTCGGCGGCCTTGCTCGCGAACTGCGTCGGCGACATCGGTGCCGGTTCGCCGCCGAGCGCGGCGATGCGCTCGCGCAGCGGCGGTGTGCCGAGGATTCGATTGATCTCGCCGTTGAGCTTGGCGATCACGTCGGCCGGTGTGCCGGCCGGCGCATAGAAACCGAACACCGTGTCGGCGTCGAAGCCCTTCAGTCCGACCTCGTCGAACGTGGGCACATCGGGGAACAGCGGCGAGCGTTTCGGGCTGCCGACGGCCAGCATCTTCAAGCGGCCGGCTTTCACGTGCGGCAGCGCGATGCCCGGGTCGAACAGGAAGTCGAGCTGGCCGGCCAGCAGATCGGTCAGCGCCGGCGCCGCGCCGCGATAGGGCACGTGGACCGCAAACACACCGGCCTGCGACTTCATCATCTCGCCGGCCAGGTGCGGCGAGCTGCCGTTGCCGGGCGAGCCGAAACTGCGCTTGCCGGGATTGGCCTTGAGGTCGTCGAGAAATGCCTTCGCGTTGCCGGCCGGGTACTCCGGCTTCACCACCAGGAACACCAGCACGCGCGCGGCCGCGGCCACCGGCGTCAGATCCTTGATCGGATCGAACGGCATCTTGGCGTAGATGTGCGGGTTCACCGACACCATGCCGCCCGAACTCATCAGCAGCGTGTAGCCGTCGGGCGCCGACTTGGCCACCACGTCGCCGCCGATGTTGCCGCCCGAGCCACCGCGGTTTTCCACCACCACCGACTGGCCGAGCGACTCCTGCAACGGCGCCGCCACGGCGCGCGCGATCACGTCGGCCGCGCCGCCGGGCGGGAAGTTGACGACGATCCGGATCGGCTTGCTCGGCCAGGCCTGCGCCAGGGCTGCCGGCGCCGCCGCGAGCATGGCCAAGGCCAACGCCGCGGCGCGCCACCCACGCGAGGCGGCGCGATCGGTTCTGTTGTTGCATGGGCTGTCTCCTCATCGATTCTGATCGGCGCGCTGCGCCTGTTCGCGCCACAGGTCCCACGGCCGCGCCGCCTGGCCTTCGTTGGTGATGCGCGTGGCGTCGGCCTCTTCGGGCGTCAGGAACTCTACCGCGCCGAGCGGCAGCGACTGCAGCAGCAGGCGCGCGTTGACTTCGGTGTAGACGGCGCGGAACACGGCGACGCGCAGCGTCGGTGCGACCACGGTGCAGCCGTGGCCGCGCATCAGCACCACGCGCGAGTCACCCAGCGTGCCGGCCAGCGCGGCACCGAGCGCGGTGTTGCGGATCAGCAGATCGCTGGCATCGCCGGCGTGGTCGCGGATCTCGAACAACGTTGGCCCGTCGCGCGACGCGGTGCCGCCGAGAAAGCCGGCCATGTGGCACACCGGCTTGAGCCGCGCCCCGCGCGCGATGCAAAACGGCAGCACGGCTGGCGAATGGTTGTGCACCACGGCCATCACGTCGGGCCGCGACTTGTAGATCTCGCTGTGGATGTAGCGCTCGAGGTACAGCCGCGGCGGATCGGGCGCGAGCGGCTCGCCGGTGTCCACCGCGTATTCGAGGATGTCGGCCGCCTGCACGCGCACCGGCGCGAGGTTGCGTGCCAGCAGAAAGCGTGTCGGGTCGCGGTCGTGTCGCACGCTGACGTGGCCGAACGCGTCGACGATGCCCTGGTGGTGCAGGATGTGGTTGGCATCGACCAGCTCGTGCACCAACTCCGCGCTGGCGGTGGTGGGGTTGCTCATTGGGTCCCTGCGTGCTGCGCGCTCCGGTATTCAACTTGGGCAGCGGCCCGGCGGCTCATTGGGGGCAGGGTAACCGAACTTGCCGCGTGCGCAGGGCCTTGACTACGCTCACGCCATGCCGAGATCCTGGCGCACCGTGATCGTGCTGGCCGTGCTCGCCGGCGCGGCAAGTGCACCGGCGCAAACCACCGCCGAGTGGCCGAGCCGGCCCGTGACGCTGGTCGTGCCGTCGTCGCCCGGTGGCGGCACCGATGTCTATGGCCGCATCCTGGCGCAGGCCCTCAGCGAGCAGCTGAAGCAGACCTTCGTGGTGGAGAACAAACCCGGCGCCAGCGGTGCGATCGGCGCCACGGCGGTGGCCAAGGCCGAAGGCGACGGCCACACGCTGCTGGTGGCATCGAACTCCTCGCTCGGCATCAACCCGGTGCTGTTGAAGAGCCCCGGCTACGACGTGCAGCGCGATTTCGCGCCGGTGACGCGCGGCGTGATCGCGCCGATGGTGGTGGTGGCGCACCCCGATGCCGGCGTGAAGACGCTGCGCGAGCTGCTCGAGCGCGGCAAGCGCGAGCCGGGCAAGCTGTTCTACGGCAGCGCCGGTGTCGGCAGCCCGCTGTACATCGGCATGCGCATGATCGAGGCCGCGGGCGGCGCGAGCTTCGGCCATGTGCCGTACAAGGGTGCCGGTGCCGCATACACCGATCTGCTGGGCGGGCGGCTGCAGTTCATGCTGACTGATCTGGCCAGCGTGCGCCAGCACATCGATGCGGGCAAGCTGCTCGCGCTCGCGGTCACCGACAAGACCGCCCTGCTGCCGAACACGCCCACGCTCGCCGAGGCGGGGCTGCCTGGCATCAACGCCTTCACGTCGTTCTCGGTGCTGCTGCCGGCCAAGGCGCCGCCGGCGCTGGTGCAGCGCGTGGCGGCCGAGGTGGCGCGTGCGATGAAGAGCCCGGCGGTCGCGGCGCGGCTCGAGCAGCAGGCGCTGTTGCCGGTGTTCGACACGCCCGAGCAGTTCGCCGCCTCGCTGAAGCAGGAGCAGCAGAACTGGGGCAGCTTCATCCGAGCCCACAACATCACCGCAGAATGAACACACCCATGGGCAAGCTGCGGCTCTCGGTTGCAATGGGCGACTACGACCGCACGCGCGCGCTGCTCGACGGCCGCGTGTTGATCGACGGCGTCGAGCCCGTGTTCATGACGCTATCGCCCGAAGAGACGTTCTTCCGCGCGATGCGGCAGCAGGCGTTCGACATCAGCGAGCTGTCGCTGTCGAGCTACATCGTCAAGGCCGCGCGCGGCGAGAGCCCTTACGTGGCGGTGCCGGTGTTCTTGTCGCGCGCGTTTCGCCACACCTCGATCTGGGTGCGCAAGGATCGCATTCGCACGCCGCTGGATCTGAAAGGCAAGCGGGTCGGCGTGCCCGAGTACCAGCTCACCGCCAACGTGTGGGCGCGCGCCATCCTGCAAGACGACCACGGCGTGTTTCCGCGCGACATCACCTGGGTGCGCGGCGGCATCGAGACGCCGGGGCGGCCGGAGAAGATCGTGCTCGCGCTGCCACCCGAGGTGCGGCTCGAAGAAGCGCCGGCCGGTCGCACGATCTCCGATCTGCTCGACGCCGGCGACATCGATGGCTTCATCGCGCCACGCCCGCCGGCCGGCGCCGCATCGCGCAATCCGCAGGTGCGCTGGTTGTTCGACGACCCGACCGCAGCGGCCAAGGACTGGTACCGCCGCACCGGCATCTTTCCGATCATGCACGTGGTCGGCGTGCGCCGTGAGCTGGCCACGCAGCACCCGTGGCTGCCGGTGGCGGTGCTGAAGGCCTTCACGCAGGCCAAAGCATTCGCACTCGATGCGCTGGCCGACACCTCGGCCACCAAGGTGACGCTGCCGTTCGTCGAGGAGCAGTTGAAGGCGGCGCGCGAAACGCTGGGCGACGATTTCTGGTCGTACGGTGTCGCCGGCAACGAAGCGACGCTGCGCGCGTTCCTGCGGCACCACCACGCGCAAGGGCTGTCGGCGCGCGAGATGCCGTTGGAGGAGCTGTTCGATCCGACCACCTATGAGGGCCATCGAATCTGAATCACTGTTGATCGGACGGCGATTGGCATGCATCAGGTCGCGGCCAGAAGCGGACGCAAAAATGCCGAGCCAGCTTGGGGAGCGGCCACGCTCGCGCATGCCACCGCCGGACCGAAACCTGATAGCGTGGATGCCAGAGAGCTGTGAACGGCGGCGCGGGTTGTCCTGCGACGGTCCAACCTCGCACTGCAGCAAAGGTGTCGGTCCACTCGTATCGTCGGGCCAACGAAGACCCGTCAGTCCCTCGGATGTTCAGCCTCGGCATCATGCTGTCCTCATCGCATTCAAGACCTGCTACCCAATGACCAACACCAGCCTGCGCACCAGCCAGCGCGACCTCGGGCACCACGCCTACGGCCGCGACGAACTGCTGGCCTGCGGCCGCGGCGAACTCTTTGGCCCCGCCAACGCCCGCCTGCCGCTGCCCAACATGTTGATGTTCGATCGCATCGTGCGCATCGACGACACGGGCGGTGCCCATGGCAAGGGCCAGATCGACGCCGAGCTGGATATCCGGCCCGACCTGTGGTTCTTCGGCTGCCACTTCGAGAGCGACCCGGTGATGCCGGGCTGCCTCGGGCCTCGATGCGCTGTGGCAGCTGGTGGGCTTCTGGCTGGGCATGGCGTGGCAACCCCGGCCGCGGGCGCGCGCTGGGTGCCGCCGAGATCAAGTTCACCGGCCAGGTTCTGCCTTCAGCCAGCCGGGTCAGCTACCGGCTGGACTTCAAGCGCGTGATCGAGCGCAAGCTGGTCGTGGGGATCGCCGACGGCCTGGTCCATGCCGACGGCCGCGAGATCTATGCCGCCACCGACGTGAAGGTGGGCCTGTTCACCTCGACGGAGGGCTTCTGATGCGTCGAGTCGTCGTCACCGGCCAGGGCATCGTCTCCAGCCTGGGCAACAACCTGGCCGACGTGGCGCGCAGCCTGCGCGAGGGGCGTTCGGGCCTGCGCTTCAACCCCACTTATGCCGAGCGCGGGATGCGCTGCCAGGTGAGCGGCCGGCCCGACCTGGTGCTCGAATCGGTGGTCGACCGGCGCACCCTGCGCTTCATGGGCGACGCGGCGGCCTATGCCTAGTTGTCGATGAAGCAGGCGGCCGACCAGGCCGGCCTGGAGCCGGCTCAGATGTCGCACCCGCGCATCGGCCTGGTGGCGGGTTCCGGCGGGGCCTCCAGCTTCAACCAGGTGTGGGCTGCAGACACGCTGCGCGCCAAGGGCATCAAGCGCGTCGGCCCCTTCATGGTCACGCGCACCATGGGCAGCACGGTCTCGGCCTGCCTGGCCACGCAGTTACGGCATCAAGGGCGTCAACTACTCCATCAGCTCGGCCTGCGCCACCAGCGCGCATTGCATCGGCCACGCCGGGCAGCTGATCGCCTGGGACCAGCAGGACGTGGTCTTTGCCGGCGGCGGCGAAGAAGAGAGCTGGGAGCTTTCGCTGCTGTTCGATGCGATGGGCGCGATGTCCACCGCGTTCAATGACCGCCCCGAGCAGGCCTCGCGCGCCTTCGATGCGGCGCGCGACGGTTTTGTCATCGCCGGCGGCGGCGGCATGCTGGTGCTCGAGGCGCTGGAGCACGCGCAGGCGCGCGGCGCCACCATCCTGGCCGAACTGGTGGGCTACGGCGCCACATCGGACGGTCACGACATGGTTGCGCCCTCGGGCGAGGGCGCGGTGCGCTGCATGCAGCAGGCGCTGTCGACGGTGCGCACGCCGGTGGACTACATCAACGCCCACGGCACCTCCACGCCGGTGGGCGACGTGGCCGAGCTGGGTGCGCGTGCGCACGGTGTTCGGCGAGCGCGTGCCCCACATCAGCTCGACCAAGTCGTTGTCCGGCCACTCGCTGGGCGCGGCCGGTGTGCAGGAGGCGATCTACACGCTGCTGATGATGCAGGGTGGCTTCGCTGCGGCATCGGCCCACATCGAGACGCTCGACCCGGCGGCCGATGGGCTGCCCGTCCTGCGCCAGCGCCTGGACCAGCCGCTGACCACGGTGATGTCCAACAGCTTCGGCTTTGGCGGCACCAACGCGTCGTTGGTGTTCTCGCGCTTCGACGGCTGAACCCGGGCGCGAGCGCGAAGGGCTCAGGCCAAGACGCGCACTTCGTCCGGCTCGCGCTCGGCCGTCGCAGCAGATCGTCGATCAGCTGGTCCTTCTCCAGCCACTGCTGCTCGACCCAGCGGCTGAGGCGTCGGTGTTGTGCCCTCTCGTCGCCCGCGGTCGTGCCCAGCAGCTCCGAGCGGAATGTCGCGCCGCTGCACGCGCACGATCACCGCGTCGAGGCGCCCGCACATCAGCGCCCCGAAGCTCGGCGCGCCGTGCGGATAGACGATGGTCACGTCGAGCAGGGCCTCGAACTGCTCGCCCATGGTGGCCAGCGCGATGCCGAGGCCGCCGACCTTGGGCTTGAGCAGATGCCGATAGCGGCTCTTCTGCTCGGCGTGCTTGGCCGGCGTGAAGCGCGTGCCTTCGAGGAAATTCATCACCGAGGTGGGTATGCGCTTGAACTTCTCGCAGGCCGGCGCGTGGCTTCCAGGTCTTGGCCGCGCGAGCCCGCGGCTGCTGCCGCGGCTCATGAACGGGAAGTCAAGCGCCCACCAGGCCAGCCCGATCACCGGCACCCAGATCAGCTCGCGCTTGAGGAAGAACTTCAGGAACGGAACGCGGCCGTGGAAGATGCGCTGCAACACCAGGATGTCGACCCAGCTCTGGTGGTTGCTGGTCACCAAGTACCAGCCGCGCGGGTTCAGGGCGGCAACGCCCTGCACATCCCATCGCGCACCGGGGCGCACCGCGGCGATCCAGGCGTTGTTGATGGCCACCCATGCCGACGCCAGTGCAGAGAGCGCCCGATCGGCCGCGCGGCGCGCCGCGGCCGCCGGCACCAGCAGCTTGAGCAAGGCCGGCGGCACCAGGCTCGCGGTGATGATGAGCGTGTTCAACACGAGCGCGAGACACGCTCAGGGCGCCGCGCAGGGCGTGAGGCAGGCGCAGGGCAATCAATGCGCGGTGATCATGGTTGCAATGGGTGGCCAGAAACTGCGCAGCGGCACATGGGTCGCTGCGCACGATTCTGCTTCACCCGAGGCCATTCGAGATGACACGCTGCCGCTGCAATGAGGTTCAGGTGCGCCGAAATGGGCTGGGTCTCTTTCGCCTGGCCGGCGAGGCCTGAAAACCCGCTGAGTCGAAGCCCATGCGCTGGCTCAGAAGCGCTTCGCCGTCGAGGCGCTCGGCCAGGCTCGAGATGTCGCGCGCGGTCACACCGGCTTGCGCGAAGTGCTGCTGCCAGGCGTTCACGACTTCAATGACGGCGGCCACATCGGCTGCGGCCTCTGCGGGCCGCAGGCCAAATGCATCGCACTGCGACATCGCGTTCTCGAGCGTCGAGTCGCGGCCTTGAGCGCCGCAGATGAACTCCTGGTAGCCCTGCCCCGAGTTCGTCGGCAGGACGTCGTACGCCGGCGCCAGCTTCAAGCGGCCATTGGCGAACGGGTTCACGACCAGCAGGGAGTGGTTCTTCTCGTGGTCGTCGGTGTTGTCGACCAGGATGTTGAAGACCATTCGACGGAAGAGTTCGTGCGCGTCACGCTGGTTCACGTCGTCTTGGGTGATGCCGACACGCCGGAGGATTCGCGCCAGTTCCGGGTAGCCCATCTCGGGTTCGGCGCCGGACGCCGTGGCGGCGCGGATGGCGGTACCCGCTGAAATGCTGTGAATGCGCCGTCCCTGGTCGCGGTCGAAGCGGCGAACCGCGATGGCGTTTGCGCCAGCGAGGGGTATGACCTGCGTCTCGGCCACGGTGATGCCCGCGCGCTTGGCCAGCGTCATCGTCGCGTGCTCGATGAGCGGCGTGTCGATGGGCTCGTTGTTGAAGAACTTGATGACCCATTGCTCGCCATCGATGTCGATCAGCGCCTTGGGCTTGGCGCCGCCGAGCGGACTGCCGCCGCCGGCAATGATCTTGGCCTCCAGGGCGTTGATGGGCTCCGAGGCTTCGATCTTGGCCACGACCTCGCTGAGCTGCTGCGCCTGCGCGAGTCGAGGCAGCGGGCTCCCCGCTCTGGGGCTGTAGGTGCTGGACGACGTGGACACGCCGAGCGCGCCGAAGCGGTCGTCGCCGGCGTAGTACAGGTACTCCATCAGCGAAAGGCGGTTGGGCTTTTCGACGAAGCGAATGACCTTTTCGCCCCAGCGGTCCGGTCGCGCGTCGTCGACCGCGCCGACAGCGCGCTGCGCATCGGCGGCCATGCGGCTGGGCGGCAGGAACTCGTTGTCCACCAAGTGGAAGGTCCTCGCTCAGCGCGAAGCCGTTGGCCAGCCACTCCTGGCCGTAGCGCAGCGAAACGCCTTTGCCGGCGGAGACCAGCTTCAGTGCGCCGACATGGCGTGGTGTGGCCGGGTCACCCAGGTACCAAAGGTGCAAGTCGTCCAGGCGCATCTCAGTGCTTCGCCTTGTCGGAGGCGCGTGCGGCGCGCAGGCGCGCCTCTGCGGAGGACTGGGCGCGTGCGCGGCCGAGTTCAACGGCCTCACGGACATCCAGTTCGATGGCGCCTTGGTCGTGTTCGGGCGCCGCCAGGTTTCCCAGCTCGCCGTCGCGCTGGATGAGCCACAGCGCGGTCGCGACGATGCCGATGCCAACGGCCGGATCACCGGCTTCGAGCCGTTGGAGTGTGGGCACGGTCACGCCCAAGCGCTGTGCCCAGGACCTCAGTGACTCCTTGCGGCGCAAGCGAGCCACCGCCAAATCGGCGCCCAGCTTTTCGATTGCCCCGGCGGTGGCGGGTGGAAGCTGAAGGAGGGCACGGGCAGTCTTCGGCATACTCATAGAATATAACAAAATTAGCACAATTGTCAATATCTATGATTACAAATACCGATGCAAGCGATCCTCCTCGTGGTGCCACCGGCATGCCTCGATCTCAGCGCATCGACCATGCCACGAAGCACAAGAGAGCATGCAATTAGTCTCACTTCGGCGCCCGACATCCGCCACGAGAGATGCCGGTCCGGAGTTCGTCTCGACAATGCCTGCGCACGCGCACACGCGCAACCTGATGCGGAGAACTGGGGCTTGAGCGACGACGAAGAGCGGCTGGCACTGGCGATGCGCCAAGAGGATCCGAAGGTCGCCAAACGAATCGCCTTGCCGGTACTCAGTTCGGCCGTCGCCAGGAAGAGCCGCCATCTCGAGGGCCGGGTTCTCACGCTGCTGGCGCAATGCGAGAGCTTGCTCGCCAACAGCGGCTCGGCGTATGAGCTGAGCTCGCGGGCGCTTCCGGTGCTTCAATCGGTTGGTGACTTCCGCGAAGAAGCCAAAGCCCTTGCCGTGCAGGCTCGCTCTTCCAGCGCACTCGGTCGCAACGACCAGGCCATCGAGGCCGCCTTGCTGGGGCTGGAGCTGGCCAAGCGCACCGACGACGCGGCCAACCAGGCGGATGCGCACAGCCAGCTCGGCAGGGCGTTGTTTCATGCGGGCTGTTTCGATGCCGCCAAGGGCCATCTGCACGAGGCCCGGCGCCTCGCTCAGGCAGGCTCATCGCCCTTGGAGGTGTTTGCGAGCATCGTCACCGAGGGCGTGTCCGAGCTGATGCGCTTCGTCACCGAGCGACACGAGACGGGCCGGGCCCCCTCGTTGCGCGATTTGAAGGCGCTGCTCAAGCTGCATGCCGACTTCGCCAGGCGCCATGACATCGCAGCGGCGTATCCCAACGAGCAGCCCATACAGGCCAGCTGGCAGCTGGTCGCAAGTGCTGCCGATTGCTGGATGGGTCGCCTGCTGGAAGCCGAGACCCGGCTCGAGTCCGTGCGGGCGTGGCTGGACGAGCGAGACACGGCGCCGTCCATGCGAAGTCTGGAGGCGCTGGTCCGATGCGAGCTGGCTCAGGCCAAGGGCGACTGGCCGGGTGCTGAACAATCCGCCGCGCAAATGGTCGAGCTGGCGCAGCAGACCGGCCGTGAGCAAGCGGCGCTGATGGGCCACCTGTTGGCGAGCCGCGTCTTCGAGATGCAGGGCAAGCATCAGCAGGCCCTGGCCGAACTGAAGCAGCTCGCGGCGCGGGAGCGCCGCGTGCGTTCGCAGTCGTTGGCCAACCGCAGCACCGTGGTGTCATGGCAGCTCGAAATGCGTCGCGGCGAGGAGTCGCGACGCTCGTTGCAGGCGTCGGCGCAGCAGTTGGAGAAGTTGGCCCTCGAGGACCCGATGACGGGCATCGCCAATCGACGATGCTTCGAGCAAGTCGCCACGCAGAGCCTGCGGGCCAGCCAGGCCGACGGCGGTCGTCCGCTGTGCCTGGCGCTCATCGATGTCGACCGCTTCAAAGAAGTCAACGACGGCCACAGTCACTCGGTCGGCGACAAAGTGCTTCAGGTGATCGCGGCGCTGCTCACCGAACACGTCCGCGATGAAGACTTGGCGGCGCGGCTGGCAGGCGACGAGTTCGTGTTGGTGTTGCGCCGAACAGAGCTCACGAGAGCTTCTGAAGTCTGCGACCGCGTCTGCGCGGCGGTGGCGGACTACGATTGGCAGGCCATCTCGCCCGGGCTGGCCGTGACCATCAGCGTTGGCGTGGCGCAATCACGGCTGGACGACACGCTCGAGAACCTGGTGCACCGCAGCGACATCGCGATGTACAAGCGCAAGGCCGCATCCAAGCTACAGACGGCTTGATGCGGCGCTCCGCTACTTCCCCAGCCCCATCTGCTTGCCGACGTCGGTGTAGACCTTGACCTTGTCCTTCATGAACGCGTCCATCTGATCCGGGCCCACGTTCACCAGCTCGAAGCCGCTCTTGGCGGCGAGCTCCTTCATCTCGGCGTCGGCGTTCATCGCGGCCCACAGGTCGGCCAGCTTCTTGCGCGCCTCGGGCGGTGTGCCCTTGGGCACGCCGATGCCGCGGAACGCGCCGTCGACCCAGTCGACGCCGAGTTCCTTGAAGGTGGGCACGTCGGGCATCAGCGGATGGCGCTTGTCCATCGCCACCGCGAGCGCGCGCACCTTGCCCTTGTTGTTGATCGCGAACGCGGTGTAGGTCATGCTGCCGTCGACGTGGCCGCCGAGCACGGCCATGGTCATGTCGCCGGTGCCTTTGTAGGGCACGTAGGTGGTCTGGATGCCGAAGGCCGCGTTCATGCGCTGGTGCGCCGCGTGGTTGGCGCTGTTCAGCCCCGAGCCGCCGAGGTTGAGCTTGCCCGGCGAATCCTTGGCCGCCTTGACGAAGTCGGCCCAGCTCTTGATCGGGCTCTGGTCGGGCACCACCAGCGCATCGGGCGTGTAGTGGAACCAGAACACCGGCGTCACGTCTTCGGTCTTGTAGGTGACGTTGCCCTCCATCGGCTGCAGCACCATGTGCGGCAGGTTGATGCCCACGATGTTCACGCCGTCGGCCGGCAGCGTATTGGCCGAGCTCCACAGCAGCGCGCCGCCGGCGCCGGCCTTGTACTGGATCACCGTGTCGATGGCCGCGCACTTCTTCTTCAGCACCATCTGCTGATGGCGCGCCGACAGGTCGCTCTCGCCGCCCGGCGGGAAGGCCTGCCAGTACATGACGTTCTTGTCGGGGCAGGGCTGGGCATGCGCCGCCAGCGCGGCGGCGCCGATGCAGGCCGCCAGGAACAGACGCTTCATGGATCGACGCCTTTCGTCGGGGAGGTGCCGAATGCTGCGGTCAAGCCGCGGCGCGCGCCACAGGGTTGGCCTGGATGCGGGCGATCACGGCAGCCGTCACCTGCGCGGTGGTGGCCTGTGCCGCCGAGGTCGCCGGTGTGCAGCGAGCGATCGGCGGTGACCGCTTTCGATCGCCGCCATCAGCGTGCGCGCGGCTGCGGTCTCGCCCAGGTGCTCGAGCAGCATCACGCACGACCAGAAGGTGCCGATCGGATTGGCCAGGCCCTTGCCCATGATGTCGAACGCCGAGCCGTGGATCGGCTCGAACATGCTCGGATAGCGCCGCTCGGGGTCGATGTTGCCGGTGGGCGCGATGCCCAGGCTGCCGGCCAGCGCGGCCGCCAGGTCGCACAGGATGTCGGCGTGCAGGTTGGTGGCCACCACGGTGTCGATGCTGGCGGGCCGGTTGACCATGCGCGCCGTCATCGCGTCGACCAGCTCCTTGTCCCAGCGCACGTCGGGGAAGTCTTTCGCGACCTGGTTCGCCGACCTCGTCCCACATCACCATCGCGTGGCGCTGCGCATTGCTCTTGGTCACCACGGTCAGCTGCTTGCGCGGCCGCGACTGCGCCAGCTTGAAGGCGTAGCGGATGATGCGATCGACGCCGGTGCGCGTCATGATCGACACGTCGGTCGCCACCTCGATCGGATGGCCCTGGTGCACGCGCCCGCCGACGCCGGCGTATTCGCCCTCGGTGTTCTCGCGCACGATGACCCAGTCGAGGTCTTTCGGTGCGCAGCGCTTCAGCGGCGCGTCGATGCCAGGCAGGATGCGCGTGGGCCGTACGTTGGCGTATTGATCGAAGCCCTGGCAGATCTTCAGGCGCAGGCCCCACAGCGTGATGTGGTCGGGGATCTGCGGGTCGCCGGCCGAGCCGAACAGGATCGCGTCCTTGTCGCGCAAGGCGTCCAGCCCGTCGGCCGGCATCATCACGCCGTGGCGGCGGTACCAGTCGCCGCCCCAGCCGAAGTCCTGGAACTCGACGCGAAAGCGCCCGCTGCTTTCTGCGAGCGAACGCAACACCGACGCGCCGGCGGGCACCACCTCCTTGCCGATGCCGTCTCCGGGGATGGTGGCGATGCGGTAGGTCTTCATGCGCGGCTCCTGCAGTCAGCCGCAGTATCGCCGCGGCGGCGCGACGCAGCACCGCCACCGGGGTTGATTCAGCTTTCGCGCGGATCAGTTCTCCAGCATCTGGATCGCCTGCACCAGGCTGCGCCGCATGCGCGACAGCGCGCTGGCCAGCATGCCGATCTCGTCGCGGCCGCGCGCGCCGAAGTCGGGCGCGTCGATCTCGCCCAGGCTGATGCGATCGGCCAGCGCCGAGATCTTGGTGATCGGGCGGATGAACATCCACCACAACACGCCGTTCATCGTCAGTGCCACCGCGATCAGCACGCCGAGCAGCGAGCCCATGAAGACGCGGAACGTGGCCTCGGCGCGCGCCAGCACGAAGGTCTCGGGGATCTGCACGATCTGCGCGCCGATGATCTCGTTGACCTTCCAGCCGAAGCCGTTGGCGCTGCCGTACTTGGCGATCATCGTCGGCGGCGCCAACTCGGCGGTGTCGTGGCAGCGCAGGCAGGCGCCGCCTGCCCGCAGCGGCTTGGCCACGTAGAGCATGCGGCCGTTGGGCGTGTCGCGCTCGCCGAACAGCGGCGCCTGCGTCGTGCCGTTGCGAAACGAATTGACGATGTCGCTTTCCCACTCGACGGCGCGGTTCACCGGGTTGGTGGGGTTCAAGGTCGCCTCGCGGTACTGGAAGTTCTTGTACTCCGGGTTGGCCTCGCGCAGGTTCTTCAGCAGTTCGATCGCCGAGTAGGCCGACACCATCTCCGGACGGAACTCGTACTTGATCTGGGTTTCCAGCAGCGGCGCGATGTTCCGGCTGGTGTAGTCGCGCACCGCCAGTGCGCTTTCGATCAGCAGCTTGGCGTTCTGATGGATCTCGGCGCGCGCGTTGCGCTGCAGCAGGTCGCGCGACACCAGCGCCGTGCCGCCGGTGGCGAGCGCGAACAGGATGAACAGCACGAGGTTGAACTTGACGAGCAGCTTCATGGCGGGTCCTCGGGAATCTTGGGGATCGGTGTCTGTGCCGGTTCAAACGCAACCCGGCCCTCGAACCTGACATCGCGGTTGCACAATCGCCCCGCATGCAAGGGGCAGAGTCAGACGGGGCAGGGAAAGTGAGCGAGCGCCTCACCGTGCTGCTCGCCCGCGTGAGCGCCGGCGACCGCGCGGCACGCGACGCGCTGTTTGCCGCCGTCTACCCGGAGCTCAAGCGGCTGGCGCACGCCCGCCTGCACGGCGGCGGGCGCAACACCGTGCTCGATACCACCGCGCTGGTGCACGAGTCGTACCTGAGGCTGGTGCAGACCGGCGCCCTCGGCTTCGACGACCGGCGCGCCTTCTTCGGCTACGCGTCGCGCGTGATGCGCTCGGTGATCGTCGACAGCGCCCGCGCGCGCCTGGCCGAGCGGCGCGGCGGGCAGGCCGAGAAGCTCACGCTCGGCAGCGAGCCCGCGCTCAACGTGGCGCAGCACGACGAACACATCCTGCAGGTGCATGCCGCGCTCGAGCAGCTCGAGCAGGCCGACGCGCGCGCGGCCCAGATGGTGGAGATGCGCTACTTCGGCGGCTACACCGACCGCGAGATCGCCGACACGCTCGATCTCACCGAGCGCACCGTGCAGCGCGATTGGGAGAAGGCCAGATTGTTGCTGCGCGCGATGTTGAGCCCAGACTGAGCGGCTCGATGAAACTTTCCACCGAACAGCTCACGCGCATGAGCAACCTCCTCGACGAGGTGCTCGACGCCGATGAGGCCGGGCGCGAGCAGTGGCTGCGTGCGTTGCCGCCCGAACACCGCGACCTCGAGCACGCGCTGCGCCGCACCTTGCTGCCGCCCGATGGCGGCGCCGCGTTCGACGACTGGATGGCGCAGCCGGTGCACGTGGCCGGCACCGGCGGCAGCGGCCTGTGCGACGGCGACCGCTTGGGACCGTACCGGCTGGTGCGCCTGATCGGCGCCGGGGGCATGGCCGAAGTGTGGTTGGCCGAGCGCGCCGACGGTGCGTTCAAGCGCGAGGTGGCGCTCAAGACGCCGTCGCGTCTGGAATGGCGCGAGGATTTGGCCGAACGTTTCGCGGTCGAACGCGACATCCTGGCCGGGCTGCAGCATCCCCACATCGCGCACTTCTACGACGCCGGCGTCAGTCCCGATGGCCGGCCGTATCTGGCACTGGAGTACGTGCAAGGCCACACGCTGCTGCAGTGGGCCGACCAGCGGCGGCTGCCGGTGCGTGCGCGCATCGAGCTGTTCCTGCAGGTGCTGCAGGCGGTGCAGTACGCGCACGAGCAAGGGGTGCTGCATCGCGACATCAAGCCGCGCAACGTGCTGGTGACCGACGGCGGCCAGACCAAGCTGCTCGACTTCGGCATCGCGCGCTTGATCCACCGCACGCCCGAGGCCGACCTCACGCAGCGCTTCGGGCGCGCGCTGACACCGGGCTACGCCAGCCCCGAGCAGATGAAGGGCGAGCCGATCGACGCGTCGAGCGACGTGTTCTCGCTCGGCGTCGTGTTGCACGAACTGCTGTGCGGCCAGCAGCCCTTGCCCGAACAAACGGCCCCGAGCACGCGGCTCGACGTGGCGAGCGCCGATGCGCGCGGCGGCAGCACCGATCGCATCGCGCGCGAACTGACGGGCGATCTCGACGCGATCACGCGCAAGGCGTTGTCACCCGCGCCGGCCGATCGCTACGACAGCGCCGGTGCGATGGCGCGCGACCTGCGCCGCTACCTGGCGGGCGAGCCGGTGCAGGCGCGGCCGGCCACGCCGACCTATCGCGCGGCCAAGTTCCTCGGGCGCCACCGCCTGGCGGCGGCGCAGGCGCTCGCACTCGCGGGGGTCGTGATCGGCGCTGCATGGGTGCTGCTGGCGCAGCGCCATCCCGTTGCCGAGGCGACCGCACCCGTCGCGGCCGCCGCCTCGGCGGTGTTGCCGCCGCTGCCGCAGGACAATTCGGTCGCCGTGCTGCCGTTCGCCGACTTGAGCGAGCAGCGCGACCAGGAGCATTTTTCCGATGGCCTGGCCGAGGAGTTGATCGATCGCCTGGCGCACAGCCGCAACCTGCGCGTGATCGCGCGCACGTCGGCGTTCGCGTTCAAGGGCCAGCTCGACGACGTGCGCACCGTGGCTGCACGCCTCGGCGTGGCCCATGTGCTGTCGGGCAGCGTGCGCAAGAACGGCGATGTGCTGCGCGTCAACGCACGGCTGGTGCGGGCCGTGGATGCGCACCCGCTGTGGTCGCAGACCTACGAACGCGACATGGCCGATCTGTTCAAGGTGCAGGACGACATCGCATCGTCGGTGGCCACCGCACTCGAGGCGGTGCTGACCGACCGTCCGATGCACCGCGGCGTGCGCGTGCCCGACATCGAGGCCTACAACCTGGTGCTGCAGGGCGACGTCTATACCCACGGTCCGTTCGAGCGCGACGCGCAGCGCGCCGAGGTGGCCTACAAGCAGGCGATCGAACTCGACCCGGGGTATGCGCTGCCGTGGGTCAAGCTGGCGGTGCTGTACTTGCGCCAGGCCGAGCTGTCGCGCGCGCCCAAGGAGCCCGCGCACGCCAACGCGCGCCGCGCCATCGATGCCGCGCTGCGGCTCGATCCGAATTCGATGGCCGCGCACGCGGCGCGCTTTCGTTACCTGGTGCGGGTCGAGGGCCAATGGCCCGCGGCGCGCGCCACGCTCGACCGCATGCGTGCGATCGATCCGAGCGACGCCTTCCTGCTGCCGGAGTGCGAGGCCCACTACGCCAGCGTGACCGGCCACCTCGACGAAGCGATCAAGATCCAGCGCGGCATCGTCGAGCGTGATCCGCTGAATGCCGCCGCGGTCGGCACGCTGGCGTCGTACCTGATGGAGGACGACCGTTTCGATGAATCGCTGGCGTGGCTTCAACGGGAGCTGCAGATGAACCCGCACGCGATCGGCAGTTACGCGCTGATCGGCGTCAATCTCGCGCTGCTGAATCGCACCGACGACGCGCTGGCGATGATTGCGCGCGAGCGCCACAAGGGCTACCGGCTGTGGGCGATGTCGCTCGCGCACACGCTGCGCGGCGAGCGCGATGCGGCCGATGCGGCGCTGGCCGAGCTGAAGGCCGCGCCGGATGCCAACGCGTACTGGATCGCGCGCCTGTATGCCGCGCGCGGCAACAAGGCGGCCGCCTTCGAGTGGCTGAACAAGGCGTGCAGCGAACGCCAGCACGGCTGCGACCTGCTGAAGAGCGATCGCTTCCTGCGCGGCCTGCGCGACGACGCGCGCTATCACGCGCTGCTGGCCAAACTCAAGCTCGGCGACGCGGCGGTGCGCTGACCGCGGCGTCAGCCACTGGTGGTCTGCAGCACGCCGCGGCGGATCTGATCGCGCTCGATCGACTGGAACAGGGCCTTGAAGTTGCCTTCGCCGAAGCCGTCGTCGCCCTTGCGCTGGATGAACTCGAAGAACACCGGCCCGAGCAGCGTGTCGGAGAAGATCTGCAACAGCAGGCGCGGCTTGCCGTTGTTGATGCTTCCGTCGAGCAGGATGCCACGCGTCTGCAACTCGGGTATCGGCTGGCCGTGGCCGGGCAGGCGCTCTTCCAGCATCTCGTAGTACACGTCGTTCGGCGCGCTCATCAACGGCACGCCGGCCAGCGCGAGCTTGTCGATGGTGGCGAAGATGTCGTCGGTGAGCAGCGCCACGTGCTGGATGCCCTCGCCGTTGAACTTCATCAGGAACTCTTCGATCTGGCCCGAGCCCTTGCTCGACTCCTCGTTGAGCGGGATGCGGATCTTGCCGTCGGGCGCCGTCATCGCCTTGCTCGTGAGCCCCGTGTATTCGCCCTGGATGTCGAAGTAGCGGATCTCGCGAAAGTTGAACAGGCGCTCGTAGTACTGTGCCCAGAACGCCATGCGGCCGCGGTACACGTTGTGCGTCAGGTGGTCGACGATCTTCAGGCCGTGGCCCACCGGGTGGCGCGGCACGCCGTCGACCCATTCGAAGTCGATGTCGTAGATGCTCTTGCCGTCTTCGAAGCGGTCGATCAGGTACAGCGGCGCGCCGCCGATGCCCTTGATCGCCGGCAGCCGCAGCTCCATCGGCCCGGTGGGAATCTCGATCGGCTGGGCGCCGAGCTCGAGCGCGCGCGCATAGGCCTTGTGCGAGTCCTTGACGCGAAAGGCGAGCGCACACGCGCTCGGGCCGTGCTCGGCTGCGAAGTAGCCGGCCAGGCTCTTGGGTTCGCGGTTGACGATGAAATTGATGTCGCCCTGGCGGTACAGCAGCACGTCCTTGCTGCGGTGCTTGGCGACCAGCGTGAAGCCGAGCTTCTGAAACAGCGGCTCCAGCGTGTGCGGGTTGGGCGAGGCGAACTCGACGAATTCGAACCCCATGAGGCCCATGGGGTTGTCAAACAGATCGGCCATCTGGTGCTCCTGCTCGGGGCCCGAGGGCGGGCCCGTGGATCGACTCGGGTTTACAGCGGTGAGGGTCGATCCGCGGGTGGCGCGCACGACACACCGCGCACGCTGCGTGCCAAGTGATCGCCGTAGAAGAGCAGACTGCCGCGCGGAAGCATTAGGGCGATTCTAGGCCGCGGCTCAGCGGCGCGCTTGATTGACGATTGCGGGAGCGCGGGTGTTGAATCGCGCCCTCTGGTATCGGGAGGAGACACCGTGTCGCATCGTTGGAGTTTGAACCCGCTCGCGCGTGCACCGCATCGGCTGCTGGCCGCCGCGCTGCTGTCTTTGCTCGCCTTCGGTTGCGCGCAGGCGCCCACCGGCAGCGGCGGCGCACCGATTGCGCGCGCCGCGCCCGAGAGCGCCGGCATGTCGTCGGCGCGGCTGGAGCGCATCACCACGACCTTCGAGCAGGAGGTGGCGGCCAAGCGCCTGCCGGGTGCGGTGGCCCTGGTGTCGCGCAAGGGCAAGCTGGTCTATGCCAAGGCATTCGGCGTGCGCGACCCGAAGGGCAACGAGCCGATGCAGCTCGACAGCGTGTTCCGCATCTACTCGATGACCAAGCCGTTCACCGCGGTGGCGGCGATGATGCTGGTGGAAGACGGCGTGCTGCAACTTGGCGACCCGGTGTCGAAGTGGCTGCCGGCGTTCAAGGACGTCAAGGTCTCGACGCCGCAAGGCGACGTGCCGTCCGCGCGGACGATGACCGTGCTCGATCTGTTCCGCCATACGGCCGGCCTGCCGTACGGCGAGCTGACGGCCAACCCCGCCGTGAAGGACGCCTTGACCAAGGCGGGCCTCTACAAGCCCAACGTGATCGACTTCGACACGCGCGACCTGAGCGGTGCGGAGCAGGTCGATCGTCTGGCGAAGATCCCGCTGCTGTACCAGCCTGGCACCACTTGGGAATACAGCCTGGCCACCGACGTGCTTGGCCGTGTTGTCGAGGCGGCGTCGGGCCAGCGTCTCGGCGTGTTCCTGCAGCGACGGCTGTTCGGCCCGCTGAAGATGAACGACACCGCATTCAGCCTGCTCGACACGCAGCGCGGCCGCCTGGCCGAGCCGTTCGAGAAGGACGCGGTGACCGGCGCGCCGATCCGCCTGATCGACGTGAGCCAGCCACCGGCCAACGATTCCGGCGGCGCCGGCTGTGTCTCCACCGCGGGCGACTACCTGCGCTTCGTGCAGATGATGCTCAACGGCGGCACGCTCGACGGCGTGCGCGTGTTGAGCCGCTCCACGGTGAAGTTGATGGCTTCGGACCACCTCGGCACGCGCATTCCGATCGCCCCGACACCGGGCGGGGGCGTGCTCGGCGCGTCGGGCTACACCTTCGGCCTTGGCGTCGCGGTGCGGCCGGCCGACGGCCTGGCGCTGTTGCCCGGCTCGGCCGGCGACTACAACTGGGGCGGCTATGCCGGCACCGGCATGTGGATCGACCCGAAGGAGGACCTGGTCGCCGTGTTCATGGTGCAGAGCGCCGGCCCAATGCGGCTGCACCACCGCAACCTGATCCGCCAGCTCGTCTACCAGGCGATCGCCGACTGACGCTCGCGCGTCACGGCCGATCCGGCGCGATGGTGTCGACGCGCATCAGCGAGGTGCGGTAGCGCGCGCTGCGCTCGATGTAGCTGTCGGCGGCGGCCTTGAGCATGCGCAGATCCTGCTCGGTGAGTTCGCGCACCACCTTGGCCGGCGCGCCGAGGATCAGCGAGCGCGGCGGGAACTGCTTGCCTTCGGTGACCAGCGCACCGGCGCCGACCAGCGACTGCTCGCCGATCACCGCGCCATTGAGCACGATGGCCTGGATGCCGATCAGTGCGCCGTCGCCGATGGTGCAGCCGTGCAGCATCACCTGGTGGCCGATCGACACCCGCTCGCCGATCTTCATCGGAAAGCCCGGGTCCACGTGCAGCACCGCGCCGTCCTGCACGTTGCTGCCGGCGCCGATCACGATGTCGTCGTTGTCGCCGCGCACGCTGGCGCTGAACCACACGCTGGCCCGGGCCCCCAGCCGCACGCGGCCGAGCACGGTGGCGTTGTCGGCCACGTAGGCGTCGGGTGCCACGTCGGGCGAGTGGCTTTCGAAGCGGTAGATCGCCATGTTCAGTTGTCCTGCTGGGGCCGGCTTCGCATTGTGCCGTCGCGGAGGTCGGCTTGTCGGCCGCAGTAGCATCGTGCCTTCCACCGATCGAATGCCGCCTGGAGAGTGAAACGATGAATCTGCGCCAACGTTTCGGCCGCGCCCTGCGGCTCGGCGTCATTGGCGGCGGCCCGGCCTCGTGGATCGGCGCCATGCATCGCGGTGCGGCCGAGATGGACGGTCATTTCCGCGTCACCGCGGGCGTGTTCTCCAGCGATCCGGCGAAGTCGCGCGAAGCGGGCATCGGCTTCGGGCTCGACCGCGCGCGCAGCTACGGCACGGTCGACGAGATGCTGCGCGCCGAGAAGCAACGCAGCGACGGCATCGATGCCGTGGCGATCATGACGCCCAACGACACGCACTATCCCTACGCCGCCGCCGCGCTCGATGCCGGCCTCGACGTGGTCTGCGACAAGCCGATCACGATCACGCTGGCGCAGGCGCAGGACCTGGCGGCACGCGTGCAGGCGAACCAGCGGCTGTTCGCGATCGCGCACGGCTACAGCGCCTATCCGATGACGCGCCATGCGCGCCAGCTGGTGCGCGACAGCGCGATCGGCGCGATCCGCCTCGTGCAGGTGGAGTACATCCAGTTCGCGCTCGCCACGCGCATCGAAGACGGCCCGCAGAACAACCGCCTGCGCTGGCTGCTCGACCCCGAGCGCAGCGGGCTGGCGCTGGTGATGAGCGCGATCGGCTGCCACGCGCAGCACCTGGCGTGTTTCGTCAGCGGGCAGGCCGTGAAGCGCGTGGCCGCCGACGTCGGCGCGCTGGTGCCGGGCCGCAAGGTGGTCGACCACGTGTCGGCGCTGCTCGAGTTCGACGACGGCGCGCGCGGCACCTTCACCGTGACGCAGGCCGCCGCCGGCGGCGAGAACGACATCCGCCTGCGCGTGTACGGCGAGAAGGGCCTGATCGACTGGTCGCACCGCGAGCCCAGCTACCTCAAGCTCGCGCTGCACGGCGAGCCGGTGCGCACGATCGGCCGCGGCGATGCCTATCTGCCGCCCGAAATCATCGCCGCCGGCCGCACGCCGCGCGGCCATCCCGAAGGCCTGCGCGAGGCGTTCGCCAACATCTACGCCGAGATCGCGCAGGAGCGCATGGCGCGCGCGCTCGGCGATACGCCGCCGCAGTTCCCGTACCCGCGCATCGAGGACGGCGTGCACACGATGGCCTTCATCGAGGCGTGCGTGGCGTCGCAGGCAAGCGGCGGCTGGGTCGACGTGGCGCAGACCTCCCACCGGCGCTGACACCTGCGCGACGCGCCGCTGTGGCGCCGCGCCGACGACACCGCACCCGCGCGCGGCCGCGCCATCGGCTGCGTTAACAACGTCACGTGCCCCGGGTGATGGCGTGATGCCCTGACGCCAGAATCGATCGGTCTCGATTCGAACGACGGGAGGGATGATGAGAACGAAGAGACTCGATGGCTGCCGGCGCGGCGTGCTCGCGCTGGCGGTGGCGCTGCCGATGTGGCTGGCGGCCTGTTCGACGCCGACCGCCGTGTCGAGCAGCAGCGAGTTCGAGGCCCAGGAAGGGCTGGTCGTGCTGCGGCTGGTCGATGTGGGCAACGTGCCGATCTCTCGCTTCACCGTGGTGTCGGAACAGACGGGCGAGGAACATCCGTTGCGTGCGATCCGCTTCGGCCAGACGGTGAACACCACCTATGTCGGCCGCTTGCCTGCGGGCCGCTATCAGCCGAAGAACCTGACCGGTTCGACCCACCAGGGCACGATGATCCACAGCACCACGGTGCCGCTGGCCGAGCTGACCGGCAGTTTCGACGTCGAGGCGTCGCGCGTGACGCAACTCGGCACGATGGTGTTCGTGCGCCTGGGCAACGCAGGCTTCAATGCCGACACGCTGACGACCAAGGTGCGTTTCGCGTTGCCGCTCGACCCCACGCCGGTGCCGGTGGAGCCGATGCTCGCGTCGCGCTTTCCTCAATTGGCGAAGGCCGCAGCCGGCAAACCGCCGCTCGGCTGGGTGAGTGGCACGGTGCCCGTGCAGCCGTCGCGCCTGATCGACGTGGCGCGCGCCATGGTCCAGGTGAAGAGCCAGCCGGCCTATGCCGACGCGACCACCATCGCGGCCGGCGGCTCGCTCGGCGTGTTGGTCAAGACGCGCCCCGGCCAAGCGCCTGCACGACATGCCGCACCGACGGTGCACGCGATCACCTCGGTGCTGGCCCTGCAGGACGGCCGCTGGCTCGCCGGCGGTGAGGAAGGTTACCTCGCGCTGTCGAGCAACGAAGGCCGCCAGTGGCAGGCGCTGCCTGCGTTGCCGCCCGACGAGGTGGTGCTGCACCTCACGCAGCGCAGCGACGGCAAGCTGCTGATGGTCACCGACGGTGATCGCGCAGCGGTGGTCTACGAGTCGGCTGACCACCCGATCGCCTGGAAGGAGATCCATCGCATCGCCACCGACCGCGAGCAGCACGTGTTGATGCAGCCGATCGGCGAGGCCGCGCACTTCCTGCCCGACCACGCCGTCAGCACCAAGGACCGCCTCGTGATCTTCACCCAGCCGGGCCTGCTGAGCACGCTCGACTACCGCAGCAACCAGTGGGTGAGCCATCCCACGCCGCGCCCGTTCCCTGCCGGCATCAAGGTCACACCCGATGGCTACGTGATCGGCATGGGTGCGCAGTTTTCGCTGCACGGCAGTGACGACCTGGGTAAGACCTGGAAGCGCCTCGAAGCCTGGATGCAGATGACCGAGCCGCATTTCTACGACCGCCGGCGCGGCGTGATGCTGGCCGTCGACACCGAGATCCTCGCCGGTGGGCGGGGCCAGTACAAGATTCGCACCACCGACGATGGCGGTGCGACCTGGAAGACCGGCGATCCAGCCAATGGCTGGTATGGCGTGATCGGCGCGCCACCCAACAACCCGTTCGGGCGCCTGTTGAAACCGCTGTGGACCGACCCCAGCGGGCGCTGGCTGCACACGATGGAATCTTCCGGCCGGATCAGCACCTCGAAGGACGGCGGCCGCAGCTGGGACTGACGCCGCTCGAACCTCTCGCTGTGGCATCGCGCCGCCGCCGATGCGCAATACTGTGCCCTTCGCGACATCGATGCGAAGGACACGATGAAAGTCTGCGTCGTCGGCGCCGGCGCGATCGGCGGCTTCATCGGCGCGCGGCTGGCGATGAGCGGCCACGACGTGAGTGCGTTTGCGCGCGGCGCCACGCTGTCGGCGCTGCGCAAACACGGCTGGCGCCTGCGCCAGGGCGGCCAGCTGCGCGGCGGTCCGGCGCGTGCGTCCGACCGCAGCGCCGAACTGGGCCCGCACGACCTGGTGGTCATCGCCGTCAAGGGGCAGTCGCTGCCCGGCGTCGCGCCGCACATCCAGCCGCTGCTGGAGCCGCACACGCTGGTGCTGCCGGCGATGAACGGCGTGCCATGGTGGTTCGGCCGCGGTGTGCCGGCGCTGGAGAGCGCGCCGCTGGACAGCGTGGATCCCGCCGGCGTGGTGTCGAAGGCCATCCCGCTCGAGCAGGTGATCGGCTGCGTGGTGCACGCCAGCACCTGGACCTCGGAGCCCGGGCTGGTCGAGCACAAGATGGGGCAGGGCTTGATCGTCGGCGAGCCTGCGGGCGGCGAGTCCGACCGCGTGAAGCGCCTGGGCGAGACGCTGAAGCAGGCCGGTTTCGACGCCACCGTGTCGGCCGATGTGCGGCGCGACATCTGGTACAAGTTGTGGGGCAACATGACGATCAACCCGGTGTCGGCGATCACCGGCGCGCCGACCGATCGGGTGCTCGACGATCCGTTCGTGCTCGGTTTCTGCACCGCCGCGATGCGCGAGGCGTCGGCGGTCGGCGCACAGATCGGTTGCACGATCGAGCAGCAGCCCGAAGACCGCCACGCGATCACGCGCAAGCTCGGCAGCTTCAAGCCCAGCATGCTGCAGGACGTGGAAGCCGGGCGCACACTCGAGCTCGACGCGCTGGTGGGCGTGGTGCGCGAGATCGCGCAGCGGGTCGGCGTGGCCACGCCGAACATCGACGCGCTGTTCGGCCTCACGCGGCTGTTTGCGCGCACGCGCGGGCTGTACACAGGAGATAAACGATGAAACTCACGGCACAGCAGCTGCAACAGTTCGACCGCGACGGCTACCTGTTCTTTCCCGGCCAGTTCACCCCGCAGGAGGTGAAGACGCTGACCGGCGTGGTGCCCGAGCTGTACGCGCGGCGCGAGGTCTACAACGTGCGCGAGAAAGGCAAGGACGCCGTGCGCACCAACTTCGCAGCGCACCTGTACAGCAAGCCGTTCGCCACGCTGGCGCGCCATCCGCGCATGGTGCAGCCGGTGATGGACCTGTTCGACGAGCCGGTCTACATGCACCAGTTCAAGATCAACGGCAAGGCCGCGTTCGACGGCGACGTGTGGCAGTGGCACCAGGACTACGGCACCTGGTTCAACGACGACCAGATGCCCACCGAGCGCGCGATGAACGTGGCGATCTTCCTCGACGACGTCAACGCGTACAACGGCCCGCTGATGTTCATTCCGGGCAGCCACAAGAAGGGTGTGGTCGACGCCAAGCACGACACCACGACCACCAGCTACCCGCTGTGGACGGTGGACAGCGACCTGATCGCGCAGCTGGTCGAGCGCGCCGGCGGCATGAACGGCGGCATCGTGAGCCCCACCGGCCCGGCCGGCTCGATGATCCTGTTCCACAGCTGCCTGGTGCACGCCTCGGGCAGCAACCTGTCGCCGTGGCACCGCGTCAGCGTGTACTTGAGCCTGTGCGCCGTCAGCAACCACATTCGCCGCTTCAAGCGGCCCGAGTACATCGCGCACCGCGACTTCAGGCCGATCGAGCTGCTGCCCGACGACTGCCTGCTCAAGCCCTACCCGGTCGAGCTGCCATGGCTAGACGGCATGCCGGCGAGCGCGCTGCAGACGTCGAGCGTGCCGTTCGGCGAGGCCAAGCAGGCCGCCTGAGGCCGCACGAGCGCCGCGTCAGGCCCGCGCGCTGAAGCCGGGTCCTGCGGCGCGGCGGCGCCATGGGTGCGGCGCCGGCGCGGAACGACGCCAAGGTCGGTGCGCGCGGCACCCGCGTGGGTTCGTCGTGGGACGGTTCCGCCTCCGAAATGCGCGACGCCTGCCACAACCGCCAGGCATTGATCGGCAGCAGCATCAGGTGGAGCACCAGCACCGGCGGCAGCCAGGCGACCAGCGCGTAGGCGATGAACATCAAATTGCTGGCGATGGCGACGGCGCGCAGCGTGGTGATCTGCTTTGCCAGGAAAGTGATCAAAACCAGGCCAGCGGCCGAGTAGCCCAGCAGGTCCGATGCGAAGGTGTCCGGATTCATGGTGCATTTGCGTTGCACCGCCCGGCCAGGCGGTTCACGCCAGCCCCCGTGCGCCGGGCTCAGGAAAACCCGATGTCGAGCGCGGGCAACGGCGCGCCGAACTCGGCGCGCCAGCGTTCACCGGCGTGCACCGGCCAGGCGTCGGTCCAGGTGCCGGTGGTCACCACGTCGCCCGCCTGCAGCTCGGCGCGCCCGGGCAACGCTGCATCTCGAGCACGAAGTGGTGCAGCGCATGCAGTGGGCCATCGAGCACACGGGCGCCGTCGCCTTCGTCGACCACCGCGTCGCCGCGGCGCAGCTGCACCTGGATGTTCGACAGCCGTGCGTCGAGCGCGATGCCGCTGGCCGAGACCGTGTGCAGCGGCAGCCGCTGTCCGACCCACAGCCGGCCGTGCAGCGCGCCGTCGGCTACGGTCTCTGCGGCGCTGAACTTCCAGTCCGCCTGATGCGAATGCACGATCTCGAAGCTCGGTGCCAGCCACTCGATGCATGCGAACAGCTGCTCCAGCGTCGGTTGCGTCGGTGGGGTGTGCGCGATGCCGAACGCCACCTCGGGCTCCAGGCCGCGGCTGGCACAAGCCACGCAGCGGCACCGCGCCGCCGTCACGGACCAGCGTGCTGTCGTACACCGTGCCCCAGATCGGCGCGAACACGGCGTAGCGGGGCCAGATCGTGCGGTTGGTGAAGCCGATCTTGTAGCCCACCGGTTTTTCGCCGCGTGCCACGCGCAGCGCGCGCACCGCGAGCGCCACCTGATAGGCCGCCGGTACGTCATCGAACGTGGCCCCTGGCGGGCGCTGCGGCCACAGGGTGGCGCGATCCAGGTGATGGAGGATGTCTTGCGGATTCACGAGCGGGGCTCCGAAGGTTGGCGCCATGCTAGCTGCGCCACGCTTGACAGCAATGGCTGACGCTGAATATGATGAACGTCATATTTAGCCCATCCGCCATGGCCCGCATCGCCAACAGCCGCAAGGAAGAGACCCACGAGCGCATCGTGCAGGCCGCGGCGCGCGCGATCCGGCGCCACGGCTATGCTGGCGTCGGCGTGGCCGAGGTGATGAAGGAGGCCGGGCTCACGCACGGCGGCTTCTACGCGCACTTCAAGTCGCGTGACGAGTTGCTGGTGGAGGCGCTGGCCCGTGCCGGCAGCGACAGCGGCGCCCACATCGCGCGTGCAGCGCAGGCGCGGCAGGCGCGCGGCGTGAGCATGTTTCGCGCCTTCATCGACAGCTATCTGTCCGAGACGCACCTGCGATCGATGGACACCGGCTGTCCGGTGGCGGCGCTCGGCTCCGACATGGCGCGGCAGTCGGGCGGCGTGCGCCAGGCGTCGGCGCAGCGGGTCGAACGGCTGATCGGCGCGGTGCGCGACACCTTGCCCGGCGCCACGCGGAGCGCCGCGTCGGTGATCGCGGGCACGCTGGTCGGCTCGCTGCAGCTGGCGCGCGCGCTCGGCGACAACGCCGAAGGCGCGCGCGGTGCTGAGCGCGGCGCGCAAGGCGCTGCTGCAGCAGCACGACACCGCACCGCCGGCGGCCACCTGACCCACTGATTTCCTCGATGCGCTGCCGCACGCCGTCTCTGTTCGTCGATGAATATGACGCACATCATATTCATCTCTTCACCCACTTCACCGATCAGGAGCCACACCATGAAGATCCACAACGCCGTCGCCCTCGTCACGGGCGCCAACCGCGGCATCGGCCTGGCCTTCACGCGCGAACTGCTGGCGCGCGGCGCGCGCAAGGTCTATGGCGGCGCGCGCGACCCGGCCAGCGTGACGCTGCCGGGCGTGCAGCCGCTGCGCCTCGATGTCACGAAGCCCGACGACATCGCGTCGGCGGTGGCGCGCGCCGGCGACGTGACGCTGGTGATCAACAACGCCGGCATCGGCGAAGTGGGCGGCTTCCTGCTGCCCGACAGCGAGGCCGTCACGCGGCGCATGTTCGAAACCAACTTCTTCGGCATGTTGCGCGTGAGCCAGGCGTTCGCACCGGCGCTGAAGGAAAACGGCGGTGGCGCGCTGCTCAACGTGCTGTCGATCGCGTCGTGGATCAACGGCGGGCTGCTCGCCGGCTATTCGGCGAGCAAGGCGGCCGCCTGGTCGCTCACGAACTGCGTTGCGCCACGAACTCGCGGCGCAGAAGACGCAGGTGACCGCGCTGCACATGGCGTTCGTCGACACCGACCTCGTGCGCGCGCTCGACCAGCCGAAGACGAGCCCTGAAGACATCGTGCGCCGCGCACTCGATGGGCTCGAGGCCGGGCTCGACGAAGTGATTGCCGACGAGCTGACGCAGCGCGGTCAAGCAAGGTCTGTCGGCCCCGGCCGCGAGCTACCTGCCGCAGCGCGGCTGAACGCGTTTGTCGAGCGCCACACCCACCGGAGTCCAACGATGACCATCGCCTCTGCATCCGCCGCCGCCGTGGCCGTGCCTTCCCTGCCGAAGACCTCGCCGTGGCCGGTGTTCTGGGTCGCCAGCGTGGCGTCGTTCCTGGTGTCGCTCGACGCGACGATGCTCTATGCGGCCTTCGGCGCGCTGCAGCAGGGCTTTCCGGGCGCGAGCGCGGCCGAGCTGTCGTGGGTGCTCAACGCCTACACGGTGGTCTACGCCGCGATGCTCATCCCGGCCGGTGGTCTGGCCGACACCTACGGCCGCAAGCGCGTGTTCATGTTCGGCGTGACGCTGTTCATCGCCGCATCGGCCGCCTGCGGCCTGGCGGGCGACGTGTCGTGGCTGGTGGCGGCGCGCGTGCTGCAGGCTGTCGGCGCGGCGCTGCTGACGCCGGCGTCGCTGTCGATCGTGCTGGCCGCGTTCCCGCAGCAGCAGCGCGCGCTCACCGTGAGCCTGTGGGGCGCGGTCGCCGGGTTCGCCGCCGCGGTGGGTCCCACGCTGGGCTCGTTCGTCGTGCAGACCATCGGCTGGCCGTGGGCGTTCTTCATCAACCTGCCGATCGGCGCCGTTTCGTTGTGGCGCGGCGCACGGCTGCTGTCGGAGTCGGCGCGCGCGAGCACGCCGCCGCCGCGTCGACTGGGTCGGCATGGCGCTGCTGATCGTCGGCGTCGGTGCGATCGCGCTGGCCATCGTCGAAGCCGAGTCGCCGGCATGGACCCGCACCGATCTGGCGGCGACCGCGCTCACCGGCGTGATCGCGTTGATCGGCTTCATCGTCTGGGCGCGCCGCGCGACGCGATCCGCTGGTCGATCTGAGCCTGTTCCGCCACCGCACCTACAGCGCGGTGAACGCGGCCACGCTGTCGTTCGGCATCGCGTTCGCGATGATGTTCTTCGCGTTCTTCTTCTACATGGGCAACGTGTGGCACTACGGCCAGGCGCTCGCCGGGCTGGCGATCGCGCCGGGCCCGCTGATGGTGATCCCGGTGGCCATCGTCACCGGGCGGCTCGCCGGCCGCTACGGGCACCGGCCGTTCCTCGTCGGCGGCGCGCTGCTGTACGCGGTGGCCGGCTTGTGGTTCCTGCTCGTGCCGGGCACCGAGCCGGCCTACCTCACGCAGTGGCTGCCCGGCCTGTTGTTGAGCGGCACGTCGGTGGGCCTGGTGCTGCCATCGCTGTCGGGTGCGGCGGTGAGCCAGTTGCCGGCGCAGCACTACGCGGTGGGCAGCGCGGTCAATCAGGCCACGCGCCAGATCGGCGCCGTGATCGGCGTGGCGGTCACCGTGCTGCTGCTCGGCCACGGCGCGCAGCGCGCGAGCTTCGATGTGATGTACGCCTTGCACATCGCGCTGGCGCTGCTCACCGCGCTGCTGTGCGCCTTCGTGCAGACGAAGCCGGCGCGCCAAGTCGGCGTGAGGGCGGGCGCTCAGCGCGCCTTGCGGCGCTTGCGCACCGCATCTGGCCAGTTCGATCAGCAACGCCTTCGACGTCGTCCCAGCCGATGCAGGCGTCGGTGATGCTCTGGCCGTAGCGCAGCGTGCGGCGGTCGGTGCTGCCGGGCTTGAAGCCCTGCGCGCCGGCGACCAGGTGGCTCTCGATCATCACGCCGAAGACCTGCTTGCTGCCGGAGGCGATCTGCGCCGCCACGTTGCGCACCACCTCGGGCTGCTTGTCGTGGCTCTTGCCGCTGTTGCCGTGCGAGCAGTCGACCATCACGCTGGTCTGGCGGCCGGCGTCCTCGAGCGCATCGCAGGCCTGGCCGATGCTCGTTGGCATCGTAGTTGGGCACCGCGCCGCCGCGCAGGATCACGTGGCCGTCGGGATTGCCGGCGGTGTGCACCATCGCGATCTGGCCGCTCTTGTGCACACCGAGAAAGCTGTGCGGCTGGCTGGCCGCGATCACCGCGTCGATCGCCACGCGCACGTTGCCCTCGGTGCTGTTCTTGAAGCCGATCGCCGCCGAGAAGCCCGAGGCCAGCTCGCGATGCACCTGGCTCTCGGTGGTGCGCGCGCCGATCGCGCCCCAGCTCAGCAGGTCGGCCATGTACTGCGGGCTCGACGTGTCGAGCAGCTCGCTGCCCGCCGGCACGCCCATCGCGTTGATGTCGATCAGCAGCGACGCGCGCGATGCGCAGGCCTTCGTTGATGCGAAAGCTGCCGTCCAGGTGCGGGTCGTTGATGAGGCCCTTCCAGCCGACCGTGGTGCGCGGCTTCTCGAAGTACACGCGCATCACGATCTCGAGCGCGTCGTCGTGCGCCTGGCGCGTCTCGACCAAATGGTGGGCGTATTCCAGCGCCGAACGCGGCTCGTGCACCGAGCACGGCCCGATCACCACCAGCAGCCGGTCGTCGGCGCCGTGCACGATGCGCCGCACGCGGTCGCGGCTGGCGGCGACGAAGCCTTCGATCGGCCCGCCGGCCACCGGAAAAAAGCGGATCAGCTGCTCCGGCGGCGGCAGCGGCTCGACCGCGACGACACGTTCGTCGTCGACCTTGCTGGTCTTTTCGGTGGGGTCGGTGGCGCGCATGCGGCGGACGGGTGAGTTTGGGGAGGCGGTCGCGCATTGTCGCGGCATCCGAAGCCGCCAGGGCGGCATCACGCGAGTCCCCTAGTCCGCTCGGTACCGCCGCACGGCCGCGGCGCCTATGATGAAACGCTTGACCACACGAAGGGCCACACGATGACCGCCATCGCAAGCCGCCACGAAGTCGAGACCCGCGAGCACGAGCTGCGCAAGACGCGCATGTTGATGGTCGACGGCAACCTCACAGTGAACCTGCGCACCGTGGAGCGCGGCGTGAGCGCGCGCGCCTACGTCGACGGCTATTGGGGCTTCGGCTCGCAGCCGCTGGCCGGCGGCGCCGGCGACCGCGAGCGCGTGCAGCGCCAGGCGCTGTCCAATGCGCGCTCGATGGCCCGCTTCGGCGCACGAGCGCCGCTGCCGCTGCCCGCGGTGCATCACGTCGGCCGCCAGCAGCACCAGGGTCGCGCGCCGCTCACGCCGTCCGAGTGCAACGAACGCCTGGCCGAGTTGCAGGCCTGGTGCAAACGGCGCTTTCCCGGCTTGCGCTCCACGCGCTTTCTCGTTGGCGACGAGCACCACGCCAAGGCGCTGACCACCAGCGCAGGTGGCGATTCGTTTGCGCGCATCGACCGCGCCGCCTGCATGTTCACGCTGGTGGGCGAGGACGTCACCGGCGCGCCGATCGAAGTCGACGAGTGGATCTCGGGCCGCGGCACGCTGGCCGACGTGGATTGGTCGCTCGACGCGCTCGCGGCCAAGCTCGAGCGCGCACACGAGCACCTGCAGGCCAAGCGCCATGCGGTCACCGCACGCGGCGGCATGCAGACCGTGGTGCTGGCCGCGCCGCTGGCCGGCATGCTGGCGCACGAGGCCATGGGCCATCCCTGCGAGGCCGACGCGGTGATCGGCGGCGCGGTCACCGCATCGCTGGTGGGGCAGCCGGTGGCCAGCGAATGGGTGTCGATGACCGACTTCGCGCACACCTACGGCGGCGAGTCCACGTTGATTCCGGTGGAGGTCGACGACGAGGGCACGCCCGGCCGCGACGTGGTGATGATCGATCGCGGGATCCTCACGAGCTTCATGCACAGCCGCGAAACGGCCGCGCGCATGGAGCAGGCGCCCACCGGCAATGCGCGGGCGTACAACCCGCACGACGAGCCGCTCGTGCGCATGCGCAACACCGCGATCCTGCCGGGCACCAGCACGATGGACGAGATGATCGCCGGCGTCGACGATGGCTATCTGCTGCTCAAGACCGGCAATGGCCAGGCCGACTCGACCACCGAGTTCACCTTCGGCATCACGCTGGCCTACGAGATCCGCAACGGCAAGCTCGGCCGCGCGGTGCGCAACACCACGCTGTCGGGCTCGGCGATCAAGGTGCTGAAGACCGTGGACGCGGTCGGCGACACGATGCACTGGGAGTGCGGCGGCTACTGCGGCAAGAAGCAGCCGATGGTGGTGTCGATGGGCGGACCGGCTCTGCGCGCACGCGCGCACCTGGGCGGCGAATGAACACGGCAACTTCCGCCGACGCCCCGGTGCAAGACAGCGCCGAGCAGGCGCTGTCGTTGATGCGGCGGCAAGGCTTTCACCATGCGCAGGTGCGCGTGGTTCGGCGCGACCGGCACGAGCTGTGCGTCGCGCACAACCATGCCAGCCTGATGCGCAGCGCCACTTCGCACCAGCTTCAACTCACCGGGCTGCTCGATGGCCGTCGCGCCGACATCGACGGCAGCGAGCTCGATGCGCAGAGCCTGCGGGAACTCGTGCACAGCCTGTGGTCGAGCGTGGCCGCGGCGCCGCAGGACGACGCCAACGCCGTGTCGGCAGGGCAAAGCGCGCAGGTCGCAGCGGCCCGCAGCAGCCTGACACCGCGGCACTGGCCGATGCGATGGGCCAACTGCTCGACTGGCGCGCGTTGCACACGCCGAGCGTGATGCTCGAAGAAGCGCTGGCCGGCCACACGCAGGTGCAGGCCTGCGCGCTCACCAGCGGCGGCAGCGCGCTGCACTGCGCGCTCGGCTGGTACGACGCCGAGGCGTTCGGCATGGCACGCGAGGGCGCGCGCAGCAGCTCGTTCAATTTCGCCGGCGGTTTATGCCGACACGCTGGCGGGCGCTCCGATCGTCGACCGTTTCGGCCTCGACGGCATGCTGCGCGCGATGACGCGCTCGGTGCACGCCGAGCCGGTCGGCGAGCGCTTCACCGGCGCCGTGGTGCTCACGCCGCGCGCCGTGGGCAGCCTGCTCAGCTGGTTTCTCGGCCAGCTGAGCGATGCCGTGCTGATCGCCGGCAGTTCGGTGTACCGAACATCGCTGGGCCAAGCGTGGCCTCGCCGTTGATCACGCTGGCGAGCCGGTTCGATGCACCCGGCGTGTCGCCGTTCTCGGCCGATGCGTTCGCGCTCGCCCCGGTGACGCTGCTCGAGCGCGGCGTGCTGAAGTGCTTCACGCCCAGCCTGTACGGCAGCCGCAAGACCGGGTTGGCCCACTGCCGGTCGGCGCAGAGGGCTGGGACGTCGCCGCCGGCACGACGCCGCTCGATGCATTTGCTCGCGGTGTGCCGCGCGGCGCACTGGTCGACCGCCTGTCGATGGGGCGCCCGTCCGCCAACGGCGACTTCTCCGGCGTGATCAAGAACAGCTTCGCCATCCGCGATGGCGAGGTCGGCCACGCGCTGTCCGAGACGATGATCTCCGGCAACGTCGCGCAGATGCTGCGCGATGTGGGCGCGGTCAGCGCGAGCGCATCGACGTCGGCGTCTGGGTCCTGCCCTGGCTGCGGGTGGAAGGCCTGCACTTCTCGTGACGCCGCTGCCGGGTGCGGCGGCCGTCTGTCCGATCGTTAGTTGAGCGCCTCGTGGGGGCACTCTCGTGGCAACGCGTCGGCTCTCTATAATCTTCCGACCGGTCGGTCGAGAATACTTTCATGGAGATCCATGCCCGAGCGCAGCCC
>CAVTJT010000003.1:0-450431 GCA_963735095.1 uncultured beta proteobacterium | reverse complement strand
CTGAGCACGCGTGGGACTACCAAGCGCTGTGGCTAGTGGAGCTGGCTGCTGGCGATCGCACCGGTGTCTCTTTGGCTCGCGAGCCGGGCGATCGCCGGATCTCCCGCCTGGCGGAAATGCTGCTTTTCTGCTAATCTGCATGCATGAAAGCCACCGTCACCATCACGAGCCGCGGCGTCGTCACGCTGCCGGCCAAGCTGCGCCAGGCGCTCGGGCTGAAGGCCGACGACCAGCTGATCGCTGAGACCACGCCCGAGGGCTTGCTGCTGCGCCCGGCCGTCACGCTGCCGGTGGAGGTCTACACGCCGGATCGTGAGCGTGAGTTCGACGCAGCGGAGGCCGAGTGGAGCGGCTGCTCGCGGCCAAGCGGCCGGCGCCGGTGCGCCGCTCGGCGCGAGCGGGCAAACGCTGAAGCGTTCGCAGCGATGAAGGTGTTTCTCGACGCCAACATCCTGTTCTCCGCTGCCAAGTCCGACGGTGCCGTCCGGGCTCTGCTGCGATTGCTGCTCGATCGGGGCCACGAGGCCTGGGCCGACGCTTATGTGGTAACCGAGGCACGGCGCAACTTGGCCACCAAGGGGCCGCAGGCCCTCGAGGTGTTCGATGCGCTGCTGGCGCACCTGCGGCTCGCGGCCACGGCGCCGGGCATCGTGCCGGCGGCTGAGGTGGCCTGGCTGCCGGAGAAAGATCGCCCGGTGCTTGCCGCGGCCATTCGGCTGGGGTGTGACGCGCTCGTCACCGGCGATCGCACGCACTTCGGTGCAGGCTACGGGCAAAGTTTCGGCGGCGTCACCATCCACTCGCCGCGCACTCTGGCTGAGCGCATCCTGGCGTGAACCACGAGGTCACCGCGTGAGGCCAGGCTCGGCTCCTCCGAAGGAGGCCTGCGCCGCGGCCTTGCAAAGCAAAACGCCGCCGCCCCTGGGTTGCAGGGACAGCGGCGGGTCTGGCTGCGGCTTTGTGTTGTCTTGTTCTTTTGCCGCAGGGTCTTACGACACCTTGGCCAGGATCTTGTCGAACTCAGCGGCCGTGAGCGCCCGCAGCGACTGCGAGCGCACATTGCCTTGCTGTGCCGTGGCGATGTTGAACGCCACCAGCGACGCTTCGTCTTCGGCCTCGAGCACGCAGATCGCGTCGTACCTGCCCACCGTCCAGAACATGTCGCGCAGGTTCACGCCGAGCTTCTTGGCGGTCTCCTTGGCGGCGGCGGCGCGCTTGGTGGTGTCCTTGAGCGAGTGCAGGCCCTTGTCGGTGAAGTTCAGCAAACCGATGTAGGTGATCATTGTGGTTCCCCTTGTGATGCCTACGGGGGCCAGGTGAACCAACTCGAACGTGCGCGACCCCCGGTCGATGCCCAAGACCACTGCTCAGCGGACTGTTCTGCAGTCCGTGGCGCGGTCGGCGCCAGGGGGCTGGCGCGTCGCGGTGGGCGACAAAGGGGTGTGGGCTGGTCGGTGGAGAACGCATGCTACGCGCATCGCTGTCGAACGCAAGGCGCGCTCAATAGCCTTGCACGAGAGATGCGCGGAGAAAGCCGCATCAGGGGCGCAACGCCGACACGTTGTGCACGTGCACCGTGCGCTGGAAGCCCTTCAACGTCAACTCACCCACCGAGTCGGCCTCGATCGCGGCTTCGGTCTTGGCCATGATGCGCGGCGACACGAGGATCTGGCCATCGTGGGCCTCGCCGCACAGGCGGGCTGCGAGGTTGGTCACGGTGCCGATGGCGCCGTAGTCCAGCCGCCCTTCGAAGCCGATGGTGCCGATGGTGGCGTAGCCGCCGGCGATGCCCACACCGAAGCCGAGCGCGAAGCCGCGTTTCTTCCATGCCTTGGCCAGCAGCGCCACGGAGTCGCGCATGCACAGCGCCATGCGGATGGCCTGCAGCTCGTGCTCGGGCACCGGCATCGGGTCGTTGAACAGGATCATCACGCCGTCGCCCGAAAAGTGCTCGATCGTGCCGTCGTGCGCCAGGATCGCACGGCCGAGCTCGGCGTGGTACTCGCGCAGCACCGCCATCACCTCTTCGGGCTCGGCGGTCTCGGAAAGCTGGCGAAGCCGCGCAGGTCCACGAACACCACCGTGATCTCGCGCCGGCGCGTCTTCAGCGGGTCATCGGCGTCGCCCGACATGATCATGTCGCTCACCTTGGGCGACAGAAATCGCGTGAGCTTGGACATCTGTCCGATCTGCGCCACCTGCTCGGCCACGCGCGTTTCCAGCCGCGCATTCCATTCGGCGATCTGTGCGGCCTGCTCTTCCACCTGCCGGTTCTTGTCGCGGATCTCGCCGTACAGCGCCTCGAGCGTTCGGTTCTTCTCGGTGATCTGCCGGTTGGCCTCTTCGGTGCGCCGCGTGGCATCGAGCAGTTGGCGCTCGGCCGCTCCGCTCCGTGATGTCGGTGATCACCGCGACCGTGCCGCCCGCAGCCACCGGACGCCGCAGGATGCGAAAGCAGCGGCCGTCGGGTGCGTGGTCTTCGAAGCTCTTGCCGGTGGGGTGGCGCAGGCTCTCCACGCGCCGCGCCACCATCTCATCGGGGTCGCCCTCGCCGTAGTAGCCGTTCTTGGCCAGGTAGTTCAAGAACGCGGTGTACGGCTGCCCGGGCTGCAGCAGCTCGGGGGGCACCGTGTACATGTCCTTGTAGCGATCATTGCAGACCACTATGTTCAGGTGGCTGTCGGTGTAGATCAGTGCCCCGGGCATGTTTTCGAGCGCGACCTCGAGCTGGCCTTCGCGGTCTGCCAGCGTCTGCTCGGCCAGCTTCAGTTCGGTGATGTCGGTCATCACGGTGACGGTGCCACCGCCCGGCGCACGATGGCGCAGGATGCGGTACCAGCGCCCGTCGGGCGCGTGGTCTTCAAGCTGCGCCCGGTGGGTGGCGCAGGCTCTCGACGCGTTGCGCCACCTGCGTGGCCGCATCGCCTTTGCCGTAGTAGCCGTGGTCTGCCAGGTGGCGCAAAAAGTTCGGATACGGCGCGCCGGCGCGCAGCAGCTCGTGCGGCACCGCGTACAGCTCCTTGAAGCGGGCGTTGCACAACACGATGTTGAGGTCTTCGTCGGTGTAGACCACCGCGCCCGGCATGTTGTCCAGCGCGGTCTGCAGCTGGGCCGCGACGATCGGTGTGTCTGCGACCGACAGGTCCACCGCGGGCAGCTGTTCCATGTGCGTCCGACCCGATGCGCGATTATGCGGTCGCCGAGTATCCGGGCGGCGCATCACCGGGTCAAATCATCGTCGCTTCGACTCGCGACGGCCGAGCGTCAAGCTCCTGACGCACGGCACGTCCCCCATCGTCGAGCGAGTGCGCAACTCCACGCGGATGGAAAGTGGCGTAAAGTAAGGAATCCTTACTCCAGGGTTCTGCTCCCATGCTCGCCAAGATCACCTCCAAGAACCAGCTCACGCTGCCCAAGGCCGCGGTGGAGGCAGTCGGTGTCACCGAATACTTCGACGTGCAGGTGCGTGACGGCCAGATCGTGCTCACGCCGGTGCGCATCCAGCGCGGCGATGCGGTGCGCGCCAAGCTGGCGGCGCTGGGCCTGGGCGAAGGCGATGTGGCCAGTGCCGTGCGTTGGGCGCGCGCGAGCGCTGCCGCGCCGCGCGCGGCCGAGCCGCAAGCGCCGTACAGGCCCGCACGAGGCAGCGCCAAGCCGGTGGCCAAGAAGAAGAGCACTCGCCGGTCGTGAAGCCACCACCGCGCGTGGTGCTGGACACCAACGTCGTGCTGTCGGCGCTGCTGTTCGGCGGCGGCACGTCCGGGCGTGTGCGCGTCGGTTGGCAGGCTGGCCGTTTCACGCCGCTGGCGAGCACAGCCACGGTGGCCGAGCTGGTGCGCGTGTTGGGCTATCCGAAGTTCGGGCTGTCGGCCGGCGAGCAGGAAGAACTGCTCGCTGACTACGTGCCCTGGGTGCAGGTCGTCCGCATCCCGAGCCCGCCGCCGGCGGCGCCGGCCTGCCGCGATCCGTTCGACCTGCCGTTTGTGCATTTGGCCATCGCGGGCAAGGCGAGCGCACTGGTGTCGGGAGATCGCGATCTGCTGGCGCTCGCTGGCGCGCGGGGCTTGTGCGCTGTCTTGAACGTCAGCGCGTTCTGCGAGCAGATGCTGGCGGATTGAATCGGTGCCCTCTCTTGCTCTGCCGTCCTGGACACCGCTCCCCCAGCGGTTCAAGATCCTCCGCCCAGCCAGCGGCTCGCGGCCGCGCACATGCTGTGGCTGGCAGCGAGCCGATCAAGGAGACAACGCGATGAACGAGCTCGACCGGGTGCTCTCCGACGCCGTGGCGGCGGAACACGTGCCTTTCGTGGTGGCGATGAGCGGCAATGCCGCCGGTGTGACCTGGTCGGGTGCGGCGGGCGATCGTAGCCCGGGTCAGAAGGCCAGCGTCGATACCGTGATGCGCATCTTCTCGATGACCAAGGCGGTGGGCTGCACCGCGGCCATGATCCTGATGGATCGCGGCAAGCTGAGCCCCGACGCCGAGGTGTCGAGCATCCTGCCGCGCTTTGCCGAACTGCAGGTGCTCGACGGCTTCGAGGCCGACGGCAAACCCCGCATGCGCGCACCGCGCACGCAGGCCACGGTGCGGCATCTGGCCACGCACACCTCGGGCCTCACCTATGAGTTCTGGAACGCCGACATGCCGCGCTTCATGCAGGCCACCGGCGCGCCGTCGATTCTTTCGGGACTGGCGAAAGGGCTCGAGTACCCGCTGCTGTTCGATCCCGGCACGCGCTGGGACTACGGCATCGGCATCGACTGGCTCGGCCAGGTGGTGGAAAAGGTCGACGGCCGCCGCATCGACCGCTTCTGCCGCGAAGAGATCTTCGAGCCCCTGGGCATGCGCGACACGCGCTTCGAGCCCGAGGCCGACATCGCCCCGCGCCTGGCGGCCGTGGCCATCCGTGGCGAAGACGGCCACTTCGCACCGTTCGAGCTCGCGCCGCCGCCGAACCCCGAGGTCTACGGCATGGGGCACTGCCTGTACTCGACCGCGCCCGACTACATGCGCTTCCTGCGCATGTACCTCAACCAGGGTGAGCTCGACGGCGAGCGGGTGCTCAGCCAAGGCGCCGTGCAGTCGATGCTGGCCAACCAGATCGGCACGATCGCGATCCCGCTGCTCAAGACCACGGCGCCACCGCTCACCGCCGACGCCGAGTTCTTCCCCGGCAGGCGCAAGTCGCAGAGCATGGCGTTCCAGCGCATCGACGAAGACGTACCGGGCATGCGCTCGGCGGGCTCGCAGTTCTGGGCCGGCGTGTGCAACACGCACTACTGGTTCGACCCGGCCCAAAACGTGGCCGGGGTCATCATGACCCAGTCGTTGCCGTTCGTGGAGCCGCGTTTCATGGGCGTGTACGAGGCGTTCGAGCGCGGCGTGTACGAGCGGCGGCTGCAGTAGCCAGTGTGTCGCGCCGGGGCGCGTGCGCAGGCCCCGGCGCTGTCAAATCTCCTCGTACACGCCACAGCTAGCTTGGCTCCTTGACGCGGTACTGTTCCAGCAGCTCGCGCACCGCCTGCTCCACGTCGTCCTTCGTCATGGCATTGAACCGGCCGGTGGCGTCGGCGTAGATCTGCAGCCACCACACGCGTGAGTCGTTCACCGAGTCGCCGCCGCTCTTGATCCAGTGCAGCAGTTCGTGCACCTTGGTGCCGAGCTCGCGCTCCGAGGGCGTGACCGACAGGTTGCGCGGGTCGAGGGCCAGCTTGGGCTGCAGCGCGAGGTTGATCACGTGCTCCACGTCGGCCGGCCTGAAGCCGTAGCGCGCTTCGAAGAGGTCGCGGAACTGTTTGCGCACGGTGCCGAACGCGCCGCGCGCGTCTTCGCTGGTGAGTGTTTCGCCTGCCGCCAGCTTGTCCATCGCTCGGGTGTAGGCGTTGTTGTTGCCCGGCTTGCTCACCGCATCGTGCGCCGTGCGCCACAGTGCGGCGTGTTCGGGGTGGTCGGCGATGCGCTGCAGCCCGAAGTGCGACAGCAGATGATCGGCGTCGCGGAACACCACCTTTTCCGCACCCGCCGGCGGGCCGTCGACAAAATCGGTGGGCAGGGCGTTGCGCGACGGTGTCACGGCCCCGGTGCTCACAAGGCGCGCCGTGTCGCCACCGGGCAGCGCCTTGGCCACGTCGGCCGCGTCGGCGGCCACACCGGCCAGCTTGTTGAGCTTGCCCAACTTGGCCAGGTCGCCCACGTACGGAACCATGCTCAGTGCACTGATTGCAGCGCCCGCGTAGTCGCCGCGCAGCAGCGAGATCACGCCGTCGATCGCGTCGCAAGTCGGCGTGGGGTCGAAGATTCCGGCCACCGAGAGCGCGAGTTGCGCCGTGTCCAGCGCCAGCGTGGTGCCGTTGCGCGAGGTGTCCTTGGGTTGCGCGGTCTTTGCTTGGGCCGATTGCACCATCTCGCGCGTCAGCTGGTCGGATTCGCCCGCCGACAGGCTCGGCTTCATCGCCTCGAGCAGATCGGCCGCGTGCGCAGGCTGCGTCTCGGCGATGTCCACCACCTCGTCGGCCGCGTGGCGCAGGTTGGGCACGCCGACGCTCGAGGCATTGCGCAAGATCTCTGCGGCCTGTTCCAGCACGGCGGTGGCCAGCCCCGGTATTCCGGTGGGCTGGAAAGGTCCGATGGATGTGGCCATGCTGCGTGTCCTAGGCTTGCGATGCGCGAGCGTGCATTGCAGCGTGCATCCGGCCACCGCAACAGTCGGCACCGTTCCCAGCTAGTGGCGCCCCGATGCCGCTGCCGCGCGGACCGTGTTCGGCATCGGTGTCACTCCCACCCCTCGAACACGGGCCGGGTGGGCTCGATCAATTCGGCAGCGGCCAGATGCCGAGGAAGCGCCCGGTGGTCTGGTAGTGCGGGTCGCGGTTGTAGGCGGGCTGGCCGTCGCGCGTGGTCTCGTGGCCCGGCTTGAGCAGGCCCACGTCGATCCGGATGTAGGAGCCCTTGAACGTCTTGGCGATCTCGCGGTCGCGGCCATCGCCGTGGATGCCGCCGTTGTTGCCGTGCACGTAGATCACCTTCTCCACCTGCCGGCCGTTGTCGGTCTTGCCCCACTTCACCACGCTGCCCTGCGAACCGTACAGCGAGTCGTGCAGTTCGAGCCGGTCGGCGCGCAGCTTGCGGCCGGAGCCGTCGTCCTTGTCCATCAGGTTTTGAATCACCTCGCCGCCGCGCGAGTGCACCGACACCGTCTCCTTCTCGATCTTGGCCTTCGAGAGGCCGGCCGCGGCGAGCGCGAGGTCGGTGGTCTCGGCCTGGCTCTTCACGTTGCCCCACTCGGCCCTGTATTCCAGGTTGTGCTTCGGGCCATCGGGCATGGGTCGCGCACGTCTTGCACTCCGGCAGCACGAACACGGTCTGCGGGTCGCGCGCGAGCGTGGCGCGGATGCGCGAGTTCTGGCCGGCCTTGGAGCCTTCGGGGTCGCCGATGGTGGCGTTGTCGCCGTGGTAGTGGGTGTGCACACGCACCGGCAGCTTGGGGTCGAGGGCGGCGGAGGTCATGGTCGCCACCGGCTCGTTGCCATTCGCCGCGTTCATCGTCACCTTGATGTTCACCTGCTTGCCGTCGAGCAGGTCGCGGTACGAGTTCTGCAGGTTCTCGATCGTGTGGCCCAGGCGTTGCTGCTGCTTGTCGGGGCTGTTCTTCAGCGCGTCGATGTCGGCCTTCGACGTGGTGGCCACGTCGTAGGTGCGGGTGGCGGCATCGGCCACCGGCTGGTGCGCCGCGGCCTTGATCTGGTTGCCGCCGTGCGCGCCGCCTTGCTTCACGTAGGCCTGCTGTTGCGCCAGCGGGTGCATGTCGTGCGAGGCGGTGAACAACGCCAGCGCGTCGCCGCTGCCGCGTTGCGCGTCGGCATCGGCGCGCGCCAGCAGGGTGTCGGCGTGCGGCGCCGTGTCGGTGTGGGTGGCGGCGTCGGGCAGCGTGGGTGCACCGGCACCGGCGCTCACGAGGGGCAGTGTGGTCATGGCAGTCTCCGGCTCAAGCCGCCCACGGGCGGACGGCCCTGTGGCGTTGTGTGCGCGACTCAGTGGCGCCGGTTCACGGCATTTTTTTGCGCGCGCGTGTCCGCCCACGACGCTCGATTGCGTGCGGCGCGGCCAACGCATGCGGTTGCGCGCGATCAGGCGCCGCGCGCGGATCCCGCGTTCGCGTGTGGGCCTCTGCGCATGCTGGCGCGGGTTTTGCATTGCTCTCGCCGTTGCTGTTTTCGTGCCCTGTGTTGGCGCAAGAAAGAAAAGGAGCAACCCATGCGCTCCATCGAATTCCATACCTATCTGTTGCCCAGCACCGCGGGTGATGGCACCTACGAGCCGTCGCGCCGCAAGCTGACGCATTGGCAGGCCCGGGCCTGGCCCGGCGCCACGCGGGTCGACGACTCGCGCGAAGTGCGCCAGTGCCCCGAGTCGCCCGAGGAGCGCGTGGAGCTCGGCTTCCACGCGCCGGTGGCCGCCAGCAGCCACTGAGGCTTCGCGCCGGCGGCGCCACCGCCGCGACGGCGGTTGCCGCTCAATTTGCAGTGCGCGTTGCATGGTGCAGGCGGCCTCGTGCTGCATGTTGCGGTGTGGGCAAACGCCCAGCCGACCCGGTTCGGCTTGGATGGTCAACGCCCTCGCAAAGGGGCATAGTCCGGGCCAGCGAACCCGGGCCCCCACCCGCGGCCCATGCCCCCAGTCAGATCAAGGAAAGCGCCATGGCGCAGGTTCATTTCGTGATGCTTCCGCTGGATGGCGGCACGACCCACGTGGCCGTGAATCCGTCACTGGTGCGTTGCGTACAGCCGAGGAACCAGCGCCAGGCCGAGGTGTACTTCGACGCCAGCCACTTTCTGGTGATCGAGAAGCCCGCTGATTTGGTGATCCGCGACCTCGAAATCGCGGGACGATGAGCGCCGCACGGCCGCTCCGAAGGTGCTATGCCGCCTTCGGGTGCACCGCACGCAGCGCCAAGGGAGCACGATGACCGATAAGAACAACGACGACGACTTTCCGCCAACCCAGGCCGCGCCGCCACCGCCGCCCGAACCGCCGCCCAAGCCGCAGCGGCCGCGCCGCGATCCGCGCGCGGCCGCGACGCCGCAGACGGCGGAGGCGTTCGAGTCCGTCGAGCCGATGGGTCCGCCGAGTTGGCGCGACAACCCGCTGATCTGGATCGCGCTGGTGGTGGCCATGTTTCTGGCGGTGCCGCTGCTGGCCAGCATGTCCACGCGCGGTGGCACGCCCGCCAAGCGCGCACCGGCCGCGGCGGCGGCCAGCGCGCCGGTCGAAGACGTGGCGCCCGCGGCGGAGCCGATCGCCGCCCCGCCCACGGCGACCGTGGTGCCGGCCAACACCGCCCCCTCGCCACCGGCCGCGTTCGCGAGCGACGTGCCGCCGGCGATGCGCGCGCAAGCCACCGACCCGACGCGCCAGATGGTCACCAAGTGCTATGAGAAGGGCCGCGTGGTCTACACGCAGACCGGCGCATGCACCGGCAGCATGAGCGCCGTGCCGATCGACACCGGCAAGAACGTGGTCGGTCCGGGCAGCGGCTCACCGGCTCCGGCCGGCGGCTCGCGCTGACGCTCAGCAAGACTTCAGGGTCCGAGCACCCACGCGCCCTTGGCGCCCGGCGTGTCGTCGGGCATCGGCCAGCCGTTGCGCACGCGGCGGCGCTCCGGCGCCTCCTGCCAGTGCAGCAGCGTGCGGATGTCGCGCAGCACCGAGGCGTCTTCGGCCACGTAGCTGTGGCCCAGGCGGAACAGGCTCCAGCCGCGCACGCGCACGGTGTCGATGCCGGGCAGCACCAGCACCGGCGGCGCGCCGCCGGCGCGCGTTTCGGCGGTGGCCCATTCCAATGCCAGCAGCGCCTTGTCCTGGTCGGCCACGTACAGCGTGGTGTGTTCGGCGGCCAGCGGGTAGATGCCGGCGAGCTGGGCGAACGAGCGCGCGTCGATGTCCGGCGCGGCGAGAAAGACCTGGCCGAACTTGGTGCCGGTGCGCAGCGCGGCTTGCGTGGTGGCGCGGTGCATCGCGTTGAGCAGGCCGCGGTTGCCCATGCTGTGCGCGATCAGGTGCACCTTGCCGCGCTCGACCAGCGTGGTGGTCTTGACCAGAAAGTCGGCCAGGTGCTGCTCGCTGGCTTCCATGCGCGCCACGTCGCCCATGTAGGCGGTGATGTTGCCGAGCGACGGCCAGCTGTAGAACGCGGTGATGCCCGGCACGCGCAGGTCGAAGCCGAGCTGCGCCGCGCGCTTGGCCGCGTTGTCGAACGTGGTGTTGAAGCCGTGGATGAACACCAGCACGTTGCGGTCGGCCGGATCGAGCGTGGTGAGGAAGGCGCGGATGTCGCGCGTGAACGCGTCATCGCTCAGCACCGTGGCCGGGTCGACCGTGATGCGGTCGTCCACGCCGGTGAGCAGGCGGCGCCACAACGGTGACCCGAGCTCGCCCGGCCGGTGGCTGATCGGGATGCGCACGATGCGCTTGCCGAAGTGCAGCTTGCCGTCGGGCTCGGGGCCGAAGCCGAGCGCGGGGTTGCGCGGATCGAGCGGCTTGCGGTCGGTGCCGAACCACACCGGATAGCAGGTGCCGGTGAACTCGGCGCGGCAGTCGCCGCTGAGCGCACGCATCTTGATCTGTGCGCCTTGCACGTCGACCACCGGTTCCGCTGCGGGTGCGGGCTCGGTCGCGGGCGGGTCGGCGGCGGGCTCAGACAACGCGGGTTCGGGCGGTGGCGTGGCGCAGCCCGCCATCGCCACCACAGCGGTCGCGGTCCATGCCATCAGCCTCGTGCGGACGGCGCGCATGCGAGCTGCCTTCCCCTCCATGCACCCGAGGTGCGCGCCGATGGTACGGCGGCGCGCCGCGCCTGCCTATGGTGGATGCACGCGTCGTGGATGCACGCGTCGAAGCGAGCGCGGTACGCTTGGCGCATGGCCGCCACCGACGCCGACCCGTTCGACCTGCAGCGCTTCGTCGCCGCGCAGGCGCGCGTGTTACGCCGACGTGGAGGCCGAGCTGAAGGCGGGCGCCAAGACCAGCCACTGGATGTGGTTCGTCTTTCCGCAGCTCAAGGGCCTGGGCCGCAGTTCCACCGCGCTGCACTACGGCATCGGCAGTCTCGAGGAGGCGCAGGCCTACTGGCGCCACCCGCTGCTGGGTGCGCGACTCAAGCAGTGCTGCGCGTGGCTGATGGCGCTGCCACAGGAGCGCACGGCCGTGCAGGTGTTCGGCTCGATCGACACGCTCAAGCTGCGCTCGTGCCTCACGCTGTTCGAGCGCGCGGCGCCCGACGAGCCGGTGTTCGGCGCGCTGCTCGACCGCTTCTACGGCGGCGAGCGCGATGCCGCGACGCGGGCACTGATATGAACGAACCGTCGTTGATGCTGCTGCCGGTGCTCGATGCCGCGCTGCGCGGCACCTTGCTGGCGCTGCTGGCCTTGCTGGCGGCGCGCTTCTTGCGCGACCGCCCCGCGCTGCCGGCGGCGCAGGCCGCGGTGGTGCTGTGCCTGGGCACGTGCGTGCAGGTGATCGGCTCCACGCCGCTGTTCGAGCTGATGGTGCCGCGCGTGTGGCAGGCGCCGTTCATCGCGATCTCGGTGGCCAACGTGGTGTTGTTCTGGGTCTTCGTGCAGGCGCTGTTCGACGACGGCTTCCGCTTTCAGCCGGTGCACGGCGTGGCCTATGGCGTGGTGCTGCTGGTGAGCGGCATCAATTGCCTGGCGTGGACCGCCGATGCGCCCAGCCCGCTCGCGCAGGTGAGCCTCGGCTTGCAGCGCGCCGTGCCGCTGGTGTTCGCGGTGCTCGCGGTGGTGGCGGCGGCGCGGCATTGGCGCGACGATCTGGTGGAGGTGCGCCGCCGCGTGCGCGCCTTCATCGTTGGCATGGGCGTGGCCTACACGCTGCTGATGCTGGCGGTGCGCCTGGCCACCGAGCGCGGCCGGCTGTCCGACACCATGGCGCTGATCGATGCCGCGCTGCTGCTGTCGATCGTGGCGGTGGCGGCCTGGCACTTCCTGCGCGTGGGCGGGTCCGATCTGTTCCCGTCGACGCTGGTCGCGCCGGCCGCGGCCAGCGCCCCGGCCGCGACCCCCGTCGTGGCCGAAGCCGCAGCGCAGACCGCGCCCGACGCCGCCGAGGAGCGGCTGGCGCAGGCGCTGCATCGGGTGATGGTGGAGGAGCGCGCGTACCGCAGCGAGGACCTGAGCGTGGCCAGCCTGGCCGCGCGCCTGTCGGTGCCCGAGTACCGCTTGCGCCGCTTGATCAACCAACGCCTCGGCCACCGCAACTTCAACGCCTACGTCAACGGCTTCCGGCTCGCCGACGCGCGCCATGCGCTGGCCGACCCGCGGCAGCGCGCGCTGCCGGTGCTGACGATCGCGTTGGAGGCGGGCTTTCAGTCGATCGGGCCGTTCAACCGCGCCTTCAAGGCGGCCACCGGACTCACGCCCACCGAGTTCCGCCGGGAAAACAGCGCCGATTCCTGAAATCGGCTGGCCGAAAGCTGCAACGCGCCGACTTCGGCGAGACGTGGCCGGAGCGCCACTTCATCGTCGCCCCCCAACGAGGGCATGGGGCCTTCGTGTCTTGAGGAGGCGATCGATGAACAGGCATTCAACGGGATTCGGGCTGGGCGGCTGCGTGCCGCCGGGCGGTGGCATGGGCGCTGATGGGCGCATGGGGCGCCGCGGCACACGCCGGCCTGGGCTTCACGCAACTCGCGGCCACCGAGCACGACGGCCCGCTGTCGGTGTACTACCCCACGCTCGCTGCGGAGGCGCCGCCGTCGCCGGCGCGCCTGTCGCTCGCGTTGGCGGTGGGCGCCGAGCCGGTGCGCGGCAACGGCCGGCTGGTGGTGATCTCGCACGGTTCGGGCGGCAGCCCGTACGTGCACGGCAACCTGGCGCGCGCACTGGTGGAGGCCGGCTTCGTGGTGGCGATGCCCGAGCACCGCGGCGACAACTTCAAGGACCTCACGCGCGCCGGGCCCGAGAGCTGGGACACGCGGCCGCACGAGGTGTCGCGGGCCATCGATGCGATCGCCGCCGATGCGCGCTTCGCGCCGCTGCTGCAGCTCGACCGCGTCGGCGTCTACGGCTTCTCGGCCGGCGGCCACACGGCGCTGACGCTGGCCGGCGGCCAGTGGTCGGCCGCGCGCTTCAAGCAACACTGCGAAGCCCACATCGCCGAGGACTTCCACACCTGCGTGGCGATGTTCCTGCGCTTGAACGGCGGCGCCTTCGATGGCTTCAAGAAGTGGCTGGCGGTGGGCGTGATCCGCCTGCGTTTCGGCGACGACACGGTGCACGGGCACGCCGACCCGCGGGTCGCCGCGGTGGTGGCCGGCGGCCCGCACGCGGTGGCGTTCGATGCCGCGTCGTTGGCGCAGCCGCGCGTGCCGCTGGGGCTGGTGACGCTGGCGCAAGACCGCTGGCTGGTGCCGCGCTTCCACAGCGACCGCGTGCTGCAGGCGTGCGCGCCGTGCGAACGCATCGCCGAGTTGCCGACCGCCGGCCACGGCGCGCTGCTGTCGCCGCTGCCGCCCGGCTTCACCGGCCTGGCGGCCGATCTGCTGAACGACCCGCCGGCCTTCGACCGGGCGCTGCTGCCCGAGGTGGACCGCCGGATCGCGGCGTTCTTCGGCCGCCACCTGCTCGCCGATCGTGCTACAGCAACGACTCCGGCACCAGCGGCGACAGCAGCCAGGTCTTGAAGCGCAGCCAGGCGGTGGAGTCGGGCTCGTCGACGAGTTGCTGTTCGGCACGCTGCGCGCTTGTCGCACGTCAAAGGGTGGCCGTCCAGACGCGCCTACGCTCGCTTGGAGCACGGTTAGAGGAGCAATCGATGAGCGGCGCAGCAATTTCCAACGGCAAGCCCGAGCGGTACACCACGCGCGACGGCTTCGAGATCCTCGACAGCTGTCACCGCCAGATGCTGGGAGCGCTCGACACGCTGGCCGCGCTGGTCAAGCACCTGGAGTTGCACGGCGGCGACGATGCGGCCCGCGCAATGGCGGCCGAGGTGCTGAAGTTCTTCTCCACCACCGCGCGCCACCACCACGAAGACGAAGAGCGCTACATCTTCCCGAAAGCGCTCGCCTCGCCTGACCCCGAGATGGTGCAGACGGTGCTGCGGCTGCAGCAGGATCACCACTGGATCGAGGAAGACTGGATGGAGCTGTCGGCCCACCTGGAGGCGCTGAAGGCCGGCCAGTCGTGGTGGGACCCGGCGCTGCTGCGCGAGGGAAGCGAGATCTTCATCGCGCTGCTGCACGACCACATGGTGCTCGAGGAATCGTCGATCTATCCGGCAGCACGCACGCGCATGCTGCCGACCGAGCGGCAGGCGATGGGGCGCGAGATGGCAGCGCGCCACCGCGCGGGCCGCTCGGCGCGCTGAACCCCGGCGCCGCTACAGCAACGACTCCGGCACCAGCGGGCGACAGCAGCCAGGTCTTGAAGCGCAGCCAGGCGGTGGAGTCGGGCTCGTCGACCAGCACGAGCTCCTCGTCGTCATCGTCCATGCTGACCCATTCGCACGCCGTGCCGTCGCTGTTCAGGCGCAGGCGGTAGGCGCTGCGCAGGCGGTCGACGTCGATGATGCGGATCATCTCGCGCGCCAGATCGGGGCTGTGGATCACGGCGCCGAGCTCGGTGTTGATGGTGGCCGAGCGCGGATCGAGGTTCATCGAGCCGACGAACAGCGTCTTCTTGTCGACCACCGCCAGCTTGGCGTGCAGCCGGCCGAGCGAGGCGCCGAACAGGTTGGCGCGGCGGTTCTTCTTGACGCGTGAGCCGCTCACCTCGTAGAGCTCCACGCCGAGCTCGAGCATCGGGTCGCGGTACCGCGTGTAGCCCACGTGCACGATCGGCTCGTCGGTGGAGCCGAGCGAGTTGGTCATCGCCACCACGTGCACGTTGCGCTCGCGCAGCTCCTTGAACAGCGCCATGCCGCCTGGCCCCGGCACCAGGTAAGGCGAGGAGATCACGAGGTCCTTCTCGGCTTTGCGGATGGCCTCGAACACGTTGTAGGTGACGCTGGTGTCTTGCAGTTCGCCGCCGGCCTCGCCGTCGAACGGCTTGTCGGGGTGGTCGGCGAACACGTAGGCCTCGGCCCAGATCAGTCCGAGCCGGCCGTCCTCGAGGTCTTCGCGGATGGGGCCGTAGCCCAGGATGTCGGTGGCCGGCAGCGGGTCGGGCGGCGGCGTCATCTCGGGGCCGGTCCACACCTCGAAGCGCTCGCGCAGCGCCTCGGGGCTCAGCGGGCTGCGCGTCACGGCATGGATCGGGTACACCGCGTCGGCGTTCCAGTAGCGGTCGAACAGGCCTTGCAGCGGCGGCACCACCCAGCCGACGGTGAAGGCGTCGACGTCGATGAAGTTGTCGCCCTTCTGGCTGCGCAGGAAGTATTCGTTGGCGACGTTGCGCCCGCCGATCACCGCCATCGCGCCGTCGGCGATGAACAGCTTGTTGTGCATGCGGTGGTTGACCCGTTTCCAGTCGCCCACCGAAGCAACGAAGCGCATCGCCTGCCCCCAATCGCGCATGCAGCAGAACGGGTTGAAGATGCGCACCTCCACGTTCTTGTGCGCGGCAAAGGCGATGAACATCTCGTCCTTGCCCTGGTGCGTGTAGAAGTCGTCGACCAGCAGGCGCACGCGCACGCCGCGATTGGCCGCATCGCGCAGCGCACGCAGCAGCCAGCGGCCGGTCTCGTCGTCTTCGAAGTGGTAGTACTGAACGTCGAGCGACACCTCGGCGCGTCGCGCCAGTTCGGCCCGCGTGTCGAGCGAGAACTTGCCCAGCGGCATCAGCCGAAAGCCCGACTGGTCGGGCGCCGGACGGTAGCTGTTGGCGATGCGCCCGAGGGTGGTCTTCTCCGACAGCGGGATCGCCTCGCTGGCGATCGCGGCGCGGTCGATCACCGGCAGCGACGTGCAGCCGCCCAGGATCAGCAGGCCGAGCGCCAACACGCCCGTGAGTCGTCGCAAGCAGCCGGTCATCGACACATGCCCTCCAGACAATCGCCGCACATTTGGTCGTGCAGGTGTCGCCGCCCTGACAGGGACTCCCGTCGAATCGGCGCAACGGCGCGGATGATCGCGCATTCGCGGGGTGAGTTGGCGCCGCCTGGCGCGACCAAGCTCCGAGGGCCCCGCTCGTTCTGGGCCACACTGTGGCCACATGACCGCATCCCGTCGCGTTTCCGTCGACCGCGCGCACTGTTCGCGCCGCACCGCGTTGGGTCTGTTGTCGGCGTGTGTGGTGGCGCCTGCTCGCGCCGCCGATGCGCCCGACGAGCAGCCGGTGACGATGGCGCTGGCCTTGCCAGGCGGCGAGATCGAAGTGCAGTTCACGCCGGACTTCAGCGCCGCGCAGCGCGACGCGGCGACCGTCTGGGTGCGACGCTGTGCCGACGCGGCGGTGCAGTACTTCGGACGCTTTCCGGTGCCGCAGGTCGAGTTGCTGCTGCAAGGGCGCACCGGCGCCGGCGTGCACAGTGGCGTGACCTCCGGTGAGCCGTCGCTGCACATCCGCGTGCGCCTGGGCCGCGACACCACGCCCGATCAGTACCGCGCCGATTGGGTGCTGGTGCACGAGATGGCGCATCTGGCCCTGCCGCGCGTGCCGCGCGAACAGCGCTGGCTGCACGAAGGAGCGGCCACCTATATCGAAGCCGTGGCGCGGGCGCGGGTCGGCTTGCTGCAGCCGGCCGACGTGTGGCGCGGCTGGATGAGGCAGATGCCCCAGGGCCAACCGCGCGCCGGCGACCAGGGCCTGGATCGCACGCCGACCTGGGCGCGCACCTATTGGGGCGGCGCGACGTTCTTCCTGCTGGCCGACGTGAGGCTGCGCCAGCGCGGCACGCCGGCGCGCGGCCTGCAGCATGCGCTGCAAGGGGTGCTGGCGGCCGGCGGCGACTACCGTGCGGTGTGGGACGCGCCGCGCATCTTCGCGGCCGCCGATGCCGCACTCGGACAATCGACCCTCAGCGACATGTACCGTGAAGTCAAAGACCAGCCGGTGCCGGCCGATCTCGCCACCTTGTGGCGCGACCTCGGCGTGGACGGCGCGACCCTGCGCAACGATGCGCCGCTCGCCGCGGTGCGGCGCGCGATCCTCGGCTGATGCCGCCGCGCGAGAGTGCGCCGCAGACCCGCCGCGCCATCGTGTGGCTGGCGTGGATCGTGGCCGCACTGGTGGTGCACGGCTCGTTTTACCCGTGGCGTTTCGCGATGCCGCCATCGCTGGCAGCGGCGTGGGATGCCATGCGTGCACCAGCCGTCGATGTGGACTTCGCTCGGCGACGTGGTCGGCAACGTGGTGCTGTTCGTGCCGGTGGGCATGCTCGGCTGGGCGCTGGTGCACCGCTGGATCGGCTGGCGGCGCACGGTGATCGTGCTCGCCGTCGGCCTGGCGTTCGCGTTTGCACTGCAGGTGGTGCAGCTGTTCATCCCGCGGCGCGCTGCCGCGATGTCCGACGTGGTGTGGAACGGGCTCGGCCTGTTGATCGGCATGGGCCTGGTGGCCGGCGGCTCGCGCCTGCACGCACCCTGGCTCGGCCGCGAGAGCCTGCGCGCGCCGCTGACGATGGTGGTGCTGTGGCTGATGCTGCAGTGGTGGCCGATGGTGCCGCGGCTCGATTGGCAGCAGATCAAGAATGCACTGAAGCCGCTGCTGTTGACGCCGCGCTGGTCGATCCTCAGTGCGATCGAGGCCGCGCTCGCGCTGATGGTGGTGGCGGTGACGGTGCGCCATCTGCGCATGCGCGCCGCCGTGGTGCTCACGCTGGTGGTCGTGGGCGCGCTCGGCAAGCTGTTGATGGTGCACCAGGCGCTCACGCTGTCGCGCGTGGTCGGCTGGAGCGCCGGACTGATCGGCGCGTGGCTGCTGTGGCGCTTGCCCGCGCGCACCGCCGCATGGGGCATGGCCGCCGCGGCGCTGGCGTGGTTCACCGTCGACGAGCTGCGCCCGTTCGAATTCGCCGATGCGCTCGGCGAGTTTCATTGGCTGCCGTTCGCGGCCATGCTGCAAGGCTCGCTGGTCGCCAACACGCTCGGCGTTGGCATGGCAGCTGTTCTGGCTGGGCGCCGTGGTGTGGCTGAGCTGCTCGCAAGGCGCACGCGCCGCGCCGGTGGTGCTGGCGCTCGGCGTGTGGGCCCTGCTGCTCGAGTTGTTGCAGATGTTGTTACCGGGGCGCGTCGCCGACATCACGCCGCTGTTACTTCCGTGGATCTGGCTGCTCGCCATGCCGCTGTTGCAACCGCAAGGTGCTCACGCAGGCAAGTGAATTGCCCTGCATCTGTAAGTTGCAAACGTCATCTGCGACAGCAGGGGCGACACCGCGAGGAAATACGAGGGGCGGAGCATTCACACCAGTCGATGCATGGTGATTTCACCGGGCGCCCAATGCGTGCGGAACGCGTTGAACCGGATGCAGTGGATACGCAACTGACCCCCCGGAATGCGTTCCCTAGGCTGAGGCAGTGCAGGTTACACGGAATGTCGGAATCATTCGCGCAGTTGAATTTTGTATCTGGAGGCCAAGATGCTGTCCCAATTGCAAGACCTCGATGAACCGAGCGACTTCATCCGCCTGAACGAGGCCTCACCGCCGGTGCCGGTCCCGCCGGGCCACGTGGGCCCTGTGATGCTCCCCGGTACGGGTCGCATGGTGTACTGGACCGGCCGCGTGGCCATTGGCTTGCGCCACGAGCCGCCGCGCCGTGCCGACATGCTGTCGCAGTCGGCGATGTGGCTGCAAGACCTGATGTTGGGTGGTGGACGCAGCGCACAGGCCTGACCGCACCGCAGATCGATGCGGCGCAGCGCGCCGCATCGCTGACCCGCCGCGCTCCTCGGGCTTGCGCGCCCACGCAGGAGCGCGTGTAACGAAAGCAGCTACGATCCCCGTTCGCTCTAGCACGGGGACGGGATGCCGACGCTTCAGTTCAAGATCAACGGCCGCGCCATGCAGGCGGCGGCCGAGCCGCATGACCTGCTGGTCGATGTGATCCGCGGACCGCTCGCGCTGACGGGCACCCACATCGGGTGTGACACCGGCCAGTGCGGCGCCTGCACGGTGTTGGTCGACGGCCAGTCGACCCGCAGCTGCACGATGCTCGCGGTGCAAGCCGCCGGGCGCGACATCACCACCGTCGAAGGCCTGGCCAGCAACGGCCAACCGCATGCGCTGCAGACGGCGTTCCAGGAGTGCCACGGGTTGCAGTGCGGCTTCTGCACCCCGGGCATGTTGATGACCGCGGCCTGCCTGCTGCGCGAGAACCCCGATCCGAGCGAAGCCGACATCGTCGACGCGCTCGAAGGCAACCTGTGCCGCTGCACCGGCTACGTGAACATCGTGAAGTCGGTGCAGGTGGCGGCGAACATGCTGCGTGCGGGGGCGAAGAAATGAGCGCGGCTCTCGAGACCACCCGCTTCGGCAGCGGCAAGGAAGTGCAACGTGTCGAAGACCCGGCGCTGCTGGCCGGCAAAGGGCAGTTCACCGACGACGTCGCGCCGGCGGGCCAACTGCACGTGGTGTTCGTGCGCTCGCCGCACGCGCATGCGCGCATCGTGTCGATCGATGTCGCGAGCGCCAAGGCGTCGCCCGGCGTGGTGGCGGTGTTCACCGGCGCCGAGCTGGCGCAAGCGGGTGTGAAGCCGATGCCGGTGGTGGTGCCGTTCAAGCGCGCCGACGGTTCGGCCGTGGCCACCGCGCCGCGGCGCGCGCTGGCGCACGAGAAGGTGCGCTTCGTCGGCGAGCCGGTGGCGATGGTCGTGGCCGACACGCGCGACGCCGCGCGCGCCGGCGCCGACGCGGTGATGGTCGACTACGACGAGCTGCCCGCGGTGACCGATGCGGTGGCCGCGCTGCAACCCGGTGCCCCCAAGGTGGTGGACGGCTTGGCCGACAACGTGGCCGCGGTGGCGCGCCATGGCGATGCCGCGGCGACCGAGGCCGCGTTCGCGCGTGCCGCGGTGCGCGTGGCGGTCGACATCGTGAACCAGCGCGTCGCGCCGTCGCCGATCGAGCCGCGCACGCGTGCTGGCCGACTTCGATGGCCAACGCCTGACGATCCGCATGTCGAGCCAGATGCCCTCGGGCGTGCGCACCAGCGTGTGCGATGCGCTGGGGTTGAACCCCGATGACGTGCGTGTGCTGGTGGGCGACGTGGGCGGCGGCTTCGGCATGAAGACCGGCGCCTATCCCGAAGACCTGGCGCTCGCCTACGGGGCACGCGCATTGAAGCGGCCGCTGAAGTGGCGCGCCGAGCGGCTCGAGGAGTTTCTGTCCGCCGTGCACGGACGCGACGTGGTGAGTCACGCCGAGATGGCGCTCGACCAAAACGGCAAGGTGCTGGCGATCCGCGTCAAGGCGGTGGGCAACACCGGCGCCTATGCCACCGGCACCGGCATCCTGATCCCGCTGGTGATCGGCCCATGGGTCACCACGAGCATCTACGACATCACGGTGATGGATCTGCAGTTGAGCGCGGTGATGACGCACACCAACACCATCGGTGCCTACCGCGGTGCCGGGCGCCCCGAAGCGATCTACCAGATCGAACGCCTGATGGATGCGGCGGCGCGCGAAATGAAGCTCGACCCCGCCGAGCTGCGCCGGCGCAACATGATCCGGCCGAACCAGTTCCCGTACACCAACCCGATGGCGCAGGTGTACGACTGCGGCGAGTTCGAGAAGATCCTCGACCAGGGCTTGAAGCTGGCCGACTGGAACGGCTTCGCCGCGCGGCGCGCGGCGTCCGAACGCAAGGGCAAGCTGCGCGGCCGCGGCATCGCGACGTTCCTCGAATGGACCAGCGGCATGGCGTACGAAGAGCGCGTGACGGTGACCGTGACGCCCGACGGCATGATCGAGGTGAACTCCGCGGTGCAGGCCATGGGGCAGGGCATCGCCACCAGCCTGGCGCAGCTCGCGGTCGACGTGTTCCAGGTGCCGATCGATCGCATCCGCGTGGTGCATGGGCGACACCGACCGCAACAACGGCTTCGGCAGCGCCGGCTCGCGCTCGCTCTTCATCGGCGGCTCGGCGGTGCACGTGGCGTCGCAGAAGACGATCGACGAGGCGAAGACGATGGCCGCCGAGGCGCTGGAGGCGCCGGCGGCCGACATCGAATACAAGGCGGGCCGCTTCAACGTGACCGGCACCGACCTCGGCATCGACCTGTTCGAGCTCGCCGGCAAGCAGAAGGACGCGCGCATCTACGTCGACGCCAAGAACTCGGTCGGCGGCCCGAGCTGGCCCAACGCCTGCCACGTGTGCGAGGTGGAGATCGATCCCGACACCGGCGCACGTCGAGGTGGTGGCCTATGCGTCGGTCAACGACATCGGCCGCGTGGTCAGCCCGCAGATCGCGCGCGGCCAGGTCGAAGGCGGCGCGGTGCAGGGCATCGGACAGGCGCTGTGCGAGAAGGTGTCGTACGACGCGCAGACCGGCCAGGCGCTGAGCGCGACCTTCATGGACTATGCGATGCCGCGCGTCGATGGTTTCCTCGGCTTCAAGACCGAGTTCGACACCTCGGTGCCGTGCACGACCAACGCGCTCGGCGCCAAGGGCGTCGGCGAGCTCGGCACGATCGGCGGCACGCCGGCGGTGGTCAATGCGGTGATCGATGCGCTCGACCACGCCGGCCAGGGCCGCAAGGCCGAGCGCGTGCAGATGCCGCTCACGCCCGAGCACGTGTGGCGCGCGCTGCACGGCGACTACGACGCTGCTCCGCTGGCGCAAGCTGGACGGCCGGTCCGGGCAAGGATTTCTTGTGCTCGATCAGCTTGTCGCGCATGCGCTGCTTCAGGTGCGCAGCGCGGTAGCCGAGCGTCGGCACGCGATCGATCACGTCGATCACCAGGTGGAAGCGGTCGAGCGTCATTGAGCACCGCCATGTCGAACGGCGTCGTCGTGGTGCCTTCTTCCTTGTAGCCGCGCACGTGCAGGTTGTCGTGGTTGGTGCGGCGGTAGGTCAGCCGGTGGATCAGCCACGGATAGCCGTGGTACGCGAAGATGATCGGCCTGTCGGGCGTGAACAAGGCGTCGAAGTCGCGGTCCGACAGGCCGTGCGGATGCTCCTCGCGCGGCTGCAGCGTCATCAGATCGACCACGTTGACGACGCGCACCTTCAGCGCCGGCAGGTGTTCCCGCAGCAGCGCGGTGGCCGCCAGCGTCTCCAGCGTCGGCACGTCGCCGGCGCAGGCGAGCACCACGTCGGGCTCGCCGTCCTGGTCGTTGCTCGCCCACTCCCAGATGCCGATGCCGGCGGTGCATTGCTTGATCGCCGCGTCGATGTCCAGCCACTGCGGCGCAGGCTGCTTGCCGGCGACGATCACGTTGACCCGGTTGCGGCTGCGCAGGCATTCGTCGGTCACCCACAGCAGCGTGTTCGCGTCCGGCGGCAGGTACACGCGGATGACGTCGGCCTTCTTGTTGACGACGTGATCGATGAAGCCGGGGTCCTGGTGGGTGAAGCCGTTGTGGTCCTGCCGCCAGACGTGCGAGGTCAGCAGGATGTTCAGCGACGCGATCGGCCGCCGCCACGGAATCTCGTTGGCCACCTTCAGCCACTTCGCGTGCTGGTTGAACATCGAGTCGACGATGTGGATGAACGCCTCGTAGCACGAGAACAGACCGTGGCGCCCGGTCAGCAGGTAGCCCTCGAGCCAGCCCTGGCAGGTGTGCTCCGACAGGATCTCCATCACGCGGCCGTCGCGCGCGAGGTGCTCGTCGGTCGGCAGCGTTTGCGCCATCCACGCGCGTGCCGTCACCTCGAACAGCGCGCCCAGGCGGTTCGACGCGGTCTCGTCGGGGCCGAAGATGCGGAAGTTGCGCGCGTCGCGCGTTCAGCTGCATCACGTCGCGCAGGTAGCGGCCCATCACGCGCGTCGCCTCGGCGATGACGCCGCCCGGCTCGCGGCACGTCGACCGCATAGTCGCGAAAGTCGGGCAGGCGCAGGTCCCTCAGCAGCACGCCGCCGTTGGCGACCGGGTTGGCGCCCATGCGGCGGGTGCCGCTGCGGCGCGAGCGCGCGCAGCTCCGGCGACGGGGCGTCCCTCGGCGTCGAACAACTCCTCCGGCCGGTAGCTGCGCATCCACTGCTCCAGTAGCCGCAGGTGCGCCGGGTTCGAGACGACGTCGGAGAACGGCACCTGGTGGGAGCGCCAGGAGCCCTCGGTCGGCTTGCCGTCGACCTCTTTCGGTCCGGTCCAGCCCTTGGGCGTACGCAGCACGATCATCGGCCAGCGCGGCCGCGCGGGCCGGCCGCCGCCGCGCGCCTCGCGCTGGATGGCGGTGATGCGCTCGAGCGCGGTGTCGAGCGTCGCGGCCATCTGCCTGGTGCATCGCGCCGGGCTCGCTGCCCTCGACGAAGTGCGGCTCCTAGCCGTAGCCGACCAGCAGCGACTCCAGCTCCTCGCGCGGGATGCGCGCCAGCACGGTCGGGTTGGCGATCTTGTAGCCGTTCAGGTGCAGGATCGGCAGCACCGCGCCGTCGGTGGCCGGATTGAGGAACTTGTTCGAGTGCCACGCGGTGGCCAGCGGCCCGGTCTCGGCCTCGCCGTCGCCGACGACGCAGGCCACCAGCAGGTCCGGATTGTCGAACGCGGCGCCGAACGCGTGCGCCAGCGAGTAGCCGAGCTCGCCGCCCTCGTGGATCGAGCCCGGCGTTTCCGGCGCGACGTGGCTCGGCATGCCGCCGGGAAACGAGAACTGCTTGAACAGGTGCTTCATGCCTGCCGCATCCTGCGACACCGCGGGATAGATCTCGCTGTAGGTTCCTTCGAGCCAGACGTTGGCCACCAGTGCCGGTCCGCCGTGGCCCGGGCCGGCGACATAGAGCACGTCGAGGTCGCGCTCGCGGATCACGCGGTTCAGATGCACGTAGACGAAGTTCAGGCCGGGCGTCGTGCCCCAGTGGCCGAGCAGCCGCGGTTTCACGTGCTCGGCCTTGAGCGGCTCGCGCAGCAGCGGGTTGTCGAGCAGGTAGATCTGCCCCACCGACAGGTAATTGGCGGCGCGCCAGGAGGCGTCGACGCGCTGCAGGTCTTCAGAAGCCAGGGCTCGCGGCTTGACGCCGGTGCGGGTGTGTTCGTTCATGGCATGCGCCTTTTGCGTGTCCGCGGACCGGCGTCGAGCGGCCGGACCGGCGGAAGTTGGGGCAAGGAGCTTCGAGTGATTCTTCGGCGAGTCGGTTTCCGGCGCGCGCCGGCAGGCCCTTCAGGACCCGACTCTAGGGTCTGACCGCCGGCGTCTCGATCTTCATGCCGGCGCTGCGCTGCGCCAGGTACAGCTCGAGCTCGACCATCTCGATCGAGTTGAACGGCGCCGGCTCGGCGCGCACGCCGCTCATGCAGTTGCGCAGCCGGCGCTGCAGCGAACCCATGCCCTGCCATTCGAGGCGGTAGATCGGGTAGCCGTTCGACGTGCGCCCTCGCGGGATCGATGCTGCCGGCCAGGCTCTTGCCGGCGCAGCTCGTCGTGGCATTGCGCGCACGACAGGTCGAGCTGGCCGATGCGCTGCTCGTACTGCTTGCGCCCGCGCTCGCGCGGCGCGGTCAGCTCCTGGCGCGGCGCTCGGCGCGCAGCGGCATGCCGCGCGACTGGTGCGCCACGTAGGCCTCGAGGCCGAGCAGCTCCTCGCTCTCGGGCGGCAGCGGCGCACGCGCTGGTGCCGCGTGCGGCACAGGTTGATGCGCTGGCTCAGGTTGACCGGGCGCTTCTCGATCGGGTCCCAGCCGGGATACCGGGCGGCCACGCCCTGCATGCTCTGCTTGGCATCGCCGTGGCAGTGCGCGCACGAGAAGCTGCTGCCGACCGCGCTGCTTCCACAGCGCCTCGCCATCGGCCACCCACAGCATGCCGGGGTTCTGCAGGTCGTCGCGCTGCATCGCCTGGATGCGCGGCGCTCATGGTGTCGAAGCCCGAGCGGCGCTTGTCGGGCGCGCTTTGCGCGAGCGCGGCCGACAGCACACAGCAGCCGCGAGCGCGGCCGCGATCGACGCGCAGTCCAGGACCTCATGCCACGGTGAGCGCGGCGCTCTCGGTCTGCGCGAAGCCGTTGTCGCCTTCCCAGCTGAAGCTCAGCGTGCCGCTGGCGTTGGCCACCACGTTGAACGCGAGGTACGGGTTGGCCGAGATCGCGGGATACAGCTCGGCGCTGAACACCACCTCGCCGTTGTAGCGGCAGGTGAAGCGCCGGATGATGTCGCGCGGCAGCGTGCGGCCGTCGGCGCCGGCGCGGTAGCCGGTCTCCATCGGGTGCGCGATCAGCGTGCGGATCTCGATCACCTCGCCTTGCGCGCGGTGGTCGGGGGCGTGGATCAGCGTGCGCGCCATCGGACTTCACCTTCGATGCAGGCGGCCAGCGTGACGATCACGTCGACGGTGTGCGACCAGTACGAGCCGTCGCTCATCTTCGCCACCGCGACCAGCTGCTGCGTGGTGGCCAGGCGGATGCGCGTCGCCACCACCGCCTTGCCCGAAGCGCGGCGACAGCTTGCACGACACCACCTCGCGCTGCGGGTTCTTCTCGTTGAACACCGCGATCGCCTGCACGTGATCGGCGGCCGTCATCGGGCTTTGCACGGTGAGGGTGATCGGCACGGTGTTGCCGTTTTCGACCAGCGGCGCGATGTCGAGCAGCACGCGGCCTTCCTTGGTGGGCGCGCCGCCGGTGAAGCCGCGCAGCGCGCCGGCGAGTTCGTCGGACAAGCGCGCGCGCCGGCCGCCACGTGACGCCCAGGCCCGCGCCGAGCCCCGCCGCCATCAACTGGCGGCGCGACAACGTCGAGGCCTGCGCACGGGTCATGCGATCAATCCTTCAGCGTCTTCAGGAACGCCACCACGTCTTCGATCTGCTGCGCATTCAACACCGGCTTGGCCGCGGTACTGCCAGCCCACGCGCTCGAGACCCTGCGTGCGGTAATACGACGGCATGATGGTCTGCGGGTTGAGCCGCGACGCGTCGACCAGGCGCAGCCGCAGCTGCGCTTCGCTCCAGCGCGAGCCGGTGCCGGCGAGGTTGGTGGCGAGGTCGCCCTGGAAGCGCGTCTTCGGGGAACGGTCCGCTGTGGCACAGCACGCACAGCCCCGCCTGCCGTTCGGTGACGATGCGCCGGCCGTTCTCGGCGTTGGGCGCATCGGTCGTCAGCGGCTTCGGAATGCCGTCGCCGACGATGGTGTAGCTCGTGCGCAGGTCGGGCTCGGCCTGGGCGTGCGCGGTCGGCAGCGCCGGCCAAGCGGCCAGCGCCACCACCATCGCACCGCACTTCGACCGCGACCGCGCGTTCGACAACCGATCAGGCCTTCTTCAGGCTGTGGTTCTTCAGCGGCAGGTCGCGGATGCGCTTGCCGGTGGCCGCGAAGATCGCGTTCAGCACCGCCGGCGCGGCCACCGCGATCGTCGGCTCGCCGACGCCGCCCCAGAAGCCGCCCGACGGCATGATGATGCGTCTCGACCTTCGGCATGTCCTTCATCAGCAGCGCCGGGTAGGTGTTGAAGTTGTCCTGCTCGATGCGGCCGTCCTTCAGCGTGCACTCGCCGAACAGCGCCGCCGACAGGCCGTAGACGAACGAGCCTTCGACCTGCGCCTCGATCTGCTGCGGATTCACCGCATGGCCGCGGATCGGTGGCGGCGACGATGCGGTGGATCTTCAGCTCGCCCGCATCGTTGACCGACACCTCGGCGCAGGCCGCGACGTAGCTGCCGAAGCCCATGGTCTGCGCCAGCCCGCGGTACACGCCCGCGCGGCGCCGGCTTGTCCCAGCCGACCTTGCTCGGCCACCGCGTTCAGCACCGCCAGGTGCTTGGGATGGTTGGCCATCAGCTTGCGGCGCAGCGCCAGCGGATCCTGCTTGGTCGCGTGCGGCGACCTCGTCGATGAAGCACTCGAGGTAGATCGTGTTCTGGTTCAGGTTCACGCCGCGCCAGAAGCCCGGCGGCACCGGCGGGTTGCGCATCGCATGGTCGACCAGCAGGTTGGGGAAGCTGTAGCCGATCGAGGCCTCCGGCCCCGGCGGGTTCAGGCCCTGGAACACGACCGGGTCCTGGCCGTTGCTGCATGTTCTGCGGCGCACACGCCGGCGAGGATCGACTGGCCCGAGATGCGCATGTGCAGCGCGGTGACGTTGCCCTGTCGGCATCGAGCCCGGCCACCAGCTTGCACTGCGTGATCGGGTGGTAGCGGCCGTGCAGCATGTCCTCTTCGCGCGACCAGATCAGCTTGACCGGCGTGCCCGGCATCTCCTTGGCGATCGCCACCGCCTGGCGCACCCAGTCGTGTCGCGCCGCGCCGGCCGAAGCCGCCGCCGAGGTGGATCTTGTAGACGTCGCACTTGCGCGGGCGGCAGGCCCGCCGCCTCGGACGGTGGCGGCCAGCGCCGCCTCGCCGTTCTGCGTCGGGCACCAGACCTCGCAGCGCTCGGCGGTGTCCAGCGCGCCGTCGCGTTCATCACCTCCATCGTCGCGTGGTTCTGGTGCGGGTACGAATACACCGCCTCGATCTTGCGCGCCGCGCCGGCGAGCGCGGCCTTCGCGTCGCCGTCCTGGTTGCCGACACCGCTTCGTCGGCGCGTCGAGGCCGGCCTTCAGCATCGCGGCGATGTCGGCGCTCGAGGCCTTGGCGTTCGGGCCGTCGTCCCACTCGATCGGCAGCGCATCGAGCGCGGTCTTGGCGTGCCACCAGGTGTCGGCGACCACCGCGACCGCGCTGTCGCCGACCTGCACCACCTTCTTGACGCCGGGCCGCTTGGCCACGGCGGCGGCATCGAAGCTCTTGACCTTGCCGCCGAACACCGGGCAATCCTTGATCGCCGCGTTCAGCATGCCGGGCAGCTTCAGGTCCATGCCGTAGACCTGCGAGCCGTCGACCTTGTCGCGCGTGTCGAGGCGCGCCACCGGCTTGCCGGCGATCTTCCAGTCCTTCGGGATCCTTCAGCGCCACGTCGGTCGGCGGCGCGCAGCTTCGCCGCCGCGTCGGCCAGCTTGCCGTAGCGTGCGCGTGCGGCCGCTGCCGCTGTGCGTGATCACGCTGTTGGCCGCCGTGCATTCGCCGGCCGGCACCTTCCACCCGTCGGCCGCCGCCTGCACCAGCATCATGCGCGCGGCCGCGCCGCCCTTGCGCACGTAGTCGTTGCGACTCGCGGATGCCGCGGCTGCCGCCGGTGGAGAAGTTGCCCCACACGCGGTTGCGCGCCAGGTTCTGGCCCGGCGTCGGGTACTCGGTGGTGACCTTGGCCCAGTCGCACTCGAGCTCCTCGGCCACCAGCTGCGCCAGACCGGTCAGCGTGCCCTGGCCCATCTCGGAGCGCGCGATGCGGATGACCACGGTGTCGTCGGGCTTGATCACCACCCAGGCGTTGATCTCGCCGCTCGCGGCTGCGCCAGCGCCTTGCCGACCAGCGGCGAATCGGGAATGTGGAAGCCGACCACCAGAGCCGGCCACGGCAGTGGACGAGCCCGAGGAAGCGGCGGCGGTGAGACGGAGCGCGGCGAAGTCAGGGTTGTCGTGCTCATGTGTGCCTCCTCAGGCCGGCGCGCGTCTTGCGCGGCGACCGCTTGATCGCCGCGCGCACGCGGTTGTAGGTGCCGCAGCGGCAGATGTTGGTCATCGCGTCGTCGATGTCGGCATCGGTCGGCTTGGGCTTGTCTCTTCAGCAGCGCCGCCGCGGCCATGATCATGCCCGACTGGCAGAAGCCGCACTGCGGCACGTCGAGCGCGACCCAGGCCTTCTGCAGCGGCATGCGACGCCGTTGGGCGACAGGCCTTCGATCGTGACGATCTTCTGCGTCGGCGTCGACGGTGGACGCCGGCCGCACGCACGAGCGCGTCGGCACGCCGTCGATGTGGACGGTGCAGGCGCCGCAGTGCGCGATGCCGCAGCCGTACTTGGTGCCGGTCAGGCCGAGCTGCTCGCGCAGCACCCACAGCAGCGGGGTGTCGGCTTCGGCTTCGAAGTCGCGACTGCCGCCGTTGACGTTCAAGCGTGCCATGCGAGCCTCCGACGAGCCGTCTCTAGGAGGCTGGCCCCCTCGGGGGAAGCGAACGCAGTGAGCGTGGGGGCATGTTCATCTCCTGGGTTTGCCTTCGGGAAGCTGAGGCCGCGGCATTGTCAGCCTTCGCGATGCTGGACTCAATCACACGGGTATTTCCCAACACGCGTCGCGTGGGGGCGGGCGCATCGTCGCGCAACGGCTGCATGCGGGCGCGGCGCGACAATGCGGCATGCAGGTCGCGTCGTACCTGAAGCTGAGCATCGCGGTGGCGCTGGCCACCATCGCGTTGAAGTTCGGCGCCTGGTGGCTCACCGGATCGGTGGGCCTGTTGTCCGATGCGATGGAGTCGTTCGTCAACCTCGCCGGCGCGATGTTCGCGCTGCTGATGGTGACGATCGCGGCCGCGCCGCCCGATGCAGACCATCCGTACGGCCACCACAAGGCCGAGTATTTCTCCAGCGCGTTCGAAGGCCTGCTGATCATCGTGGCCGCGGTGGCGATCCTGTGGGCCGCGGGGCTCCGATTCGTCAACCCGCAGCCGCTCGAGGCCGTGGGCATCGGCGTGGCGCTGTCGGCCGTGAGCGCGGCGCTCAACGGCGCGCTGGCGTGGGCGATGTTGCGCAAGGCACGCGAGCACCGCTCGATGGCGCTCGAAGGCGATGCGCGCCACCTGTTCACCGACGTCTACACGTCGATCGGCGTGATCGCCGCCGTGGTCGCGGTGCCGCTCACCGGCTGGCTGTGGCTCGATCCGGCGATCGCGGTGGCGGTGGCCGCCAACATCGTGCGCGAAGGCGTGAAGCTGGTGTCGGCATCGGCCGACGGGCTGATGGACCGTGCGCTCGAACCCGAGGTGCAGGCGGTGATCCAGCGCACGCTGAAGGAGTTCAGCCACCATTCGATCCGCTTCGACCACGTGGCCACGCGCCGCGCCGGGCATCGCCGCTTCGTCGACCTGCACATGCACATGCCGGCGGCGTGGACGCTGCAGCGTGCCGCCGCGCTGCGCGCGTCGGTCGAGCAGGCGCTGATGAGCGCGGTGCCGGGCCTGCGTGCCACGATCCAGCTGCTGCCGATGGACGTCGAGGCGCACTTCAACGACGACCCGAGGACCCGCTCTGATGCTGGCGCTGGTGCAACGGGTGTCGCGCGCGCAAGTGGCGATCGACGGCGCGGTCGTCGGCGCGATCGAGCGTGGCTTGCTGGTGTTCGTCTGCGCCGAGCCGGCCGACACCGATGCGCAGGCGAACAAGCTGGTCGACAAGCTGTTGAAGCTGCGCATCTTCAGCGACGAAGCCGGCAAGATGAACCTGAGCGTGCAGGACGTGCAGGGCGGCCTGCTGATCGTCAGCCAGTTCACGCTCGCGGCCGACACCGCCGGCGGCAACCGGCCGAGCTTCTCTGCCGCCGCGCCGCCGGCGCTCGGACGGGCGCTCTACGAGCGTGTGCTGCAGATGGCGCGCGAACGCCACGCACCGGTGGCAACCGGCGAGTTCGGCGCCGACATGCAGGTGGAACTCGTGAACGACGGGCCGGTGACGATCCCGTTGCGCGTGGCTTAGGCGCGATACCAATCGAAGATGCGGCCGCTTTCGCCGGTCCAGCCGCTGATCGGCGCGTGCAGCTTGTTGGACAGGGCGGTCAGTTTCGAGCGCGCGATGATCGGCAGCACCACGTGGTGGTTGCACACGATGTCGTTGAGGCGGACCAGCATTGCGGCGCGCTTGACCGGATCGAGTTCGACCTCGGCGGCGCGGAAGGTGTTGTCGTACTCCTCGTTGCGCCAGCGCATCACGTTGCGGCCGAGCCACTTGTTGGCCTTGGACGAGACCAGCCACGAGCAGAACAGCTCCATGAAGCGGCCGGGATCGGGGCCGCCGCGGGTGGAGGTGTACATCTGCAGATCGGCTTGGAACTTGCCCGAGGTGTCGGGGTTGCCGGTGTCGGACGAGAAGAACACCGTGCTGACGATGGCCTTCAACTCCACGTCGATGCCGGCCGACTTCGCCGCCTGCTTGAAGATCTGCTGCACCTTCTGGCGCGGCGCGTTGGTGGTGGTCTGGAACACCATCTTCAGTGGCCGGCCGTTCCTGGCGCGCACGCCGTCGCTGCCGCGCGCCCAGCCCGCCGCATCGAGCAGCGCGTTGGCGCGCGCCACATCGAACGCTTCACCGGCGCGGCTCGACTGGTAGCGCGCCGGGTTGTTGAGAAAGTTCGGCGTCGCCACGCCGGCGCGGCCGTACACGTACTTCTGCGCCGAGTTTCGATCGAGCAGATGCCCGAGCGCCGTGCGCACCGCCGGATCGAGCAGGAACGGGTGCTTGCTCGCCGGGCTCGAACGTTCGCCGTTGACCTCGGTCCACGGGTCGGCGTGGTTGAGCATCATGTACTCGACGTCGCCGCCGGTGGCGATGTTGACGCGGCCGCGGCCGGCGTCTTCCATGCGCTGCAGCACGTCGTCTTCGATCTGCAGCAGCCACGCCAGGTCGTACTCGCCGGTCTGCAGCACCGCGCGCGCGGCCGACACCGAGTCGCCACCGCCCTTGATCTCGATGGTGTCGAAGTGCGGCCGGTTCGGCATGTGGTACTTCGAGTTCGCTTCGGCGCGCACCATGTCGCCCGGCTTGAAGTCCACCAGGCGGTATGGGCCGCTGCCGACCGGCTTCAGGTTGGCCGGCGCATCGCGCGACTTCGAGCCCATGTAGGCGGCGAAGTGCTTGCGCGGCAGCACCGCCTCGCCGACGAAGGCGTCCTGCCAGGCCGGCGTGGGCTTGGCGAACTCCAGGCGCACGGTGTGGCTGTCGATCCTGCGCGCCAGCTTGATCGGCTGGTAGGTGCCGATCGTGAACGCGGCGGCGTCGGGGTCGCGCATCATGTCCCAGGTGAACACCACGTCGTCGGCGGTCAGCGGCTCGCCGTCGTGCCAGGTCACGCCGCGCTTGAGCTTCCAGGTGACCGACAGGCCGTCGCGCGCCACGCCGCCGTTGGCCACGCTGGGAATCTCGGCCGCCAGCACCGGATACAGCGAGCCGTCGATGTCGTAGGTGGCGAGCGGTTCGTAGAACAGGCGCGCCGCGAGCTGGTCTTTGCTGCCGGAGCTGAAGTGGCCGTTGAGGATGGTGGGCCCTTGCCACGACAGGATGCGCAGCGGCCCGCCGCCTCCGCGTTGGGTGGGCGCGTAGTGGAACGCGCCCTGCTGCGCCTGTGCGGCGCCGGCGGCCGCCAACAGCTGCAGCGCCATCGGCGTGCCGAGCCCGAGCGCGCTCACCGCGTCGACGAAGCGGCGCCGGCTCCAGGCGCCGCGCCGCGCGAGCGTGAGCCACTCGCGCAGCGCGTCTTCTTCGCGCGACATGCGGCTCTGTGAACCGTCAGTCGGCGTACTGTCCGGCGGCCTTGATGGCCGGGCCCCACTTGGCGATCTCGGCCTCGACGAACTTCTTGTGGTCGGCGCCGTTGACGCGGTTGTCGCTGACCACCACCGCGCCGAGCGCCTCCTGGCGCTTGATGAACTCGGCGTCCTTCAGCGCGTTTTTCAGCGCGGCGTTGACCTTGTCGAGCGCCGCCTTCGGCGTGCCCTTGGGCGCATAGAGACCGTGCCAGATCGTGACGTTGAAGCCCTTGAGGCCCGACTCGTCCAGCGTCGGCAGCTTGGCCAGCGCCGGCGTGGTCAGGCGCTTGGTCGTGGTGACCGCGTAGGCCTTGATCTTGCCGCCCTCGATCTGCTGCGTGGTGTTGGTGGTCTGGTCGCACATGATGTCGACCTGGCCGCCGAGCAGGTCGGTCATCGCCGGCGCGGTGCCCTTGTAGGGCACGGTGGTCATCTCGACGCCGAGGCTTTGCTGGAACAGCAGGCCGCACAGGTGCGACGCGGCGCCGAGGCCGGCGTTGGCGAGATTGATCTTGCCCTTGTTGGCGTTGATCCAGGTGCGCAGCTCGGCGAAGTTGTTGGCCGGCAGCGTGGAGCGGCCCACCACCGTCATCGGCACTTCGTTGACCATGCCGATGTACTCGAAGTCGTTCATCGTGTCGTACGGCATCTTGCGGTACAGCGCCGGCGAGGTGGCCATGCCGATGTGGTGCAGCAGCAGCGTGTAGCCATCGGGTGCGGCCTTGGCGACCTTGGCCGCGCCCAGCGTGCCGCCGGCGCCGCCGACGTTTTCGATCACCACGGTCTGGTTGTTCAAGCCCTTGCGCAGCACCTCGCCGAGGTCGCGCGCCACCTTGTCGGTGGGGCCGCCGGCCGCGAACGGCACGACGATGGTCACGGGTTTGTCGGGATACTGGGCCCAGGCCGATGCGGCGGCGCCGAGCAGGGCAACGAGGACCAACGAACGGGACTTCATCACAAACATCTCCTTGAGGGCGAAATTTGGGCGCGATGCTAGGTGCGCCTCGTGTCTCTCGCAACGCGGGAACTACGGAGCGCGTGCACGGTGCGAGCCCAGGGTTGCCCCCGATTCAATGGGCGTCTTCGTCGGTCAAATGTGCCGCCAGCACCTGTGCCACGTGGTAGGCGGCAATCGACGCGCCATCGGCGATCTGATGCCGGCAACTGGTGCCATCGGCGACGATGATCGCCTCCCTCGCGGCGCGCACCGCCGGCAGCAACGAGAGTTCTGCCATGCGCATCGACGCCTCCTGGTGCGCTGCCTCGTAGCCGAAGCTGCCCGCCATGCCGCAGCACGACGACTCGACCATCGACACCTGCGCGCCCGGGATCAGCCGCAGCGCAGCGAGCACGCCGTCCATCAGGCCGAACGCCTTCTGGTGGCAGTGGCCGTGCACCAGCATCGGCTGGCCGGCCGAGCGCCACGGCGCCGAGAACCGGCCCGCGCGCGACTCGCGCACCACGAACTCCTCGAACAGCATCGCCTGCGCCGCGACCGTGCGCGCGGCCTCGCCCAGGCCGAGCACGAGGTATTCGTCGCGCAGCGTCAACAGGCACGATGGCTCGAGCCCGACGATCGGCACGCCGTGCTCGGCCAGCGGCTTCAGCGCGTCGAGCAGCGCGCGCGCCTTGGCGCGCGCCGCATCGACGTCGCCGGCCGCCAGGTGCGTGCGGCCACAGCACGGCGCGCGTCCGTTGGCGCCGTGCGCCACGTGCACGTGGTAGCCGGCCGCCTGCAGCACCTGCAGCGCGGCGAGCGCGACTTCGGGCTCGAAGTGCTCGTTGAACGTGTCGGTCCACAGCACCACCGTGTTCTCGCCGGCGGCGTGTGCGGCGAGCAGCGCGTCGCGCGACAGCAAGCCGAGCGACTCGGTGCGGCGCGTGAACGTGTCGCTCCGCCACGCCGGCAGGCGGCGCTGCGCCGACACGCCCGTGAATCGTTCCATGATCTGTGCCAGTGCACGCGAGCGGTTGCGCAGGTTGAACAGCCACGGCATGCGGCTGGCCCAGGGCGCGATGTCGGGCAGGCGGCCGATCACGCGGTCTTTCCAGGTGGCGCCGTAACGCCGGCGGCGCTGCGCCTGCACCTCGAACTTCATGCGCGCCATGTCCACGCCGGTGGGGCAATCGCGCTTGCAGCCTTTGCAGCCCACGCACAAGTCGAGCGCCTCGTGCACCGCGTCGCCGCTGAGTGCATCGGGCCCGAGCTGGCCCGACAACGCCAGGCGCAGGGTGTTGGCGCGGCCGCGCGTGAGGTGCTGCTCGTCGCGCGTGACGCGGTAGCTCGGGCACATGGTGCCGGCGTCGAACTTGCGGCAGTGGCCGTTGTTGTTGCACATCTCCACCGCCTTGGCGAAGCCGCGCGGTGCTGTCGCCGCCGCTGCCCGGCGCGCCGATCGCTTCGGTGACGGGATCGTTCTGCACGTTCCACGCCGACCAGTCGAACACCGGCTTGAGCTCGATCGTGCGGTACGCCGGCGCAAAGCGGAACAGCGCGGCGTCGTCCATCTTCGGCGGGTCGACGATGCGGTTCGGGCAGAACAGGTTGTCGGGATCGAGGTGGCGCTTGATGGCGCGAAACGCCTCGTCGAGCTTGGGGCCGAACTGCCAGCGGATCCATTCGCCGCGGCACAGCCCGTCGCCGTGTTCGCCGCTGTAGGCGCCCTTGAACTTGCGCACCAGCACCGCGGCTTCTTCGGCAATGGCGCGCATCTTGGCCGCGCCATCGCGACGCATGTCGAGAATCGGCCGCACATGCAACGTGCCGACCGAGGCGTGTGCGTACCAGGTGCCGCGCGTGCCGTGGCGCGCGAACACCTCGGTGAGCGCCGCGGTGTACTCGGCCAGATGCTCCAGCGGCACCGCGCAGTCTTCGATGAAGCTCACCGGCTTGCCGTCGCCTTTGAGGCTCATCATGATGTTGAGCCCGGCCTTGCGCACCTCCCACAGCGCCTTTTGCGGCGCCTCGTCGGACATCTCGACCACGCTGCCGGGCAGGCCGAGGTCGGCCATCAGTTCGCCCAGCTCGCGCAGCGTCTTGCGCAGCAGCGCGCGGTCGTCGCCGCTGAATTCCACCAGCAGGATCGCCGCCGGCGTGCCGAGCAGCGCGCTCTCGATCACCGGCTTGAACGCCGGGTTGGCGCGCGCCAGGTCGATCATCGTGCGGTCGACCAGCTCGACCGCGGTGGGTTGCAGCTTGACGATGTGCTGCGCCGAATCCATCGCGCGATGGAAGCTCGCGAAGTTGACGATGCCCAGCACCTTGGCGCGCGGCAGGGGCTGCAGGCGCAGGTCGAGCGCCTCGGTGAAGCCGAGCGTGCCCTCGGCGCCGATGAACAGGTGCGCGAGGTTCACGCCGCCGTTGGTGGTGTACGGCCGCTCGCTTTGCGGATGGAAGATGTCGAGGTTGTAGCCCGCCACGCGGCGCATCACGCGCGGCCAGTGCGCCTCGATCTCGCCGCGGTGCGCGTCGGCGAGCGCGCGCACGAACTGCGCCGTTTCCGCCGCCCGGCCGCTCAGGCCGCCCACCGGCCCGGCGTGCAGCGCCGCGCCGTCGGCCAGCCGCAGGTGCGCGCCGATCACGTTGTGCACCATGTTGCCGTAGGCGATCGAGCGCGAGCCACAGGAGTTGTTGCCGGCCATGCCGCCCAGCGTGGCCTGCGCGCTCGTGGACACGTCGACCGGGTACCACAGGCCGTGGCTCTTGAGCTGCGCGTTGAGGTGGTCGAGCACCAGACCCGGCTGCACGCGCGCCGTGCGCCGTTCGACGTCGAGCGCGAGCACGTTGCGCAGGTGCTTGCTGCCGTCGATCACCAGGCACGCGCCGACCGTCTGCCCGCACTGGCTGGTGCCGGCGCCACGCGGCAGCACCGGCACCTTGAGCTCGCGCGCGATCTGGATCGCGCTGCGCACGTCGGCATCGTCGGTCGGCACGAACACGCCCACCGGGATCACCTGGTAGATCGACGCATCGGTCGCATAACGCCCGCGCGACGCGGCATCGAACAGCACCTCGCCGCGCGTGTGGGCGCGCAGGCGCTCGGCCAGTGCCACGCTGGTGTCGGTGAGCGGCGCGGGCTGGAGACGGGACGGATGTTCGGCGCTTCATGCCCTCAGGCCTTCGACGTCATCGCCAGCGTGCCGGCGCGCATCATCTCGAGCACCACGTCGCGCTTGTGGTTCACGTGGGTGATCAGCAGCGCGCGCAGGCCCGGCGCATCGCGCGCGGCCAGCGCATCGATCATCTGCGAGTGTTCCTTGACCGCGCGTTTCCACTTGCGCTCGTCTTGGTTGGAGCGAAAGCGCAGCGCCTGCAGGCGCGCATTGGTCTGCGCATAGGTCCGCGCCAGCACGGGATTCTTGGCCGCGTCGTTGATCGCCGCATGGATCTGCGCATTGAGCCGGTAGTAGGCGCTCAGGTCGCGGCGCGTGAAGGCGGCCATCATCTCGAAGTGCAAGGCCTTGATCGCCTGCAGCTCGGCCTCGGTGATGCGCTGTGCGGCCAGCTCGCCCGACAGGCCTTCGAGTGCGGCCATCAGCTCGAAGCTGTGGGCCACCTCGTGTTCGTCGAGCTCGATCGCCACCGCGCCGCGATGCGGCAGCAACGCGACCAGGCCCTCGGCGGCGAGCTGCCTGATCGCCTCGCGCAGCGGCGTGCGCGACACCTGCAGCTTTTCGCGACAGCTCACGTTCGTTGAGCTTGGCGCCGGCCGCAATGCGGCCCTCGACCAGCATCGCGCGCAGCTGGCGCGCCACCTGTTCGTGCAGGACGGTGCTGCGGATCGGGATGACGTCGGCCATGACAGGTGCAAATGAAGCCACGACATTTTGTATGCAAAAAATGCCAGCCGCAAGGACGGTTTCGCACGGTGTCGTCATAGGTGTCGAGCGGTTTTGCAGCTTGACAGCATGGTTTTGTATGCAAAAAATCCACCTGCCTTGACTTTGGATGGTGCGCTGTCCGCGCACTGAATCACAGCGATGATCGCGCTCGACCACCACCCCAGCGGCCGCCACTTCTTGCAGATCCCCGGTCCGAGCCCGGTGCCGGATCGCATCCTGCGAGCGATGAGCCTGCCCACCATCGACCACCGCGGGCCCGAGTTCGCCACCTTGGGCTTGAAGGTGATCCACGGCTTGAAGCAGGTGTTCCGCACCCAGCATCCGGTGGCGATCTATCCCGCCTCGGGCACCGGGGCATGGGAGGCGGCGCTCGCCAACACCATGAGCCCCGGCGATGCGGTGTTGATGTTCGAGACCGGGCACTTCGCCACGCTGTGGCAGAAGATGGCCCTGCGGCTCGGCCTGCAGCCCGAGTTCCTGTCGGTGCCCGGCACCGATGCCGCGACCGGCGTGCCCAACGGCTGGCGCCGCGGCGTGCAGGCCGACCTGATCGAGCAACGCCTGCGCGCCGACACGCAAGCGCGCATCAAGGCGGTGTGCGTGGTGCACAACGAGACCTCGACCGGCGTCACCTCCGACATCGCGGCCGTGCGCAAGGCGATCGACGCGGCCAAGCATCCGGCGCTGCTGATGGTCGACACCATCTCCGGGCTGGCGTGCGCGGACTACCGCCACGACGAGTGGGGCATCGACGTGTCGATCAGCGGTTCGCAAAAGGGCTTGATGCTGCCGCCGGGCATCAGCTTCAACGCCCTGTCGCCGCAAGGCGCTCGACATCTCCAAGACCGCCAAGCTGCCGCGCGCGTTCTGGGCCTGGGACGAGATCGTCGAGATGAACAAGGGCGGCTACTGGCCGTACACGCCGAACACCAACCTGCTGTATGGCCTGAGCGAGGCGCTCGACATGCTGCTCGAGCAGGGGCTCGATGCGGTGTTCGCACGCCACCAACGCTGGGCCGAAGGCGTGCGCGCCGCGGTGCGCGCGTGGGGGCTGCCGATCCAGTGCGCCGATGCGAACGTGTATTCGCCGGTGCTCACCGGCGTGATCACGCCGCGCCGGCGTCGATGCCGACGCGGTGCGCCAGCTGATCCACAGCCGCTTCGACCTCTCGCTGGGCACCGGGCTGGGCAAGGTCAAGGGCCGCATGTTCCGCATCGGCCATCTCGGCGACAGCAACGACCTGACGCTGGTGGCCACGCGTCGCCGGCGTCGAGATGGGGCTGAAGCTGCACGGCGTGGCGCTCGCCGGCAGCGGCGTGCAGGCGCGATGGATTACTTCGCCGCGCATCCGCAGCCCGAGGCGCTGCGCGCGCCGCCTGAACCGCACCGACACACCACAGGGAGACGCATCATGCAACGACGTTCGATTCATCCAGCGCCGCCGGCGCCGCCGCGGCCGCCATCGGCGCGCCGGCGCTGCGTCGCGCAGGAGTGGCCCTACGGCCCGGTGCGCATCGTGGTCGGCTTTCCGCCGGGCGGCGGCACCGATGCGCTGGCGCGCGTGGTGGCGCAAGCTCACGCAGATGTGGAGCCAGCAGGTGATCGTGGAAAACAAGGCCGGCGTCGCCGGCGTGCTGGCCGCCGAGTACGTGTCGCACGCAGCCGAGCGACGGCTCCACGCTGCTGATGGCGCACATCAACAGCCACGCGCTGGCGCCGAGCCTGCAGCCCAAGCTGCGCTACGACCTGCGAGCGCGACTTCGTGCCGATCGTGCTGGTGGGCGTGACGCCCAACCTGCTGATCGCCAACCCAACGCAGCAGGCCATGACGGTGAAGGACATCGTCGCGCTGTGCAAGGCGCAGCCCGGCAGGGTGAGCTTCGGCTCGGCCGGCGCGGGCTCGGCGCAGCACCTGGCGCTGGAGATGTTCAAGCTGCAGGCCAAGGTCGACGCGCTGCACGTGCCCTACAAGGGCACGGGCCCGCTGCTGACCGACCTGATCGGCGGCCAGATCCAGTACAGCTTCGACACCATGACCGCGGCCACGCCGCACGTGAAGAACGGCCGCGTGATCGCGATCGCGCAGACGCGCACCAAGCGCGCCAAGGGCCATCCCGAGCGTGCCGACCATGCAGGAGGAGGGCTTCGCCGGCTTCGAGGCCACCACCTGGTACGGCCTGGCCGGCCCGGGCAAGCTGCCGACGGCGATCGCGCAGAAGATCAACGCCGACGTCAACACCGTGCTGGCGATGCCCGACGTGCAGGAGCGGCTCGACACCTATGGCGCCGAAGACGGCGGCGGCTCGGCCGAGAAGTTCGAGGCGTTCATCGCGCCGAGACCGCCAAGTGGGCCAAGGTGGTGAAGGAAGGCGGGGTCAAGGGCGAGTCCTGACCCGCGCATTGCGCGGCGCTGACCTACTTGTAGCTGCGCGCGTCCTCGATCACCTTGCCGTCGTTCGGCAGGCTGCCGGGCGCGGCGAGCACCACGTCGGCGCGCAGCTTGGTGACGTCGCGCACGCTGGCGGCGATGGCGTCGGCCAGGCCTTCGGGCTGCGCGCTGACCTCGGCCTTGAAGGTCAGGCGGTCGCTCGGCCATCTCGCCCTCGACCACCACCCGCGCACGCACGATCTCGGCATGGCGGCGCGCGATGTCGGCCACCTGGCTGGGGTGCACGAGCATGCCGCGGACCTTGGTGGTCTGGTCGGCGCGGCCCATCCAGCCCTTGATGCGCTGCTGCGTGCGCCCGCTCGGCGCAGCGCCCCGGCAGCACCGCCGACAGATCGCCGGTGCCGAAGCGCAGCAGCGGGTAGTCGGTGTTGAGCACGGTGACCACCACCTCGCCGACTTCGCCATCGGGCACCGGATCGTCGGTGCCCGGGCGCACGATCTCCAGCAACACGCCCTCGTCGACCACCAGGCCTTCGCGCGCCACGGTTTCGTAGGCGATCAGGCCGACGTCGGCGGTCGCGTAGGCCTGGTAGCCCTCGATGCCGCGCGCGTGCAGCCAGTCGCGCAGGCTGGGCGGGAAGGCCTCGCCGCTGACCAGCGCCTTGTGCATCGAGCCGATCGACTGGCCGGTTTCGGCGGCCTTTTCGACCAGGATCTTCAGGAAGCTCGGCGTGCCGATGTAGCCGTGCGGCCTGCAAGTCGACGATGGCCTGCAACTGCAGCTCGGTGTTGCCCACGCCGCCGGCGAACGATGGTGCAGCCGATGGCGTGCGCGCCGCCTTCCATCATCGCGCCGGCCGGCGTGAGGTGGTAGCTGAAGCTGCAGTGGATCAGGTCGCCGGCGCGAAAGCCCGCGGCCCAGATGGCGCGCGCCATGCGGAACGGGTCGGTGCCCTGGCCTTCGGGCTCGTAGATCGGTCCGGGCGACTGGAACACGCGGCGCGCGCCTTGCGCCGCGACCATGCCGCGCCAGCCGATCGCCGAGCAGCCGCCCAACGGATCCCACGGCGCGGCGCCACGCTGCGCCTTCTGGCGCTCGTGCAGCTCGGTCTTGCGCAACACCGGCAGGCGCGCGAACGCCTGGCGCGTGGTGATGGCCGCGGCGTCCACTCGACCGAGGCGTTCGGCGCCGGTGGCGGTCGATTGCGCGCGGCGGATCAGCGCCGGCAGCGACGCCAGCAGGTCGCGCTCGCGCTGCGCCGGGTCGCGCGCCTCGAGTGCGTCGTAGTGGCTGTCGGGCGGCGCCTTGTTGGCGGAAGGGCCGCGCGGCGCGGCAGATGTGGTCGACATCGAAACTCCAATCAATCCTCGTCCACCCAACGAGCCAGACGCTTCTTCACTTCATCGATCAGCTTGCGCTGGTCGGCGGCGCTCTTCACGGTGAAACGGTCCCATTCGGGCGTGAGCGTCAGGCGGCGTGCGACCCGCGCGGCCACCGCACCGGGCTCGACCTCGAATTCGACCACCGACTTGCCGCGCAGCTCGAACCCCTTGCCGCGGGCGCCGAGCTTGAGGTCGCGCATCGCGCGCTGCAGCTGCACCAGCGCCTGCTCGGCATTGAACGGCGGCGGGGCGAAGCCCCAGGTGTCGTCGGTGTCTGGCATGGCTGAAACCTCCACCTATGCAAGCCAACGCTTTCTGCGCTTGTAGCTCTTGACGTCGCGGAAGCTCTTGCGGTCGCCGCCGCCCACGCCGAGGTAGAACTCCTTGACGTCCTCGTTCTCGCGCAATTCTGTGGCCTCGCCGTCCATCACGACGCGGCCGTTCTCGAGGATGTAGCCGTAGTCGGCATAGCGCAGCGCCATGTTGGTGTTCTGCTCGGCCAGCAGGAAGGTGACACGCTCCTTGGTGTTCAAGTCGCTGCACGATCTCGAACACCTCCTCGCACGATCTGCGGCGCCAGGCCCATCGACGGCTCGTCGAGCAGCACCATCTTCGGGTTCGCCATCAGCGCGCGGCCGATCGCGCACATCTGCTGCTCGCCGCCCGAGGTGTAGGCGGCCTGCGCGGTGCGCCGCGTCTTCAGCCGCGGAAAGTAGGCGTAGACCTTGTCCAGCGTCTGCGCCACCGCGGCCTTGCCGTCGCTGCGCGTGTAGGCGCCGGTCAGCAGGTTCTCCTCGATCGTCAGGTGCGCGAAGCAGTGACGGCCCTCCATCACCTGGATCACGCCGCGATCGACCATTTCGCGCGGTGGACAGCTTCTCGATGCGCTCGCCGCGCAACTCGATCGAGCCCTTGGTCACCTCGCCGCGCTCGCCGGCCAGCAGGTTGCTCACCGCGCGCAAGGTCGTCGTCTTGCCGGCGCCGTTGCCGCCCAGCAGGGCCACGATCTTGCCCTCGGGCACCTGCAACGACACGCCCTTCAGCACGAGGATCACGTGGTTGTAGATGACCTCGATGCCGCTGACGTTGAGCAAGACGTTGTGGGTCATGGCGCTGATGCTTGAACTCTTGGCATGAGCCGCACGCGGCCCATTCAAGAGGGCTCCGTCAAGGAGCCCGGCCTGCCGGGGGCGTGGTGCCCGCGACCTCCGGCAAATCCGGAAGCGCAGGCACCGCGCCGACCGCGGATGCCGCGATCAACCCTTTTTGGCTGTCTCGAGCGAATCCGACTGGCAGTCCTCCGACGTGCGGCGCGTGATCTTCTTTTCCGCCGCGTACTTGTCGGCGGCCGCCTTGATCATCGGCTTGATGATCGATTGGTCGGCCTCGTACCAGTCGGAGGTGAACTCCCACTTGCTGCCGTCCCAGGTGTGCACGCGGGCCCACGCGTCGCCACGGTGGTCGGCGCAACTCGTGCTGATCGGCCGCATCACGCCGGCGAAGCCCAGCGCGTCGAGCTTCTTCTGGTCGAGCGCCAGGTTCTCGTAGCCCCAGCGCGCCTGCTCGCCGGTCACCACCTTGCCCTTGCCGAAGCGCTCCTGCGCGCGGCGCACGCCTTCGATGGACAGCATCGCCGCCATCAGGCCGCGCATGTACAGCACCTGGCCGACCTCTTCCTTCGGCCCGGTGCCCTGGCCCTTGGCGTGCACCAGGTCGAGCACTTCCTTGACCACCTTGGCGTTGGGCTCGGCGCCGTGCTGCAGCGCGAGCGCGTGATAGCCCTTGGCGCCGTCGCCGACGTCCTTCACGTCGGGCTCGGCGCCGGCCCACCACACGCCGTACATCTTGTCGCGCGGATAGCCGGTGGCCACCGCCTCCTTGATGGCGGTGGAGTTCATCACGCCCCAGCCCCACAGGAACACGTAGTCGGGCCGGTTCTGACGGATCTGCAGCCAGGTGGCCTTCTGCTCGACGCCGGGGTGTGCCACCGGCAGCAATTGCAGCTCGAAGCCGTTCATCTTGCTGCGCTCCTGCAGCAGCGCGATCGGCTCCTTGCCGTAGGGGCTGTCGTGATAGACGAGCGCGATCTTCTTGCCCTTGAGCTTGTCGGCGCCGCCTTCCTTCTTGGCGATGTGCTGCACCAGCACGTCGGCGGCGTCCCAGTAGGTGCCGGTGAGCGGGAAGTTCCACTTGAACACCATGCCGTCGGTGCTCTCGCTGCGGCCGTAGCCTGCGGTGATCAGCGGAATCTTGTCGGCCGGCACCTTCTCGGTGAGCGCGAAGGTGATGCCGGTGGACAGCGGGTGGATCGAGGTGGCGCCCTTGCCCTTCAGGCGTTCGTAGCACTCCACGCCCTTGTCGGTGGCGTAGCCGGTCTCGCACTCTTCCCAGCTCGACCTTGACGCCGTTGATGCCGCCCTTGGCGTTGATCAGCTTGAGGTAGTCGACGATAGCCGTTGGCGAACGGCACGCCGTTGGGCGCGTAGGCGCCGGTGCGGTACGACAGCACCGGGAAAAATTGATCCTTGGCCTGCGCGAACGCAGGCGCCGAGGTGAGCACGGTGCTCGTGCCGGCGGCCACGAGGGCCGCAACAAGGGCCAGGGACTTCAATCTCATGTGTGTCTCCAGTGGTGGTACAGCATCATCGAACGGATCGGCACCTTGTGGTGCTCGGGGAAACGGGGTCAACGCTCTGTCATCAGTGCGGGAACGGCCACAGGCGCAGCTTCTCCTTGCCGATCGACCACAGCCGCGCCAGGCCGTGCGGCTCGACGATCAGGAAGAACACGATCAGCGCGCCGAAGATCATGAAGGTCATGTGCGACGCCGTGGCGGTGTCGATCGGGATGCCGAACAGGATCGGCGCGCTGTTCGAGCACGATCGGCACGATCACGATGAAGGCGGCGCCGAAGAAGCTGCCCATGATCGAACCCAGCCCGCCGATGATCACCATGAACAGCAACTGGAACGAGCGGTCGATGTTGAACGCCGCAGGCTCCCATGCGCCCAGGTAGACGAACCCCCACAGCGCGCCGGCCACGCCGACGAAGAACGAGCTGACCGCGAACGCCGTCAGCTTGGCGTACACCGGCCGGATGCCGATCACCGCGGCAGCCACGTCCATGTCGCGGATCGCCATCCACTCGCGGCCGATGTGGCTGCGCACCAGGTTCTTGGCCACCAGCGCGAACACCGCCACGAAGCCCAGGCAGAACAGGTACTTCTCGGCCGGCGTGTCGATCACCCAGCCGAACATGTTGAGCTCGGCCACATTGACCGAGCCCGACGACGAGTTGTTGGTGAACCACTTGATGCGCAGGAACGCCCAGTCGCAGAAGAACTGCGCCGCCAGCGTGGCCACCGCGAGGTACAGGCCCTTGATGCGCAGGCTCGGAATGCCGAACAGCACGCCCACCGCGGTGGCGCACGCGCCGCCCAGCAGAATGGCCGCCAGCAGCGGCATGCCGTCGATGCGGATCATGCAGGTTGTAGGCCGCATACGCGCCCACCGCCATGAAGCCGCCGGTGCCCAGCGAGATCTGCCCGCAGTAGCCGACCAGGATGTTCAGGCCGAGCGCCGCCAGCGACAGGATCAGGAACGGAATCAGCACCGCGCGGAACAGGTACTCGCTGGCCAGGAACGGCACCGCGACGAAAGCGAACGCCAGCAGCACGCATGATCAGCAGCGGTCCTGCGCGATCGGAAAGATCTGCTGGTCGGCCTGGTAGGTCGTCTTGAATTGGCCGTTCTCGCGGTAAAGCACGGTGTTGTTCCTTGTTGCTCTACACGCGGTCGATGATCTTCTCTCCGAACAAACCTTGCGGCCTGACGAGGAGAACCAACAACACCACCACGTAGCCGAACCAGATCTCGATGCCGCCGCCGACCATCGGGCCGATGAAGACCTCCGACAGCTTCTCGCCGATGCCGAGGATCAGGCCGCCGATGATGGCGCCCGGCACCGAGGTCAGGCCGCCCAGGATCACCACCGGCAGCGCCTTCAGCGCCAGCACCGACAGCGAGAACTGCACGCCGAGCTTGCTGCCCCAGATGATGCCGGCCACCAGCGCGACAAAGCCGGCCACGCTCCAGACGATGACCCACACGCGCGACAGCGGAATGCCGATCGACTGCGCGGCCTGGTGGTCGTCGGCCACTGCGCGCAGCGCGCGGCCGGTGGCTGTGTACTGGAAGAACAGCCGCCAGCACGATCACCAGCGCCGCGGCGATCACCGCGGCGTAGAGGTCTTCCTTGTTGACCAGCACGCCGCCCTGGAAGGCTGACTCGAGCAGGAAGATCGGATCCTTCGGCAGCCCGATGTCGATCTTGTAGATGTCGCTGCCGAACAGCGTCTGGCCCGAAGCCGTCCATGAAGTACGCGATGCCCAGCGTGGCCATCAGCAGCGTCACGCCCTCCTGGTTGACCAGCTTGCCGAGCACCAGCCGCTCGATCACCCATGCCACCGCCACCATCAGCAGCAACGCGGCGGCGAAGGCCAGCAGGTTGGCCAACAGCTTGCTGTCCAGGCCGATCAGCTTGGGGATCCACTCCGAAAAGCGCGCCATCGCCAGCGCCGCGAACAGCACCATCGCGCCCTGCGCGAAGTTGAACACGCCCGAGGCCTTGAAGATCAGCACGAAGCCCAGCGCGACCAGGCTGTACAGCATGCCGGTCATCAGGCCGCCGATCAGGGTTTCGAGGAAGAAGCCCATGCTGTCAGGCCCTGCAGGGCCGTCCCAAGGGGCCTGCGACCCATCGGGGGGCAGCAGATGAAGTGAGCGTGGTGGTCAACATGACGTCAGTGCACGTGCCGAGGTAGGCGTTGATCACCTCGGGGTTGCTGCGCACCTCGTCCGGCGCGCCGTCGCCGATCTTGCGGCCGTAGTCGAGCACCACCACGCGGTCGGAGATGTCCATCACCACGCCCATGTCGTGCTCGATCAGCACGATGGTGGTGCCGAACTCGTCGTTGACGTCGAGCACGAAGCGGCACATGTCCTGCTTCTCCTCGACGTTCATGCCGGCCATCGGCTCGTCGAGCAGCAGCACCTGCGGCTCCATCGCCAGCGCGCGCCCGAGGTCGACGCGCTTCTGCAGGCCGTAGGGCAGGCGCCCCACCGGCGTCTTGCGGTACGGCTGGATCTCGAGGAAGTCGATGATGCGCTCGACGAACTCGCGGTGCGCCATCTCCTCGCGCTGCGCGCCGGGCAAGCGCAGCGCCTGCTCGAAGAGGTTGCTCTTCATCTTGAGGTTGCGGCCCGACATCAGGTTGTCGATCACGCTCATGCCCTTGAACAGCGCCAGGCTCTGGAACGTGCGCGCGATGCCCATCTCGGCCACCTGGCGCGGGTTCATGTGCCGGAACGTGCGGCCGCGAAAGGTGATGGTGCCCTGCTGCGGCTGGTACACGCCGTTGATGCAGTTGAGCATCGAGCTCTTGCCGGCGCCGTTGGGGCCGATGATGGCGCGGATCTCGTGCTCGCGCACATCGAAGCTGATGTCGGTCAGCGCCTTGACGCCGCCGAAGCTCAAGCTGATGTTCTTCACGTCGAGCACCACGTCGCCGCTGCGCCTGCTGGAGCTCACCTGACGAGCCTCCGCGCCGCGCGCTGCGCGCTTCGCGCTTCGGAGCGGCCAGTCACGCTCATGCGGCCCGCTTCATCGCGGGGAACGTCTTCACGTCGATGATCTTCAGCGTGGCAGACACCATGCCGCTGCGCCCGTCCTCGAACTTGACCGCCGTCTCGATGAACTGCTCGCTCTTGCCGCCGTACAGCGCGTCGACCAGCACCTGGTACTTGTCGGCGATGTGGCCGCGCCGCACCTTGCGGGTGCGCGTCAGTTCGCCGTCGTCGGCGTCGAGTTCCTTGTGCAGGATCAGGAAGCGGCTGACCTGGCCGCCGGCCAGCTTGTCGTCGGCCGCGAGGTCGGCATTGACCTGCTCGACGCATTCGCGAATCGAGCGCGAACACCTCGGGCTTGCTCGCCAGATCGGTGTAGCCGGCGTAGGGCAGGTTGCGCTTCTCGGCCCAGTTGCCGACCGCATCGAAGTCGATGTTGACGAAGGCGCAGACCTTCTCGCGCTTGTCGCCGAACGCCACCGCCTCCTTGATGTACGGGAAGAACTTCAGCTTGTTCTCGACGTACTTGGGCGCGAACATCGCGCCGTCGTTCGGGCCGCCCATGATGCGGCCCACGTCCTTGGCGCGGTCGATGATCTTCAGGTGCCCGCCGGCGTCGAGAAAGCCGGCGTCACCGGTGTGGTACCAGCCGTCCGGCGTCGAGCACCTCGGCGGTGGCGGCGGGGTTCTTGTAGTACTCCTTCAGCAAGCCGGGTGACACGCACCAGGATCTCGCCGGAGTCGGTCACCCGGATCTCCACGCCTTCGATCGGCACGCCGACCGTGTCGGCCCTGGCCTCGTTGTCGGGCTGCAGGCAGACGAACACGGCAGTCTCGGTCGAGCCGTAGAGCTGCTTCAGGTTGATGCCGATCGAGCGGTAGAACGTGAACAGGTCGGGGCCGATCGCTTCGCCGGCGGTGTAGGCCACGCGCACGCGCGAGAAGCCCAGCGTGTTGCGCAGCGGGCCGAAGATCAGCCAATCGCCGAGCTTGTACTTCAGCCGGTCCAGCGCCGACACCGGCTTGCCGTCCATCAATGCCGGGCCGACGCGGCGCGCCACCGCCATGAAGGTCTTGTAGAGCCAGCGCTTGAGCGCGCTGGCGTCCTCCATGCGGATCGTCACGCTGGTCAGCAGGCCCTCGAAGATGCGCGGCGGCGCGAAGTAGTAGGTGGGGCCGATCTCCTTCAGGTCGATCGTCACCGTCGATGCCGACTCGGGGCAGTTGACGATGTAGCCGCACGCCAGCCACTGCGCGTAGCTGAAGATGTTCTGGCCGATCCACGCCGGCGGCATGTAGGCCAGCACCTCTTCACGTTCGGTGAGCTTGTCGAACGCCTGGCCCGCCGTCGCGCGGTCGAGCAGCGTGAAGTGCGTGTGCACCACGCCCTTGGGGTTGCCGGTGGTGCCCGAGGTGAAGAACATCGCCGCCACGTCGTGCGACCTGGCCCTTGGCCACTTCGGCGTCGAAGAAGCCGGCGTGCGCGGCGTCGTAGGCGCGGCCGGACTCGATCAACTGCGTCCAGCGGCTCGAGGCCGCGGCTCGTGGTAGTTGCGCAGGCCGCGCGGGTCGTCGTACCAGATGCGTGCGAGCTGCGGGCACTGCTCGCGCAGCTCGAGCAGCTTGTCGACCTGCTCCTGGTCTTCGACGATTCGCGAAGCGCACCTCGGCGTTGTTGATCGGGAACACGAACTCGGTGGCGACGGCGTCCTGGTACAGCGGCACCGGAATCGCGCCGAGCGCCTGCGCCGCCAGCATCGACGCGTACAGGCGCGGCCGGTTCTCTCCCACCACCACCAGGTGTTCGCCGCGTCGCAATCCCGCTTCGGCCAGGCCGCAGGCGAGGTGCGCGCACCATCGGCGCTGAGTTGCGCCCAGCTGATGGTCTGCCAGATGCCGTAGCTCTTCTCGCGCAAGCGCGGGCGCGTCGGGCCGCTGCTTGGCGTGTGCGAGCATAGGTCTGCGGAAACGTGGAAGGCACGGACAACGCTCCTGGGCAAGCCGTGGCTGGAGGCGCGATGCTAGGTCGAACGTTTGACGCTTGGTTGTCTGTCTGACGACAATCCTAGGGTCCATCCCCATCGGTCTTTCCCCAGTGAACCGCCCGCATCTGTCGTCGGCCTCCGCGCTGCTGGCACGTTCGCGACAACCGACGGCCGACGAGCTGGCCGGCGTGCCGTGGCTGGCCACGCTGACGCCGGAAGAGGCGAAAGTTGCCGCGGCCGACCTGCGTCGTGCTGCTGGCCGAGCCGGGCGAGTACGTGTGCCGCGTCGGGCGGCCGGTCACCTTCTGGTTCGGCTTGATCGATGGCCTGCTGAAGATGAGCAACGACAGCGCGCTCGGCATCCCGATCACCTTCACCGGCGTGCCGCCCGGCGGCTGGTTCGGCGAAGGCACGGTGCTGAAGCACGAGCCGTATCGCTACAACATCCAGGCGTTGCGCCGCAGCCTGGTGGCCGGCATCACGGTGCCGACCTTCGACTGGCTGATCGATCGCTCGATCGGCTTCAACCGCTTCATCATGCGCCAGCTCAACGAGCGGCTCGGGCAGTTCATCGCGGCGCGCGAAATCGACCGCCTGAGCGACCCCGACGTGCGCGTGGCGCGCAGCCTGGCCTCGCTGTTCCATCCGGTGCTCTATCCCGGCGTCGGCGATCTGCTGCGCATCACGCAGCAGGAGCTCGGCTATCTCGTGGGCCTGTCGCGCCAGCGCGTGAACCAGGCGCTGCGCACGCTGCAGGCGGTGCAATTGATCCGCATCGAGTACGGTGGCGTGCGCGTGCTCGACCTCGAAGGGCTGCGGCGTTACCGGCCCGCGTGAGCCGCGGGGGCTTTCAGCCGTTGGCGATGCCGGCGGCCACGTGCCCCGACGGCACGTGCAGCGCCGCGCCGTCGACATGGCCGGTCTGGTCGTCGAAGAAGAAGTCGGGCTCGAACTCGCGCAGGAACTCGCCTTTGTTGAGGCCGCCGAGGAACATCGCCTCGTCGACCTCGATGCGCCAGTCCATCAAGGTGCGGATCGCGCGTTCGTGCGCGGGCGAGCTGCGCGCGGTGACGAGTGCCGTGCGGATGCGCATGTCGCGCGGCGGCGTGCGTTGCAGGCGGTGCAGGGCCTCCAGCAGCGGCTTGAACGGGCCCGGCGCGAGCGGGGTCGCGGAACGCTCGCGCTCGTGGCTGTGGAACGCATCCAGCCCATCGCGCTGGTAGACGCGCTCGGCTTCATCGGAAAACAGCACCGCGTCGCCGTCGAACGCGATGCGCACCTCGCCCGGGTGCGCGTCGGACGCGCGCGCGCTGTGCGGGTACACGCGCGCCGCCGGCACGCCGGCTTCGAGCGCCGAGCGCACGTCGGCTTCGTTGGCCGACAGGAACAGGTTCGCGTTCAGCGGCCGCAGGTAGCGCCACGGCGACTGGCCGCGCGTGAACACGCCGCGCTGCACCGGCAACTGGAAGTGCTGCGCCGAGCGGAACACCCGCATGCCCGACACCGGGTCGTTGCGCGACAGGATCACCACTTCGACCCGCCGGTCGCCGCCCTGCCGCCCCGAAGGCGGCCGCTCCCCCTCGGGCGGACGGCCCGCAGGGGCGAAGGGGTCAGTGGCCTCGGTGTTGAACGCCAGCAGCTTTTGCACCAGGGAAAAGGCGACGCCCGGGCGCGCCGGCTGGTCGAGCCGCTGAAGCTGCAACTGCATGTAGGCGCGGTCGTCGCTGGCTTCGAAGACCTGGTTCTCCTCTTCGAAGTCGAACAGCGCACGCGACGAGATGGCGACGACGAGCTGGCCTTCGAGGTTGGCAGGCATGACGCAAATCATAGGTCCGCGCTCAAGTTCTCCGCTGGCAGGCCGACACCGAAGGCGACGACCATGAACATCTGCCTGCGTCACCTGCTGTTGCGCCTCTGCTGCTGGCTTTGCTGGCTGCCGGCAGGCGCGGTCTGGGCGCAGCCGGTGCAGCCGCTGCAACTGATCGACAGCCAGGGCGAGGTCGAGGCCTGGCCGGCGCTGACGGTGCTCAGCGACGCCACCGGCCTGTGGCAGGTGGAGGACGTGCAGCGCCGGCAAGCAGACCTGCGCGCGCCTTCAGGCGCTCGGGCCAACCTCGGGGTGCGGCGCGATGCCGTGTGGCTGCACGTGGCGCTGGAGGTGCCGGTGGGCGAGCGCGGCCGGTGGTTGCTCGACATCGACTACCCGTCGCTCGACCGCGTCGAGGTCTATCGCTTCACCGAGGGCCGACTGCTGCAGTTCGCGCGCGTCGGCGACGACCTGCCGTTTCGCCTGCGACCGCTGCAGGTGCGCACCCACGCGGTGGCGCTCGACCTGCAACCGGGGTTGCGCCATGAGCTGTGGCTGCGCGTGCAGACGACCAGCTCGATGGTGCTGCCGATCAGCCTGATGACGGCGGAGCGCTACAACCAGCGCGAAGCCACCGTGCAGTTGCTGCAGGGCATTTTCGTCGGCATCGGCCTGTGCCTGTTGATCTACAGCATCGCGCAGTGGCTCAGCCTGCGCGAACCCACGTTCGCGCTCTACGCGGTGGCGATCAGCGGCATGACCGTGTTCTTCTTCGCCTACTACGGTCTCGGCCCGCAGCACGTGTGGGGCAACGTCCCCTGGCTCACCGCCAACGTGGCGCCACTGTCGGTGCTGGTCGCGTTGGTGGGCGGCCTGCTGTTTCTCGACCGCACGCTGTTCGTGGCCCAGCACCATCCGCGGCTGTCGCTGGCGATGCGCGGCGCGGCGCTGGCGGCGGGCACCGCGGCCGTGGCGTTTGCCAGCGGGCTGATCGACTACCGCACGGCCCAACTCGTCAGCACCGTGCTCGGGCCATCGCCGATCGTGCTCGGCCTGCCTGCCGCGGTGGTGCGCATGCGTTCGGGCGACCGCGCCGCCCTGTACGTGGTGATCGGCTGGAGCTTGTACGGCGTGGGCATCGTGGTGATGGCGGCGCTGCTGCGCGGCTACGTGGCGAGCAACTGGTGGACGCAGCATGCGTTCGAACTGGGCATGTTGATCGAGATGGTGATGTGGCAGCGTGTGCTCGCGGTGCGCCAGGAGCAGGTGCGCCACGAGGCAGCGCAGGCCGATCGCGAGCGCGAGGCGCTGCGCTCGCTGGCGCACACCGACCCGCTGACCGGCTTGCCGAACCGTCGTGGCCTGCAGGCGGAGCTCGCCAACGCGCTGCCGCGCGCCGACAGCGACCGCATGCTCGGCGTGTACCTGCTCGATCTCGACGGCTTCAAGGCCATCAACGATCGCCTGGGCCACGATGCCGGCGACGAGTTGCTCAAGCTGGTGGCGCAGCGGCTGCGCGCACCGCTGCGTCATCGCGACGTGGTGGCCAGGCTCGGTGGCGACGAGTTCGTCGTGATGGCCACCGACTTGCCGGGCGACGACGAGGCACGCCGCCTGGGCCAAAAGCTGCTCGATGCGGTCGCCGCACCGTTCACGGTGCGCGAGCAGCTGTGCAAGGTGGGGCTGACGGTGGGGTATGCGCTGGCGCCGCTCGATGGCTTGGACGCCGACAGCCTGCTCAAGCGCGCCGACGCCGCGATGTACGCCGGCAAGCAGGCCGGCAAGCACACGCTGCGCCGCGGCCAGGCCTCGGTGGGCCTGGTCAGCGCCTGAACGCCCCGCTCACTGCACGAAGCCGATCGGCGCGCGCTTGTTCGACGGCGCGGGCAGGTCGCGCAGCTCGATCGCGCCGCGACCGTCGAGCCGGGCGTTGCCGAACGCGGTCATCCAGGCGCGGCGCATCTCGCGCGGCGCCAGTTCGGCCATGCGTTCGAGCACCGCCTCGGCGGGCTGCGGCTCGAAGCGCGCGCCCCAGTCGTGGCCGGCGCGGATGCGCTGGTACAGGCGCAACGCGATGCCGCGTGCCGCGTCGCGATCGGGCGCCTCGACCTCGTAGACGTTCATGCGGTTGAGGATCGGGTTCCGGGATCGCACGCTCGTCGTTCGCGGTGGCGACCCAGATCACCTGGCTGGCGTCGATCGCCACCTCGGCGAACTCGTCGGTGAAGCTGCGATGCGGTGTCGATGCTCGAGCAGGCTGTACAGCGCGCCCAGCGGGTCGTAGGCGTGTTCGCCGCGGGCCTTGTCGATCTCGTCGACCACCATCACCGGGTTGGCGTACTGGCCGTCGACCAGGGTCTCGAAGACCTTGCCGGGACGCGCGCCCTTCCATTGGCGACGACGCGCCCGACAGCACCCAGCCGGCGGTGAGCGAGCTCATCGACACGAAGCCCATGCCGGTGCCCAGCAGCTGCGACACCGCGCGCGCGAAGTGCGTCTTGCCGACGCCGGGCGGGCCGAGCAGCAGCATCGGCGTGATCTCGAGCGCGTCGCGGCTGTCCTGGCACAGCGCGAGCTGGCGCCTCACGTCGTCGAGCACCTCGGCGAAGTTGGGCAGCTCGTCGTACAGGTGCTCCATCGCCGGCAGGCCGGAGGGCTTGACCTGGAAGCGTTCGGGACCCTTTTCGAGCATGCGCTCGTAGGTGGCGCGCAGGGTCTCGTGCTCCTTCGGCGGCAGCTTGGCCAGGCGACGCTCGACGTCGTCGCAGCGGTAGACCGCGCGCATGGTGGCGATCGGGATGTGGCCCCCGCCGTGCACCGGTACCAGATCGTGGGAGCCCTTCATGCAAGCCTCCAAGTCACCTGACGCAATCATTGAAGCAAACGCCGCGCCCGGCGTCACTCCGAATAACGCCTGACAAGTCACGCAATTGCAAGTCGCAGGCGGTTCATTGCCTGGGTTGCACGCGCGAACGTCTGCGTTTTCCCCATAAATGGGGATAACGAGGTTCAGCGAACCCAGGTGTTGAGCTGGATGATCGGCAGCAGCACGGCCAGCACGATCAGCATCACCACGCCGCCCATCGCCACGATCAGCAACGGCTCCAGGATGGTCGCCAGCGCCATCGCGCGGCGCTGCACCTCGCCGCTGAGCTGCGCGGCGGCGCGGGCCAGCATCGTCGGCAACTGACCGGTCTGTTCGCCCAGGCGCGCAAACATGGCCAGCAGGCCCGGGAAGCGCTTCTTCCCGGCCAGCGCCGATGCCAGCGGCGCGCCCTCGCGCACCTGCACCAGCGCATCCATCGCGTCGGCGCGCAGCGCGCGGTTGCCGAGCGTTTCGGCCGCCGCCTGCAAGGCCTTCAGGATCGGCACGCCGGCGCCGGCCAGCATGGCCAGCGTGCCGGCGAACCGAGCCGCGTTGTAGCCGCGCGCCAGCCGGCCGACCATCGGCAGGCCGAGGACCATCGCATCGAAGCGTTCACGGAACGCCTCGTTGCGCAGCGAGTACATCAGCATGCCACCCGCACGCCGCCAGGCCCAGCAGCAACCAGCCAGCCCCAGTTGCGCACGAACGCGCTGACGCCGAGCATGGCGATGGTCAGCCATGGCAGGGCCCGCTTGCTGTTGACGAACACGCTGGCCACCTGCGGCACGACGTAGGTGACCAGGAAGATGACGATGACGATGGCGATCAACGACACGATCGCCGGGTACAGCGTCGCGCCGAGCAGCTTGGCGCGCAGCGCCTGGCGCTCTTCCAGGTCGTCGGCAAGTTTTTCCAGCACCGATGCCCAGCGCACCACTCTGTTCGCCGGCAGCCACGACGGCGCGATAGACCTCGTCGAACTCGCGCGGCGCACTGCCGAGGGCGCGCGCGAAGGTCGAGCCGGCGTTGACCTCGGCGCGCAGGTGCGCCACCAGATCGCGCTGGCGCGGATCTTCGGCTTCGTCGGACAGCGCGGTCAGGGCGCGTTCCAGCGGCAAGCCAGCGGCGACCAGACCGGCGAGCTGGCGGGTCCAGACCGCCGAGCGTGGTCGATGAGAAGGTGCGGCGGGTGAAACGCAACACGGCCGGTGGAGGCCAGCGCTGCCGCCACCGCCTCGACGCCCAACGGCACCAAGCCCTGGCTGCGCAACTGCGAGCGCACGGCTTTGGCGTTGTCGCCTTCGAGCAAGCCGGTGCGTGGCTTGCCCTGGGCGTCGATGGCCTCGAAACGGTACGCGGGCATGCGACTACAACGCGCTCAGGTCCGGTCCGGCGTACGGCCGCCCGAAGCCGGACCGCGCCCCCTCGGGGGGCAGTGACGGAGCGAAGCGACAAGCTTGGGGGTCAACATCTACTCGCGGGTGACGCGCAAGACCTCTTCGAGCGAGGTGATGCCCTCGTCGACCAGGCGCTGGCCGTCTTCGCGCATCGGGCGCATGCCCGCGGCCTCGGCGGCGACGAAGATCTGGCTCTCGGCGGCGCGGCTGTGGATCAGCGCGCGCACCTTGTCGTCCGCCGACCATCAGCTCGTAGACGCCGGTGCGGCCCTTGTAGCCGGTGTTGCCGCAGTGCTCGCAGCCCACCGGGTGCCAGCGGCCGCTGGCGTCGCGGCGGCGGCAGTGCATGCACAGCTTGCGCACCAGCCGCTGCGCCAGCACGCCGAGCAGGGAGCTGCTGAGCAGGTAGGGCTCGACGCCCATGTCGATCAGGCGCGTGACGCTCGACGGCGCGTCGTTGGTGTGCACCGTGGCCAGCACCAGGTGGCCGGTGAGCGAGGCCTGGATCGCGATCTGCGCGGTTTCGAAGTCGCGGATCTCGCCGATCATGATCACGTCGGGGTCCTGGCGCAGGAACGCGCGCAGCGCCTTGGCGAAGGTCAGGTCGATCTTCGGGTTGACCTGGGTCTGGCCGATGCCGGGCAGCTCGTATTCGATCGGGTCCTCGACCGTCAGGATGTTGGTGGTGCGAGTGTCGGCAGCCGCGACAGCGACGCGTAGAGCGTGGTGGTCTTGCCCGAGCCGGTGGGTCCGGTGACCAGCACGATGCCGTGCGGCTGCTCGATCAGGTGGTCGAAGCGCTCCAGCACCTCGCTGCTCATGCCCAGGCCTTCGAGCGTGAACTTGGCCTCGGTCTTGTCGAGCAGACGCAGCACGGCGCGCTCGCCGTGCGCGGCCGGCAGCGTCGACACGCGCACGTCGACCGCGCGACCGCCGATGCGCAGCGAGATGCGGCCGTCCTGCGGCAGGCGCTTCTCGGCGATGTCGAGCTCGGCCATGATCTTCAGGCGCGAGATCAGCGCGGCGTGCAGCGCCTTGTTGGGCTGCACCACCTCGCGCAGCGTGCCGTCGACGCGAAAGCGCACCGACTGAGCTGCGCTCGTAAGGCTCGATGTGGATGTCGCTCGCGCCGTCCTTCGCGGCCTGCGTCAGCAGCGCGTTGAGCATGCGGATGATCGGCGCGTCGTCGGCGGCCTCGAGCAGGTCTTCGACCGCCGGCAGGTCCTGCATCAGGCGGCTCAGGTCGACCGCGCTTTCGACTTCGCCGACCACCGCCGCAGCGCTCGACTCGCCGCCCGCATAGGCCGCAGCGATGCGCTGGCTCAGCGTGGTGGCGGCCTCGCGCTCGAAGCTGGTCACGTCGAACAGCCGCACCACCTCCGACATCGCGCTGGCGTTGGACTGATCGGCCGCCCACAGCACCCGCTGGGCGCCGTCGTCCTCGAGCAGCAGCGTGTTGGCCTTGGCGAAGGCGTAGGGCAGCAGGTGGCGTGGCCATGGCGGGTTCAGTCGTTGCTCACTGGCGGCCCAGGCAGCACCCGGGCGGGATCGGGCGGGCGCGGCAGCGGCGGTGGGTCGAGCGGCGCGGAAGCTGCTGCCGGCGCGCGTTCGGACACGATCGGCGCCTCGTTGATCGGCAGCACGTAGCTCGGTGCAGGCTGCGTCGTCTTTCTGTCGCGCCCGGATGATGTCGTAGCGGTCGATCGACAGCTTGGTCGCGCTGTCGCCATCGCGCAGCACCACCGGACGCAGGAACACCATCAGGTTGGTGCGTTCTGCGCGTGCGGGTCTCGCTGCGGAACAGCGTGCCCACCACCGGCAGGTCGCCGAGCAGCTGGCACCTTCGACTTCTGGTCGGTGAAGCGGTCTTCGATCAAGCCACCCAGCACCAGGATCGCGCCGTCGTCGACCACGACGGTCGACTCGATCGAACGCTTGTCGGTGGACGGGCCGGCGTTGGAGGTGCCGGGCGCCACCTGCTGGCTGATGCTCGATGCCTCCTGGAAGATCACCATGCGCACGGTGCCGCCTTCGCCGACCTGCGGCTTGATGCGCAGCGTGATGCCGACGTCCTTGCGCTCGATGGTCTGGAACGGGTTGCTCGCGGCGCCGGCGGTGCTGGTGAACTGGCCGGTGATGAACGGCACGTTGCTGCCGACGACGATCTTGGCCTCTTCGTTGTCGAGCGTGATCAGGTTCGGCGTCGACACGATGTTGGTGTTGGTCTGGCTTTGCAGGAAGCGCGCAATCGCGGCCAGCGCGTACACGCCGCCGTAGTTCCGGAGCAAGCCGATGTTCAGGCCTTCGCCCGGTGTTGCGGGCGAGGTGGTGCCCGAACCGCCCCCGGCGATGGTTTGCGTCAAGGCGATGATGCTCGGACCGGCGACCTGCGAGTTGGTGCCGGCGAACAGCCCGTACTTGTCACCACTCTGGCCGATGAGGCCCTGCCACTGGAAGCCGAAGTCGGCGGCGTTGTCGCCGATCACCTCGACGATCAGGCTTTCGATGTAGACCTGTGCGCGCCGCGTGTCGAGTTGTTCGATCATCGTGCGCACCTGCCGGTACAGCGGCTCGGGCGCCGTGATGATCAGCGAGTTCGATGCCGGGTCGGCCTGGATGAAGCCGCCGGTGGACGGCTGCGCCGATGAGGCCAGCGGCGCGGTGGCTTGCGTGCGAGGCCGCCACCGACACCGCCGATGCCCGCTTGCTGTTGTTGCGGCTGCTGCTGCTGCGTGGGCGAGGTGACTGAGCCGCCGCTGCTGCCGCCGCCACCGCCGCCGCGGAAACGCCGCACGCAGCACCGTCGCCAGCTTGGTCGCATCGGCGTTCTTCAGGTGCACGACCCAGATGTTGCCGCTGCCCGCCGCCGGCCCGCTCAGGGCTGGTCGAGGCGCTGCACCAACGCACGCAGCGATGCCATGCGCACCGGATTGGAGGCGCGCAGGATCAGCGCATTGGCGCGCGGATCGACCAGCACCGTGAAGGGGCCGCCAGCACCGGGCCCGCCCGGCACCGGCGCGCCCGCGACCGCGCCGTCGCCGAGGCGCTGGATGATGGCCGCCAGGTCGCTTGCCACGCCGTGCCGGATCGGGATCACCTCGACGTCGGTGGCGCCGGGGCTGTCGAGCGCCGCGATGATGCGGGCGATGCGCTGCAGGTTGTCGGCGTAGTCGGTGATGACCAGCGTGTTGTTGCCGGGGTTGGCGTTGATCGTGTTGTTCGGGCTGATCAAGGGCCGCAGCACCGCCACCAGATTGTTGGGGTTCTCGTGGTTCAGCTTGAAGATCTGCGTCAGCACCTGGTCGCCGCGCACGCCGGGCGCGCCGATCGAAACGGTACCGGTCTGCAGCTTGGCGTCGGCCTCGGGCACGACCTTGAGCAGGCCGGCCGAATCGACCAGCGTGAAGCCCAGGCCGCGCAGCGCGGCCAGGTAGTTGAGGTAGGCCTCGCGCACCGACACCGGCTGCTCGCTATAGACCGTGATCGTGCCCTTGACGCGCGGGTCGACGATGATCTGTCGTTCGATCATCGCGCCCATCGCCCGCGTCACCGCCTCGATGTCGGCGTTGACGAAGTTGACCGTCACCTGCGTGCCCGAGCGCAGCGCTTGGCTGGGACCGGCGTTGGCTGCGCGCGCCGGGCGCTGCGCTTGGGGCGCGGGCCGCTGCGTCGACGGAGCGGTGGATTGCGCTGGCGTCGGCGCTTGGGCTGCGGGCGGCAGCGGCTGCGCGGGCGGCACTTGCTGCTGCGGCACGGGTTGCGATTGGGCCGCAGGCGCCTGAGGTTGCGCTGGCTGTTGTGCGCCGGCCAGCGTCGTGGCCAGCATCAGCATCGCCCCCAAGGCCTTGCCGGCCCGGCGGCAAGGATTCGCGCGAAGTCCGCGTGGGTTCATGGTCATCCGATCGAAATGACCGACGTCGCACCTTGGCGTCGGCCGATGATGTTGAGCAGGTTGTTCAGCGCCGCCTCTTGCCCCTCGGCCGCGCTCGCTTCACCGCGGAACCGCACGCGCGGCCCCGCCCATTGTCCGCTGCCCTGCAGGCGCAGCGCGCCCTCGAGCGTTTCAAGGTTCAACGTCGCGGTTTCGCCGGCACCGGCGCCGCCGCGCACGCTGAATCGGTAGCTGCCCAGCGTGTCCAGCGTCGACAGACGCGACGACACGCCGAGCAGATCGAAGTCCACGCCACCCACCACGCGCCAGCGCCCCTGCACCGACTCGAGCGTCATGCCGTTGCTGGTGATGCTCAACACGCCACCGAGCTGCATGGTGTTGAACGGCGTGCCCAAGCCGGCGAGCCATGACGCCGGCCATTGGCCGAGCGCCTGCGGCTGCGCCGGCAGGATGATCTGGTAGCGGTTCAGGCCGAGGCGCACCTGCACGAGCAGCTCGCGGTCCAGGCAGCAGGCCTGATTCAGGCGCAGCGCCAGGCCGTTGAGGAGCGGGCGAATCTGCCACTGCATGCGACCCGGCAGCGCTGACGCATCCCGGCTGCCGATGCCGCCGCTCAGCACCACTTGCGCGCTGCCGTTCCACACCGTGCCCTGCGCATCGGCCAGCAGAAGGCGCTGGTCGGTGGCGCGCGACAGCCGCGTAGGCCAGCCAGCTTGCCGGTGCGAACAGCACCAGGCCGACCAGCACGCCAACCACGGCGCCCCAGATGGCCCAGCGTGTCGACGCATTGCGCGCGCGCTGCCAGGCCAATTCGGCCAGTGTGGAGTTCTGGAACGCGCTCGGATTGAGCTGCGACAGCCGGCCACCGCGTCGGCGGCTGAACCAAGAGGGCCAGCGCAGTTCCATCAATTGCCTCCCAAGCTGAGCACCAGCGTGCCGCTGTAGCCGCCTGGCACACGGGTCAATTCGGCCTCCAGCGGTCGCGCCCGCGCAGCGCTGCGCGCCTCGACCAGCAGCGCACGCACTTGTTCGGGGCTGGCGTTGACCAGTGTCAGCAGGGCGCGGTCGGTCTGCAGGCTCAAGCGCACCTTGTCGCCTTGTCGTTCGACCGCGGACTTGATGGCCAGGCCGGCCTGGGCGGCTGGCACCGGTGTGGCGTTGCGCAGATCACGCACCTCGGCGGCCATGGTGCGCATCTGCAGCAGTTCAGTGTCGAGCATGTCCAGTTGCGCCGGTGCGCTGCGCAGCGTCGCCATGGCCGGCGCGACGAACAGCACCCAGACCAGGAACACGCCGAGCACCAGGGCCATCAGCGTGAGCGCCAGGCGGTCGCGAGGTGGGCGGGCGCGCCAAGTGGCGTCGGCGCGTTCGCGCAACGGTTTCAGTTGGGCCAGCCAGTTCTCGCTCATATAGAACTCTTCGCTGCGCCGCCGCGGCTCAACACCAGCCGGCCCTCGGTGGCCTGCACGCTCCACCCTGCCGAGCGCAGGCGAGCGCGGAAGCGTTCCACCTGGTCAGCGCTCCATGTGCTCACCACCAGCGTGAGCTTGCCCTGCTCGAAGCGCAGCGCCTGAATCGGCGCCTGCCCGTCGGGCCAGGCCTGCGTGGCGGCGGCCAACGCCGCCTCCAGGTCGGCGTCGCCGACACGGCCGGCGGCGGCGCGCAGGCTGTCGGTGGCGCGACGCATCTGCACCGGCGCATCGACGATGGTGCCGACTTGCGGATGTGCCGCCTTGAGCAATGTGACCATCGCCTGCTTGCGCCGCTCGATCTCGCTGCGTTGGTGCAGAGCCCACAGGTTGATCCCGATCACATGCAGCACCACCAGCGCCAGCACACCGATGCGCGCAGGCCGCCAAGCAGGGCTCCACACGCGCTTCCAGTTGTCGCGCACAAAACGCGAGCCGCGCGCTCGCGCAGCGAGGTCGAACTGGCGCAGGTTCCACAACGAGCGCACCGCTTGCAGCGCATGGTCTGCGTCGGCGCGCACCGCCACCGCCACGCCGAGCCAGCGTTCGGCCTGTGCCGCGACGGCGGGCGCTGCGCTCCAGCGCGCACCTTGTCGCGCCCACGCCGTCATCTGGTCGCGCACCCAGGTGCCCGCCATGCGGGCGCAGCGCACCCCGTTGGCGTCGCTGTAGGCCAGCCAGGTCTGCGCGCTGCTGCCGTCGGCGGCGTCGGAGGCGGCAAAGAAGTGCCCGGTCGGCGGATCGTCGGGCCACAGCGCGGGCACGACCCGTTCGACGAAGGCGCCGGCCTTCTCGAGTTGCTCGAGGTGGTGCGTCAGCCAGCGCTTGTGCACCGCGGCGACCCAGGTCGGCTGTCCGGCCGATGGCTGCGGCGCCACCGCCAGGTGAACCGCCTGCTCATCGTCGAGCAGTTGTTCTTCCAGCATGCCCACCAGAGCGGCGCGCAGCTTGGAGGCTGGCGCTCGCGGTAGCGTGATGCGATGCCAGCTGACGTCGGTGGGACCGACCCAGGCCACGACGGTGTCGGCTTTCGGCAGAAGGGCCGGCGTGGTACGGCCCTGGCGCGCCACGTTCAGGCCATCGGCACTGAGCAGGTACGCGTATTCAGGCGTGGCATCACGCTCGCCATCGGCGGCAGCCCCAGCGCGGCTACGCGCGGGCAAGAGAACGACCAGGATCGACATCGGGACGCGAAGGCTAAACGCTTCGTGGGGCTGTTACAAGGTCAAGTGCCGAGGAATCAAGCACTTGGCGGGCAAAGTTGTGGCGAATTGGGAGGAACGTGAGCGTTCGTGAGCCAGCGCAAGTTTTAGCGGTCGACGAGCACGCTCGACACGCGCTCGCGCAGGATCGTCACCACGTCGATGCCGCGCCGTTCGACGATCGAGCGCTCTTCGAGCGCCCGGTCGTCGAGTCGCAATTTGCCGCGCACTTCGAAGAAGTTCGACCGGATGTCGAAGCCCTTGCTGAGTGCCTGCGGTGGTGCCAGTTGCTGCGCAGCCTGCATGCTCTTGAACGGCGATCGCGTGCGGGCTTGCACGATGGCCTGCGCGGCACCCGCGTCCAAGGCCGGGCTCACCGCGGCGATGACCTCGACGGCGGCCGTGTTGAGGTTGACCCGGGTTGGCACCGGCAGCAGGACGATGACGGTCTCGAGTCGCTCGAGCGCGGCCGGATCGACACCGAACCACGCCAGCTGCGCCACCGTGCGCGGCGAAATCGGCGCCGTGTTGGCCTGGGTCTCGCCGGTTGCCCAGGCCAGGCGCAGGCCCTCGGCGATGCGCATTGCCGTGTCAGATGGGGCGTTGGCAGCTTCGCAAAGCTTTTGCAAGGTGAGGAACTCGCTCTCGACGATCTTGTTGTCCGCGGCAATCATGTTGCGCAGGTTGTAGCGCGACTGCATGTCGGTGATCACGCCCGACAGGAAAGCATCCGGGCCGCCTTCGGCATTGTTGTCCTTGTCGGCGGCGAGAAACGTCGACAGGCGCGCTTCGGCGAGCGGTGTGGCCCAGGGCTCGCTGAGCGCCGTGGGGCCGCCGGAACGTGCGTCTTCGCGCAGGATCAAGCGCGCCCAGTCGAGCGCGCCATTGAGAATCCACGCCGATTGGGTGCGGGAACGCTCCGCCGCTTCGACCTGGATCGCGCGATGCTGCTGCCACACCATGCCGGCAGCCAGCGTGCTGACCAGCACGAGCAGCGACATCGCGATCAACAGCGCCGCGCCGCGCGAGCGGCGGGCCGAACGAAGCAAGCGGCGGCGCTTCATGGCTGCGTCGGGCCGAGCGCGACGTCGCGCGTGAGGCGGCGATCGCCCAGGTTGATGACGAGCCGCACGCCGCTGGGCAGCGCCGCACGCGGCACGATCACGCCGCTGGCAGCCAGCGCGGGCGAGGGTGCGGCGGGCACGACGTCGCCGCTCGACTGTGCGTTCGACCACGCATTGCCACGGTAGAAGTACACCTGCCACTCGCTGGCGTTGTCGAGCAGGCGCACCTGCCGGTCTTCGGTGCCGATCAGCTGCTGGCTCACCAGCCACGCCTGCTGCAACTCGAAGGCGCGCCGCACGCTCGGGCTGGCCCAGCGCCGCCACACGCCTTCTCGCAGCGACCACACCACCACCTGCGCGCCCTCGGGCGTGAAGCGCGTCAGACGCATCGTGGCGCCGTCGAACTGCAGCGCCGGAGCCGTGGGGCTTTCATACAGCGACGACAGGTCCTGTTCCCACTGGCCGACCACGGTGGTCAGGCGCAGTGTGCGCTCGGCGTTTTCCTGACTGATGTCGCGTGCGCGAACCATGCCGTCGACGCCTTGCCAGCCCATCGTGGCGAGGATCGCCATGATCAGCAATGCGACCAGCACCTCGACCAGCGTGAAACCGCGTGCGACGTTGAAGGTCCGCATGGTCAGTATCGTCCGAGCACGGTGGACAAGGTCAGCAGGGGCGTGCCGGCGGCATCGACCATCACCGCGTCGACGCGCCGGAAGTTCGGGTTCGGCGTCGGCCGCGTGACGAGCCGGCCCTGGTAGTCGCGGCCCATCTGGTTGCACGAGAACTCGGTGTCGCCGACGCCGGGAAACTGCTTGCCCAGCCGCAGGTTGGTGAGTGCGTTGTCGGCGCACCACTGCGCATTGACGATGTCGCCCAGGCGCTGCGCGTTGTCGGTGAGCGCGCCGGCTGCCTTCAGGCCCGCAGCCAGCGTGATCGCGACCACGGCGACGGCCACCAGCACTTCCACCAGCGTGAAACCGTCCGGATGCGCGGCGCGGCGTTGGCGGGCCATCACTGCACCGGCACGAACGGCCCGATGCCGTCGGTGGCCAACGTGAGGTTGCGTTCGCCCATGCGCAGCACGATGCGCTGCGGCCCGATCAACGGTTCGGGACCGAGGATCAGCGCCCGTCCGCCGATGACTTCGGCACTCACTTCGTTGGACAGCCAGTGCGTGGGCAACGGTTCTCCGCCAACGGTGCCGACGAAGCGGAATGGCGGATCGTCAGGTTTGGACGCGAGCTCGAAGCGCAGTGCCACGCCCGCGGCGCGAGATTCAGATCGTGCGGCCTCCAGCAGCGCTGCCAAGCGCACCGCCTCGCGGTCGAGTTGGGCTGCCGCCGGGTCGCGCAGCGAGAGTGTGACGACACCGACTGCGACGGCGATCAGCGCCATCACGACCATCAATTCGATCAACGTGAAGCCGCGCGAACCTGCGCAGGGAGTCAGTCCTGGCGAGCGGGCAATCGAAGGTGCGGCGCGTGCTCGTGGGGGCGCGAACGGCCTACTGCCAGGAGCCGACGTCGGCGTTCGTCGCCTTCGCCGCCGGGCTGGCCGTCGGCACCGAAGCTGAACACATCGATCTCGCCTTTCACGCCCGGGTTGACGTACTGGTACGGCCGACCCCATGGATCGTTGGGCAGCTTGTCGAGATAAGGGCGCCAGTTGGGCGGAATGGTTCCCGTGGTGGGTTTACGCACCAGCGACTCGAGCCCTTGGTCGGCTGCGGGATAACGCTGGTTGTCCAGTCGTACAGCTTGAGCGCCTGCATCAGATTGTTCACATCGGTGCGCGCCGCGGTGACGCGCGCATCGTCGGCGCGGTCCAGCACGTTGGGCACGATCAGCGCGGCCAGCACGCCGATGATCACCAGCACCACCATCAGTTCGATCAGCGTGAAGCCCTGCACGCGCAAGCGGCGCGACGTGGACTGACAGGCGGGGTTCATCGTGTGCAGACGCGGATCTTGTGGAGGTGGGCTGCATGATAATCGCGCGATGGCGATGCGCCTGTTGTCCTTTGTGATCTGGGCCTCGGTGGCCGCCAGTGCCGTGTTCTGGTTGACGCGGCTGCTGTCGCGCTCGGATCCAGCGCCGCTCGCACACCGTGACCGCCAGTGCCGGCACGTCGGTGGCGGCGGCCGACCTGTCGCGCCTGCTTGGCAGCACACGCACAGCGTCAGCCGAGGCGCAAGCCGAGCCGGCCGCCGACGCGCGGTTCAAGTTGATCGGTGTCGTGGCGCCGAAGGCGGCCGCGCCCGACAGCGGCCTGGCCTTGATCGCGGTCGACGGCAAGCCGCCGCGTCCGGTGATGCTGGGTGGCGTGGTCGATGGCCCGCTGGTGCTGCTGGCGGTGAACCACCGCCGGGCCGAACTGGGCCCGCCGGGGGCGAGGCCACCGTGCGGCTGGAGTTGCCGGCCATTCCGGAAGCGAACGGTCCACGCCAGGGGCGCGAGTCGCCGCCCCGATCTACACCCCGCCTGCGCCGACCCCAGGCGTTCGGCCGCAGCCGGCCGTGCCGCCGCCGCAACCGGCCGTGCCAGGCCAAGCACCTGGACAGTTGCAGGGGCGAGGCGCCGTGCCGCAGGCCGGGCAAACGCCGGCTCCAGGGACGCCGAATCGGCCGATCCCGGCGGTGCAGCGCTGAATCAAGACGGCGCGCGCCTCAGGGCGCGTCGCCGGAGCCGAGTTCGGCTGCGTGGGTGGTGATGCCCGACGGCCTTGACGGGCCCGGATCTTCGCCTTCGGCCACTTCGGTCAGCAACGCGGCGGCACTCTTCACCAGCGGCCACGCCAGCGTGGCACCGGTGCCGTCGGTGCTCTCCATGCCGAGTTCGAGCAGCGCCGAGGCACGGAACAGGTTGAGCGCCTGATCGAGACCGCGGTGGCTGTGGCTGCGGCAGAACACGCAGTAGTCGGTGACCGGCGTGGCGATGCGCGAGGCCACCATCAGCGCGGCGCACGCCGCCATGCCGTCGATCATGATCAGATGGCGCTTGCTGGCGGCCACCAGCAGCACGCCGACCATCATCGCGATTTCGAAGCCGCCGAACGCCGCCAGCACCTCGACCGGGTCGGTCACGTCCCGGTGCTCGGCCTGCGCGGCCTGCACGATCGACCATCAGGTGGTGCAGCAGCTCCGGGTTCATGTTGGGGCCGCTGACGAGCAGGTCGCGCACGGGCGTGTCGGTCAGGCGCGACAACACCAGCGCCGCGCTTTCGTGCGAGCCGACGCCGATGCCGGCGCACGGCCACCAGGTTGCCGCGCAAGGTGTCGCCGATTTCCATGCCGGCGCGGATCGCGGCATGCGCCTGGTCCACCGACATCGCCTGCCCGACGCGCGCGTTGCGCGTGCCGTGGGCGATCTTGCGCACGGATCAGACGGTCGTGCGGCGCCACCATCTCGGCCACGCCGCAGTCGACCACCGACAGCTCCAGTCCCTGGATGCGGGCGAACACAGCCACCGGCAACTGGCCGGTCAGCAACTGCGACACCTGCTCGTGCGTCTGCTTGCGCTGCGGGACTGACAATGCCGTCAACCGCCAGGCCGTGGTCGGCGGCGAAGACCACCATCTGGGGATCGCGAAAGCGCGGCTTCAGCGTGTTCTGCATCAAGCCCAGCCGCATCGCGAGCGGCTCGAGCTCGCCCAGGCTGCCGGTGGTCTCGGCGCGACGCTGCAGCTTTTCGCGAGCGCGCGTTCCAGCAGCGGGTTGGAGGTGGGCGCGATCAGCGAGCGGTCTGGCTGACATGGGCCGCTAGTGTACGTATGCGCGGCCTGTGCCGGCGTCACCACCAACGGTCAGCGCAGGAACAGCCGGTAGACCGGGTTGCGCGTCTCTTCGATGTACGGGTAGGCCAGCGTGTCGAGGAACTCGCGGAATGCCGCCTGGTCGCTCGCCGGCACCTGGATGCCGACCAGGATGCGGCCGTAGTCGGCGCCCTGGTTGCGGTAGTGGAACAGGCTGATGTTCCAGCCGGGGTGCATGGCCGACAGAAAGCGCATCAGCGCGCCGGGCCGCTCGGGGAAGATGAAGCGGCAGCAGGCGCTCGTCGTCGCGCCAGCTCGGAGCGCCCGCCGACCATGTGCCGCACATGCTCCTTGGCCAGTTCGTCGTCGGTGAGGTCGACGGTGGCGAAGCCGTGGCGCTCGAAAGCTGCGCGCGATGCGGCTCGCCTCGTCGCGCCGCGCGATCGCGATGCCCACGAAGACGTGGGCCACCTGCTCGTCGGAGATGCGGTAGTTGAACTCGGTCACGCTGCGCGGGCCGATCAGCGCGCAGAAGTCGCTTGAACGAGCCGCGCTCCTCGGGAATCGTCACCGCGAACAGCGCCTCGCGCTGCTCGCCGAACTCGGCCCGCTCGGCGACGAAGCGCAGGCGGTCGAAGTTCATGTTGGCGCCGCAGGTGATGGCCACGAAGGTCTGGCCCTTGACCTTGCGCCGCTCGACGTACTGCTTGATGCGCCGCCACGCCGAGCGCGCCGGCGGGCTCGAGGATGCGTGCGCGTGTCCTGGAACACGTCCTTGATCGCGGCGCACACGGCGTCGGTGTCGACGATCACGAAGTCGTCGACCAACTGCGCGCGCGAGGCGGAAGGTCTCTTCGCCGACCAGCTTGACCGCGGTGCCGTCGGAGAACAGGCCCACTTCGGCCAGCTCGACGCGCTTGCCGGCACGCACCGAGCGCGCCATCGCGTCGGAATCGCGCGTTTGCACGCCGATGATGCGCATCTCGGGACGCACCGCCTTGATGTAGGCCGCGACGCCGGAGATCAGGCCGCCGCCGCCGATGGCGACGAACACCGCGTCGAGCGGGCCTTGGTGCTGGCGCAGGATCTCCATGCCGATCGTGCCCTGCCCGGCGATCACGTCCGGGTCGTCGAACGGATGCACGAAAGTCAGCCGCGTGCTTGCGCTCGCAGCTCGACCGCGTGCCCATAGGCGTCGGAATAGCTGTCGCCGTGCAGCACCACCTCGCCGCCGAGCGCGTGCACCGCGTCGACCTTGACGCGTGGCGTCGTCACCGGCATCACGACCACGGCGCGGCAGCCGAGCCGCTTGGCACCCAGCGCAACGCCCTGCGCGTGGTTGCCGGCCGACGCGCAGATCACGCCCCGCGCGAGCTGCTCGGGCGTGAGGTGGGCCATCTTGTTGTAGGCGCCGCGCAGCTTGAAGCTGAACACGCTTTGCTGGTCCTCGCGCTTGAGCAGCACGTGGTTGCCCAGGCGCCGCGACAGCGTGCGCGCCGGCTCCAGCGGCGACTCTACCGCCACGTCGTAGACGCGCGCGGTCAGGATGCTCTGCAGGTAGTCCGGCGCGGGTGCGCGCGAGCGAAGTGCGCTGGGCACGCGCCATGGTGTTGCTGTGATTTGCGGCGCCGCATCATATGCCAGCGACCCATGGCGCTCGCAGCAGAAAAAAGGCCCGAGGCGTGAACCTCGGGCCGAATCCACCAATGGGAAGGTGGAGGAGACAACCATCGCAGGCAACGCTTGATCGCGTTGCCACTCGCATGGCTGCAAGTCTAGCGCGCTCGATGTTGCATCGCAATATGATTCGCGCGCTGGCGCTTCATCGAACTGCAATTGCGCCGGGTTGGTGCGGTCGCGCACGCGACAGGTTCGAGTTTTCGAGGAGAAGCTTCGATGGAGTGCACGGTTCGCTGGGTGCGCGAGGGCGGCATGGCGTTGATGGCCGAAACCGGCAGCGGCCATGTGTTGATGATCGATGGCGCGCCCGATGGCGGCGGGCGCAACCTCGCGCCGCGGCCGATGGAGACCGTGCTTGCCGGCACCGGCGGCTGCACGGCCTATGACGTGGTCACGATCCTGAAGCGCGGCCGGCACGACGTGCGCGGCTGCACGGTGAAGCTAGAAGCCGAGCGCGCGACGACCGACCCGAAGGTGTTCACGCGCATCCACATGCACTTCACCGTCAGCGGTGCGCAGTTGAACGCGGAGGCCGTGGCGCGCGCGGTGGCGCTGTCGCACGAGAAGTACTGCTCGGCAACCGCGATGCTGGCCAAGACGGCGCAGATCACGGTCAGCCACGAGATCGTCGCGGCCTAACGCACCCCGAGTCAGATGTGATGCGCGGTCCGCGTCATCACACGCGCCGCAAGGCGCATCGCGAGTTTGACCGGCGCGGGCAGTGATGCGGCGCCGTTCTGTTCGGCCGCCGTTGCGTGCTCGGCCTCGTCGTGCTTCATCTGCTCGCACGATCGCGCGCGATGGCGCATCGTCGGGCGGCAACCGATCGAGGTGGCCCGCGAGGTGCTGCTCGACCTGTCGCTCGGTCTCGACGACGAACCCCAGACTCCAACGATCGCCGGCGAGACCGGCCACCAGTCCGATGCCGAACGAGCCCGCATACCACAGCGGATTCAGCAGGCTGGTGCGCGCGCCCAGTTGCTCGAGGCGGCGCTCGGTCCAGGCCAGGTGGTCGACCTCCTGCTCGGCGGCACGCTGCATGTGGGCGCGCAATCGTTCGTCGCGCGCGGTCAGAGCCTGTGCTTGGTACAGCGCCTGGGCGCACACCTCGCCGACGTGATCGACCCGAAGCAACGCACCGGAGAGCTTGCGGTCAGCGGGCGACAGGGTCGATTCATCGGCGCTCGGAGATGGCCGCGCTGCATGCGCGCCGCCGGCCAGTGTGCGCAACGCCTGGTCGGCGGAAATAATCCACGAGTCAAGCCCCATGCGCCCACTTTATCGGAATCCCCGGGGTGGGTTTTCCTGGGTGGATGCGGTGCGCGCGGCGCTTTCCAAGGTCTGCCGTGATTCGCGTTGTTGCCAGACAACATCGACTCCACGATTCGGGCGCAAGTCTTTGCATCGCTGATGCCCCTCTGGTGCAATAGCCGCAACTTCCGCTGAGGAGGTTGGCCTGATCGGTCAGCGTCGTTGTGTCGGGCGCGGCAGTCCTCGGATCAGGGCCTCTTTGTCCAACTTAGGAGATCATCGCAATGAAAAAATCTCTGCTCGCTCTGGCTGTGCTCGGCACATTCGCTGGGGTGGCGTCGGCCCAGTCTTCCGTGACCCTGTTCGGCATCGTCGACGTCGGCATTCGCAACGTGAAGAACGGGTCGAATCCTGACCTGTGGACGCAATCCACAGACGGCCTGAACAGCAGCCGCCTCGGCTTCCGTGGCGTCGAGGACCTGGGTGGTGGCTTGAGCGCAGGCTTCTGGCTCGAGGCCGGCCTGGCAGCCGACTGCGGGCAACCTGGGTGGCAGCAACGGCTTGACGGCACCGACCAACGGCTCGTCCAACATCTTCAATCGCCGTTCGACGGTCAGCCTGATGGGCAACTGGGGTGAAATCCGCCTCGGCCGTGACTACACCCCGGGCTTCTGGAACACGACGATCTTCGATCCGTTCGGCACCAACGGTGTCGGCGCGTTCACGAACCTGTCGATCGCGCTAGCGAACATCGCGACTCGTGCAACCTCCCGGCCGCCAACGCCAGCTACGTGCGCGCCAACAACTCGTTCGGCTACTTCCTGCCGAGCAACCTGGGTGGCCTGTACGGTCAGTTGCAGCACTCCCTGCAAGAGGGCGGCGCGCCCAACGGCAACAAGCAGAGCAGCGGTCGCGTCGGCTACGCGGCCGGCCCGTTCAACGTGGCGCTGTCGTACCAGAAGACGGAGTTCAACGTAACCGACTGGGAGCACATCAACCTCGCCGGTTCATGGAATTTCGGGTTCATGAACCTGATGGCCCAGTACGACAATGACCGAGCTCGGTCCGGCTGAGCAGGAAACATTCTGCTCGGCGCGATCGTGCCGTTCGGCCAGGGTGAGTTCAAGATCTCGTACACCAAGGCCGAGCAGGAACGGCAACCTCGGCGCAGTCAACCTCGGCGGCTCCGATGCGGATCAGCTCGCCATCGGCTACGTGTACAACGTGTCCAAGCGGACCGCGCTGTACGGCCACTACTCGATCATCAAGAACGATGGCATCGCGAACTTCGCGATCCCGGGTGGTTCGGAAGCGCCCAGGACAACGACTCGAAGGGCTTCGAACTGGGTGTCCGTCACTCGTTCTGACGCTTCAGCGAACGTGATTTGAAAGCCGCCCTCCGGGGCGGCTTTTTCTTGACGATGACGTTTCTCGCATCAGCACCTCAACCGCACGGGCGGCCTGTCGACTTCGATCATGAGCCGCCGCGCGCTGCCTGGCGGCACTCGGCGCCTCATTGGCTGGCGCCTGCACTGCGCCCCCGCTGACCGACGACTCCGGTGGCTGGCATCACGTGCCACTGCCCGGCAAACGCACGACCACCTACACCTTCGGCCAACACAAGGGCCGCGCCGCGTGGCGAGCCGAATCCGATGCTTCGGCCAGCCTCTTGAGGCGACGCGTTCAAACGACGATCACCGAGAACACCATCGTGGAGTTCGCCTGGTGGGTGCCAGCCACCGATTCCGACAGCGGACCTTCGTCGCGCAGAAACCGCGGACTCTCCGGTCCGGGTGGTGTTCGCGTTTGACGGTGATATCTCGAAGCTGCCCTTGCGTGACCGCATGCAGTACCAGGCGGCGGAGGCTCTGACCGGGGAGGCGCCGCCCTATGCGACGCTGATGTACGTATGGGACAACATCGCCCCGCCCGAGTCGATCCTGCGCGGCGCGCGCAGCGATCGTGTCAGGAAGATCGTGCTGCAAAGCGGCGATGCGCAGTTGCGCGAGTGGCTTCACTACCGGCGCCATCTCCAAGCGGACTTTGTTCGAGCCTTCGGTGAAGAGCCCGGCAAGCTGATCGGCATGGCGCTGCTGACCGACAGCGACAACACCAAGAGCAAGGCCCAGGCGTGGTACGGCGACATCGTGCTGCACCCCTAACGCCAAATTTCGGCGTTCCCGCTCCGGATTTCCCCCTTTGCGAGGCGCAATCGAATGCGCCGATGATGTGGGCGCATGCTGGCTTTCGTGTCTGCGCCGTCTGATTCAGGCCGTGGTGGTGATGCTCACGGTGGCCTTCATCGCCTTCATGCTGTTCCAGTACGTCGGCGATCCCGTCACCAACCTGCTGGGCCAGGACGCCACGCCGGAGCAGCGCGAGCAACTGCGCGCCGATCTGGGTCTCGATGCGTCGTTCGCGGTGCAGTTCGCGCGCTTCGTGGGCAACGCTGTGCAGGGCGAGTTCGGACTGAGTCTTCGCCAGGGGCGCAAAGTCTCCTCGCTCATCGTCGAACGTTTCCCGGCGACGATCGAGTTGGCGCTCTCCGCGGCCGTGATCGCACTGGCCGTCGGCATTCCGCTGGGTGTGTACACCGCATTGCGGCGTGGCCGCTTTGGATCGCAGGTCTTCATGACCCTGTCGTTGCTCGGCGTGTCGCTGCCGACGTTCCTGATCGGCATCCTGCTGATTCTGGTGTTCGCCGTGCTGCTCAAGCTGCTGCCGAGTTTCGGGCGCGGCGAGGTGGTGATGCTCGCCGGCTGGTCCACCGGCTGGCTCACGGTCGATGGCTGGAAACACCTCGTGCTGCCAGCGGTCACGCTGTCGGTGTTCCAGTTGGCATTGATCATGCGACTGGTGCGTGCCGAGATGCTCGAAGTGCTGCGCACCGACTACATCAAGTTTGCGCGCGCGCGCGGCATCAGCGACCACGCGGTGTACTTCGGCCACGCACTGAAGAACACGTTGGTGCCGGTGATCACGATCACGGGCCTGCAGTTGGGCGGTCTGATCGCGTTCACCATCATCACCGAGACGGTGTTTCAGTGGCCGGGCATGGGCCTGTTGTTCATTCAGGCGGTGCAGTTTGCCGACATCCCGGTGATGGCCGCTTATCTTTGCCTGGTCGCACTGATCTTCGTGTTGATCAATCTGTTCGTCGATCTGCTGTACTTCGCGGTCGATCCACGGCTGCGCATCGAACGCCCTGCGACGGCCCATTGACATGTCCACCACCGCACCGATCAATTTGGCCACCAAGCCCGGACGCTGGAAACGGTTTCTCGACGGTGACCTGTGGTTCAGCTTCACGCACTCGCCCACCGCGATCATTGCCGCCGTGATCGCAGTGGTGTGTGTCACGTGCGCAGTGTTTGCCGGCTGGATCGCGCCGCACAACCCGTTCGACCTCGCGACGCTGGACCTGACCGATGCGCGGCTGCCGCCGGCATGGATCGAGGGCGGCATCGACCAAGTATCTGTTCGGCACCGACGATCAAGGACGCGACATCCTGTCGGCGCTGATGTACGGCGTCGCGCATCTCGCTGTTCGTCGGCCTGGCGTCGGTGGCGCTGTCGGTGCTGATCGGTGTGGGCCTCGGGCTGCTGTCGGGCTTCGTCGGCGGCGCGGTCGACGGTTTCATCATGCGTGTTTGCGACGTGATGCTGTCGTTTCCGGCGATTCTCGTGGCCTTGCTGATCGACGGCGCCGGGCGAGCCATGTTCCCCAACGCGCACGAGTCGCTGGCTTTCTCGGTCCTGGTGATCGCCATCGCGCTGACCGGCTGGGTGCAATACGCGCGTACGGTGCGCGGCTCCACGATGGTCGAGCGCAACAAGGAGTATGTGCAGGCCGCGCGCGTGATCGGTGTGGCGCCGCTGCGGGTGATGTTCCGCCACGTGCTGCCCAATGTGTTGGGCCCGGTGCTCGTTCTGGCGACGATCCAGATTGCGGGCGCGATCATCATCGAGGCGACGTTGAGCTTTCTCGGCGTGGGGGTACCGCCGACGGCGCCCTCGTTGGGCACGCTGATTCGCATCGGACAGGACTTCCTGTTCTCCGGCGAGTGGTGGATCACCGTCTTTCCCGGCCTGATGCTGGTGCTGATCGCGCTGTCGGTGAACCTGCTCGGCGACTGGCTGCGCGATGCGTTGAATCCGCGGCTGCGCTGAAGTTCAGGCGCGCATCTCCATGTCCCGGCCTCTGCTCGAAGTGAAGCAACTGCGCGTGGAATTTCCCACGCGGCGCGGAACGCTTGTGGCGCTCGACGATGTGACGTTCGACATCGCACCAGGCGAAATCCTCGGGGTGGTCGGCGAATCGGGCGCTGGCAAATCGCTCACCGGCGCGTCGATCATTGGCTTACTCGAGCCACCGGGCCGCATCGCCGCAGGTGAGATCCGGCTCGAGGGTGAGCGCATCGACAACCTCCCCCCTGAACGCATGCGTGCCATCCGCGGCCGACGCATCGGTGCGATCTTTCAGGATCCACTGACGTCGCTGAACCCGCTGTACACCATCGGCCGCCAGTTGATCGAAACGATCCAGACCCATCTGCCTCTGAACGCGAGCGAGGCGCGCGCGCGCGCGATCTCGTTGCTCCAGGAAACCGGCATTACGGCGGCCGAGGCGCGCTTCGACCAGTACCCGCACCAGTTCTCCGGCGGCATGCGCCAGCGCGTGGTGATCGCGTTGGCACTGGCGGCCGAGCCCAAACTGATCGTGGCCGACGAACCGACCACGGCGCTGGACGTGTCGATCCAGGCACAGATCATCGCGCTGCTCAAGCGCACCGCCAAACAGCACGGCGCCGCGGTGATGCTGGTGACGCACGACATGGGCGTGATCGCCGAAGCGAGCGATCGCGTGGCGGTGATGTACGCCGGCCGCGTCGTCGAGATCGGCCCGGTGCAGCAGGTGATCCACCAGCCGGCGCACCCATACACGGTGGGGCTGATGGGCTCGATCCCATCGATGACATCGGCGCGCGAGCGATTGCTGCAGATCGACGGCGCGATGCCGCGCTTGAACGCGATCCCACCTGGTTGTGCTTTCAACCCGCGCTGCCCCAAGGTGTTCGAGCGCTGCCGCGTCGAGCGGCCCGATCTGCTGCAAGCGCCCGCCACGCGTGCGGCCTGTTGGCTGCTCGATTCGCCTCAGAGGGTCGTGCGATGACGGCGCTCGTCGAGGCGGTGGACCTCGCCAAGGTGTTCGACGTGTCGGCGCCTTGGCTCAATCGGGTGCTGGAGCACAAGCCGCGCCAGTATGTGCACGCGGTCGATGGCGTGAGCTTCACGATCCACAAGGGCAAAACACTGGCGCTGGTCGGAGAATCGGGCTGCGGCAAGAGCACCGTGGCACGTCTGTTGGTGGGCTTGTACGCAGCCGACGCGCGGGCAGGTGCGCTACGACGGCCAGGTGACCCAAGCGGTCTGGGACGCCGCGGAAGGGCGAGCGCTCAGGCGCCGCATGCAGATGATCTTTCAGGATCCCTACGCGAGCCTGAATCCGCGCTGGACGGTGCGCGACATCGTCGCCGAGCCGTTGCGCGAGCATGCCCTCGTCTCCAATTCAGGCGAACTGACGCAGCGCGTCTCGGATCTGCTGCACCAGGTGGGCCTTGCGGCCGCCGACATGGTGAAGTTCCCGCACCAGTTCTCTGGCGGGCAGCGCCAGCGCATCTCGATCGCGCGCGCGCTGGCCACGCAACCGGAGTTCCTGGTTTGCGACGAACCGACGTCGGCGCTCGACGTGTCGGTGCAAGCGCAGGTGCTCAACATCATGAAGGACCTGCAGCGGCAGCGGGGCCTGACCTACCTGTTCATCTCGCACAACCTGGCGGTGGTGCGGCATGTCAGCGATGAGGTTGGCGTGATGTACCTCGGCCGCTTGGTGGAGCTGGCCGACAAGGCCACGCTGTTTTCGTCGCCGCGCCATCCCTACACGCGCATGCTGCTGGACGCGATCCCCGACATCGGCATGACCGGGCGCGCACGCACGCCAGTGCAAGGTGAGGTGCCCAATCCGCTTAGCCCACCGAGCGGCTGCGCCTTTCATCCGCGCTGTCCGCATGCCAACGAGCGCTGCAAGCGCGAGCGACCGGCGCTGGCCGAGTTCAAAGGCATCCGCGTGGCCTGTCACGCGGTGATGGAAGGCCGCATCGCGGTGGCAGCGTGACGCCGCACCGGCGTTATGCGATAGGTCGTTCGCCGGCGTACAGCGATTCGAGCGTCTCGCGCTGCCGGATCACATGGACCGCATCGCCGTCGACCATCACCTCGGCGGCGCGCGGGCGGCTGTTGTAGTTGCTGGCCATTGCCATGGCGTAAGCACCAGCCGACGTGATGGCGAGCACATCGCCTTCGGCCACCGCCAAGGAGCGTTCGCGCCCCAGCCAGTCGCCGGATTCGCAGATCGGCCCGACCACGTCCCACGTCTGCGGCGTGCCATCGCGCAAGGTGCAGGCGGTGATACCCATCCAGGCGTTGTACATCGCTGGGCGCACCAGATCGTTCATCGCCGCGTCGACGATGCAGAAGTTGCGCTCGCTGCCGCGCTTGAGCACCTGCACCCGAGCCAACAACACGCCGGCGTTGCCGACCAACGATCGTCCTGGTTCGACCAGAATCTCGCGGTCGCCATGTCCGCGCGCGTCGATGCGTGCCAGCATCGCGCCGACCAAGGCGTCGGCGGCCGGCGGTGTTTCGTCCGTGTAGGTGATGCCCAGGCCGCCACCGAGGTCGATGTGAGACAGGTGGATTCCGTCACGCTCGACGGTTTCGACAAGATCGAGCAGGCGATCGACTGCCTCCAGGTACGGTGCGCCATCGGTGATTTGCGAGCCGATGTGGCAGTCGATGCCGACCACGTCGATGCCCGGGAGGCTCGCCGCGCTGCGATACACCGCCACGGCGCGATCGTGCGCCACGCCGAACTTGTTGCCGCGCAGGCCGGTCGAGATATAGGGGTGAGTCTTCGCATCGACGTCCGGATTCACGCGCAGACTGATCGGCGCACGGCGCTGCATCTGCGTGGCCAAGTCAGACAGCATCCGCAGCTCCGACTCGCTTTCGACGTTGAAACAACGCACGCCGGTCGCGAGCGCAAACCGCATTTCGTCCCGGGTCTTGCCAACGCCAGAGAACACCACGCGCGCCGGGTCGCCGCCGATCGCCAGCACGCGCTTCAACTCACCGCCCGAGACGATGTCGAAGCCGCAGCCCATTTCGGCAAACGTTTGCAGCACGGCCAACGTGGAGTTGGCCTTCATCGCATAGCAGATCAAGTGCTTGCGTCCGGCCAACGCCCGCTGGTAGGGCTCGAGTGCCGCGCGCATCGCGCCACGCGAGTACACATAGAGTGGTGTGCCGTGTTGCTCGGCCAGATCGGCGAGCCTTGCTCCTTCCAGCCAGAGCTCTTTGCCTCGGCGGTGCAAGAAAGGGTGGCCTGGCAGCCCGGTCATTGCGCAGGCGCCGACGCAGCGTTCGTGGCCGACGTGGGTTTGGGCAGCACGAGCGGTCCCTTTTGGCCACAGGCGGCATTCGCCAAGCTGGCGGCCACCAGCGCCAGCAGTGTGCGCAGGGTCAAGCAAGACCGCGCCTTCTGGCGCGATGTGGCGATGGCTACACTGCGGAACCGACGCATCGCTGCATTGTATCGACCATGTCTGCGCCCACTTCCGTGCCGAGCAAGCTCACCGACAGTGAGTTTCATCTGCGCTCGCAGACCGTGCTGGCAGCGATCGAAGCGACGCTGGATCGTTGGCTGCAGGATGACGTGATCGACATCGACGGCCAGCGAACCGGTGGATTGCTGGAGCTGTCCATTCCAGGCGGCGGCAAGATCGTGGTGAACACGCAGCCGCCGCTGCACGAACTGTGGCTCGCCGCGCGCAAGGGCGGCTATCACTTCCGCTGGGTCGGGGATCGGTGGGTCGATTCGCGCGAGGGCGGCGAGTTCTTTGCCGTGCTATCGCGTGAGATCAGCGAGCAGGCGGGCCGCACGCTGTCGATCAGCGCTTGAACAGGTCGAGGATGCTCTTGCGCTCGTCCTCGCTGGGCATCTGCGGCGGCAGCTGATCCTCCATGCCGAGGCTGGCGACGCCAGCGCCCGGGCCAAACTCCTCGTACATCCAATCGCTGCCGTGCAGCGCCACCCCTTCGGGCGGCGGCAATGAGCGGGGCGGAATCGTCTTGAGCGCGGTGGACATGTATTCCATCCACACCGGCAACGCAAGGCCGCCTCCGGTTTCGCGGTCACCAAGTTTGCGCGGCGTGTCGTAGCCGATCCACACCACGGCCACGAGGTCGGGTTGGTAGCCGGCAAACCAAGCGTCGAGCGAATCGTTGGTGGTTCCGGTCTTGCCGGCGATGTCGGGTCGGCGTAACGAACTGGCGCGTGCTGCGGTGCCACTGCGCGTGACCTCGCGCAGCAGCTGCGTCATCATGAACGCGTTGCGAGCGTCGATGGCGCGCGCCGACGCATCGAACACCTGCGGCTTGGTCTCCTGCAGCACGCGACCCTTGGAGTCGGTGACCCGTGACACCACCACCGGATTGACACGGTAGCCGCCGTTCGCAAAAACGCTGTACGCGCCAGCCATCTGCAACGGCGTGACCGCACCAGCGCCGAGTGCCATCGTAAGGAACGCCGGGTGCTTTTCGGCCTCGAAGCCGAAGCGCGTGATCCAATCCTGCGCGTACGCCGGCCCGATCGCCTGCAGGATGCGGATCGACACCATGTTTTTCGATTTCGCCAGCGCCTGGCGCAGCGGCATCGGGCCCTCGAACTTGCCGTCGTAGTTCTTCGGTTCCCACGGCTGGCTTCCAGTGGCCGTGGCATCGAAGAACAGCGGTGCGTCGTTGATCGTGGTCAGCGGCGTGAAGCCCTTCTCGAGCGCGGCGGAATAGATGAAGGGCTTGAAGCTCGAGCCCGGTTGCCGCCACGCCTGCGTGACGTGGTTGAACTTGCTTTTGTCGAAGTCGAATCCTCCGACCATGGCGCGGACCTGGCCATCGGTTGGCTGCATCGACACGAACGCGCCCTCGACCTCGGGCTGCTGCGTCAGGCTCCAATCGCCCTTCGTGCCGCGCACCACGCGCACCACGGCACCAGGTCGGATCCGGCTCTTGGGGGGGCCACGCTCCGCCAGTCCCGAAGCGACCGGTTTCAGGCCATCGCCCGTGACCGTGATCGATTCACCTGATTGCAGTACCGCCACGACGCGCTTCGACGACGCCTCGATCACCACCGCCGCGAGCAATTCGTCATTGTCGGGATGGTCGGTGAGCGCTTCGGCGATGCGCACATCGATGTCCTTGGCATTGGAAGGCAGGTCGACGTACGCCTCGGGGCCGCGGTAGACCTGCCGGCGCTCGTATTCCATCAGTCCCTTGCGCAACGCACGGTAAGCCACCTCTTGCTCGTTGGCGTTGATGGTCACGTACACGTTCAGGCCGCGCGAGTAGGTTTCTTCGCCGTACTGCGCGTAGATCAGTTGGCGCACGGTCTCGGCCACGTACTGCGCGTGCACTCTGGGTTCCACGGCAGTGCGGTAGCGCAGGCTCTGTTGGCGCGAGGTCTCAGCTTGTTCCGGCGTGATGTAGCCGTTCTCGACCATGCGGTCGATGATGTGTTGCTGTCTTGCCTTGGCGCGACGCGGGTTGGCGATCGGGTTGTACGCCGACGGGGCCTTCGGCAGGCCAGCCAGCATGGCGGCCTCTGCGATCGTGATGTCGTGCAGCGACTTCCCGAAGTAAACCTCGCTCGCCGCTGCGAACCCGTAGGCGCGCTGGCCAAGGTAGATCTGATTCATGTAGACCTCGAGGATCTGCTCCTTCGAAAGCTGGCTTTCGATCTTCAGCGCGAGCAGGATCTCGTAGATCTTCCGTGTGAACGTCTTTTCGGTGGACAGATAGAAGTTGCGCGCCAGCTGCATCGTGATGGTCGATGCTCCCTGGCTCTTGAATTCGCTCAGACTTGCGATACCAGCGCGCAACACGCCCTTGTAGTCGACGCCGCCGTGCTCGTAGAAGTGAGCATCTTCGATCGCCAACACGGCGTCCTTCATCACCTTGGGAATCTGCCCAATCGGGGTGAATTGGCGGCGTTCTTCACCGAACTCACCCAGCATCACACCGTCGGCCGAAATCACGCGCAGCGGCAGTTTGGGCCGGTAGTCGCTGAGGCCCGCGATGTCAGGCAGGTTCGGGTAGGCCACCGACAGTGCGATGGCAACCAGCGTGATGGCTGAGATCACGCCGGCGACCAGGAATCCAAGGGCCCAGCTCGACACGCGCAGGAGGTTGCGGGCCCAACTCGGCCAGTTTTGGAACGGGTCCCACCGAGGACCCGCAGATGGCGCCTTGTTGGCGTGCGCTGTGTCGCTCATGGGTGCGGTTTGATTATAGGAAGGTGATGCCGCTGAACCAGCGACAAGCGTGAACTGCTTCTCGCCGGTCACAAACCGGGCCTTGGTGTTCTCGTGGCCTACTGCTGTTTGAGCCGATCGAAGCCTCGTTTGAAGCGTCGGCCAATCACAACGAGGCGGCTGGTCGGTGCGGGAATTTTCCTTTGGTGCACAAAGGCTTTACTGCTAGCATTGAAGTGACTTCTTAAGAGTGTGTTTCGCTCTTATCTGCGCGTTGGGAGATCCAATCCGTGAGCTTTCTTGACCTGCTGTTGGGTCGCAAGCACCCACCCGTCATCGGTCTGGACATCAGTTCCTCGAGCGCGAAGCTGGTCGAGTTGGGTCAGACTTCCGGCGGCGAGTTCGTGTTGGAGAGGTTTGCGTCCGAACCGTTCGAAAAAGGTTGGATCACCGACGGCCAGATCGAGAAATTCGACGAGGTGGCGGATGCGGTGCGCCGCGTGGTCCAAAAGAGCGGCTCCAGAACCAAACAGGTCGTCATGGCGATGCCGCAGTCCGCGGTCATCACCAAGAAGATCATGCTGCCGGCGGGGCTGCGCGAAGAAGAACTCGAACTGCAGGTCGAATCCGAAGCCAACCAATACATCCCGTTCTCGCTTGACGAGGTCAGTCTCGACTTCTGCGTGATCGGGCCGAGCGCCACGTCGGTCGGTGACGTCGAGGTCTTGATCGCCGCGTCCCGCAAGGACCGTGTGCAGGACCGTCAAGGCCTTGCGGAAGCGGCCGGCCTGAAGCCCGTGGTGCTCGATATCGAATCGCATGCGTCCCGGCTGGCGATGGGCCGCGTCATCTCGGCCCTGCCCAATGAAGGCAAGGACGCGCTGGTGGCGCTTTTCGAGATCGGCGCCGACACCACGAGCCTCAAGGTGCTGCGCGATGACGAAATGCTGTACGACCGCGACCAGGCCTTTCGGTGGTTCGCAGCTGACCCAACTGATCTCGCGGCAGTACGGCTTCTCGTTTGAGGAAGCCGAGGCGAAGAAGATGGCGGGCGATCTGCCCGAAGACTACGAGGCCTCGATCCTCGTGCCGTTCGTCGACAGCTTGTCGCAGGAGATCGGACGAGCGCTGCAGTACTTCTTCACCAGCACGCCGCACCACAAGGTGCACTACGTGATGCTGGCCGGTGGCACCGCCACCCTGCCAGGGCTGAAGGATCGCGTGACCGAGTTGACCGGATTCGCGTCAATGGTGGTCAACCCGTTCGACAACATGCGCCTGGGCTCTGGTGTTCGCGAAGCCAGGATGCGCCGTGAGGCGGCCTCGTACCTGACGGCCTGTGGCTTGGCGATGCGGAGGTTCGTGCAGTGATACTCATCAACCTACTACCGCATCGCGAAGAGAAGCGCGTTGCCCGAAAACGCGCGTTCTTCGCCGCGCTTGGAGTCGCCGCCGTCGTGGGCGCGGTGGTCGTTGGTATCTGGTACTCGGTGCTCCAGCAACTCACAGCTGCGCAACAGGCGCGCAACACGTTCCTGAAGGGTGAGATCGCCAAGCTCGAGGTACAGATCAAGGACATCGCCACGCTTCGCAGCGAAATCGAGGCCCTAAAAGCGCGTCAGCGGGCTGTGGAAGATCTGCAGACCAATCGAAATATTCCCGTTTATCTGCTGGACGAACTGGTCAAGCAGACGCCGGAAGGCATCTACCTCAGAGACATCAAGCAAAACGGGGGCGTCGTCACGGTCGCCGGTGTTGCGCAAACGAACGAACGCGTCTCGGAGTTTCTACGGAACACGCAATACAACTCCAAGTGGCTGGAGCGACCGGAACTGGTCGAGATCAGAGCCGTGAACGTGCAGACGGCCAGCAAGGAACAGCGCCGCCTCTACGATTTTTCGATGCGGCTGACTTTGAAGCGCCCAGCGCCGCCTGCGGCGCCCACCACACCAGCGCCGGCGGCCACCGGCGCCAAGTCGGCGTAGGAGAGGAAGATGGCCCGATCGCGCCAATTCGATGTAACGACGTTCCTGGATCACGCCGCATCCCAGTTTCGCGGACTCAACGCTCGTGAGCCAGGACAGTGGCCTGCGCTCCCGAAGCTCGCAGCCTGGGTCGGGGCCGCGTTGGCTGTGGTGGTTTTGGGATGGTTCGTCGTGTTGTCCACGGCGGCCGATGAGCTTCAATCCGAGCGTGACCGCGAACCGGGATTGAAAGCCGACTATCGCAGCAAGCTTGGTCAAGCCGTCAACCTCACCGAATTACGCAAGCAGAAGTTGCAAGTTCAAGAGTACGTGACCCAACTGGAAAAGCAGTTGCCTGGGAAAGCAGAGATGGACGCGCTGCTCTCCGACATCAACCAAGCGGGACTTGGTCGCGGGTTGCAGTTCGAGCTCTTCAGGCCCGGTCAAGTCGAGGTCAAGGAGTACTACGCGGAGCTGCCCATCACGATCCGCGTGACCGGTCGGTATCACGACATCGGATCCTTCGCGGCTGACGTGGCGAACCTGTCGAGAATCGTCACGCTGCACAACCTCAACATAGCGCCTGTACCTCGGGACAGCAGCGGCATCCTCGCCATGGATGCAACGGCAAGAACATATCGCTACCTCGACACCAGTGAAGTCGACGCACAACGCAGGGCAGCGGCCAAGACTGCGGGAGCGAAGAAATGACCGCATGGCGTTCCATTCACCGTTGGTGCGCGGCGGCCGCCGTAGTCAGTCTTCTTGCGGCTTGCGGAGCGGAGACCGAAGAGCTGCAAGGTTGGATGGACCAACAGCGGCGCGAAGTCAAACCCAACATCACGCCCTTGGTTGCGCCCAAGAAATTTGACCCGGCCCCGTACTCGAGCGCTCAAGCGGTCGAACCGTTTAGCAATCAGAAACTGTCGGTCGCCCTCAAGCAGGAAGCCAAACAGCCGAATTCATTGGTGGCCGCAGAACTCAATCGGCGCAAGGAGCCTTTGGAGTTCTACACGCTTGACGGCATGAACATGGTCGGCAGTGTCACAAAGCAGGGAAGGCCGTTTGCGCTCCTGAGAGTTGACAACTTGCTGTACCAAGTGAAGGTCGGCGACTACCTCGGTCAGAACTACGGACGGATCCTGAGGATCACGGAGACCGAGATCGCGCTGCGCGAGATCGTTCAAGACGCCGCAGGGGAATGGATCGAGCGGCCCAGCACGCTGCAGTTGCAGGAGAAGGCGCGATGAAACAACGGTGGGAGAACCTCAACATGCAGAAGTGGCGCTTCAAGGCGGCCGCACTCGTCCTGGGGCTCGCAGCTCCGCTGGTCGGCTGGGCGCAAAACACGATCCAGGCGATCACCAGCAGCCAGCAGGCGGGGACCGAAGTCATCCGCATCGAGCTGAGTGAGCCACTTGCCGCGGTGCCAAACGGTTTCACGGTGCAGGCCCCGCCGCGCGTGGCGATCGACCTGCCCGGCATCGGCAATGGCCTGGGTCGCTCGACCGTCGACATCAATCAGGGAAACCTGCGTTCGGTCAACGTGGCTCAGGCTGGTGACCGAACACGCCTTGTGTTCAACCTGAAGCAAGCCGCCAACTACAAGGCAGAGCTGCAGGGCAAAGTCCTCGTGGTCGTGCTTGAAGGCTCGGGCAGTGCGGCCCAGGCCGGCACCAGCCCGACCGGCGAGCCGGTTCACTTTGCCGCAAGCCAAAACCGCGAGCAACTGCCCCTGAAGGACGTCGACTTCCGTCGCGGTCCGGATGGTGCGGGCCGCGTTGTGGTTGGCCTGGCCAACACGCAAGTCGGTGTCGACATTCGCCAGCAGGGCCAGACCTTGGTGGTGGAGTTCTTGCGCTCGACGCTGCCCGATGCGCTCCGACGCAAGCTGGACGTGTCGGACTTTGGCACGCCGGTGCAAACGGTGTCGACGCAGCAGACTGGCGATCGCGTGCGTCTGGTGGTGGAACCGCGTGGCTCCTGGGAGCACAGCGCCTATCAAACGGACAATCAGTTCGTGCTCGAAGTCCGGCCGATGAAGGTCGACCCGAACAAGCTGACACAGGGTCCGGGTTACGCGGGCGAGAAGCTGTCGCTGAACTTCCAGAACATTGAAGTTCGTGCGCTGCTTCAGGTCATCGCGGACTTCACCAACTTCAACGTCGTGACCAGCGATACGGTCACCGGCAGCGTGACGCTGCGGCTGAAGGACGTACCCTGGGATCAGGCGCTCGACATCATCCTGCAGAGCAAGGGCCTGGGTGTTCGCAAGTCGGGCAATGTGCTGTGGATCGCGCCGAAAGACGAACTCGCTGCGAAGGAAAAGCTCGAGTTGGAGTCCCGCAAGCAGATCACCGACCTCGAGCCGGTGCGCATGCAGTCGTTCCAGTTGAATTACACCAAGGCCGAGGACGTCGCGAAGGGGTTGGCTGGGCAAGGAAGCGGGGCACAACAGGGAGGCGTTGCGACTCGAATTCTCAGCCCGCGCGGGAGCGTGATCTCTGAGCCGCGGACCAACCAGATCTTCATCACCGACATCCCGTCGAAGCTGGAAGAGATTCAGGCGTTGATCAGCAAAATCGACATCCCGGTTCGGCAGGTGATGATCGAAGCGCGGATCGTTGAAGCGGACGACAAGTTCGGTCGCGCCCTGGGGGCAAAACTCGGCGCTTTGGACCTCAATGCCAATCCTGGCTTTGACATGGGTCGCGGCCGGGCCTCCCTGCCCACCGGCAACTACCTGGGCGTTGGCGAGCAAACGGGTCAAGCCGCTATCACTGCCGGCAGCTACATCCCGAATACGCAGTTCGTCAATCTGCCGGCCAACACCAGCGCGATGGGCGGGGCGACGGCGGCGTCGTTCGCGTTGTCTCTCTTCAGTGCGTCAGCCAACCGCTTCCTGAACCTGGAGCTGTCAGCACTGGAAGCCGATGGCAAGGGCAAGATCATCTCCAGCCCGCGTGTGATCACGGCAGATCAGATCAAGGCCTTGATCGAGCAGGGCGAAGAACTGCCGTACCAGGTGGCCACGTCCAGCGGCGCGACGTCGATCCAGTTCCGCAAGGCCAACCTGAAGCTGGAGGTCACGCCGCAAATCACGCCGGAGGGCAACGTCATTCTGGATGTTGACGTCAACAAGGACAGCGTCGGCCGCAACACCGCCGCTGGCTTTGCGATCGACACCAAGCACGTGAAGACCCAAGTGCTGGTTGAGAACGGTGGCACAGTGGTGATCGGCGGCATCTTCACGCAGACCGAGCGCGATGAGGTGAACAAGGTTCCTTGGCTGGGTGACGTGCCCGTGCTGGGGTACCTGTTCAAGAACACCATTCGCACGGCCAACAAGACCGAGTTGCTCGTGTTCCTGACGCCTCGCATCATCACCGACCGAACTGCGGCTCGCTGACCTTAGCGATTCCGAATTCAGGGCGCCGGTCGCATAGACTGGCGCCCTGATGCCATTTGGGAGCCCGTTTGCAGCCATGGCCATCATTGTCTTGGTCGGTATGCCGGGAAGTGGGAAGTCCACGATCGGGCGCCAACTTGCGCGACGGCTCAATTGGCCGTTCTTCGATTCAGACACCGAGATCGAGCGTCAGCTGGGTTGCTCGATCCGAAGTCACTTCGAACAGCACGGTGAGGCATCGTTTCGCGACATCGAACAACGAGTGCTGGAAAGCCTGCTTGCGCAGGATTCGCAGGTCGTGGCCACTGGAGGCGGCGCCGTACTGCGCGAAGCGAACCGGCACCTGATGCAGGCACACGGCCAAGTTGTCTATCTGCGTTCGACGCCTGAGGAGTTGATTCGGCGCCTGCGCCACGACACAAACCGGCCGTTGCTCCAAGTGCGCGATCCGGTGCGCAAACTGCGCGAGCTGTTTCGCGAACGCGACCCTCTGTACCGTGATGCAGCGCGCTTCGTCATCGAGACGGGCCGGCCTTCGGTCAAGATGCTCGCCGGGACCATCCTGATGCAACTGGAGTTGGCCGGAGTGATCGATCCAGCGCACGTGCCTTCTCCGGTTGCGACCGCGCGGGACGAGCGCTGAGGACGCGGGGCCTCGGCGGGCTCGTCCTACACTTCGGGGATGTCCGTCGCAGCGTCTCCATCGCATCACACAGCCGGGACCTGTGTCACCGTCGCCCTCGGTGAGCGCAGTTACGACATCCGCATTGGGACCGGTTTGCTGGCCGATCCAGCTGTTTGGCACGGCTTGCCGACCGGCGGCGACGCATTGATCGTCTGCAACCCCGTCGTTGGGGCGCTCTATTTGCAACGCTTGGAGCTTGCGCTTGCCGCCCGCCATGCCCGTGTACTGAGCGTCGAGTTGCCTGATGGCGAAGAGCACAAGCAATGGCAGACGTTGAACCAGGTGTTCGATGCGCTGCTTGACCACGGCTGCGACAGGCAGACGACCGTCTATGCATTGGGAGGGGGCGTCGTCGGCGATATCGCGGGCTTTGCCGCGGCCGCGTTCATGCGCGGTGTGCCCTATGTGCAGGTACCAACCACATTGCTCGCGCAGGTGGATTCGTCAGTGGGCGGCAAGACCGCGATCAATCACCCGATGGGCAAGAACCTCATCGGAGCGTTCCATCAACCGCGGCGGGTGGTTTGCGACCTCGAAGTGTTGAAGACGCTGCCCGATCGCGAGTTGCGGGCTGGGCTCGCCGAAGTGGTGAAGTACGGGCCGATCGCGGACTGGTCTTTCTTCGAGTGGATTGAAGAACACGCTACAGCACTGCTGGCCCGCGATTCAGATGCTTTGGCGCATGCCGTGCGACGGTCGTGCGAGATCAAGGCGGCGGTCGTTGCCAAGGACGAGCGCGAGAGTGATGTGCGGGCGATTCTCAACTTCGGCCATACGTTCGGCCACGCCATCGAGGCAGGCCTCGGCTTCGGCCAATGGCTGCACGGAGAGGCGGTGTCTGCCGGGATGGTCCTGGGGGCTTCGCTATCGGTGAAGCTCGGTGTCATCGATGTGACCGTGGCCGAGCGCCTGGCGGCTCTGTTGAAGCAGCTAGGCCTGCCGATCCAGGCCCCTGCGCTGGGAGCCGAGCGCTACCTCCAGCTCATGAGACTCGACAAGAAGGCTGTCGGTCGCGAGATTCGCTTCGTGGTACTAACTGGCAAAGGCGAGGCGGCGCTGCGGGGGGCCTCCGATGCGATTGTGCGCAACGTGATTGAAGCGCACTGCGGCGCTTGATAAGGCACTCAGCCCAAGCCGCTCCAAAACGCTGAACACTGTCCGTGCATGGCCCGTCTGCCGCGCTTGTCCGTAGCCGGATACGCACACCTCGTCCTTCTCCGGGGCCACAACGGCGAGTCCGTGTTCCATGACGACGTGGACCGGCAGGCGTTTGTTGGCGCGCTTGAGATCGCGCTGAAACGCGACCAAGTCGCGCTGCATGCATATGCCCTTCAACAAGATCGCGTCTGGCTGTTGTGCACGCCCCACCAGGAAGGCCAGTTGAGCCGCGCCATGCAGTCGCTCGGCCGCCGCTTCTCCGCGGTGTTCAACCGCAGGCACGATCGCAGCGGCAGCTTGTGGGATGGCCGATATCGTTCAACGATCGTCGAGCCCGGTGCAACCTTGCTGGGCGCGATGGTCTTCGTGGATCAGGCGCTGACGGACCCGGCGCTTGCTGATTCGGCCGATGCGGCGTCGACGCCGTGGTCGAGCGCTCGCCAACACCTCGGCTTCGACGGGGCCGTGCCACTCAGCGACATCGCGGAGTACTGGGCGCTCGGCAACACCCCTTTCGACCGGGCTTCGGCCTATCGGGTCCGCTTGAACGAGTCGATGCCGCATGACGCACGAGAGCACCTGGTCACGGCGGTGCTCAAAGCTCGACCAGTTGGCTCCGCTCGATTCCTCGACTCTCTTCAGAAAGAGACCGCGCGGCGGCTGACACCGGGCCGACGCGGCAGGCCGCGAAAAGGCTGACCAAAAGGCGGATGCACTATATTGACTCTGTCCCTATTTAATACGCACCATTGATGATCAGCATCATTAAAGGAGTCTGACCCTATTTATTGTGGTTGAGAGGATTGTTGCGGTGCATTAGATTTCCGAGACCGTTCTGAGAGGTTCCGTATGTCCACCGGTCAAGGCTCCCCTGTCGATGAATCGGCGCGAGAGATCGCAATGCGCGAGGGCTTGTACCAGCCCGGCCACGAACATGATGCCTGCGGCGTTGGTTTCGTTGCGCATATCAAGGGACAGCGCTCGCATCACATCATCGAGCAGGGCCTGCTGATCCTTGCCAACCTTGACCACCGCGGGGCGGTCGGCGCCGACAAGCTGATGGGCGACGGCGCCGGCGTGCTGATCCAGATCCCCGATGAGTACTACCGCAGCGAGATGGCCGCACAAGGCGTCGAGCTCCCGCCGCCTGGCGAGTACGGCGTCGGCATGATCTTCCTGCCGAAGGAACACGCCTCGCGGCTGGCATGCGAACAAGAGCTCGCCCGGGCAGTGAAAGCCGAAGGTCAAACCCTGCTCGGCTGGCGCGACGTGCCTGTCGACCGCGACATGCCCATGTCGCCGGCGGTGCGCTCCAAAGAGCCCGTGATCCGGCAGATCTTCATCGGCCGCGGGCCCGATGTGATCGTCCCAGACGCACTGGAGCGCAAGCTGTATGTGATCCGCAAGACCGCGTCGGCCGCGATTCAGGCGCTCAAGTTGACGCACAGCCGCGAGTACTACGTGCCGAGCATGAGCTGTCGCACGGTCATCTACAAGGGTTTGCTGCTGGCCGACCAAGTGGGCCAGTACTACCAGGACTTGCAGGATCCACGCGTGGTCTCCGCGCTGGCGCTGGTGCACCAGCGCTTTTCGACGAACACCTTCCCCGAGTGGCCGCTGGCGCACCCGTACCGAATGGTCGCGCACAACGGCGAGATCAACACGGTGAAGGGCAATTTCAACTGGATGCGCGCACGCGAGGGGGTGATGCGCTCTCCCGTGCTCGGCGACGACCTCAAGAAGCTGTACCCCATCAGTTTTGAGGGCCAGAGCGACACCGCGATCTTCGACAACGCGCTCGAGCTGTTGGTGATGGCGGGCTACCCGCTGGCGCACGCCGCGATGATGATGATCCCCGAGGCATGGGAACAGCACGAACTGATGGACCCGCGCCGTCGCGCGTTCTACGAATACCACGCCGCGATGCTCGAGCCGTGGGACGGCCCTGCGGCGATGGTGTTCACAGACGGCAAGCAGATCGGTGCCACGCTCGACCGCAATGGCTTGCGTCCGGCGCGATATCTCGTCACGGATGACGATCTCGTCGTGATGGCCTCCGAGTCCGGCGTGCTTCCGATTCCCGAGAGCAAGGTGGTCAAGAAATGGCGCCTGCAACCGGGGAAGATGTTTCTGATCGACCTGGAGCAAGGCCGGATCGTCGACGACGACGAGCTGAAGCACCAGTTGTCGTTCGCCAAGCCATACCGCCAGTGGATCGAGACCGTGCGCATCCGACTCGATTCGATCGAAGTCACCGGCGGCCCCGAGCCTTCGACCGAATCCTTGCTCGACCGCCAGCAGGCGTTTGGCTACACCCAGGAGGACATCAAGTTCTTGCTGGCGCCCATGGCGGCCAACGGCGAAGAGGCGGTCGGTTCGATGGGCAACGACTCGCCGCTCGCTGTGCTGTCCGACAAGAACAAGTCGCTGTACAACTACTTCAAGCAACTGTTCGCGCAGGTGACCAACCCGCCGATCGATCCGATCCGCGAGGCCATCGTGATGTCGCTGAACAGCTTCATCGGCCCGAAACCGAATCCGCTGGACATCAACGCCATCAATCCGCCGATGCGTCTCGAGGTTCACCAGCCGGTGCTCGATTTCGACGACATGGCGCGGTTGCGAGACATCGCTCGCCACACATCGGGCAAGTTCAAGAGTTACGAACTCGACATCACGTACCCGTTGGCATGGGGCCGCGAGGGGATCGAAGCCAAGCTGGCGTCGCTGTGCGCCGAGTCGGTCGACGCGATCCGCACCGGACACAACATCCTGATCATCACCGACCGACGGATCGGCCGAGAGCAGGTGGCGATCCCAGCGCTGCTGGCTCTGTCGGCGGTGCACCACCACCTCGTGCGCGAGGGTTTGCGGACCACCGCCGGCTTGGTGGTTGAAACCGGTTCTGCGCGCGAAGTGCATCACTTTGCGGTGCTGGCGGGCTTCGGCGCAGAAGCGGTGCACCCTTACCTTGCGCTTGAGTCGCTGATCGAATTGCACCGCGATCTGGCCGGCGAGTTGTCGGCCGAAAAGGCGATCTACAACTACATCAAGGCCGTTGGCAAGGGTCTGTCGAAGATCATGTCGAAGATGGGCATCAGTACGTACATGTCGTACTGCGGCGCCCAGATCTTCGAAGCGATCGGGCTGTCCAAGGTCTTTGTCGACAAGTACTTCCGCGGCACCGCGTCCCAGGTGGAAGGCATTGGCGTGTTCGAGGTCGCCGAGGAGGCGTTGCGCATGCACCGCGCCGCGTACGGCGCCGATCCCGTGCTTGCCAACATGCTCGATGCGGGCGGCGAGTACGCGTGGCGCACGCGCGGCGAAGAACACATGTGGACGCCCGATGCGATTGCCAAGCTGCAGCACAGCGTGCGCGCGAACCGGTTCGAGACGTACCGCGAGTACGCGCAGCTGATCAACGACCAGTCGCGGCGCCACATGACGCTGCGGGGCCTGTTCGAGTTCAAGGTCGACCCGGCCAAAGCGATCCCGATCGACGAGGTGGAGCCGGCGGCCTCGATCGTCAAGCGCTTTGCCACCGGGGCGATGTCGCTCGGTTCGATCTCGACCGAAGCCCACACGACGCTGGCGGTGGCGATGAACCGCATTGGCGGCAAGAGCAACACCGGCGAAGGCGGCGAGGATCCGGCGCGCTATCGCAACGAACTGAAGGGCATCACGATCACCGACGGCACCAAGCTGAGCGATGTGATCGGCGCCAAGGCCGTCGAGGCCGACTATGCGTTGAAGCACGGCGACAGCCTGCGTTCCAAGATCAAGCAGGTGGCCTCCGGCCGCTTCGGCGTGACCACCGAATACCTCGTGTCGGCCGATCAGCTGCAGATCAAGATGGCGCAGGGTGCCAAGCCGGGTGAGGGCGGCCAGCTGCCCGGAGGCAAGGTCAGCGAATACATCGGCTACCTGCGGCATTCGGTGCCTGGCGTCGGGCTGATCAGCCCGCCGCCGCACCACGACATCTACTCGATTGAAGATCTGGCGCAGCTGATCCACGACCTGAAGAACGCCAACCCCCGTGCTTCGGTCAGCGTCAAACTGGTCAGCGAAGTCGGCGTGGGCACCATCGCTGCGGGTGTCGCGAAGTGCAAGGCCGATCACGTCGTGATCGCCGGGCACGATGGCGGTACCGGTGCGTCACCGTGGTCGAGCATCAAGCATGCCGGCACGCCTTGGGAGCTCGGCCTGGCCGAGACGCAGCAAACCCTCGTGCTCAACCGGCTGCGCGGGCGCATTCGCGTGCAGGTCGATGGCCAGATGAAGACCGGCCGCGACATGGTGATCGGTGCGATGCTCGGCGCGGACGAGTTCGGCTTCGCCACGGCGCCGCTCGTGGCCGAGGGCTGCATCATGATGCGCAAGTGCCACTTGAACACCTGCCCGGTCGGCGTGGCCACACAGGATCCGGTGTTGCGCAAGAAGTTCGCCGGTCGACCCGAGCATGTCGTCAACTACTTCTTCTTCGTCGCCGAAGAGGCTCGCCAGATCATGGCGCAGCTGGGCATTCGCACGATCGATCAGTTGATCGGGCGCAGCGACCTGCTCGACATGCGCAAGGGCCTCGCGCACTGGAAGGCCAAGGGCCTCGACTTCAGCCGCGTCTTCCATCAACCCAAGCTGGGCCCTGATGTCCCGCGCTATCAGGTGGAGGAGCAGGATCACCGCCTCAACAAGGCGCTTGACATCCAGCTGATCGAAAAGTGCCGGCCGGCGATCGAGCGCGGCGAGAAGGTGCAAATCCTGCAAGAGGCGCGCAACGGCAACCGCTCGGTCGGCGCCATGCTATCGGGCGAGTTGATCCGTCACCGACCCGAGGGCCTGCCCGATCAGACCATCTTCATCCAGATGGAAGGCACGGGCGGTCAGAGCTTTGGTGCCTTCCTGGCGCAGGGCGTCACGCTGTACCTGATCGGCGACGCCAACGACTACACCGGCAAGGGGTTGTCGGGCGGCCGCGTCGTGGTGCGACCGAGCATCGATTTTCGTGGCGATGCCATCAAGAACATCATCGTCGGCAACACGGTGCTGTACGGTGCCACGCGCGGCGAGGCGTTCTTCCGCGGCGTGGCCGGCGAGCGCTTCGCGGTCCGCCTGTCGGGCGCGACCGCAGTCGTCGAGGGCACGGGCGACCACGGTTGCGAATACATGACGGGCGGCACCGTGGTCGTGCTCGGCAAGACCGGGCGCAACTTCGCCGCTGGCATGTCGGGTGGCGTGGCCTATGTGTATGACGAGGACGGCCAGTTCGCCAAGCGCTGCAACACCACGATGGTGGCGCTGGAGAGGCTGCTGACCAAAGACGAACAGCAGGCCACATCCAATCCCGCGAGCTGGCACAACGGGGCGACGGATGAAGCGCAGCTGCGCCGATGGGTCGAAGACCACCACCGCTGGACGGGCTCGTTGCGCGCGCGCGAGATCCTCGACCACTGGGCCGAGGCTCGCGCGCGTTTCGTGAAGGTGCTGCCACACGAATACAAGCGTGCGCTCGGGGAACGCAAGGCGAGCGAAGACACGCAGGCCACCATCGCAAAGGCCAAGGCCACTCCGAGCAAGCAGCGCGCGGTGCCAGCCAAGTAATCATCCAAACAACAACGAGCGCAGTCAGCACCCATGGGCAAGGTCACCGGATTTCTCGAACACAAGCGGTTGGAAGAGGCTTACGAGCCCGTGCCGCAGCGGCTGAAGAACTGGAAGGAGTTCGTCATCGGCCTCACGGCCGAGCAGTCCAAGATCCAAGGCGCGCGTTGCATGGACTGCGGCACTCCGTTTTGCAACAGCGGGTGCCCGGTCAACAACATCATTCCGGACTTCAACGACCTCGTGTACCGCAACGATTGGAAGTTGGCGGCCGAGGTGCTGCACTCGACCAACAACTTTCCCGAGTTCACCGGCCGTGTGTGCCCGGCGCCGTGTGAGGCCGCGTGCACGCTCAACGTCAACGACGATCCAGTGGGCATCAAGTCGATCGAGCACGCGATCGCCGATCGCGCCTGGGCCGAAGGCTGGGTGCTGCCCCGGCCCGCGGCGGTCAAGACCGGCAAGAAGGTCGCAGTGGTCGGTTCGGGTCCGGCGGGGTTGGCCGCCGCACAGCAACTCGCGCGTGTCGGCCACGAGGTGACGGTGTTCGAGAAGAACAGCCGTATCGGCGGGCTGCTGCGCTATGGCATCCCCGACTTCAAGATGGAGAAGACCCACATCGACCGGCGCATCGAGCAGATGCGGGGCGAGGGTGTCACCTTCCGCACCGGTGTGTTGATCGGCGCATTGGCCAAGGGCAGCAAGATCACCAACGATGCACAGGAGACGATCAGCGCCGATGAACTGACGTCGCAGTTCGACGCCGTGCTGCTCGCCGGAGGTGCGGAGGCAAGCCGCGACCTGCCGGTGCCCGGGCGCGAACTCGACGGCGTGCACTACGCCATGGAGTTCTTGCCGCAGCAGAACAAGGTTGTCGCGGGCGACAAGGTCAAGGGCCAGACTCATGGCCACCGGCAAGCACGTGATCGTGATCGGCGGCGGGGACACCGGCAGCGACTGTGTGGGCACCAGCAACCGCCATGGTGCGGCGAGCGTCACGCAGTTCGAGTTGATGCCGACGCCGCCTGAAGAGGAGAACAGGCCGCTCACGTGGCCGTACTGGCCGGTGAAGCTTCGTACGAGCTCGAGCCATGAGGAGGGTTGCGAGCGCGAGTTCGCCATCGCGACCAAGCAGTTCATCGGCGATGGCAAGGACGGCAAGAGCGGCAAGCTCAAAGCGCTGAAGACCGTGCACGTGAGGTGGCAGGACGGCCGCATGGTCGAAGAGCCAGGGACCGAGAAGGAATACGCTGCCGACCTGGTGCTGCTGGCGATGGGCTTCGTGAGCCCGGTGGCCAGTGTGCTGGAGGCATTCGGCGTCGAGAAGGATGCGCGCGGCAATGTACGCGCGGGCACGGACGACGATGCCGGCTACCGCACCAGTGTCGACAAGGTGTTCGCCGCGGGCGACATGCGCCGCGGCCAGTCGTTGATCGTCTGGGCCATTCGCGAGGGCCGCCAGGCCGCGCGAGCGATCGATCGCCACCTGATGGGCCAGTCCACGCTGCCGCGCTGACAACCGCTCACATTCGCCGGGCTGCGGTGTTGGCTGCGACACAACAGCCGTTGCGTCGGCGCCGGCGCACGAGGGTTACCCCGCACCCCGCGTGCGACAATGCCCCGCCCTTGAGCCGGCGACGTCCGGCCTGCCCTCACGCGCCGTCGGGCCTTCGCTACAGCCTTGAATTCCGACACCCTGATCGAGATCGACCACGTGACGTTCGGCTACGACGCGAGCCGCACGATCCTTCACGACGTGAGCATGAAGTTCCAGCGCGGCAAGGTCACCGCGATCATGGGCGGCTCGGGCTGCGGTAAGACCACGCTGTTGCGCCTGATCGCCGGCGTCTATCCGCCGAACAAGGGGCGCGTCATCTTCGACGGCGAGACCGTCAACACGCAGGACAAGGATCAGCTCTATCGTCTGCGGCGCCGTCTGGGCATGCTGTTTCAGTTCGGCGCTCTGTTCACCGATCTGAGTGTCTTCGAGAACGTGGCGTTTCCGCTGCGCGAACACACCGAGCTGTCCGACACGATGATCCGCGACATCGTGCTGATGAAGCTCAATGCTGTCGGCCTGCGCGGCGCTGCGCACCTGCGCATCAGCGAGGTCTCGGGCGGCATGGCACGCCGCATCGCGCTGGCGCGTGCGATGGCGCTCGACCCCGAGCTGATCATGTACGACGAACCTTTCGCCGGGCTTGATCCGATTTCTAAGGGTGTGGCGGCCAACCTGATCCGTCAGCTCAACCATGCGACCGGTTCCACGTCGCTGGTGGTGTCGCACGACGTGCAAGAGTGTTTCGAGATTGCGGACCACGCGTACCTGCTGTCCTCGGGAGGGAAGGTGGTCGCGCACGGCACCTCCGATGAACTGCAGGCGTCGGATGACCCCGAAGTGCGCCAGTTCATCCGCGGCGAGCCCGACGGGCCGGTGCGTTTTCACTATCCCGCCAAGCCGCTGCACGACGACCTCGGGGTGCCGTTGTGACCGTGTGGATTGCGGCGCTGGGCGCGCGCGTGCTGCAGTGGGTGGCGTCGCTCGGCCATGCGGCCTTCTTTTTCGCCGATCTGGTGCGGTTCGCTCCGGCGGCACTGCGGCGCTTCGGTCTGGTGCTAAGCCAGATTCATGCCATCGGCAACCGTTCGCTCGTGATCATCATGGCTTCGGGCATGGCTGTCGGCTTCGTTTTGGCGCTGCAGATGTACTACGCGCTCGTCAGATATGGCGCGGCGGAGTCGCTCGGACTGGTGGTCAACCTGTCGCTGGTGCGCGAACTCGGGCCGGTGGTCACTGCGCTGCTGTTCGCCGGCCGCGCCGGCACGTCGCTGACCGCCGAGATCGGCCTGATGAAGGCCGGCGAGCAACTTTCGGCGATGGAGCTGATGGCGATCGACCCGCGCGCGCGCGTGTTGGCACCGCGTTTCATCGGCGGCATCGTCGCGATGCCGATCCTGGCATTGCTGTTCTCGGCGATTGGCATCATCGGCGCCTACATCGTTGCCGTGCTGATGATCGGCATCGACGCTGGCAACTTCTGGTCGATCCAGCAGACCGGCGTGGACATCTGGCGCGATGTCGGCAACGGCATCGTCAAGAGCACGGTGTTCGGCGTGATCTGCACCTTCGTTGCGCTGTACCAGGGCTACGAAACGAAGCGCCACCCCCGAGGGCGTGGCGTACGCCACCACGCGCACGGTGGTGGTCTCGTCGCTGTCGGTGCTGGGCATGGACTTCATCCTGACGGCGTTGATGTTTTCGACGCCGTGACCTTGAAAGGGACTCATCGATGACCAAGAAGAACATGGAGATGATGGTCGGCCTGTTCGTCATGCTGGGCATCGCGGCGCTGGTGTTCATCGCGCTGAAGGCGGCCAACCTCGGCAGCTTCGGCGACAACGGCGGCTACATCCTGCAGGCTCGCTTCGACAACATCGGCAGCCTCAAGCCGCGCGCGCCGGTGCGCAGCGCCGGCGTCACCGTGGGCCGCGTCAAGTCGATCCGACTCGACCCCAAGACCTACCAAGGCGTGGTCACGATGGAGATCCAGCACGGCGTGGAGTTTCCGCGCGACAGTTCGGCCAAGATCCTCACGGCGGGCCTGCTGGGCGACCAGTACGTCGGCCTCGAGGCCGGCGGCGACGAGAAGAATCTTGCGCCCGGCGACACGGTGACGCAGACGCAGTCGGCGGTCGTGCTGGAGAACCTGATCAGCCAGTTCCTCTTCAACAAGGCTGCCGACGCAGGCACGACGGCCGCCCCGGCACCGGTGCCACAACCAGCGCCGGCTGGCGCCAAGAAGTGATGCGTTCGATACTCGGGTCATGCCGTGTCGCGTTGGCTGTCTTCGTGCTGGTGGTGGCGAGCGGCTGCGCCACCACGCCGGGTACGCCCAACGACCCGTTCGAGGACTTCAATCGCTCGGTGTTCTCGTTCAACGAGGCGGTCGACGACGCGGTGCTGAAGCCCGTGGCCACCGGCTATGAGAAGGTTGTGCCGCAATTTGTGCGCACCGGCGTCGACAACTTCTTCGCCAACTTGAACGATGCCTGGTCGGCGGTGAACCTGGTGCTGCAGGCCAAGCCCCTGCCCGGGCTCGAAACCGGCATGCGCTTCGTCTTCAACAGCACGTTTGGCATCGGCGGCGTGATCGACATTGCGGGCGACATCGGGATGGAACGCCGCACCGAGGATTTCGGCCAAACGCTGGGCCGTTGGGGTGTCGGCCCAGGCCCGTATCTCGTGTTGCCGATTCTGGGTCCTTCGACGGTGCGCGACGCCGCCTCGCTGCGTGGCCGATTTCCAAGTTGCGCCGTCGGAATGGTTCCACAGCACAGCCAGCCAATGGGGCGTGATCATCTTGCAGGTGGTCAGCACGCGCGCGCGATTGTTGTCGGCCACGCGCACCATCGACGACATCGCGCTCGACAAGTACCTGCTGATCCGCGATGGCTTCCTGGTGCGGCGCCGCAACCAGGTCTACGACGGCAACCCGCCCGAGGAGCCCGAGCCCCCGGAAGAGGGCTCGGAGGCGACGCCGCCCAAGTGAACTCGTGGGTATTGCAATGCGTTAAGGTTGGGCGGGTCGGTTACAAGACCTGAAGGAAAGCAGATGTTTCGTACTCTTGCCATCGCCCTGACGCTTGGGCACCACGCTGTCGCTGGCCCAGTGCCGAGACGGCACCCGACGCGTTCGTGATGACGCTGTCCACCGAAGTGATCGACGCCGTCAAGGCCGACAAGGCGATCCAGGCGGGTGACGTCGGCCAAGATCCGCACCCTGGTCGACACCAAGGTGATGCCCCACGTGAACCTGCAGCGCATGACGGCTCCAGTCGGTCGGCCAGCCGTGGCGCACCGCCACGCCCGAGCAGCAGAAGCGCCTGAACGAAGAGTTCAAGACCTACCTGATCAACACCTATTCCGGCGCGCTGACGCAGGTGCGCGACCAGACCGTCAAGCTGCAGCCGTGCGTGCGCGGCAGCAGCGCCAACGAGGTCGTGGTCGGCACCGATGTCGTCAGCAAGGGCGAGCCGATCCAGCTCGACTACCGGCTCGAGAAGGCCGGCGACACGCTGGAAGATCTACGACTTCAACGTGCTCGGCGTGTGGGCGACCGACAGCTTCCGCAGCCAGTTCGCGCGGACTTGAGCGGCGGCGGTGTCGACGGGCTGATCGCTAACCTGGCCGAGCGCAACAAGCATCGCCGGCACCAAGAACTGATGCGCTGCTCATCGACCGGTGCCGCCATGCTCGTGCTGCCTGAAGTCTGACCCTCGTGCGAGGCCAACACCACGTTGCGCATGCTCGAGCAGGCGTTGCGCAGCGACGATGCGGCCACGCTCACGGTCGATGCGTCGGCGCTGCGCAGCTTCGACAGCGCCGCGGTCGCCGTGCTGCTCGAGTGCCGGCGCCTGGCGCGTGCCTGGAGCAAGGGCTTCGAGGTGCGCGGCGCGCCGCGCCAAGCTGACCGAGCTGGTGCGCCTGTACGGCGTGGACCAGTTGCTGGCATTCGGCCGCGCCACCGGCGCCGGCGAGCTGACTCCGCCGCAGCGAGCATCAGCCCGTCACGTGCCGCTTGGCGCGCAAGTTGCGCTTGATCTCCTGCAGCATCGGCCGCACGTCTGCGCGCCCAGCTGCAGCGCGACGCCGGTGGTCAGGATGTCGATGATCACCAGGTGCAGCAGGCGCGACACCATCGGGCTGTAGCGGTCGGAGTCCTCGCGGGTGGTCGGCGGCCAGCAGGATCTGCTGAGCCGCCGGCGGCAGTCTGCGCCAGCGGCGAGGCGCTGGCGGTGATGACGATCGTCGTCGCGCCCTTCTTGCGCGCGATGTCGGCGGCGTCGAGCAGGTCGCGGCTGCGGCCGGAGTTGCGGATGACCACCGCGCAATCGCCGGGCTTGCAGCATCGTCGCGCTCATCACCTGCACGTGGCCGTCGCTGACCGCCGCGGCGTGCACGCCGAGGCGGAAGAACTTGTGCTGCGCGTCCTGCGCCACGATGCCGGAGTTGCCGACGCCGTAGAACTCGATGCGTCGGCCCTGCCGGCGCGGCATCGGCGAGCGCGTCGATGGCGCGTTCGAACGCTTGTGCGCCGGCCGCGTTGCGGTACTTCAGCAGCGCGCCGACCGCGTTGTCGATCACCTTGACGATCAGGTCGGCGGGCTTGTCGTCCTCGTCTGACCGCGCGGTGCACGAAGGGCACGCCTTCGTTCACGCTGCCGGCGAGCTTGAGCTTGAAGTCGGCCAGGCCGCCGTAGCCGACGCTGCGGCAAAAGCGCACGACGGTCGGCTTGCTGACGTGCGCGCGCTCGGCCAGCTCGCCCACCGGCAGGCCGGCGAAGCTGCGCGCGTCGGCCAGCACCAGCTTCGCCACGCGCTGCTCGGCCGGCGGCAGCGCCGGGATCGAGGCGCGGATGCGATCGAGCATCGTCGCAACGCTGTGCCCACCGCCACGCGCGGTGCACGGCGCCGGGTCGCGCGGTCATTGCTCCTCGTCCCAGGCGCAGCCGTCGCGCGCGACCAGCGCGCTGGCGGCCGGCGGGCCCCAGGTGCCGGCGGCATACGGCCGGGGCCGGATGCGGTCGTGGGCCCAGGCGTGCAGCACCGGCTCGACCCAGCGCCACGCCTGCTCCTGCTCGTCGCTGCGCACGAACAGGTTCAGCCGCCCGGCGATCGCGTCGAGCAGCAGGCGCTCGTAGGCGCCGACGCGCTCGGCGGCAAACGCCTTGTCGAAGTCGAGGTCGAGCGAACACCGGCGACAGCAGCTCGCCGCTGCCCGAGCCCTTGGCGGCGAGCAGGTGCAGCTCCAGCCCGTCCTCGGGCTGCAGCTTGATCACGAGCTTGTTGGCGCGCGCGCTGCCCGGAAAGATCGGGTGCGGCACCGGCCGGAAGTTGACGACGATCTGCGCATCGCTGTGCCGCCAGCCGCTTGCCGGTGCGCAGGTAGAACGGCACGCCGGCCCAGCGCCAGTTCTGCACCTCGGTGCGCAGCGCGACGAAGGTCTCGGTCGTGCTGCCGGGCGGCACCTTGGTCTCCTCGAGGTAGCCGGGCACCGGCTGGCCGTCGACCGTGCCCGCGCTTGTACTGGCCGCGCACCACGTCGCGCGCCACGGTTTCGGGCGTGAACGGCTTCAGCGACTTCAGCACCTTGAGCTTCTCGTCGCGGATGGCGTCGGCGTCGTTGGTCGGCGGCGGCTCCATCGCGATCATCGTCAGCAGCTGCAGCGCGTGGTTCTGCACCATGTCGCGCAGCGCGCCGGTGCGGTCGTAGAAGTCGCCGCGCGTGCCGACGCCGAGGGCCTCGGCCAGCGTGATCTGGATGTTGGCGATGCTCTCGCGCCGCCACAGCGGCTCGAACAGCGCGTTGCCGAAGCGCAGCGCCGATCAGGTTCTGCACCGACGGCTTGCCGAGGTAGTGGTCGATGCGCAGCGCCTGCTGTTCGCTGAACGCGCTTGCGACGACGCGGTTGATCTCCTGCGCGCTGGCCAGGTCGTGGCCGAGCGGCTTTTCCAGCACGACGCGCACGTGCGGCCCGTTCAGGCCCGCGGCGCCGAGCTGCTCGCAGACCAGCGGGAACAGGTGCGGGCTGGTGGCGAGGTACAGCACCACGGTGTCGGCGCCGCGCTCGTCGAGCCAGGCCTTCAGCCCGGCGTAGTGCTCGGGCTGCGACAGGTCCATGCGGCGGTAGTGCAGCAGCGTGGCGAAGCGCGCGAACTCGTCCTCGGTCGGTCGCTTGGCCGGCTCGACCTCGTCGAAGCGCTCGTGGATGAAGGCGCGGTACTCGTCGTCGCTGCGTGTCGTCGCGCGCCACCGCGAGGATGCGGCCGCCGGGCGGCAGCTTGCCGTGGCGGAAGGCCTGGAACAGCGCCGGCATCAGCTTGCGCCACGTGAGGTCGCCGGTGCCGCCGAAGAGAACGAGGTCGAACGACATGGTCGAAAGTGCGGCGTGAGCCATGTAACTTTGTTTCGTCAGTGATGATGCGGCAGTTCCATACACGGGTCAACGCCCCGCACCGGGTTTGCCCCGTGCGAGCCCTAGGACGGCGCGCGCGGGCTCGTGGCTACCATCGACCCCAGTTGGATGGAGACAAGCAGATGAGCGGGCAAAGGACGATCCGTGGCCTGGCCTCGGCGGGACTGATGGTGGCAGGTGCCCTCGCGCCAGCGCATGCGCAGGATGGTGGGCAGCTCAACGTGATCTGCTCGGTGCAGGCCGAGTGGTGCAACATGATCCAGACCGTGTTCGCCAAGAGCACCGGCATCAGGATCAACATGTCGCTCAAAGGCTCGGGCGAAGCGCTCGCGCAGTTGATCGCCGAGAAGGCCAACCCCAAGACCGACGTATGGTTCGGCGGCACCGGCGATCCGCACCTGCAAGCCGCCGAGCAGGACCTGTCGCTCGAATACAAGTCGCCCGCGCTGCCGCAGTTGCACGGCTGGGCGCAGCAACAGGCGGCGCAAAGCAAGTACCGCACGGTCGGCATCTATTCCGGCCCGCTGGGTTTTGGCTACAACAGCGAGCTGATCGCGAAGAAGAAGCTGCCGGTGCCCAAGAGCTGGGCCGATCTGCTGAACCCGGCCTACAAGGGCGAGATCCAGGTCGCCAATCCGGCGTCCAGCGGCACTGCGTACACGATGGTCGCGACGCTGGTGCAGTTGATGGGCGAGGACAAGGCCTTCGAGTACATGAAGGGCCTGCACAAGAACATCAGCCAGTACACCCGCTCGGGCACCGGGCCGATCAAGGCGGTGGCGCGCGGCGAGACCACGGTGTCGATCAGCTTCGTGCACGACGGCCCGGGCGAGAAGATGCAGGGCTTCCCGGTCGAGACCATCACGCCGGCCGAAGGCACCGGCGCCGAGATCGGCTCGATGTCGATCATCAAGGGCGCGCGCAATCTGGAGGCGGCGAAGAAGTTCTACGAATGGGCGCTGACGCCGCAGGCGCAGCAGTTCGGCGCCGCAGCCAAGCAGTTCCAGTTGCCGTCGAACAAGGCCACGGCGATCGACCCGCGCGTGCCCGACTTCAAGAAGATCAAGTTCATCGATTACGACTACGCCAAGTACGGCGCCTCGGCCGAGCGGCGCAGGTTGATTGCGCGCTGGGAGAAGGACGTCAACTCGCTGCCCCGCTGAAGTGGCCCCCTTGCGCGCCACGCTCGCTTCCCCCAGGGCTCCGCTGGAGCCCCTTCGTGGCTCCAGGGGATCAGGCCTCTTCGGGCGGCCGCGCGAGGGCTGAGTGATGCGCCTCGGCGCTGCGCCGCGCGCGCCGGCGGCCTGGTGGCTGCTGGGCGTGGTGGCGTTCGTGGCGCTGCCGTGGTACCTGCCGCAGAACCTGTCGTGGTGGCAGGCGCTGCCCGCGGTGTTCGGCGGCAGCGACACTGCGGCCGGCGTCGTGCAGGCGCTGGCGGCACGGCAAGCCGTGGTTGTGGGTGGTGGCCATCGCGCTGCTGGGTGTCGGCGTGTCGTTGCGCTGGCGCCGCCGGGCGCGCACAGGGCGCGCGCGCTGGTGCTCGGCGCCGGCCTCGGTTTTGCGGGCGTGCTTGATCGCGGGCTTCACGATCGGCGCCAAGGGCTGGAGCTTCAGCGCGCTGGAGCAACTGTTCGGCGCGGCGCCGGGCAGCCAGTTCGGCATCGGCCTCGGCGGCGCGGCCACGCTGCTGGCGCTGCTGATGTTGTTCGGGGTCGGCATCGCGCGGCTCGGCTGCCTTTCGTGGCGACTTGTTCGTTGCCTGCGCCGTCGTGCTGTGTTCGGCGCTGTTGCTGTTGTTCGTCGCCTTGCCGGTCGGTCAGGCGCTCGCCGGCGTCGCGCTGGACGAAGCGGGCCAGTGGTCGAGCGTTGCCTGGATCGATCGCATTGCGGGCGAGCGCGTGTGGGGGCTCGGCTGCCTCGCCGGCGGCGTGCGCTGCGGCGTGGCATGGAACACCTTGTTCCTGGCCACCGCTGACGGCGGCCGGCACGACTGCGCTCGGCACATTGATCGCGCTGATGGCCGAACGCGGCAACCGACGGCTGGCGCGACCGCTGCAGGTGCTGGCGCTGCTGCCGATCATCACGCCGCCGTTCGTGGTCGGCCTCGGCCTGATCCTGTTGTTCGGCCGCGCTGGCCTGGTGAACCAGGCACTGGAGTGGGCCTTCGGCGTCACGCCGTCGCGCTGGTTCTACGGCTTGTTCGGCGTGTGGCTGGCGCAGATGTTCGCCTTCACGCCGATCGCATTCATGATCATGCGCGGTGTGGTGCAGGGCATCAGCCCGGCGCTGGAGGAAGCCGCGCAGACGCTGCGCGCCAGCCGTGCGGCCACCTTTCGCAGCGTGACGCTGCCGTTGATGAAGCCGGGCCTGGCCAATGCGTTCCTGGTCGGCTTCATCGAGAGCATGGCCGACTTCGGCAACCCGGTGGTCGTCGGCGGCCAGTACTCGGTGTTGTCGACCGAGATCTTCTTCGCCATCGTCGGCGCGCAGTTCGACCAGGGCCGGGCCGCGTCGCTGGCGCTGTTGCTGACCGCCTTCGCGCTCACGGTGTTCTTCGTTCAGCAGCGCGTGCTCGGCCGCGCCGCCTACACCACGGTGTCGGGCAAGGGCGACGCCGGCCTGGCGATGCCACTGCCCGACGGCGTGCAAGCGCCTGTGCCACGCACTCGCCGCTGCCATGGCTCGGATTCACCGTGGTGGTCTACGTGTTCGCGTTCATCGGCGGCTTCGTGCGCACCTGGGGGCGCGACTACACGCCCACGCTGCAGCACCTGATCACCGCGTTCGACTTGCAGTGGGGCAGCCACGGCCTGGTGTGGGCCGGCACGGCGTGGAACTCGCTCTTCACCACGATCAAGCTGGCCGCGGTCGCTGCGCCGATCACCGCCGCGATCGGTCTGTTGATCGCATGGTTGCTGGCGCGAACGCAATTCGTGGGCCAGCGCGTGTTCGAGTTCGGCGCGCTGCTCGCGTTCGCGATCCCGGGCACCGTGCTCGGCGTGAGCTACATCCTGGCGTTCAACGTGCCGCCGTTCGAGCTCACCGGCACCGCGCTGATCATCGTGCTGTGCTTCGTGTTCCGCAATCTGCCGGTGGGCGTGCGCGCCGGCACGGCATCGTTCAAGCAGATCGACCGCTCGCTCGACGAGGCCTCGACGATGCTGCGTGCGGGCACCGCCACCACGCTGCGCCGCGTGGTGCTGCCGCTGATCAAGCCAGCCCTGGTGGCCGCGCTGGTGTACAGCTTCGTGCGCTCGATGACCACCGTGTCGGCGGTGATCTTCCTCGTCACCGCGGAAACCGAACTGGCCACCACCTACATCATCGGTCGTGTCGGCAATGGCGACTACGGCGTCGCGCTGGCGTACTGCACGGTGCTGATCGCGGCCATGTCGCTGGCGACAGCGCTGATCCAATGGCTGGTCGGCGAACGACAACTCGGCCGCCGCCGTGCGTCCGCGCATTGACATGAGCATTCAGTTCCGCGCCATCACCAAGCGCTACGGCGGTCCGAAGGCGGCGCTGGTCGTCCACGGCATTGACTTCACCGTGCCCACGGGCACGTTGACCACGATCCTCGGGCCTTCGGGCTGCGGCAAGACCACGGTGCTGCGCATGATCGCCGGCCTGGAGTCGCCCACGTCGGGCGAGATCCTGATCGATGGCGTCGATGTCACCGCGCTGGGGCCTGCCGAGCGCAACGTGAGCATGGTGTTCCAGAGCTATGCGCTGTTTCCGCACATGAGCGTGCTCGACAACGTGCGCTACGGCCTCACGGTGAGCAAGGTGCCGGCGCACGAGGCGACGCGCCGTGCGCATGAGGCGATGGAGTTGGTCGGCCTGCAGGGCTACGACACGCGCTTGCCGAGCGAGCTGTCCGGCGGCCAGCAGCAGCGCGTGGCGCTGGCGCGGTCGCTGGTGCTGGAGCCGCGCGTGCTGCTGTTCGACGAGCCACTGTCCAATCTCGACGCGCGCTTGAGGCGCAGCATGCGCGAGGAAATCCGCGCGCTGCAGCAGCGTCTGAAGCTGACGGTGGCCTATGTCACCCACGATCAGAACGAAGCGCTCGCCGTCAGTGACGAGATCATCGTGATGGACGTTGGCCGCATCGCGCAACGCGGCACGCCACAGGCGCTGTACGAGCGGCCGGCCAGCGAGTTCGTGGCCGGCTTCATGGGCGAGGCCATGCTGTTCGACGGCGAAGCGAGAGGCGACGGCACGGTGGCGCTGGGTCCGATCACGCTGCGGCCGCGCCAGCCCGTGGCCGCGGGTGCCGTGCGCGTCGCTGTGCGACCCGAGGCGTGGCGCCTGTCGCCCCAAGGCCCGGGCATCGAAGCCGTGGTGCAGAAGAGCGCCTACCTCGGCAGCGTGCAGGAGCTGACGCTGCTGTCGCCGCTCGGTGCGATCTTCGTTGTGTGGCCGGAGCCCGAGCCGCTGCTGACCGCCGGGCAGCATGTATGGCTCAATCTGAGTGGCCATGGCGTGTCCGTGGTCCCTCGATGAGGCTCGAGCGCGTCCGATAATGCACAGGCCTCCCACGGACGCCCGTTCACGGGTGCGTTCGCCTTGCCATGAACCAGCTCGAGCAGCTCAAGAAGATGACCACGGTGGTTGCCGATACCGGCAACTTCCTGCAGATGGCGCAATACGCGCCGCGCGACGCGACGACCAATCCGTCGCTGATCCTCAAGGCGGTGCAGCACGCCGACTACGCGCACATCGTGGAGGATGCCGTGAAGGCGCACCGCGACGAGCCGATCGACCAGATCGTCGATCACGTGCTGGTGCGCTTCGGCCTGGAGATCCTCAAGATCGTGCCGGGCCGCGTGTCGACCGAAGTCGATGCGCGCCTGTCGTTCGACACCCGGGCCAGCATCGCGCGTGCGCACCACATCATCGGCCTGTACGAGAGCGCTGGTATCGGGCGCGAGCGCGTGCTGATCAAGGTGGCCTCCACGTGGGAAGGCATCATGGCCGCCGGCCAGCTCGAGCGCGAGGGCATTCACTGCAACCTGACGCTGCTGTTCTCGTTCCCGCAGGCGGTGGCGTGCGGCGAAGCCAAGGTCACGCTGATCTCGCCATTCGTCGGCCGCATTTACGACTGGTACAAGAAGCAGGCCGGGTCCGGCTGGGACGAAGCCGCGCAGGCCGGGGCGAACGATCCCGGTGTGCGCTCAGTGGCACGCATCTACAACCACTACAAGCACTTCGGCATCCGCACCGAGGTGATGGGTGCCAGCTTTCGCAACGCCGGACAGATCCTCGCGCTGGCGGGCTGCGACTTGCTGACCATCAGCCCGGAACTGCTGGCGCAGTTGCAGGCCAGTGATGCGCCGGTGAAGCGATCGCTCGATGGGACCGCGGCCAAGGCCATGGCCTTGCCGAAGGCGCACTTCGACGAAGCGCAGTTCCGCTATGCGCTCAACGACGATGCGATGGCCAGCGAAAAGTTGGCCGAGGGCATTCGCCTGTTCGCCGCCGACGCGGCCAAGCTCGAGAAGCTGATTGAAGGATTGAAGTCGTGACCGGTTGCGACCACACGGTGGCCTGGCGCGCGTTGCAGGGCCACTTCGAGGCACACGGCCGCGACTTCGACCTGCGCGATGCCTTCGCACGCGACCCGGCGCGGGCCGACGCGTTTTCGCTCCAAGCGCCGGAGGTGTTCGCCGACCTGTCGAAGAACCGCTGGGATCTGCTCGCGCGCAAGCTGCTGCTCGACCTCGCGCGGGAGACCGGCATGCCGGCACGGCGCGATGCGATGTTGGCCGGCGAGCCGATCAACAGCACCGAGGGCCGCCCGGTGCTGCACACCGCGTTGCGCGCGCCGCGTGGCGCGGCGCTGTTCTCGGACGACGTGCACACGGTGCTCGACGCCATGCTGGCGTACGCCGAGCGCGTGCGCGCCGGCGACAGCGGCATCCGCGCGGTCGTCAACATCGGCATCGGCGGCTCCGACCTCGGGCCGCAAATGGTGGTGCCGGCGCTGAATGCGCACGCGATCCAGGCCATCGACATGCACTTCGTCTCCAACGTCGACGGCCACGACATCACGCCCGTGTTGGCCCGGCTGAAGCCCGAGTCGACGCTGTTCGTCATCGCGTCGAAGACCTTCACGACGCAGGAGACGATGGCCAATGCCGAGGTCGCGCGGCAATGGTTCATCGCCAACGGCGGGCGCGACATCGCACGGCATTTCGTCGCCACCACCACCAATGTGCAGGCCGCCGCGGCGTTCGGCATCACCACCACGTTCGGCTTCTGGGACTGGGTTGGCGGGCGCTATTCGATGTGGAGCGCGATCGGGCTGCCGATTGCCATCGCGATCGGCGAAGCGAATTTCCGCGCGTTGCTGGCGGGCGCTCACGCGATGGACCGTCACTTTGCCGACACGCCGCTGGAGCGCAACCTGCCTGTGCAGCTCGGCCTGCTCGACGTGTGGTATCGCAACTTCCACCGCTTCCCCAGCCGATCGGTGGCGCCGTACCACCAAGGCTTGAAGCGCCTGCCGGCCTACCTGCAGCAACTCGAGATGGAGTCCAACGGCAAAGGGGTCGATCTCGCCGGCGAGACCTTGCCCTACGACACCAGCGCGGTCGTGTGGGGCGAGCCGGGTACCAATGGCCAGCATGCGTTCTTCCAGATGCTGCATCAGGGCACCGACGTGGTCCCGGTGGAGTTCATCGCCGTGCGCACGCCGTCGCATCCGCACACGTCGCTCCATGTTAAGGCGCTGGCCAACTGCCTGGCGCAAAGCCAGGCGCTGATGCTCGGCAAGACGTTCGACGAGGCGCGGCGCGAACGCGCGCCCACAGCATCCAACGCGATCGATCCCGACACGCTGGCACGCCACCGCAGCTTTCCGGGCAACCGGCCGAGCACGACGCTGGTGCTGGATGCGCTGACGCCGCGCAGCCTGGGTGCGCTCGTTGCCCTGTACGAGCACAGGGTGTTCACCAGTGGCGCGGTCTGGGGCATCAACAGCTTTGATCAATGGGGTGTCGAACTGGGCAAATCGCTGTGCAATCAGCTGCTGCCGCGCTTCGACACTGGGGATACCACGGGGTTGGACGCCTCCACAGCCGCTCTCATGCGCCGATTGCGTTAGCTTCCTTGCAGCGGGCACGATCCCTGCATCGGTGTTTGCTCGGTATGCCGGGCCCGGTCGGCTCGGGACAATCCCGGCATTCCCAACCAAGCAGGAGAACCCTACATGCTCAAACATGCCGTGGCCGCCGTGCTCGCCCTCGCGTTCGTCGGGGCTGCGCACGCCGGCAAGACGCTCGATGCCATCAAACAGCGCGGCCAGCTCGTCTGCGGCGTCAACCCCAGCCTGCCGGGCTTCTCGTCGGCCGACAGCCAGGGCAACTGGACCGGGCTGGATGTCGACGTGTGCAAGGCGCTTGCCGCCACCATGCTCAACGACGCCACCAAGATCAAATGGGTGCCGCTCAATGCCTCGCAGCGCTTCGCGGCGCTGCAGTCGGGTGAAGTCGACATCCTGTCGCGCAACACCACCTGGACGCTGACGCGCGACGCGTCGCTGGGCCTGCACTTCACCGGCACCACCTACTACGACGGCCAGGGTTTCATGGTCACCAAGAAGAGCAAGATCACCTCGGCCAAGCAGTTGAAGGGCGCCACGGTGTGCGTGCAGTCGGGCACCACCACCGAAAAGAACCTCAACGACTACTCCAAGTCGGCCGGCTTGAGCATGAAGCCGGTGGTGTTCGAGACCCAGGAGGCGACCAACAAGGCGTATTTCGCCGGCCGCTGCCAGGCCTACACCACCGATGCTTCGGGTCTCGCGTCGGTGCGCAACAAGGAAGCCGGCAACCCGGAAGACCACGTCATCCTGCCCGAGCTGATCTCCAAGGAGCCGCTTGGCCCCAGCGTGCGCCGCGGCGACGACGAGTTCTTCGCCATCGCCAAATGGGTGGTGTTCGCGCTGATCGAGGCCGAGGAGTACGGCATCACGCAGGCCAACGTCGACCAGATGAAGGCCGACAGCAAGGACCCGGTCGTGCAGCGCATCCTGGGCACATCGGAAGACACCGGCAAACTGCTGGGACTCGACAAGGATTGGGCCTACCGCGCCATCAAGGCCATCGGCAACTACGGCGAGATCTTCGAGCGCAACGTCGGTCCGAAGTCGGCGCTCAAGCTGCCGCGCGGCGCCAACAACCTGTGGAGCAAGGGCGGCTACATGTATGCGCCCCCGGTGAGGTAAGGAAACAACCGGACAGGGTTCGCCGCAAGGCGAACCCGCTTTCGTCTCCGTTTCATGGCCGACCCCACCTCCTAAGACCCGGTCCTGGTCGTGGCGCAGCAAGGCCTTTCGAGGCGTGCTGTACCAGGTGATCGTGCTCGGGCTGATCTTCGCCGCGGGCGCGTATCTGTTCTCCAACACGCTGGAGAACATGCGCGTGCGGGGCATCAAGAGCGGCTTCGACTTCATCACGCAGCCGGCCGGCTTCGGCATCGGCGAGAGCGTGGTGCCGTTCGACTCGTCGGAGAGCTACGGCAAGGCCTTCTTGGTCGGGCTGTCGAACACGTTTCGCGTGGCCATCCTCGGCATCATCATGGCCACGCTCCTCGGCACGTTGGTCGGCATCGGCCGGCTGTCGCGCAATTTGCTGGTGCGCTCACTGAGCGGCGCCTACGTCGACTTCTTCCGCAACGTGCCGCTGCTGCTGCAGCTGTTCATCTGGTATTTCGTCCTCACCGAGATGCTGCCGCCGATCGAAGAGGCGCTGCATCCGCTGCCCGGCCTGTTCTTCAGCAAGAACGGCCTGCAGTATCCGCACCCCGAGTGGGCGCCCGGTCAATGGGGCACGGTGATCGGATTCGTCGTCGGGTGCTTCGGGATCTGGGGTTGGTCGCGCTACGTCGCGGCGCGCCGCGCGGCCACCGGCCAGGCCCCGATGTTCGCATTGCCCGCGCTGGTCATCCTGATCGGTGCCTCGGTGATCGGCTGGTTCCTCGGCGGTGCGCCGTCCACGCTCGACCTGCCGGAGAAGACCGAGATCAACGTGATCGGCGGCGGCTCCGTGACGCCGGAGTTCCTCACGGTGCTGTTCGGCCTGACGATCTACACCGCGGCCTACATCGCCGAGATCGTGCGCGCCGGCATCCAGTCGGTGCCGTTCGGGCAGCACGAGGCCAGCGTGTCGCTCGGCCTCACACGCGCGCAAGAGCTGCGCCTGGTGCAGCTGCCGCAGGCGCTGCGCGTGATCATTCCGCCGATGACCAACCAGTATCTGAACCTGACCAAGAACTCCTCGCTGGCGGTGGCCGTGGGCTACCCCGATCTGGTCTCGATCTCCAACACTTCGCTCAATCAGACCGGCCGCGCGATCGAATGCATCGCGATCGTGATGGCGATCTACCTGACGCTGTCGCTGCTGACTTCGGCGCTGATGAACTGGTACAACCGCCGCGCGGCGATCAAAGAAAGATAGCGTCGTGGCCGACGCTGCCGTTTTCGCGCCGATCGAAAGCCGCCCGCCGCCGGTGGCCGTGCGGGGCCCGATCGGCTGGGTGCACGCGCAACTTCTTCGACGGCTGGATCAACACGCTGGCCACGCTGATCACGGTGGCGCTGCTGCTGTGGCTGTTGCCGCCGCTGTTCGGCTGGGCGGTGTTCCACGCGGTGTTCGCGCCCGACAACGCCGCCTGCCGGGCCGCGCACGAACACGGCGCGTGCTGGGGCGTGATCGCCGAGAAAGGCCGGCTGATCCTGTTCGGCCGCTATCCGTTCGAGGAGCAGTGGCGGCCGCTCGCCGCGTGCGCGCTGATGATCGCGCTGCTGGTCGCCAGTTGCCTGCGTCCGTTCTGGAAGCCGTGGCTGGCGCCGTTGTGGGTGCTGGTGCTTGCGGTGTGCTTCATGCTGATGCGCGGCGGCGTGTTCGGCCTCACGCCGGTCGAGACCTCGCGCTGGGGCGGATTTCCGCTGACGCTGGCGCTGTCGGTGGTGAGCCTGGCGGTGGCGTTCCCGCTCGCGATCCTGGTGGCGCTCGGGCGCAGTTCCAAGCTGCCGGCGATCCGCGCCGTGTGCGTGATGTACGTCGAGCTGATCCGCGGCGTGCCGCTGATCTCGGTGCTGTTCATGGCGTCGTTCATGTTCCCGCTGTTCATGCCGCAAGGCACGACGATCGACGTGCTGCTGCGCGTGCTGGTGGGCATGACCCTGTTCGCCGCGGCCTACCTCGCCGAAGTGGTGCGCGGCGGCCTGCAGGCGCTGCCCAAGGGCCAGGTCGAGGCGGCGCAGGCGCTCGGCCTCACCTACTGGCAGACCACGCGCAAGATCGTGCTGCCGCAAGCGCTGCGCCTGGTGATACCGGCCATCGTCAACAGCTTCATCAGCGTGTTCAAGGACACCTCGCTGGTCACGATCGTCAGCCTGTACGACCTGACCGGCGCACTGCAACTCGCACTCGGCGATGCCGACTGGCGCAAGTTCTTCCTCGAGGGCCAGTTGTTCGTCGCCGCGGTGTACTTCGTCTGCTGCTTCGCGCTGTCGCGCTACAGCCGCTGGGTCGAGGGCTATCTCAACACCGGCATGCGCCGCCAATAAACCGAACACCGCGAGAGTGACGCGAGCATGAGCCGCCGGGCCGCTCCCAAGGCGAATACCGGAGGCCGCTAGGCCGGAGGATTCCAATGAGCGACAACACGCCAATCATTTTGTTCGAGGGTGTCAGCAAGTGGTACGGCCAGTTCCACGTGCTGCGCGACATCCAACTGAGCGTGGCCAAGGGCGAGCGCATCGTGATCTGCGGCCCGTCGGGTTCCGGCAAGTCCACGCTGATCCGCTGCATCAACCGGCTCGAGGAGCACCAGCAGGGCCGCCTCGTCGTCGACGGCATCGAGCTGACCGACGACGTGAAAGCGGTCGACGCGGTGCGCCGCAACGTCGGCATGGTGTTCCAGCAGTTCAACCTGTTCCCGCACCTGACCGTGCTGGAGAACCTGACTCTGGCGCCGATGTGGGTCGGCAAGATGCCGAAGAAGGAGGCCGAGGACAAGGCGATGACGCAGCTCAAGCGCGTGCGCATCGCCGAGCAGGCGCAGAAGTACCCGCTGCAGCTCTCCGGCGGCCAGCAGCAGCGCGTGGCGATCGCGCGTGCGCTGTGCCTCACGCCGAAGATCATGCTGTTCGACGAGCCGACGTCGGCGCTCGACCCCGAGATGATCAACGAGGTGCTCGAGGTGATGATCGACCTGGCCAAGCAGGGCATCACGATGTTGTGCGTCACGCACGAGATGGGCTTCGCGCGCCAGGCGGCCGACCGCGTGATCTTCATGGATCAAGGCCAGATCGTCGAACAGAACACGCCGGTGGACTTCTTCAACCACCCGAAGACCGAGCGCGCGAAGGACTTCCTGTCGAAGATCCTGTCGCACTGATCGCGACCAGGTGTCCACGGCGGTGGCGACACGCCCCAGCATCGATGCATTGCACGCCGCCGGCGACGCGCACGAGCTGCCGCACAACGATTGTTATTGGGTGCTGCCCGGGCGCTTGCTCGCAGGCGCCTATCCCGAGCTGCATCTCGACGCCCTGCTCGACCGCCGGCATCGATTGTTTCATCGACCTCACGCGCGACAGCGGCGCGCTGGCGCCCGTACGTGCTGCAGGCGCAGGGCCGCGCGCGCTGGCATGGCTTTGCGATCATCGACTACTCGGTGCCCGGTGCGAGCCTGATGCGCCGCATCGTCGACACCCTCGACGACGAGCTGGCACGCGGCTCGCGCGTGTACCTGCATTGCCACGCCGGCGTGGGCCGCACCGGCACCGCGGTGGGTTGTTGGCTGGTGGAGCACGGCTTCACCGGTGGCGACGCGCTGAAGCTGATTGCGCACAAGCGTGAAGCGCTGCTCGGACAATCCCCCGAGACCGACGCGCAGCGCGAGTTCGTGCGGCGTTGGCGGGCGCGACAATCGGCGCCATGACGGAGGCCAACGGCGCACTGCGCATCGTGTTCGACTTCGGCGGCGTGCTGTTCAACTGGCGGCCGATGCAACTGGTGCAACGCCACTTCCCGCAGCATGCGCACGACGATGCCGCATCGCGCGCCACGGTGGCCGCGGTGTTCCAGGGCTTCGGCGGCGACTGGGCGCAGTTCGACCGCGGCGTGCTCGAAGCCGACGAGCTGGTGCAGCGCATCGCCGCGCGCACGGGCCTGCCGCTGGCCAACGTGCGCGAGCTGGTCGATTCGGTGCCGCCGTCGCTGACACCGAAGGATGACACGGTGGCGCTGCTCAAGCGCCTGCACCGGGCCGGCGTGACGCTGCACTACCTGTCCAACATGCCGCGCCTGTATGCCGAGCACCTGGACCGCACGCATCCCGAGCTGATGGCGCACTTTCACAGCGGCGTGTACTCATCGCACGTGCAGCTGATCAAGCCGGAGGAAGCGATGTACCGGCTGGCCAGCGAACGTTTTGGCGTGCCCGGCGCACAGCTCGTGCTGCTCGACGACATCGAGGCCAACGTCCGTGCCGCACAGAGCCACGGCTGGAAGGCGCTGCAGTTCAGCGACGCCGACTCCAGCGAGCGTGCGCTGCGGGCGCAAGGCTGGTGGCCGCACGAACGCGGCTGACGGCGCTGCGGCCGCCGCGTCAGCGCGGCTTCAAGCCATCGAGCGCCTGGACAGACGCCTCACGAGCCTGCGCGACGATCATCTCTTTCCATGCGTCGGTGTCGGTGTAGAAGGCGTCGCGCAGCTGGCGTTTGATCACCTTGGCCTGCTCGGCCGGCGCATCGGGGTGATTCTCCAGCCACTGGTCGGCGCGCAGCGCGTTCATCACCTCGAGCACGGGCAGCGTGCCGTACTCCAGCGCAATGCCGGTGTATTCGGCCTGCGCACACTCCTCGTACGCGGCCAGCCACATCAAGCCGGTGAGCAAGGCCGAGGTCGAACTGCCGTCGTAGATCGAGGTCACGTCCTGGCCCCACCACGCGCGCGCCCGTTGCAGCGCCGCCGCATCGTCGCGGCAGGCGAAGATGCGTTCGCCGAAGCCGCTGGGGCCGAGGCCGGTGTGCAGGTCGATCCAGCCCAGGCGCGCGCAGCGCCGGCCGTGCTCGCGCAGCACCTGGCGCACGGTGCGGTTGCTCCAGGTCGGGTCGCGGCCGCCGTAGAACAGGCCAGCGGGATACTCGTGCTGACCCGACGAGATCGCGGCCTGAAAACCCTTCTCGCCGTGCTGCGCGATGTAGCGCATGGTGAGGGCCTGCACCTCGGCATTGGGTGGCCAGGTCTCGGGCACGATCCACGGCGCGATCGCGTCGTATTCCGGGCTGTCTGGCAACGGCTTGCTGAAGTCGTGAAAGTTGCGGTTCAGGTCGACGTTTTCATGCGTGGTGCGCCGCCACCACGAGAAGCCGTAGGGGTTGAGCGCGTGCACGAACAGCACGGCCACCCCGCTGCGTTGCGCCGCGTCGCGAAACGCCGCATCGCCGAGCAGCGACACCTGCACGCCGGAGCCGCAGAACCCTTCGACGCCGTGACAGGCGCTGGTGAGCACCAGCAGGCTCTTGGCATCGGGCGACCCCAGGCGCGCCACGTCGGTGGCCAGCACCTCGCCGTCGCGCCCGCGCCGCGGGTGCTCGTGGCTGGTCACGGCCAAGCCGGCGCTGCGCGCCGCGCCCAGGAACTTCTGTCTCGCTTCGGCATAAGCCTGCGAGAAACACTCGACCACTGTCATTGCGTCGATCCCCCTCTCGTGCGCGCGCCGTGCGCACGCTTCGCGCTCAACGCGGCGCGAGCCACTTCTCCGCCAGGCGCACCCACACGGTGGCGCCCAGCGGGATCAGGTCGTCGTTGAAGTCGTAGCTCGGGTTGTGCAGCATGCACGGCCCCATGCCGTGGCCGCCCTGACGGTGCGCGCCGTCGCCGTTGCCGATCAGGAAATAGCAACCCGGCTTGCCCTGCAGGAAGTAGCTGAAGTCCTCGGCGCCCATCGTCGGCTCGAAGTCGTGCACGTTCTCGGCCCCGACCACGTCGGTGAGCAGCGAGCGCGCGAAATCGGTTTCGGCCTTGTGGTTGATCGTCGGCGGGTAGTTGCGCACGAACTGGAAGTCGCAACTGCACTCGAACGCCGCTGCCGTCGACTCGGCAATCGTCTTCATGCGGCGCTCGATCAGGTCGAGCACCTCGGTGGTGAAGGTGCGCACGGTGCCTTCCATCACGCACGCCTCGGGGATCACGTTGGTCGCCTCACCGGTGTGGATCATCGTCACCGAGATGACGCCGGTGTCGATCGGCCGCTTGTTGCGGCTGATGATGGTCTGGAACGCCTGCACCATCTGGCAGGCCGCAGGGACCGGATCGATGCCGTTGTGCGGCATGGCGCCGTGTGCGCCCTTGCCCTTGACGGTGATCTTGAACTCGTTGCTCGATGCGAACACCGGGCCATCGCGCAATGCGAACTGCCCCACCGCCATGCCGGGCCAGTTGTGCGCGCCGAAGATGGCCTCCATCGGAAACCGCTCGAACAGGCCGTCCTTCATCATCTCGCGCGCGCCGCCGCCACCCTCTTCGGCCGGCTGGAACACCAGAACCACCGTGCCGTCGAAGCTGCGGTGCTTGCTCAGGTGCTTGGCCGCGGCCAGCAGCATCGCCGTGTGGCCATCGTGGCCGCACGCATGCATCTTGCCGGTGTGCTGGCTGGCGTGGTCGAAGCGATTCAGCTCGGTCATCGGCAGCGCATCGATGTCGGCGCGCAGGCCGATCGCGCGCTTGGAGCTGCCGTTCTTGACGATGCCGACGACACCGGTCTTGCCCATGCCGCGGTGCACCGGGATACCCCAATCGGTGAGTGCTTTCGCAATCAGGTCGGAGGTGCGCTGTTCCTCAAAGCACAGCTCGGGGTGCGCATGGATGTCGCGGCGCATCTGGGTGATGCTGGCGGCATCGGCCAGGATGGATTCGATCAAACGCATGGTGGCTCCAGCTTTCGCAGGGGGCAACCAGTGTACGCCGGGGCCCCACGCGCTCTGGCCGGCGGGGAAATACCGGCCCCCGCGGGCACGTGGCCCGGCGAGCCGGGGCGGGGCCGTCAGACGCGCACGCCGCCGAATTCGGTGAGCATCGTCAAGTCGACGAAGGACGACGCGACGTGGTCGCGCGCCCCGTAGTTGACCAGGAAGCCGCCGAGATCGAGGCCCTGGATCGACTCGATCGCCGCGATCAGCGTCTCGCGGTTGGCGCCCTTGCCGGCGCGCTTCAGGCCCTCGGTGAAGATCCTCGCCGCCACATAGCCTTCGATGCTGGAGTAGTTGGGCTTGTGGTCGCCGCCGGCCTTCTGGATGGCGGCGAGGTACTCGCGCGCGACCGGCGACTTGGGCTGGAACGGGAACGGCATCACCTGGCTCACCGCGACGCCGCGCGCGTCGGGGCCGAGTTCGTCCGACAGCGCCTGCGTGCCGACGAACGACACGTTGTAGAACGTGCCGCCGAAGCCGGCCTTGCGCGCCTCGCGCACGAAGGCTGCGCAGCTCTTGTAGGCGCTGATCTGCACGATCGCATCGGGTGCCTTCGGCACGATGGCCTGCACGGCAGCGGTCACGGCCACCGTGTTGCGCTCGACCAAGCCGATCGCCACCGGCTCCAGGTTGTGCGCCTTCAGCGCCCGCACCACGCCGTCGAGGCCGGCCTGGCCGTAGCTGTCGTTCTGGCGGAACACGGCGATCTTCTTCAGACCCATCGTCGTCAGCTGCTTGACGATGGCTGCGGTTTCATCGAAGTAGCTGGCGCGCACGTGGAACACGTAGCGGCTGAACGGCTCGCGCAGCGCCTCGGCGCCGGTGAACGGACCGAAGAACGGCATCTTGTTCTGGTTCACCAGCGGCAACGCGGCCAGCGAAGTCGGCGTGCCGACGTAGCCGAACAGCGCGAACACGTCTTCCTTGATGAGCGCCTCGGTGTTCGCCTTGCACTTGTCGGGTTCGTACATGTCGTCCAGCGTGCGCAGTTCGATCTGCGCCCCATGCACGCCGCCGGCGGCATTGACCGCGTCGAAGCACAGCTTCGCGCCGCGGTTCATCTGGATGCCGAGCTGCGCGGCGGCACCGGTGAAGGCGGCCGACTGGCCGAGCACGATGCGGCGGTCGAACTGGGCCAGCGCGGGCATGGCCACGGCGGCGCTGGCGGCAGCCAGGCGCGTGAGGACGGTGCGGCGTTTCATGAGAGCGTCCCTATGTAAACCGGGACATAGCCCGTGTGCTGCGAGGGTAGTGCGCGCGTGTGCGCCGTGGACGCCTGCGGACACGAAGGCGGCCGCGGGTGCGCACTACTTAATGCGCTGAGGCGTGAACTGCTTCGCGCTAGCCCGCACTGGGTGTGGAAGGGTCTGGCCGCGGTCATCGACGCCGCGCGGCGCGGTCCGCGCGGCGAGTGTCAGACGCCGTGTGCTCAGACGCGCACGCGGCCGTCGTCGGTGAGCATCGACAGGTCGACGAAGCGCGACGCCACGTGGCTCTTGCCGCCATAGCCGACCACGAAGCCGCCGAGGTCGAGGCTCTGCACCGACTCCAGCGCGTTGATCAGCGCGTCGCGGCTCGGCGCGCTTGCCGGCGCGCTTGCAGCCCTTCGCGTGAACAGCTTGGCCGCGACATAACCTTCCATGCTCGAGTAGTTGGGCTTGTTGTCGCCACCCGCCTTCTGCACCGCGGACGAGGTACTCGCGCGACAGCGGCGTGGTCAGGCTGAACGGGAACGGCATCACCTGGCTGACCACCACGCCCATGGCCTGGCGGCCGAGTTCGTCGGCCAGCGCCTGCGTGCCGACGAACGACACGTTGTAGAACGTGCCGCCGTAGCCGGCCTTGCGCGCCTCGCGGATGAAGGCGGCGCAGCTCTTGTAGGCACTGATCTGCACCACCGCGTCGGGCTGCTTTGGCACGATGGCCTGCACCGCGTTGGCCACCTCGACCGTGTTGCGCTCGACCAGACCCACGCCCACGGGTTCGAGATTGAGCGCCTTCAGGGCGCGCACCACCCCGTCGTAGCCGGCTTGGCCGTAGCTGTCGTTCTGGCGAAAGATCGCGATCTTCTTCAGGTTCAGCGAGGTCAGCTGTTTGACGATCAGCGCGGTCTCGTCGTAGTAGCTCGCACGCACGTGGAACACGTAGCGGCTGAACGGGTCGCGCAGCGCCTCGGCGCCGGTGAACGGGCCGAAGAACGGCACCTTGTGCTGGTTGACCAGCGGCAACGCGGCCAGCGAGGTCGGCGTGCCCACGTAGCCGAACAGCGCGAACACCTCTTCCTTGTTGATCAGCGCGTCGGTGTTGGCCTTGCACTTGTCCGGCTCGTACATGTCGTCCATCGTGCGCAGCTCGATCTGCGCGCCGTTGACGCCGCCGGCCGCATTGACGCTGTCGAAGTACAGCTTCGCGCCGCGGTTCATCTGGATGCCGAGCTGCGCCGCCGGCCCGCTGAACGCGGCCGACTGACCGAGCACGATGCGGCGTTCGCTTTGCGCCAGGGCCGGCATGCCGATCGACGCGGTGGCGGCGGCGAGGTGTTGCAGGACGTGGCGGCGGTTCAATGAATTCATGGGCGGACCTCTTGTGCGGGTGGCTGGCCTGTCACGCAGGCGACGACGAGTGTAAATGTGCGCTTGCTACACCTGGACCCTGGGTGCGGCGCGATCGCCACCTCTGAGCGTGTCAAAAAACCGATATGCGATAGTGAGGTCATGGACAGCCCCTCCCAGACCCTGGTGCGTGGCGCTTGCCCGCACGACTGCCCCGACACCTGCGCGCTGCGCATCACCGTGCAAGACGGCCGGGTGGTCAAGGTCCAGGGCGACCCCGACCACCCGCCCACGCATGGCGCGCTGTGCACCAAGGTGTCTCGCTACGCCGAGCGCACCCACCATCCCGAGCGGGTGCTGCACCCGCTTGAAGCGCGTCGGGCCCAAGGGCAGCGGCCAGTTCGCGCGCATCGGCTGGGACGAGGCGCTCGACACCGTGGCCTCACGCCTGCGCGAGATCGCCGAGCGCGCGCCCGAGGCGGTCCTGCCGTACAGCTATGCCGGCACGATGGGCCTGGTGCAGGGCGAGGCGATGGCGCTGCGCGTCTTCCACAAGCTGGGCGCGAGCTTTCTCGATCGCACCATCTGCTCCAGCGCGGGCGGCGAGGCGCTGGCTGCCACTTACGGCGGCAAGGTCGGCATGCACCTGGAACACTATGCCGAGAGCAAGCTGATCGTGATCTGGGGCAGCAACTCGATCACGTCGAACCTGCACTTCTGGACCTTCGCACAGCAGGCCAAGCGCAACGGCGCCAAGCTGTGGTGCATCGACCCACGACGCACCGAAACCGCCGAGAAGTGCCATCGCCACCTCGCGCTCCTGCCGGGTACCGACGGCGCGCTGGCGCTGGCGGTGATGCACGAGCTGATCACGCGCGGCTGGCTCGACGACGACTACATCGCGCGCCACGTGCAAGGTTTCGACCAGCTGCGCGCCAAGGCGATGGAGTGGACGCCGGAACGTGCTGCGGCCGAGTGCGGCCTGCAGGCCGACGACATCCGCGAGCTGGCGCGCGAATACGGCAACACGCAGCCGGCCGCGATCCGCCTCAACTACGGCATGCAGCGCGTGGCCGGCGGCGGCAACGCGTCGCGCCTGATCGCGCTTGCTGCCGTGCCTCACCGGTGCGTGGCGCCATCGCGCCGGTGGGCTGCTGCTGTCGTCGTCGGGCTGGTTCAAGAGCGTGCGCAACGACGCCGCGCTCTACCAGCCGCAGCTGCTGGCCGGCCGCAAGCCGCGCACGATCAACATGACCACGATCGGCGACGACCTGCTGCGTGAATCCTCGCCGCAGTTCGGGCCGAAGATCGAGGCGCTGGTGGTCTACAACAGCAACCCGGTCGCGGTGGCGCCGGAGTCCAGGCGCGTGGTGCAAGGCTTTCAGCGCGAAGACCTGTTCACCGTGGTGCTCGAGCACTTCATGACCGACACCGCCGACCATGCCGACATCGTGCTGCCGGCCACCACGCAGCTCGAGCACCTGGACGTGCACCTGTCGTACGGCCACACCTACGCGATGTGGAACCAACCGGCGATCGCGCCCATCGGCGAGGCCAAGCCCAACTCGCAGATCTTCCGCGAGCTGGCGCAGCGTCTGGGCTTCGAGCGAGCCGTGTTTCCAGGACAGCGACGAGCAGCTCGCGCGCGCCGCATTCCCGGGCCTCGACTTCGACGCGCTCCGGCGCGACGGCTGGGTCAAGCTGCCGCTGCCCGAAGCGCCGTTTGCCGACGGCCACTTCCTCACGCCGGACGGCAAGGTGCATGTCGACGCGCCGGGTTACGGCGTGCCCGACTATGTGGCGCCGTACGAGGGCGCGCGCTCGCCGCTGGCCAGCAAGCTACCCGCTGGCGATGATCTCGCCGCCGGCGCGCAACTTTCTCAACTCGAGTTTCGTCAACGTGGGCAGCCTGCGCGAGGCCGAGCGCGAGCCGCTGGTCGAGATGCATCCGCAGGACGCCTCGGCGCGCGGCATCGCCGACGGCGCGCTGGTCGAGGTGTTCAACGAGCGCGGCAGCTACCACTGCCGCGCGCGCATCGGCGAGCGCGCGCGACCCGGCGTGATCAACGGGCTCGGCGTGTGGTGGCGCAAGTTCGGCGTGCGCGGCACCAACGTCAACGAGTTGACCAGCCAGCGTCTCACCGACATCGGCCGCGCGCCCACGTTCTACGACTGCCGCGTCGAGGTGCGGCCGGCATGAGCCGCCGGGCCGCTCCCAAGGCAAATACCGGAGCGCGTTGCGCGAAGGTTCGTCGATGAGCTGGCTTGCGCCGGTGCCGTGCTGCGGCGTGCGTTCCTGATGGCGGCTCTGGGCGGCGCGGCCGGCGTGCTGCTGCTCGCGGGCACGGTGTGCCTGACCAGCGGCTGCTCGACGCTCGGCTACATCGGCCAGTCGGTTGGCGGGCATCTCGATCTGATGCAGCGCGCGCGCCCGGTCGAGCAATGGCTGGACGAGGCCGGCACCGCCGAGCCGTTGAAGCGCAAGCTGGCGCTGTCGCAAAAGATGCGCAGCTTCGCCGTGCGCGAGCTGAAACTGCCCGACAACGCGAGCTACACGCGCTATGCCGACGTCGGTCGACCGGCCGTCGGTGTGGAACGTGGTGGCCACGCCGGAGCTGTCGCTCAAGCTCAAGACCTGGTGCTTTCCGGTCATGGGCTGCGTCGGCTACCGCGGCTACTTCGACAAGGCTGGCGCCGATGCACTCGCGGCGGAGTTGCGTGCGCAGGGCTTGGAGGTCGATGTGTACGGCGTGCCGGCTTACTCCACGCTCGGCTGGACCAATTGGATGGGCGGCGATCCGCTGCTGTCCACCTTCATCGGACTGGCCCGACGGGCGAAGCTGGCGCGCCTGGTGTTCCACGAACTCGCCCACCAGGTGGCCTACGCCAGCGACGACACCGCGTTCAACGAGTCGTTCGCCGTCGCGGTCGAGCGCATCGGCGGCAACCGCTGGCTGGCGCAGGAGGGCGATGCGCAGCAGACGCGCGATTTCGAGGCCACCGCAGCAGCGACGCGAGGAATTCCGCGCGCTGACGCTGCGCACGCGCACCGCGTTGGCAGCGCTGTACAACGAAGCCGATCTCGACGACGCCGCCAAGCGCCAGCGAAAGGCCGACGTGTTGGCGCCAGATGCGCGCCGACTACGCCCGGCTGAAGTCCGAGCGGTGGGGCGGCTTCGCCGGCTACGACGCCTTCGTTCGCGCGCGCCAACAACGCGTCGCTGGCCGTGCAAGGCGCCTACAACGACCTGGTGCCGCACTTCGAGCGGCTGTTCGAGCGCAACGGGCGCGACTTTCACAAGTTCTACGACGCGGTCAAGCGTTTGGCCGCATTGCCCAAAGACGAGCGCCACGCGACACTGCGCGCACCCTGAATCGGTTGCGAGTTCCAGCCATGCCCGACATCCGCATCCATCGCAAGCACTCGCTGGGCCTTGCGAAGGCGCGCAAGGTCGCCTGGGACTGGGCCGAAGAGGTGGAGAAGAAGTTCGGCATGGAGTGCACGGTGCTCGAAGGCGAGACCAGCGACACGGTGGAGTTCACGCGCGTCGGGCGTGCAACGGCGCAGCTGATCGTGGCCGCCGATCACTTCGACCTCAACGCCAAGCTCGGCCTGCTGCTGGGCGCATTCGCCAAGACGATCGAGGCCGAGATCGAGAAGAACCTCGACGGCCTGCTCGGCAAGGCGAGCGGCGCAGGCGGCGAAGAAGCGCCGCAGCCGCAAGGAAGAAGTAGCGAGCGGCTACTTCAGCGATTCGATCAGGTCGACGTACGCCTGCATCGCGTCGTCGGCGCTCTTGCCCTTGACGCCGTTCCACGCGTCCCACTTGGCGCGGCCCACCATGTCGGAGAACCCCGGGCGCTTGCCCTCCACGTCGCCGGAAGTGGCCTGCTTGTAGAGCGCGTAGATCTGCAGCAGCGTGGCGTTGTCTGGTTTCTCGGGCAGGCTCTTGCTTTCGGCAACGGCCTTCTCGAAGTCGGCTTTCAGGTTGGCCATGGCGGTTCCTGTTCGGGCTTGTTGCGGTTGACGGGCGCGATCTTAGCCACCATCGTTGCACCCGCGCACGCCGCCGCAAGGAGAAACCCGATGCCAGTCGCCGCCGAACGCATGTCGCGAGTCGATACCGCGTGGCTGCGCATGGACAACGACGTCAACCTGATGATGATCGTCGGCGTGTGGCTGCTCGCAGCCCGCGCTCGACTACGAGCAGCTGTGCACGCGTGTGGCCGAGAAGCTGCTGCGCTACGACCGCTTCAAGCAGAAGGTGGTGCAAGACGCCATCGGCGCCCAGCTGGGTCGACGACGAGGACTTCGACATCCACCGTCACGTGGTGCGCGAGAAGCTCGTCCGCCGCAAGGGCCAAAGCGAACGGGCGGCGCTGCAGGCGCTGTGCGGCAAGCTGGCGACTCAGGCGCTCGATCCGGCGCGCCCGCTGTGGCAGTTCCATCTGATCGACGGCTACGAGGGCGGCTCGGCGCTGATCGTGCGCATCCACCACTGCATCGGCGACGGCATCGCGCTGATCTCGGTGGCGCTGTCGATCACCGACGGCGGCAACGATCCGCCGTCGCGCAAGAAGCGCGGCGCGGCCGACCCAGCCGCGGGCGATGGCGACTGGCTGGCCGACTCGGTGATCCAGCCGCTCACCGACATCGCGGTCAAGGCACTGGGGCTCACCGGCGAGGGCATGGCGCGTTCGGTCGGCGCCCTGTCGCAACCGCAGCAGTTGCTCGGCTCGGTGGAGATGGCGCGCGTGGGCTATCAGGTGGTCGGCGACGTGGCCGCGCTGGCCGTGATGTCCGACGACTCGCCGACGCGGCTGAAGGGCATGCCGGCGGGCGACAAGCGCGTGGCGTGGAACGAGCCGCTGCCGCTGGACGCCGTGAAGAGCATCAGCAAGGGCCTGAACTGCTCGATCAACGACGTGCTGTTGTCGTGCGTGGCCGGCGCGATCGGCGCAATACCTGCGCGAGCGTGACGACGACCCGGCGGGCAAGGAGATCCGCGCGATGGTGCCGGTGAACTTGCGCCCGCTCGATCAGGCCTGGCAAGCTCGGCAACAAGTTCGGCCTCGCACCGCTGGTGCTGCCGATCGGCATCGCCAACCCGATCGAGCGTGTGTATGCGGTGCGGCAGCGCATGAGCGAACTCAAGGGCAGCTACCAGCCGCTGCTGGCGTTCGCGGTGCTGGCGGTCGCCGGCCTGATGATCAAGCCGGTGCAGGACGCGATCCTGAACCTGTTCGCCAAGAAGGCCACGGCGGTGATGACCAACGTGCCCGGCCCGCAGCAGCCGCTGACCTTCTGCGGCTCGACGATTCGCCAGACCATGTTCTGGGTGCCCGCGTCGGGCGCACATCGGCGTGGGCGTGTCGATCCTGAGTTATGCCGGCGGCGTGCAGTTCGGCCTGATCACCGACAGCGCGCTGTGCCCGGACCCGCAGGCCATCATCGACCGCTTCCAGCCCGAGTTCGACAAGCTGCTGCTGGTGACGCTGATGTTGCCGTGGAGCGAAAGGGACTGAGGCGCTACTCCTCCAGTTCGGCCTTCGCCATCTCCACGTCGAGCCGCTCCATCGCATCGAGCGGCTTGCACTCGGCAGCGTCGGCGTAGAGCTGTTCGGCTTCCTTCATCTTCTTGTCGCCTTCGAGCATCACCAGCCCGTTGGCGTATTCCACGCGCGCGATCGCGCTGGCCGGGTTGAGCTTCAGCGCCTGCTGGTACATCTTGAGTCCGGTGGCCGCATCGGCGCCTTGTGTCTTGCCGAGCAGCTTGCCGACCTTGTCGATCACCTCGGCGTGGAATGCGCCGAGGGCGATGTGCGCGTCGGCATGTTTCGGCGCCAGTTTGATGGTGGCCTCGAGCGCGCCTTTCACCTTGCCGCCCAGGCCCTGCGTCAGTGCCTTGGCCACGCTGATGCCCTGGCTGTAGCGGCCGAGCGCATAAGCCATCCAGTAGTGCGCATTCGGGTTCTTGGTGTCGCTCTTTTGCTGCGCCTCGGCGCGCTCGGCCACCTCGAGGAACAGGGCCAGCTTGTTCTTCTCGCTTTTCTCCAGGTAGTTGGCATAGATCGCCTGCGCCTTGTTGGCCGCGGTGATGCCGGCACCGCCCGCCTTGAGGCCCGCCTCGCAGGCCTTCTGGAACTCACCGGCATGGAACAGCGCCCATGCGGCGAGCACCTTGTCATCCTTGGGCAGGGGTTCGGCGTCGCCGGCGTGCAGCCGGGCCCAGTTTTTCTTCAGCGCAGCGGTGTCGTAGGTGTAGTCGGCGCTGTCGTACGGAAAGGCGGTCCATTTGGCCATCGGTGGGGTCTCCTGGGTGTTCTTGTTGCCGGGCGCGTCAGCGCGTCGCCGCATTGTCTCGATAGGCGCCGGCCAGCGCCATCAGGTGTTCGCGGGCTGCTGGCTCCAGATACGGCAGCAGCAGGCTCAACACATGGAACGCGCCCCGGTTCAGCGCTGCCGCGGCGCTCTCGGGTTCGAGTGCGCGGCGCGGGTCGCGCACGTACTCGTAGCTCAGCCAGTAGGTCAGCACCACCACCATGGCATGCGACACCGCGGCCGACTCCGGCGGCGACACGGCCATCGCCTGGCCGCGCGCCAATCCGTCGAGCAGCGCTTGCACGGCGCGCGCCTTGCCGCTCAGCGCGGCTTGAAAGTGGGTCTCGAGCCTGCGGTTCTTGCTGAGCAGGTCGTTGAGATCGCGGTACAGGAAGCGGTAGTTCCAGATCAGCTCGAACATCATGTGCACGAACAACCATGCGTCTTCGACGTTGCGCACGCTGTCCGCCGCGCCGAGCAGCTCGCCGAGCGATCGTTCATAACGATCGACCAGCGCATTGATCAGCTCGTCCTTGGCCGGGTAGTGGTAGTACAGGTTGCCCGGGCTGATGTTCATCTCGGCCGAGATCGCCGTCGTGCTCACGTTGGGCTCGCCGAAGCGGTTGAACAGCTCCAGCGTCACCTCGAGGATGCGTTCGGCGGTGCGGCGCGGTTTTTTCTTCTCGGCCATGTCAGCACCCGCACGGCCGCACGGCGTGGAGATTGCGCCCCCTGGGGGGGCGGCGAATCAAGTGAGCGTGGGGGCCCATTTGCGGCGGATTCTTGCACCGAGGCCGCTGCATGGCCCTGCCTACAATCCCTGCCGATGCCAGCGGTTTCATTCCAAGAAGTCGGAAAGACCTACCCGACGGCACGCGGCGATCTTCGAGCACTCGACCGGGTGAGTTTCGACATCGAACAAGGCGAGTTCTTCGGCCTGCTCGGTCCGAACGGTGCCGGCAAGACCACCTTGATCAGCGTGCTGGCCGGCCTCACGCGCGCCAGTGGCGGTCGCGTCAGGGTGATGGGCCACGACGTGGTCCGGGACTACGCCGCGGCGCGCAAGGCGCTCGGCGTGGTGCCGCAGGAGCTGGTGTTCGACCCGTTCTTCAGCGTGCGCGAGACGCTGCGCATCCAGAGTGGCTACTTCGGCGTGCACGACAACGACGCCTGGATCGACGAGCTGCTGTCCGAACTCGGCCTGGCCGACAAGGGAGAGTCCAACATGCGGCAGCTGTCGGGCGGCATGAAGCGGCGCGTGCTGGTCGCGCAGGCCCTGGTGCATCGTCCGCCGGTGATCGTGCTCGACGAACCCACGGCCGGCGTCGACGTCGAGTTGCGCCAGACGCTCTGGCAGTTCGTCGCGCGTCTCAACAAGCAGGGGAACACGGTGCTGCTGACCACGCACTACCTCGAGGAAGCCGAGGCGCTGTGCGGCCGCATCGCGATGCTCAAGCAGGGCCGCGTGGTGGCGCTGGATCGCACCGCCAACCTGCTGGCCGGCACCGCGAGCACGATGCTGCGCTTCAAGACCGACGATGCGCTGCCGCCCGAGGTGTCGGCGCACGCGCGTGTGACCGGCCGCATCGCGCAGGTCAGCGCGCACGACGCTGCCGAGGTCGAGGTGATCCTCGGTCAGCTGCGTGCGGGCGGCGTGCGTGTTGAAGACCTGGAGATCGGCCGCGCCGATCTCGAAGACGTGTTCCTCGAGATCATGGCCAGCGGCGACGGCAAGCCGGTCAGCGCCGCGCCCGTGCACCTGCCAGGCGATTGAGCGTGCTCGCGTAGCCGGGCGCGGTGGGCTCGTGCATGAAGTAGCAATACACCTGTTGCCACTGGGTGCCGGCCAGGCGCTCGGCCCAACCGGCGAGGTCGGCCTCGCCGTACGCTTCGAGGCGCAGCCGCACGTAGCCCCATGGCGCGGTCTCCACCAGCGGCGGCGGCGCGTTGTCCTCGCGCTCGGAGAAGCACAACGACGCGTCGACGGCCTTCAACGCCGCGTACACCTCATCGTGAAACCAGCTGTCGTTGCGGAACTCGAACGCCGCGCGGTGGTTCGGTGGCAGCAACTCGAGAAACGCCTGCAGCCTCGGCACGTCCTTCTTCAGGTTCGGCGGCAGCTGAAACAGCACCGCGCCGAGCTTGTCGCCCAATGCATCGAGGCTGCCGTACAGGTACTTCAGCGGCTCGGCCACGCCGTTCTCGAGCTTGAGGCGGCCGTCGTGCGTGATGCGGCGCGTGGCCTTGATCGCGAAGCGGAAGTGGGGCGGCGTGCACTCGGCCCACTTGGTCAGCACCTCGCGCTTGGGGTTGCGATAGAAGGTGTTGTTGATCTCCACCGTCGGCATGTGCTGCGCGTAGTAAGCCAGCATGCCGTCGTCGGCCAGATCACCGGGATAGAACGGCCCTTTCCATTCCTTGTACGAATAGCCGCTGGCGCCGGCCCATAGCCACGGTACCTCGCCCATCGCCGGAAGCCCGTCGGTTGCCATGCTGCTATGGTGCCACCATGAACGTGCCCGATGGCTTCACCTTGCTCGTTGCCCCCGAGGCGGCGTGTCAGCGGCTTCGGGCGGCCGGGCACCGCTGACATGACCACGATGTTGCTCACCGGCGCCGGCGCGCTGTTTCGCAAGGAGCTGTTGCGCTTCTGGAAGGTGGCATTCCAGACCGTGGCCGCACCGGTGCTCACCGCGGTGTTGTATCTGCTGATCTTCGGCCACGTGCTGGAGGACCGCGTCGAGGCGTTTCCGGGTGTCGGCTACACCAGCTTCCTGATCCCCGGGCTGGTGATGATGAGCGTGCTGCAGAACGCCTTCGCCAACTCCAGCTCGTCGCTGGTCCAGAGCAAGATCACCGGCAACCTGGTGTTCCTGCTGCTGACGCCGCTGTCGCCGACCGCGTGGTACGTGGCCTACGTCGGCGCGTCGGTCCTGCGCGGCCTGATGGTCGGCGCGGGCGTGCTCGCGGTCACCGTGTGGTTCGCGCCACCCGCGGTGGCCGAGCCGTGGTGGATCGTGGCGTTCGGGGTGCTGGGCGCGGGCCTGATGGGCTCGCTCGGGCTGATCGCCGGTCTGTGGGCCGAAAAGTTCGACCAGATGGCGGCGTTCCAGAACTTCATCATCATGCCGATGACGTTCCTGTCGGGCGTGTTCTATTCGGTGCACTCGCTGCCCGATTTCTGGCAGGCGGTGAGCCATCTCAACCCGTTTTTCTACATGACCGACGGCTTCCGGCGCGGCTTCTTCGGCGTCAGCGATGTGCCGCCGCTGATCAGCCTGGCGGTGGTGGCCGTGAGCTTCGCCATCGTGGCCGGCATCGCGATGCGGCTGCTGCATCTGGGCTACAAGATCCGCCACTGACTGCTGCATTCGACACCCGAGCCATAATCCTTGCCATGGCCGACCCCACCGCCGACGACGTGCGCCGCTTCATCGCGGACGGCCTCGCCTGCGAGCACGTCGAGGTGGAAGGCGACGGGCGCCACTTCTTTGCCACCATCGTCTCGCCCGCCTTCGAGGGCCAGGCGCGCGTGCGGCGCCACCAACAGGTCTACGCGGCGTTGGGCGATAGAATGCGCGAGCAGATTCACGCCCTGTCGATGAAGACGCTCACTCCCGCCGAATGGGCCGCTGAGAACCAGCGGTCGCAGCACCACCACCATTGAACCGTCCGCGGCGTGCAAGCTGCGGAGGGTGGTGATGGCGTGGCCGCGAGGCTGTCGTTGTCGGCGTCCCTCCCAGTCCGCGCCGCGCTGGAACCAAGCGCAACTGATGGACAAACTCCTGATCCGCGGCGGCCGTCGACTGCAAGGCGAGGTCACGATCTCGGGCGCCAAGAACGCGGCGCTGCCGGGCCTTTGCGCGGCGCTGCTGGTGCCGGCACCGGTCACGCTGGCCAACGTGCCGCGCCTGCAGGACGTGAACACCACGCTGAAGCTGCTGCGCAACATGGGTGCGAACGCCGAGCGATCCGCCGCGCGCGCCGACGAGCTGACGATCGATGCTTCGACCGTCACGTCGCCGGAGGCGCCGTACGAGCTGGTGAAGACCATGCGCGCGGCCATCCTGGTGCTCGGTCCGCTGCTGGCGCGCTTCGGCGAAGCGGCGGTGTCGCTGCCGGGCGGCTGCGCGATCGGCTCGCGGCCGGTGGACCAGCACATCCAGGGCCTGAAGTCGATGGGCGCCGACGTCCGCGTCGAGCACGGCTACATCGTGGCCAAGGCGAAGCGGCTGAAGGGCGCATCGATCACCACCGACATGGTCACGGTAACCGGAACCGAGAATTTGATGATGGCCGCCACGCTGGCCGATGGCGAAACGGTGCTGGAAAACGCCGCACAGGAGCCCGAAGTGGCCGACCTGGCGGAACTGTTGATCGCCATGGGCGCGCGCATCGAGGGGCATGGCACGGGTCGCATCCGCATCCTCGGCGTCGACAGCCTGCACGCGCCGCGCGAGCCGCACCGCTTCATCCCCGATCGCATCGAAACCGGCACATTCCTCTGCGCCGTGGCGGCCTGCGGCGGCGACGTGCGGTTGCGCGGTGCCGACGCGTCGCTGCTCGAGGCGGTGATCGACCGCCTGCGCGAAGGCGGTGCGACGATCGAGCCCGGTGCAGGCGAGATCCGGGTGCGCGCCTCGGGGCGGCCGCGCGCGGTGAGCATCCGCACCAGCGAATACCCCGCGTTCCCGACCGACATGCAAGCGCAGTTCATGGCGGTGAATGCGATCGCCGACGGCGCGGCCCAGGTGGTGGAGACGATCTTCGAGAACCGCTTCATGCACGTGAACGAACTGGTGCGCCTGGGCGCGCACATCGAGGTCGACGGCCGGACGGCGCTGGTGCACGGCGTGCCACAACTGTCGGGCGCCACCGTGATGGCCACCGATCTGCGCGCTTCCGCGTCATTGGTGATTGCCGGCCTGGTGGCCGACGGCGAAACGCGGGTCGATCGCATCTACCACCTCGACCGCGGCTACGAACGCATGGAAGACAAGCTGCGCGCGTTGGGCGCCGACATCGAGAGGGTCCAATGAGCCAGCCGCTGACGTTGGCCCTGTCCAAGGGCCGCATCTTCGACGAGACGCTGCCGTTGCTCGAGCGAGCGGGGCTGTCGGTGGCCGAAGACCCCGAGGCCTCGCGCCGGCTGATCCTGCCGACCAACCGCGCCGACCTGCAGGTGGTGCTGGTGCGGGCCAGCGACGTGCCGACCTATGTGCAGTACGGTGGCGCCGACTTCGGCGTCGTCGGCCTGGACGTGCTGCTCGAACACGGCGCGGCATGGGGGCACGCGGGAGGCGCCACCGGCTTGTACCAGCCGCTCGACCTGCGCATCGCGCGCTGCCGCTTGAGCGTGGCGGCGCGCGCCGACTTCGACTACCCGGCCGCGGTGAAGCAGGGCTCGCGCATCCGGGTGGCGACCAAGTACGTGCAGCTGGCGCGGCAGCATTTTGCCGACAAGGGCGTGCACGTCGACCTGATCAAGCTCTACGGCTCGATGGAGCTGGCGCCGCTCACCGGCCTGGCCGAAACGATCGTCGATCTGGTGTCCACCGGCAGCACGCTGAAGGCCAACAACCTGGTCGAGGTGGAACACATCATGGACATCAGCGCGCGTCTGATCGTCAGCCCGGCGTCGCTCAAGCTCAAGCGCGACGTGCTGCGCCCGGTGATCGACGCACTGGGCGCGGCCCGTGAGGCGGCGGCATGAGTGCGGTGAAGATCGCGCGGCTGAACACCGCGGCGCCGACGTTCGAGTCCGACCTGGCGCGCCTGCGCCACTGGTCGGAGCAGACCGACCGTGCGGTCGAGGATGCGGTCACGACGATCCTGGCCGACGTGCGCGAGCGCGGCGATGCGGCCGTGCTGCAGTACACCGCGCGCTTCGATCGCCTGGAGGCCACGTCGGTGGCCGCGCTGGAGATCGGAGCCGACACGCTGCGCCTGGCGTTCGATGGCCTGCCTGCCGCGCAGCGCGACGCACTGCAGACGGCCGCGGCGCGCGTGCGCAGCTACCACGAGCACCAGTTGCGCGCCAGTTGCCAGAGCTGGCAGATGCGCGATGGCGAGGGCTCGCTGCTGGGCCAGAAGGTCACGCCGATCGAACGTGTGGGCATCTATGTGCCCGGTGGCAAGGCGGCCTATCCGTCGTCGGTGCTGATGAACGCGATCCCGGCGCAAGTGGCCGGGGTCGGCGAGATCGTGATGGTGGTGCCGACGCCGCGCGGCGAGCGCAACGCCCTCGTGCTGGCGGCGGCGCATCTGGCCGGCGCACATCGGGTGTTCACGATCGGCGGCGCGCAGGCGATCGGCGCGCTGGCCTTCGGCACGGCCAGCGTGCCACGCGTCGACAAGATCACCGGTCCGGGCAACGCCTATGTGGCAAGCGCGAAGCGGCGCGTGTTCGGCCAGGTCGGCATCGACATGATCGCCGGCCCGAGCGAAATCCTGGTGCTGGCCGACGGCACGGTGGAGCCCGACTGGGTGGCCATGGATCTGTTCAGCCAGGCCGAACACGACGAACTGGCGCAAAGCATCCTGCTGTCACCCGACGCGCAGTACCTCGATGCCGTGCAGGCGGCCATCGATCGGCTGTTGCCGACGCTGCCGCGTCAAGCGGTGATCCGCGCTTCGCTCGAGGGCCGTGGCGCGCTGGTGCACACCCGTTCGATGCAGGAAGCGTGTGAGCTGAGCAACCGCATCGCGCCGGAGCATCTGGAGATCTGCGCCCGCGACGCGCAGCGCTGGGAGCCGCTGTTGAAGCACGCCGGCGCGATCTTCCTCGGCGCGTTCGCCAGTGAAAGCCTGGGCGACTATTGCGCCGGACCGAACCACGTCCTGCCCACCTCGGGCACCGCGCGCTTCAGCTCGCCGCTCGGCGTGTATGACTTCGTCAAGCGCTCGAGCCTGATCGAGGTGAGCGCGCATGGTGCCCAGGTGCTGGGACCGGTGGCGGCCGAGCTGGCCGAGGGCGAGGGCTTGCAGGCGCACGCGCGCGCCGCGCAGCTTCGGCTGGGAGCGCACACGACCACCGAACGCACGGGCTTTCACCTGCGCCCGGTCACCGAGGCCAATGTCGATGACCTGATCCAGCTCGACGTAGCACCCGAGCAGCAGGGTCTGGTGGGATCGGTCGCGAAATCGATCGCCCAGGCATCGGTGCGCCCAGCCGGCACACCGCTGGGCATCTACGACGGCGACACACCGGTGGGTTTGCTGCTGTTGTGGGACGTGCGGCGTGATCCCGACGAGCCGGCCGATCAGCTGTACGTGTGGCGCATCATGGTCGACACCAACCACCAGCGCAAAGGGTATGGCGCGAAGGCGATGCACTGGGTGATCGAAGAGGCGCGGCGGATGGGCATGGCGTCGGTCGGGCTGTCGCACCAGGATCTGCCCGGCCATGCAGGGCCGTTCTACGAAAAGGTCGGTTTTCGCTACACCGGCAAAGTCGAACACAACGAGCGCCTGATGGTGCTCGACTTGGAGGCGTTCCGTGGCTGAGACCTCGTCACTGCAGCAGCGCCTCCAGCGGGTGATCCGCCAGGACGTGCAGTCCACGCATGGCTACGCCATCCAGCCCAGTGCCGGGCTGATCAAGCTCGACGCGATGGAGAACCCGTTTCGCCTGCCGCTGCCGCTGCAGCGCGAACTCGGCGAGCGGCTGTCCCACGTGGCGATCAACCGCTATCCGGTGCAGAGCACGGCCGACGTCGTGGCGGCGCTGTCGCGCCATGTCGACCTGCCCACAGGCTGCAAACTGATGCTGGGCAACGGCTCCGATGAGTTGATCGACATGCTCTCGGTCGCCTGCAACGTGGCCGGCGCCTCGATCCTCGCGCCCGAGCCCGGCTTCGTGATGTATCGGATGTCGGCGCAGCTGCGCGGCCTGCGCTTCATCGGGGTGCCACTGACTGCGGAGTTCGAGCTCGACCGCAACGCGATGCACGCCGCGATCGAGCGCGAGCGGCCGGCGCTCACCTACATCGCCTATCCGAACAACCCCACCTGCAACTTGTGGGACGACACAGTGATCGACGGGATCGTCGCCGCGATCGGTGCGCAGAACGGCTTGGTGGTGTTCGACGAGGCCTACCAGCCGTTTTCGTCGCGCACCTGGATGCAGCGCATGGCCGCACACGACCATGTGCTGGTGATGCGCACGCTCAGCAAGTTCGGCCTGGCCGGCGTGCGCCTGGGTTATTTGTGCGGGCGGGCGGCGCTGATCGACGAGGTCGAGAAGGTGCGCCCGCCGTACAACATCAGCGTGTTGAACGCCGAAGCGACGCTGTTCGCACTCGACCATGCCGATGAATACGCGCGGCAGGCGGTCGTGCTGCGCGGTGAGCGCGAGCGTTTGCAGGCGGCCTTTCGCGCCATGCCCGGCGTGCGCGCCTATCCGAGCGAAGCCAACATGATCCTGGTGCGCGTGCCGGACGCCCAGCGTGCGTTCGACGGCATGAAGGCGCGCGGCGTGCTCGTCAAGAATATCGGTGCGGCGCTCGGCCATCCGCTGCTCGCCAACTGCCTGCGCCTCACGGTGGGCACGCCGGAGGAGAACGCCCAGATGATCGATGCCCTGAAAGCGAGCCTCTAGATGGCCACCCCACGCACCGCCGACGTCACGCGCAACACCAAGGAAACGCAGATCCGCGTGCAGGTCAACCTCGACGGCAGCGGCCAGGCCCAGCTCGGCACGGGCATCGGGTTCTTCGACCACATGCTCGATCAGGTGGCACGCCACGGGCTGATCGACCTGACTGTCGACGCCAAGGGGGACCTGCACATCGATGGCCACCATATGGTCGAGGATGTCGGCATCACCCTCGGCATGGCGGTGGCCAAGGCGGTCGGCGACAAGGCCGGTATCACGCGCTACGGTCACGCCTACGTGCCGCTCGACGAGGCGCTGTCGCGCGTGGTGATCGACTTCTCCGGCCGGCCCGGGCTGCACATGCGCGTGCCATTCAAGGCGGCGATGGTCGGCGGCTTCGACACGCAGCTCGCCTACGAGTTCTTTCAAGGCTTCGCCAACCATGCGCTGGTCACGCTGCACATCGACAACCTGCACGGTGACAACGCCCACCACCAGTGCGAGACGGTGTTCAAGGCGTTCGCGCGCGCGTTGCGCATGGCGCTGGCGCCCGACCCGCGCAGCGCCGGCGTGGTGCCGTCGACCAAGGGCAGTTTGTGAGCTGCCGCCGGGCCGCCCCGAGGCGGCTCGCTCCCCCCGAGGGGGACGCGAGCGCAGCGAGTCAGGGGGCACACTGATCATGGCCATGGCGCGGCGCGTCGCGGTGGTCGACTACGGCATGGGCAACCTGCGCTCGGTGTGGCAGGCGCTCGTGCACGCGGCGCGCGGCAGCGACTGCGAGGTCATCGTCTCGGCCAAGCCCGAGGAGGTGGCGACGGCCGAACGGGTGGTGCTGCCGGGCCAGGGCGCGATGCGCGACTGCATGCGCGAGCTGGCCGCCACCGGGCTGCAGCAGGCGGTGCTCGATGCGGCGCGCAGCAAGCCGCTGATGGGCGTGTGCGTCGGCATGCAGATGCTGCTGGATCACAGCGAGGAGCAGGACACGCCGGGCCTGGGCCTCGTGCCTGGCCGGGTGGTCAAGTTCAGGCTCGAGGGGCGGCTTCAGCCGGATGGCAGCCACTACAAATTGCCGCAAATGGGCTGGAACCGGGTGCGCCAGCGTCGGGAGAGCGCGTCGCATTCGCTGTGGCGCGACGTGCCAGATGAGAGCTACTTCTATTTCCTCCACAGCTACTACGCGCTACCGTCGGACGAATGCCACAGCGCGGCGGACAGCGAATACGGCGGGCGCTTTACCTGCGCGGTCGCGCGCGATAACATTTTTGCCACCCAGTTCCACCCAGAGAAGAGCGCCACCCACGGTCTGACCCTCTATCGGAACTTTCTCGCCTGGACGCCCTGACAGCGCGACGGCCCACTCATCGAGGGGCCGCGCCATCAGACGACGCAACGGCCACAACGACCAACCCACCGCTTGAAGCGAGCCCCCTGCATCCGCTCGGACGAGCCATGCTGCTGATTCCCGCGATCGATCTCAAAGACGGCAAGTGTGTCCGCCTCGAACAAGGCGACATGAAGACGGCCACCACGTTCGGCGACAACCCGGCCGCCATGGCGCGCCGCTGGCTCGACGCCGGTGCCCGCAGGCTCCACCTCGTCGACCTGAACGGCGCGTTCGCCGGCAAGCCGGTCAACGAAGCGGCGGTGAAGGCGATCGTGCGCGAGGTCGGCGACCAGATCCCGGTGCAGATGGGCGGCGGACTGCGCGACCTCGACACCATCGAGCGCTTCCTCGACGATGGCCTGAGCTACGTGATCATCGGCACCGCCGCGGTCAAGAACCCGGGCTTCCTCAAAGACGCCTGCAGCGCGTTCGGCGGCCACGTGATCGTCGGGCTCGACGCCAAGGACGGCAAGGTCGCCACCGACGGCTGGAGCAAGCTCACCGGCCACGAGGTGATCGACCTGGCGAAGAAGTTCGAAGACTACGGCGTCGAGGCGGTGGTCTACACCGACATCGGCCGCGACGGCATGCTCACCGGCGTGAACATCGAGGCCACCGTCAAGCTGGCGCAGGCGCTCACGATTCCGGTGTTCGCCTCGGGCGGGCTGAGCGGCATCGCCGACATCGAAAAGCTCTGCGCCGTCGAAACCGAAGGCGTGCACGGCGTGATCTGCGGCCGCGCGCTCTACAACGGCGCCCTCGACTTCGTGGTGGCGCAAAAGCGCGTCGACGAGCTCAACGGCGGGTGATCGGTGGTGGCCGCCCGCTCAGTGCGTTCGCTGCCCGACGGTCCCGCAAGGGGCCCCTGCACGGCCCGTCGGGCGCAGTCGCCTTGGGGCGGCTGCGGCGCCGACCGGCCGCACTGAGGCGACCGCATGCTAGCCAAGCGCATCATTCCCTGCCTCGACGTGACCGCGGGCCGCGTGGTCAAGGGCGTCAATTTCGTCGGCCTGCGCGACGCCGGCGATCCGGTCGAGGTGGCGGCGCGCTACAACGAGCAGGGCGCCGACGAACTCACCTTTCTCGACATCACCGCGACCAGCGACGAACGCGACGTGATCCTGCACATCATCGAGGCGGTGGCGTCGCAGGTGTTCATCCCGCTCACCGTGGGCGGCGGCGTGCGAACCGTGGCCGACGTGCGCCGGATGCTCAATGCCGGAGCCGACAAGGTCAGCTTCAACTCCGCGGCGGTGGCCAATCCGCAGGTGATTCGCGACGCGTCGGACAAGTACGGTGCGCAGTGCATCGTGGTGGCCATCGATGCCAAACGCAGGGCCGGCGATGACCTCGCCGCGCGCGGCATCGGCTGGGATGTCTACACCCATGGTGGCCGTCGCAACGCCGGGCTCGATGCCGTGCAGTGGGCCAAGGACATGGTCGCGCACGGCGCCGGCGAGATCCTGCTCACCAGCATGGATCGCGACGGCACCAAGAGCGGCTTCGACCTCGAACTCACGCGCGCGGTGGTCGATGCGGTGCCGGTGCCGGTGATCGCCTCGGGCGGCGTCGGCACGCTGGAACACCTGGTGGACGGCATCCGGATCGGCGGTGCCGACGCGGTGCTCGCGGCGAGCATCTTTCACTATGGCGAGTACACGGTCGGCCAGGCCAAGGCGCTGATGGCCAGCCGCGGCGTGGCGGTGCGTCAGTGAGCCCAGGCCGGCGCCGCGCCGGCACGACCCGCGCGTCCGAGCCGCCGCACGAGGTGCGCATCGTTGGCGGCGCGCTCAAGCGCAGCAAGCTGCCGGTGCTGGACAAGCCGGGCCTTCGGCCCACGCCGCAGCGCGTGCGCGAGACGCTGTTCAATTGGCTGGGTCAGGATTTGTCCGGCTGGGCGTGTCTGGATGCGTTCGCGGGCAGCGGAGCATTGGGCTTCGAGGCGGCATCGCGTGGTGCGGCATCCGTGCTGATGCTGGAACGCGAGGCGGATCTGGTCGCATCGTTGCGCGCCAGCCAGCAGCGTTTGAAGGCGCACGCGGTGCGCATCGAACGCGCCGAGGCCGTGTCGTGGATGCGCGCGGCCGCGCCGGGGCAGTTTCAGTTGGTGCTGCTCGATCCACCATTCGACGCCCCAGAGTTGCTGCCGGCAGCAATCGAAGCCGCCACTCACTTGGTTGGCCCGTCAGGTGCCCTCTATGTCGAGGCCGCCCAAGCGTTGCGCGAGCCTCCCGAAGGATTCACGCTCTGGCGGCAGGCGCGCGCCGGTGCCGTGTGGGCGCAGGTGCTGCGGCGCAACAGCTAAACTGCCCGCGCCGCCGTTGATGAGGAGCCGAGATGGCCCACCGCAACCCGCTGATCGCCGTCTACCCGGGCACGTTCGATCCGATGACGCTGGGGCATGAAGATCTGATGCGCCGCGCCAGCGGGCTGTTCGACAAGCTGCTCCTTGCAGTGGCGGCCGGTCACCACAAGCGCACGATGTTCACCATCGGTGAGCGCATCGAAATCGCCAGGGAAGTCGCCAAGCCCTACGCCAACGTGGAAGTGGTGGCGTTTCGCGGCCTGCTGCGCGACTTCGTGGTCGAAAACGGCGGCAAGGTCGTGGTGCGCGGCCTGCGCGCCGTGAGCGACTTCGAGTACGAGTTTCAGATGGCCGGCATGAACCGGCAGCTGATGCCCGAAGTCGAAACCATCTTCATGACCCCGTCAGACCAGTACCAGTTCGTCAGCGGCACTTTCGTGCGCGAGATTGCGATGCTGGGTGGCGATGTGTCCAAGTTCGTGGCGCCTTCCGTGCTGCGCCGCCTGCAGGATCGCGTTACTCGCACCGAGGACACTTGAACTGCGTTAGGGTTGTGGCATGGCGCTGATGATCACCGACGAGTGCATCAATTGCGACGTTTGCGAGCCCGAGTGCCCGAACGACGCCATCTCGCTCGGCCGCGAAATCTACGAGATCGAACCCACCAAGTGCACAGAATGCGTCGGCCACTTCGACGAGCCGCAGTGCGTCCAGGTGTGCCCGGTGGCCTGCATCCCGGTGGACCCGCAGCACGTGGAAACGCGCGACCAGCTGTGGGCCAAGTTCACCGCGCTGGTGCGGCTCAAGACCGAAGCCAAGGGTTGAGGTCGCTCGGCCCGCGTCAGCGGGTCGAGACTTGGGCGCCGCGGTACAGCGTGACGGTGTGCACCTTGTCTTGGCGGCGCTTCGTGGCGTCGCCGCGCTTGCATGGCTTCGCGCCTTTGGCGCATCGCGTTTCGTCGACGGCAGCCGACTTCGACCCGCCGATCGTTGCCGGGCCCTGGCGAGCAGCCTCGCGCTCGGCCTGCAGGCGCGCGCGTTCCGCCTCGTTCGCGTCGCGAACATCGCGCTGCACCGCCTGGCGCGCCTGCGCGGCCTGTTGCGCGCTGCGCGGGTCGGCGACTTCGACAGCGCGGCCGCCGTCGCAGGGCTCTTGCGAATAGCTGCGACCGTCGGCGCCGCAGCGATACACCTGAGTCTGCGCGACGGCGCCACCGGCGCACAGCAGCGCCAGCACGAACACGGCGGCGCGGCTCACTTGGCGGGAGCCGCCGGAGCGGCCTTGGGTTTGGCATGGATCTTCATCATGGCGCGCTCCATCGGTCCATCGATCAACAGGTCCAGCGCATCGAGCGTGCGGTCGACGCACGACACGATCAGTTCGCGCTGTTCGGGCGAGGGCTTGCACAACACCCAGTCGGCCACTTCGTCGCGGTTGCCGGGATGGCCCACGCCGATGCGCAGGCGCCAGAAATCGGCGCTGCCGAGCTGCGCCTGCAGGTCCTTCAGCCCGTTGTGGCCGGCCACGCCGCCGCCGAGCTTGAGCTTGACCTGACCGGGCGGCAGGTCGATTTCATCGTGCACCACCAGCATGTCGTGGGGTGCGATCTTGAAGAAGCGCGCCAATGCGGCCACCGACTTGCCCGACAGGTTCATGTAGGTCTGCGGCTCGAGCAGGAACAACGGACCGTCGGCGCGATTCACGCGCGCCGTCAGGCCGTGATAGGCCCGATCACTCTTCAATGTGGCGCCGAGCTTGCGCGCGGCACCGTCGACCCACCAGAACCCCACGTTGTGGCGGGTTCGTTCGTATTCGGTGCCCGGGTTGCCAAGGCCAACGATCAGTCGAATCATGGGTGCAATTATCGAGGGCAGCTCAAAACAAAGCGGCCCCCGTTGGGGGGCCGCTGATGGGGGAGGCGGCGCACCCAGCGCCGTCTCGGATCACTTCTTCTTCTTGTCGTCCTTGGCCGGTGCGGTGGGGGCCTTGGCGGTCTTGGCGGCCGCAGGCGCAGCCGCCGCAGCAGCAGCCGGCGCCACCGCCGCGCCAGCGGCCGGTGCGGCACCCGCTGCAGCGGCATCGGCTGTCGCGGTTTCTTCTTCCTCGACCTTCGGCATGGTCACCGCGACGATCACCGGGTTCAGCTTGCCGTGGCGCACGATGCGCACGCCGGACGGCGGCACGATGTCGGACACATGCAGCGACTGGCCCTTGGCCAAGCCGCTCAAGTCGACAGCGATGAACTCGGGCAATTGGGTTGCCAGGCACTCGACCTCGACGTCGGTGGCCACGTGGTTGACCAGGCACTTGTCGGTCTTGACCGCCGGCGAGTTCTCCTCACCGCCATAGTGCAGCGGCACCTTGATGCGCAGCCGCGTGGTGGGGTCGATGCGCTGGAAATCGATGTGCAGCACCTGCTGCTTCCACGGATGCATCTGGAAATCGCGCAGCAGCACCTTCTGGGTATTGCCGGCGAGCTCCATCTCGAGGATCGACGAGTGGAAGGCCTCCCGCTTCAACGCATGGAACAGCGCGTTGTGATCGACCTCGATCGTGCGGGGCTCACCACCACCGTACACGATGCCCGGCACCTTGCCGGTGTTGCGCAGGCGGCGGCTCGCTCCGGTCCCCTGCTGTGTGCGCTCGAAAGCGACGAATTTCATGTTTCACTCCAAGTGAATGAGCGCCCGCGACCAGGCGACTCTGACAAAACGGGCTCGCAAGGACCCGCAACCAGGAAAGGGTTCCGTCGCAGACGACCCGCTTCGTCTCTCCTCAAAAGTTATTGTTCTGCTCCGCAAACAGCGACGTCACCGACTCGCCGTCGGAGATGCGCCGGATCGTCTCGGCGAACAGGAACGCCACCGACAACTGGCGGATCTTCTTGCAGGCCAGCGCCGCGTCGCTGAGCGGGATGGTGTTGGTGATCACCACCTCGTCGAGCTGGCTCGCGGTGATGCGCTCGATCGCCGGGCCGGAAAACACCGGGTGCGTGCAGTAGGCGTACACGCGCTTGGCACCGCGCTCCTTCAGCACCTCGGCCGCCTTCACCAGCGTGCCGGCGGTGTCGATCATGTCGTCCATGATCACGCAGTTGCGGCCCTCGATGTCGCCGATGACGTGCATCACTTCCGACACGTTGGCCGCGGCGCGGCGCTTGTCGATGATGGCCAGGTCGCTGCCCAGCTGCTTGGCCAGCGCGCGCGCGCGCACCACGCCACCCACGTCGGGCGACACCACCACGAGATTGGGGTAGGCCTTGCTCTTCAGGTCGGACAACAACACCGGCGAGGCATAGATGTTGTCGACCGGGATGTCGAAGAAGCCCTGGATCTGGTCGGCGTGCAGGTCCATCGTCAGCAGTCGCTCGACGCCCACGGTCTGCAGCAGGTTGGCCACCACCTTGGCACTGATCGGCACCCGGGTGGAGCGCGGACGGCGGTCCTGCCGCGCATAGCCGAAGTACGGGATCACGGCGGTGATGCGGCGCGCGCTGGCGCGCTTGAACGCATCGACCATGATCATCAGCTCCATCAGGAACTCGTTGGTCGGCGCGCAGGTGGGCTGCACCACGAACACGTCGCGGGCGCGCACGTTCTGCTGGATCTCGACATCGACCTCGCCGTCGGAGAAACGTCCGACCTTGGCCTTGCCGAGCTCCACGCCAAGCGTCTGCGCGATCTCGTGCGCCAACGCCGGGTTGGCATTGCCGGTGAAGAGCACGGTGTTGAACAGCACGGCGCTAGGCCCCTCAAGTGCAGAGTCGGCGAGAGATTTGGCAGGGGAGGAAGGACTCGAACCCTCGTATGTCGGAATCAAAATCCGATGCCTTAACCAACTTGGCGACTCCCCTACACAGGTGCAGGGCTCGCGCCCGCACCCTCGAAACCGGCTCAGCCTGCCCAGTGCGCCAGCGGGTGCACGGCCAGACTGCGGCACATGCGGCCAACCCACTGGGCGGGGAGTTGATCCTCGCCCCAAGTCGCCAACGGTCGATCGCCCGTGCCGGCTCTCGCGAACACTGCACTGCCCGACCCCGACATCCGGCTGTTGCCGAAGCGCGCCTGCAACCAATCGGCCACTTGGCCCACCTCGGCGCACTCGGCAAGCGCCACGGCCTGCAGGTCGTTGCGCCCGAATCCAACGGCGGTGCAGTCGGAAAGCGTGGTGTTTGCGAGAAAGTCGGCGAGTATAACAGGCGGGGTCGCGCGCTCGAGGGTCGGGCTGCCGAAGATCTGCGCCGTGCCCAGTGACGCCGCGGGCTTGACCACCGCCAGCCACAGTCGCGGCAGCGCCACCGGTGTGATGCGTTCGCCGATTCCTTCGACGAAGGCCGGCTGGCCGCACGACGAAGAACGGCACGTCGGCGCCCAATGTCAGCCCGAGCGCAGCCAGGCGCTCGCGCGGCCAGCTCAGCCCCCAGAGCCGATTCAACGCCAGCAGCGTGGTGGCGGCGTCGGAACTGCCGCCACCCAGGCCGGCGCCCACCGGCACGCGTTTGTGGAGGTGGATGTCGGCGCCCCATGTGCTGCCGCTGGCCTGTTGCAAGGCACGCGCGGCGCGCAGGCACAGGTCGTCGGCGGGCAGCGGCGTTTCGAGGTCGTGGCGCTGCAACTGGCCATCGCGTCGGCGCTCGATGTGCAGCGTGTCGGCCCAGTCGATGAGCGCGAACACCGACTGCAGTTGGTGGTAGCCGTCGGCGCGCCGGCCGACCACGTGCAAGAACAGGTTGAGCTTGGCCGGCGCTGAAAGCTCGTAGAGCGCGTTCACGGCGCCGGTCCGTCGAGGCGCGCGCGCATCGTCACGGCGGGCGGCGTGTCGCGGCGGGCTTCGACCCAGCCTTCGGCGTAGCGTGCGAGGCCGACGTGCCAGCCGAGCTGCGTGAATCCGGCTTCACCGCCGGCCAGCGCTTCACTGCGCGCGCCGGACCACGGTCGACCGCGCAGCCAGTCGAACAGGGCCGCCAGAGGCACCCGCTCGCCCAGCGCGCGCTCGGCCATCGTGTCCAGGTCGGGATAGCGCTGCTGCGAGCCCGGTGTTTCGAGCACCACGTCGTTGGGCTTCCAACGCGCCTGCGCCAAGGTGTTGCCCAGTGGCGAAGTCAGAGCCATCGCTCCCTCGCGCGCATTGCCGCTCAGCTCGAAGGCCGCGCTCAGCGCGCGCACCGGTTCGGAATCGACACGCACGCTCAGCCGCCCGGTGAGTACCTGGACGCCGTCGGCATGGGGGGGTTGAAGGCTCGCGCAGCCGGCCGTCACGGTGAGCGCAGCAAGCGCCGCCGCGCGCCAGCACGCCGCCTTCACAGGCTGACTTTGAGACGCGCCAGCGTCTCCTTCAGCACCTCGTTGGCGGCGTCGCGTCCACGCGCGTCTTGCCAGATGCGCCGCGCCTCGTCGCGCTGGCCCATCGCCCACAGCACCTCGCCCAAGTGGGCTGCGATCTCGGTGTCGGGCCGCGCGGCATAGGCCTGACGCAGCCACTTGGCCGCCTCTTCGCGATTGCCCATGCGGTACTCGACCCAGCCCATGCTGTCGACGATGAACGGATCGCCTGGCGCCAGCTTCATCGCCTTTTCGATCAGCGCCTTGGCTTCGGGCAGGCGGATCCGCCGATCGGCCAGCGAATAACCGAGCGCGTTGTGCGCATGCGGATGGTCGGGCTTGAGCGCGATCACCCGCTGCAGCAGGCGCTCCATGTCGGTGTAGCGCTCGAGTTTGTCTTCGAGCATCGCCTGCTCGTAGAGCAGATCGGGATCGTCGACGAAGCGCTTGTTCGCTGCGCTCAACACGTCGACGGCCTCTTTCCATCGTTTGAACTCGCGCAGCAGTTGCACCTCGGCCAGCAGCTTGGCGCGCGCCTCGTCCTCGTTGCGCTCCGGCACGCGGCGGATCACCTCGCGCGCTTGCGCCAGTTGGCCCTGGCGCGCCATCAGCGATGCACGCCGGCTTTGCACATCAAGCGCGCGTTGCGGGTTGTCGACCTTGGCCAGCCACGCCTCGGCGGCCTTCAGGTCGCCGCGCTGTTCGGCAATCTGCGCCAGCAGCAGCCAGGCCTGGGTCAGGCCACGGTCGTCGCCCGCTTCTGCAGCGGCCTCTTCCTCCGGCGAATCGGCCAGCGGCGCCGGCTGCTTCTGCACCAGCTCGACGAAGCGCTTCAACGCCGACTCGGCTTCGCGCGGCTGCTTCAAGTCCAGACGCAACGCGCCCAACGTGAGCCAGGGCGCGGGCAGATTCGGTTCAGCCTGCGTCAGCCGATCGAGATGCTGCGCCGCCTCGGCATAGCGCTGCACCTGGGTCAACGCGCGCACATAGGTGAGCCGCACCGCGGTCTCGGCCTGCGGGCTCGCCATGTACTTGGTGGCGATGGCCTCGGCCTCGGCCTGGATCGGCATCAGATCGACCGCCAGCAGCACGGGGCCGGGCGCTTCGGGGTCGTCGTTGGCAGCCTGCTGAGCCAATTGCAGCGCCTTGCCTGGCTCGCTGGCGGCCAACCACATGCGGCCGAGCGCGACGCGCGTCGCGGTGCGCGTGGGCTGTGCATCGCGGTACGGCGCCAGCCACTGCTCGAGCAGCGTGGCGGCCTGCTTGCGATCGGTGGCGCGGGCAAACAGGCGCGGCGTGGCCGAGATCAGCGCACTGCGCTGGTCGGTGCCGGTCTGCGCGATCCACGCTTTCAGGGGTTCGCCGGCTTCTTCCAGGCGATTGAGTGCGACCAGGATCTGCAACTGATAGCGCCGCGCATCGACTGCATCGGGCGCCGACTGGCGCCACGCCCGCGTGGCGTCGAGCGCTTGCTCGCCGGCACGCGATTGCAAGGCGATATCGACCGCTCGCTTGAACAGTGCTTCGTCGCGCGTGCGGCGCGCCGCGTCGAGCACCACTTCGTAGGCCGAGCCGGCTCGACCGGCGCTGAACTCGAGTTCGCCGATCAGAAGTTGATAGAACAGCGGGGCATCGAGCGTGGAGTTTTCAGGAGGTGTCTTCGGCAGCGCCGGCTGCGGCTCGCCGGCCGTGGGCTCCTGCACCTGCGCCCAGCCCGGTGCGCAGGCCAACACGACTGCGGTCAACAGCCCACTGAACACCACACGACCGCCATTGCCGCGAACGCGCACCAGCAACTCCCGAAAGTCCGATCCCATTCTAGGCCGCTGACCCAGAGGTGGCAGGGATAATCCGCGCATGCCCGAGTTGCCCGAGGTGGAGGTCACGCGAATCGGTCTGGCCGACCGCTTGCATGGCGCCCGCGTGCGCTCGGTCCACGTGGGAAAACCTTTGCGCTGGCCGCTCGGCGTGGCGCCGCGCACCTTGCACGATCTGGCCATCGGCCCCTTGTCGCGACGCGGGAAATACATCTGGATGCCGTTGCAGGGCGCCAAGCGCAGCGGCGGGTTGTTGTGGCACCTCGGCATGTCGGGATCGTTGGCGCTTCATGAGCGCGACGCGCCGCCGCGCGGTGTGCATGACCACTTCGAACTGATCAGCACGGCCGGGGTCCTGCGCCTCACCGACCCGCGGCGTTTCGGTGCCGTGCTGTGGTCCGACGCTCTCGACGCACCGCCGGCGCTGCGTTTGCTCGGCAGTCTGGGCGCCGAGCCGTTCGATGCGGGCTTCACGGCGCAGGCGTTGCACACCGCCTGCCGCAGCCGGCGCACTTCGATCAAGGCGGCGCTGCTGGCCGGCGACATCGTCGTCGGCGCCGGCAACATCTACGCCTGCGAGTCGCTGTTTCGGGCCGGCATCGACCCGCGCACGCGCTGCAACCGGCTTTCGCTGCCGCGTTGCGAGCGCTTGTTGCACGCGTTGCGAGACGTGTTGTCCGAAGCGGTGGCGCTGGGCGGCTCGACGCTGCGCGACTTCCGCGATGCGCACGGCATGGCTGGCGAGTTTCAGACCAATGCGCGGGTCTACGGACGGGAAGGTCAGGCATGCCCGACCTGCCGCACCGCGGTGCGCCGCGTCGTGCAAAGCCAGCGCTCGACCTTCTTCTGCCCCAGTTGCCAGCGACGCTGACCGGGCTGGTCGCGGCCGTTTGCCCGCGCTGTGGTGTGCGGGACACCGCTGGGGTGCGCACTATGTGGCGGCGCCGCCGCAGGGCCTGTCAGCAGATGTATCGCGTTGCGAGCAGCGCGGAGGGTCTGCGCTAGCATCGTCCGGCTTGAATTCTGTTTGGGCTCAATGACTTCCACACTCGCGCGCCGCCTGGACGCACTGGCTGATTGGCGCCGCGCGCTCGACCGCTCGGTCGAGCAGTTCTCGGCATTCCTGGTCGACCACGAATTGCGCGATGCGTCGGCCGCGGCGCAGATCGATGCGCTGCGCCAGCGCTTGGCCAGCGATCGGCTCGTGCTGGCGTTTGTCGCCGAGTTTTCGCGCGGCAAGTCCGAACTGATCAACGCGATCTTCTTCGCCGACGCCGGGCGCCGCGTTCTGCCGGCCACGCCGGGCCGCACCACGATGTGTCCGGTCGAACTGGCGTGGGATCCGGAACAACCGCCGGGCGTGTCGCTGCTGCCGATCGACACGCGGCTGCGCGCCGTGTCGTTGGCCGATTTGCGCGAGCGCCCCGACATGTGGAAGCGCATCGAGTTGCCCGTGATGGAGGCGGCGCAACTGGCCGAGGCGCTGAGCGAGGTGAAGCGCACCACGCAGGTGTCGCTCGAGGAAGCGCGTCAGCTCGGATTCTGGAACGACGAACACCCGGAAGACAACCCACCGCAGGGGGCCGACGGCAAGGTCGAGGTGCCGGCATGGCGCCACGCGCTGATCAACTATCCGCATCCGTTGCTCAAGCGCGGCCTGGTGGTGATCGACACGCCGGGCCTGAACGCGATCGGTGCCGAGCCCGAGCTGACGCTCGGCCTGCTGCCGTCGGCGCACGCGACGGTGTTCATTCTCGGCGCCGACACCGGCGTGACCAAGTCCGATCTCGAGATCTGGCGCGAGCACCTCGACGGCCGCGCGCTCGAGCGTTTCGTGGTGCTGAACAAGATCGACACGCTGGCCGACCCGCTGAGCTCTCGCGAAGAGATCGAGCAGCAGGTCGTCAAGCAGTGCCAGGTGGTGGCGCAGACCCTTTCGATCGACCCTGCGCGCGTGTTCCCGTTGTCGGCGCGTGATGCGCTGACCGCTCGCGTGGCCGGCAACGAAGCGGCGGTGCAGGCCAGCCGCCTGCCGGTACTCGAAGAGGCCCTGTCGGCGCAGCTGATGCCGCAGCGCAGTGCGGTCGTCGGGCGCATCGCGGTCGACGGCATGGAGGCGCTGCGCCTGCATTCGACGCGCCGCCTCAACGACCAGCGTCGCCAACTCACCGAGCAGCTGCTCGAGTTGCGCGGGCTGCGCGGCAAGAGCGGCAGCAAGGTCAAGTTGATGCTGGAGCGCACCCAGGCCGATGCGGCCGAGTTCGAACGCTGCACCGTGCGCCTGACGGCATTGAAGGCCGTGCACGCGCGCCAGCTCAAGCAGGTGATGCAGATGCTGTCGAGCGACCGCGTGCGCGACGAAGTCGCGCTGATGCGCAAGACCAGCGATGCCAGCTGGTTCAAGCTCGGCGCGCGCAAGGCGTTCGTGGGCCTGTGCGAGCGGCTGCGCGCGATGATGACGCAGTCGACGCAGAAGATCGGCGAGATCGAGCAGATGGTCAACGGCACCTTCAAGCAACTCAACGCCGAATACGGCTTTGCGCTGTCGGTGCCGGCGGTGCCGGGCATGGAGCGCTACGAGCGCGAGCTGGCCCTGATCGAATCCAGCTATACCAAGTACCTCGGCGCTGCCAACGCGTGGCGCCTGTCGGAGCCGGGATTCCTCGACCACTTCATGCGCATGCTGGTGTCCAAGTTGCGCGTGGTGTTCGAGAACGCCGCCGGCGACATCGAGATGTGGAGCCGCTCCAATGCGGCGCAGATGGAATCGCAACTGCGCGACCGCCGCAAGGGGTTCAAGCGCCGCCGCGAAGCGCTCGAGCGCATCCAGGGTGCGGCCGGTGAACTGGAGCGCCGCATCACCGAAGTGCAGGCGCAGGACGAGCGGCTTACGACGTGGATCGGCAAGGTCGACGAGCTCGCCGCGGCGCTGCGTGCGGTGGCCGCAGAGACGCCATCGGTCAGCGAAAGCGCCGATCGAGCCCCGCACCTGTCGCTGGTGCGTGCCAAGCCCGCGCCCAGCGCGGCTCCTGCCGAAGCAGCCGGCGGCTCGGCCTGAAGGCGCGCGCCGGGCCTTTGGGCCCGCGCGGTGGAAGCGCTCTGCGCGAATCCTGTAGCCTGCGTGGGTGAGCCGACCGAAGCCCGCGTCGAACCCAAGCGTCGCCCAACGCATCGTTGCGTGGCAGCGTGAGCAAGGCCGCCAAGGCCTGCCGTGGCAAGGCCAGCGCGATCCATACCGCGTGTGGCTGTCGGAGGTCATGCTGCAGCAGACCCAGGTGGTGACGGCGCTGGCGTACTACGAGCGTTTCGTGGCCAAGTTCCCCGACGTCGCCAAACTCGCCGCAGCGCCGCTCGACGACGTGCTGGCGTTGTGGAGCGGCCTCGGCTACTACAGCCGCGCCCGCCATCTGCACCGCTGCGCACAAACGGTGATGGCCGAGCACGGTGGTGTCTTTCCGCGCAGCAGCGCCGCGCTCGCCGAGTTGCCCGGGATCGGCCGCTCGACCGCCGCCGCGATCGCCGCGTTCTGCTTCGACGAACGCGCGGCAATCCTCGATGGCAACGTCAAGCGTGTGCTGGCGCGCCACGTCGGCTTCGACGCCGACCTGTCGAACGCGGCCGCGCAGCGCGAGTTGTGGCAACACGCCGATTCGTTGCTGCCGGCGGCGGCCGACATGCCGATCTACACCCAGGGCTTGATGGACCTCGGCGCCACCGTGTGCCTGCCGCGCCAACCCCGCTGCCTGGTGTGTCCGCTGCATGGCGACTGCGTGGCCCGGCGCACCGGCCGCGCGGCGGAGTTGCCGCTGAAGACCCGGCGGCTGCGCCGCGGTGCGCGCAGCAATGCGCTGTTGTGGTTGCGCCATCGGGACGACGTGTTGTTGGTGCGGCGACCCGAAACCGGCGTCTGGGCCGGCCTGTGGAGCCTGCCCGAGATGAGCGACCTGGCGGCCGCGCAGGCACAGGCGGCCCAGTGGTCGGGGCAGGGTGTGGCGCTGCCGCCGATCGATCATGCGCTGACCCATTTCGATTGGCGTCTGCAGCCGCTTGCGCTGGGACCTGCCGACGCGCATCGGCGAGGCAACCCGCGAACGCATCGCGGCCACTCTCGGAGCGGCGCGCTGGCTGAGCCTGCGTGACGCGCTGGCGATGAGCCTGCCGTCGCCGGTGCGCAAGCTGCTCAGCGACGCCGGCTAAACGCGCGCCTTCACGCCGATACCACGCCCTTGCCGCGCAGGTATTCGTCGACCAGGCGCAATCGCATCAGCGGATCCTCGAGCTCCATCAGCTTCTGCTTGGCCGCCAGCGAGATCGGCAGCAGCTCGCACCAGCGGTTGGCGACCCAGCCGGCGTCATCGAATCGATAGGGTTTCGTAAAGGGCGAGCCGCTCTTGCGCTCGAGCGCGCCGATCGCATTGGCCAGCGCCTTCACCGTGGCCAGCATGGCTTCGGGCGGAGGCGCGGCCGGATCGTCGTCGACCAGCCACGCGCGCGCCGTCCACAGACCGTCGGGTTGTTGCAGCGGCTCGTCGATTTCGAAGCGCTGCGTGCCCAGGCACTTGACGCGCAGCACTCCGGCTTGCTCCGCATCCACCTCCTGCAGCTGCGCCAGCACGCCGGTGGACTCCAGCAGCACCGGCTCGTCGCCGCCGGCGGCACGCACCTCGGAGCCCTGGCGCAGGCAGACCACGCCGAACGGTTGCTTCTCGCGCAGGCAGCGGCTCACCAGGTCGAGGTAACGCGGCTCGAACACGCGCAACTGCAGCTGCGCGCCCGGGAACAACACGCTTTGCAGCGGGAACAGCGCCAGACGGGGCAGGCTGTGCGGATCGGTGCCGTCGCCGTCGCTGCGCAGGGTGTCAGGATCGTTCAATCGTTCGCATCCAGTTCGCGGTGCCGCACGAGCGCCGCGCCGAAGTCGGAAAAGCGCCGTGCCAGTTGCTCGACGATGTACACCGAGCGGTGTTGACCACCGGTGCAGCCGATGGCCACCGTCAGATAGCTGCGCTGGTCGGCCTCGAAGCTGGGCAGCCAGCGGCGCAGAAAGGCCTCGATCTGCGCCAGGATCTCTTCGCTCTCGGGTTGCGCCCGCAGATAGTCCGCCACCGGCGCATCGGCGCCGCACAGTGCGCGCAGCTCGCGGATGTAGTAGGGGTTGGGCAGCATGCGCACGTCGAACACGTAGTCGGCATCGAGCGGCACGCCGAACTTGAAGGCGAACGACTCGAACACCAAGGTCAGCGCCGCGCGGCGTGCTTGCACCAGGCGGCGCACCCAGCCGCGCAGATCGGCCGGGCGCAGCTGGCTGGTGTCGATCACCGTCGACACCTCACGCAGTTCGCCCAGCAGCAGCCGCTCGAGCTCGATGGCGTCGACCAGTGCGTGCTGGGTGTCGCTCGCCGCCGGGTTGGCCAGCGGATGCGGACGGCGCGTTTCGGAGAAGCGCCGCACCAGCGCGTCGGTGGTGGCGTCGAGGAACAGCGAGCGGATCTGCACGCCTTCGGCACGCATCTCGTCCATCAGCGGCACCAAGGCCGGCAAGGAGCGTGCCGCACGCACGTCCACCGCCACCGCGATGCGATGCGTCTCGCGCGCATGCTCGAGCCGCACGAACTCGCGCAGCAGCTCCGGGGGCAGGTTGTCGACGCAGAAATAGCCGGCGTCCTCCAGCGCGTGCAGGGCCACCGACTTGCCGGAGCCGGAGATGCCGGTGACCAGCACGACCTCGCGTTGAGGCGGCGCATCGGCCACAGCCTTCGGGCCCGGCGCAGCGAGCGCGCCCGGCACACTCCGGTCGGCCGGTGCGTTCACGTGCGCGAGCGCCGCTTGGCGGCGGCGCGGGATCCGGCGCTCGGCGGGGGCGTTGTCATGGACGAGGTCGCCGCCGCGCCCTGCAGCAAGGCTTGCGCATGCGCGGTGCCCGACAGGCGTTCGCCGCCCAGCATGCGTGCGATCTCGGCGACCCGAACCTCGCCGGTGGCGCGCTGCAGGTCGCTCTGCGCGCGGCCGTCCACCTGGCGCTTGCTCACCACCCAATGGTGATCGCCGCAGGCGGCCACCTGCGCCAGGTGCGTCACCGACAGCACCTGCGCCGACTGGCCAAGCTGTTTCATCAATGCGCCGACCACGTCGCCGACCGTGCCGCCGATGCCGGCGTCGATCTCGTCGAAGATCAACGTGACTGTGCCGACATTCACAGAATCATCGGTGGTCACGCCGCGGGCACGCGACGTGGTCACCGCGATCGCCAGCGCCAGGCGCGAGAGCTCGCCACCGGACGCCACCTTGGCCAATGCGCGCGGCGTGGCGCCGGTGTGGCCGGCCACCTGGAATTCGACGTTCTCCAGACCGAAGCTCTGCGGCTGGTCTTGCGCGACGAGCGCGATCTCGAATCGGCCGCCGGCCATGCCGAGGCCTTGCATCGCCTGCGTCACCGCGTCGGACAGCGAGCGTGCGGCCTGTGCGCGCAACGCGCTCACGCGCCGCGCCTCGGCGCGGTAGTCGCATTCGGTGGACACGATCGCCTGCTCGAGCGCCGACACGTCGGTGGCGGCGTCCAGCGCCTGCAACTCGCTCTTCCATTGCGCCAGCACGGCCGGCAGCTCCGCCGGCGGGCGGCGCAGCCGGCGCGCCAGGCCGTGCCAGACCGACAGGCGCGCGTCGAGCTCGGCGAGCCGGGACGCATCGGCGCGGTCGCGGCCGAGGTAGGCATGCAACGAATGTGCGGCGTCGCCCAATTGCGCTTGCGCGCTTTGCAGCACCTCGACGATCGGTGCCAGCGCGGCATCGAAGCGCAGCACCGATCGCAGCGCCGACAAGGCCTGCTCGCTGCGCTCGACCGCACTGCCGTCGGCCTGCGACACGCCGTCGAGCGCGCTCTGCGCGGCACCGATCAGCGCCTGCGCGTTCGACAGCCGGTCGTGCTCGGCATTCAACTCGTCCCATTCGTTGGCACCGGGCGCCAGGCGATCGAGCTCGTGGATCTGCCAGGCCAGGCGCTCGCGCTCGCGCTGGATCTCGTCACCGCGCTCGCGCGCGCGCTGCAGCGCAGCGGTGGCGTCTTTCCAGCTCGAGTGCAGTGCGGCGAGCGGTGCGCCATCGATGCCGGCCTGCGCGTCGAGCAGCTCGCGCGCATCGCCGGCGCGCGTCAGCCGCTGCCAGGCATGTTGGCCGTGGATCTCCACCAGGTGCTCGGCGGCTTCGCGCAGCTGCGCGATCGTCGCCGGGCTGCCGTTGATCCACGCGCGGCTCTTGCCCTGGGCGTCGAGCGTGCGCCGCATCAACAGCGAATCCGGCGCCTCGAAGCCGGCCTGTTCGAGCCAGGGCTTCAGCGTGGCGGGCAGCGCATCGAACTCGGCGCTGACTTCGGCGCGGCCGCTGCCCTCGCGCAGCAGGCCGACGTCGCCGCGGCTGCCGAGCGCGAGTTGCAGCGCGTCGACGAGGATCGACTTGCCGGCGCCGGTTTCACCGGTGAGCACCGAGAAGCCGGCGTCGAACTCCACCTCGAGCTCCGGCACGATCACGAAGTCGCGCAGCGCAAGTCGCTTCAGCATGACGACTGCGCGCAGATCTGCGCCGCTCCAGCGGCGCATCCCCAAGCGAACACCGCGGATCCGGCTCTGCCGGGCCGCCGGTGTTGCCCCCTAGAGGGGGAGGCGGCCGCCAGGCCGCTTCGGGGGTGGTTCATACCACGCCTTCGTACCAGCGCAGCTTGCGGCGCAGCGTGGCGTAGTAGCTCCAGCCGCGCGGGTGCACGAAACGCACGCGGTGCGCCGAGCGGCGCACGCGGATCTGGTCGCCGTGTTGCAGGCTGGTGAGGCTTTGCATGTCGAAGTTGGCCGACGCGTCGCGCCCGGCAACGATCGAGATGCGCACCTCGCCCGAATCGGGCAACACGATCGGCCGGTTGCTCAGCGTGTGCGACGCGATCGGCACCAGCACCCAGCCGGCGATGCCCGGATGCAGGATCGGCCCGCCGGCCGACAGGGCATAGGCGGTGCTGCCGGTGGGCGAGGCGATGATCAGGCCGTCGGCGCGCAGATTGGCCACGAACTCCTCGCCGATGTCGATGCGCAGTTCCACCATGCCGGCGGTGGCGCCACGGCTCACCACCACGTCGTTCATCGACAGGCCTTCGAAGATGCGCGCGTCGTCGCGCCACACCTCGCCTTCGAGCATCGCGCGGTGTTCTTCTTCGTAGTCGCCGGCCACCAGCGGCGCCAGCGCCTCGCGCACCTGGCCCACCGTGATGTCGGTGATGAAGCCCAGCCGCCCCTGGTTGATGCCGACCAGCGGCATGTCGTAGCGCGCCAGCTCGCGCGCCACGCCGAGCATCGTGCCGTCGCCGCCGACCACCACCGTGAGGTCGCAGCTCGCGCCGATCTCGGCCAGCTCCAGCGCGCCGTATTGATGCAGCTCGGTGGAGGCGGCCGTCTGGCGCTCCAGCGAGACCTTGAGGCCCTGTTGGCCGAGAAACGCGGCGATTTCTTCCAGCACCGGCCGTATGCCCTCGACCTGATGCTTGCCCACCAGAGCCGCGTGACGGAAACGGCTGCCCATGCGGCGGATTACACCACAGCGTTTTCCTGGACGAGGGCGCACAGTGCGCGCTCCGTACAATGAAAATCACCATGGACGAGCGCGCACTGTCGCTGCTGAAGACGCTGGTCGAACGCTACATCGCCGATGGCCTGCCGGTGGGGTCGCGCACGCTGTCGCGCGCGTCCGGCCTGGAGCTGTCTCCGGCCACGATCCGCAACGTGATGGCCGACCTCGAGGAACTGGGGCTGATCGCCAGCCCGCACACCTCGGCCGGGCGCGTGCCCACGCCGCGCGGCTACCGCGTGTTCGTCGACATGATGATGACCACGCGCGCCGCCGAACCGTCGCAGTTCAGTGCCGAGCTGCAAAGTGCGCGCGAGCAACTGCAGCCCGACCAGCCGCAGCGCGTGATCACGCAGGCGGCGCATCTGCTGTCGAACCTGTCGCACTTCGTCGGCGTGATCACCACGCCGCGCCGGCCCGGCGTGGTGCGCCACATCGAATTCCTGGGTCTGGGCGAGCGACGCGTCCTGGTGATCCTGGTCACCACCGACGGCGACGTGCAGAACCGCGTCATCGTCACCGCGCGCGACTACACGCAATCGGAGCTGGTGGAGGCCACCAACTTCGTCAACGCCCACTACGCGGGCCTCGATATCGAGGCCATGCGCGAGCGCCTGCGCGGCGAGATCGTGGCGCTGCGCGACGAGATCGCGCAGTTGATGCAGGCCGCCGTGCAGACCGGCGCCAGCCCGCAGCCCGAAGAAGAGCAGGTCGTGGTGTCCGGCGAGCGCAACCTGCTGGGCGTGCATGACTTCGGGCAGGACATGGGTTCGCTGCGCAAGATGTTCAATCTGTTCGAGAAGAAGACCGAGCTGATGCGCCTGCTCGAGGTGTCGAGCCGCGCCGAGGGCGTGCGCATCTACATCGGCGGCGAGAGCGGCGTGGTGCCGTTCGAGGAGCTGTCGGTGGTGTCAGCGCCTTACGAGGTGAACGGCCGAATCGTCGGCACGCTGGGCGTGATCGGGCCCACGCGCATGGCTTACGACCGCATGGTGCAGATCGTCGACATCACGTCGCGCCTGGTCAGCAACGCGCTGTCGCACAAGCAGTAGCGGCTGGCGGCGGTCGGCCCTCAAGCCGGCAGAGCACGCCGGCCGGACGGTGCACGCCAGGCCAACAGCACGCGCAAGCGCCGGCTCAGCCGCTCCACCTGCGTGCTGCGGCTGGTGCCCGACAGGCACCAGTGCACGAAGTGCTCGCAGTTGTTGGTCCACACGCGATAGCGGCTTTCGCCAAGGCGCGTGCGGGCCCGCGCCACGGCTTCCGAACCGCCGAATTGAGCTGCACTGGCCGGCGCGGCGTGCACGCTGCGGCCGCGTGCGAACTGTTCGAGCGGGATCTCTTCGACCGGACCGCGCCGGAACGCACGGTGAAAGCCCGCGTAGTGGATCACGCGGCCGTCGCCGGCGTAGATGCCGTGGTGCACGTAGCCGCGGCGCGGCGAGGTGAGGTGGGTGCCCAAGGGCCAGGAGCCGTCCATGGCTGTGCGTGCATTCGGATTCGTTCTGCGCCGGCCGCCCCATGCGACCTTTGGCTGCGGCGAAGCATCGGCGCCGTGCGTGGCGCGTCGATGACGCGATCGCGCGCCCGTGGTTTCAGCGGTAACGCACAGCCCCCCTCGGTGAAACCGGCGCACAACACGTGAGGCGCTCAATGCTTGCGTGAACTTCCAGCGCCGCACCCTCTACGGCACGGCGCACCGATCGAAGAGACATGCCATGAACCACACCGCCGTTCGCCATCCGACCCAGAACCTGGGATTCGTGCTGCGCTTTCCGTCGCTTTTCGACGGTGGGCGGGGCTATGCGTTTCCGTGCGACGCGCGGGGCGAGGTCGACATCGCTTCACTGAGCCCGCGAGCGCGCGACAACTACGTGGCCGCGACCAACGCGGTGGGACGTGACTACGGCATTCCGGCGGTGACGGCGGCCAACGAAGAAAGGTGGCATTGAAATGAACGCACTGTGCATTCCCTGCGTGCTGCACGCGGCCACCGGGGCCGCCGGCACGACGAGCGCCCAACAGGACCTGGCGCGCGCACTGGTGAAGATGACGGCGATCGCAGCGGTCATCGTCGTTCTGTGGCTGCTGGGCTGAGCTACGGCAGGCCCGGCTCCTACAATCGACCCGCGCTGTGAGAGCGGGCCGTTAGCTCAGTTGGTTAGAGCAGAGGACTCATAATCCTTTGGTCGCTGGTTCGAGCCCAGCACGGCCTACCAGATCGCCTCCGACGTCGTGGCCGACCAGCGCGGCCAGCCGATCGCAGCATGCCGCATCCAGCGGGTGACGTGCGTCGCGAAAACGCGCCGCCGCGGCAGCGAACTGGATCGAGGCCGCAGCCGCGCCTTCGCCGCGCACGACCGCCATGTGGCCCAGCACCTCGTCGTGCGCCGCGTACCACGCGGGCAGGCGCATGACCACGTCTCGGGCCGGGCCGCAAGGCTACGAAGGGCGCGACCTGCGCACGGCGACACACCGGCATGAACGTCAACGAACAGGAACTGGTGACTGCGATCGATGATTTCGTTGCGGCACTGCAGAACCAGGGCGTGGCCGCACCGGAGGTCAACGAAGTGGTGTCGATCCTGTATTCGATGAAGGGCGACGTCCTGCGGGCGTGATTCGCACCCGCGCTCACGCGGTCCGACGCGCCAGTGCGCGCTGGACCTCGCCGACGAAACGCTCGGCGCTGAATTGCGACTTGCCGACGATGTCGGAGATGTGGCCGTTCAGGCGTGCGCGGTCGGCGACGGTGAGGTTCTGCGCGGTGACCACGACGATCGGAATGCGCGCGGTTTCCGGGCTGCTCTTCAGCGCCTCGACCACGTCGAAGCCGTTGACTTCGGGCATCTCGAGATCGAGCGCGATCAAGTCGGGCCGATGGCGCTGCGCCAGTTCGATGCCGGCACGCCCGCCGTGCGCGGCCAGCACGGCATAACGGTTCTGCCGCAGCTGGGTGGCCAGCAACTCGATGGCCGATGGGTCGTCGTCGACCACCAGCACGGTCACTTCGCGCCCGGGAGCGGGCTTGAGCCCAAGGCGATCGAGTCCGTGCAGCAGCGCGTCGCGTTCGATCGGCTTTTGCAGCACCAGCGCGGCGCCGAGCGAGAAACCCTTGCTGTTGTCGGCCACCACCGACACCACCACCACCGGCACCTCGGCCCAATGGGGCACGGTCTTCAAACGCGCCAGGAACTCCCAGCCATCCATGCCGGGCAGCAGGATGTCGAGCGTGATCAGGTCGGGCGTGATGGCCTGCGCCATTTCGAGCGCAGCTTCGCCCGTCGGCACGTGACGCACGGCGAAGCCCAGGCTCTCGAGCTGTGCGGTCAGCAGCAGCCGCGCCTCGTGGTTGTCTTCGATCACCAGCGCAAGCGGTTGCACAGCGGGCGCCTTCGCCGGCGGCCGCGGCAGGGTGGTGGCGGCACCGTCCTCCCGCCACGGCAACCACACGGTGAAGCAACTGCCCTGGCCGGGTTGGCTGTTCACGGCGACCGTGCCGCCATGCAGTTCGGCCAGGCGGTGCACCATCACCAGCCCGAGCCCGGTCCCTTCGACGCTGCGCGTCACGGTGTTGGAGATCTGGGTGAACGGCTTGAACAGCTTCTGGATGTCGTCCCGCGCGATGCCGATGCCGGTGTCGCGCACCGAGATCTCGATGAAACGTTCGGCGTCACTCGCCGGCAGCGCCATGCGCACGCCCTGGCCGGGTCCGGGCAACGCCGCTTCGGCCTGCGCACGATCGACCGCGGCGACGTGAACCACGACCTGGCCGCCACCGGGCGTGAACTTGACGGCGTTGGCCACCAGATTGAGCACGATCTGCTTCAGCCGCCGGCGGTCCACCTGCAGGGTGCCGAGCGCGGCATCGAACGCGGGCACCACGCGCACGTTGCGGTTGCGCGCCAGTTCGGCCACCATCGTGAGCGCCTCGCCGATCGTCGCTTCGATCGGCACGCGCTCCAATTGGATGTCGACCTTGCCGGCCTCGATCTTCGACAGGTCGAGGATGTCGTTGATCAGCGCCAGCAGGTGATGGCCGCCCTTGTAGATGTGGCCGGCAAACGTGCGCTGGCGTTCGGTCATCACGCCGGCCATGCCGTCCTTCAGCATCTCGGAGAAGCCGATCACCGCGTTGAGCGGCGTGCGCAGTTCATGCGACATGTTGGCGAGGAACTCCGACTTGAAGCGGCTTTGCTCACCGAGTTCCCTGTTGGTGTCGCTGAGCTGCGCGTTGGTCGCCCGCAGCTGCTGCATCAACAGCTGCAGCTGCGCGGCGCGGCCTTTCTCCACGGCATGGGCGTTCAGCAGTTCCGCGTGCATCACACCGTTTTCCAGCAGCAGGCGCGCCAGCACGAAGTTCGCCGCCAGCAGGCCGTACAACCGACCGCTGTAGAAGCCGAGGTCGAAGCGGCCGCCGTTCAACACGGCCGACAGTCCGATGTCGAACAGCCACGCGCACATCACCACGGCCAACCACAGGTCCAGCACCGTAAAGGGCCGCCGGCGCCACCACAAAGTGGCCAAGGCCAGCAGGCTGGCGGCCCACACCAGCGAGACCACAGTCAGCATCACGGGCGTGTAGCGGTTCCCCTGCATGATCGGCGGCAGTGATTCGGCCGTGGCCCAGGCCGTGAATGCCACTGCCGCGCCAACCGCCAGCGCACAAGTGACGAGCACCTGCCTTGCGATGCCATTGGCGCGCGCGGCTTCGATCGGCTGGTCGCGCATCAGCGCATAGGCGATCACCACCAGCGGGAAGCCGCCGTGCCAGAACATGTAGATCCACGCCGTGGTCTGTGGGCTGGCGCCGAGCAGACCGCTGGGCGAGAACAGGCCCGGAAACGTGAGCGCGTGCGCCGTGGTTGCCGCGGCCGTGAACACGTAGCCGCCCGCCAGCATCAACAGCGCGCGCGAGCGCGCGATGCGGCATTGCCCGAACAGCAGCACCGCGGTGATGATGTCGCTCAGGATCAGCGCCGATTCGTAGATCGGGATGAAGGCCCAGACCTGCGGCAGTTGCAGCTTTGCCCACAACCCTGCCGCCACGAACAGCAGGACCGACAGGGCAACGGTCCACAGCGCGAGGCGCCGTTCACCACGGCTGGCCGGTGCATTGGCGAGCCAGGTCAAGGCCGGCTGGCTCGCTGTCGTGTGGGGTTCAGGCGCTCCCGTTTCCAGCATGGGCTCGATCGAACGCCGGCGAGCCGGCGTGGCAACTGCAGGGCCGGGTCAGACCTTGCACCAATCGGCAGTCGATTGCAATGGCCGCACTGGCGATGTGTCCACCACGCGGCGATCGATTGCACACACGGCTCGTGTGTGCTTGGCGCGCCGTTGTTCAATCGTGCTGCTGCCGTCGGTCGATGCGCAGGATCACGCTCTCGTGCGTCACCTGGCGCCCGACCTGGTCGAGCGAGATCGGGCGCGGATGCCCACGCTCGTCGAGGGTTTGATCGCCGATTTCCACCAGCGAGCCGGTGCACACACGATAGAAGCCCGGAACGGCAGAACCCAAAGAGTCGCGGCTGACACGCCGTTCCGGCTGGCGCTCGGTGTTTTGCATGTCGATTCGATGGCGGCGTCGCCGACGCCGCGAGGCAGTGCAACGAGAACACGACGATAGCGCGTGAAGCGCGTCGAACCCGCGCGGCGCGCGAATGACCCCAATTCAGGCGCCGTTGAACGACCTAGCTGCGTGGTGCTTTCACCACTCGCGCGGTGCCGCCGTTGGTGACGATGATCACCGGGTCACCCGGACTCAGCGTCTCGGTGCCCTTGGCCTGCACGATCGCGCGGCGCTCGCCACCCTTGAGCTGCACCAGGATCTCGACCGCGGCTTCACGCGTGGCGCCGCGCTCCACCGCATTGCCGGCCACGCCGCCGGCAACTGCACCGACCACGCCGCCGACGATCGCGCCCGATCCCTTGCCGACATGCGAGCCGGCCACGCCGCCGACCACGCCACCAGCTGCGGCCCCGACACCGCTCTGCGAGCCTTCGACCGTGACATCACGCGTGGACAGCACCACGGCGTCGATCACGTTGGACATGCGCTGCGCGTCCTCGCGCTTGATCACGTCGGGGCTGGTGGTCGAACACCCGCTCAACGACATGGCGGCAGCGGCCGCGACGATGCAAACGAACCTCATGAAGCACTCCTGAGCATGGTTCGGCGCTGATGCTTGCAGCCAATGAACGTTGCCCAAGTCGCGTGCGTCGGTGGGCACCCATCCACACGGCCTGTCGCGCAGGTGAACGGTCGGCTTCGGGCTGTGCTGGTTTGGCACAGCGCCTGTCGTGTGCGCATCATAGGCGCCGGGTTTTCACTCATACAGTGCGGCCCTCGGCGCGCGAGCATCCGGCTCCGGCGGTGCTGTGTGCAGTGATGCGCGGTGCCGATTCGTACGCGGTCTATCGACAGACTAGAGGGACAAGCGCATGGCGACAAAGTTCATCCTGAATGGAAAGGCCGTTTCGTCGGCTTCGGATCCCGAAACTCCGTTGATGTGGGTGGTGCGCGATGAGTTCGGGTTGATCGGAACCAAGTTCGGTTGCGGCCTCGCCGTGTGCGGCGCCTGCACGGTCGAAGTCGGTGGCGAGGCGGTACGGGCCTGCACTACGCCGGTCTCCGCGGTCGCCGGCAAGAAGGTCGTCACCATCGAAGGCCTTGCGGCCGACAAGATCGGTCGCATGGTGCAGGACGCATGGGTCAACAACAATGTCCCGCAGTGCGGCTACTGCCAGGCGGGCCAATGCATGTCGGCCGCCGTGCTGCTGAAGTCGAAGAAGAATCCGAGCGACCAAGACATTGATCAAGCGATGAGCGGCAACATCTGCCGCTGCGGGTGCTACACGCGCATCCGTGCCTCCATCAAGCAGGTCGCAGAGAAGAGAGGTGCAGCATGAACGCCCGTACGGATCTCTTCAAGCCCGAGGCGCTCGACAGCGCGGGTCGCCGCCGTTTTCTGCAGCAGTTTTCGGCCGCGGGCGGTCTTGTGCTCGTCTCCGGCCATCTCGGTGCCCAGGAGCCCAAGAAGTACGGCGCCGACGGCATGCCCAATGGCTGGGTCGACGATGCGCTGGCTTTCGTGTCGCTCGCGCCGGACGGTACCGTGAGCATCGTCTGCCACCGATCCGAGATGGGCCAGGGCGTGCGCACCAGCATGCCGATGATCGTCGCCGACGAACTCGAAGCCGACTGGAAACGCGTCAAGGTCGTCCAGGCGCCCGGCGACGAAAAGCGCTACGGCAACCAGGACACCGACGGTTCGCGCAGCACGCGCCACTTCTTCACGCCGATGCGCACCTGCGGTGCGGCGGCTCGCATGATGCTCGAGAGCGCGGCCGCCGAACAATGGAAGGTGCCAGTCAGTGAAGTCCAGGCGAAGAACCATGAGGTGGTGCATGCGAAGAGCGGCCGCAAGATCGGCTACGGCAAGCTGGCCGCGGCCGCGGCGAAGCAGCCAGTACCGTCGCGCACCCAGGTCAAGCTGAAGGATCCGTCGCAGTTCCGCTACATCGGCAAGGGCAACGTCAAGCTGGTCGATGGCCGCGACATCGTCACCGGCAAGGCCGTCTACGGCCAGGACGTGCGACTGCCCGGCATGCTGTACGCGGTGGTGGCGCGCCCCGCCGTGTACGGCGGCAAGGTCGTCAGCGTCGATTCGTCGGCGACGATCAAGGTGCCAGGCGTGGTCAAGGTGGTGCAGATTGAGCCCAGCGCTCCGCCGGCCAACTTCAATCCGCTGGGCGGCGTGGCTGTGGTCGCCAAAAACACGTGGGCCGCGCTGAAGGGACGCGAAGCGCTGAAGATCGTCTGGGACGACGGCCCCAACGCCTCGTACGACTCGACGGCCTACCGCGCGACGATGGAAGCGGCCGCCCGCAGCCCCGGCAAGGTGGTGCGCAAGGAAGGTGACTTCGACGCCGCGTATGCCAAGGCTGTCAAGAAGGTGCAGGCCGAGTACTACCTGCCCCACCTGGCACACGCCACGATGGAGCCGCCGGCTGCCGCTGCGCGCATCGCCGGGGGCAAGTGCGAAGTCTGGTCGTCGGTGCAATCGCCTCAGGCGGCGCGCGACCTGGTCGCCAAGCGCCTCGGTATCGACCCGTCCAACGTCAAGGTGAATGTGACGCTGCTCGGCGGCGGTTTCGGGCGCAAGTCGAAACCGGACTTCTGCGTCGAAGCCGCGGTCGTCTCGAAAGCTATGGATGGCCAGCCGGTCAAGGTGATCTGGACGCGCGAAGACGACTTGCGCAACGACTACTTGCACACCGTGTCCTCGGAGCGTCTGGAAGGAGGCCTGGACGAGAGCGGCAAGTGCGTCGCGTGGCTGCATCGCTCGGTCGCGCCGACGATCCTGTCGACCTTCGTCGACGGTGCGAAGAACCAGTTCAACATTGAACTGGGCATGACGCTGTTGCAGGCTGCGTCGTTGGTCCCGAACGTGCGCATCGAGAACCCGGAAGCTGCCGCGCACACCCGGATCGGCTGGTTCCGCTCGGTGTCGAACGTGCCGCATGCGTTCGCGACCCAATCGTTCATCGCCGAGATGGCCGCCGCCGCGGGCAAGGATCATCGCGACTTCCTGCTCGATCTGATCGGGCCGCCGCGCAAGATCGACACCCGTACCCAAGGCGACGACTGGAACCACGGCGAGGACCCCGAACGTTATCCGATGGACACCGGCCGCCTGCGCCAGGTGATCGAGGTGGCGACGCGTCTGGCCGGCTGGGGCAAGACGATGCCCAAGGGCAGCGGGCTCGGGCTGGCCGCGAGCTACACGTTCGTCACCTACGTGGCCGCGGTTGCGCACGTGGAGGTCGATGCGGCTGGCAACGTCAAGGTGCCCCGCATCGATGTGGCAGTCGACTGTGGTGGGGTCATCAATCCCGAACGCATCGAGTCGCAGGTCGAAGGCGCGGCCGTCATGGGCATGGGCATCGCGCTGCACAACGAGATCTCGTTCAAGAACGGCCGGGTCCAGCAGAGCAACTTGAATGACTTCGAGCTGTCGCGCATCAGCACGTCGCCGGTCGACATCCGCGTGCACATCATGCCGGGCGACTACTCGCGCCCTCTCGGTGGCGTCGGCGAACCGGCACTCCCGCCGATCGCGCCGGCGATCTGCAATGCGATCTTCGCGGCCACCGGCAAGCGGATCCGGCAACTGCCGGTGCGGGATCAGGCGAAGGCATAGCGCTCGCGATGATGCGCCAATGAGAAAGAGCGCGCCCGCGGGCGCGCTCTTCTTGCTGCGTCGAGAACTGCTTCTACGCGTGCAGCCGGCTCGAGCGCGGCACGCTGGCGAGCAGGAACTCCATCTGGTCGGCCAGGATGCGGCGGCCGCGCAGGATCATGTCTTCGTGCAGGTTGGGCACGTAGGGCAGGTACAGCAGGGTCATGCGCGCTTCCTCGGGCAGGTGGTTGCCCTTGCGCCCGTTGCAGCCGCGGCAGGCGGTGATGCAGTTCATCCAGGTGTCGCGCCCGCCGCGCGACACCGGCACCACGTGTTCGCGCGTCAGCAGATCGAACACGAAACGGCGGCCGCAATAGGCGCACACGTGGCGGTCGCGGTTGAACAGCTTCGGGTTGGTCAGTGCCGGCACCGTGCGCCACGCGCGGGTGGGCACGGCGCCCTTCACCGCGATGATCGGGTGCACGTCGATGCGCGATTGCAGACCGGTTGTGCGCTGGATGCCGCCGCGCAGGACGTGAAAGGTCTTCCCCAGCGTCCAGGCGACGCCGTCGCTCGCGTACAAGATGGCTGCCTCGCGTGGCGTGATCCACGCCTGCGGGCGACCGGACACATCGAGTTGCAGCACATCCACGGTGGGCCAAAACCTCCAGGGAAACGACGCGGCTGCAAGCGTAGCGCACTTCCGCCGCACCGTTTCAAGCCGGCGCATGCGCGTTTGCACTGCACTGCGCAAACGATGACAACGCGGTGAAACCGCATGCGCCTAGATGCAGCCGCCTAGAAAAAGTGGACACATTCGGGTGTCGCGGAGGTGCGAAATCGGGTAAGAATAGAACGACCGTTCGTTTTATTGCCGACCTTGAGCACCAACCGACACCCGCGACGCCACGCGCGCCCTGCCCAAAGGCCGGCAGACCCGCGCCGCCATTCTCGAAGCCGCGCTCGGCCTGGCTTCGCACATGGGCCTGGAAGGGCTGTCGATCGGCGCGCTGGCCGAACTGATGCACATGAGCAAGTCGGGCGTGTTCGCCCACTTCGGCTCGCGCGAAGAACTGCAGATCTCGGTGATCCGCGAGTACCACGAGCGCTTCGCCGAAGAGGTGTTCCGCCCGGCCATTCGCGAGCCGCGCGGGCTGCCGCGCCTGCGTGCGTTGTTCGAACGCTGGATCCGCCGCGTGTCGGTCGAGATCGACTCGGGGTGCATCTACATCAGCGGCGCGGTCGAATTCGACGATCGGCCCGGCCCGGTGCGCGACGCGCTGGCGGAGATGGTGCGCACCTGGCACGGCACGCTGGAGAAGGCGATCCGCCTGGCGATCGACGAGGGCCACCTGCGTGCCGACACCGACCCGCACCAGATGCTGTTCGAGATCCACGGGCTGATCCTGTCGCTGCACCACGATGCGCGATTCCTCAGGCTGCCGGGCGCGCTGGACCGCGCTCACCTGGCGTTCGAGCGCATGCTGGCACACCACCTGCAAGTGCCCGGCAGCGTCGCGCGACCGAACGCCGCGCGCACCGCGTCTGCAAGCGAGCCGCGCAAACCGACACGAGCCGTCGCATCGCGCGCCAATGCGGGCCGCACGCGCCGCTGACCGTTCACTCTTTTCGATTCCAAGGAGCCACTCCCATGCCGCACTACACACCGCCGATGCGCGACATGCAGTTCGTGCTGCACGAGCTGTTCAACGTGGTGGACCAGCTGAAGCTGCTGCCGAAGCACGCCGACATCGACGCCAGCACGCTGAACGCCGTGCTCGAGGAAGGCGGCAAGTTCGCCGCCGAGGTGCTGGCGCCGCTGAACCGCGGCGGTGACGAGCAGGGCTGCGTGCTCGACCAGAAGACGCACGCCGTCACCGCGCCGGCCGGCTTCAAGGAGGCGTACGCCAAGTTCATCGAAGGCGGCTGGCCGGCGTTGTCGGCCGATCCGGCATTCGGCGGCCAGGGCCTGCCGATCCTGCTGAACCAGTGCCTGTACGAGATGCTCAACTCGGCCAACCAGGCATGGACGATGTACCCGGGGCTGTCGCACGGCGCCTACGAATGCCTGCACGCACACGGCACCGACGAGCAGAAGGCGTTGTACCTGCCCAAGCTGACGAGTGGACAGTGGACCGGCACCATGTGCCTGACCGAAAGCCACTGCGGCACCGACCTCGGTCTGCTGCGCACCAAGGCCGAGCCGCAGCCGGATGGCAGCTACAAGCTCAGCGGCCAGAAGATCTTCATCTCGGCCGGCGAACACGACCTGGCCGAGAACATCGTGCACCTGGTGCTGGCGCGCCTGCCCGATGCGCCGCAAGGCAGCAAGGGCATCTCGCTGTTCGTGGTGCCGAAGTTCCTGCCCAACGCCGACGGCTCGCTCGGCGCACGCAACCCGATCTTCTGCACCGGCCTGGAGCACAAGATGGGCATCCACGGCAACGCCACCGCGCAACTCAACCTCGACGGCGCGACCGGCTGGTTGGTGGGTGAGCCGAACAAGGGTCTGCCGGCGATGTTCGTGATGATGAACGCGGCGCGCCTGGGCGTGGGCAACCAGTCGCTCGGCCTGACCGAGGTCGCCTACCAGAACGCCGTGACCTACGCGAAGGAGCGCATCCAGATGCGTTCGCTGTCCGGCCCGAAGGCGACCGACAAGCCGGCCGATCCGATCATCGTGCACCCCGACGTGCGCAAGATGCTGCTCACCGCGCGCGCCTATGCCGAAGGCGGCCGCGCCCTGAGCATGCACATCGCGCTGCTGATCGACACCTACCTCGCGACCGACGACGACGAGGAGCGCAAGAACGCCGAAGACGAGGTCGCGCTGCTGACGCCGATCGTCAAGGCGTTCCTCACCGACAACGGCTGGATCGCCACCTCGAGCTGCCTGCAGGTGTTCGGCGGCCACGGCTACATCCGCGAGTGGGGCATGGAGCAGTTCGTGCGCGACGCGCGCATCAACATGATCTACGAGGGCACCAACACCATCCAGTCGCTCGACCTGCTGGGGCGCAAGGTGCTGGCCGACAACGGCGCCAAGCTGAAGAAGTTCGGCAAGCGCATCCAGACCTTCGTCGAGGACGAAGGCGTCGACGAGGCGATGCAGGAGTTCGTCAACCCGCTGGCCGATCTGGGCGACAAGGTCACCAAGCTCACCACCGAGCTCGGCATGAAGGCCTTCGGCAACGCCGACGAGGTGGGCGCCGCCGCGGTCGACTACCTGCGTGTACTGGGCCACCTCACGTTTGCCTACTTCTGGGCCCGCATGGCCAAGGTGGCGCTGCAGAAAAAGGGTGAAGGCGACCCGTTCTACACGGCCAAGCTGGCGACGGCGCGCTTCTACTTCGCCAAGCTGCTGCCCGAGACCGCCGGCCTGATCCGCAGTGCGCGTGCGGGCTTGCAACCGCTGATGGCAATGGACGAAGCCTTGTTCTAAAACGGCGCGTCACAACAAGGAGCGAGACATGAAAGCAGCGATCGTTGCCGGTGCGTTGGTCCTGGCCGGGTTGTCGGCCTGGGCGCAGAGCACGCCGGTGGGCCTTTGGAAGACCATCGACGACGACAGCAAGAAGGAGAAGTCGCTGGTGCGCATCTCCGAGAGCCGGCGGCGTGTTCAGCGGCAAGATCGAGAAGCTGCTCGATCCCGATACCAAGCCCGACGCCAAGTGCGACAAGTGCACCGACGAGCGCAAGGACCAGCCGATCCTCGGGCTGCCGATCATCCGCAACGTCAAGGCCAACGGTGACGACGCCACGCTGTGGGATGGCGGCGAGATCCTCGACCCGAACAACGGCAAGACCTACAAGGTGCGCCTGAAGCCCGCCGACGGCGGCAAGAAGCTCGAGGTGCGCGGCTACATCGGCGCGCCGCTGCTCGGCCGCACCCAGACCTGGCACCGCGTCGAGTGACGCCCGGCCATCCGGTTTTGATTGGAGAAATGCAAGTGAACCGATTTGTTGTGCGCAAGGTGGCCGTGCTCGGCGCCGGCGTGATGGGCGCGCAGATCGCCGCCCATCTGGTCAACCTGAAGGTGCCGGTCATGCTGTTCGACCTGGCGGCGAAAGAGGGCCGAAGAACGGCATCGTGATGAAGGCGCTCGACGCGCTGAAAAAGCTCAAGCCCTCGCCGATCGGCGTGCCGGAAGACATCGCGCTGATCCAGCCCGCCAACTACGACGAGCACCTCGCGCCGCTGATGCAGTGCGACCTGGTGATCGAGGCGATCGCCGAGCGCATGGACTGGAAGCTCGACCTGTACAAGAAGATCGCGCCGCACGTCGCGCCGCACGCGATCGTCGCCTCGAACACCTCGGGCCTGTCGATCACCAAGCTGTCGGAGGCGCTGCCGGCCGAGATCAAGCCGCGCTTCTGCGGCATCCACTTCTTCAACCCGCCGCGCTACATGGCGCTGGTGGAGTTGATCGCCACGCCGACCACCCAGCCCGAGGTGCTCGACCAGCTCGAGACCTTCGTGACCACGGCGCTCGGCAAGAGCGTGGTGCGCGCCAAGGACACGCCCAACTTCATCGCCAACCGCGTCGGCATCGCCGGCATGCTGGCGACGATGGTCGAGGCCGAGAAGTTCGGCCTGACGTTCGACGTGGTCGACGACCTCACCGGCAAGAAGATGGGCCGCGCCAGCTCGGGCACCTTCCGCACCGCCGACGTGGTGGGCCTCGACACGATGGCCCATGTGGTGAAGACCATGCAGGACAACCTGCAGGCCGATCCGTTCTACCCGCACTTCGCCACGCCGAAGGTGCTGGCCGGCCTGATCGCGCAGGGCGCGCTCGGCCAGAAGACCGGTGCGGGCTTCTACAAGAAGGTCGGCAAGGACATCCTGCGCCTCGATCCCGACCAAAGGCGACTACGTGCCATCGGGCGGCAAGGCCGAGCCGATCGTCGAGCGCATGCTGAAGAAGCCGGCCGCCGAGCGCCTGAAGCTGCTGCGCGAATCGAGCAACCCGCAGGCGCAGTTCATCTGGTCGATCCTGCGCGACGGCTTCCACTACGCCGCAGTGCATCTGGAGGCGATCGCCGACAGCGCGCGCGACGTCGACTTCGCGATGCGCTGGGGCTTCGGCCTCAAGCAGGGCCCGTTCGAGCTGTGGCAGGAGGCGGGCTGGAAGCAGGTGGCGCAGTGGATCGCCGACGACATCGCGGCGGGCAAGGCGCTAGCAAGCGCGCCGTTGCCGGCCTGGGTCATCGACGGGCCGGTGGCCGAGAAGCAGGCGGTGCACACGGCCGAGGGTTCATGGAGTCCGAGCCAGAAGCGCTACGTGCCGCGCTCCAAGCTGCCCGTGTACGAGCGCCAGCGCTTCCCCGAGACCGTCATGGGCTCGGGCGCCCCGGAGCCCTTGAAGAGCGGCACCGAGCTGTACAAGAACGAAGAGATCCGCGTCTGGACGCCTGACGACGAGATTGCGATCGCCAGCATCACGGCCAAGCTGCACTTGATCAGCCCGGCCGTGATCGAAGGCCTGAGCCAGGCGCTTCAGATCGCCGAGTCGAAGTTCAAGGCGCTGGTGATCTGGTCGCCCGACGACGTGTTCTCGGCCGGCGCGAACCTCGAGTCGCTGATGCCGGTGTTCATGAAGAGCGGCTCCAAGGGCATCGCGCCCGAGGTGAAGAAGCTGCAGGACTTCATGCTGCGCCTGCGTTACGCGCAGGTGCCGGTGGTGAGCGCGATGCGCGGCATCGCGCTGGGCGGCGGCTGCGAGCTGGCGCTGTACAGCGCCCGGCGCGTCGCGCACATGGAGACCTACGTCGGCCTGGTCGAGGTCGGCGTCGGCCTGGTTCCGGCCGGCGGTGGTCTGGCTGCGATCGCGCGCAAGGCCGCCGAGGCAGCAGCGTCGGCGCCCGGCACCGATCTGCTGGCCTTCATCCGAGAGCCGTTCACGGCCGCCGCCATGGCCAAGGTCGGCACCAGCGCACTCGAAAGCCGCGCGCTCGGCTACTTGCAAGGCGACGACGTGATCGTCCCGCACAAGGACGAGCTGCTGACGGTGGCGCTCGCGCAAGCCAAGGCGATGGCCGATTCGGGCTGGCGTGCGCCGCACAAGCGGCTCGTTCCGGTGGCCGGCCGCAATGCGATCGCCACCATCAAGGCGCAACTGGTCGGCCTGCGCGACGGCGGCTTCGCCAGCGCGCACGACTTCCACCTCGCCAGCCTGATCGCCGACGTGGTCTGCGGCGGCGACGTCGACGCCGGTTCGCTGGTGAGCGAGGAGTACCTGATGGCGCTCGAGCGCAAGCACTTCTGCGCGTTGCTCGATCACCCGAAAACGCAAGAGCGAATCATGGGCATGCTGCAAACCGGCAAGCCCGTGCGCAACTGAAAGAGCGGGGACCCCATGAGCAAACAAGTTCAAGAAGCCTACATCGTCGCCGCCACGCGCTCGCCGATCGGCAAGTCGGGCCGCGGCGTGTTCCGCAACACGCGCTCCGACGACCTGCTGATCGCGACGATCCAGCAGGCGCTCAAGCAGGTGCCGTCGCTCGATCCGAAGGCGATCGAAGACGCCATCATCGGCTGCGCGATGCCCGAGGGCCAGCAGGGGCTGAACATGGCGCGTGTGGCCGCACTGCTGTCGGGCCTGCCGCACTCGGTCGGCGGCGTCACGGTCAACCGCTTCTGCGCCTCGGGCCTCACCGCGGTGCAGATGGCGGCCGATCGCATCCGCGTCGGCGAGGCCGACGTGATGATCGCCGGCGGCGCCGAGAGCATGAGCGCGGTGCCGATGTCGGGCCACAACCCGTCGTTCAACGCGCGCATCTTCGAGCGCGACGAGAACATCGGCATCGCCTACGGCATGGGCCTGACCGCCGAGAAGGTGGCCGAGCAATGGAAGGTGAGCCGCGACGCGCAGGACCAGTTCGCGCTGGCCTCGCACCAGAAGGCGATCAAGGCGCAGCAGGCCGGCGAGTTCGCCGCCGAGATGACGACCATCGAGGTCGAGTCGACCGCGCGCCCGATCTCGCGACCGGCGACGTGATCTACCAAAACAGCGCAGCGTCAGCCTCGACGAAGGCGCGCGCGCCGACACGTCGCTCGAGGCGCTGGGCAAGCTCGAAGCCGGTGTTCGCCGCCAAGGGCAGCGTCACCGCCGGCAACTCCAGCCAGACCAGCGATGGCGCGGGCTGCCTGATCCTGGCGAGCGAAAAGGCCGTCAAGCAGTTCGGCCTGAAGCCGCTGGCGCGCTTCGTCAGCTACGCGATCAAGGGCGTGCCGCCGCACATCATGGGCATCGGGCCGATCGAGGCGATCCCTGTGGCGCTGAAGCTCGCCGGCCTGAAGCTCGACGACATGGACTGGATCGAACTCAACGAGGCCTTTGCGGCGCAGTCGCTCGCGGTGATCAACAGCGTCGGGCTCGAACCCGGCCAAGGTCAACCCGATGGGCGGCGCGATCGCGCTCGGCCACCCGCTTGGTGCCACCGGTGCGATCCGCTCGGCCACCGTCGATGCACGCGCTGCAGCGCCACAAGCTGAAGTACGGCATGGTCACGATGTGCGTCGGCACGGGCCAGGGCGCGGCCGGCATCTTCGAGCGCGTTTGACGGCATGAGCCGCAGGGCCGCTCCCAAGGCGGATGCCGGAGTGCGAAGCACGGAGGGTGGTCGATGAGCCAAGCCATCACGTTCAGCGCCGACGGCGGCGCAGTCGCCTTGAGCGGCCGCCACCACGCGCCGCAAGGCGAGGCGAAGGCCGTGGTGCTGATCGCCGGCGCGATGGGCGTCAAGCAGGACTACTACGCCGAATTCGCGCAGTGGCTCGCGGTGCGAGGCTATGCCGCGCTCAGCTTCGATTACCGTGGCATGGGCGAGTCGCGGCCCGCCGGGCGCAGCCTGCGCGGCTTTCAGGCCGATCTGTTCGACTGGGCGCGCGACGTCGACGCTGCGATCGATGCGCTGCTGGCGCGCCACCCCGGCGCCCCGCTGTACGTGGTGGGCCACAGCCTGGGCGCGCAGCTGCCGGGGCTGTTGCGCCATCGCGATCGCATCGCCGGCCTGGTGTCGGTGGCGGCGGGCAGCGGCTACTGGCGCGACAACGCACCGCAGCTCAAACGCATCGTGCTGTATTTCTGGCACGTGCTGGTGCCGCTTGGCGTGGCGATCGCCGGCTACTTCCCCGGCAAGCGCATCGGCAAGGTCGGCGACCTGCCGCGCGGCGTGGTGCTGCAGTGGCGGCGCTGGTGCATGCACCCGCGCTACCACGTGGGCGCCGAGGGCGAGGCGGTGCGTGCGTTGTTCGCCGCCGCCAAGTTCCCGATCGTCGCGTTGTCGATCACCGACGACGAACTGATGACCGAACGCGGCACGCGCGTGCTGATCGACTGCTACGAAAACGCGCCGCGCCAGCTGCAGCGGATCGCGCCGGCCGACGTCGGCGTGCAGCGCATCGGCCACTTCGGCTTCTTCCGGCGCCAGTTCGAGCCCACGCTGTGGCGGCGCCTGGAGCAGCAGCTCGCCGGCTTCGGGCAGCCGCTGCGCGGCGTCTCGTAAGTACACTGCGTCGCTGCTTGCAGGAGCGACGCATGGCCGATCTTCCCCTCGACCCCTCCAGCTGCCTGCCCGACGATGGCGCGGCAGGCACCCTGATCGGCCGCTGCTGGCTGCCGGGCGAACGCGCCGGCCCGGTGGTGGTGGCCGTGCGCCCGGAAGGTGTGTTCGATCTGTCGCAGCGCTTTGCCACCGTGAGCGACTTGCTCGACGACGCCGCGCCCGCCGCCGCGGTGCGCGCCACCCACGGCCACCGCATCGGCTCCCTCGGCGACATCCTGCGCCACACCGCACGCGGGCAGCGCGATGCGGCGTATCTGCTGGCGCCGATCGACCTGCAGGTGATCAAGGCGGCTGGCGTCACCTTTGCCACCAGCCTGCTCGAACGCGTGATCGAAGAGCAGGCCAAGGGCGACCCGTCGCGCGCGGACAGCGTGCGCGCCGAGGTGCAGCAAGCGATCGGCACCAACCTCGCCACGGTCAAGCCCGGTTCGCCGGAGGCGGCGGCGCTGAAGGCGGCGCTGCAATCGCGCGGCTTGTGGAGCCAGTACCTCGAGGTGGGCATCGGGCCGGACGCCGAGGTCTTCACCAAGGCGCCGGTGCTGTCGGCGCTCGGCACCGGCGTGTCGATCGGCGTGCGCGGCGACTCGGCCTGGAACAACCCCGAGCCCGAGGTCGTGCTGGCGGTGAACAGCCGCGCCAAGATCGTCGGCGCCACGCTCGGCAACGACGTCAATCTGCGCGACTTCGAAGGCCGCAGTGCGCTGCTGCTGGGCAAGAGCAAGGACAACAATGGCTCGACCGCGATCGGCCCGTTCATTCGCCTGTTCGACGCCACCTTCACGCTCGACGACGTGCGCCGCGCCGACCTCACGCTCACGGTGACCGGCAGCGACGGCTTCGTGCTCAACGGCGCCAGCACGATGCGCGAGATCAGCCGCGACCCGCTCGACCTGGTGGCGCAGACCACCGCGATGCACCAGTATCCCGATGGCTTCGTGCTGTTCTGCGGCACCTTGTTCGCGCCCACCCAGGACCGCGGCGCGCCGGGCAGCGGTTTCACGCACCAGGTGGGCGACGTGGTGCGCATCCGCAGCGCCAAGCTCGGCGAGCTGATGAACCGCATCGAGCACAGCGAGCGCCTGGCGCCGTGGACCTACGGCGTGCGCGACCTGATACGGCATGTGGCGGCGCGCAGTTCGGGGCGTTGACGCCGCCGGGCCGGGACACGGGATGTCGGGGTCAGTCACAGGCACAATCGGGCTTCGTCGCGCTGCAGCGGGGTGTGCACTTTGGATCTGAAGGTACCGATCAAGATCACCGATGAGCTGACCGACAGCGTGGTGACCGCGCATGCCTTGCTCAACCTGGCCAGCGGCGCCATCGAGAACGTGCAGTACGTCGACTACGACGCGCAGGCGCTGGGCGAACCGTTCGAGCGCGACGACTACGAGTTCAGCAGTGGCACGCTGTCCAACGATGGCAAGGACGTGGAGTTCCGCGTCGACGTGAACAAGACGACCGGGAACTACTCGGTGAGCCCGAGCGAGCTGCTCGAGATCAAGGTGCGCGCCGCTGCGCTGTTTGCCGGCGTCACCGGACGCCAACTGCTCGACAAGGCCACGGGCGGCAACTCATCGGGCGCGGCGCCCAGCGCCAAGACGCGTCGCTTGCACTGACTCAAGGCGGTGCCGGGGCGGCCAGGGAGTCGATCACGGTGTCGATCAGTCGCATCAGGTCGCGCTGAAGCGGCTCGAAGCCGGCGTGCGGCTGCAGCGTCGTTTCGTCCATGTACAGCCGCTTGTTGATCTCGATCTGCAGACTGTGCCGGCCGGCGGCAGGGTCCGAGTAGGCCTGCACCAGCGCCACGCCCTTGAACGGGTCGTTGACCTTGACGTCGTAGCCCATCGACTGCAGCGTGCGCTGCACGAGGGCGGTCAGCGCGGGGTCGCAGGTGCTGCCGTCGCGATCGCCGAGCACGAAGTCGGCGCGCGGCCGACCGGCGCCGCCAACGCCCTGCGCGCCGCCGACCGAATTCATCGAATGGCAGTTGATGTGCACCATGCGGCCGAAGCGCGCGTGCGCTGCGTCGAGCAGGCGCTTCAGCGCCTGGTGGTAGGGCGTGTGGCAGCGCGCGATGCGCTGTGCGACCTCCTGCGCCGACAGCCGCCGCGCGTAGATCGGACGGCCGTCGTCGAGCGTGCGCCACAGCAGCGCCTTGCCCAGCCGCGCCTTGCTGCTGGCCGGAGCGGCACCGGCGGGCGGCACATCGAGCAACTGCGGATCGATGTCGTCTGCGCTGCGGTTCACGTCGAGGTACAGGCGCGACACACGTGCCGCCAGCAGCGGAATGCCCCGTTCGGTGGCAGGCAGATAGAGCCGGTCGACATAACAGTCCTCGGCGTTGCGCAGGTCGAATTCGCCCAGCACGGTGGCGAAATCGGCCGGCAATTCTCGCCCCGAGTGCGGCGAATCGAGTACCAATGGCTGCGTGGGCTGCGCGGGACCGTACAGGAACGGAGGGTCCAACTCTTGCATATCGGGCGAGTATCGATCACCCGAATGCTCGGGTGGACCCGAATGCGGGCATCGGCGCACGGCGGATAGCATGCCAAGCACCGATTTGGAACATCGAATCCCCGGAGGTTGTGATGAAGGCGAGAAAGATCCGCGCGATGGTCGAACAGGTGCGCGAAGGCACGCTGCCGCGACGCACGTTCATCGAACGTATGGTCGGCGTGGGCCTGACGGCGCCGATGGCCTCGATGATGCTGATGCACTACGGCGTTGCGCAAACGGCGCCCGCGCTGACCTACAAGCCCACCAAGCGCGGCGGTGGCGGCACGCTTAAGGTGCTGTACTGGCAAGCCGCCGTGCACCTCAATCCACACTACGCCGGCGGTACCAAGGACCAGGACGCGAGCCGCGTCTTCTACGAACCGCTCGGCGGCTGGGACAACGAAGGCAACTTGATCCCGATCCTGGCAGCCGAGGTCCCGTCGCGCGCCAACGGCGGCGTGGCGGCTGACGGACGCAGCGTCACCTGGAAGCTCAAGCGCGGTGTGAAGTGGCACGACGGCAAGGACTTCACCGCCGACGATGTGGTGTTCACCGCTCAATACGCCGGCGATCCGGCCGCCGCGATGGTGACCATCGGGACCTACAAGGACATCAAGGTCGTGAAGATCGACTCGCACACGGTGCGCATCGATTTTCCGCGGCCCACCCCGTTCTGGGCCGAGCCGTTCACCGGCGCGGTCGGCGGCATCCTGCCCAAGCACGTGTTCGAGACGTTCATGGGAGAGAAGTCGCGCGAGAACCCCGCCAACACCAAGCCGGTGGGCACCGGACCGTACAAGCTCGTCGACTTCAAGCCCGGCGACATGCTGCGGGCCGAGGCCAACACGAACTACCACGTGCCGAACCAGCCGTTCTTCGACGCGCTCGAGATCAAGGGCGGCGGCGACGCCACCAGCGCCGCGCGCGCGGTGCTGCAGACCGCCGAGTTCGATCTGGCCTGGAACCTGGCGGTCGAGGACGAGATCCTCAAGCGGCTGGAAAGCGCAGGCAAAGGCCGCATGGAGTTCTATCCCGGCAGCGACATCGAGTTCGTGTCGCTCAACGTCACCGACCCGTGGACCGAGGTCGACGGCGAGCGCGCCAGCGTCAAGAGCAAGCATCCGGCGTTCTCCGACAAGGCGGTGCGCGAGGCGATGAGCCTGCTGATCGATCGCAAGGGCATCGCCGACGTGATCTACGGCCGCGGCGCGGGCGTGACGTCGAACTTCCTGAACAATCCTCCGCGCTTTCGCAGCAGCAACACGCGCTACGAGTTCAACGTCGACAAGGCCAACCAGGTCCTGGAGGCGGCCGGCTGGAAGAAGGGCGCCGACGGCATCCGGGCCAAGGGCAACACGAAGCTGAAGTTCGTGTACCAGACCTCGGTGAGCGGCCCGCGCCAGAAGTGCCAGGCCATCATCAAGGACGCGTGCACCAAGGCCGGCGTCGAGCTCGAGCTGAAGAGCGTGGTGGCGGCGGTGTTCTTCGGCAGCGACTTCGCCAACCCGGATACCTACCAGAAGTTCTGGGCCGACATGCAGATGTTCACCACCACGATGACGCAGCCGGATCCGCACTACTTCATGAACCAGTTCCTCACCGAGGAGATCTCGCAGAAGGCCAACAAGTGGTCGAGCCGCAACCTCGGACGCTGGAGCAACAAGGAATACGACGACACCTACAAGGCTCAGCAGGTCGAGCTCGATCCGGCCAAGCGCGCCGCGCTGTTCATCAAGCTGAACGACCTGGTCGTCGAAGACAAGCACGTGATCCCGTTGTTCGCGCGTCCGCGGCCTTATGGCATCGTCAACAAGCTCAAGCCGGCTCTCTCGGCGTGGGACAGCGCCACCGGGGCAATCGGCTACTGGTACCGCGACGCCACCTGATCCTGCCGAGGCGTCGGCCGTCGTGCCGCCGGCGCCTCCACTCATCCCTTGTTCCACTACACCCTGCGCCGCCTGCTGATCGCGGTGCCCAGCTTGCTGGGCATCAGCGTCCTCCTGTTCACGGTGCTGGCGCTCGCGCCGGGCGATCCGTTCGAGGAACTGGCGACCAATCCCAACGTGCCGCCCGAGGTGCGCATGGCATTGCGCGCGAAGTTCGGTCTCGACGACCCCGTGTGGCAGCGCTACGCGCACTGGTTTGTCAGCATGCTCAAGGGCGATTGGGGGTTCTCGTTCGTGAGCCGCATCGACGTCGAGCTGCTGATCCTGCAGCGGCTGCCCACCACGATCGTCGTGATCGGCCTGTCGCAGGTGCTGGCGATCCTGGTGGCATTGCCGGTGGGCATCCTCGCTGCGGTCAAGCCTTACTCGTGGTTCGATCGCATCGCCAGCACACTTGCCTTCGTCGGTTTTTCGCTGCCCACGTTCTTCACCGGCGTGATATTCATTCTGTTCTTCAGCATCTACCTCGGCTGGCTGCCCTTCGTGTACCGCAGCGACATCGCGGCGACCGGCTGGATGTGGTGGTGGGAGCAGTTCAAGCAATCGATCATGCCGATCGCGGTGCTGGGCCTGTTCCAGGCCGCGAGCATGATGCGCTACGTGCGCTCGGCGGTGCTCGACGTGATCCGCCTCGAGTACGTGAACACGGCGCGCAGCAAGGGCCTGAGTGAGCGCGTTGTGGTGCTCAAGCATGTCGTGCGCAATGCATTGATCCCGGTGGTCACTCTGGTTGCACTGCAGATGCCCGCGGTGTTCGGCGGTGCGATCGTCACCGAGCAGATCTTCCGCATCCCGGGCATCGGCAGCCTGCTGATCGACGCCATTCTGCGCAACGACACGCCGGTGATCATGGCGGTGACCTTCGTGTTCGCCTGTCTGGTGATCGTGTTCAACCTGATTGCGGACCTGCTCTATGGCTGGCTCGACCCCCGCATCAGCTACCGGTGAGCGCCGACGCGCTGATCCGACGCAAGGCCCTCGGCCGATGCAAGAGACTGGCACGCGCAGTCCACTGATGCGGCGCCGAGCTCGGCAAGGCGCGCGCCAGCGTCTCGCCGTGGGCCGAGGCCTGGCGGCGCTTCAAGCGCCATCGGCTTGCCTACTGGAGCCTGTGGATTCTCGCGGCGCTGGTGCTGGCGGTGCTGATCGGTCCACTGGCCTACAAGGTCGGCATCAACGAGATCGACTTCAAGGCGCGACTGGCGGGCCCCAGCCTTCAGCATCCGTTCGGCACCGACGACCTCGGCCGCGACCTGCTCGCGCGCATGCTCTATGGCGGACGCATCAGCCTGGCGGTGGGGCTGGCGGCGATGCTGATGGCCATCACCGTCGGCGTGGTCATCGGGGCGGTGGCCGGCATGGCGCGCGGGTGGGTCGATGCCGCGTTGATGTGGGTGACGGATCTGTTCCTGAGCCTGCCGCAGCTACCGCTGCTGCTGCTCCTGATCTTTCTGTTCCGGGAGCCGCTGAAGCAGACGTTCGGCATCGAGGTCGGCATCTTCATCCTGATCGTGCTCGTGATCGGGGGCTTCCGCTGGATGCCGGTGGCGCGGCTGGTGCGCGCGCAGTTCTTCTCGCTGCGCGAGAAGGAGTTCGTCGAGGCGGCGCGTGCGCTCGGTGCCAGCACCAGCCGCCTGATGGTGCGCCACATCCTGCCCAACAGCCTGGGCCCGGTGATCGTGGCGGCGACGATCGACGTGGCCGCTGCGATCATCGCGGAGAGCACGCTGAGCTTCCTGGGTCTGGGCTTCCCGCCTGACATTCCCACTTGGGGTCGGATCCTCTACGACGCGCGCGATTACATGGATCTCGCCGTGCACTGGGCGATGTTTCCGGGCCTGGCGATCTTCGTCACCGTGCTGACGATCAACTTCATCGGCGATGGCCTGCGCGACGCGCTCGATCCACGCAGGGTGCTATAGGCGCGAACCCTCCCACATGGCGATTCTCGAGATCCAGGGGCTGAAGACCCACTTCAAGACCGACGATGGCTGGCTGCATGCGGTCGACGGCGTCGACATCAGCGTCGACCGTGGCGAAACGGTGTGCGTGGTCGGCGAATCGGGCTGCGGCAAGTCGGTGACCGCGATGACGGTGCTCAAGCTGGTGCCGATGCCGCCGGGCAAGATCGTCGCCGGCCGTGTGCATGTGGCAGGGCCGCGATCTGGTGCCGCTGTCGTCCGACGAAATGCGCAAGGTGCGCGCCAAAGAGATCGCCATCGTGTTCCAGGAGCCGATGACCTCGCTCAACCCGGTGTACACCGTGGGCGAACAGATCGCCGAGGTGCTGCGCCTGCACGAGAACCTGTCGCGCAAGGACGCGATGGACAAGGCGGTGCAGATGCTGCGCCGCGTGCGCATCCCCACGGCGGAGCGCCGCGTCAACGATTACCCGCACCAGTTCTCCGGCGGCATGCGCCAGCGCGTGATGATCGCGATCGCGCTCGCCTGCAACCCCAAGCTGCTGATCGCCGACGAGCCGACCACGGCGCTCGACGTGACGATCCAGGCGCAGATCCTCGACCTGCTGTCCGAACTGAAGTCCGAACTGGGCATGGCGGTGATGCTGATCACGCACGCGATGGGCGTGGTGGCCGAGGTGGCCCAGCGCGTGGTGGTGATGTACGCCGGCAAGGTGGTCGAAGAGGCGGCGGTCGGTGAGCTGTTCGCGCACCCGCGCCACCCCTACACGCAAGGCTTGATCCGCTCGATCCCGCGCATCGACACCGCGGCCATGCAGAAGGTGCGGCTCGAGTCGATCCCCGGCACCGTGCCCAAGTTGATCGAGCCGGCCGAAGGCTGCCGCTTCGCGCCGCGCTGCCGCTACGCCATGCCGGCCTGCACCGCGGCCACGCCACCACTGCGCGACGTCGGGCCCGGCCACAAGGTGGCGTGCATCCTCGACGAGGTGCCGGCATGAGCCCGCACGGCCGCCCGCAGGGCGATCTCCCCGTGGGGGGAAGGCGCGCTGCGCTAAGGGGGCCAGATGAGCGCCGTCGTCAACCCGGTGCCGCTGCTGCGCGTCGACAACCTGGTCAAGCACTTTCCGATCAAGGGCGGGCTGCTGCAGCGCGAGGTTGGCCGTGTGCACGCGGTCGACGGCGTGAGCTTCGATCTCAAGCCCGGCGAGACACTCGGCCTGGTCGGTGAATCAGGATGCGGCAAGAGCACCACCGGACGCTGCATCCTGCGGCTGATCGAGCCGACCTCGGGCAGCGTGTGGTTCGAGGGCCGCGACGTCACCGCGATGGGTCGCGAAGAGCTGCGCTCGATGGCGCGGCACATGCAGATCATCTTCCAGGATCCGTATGCGTCGCTGAATCCGCGCATGACGGTGGGCCAGATCATCGGCGAGGCGCTCACGATCCACAAACTGGCGCCGACGGCACAGCAATACGAGGCGCGCATCGTCGAGCTGCTCGAGACCGTGGGCCTTTCGTCGGACCACATGCGGCGCTACCCGCACGAGTTCTCCGGCGGCCAGCGCCAGCGCATCGGCATCGCGCGCGCGCTGGCCGTGAGCCCGAAGCTGATGGTGTGCGACGAGGCGGTGTCGGCGCTCGACGTGTCGATCCAGGCGCAGGTGATCAACCTGCTGGAGGATCTGCAGGCGAAGTTCAGCCTGACCTACATCTTCATCGCGCACGACCTGTCGGTGGTGGAGCACATCAGCGACCGCGTCGCGGTGATGTATCTCGGGCGCATCGTCGAGTTGGCATCGGCCAACGAGCTGTACACCAAGCCGCTGCACCCGTACACCGAGGCGCTGCTGTCGGCGGTGCCGATCCCCGACCCGAAGGTCAAGCGCAAGCGCATCCCGCTGCAGGGCGACGTGCCGAGCCCGATCCATCCGCCGTCGGGTTGCCACTTCCACACCCGCTGCCCGATCGCGCAGAAGCCGCTGTGCAACACCGAGAAGCCCGAGCTCAAGCAGTCGAGCGCCGGCCACTGGGTGTCTTGCCACCTGCGCGGTTGAACGCGGCGCCTAGAGAGCGCACCCGATTCGCGCTCCCGCAGCGCTCGTGGCCTGCCCGGCCGGTGCATGATCGCGCCATACCGATCGAGGAGAGCAGCATGAGCATCAAGACCGGGGTCCACAACGGTGTGGCCACGATCGAGATCGCGCGGCCCGAGAAGAAGAACGCACTGACCGCCGCGATGTACCAGGCGATGGCCGACGCGCTGCGCGCCGCCGCCGAGGACAACACCGTGCGCGCGGTGCTGATCAGCGGGCAGCCCGGCGTGTTCACGTCGGGCAACGACCTCGAGGACTTCATGCAGCGCCCACCGCAGGGGCAGGACTCGCCGGTGGCGCAGTTCATGCGTGCGCTGATCGAGATCGACAAGCCGGTCGTGGCGGCGGTCACCGGCGCGGCGATCGGCATCGGCACGACGATGCTGCTGCACTGCGATTTCGTCTACGTGAGCGACGAAGCCCGCCTGGCCACGCCGTTCGTCAGCCTCGGACTGGTGCCCGAGTACGCCTCCAGCCTGTGGATGCCCGCGCTGATGGGGCACCGGCGCGCGGCCGAGAAGCTGCTGCTCGGCGAGCCGTTCACCGCCGAGGTGGCCGTCGAGTGCGGCCTGGCCAACGCCGTGCTGCCGGCCGGCGAGGTCGTCAACCACGCGCGCCGTGTCGCCGAACGCTTCAACGCCTTGCCGCCGGGTGCGGTGCGCGAGACCAAGCAGCTGATGCGCCGCGCCACGCGCGAGCCGACCCTGCAGGCGATGCAGATCGAAGGCGAGATGTTCGGCAAACGGCTGCGCAGCCCGGAGGCGATGGAGGCGTTCCAGGCGTTCTTCCAGAAGCGCAAGCCCGACTTCTCCAAGTTCTGAACGTCGATGCTCGGATGGTGTCGCTCGCGCTCAAGCTCGCGTTGAGTCCGCTGCTGGTGGCGCAGGCGTTGCGCACGCGGGCGCGTGTGCCGCGCCTGCCCGAGGCCGCCGGTGCGCGCGCAGGCACGCACGGCGCCGGGCGCGGCGCGATTGCGCCTGCTGATCGCGGGCGACTCGTCGGCGGCCGGCGTCGGCGTGGCGACACAGAACGACGCGCTCGTCGGCCATCTGCTGCCGCTGTTGGCGCGCCAAGTGGGCCGCGCGCGCTGCATTGGAGGCTGCTGCGCGCGCACCGGCCTCACGACCGCGCAGACGCTTCAGGTGCTGCACGACAGCGAGCTGGCGGTGATCGATCTGGCCATCGTCGTTACCGGCGTCAACGATGTCGTCGACCAGGTCGGCTCGCTGCGCGCGGTGCGGGCGCGCGAATCGATCGCCAACCTGCTGCGCAACCGCGCCGGCGCGCAGCACGTGGTGTTCTGCCCGCTGCCGCCGATCCATCAGTTTCCGGCCCTGCCGCAGCCGCTGCGCTGGATGGCCGGCGCCGACGCGCAGCGCCACAACCGCGCGTTGCGCGCCTGGGCCGCTCGAACGTGCCGCGCGTTGCGGCGACGTGTCGACGCTCGAGCTCGACGATGTGCACCTGAACCGCGACACCATGGCCAGCGACGGCTTCCACCCCGGCAAACCGGTGTACCGCGCGGTGGCCGAAGCACTGGCCAACCACATCGCCCGACACGTGATGCCGCGCCTGCGGCTCGACGCCCGAAGACCCACGAGGAGAGCCGCCATGGCCACCGAACGAACACTGAAGGACAAGACGCTGCTCATCACCGGCGCATCGCGCGGCATCGGGCTGGCGATCGCGCTGCGCGCGGCGCGCGACGGCGCACGCATCGTGCTGGTGGCCAAGACCACCGAGCCCAACCCCAGACTGCCCGGTACGTTGTACTCGGCTGCCGAGGAGATCGATGGCGGCCGGCGGCCAGGCGCTGCCGGTGCCCACCGACATCCGCGACGAGAACGCGGTGGCGGCCGCGGTGGCCGCAGGGGTGGAGCGCTTCGGCGGCATCGACATCCTGGTCAACAACGCGAGCGCGATCAGCCTCACGCCGACCGACGCCACGCCGATGAAACGCTTCGACCTGATGTTCGGCGTGAACGTGCGCGGCACCTACTGCTGCACGCAGGCGTGCCTGCCCGACGCTGATCCAGAGCGCCAAGGCGGGCCGCAACCCGCACGTGTTGAACATGAGCCCACCGCTGTCGATGAAGCCACACTGGTTCGCCGAACCACGTGGCCTACACGATGGCCAAGTACGGCATGAGCGAATGCACGCTCGGCCACGCGGCCGAGTTCAAGCGGCACGGCATCGCCGTGAACAGCCTGTGGCCGCGCACGGCGATCGCCACCGCCGCGTTGCAGATGATCCCCGGCATCGACCTCGACAAGACGCGCAAGCCCGAGATCCTGAGCGACGCGGCGCACATCGTGCTGACCAGCGACGCGCGGACCACCTCCGGCAACTTCTTCATCGACGACGCGCTGCTGCAGCAGCACGGCGTGACCGACTTCGATCGCTACGCGGTCGTGCCGGGCACGAAGGACCTGATCCCCGACTTCTTCGTCGATTGAGTCGCGCGGGCGCTAGAAGTGGCGCACCAGCGGCAACACCGCCTCGGGCGGTGAACCCGCCACGACCGCCGGCCAACCCACCTGCGAGCAGGGCCCGAACAGCACCCACACGCGCCCGTCGCGCGACGGGGTGGCGCTCTTGACTGCGGGCGCGGCGATCCAGCCGCGCGCGGTGCCCGGCTTCAATGCGGCAGCCGGTGCTTCGAGGCGCTGGGCGCCCGCTTGGCGCAGGCGCCGGGCCTCGGCCTGGCAGGCCGCATACGAAGACAGGCCGCCGGTCATCACGCGCGCGCCGAGCCTGGGTTCGGCATAACCGCCGTCGGGCAACTCCACCACCCACAGCGAGCGCCGCACGCCGGCGAGATCGGCTGGATCGGTGATCTCCTCGTGGCGCAGGAACTCGGCCCAAGCGCCGACCGGCGTGTCGGCAAAGTAGTTGGCCGGACCTTCGCCGGCGCCATGCCAACGGCCCGCGGGCTGCGCGTCGCTCTGCCAAAGAAACGGCGTGCGGTGGTCGCAATGGCGGAAGCCGAGCCGCATGGCGTGCTCGCCGAATGCCGGCCTGACCTCAGGCGGCCAACGCGGGCGCGCCGCTCAGCGCGGCAGCCAACGCACGCACCTGCTGCACGGCCTCGTCGTCGGGCGTCCAGCGCGCGCCGAGCAGCGCACGCGGGCTCTTGCCGCCGAGTTGCGTGCGCGGCCGTTCGAACCAGCGCCGCATGCCGAAGTCGTTGTACGAGCCCGCGAGGTCCGACACCACCATCGCCAGCCAATGCAGGCGCTCGGCGGTGGGCTGCGGGGTGGCTCGTTCCGCGCCTGCATAACGCCGCAGCGACGCCGGCGCGATGCCGAGCAGGTCGCCCAGCACGTCGTCACCGAACACCGCGCGCATCGGCGCCCACTCGGTGGCCGGCGCCGGCGATTCGTCGAGCACCGCGACGAGTTGCTCCACGCTGTCGGCCATGCGCTCGGCGGTGGCCGCATCGAGCAGCGCCGGGCCCTTCTTCAGCAGCGGGGCCAGCGCCACCGGCGCGGCGCCGATCAGGCCTTGCTTGTGCAGCGCCGTGAGCACACGCTGCACCGCCTGCGCATCGATCTGCGTGACCGTGGCGCCGGCCAATGCGCCCATCGCCGACGCGCGCGTCAGCAGCGTGAGCAGCCGCTCGTGCAGCCGACGGTTGACACCTGGAGCAGAATCGGGATTGATTTGGATCTTGACCATGATCCGATCATAGTCCAGTATGGATTCGCCTGCCAATGCCCTGCGGGCAGAAGCTCACGCTGCGGGCACCGCCGCGCCGGTTGCCGGCAGCACGGGCTCGCCACCGCTGCCGCACTTCATGCAATAGCGGAAGAACGCGTTGCGCCGGGTGCCGCAGCCGTCACAGGCCTGGAACAGCTTCAGGCCGCAGTGCACACAGAAGTCGGGCTTCACCTCGCCGGTGGTCATCACCGGTCGCTCACAGCCCGGGCACACGTTGGCAGCCAGTTTTTTCAGTGCCTCGTCGTTCGACAGCGACTTGCGGCGCTCGCTCTCGGTCTGTTGCTCCACCTGCTTTCGGCGCTCGAGGTAACGGCGCATCGCCTTGATCACGTAGTGGCCGGCGATCGCGGTGAGGACGATGCCGACGCCGTAACGCACGTAGCCACCGTAGCTCGGCAGGTAGGGCACCAGCTCGAAGAAGAAGGTGAACACCGCGAACAGCACGAAGCCGCGCATCAGCGGCCAGTAGTCGCTCTGGCGCTTCTTCGCGATCAACCAGCCGGCGATCGCCAGCAGCGGCAACGTCAGCGCCAGGCGCGCGCCGAACACGCGCAGCTGCTGCCTGAACAGCGCGCTGCGGTAGGCGCTGTCGGCGGCTTCGAGCAGCTTGCTCTCGGCACGCTCCTGCGCCGCCAGCGCCTGGCGCGCGGCCAGCAGCCGCGCGTCGAGCGCCTCGATGGCAGCTTTGCGCCTCGCGCTCGCGTGCCTTCAGCGTGTCGAGGCTGCGCGTGCGCGCGATCACCTCGGGATCCTGCTTCGGGTCGGTGGTGGCGGTGCGTGTGCGAGATCCAGTTGTTGTAAGCGCACGGGCGGATCGGTAGGCGTTGGCGGCCGCGGTGAGCGCCAGGCGGTTGCGCGCCTGTTCGTCGTCGAGTTCGCGCTGTTGCTCGGTGAGCTTGCGGATCTCGTCGCGCGTCGCCTTCAGCGCCGCCGGGTCGGCGAACTGGTCCTGCGACAGGCGTTCTTCGAGCCGCGGCAGGTCGGCGACGATCTTGCCGCCCAGGCCGACCAGGAAGCCGGCGAAGACGAACGACACGATCCACATCACCAGCTTGAACAGCCGGTCGGGCACGCGCAGGAACTTGAACACGATGGTCCCTCCTCGATTCAGTCCTTCGGGATCGGGCGCGGCTGGCCCTCGTGGTCGATGGCCACGTACGTGAGATTGGCGTCGGTCACCTTCACCACCCGCGGCGCCGCCGGATCGCGCTCGGCGTACACCTCGACATGCACGGTGACCGATGTGTTGCCCACTCGCAGCACGCGGGCGTAGAACGACAGAAGGTCGCCCACCGACACCGGCTGCTTGAAGACGAACTGGTTCACCGCCACGGTGGCGATGCGGCCGCGCGCGATGCGCGCCGGCAGCACGGCACCGGCCACGTCGACCTGCGCCATGATCCAGCCGCCGAAGATGTCGCCGTTGGCGTTGGAATCGGCGGGCATTGGGATCACGCGCAGCACGAGCTCCATGCCATCAGGCAAACTCGACGGCGCAGCGAGTCGCTGCGTCGGACTTGAGGTCTGGCTCATCGACTCCACCTCCACTGAGCTCCAAGGCCCAGGCATTGTCCACGACCCGATGCGTCGATCCGTCTCGCTTCCTGCAGTAGCGCCCTCCGACACCGCCAGTAGCGTGCGGTCGGACTGGGGCGTGCTCAAGCGCACGGGCCCCTACCTGTGGCACTACCGCTGGCGTGTGGCGGCGGCGCTGGCATTCCTGCTGGCCGCCAAGCTGGCCAACGTGGGCGTGCCGGTGCTGCTGAAGCACCTGGTCGATGCGCTGGATCTCAAGGCCGGTGACCCGCGCGCGGTGCTGGTGGTGCCGATCGGGTTGTTGTTGGCCTATGCGGCGTTGCGCCTGTCGACCTCGGTCTTCACCGAGCTGCGCGAGCTGATCTTCGCCAAGGCTTCCTTTGGCGCGGCCAAGGAGATCGCGCTCGAAGTGTTCGGGCACCTGCATGCGCTGAGCCTGCGCTTCCATCTGGAGCGCCAGACCGGCGGCCTGTCGCGCGACATCGAGCGCGGCACCCGCGCGCTGCAATCGCTGCTGTCGTATTCGCTGTACACCATCGTGCCCACGCTGGTCGAAGTGGTGCTGGTGCTGGGCTTCCTCGGCTGGCGCTTCGACTGGGGCTATGTGACGATCACCGCGGTCGCGCTGGCGTTGTACGTGCTGTTCTCGGTCATCGTGACCGAATGGCGCACACAGTACCGGCGCACGATGAACGAGCTCGATTCCAAGGCCCACTCGCGCGCCATCGATGCGCTGCTGAACTACGAGACGGTCAAGTACTTCAACAACGAGGGCTTCGAGACGCGGCGCTACGAGCAGGGCCTCGAGGCCTACCGGCAGGCCCAGGTGAAGTCGCAGGTCACCCTGTCGCTGCTCAACACCGGCCAGCAGCTGATCATCGCGTTCAGCCTGGTGGCGCTGTTGTGGCGCGCCACGCAAGGTGTGGTCGACGGCCGCCTGACGCTCGGCGACCTGGTGATGGTCAACGCCTTCCTGATCCAGCTGTACATCCCGCTCAACTTCCTCGGCGTGTTGTACCGCGAGGTCAAGCAGAGCATTGCCGACCTCGACCGCATGTTCTTGCTGCTCGAACGCGAGCGCGAAGTGGCCGATGTGCCCGGCGCGCCGCCGCTGCAGGTGACGCAGGGCGTCGTGCGCTTCGAGAACGTGTCGTTCGCCTACGAAGCCGCGCGGCCGATCCTGCACGACGTGACGTTCGAGATCCCGGCCGGCAAGACGGTGGCCGTGGTCGGCGCATCGGGCGCCGGCAAGAGCACCCTGGCCCGGCTGCTGTACCGCTTCTACGACGTGAACGGTGGCCGCATCACGATCGATGGCCAGGACATCCGCAGCGTCACGCAAGAGAGCCTGCGTCGCGCGATCGGCATCGTGCCGCAGGACACCGTGTTGTTCAACGACACCGTCGGCTACAACATCGCCTACGGCAGGCCGGGCGCCAGCGATGCCGATGTGCATGCCGCCGCCGCCGCGGCGCACATCCATCCGTTCATCGTGGCCACGCCGAAAGGCTACGACACGATGGTCGGCGAGCGGGGCCTCAAGCTCAGCGGCGGCGAGAAGCAGCGCGTGGCGATCGCGCGCACGCTGTTGAAGGACCCGCCGGTCCTGATCTTCGACGAGGCGACGTCGGCGCTCGACTCGGCGAACGAGCGGGCGATCCAGGCCGAGTTGAAGAGCGCGGCGCAGGGCAAGACCGCGCTGGTGATCGCGCACCGGCTGTCGACGATCGCCGATGCCCACGCCATCGTCGTGCTCGACCAGGGCCGGGTCGCCGAGGTCGGCCATCACGCCGACCTGATTGCTCGCGACGGGCGTTATGCGCAGATGTGGCGGCTGCAGCAGGCGGAGGAGCCCGAGGCGGCCGACGCGTGAGCAGCCATGACGCGATGCGAGAATCGGCGCCATGGCCTCGCCGCAATCGCTGACCCTGACTCGACCGGACGACTGGCATCTGCACCTGCGTGACGGTGCGGCGATGGCGGCGGTGCTGCCGGCCACCGCGCGCCAGTTTGCGCGGGCGATCGTGATGCCGAATCTGAAGCCGCCGGTGGTCACCGCGGCACAGGCGATCGAATACCGCGGCCGCATCGTCAACGCGTTGCCCGCGGGCAGCGACTTCAAGCCGCTGATGACGCTGTACCTCACCGACCAGCTCGCGCCGGCGGAGATCGTGCGCGCGAAGGCCGCCGGTGTCGTCGCCGTGAAGCTCTATCCGGCTGGCGCAACGACCAACAGCGACGCCGGCGTCACCGACATGCGCAACGTGTCGGCCACGCTGGAGGCGATGCAACGCGAGGGCATGCTGCTGCTGGTGCACGGCGAAGTGACCGATCCGTCGATCGACGTGTTCGACCGCGAGGCGGTGTTCATCGAGCGCGTGATGCAGCCGTTGCGGCGCGACTTCCCGGCGCTGAAGGTGGTGTTCGAGCACATCACCACCAAGGAAGCGGCGCAGTACGTGGCCGACAGCGGCGCCAACACGGCCGCCACCGATCACCGCGCACCACCTGCTGTACAACCGCAACGCCATCTTCATGGGTGGGCTGCGGCCGCACTACTACTGCCTGCCGGTGCTCAAGCGCGAAGTGCACCGCCAGGCGCTGGTGGCGTGCCGCCACCATCGGGCAGCGCGAAATTCTTCCTCGGCACCGACAGCGCGCCGCATGCGGCGCGGCTGAAGGAAGCCTCGGTGTGCGGTGCCGGCTGCTACACCGCACCGGCGGCGCTCGAGCTGTATGCCGAGGCATTCGAGGCGGCCGACGCGCTGGACAAGCTGGAGGCGTTCGCCAGCTTCAACGGGCCGGACTTCTACGGCCTGCCGCGCAACAGCGGCACGGTCACGCTGCGACGCGAACCTTGGCAACTGCCCGACAGCGTGCCATTCGGCGACGCACAGCTCAAGCCGCTGCGTGGCGGCGAGACCCTGAACTGGCGGCTTGCCGCTTAGGAACCCGCCATGGATCACAAGCCTCGCGTCGCCCTGCTGATCGACGCCGACAACGCGCCCGCTTCGAAGATCGATCTGATCCTCAACGAGCTCTCCACCTTTGGCGAGACCAGCATCCGTCGCGCCTACGGCAACTGGAAGAAGCAGGAGCTCAAGGGCTGGGAAGACCAGTTGCACGAGCACGCGATCCGGCCGATGCAGCAATACGACTACAGCAAAGGCAAGAACGCCAGCGACATGGCGATGGTGATCGACGCGATGGCGCTGCTGTACACCGACCGGCCCGACGCTTTCGGCATCGTGTCGTCGGACGCGGACTTCACGCCGCTGGTGATGCACCTGCGCGAGAAAGGCGCCGCGGTCTTCGGCTTCGGCGCGAAGCAAGACGCCCGAGCCGTTCGTCAACGCGTGTTCGCGCTTCCTGTTCCTCGACAAGCTCGGCGCTGCGGCCCGACATCGATCTCACCGCCAACGGCACCGACGACCGTGATTCGCCACCGAGCAGCGCGCCGCTGCGCGTGTCGTCGGCGCAGCTCAAGCACGACGCCAAGCTGGTGACGTTGCTGCGCAACGCGGTGGACTCGGCGCAAGACGACGATGGCTGGGCCCGCGTGGGCGCGGTCGGTCAGCAGATCGGCAACCAGGCCTCGTTCGATCCGCGCAACTACGGCTACGCCACGCTGACCAAGCTGCTCGCTGCGACCCAGTTGTTCGACCTGGCCCACGAAGGCACCAGCCAAGTGTCGGTGCGCGACAAGCGGCAGGCCCGGTCGGGCAAAGCCTGACGCAGGTCGCGCGGCGGGACCCTCAAGCCGGCAGGAAGCCTTCGATCGACAGGTAGCGCTCGCCGGTGTCGTAGTTGAAGCCCAGCACGCGCGCGCCCTTGGACAGCTCGGGCAGCTTCTGCGCGATGGCCGCCAGCGCCGCGCCGCTGGAGATGCCGACCAGGATGCCTTCCTCGCGCGCGCAGCGGCGCGCCATCTCGCGCGCGGCTTCGGCCTCGACCTGGATCACGCCGTCGAGCCATTGGGTGTGCAGGTTCTTCGGGATGAAGCCGGCGCCGATGCCCTGGATCGGGTGCGGGCTCGGCTGCACCGCCGCTGATCACGGGTGACGCCGACGGTTCCACCGCGAACACCTTCAGCTTCGGCCACTTCTTCTTCAGCACCTGCGCGCAGCCGGTGATGTGGCCGCCGGTGCCCACGCCGGTGATCAGCGCGTCGAGCCCATCGGGGAAGTCGGCTGCGATCTCGGCCGCGGTGGTGCGCGCATGCACCTCGATGTTCGCCGGGTTGTCGAACTGCTGCGGCATCCAGGCGCCGGGTGTTTGCTCGACGATCTCCAGTGCGCGCGCGATCGAGCCCTTCATGCCTTTCTCGCGCGGCGTCAGTTCGAACTTGGCGCCGTAGGCCAGCATCAGGCGGCGCCGCTCGACGCTCATGCTGTCGGGCATCACCAGCACCAGCTCGTAGCCCTTGACCGCGGCCACCATCGCCAGGCCGATCCCGGTGTTGCCCGAGGTCGGCTCGATGATCGTGCCGCCCGGCTTCAGCGCGCCGCTGCGTTCGGCGTCTTCGATCATCGACAGCGCGATGCGGTCCTTGATCGAACCGCCGGGGTTGGCGCGTTCGCTCTTGACCCACACCTCGTGCGTCGAGCCGAACAGGCGGTTGATGCGGATGTGCGGCGTGTTGCCGATGGTGTCGAGGATCGAGTTGGCTTTCATCGGTGGGGTCCCCTCCAGGTGTGTGGCACGCGATAATCGCATCGTGAAGCAAGCCAGACTGCCGCTGGTGCATGGTGCCGAAAGGCCGCACTGGAGGAAGGTCCGGACTGCACAGGGCAGCGCAGGAGGTAACGCCTCTCCACCGCAAGGTGCGAATCAGAGCCACAGAGACGAGCCGGTTCAGTCCGGAGTGAAACGCGGCAATCTTTGCGCGCAGCAACACCAAATAGGCCGGCGATGAGGCGGCCCGCGGAGCCGGCGGGTAGGTGGCATTGAGCCGGGCGAGCGATCGCCTGGCCCAGATGAATGGCGGTCACGGCCGTGTCTTCGCAAGAAGGCGCGGCTGCACAGAATCCGGCCTATCGGCTTGCTTCACACATTTCCTCAACGAGTCGGCGCTGGGCCGCTCCCGAGCCGACTGGGCGCCCCCGCGGGGGGCAGGGAGCGAAGCGAGCGTGGGGGCCAACAATTACGCCGGCACGACCAGGTCGTGCCGCACCAGCCAGCGCAAACCGCTGTCGTTGGCGGCGGGCTCGAGCGTCATCTCCAGGCCCGCGCGGTCGTCGCTGGACAACCGGCGCCACAGCCCGTCGCGCGCATTGCCGGGGTCTCCGGCCACGAACAGCTGCGACGTGACCTCGCCGAACGTGGCATGGCGCAGCTTCACGTGGATGTGCGGCGTGCGCCCGGGGTAGGGCACCGGCCGGATGGTGCGAAAGCGCAGTTGCCCCTGTGCGTTGCTCCGTGTACTGCCGAAGCCCTGAAAAGCCTCGTCCACCGCATCGGTGGTTGGCTCGGTGCTCGGGTGGCGGTAGTGGCCCACCGCGTCGCATTGCCAGATCTCCACCGTGGCGCCATCGATGGCACGGCCGTTCACGTCGACCACACGCGCCTCGAGGCCCAGGTGTTCGCCCTTCGCGACGCGCGTCGCGCCGGCGTGCTGCACGCGCGTGAGGTCGGCATCCCAATCGCTCCAGCGTTCACGCCAGCTGCGCGGCGGATAGAACGGGCCGTCGGTCATGCGTGCGATGGCGCGCCGCGACGTGGCCAGTGCAGGCAGTGCGAGCGCGGCGGCCGACAGCGCGACCACCCGCAGCACATCGCGTCGAACCTGAGTGTGTGTGTGCATGCCCGCCTCCGATCACAGACCCCGCCATAGGTTCCGCAGCATGGCACGGATGGCATTCGGCGCGCGCATACACTGCCCGATTGACCGCGCCCGTTCACTACACCACCCACTGGTCGCGCCCGCGCTGGATGCTGGCCGCGCTGCTGGGTGGCCTGGGCACGATCGGTCCGTTTGCAGTCGACACCTACCTGCCGGCGTTCACCGGCATCGCGACATCGCTGGCGGCCAGCCCGCTGCAGATGCAGCAGACGCTGTCGGCGTACCTGCTCGGCATCGCGGTGATGAACCTGTTCCATGGTGCGCTGTCCGACGGCTTCGGGCGTCGGCCGGTGATCCTGGCCGGCATCGGCGTGTTCGCGCTGGCCTCGATCGGCTGCGCGCTCGCCGACAACATCGGCACGCTGGTGGCCTGGCGCGTGCTGCAGGGCCTTTCGGGCGGCGCCGGCATGGTGGTGGCGCGCGCCATCGTGCGCGACCTGTTCGATGCGGTCGATGCGCAACGCATGATGTCGCAGATGACGCTGTTCTTCGGCGTCGCGCCCGCGCTGGCCCCGCTGATCGGCGGCGTGCTGTTCGTGCACCTGGGCTGGGCCTCGATCTTCTGGTTTCTCGCCGGCGTCGGCTTGTTGCTGTGGGTCTCGTGCGCGGCGTGGCTGCCGGAGACCTTGCCGCCCGAGCGTCGCCAGTCGTTGCGCATCGGGCCGCTGATGCGCGGCTACTGGGCTCTGCTCGGCAGCGCGCGCTTCGTCACGCTCGTGATGGTGAGCGTGCTGCCGTTCAACGGCTTCTTTCTCTACGTGCTGAGTTCGCCGGAGTGGCTGGGTACGCACTTGCGCCTCGAGCCGACGCAGTTCTTCGTGTACTTCGTGATGTCGATCTCCTGCGTGATGGCGGGTGCCTGGGTGTGCGGCCGCCTGGCCGGGCGTGTGCCGAAGCGGCGACAGATCCGGTGGGGCTTTCAGATCATGGCCGCCACCGCGTTCGGCAACGTCGCACTGAACCTGGCCTTCGACGCCCACGTGGCGTGGGCGCTGTTGCCGGTCACGCTGTATGCCTTCGGCTGGTCGCTGATGACGCCACTGGTCACGGTGATGTTGCTCGACCTGTCGCCGCAGCGGCGCGGTCTGGCCTCGTCGCTGCAAGCCGGGCTCGGTGCGGCGACCAACGGCATCGTCGCCGGCGTGATTGCGCCGGCCGTGATGCACGGCACGCGCAGTCTTGCCTTCGCCGCGGCGGCGCTGTTCGCGTGCGGGCTGCTGGCCTGGCTGTGGGTGCGGCATCGATTGCCCGAATAGCGCCAGCAAGACCGTTCAGTTCGTCGTATCGAGGGCGGCCACGGGCTCAAGCCGCGGCGGCCGGCCGCCGAAAACACGGACGAACCGGGCCTTTCGCGCCCGCGTGCGGAATCACCATGTCCAAGCTCTCTGTCCTTGTTGGCGCGCTGATGCTGGCGCTGTGGCCGCTGGCGCAGGCCGCTCGAGCCCGCCAAGGCCGATGCCGACGATTCGGCACCGCGCACGAAGAAGCGCGTCGTGATCGATCCGATGCAGGACCTGCGCGACCGCCTGGCGGCGAAGCTCAACGCCACCAAGGCCTCCGAGGCCAAGGGCGAACAGGTGCTGCGCGTGACCACGCAGCCCGATGGCGAGATGCAGCTGGCACCTGCGGCACGTCCGGCATCGGGCGTGCAACGCGTGGCCGCCAAGTCGGCGGCGCCGAAGCCGGCCGCGAAGGCGGCGCGCGCCGCCCACTGGGCGTACGACGGCGAAGGCGGGCCCGACGCCTGGCACCAGTTGAAGCCGGAGTTCGCCAAGTGCGGCAGCGGCACCCGGCAGAGCCCGATCGACATCCGCGACGGCATCCGCGTCGACATGGACCCGGTGCAGTTCGACTACCGGCCAAGCGCGCTTCCGCGTCATCGACAACGGCCACACGGTGCAAGTGAACGTCGCCGCCGGCAACTTCATCGACGTGATGGGCCGCCGCTTCGAGCTGCAGCAGTTCCACTTTCACCGCCCGTCGGAGGAGCGCATCGAGGGCAAGCAGTTCGACATGGTGGCGCACCTCGTGCACAAGGACCTCGAAGGCCGCCTCGCGGTGGTGGCGGTGCTGCTGGAGCGCGGCGGTGCGCAGGCGCTGGTGCAGACGGTGTGGAACAACCTGCCGCTGGAAAAGGGCGAAGAGCTCGCGGCCCGTGCCACGCTCGACCTCAACCACCTGCTGCCGAAAGATCCGCGCTACTTCACCTACATGGGGTCGCTGACCACGCCGCCGTGCAGCGAAGGCGTGCTGTGGATGGTGATGCAGCAGCCGGTGCACGGTGTCGAGCCGAGCAGATCGACGTGTTCGCGCGCCTGTACCCGATGAATGCGCGGCCGCTGCAGCAGGCCTCGGGTCGCCTGATCAAGCAGTCGAACTGATCGCGCCGTGTGCGCGATCGCGCACCGGCGTTAGCATGCGCGCGTGCCGTTTCACGAAGGGCGCATGACATGGCTGCAGTTGCGCGCGTCGCGTTGATCACCGGGGCCGCACGGGGCATCGGGCTGGCGATCGCGCAATGGTTCGATGCGCGACGAGTGGCGCGTTGTGCTGCTCGACATCGACAACGAACAACTGCAGCGCACGTTCGCGCAATGGCCCCGTCGCGAGCGCGCGCTGGCACTGCATGCCGACGTGTCGAACCCCGCACAAGTCGCCGATGCGGTGCGCCAGACCGAAGCCGCGTTCGGCCGCGTCGATGCATTGGTCAACAACGCCGGCGTCGCGGTGTTCAAGCCGCTGCTGCAAACCAGCTTCGACGAATGGCGCCGTGTGATGGCGACCAATCTCGATGGAGCCTTTCTCTGCACGCAGGCGGTGGCGCCGCTGATGCTGCGCCAGGCCTCGCTCGGCCGCCCGGAGAGGCTTGATCCCCCGCGGGGGGACGCGAGCACAGCGAGCCAGGGGGCAAGATCACGCGGCAGCGTCGTGCACATCGCGTCGATCTCCGGGCTGCGCGCCAGCACGTTGCGCGTGGCCTATGGCACCAGCAAGGCGGCGCTGCTGCACCTGATGCGTCAGCAGGCGGCGGAGCTCGGCGCGCAGGGCATTCGTGTCAACGCGGTGGCGCCGGGGCCGGTCGAGACCGCGATGGCGCAGCAGGTGCACACGCCCGAGATTCGCGCCGGTTACCACGCCGCCATTCCCCTTGGGCGTTACGGCACGCCGCAGGAGATCGCCGAGGCCGTGGGCTTCCTCTGCACCGATGCGGCCAGCTACGTGAATGGCCAAGTGCTGGCCGTCGATGGCGGCTTCGATGCGACCGGTATCGGCCTCAACGACCTCGAAGTCCGTGCGCGTGGCGCGCGCTGAGGTTGCATCCAGTGCGCTTTGCGCCCATCGCTTGATCTAAAACTTTTAGATAACTCCGCAAGTCGTTATTTTTGAAGCATTTTTGACAAGTTCGTGAAGCGCTCTGAACAGGGGCTGGTAAGTATTTGATTTCATTGAATTTTTGATCCGATTTTCGTTGACCGGGTCGCAGATGATCCGTTACAGTGCCGCACCGTGGAGTGAAGTGGGGCATCGTGCCGGGAACCGTGTTTCAAGGGACCTCGGCGCTCACGTTGGACGCCAAGGGCCGCATCGCGGTCCCGTCGCGCCACCGTGATGCGCTGATGGAGTCGGTCGGGGGGCAGCTGACGCTGACCAAGCACCCCTCCGACTGCCTGCTCGTGTTGCCGCGCCCCACTTGGCTGCAGTTGCGCGAACGCCTGATGAGCCTGCCGATGGAGGCCGACGGCTGGCGCCGCATGTTCATCGGCAGCGCGGTCGACGTGGACATCGACTCCGGTTCGCGCATTCACATCTCGCCCGAGCTGCGCCGCGACGCCGGTTTGATCCGCGACGTCTTGCTGATCGGCATGGGCGCGCACCTCGAACTCTGGGACACCGCGCGCTACGCCGCGCACGAGGCGGTCGTCAAGCAGGGTCCGATGCCCGAGGCCATCAAGAGCTTCGTCTTCTAGATGCGTCCGATGCATGCACACCTCCGTTCTGCTGCACGAGGCGACCGACGCGGTGTTCACCGACCCGGACGGCACCTATGCCGACGGCACCTATGGGCGCGGCGGCCACTCGCGCACGTTGCTGGCGCGTCTGTCGGCCCGAGGGCGGCTGGTGGCGTTCGACAAGGATCCGCAGGCGGTGCAGGCCGCCACCACGCGGACCGGATCGCATCCAGGATGCGCGCTTCGCCATCGAGCACGCCAGCTTCGCGCAGATGCAAGAACGGCTGGCCGCGCGCGGCATCTCGCGCCTCACCGGCGTGTTGTTCGACCTCGGCGTCAGCTCGCCGCAGATCGACGACGCGTCGCGCGGCTTCAGCTTTCGATTCGATGCGCCGCTGGACATGCGCATGGACACCACCCGCGGCGAGACGGCCGCGGATTTTCTGGCCCGCGCCGATGAGCGCCACATCGCCGAGGTGATCCGCGACCATGGAGAAGAACGGTTTGCTGTTTCGATTGCAAAGGCGCTTGTTGCTCGCCGGGAAGGCGGGCGCCCCGTTCGAACCACTCGCGAGCTGGCCGAAATCGTGGCTCGTGCGGTCAAGACCCGCGAGCCGGGCCAGGACCCTGCAACGCGCACGTTTCAGGCTCTTCGGATTTTCGTCAACGCTGAACTCGAGGACCTCCAGCAGGGGTTGACCGTGGCCATGCAGTTGTTGGTTCCCCACGGACGCCTGGCGGTGATCAGCTTCCATTCGCTGGAGGACCGCATCGTCAAGCGTTTCATCACCCGCGAGAGCACCAGCGAGCCCGACCGACGCGCGCCGTTCGCGCCGCCCAAGCCGACTCGATTGAAGTCGATCGGCGCGCATCAAGCCTTCGGCGGCCGAGGTGCAGTCCAATCCGCGCGCGCGTTCGGCGATCCTGCGCGTCGCCGAGCGCACCGAGGTGCTGAGCCGCGCGGCCGTCCGAAGGGCGAATCCCCCTTCGGGGACGGCGCGCAGCGCCAAGGGGGCCGCATGACGCGGGTGCACTTCGTGTTGTTGCTGGCGCTGATCTTCAGCTGTCTGGCGCTGGTGCAATCGTCGTACGAGTCGCGCCGTCTGTTCAACGAGACCAATCGCGCGCACGACGAGGGCGCGCGCCTGCAGGCCGAATACAAGCGCCTGGAGGCCGAGCGCCAGGCCCAGGCCACGCATCTGCGCGTGGAGAAGGTGGCGCGCGAGAAGCTGGCGATGCGCACCGTGAACCCGGCGGTGACGCACTTCGTGGTCGACAACGCGGCTTCGGGAGTCGTGGCCAAATGATGGGCCTGAACCGTCGCAGCAAGGGCGGGGTCAGCGCCCGCAGCCTGGCCTACGCCAGCAGTCCGCTGTTGGCCTCCAAGACACCGCCGTGGCGCAGCCGCGTGCTGGTGGTGATGGTGGCCCTGGGCTTCCTGCTGCTGCTCGGTCGTGCGGCGTACGTGCAGATCGTGGCCACGGACTTCTACCTCGCGCAGGGCGAACGCCGCTTCGTCCACACCTACGACGTGCCGGCGAGCCGCGGCCGCATCGTCGACCGCAACGGGCTGATCCTGGCCACCAGCGTGGCCACCAGCACGGTGTATGCGAACCGCCAGAACTTCAAAGCGACGCCGGCGCAGAAGAAGGACCTGCTGCGCCTGCTGGGCATGACGCCGGCCGAGTTCGACGAGCGTTTGGCGCAGGACCTGACCGACGTTCTGATCAAGCGCCAGGTGCCCGATGCGCAGTGGCGGCAGGCGCGCGCGCTCGGCATCAAGGGCCTGCGCGCCACGCCGGGCTACACGCGCAACTACCCCGAGGGCGAAGCGGCGGCGCACGTGGTGGGCTTCACCGACCAGAGGGAGCAGGGGCGCGAAGGCGTGGAGCTGGCGTTCCAGAAAGACCTCGAGGGCCGTGACGGCCAGCGCGGCATCGTGCGCGACGGTGTCGGACGCGTGATCGACGACTACGTCGATGCGATCGACCCCACGCCGGGCCGCGAGGTGCAACTGTCGCTCGACACCAAGGTGCAGTTCTTCGCCTACCAGCGCGTGCGCGATGCGGTGGCGGATGCACAAGGCCAAGGCCGGCAGCGTGGTGGTGATCGACGTGGTGAGCGGCGAGATCCTGGCGCTGGCCAACTTCCCGAGCTTCCATCCATCGATGCGCACCAAGCTGAACCAGGATGACTTCGGCGAGGCGGCACGCAACCGGGCCTTGACCGACGTGTTCGAGCCCGGCTCGGTGATGAAGCCGTTCGTTGCCGCCTGGGCGCTGCAGACCGGCCGCGTGCAGCCGGGCACCGTGCTGTCGACCGCAGGGTTCTCGGTCGGCGGCCGGCCGATTCACGACACGCATCCGCGCGAGCAGATGACGGTGACCGAGATCGTGCAGCGCTCCAGCAACATCGGCGCCGCCAAGCTGGCGATGCAGATGGAGCCGCGCGAACTGTGGGAGCTCTACAGCAACGTCGGTTTCGGCCAGCGCCCGCAGATCGAATTTCCCGGCGCCCGCAGCGGCGTGCTGCGTCCGTATCGCTCGTGGAAGCCGGTCGACCAGTCGCGGCTGGCGTTCGGCTACGGGCTGTCGGCGTCGCTGCTGCAGATGGCGCGCGCCTACACCGTGTTTGCGCGCGACGGCGAGCTGGTGCCGATCACGATGCTCAAGCAAGATCAGCCCGCGGCCGGGGTGCGCGTGTTGTCGCCCGACGTGGCGCGCGAGATGCGCAAGATGCTGCAGCTGGCCACCGAAACGGGCGGCACCGCGACGCGCGCGCAGGCCATGGGCTACAGCGTCGGCGGCAAGACCGGCACGGCGCACGCCTACGACGGCGGCGAATACGTCAGCAACAAGCACCGTGCGTGGTTCGTCGGCATGGCGCCGATGGGCAACCCGCGCATCGTCGTGGCGGTGATGGTCGACCAGCCGACACAGGGTGGGCACTTCGGCGGCGACGTGGCCGCGCCGGTGTTCAGCCAGGTCGTGCAACAGACCCTGCGCCTGCTCAACGTGCCACCCGACATCGAGGTGCGGCGTCAGATCGTGGCGCAGACCGTCGCACAAGCCGCCGAACCTGCGCCGGCCGGGACCCGTTGATGGCCATGCAGCAACTCGACGACGTGCACACCGCCGTGCGGTGGTTGCGCGACGGTGCGGTCGCTGCGTTGTGCACCGACAGCCGGCAGGTGGCGGCGGGCGATGCGTTCCTGGCTTGGGCCGGCGCGCGCCACGACGGCCGGCGCCACGTGAAGGACGCGCTCGCCGCCGGCGCCGTGCGCTGCCTGGTCGACCCCGAAGGCGCCGACGCGTTCGGATTCGACGATGCGCGCGTTGCCGCCGTGCCGCAATTGAAGGCCACGGCCGGGTCGATTGCCGATGCCTGGTACGGCCAGCCGAGCCGGACGCTCGAAGTGGTGGCGGTCACGGGCACCAATGGCAAGACGTCGGTCGCCTGGTGGACCGCGCAGGCCTTGAGCGCGCTCGGCCAACGCTGCGGCTTGATCGGCACGCTGGGGGTCGGCGAGCCGCCGAAAGCGGGCGATCCAGCGCCGACGCTGCAGACCACCGGTCTGACGACACCCGACGCGGTGCTGCTGCAGGCCACGCTCGCGGCGTTCGTGCAGCAGGGCTTCGCCGCCTGCACGATGGAAGCGTCGTCGATCGGCATCGTCGACCACCGCCTCACCGGCACGCGCATCGCGGTGGCGCAGTTCACCAACTTCACACGCGACCACCTCGACTACCACGGCGACATGGCGGCCTACTGGGCGGCCAAACGTTTGTTGTTCGGCTGGCCCGGCCTGCGCGCCGCGGTGGTCAACATCGACGACGAACAAGGCGCCACGCTGGCCGATGAACTGGAGGCCGCGTTCGCGCAACGCGGCGGCCCGGCGGTGTGGACCTACTCGACGCGCGCGCCGGCACGGCTGCAGGCGCAGAACCTGCGCCATCTGGCCGACGGCATGGCGTTCGACCTCGTCGAGCGCGACACCACGGTGCCGGTGCGCTGCGCGTTGGTCGGCGCGTACAACGTCAGCAACCTGCTGGCCGTGGTCGGCGCGTTGCGCGCACTCGGCGTCTGCCTGGCCGATGCGGCGCGCGTGCTGCCGCAGTTGTCGCCGGTGCCCGGCCGCATGCAGCGCGTCGGCGCAGCCGCCGCCAACTCGCCGGTGGTGGTGGTCGACTATGCGCACACCCCCGACGCGCTGGAGCAGGCGCTGCAGGCGCTCAAGCCGCTGGCGCATGCGCGCGGCGGCAAGCTGTGGTGCCTGTTCGGCTGCGGCGGCAACCGCGACGCCACCAAGCGCCCGCTGATGGGTGCGATCGCGCACCGACTGGCCGATCACGTGGTGCTCACCAGCGACAACCCGCGCGACGAGAACCCGGGACTGATCCTGTCGCAGATCCTCGCTGGCATCCAAGGCGATGACAGCGTCGATGTGGTCGAGGACCGCCGCGTTGCGATCCACGACGCGTTGGCGCGCGCCGAGGTCGACGACGTCGTGCTGCTGGCCGGCAAGGGCCACGAAGAAACGCAGGAAGTCGCCGGCGTGAAGCGGCCGTTCAGCGACCTGGCCGTGGCGGCGCAGGCATTGGCCCTGCGTGGCCAGGGCAGGGGAGCCGTCGCGTGAGCAGCGCCGGGCCGCTCCCAAGCTGCTCGTTCCCCCTCGGGGGGACGGCGCTTAGCGCCAAGGGGGCCACATGATGACGCTGGCACAAGCCCACGCACTGGTGCCCGGCTCCGCGCTGGTCGGTGACGGTGCGGTCCGGTTCGAGCGCGTGCACAGCGACACGCGCACGCTGCGCGCTGGCGACCTGTTCGTCGCGCTGCGCGGCGAGCGCTTCGATGCGCACGACTTCCTGCAGCAGGCGCGCGATGCCGGCGCGGTTGCCGCGCTGGCCGAACGCGGCCTTGCCGCCGATGCCTTGCCGGGTTTGTTGGTGGCCGACAGCCTGCACGGCCTGCAGCAGATGGCCGCCGGTTGGCGCCGCCGCATGCACCTGCCGTTGATCGCGGTGACGGGCAGCAACGGCAAGACCACCGTGACGCAGATGATCGCCAGCATCCTGCGTGCGTGGTGCGGCGATGCGGCGTTGGCGACCAGCGGCAACCTGAACAACCACATCGGCGTGCCGTTGATGGTGCTGCGGTTGCGCCAGGACGACTCCCATTGGCATCGCGCCGCCGTGCTCGAACTGGGCATGAACCATCCGGGCGAGATCAAGGGGCTGGCGCAGATCGCCGCGCCCACCGTCGTGCTGGTCAACAACGCCCAGCGCGAGCACCAGGAGTTCATGGCCAGCGTGGAAGCGGTCGCGATCGAGAACGGCAGCGCGATCGAAGCGCTGCCGCCGTCCGGCGTGGCGGTGTACCCGGCCGACGACGCGCAGGCCGCGGTCTGGCGGCGCCAGGCCGGGTCGCGTGCGCAACTCACGTTTGCGCGCAGCGGCGCGGCCGACGTCACCGGCGACGCCTTGTGGGTCGACGACCACTGGATGTTGCGCACCCACACGCCGGCCGGTGCCGCCGAGTTCGCATTGCACGCGCCCGGCGCGCACAACTTGCACAACGCACTGGCCGCGGTCACCGCGGCGCTGGCAGGCGGCGCGCCGCTCGAGGCCCTCGTGCGCGGCATGGAATCGTTCCGGCCGGTGAGTGGCCGTTCGCGCCTGCTGAGCTGGCAGCGTGGCAACGAGCGCGTGGTGCTGGTCGACGACAGCTACAACGCCAATCCCGACTCCGTGCGTGCGGCGATCGATCTGCTGATGGGTCTGCCCGGCCCGCATTGGCTGGTGCTCGGTGACATGGGCGAGGTCGGCGCCAAGGGGCCGGAGTTCCACACCGAGGTCGGCGCGTATGCCAAGGAGCGTGGCGTCGAACAGCTGTGGGTGGCCGGCGCCGCATGTGCACACACTGCGCGCGCCTACGGTGCGGGCGCGCGCCACTTCGCCGGCACGCTCGAGCTGATCGCCGCGCTGCACGAGGCGCCGCGCTGCGCGTCGGCATTGATCAAGGGCTCGCGCTTCATGGCCATGGAGCGGGTCGTGCGTGCGCTGGTGCCGCAGGAAGGGTCGACGCATGCGCATTGAGCATCGTGTGCCCCCATGCCCGCTGTGCTCGCTGCTTCTCGCGGGGCCTCAGTCTGCTTGGGGCGGCCCGGCGCCGACTGCCCGGAGCACTGCATGCTGCTGATCCTGTCGCAATGGCTGCAGGCGCAGTTCCCGGAGGCGCTCGGCTTCCTGCGCGTGATCCAGTACCTGACGTTCCGCGCCGTGATGGCGGCGATGACGGCGCTGTTGATCGGCCTGGCGTTCGGGCCGTGGGTGATCCGCCGCCTGGCGGAGCTGAAGATCGGCCAGCCGGTGCGCGAGTACGGCGTGCAGACCCACCTGATCAAGCGCGGCACGCCGACGATGGGCGGCGTGCTGATCCTGATCGGCGTGGGTGTGTCGACGCTGCTGTGGTTCGACTGGAGCAACCGCTTCGTCTGGATCGTGATGCTGGTGACCTTCGGCTTCGGCACCATCGGCTGGATCGACGACTGGCGCAAGGTGGTGAAGAAGAACCCCGAGGGCATGCCGTCGGGCGAGAAGTACTTCTGGCAGTCGGTGATCGGGCTGATCGCGGCGCTGTACCTGGCGTTCAGCGTCTCGGAAACCACCAACCTTCGCGTGGTCGAGCTGTTCTTCCGCTGGGTGACCAGCGGCTTCTCGAACGACCTGCCGCCCAAGGCCGACCTGATGCTGCCGTTCTTCAAGACGGTGAGCTATCCGCTCGGCGTGTTCGGCTTCATCGCGCTGACCTACCTGGTGATCGTCGGCGCGAGCAACGCGGTCAACCTGACCGATGGGCTCGATGGCCTGGCCATCATGCCGGTGGTGATGGTGGGCTCGGCGCTGGGCGTGTTCGCCTACGTGGTGGGCAGCTCGGTGTACTCGCGGTATCTGCTGTTCCCGCACATCCCGGGCGCCGGCGAACTGCTGATCTTCTGCGCCGCGATGGCCGGCGCGGGCTTGGCGTTTCTGTGGTTCAACGCGCATCCGGCGCAGGTGTTCATGGGCGACGTGGGCGCGCTCGCGCTCGGCGGCGCGCTCGGCACCATCGCCGTCATCACGCGGCAGGAGATCGCGCTGGCGATCATGGGCGGCGTCTTCGTCGTCGAGGCGCTGTCGGTGATGATCCAGGTCGGCTGGTTCAAGTACACCAAGCGCAGGTACGGCGAGGGCCGGCGCATCCTGTTGATGGCGCCGCTGCACCACCACTTCGAGAAGAGCGGCTGGACCGAAACGCAGGTGGTGATCCGCTTCTGGATCATCACGATGCTGTTGTGCCTGATCGGGCTCGCGAGCCTGAAGCTGCGATGAGGCCATGACGTCCCCGCTGCACGGTCAACAGGTCCTGGTGCTAGGCCTCGGCGAATCGGGCCTGGCGATGGCGCGCTGGTGCGCGCGCCAGGGCGCGACGGTGTCGGTGTGGGACTCGCGCGAGACGCCGCCGCAGCTCGGCGAGCTGCGCGAGGCGCTGCCGCAGGCCACCGTGCGCAGCGGCGAACTCACGGCCGAGGCGCTGCAAGGCGTGCAGCGTGTGTTGAAGAGCCCGGGCCTGAGCCCACGCGATGCACGCGTCGCGCCGCTGCTGCACGGCGCGCACGAGCAGGGTGTGCCGGTGCAGGGCGAGCTCGATCTGTTCATGCAGGCACTCGAGCAGCTGCGCGCCGAGCGCGACTACGCGCCGCAGGTGCTGGCGGTGACCGGCACCAACGGCAAGACCACCACCACCGCGCTGACCGCGCTGCTGGTCGAACGCGCCGGCCGCAGCGCGGCGGCGGCCGGCAACATCAGCCCGACCATGCTCGACACGCTGATGCAGTGTCTCGACGACGACACGCTGCCGCAGGTGTGGGTGCTCGAGCTGTCGAGCTTCCAGCTCGACGGCGTGCTCGGTTTCGAGCCGCAGGCCGCCGCGGTGCTGAACCTGACGCAAGACCACCTCGACTGGCACGGCGACATGGCCGCCTATGGCGCGGCCAAGGCGCGCATCTTCGGCGAACGCACGGTCGCGGTGGTCAATCGCGATGACCCGCTGGTCGACGCGATGGCCAGCGCGCCGCTGCCCGTGCCGCCACCCAAAGCCGGCGCCAGGCCAGGCAAGCCGCGTGCACCGAAGCCGGTGTCACGCACCACCGTGCGTTTCGGTCTCGACGTGCCCTCGCAGCCCGGCGACTTCGGCCTGCTGACCGAAGGCGGCATGGCGTGGCTGGTGCGCGCGATGCCCGACGAGCCGGGCACGCGGCGCAAGAAGGACGAGCCGGTCGAGGTGCATTTGCAGCGCCTGATGCCGGCCGATGCGCTGCGCGTGCGCGGCCGCCACAACGCGGCCAACGCGCTCGCTGCGCTGGCGCTGGCCACCGCGATCGGCTGCCCGCTGGCGCCGATGCTGCATGGCCTGCGCGAATACGGCGGCGAGCCGCACCGCGTGCAGCCGGTGCGCCGCGTCGGCGACGTCGAGGCGTTCGACGACAGCAAGGGCACCAACGTCGGCGCCACGGTGGCTGCGCTGGTGGGGCTCGGCGCCGACAAGGCGCCCGCGCGCCTGGCGGTGATCCTGGGCGGCGATGGCAAGGGGCAGGACTTTTCGCCATTGGCCGAGCCGGTGGCGCGCCATGCGCGCGCGGTGGCGCTGATCGGGCGCGACGCGGCCCGGATCGAAGAGGCGCTCGCGGCCATCGACGTGCCGAAGCAGCGTCACGATGACCTGCCCTCCGCGGTGCGCTGGTGCTTCGAGCAGGCGCGGCCCGGCGATGCGGTGCTGCTGAGCCCGGCCTGCGCCAGCTTCGACATGTTCCGCAACTACGGCCACCGCGCCGAGGTGTTCGTGCAGGCGGTGCATGCGCTTGCGTCGGAACGTGGGGAGATCGACGCGTGAAGGCCGAGCTGCAGTTCTTCGGCTTGCGCGGTTTGTTCCATCGCTGGCGCGGGCTGCGCGTGCCGCAGCGGCGCGAGCTGCCGGTGCGCAGCGGCCTGGAGCGCGTGACCGCCTCGCCGGCCCGCATCTCGGGCTTCGATCAGCCGCTGGTGCTGCTGGTGATGGCGCTGCTCGCCTTCGGCCTCGTGATGGTGTATTCGGCCAGCGTCGCGTTGCCCGACAGCCCCAAGGGTGCGCGCCTCGGCGAGCTGCACTTCCTGACGCGCCACGGCCTGTCGATCGTGATCGGCTTGGTCGCCGCGCTGATGACGCTGCAGATCCCGGTGGCGGTGTGGGAGAAGTGGGCGCCGTGGTTGTTCGTCGGCGCGCTGGTGCTGCTGGCGCTCGTGCTGGTGCCGCAAGTGGGCGTGATGAAGAACGGCGCGCGGCGCTGGATCCCGCTCGGCATGCTGAACTTCCAGCCCAGCGAGCTCGCCAAGCTGGTGATGACCATGTACGCCGCCAGCTACATGGTGCGCAAGATGGACGTCAAAGAGGACTTCATCAAGGCCGTGTGGCCGATGGCGGTGGCGCTGGCGGTGATCGGCCTGCTGCTGCTCGCCGAGCCCGACATGGGCGCCTACGTCGTGATCGCCGCGATCGCGATGGGCATCCTGTTCCTCGGCGGCGTCAACATGCGCATGTTCCTGCTGGTGTGCGCGGTGCTGAGCGCGCCTTCGTCGCGATGATCGCGTTCAGCGACTGGCGCGCCGACCGCATCTGGGCCTGGCTCGACCCGTGGAACGAGAAGTACGCCAAGGGCCGCGCCTACCAGCTCACGCACTCGCTGATCGCGTTCGGCCGCGGCGGCATCTTCGGCGAAGGGCTCGGCGCCAGCGTCGAGAAGCTCAGCTACCTGCCCGAGGCGCACACCGACTTCCTGCTCGCCGTGGTCGGCGAGGAACTCGGCTTCATCGCGGTGGCCACCGTGATCGTGGCGTTCTTCTGGATCACGCGCCGCGTCTTCGTGATCGGCCGCCAGGCGATCGTGCTCGACCGCGTGTTCGCCGGCCTGATGTGCCAGGGCATCGGCATCTGGATCGGCGTGCAGTCGTTCATCAGCATCGGTGTCAACCTGGGCGCGCTGCCGACCAAGGGGCTGACCACGCCGTTGCTGAGCTTCGGCGGTTCGGCGCTGCTGATGAACCTGATCGCGCTGGCGATCGTGGTGCGCATCGACTTCGAAAACAGGCAGCTCATGCGCGGAGGACGCGCATGAGTCGCGCGGTAGCGCGATGGGCGTGCCGGAGGCACGCACGGTGCCTGTTTCGGTGCAGGCTCATGTCGCGCAGCGACGTGAAGCGCGCGCAGCGCGCGTGCCGAAGCCAAAACCGACAGCTCCTGCGCGGGGGTCGAGCATGACCCAGCGCCACCTCGTCGTCATGGCGGCGGGCACCGGCGGACACGTGTTCCCGGGCCTCGCGGTGGCGCGCGAGGTGCAGCGGCGCGGCTGGAGCGTGAGCTGGCTCGGCACGCGCAACGGCATGGAGAACCGCCTCGTGCCGCCCACCGGCATCGCGCTCGACGCGATCGGTTTTTCCGGCCTGCGCGGCAAGGGCGTGCTTGGTGGGGTCACCGGTGGCGTGCGTTTGCTGAAGGCGTTCTGGGATTGCTTGCGCATCCTGCGATCGCGCGGCACCAGCGCGGTGCTGGGCATGGGCGGCTACGTGTGTTTTCCCGGCGGCCTGATGGCGTCGCTGCTCGGCAAGCCGCTGGTGCTGGTGAATGCCGACGCGTCGCTGCTGCTGTCGACGCGATCGCTGCTGCCGGTGGCCGACGCGGTGGCGTTCGGCTTCGACGGGCCCGCTGCGGAGAAGACCAAACACGCGCTGGTCACCGGCAACCCGGTGCGCGCCGAGATCGAGAACCTGCCGGTGCCGGGCGAGCGTTTCCAGGGGCGCAACGGTCCGCTGTCGGTGCTGGTGGTCGGCGGCAGCCTGGGCGCACGCGTGCTCAACGAGACGATGCCGGCTGCGCTGTCGCGGCTCGACCCGGCACAGCGGCCGCACGTGGTGCACCAGACCGGCGTGGCCCACCTCGACAGCGTGCGTGCCACCTATGCGACCCTGCGCGTGCAGGCCGAGGTCGTGCCGTTCATCGACGACATGCCGGCGCGCCTGGCCGCGTGCGACGTGATCGTCTGCCGCGCCGGTGCGGTCACCGTGAGCGAGCTGTGCGCCGCCGGCGTCGCCAGCGTGCTGGTGCCGCTGATCGTCAGCACCACCTCGCACCAGCGCGACAACGCCGCGTGGATGGCGCAGCGCGGCGCCGCTCACCATCTGCCGCAGACCGAGCTGAGCCCCGATTCGCTGGCGACCTTGCTGTCGGGATTGGATCGCGAGCGCCTGCGGGCGATGGCCGAACAAGCCCGGTTGCTGGCCCGGCCGCAAGCCGCGGCGCGCGTCGCCGATGCGATCGAAAAACTGGTGGCGGCCGCATGAAGCACGCCGTCAAGCACATCGCTCACTTCGTCGTGAATCGACGAGTGCCGACGAAGCAGTTGAGATGCCGGCGGAGGCGGTGCATGAAGCACGCCGTCAAGCACATCCACTTCGTCGGCGTGGGCGGTGCCGGCATGAGCGGCATCGCCGAGATCCTGCACAACCTTGGCTACACCGTGTCAGGCTCGGACCAGACCGACAGCCCGACGACGCGCCGGCTGGCACTGCTCGGCGTGCGCGTGTTCATCGGCCACGATGCCTCGCACATCGAGGGCGCCGAGGCGGTCGTGACCTCCACCGCGGTGAAGGAAGACAACCCCGAGGTGCTGGCCGCGCGCGCCGCGCGCATCCCGCTGGTGCCGCGTGCGGTGATGCTGGCCGAATTGATGCGCCTGAAGCAGGGCATCGCGATCGCCGGCACCCATGGCAAGACCACCACCACCTCGCTGGTGACCAGCGTGCTGCACGAGGCCGGCGTCGATCCGACCTTCGTGATCGGCGGCAAGCTGAACAGCGCGGGCGCGCATTCGCGCCTCGGCGAAGGCGACTACATCGTGGTCGAGGCCGACGAGAGCGACGCGTCGTTCCTCAACCTCAATCCGATTCTCAGTGTGGTCACCAACATCGATGCCGACCACATGGAGACCTACGGCCACGACATCGGCCGCTTGCGCCAGGCCTTCATCGAGTTCCTGCACCGCATGCCGTTCTACGGCGCCGCCGTGGTGTGCGGCGACGACCCCGGCGTGCAGGCGATCGAGGCCAGCATCTCGCGCCCGGTGATCCGTTATGGCCTGAGCGACGACGTGCACGTGCGCGCCGAACGGGTGCAGGCGCTTGCCGGGCGGGCGCATGCGCTTCGTCTGCCGGCGCCGCAACGGCGCCGCGATGCCGCCGCTGGACATCACGCTCAACCTCGCCGGCGTGCACAACGTGCGCAATGCGCTGGCGGCGATCGCGGTGGCGACCGAACTCGAGCTGCCCGACGCGCCGATGGTGAAGGCGCTGGCCGAGTTCACCGGCGTCGGCCGGCGTTTCCAGCGCTACGGCGAATTGCCGGCGCGCGACGGCGGCCGCTTCACGCTGATCGACGACTATGGCCACCACCCGGTCGAGATGGCCGCCGTGCTGGAGGCGGCGCGCGGCGCGTTCCCGGGGCAGCGCATCGTGCTGGCGTTCCAGCCGCACCGCTTCAGCCGCACGCGCGATTGCTTCGAGGATTTCGTCAAGGTGCTCGGCCAGGCCGACGCCGTGCTGTTGACCGAGGTGTACCCGGCCGGCGAGCAGCCGATCGTGGCGGCCGACGGCCGTTCGCTGGCGCGCGCCTTGCGAGTGGCCGGCCATGTGGACCCGGTGTTCGTCGACGACGTGGCTGGGCTGGCGCAGGCGGTGATCGAGCACGCGCGCAATGGCGACGTGGTGATCGCGATGGGCGCGGGCTCGATCGGCCACTTGCCTGCGCAATTGGTCGAGCGGCTGGGGGCTGTCGCATGACACGACGCGCAACCGCACCGAAGAAAGCGCCGGCGGCCGCGATCGACGTGCGCGCGCTCGGCAAGTCGGCCGTGCTGATGGGCGGCAGCTCGGCCGAGCGCGAGATCTCGCTGCTGTCGGGCAACGGTGTGCTGGCGGCGCTGAAGTCGGTCGGCGTCGACGCGCACGCCTTCGATCCCAGCCAGCGCGACCTTATCGAATTGAAGCGCGATGGCTTCCGCCGCTGCTTCATCGCGCTGCACGGCCGCCACGGCGAAGACGGCACGGTGCAGGGCGCGCTCGAGCTGCTCGGCATCCCGTACACCGGTTCGGGCGTGATGGCCTCGGCGATCGCGCTCGACAAGGTGATGACCAAACGCGTGTGGCTCGCCGAGGGCCTGCCCACGCCGCGCTGGGTGCGACTGGGCGCGGCGGAGCAAGCGCGCGAGCACGTGCGCACCGTGCCCGACGACCTCGGCCTGCCGTTGATCGTGAAGCCGCCGCGCGAAGGCTCGTCGATCGGCGTCACCAAGGTGCTGGGCTATTCGCAGATGCAAGACGCGGTGCAGCTCGCCGCGCGCTACGACCCCGATGTGCTGTGCGAGGAGTTCATCGAAGGGTTGGAAGTCACCTGCCCGGTGGTGGGCGAGGGCCCGTCGGCGCGCGCGTTGCCGGTGGTGCGCATCGCCGCGCCCGAAGGCAAGTACGACTACCAGAACAAGTACTTCACCGACGAGGTGCACTACCACGTGCCGAGCGGGCTGCCGGCGGCCGAGGAGTCCGAGATCCAGCGCATCGTGCTGGCCGCCTACCGCGCGATCGACTGCCGCGGCTGGGGCCGCGCCGATCTGATGGTGCGCGCCAAGGATCGCAAGCCGTTCCTGCTCGAGATGAACACCTCGCCCGGCATGACCGGGCACTCGCTGGTGCCGATGTCGGCCAAGGCCGCAGGCATCTCCTACGAGCAGCTGTGCCTGATGCTGCTGGCCTCGGCGCGTCTCGACGCGCCGTCCGCATCAACCTCGCGTCTCGACGCGCCGGCATCGAAGGCGGGAGGCTGATCGCGATGGCCCGTGCCGCTGCCGTGACCCCGCTGCCGTTCGACGTGCGCCTCGCGCTGGCCGGCGCCAACGTGATGCTGACGCTGCTGGGCGTGGTGATCGTCGCCGGCGCGATGTGGTGGCTGGCGACGCGGCCCACGTTCACGCTGCGTGGCATCACGCTCGAAGGCGACCTCGCGCACAGCACGCCGCTGACGGTGCGGGCGGCGGTGAACAGCAAGCTGGCGGGCAACTTCCTGTCGCTCGACCTCGACCGCGCGCGCGATGCGTTCGAGTCGGTGCCGTGGGTGCGGCGCGCCACCGTGCGGCGGTTGTTTCCCGATCGCCTGGCGGTGCGGCTCGAGGAGCACCGTGCTGCCGCGCTGTGGGACGACGATGCCAGCGAGGAGCGGCTGGTGAACACCTTCGGCGAGGTGTTCGAGGCCAACATCGGCGATGTCGAGGACGAGGCGCTGCCGCGCCTCGCAGGGCCGCCGGGCAGCTCGGCGCGTGTGTTGGCGATGCATCGCGCGCTCGAGCCGGTGCTGCAGCCGCTCGGCAGCCCGATGCGTGGCCTCAAGCTCACCGGACACGGCACCTGGCGCACGCAGCTCGTCAACGGCGTGGTGATCGAGCTGGGTCGTGGCGAGGTCGCCGCGGTGAGCGAACGCGCCGCGCGCTTCGTGCGCACGCTGCCGCAAGTGACCGCCTCGATGCAGCGGCCGCTGGTGTATGCCGACCTGCGGCACCCCGACGGCTATGCGGTGCGCCTGAAGGGCGTGACCACAGGCAACGGAAAACAGTGACTCGACCCGCAAGCGACAAAGCACACGAATCGACAAGGGCACACAGATGGCCAAGGACTACAAGGATCTGATCGTCGGCCTCGACATCGGCACCGCCAAGGTGATGTGTGTCGTCGCCGAGATGCTGCCGGAGGGAGGGATGCGCGTCGCCGGGCTCGGCGTGTCGGCATCGCACGGCCTGAAACGCGGCGTGGTGGTCAACATCGATGCCACCGTGCAGAGCATCCAGCACGCGCTGAAGGAGGCCGAGATGATGGCCGCCTGCAAGATCGAGCGCGTGCACACCGGCATCACCGGCAGCCACATCCGCGGCCAGAACAGCTCGGGCATGGTGATCGTGCGCGACAACCGCGAGGTGACACCGGTCGACGTCGGCCGCGTGGTCGAGACCGCCAAGGCGATCAACATCCCCAACGACCAGCGGCTGCTGCTGGTCGAGCCGCAGGAGTTCGTGATCGACGGCCACGAGGTCAAGGAGCCGATCGGCATGAGCGGCAACCGGCTCGAGGTCAAGGTGCACATCGTCACCGGCGCGCAGAGCGCCGCCGAAAACATCCTCAAGTGCGTGCGGCGTTGCGGCCTCGAGGTCGAGCACCTGGTGCTGAACCCGAGCGCATCGTCGCTGTCGATCCTCAGCGCCGACGAGAAGGACCTGGGCGTGGCGCTGGTCGACATCGGCGCCGGCACCACCGACGTGGCGATCTTCACCGACGGCGCGATTCGGCACACCGCGGTGATCCCGATCGCCGGCGACCTCATCACCAGCGACATCGCGATGGCGCTGCGCACGCCGACCAAGGACGCCGAGGAGATCAAGGTCGAGCACGGCGTGGCCAAGCAGCTGCTGGCCGATCCCGGGGCACAGCTCGAGGTGCCCGGCCTCGGCGACCGCGCGCCACGCATGCTGAGCCGGCAGGCGCTGTCTGGCGTGATCGAGCCGCGCGTCGAGGAGATCTATTCGCTGGTGCACCAGGTGATTCGCGAGTCGGGCTACGAGGAGCTGTTGTCCTCGGGCATCGTGATCACCGGCGGCACTTCGGTGATGCCGGGCATGGTGGAGCTCGGCGAGGACATTTTTCTGAAGCCCGTTCGCAAAGGCGTGCCCACCTATTCGGGCGCGCTGCACGACATGGTGGCCAACCCGCGGTCGGCCACCGTGATGGGCTTGCTGGAGGAGGCGCGCATCGCGCGCGCCCGAGGGCACAAGGCGCAAGCCCAACCGGGGTCGATGAAGTCGATGTTCGGTCGCGCCAAGGATTGGATCGTGGGCAATTTCTGATTGAGAGGTTCGCGCGAGACCTCGAGGGTTCACTTTGACGGCAACTGCTAGGAGAGATACATGCCAATCGAAATGATCGAAGAATTCGCCCAGGGCACCATGATCAAGGTGATCGGTGTCGGCGGTGGCGGCGGCAACGCCGTCGAACACATGATCCGCAGCGGCGTGCAGAACGTCGAGTTCATCTGCGCCAACACCGATGCGCAGGCGCTCAACCGCTCGACTGCGCGCTCGCTGATCCAGCTCGGCGACACCGGTTTGGGTGCCGGCGGCAAGCCCGACAAAGGCAAGGCCGCGGCCGAGGAGGCCGAGGGCCGCGTGCGCGAGATGCTCGACGGCGCGCACATGGTGTTCATCACCGCCGGCATGGGGGGCGGCACCGGCACCGGCGCCGCGCCGGTGATCGCGCGCATCGCCAAGAGCATGGGCATTCTCACCGTCGGCGTGGTGACCAAGCCGTTCGAGTTCGAGGGGCCGCGGCGCGCCAAGCAGGCCGATTCGGGCGCGTCGGAGCTCGAAGCCAACGTCGACAGCCTGATCGTGATCCTGAACGAGAAGCTGCTCGAGGTGCTGGGCGACGACGTCACGCAGACCGCAGCGTTCGCGCACGCCAACGACGTGCTGCGCAACGCGGTGGGCGGCATCAGCGACATCATCCACATGGACGCGCTGGTCAACGTCGACTTCGAAGACGTGAAGACGGTGATGAGCGAGCCCGGCAAGGCGATGATGGGCACCGCGATGGCCGGCGGCCCGGACCGCGCGATCAAGGCGGCCGAACTCGCGGTGGCGTGCCCGCTGCTCGAGGGCATCGACCTGTCTGGTGCGCGCGGCGTGCTGGTGCTGATCGCGGCCAGCGAGGCGACGTTCAAGCTCAACGAGAGCAAGAGCGCGATGAACTGCATCCGCCGCTACGCCGCCGACGATGCCTACATCATCTATGGCGCCGCCTTCGATGAGACGCTGGGCGACCAACTGCGCGTGACGGTGATCGCCACCGGCCTGTCGCAAGCCAAGAGGGTTCAGACGCCGCTGACCGTGGTGCAGTCGAATACCGTGCAGCGCACCGGCACCGACAACGTGCCGGTGCAGCACCAGCCGGCGCACACCGGTGCGGCGGCGCCTGTGCAGGCGGCCGCGCCCGACTATGGCGCGTACGCCACGCCCAGCGTGTGGCGCAGCAACCGGGCGCAGGCCGCAGCGCGCGTGGAGGCACTGAGCTCCAACGGCATGGACGAGATCGAGATCCCGGCGTTTCTGAGAAAACAGGCCGATTGAATGGCCCACCCCCGAGGCAGCCTGGCGGCTGCCTCCCCCTGAGGGGGCTGAGCCCGGACACGAAAGGTCCAGTGGACCTTTCGTGCCCGGCGAAGGGCCGGGCCTCCGTGCCCGGCGCGGCCTGCAAGGCACGCCTGCGGACCGGCAAAGCCGGAGCCGCGGCGTCCGCTTGGGGACGCGCCACTGAGGTGGCGCGATCGGTCGGCGAGGTGCGATGAGAATTGCGTTGCTGAAACGCGCCGCCGCTGGCTTGCCCACGGCCGGCGAGGGCATGGTGCCTTCATACAATGGCGTCATGTTGGCGCAACGCACGCTGAAATCGTTGACCCGCGCCGTTGGCGTGGGCATGCACAGCGGCCAGAAGGTCGAGCTCACGCTGCGGCCTGCGCCGCCCGACACCGGCATCGTCTTCCGCCGCGTCGATCTGCCGCGGCCGGTGGACATCCCGGTCAATCCGCAGGCGGTGTGCGACACGCGCATGGCGTCCACCATCTCGCCGGGCGGCGATCCCGGTGCGCCGAAGGTGCAGACCATCGAGCACCTGATGTCGGCCTGCAGCGGGTTGGGGCTGGACAACCTGCAAGTCGACATCGATGCCGATGAGGTGCCGATCCTCGACGGCTCGGCGGCGAGTTATGTGTTCCTGCTGCAGAACGCCGGCATCGCGCTGCAGGGCAAGGCCAAGCGTTTCTGGCGCGTTGCGCGGCCGGTCGAGGTGCGCGAAGGCGAGGGCGAGCGGCTGATGTGGGCGCGGCTGGAACCGCACCATGGCTTCGTGCTCAACTTCGAGATCGACTTCAAGCACCCGGCGGTCGATGCCACCGGCCAGCAGGTGACCTTCGATATGGGCAGCGGGCGCTACAAGCGCGACATCGCACGGGCGCGCACGTTCGGCTTCAGCAAGGACGTGGCGGCGATGCGCGCGCGTGGCCTGACGCTGGGCGGCGCGATGGACAACGCGATCGTGGTCGACGATTCGCGCGTGCTCAATGCCGAAGGGTTGCGCTACGACGACGAGTTCGCCAAGCACAAGGTGCTCGACGCGATCGGCGACCTCTACATCGCCGGCCCGATGCTGGGGCGCTACACCGCATTTCGCAGCGGCCACGCGCTCAACAACAAGCTGCTGCGCAAGCTGTTCGCCGAACCGGGCGCCGTCGAGCCGGTGAGCTTCGACGACGCGTCCAAAGCGCCTCCTGGATTTGCCGAGCTGGCACCCGCGTGGTGAGCCTGCGGCGGCCCGATGCTCATTTTTCGCCTGGTGTTTGGCCTGCTGCTGCTGGCCAGTGTGTTGTGCTTTGCGATGTACGTCGGTACCAAGGCTCCGGTGTGGCGCGCGCGCGGCGTGCTGCTGTTGAAGTGGACCTTGATTGCGGCCGCCGCGTTCTTCGGCGTGCTCATCCTCGAACGGCTGGCCATCCTGCTATGACAACGAGGAAGGCACCATGACTTACCTCTTCATCGCCAGTGCCGTGCTCACCGTGCTCGCGCTGGCGGCCTCGGCCATGTATTGGTCGCTGCACGCCGCCACCGGCGAGGACATTCCGCGCCAGCGCGCCACCGGCTTCTTCCGCTGGGCCGTGGTGATCGTGCTGGCCACGTTCAACATCTGGATCTTCACGCGCGTGGGCGGGGCCATCAAGGACATCTGGTTCCCCTCGGCGCCGCCGCCACCACCGCCGGCGCTGATCGATGGCCAGCTGCCGGGCCGGCCGCCGCCCGAAGAGACCCAGCCCAAGAACTAGACGTCGAACAGGTTCGTTGCCAGGAACTGCAGGCTGCGGCCGTGCGCCAGCGCGGCGCTCGGCGCGTGGTACGAGGCACGCGCCCAGCAGTTGAAGCCGTGCATCGCGCCGGGATACACGTGCACCTCGGCGGGCTTGCCCTGCATCGCGGTGCGCACCTTGTCGACCGCCGCCATCGAAATGTGGTCGTCGTGCTCGGCGTAGTGGAACAACACCGGGGAGTTGATCGCGGCCGCCTTGTCGAGCTGATCGTGGATGCCGCCGCCGTAGTACGCCACCGCCGCATCGACGCCGGCAGTCGCCGCCGCCAGGAACGCCAGCCGCCCGCCCATGCAGTAACCGATGGCGCCGACCTTGCCGCCGTTGACCTCGGGACGCGAGCGCAGCGCGGTGACCGCGGCCACCATGTCGAGGCCGAGCTCCGCGCCCTTCAACTGACCGGCGAGCTGGATGCCGCGCTGGCGCTCGGCGCCCTCGTAGCCGAGCTCGACGCGGCGCTGCGAGCGCCAGAAGATGTCGGGTGCGAGCACCACGAAGCCATCGAGCGCGTACTGATCGGCCACGCTGCGGATGTGTTCGTTGACGCCGAAGATCTCCTGGAACAACACCAGGCCCGGGCCGCTGCCCGCCGGCGGCTTGGCGAGGTAGGCGTCGAAGAAGGCGCCGCCGGGCACGGCGACGGAAGTCCATTCGGTCTGGATCGGGGAAGGCATGCGCTGTCTCCTGGTTCGATGGTACGGTGCAACGTTGGATTCAATAGGTGCGGCCGCGTTTGTACTGGGCATGCGCCTTGCGCGCCAGCGGCGCGGCACGCGCGATGGCTTCGAACGATCGCGCCGCGTGGGCATGGGTGATGGCCAGGCCGAGCGCGTCGGCGGCGTCCTTGCCCGGCTCCCGCGGCAGGGACAACAAGCGCGTGACCATGGCCTGGATCTGCGCCTTGGTGGCCAGGCCGTGGCCGACCACGGCCTTCTTCATCTGCAGTGCGGTGTACTCGGCCACCGGCAGCCCGCCGGCCACCAGCGCGGCCAGCGCGGCCCCGCGCGCCTGGCCCAGCAGCAGCGTGCTTTGCGGGTTGACGTTCACGAACACGATCTCCACCGAGGCCGCATCCGGCGTGTAGCGCCGGACCACCTCGTTGACGCCTTCGAAAATCAGCTTCAGCCGCAGCGGCAGCTCGCCGCGCGGCGCCTCCAGGGTGCTGATGGTGCCGCTGGCCACATACCGCAGTCGCGCACCGTGGCTTTCGACGACAGCGAACCCTGTTCGTTGCAGGCCGGGGTCGATGCCGAGGATGCGCATGTTCACACCCGGAAGTACCAACGGGTGAGGTGGAAGAAGATTGGCGCGGCGAACGCCAGCGGCGCGATGCGATCGAGCAGGCCGACCGCGCCGGTGACTGCGCTGGCGTTGCCCCAGCTCGCCACGCCGGCGTCGCGTTTGAGCGCGCGCATCACCAGCTCGCCGAGCGTGCCGGCGCCGCCGGCCAGCGCGGCCAGCACCAAGGCCTGGAACGGCTTGAACGGCGTGATCCAGTACAACGCGGCGCCCACCACGCCAGCCACCGCCACGCCGAGGATCCAGCCGCGCGTGGAAAAGCTGCGATCGATCTGGCGCGCCGCCGGCACGCCGCGAAAGCGCCGGCTCACGCCCTCCTGCACCAGTTGGGCCACGGTGCTCACGACGACGAGGAAGAACAGCAGGAACGCGCCGCGGCCGTCGTAGCCGGCAAACTCCAGCAGCAACAACGCCGGCGCGTGGCTCAGGCCGTACACGCACACCATGATGCCCCACTGGATCTTGGCGTTGCGCTCGAGAAAGCGCTGTGGGTCGCCGGCCAATGCGCTGACCACCGGAATGGTGAGGAACACGTACACCGGGATGAACACGGTGAACAGGTCGAACCAGCGCCCGCCGGCGATCGCGAACTGGATCGGCAGCACGACGAAGAAGGCGATGATCAACCCGCGGTGGTCGCCGCGCCGCGTGTGCATCAGCGTGATGAACTCGCGCAGCGCAAGAAACGACACCGTGCCGAACAGCAGCGTGGCGCCGATCGCGCCCGACATCCAAGACAGCCAGAACAGCACCGCGCCGACCCACACCGCACGCAGGTCGCGGCCGAAACGTTCATGGCGCTGGCGCGACGGCTCGGCCATGTCGCGCAGCGACATCAGCGTCCAGGCGATCGTCGAGGCGAGCAGCAGCCCGAACACGATGACGAACAGCAGCGCCACCTGCTCGCTCACCGACCAGGTGCGCAGGTTCATGTCAATGAAGGCCGTAGCTGCAGCACTGCGGCGCGGGCCCGTTCGAGGAAGTCGCGCTTGTCCTCGCCGTCGGCGCGTTGCAGCGGCGCGCCGAAGGTCACGGTGCACAGGATCGGCACCGGCACCACCTCGCCCTTGGGCATCACACGCTGCACGTTGTCGATCCACGTCGGGATCAGCTGCACCTGAGGAAACTGCTGGGCCAGGTGGTACAGCCCGCTCTTGAACGGCTGCGGCTCACCCTTGTTGCTGCGCGTGCCTTCGGGAAAGATCACCAGCGAGTCGCCGCTTTGCAGCGCGTCGGCGAGCGGCTCGAGGGGATCCTGGTCGTCGGTGCGCTGCCTGCTCACGTAAACGGCATGGAACACCTCGCGCGTGATCCAGTGCCTGAACGGCGTCGCGGTCCAGTAGTCGCGTGCGGCGATCGGGCGTGTGCTGGCACGCAGCTCGTGGGGCAGCGCGGCCCAGATCAGCACCCAGTCAAAATGGCTCTGGTGGTTGGCGAAGTAGATGCGCTGCTCGGCCTTGGGCGGGCAACCCTTCCAGTGGCCCTGCGCGCCGGTGATCAGGCGGGCGAGGAAGGCGAGCAGAAAACCGAACGCATCGGCGCGCGTCATGGGGCGCGATCATAGAGGTGCGCCTCGCGTCGCCGGCGTGTTCAGCGCACGAAGCGGCCGTCGTGGCGCACCTGCACCAGCTCGACGAAGCGCGATGCGGCGATATTCTCGGCGGTGAAGTCGAGATCGAGCCCGGCGATGCGCATCTTCATCGCGCGCAGCGTGTTCAGCAGCCTGCCGCGCGTCAGCTCGCGGCCGGTGCGCTTGAGCGCTTCGATCATCACCTGCGCGTTGATCCAGCCCTCCAGGCTGTAGTAGTTGGGTTCCAGCTTCGCAGCGGCCACCGCCCTTTGATAGGCGCCGATGTCGGTGTCGGACTGACTCCACGGGTACGGCATCACCTGTGCGATGGCCAGGCCGCGGCTTTGCTCGCCGAGCGCCTTGGCCACCACCTCGCCCGAGACGATCGACATGCCGTAGAACATCGGGTTGGAATCGGCTGCGCGCATCGCCGGCATCAGGTCGGCCGGCTGCTTGCCGCTCAGGTACATGATCACCGCCTGCGGCTTGGCTTCGGCCAGCTTGCGCCCCAACTCGGCGGCATTGCTGCCGTCGCCCTTGACGCCGCCAGAGGCCACCGGCTTGATGCGGTGCACCTCCATCGCCCTGGCCACCAGGTTGAGCGCCTCTGCGCCGCCGGGGTTGTCGAGATGCGCCACCGCAATTCTGTCGATGCCGATGGTGGTGAGCTGGCGCAGCAGCACCTCGGCTTCGCGCCCGGTGCTGGCGCGCACGAAGAAGCCGGCGTTGCCGGCCTTCTGCCGCGCCGAGTCGGCCACAGCGTAGCCACCGACCGACGCCGCGCCGTTGTCCTGCAGCACCTTGGCGGCTGCCGCGGTGGTGCCCGACCCGACGCAACCGAACAGCGCCAGCGCCTGTTGTTCCTCGAGCAGCTTCTTGTAGTTGGCAACCGCCTTGGGTGGCGCCAGCTCGTCGTCAAGCGTCACGAGCTTGATCTTGCGCCCGTGCACGCCGCCGACCGCGTTGGCAGCATCGAATGCCATCTGTGCACCCGAGATCAGCGCGCGGATCGGCCCCCCGAGCGGCCCGGTGATCACCGCGCTCTGGCCGAGCACGACCTCGTTGGCTTCGGCGGCGCGCACGCCGCGCAGGCCCGTGAGACCCAGTGCACCGATCGCAGCCGCTGCGTGGCGTCGTTTCATGTGTTTGTCCCCCGCGTTTGTGCCGCCCGCAGCCGCAGGCTGCCGTGGGGAAATTCTGCAGTGGCGGCGCGGGCACGCGTCAGGCGTGCGCGGCCGGGCGTGAATCAGTGCCGGAAATGCCGCACGCTTGTGAACACCATCGCGATGCCGCGCTCGTCGGCCGCCGCGATCACCTCGGCATCGCGCATCGAGCCGCCGGGCTGGATCACGCAGCCCGCGCCGGCGTCGACCACCAAGTCGAGGCCATCGCGGAAGGGGAAGAACGCGTCGCTCGCCACCGCCGCGCCTTGCAGCGACAGCCCCGCGTTGGCGGCCTTGATCGAGGCGATGCGCGAGGAGTCCACGCGGCTCATCTGGCCGGCGCCGACGCCCAGCGTCATGCCGCCCGCACAGTAGACGATGGCGTTGCTCTTGACGAACTTGGCCACCTTCCAGGCGAACATCAGGTCGTCGAGCTGTGCGGCCGTGGGTTGCTTCTTCGTCACCACGGTCAACTCGCTGCGCTGCACGTTGCGGTCGTCGGCGCTTTGCAGCAGCAAGCCGCCGCCCACGCGCTTGAAGTCGAGCGCATTGCCTTGCACCGAGATCGGCACCTCGAGCAAGCGCACGTTGGCCTTGCTGGCGAACAGCGCGCGCGCCTCGGCCGTGATGACCGGCGCGATCAGCACCTCGACGAACTGCTTGTTGGCCTGGATCGCTGCGGCCGCCGCGCCGTCGAACGGCTGGTTGAACGCCACGATGCCGCCGTAGGCGCTGGTCGGATCGGTCTGCCACGCCTTGCCATACGCTTCAGCGGCCGACGTGCCGATCGCCACGCCGCACGGATTGGCGTGTTTGACGATCACGCAGCGCGCGGCGCGTCGAACGTCTTCACGCATTCCCAGGCCGCGTCGGCGTCGGCGATGTTGTTGTAGCTGAGCTCCTTGCCCTGGATCTGCGTCCACTGCGCAAGCGTGCCCGGTGCGGGCTCGCGCTCGCGATAGAACGCAGCGCTCTGGTGCGGGTTCTCGCCGTAGCGCAACGCCTGCGTCTTCGCCACCTGCAGGTTGAACACCTGCGGGTAGGGTTCACGGGTCGGTGCCTGGTGCGGCTGGCTTTCGGCGCCCGGCGCGAGTGAGGTCAGGTAGTTGGCGATCAGGCCGTCGTAACCCGCGGTGTGCGCGAACACCTTCTTCGCGAACGCGAACTTGGTGGCGCGCGTCAACGCCGCCGGCGTCGAGCTCACTCAACACCTGCGCGTAGTCGGCCGGCTCGATCACCACGCCGACGTCCTGCCAGTTCTTGGCCGCGGCGCGCAGCATCGCCGGCCCGCCGATATCGATGTTCTCGATCGCCTGTTCGAGCGTGCAATCGGCGCGTGCGATGGTCTGCGCGAACGGGTACAGGTTGATCACCAGCAGATCGATGGTGGCGATGCGGTGTTCCTTCAGCGCCGCCATGTGGGCCGCGTCGTCGCGGCGCGCCAACAATCCCCCGTGGATGTGCGGATGCAGCGTCTTCACGCGGCCGTCGAGCATCTCCGGGAAGCCGGTCACCTGCGACACCTCGGTCACTGCAAGGCCCGATTCGGCCAGCAGGCGCGCGGTGCCGCCCGTGGACCACAGCTCGATGCCGCGCTGGTGCAGCGCGCGAGCGAACTCGACAACGCCTGTCTTGTCGGAGACGGAGATCAGCGCGCGCGGCATCGTCAGTCGGCGCCGGGCCGCTCCCAAGCCGACTGCGCCACCTCGGGGGGCAGCGAACGCAGCGAGCGCGGGGGCACGTTCATTCGCATCACTTCAGGAGCTTGTGATCGGTGAGCTTGCGGCGCAGCGTGTTGCGATTGATGCCCAACCACTCCGCTGCCTTGCTCTGGTTGCCGTCGGCCTGGCGCATCACCACCTCGAGCAGCGGCTTTTCCACCGCGTTCATGATCAGTTCGTGCACGGCATGCGGTTCGGTGCCGCGCAAGTCGTCGAAGTAGCGCTCCAGCGTGTCGCGCACGCACTCTTCGAGGTGCTTTCGGCTCATGCGGCAATGCTCAACGCGTCGTCATTGGCCGCCATCGTTTGCGGCAGCAGCCGGTGCTGTTCACCGAGCCGATCGAAGAACGTGGCCACCGCCTGGACCTGTGCGGCGCAGCTGTCGAGCGTGTTCATCGCGGCGCGGAACGCCTCGCCGCCGGGCAGCGCCCGCACCGCCCAGCCGATGTGCTTGCGGGCGCTGCGCACGCCGGTGAACTCACCGTGCAGCGCGTAGTGGTCGTGCAGGTGCTCGAGCAGCCAGGTGCGCACGTCGGCGGTGGCCGGTGGTGCGAGCGGCTGGCCGGTGGCGAGCTCGTGCGCGATCTCGCGAAAGATCCACGGCCGGCCTTGTGCCGCGCGCCCGATCATCAGCGCGTCGGCGCCGGTGACACGCAACACCTCGCGCGCTTTTGCTGCGCCATCGATGTCGCCATTGGCGACCACCGGGATGCGCACCGCGGCCTTCACCGCGGCGATGGTGTCGTATTCGGCGTGGCCGAGAAAACCCTGCTCGCGCGTGCGCCCGTGCACCGTGACGAGCGCGACGCCGGCGTCTTCGGCCGCGCGCGCCAGCGCCACCGCGTTGCGCTCGCTGTCGCGCCGGCCGCTGCGCATCTTCAGCGTGGCCGGCACGCCGCGCGGGGCGCAAGCGGCCACCACGGCCTGCACGATGGCAAGCGCCAGCGGCTCGTTGCTCATCAGCGCCGAGCCGGCGAACACGTTGCACACCTTCTTGGCCGGGCAACCCATGTTGATGTCGATGATCTGCGCGCCGCGGTCGATGTTGTAGCGCGCCGCATCGGCCATCTCGGTGGGATCCACGCCGGCGATCTGCACGGCGATCGGCGCGCTCTCGCCGGTGTGGTCGGCGCGCCGCGAGGTCTTGAGGCTCGTCCACAGCTCACGCTTGGACGTGACCATTTCGCTCACTGCATGGCCCGCCCCGAGCCGCTTGCACAGCTGGCGAAACGGACGATCCGTGACACCCGCCATCGGCGCGACGAACAGGTTGTTCGGCAGCTCGAACGAGCCGATCTTCATGGTGCGGGTGGGTGAGGCGGTGCGGGGAGGCCGGCAGTATAGCGATGGCAGGTGTCGATAATCGCCGCGATGGAAGCTTGGTTCGCCGCCTTGCTGGCGGCGCTTGCGCTGCCCGAGTTCGGGCTCAGCACGGTGTTCGTGGTGGCGTTGGTGTCGGCCACGTTGTTGCCGTTGGGCAGCGAACCGGCGGTGTTCGGCCTGGTCAAGCTCAACCCCGAGCTGTTCTGGCCCGCGGTGTTGGTGGCGACCGTCGGCAACACCATCGGGGGCGGCATCACCTATTGGATGGGTTACGGCGTGGAGCGCGCCTACGAGCACGTGCGGCACCGCAAGCCGACCGAACTGCGCGCGCTGCGCTGGCTGGAACGTTTTGGTGCCAAGGCGTGTTTGCTGAGCTGGCTGCCCGCGGTGGGCGACCCGCTGTGCGCCGTGGCCGGTTGGCTGCGATTCCCGTTCTGGCCCTGCGTTTTCTACATGGCCATCGGCAAGTTCCTGCGCTACCTGACGATGACGGCGGCGCTGCTCTGGGTGTTCCCCGGCAAGATCGCTGAACGCATCCGCGCGCTCGAACGGGGTGTTCGGTTCCAGGGATGGGCCCAGCCTCGGCGCTCGCGCACAATGCGCGACCGCTCAACACTCCGGCAACGGTCACAAGCCGCTCGCCGCTGCGCCGATGGACACCACCACGCCGAGCTATGACACGCTGACGCAAACCTTCTCGCGCCTGTACCGCTTGCAACACCTGCAGTCGATCGCGAGTTGGGACCAGGCCGCCAACATGCCGCCGCGCGGCAACGAGGCGCGTGCCGCTGCGATGGCCGAGATGGGCGCGCTGCTGCACCGGATGCGCACCGAGCCGCAGCTGGCGCAACAGCTCGAACGTGCCGAGGGCGAGCCGCTGAGCGAGCCGCAGCGTGCCAACTTGCGCGAGATGCGGCGCGAATGGCGCCAGTCCAACGCGTTGCCCGAGTCGCTGGTGCAGCGGTCCTACATGGCCACCGCCCGTTGCGAACACGCATGGCGCAGCCAACGCCCGGCCAACGATTGGAAAGGCTTTCTCGGCAACTTCCGCGAGGTGCTGGCGATCGAGCGCGAGGCCGCAGAGGCGCTGTCGCAGCAATCGGGTCTGTCGCGCTACGACGCGTTGATGGACCGCTTCGAGCCTGGCATGACGTCGAAGACGGTCGACGCGGTGTTCGGCGACATGCGCAGCTGGCTGCCGGACTTGATTCGCCGGGTGATCGACAAGCAGGCACGCGAGACGCTGCAGCAGCCGAAGGGTCCGTTTCCGATCCAGGCGCAGCGCGAATTGTGCGAGCGCGTGATCCGCCTGCTGGGCTTCGATTTCGACGCCGGCCGGCTCGATGTCAGCACCCATCCGTTTTGCGGCGGCGTGCCGGAAGACGTGCGCATGACCACGCGTTTTCGCGAGGACGAGTTCCTCGGGTCGCTGATGGGCACCATCCACGAAACCGGCCATGGCCGCTACGAGCAGAACCGACCGCGCGAGCTGCTGGGTCAGCCGGTGTCGGAATCGCGCTCGATGGCGATCCACGAGAGCCAGTCGTTGAGCTTCGAGATGCAGCTGGGCAGTCACCCGGGCTTCGTGGCGCAGCTGGCGCCGCTGGTCGCGCAGGCGTTCGGCATGCAGCCGGCGTTCGAGGCGCAGAACCTGCATCGGCTGATCACGCGCGTGAATCCGGGTCTGATCCGCGTCGAGGCCGACGAGGTGACCTACGCCGCCCACATCATCCTGCGCTACGAGATCGAACGCCCACTGGTCGAGGGCGACATCGAGGCCGATGACATCCCCGCGCTCTGGGACGCCAAGGTGGCCGAGCTGCTGCAGCTCGACACGCGCGGCAACTTCAAGGACGGCCCGCTGCAGGACGTGCACTGGCCGAGCGGGATGTTCGGCTACTTCCCGTGTTATTCGCTCGGTGCCATGTACGCGGCGCAGTGGTTCGCCGCGATGCGCCGCGCGACGGCCGACCTCGATGCACGCATCGCGCGCGGCGACTTCGCACCGGTGTTCGACTGGCTGCGTGCCAACGTGTGGAGCCAGGCCAGCCGGTGGACCACCGACGAGCTGGTGCGGCGCGCCAGCGGCGAGGCGTTGAACCCCGCGCACCTGCGCGCACACCTGGAGACGCGCTACTTGTCGTAGCGCGCCACGTCAGGCCGCAGCGGCCTTGCGCGGCGCGCGCTTGGCGGCCGGCCGCGCCGTCGTCTTGGCGGCCTTCTTCGCCGGCGCCTTCTTGCCGCTCAGCTTGGCCACTTCGGCGGCGAGCTTTTCGACCCGCGCGTTCAACGCGGCCATGTCCTTGGCCGACGGCACGCCCAAGCGGCCCATCGCCTTGGCCGTGCGCTGCTCGAAAATCGATTCCAGCTTGTCCCAGTGCTGGCCGGCCTTGGCCGTGACTTCGCCGGCCATCGCCGTCATCTTGCCGGTGACCTCGCTGATCTTGTCTTCGGCCGCGCCTTGCGTCTTCTTCTGCAGGTTGATGCCGTCCTTGATCAACTTCTCGAACGCCTGCGTGCCTTCGGCCTGTGCCTTGGCGAACGCGCCCATGCCGGCGAGCCAGATCTGTTGAGCCGAGTCCTTGATGGTTTGGGCCAGCGCGTTGTCGAGCAGGCCGGCGGGGTTGGCGGCCTTCTTGTCGGCCATGGCTTTGAGTTTCTTGACCATGTGAACTCCGTATGCGGTTGGGCGCAGCGCCATGGGACAGGCGCTTGGAAGCGTCGGCCGCCAGTGTAGGCAGCACCGCCGCCACGCGCAGCCCGCATCGCTAGGCGAGCGCGTCTAACTCGATCCGCAGCCTCGCGCGCGTCAGTCCTTGGGGTTACCGCGTGCGGCCGGCCGCGATGAGTTGCACAAGAATAGCCCGGCCGTCCGCGCCGCCAGCAGGCCGCCCGCCGCACACCGACATCCCAGGAGGAGCCCCGCATGCAGTACTTCGTGACCGGCGCGACCGGCTTCATCGGCAAACGCCTCGTCAAGGCCCTGTTGGCGCGGCGTGGCACCACGGTGCACTTTCTCGTGCGGCCGGGCAGCGAGGACAAGCTGCCGGCACTGCGCGCCTACTGGGGCGCCAACGCGCAACGCGCGCATGCGGTGACCGGCGACCTCACCGCCAAGAAGCTCGGCGTGTCGGCCGACGACCTCAAGGCGCTGAAGGGCCAGGTCGACGCCGTCTACCACCTGGCCGCCGTGTACGACCTCGGCGCCGACGAAGACAGCCAGGTGCAGGTCAACATCGAAGGCACGCGCCACGTCTGCGAGTTCGCCAAGGCGGTCGATGCCGGCCACTTGCACCACGTGTCGTCGATCGCGGCGGCGGGCCTGTACGAAGGCGTGTTCCGCGAGGACATGTTCGACGAGGCCGAGAACCTCGACCATCCGTATTTCATGACCAAGCACGAGTCCGAGAAGATCGTGCGCACCGAGTGCAAGGTGCCGTGGACGGTGTACCGGCCGGCGCTGGTGGTGGGCGACAGCGCCACCGGCGAGATGGACAAGATCGACGGCCCGTACTACTTCTTCAAGCTGATCCAGCGCATGCGGCAGATCCTGCCGCCGTGGTTCCCGGCCATCGGGCTCGAAGGCGGGCGCATCAACATCGTGCCGGTCGATTTCGTGGTGGCGGCGCATCGACCACATCTCGCACACGAAGGACATCGATCGCAAGTGCTACCACCTGGTCGATCCGATCGGCTACCGCGTCGGCGACGTGCTCGACATCTTCGCCAAGGCCGCGCACGCGCCGAAGATGAGCGTGTTCGTCAATGCGGCGCTGCTCGGATTCATCCCCAGGAGCGTGAAGAAGGGGCTGATGGCGCTTGGCGCCGGTGCGCCGCATCCGCAACGCGGTGATGAAGGACCTCGGGTTGCCCGACGACATCCTCGAGTTCGTCAACTACCCCACCCGATTCGACCGCCGCGAGACCGACGCCGCGTTGAAGGGCACCGGCATCGAATGCCCGCGCCTCAACGACTACGCCTGGGTGCTGTGGGACTACTGGGAGCGCCATCTCGACCCCGATCTGTTCATCGACCGCAGCCTCAAGGGCACGGTGGGCGGCAAGGTGGTGCTGGTGACCGGCGGCTCCTCGGGCATCGGGCTGGCCGCAGCCTGCAAGTTCGCCGAGGCCGGTGCCGTCACCATCATCTGCGCGCGCGACGAATCCAAGCTCGAAGAGGCGGTGAAGGAGATCGTGGCGTACGCCAGGCAGCGCGGCACCGACAAGCCCAAGGTGTTCAGCTACAGCGTCGACATCGCCGATCCGGAAGGCTGCGCGGCGTTCGTCAAGGCGCTCGAGGACGAGCACGGCGGCGTCGACTTCCTGGTCAACAACGCCGGCCGTTCGATCCGCCGCGCCATCGAGTCGAGCTACGACCGCTTCCACGACTACGAGCGCACCATGCAGCTCAACTACTTCGGCTGCCTGCGCGTGACGATGGGCGTGCTGCCGGGCATGGTGCGCAAGCACAAGGGCCACGTGGTCAACATCAGCTCGATCGGCGTGCTGACCAACGCGCCGCGCTTCTCGGCCTACGTGGCGAGCAAGGCCGCGCTCGATGCGTGGACCCGCTGCGCATCGAGCGAGTTCTCCGATCGCGGCATCACGTTCACGACGATCAACATGCCGCTGGTGCGCACGCCGATGATCGCGCCGACCAAGATCTACAACAACGTGCCGACGCTGGCGCCCGAAGAGGCGGCCGACATGATCGCGCAGGCCTGCGTCTACAAGCCGGTGCGCATCGCCACGCGGCTGGGCACCTTCGGCCAGGTGCTGCACGCGCTTCGCGCCGCGCATTGCGCAGATCGTGATGAACACCAGCTTCCGCATGTTCCCCGACAGTGAAGCGGCCAAGGGCGACAAGGGCGGCGAGAAGCCCAAGCTGTCGGCCGAGGCGGTGGCCTTGCAGCAGATGATGCGCGGCATCCACTTCTGAGGGCGGCGGTGCCAGCCGGCACGGATGTGCCGGACTGCGCCCCAAGCCGTGGGTGATCGGATCGACCGCGTTGTCGGCGCCGCCAACCGCAAGCAACGCGAACCAACTACAACGCAAGCGCGATTCGTCGCAAGCGGTGACTCACGGATTCACCTTCGTGAACCGGGCAGCTAGGCTCACCGTCGATGGACCGGGAGGAGTTCGATGCATCCAAGCCGCCGCGAGCTGTTGGGGTGTGCTGTCGCACTGTTCGCTGCTGGACGGGCGGTCGCGCAGAGCCGACGATGGGCCGCGTTGTCCTTGGTGGGCAACAAGATCGAGATCGTTGGCGCACGTCCCGAGATCGGCAGTCGCCTCAGCCAGAACCGGCGACGCCGCTTCGACGATGCCGAAGGCACGCTCGATCGTTATGTGCTGCAAGCGGTCGAGCGTGCCATGCGCGCCCAGGATCGCAGCGCGTCGCTGGCCATGTTGGCATTGCCCGGCTCGGTGCTGTACGACCAACCCGAACGCGCCTTCGATGGTCGGCAGGCTGCCTTGCCGGGCAACGTGGTCGATGCGCTGATCGCGACCCGTGCCAGCCACATGATCCTGCTGACCAAGGTGCGTGACAGCGCCAAAGTGCCGCTGTACGACACGTCGATCGGGGTGGGCACGGTACAAGGCATCGGCTTTACGTCGACAACGACATCCGCCTGAAGATCTCAGCGCCGAGGAGAAGATCGCTGCGCTGCACAAGCTGATCGACCGGTCGGTCGGCGAGGCCACTGCCCGGCTGCTGCGCGACCTTTGACGCCGAGCGCGTCGGCGGCTGAACTTGGGGGTTCAGGCCGCGGCCGCGGTCGCGCGGCGCGGCGGCCGTCGCGCCAGCCGATCCAGTCGCCCGGTGAGCTTGCCGCGCATCAGGAACCACCACGCTTCGCGACGGCTCCAGCCGCGCGTGAACAGGTGCGTGCGGGCCGAGAAGGGCGTGTAGTCGAGGCCGAACTGCCCGGCCAAGACTTGCATCGAGCGGCGCGAATACAACGAGATGTGGCCATTGCGCGGCGCGGCGTACCACCAGGAAAGGCGCGTGGCCTCGGTGACGATGCCATCGTGCAGCTGCGTGCCGACGAAGATCGCGAGGCGCTCTTTGCTTGCGAGCTCGACGATCGCGCGCAGCAGGCCGCGCGGGTCCGGCGTGTGTTCGGCCACCTCGAATGCGGTGCAGAAGTTGTAGCGTCCGGCGAACTCCGGCGTCAGCGAGCGCGCGCCGAAAGGGTCGACGGTGTCGTAGCGGTAGCCCAGCTCGCGCAGATGTGCGCACGTGCGACCCGAGCCGCCGCCGTAGTCGAGGCCAATGGTGCTGTGCCTGACGTGACGCAGCAGGTGGTCGACGCCGCGTGCGTTGCTGGCCGGGCGTTCATCGGCGTAGGCGGGATCGACGCTGCGGTAGTACTCGTCGTTGTAGAGGAGCGCGGCCCACTGTTGCGGCGCCAGTGAGTCGAAGAAGTCGGTGAAGATGAAGCCGCACGCATCGCAGCGCCGGTAGTACACCGGTATTGCGGCCAGACCCGTTGGATAGAGGGCCGACTCGCAGGTCTTGCCGAAGTCGACCACATCGAACAGCGCGGTGGCAGCGTCGCAGACCTTGCACGGCACCGCCGCGCCCGCCGCATGGCGGCGCAGTTGCGACTGGGCGTGCTCCAACAGTGGCGAATCCATCAATCACCTGCATCGGGCTCGGGACCGATGCAGTGTGCGGATTCACAATACCACTGCGCCAATCAGGGGGACGCGCGAGCCGCGCGACGCGGGCATGCGCTTTGCTGCAAACGCCGCTGGCCGTGGCCGGGCGCTCAGTCAGCGAGGTGAAGCACCAGCTTGCCGAAATTCTCGCCGGAGAACAGTTTCAGCAGCGTCGACGGAAAGGCGGCCACACCGCCGCGCACGACGTCTTCCTTGCTCTTCATGCGGCCGTCTTTCAGGTAGCCGGCAAGCTCGGCGATCGCCTGCGGGTAGCGGTCGGCGTAGTCGAACACCACCATGCCTTCCATGCGCGCACGGTTGACGAGCAGCGACATGTAGTTCTTGGGTCCGGCGATGCCGCCGGTGGCGTTGTATTGCGCGATGGCGCCGCAGATCACGATGCGCGCCTTGCGGTTGATGCGCGCCAGCACCGCATCGAGGATCGGCACGCCGACGTTGTCGAAGTACACGTCGACGCCTCCCGGGGCAGTGCTGTTTCAGTCCCTCGCGCACGGCGTCCCAGCGCTCGGCGCCGGCCGGCGCGGTGGCCTTGTAGTCGATGCAGGCGTCGAACCCCAGCTCGCGAACGACCCACTCGCACTTGGCCTGCCCGCCGGCGATGCCGACGACGCGGCAACCCTTGATCTTGGCCAGCTGACCGACGGTCTGGCCGACCGCGCCGGCCGCACCCGACACCACCACGGTCTCGCCGGCCTTCGGTTGTCCGACCTCGAGCAGGCCGAAGTACGCGGTCATGCCCGGCATGCCGAGCACGTTGAGCCACTGGGTCGGTTGCCCCAGCCTCGGGTCGATCTTGTGCAGGCCGCTCTTGGGCAACTGCTCGCCCGGCACGGACCAATATTCCTGCACGCCGAACGTGCCGGCCACCAGGTCGCCCGCCGCAAAGCCCGGCGCACGCGAGGCCACCACGCGGCCGATGCCGCCGGCGCGCATCACCTCGCCGATCTCGACCGGGCGGATGTAGCTCTTGCCCTCGTTCATCCAGCCACGCATGGCGGGATCGAGCGACAGCGCGAGCACCTGCACCAGCACGCCGCCGGGGCCCGGGTCGTTGACCGGCTCCTCGGTGCGCTGCCAGTTGGCGTCGGTGGGCAGACCCACCGGACGTGATGCCAGGCGCACCTGATGGTTCACGGAGGCGGTGACGGTGTTCATGTGGGTCTCCTCGTTCTGGGCAGTCCGGCGATCGTAGCCGCGCAGCGGCGAGGCGCCGTCACGCCGGCGACGCCACGCCGCACCCGGGGCATTGGTGCACCTCGATCGTCACGTGCTGCAGTTCGGCCATCACGTGCAGGCGTTCGCGGTACACCGTGCTGGCCAACGGCCGGTCCGCGACCACGCTGACCACTGCCGACCACGCCCGCGGCCCGATCTGCCACACGTGCAGATCGGCCACGCGCGCGTCGCCGTCGGTTTCGATCGCACGCCGCACGCTGTCGCGCAGCCGGGTGTCGCTCGAGGCGTCGACCAGCGAGCGCGCGGAGTCGCGCAGCACGCCGAGCGCCCAGTGTGCGATCAGCGCACCCCCGGCCAGCGCCACCACCGGGTCGAGCCAGCGCCAGCCCCACAACCAGCCGGCGGCGAGCGCGACGATGGCCAGCACAGAGGTCAGCGCGTCGGCCAGCACGTGCAGCGTGGCGGCGCGGTAGTTGTGATCGTGCGCCGCCCGCGGTGCCGCTGCGCCATGCGCGTGGTCGTGCGCATCGTGGCCGTGACCATGATGGTGATGGTGGTGGCCCTGGGCATGCGCGTGCCCGCCGTGGCCATGCGCGCCGCGTTCGAGCAGCCAGGCGCAAACGGCGTTCACGACCAGGCCGATCACCGCCACGACGATCGCCTGCGGGTAGGCGATCGGGCGCGGCGACAGCAGCACCGCCACCGCGTCGATGGCCACCCACAAGCTGACCGCCAGCAACAGCAGGCCGCTGGAGTATGCCGCGAGCACCTCGATCTTCCAGCCACCGAACGCGAAGCGCGCGTTGCTGTGCACGCGGCGCGCCAGCAGCGCGGCCAGTGCGGCGCCACCGAGCGCCAGCGCGTGGGTACCCATGTGCCAGCCGTCTGCCACCAGCGCGAGCGAGCCGCTCCAGTAGCCCACGATCAACTCCATCACCATCGCCGCCAGCGTGACGACCGTGACCCACCACAGCGCGCGTTCGCGCTGCGGCGCCGCGGCATCGCCGAAGGCGTGGCCATGCACGAAAGGGCGCAGATCGTGCGTGCGCGGCGGGCTCATGAGCCCAGTGTGCACTGCAGGTGGGGCCGCAGCAACGGCAGGGGTTCGCGGCGGTCACGACCGGCGTGACACAAAAACCGGCAGGGGTCGCATCGAACTGCTGCCTACAATCGGCGCGTCGTTCCACCTCGCGCGCTGCCGCCATGTCGACGTCCCCGATCACGGCTCCCGATCTCACCCACATCACGCCGCGCGAGAAAGCCGAGATCCTGGCGCAGGCACTGCCCTATATCCGTCGCTTCCACGGCAAGACCATCGTCATCAAGTACGGCGGCAACGCAATGACCGACCCGTCGCTGCAGCAGGATTTCGCCGAGGACGTGGTGCTGCTGAAGTTGGTCGGCCTGAATCCGGTGGTGGTGCACGGCGGCGGCCCGCAGATCGAGGAAGCGCTCGGTCGCCTGGGCAAGAAGGGCACGTTCATCCAGGGCATGCGGGTGACCGACGAGGAGACGATGGAAGTCGTCGAGTGGGTTCTGGCGGGCGAAGTGCAGCAGGACATCGTCGGCCTGATCAACCACGCCGGCGGCAAGGCGGTGGGTTTGACCGGCCGCGACGGCGGTCTGGTGCGTGCGCGCAAGCTGAAGATGCTGGACAAGGACGATCCGAGCAAGGAGCACGATGTCGGCCAGGTCGGCGACATCGTGTCCATCGACCCCAGCGTGGTGCGGGCGCTGCAGGATGATCAGTTCATTCCGGTGATCAGCCCGATCGGTTTCGGCGAACAGAACGAGAGCTACAACATCAATGCCGATGTCGTCGCCGGCAAGCTGGCCGAGGTGCTGAAGGCCGAGAAGCTGATGCTGCTGACCAACACGCCCGGCGTGCTCGACAAGAACGGCAAGCTGCTCACCGACCTGTCCGCGCGCGAGATCGACGAGCTGTTCGCCGACGGCACGCTGTCGGGTGGCATGCTGCCCAAGATCGCCAGCGCTCTCGATGCCGCCAAGGGCGGCGTCAACGCGGTGCACATCATCGACGGCCGCGTGCCGCACGCGATGCTGTTGGAGATCCTGTCCGATCAGGCCTACGGCACGATGATCCGCTCGCATTGATCGCCGATGCCGGTGCACTGCGTGGGCCCGGCGATGCGCATCGTGCCCGGCGCTGCCATGCCGCCCTGCGGCGGGGGGCCGCCGCGCTCAGTGCGCGTAGACGATCACCTGTCCGCGCCGCAGCGTGGGCACCAGCCCGGTGACGCTGTCGATGACCTTCACGACGTCACGGCGCAGCGGCGAGCCAGCGAACCCGAAGTAGTTCGCGAACGCATGGAACCGGGTCTGCAGCCCTGCGCGCCGGCCGATCTCGACCAGGTCGGCCTTGCTGAACTCGGTGACGTGCCCGCTTTCCCAACGATGCCACGGCGTCAGGCCGGCCACGCCGCGCAGCCGCTTGTGGAAGGCCGCGACGTTGGGCGTCGTGCACAGGATCAGGCCGTCGGGGGCCAGCGAGCGGCCGAGAAATGTCAGCACCTCTTCATGCCTGACCTGCACGTGCTCGATCACCTCGCTGAACACGATGAGGTCGAAGTTCGGCATCGGCACCCAGGCCGCCGGGTCGTTTGCCCGGTTGAGGTCGAACATGATGTGTCGCTCGGGCGCCTTCGGCAGCGCTGAAGATGGCGGTGTGCTCGAAACCGAGACTCCAGACGACGTCGTAGTAGGTGTTCAGCTGTTTCGTCATCGGGCCGGGTCCAACGTCGAGCACCAGCGATGCACGCGACGGCTTGAGGCGCTGCGCCAGCCCGCAGATGTAGTCGAAGCGACGTTGGTGATAGGCGAGATAGGTGTTCAGTTCCATCTGACTCCCCGGCGATCCGCGCGCAAGCCACTGCATCGCAACTATATCGGCGTGCGCAAATCCGCGCGTCAGGGTGGCACATCTTGACGAGCAGGTCGGCATCGGCTCTGCGACCGGTGTGGCTATTCGACCTCGACGACACGCTGCACGACGCGAGTGCGGCCTCGATGCCGGGCATCAACACGGCGATGACCGAGTTCGTGCAGCGCGAGCTCCGGCTCACGCGCGACGAGGCCGATGCGTTGCGCCGGCAGTACTGGCGACGCTATGGCGCCACGCTGCTCGGCTTGGTGCGCCACCACGGCGTGAAGGCGGCGCACTTCCTGCACGACACGCACCGGCTGCCGGGGTTGGAGGCGCGCGTCAGCGGGCAGCACCACGACTTCGCGGCCATCGCGCGCCTGGCAGGCAGCAAGATCGTGCTCACCAATGCGCCGCGCGCGTATGCGCTGCGCGTGTTGCGCGCGCTGCGCATCGAGCACCTGTTCGATGCGGTGCTGTCGATCGAGGACATGGCGATGTTCGGCCATCTGAGGCCGAAACCCGACACGCGCATGCTGCGCAGGTTGTGCGCGCGGCTGCGTGTGCATCCGCGCCGGTGCGTGCTGATCGAAGACACGCTGATGCACCAGAAGGCGGCGCGCGCGGTCGGCATGCGCACGGCATGGTTGATGCGCTACGTGCGGCGCCGGGCCGTCGCGCCGCGGCCGGCATTGCGGGCTGCCCGGCCTACGTGGACCACCGGCTGGGCTCGCTGCGCGCGCTGTCGCGCCTGCGCAAGCCGGCATTGCGCAAGGGCCTGGCCGCGCAATTTCAGTAAGTGTTTACCTGCACGCTGGCGCGGCAGCAGCCTATGCCAGAATGCCGCGGCCGCCTCTAGAAGACCGCCAATTCCCCATGATCGACGCCGCCGAACCCGACGCCACGGGAGCCTCCGCCAGCGTCGAAACAGGCGCGACACCGATCGATAGCGCAACGGCCGCCGCCACGCCCGCCCGCAAGCGCCCCAAGCCGGGCGAGCGGCGGGTGCAGATCCTGCAGACTTTGGCCTCGATGCTGGAGCAACCCGGCGCCGAGCGCATCACCACCGCGGCCTTGGCCGCCAAGCTCGACGTCAGCGAAGCCGCGCTGTACCGCCACTTCGCCAGCAAGGCGCAGATGTTCGAGGGGCTGATCGAGTTCATCGAGAGCAGCGTGTTCACGCTGGTCAACCAGATCACCGAGCGCGAGATCCTCGGGTGCGGCGCAGGCGCAGCGCATCGTTGCGCTGATCCTGCAGTTCGGCGAAAAGAATCCCGGGCATGGTGCGCGTGATGGTCGGCGACGCGCTGGTGTTCGAGAACGAGCGCCTCACCGTGCGCATGAACCAGTTCTTCGACCGCGTGGAGTCGCAACTGCGCCAGAGCCTGCGCATGGCCGCCGAAGGGGCGGGCTCGATGACACCCACTGTCGACGCCGGCGCCATGGCCTCGGTGATCACCGCATTCGTGGTCGGCCGCCTGCAGCGCTATGCCCGCTCGGGTTTCAAACGCATCCCGACCGAGCACCTCGACGCGGCGCTGCAGCGCCTGACCGCCTAGGTCTCCTTCGTTTCGTCTCGTCGCGCGCATGCTTCGCGTCGAAGTCGGCGGCGCCACACTGGTGCTGTTGCCCGAGCGCGCGGTCTATGTGCCGGACCTTCAGACGCTGCTTGTCGCCGACGTGCACGTCGGCAAGGCGGCATCGTTTCGCACCCTCGGTGTCCCGGTGCCGCATGGCACCACCGCCGGCACGCTCGATCGTCTGAGTGCGGTGCTGGCCGCCAGCGGTGCGCACCGACTGGTCGTGCTGGGCGACTTCGTGCATGCGCGGCGTTCATTCACCATCGAGACGTTGCAGGCGTTGCAACGCTGGCGCACGGTGCACGAGGCGCTGTCGATCACGCTTGTGCGCGGCAACCACGATCGCCGGTCGGGTGATCCGCCGCGCGACCTCGGCATCGATGTGGTCGACGAACCGCTGGCGCTCGGCCCGTACCAACTGCTGCACGAGCCGCACGAGCGGCCCGAAGGCTACGTGTTGGCCGGTCACGTGCACCCGAGCACCGTGGTCGGCGGCAACGGATTCGACCGCATGCGCCTGCCCTGTTTTCACTTCGGCGCCAGGGTGGGTGTGTTGCCGGCTTTCGGCGAGTTCACGGGTTCGCACACGCTGGCGCGCGAGCCCGCCGACCGCGTGTTCGCGATCGCCGATGGCCGTGTGCACGCGGTGTGAGCCGGGGCCCCACCCTAAACTCACGCCATGGATCCGAGCCTCGAACACCTGATCGCCCATGCCGAGAAGCTGCTGACCCGGCTGGAAGCGGTGCTGCCGCACGCGCCACGCGCGCCCGACTGGGAAGCGTCGGTGGCCTATCGCTACCGCCGGCGCGGCGGCAGTGCGCTGCTCGAACCCGTGCGCCACGTGGCGCCGATCCGCCTGACGAACCTGAAGGAGATCGACGCGCAGATGGAGCGCCTCACGCGCAACACCGAGCAGTTCGTGAGTGGCCGGCCGGCCAACAACGTGCTGCTCACCGGTGCGCGCGGCACGGGCAAGAGCTCGCTCATCAAGGCCTGTCTCAACGAGTTTGCGCCGCGCGGCCTGCGCCTGATCGAGGTCGACAAGACCGATTTGATCGACCTGCCGGATCTGGTTGAACTGGTGTCGAACCGGCCCGAGCGTTTCATCGTGTTCTGCGATGACCTGAGCTTCGACGAAGGCGAACCCGGCTACAAGGCGCTGAAGTCGGTGCTCGACGGCTCGGTGTCCGCCACCAGCGACAACCTGCTGATCTATGCCACCAGCAACCGGCGCCACCTGTTGCCCGAATACATGAAGGAGAACCTCACCTACACGCACACCGACGACGGTGAGGTGCATCCGGGCGAGGTGATCGAGGAGAAGATTTCGCTGTCGGAGCGGTTTGGCCTGTGGATCAGCTTCTATCCGTTCAGCCAGCAGGAATACCTGGCCATCGTCGCGCAGTGGTTGCGTGCGTTCGACGTCGATGAGGCGACCGTGCAGCGGGCGTTGAAGCCCTCGCTGGTGTGGGCGCTGGAGCGCGGCTCGCGTTCAGGCCGCGTGGCCTACCAGTTCGCGCGTGACTGGGCCGGACGCGACCATTCAACAGACGAAGCGATGCCGCCATCGCCCGACACGCCGGCCCCCGATGGCCTGGACCATGCCTGAGGAGGCCGCCACCGAAGCAACTCAGGAGCGCACGCCGGTCGATGTGGCCGTGGGCGTGCTGATCGACGGCCACGGCCGCTTCCTGCTGACCTCGCGGCCGGCCGGCAAGGTGTATGCCGGCTACTGGGAGTTCCCCGGCGGCAAGCTCGAGGCCGGCGAGACCGTGGCGCAGGCGTTGGCGCGCGAGTTGCACGAGGAACTCGGCATCACGATCGGCGCTGCGCACCCCTGGCACATCGAGCTGATGGACTACCCGCATGCGCGCGTGCGGCTGCACTTTTGCAAGGTGTTCGATTGGCAGGGAGAGTTCCAGATGCGCGAGGGCCAGGCGATGGCCTGGGAGTTGCTGCCGGTGCGCAGCCGCCCGGTGCTGCCGGGCACGGTGCCGGTGCTGCGGTGGTTCGCTGCCGAACGGAAGCACGACGGCCCCACGCACAGCGATTGACTACACTGACCCGTATGGACTGGCTCGATGCCATCAAGTGGGACCGCGACGGCCTGGTGCCGGTGATCGCGCAGGAGGTCGGCAGCAACGACGTGCTGATGTTCGCCCACATGAACCGCGAGGCGCTGCAGCGCACCGCGCAAAGCGGGCGAGCGGTGTATTGGAGCCGCTCGCGTCAGAAGCTGTGGGAGAAGGGCGAGGAGTCGGGCCACGTGCAGCAGGTGCACGAGATCCGCATGGACTGCGACAACGACGTGCTGCTGCTGAAGGTCACGCAACTGGGGCACGAACCCGGCATCGCTTGCCACACCGGGCGGCACTCGTGTTTCTTCCAGCGCCACGAGGGTGGGGGCTGGCGCAGCGTCGAACCGGTCTTGAAAGACCCGAAGTCGATCTACAAGTAAGGCGCGCGATGGCAGCCGACCGGAAGGATTCGTCCCAAGACACGCTCGCGCGGCTGGCGGCGGTGATCGAGTCGCGCCGGGGCGGCGACCCCGACAAGAGTTATGTCGCGCGGCTGTTTGCCAAGGGGCCCGATGCGATCCTGAAGAAGATCGGCGAAGAAGCCACCGAAACGGTGATGGCCGCCAAGGACGGCGACCGTGCGCGCATCGTGGCCGAAATGGCCGACCTGTGGTTTCACGCGATGGTGGCGCTGGCGGCCTATGGCCTGAAACCACAAGATGTGCTGGATGAACTCGCGCGCCGCGAGGGGCTCTCAGGGCTGGAAGAGTTCGCGTTGCGAAAGACCGAGTTGCGTGGCAAGGAGGGCATTTGATGGAACCGAACAGCGTGGCCACCGTGAACCTGAGCCCCGAGCGCGAGAGCTCGTTGCGCACCGTGGGCCACATCAGCTACGCGCTGCACGCGATCGTCGCGGTGGCGGCAGTGCTGCCGGGCGCGCAGGTGAGCGTGTTTCTGCTGGTAGTGGCGTTCATCCTCGACCTGGTCAAGCGCGGCGACGCCGCCGGGTCTTGGCAGGAGTCGCACTTTCGCTGGCGCATCCGCAGCGTGATCTGGGCCGCGGTGCTGTACGTGGTCACGTTTCCGTTGTGGCTGCTGCTGCTCCTGCCCGGCTGGATCGCGTGGGCCGCGGTCTCGATCTGGTTCCTCTATCGGGTGGTGCGCGGCTGGCTGGCGCTGAACGACCGCAAACCGATGCCGATGCCGATGCCGAACTAGGAGCGTGGCGTGCACACCGATCCGAACTGCATCTTCTGCAAGATCGTCGCCGGGCAGATCCCGGCGAAGAAGGTCTATGAGGACGACCAGGTCATCGCCTTTCACGACATCCATCCGTGGGCGCCGGTGCACCTTTTGCTGATTCCCAAGGAGCACATCGCCAGCATGGTCGACATCACCGACGACCACGCGGGGCTGCTGGGGCGCATGATGGCGGTGTCACCGCGGCTGATGCGCGAACTCGGGGTGACCAACGGTTTCCGACACGTGGTCAACACCGGCCGTGACGGAATGCAGGAGGTGCCGCACTTGCACCTGCATGTCATGGGCGGCCCCCGGCCCTGGCTCAAGGGCTGACAGGCCCGGGCCCTAAAATCACCGATTCGTTTCCAGGAGATCCATCATGGGTTCCTTCAGCATCTGGCACTGGTTGATCGTGCTGCTGGTCGTGATCTTGATTTTCGGCACCAAGAAGCTGAAGAACATGGGCGCGGACCTCGGCTCCGCCGTCAAGGGCTTCAAGGACGGCGTGAAGGACGGCACCACGGGCGCCGCCGACGCGCCTCAGCCGCCGTCGCAGCAGGTGACCAACACCAAGGCGGCCGACGCCAACACCGTCGACGTCGAGGCCAAGACCAAGTCCTGACACCAAGCGGACCGCACGTGTGTCCGCATGAACCATGCTCGACTTCGGTTTCGACAAGATCGCGCTGATCGGCGCGGTGGCGCTGATCGTCATCGGGCCTGAGAAGCTGCCGCGGGTCGCGCGCACCGTCGGCGCGCTGATCGGCAAGGCGCAGCGCTACGTGGCCGACGTGAAGGCCGAAGTCAACCGTTCGATCGAGCTTGAAGAACTGCAGAAGATGAAGAAGCAGTTCGAGACCGCGGCCACCGACATCCAAAGCAGCGTGCAGCAGGAGGTCGGCGACGCGAGCCAGGCCTTCGAGTCGAGCTGGAAAGACGCCACTGCGGGTCTGGTGGAGCCCGGCACGATCCCGATGACGCCGGTGGAGCCGCTGGCCCCGCCGCCGCCCACCTACAAGCGGCCCAACAAGAAGTGGCGCCTCAAGCGCGGCGCCACGCCGATGTGGTTCAAGCAACGTCAAGGCATCCGCCGCCAGGCGCAATCCGGCGCGGCGCGGGTGGCGCGCTTCCGGCCGCCACGGCCGAGGTGACGTGATGGCGGCTGATCCGAAGGACGAACTCGCCGGCACCGAAGCGCCATTCGTCTCGCACCTGGTGGAGTTGCGCGACCGGCTGATCCGCGCGCTGCTGGCGGTGGTCGCGGTGTTCGTTGTGCTGTGCGTGTGGCCCGGACCCGGCACGCTGTACGACCTGCTGGCCGCGCCGATGACGGTCAACTTGCCGCCCGGCACCAAGCTGATCGCCACCAACGTGTTCTCGCCGTTCCTGGTGCCGCTGAAGATCACGCTGATGGGCGCGTTCCTGGTCGCGTTGCCGGTGGTGCTGTATCAGTTGTGGGCGTTCGTCGCGCCGGGCCTGTACTCGCACGAGAAGAAGATGGTGCTGCCGCTGGTGATCAGCAGCACGTTGCTGTTCTTCATCGGCGTGGCGTTTTGCTACTTCATCGTGATCCCGTCGCTGACCAAGTTCATCGTCGCGGTGGCGCCGAGCTCGATCAACACGGCGCCGGACATCGAGCAGTATTTCGGCACCGTGCTCACGCTGTTCCTGGTGTTCGGCATTGCCTTCGAGGTGCCGGTGGCGGTGGTGGTGCTGGCGCGCATCGGCGTGGTCACGATCGATCAGCTGAAGAAGTTCCGCGGTTACTTCGTGGTCGTGGCGTTCATCGTCTCGGCCATCGTGACGCCGCCCGACGTGGTGTCGCAGCTCTCGCTGGCGATACCGTTGTGCCTGCTGTACGAGATCGGCATCTGGTCGGCCAAACTCTTCATCCGTGCGACCAAAGCGTCGCCGGAAGAAGCGGCGGCGGCCAAGGACGCCTGAGTCCGCTATGGCGGGGCGCGCCGCAGCGCCGCCGGCCGCTGGCCGACGGTGAGCTTGAGCTGCAGCGCTTGCGCACCGCGCTGCACGCCGATGGCCGCCTCGCTGCCGGGCTTCAGCGCGGCCACCGCGTTGAGCAGCTGCGTGGTGTTGGCCACTGGCCGCTCGCCCACGGTCGTGACCACGTCACCGGGCTTCAGGCCGCTCTTGCTGGCGGGGCCGTCCTGCAGCACGCCGGTGATCAACACGCCGTCTTTGATCGGCAGCTTGAAGCTCTCGACGTACTCGGCCGGCAGATCACGCGGCTCCACGCCGATCCAGCCGCGCGTGACCTTGCCGTCCTTGATGAGGCCTTCCATCACCTGGCGCGCGAGGTCGACGGGGATCGCAAAGCCGATGCCCATGCTGCCGCCCGAGCGCGAAAAGATGGCGGTGTTGATGCCGACCAGCTGCCCGTTCACGTCGACCAGCGCGCCGCCGGAGTTGCCGGGATTGATCGGCGCGTCGGTCTGGATGAAGTTCTCGAACGTCGACAGCCCGAGCTGATTGCGCCCGAGCGCGCTGACGATGCCCGATGTGACGGTCTGGCCAACGTTGAACGGATTGCCGATCGCCAGCACCTGGTCGCCCACCTGCAGCGCCTCGACGTTGCCCAGCGTGACCGACGGCAGCTTGTCGAGGTCGATCTTCAGCACCGCCACGTCGGTGTCGGGATCGGTGCCGACCAGCCGCGCCTTGGCTTCGCGACCGTCGTTGAGTCCCACCTCGATCTCGTTTGCGCCTTCGACCACGTGGTTGTTGGTCAGCAGATAGCCCTGTGTCGACACGATCACGCCGGAACCGACGCCGCGTTGCATTTCGCCTTGTGCGCGGTCACCGAAGAAATACCGGTACCAGGGATCGCGGTCGTGCGGGTTGTTGCGGCCGGCGGCTTTGACCGCGCTGACGCTCACCACCGCCGGGGCCGCGCGCCGTACCGCGGCGCTCAAGCTGCCTGCGCTCAAGGGCACCACCGAGGCACCGGGTGGCGGCGCGGTGCGGATGGCCACCACCTCGGGCTGCACGGCTGCCGGCGTGCTCGCCAGCCACTGCGGCTTCAGCGTATTGACGACGAACAGCACCGCCAGCGCGACCGTGACCGCCTGCGAGAATACGAGCCAGAGTTTTCGCACGGAAAGTGGATGGCAGGCGATGGTGGCACGCGACGAACTGCAATCGCACCTGGCACAACTGCTGGCCGTCGAGCGTTTCCGGGATTATGGGCCGAACGGTTTGCAGGTTGAGGGACGCCCGCAAGTCCATCGCCTGATCACGGGTGTGACCGCCAGCCTGGCCTTGATCGAAGCCGCGATCCAAGAAGGCGCGGACGCGATCCTGGTGCACCACGGCCTGTTCTGGCGCGGCCAGGATGGGCGCGTGACCGGTTGGATGCGGGCACGTCTGGCGCCGTTGCTGGCCCACGGCGTCAACCTGTTCGCCTACCACCTGCCGCTCGACGCCCACCCGGAGCTTGGCAACAACGCGCAGTTCGGTGCACGCCTGGGCTTGCTGGCGGACGCGCGTTTTGGCGAGCAGGAGCTCGGGTTCGCAGCCGATGCGGGTGCACTCGACAGCACCGCCGCGCTGCAGGCGGCGGTGCAGCGCGTGTGCGATCGGGCACCGGTGCTGGTGCCGGGTGACGGCCGCGCGCTCAAGCGGATCGGCTGGTGCACCGGTGGCGCGCAGGGTACCTTCGAGGCCGCGATCGCCGCCGGCGTCGACGCCTATGTCACCGGCGAGATCTCCGAACCGCAGGCGCACATCGCACGCGAGACCGGCGTGACCTTCGTCGCCTGCGGCCACCACGCCACCGAACGATTCGGCGCGCCGGCGGTCGGCGCGCACGTGGCAGCGCGTTTCGGACTGGAGCACCGCTTCATCGACATCGCCAATCCGGCATGAGCACTGCGACCTCGCCCCTTTTGGCCCTGACGATGGGCGATGCCTGCGGCATCGGCCCGGAAATCATTGCGCGCGCCTGTGCATCGCTGCTGCCTGCGCCGTGTGTCGTGATCGGATCGGTCGACGCGATGCGGCGCGGGGTGCGCGCCTGTGGGCTCGACCTGCCGGTGTTGCGCCTGGACGAACCCGAAGCCGCGCGCGGCGTGCCGCGCCACACCGTGCCGGTGTGGGAGCCCACCGGCCTGCCGGTCGGCTTGGCCGAACTGCCGATGGGCCGCGTGCACGCCGACGCGGGGCGCGCGGCGATCGGCTGCATCGAGGCCGCCACCGAGCTCGCGCTGCAGCGGCGGGTGAGTGCGGTCGTGACGGCACCGGTGCACAAACAGGCCCTGGCCGCCGCGGGCTCGCCGTTTCCGGGCCACACCGAGATGCTGCAGTCGCGTGTGAGCGGCGGCGGGCCGCCGCCCGAGGTGCGCATGATGTTGGCCAATGACGAGCTGCGCGTGGTGCTGGTGACCATCCACGTGGCGTTGCGACGGGCCATCGAGCAGCTCAGCGTCGACCGCATCGCGACCACGATCCGTCTGGCGCACGAAGCCGGCCGGCGCTTCGGCCTCGCGGCGCCGCGCATCGCGGTGGCAGGCTTGAATCCGCACGCCGGCGAAGGCGGCCTGTTCGGCGACGAAGAAACGAACCTCATCGGGCCGGCGATTGAGCGCGCACGCGCCGGGGGCATCGACGCGCGCGGACCGTTCGCGCCCGACACGGTGTTCATGCGCGCGCGCCATGCGCCGGGTCACGTTGGCGAGTTCGACCTCGTGGTGGCGATGACGCACGACCACGGGCTGATCCCGGTGAAATACCTGGGCGTCGAGCGCGGCGTCAATGTGACACTGGGCCTGCCGATCGTGCGCACCAGTCCCGACCATGGCACGGCGTTCGACATCGCCGGTCGCGGCATTGCCGACCCGGCGAGCCTGCAGGCGGCGTTGTCAATGGCGCACGAGTTGGGGCGCGACGACCTTGCCGGCGGCCGCTGACGGCACCGACGATTTGCCGCCAACACCCAGCTGTGCGAGCTGCGCACGCGCACGCGCCGTGGCGCGCTCGAGCAGGTAAGCGCTTTCGAACGCGCGCAGGCGGTCGTTCTCGCACATCTTGCTGAGCATGCGATAGGTCATCGAGATCGTGCGCTGGTGCTTGGTCCCGCGCGTGAACACGAAGAACGTGCGGCCCGCGCTCACGTGCGACAGACCGCACCTTGTGCCAGTCGCCGTCGATGTGCATCTGGTAGGCGAAGCCGATCTGCACGTGGTCGGCCAGCGAACTGCCACGCGACGGCTCCACGGGTTCGGGCTCGGGCAGGCCGTCGATCTGGATGTCGACCTGCGTGACCTCGGGCTCGGCCTCGATCTCGACGTCGACCTTGCCGCTCCAGTCGATCGACCTCTCGTCGAGCAGGCCGATGGCCTTGGCTTCCGCCTCGGTGAAGGTGGTGGCGTGCACGGCATCGAGCAGCACCGGCAGCTCCGACGGCGGCATCGGCGGCAATTCGTTCGCCTTCGGGATCGCCTGGCCGAGCACGCCGTCGACCTCCTTGAGCAGGAGGTTGAAGTCGAGCGTGCGCATCGACTCGCCCTTCAGCGACTCCGAGTGCGCCGGCAGCAGCTTGCCGAAGAAGTCCTTTCGCGCGACGTCCGGCCACTTGATCATGTCCATGCCGGCGTTGAGCGTCTTCATCAACGTCGGCAGGGCGATCAGGAAGGCCTTGCGCTGGGCGGGCGACCCCTTGGGCTGCACGCTCATCAACAGGTCGCGACCGGCCAACCGCAGGCGCGCCACGTTCGGGCTGTCGTGGCCGTCGCTGAGCGCGGCCTGCATCACGGCCTGGCTCCACACCGACGACACGAAGTCGCGCAGGAAGTCCGGCGCCGGAATGCCTTGCAGGCCATGGCGCAGTTGCGCGGCATACCGCTGCTGCAGCCGCAGCTGGTTTTCCTTGCGCGCCAGCACCTCGTCGGCATTGCCCTGGCGCTGCACGTCGCGACGGTTCTGGTCGACGACGAACACCTCGAGTGCGTCGAGCTTCTGCTCGTACAGCTCGATCTGGTCGAAGTCGCCCTCGACAATCTCCTGCACCAGGTCCTTGACCAGCTTCAGGAACGCCTTGCCGTCGTCGCTGTCGAGGGTGTCGAATGCGATGGCCAGCGATGCGATGCGGTTGACGAAGCGGCGCACCGGGTGGCGCCGCGACGAGAAGAAGGTCGGGTCACCCAGGGCCGCGCGCAGCACCGGCAGCTGCAGCCGCCCGATCTGGCGCGCCATCTGCGGCGGAACCTTCGGATCGGACAGGATCTGGTCGAACAAGCCGCCGACCACGTCGATCACCATGTGATCGAGCGAGCCGGTCGCGGCCTGGCGCAGTTCCTCGCGGTGCGCGACGATCAGGTTCTGCGCCGCGAGGCCGCCGTGGCTGGAGATCGAGCCGATGTGACCGAGGCCGCCTCCGGTGGTCGGCGCCGACACGACGTCGTGGGGCGCGGTGTAGGCCAGTCGCCGCAGCAGGCCCATCAGTTCCGGGTCGATCTGGCCCAACGTGGCGCCGCTGGTGCTGCCGTAGCCGGCCCGCGCGCGCGGCTCGCCGGCCTGCTCGGTGGCCGGAAACTGCGTCATCGCCACCGTGTCGCCGCCAATGCCCTGCGTGCCCCGCACGCTGGACGCGAAGCCTTCGACCCCAGTGCCGCGCTGGCTGCGTGCGAATCCGCCGCCGCTGGTGGTGGGGTTGCCCAGGGACTGGCGCCGCCTGAAGTCAGCGCCCCACGCGTGCTCGACCCGGTGCTGTTCGGCAGTTGGTCGTAGCCAGTCTCATACGACCCGACATTGGCGCCCGGCCCTTCCGTGCCGCGCACGGTCATCTTCAGCGGCTTGATTCCCGCCGCGCGCAGGTCGCCCATCACGTCGAGATAGGTCTGGCGCATGGCGTCGGCGAGCGCCTTGCCGACCTCGAGCGACAGTGCCTTGCGCACCTCGGGCCGGTCGGCAATGGATTCGATCGCGCGCACCATGGCCTGCCCGAGGATCTCTGGGCGCAGCGGGTTGCGGTCGGCCTCGGCGGCGCGCAGGTGCATCACCGCGCCCATGTAGGTATCGAGCTCGCGCAGCTCCCATTCGCACTGGTTTTGGATGTTGAGCGCGAAGCGGTCGGCCAGCACCTTGACCTCGACCTCGTGGTCGTCGACCAGGCTCATCGTGTCCCAGGTCGACGGGCCCGACGTGTGCGTCGGTGCGCGGCGTCGATTCACGCGTGATGCGTTCCTCGAGCGTGTCGTTGAAGGTCTGACAAAACAGCGCGAGCTTGCGATTCAGTTCGAACTGCCCGCCCAGCAGCGCATCGCGCTGGGCGTTGTTGGCGGCTGAGAGCGCGGCCAGACCGAGCGTGTTGACGCTTCTTTCAGCCGCCGCGCGCGCAGCCAGCCGCACCCGCTGCAAGGCGGATTCGAGAGCCGGAGAGAGCCGCACGGGCGTGACAGTCGTCATCGAGGCCAAGGACCACGGGTTGAAACCAGTATGCGGCCAACCACTCCGCCGCCATCGTGCGAAACGGCTCGTGTTCCGGGCGTGATTCACGCTCCAGGCGCGCGCCAGGCGCCCGGCTTACTTTCCGTTGCGAAAGTGGTACTTTGAGCGACTTGCAACGGCCGCGACCGACCGTTCGTCAGGGCTGGAAGGCTGACGTCAGCGCTTCAGCGAATCCCGAATTTCGCGCAGCAGCGCCACCTCTTCCGGCGGCGCGGAGGGCGCGGGCGGCGGAGCCTCCTTCTTGAGCCGGTTGATCTGCTTGACCATCATGAAGATGATGAAGGCGAGGATCACGAAGTTGATCGCCACGGTGATGAAGCTGCCGTACGCGAACACCGCACCGGCCTTCTTGGCGTCGGCGAGGTTGGTCACGGTCTGGCCAGCCAGCGGGATGAAGTAGTTGCTGAAGTCCAGGCCGCCGAGAACCTTGCCGACCAGGGGCATGATCAGATCGCCGACGATCGAGTCGACGATCTTGCCGAACGCGCCACCGATGATCACGCCGACGGCGAGGTCGATGACGTTGCCCTTCATCGCAAACTCTTTGAACTCGCTGGTAAAGCTCATGCTCTCTCCTTGTTCGTGGATCCATCCCGGCCCGACAGAAGGCCGCGGGCAGTATTGCGTGCAACGGGCCGCTGTCAACGTGGGGCTGATGCCGTGTGGGGGAGGGCTTGACGTGTCCGCTAAAATCGGCGGTTGCTCGCGTACACGCGCCCAGAACATCGAAGGACCTCCATGGCTGAACCCGTCGTCGACCCTGCCCGCCGCACTTGGCTGACGATCACTTGCGGCGCCGGCGCGGTCGGAGGCGTGGCTGCAGCCGTGCCCTTCGTCGCCAGCTTCACCCCATCGGAGCGCGCCAAGGCGGCCGGCGCGCCGGTGGAGTTCGACGTCGCGGCCCTCAAGCCCGGCGAGAAAGCCGTGGTCGAGTGGCGCGGCAAGCCGGTGTGGATCATGCGCCGGACGTCCGAGCAACTCGAGTCGCTGAAGAAGAGCGAGCCGCTGGTGGCGGATCCGAAATCCGATCGCACGCAATACCCGACTCCCGACTACGCCAAGAACCAGTGGCGCTCGATCAAGCCAGAGTTGTTCGTGGCAGTCGGCATCTGCTCGCACCTCGGCTGCTCGCCGAGTGACAAGTTCCAGACCGGTGCGCAGCCCTCGCTGCCCGACGACTGGGTTGGCGGCTTCCTGTGCCCGTGCCACGGCTCGACATTCGATCTGGCGGGCCGCGTGTTCAAGAACAAGCCCGCACCCGACAACCTCGAGGTGCCGCCGCACATGTACGTGTCCGACAGCAAGCTGCTGATCGGCGAAGACAAGAAGGCCTAACGCCCGGCGCGCCCGGCCGTCCAGGCGCGCGCCGCGGTCGCATGCCGGACACGCCCGACGGGAACAACAGAGGTTTTTGCATGGCTGAGATGAAGGAAGCACCCGCCGGCGCGCCGATGAGCATCCGGTTGATGACGTGGGTAGAGAACCGGTTCCCGACCGCGTTCCAGGCCTACCGCGACCATGCGTCGGAGTACTACGCGCCGAAGAACTTCAACGTCTGGTACTTCTTCGGTTCGCTGGCGATGGTGGTGCTGGTGATCCAGATCGTCACCGGCATCTTCCTGACCATGCACTACAAGCCGGACGCGGCCAACGCGTTTGCGTCGGTCGAGTACATCATGCGCGACGTGCCGGGCGGCTGGATCATCCGCTACATGCACTCGACGGGTGCGAGCGCGTTCTTCATCGTGGTGTACCTGCACATGTACCGCGGGCTGATCTACGGCAGCTACCGCAAGCCGCGCGAACTGGTGTGGATCTTCGGTTGTGCGATCTTCCTGTGCCTGATGGCGGAGGCCTTCTTCGGCTACTTGCTGCCGTGGGGCCAGATGAGCTACTGGGGCGCGCAGGTGATCGTGAACCTGTTTGCCGCCGTGCCCTTCATCGGGCCCGACCTGGCGCTGCTGATCCGTGGCGACTATGTCGTCGGTGACGCCACGCTGAACCGCTTTTTCGCGTTCCACGTGATCGCCGTGCCGCTGGTGCTGCTCGGTTTGGTGGTGGCGCACATCCTCGCGCTGCACGACGTGGGCTCCAACAACCCCGACGGCGTGGAGATCAAGGCCAAGAAAGACAGCCACGGCCGGCCGCTCGACGGCATCCCGTTCCACCCGTACTACACCGTGCACGACACCTTCGGCGTGGCGGTGTTCCTGCTGATCTTCTGCGCGGTGATGTTCTTCGCGCCTGAACTCGGCGGCTACTTCCTCGAATACAACAACTTCATTCCTGCCGATTCGCTGAAGACGCCTGCACACATCGCGCCGGTTTGGTACTTCACCCCGTACTACACGATCCTGCGTGCAACCACCGACCCGATGGTCAACGTGTTGTGTGCGCTGGTCGGGGTGGCCGCCGTGCTCAACCTGGTCAAGGGCAAGGGCTCCGTCGTGCTCAAGGGCGCGCTCGTGGTCGGTGCGATCGTGCTGATCGCGCTGATGAAGACCTTCGACGCCAAGTTCTGGGGCGTGGTGCTGATGGGCGGTGCGGTCATCGTGCTGTTCTTCCTGCCGTGGCTCGACCACAGCCCGGTCAAGTCGATCCGCTACCGACCGGGCTGGCACAAGTACGTCTACGCAGTGTTTGTCGTGGCGTTCCTGATCCTCGGCTACCAAGGTACACAGCCGGCCGCGCCCAGCGGCTCCGCGCTGGAACTGCTGTCGCAGGCCTGCACGCTGATCTACTTCGGGTTCTTCCTGCTGATGCCGTGGTGGAGCCGGCAAGGCTCGTTCAAGCCGGTGCCCGACCGTGTGACCTTCGCGGCCCACTGACGCTGCCCACGAGCTGAAAGAACCCACGCCATGAAGCGAATCATCCTCAGCCTGTTGGCCGCTGTCTCGTGCGCCGTCGCGATGCCCGCGTTCGCGTCGGAAGGCGGCGCCCCGCTCGACCGCTTTCCGAAAGAGCGCCTGACCGACGTGTCGGCGCTGCAGAACGGCGCCAAGCTGTTCGTCAACTACTGCCTCAACTGCCACTCGGCGTCGGTCGTGCGCTACAACCGCCTCACCGACTCGGCGGTCGGACTGAACGAAGCGCAGATCAAGGAAAACCTGCTGTTCGCCACCGACAAGGTCGGCGACACCATGACCGTGGCGCTGCAGGCCAAGAGCGCCAAGGAATGGTTCGGTGCCGCGCCGCCCGACCTGAGCCTGGTGGCGCGTTCGCGGGCCAGCGGTGCGGGCAGTGGCGCCGACTATCTGTACACCTACATGCGCACGTTCTACCGCGATGACACCAAGGCCACCGGTTGGAACAACCTGGTGTTCCCCAGCGTTGCGATGCCGCATGTGCTGTGGGAACTGCAGGGTCAGCAGCGCGCCGTGTTCGTCGAGCGGCCCGATCCGCACGACGCCAAGAAGTCGATCCAGGCGTTCGACCGTTTCGAGTCGATCAGTGCGGGCAGCCTCAGCAAGACCGAATACGACGCCGCCGTGGCCGACCTGGTGGCCTACCTGCAATGGATGGGCGAACCCGCGCAGAACCAGCGCGTGCGCATCGGCGTGTGGGTGTTGCTGTTCCTTGGCCTGTTCACGCTGATTGCCTGGCGTTTGAACGCCGCGTTCTGGAAAGACGTGAAGTGACCCAGGCGTCCGGCGCTGATTGAAGCGCGCCGGACCCGAATCGTCCGCAGGCTGTGGCGTCGAGAGCCGCACGCTGCGTCGCTCGTTGAAGAATTGTCGGGAGTGTCGCCACCATGATGGTGCTTTATTCAGGAACCACTTGCCCCTACTCGCACCGTTGCCGGTTCGTGTTGTTCGAAAAGGGCATGGACTTCGAGATCCGCGATGTCGACTTGTTCGCCAAGCCGGAAGACATTGCGCTGATGAATCCGTACAACGAGGTGCCGATCCTGGTCGAGCGCGACCTGATCCTGTACGAATCGCACATCATCAACGAGTACATCGACGAGCGGTTTCCGCACCCGCAACTGATGCCGGGCGATCCGGTGGCACGCGCCCGCGTGCGGCTGTTCCTGCTCAACTTCGAGAAGGAGCTGTTCGCGCACGTCAACGTGCTGGAAAACCGCGGCATCAAGCCAACCGACAAGCAACTGGAGAAGGCCCGTTCGCAGATCCGCGATCGGCTGACCCAGCTCGCGCCGATCTTCCTGAAGAACAAGTACATGCTGGGCGACGATTTCTCGATGCTCGACGTGGCGATCGCGCCGCTGCTGTGGCGGCTGGATTTCTACGGCATCGACATGTCGAAGAACGCCGCGCCGCTGCTGAAGTACGCCGAGCGCATCTTCTCGCGCCCGGCCTACATCGAGGCGCTGACGCCATCGGAAAAGGTGATGCGCAAATAGCACGGCGCGCATCGACAAGGCACGACCGCGATGTCCACCGGCCCCAAGCCACCAGGCTCCGAGACGCAGGGCAGCTCGACGCGGCCGTACCTGATCCGCGCGCTGCACGACTGGTGCACCGACAACGGATTCACGCCGTACGTGGCGGTGTTCGTCGACCGCACGGTGCAGGTGCCGGTGGAGTACGTGAAGAACAGCGAGATCGTGCTCAACATCGGCTTCGAGGCCACGAGTGGCCTGCGGTTGGGAAACGACACGATCGAGTTCAAGGCGCGGTTCGGCGGTGTGGCGCGGGACATCGTCGTGCCGATTGACCACGTCGTGGCCATCTACGCGCGCGAGAACGGCCAAGGCATGGCATTTCCTGCGCCGCATGCCGATGGTGCGGAGCAGCCGGCGACCACGATCGAGCCTCGGCCCGACGGCGTGGTGCGCGGACTTCGCTTGGCGTCCAGTGAGGACGCTGCGCTGACCAAGCCCAACGGGGGCCCGCGCGCTGTGCCGAGCGAACCCACCGAGCCGCCAGAGCCACCCGAACCACCGGCTGGTGGTGGGCGCCCCGCGCTCAAGCGCGTGAAGTAGCGGCACCGTCTGCTGCGGCGGACCGAAGCCGTCGCCACCTACAATTCCTGCGTCTCCGGGCCGACTTAGCTCAGTTGGTAGAGCAACCGCCTTGTAAGCGGTAGGTCATCTGTTCGAGTCAGATAGTCGGCACCAGCAGAACAGATCTCAATGAGAAGTGTTTGTTCGCTAGTGTTTTGGTGATCAGGCTTCAGAAACCATTTCGGATACCAGACGTCGCCCGAAAGTGTTTTGACGTCCCCCCGGAAAACCTGGACAGGTCAAAACTAGAGGTACGGTCGCTTCTGAGCGCCCCGAGATGGGCTAGGAGAAGCGATGAAGAAGTCCAGGTTCACCGAAGAACAGATCGCCTACGCTTTGCGGCTGGCTGACAGCGGCACGTCGGTGACGCGGCGCGCGAAGAGCAGCGCGCCGAGCTGCAGCGCGAGCGCGACCGGCTGGAGACCGAAGTCGAACGCCGCACGCTGGAGCTCACCGAGCTGGCGCGCCACCTGCAGACAGTGCGCGAGGACGAACGCAGCCGCCTCGCGCGCGAGCTGCACGACGAGCTCGGCGGCCTGCTCACTGCGGCCAAGCTGGACGTGGCGCGCGTCAAGTCGCGCCTGAAGGGCGGCCGCCGGAAATCGGCGAACGCATCGGCATCTGGTGCAATCGCTCGACGCGGGCATCGCGTTGAAGCGGCGCATCATCGAGGACCTGCGACCCTCGACGCTGTCGAATCTCGGACTCACCGCGGCGCTGGAGGTGTTGTGCGGCGAGTTCGGCCGCCGCAGCGAGGTCAAGGTGCAGACCGACATCGACGAAGTGTCGCTGGCCGAGGACGTGCAGCTCACGGCGTACCGCGTGGTGCAGGAGGCGTTGACCAACGTCGCCAAGTACGCCAGGGGGCGCCACGTGACAGTGTGCCTGCGCAACGACGGCGATGTGGCGCGCCTGAGCGTGAGCAATGACGGCAGAGGCTTCGACACGCGCGGCGTGCCGATGCGCGCGCGGTCTGGCCGGCATGCGCTTTCGCGTCGCATCGCACGGCGGACGGCTCGATCTGACGTCGCAGCCGGGCCGCGGCACGACGATCGAAGCGCAGTTGCCGCAGGTGAGCAACCTGCAGCCCGAGAGCGAAGCCGCCAGCGCTTAGCGGGGGAAACCGACTCGACATCGCGGCGCCATGTCGGCGGTGTCCGACACGATCGGGAGCGGGCGCCCATCGCGGCGAACCGGACACCTTCGTATGGTTGCCGTATCCGCTGCCATGGCGGTGATGATGAAGGAGTTCACATGCAAAAGACCAACACCCGGCGCCTGCGCCCGATTGCAGCAACCTGTGCCGCGCTGGCCGTCGCTGCGTTGGGAGCCTGCAACCGGCCTGCGGATGACAGCCCGCGCCAACCGGCCGATCCGTCGCTCGCGAAGACCGAACGCCTGCCTCAAGGCACGCAGGAAAGCAGCCGCTCCCCTGGCACGAACCCCAGCGCTATCCCGAGCGCCAACCCCAGCGCAACACCCAGCGCCGGTACCACCCCGACCGAGCGTGCCGCCGCCGACGTATCCGACAAGGTCAAGGACGCGGCCATCACCACCGCGGTGAATGCCAAGCTGGCCCAGGACAAGACGCTGAGCGCGATGCGCATCGACGTCGACACCATCGATGGCAAGGTTTCGCTGCGCGGCACCGCGCCCGATCCGCCCGCACGCCAGCGCGCGACCACGCTCGCCAGCGCGGTCGACGGCGTCGTGAGCGTGGACAACCAACTGGTCGTGTCGGGCAAGGGCTGACGCGCTACAGAAATGCGCCTCCACACAAATGAAAGGACACCATGATGAAGACCATCCTCACCGCCTCCATCACCGCGATCGCTCTCCTCACCGGCGCGGGATGCACCGTGATGCGAGATCAGCAGACCATAGGGTCGTATGTCGACGACACCACGATCACGACGCGCGTCAAGGCCAAGTTCGCCGAGGACAAATCCGTCAGTGCAATGGCGATCCAGGTCGAGACGCTCAAGGGCACGGTCCAGCTGTCGGGCTTCACCAAGTCGCTGGACGAGAAGATCAGTGCCGAAAGGCTGGCGCGCAGCGTCAACGGCGTGGTCGATGTCAAGAACGACATCGTGGTCCGCGCCTGAGTTCCAAGGCTTCTCTACCATTGGACCAGGGCCCGCTTTAGGCGGGCCCTTTTTTTGCCCTTGTCGCCTTGCTCCGAGGGGGACGCGCTGAGGTCTGGCGTGGCCCAAAAAGTGAAACAAAAAGGAACAGGGTCCAACCGGTGCCCCGGTCCGCCCCGCGCCCAACCGGCAAAACAACCAATGGAGAACAGCCATGCCTTCCTTCACCCGCACCCTGCTGGCAACAGCGACCTTCTGCCTGCCCGCCTTCGCGGCGACCACGATCACACCGGGCCCGTGGGAGCTCTTCTACAATGACACTCTTCAGCAGGGTGGCTTCTCGAGCGAGTCGGCCTGCATCAATGCGGCGACGAACGCCAACATCACACGCACCTACACCTGCCGGACGCGCACGACCGTCGCCGTCACACAAAGCAGCACTGCTTCGGTTGGAGGCGCCAGCTACAGCACGACCTTCAACCTGACCGAGTACCCAATTTCGGAAGGCGGCAAGTGGCGCAAGGCCAACAATCCCTGGACTTTTGTGCGCACAGCCAACGGCACTGCCTATGGGACCAACGGCGTCACCAACGGCTACGACGACAGTTATGCCTTGCTTAGTGGATTCGGTCCGGACCAGACGGTCGAAGCCGTGGTGCAGGTGAACTCCGGCACCATCGGGCCGACGCACGAGGTGGAACTCCTGCTGCGGGCCAGTGACGACAGCAACAATGCCCGCGGGTACGAGGTGCTGTTCAGCCGCGACGGCACGATCTACATCGTCCGCTGGAACGGACCGTTCGGGAGCTTCACGTTGCTGGCGAACAACTGCCCCGTCACGTGGACTGCCAAGTCGCCCCTCAGGACCGGTGATGCGATCAAGGCTTCTGCCATCGGCAACCAGCTTCAAGCTTGGCAAAACGGCGTTCTGAAGGCTTGCGTCATCGACAACACGTTTGCGACGGGCCAACCGGGCATCTCGTTCTTCATCCGGCCCGGTGGCTCGAACAACCTGCTCACGCTGACACAGTTCAGCGCGACATCCAACTGACAGCGGGCGCTCGTTGCAAGGGGAGCACAGCGCGCCAGCGTTCCCTCATTCAAGTTGTCAACGGGAGGGTGAGTGACTGGCGCGCCCGAAACGCCCACTTCGGCCCCAAGCGCAGCGCCTCGAGCCGCATCGAGCTCGCTGCCGCGAAGAACAGCGCGTCATCGAGCCCGAGCCGCTCGAACAAGCGACGCTGACGTAGTGAGCGCCGCCACAGGTCGCCCTCACCGCCACCGCATCGCGGCGGGCTTCTGCGAACCAGGCCGCGGCGCGGCGTGCAGTGACGAGCGCAGCGTCGCTGAGCGCCGGCACCGCGCGTGGCGCCGACAGGCGGTGCTGCGTGAACGGATTCTTGCCCACAACCAGACCCCACGACCGCAAGCCGTCGACCGGATCGACACACAACGCTTCGAGTTTGGTCAGCCCGAACGCGCGAGCCAGCTCCAGCCGCAGCGCGAGCCACGGGTCGCTGCGGCGCACCTGCTCGATGGCCGCGCCCGCCGCATCCGCAGCGCCGATCGCTGTACTCCTTTGTAGCGCTCAACAAGCGTTGTCAACCTCGACGCCGCACTTGCGTTCGGCGCAACGCAATACGACAGAATCTCTCAGCGATTGGGTGGCGGGATGGCGCAGAACGTCCAAATTGCAGTTGAGGACAAGGCTCGCGAGAGCCTCCCGGAGACACTTGCCAAGCAGGGCCAGTTGCTCGCGGTGAGCATGATCTATCAGACTGACAACTACGTTTTCATCGACTATGCGGGCCAAACGCTGCGCTTGCGGAACGAAGATGTTCGATTGCTCAGTGTAGTCCGCCCTGCACCCACCGCAGCCGCTGCTTCCAATCCCAAGACCGCAGCCAGCGCAGCATCAGCATCGGCGATGACGGCCTCACCCGTCGGCTCCGTGCTACGGATCTCCTGGGCAGCGCATGTCACCCGCATCCCGACCGTGCGCCCCAAGGAATGCGTGGCTCGAAGGGAGCCGGGCAGGTCAGACGCACTGGCTCGTTTTGCCTCGGGCTACGCGCGGTCGTTCAACTCCGTGCATGCGCGAGTGTGGCTGCGGACAGCGCCGATGGTCTAGAGCCGAAAAAAGATGCGCCAACGATACAAAATGAAGGCAAGAGCCCATAGCGTCGCTGCGAACGCAATCGACTCAGCTATTGGCTGCCAGTAGCCATCGAAGACCGAGGTCCCAAAAACCTGTCGCCACACGGCGATGACGGGCCATCGGTACCCCAACGCGAGAACATACAGAAGCAAGGAGTTCGAGCCGACTACGACAAATGCGTTCGTCCACCTCGCATGACCGCTTAATTCGATCATGCTGTAGAGCCCGAGGAAGACGATCAAGACCAAACCGGTACTGTAGATGGTCCAGGAGGATGTCCAGATGCGCATCACAATGGGCTCGATACCGTGATCAAGCAACAACGCCACCACTATCGCAATGACGGCGAGAAGGAGGGCGCAGTCTCGAACCTGCTCGCGTGGCTTTCCGGACCGAAGTGCTCGGCCAAACAGTACGCCGAAGAGCAGCATTGCCGTGACAGGGATGAACCGCAACGTGTGAGTTCCATGAATCGGGGGCGTGTATGGGTAGTGGCGGGGAACAAGTTTAGAAGCCAGACATCGAGCGTGGCAGCAAGGTGGGTGCCCTTGCTCCAATGCGACAGGAAGCCCGAATACATCTCATCGGCAGCAGTAACTCCATATAGGGCTGGATTTGAATTGACGGTCGGCTGGCGGAACAAGACAAACGCGATCCAGTAAAGAAAGAGGATGCTGAGGGCTGCCATCGCTTGGGTTCGCGGCGGATAGGGTAGAAACAAGCTCGCCATGAAATATGCAAGGCCTAGAGTCGGCAGCAGACCGAACAGTTCAAAGTTCGGAATCTCATCGAAGCGGAGCAGGTCGCGCGCTATGACAATTGCCAGAACGACCCCCCACGACAGCAGCGTCGCCTTGTCAGGAGCTTTCTTCGCCCACGCAGGCAGCGCTGCCGCCAGCTTTGCGGGTAGCCTCAGCCCGAGCGCCAGGATGGCGAGTGGCCAAAGGTAGTCAAGTCGCGATCTGACCGGGATCGACAAGGTCAAGTGCAGAGCAATCAAAGCGATCGATCGAAGCGCCGCGTGAGTGAGAACCGAACGATCGGATTGGCCGTACGCCTTTCTTGCTGAATATGAATATGCCATTGCAATGCCGGCGGTCAGCATGAAGGCCGGCATGATCAGATCCCACACAGACGTACCTGACCACCTCACGTGGGAAAACATCTGTGCCAACAAACCCCAGATGGGTTCGTCTGGTTGCCGCTCGGCCATTAGATAGAAGGACAAGCCGCCGATCGTGTCTGGGATCAGCAGAAGCATGATCAGCCCGCGGAACACGTCGAGCGAGAGCAGGCGCTCGGAAGGTGGCGTGTTTACAGTTGGCATGGGTGCTCCGCTGACAGTGCATTCGGAGGAGCGAACCATCACCTTCGAATGTTTGCCACGAAGAGAGTCGGCACACTCGCGTTGATCGTACTACCCTCGACCTCTCCCGCTCCGAATCCTCAGGGCCAGCGCACACGTACGAGGGAAGCTTGGGATTAACGGAGTGAGGAGGATGTTCTCGGATAGCACCCGGCACGCCTTGTAAGCGGTAGGTCATCTGTTCGAGTCAGATAGTCGGCACCATCGCACACATCGATGGTGGTGTCAGGTGCGTCGCGTGTGAACCTTCACGCGCAGTGGCAGGTCGCCGAACCCCTGCTCCACCAACCGCGCTGCCAACAGAGGCACGAGTTGACGCAATTTGGCGGCCACGGCCGCATTGGCCGCCAGTAAAGTCCAGCCGTGCTCGTCCACCGGGCCCGGTTGTGCATGAACGGCCAGCGTATCTGGCAGCACCGGTGCAATGCAGTCGAAGCGGCGCTTCGATTCGCGCAGCCGCTCGGCCAGGAGCGCCAGCGGTTTGCTGGCGCGCAGGGCGTCGGACAACGGCAGTGCCGGTCGCGCTTGAGCGGGCATGGCAAGGAGTTTAGCGATGCAGATCCTGATCACCGATTCCACCCTGGTGCGAACGCGCGCGATCCACATCAAGCGCTGGCAGTTCGCATTCGGTGGGTTGCTGCTCGCCGCGCTACTGATGCTGATTTCAGGCGCGCTCTATCACTTCATCTTCCTGACTGCGGCGCGTGAAGGCTGGCCGGTGATGGGTCAGCTGGTCAAGCTGATCGTGCGCGAGGAGACCGCGCAGCGCGAGCGTTTCATGCGCGAGAACCTCGATGCGATTGCGCTGCGAGTGGGTGAGATGCAGGCCAAGGTGGTGAAGCTCGAGGCGCTGAGCGAACGTGTCACCGGCATGGCCGGCGTGAAAACCGACGACCTCAAGGCTCTGCCGAGCCGCAGCAAAGGCGGCCAGGGCGGGCCGTTCGTTCCGCTGGCGCAGCCGTCGCTGGAGCAGCTCAACGAGGCGATCAGCCAGCTCGACGAAAGGGCCGACATCGGGAGCGATCTGTTCACGCTGGTGGAGTCGCGCCTGTTCGAGACCAAGCTGCTGGCGACGCTGGTGCCGAGCACGCATCCGGTCGAGGGGCCGGTGGGTTCCGGTTTCGGATTTCGCCTCGACCCGTTCACCGGCCGCGCCGCGCTGCACACCGGGCTCGACTTTCCGTCCGACGTCGGCACGCCGATCCTGGCCGCCGCGGGCGGCATCGTGATCGTCAGCCAGCCGCATCCGGCCTACGGCCACATGATCGAAATCGATCACGGCAATGCGCTGGTCACCCGCTACGCCCATGCGTCCAAGCTGCTGGTGAAGACCGGCACGATGGTCAAGCGCGGCCAGAAGATCGCCGAAGTCGGCAACTCGGGCCGCTCGACGGGTCCGCACCTGCACTTCGAGGTGATGTTGTCCGGCGTGCAGCAGAACCCGACGCGATTTCTCAACGGGCAGGTGACCGCCCCGACCATGGTCGCCGACGGCGCCAAGCAGCGCGCCGCCCGCCGCCGCGCGGCCGCTGTGGCGGCTGAAGGCGGTGCGGTGGCCGCCACGCCAGCGGTCGCCGTGAGCCCGGTGGACAACGCGCCGGCGACTGCGGCACCGTCGCCAGCTGCGGCGGCGCCGACTCCGCGCGCAGCGCCGGCTGCGGAACCCGGCGACGCCACACCCTGACCGGCCGGCAGCCTCGCGGAACGCGGCGGCGGCATGGCCTTGACACGGGCGCCGGCCGCCGACCGGTGCGGCTGCTAAACTGCCCGGCTTTCGTGGCACGCTCGACGGCTGATCGAGCCGCTGGGCCTTGATGGGCGCTGTGCGGTGCCCACGGCCATCAGCGCAACCCTCCGCATGTTGCCCAAGATCCTCACCTCGATATTCGGCAGTCGCAACGACCGCCTGCTCAAGCAGTACCGGCGCGTGGTCGAGCGCATCAACGCGCTCGAAGGCGAGTTCGAGCGCCTCGACGACGCCGCGTTGCGCGCCAAGACCGACGAGTTCCGCCAGCGGCTCGAACGGCGGCATCGCGCTCGACGATCTGTTGCCCGAGGCCTTCGCGGTGGTGCGCGAGGCCGGCAAGCGCGCGCTCAAGATGCGCCACTTCGACGTGCAGCTGATCGGCGGCATCGCGCTGCACCAAGGCAAGATCGCCGAGATGCGCACCGGCGAAGGCAAGACGCTGGTGGCCACGCTGCCGGTCTACCTGAACGCGCTCGGCGGCAAGGGCGTGCACGTGGTGACCGTCAACGACTACCTGGCGCGCCGCGACGCCGAATGGATGGGCCGGCTGTACACCTTCCTCGGGCTGACGGTGGGCGTCAACGTGCCCGGCATGAGCCGCGAGGAGAAGCAGGCCGCCTTCGCCGCCGACGTGACCTACGGCACCAACAACGAGTTCGGCTTCGACTACCTGCGCGACAACATGGTCTACGAGGTCGCCGATCGCGTCGCGCGGGGCCTGCACTATTGCGATCGTCGACGAGGTCGATTCGATCCTGATCGACGAAGCGCGCACGCCGCTGATCATCAGCGGCCAGGCCGAAGACCACACCGAGATGTACGTGCGCATCAATGCGGTCGTGCCGCAGTTGAAGAAGCAGATCGGCGAGGCCGATCCGCGCACCGGCGAAGGCGTGATCGAGCCGGGCGACTTCACGGTCGACGAGAAGAGCCGCCAGGTCTACCTCACCGAAGCGGGCCACGAGAACGCCGAGGCGCTGCTGTCCGAAGGCCGGCCTGCTGGTCGAAGGCGCGAGCCTGTACGACCCGGCCAACATCACGCTGATGCACCACGTGTACGCCGCGCTGCGGGCGAACCAGCTGTACCACCGCGACCAGCACTACGTGGTGCAGAACGGCGAGGTCATCATCGTCGACGAGTTCACCGGCCGCCTGATGACGGGCCGGCGCTGGAGCGACGGCCTGCACCAGGCGGTGGAGGCCAAGGAACGCGTGGCGATCCAGAGCGAGAACCAGACGCTGGCGTCGATCACGTTCCAGAACTACTTCCGCATGTACGGCAAGCTCGCCGGCATGACCGGCACGGCCGACACCGAGGCCTACGAGTTCCAGGAGATCTACGGCCTCGAAACGGTGGTGATCCCGCCGAACAAGCCGACCATCCGCAAGGACGAGCTCGACCTGATCTACAAGACGGCGGGCGAGAAGTACAACGCCGTGCTCGAAGACATCCGCGATTGCCACGGCCGCGGCCAGCCGACGCTGGTGGGCACCACGTCGATCGAGAACTCCGAGCTGATCTCCAGGCTGCTCGGTGATGCCAAGTTGCCGCACCAGGTGCTCAACGCCAAGCAGCACGCCAAGGAGGCCGAGATCGTCGCCCAGGCCGGGCGGCCCGGCGTGATCACGATCGCCACCAACATGGCCGGCCGCGGCACCGACATCGTGCTCGGCGGCAACGTCGAGAAGCAGGTGCAGTTCCTCGAGGCCGACGAATCCGTGGCGCCGGAAGAAAAGGCGCAGCGCATCCGCAAGCTGCACGACGAGTGGCAAGGCCTGCACGAGAAGGTGAAGACCGAAGGCGGTCTGCGCATCATCGCCACCGAGCGCCACGAGAGCCGGCGCATCGACAACCAGCTGCGCGGCCGCTCGGGCCGGCAGGGCGACCCGGGCCAGTCGCGCTTCTACCTGTCGCTCGAAGATCCGCTGATGCGCATCTTCGCCGGCGACCGCGTGCAGCGCCATCATGGACCGGCTGAAGATGCCCGAAGGCGAGGCGATCGAAGCCGGCATCGTCAAGCGCTCGATCGAAGACGCGCAGCGCAAGGTCGAGGCGCGCAACTTCGACATGCGCAAGCAGCTGCTCGAGTACGACGACGTCTCCAACGACCAGCGCAAGGTCATCTACCAGCAGCGCAACGAGATCCTCGAAGCGGCATCGGTGGCCGATCAGATCGCCAACCTGCGCAACAGCGCGATGACCGACGTGGTGCGCACCTACGTGCCGGCCGAGAGCCTGGAAGAGCAGTGGGACCTGCCGGGCCTGGAGAAGGTGCTGCAAGGACGAGTGGCAGCTCGAGATCGACCTGCAGGGCGAGGTGGCCAAGAGCGACTCGATCACCGACGAGGACATCGTCGAGAAGGTGGTGGCCGCCGCCGACCAGATGTTCGCCGGCAAGGTGACCACGGTCGGCGAGGACCAGTTCACGCCCGTTCATGCGCATGGTGCTGCTGCAGTCGATCGACTCCCACTGGCGCGAGCACCTGGCAGCGCTCGACTACCTGCGCCAGGGCATCCACCTGCGCGGCTATGCGCAGAAGAACCCGAAGCAGGAATACAAGCGCGAGGCGTTCGAGCTGTTCGCGCAGCTGCTCGACCTGGTCAAGCTCGAGGTCACGCGCCTGCTGATGACCGTGCGCATCCAGTCGCAGGAGCAGGCCAGCGAAGCGGCCGAGGCGATCGAGGAGCGCGCCAGCCAGGTGGCCAACGTGACCTACACGCATCCCAACGAAGACGGCAGCGTGTCGGAAGAGGCCGATCCTCAAGCGCAGGTCGCCACCGTGCCCAAGGTGGGCCGCAACGACCCGTGCCCGTGCGGCAGCGGCAAGAAGTACAAGCACTGCCACGGCAGGCTGGCTTGAACGGCGCGCGCGCATGGCCGTCAATCTGACCGTTCCGCGTGCCGCCGACCTGCACGCCGTGCCAGGCCTGCGCATCGGCGTCGCCATGGCGGGCATGCGCAAGGCCAACCGCAAAGACCTGGTGGTGTTCGCGCTCGACGAAGGGGCCGTCGCGGCGGGCGTGTTCACCAGCAACCGCTTTTGCGCGGCCCCGGTGCAGGTGTGCCGCGAGCACCTCGCCGCGGGCGGCGATGTCCGCGCGCTGGTGATCAACACCGGCAACGCCAACGCCGGCACCGGCGCCGATGGCCTGGCCCGTGCGCGGCGCAGCTGCGAAGCGCTGGCCGGCCTGATCGGCGTGCAGCCCGAGCAGGTGCTGCCGTTCTCGACCGGCGTGATCATGGAAACGCTGCCGGTCGACCGCATCGAGGCCGGCTTGCCGGCGGCGCGTGGCCGCGCTCAAGGCCGACGCACTGGCTCGATGCGGCCGAAGGCATCATGACCACCGACACGCTGCCCAAGGCGGCGTCGCGACAGCTTGTCGATCGATGGCCGCACGGTCACGGTCACCGGCATCGCCAAGGGCGCCGGCATGATCCGACCCGAACATGGCGACGATGCTCGGCTTCGTCGCCACCGACGCGGTGATCGCACCGGCCGCATTGCAGTCGCTGGTGCGGGAGGCCGCCGATGCCAGCTTCAACCGCATCACCGTCGACGGCGACACGTCGACCAACGATTCGTTCGTGCTGATGGCCACGCAACGCGCCGGCCACGCGCGCATCGACTCGCTGGCGTCGGCCGAAGGCCGCGCGCTGCGCGATGCGGTGGTGGCCGTGTCGGTGCAGCTGGCGCAGGCCATCGTGCGCGACGGCGAAGGCGCCACCAAGTTCATCACCGTGCGCATCGAAGGCGGCCGCGACGAAGCCGAGTGCCGTCGCGTGGCCTATGCGATCGCGCACTCGCCGCTGGTGAAGACGGCGTTCTTCGCGAGCGACCCGAACCTCGGGCGCATCCTGGCCGCGGTGGGCTATGCCGGCATCGACGACCTCGACCAGGGCCTGATCGACCTCCACCTCGACGACGTGCACGTGGCGCACCGGGGCGGGCGCCATCCCGAGTACCGCGAGGAGCAGGGGCAGCGGGTGATGAAGCAGGCCGAGATCACCGTGCGTGTTCATCTGCATCGGGGCATCCGCGGCGAGCGAAGTCTGGACCTGCGACCTGTCGCACGACTACGTCCGCATCAACGCCGACTACCGTTCGTAGCCGCGCGTCCACCGCGCGTCGTTCACCCCCTTGCGGTGCCGCTTGGGGCGCTGTTAGGATGCCGCACCCTTTCGGCGCAAAGGCAGCATCCCATGAAACCACGCACCTCCACACATCGACGGGCCGCCCACGGCACGCTGATCGTGCGCGTGTCGCTGGTGGCGGTGGGCCTTGCCGCCTCGATGGGGCTGCAGTTGGTGGAGCCGGAAAACCAGGCACCCGCCAGCTGGACGGCAAGCAACCCGTCGGCCCTGTGCACCGTGGAAGCCAGCGGTTCAGTCGGCTTCCAACCCAGCCTGCAATAGGCAACCCTTCTCGGCATCGCCGCTTCTGATCGGAGCCCCGCTGAGAAGTCAGCGGGAGATGCCGTCGTTGTTCTTTCTCCCGCGTCGAACAACACACGTCGCCGGTCCCTTTCGGGCCGGCGGCGCGGAGAAGAAGATGGAATCGGTCTTGAAACACATTCGGTCGTGGCGGGAGCTGTTGACGCTCGACGCCAACGACCTGTTGCGCGTGGCGACCTATCGCCGCCTGTGGCTGTCGATCCTGGTCAGCTCGCTCGGCGGGCAGGTGACGATGCTCGCGCTGCCGCTCACCGCGGCCGTGCTGCTGCACGCCACGCCCACGCAGATGGGCCTGCTCACCGCGATGGAGATCGCGCCCTTCGTGCTGTTCTCGCTGCCTTCGGGCGTGTGGCTCGACCGCGTGCGCAAGCTGCCGGTCTACGTGGGCGGCGAGATCGCTCTGGCGCTCACCGTGGCCAGCGTGCCGCTGGCCTGGGGCTTGGGCGTGCTGACGATGCCGTGGATGTACTTCGTGGCGTTTGCGCTCGGCACCGTGTTCACCACGGCCGGCAGCGCGGCGCAGATCGTGCTCACGCAGGTGGTGTCGCGCGAGCGCCTGGTCGAGGCGCACGCGAAGAACGCGCTGGCCAGCTCCGGGTGCGGAGGTGGTCGGTCCGGGCCTGGCGGGGCTGCTGATCCGCGTGGTCGGCGCGCCGGTGGCGCTGCTGGTCGATGCCGCGATGTTGCTGTGGTCGGCCTGGATCCTGCGCGGCGTGCGCGTGACCGAGCGGCGCACGCCGCGGCCCGATGCGCACTTCTGGCGCGATCTGCGGGCCGGGTTGCGGTTCGTCGCCGGCACTCGGCTGCTGGTGGCGCTGGCCGCCGTCGTGGGCTGCTGGCAGATGTTCCACCAAGCCGCGATGGTGGTGAACATCCTGTTCGCCACGCGTGAGCTCGGCCTGAACGAGCAACAGATCGGCGGCTGTCTTCGTCGCACTCGGCGCCGGCACGGTGCTGGCCAGCGTGTTCGGCAACCGCACTGAGCCGGCGCATCGGGCCCGGCCCCAGCCTGCCGGTGGCGATCGGCGTGTGCGGCGTCGGCTGGCTGCTGCTCGCGGTGGCGCCGGTCAATGCGTGGGGCGTGGCGGCGTTCGCGTTCATGCTGTTCGCGTTCGGCGTCGGCGCCGTGCTGATCTTCATCAACTTCCTCGCGATGCGGCAGGCGGTCACGCCCGAGCCGCTGCTGGGCCGCATGACCAGCACGATGCGCTGGCTCATCCTCATCCCCGCCGGCCCCGGGGCGCTGATCGGCGGCTGGCTCGGCGAGCACGTGGGCCTGCGCGCGGCGCTCGTGTTCGCCGGCGTGGGTGGGTTGCTGCTGTCCGCCGTGGCGGCGTGGCTGGGCGCCATCCGGCAGGTGCGGGTGCTGCCCAAGCCCGACGGCGCGCTGAGCGAGCTCGGCAGCGAGGCCACGTTGCATGCGCCGCCGGCGTTGGAGCGCGGCTGATGGCGACGATCGACCCGCTGCTGATCGACCTGCCGCCGCTCACCAGCGAGCGGCTGCTGTTGCGCGCGCCGTGCGCCGGCGACGGCGTCGCGCTCAACGAGGCCGTGGTCGAAAGCTTCGACCAGCTCAAGCCCTGGATGCCATGGGCGCAGGCGCTGCCTTCGGTGGAGCAGTCGGAGCTCGTCTGCCGACAGATGGCGGCGCATTTTGCGCAGCGCAGTGACCTGCCGATGTTCATCTTCGAGCGCGACACCGGCCGCTTCATCGGCGGCACCGGTCTGCATCGCTTCGACTGGAGCGTGCCGCGGTTCGAGATCGGCTATTGGGTCCGGCGCAGCGCGCAGGGACGGGGGCTCGTCACCGAGGCCGTGCAGACGCTGGCGCGCTTTGCATTCGATGGCCTGCGCGCGCGGCGCGTGGAGGTGCGCATGTCGAGCGCCAACCAACGCAGCCGTGCGGTGGCCGAACGCTGCGGCTTCACGCTCGAGGGCGTGCTGCGACAGGATTCGCTGGGCGTCGACGGGCAGCCGCGCGACACGGTGGTGTATTCACGCGTGCGCGGCGTCGAGGAGCCCGACGTGGTTGGCTGAATTCAGCCCGGCACGCTTGCGGGTCGTTGCGGGCCAAGGCAGTCGACCGCGTCGGTCACGATGCCGTCGATGCCGAGGGCGATCAGTTCGTCGCGCCCGCTGCCGCGTCGTTCACCGTGTAGACCAGCGCGCGCCGCCGGCAGCGTGGATCTGCGCAAGCAGCGCCGCGTCCATCAGCGGTGGTTGGTGATGATCGCCACGCAGTCGAGCGACGCGGCCATGTCCATGCAACCCGGCCACAAGCGTGTCGAGCAGCAGCGCGCGCGGCAGCTGCGGCGGCGGTCTCGCGCGCACCGGCCAGCGCCTGCGGCTTGAACGAGCTGAGCAGCGGCCGGCGTCCGCGCCACAGCCGGCGCACCCATTCGCCGACGGCACGGCCGGTGTCGGCTTCGGTCCCGGGGCTCGGCTTGATCTCGAGGTCCAGCAGGCAAAGCCGTTGGCAACGCAGAACGAGGCGATCGCCTCGAAGCTCGGCTGGCGGCTCGCCGGCGTAGGTCTCGCTGTGCCAACTGCCGGCATCGAGTCGCGACAGCTCCGCCCACGGCCAGGTCGCCAGCGGCTCCCTTGGCCGAAGTGGTGCGATCCAGCGTGTCGTCGTGCAGCAGGAACGGCACGCCGTCGGCGCTCAGCTTCACGTCGCACTCGAAGGCCCTGTAGCCGTGACGCGCGCCGAGGCGGAACGCCGCCAGCGTGTTCTCCGGCGCCAGCTTGCCGGCGCCGCGATGCGCGATCCAGAGCGGATAGGGCCAGGCGCCCATCGCTCGACGCTCACAAGCGTTGCTGCGTCGCGCGTCGAACCAGTGCAGGTGCTCCGGGCGCGCCGTGCAGCGCGCACGCGTGGCGCCGACGTTCGGCGGCGCGCAGCGTGGCGTCGATGCCGCACGTGAACATGCGAGCTGCCGATGCGGCCGTGCACCAGGCGCTCGGCGCCGAGCATCTCGATCATCTCCACCGCCATCGGCCAGCCGGCGCCATGCCGGCTCGCAGCTCGGCGTGCTCGGGCCGCAGCGCCGAGCATCAGTCGCCCGCTTGCGCGGCGCGGCCTGCGGCAGCGGCAGCGTCGTGCCTGCCGACCGTGAAGCGCGATGCCGTCGGCCACGCCCGTCGCAGCAGGTTCATCGGCGGCGAGCCGATGAAGCCGGCGACGAAGGTGGTGGCCGGCCTCGCCGTACACCTCCTCGGGCGTGCCGATCTGCTCCATGCGGCCCGCGTTCATCACGACCAGCCGCTGCGCCGAGCGTCATCGCCTCGACCTGGTCGTGCGTGACGAACAGCGACGTCACGCCGAGCTCGCTGTGCAGCTTCTGGATCTCCAGCCGCGTCTGCGCGCGCAGCTTCGCGTCGAGGTTGGACAGCGGCTCGTCGAACAGGAACACCTGCCGGCTGGCGCACGATCGCGCGGCCCATCGCCACGCGCTGGCGCTGGCCGCCGGAGAGCTCGCGCGGCTTGCGCTCGAGCAGGTGCGCGAGCTCCAGGATCTTCGCCGCCTTGTCGACGCGCTTCGTCGATCTCGCTCGCCGGCACCTTCGCGATCTTCAGGCCGTAGGCCATGTTGTCGAACACGCTCATGTGCGGATACAGCGCGTAGTTCTGGAACACCATCGCGATGTCGCGCTCGGCCGGCTCGATGTCGTTGACCACGCGGCCGCCGATCGAGATCTCGCCGCCGGTGATCTCCTCCAGCCCGGCCACCATGCGCAGCAGCGTGCTCTTGCCGCAGCCGCTGACGGCCCGACGATGACGATGAACTCGCCGTCGGTGATCTCGGCGTTGACGCCGTGGATCACCTGGCTTCGGACCTGCCGGCCTTGCATGCCGGGGACGCGTATGTCGTTCTCGACGTTGCGCAGGCGATGATCGCGCCCATGCGTGCCCTCGTTCCCTGCGTGCGTCTCGCTCTACTTCTCGGTGTCCACCAGGCCCTTGACGAACCACTTCTGCATCAGCAGCACCACCAGCGCCGGCGGGATCATCGCCAGCATCGCGGTGGCCATCACCGCGTTCCACTCGGTGGCCGCGTCGCCGCCGGCGATCATGCGCTTGATGCCCATCACCACCGGGTACATGCCCTCGTCGGTCGTCATCAGCAGCGGCCACAGGTACTGGTTCCAGCCGTAGATGAACTGGATCACGAACAGCGCCGCGATCGACTGGTCGTCGACAGCGGCAGCAGCACGTCCTTGAAGAAGCGCATCGGGCCGGCGCCGTCGATGCGCGCCGCCTCGACCAGTTCGTCGGGCACGGTGAGGAAGAACTGGCGGAACAGGAAAGTCGCGGTGGCGCTGGCGATCAGCGGCATCGTCAGCCCGGCATAGGTGTTGAGCATGCCGAGGTCGGAGACCACCTTGTAGGTGGGCAGGATGCGCACCTCCACCGGCAGCATCAGCGTCACGAAGATCATCCAGAACACCAGCCCGCGCAGCGGGAAGCGGAAGTACACGATCGCGAAGGCCGACAGCAGCGAGATCGCGATCTTGCCGATCGCGATGACCAGCGCGCTGATCAGGCTCACCATCAGCATCGGCGCCACCGGCGGCAGCGTTGCTGCCGTATTCGCGCCTGCCCGCCGAACAGCGCCAGCCGGTAGCTCTCGACATGTTGTCGCCCGGCAGCAGCGACATCGGCACGTTCTGCACGATCTGCCTCGGCGGTCTGGGTGCTGGCGATGAACGTGATGTACACCGGGAAAGCCGACGACGACACGCCGAGGATCAGCGTCGAGGTGCGACAGGACGGTGGCGAGCAGGCCGGTCTCTCGATCATGGTGCCGGACCGGTCAGTAGTGCACGCGTCTTCTCGACGTAGCGGAACTGGACCACCGTCAGCGCGATGACGATCGCCATCAGCACCACGCTGCGTGCGCCGAGCCGCCGAGGTCGAGCGCCTTGAAGCCGTCGAAGTACACCTTGTAGACCAGGATCGCGGTGTCCTTGCCCGGGCCCGCCTTCGGTGGCGGCGTCGATGATGGCGAAGGTGTCGAAGAACGCGTAGATGATGTTGATGACCAGCAGGAAGAAGGTGGTCGGCGACAGCAGCGGGAACTGCACCGTCCAGAAGCGCCGCCACGGGCCGGCGCCGTCGATGGCGGCGGCCTCGATCAGGCTCTTCGGGATGCTCTGCAGCCCGGCGAGGAAGAACAGGAAGTTGTACGAGATCTGCTTCCACACCGCGGCGTCAGCACGATCAGGATCATCGCGTCGGTGCCGTCGAGCAGGTGGTTCCACTCGATGCCGATCGCGCGCAGCGCGTAGCTGACCACGCCGACCGACGGCGCGAACATGAACAGCCACAGCACACCAGCCACCGCCGGCGCCACGGCGTAGGGCCAGATCGAGCAGCGTCTTGTACCAGCGCGCGCCCTTGACGACGCGGTCGGCCATCACCGCCAGCAGCAGCGAGATCGCCAGGCCCGAGCGCTGCGACCAGCACCGAGAACACGCGGTGGTCTTGAACGACGCCAGGTAGGACGTGTCGTCGAACAGGGCCTTGAAGTTCTCCAGGCCGACGAACTCGACGCTGGTGCCGAAGGCATCCTGCTGCAGCACGCTGTAGTACAGCGCCTGGCCGGCGGGCCAGAAGAAGAACACGATGATGACCACCATCTGCGGCGCGACCAGCGCCCAGGGCAGCCACCAGCTCTTGAAGCGGACGCGCTTTTCGACGGCCAAGGGCAATGGTCCTTCTGCTGACTAGACCTCTCCCCGCCCGGCGGGAGAGGACGGGGGAGGGGTGCCCAACGTCGGCGCGAAGGCCAACAAGGGCATCAGCCCTTGTTGGCTTTCTCGAACTTCTCGAGCTCGGCGTCGCCGCGCTTCTTCGCGTCCTCCAGCCCTTGCTTGGCCGTCTTCTTTGCCGACCCATACCTGCTCCAACTCCTCGTCGAGGATGGTGCGGATCTGCAGGAAGTTGCCGAGGCGGATGCCGCGCGACTTGTCGGTGGTCTTGCGGATCATCTGCGTCGACGCTGACGTCGGTGCCCGGGTTCGCTTGTAGAAGCCGCTCTTCTCGGTGAGATTGAAAGCGCCCGGTCGTGATCGGCAGGTAGCCGGTCTGCTGGTGGCTCTTTGCCTGCACCTCCGGCTCGGACAGGTACTTGTAGAACAGCGCCACGCCCTTGTACTCGTCGGGCTTCTTGCCGGCCATCGCCCACAGGCTGGCGCCGCCGATCACGGTGTTCTGCGGCGCGCCGGGCACGTCGGGGTAGTACGGCAGCGTGCTGATGCCGGACTCGGCACTTCAGCGTTGCGCTTGATGCCACCGTAGGCCGCTGACGTGCCGGTGTACATCGCGCACTCGCCGGACTGGTAGACGCCGTCAGCGGAGCCGCTGCGGCCCTTGTAGACGAACAGCCCCTGCTGCGCCATGTTGGCCAGGTTCTCGATGTGGCGCACGTGCAGCGGCGTCGTGAACGCCAGCCGCGTGCCCATGCCGTTGAAGCCGTTGCGCAGCGTCGCGAACTCGACGTTGTGCCAGGCGCTGAAGCTCTCCAGCTGCGTCCAGCTCTGCCAGCTGGTCGTGAACGGGCACTTGTGGCCGCTGGCCTTCAGCTTGGCCGCGGCCAACGCCACCTCCGGCCAGGTCTTGGGCGGCTGCGCGGGGTCGAGGCCGGCGGCCTTGAAGGCGTCCTTGTTGTAGTGCAGCACCGTGGTCGAGCTGTTGAACGGCAGGCTCAGCATCTGGCCGTTGGGCGCCGTGTAGTAGCCGCTGACGGCGGGTACGTAGACGCTCGCGTCGAACTTGACGCCGGCCAGCTTCATCACCTCGTTCACCGGCACCACGGCGCCCTTGCTGGCCATCATGGTGGCGGTGCCGACCTCGAACACCTGCAGGATGTGCGGCGCGTTGCCGGCGCGGAACGCCGCAATCGCCGCTGCGAAGCTCTCGGGATAGCTGCCCTTGTAGACCGCCGTGACCTTGAAGTCCTTCTGGCTGTCGTTGAAGCCCTTGGCCAGGCCATTCACCCACTCGCCGAGCTGGCCGCCCATCGAATGCCACCACTGGATCTCGGTCTGTGCCTGCACCGGGCCCGACAACGCCAGGCCGGCCAGGATCGAAGCGCTCAGCGCAACAGTTCTGCGATTCATGAATTCTCCGTTGAGGACCATCGACGACGACAAACCGACGATGCTCGCACTGCAAAGTGACAGCAGCGTTTCTGGCACGGATGCAACGTGAGCGGCAACGGGGATTACCCGCCGCAGTGCAGCACGACTGCCAGCGCGAGGGGTGATGCTGCACCGCGGTAACATGCTCGCCCGTGGGCCGCGACAGGCGTTGCTCGAGGACCTTCGACGCGACTCCAGCCCCTGCACGCCGTCATGAACGCACCGTATACGCTGCCCCCGCGCAGCCGCCTTTCGCCGAAGCCGGGCACCGGGCCGCTGACCCAAGCGCGCCGCGCCTGCGCGAGATTCCGTACAACTACACCTCGTACGCCGATCGCGAGATCGTGATCCGCCTGCTCGGCGAGCCCGCGTGGGACGTGCTGTCGCGCTTGCGCACCGAACGCCGCACCGGACGCTCGGCACGCATGTTGTACGAGGTGCTGGGCGACATCTGGGTCGTGCAGCGCAACCCCTACCTCGAAGACGACCTGCTCGACAACCCCAAGCGCCGGCGCGCATTGATCGACGCGTTGTCGCATCGGCTGGCCGAGGTGGAAAAGCGGCGCACGCCGGTGGACGATTCCGGCCGTGACGCCGCTGTCGGTGAACTGCTCGTGCTGGCGCACGATGCCGTGCGCCGTTTCGCCGGTCACTTCGCCCAGGTGTGGGATCTGCGCCAGCGCACGCGCAAGGTGCTGTCGCGCCACACCGACAAGCAGAACATCAAGTTCGACGGCCTGTCACGCGTGTCGCACGTGACCGACGCCACCGACTGGCGCGTGGAATACCCATTCGTCGTGCTGACGCCGGACACCGAGGAGGAGATGGCCGGCCTCGTCAGAGGTTGCATCGAACTGGACCTGACGATCGTTCCCCGCGGCGGTGGCACCGGCTACACCGGTGGCGCGATCCCGCTCACGTGGAAGAGCGCGGTCATCAACACCGAGAAGCTCGAGGCGATGGGCGCCGTGGAGATGGTCAGCCTGCCCGGCGTCGCGCAACCGGTGCCGACGATTCGCACCGAGGCCGGTGTGGTGACTCAACGCGTGTCGGACGCCGCCGAGGCCGCCGGCCATGTATTTGCGGTCGACCCCACGTCGGCCGAGGCAAGTTGCATCGGCGGCAACATTGCGATGAACGCCGGAGGCAAGAAGGCTGTGTTGTGGGGCACCGCGCTCGACAACCTCGCGAGCTGGCGCATGGTCACGCCGCAGGGCCGCTGGCTCGAAGTGGAGCGCCTCGACCACAACCTGGGCAAGATCCACGACGCCGAGGTCGCGACCTTCGAGTTGCGTTGGTTCGATGCCAGCGGCAAGGGCATTGAACGGCGCGAACGCCTCGCGATCCCCGGTGCGCGCTTTCGCAAGGAAGGTCTTGGCAAGGACGTCACCGACAAGTTCCTCTCGGGCCTGCCCGGCGTGCAGAAAGAAGGCTGCGACGGCCTGATCACGTCGGCACGCTGGGTCCTGCACCGCATGCCGCCACACATACGCACGGTGTGCCTGGAGTTCTTCGGCAACCCGCGCGAGGCGGTGCCGTCGATCGTCGAGATCAAGGACTTCATGTTTGCCGATCAGCGCAAGGGTGGCGCCATCCTGGCTGGCCTCGAGCACCTCGACGACCGCTACCTGAAGGCGGTGGACTACGCCACCAAGAGCAAACGGGCGGGGCGCGGCGGCGCGCTGCCGAAGATGGTGCTGATCGGCGACATCGTCGGCGACGACGAATCCGCGGTGGCGCGCGCCGCCAGCGAGGTGGTGCGCATCGCCAACAGCCGCTCGGGCGAGGGCTTCATCGCCGTGGGCGCCGATGCGCGACGCAAGTTCTGGCTCGACCGCAAGCGCACTGCAGCGATCGCGCGCCACACCAACGCCTTCAAGATCAACGAAGACGTGGTGATCCCGCTCGAGCGCATGGGCGAATACACGCTGGGCATCGAGCGCATCAACATCGAGCTCTCGTTGCGCAACAAGCTCGAGCTGCTCGCAGCGGCTGGAGCGCTTCTTCACCGAGGAGTCGCTGCCGCTTGGGCGCGGCGACGACGCGCAGGAGATCCCGAGCGCGGAGCTGCTCGACGACCGCGTGCAGCAGGCGCTGGCGCTGCTGCGCGAGGTGCGTGCGTTGTGGCAAGGCTGGCTCGACCGGCTCGATGCCACGGCCGCGCCGGGGCAGCGCACGCTGTTCGAGCAGTTGCAAGACCACAGCCTGCGCGCTTCCTGGAAGCTCCAGGTGCTCGAGCCGTTGCGTGAGTTGTTCGCTGGCGGCGCGTTCGCTCCGATCGTGGCCGAGTGCCAGCGCATGCATCAACAAGTGCTGCACAGCAGGCTCTGGGTGGCCCTGCACATGCATGCGGGCGACGGCAATGTGCACACCAACATCCCGGTCAACAGCGACGACTATCCGATGCTGCAGACCGCGCACGCGGTGGTGGCGCGCGTGATGGCGCTGGCGCGCAGCCTGGGCGGCGTGATTTCCGGCGAGCACGGCATCGGCATCACGAAGCTTGAATTCCTCACCGACGACGAGCTGCGCGACTTCGCCGACTACAAGGCGCGCGTCGATCCCGAGGGCCGCTTCAACAAGGGCAAGCTGCTGCGCGGTGCGGCACTCGCCGCGCTGAACGACGAGCACGTGCGCGCCGCCGACCTCGAGCACGCCTACACGCCGAGCTTCGGCCTGATGGGGCATGAGTCGTTGATCATGCAGCAGAGCGACATCGGCGCCATCAGCGACAGCATCAAGGACTGCCTGCGCTGCGGCAAGTGCAAACCGGCCTGCGCCACGCACGTGCCGCGTGCCAACCTCCTGTACAGCCCGCGCAACAAGATCCTGGCCACGTCGCTGCTGATCGAGGCCTTTCTCTACGAGGAGCAGACGCGCCGCGGCATCTCGCTGCTTCACTGGGAAGAGTTCGAAGATGTCGCCGACCACTGCACGGTGTGCCACAAGTGCGCCAGCCCGTGCCCGGTGAAGATCGATTTCGGCGACGTGTCGATGAACATGCGCAACCTGCTGCGCAAGATGGGACGCAAGAGCTTCAAGCCGGGCCAGGCGGCGGCGATGTTCATGCTCAACGCGACCAACCCCGAAACCATCCGCCTGGCGCGACGCGCGATGGTCAATGTGGGGTTCAAGGCGCAGCGCGCAGCGGCGGACCTGATGCGTCTGGCCGCCAAGCGCCAAACGGCACTGCCGCCCTCGACGGTGGGACCCGCGCCGGTGCGCGAGCAGGTGCTTCACTTCATCAACAAGAAGCTGCCCGGCGGCCTACCCAAGCGCACGGCGCGCGCGCTGCTCGACATCGAAGACAAGCACTACGTGCCGATCATCCGCGACCCTGCCGCGACCACGGTCGACAGCGAGGCGGTTTTTTACTTTCCGGGCTGCGGTTCGGAGCGCTTGTTCTCGCAGGTGGGGCTAGCGACCCAGGCGATGCTGTGGCGCGCCGGCGTGCAGACGGTGCTGCCACCAGGCTACCTGTGCTGCGGCTACCCGCAGCGCGGCGCCGGCCAGTACGACCGCGCCGAGAAGACCATCACCGACAACCGCGTGCTGTTCCACCGCGTGGCCAACACGCTGAACTATCTCGACATCAAGACCGTGGTGGTGAGCTGCGGCACCTGCTACGACCAGCTGCAGGGCTACAAGTTCGACGAGATCTTCCCCGGCAGCCGCATCGTCGACATTCACGAGTTCTTGCTGGAGAAGAACATCACGCTGCCGAGTGGCGGCGCGTATCTCTATCACGACCCCTGCCACACGCCGATGAAGCAGCGCGACCCGATGCTCACCGTGAAGGCACTGGTCGGCGAGCAGGTGATCAAGAGCGACCGCTGCTGTGGCGAAAGTGGCACCTTCGGTGTCAGCCGGCCCGACATCGCCACTCAGGTGCGCTTTCGCAAGGAAGAAGAGCTGCGCAAGGACGAAGCCGCTTTGCGCACGCAGGCCGCGCTGGGTAAAGACGACGACATCACCGTGCTGACCTCGTGCCCGAGCTGCCTGCAAGGCCTGTCGCGCTACCAGGGCGACCTGCGCAGCGGCTTGCTGAAGTCCGACTACATCGTGGTGGAGATGGCGCGCCGGCTCATCGGCGAAGCGTGGCTCGAGGACTACGTGGCGCGCGCCAACGCCGGCGGCATCGAGCGCGTGCTGGTCTGAACGGATGCGCTAGGCGCCGCGCGCCTAGCTGTTGCCAAGCGGCTGGGTGTCGGCAAAGCCGTGCGCCCGTTCTTTCTTGGCCTCGTCGGCGTCGAGCTGGCGCAGGAGTTCGACACGTGCCTTGGCCTTGGTGGCTTCCGCCGCTGCCGCGGCGGCGGCCACGGCACGCGCGGAACTGGCCGCGTTGTGGATCGCGCCGTCGCGCTTGGCTTCGGACAGGGCCTGCTGCAGCGACTCCACCTGCTGGCGGGCCTGCAGCGCGAGTTCCTGTGCCTTCTGCTTCGCCTGTTCGGCCGTTTGCAGCTGCAAGCTCTGTTCGGCCAGCTTGGTCCGGTAGTGCAGTGCGGTGGCCAGCCAGGCCACACCACCGGCGCCTGCCGTGGCGGCCAGAGTGAACAGGGCAGACGAAAGCGACAGCGTGGACATGGAAGGGCTCCTGGACGGCGCCAAGGCTGCGCGCTCGCCGAATCGATGGACGAGACCTTATCGGGCCTGGGCGCGGCGCGCTGCGCACTAATTCGCGACGCCATTCCGCGTCCCCCTGAGCGTTGGGTGATGGCCGACGGGCGGTCGCCGCGACGCAACGCGGTCGTGGTTTTTTGCACGGTTGCAAGGGGACGCTCGAGCCAACGCTACACTGCTTCGACACCCGATTTCGGTCTTACCCAGAGGTCCAAACCACATGTCGAGCGCACCCACCCCGCAGTCGGTGACGTTGCACCAAGGGTCACGCGTGCTCGAGGTCGGCTACTCCGACGGACAGACCTTTCGCCTGCCGTTCGAATTGCTGCGCGTGTATTCGCCATCGGCGGAAGTGCAGGGCCACGGGCCCGGGCAGGAGGTGCTGCAGACCGGCAAGCGCGACGTCGAGATCGTCGACCTGACGCCGGTGGGTCACTACGCATTGCAGCCAAAGTTCTCCGACGGCCACGACACAGGCATCTTCAGCTGGGCTTACTTGTACGACCTTGGCAGCCAGCAGCAGGTCCACTGGGATCGTTACCTGCGGCGCTTGGCCGAGGCCGGTGTCGATCGCGATGCCCCGATGGTGTCCGGCGCCGCGCTCGGCATGCGGTCACGTGCACTGACGAACACCGCGACATGACACGCACGCACTTCGGCTACCAGCAAGTCGACGAGGGCGAAAAATCGCAGCGCGTGCGCGGGGTATTCGATTCGGTCGCGGGCAAGTACGACTTGATGAACGACCTGATGTCGCTCGGCTTGCACCGCGTGTGGAAGGCGTATGCGGTGGCGGTCGCGGCGCCCAAGGCTGGCGAGCGCGTGCTCGACATCGCGGGCGGGACCGGAGACCTGGCGGGTGCGCTGGCTGCACGCGTGGGCCCGACCGGCTGCGTGGTGCATACCGACATCAACGCCGCCATGCTGGGGGCGGGCCGCGACCGGCTGGTGGACAAGGGCCTGAGCCTGCCCACTGTGCTGTGCGATGCCGAAGCGCTGCCGTTCGCCGATGCCAGCTTCGATCTCGCCACGGTGAGCTTCGGCCTGCGCAACATGACGCACAAGGAGCGCGCGCTCGCCGAGATGGCGCGGGTGCTGCGCGTCGGCGGGCGGCTGGTGGTGCTGGAGTTTTCGCGCGTGGCCGAGCCGTTGCGCAAGCCCTACGACTGGTACTCGTTCCAGGTGCTGCCTCGTCTGGGCCGCTGGGTGGCCGGCGATGGCGAAAGCTATCGGTACCTGGCGGAGTCGATCCGCATGCACCCGCCGCAGGCCGAACTCAAGGCCATGATGAAGGCCGCCGGCTTCGGGCACGTGGACGTGCACAACCTGTCGGCCGGCGTGGTCGCCGTGCACGTCGGGCTGCGCTGCTAGCGCGCGACGCCGGCCGCATCCCTGCCGCTGCGCCGTGCGCGGCGCCGTCCCGTGACACGTTGATGTCGACCCCGGATTCAGGGGGGTCAGCCACAAACCCCGCGTCTGGAGGATTGTTGCAATTCGCACGGTCCAGAGAATCGCCCCTGCAGTTTCCACGGGTGGGCGCACCGCAGTTCACGCCGCGCAGACGAAGCACCCGTCCAAACCAACCAAAGGGGTTTCATGTTCCGGGTATTCCCGAGCAGGGCGTCATCCGCCGCAGTTTACGAAGCGCTGCTCGACGGCATCCTCGGGTTCGCAGCGCTGCTTGCGGCCGCGGTGACGCTGAGCGCGTTTCCGGGTGGCCTGACCGGCATCGTCACCGACGCCCGCGCAATGGCCACGGCGTTCGCGTTCGCGGTGGTGATGGCCCTGCTGCAATCGTTCGTCGGCATCTACCGTCATCGCCTGGCACTGGTTCCGCTGACGCTGCGCATCAGCGTGGTTGTTGTGCTGGCCGGCTACGGCACGTACCTCGGGCTCAAACAGTTTGACCTGAATCCACACCCGGGGCCTCTGGTCGGAACCGCGGTGGCGTACTTCCTGCTCGCCATCCTGGTGATGCGTGGCGCAGCGATGGCGCTGCGGGGTGTCACGGGGGTGCCGCGCGTGTTGATCGTGGGCACAGGTGTCGAGGCGCAGGGCGTGCTGACCGATCTGCGGGCCGATGACCGTCACATGCGCGACGTGGTGGGCTTCTTCGAGACCGCGCTGGACACGGAAACGTTGGTCGACGGCGCCCCGGTTTTCGACCGATCAAGACCTCTGACCGACATCGTGTCGAAGTACGGCGTCGACGAGATCGTGGTCGCTGTGCGCGAGCAGCGAGGCGGCGTGATGCCGATGGACCAGTTGCTGATGTGCCGCACGCGCGGCATCAAGATTCTGGACTTGGCGGCGTTTTACGAGCGCTCGCATGCCGAGGTGCCGGTCGACAGCCTGAAGGCGAGTTGGTTGGTGTACGGCGACGGCTTCGTCCAGGGGCCGGCGTCGCCGCCTCGCCAAGCGGGCGTTCGACATGGTTTCGTCGTCTGCGTTGCTGTTGATCGCGTCACCCGTGATGATTCTGGCTGCGCTGGCGATCAAGCTTGACAGCCGGGGGCCGGTGTTCTACCGGCAGGAGCGTGTCGGCCTGGGCGGCCGGACCTTCCAGTGCGTCAAGTTCCGCAGCATGCGCACCGACGCAGAGAGCGACGGCGTGGCGCGCTGGGCCACGAAGAATGACTCGCGAGTCACCCGCGTCGGTGCCTTCATGCGCAAGACCCGCATCGACGAACTGCCGCAGCTGATCAGTGTGCTGAAGGGCGAGATGAGCATCGTCGGCCCGCGTCCCGAGCGGCCCGAGTTCGTCGCCAAGCTCAAAGGCCAGATCCCGTTCTACGACCTGCGCCACGGCGTCAAGCCGGGCGTCACCGGTTGGGCCCAGGTGCGTTACAGCTACGGCGCGTCGATGGAAGATGCCCGCCGCAAGCACCAGTTCGACCTGTACTACCTGAAGAACAACACGCTGTTCATGGATCTGCAGATCCTGATCGAGACGGTCACGGTCGTGCTGTTCCGCGAGGGCGCGCAATAGTACGCACGGCTCCCTGCGTCGTTGCCGCGGGCACCACCGATCCGTGTGCTTGTTGTCTGGGCCCGCTCAGGGCTTAGAGTTCGTCGCACTCCAGCGGCCGCCGAGCGGCGCGCCGGTGTCCGATGCGATGGTGCGTATCCGATGGACTCCAACCGAACAATTCATCGACCGACGGCGCAAAGGCTTCGATCCCGGATGTACGAGTCAAAGTTCGGCCTTAGCGGCCCGCCGTTCCAGCTCAACCCGGACCCGGCGTTCTACTTCGACAGCCGGGGACACAGCAACGCGTTGTCGTACCTGAAGTTCGGCGTCCATCAGGGCGAGGGCTTCATCGTTGTCACGGGCGAGATCGGCGCGGGCAAGACCACGCTGGTGCGCACGCTGCTCGATGGCATCGACCCCGACGAGGTCGTGGCGGCCCAGGTGCTGAACACGCAGCTCGAATCGGGTGAGCTGCTTGCAGGCGATTCTGACGGCCTTCGGGGTCGCCGCGCCAAGTGGCGGCAAAGCGCAGTTGCTGGCCAGCCTTGAGGCGTTTCTCACCGCGGTGGCCGCCGGCGGAAAGCGCGCATTGCTGATCGTCGACGAGGCGCAGAACCTGGGTCGCGAAGCCATCGAAGAACTGCGCATGCTGTCGAACTTCCAGCTCGGCAACCATGCGCTGTTGCAGAGTTTCCTGGTCGGCCAGCCCGAACTGCGCAAGCAGCTCGAGTCGCCGGCGATGGAGCAACTGCGGCAACGGGTCATCGCGTCGTGCCACCTCGGGCCGCTCAGTTCGGAGGAAACACGCGCCTACATCGAGCATCGCCTGCGGCGTGTGGGATGGACCGACCAGCCGTCGTTCGACGACGGAGGCGTTCGAGCTCATTTTCCAGTGGACCGGCGGCATCCCGCGCAAGATCAACCTGTTGTGCAACCGCCTGCTGCTGGCGGCGTTCCTGTCCGACGCGGTCCAGATCACCGGTTCCGCTGGTGCGGGAGACAGGCAACGATCTAACGCGCGAGACGGGCGGAGCGCGGGTTCTGGCAGAGGTTGCGCCCGCTCGGGACAGCATCGCAGCCCACTCACCAGTTGCGCAGGGTGTCGAGTCTGCGCCGCACGACCTGTGGTGCATGACGACCATGACATCGTGCGGATTGCGCGCGCCGGCGTGGATGTTGCGGCCATCCGGTCTCCGCTGTTGCTGTTGGTTGACACGCCGCTCGGTGCGTTCAAGGCCGCCGTGCTCGCTGGGGTGCTGTCGGAGTACGAAGACCTCCCACCGTGCGTGCTGGTGAGTCCAGGCGAACCCGGCGTCAATGATCCGGGAGCGTTGGCCCCCGGCCTGTCGGAGCCGTTGGCGTTGCAGGTTCACCTGCGCGCGGGGCAAGACGGGGTCGGCGATCGACTCGCGAGTGTGTCGCGAAAGCTCGATCAGGTGTTCGACGAACTGCGGCCTCGCGCGGTGTTGACTTGCGGCAATGGCACCGACGTGCTGATGGGCAGCCTGCTTGCGAACAAGCGCGGCATTGCACTTGCGCACCTGGGCGCGGGGCATCGGCGCGAAGTTGCATCGCGCCATGGCGACACCAATGCGGTGGTGATCGATCGCCTCTCGGAGGTGCTGTACACACCGACGCTGAAGTCGCACTACACCCTGTACAAAGAGGGCATCGCAGCCGAGCGCATGGTGTGCGTCGGCAACCCGCTGAGCGACGGATTGCGCCAAGTGACCTCGGTGATGCCGCCAGTGTCTGAACTTCTCAAAGGCGCCGGCCTGTCGCGCGACCAGTTGCGCCGCGCACTGAGAGGCTATGCACTGGTTGGCGCCCAAACGGATGGCGATGAGTTGGTGCCGGCGGACTTGCCCAAGATCGCTCGTGTCGCTCGCGACCTGGGGCGCGAGACCCTGGTGGTGTGGCTTGTCACCGACAACACGGCGCAGGCCATACGCACGAGCAAGGCGGATGCACTGCTGCAGAAGTCGGGCGTCGTGGTTGTGCCAAGTTCCGGCTACGCAATGCAGCTCGGATTGTTGCGCGGTGCCACGTGTGTCATCTCGGGACCCGACTGGGAACTGGTCGAAGAAGCCGATCTCTTGGACATCCCGAGCATCGTGCTACATCCCAGCGGCGATGTGCCCTCTGGGTCGCCTGGTGGCGTGATTGCACGCATTGCGTGCGATTCGTCGGCGTGCGTGCGAGCTCTGCATGAGATTCTGGAGCGCGGGCGTGCCGACGACGAGTCATCGGATGTGCACGATGGGTCACCGACTCAGCGCAGTTGCCGAACACCTTCGAGGCTGGCTGGTGCGGCCCAAGCGCCAGCGCAATGACAGCTTGTCGGACGCTGCTGCTTGATTGTCGTGAGCGGCCCCCCGCTGACGGGTGGTGACGTGCCAAAGTCACTGGTGCGCGGCAAATCCCCCTTGTTCGAGGACGTTCAGGAGCAGCGTGCAGGTCTTATGCTCTACGCGTTGCGCGCGGGCAACCGGCAAAACGTTGCCAGCAACAACGGTGGTACCCAGACCACCCGACCTGCTGTGGATCGCGCGGCAGGTTCGCAAGACAATGACCGTCAGGACTGAAAGTCCGTTGACAACTGGAGAAGCTCCATGATTTTGAACGCACTGGTCGACGTGTTGCGCAGGCTCGGTGGCTTGGCCGCTGTATTGCTGCTCGGCGGCATGTTGTCGGCTTGTGGAACGACGAAGCACCCCGAAGCGCCGCCCACCGCAGCCACGCCGGACTACAAGTACCTCATTGGACCGCTGGATACGCTGAACATCATCGTGTGGCGCAACCCCGAGCTGTCGCTCGTCGTTCCCGTGCGACCGGACGGACGCATATCGACTCCCTTGGTTGAGGACCTGGTGGCTCAAGGCCGCAACCCGACCGATTTGGCGCGCGACGTGGAGAAGGCGTTGAGCAAGTACACGCGTGATCCGGTCGTCACCATCGTGGTCAGCGGATTCACCGGTGCGATCAACGAGCAGATCCGAGTGATCGGCGAAGCGACGCGACCGGCGGCCATCCCTTATCGCCAGAACATGACAGTGCTCGACGTGATGATCGCGGTGGGTGGACTGACCGACTTCGCTGACGGCAACGGCGCCGTGCTGGTGCGCGCCAAGGAAGAAGGCAAGTCGTATGGCGTGCGCTTGAGAGATCTCGTCAAGCGCGGCGACATTTCGGCCAATGTCGACGTGCGGCCGGGCGACGTGCTGATCATCCCGCAGAGCTGGTTCTGAGGCCTGACGCTCGTCGAAGGCGGCTGTGGCTGCGTGGCTTAACTCTGTTCGCCTCTTGGTGGTACTGCAATGGACCAGTTGATCGCACAAGCGCTCACCATTCTGAGAGGAATGTGGCGCCGCCGCTGGTATGGCGTGCTCGCCGCATGGATCGTGGCGGTGATCGGCGCCGCGATCGTGGCTCGCATTCCAGATCGCTTCGAGGCCGAAGCACGCGTCTATGTCGATACCAAGAGCGTGCTGCGTCCGTTGATGCGAGATCTGGCCGTAGAGCCCGATCTTGATCAGACGATCGGCATGCTGGGTCGGATGCTCATCACGCGTCCGAACGTCGAAACGCTGATCAAGAAGGCTGAGTTGCTCCCGGCCAATGCTCCGAAGGGCGATCGTGAGGCCCTCGTCGACAAGGTCATGCGCTACATCAAGGTGTCGGCCGTGGGTCGGGACAACGTGTTTGCGTTCACCTATCGCGATACGGCACCTGAAGTTGCGCGCCGCGTGGTGCAGGACTTGGTGACGCTGTTTGTCGAGGCGGATCTGGGCAGCAAGCAACGTGATGTCGAGGGAGCGCGCAGTTTCATTGAGGAGCAGGTGAAGCAGTATGAAGCTGCGCCTGACCGAGGCAGAAGGGCGGCTGAAGGATTTCAAACTGCGTCACATGGGGACGCTCGGGGGTCAAGGAGGCGACTACTTCGCGCGCATTTCCGCGTTGCGCGAAGAAGTCACCAAGCAGTCGCTGGATGTGCGGGCCGCCGAGCATGCGCGCGACTCGCTGAAGAACGAGCTGTCGGGCGAATCCATGCAATTGATTCCTGACGGGGACCCGCCGGTGGCGCAGTCGACCAGCGAGTTCGACGCCAGGCTCGATGCGCAGCGGCGGCAACTCGACGAACTTCTGCGTCGCTATACCGAGGCCCACCCTGACGTGATCGCCAGCCGTCGGTTGATTGCGCGGCTTGAGGAGCAGCGCCAGCTGGACATTGAGGCCCAGCGCAAGGCTGCGGCCTCCAAGCCCCCAAGATCTGCATGAAGGGAACTACTGAGGTTCTGCAGCGCGTCAAGCTTGCGCTGGCCGAGGCCGAGGCGAACGTAGCCAGCATGAAGGTTCGCCTCGGCGAGACGCAGGCTCGCCTTGCACAGATGACCGCGGCGGCCAACCGCGTGCCGCAGATCGATGCCGAATTCGCGCAGCTCAATCGCGACTACGACGTCGTGCGGCGCCAATACGAGGCGATGGTCGCCAAGCGCGAAAAGGCGGCACTTTCGGAAGATATCGACGCAACGCGACTGGCACAGTTTCGCATCATCGACCCGCCGCGCGTCAATCCGAGTCCGGTCTTCCCCAATCGGACGGCGCTGCTGTTCGCCGTGTTGCTCGTTGTAGTCGCTGCAGGTGTGGGCGCGTCGCTCGTGGTGTCGCAAGTGATCCCAACGTTCGACACAGTGGCGGCGTTGCGTCAGGTCACTCAACGCCCGGTGTTGGGCAGTGTGTCGAGGTTGGTGGATCCGATCGCGATTACACGGGCGAAGCGCAATTCGATGATGTTCGGCGCAGCGTTGGGCGCGCTGTTCGTGATCTATGGAGCGTGGATGACCTGGATTTCCATGTTGAGCCGTGTCTAGGACTGAACCGTGAATCTAATCGAACAAGCCGCACGCCGCCTCGAAGAACTGCGCCGCAGCGGCGTCGAGGTTCCCACGACCACACAGCTGCGCGCCGACGTCGGCACTGCAGCCCGAGGTGCCCGAGGTGTCCACGCGGGCGGCCCGCGCTCTCCGAGCGTCTCAGGTCCCGTAAGCGGCGCAGAGGCCGCAGCACCAGCGGCCAAGCTGGTGGAGATCGACTTGCAGCGGCTGGGCGGCATGGGATATCTCACACCGGCCGGGCCACGCACGCAGATCGCGAACGAGTTTCGTGTCATCAAGCGACCGCTGCTGAAGAACGTCTTCGACAGACCTGACGCGCCAGTCGACCGCGCCAACCTGATCATGGTCACCAGTTCGCTGCCAGGCGAAGGCAAGACGTTTGTCGCCATCAATCTGGCGATCAGCATGGCGATGGAGCTCGACACCACCGTGCTTGCTGGTCGACGCAGACGTGTCGCGACCCTCGGTACTGCCGCGGCTCGGCCTGGAGGCGGCGTCCGGGCCTGCTCGATTTGCTGTCCGATCCGTCGCGCAGCCTGGTGATGTGCTCCTGCGTACGAACATCGAGCGGCTGTCGATCCTGCCTGCCGGTACGCCCGATGCACGCGCCACCGAAATGTTGGCCAGTGTGCAGATGACCCGGCTGCTTGACGACATCAGCAGCCGCTATTCAGATCGCATCATCGTGTTCGATGCGCCTCCGCTGTTGCCCTCGCCAGAATCGCGCGTGCTCGCCAGCCACATGGGCCAGATTGTGGTGTTGGTCGAGGCCGAGAGCACCTCTTACCAGACAGTCAATGCCACGATGTCGACGCTGGAGACATGCCCAGTTGTGCTGCCGCTGCTCAACAAGACCAGTCGCACCCAGGTCGGCAACTACTATGGCTACTATGCGGCGGAAGAAAAGCCGACCTGACGGCGCTCGCCTCCGATAGCCGCGACTCTCGAAGAGCGGCATGCCCCGGTGCACGTAACCTGGAATTGGTTGGCCGACGGCCGCCGCCATGTTCGCTGACGCTCGCTCGCCCGCTTGGGCGCAGAAGGTGGAGTTGGAGCCGTGGGTCACGGCGCGTGTCACAGCTTCGGACAACGCAGGACTTGGGTTTGCGACGTCGGGACGGGACCTGATCACCGATATCACGGGTGGCTTGCGTGTTCGCACGGAAGGTGCCCGGACCAGCCTCGTGGGCAGCGTTGCCTTGCGGTCGTTCGTCTACGCGAACAACACACAAGGCAACGACATCATCCCTGATCGTCGATCTCACGGGCCGCTGGTCAGCCGTGGAGCGGTTTCTCTTCATCGAAGCTGCGCGCGCGCACCACGCAAGCCTACATTGACCCGTTTGCGCCGGGGTTGACCGACACGTCGACCGACAACAACGCGACCATCACGCAGTACCGCCTGTCACCTTACATCGAATCGCAGCCGGGGCCGAACCTGCACTTTCGGGCGCGCAGCGACAACGCCAAGACCAAGGACTACGGCCAGGAATCAGCAGCCTTTGGTGCCATCGACAGTTCGTATTTTGGCTTACACAGGATCTCTCTAGAGCGGGATCCGGTCCCGCTGGGATGGCGGCTGGAAGCGGAGCGCAGCAAGACCCAGTATCAAGGCGAGTTTGTCCCGCTGATCACCGACATAGCGCGCGCGCTCGTCAACGTGGCGGTGGTCGATACCTTTCGCGTGGGCCTGAGAGTCGGTGTGGAGCGGGACAATTTTCTGACGGACCCGGGATGGCACTCTATCTACGGCGGTCAGCTGAGCTGGCGTCCCAGTGAGCGCACGGTGCTGGACTTTGACGCTGAGAAGCGGTTCTTCGGCAACGGGGTGCACTTGACCTTCACGCATCGGATGCCCTGGTTGACGTGGGACCTGCGTGCAAGTCGGGACCTGGATACCGCGGCGAGTGCGCTCTTTCAACTCGGGCCCAGCAACAACGTGGCGGCCTTGCTGGATTCGCTGCTGACGACTCGCATTCCAGATCCTGCCCAGCGCGCATCTCAAGTGCAGGACATCATCTCGCGCCAGGGTCTGCCAGCCTCGACCACCAAGGTGATTCCAATTCTGACTCCGCGCCTCAGCGTGGTGGAGAACGTATCTCTGGGCGCAACGTACTTGGGTTCACGCAACACGCTGGCCTTGACTATGGGCGCCACGCGGACGCGCGACGCCGTGGAGGAGGGTCCACTGGCCACAGACAGCTTGCTGACCAACAACCTCCAGAAGGTGGTGACACTGGCGTACACCTTGCGCATGACGCCCACCACCACGGCGGGCTTGACTGTGTCTTACAGCCGCATCGATTCACTGGACACGGCGACATCGGCAGGAACCACGAAGGACGGAAACGTTCGCGCCCACATGGCAGTGCAAGTGACGCCGAAAGCGACGGCGTTGTTCGGAGCACAACAGCGAAAGTTGGTATCGAACGTCTCCCCCAGCGGCCATGAGACCCTGGTGTTCGCGGCGATCGATCAACGTTTCTGAGCGCACACATGATGGATGCACGAGCCGGTTTTGCCCTGCCCGCGGACGGCGGACAAGATATCCGATCAAAGCCGACCGATCTGGCGATCACGAATGCATTCACGATCGACGTCGAAGACTACTTTCAGGTGTCCGCTCTGGCGCCTCACATCGATCGCTCGACATGGGACGAGCGGCCATGCCGCGTCGAGCGCAACGTCGGCCGCTTGATCGAGCTGTTGGGCCTTCATGGTGCTCGCGCGACGTTTTTTACGCTCGGCTGGATCGCCAAGCGATATCCCAACTTGGTGCGGGACATCGTGGCTGGTGGTCACGAACTGGCCAGCCATGGCTTCGAACACTTGCGTGCCAGCGAGCAAACGCCTGCCGAGTTCCGCGCCGACGTGCGCCAGGCCAAGCATCTGCTCGAAGACATCGCAGCGCAGCCGGTGTTGGGCTACCGCGCGCCGAGCTTTTCGATCGGATACACCAACCCTTGGGCCTTCGATGTGCTTGTCGAAGAGGGCTATCGATACAGCTCGAGCGTGTACCCGGTTCAGCACGATCACTACGGCATGCCCGACGCGCCACGCTTTCCCTACCGGGTGCGCCCGCAGCTGTTGGAAATTCCGCTGACCACGACTCGCCTGTTCGGGCGCAACCTCCCGGCCGGCGGCGGTGGCTACTTTCGTTTGGCGCCATACCAGCTGAGCCGCTGGGCGCTGCGCCGCGTCAATCGTGTAGACCAGCGACCCACCATCTTCTACATGCATCCATGGGAGATCGATCCGGCTCAGCCACGGGTTGAAGGCACGACGTTGAAGACACGCTTTCGCCATTACGTCAATCTGCACCGCACCGAGCCTCGCTTGTCACGCTTGCTGCAGGACTTTCGCTGGGGCCGTGTCGACGACGTGTTCGGGATTCGCGAGGAACGGGCGTCATGAACGCGCCACTGCCCCTGTGTGCCACGGTCACGGTGCGCGCGGCAACCGCCAGCGACTCGGCGCGCTGGGATGCCTTCGTCGCCACGTGTCCCGAAGCCACCTTCTTTCATCGCTTTGCCTGGCGTGAGATCTACGAGTCGGTCTTCAACCATCGCACGCACTACCTGATCGCCGAGCGCGCCGGTGAGGTGGCCGGTATCTTGCCGATCGTGGAGATGCGCAGCCTGCTGTTCGGGCATTCGCTGAGCTCGTTGCCGTTTGCCGTTTACGGCGGTGCAGCGGCTACCGACGCTGCGTGCGTGAGTGCCTTGCACGCAGCGGCGTTGGCGCTGGGCAACGAGTTGGGCGTGCGCAATCTCGAACTTCGCAACCGCGTCACGCGCGAGCTCGCCTGGCCGCAAGCAGGATTTGTACGTCACCTTTCGCCGCGAACTCGCGGCCGACGCCGAGGCCAACCTGCTGGCCATTCCGCGCAAGCAGCGCGCGATGGTGCGCAAAGCCATCGGTCGCCAGCTGCGTTGCGAGATCGATGCGCGCACGGATCGGTTCTTTGCACTGTATGCAGACAACCAGCATCGCCACGGCACGCCGCCGCAATCGCGGCGGTATTTCGATGCGCTGCGCGAGATGTTCGGCGACGATTGCGAAATTGCTGTCGTGCTCAGCCCGCAAGGCAAGCCCGTCTCGGGCGTGTTGTCGTTCTACTTCCGCGACGAGGTGCTGCCGTACTACGCCGGCGACGTTGCCGAGGCACGTGAACTGGCGGCCAACGACTTCAAGTACTGGGACCTGATGCGCCGTGCGTGCGAGCGTGGACTCAAGGTGTTCGACTACGGCCGCTCCAAGCGTGGCACCGGTTCGTTCGACTTCAAGAAGAACTGGGGTTTTGAACCCGAGCCGTTGAGTTACGAGCATTTTGTTTTCAAGGGCGACTCGATCCCGGAGCACAACCCGGCGAATCCCAAATATCGCGCGGCGATTGACATCTGGAGGCGGCTGCCGCGGCCAGTGGTCAACTCGATCGGGCCGATGCTCGCCCGCTACCTTGGGTGAGCGGAGCGGGACGGTGGCGGTCCAGGATCAACGGCCGTTGGTGGCGCATGTGCTGCATCGGTTCGACGTCGGCGGGCTGGAGAACGGTGTCGTCAATCTGATCAACCGCCTGCCGGCTGATCGCTTCCGCCATGCGGTGATTGCGCTGACCGAGGTTGGCGGCGATTTTCTCAAGCGTGTGCAGCGCGATGACGTGCAGATTCACGCGCTGCGCAAGCCGCCGGGCCAGGGCCTTCGCGTCGCGCCGCGCCTGGTGCGCCTGCTGCGTGAGATGCGGCCTGCGCTGGTTCATACGCGCAACCTCGGCGCGCTCGAGATGGCGCTGCCTGCTGCGTGGGCGGGTGTCCCCGTGCGAGTCCACGGCGAACACGGCTGGGACACCAGCGACCCCGATGGGCGCAGCCTCAAGTACCGGCTGGTGCGCCGCGCGTACCGGCCTTTCGTGCACCACTACGTGGCGCTGTCCGGTCAGCTGCGACGCTACTTGCATGAGGCTGTCGGGGTGCCTGTCGATCGTGTCGAGCAGATCTACAACGGCGTCGACACGCAGAGATTTGAGCCTTCGAGCGGTGCCCGGGCGTCGATCAGCGGATCGCCGTTCGTCGATCCAGCGTTGTGGGTGGTGGGCACTGTCGGCCGGCTGCAACCGATCAAGGATCAACTGCTGCTCGCCCGGGCCTTTGGGCGGGCGATCGACCTCGACCCGGCGGCGCGCGAGCGAATGCGGCTGCTGATCGTCGGTGAGGGGCCGTTGCGGCCCCAAATCGAGCAGATCCTGCGCGACGCCGGTGTGGCATCACTCAGCTGGATGCCCGGCGAGCGCGCCGATGTGCCGGAAGTCATGCGCGGCCTCGACGCCTTCGTGTTGCCGTCGCGCGCCGAGGGCATCTCGAACACAATCCTCGAGGCAATGGCCACCGCCTTGCCGATCATCGCCACGGCGGTGGGCGGTAACGGTGAGTTGCTCGACGATGGCGTGACAGGTTGTCTGGTTCCTGCGGGTGACGTGGAAAGACTGGCCCGTGCGATGCTCGATGACCTGCACGACCCGAAGCGAGCGCGACAGCGGGGCGCCGCGGCGCGTCAGATGGTGCAACGGCGCTTCAGCCTCGAGAGCATGGTCGCCGCTTATGGCGGCCTGTACGAGCGGTTATTGACCAGTGCTGCGCTGCGGTGCGCTCCGCAGCGCGCGTGACGGGGATCGGTTATGTGTGGCATCGTCGGCATTTGGGACTCTCGCGGGCAGCGGCCCATCGCGCGTGAGGTGCTGCTGCGCATGAACGAGTCGCAGCACCACCGCGGGCCCGACGAGACGGGCATGCACGTCGAGCCGGGCGTCGGCCTCGGCCACCGGCGCCTGTCGATCATCGACCTGGCCACCGGCCAGCAGCCGCTGTACAACGAGGACGGCTCGGTCGTCGTGGTCTACAACGGCGAGATCTACAACTACCAGGAGCTGATCCCCGAGCTCACGGCGCTCGGCCACACGTTTCGCACCCGCAGCGACACCGAAGTCATCGTGCACGCGTGGGAGGCGTGGGGCGAGGCCTGCGTCGACGCGCTTCCGCGGCATGTTCGCGTTCGCGCTGTGGGACCGCAACCGCGAGACGCTGTTCCTCGCGCGCGACCGGCTCGGCGTGAAGCCGCTGTACTACGCGCTGCTCGCCGACGGCACGCTGGCTGTTCGGCTCGGAGCTGAAGTCGCTGCTGGCGCACGGCGGGCTGCGCGCGCGAGCTCGACCCGCGCGCGGTCGAGGACTACTTCGCCCTCGGCTACGTGCCCGAGCCGCGCACGATCTTCACGCGGCGCACAAGCTGCCGCCGGGCCACACGCTGACGCTGCGGCGCGGCCGGCCGGCGCCCGCGCCGCGCCGCTACTGGGACGTGCGCTTCACCGGCGACAACACGCATCTCGCGCCGAAGACGCGCAGGCCGAGCTGATCGAGCGCCTGAAGGAGAGCGGTGCGCCTGCGCATGATCTCCGAGGTGCCGCTCGGCGCCTTCCTGTCCGGCGGCGTCGATTCGAGCGCGGTGGTCGCGATGATGGCGGGCCTGTCCAGCGGAGCCGGTCAACACCTGCTCGATCGCGTTCGACGATCCGCATTCGACGAGTCCGCGCTTCGCGCAGCAGGTCGCCGAGCGCTACCGCACGCGGCACCTCGTCGACACGGTGCGAGACCGACGACTTCGACCTGATCGACACGCTGGCGCGGTCTGTACGACGAGCCGTACGCCGACAGCTCGGCGATTCCGACCTACCGCGTCTGCCAGCTCGCGCGCAAGCACGTCACGGTCGCGCTGTCGGGCGACGGCGGCGACGAGACCTTCGGCGGCTACCGCCGCTACCGCTGCACCTGAGCGAGGAGCGCTTGCGCGCGGCGCTGCCGCTGGGCGTGCGCCAGCCGCTGTTCGGCGCGCTCGGGCCGCTGTATCCCAAGGCCGACTGGGCGCCGCGCTTCTTGCGCGCCAAGACCACCTTCCAGGCGCTGGCGCGCGACTCGGTCGAGGCCTACTTCCACAGCGTGTCGATCTTCCGCGACGACATGCGGCCGCAGCTGTTCTCGCGACGTCGTTCAAGAAGCGAGCTTGCCGGCTATCGCGCGGCGGATCGTGTTCCACGAGCACGCGCGCCGCGCCGGCACCGACGATCCGCTGTCGCTGATCCAGTACCTCGACCTCAAGACCTACCTGGTCGGCGACATCAACACCAAGGTCGACCGCGCCAGCATGGCGCACTCGCTCGAAGTGCGCGAGCCGCTGATGGACCATCCAGCTGGTCGAATGGCTGGCCAGCCTGCCGCTCCACGTCAAGGTGCGCGGCGGCGAGGGCAAGTAGCTGCTGAAGAAGGCGATGGAGCCGCACCTGCCGCACGACGTCCTGTACCGGCCGAAGATGGGCTTCGCGGTGCCGCTCGCGCGCTGGTTCCGCGGCCCGCTGCGCCAGCGTGTGCGCGAGGCGCTGCTCGACGGCGAGCTGGGCGAGACGGGCCTGTTCGAGCGCAAGTACCTTGAGCACCTGGTCGACGCGCATCCAGCGGCCGGCGCGACTACAGCGCGCCGCTGTGGACGCTGCTGATGTTCGACGCGTTCCTGCGCAAGAACGGCAGCGCGTCGTTCGAGCCGCCGCCGAGCGCCCGCGTACCCGAGCCCGCCTTGGGCTGAGCTCTTCCAGCGGAACTCAAACCACCATGTGCGGCATCCACGGCCTCTATCAGCTCGACGGAACGCTGGCCGATGCGGCCGTGCTGTCGCGCATGGGCCGCGTCACCACCCACCGCGGCCCCGATGACGAAGGCGCGCACGCCGACGGCCGTTGCGCCATCGGCATGCGGCGGCTGTCGATCATCGACCTGTCCGGCGGTCACCAGCCGATCGCCAACCACGACCGCTCGCTGGTGGTGGTGTGCAACGGCGAGATCTACAACTACCGCGAGCTGCGCCGCGAGCTGCAGGGCCTGGGCCACGCCTTCCGCACCGAGTCGGACAGCGAGGTGGTGCTGCACGGCTACGCGCAGTGGGGCAAGGCGTTCGTCGAGCGGCTCAACGGCATGTTCGGCTTCGCGATCTGGGACGCGCGCAAGCAGACGCTTGCTGGTGGGCCGCGACCGGCTCGGCATCAAGCCGATCTACTGGCTGCAGGACGGCCGCCGCGTCGCGTTCGCGTCGGAAGCCAAGGCGCTGCTCGAACTCGACGGCGTGCCGCGCGAGATCGACGCCAATGCATTGGCGTCGTACCTCGAGCTCGGCTACGTGCCGGCGCCGCTGTCGATGCTGCGCGGCATCCGCAAGCTGCCGATCGCCTCGATGCTCGAGGTGTCGCCAAGCGGCGTGCAGGTGCACACCTACTGGCAGCCGTCGACCACCGTCGACGAACGCGTCACGCCGCAGGAGTGGGTCGCAGCGCGTGCGCGCGCGTCTCGAAGAGTCGGTGCGCATGCAGATGGTGAGCGACGTGCCGATCGGCGCGTTCCTCTCCGGCGGCGTCGACTCGAGCGCCGTGCTGGCGCTGATGACGCGCCACAGCAGCGAGCCGGTGAAGACCTATTCGATCGGCTTCGACGGCGGCGCGGCCGAGCGCTTCTACAACGAGCTCGATCAGGCGCGCGAAGCGGCGCGCCTGTTCAAGCACCGACCACCACGAGATCCTCGTCAAGCCCGATGTGGTGCAGCTGCTGCCCAAGCTGCTGTGGCACATGGACGAGCCGATCGCCGACAGCGCGTTCGTCACCACCTACCTGGTGTCGGAGTTCGCGCGGCGCGACGTCAAGGTGATCCTCTCCGGCGTCGGCGGCGACGAGCTGTTCGGCGGCTATCGCCGCTACCTCGGCGAGCACTACATGCGCTACGTCGACTGGCTGCCGCAAGGCGCCAAGCGCGGCGCGGCCTGGCTGGCCGGCAAGCTGCCGAGCGACCGCCACTCCAAGTGGCTGAACTACTCGCGGCTGGCCAAGAACTTTCTCGGCTCGGCGGCGCTGCCGTTTGCCGAGCGCTACCGCAGCTATGTCGGCGTGTTCGACCCCGCTGCCGCGCAACAGATGCTCACGGTGCGCACGCCGCAGCGCCTGGATGCCATCGCCGCCGCTTTCGATGCCGCCGGCGGCAGCGACCCGCTGGCGCGCATGTTCGCGGTCGATGCGCATACGCAGCTGCCCGACGATCTGCTGATGCTGACCGACAAGATGACGATGGCCGCATCGCTCGAATGCCGCGTGCCGCTGCTCGACCACGAGCTGGTCGAACTGGCGGCGCAGATCCCGGCGGCGCACAAGGTGGCCGGCGGCGAACTGAAGGCGCTGATGAAGCAGGCGCTGGGCGATCTGCTGCCGCGCGAGATCCTGCATCGGCCCAAGCGCGGCTTCGGCGCGCCGATGGGGGCCTGGCTCAAGGGCGCGCTGGCCGACATGCTCGACGGCGCGTTGTCGCGAGCGCGCGCTGCGCGCCCGCGGGCTGCTGCGCCACGAACCGGTGGCGCAGCTGATCGCAGACCATCGCGCCAACCGCGTCGACGGCACCGACAAGCTGCTGGCGCTGCTGAACCTCGAGGTCTGGTGCCGGGTGGTGCTCGACCGGCGCAGTTCGAGCGACGTGGCCGAGGAGCTGGCCGAGACGGTCGAGGCCTCCGCGTGAGGATCCTGTACGTTTGCCACCGCTTTCCGTACCCGCCCAAGCGGGGCGGCAAGATCCGTCCGTTCAACATGATCCGCCACTTGCGCGCAACAGCACGAGGTGGTGGTGTGCTCGCTGTCGCGCTCCGACGAAGAGACCGCCGAGGCGCAGGGCATCGCACCGTTCTGCAGCGAGTTTCATCTCGCACAGGTGGACAACCGCCTGCAGAGCCTGCGCATGGTGGCCACCTTGCCGACGCCGATCACCGCGTCGACGTCGTTCTTCCACAGCCCGAAGCTGGCGCGCACGATCCGCGGCCTGCTGGCGCAGCGCCGGTTCGATCTGATCTTCGTGCACTGCTCGTCGGTGGCGCACTACGTGCAGCACGTGACGCGACGTGCCCGAAGATCCTCGACTTCGGCGACATGGATTCGCACAAGTGGCTGGAGTACGCGCAGTACAAGCCGTTCCCGCTGTCGATGGGCTACTGGTGGGAAGGCCAGCGCGTGCTGGCTCAGGAGAAGCGCCTGGCGCGGCGCTTCGACCTCTGCACCGCCACCACCCAGGCCGAGTGGCAGACGCTCGAGGGCTACCGCGCGGCCGCAGCGACCGACTGGTTTCCCAACGGCGTGGACAGCCAGTTCTTCGCCCCGGCCGGCGAACCGTACGATCCCGACACCATCGTGTTCGTCGGACGCATGGACTACTACCCGAACCAGCAGTGCATGGCCGAGTTCTGCGCCGACGTGCTGCCGCGACTGCGCGCGCAGCGGCCATCGATCAAGCTGCAGATCGTGGGCGCCGATCCGTCGCCGGCGGTGCGGCGCCTGGGCGAGCTGCCGGGCGTCACCGTCACCGGGTCGGTGCCCGACGTGCGGCCCTACGTGACCCGCGCGGCGCTGACGGTGGCGCCGCTGCGCATCGCGCGCGGCACGCAGAACAAGATTCTGGAGGCCATGGCGATGGGGGTGCCGGTCGTCACCAGCAGCGTGGCCGCCGGCGGGGTGGATGCCCTCGCCGAATGAGCACCTGTTCACGGCGGATACCCCCGAACAGAGTTGTCGCGCCATCCTGCAGCTGATTGACAATCCGGCGGAACGTGCGCGCCTGGCGCGTGCCGGCCGCGAACGCGTGCTGTCGCACCACGCATGGCCCAGTTCGATGAAGCGGCTCGATGCCATCGTCGAACGGTGCCTGAGCGCATTCCAACCCAACCGACAACTGCAAACTCAGTCACCATGAACATCAGCATCTTTGGTCTCGGCTACGTGGGTGCCGTGTCCTGCGCCTGCTTGCCTGAACTCGGCCACGAGGTGATCGGCGTCGATACCAACCCGAGCAAGGTGCGCATGATCAACGACGGCCAGTCGCCGGTCGTCGAAGAGGGCATCAACGAGTTGATCGCTGCGGCGGTCGCGGCGGGCAAGTTGCGCGCGGTCGCCGACGTCGAAACCGCGGTGCACGGCTCCGAGGTGTCGCTGATCTCGGTGGCCACGCCGTCGAACCCGAACTACACACCGAACCTGACCGCGGTCGATACCGTGATCCGTTCGATCGGCGCGGCGATTGCCAGCAAGCCGGGCCATCACACGGTCGTGCTGCGCAGCACCGTGCCGCCCGGCACGACCGAGGATCGCATCCTGCCGATCCTCGAGCAAGCAGCGGGCCGCAAGGTTGGCGACCGCTTGTCGCTGGTGTTCAACCCCGAGTTCCTGCGCGAAGGCTCGTCGGTGAAGGACTTCCACCAACCGCCGCAAACCGTGATCGGAAGCCTCGACGAAGAGGGATATCGCGTGCTCGAGGCGATGTACCAGGGGCTTCCCGGCGAAATGGTGCGCACCAGTTGCCGCGTTGCCGAGTCGGTGAAGTACCTGTGCAACGTGTTCCACGCGATGAAGATCGTGTTCGCCAACGAAGCCGGCTCGGTGCTGAAGGCCTGCGGTCTCGACGGGCGCGAGGTGATGCGCATCTTCTGCAAGGACACCCAGCTCAACATCTCGCCGGCGTATTTGCGCCCGGGCTTCGCGTTTGGCGGCTCGTGCCTGCCCAAGGAGGTGAAGGGCTTCCTCATGCTCGCGCGCGAGAAGGAAGTGCCGATCCCGGCGTTGGCCAGTCTCTTGGACAGCAACACGGCGCACATCGATCGCGCCTACGACATGATCGCGCGCGACGGGCGCCGCAAAGTGGCGATGTTCGGCCTGGCATTCAAGCCCGGCACCGACGACATGCGCGACTCCCCGCTGGTGACGCTGGCGGAGCGCCTGATCGGCAAGGGCTTCGAGCTCGCCATCTATGACAACTTCGTCAAGGTGAGCCGTCTGCTCGGCAAGAACAAGGAGTTCATCGACCGCGAGATTCCGCATCTCGACCGCTTGCTGCGGGAAACACCTGAAGGGGCGCTCGACGGTGCTCAAGTGATCGTGATCGGCCATGCCGATGCGGCAGCCCGCAAGGCGATCGCCGTGCATGCGCAGGGTCGCCGCGTGATCGACTTGTCCGGCTATGCCGATGTGCGCGAGGCGGTTGCGCCGGCGTATGAGGGCATCTGCTGGTGAACCCCACGGCGCCGTGTCAGACGCTCGCCGAATCCTGACGTTCACGTCGCTGTTTCCCAGCGGCGCGCGACCGCGGCACGGCATTTTCGTCAAGACGCGGCTGCAACAGGTGCAGCGGCACTTTCCTGTTGATTTCCGGGTGGTCGCACCGGTGCCGTGGTTTCCGTTTCGAAGCGGGGCGTTCGGAGACTACGCGAAGTTCGCGGCAACACCGCGACGAGCCACGCTCGATGGCGGACTGCAGGTCTCCTATCCACGCTACCTGATGCTGCCGCGATTCGGCGTCGCCCGCCAGCCCGACGCAATGGCCCGCGCTGCGATGCCCGAGATCGAACAGTTGCGCGCCAGCGGCTGGCAGCCGCAACTGATCGACGCGCACTACCTTTACCCCGACGGTGTGGCCGCGGCACTGCTGGCCGAGCGCACCGGCATACCGTTCGTGATGACGGCCAGAGGCACCGACGTCAATGTGCTGGCGCGCATGTCCGGGCCCGGGCGTCGCATCGCGTGGGCGGCCCGTCGCTGCGCAGCGATCATCGCCGTGTCCGCGCGATTGAAACAAGGGCTAGTCGAACTGGGTGTTGACGCCGACAGCGTGGTGGTCTTGCGCAACGGCGTTGATCCGGAGCAGTTTTGCCCGATCGATCGGGCATTGGCGCGCCGCGAACTCAATCTGCCAGATGGACCGGTGATCGCCGGAGTCGGCAACTTGGTGCCCGAGAAGGGCTTCGAGCTGGCGATCGAGGCACTTGCCTTGCTACCGGCCGCGACACTGGTCCTGGTGGGTGACGGTCCACAGCGCGCGTCGCTCGTCGCTGTGGCCCGTCGTTGCGGTGTCTCCGATCGGGTGCACATGCTTCCAGTGATGCCGCAGTCGCGGTTGCCAAGCCTTTACTCGGCAGCCGATGTGCTGGTGGTGACGTCCACGAGAGAAGGTTGGCCCAATGTCGTGCTGGAAGCACTCTCCTGCGGTACGCCAGTCGCAAGCGTCGACGTCGGAGCCGTCGCCGAGATGCTGACGGACCCGTCGGTTGGCCGGGTGGTGGACCAGCGTGACCCCGAGCGGTTTGCCGCCGCGATTGCGGCTCTCCTCCAGGCGCCGCCAGCGCGCAGCGTGGTGCGTCGACATGCCGCCCAATTCGATTGGGCCTCGATCGCCAGCGCCCAGTTCGAGCTCTTTGAGCGCGTTCTGATGAGTTCGCCGCTCGCAACGTCGCGTGACGGAGCTTCTCCTATGGCGCTCTCGGCACCCACCTGATCGGCAGCCATGCTTTCCGCCGCGCTCTTTCTCTTGTTTGCGGTCGGCTGCACGGTGCTCGGATTCGTCCGCCATCCGATCTACGCTTTTTACTTCTATCTCGCGACGATCTTTGTGTTTCCGCCTGCGCGCTGGTGGGGCTACATCCTTGGCGACATTCGCTGGGCGCTGCTCGCCGCTGTGGTGACGGCGCTGGCCATCATCGCGCGCCGCAACAAGCTGGAACCCAAGGCTCCGTGGATTTCGAGCGTACCGGCGATCGTGATGACGCTCTACGCCACATGGATGTGGATCCAGCTGCCGTGGGCTCTCGACAAGTCGCTGCATCTCAACGCCAGCATACAGTTCGTCAAGTACATCATCGCTTTCTGGTTCATCTACCGCATTGCCGACAGCAAAGAACATGTCAGGGATGTGCTCTTCGCGCACATGCTCGGCTGTGTGTTCCTGGGACTGCTCGCATACTCTGCCGGCCGCTCAGAGGGCCGGCTCGATGGCGTCGGTGGTCCGGGCATCGACGATTCCAACACGCTGGGTATGTATTTCGCAACCGGCGCGCTGACCGCTCTGGGCTTGCTGCTCACGCAAAGCGGTTGGCGGCGCTGGGTTGCGCTTGCCGCCGGCGGCGTGATCATGGAAGGCCTGGTTCTAACGAACACCCGCGGCGCGTTTCTTGGGCTTGTTGGCGGCGCGCTGCTGTTCGCCGTCTTCAAGGCGCGGTTACACCGACGCATGTTTTGGGGGGTGGCCCTGGTCGCCTTTCTGGGTCTTGCGGTGATCGTCGACACGACGTTCATCGAGCGCATGGCAAGCATTCGCGAGGCGACTGCCGACTCCGAAGAAGTGGACCAGAGCGCGCGCTCGCGAATGTTCATCGTCTCGGCGCAATGGCAGATGTTTCTCGACCACCCGTTGGGAACCGGTCACCGCGGTACAGCGGTCCTGAGCGCGCGCTATCTCGAGGATCGCTGGCTCACGGGGAACAACGATGACGACCGTGCTCGCTCGTCACACAACACCTTCATGACGGCACTGGTCGAGCAGGGCATACCGGGCGCGCTGATGTTTCTCTGGCTCGCCCTGTGGACGCTCTGGGCGATGGTCAAGTTGCGCTCGCTCGAGCGCCGGCATGGAGACCCAGCCGTTACGACGCTGGGTGCGACTGCCGGTGCCGTATTGGCTGTCGTGTTCGTCTCCGGGAACACCGCAGACTTCCTGATGGCCGAGGTGCAGTTCTGGATCTTCGCGGTCCTTGTCACGCTGCTGCAGTTTGGGCAGAGCCCCGTGTCAGTTCCAGGACCCACCAAAGTTCCCGTGCATGGCGCGCGAATACCTTCGCCGACCGGTGGTCGCGGTTAGGGCACGAGCCGATGATTCGCCTTCCGCTGTCGATCGCATCGCCCTCGGGACACCGCGGACGCCTGACCATTCTGACCTTCCACCGGGTGCTGCCTGAGGCCGATCCGCTGTTCCCGGACGTGCCGAGTGCTGCCGATTTCGAAACGTACATGCGCTGGGTCGCAGCTTGGTGCAACGTGATACCCCTGCAGCGTGCGGTGGAGGGGCTGTTCGAAGGCAGCATCCCCGCGCGCGCCCTGGCCATCACGTTCGATGATGGCTACGCTGACAACGAGCACTTGGCGGCGCCCATTCTGCGAAAACTCGGCCTCTGCGCGACCTTCTTCGTCAGCACCGGCTTTCTAGACGGTGGGTGCATGTGGAACGATCGTGTTATCGAGGCGGTGCGTGCTTGTCGCGGTGATCTGCTTGACTTGTCGGCGCTCGGACTTGGTGCCTACTCGCTCGACTCGATCGGTGCGCGCCGCCGCTGCATCGACGATGTCCTGAAGCGCATCAAGCACCTCGAACAGAGAGAGCGCGACGCCGCCGTCCGGGCGATCGTCGCGACCGCGCACGGCGGTGATTCACCAGAGCTGATGATGACCCGACAGCAAGTGCGTTCGTTGCGGAAGATGAGTATGGAGATTGGCGCACACACGATCACCCATCCGATCTTGACGCGGCTGAGGCCTGACGCGGCGCTCGCAGAAATTCGTGGAGGCAAAGGCGAACTTGAGCAGATCCTCGACGAACCGGTAGAACTTTTCGCGTATCCGAACGGTGTGCCGGATCAGGACTACTCCGCCGCGCACGCCACAATGGTTCGAGAATGTGGCTTCAAGGCCGCCGTGTCCACCGCGACTGGCGCAGCGTCGATCCGATCCCATCGATATCAGTTGCCGCGCTTTGCGCCGTGGGACCGCACCCGCCTGCGCTTTGGCGCCCGCCTGTTGCTGAATCTGCGACAAACCGAGGCATTGGCAGCCTGACCACTGGCGCGCCGGGCTTGCGTCGTCGCGCAACTACAGGCCGCGCGACTCCAGCCAGATGCCCAGCATCATCAGCACCCAGATCATGTTGCCGAAGAACGGCGCATGCTCGCGCAGGCGCGCACTGAACAGTTCGTCGAGAAAGCGTGGCTGCACGATGCCGCGCTGGCGCAGGCCGGCAATGCTGTCACCTGCCAACTCGAGCAGGGGCTTGTGACCGACCAGCCACGCTCCGACCGGTAACCCGAAGCCGTGCTTCTGTTTGGTAAGCACGGCCGGAGGCAGGAAGGTTCGCAGCGCGTGCTTGAAGAACCAGCGCAGTTGTGAACCGCGCAATTTCTGCTTTGCCGTCAAGATCGACGAGAACGCCACCACACGGTCGTCGAGCAGGGGAAAGGTGACGTCGACACCGGCCATCGCGCACATCTGAGTCACCTTCGGGAGATCACCGTCCGCCAGAATGAAGCGCAAGTCGATTGCGAGCATCTGGTCGATGAGGTCAACATCGGCATAGGGCTTGTGGGCGTCGATGAGGAGCGCCAGAGGATGGCCCTGATCGACTCCGGCGAGGAACCCCGGTGCGAACACATTGGACTGGCCCAGGTGGTTCAGCAGGTTGTAGGTCTGGTAGCGCTGCGGCATCGGCGGACGAGCCTGCTCCACGTAGCTGCGCAGTTTGCGCAGCGGAGCGAAACGGAGATCCGCAGGTAGCCCGAGCAGCGCCGGCTCGATCAGGCCACGACGCAACGCCGAGGGCACATGCTGATAAAGACCGAACAGGTGCTGCTTCGCATAGCGCTCGTTGCCGCCAAATAGCTCGTCACCGCCGTCGCCGGCCAGCATGCGATTGATGCCGTGCTCGCGTGCCAAGCGTGCGCAGTAGTAGGTTGGCACGGCCGAGGCGTTGCCAAACGGCTGGTCATACCAGCTGGCGATCTTCGGCACCGCATCGACCACGTCCGCAGGAGTCACGTAGTACTCGTGATGCTCGCAACCGAAGTGCTGCGCCGCCACGCGGGCGTACTCCATCTCGTCGTAGCCCGGCACGTCGAAACCGATCGAGAACGTGTGCGTCGGCGCACCCATGGTGCGGCGTAGCATGCCGCTGACGGTGGAAGAGTCGGTGCCTCCCGAGAGAAACGCGCCAACCGCCGAAACGTCAGCGGACTCCTTCACGGCATCTTGCAGCACGGCCACGAACTCATCTTCGAGCGCTTGCAGTGGGCGATCGCCATTGGGCTTGAAGCGCATCGACCAATAAGGCCGCGGGGCGCTTGCACCCGCGCCATCGAATTCGAGGTAGTGGCCGGCGGGGAGTCGCTGCAGGCCCGAGAAGACTGTGTGTGGACCCGCGCAGACGTGAAAGTACAGGTAGTCGTAGAGGCCCTGGTCGGACAGCTCGGTATGGATATCAGGATGCCCACGCAATAGATCCAGCGTCGACGCGAAGACCAGTGACCCGGGGGCGTGACCGTAGAAGAGCGCGTTCACGCCGATACGGTCGACGGCCAGCAACCCCTTCTTCGTGCGCTCGTCCCAGGCCGCGAGGGCGAAGTCACCCACGAGTCCGGACAGAGCTGTCGGGCCGTTCCTCAGCGCGCGGGCCAAGGCAGTCGGATCGTCGCTCCGCTTCGAGCCATCAACCCAGTACGGGTGGCCGACAATGGCCAAGTGGACGCCGTCGACCTCAATCTGGCGGCTGCGCTCGCCGGTGACCGCCATGCCCGTCGAATGCGCTTGAGGCGCGGCGCTGCCGAGAATGGCCGACGGTCGGCGTGCTGCATGCGCTGCAGTGCAGCTTCGCGGCCTCCAGCAGGGTCTTGGCCGAACCAGCCGAACAATCCAGTCATTTTGCCTTGTGAGTGTCGTATAGATAGGTGCCACGCGCAGCACCCGAACGAGTGCTGCGTGCCTGGAAACGCACAGATCGAAACCGGCGGCATTCTTGGGGGTGCCTCCGTTGTCGTCCCGGATAGGATCGCTGATTCAGCCCGCAACTCCCAACTCGGATCGGCGCCTGCCTCTGCGCGAATATCGTCATGTGGTTTGCATCGAATCCGCCCTGCGACGCTGGGCCAGCGCATCTAGGCAGATCTGTTCGAACGCGCGCGCAGCGACTCGATGGCCGTGGTGTTGCTCCACGCTTGCGCGGGCGCGCTCAGCCAGTCCACGCCGCAGCGCTTTGTCGGTCAGCACGCGCAACACAGCATTCGCCTGACCCAGAGGATCGTCGTGACACAGGAAGTGCTCGCCGTCCCGCACGCCGAGGCCCTCGATGCCAACTGTCGTTGACACCACCGGGCAACCCATCGCCATCGCCTCAAAGGCTTTGATTCGTGTGCCGCCGCCGACTCGAAGTGGTATGACCGAAACCTGCGCTTCACGCACGTATGGCCGAACGTCATCGACAAACCCGGTGAAGGTCACACCTGGGGTTGAGCGACCAAGCTGGATCAGCGCTTGCGGCGGGTTGCGCCCGACCACCAAAAAGCGGGCCTCTGGCAATGCGGCACGCACTCGAGGCCAGACCGACTCGATGAAAACACGGACGCCATCGATGTTGGCTTCCCAGTCCATCGACCCGATGAACACGACCGTGGGGGAACTCCCGGGCCTGGATCGACCGGGGGCTCCCACGCAAAGTAGTCGAGGTCGACGCCGGTGGGAATGGTCCTCGGCGCGGAAATGCCGTAGCACTTGGAGAAGAAGGCGGCGTCGCGCTCAGACACTGCCACGACGCTTGTGAACCGCTCGAGCACTCGGCGCTCATAACGATCCATTTTCGCGTGCTGCGACGACCAGATCCATCTCATCAGGCCATTGCGAGCCTGTTGAGCATGGCGCTTAAAGATCTCGGCCTCCACGTTGTGTGTGAAGCAAACTGTGGCGCAGTCCAGGCCAGGAGGTAGCAACACAGCGGCGTGCACAAAGTCGAACACGACAACGTCGAACTGGCGGTCGCGCAACACACGTGAGACGGCGGCGATGCCGGGTCGGGTGCGGTCGGCGACCACGTTCACGGGCAGCGTGTCGGCGAGGTCGAGCGTCCGCAGCCAGCGGGGTCGCGCCGCGGTGGGCTGCCAAGCTTCGAAGCGATCGCACAAGGCTTGCAGGTCCTGGGCGCGATCACGCCTTTGGGCATCGCTCGCCGGGATGATCAGCGTCACATCGAACGCGCCGCCTCTTCAGACCACGCAGAATGTTTCCCGTACGGATACGGCCGCCGGTATCGGCCGGCAGGAGGAAAACCGGGGACACGAAAGCCAAGCGCGGTCTTCCTGCGCTGCTCGAGCCGCCAGCATCGGTGGACACTTCCGGCGCTCCTTCTCTTAGAACATGTGACATCTTGATCCGAGCCGGGGCGCGTGTGGTCCGACGACCGCCGCGCGTGCAGTCGATTATCTGAGCAGTGACAGGCGCGATGCTCGTCGACCCCCGCAGCTTGACAGTGCGTTGCTACTCAATGCCTGAGCGATTCGATACGCAGCAGAGCTACCGAACCGTCGGCCCCGGCGGTCAGTTGTAGATTCATGGGGCACACGCCCGGCTGGAGCGAGGTCTTGGCATGATCGGACCAGCCGCTCTATTGGCGCTGTGTACCGCTGGTCGCGCCTGACTTCTTTGGTGTGCCCGCCAGGTCTGTCAAGCGGCGCTGCAGTGCCGCCGCGTCTGGTGACTTGACCAACCCTTCTTCCAAGACCTGGCGCGCCTTCGCAGTGTCGCCATGGGCCTTGTAGTGATCGCTGAGAGCTGCATACGCGGGCCAGTAATCCGCCTTCAGCGATATGGCGCGCTCGAGATTCGGCACACCCACTGCGCTCTTGCCCAGCCGCGCCAAGTTCTCCGCGCGCTTGGTGAGGATTTCCGGCAACAGCACGAAGTCATCCGGAACTCGTTCGATGACATAGTCGAATTCCCGGATAGCATCCTTCAGGTAGAAGTCGCGTGTCGTGAGGTCGCGTGCGAGCAAGACCGCGCGATTGGTTTTCATCACACCCCAGCAGTAATGGTGCAAGTGAATGAATGACGGTCCAAAAAAGGCGGACCAACGTTCGACCGCCTGACCCTGGCCCCCTGGCACGTTCGCCATTTGGAAACCCACCGTCGACAGGCAATACCGCGGCAGCATCGCGACTTCGCGTCGGTCGTAGCCCTCGACGGTGTCGGGATATCCGGGCGGCATGTTGATCTGTGCCGACACGCCAGTGCACCACAACATGCTTGCAGCCAGAGCCGCCTTGATGCATCGAGCACGATGTTGTCTCGGGAGCGCGGTCGTATTCATGTCCTTCCAGGCGTCAGTCTCTGCTCAGACCAGGACCTCCGCCGGCGGCGGATGGCTGAGGAATCGCATTGGACTGGCCGTCAATCCGTACGCGCCGGACTGGTACACGACCACCAGGTCACCTGGCGCCGCGACAGGCAAGTCCATGCCGTTGGCGAGCAGGTCCAGAGGCGTGCACAGCGGGCCGACGACCGATGCCATTTCGCGCGGCCCTGCGCCGAGGCGGCTGCCGATCTCGACCGGGTAGTTCTTGCGAATGACCTGGCCGAAATTGCCCGACGCCGACAAGATGATGATGCAAGCCGCCATCGGTGACCAGAAACACCTCGCCGCGCGACACCTTGCGATCGAGCACGCGGCACACGTAGATGCCGGCCTCGCCGACCAGATAGCGGCCGAGTTCAATCACCAGCGCGGCTCCGGGCACGCGCTGGCTGGCCGAGGCCACGAGGCCGCGCAGGTGTTCGCCGATCGGTGCCACGTCGAGCGGCTTGTCGCCGGGGAAGTACGGAATCCCGAAGCCACCACCCAGGTTGATCGATCGCACCGGCGCGCTGGCATACGCAGCCAGTCGCACCGCCAGTTCCAGCGCGTTGGATTGCGCCTCGCAGATCGCCTCGACGCGCAGATTCTGCGAACCCGAGAAGATGTGGAATCCCTCGAATGCAAGGCCGCTGCGACCGATGTCATCGAGCACCGTGGGGACCTGTTCGGCATCGATGCCGAATTGCTTGGCTCCGCCCCCCATCTTCATGCCCGACAACTTCAGTTCGAAGTCCGGATTCACGCGCACCGCGACGCGGGCCTTGCACCCCAGCCTCTCGGCGATCTGCGCCAACAATCGGATCTCACGCGACGATTCGACATTGACAAGCACGCCTGCCGCGACGGCCTGTGCCAGCTCGACCTCGCTCTTGCCGGGCCCGGCAAAACTGATCTCTTGCGGATCGCAGCCAGCATCGAGCGCAACCAGCAATTCGGCACCCGACGCAACGTCCAAGCCATCGACCTTGCCGGCCATGAAGGAGACAAGCGCCGGCATCGGGTTTGCCTTGATCGCGTAGTGCAGGCGCACCTGCGGCGGCAACACCGCACGCAACTCGTCGACGCGCGAGCGCAACAGCGTGCGGTCGTAGGCGTAGAACGGCGTTCGCCCAGCGCGAGCGACCAACATCGACAGCGGCATGCCCCCGACCGTCAACTGATCGCCCGACGATCGGGAAGCGGGCGGCAGCGGAGATGACGTGTGCCGCTCATGATTCGACGGCCGCGGCCGCAGACTGCCGCCACGCATCGCTGATCGACTTGCGATCGATCTTGCCGTTCGGCATTGCGCGGCAGGGGTCGATCGTGCGCTTCGATGCGCATCGGAACCATGTATGCGGGCATGCGTTCCTTGCATAGCGCGAGGAACGCGGGTCACGTCGACCGCGGAGCCATCGACTCCGGTTGCAACAACGACCACCGCTTCACCAAGCGCAGCGTGCGGCACGCCAAAAGCAACGCACTCGCCGACAAGTTGAGTCGAGTAGATGACTTCCTCCACTTCGTTCGGGCTGATGCGGTACCCCGAAGACTTGATCATCTCATCGCGTCGCCCGATGAAATACAGGAACCCCTCCGCATCGCGCCTGCACCGTGTCGCCTGAGAACACCGCCATCTCGGGCAGCATGAGACCGCTGATTGCGCCCTGGCAATGGCTTGAATCGCTCGGCTGTTTTCTCGGCGTCATTCCAGTAGCCCTGAGCCACCAGTGCACCCCGTTGCACGAGTTCACCGGGTTCATCCGCGGCACACTCGGTCCCGTCGGAGCGCAGCACCAGGACTTCGCTGTTCGGGATCGCTTTGCCGATCGAGTCGGGCCGTCGGTCAACCTCATCTGGTGGTAGGTAGGTCGCTCGAAATGCTTCGGTCAGCCCGTACATGAGATATGGTTTTGCGTTGGGCAGGGCCGCGCGCAGCCGCGTCAACGTTTCCAGTGGCATGCGCCCGCCAGTATTCGCAAAGTAGCGGATGTGCTCTGCAATGCTGGCCGGCCATTTCAGTTGCGCCAACTGAATCCACAACGGCGGCACTGCGGTCAGACCCGTCACCTTGTGCTGTGCACAGGCATTGAGTACGTCTTTCGGCAGCAGGTAGTTCAATAGCACAACGCTTGCTCCGACGTGGAACGCCGTGGTCAACTGGCTGAAGCCGGCGTCGAACGAAAGGGGCAGTGCCGCCAGCAGGACATCGCCGCTGCGGTTTTCCAGGTAAGACGCAACGCTCTTGGCTCCGGCGACCATGTTGCGGTGCGACAAGACGACGCCTTTGGGTCTACCTGTGCTTCCCGAGGTGTACAAGATCGCGGCGATGTCCTGGTCAACTACCCGATGTCGTACTGACGCGCCGGCATGGAGCAGGTCGGTCCATGGGTGCATCGCGATCGCACCATGCGGTGTCGCACCGCTCGGTGAATCCACTACAACCACATGCGCCAAGTCGGGACAGGTCATCAGCACCAGGTTTAGCGCCTCCAAGCGCGCCCCCGAGGTGACGAGCGTGCAGACGCCACAATCGCGCAGGATGTACCCGACTTGCTCGGGCTTGAGCAGCGGATTGATAGGGACGAATACGGCGCCCTGGGCAGACGCACCAAACGACGCGATCACCGTTTCCACTCGTTTGTCTAGGTACACGGCGACGCGGGCACCGCGAGTCACACCGAGTGCTGTCATCGCACCCGCGAAACGAGTGATCTCCGTAGCCAGTTGCGCATAGCTCAGTCGCAAACGGTCATCACACAGCGCGCTCGCATCCGGAGTGCGATACGCAGACGCAAGGGCCAGCTCGTGCAGGAGAGTCGTTTCCATCGTCTTCGGACTTGGTTTGCTAGAAGGCAGGCGATCAGTGGTCTCAGACTTGATGCAGGCAACAGACCGATAAGCGAGACAGGCACTTTGTAGATCGTAGCGGGTTCACGCCGGGTCTGATCGGCGCCAAAGTGCCTGCGCGCGTCGTATCCACGGTTTACTTTGCCGGCCCGTGAATTCCTTGATTGCGCCCAGCGCGCCGGCCACGGTGGATGTGTTGTAGGCGACGATACCGAATCGCTCGCGCCGAGCGCTCATCCAGATCTTCTTGTAGGTGTCATCACCCATCAGGTAGTCAACCTCGTGCACAGCGTCGTTCTGCATCACATGCTCCATCAGCTTCGCCGTCAGTGCCGTACCCGGTGAATACTCCTTGAATGACTCGTCGTACGCCACCTTGAATATCTCGGCGCGGCCGTGCGCCACGAGCCAGATCTGTGCGGCGATCGGTTGGCCGCGAAGCCAGGCCACACCGAGCCGCAACAAGCGCTGCCGCGCAAAGGCAGTGACCAACCCGGGGATGAACCGCGGATGCGGCTCGGGCTTCTTCCAGCTTGATGCGTAGACCTTTTCGTAAGCCTGAATTCCGCGTTCGACCCCTTGCACATCGACTATCACCTCGATGCTGCCGCCGTCCTGAAGCAACTTCTTCTCGGCCCGTTTGATGTTGCTGCGCATCTTGGCCGGGCGCAGTGCGAGGTAGGTTGACCAGTCAACGTGGCCACGGAGATACCAATTGCCAAAACAGAAGTATTCGAAGGATCGGAACCGCGCCAGTCTCAGCGCATCAAGCAAGATTCGATAGCTGTGAGCATCCTGATCCATTGGTTGCATGCGCAGGCAAGCCAGTGGACGGTGCATTCGCTTGAGTTCGCCCAACAGCGTCGCCATTTCCACGGCGCTGACCGAAGGCCCCAGCGCGGGCGCGTACATCGTGGTGTAGTAGTTGCCGAGCGATTCAACGCTGTGATGAAATGTCCAACCGACACGGCGAACCACCACGGCAACCGCCGCGATCGCAATGCCATCGCGACGCAGCGCATGAAAGAGAACGACGTCATTCGCTGTGGAGATCGTCTCGACATAGTTGCGGTACCAACTGCATCCAAGAGAAGTGCTGTGCACTTCGCTGGCGTCGAACAGCCGTGACAGGTCCGGAGGAAACTGGTCAGGGTGCTGGAACGTCACTACGTCAAGCGTCATGCTCGGCTCCGCTCCAGCATTGTTCCGCAAACGCGTTCGACCGTGCTGATCATCCAATCGCGCTCGGCATGGCTGAGGGACTGGTGGCAAGGCAAGTGAACCAACGCCATCCGGTAGCGTTGCGCGATAGGACACTCCGAGCGAATCATTTCGTCCCAACGCCACATCGGCACACCCAGCCGCTTCAGTTGCGCGAAATCGGTCTCGGGACGCTCCAGCAACAGCGGAAACATGTATGGGATGCAGTCGTCTGGCAGCGTGGGGAACAGTGCGCGGCAGTTGCGCATGCCACGCACGCGATCAAGCCAGCTTTGGTAGTTGGCGCGTCGGCGCGAAGCCAGTTGCCCTACATCGGTATGCGCGACAATGAAGCGGGAAACCCGCAAGCAGGCCGTCGACTCTTCTCGCCGTTCGTAGTGTTCCGAAGGCTCGGTGGACAACTCCTCCCAGACGCGGGCTTCGGGACCCTGCACCGTGAGTTCTAGGGGGCGTGAGCGCGCCGAGGCTGCGGAAAGGTGCAGAGAGCGGCCCATGAGCGTACGCATGCATGTGGCCGCCGCGCGCAGCTCACGCTTGCCGTCGGCGCGCCGCAACGCAATCGAAGGCAATGCGTGCCGATTGCTCCAGAGCAGTCCACCGTCAGGGCAAGCAAAGAACTTGTAGGGACTGGCCACCCCAAAATCACCGATCTCGCCAAGCAGACTTTCCGCGCCGGACGTCATCCGGCTTGGAAGGGCATGCGAGCAGTCTTCGATCAACGCGATTCGATGCTCGCTGCACGCTGCCGCTATGCGGTCAAGTGACTGCACCATGCCGAAGAAGTGAGAGACCAGCAGCGCTCGCGGACGATCACCACGATCGGCGAGCATTGGCAACAAGGCCGCGAGGTCGGCGGACAGGTCCGCCGTGAGGCGATACAGCTGAACTCGCGCGCCGATGGCGAGCGCCGGGTCGATCATCGTCCGGCAGTGGTACGACGGCGCAATCAGCTCGCCACCACGATCCAGACCGCAAAGTCGGTATGCATCGGTAAGGGCGTACCGTGCACGCGCGTACCACCGCATGCGCACGTCATGCTGGTATCGGCGCACGCGAAACGCTGTCGCCTCGGGTTGTGGCAAGACCGCCACGCGTGGCGGTGGAACTCGCAGGACGATGGGTCGAATCGCTGAACGGTCAACATTCGCTGCCTCAGCTGGCGGTGGACACGCAGGTCAGCAAGTCGGCAAGCGCCTTGGTTCGCGCACGGCGAGACATGCTCGCAATGAGACCAGGTGACGTGGCGACGAACGCGTTGGACCGAAGGTCCACAAGGTGTTCCTCCAGTGCTTCCTCGACCCGTGACGTGTCCTCCAGCGGCACGACTTGTCTCACCCCAGCACGCAGCATGCAAATGCCGGTGTCCCCTGTTGGGTCGGCCAGCCCCAGAATCGGCCGGCCGGCGCGAAAGTATTCATAGAGCTTGGCCGGGATCTGGTCGTTGCAGTTGGCACCCTGCATGACGAGCAGGCTGTCGCTGCGCATCATCTCGCGCAGTGCTTCGCGGTACGGTACCGCCGGAAGGATTTCGATCAACGAGGTGGTCTCGGTTTGTGCCGCTAAGCGCTCCAATAGATCGGAGTGCAGCGGGGCCCGGAAGCGGATGCGCAGCGTCGCGGGGTCGATCCGTCCCGCACGGAGCATCCGACCGAGTGCTCCAAACAGAGCACTCGGGTCGCGCTCGGAGGGATAGACGATGCCACTGTGGAGAATCGTCAGGCGGCCCGGATTCAGCGCCTCCGAAGTCCGATCTCGCTCGGCGTCGACAAAGGCCTCCTCATCGAAGCCGTTCTCGATCAGCGCGAAGCGTTCGGCATCGACATGCGCGTAGCGCTCACGGTACAGACGCTGGCAACCGGGTGTGACGAAGACCAGCTTCGACGCGTAGCGCACCGCTTCGTGCTCGATCTGCTCGAACGAGCGCCACGTTCGCGGATCAGAGGGGTAACCCTCCTGCGCCATCGGGTCGCGAAAATCCATCACGAGGGGTATGGAGCTGAGCTTGTGCAACGTCAATGCGATCCGGTGCGCCGTTGCGATCGGATAGGTTGACCAAATGACGTCTGGGCGGTAGCGGCGGATCAACGCCAATCCTGCGGGTACGGCGCCGAGACGCCAACTCGACCACCGATCGGGGCGCGCGAGTGCACCCGGGTAGCGGCCGCGAAACGAGAGGTGCCGGGCGGTATCGAGGGCGAATGCGCGGTGCACGGGAACATTTGCCGGTACTTCGGCCATCAGGTCGCTCGCAGTCCTGTCGTACACGCGTGGGTGCGCTGACAGGACAATCGGGTCCCAGCCATGACGTGGCAAGTGCTGAACGAAACGCAAACTGCGCTGAATTCCGCTGGATCCGGCCAACGGCGGAAAATGAAATGCGACCATCAACACGTGGCGGCGTTCGGTACTCATGGCGCGCGCAGGTGATCGTCGATCCAGGAGACGGTTTCTTCTTCGACTCGCGACTTCCAGGCGCGGCGCGAGAACGTGTGGTCAGCCGTTGGCAGATGGACGGTTCGTACCTGGTCGGCCTTGAGCAGTCCAGCCCATTCGGGCGCGTTGGAGGTGTACTCGATGAACTCGCGCGCTGTGAGGTCGTCGCCGCTCAACAGAACCAAGATCGGCCCTTGGAACTTCGACAACCCGCGCACCATGTTCACTCGAAAGTCCTCAGGTCCCGCCGCCCCGGCCGCTGGCCGGCCAAACATCGCGAGCAGATTCGCACCCAATGAACGCAGCGACGAGACCCAGTCAACGCGACCGCTCAAGAGCTTGCGCCAGAACCCCACTTGCAACAGTCGAGCACGGTAGTACTGCTTGACGGTCGCGGTCGCTAGAGTCGTGGCGTCGCGAACCCAGGGATTGGCCAGCACCAACCCGGTCACCGCGCTCTGCCGTGCAGCGCATATCAGTGCAATTGAGGCCGCATCGCACAGGCCCCACAGCACGACCTGCCGCACCCCTGGCGTCGCTTGAAGCAGCGCATCAACAGCGGCCCCGACGTCGGGCACTGACGCTTCGAATCCCTGCATCGCGCCGTCGCTGTCACCCATACCTCGACAGTCGTAGCGCAAGACATGGTGCCCGGCCCGCGCCAACGCACGCGCCAATTCGACGAACTGGCGATGGCTTCCGACGCGGTACTGCGGCCCTCCGACGATCACAACAACGCCGATCCCGGATGGCGCGCCGGTGGGGGCACTGAGCACTCCGACCAGGTCGAATCCTTCGCACGCAATCCGCAACACGCGATCACCGTCAGGGAGATGGGGCGCGGTCGCGGGCGGCGCAGCGCTTGAGCCGGCCGCGTCACCGCGACTCAAGGTCTCGACCAAGCTGCGCGATCGGGCCAACAACTCGTCGTTCTGCTCGATTTCGACTGACTGCCAGAACGGCGCACCAGGAACCTCTTGGAACGACACCGCATGTCCCGCGCTTCGCAATCGGTCGATCGCACGCTGAGACGCTAGGCCAGGCTGTGCGCCACTGGACGCAGAAACTTCCAGCCACGCGATCTGCCCGCGGAAGTCCGGTGGCAAGTCGAAGGCCGTGGATTCCAGTCCGCGCGCGACGGCGGGCGGTAGCTCATAGCCCGCGACCTCGACCACTTCGCCCGCAGCAAGGCGGCGCGCGGGTTTGGGTTCACCCGCCTTGTCTGCGCTGAGCATCGCTGCCGCGGTGTGCAGGCGCAGAAACTGGCCCAGGTGGGTCTGACCTGACAGCACGGGCTGCCACAGCAGCAGGTTCGCAGTTGACGCCGCGGTGAGCAGTTCGGGAACGAACAAAGCTCCTGCGCGCAGGCCCCATAGCCAAAGACATGGCGATGCATTCAGGTGTCGATGAAGCTCGGTCCGCAAGTCGTCGCACCATTGCTCCCAGGTTGCTTCGTGCAGCGATCCGGCGCTGTCCCCGCAGCCAAACAGGTCGATGCGGACCACGCGCCAGCCATCTGCGGCAAGGCCACGCGCCAGCAGTGCGCACATGCGCCGGCTTTTGTTCATCTCCTCCGCAAAGGGCGGCAACAGCAGCACGACGCCGCGCACGGTGCCGTTCGCTGGCTCAGCGATGCAGCGCAGCCGTGGCCCTGATGCGAACGGCTCGAAGCTGACTGTTTCGCGAACGGGTCCGGCAACCGTCATTCGCAACGATGAACGCGACGCACCGACCGGATCGAACAAATTGCAACGACGACTGCCTGTCGCGACCGAGCTTCGCGTGGCAGCGCAGATTCGACCTGCATGCTATGTCGTTGCCTTCGACCGCACGAAATCGATCAGGCTGGCGACTGTTGCAAACGTCGACCCATCGACTTCGTCGTCATCGACGGAGACTCCGAACTGCTCCTCGACTGCCGTGAGGATTGCAACCACCGCCATGGAATCGATCTCGGCCACGCTGCCCAGCAATGGCGAGTCCAGATTCAGATGGCGTGTGGCCGGCTCTCCAAGAACATTGCGCAGGATGGCGACGACGTCGCGTTCAATCTGATCCATGGTGCTTGAGGTCTCCGTCCGACTCCGGCCTCTGTCGCGTGACGCGCCATCGACGGCGAGCGAATTCTAAAGACGGCAATGCGCCTGCGCCTGCTGTGATCGAGTGGGCTGACACACGCAGTCGCGGGGGCGCGTGAGCAGTTGACCTTGCGCTCTCCCGGGCCGAGCGGTGCGGTGGATCGCTAGTCAACAGAGAGACCGGCCGCCTCAAGACGAGCTGGGCGGTCAATGCCAATTAGTTCCGAAGCTGACCGCCGGCCGTGGTTGGCGGGACGGTTTGCATTCGTAAGAACTGCGCAATTCGCCTGCTCTGGGCTCTGCGGATGGGCTGACCCCGCAAACGAGGGGTTGCATAGAGGGCGATTCGTTGCTCGCCCTGTTACAGGGATCGGAGTGCCGTTACGGGCGAGCCCACCTCGCTCGCTAGTCTGACCCGCATCGCCGCACGCTCAACACGGATCTGCCGCACGCGATGACGGCCTTGGGTCTTGAGGTGCAGTGCACCGCAAATGAACTGATGAAGGAACGTTGGGAATGAAGTTCAGATTGAATGCCACCGCAGTCCTGGTGGCTCAGGCCGTCTCTTCGATGATCCTCGCTGGTTGCGGAGGCGCCAACGACGAGTCGACGACAGCCGCCGTGGCGCCGACTGACATGCCAGAGGAGGGCATGCTCGATGAGACCCTGCGGGTCGAAGCTCTGCGCGCTCGCCTGCGCGAGATCGATCACGATGCGCCTGCAATCACGATTACTTCTGTGCCAGCGACCACGTTGGCGGCAACGATCACGGTCGGCGGGTCGGCGTCCGACAACGTGCGGCTCTATCGCGTGCGGTGGGTCAACGATCGCGGTGGGAAGGGCTCGGCAAAGCTGAGTGACAGTCCGTGGGCGGGCACCCTGACGCAGACCAAGTGGGCCGTTGCGTTCGCTGCCTCTGCAGTCGGGTACCAACAAGCTGACCTTCACAGCCGAGGACATGGCTGGCAACACGTCGAGTGCGACGACGATCGTGACGGTCGCTGCTCCGGCCCCCGCACCCGCTCCGGCCCCTGCACCTGCTCCGGCCCCCGCACCTGCTCCGGCCCCCGCACCTGCTCCGGCCCCCGCACCCGCTCCGGCCCCCGCACCCGCTCCGGCCCCCGCACCCGCTCCGGCCCCCGCACCCGCTCCGGCCCCCGCACCCGCTCCGGCCCCCGCACCCGCTCCGGCCCCCGCACCTGCTCCGGCCCCTGCACCCGCTCCGGCCCCAACCGGCACCGACTGGGCCAGCCGCACCTCGGGTGCCGGCGTTGTGTGGCACCACAATTTCGACTCGGCCGCCGAGGTCAATCAGTTCCGCTGGTCGGGCGGCTACTCCGGTGGCAACGACCCGCTCTCCAAGGGCCCGGATGGCAACAGAGTCCAATGGGTGTCGAGCGGCGGTGTCGACAACGGCGCCTTCCTGCGCCTGACTTACCCGCTGGGCGCGAACACGGGAAGCTCGTATTGGTATCGGCCCTTCAACGCGTTGACTGGGGCCACCAACGGCAGAGGGCAAGACGACCCCGGCGCTGGTGGCACGGTCAAGCCAGTGGCGTTCAACGTCACTGACGGCAGCACGACGCTGTACTCGTGGGGCCTGCAACCGAACCCCGGTTGGTACGGAAGCCCGACCGATCAGGCCGCGAACCCATCGAAGTACCAGGGCAATGACTACTACCTGCAAGTGCGTGTGCGCAGAAGCGGCACGCCAGGGGCGCCGCCGGATTCAGCGCAGTACTCCAACATCACGGGCAAGTCGGTGTGGCTGACCACGACCAACAGCACGTATACCGCGCAGGAGTTCGTGACGTACGGTCAATCCGCTGGGGCTGGAGACGTTCAAGGCGTCCAAAGCCGGCACCTCGTCTACGACGGCCAAAACTTCAACCCCATTGGTGGCAATCAACCCAACGAAACCGTCACGCTCTCCAACTGGACGCTGGGCTGGCGCTACTCGGGCGGCTGGGACACGTTGCTGTACCACGTCACGCCCGGTACTCAAGGGGGAACCGGATCGAACCGCACGCGCTTTGAAGTGTGGGCGCAGCACGACCTGACGCTGTTCCCTGGCGAAGCAGGCCAATACACCAAGATCTGGGACACGACGTTCTCGCAAAGCTATGACAGCGGCACCAACAGCGTTGGGGCGCCAGGTCTACCTGGCTGGAACGCGCTGATTCTCGCGATCTATCACAACGGGTCGCAGTTCACGACCACCGGATTCAACTACGACTACGACCAGGTGATCTTCTCCAAGAGCACCATTCCAGCACCCGGCAAGGTCGCCTCGGCTACTGCGCCGGCTCCTGCACCCGCGCCGGCTCCTGCACCCGCGCCGGCTCCTGCCCCGGCACCTGCACCTGCACCCGCGCCGGCTCCTGCCCGGCACCTGCACCTGCACCTGCCCCGGCACCTGCCCCGGCACCTGCCCCGCACCTGCACCTGCACCTGCACCTGCACCTGCACCTGCACCGGTGATCGGTGCGCTGGCGGAGACCGCCATGCCGGCATGGCGTCAAGGCCAAGCGGTGGGCGAATGGCGTCAACTCTCCAACTCGGCGTTGTCGGCAGCGCCACGCGCCGTGGCCGCGGGCGGCAACACGGGTCCGCAGTCCAAGGTGATCGCCTGGAACAGCTTCGTCATCGACACCCGCAACTCCGCCATCTACTCGGTGGCCAACGGCGGCCATCATGATTACGCGGGCAACGAGGTCAACCGCATCGGCCTACTGGATGGCGCGCCGAAGTGGACCGAGCCGCGCGCCGCCACACCGTCGGCTCAAACCATTGAGAACTCTTCCCACTACGCTGACGGTCGACCCGCTTCACGTCACACCTACTATGGCGCCACGCTGAACGAGAGCCGCAACCGCGCCATGGTGCTGGGCGGCGCGCAATGGGGCAACGGCGGGATGCTGCCGACTGTGGACGGCTTTAACCTCGGCAGCAACGACTGGGACGCCGCGAGGAGTTACCCGAACGCACCATCGGAGTTCACCGCAGCCCTCGGTTCGGCTGTGGCCAACGACAGGGCCACCGGTGACATCTACGTGTTCGGCAACTTCGCCGTGGCGCGCTGGAGCAGTGCCTCCAACAGCTGGACCCGCCTGTTGTCCAACACGGGTACCTACGGCCAGTACGCTGCCTCGGCGAAGGACACCAAGCGCAACCGCATCTTGGTCGTTGGCGGCGAGAACAACGATCGCGGCCTGTACGACGTGGCGTCCAACAGCATGTCCGGCGTCACTTTCACTGGCCCCAATGCCTCGGCCCTCGCGGGCGATGCCAATGGCAACGGCATGATTTACGACCCGGGCTTGGACGTCTACTTGCTGCGCAAGGCAGGTGCAGGCAACACCATCTACCGCATCAACGCCCAGACGCTCTACGTCGACACGCTGCCCAACAGCAACGGCGCATCGATCCCCAGCACCACCAACGGCGTGTGGAACCGCTTCCTGTACGTGCCTCAACTCAAGGGTGTCGTCTACTTCCCCTCCTACGACGGCAACGCTTGGTTCATCAGAACCTCGTGAAGCACATGTGGCCCAGTGGTACGGGCCGCATAGGGGATGTATCGGTTGCAAAAACTTGCAGCATCGGCCGGAGTTGGCTGGAAGGTGCTGCAGCCGCGTTGATAATCCGGCTACTGAACTGTCGGGTCTACCATCGCCGCCGCTGGCGTGGAGGTGGAGAGATCGCTTAACCGGAACCGCGCGCTTGAAGAAGACAAAGAGCCTCAGGGCGCGACTGCTCGTCGTTTTGTTGTTGACCGCAGAGGCAGTCGCCCTACCAGCCTGTGGTGGAGGCGGTGATTCGTCCGAAGCCGACACGGCCACCGGTGGAGCACCCCCTGCTCCTGCACCGACTCCGGCGCCTTCGCCGGCTCCTGCACCACTGCCGGTGGTCGGTGCGCTGGCGGAGACCGCCATGCCGGCATGGCGTCAAGGCCAAGCGGTGGGCGAATGGCGTCAACTCTCCAACTCGGCGTTGTCGGCAGCGCCACGCGCCGTGGCCGCGGGCGGCAACACGGGTCCGCAGTCCAAGGTGATCGCCTGGAACAGCTTCGTCATCGACACCCGCAACTCCGCCATCTACTCGGTGGCCAACGGCGGCCATCATGATTACGCGGGCAACGAGGTCAACCGCATCGGCCTACTGGATGGCGCGCCGAAGTGGACCGAGCCGCGCGCCGCCACACCGTCGGCTCAAACCATTGAGAACTCTTCCCACTACGCTGACGGTCGACCCGCTTCACGTCACACCTACTATGGCGCCACGCTGAACGAGAGCCGCAACCGCGCCATGGTGCTGGGCGGCGCGCAATGGGGCAACGGCGGGATGCTGCCGACTGTGGACGGCTTTAACCTCGGCAGCAACGACTGGGACGCCGCGAGGAGTTACCCGAACGCACCATCGGAGTTCACCGCAGCCCTCGGTTCGGCTGTGGCCAACGACAGGGCCACCGGTGACATCTACGTGTTCGGCAACTTCGCCGTGGCGCGCTGGAGCAGTGCCTCCAACAGCTGGACCCGCCTGTTGTCCAACACGGGTACCTACGGCCAGTACGCTGCCTCGGCGAAGGACACCAAGCGCAACCGCATCTTGGTCGTTGGCGGCGAGAACAACGATCGCGGCCTGTACGACGTGGCGTCCAACAGCATGTCCGGCGTCACTTTCACTGGCCCCAATGCCTCGGCCCTCGCGGGCGATGCCAATGGCAACGGCATGATTTACGACCCGGGCTTGGACGTCTACTTGCTGCGCAAGGCAGGTGCAGGCAACACCATCTATCGCATCAACGCCCAGACCTTCTACGTCGACACGCTGCCCAACAGCAACGGCGCATCGATCCCCAGCACCACCAACGGCGTGTGGAACCGCTTCCTCTACGTGCCTCAGCTCAAGGGCGTCGTCTACTTCCCCTCCTACGACGGCAACGCCTGGTTCATCAGAACGTCTTGAAGCATCAGCGGCTGTGCTGGTCTTCGAGCCGAGTCGTCCAAGGTGAGGGAAGCGGGACAGTGAGATCCGAACTGGAGAATTCGCCTTAGTGAACAATAGCCGTAGACTCTTGGCCCTGTCGGTGGCCGTTGCCTTTGTGCGGCCTGTCTGCGTGCGGCGGCGGTGGCGATAGCTGCAGCAGCCCCAGCCGGAAGCGGCACACCGGCACGCCACCCCTGCACCGGCTCCGGCTCCGGCACGCCGGCACCGGCACCCGCACCGGCGAGCGGGGATTGGGCGGGTCGCATTTCGGGTGCCGGCGTTGTCTGGCACCACAATTTCGATGCGGCCGCAGAAGTCAATCAGTTCCGCTGGTCGGGCGGCTACTCTGGTGGCAACGACCCGACTCCAAGGGCCGGACGGCAACCGAGTTCAGTGGGTGTCCAGCGGCGGTGTTGACAACGGTGCTTTCCTGCGTCTGACCTACCCGCTGGGCGCCAAAACGGGAAGCTCGTATTGGTATCGGCCGTTCAACGCGCTGACTGGGGCCACCAATGGCCGAGGGCAAGACGACCCCGGCGCCAACGGCACGATCGCCCCGGTAGCGTTCAACTCACTGACGGCAGCGCGACGCTGTACTCGTGGGGTTCGCAGCGAACCCTGGTTGGTACGGAAGCCCAACCGACCAGGCCGCGAACCCGTCGAAGTACCAGGGCAATGATTTCTACCTGCAAGTGCGCGTGCGCAGAAGCGGCACGCCAGGAGCGCCACCGAACTCGGCCCAGTACTCCAACATCACCGGCAAGTCCGTCTGGCTCACCACCACCAACGCACGTCCACCGCGCAGGAGCTCGTCACCTACGGCCAGTCCGCCGGGCCGAGGACGCGGTTGGCTCCCAAAGCCGGCACCTCATCTACAGCGGCCAAAACTTCAACTCCGTTGGTCAGGGCAGTCAACCCAACGAGACCGACACGCTCTCCAACTGGACGCTGAACTGGCGCTACTCGGGTGGGTGGGACACGCTGCTGTATCACATCACCCCCGGTACAGCAGGCGGAACCGGATCGAATCGCACGCGCTTTGAAGTGTGGGCGCAGCACGACCTTACCCTGTTCCCGTCTGAAGCAGGCCAATACACCAAGATCTGGGACACCACGTTCTCGCAGAGCTACGACACCGGCACCAACAGCGTTGGGGCGCAGGGCTTCCTGGGTGGAATGCGCTGATTCTCGCGATCTACCACAACGGGTCGCAGTTCACGACGAGCTCGTTCAACTACGACTACGACCAGGTGATCTTCTCCAAGGCCTCCATTCCCGCGCCCAGCAGATGAGTTCGCCAGCCTTTGACGCGCTCTGGCCAGGCTCGGCGCATCAAGCGCTTCGGCAGCAAGAACGCAGTTGTCTGTGATAACCAGCGGAGTTACGAGCGAGCACGTCACTCACGTGCTTGATCGCATTGAGCGAGCAGTCCGCGGCGTTGTCTATTTGTATCGCAGCGCACTGTCGCTGCGAGCGAAGACGATGTCCATGTAGGCGATCGGGCCGCCGCGGCCCAGAGAGGTAACTTCCGCAATGTTCATGGCGGAAAATCCCAGCGACTCCAACTGGCAAATGTAGTTGCCAAAGGAAGGTTCTTGTTCCGTTCTCCGCACAACCGAGACCTCTGAAATTATCACCTCAACGTTTCTCAGCGCAGTGCGCGCACCGCGGAGCACGGCAGCCTCAAAACCCTCGACGTCGAGTTTTAACAGCGCGGGCGCCACGAATGGACCGAAGTCATCAAGCATCCTGACCTCCACCTGTTTGTCGATCAACCTCGGTCTGCTGTGGGTACCAATGCTTGCTTCCGCGTAGGTCCTGTCATAGCGAGCTATGGACGAGCTGGTGGGGTGGTCGCTGTTCATTTGGATTGTCGTTGTTGCTCGTTCGTCACCGATCGCGCAAAAATGAACTTCGGCATCGAGGCCTTGTGTGACGCGCTCGATTGACGAGCGGAACGTCTCGAGTGGCTCAAACAAGACAAACTTTGCTGATGGGAACGCTGAATAGAGCCAGGGTGTTCCGGATCCCACGCCAACGTCAATGACAGTCCGCGGGTTGAATCCACGCTTCTTCAGACGGCTGCAGGCTCCAGCCAGTCCCATGGGGTCGTCAAGAATGTCAGCGAGTCTGTAGTCGAAACGCTTAAGAATTCGTTCAAGGGCGTTGCGCGCAAGTGCTCTCAATGGACCTCCAACACCGAAACTGACGACGGTCCGGCGCTTTGGATGGGACCAGTGCCAAGACAAAATCGAGGAAGCAAGTGGAAGGTCGCTGGCAATAGGCCAAGCAATGGCAACGCGCCTCTTCGACATGCGCAGCAAAGGATTGAACGCTGTCATGGCAATCCATCATCTTCGTAACCAAGGCCGGCCTTCCTCAGACGAGTCCGATACCACCAGGACTGCAGTCGCCAGGGCACCACGCTCTTTAAGGATTCGGCGACGTCATCGCGCCAATCCCGGTGAACGGGATCTTCAGTACGTCAGGCTCCGCGATTTCACACACCTTGCGGGCAAGGTCATGAGGCGCTTGACGATGCGTGACGTCGACCGCAATTGCAGTAACCAAGAGGTCTCTGCAGTTGTACACCTGGACCACATCGGCAACCGTATCGAAGGCTGTCAGAAGCAGGCTACCCCAGTTGCCGAGCCTGTGTTCCCAGTAGTACTGATCAAGCAGCCTGATGCCGAAGTCGACAGAGGTGCCCTCTTTCCAGCGAGTAATCTCTTCGACTGCGATGGGGTTGCCGGTGTAGCCGGCGATTGACGCAATCTCCATCGCGCTCAATTGCTCCGGATGTCTTCCGTCCTTGTAATAGAAGCACCGGCCAACCTCAGCGATCTGACCGAAGAGAATCTTCGTGTCCGCTTTGAAGTTCAGGAACGTATGGATCAGCCGCATGCCTGGATCCCAGACCATGTCCGCGACGTTGCGCTTGATCAATGCCTCAAACGGCCTGGAGTAGCTTTGGGCGCGCATGACCTGAAAGGGCACATTGAACTTCCGCGCCAATCGGCGGGGAAGCGAGACGTCATGGAATGGAGTGTTTGGTGCGCTGACCACGAAGGTGGAAACGCGTGACCGCCACTGCTTCGAACAGGCAAACAACAGTCGGCTGTCATATCCACCGGTCAAAGGTAGCGCCGCAAGTCCGCGATGGCAGACCGCGCCGATCGTCCCCGACAGCAATGTCGCTATGGTCTGCGCGCCATCCTCCAAGCCGATGCGATCCACCCGTTCCCGCGGCCAGAATCGAGTGTCGCGACCTGTGCGTACGTTCAGAAAGTGATTCGGCAGCAGTTGTCGGACGCCTGGATAAGGTGTGAAACGTCCTGGCCAGGAGTTTTGACGTGGATGGCGTGCAAACGAGCTGTCGAGATCAGTGCTTCGCGCAATTCCAGCAGTTTCTCCGATGAAGCTGCGGCTGCGAACCGACATGGATCGGCTCGTTTGATTCAAGCGATGTGTAGAAGATTGACTTTGTGCCAGCGGCATCGGGATAGACGCGAAGCTCGTTCTCAATGCGGGCAATAAGCACCCACCTTCCGCCGAAACCGGTTGTGAGGCGTTCAAGTTCGACGTAAGAAGCAACGTTCGATATCTCGTCAACGATCGACTGATTTGAGCGCTCCGGATGCCGAGGGTCAAGGACGGTGCCGAGACATACGATGTCGACCTGTGCAGCACTGGCGCACGTTGTGGTCAGATCTGGATGTGCGTAAACGGTCAGGTCCAATACGCGGGCCACAGATCTCCACCCGACCGGCACGCGACAGTGGCCTGTGGATGCAAGAAACTGACGGCGATACAGCATTGCGTCAAGCTCATCTGAGGCGCGATCTGGGTTGCGGTTCACAAGGAGCTCGTTCCTGTTCAACCACGGATCGTGGCCACAACGCCGCGAAGCTCTCGCCAGATCGACGGGCGCAGAGCGGTCAGGGCGATCAAGTAAGTGAGCGCGCCCACTGTGATGAGCAGCATCAGCCGAAAGGCTTCGGATATGTCACCCAGCAGAAACCGCGCCACGGTGATGGAAGCCATCATCGCCAGCCCCGCGATGCACGGCAGGCGAAGCGCTTGCGCGACATCCGCCACACGCATGTGCAACGCGTGCGTCATCCGATGCAGATTGAAAGAGAGGTTGAGCGCCCAGGCGATCGGCCACGCGATTGCTATGCCGACGATACCCCACTGCACCCCAATCAAAAAGCTCGCGGGGAAGATCACGACGCCGACTAGCACGTTCTTCACGCACAGATCGGGACGACCGACTGCCGCGACCGCCGTCATCAGGACGATCGATATGAGCCGCAGCGGAACGATCAAGCTGATCAACTGCATCGGAAGTATCGCTCCTGCCATTTCTCGCCGAGTACCACCCGCACGAACTCCGGCGCGCAGACGCAAAGCCCCCAGAGAAGCGGGACTGAGACGAGGCTTGCGACGCGAAACGAGGCAATCAAGCCCTCTCGCAGGCGCGCCATTTCATCTTGCAACCGGGCAACCGTCGGGAACGCAACCTGATTGACCACCGACATGATTTTTTGCATCGGCAGCGTGGCGATGTGCACTGCCACGGAATAGGCGCCAATGGCCGCCGCGGGCAGGAATCGAGAGGCGATCAGTACGTCCGACTGCAACGTCAGATCCGAGAGAAGTCGCATGGTCGTCATCGCGCCGCCGTAGCGCAGGTGCTGGCGGATGCCTGTAAGTCTGAAACTCGGCCGCACCGACTGGCCGAATATCAGCAGAAGCGTCGTGCGTGCGGCGGCGCCTGCAATGGTGCCGAGCACCAACGCCCAGACGCCGTAGCCCAGCAGAGCGCCAGCCAGTGTCGTCGCGCTCGTGATGAGTCCGCCCGCCAAGTCGATCCATGCGCGTTGCTGAAACCGCATGTCTCTCGCCATAAGCGCCTGGGGTACGGCGGACAGCGCCGAAAGCGCGAACTGCAGCGACAACGCCTGCGTCAAGAGCACCAGGCGCGGCTCACGAAAGACCCACGCGACGAGTGGTGCCGCCAGCGCGAGCAGCACGCCGATGCTCACGTTGAGCGCCATCACGAATCCGGCGAGCTTTGCAAGTTCGTCGGTGCGCCGACTGCGCGCCCTCACGATGGCCGAGTCGAGGCCGAGGTCGGCAATGGCGGTGGACACGCCGATCACAACCGCGGCCATTGCCATCAATCCGTAGTCAGCCGGAGAGAGCAGCCTGACAACGACGAGCGTGACGACCCAGGCAAATGCCTGCGTGACGAACTTGGAGCTTGCGGTCCACTTTAAACCGGAGATGGCTTGTCGCTCGATGCTCATCTCAGCAAGTCGCCGGCATTGCCGCGTGGTCGCAGGCTCATGGTTGCAGTCGTCACGGTACGCACGTTGTCTCCGCAAAGAACAGAACATTCTGTCATGCGTAGAACAGCCTGACCGCTTTCAGTCCCCGAGGCTGGGGGCATGACGCGGCGTAGATGGGTTTGATGGTCTCAGGTGGTGCGTGAAGGTATCGTGCTGCGCGCCTCTTGGCCGCGATGTCCGCGAAGACGCGCGCGGTCTGGGCAACACTGATGCCGAGCGTGGTCGCGGACATGGCGCTATCCAAGCCATTGTTGACCGCCCACAGCGCCAGGTCCATCTGCTCGTAGGGCAGCGCGAAGTAGAACTCGTCCTGGCCCTGCGCCAGGCTGTAGGTGTCGGTGGTCGGCGCGGCGCTGCAGATCTCCTCGGGCACGCCGAGGTGGCGCGCCAGCGCGTAGACCTGGGTCTTGTACAGGTGGGCGATCGGCTTCAGGTCGGCGGCGCCGTCGCCGTTCTTGACGAAGAATCCCTGGTCGTACTCGAGCCGGTTGGGCGTGCCGATCACGGCGTAGTTCAGCCGGTCGGCGTGGAAGTACTCCATCGTCTTGCGGACGCGCTGCTTGTAGTTCTGCGCCGCCACGATCTGCAGGTACTCGCGCAGCGGCAGCCGCGCCTCGTGCTGTGTCGCCGTCGGGCGACTGCGACGACCAGCTTGAAGTAGTTGATGCCGCCCTGCTGTGCCGCCGGCGATGACGATCTTGTTCTTCCAGCCCTCGCCGTACTCGGGAAAGACGCGACCGGATCGCCTCGTCGCGCTGCCGGTAGCAGCCCAGCGCGTCGAGCGCCGGCGCGATGTCGAACGACCTCGTGCGCGATGCCCAGGTGCTCGCGCCAGCTTGCGGCCGCGCTGCAGGCTGCGCCGCTGAGGAGTCCCGCTCGGGCAGCAGCAGGCCGAACACCTTGCGTCGGCCCGAACGCGCGCGCGGCCAGCGCCGCGCACACCGAGCTGTCGATGCCGCCCGAGATCGCCACCACCACGCCGCGCCGGTGCAGGCGCGTGGCCACGTCTCGCGCATCCAGCGCGGCGATGCGCTCGGCCTCGGCGGCTCGTCGAGCGTCAGCACGTCGGCGTCGCAGTCGTCGGCAGGCTGGTCATGGTCGTCTACCGCAGGGCTCACGCCGCACGCTTGCGCGCGACGAAGGCCGCGATCGCGGTTCAGGCTGTCGAGGTTCTCCGGCACCATCTCGTCGTCGCGTACCTTGATCCCGATAGGTCTCCTCGAGATGGCTGATCAGCTCGAGGAAGCCGGTGGAGTCGAGCACCTGGTGCTCGAGGAACGAGTCGTCGTCGCCGAGCGTCGACGCCATCCGCGCCCAGGATGAAGTTGTCGGCGATGTACTGGCGGACGCTGGCTCTTGATGTCTTGCATGGATCGTTCTGCCGGTTAGCGATGAACTCGTTGTCGCCAGCGCAGGCTCGCGTGGCGAATCTTTGCCGGTCTCGGTGCGCGGCAGTTCGTCGACGAATGTCGACCGACTGCGGCGCCATGTAGCTTTCCAGGCGCGCACAGGCAGTGCCGGACGATGTCGCGCTCGGTCAGCGCGCTGCCGTCGGCTGAGCGTGACGATAGGCCTTCATCGGCCTCGCCCAGCAGGGCGTCCGGCACGCCGACCACCGCGCATCCCGTCACGCCGGGCAGCAGCGTAGATCGCGTTCTCGACTTCGCGCGGGCTGACCTTCTCGCCGCGGCTCTTGATGATGTCGTCCTTGCGGCGCGAGCGAAGTACAGGAAGCCCTCGCGCGTCGGTGCGGAACAGGTCGCCGGTGTGCAGCACGCGCTCGCCCGGCAGCGGGCCGGCGCGCAGCCGCTGCGCGGTCTCTTCCGGGCTGCTCCCAGTAGCCGCGCATCACGTGCTTCCGCGCACCACCAGCTCGCCGGTGCAGCCGAGCGGCAGGCGGCGCCCCTCGTCGTCGACCAGCCAGTGCTCCTGGTTGGGCATGCCGCGGCCGACGCTGTCGGGCCGCCGTCGAGCTGCTCGGGCGGCAGGTAGCTGACGCGCTTGCACTCGGTCAGGCCGTACATCGAGAAGAGCTGCGCCTGCGGAAACGCGGCGCGCAGCTCGCCGCACGTGCGCCTCGGGCAGCGCGGCCGCCGCGTTGGTCACGATGCGCAGCGCGCTGAGGTCGATGCGCGCGAGGTCGGCGATGCCCAGCAGCACGGCGAACATCGTCGGCACGCCCGGGAAGCACCGTGACGCTTCTCGCGCTCCAGCGTCTCAGCACCTGCACGCGGGAAGGCGAACGTGGCGCTCGAGCACCACGCGTGGCGCCGAGGCCAAGGCCCATCAGCAGGTTGTACAGGCCGTAGCTGAACGCCAGCGGCAGCGCCAGCCGATCACGTCGGTCTCGCGCAGGCCCAGGTACGTCCTGCACCGACGCCCAGGCGCTCGATCATGTTGCAGGTGCGTCAGCATCACGCCCTTGGGCTGCCGGTGGTGCCCGAGGTGTAGATGATGGCGGCCAGGTCCTGGTCGGTGCAGCCTCGGTCGCGATCGCGGTGCCCGCGTCGCTCGGGCCGGGCCACGGCCGATGCGGGCATCGTTGCCCGTCGCGGCATCGGGCAGCGGCCGTGCACGCGGCACCAGCGCACGGTGCGGCGCTGCGGCCAGCGCAGGCCGCCACTGCGCGGCGCTGAACAGACGCCTGGCGTCAGCAGCGCGGTCGCGCGCGTGTCGCCGAGCAGGAAGGCGAGCTTGTCGGCTTGGTCTGCGGGTTGACCGGCACGAACACCGCGCCGGCCACCAGCACCGCACACGGCAGACCGCGTACTCCGCGCCGCTGTCCAGCATAGACGAGCACGCGGTCGCCGGCGCGACGCCGTCGCTGCGCAGCGCGCAGGCGAACCGCTCGAGCCGATCGGTGCAGCTGCGGCATAGGTGACGGCGCTGCTCGCCGACCGCGAGCGCCGACCTTCGGCGGGCAGCGCGCTGCGCCGCGCGTTCGAACGCGTCATGGATCAGCATGGCGACTCAGTGCGCAGACGCCACGGGCGCGCCAGCGGCGATGAACATGCTGGTCGCAGCAGCATCGTCGACAGCATGCCGACGAAGGCCATGTTGTCGCCGAAGCCGATGGCGCGGCCGCCGCGGCATTTCTCGAGCAGCTGCCGACGGCGTCGGGATCGAACTAGCCGCGCGGCGCGAGACGCGTCGGCGTCGCAGCAGCTCGGCGACGTACGGCAGCGGCTGGCCGTCGGCGAAGAAGCTGGCGCTGTCGGGCGCGCGGTAGGGCTGCTTGGTGCGCTCGAGCGATGGCTGGCGGGCAGCAGGTCGGCGAAGGCCCGCTTGAGCAGGTGCTTCTCGCGCAGCCCGAGCAGCTTGCAGCCGCGGCGGCAGCCGGCTGGCGAACTCGATGACGCGATGGTCGAGGAACGGGAAGCGCCCTTCGACCGAGCTGGCCATCGCCACGCGGTCGCCCTGCGACGCACAGCAGGTAGCCGGACAGCAGCGTGTGCGCCTCGATGTACTGGTCGCGGGCCAGCGGCTGCCAGCGCCCGATGTCGGCGGGCAGCGTCGCGTGCAGCAGCGCGTCAGGGGTCCCAGCCCGCCAGCGCTCGCGCCACTCGCGGCTGAAGAAGCGCCAGGTGCGCCGCGGTGGTCGACCAGCGCGGCGCGTGCGCGAAGAACGGTCGTCGAGCGCGATCCAGGCCGCTGCCGAAGAAGCCTGCCGCAGAGCCGGCCGCGTGCGCGGTCGGCGAGTGGGCCAGGTAGGGGTACAGGCGCGCGAGCAGGCGCGGGCCGCCGCGACGATTGGGCCGCCGCGCGCCAGAAGCGGCGGACGTGCGGCCTCCTTGAACAGGTCGTAGCCGCCGAACACCTCGTCGGCGCCTTCGCCGGTCAGCACGACCTTGTAGCCGGCGTCGCGCACGCTGTCGGCCAGCAGCATCAGCGGCGTGGGCGCGGTGCGCAGGATCGGCGCCTCGGCGTGCCAGATGGTGCGCGGGAACGCGGCGCCGATGTCGGCGCGCGTGCAGCTGCACCGCGATGTGGTCGGTGCCGCAGGCGTCGCGACCAGCTCGCGCTGGTGCGCGCTTTCGTCGAACTCGGCGTCCTCGAACGTCAGCGAGAAGCGTGCGCAGCGGCGTCGTCGGTGTAGCGGCGGATCAGCGTGGCGATGATCGACGAGTCGAGGCCGCCGCTCAGGTAGGCGCCCACCGGCACGTCGGCGCGCAGCTGCAGCCGCACCGCATCGATCAGCAGCTCGCGCAGCTCCTCGGCGCAGTCGCGGTCGTCGCGAGCGCGTCGCGTCGATCCGCGTCGGGGAACGCCCAGTCCCAGTAGCGGCGCGAGTCGTCGGCGTCGCCGCGGCATCGATCGACCATCAGCGTGGCCCGGCGGCAGCTGCGTGCACGCCTTCGAACACGGTGCGCGGCGCCGAGCGGCGACCAGAGCGTGAAGCGTCTGCGCCAGCGCCCGCCGGTCGAGGCGGCGCGGCACGCCGGGCAGCGCGAAGCAGCGCCTTGACCTCGGAGGCGAACGCGAAGCGCCCGCCGGCGTCGGCGTAGAACAGCGGCCGGATGCCGACGCGGTCGCGCGCCAGCACCAGGCGCTGCTGCGGCGCGTCCCACAGCGCGATCGCGAACTGGCCGTTGAAGTGCTCGACGAAGTCGTCGCCGTGCTCCTCGTACACGTGCACGATGACCTCGGTGTCCGAGCTGCGTGCAGAAGCGATGGCCGCGCCGCTCGCAGCTCGGCGCGCAGCTCGACGTAGTTGAAGATCTCGCCGTTGAACGTGACCCAGACGCGTGTCGTCCTCGTTGGCCATCGGCTGCGCGCCGCCGGCGAGGTCGATGATGCACAGGCGCGCGTGGCCGAGCCCGATCGGCCCATCGAGATGACGACCTGGCCGTCGGGCCGCGGTGGTGCAGCGCGCGAACCATCGCGTCGATCTCGTCGGCGCGCGGCGGCTCGGCGCCGCGGCGCGCTCCACAGGCCGGCGATGCCGCACATGTTTCAGGCGGCCGCGCTGCCGCCGCGCTGGAAGCCGTTGTCGTAGTCGCGATGCAGCAGCGGCGCGCCGCGTCCACGTCGACCACTGCGGCACCCCACGACAGGCCGACGCCATAGCCGAGCAGCATGAGCTTCAGCGTCTTGTCGCGCTGTGCCGGCAGCATGCGCGTCAGCGTCACCGCCACCGACGGGCCGCCGCAATTGCCGTTGTCTTCGATCGTCATCGGCACGCGCGCGTCGGGAAGGCCGCACTTCTTCATCAGGTGCTTCATGATGAAGCGGTTCGACTGGTGGAACAGGTAGGCGTCGATCTGATCGACGGACTTGCCCGAGAGCTCCAGCGCGTCGCGGATCAACGGCGGCACGCGCTTGATGGTGAAGTTGAAGATGCCCGCACCGTCCATGCGCAGCGACAGGTCGCGTGGGTCGGCCGGCTGGCGATCGCGAAACGCGCCGCCGCGGATGATCAATCCGTCATAGCCGCTGCCATCGGTGTGCAAGCAGAAGTGGCCCGAGCCATCGGGCGACGACTCCAGCGCGGTTGCCGATCCCGCATCGCTGAACAGCAGTCGGGTCGCCTGGTCGTCCGGCGCCACGAAGCGACTCGGCGTCTCGCCGTGCAGCATCAGGATGCGCTGATGGCCGCCGCCGCGCAGCATCGTTGCTGCGAGGTACAGGCCATACGGGTAACCAGAACAGCCCAGGCCGACATCGAACGCTGCGCAGGCATCGCTCAAGTTGAGCCACTGGTGCACGACGCAACTGGTCGAGGGCAGAAAATAGTCGGGCGACTGCGTGACGAAGATCAAGCCGGTGATCGACTCGCGCGGCCATTGCAGCCGTTGCAGCAGGGCCTCGGCGGCTTCGAAGCACAGGTCGGCCGACGTGATGCCGGGATCGACCACGCGGCGTTCGCGCACGCCGGCCATCTGCACGACCTTGCGCACCTCGGCGGGATCGAAGCCAAGGTCGTCATCCAGATTGCGCTCGATGCGCGCCGGCACGCAAGTCGACACGCCGGCGATGCGAAATCCTTGGACGTGGCTGCGGCTCATGGCGGACGTTTGCTGCTGCGCGGAGCGTTCACTCGAGGACGCTGCGGCCGCCGTCGATCACCAGCGTGTGACCGACGATGCCGCTCGCCGCAGGGCTGCAAAGAAACTGCGCCGCGCGCGCCACTTCGGCGGCCTGCACCAGTCGGCCGAATGGCGTGCGCTGCGTGGCTTCGGCGATGCGGCGCTCCTTGTCGGGAAACGATGCCCAGGCGTCGGTCTCGACGCTGCCGGGCAACAGCACGTTGACTCGAATGCCGCGCGGGGCGAGTTCCACCGCCAGGTGCCGCGCCAGCGCCTCGAGCGCGGCCTTGGAACTGCCAACGGCTGCGTAGGCGGGCACCGCGCGCTGTGCGCCAGCGGACGAAACGGCGACGATCGCCGAGCCGTTGCCCAGACGCGGCAGGAGGCCACGCACCAGTTCGAAGAACGCACGCACATTCAGCGACTGGGTCCAGTCCCAGTGCTTCATCGTCAGCTCGTCGACCTTTCGGTGCACACCCGTGGCGGCGCAGTGCACCAGCGACAGCGACTTGTCCGTCATCGTGGCGAGCCGCTCATCCACTGCAGCCAGGCCCTTGGGCGTTGTCAGGTCAGCGCGCAACACCTCCAACGCGAGGCCGGCGCCAGCCGCTTCATCGGCCAGCGCTTGCGCAGCCGCGTCGTTGCGCGCGTAGTTGGCGATGACCAGCGCCCCCGCTTGGGCCATCTGCCACGAGATCGCGCGGCCGATGCCGCGCGTGCCGCCCGTGACCAGCACGCATTGGCCGTCGAGACGGAAGTGGGTGTCCATCAGCGATGACCCGCGAGGTAAGCGTCCAGCACGGGATCGCGCAAGTTGGGCGCGAAAGTGTCGGTCGGGACGAAGGTGAAGAACAACTGGGCCTGCGCCACGGTTGCGCCGCCGACGCTGGCCTGGCATTCGGCTTGAGCAAAGCGGTCGGTGTTCGACGTCAACTCGGCCTGCAGCGTCACTTCATCACCGGGGCGCACCCAGCGCCGAAAACTCGCCGACAGGATCTTCGCAAGCATCGCCTTGCCGCGCGGACGGCGTTCGACGTCGAGTGCCTTTGCGGCGGCCTGTCCCATCATCTCGGTCAGCAGCACGCCGGGCACCACGGGGAATCCGGGGAAGTGGTCCTGGAAGTAGTCATCGTCCGCGGGAATGCGGCGCACCGCTTCGACGCGCGCGCCAGGCTCCAGGGCGACGATCCGGTCGACCAGAACAAAGCGCATCGCAATCGGGCGTTTCAGGCCGCCGGCATCGCGCCATGGCGACGCAGGATGTCGAGCAAATCGGCCACGCTCTGCATGCCTTCGATGTTCTCTTCTGACAGATGGAGGTCGAAGCGCTCGTCCAGCGCAGCGATCAGCGACAGCGTACCCAGTGAATCCCAGCCGGGAATGTCCCTGCGCAGCGTCTGCGCGGTGATGCGCCCGGGGCGTTCCTCGAACACTTCGGCGATCCAGTTCAACGCCTCTTCGATCTGCATGTGTTGGCCTGTGGTCTGCACGGGTGCCTCCCTTCGAATGTGTGCTATTGCGCGGTGAAGCCGCCGTCGACAGCGAGATCCACTCCTGTGATCCAGCCGGCTCCCGGTGACAGCAGGAACGCCGCTGCTCGTGCCACGTCGTCGGGCTGGCCAATCCCCAGCGGATGCGCTTCTTCGATCTTGGCCACGTGCTCGGGCGAAAGCTTGCCGAGCGAGCGGCGGGTCATCTCGGTGTACACCAGTCCGGGCGACACGCAGTTCGCGCGGATCTTGCGGCGTGCCAACTCGACAGCCAGCGCGCGCACAGCGGCCGCCAACGCGCCCTTCGTGGCGCAGTAGCCGATTTGTCCAGCCACGCCGACGCGTCCATAGACGGACGAAATGAACAGCAGGCTGCCGCCATCCGCATGCATCACGTCGCGCCGGCAGATGGCGCGTGCGATCTCCAGGCCGGCCAGAAGATTGATGTCCATTTGTGCGCGCACGGTGTCGACCGTGTTGGTCGCGAGTGGGCGGGTGTCGACCACGCCGGCGGCGTGGCACAGGCCGTACAAGCGACCCACGTCGTCACGCAGCGCGGCGATCGCCGGCAAGATGCGATCGTGCTGCTGCAGGTCCAGTTCGATCACGCGATGCGACGCGCCCGCCCAGTGACGCCGCGGTCTCGTCGAGCTGCGCGCGACGGCGGCCCACCAATGCCACTGCCGCACCGCGGCGCGACAGCTGCTGCGCGATGGCCTGGCCCAGGCCGGACGACGCGCCGGTGACGGCGATCCAACGACCGTCGAAGTCCGCGGGGCTGGCGGAGGGGGGCATGGGAGGTTCTGGCATCACGCTTGCACCATCGTTGCCGACGGTCGCGAAGCATCGGGCGAGGATAGCGGATGCCAGGCACGAACGGCCCCTAGATTGGGTCAATGCCTGGGCTCAGGCGCCCCCCCGACTCACGTGGTGTCCGCTTTCGGCAATGCGGCGTAGAGGTCGTAAAACAGTTGTCCTCGCGCCTGCATTTCGTGCGTGCACGCGATGGCGTCGCGCACGCGGATGGCCTCCATCCGGGTGTTGCCGACTTTTACAGCGGCGATCGCGCCGCGAGCGCGCAACGCCCGCTCGAGCATCGTCGAAGCGCCGGCGCCGATCGCCTCGCGCGTGAAGGCGTGCGTCCTGACGACGCCGGGCTCGCCGCTTGGTCGATCACCGGCACCTCGAAGATATCGTTTGTGTAGAGAGAGAAGGGCAGAGGGAGCTGACGATGTGCTCGAGGTGGTGGAAGAACGTGAACGTCGCGAATGGGACGTTGAAGAACGCGACGATGCCATCGCGCTCGGCCAACTTCTCGAATGGCGTGCCCGGACCGCAGGGATAGAGCGCTCGCTCGTGGCCATCAACGTACCACGCCGCGTCGGGACCGTGCACCAGAACGGGATGGGTCGGATGGAGGCTGCGCAGCACGGACGGCCGCCGTCGAAAATACTCGGATACCAGCCCCATCATCGATGGCACGCGCCGCACGTCGAATACGCGAAGGCGCTGCAGGTACTCCAGTGTGGAACTGCGATACGGCAGCGACACCATCAGACAGGTGGCCGCGCGGGCCCGAGCGCTTCGATGAACGCGTCGGTGAGTTGCTCGATGTTGCCGTTGAACCCGTGGTGCCGGGCGAAGGCACTGTGCAGCATGAGAGCGTCGCCCTCGCGCACGCCGAGCCGGCTGCAACGCAACATGCAGATCTGCGGCATCGTAGGACAGAGAAGAGCTTGACGAACGCCGCACGCAGCTCGATCCAACGCGACTTCAGCGCCAACTTGGCGTGGCGCACCAAGGCGCGGGTCAGTCATGGCCTTTCGTTGACGGAAGCTGCGGGGTGTAGGGATAAACATCCGAAGTGTTGCCAAACATTGCATAAGGTGAGGCTGTGAGCCGTCTTGGCGACGCGCCGGTGGCTGCATCGCCACTCGAATCGGGTGTCGAATCCGGTCAGGGCCTTCGGCCCTGGCCGCGCCAACCCTAGAATGTGAAGAAAGGATCCGGGCGCAGCGCGGGCTGGAGCGCGACACGACCGACTAGCGCTGACGTCCTCGGACCACATTCTTGATGAAAAACTACATTTCGCGCTGGTTGAGGGAGGTGCGTGAGGCAGTCATGCTGCCCGCACATCGCGCGCGACGAGCGCCGCCGTGATCGCGCGGGACTGCCGCTCGACGATCCTGGCGCCGAGCCAGTCCTGCATGCGTTGCTCGACTGGCTCAGTCTGGCACAGGACTGTTCGGCGAGTGCTGACGGTGGCATCGCGCGCACGTTCGATCTATTGCGAGGTTGGGAAACGTCATATCCCGAGACCACCGGCTACATCGTGCCGACTTTCATCGACTACGCGAGACGTCACGCGCGGCACGACGCGCTTGAGCGCGCACGTCGAATGGCCGACTGGCTGGTCGCCATCCAATTGCCCGGCGGAGGCTTCCAAGGCGGTCGCATCGACTCCGTGCCGGTGGTGCCGGTCACCTTCAACACAGGGCAGATCCTGATCGGCTTGGCGGCAGCTGAGATCACTTTTGGTGGGTATCGCGACGCGCTGATCAAGGCTGCCGATTGGCTCGTAGCCACGCAAGACGATGACGGTTGTTGGCGACGCCACCCGACGCCGTTCGCCGCGGCAGGCGAGAAAGAATACGAAACGCATGTGGCGTGGGGGCTGTTCGAGGCCGCCCGAGTGGACTCAGGCCGCGGGTACGGCGAAGCGGGCTTGGCCAATGTACGCTGGGCATTGAGTTCGCAGGGTAGCGACGGCTGGTTGTCGAAGTGCTGCCTTGATGATCCGGAGCGGCCGCTGACGCACACCATCGGCTATGCCTTGCGCGGCGTGCTCGAAGCCTACCGGTATCGCGCCGATCCCATGCTGCTAGAGCGTGCCACGCGGATCGCAGATGGGCTGCTGCAAGCCTCAGATCCCGACGGGCGGCTGAGCGGTCGGCTGAAGCGCGGCTGGAAGCCCGCAGTGGACTGGGTTTGTCTGACCGGAGCGGCCCAGGTCGCGACGTGCTGGTTCATCATGCACGAGTTGACCGCGGAACGTCGGTACCTTGAGGCCGCTTTGCGCGCCAATGCGTTCGTGCGTCGTAGCGTGCATTTGGAAGGGCCGATCGAAATTCGCGGAGGGGTGAAGGGATCGTTTCCCGTCGATGGCGAGTACGGGCGCTATCAGTTGCTTAACTGGGCCGCCAAATTCCTCGCTGACAGTCTGATGATGGAAATGGACCGTCAAGCTTGCCAGGCATGCCACGTGCGAAGGCGAGAGATGCGCAGCCTGGGGTGCGTTTGCCAGTTGCGGACTGATACCGTTGGCGCCTCGACTGATGCGTATGCGAGCGTGGCCAGGCCGCGGGTGGCTCACGCGGCCTTGCGCAGTGACGCCGCGAAGTGGCTGGTCTGCTCGGCGCGCAGCTTGTCGCACAGGCGGCCCGCGGGCAACTCCACGTCGCGATAGCTGATCGGCTGGTCCTTGGCGACATCGCGCTTGAGCACGCAGTCCACCGACAGCGCGATCGGCAGATCGTCGTTGCGGCGGCAGTTCTCATAGCTGTCGATCAGTCCGTAGCAGGTGAAGCCGCCCATGCCGTCCAGGCGCTCGCCGGCGTCGCAGGTCGCGCTTGGCCATCGACACCGTGTCGCACACCGGGGCACCGCGCGGTGCCAGTGTGGGATCCTTGAACAACACCGCGCGCGCCACGGTGTGCGGCAACTGCATGTGCGGCAAGTGGTACGGCGTGTAGAACATGTACAGCGGCCCCTCGCCGAACTTGAAGTAGCTCATGTACTTCATCTTTTCGGGATGATCATTGAAGGCCATCACAAACGCGCCGGTGTGCGGTTCGGCGCCCAAGCGCAAAGTCGACGTGACCGCCGGCGGCGAAGTCTTCGAGGTTGATAGCGCTTCAGCAATTCCTTGACATGCGGTATCTCGTGACCTTTCATGCCGCGCACGCTCGGCACGAAGCCGGTGGCGTTGCCCATGATGGCCGACTCGATGGCCAGCTTGGAACCGTCGGCGAACGACGCGACCATCGCGGGCTTTTGCTCATGCTTCTGCGCGAACTCGCGCTGGGTTTCGGGGTTTCGGTACCGGTTCAGGAAGCCCTTGATCTGCCCCATCAGCACCGGCTTGTAGCCCATGCTGTCGACAAAGCGGAACAGGTTCATCGCCACGCCGGGCTCGTCGCCGTCGCGTGTAGGTGTAGACGACGCCGGCGCGATCGGCGTGGACCTTCAGGATCGGACCCACCGTGGCGTCGACCTCGGCGTTCATCAGCACGATGTGCTTGCCGTTGTCGATGGCATCGAACGCCACGCGCGAGCCGAATTCGACATCACCGGTGGTCTCGATAACGGCTTCCACCTGACCCGCTGCGCACAGCACGTGGGGATCATCGGTCACCGCATATCGGCCGCTCTCGATGGCGCGGTCAAGCTCGGCGGCCGAACCGACACGGGTCGCGCCGGCGACGCCGGCCGCCTCGTAGGCACGTTCGGCCTTGCGACACATCACGATTGCTGATGGCCACCAGCCGGATGCCCGGCATCGCCGTGAGAATCTGCAATGCGATGCCGCGCGCCATGTAGCCCGCGCCGACCATCGCCACCCGCACGGGGTTGCCGGCTTGCAGGCGCTGGGTGAGGGCGGTGTCAACGATGATCATGGATCACTCCGATCTTGTGAAGTCGAACGTCACGGCGCGGTCGAATGACCCGCTTGGAAGTCGGGCCAGCTGCGGTCGGCCTGGGACATCAACACTGATATCGCGTGGCCAGCGGATGCCAAAGGCTCGATCGTCGAAGCGTACGCCTGTGGCTGCCTCCGGCGCGTACTTGGCGCTCGTCATGTACAGCAGCTCCGTGTCGTCGCTCAGCGTGAGGTAGCCATGCGCAGTGCCCTCGGGCGCATACAGCATGACGCGCATTGTCGGCTGAGAGCTCGACGCCGTGCCAGCGCAGGTAAGTGGGCGAGTCGCGGCGCAGGTCGAGTACCACGTCGAACACACGTCCGCGAGTGCAACGAATGAGCTTGACCTCGGCATGCGGGGCGCGCTGGAAGTGCAGGCCGCGCAGTGTGCCTGCATGCGGGCTGAGCGCGGTATTGGCCTGGCAGTAATCGGCGCAAAGCCCCTGAGCGGTCAACTCGTCGCGGCAGAACACGCGCGCGAAGTAACCGCGCTCGTCAGTTCGCTTTTGCGGACTGATGAGATAAGGCGCCGGCGACGGACAGGGGTTCGAAGATCATAGGGGCGCAGCTCCACGCGGAATTATCGACCGCCCAGTTTTCGCGCGCCCGGGTTTCTCCGCATCACCCGGCACACGATTCAAGGGGTGGACGTGGCCGCTCGCTGCCGCCAGGGTCGATCGGCTCCAACCAGGCCTCTCGCCAGTACAGGTAGTCGTGCTGCTCGCCGAAGCCCTGGAATTCGCCGGAATAGTGCACGTCTTCCAACATGATGCATGCCGTCTTCATCGGAATCATCGTGCCGGTACGAATGTCAATGATCTTGTGGACGCGGCTGCGCACTTGCCGCAGTGAACCACAGTGCTTTAGCATGTCGCGATCGAACCACAGCCCTCGGTTCTTCGAGTTCTTGTCCAGGGTGCGTGCAATCTGCTCCGAGGTTCGTACCCGCACCCATTGGCCGGCTGCAGCGACGGCGAAGTCAGTGTCTTGTCGTTGCCCCCTGGTGGTCGCGCTGGATAGCACAGCCCGCCGCGGCGCGACTTGCAGCGCGTTGAACGCCTGCGTCGCCACGGCCACCCAGAACGCTCCGGCGGTGACGTTGCCCACCACCCAAGGGCCTAGCAGGCGCCTCCAGTCGCCTTGCGACATCGGCCTGCGAGGCATCGGTCAACTGCGTGTACTGGCACGAATAGACCGCGCTCGGGTCTGGCGCGCCGGCCAGGCGCCGGCACTGCATGCGCCGGCTTGTGTCGTGCGCGGGAGGCGCTGAGGCGCGACGTCGACTGCTCGAGCCACTGCGACTTCCAGATGAGATAGCACGCGGCTTCGCATCCGCCGTGCGCACCGCCGTCGCAGCGCAGCCCGGTGAGCAGCACGCAGTCGTCGAGTCGACGCATCAGGCGTGAACGGCCGTAGTCGTAAATCTTGTCGACGACACGGTAGACCACCGCCTCGCGACCGCAGAAGGCGGTCATCTCGTCCATGAACGGCAAGCCATCGAGGCAGTCCTTGCGCATCGAGCGTGGCGCGGATCTCGTGCAGCGGACGCACGCGCACCGCATCACCGACCAAGTGGCGATGGCCAAATACCCTCGCGGCCAGCCATCGGCGCCAAGCGCTCCACCTTGGCAGCCGACGCAGCGCGACCTGCTCCTCCGAGTGCGGCGCATTGAGCTCGCAGGAACAGATCAGGCCGGCCGGCTTCCAGGCGTCTCTTGGCGCGCGAGCGCAATGCAACCGCCAGCTGCCAGCAGGGCTGCCACGGACGCCGGCGGCACCCAGCGCCAGCGCGACGACGGCTCCAATCCACCCGGGCAGCCATGCTGCCGCAGGGCGACGGCCGCGAGCGAGCAGCAACGCGCAGACCGCGCACAGCAATTGCGCCATGCGACGCAAGCCGGGCACGGCACTGAAAGTGTCGATCATCGCGGAGCTGCGTGTCGGCGCTGCGCTACGCACCCGGCGTTTGGCGCAGCTGTCCCCACAGCTCGCGCGACAGGTTCTGCGCGCTGGTGGCGCGTCCAACGCGCCAGATCCTTGGACAGCGCCAGTTTGTCGGCCAGTCCGATCGGACTGCGCCACAGCATCGCCCATTGGAAGCGCAGCCGACGCCAGGTGTCGGTGCTGCCCTTGGAACGGTTGGCTCGGGTCGTAGTAAAGCTGCTGGTGCTGCTTTGTCATCGCGTGCCCAGCTCGAGGAGTCCTCGTGGAAGCGACGATAGAAACGCACATCGGGCAGCAGCTTGAACTTGCCGAGCAACGCCAACTCGCCGAGAAAGTCGACGTCCGACGCCTTGTGGGCAGCGATCAGCCGCGTCTGAAGCATCGCGTCACGACGAATCAATCCGAGGTGGGCATTGCAGAGGCCGATCAGCTCGTAAAGGGCACGAAAGCGTGCGCGCGGTGAATCGTCGGCGAGATCAAGGCGGTCTTCATAGTCCGACAACGCAGCGCCGGTCGCATCGATCAGCCGCGTCTTCGGGTAGCACAGCACGACGTCGGGCCGGCGATCGAGCACGGCCACGGCTTCCGCAAGGAACTCAGGGTGCCAGAAGTCGTCGGCGGTGGACCACTTGTGATACTGGCCGCTGCATTGCGCAAACACGTAGCGGAAGTTGCCAGGACCGCCGATGTTCTCGGTGCGCCGGATGTAGCGCACCCGCTTATCCATCGCGATGTAGCGACGACAGATCTCCTCGGTGTCGTCGCTCGACGCGTTGTCGGAGATCACGAGCTCGAAGTCACCGTAGGTCTGTCCAAGCAAGGAATCCAGCGACTGCGAGATGTACTTTTCGCAGTTGTACGCCGGTACGGCGATGCTGACTTTGGCCATCGGGGATCCCGTCTGCCGCGCCTTTCGGCGCCTCAGCGCGTGGCGCGCAGCAGCGTCTTCTCCGCTGCGTTCTCGCCGCTGAGGAATGCCTCGTCGGACCAAAGGTAGCCCCAGTCGCCGTAGCGGCCGCAGTAGCCGATGCCGATATCGTCGAGGTATCCGTGAACCTTGGCCAGCGCGGCCGCGCGGTCGAGATCGAAGATGATGTTCGCGTACGGTATCACCATCGCCTCGCGGTACAGGATGCGATCGCTGTCGCGCAGGACGCCGACAGCGGCGCAGGCCATCGATCGTGGGTTCGATGCACGTCGTCGGCCGAACCGCTGAAGCGGCTTGTACTTCTTGGAGAAGTACACCTCGGCCTGGATGCTGCCGCAGCCCTTGGGCACGACGTGCGGCGAGAACGTGCGTGGGAAGCTGACGCGACTGAACGGAAACTCGTCGTCGTAGAAGTAGGTCCAGCTCGAGCGGGACAGGTCCTCGCGATCGACACCGAGGTTGACCAGCACCACCGTCGTGCAAGCGAGCGTCTGCGACGCCTCGACCACGTCGCGCGGCGCGCCGACGATCATCGGGCAGCAACTCGGGCAGCGGGATCGACGAGATCAGTCCGGCATATGGCAGCGTCGCGCCGTTGCGGCAGCTCAGCGTGCGCGCACTCGGGTCGACCTTGACCACCTCGTGGCCGAGCGCGATGTCGGCTTGCTGTCTGCAAGACCGGTGAGAAAGGCCGCGAAGCCGCCGTGCTTGGGATAGCGGTAGTCCTGCACGTAGTGGATGTTGGGCGACTCGCTGCTCAACGCACCGATTGAGCACCTCGGACAGCTGCGCCTGGTACAGCCGCGGGCCGACCCATTCGGTGCTGAGGTTGGAGGCAGGGGTGGTGTGGTACTTCGATGCGTATTGCATCGGAAACAGTCTCGGCGTACGTGCGGCCGTAGCTGGCCACCAGCCAGTCTTCGTAGTTGTTGATCGTCGGGTTGGCGGTTCTGCTTGGCTTCGACGTAGTCGGTGATGCACTTGACCACCACGTCGCGCGGCATGCCGTGCATGTTGGTGATCACCGGATGGCGGATGTACTGGCCACGCCAGTAGTTGTCGATGTAAGCGTCGATCGACAGGTATTCGTTGTTGATCGCCTCGGCGAAGAACTTCTTGATGCGCTCGTTCTTGGTGAACGAAACGTGCGGACCCTCGTCGAACACGTAGCCGTCGCGGATGTGAGTCGTGGTGTGCCCACCAGCATAGGCATTCTTGTCGAGCACACGCGCTTTGCGGCCCTCGCTGTTCAGCCGATGCGCCGCGCCCAGACCGGCCATGCCGGAACCCAGAATCAGGATGTCGTCTTGCAAGGAAGGTTCCCCATCGTCAGTTCTGCTGATGCGCTGTCATCGCGCCGCGGGTCGGCGGTTCATTCCGGCTGCCGCCACACCATCCATGGACAATTGCCCTTGGCTTCCATGCGATCGAAAGTGATCTTGTCCTTGAATGTATCCATCGCGGCCCAAAAGCCCTCGTGGCGGCGTGCGATCAGCTTGCGCTCCTTCAACAGGCGCTGGAATGGCTGTTCGACCAACTCTTCGCCTTCGTTAATGATGTCAAACACCGTGTCGCGCAAGCAGAAGTAGCCGCCGTTGACCCACACGTCGGCGCCATGGATCGGCTCGATGCTCTGCACCACGCCGCCGGCGTCGGCGCTCACGGTGTGAAAGCTCTGCGCCGGGCGCACCGCCAGGAAACTGGCCGTGGCCTGGCTGCGTTGGAACTGCGCGATGTGATCGTCCAGGTCGAGGTCCGACAGGCCGTCGGAATAGTTGGCCAAGAACATCGGTTCGTCCTTCAGCAGGTGGCGAACCCGCATCAGACGTTGGCCCAGGTTGGAGTGCATGCCCGTGTCGACGAACGTGATGCGCCAGTCATCGACATCGCTGTTCAGAGGCTTGATCTGGCCTGTTGGCAGCGACAGCGTGAAGTCGTTCGACATGCAGTCGCGATAGTTCAGAAAATACTCGCGAATCATGTCTCCGCGGTAGCCGAGGCACAGCACGAAATCCTTGTGGCCGAAGTGCGCGTAGTAGCGCATCAGATGCCAGATGATCGGGCGGTAGCCCACCGTCACCAGTGGCTTGGGAATGGTCTCCGAGTGCTCGCGCAAGCGCGTTCCCAAGCCGCCGCAAAAGAGAACGACCTTCAAGACGCCAGCTCCTTCGATCGGCGGCCGACTCCCTCATAGCGTGGCACGGCCGTCGGGGCGAGCACGCGGCGACCGTCGATCAGCACCGGCGCGTCGGCGCGACCCTCCAGCATTGCGGGAACGCGCTGGAACTCGTCCCAGCGCGTGATCAGCATTGCGGCATCCACGTCCTGCAGTGCCTGCGCGAGTGAGGCGGCATAACGCACGCCGTCGGGCAGCACCTTGCGAGCTGCCTCGGCGGCGATCGGATCGTAGGCCGTCACCTGCACGCCACGCTCCACCAGCTGACGCACGATCGGGATGGCGGGCGATTCGCGCATGTCGTCGGTGTCTTCCTTGAACGCCAGGCCGAGGACTGCGACACGCAGGCCGGCCAGGTTGCTTGAAGTGACGCTGCAACAGGCCGATCATGCGCGCCGGCTGCGCCAAGTTGGTTGAGATGACTGCGTCAAGCAGCGGCATCGGCTGACCATGCGCCACGCCGTGCGCCGACAGCGCCTTGGTGTCCTTGGGCAGGCAACTGCCGCCGTAGCCGCAGCCGGCCCAAAGAAACGAACTGATCGGGGCTTTGATCCTCTGCCCGTTGTCGAGTGTGCTAGTGAAGTAGCGCGCCAAATGCACACCCTGCATCACGTCCGCAACGTCGACGCCACCAAGTGCATCGCAAAGGTTGCCGATCTCGTTCGCGAACGAAATCATGGTCGCCAGCACCGAGTTCGACGTGTACTTGATCATCTCGGCCGTCTTGTTGTTGGTCTCGAGCGTCGGCGTATCGCGGAACGCCGCATACACCTCGCGTTGCACGGCGATGGTGCGCGCATCGGTGCCGCCGATCACGATGCGGTCGGGGCGCATGAAGTCGTCCACCGCCACGCCCTCAGTGAGGAATTCGGGGTTCATGCCGACGCCGAAGTCGATGCCGACGCGCTTGCCAGAAGCACGCGCCAACTCCACAGCTACCACGTCGTCGGTGGTGCCCGGCACCACCGTGCTCTTGACAACCACCGTGTGGAACGACGGCTTGTCGCGCAGCGCCTCGCCGATCTGGCGTGCCGCTTCGCGGACGTAGGTCAGATCGATGCGCGAGCCATCGAACGGTGTGCCCACGGCGATGAACGTGATGCTCGGAGTCGAGTACAGCGGCTGCGAAGATCGGTGGTTGCGCGCAGGCGCGTGCCGACGTGCCGCGCGAGCAGAACCTCGAGACCGTTCTCGTGGATCGGCGGTTCACCTCGATTGATGCGATCGACCTTTGATGCGTCGATGTCGACGCAAAGGCAGTCATGTCCGATCTCGGCAAAACAAGCACCAGAGACGAGGCCGACGTAGCCGGTGCCGATGACGGAGATGCGCATCAGGCTTCCTCCGCTTCGCGGTTGTGGTGATACCAGATCAGCGAACGACGCAGGCCTTCGTCGAGGCCGACCTGCGGGTCGTAGCCCAGATGCGTCCGTGCCTTTTCGATATCGGGGCAGCGACGGTTGGGGTTGTCGACCAAGTAGTCGGCTTCTGGATTGGGCTTGTCGCACCAGCTTGCCGCCGTAGCCGAACAGCGCTCGCAGCCGTGTCGATCACCTTCTGCGCCAGGTCGGCCATCGAGATCTCGGGCTTCTCGGTGCCCACGTTGTACGGCTCGCCGGGGTGACCCTTCACCAGCACCTTGTAGTAGCCGGTGATCGAGTCGGCCGAGTAGCAGAACGTGCGCGTCGGTTTGCCGTCGGAGTACATGACGATGTCACGGCCCGCGAAAATCTCGCGCGCGAAATCGGGGATCACTCGCTTGTCGGTGATCTTCAGACCGGGTCCATAGTTGTTGAACGGCCGCGCCATCTTGGCCGGCACGCCATGCTGCTGCGCGAACACGACACACAGCGTTTCGCCAAATCGCTTGGATTCGTCGTAGCACGCCCGCGGGCCCGGTGCATGACACCAGCCCGCGGTAGTGCTCCGGCGTGGGGATCCACTGCGGGTCCGGGTCCCCGTAGATCTCGCTTGACGAATAGAACAAGAATCCTTCGACCGGTCTGCCTCTATCGCTTTGAGCAACGCTGTAGTCGAGCAGGTTGCGCAAGCCGTTGATGTTGGCGTCGATCGTCTTGATCGGGTACTTGCGATAGAACGGCGGCGAGGCGATGCCGGCGGCATGGATGATCCACTGGAAGTCCGGCATCGGTGCCGGCAGCGGCTCGATCAGGTCGCGTTGCTCGACCTCTAGGTTCGGCGTGCCGGTCGAGGCCGCCCAGCCACGCTGGCGTGCCGCGAATGAAGCTGTCCCACACCGTGACGCGGATCGGTTGGTGACGGCCGACAGTCGCGTTGAAGTGCAGCGCAGCCTGCACCAGGTAGTAGCCGAGGAAGCCCGCTCCACCGGTGATGAGCAGGCGCTTGCCGGCCATCCGAGCGAATTCTTCGCTCAGATTGCCGCAGATGTAGTCGAGGTCCTGCCGGAGCAGGGTTTGCAGATCGGGTATGTCACTTCTTGGCATGATGGGAGACATCGGATAACGGAAACTTCAGGACGCCACGACGATCTTTCGACCGTAAAAGGCCTCGGCATAGCCTTCGGGCGCATTGCATTCGATACCTCGGATTCGAGCCAACGCTTCGAATGTGGCGGCAGAAAACCAGCTGCGCTCGCGCTGGCTAGGAAAGCATTCCAGCAAGATCTCGCACTTGCGACGCAGATCGTCTTGCGTCAGTGGAACAAATACGTTCGGCGCACCGAGGTCACCGTCGAACTTCGGGATCTCGTATTCGAGGATTAGATGGTCGCGGAATGTGTTCCAAGTGAGTTCGTTGACCACGCGATGGTCCTGGTGAAGATCGTGTCGGCCATGCGTAATGACGCAAGTCGGGCGCGTACGACTTCAGAGACTCGAAGCAGTCCTTCAAGGCTGCGCCTTCGTGCGGAAAGTAGCTGCCGCGGTGGTGCTCAACGCGGATAGAGACATCCTTCGCACCTGCCAACAGCCGAGCTGCGGCGGCGCGTGTCTCCGCCTCACGTTCGGCATCGCCGCTCAGCGCCACCCATACAAAACGAGCGCCGGGATACCGACGAACCAAGCGCATCGCAGTGCCGGCACATCCGATCTCGATGTCGTCGCAATGCGCGCCGACGAAAAGGATCGTCGGCGAGCGTGAACCGGATTCGAGACGGAAGGGCAACATGTGGGTGATCGGGTTCTAAGTCTTGATCAGGGGCCTGCCGCTACAAGCGACCTCGGCACAAGCGCGCAGCCGATGGCAGCTGCGAAACCCATCAGGACGCGACATGCGCGATGATCGCATCAACCCATCGCTAATGGCACGCCGCTCCCCCCTAATGGGCGGGCCGAGCCGGCCTCTGCGGCGTTCGAGTGGGGGAGAAAGCGGAAAAGTGCCACTGTCGATATCGCTGTGGATCAACGGATTCGCTCGAGCCGTGATCCAGCAAGGCGTCTCCCCCGTTCTCACAGCGGATCGTCCATGGCACCGAATGATCTGGTGGCACAACCTTACTCCCGTCATGTATCGAATCCACCGAGATGGGTGTCGATGCACCCACCACGGAGACGGCACGCTGCTGCCGTGATGCACACTCGATTCAGGGGAGTGGTCGTTCGCTAGGAGCTACGCTCTCACCAGATAATGCGCGACCCGTTGCAGTTCAAGCGTGGTGCTGGCACCACGTTGGATGCCGCATCATGCGCGGCGCGACACTTTGTAGGAGTTGGTTGTGACGACCTTGGCCGTGGTTGGGTTGGGCTATGTGGGCCTTCCCCTCGCCGTCGAATTCGGCAAAAGATACCGGACGATCGGGTTGGACCTTTCGGTCGAAAAGGTCGAGGCCTACAAGCGCCACGTCGATCCGACGGGCGAGGTGAGCGGAGCCGATCTGAAGGCGGCGGTTCACCTGCAACCCACGACAGATGCAGCAGCGCTCAAAGACGCCGACTTCATCGTGGTCGCGGTCCCCACGCCGGTCGACGAAGCGCACATACCCGATTTCTCGCCGCTGGTTGGTTCGAGCACGTCTGTCGGGAAGAACTTGAAGAAGGGCGCCATCGTCGTCTACGAGTCGACCGTGTATCCCGGTGCGACCGAAGAGGTGTGCATCCCGCTGCTGGAGAAGCACTCCGGCATGAAGTGGAAGAAGGACTTCTTCGTCGGCTACTCGCCCGAGCGCATCAACCCGGGCGACAAGCAGCACACGCTGACCAAGATCATGAAGGTGGTTTCGGGCGACACGCCCGAAACGCTCGCCAAGGTGGCCGAGGTCTACGGCAGCGTCATCACCGCCGGCGTGCACAAGGCCTCGAGCATCAAGGTCGCCGAGGCGGCGAAGGTGATCGAGAACACGCAGCGTGACCTCAACATTGCGCTGGTCAACGAGCTGTCGCTGATCTTTCATCGGATCGGCATCGACACGCTCGAAGTGTTGCAGGCTGCCGGCACCAAGTGGAACTTCCTGCCGTTCCGGCCCGGGCTGGTGGGTGGCCACTGCATCGGCGTGGATCCGTACTACCTGACGCACAAGGCCGAGACGCTGGGCTATCACCCGCAGGTGATCCTGGCGGGGCGGCGCATCAACGATGGCATGGGCAAGTACATCGCCGAGCAGACGGTCAAGCAGATGATCCAGTCGGGCGTGTCGGTGAAGGGCGCGCACGTCAACGTGCTCGGCCTCACGTTCAAGGAGAACTGCCCGGACCTGCGCAACAGCAAGGTGATCGACGTGATCCGCGAACTCGAGAGCTATGGCTGCACCGTGCACGTGCACGATCCGGTGGCCGAAAGCAAGGAAGCCGAGCACGAGTACGGCGTCAAGCTGGTGCCTTGGGAACACTTGCCGAAGGCCAGCGCCATCGTTGCGGCGGTCGCGCACAAGGAGTTCGCCGACCACTCGATCGACCAGATGCTCACCAAGCTGTCGAACGGTGGCGTCTATGTCGACGTCAAGTGCACGGCCGATCAGGCGGCACTGCGCGAGCGTGGGGTGAACGTCTGGCGCCTGTGACGACATGGGTTCGCGCATGCAAGCCGCGCTGCTCGATTCGCTGAGGGCGCAGCCGCGCCGCTGGTTGCTCACCGGCAGCGCTGGCTTCATCGGGTCGAATCTGCTCGAGGTGCTGTTGCGCCACGGGCAAAGCGTGGTCAGTCTCGACAACTTCGCAACCGGCCACCGCCGCAACCTCGACCAGGTGCGTGATGCGGTCGGCGCTGAGGCATGGAGCCGGCACCGTTTCATCGAAGGCGATATCGCCGACCCAGAGGTCTGCCGTGAAGCCTGCAGTGGCGCCGAGTTGGTGCTGCACCAGGCGGCCCTTGGCTCGGTGCCGCGCTCGATCAACGACCCGCTGAACACGCATCGCGCCAATGCGACGGGCTTCCTCAACATGCTGGTGGCTGCGAAGGACGCTGGCGTGGCGCGCTTTGTTTACGCGGCCTCGAGCTCGACCTACGGCGACTCTCCCACGCTGCCGAAAGTGGAAGACGTGATCGGCCGCCCGCTGTCGCCGTATGCCGTGACGAAGTATCTCAACGAGCTGTATGCCGATGTCTTCGGACGCTGCTACGGTCTGTCGACGATCGGCCTGCGCTACTTCAACGTGTTCGGTCCGCGCCAGGATCCCGAGGGCGCATATGCCGCAGTCATTCCTCGCTGGGTCGCGGCGATGATGTCGGGCCGCACGTGCGTCATCAACGGCGACGGAGAGACGTCGCGCGACTTCTGCTATGTGGCCAACGCGGTGCAGGCGAACCTGCGCGCGGCGCTGGCCGATGATCCTCGCGCGAGCGGTCAGGTCTACAACGTCGCTGCAGGACACCGCACCACGCTGCTGCAGCTGCACGAGCTGCTGTCCACCGCACTGCGCGATGAAAGCGCCCGATCTCATCGTGCAGGCCCCGGTATTTGCCGGCTTCCGCGATGGCGACGTGCGCCATTCGCTGGCGGACATCGGCAAGGCCCGGTCGCTGCTGGGCTACGAGCCCAGCCACGATGTGCGCGCCGGGTTGCGCGAGGCCGTGGGCTGGTACGTGACCCATCTGAAGTGATCGTGATGCCGCCACAGGAGGACATCCGTCTCGTCGACATCATCGCGGGCGCACGACCGAACTTCATGAAGATCGCACCGATCATCCGTGCGATCGAGGCGCGCCGCGCTCATGGCAGCTGCTTGGGTTGGCGCCTGGTGCATACCGGACAGCACTACGACGCGCGCATGTCGGCCGACTTCTTCGAGCAGCTGAACATTCCAGAGCCGCACGTGAACCTCGAGGTCGGTTCCGGCACGCAGGCCGAACAGACGGCGGCCATCATGGTGCGCTACGAGCAACTGCTGCTGAAGGAGCGCAGCCAGTTGTGTCTCGTGGTCGGCGACGTCACGTCGACGATGGCCTGCGCCATCGTGGCGCAGAAGCTTTGCATCCCTGTGGCGCATGTCGAAGCCGGCATTCGCTCCGGCGACTGGACGATGCCCGAAGAGATCAATCGCATGGTGACCGACGCGATCACCAACTTCTTCTTCACCACCAGCGAAGTCGCCAACCAGAACCTGCGTCATGCCGGCGTGCCGGACGAGCCGCATCTTCTTCGTCGGCAACACGATGATCGACACGCTGTTGGCGAATCGGCCGCGCTTCAGGCCGCCGGAGTTCTGGAATCGACAGCAGCTGTCGGCGGGTCAGTACGTGGTCATGACGATGCACCGTCCCGCCAACGTCGATTCGGAGCAGTCATTGCGCGCCGTGCTGCAAGCCATCGCGACGGCCGTGCGGGGCCTCAAGGTCGTCTTTCCGGTGCATCCGCGCACGGCCAAGACGCTGGCGGCACTCGGACCCGTACCGTCCAACCTGCTGCTCGTGGACCCGCAGCCCTACCTCGAATTCAACTACCTTGTTCAGCATGCCAAGGCGGTGATCACCGATTCGGGCGGCGTGACCGAGGAAACCACCGTGATGGGCATTCCCTGCATCACGATGCGCAACACCACCGAACGCCCGGAAACCGTGTCGATCGGCACCAACGAACTGATCGGCACCGACCCAGATCGCCTCGCTCCGACGCTGGAAGCGTTGTTCGACGGCCGTTGGAAACGAGGCGGCATTCCGCCGCTGTGGGACGGCAAGACCAGCGAGCGCATCGCCGAGCGGCTCGAACAGCTGCTCGGCGCGGCGGGCGTCTTAACCGATCTGCCCGCCAGCGGCCTGAGGTAGCCCGCGCAACGGCTGCGGGCGACGCCGTCACTTGGTGCGCCCGTAGTGGTCCTCGAAACGCACGATGTCGTCCTCGCCGAGGTACGACCCCGACTGCACCTCGATGATCTCCAGCGGCACCTTGCCGGGGTTGGCGAGGCGGTGCGTCTCGCCCAGTGGGATGTAGGTGCTCTGGTTCTCGCTCAGCATCAGCTTCTTGTCCCCGCAGGTCACCTCGGCGGTGCCCTGCACGACGATCCAGTGCTCTGCGCGGTGGTGGTGCATCTGCAGGCTCAGTGAAGCGCCTGGCTTGACCATGATGCGCTTCACCTGGAAACGCGGGCCGGCGTCGATGCTGTCGTACCAGCCCCAGGGGCGGTGCACCTTGCGGTGCAGGTTCTTTTCGCCGCGCCCATCGGCCTCGAGTCTGGCGACGATTCGCTTCACCTCCTGGCTGCGCGCCCGGGTGCTCACCATCACTGCATCCGCCGTCTCGACGACCACCACGTCGTCCAGACCCACAGCGGCCACCAAACGCTCGCTGGCGTGCACCAGCGTGTTGGTGCAGCCTTCCAGCACCACGTCGCCGAGCGATGCATTGCCGGCACCGTCCTTCGGCAGCACCTGCCATACGGCGTCCCACGCGCCGAGGTCGTTCCAGCCGGCGTCGAGCGGCACCACCTGCATGGGCAGACCTGCAGCGGGCACTTTCTCCATCACCGCGTAGTCGATCGACTCCGACGGCACCGACTCGAACGCAGCCTTGTCAGGGCGCACGAAGCTTGCATCGCGCTTGCGACCTTGCCACGCCAGGCGTGCTGCGCTCGCGATATCGGGGCGGAACCGCTCGAGTGCGGCCATCCACACCGACGCTTTCAGCACGAAGATGCCACCGTTCCACAGATATCCCTCGCGCACGTAGCGCTCCGCGGTGGCGGCATCGGGTTTCTCGACGAATCCCCTCACGGCTGACTCGCGCCCTGGAGTGGCGGCCTGGATGTAGCCGTAGCCGGTCTCGGGGCGAGTCGGCACGATGCCGAGCGTGACGATCGCGCCGCCGCTGGCCAGCTCGGCGGCCCGCCGCATTGCAGCCACGAACGCCGGGGCGTCGGTCACGGTCTGGTCGGCCGGCGTCATCGCCAGCACCGGGTCGCCGCCGCCCTCGAGCGCCGCCAGCGCGGCCAGCGTCAATGCCGGTGCGGTGTTGCGCCCGATGGGTTCGAGCAACAGCGTGGCATTGGTGATGCCTTCTTCACGCAATTGCTCGAGCAGCAGAAATCGGTGTTCGTCGTTGCCCACGACCAGCGGCGCGTTCGTCGCGATGCTGCCGCCCTGCACGGCAGCAAGCCGCTCGACGGACTGTTGAAACAGGCTGACGCGGCCATCGATCGCCAGGAACTGCTTGGGAAAGCCGCTGCGCGAGAGCGGCCACAGTCGTGTCCCGCTGCCGCCGGCCATGACCACTGGTTGAAGTTGAATCGACATCGAAGTGCGCCTCGTATCGGCGTGTGGCAATAAGACAGCAGGCTTTCCTGCCAGACACAATCAACTGAGCTTACCCGGAAGCGACATTGGCTCGAGCGGCTGCACCGTCGTCCTGCCCAGGCCGCAACAGACTGCGCGTGAAGGCCTCCGCATCGCGCACCAGAGCTGGCGCGATCACATGCAGCGCCACGATGTAGGCGACCGCACCGGCCGCGATCTGCACCATGAGCAACACGAGGGTAGGCACGGCTGCCGACAGCTGCGAGCGAAGCGCGGTGATGCATATGCACATCGCCGCGCCGGCCACCAGAGGCGCGCCAAGAGACATCAGACCGCGCATCTTGGAGTTGCCCACGGCGCGACACGTCAACGCGTTGGAGATCAAGTACACGATTGGATATGCCACCGGCCATGCCAGGCAGGCACCACTGAGGCCGTCGGCCAATGCGCCGACCAGCACGGCAATCGGCAGCAACAAACCTGCGACAGCCAGTTCGATGGTCGATGCCTGTGGCACACCTGCTGCGGAGGTGATGGTGTTGTTCAGCGCGCTGAGCATGCGCAGTGGAGCCACAGCCGCCAGCACGGTCAACGGCAACGTGGCGATCAGCCACTTGTCTCCAAGCAGGGTGGTCACCAACTCTGGAGCCACCGCCGCCATGCCCCAACAGGTTCCGAACGCATAGGCTGCAACCAGACCGATCAGCCGCAGATGCATCGAGCGCAGCTCACCCTGTTCGCTGCGCATGCGCGACAGCACCGGAAATGTCACCCGATTGATGACTTCCATCGCCTTGCTGGCGGGCAACATGGCCAGTTGCGCGGCGACGGTGTAGTAGCCAAGGGTCGATGCGTGCAAGCAGTCTGGCCAGAATGACTTGGTCCGATTGACCGTACCAGTACCACAGCGTGCGAGCGGCCAATACATGACCGCTGAAACGAATCAGGCCCTTGATCGGGGCCAGTGGGTGTCGCAACGAAGGCCACACGATACGACCGTTGAACACCACGATGAGCACCGTGCGCACGAGCGCGCTGGCGAGCGTTCCCAGGACCAAGGCCCAGACACCGTTGCCAGCAAAAGCCAGAGCCAGCGTGGTCAGTGCGCCGGCGACTCCGGACCATATCGCCGCGATGGACAACGAGCGGAAGCGCAGTTGTCTCTCCAACTGCGCTTGCGGTACGGCGGCGACCGAAGAGATCAAGAGCTCCAACGTCAGCACGCTCATCACGTGGATCAGATCGGGCTCGTCAAACCAAAGCGCCGCGAACGGCGCCAGCAGCACGATCACGCCGGCCATCACGATGCTGCAGACCAAGATCGCCGCACTGGCTGCGCGGGCCGCGGTTTCGTCAAGCTTGTCCGCTTGCACGAGTGCGATTCCCAAGCCCATCTCGCCAAACAGCGCGACGAAGCCGATCGTCACCATGGCCATCGCCAGCAGGCCGTAGTCGCCCGGTTCGAGCAGGCGAATGACCAGGATCGTGATCGGCCACATGACCAGCTGCAGGCCAACCTTTGCCGCGAGAGTCCAGCGAGCGCCGCTCAAGGCGGCCTGTCGAAGGCTGCCGTTTGTCATGGACGGACGCGCGCGGCCTGCGGTCCTAGCCCGCGCAGCCAGATTTCAGTCTGCGCGAGCTGAAACAGCGCATCGGCCTGATCAGCGGTCGCACCTTGCCGGGTTGCGGTCAGCAACGCTTGCGCGTTGCCGAACGTGGTAGATGCCACGCTCAACAAAGGCGCGCGATGAAATCAGATCTGCGCACAGCGGTGCGCAAATCGGCCAAAGCCCGTGTGCCGATGCTGACCGGAAAACCAAGCTTGGTCGGCTTGGCCGTCACGCTGCGTGGCACACGGCCGGTCGCCGCCCTGCGCAGTCCGGTCTTGTTCAAGCCACGCGCGAACTTCAATGCGCGCGGCATGCGCATGGCCAACTCGACAAGTCGGTAGTCGGTGAAGGGCAAGCGCGCCTCGACCGAGTGAATCATCGAGCATCGATCCTCGATGCGAAGATACATTGGCAGTGGCCATCTGCGAAGGGACAGACGCTGCGCGTTCTCGAGGAAGTAGTCCTCGCGCCGTGTGGTTCAGCTGGCTCGCCAGTTCGAGCAGATCTGGACGGAACAGGTCGCTCCAAGCCCTCTGCGGCAAGCGCCGCGGCATTCGGGCACGTGCCCATCCATACATCCGCGTATCCGCAAGAGCCAGTCGGGCGGCGCGCTTCAACACGCCGAGCATGACGCGAAGAGCGGATCTCGTGGCGCAGACGCGGTTGGAGGCCGCGATGTCGCTGCATCAACGTCTTCAGGCGCAGGTCGTTCAACAGCGCCAGCCAGTAACCTTCTTCGAAGGTTGAGTAGCCTGCAAATGCCTCGTCGGAGCCCTGACCACCGATCACCACCTTTACACCGTGCTGGCGCGCAAGTCCGAACAGCGCATAGTTTGCGACTGCCGACATCGAGTGGACCATTTCCCCGTTGGCTTGAATCAACGCAGGCAGGGTGCCAGCCAGGTCAAGGGCTTGCTCGTTGATGCTGACAAGGCGGGCGCCGGTCTGCAGTCACGGTGTCCGCGATCTGAATCTTCTCGTCGTGAGCATCGTCTTGGAAGGCGAAGGCCAGCAGCCCCGCATCTCCATCGTTGAGGCGCGCGGCCTCGGCGATCAGCAGCGTCGAATCGATGCCCCCTGATAGCGTGAAGCCAATCGGCACATCGCTGCGCTGGCGCAGCCGGACGGCGTCAGTGACGAGGCAACGAAGCGTGTCGATCCAATGGTCGTCGGTTCGATTCCGATCAGCGGGGCTGTGCTCCGGCAGCGTCCAGAAGGCTTCGACCTGTATTGGCCGTCTGCAGTGATCACGAAGCGCGAACCCGCAGGAACCTGCTGGACGTTGACGAAACTGGTGCCATCGTCATGGTCCATGAGGTTCCAGACCAGCGCGTCGGCAACCCGGGTCCAATCAGGTTGCAGGTCGACGAGGCCGGTGGCACCAATCGCGCGTGGCTCTGAGGCCAGCACAAACCATTCGGTGTCTTGCCACAGATACAACGGCTTGACGCCCAGGCGATCGCGTGCACCGAAGACAACATTCGTTCTTCGGTCATGGATGAGAAACGCCCACATGCCGTTGAAGTGATGGACGCAATCGGCGCCCCACTGCAGGTAGGCGGCCAACAAGACCTCGGTGTCGCTGGTCGACCGGAATTGATGGCCCAGTGCCATCAACTCCGTTCGCAACTCGACGTAGTTGTAGATCTCGCCGTTGAAGACGACCGTGCAAAGTCCGTCGGCACTGCTCATCGGTTGGTGACCGCCGAGGCTGGTGTCGATGATCGACAGGCGCCGGAACCCGAACGCAACGTGCTGCTCGACGTACACACCCTTGTCATCGGGGCCGCGATGCTGCAATGACGCGGAGGCCGCTTCGACCGGACCTGCCGATGCCGGTTGGCGCTTGCGGCCGATGACGGCCACTATCCCGCACATGAGTCAGTGCCGCCTTGTCGAAAGTGGTTGGATCGGAGATACGACTCGATCGGCTGCATCGGTGCGCCGGAGTTCTTCTACGAGCGTTCGCTGAATATAGAGGGAACGCGTGTGTCGTGCGGACTCGAAACGTGGGGCGGCCATCGGGCACACCTCAATCGGGGGAGGCCGCTGCCGCAAAAGTGCGCGCGTCCGGTGTGTCGCTCCGATGCAGGCAAACGTAACTTGCACGGCGCTAGAGATAGCCGTGCGGATTGTCGCGCTGCCATCCCCAAGCATGCGCACACATGTCGTGCAAGCCGTGGCGCGCGCGCCAGCCGAGCAGCCGCTGCGCGAGCGAGCAATCGGCATAACACGCCGCCACGTCGCCCGGTCGCCGCGGCAGCACACGGTAAGGCACCTGTCGGCCACTCGCCGCCTCGAAGGCTCGCACCACCTCCAGCACGCTGCTGCCCTGGCCGGTGCCGAGGTTCAGCGTGTGCGACGGCGCCGCCATCGAGTAGATGGCGCAGCGCGGCCACATGGCCCTCGGCCAGGTCGACCACGTGGATGTAGTCGCGCACGCCGGTGCCGTCGGGCGTGTCGTAGTCGTTGCCGAACACGCGCAGGTACTCGAGCTTGCCCACCGCGACCTGGGTCACGTAGGGCATCAGGTTGTTCGGAATGCCGCCGGGGTGCTCGCCGATGCGCCCGCTCGGGTGCGCGCCCACGGGATTGAAGTAGCGCAGGTATGACATGCGCCAATGCGGCTGGTTGTGCTCGAGGTCGCGCAACAACTGCTCGCCCATCAACTTGGTCGCGCCGTACGGGTTGGTGGCGGACAACGCCGCGTCTTCGGTGATCGGCAGCTTCTCGGGGCTGCCGTAAACGGTGGCCGATGAGCTGAACACCATCGTGCGTACGCCATGCCGCTCCATCACCTGTGCGGTGTTGATCAGGCCGCCGATGTTGTTGCGGTAGTACTCGAGCGGCTTCTGCACCGATTCGCCGACCGCCTTGTGGGCCGCGAAGTGCACCACCGCGTCGATCGGGTGGCGCTCGAACACCGCATGCAGGGCGGTGGGGTCGCACACATCGACGCGCTCGAACTGCGGGGTCCGTCCGCCGAGTTCGGCCAGCCGTTCGAGTACACGCGGCGAGCTGTTGGCGAAGTTGTCGACGCCCACCACGTCAAAGCCGGCCTCCTGCAGTGCCAGCCAAGTGTGCGAGCCGATGTACCCGGTGGCGCCGGTCAAGAGAATGCGAGGCACGGGGCGATCTTATCGGTCCGCGCCGAGCGACCCGGCGCAGCACGCCCCCTACAATCGGTGGCCATGCTGCAAAACTTGCAGGGATTGCTCGTGCCGGCCGTCGTCGAGCGGCTCGTCTTGGTCGCCAACCACGTGCTGGCCAGCGAGCCGTCCGCGATGCAGCGCCTGGCTGTGCACCAGGGTCGCGTGATCGCGCTGGCGTTGTTGCATTGGCCTTCGTGGCTGCCAGCCGCACCGGTCCTCAAGTTTCGCGTCACCCCGCCGGGACTGCTCGAATGGCACGGCCTCGACGATGGAGTCGAGGCCACGCTGACGGTGCAGATCGACGCCTCCAACCCGGCCCTGCTGTTCGCGCGTTCCCTCGCCGGCGAGCCGCCGCCGCTCACCATTGCGGGCGACGCGGCGCTGGCCAGCGATATCCAATGGCTGGTCGACAACCTGCGCTGGGACGTCGAGGCCGATCTCGAACGTCTGTTCGGTCCCGTGGTGGCGCGCCAGCTGGGGCGGTTGGGCTCGTCGTTAGCGGCCGGGCTGCGTGGGCTGGCACAGCGCACGCCGTGGACGCAGCCGGCTCGCGACGGCGAGCCGCGCGGCAACCGCCCGCCGGCATGAACGCCGGGCCCACGCCCATTGCGGGCGTGCGTCATTGCCCGCACCGCGCATGAGACGTCTGGCGCGCCTGTTGTTCATCGCGTTGACGCTGCTTCGTTTCGGCGTCGACCAAGTCGCGCTGTCGGGTTTCAAACAGCGCTGGGTGCGTGGCTTGGTGCGCGTGGTCACCATCGGCCGTCGCTTCGACGAGCCGCGCGGCATGCGCCTGCGCAAGGCCCTGGAGCGGTTGGGGCCGATCTTCGTCAAGTTCGGGCAGGTGCTGTCGACCCGGCGCGATGTGCTGCCGCCCGACGTGGCCGGCGAGTTGGCCTTGCTGCAGGATCGGGTGCCGCCGTTTCCGGGCGAGCAGGCGATCGTGATGGTAGAGCGTGCCTTCAACGCGCCCATTGGCACGCTGTTCGCAGAGTTCGATCCTCGGCCGGTGGCCAGTGCATCGATCGCACAAGTGCACTTCGCCAAGCTGAACAGCGGCCGCGAAGTCGCGGTGAAGGTGCTGCGCCCCGGCGTGCTGGCGTCGATCGAGAGCGACCTGTACTTGCTGCACACGCTGGCGCGCTGGGTCGAGCGCGTCTGGGTCGATGCCAAGCGCCTGAAGCCGCGCGAAGTGGTGGCCGAGTTCGACACCTATCTGCACGACGAGCTCGACCTGGTGCGCGAGGCGGCCAATGCGGCGCAGCTGCGCCGCAACATGGCCGATCTGAATCTGATCCTGATCCCCGAGATGGTATGGGACCTGTGCAAGCACAACGTGATCGTGATGGAGCGCATGAAAGGCGTGCCGATCAGCCAGGTCGAAACGCTGCGCGAGGCAGGCGTCGACATCAAGAAGCTGGCGCGCGACGGCGTGACGATCTTCTTCACGCAGGTGTTCCGCGACGGCTTCTTCCACGCCGACATGCACCCGGGCAACATCCAGGTCAGTGTCGAGCCCGGCACGAAGGGGCGCTACATCGCGCTCGACTTCGGCATCATCGGCACGCTGACGGAGTTCGACAAAGAGTATCTGGCGCAGAACTTCCTCGCCTTCTTTCGCCGCGACTACAAACGCGTGGCCGAGTTGCACGTCGAAAGCGGCTGGGTGCCACCGAACACGCGCGTCGACGCGCTCGAGAGCGCGATCCGCGCGGTGTGCGAACCGCATTTCGACCGGCCTCTGAAAGACATCTCGCTCGGCCAGGTGCTGATGCGCCTGTTCCAGACCTCGCGCCGCTTCAACGTCGAGATCCAGCCGCAGCTGGTGCTGCTGCAAAAGACGCTGCTCAACGTCGAGGGGCTCGGCCGGCACCTGGATCCGGACCTCGATCTGTGGAACACCGCCAAGCCGTTTCTGGAGCGCTGGATGCAGGAGCAGGTGGGCTGGCGCGGCCTGCTCGAGCGGCTGAAGAACGAAGCGCCGCGATATGCGCAACTGCTGCCCGAACTGCCGCGCCTGGTGCACCGTGCCCTGCAACGGCGCGGCGACAGCGACCCCGCGGTGCTCGAGGCGCTGCTGAACGAGCAGCGACGCACCAACCGCATGCTGCGCGGAGTGATCTACGGCGGCGTCGGCTTCGTGCTCGGTGTGTTGGCGATGCAACTGGTGGCGATGTGGCCGCGCTGATGCGGCGGCTCGCCTCCTGCACCCGATTAAACTGCCCGCCAATCGCCTGCGCCGAGGGACGCCATGCTGATCGCCTTTGTCGTGCTGTACCTGATGGTCACCATCGCCATCGGCTTGATCGCGGCCCGGCGAGTGCACGCCACCAAAGATTTCCTGGTGGCCGGTCGCAGCCTGCCGCTTTACATGAACATGGCAACCGTGTTCGCCACTTGGTTCGGGGCGGAGACGGTGCTGTCGGTGTCGGCCACCTTCGCGAAGGACGGCCTCAACGGCGTGCCAGGCGATCCGTTCGGGGCATCGGTCTGCCTGGTGCTGGCGGCGTTGTTGTTCGCGCGCTTGTTCTACCGTCTCAACCTGATGACCATCGGTGACTTCTACAAGGTGCGCTACGGCAAGGCGGTCGAGGTGCTGACCAGCGCGGCGATCGTGCTGTCCTATCTCGGCTGGACGTCGGCGCAACTGACTGCGCTCGGGCTGGTGATCCATGTGCTTTCCGGTGGTGTTGTGGATCTCAACACGGCCATCCTGATCGGTGCCGGCGTGGTCGTGGTCTACACGATCTTCGGTGGCATGTGGTCGGTCGCGTTCACCGATCTGTTCCAGACCGTGGTCATCCTGATTGGCCTGACGCTCGTCGCTCTGCTGGTGGGCGACCTGGCTGGTGGCGCGGGGCATGTGATTTCGCAGGCCAACGCCGACGGCAAGCTCACGTTGTTCCCGGCGGACATGGACGCGGCCAAGTGGTGGGCCATGGCCGGCGCCTTCTTCGCCTTCGCCTTCGGCTCAATCCCGCAGCAAGACGTGTTTCAGCGCATGACCAGCGCCAAAGATGAGCGCACCGCGGTCATGGGCACGATCTTTGGCGGCTTGATCTACTTCTGCTTTGCCTTCGTGCCGATCTTCATCGCCTATTCGGCACTGATGGCCGACCCGTCCGTCAAGGCCCTGTTCGAGAGCGACGATGCGCGAGCGATTCAGCGCATCCTGCCGGACTTGGTTCTCGGCAAGATGCCGTTGTGGGCGCAGATCATGTTCTTCGGCGCACTGCTGTCGGCCATTTTGTCGACGGCGAGCGGCGCGTTGTTGGCGCCAACCGCCGCCTTCACCGAGAACGTGCTTCGCCCGTTCGTGCCGCATATGGGCGACCGGCAGAACTTGCTCACGCTGCGCATCGTGATGGTCACGTTCGCACTCGGTGCGTTGCTGTTCGCGCTCAACAGCAAGAGCACCATGTACGAGATGGTCCAGAACGCGTACAACGTGACGCTCACCGGCGCGTTCGTGCCGCTGCTGGCCGGCGCGTACTGGAAACGGGCCAAAACGCAGGGTGCGCTGTGCGCGATCGTGTTCGGAGTGGGCACTTGGTTGACCGCCGATACCGTGGCCGCCGACGCGCTGATCCCGCCCAATCTGGTGGGACTGTTCGCTTCGGTGATCGGCATGGTGCTCGGGTCCTTGGCACCCACGGTGCTATCGAGCCGCGGCATGTCGATCGAGGCGGCACTGCGCCACCATGGCCACCACACCGGCGCCAGCAGCGTCGCACGCGCCGCCGACAGCCATTGATCCGCGGGCTGTCCGCGAGGGCAGCCCCGCTATAATTTCGCGTTTTGCGTCAAAGGCTTAGCCATGCCGATCTATGCCTACCGCTGCAGCTCGTGCGGCCACGCCAAAGACGTGCTGCAAAAGCTGTCGGATGCGGCGTTGACCGTGTGTCCGGCGTGCGGCGCGCCCACATTCGCCAAGCAGGTCACGGCGGCGGGGTTCCAGCTCAAGGGCTCGGGCTGGTATGCCACCGACTTCAAGGGCGGCAACTCGACCAAGAAGCCCGAGGGCGACGGCAAGACCGACAACGCCGCCACCGACGCATCCAAGAACGACGCCGGGAAAACCGAAGCGGGCAAGACTGAGTCGAGCAAGAGCGATTCGAGCAAGAGCGATTCGAGCAAGACCGACAGCGCCAAGTCGGGCGAGTCGGGCACAGCTGCCAAGTCCGGTGACGCGGGATCGTCGTCGAGCACATCGACTACACCGAGTGCCTGACGCACAACCGAGAAAAGTGGCGTGAGAAAGCACCTGCTGACAGGCCTGTTGGTCTGGACCCCTCTGGCTGTCACCATCTGGGTGCTGCTGTGGGTGCTCGGCCTGATGGACGGCCTCTTCTCAGGGCTGCTCACCGTGTCACAGGCCGTGCTGCCCGAGAAGATGCGTCAGGGCCTGGAATCGCTGCGCGGCGTGCCGGGGCTCGGCCTGGTGGTGCTGGTGGTGCTGCTGTGGTCGACCGGCCTGTTCGTGGCCAACATTTTCGGCCAGTGGTGGCTCGCGCAGTGGAACCGGCTGCTGCACAAGATCCCGATCGTCAAGTCGATCTACAGCTCCGTCAAACAGGTGTCGGACACGCTGTTTTCCAGCAGCGGCAATGCCTTCCGCGAAGCCGTGCTGGTGCAGTACCCCCGCGCGGGCTCGTGGACCATCGCTTTCGTCACCGGCGCGCCCAGCGGCGAGGTCGCAGCGCACCTGGCTTCGCCGCACGTCAGCGTTTACGTGCCGACCACACCCAACCCGACGTCGGGCTTTTTCCTGATGATGCCGCGTTCCGATGTGGTGCCGCTGCGCATGAGCGTCGACGAGGCGCTCAAGTACATCATTTCGATGGGTGTCGTCGCACCTCCGCCGCCGGTGGCGCCGCGCGCCGCTGCACCGGCGCGAAACTGAAGCGGGCTTCTCGCCCGGCGGGCGAGCGGTCCACACGCGCGCAAAGTCACACTGCCGCATCCACAAGCGCCATCATGTTCACCTCCATGCTGCCGCGCATGGACTGATCCGATAGAACAAGCACAGGAGTGCACACATGCGAACCACGTATTGCGGCCTCGTCAGCGAGAAGCTGATGGGCCAGAGCGTCACGCTGATGGGCTGGGCCCACCGGCGGCGCGACCACGGTGGCGTGATCTTCATCGATCTGCGTGACCGCGAAGGCCTGGTGCAGATCGTCTGCGACCCCGACCGCCCCGAGATGTTCAAGACCGCCGAAGGCGTGCGCGGCGAGTTCTGCCTGAAGGTGGTGGGCAAGGTGCGGCCGCGCCCGGCCGGCACCGAGAACGCCAACCTCACCAGCGGCAAGGTCGAGGTGCTCGCGCACGAGCTCGAGGTGCTCAACCCGAGCATCACGCCGCCGTTCCAGCTCGACGACGAGAACCTGTCGGAGACCACGCGCTTGACGCATCGCGTGCTCGACCTGCGCCGGCCGACGATGCAAAGGAACCTGATGCTGCGCTACCGCGTGGCGATGGAGACGCGCAAGTTCCTCGACAGCAACGGCTTCGTCGACATCGAAACGCCGATGCTGACCAAGAGCACGCCCGAAGGCGCGCGCGACTACCTGGTGCCCAGCCGCGTCAACGACGGCATGTTCTTCGCGCTGCCGCAGTCGCCGCAGCTGTTCAAGCAGCTGCTGATGGTGGCGGGCTTCGATCGCTATTACCAGATCACCAAGTGCTTCCGCGACGAAGACCTGCGCGCCGATCGCCAGCCCGAGTTCACGCAGATCGACATCGAGACCTCGTTCCTCAACGAGGAGGAGATTCGCGGCCTGTTCGAAGGGATGATCCGCACGGTGTTTCGCAGCGTCATGCAGCTCGAACTGCCGGGCTTCCCGGTGATGACTTACGGCGACGCGATGCGCCGCTACGGCTCCGACAAGCCCGACCTGCGCGTGAAGATGGAGTTCACCGAACTCACCGACGTGATGCGCGAGGTCGACTTCAAGGTGTTCTCCACTGCCGCGTTGTCCAAGGGCGGTCGGGTGGCCGCGCTGCGCGTGCCGGGCGGCGGCGACATGAGTCGCGGCGAGATCGACGCCTACACCGAGTTCGTCAAGATCTACGGCGCCAAGGGCTTGGCTTGGGTCAAGGTCAACGACGTGGCCAAGGGCCGCGAAGGGCTGCAGTCGCCGATCGTGAAGAACCTCAACGACGGCGCGCTGGCCGAAATCATCGCGCGCAGCGGTGCGCGCAACGGCGACCTGCTGTTCTTCGGCGCCGACAAGGCCAAGGTGGTCAACGACTCGCTCGGTGCCTTGCGCAACAAGATCGGCCATAGCGAGTTCGGCCGCACGCACGGCCTGTTCGAGGACAAGTGGGCGCCGCTGTGGGTGGTGGACTTCCCGATGTTCGAGCACGACGAGGAAGGCCAGCGCTGGGTCGCGGTGCACCATCCGTTCACTGCGCCGAAGGATGGCCACGAGAACCTGATGGACACCGACCCGAGCCAGTGCATCGCCAAGGCCTACGACATGGTGCTCAACGGCTGGGAGATCGGCGGTGGCTCGGTGCGGATCCACCGCGAAGAGGTGCAGAGCAAGGTGTTCCGCGCGCTGAAGATCGGCCCCGAGGAGGCCAAGGCCAAGTTCGGCTTCCTGCTCGATGCGCTGCAGTACGGCGCGCCGCCACATGGCGGCATCGCGTTCGGGCTCGATCGCATCGTCACGATGATGGCCAAGGCCGACTCGATCCGCGACGTGATCGCGTTTCCGAAGACGCAGCGCGCGCAAGACCTGCTCACCGGCGCCCCGGGGCCGGTCGACGAGGCGCAGTTGCGCGAGCTGCACATCCGGCTGCGCAACCCTCAGCCGGCCTCGTGACAGGTGGCTACGCGGCAACATGACTAGAGAGGCGGTCTTTGTCGAGCGGCACATGCCGCACTTTCGCGTTGCGTTCTACAACGGACTTCGTGATGCCCTGCGCTCGGATGGCATTCGGGTGCGCGTCCTCACCGGGATTCCCACGGCCGCGGAGATGGCCAAGCGGGACGTCGACCATATCGATTGGTCGGAGTCATTGCAGACGAGGTACGTGCTCGGTGAAAAGATCTGCTGGATGCCGATCAGTGTTGGACTGGGAAAAGGAGACTTGCTCGTCGTCGAGCACGAAAACAAGCTGGTATGGAATATCTGGGAGCTCTACAAACCCAGGGAGTACAAGGTTGCCTTCTGGGGCCATGGCAGGAACAGACAGTCGACCAAGCCTCATGGTTGGCGCGAGCGTTTCAAGCGGCTCACGACCATGAGAGCGGACTGGTACTTCGCCTATACAGACCAATCTCGCCGGACCTTGCTTGAATTCGGTTATCCGGACGACAGGATCACCGTATTCAACAATGCAATAGATACCAGGCAGCTCAGGGCCGACCAGATGAGCATCCGAGAAGACGAGCGTCGAGCGCTCGCGCAGTCGCTCGGCCTCGCTGGCAAGCCCGTGGGCATGTTCCTCGGTTCGCTCTATGCCCAGAAGGGCTTGGACGTGTGCCTGAAGGCTGCGCTGGCCGTCCGACAGCGCGTGCCGGAATTTCAGTGGCTGGTCGTTGGCGACGGACCTGACCGGTACAAGGTCGACGCGATGGCCTCCGAGCACCCGTGGGTGCATTGTGTCGGTGCCAAGCTGGGGCGCGACAAGGCTCTCGTTGCCAGCTTGGCCGATGTCTTCATAATCCCCAGCGCGATCGGGCTCGTAGCCCTTGACTCATTGGTTCTCGGCAAGCCGATCGTCACCATGAGCGACAGCGCGCACGGCCCGGAGATCGCCTATTTGCAGCATGGCGTGAACGCAATCATGACGTCGAATGCCATCGATGACTACGTCGACGGCTTGGCAAGACTCCTCCTCGATCGTCGGAGCCTGAAGCGGATGCAGGACGCGTGCTTGGCGATGGGCGAGCACTACACGGTCGAGTCGATGGTTTCTCGCGTCCGGCATGGGGTGCTGTCGGCCTTGGGCCGGTAGCGGGCGCAGCCGATGGCCACGGCTTCGACGGCTCCATCGTCGGGTCTGCGGCGCTTGGTGTTCACCTCGTCCTGGGATGACGGCCATCCGCTGGACTTGAAGCTCGTCGAACTGCTCAACCGGCACGGGTTCACCGGCACTTTTTACATCCCTCTGCAAAACCAGGCTGGCGGGCCTGTTCTGCAGCCGGCGCAGATTCGCGAGTTGTCCACGCTCGCCGAGCTTGGATCGCACACCCATGATCACTGTTACTTGACCACGGTCGACGAGAGCATGGCGAGAAGACAGATACGAGACGGCAAGACCGCGTTGGAGCAGATCCTCGGAGAATCAGTGGCCGGTTTCTGCTATCCGGGCGGGAAGTTCACGCGGGCCCACCGAGCCATGGTCGAAGAAGCCGGCTTTCAATACGCCAGAACCATCGTGAACTTCTGTAGTCGTCCCGGGGTGGATCGATACCTCATGCCGACGAGCCTGCAGCTGTACCCGCATTCGCGCGCGGTTTACGCAAGGAATTGGCTTCGGCATGGCGACTGGCGTCCGCGCTATCGATTGGCGCATGTTGCTTTCTTCAATTCAGATCTGCTGAGTTGCCTGAGGGCGGGGCTTCAAGCAGTACAGCACCAAGGGGGCTTGTTCCACTTGTGGGGACACTCCTGGGAGCTGGAACAAATCGGAGGCTGGAAGCTGCTCGACGAGTTCCTGCGCTTTGCGGCCGACATCGTCCCCAAAGACTGCCGCCTGGTGAACCGCCTTTGTGTTTGAACGTCGGCTCCGGCAGATCGCAAAGCAGTCGGCAAACAGTTCGTCAAGCAGGTCAAGTCGTACGCGCTGGTAACGCGGTGCCGGGCTGCTGGCTTGCGTCAACGGCCTACACCTGCAAACACCTGCGATAGCGAGAGCACTTGATCCATCGGCGGCCTCATGGTGGGTCACGCGTCCTGCCGCGGCGCGGAACGTGACTTTCACAACGCGCTACCGGGCCGGCCATGGCTCAAGAGACGTCCCGGGATGCCCCGATCAGATGCGACGCAGGCGCCCGACATCGAAGACATGTAAGCGCACCGCGACGAGTGCGCAGGACCGAATGCAAGTTCTCGGTTACCGGGTTGCACTCGCCCTTACAGACTTGAAGCGCCTGCCTTCAACACTGCCGCCACTAGCAGTTGATGTGGGGCATGCAGTTGAAACTGGGGACTCTGAATATCGGCGCAGCCGCGCTTTTTGTCTCGATGTTTGCAGGTTGTGGCGGCACGTCCGACCCGACGGACAGTTCGCTTGAAGGTGCAAGTGAAACGACGACTCCCGCACCTGCGCCCGCACCTGCGCCCGCGCCTGCGCCCAGCCTGCGCCTGCGCCTGCGCCTGCGCCTGCGCCGGCTCCCAAGCCTGCGCCCGCGCCGGCTCCCGCCCCTGCGCCGGCTCCCAAGCCTGCGCCGCGCCGGCTCCCAAGCCTGCGCCCTCCGCGCCGGCTCCCAAGCCTGCGCCCGCACCTGCGCCCACAGCCTGCTCGCCGCACCTGCTCCCGCACCTGCTCCCGCGCCGGCTCCCAAGCCTGCGCCCGCGCCAGCACCAGCACCAGCACCAGCACCAGCACCAGCACCATCGACCTGGACCGTTTGCGCGCAAGAGTATGGGACCTGCTCCTTCTCGGGCACGCGGCAGGTTCGGTATGGCACCGCGACACTGACCTTCACGAAGACGCTGGCCGGACCAGTCGCGTGCAACAACGGCGTCTTTGGTGACCCCGCCCCTGGAGCCAACAAGACCTGTTGGGTCGCCGATGCCGGCACAACGGTGGCCGCGCCGGCGCCCAGTGCATCAACGGGTGGCACACCGACCCCGATCACGATTGCAGGCAAGCGGGTGGTGGGGCAGATCACCGCCCAGGCAGGCCAAGTGATCGAGAACGTTCATGTCACCACGACCAGTGGCTCGTGCATCGTCGTCAACGGAGTCAGCAACGTCATCATCCGCAACTCCGAGATCGGCCCGTGCGGGCAGCCCGGAGACCCGCGACACGCAAGGCGTGGAGATCAGCAACGCCAGCAACATCACCATCCAGCGCAACGTCATCCACGACGTGTCGTCCGGCGTATACGCAGTCAGCTCGCGCCACCCGATCATCATGGACCGCCAACTACGTCTACAACGTACCGAGGCCCGCTGTCGCGCGGCCAGATGATCCAGATGAACAACGTGTCCGGCGGCACAGACGGGCAGCAAGGTGACCTGCAACGTCAGCGACGCGGCCTCGGGCACGCGCTATGGCGTGGTGCACAACAACGTCACCGACGGCGTCGAAGACCACATCAACATGTTCCAGTCGCCGGGCTTGTCCACCGACCGCACCGAGATCGCCTACAACCGGCTGCGCGGCGGGCACAAGATCAGCACGTCGGGCAGCGGGATCGTGATGGGTGACGTGGGGGGCGGTCACATCAACGCTCACCACAACACGCTCGTCAACGTGGCCAACGTCGGCGCAGGGATCGCCGGAGGCACCAACATCAGCATCGACGACAACCGCATCTACCAGCACAAAGACCAAGCGCCGTACGTGAACCTGGGGCTGATGGTGTGGGGCCAGGCGGGTGCAGCCTGCACGGGCGGCCACACCGTGCGCCGCAACCGCGTGTGGACGCTGAACTCGCTGGGCGTCCAGAACAGCTACTGGAACGCGGGCAACTGCGCCGACGTCGCCGCAAGAAGGCAATATCTTCGCCGACAGCTCCCTTTACGCCGGACGATCTTCGACGAAGTTCCAGACGCCTGTGACTAGCGAACCGTGACGGCTTCAGTGGAAGTACTGCATCCGACGGATCGCAGTATTTCCACTTCAACGCCTTCCTTGCTCGGTCCGATCGGCGGCCATGGACTCGAACTGCGCGGCGCCGGATTGTCTGACGCTCGCGCGCGCCGGTGCCAGCCAGGCATCGCGAAAGGACTGCTCGCCGCGGACTCTGCCAAGCCCATAGCGTGACCCGGTGTACCAGTGCGCCGCGGGCCTGTCGGCAATCTCGACAAAAGCCAAGTCGTTGCGCTCGCAGAAATCGATGAACGGCTGCGTGAACCAGGAAGTCAGAACGACGCCGCGGTCAGACAGGCGCCGCTCGAGAGCCGCAAACTGACGCGCACTGTGCTCGGCATCGCTTGTGGTGTCATGAATGAAGAAGTCGATCGGCTCACCAGGGGCGCTCACCACGTCGACACTGTCGGCGATCACGCGGCAGACGATTCCACCCTCGTTGCCATCCAAGAACTCTCCTCGATCGGTACGCATATCCACGGTCACCAACGAACCAGGGTTGCCGCCGGCTGCATTGCGCTGCAAAGCCCTGCAGATCGCCAGAGAGCCGAGTCCGTTCAAAGTGCCGGCTTCAACGACCAGGCGCGGACGAACAGAACGAGCGATGACGTATTGGATGACGTGCTTGCCATACCGCACTCTCGTATCGCAGGTGTACCGCAGACGCGTGCTCTGCACCCGCTGCGCATAGCGGCTTCGAAAGGCCTCGTCGCCGAGCAGCTCCGCCGCATACGCGAGCACTTCGGAATGCGGTACTCCCGGTCATCGTGGCAACGGCGGCGGCTATCGAAGAAAGACCTTCGGGCTCGACGTCGTACGAAATTTCCGAGAACTCACGCGACCGGACGGTCCACACCGTGGCACGCCAGCACATCCGAAGCGCGGCCGGCATGGCAAGCCGCGCACGGAGAGGAAGCGTTGCGATCGGTGCCAGCGCGGAATACTTTATTCTGTCGCGGAGCGATTCGTTCATTCGAAGCCTTCACCAAAACGGGACCTTGACTCCTTGCCGCCGGCAGCACCTGCTGGTCGTAGCAATATACTGATGCCGGGCCTGACGCCGATCTCTGAAGCCCCTGGTGGGTGCAGGTTTGCGTCGTGTCAGGTTGCGATTTACATCAATGCGCCGACCAGCTCCCCGGCGGATGCACTTTGCGATGCGGTTCTGTCCCTCGGGCATTCACCACGAACCCGCAAGCGCAGCCAGCGTCGTGAGGTGCGGTGTGTCGCCCGATGCGACACGCCGGCACCGCCCATGAGTGGGTCGGTTGCGCCGTGAGCGCGCGCGGCCACAAGATCCCGGAGTCGGTGCTGGTCGTGATCCACACCCCGGCGCTGGAGGTGCTGCTGATCGAGCGCGCCGACAAGCCGGGGTACTGGCAGAGCGTGACCGGCTCGAAAGATCGCACCGACGAGCCGCTGCGCGAGACCTGCGTGCGCGAGGTGGCCGAAGAGACCGGCATCGTGATCGGTTCGGCCGCGGTGCCGATGGCAAGCGCTGCGCGACTGGGCGCTGTCAAACGTGTACGAGATCTACCCGGTCTGGCGCAGCCGGTATGCGCCGGGCGTGAGCCACAACACCGAGCACGTGTTCGGGCTCACGGTGCCCGCAGGAACCGTGGTCACGCTGAACCCACGCGAGCATCTGCGCCACCAGTGGCTGCCGTACCACGCGGCGGCCGATCACTGCTTTTCACCCAGCAACGCCGAGGCGATCCTGCACTTGCCGCGCTTCGTGCGCAGCGGGGCAGCGCCATGACCACCACGCGGCCGAGCCGGCTGGGGCCCGGTGCTTCCAGATTTGCGCCCTCGACGCTGTACGACAGCTCGCGCCTGCGCGTGGCCACCTACAACATCCACAAGGGCGTGCGTGGCCTGGGCCTGCGCAAGCGACTGGAGATCCACAACCTCGGCCTCGGCGTCGAGGCGCTCGACGCGGATCTGGTGTTCCTGCAGGAGGTGCGGCTGTTTCATCGACGCGAGGCGCGGCGCTTCGAGCGCACCTGGTTCGGCTGGCCCGAACAGGGCCAGGCCGACTACCTGGCACCCGAAGGCTACGACGTGGCCTACCGCACCAACGCGATCACACGCCACGGCGAACACGGCAACGCGCTGCTGTCGCGCTGGCCGATGGGCGACGTGGACCACCACGACGTCAGCGCGCACCGCTTCGAGCAGCGCGGCCTGCTGCACGTGCCGGTGCATTGGCAGGGCCACACCGTGCACGCGGTGGTGGCGCACTTCGGCCTGACCCACGGCGGGCGCCTGCAGCAGGTGCAGTACCTGTCGCGTTTCATCAGCCAGTTCGTACCGCGCCAGGCCCCGGTGCTGGTGGCCGGTGATTTCAACGACTGGAACGAGCGCCTCGATGCGCCGATGCGCACCATCGGCCTGCAGCGCGCCGAGTTGCACAGCGGTGCGGCGCGCCTGCGGCCCACGTTTCCTTCACGCGTGCCGGTGTTCGCGCTGGATCGCGTGTACACGCGCGGCTTTCGCTGCACATCGCTCGAAGTGCCGCGCGGCGCGGCGTGGGCGCGCATGTCCGACCACCTGCCGCTGGTGGTCGAGCTCGAAGCCGACTGACCCGTGAGCCAAAGCGCCGACACCGCGGATTCCGGCCGTGTGCTGATGCCGGTGGGCGCGGCGTGGGCGCGTCGCAGCGCCCCCGAGTTCATCGGCGACAACCAGGTGCGGCTGCTGCAAGGGGGCGACGAGCTGTTCCCGGCGATGCATCGCGCCATCGCGCAGGCGCGGCGCGAGGTGTTGCTGGCCACCTACATCTTTCACGACGACGACGCCGGCCGCGCGATGGCCGATGCCTTGCGCGAGGCGGGGCGGCGTGGCGTGCGCGTGTGCGTGGTGGTCGACGGCTTCGGCTCCAAGGGCACGCTGGCGCGGTTGCGCGAATGGATGCCGCAGCCCGAGGTCGAGCTGGTGGTGTTCCGCCCGGTCGGCAGCTGGTGGAGCCTGCTGCAGCCCGGCCAGCTGCGCCGCCTGCACCAGAAGCTGTGCACGGTGGACCGCGAGATCGGTTTTGTCGGCGGCATCAACATCATCGATGACCGCGTCGACCTGCGCCACGGCTCGTCCGATGCGCCGCGGCTGGACTTTGCCGTCGAAGTGCGCGGCCCGGTCGCCGCCAGCGCCGCGCAATCGGCGCGCGCGGTGTGGACCCGGGCCGCGATGGGCGCCGACTGGAAGGAGGAGATGGTGTCGCTCGCCAAGAGCGCACAGCCGATGGCGCGGGTGCGCCGGGTGATGCAGCGCCTGCGCATGGTGCCGCGGCCCAGCACGCAACTGCAACCGCTGCAGCCGGTGGTGGCGGCCTTCGTCGTGCGCGACAACCTGCGCCAGCGGCGCTCGATCGAACGCGCTTACATCGAGGCGGTGTTGCGCGCGCGCGAGCGCGTCGACCTGGTCACGCCGTACTTCTACCCCGGCCAACGTTTTCGGCGCGCGCTGTTCCGCGCCGCGCAGCGCGGCACGCGCGTGCGTCTGCTGCTGCAAGGCAAGGTCGACTACCGCTTTGCCGCCTTGGCGGCGCAGGTGCAGTACGACGAGCTGCGCCGGCACGGCGTGCAGATCTACGAGTACACGCCGGCGTTCCTGCACGCCAAGGTGGCGCTGGTCGACGGCGAGTGGGCCACGGTGGGCAGCTCCAACATCGATCCGTTGTCGCTGCTGCTCAATCTGGAGGCCAACGTAATTGTGCAAGACGCCCACTTCACGCGCGAGCTGTCGCAGCGTTTCGACGCCGCCATTGCCGTCTCGCGCGAGGTCACCGACGCTTCGCGGGCCATCGGCTGGCGCCCGGTGGTGCTGCGTGGCTTCGTGGCCTGGTGCGCCAACTGGTTCTTGCGCATGGCCGGCATCACCGGCCGTTACTGATTTCTGCCAAAACCCGATGGTCGGTGGTCCGCGCCAGGCCCGAACAGACATCCGGAAGCCCCACTGTCGCCACGTGTATTGCAAGCGTGGATAGTGCGACGCCATGAGGTTCGCTGTCATGTGCCCTCTCGCTTGGCGGTGCCCCAATTCGGGGCCATGCGCCATCACGGCGCGACGCGATGGCTGAGCTTTCCCCGTTGAGCATCGTTCGGGCGGTCCTGCCGCCGCGCGCGCGGCGATGGATGCGTCGTGTGTACGGGGCATGGCACTTCGATTCCGCGATGCGCCGTTTTGCCGCGGATCCCGAGGCCGCGGTGGCCCCCGACAGCCCCGTGCTGGCCCAATTGATCGCCGCGTGGGGCAACCCGGGCTGGAGCGCGCAGGAGGAGTACCTGCGCGTGTGCATCACGCAGGCCCTGAAGGCCAACGGGCCGACCTTGGAATGTGGTTCGGGCCTGTCGACGCTGCTGCTGGGTGTGGTGGCGCAACGCAATGGCTTCGAGCACTGGGCGCTCGAGCACGAGCGCGAATGGAGCATCAGGATCCATCGCAGCGTGGCTCGGTACAAGCTGTCGGCGGTGCGCGTCAGCACGGCGCCCCTCAAGCACTACGACGGATTCGATTGGTACGACCCGCCGCTGGCAGAGCTGCCCGGGCAGTTCGCGTTGGTCGTTTGTGATGGGCCCCCTTCCGGCACGTTGGGAGGGCGCTATGGGTTGGTGCCCGTGATGCGTGAACACCTGCAGGCTGGCTGCGTGATCCTGCTCGACGACGCCTGGCGCGAAGACGAGCGCGCGGTGGCGCGGCGCTGGCAGGCGGAACTCGGGACCACGCACGAACTGGTCACCTGCAAGAAGCCCTACATCCGCATGGTGGTCACGGGGCGCCTCGGACAGCCTGTGCTCAGCACGGCCTGAGGGTCATTGCAGCGCGACCGTCCACGGGTCGTACGGGTACAGCCAATCGTTGCGCGAGCGCGCGATGTCGCGTTCGGTGAAGGCTTGGCGCATCGTGTCGGCATCGGCGATGTGGTACAGCTCGCCCATCTCGTCGGACTCGCGGATCACGCGCGCGGTGCGCGGGCCGCGGTGCCGGTGGTAGACGGCCAGTTGCTCGCGCAACGGCAGGTCCAACTCGAGCGCGCGCGCCAGCACGGCGGCATCCTCGATCGCCATCGCCGCGCCTTGCGCCATGTAGGGCAAGGTGGCATGCACCGCGTCGCCGAGCAAGGTGACCCGGTCGGTGCTCCAGCACTCCACCGGCGCGCGACGGTTCAGCGCCCAGCGAAAGCACTGGTCGCGATCCACCGCGTCGATCACGGCGCGCACCATCGGGTGCCAGCCGGCGTAGTCGTCGCTCAACTCCTGCCACGGGCGCCGGGTGGTCCATGACTCTTCGTCGGCCTCGCGCTCGACACAGCCGACGAAGTTGAGGACACGGCCCGCGCGCAGGTAGTAGGTCACCGCGTGGTTGTCGGGCCCGCACCAAATGGTCGACACCAGGTCGGTGCGCAGGTGGGGCGCGATGCGTTCGACCGGCACCGTGCAGCGCCACGCGAGCTGGCCGGTGAACACCGGGCTGTCGGCGCCGATGGCGTGCTGGCGCACCATCGACTTGATGCCGTCGGCGCCGATCACGAGATCGGCTTGCCATGGCGTGCCCTGTTCGAACGACACCGTCACGCCATCGTCGCGCTCGCGCAGCGCGGTGGCGCGAGCGCCGAGCACCAGCGCCTGCGCGTCGAGCGCGGACACCGCTGCGCGCAACGCATCGTGCAGATCGCGCCGGTGCAGCTGAAAGTACGGCGCACCGTGGCGTTGCTCGTGCTGCTCGCCCAGCGGCAGGCGGTGCAGCAGCTCGCCGTCGTTGAAGCGGCGGAACTCGAACGCCTTGGGGCGCACCGCCAGCGGGTCGAGTCCGGCGCGCAGATCGAGCCGATCGAGCACCTTCATCGCGTTGGCGCTCATCTGGATGCCTGCACCGACCTCGCCGAGCACCGGCGACTGTTCGGCCACGCGCACGCGATGGCCGCGCTGCAGCAGCGTGGCCGCAGCGGCCAGCCCGCCGAGGCCGGCGCCGACGATCGCAATGTCCAGGCGCGGCGTCATGGGGACGCGAGCGGAGCGAGCCAGGGGGCCCACATCAGTCGGCCGTGATGCGCTGGGCCTTGATCACCTGCGCCCAGCGCTGCGCATCGCGCTCGATCAGTGCACCAAACTCCTGCGGGCTGCTGTGCGCCGGCGTCATGCCCTGGGTCTCGAACGCGTTCTTCACTTCGGGCAGCGCGAGGATGGTCTTCAACTCGGCGTTCAGTCGCTCGACCTGTGGCCTGGGTGTGCCCTTGGGCGCGAGCACGCCGTACCACATGTCGACGTCGAGGTTGCCCAGTTGCAGCTCGCGCAGGGGCGGCACGTCGGGCAGCAGCGGGTGCGGCTTGTCGCTGCTGATGGCCAACGCGCGCAGCGACCCGGCCTTCACGTGTTGCAGCGCCACGTGGATCGGCAGGAACATCAGGTCGATCTGTCCGCCGAGCAGGTCGGTCACGGCCGGACCGGTGCCGCGATAAGGGATGTGGGTGATGAACACCTGCGCCTGGTTCTTCACCAGCTCCATCGCCAGGTGGTGTGGCGTGCCGTTGCCGGGCGAGCCGTAGTTCAGTGCGCCCGGACGGGCCTTGGCGCGTGCGAGCAGGTCCTTGGCGCTGCCGATGCCGGTCTTCGGATGCGCCACCAGCACCAGCTGCCCCCAACTGGTGATCGTCACCGGATCGAGGTCGCGCACCGGATCGAAAGCCAGGCTCGGATACAGCGCGCGGTTCATCACCAGCGTGTTCACCGTGACCAGCAAGGTCGAGCCGTCTGCCGCGGCACGCACCACCGCCTCGGTGCCGAGGTTGCCCGAGGCGCCGGCGCGGTTCTCCACCACCACCGGGCGCCCCAACCGCTCGGCGAGCTTCGGGCCAACCTGGCGCGCGATCAGGTCGATGCCGGTCCCTGGCGTGAACGGCACGATCAGCTTGATCGGCGTGCCGGCCTGACTCGACGCGACGCGCGGCAAGGCGCAACTGGCGAACGCCGCGGCGCCGACGATCAGCTTGCGGCGCGACGGGCCGACCGGCGTTTTGGTTTCACTTGTCATCGAGGCCTCTTGTCTGGGGCGCGAAGGCCCGATTGTCGCGCCGGGCGTGCGGCCCATAATGAATCGCACCCCGGCTTCGAGAAGGCGCGTCATGACCTCCAGCTTCACGCCCGCGGCCCAGCGCGACATCGCGCACCACCTGCACTCGTACACGCAGTTGCGCCAGTTCGAGCGCGAAGGCCCGCTGGTGATCGTGCGCGGCGACGGCGTGCACGTGATCGACGAACACGGCAAGCGCTACATCGAGGGCATGGCGGGCTTGTGGTGCGCCTCGCTCGGCTTCAGCGAGACGCGGCTGGCCGACGCGGCGGCGCGCCAGATGAAGACGCTGCCGTACTACCACACGTTCTCCGGCAAGGTGCCGGGGCCGGTGACCGATCTGGTCGAGGCGATGACGCGCTGGTCGCCGATGCCGAATGCGCGCGTGCTGTTCGCGAACTCCGGCTCGGAGAGCAACGACACCGCGTTCAAGCTGGTGCGCTACTACAACAACGCGCGCGGCCGGCCGAACAAGAAGAAGATCATCGCGCGCGTCAAGGGCTACCACGGGGTGACCGCGGCGGCCGCGTCGATGTCGGGCATCCCGGTGATGCACCAGCACTTCGACCTGCCGCTGCCGGGCATCGTGCGCGTCGGCTGTCCGCACCACTACCAGTTCGCCGAAGCCGGCGAGAGCGAGAGCGCATTCGCCGAGCGACTGGCGCGCGAACTCGAAGAGACGATCCAACGCGAGGGCCCCGACACCGTGGCCGCATTCATCGCCGAGCCGGTGCAAGGCGCCGGCGGCGTGGTGATCCCGCCGCCCGGTTACTACCAGCGGGTGCAGGCGATCCTGAAGAAGCACGACATCCTGTTCATCGCCGACGAGGTCATCACCGGCTTCGGCCGCCTGGGCCAGCCGTTCGGCACGCAGGTGTTCGACCTCAAGCCCGATCTGATCACGGTGGCCAAACAGCTCACGTCGGCCTACGTGCCGATGTCGGCGCTGTACGTCAGCGACGCGATCTACCAGGTGGTGGCCGATGCCAGCGCCAGCGTCGGCAGCTTCGGCCACGGCTACACCTACAGCGGCCACCCGCTGGCGTGTGCGGTGGCGCTCGAGACCCTGCGCATCTATGAGAGCGACGACATCGTCGGCCACGTGCAGCGTGTGGCGCCGCGCTTCAAGCAAGGCGTGCAGCGCTTCGAGGGCCACGAGATCGTCGGCCACGTGCGCTCGCTCGGTTTGATCGGTGCGATCGAGCTGGCCGAGGATCCGAAGCAGCGCAAGCCGTTCGATCCGCAGCGCGGCGTGGGTGCCTATTTCATCAAGCGTGCGCAGGAACACGGGCTGATCACGCGCTCGCTCACCGGCGACATCATTGCGTTCTCACCGCCGCTGATCATCACCGAGTCCGAGATCGACACCATGTTCGAGCGCGCCGAACGCGCGCTCGCCGACACGCTCAAGTGGCTGAAGTCCTGAACGCTGCGTAGCGTTCAGCGTTTCTCCGCCAGCGTTTTCAGGTTGGCCAGGCCGGCTTCGAAGTCGGAGCCGACCATCTTGTCCATGCTGACGAAGGTGGTCATCAGCTTGGAGAGGTAGGGCATCGGCCCGCTCATCGCCCACGTGACCTGCGTGTTCGCGCCTTGCGGCTGCAGCGTGAACTCGACGCCATTGGTCACGGCGAACGGCCGCTTGAATTCGAGCTTGGCCTGCACCCGGCTCGAGCGCGAGGCCCCGGTGATCTCCATGCGGCCGGCGCCGAGCTGCTCGCTGTCCCAGCTGTAGGCCGCGCCCACGCCGCTGGGTGGGCCTTCGTAGGCCATCTTCGTCGTCGGATCCTTCAGCGCCCACGGGTTCCAGGTGTTGAACGCCTTCACGTCGGCGATCAGCGGGTACACCTTGTCGGGCGCTGCCGCGATCGAGGTGCTGCGCTGCAAGGTGAAGGTGTCGGGCTTGGTCGCGGCATAGATGAGCACGGCCGCAATGGCCAGCACCAGCACACCGAGGATTTTTTTCAGCATGGCGGTTCTCCGTGGTTTTTCAGTCGCGTGCGAACACCACATGGGTGGCGTTCGCTGTGGCGACGTGTTCGCTGACTCGATAGCCGAGCGCGGGCAGGTCGATGCCGGCGAGCAGCGCTTCGCCCGAGCCGAGCAGCACCGGAGAGATCGCCACGTGCATGTCGTCGACCAGTCGCGCCCGCAGGTATTGCCGGATCGTGGCCGCGCCGCCGCCCAGGCGCACGTCGCGTTCGCCGGCCGCCTCGCGCGCCCGTTCGAGCGCGGCATGGATGCCGTCGGTGACGAAGTGGAAGGTGGTGCCGCCGGCCATCGTGACCGAGGGCCGCGCATGGTGCGTCAACACGAACACCGGCACGTGATAGGGCGGCTCGTCGCCCCACCAGCCCTTCCACGATTCGTCGGGCCACGGTCCGCGCACGGGGCCGAACATGTTGCGGCCGAGGATCCATGCGCCGATGTGGTGGAAGCCGCGCTGCGCGAAACGGTCGTCGACGTCGGTCGAGCCGCCTTCCCTGCGCGACATCTGGTGGAACGTGCGCGTTGCGACCAGCCAGTCGTGCAGCCGCTCGCCACCGACACCGAGCGGTTCGTTCAGGCTCTGGTCGGGGCCGGCGCCGTAGCCATCGAGCGAGATCGTGAAGCTCTGGACGGTGAGTCTGGACATGGTGCTGCTCCTGCTTTCATCTTCACGACGACCCACGGCGTGCCGTCTCGACAGCGGCGCCCACTGTTACACGCGGGCGGCGGGAATCGAAGGTCCGAATGCGGCGAGCGGTGGCCGTACACGGGCGTCATCATGATCAGGACTGTGAGGCTGACATGAACGTTCGCGACCCCCATTTCACCGACCGCCTGAGCGCCGACATCGCGACGCGCGTCGCGGCCATCCAATGGCCGCAGGTCGAGGCCGAGCTCGACGCGCACGGTGCCGCCTGCGTGCCGTATGTGCTGCAGGCCGAAGAATGCCGCGCGCTGAGCAGCGCTGTATGGCGACGACGACCAGGTGTTCCGCAGCCGCGTGGTGATGGCGCGCCATGGCTTCGGACAAGGCGAGTACCGCTACTTTCGCTATCCGTTGCCGCCGCTGATCGGCGCCTTGCGCAGTGCGGTCTATCCCCATCTCGTGCCGCTGGCCAACCGCTGGCACGAGACCATGGGACTGCCCGCGCGGTTTCCCGCTGCAGCACGAGGCGTTCGTGCGCCGCTGTCACGACGCGGGGCAGACCCGGCCCACACCGCTGCTGCTGCGTTATGGCGCCGGCGACTACAACTGCCTGCACCAGGATTTGTACGGCGAACACGTGTTTCCGCTGCAACTGGTGCTGCTGCTGTCGCAACCCGGACGCGACTTCGATGGCGGCGAGTTCGTCATGACCGAGCAGCGCCCGCGCATGCAGACCCGCCCGATGGTGCTGCCGTTGCAGCAAGGCGATGCGGCGATCATCGCGGTGCGCCAGCGCCCGGTGCGCGGCTCGCGCGGCTTCTACCGCGTGAACCTGCGCCACGGCGTCAGCCGCGTGCGCAGCGGCCAGCGCGTCACCGCCGGCATCATCTTCCACGACGCGGCCTGAGACGCTGCTTTTCAGCGGGCCGCGAGCAGCGACGACAGCTCGATCGCCTGCGCATCCGGCCCGCCTTCAGTGGCCGCCTGCGCATAGGTGTGCAGCACCGCGTCGGCGATCTCGGCCACCGCGCCGGTGTCGCGCGCCATCGTCTGGTAGTAGCCCAGGTCCTTCTGCGCGTTGCTCATCGCGAAGCGCAGCGACGAGCTGTCGCGCTGCACCAGGTAGGGCTTGAGGCGCTCCAGCGCCACGCCGCCGCCGCCGCCCTTGGCCAGCACGTCGACGAACACCTCACCGGCCACGCCGGCGCGCTGCGCGCACGCCGCAGCCTCGGACAGCAGCGCGATGAAGCCCAACGATACGTAGTTGTGCAGCAGCTTCATGCGGTGCCCGGCGCCGACCGGCCCCACGTGGGTGATGTTCTCGGCAAAACACGCGAGCAACGGCCGGCACTCGGCGAACAGCGCAGCATCGCCGCCCACCAGCAGGTTGAGCCGCCCCTCGGCGGCCTCTTTCGGCGTGCGCGTCATCGGCGCGTCGAGAAAGCGGCCACCGGCGCCGTGCACCGCTTGCGCCATGCGGTCTGTCGAGGTCGGGATCGCGGTCGAGCAATCGATCACCACCGTGCCTTTGTGCAGCCCGCCCAGTACGCCCTCGCCGCCGAGCATCACAGCCTCGACCTGCGGCGAGCCGGTCACGCACAGGATCACCACGTCGGCTTCGTGTGCCAGCGCCTTGGCGCTGCTTTGCGTGGTGGCGCCGGCGGCTCTCAGCGCATCGAGCGGCTGGTTGCCGGGGTGCTCGAGCACGGTCAGTGCGTGGCCGTGCTTCAACAGGTTGCTGGCAATGCCCTGGCCCATCAGGCCAGCGCCGATCAGGCCGATGGAGCGCTTCGAGGTCATGGTCGTCCTTTCGCGTGTCGGGCCGAGTGTCGCATCGCCGCACGGTTGATGGGGCAGCCCCGCCGCCGCAGGTGCCGCGCGCCGCTATCCTCGTGCGCATGCCTCCCATCCTCACGATCCAAGGACTTTCCAAGACCTACGCCTCCGGCTTCCAAGCGCTCCGCCACATCGACCTCACGATCCAACGTGGCGAGATCTTCGCGCTGCTCGGCCCCAACGGCGCCGGCAAGACCACGCTGATCAGCATCGTCTGCGGCATCGTCACGGCCAGCTCCGGCAGCGTGCAGGTCGATGGCCACGACATCGTGCGCGACTACCGCGCGGCGCGCGAGCGCATCGGGCTGGTGCCGCAGGAGCTCACCACCGATGCGTTCGAGTCGGTGTGGGGCGCGGTGTCGTTCAGCCGCGGCCTGTTCGGCAAGCCGGCGAACCCGGCGCACGTCGAAAAGACGCTGAAGGCGCTGTCGCTGTGGGACAAGAAGGACAGCAAGATCATCACGCTGTCGGGCGGCATGAAGCGCCGCCTGCTGATCGCCAAGGCGCTGTCGCACGAGCCGCAGGTGCTGTTTCTCGACGAGCCCACCGCGGGTGTCGACGTCAACCTGCGGCGCGACATGTGGCAGCTGGTGCGCGAGCTGCGCTCGACCGGCGTGACCATCATCCTGACCACGCACTACATCGAAGAGGCCGAAGAAATGGCCGACCGCATCGGCGTCATCAACAAGGGCGAGCTGGTGATCGTCGAATCCAAGATCGAGCTGATGCGCAAGCTCGGCCGCAAGCAGCTCACCCTGCAGCTGGCGGCGCCGCTGCAGCAACTGCCCGCTGCGCTCGCGGCCTACGACTTGGCGCTTTCTGCCGCCGGCGACGAGCTCACCTTCAGCTACGACACCAGCGGCCGCGCCGGCATCGCCACTCTGTTGAAGGACCTGAGCGACCTCGGCATCGAGTTCAAGGACCTGCACACCACCGAGAGTTCGCTCGAAGACATCTTCGTCGGTCTGCTGGAGCAACACGCATGAGCCGCTGGGCCGCTCCCAAGGCGAATACCGCAGCGCGCAGCGCGGAGGCTTGTCGATGAGCCGCCGGGCCGCTCCCAAGGCGAATACCGCAGCGCGCAGCGCGGAGGATGCCGAATGACGATGAACCTGCATGCGGTGCGCGCGATCTTCCGCTTCGAGATGGCGCGCACCCGCCGCACGCTGATGCAAAGCATCATCTCGCCGGTGGTGTCGACCTCGCTGTACTTCATCGTCTTCGGCGCCGCGATCGGCACGCGCATTCCCGAGGTGGGCGGCGTCAGCTATGGCGCCTTCATCGTGCCGGGCCTGGTGATGCTCTCGCTGTTGACGCAAAGCATCTCCAACGCGTCGTTCGGCATCTACTTTCCCAAGTTCACCGGCACCATCTACGAGCTGCTGTCGGCGCCGGTGTCCACCCTGGAGATCGTGTTGAGCTACGTCGGCGCCGCGGCCACCAAGTCGGTGATCCTCGGGCTGATCATCCTCGCCACCGCCGGGCTGTTCGTGCCGCTGCGCATCGAGCACCCGGTGTGGATGGTGGGCTTCCTGGTGCTGACGTCGGTGACGTTCAGCCTGGTCGGCTTCATCATCGGCATCTGGGCCGATGGCTTCGAGAAGCTGCAGGTGATCCCGCTGCTGATCGTCACGCCGCTCACGTTTCTCGGCGGCAGCTTCTACTCCATCGACATGCTGCCGCCGTTCTGGCAGACGGTGGCGCTGTTCAACCCGGTGGTCTACCTGATCAGCGGCTTTCGCTGGAGCTTCTACGGCACGGCCGATGTCGGGCTGTGGATCAGCCTCGGCATGACGCTGCTGTTCCTGGTGGCGTCGCTGCTGACCGTGGTCTGGATCTTCCGCACTGGGTATCGGTTGAAGGCCTGAGGGATTCGGGATCGCATATGCCGCTGACCCCCGAGGCGCTGCAGCAGATCGCGATGCGCACGCTCGCGCACTACGACGGCAACGCGCAGGCCTTCTGGGAAGGCACGCGCGAGCACGACGTGAGCCAGAACATCGATGCGCTGCTGCGGCACATCGAGGCCGCAGCGCCGTTGCGGGTGCTCGACTTCGGCTGCGGGCCCGGGCGCGACCTGATGGCGTTCAGCGCGCTCGGCCACCACGCCATCGGCCTCGAAGGGTCTGCCGCGCTGGCCGCGATGGCGCGGCGACACAGCGGCTGCGAGGTGCTCGAACAGAGCTTCTTCGAGCTCGACCTGCCGGCCGAGCACTTTGACGGCGTGTTCGCCAATGCGGCGCTGTTCCATGTGCCGAGTGCCGTGCTGCCGCGCGTGCTGTCGGAGCTGCACGCCACGCTGAAGCCGCGCGGCGTGCTGTTCGCCTCGAACCCGCACGGCCAGGGCCAGGAGGGCTGGAACGGCGAGCGCTATGGCGCGTTCCACGATTGGGACACCTGGCAGCGCCACATGGTCGCGGCCGGCTTCGCCGAGTTGACGCACTACTATCGGCCGGCCGGGGTGCCGCGTGCGATGCAGCCGTGGCTGGCCAGCGTGTGGCGCAAGATATCGCGTTGAAGGAGAGCGCCGATGAGTGAGGAGCTCGAGGCGGCCGGCGCGGCGGTGACGGCGGGGTTGGTCGCGGCGGTCGTGGATGGCACGAGTGCCCAGCCGCCGAGCCCGGCGCCGCACGCGCAGTGCCGCAATTGCGGTCGGCCGTTGAGCGGCGCGTACTGCGCCGGCTGCGGCCAGAGCGCGCACATCCATCGTTCGTTGCTGCACTTCGGCGAAGAGGTGCTGCACGGCATTCTTCACTTCGACGCCAAGTCGTGGCGCACGGTGCTGCTGCTGGCGGCGCGCCCCGGGTTGCTGACGCGCCGCTACATCGACGGCCAGCGCACGCGCTACGTATCGCCGCTGGCGTTGTTCCTGTTCACGATGTTCCTGATGTACTTCGTGTTCACGGTGACCAGCGGCGTGTCGGTGACTCCCGCGTCGCTCAGCGACGCCGATCGCGCCGAAGCGCGCAGCCAGCTCGGCAGTGCCGTCGACGAAGCCAAGGACGACGTCGCCCAGCACGAGGCCGCCTTGGCCCGCGCGCGCAGCCAGCGCGAGGACACGTCGAGCGCCGAACTCGACCTGGCGGCGGCGCGCAAGACGCTGCAGGTCGTCGAGGCGGCGTTGATTGCGTTCGATGCGGCTGCCGCCGACAAGGGCGCACCGGGCGGGGCCGCGCAGCCCTCTCCGGCGTGGAGCGCGCACCTGGAAACCGGCCATGCGGGGCTGGACGAGGCGGTCCGGCAGCAACTCAAGAATCCCGAGCTGGCGCTCTACCGCTTGAAGAACACGGCCTACAAGTTCTCGTTCATGCTGATTCCGATCTCGCTGCCCTTCCTGTGGCTGATGTTCGTCCTGCGGCGCGACATCGCGCTGTACGACCACGCGGTGTTCTGCCTGTACTCGCTGTCGTTCATGTCGCTGCTGTTTGCGGCGGTGGCTTTGTTGGCGCTGACGCCGCTCAGTGGCTTGCTGGCGCTCGTCACGCTCGTCGTGCCGCCGCTGCACATGTTTGCGCAGTTGCGCGAAACCTACGGCCTGGGCACACGCTCGGCGCTGTGGCGGACGGTGGCGCTGCTGGGCATCGCCGGCACCGCGTTCGCCCTGTTCCTGCTGTTTGTCTTGGCGGTCAGCATGCGCTGAGGCTTGTGGCCTAATCCCGCATCCCGTTTTCAACGCACCGGAGCCGCTCGATGGGCAGCAAGATCAAGACCGAAGCCGACAAGAAATTCACCCCGCCTCCCAAGGCGCCCGGCGGCGTGACCTTCACGGTCGGCAAGGGCCAGAAGGTCAGCAAGGAGCGGGGCTCGCACACCCGCAGCAAGAAGAACCCCGGCAAACGCGCCCGCAAGGGCGGGGGCTGAGTCAGGACATACGCCAGTCCCTGCGGACTGGCGTATGCCTGACGAAGCGGTCGGGCTTGCAAGCCCGGCCGTGGGTGCGATCGCAGGTGGAAGATTGCTGAGGATCACCGAGCTGCGCCTGCCGCTGGACCATGCGCCCGATGCGCTGCGCCAGGCGGTCGTGTCGCGCCTGGGTGTCGATGATGCGGCGCTGATCGCGTTCACCGTGTTCAAGCGCAGCCACGATGCGCGCAAGAAGTCGGCCGTGGTGCTGATCTACACCATCGACTGCGACGTGGCCGACGCCGATGCGGTGCTGGCGCGCCATGCGCGAGATCCGCACGTGCGCCCGGCACCCGACACGCGCTACCGCCTGGTCGCGCATGCGCCGGCCGATTTTTATGCCGAGTGGCGGCCGCGACCGGTGGTGATCGGCTTCGGCCCGTGTGGCATCTTCGCTGCGCTGGTGCTGGCGCAGATGGGCTTGCGGCCGATCGTGCTGGAGCGCGGCAAGCCGGTGCGCGAGCGCACCAAGGACACCTGGGGCCTGTGGCGCCAGGGCGTGCTCGACCCCGAGTCGAACGTGCAGTTCGGCGAAGGCGGCGCCGGCACGTTCTCGGACGGCAAGCTGTGGAGCCAGATCAGCGACCCGCGGCACCTCACGCGCAAGGTGCTGACCGAGTTCGTCAAGGCCGGTGCACCCGAAGAGATTTTGTTTGTGGCCAAGCCGCACATCGGCACGTTTCGCTTGGTGAGCATCGTGGAGAAACTGCGCGCCGACATCGAGGCCCTGGGCGGCGAGATCCGCTTCGGCCAGCGCGTGACCGACCTGCTGATCGAAGCGAGGCCGTCGCAGGGAACAGGCCTTGCGACTTCACATCTGCGCGGCTTGATGCTCGCCGGCGGCGAGCAGATCCGTGCCGACCATGTGGTGCTGGCCGTGGGCCACAGCGCGCGCGACACCTTCGAGATGCTGCATGCGCGCGGCGTAACGATGCAGGCCAAACCGTTCTCGGTGGGTTTTCGCGTCGAACACCCGCAAAGCCTGATCGACCGCGCGCGCTTCGGGCCGCATGCAGGCCATCCGATCCTGGGCGCGGCGGACTACAAGCTGGTGCACCACGCCGCCAACGGCCGCTCGGTGTACAGCTTCTGCATGTGCCCGGGCGGCACAGTGGTGGCAGCCACCTCGGAGCCGGCGCGCGTGGTCACCAATGGCATGAGCCAGTACTCGCGCAACGAGCGCAACGCCAACGCCGGCATCGTGGTCGGCATCGAGCCGCATGACTATCGGCAAGACCGCAACGCAAAAGGGCCGGTGCCGCCGCTCGATGGCATTGCCTACCAGCGCTTCTGGGAGTCGCGCGCCTACGTGCTCGGCGGCGAGAACTACCACGCGCCCGGCCAGCTGGTGGGCGACTTCGTCGCCGGCCGGCATGGCAGCGCGTGTGCGCGCGAGTTCGGCCGCGTGCTGCCGTCGTACACACCCGGTGTGCACTTGACCGATCTGGCAGAACCCGGCCGCGAGAGCCTGCCAGCCCCGGTGCTGGAGGCGATTCGGCACGCCTTGCCGGCGTTCGAGCGCCAGATCGCCGGCTTCTCGATGGCCGATGCCGTGCTCACCGGCGTCGAAACGCGCACCTCGTCGCCGCTGCGCATCCCGCGCGGCGCCGATCTGCAGAGCGTGAATGTGGCCGGTCTGTACCCGGCGGGAGAGGGCGCCGGTTATGCCGGCGGCATCATGTCGGCCGGGGTCGATGGCATCGAGGTTGCCGAGGCCCTGGGCCTGCAGTTGCTGGCGGAGCGCGCAGGGGCCAGCGCTCAGCGGTAGAACGCTTCGACCTTTCCGCTGAGCTTGATCAGCATCGGTCGGCCCTTGCGGTCGAGCGTGCGTCCGGCCGCCACCTTGATCCAGCCCTCGCTGATGCAGTACTCCTGCACATCGTGCCGCTCCTTGTCGTTGAAGCGAATGCCGACGTCGTGCTGGAACACCGCGGCCACGTGATGCGGGCTGCCCGGGTCGACCGACAGATGGTCGGGCAATGGCGGTCTGTCAGCGGATGCGTCACTCATGAGTCGGGCGATCGATGCGGGGCGGGGGCCGCATTGTCGCTGCTGAAGCCGTCTCAGGGCCGCGATCGCTCGCTCGAGCCCCCGAGACCCGCCGCCCATCGACCCGCCACCATCACACCGGCGAACGGTCGCACCGGGCTGGAGAACACCAGCGTGTCGAGCAGGTGGTCGGGGCCGCGGTCCGCGAGCGCGGGATCGTCGATGTCGATCATCAGCAGGTCGGCACGTGCACCGGCCTGCAGCCCCCACGCCGTGAAGCCTGCGGCCGCTGCGCCGCCGGCGAGCGCCCGCTCGAACAGGCGCGCCGCGACGGACGGCACGCCGTGTTCCGGCGCCGCCGCCACGTTGCGCCGTCGCTGGACGAGGCGCTGCCCGTACTCCAGCAGGCGCAACTCCTCGCGCCAATCACGCGTCACGTGACTGTCGGAGCCGATCGACAGCGGCGTGCCGCCGGCCAACCAACGTGGCAAATCGGGCAGGCCATCGCCGAGGTTGGCTTCGGTGCTCGGGCAAACACCACGCCGGCACCGCTCGCAGCGACCGCGTCGACCTCGGCCGGTGTGGTGTGCGTGGCATGCACCAGTTGCCAGCGGGCATCGAGCGCCACGTGGCGGCTCAGCCATTCGATCGGGCGCAGCCCGTTCGCCGCGACACAATCGTCGACCTCGACCGTCTGCTCGGCCACGTGGATGTGAATCGGCGTGGTGTCGCCGCTGCAGCGCTCGACCAGCTGCAGGATCGACGAGGCCTTGGCCGCACGCAGCGAGTGGATCGCCACGCCCGCACTCACGTGCGGCGCGCGCAAGGCACGCACGCCATCGCGCAGCGCGAACACGTCGTCGACCGTGGTGGCGAAACGGCGCTGGTCGTCGCGCAGGCCGGCAGAGTCGAAACCGGCGCGTTCGTACAGCACCGGCAGCATCGTGAGGCCAATGCCGGCATCCTGTGCCGCCAGCACCAGCGCGCGGCTCATCGCCAGCGGGTCGGCGAAGCGCGAACCGTCGCCGGCATGGTGCAGGTAGTGGAACTCGCACACCTGCGTGTAGCCGCCGCGCAGCAGTTCGCGGTACAGCCGCGTGGCCACCTGCTGAAGCCGCTCGGGCGAGAGGGTCAGCGCCACGCCGTACATGCGATCGCGCCAACTCCAGAAGTCGTCGTGTTCGTCGGTGCGCTGCTCGGCCAGGCCGACGAACGCGCGCTGAAAGGCGTGGCTGTGCGCGTTGACCAGCACCGGGAAGCACGGGGCCGGGCAGGGCGCTCGCGTCACTGGTGCGCGCGCTGTCCGGCACCACACGAGCCCATGTGCCGTCACCAGTGGCATCCAGCAGCACCGCGTCGCGCCAGCGCCCTTGCACCCAGGCACGCGGCGCCCACCAGCGCTGCGCCGCCGTGGCATCAGCCATGGGGCGTCCAGCGCAGCATCGTGTGAACCAGTGCCTGCAGCACCGGTGAGAGGCGCGCCATGCGCCGCGGGTCGAGTTCGAAAGGCGCCTGCTCCGCCATGTAGGTGCTCCAGCACATCTCGAGCTGCACCGCGTGGATGCCCTTGTCGGGTTGGCCGTAGTGGCGCGTGATGTGGCCGCCCTTGAAGCGGCCGTCGGTCACGTGGGTGAAGTGCGCCTGTGCGTCGAGCACGCGCTTCAACGCCGCGCGCAGCGTCGGCGCACAGCTCGTTGCCGACGCGGTGCCGAGATTCAGGTCGGGGAGCTTGCCTTCGAACAGCCAAGGCAGCTCGCTCTTGATGCTGTGGCCGTCGAACAGCACCGCATGGCCGTGCGCGGTGTGGATGCGCTGCAGCTCGGCGCGCAGGGCGTCGTGGTAGGGCTGCCAATAGGCCAACACGCGGCGGGCGATCTCGCTGGCATCGGGCGCCATGCCGGCGCGGTACAAGGCATCGCCGGTGAAGAAGCGCGTCGGGCACAGCTCGGTGTTGTTGACGCCCGGGTACATCGGCGCGTTTTCCGGCGGCCGGTTCAGGTCGATCAGGAAGCGGCTGTAGCGCGGCACGATCAACGACGCGCCCAGCGCCTTGACGAAACCATACAGCTCGTCGAGGTGCCAGTCGGCGTCTTCGAACTGGAACGCGCGCTCGACGTAGCGGTGCTGCTGGTCGGGCGGCAGCTCGCGCCCGACGTGCGGCACGCTCACCAGCAACGGCTGCGTGCCGAGGTGCAAGGAGTAGACGTCGCTCATGCCGGGCGTTCCTTGCCGGCACGCACGACACGCCGACACGGGTTGCGGCCGAACCAGTAGGCGAGCTCGTTCGCCTGTTCGACATCCCACACGACGAAGTCGGCCTGCTTGCCGGCTTCGAGCGTGCCGTGCGTGTCGATCAAGCCCAGTGCGCGCGCGGCATGCGCGGTCACGCCACGCAGCGCCTCTTCGGGCGTGAGGCGGAACAGCGTGCAGGCCATGTGCAGCATCAGGATCAGCGACAAGCCGGGCGAGGAGCCGGGATTGTGATCCGTGGCCACCGCCATCGGCACGCCGGCCTCGCGCAAGCGCTCGATCGGCGGCAGTCGGGTTTCGCGCAGGAAATAGAACGCACCGGGCAGCAGCACCGCCACCGTGCCGGCACGCGCCATCGCCTGCACGCCGGCTTCGCTCAGGTGCTCGAGGTGGTCGCACGACAGCGCGCGGTATTGCGCGGCGAGGGCGGCACCGTCCATGTCGCTCAGCTGTTCGGCATGCAGCTTCACCGGCAGCTGCAAGGCGCGGGCGGCGTCGAACACGCGCTGGGTTTGCGCGCGCGTGAAGCCGATGCGCTCGCAGAACACGTCGACGGCGTCGACCAGCCCTTCGGCATGCCATTGCGGCAGCCACTGCACCACGGCGTCGACGTAGTCGTCGGCGCGGCCATCGAACTCCGGCGGCAACGCATGCGCGGCGAGGCTGGTGCTGCGCACCGTCAGCGGCAGCTCGCGGCCGAGCCGGCGCGCCGCGCGCAGGCAGCGCGCCTCGTCGTCGCGGTTGAGCCCGTAGCCGGACTTGATCTCGATCGCCGTCACGCCCTCCGCCATCAGCGTGCGCGCGCGTTGGCGCGCGTCGGCGAACAGCGTGTCGTCGCTGGCTGCCCGGGTGGCGGCCACCGTCGAGCGGATGCCGCCGCCGGCGCGCGCGATGTCTTCGTAGCTGGCGCCTTGCAGGCGCAGCTCGAACTCGCGTGCGCGATGCCCGCCATACACCAGGTGGGTGTGGCAATCGATCAGACCGGGCGTGACCAGCGCGCCGCCCAGGTCGTGTTCGGCCGCGATGCGCACGTCGGCGGGCCAGCGGCCGTCGGCGCCGACCCAACGCAGCCGATCGCCATCGACGAGCAGCGCGCCGTCCACGATCTCGCCCCACGGCGCCGAGCCGGCCATCGTGGCCAGGCGCGCATGGCGCCACAGGGTCAGCGCGCTCATCGCTCGTGCGCCGGGTGCGGCTGGAACGCGATCCAGTACGCCAGCGCGTCGTCGGGCAACGCGGCGATGCGCCAGCGCTGCTGCGCGGCCAACGGGCTCCAGATCAGCGCCGGGCCGGCGACGGCTGCGCCCATGTCGCCGTCGACCCGAAGGTCCAGCGCATGCGTGGTGAACAGCGCGCGCCACGCAATCGGCGACACCCAGTCGTGCCCGGCGTGCGCACGCGTCATCGAGCCGCGGCCGGCGTCGCGGCGCACCAGCAGGTTCAGGTCGCTGGTGGCGCCGTCGAGCAGCCAGCACATCGGCGCCAGCGCGCCGTCGAAGCGCAACGGCGCACCGCCGCGGCGCAGCTGCCAGCGATCGCTGCCGAGCTGCAGCGCCACGCCGGCGCCATGCAGCACGGCGAACCAACGGTCGAAGCCGGTGTAGTCGGAGAACGGACCGTCGCGCCCGATCTCGGCCACGCTGATGCGCAGGTCCCACTGCGGGCCGGGCGGCCACATCAGCAGATCGCGCGCGGTGCCGCCGCCGTTCTTCCATGGCGTGGGCGCGATCGTGTCGAGGCGCACGGTGTGCAGGTCGCTCATGCGTGCATCCTCGGCGCTGCGCGCCGCCCCTCGGGGAGGCGATGAGGCCCATCGGGCGGCCGGGCAGGGCTCATGGCGTGAACTGTCCTTCGAGTTGGTAGCGCGAGCCCGGATGCACCAGCCGGGCCAGCGTGATCGGCGCGTGGCGCGTGAAGGTGCGGCGCACCACGATCAGGCAGGCTTCGTCGGGCGCGATCGCCAGCAGCCGAGCCTCCTGCACGGTCGGGCGCGCGGCCTCGATCGAGTACTGCGCACGCCACAGCGCAGTGGCCTCGAACAGATACCGCGTCGGCGTGGTGTGTGCGAAGTCGACGTCGAGGTAGCCCGGCGCGCAGGCCGGGTTGACGTAGCGATCCTCGCATTGCAGCGGCACGTGGTTCTCGTGGTGCACGATCAGCGTGTGGAACACCCGTTCGCCGGTCTGCAAGCCGAGCTGCGCCGCCAGCGCGACGCTGGCGCGCTCGGCGCGCTGCAGGTGCACGCTGGCGTGGTGGTGGTGGCCGCGCGATTCGATCTCTTCGTGCAGGTCGCGGATCGTCAAGGTGGACGACACGCGGTGCAGCGGCGCCGCGAACGTGCCCACGCCCTGCGAGCGTTCGACCAGGCCCTCGGCCTGCAGCTCGCGCAGCGCGCGGTTCACCGTCATGCGGCTGACGCCGAACTCGGCCACCAGCTCGGCCTCCGAGGGCATCAGCGCGCCCGGCGGCCAGCGCCCGGCGGCCAAGCCCTGCTTCAGATGGTGCTTGACGCGCGCGTAGGGCGGCACGGGCGCGGTGCGCGGCCGGCGAGCCGTCGCGGCCCGGCCCATGCCGGCCAAGGCGCCTTCAGGGGAACTCATGGCGCAATCCTACTTGCCTAGACTTGTCTAGACAAGTAGAGTGCGGCCCCACAGCGACCGGCCTCCGGGTCCGCGCTGATGCCACTTCGAGTTGCGCCGCAGGAGTTGCCCATGACCGACCTGTCCACCGCCCGCCACCTCGCACAGCCGCGGCCCGTGAAGGCGCCCACCGGCGCGCAGATCACCTGCAAGAACTGGCTGATCGAAGCGGCCTACCGGATGATCCAGAACAACCTCGACCCGGCGGTGGCCGAGAACCCCGACGCGCTGGTGGTGTACGGCGGCATCGGCAAGGCGGCGCGCAACTGGGATTGCTTCGAGCAGATCCTGCGCAGCCTGCGCGAGCTGAACGAGGACGAGTCGCTGCTGATCCAGTCGGGCAAGCCGGTCGGCGTGTTCCGCACGCACGTCGACGCGCCGCGCGTGCTGCTGGCCAACTCCAATCTGGTGCCCAAGTGGGGCACGTGGGAGCACTTCCACGAGCTCGACCGCAAGGGCCTGATGATGTACGGCCAGATGACCGCGGGCTCGTGGATCTACATCGGCAGCCAGGGCATCGTGCAGGGCACGTACGAGACCTTCGTCGAAGCCGGGCCGCCAGCACTTCGGCGGCAGCCTCAAAGGCCGGTGGATCCTGAGCGCGGGATTGGGCGGCATGGGCGGTGCGCAGCCGCTGGCCGCGAGCTTCGCCGGCGCCTGTTCGCTGATCATCGAGTGCCAGCAATCGCGCATCGACTTCCGGCTGCGCTCGAAGTACCTCGACGAGCAGGCGTCAGGATCTCGACGACGCGCTGGCGCGCATCGCGCGCTACACGCGCGAAGGCAAGGCGGTGTCGATCGGCTTGCTCGGCAACGCCGCCGAGCTGCTGCCCGAACTGGTGAAGCGCGCCAAGGCCGGCGGACCCAAGCCGGACCTCGTGACCGACCAGACCTCGGCGCACGATCTCGTCAATGGCTACCTGCCGCCGGGCTGGAGCGTCGAGCGCTGGAAGGCCGCGCAGGCCGATACCTCGTTGCACGCGTCGCTGCGCGATGCGGCGGCGCAGGGCTGCGCGACGCACGTGCGTGCGATGCTCGAGTTCCAGGCGATGGGCATCCCCACCGTCGACTACGGCAACAACATCCGCCAGGTGGCGTTCGATGTCGGCGTGAAGAACGCATTCGACTTCCCCGGCTTCGTGCCGGCCTACATCCGGCCGCTGTTCTGCCGCGGCAAGGGCCCGTTCCGGTGGGTGGCGCTGTCGGGCGACCCCGAAGACATCCGCAAGACCGACGCCAAGATGAAGGAGCTGTTCCCGCACGACACGCACCTGCACCGTTGGCTCGACATGGCCGGCGAGCGCATCGCGTTCCAGGGCCTGCCGGCGCGCATCTGCTGGATCGGCCTTGGTGAACGGCAGCGCGCGGGCCTGGCGTTCAACGAGATGGTGAAGTCGGGCGAGCTGAAGGCACCGATCGTGATCGGCCGCGACCACCTCGACTCCGGTTCCGTGGCCAGCCCGAACCGCGAGACCGAAGGCATGCGCGACGGCAGCGACGCGGTGAGCGATTGGCCGCTGCTCAACGCGCTGCTCAACACCGCGGGCGGCGCCACCTGGGTCAGCTTCCACCACGGCGGCGGTGTCGGCATCGGCTACTCGCAGCACGCCGGCGTGGTGATCGTCTGCGACGGCACCGATGCGGCGGCCCGGCGCATCGAGCGGGTGCTGTGGAACGACCCGGCCACCGGCGTGATGCGCCATGCCGATGCGGGCTACGAAGACGCGATTGCGTGCGCCAAGGAGCAGGGACTCAACCTGCCGATGGCCGAGGTGGACGTGCGCGCGTCCACTGCGGACGCGCACACGCCGCCCGAGGGCCCGACGGCCTACGAGCCGGCGGGCCGGAGCGCGCGCTGATGGAGCTAAGCCGGGCGCACTGACGCTCGACGATCTGCAGGCCATCCACGCCGGCGGCGTGCAGCTGACGATCGATGCCGCTGCGCGCACCGCGATCCGCGCCAGCGCCGACGTGGTGCAACGCGCCGCGCGCGGCGACGCCGCGGTGTACGGCGTGAACACCGGCTTCGGCAAGCTCGCGTCCACGCGCATCAGCGAGAGCGATCTCGACACGCTGCAGCTCAACCTGATCCGCTCGCACAGCGTGGGCGTGGGTGCGCCGCTGCAGCCTGCGGTGGTGCGGCTGATGCTGGCGCTGAAGGCGGCGTCATTGGCGCGCGGCGCTTCGGGTGTGCGTGAAGACGTGGTCGACACCTTGCTCGCCGTGCACAACGCAGGCCTGGTGCCCTTCGTGCCGAGCCAGGGTTCGGTCGGCGCGTCGGGCGACCTGGCGCCGTTGGCGCACATGACGCTGGCCTTGATCGGCGAGGGCGAGTTCCTCGTCGAGGGTGTGCGCAAGCCCGCGGCCGGCTGCCTGCGCGAAGCCGGCATCGCGCCGCTGAAGCTCGCCGCGAAGGAAGGCCTGGCGCTGATCAACGGCACGCAGGTGTCGACCGCGCTCGCGCTGCACGCGTTTCTCAGCTTCGAGCCGGTGCTCGAGTCGGCGCTGGTGATCGGCGCGCTCACCGTCGATGCCGCACGCGGCAGCGACGGCCCGTTCGATCCGCGCATCCACGCGCTGCGGGGCCAGCCGGGGCAGATCGACGTGGCGCGCTACTACCGCGAGCTGCTGCAAGGCAGTGCGATCCGCCACTCGCACCTCGAGGGCGACGACCGCGTGCAGGATCCGTACTCGTTGCGCTGCCAGCCGCAGGTGGTGGGCGCGTGCCTCGACCAATTGCGCCATGCCGCGCTGGTGCTGCTGCGCGAGGCCAATGCGGTCACCGACAACCCGCTGGTGTTCGTCGATCAACGAGGCGAACGAAGCGAAGCCGACCGTCAAGCGGACGCCACGGATCCGGCTCTGCCGGGCCGTCGGCGGCGCCCCCCGGGGGGGAGGCGGCCGCAGGCCGCTTCGGGGGGAGATCATTTCCGGCGGCAACTTCCACGCCGAGCCGGTGGCGCTGGTGTGCGACGCGATGGCGCTGGCGATCGCCGAGATCGGCGCCATCGCCGAGCGCCGCATCGCGATGCTGATCGATGCCGGCGTGTCACGGCTGCCGCCGTTTCTCACCCGAGATGCGGGGCTGAACTCCGGCTTCATGATCGCCCACGTGACCGCGGCCTCGCTGGCCAGCGAGAACAAGAGCCTCGCGCATCCGGCCAGCGTCGATTCGCTGCCGACCTCGGCCAACCAGGAAGACCACGTGTCGATGGCCACGTTCGCTGCGCGCCGTCTGCAGCCGATGATCGCCAACACCGCGCACATCCTCGGCATCGAGTTGCTGGCCGCGGCGCAGGGCGTCGAGTACCTGCGGCCGCTGAAAAGCTCGGCCGCGCTCGAACAGGCACACACGTTGCTTCGTTCGGTGTGCCCCGCCATGGACAGCGACCGCTACCTCGCCCCCGACATTCAACGCGCCACCGAGCTGGTCACCCATGGTGCGCTGTCGCGCGTGTTCCGCACCCTTTCGGGCTTGCCCGCGTTGTGGACGCCGGTGTGAGACGCCGAGAATCGATCCATCCTTATCCATCGAAGCAGGAGAAACAATGAAGCAGGTACACCTCACGCGGCTGCTCGCGCTGGCCGCGGCCGTGTTCGTCGGCGGCGCGGCGCACGCGCAAACCAAGGTCGCGATCGGCATCTCGGGCTGGACCGGCTTCGCGCCGCTCACGCTGGCCAAGGAAGCGGGCCTGTTCAAGAAGCACGGCCTCGACGTGGACATCAAGAAGATCCCGCAGAAGGATCGCCACCTCGCGATCGCCTCCGGCGACATCCAGTGCGCCGCCACCACGGTGGAGACCTGGGTGGTGTGGAACGCCAACGGCGTGGCCACGACGCAGATCTTCCAGCTCGACAAGAGCTATGGCGCCGACGGCATGGTGGTCAAGCCCACCATCACGAAGATCAGCGACCTCAAGGGCAAGACGGTGGCGGCCAGCGCGCCCGGCACGGCACCGTACTTCACGCTGGCGTGGATGCTGAAGAAAAACGGCCTCAGCGTGAAGGACGTGAAGGTGGTCAACCTCGAGCCGCAGGCCGCCGCCAACGCGATGATCGCCAACACCGACGGCATCGACGCCGCGATGACCTACGAGCCCTATCTCGGCGCGGTGCGCGCCAAGCCCGAGGCCGGCAAGATCATCGCCACCACGCTCGACTACCCGATGGTGATGGACACCTTCGGCTGCACGCCGAAGTTCCTCGCCGACAACCCTGCCGCTGCCAAGGCACTGGCCGATGGCTACTTCGATGCGGTGGCGATGATCAAGGCCGAGCCGAAGAAGAGCTTCGAGGTCATGGGCGCCGACGTCAAGCAAACCGGCGAGGCGTTCGAGAAGAGCCAGGCCTATCTGCGCTGGCAGGACCGCGATGCCAACCAGAAGTTCTTCGCCGGCGAGCATGCCGCGTTCAGCAAGGAAGCGGCCGATCTGCTGCTCGAGGCCGGCATCATCAAGGCGGTGCCCGACTTGTCGAAGCTGGCCGACACGCGATTCCTGAAGTAAAGGCATGTTGGCCCCCCCGCTCGCTTCGCTCGCTGCCCCCCGAGGGGGCGCAGCGTCCTTGGGGCAGCCCGGCGAACGCTGGTGAAGCCGTTGACGCCGGTGGCGCCGGGCGCGCGCGTCGCGCTCGGCGTCAGCTTCTTCGTGCTGTTCGTGGCCGTGTGGTCGGTCGCGACATTGGGCGGCTTCGTCAGCAAGACCTTCCTCGCCGATCCGATCACGATGGTGCACAGCGGCTGGACGCTGCTCACGCAGATGGGTTTCGCCAAGGACATCGGCATGACCGTGTGGCGCGTGCTGGGCGGCTTCGTGATCGCCGCGCTGCTCGCGCTGCCGCTGGGCGTGTTGATGGGTGCGTACAAGCCGATCGAGGCCTTCTTCGAGCCGTTCGTCTCGTTCGCGCGTTACCTGCCGGCGAGTGCCTTCATCCCGCTGCTGATCCTGTGGGCCGGCATCGGCGAGTCGCAGAAGCTCGCGGTCATCTTCATCGGCTCGTTCTTTCAGCTGGTGCTGATGATCGCGGTCACGGTCGGCAACACGCGGCGCGATCTGGTCGAAGCCGCCTACACGCTCGGCGTGAGTGATCGGGGCCTGATCCGCCGCGTGCTGATCCCCGGTGCCGCCCCGGAGATCGCCGAGATCTTGCGCATGGTGCTCGGCTGGGCCTGGACCTACGTGATCGTGGCCGAGCTGATCGGCGCCTCGAGCGGCATCGGCCACATGATCACCGACAGCCAGGCGCTGCTGGCCACCGACCAGATCATCTTCGGCATCATCGTGATCGGGCTGATCGGCCTGGCGAGCGACATCGCGTTCAAGGCGCTGAACCGCGGGCTGTTCCCGTGGGCGCAGCTCGGCCGTTGAAGCGCGGCCCTGCGCGATGAACGCGAAATCAGTTCGTGCTGGCGGCCGGCGCGCGTGCGCGCTTGCTGAGCCATCGCAGCAACACCGCGTACAGATGGCTCGGCTCCACCGGCTTCGACAAGAAATCGTTCATGCCGGCGTCGAGGCATTGCGCGCGGTCGTCCTCGTAGGCGTTGGCGGTCATCGCCACGATCGGTGTGTCGGCGCGTCCGGGCAGCTGGCGGATCGCGCGCGTGGCGTCGAGGCCATCGAGGCGCGGCATCTGCACGTCCATCAAGACCGCGTCGTAGTCGGTCGTGGCCGCCATCTGCACGGCCTGGCGGCCATCGACCGCCACGTGAATGCGCAGGCCCGCCGCCTCGAGCAGGGCCTTGGCGATCTCGCAGTTCACCGGGTGGTCCTCGGCCAGCAGGATCAGCGCACCGGCGTGCTGGCTGCGCAGCTGCGACTCCGATTCACCGACCTCGCGCACACCCGGATCGCTCACCGTCGCCTGCTCCTGACCCACTTGCAGCATCGCGGTGAACCAGAACGTGCTGCCTTTGCCAAGCTCGCTCTCCGCGCCCGATTCGCCGCCCATCATCGCGGCCAGCCGGCGCGTCACCGCCAGTCCGAGGCCGGTGCCGCCGTAGCGCCGCGTGGTCGACGAGTCACCTTGCTCGAAGGCGGAAAACAGGCGCGGCAGCTGCGCCGGATCGACGCCGCGGCCGGTGTCGCGCACCTCGAAGCGCAGCAGCACCTGCTGGTCGTGCCGGTGCAGCAGGCGGGCGCGGATGCACACCGAACCCCGGTCGGTGAACTTGACCGCATTGGCGGCGTAGTTGAGCAGCGCCTGGCGCAGCCGCGTCGGGTCACCCTGCAGCCACAGTGGCGTGCCCTCGGTCTCCACTTCGATCGCCAGTCCTTTGTGCAATGCCTGGTCGGAGATCAAAGAGCGCACCTGGTCGAGCAGCGCTTCGAGCGGAAAGCTCACACGCTCGAGCCGCAGCTGTCCGGCCTCGACCTTCGACAGGTCGAGGATGTCGTTGATGATGGCCAGCAGGTGCTTGGTGGCCTCGCTGATCTTCTCCACGTTGGCCGCCTGCTCGTCGCTCAGGTCTTCACGCTGCAGCAGCCGCGTGAGGCCGAGCACGGTGTTCATCGGCGTTCGGATCTCGTGGCTCATGTTGGCGAGGAACTCGCTCTTCGCGCGATTGGCCGCGTCGGCAGCGTCGCGCGCCTGCGCCAGCGATTCGTTGAGCACCTGCAGCTGGCGCTGCGCGTCCTTGAGTTCGGTGATGTCGTGCACCAGCACGAAGAAGCCCATCACCTCGCCGTCGCGCCGCTCCGGCAGGTAGTGCACCCAGGTGGTGTGCACGCGATCGTCGCGACCCAGCTCCTCGCGCTCGAAGACCTGCGTCTGTCCGGCCAGCACGGCCTGGATGCGCGGCCAGCGCTTGGCCAGGTGGTCGGCGCCCAGCACCTCTTCGATCTTGCGGCCGACCACCTCGTCGCGCGTGCGACCGAACCAGTCGCAGAAGTGCTTGTTGGCATAGCCGCACACGCGATCGCGAGTCCAGTACACCACGCGCCCCGGGATGTTCTCGGCGATCGTGCGCGCGAAGTGCTCGGCACGCACCAGCTCCGCATTGGTCTCGCGCAGGCGGACCTCGGCTTCCTTGATCGGCGTGACGTCGGACTGCATCACGAAGAAGCCATCGACCCGGCCGTTGCGCTGGTAGGGCATGTAGTGCGACCACAGGTGGCGCGCCTCGCCCAAGGCATTGGTCAGCGTGCGCTCCACGTGGTACGGCTCGCCCGCCATCAGCTGCCGCACCAGCGGTTGGCGGCTCTGGTACGCCTCGTCGCCGATCAGGTCGCGCGCATTCATGCCCACGATCTGCTCGCGCGTGAGGCCGAACCACGCCGCATTGGCCTCGTTGGAGAACTGACACACGTCGTCGCGCCAGTACGCCACCATGCCGGGCAGGTTGTCCGTCAGCGTCTGCAGAAAATCCTCGCGCGCCGACAACTCCTCGGTGCGCGCGACGACCGCTTCTTCCAGCTCGTGGCGGCGCACGTTGAGCCCGGCTTCGTGCTCCTTGCGTTTGGTGATCTCGCGCGCGATCTTCGAAGCACCGACGACGCGGCCGTGATCGTCGCGGATCGGCGAGATGGTGGCCGACACCATCACCAGCCGGCCATCCTTGTGGCGGCGCACCGTCTCCATGTGGTCGATGCTTTCGCCGCGCGCGATGCGTTCGAGGATCGAACGCTCCTCGTGGTGCAGCTCGGCGGGGAAGATCTGCAGCAGCGGCTGGCCGATCGCTTCGCCCGCGGTGTAGCCGAACAACCGCTCGGCAGCGGGGTTCCAGCTGGTGACGATGCCGCGCAGGTCCTTGCTGATGATGGCGTCGTCGCTCGACTCGACGATCGCCGCCATGCGGGCGCGGTCGTTGTGCAGGGTCCGGTTCTCGTTCTGCATGGCGCGCAGCCGCTGCTGAAACTCACCGAACGCGATGCCGACGGCGGCGAATACGGTGGCGGTGAGCGCGAACCGCGCGGCGCCTTGGTCGGGCACCCGGAACCACAGGGCCGCAAACAGCACCGACAGCGCGGTGGCCGACAGCGCACCGGCGCGGCCGGCCAGCGCACCAGCCATCACCACCGCCGGGTAGAACAAGAACCAGGTGTAGGGCTGCAGCCATGGCCACAGCAGGTGCTGCGCCAGCGCCGCGGCGGCGGTCACGCCCACGGCAAGCAGCAGGCGGGCTGTTCCGGCGCGCGTCGAGGGCGCTGCAAGCTCCGGGGTCGTGGTCGGTTCGCGCAATGTGTGTTCGGCCGGCCCGCAGCCGTCCGCCTTGCTCCCCCAGTCCCCTGTTCCTGTCGCCGTAGCGACTGGTTGCGATGGTAATGCCCGCACAAAAGCGAGAGACGCACATCCTGTCCATTCGGGGTGTCGAACGTCGGTTCGATCACACATTGGCGTTGCAGGCCACCGACCTCGACGTGGCGGAAAACGACTTCATCACCATCCTGGGGCCCAGCGGCTGCGGCAAGAGCACGCTGCTGCGCATCGTGGCGGGCCTGGACACGCCCACCGCCGGCGAGGTGCTGCTCGACTCCCGCCGGGTCGGCGGGCCGGGCGCCGACCGCGGCATGGTGTTCCAGAGCTACACGCTGTTCCCATGGCTCACCGTGCTCGACAACGTGTGCTTCGGCCTGCGCGAACGCGGCATGCCGCGCGCGCAGCAGCTCGAGGTGGCGCACGGTTTCATCGGCAAGGTCGGCCTGGTCGGATTCGAGCACCACTACCCCAAGCAACTGTCGGGTGGCATGCAGCAGCGCACGGCGCTGGCACGCGCCCTGGCCAACGACCCGCGCATGCTGCTGATGGACGAGCCGTTCGGCGCGCTCGACCACCAGACGCGCGAGTTGATGCAGGAGCTGCTGCTGGGCATCTGGGAGGGCGAGGCGAAGACGGTGCTGTTCGTCACCCACGACATCGACGAGGCGGTCTTCATGGGCTCGCGCGCTGTGGTCATGAGTGCGCGGCCCGGGCGCATCAAGCTCGACCGCGTGGTGCCGCTGGCACATCCTCGCCACTACTCGGTGAAGACCACACCGGCATTCACCGACCTGAAGGCCGAGCTGACCGAGGCGGTGCGCGAAGAGGTGCTCAAGGCGCAGCGCTGACGCGCTACAGGCACACCACGATCTGGCCCTGCACGGTGCAGCGCACGCGGGGGTCGAGCGGGTCGCGGCCGGCGTGCGGCAGTCGTGCGCCGCCGCGGGTCCAGCAGCCGAGCGGGTCGCACGACATCACGCCCTCCGGCGGCCGGTAGGCCGGCATCGGCGCAGGCGTTGGCGTGGGCGTGCGGCGTTGCGCGGTCTCGGCCGGCAACGGGGGCACGACCACCGACGGCACCGCCGGCGGCGGCAACGACAAACGAGGCAAGGGCGCCGATGCGGCGCCTTCGCGCCCGAGGCAGGCGCGCGCCGCCTCGGCGCGCAGGGTCTGCCAGCGTGCATCGGCGAGGGGTCGCGGCGGCACGTCGGCGCGCGCAGCGGCGGCCAACTCGGCTTCGCGCGCTTGCAGCGACGCGAGCGCGCGCTGGCAGGCCTGCGACTGCGGGTCGGCGTCGACGGCCCACGCGGCGGTCGACGCGCACCACGACAGCAGCAGGGCGGGCAGCACGCGGTCCACGGCAGTTGGAGCGCGCGGACCGCGATTCGTTCGCCGCGGTGTCACGCCAGTGCCGTGAGTTCCTCGGCCAGTTCCTTCGGCATGTCGACCATCACGTCGTGGCTGGTCGGCAGCTTGGTCAGCTTCCACCCGGGCTTGCCGTCGACCTGGGCCGCGAAATGCCGGAACGGGCTCGGATCCCAGCCGTCGGCCAGGATGTACAGCCGCTTGGGCACCTGCGTGTGGGCGCCGGTCAGCAGCGCCGGCGACTCGAACGTGGCCAGCGCCTGCGGGCGGCAGCGACGGTCGACCCAGCCGCGGTTGCCTTGCGCCACGTTGAACACCTCGGCCGGGATCGGCTGCATCAAGCCGCTGTTCTTCTCCAGCGCCGTGCCGCGAAAAGCGCCGATGAACTGCGCCGCCACCTCGGGCGCGAGCGCCCTGTGCAGCAGGCCGATCAGCGAATCGCCGTTGTCGGGGATGAATGCATCGAGGTAACACAGCGCGCGGATCTTGTCGGGCATGCGGTCGGCCACGCCGGTGATCACCATGCCGCCGTACGAGTGGCCGCACAGCACCACGTCGGTCAACTCCTCGGCTTCGATGCAGCCGGCCACGTCGCGGATGTGCGTTTCGAGCGTGATGTTCTCGGCCGACTGGTGAAAGCGCTCGCCCACGCCGGTGTGCGTGGGGGTGTGCACCGTGTGGCCGGCGGCGCGCAGGATCTTGGCGGTGTCGCGGTAGCACCAGCCACCGTGCCAGGCGCCGTGCACGAGGACGAAGTTGGCCATCGTTGTCTCCTTGGTCAGTGCCCGCTCGGCCGCCCGGAGGGTACTGAGGCCCCCACGGGGGGCAGCGAGCAAAGCGAGCGTGGGGGTTTCAGGTGATGTGGATCGGACGAGCAGTCTCTGCCTCGCCCCATCGCTTGGGCATCGGGTTCGCCCTAGCGGTGGACCTGAACCTCTGCTGCCGGACGTGCAACCCACTGGCAATCCTGCCGCCGCCCTGCACCATGACGCCCGACATCGATCTCACCGTCCCGCCCGAGCCCGGGTTGGCGCTGGTGTCCGACGTGGCCGGCGTGGCCCGTGTGCTGTGCAACCTGAGCGGCGTCGGCCTGATGGACAAGCTCACGCCGCAGCGCGCCCCATCGCGCCGCGTTCAGCTCACGCTGGCCAGCGGCGACACGATCACGCTGCGGGTCGCGGGCGCGGGGCGCCCGGTGCTGATGGTCCACGGGCTCGGCGGCAGCCACCACGACTGGGATGGCGCGCTCGAGAGCCTGGCGCAGCAGCACACCATCCACAGCTTCGACCTGCTCGGCCACGGTGCTCGCGCCTCCAGCAAGCGGCTGCCCACGCTGCAGCAGATGGCGCACGACGTGGCCGAGGTGATCGCCGGCCTCGGCCTGGAGCGTCCGTTGCTGGTCGGTCACTCGTTGGGCGCGCTGGTGGTGATGAAGTACCTGCAGGACCACGGCGCGGCGCAGATCGCCGGCGTGTGCCTGATCGACCAGTCACCGCGCATCACCAACGACAGCCAGTGGCAGCTCGGCCTGTTCGGCTCGCTGACCGACGGCCAGTTGAAGGACACCCTCGGCCGGCTGCGCGGCGACTTCGTGGAGACGGTGGCCAGCGAATTCATCGCCAAGCTGGCGCCGCTGAGGCAGGCGCGCTCGCGCGAAGCACTGGCCGGCCGCCTGGCGCGCTGGGCGGTGGCCAAACTGGCGCGCAGCTGCGGCATCGAACATGTGCTGTCGATGCTCGAGAGCCTGGTCGACGCCGATTTCCGCGACGTGATCGCCAAGGTCAAGGTGCCGACCATGGTCGTGCTCGGCGGCGAGAGCCACCACTACGGCGGCCTGCCGCTGGAGCAGTACTACCGCAGCGCGCTGCCCGACGGCACCGTGCGCATGTACAAGAAGGCCTCGCACTCGCCGCACCGCCAGGAGCCGGTGCGCTTCGCGGCCGACCTGACGGCGTTCGCCGCCAAGCGTTGCGCCTGAGCCGCGACCGCGCGGCGCCTCAGGCGGCGCGCGCCTGCAGGATGCAGAACTCGCCGGCGGTGCCCAGATCGGGTTGTATGGCCAGGCCCGCAGTCTCGAACAGCGTGCGAAATTCGCCGCGCCGGCGCTCGCGGCCGCTCAGCGCCACCAGCATGTTGAGGTCGGAGCGCGCCACCGCGCGGTCGCGCGCCGACGTGCCGATGCGGTCGGAAACCACGCGCTCGATCACGCACACGCGACCGCCAGGCGCCATCGCGGCGCGGCAGCTGCGCAGGATCTGCACGCAACGCTCGTCGTCCCAGTTGTGCAGCACGCTCTTCAGCAGGTAGAGGTCGCCGCCTTCGGGCACGCCATCGAAGAAGCTGCCCGCCACGCGCGTGCAGCGCGCGACGACACCGGCTGCTTCGAGCACCGCGGTCGCGCCATCGAGCCCGTGCGGCAGGTCGAACAAGACGCCGTGCAGCGACCGATGGGCGGCCAACACCTGCGCGATCAACTCTCCGCTGCCGCCGCCCACGTCGACCACGCGCGCGATGCCGCTGGCATCGATCGCGCTGGCGACCGCGCGGGCGACCGGGCGGGTGATCTCGATCATCGCGCGGTGGAACTGCGCTGCGGCCGCCGGGTCCTGCGCCAGGTTGTCGAAGCCATCGTCGCCACCGTGGCGGCGCCGGTGGCTGATGCCGCTGCGCACGCTCTGGTCGAGCTCGGACCAGCGCTGCCAGATCACGCCGCCGGTCAGCAGCGCCCAGGCACGCAGCGACTGCGGGTGGTCTTCGCACAGCACGCGCCCAGCGCGCCGAGGCGGTAGCGGCCGTCGTCGCCTTCGCTGCACACACCCGAGCGTGGCCAGCGCGCGCAGCAAGCGCCGCATCGACGGGGCCTCGCAACCGGCGCCGCGAGCCAGCGCCTCGGCATCGCTCGCGCCCGCGGCGAGCAGCTCGGGGACGCGCAGCACGCAGGCGGTGCGGATCGCCTGCGTGGTCCAGCTGGCGTTGATCAGGTCGAGCAGCTGCGTGCGCTCGCCACCGGTTGCTCAGAGGCTCTGGTGAGCGCGTTCATTCGGCGCGCACTCCGGCGTCGCGGATCAGCTTGCCCAGCCGCGTGTGCTCGAGCTGGATGAACGCGGCGAACTCCTGCGGCGCCTGGACGCCGGCATCGGAGCCGCTGCGCTCGAACCATTGGCGCGTTTCGTCGCTGGCGGCGATCTTCACGATCTCCCCGTGCAGGCGCTCGACGATCGCACGCGGCGTGGCAGCGGGGGCCGCGAGCCGGTCCAGCCGGAGAACTCGTAGCCGGCCAGCCCGCTTCGGCGATGGTCGGCACGTCGGGCAGCGACGGTGCGACGTTGCGGGCCTGTGACTGCGATGGCGCGCAGGCTTCCTGCGCGCACGTGCGGCAGCTGCGCGGTCAGGCCCTCGAAGCTGCACGCCACGTGTCCGCCGAGCATCGCTTGCATCATCGCGCCGCCGCCCTTGAACGGCACGTGCGTGACCTCGATGCCGGCGGTGCGCTTGAACAGCTCGGCCGCCAGATGCGGCGGCGTGCCGTTGCCCGGCGACCCGTAGTTCAGCGCACCGGGCTTCGCCTTGGCCAATGCGATCAACTCGCCGCACCGACGTGGCGGGCACGCTGGGGTGCACGCTCAGCAGCAGCGAGCCGTAGCCGAAGCGCGTGATGGGAGCGAAATCGGTGATCGGGTTGTAGCCCGGCTGTGCGATACAGATGCGGATTCACCGCTGCCGTGCCCTGGTGGATCAACAGCAGCGTGTAGCCGTCGGGCGCACTGCGCGCGACCTGCGCCGCGCCGACGTTGCCGCCGGCCGCGCCGTTGTTCTCCACCACCACCGGCTGACCCAGCGCTGCGGCGAGCCGATCCGCCAGCCAGCGCGCGCGGATATCGCCGATGCCGCCGGCGCCGCCGGCCACGATGCGCATCGACCTGCTAGGCCAGGCCTGCGACCATCGAGCGGACGGCGCACACAGCACGCCAGCGCCCATCAGCGCCACTGTCGACGCGTGATGTTCATGAAGCTCTCCCTGCATGCGCTCAATCGATGGCGCGAATCTTGGTGCGTGCCGACAGGCGCATGGAATACTCCAAGCGTTGCCATCGGCTTCAACCAAAAGTTGAACCCCTAGATCGAAACCCCTTCAGATGGACAAGCTGCGCTCGCTGCACTACTTCGTCGCCGCCGCGGAGGCGTCGAGTTTCTCCGCCGCGGCGCGCCGCTTCGGCGTGAGCACGGCCGCCGTGGCCAAGCTGATCCAGTCGCTCGAGCGCGAGCTCGGCCTCACGCTGTTCGAGCGCCATGCGCATGGCCTGGCGCTGACGGCCGGCGGCGCCGCTACCTCGAGGCCTGTCGCCCCGCGCTGGCCAGCTCGCCGATGCCGACGAGCAGGTCGACGCGGCCATACTCGCGGGTCAGCGGCACCGTCGTGGTCGGCGTGCAGCCCATCATCGCGCAGGAGTGGCTGACGCCGGCGCTGCCGCGCTTCAACGCGCTGTACCCCGACGTCCAGCTGGACATCCGCTACTTCATGCGGCCCATCGAAGAGCAGACACGCGGCGTCGACGTGATGCTGGTGATGGGCTGGCCATCAGCCGCACGGGATCTGGTGCGCCGGCAGCTCGGTGCCACCAGCTTCTTCGTTTGCGCCGCACCTTCCTATTGGGCCACACACGGCATGCCGAAGCACCCGAGCGAGCTGAAGCGGCACAACTGCCTGTGCATCCGCTCCACCACCGGCTCGGTGATGGATCTGTGGCGCTTCAAGCGCGGCGACGAACGGGTGTCGGTCAGCTGCGCGCGGCTGGCTCGTCTGTCGACAACGCGCACCGCGACATGGTGCGCGACCTGGCGGTGGCGGGTGCCGGCGTGGCGCGCCTGCTCGACTGGCACAAGCTGCAAGGGCGCCAGATCGCCAGCGGTGCGCTGGTGCCGGCACTGTCCGACTGGGAGCACGACGAGGTGCCGCCGGTGAACTTGCTGTACCCGCCGAGCGTGCGACGCATCCCGCGCGTGCGGCTGTTCATCGATTTCGTGACGCAGCTCTTCCGCGACATCGAGATGCAGCGCGAGTACGCGCACCGTCCACCGCGATGCCGCGTTGGGTCAAGGCGCGGCGGCCGCGCGCGTCGGCCACGCGCGAGCGTGACGCGCGGCTTCAGCGCACCGCCGCTGCAGGCGCCGCCGGCCACCGTGCGGAAGCAGAAGTCGCCGGTCAGGCTGGAGCTTTCCCAGGGCACCTGCACGCGGCCGGTTTCCTTGGCCACGGCGAGGCGCACGCGCTTGAACAGCAGCTCCACCGGCAGGCCCGGCGAATTCAGGTGCTCGAGCAGGTGCTTGGTGTACAGGCTGTTCTTTTCTTGCGGGTTGTCCAGCGCGACGCCGCCGGGTGCGGTGGAAAACGCGATCATCGAGCCGAGTGGCGCTTCCACCGGCGCCAGGCCGGCCGGCGTGGCGCCGCGGAACTTCAGGCGCCGGCCGTCGGGGCCGACGATTTCGGAGCCGGAGAACGGGTTGTTGCGGCAGGCGTCGAGGATGACCACGTTGATGCCTTGCTTGATGCCGCCGAGCCGGTCGAGGAACTCGTTCAGGTCGGCGCTCTTGTTGGGCATCTCGTCTTCGGCGCGGATCTCGGTGTCCACCGGCAGCAGGTAGTTGCGGCCCTTGAGCTGCACGCCGTGGCCGGCGTAGTAGACGACGCGCACTTCGGCGCTCTTGCTCTGGGTGGAGAACTGCTGGAACGCATCGAGCATCTCGCGCAGCGACGCGTTCTCGCGGTGGGTGACCTCGAAGCCGAGGTTGCGCAGCGACGTCGGCCACGGCCTTGGCGTCGTTGACCGGATTCTTCAGCGCGCCGACCTTGTAGTTGGCATTGCCGATCACCAGCGCGACGCGCGAGTTCGCGGCCGCGCGCGACGGCGTGGCGGTGGCGGCCAGCAGCGGCGCGACGGCCGCGAAACCGAACGCGGTGATGCAGCGGCGGCGTTGGGCATCCATGGTGAACGATCCGCTTCAGCGCCGCTCGGGCAGGGCGTCGACGCGTGCAACGCCGTCGACGATCGGGCTGGCCTTGACTTTGTCGGCGGCCGCCGTGATGCGGGCTTCGGGGATGCGCACGTACCAGTCGCCGAGCTGGCCAGGGCCGCCGGCCAGCGAGCCGTTGATCTCGACCAGCAGCATGCGGATGTCGGCCTCGCGCGCGTCGGCCTTGAAGTTGACCTTGAGGAAGGGGCCGGCTTCGACGACCGTCGGCCGGGTGGCGCGGATCTCGCTGCTGTCGTCGCCGGAGGTGGCGAGGTTGGCGATCACCACCGCCTTGCACCACCACCACCGCCAGCGCGCCGGCCAACGCGGGGCGCAGCAGCGGTTGCGGGGCGAGTGCGGCCAGCCAGCCGCGCACGCGCTCGCCGAACGACGGCTCGGCGCGGCTTGGCCGCGGCACGGGCCGGGGCGCGCTCGCCGCGGATGCGCGCCATCACCTTGTCGAGGCCGACTTCGGCCGGACACGGCGGGCGCGTCGCGCTGCATCGTGTCTTGCAGCGTGCGGTACCACTGCAGCTCGGCGGCCGACTTGGGGTGTTCGCGCAGGTACTCGTCGACCCAGGCGCGGTCGCTCTCTTCGAGCGTGCCGTTCACGTAGAAAGGCAGCAGTTCGTCGAATCGGCTTTTCATGATGGTTCTCCCAGCGGTTCCTCGCCTTCGCGGGCGAGCATGCGCTGCAGGCATTGCTTCAACTTCTGGCGCGCATGGAACAAGCGCGTCTTCACGGTGCCCTCGGGGATCTGCTGGATGCGCGCCACGTCGGCGAGCGCCATGCCTTGGTAGAACACCAGGTGCACACATTCACGGTGATCGGTGCCGAGCTTGTCGACGCAGGTGCGCACGCCCTCGCTGCGCTGCTGGTCGGCCATGATGTCGAACGCGCCCGGCGCGTCGCTCGGCAGCTGTTCGGCGAGGTCGGCCACGTCGTCGTGGTCGGCGTCGGGCTTGCGGCTGCGCCAGTGCATCAGCACCTTGTTGCGCGCGATGCCGATCAGCCAGGTGGAGAACTGCGAGTCGCCGCGAAACTTGGCGGGCGCCTTCCACACTTCGTACAGGGTATCGGCCACGATTTCCTCGGCTTGCGCGGGGTCCGACAGTTGCCTCAGCACGTAGGCGTAGAGCTTGCGCGAGAACGCGCAGTAAAGCTCGCGAAACGCGCCTTCGTCTTTTTGTTCGATGCGGCCAAGCAGCCGCAGCACTTGTGGGTTTTCCATCCGCTGCGCGTCGGGGTGTTCTGGGATGAGCGCATGGTAATCACCTCGATCGGTTCAGCGACGCCGTAGATACGGGTGGGTTGCGATGTCCGGTTCCGCGGTTCATTCGCCGCGGAACTGCACGCGGCGGTTCTCGCCGGCCAGCGGGCCACGGCCCGGCAGCGGGCTGGTTTCGCCCAGGCCCACGGCCTCGAGGCGGCTGGCATCGATGCCGTGCATCGTCACCAGGTAGCGGCGCACCGACTGCGCGCGGCGCTGCGACAGCGATTCGTTGTACAGCTCGCTGCCCACGGCGTCGGTGTGGCCCTCGATCAGCACCCGTTGCGTGGCGGGCAGCATGCGGATGCCGGCCGCGATCGCATCGAGCTGCGGCCGGGCCGACGGCATGATGTCGGCGGAGTCGAAGGCGAACGGCACCGGCAGCGACAGCGCCGACGGGCGGCTGGCTTCGACGGCGACGACCGCAGCCGCGGCCGAGGTCGTGGCCACCGATCCGGCCGGGCCATCGTCGAGCAGGCGCAGGGTGCGCATCTTCACCGGGCCCAGGATGCGGGCCACCTCGCCGGGATCGACCGTGTCGTAGCCGCGATAGACCTTGACCTCGCCCGCTTGGGCGACCAGCGAGGTCACGCTGAGCAGCAGGGCGGCGGCAATGGGCAGCAGGCGTGACATGGTGTTCTCCGCAGGGTTTCGGGTGGTCACGTCCTGTCTGTTGCCGCCGGCGCGGGGCCGGTTCAAACCGATTGCGGCCGTGTCCGCCTGCGGCCGAAGCCCGTCCGCCAGCTCCTTCTGGAAGGGAACCCGTCAGGGTTCACCCTGTACGGGCGGGGCTGGTGTTTCAGCCTTTGAGATCGGGCAGGTGACGATCGGCCGCCAGCGCCTGCAGCTGGGCCTGATAGGCCTTGAGAAAGGCGCGGCCGAGCAACGCGTCGAAGTCGTCCTCGATCTCGGCGACGATGCGCGCGTACTCGCCGCTGTAGTTGCTCCACAGGCGGGCGCGCCGGTTGGCCGGGATCAGGTTCTCCAGCGCGCCGCCCGGCGCCAGGCGCTTCTCGAGCGCCGCCGGATCGAAGCGCGACATCACCGAGTCGAGCGCGGCGCGCATGCCGGCCAGCAGCGCGACCTGGTGCGCGCGCAGGTCGTCGAAGGCCTCTTCCACCGCCGCCTCGGGGTCGAGGAAGCCGCGCTCGGCCGGCCCGAGCAGATGCGACAGCGCCGCGTCGACGTCGGGCGAGAACTTCAGCGGGTTGTTTTCCCGCGTGCGCACCTGCGTGGCCGCGGCACCGAGTTCGCGCTTGGCCACCATGCGGGCGGTCAGCAGTTCGAGCGTGCCGGCCGTCATCGCGCGCAGCAGCGCCCCGATGCGCTCGGCCTGATCGGCGCCGAACGTGGGCCCGACGCCCTGGGCCAGGCCCAGGCCGCGCTTGAACGCCGCGGCCAGGTCTTGCGGTGGGGCAGCCGCCGCCACCCCGGGCGCAGCCTTCGGCGGCGGCAGAGCGCCGGTCTCGCCGACCAGCAGGTCAACCTCGGGCTCGACCGGCCATGCGGCGGGCGGCGTGCGTCGTCGGCATCCGCGTGGGCGCCGGCGCCTGCGCTGCGGCCGGACGATGGGGCGGCCGACTGGCACCGAGCGATTCAGGCTCTTCGAGCACCTGCAGCAGATAGGCCCCGAGGCCGATTTCCATGCCCGCGACCAACGCGCTCTCGTTGCCCGAGGCCAGCGCCTGGCCGTCGACCGTGAGCGGCACGCCGTCGGACAGCGCCTGCAGGAAGTAGCGTCCGTGGCGTTGCACCACCATCGCATGACGGCGCGAGATGTGCCGGTCGGGGTCGGGCAGCGGCAACGTGCACTCGGCGCTGCGTCCGATGTCGCCGCCTTCGGCGCCGAACCAGGCCGTGGTGGGTGCGGAGGGCGATTGACCCGCCCATGACACGACCTGAATGCCGATCATCCGAAGAGTGTCGCTTGTGCCTTCGACGATGCGCCTCGCGCCCACCCCCTGCGCGAGGGGTGATGCGTGGCGATCACACCTGTACAACCTAGGGGGGACCCTGTGCGTGCAACTCCGTTTGTCTCTCCCTTTAGCAGGATTGACACTCATTGAACGCACCGCCTAGATTGTGAATGAAGGCGCGCGATGTCCTGCGCGCCCTTTCTGTGTTTCCTTGTGCGGTGGAGGTCGATGCATGTTGAGGGGGATCTTTCTGCTGTTGGCGGCCCTGGGGGCTGCCGGCGGTGCGGTGGCTGCCGTCGATGTGGCAGGCACCGTCACGATCCTCGAAGGCGAGGCGCTGATCACGCGCGCGGCCACCCGCCTGCGCGCGGCCGAGGGTGTGCGCCTGCAGGTGGGCGACATCGTCGAGACCGGCGACGGCACCTTCATGCAGGCCGAACTGATCGACCAGACCGTGCTGCAAATGGGACCCAAGGCCCGCATCATGGTGGGGGGCCCTGTCCGGTTGAAGGCCGACCGTACGTTGTACGCGTTGAGCGGCTGGTTCAAGTTGAGCAACGCGCGCAAGGACGGCAACGTGCGCACGTTCGAGTTCCGCTCGCCATTGATCGAGATCGGGCTGCTGCCCGGTGTGGTGGTGATGCAACTCAAGACCAACGAGGCGACGTTATTCGCCGAACGGGGCGACCTCAAGCTGGTGGAGCGTCCGGGGGGGCCGGCGGTCGGCGTGCGCCAGGGCCAGACCTATCGCCGCACGGCCGGCGCACGTGGCACGCTCGGTGGCTCGGCGCCGGCGGCCTTCGTGGCCGAGATGCCGAAGGCGTTTCGCGATTCGCTGCCGTTGCGCGCCGACAAGTACCGCGAGCGCGAGGTGCAGCCCCGTGCCGCGCCGGACTTCGTCTATGCCGACGTGGAGCCGTGGCTGAAGGCCGAAACGCCGTTCCGCCGCCAGTTCATCGAGCGCTGGCGCAGCAAGGCGCGCGAAAGCGCGTTCCGTTCCGCCCTGATCGCCAACCTGTCGTCGCACCCCGAGTGGGACCCCGTCCTGTTCCCCGAGAAGTACCTGCCCAAGACCGGCGCCCGTTGCGTCCGCCCCGGTTGCCGGGACCGTAGGTACTGCCTCGGCCACGCGTTGAGAATCGTCCGGAGATTCGAGCCATGAGACTGCTGCTCAAGTTCAACCTGATCTTCCTGCTGGTCTTCGTCGCCGGTCTGGCTGCCATCAGCCAGGTGTCGTGGACGCTGCTGGAGCGCAACGCCCGCGACGAGATCGCGCAGAGCGCGCGCCTGCTGATGGACGCGGCCATCGCGACCCGCACCTACACCTCGGGGCAGGTGGCCCCGCTGCTGCAAACGCAGATGAAGTACACCTTCCTGCCGCAGACGGTGCCGGCGTTCTCCGCCACCGAGGTGTTCAACGGCCTGCGCCAGAAGCACACCGAGTACTCGTACAAGGAGGCGGTGCTCAACCCGACCAACCCGCGCAACCGCGCGGTGGAATGGGAGACCGACATCGTCAACCAGTTCCGCAACAACAAGGACAGCAACGAGATCATCGGTGACCGCGACACGCCCACCGGCCGCTCGTTCTACGTGGCGCGTCCCCTGCGCGTGGGCGCGCCCACCTGCCTGCAGTGCCACAGCACGGTCGACGCCGCGCCGGCCACGATGATCGAGCGCTACGGCCCGGCCAACGGCTTCGGCTGGACCCTGAACGAAGTGATCGGCGCGCAGATCATCTCGGTGCCCACGCGGGTGCCGCTCGATCGCGCGCAGCAGGCCTTCAAGGTGTTCATGACCTCCACCACCGCGGTGTTCGTGCTGATCGGCATCGTGCTCAACCTGATGCTGTGGATGCTGGTGATCCGCCCGGTCACCAAGCTGTCGCAGTTCGCCGACCGCGTGAGCCTGGGCGAGCTCGAAATCCCCGAGTTCAAGCGCACGTCGCGCGACGAGATCGGCGTGCTGGCGCGATCGATCGGCCGCATGCGCACCAGCATGGTCCAGGCCATGAAGATGCTCGACAGTTGATCTTTGCAACAATCCCAAGGTCATGGCCTCCCTGAAAGTCCCTGAACGCCTCGGCAAGTACCCGATCACCGGTGTGGTCGGGCGCGGTGCCATGGGCATCGTGTTCAAGGGCCATGACCCGGTGATCAAGCGGCCGGTCGCGATCAAGACCATCCGCAAGGAACTGCTGGAGGACGATGACCCGAGCATCCAGGGCTCGGGCGCCAGCGGACATTACGCGTCCGACACGATGTCCAGCCGCTTCCAGCGCGAGGCGCAGGCCGCCGGTGCACTGAACCATCCGGGCATCGTGTCGGTCTACGAGTACGGCGAGGACGCGCACTATGCGTTCATCGCGATGGAGTTCGTCGAGGGCAACAACCTGCGCGACTACATCGCCAACGGCACCAACTTCGACGAGCAGGACACCGTCAGCATCATGGCGCAGCTGCTCGATGCGCTGCACTACGCGCACAACGCCGCGGTGTGGCACCGCGACATCAAGCCGGCCAACATCATCGTGATGAGCAACGGCCGCATCAAGCTGACCGACTTCGGCATCGCGCGGCTGGAAAGCGCCGATCGCACGCGCACCAACGTGATCATGGGCACGCCGGGCTACATCGCGCCGGAGCTCTACCTCGGCGGCCAGGTCGACCACCGTCTCGACATCTTCGCCGCCGGCGTGCTGTTCTATCAGCTGCTGGCGCGCAAGTCGCCGTTTCGCGGCGGGCCCGAGGCGATCATGCACGACGTGTGCTACCACGATCCCGACCCCGCATCCAAGGCCGACCCGTTGCACCGCTGGCCGCAGTACGACGCCATCGTCGCGCGCGCGATCGCCAAGTCGCCGGCCGATCGCTTCCAGAGCGCGGGCGAGTTCCGCAGCGCGATCCTCGACGCCTACGCGCAGCCGGTGGCCAACACGATCTCGGAGGCCACGATCGTGACGCACCGCTCGCGCTCTGCCTTCGCAGACGGTGTTGCCAGCGGCAGCAATGCCGGCGTGCCGTCGTTGCCCAAGACGTTCTCGGTGTCGAGCCCCAGCGCACCGCCGCCCACCGGATGGAGCGGCGTGGTGCTGTCCGGCGTCGAAATCGAAATCGCCAAGTACGTCGGCCCGGTGGCCAAGGTGCTGGTGCGCCGCGCGGCCAAGGAACACAAGGACCTCGAGTCGCTGGTCGGCGCGCTGATGCCGGCGATCGACGACCTCAAGGAGCGCTCGGCGTTCGCCAAGGCCGTGCTCGGCAAGCCGATGACCACGCCGATGCGCGGGGCGCCGAGGCCCAGCGAAGGCACGTTGATGACCGCCAGCACCGGCGGCACGCGCCCGGGCGACGCGCTGACGGCGGCTGAGCTCGAGCGCGCCACCAAGCTGCTGATCGGCTACATCGGGCCGATCGGCAAGGTGGTGGCCAAACGCGCCGCCTCCGAAGGCGTGAGCCGGCGCGATTTCTTCACCAAGGTTGCCGACGCCCTCGACAACGACGCCACGCGCGAACGTTTCATGCGCGAAGCGGGTTTCGTCGAAGCCTAAGATCCTCACCTTTCTTCGTGCCGCGGTGGCGCCGAGAGCGCCGAGGATCCGTAGCCCATGAGCAGCGCCGACGACCGCACCGTCATCCTCGATCCGGATCGCACGCTGCTGATCCCGCGGCCGGGTGGCCGCGCCACCGCCACCAAGGCCTCGCGCAGCGGCAGCGCCGCACAGGGCGCCACGTTGCAGCACCTGGTGGCGGGCATCAATCCGCTGCTCACCGCCGCCGGTCCGCTGCTGGCGCTGCTGTCGCAGCTGCGTGCCACCACGCAGCACGCCGACCGCGCCGGCTTGCAGCGACAACTGCTCGGCCTGATCGGCGAGTTCGAGGAGCGCGCCCGCGCCAGCGGCGTGACCCGGCCGCAGGTCACGGCCGCGCGCTACCTGCTGTGCACGTTCATCGACGAGGTGATCGCGTCCACGCCATGGGGTGCGGACGCGCCGCCGGGCACGCGCGGCCTGCTGCAGGAGTTTCACGAAGACGAATCGGGCGCGACCAAGGTGTTCGAGTTGCTCGACAAGCTGAGCGCCGACGCGCAGGCGCATGCGCCGCTGCTCGAGCTCTTCTACGTGTGTTTCGCGCTCGGCTTCGAAGGCCACTATGCGCGCAAGCCCAACGGTCGTGCCGAGCTGGCCGCGCTGGCCGCGCGCTTGCTCGAACGGGTGCGGCCCGAGGCGGCGCCGCGTGCGGGCATGGGCCCGCGCGTGCTGTCAACGCGCTGGGCGGGCGAGCCCCGTGCCGGTCCCACGCTGGCGCTGGTGCCGTTGTGGCTCGCGGTGGTGGTCGGTGCGGCGCTGGTGCTGGGCGCGCTGATGTGGATGTCCACCCGATTGAGCCGGCAGGCTGCGCCGGTGCTGCAGCAGCTGCACGACATGCACCGTGCACTGGCCACCGCGCCGCCCGCCGCGCCGGCGGCCAAGGCGCGCGTTGCGCCGCTGTTGGCCGATGACCTCAACACCGGCGCCATCGACGTCGCCGAGGATGCGCAGCGCTCGGTGATCACGCTCGGCGGCCGACAGGCTGTTCGTGGCCGGCACCGCGCAGCTGCAGGCCGGCGAACGCAAGCGGCTGGCGGGCATCGCCCAGGCGCTCGCCAGCCTGCCCGGACGCATCGAGGTGCTCGGCCACACCGACGACCAGCCGGTGGAGTCGTTGCGCTTTCCGTCGAACTGGCACCTGTCGCGCGAGCGTGCGCAGGCGGTGGCGGCCGCGTTGGTCGAGGCCGGCGTGCCGGCGGCACGCCTGCGTGCCGAAGGGCGCGCCGAGACCGAGCCCCGTGTGCCGAACGATTCACCGAGTGCGCGCGCGCGCAATCGCCGCATCGAGGTGCTGCTGCTGTTGCCACGGCCCGAGATATGACCCCCCCGATGCGCCTCCGGCGCCTCCCCCCAGGGGGCGACACCAGCGGACCGGCGGAGCCGGATCCGCGGTGGCCGCTTGGGCGCGCTCCATCTTCATTGGCGCGCTGATCAGGCGGGTTGTCGACCATGCGCCCCGAGTTCGCCACCCACCTGCGCGCGCTGCTGATCGCGCTCGGCTTGTATGCGGCCGGGGCGCTGGTGTGGTTCGCCGGTCCGCTGATTCGCTTCGACGGCATCGCGCCGCTGGCCAGCGAACGCGCGCGCGCGATCGCGATCGCGGTGATCTTGCTGGTGTTCGTGGCGCAGGCGATATGGCGCGGCACCGCCGCCGCGCGGCGCAACCGCCGCATGGTCGACGGCCTGCTGCCCAAGGCCGCTGCCGACGCCCCAGCGGCGCCCGGCGCGCCCGAGGTGGCGGCGATCGGCCAGCGTTTTGCACAGGCGATGCAGGTGCTGCGCGGCCGGCGCGTCGGCGGCGCCAAGGCCGCGCTCGGCTGGCTGAAGCGCCCGCCGTATGTGTACGAGTTGCCCTGGTACATCGTGATCGGCGCGCCCGGTGCCGGCAAGACCACCACCATCGTCAACTCGGGTCTGGAGTTTCCGCTGGCCGCCGAGCTCGGACCGAAAGCCCTGCGCGGCGCCGGCGGCACGCGCAATTGCGACTGGTGGTTCACGTCCGACGCGGTGCTGATCGACACCGCGGGCCGCTACACCACGCAGGACAGCTATCGCGATGCCGATCGCGCCGCGTGGCTCGGCTTTCTTCGCCTGTTGCTGCAGCACCGGCCGCGCCAACCGATCAACGGCGTGATCCTGGCGTTGAGCGCCACCGACCTGCTGCAGGCCGATGCAGACAAGCGCCGCGTGCTGGCGCGCGAGATGCGCGAGCGCATCGAAGAACTGCACCGCGAGCTCGGCATCCGCTTTCCGATCTATGTGATGGTCACCAAGTGCGACCTGCTGGCCGGCTTCGCCGAGTTCTTTGCCGACTTCGACAAGGATGAACGCGCGCAGGTGTGGGGCACCACCTTGCCGCTGGATGCTGACGCCGACATGGCGGCCAGCCTGGCGCGCCTGTCCAACGAACTGGTCACGCTCGAAAAGACGCTCCACGAAACGCTGATCGCGCGCCTGCAGGACGAACGCGACCGCGAGCGCCGCACCGCGCTGTTCGGCTTTCCGCAACAGTGGCGCGTGTTGCGCGACGCCATGATGGAGATGGTGCGTGCCACGTTCGAGTCCGGCGACGTGCGCGCCACGCCGCTGTTGCGCGGCGTGTACTTCACCAGCGCCACGCAGGAGGGCTCGCCGGTCGACCGCGCTCTCGGCGCCTTGTCGCGCGCGCTCGGCCTGGCGCACCGCGTGTTGCCGCCGGGCCGGCCGAGCGGCCGCTCGTATTTCGTGACGCGCCTGTTGCGCGACGTGGTGCTGGGCGAGTCGGGCCTGGCCGGCACCAACCAGCGCTGGGAACGGCAGCGCGCGTGGCTGCACGGCGGCGTGGTCGCGGCCAGCAGCTTGCTGACGGTGGGTGCGCTCGTGTGGGCCTGGTACCAGTACTCGAGCAACGCCGACATGCTGGCCGAGGTGGGCGACACCAACACCCGATTGCAGTCGCAGGTGACGGCGGTCAAGGCGGCACCGGCCGATGACGTGGCCACGCTGGTTCCGCTGCTCGATGGCGTGTGGTCGATCGCGCGCGAGCCCGTCGAGGCCGCGCCACGCCGCGCCGCCGCGCTTGGGCTGGAGCAACGCAGCAACATCGCGGCTGCCGCGGCCGACGCGTACCACCATCTGCTGCGCGACAGCCTCGTGCCGCGCCTGGCCAAGCGGCTGGAGCAGCGTCTGGCCGCCGAGGGCGCAGGTGCGGTGATGACGCGCTACGAGGCGTTGAAGGCGTATCTGATGCTGTTCGGCGGCACGAACTTCGATGCCACGGCGTTGCGCGCCTACTTGCTGGCCGACTGGGATGCCGAGCCGGCCCGCCTGGGCAACGCCAGCGCGCGCAAGACCTTGCGCGAGCACCTCGACCGCTTGCTCGGCAGCGGCGAGGTCGGTGCGCCGGCACGGGCCGATGCAAAACTCGTGGCACGCACGCGCGAGCAGTTGACGTCGGTGCCGCTGGCGCAACGCGTGCTCGCGCGGCTGCACCAGGGCGACGCCAACCAAGGGCCGCCGGCGCTGTCGATCGACGCGTCGGCGCTCGCTGCCGCGCAGAAAGCGCTGTCACGCGCCAGCGGCGCACCCGTGGAGGCGGGTGTGCAGTGCGTTGTATGCGCGCGGCGCCCAGGCGCCGCTGCACAGGCGAGTCGCCGACACCGTGCGTCAGCTCGAGCGCGAGGCGCCCTGGGTGCTCGGTGGCGCACCCGAGCCGGCCTTGACGGACGCAGCGGCCCGCGCACGGCTGGTCGAGTCGATCGAATCCCAGCTGACGATGGAACGCCTGCGGGCCTGGGATGCGCTGGTGCACGACCTGCGCTTGCAACCGGCGGCATCGCTCGTTGCGGCAGCGGAGCAGGCCCAGCTGTTGTCGCGTGCCGATTCGCCGCTGGTCGCGGTGTTGTCGGCGGTGTTGCGCGACATGGGCCCGGTGCTGCCCGAGGGCGGCGTGGTTGCCGATGCGCCCGAGGTGGAGCGGCTGAACGCGCTGCGCGCATACGTGCTTGGCTCGCCGCCGGGCCTGGAGCCGGTGCATGCGGCGCTGGGCCGGGTGGCCACACAGTTGGCCAGCGTCGACGATGCGGTGTCGCGCAAGTCCCCGCCGCCCACAGTCGATGGCCTGCGCGACCTCGCCGCCGCGGCGACACGCGCGCCCGAGCCGCTGCGTGCACTGCTGCAGCAGCTGGCCGAGCACGACGCCGGCCTGGCGTTCACTGCGTTGCGCGAGCCCTGGGGCCGCCAGCTCGCCAGCGACGTGGTGCCGGCTTGCACGCAGGCCATCGATGGCCGCTATCCGTTCGTGCGCCAGGCCTCGCAGGAGATGACGCGCGAGGAGTTCGTGCGCACCTTTGGCGGCGGCGGTGTGCTCGACGGCTGGTTCCAGCGCACGCTCGCGCCGTGGGTCGACACGGGCGTGCGGCCGTGGACCGTGCGCGCATTGCCGCAAGCCAAGGTCGGCGACGCGCTGCTGCCGTTCCAGCGTGCGCACCACATCCGCCAGGCGTTCTTCCTCGATGGCAACCGGCAGTTCGGCGTGCGCATGGAGCTGCGCGTGCTCGAGCTCGACCCCAGCATGGGCGCGCTGCTGATCGACATCGACGGCCAGAGCTTGCGCTTCGCCCGCGACAGCCGCATGCCGCAGGCGCTCACCTGGCCGGGACCGGGCGCCGGGCGCGTGCAGCTGCAGGCCACGGCGCCTGGCGGCGCGGCAGGTGCGAAGTACGCGTTCGAGGGGCCGTGGGCGTTGATGCGGCTGTTCGATCGTGTGCGAGTCGAGCCGGGCTCGTCATCGAATCGCGCGGTGCTGGTGTTCGACGTCGAAGGCCGCAGGGCGCGGCTGGAGGCCACGAGCCCGCAAGGCGCGCTGGCGATCCTGATGCCCGAGCTGGAGCAGTTTCAATGTCCGCGCCGCCTTTGAACGCACGCGCGGCTGGCCGCCTCCATGGCTGAACCTGCGGGTTGGTTCGGCAAGATGCCGGCGCTGGGCGATTTCGCATCGCGCCGGCTGCCCGACGCGTGGATCGCCGGCTGGGACGCCTGGTTGCAGCACGAACTGGTGAACTCGCGCGAGCGGCTCGGCGACGACGAATGGTTGGCGCTGTACATGGTGGCCCCGGTGCGTCGCTTCTGGCTGGCGCCGGGCCTGCTCACGCCCGACGCGTGGTCGGGCCTGCTGATGCCCAGCGTCGACAGCGTCGGCCGCCAGTTTCCGTTCACGCTCGCCGCCCCGCTGCGCGCTGGACAGGACCATCTGGTGGACGCATTGGCCAGCGACGACTGGTTCGACGCCGCCGATGCCGTTGCACGCCAGGTGCTCGACCCGGCGTTCGACGTGGGCGCGCTCGAGCAGGCCATCGCCGGCGCTGCCGCCGTTGCACGGCGAGCGCCGCATCGAGGAGCTCGCCGGCACGCGGGTGGCGCAGCAACTCCATGCGCAGCACGCGCGGCTGGCGCTGCGTGTGGTGGTGCGAAGGCGCGAGCGATGCAGCGGCCTACATCGGCGCCGCCGCGCTGCCGCGCGGTGCCGCCTTCATGGCCCTGCTGCGCGAGGGCGGCTGAGCGCGCGACCTCGGGTGCCGCGGCCGCGCCCGCTACCATGCACGCCGTGCTCCCATGCCCTGTGGTTCGATCGACGCATGCGGCCGCGGTCCGGTCGCGACGCATCGCGCTGGTCTTGTCGGCATGTGCTTGCATGCTGCCGCTGTGGGCCGCCGCGCAGGCCACGCGCGGCGTGTCGCTCACCGAAGACCGCGTGGCGCTGGTGATCGGCAACGCGGCCTACAAGCGCGATCCGCTGGACAACCCGGTCAATGATGCGCGGCTGATCGCATCGCGCCTGGAGCAGGCCGGCTTCAAGGTCACGCGGCGCGAGAACCTCGACCGCAACGGCATGGCGGCGGCGCTGCGCGACTTCGGCGCGGCGCTCAACGAGAACACGGTCGCGGTGCTGTACTACGCCGGTCACGCGATGCAGCTGCGCGACCAGAACTACATGATCCCGATCGATGCCGAGATGCGCAGCGAAGACGACGTCGGCATGCAAGGCGTGGACCTCACGTTCATCCTCGGGCGCATGTCGCGCGCCAAGAGCCGCGTCAACGTGGTGATTCTCGATGCCTGCCGCGACAACCCGTTCGCCAAACGCGCCGGCGGCGGCATCGGCAACGCCCAAGGCCTGGCGCAGATGGATGCACCGATCGGCACGCTGCTGGCTTACGCCACGGCGCCGGGCAAGCAGGCGCCCGACGGCATCGGCCAGCGCGGCAACAGCATCTACACCACCGAGCTGGCGCGGCATCTGCTGACCCCCGGCCTGCCGGTGGAGCTGATGTTCAAGCGCGTGCGCGAGGCGGTGGTGCGCGAATCGCGCCAGCTGCAGGTGCCGTGGGAGCATTCGTCGCTGCTCGGCGAGTTTGCGTTCGTGCCCGGCGTCAACGCCAGCACCGACAGCGCCGACGCCGACGGCAGCGCCGAGGCCGCGCTGTGGGCCAGCGTGCAGGCCTCGAACCGCGCCGACGACTTTCGCGCCTATCTGCGGCAATACCCCAAAGGCCGCTTTGCCGAGGCCGCGCGCACGCGCATCGCCGCGCTGTCGAGCGTGGCGGCGCCGAACACGGTGGCCACGGCGGCCGAACTGATGCCGCGCGTCGGCGACACCTGGCGCTACCGCGTGACGGACCAGTTCCGCTTCGGCGACCTGTTCGTCACCGCGCGGGTCGATGCGGTCGCCGCCGACAGCGTGGCCGAGACCTGGACCACCACCGTCGACGCCAAGGTGCGCACCACGCGCGTGGCGCTCAAGCCGGGGTTCAACCCGTTGCCCGATTGGGGCGCCGCGCCACCGGAGTTCGCGCCGTACCTGCAAGCGGCCGATCTGCAAGGCGATCTGGCGGCGGCCGTCGGCACCCCACGCCGCGCGGTCGATGCGGTGTCGATTCCACTGAAGGCGCAGTGGCAGGCCGACGAAGACGTGGTGGTCGCGGCCGGCCGTTTTCGTGCCAAGAAGCTGGTGCTGCAGGGGCGCGCCAGCGCGCGTGCCGGCGCGGCCATCACCACCGAACACCGCGTGTGGTACGCGCCCGACGTGCGCCGCATCGTGCGCTACGAGGTCGTGTCGCACAGCGGCCGCACGGTGCGCGAGGCCACCGTGTTCGAACTCACCGAATACAAGCTGCAATGAGGCCGTGAACGACGCCGGGCGCCGCGCATGCGGGTGCCGGAGGTGCTGAAGAGCCGCTCGCGCGGGATTGCGGCGCGAGCGCTGCGCGTCAGTCGTCGCGCTCGTGCGGCAGCACGACGCGGCGGCCGTCGAGGGCGATCGTGAAGCGCAACTCGATGCGGGGTTCTCGGGTGACGCGCGACGTGCTCAAGCCCATTATCCAGGCGCCACTCTGCGTCGGCATCACCGCCAACGGCAGCATGCGTGGTGCACCGCCGCCCGGGCGCCAGCGCACAGAGCGCCACATCTGGGGCATGGACAGAAGCTGCCACGAGCCGATGCGCATCGGCTCGCCGTCGTCGGCATCGTCGTTGTCCACCGCCGGTGTTTCGCGCATCTGCGGCTCGATGTCATTGGCGAATGCCGGCGACCACAGCGCCATCAGCAGCCACATCGCGACCAGCGACCACCACCACGGCAACCGTGTCGGTGTGGTGCGGGCGGTGGGCGCAAACATGGCAGCACCTTCGCGGCATCAGGGGCGCGGCGACGCGCCGGGATCTACGACGCTGCGGATCAGGCAAGTGGCGTTCCCGGCCTCGGCCACGTACACCGGGTGGCCATGGCGGTCGCTGCCGCTTTCCCTGCATCGGATGGCGGTCGTCGGCGGGCAGCTCGAGCAGGTCTTGCTCGAGCATCAAGCGGCCGTGTTGCCAGCAACGCATCTGGTAGTTGTACGGGGCCTCGGGTGCCTGTTGGTAGGCCCCAGACCGAGGGGCCTCCCGCGTTTCGGTGGCCGCGACCCCGGTGCTGGCCACCACTGGCATGGCCAGCAGGACCACCATGACGGCAGCCGTTGCGGCGGGCGAGTCGAGCATGCGGTCGAGCGCGCGCCTGAGGTCACTTGCCTTGAACATGGATCCTCTCCAGCGCCGCCGCCACACCGCTGGCCGGCGTTTCGCCGGCGCGCGCCGCCTGCGCCAGGGTGGCGTAGGCAACCAGCGTGAAGACCAGGGTCGACATCGTGACGAAGGTCGGGCGGTTCATGTCGGCTCCTCGGGGTTCGAGCGAGCACTGCGCGCCCGCGTACCCCTGTGTTGCAGGCCGACGGCGGGCGGTTCAGTGGCGCTGTTGCAGCCGCGGCTGCAGGGCCTTGCCCGCCTGAGGTCAGTGACCGCCGGCGGTGTACGCCAGCTTCGGGTGCGAGAAGAACCCGTGCAGCACGTGGTAGGCCAGCAGGTAGTTCTTCTGCTGGAAGCTGGCGTGCGAGATGCCCGCCATCACGCTGAACTGCTTGTCGGGATTGGGCAGCTTGTGAAAGAACGCCAGCAGGTCACCCATGCCGGCGATGCCGTCGAACTGGCCGCGCATCACGATGGTGGGCACCGTGATCTTCAGCGGGTCGACCACCGGCAGCTTGGAGCACATGTCGATGTAGGTGCCGTTGGGCATCGACGAGTCCAGCGCCAGGATCGCGTCGGCGAAGGCCTCGACCGTCACCGAGTCGGCGCAGTCGGGATGGTCGCGCTCGAAGATCGAGCGCACGAAGGCACGGTCGATCGGCCTGCGCTTGGACTTGAGAAACTCGGGCAGCTTCTTGCGCCGCTGTTCCAGCGTGGGGCTGCCCTCGCCGGTCCACACGAAGGCGTCGAGCGCCAGCCGCGCCACACGTTCGGGGTGGGCTTGCGCGAACAGCGCGGCGCGCAAGGCGCCGGAGCTGATGCCATACGTGAGAAAGCTCTGGATGCCGCGCGTGAGGCGGATGTAGTCGGTGGCTGCTTCGAGGTCGTCGGCGCCGTTGGCGATGTCGCAGGTGATGTCGCGGTCCTTGTCGGAACGGCCATAACCCTCCATGTCGACGCACCAGCAGGTGAAGCCGCGCTTGGCGAACCAGTCCATCACCGACGAGTCCGGCCGCTCCGGCACCGTGAGGTCGAAGGTCGGCTGCGAGGCCATCGACGAGCCGTGCACGAACAGCACCGCCGGCTTGCCTTCGGGTGAACCCACGCACTTTTCCCACAGAAACAACCGCACTTCGCCGCCGCCGGGCAGTTTCTTGGTGGTCCAGTGCTGCGTGCCTGTGACGCTGGGTTCTTTGCTGCTCATGAGGTGCGCGAAGTGGATCGGAGGCGGTGTCGGGTCAATCGAGCTTGGCGCCGGTTTCCCGGATGACTTTGGCCCAGGTGTCGCGCTCGTTGCGGAAAAAGGCGCCGAACTCGGCCGGCGACGAGCCGAGCGCCTCGATCGATGCGTTGGCCATGTAGCCCTTGACCTCGGCGCCGTCGAGCACCGCGACCACCTCGCGGTTGAGCCGCTCGACGATCGCCGCCGGGGTGCCTTTGGGCGCCAGCAAGCCGAGCCACACATAGGCCGAGTAGCCGGCAAATCCCGATTCGGCCAGGGTCGGCACGTCGGGCAGTTGCGGCGAGCGCTGCGCGCTGGTGACCGCCAGCGCACGCAGCTTGCCCGCGCGGATGTGCGGCAGCATGCCGGCCAGCCCCGGCACGCTGACCGTGACCACGCCGCCGATCAGGTCGGTGGTCGCCTGCCCGCTGCCACGGTAGGGCACGTGGTTGAGCTTGATGTTGGCCATCGAGAACAGTTGCGCCGCAAACAGATGCTGGCCGCTGCCGTTGCCCGACGAGGCGTAGTCGATCTGCCCCGGCTTGCTGCGCGCCAGTTCGACCAGCTCCTGCACCGTCTTGACCGGCAGCGACGGGTGCACCACCAGCACGCCCGGCTCGCGGCCGATCAGCGAGATCGGCGCGAAGTCGTCGATCGGGTTGAACGACAGCTTGGGATACAGCGTGGCGCTGATCGCGTTGGTCTGCGAGGCGAGCAGCAGCGTGTAGCCGTCGGGCGCGGCCTTGGCCACCGCCTCGCTGCCGATGGTGGCGCCGGCGCCCGGCCGGTTGTCGACCACCACCTGTTGATTGAGGCGCTTGGTGAGCTCCTGCGCCACCATGCGCGTGGGCCCGTCGACCGCGCCGCCGGGCGAGAACGGCACGATCACGCGGATCGGCCGGTTCGGGTATTCCTGCGCCGCCAGCGGTGTGAGTGCGAGAACGGCGCACGCGCCGATGATGCAGCGCAGCGAAAAAGACAGGGGTTTTGCCACGGCGGCGACTGTAGCGCGCCGCCGTCGCACCCGCTGACGGGGCGCCTATTCGGCTTGGTTCGGCAGCCGCGGCGACGAGGCAGCGCCGTCGCTGTCGCTGGCCGCAGCCATCTGCTGCGTTTTTTGCGGCACCGGGTGCTCGATGGTCAGCGGCAGGAACGACGCCAGGATGAACGGCACCGGGATCAGCCAGATCAGCGGCGAGACCTTGTCATCAGGGCGATGCTTCGACATGACAGCCTCCTATGGCGATGCAGTTCAAGTGCCCGTGTGTTGCGACACTAGCCGCACCGGTTCACGCCGTCGACGTCGGAGGTAGGGGCTTCACCCCCCAAGGCTGAAAGTCCGGCTCGCGTTCAGGCTTGCGGGGCCGGCAACGCCTGGCGCAGCGCGGCACTGGCGCGCAGCTCGCCCACGCGCATGCCGTTCCAGTTCTTCAGCGTCACGTCGCTGAAACCGCGCATGAACGGGCGCTCGTCGCCATCGAGCGGGACCCACGCCTCGATCACCGCGGCCATCACCACCTCGGCGGCGCGCGCGTTGTTGCCGTCGTCGACCTTGATCGCCACGCCGAGACCTTGGCCGGGCAGCGCGGCGCAGAACACGCCCTCGGCGCCGACCTTGCAGAACACGCGTTCGCCCAGGCGTTGCATCACACGCGTGTCGAAGCGGCCAGAGCCGGCCACGAAGAACGGTGCGCTGGCCACTGCACGCCGCAGGCGCGCGGCGGCGGCCGCGCGATCGGCGCTCAGGCCGACGCCGGTGGCCACCTTGGCGAACGCATGCGCCAGCTGATGCAGCGGGATGCCGAAAGTGGGGATCGAGCAGCCATCGGTGCCCACCGGCGCGCGAGACAGGTCGCAGCCGGTGGCGTCTTGCATCGACGCGCTGATCTCGCGCATCACCGGATGCTCGGGCTTCACGTAGCCGCGCACGAACTCGCGCGCGTCGCGCCCTTGTGCGCGCGCCATCATGCAGCCCACGCAGAGGAAACCGGCGTGTTTGCCCGAGCAGTTGTTGTGCAGCGCGCTCAGCGGCGCGTGGCTCGACGCCAGCTCGCGCTGCGCCACCTCGTGTTGCGGCCAGTGCGCGCCGCATTCGAGCGCCGTCTCGTCGAGCCCGGCCTTGGCGAGCACGCCGGCGGCGGTGGCCACGTGGCGCGCCTCGCCGTTGTGCGAGGCGCAGGCGAGCGCGAGCTCCTCGTCGGTGAGCTTGAATGCATCGGCCGCGCCGCTGGTCACCAGCGGCAGCGCCTGCAGCACCTTGACCGCCGAGCGCGCGAACACCGGGCCGATCGGTGTCGCCGATCGCGCACACCGGCTTGCCGTGTGCATCGACCACCACCAGCGCGCCGCGATGCGCCGATTCCACGATGCCGCCGCGGGTGGCTTCAACCAACTGAGGATTCATGACAACACTGTAGCGCTGGCCGCGAGCGACCGAGCTGTCGCGGTGACGACAGCGCCCGATCGGTGACCGGCGTAGCGTCAGGCAACTGCTGGGGACCCGACCATGAACGAAACTGCCGATGCCTTGACGATGCTGCGCGCCATCAACGCCACCGCGGCATTCAACCGCTGGTGTGGCTTCGAGGTGCAGCATGCCGCGTCCGGCGAGGTGGAGCTCGCGATGCCGTGGAAGGCCGAGGCCGGGCAGTACAGCGGCTTTCTGCATGCGGGCGTGGTCGGCGCGCTGATCGACACCGCGTGCGGCTATGCGGCGGCCACACAACTCGGCGCGAGGGTGCTCGCCTCGCACTTCGCGATCAACTGCATCCGGCCTGCGGTGGGTGAACGTTTCGTCGCCAAGGCCCGGGTGGTGCGCGCCGGCAAGCAGCAGGTGTTCACGCAATGCGAGCTCTACGCCCACGACAAGGGCCAAGCCAAGCTCGTGGCCACCGGCGAGACGCTGTTGTGCGTGGTGGGCGAACCGGCCACGGCGACCGCCTGAGCACATTGGCGACAATGCGCCGGCGCGCCGCGTGGGCGTGCGATCCGTCGGAGGCATTGGTTGTCGATCTCATCCTTGAGCGCGCTGTACCGCACGATGGCGCGCATCCGTGCATTCGAAGAGGCGGCTGAAGAAGCCAGCCTCGGCGGCGTGCAAGCCTTTGGCGCCGCCAGCACCGGCGCCGCCAAGGTGCGCGGCCCGCTGCACTTGTCGATCGGCCAGGAAGCGGTGGCCGCCGGCGTGTGCGCGCACCTGCAGCGCGACGACCTGCTCACCAGCACGCACCGCGGCCACGGCCACACGCTGGCCAAGGGCGCCGACGTGAACAAGCATGATGGCCGAGCTGTACGGCCGCGCCGGCGGTCACAACGGCGGCAAGGGCGGCTCGATGCACATCGCCGACTTCTCGGTCGGCATGCTCGGCGCCAACGGCGTCGTGGCGGCGGGTCTGCCGATCGCCTGCGGCGCGGCGCAGGCGCTGAAGATCCAGAAGCAGGCCGCACATCGTGGCCTGCTTCTTCGGCGACGGCGCGATCAACCGCGGGCCCGTTTCTCGAGGCGCTCAACTGGGCCGCGGTCTACAAGCTGCCGCTGCTGTTCGTCTGCGAAGACAACCGCTACTCGGCCACCACCGACACCGCCGCGATGACCGCGGGCGAGGGCGCGGCGGCGCGGGCGCGCGCGATCGGCGTGCCGGGCGACGCGTGCGACGGCAACGACGTGGCCGCGGTGTCCGCGCTCGCGCAGCGGCTTGATCGAGACCGTGCGCGCCGGCGGCGGGCCGCAGCTGCTGCACGCGCTCACCTAGCGCGTGAAAGGCCACGTGTCGGTCGACGGCCAGGCCTACCGCGCCACCGCCGACATCGATGCCGCGCGCGCCGGCGACCCGCTGCAGCGCGCGCGCGCACCGTTTGATCGCGCTCGGCGCACGCCGTGAAGACGTGGACCGCATCGATGCCGACGCCCGCGCCGAGATCGCGGCGGCGCAGCGCTTTGCCGAGGAGTCGCCGCCACCGGATGCGAAGGCCGCATTCACCGACGTGCAGACCGTGGGGAGCCACGCATGGCGGTGATGAGTTACGCGGAGGCCGGCGCTGCAGCGTTGGCGGCGGCGATGCGCGACGACCCGCGCATCGTCGCGCTCGGCGAAGACCTGGGTCGCGGCGGCATCTTCGGCCAGTACAAAGGCCTGCATCGCCGAGCTTCGGCGCCGATCGCGTGATCGACACGCCGATCAGCGAGGCCACCATCGTCGGCGCCGGCGTCGGCATGGCGCTCGCCGGCTTGAAGCCGGTGGTGGAGATGCGCGTGGCCGACTTCGCGCTGTGCGCGATGGACGAGATCGTCAACCAGGCGGCGAAGAACCGCTTCATGTTCGGCGGCCAGGGCCGCGTGCCGCTGGTGATGCGGCTGCCGATCGGCGTGTGGAGCGCGTCGGCGGCGCAGCATTCGCAATCGCTCGAAGCGTGGTTCGCGCACCTGCCCGGCGTGGTGGTGCTCACGCCCAGCACGCCACAAGACAACTACTCGATGCTGCGCGCCGCGCTGCAGGCCGACGACCCGGTGGTCTACATGGAGCACAAGGAGCTGTGGGGCACGCGCGGCGAGGTGGATGTCGAGCGGGCCGCCACCATCGGCCGTGCGCAGGTGCGGCGGCGCGGCGACGCAGCTCACGATCGTGAGTTGGTCGGCCACCGTGCACACCGTGCTGCAGGCCGCCGAGGTGTTGCAGCGCGAAGGCATCGATGCCAGCGTGATCGACCTGGGCGCGCTGTGGCCGTGGGACCGCGACGCCGTGCTCGCCGACGTGGCGCGCACGCAGCGCCTGCTGGTGACGCACGAAGCGGTGCAGGTCGGCGGCTTCGGCGCCGAGGTGGCGGCCACGGTGGCCGAGCGCACCGGCTGCCGCGTCGCGCGGCTGGGCGCGCCGCGCATCCCGGTGGGCTACGCGGCCACGCTCGAGGCGCAGGCCCGCATCTCGGTGGATGCGGTGGTGCACGCGGCGCGCGAGGTTTGCCAGACGCGGCGGGCGTAAGGGCGGCACCCGCCGCTCGACGAACCGCTATCGTTCACGCTGCGTGCGAGCTTCTGATATGCCATCTGCCTTGCAATCGATCGTGGTCGTCGGCGCCGGTGCCGTCGGCAGCTTCTACGGCGCCGTGCTGGCGCGCGCCGGCCACCGCGTCACGTTGATCGGCCGTGCGCCGCACGTGGCGGCGATTCAGCAGCACGGCCTGCAGCTGCACAAGGGCGGCACGGTCGAGGCCGTGCGCCTGGGCGCCAGCACCGACATCGGCGCGGTGCGCGAGGCCGACCTGGTGTTGTTCTGCGTGAAGTCCACCGACACTGAAAGCGTGGGCCGCGAGATCGCGCCGCACCTGAAGGCCGATGCGCTGGTGATGAGCCTGCAGAACGGCGTGGACAACGCACCCGCGCTGGCGCGGCTCGTGCAGGGCACCGTGGTGCCGACGGTGGTCTACGTGGCCACCGCGATGCCCGAGCCTGGCGTGGTCAAGCACTTTGGCCGCGGCGAGCTGGTGATCGGCCCGTTGAACGCGGCGCAGGCGAGCGATGCGGCGTTGCAGCCGCGGCTGCAGGCGGTGGTGGAGCTGTTCGCCAGCGCCGACGTGCCGGTGAAGATCTCGCCCGACGTGATGGCCGAGCTGTGGAGCAAGCTGATGGTCAACTGCGCATACAACGCGATCTCCGGCCTGGCGCAGCTGCCCTACGGCGTGATGGCGGGCCAACCCGATGTCGTGGAGCTGCAGCGCGCGGTGGTGCGCGAGGTGGTCGCGGTGGCGAATGCCGACGGCGTCAAGCTCGACCTCGATGCGTCATTGCAAGCGATGGAGCGCATCGCCGCCACGATGCCGGCGCAGTTGTCGTCCACCGCGCAAGACATGGCGCGCGGCAAGCGCAGCGAGATCGATCACCTCAACGGCACCGTGGCGCGCCGCGGTGCGGCGCTCGGCGTGCCGACGCCGGTGAACCAGGCGCTGTATGCGTTGGTGAAGTTGGTGGAGGCGGGGCGGCAATAGGTCCTGGAACAGCGTGCGTGACGCCGCATGCGGCGCATCAGGCCTCAGGACTGACGCGCCAGAACCGCTCCATGGCGATGTAGGTGAACGAAGCCGACCAGCCGATGAGCAGCAGCCCGTTCAGCGCCTCGACGCCGGCCAGCAGGCGGATCGGACCCAAGGGGGTGACGTCGCCGAAGCCCAGCGAGGTGTAGGTTTCGGCCGAAAAGTACATAAAGGCGCCAAGCGAGATGCCTGCGTCGCCCGCGAGGGTGCCAGCCCCGAAGCCGGCGCTCAGCACGTACATGACGGCCCCGTACAGGGCGATCTCGGTCGCATGGGCGACGAACGCCGCCAGGATGACCACCACGAGCTTCGCGCGACTCGCAATGCCAAGGAGAGGCAAGCCCGTGTTCAGCCAGCGCAGCACTTCGTAGTGGATGACAGTCGTGGCCACGACGAGCAGGCAGCAGGCGAGGACGACGAGCGGCATGTGTTGTGCGAATGGATTGCGCAGCGACGGGATATACCGCAGGCAACGCAACAACCAACAGAGGGGAAGTCACAGCTTTCGCTGATCGCTCGATCGCAGCAAGCACCGTTGCTGGCCTCGGCGATCACCACGTTTTTTGTGCGGCCCGAAGCTCAGACCGTCAGGCAGCCGCGAAATCCCCTCGACGCGTAGTACGACTGCGCACCGTTGTGGTACGTGAACACCTGGCCGTAGCGGCGATCGCAGAACAGCGCGCCGCCGAGGGCTCGGATGCCAGGCGGGGTCTGGACCCAGCTGGACGTCTTGGTGTCGAACTCGCCGAGCTTCTGCAGATCCCGGTACTGCGCCTCCGTGAGCATCTCGATGCCCATGGTTGCGGCCATCTCGATGGCACTGTTCTCGGGCCGGTGTTCCTTGCGCGACTGCAGTCCCTCGCGGTCGTAACAAACGCTCCGGCGGCCGGTCGGGGTCTCCGCCGCGCAATCGCAGAACGTGCCGCCACCGGCCTTCGTGGCGGGACCGATCATGTCGGGTTCGCCGCCCGTTCGCTCCATCTCATAGAGCGAATGGAGCGCCTTGGCGTTGGTCTCCAGCCTGGCCTGGACCGCGCTCCACTTGACCCCTTCGTGCCGGTGCATGTTCTGTTCGAACCGGGCCTGCAACGTCTTGAGCAAGTCGTCGCGTTCGCGCGCCTTCATTGCTACTGGTCCGACAGAATCTCGTTCGTCACGTTGTCGACCACGACGGGGCTGTCGAAATAGGTGACCGAAGGGTCCGTGCCGTACTTGCCGCGCACGAAAGCGCGCCAGCTCTCGGTGTACATCGCGTCGGCGTCGGCTCGGGAGTTCCAGAGATAGATTCCACCGGCTGTGCTGCCGTCTTCGGAGAGCACATAGACCTTGCGCACAAGTCCCGCCACGTCTCGATACTTCGGCGCGGTGCTCAGGAAGATCTCTCGCGCCTCGTCGCGTGTGATGGGCTTTGGCAACCTGAACGTGGTGATGGTCGTGATCATTCAAGACTCCTTGGGAGGAGGATTTTGACTGGCGTTCGAGCTCACTGTCTGGACTGAAGCATTGCCCCCATTCGTTGGTGAATCAGGTTGATGGCTTTCAGCGGCCTGAGCATCACCTTGAACTCAACGATCTGGCCGGCTGCATTCCACTTGATGAGGTCGACCCCGTTGACGACGATGCCGTCGATCTCGGTCTCGAACTCCAGCATGGCGTCCGACGGTCCCACGATCTCCCGCACGTAGCGAAAGGTCGGGTTGAAGAACACCTGGAATGCGGCGCTCAGATACACCGGCCGCCAGCGTCCTGCCACGTTGCGGCGTGTGCACGACCGGAGAGTGGAACACCGCATCCTCGGCGAGCAACGCATTCAGGCCCGACGGATCTTGCGTGCGAACGAGGCGATGCCAGGTGGCCAGCGGATGATCGGTCATGGGGTCCCCCTCGAGCGGTAGCGAACGACTACTTCTTGAGCGCAACGGTGACCAACGCCGAGGCGTTTTCAAGTGCGGTGACGCCGTGAACCACATGGCCCGCAAGGTACAGAAGCTGCCCGGCCCGAAGCACATGACTCGCGCCATCGGCCGTGACATCGATCGAACCCTCGATGCATTGAACCGTGATCTCGCCGGGCACCTTGTGCGGCGGGAGCGACTTTCCGGCCAGGAGGACCAGGCGAATGACCTCGAGGTCGTTGGACTTGAAGAGGGCGGTCGTCTTCTGCGCGGAGAGGCCGCTCCCCAGTGGCTGGACGTCGACGGCTTGACCGGAATGTGCGTGTTCGATGGCCATGGCGGCAAGTATGCGCTCGCGGTTTGCGGGCGGGCGCGCGACGGCGGCCGGGTCGCTCGAAGCCCGCACAATGCAAACAATGGCCGACGCCGGACAACCCGTTCCTTCGGAGTTCGCGCAAGCGTTGCGCGAGTTGCGCATCGCTGTCGCTGGTGAACCCCTCACGGGCACACCGCTGACCGGCGGCGTCTCCTCCGACATCTGGCGCATCGAGACCGCGCGCGGCACGGTTTGCGCCAAGCGCGCGCTGCCCAAACTGCGCGTCGCCGCCGACTGGCGTGCGCCGATCTCCCGCAACCGCTACGAGGCGCGCTGGATGAAGGTGGCTGCCTCGGCCGTGCCGGGCAGCGCGCCGCGTGTGCTGGGCCAGCACGATGAACTCGGCGTGCTGGTGATGGACTACCTCGATCCCGAGCGCCATGCGCTGTGGAAGAGCAGCCTGCGCGACGGCGAGGTCGATGCGGGCTTCGCGCGCTCGGTGGGTGACACGCTGGCGCGCATCCACAGCCACGCCGCGGCGCGGCCCGAATTGGCGGCGCAGTTCGACACCGATGCGATCTTTTTCGACATCCGGCTCGAGCCCTACTTGCTGGCCACCGCTGCAGAAGCATCCCGAGTTGGCCTCGGTTTTGCGTGAGCTCGTCGTGCAAACCCAGTCGCACCAAGTCTCGCTCGTGCATGGCGACGTGAGCCCGAAGAACATCCTGGCCGGCCCCTATGGGCAGCCGGTGCTGCTCGATGCCGAGTGCGCGTGGTGGGGCGACCCGGCGTTCGACCTGGCGTTCTGCTTGAACCACCTGTTGCTCAAGTGCCTCTGGGTGCCGCAGGCGCTGTCGGCCTTGATCAACAGCTTCGATGCGCTGGCGCGCGCCTACTTGCGGCGTGTCGATTGGGAGCCGGCCGAGGCACTCGAGCGCCGCACGGCCGCGCTGCTGCCGGGGCTGCTGCTGGCACGCGTGGACGGCAAGTCGCCGGTCGAATACCTCACCACCGAGCCACAATGGCGCATCGTGCGGCGCTGTGCTTCGGAGTTGTTGCGCCAACCGGTGGCGCGGTTGGTCGAGGTGGCCGCCGCGTGGAGCTGGGAGGTCGAACAATGAAGGGCAGCGGCAACGCCAGCGAGATCCGCTTCGTGCACGCGCGCCGCGTGTGGGACAGCCGCGGCCGCCCCACGGTCGAGGCCGAGGTGCGCACGTTGAGCGGCGCGGTCGGCCGCGCCATCGTGCCGGCCGGCGCCAGCCGTGGCACGCGCGAGGCAATCGACCTGCGCGACGGAGGCCATCGCCTGGGCGGGCTCGACGTGCAGGCCGCGGTGATGCACGTCAACGGCGAGATCGCCCGTTCGGTGATGGGCATGGCGGTCGACGACCAGGTGGCGCTCGACGAGCGGCTGATCGAGCTCGACGCCACGCCCACCAAGTCGCGCCTGGGCGCCAACTCGATGCTTGCGGTGTCGATGGCCGCCGCGCATGCCGCCGCCGCGGTGCACGGCGTGCCGCTGTACCAGTACCTCGGCGGTGCCGATGCCACGCTGCTGCCCACGCCGCAGGTGCAGGTGTTCGGCGGCGGCGCACATGCCGGGCGCCGCACCGACATCCAGGATTTCATGATCGTGTGCCCGGGCGCCAAGACGTTTGCGCAGGCGCTGGAGTGGACGGCCGAGGTCTACCGTCACGCCGGCTTGATGATGCATGCGCGCGGCGCCACCTTCGGCGTGGCCGACGAGGGCGGCTGGTGGCCGGTGTTCAACACCAACGAGCAGGCACTCGAGGCGCTGGTGGCGGCGATCGAACGCGCGCGTTTCGTGCCGGGTGACCAGGTGGCCATCGCGCTCGACGTGGCGGCCTCTGAGTTCGGCAAGGGCGGGCGCTATTCGCTCGCGCTGGAGCGCCGCGAGCTCGACAGCGACGGCATGTGCGAGCTGCTGATGCGCTGGATCGAGAAGTACCCGATCGTCAGCATCGAAGATCCGCTCGCCGAAGACGACCCCGAGGCGTTCGCGCGTTTCACCAAGGCCGCGGGCAAGGCGCTGCAGATCGTCGGCGACGATTTGCTGGTGTCGAGCGCGGCGCTGGTGCGCCAGTCGGCCAGCGCGGGTGCGGCCAACACCGTGCTGCTCAAGCCCAACCAGCGCGGCACGCTGACCGAAACGCGCCAGTGCTGGCAGGCCGCGCGTTCGGTCGGCTACGCCGGCATCGTGTCGGCGCGTTCCGGCGAGACCGAAGACACCACCATCGTGCACCTGGCCATCGGCTGGGGCGTGGGCCAGCTCAAGGTGGGCTCGTTCGCGCGCAGCGAGCGCATGGCCAAGTGGAACGAGGCGTTGCGCATCGAGGAGCGCCTCGGTGCGCGCGCGCGTTACGCCGGCATGGGGGCATTCGGCCGCAACCCGGTGGCGCGCTAGCGTTCCACTACGATGCGAGCCCCTCCGGCTCGCACTTCCCCCAGGTAAACCCGCAATGACGTGGTCCATCATCGCGCGCGACGGGCAAGGCCGATTCGGCGTGGCGATCGCCAGCAAGTTCTTCGCAGTGGGCGCGCTGTGCGTGCACACGCAGCGCGGTGTCGGTGCACTGTGCACGCAGGCCTTGATGAATCCCCTTTACGGCGCGGCCGGTCTCGCGGCACTCGCGCGTGGCGCGACGCCAGCCGATGTGGTGAACGACCTGACCGCCGCCGATGCGGGGCGCGCGCAGCGCCAGCTGCACCTGATCGGCGCGCGTGGCACCGGCGCGGCGCACACCGGCACCGAGTGTGTCGGTTGGTGCGGCCACCAGGTGTTCGATGACTTCAGTGTGGCTGGCAACATGCTTGCCGGCGAAGCCGTGCTGCAGGCAAGCGTCGAGGCGTTTCGCGCCAATGCCAAGCTGCCGCTCGCCGAGCGCCTGATCGAGGCGATGACCGCGGGCGAAGCGGCCGGTGGCGACAAGCGTGGCAAACAATCGGCCGCTTTGCGTATACACGCAGATGAAGACCACGCCGAGCTCGACATCCGCGTCGACGACCATGCCGAGCCGATGGCCGAGCTGCGGCGGCTGTACACCGTGAGCCTGGAGCGATTTCAGCCGTTCGTCGCGTGCCTCGCCGGCCGGCGCGATCCGGTGGGCGAGATCGACCGTACCCGCATCGAGGCGCGCATCGAAGCGTTTCGTGCCGCGCGCTCAGGCGTTGCCTGTTTGGTGAACACGAAGAATCCTTGACTGATCGATGGAGTGAGTGACATGAACACACGCTGGACCTTCGCACTCGGTGCCGCATTCGCGATGGCGGGTGCGGTGCAGGCGCAAACCAACTTCCGTGTCGGCCTGGCCGAGGATCCCGACGTGCTCGACCCCACGCTGGCGCGCACCTTCGTCGGCCGCATCGTGTTCAGCGCGCTGTGCGACAAGCTGATCGACATCGACGAGAAGCTCGGCATGGTGCCGCAGCTGGCCACGAGCTGGGACTGGTCGGCCGACAACAAGGCGCTCACGATGAAGATCCGCCCGGGCGTCACGTTCCACGATGGCGAGAAGCTCGACGCCGCGGCGGTCAAGTTCAACCTCGAGCGCCACAAGACGATGCAGGGCTCCAACCGCCGCGGCGAGCTCGCGCCGCTGGCCAGCGTGGACGTGGTCGACCCGATGACGGTCAAGCTCAACCTGAGCGCGCCGTTCTCGCCGCTGCTGGCCGCGCTGGCCGATCGCGCGGGGATGATGGTGTCACCGAAGGCCGCCCAAGCCGCCGGCGCCAACTTCGGCAGCAAGCCGGTGTGTTCGGGGCCGTTCAAGTTCGTGGAGCGCGTGGCGCAGGACCGCATCGTGCTCGAGCGCTACGACGGCTACTGGAACAAGGCCAACATCCACTTCGACAAGGTCACCTACACGCCGATCGTCGATGCCACCGTGCGGCTGGCCAACCTCAAGTCGGGCCAGTTCGACTTCATCGAGCGCGTGGCGTCGAGCGACATCGAGAAGCTGCAGGCCGAAAAGAAGTTCAAGGTCACGCGCATCACCGAGATCGGCTACCAGGGCATCACGATCAACGTGGGCAAGAGCGATCAAGCCAAGACCACCGCGCTCGGCAAGGACCCGCGCGTGCGCGAGGCCTTCGAGCTGGCCATCGATCGCCAGGGCCTGGCCCAGGTGGTGATGGACAACGAGGCCACCGTGGGCAACCAGTGGGTCGCGCCGAACAACAGCTACTACGCCAAGAACATGCCGCTGCCCAAGCGCGACATCGCCAAGGCCAAGGCGCTGCTCAAGGAAGCCGGCGTGCCCAACCCGACCGTCACGCTGATGACGCCCACCACCAGCGACGCGCAGCGCCTGGCGCTGGTGGTGCAGGCGATGACGCGCGAGGCCGGCTTCGACGTGAAAGTGCAGGCCACCGAGTTCGCCACCTCGCTCAACCTCGCCGACAAGGGCGAGTTCGATGCCTACGTGCTGGCCTGGAGCGGCCGCGCCGACCCCGACGGCAACGCCTTCAGCTTCCACGGCTGCAAGCAGCCGCTGAACTACGCCGGCTATTGCAGTGCCGAGACCGACGCGCTGCTCAACCAGTCGCGCTCGCAGCGCGACCCGGCCGATCGCAAGAAGACCTACGAGCAGATCGCGGCGCAGGTGCTGAAGGCACGGCCGATCATCTATCTGTACCACCGCAACTGGCTGTGGGCCTACAACCCCAAGCTGAGCGGCGTGCGCCAGATCCCCGATGGCTTGCTGCGTGTCACCGGGCTCAAGATGGGAACCGCACCTTGACGATCGCTCGCTGAAGTCGCGATGGGGGAGTACCTCGTCAAGCGCCTGGCGCAGGTGGTGCCGACGCTGATCTTCGTGTCGATGCTGATCTTCAGCCTGCAGCAGCTGCTGCCGGGCGATCCGGCCAAGATCCTCGCCGGCGAGGAGCAGGACCCGAGCGTGATCGCGCACCTGCGCGAGAAGATGCACCTCGACGAAGCGCTGCCGGTGCGCTACGCCTACTGGGTCGGCGGCGTGCTGCAAGGCGACCTCGGCGAATCGGTGCGCACGCAGCAGCCGGTGCTGGAACTGGTGAAGCAGAAGCTGCCGGTGACGATCCAGCTCGCGCTCATGGCGTTCGTGATCGCGCTGGTGATCGGCATCCCCACCGGCATCGTCGCCGCAGTGGGGCGCGGCACCTGGTGGGACAGCCTGGCCAACGCAGTGGCGCTGTGGGGCATCAGCACACCGAACTTCTGGCTCGGCATCCTGATGATCCTGCTGTTCTCGGTGCAACTCGGCTGGCTGCCGGCCTCGGGCTACGTGAGCCCGTTCGAAGACCTGAAGGCCAACCTCGCGTCGATGATCATGCCGGCCTTCGTGCTCGGCAACGCGATCGCCGCGGTGCTGATGCGCCACACGCGCAGCGCGATGCTGCAGGTGCTGTCGTCGGACTACGTGCGCACCGCGCGCGCCAAGGGGCTCAACGAGCGCAGCGTGGTGCTCAAGCACGCGCTGCGCAACGCGCTCACGCCGGTGATCACGCTCGGTGCGCTGGAGTTGGGCACGCTGCTGTCGGGCGCGGTGCTCACCGAACAGGTGTTCACCATCCCCGGCTTTGGCAAGCTGATCGTCGACTCGGTGTTCAACCGCGACTACGCGGTGGTGCAGGGCGTGGTGCTGGTGACGGCCACTGCGTATGTGACGCTGAGCTTGCTGGCGGACCTGGCTTACTTCGCGGTGAATCCGCGGTTGCGGGGTTGATGTGACGGTACGCGCGGCGCGGCGGGCGGTACCCGGTGTGGGCTCCTACTGTGGCGGTCGGCGCTTGCGCGCCGACTTCGCTGCGATGCTCGCATCACAAGGGCGGCTGCGATGCCGCTCGCAGCGGCGCTGGACGCGCCACTGCTTCATGGCTTCTCGCCGGTCCGGCCCTTGCGGGCCGGACTTCCCCTTGCGCTGCTGCGCTTCTCGCCGCCCCACAAGTCGCCCCCACCGGGTACCGCCCACCGCGCAGGACGCTCGAGGTGTTCGAAGACGCATGCCACGGTGGTGCCGGCAAAGCCGTGGGTGGGTGTGCGTCGGCAGCGACATTGTGCGGCGCTGAGGAGCGCAGTGCTCGTGGCCGCGCGCGCGCAGCGCGCGCTTCAACATCTGACTCGCCGTGATTGTTCGAGCGCAGCGAACGAAGTGAGTGGAGCGAGTTTCGCCGCGGGCCACGAGACCGAGCACCGCAAGGGATCCGGAGCGAAGCGGAGGACGCCGTACACGAGCGCCGGCGCATACCCGCCCGCGGCTTTGCTTCGCTCGGTCGTGGCAAGCACGATTGAGACATGGCCGCAGTACTCAACAACGCCGGCGCTTACCAGCGGCCACCAAGCCCGCCAGCCCGGGCCGCCGCGCGCTGCGCAAGCTCCTGCAACGCAAGCCCGCCGTGCTGGGCATGGTGATCGTGCTCACGTTCATCGTGCTCGCGCTGTTCGCGCCCTGGATCGCGCCGCACGATCCGGTGGCCACGAGCTGGGGTGCGATCCGCAAGGCGCCGACGCTGGCGCATTGGTTCGGTACCGACGAGATCGGGCGCGATGTGTTGTCGCGCGTGATCTGGGGCACGCGCGCGTCGCTGCTCGCCGGCGTGGTGTCGGTGTCGATCTCGCTGCTGCTCGGCGTGCCGATCGGCTTGATCGCCGGCTTCGTCGGCGGCGTGGTCGATGGCTTCATTTCGCGCGTGACCGATGCGTTCCTCGCCTGTCCGTTCCTGATCCTGGCGATCGCGCTGGCCGCGTTCCTCGGCCCGAGCCTGAGCAACGCGATGATCGCGATCGGCATCTCGGCCACGCCGATCTTCGTGCGGCTGACGCGCGCGCAGGTGATCAACGTGAAGGTCGAGGACTATGTCGAGGCGGCGCGCGCGCTCGGCAACCCGCCATGGCGCATCGCGCTGCGCCACGTGCTGCCCAACGTGACCGCGCCGCTGATCGTGCAGGCCACACTGGCCATCGCGGCCGCCGTGATCGCCGAGGCCAGTCTGTCGTTCCTCGGCCTCGGCCAGCAACCGCCCGATCCGAGCTGGGGCAGCATGCTCAACACCGCGAAGAACTACGTCGACCAGGCGCCGTGGATGGCGGTGTGGCCGGGGCTGGCGATCTTCGCGCTGGTGCTCGCGTTCAACCTGGTGGGCGACGGATTGCGTGACGCGCTCGATCCGCGCCAGCGCTGAAGAAGAGGCTCGGCGCATGCCCACGGACTTCGCCACGTTGACGCTGCCCCTCGATCCCACGGTCGTGGCGCCCGATGGCTCCGACGTGCGCGTGCTGCTTGGCCTGCAGGCCGGCGGCATGGCGCACTTTCAGCTCGCCGCCGGTCAGACCGCGCGCGCGGTGGTGCATCGCACGGTCGAAGAGGTCTGGTACGTGGTGGGCGGCCGCGGCGAGATGTGGCGCCGCGCCGGCGAGCGCGAGGAGGTGACGGTGCTCGAGCCGGGCGTGTGCCTGACCATCCCGTTGGGCACGCACTTCCAGTTTCGCGCCGCGCCCGACCAGACCGTGTCGGCGGTGGCGATCACGATGCCGCCGTGGCCCGGACCCGACGAGGCCGTGTGGGTGGCGGGGCCGTGGACACCGAGCGTGGCTGACTGAGCCTGGACACAGCTTGTGCGCCGCGTTTGGTGCACACTCGCGCCCTGCTTTCACGCAGCCAACAAGAGAGGAGACACCCATGACACGATTCATTTCCATCGCCGGCGCCGCGGTTGCCGCGTTGTCGCTCGGCGCATGCGCACAGCTCGGCATCGGCGGCTGGACCACGCTGGTCGACGGCACCAAGGGGCTGGAGAACTTCAACCGCGTGGGCGAAGCCAACTGGGTCGCGACCGACGGCGCGATCCAGGCGAGTACCGGTGGCAAGGATCCAGGCTACCTGGTGACCAAGGTGCCGTACAAGGACTTCCAGATGCGGGTGGAGTTCTGGGCCAGCGACGATGCCAACAGCGGCATCTTCATGCGCTGTCAGAACCCCAGCGTGATCAACGACGAGAGCTGCTACGAAGCCAATATCTTCGACACCCGGCCCGATCCGATCTATGCCACCGGCGCGATCGTCAAGGTGGCCAAGCTCACGGGCCCGATGATCAAGGCCGGGGGCAAGTGGAACACCTACGACATCACCGTCAAGGGCACCCGGTTGACGGTGGTGCTCAACGGCACCCAGACGGTCGACGTCGATGATTCCAAATTCGCCAACGGGCCGTTCGCACTGCAATGGGGACGCGGCGTCATCAAGTTCCGCAAGGTCGAGATCAAGCCGCTGTGAGCGGCGCATGACCGCGTCGATGCTCGCCGGCAAGCGCATCCTGGTGACGCAGGCCGGTGAGTTCATGGGCCCGGTGCTGTGTGAGGTGCTGGCCGCGCACGGCGCCATCGTGGTGAAGAGCGCCGTCGCGCTCGACGACCCCGCCGCGCCGGCGCGCGAGGTGGCCGCCGCCGGCACGGTCGACGTGCTGGTGGCCAACCTCGCCGTGCCGGCGCCGAGCACCGAGGCGCAAGCCGCCACCGACGACGAGTGGCGGCACACCTTCGCGCACATGGTCGACCCGCTGCCGCGCCTGGTGCGCGCGGTACTGCCGCAGATGATCGGGCGCCAGCGCGGCCGCATCGTCGTGATGGGCAGCGCCGCCGCGCTGCGCGGCCAGCGCCGCACGTCCACCTACAGCGCCGCGCGCGGCGCACAGCTGGCCTATGTGCAGGCGGTCGGCGTCGAAGTCGCCCAGCACCAGGTGCAGGTGAACGCCATCGCGCAGAACTTCGTCGAGAACCCGACTTACTTTCCGCCCGAGGTGCAGGCCAACCCCAAGTTCCAGGAGCGACTGAAGCGCGAGGTGCCGCTCGGCCGTCTGGTGTCGGCGCGTGAGGACGCCGAGTTCGCCGCTTACCTGTGCAGCGACGCGGCGGCGTGCTTCGTCGGCCAGGTGTTCCCGGTGTGCGGTGGTTGGGTGCAGCGCTGATCGAGGGCCATTCGCATGACCGTTCGCATCGTTCAACTCGGCACGCCGCGCGCCAAGGACGAAGGCACGCGCATCGGCACCGTGCGGCGACCGCCACGCGGTGTCCCCAAAGAGAAGTACGCGTCGCAGAACTGGTACGACGTGTGGTACCCCAACCTCGCGCCGTCGGTCGAGACGATGAAGCAGGCGCAGGCCGCTGAGACGCCGGCGCAGTGGGCCGCGTTCATCAAGAAGTTTCGCGCCGAGATGGCGTTGCCCGACGCGGCGCGCTCGCTCGACGTGCTGGCCGCGCTGTCGCACCACGCGCAGTTCGCGGTCGGCTGCTATTGCGACGACGAGGCGCACTGCCACCGCTCGGTGCTGCGCGCGCTGCTCAAGGAGCGCGGCGCCGATGTGGCTTGATGGGCTGCGCCCGGCGTCGTTCAGTTGCGCGCCGGAGGGCGCGTAGGAAAGCGCGCCGCGTTCGCCTCCAGCGGCAGTTGCAGCGCATTGGTGAGATAGCTCACCGTGCGGTAGAAGCCCGCGAGCAGCAGCAGCTCGAGCATGGCCTGGTCGCTGAAGCGCTCGCGCAGTGCCGACCACAGCGCGTCGTCGAGCGTGCTGGTGGCGTGCAGCGCGTCGCACAGGCGCAGCAGCACGCGGTCCTCGTCGCTCCAACAGCCGTCGTCGGGACTGCCGTGCACGGTGGCGTGCAACTGCTCGGGCGTGAGCTGCACGCGCGCTGCGAACAAGGCCACGTGCACGCCCCACTCGTACTCCGAGCGGTTCAGCGCGGTGGTGCGGTGGATCACCAGCTCGCGCTGGCGCAGCGTGAGGTGGCCGCGGTCGAGCAGGCCACCGGCGAAGAACTTGCCGAACAGCCGCGGGTCGCGCGCCAGCGTGGTGAACAGCACCAGCGGTGGCATGCCGGGCGGCATCGTGCGGTCGAGCGCGGCTTGCACCTCGGGCGGGAAGGGCGGGGCTGCGGGAGCGATGCGGGTGGCGGTGGTCATGGCGGAGGCAGCACGATCGTGTCGCAAAAGGTTGCTACCATTTTGGTAGCGTCCGAAGGCTAAGGCAATTGCTATGAAAAGTAAAGCGAAACCAAGATGACCGCACCGCGCGTCGGCCGACCGGTGCGCGGCTCGCGCACCGGCCGCCCCATCATGGTGGCGCTCGACCTGCTGGGCCGGCGCGCCGCGCTGCGCGTGCTGTGGGAGCTGCGCGGCGAGACGCTCACCTTCCGTGCGCTGCAGGACGCGGCCGACACCAACCCGGCGCTGCTCAACACGCGGCTCAAGGAGCTGCGCGAGGCCGGGCTGGTCGACCACGACGGCGGTTACCAACTCACGGCCGACGGCCGCGCGCTGCTGGCGGCGATGCAGCCGTTGTCGGCCTGGGCCGAACGCTGGGGCGGCGCGCGCCGCGTCGCGCCGCGTGCAACCAAGACGGGTCGAGCGGCGTAACCCGCAAGGTGAGCGCACCCCCGGACGCCGAACGCCTGCACGCACTCGATGCGGTGCGTGCCGGCGCGCTGCTGCTCGGCATCGTGTTGCACGGCGCGCTGTCGTTCGTGCCGCTGCTGCCCGACGTGTTGTGGCCGGTGCACGACGTGTCGCAACACTGGGCGATGGGTGTGCTGGTGTACGTGATCCATGTGTTTCGCATGTCGGTGTTCTTCCTGATCGCCGGCCTGCTGTCGCGCGCGCTGTTTCATCGCCTCGGGCCGCGTGGGTTCTGGCGCAATCGCGCGCGGCGCATCGCGCTGCCCCTCGTGCTCGGCTGGATCGTCTGCTTCGCGCTGCTCGGCGCCGTGGTGCTGTGGGGCCTGGCCCGGGCCCACGGCGGCACGCTGCCGCCGATCCCGGAGGAGACGCTCGACGCCGGCCTGAACTTCCTGCACCTGTGGTTCCTGTACATCCTGCTGTGGCTGTATGCGATGGCGTGGGGCGTGCATGCCGTGATGTGCGCCCTCGATCGGCGCGGGCGCGTCATGCAAGCGCTCGACCGCCTGTTGCGTGCGCTGCTGGCGTCGCCGCTGCGCTCGTTGGCGCTGGCGTTGCCGATCGCGGCGGCGCTGGGGCTGCAGCCGCTGTGGGACTGGCGCGGCGGCGTGCCGACGCCCGGCCTACACCTGGCTGCCGCCGCTGGCGCCGCTGTTCGTGTACGCCTTCGTGTTCGGCATCGGCTGGATGATCGACCGCCAGCGTGCGCTGCTGGCCAGCGTCGAGCGCGGCTGGGCCACGCGAGGCGCGATCGGTGCGGGTGTTCGCTTTCGTGTGCCTGGGCTCGCCGCCAGCGACTTCGGCCTGCGCGTCGAACACGAGCCGCTGTGGCGCTGGCTCTATGCGCTCGCCTATGCGCTGGCCCTGATCGGCTGCACGCTGGGTTTGATCGGCGCCGGCTTGCGGTTTCTGAGCGCGCCGTCGCGCCCGTTGCGCTACGTCGCCGACGCGTCGTACTGGATGTACATCGCGCACCTGCCGCTGGTGATGGCGTTGCAGACCGCGTGGATGGGCCTCGGCGCACCCGTGGTGGCTCAAGTTCGCGGCGGTGGTGCTCGCCAGCTGCGCGCTGCTGTTGTGGAGCTACCGGCTTTGGGTGCGGCCCACCTGGATCGGTGCGCTGCTCAACGGATCGCGGCGCTGAACCTCAACGCCCCACCGGCTGCGACAAGGTGGCGCAGTGCGGGCCGCCGGCGTACCAGTTGGCCGCCGCGCTGTCCACGAACACGATGCGCCGGCCCGGAAAACTGCGCTCGAAGATCTGGCGCACCTTCTGCTGTGTGGCGAGCGGCGTGCCATGGGCCGCGTAATCGGGCACCAGCACCAGGCCGTTGGCCACCACATAGTTGAGGTAGCTCGCCGGCGCCACCTGCGTCACTGCATCGCCATCCTGGCGCTCTTCGTCGAGCGGGAAGTCGTGCGGGCTCCACTGCTCCGAGTAACCCGTGTCGGCCTGCGCCGACAGCATCACCGGGCGCTCCAGCAAACGCGGCATCGGCACCTTCACCACGCGCAGCGGCCGGCCGTCGGCATCGGTGGCGCGCGACAGGATCTCGAAGTTGCGCTTCATGCGTTCGCGCGTCATGCGCGCCACCGGGTGCGCTGCCGCCTGCGCTTCAGGGACCCACGCCAGCAGCACGGTGTTCGCATCGGCAAAGCGCACGAACTGGTCGGTGTGGCCGCCGGTGCCCCAGCCCACGTAGGAGCCGGTGATCGTCGAGCGCAGGTGCGGGTCCTCGGCCGGCCCTTCGGGCAGCCACAGCACCTTGCGCACGCCGGGCAGCTGCAGCAGCGCGCGCTGCAGATCGGCACGGCTCCAACCCGGGTTGCGCGAACGCAGCAGAGCCTCGTTGGCGATCAGCGTGCCGCGACCGTTGACCTCGACGCCGCCGCCCTCCAGGTGCAACTCGGTGTCGATCACGCGCGCACCGGCAAAGGCCGCGATGGTGCGACTCAGCACGTCGCGCTCGCGGTCCAGGCTGTTGGCGCACGCGGCGGCGCGCTCGGCGTCGTCGGCGTGGCGGCGTTCGCACCACACGGCCAGACCGTGGCCGCTCCACTTGAGGTCGACCACGCCGATGCGGCCGCGGCCGTCGAGCGCGAACACCGCGGCGTCCTGCAGGAAGAACGCCGCTTGCGCATCGACGTGGAAGCGCAGGCCCTGCACGTCGACACCGAAGTCGTGCAGCGTGTCGCGCGCTTCGAGCGCGGTGGCTTCGTCGCGCACCAGAAAGCGCAGCGGCACGTGCGGCGCCAGCGCCGCCACCATCGCCGCCGTCCACGCCGCGTGGCCGCGGTCGAAGCCGAGCCAGATGGCCGCCACCGGCTCGAAGCTGCCGGGGATGCGAAAGCCGCCATCGTGGATCGGCGCCGCGGCACGGGGCGCGGGTGCACGGGGCGCCGGCGCACGCGCTGCGGGTGCGCTGGCACCGGGTACGGTCGGGCCTGCGGGCGAGGCCGTCTGCGCGTCCGCCGCGATGAACGACACGGCGAGGAGCACAGCGGCGAGCAGGTGTTGCACGGCGCGCACGGGTGAAGGGCTGGGACTTCGGGAGGCGCGATCGTACGCGAGAACGCCCCCACTAGACTGTCGTGCATGGCAACACCCTCGATCGTTTCGCGGCTCTGGCAAGGTGTGGGACATGCGCTTGTGCTGAGCGCTGTCGCGGTGTTCGCCGGCTGCGCCGGCTTGCCGCGCGATGTGCAGCGCCCACCGTCACAGGCCATCGCCGCGTCAGCCGACACCGACCTCGGGCGCATCGCGCTGGCGTCGGCACCGGACCGCACGCGCAGCGGCTTCCGGCTGCTGTCTTGGTCGGCGCAGTCGCTGGCGGCGCGCATCGAGCTGATCCGCCGCGCCCAGGTGTCGCTCGACGTGCAGTACTACGTGATCCACGACGACGAGACCGGCCGCCACGTGCTGCGTGCGCTGCGCGATGCCGCCGAGCGCGGCGTGCGCGTGCGCCTGCTGGTCGATGACCTGTACACCGCCGGCACCGATCCGTTGCTGCTCGGCCTGTCGGCTTATCCGAACGTCGAGGTGCGGCTGTTCAACCCGTTTCCGATGGGCCGCGACAGCCTGAGCGCGCGCTTGACCCTGTCGCTGTTCGACCTCGGGCGCGTCAACCACCGCATGCACAACAAGCTGCTGGTGGCCGATGGCGCGATGGCGGTGGCCGGCGGCCGCAACATCGGCAACGAGTACTTCATGGTGAGCGGGCTGGCCAACTACATCGACCTCGATGCGTTCGCCGTCGGTCCGATCGTGGTCAAGCTCGCCGCGTTGTTCGACCAGTACTGGAACAGCGACACGGTCTTCCCGGTGCGCTCCATCGCTGTGCCGGAGGGCACCGATGCGGAACAACGCGCCCGCTTCGAGGCGTTGACCGACCCGGCACGGGGCGCGCCGCCCGCGCCGGCGCCCAAGTACGCCAAGGACATCATCGAACAGCGCAACGTCGAAGAGGAGCTGGCCGAGGGCCGGCTCGACCTGCACTGGGCCGAGGCCGAGGCCTTCGCCGACTCGCCGGAAAAGGTGCTGGGCCAGGCGCGGCGCGCGCCGACCGACCGGCGCGAGCCGAAGACGGTGCGCCAGGGCCTGATGCGCGAGCTGCTGCTGTCGCGGCGCGAGGTGCTGGTGAGCTCGCCGTACCTGGTGCCCAACCCCGAAGTGATCGAAGACATCCGCGAAGGGCGCCTGTGGGGCGTGCAGATCACGGTGATCACCAATTCGCTCGCGTCCACCGACGAGCCGCTGGTGCATGCCGGCTACCAGCGCTACCGCCACGCCATGCTCGACCTCGGCGTGCAGCTGTACGAGGTGGTGCCGAGCCAGGTGAGCCGTTCCAAGGACCTGGGCACGTTCGGCCAGTCGGTCGGACGTTTCCATGCCAAGGCGGCGGCGATCGACGGCGAGGTGCTGTTCGTCGGCTCGCTCAACTTCGACCCGCGCTCCGAGAAGCTCAACACCGAACTCGGTCTGTTCATCCGCAGCCCGACACTCGCGGCGCACCTGATGCATCTGGGCCACCTGGTCACGTCGCAGGCCGCCTACCGCGTGCGCCTCGCCAAGGACAAGAGCAGCCTCGAATGGGTGCTGCCCAGTCCCGCGGGCGGCGCCGAAACGGTGCTCACCAGCGAGCCCGACACCGGGTTTTTCGAACGGCTCTGGCTGCAGTTGATCGGGCCGCTGGTGCCCGAAGACGCGCTGTAGCGCGCGTTCGCGCAAACCCGACTTCCGGCGTGCACGGGGGCGACCTATCGTGCCCGGCTCGAACAACCGCGCGTGTACCTGCCAGCGCGGACCACCCTTCCGGAGGTTCAACATGTCTCGTTCCAGCCTGCCCTTGGCATCACTGGCTGCCGCCGCCGCTCTCGCTTTCACCGTGCCCGCGCTGGCGCAGAAAGGCGCCCTGCAAAAGCTCGGCAAGGGCGAAGGCAGCGTCGACATCGTCGCGTGGCCCGGCTACATCGAACGCGGCGCCACCGACAAGAACTTCGACTGGGTGACCGAGTTCGAGAAGAAGAGCGGCTGCAAGGTCAACATCAAGACCGCCGGCACCTCCGACGAGATGGTGGCGCTGATGAACGAGGGTGGCTTCGACCTCGTGACCGCGTCGGGCGATGCCAGCACGCGGCTGATCCGCGGCAAGAAGGTGCAGCCGATCAACACCGCGCTGATCCCCAGCTACGGCAAGGTCGACCCGCGGCTGCAGAAGGCGCCGTGGCACTTCGAGAACAACACCCACTACGGCGTGCCGTACCAGTGGGGCTGGAACGTGCTGATGTACAACAGCAACGTCTTCAAGGACAAGCCACCCACCAGCTGGAACGTGGTGTGGGAGGAGCAGCAGTTCCCCGACGGCAAGAGCAACAAGGGGCGCGTGCAGGCCTTCGACGGGCCGATCCACATCGCCGACGCGGCGATGTACCTGATGCACCACAAGAAGGATCTCGGCATCAAGGACCCCTACGAGCTCACCGAGGCGCAGTACAAGGCGGCGCTCGATCTGCTGCGCGGGCAGCGCAAGATCGTGGGCAAGTACTGGCACGACGCGTTCGTGCAGATCGACGACTTCACCAACGAAGGCGTGGTCGCCTCGGGCTCGTGGCAGTTCCAGGCCAACATTTTGAAGAGCAAGAACCGGCCGATCGCCACCACCGTGCCGGTGGAAGGCGCCACCGGCTGGGCCGACACCACGATGATGCATGCCGAGGCCAAGCACCCGAACTGCGCCTACATGTGGCTCGAGCATTCGATCAGTCCCAAGCTGCAGGGCGACCTGGCGGCGTGGTTCGGCTCGGTGCCGTCGGTGCCGGCGGCGTGCAAGGGCAACGCGCTGCTGAAAGACGACGGCTGTGCGCGCCAGGGCTACAACGCGTTCGAGAAGATCCACTTCTGGCGCACGCCGGTCACGCAGTGCAAGTCGCAGTCGGCCGGCTGCGTGCCGTATCACCGCTGGGTCACCGACTACATCGCGATCCTTGGAGGCCGGTAGCCCATTCGCCTGCTGCGCAGGCCGATCTTGACCCTGCGGTGCTCGCCGTACCTCCAGTACGGCTGCGCTCCTCGGGTCAACCTCGACCCGCTCGCGACGGCGACTGGCCACCGGCGGCGCGCTTGCTAAACGCATCGCGCGCCGCTCGACCACCCCCATTGCGCCATGTCTTCTGCGGTCACGCTCGACAACGTCTCCTGCGTCTTCGGCAGCGGCGCCGGCGCGGTGCGCGCGGTCGACGGCGTGGACCTCACGATCGAGGCCGGCGAGTTCTTCACCTTGCTCGGGCCGTCGGGCTCGGGCAAGACCACCTGTTTGCGCATGATCGGCGGTTTCACGCTACCGACGCGCAGGCCGCGTGCGGATCGGTGGCGCCGACGTGACCATGCAGCCGCCGTACGCACGGCCGGTGAACACCGTGTTCCAGGACTACGCGCTGTTCCCGCACATGAGCATCCGCGACAACGTGGCGTATGCGCTGATGGTGCGCGGCGTCGGCAAGGCCGAGCGTGCGCGCCAGGCCGACGAGCTGCTCGCGCTGGTGCAGTTGCCCGGCATCGGCGCGCGCCGCCCGGCCCAGCTGTCGGGCGGACAGCGCCAGCGCGTGGCGCTGGCCCGCGCGCTGATCAGCCAGCCGCAGGTGCTGCTGCTCGACGAGCCGCTCGGTGCGCTCGACCTGAAACTGCGCGAGCAGATGCAAAGCGAGCTGAAGGCGCTGCAGCGCAAGCTCGGCATCACGTTCCTGTTCATCACGCACGACCAGCACGAGGCGCTGTCGATGAGCGACCGCATCGGCGTGTTCAACGCCGGCAAGCTCGAGCAGGTGGGCACGCCGCACGAGGTGTACAACGCGCCGCGCACGCGCTTCGTGGCGCAGTTCGTCGGCGCGGCCAACGTGCTGGAGGGCGACGCAGCGCTCGCACTCACCGGCCACGCCTGCGCGATGCTCCGGCCCGAGCGCATCCGGCTCGGCGACGCGGGCGGCGCGCGCGCCAGCGGCGCGGTTGCCGAGGCGCAGTACTTCGGCTCGTTCACGCGCGTGCGCGTGCACGCCGCCGGCACGCTGCTGCAGGCCGATCTGCCCGACGGCGCCGGCCGCGTTGACGTCGGCGATGCGGTGCACCTGCACTGGGATGCACAGGCGGTGCATCCGCTGCAAGGTACCGTGCCGTGACCGCCGCGCTGGCGCTGCAACCACGGCCGCGCGGCCTGCGCCTGCGCGCATCGGATCTGCTGTACACGCGGCGCGGCCTGCTGTTGCTGGCGTTGCTCGGTCCGGCACTGCTGTGGTTCGGTGTGGTCTACCTCGGCTCGTTGTTCGCGCTGCTGGCCAATGCGTTTTTCGGTCTCGACGACTTCACCGGCCAGGTGGTGCGCGAGTTCACGCTGAAGAACTTCATCGCGCTCACCGAAGGCGCCAACGTCGACGCCGCGCGGCGCACGGTGACGATGGCGGTGTGCGTCACGCTGGCCTGCACCGTGCTGGGTTTTCCGCTTGCCTACTACATGGCGCGCCATGCGCGCGGCGCACAGAAGGCGCTGCTGTACATCGCGGTGATGCTGCCGCTGTGGTCGAGTTACCTGGTGCGCCTGTATGCGTGGAAGCTGCTGCTGGCGCGCGAAGGCGCGATCTCGTGGGCCGCGCAGCAGTTGCATCTGAGCTGGCTGCTCGATGCACTGCTGTCGCTGCCGGGCGTCGGCGGGCCGAGCCTGAGCTTTTCGAGCCTCGGCACGTTCATCGTGTTCGTCTACATGTGGCTGCCGTTCATGGTGCTGCCGATCATGGCGTCGATCGAGCGCATTCCGGGCTCGCTGATCGAGGCCTCGGGTGATCTCGGGCGCCGGGCCGCGCACGACGTTTCGGCGCGTGATCCTGCCGCTGGCGATGCCTGGCGTGGCGGCGGGCTCGATCTTCACGTTCTCGCTCACGCTTGGGCGACTACATCATCCCGCAGGTGATCGGCGACTCCACGCTGTACATCGGCCAGATCGTCTACCGCCAGCAGGGCGTGGCCGGCAACATCCCGTTCGCGGCCGCGTTCTCGCTGGTGCCGATCGTGGTGATCGGCATCTACCTTTGGCTGGCCAAGCGGCAAGGGGCGTTCGATGCGCTCTGAAGCCTCTGCATCGTGGTCGCTCAAGACCGCCGCCTGGGCGGTGGTGGCGTTCCTGCACGTGCCGCTGGCGCTGATCATCCTGTACGCATTCAGCGCCGAGGACAAGAGCTATGTCTTTCCGCCGCCGGCGCTCACCACACAATGGTTCGGCGTGGCCTGGGACCGGCCCGACGTGTGGCAGGCGATCACGCTGTCGCTGCAGGTGGCGGTGTGCAGCACGGCGATCGCCGTCGTGCTCGGCACGCTGGCCGCAGCGGCGCTGGCGCGCGCCAGGTTCTTCGGCCGCGACACGGTCACGCTGCTGCTGATCCTGCCGATCGCGCTGCCCGGCATCATCACCGGCATCGCATTGCGCAGTGCCTATCACACGCTGGAGATCCCGTTCTCGTTCTGGACCATCGTGATCGGCCATGCCACCTTCTGCGTGGTGGTGGTCTACAACAACGCGGTGGCGCGGCTGCGGCGGCTCAATCCCAACCTGATCGAAGCGTCGATGGACCTCGGTGCCGACGGCTTCCAGACCGTGCGCCACGTGGTGCTGCCGCAGCTCGGCTCGGCGCTGCTGGCCGGCGCGCTGCTCGCGTTTGCGTTGAGCTTCGACGAGGTGATCGTCACCACCTTCACCGCCGGCCAGCAGACCACGCTGCCGATCTGGATGCTGCAGGAGCTGATCCGCCCGCGCCAGCGGCCGGTGACCAACGTGGTGGCGGTGGTGATCATCGCGCTCACGTTCGTGCCGATCCTGGGCGCCTACTATCTGACCCGCGCCGACGAGCCGGGTCACCGCTGAGATGAGACCGCCCCCACGCTCACTGCGTTCGCTGCCCCCGAGAGGGCGCGTCAGTGGCTTCGGGCGGCCGTACGCCACTGCCAGGAGATCACCATGAAGCTGCCGAACCAGATGTTGATCGACGGAGCGTTCGTCGCCGGCCAGGGCGAGGCCGAGCGCGTGCTGAACCCGTCCACCGGCGAACTGCTGGTGGCGTTGCCCGAGGCGTCCGTCGACCAGGTGAACCAGGCGGTCGCGGGGGCGCAGCGCGCGTTCGAGAGCTGGAGCGAGACCACCGCGGCCGAGCGCGCCAAGATGCTGCTCAAGCTCGCCGATGCGATCGAGGCGCGCGCCGAGCAGTTCGCGCGGCTGGAGTCGCTCAACTGCGGCAAGCCGTATGCGCGCGCGCTCGGCGACGAGATCCCGGCGATCGCCGACTGCTACCGCTTCTTCGCCGGCGCGGCGCGTTGTTTGACGGGCCGCTCGCGGGTGAGTACCTGGCCGGCCACACCAGCATGGTGAGGCGCGACCCGGTCGGCGTGGTGGGCTCGATCGCGCCGTGGAACTACCCGCTGATGATGGCGGCGTGGAAGACCGCACCGGCGCTGGCGGCCGGCAACACGGTGGTGATCAAGCCGAGCGAGCAGACGCCGCTCACCGCGCTGTTGCTGGCCCAGGTGGCGGCCGAGATCTTTCCGAAGGGCGTGCTCAACGTCATCACCGGGCGCGGCGCCAGCGTGGGCCAGGCGCTGGTGGAGCACCCGAAGGTGGCGATGGTGAGCCTCACCGGCGACGTCGGCACCGGCCGCAAGATCCTGCAGGCCGCCAGCGCCACGCTCAAGCGCACGCACCTCGAGCTCGGCGGCAAGGCGCCGGTGATCGTGCTCGACGATGCCGACGTGGCCGCGGTGGTCGAAGGCCTGAAGGTGTTCGGCTACTACAACGCCGGCCAGGACTGCACCGCCGCCTGCCGCGTGTACGCCGGCGCCAAGGTGCACGACAAGCTGGTGGCCGATCTGACGAGCGCGGTCAGCGGCATCAAGATGGGCCTGCAGGACGAGCCCGACGTCGAGATCGGCCCGTTGATCAGCGAGCGCCAGCGCAGCCGCGTGGCCAGCTTCGTCGAGCGTGCGCAGGCGACCCAGCACATGGAGATCACCACCGGCGGCAAGGCGCGCGCCGGTGCCGGCTTCTTCTACGAGCCCACGGTGGTGGCCGGCGCGCGGCAGGACGACGAGATCGTCAAGCGCGAGGTGTTCGGCCCGGTGGTCAGCGTGACGCGCTTCTCCGACACCGAGCAGGCGATTGCCTGGGCCAACGACAGCGACTACGGCCTCGCGTCATCGGTGTGGACGCAGGACGTGGCCAAGGCGATGCGCGTGGCCAAGAAGCTGCAGTACGGCTGCACCTGGATCAACACGCACTTCATGCTGGTCAACGAGATGCCGCACGGCGGCCTGAAGTCATCGGGCTACGGCAAGGACATGAGCCTGTATGCGCTGGAGGACTACACCGTGCCGCGGCACGTGATGGTGAAGATGTAGCACGCCCGTGCGGCGCGGGCACCGCGCAAAAGAGTGAAGCCGCGGCGAGTGGCAGGCGCACAATGGCCAACGGCCCCGCGGACTGCGTGACAGGCACGACCTGATGGGCGCAAAGCCCGATGGATCCCTAGAAAGGAGACCCCATGAAGCGTCGAGCGGTGGTGATGGCCGCAGCCCTGGCGAGTGCATTGCCCGCGAGCGGAATCGCGGCGACCAAGGCGGAGAGCCAGGCCGAGGTGCGCAAGGCTGCGCAGGACGCATTGGCTGCCGTCTACAAGGTGCAGCCCGCAGCCCGCAAAGGCCGTCGAGTCGGCGGCCGGCTATGCGGCCTTCAGCAACTTCGGCATGAAGATCCTGCTGGCCGGCACCGGCACAGGCAAGGGCATGGCGATCAACAACAAGAGCAAGGCGGTCACCTACATGAAGATGGCCGAGGTCCAGGCGGGTCTGGGAATCGGCGTCAAGAAGTTCCAGCTGGTCTGGGTGTTCGAGAACGCGCAGGCACTCAACAATTTCGTCAACGCCGGCTGGGAAATCGGCGCGCAAGCCACGGCATCGGCGAAGACCGGCGACAAGGGGGCCTCGTACCAGGGCGCCGTGGCGGTGGCGCCGGGCGTCTGGCTGTACCAGGTCAGCGGCGACAGCCTCGCGCTCGAGCTGACCGCCAAGGGCACCAAGTACTACAAGGACACTGAACTCAATTGAAGGAGACCGTCATGCAAGCAAGCCAATTCAAACAAGCCGTCACGACCTTTGCGGGCGGCGCACTGGTGGCCGCGGGTCTGCTGGCACTGGCCGCACCCGCCTGGGCGACCGAACAGTCGCAACAGCGCCAGCAAGGCCGCGATGTCAAACAAGACACGCGCCAGGACTCGCGCAAGACCAAGGTCGACTGCAAGCAGGAGAGCAACAAGAGCAACGCCGAATGTCGCCAGGACAAGCGCGACAGCAAGCAAGACGGCCGCGAACAGGCGCGCGACATCAAGCGCTGAGCCGCACGGCGCCGACGCTCCGATCGGCGCGGGTCGAACCCATCGAAGGCGCCGTGCCCGTGCGGGCTTGCGCGCCGGTTGGCATGACCAAATCCGTCACGGCCGCCTCCCGGCCGAGGGCCGGCACGGCGCAGTTTGCGGGCGCCGTGGCCGATATCCAGGGCGAATACCGTGTATTCGGTATCACGAGCCTGTCATGCCGACCCAATCGTTACGCCTTCTGCTCACCGCGCTCGCCCTGCTGTGCGGCGCGATGCTGGCCGTCGGCGTGGCGCTCGGCCACGGGCCGGACCCCGCCGAGCGCGGCGGGGATGGCGGCAGTGGTCGGCGTGGCATTGGCGCTGGCGCTCGCCGTGCGCCAGGTCGCGCTGAAGCGGCTGAGCAGCCTGCTCGCGCAGCAGGAGGTCGAGCACCAGGCCGAGAGTCTTCGTTTCCACACCGCGATCAACAACATGTCGCAGGGCCTGTGCTTCTTCGACGGCCAGCAGCGTCTCATCGTGTGCAACCAGCGCTACGCCGAGATGTACCGGCTGTCGATCGAGCAGGTGCGGCCCGGCACGACGCTGCGCGACATCGTCGACCATCGTTATGCGTCGGGCTGCATGCCGAAGATGACGCGTGAGGCGTATCTGGCATGGCGCGACTCGATCGCCGTCGCCGACAAGCCGTCGAACACGGTCAGCACGCTGCAAGATGGCCGCACGATCGCCATCCACCACCGGCCGATGCCCGATGGCGGCTGGGTGGCCACGCACGACGACATCACCGAGCACCGCGAGGCGCTGGCCGAGATCGAGCACATGGCGCGCCACGATGCGCTGACCGGCATGCCCAACCGGGTGCTGTTGCACGATCGCCTGACCGCCGCGATGCACGACGCCCGCCATCCCACTGCGGTGATGTGCCTGGACCTGGACCGTTTCAAGGCGGTGAACGACACCTTCGGCCACCCGGCCGGCGACGCACTGCTGCGCCTGGTGGCACAACGCCTGACCGATTGCGTGCGCGACGGCGACGTGGTGGCCCGCCTGGGCGGCGACGAGTTCGCGATCATCCAGCACGGCGGCGAACAGCCGGCGGCGTCCGAATCACTCGCCAGCCGTCTGGTGCAGGCGATCGCACAACCGTTTGACGTGGCAGGCCAGTCGGTCTCGATCGGCACCAGCGTCGGCATCGCCCTCAGCAGCATCGACTGCGCGGACCCCGACGATTTGTTGAAGCGCGCCGACCTGGCGCTCTACGAAGCCAAGTCCCTCGGCCGCGGAACGCACAGCCACTTCCGCCCCGAGCTCGATCGGCGCGCACGCGGTCGGCGCGAACTCGAAGCCGACTTGCGGCAGGCAGTCGAGGCCGGTGCGTTCGAGCTGCACTACCAGCCGTTGATCATGCTGCCCGATCAGCGCATCGTGGCGTTCGAAGCGCTGCTGCGCTGGCGCCATCCGCGCCGTGGCATGGTCACGCCCGACGACTTCATCCCGTTGGCCGAGGAGGTCGGCCTGATCGACGTGCTCGGACGCTGGGTGCTGCACGAAGCCTGCACGCAGGCCGCCACCTGGCCGGCGCACATCGGGCTGGCGGTCAACCTGTCGCCGTTGCAGCTCAACAGCGGCCAGCTCGTCGACACGGTGCGCGCCGCGCTCGAGCAGGCGGGCCTGGCGGCCAACCGCCTGGAGCTCGAGATCACCGAGTCGGTGCCGCTGAACGACAACTCGATCAGCCTGTCCACGCTGCACGGCCTGCGTGCGCTGGGCGTGCACATCTCGATCGACGACTTCGGCGCCGGCTTCTCGTCGGTGAGCTACCTGCGCAAGTTTCCGTTCGACAAGATCAAGGTCGACCGTTCGTTCGTGCGCGACGTCGCCACCGACAAGGCCGCGCAAGCGATCGTGCAGGCCATGGCCACGCTCGGCAACAGCCTGGGCATCGGCGTCACCGCCGAAGGCGTGGAAACCTACGAGCAACTGCGCGCCGTGCGCGACCTCGGCTGCACGCAGGCGCAGGGTTATCTGATCAGCACGCCGCGGCCGGCCGACGAGCTGCCGGCGCTGATCGGGCGCGACCTCGGCGCCATCGACGCCGAGCGGCCGAATCGCGCCGCGATGCATTGAATGGTGGCGCGCTGCACGCGCGCCGCGCCGATCGCCTCAGCCGTGCAGCCGTCTGGCAAGGCGGCCGACCCACCAGGCGTCGAACGACCAGCGGCCCGGACCCCACAGCATCAGGCCGAGCAGCAAGCTGCCCCAGAACACGTGCTGCTGCAGCGCGGCTTCGCCGATCTCGCTCAAGCTGATCACCGCCACCGCATTGACCATGAACAGGCCCAACGCGGCCGCGCGACCGGTGATGCCGAGCGCCAGCAGCACCGGCAGCAGCAGTTCGGCGCCGGTGCCGAGCCACGCGGCCAGCGTGGGCGACAGCAGCGGCACCTGGTACTCATCGGCGAACAGCGCCAGCGTGATGTCCCAGTCGCGCACCTTGGTCAGGCCCGACAGCAGGAACACCTTGGCCACGTACAGGCGCGCCAGCCATTGCGCCGCCGGCTGCGCGGCCTCGAGCGCAGCGATCGCACGGTCGAACTGCACCACCAGGCGATGGGTCATGGACATCACGCTGAAACTCCCTCGTTGGTTCGACGCCGGCCGCCTCGGCGCGGGGCCTTGCGGCCGGTCATCTCGTGGCAATCGCTTCAGCCCTTCTTGGCCTTGGCTTCGTCGGCGCTCAGGCCCTTCATGTCCTTGCACGTGCCCTTGGCCACGTACTTGAACTCGCCGGCGTCGTTGTCCGCCTTGCTCTGGCCGGCGCACGAGTGCGTGCCGGCGAGATTGGCGCAGTCGTTCTGGCCCGCCTTGGCGATGCCGTAGCACTTTTCCTTGCTCTTGTCCTGCGCGGCCACCTGGCCGACGAGGCCGAGCGCCATCATCGAGGCGAGGGCCGACGAGATGATCAGACGATGGTTCATGGTTGCTCCTGTTGGGGTTCGGGTTGGTCTGCGGCGACATGCCTTCGACGCTGCTGAGTCGGGCCGGGCGCTCGCGCCCTTACAGCGCGCGGTGCACCACCACGCCTTCCATCGGCATCGACCGGATCGGTCCACGGCTCGCGGTCGATCATGCGCAGCGCATCGGCATAACCCGACTGCCAGCGGGCGCGCACGCCGGTCGGCGTGAAGTCGATGTCCTTGGTGTGGTCCTCGCCGTCGAGCAACGGCGCCTGCAGTCGCATCACGTGCATCGTGGTGTGGCAGCCCCACGATGCCAGCTCGCGCATCTCGGGCGAGTCGCGCTGCGCCGGCGGCACCTTCTTTGCCAACTGGCGGATGATGTGGCGCAGGTGGTGGATCTGCTTCTGGCGCTCGATGTGGCTGTCGGCGCGGCTGGCGTACTGGATGTCCTTCTGCCGCCCCATCACCTGCCAGATCGATTCGGGCTCGGGGCCGGTCGGGCTGCCACATGCTGACCGCGAAGATCAGCGAGTTGCGCCGCGGCTTGTCGTCGAGCACCGCCTCGATCGGCGTGTTGGAGTAGATGCCGCCGTCCCAGTACGGCTCGCCGTTGACGCGGATCGCCGGAAAGGCCGGCGGCAACGCACCCGAGGCCATCACGTGCTCGGGCCCGAGCCGCTCGTCGCGGCTGTCGAAGTAGCGCATGCGGCCGCTGCGCACGTTGACCGCGCCCACGGTCAGGCGCGTGCGACATTCGGCCAACAGGTCGAAATCGAGCAGCGAGCTCAACGTGGCGTGCAGCGGCGCGGTGAGGTAGTACGACGCCGCTTCGACACCGAGCGGTGCCTGCATGCCCGCCCACGCGGCCGGATTGGGCGCGAAGAAGTTCGGGATGCCGCGCGACACCGTGTGCAGGTTGTTGAACAACGGGCCGAGGCCCGGCCACAGCTGCAAGCCGTGCGTCGGTGCCGCGTGCTGCACGGCGTCCCAGAACGCGTGCAGCCGTTGCATGCGGTGCTCGGGCTTGTTGCCGGCGATCAGCGCGGCGTTGATGGCACCGATCGACGTGCCGATCACCCAGTCGGGCTCGATGCCGCGCTCGTGCAGCGCCTGGTACACGCCGACCTGGTAGGCGCCGAGTGCGCCGCCGCCTTGCAGCACCAGCACCGTCTGGCGGGCCGCGTCCGGCGCGGCGTCGGGCATCGCCAGGCTCATGCGCGCGGTGGCCGTGCGCCCATCGCCGGCGCTGCGCCGCGCCGGCCGCGTGCGGCGGGCGGTGTCAGTGCGGGCCATGGTCGGGCTCCGCATCGCGCAGCAGTGGCGACTGCGCCAACGCCACCAGTTCATGGTGCACCTGCTGGGTGGCCTGCCAGAGCGCGGCCTGCGATGCGCGCGCGGTGTGAAACGCCTGGCGCAGCGCGGTTCCGCGCGCGCCGTCGAGTTGCTGCATGTCGTCGAGCAGCCGTTCGGTGGTGCGCCACAGCGCTTGCGTGGTGCGCTCGACGTGACCGCGCGTGAGGTTGAGCACCTGGTCGGCCGAGGTGGCGCAGATCTCGAAGCTGCGCCACGACTGCCGCCAGGTGTCGCTGCGATGCTGCAGGTTGGCCGGCGTGGGGATGCGTGCATGGGCCAGCACGGCGCGCGCCGCCGTCAGGTTGAGCGACGCGGTGTTCTGCACGTTGGCCAGCATCGCGTCGGCGAGTTGGCGCATCAGCGCGGCACACTGCTGCACCAGCGTCTCGCGGGTGCGCGCCGCGGCCGCGTGGGCGCTTGCAGGTGTCGCGGCGGCCAACGCCGCGGAGTTCGATCGGGTGCGTGTTCATCGGGAATCTCCTCGTGTTGTCGGCTGCAAGTTGTGTGCGCGGGCCTATGGCGCCGGCTTCAGCGTCGAGGTGATCGACTGCACCACCTGCGTGGCCATGTTGAACTGCGCGTCGCGGCTGGTGATGCCGTGGCGCTTGGCGATCCACGTGAAGTCGGTCCACACCGCCCACACCTGGCCTTTGTCGTCTTGCGTGAACAGCAGGCGCACCGGCCAATCCAGGCCGGCGTCGGGATTGCCGGTGATGAACTGCGTGCCCAGCGCCGGGTTGCCGAACTCCAGCAGGGTCGAGCGGCGCAGCGTGATGCCGCTCTTGGCGGCGAGCGCGGACTGGTCGATCTCGTTGAAGAAGGTGATGCCCTTGGCCGCGATGTCGGCCTTCACGCGCGCGATCGATTCTTCCATTGTGTAGGCACTCTTCACGCGCACCACGCCGTCGTCGCGCGCGTGGGCCTGCAACGGCAGCGCGATGCTCAGTGCGAGCAGCGAGCCGGTGGCGAAGGTTCGGAGGGTCGAGGTCATGGTGTGCTCCTGTGAAACGGGTTGAGAGAAGATGCGAGTCAGGCTGGCGCGGTGCGTTGCCACGGCCAGCGGCCTTCGAGCTCGAGCGCCAGGCTCCAGCTGAGAAACGTGCGGATCGCCACCACCAGCGCGAGCACGCTCACGCCCTGCAGCGTGGGCGTGGAGGCGACGGTGCGCACGATGTCGGCGGCCACCAGCACTTCGAGGCCGAGCAGGATCGCCTGGCCCATGTCGTGGCGCGCCTGCGCAGCGCGTGTGCCGGCTTCGCGCCGCCCGCTGCGCCAGAGTGCACGCAACAGCCCGGCCACGATCAGCGCGACGCCGGCGACTTCGATCGCGCGGCCGATGTGTTCGATGAAGTCCGCGTGCGACATGGCGATCAGCGCGCCGACAGCGCCATCGTGTCGGCCTCGTGCGCCGCGGCGGGCGTCGTCACCAGGCCGCGCGCCAGCCATGCCGCCACCGCGAGCGCGACACCGACCGCGGCCACCGCCGCCGGCCAGCCGGCGTGCTGGAACAACTGGCCGACCTGAAGCCGCTGGCGAGAGGGGAAGTAGCACTCGGAGTGCGTGTCGCGGTCTTCGGCGCCGGCTACGTCGGCCTCGTCACCGGCGCCTGCCTCGCCGATCTCGGTCACGACGTCGTCGTGCGCGACATCGTCCCGGAGAAGATCGACACGCTGCGAGAGGGTGACGTGCCGATCTACGAGGAGGGGCTCACCGAGCTGATCGAGAAGAACGAGGAACGGCTCGACCTTCACTGACCGAGGTCGCAGAGGCCCTCGAGGGAGCAGAGGTCGTCTATGTCGCCGTCGGCACGCCTCCAACGCGCTCCGGCGACGTGGACCTGGCCGCGGTCTGGACGGTCGTGGACGAGCTCCCGCGAGGTCGAGCGGCGAGTCGTCCTGGCCATGAAGAGCACCGTTCCGGTCGGAACGGGTCGGACCATCCGGCATCGCCTGGACGAGCGCGGGCTCGAGAACGTCGGGTCGTGTCGAATCCCGAGTTCACGGCCGAAGGCACGGCCGTCCGCGACTTCATGCATCCCGACCGGATCGTGATCGGCTCGTTCGATCCCGCCGACGGCGACACCGTCGAGCGGCTGCACGAAGGCATCGACGCCCCCTTCGTCCGCTCCGACGTCGCGTCGGCCGAGATGATCAAGCTCGCCGCCAACGCCGCTCTCGTCACGCGCATCTCCTTTATCAACGAGATCGCGAACGTCTGCGAGGCCACGGGGCCGACGTCCTCACAGTCGCCGAGGGAATCGGGCTCGATCACCGGATCGGTCCCACGTTCCTGCGGGCGGGCATCGGCTTCGGCGGCTCGTGCTTCCCGAAGGACTCGCTGCGCCCTGAAGCAGCTCGCGGCGAACTCCGGGGTACAGCTTCCAGCTCCTGAACGCGGTGATCGAGGTCAACGAGCTCCAGAAGCGCCGGGTGGTCGGCAAGCTCGAACGGCGGCTCGGCTCACTTCGCGGAAAGAAGATCGCGCTTCTCGGGCTCGCGTTCAAGCCAGGCACGGACGACCTGCGAGAGGGGCCGAGCCTCGTCCTCGCGGCTCGTCTGCAGGCCGAGGGCGCCGAGGTCATCGCATGGGATCCGGTCGCCGACGTTGCCGGTCAGCTCGACGGCGTCGAGATCGCGGTTCGGCGCTCGACGCCCTGGCCGGGGCGGACGCCGCGCCGATCGTGACCGAGTGGCCCGAGCTCCGCGAGCTCGATTCGGGCCGCGCCGGCGCGCGCATGCGGAACAGGCTCGTCATCGACGGGCGCAACCTGCTCGACCCCGTCGCACCTGCGCGCGATCGGCTTCGAATACGAGGGCATCGGACGAGGCGCCCATGACGCCTCCCCGCCGTGGTCCTCGTCGGCGGACAGGGCACTCGCCTGCGACCGCTGACCGACCGGACGAGGAAGGACATGCTCCCGCTCGTCGATCGCCCGCTTCTTGCCTACACCCTTCGAGCATCTGGCCGCGCTTCGCGTGGAGGAGGGAATCGTCTCGTGTGGGTATCTGCCCGACCAGATCGGCGCCGCCTTCGGCGAGCGCTACGCGGGACCTGGCGCTCGAGTACGCCGTCGAGTCGGAACCCCTCGGGACAGGGCGGCGCCATCGGGTTTGCCGCGCGCGGGCTCGAGAGCAGCTTCTTCGCGTTGAACGGCGACTCGCTCCGCGAAGCGGATCTCGCCGAGCTCGTTCGCTTCCACCGTTCCACCGGCGCGAAGGCGACGATCTTGCTCACCCCGGTGGCCGATCCGAGCCGCTACGGGCTTGTGCGAATCGCTGGCCGACGGAAGGGTCGAGAGCTAGCAATACGTACTAGTCCAGGCCAGAAAACT
>CAVTJT010000002.1:0-148350 GCA_963735095.1 uncultured beta proteobacterium | reverse complement strand
CCAACAACTGGCCGAACGCGTGCGCGACGGCATGTTCGCCAACGACCGCGCCTCCAAGGCGCTCGGCATGCAGTCGTCGAGGTCGGCCCCGGCCGCGCGGCGCTGTCGATGACGGTGCGCGACGACATGCTCAACGGCCACGACATCTGCCACGGCGGCCTGATCGCGACGCTGGCCGACTCGGCGTTCGCCTTCGCCTGCAACTCGTACAACGAACTCACCGTGGCCTCGGGCTTCGCGATCGACCTGTCGCGCCGGGCCGGCTGGGCGACGTGCTCACCGCGCGCTGCGACGAGGTGTCGAAGGCCGGCCGCACCGGCGTGTACGACTGCGAGGTCACGAACCAGCGCGGCGAGCGCGTCGCGGTGTTCCGCGGCCGCTCGTACACGATCAAGGGCAAGCCGGCCGTGCGCTGGACTGACGCCGAGCTGACGCCGCCAGGAGACACACCGATGCCCGTCAAACATCCCGAAGCCCGGCGACCTCGACCGCGATCGAGACCGCCAGCCGCGACGAGCTCGCCGCGCTGCAGCTGCAGCGCCTGAAGACGACGCTGCAGCGCGCCTACGACCACGTGCCGCACTACCGCAAGGCCTTCGACGCGAAGGGCGTGCACCCCGACGACCTGAAGTCGCTCGCCGACCTGGCGAAGTTCCCGTTCACCGCCAAGAAGGACCTGCGCGACAACTACCCGTTCGGCATGTTCGCGGTGCCGCGCGAGCAGGTGGTGCGCATGCACGCGTCGTCGGGCACCACCGGCAAGCCGACGGTGGTGGGCTACACGCAAGAGCGACATCGACACCTGGGCCGACCTGGTGGCGCGCTCGATCCGCGCCGCCGGCGGGCGCGCCGGCGACATCGTGCACGTGGCCTACGGCTACGGCCTGTTCACCGGCGGCCTGGGCGCGCACTACGGCGCCGAGCGCCTGGGCTGCACCGTGATCCCGATGTCGGGCGGGCAGACCGAGAAGCAGGTGCAGCTGATCCACGACTTCCAGCCCGACATCATCATGGTCACGCCGAGCTACATGCAGGTGATCATCGAGGAGTTCGCAGCGCCAGGGCCTGGACCCGCGCGCGATGACGTCGCTGAAGGTCGGCATCTTCGGCGCCGAGCCGTGGACCGAGGCGATGCGCCGCGACATCGAGGTGCGCGCCGGCATCGACGCGGTCGACATCTACGGCCTGTGCGAAGTGATGGGCCCGGGCGTGGCCAGCGAGTGCATCGAGACCAAGGACGGCCCGGTGGTCTGGGAAGACCACTTCTATCCCGAGATCATCGACCCCGAGACCGGCGAGGTGCTGCCCGACGGCGAGGAGGGCGAACTCGTGTTCACCTCGCTCACCAAGGAGGCGCTGCCGATCATCCGCTACCGCACGCGCGACCTCACGCGGCTGCTGCCGCCCACCGCGCGCGGCGATCCGCCGCATGGGCAAGATCGTCGGCCGCAGCGACGACATGCTGATCATCCGCGGCGTCAACGTGTTCCCGACGCAGATCGAGGAGCTCGTGCTGCAGCACGGCGCAGCTGTCGGGCCAGTACCAGCTGCATGGTCAGGCGCGACGGCACGCTCGACGAGGTGGAGGTGCTCTGCGAGCTGCAGCCCGAGCCACGGCGTCGGCCGACCGCGCCGCGATCGCCAGTGGGCTGCAGCAGCGCATCAAGACGCTGGTCGGCATCACGCACCACGGTCAGCGTGGGCGCGCCCGAATCGATCGAACGCACGCTGACCGGCAAGGCCCGCCGCGTGATCGACAAGCGGCCACGTGAGACCGCTCGAGGTGACCTCGAAGGAGGAGCTCGCGATGTACACGCAAGCGATGGACAGCCAGCGGCAAGGAAGAGCGCGAGCGCAAGACCGTGCGCTCGGCCGAGGAGGTGCGAGCTCGAGCAGCGCTTCGACGCCACGCATCGACGCCGGCGACTTCATCGAGGCCAAGGACTGGATGCCCGACCACTACCGCAAGACGCTGGTGCGCCAGATCAGCCAGCACGCGCACTCCGAGATCGTCGGCATGCTGCCCGAGGGCAACTGGATCACGCGCGCGCCCACGCTCAAGCGCAAGGCGATCCTGCTGGCCAAGGTGCAGGACGAAGGCGGCCACGGCCTGTATCTGTATGCCGCCGCCGAGACGCTGGGCACCAGCCGCGACCAGATGCTCGACGCGCTGCACAGCGGCAAGGCCAAGTACAGCTCGATCTTCAACTACCCGACGCTGACCTGGGCCGACATCGGCACCATCGGCTGGCTGGTCGACGGCGCGGCGATCATGAACCAGGTGCCGATCTGCCGCTGCTCGTACGCGCCGTATGCGCGCGCGATGATCCGCATCTGCCGCGAGGAGAGCTTCCACCAGCGCCAGGGCTTCGACGCGCTGCTGACGATGATGAAGCAGGGCACCGACGCGCAGAAGGCGATGGTGCAGGACGCGGTCAACCGCTGGTGGTGGCCGTCGATCATGATGTTCGGCCCGCCCGACGACCGAGTCGCCCAACAGCGCGCAGTCGATGCGCTGGGGCATCAAGCGCGTCAGCAACGACGACGCTGCGCCAGAAGTTCATCGACGCCACCGTCGAGCAGGCCAAGGTGCTCGGCGTGACGCTGCCCGACCCCGATCTGAAGTGGAACGAGGAGCGCCAGGCGCACGACTTCGGCGCCATCGACTGGGACGAGTTCTGGCGCGTGATCGGCGGCGACGGCCCGTGCAACCGCGAGCGCCTGGCCGCGCGCGTGAAGGCCTGGGAAGACGGCGCCTGGGTGCGCGACGCCGCGCTGGCCGCACGCAAGCAGCAAACCAGAAGGAGGCCGCATGCCGAACGCGAGGGACGGCAGCGCAGGAGTCCGACAGACGCGGCGACCAAGCGCATGGACGAGTGGCCGCTGTGGGAAGTGTTCGTGCGCAGCAAGGCCGGCCTCGACCACAAGCACTGCGGCAGCCTGCATGCGCGCCGACCCGAAGATGGCGATCCAGCTGGCGCGCGACGTCTACACGCGCCGCCAGGAAGGCTGCAGCGTCTGGGTCGTGCGCTCCGACCAGATCGTCGCCAGCGACCCGGCCGACAAGGACATGTACTTCGACCCGACGGAAGACAAGGTCTACCGCCACCCGACCTTCTACAAGTTGCCGCCCGAAGTCGTCGACCACATGTGAGCACCCGATGCAGCATCCATTCCATCTCGATCGAACAAGCCCGCAGCGTGCAGTACCTGCTGCGCATCGGCGACACCTGCCTGATCCTCGGCCAGCGCCTCGGCGAATGGTGCGGCCACGCGCCGGTGCTCGAAGAAGACATCGCGCTGGCCAACATCGCGCTCGACCTGCATCGGCCAGGCGCGCGCGCTGCTCACGCGCGCCGGCCAGCTCGACGGCCAGGGCCACGACGAAGACCAGCTGGCCTTCCTGCGCGACGAGCGCGACTACCTCAACGTCACGATCGCCGAGCTGCCGCGCGGCGACTTCGCCTTCACGCGTGCTGCGCAACGCGATGATGGCCACCTGGTTCAAGCTGCTGTGGGAGCGCCTGCGCGATCGAGCGACAGCGAACTCGCCGCCATCGCCGGCAAGGCGGTGAAGGAAGCGCGCTACCACCAGCAGCATGCGGCCGACTGGGTGGTGCGGCTGGGCGACGGCACGCGAAGAGTCGCGCGCGCCGCATGCGAAGCCGCGCTGGACGACGCTGTGGCGCTACGCGCCCGAGCTGTTCGACAGCGACGCGGTCGATGACGCGGCCGCGGCCAGCGGCCTCGGCCCGCGCTGGGCCGAGCTGCGCGAGCCGTGGCTGGCCGAGATGCGCGCGATGCTCGACGAAGCCAAGCTGCCGATGCCGCGCCGACTCGGCCTTCTCGCAGCACGGGCAAGCGCGGCGTGCACAGCGAGCACATGGGCTACATCCTGGCCGAGATGCAGTACCTGCAGCGCGCATATCCCGGAGGCGTGTGGTGACGGCCGCGGCCGCCGCGCAGCCGGCACGCCGCGTCGAGCGACGCGTGGGAGGTGCTGGACACCGTGCTCGACCCCGAAGTGCCGGCGCTGTCGGTGCTGCGACCTGGGCATCGTGCGCGACGTGATCGCGCACGACGGATGGGCTCGAGGTCGTGCTGACGCCCACCTACTCGCGGCTGCCCGGCCACCGAGGTGATCGAGCACGACGTGCTCGACGCCCTCGACGACGCCGGCCTCGGCCCGGCGCGTGTGACGCTGCAGCGCGCGCCGGCCTGGACCACCGACTGGATCAGCGACGAAGGCCGGCGCAAGCTGCGCGAGTACGGCATCGCGCCGCCGAGCCGGCGACGCCGCGGTGAGCCAGGCGAGCCGATCCGCTCTCGATCGCCACGCCGAGCCATCGCGTGCCCGCGCTGCGGCAGCACGAACACCGAACGCCTGTCGGCCTTCGGCTCCACCGCGTGCAAGGCGCTCTACCGCTGCCTGGCGTGCCGCGAGCCGTTCGAGCACTTCAAGCCCATCTGAGCGCTGTTGCCATGACCACCACGCCGCTGTTCCACCCGCTGCGCGTGCGCGCGCATCGAGCCCGACACGCCGAGGCGGTGATCGTCACCTTCGACGTGCCGCACCGACCTGCGCGACGTGTTCGGCTTCACGCAGGGCCAGTACCTCACGCTGCGCACGCGAGATCGACGGCCAGGACCTGCGCCGCTCGTATTCGATCTGCGCCGGCGTCGACGACGGCGAGCTGCGCGTGGGCGTGCGCAAGGTCAACGGCGGCGTGTTCTCCAACTGGATCAACGAGCACCTGAAGCCCGGCGACACCATCCAGCGTGATGGCGCCGCAGGGCCGCTTCTTCGTGCCGATCGAGCCGCGCAGCGCGCCGCCACCACGTGGGCATCGCCGGCGGCAGCGGCATCACGCCGATCCTGTCGATCATGAAGACCGTGCTGGCGCGCGAGCCGACGAGCCGCTTCACGCTGATCTACGGCAACCGTGCGCTGCAAGTCGCACGATGTTCAAGGAAGAGATCGAGGACCTGAAGAACCGGTACATGACGCGGCTGGTGCTGCACCACGTGTTCTCCGACGAGCACACCGACGCGCCGATCAACAGCGGCGTGATGAACCGCGACAAGATCGGCGAGTTCCTGAACGCGCTGGTGCCGGCGCGCAGCATCAACCATGCCTTCGTCTGCGGCCCGTTCCAGATGAACGACGAGGCCGAGGCCGCGCTGCTGGCGGCCGGCGTGCCCGAAGAGCGCATCCACATCGAGCGCTTCGGCATCGCGCCGCAGGCCGCGCAGGCCGGTGGGCGCGGTGGTGCACCAGGCGCAGCCCGGCGACGCCGAGCTGGCCCGGATCGACGATCATCCGCGACGGCCTGCGGCGCGAGATCGACGTTCCGCAAGGACCAGCCGAGCATCCTCGATGCGCGCCTCGGCCGCGGGCCTGGAGGTGCCGTTCTCGTGCACCTCGGGCGTGTGCGGCACCTGCCGCGCCAAGCTGATCGAAGGCCAGGTGCGCATGGAGCGCAACTTCGCGCTCGACAAGAAGGAAGTCGCGAACCGGCTTCGTGCTCACCTGCCAGGCGCATCCGCCGACCGAGCGCGTGGTGCTGTCGTTCGACGAGCGCTAAAGCACGGCCATGGCCCGCGGCCGCGCCAAAGGCTACGACGACCAGCGCGAGCTGATCCTGGCGCACGCCGCCACGCTGTTCGCCCACCGCGGCTATCCCGGCACGTCGATGAACGAGGTGGCGCAGGCCTGCGGCCTGTCCAAGGCCACGCTGTACCACTACTACAAGGACAAGTACGCGCTGCTGGTGGCGATCGCCGAGGGCCATGTGCAGCGCCTGCACGCGCTGGTGGCCGAGGTCGCTGCCGAGCGCCTCGCCCCGGAGGCGCATCTGCGCGAGCTGGTCGCGCCGCATCGTCGAGGAGTACGCCGGCGCGCAGCACGCGCACCGCGTGCTGACCGAAGACGTGCGCTTCCTCGACGAGGCCGACCGCGAGCGCATCCTGGGCAAGGAGCGCGAGGTGGTGGCCGGCTTCGCGCGCGCGGTGGCGGCACTGCGTCCGGAACTGAAGCGCGCCAAGCTCGCCAAGCCGATGACGATGCTGCTGTTCGGCATGATCAACTGGATGTTCACCTGGCTCAAACCCGATGGCGAGCTCGACCACACGGCGATCGCGCCGATGGTGGCCGACTTGTTCCTCGGCGGCCTGCCGGCGGTGAAGGCGCCGCGCAAGTCGGCCGCCACCGTGGCTGTGATCGTGCGCGGAGATTCAGTCCTTCGCGGTGTTCGAGCCGAAAGCTGAACCCGAGCGGGATCGCCGCACCGATGCAGGCGGCCACCACCACGTCGGTGGGCCAGTGCACGCCGAGCACCAGGCGCGAGAAGGCCGACCAGCAGCGACCCACACCAGCGCCAGCACCAGCGCCGGCACGCGCAGCCCCGGCCACGTGCGCCCGATCACCAACGCGGTGGCGGTCGCGAAAGCACGCCATCGCCAGCGTGTGCCCACTCGGGAAGCTCGAGCCCCAGTACCACTCGCCTGCCCACAGCTTGGGCCGTTCGCGCTCGACCAGCATCTTGAGCACGTAGACCAGCACCGCGCCGCAGGTCACCGACCCGGCCACCAGCATCGCGTCGCCGCGGCGTTGGGTGAAGTACAGCGCCACGCTGGTCGCGATCGTCAGCGGCGTCAGCACATGCCCCGATGCGGTCAGCGTGATCCATTCGAACGGCAGCGTCAGCATGGCCGGCAGCTGCTCGCGGATGAACAGCAGAATGTGGCGGTCGATCAGGTGCGAGTCGCCACCCAGCGCATCTTCGGCCACCATCACCGCCGAGGCGCCGAGCATCAGCAGCCACAGGAACGCGGCGCGACGCTGGTCGACGCGGTCGTGCCATGCCGGCCGGCGATGCCGCAGCACCAGGCGCAGGCCCACGTACAGCGCGGCCACGCTGAGCGCAAGCTTGGCGATGTCTTCGAGGATCTCGAGCAGCAGCATCGGCAGGCGCGACCGCGCCCGCAAGGCGCCCAAGTCGATCCCATTCCCACGGCCAAAGCGCGCTAGGTTATCGTAGACACGCGCCTCGGCTTCTGAAGGAGAACACCATGTCTTTGCCCCGCCCGGTCTGGATCGTCGACGGCGTGCGCACGCCGATCGGCCGCTACGGCGGCGCGCTGTCCACGGTGCGCACCGACGACCTCGGCGCCCTTCCGATCAAGGCGCTGATGCAGCGCAATGGTGCCGTCGATTGGACGGCGGTCGACGACGTGATCTACGGCTGCGCGAACGGCGCCGGCGAAGACAACCGCAACGTCGCCCGCATGGCTGCGCTGCTCGCCGGCCTGCCCACCGATGTGGCCGGCGCCACCATCAACCGCCTGTGCGGCTCCGGCCTCGACGCGGTGGCGATGTGCGCGCGCACGATCGCATCCGGCGAAGCCGAGTTGATGATCGCCGGCGGCGTGGAGAGCATGACGCGCGCGCCGTTCGTGATGGCCAAGGCCGACAGCGCGTTCTCGCGCAGCGTGAAGGTCGAAGACACCACGATCGGCTGGCGCTTTGTCAATCCGCTGATGAAGCAGCAGCACGGTATCGACTCGATGCCCGAGACGGCCGAGAACGTGGCCGCCGAATTCAAGGTGTCGCGTGCCGACCAGGATGCCTTCGCGCTGCGCTCGCAAGAGCGTTGGCAGGCTGCGCACAAGGCTGGTTTTTTCGAGGGCGAGACCGTGCCGGTGACGATCGCCGGCAAGAAGAAGGGCGAGACCACGCAGTTCACCACCGACGAGCATCCGCGCGCCACCACGCTCGATGCGCTGGCGGGCTTGAAGGGCGTGGTCAAGCCCGACGGCACCGTGACCGCGGGCAACGCGTCGGGCGTCAACGATGGCTCGTGCGCGCTGCTGATCGCCAGCGACGCCGCGTTGAAGAAGTACAACCTCAAGCCCCGCGCGCGCATCATCGGCGCCGCGGTGGCTGGCGTGCCGCCGCGCATCATGGGCATCGGGCCTGCGCCGGCGACGCAAAAGCTGCTCAAGCGCCTGGGCTGGGCGGTGGCCGAACTCGACGTGATCGAGCTCAACGAGGCGTTCGCGGCGCAGGGCCTGGCGGTGACGCGCCAACTCGGCATCGCCGACGACGACCCGCGCGTCAACCCCAACGGTGGCGCGATCGCGATCGGCCATCCGCTCGGTGCCTCGGGCGCGCGGCTGGCGCTGACCGCGATGCGTCAGCTCGAGAAGACCGGCGGCCGCCGCGGGCTTGCCACCATGTGCATCGGCGTCGGCCAAGGCATCGCGCTGGCCATCGAACGGGCCAGTTAGCCTTTTTTGTGCGCGGGCGCGGTGGCGCCGATGGTGTAATCGACGCCTGATGGTGAACGAAGGTCTCTTGACGGCGTTGTGGCCCTTCGGCGCCGGCGCCACGTCGACGATCCGCACCCGCATCCAATGGCTGGTGATCGCCTGCGCGGTGCCGGTGGCGCTGCTGGCCGTGGTGCTGGTGTTCGACTCGTACCGGCGCGCTCGTGACACGCTGGTGCAGGCCAACGTGCTCGACACGCGTGCCCTGGTGCAGGCGGTGGACCACGAACTCGATTCGACCATCCAGGTGCTGCAGACGCTGGCCACCGCGGCCAGCATCGACGACCGCAACTTCCAGCGCTTCCATGCGCGCTCGCGCGACGTGCTCAAGCACGTGGCAGCCGACAACATCGTGCTGTTCGACACCGAACTGCAAGGCCTGTCGAGCGCGGCGCACGACTGGGGCACGCCGCTGCCCAAGGTGCAGCACGACCGCTTTCCACAAGTGCTGCGCGACCTGAAGCCCGCGGTGTCCGATGCCTTCATGGGCCAGGTGTCCAAGAAGCAGCAAATCGCGGTGGCGGTGCCGGTGGTTCGCGGCGGCCAGGCCGTGGGGCGGCTGGAGATGGTGTTCACCCTCGGCCGCTTTGCCGAGGTGCTGTCGCGACGCACGCTGCCCGAGGCGTGGACCGGTGCCATCCTCGACAGCAAGGGCGTCATCGTGGCGCGCTCGCGCGAAGCGCAAAGCTTCGTCGGCAAGCCCAGCGGCGCCAACCTGCAAGACAGCATCCGGCGCAACGTGCCCGAAGGCTCGTTCGAGGGGCGCACGGTCGAGGGCATACCGGTCGTCACCAGCTTCAGCCGCAACGGCAAGTACGGCTGGGTCGCCGCCATCGGCGTGCCGCAGTCTGAACTGCATGCGCAACTGGAGCGCTCGTTGTGGATCACGGCCGCCAGTGCGCTGGGGCTGCTGGCCATCGGCTTGCTGCTGGCGCGCGCGATCGGCCAACGCATCGCCGCGCCGATCCAGGCGCTGGTGGAGCCGGCGCTGCGCGTGGGCCGCGGCGAATCGGTCAAGTCGCCGACTCGCCCTTGCACGAGGCCCACGAACTCGGCCGTGCGCTGCAGCAGGCGCAACAGCTGCTGCTCGAGCGCGAGCAGGCCCGCCAGGATGCCGAGGCATCGATGCGCGACAGCCAGTCGCGTCTGCAGATCGCGCTCGACACCGGCAGAGATCGGCGACTGGGACATCAACTTCGCCACTGGCGCGATCCGCCACTCGATGCAACACGACCGCTGCTACGGCTACACCGAGCCGCCATCGACTGGAGTGCCGAGCAGCTTCTTCGCCGCATCCATCCCGACGATCGCGAGCGTGTGCGGCGCCATTGCAGCGACCACGCGCGCGAGCGCTCGTCCTGGCAGGACGACTTTCGGGTGGTGTGGCCCGACGGCAGCGTGCATTGGCTCACGTCGCGCGGCGTGTTCACTCGCGCCCCGGCGAGCCGGGCTTCATCGTCGGCGTGGTGATCGACATCACCGCGCGCAAGCAGGCCGAGGAGCTGCGCCTGAACAGCGTGCGGCTGCAGGCGGAGAACCGGCAGATCCAGGAAGCCAACCGCCTGAAGAGCGAGTTCCTCGCCAACATGTCGCACGAACTGCGCACGCCGCTCAACGCAGTGATCGGCTTTGCCGAGATCCTGCGCGGCAACGTCGCGCTGCCCGAGGCCAAGCGCAACGAGTACCTGAACCACATCGCGGCCAGCGGACGCCACTTGCTGCGCCTGATCAACGACGTGCTGGACCTGTCCAAGGTCGAGTCGGGCAAGTTCGACCTCGCGCCCGAGCCGCTGCAGTTGGCCACGGTGGTGCAAGAAGTGGTGGCGGTGCTGCAGCCCGAGGCCGCACGCAAGGGCGTGCAGGTGGGCACGCAGGTGGATGCCGCGCTCGGCGAGGTGGCGCTCGACCCCGCACGCCTGAAGCAGATGCTCTACAACCTGCTGTCCAACGCGATCAAGTTCACCGACAGCGGCGGCCACGTGTCGGTGCGCGCGCTGCCCGAAGGCCCCGAGCAGATGCGCATCGAGGTGGAAGACACCGGCATCGGCATCGCGGCCGACGATCTGCCCAAGCTGTTCCGCCAGTTCCAGCAGGTGCACACCGGCATGGCCAAGAACTACGGTGGCACCGGCCTCGGCCTCGTGCTCACGCGTCACCTCGCCGAGCTGCACGGCGGCGGCGTGGGCGTGCGCAGCACGCCGGGCGTGGGCAGCGTGTTCCACCTGATCCTGCCGCGCCGCGTCAGCGGCGCCATCGCGCGCGAACCGCAGCGTCCGCTGCCGGCACCGAGCGCGATGTCCGATGCGCCGACCGTGCTGGTGATCGAGGACGACAGCGCCGACCAGGCGCAGCTCACCCGCATCCTGCACACGGCAGGCTACCGGGTGGAGGTGGCCGGCACCGCCGAGCGCGCCTTGCAGCTGACCAACGAGCGCCGCTACGACGCGATCACGCTCGACCTGCTGCTGCCCGACCGCAGCGGCCTCGAGGTGCTGAACGCGCTGCGCTCGAGCGGCCCGAACCGCTCGGCGCCGGTGGTGGTGATCACCGTGGTGACCGAGACCTCGGCGCTGGCCGGATTTGCGGTCAACGACGTATTGACCAAGCCGATCCGCCCGCACGAAGTGAAGACCGCGCTGCAGCGGCTCGGCGGCCCCGACAACACGCCGAGCGTGCTGGTGGTCGACGACGACCCCGGCACGCTCGAGCTGATGGTGGCCACGCTGCAGACGCTGGGCATCGCCGCGCGCACGGCCACCAGCGGCACGCAGGCACTCGAGATGATCGAGCAGCAGTCGCCCGATGCCTTGATCCTCGACCTGGTGATGCCGGGCTTGAACGGCTTCGACCTGCTGCACGCGCTGCGCCGCCAGATGCGCTTCAAGCACCTGCCGGTGTTCGTGTGGACCAGCATGCAACTGCAGGCGCACGAACTCGCGGTGCTCAAGGCCTCGGCGCGCGCGGTGGTGGGCAAGTCCGGCGGTGGGCTCGATACGCTGGTCGAACAGCTGCGCGCCTGGCAGGTGCATCGCGCACAAGGGGTGACCACATGAGCGCGCGCGGCCGCTCCGGAGCGCTCATCCCGGAGCACGCAGTGCGGAGGGTGGTCAAGTGAGCGCGCGCGGCCGCTCCGGAGCGCTCATCCCGGAGCACGCAGTGCGGAGGGTCTTCCATTGAGCATCGCCCCGCATCCTGATCGTCGACGACAACGAGATGAACGTCGAGATGGCAAGCTTCCTGCTCGCGCGCGCCGGCATGGAGGTGACCAGCGTGCTCGACGGGCACGGCGCGCTCGACAGCGTGGCGAGCTTCCAGCCCGACCTGGTGCTGATGGACATGCAGCTGCCGGGCTTCGACGGCATGGCGCTGACGCGCGAGCTGCGCAGCCGGCCGCAGGCGCGCCCGCTGGCGATCGTGGCCTTCACCGCCTACGCGATGATGGGCGACAAGGAAAGGTTTCTCGCCGTGGGCTGCAACGGCTATATCGCCAAGCCGATCCAGGTGGCCACGTTTGCCGACGAGGTGCGCGCGCTGTTGCCCCAGGGCTGAGCGCGCCGGCGCGGCGCCACCCCGCCCGCGCCAACAACAGGAGTCGTATCCATGACAGCCGTTCTCCAGAGCTACATCGCTGGCCGCTGGCACGGCAGCCAAGCCCGCGCAGCAACTGCGCAGCGCCATCAACGGCAAGCCGGTGGCGAGCACGCACGCCGAAACGCTCGACTTCGCCGAGGCGCTGCACCACGCGCGCACGGTGGGCCTGCCCAACCTGCTGAAGCTCGACTTCCAGCAGCGCGCGGCGATCCTGAAGGCGCTGGCCAAGTACCTCAACGACAACAAGGAAGCGCTGTACGCCGTGTCGGCGCACACCGGCGCCACGCGGCAGGACGGCTGGATCGACATCGAGGGCGGCAGCGGCACGCTGTTCGCGTACTCCAGCGTCGGCAGCAACGAGCTGCCCTCGGGCAACGTGGTGCACGAGGGGCCCGCGCATGCCGCTCGGCAAGAAGGGCACGCTTCGCCGGCACGCACATCCTGGTGCCGCGGCGCGGCGTGGCCGTGCACATCAACGCGTTCAACTTTCCGGTGTGGGGGCTGCTGGAGAAGTTTGCGCCGACCTTTCTCGCCGGCATGCCGTGCATCGGCAAGCCGGCCACCGCCACCAGCTACCTCACCGAGGCGCTGGTGCGCTCGATCCACGCAGTCAGGCCTGCTGCCCGAAGGCGCGCTGCAGCTGGTGATCGGCGGCACCGGCGACCTGCTCGACCGGCTCGACGGGCAACGACGTGGTCACCTTCACCGGCAGCGCCGACACCGCTGCCAAGCTGCGCGTGCACCCCAACATCGTGCAGCACGTCGATCCCGTTCAACGCCGAGGCCGATTCGCTCAACTGCGCGATCCTCGCGCCCGACGTGGCGCCCGACGACGAGGAGTTCGATCTCTTCGTCCGCGAGGTGGCGCGCGAGATGACGGTGAAGGCGGGCCAGAAGTGCACCGCGATCCGCCGCGCCATCGTGCCGCAGCAGCACGTGAACGTCGTGGCCGAGCGCTGCGCCGCGCGGCTGGCCAAGACCGTGGTCGGCGACCCGGCGCAACGAGAGCGTGCGCATGGGCGCGCTGGCGTCGCACGCGCAGCGCAAAGACGTGACCGAGCGCGTGGCCGAGCTGAGCCACAACGCCGAGGTGGTGTTCGGCGCGCAAGACGGCTTTGCGCCGGTGGGCGCCGGCGTGGCCGAAGGCGCGTTCTTCGCGCCCACGCTGCTGCTGGCCCGCGATGCCGATGAACCATGCCGCGCACGACGTCGAGGCCTTCGGCCCGGTGAGCACGCTGATGCCGTATGCCGACGTCGAAGAAGCCGTGGCGCTGGCCGCGCGCGGCCGCGGCAGCCTGGTGGGCACGCTGGTCACGACCCACCCGGCCACCGCCGCATTGGTCGTGCCGCAGATCGCGGCGTGGCACGGCCGCCTGCTGATCCTCGACCGCGAAGCGGCGGCCGAGTCCACCGGCCACGGCTCGCCGCTGCCGATGCTCAAGCACGGCGGCCCGGGCCGCGCCGGCGGCGGCGAAGAGCTCGGCGGCGTGCGCGCGGTGACGCACTACCTGCAGCGCGCCGCGATGCAGGGCTCGCCCACGATGATCACCGCCGTCACCGGCGAGTACATGCGCGGCGCGGCGCTGCGCGAGTCGGACCTGCACCCGTTCCGCAGCCACTTCGAAGACCTGCAGGTCGGCGACTCGCTGCTCACGCACCGCCGCACCGTGAGCGAGGCCGACATCGTGGCCTTCGGCGGCATCTCGGGCGACTACTTCTACATGCACTTCGACGAGCATCGCGGCCAAGGAGAGCCCGTTCGGCAAGCGCATCGCGCACGGCTACTTCGTGCTCAGCGCGGCCGCGGGCCTCTTCGTGTCGCCCGCGCCGGGCCCGGTGCTGGCCAACTACGGCCTCGACACGCTGCGCTTCGTCAAACCCGTGGGCATCGGCGACACCATCCAGGCCCGCCTCACGTGCAAACGCAAGATCGACCGCAACCGCAAAGACGCCAAGGGCGTGGGGCAGGGCGTGGTGGCGTGGGACGTGGCGGTGACCAACCAGGACGGCGAGATCGTGGCGAGCTACGACATCCTGACGTTGGTGGCGAAGAAGGCCTGAAGCGCCAACTGACGTGAACGCCACACCGAACGGAGCCGGCCTGCCGGCCGACCCCGTGGCTGGGCTGGCGATCCCGTTCAGCACGCTCGTCGGGTGGATGTGCGTGTCAACCGGCATCCTCCACGCAAACCGCGGCGGTCACAGTGTTGCAAGACGCATCGTCGGCAATCGGCGCCTCCGCTCGTCTGCGCGCGCCGATGCCGGGGCAATACATCACAGCGGTAACACGCGCAGCGGCGGCACGATGCGGGCAACCCCGCGGAGACCTCGCCATGCTCGACACGATCTTCAAGAACGGCTCCGGCCGCAAGCAGTCCCAAGATGAACTCCGCGACCTGGTGACCCAGGCCCGCGAGGAGCGCGAAGCGCTGGCGCTGATGTTGGCGCGTGTGCACTCCGAAGGCGATGCGCGCAAGCTCGAGGCGCGCGACAGCATCGCCGCGCTGCGCCAGGAGGGCGAGCAGTTGGAGGAGTTGCGCGCTCGCCTGCGCCAGGCCACGGCCGACGTGGCCCGTTCGGCCGAGACCATCATCGCGCTCAAGGGCGAGCTCGAGGCGCTGCGGCGCTCCGAGACGCAACTGCAGCAGGAGTTGCAGGGCATCCGCGAGGGCGCACGCGCGGCGCGCGACGATGCGGCCGCGGCCACCGCAGCCGTGCAGGGCATCGACCAGAAGCTGCTGGCGTTTGCCCGCCTGCAGGAGCTGAGCGAGGGCACCGAGCAACGTCTCAACGCGCTCAACGCGCTGGCCGAACACGTGTCGCACAAGACCAAGGCGCTCGAGACGCAGAAGCAGGCGGTGGAGCGTGCCGTCGTCGAGGCCACGCGCCTGAACGAGATGGTGTGGAGCATGGATGCGCAGATCGCGCGCCTGGCGCAGGGCGGCGAGCAGATGCGGCAGGCCGAGGAGACGATCGGGCGCATGGAGGCGCTGGCGCGCACCACCGCGCAGGAGCTCACGTCGGCAACCGCCGGGCGCGACGAGTTCCTGCGCGAGGCCGCGCGCGTCGAAGCGCAGGGCAGTGCGCTGTCGGAGCAGCTGCACGCCAACGTGGAGCGCCTCACGATCGAGAAGGAGGAGATCGATGCCTTCGACCAGCGCCTGCAGGCGATGGCGCGCGCGGTGGGCGACACGCAGGCCAGCGTGAAGGGCCTGATGGCCAAGCAGGACACGCTGATGTCGATGGAGCGCAAGGCCGACGCCGTGAGCAAGGCTTTCGGCGCGTGGTCGGCCAGGGCCGACGAGCTGTCGGGCCGGCACGCGGCACTCGAGGCGTTGACCGCGAGCCTGGCGCAGGTCGAGGCACTGGGGCAGCGCACCGCCGCGCAGCACGACAGCTTGCTGCACGCGCAGAAAGAGATCGACGCGATGCGGCGTGCGCTCACCGAGTTCCACCAAGCGCATGCCGAAGCGGCGTTGCTGCGCGACCGGCTGGCGGTGGACCGCGCAGCGCTCGACAGCTTTGGTGAACGCGCGGCGGCGATGATGAGCCGCGTGCCCGAGCTCGACACCCGCATCCAGTCCGTGTTGGCCAAGCTGGCGCTGGTCGATGCCGGCAACCAGTCGGTTGCTCGCCTGGGCGAGTTGACCCACGAGCTCGATGAGCGCCTGGAGCGCGTGAGCGGACGCATGCAGTTCGTCGAGACGATCGAGCAGCGCGTCAACGGCCTGCACACGGTGACGGCCGAGGTGGGACAGAAGCTGGCCGACCAGTTGGCGCGCCGCGCCGAGGTCGAAGGCGTGAAGAACCAGTGCGACACGCTGATGACGCAACTGCTCGACGCACAGCAAAAGCTCGACAGCGTGGCCGCGCTGCAGTCGCGCGTGCTGCCGTTGGCCGGGCAGGTGGCCACGTTGCTGCAACAGGTCGAGCGCTGCCAGCAGCTGGTGCAGAGCGTGCAGACCGACGAGGCGGCGGTGCATGCACAACGCGCGCAGCTGCTGGAGCTCGTCGAGCAGGGCAAGGCGTTGTCGGCCGAAAGCGCCGAGCGGCTGCAGCAGGCCCGGGGCGTGAGCGCGGACCTGGATCGCGCCACGGCGCTGAAAGAATCGCTGCTCGCCGAATTGGCGCGCGTGCAGGCCGCTCAGCACGACGCGGTGGCTCAGACCGAAACCGCCGAAGACCGCATCCAGCGCGCCGAGGCGATGACGCGGCAGCTCGATCAGCGCTGCGCGCAGGTGTTGAGCGGGCAGGAGAAGGTGACGGCGCTGGAAGGCCGGCTCGACGACCTCGATCGCGGGTCGGCCCGGGTCGAGCAGCAGATCCGGTCGCTGAGCGACCAGGAGGCCCTGGTGCAGGCGGTGAAGGCGGAGGTGGACAACATCCGCCTCATCAGCGAACGCAGCAAGGCCGACCTGCAGCACGTGAGTGAGCAGCGCGGTGCCGTGAGCGAGCTGCGTGCCAAGGTCGATGACCTGTTGGGCAGCCTGGGCGAAACCGACGCGAAGATCGCGACCATCGAGTCGCAGCGCAAGCTGGTCGACGAGGTGCGCGCGCGCGCCAACGGCATCGTGCACATGCTGCAGGACCTGAACGTCAACCTCGACCTGCTGGGCGAGCAGCGCGCCCGAGTGGACCAGGTGGGCGAGAAGCTGGCCCGGCTGGAGTTCACGTTGCAGGAAGGGCAGAACACCTTGCGCGCGCTGCAACGCGAGCGCGAGATGGCCGAGCGCATCGAGCAGGGCATCAAGGCGCTGCGCACGCGCAGCAGCTCGGCCGTCGATCCGGCGCCTGCCGCAGGCTGACGCAGTTCAGGCGCCGGCCGCATCCCAGCCGGCGAACGGCACGAGCAGGATCTGCTCGCGCGGCAGCTTGAGCGCATCGATCGCCATCGGGTGGGCGCGCGGGTCCAACCCCGGTACCTGACAGCGTGCCGCATCAGGAAGGTGCGCTGCGGCGCTAGTGGTCGTTGCGGGTTGCGCCGCGAAGCACAACGAGATGAAGATTCAACAAGGACGCCCACAAGAGGAGACAACCCGATGATCAAGCGCATCGCCTGGGCGGTGGTGCTGGTGCTGCTGGCACTCGCCGCCTACTTGGCGCTGTGGCCGGTGCCGATCCGCGCGGTGGCGTGGAAGGCGCCAGCGCCTCCGGGCTACATCGGCGTGCATGCCACGAACCAAAAGCTCGCCGGCCTCACGCTGATTGCGCTCAGCGGCGAAGTGGGTCCCGAACACGTCGTGCTCGCGCGCGACGGCAAGCTCTATGCCGCGATGGCCAGCGGCAACATCGTGCGCATGAATCCCGACGGCTCGGCGCAGGAGGTGTTCGTCAACACCGGTGGCCGTGTGCTGGGCTTCGACTTCGACGCGGCCGGCCGCCTGATCGCCGCCGATGCGGTGAAGGGCCTGCTCGCCGTGAGCCCCGATCGCAAGGTCACGCTGCTCACCGACAAGGTGGGCGGCGATCCGATCCGTTATGCCGACGCGGTGGTGATCGCCAAGAACGGCAAGATCTATTTCAGCGATGCGTCGGGCCGCTTCGCGCCGGCGTCGTGGGGCGGCACCTTCGAGGCCGCGGTGCTCGACATCCTGGAGCAGGCCTGCACCGCGCGCATTCTGGAGTACGACCCCGCGGCCGGCACCACGCGTGTGGTGGCCAAGGGCTTGAGCTTCGCCAACGGCGTGGCGCTGAGCAGCGACGAGCAGACCTTGTTCGTGGCCGAGACCGGCAAGTACCGCGTCTGGAAGATCGCGCTCGCGGCCAACGACCTCGACCTGAGCCGCGGCCCCTCGGCACAAGCGGCTGTGATGTTCGACAACCTGCCGGGCTATCCCGACAACCTGATGCGCGGCCAAGACGGCCGCATCTGGCTCGGCTTCTCCGGGCCGCGCAGCCCCGACGTGGATGCCATGGCCGACAAGCCGTTCCTGCGCGAACTCACGCTGCGCCTGCCGCGTGCGCTGTGGCCGCTGCCCAAGAAGTACGGCCACGTGATGGCGTTCGGCGAAGACGGCAAGGTCGTGGCCGATCTGCAGGACCCGTCGGGCGCGTATCCCGAGACCACCGGTCTCACCGAAACGGCCGACCGGCTCTACGTGCAGAACCTGCACCTCAAGGTGTTGGGCTGGAAGGCGCGCTGAGTCGGCGCGCCCGCCGCTCGGGGCGAGACGAGCGCTTCAGTAGCGCCCGCCGCCGTGTCCGCCGCGGCCATCGTGCCCGCCACGGCCGCCCCCGTTGCCACCGCCGTTGCCGCCACCCCAATGCTCGCGGCCGCGGCCATCGTGCCCGCCGCGTCCGTCGTGCCCGCGGTGTCCGCCGGAGTAGCCCTGCCAACCGTGGCGGCCGTTCGGATAGCGGTCATAGCGGTTCGGCACGCCGTCACCATCACGATCCCAGCGCGGCGTGTAGCGGTGGTCGTAGCGGTTGGGGATGCCATCGCCGTCGCGGTCCCAGTGGCGGGGCTGGTGGTAACCGCGCGCCCAGAAGACCGGCACGGGCGGTCCGTACAGCACGGGCGGCGGCGGAATGTACACGGGTGCTGGCGCATAGAAGGGCGAGCCGACCGTCACCGACCACTGCACGCCGCCCGCTTCGGCTTCGGTCACGCCAAACGCACCGGTGGTGGCGAGCGCGGCCGCAGCAAGAACCTTGTTCATGCCCATGAGGATGTCTCCGTCGTTGTCGGCCACTGTCGGCCGGTAGCAGAGACAACGCGTGGAACCGCCGCATCGCGCACGGCGAGGTCCGGTCGCGCAACGTAAAGCTGTGTGAAGCGCGGGCAGGGCGCGAGCAGAGTACGAGCGGCGGCGCGGGGGAGACCCCCGGCCGCCGCGCCTGCATGCGCAGCCTCAGGCGGCTTCGCCTGCCGGCATCATCTGCTTGTGCTTGATGGCGTCCATCGTTTCGGCCTTGCGCTCGGCACGGGTCCGGGTCGAGTGGGCCGTGGCGGTCTGCTGCGAGATGCTGGCGCGGTAGGTCGCGATGCCCGAGTGCACCAGTTCGTCGCGGCTGCGGGCGAGCAGGGTCTCGGCCTTGCGCGCTTCGCGTGTCTTGGTCGACGCCGCAGCCGGTGACTTCACGGTCGGCATGCCTTCGCCGGCCGCGAGTTCGCCGGCCTTCATCGCGGCCAGCGTTTCGGCCTTGACGTCGGCGCGTGAACGCGGCGTGTTGTCGTCCTGGGCCAGTGCCGTGGTCGTCATCGCGGCGGCGGCGGCAAACAGTGCAACGGCTGCGAAGGTGCGGGTGAGTGTGCAGGTGTTCATGGAGCGACTCCGGGTGGATTGAGGGTGAGTTCACTGTGCAGCCGTGGCCGTGTCGTGAGAACGTCGGCCTGCAGCAGCGCGTTTGTTGCGTATTGACTTTTCATCGCGTCGCCGAGACGGGCTGCGCATCGGGCGCTGCCCGTGGCAGCATGGCGCCACCTGAACCCCAAGCGTGAGATGCCATGAGACTGATCCGCCTGAACCTCCTGGCCCTGTCGTGCGCGCTGGCGTCGCTGGCACAGGCCACGTCGCCGGCGCCTTACGCGGGCCAGCAAACGCGCGAGATCAAGGCGTTGTCGGGTGCCGAACAGGCCGACCTGCTGGCCGGCAAGGGCATGGGCCTGGCAAAAGCCGCCGAGCTCAACGGCTACCCCGGGCCCGCCCATGTGCTGGAGCTCGCCGGCGACCTCGCGCTCAGCGCCGAACAGCGCGCGCGCACGCAGGCCGTGTGGCAGGCCATGGATGCACGCGCCAGGGCGCTCGGCCAGCAGGTGGTCGATGCCGAGCGCGAGCTCGATGCACTGTTCGCGTCGAAGCAGGTCACGCGCGAGCGCCTCGGTGAGCAGCTCGATCGCATCGGCGTGCTGCAGGCGCAACTGCGCGCCGTGCACCTCGAAGCGCACCTGGAGCAGGCGCGCATCCTCACGCCGGAGCAGACGACTCGGTATGCCGCGCGGCGCGGTTACACCGGCGCCGGCGGGCATGGCGGCGGGCACGGTGGCCACGGCGGCGGCCACAAACACTGACGCCGTCGGCTTCGCGCTCGCTGCACTGTTCGCCACGTTAGATCCAGGGCCGTTACACCCGGCGGCGAGAGCCGCAGGCACCATCGCATCCGCAGGGGGTTTGGCTGGCATTGAGGGAGGGATCCTCGATGTTGCGACGGCAGATGGGTCTGGCGTGCGTCGCCGTGTGCGCGCAGCCGATGAGTGCGCTGGGCGAAACGCGGGGCCTCAAGCGGGTGCTGGTCTCGGGTCTGCCGCTGCGCCGCGCGTGGGAAGAGTTCGAGGCGCTGGCCGATGAGGCGGCCCGCTTTCCGTTGCGCGAACGTTTCGCGTGCGTCAACGATGCGATCAACCGGCGCGTGGTCCATGCCGACGATGCCGAGCAGTTTGGTGGCGACGTGTGGCTCACGCCGCTCGAAACCCTGGCGCTCGGCCGCGGCGACTGCGAAGACGCGGCGATCGCCAAGTTCTTCTTGCTGCTGGCCGCGGGCTCGCCGCCGTCCGCCTTGCGGCTGCTCTATGCGCGCCATCGGCCGCTTGCCACGCCGGGCGTGGTGCAGGCCCACGTGGTGGCGCTGGCGCGCCTGCCGTTCGTCGACCCGCTGGCGCTCGATTCGCTCAACCCGCTGGCCGTGGCGCTGTCGCATCGCAGCGACCTCGAGCCGGTGCTGAGCTTTGATCGCGATCGCCTGTGGCTGGGTGCGCAAGGGCAAGACTGCGGTTGTGCATCGACACGCCTGCGGCCCTGGCGCGAACTGCTGGCGCGCATCGATGCGCAGCCGCGTTGGCGCACGGCCCAGCGCGGCGACGCGGCTTGAGCGCGTGGGTGAGCGCGTTCAGCGCGCCGGCCGCAGCGCGCCGTACACGGCGGCGCGGAACTCGGCGTGCACCGCCGCGCGCTCCGACGGCCGCTGCATGAAGTGGGACTAGGCGGTCTGACCGACGTGGCTGAGACCGCGCTGCACATTCGCATGGACTACGCGTCGTTCGACGACTACTGGGCGCCGGTCGACGGCAAGGATGGACCGCATGCCGAATATGCAGCCACGCTCGACGCGGCGGCACGCGCACGGCTGAAAGACGCGGTGCGCCTGGCCTATCTCGATGGCGAGGCCGATGGCCCGCGTACTTACGGCGCGACCGCGTTTGCAGTCAAGGGCATCGCGCCGTCCTGATGCGGCTCCAAACGCTCTCGCGCCGCATCAGTGACGCAAGAGCCAGTGCCGAAGGGACCCTCGGCGCGTGGATCGAGCGGCGCCAGCGCGGTTCGAGGCGCCGGCTTACGACTTCGCTTCGCTCGCGGGCGGCGTGGTGTCGACCTGGCCGTCTTTCACCGGCAGCTTGTCGCCCGGCTTGAACGACGTGCGCACCGTGCCTTCCTTGCCGTCGAGGCGGTAGGTGACGTTGTAGCCCACCAGCTTCTGCGACTTGTCCTGCACCGTCTTGCACTGGCGCTCGGTGGTGGTGACCACGTCTTTCTGCTGCATGTTCTTCTGCACCTGGTTGCCGGCGTAGCCGCCAGCCGCCGCGCCGCCGACGGTGGCGAGCTTCTTGCCCGAGCCGCCGCCGATCTGGTGACCGATCACGCCGCCCGCAATGGCGCCGATCGCGGTGCCGGCGATGCGATGCTCGTCTTTCACCGGGGCCTGGCGCTTGACCTGCACGTTTTCGCAATGTTCGCGCGGCGTGACCACGGTCTCGAACACTTCCTTGCTGGTCACCACTTCGGCGAACTTGGGTTTGGAGATGGTCTTGTAGCCCACCGCGCCGGCGCCGAGCACCACCATCGCGACGCCACCGACCAGCACACCCTTCATCATCGACTTGTCCATCCGTACTCCTTGTCGCCGGCGTCATGCTGCCGGCCGAGGGCGCGATTGTCGGTGCGTGCTTGCGCGATGGTGTGACAGCCGGTGTCGGCCGGGGGTGGATCGCGCACAATGCCACGCCGCTGCCCGCTTCGCAGCACCCCAAGAGGATCTCGTGACCATCGAACTGCATGCCTTCGACACCCCCAATGGCCGCAAGATCAGCGTGGCGCTCGAAGAGATGGGCCTGCCCTATCGCGTGCACGTGGTCGACATCACCAAGGCCGAGCAGTTCGCTCCGGAGTTCCTGAAGATCAGTCCGAACAACAAGATCCCGGCCATCGTCGACCCCGAGGGACCCGGTGGCCAACCGATCAGCGTGTTCGAGTCGGGTGCGATCCTGGTCTACCTTGCCGAGAAGACCGGCCGCTTCTGGCCTGAGGAGCCCCGGACCCGCGTGGCGACGATGGAGTGGCTGATGTTCCAGATGGGCGGCTTCGGACCGATCCCCGGTCAGGTGCACCACTTCATCGCGCTGGACGACGAGAGCGACCGCCGCTACGGGCTCAAGCGCTACATGGACGAGACGCGTCGCCTGTATTCGGTGATGAACAACCGGCTGGCCGACCACGCGTACTTTGCCGGCCGCGACATCACCATCGCCGACTTCGCGATCGTCGGCTGGGCCTGGCGCCACCCGCGCCACAAGGTCGATCTCGCCGACTACCCGCACGTGCAGCGCTGGTACCAGCAGGTGATGGCGAGGCCGGCCGTGGCACGCGGCTTTGCGGTGCCATTGCGGCGCGGTTGATCCTCACCGAGCGTTCACCATGACGCCTCGCATCCTGTTCTCGCAGCAGCCGGTGCGAGGCTGGCTGCCGTGGGGGCTGTTGGTGCCGGCGCTGGCGTTCGCGTTCATGGCGCTGCCGTCGATCGGCGTTGCCATGCTGCTCGATCACTACCGGCTCATGGACGCGCGTGGCCCGGTCGGCGTGGCCGGGGCGATGGCGCTGCTGCTGTCGTCGTTCCCGTTGATCGCGCTGATCACCTGGGCCTGGGTGCGCGGCGTCGAGAAACGCACGCTCGGGACCATCGGGTTGGTGCGACCCGGTGGCGTGAGGCGCTTCGTGCAGGGCCACCTGATCGGCGTCGGCTCGGTGTTGTTGATCGTTGCGCTGATCGCTCTGGCCGGTGGCTACACGGCAACGGGCGTGCTGCCGGCGTTGTCATCACCGGCCGCGCTTGGCGGTGTGCTGTTGCTGCTGGCCGGATTTGCGGTGCAGTCGAGCGTGGAGGAGATCGTGTTTCGCGGCTGGATGCTGTCGGGCATCGCGCGCAAGCTCAACGTGCCGATCGCCGTGCTGCTGACCTCGCTGCTATTCGGGCTGCTGCACCACAGCCCGAACAACCCGATGGCGTTCGTGGGCACCTTCATGTTCTCGGTGTTCACCTGCTGCTGGGTGCTGCGCGTGGGGCATGTGTGGGGGGCGATGGGTTGGCACGCGGGCTGGAACTGGCTGCTGTGCACCGGCTTCGAGCTGCCGCTCAGCGGCACCAACTCGATCGCGCCCGCGCTGATCACCAAGCTGAGCGATCAAGGCCCGAAGCTGCTCACCGGCGGCGACTACGGGCCGGAGGCGAGCGCGGTGACCCTCGTCGTGTTGGTGGTGGCGAGCGCGCTGCTGGTGGGGTGGCGGCGCGAGTCGAACCCAGCGGGCGTGGCGCCGCCCGGCTGAGTTCGGTTGGCGATCGGTCAGACGACCGTCAGGCGGCTTCGCCGGCCGGCGTCATTTTGTGCTCCTTGATCGCCTGCATCGTTTCGCTCTTGCGCTCGGCACGCGTCTTGGTGCTCTTGGACATGGCCTTCTGCTGCGACATGTTGCTCAGATAGTTGCCCAGGCCGCCGGGCGCGAACTCGCCCTTGCGGCGCGCTTCCATCGTCTCGGTCTTGCGCTGTTCGCGGGTCTTGCTCGACGCGGTGGCGACTTCGGCGCCTTGGGGCAGGCCCTCGCCCGCGGGCATCAGTTCGCCGGCTCGCATGGCGGCGAGGGTTTCTTGCTGAACGTCGGCGCGGCTCAGCGCTTGTTGTGCCTGGGCCGGGCCGACCAGCAGAACGGCCGAGACGGCCGCGGCGGCGACGGTGGCAACGAACCGGGTGGTATGCAGAGTGTTCATCGAAATCTCCTGTGCGGATCGGCGCGCGGTGTGTGCGCCGGTGGAGCCGAAGATAGGAGCGCTGCGTTTCAGAACCATTGGCGCAACGTTTCAAACGCAATGTGAACGGGCGACGCACCGTGTCCGCAGTCACGCTCGGATCCGTCTCGTTGGCGCACGAGCGCGCACGGAGCAGGCGCTGTCCTACAACCCGTCGCAGCCTCGCCCGACTGCATGCGCGCGACATGCGCGCCACCATGGCGCATGTTGATGCCGTCGGTGCCAGGAGTCGTGCGCGTGATGACCGTGAACGTCCACAAGGGGTACACGGCTTTGCGACGTCGTTTCATGCTGCAGGAGCTGCGCGAGGCGGTGCGAGCGGTGGGCAGCGATCTCGTGTTCCTGCAGGAGGTGTCCGGTGCGACGCCGAGTTCCGCCGGCCTGAACGGCGTCGACCGTGCGCACTACGAATACCTGGCCGACCAGATCTGGGACGACCATGCGTATGGCCGCAACGCCGTGGTGGGTGGCCTCGAACACGGAAATGCGCTGCTGTCGCGGTTTCCGATCCTCGGTTTCACCAACCACGACGTGTCGGTGCCCGGCGACGAGTCGCGCGGCATGCTCCACTGCGTGATGAAGCTGGCCGGCGCCGAGCGGGAGTTGCATGGCGTGTGCGTGCACCTCGGCCTGCGTGAAGTGCACCGCCGTGCGCAACTGGCCCGGCTGCGCGCAGTGCTGGAGCGCGAGGTGCCCGCCGATGCACCGCTGGTGGTGGCGGGCGACTTCAACGATTGGCGGGGCCGCGCCGACGAGATGTTGCAGGAGTGCGGGTTGGTTGAGGTTTTTCGCCTCGCCACCGGCGCGCACGCGCGCAGCTTTCCGGCCCGCTGGCCGCTGCTGCGGCTCGATCGCATCTACGTGCGGCAGGTCGCCGCGGCACACCCCTTGCCGTTGCCCCGCAGGCCCTGGGCAACCTTGTCCGATCACGCCCCGCTCGCCGCAGAAATCCAGCTATGAAACTCGCCTGGACCCACGACAACCGAATTGCGCTGCTGGAGAACGGCGAGGAGTACTACCCGCGCGTGTTCGAGGCCATCGCCGGCGCGCGCCACGAGGTGTACCTGGAGACGTTCATCCTGTTCGACGACAAGGTCGGTCGCCAGTTGCAGCAGGCGCTGATCCAGGCCGCACGCAATGGCGCCGGCGTGCACGTGGTGGTCGATGGTTGGGGCTCGCCCGATCTCGGACCCGAGATGCTGCAGCCGCTGACCGAGGCCGGCGTCGATGTGCGCGCCTACGAGCCGTTGCGCGGCCTGTTCGCGCGCCGTCTCAATGTATTTCGCCGCATGCACCGCAAGATCGTGGTGGTCGACAACGCGGTGGCCTTCGTCGGCGGCATCAACTATTCGATCGATCACCTGGCCGAATTCGGCAAGATGGCCAAGCAGGACTATGCGGTCGAGATCGCCGGTCCGCTGGTCCAGCAGATCCGCGCTTTCTGCCGCGAGGCGTTGCGCACGCCACAGCCGCGCGCCCATGCCTGGCGCTGGCCGTGGCGGCGCGATCAGCAACGCCGCGTCGCATCGCAAGCACCGCGCGGCGGAGGCGTGGCCGCGTTCGTCACGCGCGACAATGACCAGCACCGGCGCGACATCGAGCTGCAGTACCGGGCCGCGCTGCGCATGGCGCGCAAGCGCGTGGTGGTGGCCAACGCCTACTTCTTCCCCGGCTACAAGCTGCTGAAGGACCTGCGCCGCGCCGCGCGCCGCGGCGTGCAGGTGGACTTGATCGTGCAGGGCGAGCCCGACATGGCGATCGTGCGCTTTGCGGCCTCGATGCTTTATGCGCACCTGTTGCGGGCCGGCGTGCGCGTGTTCGAGTATTGCAAGCGTCCGTTCCACGGCAAAGTGGCCGTAATCGACGACGAGTGGGCCACGGTCGGCTCGAGCAACCTCGATCCGCTGAGCCTGGCGCTCAACCTGGAGGCCAACGTGGTGGTGCGCGACGCCGAGTTCGCCACGCATCTGCGGGAGCGCCTCGATGTGTTGATGGCAGAGAGCTGCACGTGCGTGAAGCTGCCGCCGGCCACACGATGGTCGTCGGCGCTGGCGCAGGTGCGCGGCTTCTTCGTGTTCCACTTTCTGCACCGCTTTCCGCATTGGGTGGAGTGGTTGCCCGACCGCGAACCCAAGGTCGAGCCGCTGTGCGCCCAGGGGGAGCCGCGCAGCGTGATGGCGGCACCGGCCGAAGAAAGCGTCGCGCGATGACGCGCGCCGTGCCGCGCACGGGCCTGCCCTGGCCCGCGATCTGGGCCAAGACCAAGCAGCTCGCACCGTGGGCCCTGGCGCTGCTGGTGCTGGTGCTGCTGGCGCGACATGCCCACACCATCGAGTGGAGCGAGGTGTGGGGCGCGCTGCAGAAGCAGCCGTTGGGCGGCCTCGGCATCGCGGCGGTGCTGGCGCTGATGAGCCACGGCCTGTTCAGCAGCTACGAGCTGGTGGGCCGACACGAGACGGGCCACACCTTGCCGGTGCCGCGAACGCTCGGCATCGGCGCGGTCTGCTATGCGTTCAACCTCAACTTCGGGTCGCTGGTCGGTGCGCTGGCGATCAAGCTGCGTCTGTACGACCGCGCGGGGGTCAAGGCCAAGCAGGTGGCGCGCATCATCGTGCTGTCGATCGTCACCAATTGGATCGGCTATCTGTTCGTCGGCGGCCTGGTGATGCTGCTGTCGCCGCCGCCGATGCCGCAGCGCATCGATCTGTCGGATGGCGCCTTGCGCGCCATCGGCGCGGCGATGGTCGGCGTGTCGGTGGCGTATGTGCTGGCCTGCGCGCTGCGCCACGGCAAGGAGATCACCGTGCGCGGACATCGGTTCGCGGTGCCGGTGTTGCGCGTGGCGCTGTGGCAGCTGGCGGTGGCCAGTGCCAACTGGGCGTTGATGGGCGTGATCGTGTGGGTGTTGCTCGCGCAGTCGGTGCCGTACGCCGCCGTGCTCGGCGTCTTGTTGCTCGCCGCGGTGGCCGGCGTGGTGACGCACGTGCCGGCCGGGCTGGGCGTGCTCGAGGCGGTGTTCGTCGCCTGCCTGCCCGACGTGGGGACAGCCACCGTGCTGGCCGCGCTGCTCAGCTATCGCGCGGTCTATTACCTCGTGCCGCTGGCGCTGGCCTCGATCGGTTATGCGATCGGCGAGATCTCGCGGCGCGACACACCACCTGTCGCGGCGCCGAAACGCCGCGCCGCACAGCACTGACAGCGCCCATTCACTGGCGCTGCGGCAGGATGGTCTCGGTGGCGATCGTGTGGCCGGCGAGTTCGGCGCGGCCGTGCCGCAGTGGGTGCGTGCGATTGGTGAGCCATTGCTCCAACAAGTTGACGTAGAACGGGCTGCCGAGCACGCCGCTCTCGCCGCCGGGCAGGCTCATCTCGCCATCGAACCCCTTGCCGAAGATGCGCGCCCGCGCGACGTAGCGCTGCGACGGCCCCGAGCGGATCAGGAACGCGCCCGGCTCGTCGCGCAGCAGCGTGTTGCCGGCGATGTCGACCGTCGCCATGCCGCCGTCGAACGGGATGCCCGGCAGCCCGTCGGCCGCCAGCGGCGGTGGGAACGCGCCGCCGGCGGGCGGGACGCTGAACGGACCACCGAGCGGGTGGTCGAGCATCACGCGGTGCAGCTTGCCCCAGCGGTAGTCGTCGAAGCTCGTCGAGCCCTTGAACACGGCGGCGTATGCGTCGCCGGCCAGCAGGTCGAGCGTCTGCGCCACGCCGCGCAGGATCACGATGTCGCGCCGCGCGGCGGCGTCATCCACACCGGGCACGTCGAAGAAGTTGAGGCCCGACGCACCGATGCCCTGGTGCTCGTCGAATGCCTCGAGCAGGTTGCGCGTGGCGATCAAGAGATCGCGCCGCACGCTGGACACCGGCAGCTTGAAGCGCTGCAGCGTGGTCAACACCGTCCCGTTGATGAACTGGTTGCGCCACACCGAGAAGAGCGTGGCCGCGATGCTGTGCTTCACCTCGGTGGCCGATGGCTCGCGCAAGTCGCCCGGCTCGTCGTTGGCGTCGTAGCCGGCGCGGATGCCGGTGGGCGTGCTCTGGTCCCAGGCGGCCAGGCGCGCCACCGCCTCGGCCACGCGCGGATCGTTCGCGAGCTGCACCAGCAGCGGATGGGCTCCCGCTTTGCGCGCGTTGGCCGCGGCATCGACGATGTACGACGTGAAGAAGCGCGCGTCGTTCATCACCGTGTCGGCCAGGATCTCGCGCACGTCGTTCGTGGTCAGCCGACCACGGCGCTGAATGAGCTCGCCGAGCAGCTCGTCGATGCGGCCAGCCCGAATGCCGGAGTCGTACAGCGAACCGCCGAGGTACAAGATGCCGCCGCCGGGACGCATTTGGTTGAACGGGTCGTTGTCGCGCGTCGCGCCGGTGGGGTCGTTGTTGGCGTTGACGATGTAGCCGCGCGGCGGGTTGATGAGGCGCGGCATCTCCTCGGTCGGGATGATCTGGTACGGCAGCGCGCGCGCCGGGTCCTTGCTCGGCGGCGCGGTCAGCCACTCGTTGCCGCCCTGGCCGTTGCGAATGAAGGTGGGTGGCAGGCCGACCACGCGCCCGGCCTGCAGGTCTTCGCGCAACGGCACCTCGCCGGTGAGGAAGTATCCGATGTTGCCGTCGATGTCGGCAACCAGAAAATTCTGCTGGCCAACGTCGAAGAACTCGACCGCACGCGCGAAGTCGTTGAGATTGCGCGCACGGTTGAAGCCACGAAACGCATCGAACTCGCGCGTGCCGCTGTGCCCGGCCCATTGCAGGCTCAGCGCCGTGCCGTTCGCGGGGTCGAACTGGATCAGCGGGCCGTCGTTGCGTCGTGGCGCGATCAGCACCTGCGCCGGCACACCGGTGGCAGGTACCAAGTTGTCGCGCGTGCCGTCGCCCGGCGTGTTGGCCAAAAACACCTGCGGCAGCGCGAGCAGCGGCTCCATCTTGCCTTGGTACACCGTGCTCCATCCGCTCGGCGAGGCGGCGTCTCGCACCACGCGCTCGCTGTAGACGTCGCTCACGTCGAGAAAGCTGTTGGTCGCCGTAAACGTGATGTGGTCGTTGTGGCCGATCAGCACGTACGGGATGCCGGGGAACAGGCCGCCGATCACGTCGATGCCCGGGGCCTGCAGCTGCGCCTGATAGAAGAACGCCGGCGTGGTCAGCGGCAGATGCGGGTCGCTGCCCATCAGCGGTTCGCGGGAGAGGCTGAAGCGGCCCGACACCACGAAAGCGTTGCTGCCGCGTTCGTTGTCGCTCGGGTTGATCACCCGGTTGGCCAGCGGCGATTCGCGCAGCCGTTGCATGAATTCGCGCGCGAGGCGCACCGTGGTCGCATCGAGGTGACTTGCGTCGAAGTTCGCCGCGCCGCGGTTCCAGCGCTGCGGGGGCTTGCGCACCGGGGGCGCGAGTGCGTCGGGCACGGTGGCCGCGGGGTCGAACGGCTGCGCGCGGTCGGTGTCGTCGAAGTACAGCGCCATGCCGTCGAAGCCGTTGGCCGCGCCGGCGGCCTGATAGGCGAGCAGTCGCATCGTGCGCTCGAGCTCGTCGATCCCCGGGAAGATGAAAAACTTCAACACGCTCAACGAATCGACCTCGTTCCAAGGCCTGAATCGCGTGATCTCGAGCACCGCGTATTCCGGCGGCAACCCGTTGGTGGTCACGAAGTCGTTGATGCCGCGCGAGTACGCGGCGAGCGCCGCACGCACTTCGGGCGAGGCCAACGGCAGCGAGCGCTCGGCGGCGCGCCGAAAGCCGAAGGTGCGCAACATCACGTCGCCTGGCACCGCGGCCGGACCCAGCAGCTCGGCGAGCGTGCCGTCGGCCTGGCGCCGCGTGGTGTCGAGCTGGAACAAGCGGTCGCGTGCCTGGGCGTAGCCGGTGAGGTATGCGAGGTCGGTCTCCGAGCGCGCGAAGATGTGCGGGATGCCGTCGCGGTCGGTCACGATCTGCGCCGGCGCCTGCACCGCGAGGCGTTGGATTGCCGGTCGGTCGAGCTTGTCGGTGGCGAACGCAGGATGAGACAACGCGGACCACAGCAACAGTGCGATCGCGCGTCGCGGCAGGCAGTGCAACAGCATGGGAACCCCTTCGCAAGTCATGTTGGCGACACGGGTGACCCGCGGCGTCTGCCAACCGGTCACAGCGCGTCGCATACGTGGCCGCTGCGCAGGTGGATGAATCGCAGGTGCAATCGCTTGTGACGTTGGAGGTCTTCGCAGCACAAGCGTGCTGGCGGACCGCATCCGGTGTATTCGCGCGATCGGGTAAAACAGCGGCGGAGCATCCCCTTGACCCCGGACCTGGCCTTCCAACACCTGCCGCATCTGCGCGGCCGCCTGAAGCCCGCGGAAACGTCGGAGCTGCGTGGCACCTGGGAGCGCGTGGCGGCGTGGGACGAGCGCGCGCGCCAGCGCGGTTTTCCGCCGGAGTGGCGCCTGAGCGACGAGCAACTCGAAGCCACGCGCCGCGCGCTGCTGGGCGACCTGATCGCCGCGCAGCACGACATCTGGATCTACGGCTACGGTTCGCTGATGTGGGATCCGGGCTTTCACTTCAGTGAGGTGAGGCTGGCGCACTTGCACGGCTACCAGCGCCGCTTCACCTACTGGACGCGCATCGCGCGCGGCACCCGAGAGCGCCCGGCGTTGATGCTCACGCTGGAGAAGCAGTCCGACGACACCTGTTGCAGCACCGGCCTGGCGTTTCGCATCAGCGCCGAGTCGGCTGAAGTCGAGTCGGCGATGCTGTGGCGGCGCGAGATGCTGCGCAACGGCTACTGCCCCACGCTGCTGCCGGTGAACACGCCGCAGGGCCCGCTGCAGGCGCTGGTGTTCGCCTGCAACCCCGCGCACGACGACTATGCCGGTGAGATGCCGCTGCACGAGACCGCCGCGATCATCGCGGTGGCGACGGGTGCGATCGGCAGCAACCGCGAGTACCTGGAGCAGATGGCGGCGCAGCTGCAGACGCTGCAGATCGCCGACCCCTATGTCGAACAGTTGCTGCAGCGCGTGCGGCAACTCACGCCGCCAGGGTGATCCCTTGCGGCCCGGTCAACGGCCGCGTCCATGTGCGCGTGAATGCCGTATGTCGATCGGATGCCTTGAACCGGCATCCCGATTGCAGCAACGGATGTGCCATGAACGTTCTTCTCACCGCCTCGACCACTCGCCCGGCCCCGCCCGCGCCGAATCCCCTGCACGGCACCGCGAGTCCGGCGCCGCGCCTGCCCGTATGGGAAGAGCGCGCGCGCAAGATGGGCTTCCCGCCAAGCCCGCGCTGACACGCGCGGCAACGATCGGCGCGCAGGCGCGGTCGCATCGAGCCCCGCGTTTGCGCGTCGCGCAAACGCGAATGCCGCAAGTAACGCTGCTTCACTTGCGCTCGCGGCGAACCCTAAAATACACGCCGTTACATACGGTCCGCCGCGTGCGGGCCCACCATCCAACGGCAAGGGGACACGACGCATGAGCGAGGCCAATCCAGTTCCGGAGTACCGCGAGTCGCGCATCGAAGAGGAGCCGATCCTCGGTCGCGTGCTCACCCTGCCCGATGGGCGCATCCAGCCGCTCACCTGGTTCGAGCGCGTGCTCGTCACGCTGCACCTGATCAGCGCCAAGACGCTCGAGGCGCGCTACTTCAAACCGCAAGGTTCCTGAGAGCCTGGCGCGCCGGGCACCAACCCCGGCCGCCGTCGGGCCGCGCGCACGGTCGGGCACTCGCCTCCGTGTGCTGCCCAGCCATCCCCTGGTTGCCCGCCGGCGCGCATCGGCCAACCGGTTGCGCTTGCATGCATGATTCCGCTTCGGATCGTGCACGCGCAACGCGCGCGGGCAGGGGGTGATGCCATGACTGCCGCAGACCTGTTCGCCAGGACCGACCAGCTCGATGCCGCCACGCTCGACGCGCTGGTGCTGCGCTTCGAGGCGCGCGGCAAACATCCGGCCTTCGCCAACATGCTGCACGAGTACCTCGATGCGATGCAGATCGCGCCGGCGGCCAGCGTGCTCGACATGGGCTGCGGCACCGGCCTGGTGGCGCGCGAGATCGCGCGCCATTCGGGCTTCACCGGCAGCGTGGCCGGCATCGATCTCAGCCCGCACCTCGTCGCCGCGGCCACGCGGCTGGCCGGCGAAGAGGGCGTGGGCCCACGGGTCACATTCCAGAGCGGCGACGTGCGTCAACTGCCGTTTGCCGACGCCGCGTTCGATGCGGTGGTCGCGCACACGCTGATCAGCCACGTGAGCGGCCCGCTGGCGGTGTTGAAAGAAGCCGCACGGGTGCTCAAGGCCGGCGGCACGCTGGCGGTGTTCGATGGCGACTACGGGTCGCTCACCTTCGACCAGCCGAACGAGGCCAAGGCCCGCGCCGACGACGCGGCGCTGCTCAACGCGGTGGTTGCCAATCCGCGCGTGATGGGCCAGATGCCGAGGCTGTTGCGCGACGCCGGCTTCGTGCTGCAGGCGTCGTTCTCGCATGTGCTGGCCGAGGTCGGCACCGCGAGCTTCTGGTTGTCGGGCATCGAGACCTTTCGCCGGCTGCTGCCACAGGCCGGTGCGATGACCGCGGCCGAGGCTGACGCCTGGGCCGCGGGGCAACGCGCCGCCTCGGACGCCGGCGTGTTCTTCGGCCGCTGCAACTACCACGCCTACTTGGCGCGCAAGGCCTGAGCCCGATGGCCGGTGCCGTGCAGCTGTACGGCCTGGCGCGCAGCGTGTACACGCGCATGGCGCGCCTGGCGCTGGAAGAGAAGGGCGTGGCCTACACCCTGCACGAGGTCGAGATCTTCGGCCCCGACGGCGTGCCGGCCGCGCACTGGGTGCGCCATCCGTTCGGCCGCATCCCGGCGTTCGAACACGGCGCGTTCAAGCTCTATGAGACCGGCGCGATCACGCGCTATGTCGACGAGGCCTTCGAGGGCCCGGCGCTGCAGCCACGCGATGCCGCCCAGCGCGCGCGCGTGAACCAGATCGTCGGCCTGCTCGATGCCTATGCCTACCGGCCGATGGTGTGGGGCGTGACGGTCGAGCGCATGCGCGCGGTGGCCGACGGCGAGCTGCGCGACGAAGCCAAGATCGCCGAGTCGCTGCGCAGCGCGGCGCGCGTGCTCGACGCGCTCGATGCATTGATGCACGCCGGCGGGCCGCACCTGCTGGGCGCGGAGCTCACGCTGGCCGATCTGCATGCCTATCCGATCTTTGCCTGCTTTGCGTTCGCGCCCGACGGCCTGGCGCTGCTGAAGACGCACAGCGCGCTGTGGCATTGGTTGCAGACGATGCAACAACGCCCGAGCGTGCAGCGCACGCGCTCGTTGTTCGACGCCGCGCGCTGACCGACCCGGCGGATGACGCACGACCTGTTGCTGCTCGCGCTCGGTGCTGCGATCGCCGGTTTCGTGCAAGGGCTGTCGGGTTTTGCGTTCGGCATGGTCGCGATGTCGATCTGGGTCTGGGGCGTCGAGCCGCGCGTGGCGGCGTTGATGACCGTGTTCGGCGGCCTGTCGGGCCAGCTCTTGCAGGCGTTCACCGTGCGGCGCGGCCTGCGGCTTGCGGCGCTGGCGCCGTTTCTCGCCGGCGCCGCGATCGGCGTGCCGATCGGCGTGGCGGTGCTGCCGCACCTCAACGCCGATCTGTTCAAGCTCGTGCTCGGCTGCATCCTGATCGTGTGCTGCCCGGCGATGTTGTTCGCGCACCGCCTGCCGCGCTTAGCCGTGGGAGGGCGCATCGGCGATGGCGTGGCCGGCGCCGTCGGCGGGCTGATGGGAGGCATCGGCGGCTTCACCGGCGTCGTGCCCACGCTGTGGTGCACGCTGCGCGGCTTCGACAAGGACTTGCAACGCACCGTGCTGCAGAACTTCAACCTGGCCGCGTTGGCGGTCACCTTTGCGGCCTACCTCGCCACCGGTGCGGTCACCGCCGACCTGTTGCTGCCGATGGCCGTGGTGGTGCCGGCGCTGATCGTGCCGTCGCTGCTCGGCGCGCGCGTCTACGTCGGGCTGAGCGAGCTGGCGTTTCGGCGCATCGTGCTGACGCTGCTCAGCGTGGCGGGGATCGCGATGGTGGTGGCCGCCCTGCACAAGTAACCGCTGCGCACTATCACGCGGTGTGAGTTCACGCAGGATTTACAACGCGCGCACTGGATGCAGTGCAGCGCGCGCCATCTGCGCAGTTTCCCGCTTTCCGCTCCGGTGACGAGCTGTCGCGTGCTCGACTTTCCTGTGGCCTTGCCGACAACCCCTGCAAGCAGTTGCAGGAGAAGTGGGTCATGGTTCGCGCCGTCGCGCTGGTGTTGGGGTGGTTCGCAGCGTGCGGCATGGCCCACGCGCAGGCCGCGCCCACATCGATCATGCAGACCGCGGCGGTCGCTGTGCCGGGGCCCGACGACGTGACCAAGCCGTGGCCGGAGCCGATGCGGCACCTGACGATCCAGCTGCCCGGCATGAGCCACCACTTCGATCCGCCGGTCGACAAACACGGCAACCCGATCCCTGGGCGCGAGTTCAACGAGCAGAACTGGGGCATCGGCCTGCAGATCGAGCGCCCTCTCACCGGCGACTGGAGCGAATGGGTCAGCAAGACCTCGTTCGGCGTGATGAAGGACAGCCTCGACGCGATGGGCGTCTATGCCGGCCACACGTGGCAGAAGCGTTTCGTCGATGGCGATACCTACACCGCCGACATCGGCGCCGGCGTCTTCGTGTTCTATCGCACGTTGCGCTTCGACGGCCCGCACGAACTGGTGGCCGGCGTGCTGCCGGTGCTGTCGACCACGCACAAGGAGTGGGGCCTGGGCGTCAACGTGGTCGCCGTGCCGCGCGTGAAGTACAGCGGCGGCACCATGCCCAACGTGATCTACGCGCAGTTCACCAAGTCGTTCTGAACGCAGCGCCGGTGGCGTGGCATCCTTGCCGGCGTCACCAACGCCTGGAGCTGCCGTGCCGCGTGTGGATTGGTCCGACGATCTGAACTCCGTCGACTGGGAAGAGCTGTCGGCGCTGTACCGCGTGGCGCCGCTCGGCGACAAGAAGCCGGCCGACCTGAAGCGCTCGTTCTCCAACAGCCTGTACCGCTGCTTCGTGCGCGAAGACGCTCGCCTGGTGGGCGTCGGCCGCGCACTGGCCGACGGCGTGGACTGCGCCTACATCTGCGACATCGCGGTGCTGCCGAGCCACCAGGGCACTGGCCTGGGCAAGCAGATCGTCGGCCGGCTGGTCGAACTGTCGCGCGGCCACCGCAAGGTCATCCTGTACGCGGTGCCGGGCAAGGAGCCGTTCTATCGAAAGTTCGGCTTCAAGCGCATGACCACTGCGATGGCGATCTTCGAGAACCAGGAGCTCGCACAGCAGCGCGGCTATCTCACGGATGCGTGATCGATCCTGTCGCGCCGTCGGTGAAACCCCTTGCGGATTTGTCCCTGCTGCTGCAGCGCAACAGTTGCTCCACAACCCGGAGTGCAGGCCCGCGTTGCGCTGCCCAGAATGGTTGGTGACGAGCGGGGCCAGCCACGCGCCGGGCAACAAGGCGGCGAGCCAGGCCTCAACCGTGGGAGGTGGCTGTGTACGTGCGCGACATGGAGTTCACCGACTCGCTATGGCCCCAGCAAAGCCAGCGCTTTGCGGCCGGGCTGTTCGCCAGCGTGTCGCGCCTGTCGCACATGATCAACGAGTTCGAACGTGCGCTGCGCGGCACTTTGCCGGTCGACGCGCGTGACCTGTGCGCGCGCATCCGCTCCGCGCGCACGCCGCTCGACTTGTGGGACCTGCGCACCGACGTGCACGACCTGGTGCGCAAGGCGTTCGACCCGTGGGAGGCGCGTGTGCGCCTCGACGACCTGAACTGCCTGTTCGATCCGCCGCGTTCGCGCGGCGTGCTGTCTGCCGGCTGACGGTGCACCTCCGAGTGCGCGCACCCGCAGGCGCGGTCATTGCGCGCGGTCGAGGGACAATCGGCGTGAGTTGAATCCGCGCGCAGCGATGCGCGACACGCGAGTGAGCATCCCGACGCTGATCGCCCTCGACTGGGGCACTTCCAACCTGCGCGCCAGCTTGCTCGGCGCCGATGGCCGGGTGCTCGACACGCGCAACGCCGCTGCCGGCGTGATGGCCGTGCCCGAACGGCGCTTCGCCGAGGCCTTGCTCGGGCTGTGCGGCGACTGGCTGGCGGCGCATCGCGGTTGCGCCTGCATCGCCAGCGGCATGATCGGCAGCCGCCAGGGCTGGGTCGAAGCGCCGTACCTCGAGTGTCCGGCCGGCCCGACGCAGGCCGCGCGGCAGTTGGCCGCGGTCGAGTTCGGCGACGGCCACCGCCTGCACATCGTGCCGGGTCTGCGCTGTGTGGGCAGCGACGGGCAGACCGATGTGATGCGCGGAGAAGAGACCCAGCTGTGGGGCGCCGATCTGGCGGCGGGCACGTGCTGCGTGCTGCCCGGCACGCACAGCAAATGGGCCTGGCTCGCTGCCGACGACCGCATCGAAGGCTTCCAGACCTGGATGACCGGCGAGTTGTACGCGCTGCTCACGCAGCACGGCATCCTCGGGCGGCTGATGCAGTTCGGTGGCGCGTTCGCTGCCGCCGCCTTCGACGATGGCGTGCGCCTCGGGCTGCAGCACCATGCCGAGCTGCTGCACACGCTGTTCGCGGCGCGCACAGCGGGGCTGATGGGGCAGCGCAGCGCCGACACGTTGCCCGATTTCTTGTCGGGTGTGCTGATCGGCAGCGAGATCGCCGGTGCGCGCCAGCGCGCCGGCATCGCGCAGGTCACCTTGCTCGGCGACGGCGCGTTGTGCGACCGTTACGCGCGTGCGATGCAAACCGCGGGCGTCGCGGTGCAGCGGGCAACGCCCGAAGCGACCACGCGCGGCCAATGGCGCGTCGCGCAGGCTGCGGGCCTGATCAAGGATGGATCGAAAACATGAGCGCGAAGGCGGTCGAAGGGGTGGTGGCGATCCTGCGTGGCGTCAAGCCCGACGAGGTGCTCGGCGTGGCCGAGGCGCTGATCGCAGGCGGCATCGCGGTGATCGAGGTGCCGCTCAATTCGCCGCAGCCGTTCGACAGCATCGCGCGGCTGGCGCGCACCTTTGGCGCGCAGGCGCGCATCGGCGCCGGCACGGTGCTGTCGGCTGCCGACGTCGATCGCGCGGCCGACGCCGGGGCGACGCTGGTGCTGGCGCCCAATTTCGATGCCGCGGTGGTGCAACGCACCGTGCAGCGCGGCCTGTTCTCGATGCCCGGCGTCGCCACGCCGAGCGAAGGTTTTGCGGCGCTGGCCGCCGGCGCGTTGGGCTTGAAGCTGTTCCCGGGCGAGATGCTCGGTCCGCCGGTGATGAAGGCCTGGCGTGCGGTGTTTGCGCCGGGCACGCCGATGTACGCGGTGGGCGGCGTCGGCGAGGCCAACATCGCCGCCTTCAAGGCCGCCGGCGCCACCGGTGTCGGCGTGGGCTCGTCGCTGTACGCGCCCGGTGTGGCGGCCGGCGAGCTGACGCGCCGCGCGCGCCTGCTGGTGCAATGTTGGAGCCAGCCATGAACCATCCCTTGCGCTGCCGCTGCGGCACGCTGCAGGGCCACGTGTCGGCGCCACAGCAGGCGATGGCGCGCGGCGTGTGCTACTGCAAGGACTGCCAGGCCTACGCGCACTTTCTCGGCCGCGCCGACGCCGTGCTCGACGTGCACGGCGGCACCGACGTGATCGCCATTCACCCGCAGCATGTGGTGATCGACCAGGGGCTCGACGCGCTCGCCTGCATGTCGATGTCGCCGCGCGGCCTGTTGCGCTGGTATGCGAGCTGTTGCCGCACGCCGATCGGCAACACGTCGCGCAACGCCAGCACCGCATACGTCGGGTTGGTGCACACCTGCCTCGAGGGCGCCGGCGTGCCGATCGAGCGCTCGTTCGGTCCGGTGACCTTGCGCCTGAACGTGTCGTCGGCCACCACACCGGTGGCCGAGCGCTCGCGCCAGCTGCTTGGCGGCGCACTGCGCTTCATCAGCACGGTGTTCGGCGCGCGGCTCAGCGGCAGCTACAAACGATCGCCGTTCTTCGACGCCGACAGCGGCATGCCGGTGCTGGCGCCGCATGTGCTGACCAAGGCCGAGCGCGAGCAGCTGAACGCACGGCTCTGAGGCGCAGGCAGACCAGTGCGCACCCAGGTGCCAATGCGCGTCGCACGGCAGCGGATCACGCGCCGTCGTATCCTTCGCAGCCGACTTCAGCCCGGGCGGCCGGCGCGTGGAGCGTCGATGCAGACCGGGAGCGAGTTGACCGATGATGATCCCAACGAGTGAATGGCTGTTGTTCGCTGGCGCGGCGCTGCTGATGGTGTTGACGCCCGGTCCCAACATGATCTACGTGTTGTCGCGCTCGGTGTGCCAGGGACGCCGCGCCGGTTTCGTGTCGCTGCTCGGCGTGGTCGCGGGCTTTCTGGTGCACGTGCTCGCCGCCGCGATCGGCCTGACCGCGGTGTTCATGACTGTGCCGCTCGCCTACGAGTTGCTCAAGTGGGCCGGCGCGGCCTACCTGCTGTGGTTGGCGTGGCAGTCGCTGCGACCGGGCGCGAGCTCGCCGTTCGAGCCCAGGCCTTTGCCGCCCGATTCGCCGCGCAAGCTGTTCGCGATGGGCTTTGTCACCAACCTGCTGAACCCGAAGATCGCGGTGTTCTACCTGTCGGTGTTTCCGCAGTTCGTGGCCCCCGAGCGCGGGTCGGTGTTCCTGCAGAGCGTCACGCTGGGCTTCACGCAGATCGTGGTCAGTTTCTCGATCAACTCGTTGATCGTGCTGTTCGGTGCCGCGCTGGCCGTCTGGTTCGCCCAGCACCGGCTGTGGCTGGCGGTGCAGCGCTACGTGATGGGCTTCGTGCTGGGAGCGCTCGCGGTGCGCCTGGCGCTCGAGCCGCGACGCGCCGCCGCCTGAGCGCCGCAAAGGAGGGCCGCATGACGATGGCTCCACGAGCACCGGCGCTGAAGGCGCTCGATGTCGCGCCGCGCGCCAAGCAGACCAACTATCCGCCGGCGTTCGCGGCGCGTGTCGCCGGGCGCGAGAAGCGGGCACTCGGCGAGGCGTTCGGGCTGACGAACTTCGGCGTCAACCTCACGCGCCTGGCGCCGCGGGCCGTCTCGTCGCTGCGCCATGCGCACATCAAGCAAGACGAATTCGTCTACATCCTCGAAGGCCATCCGACGCTGGTGACCGACGAAGGGCGCACGCCGCTGGCGCCTGGCATGTGCGCGGGCTTCAAGTGCGGCACGGGCAATGCGCACCACCTGGTCAACGAGACCGATGCCGACGTGCTGTACCTCGAGGTCGGCGACCGCACGCCCGGCGAGCAGGCGAGTTATCCCGACGACGACATCCAGGCGGCGCAGATCAACGGACAGTGGCGCTTCGCGCGCAAAGACGGCACGCCGTACTGACGGAGGTTCGACATGGCTTCTTCATCGCATCCCAAGCTCACGCTGCGCGAGTTGCGCGTGCGTGCCGTGCAGGCGCCGATGCGGCGGCCGCTGCAGACCAGCGGCGGCACGGTGCGCATCGCGCCGCTGGCGCTGATCGACCTCGTGACCGAAGAGGGCGTGACCGGCCGCACCTACCTGTTCTGCTACACGCCGCTGGCGCTGAAGCCGGTGGTGCAGCTGCTGCAGAACCTGTCGGAGTTTCTCAAGGGCGATGCGGTCGCGCCGCTGGAACTCGACGCCAAGCTGCAGCGCACGTTCCGCCTGCTCGGCGCGTCGGGCTTCACCGGCATGGCGATGGCCGGCATCGACATGGCGGCCTGGGACACGCTGGCGCGCGCGCAAGGCCTGCCGCTGGCGCGCCTGCTGGGCGGCGAGTGCAAGCGCGTGCCGGCGTACAACAGCTGCGGCCTCGGCATCATCGGTGCATCGCGTGCCGCGGGCGAGGCGATCGAACTCGCCGCGCCGGGCTTCAAGGCCGTGAAGGTGCGGCTCGGTTATCCGGATGCACGCGACGACGTCGAGGTCGTGCGCGCGGTGCGCCGATCGGTCGGCGACAAGACGCTGCTGATGAGCGACTACAACCAGTCGCTGTCGGTGGCCGAGGCGATGCGGCGTTGCGACGCGCTGGCCGACGAAGGGCTGGCCTGGATCGAAGAGCCGACGCGCGCCGACGACTACGACGGCCACGCGCAGATCCGCCGCAAGAGCCGCGTGCCGATCCAGATCGGCGAAAACTGGTGGGGCCCGCACGACATGGCCAAGAGCCTGGCGGCGAACGCATCCGACTTCGGCATGCCCGATGCGATGAAGATCGGCGGCGTCACCGGTTGGCTACGCGCCGCTGCATTGGCCGAGCCGCTGGGCCTGCCGATCTCGAGCCACCTGTTTCCCGAGGTCAGCGCGCACCTGCTGGCGGTGTCGCCGACGATGCACTGGCTCGAGTACGTCGATTGGGCCGAGCCGGTGCTGCAGCAGCCGCTGCGCTTCGACAACGGCGACGCGCTGATTCCCGAGGTGCCCGGCACCGGCATCGATTGGAACGAAGAGCAGGTGCAGCGCCACCTCGTGCCCTGAGCCATCGATTCATCCGACCATGATCACCATCGACTTTTTGATCACCTCGCTGATCGTCGTGCTCATCCCGGGCACCGGCGTCGTCTTCACCGTGTCCACCGGCCTGCTGCACGGCACCCGCGCCGGTGTGTACGCGTCGCTCGGCTGCACCGCGGGCATCGTGCCGCACCTGCTGGCCGCCGTGCTCGGGCTGGCGGCCGTGCTGCATGCCAGCGCGCTGGCGTTTCAGGTGCTGAAGTTCGCCGGCGTGCTGTACCTGCTGTACCTGGCGTTTGCGACATGGCGCGACAAATCGGCGTTCGCGGTCGATGCGGCGGCCGTCTCGCCCGGCCGGCCCATGGCACCTGATGGTGAAGGCGTTCCTGCTCAACATCCTGAATCCGAAGCTGTCGATCTTCTTCCTCGCGTTCCTGCCGCAGTTCGTGTCGCCCGATGCGCCGTCGCCGCTGCTGCACATGCTGGTGCTCAGCGCCGTGTTCATGGCGATGACCTTCGCGGTGTTCGTCGTCTACGGCGCGCTGGCCAACACCTTCCGCAGGGCGGTGATCGAGTCGCCGCGCGTGCAGGCCTGGCTGCGCCGCACGTTCGCCGGCGCGTTTGCCGGGCTTGGGGTCAATCTGGCGCTCACCGACCGCTGACCGCGCCCGACTTCGGTGCAGCGGGTGCTCGCGACACCGGCCACGAACGTGCATCTCCACAAAAGAGGGGAAACCCGTCCCGTGAAACCGGGGCTTGCAAGTTGACTTTCTGTCCGGCAAGCGCACCATCTCGGCGGTTGCATAAGGAAACGTCTTACATTAGGCGAAACGGTTGAAGCCACTCCTGCCGGTTGGGGGACAGGTTGGATGTGAGCTCCGGATTGTCTTGGTCCCCCGTTGTACAGCTCCGATTGCCGGGGGAAGAAAACATGCACAGCCTGCGAACGTTCACGGTTCTTACATCTTTGGCGGTTGGATGGGTGTCCGCCGCATTCGGTGCCAATGCCGATGTCACTCTCCAGGTGACGGCGGTTCCGACACAGGTGACGCTCAGCCGGCTGCCCGACCTGCAGAACTTCGGCGCGGTCGAGGCCAAGGTCACCCTAGGCCAGAACAACGTCATCAACGCACTTGTGTTCACGTCCAGGGCCAAGGTGGTCACTGCAGAGGGCACTCCCCCAGTCACTTCGCCCGCCGTCTTCAAGGAGTCCATCCCGGCTGGCGCCTGCGTGCCGAATACAGCCGGCGACACCGTCACGTGCTCGGTCGCGCAGGCACGCGGTGTCGCCACGCTGCCCTTCGTGCTGATCTACGAATCGCCGGCGGCAGGGTTGCGGCTGCAGTACGACTGGCAATTCACCTATTCGCAGCCGGGCAGCGCGGGTTCGAACTCCTCGACCGTCAAGGATTTTTCCGGGCAGGCGTTGGCCGCGCTCACCGAGGTCAACAGCGCGCAGCAGCAGAAGTTTTTCAAGGGTTTCGCGCCGTCGACTGGCGCTACGTTCTTCACGGGTAATCGCAGCGCGAAGGCCACCGACCCGTCGACCACGACGTTGACGATTCCCCCGGGCCTGGGGCTGACCGACGCGATCACGATCGAAGAGGACGACGGCGTCATCGGTGGCCTGACGAACGACACGCTGACCACCAACACGACGACGATCCTGGTTCCGTTTACCGGGCTGTATGGGACGGCGGTCAGCTGGGTATTGCAGCGCGATGCGTCGACGATCCGCAACAAGACGCAGAACGCGGCGAACCGGATGCCGATTTATTACACGTCGACCGCGGGCGAAACGTGGCAGGTGACCAATGAACCGCTGAACAATTGCGCCGACACGGCGTTCTACCCGACGGCGCCCGGTCCCAGCGCGGCGCTCCCGGTGTGCGTCGACCAGCGCATCTTCGTCAAGAACAACATGCTGGGCACGCCCAAGCCCGGCGGCGGCGTCTACACCGCGGACGACCTGAGCGACATCTTGCTCGTTCTGAAGGCGCTGCAAAACGGCTTCAACAAGTGGTGACAGGCCACGGCAGGCCGGGCGATCCGGCCTGCCTTTCGAACCGGGACCGTCTTCACAGGCTCTGCGCGAACCGGATCGCGCGCTCGAGCGAAACCCGCTCTTCCTTCTGCCGGTAGTAGGTGATGGCTTCGTCGATGGCGCTCCTGGCATCGGCGGGTCGTCCGAGCTTGCTGTAGACGGACGCCAGCGCCGCGTGCGCAGTGGCCTTGCAGGAAGGGCCATCGGTGGCCAGCGACAGGACCACCGCCGCGCGGGCCAATTCGATGGCGTCGTCAGGTCGGCCCTGTGCGGCCAGGATAGGCGCGCGGACGGATCGCCATAGCACCTGCGTGTCGATGTCGTCCTCGGCGGCCATCGCCTTGGCCGCATCGGTCAGGTCCAAGGCTTCGGCGTCGCGGCCTTGTTCCAGGAGGACCTGCGCCAGAAGGGCCGACATGGTGGATAGGAAGTAGGTCTCGCCACAGGCTTGCAGGAACTCGAGGTCCGCGCGCAGCACCCGTTCGGCCTCGGACGGGTCACCGGCGAGCAGTTCGAAGCGGGCCGCGTCCATGCCACTGGCTGCGGCGAGCACGCCCTGGCCCAACTCGTTGCAGCATCGACCGCCCGCGTCGGTAGAGTTCGCGGGCCGCGTCGAATTCGCCGTTCATCGCGCGCAGTAGCGCGAGGTGCACAGCACGCCGCCTTCCATCTGGCGATCGCCGGTGGTCCGTCGATCAGCCGTTGGCACTGCGCGATCGCCCTGGGCACCGGCGTCGGGCCGGCGAGTGCGGACGAGGACAACGCGAGACTGGAGCGAGACACCATGCGCGCATCGCCAGCGAGCCGGGCGTGGTCGATGGACCTCTCGACCGCCTCGCTGTGCCGGCCGTACCGGCGGCATTCCTGGGCGACCATGCCCTCAATCGCCAGGCCTTCGCCAGCTCGGGTATGCATGCCCTCACTTCCAAGATCGCGATGAGCGCCTGGGCCACTGCGCGCCTCCTTGCCCCACTCGCCTGCCTCACCGCTGTACTGGCGCCCGCAGGCGCATCACCAAGCTGTGCGCATCGACGCGCACGTTGGCCATCGCGGCCGGCCTTCGCGGCGGCTTCCTCCAGCATTCGCCGCGCGTCGGCGAAGTCGCCCAGCTCCATCAGCGCCTCGCCCAGCTCCGGCATCAGCGCCAGCCGATCGGCTGCGTGGCGCGGCAGCAGCGCAGCGCGCGCGGCGAAACAGATTGCCGGCGGCGTGCATGTCGCCGCGCGCGAAGGCGCGCCGGCCGGCGTGGCCAGGCGCTGTGCGACGCGTCGCTGCCGACCGCCAGGCCGCTGCTCGTCGAGCGGCCCGAGCTCGCCGAAGTACCGGTGCGCCTGCTCGAGGTGATAGCCCAGGATCTCTTCGAACTCCAGCGCGCGGTCGCGATCGGCATTGACGCGATCGGCCCAACGCACGAAGTCGATGTGCAGCTGCGCGCGGGCGCGCTTGAGCAGGCCGTTGTAGACGGTGTCGCGCACCAGCTGGTGGTGGAAGCGGTAGCGTGCCGTGGCGTCGACCGTCACCGACAAGTGCACGAACTGTTTGCGCGTCAGCGTCGCCAGATGTGCGTCGAGCGTCGGGCGCAGCATCGCCGGCGCCATTTCGGACAGCGCGCTCTGCGGGAACTCCAGGCCGATCACCGCCGCCGGCTCGACGGTGGCGCGCTCGGCGCGCCCGAGCTGGCCGAGCCGCGCCTCGAGCAATGCATTGATGGTCGGCGGCACGTCGATGTCCACGCCCGACGGGCCGCGCACCCAGCGCCCGTCGACCTCGAGCAGCGCGCCCCGGTCGATCAGCATCGACAGCAATTGCTCGACGTACAGCGGGTTGCCTTCGGCGGTGTCGACGATGCGCCTCAACACGTCCTGCGGCAGGCCCGTGGTGCCGAGCAGGTTGGCCACCACCTGCGCGGCGGCGGCGTCGTTCAGCGGGCGCAGCACGATGCGCGAGGCACCGGCTTGCTCCCCCCACTGCGGTCGTTCTTCCAGCAGATCGTGGCGCGACGTGGCCAGCAGCAGGATCGGTGCGCCGGTGGAGGTCGACAGCACGTGCTCGAGCAGTTCGAGAAACGCGGTCTCCGCCCAGTGGATGTCGTCGACCAGTGCCACCACCGGCCCGCGCGCGGCCAGGATCTCGAGCGACTTGCGCGCGCCCCAATAGATCTCGTGCAGCGGAAAGTTGCCGGCACTCAGCCCGGTCGCTGCCGCCACGCGATCGACCACGTCGCGATCGCCGAGATATGACAACAGCTTGGCATGCGCTTCCTCCGGCTTGTCGTCGTCGCGGATGTCTGCCGCGGTGAGCATGACGCGCAGCGGCCAGAACGTGATGCCGTCGCCATAGGGCAGGCAGCGACCGCGCAGCACGGTGGCGCCGGCGGTGATGCGCGACACCACCTCGTGCACCAGGCGCGACTTGCCGACGCCGGCGTCACCGATCACCGTGACCATGCGCACCGCGCCTTGCGAGACCACCTCGTGGTAGACGGCAGTGATCTGCTGCAAGTTCAGCGTCGCGACCGACGATCGGCGTGTCGACGCGACGCAGGTTGCCGTCGAGTCCCGGCACGTTCACGATCCGGTACGCCGCCACGCGCTGCGATTTGCCCTTGAGCTCCAGCGGCTCGACCGCCTCGACCTCGACCGCGTCGCGCACCAGCCGGTAGGTCACCTCGCCGATGTACACCTGCTTCTCGGGGGCGGCCTGTTCCAACCGCGCCGCCACGTTGACGGCGTCGCCGGTGGCGAGCTTCTGGTCGGCATTGGGGTCGTCGTTGGCCACCACTTCGCCGGTGTTCACGCCGATGCGCTGCGCCAGCCCGACGCCGTAGCGCGCCTGCAGGTCGACGTTGACTCGCGCCAGCGTCTGCTGCATGCCGAAAGCGGCGCGCACCGCACGCAACGCATCGTCCTCGTGGGTGTGCGGCAGCCCGAACACCGCCATGATCGCGTCGCCGATGTACTTTTCCACCTTGCCGCCGTGGCGCGCGATCTCCGCCGCCATGGCCCTGAAGTAGCGCTCCTTCACCTCGTGCAGCGCCTCGGCGTCGAGCCGCTCGCCGATCGCGGTGGAGCCCTTCAGGTCGCTGAAGACGATGGTCACCGTCTTGCGCAGCTCGCGCACCGGCAATGCGGGCGGCCGCTGCGGCCAGTGGCGTGCCGCAGTAGCCGCACAGCTTGAACTTGGGCGGGTTCTCTTCGCCGCAGCTGGGGCAGTTGATCATGGGCGAAGTCTAGGTGAAGGCCCGTGCCCGGCCCTGCCGGCCCCGGGGAACGCCGGCGCGATTAAAGTCGCCGCGTGGCACAGCCGGCAACCGCTCAGCGCAACGACACGATCGACCGCCCGCCGCGCGCGGCCGCGGCCCCCTATCTCGTGTGCGAGCATTGTGATGCCGTGTACCGCAACCGGGCCCTCGCCGCGGACGATTTGCTGCGCTGCCGCCGCTGCGGCGCGGTGCTGGCACGCGGCCATGGCTTGGCGCTCGATGGCCAGCTGGCCCTCACGCTCGGCGCGTTGCTGGTGTTCTCGATCGGCAGCCTGTCGCCGATCGTCACGCTGGAGCTGCGCGGCAACCACACCGAGGCATCGCTGCTGCACGCCACCTGGCTCACCTGGCAGGAGGGCGAGCACCTGGTGGCCGCGCTCAGCGCCGCCACCGCGTTCGTGTTTCCACTCGGCGTGATCCTGCTGCGGTTGTGGGTGTTGCTGCCGTTGGTGCGCGGCCGGCCGGTGCCCGCGCTGGCGCCGGTGATGCGCTTGCTGCGCTGGATGCTGCGCTGGAGCATGGTCGAGGTCTTCATGCTCGGCGTGTTGGTCGCGGTGGTGCGTTCGGCGGGTGTGACCAACGTGGTGCTCGGTGCCGGCATCTTTGCCTACATCGCACTCACGCGTGCTGCTCACCGCCATCCATGCCGCTGACCTGCAAGGCCTGTGGGATTCGGCATCGCGGGGGCGGCCATGAATGCGCGCGTGCCGATTGCCATCGACCGGGGTCTGATCGGCTGCGACGTGTGCGCGCTCGTGCTGCACGCGCCGAAGCCGGACACCGGCGGGTGTTGCCCGCGCTGCGGCAACACGCTTCATGCTCGCAAGCCGCTCAGCGTGCAAAGGACCTTGTCCTGGCTGGCCGTGTCGCTGGTGTTGTACGTGCCGGCCAACCTGCTGCCGGTGATGTCGACCACCAGCGTGTTCGGCCGCGTCAGCCACACCATCGGCGGTGGCATCGTCGAGCTGTGGAGCACCGGCTCGCACGAACTCGCATTGATCGTCTTCATCGCCAGCATCGTGGTGCCGCTGGGCAAGATGGGATCGCTCGCGCTGTTGGCGTTCACCGCGCAGCGCCGCTCGCGCTGGCGCCAACGCGAGCGCGCCGGCCTGTACCGCCTGGTCGACACCGTCGGACACTGGTCGATGCTCGACGTGTTCGTCGTGGTGCTGCTGGTGGGCATGGTGCAGTTCGGCGTGTTGGCGAGCGTCGAGCCCGGCCCCGGCCTGCTGGCGTTCGGCGCCGTGGTGGTGGCCACCATGCTGGCGGCGTCGAGCTTCGATCCGCGCTTGATCTGGCCGGCGGAGCCCGAAGTGCCGGAGCCTGCCCCGCGTGGCTGAGCCCGACGACCAGCCCGCAGCGCTGCCGGAACCGGTGCCGGCGCGGCAGAACCGGCTGCACCTGTCGCTGGTGTGGATCGTGCCGATCATCGCGCTCATCGTCGGCGCGGTGCTGGTGGTGCGTGCGTTGCTGCAAGCCGGCCCGCAGATCGTCATCGAGTTCCGCAGCGGCGAGGGCATCGAGGCCGGGCGCACCGAGGTGCGCTTCAAGGAGGTGGTGGTCGGCCGCGTGACCGGCGTGTCCATCACGCCCGACCGCCAGAAGGTTCGAGTGATTGCGTCGCTGGACCGCAGCGTGGACTGGCTCGCCGTCGACGACACGCGCTTCTGGGTCGTGCGCCCGCGCATCGGCTCCGGCGGCGTCAGCGGGCTGGGCACGCTGGTGTCGGGCGCCTACATTGGCGTCGATGCGGGCGCGTCGACGCAGGAACGCACCCGCTTTGTTGGATTGGACCAGCCGCCCCTGTTTCTTCGCGGCGAGCCCGGGCGCAGCTTCGTGCTGCGCGCCGAGGACCTCGGCTCGCTCGACGTCGGCTCGCCGGTGTACCACCGGCGCGTGCGCGTGGGCCGTGTCGTCGGCTACGGCATGTCGCCCGACGGACGTGCGCTCGACGTGCAGGTGTTCATCGAGTCGCCCTACGAAAACCTGGTGACCCGCGAGACGCGCTTCTGGCACGCGAGCGGCATCGACCTGTCGCTCAACGCGGGCGGCTTGACGCTGAACACACAATCGTTGGTCTCTGTGTTCGTCGGCGCCGTCGCCTTCGCCGCGCCGCCCAACGGCAGCGGCGCCCAGCCGGCCGACAGCGGCCAGGGCTTCAAGCTGTTCGACCAGCAGCGCCAGGCGCTGGCGCCCGACGATGGCGAAGCGATGCGCGTGCGCATGCTGTTCGCGCAGTCGTTGCGCGGGCTCGAGGACGGCGCCCCGGTCGACCTGCTCGGCGTGGACATCGGCAACGTGCGCAGGGTGTCGCTGCAGCCGGGCAGCTCGGCGCGCACGCTGCCGGTGGAGGTGCTGGCCGACATTTATCCGCAACGCCTGGGCGCGGTGCGCGAGCGCTTCTTCGCCACGCGGTGCGCAGCGTGACGACCGGCTGCTGCTCAAGCAGCTGATCGACCAGGGCCTGCGCGCGCAGGTGCGCACCGGCAACCTGTTGACCGGCCGCCAGTACGTGGCACTGGAGTTCATGCCAAAGCCCGCGCGCGTGGCCTTCGATGCCACGGCGCAGGTGCCCACGCTGCCCACCGTGCCCGGCGCACTGGCCGATGTGCAGCCGCAGCTCGCCGAGATCGTGGCGCGCCTGTCACGTGTGCGCTTCGACGACATCGGCACCGACCTGCAGGCCGCGCTCAAGGCGGTGAACCAGGCCACCGTGTCGCTGCAGACCACGCTGGCCAGCGCCGATTCTTCGATCAAGCAGCTCACGCCCGAAGCGCAGGCTGCGGTGGCCGACATGCGCCAGGCATTGGCGCAGGCCAACCAGACGCTGGCCAGCGCGCAGGCCACCTTGCGCAGCGCCGAGGCCAACGTCACCGACTCGCAGGCGCCGCTGCAGCGCAATGCCAACCAGGCACTGGCCGAACTGCAACGCGCTGCGCAGGCGTTGCGCGTGCTGGCCGACTACCTGCAGCGCCATCCCGAATCGATCGTGCGTGGCAAGCCCGAGATGCCGTTGCCGCCGTCGGGGAACAAGAGATGAAGCCGCGCGCGCGCCGCGCGGTCGCCGCGCTGCTGTTGACCGCCGGCCTGTGCGGTTGCGCATCCACCAGCACGCCGGCGCGTTTTCACACCCTGGTGCCGCCGCTCGTCAGCGCCGCGCCGGCGAGCCGTCCGGCACCCGCCCTGCGGGCCGAGGTGCTGCCGGTGACGCTGCCGGTGCAGGTCGACGTGGCGCCGATCGTCGTGCGCCTGCCCGACGACTCGATGCGTGCGCTCGAGCACGAGCGCTGGATCGCACCGCTTGCCGACGAGATTCGCGCCGCGCTCGCGCTGCGCATCGACGCGGCGCTCGCGGCTGCGCCCGCCGCGCCGACCGCTGCGGCGCCGTGGCGCGTGGCGCTCGACGTGCAGCGCTTCGATTCCACGCTCGGCGGTGCGGCCAGCGTGCAAGCGGTGTGGTCGCTGCAGCAAGCGGGCAGCGGCGTGATGCTGCGCTGCCAGCTCAACGATCGCGAGCCCGTCGCAGCCGGTCCCGTGGCGCTGGTGGCCGGGCATCGTTTGATCGTCGAGCGCCTGGGCGATGCGATCGGGCGTGCGGTCCGCGCCGCGGCCGGCGGCGCTGCGCCCACGTGCGCGTGATCCTTGGTATCGTGCGGCGTCGCTCGCACGCTGCACGCCACTCCCGATGACCGCACGCAAGACCGCCATCGTCACCGGCTCGGCCACCGGCGTGGGCGCGGCCACCGCGCTGCTGCTGGCGCAGCGCGGCTACGACGTGGTGATCAACTACTCGCGCAGCGAGCAGGAAGCGCAGGCGTCCGAGGCGGCGTGCCGCGCCGCCGGTGCCGACACGCTGCTGGTGCGCGGCGACGTGTCCGACGATGCCGACTGTCGGGCGCTGGTGGATGCGGCGCTGCAGCGCTGGCGGCGCATCGACGCGCTGGTGAACAACGCCGGCGTCACCACCTTCACCGGCGCCGCCAACTGGGATGCGATCGATGCCGCCACCTTCCAGCGCATCGTCGGCGTCAACGCGATGGGCACCTTCCAGATGGTGCGCGCCTGTGCGCCGCACCTCACCGAGGCGCGCGGCGCGATCGTCAACGTGTCGTCGGTCGCGGGCTCGCTCGGCACCGGCTCGTCGGTGCCCTACATCGCATCGAAAGGTGCGGTGAACTCGATGACGCTGTACTTCGCGCGTGCGCTGGCGCCGCACGTGCGGGTGAATGCCGTGTGCCCGGGGCTGATCACCTCGCGCTGGTTCGTCGATGGCATGGGCCAGGAGGCGTTCGAGAAGATCAAGGCCACCAACGAGAAGACCACTCCGCTGCAGACCGCTTGCAGCCCCGAAGACGTGGCCGATGCGATCGTGTGGCTGATCGATGGCGCGCGCACCACCACCGGCGAGCTGCTGCTGCTCGACTCGGGGCGGCACCTCGGCACACCGGCGCCGCTGCCGCGCTGAAAACTGGAGACCGTCATGACCACCCAAGGCTTCGCCGTGACGCATGCGAAGGATGCGCACTTCGAGCGCGGGCTGCGCTCGTTCTTCGAGTACCGCGACCTGGGCATCAAGCAGGCGACTCAGGGCCGCGTGGTGGCGCACGTGATCCGCGCCGCGCAGGGCACCGAGTTCTCCAGCGAGCCGCACCAGCACCACACCACGTTCCAGTTCGTCTACATCCTGAAGGGCTGGGTCGAGTTCGAGTACGAGGGTCACGGCCGCGTGCGCCTCGAAGCCGGCTCGAGCGTGCACCAGCCGCCCGACATCCGGCACCGCGAGATCGGCCACAGCGCCGACCTCGAGTTGCTCGAGATCGTGATGCCGGGCGACTTCGAAACCGCGACCGTCGAGCGCGTGTAGCGAAGCGCAGGGCAGCGCGGCCAGCGCCGGGCCGCTCCCAAGCGGCCGCGCGACCCGCTCGGCGGGTGGTGGCGCGCATTTACGCCACCGGTGCACCGTCTAGCGCTGCACGCTGCTCGCGCGGTAGGTCGGCGGCTGGCGCAGCTGGGTCGCCTGCTCGTACGCGTGGGCGTATTGCAGCAAACGCACATCGCTCCATGCCGGCCCGATGAAGCTCAAGCCCACCGGCAGGCCGCCGGTGAAGCCCATCGGCACGGTGACGTGCGGATAGCCCGCCACGGCGGGCGGCGAGGTCGCCGACGCACCGCCGGCGATGTCGCCGTTGACCGTGTCGATCAGCCACGCCGGTTCGCCGGTCGGTGCGATCAAGGCGTGCAGTCGTTTCTGGCGCAGGATGGCGTCGATGCCCAGCGTGCGCGAGTAACGCAGGCCGTCGTTGAGCGCCTTGCGATAGGCCGCCGACTTCAGGTTGCCCTTGGCCTGCGCCTGCTCGAACAGCTCCTGGCCGAACAACGCGAGCACGGAGGTCGCGTGCTGCCGGTTGTACGCGATCACGTCGGCCAACGACTTCAGCGGCAGGTTGGGGGCGAACTCGTTCAAATACAGCGCCATCGAGTGCTTCAGTTCGTGCAGCAGCACGTCGAGCTCGCCGGCCCAGATCTTGTCGGTGTGCGGGATCGGCGTCTCGACGATCTCGGCGCCGAGGTCCTTCAGCGCCGCCTGCGCGTTGTCGAACAAGCTGATCACGCCGCGGTGCGTGCTGGCGATGTTGCTGGCGATGCCGATGCGCACGCCGCGCAGCGAGCGCATGTCGACCTTTTCGAGCGCACCCGCCTGCAGGCGCTTGGCCGATGCGCGCGTGGCGGCGTCGCGCGCGTCGACGCCGGCCATGCCGGCCAGCAGCAGCGCGGCGTCGCGCACCGTGCGGCACATCGGGCCCGGCGTGTCCTGCGAGAACGAGATCGGCACGATGCCGTCGCGGCTCAGTGCACCGACGGTGGGTTTCAGGCCGACCAATGCGTTGACCGACGAAGGCGACGTGATCGAGCCGTCGGTCTCGGTGCCGACCGCTGCCGCGCACAGGTTGGCCGCCACCGCCACGCCGCTGCCCGACGACGAGCCGCTCGGGCTGCGATCCAGCGCGTACGGGTTCAGCGTCTGGCCGCCGCGTGTGCTCCAGCCGCTGATCGAATGCTGGCCCCGGATGTTGGCCCACTCGGAGAGATTGGTCTTGCCGAGCAGCACCGCGCCGGCCGCGCGCAGGCGCTGCACCACGAACGCGTCGCGCGGCGCCTGCGCACCCACCAGCGCCGGCGAGCCGGCCGAGGTCTGCATGCGATCGGCGGTGGCGATGTTGTCCTTGATCAGGATCGGCACGCCGTGCAGCGGCCCGCGCCAGCGGCCGCTGCCCGCCTCGGCGTCGAGCGCCTGCGCAATCGCCTCGGCCTCGGGGTTGAGCTCGATCACGCTGCGCAGCGTCGGCCCGGCGCGGTCGATCGAGTCGATGCGCTCGCCGTAGGCGCGCACCAGGCCGAGCGCCGTCGTGCGCTGCGCGCGCAGCGCGGCGCCGATCTGGTCGATGGTGGCTTCTTCGAGCTTGAAGTCCATGGCGGTCCCGGTGTTGGCGTGTGAGCGCGCACCGATCAGCGCGATGGGCACGGCGAGCGAGGCTTGGACGAAGCGGCGGCGTTGCATGCGGTTGAACTGGGTGTCAGGTGGCGGTGGACGGCGCGGCCGGGCGGTGGCGCCGCAAGCGGCGCTCGACCAGTTCGAACAGGCCTTGCGTGAGCAGCGCCAGCACCGCCGCCGGCAACGCGCCGGCGATCAGCGTGGCGTGGTCGTTGAGCGCCAGCCCGGTGGCGATGCGTTCGCCGTAACCGCCGGCGCCGATGAAGGCGGCGATGGTTGCCGTGCCGACGGTGATCACGGCCGCGGTCTTGACACCGGCCACCACCACCGGCATCGCCAGCGGCAGGTCGATCAGCCACCAGCGCTGCCACGGCTTCAGCGCCAGCGATGCGGCCGCATCGCGCAACCCCGCGGGGACCTGCTTCAACCCGGTGGTCACGTTGCGCACGATCGGCAGCAATGCATACAAGGTCAGCGCCACCAGCGCCGGCAGCGTGCCGATGCGCCCGAGCAGCGGGATCAGCAGCGCGAACAGCGCGAGCGACGGCACCGTCTGCAGCATGCCCACCACGCGCCATCACCGGCTGCTCGACGCGCGGCCAGGCCGCCGCCGCGGTGCCGAGCGGCACGCCGATCAACACCGCAGCCAGCACCGACACCACGACCAGCATCAGGTGTTCGCGCGTCAGGCGGCCGAGGTCGTCGGCGACCAGGCGCGGCCACCAGCCGCCACGCGCGGTGCCGGCGCCGCCGGCCGCCGAGGGCTGCACGAAGTCGCGCGCGATGTCGGCGAATGCGCGGCTGCGCAACTCGGCATCGCCGTTCATCGCGATCATGCGCGCGGCATCGATGCGGCCTTCGAGTTTCTGGATCGCGGCCCAGGCCGCCGGCGCCTTCTTCGGCAGATCGAGCCGGTACAGCAGCACCGCGTCGTAGCGCGGGAAGTACTGCTGGTCGTCGTCGAGCACGGCGAGCTTGAGCTCGGCGATCTTGGCGTCGGTGGAATAGATGTCGGTCACCGCGATGCGGCCCGAGGCCAGCGCCTCGTACGAGATGCCGTGGTCGATGCCGGTGGGCTTCTGCGGCAGTCCGTACTTGGCCGCCAGGCCCGGCCAGCCGTCGGCGCGGCCGAGGAACTCGTGCGACACCGCCACCGCGAGATCGGGCTGGCGCGCGAGGTCGCTGATGGTCTTGACGTGGCGTTGCGTGGCCTGCGCGGCCGTCATCGCCAGCGCATAGGTGTTCTGGAAGCCCAGCGGCACCGCGACGCCGAGGCCCATCGGCTCGAGTGCGCGCCGCATCGCCGCCAGGTCGGTGGGCTTGGCGTTCTTGAGGATCTCGGCGTCGATGGTGCCGGTGTACTCGGGATAGACGTCGATCGCGCCGGCCTTCAGCGCCTCGAGCACGACCGCGGTGTTGCCCAGGCCCTGGCGGTGCTCGGCCTGCGCGTGCGCGGCGCGCGGTCTGCGCGACGATCTCGCCGAGGATGTACGACTCGGTGAAGCGCTTGGAGCCGACCACCACGGCGGGCGCGTCGGCCGCGTGCGCGCTGCCAGCCAGCAGCACCCAGGCGAACAGCAGACACCCGCGCACGTGCATGGAGCGCTATCGGGTTCGCGCCGGGACTTCGGGCGCCGCGGGCCGAACCCACGAATGAAGAGCCGCCATCCGCACACTCCGCTGCACAACCGGCGCATTGTCGTGCAGCAGCGCGATAGACCCCTGTGACGTCGCGCCTTCAGGGCTGCCGCGCACGCGCCCGCGGACGGCGCTTGGCTTCGGCCACCGGACCGGCCACCGGCAGCCGCGCCTCCTGCTTGATCTCCTTCAGCACGATGCTCGAGCGCACGTGCGTCACACCCGGCAGGCGGAAGATCGTGTCGTGCAGGAAGCGCTCGTAGGCCTGGATGTCGTTGATCAGCACCGTCATGATGTAGTCGGCGGGGCCGGTGGTGCTGACGCAGTGCACGATCTGCGGGCTCGCGGCCACCGCGCGCTCGAACTTGCGCACCAAGTCCTCGCTGTGTTCGCTCAGGTTGGTTTCGACCACGACGCGCAAGTTCAAGCCGACCTTCTCGCGGTCGACCAGCGCGGTGTAGCCGCGGATCACGCCGGCGGCCTCGAGATCCTTCACGCGTTTCCAGCACGGCGTGGGCGACAGGCCGACCGCGGCGGAGAGCTGCTGCACGGTCTGGCGCGCATCGCGCTGCAGTTCCGCCAGGATCGCAAGGCTGTAGCGGTCGAGGTCCATTTGTTCTCCTGAAGGCCGGATTCGGAGAATGATTTTCTCCAATCGCCGCGGCGGGCCGGATTTGAAGAACACATTTGCGCGACGACGCGCGTAAGCTGACCCTTCCGCACACGCCGCTTGCTGGAGGCGACCATGAGCGCCGTTGCCACCCCCGACGCCCGCACCGATGCCCCGCTGGCGCGCCCCGACTACCGGCTGCAGGACAACCTGTGGGCCCCCGGCGGCAGCGTGTTCCTCACCGGCACGCAGGCGCTGGTGCGCCTGCTGTTGATGCAGCGTGCGCGTGATGAGCAGGCGGGCTTGAACACGCAAGGCTTCGTCAGCGGCTACCGCGGCTCGCCGCTCGGCATGGTCGACCAGGCGATCTGGAAGGCGGGCACGAAGTTCAAGGACGCCGGCATCCGCTTCGTGCCGGCGATCAACGAGGAACTCGCCGCCACGCAGGTGCTGGGCACGCAGCGCGTCGAGTCCGACCCCGAGCGCACGGTGGATGGCGTGTTCTCGATGTGGTACGGCAAGGGCCCGGGCGTCGATCGCGCCGGCGACGCGATCAAGCACGGCAACGCCTACGGCAGCTCGCCGCACGGCGGCGTGCTGGTGGTGGCCGGCGACGACCACGGCTGCGTGTCGTCGTCGATGCCGCACCAGAGCGATCCGCTCTTTCAGGCCTTCCACATGCCGATCGTCGCACCGGCCAACGTGGCCGAGTACCTCGAGTTCGGCTTGTACGGCTGGGCGTTGTCACGCTATTCGGGCAACTGGGTCGGCTTCACGGCGCTGTCGGAGGTGGTGGAGAGCGGTGCCACGGTGGACCTCGATGCCATTCAACAGCGCGTCAACGCATGGCACAGCGCCGACGCGGTGCGCACGGCCACCGGCCACGCGGCGCCGGACGATGGCCTGCACTACCGCTGGCCCGACCTGCCGAGCCTGCGCATCGAATCGCGCTTGCACGACAAGCTGGCCGCGGTGCGCGCGTTCGCGCGCGTCAACTCGATCGACCGCGACGTGATCGTGTCGCCGAACGCCGCGGTGGGCATCGTCACCTGCGGCAAGGCGCACTACGACCTGATGGAGGTGCTGCGCCGGCTGGAGATCACGCCGTCGATGCTGGCCGCTGCCGGCGTGCGCCTGTACAAGGTGGGCCTGTCGTTCCCGATCGAGACCACGCGCGTGCAGGCGTTCGCGCGTGGCCTGAGGGAGATCCTCGTCGTCGAGGAGAAGGCGCCGATCGTCGAGGCGCAGCTGCGCGACCTGTTCTACAACGCGCCGGCCGACGCGCGGCCCGTCATCGTCGGCAAGCGCGATGCGCAGGGCCAGCCGTTGGTGTCGTCGCTCGGCGAGCTGCGGCCGTCTCGCCTGATCGAAATCGTCGCGCACTGGATCGCGCGCCACTTTCCCAACAACCAGGCGCTGGGCGACCACCTGCAGCACGTGCGCGACTTCACGCCGCCGGAGCTGCTGAGCAACGCCGGCGATGCGGTCAAGCGCGTGCCGTACTTCTGCGCCGGCTGCCCGCACAACACCAGCACCAGGGTGCCCGAGGGGTCGCGCGCGCAGGCCGGCATCGGCTGCCACTTCATGGCGTCGTGGATGTCGCGCGAGACCGAAGGCCTGATCCAGATGGGCGGCGAGGGCGTCGACTGGGTCAGCCACTCGATGTTCACCAAGGTGCCGCACGTGTTCCAGAACCTGGGCGACGGCACCTACTGGCACTCGGGCTACCTGGCGATCCGCCAGGCGGTGGCGTCGAAGGCGACCCTCACCTACAAGATCCTGTTCAACGACGCGGTGGCGATGACCGGCGGCCAGCCGGTCGACGGCGTGATCACGGTCGACCGCGTCGCGCGCCAGGTCGAGAGCGAGGGCGTCAAGAAGGTCGTGGTGATCAGCGACGACATCGCCAAGTACGACCGCCAGCACGGCCTGTTCCCGGCCGGCACCGAGTTCCACCCGCGCGAAGCAGCTCGACGCGGTGCAGCGCCGGCTGCGCGAGATCGAAGGCGTGACGGTGCTGATCTACGAGCAGACCTGCGCCGCCGAGAAGCGCCGCCGCCGCAAGAAGGGCGAGTTGGTGGACCCGGCGCGGCGCATCTTCATCAACGAGCGCGTGTGCGAAGGCTGCGGCGATTGTTCGGTGCAGAGCAACTGCGTCGCGGTGCTGCCGCACGAGACGCCGCTCGGCCGCAAGCGCAAGATCGACCAGAGCAGCTGCAACAAGGACTACTCCTGCGTGAAGGGCTTCTGCCCGAGCTTCGTCGGCGTGCTCGGCGGCTCGTTGCGCAAGAAGGCCGGTGCGCTGGAAAGCGGCGACGCGACGTTCGAACGCCGCGTCGCGGCGCTGCCGCAGCCGCGACCTCACGTGTGGACCGGGCCGTACGACCTGCTGGTCACCGGCGTCGGCGGCACCGGCGTGGTCACCGTCGGCGCGGTGATCGCGATGGCCGCGCACCTCGAAGGCAAGAGTGCGAGCGTGCTCGACTTCATGGGCTTCGCGCAGAAGGGCGGCTCGGTGCTGAGCTTCGTGCGTTGGGCCGACCGGCCCGAGCGCTTGAACCAGGTGCGCATCGACACGCAGCAGGCCGACGCGATCCTGGCCTGCGACCTGGTGGTCGGTGCGTCGCCCGAGGCGCTGCAGACCGTGCGCCACGGCCGCACGCGCGTGCTGGCCAACATGCACGAGGTGCACGTGGCCGAAGCGCTGCACAACCCCGACGCCAACCTGCGCGTCGACGCGCTGCTGCAGAAGCTGCAGTTCGCCGCCGGCAAGGATCGCGTGGAGACCTTCGACGCGCAAGCGCTGGCCGCGGATTTCCTCGGCGACACCATCGTGGCCAACATCCTGGCGCTCGGCTATGCGTGGCAGCGCGGCCTGGTGCCGATGACCCTGACCGCGCTCACGCGCGCGATCGAGCTCAACGGCGTGGCCGTGCAGAACAACCTGTTGGCGTTCTCGCTCGGGCGACTGGCGGCGGCCGATCCGATGGCGCTCGAGGCCTTGCGCAGCGGTGCGATCGCCAGCGAGGCGCTGCCCGACGTGGAGACGGTCGAGTCGCTGATCGCGCGCGGCGTCGACCACCTCACCGGCTATCAAGACGCCGCCTATGCGCAGCGTTATGCCGAACGTGTGCGCCGCGTGCAGGCCGCCGAAGCCGCCCTCGGGGGCGACGCCAGCCTGCCGTTCACGCGCGCGGTGGCGCGCAGCCTGCTGAAGCTGATGGCCTACAAGGATGAGTACGAGGTGGCGCGCCTGTACACCGACGGCCGCTTCCACGACGACCTGAAGGCGCAGTTCGACGGCGACGTGCAGCTCGAGTTCTACATGGCGCCGCCGTTGCTGAGTCGCGCGAAGAACGGCCAGCCGCCGCGCAAGCTGCGCCTCGGCGGCTGGCTGCTGCCGCTGCTGCGCGTGCTGGCCAAGGGCCGTCGCCTGCGCGGCGGTGCGCTCGACCTGTTCGGCCGCACCGACGAGCGGCGCATGGAGCGCGAGCTGATCAACCAGTACGAGGCGCGCATCGACGAGCTGCTGCCGCGCCTGCGCGTGGAGAACCTGGCACTCGCCGGCGAGATCGCGCGCCTGCCGTTGAGCATGCGCGGCTATGGCCACGTGAAGATCGCCAACGTGGCGCTGGCGCGCGCGCGCGAGGCCGAGCTGCTGCACCGGCTCGACCCCCAGCGCTACCCGCGGCCGCCCTCGGCGCCCCAGGCCGGCCAGCTGCGCGGCATCGCGGTGGTGGCGCGCTGAGCGGCCCGGGCTCTGGCCGGGGCGCCGCGGCGCATGTGGTAGAACGGCGGCCCGGTCCGCTGTCCCGTTCGCATTCGCATGGCCTTCAAGCCCGTTGCCTTCGATCCGTATGGTCGCCGCAAGCGCTCGGCGTGGCGTTTGCCGCGCTGGCTGGTGTTGTTGGTGCTGGGCGCGGCCGCCGGCGCCGGCGGCGTGATCGTGGTGCAGGAGCGCATGCTGCCGCCGCGACTGTCGGCCAGCGAGTCCACCGCGCTGCGCACCCAGCTCGCGCAGGCCGAGCAGGACCGTGACCGTGCGCGCCGCGACCTCGCCGCCACCACGCAGAAGCTCGATGCCACCGTGGCCGAGCGCAAATCGCTGGCCGACGAACTCGCCGCCGACCGCGAACGCACCAAGAACTCGCGCGCCGACCAGGACTTCTTGATCGCGTCACTGCCACCCGATCCGCGCGGTGGCGTGGTCGAGGTGCGCGCCGCGCGTCTCACGCGCGAGCGCGGCGAGCTGAACTATGAAGTCCTGCTCACACGCGCCAAAGCCGGCAACGCACCGATGGCCGCCGTGATGCAGTTCGTGGTCACCGGCCTCGCCGGTGGTGTTGAAAAGCACATCACGTTCGAACCGATCAAAGTCAGCGTCGGTGCACACCAGAGCCTGCGCGGCAGCGTGCAGTTGCCCGACGCGTTCACGCCCAAGCGCACCACGATCAGCGTGTTCGACCGCCCAGGCGGCAAACAGCTCGGCATGCGCGTGATGTACGTGAACTGAACCACGGCTGTCACCACTGCTCACGGGCAGGGCTTGGCCACAATGGCGGCATGCCCCGTTTCGCCGCCAACGTGTCGATGCTGTTCGACGACGTGCCGTTTCTCGACCGCTTTGCGCGCGCCGCGCAGGCCGGCTTCGAGGCGGTGGAGTGCCAGTTTCCGTACGCCCACGACGCGTCGGCGATCCGCGAGCGGCTCGATGCCAACTGCCTGACGATGGTGCTGCACAACCTGCCGCCCGGCGACCACGACGCCGGCGACCGTGGCATCGCGTGCCTGCCCGATCGCGTGCCGGAATTCAAGCGCAGCGTGCAACAGGGCATCGAGACGGCGCGTTCGCTCGGCGTGCGCCAACTCAATTGCCTGGCCGGCAAGGCACCGATCGATGCCGACCCGGCGCTGCTGCGCCGCACGCTGGTGAGCAACCTGAAGTACGCGGCATCGGCGTGTGCCAAGGCGAAACTCAAGCTGTTGGTCGAGCCGATCAACGCACACGACGTGCCCGGCTTCTTCGTCAACACCACGGCGCAGGCGGTCGGCATCCTCGACGAGGTGGGCGCGCCGAATGCATTCGTGCAGTACGACATCTACCACGCGCAGCGCATGGAAGGCGACTTGGCCCTCACGGTGCAGAAGCACCTCGCGCGCATCGGCCACATCCAGGTCGCCGACACACCGGGCCGTCACGAACCCGGCACCGGCGAGATCAACTACAGCTACCTGTTCGCGCACCTCGACCGCATCGGCTACAGCGGCTGGGTCGGCTGCGAATACCGCCCGACGAGCACCACGCAGGCCGGGCTGTCGTGGCGGCAGCGCTTGCTGCGTTGAACCGGCGCCGGCGCCGGGTGCGCTGATGATGTAATGCGCGGGTGATCCGAGACCCGCGCGCGTTCCTCAGAGAGCTGTTCGACACCGCCGTGGCGCGTGCATTGCCCGAGCAGGCGATGCAAGCGGTGCTCCCTGAGCCACCGAAGGGCCGCACGCTGGTGCTCGGCGCCGGCAAGGCCGGCGGTGCGATGGCGGCGGCGTTCGACACGCTGTGGCCGCAAGAGGCGGCGCTGTCGGGGCTGGTGGTCACGCGCTACGGGCACGTGCCGCTGGCCTATCGCGACGACGCCAGTGCACCGCGCGGCCGCCGCCGCATCGAGGTGGTGGAGGCATCGCACCCGGTGCCCGACGCGGCCGGTGAGCGGGCGGCGCAACGCATCGTCGAGCTGACGCAAGGCCTGAGCGCCGACGACCTGGTGGTGTGCCTGATCTCCGGCGGCGGCTCGGCGCTGCTCAGCCTGCCGGCGCCCGGGCTCACGCTGGCGGACAAGCAGCGCATCAATGGCGCGCTGCTGGCCAGCGGCGCGGCCATCGACGAGATGAACTGCGTGCGCAAGCACCTGTCGGCCATCAAGGGCGGGCGGCTGGCGGCGCGCTGCGCGCCGGCGCGTGTGGTCACGCTGGTGATCAGCGACGTGCCGGGCGACGACCCGTCGGTGATCGCCAGCGGCCCGACCGTGCCTGACGCCACCACCTGTGCCGATGCGCTGCGTCTGCTGCAACGCTACGGCATCGAGGTGCCACCCGCCGCGCGCGCAGGCCTCGAAAGCGGCGCGTTCGAAACGCCGAAACCGGGCGACGCCGCGTTCGCCGGCCACGCGCTGCACCTGATCGCCACCCCGCAGCAGAGCCTGGAGGCGGCGGCCGCGCGTGCGCGCGCGGCCGGAATCGAGGCGCACATCCTGAGCGACGAGATCGAAGGCGAGTCCAAAGAGGTCGGCAAGGTGCACGCGGCGCTGGCGCGCGCGGTGCGCCGGCGTGGCCAGCCGTTTGCGAAGCCGTGCGTGATCCTGAGCGGCGGCGAGACCACCGTGACGGTGGCGCGCGCCGCCAAGGAAGGGCAGCGCCTCGGGCGCGGCGGCCGCGCCACCGAGTTCCTGCTCGGATGCGCGATCGCGCTGCAAGGCGAGTCCGATGTCTGGGTGCTCGCTGCCGACACCGACGGCATCGACGGCATCGAGGACAACGCCGGCGCCATGGTCACGCCCGACACGCTGGCGCGCGCGCGCGCGAAGGGCTTGAGCGCGACCGACCATCTCGATCGCCACGATGCGCACGGCTTCTTCGAGCCGCTCGGCGACCTGGTGGTCACCGGGCCGACCTACACCAACGTCAACGACTTCCGCGCGCTGCTGGTGTTGTAGCCGCGCGAGTGCACGGCGAACGTTGCGACGGAACGGTCGCCGCGGGGAGCCGGCTCTTCCGGCCCCGCTGGCGTCGCCTCTTCGAGGGGGAAGCGGCCGCTAGGCCGCTTCGGGGGTCATTGCCTCGGCTGGATGCCGGCGATCGACCACGAGCCGCTCTTGGCGTCGGTGGGGCGCACCAGGTGCCACACCTCGTCGAACGGCTCGGCGCCGTTGTGAGCCTCTTCGCGGATCAGACCGTGGAAGCGCACGCTGACGATCTGGCGCTCGTTCTCCAGTGCAAAGTCGAGCAGTTCGGCATTCAACGTGACCACGTCGGTCTGCTGCGGCGCGCTGGTGCGGTCCTGCAGGTCGAGCTTCAGCGACGAGAACAGCTCCGGCGTGGTGAACGCGCGCAGGTCGTTCACGTCGGATTTGTCGTTGGCCGCCTGCAGCCGGATGAAGATCATCTTGGCGATGCGCTCGAACGCCGCGGCGTCGAAGTCGGCCGGCAGCGAGGCCGGTGCGGCCTGCAATGCGGTCGTGACGGGCGCGGCGATCTGCGGCGCGGCCGTGGAGGCCGCGGGTGGGCTCAGCGGCGCGCGCAAAGTCTGGGTCGAGCCCGCACCCGCGCCTGCACCGGCCATTGCGAAGGGTGTGCGCTCACGTGCGGTCGCACCTCCGCCGGCGAAACGGCGCATTGCCCAGCGGATCGCGACCACCGCGACCACGGCCAGCAACATCAGCATCACGACGTTGGCCAGCCCTTCGCCCCAGCCGAGGTGCGAAAACAGCGCCGCCAAGCCGAGGCCGGCGGCCAGGCCGGCGATCGGGCCCATCCAAGAGCGCTTGGGTGCGGCGGCCGCAGCGGCGGCGCCGGTGGTGGCTGGCGCCGCGGCGGCAGCGGGCGCGCCCGGGTTGTTGGGTGTGGCCGCCGGCTGGGCCGGCGTTTGCGGTGCGGCCTTGTCGGGTGCGGTGCGTTGCATGCCGGCCGGCCGTCCGCCGCCAAGCCGCTTGGCATCGACGTCGCTCGGAACCAATGCACCGGCCATGCCAGCCATCAATGCAGCGATCAACCAGGTTTTCATGCGCTCAATCCTCAGGTTCCAGATGTAGGCCCACGCCAGATGAGGGCGGCGGGCCGGATGACAAGCATCGTGCGGCCAATCCGAGCGCGGTGCAAGCCACGCTTCCCCGTGGACCTCGGAGTCCGGTGGCGGCGATCGGTTCCGTAGTCGGGCCGATCAAGTGACCGGCGCGGGGTTGAACAGCACCAGTGCGTTGTGCAGTTGCCAGCGCTCGGCCCAGGTCTTGCGGCCGCTGGCCACTTCGAGCATCTGGCGGAACAGCGCCCAGCCGGTCTCTTCGATCGTCGCGGCACCGTCGGCGATGGTGCCGGCGTTCAGGTCCATCAGGTCGTGCCAGCGCCGCGCCAGATCGCTGCGCGTGGCCACTTTGATCACCGGGCACGCGGCCAGGCCATAGGGCGTGCCGCGGCCGGTGGTGAACACGTGCAGGTTCATGCCGGCGGCCAACTGCAAGGTGCCGCAGATGAAGTCGCTGGCCGGCGTGGCGGCATAGACCAGCCCGCGCTGGTCGCGCTGGAGTTTTTCGCCCGGTGGCAGCACGTGCGAGATGGCGGAGGTGCCGCTCTTGATCACCGAGCCCATCGCCTTCTCGACGATGTTGGACAAGCCGCCGGCCTTGTTGCCCGGCGTGGTGTTGGCGGCGCGGTCGACCTGGCCGCGGGCCAGGTACTCGTCGTACCAGCCGAGCTCGCGCACGATGTCCTGCGCGACCTGTGGCGTGGCGGCGCGTGAGGTGAGGTGCGCCACCGCGTCGCGCACCTCGGTGTTCTCGCTGAACATGATGGTCGCGCCGGCGCGCACCAGCAGGTCGGCGCAATAGCCGACGGCGGGATTGGCGGTGACGCCGGAGAACGCATCGCTGCCGCCGCACTGCACGCCGACCACGAGGTCGCTGGCGGGGCAGGTGACACGGCGCCGCTGATTCAGGCGCTCCAGGTGCACGGTGGCCTGGCGCAGGATCGAATCGACCATCGACTGAAAGCCCACGTGGCCGCTGTCCTGCAGGCAAACCACGTCGAGCGCGGCGTCGCCGGCGTTCAGCGCAATGCTGCCAGGCGGGAGCAGTCGCTCAGGCTGCAGCTTCTCGCAGCCCAGGCTCACCACCATCACCTCGCCGCCGAAGTTCGGATTGGCGCTGATGTGACGCAGCGTGCGGATCGGGATCTCGGCGCCCGCGGCGTCGATCGCCACGCCGCAGCCGTAGCTGTGCTCTAGCGCGACCACGCCGTCGACGTGCGGATACTTGGGCAGCAGGTCGCTGCGAATGCGTTCGACGGCGTGGCCGACCACGCCGGCCACGCATTGCACGGTGGTGGTGATGGCCAGCAGGTTGCGTGTGCCGACCGAGCCGTCGGCGTTGCGGTAGCCCTCGAAGGTGTGGCCGGTGAGCGGCTCGGCGTGCGGCGGCGCCACCGTGGCCATCGGCAGATCGACCAAGGTGCGGGCCGCGGGCATCTGCAGCAGGCGCTCGTGCACCCACGAGCCCGCCGCGATGTCGCGCGCCGCGGTGCCGATCGTCACGTCGTAGCGCCTCACCGGCTGGCCCTGCGCGATGTCGACCAGCGCCACCTTGTGGCCCTGCGGCACCTTGTCGCACAACGTCGGGCCGTTCGGGATCTCGGTGGCGGCGGGCAGGCCGCCGTCGTTGGCGACGATCGCGACGTTGTCGCGCTCGTGCATGCGGATGACCAGCGGCGCAGAGGCCAGGACTGCCGACATCGCAAGTCCTCCTGGGTTGTCGGTGAATCAGGCCGCGCCGTTGGTGTTGACGTACAGCGCGTACACGGAGTGGCTGGCCGCCATGAACAGCCGGTTGTTCTTGGCGCCGCCGAAGCACAGGTTGGCGCAGCGCTCGGGCAGGTGGATGTGGGCCACTGCCTTGCCCTGCGGGTTGTACACGCGCACGCCGTCGAGTTCGTCGAAGCCCTCGCCGGTGCTGCTGCCGAAGCCGCACCACACGTGGCCGGTCAGGTCGACCTTGATGCCGTCGTACGCGCCGGGGCCGTTGGCATCGGCAAACACGCGCTTGTTGGTCAGTGCGCCATTGGCGCCGACGTCGTACGCCCACACCTTGCGATGCGGCGTGGCACGGCTCTCGACCACGTAGAGCACCTTCTCGTCGGGCGAGAACGCCAGCCCGTTGGGCGCGTTCAGGTCGACGATCACGCGCTGCACCTTGCCGCCATCGGACGGCAGGCGGTACACCGCCATCGGCGTCTCGCTCTCGGCGGGCTCGCCCTCCCACTGGCCGAGGATGCCGAACATCGGATCGGTGAACCAGATGCTGCCATCCTTGGCGCACACGATGTCGTTGGGCGAATTGAGGCGCTTGCCGTCGAACCGATCGGCCAGCACGGTGACCGAGCCGTCGTATTCGGTGCGCGTGATGCGGCGGGTGAGGTGCTCGCAGCCGATCAGGCGGCCCTGGCGGTCGCGCGCGTGGCCGTTGGCGTTGTTCGATGGCTGGCGCCACACGCTGGTGGCGCCGGTGGTGTCGTCCCAGCGCAGGATGCGGTTGTTCGGGATGTCGCTCACCAGCAGGTAGCGGCCGTCGCCGAACCACACCGGCCCTTCGGCCCAGCGCAGGCCCGACGCCAGCTGCTCGACATGCGCGCTGAACAGCCGCAGCTTCAGGAACGACTCGTCTAGCACCTCGATCGCCGGATCGGGGTAGCGCGCGCTCGGCGTGAACGGCACGGCCGTGCCCTCTGCGGTCGGCACGGGCAGGAGGCTCATTTCATCAATCCGGGCAACCATAGCGAGATGGCCGGAATGTACGTCACCAACAGCAGGGCCAGGCACATGGCGCCGTAGAACGGCCACAGCTGCCGCGACACCTGTTCCATCGTGACCTTGCCGATGGCGCAGCCGACGAACAGCGTCGGCCCGACCGGCGGCGTGATGAGGCCGATGCCGAGGTTGGTGATCATGATCATGCCGAAGTGCACCGGGTCGATGCCGAGCTTGACGATGACCGGCAGGAAGATCGGCGTGCAGATCAGCAGCATCGGTGCCACGTCCATGAAGGTGCCCAGCACCAGCAGCAGGATGTTCACCAGCAACAGGAAGACGTACTTGTTCTCCGAGATGCTGAGGAAGAGCTGCGTCACCTGGGCCGGGATCTGCATGATGGCCATCATGTAGCCGAAGGCCACCGAGAAGCCGATCAGCATCATCACCATCGCCACCGTCTTGACGACGCGGTGCACCAGATGCGGCAGGTCGCGCCACTTGTAGTCGCGGTAGACGAAGAGGGTCACCGCGAACGCGTACACGCAGGCCACCGCGGCCGACTCGGTGGGCGTGAACACGCCCGACAGGATGCCGCCCATGATGATGACCACGGTGACCAGGCCCCACAGCGCCTCGCGCACGATCTTCGGCACCTCGGCCAGCTTGATCGGCTCGCCCCTGGGCAGGTTGCGCTTGTGCGCCGTCCAGGCCACCAGGCCGATCAGGCACAGGCCGAACAGCAGGCCGGGAAAGACGCCGGCCAGGAACAGGTGCGCCACCGAGATCGTGCCGCCGGCGGCGAGCGAGTAGATGACGGCGTTGTGCGACGGCGGGATCAGCAGCGCCTGCACCGAGCCGCAGATGGTGACGTTGGTCGCGTACACGCGCGGGTAGCCGGCCTTGACCATCTGCGGGATCATCACCGAGCCGATCGACGCGGTGTCGGCCACCGACGAGCCCGAGATGCAGCCGAACAGGCTGCTGGCCAGGATGTTCACGTAGGCCAGCCCGCCGCGGATGGCGCCGACGAAGATGCGCGCCAGGTTGATCAGCCGCGCGGCCATGCCGCCCTCGGCCATGATCGCGCCGGCCAGCACGAAGAACGGGATCGCCAGCAGCGCGAAGTCGTCGGTGCCGTCGGAGATCTTCAGGATCACCGCCTCGAGCGGGATGTCGATCCAGAACGCGGCGATCAGCGCGGCCAGCCCGAGCGCATAGGCCACCGGAACGCCCAGCGCGCACAGCAGCGCGAACGACCCGAGCAGGATGAGGGCGTCCATGGCTACTCCAGGTCAGTGGGCTGGTCGGTGTACATGATCGAGGTCGGGGGCGGCGGCCCGACCCATCGCCGCTCGATGAGGAACAGCAATGTCAACAGGCCGGCGATCGGGATCGGCAGATAGACGATGCCCTGCTTGAGGCCGGGAAACTCCGCCATCGTCTGATACCACGTGACCTGGCACAGGTGCATGCCGTAGCCGAGCATGAAGGCGGCGGTGAGCCCGACGCACAGGTCGGCCCCCCACAACATGACACGGCGCAGCGCCGGCCGCACGGCGTTGAGCAGCGCCTCGACAGCGATGTGCACGTTGGCTCGGTACACCGCCGCACCGCCGAGGAACGAGAACATCACCATCATCACCACGGCCGCCGGCTCGGGCCACGACAGCGGCCGGTTCATCGCGTAACGCATGAACACGCCGAGTGGAATGATCAGCGTGATCACGACCATCGCGGTGCCCGAGAGCACGATGCAGGCGATGTAGGTCCACTCCATCGCGCGCGCGTAGCGTTGTCTTGCATCCATGACCACGACTCCAAATCGGCACACGCCGGTGCGGCCGCCCCATCCTCAGGCGCTGCCCCGACGGTGCTCGAGGCAGCGCTCACCCGCGGGCGGCAGTGCGCGCCCGTGCATCACGTGCGGCGGGTTACTTCGTGTCCTGGATGCGCTTGAGCAAGGCCGCGTACTTGCTGCCGTACTTGTCGCGGATCGGCTGCGTGGCCGCGTAGAACGCGGCCTTGTCGGCCTCGACGAACTGCACGCCGGCGGCCTTCAGCTTGGCCGTGGCGTCGCCGACGTAGGCGTCCCACAGCGTGCGCTGCTCGATCTGCGTTTCGCGCGAGAGCTTCATGACGAGCGCCTGGTCCTCCTTGGACAGCGTGTCCCAGGTGCGCTTGGAGAAGACGAAGATCTCCGGAATGATCAGGTGGCCCGTCAGGCTGTACACCTTGCTCACCGTGTAGTGGTTCTGCGCCAGCAGCGTCGGCGGGTTGTTCTCGGCGCCGTCGACGACACCGGTCTGCAGCGCGCTGTACAGCTCGTTGAAGCCCATCGCCACGCCGTTGCCGCCCATCGCGTTCATGGTCTCGACGAAGATGGGGTTGCCCATCATGCGGATCTTCATGCCCTTCAGGTCGGCGGGCTTGGTGACCGGCTTGGCGGCGTACACGTTGCGCGTGCCGGCATCCATCCAGCCGAGCACGACCAGGCGCGACTGCGCGCTGGCGGTGACGCGGTCGAGCAGGTCCTGGCCGATCGGGCCGTCGATGACCTTGCGCATGTGCGCCTCGTCGCGAAAGATGAACGGCAGGTTGAAGACGTTGAGGTCGTCGACCACCGGCCCCATCGCGCCCACCGAGATGCGCGCGATCTGCAGTGCGCCGAGCTGCGCCTGCTCGATCATCTCTTTCTCGCCGCCGAGCTGCATCGACGGGTACATCTGGATCTTGATGCGCCCGTTGGTGGCGGCCTCGAGCTTCTTGCCCATGCGCTGCATCGCCTCCACGGTGGGATAGCCCAGCGGGTGCACGTCGGACGCTTTCCAGACGGTCTGCGCTTGCGCCACCAGTGGCGCGGCGGCCCAGCCAGCGGCCATTGCCGCGCCGGCGGTGATCACGGTTCTGCGGTTGCTCATCGTTGTGTCTCCATGGTGTTGTAAGCCGAAGGCTTCTTCGGGGTCACTCGAATGGGCCGATGCGCACGAATGCACCGCCCTGGTAGGTCGCTGTGGGGTCGTTGAGATCGATCGTCGGTTGTTTGGCCTCCAGCGCGGCGCGGAAGCGCTCCGAGCTGTCCTGCGGGCGAAAGCCGACGTGGCGCGCCGAAGTGTTGTCCCACCACACGTTGGTGTTGTCGGACATGCCGTAGACGATGGCGTGGCCCAGCACCGGCGTGGTCAGGCAGGCGGTGACGAGGCGATCGAGGTCGTCGTAGCTGAGCCAGGTGGCGAGCATGCGCCGGTCCTTCGGCTCGGGAAACGACGAGCCGATGCGCAGGCAGGCGCTCTCGATGCCGTAGCGATCGAAGTAGAAGCGCGACACGTTCTCGCCCCAGGCCTTGCTCAGGCCGTAGAAGCCGTCGGGCCGCACCGGATCCTGTGGGCTGATCACTTCGTCCTGCCGGTAGAAGCCGGTGACGTGGTTGGAGCTGGCGAACACGATGCGCTTCACGCCGTGCTTGCGCGCCGCCTCGTACAAATGCACCACGCCCATCACGTTGGCTTCGAGGATCGGCTGCCATGGCTGCTCGGTGGACACGCCACCCAGGTGCACCACCGCGTTGACGCCGTCGAGCAGCTTGTGCACCGCTTGCGCGTCTTCGAGTCGCGCCGACTGCAGCTCTTCGCCGACGGCGGCGCCACCGAGGTCGCCGATGTCCGACAGGCGCAGTGTGGCGCACAAGCGCTTCAAGCGTGGACGCAACTGACGACCCAGGGCACCGGCGGCACCGGTGAGCAGCAGGCGATTGAACGGCGGACTCATCGACGAAGACTTCAGCGGATCGAAACGGGTTAGAGAGTTTTTCGCGCCGGCCTCGGGAGTAGCGGGGTTGCGCGGCAGCGATTGATGCGCTACGGTTGTTGTACGTTGTCATACAACGCTCGCATTGTTCGCCGATGTGTTGGCGGCTGTCAATGCGAGCGAGATGGGGTTTCCACCGAATGCCGGCACCCGCTGAGCCCGTCGCTTCCCGCCGTCCGCGCACGCTGGCGCTCGAACTGGTCGACGCGCTCGGCGAGCGCATCCACGACGGCCGCCTGTCGCCGGGTGACAAGATGCCGACCGAGGCGGCGGTGATGCAGGAATTCGGTGTCAGCCGCACGGTGGTGCGCGAGGCCATCTCCAAGTTGCAGGCCGCCGGGCTGGTCGACACGCGGCATGGCGTGGGCAGCTTCGTCGTCGGTGCGATGCAGGCCGTGTCCGGCTTCCGGCTCGCGCCCGAGAAGATGGCCACGCTGCGCGACGTGGTCGCCGTGCTCGAGCTGCGCATCGGCATCGAGACCGAGGCCGCCGGCCTGGCCGCGCAGCGGCGCACCGCGCGCGACCTGGCCGGCCTGCGCGAAGCGCTGGACCAGTTCGAACGTTCGGTGCGTGCCGGCCGCGACGCGATCGATCCCGACTACCGGTTTCACCTCGGCATCGCGCGCGCCACGCGCAACCCGCACTTCGCCGAGATCATCGGCATGCTCGGCCAGACCATCATTCCGCGCGCACGCGAAGGCGCCGGCGTGTCCAAGGCCGAGCGGCGCGCCTACTTGCTGAAGGTGAACGCCGAGCACGAGAGTATTCTCGGTGCCATCGCGGCCGAAGACGCCGACGGTGCGCGCGCGGCGATGCGCACGCACCTGGCCAACAGCCGCGAGCGGCGCCGTCGCGAGGCGGCCGCTGTGGGCAACGGGCATTGACGCGGGCGGCCGCGCAACTCATACGATGTCATACAACTTCCGCGCTCCACGCGAGGCCTTTCGACGATGAAACAGCGAGTCCTTCAATACGGCCGGCTGATGCCGTCCCTGGAAAAACAACTGGCCGAGGCGTTCGACCTGCACCGCCTCGTCGACGAGGCCGACCCGAAGGCGTTCCTGGCCCAGCGCGGCGGCGAATTCACCGGCCTGGCCACGCAAGGCTTCGCCGACGCCGCGCTGATCGCGGCGCTGCCCAAGCTGAAGGTGATTTCCAGCTTCGGCGTCGGCGTCGACAAGATCGACCTCAAGGCCGCCGCCGAGCGCGGCATCCCGGTGGGCAACACGCCCGACGTGCTGAACGACTGCGTCGCCGACCTCGCCATCGGCTTGATGATCGACGTGGCGCGCGGCATCGGCGCCTCGGAGCGATACCTGCGCGCCGGGTCGTGGCCGAAAGGCGCCTATCCGCTGCAGCGGCGCATGAGCGGCAAGAAGCTCGGCATCCTCGGCCTTGGCCGCATCGGCCATGCCATCGCCAAGCGCGCGCTCGCCTTCGACATGGACATCCGGTACCACAACCGGCGCCCGGTGGTCGACACCTCGATCGCACACGAGCCGTCGCTCGTCGAGCTGGCGCGCTGGTGCGACTTTCTGGTGGTGATCGTGCCGGGCGGCGCGTCGACCAAGCACCTGGTGAACGAAACGGTGCTGAATGCGCTTGGACCCGAGGGATTCCTGATCAACGTGGCGCGCGGCTCGGTGGTCGATGAGACGGCGCTGGTGCGTGCGCTGAAAGACAAGCGCCTCGGCGGCGCCGGGCTCGACGTGTTCGAGCACGAGCCCCAGGTGCCGGCCGAGTTGATGGCGCTGGACAACGCGGTGCTGGTGCCGCACATCGGCAGCGCCACCATCGAGACGCGCGCCGCGATGGCCCAGCGCGTGTTCGACAACCTCGTCGCCTTCTTCAACAACGGCAAGCTGATCAGCCAGGCGTCCTGACTTCCAGTCCGCGCTCCAGGAGAATCCCGTGAGAGAAAACCGCCTGCGCACGCTGTGGCAGCAGAACAAGCATGCCGTCAACGGCTGGCTCGCCATTCCCAACGGCTTCTCGGCCGAGGTGATGGCGCATCAGGGCTGGGACACGCTCACCATCGACATGCAGCATGGCGTGATCGACTATGCGCAGATGGTGGCGATGCTGCAGGCGGTCAGCACCACGCAGACGGTGCCGATCGTGCGCGTGCCGTGGCTGGAGCCCGGCATCATCATGAAGAGCCTGGACGCCGGTGCCTACGGCATCATCTGCCCGATGGTCAACACGCGCGAAGACGCGCAGCGCCTGGTGTCGTACACGCATTACGCGCCCAAGGGCAGCCGCAGCTTCGGGCCGGTGCGCGCCAACCTGTACGGCGGCCCCGACTACGCCACCCAGGCCAACGACACCATCGTTGCGTTCGCGATGATCGAGACCAAGCAGGCGCTCGACAACCTCGACGACATCCTGTCGGTCGAGGGGCTCGATGCGGTCTACATCGGCCCGTCGGACCTGTCGCTCGCGCTCGGCTGCCGCCCGGTGTTCGACGATGTCGACCCGCCGGTGGCGCAGGCGATCGAGCACATCCTGAAGCGCGCCAAGGCGCATGGCGTGCGCGCCGGCGTGCACAACGGTGTGCCCGAGGTGGCCAAGCGGCGCGCGGCAATGGGCTTCGACTTCGTCACGCTGAGCTCCGATGCGCGCATCCTGATCGCGATGTCGCAGCAACTGCTGGCGGCGATGAAGTAGCGAGAACCCTCCGAGGGCGGGCGCCCCAGGCGCGCGCGGTGTGCGCGGCCTGAAGCGCCGCCTCAGGCCGCCGGGTTGCGGCGGTTCTGCATCTCCCGTCCCATGTCCTTCAGGTCCTCTGCGTGCATGCGCTCGCGCACCGCGGGGAACGCAAAACTGTCTTCGAGCCGCAGGTGCCGCTCGTGGATCTCGATGAAGCGCCCGGTGAGCCCGTGCAGTGCGTCGAGCGAGTGCGCCGACAGCGCCGACACGCTCTCGTGCACCTCACGCAGCAGCGGCCCGAGCTGCTGCCACACGCCGTTCAGCGCGTCGTGGTCGACTTGCAGCCGGCGCGCGACATCGGTGAGCCACAGGTCGCCGGTGGCGCGCAGGCGCGGCAACACGTGCCGCTCCTCGTCGGCATGGTGCGCCGGCGCGGCGATCTCGAAATAGCGCCAGACGTCGTGCGCTGCGCTGCGCGCGTCGGCGTCGTGACCCACGGTTTGCAGATGCTCGACGAGGCGGCGCAGCAGGTCGAGCGAACGCCGCACGCGCTCGTGGCAGGCGTCGAGCATCGCGAATGGCTGCTCGAAGCCGACCTCCGGTGCGCGCACATGCGGCAGCGACACGACGACCCCATCCGGCATGCGCCGATTGTGGGCAGCGCGCGCAGCCGCGTGTTGAAACCGGCTTGATCCAGCGCAGAAAGCGTTCAGCTATCGGGATGCCGCCACCGAGGCGGGCGGCACGCGGCGCCGGGTGCGACGCCAACGCGAGCAGCTGCGCCACCACGGCGACCGCGATCACCTCGGGCTCCTTGCCGGCGATGCCCGGCACGCCGATCGGGCAGGTCAGGCGCGACAGCACGTCGGGCGCGATGCCGCGCGCCTCGAAGCGATGCAGAAAACGCGCGCGTTTGGTCCTGGAGCCGATCAGGCCGAGGTAGGCGAAGTCGCCGCGCTTCAAGATGGCCTCGGTGACCGCCTGGTCCAGCGCGTGGCTGTGCGTCAGCACGAGGTAACACGCGCCCGATGGCGCGCTCGCGACCTCGGCCTCGACCGGCTCGCTGCAGATGCGCTCGATGTGCGGCGCGCTCGGCTGGCGCGGAAACTCGCCCTCGCGCGCATCGATCCAGCTCACACGGCAAGGGATGCCCTCGAGCAGCCGCGCGATCGCGCGCCCGACGTGGCCGGCGCCGTAAAGCTGCAGCACGAAGCGCGGCGCGGGCAGGGTCCAGGTGTCGGGTCGACTGTCGGTGAGCGGCGCATAACGCAGCGTCAGCGCGCCGCCGCAGCACTGGCCGAGCGTGGGCCCGAGCGCGAGCTGCTGTTCGCGCCGCAAGGGCTCGCCGCGCAGCAGGCGCCGCGCGTGTTCGATCGCCTGCAGCTCGAGGTGGCCGCCGCCGATCGTGCCGAGCACGGCCGAACGCGACACCAGCATGCGCGTGCCCGCCTCGCGCGGCACCGAGCCGCGGTGGGCCGCCACCTCGACCACGATCGCGGGCTCGCCGGCGGCCAGCCATTGCAGAGCGACGGCATGCAGGTTCATGCCGGCACCTGCGCCTGGCGCACCGCCTGGATCGCATCGAGCACCGCCTCGGCAGTGGCGGGCGCGCGCAGCGGCGGGTGCGTGCGGTGGCCGCCGAGCGCCGACACCGCGTCGCGGATGGCGAAGAACACCGAGAACGGCAGCAGCAGCGGCGGTTCGCCGACGGCCTTGCTGCGATGCACGGTGTCGGACGGGTTGTCGGCCTCGTACAGCGCCACGTGGAACTCGGCCGGGCAATCGTTGGCGGTGGGAATCTTGTAGGTGCTCGGCGCGTGCGTCATCAGCAGGCCCGAGGTCGGATGCCACTTCAGCTCCTCGGTCGTGAGCCAGCCCATGCCCTGGATGAACGCGCCTTCCACCTGGCCGAGGTCGATCGCCGGGTTGAGCGAGCGGCCGACGTCGTGCAGCACGTCGGCGCGCAGCAGGCGCGACTCGCCGGTGAGCGTGTCCACCGCCACCTCGCTGACCGCAGCGCCATAAGCGAAGTAGAAAAACGGCTTGCCCTGCAGCGTCTCGCGGTTCCAGTGCAGGCCCGGGGTGGCATAGAAGCCGTCGCTCCACAGCTGCACGCGCGCCATGTACGCCTCTTGCACCAGCACGCAGAACGCGATGCGATGTTCGCCGGCGAACACGCGTGTCGTCGGCGAAGCGCACTTGGTGGGCATCCACGTGGTAACGCCCGGCGGCGAACGCGGCGAGCCGCTCGCGGATCTGCCGCGCCGCATCCTGCGCCGCCTTGCCGTTCAGGTCGGCGCCGGTCGACGCCGCCGTGGCCGAGGTGTTGGCCACCTTCTGCGTGTCGGTGGCGCTGCAGCGCACGCGCGCCAACGGCACGCCCAACTCGTGGGCGACGACCTGGGCCACCTTGGTGTTCAAGCCCTGGCCCATCTCGGTGCCGCCGTGGTTGACCAGGATCGAGCCGTCGACGTACACGTGCACCAGAGCGCCCGCCTGGTTGAAGTGCGCCACGTTGAACGAGATGCCGAACTTCACCGGCGTCAGCGCGATGCCGCGCTTGAGCACCGGGCTCCAGGCGTTGAAGGCGGCGATCTGCTCACGGCGCCGTGCGTAGTCGCTGGTCTCGAGCAAACGGTCCACCAGGCCGTGGATGATGTTGTCGTCGATCTCCTGCAGGTACGGCGTGGTGTTTCTATCCGTCGAGCCGTAGAAGTTGGCGCGTCGCACCTCGACCGGATCCTTGCCGAGCGAGCGTGCGATCTCGTCGAGAATGGCTTCGATCGCGATCGAGCCTTGCGGGCCGCCGAAGCCGCGGAAAGCGGTGTTGCTCTGCGTGTTGGTCTTCGCCGAGTAGCCGTGCATCGCCACGTCCGGCAGCCAGTACGCGTTGTCGAAGTGGCACAGCGCGCGTGTCATCACCGGCCCCGACAGGTCGGCCGAGAACCCGGCGTTGCTGATCAGGTCGATCTCGGCGCCGAGCACGCGGCCGCTGTCGTCGAAGCCGATCGTGTAGTCGTATTCGAACCCGTGGCGCCGGCCGGTGATCAGAAAATCGTCGTCGCGATCGGGCCGCAGCTTCACCGGCACGCCGAGGCGCCGCGCGGCGATCGCCGCGGCACACGCGAAGATCGCGCTTTGCGACTCCTTGCCGCCGAAGCCGCCGCCCATGCGCCGGCAGGACACGTGCACCCGATGCGCATCGACGCCGAGCGCGTGCGCCACGACGTTCTGCATCTCGGTGGGATGCTGCGTCGAGCAGTGCACCCGCATGCCGCCGTCCTCGAGCGGCATCGCGTAGGCGATCTGCCCTTCGAGGTAGAACTGCTCCTGGCCGCCGATCGACAGCGAGCCCTTCAGCCGGCGCGGCGCGGCGGCGATCGCGGTCTTCGCGTCGCCGCGCACGATGTGCATCGGCGGCAGCACGTACTGCTGCTTGGCGTGCGCGTCGCGCGCCGTCAGCACCGGCGGCAACGCGTCGATGGCAACCACTTTCTTGGCCAGTGCCGCCGCGCGGCGCGCCGCATCGCGCGTGCGCGCCAGCACCACGAACACCGGCTGGCCGAGGTACCACACCGTGCCGTCGGCGAGGATCGGATCGTCGTGCACGATCGGGCCGCAGTCGTTGCGGCCGGGGATCGCATCGGCGCCGAACGCGTCGACCACGCCGGGCAGCTTGCGCACGGCATCGAGATCGATCGACTTCAGGCGCCCGTGCGCCACCGGCGACAGGCCGAACGCGGCGTGCAGCGTGCCGGCGAGCTCGGGCATGTCGTCGACGTAGGTCGCTTCGCCGGCCACGTGCAAGTGGGCGGACTCGTGCGGGTGCGGCACGCCCACACCCGGCGACGCCACGTGCGCCGGCACGGCGTCGAGCAAGGCGGCTTCCCGCGGCTTGTTCATCTCATGCTTCAGCGCGCGCCCACACCGTGACCGCATGCGGCGGCAGCGCGTCGCGCGTGCGCGTCTCGAGCCAGAAGCGGCGCAGCAGGTTGCCCGCCACCGTGAGGCGGTATGGCGCACTCGCGCGCAGATCGGTGAGCGGCTTGAAGTCCTGCGCCAGCGCGGCAGCGGCGCGCTCCACCGTCGCCTCGTTCCAGCTCTGACCGATCACCGCACGTTCTGCAGCCGCCGCGCGCTTGACCACCGCCGCCATGCCGCCGAACACGAGGCGCACGTCGCGCACGGTGTCGCGCTCGAGCCGGATGCGGGCGGCCACGAACACCGCCGAGATGTCGCTGTCGAAGCGCTTGCTGATCTTGTAGGCGCGCAGCGGCGACTCGAAGGCGGCCAGCGGCACCTCGAGGGCCTGCACGAACTCACCGGGCTCGAGCCGGTTGACCATGTAGTCGACGTAGAACTCGGCCAACGGCAGGCGCCGCACGGCATCGCCCTTGCGCAACACGATCTGCGCATCGAGTGCGATCAGCACCGGCGCGCTGTCGCCGATCGGCGAGCCGTTGGCGATGTTGCCACCCATCGTACCCATGTGGCGGATCGGCGGCGATGCAAAGCGCAGCCAGGCTTCGGTGAGCGCGGGCGCGCGCTCGGCCAGCGCGCCCCAGGCGTCTTCGAGCGACGCGGCGGCGCCGATCGACAGCACGCCATCCTTGGCCGTGATGCGTTTCAGCTCGGCCACTTCACCGATGTAGACGATGTCGCCCAGGTCGCGCATCTGCTTGTTGACCCACAAGCCGATGTCGGTGGCGCCGGCGAGCAGCTGCGCCTGCGGGTGCGCCAGCCGCAGGCGCGCGAATTCACTCAGCGTGCGCGGCGCGAAGAACCGATCGGTGCGGCCGGGTTCAATCGCGCTCGGCGCTTCGAAGCGCTGCGTGCGGCGCGGCAGCGCGCGCAACGCCGCGGTCGCCGCCTCGACCGGCAGCCGCTTGACCGGCAACTCGAACATGCGCTGGCCGGCATCGAGGATCGGCCGGTAGCCGGTGCAGCGGCACAGGTTGCCGGCGATCTCGTCGGCCAGCTGCTGTCGAGTGGGCTTCTTGCGCTTGCCGGCAAAGCGCTCGTAGCAGGCGGTGAGCGACATCACGAAGCCCGGCGTGCAGAAGCCGCACTGCGAGCCGTGGCAGTCGACCATCGCCCGCTGCACTGGGTGCAGCTTGTCTTCGCCCACCGAGTGCAGGTCGTCGCCGCCGGCGTCGCGCACGTCTTCCACCGTGAACAGCGCCTTGCCGTGCAGTGTGGGCAGGAAGCGGATGCAGGCGTTGACGCTCTGCAGCTCGAGCTTGCCGCCGCGCGCTGGCTCGCCGACGATCACCGTGCAGGCGCCGCAGTCGCCCTCGGCACAGCCTTCCTTGGTGCCGGTGCAGCGCGCATCTTCGCGCAGCCACTGCAGCACGGTGCGCGTGGGTGCAGCGTCGGTGACCTCGACCAAGCGGCCGCGGTGGTAGAACGTGATCGCGCGCGTGCTCATCTCGATGCGGTTGCGCCCTGAGGGTTCGCAACCGGTGTGCCAGCCGATGAGGACCACTATAGTGCAGCGGACATGAGCAGCGCCGGGCCGCCCCAAGCAAGCGGTACCCCCGCGGGGGGTCGATGGGCGTCCCCGCTCATCGGGGGCGCGGTGACTGGGCACGCCAATCCTCGCCGCGCGCTGCGCGCCGACCTGCTCGATTTCACCGGCGATCCGGGCCTGGGTGCACCCAGCCTCGCCGGCGTGCGCCACCGCCCCGACCACTGGCTGTTGATCGAGCACGGTCGCATCGCCGGCGTGTCGCCGGGGGCGCAGGCGCCGGGCTCCGACTGGTCGTGCGAGGACCACCGCGGCCGCTTGCTGACGCCGGGGCTGATCGACACGCACGTGCACAGCGTGCAGCTCGACGTGATCGCTTCCTACGGCACCGAGCTGCTCGACTGGCTCGAGCGCTACACCTTTCCGGCCGAGACGCGCCATGCCGACGCCGCGCACGCACAAGTACAGGCCGATGCCTTCACCGAGGCATTGCTGGCGCACGGCACCACGGCCGCGGTGGTGTTCCCCAGCGTGCACGCCACCTCGGTGCATGCGCTGTTCGGCGCGGCGCAGCGGCGCGGCATGCGACTGGTCACCGGCAAGGTGCTGATGGATCGCCACGCGCCCGACGGGCTGCGCGACGACGTGACGCAGGCGCAGGCGTTGAGCGAGGCGCTGATCGCGCGCTGGCACGGCACGGACCGCCTGGCCTATGCGGTGACGCCGCGCTTCGCCGCCACCAGCACGCCGGAGCAACTCGCGATGGCCGGCGCACTGTTGCAGCACCACACCGGCCTGTTCATGCAGACCCACGTGGCCGAGAACCGCGCCGAGGTGGCCTGGATCGCCAAGCTGTTCCCCGATGCGCGCAGCTACCTTAGCGTGTACCACCGCGCCGGCTTGCTCAGCGAGCGTGCCGTGCTCGCGCACGGCATCTGGCTCGACGACGCGGATCGCGTGCTGCTCGCCGACAGCGGCGCGCAGATCGCGCACAGTCCGAGCTCGAACCTGTTCCTCGGCAGTGGCCTGTTCGACTGGCAGGCGATGGCCGATGCAAAGGCACCCGTGTCGCTGGCCAGCGACGTCGGTGGCGGCACCAGCTTGTCGATGGTGCGCACGATGGCCGATGCCTATCGCGTGCAGGCGCTGCGCGGCGTGCGGCTGAGCGCATTCAAGGCGCTGCACACCGCGACGCTCGGTGCAGCCAGAGCGCTGCACCTCGACCACGAGATCGGCAGCCTCGAGTCGGGCCGTCTGGCCGACGTGACCGTCTGGGACTGGGCCGCCGGTCCGGTGGCGACGGCACGCGATGCGTTGGCACGCGATCTGCACGAGCGACTGTTCGCATGGATGATGCTCGCCGACGAGCGCAACCTGGTCACCACGCTGGTGGCCGGACGCACCCAATACAAGCGCCGGAGCGACGATTCCGGTGCATCGGAGACATCCCATGAACCAGGCCAGCGCCGCGCCGCGGCTTGAGCTGATCGGCATCGGCAAGCAGTACCCCGCCGTCAAAGCCAACGACGGCGTCAACCTCGCGGTGGCACCGGGCCAGATCCACGCCGTGTTGGGCGAGAACGGCGCCGGCAAGTCCACGTTGATGAAGATCATCTACGGTGCGGTGCAGCCCGACGAAGGCGAGGTGCGCTGGAACGGCTCGCGCGTGGCGGTGCGCAACCCGCACGAGGCGCGCGCGCTCGGCATCAGCATGGTGTTCCAGCATTTCTCGCTGTTCGACACGCTGTCGGGCGCCGAGAACGTCTGGCTCGGCCTCGACAAGGCCTTCACGCTCACCGAGGTGACGCGCCGCATCGTCAAGGTGGCCACTGACTACGGCCTGGAGGTCGACCCGGCGCGCCCGGTGCACACGCTGTCGGTCGGCGAGCGCCAGCGAGTGGAGATCGTGCGCGCGCTGCTCACGAACCCGAAGCTACTGATCCTCGACGAGCCCACGTCGGTGTTGACGCCGCAGGCGGTGGAGCGCCTGTTCGTCACGCTGCGCCAGTTGTCGAAGGAGGGCTGTGCGATTCTCTACATCAGCCACAAGCTCGACGAGATCCGCGCGCTGTGCCACCACTGCACGGTGCTGCGCGGCGGCAAGGTCACCGGCGAGGTTGACCCGACCAAGGAGAGCAACGCCAGCCTGTCGCGTCTGATGATCGGTGCCGAGCCGCCGCAGCTGCAGCACCGCGAGGCCCAGCCCGGTGCGGTGGTGCTGCAGGTGCAGGGGCTCACGGTGCCCAAGCTGGACCAGTTCGGCACCGACCTGCACGACATCGCGCTCGACGTGCGCGCCGGCGAGATCGTCGGCGTGGCCGGTGTGTCGGGCAACGGCCAGCAGGAGTTCATGGCGGCGTTGTCCGGCGAGGACCCGCGTGCGCCGGCCGGTGCGGTGCGTGTGTTTCACACCGACGTGTCGCGCGCCTCGCCACGCGCGCGGCGCGCGCTCGGTCTGCACTTCGTGCCCGAGGAGCGCCTCGGTCGCGGTGCGGTGCCCACGCTGTCGCTCGCGGCGAACACGCTGCTCACGCGCACCGAGAACGTCGGCCGTGGCGGCTGGCTGCGCACCGGTGCGGTCGAGCGCCTGGCGACGCAGCTGATCGAGCGCTTCAAGGTCAAGGCCGGCGGCCCCGGCGCCGCCGCGCGCAGCCTGTCGGGCGGCAACCTGCAGAAGTTCATCGTCGGGCGCGAGATCGATGCGAACCCCAAGCTGTTGATCGTGTCGCAGCCCACCTGGGGCGTGGACGTGGGTGCGGCGGCGCAGATCCGTGGCGAGTTGCTCGCGCTGCGCGACGCCGGTTGCGCGGTGCTGGTGGTGAGCGAGGAGCTCGACGAGTTGTTCGAGATCAGCGACCGCCTGGTCGTGATCGCGCAAGGCCGGCTGAGTCCGAGCGTGCCGACCGCGCAGGCTACGATCGAGCAGATCGGCGAGTGGATGAGCGGGCTTTGGCCGAAGGCATCTGCTGTCGAGGAGACCGCCCATGCTTAGGCTGGAAGCACGGCCGCAGCCGTCCAAGGCCATGTCGATGGCGTCGCCGCTGCTGGCGTTGCTGGTCACGGTGCTGATCGGACTGGTGATGTTCGCGTTGCTCGGCAAGGACCCGCTGCGCGCCTTGCAGATGTTCTTCTGGGAGCCGATCCGGAGCGCCTACGCGTGGACCGAGATCGCGGTCAAGGCCACGCCGCTGATCCTCATTGGCCTGGGGCTGGCGATCTGCTACCGCTCCAACGTGTGGAACATCGGCGCCGAAGGGCAGTACGTGATCGGTGCGGTGTTCGCCAGCGGCGTGGCGATGCAGGCCACGGCCGACACCCCGCGCGCGATCGTGCTCGTGATCCTGCTAGCCGGCATCGTCGGCGGCATGGTGTGGGCCGGCATCGTCGCCCTGCTGCGCGACCGTTTCAACGCCAACGAGATCCTGGTCAGCCTGATGCTGGTGTACGTGGCGCTGATGGTGCTGAGCTACCTGGTGTACGGACCGTGGAAGGATCCCAAGGGCTACAACTTTCCGCAGACCATCACCTTCGCCGCGCCGACCAAGGTGCCGCGCCTGATCGATGGCTTTCGCCTCAACATCGGCGTGCTGATTGCGCTCGGTGCGGTCGCGGTGGTATGGCTGTTCTTGTTTCGCACCTATCGCGGCTTTGCGCTGCAAGTGGGTGGGCTCGCACCCGCGGCGGCGCGGTATGCCGGCTTCTCGTCGCGGCGCGCGTTGTGGACCGCCTTGCTGGTGTCGGGCGCCTTGGCCGGCTTGGCGGGCGCCTTGGAAGCGACCGGACCGTTGGGCCAGCTCACGCCGTACGTGCCGGTGGGCTATGGTTTCGCCGCGATCATCGTCGCCTTCGTCGGGCGGCTGCACCCGGTGGGGGTGGTGTTGGCCGGCATCCTGATGAGCATGTTCTACATCGGTGGAGAACTGGCGCAGTCGCGCCTCGGTCTGCCCAAGTCACTCACCGGCGTGTTCCAGGGCTTGCTGCTGTTCGCACTGCTGGCGTGCGACACGCTGATCCACTACCGCGTGCGTTGGCGGAGCGTGCCGCGCCCGCATGCCGTGACGCCTGCGATGGTGAAGCCGGCGGCGAGGGAGGCCTGAGATGAAGCCCCCACGCTCACTTTCTTGGCTGCGGCCGGCGCTACGCGCCTTCACATCGCTGCGCGATGTGAGCCTGCCGCCGCAACCTTCGGTTGTCGCGGCCCCCCGAGGGGGCGCACCAGTGCCTTCGGGCGGCCGGGCGGCACTGATATGGAAGCCTTCGCGCTCCTCCTCGCCGCCACGCTCAACGCCGGCACCGTGCTGGCGATCGCGGGCCTGGGCCTGCTGATCAACGAACGCGCCGGCATCGTCAACCTCGGCGCCGAGGGCATGATGCTGGTGGCCGCGATCGCGGGCTATGCGACCGCGGTGCACACCGGCAGCGACTGGCTCGCGTTTGCCGCCGGCATGGGCGCGGGCGCCGTGCTCGCGGCCGCTTTCGGCGCGCTGGTGATCTGGCTCAACACCAACCAGTACGCCACCGGCCTGGCACTGAGCTTGTTCGGTGCCGGTTTCTCGGCGTTCGCCGGCATCAAGTACACGCAGGAGAAGCTGGGCGATCGGCTGCGCTTCGAGATCCCGCTGCTGAGCGACATCCCGTTGGTCGGACCGGCGTTCTTCAAGCACCACCCGATCGTCTACCTCACGGTGCTCGGCACGGTCGCGCTGGCGTGGTTCCTGTACCGCTCGCGCGGCGGCCTGGTGTTGCGCGCGGTCGGCGAGTCGCCCGAGTCGGCACACGCGTTGGGCTACCCGGTACGCCGCATCCGCCTGCTCGCAGTGGTGATCGGCGGCTCGTTGTGCGGGCTGGCAGGCGCCTACATCTCGGTGATCTACACGCCGCTGTGGGTGGAAGGCATGATCGCCGGCAAAGGCTGGATCGCGCTCGCCCTCACCACCTTCGCCACCTGGCGTCCAACGCGCGTGCTGCTCGGGGCCTACCTGTTCGGTGGCGTCACGATGCTGCAGTTCCACCTGCAGGGCGAGGGTGTGCACATCCCGAGCCAGTTCTTGAGCATGCTGCCGTACCTGGCCACCATCGTCGTGCTGGTGCTGATCTCGCGCAATGCCACCTGGATCCGGGTCAACATGCCGGCGTCGCTCGGCAAGCCGTTCTATCCCGGTTCGTGACGACCGCCCGACATCGCATAATCGCCCCCCTTCAAGACCGATCGCGCTTTTCATTCCCGGAGGACCCATGACAACCCAGACCAAACGTTCGTTGCTCAAACTCAGCGGCTTCGCGGCCGTGGCTGCGGCCGCGGCGCTGGTGGGCTGCGGCAAGAAGGAAGAAGCGCCGGCACCGCAAGCGGCCGCCCCAGCATCGGCGGCGGCGCCTGCCGCGCCGGCCAAGCCGGCGCCGCTGAAGATCGCGTTCGCCTACGTCGGCCCGGTGGGCGACGGCGGCTGGACCTTCGCGCACGACAACGCACGCAAGGCGCTCGAGAAGCACTTCGGCGACAAGATCGTCACCAGCTTCGTCGAGAACGTGCCCGAGGCGGCCGACGCCGAACGGGTGTTCCGCGACATGGTCGGCCAGGGCAACAAGCTGATCTTCGGCACCACCTTCGGCTACATGGAGCCGATGATGAAGGTGGCTGCCGACGCCAAAGACGTGAAGTTCGAGCACGCCACCGGCTACAAGACGGCGCCGAACATGCGCACCTACGACAGCCGCACCTACGAGGGTGCCTACCTGGCCGGCATCATCGCCGGCGGCATGACCAAGAGCAACACGCTGGGCGTGGTCGGCTCGATCCCGATTCCCGAGGTGATCCGCAACATCAACTCGTTCACGATGGGTGCGCAGAGCGTCAACCCGAAGATCAAGACCAAGGTGGTGTGGGTCAACGAATGGTTCAACCCACCGAAGGAAACCGAGGCCGCCACCGCGCTGATCAACGGCGGCGCCGACGTGCTGATGCAGAACACCGATTCGCCCGCCGTGCTGAAGACCGCGCAGGAGAAGGGCAAGCGCGCCTTCGGCTGGGACAGCGACATGACGGCCTACGGCCCGAAGGCGCACCTGGGCTCGGCGGTGATCAATTGGGCGCCGTACTACGTGAATGCGGTGGCCGATGCCCTGGAGGGCAAGTGGTCGACCGGCAAGTCCTGGTGGGGCGTCAAGGCCGGCGCGATCGACTTCGTCTCGGTGGCCGCCGACGTGCCGGCCGATCTCAAGGGCAAGATGGAAAAGGTCAAGGCGGGCCTGCACGACGGCAGCTTCTCGATCTGGAAGGGCCCGATCGTCGACAACGCCGGCAAGACGGTGCTCGAGAAGGACAAGGTCGCCGACGACGAATGGCTCGGCGGCGTCAAGTTTTTCGTGAAGGGCGTGGAAGGCAAGGTGCCCGGCGAGAAGTAAAGCGCACCGGGTCTTCTCCCTTCGACGGGCTGCCGGGATCTCCGGCGGCCCTTTTTGTTGGCGCGCCGTTGTTGCAACATCGACCCCATGAATACCTCTCCTCCCGCCTTCGATCGCATCCCGCGCGCCGCGCTGCCGGCGCTGCTCCGGCGCATGCCCAAGGCCGAGCTGCACATGCACATCGAAGGCTCGCTCGAGCCCGAAATGATCTTCAAGCTGGCCCAGCGCAACGGCGTGGCGCTGAAGTATCCCGATGTCGACGCGCTGCGCCGCGCCTACGCGTTCACCGACTTGCAGAGCTTTCTCGACATCTACTACGCCGGCGCCAGCGTGCTGCTGAAGGAACAGGACTTCTTCGACATGGCGTTCGCCTACCTCGAGAAGGCGGCTGCCGACCACGTGGTGCACACCGAGATCTTCTTCGACCCGCAGACGCACACCGAGCGCGGCGTGCCGGTTGAAACCGTGATCGTCGGCTTGAGCCACGCGCTGCGGCGCGCGCACGCCGAGTTCGGCATCACCGGTTCGCTGATCCTGTGCTTCCTGCGCCATCTGAGCGAAGAAGCGGCGTTCGAGACGTTGGAGCAGGCATTGCCGTTCCGCCATCAGTTCATCGGCGTGGGGTTGGATTCCAGCGAACGCGGCCATCCGCCGGAGAAGTTCGCGCGCGTGTTCGCGCGTTGCCGCGAGCTCGGCTTGCACGTGGTCGCCCACGCCGGCGAGGAGGGTCCGCCGGCGTACATCGAAACGGCGCTCGACGTGCTGAAGGTGCAGCGCATCGACCACGGCGTGCGCTGCGTCGAGTCGCCGCCGCTGGTGCAACGGCTGGCGCGCGAGCGCATGCCGCTGACCGTGTGCCCACTGTCCAACGTGAAGCTGTGCGTGTTCAAGACCATGGCCGAGCACAACCTGCCGGCGCTGCTCGACGCCGGACTGGTGGCTACCGTGAACAGCGACGACCCGGCGTACTTCGGCGGCTACGTCAACGACAACTTGCTTGCCGTGTTCGACGCGCTGCCCCAGCTCGGCGCGCGCCAGGCCTGGCAGCTGGCGCGCAACAGCTTCGACGCCAGCTTCGCCGACGAGGCACACAAGATGCGCTGGCGCAACGCCCTCGACAGGACGTTCGCCGAAGCGGGTCAAGCGTCACACTGATCCGTGTGCAGCGGGAGGGGACCCCGGCACAATGCCGGGCACACCCGCCCCGAGTTCGAACCATGGACGCGACCCGTCGCGACTACTTTCGCCAGGCTCCGTTGCTGCAGCGCCAGCTCGGCGTGCTGCTGGGGGTCGGGCTGCTGCTGAGCTGGCTGATGTCGCAGTCGCCGTGGCGCTGGCTCGAGCTGTTGTGCGTGGCCTTGCTGTGGCTGTGCGGAGCGGCGATCTTCGTGGTGTCGGCGCGTCTGTTCACGCGCCACCATCCGGCGATCTCGGTGTTCACCGACCGCCTGTGGTTCCGCGGCCTGCGCGAGCAGGTGGTGATGCTGCGCAACGTGCGCGACGCAGAGGTCGTCGAAACGCGCATCGCGGGCCTGCCGTGGCGCTTCATCGAGCTGACGCTCGGCGATCCGCGGGGTCGCGACAGCGATGTCGACGCCGAAAGCGTGCGCGTCCCGCTCGACGCCATCGATGCCGACGTCGACGAGATGCTCGAACTGATCCGCCAACGGGCCGCACAGCAGCGCGAGCTGAGCGCCGCGCGCTGAACGCCACTGCACCGGCGTGCCCGGCGCGGGCGACGTATAGTGGTCGCAGCGCGACCAGACATGACCCCCATTGCCGTCATCACCACCGTGGGCAGCCGCGCCGAGGCGCAGGTGATCGCGCACACGCTGGTTGAGCGCCGGCTCGCGGCGTGTGCGCAGATCTCCGACATCCACAGCGTGTACCGCTGGCAGGGCGAGGTGCAGAGCGCAGACGAATGCCGAGTGGTGCTCAAGACCACGCGCGAGCGTTACGCACAAGTGGAGCAGGCGATCCGCGAACTTCATGGCTACGAGCTGCCGGCGATCCACGCCTGGACGTTCGACGCGATCCATGCGCCGTATGCCGAGTGGATCGTGCAATCGTGCGATGCGGCGGCGCAGAACCCGTGACCCAACTCTCCGGAGCTTCATCTCGATGAATACGTTGCACACCCCCACCACTCCCGACCCGCAAGCCGGCCCCGATCGCGCGACGCTCGAAGAGCGCATGTCGTTCCAGTCGCGTTTCGTGCTGGTGTTCGGCGAGATCGACGACAAGATGGCGATGGCCACCTGCCGGCGCCTGCTGGCGCTGGCGGAGCAGTCGGATGCGCCGATCACGCTGCTGGTGTCGTCGCCGGGCGGCCACGTGGAGTCGGGCGACGCCATTTTCGACATGATCCGTTTCGTGCGCGCGCCGGTCACCACCATCGGCTCGGGCTGGGTCGCCAGCGCCGGATGCCACGTGTTCCTCGCACCGCCCAAAGAGCGCCGCGTGTGCCTGCCCAACACGCGCTTCATGATCCACCAGCCGGCCGGCGGCGCCGGTGGCCAGGCCACCGACATCGCGATCCAGGCCAAGGAGATCCTGCGCACGCGCGAACGCATCGCCAAGGTGATCGCCGCGCAAACCGGCAAGTCGCTGGCCTCCGTGCTGTCCGACATGGAGCGCGATTTCTGGATGAGCGCCGACGAAGCCGTGACCTACGGCATCGTGTCGCGCGTGATCGACAAGCAGAAGGATCTGTCCTGAAATGAAGCAGCCCCCACGCTCACTTCGTCAGTGCCCTCGGGCGGCCGGGCGGCGCTGACATGCGCCGCCTGCACTGCTTCTGCCAATCCGGCAACAGCTTCAAGGCGGCCTTCGCGCTGCGCGCGATGGATTTGCCGTACGAGAGCGTGCTGGTCGACTTCATGCACGGCCAGACCCGTGACGCAGGCTGGCGCGCGGAGGTCAACAACATGGGTGAGGCGCCCGTGCTCGACGACGGCACGTTGCGCCTCACGCAATCGGGCGTGATCCTCACGCACCTGGCCCGCGTGAGCGGCAAGTTCGGTGGCCGCGACGAGCGCGAGCAGCAGGAGATCCTGCGCTGGCTGCTGTTTGACAACCACAAGTTCACCAGCTACTTCGCAACCTATCGCTTCATGAAGGCGTTCGGCGCGACCGCGCCCGACCCGGCGGTGATGGCCTTCCTGCGCTCGCGCATCGACGGCGCGCACGCGATCGTCAACCAGCACCTCGCCACGCGCGCGTTCTTGGTCGGCGAGCAGCCGACGATCGCCGACATCTCGTTGTCGGGCTACGTGTTCTATCCGGTGGAGGAGAGCGGCATCGACATCGCCGCCACCTATCCGCACCTGGGCGCGTGGATCGGCCGGCTGCGCCAACTCAAGGGCTGGGGCGATCCGTACGAGGTGATGCCGGGCGAGCGCATCGCGCCGCGCTGGGTGAGACCGGGCGAATGACAGCACCTGCGTGCTGTCGTTCGCCTGTCGAACCGCTCGGGCATGCAAGCCCGAGCGTGGAAGCGCTGCTCTTCAGCGCTTGATCGACGACACCGTGAGTGGCACGGTGCGCAGCCGCACGCGGCGTGCCGGCTCGAGCGCCATGCGCGGATCGGGCGGCTCGTCCATCGCGGCGCGACCGCGCAGCAGCGGTGTCATGCGCTTGGCGTGATAGCCGTACAGGCGCTCCAGTTCCTGGCGGATGCGCGGCGGGAAGCCCTTGCGATCACCGCGCTGGTCGATCATCAGGTCGGTCATCAGGCGGTCGACCACGTGCAGGTGCTGCCAATTGATCGCGATGCGGTTGGCGATGCGCGGGTAGTGGCGGCACAGTTGTTTGGGGTGCACGCCGTTCGGGATGCCGCGCAGCCACGCATGCGTGTGGCTTTGCATCACGCGGTCGTCGTCGATCGGCGCCGCGCGCGAGTGCGACCAGTCGCCCACCCGCGGCAGGTCGCCGGGATGGCCGAGCAGGCTGGAAAACAAGCTGCGCGTGCGGTGGAATACTGCTTTGAGCGACATGGTGGCGAAGGGTTGTGGCGCGCGGGGCGGGGCCGGCCGGAACCGGCTGTGCAACTCCCGCTAGGCTATTGAAGGCGGGCCTGTCGCGCTGCCCCACGATCGCGGGGAAGGAACCTCACGCGCGACATAGTTGACGCCCCTTGTTGGGTGCGCCGCACAGTTGCACGGTGCTGACTGTCGCGGCCGCGTCAGTGCGTCAGCACTGCGTCAGTTACGTCTTACAAATGAGAATTGCTCGCAACCAAGGCGACCCGCGTGTCGCGCTGCCCACCCCGGCACGGGGCGGATCCCGAGGGCTGCTTTCCGGCGCATACAGTGGTGCCTCACGTGCGTGCGAGCCCGGCCACCAGGTCGGTCGTGGCGTGCCCAAACCAAACTCGAGGAGTCAGAGATGAACCAAGCCGACAAGGCCCAGCGTTTTCGCGCCCTGCATGAAGCGCCGGCGGCATTCGTGATCGGCAACGCCTGGGACGGCGGCTCGGCGCGCCTGCTCGCCGGCGCGGGCTTCGTCGCCCTGGCCACTTCGAGTGGCGCAACGGCGGGCGTGCTGGGACGGCGCGACGGCGCGCTGTCGCGCGACGAGGCACTGGCGTGCGCGCATGCCGTGTCCGAGGCCTGCGACGTGCCGGTTTCCGGCGACCTCGAAAACGGCTTCGGCCACGAACCGTCGCAGGTGGCCGAGACGATCCGGTTGGCGGCCGCGGCCGGTCTCGTGGGTGGGTCGATCGAAGACTTCAGCGGCGAAGCGCTTTACCCGATGGATCAGGCCTTGCCGCGCATCGAGGCTGCGGTACAGGCGGCGCGCGCGCTGCCGTTCCACTTCACCTTGACGGCGCGCTGCGAGAACTTCTTGCGCGGCAACCCGAATCTCGACGACACCATCGCCCGCCTGCAGGCGTTCGAACGCGCCGGCGCCGATGTGCTGATGGCGCCCGGCCTGCCCGATCTCGACGCGGCCCGGCGCGTGTGCGCGGCGCTGAAGAAGCCGTTCAACTTCATGGCCGGCATCCGCGGCAAGTCGTTCAGCGTGGCTGAGTTGCAAGCGGTGGGTGTCAAGCGCATCAGCCTGGCCACCTCGCTGTATCGCGCCGCGATGACCGCGCTCGCCGACGCGGCGCGCGAGGTGCAGGGCGGCGGCACGTTCCAGTACCTCGACCGCACCCTGGGCACACCCGATCTGTATCGCGCCCTGAAGGTCTGAGCATGCGGGCGACGCGCGTGCGCTCACAGCGCGGCGGCGCCCGCGCCGCGCTGGCGGCCGCGCTGTGGTGCGTCGTGGTGTCCGCGCACGCCACGGCCGCCTTGTTGAAGCCGCAGGCCGATGGGCCTTTGAGCACGCGCACGATCGAGTTCGCCGACCTGGCCGATGGTGCGCGCGGCGGGCGACGCGTGCCGATCAAGGTGCATCTGCCATCGTGGAGCGGGCCGTTTCCGGTGGTGGTGCTGTCGCATGGCGCCGGCGGCAACTGGGACTCCAACCATGCGCAGGCGCGCCACCTGGCCAGCCACGGCTACGTGGTGCTGGCGCTTGAGCATGTGGCGAGCAACACCGAGCGCATGCGCAAGGGCATGCGTTTCGGCGCCAACATGCGGGCCATGACACGCGATGCGAGCGAGGTGCTCGGCCGCCCGCGCGATGTGGCCTTTGCGCTCGACCAGGCGGCGCGCTGGAACCAGCAACACAGCGAACTCGCCGGCGCGCTCGATCTGTCCCGCGTGGCGGTGATGGGCCACTCGTTCGGCGCCTACACCGCGCTGGCGCTGTGCGGCGCGCGTCCGGCGCTCGACTGGCTGGTGCCGCCTGTCGAGCCGGGCGCAGGGCTCGGACCGGACTTGCGCGACGCGCGCGTGAAGGCCTGCGTCGCGTTGTCGCCGCAAGGGCCCGGCGAGCCGTTCTTTCGCGACGACAGCTTCGCCAGCGTCGATCGCGCGGTGCTCGGCATCAGCGGATCGCGCGACGAGCAGCAGGGCGCGTCCCCGGCCAACCGCCGGCGTTTTTTTGAACTGGTGCCGCCGGGCAGCAAGGTGTTCGTCTGGCTGGCCAATGCGGATCACCTGTCGTTTTCCGACTCGGCAGGGTCCAAACGCAGCAGCCTGCCATCGCGCTCGCGTGCCGACGTGCAGCCGATCGCGCGCGCCGCGACCCTGTTGTTCCTCGAGGCGCAGTTGCGTGGCGATGCCGAGGCGGATGCGCGCCTGTCGGAGCGTGGCCTGCAGCCGCTCGCCCGTGGCGTGGTGAATCGCGTCGAGGTGCTGCGCAAATAGCATCGTTTCGCGTCGCAACTGTCGCACCGAAAGGGACAACGGCGCTGGCGCTAGACTGCCTGCCTCTGCTGCAACGCCCGAAGGCGTCTCATGGCTGCCGTCACCGAATCCAATCTGCTTGAGGCCTTGAAGGGCGTGGTCGACCCCAACACCGGGCAAGACTTCGTCTCGACCAAGCAGGTGAAGAACCTGCGCATCGACGGTGGCGACGTGTCGTTCGACGTCGAGCTCGGCTACCCGGCGAAGAGCCAGATGGCATCGCTGCGTGCGTCGCTGATCGCGGCGGCGCGCAAGGTCGAAGGCGTGGCCAACGCCAGCGTCAACCTGCACAGCAAGATCATTGCCCACGCGGTGCAGCGCGGCGTGCAGCTGCTGCCCAAGGTGAAGAACATCCTCGCGGTGGCTTCGGGCAAGGGCGGAGTCGGCAAGAGCACGACCACGGTCAATCTCGCGCTCGCACTGGCCGCCGAGGGCGCCAAGGTCGGCATCCTCGATGCCGACATCTACGGCCCGAGCCAGCCGATGATGATGGGGCTGGAAGGCCGGCCGGAGAGCGAAGACGGCAAGACCATCGAGCCGATGGAGAACTACGGCGTCCAGGTCATGTCGATCGGTTTCCTGGTCGAGCCCGACCAGGCCATGATCTGGCGCGGTCCGATGGTCACCCAGGCACTCGACCAGTTGCTGCGCCAGACCAACTGGGGCGATCTCGACTACCTGATCGTCGACATGCCGCCCGGCACCGGTGACATCGCGCTCACGCTCACCCAGCGCGTGCCGCTCACCGGCGTGGTGATCGTGACCACGCCGCAGGACATCGCACTGCTCGACGCCAAGAAGGGCCTGACGATGTTCGAGAAGGTCAGCGTGCCGATTCTCGGCATCGTCGAGAACATGAGCGTCTACGTGTGCCCGAACTGTGGCCACACCGAGCACATCTTCGGCGCCGACGGCGGCAAGCGCATGGCCGAGCAGTACAAGGTCGACTACCTCGGCGCGCTGCCGCTGAACCTGTCGATCCGCGAACAGGCCGATTCGGGTCATCCCACGGTGGTGGCCGAACCCGATGGCGAGATCGCGCAGATCTACAAGACCGTGGCGCGCCGCGTCGCGGTGGCGATCGCAGGCAAGGCGCGCGACTTCAGCGCCAAGTTCCCGACCATCACGGTGTCGAAGAACACATAACGACTTCGGTGGCCCTCACGCGCACTCCGTTAGCTGCCCGCCCAGCGGGCCCACGCGCCTTGGGGCGGCCCGGCGTCGCCTGTCGATGAACCTGCTGGAAGCCCTGCGCTACCTCGCCGCGCTCGACCAGCACCGCCATTTCGGCCGCGCGGCGATGGCCTGCCGCATCACGCAGCCGGCCTTGAGCAACGCGATTCGCGCGCTGGAGACCGAACTTGGTGTGCCGGTGGTGCGACGTTCGCGCCAGTACGAGGGCCTCACCGCCGAAGGCGAGGTGGTGCTGGCCCATGCGCACCGCTTGCTGCGCGAGGCCGAGGCGATGCGTCAGGAGCTGCACAGTCGCGAAGAGGCGCCGCGCGGCCGGCTGCAGATCGGCGCCGTGCCGACCGCGATGACGATCGCCACGCGCTTTGCGCTGCGTGTGCGCGAGCGCCACGGCGGCCTGGCGCCAGTGGTGCGCTCGCTCAGCTCGCAGGAGATCGAAGCCGGCATCGAGAACCTGTCGCTCGACCTGGGTCTGGGCTACACCGGCCGCACCGAGGTCGGCGCGCGGGCGATGCAGGTGTGGCCGCAGTACGCCGAGGCCTACTACGTGGTGCAGCGCACGCCGGGCAGTGCCGGCGCGCTGAGCGTGGGCCCGCCGATCGCCTGGCGCGAGGCGGCCGCGCTGCCGCTGACGCTGCTTACGCCCGACATGCACAACCGCACCATCGTCGATCAGGCTTTCCGCGAGGCGGGCGCCGAGGTGAACGCGACCTTGGAGACCAACTCGGTGCTCGCGTTGTTGACGGCGCTGGCGGCCGGCAACGTGGCCGCTGTGCTGCCGGGTGCGCTGGTGCGCTCGGTGTTGAACGTGGCCGGTTTGCTGGCCAGGCCATTGGTGGAGCCGACCGTCAGCACGCCGATCGGTTTCATGAGCAGCAAGTCCGAGCGCGCCACGCCGGCGCTGCGCGCTGCGCTGGCGACCGCGCAGGACCCGGTGTGGCTGGAAGAGGCGGCCGCGCACAGCGGCAGCCTCGGACACGCCTGAGGTTGCTGCGCGGCATGCGCCGCGTTCAATGCACCGCGGCCGGCTCGATCGTGCTGTCGGGTGGCTGCGTGCCGTCGTTCGACTCGTGGGCCATGCCGGTGACCAACAGCTCGAGCGCCGCCTCGGGTGTCAGCGGCGGCGCCAGCAGGCGGCCCTGGCCGTAACGGCAACCGAGTGCGCGCAGCTGCGACAGTTGCGCCGGCGTCTCGATGCCTTCGGCGATCACTGTCTTGCCGAGCGCGCTGCCCAGGCCGATCACGGCCTTGACGATCTCGCTGTCCTTGCTCGACTTGGCCATCTGGTGCACGAACGACGGATCGACCTTCAGGCTCGAAATCGGCAAGGTCGACAACGACGACAGCGACGAGTAGCCGGTGCCGAAGTCGTCCACGCTGATGCCCACGCCGATGTCGCGCAGGCGTGTCAGCGTGTCCAGCGCCGTCGACAGGCCGGTCATCAGCTTGTTCTCGGTGATCTCCAGCGTCAGTTGCGACGCTTCGAGGCCACTGGTCAGCAGCGTGGTCGCGACCTGCATCGCCAGCTCGCCCTGGTTCAGGTCGATGCCGGACAGGTTGACCTGCATGCGCAGCTGGCGATGCATGTCGCCAAGCTGGTGCCAGGCTTTGAGCTGGGCGCAGGCGCTCGTCAGCACGCGCTCGGTCAACACCGCGGTGAGGCCGCACTCCTCGGCCACCGGCACGAACTCGTGCGGCTCGATCGCGCCGCGTTGCGGATGGTGCCAGCGCGCCAGCGCCTCGAAGGCGACGATGCGGCCATCGAAGAGGTCGTAGATCGGTTGGTAGGCCAGCGTGATCTGGTCGCTCTCGAGCGCGGCGCGCAGGTCGCTTTCGAGCTGCACCTGCTCGGACAGGCCCGTGCGCAGCGCGGAGTCGAACACCGCGTGCCGCGCGCGGCCGCTCGACTTGGCACGGTACATCGCGATGTCGGCGTCGCGCAGCACCTCGTCGGCGGTGTGGTAGCCCACCGTGCTCAGCGTGATGCCGATGCTGGCGCTGCTGTTGACCTCGGTGCCGCCCACGCGGTACGGCTGGCACAGCGCGGCTTGCAGGCGCTCGGCCATCGCCAGGATCACCGGCTCGGATTCCACCGGCTCGATCAGGATCGCGAACTCGTCGCCGCCGAGGCGCCCCACCACGTCGCCGGGGCGCACGTGTTGCACGATGCGCTGCGTGGCGGCGATCAGGAACTGGTCGCCGACGCTGTGGCCCATCGTGTCGTTGATCAGCTTGAAGCGGTCGAAGTCGAGGTACATCACCGCGAACAGGCGCGATGGATCCGCGTGGGTGCGTGCGATCGCCTGCCCCAGGTTCTCGCGGAAGCGCGCCCGGTTGGCCAGCCCGGTGAGGCTGTCGTGGAAGGCGATGTGATTCAGCTGCGTCTCGGCCGAGCGGCGCGCACTGATGTCCTGCGCCTGCAGGATCAGGCAGGGCGCGTTGGCACCGCCTTCGGCGAAGACGCCGGTGTGGATCGACAGCCAGACCTCGTGGCCGGCTGCGTGCACCGCGCGCAGTTCCAGGCTGGCCGCGGTGCGCGCGGCGTCGCCACCCTGATGCCATGGCAACGCAGCGGCATCGTCGGCGTGCACCAGCTCGGCGAAGCGGCGACCCACCAGCTCGTCGTGCGTGCGGCCGAGCAGCGCGCACAGCGCCGGATTGGCCTGCAGCAGGTGACCCTCGGTGGACAGCAGCGCCATGCCGATGGCGGCGTTGTGGAACGCGCTGTGGAAGCGCTGTTCGCTTTGCTGCAGCTGCTGCACGTGGCGTGCCGCCGATTGCGCCTCGCGTTCCGCGGCTTCGATGCGCACCTGGTTGGCGGCGTCGTCGAGTTCGCGCTTGCGAAAGTAGATGTGCAGCATGCTGAGCAGCATCACGATGATCGGGACGCCGGCCACCAGCACGCCGATGCCCACGCTCTTGAACGCCAGGTACAACAGGCCGGCAACCAGCGAACTGGCCGCGTAGGCGATGCCGACCCAGCCGAAACTGCCCATTAGGCTGGACAGGCGCATCGCTTCGCGACGCTTCAGGTGTGGAATGACCGTGATCAGCGCGGTGTTGAGCAGGAAGTAACCCGCCGCGAGCGCCATCGCGGTGACCAGCAGCAGCACCTCGTTGAGCCAGCCGCGTGCCAGCAGTGCGTCGAGCGACACTTGCAAGGCCCATCCGATCACGCTCATCGCGACCGCCGCCAGCGCCGGACTCACCAGGCGGCTGGTCCAGCGTTTGGAGCTGCGCACCGAGCCGACGAAGGCCTCGCCGGTGGCGGCCAGGGCCGCCGCGGCCGGACCGTGCATCAGCAGCAGCAGGAAGATGAACACCTCGCCGGCAGCGAACGAATTCTTCGAGCCTGGCACGCGCACCGGATAGAAGCCCGCCATCGCCGCCACCACGCAGCCGATCGCGACCTGCAGTCGAACCTCCAGCGGTTGTTGCAGGACCTGCAGCAGCGCGAACAGCGCGGCCACCAGACCCAGCGCGACCATGCTCCACCAGTAGGCCGTGGCCGCACGGTTGTAGTCGGGCATCAGCGCCTGGTGCAGGCGCGCGGCCCATGGCCGATCGGCGTGGGGTGCGGCGGGAGCGTCCATCACGGGGCCTTGCATGCCGGCCCGTTCAGGGCTCGCCCTCTTCGACGTTTTCGCTGAGCACCAGGCCCTCGCTCAACACCAGGCCTTCGCTGAGCACCAGGCCTTCGCTGAGCACCAGGCCTTCACTCAACACGAGGCCCTCGCTGAGCACCAGGCCCTCGCTCAACACCAGGCCTTCGCTGAGCACCAGACCTTCGCTGAGCACCAGGCCGCTGCCGCTGACGAGCCAGGCCGTGAGCGTGGTGTTCGGAGTGAAGACGCCGGTGCGGCCGGTCTTCGAACTCGACCCGGCGAGCGGATCGGCGCGCAGCACGCCCGAGGTCAGCAGCGGCTGGTACGACAGCGGCACGTCGGTGTAGGCCTTGGCGAACGTCTGCGCTGGAATGCCGGTGCCGGACCAGTAGACGATCGACTGCTGGCGCACCACGTCGTTGGCCCACACCAGCCGCGGGTCCCACAGCGGCTGGAACTTGGTGAACAACGCGCTGCCGCTGACGATGCGGCTGCCGCCGACGAAGACGATGCGCGACCAGTTGAACGCGCCGCTGTTGATCGTCGAGGCGGCCGACGGGAACGACGCACCCGACGCCAGCATCGACTGGCCGGGTTGCAGCGCGCCGCTCTGGATCGCCGCGGCGATGTCGGTGCGCAGCGACTTGGCCAGCGCGATCGCGCCGTCGACGTTGAGCAGGCCGGCGCCTTGCTGCAGCAGATTGGCGTCGGGCAGCGGCTGTGCGGTGTACTGCAGGATCGCCTTCACCAGCGGCGGCGTCAGACCGGGGTTGGCCTGCAGCATCAACGCGGCTGCGCCGGCCACCGTGGGGGCGGCGATCGACGTGCCGCTCATCCACATGTGTGTTTGCTGCAGCGGCTGCGGCACGTTGAGCGGGCCCACCAGCGAGCTGTAGTACTACGCGGGCAGGCGACTCCAGGTGGCGCCGGTGTTCGAGGTGGCGGCCGCGCCGAGCACCTTGTTGCCGGGCGCGACCAGGTCGGGTTTGATCAGGTTGTCGACCCGGCGCACACCCCAGGCGTCGATGAACGCGCCGCGCGTCGGCCCGCGTGAGCTGAAGTGGTTGATCGAATCGTCGCCGCGCGACACCGTGTTCTTGAAGTTCACCGCGCCGACGGTGATCACCGTCGGGTCGATGCCGGGAGAACCGATGCGGCCGTACACCTCGGCTGCCGCTGCTCGTGAGGCCGAAGTTGCCGGCCGCCGCCACCACCGTGATGCCGGCTGCCGCGGCCGAGCGCACGGCGATGCACAGCGGGTCGGTCTGCCAGCTCTCGGTGGAGTCCGCGGCCAGGCTCAGATTCATCACGCGGATGTTGTATTCCTTGGCGTGATAGATCGTCCAGATGATGCCTTCGAGCGCGTCGCTCAGCGTGCCGCTGCCGTCGTCGCCGAGCACCTTCACGTCGTACAGGTTCGCATTCGGCGCCACGCCGGTCGCATCGGGCGTGGATCCGGCGTAGAAGCGGGCCGAGCCGGCGGCGACCGAGGCCACGTGCGTGCCGTGGCCGTAGCGGTCCTGCATGTCGCTGCTGGCGTTGTCGACCGCCGCCTCGTAGCCGGCGAGCGCGGAACTGCCTGGCTGCAGCGAATAGCTGCTGTAGCTGCCGGTCCACGCGAACAGGCTCGTGTTGAGCATGTTCACATGCCGCTTGATGCGCTTGGCACCAGCGGCATCGTTGAACGCCAGGTGGTTGCGCATCACGCCCGAGTCGAGGACCGCGATGCCCACGCCGCTGCCGTCGAGGCCGCTGTAGCTGGTCTTGGTGGAGTTGTTGCGCACCTGGCTGGTCAAGGATCCCGTGATCGACTCGAGCGTGCTGGCGCTGCGGCGTGTCTCGCGGTTGGGCGAGATGCTGACCACGTCGTCGCGCCGGGCGAGCTGGCGCACGTGGCGCGCCTTGATCTGCACCGTCATCGCGCGCACCAGGCCGTGCACGGCCAGCACGCTGCCGCCGAGCCGTTCGATGTGTGCGCGCAGCGCGCCCATCTCGGGATCCTTGGCGTCGCTGACGATCACCGCCTGCACCGTCTTGTGCCCGCCGACGTGGCGCGACCACCGGCGCTTGGGCATCGTGTGTTCTTCGAGTTCGTCGCCGAGATCGCGGGCCACCTTGTGCGCGCGATCGAAGCCGCCAACCGGGCCCTTGCGCGCATGGGCGAGCGTCGGCGCAAAGCCGCTGGCGCCGATGGCCAGCGCGGTGATCGCAGCGAGCAGCCGGCGCGCGAGGCGCCTTCGTTCGATCAGAACGATGAACCGTGTGAGCGACGTGAACATGACCCCTCCGTTGGCGTGCGCGGGCGTGCGCCCATCACCAGTCGGCGGCGATCATTTCAGTTCGTTCTTGTTGGCGCGCGGATGTAACGGCTGCAAGGTGATGCAGTTCACGCGCGGAGTTGGCTGGCACTGCCCGTGAAACGTGTCAGGTCGCACGAACTCCCGCATTCGCGGGGTGCACGCCGTGACGGAGTTGGCACCGCGCGCACCCGATACACTGCCCGCCCGCGACGCGCGCGGACACCAGTTCGTATCGAAGATGTCAGACCGTTTCGCCGTCCTGCCGCAGTACCTGTTGCCCAAGCGCGGGCTCACGGTGCTGATGGGCCTTGGCGCATCCAAGGAGGGCGGCGCGCTGACCACCGCGGTGATCCGCTGGTTCATCGGGCGCTACGGCGTCGACATGAACGAGGCGGCCGATCCGGACCCGACGCACTACCGCACCTTCAACGCGTTCTTCACCCGGGCGCTCAAGCCGGGCGTGCGCCCGCTGGCACCAGCCGACCTGCTGTGCCCGGTCGATGGTGCGATCAGCCAGTTCGGTGCCCTGCAAGGCGATCGACTGCTGCAGGCCAAGGGGCACGACTACACCACGCGTGCGCTGGTCGGCGGCGACGCCGCGCTGGCGGCGCCGTTCGAGCACGGCCATTTCGCCACCCTGTACCTGAGCCCCAAGGACTACCACCGCATCCACATGCCGTGCGCCGGGCGCTTGCGGCGCATGGTGCACGTGCCGGGTGATCTGTTTTCGGTGAACCCGATCACCGCGCGCGGCGTGCCTGGCCTGTTTGCGCGCAACGAACGTGTGGTGTGCGTGTTCGACACCGCGTTCGGTCCCTTTGTGCTGGCGCTGGTGGGCGCCACCATCGTGGGCAGCATGGCCACGGTGTGGCACGGTGTGGTCAATCCGCCGCGCAGTGGCACGTTGCGCGAGTGGCGCTACGACGACTCGCCGGTCGAGCTGAAGCAGGGCGACGAGATGGGCCGCTTCCTGCTCGGCTCGACGGTGGTGATGCTGTTCCCGCGCGGGCCGCTGCGCTTCAACCCGGCATGGGTGCCGGGCGGCGCGGTCCGCATGGGCCAGGCGATGGCCGCCTGGTCATGAGACGCCGGCTGCGCGGATGCGCCGCCAGCGCCGCGCCGTCAATCGTCGAAACCGATCGTCGGGTAGTCCATGCAGTCGTCGAGCTCGGCGATCACGACCGCGCCTTCGAACAAGCGGTGCAGGTCGCCGCGGTCGGTGACCGAGTCGACATCGAACAGTCCGATGGCATCGGAGTCGTTCGCCAGCGTGCGGCCGCCGTCGAACAGCTTGGCATCGCGGGCGGCGTGGCGGGTGTAGGGCATCGGGTTGATCGTGGCCGTGTGCATGGGGTTCTCCTGCGGTTGGCGGTTGCTCAACGTTTGTTCAGTTGCAGCGTCCCACGCCTCGGTTCAGGTTGTGTGACAGCCCGGCTGCCCAGCCGACCCCGCCGCGGCGACGGACTCCGCGGTTGTCGGACAATCGCCTCCTTCCTTACCGCGGCGCCCCTGGGCGCCGTGCGCCCCTTTGAAAGACCCAGCGAGGCTCAAGCCATGTCGACCACCACCGAGACCAAACCCGCCGCCACCGCCGCCTACCCCACCGTGCAGCTCTTCATCGCCGGCCAGTGGCGTGACGGCAGCGACAAGAAGACGCTGGTCGTGAACGACCCAGCCACCGGCAAGCCGGTCGGCAGCGTGGCCGTGGCGACCAAGGCCGACCTCGATGCCGCCTGCACGGCGGCGCAGCAGGGCTTCGAGGTCTGGCGCAAGATGCCGGCCGCCGAACGCGGCAAGGTGATGCGCGAGGCCGCGCGCCTGGTGCGCGAGCGCGCCGACGGCATCGCCCGCTGGATGGTGCAGGAGCAGGGCAAGCCGCTGGCCGAGGCCAAGGGCGAGGTGCTGTCGGCCAGCGACATCATCGAGTGGTTCGCCGCCGAAGGCATGCGCGTGCACGGCCGCATCCTGGCGCCGCGCCAGGCCGGCGTGGTGCAGCAGGTGCTCAAGGAGCCGGTCGGCCCGGTGGCGGCCTTCACGCCGTGGAACTTCCCGATCAACCAGGTGGTGCGCAAGCTGAGCGCGGCGCTGTCGACCGGCTGCTCGATCATCGTCAAGGCGCCGGAGGAAACCCCGGCGTCGCCGGCCGAACTGATCCGCGCCTTCGCCGACGCCGGCGTGCCGCCGGGCACGGTCAACCTGGTGTACGGCAACCCGGCCGAGATCTCGCAGTACCTGATTCCGCATCCGGCGATCCGCAAGATCACCTTCACCGGCTCGACCGTGGTCGGCAAGCAGCTCGCTGCGCTCGCCGGCCAGCACATGAAGCGCGTGACGATGGAGCTGGGCGGCCACGCCCCGGTGATCGTCGCGGCCGACGCCGACATCGCGCGCGCCGCCAAGGTGGGCGCACTGGCCAAGCTGCGCAACGCCGGCCAGGTGTGCATCTCGCCGACGCGTTTCCTGGTGCACAACGACGTGCGCAAGGCCTTCGTCGAAGCCTTCGTCGCCCAGGCCAAGGGGGCCAAGCTGGGCCACGGCCTGGAGACCGGCACGACGCTGGGGCCGCTGGCCAACCCGCGGCGCCTGAGCGCGATGCAGAAGATCACCGACGACGCGCTGACGCGAGGCGCGCAACTCGCCACCGGCGGCAAGCGCGTTGGCTCCGACGGCAACTTCTTCGAGCCGACGGTGATCGTCGACGCGCCGCTGGACAGCCTGCTGCTCACCGAGGAGCCGTTCGGACCGATGGCGTCGGTGCGCGGCTTCGACAAGATCGAAGAGGCGATCGCCGAGGCCAACCGCCTGCCGTGGGGCCTGGCAGCCTATGCGTTCACCACCTCGCTGAAGACGTGCTACGAGCTGACCCAGGGCATCCAGACCGGCATGCTGTGGATCAACCAGGCGGCGGCGCCCTGGGCCGAGATGCCGTTCGGCGGCGTGAAGGATTCGGGCTACGGCTCCGAAGGCGGCCCCGAGGCGCTGGAGGCGTACCTCAACACCAAGTCGGTGGCGGTCATGAACACCTGAGATCGGCGCACGAAAAAGAAGCGGCGCCTGCGGGCGCCGCTTTTCATGGGAGAGTGGGGAGAGATCGCGCGAAGAAGAGAGCTCAGTGCAGTTCGACCCGTGGCAGCGCGTAGTCGCGGCCGATCACGGTGCGGGCGTACAGGTAATTGAGCTTGGCGCGTTCCGACAACGAATCGAGGTCGACATGGCCGCCGGCGTCGCATTCGAAGGCCAGCGCCCGGCCGCCGTCGAACAGCGACTCGAAGCGCAGCACGTAACCGTTGGCTTGGCGGGCATCTTGGGTGTTCATGGCATCAACTCCTTGGGCTGGCAGTCGGAACCGTCCTACATCTGACCTTCTGTTGCGCCCACGTCTTCAACGGTTCAATCGCACTCCGGTTGGCCGGTTCGTCGGGCACCACGCCCAAGACTTACGCTGTCATCGGCAAGCCGGATGCCTGCGTTTCGGCCGGCAGCACCACCGTCAGCACCGCCCCCGGTCCGTCGTCGCGGTTGCGCGCCCGGATGTCGCCACCATAACGTTCCACCAGGCTTTTGCTGATCCATAAGCCCAGCCCGGTGCCCTCTTTTTTCGTCGTGACGAAGGGGCGGAACGCACCGCTCACCAGTTCGTGCGGAAATCCCGGCCCGGTGTCGCCGATCTCGATCTCGATCTGGGACTCCCCGACATCGCGGCTCGTCAACGCGAGCGTGCCGCCGTCGGGCATGGCCTGGATGGCGTTGACGATGCCGTTGATCAGCACCTGCTGCAGCTCCTGCCGGTTGGCCAGCGCGCGGCGTGTGGCGCGCCCCTCACGCACCACGGTGATCTGCGTGCGCGACAGCAGGTGCTGCACCAGCACCAGGCTGTCGTCGAGGGCCTGCTCGGGGTCGACGGCCTCGACGTAGCCGGCGTACTCGCCGGGCCGCGCGTACTGCAGCAAGCGCGTGACGATCAGCCGCATGCGCTCGATCTGCGCGTCGATCAGCTTCAGCTCCCCGCGCACCGGCTTGGCCTTGTTGCCCAGCGTGTCGCGCACCAGGTCGAGGTTGCCCTGGATCACCGCGATCGGGTTGTTCACCTCGTGCGCGATGCCGGCGGTGAGCTGGCCGATCGCGGCCAGCTTCTCGCTCTTGATCAGCTGCGCCTGCGCCGACTGCAGCTCGCGCGTGCGCTCCACCACCTTGCGATCGAGCTCGTCGTGCGAGGCCTGCAGCGCGCGGGTCTTGTCGTCGATGGTGTCGAGCAGGCGGTCGAGGTGCGCGGCCAGGCGGCCGACCTCGTCGCTGGTGTCGATCACCTGCGTGCGCGCCGTCAGGTCGCCGACCTCGACCATCTGCATGGTGTGCGTCATGCTCTCGATCGGCGCGAAGATGCGGCGTGCCCAGGTGAGGGCGAGCCCCATCGCGACCGCCATCAGCGCCAGCACGACGGCACCCATGCCGAACAGCACGCCCCACTTCACGCGCTGGAACGGGCTTTCGAGAAAGCCCACGTACAACATGCCGATGCGCCGCCCGGCGGAGTTGGTCAGCGGTTCGTAGGCCGACACGTACCAGTCGTTGACGACGAAGGCGCGGCCGAGCCAGGTCTCGCCGCGCCCGAGCGCGGCATCGCGCACGGTCTGCGACACACGGGTGCCGACGGCGCGCTCGCTGTCCTGACCGAACAGCCGCACGTTGGTCGATACGCGCACGTCGTCGAGAAACAGCGTCGCCGTGCCCTGGCTGCCGAACGGCAGCGAGCCCTTGGGGTAGACGATCTCGTTGATGTGGTCGATCAGGGCCAGGTTGCGGTTCAGCAGCACACCGCCGCGCAGCAGGCCGAGCGGCCGGCCGTCCAGCGTGCGCACCGGCGCCAGCGCCAGCATCACCATCGCGCGGTCCTCGCTGGTGCGCTCGGTCGGTGCGGCGTTGCGGGTGGGCACCAGCTTGACCGGCACGCGGCCGGCGAGGTCGGGTGCAATGCGTTCGAATTGCGTGCCTTCGAGCAGCACCATGCGCGCGATGCCGTCGCCGCCGGCCGCATCTCTCGCGGCGACCGCGACCTCGCTGGGCGGCAGCAGCTCGAGGAACTCCAACGCGTATTGCAGCTTGGCATGCGCGAGCAGGCGTGCCAGCTCGGTGCGGTCGGCTCGCTGCAGCGTGTCGACCAGGGCGTGCGACTGGGCCACCGCGAACGTGCCGGCGCCGACTTCCGCCTGCAGCCGATCGAAGTAGCCATGCGCCACCGCGAGGTCGCTGCGCACCTTGGTGACCAGCAGCGCGTCGAGCGCCGAGTCGCCCCACACGATCAGGATCACCGCCAGCAGCGGCAGTGCCAGCAGCAACGGCAACAGCCCGAGCGCCAGCAGCTTGTGGCGAATTGACAGCGAGCCGAACGAACGCCAGAGAATCACGCCCACTCGGCGCAGCGCCGTTCGAGGGTGCGGCGCGAGATGCCGAGCAGATGCGCGGCGCGCGTCTTGTCGCCGTCGACCGATTCCAGCACGGCGAGGATGTGGCGCTTTTCGAGTTCGTGCAGGTCGGTCGTCGCCTGCGGCTGGCTCGCCGGCTTGGCGCCGCCGGGGTACAGCGCCGACACGTTCAACGAGCCGAGGATCAGCGAGCGTTCGATCAGGTTGCGCAGCTCGCGCACGTTGCCCGGCCACGCGTACTGACAGAGGTAGTCGAGCTCGGCCGGCGTCACGTCGATCGGCTCCACGCCGAGCTGCGGCGCCAGGCTCTGGATGAAGTGCGCCGTCAGCTGCGGGATGTCGTCCTTGTGCTCGCGCAACGGCGGCAGTGCGATCTCCACCACCTGCAGCCGGTAGTACAGATCCTTGCGGAAGCGGCCAGCGGTCACCTCGCCGGCCAGCTGGCGGTTGGTGGCGGCGATGATGCGCACGTCGACCGCGATCTGCTGCTCGCTGCCCACCGGCCGGATGCGGCGGTCGTCGAGCACGCGCAGCAGCGCGCCTTGCACCGGCAACGGCAGCTCGGCCACCTCGTCGAGGAACAGCGTGCCGCCTTGCGCGTAGTAGAACAAGCCGTCGCGGCTCTTGGTGGCGCCGGCGAACGCGCCCTTGGCATGGCCGAACAGCTCGGTCTCGATCCGCTCGGGCGACATCGTGGCGCATGCCACCGGCACGAACGGCGCCCGCGCGCGCGGGCTGTCGTTGTGCAGCGCGCGCGCGGCGAGTTCCTTGCCGGTGCCCGATTCGCCGGTCAGCAGCACCGTGCTCGCCACGCCGGCCGCGCGCGCGAGGTCGGCGCGCAGCCGCCGCATCGCACCGGAGTCGCCGATCAAGGCATCCATCGGCGCCACGCGCTGGCGCAACGTGCGGCGCAGCACCCAGTTCTCGCGCTTCAGGTGCGAACGTTCCAGGCTGTGCTTGACCGCATTGAGGATCTGCGACACGCGAAACGGCTTCAGGATGAAATCCGACGCGCCGGCGCGCAGCGCCTCGATGGCGGTTTCGAGGTCGGCGAAGGCCGTGATCAGGATCACCTCGCCCGAGAAACCCTGTTCGCGCAGTTCGCGCAGCCAGGTGATGCCGTTCTTGCCGGGCAGCGTGATGTCGAGGATCACGAGATCGAAGCGGTGGGCTTGGGCCAGCAGGTCGGCGCGCTCGGCGCTGTCGGCCGCCATCACCTGCCCGCAGCGCTTCTCCAGCGTCTTGGACAGGAAGTTGCGCATGCCCTCTTCGTCATCGACGATCAGCACGGCGCTGCGCTGCCAGCCATCGCTCAAGCGGTCGGTGGCGGTGCGTTCGGTCGGGGGTAGTGTGGCGGGCTGCATGGTTTGCCGATGGCGCTATTGTGGGCGTGCCAGCGCTGCCGATTGCGCCGCCGATCACGAAGGTGAATCGCTCCGTTCAACCAATGCATTGGACGGGCCACGCCCGGGCGGCGATAGTGGCAACTGTTTGCATAGCTGTGGCACCGACGCCTTGAACCACCCCACCATTCCCATTGTGCTGGCGCCGCCCAATCGGCAGCGCAAGCGCCAGGCCCCGAAGGGCCGGCGCGTCGATCCCCAGGCGCTCTCCGAGGTGCGCGCGCTGCTGCAAGGTGAGACGTTGCGGCGTGATCGGCTGATCGAGTACCTGCACCGCATCAACGACCGCTACGGCCAGCTGGGCTCGCCGCATCTGGCCGCGCTGGCGCAGGAACTGAAGCTCGCGCAGACCGAGGTGTACGAGGTGGCGAGCTTCTACCACCACTTCGACATCGTGAAAGAAGGGCCCGACGGCCGCGTGGCCGCCGCGCCGGCACTCACGGTGCGCGTCTGCGATGGCTTGAGCTGCGAGATGGCCGGTGCGCAGGATCTGCTGCTGCGCCTGCCCGCGCTGCTGGGCACCGAGGTGCGCGTGATCCCGGCGCCCTGCGTCGGCCGCTGCGAGCAGGCGCCGGTGGCGGTGGTGCACCACAACGCGTTGCCCATGGCCACCGCCGAAGGCGTGCAAGCGCTGGTGCAAGCTCAAGCAACCGAGCCCGCGAGCGAGCCCTACGTCGACCTGCCAAGCTACGTCGCGCAAGGCGGCTACGTGGTGCTGCGCGATTGCCTGCAGGGCCGGCGTGACGTCGAGAGCGTGATCAAGACGCTGGAAGACTCTGGCCTGCGCGGCTTGGGCGGCGCGGGTTTCCCGGCCGGGCGCAAGTGGCGCATCGTGCGCAACGAGCCGGCGCCGCGCCTGATGGCGGTGAACATCGACGAAGGCGAGCCCGGCACGTTCAAGGACCGTGTCTACCTCGAGCGCGATCCGCACCGCTTCATCGAAGGCCTGCTGATTGCCGCCTGGGCGGTGGGCATCGAAGCGATCTACGTGTACCTGCGCGACGAGTACCACGGCTGCCGCGCGCTGCTCGAGGCCGAGCTGGCCAAGCTGCGCGCGAACCCACCGGCCGGTGCGCTGCCGACGATCGAGTTGCGCCGCGGCGCCGGCGCCTACATCTGCGGCGAAGAGTCGGCGATGATCGAATCGATCGAGGGCAAGCGCGGCCTGCCGCGCCTGCGCCCGCCGTATGTCGCGCAGGTGGGCCTGTTCGGCCGGCCCACGCTGGAGCACAACTTCGAGACGCTGTACTGGGTGCGCGACCTGCTCGAAAAGGGCGCGACCTGGTTCGCGTCGCAGGGGCGTCATGGCCGCAAGGGGCTGCGCAGCTTTTCGGTCTCGGGGCGCGTCAAGAGCCCCGGCGTCAAGCTGGCACCGGCCGGCATCACGCTGCGCGAACTGATCGACGAACACTGCGGCGGCATGCTCGACGGCCACACGCTGTACGGCTATCTGCCGGGCGGCGCGTCGGGCGGCATCCTGCCGGCGTCGCTGGCCGACGTGCCACTGGACTTCGACACGTTGCAGCCGCACGGCTGTTTCATCGGCTCGGCCGCCGTGGTGGTGCTGTCGAACCACGACACCGCGGTCAACGCAGCGCGCAACACGATGCGCTTCTTCAAGCACGAGTCGTGCGGCCAATGCACGCCGTGCCGCGCCGGCACCGCGAAGTCGCTGGCGCTTGATCGAACAAGCCGCAGTGGGATCTGCCGCTGCTGGCCGAGCTGTCGCAGGTGATGCGCGATGCATCGATCTGCGGCCTGGGTCAAGCGGCGCCGAATCCGGTGGACTGCGTGATCAAGTATTTTCCGCATGAGTTGAAGGGCGCCTGAAGTGCTGTTGGCATTGACCGAGAGAGGCCCGCGCGACGCCACCGCGGCGCGGCGCGGCGGGCGGTACCCGGTCGTGGCTCCTACTGGGTCGGTCGGCGCTGCGCGCCGACTTCGCTGCGATGCTCGCGCCACAAGGGCGGCTGCGATGCCGCTCGCAGCGGCGCTGAACGCGCCGCCGCTTCATGGCTTCTCGCCGGTCCGCCGCCTGAGGCGCCCCACGGCCCGGCTTGCATGCCGGGCCGGCTCGCCAGGCGAGCAAGAGTCCGCAGGGACTCTTGCCCCTCCGGGCTCGCCCCCTTGCGGCGCTGCGCTTCTCGCCGCCCCACAAGTCGCCCCCACCGGGTACCGCCCACCGCGCAGCACCACCGAGGTGTTTATCGACCTCTGTGCTGCAGGCAAAGCCGGGGTCGGGTGTGCGCCGGCAGCGACATCTGCGGCGCCGAGCAGCGCGAGAGCGCCGGCGCGATCGATCCCAGGCCGCGGCTTTGCTCGCTCGGTGTCACGCACAAGCATCAAGGACGATCAGAGATGAACGCCATCACCCGCGCCGAACGCGCCAAGCTCGACGGCCCGACCGTCACCTTCACGCTCGACGGCCGCGAGGTGCAGGCGCGCGCCGGCGAAACCATCCTCGACGTGGCCAAGCGCAACCGCGTGCGCATCCCGCACCTGTGCCACAAGGATGGGCTCGACCCGGTCGGCAACTGCCGCTCGTGCATGGTCGAGATCAACGGCGAGCGTGTGCTCGCGCCATCGTGCTGCCGCGCGCCGAGCAACGGCATGGTGGTGCAGACGTCGAGCGAGCGCGCCCGCAAATCGCAGCAACTGGTGCTCGAGCTGTTGCAGGCCGACATGCCCGAGACCGCGCTGACACGCCGCAACGAGGTCGACTTCTGGGCCGAGTGGCTCAAGGTCGGCAAGCCGCGCTTCGCGCCGCGTCCCGAGGTGGTGGTTGATGCCAGCCACCCGGCGATCGCGGTCGACTTGAACGCCTGCATCCAATGCACGCGCTGCGTGCGAGCCTGCCGCGACGAGCAGATGAACGACGTGATCGGCCTGGCGCTGCGCGGCGAGCAGGCCAAGATCGTGTTCGACATGGACGACCCGATGGGCGCGTCGACCTGCGTGGCTTGCGGCGAGTGCGTGCAGGCCTGCCCCACCGGCGCGCTGTCGCCGGCGCGCGAAGCCGCGATGGCGGTGCCCGACAAGCAGGTGGAGTCGGTGTGCCCGTACTGCGGCGTCGGCTGCCAGCTCACCTACAACATCAAGGACAACAAGATCCTCTTCGTGAACGGCCGCGACGGCCCGGCCAACCACAGCCGGCTGTGCGTCAAGGGGCGCTACGGCTTCGACTACGCGCACCATCCGCAGCGCCTCACCAAGCCGCTGATCCGGCGCGCCGACGCGCCCAAGCGCGGCGACTTCACGATGGATCCCAACGACCTGATGAGCGTGTTCCGCGAGGCCACGTGGGACGAGGCGCTCGATCTCGCCGGCGGCACGCTCAAGCGCCTGCGCGACCAGCACGGCCGCTACGCGCTCGCCGGCTTCGGCTCGGCCAAGGGCAGCAACGAAGAGGCCTACCTGTTCCAGAAGCTGGTGCGCACGGGCTTCGGCAGCAACAACGTCGACCACTGCACGCGGCTGTGCCACGCCTCCAGCGTGGCGGCGCTGCTCGAAGGCATCGGCTCCGGCGCGGTGAGCAACCCGGTGATGGACGTGACGCAGGCCGAGGTGGTGATCCTGATCGGCGCCAACCCGACGGTGAACCATCCGGTGGCCGCCACCTGGATGAAAAACGCCGCCGCCAGCGGCACCAAGTTGATCGTGATGGACCCGCGGCGCAGCGAGCTCACGCGCTACGCGCATCGCTACCTGCAGTTCAAGGCCGACACCGACGTGGCGCTGCTCAACGCGATGATGCACGTGATCGTCGAGGAAGGCCTGGTCGACGCAGAAGTTCATCGCCGACCGCACGCTCGGCTACGACGCGCTGGCGCAGAACGTCAAGGGCTACAGCCCGGAGGCGATGGCGCCGATCTGCGGCATCGACGCCGACACCATCCGCGAGGTGGCGCGCCTGTACGCCACCAGCAAGGGCTCGATGATCCTGTGGGGCATGGGCATCAGCCAGCACGTGCACGGCACCGACAACGCGCGCTGCCTGATCGCGCTGTCGCTGATGACCGGCCAGATCGGCCGCCCGGGCACTGGCTTGCACCCGCTGCGCGGCCAGAACAACGTGCAGGGTGCATCCGACGCGGGCCTGATCCCGATGATGTACCCCGACTACCAGCGCGTCGACAACAAGGACGCCAAGGCACGCTTCGCAGAGCGCTTGGGCAGTCGCGCCCGAGTCGCTCGACGACAAGCCGGGCCTCACCGTGGTGGAGGTGATCAAGGCGATCGATGCCGGCACGATCAAGGGCATGTACATCATGGGCGAGAACCCGGCGATGAGCGACCCCGATGCCGACCACGCGCGCGATGCGCTGGCCAGGCTCGAGATGCTGGTGGTGCAGGACATCTTCCTCACCGAGACCGCGTACCTCGCCGACGTGATCCTGCCGGCCTCGGCGTTCCCCGAGAAGTTCGGCAGCTTCACCAACACCGACCGCATGGTGCAGATCGGCCGCCAGGCGCTGCAGCCGCCGGGCCAGGCCCAGCAGGACCTCTGGATCATCCGCCAGCTGGCGCAGCGCCTCGGCGTGTCATGGCCCGACTATGGGCAAGACAACGAACAGGCCACCGCCGCGGTGTTCGACGAGATGCGGCGCACGATGCCGAGCATCGCCGGCATCACGTGGGATCGTCTGCAACGCGAGCACAGCGTCACCTATCCGTGCCCGAACGAAGGCGATGTCGGGCGCTCCGTGGTGTTCGACGACAGGTTCCCCACCGCGACCGGCAAGGCCAAGTTCGTGCCGGCCGATCTGATCCCGGCCAACGAGCGGCCCGACAGCGACTACCCGATGGTGCTGATCACCGGGCGCCAGCTCGAGCACTGGCACACCGGCAGCATGACGCGCCGCGCCGGCGTGCTCGATGCGATCGAGCCCGATCCGGTGGCGATGCTGCACCCGGTGGACCTGGCGCGTTTGAACATCAAGCCCGGTGACACGGTGACGATCGAGTCGCGCCGCGGCAGCGTGAGCCTGTATGCGCGCGCCGACGACAACTCGCCGCCCGGCGCCGTGTTCGTGCCGTTCTGCTACTACGAGGCGGCGATCAACAAGCTGACCAATTCGGCACTCGACCCGTTCGGCAAGATCCCGGAGTTCAAGTACTGCGCGGTGCGCATCAGCCTGGGTGGCCCGGAGCCGACGGCGGCGACGTCGAGCTTCGGGGGCGGCCGAATACTGGCCGAAGCCACACTCGATTAACCTCGCGGGATGAATCGGCTGCCACGCTGGCTTCGCTCACTGCCTCCCGCGCGGGCATGTCAGCGGCTTCGGGCGGCCGGGCGCCGCTGACATGCGCGCGCGGGGCGTCCGCCTCGAGTACAGCTTCCAGCCCGACGACCAGCACGGCGCCGACGTCCACAACCCGCTGTTCGAGTTGTTGTCGGCGGTGCGCGAGCACGGCTCGATCCAGCACGCCGCCAAGGCGCTCGGCGCGTCGTACCGCCATGTCTGGGGCGCGCTGCGCCACTGGGAGGGCGTGCTCGGCGAACCGCTGGTCAGCTGGGCGCAGGGCCAGCCGGCGCGGCTGACGCCGTTTGCGCAGCGCATGGTGTGGGCCGAGGCGCGCGCCCGCGCACGTCTGGTGCCGCACATCGAGGCGCTGCGCGTCGAGCTCGAGCGCGTGCTGAGCGAGGCGCTCGACGGCACGCAGCAGGTGATCACGCTGTATGCCAGCCACGATGTGGCGCTGCCGCTGCTGCGCGAGCGCGCCGGCGCCGAGCACCGGCTGCACGTGGAGCTCAAGTTCGCCGGCAGCGTCGATGCGCTGCGTGCGCTTGCCGAAGGGCGCTGCGTGGTGGCGGGCTTTCACGTGCCGCGGCGGCCCGCCGGCGGCAGCTGTTCGAAAAGAGTCTCAAGCCGCTGCTCAAGCCCGGACTGCACAAGCTGATCGCCTGCGCGACGCGGCGTCAGGGCCTGATCGTCGCGCGCGACAACCCGCACCGCATCGCATCGCTGCACGACCTGGCGCGTGACGGCGTGCGGTTCATCAACCGGCAAAGCGGTTCGGGCACGCGGCTGTTGACCGATCAGCTGCTGCAGATCGAGCGCATCGCGCCGGAATCGATCGCCGGCTACGCCGACAGCGCCGAAGACAGCCATCTCGCGGTGGCCGCCGCGGTGGCCAGCGGCGCGGCCGATGCCGGCGTGGGCATCGAAGCGGCGGCGCACCGCTACGGTTTGCCGTTCGTGCCGCTGGCCGACGAGGACTACTTTCTGGTCTGTCTGCGCGACGCGCTGGACCAGCCGCCGGTGCTCAAGCTGCGCGAGGTGCTGGCCAGTGCCACCTGGCAGCAGACCTTGCGCGGCCTGCCGGGGTACGGTGGCGAACGCGCCGGCCAGGTGTTGTCGCTGACGCAGGCGCTGCCGTGGTGGTCGTTTCGCATGCGCAAGCGGTCTCCGCGCTGAGGCCACGCCTTTGCCAGCGCGCGCTGCGCGCTGGGTGCCTGCCTGCTAGGCTGGGCCACCATGCAAGCTCGACCCAAGACAATGCCACCGCCGACCCGTCGCCGCCTGCTCATGGGTGCCGCGGGCTGTGCCTGCCGCTTTCGTGGGCCGCGGCACAGACGGCGGGCGAGCTCGTTGTGACCGGCGACGTCAAGCAGAGCGTGACGCTCGACGTGGCGGCGTTGCGCGCCTTTCCGGCCGGGACGCAGATCACGATGCGATCCGCACTCGACCCGGCGAGCCAGGGCCGGCCCTTCATGGTGGTGCGGGCCGTGCGCCTGACCTCGGTGCTGCAACTGGTCGGCTTGGCCGCGCGCGACCGCACCGACTCGCGCAAGGCGGTCGTGATGGCCATCGCGCGCGATGGCTACCGCGTGGTGTTCTCATGGCCAGAGCTGGCCAACACGCCCACCGGCGACCAGGCGGTGGTGGCCTACGAGCGCGACGATGGGCCGCTCGGCGCACCGGACGGACCGTTGTGGCTCCAGGTGCCCGGCGACACGCCGACCGGCGCGCGCGACGTGAAGCAGTTGCAGCGCATCGAAGTGCGCATCCTGCGCGATTGACGCGGCGCCTCACGCCGCAATGTTTGCGAGTGCATATCGCCGCGCGGTGGCAGCTGGATAGCCTTGGCGGCCATGCGCGGCAACCGGGGCCACGGTGCGCCGACATCGAGGAGCTCGAGGATGGCGCGTCGGGCCGGCGCGCTTACCTGCCGGGCTGACGGGCTCCGCTCATGGCTAGCGCTGCAGGCGTTGCAGCTCTTCGAGCGTGTTGGCGTTGTCGAACGCCGAGGCGTCGTCGAACACCACCGTCGCGACGCGGTGCTGCGCCGTCCAGCGATCGATCTTGCGCTCGCCGCTTTGCAGGTACTTGACCAGGCTTTCGAGCAGCTCGGACTTCAACAGGCAGAACACCGGCTGCGCCACCACCTCGCCGTGCTCGCGCGTGGCGGCCATCGCGAGCTCGGCGCCCTCGGCTTGCAGTCCGCGCGCGAGCCGCTCCACCAGATCGAGCGGGAAGTTCGGCGTGTCGCACGGCACTGTCACGAGATACGGCGTTTCGCAGCGCTCGAGGCCGACCAGCACGCCGGCCAGCGGGCCGGGGAAGTCGCCTTGCGCATCGGGCCACACCGGCACGCCCATCGACTCATAGGCACCGAGGTTGCGGTTGGCATTGATCATCACTTCGCCCACCTGCGCCTGCAGCCGCAGCAGCGCATGCAGCGCCAGCGGCACGCCGTTGTGGTTCTGCAGCCCCTTGTCGACGCCGCCCATGCGGCTGCCACGCCCGCCGGCGAGCACGAGGCCGGTGATGTCTTGCGTCGCGATCGTCATCGCGTCCCCTTGGTGCTCATTGCTCGAGCAGGTCGAAGCCCTGCGTTTCCACGGCGACGAACTGGCGCGTCATCTCGGCCACCGCGCGCCAAGTGACGGCACGCGGGTGCGCCTGCACCGCGTCGCACAACTGCGTCAGCCACGGCTGCACGTGGGCGCGGAAGAAGCGGCGCTGCTGCTCCAGGTTGCACACCGCCACGTCGTCGCCGGCGATCAGGTAGCGCAGGGTCTCGAACAGATAGGCCACGTGGTCTTCGGTCTCGCCGCGCGACTCGTCGCGCGCCAGGCCCAGGCGCTCGAGGTCGTCGCGCAGCACCGCGAGCGGCTTCTCGTTGAGAAAGCCGCTCAGGTAGTAGGAGCCGTACAGGAAGACCTCGGGCTTGCCGACGCCACCGAACAGCGCGTCGTGCTCCGCCGCCGCTGTGGCGGCCGTGGTGCTGCGCATGGCCGCCACCAGCGCCTGCCACGGCGCCTCGAGATGACCACCGGCCTCCGGCGCCTGCGTCACCGCGACCTTGAACTGCTGCAGCAGCGCGTCATCCGGTGGCGCGAACCACAGTTGCGCCAACAGCCCGTACATCTCGGCGCGCGCCAGTTCCTCGCCGTCGTCGGCGGACGCAAAACGCAAAGGGGTCGCGGCGGTGTCGTTCACAGATCGGTGATCCGAACCTCGTTCGGATTGCGTGTGCATGTCGATCACTCGGCAGTCGCCGCACATTTTGAGGCGTTCGGCGGCCGCGCCCTGGAACGCGGCGTGGCCGGCCAGCTTGCCCATCATCGCTCTCGATCGCGCGCAGCGTGCCGAACGGCTTGCCGCAGCGCACGCATTGGAACGGCTCCACCTCGTGCAGCACACGCGCCGCCTTGCGTGCCTTGCCGTCGTCGGCCAGCCACAGGCGCGGCTGCAACGTGATGGCGTTCTTCCGGGCAGGTGGTGGCGCACAGCCCGCATTGCACGCAGTTCTTCTCGATGAAGCGCAGTTGCGGCCGCTCGGCGTTGTCGAGCAGCGCGCCTTCAGGGCAGGCGCCGACGCAGCTCAGGCACATCGTGCAGGTGGCGGTGTTGACCTGCAGGCTGCCGAACGGCGCGCCGGCGGCGGGCAGCGCGATGTCTTCGCTGCGCTGTGGCGCCTGCGCCAGCAGGTGATCGATCGTCAGCTCCAGCGTCGCGCGTTTGCCCGCCAGTGCATTGAAGGTGGCGGCGCGTGCGACGCCGGTGGCCGGTGCCTCGCGCAGGGCGGCATCGAGGGCGACGAGGTCACGGGCGTCGCGCGCCTCGATCAGCTTGAAGTGGCGCTCGCCGTAACCGAGGCCGCTCAACACCGCCTGCGCGACCGCCATCTGCTCGGCCAGTGCGCTGCGGTATTGCGGGCGCCTCTTCGCCGCTGAGCAGCACCCAGCACCTGGTTGGCGCCCTGCGCGAACGCCGACAGCCACAGATCGATGCCGACGCTCGCGGTGTGCCACACGCCCACCGGCAGCACACGCGCCGGCACGCCATGCAGCGCGCGGTCGGTGCGCGCGGCGCGGCCCAACTCGTCGACGCGCTTCGTGCCGTCACCGTCGCTGTGGATCAGCAGCACGCGGCGTCGCGCCCGCCGGCGACCGCGTATGCGCGCAGCAGCGTGCGCAACCGTTGTCCCTGGTCGACCGTGGACGGGTAGGCGAACGAGATCGCGCCGCTCGGGCACACCGTGCTGCAGGCGCCGCAGCCCACGCACAGGTGCGGCTCGACCGCGATGCCGCCGGTCGGTTTGGCGCCGGCCATGCCGGCGCGTTCCGGTCCGCCGCGCACCTTGCCCTGCGGTTTGCCCTTCAGCGAGGCATCGCTGGAAATCGCATGCGCCGAGCACACGTCGATGCAGGCGGTGCAGCCGACGCGCTCGTTGCGGCTGTGCGCGCAGATCTTCTGGTCGTAGGTGAAGAACTTGGGCTTCTCGAACTCGCCCACCGCATCGCGCAGCTCGAGCACGGCCTTGTGCAAGGTTGCGATGTCGCGACCCGCATGGAAGTAGCCCTGCGGCGGCTGGTGCATCGTGAACGCCGGATCGGCGCGCAGGTCGAGCACCAGGTCGAAGGTGTCGGCGTCGACGCGCGGCTCGCGCTGGAAATCGATCGCACCGGCCGCATCGCACACGCGCACGCAGTCGCGGTGGTCCTTGCAGCGCTCGAGGTCGATCTGGTAGCTGAAGCCGATCGCGTGCTCGGGGCAGGCGTCGATGCAGGCGTTGCAGCGCGTGCACAGGTCGAGGTCGATCGGGTTGCTGCTCTCCCATTCGGCCTGGAACGCGCCGAGCCAACCCGACAGCCGTTTCAGCCGCCCGGCGTGCACCGCCCAGCCGTGGTCTTGCGCCAGCGCACCGCCCGCGCCGTCGATCAGCAGGTTGACATCGAGCTTGTCGGTGAGCAGCGCGGCGGCTTGTTCGGCGGCATCGGCGTCGCCGATGACCAGGCAGCGCCCGCCGGAGCGGTACGACGACGTTGGGCACCGGTTGCGGCGCCGGCAGCTGCGCGGCCGCCAGCAGTGCGGCGATCTTCGGCGTGGCGCTCTTGGCATCGCGCGACCAGCCGCCGGTCTCGCGGATGTTGACGAAGTGGATCGGCCGCACGTCGAGCGATGCCGCACCTTCGGTGTGTTCGTTCAGTTCGGCGAACAGGCGGCGTTCCTGTGTGCACGCCACCACCAGCGCCTCGCCGGTTTCGCCGGTGGCCTTGGCGGCGCGCTGAAACGCACCGGCCTCGCGCCGGCACAGCAGCGTGTGCAGCTGCTCCAGGCCGTCAGGACTGGCGCCGCTCGTCTGCTGCAGCGCCGTCTTCAGCGCCGCCGCATCCAGCGGCATCGTGTGGTTGCAATCGCAGATCAGCGTCTTCATCGGGTTCAGGGGTCGCGGCACCGACCTCGGTGACCTCGACCTCGGCGGACATCGGCGCCTGAGCCGTGGGTGTTGGGGGCAGGGTCGCCTCGGGAACAGCGGGCGGTTCGGGTTCGATCAGGCCGAGAAAGGCCGCCTGCGCCATCTTGCGCACCGACGACAACGGCAACGGATCGGGCTTGCTGTAGTCGTCGATGTAGGTGTCCAGGCCGTCCATCACGTTGAAGTGCGGGTCGGTGAACAGCCTTTTCAGTGCCGCGTTCTTCACGTCGCCGTCGACACCGGGCGACACGAAGCGGCTGAAATCGGACTCGCGCGTCAGCGTTGCCACGTCGTCCATCGTCGGTGGGGCGGGTGCCGGCGCGACGGCCTCGAGCGGGGGCGCCGTGGCGTCCACCGACGGCGGCGCAAGCGCAGCGGCCGCCGGTGCCACCTGCGCCGGTGCCGCAGTCGCCGCAGGTTCTCGCGGTGCCGCGGGTTCGTTCAGCGCCACACCGTCGCGCGCCAGCACCTTGCGCCGCGACCAGCGCGACAGGAAGCCGCTGTCCGCGCCGTCGTTCAATTGACCCCCTTGGCGCTCATTGGCGATCCTGCGGTGCGCGGAACGACGGCGGCCGGCTGCGCTTCTTCGGCTCGGGCTGGTAATGCGCATCGGTGTAGGCCTGCAGCCACGGGATCGCCTCGCCGCGCAGCGGCACGTTGTCGACGCGCTCCTGCGCATCGAGCAGCCGGCCCGCCTCGTTGTACGACAGAGTCACGATCTCGGGCCAGGCGCGCGACGGATCGCTCTCGTCGGTGCGCCACATCACGAACCACACCGGAGCGCCCGAGCTCAGGTTCAGGTAGTAGCCCTCGGCCTCGTCGCGATGCAGCGCGACCTCCAACCCCGGGTGCAAGCGCAACAGATTGCGGCCGTCGTCGCGCAGCACGCGGGGATCGGCGCCGAACTGACCTTCGTCGGGCACGACGTCCTCGATGCGAAAACGCCACGCTTCCCAGGCGTTGGGTTGCCGCTGCTCTTCGATCAGCACGGCCACGTGCAGGCGGGTTGGGGCGTCCATGACAACGGGTCAGTCTACCCGTGTCGAGGTGGGCCATATGCAGGTGCGTGCATGAGCGACAGCCTGTCGCACCGAGTGCGACAGATTGTCCATGTCGACACCCGGGGCACCCCTGATTGAATGGGGGTTTACTCTGACTCCTAATGTGTGCTGATCTGCACGCACGTGCATAGGTGCGCGTGCCCGACGACAGGGGTCACCATGAAGCAAGCCAACAAGCCAGCATCCGACCAGCCCGCGATGCACCGCCGCAAGCTGCTCGGTGCCGCCGGCACCACCGGCGCACTCGCCGCAGCGGCGACGCTGCTCGCCAGCCGCGACGAGTCCGTCGCGCCGGCGGAGCCAGAGGCCAACACGGCGCCCAAACAAGGCGGCGGCTACCGCGTCACCGAACACGTGCTGCGCTACTACCAGACCACCAAGGTCTGACAGCGCATGTTCAGTCGCCCGGGGCCGGCCAGCCGCGGCCCACTCGCACGCCAAGCAACGGTTTCCAACTGAGGTTCAGCCATGCTGCTCACTCGCAAATCCGGTCACGTCGGTGCCTCGTCATCGAGCCTGGTTCACAGCCTGTCGCGTGGCGTGTCGCGCGCGATTCCGACGCTCGATCGCCGCACCTTCCTGCGCCGCTCGGGCCTCGGCCTGGGCGCCGGCATGGCGGCGTCGCAACTGCTGCTGGTGCGCAAGGCCAAGGCGGCCGACATCAACGAAGCACGGCGGTGACCCGAACGCCAAGGTCGAGGTCAAGCGCACGGTGTGCGGCCACTGCTCGGTGGGCTGCGCGATCGACGCGGTGGTCGAGAACGGCGTCTGGGTGCGCCAGGAGCCGGTGTTCGACAGCCCGATCAACCTGGGCGCGCACTGCGCCAAGGGCGCCGCGCGTGCGCGAGAACGGCCACGGCGAGTACCGGCTCAAGTACCCGATGAAGCTGGTCGACGGCAAGTACACAGCGCATCAGCTGGGACCAGGCGCTCAACGAGATCAGCGCCAAGATGCTCGAGTTGCGCAAGCAGAGCGGCGCCGATTCGATCTTCATCGTCGGCTCGTCCAAGCACAACAACGAGCAGTCGTACCTGCTGCGCAAGTGGATGAGCCTGTGGGGCAGCAACAACTGCGACCACCAGGCGCGCATCTGCCACTGCACCACGGTGGCCGGCGTGGCCAACACCTGGGGCTACGGCGCGATGACCAACTCGTACAACGACATGCAGAACTCGAAGGCTGCGTTGTACATCGGCAGCAACGCCGCCGAGGCGCACCCGGTGTCGATGCTGCACATGCTGCATGCCAAGGAAACTGGGCTGCAAGATGATCGTGGCCGACCCGCGCTTCACGCGCACGGCGGCCAAGGCCGATCAGTACGTGCGCATCCGCTCGGGCACCGACATCCCGTTCCTGTTCGGCGTGCTGTACCACGTCTTCAAGAACGGCTGGGAAGACAAGAAGTACATCGACGACCGCGTCTACGGCATGGACAAGGTGCGCGAAGACGTGATGGCCAAGTGGACGCCCGACAAGGTGCAGGAGGCCTGCGGCGTCGACGAGGCCACGGTGCTCCAGGTGGCCAAGACGATGGCCGAGAACCGGCCGAGCACGATCGTGTGGTGCATGGGCCAGACCCAGCACACCATCGGCAATGCGATGGTGCGCGCCTCGTGCATCCTGCAGCTCGCGCTCGGCAACATCGGCATGTCGCGGTGGCGGCGCCAACATCTTCCGCGGCCACGACAACGTGCAGGGCGCCACCGACGTCGGCCCCAACCCCGACTCGCTGCCCGGCTACTACGGCCTGGCCGAAGGCTCGTTCAAGCACTTCGCCAACGGTCTGGGGCGTCGACTTCGAGTGGATCAAGAAGCAGTACGCGCCGGGCATGATGACCAAGCCCGGCATGACGGTGTCGCGCTGGATCGACGGCGTGCTGGAGAAGAACGAGCTGATCGACCAGGACAGCAACCTGCGCGGCATGTTCTTCTGGGGCCACGCGCCCAACTCGCAGACGCGCGGCCTCGAGATGAAGAAGGCGATGGACAAGCTCGATCTGCTGGTCGTGATCGATCCGTTCCCGAGCGCCACCGCGGCGATGGCGGCGATGCCGGGCCGCAAGGAAGACCTGAATCCCGAACCGCGCGGTCTACCTGCTGCCGGCCACCACGCAGTTCGAGACCAGCGGCTCGGTGCACCGCGTCGCAACCGCTCGATCCAGTGGCGCGAGCGGGTGATGGAGCCGCTGTGGGAGAGCCGCACCGACCACATGATCATGTACCAGCTCGCGCGAGAAGCTCGGCTTCGGCAAGGAGCTGGTCAAGAACTACAAGATGCAGAAGGTCAAGGGCGCATGGAAGAGCCCGAGCCCGAGGACATCCTGCGCGAGATCAACAAGTCGCGTGTGGACCATCGGCTACACGGGCCAGAGCCCCGAGCGGCTGAAGGCGCACATGCGCAACATGAATGTCTTCGACGTCAAGACGCTGCGCGCCAAGGGCGGCATCGACAAGGAAACCGGCTACAAGCTCGACGGCGACTACTTCGGCCTGCCGTGGCCGTGCTTCGGCACGCCGGAGATGAAGCACCCGGGCTCGCCGAACCTGTACGACACCGTCCAGCACGTGATGGACGGCGGCGGCAACTTCCGCGCCAACTTCGGTGTCGAGCGTGACGGCGTCAACCTGCTGGCCGCGCGACGGCTCGCACAGCAAGGGCTCCGACCTGACCACCGGCTACCCCGAGTTCGACCACCTGCTGCTGAAGAAGCTCGGCTGGTGGGGCGAGCTGACCGAGGCCGAGCAGAAGGCCGCCGAAGGCAAGAACTGGAAGACCGATCCGTCGGGCGGGATCATCCGCGTGGCGATGGTCAATCACGGCTGCCATCCATTCGGCAACGCCAAGGCGCGCGCGGTGGTGTGGAACTTCCCCGATCCGGTGCCGCAGCACCGCGAGCCGCTGTACAGCAACCGGCCCGACCTGGTGGCCAAGTACCCGACGCACGACGACAAGAAGGCGTTCTGGCGCCTGCCCACGCTGTACAAGTCGGTGCAGGAGAAGAACAAGGACATCGGCAAGAAGTTCCCGCTGATCATGACCAGCGGCCGCCTGGTCGAGTACGAAGGCGGCGGCGAGGAAACGCGCTCCAACCCATGGCTGGCCGAGCTGCAGCAGGAGATGTTCGTCGAGATCAACCCGAAGGCGGCCAACGACCGCGGCATCCGCAACGGCGACTATGTGTGGGTGAAGACGCCGCCGATGGCAGCGCTGCCCGAGTTCAAGGGCCTGCGCGTGAAGGCGCAGGTGACCGAACGCGTGGGGCCCGACACCGTGTTCCTGCCGTTCCACTTCTCGGGCCGCTGGGGCGGCGTGGACATGGCGCCGTACTACCCCGAAGGCGCCAAACCGGTGGTGCGCGGCGAGGCGGTCAACACCGCCACCACCTACGGCTACGACAGCGTGACGATGATGCAAGAGACCAAGACCACGGTTTGCCAGATCGAGCGAGCCACGGCCTGACGCGTCCGGCGCAACAGTTTTCAGGAGACCTCAAATGGCCCGAATGAAATTCATCTGCGACGCCGAACGCTGCATCGAATGCAACGGCTGCGTCACCGCCTGCAAGGCCGAACACGACGTGCCCTGGGGCGTCAACCGGCGCCGCGTGGTCACGCTCAACGACGGCCTGCCCGGCGAAAAGAGCATCTCGGTGGCCTGCATGCACTGCTCCGACGCGCCGTGCATGGCGGTGTGCCCGGTGGACTGCTTCTACAGGACCGACGAAGGCGTGGTGCTGCACGACAAGGACGTCTGCATCGGCTGCGGCTACTGCTCCTATGCGTGCCCGTTCGGCGCGCCGCAGTTCCCGAGCAACGGCACCTTCGGCCTGCGCGGCAAGATGGACAAGTGCACCTTCTGCGCCGGTGGTCCAGAGGCCAACGGCAGCCAGGCCGAGTTCGAGAAGTACGGCCGCAACCGCTTGGCCGAAGGCAAGCTGCCGTCGTGCGCCGAGATGTGCTCGACCAAGGCGCTGTTGGGCGGCGACGGCGACGTGGTGTCGGACATCTTCCGCAACCGCGTGCTGGTGCGCGGCAAGGGCAGCGAGGTCTGGGGCTGGGGCACGGCCTACGGCAAGCCCGCCACCGGTGGCCAGCCGCAAGCCAAGCCGGAGGGCAAGAAGTCATGAGGATCGCCCTGTTGCTGTCGCTGCGCCGCGCTGGCACTGACCGCGTGCGGCGAAAAGACCGCCGGCGCGGTGAAGAAGTCGGACGTGCCGGCGTACCAAGGGTCCACCGGCCAGGCCGCCTACTCGGCCAACGGCTGGAAGGCCGGCGACCAGACCGCGTGGGACCAGCAGTTGCGCACGCGCTCACAAGGGCAAAACGAATACTCGCGCGCCCCGGCGCAGCCTTGAGCGGGCCACGGCAAGGAGCAAGCATGCACAGCCCTTCGTGGCGACTGATCCTAACGTTGGCATTGGGCGTGAGCCTGGGTGCCGGCGCGCTCGCGCAGACAACCACCACGCCCGACGACCCACCCGGCGGCAAGCCGCCGGCGGGTGCGCCACCGGGCTTCACCGCACCGGCGGAGCCCAAGCCCGACGAGACCAACGCGCAGCGCGCGAAATCGCAGCCGGGCAACAACGCGCCGTTCTGGCGCGGCGTGCGCGAGTCGGGCAACGTGCCGGGCTACACCACGCTGCCTGAAAACGAAGGCGCCACGCTGATCCAGCGCTTCACGCAATACCCCGGCTCGGCGTTCACGACCGCCGGCGAAGCCTGGCGCGAGGTGCGCAACCGCTGGATCGTGCCCGGCGGCGCGCGCGCTGATCGTGTTCGCGCTGTTGGTGCTGGCGCTGTTCTACAAGTGGCGCGGCCCGCTCGGGGGCGATCACCTCGACCGACCCAAGCCGATCGAACGCTTCACCTATTTCGAGCGTGCGACGCACTGGACCGTGGCCATCACCTTCGTCGTGCTGGCGGTGTCGGGCATCGTGATGGCCTTCGGCAAGTACTTCCTGCTGCCGATCATGGGCGCCACGCTGTTCGGCTGGTTGACCTACGCGCTGAAGACGCTGCACAACTTGGTCGGTCCGCTGTTCGCGGCTGGCCCTGCTCGTCGTTCATCGTCACCTTCGTGCGCGACAACATCCCGCGCGCCGCACGACCTCGCCTGGCTCGCCAAGGGCGGCGGCATGCTCAGCGGACAGCACGTCGCCGTCGCACAAGTTCAACGCTGGCGAGAAGATCGTGTTCTGGGGCGGCGTGATCGCACTCGGTCTCATCGTCGTCGGCTCGGGCTTCGTGCTCGACAAGCTCGTGCCCGGCATGGACCTACACGCGCGGCCAGATGCAGATCGGCCACATGGTGCATGCGGCCGCGTCGATGCTGATGATGGCGCTCTTCCTCGGCCACATCTACCTCGGGACGATCGGCATGAAGGGCGCGTACCAGGCGATGAAGACCGGCCGCGTCAACGAGGACTGGGCCCAGGAGCACCACGAGTTGTGGGACGAGGACATCAAGGCCGGCAAGATCCCCGCGCAACGCTCGGGGCCGTCTGGCAAAGGGATGCAAGCAGCCAAGGAGGGCGCATGAAGCGCGTCGTTGGGATCATCGCGTTGGGTCTGTGCACGGCCGGTGCGTTCGCGAAGCTGCCGCCGCTATCGGACGATGCGAAAGCGAAGGCCGCCGAAGCCGCGGCGAAGACCGCGCATGCCGACAAGGTCGGGGCGTACAAGCTGTGCCAGTCGATGGACAAGGTGGCGGCGCGTCTATCTGGCCGACGCCAAGAAGGCCGGCAAGGACGTGAAGCCGGTCGCCACGCCGGCCTGCACCGATCCGGGCCCGTTTGCCTACACGCCGCCATCGCAAAAGCCGCTGGAAGCCGCCGGCGCGCACTCGCCCCCGGGCAAGGCCAACTCGCCGCCGAGCACCAACACCCCCGCAGCTGCGGCACAGGGTCAAGCCAAGAAGCCCTGAACGCCTCGCGAGCCCGCGGTAAGCTTGCTGCACGCCAGCAAGCGTCTTGACATGCCTGCATCGACCCGCCCGCCATCGCCGCGCCTGCCGCTGCTGACCCGCACCGGCAGCACGCTCACGCGCGAGATCGAGGTGCTCGACGAGTACGGCGAGCGCCGCACGATCCACATTCCCGATGAGCGGCCGCTCACGCTGTATGTCGACAAGCGCGAGCTGGTCACCCTGATGACGCTCGGCGCCGAGCCCGAATTGCTCGCGCTGGGCTACTTGCGCAACCAGCGGCTGGTGAACCGCGTCGACGAGGTGTTGTCGATCACCGCCGACTGGGACGTCAATGCCGTGGCGGTGCGCACGCGCGCCGGCGTGGAGGATTTCGAGCGCAAGACCGCGTCGCGCGTGGTCACCACCGGCTGCGGCCAGGGCACGGTGTTCGGCGACATGATGGACGGCCTGCAGTCGGCTGCAGTTGCCCGATGCCGCGAGTGCGCGCATCAGCCAGACGCTGCTGCGCAACATCCTCGAGGTGATGCGCCAGCAGGACAGCATCCACCGCAAGGCCGGCTCGGTGCACGGCTGCGCGCTGTTCCGCGGCACCGAGAAGCTGATGTTCGTCGAGGACGTGGGCCGCCACAACGCGATCGACACCATCGCCGGCTGGATGTGGATGCATGGCGTGCACGGCGCCGACAAGGTGTTCTACACGACCGGCCGCCTGACCAGCGAGATGGTGATGAAGTCGGCGCAGATCGGCGTGCCGATCATCGTCAGCCGCAACGGCGTGACGGCGATGGGCCACGAGATGGCCACGCGACTGGGCATGACGCTGTTCGGCCGCGCGTCGAACCGCCACTTCATCTGCTACACCGGATTCGAGCGCTTCGATTCCGAGCCCGAACCGCAACGCGCGCCGGTGCGCGTGGTGTCGGGCTAGCCTCGCGCCGCGCGGCCGCCAGGCCGCTTCGGGGGTGTCACGCCTTGCAGCTGCGCCACTGCTTGCTGTAGCTCGCCGCCGGCTGCACGAGGGTGGTGGCGCCGCTCGGCCTGCGCAGGCCGCTGCCCGTCTCGAGCTCGAGCTTCATCGCGTACTTGTCGAAGAACGCATCGAACATCTCGCCGCCCCGCGTGCCCACGGCGTAGAGCTGGTCGCTGCCCGCCTCCCATTCCAACAGCACGGCGGCCAGCGGTTGCGGCGCCGGACCATCGATCACCCGCGCGCCCTGCAACGGGTCGTAGCGGGAGTTGTCGCCGCAGCAATGGATCACGTGCGCCGGCTCGCCGTGCCCGCCGCTGCGCAGGCCGATGAAGCTGATCGCGGCCGTGGGGTACATCAGCTGGTGCGCGCAGATCGCCGAGAACGCGACGATCGATTTGTTCGCGCCGACGCCGGCGGGCGTCGCATAACGCTGCTTGTCCGCAGTGACCAGCTCGATCGGCCTGACCTCGCGCTCGAACGCGAGCAGGAACACCGGCGACACCGTGTACGGGTAATTGAAGAGAAACGCCTGGCCCTGTTTGAGCTGGCGCGCCAGCCACGGGCCGCCGCGTGAGTCGACCAGCAGTGAACGCGGGTGGCGCTGCACCTCACCGGCCGCCACCACCGGCAGCGCGCTGGAGGCGACCCAGGCGCCGGCGACGCAGGCGGCCTGGCGCATCAAGTCACGGCGGTGCGCGGCGTTGGGCTTCGGGTGCACACGCCAGACGCTACACGAGCTGCGAAGTCCGAGCAATCGCAAGGTGGCCGGCGGCAACAACCGTCGAACAGATCCGTCCGTGACATCACGCGTGCTAGCATTTGCGCGCAGACCCATCACAGCCAACTCGATGGAGCCATAGGCGTGCGACTGGCCCAGTACGTGAAGTTCCGGGAAGAGAAGTTCGGTGGCGTGCTGTTCGAGACGCGATCGGAAAAAGTCTTCACCCTCAATCCCACGGCCACGGCGGTGGTGCGCGAGATCACCAGCGGCGACGAAGCGACGATCGTGGCCCGGCTGAAGGATCGTTTCGCCGGCCAGGGCGACGCGATCGAGCGCGAGGTCGCGGCCTTTCTCGCCGACTTGCGTCAGCGCGGCCTGATCGAAGGGTGACCCAGTGACCGGGCCGGCTTCCGCCGAGGCGGAGGATCTCGCGGCGCCGCTGTACGTCGCCTGGCAGATCACCAACGAGTGCAATCTCGCCTGCCTGCACTGCATCGAGGAAAGCGGTCCCGGCAAGGCGTTCGCCGACGAACTCGACCGCGGGCAGGTCTTTGCCGTGCTCGACCAGCTGCTCGATCGCGAGGTGCCGTACCTGTCGTTCTCCGGCGGCGAGCCCATGCTCCACCCGCACTTCTTCGCCATGGTCGAGCGCGCCTGCCAGCGCGGCGCGCAGCTCAAGATCGAGACCAATGCCCACTATCTGGATCCCGGAAACTGCGCCCGGCTGAAGGATCTCGGCGTCAAGGCGGTCCAGGTCAGCCTCGACGGCGCCTCGCTGGCGACCTTCGGCCGCATGCGCGTGCGCGGCGAGTTCGACCGCGTGCTCGACGGCGTGCGCAACCTGCGCACCGCCGGCGTGCCGATCGAGATCAACTTCTCGCCGGCGAGGTTCAACTTGCACGAGATCGATGCCGTGGTCGACCTCGCCTACGAACTCGGCGCCTACAGCTTCTACACCGGCCGCACGATGTACACCGGCAATGCCGTCAAGGCCTGGCGCCACCTCGAGGTGACCGAACAGCAGTACGTCGCGTACTTCGACTCGCTGCGCGCCAAGACCGAGCAGTACCGCGGGCGCATGCGCGTGTACTTCCACGAGGCCGGGCTGCTCGAGGAGCTGCGCTACCGCATCCAGCATCCGGCGGCCTTGTTGATCGTGCTGCCCAACGGCCTCGTCAAGCTCATCAACGCGTTGCCCTTCATTTGCGGCGACTTCCGGCGCGACACCCTCGACCAGATCTGGGCCCGCTTCCGCAGTGCGTGGCACGACACTCGCGTGGCACAGTTCGTCGAGGATCTCGCCAGCGACCCCGGCAAGACGCGAACCCTGCACCAATGGGTCTATCTCTGAGCCCCACCCCGAACGACCGGCCGGCGCTCGGCCGGTCGGCGTGGCAGCGCCTGGTGCGCGTCTGCGCGATGGTGCGCTACCGTTTTTTCCTCTATGCGGGGCTGCTCCCCTACCTGCTTGGCGGCGCCTGGGCCTACGCGCTCGGCGGCGCATTCGACGGCGCGCTCTTCCTCAGCGGCTTGGCCGGCGTGGTGCTCGCCGTGGTCGGCGTCGAAGCCTTCAACGAATACTTCGATTCGCGCATGGGCACCGACCGGGTCTTCAACCCCGCCGACCTACCGCCGATGACCGATGCGGTGCTCTGGCTCGGCATCGCCGCCTTCGCGGGCGCGCTCGCGGTCGGCATCCACCTCACGGTCGAGCGTGGCTGGCCGATATTGGCCTTCGCGCTGCTCGGCGGCGCAGCAGCGATCTTTTACGTGGCCCCGCCGATCCGCTGGGCGTACCGCGGCCTCGGCGAGCTGGTCATCGCCTTGTCGTACGGACCGTGGATGGTGCTGGGCAGCCTGTACCTGCACACCCAACGGCTGTCGTGGCAGGCGCTGTTCGTGTCGCTGGTGCCGGGATGCCTGATCATGGGGCTCGCGGTCGTCAACGCGATCCCCGATTTCCATCAGGACCGCCTCGTCGGCAAGCGCAACCTCGTGGTCCGCCTCGGACGCCGCCGCGCCGTCTGGTTGTACCTGGCGCTGTCGGCGGCCGGCCTGCTCGTGGTGCCGCTCGGCGTCGCCGCCGGCATCTTGCCGTGGCCGTGCCTGGCCGCCCTGCTGGCGCTGCCGCTGCTGATCGAGAGCGGCCGCATCGCGCGTTCGACCTACGAGACGCCGCGTGCCTTCGTGCCGGCGGTGCGCAACATCGTCGCCTGCTACCTCGTCGCGGTGCTGTTGCTCACCGCGGGCATCCTGGCCCAAGCCAGTTGGCCGCTGCGCGCATGAGCCGCCGGGCCGCTCCCAAGGCGAATTCCGGAGCGCGCAGCGCGCAGGATGCCCGATGAGCCGCATCGACCTTCTGCGTGCGCCGCTGCTGGTCTCGTGGCAGCTCACGCGCGACTGCGACCTCTGCTGCCTGCACTGCTGCACCGAATCGGCGCCGGGCAAACGCCTGCCCGACGAGCTCGACGCGGACGAGGCCATGCGCGTCGCCGACGAGATCATCCGCCTGGGCGTGCCCTACGTGATGCTGTGCGGCGGCGAACCGCTGGTCGTCCCGCATTTCTTCGCGCTCGCCGAGAAGCTCGGCCGCGCCGGGGTCAGCCTCAAGATCGAGAGCAACGGCCAGCGCTTCGATGAGGCCGTGGCGCAACGGCTCGCGCGCCTGCCGATCCGCTCGGTGCAGATCAGCCTCGACGGCGACACCGAGGCCACCTACGCGCGCCAACGGGTCGGCGGCTCGCTGGCGGCCGCGCATGCCGCCTGCCGCGCCGTGCGGGCCGCCGGCATGCCGCTGGAGATCACCTTCGCGCCGACCCGCATCAACCTGCACGAGGCCGGGCAGGTCATCGAACGGGCGCGCTCGCTCGGCGCCTTCCGCTTCAACACCGGCCGCCTGATGCGCATCGGCACCGCCGCGAAACTGTGGGATCGGCTCGAGCCGAGCGAAGCGGACTACGCCGAATTTCGCCGAGTGCTCGAAAGCGCCGCGCGCCGTCTCGGCGGCGAAATGGAGCTATGCCACGAGCCATTCGAGATTCAAAGCGGCCTGCGGGCGAGCCTCGAGAGCCCGCCGGCGACCCTGCTCGTGCTGCCCAATGGCTGGGTCAAGGTGGCGGCGGCGCTGCCGCAGATTTGCGCGGACCTGCGGCGCGATCGTCTCGACGACGCCTGGAACGCCTATCGCGATGCCTGGCGCAGTGATAGAGTTTCCGCGGCGGCGCGCCGTGTCATCGACGACCCGGCGCTGCTTGCAAATGCGAACGGTTGGCAGGCACCGGCAACCCGCCGGATTCAGATCACCACGGAGGATCCATGAGCGAATCCAAGCAGACGATCGAGCCCGCAAAGGGCATGCCGAAACCCCAGCCCGTCGCACCGACGCCGCTGGACAAGCCGGTCTGGGAAACGCCCAAGCTGGAAGATGTCTCCGAGCAGGTCATGGCCCAGCCCTACATTCGTTTCACCTGATCGATTCCCGAAGCGAATGCGATGCAGGGGCGCACCGTCGATGACTACGATGCGCCCCTTTTTCTTGCCTGGCAGCTGACCAACGGCTGCGGCGCACGCTGTCTGGCGTGCTGCGAAGAGTCCGGCCCCGGCAAGGCCTGGCGCGATGAGCTGAGCCGCGAGGAGGCACTCGACCTCACGCAGGCGATCGCGCATGTCGGCATCCCCTACGTCGCCTTCGGCGGCGGCGAGCCGCTCGGCGTCGCCCACTGCTGGGAGATCTTCGAGCGACTCGCGGCGCACGGCATCGCCCTCAAGCTCGAGACCGACGGCAGCCGCATCGACGCCAGCGCTGCCGACCGGATCGCCGAGCTCGCCGTCGATTGCGTGCAGATCTCCGTCGACGGCGCCACCGCAGCCACGCACCAGCGCGTGCGCCCCGGATCGGGGTTCGCGGCGGCGGTCGGAGCGATCGAGCGCCTGGTGGCGCGCAACTGTCCGCCGCAGTTCGTCTTCGTGCCCACGCGGCTCAATCTTCACGAGATCGTCGCCGCCTTCGACCTTGCGGCCACGCTGGGCTGCAGCGCCTTCGTCACCGGCCCGTTGATGCGCATCGGCCGCGCGGCCGCGGGTTGGGACACGCTGGCCTGCAGCGACGACGAATGGCAACGCGCCGTCGCGGCACTGCGCGAGCGGGCGGCCGCGAGCGCAACCGGTCCGGCGCTGTCGATCTACCCGTGGGACATCGTCACCGAGATGCAGACGCGCCTCGACAACCCACAGGCGATGCTGCTCGTCGTGCCTAACGGCAAAGTCAAGCTGCTCAATGCGCTGCCGTTCGCGCCCGCCGACCTGCGCCGCGACTCGCTGCACGACGCGTGGCAGGCCTATCGCGCCGCGTGGCGCACGACCGAAGTGCGCGACTTCGTCCTGCGCTGCCGCAGCGAGCCCGCCTTGCTGCGCCACGCCAACGAAACCTGGACGCTGCACCCGACTGTTTGACAAGCCGCGCGGCGGCGAAGCATCGTCGGCCCGCTTGCTCTGCATCCAAGCGAGCGCTAGAGTCGCACCGCCGCGCGCCAGTCGACGCTCGACATCGTGGCCAGAGGATTGGCCGGGAGGATGCGATGCTGGCCCCGTATCGGCAACTGCAACAGGAACTCACCGAGTTCCTGCCGAGCGAGCGTGTCATCGTCGACCCGCTGCGCCTGCTCGCTTGGGGAAGCGACGCGAGCTTCTACCGCCTGATCCCCAAGGTGCTCGTCGTGGTCGACAACGAGTCCGAGGTGCGCCGCGTGCTCGCCTGCTGTGCGCGCCTGGACACACCGCTGACGTTCCGCGCCGCCGGCACGAGCCTGTCGGGGCAGGCGATCAGCGACTCCGTGCTGGTCATGCTCGGCGACGGCTGGCGCGGCATCGAGGTCGGCGCCGACGGCGCATTGGTCTCGCTGCAGCCCGGTGTGATCGGCGCAGCGGCCAATCGCAGGCTGGCTCCACTGGGCCGCAAGATCGGACCGGACCCGGCCTCGATCGACGCCGCGATGATCGGTGGCATCGCCGCCAACAACGCGAGCGGCATGTGCTGCGGCACGGCGCAGAACAGCTATCGCACGCTCGCCGGCCTGCGCGTCGTGCTCGCCGACGGCACGGTGCTCGACACGCGCGACGCGGCGAGCCAGTCGGCGTTCGCGAGTCAGCGGCCCGAACTCCTCGAGGGCCTCAGCGAGCTGGCGCGGGCGACACGTGAGGACGCAGCGCTCGCGGCGCGCATTCGCCACAAGTTCCGGCTCAAGAACACGACGGGCTACAGCCTGAACGCGCTGGTCGACTTCACCGATCCGATCGACATCCTTGCCCACCTGATGATCGGCTCGGAAGGCACGCTGGGCTTCATCAGCGAGATCACGTACCAAACCGTCGAGGAGCACGCGCACAAGGCGAGCGCGCTGATCCTGTTCGATCGGCTGCAGACCGCGTGCAGCGCCGTGACCTGCCTGAAGCAGACGCCGGTCGCCGCGGTCGAGCTGCTCGACCGCGCGTCGCTGCGCTCGGTGCAAGACAAGCCCGGCATGCCCGACGGGCTGCGCACGCTGCCGGCCGACGGCGCCGCGCTGCTGGTGGAGACGCGCGCGGCGTCGGCGGATGCACTCGCCGCCAACATCGACGTGATCGCCAGCCAACTCGGCGCCTTCGAAATAGCTGCGCCGCTGCGCTTCGCGACCGACCCGGCGCAGGCGGCGGCCCTGTGGAACGTGCGCAAGGGCATGTTCCCCGCGGTCGGTGCGATGCGACCCACCGGCACCACCGTGATCATCGAGGACGTCGCGTTCCCGATCGAACGCCTCGCCGAAGCCACGCTCGACCTGCAGCGGCTGCTGCACGAGCATGGCTACCACGAGGCGATCATTTTCGGCCACGCGCTCGAGGGCAACCTGCACTTCGTCTTCACGCAAGACTTCGGCAACGCGGCCGAGGTTCAGCGCTACCGCGACTTCATGGACGAGATGTGCACGATGGTCGTCGAGAAATACGACGGCTCCCTGAAGGCCGAGCACGGCACGGGACGCAACGTCGCCCCGTTCGTCGAGCTGGAGTGGGGCGCGCAGGCGGTTGCGATCATGCGTCGCATCAAAGAGCTGTTCGACCCGCAAGGCCTGCTCAACCCCGGCGTGATCCTGAATACCGATCCGATCGCGCACCTGAAGGATCTGAAGCCGCTGCCGGCCGCAGATCCGCTGATCGACAAGTGCATCGAGTGCGGCTTCTGCGAACCCAAGTGCCCGTCGCGCGGGCTCACGCTTTCGCCGCGCCAGCGCATCGTCGGCTGGCGCGAGATCGCCCGCCTCGACGCCGACGGCGGTGATCCGGAGCGCTCGGCCGAGATGAAGGCGCTGTACGACTACCACGGCATTCAGACCTGCGCCGCCTGCGGACTGTGTGCGACGGTGTGCCCGGTCGAGATCGAAACGGGCCTGCTCATCAAGGCCTTGCGTGGGCGCAGCGCGAGCCCGCTGTCCAAACGCGTTGCCGGGGTCGCGGCGAAGCAGTTCGCCGGCGTGACCGCGGGCATTCGTGTCGGACTGGGCGCCGCCGACCTGTTGCACGGCCTCGTCGGCACGTCGACCATGAAGGCCGGCCTCGATGCGCTGCGCCACGCGTCGGGCGGGCGATTGCCCAAGTGGTCGCCGGCACTTGCGCGCCCGGTGCACTTCGTGCCGACGGCGCACCAGCCGAACGGCGGCGAGCGTCTCGTCTACTTTCCGAGTTGTGCGGCACGCAACATGGGTCCGCAGCGCGGCCACGATGGCGACATGCTGCCCAGCGTGGCCGAGCGCCTGTTCCGGCGCGCCGGTTTCGACGTCGTCTATCCGGCCGCGCTCGACAGCCTGTGCTGCGGACAGCCGTTCGAGAGCAAGGGGCTCGTCGAGGCCGCCGACCTGAAGTCGTCGGAGCTCGCGCTGGCGCTGCGCGAGGCGAGCGAGGACGGCCGGTGGCCGATCGTGTTCGACACCAGCCCGTGCGCGTACCGCATGAAGAAGGTGCTGGCGGGATCGCTCGCGACCCTGGACAGCATCGACTTCGTCCATGACACCTTGCTGTCGCGGTTGACCATCACGCCCGAGCACGGACCGGTCGCGGTCCATCCGGTGTGCAGCGTTCGCAAGATGGGCAGCGTCGACAAGCTGGTGGCCATCGCCGGGCGCTGTTGCGACGCCGTGGTCACGGTCGATGCCGTGCAGTGCTGCGGCTTTGCCGGCGAGCGTGGGTTCGTGCGGCCCGAGCTCAACGAGCATGCGCTGCGCCATCTGCATGACGCGATTCCCGCCGGCTGCACCGGCGGCGTGTCGAGCAGCCGCACCTGCGAGATCGGCCTGTCGGAGGCGGCCGGTGTGCCTTACGAGTCGATCCTCTGCCTGGTCGAGCGTTGTTCGGCCGCGTCGGCGACCGCCCACTAGGGGAAACACCGTCGCGACTGAAGGAAGCGCCTCACAGCGGCGCGGCCGGTGGGATTCGATCGGCTTCAAGGTCGCCTCGGCGCGCTTGACGAAAGCGTCGACGACGGAATCGAAGACCCGCTCCATGGCCGCCTTGGCGACCCGGTCGAGCAGGCCAGCGGACGTTTGATACGCGAGTTGGAAGGTGACCTTGCAACCCAGGTCGCCCAACGGCACCAGGTGCCAGTCACCGCGAAACTCCCGGAACGGGCCGTCCACCAAACGCAGCTGCAGCCATTCGGGGCGGCGTTTGGGATTGCGCGTGCGCATCTCGAAGTGCAGCTTCGCATAGGAGATCTGCAGACGGGCGGCGACCCAGTCGTCATTGCGTTCGAGGATGTCGGCTGCCGTGCACCACGGAAGAAACGACGGATAGCGCTCGGCCTGCTCGATCAGGTCGAACATGGCCTCGGCCGAGTAGGGAACGAGCACCGAACGACTGATCTCCACGTCGTTTTCCCTTGCCACACATGACTCGACACGCGTCAGGCCCGCATGCAGAATCGCGCACACACCGCGGATGCGAAAGAGCGTCCTTTCCGGACGCTGACCGCGCACCCTTCACGATACCAACAATCCCCAGCATTCCTTTAAGAGGAGCCAAGCATGAAGTTGATCCTGACGATCGCCGTAAGCTCAGCCACTCTCGCCATCAGCGGTCCCGCGTTCGCCGCGCCGGCCGACGACATCATCGCCAAGGAGAAGTGCGGCAGCTGCCACACGGCGTCGACGACCAAGAAGGGTCCGTCTTGGGCCTCGGTCGCCGAGAAGTACAAGGGCAACGCGGCTGCCGAGGCCAAGATCGTCGAGTTCCTCAAGACCGGCGGCACCGAAGACCACAAGAAGGTCGCCGCAAGCGATGCGGACCTGAAGGCCATCGCCGGCAAAGTCCTCGCGGCCAAGTAGCCAAGGAGAGCCCACATGGCGGACGCGAAGCCCCCCGGGGCGATCCGCAGGGCGATCCGCTGGCTCTTCTCACCCTCGGCGCGGTGGTCGGTGTTCGCGCTGCTGGTGGTCGGGCTGCTGATCGGTGCCGTGCTGGTCATCGGCACGCAGGTGGCCGTGGCCGTGACCGGCACCGACCAGTTCTGCGGCACCACCTGCCACTCGCACGAGAAGTTCGTCTATCCCGAGCATCAGCTCAGCTCGCACTACAACAACCGGGTCGGCGTGCGCGCGATGTGCGTCGACTGCCATGTGCCGCACAGCTACCCGGCCAAGCTGATCGTCAAGGCGAAGAAGGGCATCGCCGACGCCTATGCCGAGGTGCGCGGCACGATCTCCACGCAGGAGAAGTTCGACCGTGAGCGCTGGCGCCTCGCCAACATGGTGTGGGAAGAGATGCGCGCGGACAACTCGGCCAACTGCCGCCACTGCCACGACCCGCAGGCGATGGACAACAAGAAGCAGTCCGAAGACGCGGTGAAGCAGCACAAGAAGTTCGCCTCCGGCAAGGCCACCTGCATCGACTGCCACACCGGCACGGCGCACAAGGAACCCCAGGAGCCGAAGCCACCGGCGTAAAACGCGCCGACGCGCCACCCAACGTCACGCCCAAGCGGACAGCGCGGCTTGCGCCGCCGATGGCGGATGCAGCGTGGCGGGCGCGACACAGGGGTTACTCCGGGGTCGTGGCAGTGCCTCCTGGACCACCCCTTGGACCTTGGTCCCATAGGCGGTGAGACCACGCCGAAAGATGATTGCCTCTGTGCTTCCGTGAACCCACCAGGTGGGCAGGAGAACGGCAATGTGCACGCAACGCAGTCCGTACTGGCTCGCGGTTGCCGTGGCAACGGTGATCGCCGCAACTCTGGCCGGTTGCGGGGGCAGTGGCGGCGAAGCCGGCCCGGCCGGCCCGCCCGGCCCCGCAGGTCCGGCCGGCCCACCGGGTACGCCCGGCACGCCTGGCACGCCCGGAACTCCGGGCGGCGGCGGCACCACCAGTGTGGGCAGCAATGCGCTGACCAATCCCGACGCGATCGCGACCAACGCAGCGGCGTGGGCCGATCTGCAGCCGACCGTCACCGTCACCAGCGTGACCATCGCCAGCCCGCCGGTCGTCAACTTCACCGTGTTCGACAGCTTCAACGGGCGGTCGTCGGGCTCGGCAACACCAGCAAGAGCGCGACCGCGGTGGTCGCGAGCTATCCGAACCTGTCCTTCGCGATCGCCAAGCTCGTGCCCGGCACGTCGGGCGCGCCGAGCAAGTGGGTGAGCTACATCGTCACCTCGGTGCCGAGTTCGGCCTCGGCCGTGTCGGCGCCGAGCCGCCCGAGCACCGACAACACCGGCACGCTGGTCGACAACGGCAACGGCAGCTACACCTACAGCTTCTACCGCGACATCACGGCCGTCAAGGCGCAGCTCGACGGCGATGACGGTGAGCCCGCCGAACAACAAAGCCGACCTCGGCGACGTGACCTACAACCCCAGCCTGACGCACCGCGTGACCATCGCGCTGTCCGGCAGCGCGCCCGCGACCGGCAGCAACACGCCGACCGGCGCCACGTCGAGCGTCGCGTCGGTGCCGATGAAGCACCCGGCCAACGCCATCTACGACTTCATTCCGGCGACCGGTGCGCCAGTGACCGCGAGCGACTTCTCGCGCGAGGTCGTCGCCGTCGCCAACTGCGAGGCCTGCCACCGCCAGCTCGGTGGCATCCCGGGGTTGAGCGACGCGGAAAACGCCGCGGGCTTCCATGGCGGCAGCCGCAACGAGACCCGCTACTGCGTGGTCTGTCACACCGACCAGCGCGGCTATGGCCAGACCGAGGCCACGTTCACCGTCAACGGCGCGATCAAGACGTTCACATCCGAGACGCGGCGCGTCGATGGCCGGACGATGGGCAACCTGCCGAACTTCATCCACAAGATCCACCAAGGGCCGTTCCTCGCCCACGAGAACTACGACTACGCCGGTGCAGAGCCGGCGCACACCACGTATCCGCAGGACATCCGCAACTGCACGTCGTGCCATGACGGCTCGAGCACGTCCACGCGCACGACCAAGACCAAGGACGGCGACAACTGGAAGACCAAGCCGAGCGCACTCGCCTGCGGTGGCTGCCACGACGGCATCAACTTCGCGACCGCCACCGGGATCACGCTGAAGGACAAGGCCGCCGGCCTGACGCAGTCGAACATCAACGGCACCGGCTTGGCGCACCCCGCGGGCCCGCTGCCCGACGACACGCAATGCGCGCTGTGCCACAAGTCGAACGGCACGTTCCCAGCGGCCGACATCGACCTGGCCCACTTCCCGGTGACGCCGCCGAACCCGGACAACGCGCTGGCGGTGGCCGGCGGCAGCGGCAACACGCACGCTGCATGGATCGCTTCGGGGGGTTCGGTCGGCCGGCTGCCGCCGGGCGCGATCTCGCCAACCTACGAGGTGCAGAGCGTCTCGCGCAACGCGAGCAGGCAGCCGGTGATGGTGTTCCGCTGGCTGCAGAACGGCACCGCCGTTCCGATCAACCCCTTCGCCAGCGCTCCTGTCAATCCGGCGACCGGACAGAAGGAGATGTGGGACAACTTCATGGGGTCGCCGAGCGCGTACTTCGTGTTCGCGGTCCCGGAGGACGGCATCACCGCGCCGGCCGATTTCAACGCCACGGCCTCAGGCTACCTGCGCAAGATCTGGGACAACACAGCGACCGGCACGGCTGTGGGCACCCTCACCGGTCCGGACGGCGGTGGCTTCTACACCGTGACGCTCACCGGCGTCACGGTGCCCGACAACGCCGTCATGCTGACCGGCGGCATGGGCTACTCGTACAGCAACACGAGCACGCTGCCGCTGACCCAGACCAACCTGCCCGACTTCCCGGTGAGCGATCCGGTGGCGGGGCAGACCAACAAGAAGGGTGGGCTGATCGTGATCGCGCCCAACGTGCAGATGGTGGCCACCGGCTACACCGGCCGGCGCGCGATCGTCGAGGACGCGCGCTGCAACGCCTGCCACCAGGAGCTCGGCACCTTCTCGAAGGACGCGTTCCATGCCGGGCAGCGCAACGACGGCACGACCTGCTCGTGGTGCCACACACCCGAACCGCACCAGCAGCGGGTGGTCGGCCGACTCCACCGCCTTCGTGCACGCGATCCACGGGGCGGCCAAGCGTCAGGTCCCCTACAACTGGCACGCGGTGTCGGCGACCGAGGGTTACTACAACATCGGGTTCCCGGGCATCTTGAACGACTGCCTGACCTGTCACCTGCCGGGCACGTTCGACTTCAGTGCCTCGGGTTCGGCTGCCGCGCTCCCCAACCGCCTGCTCCGTACGGTGGGTCAGGGCACGTACAGCGCCTCGGTCAGCATGTCGCCGTACGTCACGTTGGGCCTGGACTACGGCAGCGGGTTCTCCTTCAATGCGGGCACCGCGGTTGCTACCCCGGCGGCGCTCACGACTCTCGTGAATTCGCCGACCGTGGCCGTGTGCTCCGCTTGCCACGACTCGTCCGATGCCATCTCGCACATGAAGGGCAACACCGGCTCGTTCTACCAGGCGCGCAGCGCAGCGCTCGGCAGCAGCGAGACCTGCCTGGTCTGCCACGGCAGCGGCCGCACGGCGGACATTGCGGTCATGCACTCGAAGAACCGCTGAGCACGAGCGAATCCGAAGGGCGGAGCACGCGATAGAAGACGTCGGGCTTCGCCCGCCACGTGGACGGGCCCGATCGGCAGGAGGACAGGGATGCAGTTGAGCTGGATCGGCATGATGGGGGCGGCGGTGATCGCAGCGCCTGCCATCGCCGCTCCGAATCCGTCGGGCGCGCTGGCGCCAGCCGACACGCGCGCCAGCATGCCTGCGTCGCAGGCGTCCGGCACTACGCGATCGGCGGCGGCCAGTCCGCCACAACGCGCGGTGGTCCAGACGTACGTCGATCTCAACCGCGCGAGCCGCAAGGAGCTGATGACGCTGCCCGGCATCGGCGCGCCGGAGGCCAGCCGCATCATTGCCAACCGGCCGTACCTCACCAAGACCGACCTGGTCACGAAGAACGTGCTGCCGGTCGGCCCGTTTCTGTCGATCAAGAACCTCGTCGTGGCGATGCCGACGACGGTGTCCTCGAAGGGCAGGCACTAGATGGCTGCACGTGCCAGCGGGCTTCGGGTGCTGCTGGTGCTGGCTGGCCTGTGGGCGAGTGTGGGCGTCTCGGCGCAGCCGGCTGCGGCGAGCGCACCGGCGGCCAGTGCACCCGCGGCCGGCAACGCGGCGAGCGCGCCGGCGCCCGCCAGGCCGCCGCTGCCGCCGCGCGATCAGTACAGCGAGAAGGGCGCGGACACCTGCCTGGAGTGCCACGACGACGTGACCCCGGGCTACTCGGGTGCGGCGATCTTCAAGGGCAAGCATGGCCATCGCCACGACAAGCGCGCGCCGTTCGGCGCCGGCGGCTTGCAGTGCGAGGCGTGCCATGGCCCGGGTGCGCGGCACGCGCGCAGCAAGAACCCCGACTCGATCAACGGCCTCAAGGCCAGCTCGTCGCAGACCGCGCAGGAGCGCAACCAGCCGTGCCTCAGCTGCCACCAGGCGGGCGCGAGGATCGGCTGGCACGCCAGCACGCACGAGCGCAGCGGCGTCGCCTGCGGCGATTGCCACAAGGTGCACCAGGATCGCGACCCGGTGCTGGCGAAGAACACCGAGCCCGACGTGTGCTTCGCCTGCCACCGGCAGAAGCAGGCCGACTTCCAGAAGCCGTCGACCCACCCGGTGCGCTTCGGTCTGATGGGTTGCAGTGCCTGCCACAGCGCGCACGGCTCGACCACGGTCGCGATGCTCAACCGGCCCACGCTCAACCAGACCTGCTTCAGCTGCCACGCCGACAAGCGCGGGCCGCTGCTGTGGGAGCATGCACCGGTCACCGAGGACTGCGCGCTCTGCCACACGGCGCACGGCTCGTTGCGCAACGCGCTGCTCACCAAGACGCCGCCGCTGCTGTGCCAGCAATGCCATGCGCCCGCCGACCATCCCTCGGTGGCGCGCTCGAGCCAGTCGCTGCCCGGTGGCAGCGCCGGCGGGTCGATCTTTCTTGTCGCGGGCGGCTGCACCAACTGCCACTCGCGCGTGCACGGCAGCAACCACCCCGCAGGAGCCAAGTTGATGCGTTGACGGTCGCGCCGACGTCGCTTGCGCGACCGACCGGAACGGATGCGAGATGAAGATCTTCAGCTCCCTTCACCTGCTCGCTGCGCTCGGTGTGCTGGGCGCAGCCGCCGGCGCTTCGGCGCAGGTCGACACGTCGCAATGGAAGTGCTCGTCGTGTCCTTACCCGAAAGGCACCACGGGCAGCGTCGACGCCGGCGTCGGCACCGTGACCGACGCGTCGCAGAAGTTCGGCGACTACACCGGGCTCGAGCGCAAGGGCGCGTTCGCGATCCTCGACGGCAGCGTCAGCCACCGCAGCGAGGATGGCTACTACGCCGACCTGTGGGGTGCCGACCTCGGCCTCGACACGCGCCGGCTGTCGGGCACCGGCGGACGCGAAGGCCTCTACTCCTTCAACCTCGGCTACGCCGAAATACCGCGCCACCTGACCGAAGGTGCGCGCACGCCATTCATCGGCAACGGCGGCCGCGTGCTCTCGCTTCCAGCGGGCTTCCCGGCCGTTGACACGGCCGCCATGCCGCTCGACAGCACGCTGCAGTCGATCGACACCGGCTTCAAGTACAAGCGGCTCGATCTTGGCGGCACCTTCATCGGCGGCGAAGGCTGGAGCGCCAGCCTGACCCTGCGCCACGATGAGCGCGACGGGACACGGCCGGCGGCAGGATCGTTCTTCTCCACGGCGTCGCAGTTCGTCGCGCCGGTGAACGAGACGACCGACGGCGCCGAGCTCACGGTGGCCTATGCGACCCGTCAGCTGCAGGCGACGCTGGGCTACCAGTTCTCGTCGTTCCGCAACGAGGACTCGGGACTCACCTGGTCCAATCCGTTCTTCCCGGTGGTGCCCGGCGCAACGACCGGGCAGCTCGCGCTGGCGCCCGACAACCAGTTCCACCAGCTGAGGGGAACGGCGGGCTACGACATCTCGCCGACGATGCGCCTCACCGGCGAGCTGGCGTATGGCCGGATGACGCAGAACGACGCTTACCTCGCACCGACCGAAAACCCGCTGCTCGCACCGACCGTGCCATCCCTGCCCGCGCAATCGCTGGACGGCAAGATCGACACCTTCAACGCCGCTGTCAAGCTGACCGCCACGCCGATGCAGGGCCTGCGCGTGACGGGCAGCTACGACCGCGACAGCCGCGACAACGACACGCCGGTGCGCAGCTACCCGGTCGTCACGACCGACATGTTCGTCGGCGCGACGCCGCGCAACAACACGCCGTTCAGCTACGCGCTCGACCGTTTCAAGTTGATCGGCGACTACGGCGGTGGCTTGCCGGGCAACGCGCGCATCACCGGCGGTGCCGAGTACGACATGCGCGAACGCACCTACCAGGAGGTGGTGACGACCCGCGAAACGACGCTGTGGGGCAAGGTCGCGGCGCAACCGACCGACAAGCTGACCACCTGGTTGAAGCTCGCGCATTCATGGCGCGACAACTCTGTGTATGGCACGTCGGTCTGGTTCGGTTATACGGAGAACCCGCTGCTGCGCAAGTTCTACCTCGCCGACCGCCGGCGCAACAGCATCGAGGGCCGGCTCGACTACGCGATCAGCGAGGCGATCACGCTCGGCTTCTCGGCCGATTATGCAGACGACGACTACGAAGATTCCACGGTCGGTCTGGTCTCGGCGCGCAGCGCGAACGTCGCCGTTGAGTTCTTGGCGGCCTTCAGCGAACGAACCCAGGGCCGCGCGTACTTCCAGACCCAGCAGATCCGATCGCAGCAGAACGGCAGCGAGGCCTTCGCCGGCCCCGACTGGACCGGCCGCATGAAGGACAACTTCGACGTGCTCGGCATCGGCGTCAAGCACCAGGTGACCCCGAACAAGTTCGACATCGGCGCCGACTTCACGATCTCGCGCTCACGCAGCGAAGTCGCGGTCGACAACGTGCTGGCGGCACCGCCCTTCCCACACGCGAACACCAGCCTCGAGACCTTCAAGCTGTACGGCACCTACGTCCTGAGGGACAACCTCTCGATCACCGGCAGCTACCAGTACGAGCACTACGACTCGCAGGATTGGCGGCTTGACACCGTCAGCCCGGCGACGGTCTCGAACCTGCTCGCGCTCGGCGCGCAGCCGCCGAACTATTCGTTGAGCGTGTTTCGCGTGGCGTTGCAGTATCGATTCTGAGTGGCCGACGGCACCGGTCGTCAGACCAGCCCGTCGAACAGCCACACGTCCACCGGGTCGCCGGCGGCCACCGATCCCTGCTCGTGGCGCAGCACGAGGAGCGCGTTGGCCTCGCTCATGCTGCGCAGGATGCCGGCGCCCTGGGAGCCGGTGGTCTGCACCTCCCACAGTCCGTCGGCCCCGGGGCTCACGCGTGCACGCTGGAACTCGGTGCGGCCCGGCCGCTTGCGGATCGCCAGCGGGCTGCGTGCCTGCAGCGCCGGCAGCGGTTGCGGCGTGGCACCCGCCAGCGCGAGCAATGCGTCGCGCGCGAACACGTAGAACGTGACCAGCGCCGCCACCGGGTTGCCCGGCAGCGCGAACAGCCACGCGGTCTTGTCCGGCCGCTGCGGATCGCCGGCATACAGCGGCCCGAACGCGAACGGCCGCCCCGGGCGCATCGCCACCTTCCAGAACGCCACTTCGCCCACCTGCTTGAGCACGTCGCGCGTGTAGTCGGCGTCGCCCGCGCTGACGCCGCCGCTGGTGAGCACCGCGTCGGCCTGGGCGATGGCCTGCTGCACCACCGCTTGCAGCGCCTGCGGGTCGTCGCGCACGAGGCCGAGGTCGACCACCTCCATGCCGAGCCGCTGCAGCGCGCCCATCAGGCTGAAGCGGTTGCTGTCGTACACGCAGCCCGGCGCCAGCGGCTGGCCGAGCGCGGCAATCTCGTCGCCGGTGGAGAACACCGCCACGCGCAGCCGGCGCATCACGCGCACGGTCTCGATGCCGAGCGAGGCCACGAGGCCGAGGTCGGCGGGCTTGAGCACGCGGCCGGCGGTGATCGCGGCCTTGCCGCGAGACAGGTCCTCGCCGCGTTTGCGCAGGTTTTCGCCGGCGCGGAGCACGCCGGGCTCGATGTGCACGCGCTCGCCACCGGCGCCGGGTGTCGCGCGGCACAGTTCGAGCGGCACCACGGTGTCGGCGCCGGCGGGCATCACCGCGCCGGTCATGATGCGCACGCACTGGCCGGCGCCGACCGGCTGCGTGAACGGAGTGCCTGCCATCACGGTGGCCACCGAACGCAACTCGGTCGGCGCGTCGGTGCGCAAGGCGGCACCGGCGAACGCATAACCGTCCATCGCCGAGTTGTCGTGCGCCGGCACGTCGATCGGCGAGATCACGTCGTCGGCCAGCACGCGGCCGAGCGCCTGCGCGATCGGCACGATCTCGCGAGCGTCGATCGGCTTCAGGCGCGCCGCGATCGCCGCGCGCGCCTCGGCCACGCTCAGATTGGCTTCGCGTGCCGCGAGGGGGGACGGGCCGAGTTCGCTCATCGAACGGCGATTGTGCAGCGCGACGCCCGTGCCGGACGCCAGCTCATATGCAAGCGACAGCATATCGCCAGCCCGTCGCACGGCGCCGAGAATCCGCACTGCGGTCGCGCCGCTGCGCCGCGACCATTGCTCCCCCATGAACTCCATCGCCGACAGCCTGCTGCTGGCCGCGCAGCTGATTTCACACGCCGACGCCGACCTGTGGCGCATCGTGGCGCTGTCGCTGCGCGTCAGCGCCACGGCGTGCCTGGTGGGCGCGCTGATCGGCTTGTGCCTCGGCGCCTGGCTCGCGGTGGCGCGCTTTCCCGGACATCGCGCGGTGGTGTGGTGCGTCAACACGCTGCTGGCGCTGCCGTCGGTGGTGGTGGGCTTGGTCGTCTACCTGCTGCTGTCGCGCTCCGGGCCGCTCGGGGCCATGGGCATCCTGTTCACGCCGACCGCGATGGTGATCGCGCAAAGCATCCTCGTGGTGCCGCTGATCGCCGCGCTGTCGCGCCGCCTCGTGCTCGAGGGCCTGAGCGAGGGCGGCGACCAGCTGCGTTCGCTCGGCGCGGGGCCGTTCCAGAGCGCGCTGCTGGCGCTGCTGCACGAACGTTTCGGCGTGCTGACGGTGATGCTCACCGCATTCGGCAGGGCGGTGTCGGAAGTCGGCGCGGTGATGATCGTGGGTGGCAACATCGACGGCTTCACGCGCGTGATGACCACGGCGATTGCGCTGGAAACCAGCAAGGGCGACTTGCCGCTGGCGCTGGCGCTCGGCGTGGTGCTGCTCGGCGTGGTGGGCGTGATCAACCTCGTGATCAGTGCGGTGCAGGGCCGCACGTCGCTCGAGCGTGAGGCCTATGCCTGAACCCAGCGTGCAGGATTGGGTGGAACGCACGCTGGCCGATGCGATGGGCCGCGCCGAGCCTCCGGCGGAGCCACTGGTGCTGCTGGAGCAGGCCGGCGTGCGCTTCGGTGACGTGCAGGCGCTGCGCGGCGTGAGCCTGACGCTGCGCCGCGGTGATCGGCTGGCGCTGGTGGGCGCCAACGGATCGGGCAAGACCACGCTGCTGCGCCTGCTGCACGGCCTGGTGCCGTTCGAAGGGCGGCGCGACGTGGTGGCCATCAACGGCCGTGTGCCGGTGGTCGCGATGTTGTTCCAGCGGCCGTTCCTGCTCAGCCTGTCGGTGCGCTGGAACGTGTTGTTGGGTTTGTGGCTGCACGGCGTGCCACGCGCACAGCGCGACCCACGCTGCCGGCGCGCGTTGCAGCGCGTGGGCCTCGAGGCGCTGGCCGGTCGTCCGGCGCGATCGCTGTCGGGCGGCCAGCAGCAACGCCTGGCGCTGGCGCGCGCCTGGGCGCTGGAGCCCGACATCCTGCTGCTCGACGAGCCCACGGCCAACCTCGACCCCAGCGCCAAGCGCGAGGTCGAACGGCTGATCGGCGCGCTCGCCGACGACGGCGTCACGGTGGTGATGAGCACGCACAACCTCGGCCAGGCCAAGCGCCTGGCCACCCGCGTGGCGTACCTCGAGGCCGGCCGCCTGGTGGTGGAGTTGCCGGTCGATCGCTTTTTCAACGATGTGCTGCCGCCCGAGGCGGCGTTGTTCCTCAAAGGAGAGTTGCCGTGGACCTGAAGATCATTCGACGATGGGCGCTGGTGTTGGGCGCGGTGCTGGTTGCGCCGGTGTGGTCGCAGAACAGGACGATCGTGATGGCGTCGACCACATCGACCGAACAGTCCGGCTTGTTCGGCCACCTGCTGCCGCTGTTCAAGCAGGCCATCGGCATCGACGTGCGCGTGGTCGCGGTGGGCACCGGCCAGGCGCTGGACACCGGGCGACGTGGCGACGCCGACATCGTGTTCGTGCACGACACCGCAGCCGAGGAGAAGTTCGTCGCCGACGGCTTTGCGACCAGGCGACTGCCCGTGATGTACAACGATTTCGTCGTCGTGGGTCCTGCGGCCGATCCCGCCAAAGCGAAGGGCAACGACATCGCCGCGGCGCTGGCCAAGATCAACGCCAGCGGCACACCGTTCATCTCGCGCGCCGACAAGAGCGGCACGCACGCGGCCGAGCTGCGCCTGTGGCAGGCGGCGGGCGTCGACATCGCGAAGGCCAAGCCCGCGGGTTACAAGGAGTGCGGTTGCGGCATGGGCCCGGCGCTCAACATGGGCTCGTCGAGCGGCGCCTACGTGCTGACCGACCGCGGCACATGGCTGTCGTTCAAGAACCGCGGTGACTTGACGATCCTCGTCGAAGGCGACAAGCGCCTGTTCAACCAATACGGCGTGATGGTGGTGAACCCGGCAAAGCACCCACACGTGAAGAGCGATCTGGCGCAGCAGTTTGCCGACTGGATTGCGTCGCCGGCTGGGCAGAAGGCGATCGCCGACTACAAGATCAACGGCCAGCAGCTGTTCTTCCCGAACGCGGAGCGTTGAAACGCGCGCTGCCGCGGCATTGGCATCGGCGGCTTGCGCGAGCTGAAGTTCGAAGCCGCTGCCCGCGTCTCGATACCATCTCCGTTGCCGTCAAGAAGGATCGAACATGATCGACGAAGCCCCACGGATTCGGCGCCAGGCGGTGCAGCGGCCGAGCGCGGCGCAAGTGGATGCGCTGCGCGGCACGCCCACCGGCTTCCTGGTCGACGCGCTCGGCGGCAGCGGCGCGCTGGACTACCGCATCAAGCCCGCCATCGCCGAACAGGCCTCGTGCTGCGGCGTGGCGCTGACCTGCGATGCCGGCCCGGCCGACAACCTGGCGCTCGTGGCAGCGCTGGAAGCACTGCAGCCGGGCGATGTGCTGGTTGCCGCCACCGGCGGCTACACCGGCTGCGCGGTCACCGGCGACCTGGTGCTGGGCATGGCACGGAACTGCGGCGCGGTTGGCTTTGTCACCGACGGCTGCGTGCGCGACCTGCCCGGCATCCGCGCGGTCGGCCTGCCGTGCTACTGCGTCGGCGTCACGCCCAATTCGCCGGCCCGCTCGGGCCCGGGCAGCGTGGGTCTCGCGGTCACGCATAGCCGGCCATCCGGTGGCCAGCGGCGACGTCATCGTCTGCGACGGTGACGGCGTGGTCGTCGTGCCGCAGGGACGCCTGGACGAAGTGATCGGGCGGCTGCCGGCGATCCGCCAGGCAGAGGCCGAACTCGACCAGGCGGTGCGCGACGGCCTTCGTGTGCCGGGCTTCTTGGCCAAGGACTGATCGAGCTCTTCGGGCCGTCGGCGCGAGCTGGCCAAAAGCGGACAACGGACCGGAAGACCCAAGGCAGTCAGCGCGAACGACTCCGGCCTGAGAATGGTTGTGCATCAGTCGTCGCAGCAGCCTCCGCCTTCCTGCATGGACGGGCATCTGACCGACCCGAACGAACAAAACACACAGCAGTGTCCGCTCTGGGGTCGCAGAAGTGACTGGCAATGCGCGCATTCGTAGAAGAACTGGCAGACCTCGGTCGGCATGCGCTCGCGGCTGGCATGGCCGCACTGCGGACAGGTCAGCACCGATTCCAACACCACTTCGGCCACGGTATGCCAGCCGCTTATCGCGCCTCGCTCGGCGACGCCTGGCGTGCGCGTTTGCGCGGCGGGTTCACGACGACGATTGGAGCCGGCGACTGTGCGATCTCGGATCGCGCCTGCCTCAGCACCACCAAAGCGCCACTCAGCGCCAGCGCGGCCAGCACACACGCAACCAATAGGTCAGGCCAGGCGGTTCCGGTACCGAAGACGCCGAGTGCCGCAAGCATCACGGCCACGTTGCCCAAGGCATCGTTGCGCGTGCAGATCCAGACCGAGCGCATGTTGGCGTCGCCGGTGCGAAATCGGTAAAGCATGAACGCCACGCTGGCGTTGACGGCCAGCGCCGCGAAGCCCACCGCGCCCATCGTGAGCGCCTCTGGAGGTCCGCCCCAGCGAAGGCCCCACAGCGCCCTGGCCAGCACGAAGACCCCGAATGCCCCCATGCATGCGGCTTTGAAGAGGGCCGCCTTGGCGCGTGTTGCCAGCGACATGCCAAGCACAGCCAGGCTGATGGCGTAGTTGCCCGCATCACCGAAGAAGTCGATCGAGTCGGCCAGCAGGGAGACCGAACCTGACAGCCATGACGCACCGAACTCGACGGCAAACATCAGCGCGTTGAGCACCAGGGCGAGCCACAGCACCCGGCGATACGTCGGGTCGACAGCGGCTGAAGAGGCGCAGGTGGGATCGGGGCAGCAGGATGCAGACATCGCAAGGTTCTACAACAGGATTGCGGACTCGCCGCTCACGCAGCGAGCGGTCAGAGGCATGACCCGGCTCGCGGCTTTGCCGCAACTCCTTCTCGCACGCGGCAGCCGGCCTCCAGCGCGCGCGCGCGGCCCAGCGACGCCAGATCTTCGAGGATGGTGCAGTCGACGGCCGCGCCACCGGCGCAAGCCGTTTCACAGCCGTTCACGAAGGCCGACATGCTGGCCTCGAGGGCCTGCAGTTCCAACACCTTTTCGCGTACCTGCTTCAGGTGCACTGCCGCGATGTCTCGCACCTCCGAGCATGGCCGGTCGGCGTTGTCCACCAAGCCAACGAGTTCGCGCACCTGGTCAATCGAAAACCCGAAGTCGCGGCAGCGCCGGATGAAGGTCAGCCTGCGCACGGCCGCATCGCCGTAGACACGCCGGCCCGCCTCGGTGCGCGGCCCCGCCGGCAGCAGGCCGATGTGCTCGTAGTAGCGGATGGTGGGCACGGTGCAGCCCGTGTGCTGGGCGAGCACGCCGATCGAGATGCTGGCGTTCATGGCGCTGGTGACCTCTGGCCGAACATCGTAGGTCAAGTCCCGCCACAGCGGCCCGTCCGGTCGGGCGCGTCGCGTTGCGGCAGGAACTGGGCGACTCCTTCAACGCGGGACCCGGCGTCCCATGGCATCCAAGATGGAACCTCAAGCCACTTGAGGAGCAAGCGGTTCCGGTTGCCACCCGTCAGCACAGTGCGGCATCCTGTGGCTGTGGGTCGTCGACAGGGTCCCGCCTCGACCAGCGACTGGGTGGGCGCCGCGGTCTGCTTCTGCGGCATGGCGATCATCATGTTCGGGGCGCGAGGCGCCGTCTGAACACGGCGCGGGCCCCGAACAGCGGCGCCACAGGGTGTAGCCACTCTGAAGAGAGCGGCCTTCCGGTCTCGGCATGTTGATTGCTCTGTCGCCCGGCCATGTCAGACGACACCTTCGAATTCGGCACGCTGCTCATTGTCGAGGTTGCCGCTCTGTTGCTCCTGGTGCTGATGCTGCTTGCTGATATTGGCTCTTGAGGCCTGCCAGCTCCCAGCCTTCTTCGGTTCGCCGTGTCTTGCGGGGTACAAGCGCCAAGTGCGCAATGGCACCCGTCGCATTCAGTTGAACAGGGATTTGCTGGCGAATGGCCGAGCGCAACGCGTCAGGAGAGATGAACGAGCAGGAGGCCTTGCTGGCCGCGCTGCGGCGTGTGCTCGAGCCGCTGGCGGAGCTGGCGGTGCAGCGCGGGCTGTCGTACGCGCCGATCGAGGAGCTGGTGCGGCGTGCCTTCGTCGGTGCCGCCGATGCCGCGCACCCGGATTTGTTGCCGCACCGCAAGGTGAGCCGCATCAGCACCACCACCGGCATCAACCGCCGCGAGGTGGCGCGCCTGCTGGCGGTGATCCGCGATGCGCGAGCGGCACAACAGTTGCCGCAACACTCTGTGGCCAGCGAGCTGTTCGCACACTGGGTCAGCGACGGGCGGTACCGCGACCGCCATGGCGAGCCGCGTGTGCTGCGGCGCCAGGGCCGGGCGCCGAGCTTCGAATCGTTGGCGCACGCCATCACGCGCGACGTGCATCCGCGCAGCCTGCTCGACGAGCTGCTGCGCCTGAAGCTGGCCGTGCACGACACCGAGCACGACACCGTGGAGCTGGTGCGTGACGCCTTTGTGCCGAGCGAAGACCGGGTGCGCATGCTGCAGTTCCTCGGCGCCAATGTAGGCGACCATCTGGCCGGCGCGGTGACCAACGTGCTCACCGACGGCAAGCGCCATTACGAGCAGGCGGTGTTCGCCGACGGCCTCACCGAGGCCTCGGTGCTGGAAGTGTGGGAGCAGATCGGCGACCTGTGGAAGACCTTGCTGCTCACGCTGGTGCCGGTGCTGGAGCACAAGGTCGAACGCGATCAGCAGTCTGATGGGGCCACGCAGCGTCTGCGCGTGGGCCTGTACACGTTCGATGCCAACACGGCGGCCGCGGCACCCGCGCCGGCGCCGCGCAAGACGAGGAGACCCCGGTGAACAACCATCAGTTTTGCCGGCCTCAGCTGGACCCGGTGCTTGTTGATCGCGGTGTGGGCCTGCATCGGCGCACTGGCCGCATGCGGCGGTGGCGGTGTGGGCACCGGCGGCACCGGGGCGTTCGCCTCGGGCCCGATCACCGGCTTTGGCTCGATCATCGTCAACGACGTGCATTTCGACGATACGTCGGCGCGCATCGAAGCCGACGATGGCAGCGGTCGCAGCCGCGACGACCTGCGCCTGGGTATGGTGGTGGAGATCGAGGCCGATTCGGTGCGCAACAACGCGGCCACGGCAGAGCGCGTGCGCATCGTCAGCGAGCTGATCGGTCGAGTCGACGCGGTCGGCACCAGTTCGCTGGTCGTCAACGGTCTGACGGTGCGCACCAACGCCGGCACGGTGTACGACGCCGCCTTCGCGGGCGGGATGGCCGGTGTGACCGTGGGCACGGTGGTGGAGGTGTACGGGTTTTCCAGCGGTGCCGCCGGCGAGGTGTTGGCCACCCGCATCGAACCGGGGCCCGACGCGAGCACCTACAAGTTCCGCGGCACGCTGTCATCACTTGACCCGCCGACTCGCACCTTCCGCATCGGCCCAGAGGTCTTCGTTTACCCGAATCAGATCGCTGGGCGCGAGCAGTTGGTCAACGGGGCGCTGCTGCGCATCCTTGTCGATACCGCGGCGTGACGCGCAGCAGCGCTGGGTCGTGACGTCGATCAACGGCGCCGCACCTCCGCCGGTCGAGGACCAGGACGTGAAGACCAATGGGCTGATCACGCAGTTCAGTTCGCCAGCCAACTTCCAGGTCGGCAGCTGGAGGGTCGACGCATCCAGCGCCGACGTAAAAGACGGTCCGCTGGCGCTCGGCCAGCGGGTCAAGGTGGAGGGGCATTTGCGCAGTGGCGTGCTGATCGCCAGCGAGGTGCGGGTCGTCGGTCAGGACGGCGATGACGACTACGAGACCAAAGGACGCATCGTGGCAATCGACCCGGTGGCCCGCATCTTCGAGCTCAACGGCAATCGCGGGCGCGTGAGCTATGCGCGCAACGACATTGTGTTCGAAGGCGGCACGCAGGCGATGCTGGCCGTCGGCCGCCGCGTCAATGTCACCGGCCAGTTGTCGGCCGACGGCACGCTATTGGAGGCGCAGCGCATCGAGTTCGACGATGACGACATGATGATGGCGACGGCGACGATGACGACGAGGATTGAGCTCGGCACAGTATGACCGTCTGCTATCGCTTCCTCAGGTTCATCCACTCGATGATATCGGGGATCAGCAATAGCAGTACGACGAGCGCGATCGCGGCAGCGATCAGCAGCCACGTCCACCCTAGACCGTCACGTTCGTCGGGGTCCATGCCTCCGGGTAGGTAATAGCGAACTTGGTGCCCTAGCAGTCGCTCTCGTCAGGTCCGCAATTTGCGGAAAGAAACGGCCGGGCTTCCCGACGCTGCGTTGCTCTTGGTCGGAAGCGACTGGCCCGGACTGAGTTCGGGTGGTGGTACTTCGAAGCGGTCGAGTTCCTGGCACAGGAGGAGCACCGGCACCACCCGGTGTGTCTTGAGTTCCGCCCTCAGAACCTGACTGTTGCACGCCTCGGCAGCTCGCATGGCCTGTGTGAGCAGGTCCAGCGTTGAGCGGTGGTCGCTGATCGTCGTGCGGTAGAGATCTTTCCAAGTACTGCTCATGAAAGCTCCGGCGCCCTGGGCATCGAATTTGCCAATGGGAGGATAGCCCATTTGGAGGTTTGATGTGAAGTGGACCGAGCTCTACCAGCTGGCGGCCGATGCTCGCTGTGACCTGTACGCGATGGACGCCTGCGTGAACGCGCTTGCCGAGTGCCGAGACGCCGCCCTCCACGGCTGGGTGACGGCCGAGGTGCCTACGGCAAGGGCGCTATGCGCCGCGCTGGACGCGCACAACGTTCCGGTGAGCGCCGAAGTCGAGGCTCAGGTGGCCATGCGCTGCGGTCTGCTGATGTTTAGGGTGACGGGCAACAACGACGAGCAGACCTCGCATGTCCCGCCAACGCTGGGATCGTCTCAGCCAGCGATGGCGTGAGGGACCGAAGTGCTGATCGACCTGCTGCAAGACATGCCAGGCTCCTCCTCCTGATCCGCATAGAGCAGGTCTTCGCGCCCGGCAACGGCCACCAGGCTGCCGGGCGCTTTTTCCGTCTCGTGTTCGATCA
>CAVTJT010000001.1:0-86915 GCA_963735095.1 uncultured beta proteobacterium | reverse complement strand
GATCTGCGCGGGTTCGCCCAGCGACAGCGCAGTGCCGATGACCTCGCCCGGCGCGAGGGTCCCCGGCACATGCTCGCCGCGGCGCACCTGCACCGAACCGGCGATCGCAATCGCCAGCGCATCGACCGTCGGCCGTGCTCCGCGGTCGTTTCGCCGGCGGCGCCATCGCGCCACCGCCCAACAGCGCCAGCGCCACGAACTCGCGCCGCCACAACTGCGAAACGTCAGTTCGTACGGGCGCTTTCATCGGCGCAGAGACCACCGGCCGGCGCTCTGCGTAGATCCGCGCGATCTGCCGCAGATTGATCACCGCGAACACGGAGCCCCAGAACGCGGCGGCCGCAACACCTGCGGCTGCGCCAGGTAATCGGCATGACGATGAACGCGGCGGCCACCGCGAACCAGCGCAACCACAGGATGTCGCGCACCGAATCGACGCCAGCAGCATCAGGTTCGACAGGTGAGCGAGGGATGGGCGAGCTGCAGGGTCACGTCAGGCAGCGGTCTGGGGCCGGCATCGGTCCATCTCGAACAGGACGCCTCGGCACAACGGCACGCGGTCACGCTACGCGACCCAGCGGGCCCAAGGTATTGGACGAAGGTCCGACAAGATGACCGCGCATCGCAGGCATCGCGTTTGCCGCGCTGATCGCGCCGTTGCCGGCTTGGTTGCTGCAGATCGACCGCCTCGGTCGTCTCGCTGTCGCTCGCTAGCGTCGCGGACATGCCGCGCCGGTCTCGATCCACGCCTTGATCAGCGCGCCGAATTGCTCCTGCGTGCCCGGCGCCGGCTCGCGCTGCCGCCCGGCGTCCAACCCCAGCCGACGAGCGAATCGTGCGCCATGTGCTCATGGATCGCCGCGAGCGTCTTGCCGCCGTTGCGCTGCCGGTCCTTGATCTGCTCGCAGATCGCGCCGAGCGATCGGTCTGCCACGCCATCGACGCCGGCGCCAGATGCCACTGCGGATGGCCCGGCACGCCGAAGGTTCGAAGTTGGCGACCTGGTGGCAGGTGTCGCAGCTGCATGCCGACGCGCCCTTGCCGTCGGTGCCGCGCACCGCCATCGGCAGGTGCAGATGCATGTCGTTGCCCTGTGTGGGCCGCTCGCCGACCGGATGGCAATTGAGGCAGCGTGGGTGCTGGATCACCTTGCCGGCTTCTTCGAACAGCGCGCGCGAGCGCTCGCCGCGATCGCCGATCGACGCGAAGCTGTCGGGGCTGCGCAGGTCGGCTGCAGAAGGCTGTGCCGGTCAGGGCCACGATGACGTGGCAATGACCCGATTTGCTGTCGAGGATTCGCATGGTGCATTGCGCGCGCCCGGAGAGCGGCGCAGATACTGACTCGAACACTTTTTTAGCAGGAGCCACATGCCTGTTGCAGTGAACGTGAATGGCCGGACCCGCGACCTTGATATCGATCCTGCCACCCGTTGCTGTGGGTCGTGCGCGAGGACCTCGGTCTCACCGGCACCAAATACGGCTGCGGGGTGGCGCAGTGTGGTGCATGCACCGTGCATGTCGATGGCCAGCCGGTGCGCCGTGCTCGATGCCGGTGGCGGCGGCCTCCGGCCGCAAGGTGACGACGATCGAGGGCCTATCGTCGCGCGGTGCGCAGGCGGTGCAGAAGGCGTGGGTCGACTCGACGTCGTGCAGTGCGGCTACTGCCAGTCGGGCCAGATCATGTCGGCCACGGCGCTGCTCGAGAGAAACCGCAGCCCGACCGATCGCGACATCGATCAGGCGATGGCGGGCAACATCTGCCGCTGTGCCACCTACCAGCGCATCCGCGCGGCGATCCACACGGCCGCCAGCAACTCAAGGCCTGAAGAGGCACACCATGCACCCGTTGATGCAAGCGATGGCGCGCGAGCAGATCGCGCAGCTCAAGAGCGAGACCGATGTGGGCGCAACCGCCATGCCGGTGGTGTCCGACGGCATCACCCGCCGCGCCCTGCTCGGCAGTGGCGCAGGCCTGGTGGTGTGGGTCGGCTGGCCCGGCCGCGCCGACGCGGCGCAACAGGGGGTCGAGGGCGCTGCGACCGGCCCGCTGGCACCCAATGCGTTCGTGCGCGTGGGCAGCGACAACCTCGTCACGGTGGTCTGCAAGCACCACGAGATGGGCCAGGGCAACACCACGGGGCTGGCATCGATGGTGGCCGACGAGCTCGACGCCGATTGGAAGCTGGTGCGCACCGAATACGCCCCGTCGAACGCCAAGCTGTACAACAACCTCAACTTCGGCGAGATGCAGGGCACCGGCGGGTCCTCGGCGATCGCCAACTCGTTCATGCAGATGCGCACCGCGGGCGCCACCGCGCGCGCCATGCTGGTGGCCGCCGCGGCAGACGCATGGAAGGTGCCGGCCGCCGAGATCAAGACCAGCCAGAGCGTGCTGACCCATGCCTCGGGCAAACGCGCCACCTATGGCGAGATGGCCGCAGCGGCGAGCCGTCAAACGCCGCCGGCCCAACCGACGTTGAAGACGCCGGCGCAGTTCGTCTACATCGGCCGCGACCGCTCGACGCTGCGGGTCGACTCGCCGTCCAAGTGCGACGGCAGCGCGGTCTACACCATCGACGTCAAGCTGCCCGGCCTGCTGACCGCGGTGATCGCGTGGCCGCCATCGTTCGGCGCCAAGGTGGTGTCGTTCGATGCCGAGGCAGCCAAGCAGGTGAAGGGCGTGACCGCCGTGGTGCAGGTGCCCGAGGGCGTGGCGGTGGTCGCCAGTGGCACCTGGGCGGCGCTGCAGGGACGCAAGGCGCTGAAGGTCACCTGGGACGAAGCGCAGAGCACGCAGCTCGACAGCGACGCGCTGTTGGCGCAATACCGAACGCAGGCCGCGCAACCGGGCACGCCGTTCACCAAACCGAGCGACGCGGGCGCCGCCACCGCTGCAAAGACCGTTGAAGCGGTGTACGAGTTTCCGTTTCTCGCGCACGCCACGATGGAGCCGATGAACTGCGTGGCGTGGCTGCGCGACGGCGAGCTCGAGACCTGGTCGGGCCATCAGTTCCCGAGCTTCGACCACATGCTCGCCGCCAAGGCCGCCGGCCTGCCGGCAGAGAAGGTGAAGCTGCACACGCTGGTGTCGGGTGGCAGCTTCGGCCGCCGCGCCAATGCCTACAGCGACTTCACCGTCGCCGCGGTTCACGTGGCCAAGGCGATCGGCGGGCGCGCGCCGGTGCGGCTTCAGTACACGCGCGAAGACGACATGGCGGCCGGCTTCTACCGCCCGATGTACGTGCACGCCGTGAAGGCCACGCTCGATGCACAGGGCGCGGTGGTGGGCTGGGAGCACTCGGTGGTGGGCCAGTCGATCGTGGCCGGCACGCCGATGGAAATGATGATGAAGGACGGCATCGATCCCACCTCGGTGGAGGGCGTGTCGCCCACGTCGTACAAGCTGCCAATGATGAAAGGCCAGCTGCATTCGGTGCCGCTGCCCGTCAAGCCGCTGTGGTGGCGTTCGGTCGGCCACACGCACACCGCGTACGTGATGGAAACCATGATCGACGAGCTCGCCGCCGCGGCCGGCAAAGACCCGTTGGCGTTTCGCCTGTCGCTGATGGATCCAGCGGGCCGCGCCGCCGGCGTGCTCAAGCTCGCCGCGGCCAAGGCGGGCTGGGGCCGGCCTCTGCGTGCCGGCGTGGCGCAGGGGCTCGCCGTGCACGAGTCGTTCGATAGCTACGTGGCGCAGGTGGCCGAGGTGTCGATGCGCGACGGCAAGATCAAGGTCGAGCGCGTGGTGTGCGCGGTGGACTGCGGCGTGGCGGTCAACCCCGACATCATCCGTGCGCAGATGGAGGGCGGCATCGGCTTTGCGCTCGGCGCGCTGTACCACAACGAGGTCGAGCTGAAGAACGGCCGGGCGGTGCAACGCAACTTCGACACCTACCGATCGCTGCGCATGCACGAGATGCCTCACGTCGAAGTGCACATCGTGCCGAGCACCGAGAAGCCCACGGGGGTCGGAGAGCCCGGCGTACCACCACTCGGGCCGGCGGTGGCCAACGCGGTGGCCAAGCTCGGCGGTCCGCGCGTGCGCCGCCTGCCATTGGCACGATCGGGGCTGGTGGCGGCGTGACGCGACGATCGCTGTGAAGAGGTCTTCCGCGCAGACGTGCCGGCATGTCGATTGCCACCCTCGCCGGCCATGCAAGACGACGCCTTCGAAGTCAGTACGCTGCTCGTGATCGAGATCGCTGCGCTGCTTGTCCTGGTGCTGATGCTGTTGGCCGATCTTGGCTCTTGAGACCGGCCAGGTCAGTCCCCGAACATCCCGGCTGCTGCAATTCCTTCTCCGCGATCGGTTCAGCTCGCCCTGGGCGCCGGGTTCGCCTGCTCATCTTCCTTTCGGGTGATCTGGTCGATCTGCCTGGCCAACGAAGTCGGATGCGTGGATTTTTCCAACGCTTCGATGTCGGCGCCGTCCTCGAACTCCACGCCCAGCTTGCGGCCGATCTGACGCAGCATGCGCAGCGCTTCGGTGCTCTCCTGCTCGGCCAGCAGGTTGATCTGCAAGTCCAGTGCGTTCCTGCGGTCCGATAGGCGCGCCTCCTCCTGCTGGCAGGAAGCCCGCCGTCCCGCAGCGGGCCGCCACTTGGCACGCCACTCTCTCGATGCCGCGACGCTCTTGCCGACCGGCCCGTTCGACGGCAATCGCCCTGACGTTGCCGCCGGGATGCTGATGCTCTTCCAATCCGGACAGCGGTTTCCGGCCAGCGTGTCGATGCTGCGTGTCGGTGCGAGCCATGGGCCAACCCATCTCGCGAGACGATTCGGACGGCTTGCGCTGCGGTCCGCCTGGACTCGACTCGAGCGCTCTAGAGACGCCCCATCAAGACCAGCACCAACAGGATCACGAGCACGAGCCCGAGGCCGCCGCTCGGACCGTAGCCCCATCCGCGGCTGTGCGGCCAGGTGGGAATGGCACCCACCAACATCAACACCACCACGATCAGCAGAATCAGTCCCAGGCTCATGGCCGTCTCCTCTTCATGGCGCCGGCGGCGCGATGTGCCGATCGTCCGAGGTGGATCGATCGATCGATGTCGGCGCAACGGAGGAGATGCTGTAGGAGGATGCGCTTGAATGTGCGGACACGCCGCACCGCAGAGACCCTGGCTGCTAGACTGCACGCGTGAATCCCTCGGCGCCGCTCCTCAAGACGATTCGAATTCGCCGCTGACCGGGCCGCGCGCGTCGACCCGGTCAGCCGGGTCGATTGCTGCGAGCACATTCCACCGTTCGTTCCTCGATCCCAACGCGCCCGTCGCCGCCGACCGACATGCGCGGTCGGCGCTCTTCAGCCAGCCGGATCGAAGCCATGAACGAACACGATGCCCTGCCCACGACCATCCTGGAGCAGGTCTACCTGATCGAACGCGACACGGGGCTGCTGTGCCGCATCCTGGGTCTGTACGCGGCGCGCGGCATCGACGTGCAGCGCGCCGACTACGCCTATGCCGCGCGCGACGTGATGACCCTCAAGGTGACCGCGGCCGCCAAGGCCATGGACACCGTCGAGGCGTTGCGCATCCTGGTCGAGAAAGCCGCAACACTGGTTGGCGTGATCGCCGCGGCCGAGCAGCCGAGGCCGGTCACGCCGGCGGCGCCGCCGGATGCGCGGTCGGTGCCGCGATCACGCGTCAGAGCCTGAAGGCTGGCAAGAACTGTCGGCAGCGCCTTTGCTGGAGCGCCCCCCGCAGCGCGGGCTCGGGCTGACGATGCCCGAGTCGAGCACGTTCGACAGCGCGGCCAACGTGCGCCGCCTGCTGCTCAAGCGGCCGCGCGAGCTGCTGAACCTGACCGACGCCGCTCGCGCGTTGGAACTCAGCGAGCGCACGCTCGCCCGTCGCCTGGCCGGCGAAGGCACGTCGTTCCTGCAGGTCTTGACCGAGGTGCGCATGACACTGGCCAGCGACTATGTGCGCGCGACGCCGCTCGCCATCGGTGACATCGCCAGATTGGTCGGCTACGGCGACGAATCGTCGTTCACGCGCGACGTTTCGTCGCAGCTTCGGCATGACGCCGCGCGCGTACCGGGCGCAGAAGACTCGCATGGAGTAGTTCATGGAGTAGCTCGGCAGAACGCCCGATGAGGCGTTCATCGCGATCCTCCATGGGTCCACAGCGCAGCCATCTCGGCGCGGTGCTCGCGGTCGTGCGCCACCATCGCGGCCAGCACGTCGCCCGCGGTGGCCGATCGGCCGGCGAAGACGGCCGCCTTCGCGAGCGTGGCCTCGTCGCAGCGGGCCAGCGCGCGCAGCGTGCGCGCGCGCAGGCGAGCGAAGCGGCGCACGGCGCCGCGCCAGGGGCTGTGCGCATAGTCGTTCTGTGCCGCCAGCTTGTCGCCGTCAACGTTCGGCAATCGCGGCCGTGTCTCTGCAAGCAGGCGCTCGAAGCGCGGCGCCCAGCCCAACTCCTCGATGTCGGCAAGGTGCTGCAGGTGTTCGGCGATCGAGAAGCGACCGTCGGGCGGTTTCGCATAGCCGCCCGCGGCCGGCAGCGTGGCGGCAATGGCGCGCACGGCGTTGGCAGTGCCTTGCAGGTAGCCGCGCGCCGCTGCCAACGCATCGGCGCCGTCGATGCGGCGCCCGTCGAGTGCATCGCCTGCAGGCGCAGCGAGCAGCGCGACGACGGGGTCGCGCAGGTCGCGCGAGGTCGGCGGCGCGTGCAGCGCCACCTTCAACGCGGCGAGTGCGGCCTCATGCTCGCGTTGGGTCGTCGTCACCCAGCGCTGGGGCAGCAGCTGCAGCGGCAGGGGGTTCAGGAAGTGCAGCTTCTCGCGCCCCCGCCAGCGCGTGACCACCAGCTCGGCCGCCTCCAGTGTGGCCAGGTGCTTGGACAGCGCCTGTCGCGTCAGCGCGAGCCCATTGCCCAGCATGCCCTGCGTCAGGCCGGGCTGGTCGCGCAGGCGATCCAGCAGCGAACGCCGCGTGCTGTCGGCCAGCGCGCGCAGCAAGCGGTCGGTCTTGTTGTCGTCGGGAGTGGGCGCCATCGGATCCAATCATGCAGCCTTTTGGTTGCATGATGCGCAAGTTTGCGCCAATACGCAACCTCTTGGTTGCCTGTTGACCCTCTATGTCCTCGACGGACTCGCGCCACTTCGACAGCCACCGATCGCTGCGCATGCACGGTGCAGCGACTGACTCCAGCCTCGGAGATGCGGCGATCGACCGCCTCTACTTCTTCTTGTAGCTGAACTTCTGCCCGCCCACGCTGGCTTCGTACATCAGCCCGCCCTTGGCGAGCGTGAAGACCGCCATGCCGTTCTGGTAGGAGCTGGACACTTTGGCCGCGTCGCCACCGACGTTCCTGCCGGCGCCGGTGCCGCCGGTTGTCGCTTGCGCGGACACGCCTGCGGTGACCGCCACCGCGGTGACCTGCGCACCGAACTCGAATTCACCGCCGGTGAATTGGTCGAATGCGCGCTTGTCCTGGAAGAAGATGATCTGGCTGAAGGCCTGGCCGCCCAATTGCGCACCGACGGTGACCTGCGTCATCGAGGCATCTCCGACATAGGTCCCTTTTTCGTACACCTGGCCCTTGCCGTGCGCGCCGCCGACGACAGCCCCGGCTTTGCCGATGGTGGGAAACACCGCGTAGCCATAGGAGTTGCCGAAGAACGAGCTGCTCTCGCTGGCCTTGCGGAACGCCTGAATGGTGTCGCTGTAGTCGTCGGCATGCGCTGCAGGTCAGGCCAAATCGCCAGCAGCAGCGGTGCCAGCTTGGTGAACAGTCGGGTGAGCATCATGTTCGCCTCCTGCGGTCGATTCAAACAGCGTGCGCTGAGGTCTCCGACCGGGCAATCCGCGTTCCATCCGCGGTGGCCACTGCTCGCTGTCGAGCAGTCCGGGCGCTCACTGCGTGGCAGTGATGCCGCCGTCGAGGTACAGGATCTGTCCGGTGACAAAGCTGGCTGCGTCGCTGCACAAGAACTGCACCGGGCCGGCCACGTCCTCGGGCTCGGCCACGCGGCCGAGCGGGATGCGCTGCAGCAGCCGCTCGCGCACCTGCGCATCGGCCAGCCAGTGGGCGCCCATCTCGCCGCGCACCACGGTCGGTGCGACGCCGTTGACCGTGATGCCGTGGTTGCAGAGCTCGACCGCGTGCTGCTTGATCAGCATCACGAGTCCACCCTTGGTCGCGCAGTAGGCCGAATAGCCGCGGTCGCGCATGCCGAGCTGCGCGCGCACCGACAGCACATGGATCTGGCGGCCCGGCGCGCGGCCGGCCTTCACCGCGGCGACCTGCCAGTGCGACGCGGCTTGCGCCAGGAACATGGCCGCGCGCAGATTCACCTGCACGATCTCGTCGAACGCCGCTTCGGTCACGTCGGCCAGGCGCTGCTCGCGCTGCATGCCCACGCAGTTGACGAGCAGATCGAGCGCGCCGAAGTGCGAGGCCACACGTTCGGTGCCGGCCCGGATCTGCGCGCTGTCCTTCACGTCCAGCGCGAAGCCGAGCGCGGCGTGGCCGGCTTGCGCGATCTTCGCCGCGAGTGCTTCGGCCTTGGCGGCGTCGCGACCCGCCACCGCCACCGACGCGCCGGCACGGGCCAACTGCCAGGCCACGGCGCGGCCGATGTCGCCGTAGCCGCCCGGGATGAACGCCACGCGGCCGGCGAGCGAGAATGGCTGGGAAGTGGTCGTCATCGCGGCTCAATCCATGTGCAAACCACCGTTGAGGTCGAGCACCTCGCCGGTGATGAAACACCGACGTCTTCGAAAATGTTCATGTCTCAGACATCCAGAATGCTCTTGCGGCCGAACAGGCCGCGCGCGCGGAAGGTGATCACCGCGATGAACAGCAGGTACATCGACAGCATCGACCACTCCGACGCGAACGCGCCCGACAGACCCACCACCATGCCGACCATCAGACCGGCCGCCACCGCGCCCCACAACGACCCGACGCCGCCGAGCACGATGACCAGGAAGGCGGGCACCACCGCATCCACGCCCACCTGCGGGCGGATGCCCCAGATCGGCGCCATCACCACGCCGGCCAGCGCGGCGAGTGCCACGCCGAGCGCGAACACCGCGGCGCGCAGCCGCGCCAGGTTGATGCCGAGCGCGCGCACCATCTCGCTGTCGTGCGCGCCGGCCTTGATGATGGCGCCGTACGGCGTCTTCTCCAGGAACAGCCACAGCGCCCCGATCGCCACGATGGCGAAGCCGCAGGCGAACAGGCGGTAGCGCGAATAGATCAGGTCGCCGAGCAGCACCGCACCCGACAGCGCATCGGGCAGCGGCAGCTGCTTCTCGGTGGAACCCCACACCAGACGGATCGCCTCTTCGATCACCAGCGCCGCGCCAAAGGTGAGCAGCAAGCCGTACAGCGGGTCGCGCCCGTAGGTGCGGCGCAGGCACAGCTCGAGCAGCAGGCCGAACACGCCCACCAGGATCGGCGCGATCAACAGCGCCAAGGCGTAGCGCGTGCCCGCCGGCAGCGACAGGTAGCTGGCCTGCAGGTCCGGAAACCAGCCCAGGCGCGGCGCCATCACCGCCAGCGCCGCGTACATGCCGAGCGCGAACAGCGAGCCGTGCGCGAGGTTGATGGTCTCCATCACGCCGACGATCAGCATGAAGCCGAGCGCGACGAGCGCGAACAGCAGCCCGAGCGTGAGCCCGTTGAACAGGTGCGGCAGCAGGCTCATCGCGCGCGGCTCGTTGGACCTCGCTCGAACTCAGCGCTCGTAGCTGGGTGTGCTCTCGTAGCTCTCGAGCTTGCAGGTCTTCACCGAATCGGGGTCGATCACATCCTTCGGATCGCTTTGCGTCAGGATCTTGAAGATGTCGGTCTTCTCGGCCGGCGCGTCGTTGAACGAGGCCATGTAGATCGTCTGCTGGCACTGGTGCGTGACCGGGTCGATCCAGGCATCGAAATGCTGCAGCCGGTCGCGCGCCGTCATCTTGCGGCCCTCGAGCTTCTTGATCACCGCCAGGCTGTTGGTGCTGCCGGCCTCCTGCACGCAGCGCAGCAGCTCGCGCGTGGCCATGTAGCCGTTGTGGTACACGTTGCCCGGCACCGCGATCGCCATGCCCGGGTACTGCTTCTGGTAGGCGGCCACGAACTCCTTCACGCCCGGCAGGTCGAGCCGGTAGTACCAGGTGGTGCCGAACACGCCGAAGATGGCTTCCGCGCCCAGGCCGTACACATCGGGCCAGTCCTGCTGGTTGTTGATCCACGCGGCGCGCTTGTGCAGGCCGAGCTGCACCACCTGCTGGCGCAGCGCCTTGATGTCGTCGCCGCCGATCGCGGTGGCCACCGCCTGCGGCTTGATCTGCTGCAGCTTGAGCAGATAGGCCGAGAAGTCGCGCGTGTTCTGCGGCACCAGCAACTCGTCCATCACCTTGCCGCCGTTGGCCTCGATGATGCTGCGCGTGGCCTTCGACGTGTTGTGGCCCCACACGTAGTCGTTGGTCAGCAGCACCCAGTCCTTGCCGGCGGCCTGGATCGCGTTGCGCACCGTGGCCTGCGCGAAGTTGCTGCCGTTGCCGTCCCACACGAACTTGGTGCGGTGGCAGTCCTTGCCGCTCTCGGTGGGCGAGCTGGAGTTGGTGTTGAGGAAGATGCAGCCGTACTTCTGCGCCACCTGCGAGATCGCGTTGGCCACGCCGGAATGCACCGCGCCGATCAGGAACGCCGCGTCGTTGCGGTTGATCATGCGCTCGGCCACGCGCGAGCCGGTGGCCGGCGTGGTCTCGGTGTCCATGTGGATCGCTTCGATCGGCCGGCCGAGCACGCCGCCTTTGTCGTTGAACTCCTTGATCGCCATCATCGCGCCCAGGCGCTCCTCGCCGCCGCTGGCCGCGTACTGGCCGCTGGCGTCCATCGTCAGGCCGATCACCAGCGGCTTCGCTGCCGCGCTTTGCGACCACACGTGCGTGTGGGCCCAGGGGCCGAAGAAGGCTGCCGCCACCGGCCAGCGCGGTGGCCATCGCGCTGACGAATCGGCGTCGCTCGGGTTGCACCTCGGGGACTTGAACGGGTTCGGTCTTCATGTGTTGTCTCCTGATGTGCCGGGCGTCGTTGCGCCCGGTGTGTGGCCGCGCCGTCAGCGCGGAACGATCTGCACGCGGTTGAGCGTCTCCTGTGATCACGGGCTGGCTCATGTCGCGCTCCTTGCCGGCCGCAACGCGCGCGCCTGCTGCCATATGCGGATCAGGCGTTGGTAGCGCGTGGCGATGTCGGCCACGACGCCGGCGTCGTCGAGTTGGCCTTCGAACCACGACTGCGCCGCGGCGGCGAACAGCGTGCGACCGACCGCGAAGCCCTTGCAGATCGGCTGTTGCGCGGCGGTGCGGAACGCATCCCACAGCTCGCTCTCGCTGGCCTCGAGGCCGAGCAGCAGCACACCGCGGCACCACGGGTCGTGGCCCTCGATGACCTGCGCCAACGCAGCCCATGCCGATGCGCTCAATGGCGGCAGCTTCCACCACTCGGGCTTCGCGCCGGCCTCGTAGAGCTGCGACACCGCACGCACCACGGTGAGCTCGTCTTGCGGAAGCTGGCGCGGCGGGATCACCTCGAGCAGCAGCTCGTGGCCGGTGCGCTGGCAGGCCCGGTGCAGGTCGCGCACCGCCTGCAGTTGCGCGCGTGCGAGCACCGCTTCGTCGTCGGGGTGGTGGAAGACGAGGCACTTGACGATCAGCTCGCTCGGCCAATCGGTCAAGTCGAGCCCCACGTTGGCGCCCGCCTCGAACTGCAACGGCCGCGATCCGGGCGCTTCGACCGGCCGCGCGATCCACAGGCCCTGGCCGGCCATGCGGTGCAGGATCGATGCGCCGTAGCGTGCGTCGACGATCACGCCCGGCGCGGGGAACGGCGTTTCACTGCCAGCAGCGTGCTGCGCGTGTTCCACCGCGTAGCCGTGCTCCGCCGCGCGGGCGACCAGCGACTTGAAGTGCGCGATGCGCCCCGCGTCGGCGCCGAAACGCTCGGCGTAGTCTTCGAGCTGGCTGCGATGGTCGAACGCCAGCACGGCGAGTGCATCGGGCGTCGGCCGGCGCGTGGTCGCACGGTGCACGTGCTCGAGCTCTTCGTCTTCACGCAGCCGTGCGACGCCTTGCTTGCGCTCGAAGAAGAACTGCAGCTCCGCCCAGCTCGGCATCGCCGGTGCGCAGCCGTGGCGGGACACGACGATCGCGCCGCACGCATTGGCATAACGCAGCGCCTGGCGCAGCGGCTCGTTGCGCACCCAACCGCGCAACAGGCCGGCCATGAACGCATCGCCGGCACCGAGCACGTTGAACACCTCGACCGGGAAGCCCGGGCCACGAAGTCCCTGCTCGAGGTCATCCGGAATCGCGCGGTCGAAGGCCACGCAGCCCATCGGGCCGCGCTTCATCACGATCAACGCGGCGCTCACGGCCCGGATGGCCACCAGCGCGGCGCGGCTGTCGGTGCTGCCGCCGGCGATGTGGATCTCCTCCTCGGTGCCGACGATGAGGTCGCAATCGGGCAGCACGGCTTGCAGCTGCTCGGTGACACGACCCGACGACACGAAGCGCTGCTCGCCCAGCCCCGGCGCGGTCAGTCCCCACAGCACGGGCCGGTAGTCGATGTCGAGCACCACACGCTTGCCGAGCTGGCGCGCCAGCTTCATCGCCCGAATGCAGGCGGCGCGCGTGTCGGGGTGCGACAGGTGCGTGCCGCTGATCAGCACCGCCTGGGCGCGCGACAGGTACGCCTCGTCGATGTCGTCGACGCTCAGCCCCATGTCGGCGCAGCGCTCGCGGTAGAACACCAGCGGAAAGGTGTCCGGGTCGCGGATGCCGAGGAACACCAGCGCGGTGAGGCGCGTGGGATCGGTGCGCAGGCAGGTCACGTCGACACTCTCGCGCTGCAGCGTCTCGCGCACGAAACGACCGTTGTGCTCGTCGCCCACGCGGCTGATCACGCCGGTGCGCAGGCCCAGGCGTGCGCCGCCGATCGCGGTGTTGGTCGGCGAGCCGCCCACGTACTTGGCGAAGGTGCGCATGTCTTCGAGCCGGCCGCCGATCTGTTCGCCGTACAGATCGACCGCGGCGCGGCCGATGCACACCACGTCGAGATCCACCTCGTCGGCCCGATCGGCGGCTGCGCGCATCAACGCGGTCTCCTCGGGCCGTTCTTGGGCTGCACCAGACACTGGCCCGTGCCCACCACCAGCGCCTGCGCCAGGCACATCGGCGCCACCAGCGAACGCACCTGCGACGGCGTGCCGGAGCCGATCAACAGGCACACGCTGGCGGCCGGCTTGAGCGGCGACAGCGCGTGGTCGGTCAGCGCGATCACCCGCACGCCGCGTGCCTTGGCGGCGGTGGCGGCTTCGATCACCTCGGGCGAGTAGTTCTTGAAGCTCGTGACCAGCAGCACTTCGCCGCGGTCGATCTGCCGCACCGAGTCGCCGAGCATGCCGCCGACGCCGTCGTGCAGCTGCACACGCAACTCCAGCTGGCCGAGCGCGTAGGCGAGGTACGCGGCCACCGGAAAGGCGCGCCGCTGGGCCAGCACATGCACGCGGCGCGCGGTGCTCAACAGCCGTGCGGCCTGCTGCAGCGTGGCGCCGCTGACCGAGCGCTCGAGCTGGTGCAGATCCGACACGCCCTGCTCGACCGAGGTCTGCAGCAGCGTCGCATCGCCTTGACGCACCGCCCGCGCGGGCTTCATGGCGCTGATGCGCTCGCGGTAGGTCCCGGCCTGCTGCAACAGGCGATGGCGGAACAGCTGCTGAAGATCGGAGAAGCCGGAGAAGCTCATCGCGTTGGCGAAGCGGACCAGCGCCGACGGCTGCACGCCGGCCGCTTCGGCCACGGTGGCGGCCGTGCCGAGCGCGAAGTCGTCCGGATGCTCGAGCACGTGTTGTGCGATCAGCCGCTGTTGCGGCGACAGCTTGGGCGCGGCTTCGCTCACCGCGTCGGCGAATTCTTGAAAGGTGGCGGGGATGGTCATCGCACCGCGATTAGAACAAACGTGCTTGACACTTGCAAGATGAGAACAGATATTCTCATTGCACGTTCTCACCCCTGCCGGATGCCTTTGCAGCGCCCGGCGTCCGTTGCCACGCATGCCGCATTCGCCGCCCCCCGCACCCGTCGTCACCGCGCCGATGCTTGGCCTGCTGGTGCTGCTGGCCAGCGCGCCGCTGTGGCTGCGCGCCGCGGGGCTGTACCAGTACCTGGCGCTCGAAATCGTGATCTGGATGACGTTCGCGCTCGCGCACAACCTGCTGCTCGGACACGGCGGCATGCCGTCGTTCGGCCACGGCGCGTACTTCGGCGTCGGCGCCTACGCGTTCGGGCTGCTGCAGCAGCGCGCCGGCGCCGAGCTGTTCGGTGGCCTGGTCGGCGCCATGCTGTGCGCGGCGCTGGTCGGCGCGCTGGTCGCGGCCTTCATCTCGCATCGGCGCGGCATCTACTACGCGCTGCTCACGATCGCCTTCGGCCAGGTGATGTGGTTCGTGGCCATCAAGTGGCACGGCGTCACCGGTGGCGAAGACGGCCTGCTGAAGATCGCGCGCCCACCGGTGCAACTGGGTGGCCTGGAGTGGTCGCTGGCGTCGAACGACGCCTTCTACTACTTCGTGCTCGCGGTGTTCGCACTCGTGGTGGTGTTCCTCTGGCGCCTCGTGCACTCGCCGTGGGGCCGTGTGCTGCGTGCGATCAAACAAAACGAGACGCGCGCCGCCTTCGTCGGCTACAACGTGTGGCTGTACAAGTGGTCGGCGTTCGTGCTGTCGGCCGCGCTGTCGGGCTTGGCGGGCGCGCTGTTCGCGATGGCGCAGAACTCGGCCTACCCCAACGTGATGAGCCTGCACAACTCGGGGTTCGTCGTGATGATGGTGCTGATCGGCGGTGGCCTCGTGAGCTTCTGGGGCCCGGTGATCGGCGCGGCCGTGTTCATCCTCGCGCGCGACCTGCTGGGCGCCTACACCGAGGCGTGGCTCTTGTGGTACGGGCTGCTGTTCATGGCCATGGTGCTGTTCCAGCCCGAAGGCGTGGCGGGCGCCTGGCAGTCGTGGCGGCAACGGCGGCGCGCGCCCGCCGCCGCGCGCGCCACACCACCGCAGCGTGTTGCGAACAACGGCGGGGCCTAGGCCATGGCATTGTTCGAAGCCCGTCATCTGCACAAGCGCTTCGGCAGCCAGGTGGTGCTGGAGGACATCTCGCTCACCGTCGAGCGCGGCGAGTTGCGCGGCATCATCGGCCCCAACGGCGCCGGCAAGACCACCTGCTTCAACGTGCTGACCGGCCGCTACCGCCCCGATCGGGGCCAGGTGACCTTCGATGGCCGCGACATCACGGGCCTGTCGCCGCGCCGGGTGGCGCAACGTGGCATCTCGCGCTCGTTCCAGGTGATGAATCTGTTCGACGAGTACGCGGCAATCGACAACGTGGTGATCGCGCTGCCCGCGGTGCGCGCGCGCGGCTGGTCGATGTGGCGCGATCTGGCGCGCCAGCACAGCGCCTACGACGAGGCGGCCACCATCCTGCAGCGCGTGGGCTTGAGCGGCAAGGAGCACGTGCCCTCGCGCAGCCTGTCGTACGGCGAACGGCGCGCGCTCGAGATCGGTGTGGCACTGGCCGCGAAGCCGAAGTTGTTGTTCCTCGACGAACCGACGGCCGGCCTCGGCGCCGAAGGCACGGTGCGGCTCACCGAGCTGGTGGCCTCATCTCAAGCGCGAGCTCACGATCGTGATCATCGAGCACGACATGCGCTTCTTGTTCGGGCTGGCCGATCGTGTATCGGTGATCCACTGGGGACAGGTGATCGCCGAAGGCACACCGGCCGCACTGCGCGCCAACCCGTGGGTGCAGCGCTCCAGCCTCGGGAGCCTCGCGGCATGAGCCGCCGGGCCGCTCCCAAGGCGAATGCCGCAGCGCGCAGCGCGGAGGCTCCTCGATGAGTGCCCCACCGCGCAGCGACGCCGCCCCGCTGCTGTCGGTCGACGGCATCGCCACGTTCTATGGCGAGACGCAGGTGCTGTTCGGCCCGTCGCTGCGCGTGTGGCCGGGCGAAGTGGTGGCGCTGCTGGGACCCAACGGCGCCGGCAAGACGACCACCTTGCGCTCGATCCTGGGGCTCACGCCGGCGCGCCAAGGCACCATTCGGTTCGACGGACGCGCCATCACGCACGAGCCCACGCACCGCATCGCCTCGCTCGGCGTGGGCTGGGTGCCCGACGACCGGCGCGTGTTTCCGACGCTGACGGTGGCCCGCAACCTCGACATCGCGCGCAAGAAGACGCGCTTTCGCGCCTGGTCGCTCGGCGAATGTTTTGCCCTCTTCTCGGCGCTGGAGTACCTGATGCCGCGCGAGTGCGAGAACCTGTCCGGCGGCGAGATGCAGATGGTGGCCATCTCCCGCGTGCTGATGGGAGCACCGGGCCTGGTGCTGCTCGACGAACCGAGCCAGGGCCTGGCGCCGAAGGTGGTGCAGGACGTGATGCGCACCGTGGATCGCTTGCGCGGCGAAGGGGTCGGCGTGGTGCTGGTGGAGCAAAACGTGGCCTGTGCGCTCGACGTCGCCGACCGCGTGTGCGTGATGCACGGCGGACGCGTCGTCTACGAATGCGAGGCCGCGGCGATGCGGCAGGATGGCGCGCTCAGGCGCCGCTGGCTGGGGATCTGAATGCAAGCGCCGCTGCTGCAGGTGCAAGGGCTCGTCAAACGCTACCGGCGTGGCTGGCCGCGCGCGCAGACCACGTTCGAGCTGCGGGCCGACCTGCGCGTCGACGGACCTGGCGTGGTCGGCGTGATGGGGGCCAACGGCACCGGCAAGACCACGCTGTTCGAGCTGATCACGGGAGGCAACGCGCCCACCGAAGGGCGGGTGCTGGTGGCTGGCCAAGACATTCACAAGGTCCGCCACGACCAGCGCGATCGGCTGGCGCTGCACTACCACCAGTCGTACCAGTTGCGGCGCTTCCGCCGCACGCGGCCCAAGTTTCTGCTGGAGGCTGCCCGCGTGAGCGAGCCCGTGGTGCACCTGTTCGACGAGCCGCAGTTCAACGCGCAGGACGGCTACATCGGCTTCATGCTCGACTTCTTCCAGCGCCTGCGCAACTCCGGCAAGGTGGTGTTCCTGTGCCTGCACCCCAACGAGCCGGTGCATCTCGACATCCTGGAGGCCGCCTGCGAGCGTTTTGTCTTCGTGGAGAAAGACGCGGCGCGCATCTCTCGGCTGCGCGAGGCGGCCACGCTGAGCGAGCTCGCTGCGTGGCCGGCGGTCGCAAGCTATCTGGGTTCGCTGCTGGCGGCGAGGCAGCCCACCTGAGGCCGCACACACGGTTCGATCGTCGCGTGGGCAGCGCGCACTGACCGGGGCTTGCTGCGACATCGCAGCACCTGCGTCGCGCAGATTTGAGTTTCGTCAATCGCGCGGGGCCCGCACGCCGAAGAATCCGGCTGTGCGCACCGACTCTGCCATGCCGAGACGCAAGGTCATCCGCCCCGCCTCGCCTTCGCTCACCAAACTCGCGGTCACCTGCACGCACTGCGGCTTGCGTGAGCTGTGCTTTCCGACCGGTCTGTCCGGGCCCGACATGCAGCGGCTGGAACAGCGGGTCTCCAGGCACGTGAGCGTTCCGCAGGGAGCGCACCTGTACTCCCGGGGCGACGCATTCAAGGCCATCTACGCGGTGAGAACCGGATTCCTGAAGACCTGCGCGTCGCTGGAGAACGGCCGCGAACATGTCAGCGGATTCCAGATGGCCGGCGAGTTGCTGGGCTTCGACGGGCTCGGCCTGGGTGTCCACACGCAAGACGCGGTGGCGCTGGAAGACAGCAAGGTCTGCGTGATGGCCTACGGCCCGCTCGAGAAGCTGGCGCGCGAGCTCCCCCAGCTGCAACGGCATCTGCATCAGGCCATGGGCCGAGAGATCGTGCGCAACCATGCGGTCATGCTGCTGCTGTCCAGCATGCGCGCGGAGGTCCGCATCGCCGCATTCCTGCTCAACCTGGCGAAGCGGCTCGAGAACCGCGGCTTCTCCGGCGCCAACCTGCTGCTGCGAATGACGCGCGAAGAGATCGGGACCCATCTCGGTCTGACCGTCGAGACGGTCAGCCGCTGCTTCTCCAAGTTCGCCGAACTCGGCACGCTGCACGTGCACAGCCGCGAGGTCCAGATCGTCGATGCCGCCGCGCTGGAGCGCCTGGTCAAGGCCGTCAGCATCTCCGCCGCCGCGGGCGGCGCCGCACACGAGGTGGCGCGCTGCGAGGTCTGCGCGCCTTCGTGATTTCGGGGTTCACAACACGCCGCGCGGAGCGCTTGCGCTTTGTCAAGACTGGCAGCGTGTCGCCGGCGCACGATGCCAGGCATGCTTGCAGTAGCCGCTTCGGCGTCCAACGAAGCCCACATCGGGCCGCTGTCAGAAGAGCTTTCGCGCCGGTTCGACCAGCCCGGACCGCGCTACACGTCCTATCCGACAGCGGACCGGTTCAACGCCGGGTTCGGGCCGGACGACGCGACGGCGGCACTGACGCGGCTGTCGCTTTCGACCGTGGCGCGCGCCGCTCTCGGTCTATGTTCACATTCCCTTCTGCGAGTCGCTCTGCTACTACTGTGGCTGCAACAAGGTCATCACCAAGCACCACGAACGCGCCACCGAGTACCTCGACTTGCTGGAATCCGAGATGCAGATGGTGGCGCAACGGCTCGGCCGGCACCGTGCCGTCGGGCAGCTCCACTTCGGCGGCGGTTCGCCCACCTTCCTGTCGGATGACGAGCTGAAGCGGCTCGTCGCGTCGCTGCAGGATGTCTTCGATCTGACCGGCGATGTCGAGATGTCCATCGAGGTCGATCCGAGAACCGTGACACCGGCTCGCCTCGCTGCGCTGCGCGCCGTCGGATTCAACCGGCTGAGCTTCGGCGTGCAGGATTTCGATCCCGACGTGCAGCAAGCCGTGCACCGCATCCAGTCCTACGACAGCGTGCGCCTGCTCATGGATGCGGCGCGGGACTTGGGCTATCGGTCCATCAATGCCGACCTGATCTACGGGCTTCCGAAGCAGACGCCGTCGAGTTTCGCGCGCACGCTGCGACAGATCTGCGAGCTGAGACCCGACCGCATCGCGCTCTACGCCTACGCGCACCTGCCGACCGTGTTCAAACCCCAGCGCCGCATCGAGGCCGAGGACCTTCCCGGACCCGCCGAGCGCACCCGCATGTTGGGCGCGGCCATCCGTGCATTCCTGTCGGACGGCTACGAGTACATCGGCATGGACCACTTCGCGCGAGCGGACGATTCACTGGCCGTGGCCAAGCGCAACGGCCGCCTGCAGCGCAATTTCCAGGGCTACAGCACGCACAAGGACTGCGACCTGATCGGACTGGGCGCATCGGCCATCAGCCTCGTGGGCTCAACCTACTACCAGAACGCCAAGGCGCTGCCCGACTACTACACCGCCATCCGGTGCGGGCAGCTGCCGGTCAACCGAGGCGTTTCGTTGACGAACGACGACATGATCCGGCGTGCGGTCATCATGGATCTGATGTGCCAGGGCCGGATCGAGTTCGATGTCATCGAACGCACCTTTGGCATCGACGCGCGGTCGTACTTCGAAGGCGAACGGCAGCGACTCGAGCCCTTTGCCGCAAGCGGGCTGGTGAAACTCGACCACGACGGCGTCGTCGTCACCGAAAAGGGTTGGTACCTGATTCGCGCCATCGCGATGGTGTTCGACGCGTACCTGCCCACCCACGCACAGCCAGGCCGCTTCTCCCGGGTGGTCTGACAGCGGCGCCCGCCGTATCGGCGATCGCCCTTCGGCGACAGCTCTCGGCGGATGGTCCGAGCGCAACGGCGGCGCACCCTGACCTCTGGGCTTCTCGTGGCATCGCCTTGATGTTTCGCAAGGTTGTGCGGGCTTCGGATTAAAGGTGTACGGCGAATGCACCTATATTAAATGTGTGCAGCGCGAACCGCTGCGCACCCGCGGGGGGTCGCCCCGCGACCCGAGTGAAGAGGCTCAATATGTTTGCCCGTTTCCTGGCGCCCATCCCACTGGCCACCGCCATCGTGCTTGGCGCTTCCGTGGCCGGCTTGTACGCCGCGCAGGCCGTCGCCGCTGTCGCGAGCGACCGGAAGGAAGTGATCCATCCGATCAAGCTGTCGACCGGGCTGGTCGACGGCAAGATGGTCTACCTCGACGCCCAAGGCAAGGCCAATCCGGTGCTGCGAGTCAACGTCGGCGACACGGTCGACTTGACCGTTCGCAGCGGCGAAGGCGCAGAGCATGACTTCGTGATTCCCGAGCTGGGCGTTCACAGCAAGCACTTCAATGCGTCGACCGGACCGGTGCGCGTGAAGTTCAAGGTCACGCGGCCAGGCAAGTTCACCTACTACTGCTCGATCGCCGGACACCGGCAGATCGGCATGGAAGGCACCCTCGAAGTCGCTGGCGACGAGCTCGCCCAGTCGCCAGCCGGTCCACCCGACCGCTGCGTCCAAGGCTGTCGCGGTGGCCGCCAAGGCGCCCGCGCTTTCAGCCATCGCCCCGGCGGCGACCGACGCCGTGAGCGTCGCCATGAACCCCAATGCCGTGCCGGCGCCGCTCGGCACGCGCGCGCCTCAGCTGGTCAAGTACCGCATCGAGACGATCGAGCTCAACGGCAAGTTGGACGACGGCACGACCTACACCTACTGGACCTTCGACAAGAAGGTTCCAGGTCCGATGCTGCGCGTGAAGAAGGGCGACACCATCGAGCTCACCCTCTTCAATGCGAAGAACAGCAAGGCGATCCACTCCATCGACCTGCACGCGGTCACGGGCGGACACGGCGGCGGCGCCGACACCCAGGTCGCGCCCGGCCAGGAGAAGACGATCCGCTTCAAGGCGCTCAATCCGGGGCTCTACGTCTACCACTGCGCCACGCATTCGATCCCGCAGCACATCGCCTCGGGCATGTACGGTCTCATCCTGGTGGAGCCCGAGGCCGGCCTGCCGCCGGTGGACCGCGAGTACTACGTGATGCAAGGCGACATGTACACCGAGCATCAGGTCGGCACGAAGGGCCATCACGAGTACAGCCACAGCCGTGCGAACGACGAACTGCCGACCTTCTACACCTTCAATGGGTCGGTCGGCGCGCTGACCAAGGAGTTCCAGATGACCGCCAAGGTCGGCGAGACCGTGCGCTTCTACTTCGGCGTCGGTGGACCCAACAAGGTGTCGTCGTTCCACGTCATCGGCGAGATCTTCGACAAGGTCTACAGCGAGGGTTCGCCGACCACCGTCAAGAACGACGTGCAGACCACGCTCGTCGCACCGGGTGGCGCGACGATGGTCGACATCAAGCTGAACTACCCCGGCAAGTACCTGGTGGTCGACCACGCGCTGTCGCGCGTGGGCAAGGGACTGGCTGGCACGCTGGAGGTGCAAGGACCGCGCGACGCCAGTGTCTACGAGGCCCTGAGCGAATCGGCCGGCCACCAGCACTGACCCCGCACGAGGCAAGGCAACGCCCATGAACCGCATCGCACGCGCCAGCGGCATCGATGTCACAGGTTCACAGCGAATGCCTTGCCCGCCATCGAACAATCCCATCAGGAGCAATCCATGAAGTCCACAAACAGGCTGTGGCGTTGGCTCGGCCTCATTTGCGTGCTCTCCTTCGGTGCCCTCGGCTACCTCGGGTGGCAGATCTACCTTCAGGCACCGCCGATTCCCAAGACGGTGGTCACCACCGACGGCGAGGTTCTCTTCACCGGCGAGCAGATCCAGCACGGCCAGCAGGCCTGGCTGTCTGCCGGTGGACAACAACTCGGCACGGTCTGGGGCCACGGCAGCTACGTGGCGCCGGACTGGTCGGCCGACTGGTTGCACCGCGAAGCGGTGGCGCTCCAATCCATCCGCAGCGCCGAACAAGGCAAGGCGTTGTCGGCGATGACGGAAGCCGACAAGGCGGCGGTGAACGCCCGTGTGCGCGAGGAGATGCGCCGCAACACCTACGACGACATCAACCAGACCGTCAAGGTCTCCGCCGAGCGCGCACGGGCCATCCGCGAGGTGGCGCGTCACTACGAGGGCCTGTTCGGCACGGAGCCGTCGCTGGCCAAGCTGCGCGACCAGTACGCCATGACAGAGGGCACCTTGCCCGAGAACGCAGACCGTCAAGCGCTGAGCGCATTCTTCTTCTGGACGTCATGGGCCGCATCGACCGAACGGCCCGGCGAGACCAACCTGTCGTACACCAGCAACTGGCCGCACGAGCCGTTGGTGGGCAACACGATGACCACCTCGGCCGCCATGTGGTCGATGGTCAGCATCATCCTGCTGCTGGCCGGCATCGCTGCCATGTTGTGGCTGCACGGGCGCGGCAACGACGAGCAGCCGGCCCAGGTGCCCAACGCCGACCCGCTGCTGGGAGCCAAGGCCACGCCGTCGATGAAGGCCACGCGCAAGTATTTCTTCGTGGTCATCGGCCTGATGCTGCTGCAGATCGCAATGGGTGTCGTCACGGCCCACTACGCGGTGGAGGGGCAGTCGTTCTTCGGCATTCCGCTGGCGCAGGTCCTGCCGTACGTGACCAGCCGCACGATCCACACCCAGGTTGGCATCTTCTGGATCGCCACCGCCTGGCTGGCCACGGGTTTGTACGTCGCACCGCTGCTGTCGGGCCGAGAGCCCAAGCTGCAGAAGCTCGGAGTCGATGCGCTGTTCTGGGCGCTGATCGTGGTCGTGCTGGGCTCCACGGTGACCGGTTGGCTCGGCACGCTGCAACACCGCGGCGTCGACTTCAGCTTCTGGCTCGGCAACCAGGGCCTCGAATTCACGAGCATGGGCCGGGTGTGGCAGTTGCTGCTGTTCGTCGGTCTGCTGTTCTGGGTCTTCCTGCTGGGCCGCGCCTTGTGGCCCGCGCTGAAGAAGCCATCGGAGACCCGCGGCCTCATCGCCATGGTGTTCCTGTCCGCCACCTGCATCGGCGGCTTCTACGCGACGTCACTGACTTGGGGCCAGCACACGCACTACTCGATGGTGGAGTACTGGCGCTGGTGGCTGGTGCACCTGTGGGTGGAAGGCTTCTTCGAAGTCTTTGCCACCGCCGTGGTCGCGCTCATCTTCACCAACCTGGGCCTGGTGCGTGCCAGCAGTGCCAACCGCGCCATCGTGGCCGAGACCATCGTGTTCCTGTTCGGCGGCATTCTCGGCACGCTGCACCACCTGTACTGGACCGGCACGCCGACCTCGGTGATCGCCGTCGGCGCGGTGTTCTCGGCGCTGGAAGTCGTTCCGCTGACGCTGATCGGTCTCGAAGCCCTCCAGACCTATCGCCGCTCGCAAGGGGTGGCGTGGCTGGGCGCCTACAAGTGGGTCATCCTGTCTTTCGTCGCCGTGGGCTTCTGGAACACGGTCGGTGCGGGCCTGCTGGGCTTCGCCATCAACCCGCCGGCCTCGCTGTACTACGTGCAGGGCCTCAACATGACGGCGGCCCACGGCCACGCCGCGCTGTTCGGTGTCTACGGCATGTTGGGCATCGGTCTGATGCTGTTCTGCCTGCGCGGCCTGTACGAGCGCAGTCTGCATGCCGACCGGTTCTTGAAGCCCGCGTTCTGGAGCCTGAACATCGGCCTGGCGATGATGGTCTTCATGTCACTGCTGCCGGCCGGCATCTACCAAGCATGGGCCAGCATCACGCAGGGCCTGTGGTACGCGCGTTCGCCGGAGGTCATCCACTCCGGCGTGATGGAGGCGCTGGTGTGGCTGCGCGTGCCGGGCGACATCGTGTTCGCGGCCGGCAGCGCGTGGCTCGCCGCTGTATGCGTGGAAGCTGCTGCGGCCCGCGCGGCCTGCGACCCTGCCGATCGGCGCCGCACAGGCGGCCGCCAAACACTAATAGCGACCAGCCGGGAGGGCCCAGGCCCTCCCGGCGCTTTGCAACCATGAAACTCACTGCCTTCACCGACTACAGCCTGCGGGTGCTCATGTACCTGGCGGCCGACCCCACACAGCGCGCCACCATCGCCGAGATTGCCGCGGCCTTCGACATCTCCGAGAACCACTTGGTCAAGGTCGTGCACTTCCTGGGCAAGTCGGGATGGATCCAGACCTTGCGCGGCAAGGGTGGCGGCATCCAACTCGCGATGCGGCCGGACATGATCAACGTCGGCCGCGTGGTGCGCGACACCGAAGGCGCCGCGCTGCCCGCGGAGTGTTTCCTGCCCGAGGGCAACCAATGTGTCATCACGCCGGCCTGCCGACTCAAGAACGTGCTCGCCGACGCGGTCAAGGCGTTCTACGTCGTGCTCGACCAGTACACGCTGGCCGACATCTCCAAGAACCGGCAGGCCCTGGCCAAGGTCCTGATGATCCGGGCGGCGTGACATGAAACCAACGGCCGACGCAGGCTCCGACGCAACCGCTTTCCCCTACACCGGGCCAGCCGAGCTGAGACCCGCGGTTCAACTGGCGCTGCAGGCCGTGGTCGATCCCGAGATGGCGATGTCCATCGTCGACGTGGGTTTGGTCTATGGCGTGACCATCACCGACCGCAAGTTGCATGCAGTCGTGACGATGACGTCGGTGGCCTGCCCGGTCGCCGAGGTCATCCTGCAAGACATCGAATCCGAACTGGACCGCGCACTTCCGTCTGACATGACGATCGAGGTCGAGTTGGTGTGGGAACCCGCCTGGACCGCAGCGCGCTTGAGTGCCAAGGCGAAGGCCTTCATGGGTTGGTGAGCGGCGACGCCATGCACGCCATGCGCCATGCCCGTCACCCGCGCCCGGTTTCGGCCTGGGTCGTGCGCGTTGCAGCCATGCTCGTCGTCGCGGCGCTGATGTTCAGCGCCATCGTTGGCGGCCTGCTGCGGGCGGGAGTCGCGGTGTTCACTTCCGCTTCGAGCGCCTGGCCCGGTCACGCCGTCGCCGCGCACGCCTTCATGATGATCTGCGCCGTCCTCGGCACGGTCATCGCACTGGAGCGCGCCGTGGCATCCAAGGCACGGCTCGCATTCGTCGCTCCCATCGCCTCAGCGCTGTCGGGCGTGTCGGCGCTGGCTGGCGCCATGTCGCTGGCATCCTGGCTCGGCGTCGCAGCCGCCCTCGCCTTCGTTGTCGTCAACGTATCGATGTTCCAGAGGCAAACAGAGCCGCACATCGGCGTGTTGCTCGCCGGTGCCGCAGCCTGGTGGATCGGCGCGCTGTTGTTTGCGCTCGGCCATGCAGGCCACGGCACCGCGCCGATCCCGTGGTGGTTCTCTTTTTTGGTGCTCACCATCGCCGGCGAACGCCTCGAGATGACCCGCCTGATGCGCCGGCATGAGAGAGCCACCGTGGCGCTCTACGGGCTGCTTGCGGCCTTGGTGCTCGGCTCGGCGGTCTTCGCCGTGTCGCCCGGCGCCGGTGCGCTCGTGTTCGGAGTCGCGCTGTTCGGCCTGTCGGCCTGGCTCGTGTGTTTCGACGTCGCGCGCCGGACTGTTGTCTCCAAAGGCTTGAGCCGGTACATGGCGATCTGTTTGCTGGCGGGCTACTTTTGGTTGGCCGTCGGCGGGGCGGCGTGGATGGCAACGGCTGTGGGCCATCCCACGCGCGACCTGGCCTTGCATGCGTTGGGCATCGGCTTCGTGTTCAGCATGATGTTTGCGCACGCGCCGGTCATCCTGCCGGCGCTCACGCGCATCAAAGTGCTGTTCGGCTGGCACTTCTACGTTCCGCTGGCGCTCCTGCACGCATCGCTCGCCGTTCGCGCCGTGGGTTCGATGAATCTCGAGTGGCTGCGCGCCGGCGCGATCGGCAATGCATTGGCCATCGCGGTCTTCTTGCTCACCCTGCTGGTGTCGGCGTTGGCCTGGCATCACAAACATCCCTCTCGACAGCATGCAATCCCTGCACACGATTGAGCAGCCCAGCTCACGCCACCCCCAGCGCTTTGCGCTGTGGGACCTTGGGTTCCGCCCGTTCTACCTGGCGGCCAGTGCGTTCTCGGCCGTGTCCATCGTGCTGTGGATGCTGCAGTTCACCGGCATGCTCGGCACGACCTACCTGGCCGGGCCGGTGTGGCACGCGCACGAGATGTTGTTTGGCTTCGCGTTGCCGGTGGTCGTGGGATTCCTCTTCACCGCCGGCCGAAACTGGACCCATCGAGCCACGCCAACGGGCGGGTTGCTGATGGCGCTGGTGCTGTTGTGGCTGGCCGGGCGTGTGCTGGTTCTCACGCCGTTCGCATGGCTCGCGGCCGCGGTCAACGTCGCCTTTCCGCTGGCTGCAGCGGCCTGCCTCGCCAAGCCATTCATCGAGGCGCGCAACCGGCGCAACTACTTTTTCATTGGCCTGTTGGCATCGATGGGTGTGGCATCGGGCTTCGTGCATCTGACGCAACTGGGCGTCGTCGCGGCGCCCGCCTGGGCCGGACTGCAGTTGGGGCTCGACGTAGTCCTGTTCATCGTGGCGGTGATGGCTGGGCGTGTCATCCCGATGTTCACGAATAACGGCGTGCCGGGCGTTGGCGCGGTCCGCAATGGCGCGGTCGAGGACTTTGCTCTGGGCTCCGTGCTCGTGTTGCTTGCAACCGACCTGATGGGCTTCAACGGCGGCGTCGTCCTCTTGGTCGCCGGTGTGGCCTGTGCGGCCCATGCCTTGCGTTGGGCGCTCTGGCGGCCGTGGAAGACCGGTCGTGCGCCGCTGGTCTGGGTGCTGCACGCGGCCTACTGCTGGGTGCCGATCCATCTGGGCCTGAGGGTTCTGGCCGAGATAGGTCTCGTCGCGTCGTCCGCGTCCACGCACGCACTGACCGTGGGGGCCATCGGCGCTCTGACCGTCGGCATGATGACGCGCACGGCGCGCGGCCACACGGCTCGCCCGCTGCGGGCAGACCGCTTCGATGTCGCGTGTTATGTGCTCGTGCTGTCGGCTGGCTTGACCCGCGTGCTCGTTCCAATGCTGTGGCCGCTCGCCACGCTGGCGTCGCTTCAGGCTTCAGCGGTGCTCTGGTCAGCCGGCTTCGGCCTGTACGCCGTGCGCTACTGGCCGGTGCTGACTCGGGCGCGACTGGATGGCGACGCCTGGATGATGGGGCCGCGGACGCCGCCTGCACGGCCGCGCAGCGATCAGCCGTCGTACTTGAACGACAACGAGACGCGGGCACGGTAAGCGACCACCTTTCCGCCCTCGATCTTGACGTCCAGCTTGCTGACCTCCGCGATGCGCAGGTCGCGCAAGGACTTGGCGGCCGTCTCCACCGCGTTCTTGGTGGCGTCTTCCCAGGATGTCTTGCTGGTGCCGATGACTTCGGTGACGCGATAGACGCCGGTGTCCACTTGCTTTTTGGCCATGTGTTGTCTCCTGCCCGCAGGCGATGCGAAGGCAGGAGAGCGTACGCCGAGCCGGGTCGATGTCAATTCGGGCCGGCGCACACCAACTTCTCAGCCCCGAAAGTGCGCGCCGTGTGGCAGCGTCGGATGCCGTCGGGCCGTGGCGCTCGCCCGAATGCGGGGATTGACGCCAGCAGGCGGCAAGTGACATTGTCACCGGGAGGGTGCGGCCGAGCGCTGCGCTCTGCGTCGCCTTGAAGAACAAACCGGCGGAGGTCATCCGTGACGGGTGCGCAAATGGGAGGTCCGTCGGCTGCATCTGAAGCGCCCGGCGCCGCGGCCCGGTGCCGCGCGCAGGCCCATCGTTGCCTGCGCAAGCGAGCTCCGGTCGCCGCATGAGCACGTTGCCGAGACTGCATTCGCTGGACAACCTGCGTGCCACGATGATGTGGCTGGGTGTCGTGCTGCATGTGGCAGCGGTGCATCAGGTCGGCCAGTCGACTTCGTTCTGGCGCGATCCGCAGACCAGCGTGGTGGCTGACGTGCTCATTGAGGTGATCCACCTACTTCCGCATGCCGGTGTTCTTCATCGTCTCCGGATTCTTCGCCGCATTGCTCGTCGAGCGCAGAAGCCCGGGCGGCATGCTGGCTCATCGCGCACTGCGCGTCGGCCTTCCGCTGGTCGTGTTCTTGCCGATCCTGCTGGTGGTCACAGTGGTGCTGGCGACGATGTACGCACAGCCCATCGGCTCGGTGCCGGCACTTGGCTTCGACCCGCATGTGTTGCCGGAGAAGCGCGGCGGTGTACGTCTGCAGACGCTGCATCTGTGGTTCTTGCACCTGCTGATGGGCTTCGCGCTGGCTACGGCGGTCCTTTGCGGCTGGCCGCCCAGGTGCCCGAAGCCCTGGCGCCATCGGGCCAAGCGCCTGTTCGGCCGTCTGGCCGCGAGCGGCGTTGCGTTTCTCGTCCTCGCGCGCCGCTTTCCATGAGGGAGCAGCACTATCCACCATTCGGCGTTCTTCCTACCAGCGGCGACCTCCTGCCGCCGACGGCCGAATGGCTGCACTATGGGCTCTATCTTCGGCTTCGGTTTCGTTCTCTACCTTTGCCGCGATCGCTTGCTGCCGCTATATGAGCGTCGCGTCTGGCGCAATGTTTGCGGCGGGCGGGCTGCATCGGGATCATGGCCGCGATCAGCAGACCGCTTCGGTCCCCCGGTTCTATCCGAACGTCGTTTTCTGGATCCCAGGGTTTGGCTGTCTTGCTACAACGCTTGCGCTTGGCTGTGGAGCTTGGCGCTGATCGGTGGCTTCGTGCGCTACTTGCCCGCAGCAAAACCGTTTGCTGCAGTACATGGCCGAGAGCTCGTACTGGGTGTACTTGGTGCACTTGCCGCTGATCGGCGCCGTGGCCCTCTTGCTGCGCGAGTGGTCCATGGCAGCCGAGTGGAAGATGCTGTTGAACATCGGGGTCACCACGCTCCTGAGCGTTGCGAGCTACCACTGGCTGGTGCGCCACAAGCCGATCGGAATCTTTCTCAACGGGCCCCGCACGGGCATCGAATCAGCCGCCGCCAGGCCGGTGGCAGTCGGCCCTCGGCTGGACGCGTGAGCAAGCGCAGCGCGGGCATCCTGCCCTATCGGTGGCACGAGGGCACATGGCAGGTGTTGCTCGCGCATCCGGGCGGGCCCTTCTGGGCGCGCAAGGATCTCGGCGCCTGGTCGGTGGCCAAGGGGGAGTACGTGCCGCCGGAGTCGCCGCTGGCGGCCGCCATGCGCGAATTCGAAGAAGAAACCGGACACCGACTGACCGGTCCGTTCGTGCCGCTGCAATCGGTCCGCTTGAAGAGCGGCAAGGTGATCGAGGCCTTTGCCACGCAGGCCGATTGGGATCTGTTGTCCTTTCGTTCGAACATGTTCGAGGTGGTCGACGCCAAGGGTGTGGCCAGGCGATACCCCGAAGTCGATCGCATCGAGTGGTTTGCACTCGAAACCGCGGCGCAGAAGATCCACGCCGGCCAGCTGCCGTTTCTCACCCGTCTGCAAGACCATCTCACCGCCACTGCGCGCTGACAGGAGCGCCCGCCGCCAAGCGCCGCGCCGAGGGCCGCGCGCTACAACGGTTTGCTCGCGCCTTTTGACCCTGACCACTTGCCTGAGGGATATCGGTTGCGAGGGGTGTGACTCGGAATGCCGCACCTAGACTGGCCGCGCGCTGAAGGTGCAGTACGGGGAAAGTGCAAATGGCAGTCAGCAAGACGATCGAGCTGCGCGGCGGACCCGCCAGCGGCAGCCGCATCCAGGTTCCGGCGGAAAGCACGGAGGTGACAGTCCCGGTGGATCGCAACGACCGATTCGGTGCGTGGGCCGTCTACCGCCCCAGTGCCGAACGGTGCCCGGACGGAATCGAACTCTGGGACGAACACGTCGAAACCGGTTGGGGCAACACCGGGCTCGGCGACCTGTAGCACCGCAGCGCCACCGGCGCTCGGTCAGATCACGCGACGCGGCGCCGCGGTGGCGGCGTCGCCGGTGTTCGGCATGCCGGTGGGTTCGATCAGCATCACGTGGCACTCGTCGTCGGCCACCGGCCGATGCCGCACGCCGCGCGGCACGATGAAGATCTCGCCCGGGCCGATTTCGGCGTGGCCGTGTTCGGTCTCGACTCGCATGCGACCTTGCAAGACGAGAAAGAAGTCGTCGCTGTCGCTGTGCGAATGCCACTGGAAAGCGCCTTGGATCTTGACCACCATGATGTCCAGCCCGTTGAACGTGGCCACGGTGCGCGGCGCAAAATGGTCGCTGAACGTGGCAAGCTTGTGGGCCAGGTTGATCGATGCGGTCATGGCAACACCCGATGCTTCAAACAGCGCACTCTCGCCGACGCGCGGTGCGCGTGTCTTGAACGTTTGACACATGCAGCAGCCAGCACACCCACGGCGGGATTGGGCCGTGATGCAACCGACCTCGGTGCCGGGCGTCGAATTGCTGCGGGCGCATTTCGTCGAGCACAGCTTCGACCGCCACAGCCATGACACCTGGTCGATCGGCGTCACGTTCGACGGACAGCAGACGTTTCGCTGCCGCGGCACCACCACCACGAGCCGGCGCGGCAACGTGATCGTCTTCCGGCCCGACGATGCCCACGACGGACACGGCGAGGACGACGACGGCTTCCGCTACGCGATGCTCTATCTGCCGGAGTCGGTGGTCTCGGCCTGGCTGCGCGAAGCCGGCACGAACGCAACGGCGCGCGGCTTTCGCCACGCGTTGCTCGAGGACGAAACGCTCGGCCACTGCATCGCCGATGCCGCGCAAGCCTGTCTGCAGCCCGGCGAGTCGCTGCGCAGCGCCACCCTGATGCAGCATGCGGTGCTGCGCCTGTTTCAACGCCATGCCGATCACCGTGCGGCGCCATGGCGCGAGACCGGCACACCGCGCTGGCTGCATGCGGTGCGCGACCACCTCGAGGCGCATTACGCGAACGACGTCACCGTCGAGCAGCTGGCGCGGATCGCCGGCGTGTCGCGCGTGCACTTGACCCGCGTGTTCATGCAGGCGTTCGGCCAGCCGCCGCACGGCCATCTGAACTCGCTGCGGCTGCGTGCCGCCAAACGCTTGCTCGCGCAGGGCCAATCGATCGCCGAGACCGCGGTCGACGCGGGCTTCGCCGATCAAAGCCATTTGACCCGGCGATTCAAATCCGGCTTCGGTGTCACGCCTGGCGCGTGGCTGCGCCAAACACAGCCCCGCGCGCGCGCTTAGCGACCGGTCGCAGCGCTCCGCCCCGCCGCCGCGGAAACAGCCGCTTGCAGATTCGTTGCGCCGTCACGACTGGCGTGCAACTTGCAACCCCGACGTTTCCTTTTGACCGCCCAGGCGGCCCACCTTGCTGCACTTCAGGGGTCCACCAATGCGCTCGATCGAATTCTTCACCTACCTGTTGCCGAGCGAGCAGTCCGGCGGCAAGCCACAACCCTCGCGCTTCAAACTCACGCGCTGGCAAGCAGTTGCGTGGCCCGGCGCCCGCTGCGTGGAGGAGTCGCGCGAGCTTCGCATGTGCCCGGAGTCACCCGCGGAACGGCAATTGCTTGGTGTTCCGGGTCTGGACGAAAGCGAGCGTGTTGTGCCGCCTCGCGGGTAACTTTTACCGTCAGAAAGGGATTCAACGGCAAGGTTTGCCAGATCGGTTTCCCCTTCGCGCCGCGTCCCTCCCTGCGACGCGAATCTCGCCGCCCCACCCGGGGCGGCTTCTTTTTTTCCGCTCGCGATCAAGGAAACGGCCCGATGCGGTCGGGCCGTTTGGGGCAGGCGGGCTGAGGGTCAGCCGCCGCGCGCTTGCTTCATGTCGGCATCGGCACGAGCCTTGGCGGCCTTGGCGTCCTTGACGCAGACGTCCTTCTGCTCACCCGCCAGGTCGTCGCACTTCTCCTTGGCGACGTTGTACGCGGCGTCCGCCTTGGCCTCGGCGACCTTGCTGCGATGGCGCTCGCTGCCGTCTTGCTTGTAGTCGAGCTCGGCGCGGGCGACCTTTTCCTTGCCCTTGGCCTGCTCGACGCAGACGTCCTTGGCGTTGCCATTCAGGCCGTCGCAGGCCTTGCGGTCGGCCTTGGCCTCGGCTTCGATGCGCGCCTTCTCGGCCGAGGCTTCTTCCTTGGTCATGTTGGCTGCGTGCGCGGCGGTCAGCGCGATGCTGCATCCCAACAGAGCCAACCAACGGGCGGGTTTGAACGAGTTCATTGATCGATCCTTTCCATGCTGTCCTGGCGGTATTGCCTTTGGCATGGCTTGAGCCGTGCCTCGCGCCATGCTCGTGGCAAGCGCTCGACGAAGGCAGCAGACGATGGCGAATCGCCCTGTAGTTTTTGTCCTACGGGTGCGCCGTGGACGGCCGCGCTACAGCAGCTCTTCGGCGATGAACATCGACATCACGCCCAGGCGCAGGCGCTTGACCCAGCTCACGTTGGGTTCGTCGCGGTAGACCGCCGCGCTGTCGCCATCGGGCGCGAGCCACTCGACCCGTCCGCCGCGCTGAGCCAGGCGCAAGCGGTAGTGGTTGTTGAACCAGTGCTCGTTCATCAACGCCATCGCCTCCTCGGCCAGCTCGGCGCTGTCGATCACCAGCCCCAGTTCGGTGTTGCTGCGCGCCGAGCGGCCATCCATGTTCATCGAGCCGATCAGCAACCAGCGGCGGTCGACCATGGCCACCTTGGCGTGCAACGCACCCTGCGAAGAGCGCAGATCGCCGACCATGTCGAACTTGCGGTTCGTCACCGGGCTCACCTCCGACACCGCGACACCCATCTGAAGCATGGCCGCCCGATAGCGCACATAAGCCCAGTAGGCGAGCGGTTCGTCGGTGGCGGCCAACGAGTTGGTCATCACCGAGACCTGGATGCCGTGGTCGATGGCGCCTTGCATCAGCTTCAGTCCGCGTTCGCCGGGAATGAAGTACGGCGACACGATCATCACCTCGCGCTCGGCCGAACGCAGCATCAGCAGCGTGCTCTCCAGCGCGGTGCCGCTCGGTGCGGCGGCGGCGCCGGCAGCCTTGGCCGGATCGTCGGCGCTCACCTGCACCGGCGCGAACTGAAACGCGCGCGGCTCGACCAGCACCTGTTCGGTCGCCTGCGCACTCGGTTCGGCCACGGAAGCGCCTGCCACCCAATCGGCGAACAGCGCCTGCGCCTCGTCGCGCGACGCCAGCGCAGGCACCAGCGTGTCGATCGGAAAGCTGAGCTCGCTGTTCCAGTAGCGATCGAACACCTCGGACAGGCCCCGCACCACCGGCCCGACCGACAGCACGTCCATGTCGATGAAGTTGGCCTGCGTGCTGCGCATGAAGTATTCGTTGGCGATGTTGCGGCCACCGGTCACCGCCACCGAGTTGTCGGCGATGAACAGCTTGTTGTGCATGCGGCGGTTGACGCGATCGAATTGATGCAACGACAGCAGCAGCCGTGTCTCGAACGAGCTGCCGCGCACCGGCAGCGGATTGAAATAGCGCACCTCGACGTTGGCGTGCATGGCCAAGGCCATCAACACGACGTCCTGCTCCGACGCGTGCAGATCGTCGATCAACAAGCGCACGCGCACGCCGCGCTGCGCCGCGTCACGCAGCTCGCGCAGGAACTGCCGGCCGGTGTCGTCCGACGCGATCAGGTAGTACTGCACGTCGAGCGACTTCTGCGCGCGCCGAGCCAGCGCCACGCGCGTGGCCATCGCCTCGGGGCCGTTGGGCAGCAGGCGCAGTCCGGACAAGTGGCGCTTGTCGTCTGGTGTGGCCAGCGCCGCCTCGCGCGCCAGCGGCGTCGCGGTCACGTCGGTCAGCGCCTGCGACGGGTCGCGCTGCACGCCCTCGGGCAGCGCCGCGCAGGCGGTCAGCAACCACAGCATCAGCCACGCGGCAGCGCTGGCCAATCGGCTCGGCACGACGTTGCGGCTTGTGATGCGGTTCATGACACGGCATTACGCCGCCGTGCCGTTGCGCCGCGGTTACCGCAGCAGGCATCGCGATTACGCCTGAAACTGCACCGCGCGGCGGTGCCACCGATCGGGCCCTTGTAATGGCCCGTTCAGGTCACGACTTCAACCGTGGCATCGAAGAAGTAGCCCGCGCCGCGTTCGGTCTTGATGAACTGCGGCTGCGTCGGATCGGGCTCGATCTTGCGCCGCAGGCGCAGGATCTGCACGTCGATCGAACGGTCGTACACCTCGGCGTTGTGCAGGCGCGAGAGGTCGAGCAGCTGGTCGCGCGACAGCACACGCTGCGGCGCCGACACGAAAGCGGCCAGCAGACTGAACTCGCCGTTGGTCAATTCGACGCTGCGGCCTTGCGCGGACTTCAAGCGGCGCAGGCCGATGTTGAGCTCCCAGCCGCCAAAGCGGTAGGCGCGCACGCGCGAGATCGCATCGGCCACCGTCGCCTGCGCGCGTGCGCGGCGCAGCAGCGCGCGGATGCGCGCCAGCAGCTCGCGCGGGCTGAACGGCTTGGTGAGGTAGTCGTCGGCGCCCAGTTCCAGACCCATCACGCGGTCGGCCTCGTCGGCACGGCCGGTGAGCATCAGGATCGGCACCGCCGAGGTCTCGCGCAGGCGGCGCGCGATCTGCATGCCGTCTTCGCCCTGCAGCCGCAGGTCGAGCACCACCAGGTCGATGGTTTCGCTGCCCATCACCGCCATGAACTCGGCCCCGGTGGCAACGGCGGTCACGCGCAGTTCGTTCTCGATCAGGTAGTCACGCACGAGGCTGCGCACCGACGGGTCGTCGTCGAGCGCCAGCACGTGGGGTGGCAGAGGGCTGGAGACCTGGTTCGAAGGCTCGTTCATGCGCAGGCCTGGGCGTTGAGCGCCGGCCGCCAGCGGCCGGTGCGCGCCATTATCCCGCGCCCGCGGCTCCAGCAGATCGGCCTGCATCAGGCCTGCCAGAAGAACTTGCTGGACTCGCGGCAGCGCTTCCGCGCGCGTGAGGCCGATGTCGCGCAGCAAGTGGTCGTCGAGTTCGTCCAGGGTCTGCCGCGAGCGCGACGCGTCGAGCCAGTGCATCAGCAGGTTGGACACCTCATCGAGCCAGCGGGTCGGCGGTTCAGCGGCAGTGTGCGCGGGCCACTGTGCAGGCAGGGTGTCGGCGAAGGCGGCGGTGTTCATGGCGCGAGGCTCCAGGGGCTTGGTTTCGTCGTGCTGCCATTCGAACCGCCGCGTGTTGCGGCGCTGTTTCGCATCACCGCCGCGGCATTGCGATTGAAACCTCAGCGCCTCGCGCTCACGCGCGCCGCATCGCCCTGCCGACGCCATGTCGCCGGCGGCAGGCCAAACTCGCGCTTGAAGGCCCGGCTGAACGCCGCCTCGGAGTCGTAGCCCACTTCTTCCGCCACCGCAGCCGCCGGGCGCTGCGACACCTTCAGCCGATGTGCCGCCAGCGTGAGCCGCCACTGCGTGAGGTATTGCATCGGCGGCTGGCCGATCAGCTCGGTGAAGCGCTCGGCCAGCGCCGAACGCGACAGGCCTACCGCGCGGCCCAACCCTGCCACGGTCCACGGCCGCGCCGGTGACTGGTGGATGAGCCCCAGCGCCTGCCCGACTGGGCGTCGCGCAAGCCGGCGAGCCAGCCCGTCTGCCCCGGCGGCAGCGCTGCGACATAACGGCGCACCGCCTCGACGAACATCAGCTCCGACAGCTTGGACAGCACGCAGGCACCGCCGGGCTGGAAGCCGCTGCGTCCGGCGGCGCGCATGTGCATGTAGGTGTGCAGCCAACTGCGCAGGTCACCACCGCTGGCGTCGATGCGCACGATGCGCGGCAGTGCCGCCAGCAGGCCGCGGCACAGGCGGCGGTCGATCGCGAAGTAGCCGCAGGCGATGCGCGTCACGGCACCGCCACCGCCATAGCTGTGCTGCACGATCTCGCCGTAGGCAGGCAGTTGCAACGCCGCGCCATCGACCGCTCGGGTCTGCAGGCCCGGCTCGCTGCTCAGGCGATGCGAGTCGCCGTGCGGCACCATCACCAGATCGCCGGCCTGCAAGTGCACCGGCTCACGGTCTGCCAGACGGATCCAGCACTCACCTTCCACGATCAGGTGGTATTCCACGAACCACTCGGCGTCGGGCAGCAACTGCGCCGCGAGCTGCTTGGCCGACGGCGTCTGCACCGCCCACGGCGCACTCAATTCGGCGTTCAGAAACACCGCACCGGTCAGGCGCACCAGGCGCAGCACCTCCGATAACGCATCGGGCACACGCGCGCGGTCACGCATGCGCGGCGTGCAGGACGCTCGCGCAAGTTCGGCGGGGTCTCGGTCATTCCGCAGCGGCGCATCGCTGCCGACACTGCGGTCCCCCAACCCAGAGACCTCATCGAAGGAGTCCTGCATGTCTTTCCTCACTCGTTTGTCCGTGGACACCGGGCGCACGCGACATGCGCTGCGCGCCGTGGCGTTCGCCGCGTGCGCCGCCGTCGCCAGCTCAGCGCAGGCCCACGAACGGCGCGATGCCGCGCCGTGGTGTGCCGATCGCTGTGATCAGGTCGTCATCGACTGGAATGCCACGGCCTACCAGGTGATCAAACTCAACGACGGATACGCCGACCCGATGGCAGCCTCGCGCATGTTGGCCATGGTGCACCTCGCGATGCACGATGCCGTCAACGCGACGCGCCCGCGATATGCAAGCTACACGCAGGTCGAACGCGACGAAGCGGCCGATCCCGCTGTGGCCGCCGTCACCGCCGCCCACGACGTGCTCGCAGCGCTGGTCAAGAAGGAGCAGGCCATTGCCGTGCTGAAGGTCGCGCTCGACGAGACGATGCTCGACGCGGGCATCGGCACCTCGGCCACGCGGGGCAGCGCGCTCGGCAAGCGCGTGGCCGCTGCGGTGCTGCAGCGCCGCGCCGGCGACGGCTCGAACGCGACGCAGCCCTACCAGCCAGGCACGCGCCCCGGCGAATACCGCTTCACGCCCGGCTTCGACTTTCTCGCCGCGCCGCATTGGCGCAACGTGCAACCGTTCGCGCTGCAGGCGCCAAGCCAGTACCGCAGCGCGCCGCCGCCGGCCCTGGACAGCGCGGAGTACGCGCGCGCCTTCGTCGAGGTGAAGGAAACCGGCAGCAAGGCCGCTGACGCCAGGCGCACGCCGGATCAGACGCACTACGCGGCCTGGTGGTACGAGTTCTCCGACATCGGCTGGAACCGAATCGCCCGCACGGTGGCACGAGACCGCTCGCAAGACCTGTGGCAGCGCGCCCGCACGTTCGCGCTGCTCAACGTGGCGATGGCCGACTCGTACATCGCGGGCTGGGACTCGAAGATGCACTACAACCTGTGGCGCCCGGTCACTGCGATTCGCCTGGCCGACATCGACGGCAACGCGCAGACGCTGCCCGACGCCGCGTTCACGCCGCTGCTGCCCACGCCGCCGGTGCAGGACTACCCGTCGACGCACAGCGCGCTCGGTGCCGCGGCGGCCTCGGTGCTGGCACACGCCTTCGGCGAGCGCGTCACGTTCCAGGCCGCCTCGAGCAGCGCCCTGCCCGCCAATCCGACCCGCCGCTTCACCAGCTTCAGCGAAGCTGCGCGCGAAAACGCCGACTCGCGCGTGCGCGCGGGCATCCACTTCCGCTTCGCCACCGTGGCCGGGCTGGAGATGGGCGAGAAGGTCGGTCGCCACGCGGTGCAACACACGCTGGTGCCGCTGCACTGACCCGTTCGCGGCGCCACGGTCCACCGGGCCGTGGCGCCGCCTCGCGCCACGAGAGGTCCGTATGAATCGCTGGTCGTCTTCGAGCACGCTTGTGTCCACGCGCCAAGTACGGCGCCGGGCGCGATGCTGGGCACCGGCGGTTGCGCTCGGGTTGCATGGCGGCGCTGCATTGCGTTGCAGATGAAACGGGTGCGCCGCGTCGTGCGCGCGCACCGAGCGCCGCGTCAGGCTTGTTGCTGCAGCGCGTCGGCCAGGCTGCGCGCGATGTCGCGCGCCACCAGCGGCTTGGCCAGCACGTCGAGCACGCCGGCATCGCGCGCGCGGTGCGTCAGCGCCGCGGTGACGTAGCCGCTCATCAGCACGATCGGGATGTCGCCGCGGATCTCGCGAATCGCGCGCGCCAGTTCCGAGCCGGTCATGTCGGGCATCGACTCGTCGGACAGCACGGCGTCGAAGCGTTCGGGCGTGGCGCGGAAAGCCTCCAGCGCGGCGGTGCTCGACGTGAAGCCGATCGGCTCGTAACCCAGGCCGGCGATCATTTCCTCACCGAGGCGGACCAGCGCCTCCTCGTCGTCGACCAGCAGCACGGTCTCGCCGCCGCCGCCGACCACGGTCTCCTGCACCGGCTCGGGCGCGGGCATCGTGGTGTTCCACGGCAGGTAGACGGTGAAGCTCGAGCCGTCGCCGACTTTGCTCTGCACGTCGATGCCGCCGCCGAGATCGGTGACGATGCCATGCACCAGCGACAGACCGAGCCCGGTGCCGACGCCGACTTCCTTGGTGGTGAAGAACGGATCGAAGATGCGTTCGATCACCTGCGGCGCAATGCCCACGCCGGTGTCGCGCACGGACAGGCGCACGTACGCGCCGTCGGGCAGCACGCTGGTCGCGCAGCGCGGTGAATTGAGATCCACGCGATCGAGCGTCACGGTCAGCGTGCCGTGCGCCTTCATCGCCTGCACGGCGTTGGCGCACAGGTTCATCACCACCTGGTGCACCTGCGTCGGGTCGCCGAGCACGGCCGCGTCGCCGGCCTCCAGGCGCTGCTCCAGCGTGATGCCGTGCGGCAGCGACGCGGTCGAGCTGATCCAGCGTCTCGACCACCACCGACTGCACGTGCACCGGCACCCGCTCGCCCATGCCGCTGCGGCTGAAGGCGAGGATGCGTTCCACCAGCGACTTGGCGCGCATGCCGGCGCTGATCGCGGCGTCGATGTGGCGGCGCTGCGCCGAGCCTTCGGCCGCATCCTTCTGCGCCATCTCGCCATAGCCGAGGATGGCGGCCAGGATGTTGTTGAAGTCGTGCGCGATGCCGCCGGCCAGCGTGCCGATGGCCTCCAGCTTCTGCGCCTGGCGCAACTGGGTCTCCAGCCGCTCGCGTTCGACCTCGGCGGTCTTGCGGTCGGTGATGTCTTCCATCGAGCCGGCCATCCGCGTCGGCCGGCCCTGCGCGTCGCGCACCGCCACGCCGCGCTGGCGGTACCAGTGCCACTGGCCGCTGTGGTGCAGCACGCGGTATTCCACCTTGTAGTGGCGCGTCTGGCCGCGCAGGTGGGCACACAACTCGCTGCGCACCATGTCGCGATCCTCGGGGTGGTAGCGCGTGAGTTCGATCCACTCGCGGCGCGGGCGCAGCGGCTCGCCGGAGGTCTGCCACATCAGGTCTTGCGCGCGCGCCGACAGGAACAGGTTGTCGCTGGTGAGATCCCAGTCCCACAGGCCTTCGTTGGAGCCCTGCACCGCGAGCTGGTAACGCTCTTCCGAGCGGCGCAGTGCTTCTTCGATGCGCTTCTGCTCGTCGATGTCGCTCACCGAGCCGGCCCAGCGGATCGCCTTGCCGTCGGGGCCGGCCACCGCGCTGCCGCGCACGCGCACCCAGCGGTACTCGCCGTTCGGATGCAGCACGCGGTACTCGTTCTCGCGCATCGAGGTGTCGCCATCGACGCGGCGCTGCGTCTCGACCGCGTGGCGCGCCAGGTCGTCGGGGTGGGTGCGCAGCAGCTTGGTCCACTCGCCCATCGTGTAGAAGGTCTGGTCCGACGGCGCGCCGATGATGCGCAGCGCGCGCTGCGACGCGAACACGCGGTCGTTGACGATGTCCCAGTCGACGATGCCGTCGTTCGAACCCGACACGGCGAGCTCGAAGCGCTCCTGCGACTTGCGCAGCCCGTCTTCGGCTTCCTTGCGCGCGTGCACGTCGCTGACCGAGCCGGCCATGCGATACGGCTTGCCGTTGGCATCGCGGATGCACAACGCGCGCACGCGGATCCAGCGATAGCTCCCGTCGTCGCGCCGCACGCGGTACTCGCACTCGTACGCCGGCGTCTCGCCGGCCAGGTGCGCGCGGATGCCGTCGGCGCGGCGCGACGCGTCGTCGGGATGCACGCGCAGCGAGGTCAGCAGGTCATCGAGCCGTTGCAACTCGGGCCCGGGCGCCAGGCCTTGCAGCTCGCGCGCACGCGCCGACTCGAACGCCATGCCGGTGGTGAGGTCCCAGTCCCACACGCCGTCGTCGGAGCCCGCCACCGCGAGCGCATAACGCTCCTCGGACTGCCGCAGCGACTCTTCGGCGCGCTTGCGCGCATCGATGTCGGACACCGAGCCGGCCATGCGCAGCGGCTTGCCGGTGGCGTCGCGCACGCACATGCCGCGCACGCGCACCCAGCGGTAGTGGCCGTTCGGGTGCCAGACGCGCCACTCGCCTTCGTAGGCCGGCGTCAGGCCGTTGAGGTGCGCCTGCATCGCCGACTCGCGCATCTTGGCGTCGTCGGGGTGCAGTTGCAGGCTGTTGAACCATTCGTCGAGGCTCTGCACCTCGGGCTCGAGCGGCACGCCGAGGATCTCGCGTGCGCGGCGCGAGCCGAACACGCGGTTGTTCATGTAGTCGAAGTCCCACACGCCATCGTCCGAGCCGAGCACGGCGAGCGCGAAGCGCTCCTCGCTCAGGCGCAGCGCCTCTTCGGTGCGCTTGCGCTCCGAGATGTCGACGCTGACGCCGGCCACGCGCACGGTGCGGCCCTCGGCATCGCGGAACGAGTGCGCGCGCGTGAGGATCCAGCGGATCGCGCCGCTGCCCGGCAGCAGGATGCGGAACTCGTAGTCGATGCGCGGCGTGGCGCCGGACACCACGTCTTCGTTGACCTTGGCCAGGCCGGCCCAGTCGTCGGGGTGCACGCGCACGCGGCGGAAGTACTCGGTGCGTGTGGTCACCACGGTGTCGGGCGGCAGGCCGAACAGCTGGTGCACGCTGTCGGAGACGAACAGCGCATCGGTCCGGGTCTCCCACACCCAGTGACCGCCGGTGAGGCCGGTCATCGCCAGCGCGTAGCGCTCTTCCGACAGTCGGCGTGCGTCCTCGGCGCGGCGGCGCGCGTCGATGTCGGTGACCGATCCGGCCATGCGCAGCGGCGCGCCGGCGGCGTTGCGCACGCACAGGCCGCGCACGCGCACCCAGCGCCAGTCACCCTGGTTCCACAGCCGATACTCGCCTTCGTAGACCGGCGTGTTGCCGCTCATGTGGGCCTGCATCGCCTTGTTGCGCACCGGCACGTCGTCGGGGTGCAGCTGCAGCGAGGCGAACCAGTCTTCGCGCGATTGGGTGTCCGGGCCGGGCGGCAGGCCGAAGATCTCGCGCGCACGTGCCGAGGCGTAGACGCGGTCGCCGGTCACGTCCCAGTCCCAGATGCCTTCGTCGGAGCCGGCGGCGGCGAGCGCAAAGCGCTCGCGCGACAGTTCCAGCGACGCGCGTGTCTTGTCCAGGCGCAGGAACTGTCGCCGCAACATCGCCAGCAGCAGCGCCGCCAGCACGCCGAGCGCGAGCGTGCGCGCGATGGTGCCGATCGATTGCTGGCGCCAGGTCGCCATGGCCACATCGGCATCGCGCGTCACCACCACTGCGAGGGGATGGTCGGCCACCAGCGCGATGGCGCCGAAGCGATCGACGCCATCGACCGGACTCACGCTGCGCATGGCGCCGCTGGGGTTGGTCTGGCGCAGCGCCAGCATCGCGTCGACCACCGGGAAACGCTGACCCATCGCCGACGGCATCGACGGATGGCGCGCCACCAGCGAGCCGTTGCGGTGCAACAGCGTGATGGTCGTGCCGACGTCGGGCTTGACGTCGTTGTAGAACTGCTCGAAGTACTCGACGCGCCCGCCGGCAACGATCGCACCGGCGAACTTGCCGTCGGGCCCCTGCAGGCGGCGCGCGATCGGCAGCACCCATCGCTCCGGGTACAGCACGCCACGGCGCAGGCCGCCCACGACCAGCTCGGATCCGCCGTACTTCAACACCGGGTACAGCGGATCGTTCGACGCGTCGACCTGCGGGCTGGGCAGCGTGGCGGTCTGCGAGCTGCCCACCAGCTTGCCGGCCGCATCGAACAGCAACAGCCCTTCGGACTGCACCACGCCGACCGCCTGGTCCTTCAAGTAGGCATGCAGGTCGCCTTGGTGCTGGGCCGCCAGCGCGCCCACGCGGCGCTGCTCGGCCACATGGCGCAGCACCAGGTCGACTGCCTGCAGCGTGCGCGCGGTCTGCTCGGCCAGCACGCGGGCGTGGGTGTCGAGCTCACGCGCGGTCTCGGCGGCCGCGACGTGGTAGTTGCGAAAGATGTCGTACGCGGCCAGCGCGCTGATGGCGACGATGAACAGGCCGCCCATCCACGGGATGCTGCGCCACGACAGGCGCGGGTGTGCGGCGTGCGCGTGCGGCGCCTCGGTGGGGGCCGGGTCCATTTAGACCGGCAGCACGCGGCGAACGGCGGCTGTGATCGCTTCGCGCGTGGCCGGCTTGGGCAGCACGCAGTCGACGCCCAGGTCGCGTGCGACCGGGCCGCAGCACTCGATGCGCGAGAAGAAGTTCGATGACAGGGCCACGATCGGCGTCGCCGGGTGACGACTGGTGATGCGCTTGACCAAGTCTACGCCGCCCTGGCGCGGAAACGGCAGGTCGACGATCACCAGGTCCACCTCGGGCGCCGTGGCGGCTGCGCAGCCGCCGGACGGGTCCACCACCTGGCAGCCCAGGCCTCGAAGCCACTCTTCGAGCAGCAGCCGCCAATCGTTGTCGGCATCGATCACGCAAACCCGAAAGGGGCTGTTGGGTGCCGGTCGCCGCACGCCGGGTGCGGGGACCGTGCCACTCGGGTCGGTGTCGTCTGCGCTCGGATTCATCGAGTGCCGTTCAGGCGTTGTCAGGCGCTGCGGCAGCTGCCGAGCACGAAGTGGTGCAAGTATCCGGGTCACGATCGCGGCCAGGCGCTACCGCCGGGTTTCGCCGGGCACGCGTCGTATTACGTTTGAAACACGACGCGGCCCGCGATCGGGGGAGGCGTTCAGCGAGCCGCGACAGCGCGGCTCATCGACAGCGCACGTTCGCCGGCCAGGCGCACCTGCTCCAGCTGGGCCTCGCTGGCCACCGGGTTCAGCTCGCCGCGCGGGATCAGGCCCAGGCGCATGGCTTCGCGGGTCTCGGCGCGCACTTCGAGGCGCGACTTCACCGACACGATCTGTTCGCTGCGGTAGCCGTCACCTTCGCCGCGCGGGATCTCGCCGCGTGCCACCGCGGCCGCGGTCTCGCGCTTGACGTCGGCGCGGGCGCGCAGCGACTGCGGCGGGCGCAGGTCGCCGAACGGCGCTTCGCCGCGCGGGATCTCGCCGGCGGCCACGGCGGCCCGCACTTCGGCGCGCTGTTTGGCGCGCAATTGCGCCGAGTCGATCGAGGTTTGGGCCTGGGCACTCAGCGCAACGGCGCCGAGCACGGCCAGCACAGGCAGGGAGAAGCGAAGTTTCATGATCAATCCAAGGTTGAGCGTTACTGAGTCGAGGCCTGCCCGAGGCGGGCGCTCGGGGCTGCGCTGACGGGCGCGGGTTCGATGCTGGCAATCGGGCAGATCGCCGCAACGGTGTTGTCTGGAGTCGGCAAACCGGTCACCGCCCACGCCGAACCGAACGCCAAGTACAGGCTGCTCGCGCTGGCCGCGACGGCGATCGACATCGCCACCCGGGTGGCGGTCACCACGGGACGGTGGGTCGGGATGGAAGGCGCCATGGTGATTCCTTCGTGAGGTGTCGTTGAGTCAGTCGATGTTGGGCGCCGGGCCTTTCACTCGCGTGACGGCGATCGGGCCCGAACGTTTCAAATGAAGCCGGCGCCCGGCTGCAATGGCCGCGCGGTCGCGATGGCCGGGCCCGGCAACACGGCGAGCGCCGGGCGCGTGCGCAACACGCGCTGCACCCGCACCAGCCGTGCCTCGGCGGGATGGCGGAGCACGCGGTAGTCAAGGCTGCGCGCCAGCTCGATCATCGGCAGGTTGTCGCGCAGCACATCGCCATACAGACACAACACGCCATGGCGGGCGGCATGCCGATCGAGCCCGCGCAGCATCGAGCGGCCGATGCCGCGCCCCTGCCAGCCGTCGGCCACCACCAGCGCGAATTCGCGGTGGTGCGGCTCGTCGGGCGTCAGGGCGTAGCGGGCCTCGCCGACGCAGTGCTCGACACCGTTCACGTGCACCGTCGCCACCAGCGCCAGCTCGCGCTCGGCATCGGGGCGGGTCATGCGCTGAAGCCACTCGTCGGGCAGCGCGCGGATCGCGGCATGAAAGCGGCGCTGGCGCGAGGCCAGCGACAGCTGCTGCACGAACGCGTCGATCATCGGCACGTCGTCGGGGCGCACGCGCCGCACCTGTGGCATCGCGCCGTGCGCGAGCACGGCCGCCGCCATCGGATGCAGCGCGGCGAGCGTCATGTCACACCGGAGTGTTCGACGGGCGCAGCGGCCGGTGTGCCAGGCGCTCGACGAGGCGATGCACAGCGGACTCGGCCGCCGCGAAGCCGCGCGCGACCAATGCCGCCAGCGCGGCAGCACGCTGGGCCCGTGCCCGGCGGTGCAGCGCAAAGGCACTCATCGAACGCGACGTCTCGACCAGGTCGGTCAGCAGCACGCGCGCGTCGTCGAAGGCCTGCACCAGCGTGAGGCCGGGGCCGTCGAAGCGAAAGCTGTCGCCGGCCTCGAGGATCACATCGCGCGGGTCGCCGTCGCGAGTGACCCAGACCAGGCCCTCGAAGACGTCGATCACATGGGGCTGGCCATCGTCGATGCGCAGGGTCGCACCGCGCCGAAGATCGGTCAAAGGGTGACGCAGTGCTTGGCTCATCGCGGGCTCCAGTGCATAAGGAGTCTTGAACACGCATGCATCGTGGAAGCCGACGGTTTCAAGCCCGTTGCAGCCGGGCGCCACGGGGTTTCAGCTGCAACGCCGGCGACTTGCCGGATGCGGGCGCCAAATCCGTGGCACGCCGTCGCGTTGCCGCGAGGAGCCGACGACCTGGCGCGGCGCCGGCGTCAGGCCGCGGCCAGCACCCGCGCCGAGCGGCGCAAGCCTTCGAACACCGGGCCGCTCACCGAAGTGGGAAACGACTCGGGCAATTCGCGGCTCACCTGATCGATGGCCGGCTCGGCCCACGCGGCCAACCCGCTCAACACGCCGGCGAAACCCGCGCCCATCGAATGGCGCCGTGCGGCCGCGATCCAGGCTTGCGCGGTGACATCGCCGTGGCCCATCGGCGCCCCCACCGGCGACAGGCCGAGGCGCAGGCGCTGCAGCGATGCCGCCGATGGATGCCGGCCCAGCACCGGCCAGGCCGACATCACGCCCGTGAGCGGCGCGAGCACGAAGTGCCCGCCAGGCAACCAGCGCAAGCCGAAGCGCTTGGCGCCCAGGTCGGGCACGGCCAGCATCCACATCACCACGCTGGCAGCCAACAGGCGTTCGCGATCCTGCGCGGGCCGATCGGAACCGCGCAAGAGTTCCAGCAGCCGGCCCAAGCCCGGCCCGCCGGCCGACTCGGCCGCCTGGTGCGTTGGTGTGGCGGTGGCCTGGCACAGGTCTTCACCGGGCAGGCGCGCCCACCAGCGGTCGTCGACCCGGCGCCGATCACTGCGCTCGATGACCAGCACCTTGTGCGCGCCGACCGCTTCGATGCGCATCGCCGACAGCTCGAACCCAAACGCCGCCAGCAAGCGGACACACAACCACTCGTTCTCCAGCGACGTGTTGAACGCGGGCGCGCCGCCCGGCCGGGCGCCGAGCGGGAGCTTGACGATGTGAGTGCTCGGCGTGCCGGTGAGCGGCAGGCACCACTGCCCGCGGTGCCACAACAGCGCCGTCTTGGCGCGCTCGCCGCCGAGCGCGATGAGTGGCAAGCGGACCGGCTGCACCGCTGGCATGCCGGGCTCGGTGGCCAGCGCATCGATGAGGCGAGCCAGCCCGGATTCATCCAGCGGCTCGCCGTCGACGCGCTGCACGTCGGCCGGCGCAGCATCGTCGGGCAGCAGTTGCACGGCACCGGCGCAGTCGCGGCCGAGCACCGACAACAACGCGAAGCTGTCGAATACCGGCACGCCGTGCAGCGCCTGCAGCCGCCCGCGTGCCGCCGGCGCGGTCGGCAGCAGATGGTCGAAGAACGACGCCACGCGGGCACCGCGCAGCGGCCGGCCCTGGATCGGGTACGGCAGCGACAGCGACAGCGGGCGACCGTGCGTCGCCTCGATCCAGTCGCGTTCGTAGGCCAGGCTGTGGCTGCCGGACGGGCCGATGCTCCAGCGCGCCACGCGGTGGCCGTTGGTCCACACCGCGAGCGAGCGCTGCAAGCGCGGCCGGCCCACCATCACCAGGGCCCAGTGGCCGTCGCGGCCGATCGCGGCTCGACGCGCAGCTGGGCCTGCAGCGCCATCAGCACGGTGAGCAGCTGGCCGACCGTGACCCGCTCCGGATGCCGTTCGATGGTGGAGATGCGCTCCTGCGACAGGCCCACCTGACGTCCGAGCTCGGTCTGCGACCAGCCTCTGGCTTGGCGCAGGGCCTTCAGCACCGGCCCCAGCTGGCCGCTGGCGCGAACAGGGACGGTATTCGGCATTTCAGTACTGATCTGGAATATCCATCGACTATTCTTGATACAGCATTATCAGTGATATTCCTTTACCGGAATACCGCAGGCATTACACCCCCGGCGCCCGGAGCGCGGCGGGCGATCGGTGGCTCCCAACTCAGAGCTGGGATTCGATCGGCAACAGGCCGAGGAACCAGACCTTGAACCGCTGCCAGCCGGTCACGTCGGGTTCGCTCAAGTGGCGCTGCACGTCCTGCTCGCGGGTCTCGACCCAAACGAGTTGCGGGTGGCCCGCCCCATCGACCGCGCGCTCGACCCGCCATGCGATGCGGTCGATCAGCGGTTCGAACCGGGCCAGCGTCGACTCGCCCATCGCCGCGCTCTCGCAAACGATCCCGATCTCCGTGTTGATCTGGATCGAGCGCGGATCGAGGTTGAGCGAACCGATGAACATCGCCTGTCGATCGAACAGAAAGGTCTTGGCATGCAGCGAAGCGCGAGACCCGCCCTTGACGCGGCCACGATTGCGCGAAGCAAGCACGGCGTCGGAGAACTCCGGCTTCAGCTCGTAGAGCCGGACGCCTGCGTCGACCAAGGTGTCGCGGTATCGCGTGTAGCCGGCATGCACGGCGTGCACGTCGGTGGAGGCGAGCGAGTTGGTCAACACCGTGACCCGCACGCCGCGCCGGACCAGCCCGGTCAGCCAGGCCACGCCCTTGTCGCCCGGGATGAAGTACGGCGACACGATGGTCAGCTCCTTGTCGAGCGACAAACCCAGTGCGCCGAACTGCGGCAACAGCGTGCCTTCGCGATCACCCGCCTCGCGCGTGATCTTGGACGGATCGTCGTACAGCACATGGGCCTTGCCCCAGAAGACACCATCGGCTCCGGTATTCAGCAGCACGTCCGCACGCGCCCTCGCCGCCTGGGTGTAGGGCGTGTCGGTCTGCGACGCGACGAAGGCCGCCAGGTCGGCGCGCAACGCATCCAGACTGCCGATCTCGTGGCGCTTGCCCGTGAGCGCGGCGATCGGGTACACCACCGGCGAGTTCCAGTAGAGATCGAACGCCTTCGACACCTCGCCGACCACCGGACCGGCCATCACCACGTCGAGGTCGGCGAAGTTGCCGTCTCCGTGGGCCTCGAAGTACTCGTCGCCGATGTTGCGTCCGCCGAGGAGCGCGCGCTGGTTGTCGGCGATGAACCCCTTGTTGTGCATGCGCCGGTTCAATCGACCGAAGCTCGTCATCATCTCGAGCATGCGCGTGCCGCGCGAGGCGATCGGGTTGAACAAGCGGATCTCGAGGGCGCTGTGGCCATCGAGGGCCATCAGGTTGTTGTCGTCGACCGAGGTCCCGGCGTCGTCGATCAACACGCGCACCCGGACGCCGCGGTCGGCCGCACGCAGCAGGGCGTTGGCCAGGTGCTTGCCGACCGTGTCGCTGTTCCACTTGTAGTACATCAGGTCGAGCGAGCGCTCGGCCGCTTCGGCCAGATGGATGCGGGCCAGCAGCGCATCGAGTCCGTCGGGCAGCGGTCGAAAGGCATTCTGGCCCGCGTGCGCCTGCAGCGCGGCCCGGCCCGAACGGCCGAGCCGGGTCTCACCCGTGTCTTGCAGCGCGTACGACTCGATGCGCTCGTAGTGGACCGGCAGGCTGGTGCAACCGCTGATCCACAGCACTGCCGCCAACATGAGCCCGCGCAGCAGCAATGTCACAGACGCCTCCACTCGCGAGCGATGAGACGATGTTCATGACTGCGCTGCGGCTTCGATGGCAGCGAGGAATTCATCGTCTCCGAATGGTTTGCGCAACAACGCGATCGCGCCGCTTTGTTTCGCCCTCGCGATGTCGTGCGGGTCGTCGAGCGCCGTGATGAAGACGATGGGCAACGCGATCTTCTGGGCCTGCAGCCGGGCCTGCACATCGAATCCGGTCATGCCCTGCATGCGAATGTCGAGCACCAGGCAGGCCGGCTTGCTGACCTCCAGCGAGGCCAGGAACTCGGCGCCGGAACCGAAGGACTGGACCTGATAACTGGCCGATCGCAGCAGCCGCGTCAGAGCCTTACGAATCGGTAGTTCGTCGTCTACGACAGCCACCGTCAGATTGGGCTCCATGGCGTGCCGTGCACCTTACTCCGCAGAGAAAGGGGCGACTATTGGACCTTTGGCCCGCTTCGGGCCGCAGGCCGAGGCGGCTCAGAGCCTCGGAAGAATGCCCATTCGTTCGACCAGGCGCGCGAGCTGGGCGAGCGACTTGGAGTCCATCTTCTGCATCACGCGGGCACGGTGCACCTTGATCGTCTTGACACCGGTCCCGAGCTCGTCGGCGATCTGCTTGTTCAGCCGGCCGGCGACCACCCGCTCCAGCACCTGGCGCTCGCGCGCGGTGAGCGTGGTGAGCCGCTCATGGGCCACGGCGACGTCGGCGTTGTCCCGTCGGGCGGCGCGATCGATCTGCACCGCCTCGGCCACGCTGGCCAGCAAGGCTTCGTCGTTGACCGGCTTGGACAGGAAGTTGACCGCCCCGGCACGCATCGCCGTCACGCTCGACGGGACGTCACCATGGCCGGTGAGGAACACCACCGGCAACGACGAGCCCATCTCCCTCAGCCGGCGCTGCAGTTCGAGGCCATCGTGGCCGGGCATCGACATGTCCAGCAGCAGGCAACCGTGTGCTTCCGCATCGTGGGCACCCAGGAACTCGTCCGCCGATTCGAAGGTCGCCGCTTTCCATCCGGCCGACTGCAGCAGCCGTTTCAGACTTTTCAATACCGAGGGATCGTCGTCGACGATGAAGACCGTCGGTTCGTTGCTGGTCATGCTTGCGCTCCAACCATGGTGATGGGAACCGGTGCCTGCACGCCGATCGAAGCGATCGATGCACACGGCAGCGTGAAGTTGAACGTGGCACCGCCGCCCTCGTTGTTGGTGCACCAGAGCCGGCCGCCGTGAGCGGACACGATGCTGCTGGAGATGACCAGCCCGAGTCCGATGCCAAGCGGCTTGGTCGACACGAACGGCTCGAAGATCTTCTGCATCTGATCGGGTGCGACGCCGGGCCCGGCATCGACCACGGACACCAGCACCGTGCGCGGGTCGGCGTACGCCGTGCGAATGAGCAGCGTCCTGGCCGCGGGCGGCACGTCGGCCATCGCCTCGCACGCGTTGAACACGAGGTTGAACAACACCTGCTGCAACTGCACGCGATCGCCTTCGATCGCCGACAAGTTGGCGCCGAGCTCGGTGGTGACGGCGATGTTGCGGCTGACGAGATCGCTGCGCAGCAGCGCCACCACGTCGCTCACCAGCGCGTTGAGCGGCAGCGACTCGCTCTTGGACTCGCCGCGCTGGAACAGCGAGCGCAGCCGCCAGATGATCTCGCCGGCCCGTTGATCGTCGGCCACGATGTCGCGCAGGGTTTCGCCGAGGGCCTCCATGTCGACCGACTTGGCGTTCATGAACCGCAGCGCGGCCTGCGCGTTGCTGAGGATCGCGGTCAACGGCTGGTTGAGTTCGTGCGCGATCGAGCCCGACAGTTGGCCGAGCGTGACCACGCGAGACAGGTGCGCCACTTCGTTGCGCAGCGTCTTGGCATCCATGTCCGCCCGCACGCGGCCGCTGATGTCGGCCGTTGCACCGCGCAGATACCTGGGCTTGCCGTGCGCGTCGACCTCGACGCTGCCGCGCGATGCGATCCAGCGCACGTCTCCTCCGGGCAACACGATCCGGTGCTGCACGTCATAGTCACCGCCACCGACCATTGCCCGGTCAACCGCTGCCTCGACCTGCACGCGGTCATCGGGGTGCACGAGCTGAATCTGGCTCTTCAGATCGGGCGCCGCGCCATCTGCGAGCCCCCAGGTCTTGCGATGCTCCGCGTTGGTCCACGTCTCGCCGCGGGTCAGGTCGCGCAGCCACAAGCCGACGCCGGTGGTTGCCGTGGCCAGACGCACGTTGTCCAGCGCTTTCGACAGCTCCTTCTGGGTCCGGCGGCGCTGGCGCAGTTGGCGCAGCAGACCCATGATCAACAGCGCCTGGAGCGCGAACAGCAACAGCGCGGCAACGATCGGCCAGCGGTAGGCTTCCCACGCTGTTGGCTGCCGGTGCTTGACGATGGCGCCGGGCGGCAGGCTGGCGTCGGGCACGTCGAAGCGTCGCAGCATCTGTGCATTGACCATGTAGACGTTGGGCACGGGCGCGGGCTTGAGTCGATCGACCGGCCGGCCGTCGAGCAACGCAACCGTCAGCAATGCCGCTTTGCGCGCCGAGTCCTCCATCGGCACGACATAGCCCCCCATCGTTCCGTTGGCGGCGAAGTTGCTGGTGTCGCCATAAACCGGTGCCGGCGATGCGGCGACCACGTCGGCCGCGACCTGCTGCGGCAGCAGTCGCTGCCCGGTCCCGTCTTGGCGCATCTCGGGCAGGTAGACGATCGAGCGCGGCGACAACCGAGGCAACCGCGACAACACGTCGTTCATCGGCAACGCGGTCCAGAACTCGACGGGCGGCTCCGATCCCTTGGCGCGCAGCGCCTGGCGCAGCCGTGCTTCCGTGGCGCGGTCGGCGATCGAGCCGCCGGTGATGACGACCACGCGTTCGGCCGTGGGATGCAGCCGTCTTGCGAGTTCGATCGTCTTTCCCGGCTGCGGATCGATCGGCGCGCCGATGATGTCGGCCGGTAGATCGAGCGCCTTCACTTCCTGTGTCGTGACGTTCACGTGCACCACCGGCACGCCCGGCAGGAATTCGGCCCGCCGGCTGTGCACGAACTGCAGCGCCGGGCCGCCCACGGCCAGCACGACATCGATGCGAGAACCTTGGTACTTGTGGCGCAGCAACTGGACGAGTTGGTCCGGATAACCATCGCTGCGCGAGCTGTCCAGATCGAGAAACTCGTTGAACAGCTGGATGTGCTCGGCGCGCTGCCGATCCAGGGTCCGGTCCAGCGTGGCGTCGATGGTGGCCATGCTGGGCAGCGGCCGATGGTCCGAATACAAGACCAGCAGGTTGCGCGTCGAAGGCGCACCAGCGGCCGGTGCGATCAGCACGGCCGCGAACACAGTTGCCATGAACAGTCGCCAGCGCGACGTTCGACTCATCGACCTTCTCCCACGCCGGGATTGGCGTCGGCATGGCGCAGCCCAATGCCCGGTTTTTGACGTGCACCAGCCCGCCACCCTCAGCCACCCCGCTTGTTCTTTTTTACGCTCGCAGCGATCTTAGAAGCGGTGACATGTCAAGGCAACGACAGATTGGCAGGCCGTGCTCGGCGCGGCATCGGCTCCACGCCAGAGATTCAACTCTCTCCTCGCGTGTCGAGCTTGATCTGTGTCAATGTGGTCCATCGGCGGGTGAAATCGCGGGCGACCAGGAGGGGAAACCCGGCCTCAGATGTGCACGTGGGTGCCGTCAAAGGTCAGGTTCGCCACCGGGCCGCTTGGTCAGCAAGCGTTGTTCGCTGTAAGGATCTGCGGCATCGCCTGTCATGAAGGGCAGCTGGACGGTCCCTCGAGTGCGCACCGAGGACCAGCCGCCGAGTTGGGTCCAGCAGGCCCTTGGTCCAACTATCCCGTGCAAGACCCGAGGCAAACACTGCGCGCCTCGACGCCCTGGTCAAAGACGGCATATGCGGGCCGGCCTGAGCCGGTTGCCCAATACCGAGGACGATCGCACCGAGTTCTTCGCCGGCGTGCACGTGCCGATCGGTCGCGACAAGCTCACGATCGGCGCGGGTACGGGCAAGGTCGACGGCGTCGGCGGCACCACCGCCTCGCAGTACTCCATCGGCTATGTGCATGTGCTGTCCAAGCAGACCGACGTGTACGGCATCTACACCTTCATCGACAACGGCGATGCGACGGCGCATACAGCCAACACGGGCACCGGCGCAGGCCCTCCGGTGTCCCTGGGCAACGACGCGCAGTCGCTCATATTCGGCGTGCGCGTGCGCTTCTGACAACACCCCTGAACACGTGAGCCACGGCCCGTCCGCAACCCAGGAGGGTTCGGCTGGCTGCGCTCGGTGCGGCCGACGCTGGGCACCCTTCCGGCGCCGGCGCTGCAGCTCATGATCGACTGCTGTCGGCTCGAGCCGGCTGTGCGACGGGGCGCGGAGGTGCGACAAGGCGTCGCCAGGCGCGCTGTAGCATTGCCCTCTCGAAGTTGCGCCACGCCGGCGTAGGCGTGTCGGCGGGCCGGATCCATGGGCCCTTGGTCCAACTAGATCGGTCGCGTTTCATCGCCAATACTGCTCCCGCACAGGCGCGCACCGCTGGCAGGGGCGCATGTTGCAGGAGGCTTGTGCCCAGTGAAGAGAACCATGCCGCGATCTTGGTCTGGAACCCGCATGGCAGCAGTGGCCGCGGCCGCGCTGCCGACGACGGCGCACGCATCGTTCCTGCCGCCGGAGTTGCTGGACCAGGCGGCGATGTACCTCGCCTGGTTCGTGATCATCGTGATCCCGATCGGCGCCATCGTGCTGTTCTGGCTGGTGCACATCCTGCCCGAGAAGGTCGCCGAGAAGCGCCACCATCCGCAGAAGGACGCGATCAACACCTTGTGCCTGCTGTCGTTGTTCTTCGGCGGCCTGCTGTGGCCGCTGGCGTGGTTGTGGGCCTACACCAAGCCGATCGGCTATCGGGTCGCCTACGGCACCGACAAGCACGACGACTACTTCACCAAGATGGCCGCCCGCGCAGAAGCGGGCGAGGTCGACGCGCAGGAGTTGCGCCACCTGCGCGAGGAGCTCGACGACATGGCCGCGCGCGGCACCCTCACACCGGAGTTGCGTGAGGCGCGCACCCGGCTCGCGGCCGTGGTGCCGTCGTTGCCGCTGTCGGTGGCCGTGGTCGAGACGCCGCTTGCAGGAGGTGCACGAGCGCCCGGGGGTGCGTGATGGAAGCACTGCTGCTGGGCATCTACTCCTTCCTGGTCTGGCTCATCTTCATCAAGTTCAAGTGGTTGCCCTGGACCACGCCGTGGAAGGTCACCGTCGTCATCATCCCGGTCGTCGCGCTGACCGCGATGATCCTCGCGCTCAACGTGGTGGCGCCGTCGACGGCCGACGTGCGGATCTTCAAGTACGTGGTGCAGGTGGTGCCGCAGGTGCGCGGGCGGGTGCTGGAGGTGCCGGTCGAACCGAACCGCCTGGTGAAGAAGGGCGAGCTGCTGTTTCGCATCGATCCCACGCCCTACCAGAATGACCTGAACGCCGCCAAGGCCAAGCTGGCCGCCGACGAGGCCCGGCTTTCGCAGGCCAGTGCCGGCGTCGTCGATGCATCGGCCGGTGCGCGGCAGTTGCAGGAGCAACTCAAGTCGGCCACCGGGCAGGTGCGCTCGCTGCTGCCGCGGCTGGATCTGGCCAAGACCCGCGTGCGTCAGCACCGCGAACTGGTGGCGGCCGGTGCCGGCGACCGTTTTGCACTCGAGCAGGCCGAATCGAACGTGACCGAGCTCGAGCAGCAGATCGCCACCGCCACCGCCAACGAAGCGCAGGTGACGCAAAAGCTGTCGGGGCAAGTCAACGGCGAGCAGGCCAGCGTGGCCTCGGCACGCGCGCAACTCGCCACCGCCAAGGCGCAGGTCGACTCGAGCCGTGCCGCCGTGGCGAGCGCGCAGTGGGATCTGGATCAGACGGCGGTCTACGCACCGACCAACGGTTATGCGACCAACGTGCAGCTGCGCCCGGGCTCGTTCGTCGTCGCCGTTCCGCTGTCGCCGGCGATGATCTTCGTCGAAGAAACCTACCAGGTCATCGCGCTGTACCAGCAGAACGAGTTGGTGCTGGTGAAGCCGGGCGACGAGGCGGAGTTCGCGCTCAACACCATCCCGGGTCACATCATCAAGGCCAAGGTCGACTCCATCGTCTGGGCTCAGGGTCAAGGTCAGCTCACGCCGTCGGGTGCCTTGCCGCAGACCGGCCTGTTCCCGCAGGCGCCGGGGCGCTTTCCGGTCAAGTTCACCGTCGACGAGCCCGACGCCAGGCTGTTCCTTGCGGCCGGCGCGGTGGGGCACGGTGCGATCTACACCGAGCATGGCGCGCTCATTCACATCATCCGCAAGGTCATCGTGCGCACCGGCACGATCACCGACTACCTCGTGCTGAAGCTGCACTGATGCGTTGCCGCCTCAGCCGATGCCCCGTCGCTGCCGCGCTGGCCGCTGCGCTGGCGGGCTGTGCGCTGCAGTCGCCGCCCGAGCGCAGCGAGCTGCAGAAGGATGCGCTGGCGCACACGATCGTGCCCGCGGCGTGGAAGACCTCCGGCGCCGTGACCGATCCGGTGGGCGGCGGGCGCTGGACCACGTCGTTCAACGATCCCGCGTTGTCGGCGCTGGTCGACGAGGCGCTGACCCACAACGCCGACCTGCGCGCGGCGGCGGCGGTGGTCGAGCAGGCGGCCGGCTACGTCAAGGTGGCCAGCGCGCCGCTGCTGCCCAGCGTCAGCTTGGCGGGCACTGTGGAGCGGCGCGTCGAGCAGCGGCGGCAGTGGCCTGAACGGCGTCTTTCTCAACGCCTCGCTCGAGCTCGACATCTGGGGCCGCTTGCGTTATGCCAGCGCCGCGGTGCAGGAGCAGTCGGTGGCGGCCGCAGGCCGACTTCGCCTATGCTCGCCAGTCGATCGCGGCGACGGTGGCCAAGAGCTGGTTCCTGGCCATCGAGGCCGAGCTGCAGCGCGCGATCGTGCTCGACGGCCTGCGCTCCGCCGAGGCGCTGCATCGCGTGGCGCAGGACCGCCTGCGCATCGGCAACGGCAACGAGCAGTCGGTGGCCGAGGCGCGCGCCCATGTCGGCAGCTTTCGCGACATGCTTGCGCCAGACCGAGTTCGCGCGCGAGCAGGCGCTGCGTTCGCTCGAACTGCTGCTCGGCCGCTACCCGGCGGCCGAGATCGCGGTGGCACCGGCGCTCGCCGCCGCTCCGCCGCCGCTGCCGGTCGGCCTGCCGTCGCAACTGCTGGAGCGCCGTCCCGACGTGATCGCGGCAGAGCGCCGCGTGGCGGCCGCGTTCAACCGCACCGGCGAGGCGCGCGCCGCGCAACTGCCGCGCATCAGCCTGACGGCCGGCGGCAGCAGCATCTCGAGCGACTTGTTCGTGCTGCAGGAACGCGACAACCCGGTGTGGGGCTTCGGCGCCAACCTGGTGGCGCCGCTGTACCAAGGCGGCGCGCTGCGCGCCCAGGTGGAGATCCGCACCGCCGAACAGAAGCAGGCGGTGGCCGCCTACGCGCAAGGCCGGACAGCGCGCGTTCGGCGAGGTCGAAGGCGCGCTGTCGGCCGAGAACTCGCTGCGCGACCGCTGCGGTCGTGCTCGACGCGGCGGTGCGCGACAACGAGCGCGCGCTGGAGCTGGTGCAGGTGCAGTACCGCGTCGGCGCGGTCGATCTGCGCGCCGTCGAGCAGCGCAACCTGTCGCTGTACTCCGCCCGCACCACGCGGCTGCGCGTGCAGAGCGAACTGCTGGCCCAGCGTGTCAATCTCTTTCTGGCGCTGGGCGGCGGATTCGAGGTGCCCGCCAACGGCGAGATCGGCACCGCCTCGGCAAGCTCCAGCGGGTCCTGAGAAACCAGCGACAGATCGCGCCCGTCAAGGGCGGCGCGCCGGCGCTGCATGCCACTGATCGCTCGGCACCACCACGGGCTTGTCGGGCTGGCCGAGGAAGTGCGGCGACATGATCTGCACGCCGTGCGCGTTGAACTCGTCGAGGATGCTCGCATGCAGCGCCGAGAGCACCGGGATGCGCTGCGTGGGTTCGTCGATGCTGGCGAACAGCTCGTACTCGACGTAGAAGTCCGACAGCGCCCGCTGAAAGACATAGGGCTCGGGCGTGGCACGCACGCCGGCTGTCTTGCGCGCCGCGCCGACGAGCAAGGCGTGCACCTGCCGCCACGGCGTGGCATAGCCGATCGTGACCTTGGTCGTCAGCAACGTGCCCTGCGTCGCGCCGAGCTTGGTGTAGTTGCGGATCGGACTCGACACCACCACCGCATTGGGAATCGTGATCTCCTCGTTGCGCACGTCGACGACCTTGGTCGCCAGCGCCGCCACCTCGGTCACCACGCCCTGCACGCCGTTGATGTCGACGAAGTCGCCTTTGCGCAACGAGCGCGAATAGACGATCACGAGACCGCTCATGGCCTGCGTGATCATTCCCGCGGAGCCGAACGTGATCATCAGGCCGATCACCACCGAGACCGCCCTTGAAGGCTTCGCTGCTCGCGCCCGGCAGGTACGGATAGGCGGCCGCGATGCCCAGGCCCCAGATCAGCACCTCGAAGATGCGGCGCGTCGCACTCACCGTCTCCGGGTGGAACAAGGCCAGACGCAGGCGGCCTTGTTGCACGGCCTCGAAAAAGTAACCCAGCACGTAGACGATCGCGCGCGTGATCAGCAGAACGACCGCAACGGTCGCGAGCCCAGGCAGGCTGTGCAGCGTGCCATCCGCGATCCACTCGATCTTGTCCCACAGCCACTCGCCGAGGCTGTGCGCGATCGGCACCGTGGCGGCGAAGCTGCCGAGCACGAAGAATGCCCACCAGTAAATCAGCGCGAGCAGGATGGACCACTGCACGAGCTGCATGCTGCCGACCGCGAGGCGCGCCAGAAACTCGCGCCAGTCGACATACGGAAAGCGCGCCGCGAGCCGGTCGCGCCACTTCTCCATTCTCTCGACGGCGACCCGACTGGCGCGGTAGGTGATCCAGATCAGAAGGCCGAGCAAGGCGGTGGCGACAGCGGTCCGAGCCGCGCCTTGCACCAGCTGCCGTCCATCGTTCGTCTCGTGCCACGCGGCGCGCACTTGCTCCAGCCGTCCCTGGGTCTGCGTGACCAGTGCGGCGAGGGTCTGCTTGGCCTCGGCGTCGACGTCGCCTTCGGCGATCGAGAACATCAAACGGTCGCCGAGCATGAACTGCACGCCTTTGATGTCACCCAAGGAGGCCGACACGACATGGATTGGATCGTAGATGGCCGATGTCGGCATCTCTTTGAGCCGCTCCTTGGCCCGCTCGACGCGCGCTTGCGGCGTGGCGCCGGCGATGCGCACGCGCAGTGTGACCACCTCGCGGTTGAGCAAGCGCAATGTGGCCGGCGGGTCGACCGGTTGATCGGTCGCGGCACGCGTCGCGGGGCTGACTGCCGGGCTGGTTGCATCGGCGGCAACGGCAATCGTCGCCATCAGCGCGAACAAGGCGCCGAACGGGGCAACCCAGTTTCTGGTCACGCCGTCATCCCATCCGCCGCGCCACGCGGGCCGACGTCGGCTTTCGAAAGACATCGGAAGCCGACGGTGATGCGAAGCGTCCCGTCATGTCTTTCGGCACCTCCAGCGCCCGACTGCGCGGCAGCATCAGGGCGCACACGCGCTGCGGCAATTGGACCTTGGACCCACAGCTACAGCGACGGCAACAAGGCCCGCGCGCGCTCGACCCATTCCGCGCGGCCGATCAGCAACTCCGGCGTCTTGGCGTCGGCCTGGTTGAAGCGGCACGCGCTGCCGTCGAAGCGGCAGGCCACCAGCCCGTGGGCGAGCGCCACGCCGACCGGCGCGCAGGCATCCCATTCGTTCATGCCGCCGGCGTGCACGTAGAGCTCGGCGTCGCCGCGCACCACCGCCATCGCCTTGGCACCGGCCGAGCCGATGCGCAGCAACGGACCGTCGAGTTGTTTCGCCAGGGCCTCGGCCCATGCCGGCGGACGGCTGCGGCTGACCACGATGCGCGGCTTGCCGGCGTAGCGCTTGCCGGGCGCGGCCACCTGGTCGCTGCGCCACAGCTCCTTCAGCGCCGGCAGCGCCACCACGCTGGCGGCGGGCGCGCCGTCGATGCACAACGCCACGTGCACCGCCCAGTCGGTGCGATTGCCGGGCTCGCTGAACTCGCGCGTGCCGTCGAGCGGGTCGACGATCCACACGCGGCTGCGCTGCAGGCGCGCCGGGTCCGGCACCAGCTCCTCCGACAACAACGCATCGTCGGGCCGATGCTCGCGCAGCAGCTCAACGATGATCGTGTTGGCCTGTTGATCGCCGGCCTGCCCCAAGGCTTCGCCGCGCAGGCCCGAGTCGGCGCGCAGCGCCATCAGGCGCTGCCCAGCCTGCTCGGCCGCGAGCGCGGCCAGCGCGGCGTCGTCGAGTGCTGCGCTCGTCACGCCGACAGGGCCTCGAAGCCGGCCTGCTGGCGCCAGCTCGCATGCTCGGGCGCGCACAGCCGCTGCAGCAACTGCGCGGCGGCGTCGGTCTGCGCCGCGCCGCGCGCCACCGCACCGCTGTACAGCGTGGCCAGGCCATGCGGTGCGGGCAACACGCCGAGCAGTTGCACCCCCGGCGTGTAGCGGATCTCGCTGACCTGCGTGATGCCCACGCTGCGCGGGTCGGCCCGCTCGGCCAGGGCGGCCATCGCGGCGGCGCCGTTGGGGAACGCGCGCAGGCGCGGCTCGATGTCGGGCGAGCTGGAGCGCCTTCAATACGCGCAGCGCGTGGATGCCGGCGGTCGCGCGTTCGGTATCGGGCAGGTAGATCGCTATTCGACGGCTCGAGCACCGCCAGCAGCGACGTCACGTCGGACACCGGTCGCGTCGCGGCGCCCGTGGGCACGGCCACGCCGGTGTGCACCCAGCCGAGATCGGCGATGCGCGCCGCATCGACGCGGCCCTCACGCGCCAGCGTGTCGATCATCGCGCGTGTCAGGATGATCAGGTCGCACGGCGCACCGGCGTTCAAGCGCTCGAGCACCGCACCGACGGCGCCGAACGTGCACTGCAGCGTAAACCCCGAGTCGCGCTCGAAGTCGGCTTGTTGGCCCTGCACCAGCCCTTTGGCGGCGCCAGCACTGAGCACATGCAGCTCAGGCATCAGTTTTCTGCCTTGATGCCTGCCTTGCGCACGATCTGCGCCCACTTGTCGATGTCTGCGCGCAGGTAACGATCGAACTCCTCCACGCTCTGCGACATGCCGGTGGCGCCCTGCCCGGCCCATTCCTTCTGCACCTCGGGCTGGCTGACGATCTTGGCCACCTCGGCATTGAGCTTGCGCAACACCGCCGGCGGCGTCTTGGCCGGTGCCATCAGGCCGAGCCAGATCACCGCCTCGTACCCCGGCACGCCCGACTCGGCCACCGTCGGCACTTCGGGCATGATCGACGAGCGCGTGCGGCCGCTGGTGGCCAGCGCCTTCACCTTGCCGGCCTTGACATGCGGCGCCATCGCGGTGACCGCGTCGAACATCATCTGCACGTGGCCCGCCAACACGTCGGTGCGTGCACCCGAGCTGCCCTTGTAGGGCACGTGCAGCACGTCGATCGAGGCCATCGACTTGAACAGCTCGCCGGCCATGTGATACGGCGTGCCCGGCCCCGAGGACGCGTAGTTGAGCTGGCCCGGCTTGCCGCGCGCCAGCGCGAGCAGCTCGTTGACGTTGTTGGCGGTGACGCTCGGGTGCACCACCAGCACGAGGTCGGAATAGTTCACCGGCGCCACCGGCGCGAAGTCGCGCATCAGTTGGTACGGCCGGTTCGGGATCAGCGTTTCATTGACGGTGTGCGTGTTGGACATCATCAACAGCGTGTAGCCGTCGGCGGCGGCCTGCGCGGCCTCCTGCGTGCCGGTGAGCGCGCCGGCCCCGGGTTTGTTCTCGATCACGAACGGTTGCCCGAGCGCCGCCTGCAGGCGCTGGCCCACGTAACGGGCGTACACGTCGGCCGGACCGCCGGTGGCGAATGGCACGATGATGCGCACCGGGCGTGAGGGATAGTCCTGTGCAAAGGCCGTTACGGCGCTCCAACACAGAGCCAATGCGATGATCCAGGTCCTGCACATGAGGGCTCCCAAAGCGGCTTGAGCCTGTGCATCATCGCGGTTGGGCACAAAACCTGCTGTTGGTGGAACACCGGGGGACCACGAGCAACATGGGGACCATGCACGAGCTGACCTGGATCGACGACACGGCGCCGCTGCCCGCGACACGCCGTGCGCTCGGCGCCGGCAGCGATGCGCCGGGTCTGCTGTGCGCCGGCGGTCGTCTGAACACGCAACGGCTCGAAGAGGCCTACCGCCGCGGCGTGTTTCCGTGGTACGGCAACGGCCAGCCGGTGCTGTGGTGGACACCCGATCCGCGCATGGTGCTGCCGGTGAGCGAATTCAAGCTGTCGCGCTCACTGACCAAGACGCTGCGCAGGTTCATGCAGGCGCCAGACAGCGAGATCCGCATCGACCACGACGCCTACCGCGTGATCGGCGCCTGCGCGCAGGTGCCGCGCGAAGGACAGCACGGCACCTGGATCGTGCCGGCGATGGTGCGCGCCTACAGCGAGTGGCACGACGAAGGCCGCGTGCACAGCTTCGAGACCTGGATCGACGGCGAGCTCGCCGGCGGCCTGTACGGCGTGTGCATCGGCCGCATGTTCTTCGGCGAGTCGATGTTCAGCTGGCGCACCGACGCGTCCAAGATCGCGCTGGCCGCGCTGGTGGCGTTCTGCCGCACGCACGGCATCGATCTGATCGATTGCCAGCAGCACACGCGCCACCTGGCATCGTTCGGCGCGCGCGAGGTGCCGCGGGCGGCGTTCGAGAAACACCTGGCCAATGCCCTCGCCGAGGCCACGCCCAAGCGCTGGACCTATGATCATGCGATGTGGGCGCGACTCGGCCTCCAGCCGCGCAGCAACCCGGAACCCACGCTGGCCTCGTGACGCACCCGAAAGAGCTCCCGCTGTCGTCGTTGCAGTTCTATGCGACGGCGCCCTATCCCTGCAGCTACCTGCCTGACCGGCTGGCGCGATCGCAGGTGGCCACGCCCAGCCACCTGATCCATGCCGACGCTTACTCCGGCCTGGTGGCCAACGGCTTCCGGCGCAGCGGCATGTTCACCTACCGTCCGTACTGCGACAGCTGCCGCGCCTGCGTGCCGCTGCGCGTGCCGGTGCAGCAGTTCAAGCCCTCGCGCAGCCAGCGCCGCGCGCAGAAGGCCCATGGCAACCTGCAGGCACGTGTGTTGCGCCTGTGTTTCCTGCCCGAGCACTACCAGCTGTACCTGCGCTACCAGTCGGGCCGCCACTCGGGCGGCGGCATGGACCATGACAGCGTCGACCAGTACACGCAGTTCCTGCTGCAGAGCCGCGTCAACTCGCGGTTGGTGGAGTTTCGCGAGCCCTCGAGCGATGGCAGCGGCGCGCTGCGCATGGTGTCGATCCTCGACGTGCTCAACGACGGCCTGTCGGCGGTGTACACCTTCTACGAGCCGGACTCCGCCGCCAGCTACGGCACGTACAGCGTGTTGTGGCAGATCGAGCAGACCAAGCTGCTGAAGCTGCCGCACGTGTACCTGGGATACTGGATCGCACAGAGCCCGAAGATGGCCTACAAGGCGCACTTCAACCCGCACGAGGTATTGATCGACGGGCGCTGGGTCGCCGCTGCGGCCGCCGCTGCGCGCGGCGCCACGGCGCCGCAGGCGGTGCCGATGCGGTTCTCGCAGCGCACCTGATCACGCTTCGGCGATCGCGCGCAACGCCATCGTCTTGTAGGCCTGCACCAACAGCGCGCCTTCGCTGCGCTTGTGCGATACCGCCAGACGCATCGTCTCCTCGCCAAGCTCCCACACCAGGAACGCGAGCGCAGCCACCTTCTTCGCGTCGGCCTTGGGGTTGACGCGCCGGATCGCGTCGGCCAGGAACTCGCCGCAGGCCCGGCTCTCCTCGAGTTCGATCGACATCAGTTCCTTGTCCGTGCGCATGCCGCACCAGATGTCGCGCTTGACCGGCGCGGTGAGGAACAACTGGTGGTACTGATCCACCAGCGATGAAAACGCCGACTGCAGCTCGGCCTTGCTACGCACCGTGGCCAACGCCTGCTCGATGCACGCGCGGCTCTCGGCGGCGTAGCCCTGCGCCAGTGTGCGAATGATCGAGCGCTTGTCCGGAAAGTACTGGTAGAGCGAGCCGATCGAGATCCCGGCTTGCGCCGCGATCTCGCTCATCTTCAGCTGGTCGCTGCCCTTTTGCGCGATCAGGTGCCGCGCCACATCCTGGATGCGCTCCATGCGGTCGCGGCTGCGCTGCTGCGCCGGCTGGCGTCGCGCAGCGAGCGTGGGGTGCGTGGCGGTGCGTGCCGGTCGGGCCATGCGGCGAATCACCCAGGGCTTGACATCTGAATGTGAGTATCTATCATGTTTTGAATGTGAGCAAGGCTCACATTAATCAAAGGAGGTTCGTGATGACAGCAGCAATTCCCGTCGATCCGATCCTGGTCATCGGCGCCAACGGCAAGACCGGTCGCAAGGTGGCCGAACGCCTGCTCTCGCAGGGCCACGTCGTGCGTGGCGTGTCCCGGTCGACCGAGCTTCGTTTCGACTGGAACGACCGCTCCACCTGGGACGCCGCGTTGCGCGGTGCGCGCAGTGCCTATGTCAGCTTCCAACCCGACCTTGCCGTGCCCGGCGCGCTGACGATCGTGAGCGCGTTCTTCGATGACGCGGTGCGCGCCGGCGCTACGCGTCTGGTGCTGCTGTCGGGACGCGGCGAGCCCGAAGCACAGGACGCCGAGCGCGCGCTGCAACAAAGCGGTGCCGACTGGACCATCCTGCGCTGCAGCTGGTTCAACCAAAACTTCAGCGAGTCGTTCCTGATCGAGCCGATCCGCGCCGGCGTGGTCGCGCTGCCGGTGGGCTTCACGCCAGAGCCGTTCGTCGACACCGACGACGTGGCCGATGCGGCGGTCGCCGCGCTGACGCAGGCGGGGCACTCGCGCCAGCTCTACGAGCTGACCGGGCCGCGCGCGATCAGCTTTCCCGAGGCGTTGGACCGGATCGCAGCGGCGACGCGGCGTGACATCCGCTTGCTGCGCGTGCCGGCCGCCGACTACCGCGCCGAACTCGCGCGCCAGCAGGTGCCCGATGTGGAGGCCGATCTGGTGCTGTACCTGTTGACCACCGTACTCGACGGGCGCAACGAGCACACCACCGATGGCGTGCAGCGCGCGCTCGGGCGCCCGCCTCGCGACTTTACCGACTACGTGCGCCGCACTGCGGCCAGCGGTGTCTGGAGCGCGTGACCATGGGCCGCGCGATGTTCGTCGGCGTGTGCGCCGCGCTGCTCGGCAGCGCGGTCGTCGGCGGCACGTTCTACGCCTTTTCATCGTTCGTGATGAAGGCGCTGGCGCGCGTCGCACCCGAGCACGGCGTACCGGCGATGAACTCGATCAACATCGTGGTGATCAACCCGAGTTTCATGCTCGTGTTCGGCGGCACCGCGCTGCTCAGTCCGGTGTTGGCCGTCGCGGCGGTGGTGTCGTGGTCGACGCTCGGCAGCGGGCTCGTGCTGGCCGGCGCGCTGCTGTACGCGTTCGGCACCTTCGGCGTCACGATGGCGCGCAACCAGCCCATGAACCTGCGCCTCGGCGCGCTGCCCAGTGAGCAGGCCCTCGCCTACTGGCCGCAATACGTGAGCGACTGGCTGCGCTGGAACCACCTGCGCACGGCCGCATCGCTGCTGGCCATGGCCGCGTTCATGGCCGCGCTGTGCATCGCGCGTTGACGTGGGCGCTCAGCCGAGCGTGATCCAGGCGTCGTTCTCGCGATGGCTGTGCAGCACGGCCTGGATGAACGCCAGGCTGCGCAAACCGTGCTGCGCGTGCAGCGATTGCGGGAAACGCCGCGACAGCGCGAGCACGCCACCGAGCGCCGTCTGCGCCACCACGGCTGCGTTGGCGCCGGCCGACTTGGTGACGGTGACGCCGCGCGCACGCAGCTCGCCGCAGATCGGCCTGTCGGCCCCCGCCGAGGCACGTCACTCGGCGGTGGCTCCCGACTCCTTCACCACCGCGCGCCACTTCTCGAACTCGCGTTGCACGAACTGGCCGAACTGCTGCGGCGTGCCGCCGATCGGGTCGGCGCCCTCCTTCACCATGGCGCCTTCGGTCGCCGGCACTGAGATGATCTCGTTGACGTGCCTGTTCAGCGTGGTGATCACCTCTTGCGGCGTGCCCTTGGGCGCGAAGAAGCCGAACCACGAGCCCGCTTCGAAGCCGGGATAGCCACGTTCGGCGACGGTCGGCGTGTCGGGCAACGAGCGCGAGCGCTTGGCGCTGCTCACCGCCAGCGCACGCAGGCTGCCGGCCTCGATGTGCTGCTTGACCGATGGGATGGTCGCGAACATGAACTGCACGCGGCCGGCAAGCAGGTCGCGCAGCGCGTCGGCGCCTTTGTACGGCACGTGCGTGACCTCGAGGCCTGCGCGCTTGCCGAGGATGAAGCAGCTCAGGTGCGAGCTGGTGCCGATGCCGGTCGACGAGCAGTTGAGCTTGCCGGGGTTGGCCTTGGCATGCTCGACGAACTCCTCGAAGGTCTTCACCGGCAGCGACGGATGCACGACCAGCACGTTGGGCACGTCGGCGATCTGCACGATCGGCACCAGTTCGGTCAGCGGGTTGTACGGCAGCTTCGGGTACAGCGTGGGGTTGACGGCGATCGGCCCGACCGAGTTGACGATCAGCGTGTAGCCATCGGCCGGCGCGCGCACCACCATCTCGGTGCCGAGGTTGCCGCCCGCACCCGGCTTGTTGTCGATCACGAACGGCTGCTTCAGTCGCTCGCTCAGTTGCTGCCCGACATTGCGCGCCAGGATGTCGGTGGTGCCACCCGCGGTGAACGCCACCACCACGCGCACCGGCTTGGTGGGCCACGCCTCGCCCCATGCACCGCCCGCCGCGAGCGTCGTGGCCATCACGATGAACGTGCGGCGAAATATCGAAGTCATGCGCGTCTCCCCGGTGATGGGTTCGCGGCATCTTAGCGGCGGCCATCCCGCCAACAGAAAGCCCGGTGACCGCTCGCGATCACCGGGCCAAGCTGGCGCTGAGGAGGAGAACCAGCGGATGGTTGCCAGCGCCTTGTTTACGCACCGGCGCGCTCGGATATTCCTTCGGCCTCAGGCACCGAGGCCGCGCACGGCGCGGCGCGCGTCGAGCGTGGCGGTGAGCGTGTCACGCAGGCGCTGCACGTCGATCGGCTTGGTGAGGAAGTCGTTCATGCCGACCTGCAGCGCCAGCTCGCGCTCCGAGGTCAGCGCCGCGGCGGTGAGCGCGATGATCGGCAGCGTGTCGGCGTCGTAGAGCTCGCGCAGCTGCCGCGTGGCCTCGTGGCCGCTCATCACCGGCATCTGCACGTCCATCAGCACCGCGTCGAACGGCCGCCCCGCACGATCGGCCTCGACCACCGCACGCACCGCCTGCGCGCCGTCGGTGGCCTGCGACACCAGCACACCCCACTGCTCGAGCATGGCCACCGCGATCGTCATGTTGACGGCGTTGTCCTCGGTCATCAGCACGCGTGCACCGCCCAGCGACTCGGCACCGACGTCGTCGCCCCACGCGGTGTCCGGCGCATCGGGATCGGCCGCCTCGAGCGGCAGCTCGAGCCAGAAGCAGCTGCCCCGGCCCGGCGTGCTGCGCACGCCGACCTGGCCATGCATCAACTCGGCCAGCTCGCGGCAGATCGACAGCCCGAGGCCGGTGCCGCCGAAGCGCCGCGTGGTCGATGAATCGGCCTGCTGGAACGGCATGAACAAGCGCGCCTGCACGTCGGCTTCGATGCCTGGACCGGTGTCGAAGACCTCCACGCGCAACCAGCCGGCGCGCGGCATGTCGGCGCGCAACTCCACGCCGCCGTGCGCGGTGAACTTGAGTGCGTTGTTCAGGTAGTTGGTGAGGATCTGGCGCAAGCGCACCGGGTCGCCCATCACGCGGCGCGGCAACTCGGGCTCCACGCGCTGGTCGTAGCTCAAGCCGCGTGCGTCGGCGAGTGCGCCATAGACCCGGCCGAGCGCCTGCAGCAGCGACGTGAGGTCGAATGCGATCGTGTCGACGGTCAGCTTGCCGGCTTCGATCTTCGACAGGTCGAGCACGTCGGCGATCACCGCGGCGAGCGTTTCGGCACTGTCGCCGATCTGGTCGAGATACTGGCGCCGGCGCGCCTCGTCCAACTCCGGCGAGCGGGCCAGCCGGGCCAGGCCGATCAGGCCGTTGAGCGGCGTGCGGATCTCGTGGCTCATGTTGGCGAGGAACGCGCTCTTGGCGCGGTTCGCCGCTTCGGCCTCGTCGCGCGCCTTGGCCAGCGCCTGTTCGGTGCGGCGGCGCTCGGTGATGTCTTCGACGATCCAGATCGTGCCGCCGCGCAGCGGGTGGCTCGGATTGACGGCCTTGGCCAGCAGGCGACACCAGAACACGGTGCCGTCGCGCCGCTGCAGCTGGCGCACGAATTCCACCGACTCGCCATGCGCCAGCAGCGGCCCGATCAGTTGCCCCACCTCGGCGTAGTCGTCGTCGTTCGGCCACACCGCGCGCCCGGGCCGCCCGGTCAGCGTGCCGCGTTCCCAGCCGAGCATCTGCTCGAGCGCCGGATTGGCCTGCAGGATCTTCTGTTCGCGCGTGAACGCGATGCCGAGCGTGGCGTTCTGCAGCACCGCCTCGTGAGCCAGGCGCGTGCGTTCGGTCTCGGAGATGTCGCGGCCGTTGAGCACCACGTAGCGGCGTCCCTCCAGCTCGAACTGCGCCGCCGACAACGACAGGATGAACGTCTCACCGCTGCGCGACACGAACTCGTGCGGCCAGTTCGATACGCTGCCGCGATGGCGCAGCGCATCGATGAACGGCTCGCGCTGGCGCGGGTCGGCCCAGACGCCGAGCTCGATCGCCGTGTGTCCGACGGCCTGTTCGCGCGTGTAGCCGGTCAGCCGCGTGAAGGTGTCGTTGACCATCACGTAGACACCGGTCTCCATCTCGGTGAGCGTGATCAGATCCGGGCTGGTGGCCACCAGGTGCGACAGCGTGGCCTCCGATCGCTGCAGCGCCTCTTGCGCGCGGTGCAGTTCACTGATGTCTTCGAAGATCGCCGAGCACGCAAGGCTGGCCGTCGACCTCCAGACGCGTGCCATTGGCGCGCAGCACCGCGCGGCGGCCGTCGTGCATCGTCCAGCGGTACACCGCCGGCACCATGCGCTGCCCAGCCAGAACCGCACGCTCGCGCTCGGCCGCGCGCGCACGCTCATCGGGCTCCAGCTGCTCCAGCAGCGGCTGCGCCTTCATGGCGGCCGCGTCCTTGAACCCGAACAACGCCACCGCGGCCGGGTTGACGTCGATCACGCGGCCGCCGCGGTGGATCACCAGCGCCAGCGGCGCCACATCGAACAGGTCGCGATAGCGCGCTTCGCTGTCGCGCACCGCCTGCTTCAGTTGCAAGTCGGCGGTGATGTCGCGGCCCACGCCCCAGAAGCCGACGAAGCGGCCTTGCGCATCGAATCGCGGCTCGCCGCTGATCAACTCGTGTCGGATCGTGCCGTCGCGGCGCCGCCACGCGGAGGGCAGATCGCGAAACGACTGGCGTGCATCGCGTGCCGCGATGTGCGCCGCGGTGATGGCGGCGTCGTTGGCCCACTCGGGCCGCTTCCAGGGTGCCGGAGACGTGCGCGCCTGCTTGATGAATCGGTTGTCGGCGTCCCGTCGCCACACGGTGGTCCTGCTCGATGCGTCGTCGAGCTCCCAGTAGGTGTCGACCGCGATGCCGAGCAAGTGCATGAAACGCGCCGCACGCTCGTCGCCGGCGCGCCGGTGCAGCGCCAGCGTGTGTGCCACCGCGAGGCCGCACGCCAGCCCGGCACCCACCAGCAACAAGTGGTTGGCCAGCCGACGCGGCAACGGCAGCTGTGCCAGCACGGCGGCGCCATCGACCCAGCCGCGGTGCTCGGCCCAGGCCAGCAACAGCAAAGCGGCCGCGGTCACGAGCGCGGTGATGATGCCGGCACGCGAGCCCACGGCCACGCAGATGACCATCGGCAGCAGAGTCAGGAAGCCGATCGCCGGCGCGTTGAAGCCGAGCCCGCTCAGCAGGCCGTACGACGCCACCAGTGCGAGCGCACCGACGCACACGCCGAGCACCGCCCATTGCGCGGCCGCCTGCGACCAGCGAGTCGCCACCCACGACAGCACCGACGTGACGACGAAGCAGCCGACCAGCGGCCAGCGCAGGTCCAGCGGCAGATGGGTGGTCGCCAACAGCAGAGCCGCCAGCGCCGACACCACAGCCGCCACGAACAGGATGCGGCGGGCGATCGCGCCCGACGCCGATTCGCGCAACTCGTCGATCGTCAGACGGTTCACGGAGATCACACCACCGCTTTCGTTGCCCCACTGTGGCATGCCCGAGGATGTGCCCGATTGGGACTAGCCCGCGCACTCGTGTCGCATGACCTCGATATCCGACTTGATGGGCATCAAGCCGGCTGCTGCAACCAGCGCCACAAGGTCGTGCGGCTGATGCCCAGCCGCTGCGCGGCCTTGGTGGCGCTGCCACCCTCGCGTTCGATGGCGCGGCGCGCCCGCTCGGCGCGCGCACCGACCGGGACGGGGCGACCCGCTCCATCGGCCGTCGTGTGCAGCAGCGTGGCCAGCGCTTCGGGGCATTCTTCGGCGAACGCCAGCCAATCGAGATCGTCGATGCGCGTGGCCTGCAGCGCGAACACCGCCAGCCGCTCCATCGTATGACCGAGCTCGCGCACGTTGCCCGGCCAGCTGTGGCGCTGCAGGTGCGGCAACAAGGGCGCCAACAGCGCGCGCGCCGACAACGATCCACCGTGGCGCTGCAGCGCCTCGTGCAGCAGGGTTTCGGCGAGCAGCGCGATGTCTTCGCGCCGCACGCGCAGCGGCGGCAGTTGCAAGCGCAACGCATCGAGCCGGTAGAACAAGTCCTGGCGAAAGCGCCGTTCGCGCACCATGTCCGCCAGCGGCTGGTGCGTGGCGGCGATCACGCGCACGTCGACCGGAATGCCGGCGGCCGCGCCCAGGCGCTGGATCTCGCCTTCCTGCAGCACGCGCAACAGGCGCGTCTGCAGCGCCAGCGGCATGTCGCCGATCTCGTCGAGGAACAAGGTGCCGGTGTGCGCGGCCTCGAACAGGCCGCGCTGGCCGCCACGGCGCGCGCCGGTGAAAGCGCCCTCCTCGTGGCCGAACAGTTCGCTCTCCAGCAGCCCTTCCGGAATGGCAGCGCAGTTGACCGCAACGAATGGCCGTGACGCGCGCGCGCTGGCCTGATGGATCGCCTGCGCCAGCAGCTCCTTGCCGGTGCCGCTTTCGCCGGTGATCAGGATCACGAGTTCGGTGCGTGCATAGCGGCGAGCCACCTGCAGCGTGCGCACGAAGCCCGCGCTGCGGCCGAGCAGGTCTTCGAACCGGTAGCGCGCGACATGGCGGCCATGCGGCTGCTTGCGCGTTTGCCGGATGCGCTGCTGGATGCGCAGCCGGTTGTCGGCTTCGTGGATCGCACCGGCGTCGTACAGCGTCAGCATCGCGCCGGTCACGGTGTCGTGTTCGACGATCGCGCGTCGCTGCGCGATCCAGTCGCGCCCGCCGAGACGCAACACCGGATCGCCGTCGGGCGCGCGGCCTTGCAGCACGCCGTGCAGGCCGAGCTCGGACGGCAGATCGGTCAGCCTGCGGCCCACCCGCGGCGGCGACGGCGCGAGCGCACGCTGCATCGCCGGATTGGCGGCGATCACCTGGCCGCGCGCATCGACGGCGAGCACCGCGTCGTGCAGATGGTGCAGCACGGCATCGAGCTGTTCGTAGCGGCCGGCCTCCAGGCGCGCCACGCGTGCCAGCTCCAGCGCGTCTTCGAAGCCCTGGCGGATGCTGGCCAGCGAATAAGCGAGGATGCCCTGCAAGCCCGCCTCGGCCGCCAGTTCGACCACCAGGCTCGAGCCCACGACCACGGTGATGCCCGCGGCACGCAGCGCGGCGATGCGTTCGCGCGCCTCGCTCGGCGTGGTGTAGTCGTGCTGCTGGATCTCGATGTTGAGCAGCGCCTTCACGGCATCGAGCTCGGGAATCGTCTGGCCGTAGGTGACGATGCCCACGCGCGCCGTGCGTGCGCGGGCCACCAGCAACGCCTGCAGGATGTCGAAGCCGGTGAGCTGGATCGTGGCCACGGGCGCCTGCAAATGCCGACGCAGCAGGCTGGCGTTGGAGCCCGCGCTGACGAACACGTCGACGCTGCGCCGCTCGAGGCGGTCGCGCGCGATCGCCAGCGTGCGCTCGAAGCTGCCGTCGACCACCTCGATCGACGCGCGGTCGGCGTACTCGGCCAGCACGGGACGCGCGAACTCGCGGATCGCGCGATAGCTTAGGAAACACAGGCGTGGCAGCTTCATGGGCGCGGCTCGGTGAAACAACGACGTTGCACGCATGTTGCATGCAACACCCCCGCCCGCCGACCCGGAGTGATACCGATGACAGATCAAGCACTTGGAAGCCCCTGCCCGCTTGGTACGCCGCGTGCAAGCAGGAGCATCACCGCCATGAGCGACACGTCGATGCAACCCGAACCACGCCCCACGCTGCGCCAGCGCCTGCAACAGCCGGGGCTGGTGGTCGCCCCCGGCGTGCACGACATGGTGTCGCTGCGCATGGCCGACGCCTGCGGCTTCGAGGCGCTGTACATGACCGGATTCGGCACCGTGGCCTCGCACCTCGGCCTGCCCGATGCGGGGCTGGCCACCTACACCGACATGGTCGGCCGCGTGCGGCAGATGGCCGGCATGGCGCGCACGCCGCTGATCGCCGACGGCGACACCGGCTATGGCGGCTTGCTCAACGTGGCGCACACCGTGCAAGGCTATGAAGCGGCTGGCGCCGCGGCGATCCAGCTCGAGGACCAGGAAGTGCCGAAGAAGTGCGGCCACACGCCGGGCCGGCGCGTGGTGCCCACCGCCGACATGGTGCGCAAGATCGAAGTCGCGGTGGCATCGCGCGCAACGAGCGACTTCCTGATCATCGCGCGCACCGATGCACGCAGCAGCCTCGGCCTCGACGAAGCGCTGCGACGCGCCGACGCCTACGCGCGCGCCGGCGCCGACGTGCTGTTCGTCGAGTCGCCTGAAAGCGAAGACGAGATGCGGCGCATCGGCGCCAGCGTCGGCCTGCCGCTGCTGGCCAACATGGTCGATGGCGGACGCACCCCGGTGCTGAGCCGCGACGCGCTCGAGCAGTTGGGCTACAAGCTGGCGATCTTTCCGGTCACCGCGCTGCTGGCGGCGACGCAGGCGATGCAGGCGGTCTATGGTGCGCTCGCGCAGCAGGGTTCGTCGGCCGGCCTGCAACAGCCGCTGATGCCGTTCACCGAGCTGACCACACTGATGGGTTTCCCCGACGTGCACGCGTTCGAGCGGCGTTGGGCCGAAGATCAATGAAGCGAGCCATGGATCGCACGGAGACCACGACGATGAAGTCCGACCCTCGACGCCACCTCACACGCCGCACCTTGCTCGGCTCGTTGATGGCACTCGGCTCCGGTGCGCCATGGCACGCCCACGCACAAGACACGTTTCCGAGCCGGCCGGTGCGGCTGGTCGTGCCGTTCACGCCGGGCGGCGTCACCGATTCGAGCGGCCGCGTGGTGGCGGACTTTCTCGGCAAGCGGCTCGGCCAGCAGGTGGTGGTGGACAACAAGCCCGGTGCCTCGGGCAACATCGGCACCGCACAAGTCGTGAACGCCGCGGCCGACGGCTACACGCTGCTGCTCGCCTTCGACGGCACGATGGTGATCAACCCGCATGTGTTCGCCAAGGTGCCGTTCGACACGATGCAGGACTTCGCGCCCGTCGGCAAGATCGGCAACGCCACGCTGATCCTGGTGGCGCATCCTGACGTTCCGGCCAAGACCCTGCAGGAGGTGATCGCGTTGTCGAAGACGCGCGCCGGCGGCCTCGCCTACGGCACCTCGGGCATCGGCGGCACGCCGCACGTGGCCGGAGAGATGCTGGCGCAACGCACCGGCGCCAAGCTCGAACACGTGCCGTACAAGGGCGGTGGCCAGGCGATGACCGACGTGATGGGTGGTACGATCCCGCTGGTGTACACCGCGGTGGCCGGCGCACAGGGCCACGTGAAGGCCGGCAAGCTGAAGGCCATCGCGGTGTCGAGCGCCAAGCGCACCGGCGCGTTGCCCGATGTGCCGACCTTCATCGAGAGCGGCGTGCCCGATTTCGTGGCCGACTCGTGGGTGGGTCTGCTGGCGCCGAGCAAGACACCCGCGCCGGTGATGGCGCGGCTGAACAGCGAGCTCAACGCGGTGCTCAACGATCCTGCGGTGCGCGAGCGCCTGGCCACGCTCGGCATCGAAGCCACGCCCGGCAGCCCGGAGCAGTTTCGCGAGCAGATGCAGCGCGACCTGGCGGCCTACGGTCCGATCGTGAAGTCGGCCGGCATCAAGGTCGAACAGTGAAGCGGCCGGTCGTGCTGAGGAGATGCGCATGAGCCGCCGGGCCGCTCCCAAGGCGAATACCGCAGCGCGAGCGGAGGATTCCAAATGAGTCGAACCCAACGCCCCCGCGTGAACCTGACGATGGTCGGCGACTGGGGCACGGCCAACTTCCACACCGTGCTCGGCTGGATCGCCGCGCACATGCGCTGGCGTTGCGCGCCGCGCTCGAAGTTCACGGTGAAGACCGGCAGCGCATACCGCGAGAGCATCGAGCTCGTGGCCAGCGGCGAGGCCGACCTCGCGATCACGACGCCGGTGCACGTGGGCGTGCGCTGGGCCTACGAGGGCGTGCACTTCTATGCCGGCACGCCGCGCACGCAGTTGCGCACGCTGGGCCGGCTGCCGCAGGACGACCGGCTCACGTTTGCGCTGCCCACGTCGCTCGGCCTGCGCAGCTTCGCCGACATCCGCGAGCGCCGGCCGGCGCTGCGCATCGCCACGCCGTTGCGCGACGAGAACAACCTGTGCAGCTGGGTCATCGACCGCGTGTTGCAGGTGCACGGCATCGAACCCGACGACATCGTGCGCTGGGGCGGCGCGTTCGTCGACCACGACAGCCCGCGCGTGTGCCTGCAGCACGCGATCGACGGCCACGTGAACGCCGTGTTCAACGAAGCGATCATGCTGTCGTTGTGGCGCGACTGGGCGCGCAAGACACCGCTCACCTTCATGCGCATCGAACCCGATGCGATGCGGCGGCTGGAGTCGGAGTACGGGCTCAAGCCCGCGGTGGTCGAGGCCCAGCGGGTGCTCAACGCCGAACCGGTGCCCTGCCTGGACTGGTCGCACTGGGCCACGATCGTGCGCGACGACATGCCCGACGACGTGGCCTACGAGATCACCTCGGTGATGGTCGAGGAGCGCGCCGAACTGGAGGCGCGCTTCCGCCACATTCCCGCGCAGCACAGCCCGCTGAGTTATCCGATCGAGCCGCGCGACATGTGCCGCGGCGTGGACCTGCCGCTGCATCCGGGCGCCGAGCGTTACTACCGTGAACACGGCCACCTGGAGTGAACCGATGACCGACGCCTCTCATCATCGAAGCGCGCGCCGCCGCTGGCTCGGCGCGGCCGGCGCACTCGGTGCGCTGGGCTGGCCGGGCCTGCTGCACGCACAGGCCGGCTATCCGAGCAAGACGGTGTCGATCATCGTGCCGTTCGGCGGCGGCAATGCCTACGACACGATGGTGCGCTACCTGGCCGAACGGCTGCAGGAGGCCACCGGGCAGCCGTTCATCGTCGACGCCAAACAAGGCGCGCTCGGCGGCATCGCGGCCTCGTTCGTTGCCCGCGCGGCGCCCGACGGCCACACCATCTTGTTCGGCGCCAACTCCACGCACAGCGCCAACGTGCACCTGTTCAAGAAGCTGGCCTACGACCCGGTGGCCGACTTCGCACCAGTGACCACGCTGGCCACGATCCCGCAGGTGCTGGTGGTCTCGCCGACGCTGAAGGTGAAGGACCTGCGCGAATTCATCGCGCTGGCGCGCAGCAAACCCAAGCAGTTCAACTACGGCAGCTCGAGCGCCACCGGCCGCGTGGCGAGCGAGGCGTTTCGACTGGCTGCCGGCATCGACGCGGTGCATGTGCCGTACCGCACGTCGTCGCAGGCGATCACCGACCTCATCGGCGGCCAGCTGCACTTTCTCGTCACCGATGCGGCGCTCGGTATCGCGCAGGCGCAAGGCGGCAAGGTGCAAGCCCTGGGCATCAGCGCCGCCAAGCGCACGGCCAGCGCGCCCGATCTGCCGACCATCGCCGAGGCCGGATTGCCCGGCTACGAATTCAACGCCTGGCTGGCGCTGTTCCTGCCGGCGAAGACACCGACCGACATCGTGACCAGGCTGTCCGATCTCACCAACGCGACGGTCAAGAGCCCCGGCATGCTCGAACATCTGGCGCGCCTGCACGCCGAGCCGTTCCCCGGCAACCCGGAGTCGTTGCGGCTGCTGGTCGAGCGCGACACCGCACGTTGGGGCCAGTTGATCAAGGCCGCCGGCATCGAGCCGGAGTGACCGCGGCTGTGCTGCGAGCGCAGCCCGTGGCGGCTACGCCGCCAGCGTAGTGACCATGGCGGCTACGCTGCCAGTCGGTGCTCGTAGTACGTGGGCTCGCGGTCGTCGAGGATCGCACGCTGCGTGGCCAGGTCCGATGCCTTGGGTTGCAGCCATGCATCGACGTGTTCGGGTCGGATCGGGATGATGCATCGGTCGTGACCCGCGGCCGCGATCTCGGGCGGCGGTTCATCGGTGATGGCCGCGAACGACAGCAGGTCCGGTTCGCCACGCGCCGTCCAGCGGGACCACAGGCAAGCCACCCACATCGGGCGTGGCGGTCGCGGGCGGAACTCCAGCACCACGTTTTCCGGCTGCTCGCCGCTGGCCAGCGCGCGCCGCTCCACGTTGTGCCGGCTCACGTTCTCGAAGAACGCATCGAGCACCATGACGCCGTGCGAATGGCCGAACAGCTCGCGCCAATAACCTTCGAGGTTGTCGCGTCGCGCGTTGTAGGTGCCGGGAAACTTGGCGTCGTGAAAAGCGGGCTTGCCGGGCAGGCGGCACTGGTAGCGCATCGGCTTGATCACGCGCCGGCCGTTCTCCCACACCATCACCGGCGCGTAGTGCGCCGGAAAGATCCGCGAATCGTCGTCGATCAGATCGCTGCGGCGCAGGTCGCCGAGTTTGCCGAGTGCCCACTCGACCTTGGCGGTGGCGATGCGCTTGCTTTCGGTGGCCGCCTTGGTCGCCTTGCTCTGCAGCGTGCGCTCGGCATCGGCGAGGCGCTTGCGCTGCTTGAACAACTCCTGTTCGAGCCGGGCGGCCTCCTGGCGATGGAAGGTGTCGACATGCGCCTTGATGCGCGCCTCTTCATCACCTTGCGGATCGGCGAACGGGGCTTCCATCGCCTTCGGGATCTTGATGCTGGCATCGGTCAGGCGACGCCAGAACAGATCGACGAACTCCTTGAGGTCCACCGTCGCGCCATGGTGCCTGACGTACTTGCGGTAGTCGGCGAGGATCTGAGCGGAATAACACATGCACGGCACTGTAGCCGGGCGCGCAGGCCGTCGTCGGCCATCTGCGCGACCTTGTTGGCCTGCGCCTTCGTCAGCCGCGCGTTGGTGGCCACGACGGCGATGGTCGTCGCGCGCAGCAACTCGTCGCTCCTCGGCCGCGGGTGTGGCCTGCGCGGTGCGCACCGCGCTGTCTCGTCGGCCGAGCGTGTAGCCGGCGAAAAAATCACCGCTGGTGGCGTCGAACGTGCAGCCGGCCGAGTTCACCGCCACGATGGCGCCGACCACGATGCCGTTCGGCGAGCATGCACTCGCCGTGCCGATGCCGCCCTTGGTGCCGCCGGAGCGCGCTCCCGCACCCGCACCGACGTTGCCCATCGGCACCTGTCCGCTGTTCGCGGCGCGGCAGGCGTTGGTGCCGAAGCTCGGCATCAGGCCGAAAGTTGAACAGCGCGCAGCGACCCGGATCGAACAGGATCGCCGATGGCACGATCGGCACGATCGCGCCATTCGCCACCGGCGTGCCGATGCCCTGGCTCTCCAGGCACGTCATCACGCCATCAGCCGCAGCCAGGCCGTAGGCGCTGCCGCCGCTGAGCACCACCGCGTGCGCGGTGCCGACCGCCTTCTCCGACTTCAGCAGATCGGTTTCGCGCGTGCCCGGCGCGCCGCCGCGCTGCGTGACGCCGGCGGTGGCGCCACCGCGCGCGATGATGGCGGTGGTGCCGGTCATGCCGCCGGACTCCGTTCGTCGCGGTGTAGTGCCCGACCTCGATGCCGGGCACGTCGGTGATCGCGTTCTTCGGGCCCGGTGTCTGAGGCAGGGTCTGAGCGAATGCCGCCGACGCCAGCGCGGTCAGGGCGAACAGTCGGGCAAGAGCAGTGTGAAGCCGCATGGTGTTCTCCCCTTCCTAGCGCCGGTTCCGACACGCGGACGGAAGGTGTCGCAGTAGCTCGATTCGCACGAGGTCGACTTGGCCGACAGCAGCGCATGCACGATGGCGCGCGAGACCGCGTTCGGCGGCGGCCGCGCCGATCTGCGTGACCACCACGCTCTCGTCGCCGAGCGTGGCCATCGCCAACCGCGCGGTGCCGAGCACGAACAGCGTGTCGCCATCGCCCGGCGTGTGCGCCGGGCTGACGGCGCGCGCGACGCCGTCGTCGGCCATCTCCGCGATCTTGTCGCCTGCGACTTCGTGAGCTGCACGTTGGTCGCGACGACGGCGTTGGTGCCGCTGCGCAGCGGGCCGCCGGGCAGGCTCAGCGGCACGCGATGGCGATGGCCGCCGCCCTTGGTCAGCGTGCGGAACTCGTTGTCGAGTTCGAGTGATACCGCGTAGAGATCGCCCTCGTCGTTGTAGGGCGCGCCTTCGGAGTTCACCGACACGAGCGCACCGACGACGATGCCGTTGTGCAGCACGACACTGGCCGCTGCCGATGCCGCCCTTGATGCCGCCCGACACGGCGCCCGCGCCAGCGCCGACGTTGCCTTGCTCGACCGCTCCGTCGGCTCGCGGCCACACACGCTTGCAGGCCGGCGGTGAAATCGCGGAGGACCGGGCGCGCATGTTCACGCAATCGGCTCGACGATGTCAATCGGAAGACCTCAAAAGCGATAGCTCAACTCGACCATGTGGAAGTCGGCGCCGATGGAGCCACGACCGTATGCCCCGCCATCGGAGTAATGCATGAACCGGTAGCCCACTGCAATGCGTTCATACAGTGGCACGGCGACACCGAGCGTCAAGGCGACTTGAAGCGGCCCACCGAAGTCTTGCTCCGCGTAGCGATGCCTGCCAAACAGAGCGAGCCCTGCGCCGAGGTCGAGCGTGAAGCGCCCGTCTTGCATGTCCAACGCAAGCAAGGGGATCAACGACAGCAGCCACGCGGTCTTGTCCGCCCCTCGGAGCACACCTGCGCTGGTCAACAGCCTCGTGCCCAGAAGCCAGTGTGAGGACAATGGTTCCTGCCAGGGCAAACGAATGGTCGCGGTCGTGTCATAGGCGCGGAACGACACCGGTTGCTGCACGCCCAGCACCTTCTGCTCACCCACGCGCACGCGAACACCGACACTGAGCAGGTCGACCTCGAAAGCGCGACTCGGCGCCGTGGCGAAGACGGGCGCAAGAAACACCAGTGCGAGGCTTGCCACGCGGGCCCACCTGGGGCGTTGCGCATGCGCCATCATTTCGGTGCTCAGGCCGCGCGGCCGCGATCTCCTGCGAGCAAGCGCTGCGGAATGACCGTGAGGCTCGTCGGCTGGATCACCCACACCAGATCGAAGCAGTCCTTGTCCCACGCGGCCGGCAGCCCGTCGACCCCCGGCAACAGCGCACGTGCCAGCGGCGGCAGCTCGCGGCGCCGCCAGCAGACCAGCACGTCCTCACCGCATGCCCACAAGGTTTGCGCCGCCACCAGCGGCTCGCCGTTCGACGCCAGCGGTTGCACCGCCAAGCCCAGGCACTGCGCGAGCGGCAGCAGCGTGTCTGCGGGCCGATGGCTGCGGCCGGCATCGACGGCGGCGTACAGACGCCGTGGCCGCACGAGCAGTGCGTGGCGCGGCTCGCCATCGGGCATCGCGAACAAGCCGACCAATGCGCCGGCGCGTTGCCAGCCCCGCACCGTCAAGCCATCCGCATCCGGCTGTCCCGCGGCCGACACGCCCTGCTCGCCAGGTTCCGGCTTCTCCGCGTGGCGGATCAGGTAGATCGATGTCATGGCTCGCAGCATGCAGCAAGCGGTGTGCCGCCGGCGACAAGAATTTGCCTCGCCCGCCGACACGTCGCGGCTTGCCCTCGTTCGGCGCTATCCTGATCGCCCCGCCGCTGAAGGCGTCGAGCCGACGACCACCCGATGGACCGCAAGCGCCAGGCGAGCACCGCGGCACCCGCCGCCGACGAGAGCGCGGCGGACAGCGAACTCGAACTCAAGCTGCAAGTGCCGAGCGACGCGCTGCCGTCGTTGCGCGGCGCGTTGCGCGCCCATGGCGCGAAGAGCCAACGCCTTCGCGCGCATTACTTCGACACCATCAATGCACGACTGGCGCGTGCGCACGTGGCGCTGCGCCTCCGCCTCGAGGGCCGGCGCTGGATCCAGACCGTGAAGACCGAAGGCCAAGGCGTGGCCCATCGCATGGAACACAACGTGCGTGTGATCGGTGCGTCCGGCCGTGTGCCCGAGGTGAATGCAAGCCGCCATGCCAGCAGCAACGCGGGCAAGGTGCTGATGGCGTCGCTGCAGGCTGCTCCCAACGCAGGCTTGGTGGAGCGTTATGCCACCGATGTGCAGCGCCTCGCGTGCCGCATCCGCGATGCACGCGGCACGACGATCGAGGCCGCGCTGGATATCGGACAGGTGACCGCCGGCGAACGATCGATGCCGATCGCCGAACTCGAACTGGAGCACAAGGGCGGGCCGACGCACGGTCTGTTCGATCTGGCCATCGCGTGGATCCAGCATGGCGGCCTGTGGCTGAACGTGACCACCAAGGCCGAGCGTGGCGATCGCCTGCTGCAAGCGGACAAGTCACCGCCGGCGGTCCGTGCGCAACAACCGCAGCTCGCGCCCGGCGCCGACGGCGCCGCCGTGATGCGCGCCGTGCTGCAGTCGACGCTCGCGCAGGTGATCGCCAACGCCGGCACGATCGCCGAAGGCCACGACGATGCCGAGACGATCCACCAGCTGCGCGTCGGGCTGCGGCGCCTGCGCACGGTGTTGCGCGAACTCGCCGAGCTGTCGCCATCGATCCGGCCGGAATGGGATGCCGTGTTGGCCCGCGTGTTCGAGCAACTCGGCCTGCGGCGCGATCACGAAACCGTGGCCGCCGCGGTGCGGCCGCTGCTGGAGTCCGCGGGTGCGCCGCTGCTGCTGTGGACGCCACCGCAGCAGGTGGATCCGCCCGCGATTGCTCGCGGCACGGACTTCCAGGTGACGCTGGTGTCGATGCTGGCGCTGGCCCACGGCGATGCCAGCCAGTTCGCCACCGTGGCGCCGGCGGCCGCACGAGAGCTGATCACGCAGCGTCTCGACGCGTTGCACCGCAAAGTGCAACGCGACGGCGAGCGCTTCACCAAGCTGCCGCTCGACACGCAGCACCAGGTGCGCAAACGCTTGAAGCGGCTGCGTTACCTGGCCGAACTCACCGGGTCCTGGTGGCGCGGCGATGCGGTGCGCGCCTATTTGCAGCAGCTGGGCTCGGCACAGGACGCGCTGGGTGCCCACAACGACGTGGCGGTGGCGGCCGCGGCGTTCCGCACCGACGCGCAGAAGCGGCCCAGCGCATGGTTTGCGGCCGGCTTCTTGCAAGCGCACTTGGGCGTCACCGCACGCGCGGCGCGCAAGGCGCTGGTGAAGGCGATGGATCAGAAACGCTTCTGGCACTAGAGGACCGTTGGGTCCCGGAGCACACGACATGCCGAAATCAAAGAACAATTCTTCGCAAGTCGAGCGCTATCAGCACGCGTCGCCGGAGCAACGCTTTCGACTGGCGTCGATCGACCCCGCTGCCAAGCCGCTGTCGAGCGGCGACCGCGAGCGCGACAAGGCCACCGTGCTCGAGTTGGCCGACGGACTCGATGCGCTGCAGACGCTGTTCTACGCCGATCGGCGCTACAAGCTGCTGGTGGTGCTGCAAGGCATGGACACCAGCGGCAAGGACGGCACGCTGCGCGACGTGTTCGGCCGCATGAGTCCGCTCGGTGTGCGCGTGGTCGGATGGAAGGCACCGACCGAAGAGGAGCGCGCGCACGACCCCTGGTGGCGGATCCACCGTGCGATGCCCGGCTCCGGCGAGATCGTGGTGTTCAACCGCAGCCACTACGAAGACGTGCTGGTGCCGGTGGTCAACCGCCAGCTCACCGCACAGCAGGTGGCACAGCGCTACCGGCAGATCAACGAGTTCGAGCGCATGCTCACCGAGCACGGCACGGTGGTGTGCAAGTTCATGCTGCACATCTCCAAGGACGAACAGCGCGTGCGCCTGCAGGCGCGGCTCGACGACCCGAGCAAACACTGGAAGTTCGATGTCGGTGACCTCGACGTGCGCAAGCGGTGGAAGGACTACATGGCCGCGTACGACGCCGCGATCCGCGCCACCGGCACGCCGTGGGCGCCCTGGACGGTGGTGCCGGCCGACTCGAAGACGCACCGCAACCTGATGATCGCCACGCTGTTGACGCAGCGGCTGCGCGCACTGAAGCTGCGACCGCCTCCGCCATCGGAGGCGCTGAGCCGGCTGCGCATCGCTTGAGGCCGTCCTGGACGGCCGAAGCCAGGTCGCGGGTGCGGCGCCTGGTGGCGCCGCCCCATCATGCGTCGTCGACGCGGTGTCAGGTCGAGCCGGCCATCGCCTCGCTCATCTTCGCCAACGCTTCGTCGACGGTGAAGGTGTTGGGCTTCTGCACCGGCGGGAAGTCCTTGAACGGAGGTGAAGCGCAACGCCGACGGCTCGGTCGACATCTACATCGGGCCCACGGCCCCGGCCGGCAAGCAATCGAACTGGATCCCCACCGATGCGAAGCGCGGCTTCGAGTTGATGTTCGACCGGCGCAGTTGTCCAACCCGGTGGCCGCGCTGATCAGCGTGCCGCTAGGACGGCACGGCTGAGTGGGCGAGCAGCGCATGAGCGTCGGCGGTGGTGTGCGCTACTGGGTCGACAGCCCGCCCGGCGACCCGCACGACTGGGGACTTCGACTGATCTTGACGTCCCTGTTTCCGAAGTGAGAGGTCTCGGGTGATCTCGGTTGGCTGAAGGCGATCAACAGCCTTGAGTCGTTGGCGGCCGCAACGGTCCGCTATCGGCCAAGTGCCGACATTGCTGGCCTTGACTCAAAGCGGTCATTGCCGAGCGCCAATAAGGCCGGCACCTGACTACCGAAAGCCCGCGGTCGCTTCGGCTCGGCAGATCGCGGCTGCAGCTGCTTCACCCAAGTCGCGCGCCATGCACCGAACGTGAATCCGACCTGCTCTGCTCATCCCCCGGCTTTGCTCGCGGGCGCTGCTTGTGGGCACTACAAGCGAGTGTCGGATTTCACGCTTCAAGACCCGCGGGCGACCCAGCGGCAATGTGAAATGTGCTTTTTACACATGCAGTTCATGGCGCCTTGTAGAGTGCTCGGAATGACCAGGGGAGTGTCGCTGCTGCCTTCCTCTGTCATCCGTCTCCGAGATCACGTAGGAGGGCTGCCATGCCGAGTTTGCGAGGGTACGAGTTCATCGGCCCGGTGCCAAATTTGGATGAAGCGGACCGGTTGTGGCGCGGCCTTTGCCTCGAGTGCGAAGCCGCGTACAAGGAAGTGTCCGAGCGCGTGCGAGCGACAGAGAGTGGATCGGTCGAGTCCTACAAGCAACTCAAGCAGGCGAGACATCGAGCAAAGACCGCTCAGCACGTCATGCTGCGATTTCTTGACGTTCTCGATGTCGCTCAATAGAGCGTAGCCCTTCGCTGTGACGAAGCCGCTGCAGCAGGTTCGCCCTCTGCGCGTTGACCTTAAACCCGCAAACCGAGTCCATGAAGCCCACCCAGTCCGGTGCACTCGCATCACTGGCCTCCAGACCGAGTGTCATGCAACTCGTGTTCCGCGAGCGAGGTGCACTCTATGCGGCGTACATGCCATTGCTGGCGCATGGTGGCATCTTCGTGCCGACCACACGCGCATATCAGCTCGGCGACGACGTCTATCTGCTTCTGACATTGCCCGATGACCCTCAGCGGTACCCCGTCGCCGGCAAGGTCGCTTGGATCACACCGGGAAATGCAACAGGCGGTCGCACCCAAGGCATCGGCGTCGGCTTCCCTTCCGATGAGAAGACAAGCCTGCTCAAGTTGAAGATCGAAGAATTGATGGGCGCGCAGTTGCAGTCGACAAAGCCGACGCAGACCGTCTAGCCGACGGCTGCTCCGCCAGTTGTTGATGCCCAGCCAGAGCAATCGATGGGCCCTGGGCCACGCTGACACAGTTCGCTCGTTACGCCGACGCAGTAGCGTTCCGCGCGCGCTACTGCTGCTTCGATTTGCGAAGTTCACCGAGTGTCGGCTTCCTAGGCTGCGGCCACTTTGGGTGGCGGATTCAACGGGTCGATGCAACACACTGACCACTGCGTAGGCAGAAGGAGTGTTGCAGATGAAGTACCGGACGCGAACCTACTACACGGACGCTCAGAAGGCATTGATGTGGGAGCGATGGAAGGCAGGCTGGACGCTCCATCAGATTGCTCAGCTGTTCAATCGAGCACACACGTCTGTGCAGGGAATCCTGTCCCGGACGGGCGGCATTCGGCCGCCGGCACGCAGCCGCTGCGCAACGGCGCTGACGCTGGCCGAGAGAGAAGAGATCTCACGCGCCATGGTGGAAGGCCAATCGATTCGTTCGATTGCTGCGCGGCTCGGGCGAGCGCCATCGACGGTCAGCCGCGAGATCAAGCGCAATGGTGGTCAATGGACTATCGGGCCACCGAAGCCGACGGTGCCGCTTGGGATCGCGCGCTTCGTCCCAAGCACTGCAAGCTGGTCGAGAACATGGCCTTGGCGCGCATCGTGACCGACAAGCTTCGGCTGCTGTGGTCGCCAGAACAAATCGCCGGATGGCTCAAGCATACTTATCCGTGCGACGAGAGCCATCACGTGTCACACGAGACGATCTACCGCAGCCTCTTCATTCAAGCGCGTGGCGCCTTGAAGAAAGAGCTGCTGCAGCATTTGAGACGGACGCGCGGCATGCGTCGGTCTCGGCATCACACGCAGAAGACCGACATCCACGGGCAGATCGTTGGCGCCGTGTCGATCAGCGAGCGACCTGCGTCCGCCGAGGATCGCGCGGTGCCTGGTCACTGGGAGGGAGACCTGCTGTTCGGCAGTCACAACAGCCAGATCGCAACGCTGGTCGAGCGTCAGACCCGGTACGCGATGCTCGTGAAGGTGGGTGCCAAGGACACGCAGACGGTCGTCAACGCGCTGATCAAGAATGCTCGCAAGCTGCCTCAAGAGCTCTACAAGTCGCTGACGTGGGATCGAGGCAAGGAGATGGCCGGCCACAAGCGATTCACGCTCGCGACCGACATCCAGGTCTACTTCTGTGACCCACAGAGCCCTTGGCAGCGCGGCAGCAACGAGAACACGAACGGCCTGCTCAGGCAGTACCTGCCCAAGGGCATCGACATCTCGAGCTACTCACAGGCCAAGCTCAATGCCGTGGCGAGACAACTGAACGAGAGGCCGAGAAAGACTCTCGGCTTCCAGACGCCGGCTGAGATGTTCAGCCAGACCGTTGCGTTGACCGGTTGAATCCGCCGTCGAAAGTAGACGATTGCGAGTGACAGCTATCGGCCAGAAGCATCGGTGATCGGGCGGGCTCATTAACCCGCGGAGCTGTCTCTCTAGACTCGTAGTGCCTCTACGAAGGAGAGATCGAATGACGTACTTCACCGGAATCGACGTGTCGCTGCGCTCTGTCTCGATTTGCATCGTGGACGATCGCGGCGAGGTCTGCCACGAGTGCAAGGTGCCAGCGCAGCCTGAAGCGATCGCTGAGTGCCTGCGCCGCTTCAGCGCTGATGTGAAATCCATCGGCCTGGAAGCGGGCACGCTGACGCAGTACCTCACCTATGGCCTGCAGGCCGCGGGCTTCGAGGTGATCTGCATGGAGGCCAGGCAGGTCAAGAACACATTGGCTGCCATGCGCAACAAGACCGACCGCAATGACGCACGCGGCATCGCACAGATCCTGCGCACGGGCTGGTACAGCCGTGTGCACGTCAAGAGCATGCACAGCCACCGTGTGCGGGCACTGCTTGCCAGCCGCAGGGCGATCTTGAAGAAGTGCGTCGATCTGGAGAACGAGCTGCGCGGGCTGCTACGGGTGTTCGGAATCTGCTTGCCGCCTCGTGTGGGCCACGGCGGCTTCGACGCCGAGGTGCGACAAGCCTACGCCTCAGACGAGATGCTGGCGTGCGCGCTTAATCCATTGCTGGACGCTCGGACGGTGCTGTACAAGACCTACCTGAAGCTCGACAACGCCATCAAGGCGCTGGTGAAGGTCGACCCGGTCTGCAAGTTGCTGATGTCGGTGCCGGGTGTTGGACCCGTCACCGCCTTGTCGTTCAAGGCGGGCGTGGACGATCCCAGCCGATTCAAGTCCTCTCGCACGGTGGCTGCGCACTTCGGCCTGACGCCCAGACGCTTCCAGTCTGGCGAGAGCGACAACCCTGGCCATATCTCTCGAGCTGGTGACGCCGACGTTCGCTCAGCGCTGTACGTAGCGGCGCATTCGCTGCTCACGCGCAACGAGCGGTGGTCGTCGCTGAAGGCCTGGGGCATACGGCTGGCCAAGACGCGAGGTCACCGCCGCGCGGTGATCGCAGTGGCACGCAAGCTGGCGGTGATCCTGCATCGCATGTGGACAGATGGCACGGTGTTCCGCTGGGGAGCTCAGGAGGTTGCAGCATGAACCGCCGAGGCTGATTCAACGCGCGCTAGTGATTGTTGTGAAGAGATTCGTCGACGTGTAGACGATGGTCCGGATGAAGCCGCAAATGACTGCTGCGCGTCAAAGCGCGCCCAAAAGCGTGGCTCTCCGCTCCATCTGACCAATGCGTGCAGCGCCGGCCGAAGGCCTTGGGTTCGACTGCGTAGAGAAGCGTGACCTACACCGAGACGATTCCCACACAATGCCCACAACACAAAGACAGTCCGCTGTTGACAAACGGGCCCGATCAGAGAAGCGGTCAGCAGCGGCGGAGCACGCAAGCGGTCATTGCGCGTTTCGGTGACCTTCACCGATGCGCCGACTGCGGCGCGACCGCTCTTAGCAGGCGGATCAGCCGCCGCGCGGTCGGGGACAGATAGGATTCGTTCCGGTAGATCACGCCGACGGCGCGACGCCACTTCAGCTCCTCGACCGGAAGTTCCTTCAGTCGAAAGCGCGGCGCGACCAGTTGCAGTGATCGCCTGGCGTTGAAGCTCAGCAAATTGGTGGACGCGCAGATCTGAAGGCGCAGTCGTAGCGGGCGTGCTTCGATCGCGACCCGCGGCGGCGGCAGGCCGCTTGCCTGAAACGCCCGATGGATGTGTTGCACGTTGAGTACCGCAGGGCGGAGAGCGTCCACTGCTCGTGCGCGAGTTCGGCCATGGAACCGTTTGCGCTTGGCCAGCCGATGATCAGCGGACGCGCAGACGACGAACATGTCGTCGAACAGGTGCTCCTGGACGCATCCCGCGTACGGCGAGTCGGGGATGACGTTGAAGATCAGGTCCAGTTCCCCGTTGCACAGCGCGGGCACCATCACGTCGTTGTCGGCGACGGTGATCTGCGCGGTCAGGTTCGGGGGCTTCCTGCAAGAGCGCAGCACAACCCTCCGGCAGGTCTTCGACCGTGGTCGCGCCGACGCCGATGCGCAGGTGCCCCGCGCGGCCCTGACTGAGGTCTTCGGCTTCCCGGCGGATGTCCTGCAGGGTGACGCGGAGCCGGCGCACTTGCGCGAGCAAGGCAGCGCCGACCGGGGTCAATGCCACCCCTTTCGGCGTCCTCTCGACTAGCTTCGCCTGCATCGACTTCTCCAGCCGGCGCAAGCTCTTGCTCAGCGCGGGTGGGCTCAGTCCCAGCACTTCAGATGCCCGTCGCACGTTGCGGTGTTCCGCAACGACGGCGAAATATTCGATGTCACGCAGCTCCATGCGTTAACCAGAATTCATCGATCGGTGAAAGTTGGATAGTTGCAGGAACCAGCGACGCGGGTCAACATCCGCTTCACTTGTCGTCGCAGGAGGGGAAACGCCGATGCGCGCCATCATCCAGGCGTTTGCCCTTGCGGTCTGTTTGTCTTGCGACGGTCCGGCCTCGCGTTCGCCCAGAGCTATCCGGCCAAGCCCGTGCGGATGATCGTCCCGTTCCCGCCCGGGGGCGCCGCCGACTTCATCGGCCGCGTCCTTGCGCAGAGGCTGTCGGAACAACTCGGTCAGCAGGTGATCGTCGACAACCGTGCCGGCGCGAGCGGCAATATCGGCGCCGAACCGGTGGCGAAGGCGCCAGGCGATGGCTACACGATCCTGCTGGGCGCGCTCACCTCGCATTCGATCAACTACACCTTGGAGCGCAAGATTCTGCGGTACGACCTGGAACGAGATTTGAGCCCGATAACCATCGTCGCCACCGTGCCGGACGTGTTCGTGGTGAATCCGTCGGTCCCGGCCCAGTCGCTGCAGGAATTCATTGCCTACGCGAAGGCGAAGCCGGGCCATCTCAGCTACGGCTCCTCGGGCGCTGGGGCGCCGCAGCGCCTGGCAGC